>NZ_LBHV01000001.1 GCF_001005825.1 Rhizobium sp. LC145
CAGTTCAACAACGACGTCAATCAGGTGCTGCGGAATGCTCAGGCGCTTTCGGAGTATATTCAACGGCTGGATAACCCGTCACTCGGCGCACTGGCATCGCTGACGCCGGCAGAGAACACAGTCCCGGTGTTCACCGGGCCCGAAACGGCTGCCGCTTTGGTGGCGGTGGATTTCCTCGCCTTCCTCGGCTTCTCCAACTTCATGGCGGGGCTGCGGGATAAGGCAGATGTAGCCGCGCTGCTGACGGCGCTGGAATTCTCCAACTTCATGGCGGGGTTGCGGACTGCCGCCAATCAGGCCGACGCTCGAACTGCATTGGGTGCCCAGGCCGCGCTTGGATACACGCCTGTCAACAAGGCCGGCGATACGATGACCGGTGTTCTTACCGGTGTGGCCAGTTCTGCAGCTTTTCCACCGTCATCTTTCCTTGTGCCGGCCTCCACTCACGCGACCTCCAGGCGAGCCAGCATTCAGATCGGCAGCTGGCAGTTAGTGCAGGATGTGGTTGGGAACGGGCCTACCGACTTCGCATTTTATAACGGATCGGTTGGTCACCGTCTAAGGATGTTTACAGGTGGCCAGGTATCCCTATTGGGGAATGCGTCGCCCGCGGGCTGGATGGACATCAGTTCAGCCGCAAACGCAACGCGCCTGTACATTTCTGGATATGGCATCAATCAGGGTTTCGGTATTGTCATGCGATCTGGAGTCGCGGCAGGCGGCGGGTCGGTCGTATTTCAGAACTCAAGCGGGTCCAGTATTGGGACCATCAATCACACCAATACCGATACCACCTACGGAACGACGTCCGATTACCGCCTAAAGACCAATGTCGAGCCTTTGGTGAGCTTCACCCTGGCTGGAGACCAGTTCGATCATCTCGATGATGCCGTCCTGCGCGTCATGGCTATGCGCCCGGTGAATTTCACCTGGGCGGAGTATCCCGAGGCCGGCCTGCAAACGGGTTTCATCGCACATGAGCTACAGCAGGCAGCACCGCATGCGGTGGGCGGCCAGAAAGATGCCAAGGAAGATATCGGCACGGCCACCATTCCCGAGAAGGTCATTCCCGCCCAAGTGATCCCCGGCGATACAGTCACGGTCATTTACCCGGAGACCGGTGAACCGGTGGAGATACAGACGCCCGACCGTGAAGTTCCAGAGCAGATCATTCCCGCACAGGTCTTTGAGGACGTCCGCAATGGCGAGATCGAGGGCGCCGAGTGGGTGAAGACGGGAACACGACCGGTATACCAGGCTGTGGACCACGGCAGGTTGACGCCGGACCTCGTGGCAGCCGTCCAGAGCCTGACGCTCATGGTTTTGGAGCAGCAAGCGGAAATGAAGGCGATGGCGGAGCGTATCTCCGCGCTGGAGCTGGCATAACGCCGCGATGGTGGCGCGAGGATCCAGGCTGACGTGAATCGAGGGTGATTGTTGATCGATTGACGTAATTATTGCTTCCCGCGAATGGCTTTCGTATAAGCCTCGTAGGATTGGGCGGGGAAAAATGCCACGAATTCTTCATCTCGACGGCGTTCGAGGGCTTCTTGCTGCGAGCGTCATGTTAAGTCACGTAATTGGTGGCATCACCGGTTGGGCAGCGGATAGGCCGTTTTACGGTGCATTTTTAGCCGTTGATTTGTTCTTCGTTCTCTCGGGCTTCGTCCTGTCGAAGTTGCTGCTAGCCGAGAAGTATGGCTTCCGCGCGTTTTTCTGGATGCGCTTTTGGCGACTGTGGCCTCTGCATGTCGCGACCATCCTACTCTGCATCGTCGTCTATGAGTTAAACCGCTCGGTTGGACATTATGCGCCGCCGGACGTGATGTTCTCGGACATCCCGCTGATCCTGGAAAACGCGGCGTTCCTGATGACGTTGGGGATCGTGGATGTGGCGGTGATTAATGATCCCTCTTGGTCGATCGGGATCGAATTTTGGCTTTCAGCGCTATTGTTGCCTCTTCTGATTAGAGGCAGTTTGGCTGTGTTGCTAGCAATCATTGTGGCGGCTTACCTCTTCATCGCCATTCACGCGCATGGGCTTATGGCCATTGGTGCTGTGTACCCCTTCGTTAGCCTTGGGGTGCTGAAGGGGATTGCCGGGATGTCGCTTGGTGTAGCGATCTGCAAGGTCGAAGAGCCGCTGAACTCAAAGCTGGAAAACATGGACGTTCAGTGGTACGCCGCATTGATTTCCGTATCGTTTGCATTCACTGCGGCCGCTATTGTCTGGCAGAATAATAGCCTGCTCAACTTCGCGGTAATCGTCGCTATCATCCCTGTCCTGGCCGCGAGATCGTTCTCAAGATTGAGGTCGATCAATGGCTTTTTGTCTTCCAAGCCGTTAGTTTGGCTCGGCACGATCAGCTTCTCACTCTACCTCGTCCACACACCAGTCTTAGTTCTTCTGGATGTACCGACTGTTGCAAGAAGTCTTGGCGGTGTGAATGCAGCGATTTTTCTTAGCGTCGCCTGCATTCTTGCCGGTGCTGCTGTCCATTACTTCTTCGAGAAACCGGTAGCGCGGATAGTAAAGGGCTTTGGTCGAAAGGCCACTGGTGGGGACCTTATTGGGGCCGCAACGCGCCCAAGTCCGAAGGAAGGTGAGAGGCCTCTGGACCCAACACCGAGCAACGCCTGAAATTCGCAATCTCTTAGATGAGTATTCGGCCGGCGCACCCCAAGACTGTGCACCGGCCAGCGGCTGGCTGCTGAAGGAGCGCCTTGCCGCACTCCTTATGTGGCCCTTTGAAGATGCTCGATCAAGGCAAGCATAGGACCGGCAGTTCGCGCTCCTGCCGGTCCTACGGTCGCGGGGAGGTCAATCGGCATTCGGCCGCGACCTTCACCAAACTCTCATGAATGGGCGGTGTTCCCGCGTCGTAGGGGTAGAGCATAGCGCCGGCAAGTTTGGACTCTTGCCGGCGCTATGGTCGCGGTGCTCCCAGGAGAATGAGCACGCGCGACTTGGGGCCGAAAATACGGAGCATGAACCGTTACCTCGGCCCTAATCGCCATAAGACCGGCGACATGCCACGATCGCCGCCCCTATGGCTTAGATCAGTCTAGAACCTGCACGACTGTCCTGGATTTCGGCTCCACGATTATGCGGCGTTCATTGACGACCGTATAAGCGTAATCGGGGTTTTGAGGCACAGGGGTCAAAACTACGGTTTCAGGTACCGGCTTGCCGACCACGATCTCCTGTTCCACCACAATCGGCTGCGCTGGCATCGGTGCTTCTTCGACATACGTTACCACTTCCCGCGGCGGCGGATCGATGGCCCCGCCGGCTACACCGCCCACCACGGCACCAATACCTGCGCCGACTGGGCCGCCTACGATTGCGCCAGTGGCGGCGCCGCCTACCATGCCAGTGGCTGCACCCTTACCCTCTTGGGCAACGGCTGTGCCGGCAAATAGGATTGCGGCAGTTGATAGAATACATGTCCATTTCATTGGTGTTCTCCTCTCTGTTACGTCGTGCTCACAACAGGCCGGAAGTCAAATAGGTTCCCGGATGGGGCTTTAGTCCTAAGCAACTCGAATAAAAGGAGGAGGTATTCTTCGGCAGGGTCGGTTCCGTGGTTGGAATGCATGCTAATAAGCATAGGCCGGAAACCGCTAGCCTCGCGCCGGCGCGAGGAAAGAGGCCCGACATAGCCTGACGGAACCATGTCGAGCCCCGCCGCTAGGGAGTGGGAAGCTCTTCGCGGCGGCTCATTCTACACGCTGTCCTGACCGAAAAACCCCTAGAAATGGGGGAGGAAAGGAGAGGCCCGAACTGTTCAGGCGTTGTCCGGGCCCCTCACGCCGCAGCGGGTCGGGGAGACTTCCACGGCAAATTCTGCCGTAGAGCGGCAACCGCTTCCAAGCAATCTGTTCTTCTGGATCAGGTAAATATCAAATGAAGGAGGCCTGGTGGCTGCTACTCCACCAGGCCTTTGTGCTGCGAATTGTATTATTTCGGGGTGACGGGGATCCGCAGCCTCGCACCGCCGCTGGAGGTCTCTGGCGGGTGCGATGGCAGGTTAACCACGCATCCCCCCTAACGGTTCCCTTCAACATCGGAGAAAAATCATGACACGACGCATCAACGCGGCGGGGCTTTCGCACGTCAAGCAGTGGGAAGGCCTCAAGACCCGCGCCTATCGAGACGTGGCCGGTATTCTGACGATCGGCTACGGCCACACCTCCGCCGCCGGCGCGCCCATGGTCACGGAAAGCATGAAGATCACTGAGGCTCAGGCCGAGGAAATCCTAAGCCGCGATCTCCGGAAGTTTGAGGAGCGCGTCGAGCGCTTCGTGAAGGTGCCGCTGACCGACAATCAGTTCGCGGTGCTGGTCTCCTTCGATTTCAACACCGGCAAGCTCGACAAGTCCACGCTGCTCAAGAAGCTCAACAAGGGCGACTATGACGCCGTTCCGGTCGAGTTGATGAAGTGGGTTCACGCTGGTGGCAAGAAGGTGAAGGGTCTCGTCAATCGCCGTGCTGCCGAGGCTGGCCTGTGGGCAAAGGGCGAGTTCGTCTCGAGCAACACTGTCGAAGCGAAGACGAAGGCTCCCGCGACCGATGTTGCCGTGGTCGGCGGTACCGGTGCGGCGGGGGGTGGGGGGGCCATCGGCCCCGCTCTTCCCGAGATCGTGGGTGTGGGCAGCGGCCAACAGGACGAGCTTTCGAGCGGCGATTGGACCCGGATTGCCATTGCCGTGATAATTGTTGTTTTGACCCTCTATGGCATCTATCGGAAGGTGAGGGCGTGATGACTTCTACGCCCCGCATTCTCGGTGCCTTCGGTATCCTCCTCATCCTCGTGCTCATCGGCGGCTGGTTCTGGAAACAAGCCGGTGACGAGGCTCGTCTATCGATCGAAAGGCATAACAATGAAGCAGGTGATGCTTCGGATCGGGCTCGTAGCGATTTTGACGTTTGTCCTCACGGCTTGTGGGACTTCGGCGCCGAAAAGTGTGTCGGGGCTGCGGCGGGTGGTGGGGACTGACCTCATCGGGGCTCGTGGAGCCACGCCAGCCGATCAGCGAAAGATTGACCGGACGGTGGTCGGGATCTGCTCTGCTGACCTTTGGAGCCGGGAAGAATGCGCGCGGCACGGGGCAGAAGCCAAAGGCGCCTAGCTTACCGTCTTTCCGGGCGATCGGGTCACGGATCGCATCACTCGACTGAGTTCAGGCTCACGCTCTTCACCTTCATCCGGATTGCAAACGGGGCAGGGCATCCCGGCCCCGCCGCAATGGCAGGCCTTTGGGCCAGCCCAAGGCCGGTTCGGGTGAGCCTCACATATCCAACCGGTATCGTCGCACTTCTCGCATCGCATATCGGCACCAATCCCGCTTTCGGTCGATCTTACCACAGGCCGAGGGCGCATGAACTCTATACCACAACACGCATCATATGAGGGCCGGGGAATTGACGAGCAAGGATACGGACATGGTCACGGTACCAACTCCCACCTGGAAGTTCGAATGGAACCTGAACACTCTGGTGAGCCTGATTGGCTTCATCGGGATTTTCTTCGCCTGGGGCGCCACCTGGAACCAGGTGCAATCCGAGATGCGGGCGAACTCTGCGGCGATCGAGCGGCTCGACAAGAGGCTCACCGCGGCGGAGGTCGCTCTCCGTACACTCGATACTCAGGAAATCCGGATCGCTGCTGTCGAGAAGCAGGCGAGCGAGGCAGCCGTTTCCATGCGCTCGCTTGAAAGCACGCTCAATACCCTGGGTTCCGATATCAGGGTGGTGCGCGAAATCCTGCAGAGGATCGAAGGTGACCGGCCTTCATTGCCTGCACGCTGAGAATTGCGGGACTTCTCATGGGGCGATAAGCTGCAGGTGGGCAATGCGGCAGCGCGGGCTAGTGTTTGAAATCATGCTTCCGAAGATGAACGGATGCGAACAGAAGGTCGTCGGCACATTCCGCAATTGCTGAAAGGACTTCTTCTTCGTTCCAGCCCGCCTCTACAGCAGCAGTGACCAAGTCTTTGATTGGCTTCTCGACCACCGATCTGCATTGCAGCAGTCGGGTTCCGTCAGTGGTTTCGACTGTTGGTGACGGGAAGCGAGGCATTTCCTTCTAAGTAGAGCATGTTTGTTCTTAGACAAGATTTGTACTTGTCCCGCACCATTCTTTATTCAGACGCTCTTTCGCGCATTTCTCTTGATCTCATCCCACTGCGGATAGTGCTCATAGCACCACCATGTGACCGGCTCCGCATAGACGGCTGCTGCCAGTATTCATAGCTTGACGTTATAAACGTCTTCTAGATTGATCTGGCTGGAAAACCAACGGATGATCTGCCCCTCAAGCGAATCCTTGCATCAGTTGGAGAGGACAGGATGGAACTGCGCCACATGAGATGCTTTGCCACGCTGGCCGAGGAACTTCATTTCGGTCGCGCGGCTGCGGCGCTGTCCATGGCGCAGCCCGCCCTCAGCGTGCAGATCCAGACGCTGGAAAAGGAGCTTGGGGTTCAGCTTCTCACCCGCTCCACCCGTCGCGTTCAATTGACCAAGGCCGGCGAAATTTTCTACGAGCGGTGTATCCGTATTCTGCGAGAGGTCGAAAACAGTTCCGCGGTCGTCAGGGCTGTTGCAGGCAAGAATGTCGACCGGATCACGATCGGAACCATATACCCGGCAACCTTCGGTGTCCTGCCACTCTTTCTCAGCAAGATCGGCAAGAGATTTCCTGATATCGAGATTCACATCAGCAGCGGCTCCACCGATGCGATCGTCCGCGATCTGGAAAAGGGCCGCATCAATCTCGGTTTCATCCGGCCATTCGAGAACATCGGATCGCTGCGTTGGCAGAAGATCGCCAATGAGCGTTATCTCTTGGCGGTGCCCACTGAAAGCCCGCTGGCGACGGCGCAAACAATTACCATGAGCGATCTGAAACGCGAGCGGATCATCTCCTTTTCTCGCTCAAACCTCTCTTATACGGAAAAGTACTTCTCCGAGCAGTTCAGAAAACACGACCTTGTCGATCATGTCGCCTATAGCTGCGGCGACACCCTCTCCATGGTTTCGCTCGTTGCCGCAGGGCTTGGCGTCGGTTTCGTTCCCGAATGGACGCAGGATCTGCCTCATCGGTCGTTTTGCCTTCGGGAAGTGAAGGGAGTGGATTTTACGATCGGCATGGGGCTCGCCTGGAGCAAGGAAGACCCCACCGCGAACCGCGATGAGATCGTGGAGATCGTCCGCTCGCTTGCAACAGCCTCGCGACCACTACGTTCCTGACTTTCTCTGCTCGGCGCCCAACCTTAGGCGATCGAACAGTTCTGGACAGAACTCAAACTGCCGGGCAGTTCCGCGCCCCATGGAGTTCTTGACGATCGTCTCTGTGAGTATGCCACGCTCGACAAGCGGATCGACCGATTCCGCGACGGCATTGCGCGTCAATCCGGTGATTTTAACGATATTGGATAGAGTTAGCTTTTCGTGGCGCTGATGCATCACGAAGAGCACCGTCATCATCCCCACTTGCTTTAAACGCGATTGCGGCGTTTCACCCTCTGCCGGTTTGCCGAGGACCTCCTGCAGAGCATAGGCCGAGAAAAGCTGGCTTTGCCAATGAGCATTAAGTGCGCCTGTCATATCTTCTCTCGTGCGGCATCCGAAGTCCCCTCGTGCTAGAACACTATCGTTCTGCCACTCGGTTGAGGAGGACCGGTCATGGAGAATATCGCCACCATCGGATTAGACATTGCCAAGAACGTTTTTCAAGTGCACGGCGCGGATAAGGATGGCGCACCGTTGCTCGATCGCAAGCTTAGCCGCGCGGAAGTGCTGGGCTTTTTCGAGCGATTGCCACGATGCGTGGTCGCTCTGGAAGCGTGTGGAACTGCGCATTACTGGGCGCGCTGCATCTCGGAACTGGGCCATGAGGTGCGCCTGATACACGCCACATATGTGAAACCCTTCGTTAAGCGGGGAAAGACCGACGCCTTGGATGCGCAGGCAATCGCCGAAGCGGCCACACAAAAGACGATGCGGTTTGTTCCGATCAAGTCGGTTGACCAACAGGCAGCGACCATGATCTTCGGCGCCCGGAGCCTTTTCGTTCGTCAAAGAGCGCAGGCTACAAATGCGCTACGCGGTCACTTGTCGGAACTTGGATTTACCACGAATACCGGACTTGCAAGCTTCAAGTCGCTTGCGGCGGCTGTTCGTGGCACGGACGGGACACAACTTCCTAAGATTGCCAGAGATGCCCTCGAGGAAATCGTTCTGCAAATCGAACGCTTGTCAGAGCGCATAGAAAAACTAGATCGAGAGATCGTTGAGCGCGCAGATCGTGACGAGGATATGCGGCGACTAATGACGATACCGGGGATTGGGCCCCGGATCGCTGCGGCAGTGAAGGCAATCGTTCCAGATCCCTCCGAATACAAAACGGCGCGCCATTTCGCAGCTTGGATTGGTCTGACGCCGAAGTCACATTCAAGCGGCGGCAAAATTCTCCTGGGGCATATCTCGAAGATGGGCAATCGTGAACTTCGTTCGCTGCTCTACTTGGCGGGGGCAACAGTGCTTGGCACCGTCAAAGATGACAGTGGGATGGTGCGCTGGTCAAAAAGGCTGAAAGCTCGACGCCCCTTCAAGGTTGCTGCTGTAGCGGTGGCAAACAAGCTGGCCCGAATAATTTGGGCAATATTGGTCAAGGGCGGAGTTTACGTTCGCGTGAAAACGGCGTCGAATTCAGGGGTGGCGGCGGGCGAGGTGCAGGGACTCGCGTGATCTGCCATTGCCTATGCATAGGCGGGACGAAAACCAATGTGTTGGTCTCTTGAAACGCAAAAGATGGGCAACGAAAACCGGCATTGTGTGAGTGCGCCTAGGCACGCGAAAGATTGTGGGACTTGCCCCGCGGGGAGGCTAAAGGCTAGCGGCTAGCTGTCGCTAAGGCCGTAGTTGATACAGCACCGTTTCGACTGAGGGCATCGCAATAAACGCGTCTCGCCGGCGGGTCGCTCTGCATAGCTGGAGCGGCCCGTCCTGTTCGTCGACTACTCGCGAACAGGATCACTCCTATCCTTCAGCGGCAGGTGATCTTGAGTACTGGTCGAAGGAATGCGCATCGGTCAGTCTGGGTATCTGCGCTTCCACCCTCGGGTGGGCAAAGCCCTTGTATTCGACGCTAGGCACATCGTTTGCTGCTCATTTCATCGTAGAGCTGCTCGACGCGGCACATGGCGTCCAGCCGCGAATTCTCCCAACCGCTGCCTTTTCCTGGGCGCTTCCGACGACGCCCTTCGACGCCGTACAAAATCCAGAACCAGATATCCTTGCTGGTGGCCGCCGCCTCAAGCTGGAAGACCCTGCCGATCGGCTGTGTGCCATCGAGGCCGATGAAATCCTCCGGCTCTTCTTCCGCCCAGCTATGTTGCCAGCGGTATCGAGGCTTCGATCCTTCTGGGATTTTCTGCCAGCCCATCCAGCCATTGTAGCCGCCAACCCGGATCGCCGCGTTCTTCTCCCGCTCTGCCTGGCGGGCTTTCTCTGCCGCGCGTTGTCGGGCAGCTTCTTCTCTTTCCTTCCGCTCGCTCTCCTTTCTTGCGAGGATAGCCGCTTCGGCACTGCGCACCTGGTCGGTATAAGCGCCGCACGGCGGCTGGCTTCCGAAGGCGCGTCGATGCTCACAGTCCTTTGTTGCGTTCATGACGAGGACTTCAAGCAGCACATCGGGTGAGGACGTCTTGAGAACCTCCGCTTTCGACAGATCCTGCCGAAAGTCGCATTGCGTGCAGGCAATCTCGATTATCTCCTCCGGCACGTCTCTCAGCGAAACCAATTTTCTAGGCCTCTCGGCATCGGACACGACTTCTCCTTCGCGCCGAAGCACGTTCTTCCTTTGTAACTTTTCATAGGGAGCGCCGCCGCATTGCGGCTCCGATGTTCTGATTATGTTCTCATCTGATGCGATGAGTCAATGATGAATGTTATTAAGAACTCGCTGATGTAATATCGGGCATGACCAAGCGCCCGAGAAAACCACCCTCCAAGCCGCTGCTCAACGAAACCGATCTGCCGCTCCAAAGCCGGCCGATCCGCAAGCGTGATCCCAAGCAGCCGCAGCTTCCCTTTGACCCCATGCCGGAGCGGGTAGAGCCGTGCCTAGCTCTCCTGAAGCCGAAGGCGCCGCATGGGCCGGAATGGCTCTTCGAGATCAAATGGGACGGTTACCGGCTAGCGGTGCATATCGAGCCGAACCGCGTTCGCATCCTCACCCGCAACGGCCACGACTGGACGCACCGGTTTCCGGCGATCGTTGACGCGGCGAAGGCTCTCGGGCCGACGACGATGATCCTGGACGGGGAGGCGGTCGTTCTCGACGAGCATGGTCTACCAAACTTCGGCATGCTGCAGAACTCCCTCGGCGGCCGCGGTGGCAAGCTTCCCTCCCGAAATTCCCTTCTCTACGCCTTCGACCTCCTATACTTCGACGGCCACGATCTGAGGGGCATGGAATACGAGGGCCGGCGATCGATGCTGGAAAGCCTTCTCGTAGGCGCTGACGGCTCTATCCGTCTTTCCGAGAACTTCGATGAAGATCCGGAGGAAATGCTTCGCCATGCCTGCCAGTCCGGTCTTGAGGGCATTATTGCCAAGCATCGGGACCGGCCGTATCGATCCGGACGCACCGGCGACTGGCTGAAGATCAAATGCGTCCTCAGCGACAGCTTCACGGTTGTCGGCTACGAGCCGTCCACGAAGGTGCCGGGCGCAGTCGCAAGCCTTCTCCTGGCCGCGTACAAGGGCGTGGATCACGTCTATGTCGGTGGGGTAGGGACAGGCTTCAGCCAGGACGAGGCGAGGCGGCTCAAGAAGCAACTCGACAAGCTCAAGACGAGACTGCCGCCAGTGACGATCCGCGGCAAGAACCTAGTGCTGACCGCGCCGGCATTCATTGCCGAAATCGAGTATCGCGGCTGGACCCATGACGGAAAGCTTAGGCATCCATCATTCAAAGGGATTAGGGACGAAGCGGACGCGGGTGATGTCTATCGCCTGCCCGATTGAAATCTATCAATATTGGCAGATGGCGGTTTTGGGGAATATGGCCTATCCCAAGTGAGAACGGCACAGCAGGGAGGACTCGCCGTGGGGATTGTAGTTTACGGATACCAGATCATTCCGGGCGACGACGAGGATCTTCACTTCGCCACCACGCTAGAGGCGTGCATGAAGGATGCATCCGACCTTTTGAAGGATTTGCGCAATGATCCGGAGGTCAGCCCAACCGAGTTCGGCGCCAGAGCGGTATATGAATGCACTCTGAAGATGCCGGACCCTGCAACCCTTGTTGCCTTCCTCAATGAGCATACAGAAGCGATCGAGAATTGCATAATGGACCGTAAGCTGGTGACGGTCGTCGGGAATTAGGGGCAGCTATTCGAGCTTCCGCTTCAATGCATGCAGCAGCGCCTCCAACTCTGCATTCGAGCCGGCCGCGAGCATGAGGTTGTCGGCGACCTCGATGATTGCCGTCAGGACCTCCGTCTCCTCCCATCCAGCCTTCACCGCATCCTCAATCAGCTCCTGCAGCGGTATCTCGACCGCCATCTGGCAGAACAGGTGCCGGTTCTCGTCTCCCATAGGGAGCGTTGGGGAAGGGATATCACTCATCCCGAAAAGGATAGGGCGAACTGAGATGGCGAAAAGGGAGGGGAGGTTGACCTTGAAAAGGTGGCGGCTCATGGCCGTTCGCCAGAGCCGCCAACAAGATGCTAGTAGAGAATGCGCCGGTTATTGTTCTTGCGGTAGATGTTCCGCGAGGCTCGATCTTGCATCCGTTCAATCTGACGACGCTCGCGAGGCGAAACGTACCCGTCTCTGCCTGCGCGCCACTGCGCCCGGTCAATCCGCTGCTGCTGGCGGCGAAGATTGTGCAACTCTCTCGGCGTTAGCTCTCCGCGTGCGGCTCCGCGGTAAATTCGCTGTTCCTGGCGATATTCACGCGTGTCGCTACGGTAAGTCTGGGCAAGGATCGGAGAGGCAGAAGCCAATATGACTGCGATGGCACTGATGATGATCTTCTTCATGATAGGGGCCTCCATTTCCCAACAGTCGAAATGTGCGCGCCGAACTTTGAACAGGCGATTAACGCTCCATTCATGTGAGGGAGGGACTGAAGAGGAAGGGCCGTTTCGATCCCACAAAAGGTGAGGGGACGGCCTAAAATTCGATAATCAAATCAATGGTGCTCCAAATCCCCTCACCATCGCTGATTTTCATTGAAAACACTTAGAAATTTGGAACTTCTGGCATTCCTGCAGGGGTCGCCATTATCTTCATTGTCCGACCCGGAGATATAGGTAACAGAACTTACCGGAGACACGGGTAACAACTCTCGTTCCGAATGGGCTCGGTAAGTTCCTAGCTTGCATGGCGTCACCGCCATCCGCGGCATCGCCATGGCTCAGCATGCCGGATGCCGTCCGAGACTGCAGCAAATCGGCAACGCGGGCGGATCAATCCCATGTTTACGAAAATTTCGGCTTGGGAAGAGCCGCTTCCGCTCTTATATTAGCGATATCGGTTCCGTCGTGTTGCACGGGGAAGACCGGATTTGGATTTCGCGGGCAGGACCAGCGAAACGCGTCAAGCACATTCAATGGCTTTTAACCGGGCGGCTTCAGGCTGCCTGGCGGGTAGACTATTTTGATTTCGTCCGGGAGTTCTCATGACCAAGACGATTCGCGCCGGCATGGCGGCCATGGTTTCCATTTTTCTTGCGACGGGTCCGGCGATCGCCGATAGCGGGCGGCTGATCTGGCAACCGGCCAAGAGTTCGGACACCAGCTATTCGGTGAAGATGGGCATGCGCTTGCCGACCAGGCTCGAGCCCGAGGCCGGCATTAATATGGGCATGTCGGCCTCCAAGGGCGGGGCGCTGGTGGAGACGCCGGTCAATGTCTGGGGCAGGGTGAAGACCCAGGCCATCCAGAGGCCGGCCTATGAAAGCAACCGCGACATCGATTTGTCCTTCGATGCGCTGCACGGCAGCGGCGCAATCACCATGAACTATTATGACAAGCGCGTCGCGACGCCGACGATCGACGTCGAGCGGCGCAGCAGCTATGCGATGCGCTATGACGGTGTCGCGCAGGAGTGGTGCGGGTTGGAAACCAGCCAATCGCTACGCATTGCGCGCCCCGGCACGGTTGGCACCGCCTTTGTCGTGAAGGGCAAGGCGGCCAATAATTTCGAGACACTCGGCGCCGATCTCGGGCTGGAACAGAAATTCGGGAAGAACATGACCCTCAGCGGCTCGCTAGGGCGGACGACGACTTCGACCGACACCGCAGTGAACGTGAACGCCCGCTATTCCTTCACGTGGTAGCGGATGCGTGCCCCTCGAATAAATAAGTACCTCTAATAAAAAGGGCGCCTTTCGGCGCCCTTTTTCGTGAAAGCCCCGCTCAGTGCAGGATCTGGCTGAGGAAGAGCTTGGTGCGCTCGTGCTGTGGATTGTCGAAGAATTCCGCGGGAGAATTCTGTTCGACGATCTGTCCCTGATCCATGAAGATCACCCGGTTGGCCACCTGGCGGGCAAAGCCCATCTCGTGGGTGACACAGAGCATGGTCATGCCTTCCTCGGCGAGGCCCACCATGGTGTCCAGCACTTCCTTGATCATTTCCGGGTCGAGTGCAGAGGTCGGCTCGTCGAAAAGCATGATCTTCGGGTTCATGCAGAGCGACCGGGCGATCGCCACGCGCTGCTGCTGACCGCCGGAAAGCTGGCCGGGATATTTATGCGCCTGCTCGGGGATCTTCACGCGCGCGAGATAGTGCATGGCGACCTCTTCCGCCTGCTTCTTCGGCATCTTGCGGACCCAGATCGGCGCGAGCGTGCAATTTTCCAGGATCGTCAGATGCGGGAAGAGGTTGAAATGCTGGAACACCATGCCGACCTCGCGCCGCACCTCGTCGATCTTCTTGAGATCGTTGGTGAGCTCGATGCCATCGACGACGACGCGGCCGGACTGATGTTCCTCGAGGCGGTTGATGCAGCGGATCATCGTCGATTTTCCGGAGCCGGACGGGCCGGCAATGACGATGCGCTCGCCGCGCATGACCTTGAGATTGATGTCGCGCAGCACGTGGAAATCCCCGTACCACTTGTTCATCTTGATGATCTCGACGGCGACGTCGGTGTCGGAAATCGTCATTTTCTTGGGTTTGGCTTCTGCCATCTTTTTCCCCTTTGTTATCGTTTGCTGCCAGCTTAGCGCTTATGGCCGGTGTCGAGGTGCCTCTCCATGAAGGCGGAGTAGCGCGACATGCCGAAGCAGAAAAGCCAGAAGATGAAGCCGGCGAAGATGAGGCCGGTTAGCGGCGTGACCGGCGTGATCCAGGTCGTATCGGTGAAGTTGAGGCGCACGATGCCGAGCAGGTCGAACATGCCGATGATCGACACCAGCGAGGTATCTTTGAAGAGGCCGATGAAGGTGTTGACGATGCCGGGAATGACCAGCTTCAACGCCTGCGGCATGACGATCAGCCGGATTTTCTGCCAATAGCTCAGGCCGAGCGAGTCGGCGCCTTCGAACTGCCCCTTCGGAATGGCCTGCAGGCCGCCGCGGATGACTTCGGCCATATAAGCGGAGGCGAAGAGCGCCACGCCGACGAGGGCGCGCAGGAAGTTGTCGATCGTCCAGCCGGTCGGCAGGAAGAGCGGCAGCATCACGTTCGCCATGAAGAGCACGCTGATCAGCGGCACGCCGCGGATGATCTCGATAAAGCCGACGCAGAGCGTGCGGATGATCGGCATATTGGACCTGCGCCCCAGCGCGAGGAGAATGCCGATCGGCAGCGAGACGGCGATACCCACGAAGGACAGGATCAGGGTGACCATCAGGCCGCCCCAGAGGGGTGTCTCCACCTCTCGCAACCCGAACCCGCCATGCAGCAGGAAGAAGGCGACGATCGGCAGGGCGCCGAAAAGCAGTATGGCGTTGAGGCCCTTGCGCGGCAGCTTCGGAATCAGGATCGGCACCAGGAGCGCGATGAACATGATACCGACCAGTATCGGCCGCCAGCGCTCGTCATAGGGGTAGCGTCCGAACATGAACTGCTGGAAGCGGTCTCCGATGAAAGCCCAGCAGGCGCCGGACCAGCCGTCGGGCTGGATGCCGCCCTGCGCGATGGTGGTGCAGGCGCTGCGGTCGGAGCCGGACCAGACGGCATTGAAGAACAGCCATTCGAGCATGCCGGGCAGCACCCAGAGCAGGAAGGCGATCGCCAGGGCAGTGAGGATCGTGTCCCTCGGTGTCGCGAGCAGGTTTGCCCTGATCCAGCCTGGGACGCTCCTGATGCTGAGCGGGGCCGGTTCGGCCGGCAGCATTTGGGGACGGACGAAAGCGACGTTCTTTGCGCTCATGATCTTATCTTTCCACCAGGGCCATCTTGGCGTTGAACCAGTTCATGAACAGCGACGTCAGAATGCTGATGGTGAGATAGACTGTCAGCATGATGAAGATCGCTTCCACGGCTTGTCCCGTCTGGTTGAGGGTCGTGCTGGTCGTGGAAAAGAGTTCGGGGAAGCCGACGGCGACACCGAGCGAAGAGTTCTTCGTCAGATTGAGATACTGGCTGGTCAGCGGTGGAATGATGATGCGCAGGGCCTGGGGAACCACGACGAGACGTGTCGTCATCGCCGGTTGAAGTCCGAGTGCGGACGAGGCTTCGGTCTGTCCTTTCGCCACGCCTCGGATGCCGGCACGGATCACCTCGGCGATGAACGAAGCCGTATAGAGGGACAATGCCAGGTAGAGGGCAACGAATTCCGGCAGTATCCGGGCTCCGCCCGTCATGTTGAAACGGCCGGCGATCGGAGGATCGAAGGTGAGGGGCGCGCCCGCCGCCAGGAAGGCGAGGATAGGCAGCCCGACGACAAGGCCGATGCCCGTCCAGATGATCGGGAACTGCTGCCCCGTTGCCATCTGTCTCTTCGTGGCCCATTGCGCGATTGCGAGCGCGGCGATGATGCCGAGCACGAAGGCGATGGGTACGAACACCGCACCTTCGCCCCAGATCGGTTTGGGGAAGGCCAGCCCACGATTGTTGAGAAATGTGCTGAAGGGGAGCGCGATCGAATCTCTTACCTGCGGCAGGGTGTCGAGCACGCCCTTGTACCAGAAGAAGATGACGAGCAGCACCGGGATGTTGCGGAAGATTTCCACATAAACGGTGCAGAGCTTGGCGATCAGCCAGTTTCTGGAAAGGCGCCCCAGACCGACGAGAAAGCCGATGATCGTGGCGGTGACGATGCCGAGGGAGGCGACCAGCAGCGTATTGAGGAAGCCGACCACGATGGCGCGGCCATAGGTGGAGTCGTTCGTATAGGAGATCAGCGTCGTGCTGATGTCGAAGCCGGCGCGTCCATTGAGGAAGCTGAACCCGGATGCCGTACCAGCCCGGGCAAGGTTCTCTGTCGTGTTATGGAATATCCACCAGCCGAAGATGACGACGATTGCGAGTGCGAGTACCTGGAAAAAAATACCCCGGTATTTGGGGTCGTAGACATAGGACCGGAGAGTCCTCGCCTCGGGAGGCGCGAGTGCAGCGTCTGTCATGCTAGCCAAATCCCCTTATGACCTTGTTCAGGTCTTCTTTTTCTTATGCGTTTTTATGAGTTCTCAAGCGAGATAAGGCGGCCGGGGCCGCCTTATCAATTCACGATCCAGCGATCAGCGGACCGGGGGCGCGTATTGCAGGCCGCCCTTGCTCCAGAGAGCATTGAGGCCGCGCTCGATTTTCAGCGGCGTGTTCTGGCCGATATTACGCTCGAATACCTCGCCGTAATTTCCGACCTGCTTCACGATGTTGTAGGCCCACTCGTTGGTGAGGCCGAGGTCGGTGCCGATCTTGGTATCGGCTTCGGTGCCGAGGAACCGCTTGATGTCAGGGTTCGTCGATTCCTTCATCTCGTCGACATTGGCCTGGGTAATGCCGAATTCCTCGGCTTGAACCATGGCGTAGCCGGCCCACATCACGATGTCGAACCACTGGTCGTCACCCTGGCGGACTGCCGGGCCGAGCGGCTCCTTGGAGATGATTTCCGGCAGGATCATGTGATCGCCCGGATTGGAAAGCGACAGGCGCAGGGAATAGAGGCCGGACTGGTCGGTCGTGTAGACGTCGCAACGGCCGGACTGGTAGGCGGCGTTGACTTCCTCGAGCTTTTCGAAGACGACCGGATTGTACTGCAGGTTATTGGCCTTGAAGTAGTCGGCGAGGTTGAGCTCGGTCGTGGTGCCGGACTGAACGCAGACGGCGGCGCCGGAGAGTTCGAGCGCGGACTTCACGTTGAGGCTGTTGGGCACCATGAAGCCCTGGCCGTCGTAATAGTTGACATAGCGGAAGTTCAGGCCGAGCGAAGTATCGCGGCTGATCGTCCAGGTCGTGTTACGCGCAAGCACGTCGATTTCACCCGACTGCAGAGCGGTGAAGCGGACCTGTGCGGTGGTCGGCGTGTACTTCACCTTGGTCGCATCGCCGAAGATGGCGGCGGCGATGGCCTTGCAGTAGTCGACGTCGAAACCGGTCCAGTTGCCCGACGCGTCCGGCGCTGCGAAGCCGGCAAGGCCGGTATTGACGCCGCACTGAACGAAACCCTTGGCCTTGACATCATCGAGCGTGGCCGCGGAGGCAGCCGAGCCGAGGCCCATGACTGCAGCGCCAATTGCGGCTGACAGAAGCGTCTTTTTCATTTTCCCAACCTTTATCTGTTTTCTTGAATTGATACACCGCGCCGCTCCCCTTGTTCTTTGAAATGCAGCCGGCGGCCCGCTGACCCTCCCGGCGCGAGCGTTCCTATCTCATTCGTAAATACTGACATGGTCAAGCCTCGCTCGCCCGAATTGCGGCGGAAACGAGGTAAATTCATTAATCATGCCTGATTTGAGAGCAAATGATTACCAATTGAGCATCCGTTGCCGAAAATCTCGCCTCTGATCGCGCAGCGGTTGTCGTGGCGGTTCGGGACAGACTGCAACGGGGTTGACCCTTCCCGAACCGGCTGCAACAAAACAACGTCGTTCGTTTCCTTAATGAAAGCTTCCCCGAGAGATGAAGAAGAAAGATACCTTGCTCGCCGATGCCGGTCCCAATACCCGTCTGGCGCATATCGGCCATGATCCCCACAGCTTTCACGGTTTCGTCAATCCGCCGGTGGTGCACGCATCGACGGTTCTTTTTCCCGACAGCCGGGCCATGGAAACGCGCGCGCAGAAGTACACCTATGGCACGCGCGGAACGCCGACGACGGATGCGCTGTGCAGGGCCTTGGACGAACTCGAAGGTTCGGCAGGGACGATCCTCGTTCCCTCGGGACTGGCGGCCATTACCGTGCCGTTCCTGGCCTTTCTCTCTGCCGGGGACCATGCGCTGATCGTGGATTCCGTCTACACGCCCTGCCGCCATTTCTGCAACACGATGCTGACGCGGCTCGGCGTGACGGTGGAATACTACGATCCGGAAATTGGCGCGGGGATAGAGGCGCTCATCAGACCCAACACCAAATTGATCCACACCGAGGCGCCGGGCTCCAACACGATGGAGATGCAGGATATCCGCGCGATCGCGGATGCGGCGCACCGGCACGGCTGCATCGTGACCATGGATAATACCTGGGCAACGCCGCTCTATTTCCGGCCGCTGGATTTCGGCGTCGACATCTCGATCCATGCGACGACGAAATATCCCTCTGGCCATTCCGATATCGTGATGGGCTCGGTCTCCGCCAACGGCAAATACTGGCCGCAGCTTCAGGAGGCGACGATCACGCTCGGTATCTGCGGCGCGCCGGACGATTCCTATCACATCCTGCGCGGCCTGCGGTCCATGGGCGTACGGCTCGAGCACCACCAGAAAAGCGCGCTTGCGATCGCCGAGTGGCTGGAAGGCCGGGAAGACGTGGCAAGGGTCCTCCATCCGGCGCTGCCGAGCTTTCCCGGCCATGCAATCTGGAAGCGGGACTTCAAGGGATCGACGGGGGTCTTCTCATTCGTGCTGAAGGCTGATGCGCCGGAGAAGTTCAAGGCCAAGGCCCATGCCTTCCTGGACGCGCTCACGATCTTCGGGCTCGGCTATTCCTGGGGCGGCTACGAGAGCCTTGCCGTGCACGTCAACCTCTCCGACCGCACCATCCGGAAGGCGCCGGCGGAAGGCCCGGTAATCCGGCTGCAGATCGGGCTCGAAGACGTCGCCGATCTCAGGAAGGATATTGAGGCGGGATTCGCTGCCGCCGCTGCCGTCTGATCAGTCCGGGATACGGTAACCGTAGAGCCAGTCGAAATCCGCCGCGAGCGATTGCGGCGGACGCAGCGATAGAACCACGTCGCGGCCGAATCTCAGCGGGCCTCGGGCATGATAGGCGAAGCGGTTGAACGCGCCGCGCGCTCTCACGCGGGCGATGCGCGCTCCGCGCTCGGTTTCGAATTCAGAAAGGGCGCGCACGAGGGGCAGGGGGCCGCTAACCTTCGCGGCGAGCGCGAACGCGTCCTCGATCGCCATGGCCGCGCCCTGGGCGGCGAAAGGCATCATGGCATGGGCGGCATCGCCGATCAGCACCATGTCGCGGCCGTTCTGCCAGCGCCCCGCGCTTACCTCGTAAAGCGGCCAGAAGATCGGCTGAGCGGCCTCTTCCAGCATGGCGATGATTGCCCTGTTCCAGCGCAGGAACTGCCGGAGCAGCATCCGCCGCTGGCTATCTGTGGTTTCCGCCTCCCAGGTCTCGCCGGGGTTCACGCCCGAAGCGATCGCCACGATGTTGAAACCGCCGGTCTCCTTCAGGGGATAGGACACCAGATGGCTCGACGGCCCGAGAAAGGCGGTGACCGCATCCTTTTTCAGGAAAGAGGGGGCGGCGGCATTCGGGATGGCAAAGCGCCAGGCAATATTGCCTGAAAAATTCGGTACCGGGGCATTGGAAATCCGCGAGCGGGTTTTCGACCAGACCCCATCGGCTCCCACCACCAGATCAGGCTTTCGGCCCGCCGTGATCGCAAGCGCCTGCGGGTCGGTGTCCGTGATCCGGCTGTCGAGATGCAGGCGGCAAAGCGGGTTGGTTTCGACCGCGTTCAGCAGGGCGCGTTGCAGCGTGGAGCGGTGCAGCACTCCATAGGGCGCGCCCCAGCGATGGCGGGCGAAGGCCCCGGCCGGCATATGGGAGATGGGACGCAGCGTCGTGCCCGATACGAGTTCTATCCGCTCCGGCTCGGTCCAGACCTCTTCCAGCTCGTGGAGAACGCCGAGCCTCGCCAGAATGCCGGTGGCGTTCGGCGAAAGCTGGAGGCCCGCACCGATCTCGGTGAGCGCCGGCGCCTGTTCGAAGATATCGGAAGCTATCCCGCGTCGCGCAAAGGCGAGTGCCGCGGCAAGTCCGGCCATTCCGGCGCCGATGATCGCAACTGTTTCGACGGGCATCGCCTATGCCGCGCGCAGGGAGGTCAGGCGGCCTGGACGTGGAAGACGCAACCCGGAGGGTCGGTCTGGTCCGCCTTGAGCGCGGGATTGTACCGGTAGAGCGTGGAACAGTAGGAGCAGACCTTCTCCACGTCGTCGCCCATGTCGATGAAGATATGCGGATGATCGAAGGGCACGGAAGCGCCGGTACACATGAATTCCTTCACGCCGATCTGGATCAGCCGATGTCCGCCGTCGTTCTGGAAGTGGGGAATGCCGTGTCCCGCCATGATGATCTCCGTAACTTCAAGATTTCGCCGGACATTATCTCTCCCGGCTCCGAATGTGTAGTGATAAAACCCGGCGAGCCGCCAGGCCATGTTGCCGCTATCGGCGCGGCTCGCCGCCGGGCGGATAGTAGCTCTTGCTTTCGAACCGGAACTTGTGGCCGCACAGGCAGCGCAGCATGTATTTCTTCGGATCGCGCGATGCGAATTCGGTGGAGAAACCTCCCGGCATTTCATCGACGGAAAAGCCGCGGTCCTTGCGGCGCGGGTCGTCGTCCTCGGAAACTTCCGCAAAGCCGGTGTGGCCGCATTGCGGGCATTCGAGCTTGCGGGAATAGCGGTCGCGTGCTGCCAAAATTCCTATCCTTTCGTTCGGCGTGCTTATAGCGAGCGAGTTCGCCGGAGGGAAGCCGGGCGAGCGGCGGAAAATCTGCGGATGAGGGTTCATTCCCCCGGCGCTATCCTCTATGGTCGCGCCAAAAAAGCGGACCGCCGACGATGAACCTGAATGCTCCCTCCTTCTCTTCCTTTTCCCATGACGGATTGAAACTCGCCTATTTCGACGAGGGTGATCCCTCCGGCGATCCGGTATTGCTGATTCATGGCTTCGCCTCCAGCGCGCTCGTCAACTGGGTGCATCCCGGCTGGCTGAAGACGCTCGGCGATGCCGGCTACCGGGTCATCGCCATGGATGATCGCGGCCATGGTGCCAGCGACAAGCCCTATGACCCGGAGGCTTACAGGCCCTGGGTGATGGCCGAGGACGCGGCCGCGCTGCTCGACCATCTCGGCATTCCCGAGGCGCATGTGATGGGCTATTCGATGGGCGCGCGGATTTCCGTATTCCTTGCGCTGCGCCATCCCGAACGCGTCCGCTCGCTGGTGCTCGGGGGGCTCGGCAGCGGCATGACGGAGGGCGTCGGCGATTGGGACTCGATCGCGGACGCGCTTCTCGCGCCTTCCCTGGACGATGTTGAACACGCCCGCGGGCGCATGTTCCGCGCCTTCGCCGACCAGACGAAGAGCGACCGGGAAGCGCTTGCCGCCTGCATTCGCGGCTCGCGCGACCTGGTTTCTCGCTCCGACATGGGGCGCATCGAGGCGCCGACGCTGATCGGCGTCGGGACGAAGGACGATATCGCCGGCTCCCCCCAGGAACTCGCCGCGCTGATGCAGAATGCCCGCGCGCTCGACATTCCCGGCCGCGATCACATGCTGGCCGTGGGGGATAGGGTCTTCAAGAAGGCGGTCCTCGATTTCTACGCCGAGTTCTGAACCTTTGCCGCAATCTCACAGTTACGATCAACGGAATGCGATTTCGCTCCCATTGGTCTTCCTGTAAGATTATTCTATATGAAGTCGCCTACGGCAAACAGGGAGACGGCGATGGCCGCAAGAACCGAAATCCGCCAGAGGGACATGGTCTCCGCCGTGGACCCGATCTGGGATACGATGCGCCAGGAGGCCAAGGCCGCCGCGGAGAGCGATCCGCTGCTGGCCGCGTTCCTCTATTCGACCGTGCTGAATCACCAGTCGCTGGAAGAATGCGTCATCCACCGCATCTGCGAGCGGCTCGATCATCCCGACCTGCAGGCGGTGCTGCTTCGCCAGACCTTCCTCGAAATGCTGGCCGACCGGCCGGAATGGGGCGCCGTCCTTCGGGTCGACATCCAGGCCGTCTACGACCGTGATCCCGCCTGCGTGCGATTCCTCGAGCCCGTCCTCTATTTCAAGGGCTTCCATGCCATCCAGACCCACCGGCTGGCCCATTGGCTGCTCGAGTGCGGCCGGCGTGATTTCGCGCTCTATCTGCAGAGCCGCTCGTCCAGCGTCTTCCAGACGGATATCAATCCGGCGGCGCGCATCGGCAAGGGCATATTCCTCGACCATGCGACCGGTCTCGTGGTGGGCGAGACGGCGGTCATCGGCGACAATGTTTCCATCCTGCACGGCGTGACGCTCGGCGGGACGGGCAAGGAAGGCGCAGACCGGCATCCCAAGATCGGCAACGGCGTGCTGATCGGCGCGGGCGCCAAGATCCTCGGCAATATCGAGATCGGCAGTTGCTCGCGCGTTGCGGCGGGTTCCGTCGTGCTGAAGCCGGTGCCGTCGAAGTCGACGGTGGCGGGCGTTCCAGCCAGGGTGGTCGGCACGGCGGGATGTTCCGAGCCCGCGCGCCTGATGGACCAGATCTTGATGTCCGAGGACTGAGTTCCGCTCCGCCGCCTGTGGGCGGTGGATGCTTTGCTGCCTTTACTTTCGCCTTTATCCCGTGCCAAAAGCGCCGCAACGCGAAAAGCAACGGAGAACCTCGTGAAACCGGACGAAATCAAGAAACTCGACGCCTATTTCAAGCGCACGTTCAACCCGCAGGTCGTTGTGAAGGCTCGTCCGCGCAAGACCGATTCCGCCGAAGTCTATCTGGGCGACGAATTCCTGGGTGTCGTCTATATCGACGATGAGGACGGCGACCGGTCCTACAATTTCTCCATGGCTATTCTCGACGTCGATCTCTGATCGGCTTCAGGGCGAAAATCCCATGCAGCGGGCCTTCACGGGCCCGTTTTTTGTTTCGCCACCTCAGTTTCACGGGAGAGCGAAAGCTTCCCGGTGCCCGCCGTCGAATCACGCCGCTCATGTGCGCCTCGTATGATTGTGCGGCGCACAATTCCGTCTTGACTTTGACGGGGCGAGGCAATTCTATGAGCATCTCCGAATGAACAAGGGGCGATGCCATGTTCCACTTCGACGATGCCGAGGGGACGACCAGGGAGGCGATGGACGCCATGCTGAAGAGCTATTCCGAGGTGGCCAAGGGGTTCCAGACGATCGCCACCGAGGCAAACGATTACTCCCGCAAATCTTTCCAGGACGTGACGGTCTTCATGGAAGCCTTCGTCAGCGCCCGTAGCGTCGAAGCGGCTTTCGAGCTGCAGGCGAATTATTTGAAGTCGTCCTACGAAGGTTTCATTGCCGAAGCGACCAGAATGAGCGAAATCTATGCCGATCTCGCCAAGGCCGTCTACAAGCCGTACGAGGCGCCTATTGCGAAGCCTGCAAACCCGGCGACGACCGCCGCCGCCTGAGCGGCCAGGAAGAAAAACGGTCAACGGCCTTCATCGTCAGAGGCCGGCGTCGCTTCGCGGCGCCGGCTTTTTCGTTTCCGCTCCTCGCGGCCGGAGTTTTCCGCCGCTAATGCATGCGCGTTAGCGGATTAGTGATTGCGCGGCGGCGAAGGGGGCTTAAAATCTGCGTCCAATGAACTAAGTTAGTAAAAATCTGATGTCCGGCCGGAAACCGTTCGGAACTTCCACCGGATGATTGGGGAATGAATGAAGATGATCGCAGGGCCGATCTTGATGGAACGTGAAAAAGGCACGGACGGAGACAATGCCAATCGGGGAACTTCGGTTATCACCCGCACGAAGCCGAAGACCAAGAAGCCGAATCTCTATCGCGTGCTTCTCCTGAATGACGACTATACGCCGATGGAATTCGTCATTCACATTCTGGAGCGTTTTTTTCAGAAGGATCGCGAGGCGGCGACGCGCATCATGCTCCACGTCCACAACCACGGCGTGGGGGAATGCGGAATATTTACATACGAGGTGGCGGAAACCAAAGTGAGCCAGGTCATGGACTTCTCCCGGCAACACCAGCATCCGCTGCAATGTGTCATGGAAAAGAAGTGAGGAACCCCACGTGCCAACTTTTTCGCCTAGTCTTGAAAAGGCGCTGCATCAGGCACTGACCTTTGCCAACGAGCGGCATCACGAATATGCCACGCTCGAACACCTGCTTCTCGCGTTGATAGACGACGCGGACGCAGCGGCGGTCATGGGCGCTTGTAACGTCAATCTCGAAGTCCTGCGCAAGACCGTTAGCGACTATGTCGACAACGAGCTTTCCAATCTGGTCACCGGTTATGACGAGGACTCCAAGCCGACGTCCGGCTTCCAGCGCGTCATCCAACGCGCGGTGATCCACGTCCAGTCTTCCGGTCGCGAGGAAGTGACCGGGGCAAACGTCCTGGTCGCGATCTTCGCCGAGCGGGAAAGCCATGCGGCCTTCTTCCTGCAGGAGCAGGAGATGACCCGCTACGATGCGGTCAACTACATTTCCCACGGCATCGGCAAGCGGCCCGGCTCCTCCCAGGTCCGTCCGCCGCGCGGCGCCGAGGAGGCCGATCCGGATTCCAAGCCTGCCCGCGAGCAGGACGAGGGATCGGCCAAGAAGCCGCAGGACGCCTTGAAGGCCTATTGCGTCAACCTGAACGACAAGGCCCGCGAGGGCAGGATCGATCCCCTGATCGGCCGCAATGCGGAGGTGAACCGCACCATCCAGGTGCTGTGCCGCCGCTCCAAGAACAACCCGCTCTATGTGGGCGACCCCGGCGTCGGCAAGACGGCGATCGCCGAGGGCCTAGCCAAGCGGATCGTCGAAGGCAAGGTGCCGGAAGCGCTTTCCGACGCCACCATCTTCTCGCTCGACATGGGCACGCTGCTTGCCGGCACCCGTTATCGCGGCGATTTCGAAGAGCGGCTGAAGCAGGTCGTCAAGGAGCTCGAGGAATATCCGGGCGCGGTGCTCTTCATCGACGAGATCCACACCGTGATCGGTGCGGGCGCCACCTCGGGCGGCGCAATGGATGCGTCCAACCTCCTGAAGCCGGCGCTTTCGTCCGGGGCGATCCGCTGCATCGGCTCGACCACCTACAAGGAATATCGCCAGTTCTTCGAGAAGGATCGGGCGCTCGTCCGTCGCTTCCAGAAGATCGACGTCAACGAGCCGTCGATCGATGACGCGATCGAGATCATGAAGGGCCTCAAGCCCTATTTCGAGGACTATCACAAGCTTCGTTACACCAACGAGGCGATCAAGTCCGCCGTCGAACTGTCGGCCCGCTACATCTCCGACCGCAAGCTGCCGGACAAGGCGATCGATGTGATCGACGAGACCGGTGCGGCGCAGATGCTGCTGCCGGCCTCGAAGCGCCGCAAGCTGATTACCGAAAAGGAAATCGAAGCCACGGTCGCCACGATGGCGCGCATTCCGCCGAAGACCGTTTCCAAGGATGACGAGATGGTTCTCGCCAACCTGGAAAAGGAATTGCGGTCTGTGGTCTATGGCCAGGACAAGGCGATCGAGGCGCTTTCGACCGCCATCAAGCTTGCCCGTGCGGGCCTGCGCGAGCCGAACAAGCCGATCGGCGCCTATGTCTTTTCCGGGCCCACCGGCGTCGGCAAGACGGAAGTCGCCAAGCAGCTTGCCTCCTCGCTCGGCGTCGAGCTGCTGCGCTTCGACATGTCGGAATATATGGAACGCCACACCGTCTCGCGGCTGCTCGGCGCACCTCCCGGCTATGTCGGCTTCGACCAGGGCGGCCTTTTGACCGATAGCGTCGATCAGCATCCGCATAGCGTGGTCCTGCTCGACGAGATCGAGAAGGCGCATCCGGATATCTTCAATATCCTGCTGCAGGTCATGGACCACGGCTCTCTGACGGACCATAACGGCAAGAAGATCGACTTCCGCAACGTCATTCTGATCATGACGACGAATGCGGGCGCTTCGGAAATGGCCAAGGCTGCCATCGGCTTCGGTTCGTCCAAGCGCACCGGCGAAGACGAGGAAGCATTGAACCGCCTCTTCACGCCGGAATTCCGCAACCGCCTGGATGCCGTGATCCCGTTCGCACCGTTGCCGACGGAAGTCATCCATCAGGTCGTGCAGAAGTTCGTCATGCAGCTCGAGACGCAGCTTTCGGAACGCAACGTCACCTTCGACCTGCACGAGGATGCGATCGCCTGGCTCGCCGAAAAGGGTTACGACGAGAAGATGGGCGCGCGTCCGCTCTCGCGTGTCATCCAGGAGCACATCAAGAAGCCGCTTGCCAACGAGATCCTGTTCGGCAAGCTGCGCAAGGGCGGCGTGGTGAACGTCACGGTCGGCAAGAAGGAAGACGGCAAGGATGGCCTGATCCTCGAAGCCATTCCGGAAACCGCGCCGGTGAAACCGAAGCCGGAAGCCGAAGTGGAAGAAGCAGCCGAAGAGGCTGCGCCCAAGGCAAAAGCCAAGACGCCGAAGAAGTCCGGCAAGGACAAGGACGGCGGATCGGCCAAGGCGCGCGCGATGGTCGATGCCGATGTGATAGCATCGGAAGAGCCGCCCAAGACATCGCCCCGCAAGGGCAGCACCGTTCCAAGGGTGCCGAAGAAGAAGTGAGGCTGGCGTCACCAGCCGACAATGCCGGGCTCGTCCCGGCATTGTCGTTTCTGTATTGAAGTACCTTTGCGCTATCCGGATTTTTCATGTCCCTAGACAGTGATACGCGGCCCGCTTCGTTCTGGTTCTATACCGGAATGAAGGGCATCACCTCGCTGCCCGCCCTCATACTCATGACGTCCTTCGTCGGCTTCAGCGCCTTTGCGCTGGAGGCGGGGATCTCGCGCGGCGAGGCGATGTTCATGACCTTCGGCATATGGGCTCTGCCGGCGCAGATGATCCTTGTCGGCATGATGACGACCGGGGCGCCGCTTGCGGCCTGCTTCCTCGCGGTGACGCTGTCGTCCATCCGCATGATGCCGATGGTCGCTTCGATCGTGCCCGAGATGCGCACGCGGCGGACGCCCACCTGGCTCTTGCTCTTCGCTTCCCATTTCATCGCAATCACCGCCTGGGTGTTCGCGCTTCGAACGCTTCGCGACGTGCCGCGCGAACACCGCGCCGTCTATTTCCTGGGGTTCGGCCTGACGCTTACGACGATCAACACCGGCATCGTCGCCATCTGCTATGGGCTGGTGTCGCAATTTCCGCCGCTTGTCGCCGGCACGCTCTTCATGCTGACGCCGGTCTATTTCGTTGCCTCGATCTGGGCGACGGCGCATCACAGCGTGGTGAAGCTTGCTTTCGTGGTCGGTATCGTCGGCGGGCCTTTGATGGCGCTGGTGGCGCCGGAGTTCGACGTGCTCTATGCGGGGATCGGCGGCGGCACGGCCGCCTATCTCGTCGACCGGTTCTATATCCGCCGGCGCAGGCGGGCAGGGAGCGCGCGATGACCGAGGCCTGGTGGTGGAGCTATCTGGTGATCGCCGTAGCGGGCTTTCTCGCAACCGACATCTGGCGCTGGCTGGGGGTTCTCACCGGCAACCGCCTGAACGAAGATTCGGAAGCGCTGCACTGGGTGAGGGCGGTGGCGACGGCACTTGTGATGGCCGTCACCGCCAAGCTCATCGTTTTTCCGACCGGAACGCTTGCGGGCTCGCCGCTATGGCTGCGGCTGGCTGCTGCAGGCCTCGGGTTCGTCGCCTTCCTCCTGTCCGGCCAGAAGGTCGGCGTCGGGGTCGCCGTTTCCATGGCGCTTCTCGCAAGCGGGCTCTGGTGGCTCGGTTTCTGATACCGGCCCCGTGAAGGCTCGGGTCAGTTCCCGAGCTTGCCGATGATCTTTTCCGCCTGGGACGCGAGCACCTCATTATCTTCCATCTTGCCGGAATGCGGCTTGAGCGCCAGACCCTCGTAGCGGGGGATGACGTGGAAATGCAGGTGATAGACGGTCTGCCCGGAGGCGGGCTCGTTGAACTGGATGACCGTGATCCCATCCGCCTCAAAGGCTTCTTTCGCGGCCTTGGCAAGCTTCTGGACGATCGGAATAAGTTCCGAGAGCACCGTCGGATCGGCATCGAGTATGTTGCGGGAGGGCGTCTTCGGCACCACCAGCAGGTGGCCCGGCGATTGCGGCATCACATCCATGAAGGCGAGCGTATGGTCGTCCTCGTAGATGCGGTGGCAGGGGATTTCGCCACGCAGGATTTTCGCGAAGATGTTGTTCTCGTCATAGGTCTGGCCGCTCATGGTGATGTCCTCTCCTTGATTGATGAACCCGATTGCGCCGGGCTCAATCCTGTTCCTGCTGCCGCTCACCCTTACGGAACGGACTGTGTTCGGACAGGTATTCGCTCATATACTCGACCTCATGGCGTTCGCGCTCGAGATAATCGGCGATCGCCCGCCGCAGACCCGGATGGGCGATGTAATGCGCTGAATGGGTGGTGACCGGCAGATAGCCGCGCGCCAGCTTGTGCTCCCCTTGCGCGCCCGCCTCCACCCGTTTCAGGCCCTTGGCCAGCGCGAAGTCCACCGCCTGATGATAGCAGACCTCGAAATGCAGGAAGGGGTGATCCTCGATACAGCCCCAATGCCGGCCGTAAAGCGCATCGCCCCCGATGAAGTTGATGGCGCCGGCGATGTATTTGCCCGCGCGTTTTGCCATGACGAGGAGGATGTCGTCTGCCATGCGCTCGCCGATCAGCGAATAGAAGCTGCGGGTGAGATAGGGCCTGCCCCATTTGCGGCCGCCCGTATCCATGTAGAAGGAGAAGAACTGGTCCCAGATGTCTTCCGTAAGGTCCGTGCCGGTCAGCCACTCGATGGTGATGCCGTTCTCGACCGCGGCCCGGCGCTCCTTCTTCAGCGCCTTGCGCTTGCGGGAAGCCAGCGTTTCCAGAAACTCGTCGTGGTCGGCATAGCCTTCGTTGAAGAAATGGAACTGCTTGTCGGTGCGATGCAGATAGCCGGCCTCTTCGAAGGCGGGCAGTTCCGCCTCCGGCAGGAAGGTCACATGCGCGGAGGAGACGCCGAGCTGGCGCGTCACCTCCTGGAGACCGGCGGCAAGCGTCGCGCGGGTGGCTTCCGGATCATAGCCGGCGGAGATGAGGAGGCGCGGACCCGTCGCGGGCGTGAAGGGCACGGTGCATTGAAGCTTCGGATAATAGCGGCCGCCGGCCCGTTCGAAGGCGTCCGCCCAGCCGTGGTCGAAGACGTATTCGCCCTGGCTATGGCTTTTCAGATAGCCCGGAACCGCTCCGATCAGCGTTCCCGCATCGTTTTCCAGGAGCAGATGCTGCCCTAGCCAGCCGGTCTTTGCGGCAGCCGAGCCGGACTCCTCCAGGGAGGAGAGAAACGCATGGGAAATGAATGGATTATAAGCGATGTCTAAAGAAGCATTCGAGGTGCCGGAAAGGCGCGACCAGCTTTCCCGGTTGATCGCGCAGAAGGATTTTTCGATGCGGATGGTGAGGTTGCCTGGCATTTAGACGGCGGCCATCTCCCGTGGGTCAAAACCCTCGAATGTCATCTGGTCCGCATATTTATAGGTATCTTCGCGGGCCTTTGCATCCCTCACGGTCCAGGTGATCACCGGAATTTGTGCCTGTCTCTGCCCGGTGACGAAGCTGTTCGGCAGATGCGCCCAGTGATAGGAGATGAAATCGAGCCCGAGCTGCATGGCTTCGTCGTGCCTGAAGAAATCCTCCGGCTTGTTTCCTTCGGCGGTGAGGCCGAGCGGATAGGGAGCCTCTGCAGCCTTCAGCTCCTTCAGGAGGTGATGATCGAAGCTCATGAGGGCGACCTTGCCCTGATAGCCTTCCAGCACTTCGAGCACGGCTTCGATAAAGCCGTCATCCTCGCCTTCGCGGCCCTTGAGTGCGCGGCCTTTGAGCTCGATGACGAGCGGCACCTTTCCGGCGACGAGCGCCAGCATCTGCTTCAGCGTCGGAATTCGGTCCTTCGTCCCGCCGACGGCGAGCATGCCGAGTTCGGCCGAGGTCCGTTCGCGCACATCGCCCTTGATGCCGCAGAGCCGCTCAAGGTCGTGGTCGTGAAAGACCACCGGCACGCTATCGGCGGCGAGCTGGAGGTCGCATTCGATGGCGAAGCCCGCTTCCACCGCCCGCGAGAAGGCGGACAGCGTATTCTCCCAGACGGATTTGTTCATGTCGTGATAGCCGCGATGGGCGACGGGCAATTCCTTGACCCAGGATGCGGAGGTCATGCTTCGATCTCGATGATCGCGTCGATTTCGACGGCGGCATTGAGCGGAAGGGATGCCATGCCGACGGCGGCGCGGGCATGCTTGCCGGGCTCGCCCAGCACATTGGCGATGAGGTTGGAAGCGCCGTTCATGACGAGGTGCTGTTCGGTGAAGTCGGGCGACGAGGCGATGAAGCCGTTGAGCTTCACGATGCGGCGTATCCTGCCGAGGTCTCCCGCAAGTGCCGCCTTGGCCTGGGCGAGGATGTTGATCGCGCAGAGTTCCGCGGCGCGCTGGCCCCTTGCGACGTCCACGTCGCGGCCGACCAACCCGGTCACCGCAACTTTGCCATCTTCGATCGGCAATTGTCCCGAGAGGAAAAGAAGATTGCCGCTGATGGTGAAGGGCACGTAATTGGCTGCCGGCGCTGCTGCGGCGGGAAGCGTGATCCCCAGTTCCTTCAATCGGCTATCGATGGCATCGGACATTTTCGACTCCCGGTTTCGTTGTAATGTCTTCCAAAATCCTGCATCAAGCAGATAAGCTTGCTTGATTGCGTTCTTATAACACCGAGCCCTGAGTCCAACAGGAGATAATGAATGTATCGCATGAGCTTCGGGGCCATCCTGACCGCCGCGTTCGCCTTGAGCGGAGCGATCTCCGCAAATGCCGGGGCGGAGAGTGCGCGAATGCTCGTGCCGCACCGCGCCGTCTACGATCTCAAGCTCAAGGAAGCTTCGGAGCGCTCGGGAATCGAGGGCATGTACGGCCGCATGGTCTACGAATTCACCGGCTCCGCCTGTACCGGGTTCACCACCAATTTCCGTTTCGTCACCAGGATCAGCACCGGTGAGGAAACGCGCATGACCGACCAGCAGACGACCACGTTCGAAAATGCGCTGGCCCGCGAATTCCGCTTCGAGACGAAATCCTTCACCGACGAGCAGCTCGACAAGCAGGTGAGGGGCGAGGCGGTCGCGGGGGAGAGCGGCGTGAAGGTGGCGATATCTGCGCCCGAGCAACGGCAGATCGATCTTGCGACCAGCGATTTTCCGACCGAGCACATGCTCGAAGTCATCGAGAATGCCAAGAAGGGCAACCGCTTCTTCGAATCGCGGATTTTCGACGGTTCGGAAAACGGCGATCAGAGCCTGATGACCACGACAGTGCTCGGCAAGGAACAGGCGCCGGCGCCGGGCGATGCCGATGCGGACAAGGCGGGAGAATTCTCCAAGACCCCCTATTGGCCCGTCACCATTTCCTATTTCAATGAAGGCGCCGACGGTGACCCCACGCCGGTCTACAGCATGTCCTTCAAGCTCTACGGCAACGGCATCACCCGCGACCTCACCATGGACTATGGTGACTTCGTACTGACCGGCAGCCTGGAAAAGCTGGAAATGCTGGACAAGGGGCCGGAAAACTGCTCCGCGCCGCAATAGGCGGAACCTTGCCGCGGGAACGCCGCCCAACCGCTTGACAATTTTGGGAAATTTGCCCCCTTTGTCGTGTCTCCAGCCATGCGAGGAGACAGGATATGCAGCATTTTCCCTATATCGGTTCCGGCCCCTATTGCTACGCGAACTCCTTCGCGATGATGTTCGGCGATCACGCACCTTCGACGGCGGTGATCGAGTTTGCGACCGGCAGCCCTTTCGGCATGCAGCTGATCGGCGGCAAGCAGCCGTTCTTCGATCCGTACGGCTGGGATCCGGAAAAGGGCTTCGACGATGCCCTGCGGGCGCTCGGCTGGACTTCCAAAACCAGCAAGGCCTGCTCCTCCGAGGAGGCGCTTCGCAATCTCGAACTGTCCCTGCGGGACGGTCCTGTCTGGGTCGGGCCCGTCGAGATGGGGCATCTGCGTCACCAGCCGGGCATGACCGGGCCGATCGGCGCCGATCATTATGTCGTGGTGCTGGAAGTTGCCGGGGGCAGGGTGCTGATGCACGATCCGCAAGGCTATCCCTATGCCTCGCTGCCGGTTGCGGATTTCATGGAGGCCTGGCGCGCCGAAACGCTCGATTACGGCGAACCCTATACCATGCGCACCGGCTTCGAGCGGCTGAGCCGGGTTTCGGAGGAGGATACGATCCTCGCCTCGATCCCGACGGCGATCCGCTGGCTTTCCATGGAGGGAGATCACAAGATGCCTGCGGGAAGTCTCGGCAATGGCAAGGCAGCCGAAGAGCTTGCCCGGATGATCGAGAAGGGCTGCGACGAGGAACTCCGGGGGCATTTCATTCACTTCGCGGTCCGCGTCGGCGCGCGCCGGACAAACGATGCCGCGGTCTGCCTTCGCCGGATAGGCAATCTGGAGGCATCGGCGACGGCCGCCGAACAGGCGCAGCTCATCGGCTCCCTCCAGCACCATCTGGTTGCGCGCGAGGACGCTGCTGCTGCCGCCTCGCTGCGCCGACTCGCGCCCACCTATGAAAAGCTGCTTTCGGCGTTGAGGAAGGCGAGCTGACTTTCATTCGAAGAGGAAGGACCGTGATGGATGGCTTAAGTCATCTTTTTCCTTGCGGCCCTTGCTTTTCCGACGGATCGACTGTAAGGGCAGCCCTATTCCACACGTGAGGCATGGGATCGTCCGGGAGAAATCCGGGCAATTCCGCCGGTGGCAGGTCCGAAGGATCTGCTGTTCGCCTTGCGGAGGTTCAACCGGAAAAGGAGAAAAAGGCATGGCATTGCCTGATTTCAGCATGCGCCAGCTTCTGGAAGCTGGTGTTCACTTCGGCCACCAGACCCATCGCTGGAACCCGAAGATGAAGCCGTACATCTTCGGCGATCGTAACAACATCCACATCATCGACCTCGCGCAGACCGTTCCGATGCTGTCGCGCGCCCTGCAGGTCGTTTCCGACACGGTAGCCCGTGGCGGCCGCGTTCTCTTCGTCGGCACCAAGCGCCAGGCTTCCGAACTGATCGCCGATTCGGCGAAGCGTTCGGCCCAGTATTACGTCAACTCCCGCTGGCTCGGCGGCATGATGACCAACTGGAAGACCATCTCGAACTCGATCGCCCGTCTGCGCAAGCTCGACGAAATCCTCAACGGCGAAGCCCAGGGCTTCACCAAGAAGGAGCGTCTGAACCTTGAGCGCGAGCGCGAAAAGCTCGACAAGGCTCTCGGCGGTATCCGCGACATGGGCGGCACCCCGGACCTGATGTTCATCATCGACACCAACAAGGAAAAGATCGCTATCGATGAAGCCAAGCGCCTGGGCATCCCGGTCGTCGCCATCATCGACTCGAACTGCGATCCGGACCTGATCGACTATCCGATCCCGGGCAACGACGACGCTTCGCGCGCTGTCGCTCTCTACTGCGACCTGATCGCCCGCGCGGCCATCGACGGCATCGCTCGCCAGCAGGGCGCTTCGGGCCGCGATATCGGCGCTTCCGCCGAAGCCCCGATCGAGCCGGCTCTCGAAGGCGAATCCGAAGCCTAAGGCCAAGGTCGGAGCGGCTGAAGTCGCTCCCGCTTCCCAATTCGACCGAGGCCAGAGAGAATATCCCTGGCCTCGGTCTGTTTAACGACCTGTCCGCCCGCGGCTTCGCGGTTGAGGCGACAGGCCGGTGATGATCTTCATCACCCTGTCATACTTCCGGGTACATTCGTTCCCAAAACCTTGAGTTCGCCGAGGTTTTCCGGCGGCACGCAACATGAACCGACAAGAGGCTCACAATGGCTGAAATCACCGCTGCACTGGTGAAGGAACTGCGCGAAAAGTCCGGCGCAGGCATGATGGACTGCAAGAAGGCGCTGGCTGAAAACAACGGCGACATCGAAGCAGCAATCGACTGGCTGCGCGCCAAGGGTATCGCCAAGGCCGATAAGAAGTCGGGCCGCACGGCTGCGGAAGGCCTGATCGGCGTTGCCAGCGCCGGCACCAAGGCTGTTGTCGTCGAAGTCAATTCCGAAACCGATTTCGTCGCCCGTAACGAAGCCTTCCAGACGATCGTTCGCGGCATTGCCGACGTGGCGCTCACCACCGACGGCACCGTTGAGGCCGTAGGTGCCGCCACCTATCCGGCGACCGGCAAGTCCGTCACCGACACGATCAAGGACGCGATCGCCACCATCGGCGAAAACATGAATCTCCGCCGTTCGGCCCTGCTGTCCGTCGAAGACGGCGTTGTCGCGACCTACATCCACAATGCCGCAGCCGACCGTCTCGGCAAGCTCGGCGTTCTGGTCGCGCTGAAGTCGACCGGCAACAAGGACGCCCTGAACGCCATCGGCCGTCAGGTCGCCATGCATATCGCTGCGACTGCGCCGCTGGCCATCCGCGCCGAGGAAGTCGATGCAGCCGTCGCCGAGCGCGAACGCAACGTCTTCATCGAGCAGTCCCGCGCTTCCGGCAAGCCGGAGGCCATCATCGAAAAGATGGTCGAAGGCCGCATGCGCAAGTTCTTCGAGGAAGTCGCCCTTCTTTCGCAGGCTTTCGTCATCAACCCCGAAGTGACCGTCGGTGAAGCCGTGAAGGCTGCCGAGAAGGAAGTCGGCGCGCCGATCGAAGTGACCGGCATGGCCCGCCTGCTGCTTGGCGAAGGCGTCGAGAAGGAAGAGACGGACTTCGCCGCCGAAGTGGCCGCGGCCGCCAAGGGCTGATAGAGCCTACCTTATCCTGTCAAAAGCGGAGGGCACCGGGTGACAAGCCGGTGCCCTTCGTGTATCCGCAGGCGGTTTGATATTTTCTCCGGCAGTTCGATTTCAAGGAGCCTTCATGTCGCCCGATCCCATCTACAAGCGCGTCCTCCTCAAGGCCTCCGGCGAAGCGCTGATGGGCAGCCAGGGTTTTGGCATTGATGTCGCGGTTGCCGACCGCATCGCCTCCGATATCGCCGAGGCCTGCGCCATGGGCGTCGAGGTTGGCGTCGTTGTCGGCGGGGGCAACATCTTTCGCGGCGTGGCCGTGGCCTCCAAGGGCGGCGACCGGGTGACCGGCGACCACATGGGCATGCTGGCGACCGTCATCAACGCGCTGGCGCTCGCCACCTCGCTGCGTAAGCTCGACATCGAGACGGTGGTGCTTTCGGCGATCGCCATGCCGGAGATCTGCGAGAGCTTCTCGCACCGTCGGGCGCTGCACCATCTGGAGCAGGGCAGGGTGGTGATCTTCGCCGGCGGCACCGGAAACCCGTTCTTCACCACCGATTCCGCCGCCGCCTTGCGCGCAGCCGAGATCGGCGCCGAGGCGATCTTCAAGGGTACGCAGGTGGACGGTATCTATTCCGCCGATCCGAAGAAGGTTCCCGATGCCACGCGCTTCGAAACGCTGACCCATAGCGAAGTCCTGGAAAAGGGGCTGGCGGTGATGGATGTGGCGGCCGTGGCGCTCGCCCGCGAGAACACCATTCCGATCATCGTGTTCTCGATCCATGAAAAGGGCGGTTTCGCTGAAATCTTGACCGGCGGCGGTCGCAAGACCATCGTATCGGACAACTGAAGCGCGGCAGGGAAACTGCCGGACAGACAAATGCAGGGAGTAGTTGCATGAGTGACGCAATCGATCTCAACGACATCAAGCGCCGCATGGACGGCGCCATCAACGCCTTCAAGAGCGATATCGCATCGCTGCGCACCGGCCGCGCCTCGGCGAACATCCTGGACCCGGTAACGGTCGAGGCCTACGGGTCCCGCATGCCGCTGAACCAGGTCGCCAACATCACGGTGCCCGAGCCGCGTATGCTCGCCGTCTCCGTATGGGACAAGTCGATGGTCGGCGCGGTCGACAGGGCGATCCGGGAGTCCAATCTCGGCCTCAACCCGATCGTCGACGGCCAGAACCTGCGCATCCCGCTGCCCGAGCTCAACGAGGAGCGCCGCAAGTCCCTGGTGAAGGTCGCCCATGACTACGCCGAAAAGGCCAAGGTCGCGATTCGCCACGTTCGCCGTGACGGCATGGACGGCCTGAAAAAAGCCGAAAAGGATGGCGTTATCGGGCAGGACGACAGCCGCTCGCAATCGGAGAGGGTGCAGAAGATGACGGATGACACAATTTCCGAAGTCGACCGCTTGCTTGTGGAGAAAGAAAAGGAAATCATGCAGGTCTGATACGAAGCTCGCGTGTTGACCTGCCTTCGCTCGCCGAGGAACTGCTCTGAATATGGCCACTCCTGATCTTCCGATCATACCCGAACACGTCGCCGTCATCATGGATGGAAACGGGCGCTGGGCGAACAAGCGCGGCCTGCCGCGCGCGATCGGTCACAGCAAAGGCGTGGAAGCCGTTCGCGAGACGGTGCGCGCCGCGGGCGAGGCGGGGGTCCGGTATCTGACCCTTTTTGCCTTCTCCTCGGAAAACTGGAGCCGCCCGGAAGACGAGATCAACGATCTCCTCGGTCTTTTGCGCAGGTTCATCCGGCGTGATCTCGCCGAGCTCCACCGGGAGAACGTGCGCATCCGCGTGATCGGCGACAAGCAGAACCTGCGCGGCGATATCCTGCCGCTCCTCCTGGAAGCCGAGGAGACGACCCGCCTGAACACTGGGCTTACGGTCGTCATCGCCTTCAATTACGGGGCGCGCAACGAAATCACGCGGGCGGTCGCCAAGCTTGCCCGCGAGGTCGAGGCTGGCCGCCTGAAGGCCGAAGATATCGACGCGCGGAGCATTGGCGACAATCTCGACACCGCCGGCATTCCGGACCCGGATCTCATCATCCGCACCAGCGGCGAAGAGCGCCTGTCGAACTTCCTGCTTTGGCAGGCCGCCTATTCCGAGCTGGTTTTCCTGCCTGAATACTGGCCGGACTTCAACCGGCAGCTCTTTTTCGATGCGCTGAGGATCTTCGCATCCCGCGACCGGCGATTCGGAGGTCTTTCGGCAAAGACTGCCGCTGCTGCGGTGGTCGGCTGATGGGATCGGAACTCAAGCGCCGGATCGTTTCGGCGATCGCGCTGGCGGCTATCGTCCTGGGCGCAACATGGGCCGGCGGCCTGCCGTTCCGCCTCATCGCAGCGCTGATGGCGCTGCTCATCTATTACGAATGGTCGACGATTACCCGGCTCGACGAATCCGCTTTCCGCGGCAACATGTTCGGCTGGGTGGCCACCATCCTCATCGCGGTCAATATCGCCTTCGGCGAAGCGTCGCTCAACGTTCCACTGCTCGGCGGATTCACGATCACGGCCCTGCTGCTCGTCCCCCTCGGCAGTGCCAACTGGTGGCTGCCGGGCGGCGTTCTCTATGCGGGGCTTTCCGGCGTTTCCCTTGCGGCGATCCGCGGCGCCGACCAATCCGGCTTCGTGGCGACGCTGTTCGTCTTCGCAGTCGTCTGGGCAACCGATATCCTTGCCTATTTCATCGGCCGGGCCTTGAAGGGGCCGAAGCTCGCGCCGAGGATCTCGCCGGGAAAGACCTGGTCGGGAGCTATCGGCGGGGGGGGGTTGGGCGGGGTGGCCGGCTCGGCCGTCGCCCCCCTCGTCTTCTATCGGCTTTCCTTCTGGACGCTGGCGCTTGCGCTGCTCCTGTCGGTTTCCAGCCAGATCGGCGATCTCTTCGAATCGTTCATCAAGCGTCGATTCGGGGTGAAGGATTCAAGCCATCTCATTCCGGGCCACGGCGGGGTCATGGACCGGGTGGATGGCCTCGTTTTCGCCTGTTTCGCGGCCTTTCTTTTAACGCTTGTATATGGGGCTTCGGCAGATCATCCTGATGCGTCGGTGGCAAGCTTCCTTTTCGGGCTCTGACCGGCGCGAATGACGAAACGGACATGGCGATGGCGATTTTCGGACTGATCACTGGCTATATCATCCCCTTCATACTGGTCCTGTCGCTGCTCGTCTTCGTTCACGAGATGGGCCATTACCTGATCGGCCGCTGGTGCGGAATTCGGGTGACGGCGTTTTCCGTCGGCTTCGGGCCGGAGATCGCGGGCTTTACCGACAGGCATGGCACACGCTGGAAGCTCTCGGCCATACCGCTCGGCGGCTATGTGAAATTCTTCGGCGACGATGATGTCGCGAGCCTTCCGGACGCCAGCGGCCTTGCGGGGATGACGGAGGCCGAAAAGGCGAAGACGCTCGCCGGGGCGAAGCTCTGGAAGCGCGCCGCAACGGTGGCCGCCGGGCCGATCGCCAACTTCCTGCTCGCTATCGCCATTTTCGCCGTCCTGTTCGCCACCTATGGAAAGGTCGTGGCCGATCCGGTGGTGGCCGAGGTTCGTTCGGAAAGTGCCGCGGCTTCCGCAGGCGTCGAGCCGGGCGACCGGCTCGTGGCGCTCGACGGGACGCGTATCGACACTTTCGACGACGTTCGCCGCTATGTGAGCGTGCGGCCGGAGACGCCGATCGTCGTGACGGTGGAGCGTAACGGCCGTGAACTGGATCTGCCCATGGTTCCAAAGCGCGAGGAGATCACCGATCAGTTCGGCAACAGGATCGAGCTTGGGATCATCGGCATCGTCACCAATGGGGAGCGCGGCAATTTCCGCGTCCAGACCTTCTCCCCGATGGAAGCGGTTTCCGAAGGGGTGAAGGAAACCGGCCACATCGTCACCGGCACGTTCCGCTATATCGGCAATCTCGTTACCGGCCGGATGAAGGCAGATCAGCTCGGTGGTCCGGTGCGGGTGGCCCAGGCTTCCGGCCAGATGGCGACGCTCGGGGTCGCGGCGGTCATCCAGCTTGCCGCCGTGCTTTCCGTTTCTATCGGCCTTCTCAACCTGATGCCGGTGCCGGTACTTGACGGCGGGCATCTTGTTTTCTACGCAATCGAAGCGGTTCGGGGAAAGCCGCTCGGGGCGGGGGCGCAGGAGATCGCGTTTCGCATCGGAATGGCTATGGTGCTGAGCCTGATGGTCTTTGCAACCTGGAACGACATCAGCAACCTGATCGGGTGAGGGCCTTCATTTTACACAATAAACCCTTTGTTTACCCTGTTTCGAAGAGTTGCGTGGCCATTGGGTCACGCCTTGGAAGGAAGTAAACAGAAATTAACGCGATGCCTTGCTTGTAGAGTAAAAGCAGGTAAAACGACACACGTGGCCGGAGTCGGGTTCCAACCCGCTGAGGACAACGGGAAAAGGTAAGAATTGAAAATGAAGGCTGGTTCAAAGTTTTTGAACGCAGTGTCGGCGTTTGCGCTGTCTGCTGGTGTAATCGCGTCGGGCGCGGGTGTTTTGGTGCTTGCTTCCGCGCCGTCTGCCGAAGCGGCAGTTATTCGCAGTGTCCAGGTTCGGGGCGCGCAGCGCTCCGGCGAGGAGGCGGTCCGTTCCAATCTGACCATTCAGCCGGGCGTCAGCTTCTCGGATGCCGACATCGACGAATCGGTCAAGCGTCTCTACGCGACCGGTTATTTCTCCGATGTCCGAATCAGCGTGTCGGGCAGCGCGCTCGTCGTGACGGTGAGCGAGAATCAGCTCGTCAATCAGGTGGTCTTCAACGGCAACCGCAAGATCAAGGACGACAAGCTGCAGTCGGTCGTCCAGACCCAGGCTCTGGGCCCCTACAGCGAGGCACTGGTCAACGCCGATATCGAGCGCCTGCGTGAAGCCTATTCCGCAACCGGCCGCAGCGATGTCGAGATCACCACCCAGGTGGTTCCGGTCGGCGAAGGCCGCGTCAACATCGCTTTCGTCATCAACGAAGGCGAGCGCACGAAGATTTCCAACATCAACTTCGTCGGTAACCAGGCCTATGGCGACGGTCGTCTCCAGTCGGTCATCACCACGAAGGAATCGGGTCCGCTGTCCTTCCTGACCCGCAAGGACGTCTACAACGAGGACAAGCTGCGCGCCGATGAAGAGGCGCTGCGCCAGTTCTACTACAATCACGGCTATCCGGATTTCCGCATCATCTCCTCCGAGGCCGTTCTCGACGAGTCGACCAACCAGTACAACATCACCTTCACGGTGGAGGAAGGTCCTCGCTACAAATTCGGCGACATCGCGGTGGAATCCACGGTCGATGGCGTGAACTCCGCGGATCTGCAGGGTCTGGTGCGCACTCATGCCGGCGACGTCTACAACGCTCGCGAAATCCAGCGGTCGATGGAAGAGATCTCCCGTCGCGTGGCTGCGGCCGGCTATCCGTTTGCTCGCGTCACGCCGCGCGGCAACCGCAATTTCGATACGCAGACCATCGGCGTTTCCTACCTGGTCGACCAGGGCGAGCGCGCCTATGTCGAGCGCATCGAGATCCGTGGCAACACCCGCACGCGTGATTACGTCATTCGCCGCGAGTTCGACTTCAGCGAAGGCGATGCCTTCAATCAGGAGATGATCTCGCGCGCCAAGCGTCGTCTGGAAGCGCTGGGCTACTTCACGAACGTCAACATTTCCACTTCGGCAGGCTCTTCGCCCGACCGCGTGGTGGTCGTGGTCGACGTCGAGGATCAGCCGACCGGTTCGTTCGGCATCGGCGCCGGTTATTCCGCCGGTGGCGACGGCCTCATCCTCGAAGCCTCGATCGAAGAGAAGAACTTCCTCGGCCGCGGCCAGTTTATCCGTGTCGCCGTGGGCGGCGGTTTCGACAATGCGCGCAGCTACACGCTCTCCTTCACCGAGCCCTATTTCCTCGGTTATCGACTGGCTGCCGGCTTCGACATCTTCAAGAACCAGACTTCGTCGGAAGATTATTACGATTACGACGAGCAGGGCGTGACGCTGCGCGTAACCGCGCCGATCACCGAAGAGCTGGCGACGACGTTCCGCTATACCTACAAGCAGATCAACTACGAGGGTGAAGACGACTGGGATGTCGGCGACAATCTCTCCGAGCCCTACCGTGATCTGATCGAGCACGGCGAGTTCGTCCAGTCGTCCATTTCCCAGACGCTGACCTACAACACGGTCGACAGCACCACGCTGCCGCGCGAAGGCATCTATGCCACGCTGACGCATGAATATGCGGGTCTCGGCGGCGATTCGGAGTTCTACAAGATCACTGGCCGCGCGCGTTACTTCCACATGCTGTCGGATGAATCCGATATCATCGGCTCGCTGGCGGTGGGTGCCGGTCATGTCGTCGGCACGGGTGATTCGCTCAACGTCTTCGATCAGTTCATGATCGGTGGCCGTCAGATCCGTGGTTTCAAGAACGACGGTATCGGCCCGCGTATGCCGAACGGCGATCCGCTCGGCGGCACGACCTACTTCAACGCGTCGGCGGAAGTCTCCTTCCCGATGCCGGGCTTCCCGCAGGACTTCGGTCTGCGCGGCGCGCTCTTCGCTGATGCCGGTTCGCTTTGGGGCAACGAGGTTGCCAATAGCGGCGGTGTGGTCGGTACGGACTCTTCGATCCGTGCATCGGTCGGTGTCGGTGTGACCTGGGCTTCGCCCTTCGGCGCACTCCGCTTCGACTATGCCGTACCGGTCGCGAAGGAAGACTTCGACGAGACCCAGGAATTCCGGTTCAGCATGGCGAACCAGTTCTGATCACGCCCGTCCAGAACTGCGGACAACAACTGTTCTGGAGCTTTAGGCTTGATGGAGAACAATGAATTCTTTCCGCCCCATGGTGGTGTGCGCCTGCGCGAGCTGGCTGCCCATCTTGGGGCAGAACTGCTTGACGATTCGGCAGGAGACCGGCTGATCCACTCGGTGGCGCCGGTCGCGCGCGCGCGGGAAGGGCAGCTCTGCTACATTCTTTCGCGCAAGAGCAAGGACGAACTGGCGACCTGCCGGGCTTCGGCCATTCTCTGTGACGCGGCTTTGCGGTCGGCAATCCCCGAACATATTCCCGTCCTTCTCAGCAAGACCCCGCATACGGTATTCGCCCAAGCGGGAGCGCTGCTGCACCCGATCGCGATGCGCCCGGCGCCGGTCACTTCGCAAGCCGAGGGGATTTCTCCGGCCGCTTTCATCGATCCGACCGCGAAGCTCGAGCCCGGCGTGCATGTGGAGCCGATGGCGGTGATCGGCGCGCGCGCGGAAATCGGCTCGGGCACCCGCATCGGTGCGGGCAGCGTCGTCGGCGCGGATGTGAAGATCGGCCGGGATTGCACGATTGCGGCTGGGGCCAGCATTCTCGCGGCGTTGATCGGCAATGGGGTCATCATCCATAACGGCGCGCGTATCGGCCAGGATGGTTTTGGTTTCGCACCCGGTCCCAGGGGCATGCTGAAGATCGTGCAGGTAGGCCGCGTCATCATTCAGGACAATGTCGAGATCGGCGCGAATACAACCGTCGATCGCGGCGCCATGGACGATACGGTCATCGGCGAAGGTACGAAGATCGACAATCAGGTTCAGATCGCGCATAACGTGCAGATCGGACGCCACTGTGGTATTGCCAGCGGCGCCGGCATCGCCGGCTCCACCAAGATCGGCAATGGCGTGCTTATCGGCGGCGCTTCGGGCATCAATGGTCACATCACTATTGGCGACGGCGTGCAGATCGGAGCCATGAGCGGCGTCGTGGCCGACGTGCCCGCGGGCGCGCGCTATGGTGGTATTCCGGCTCGGCCGATGAAGGATTTCCTTCGCGAGGTGGCGGAAAAGATGGCGCGCTCCGACGAAAGGGCAAAACGCAAAGGAGAAAAGAATGACTGATGAGACCAAGCCGGTCCTCGGCGCGGCCGATATTCAGGAAATCATGAAGCTTTTGCCGCATCGCTATCCGTTTCTGTTGGTCGACAAGATTATCGAGATCGACGGCGACAATTCCGCGATCGGCATCAAGAACGTGACGGCAAGCGAACCGCATTTCACCGGACATTTCCCGGAACGTCCGATCATGCCGGGTGTTCTTCTCGTGGAAGGCATGGCGCAGACCGCCGGCGCCATCTGCGCGCGCAAGGAAGGCGAGTGTGGAAACCTGGTCTATTTCATGACCATCGACAACGCCCGTTTCCGCAAACCCGTCGTGCCCGGAGACCGTGTCGAATATCATGTGAAGAAGCAGAAGCAGCGGGGCAATATCTGGAAGTTCCACTGTGACGCCAAGGTGGATGGCGCCCTGGTTGCGGAAGCGGATATAGGCGCGATGATCGTGCGTAAGGACGCAGAATGAGCAAGATCGCTGCCAGCGCTCGCATTCACCCGCTTGCCTTGGTCGAGGACGGCGCCGTCATTGGCGAGAACGTCGTGGTCGGCCCTTTCTCGCAGGTCGGCCCGCGCGTCGTGCTGAAGGACGGAGTGGAGCTGATCTCCCATGCGGTGGTGACCGGCAATACGGAGATCGGCCGTAATTGCCGTATCTTTCCGATGGCGGTGATCGGCGGCGTTTCCCAGAGCCTTCACGAAGCGGGCGAGGATTCGTCCCTGACGGTCGGCGACAACTGCACCATGCGCGAAGGCGTGACGATGAATTGCGGCACGGTTGGCGGCGGCGGCAAGACGGTGGTCGGCAGCGATTGCCTGTTCCTCGCCAATTCACACGTTGCGCACGACTGCCAGCTCGGCAGCGGCATCATCATGTCGAACAATGTCATGCTTGCCGGCCATGTGCATGTCGGAGACCGCGCCATTCTCGGCGGCGGCTGCGCGGTGCACCAGTTCACCCGTGTCGGGCGACAGGCCTTCATCGGCGGGCTGTCTGCCGTGAATTACGATGTCATTCCTTACGGCATGCTCAACGGAAATCCGGGCATTCTCGGCGGCCTTAACGTGGTCGGCATGACGCGCGCCGGTGTCGAGCGCGCCACGATCCATCGGGTGCGCCGCGCCTTCAAGCAGATATTCGAGGGTGAGGGCAATATCCGCGTCAACGCGGCTGCGATCCGGGACGAGTACCAGGATTGCCCGGAAGTGATGGAAATCCTCGATTTCATCGCTGCAGACAGCGACCGCGCGCTTTCGTCGCCCTATCGCGGCAAGGGCTGATGCCCATGGCCGCGCCTGCGAGCCTGGCGGCAAAAGGCCGGCTGGCCATCATCGCGGGAAACGGTCTCCTGCCCGTGCATCTGGCGGAGGCCGCGCGGGCGGCGGGGGAAGATCCGTTCATCATTCTTCTCAGGCATGAAACCGATCAGCGTTTCGAGGGGTTCGAGACGACGACCATGGCGATTGCCGACATTGCCGGATTCAATCGAATTCTCCGCCAGCGCGGCATTGACCGGGTCGTGCTTTCCGGCGGGGTGACGCGCCGGCCGGACTGGCGCGACGTTCGGCCGAACTGGAAGATGCTGCGCAAATTGCCGGCATTGTTCCGTACTCTGGTTTCGGGCGGCGACGATGCCTTGTTGCAGATGACGATCGGCATACTCGAAGCTCAGGGATGCCGCGTCATCGGCGCCCACGAGATCGCTCCGAACCTTCTTGCCAGGACCGGTCCGCTCGGCAGGCAGGTGCCTTCCGAGGAGGATCGCCGCGATATCGAAGCCGCCGCGGCGGCGGCCCGCCGGTTGGGCGAACTCGATATCGGGCAGGGAGCTGTCAGCGTCGGCGGCCGCGTCGTCGCGCTCGAGGGCGTGGAAGGCACGGACCGGATGCTGGAGCGCGTCGCCGGGTTGAGAGCCGAAGGGCGGATTTCCAGCCGCCGCAAGGGCGTGGTCGTGAAGCTCTGCAAGCCTCAGCAGGATGTTCGCGCCGATCTGCCGTCCATCGGGCCTTCGACGGTTCGCACCGCAGCCGCGGCCGGGCTCGCAGGCATAGTCGTCGAGGCGGGCCGCGCCCTGGTGCTGGAGGAGGCTGCGCTGATCGCGGCGGCCGATGAAGCCGGGCTTTTCGTCTGCGGTATCGATCCCGGCCTGGCCGGTGGAGGTTTGTGATGGCGGATACGCTGAAAGTCGCTGTCGTCGCCGGTGAGGTGTCCGGCGATCTGCTGGGCGGCAACCTGATTGCGGCATTGAAGGCGGCCCACGGCGGACCGGTCGAACTCGTCGGCGTCGGAGGCGAGGCGTTGGAGGCGCAAGGCCTGCGCTCGCTCTTCGATTTTTCCGAGCTTTCCATCATGGGGCTGACGCAGGTTCTGTCGCGCCTGCCGGGCCTGGTCAGGCGCATCAGCCAGACGGCCGCGGCCATTATCGCCGCAAGGCCCGATGTTCTCGTCATCATCGACAGCCCGGATTTCACCCATCGGGTCGCCAAGAAGGTGCGTGCAGCACTGCCCGACCTTCCCATCGTCGATTACGTCTGCCCGAGCGTATGGGCGTGGAAGGAATACCGCGCCAAGGCGATGCTCGAATATGTCGATCATGTGCTTGCGGTTCTGCCCTTCGAACCGGAAGCGATGCGGCGTCTCGGTGGCCCGGAAACGAGCTTTGTCGGCCATAGGCTGACGGACGAACCGGAACTCGTGAAGGTTCGCGGTCTTCGCGCCGCGCGCCCCGTAAAGGGGAAGGGCGAGCAGCGCACTATTCTCCTGCTGCCCGGCTCCCGTTCCGCCGAGATCAAGGCGCTTCTGCCGGTCTTCTGCGAGGCTGCGCGGGAATTCGAGATGCGTAATGGCCCCACCCGTTTCCTCTTGCCGACGGTTGCGCGCCAGGAGAAGCTGGTGCGCGAGATCGTCGGCTCACTTCCGGTGAAGCCGGAGATCGTGACGGGCGAGGAGGGCAAGTGGACCGCCTTTGCGGAAGCCGATGCGGCTATCGCCGCTTCCGGTACGGTCATCCTGGAGCTGGGGCTCGCCACGGTTCCGGTTGTTTCCGCCTATAGGTCCGACTGGCTGATCACGATGCTGCACAAGCGGATCAAGATCTGGTCGGCGGCGCTGCCGAACCTCATCGCCGATTATCCTATCGTGCCGGAATATTTCAACCAGGTGGTGCGCGCCGGCAGCCTTTGTCGTTGGGCGGAGCGGCTTTCCGCCGACACCGCTCAGCGTCGCGCCATGCTGGAGGGCTTCGACCTCGTCTGGCAAAGGCTGCAGGTGCCGGTGCCTTCGGGCGAGGCGGCGGCAGGCATCGTTATGCAGGTCCTGGAAAACAGGAAGCCCGGTCATCGCTGACCGGGCTTCTTTGTTTTTGCAGGCTTGAAGCGTGATTAGCGCTTGGAGATCGGCAGATAATCGCGCTTCGGCTCGCCGGTATAGAGCTGGCGCGGACGGCCGATGCGCTGCTGCGGATCTTCGATCATTTCGGCCCACTGGGCGATCCAGCCGACCGTGCGGGCGAGCGCGAACAGCACCGTGAACATGGTGGTGGGGAAGCCCATCGCCTTCAGTGTGATGCCGGAATAGAAGTCGATGTTCGGATAGAGCTTCTTCTCGATGAAGTATTCGTCGGTGAGCGCGATGCGCTCCAGCTCCATGGCGACCTGCAGCAGCGGGTCGTCCTTATGGCCGAGCTCGCCGAGCACCTCATGCGTGGTCTTCTGCATGATCTTGGCGCGTGGGTCGTAGTTCTTGTAGACCCGGTGGCCGAAGCCCATGAGGCGGAACGGATCGTTCTTGTCCTTGGCACGGGCGATGTATTCCGGAATGCGGTCGACGGTGCCGATCTCGGTCAGCATGTTGAGCGCCGCTTCATTGGCGCCGCCGTGAGCCGGACCCCAGAGGCAGGCGATGCCGGCCGCGATACAGGCAAACGGGTTGGCGCCCGAAGAGCCGGCGAGGCGGACGGTCGAGGTCGACGCGTTCTGCTCATGGTCGGCATGAAGGATGAAGATGCGGTCCATGGCGCGTGCGAGCACCGGATTCACCACATATTCCTCGCAAGGGACGGCGAAGCACATGTGCAGGAAGTTCGAGGCGTAGTCGAGATCGTTCTTCGGATAAACGAAGGGCTGGCCGATATGGTACTTGTAGGCCATGGCGGCGAGCGTCGGCATCTTTGCGATCATGCGCAGCGAGGCGACCATGCGCTGGTGCGGATCGGTGATATCCGTGGAGTCGTGATAGAAGGCCGAAAGCGCGCCGACCACGCCGCACATGACGGCCATCGGATGGGCATCGCGGCGGAAGCCGGTGAAGAAACGGCTCATCTGCTCGTGCACCATGGTGTGGTGCGTGACGCGGTAATCGAAGTCCTTCTTCTGTGCGGCGGTGGGCAGTTCGCCGTAGAGCAGCAGATAGCAGGTCTCCAGGAAGTCGCCATGCTCGGCGAGCTGCTCGATCGGATAGCCGCGATGCAGAAGGATGCCTGCGTCACCATCGATATAGGTGATCTTGGATTCGCAAGACGCCGTCGAGGTGAAGCCCGGATCATAGGTGAATGCGCCGGTGTTCTTGTAGAGGGCACCGATATCGATGACGTCCGGACCGATCGAACCCGATCGTACCGGCAGCTCCACTTTCTTATCACCCAAGGCGAGGTTTGCGCTTTTATCCGTCATGCTGATCCTCCAACTTTCTGGCGGCATGGCGCCCTAAAAGCGCCATAAGGGTTAAGCGTCACGAGTTTAGCTATATGATCCGAGGGCGGATGCCAAGCTATCCTGACGGGAAATTGTGCAGCGCGAAATCATATTAGGCACAGGCCCGGCACCTGGAAGTTGCAAGGCGGCCGGCCCGGCAAAAGCCCGCAAAACATGGGTTTGCATCTGCAGTTGACGGTTGCGCCGTGCTGCCGCACTCTGCACTTAGGGCTTGTATTTCGGGTGGTGCGGGGGTGCCGGTGGAAAAGGAGGTTCCGGATATCGCGGAGGCGGCGAAGCCACGCCTGCCGCACGCCGAACCTCCGGTAGAACAGGACATCTTTTTGCCTGCTTTTTCGGCACATCCGCAAGGCGCGGTGGTTCCGTCCGGCATCCGGCGGCCGACCAGGATCAACCGTGGGTTTGCCGCGTGGGCCGCGGAAGGCCTTCACCGCCTCCGGCACCTCGTTCCCGCGATGATCCGCGAAGAAGCGGCGCATGGTCACGGATTTTTGTTCGTGCCCATTGCGATCGGAGCAGGGGCCGCTTTCTGGTTCTGCCTGCCGAAGGATCCTCTCTTATCGCCACTCGCCCTTGCATTCGTCTTTTTCGCGGCTGTCGCGCTTGCGACCCGCTATCGCCCGAGCCCCTGGAGCATTGCTTCGCTTGCGCTTGCGCTCTTCCTTGGCGGAATGATGCTTGCGCAGTTCGAGACCTGGCGCCGCTCGACCGTCATCCTCGACTCGCCGGTGACCACCATGATCACAGGCCGCGTGGAGCGCCTGGAGCCGGACGGGCAGGGCCGGTGGCGCTATATCGTCCGCCTCGCCGCGACGGCGGACCCCGTGCTGCGTCGCCCTCCGGAGAAGGTGTCGCTGCTTGCCCGCAGCCGCCATGAACCAATCGCAAGCGGGGAGACAATCACCGGCAGGGCGCGGCTCTCGCCGCCCTCCGGGCCGGCTTTGCCCGGCCTCGTGGATTTCGCTTTTTCCGCCTATTTCGACGATATTGGCGCGGTGGGCTTCTTTTACGGCGCGCCGAAGCGGGCGGAGCCAGCCGGACAGGATGATGCCCCTTGGCTGGACGAGATGGAGCGGAAGCTCTTCGATCTGCGCAGCATGATCGCCTCGCGCATCCGTGCGGTCGTTCCCGGCGATGCGGGTGCCTTTGCCGCCGCGATCGTCACGGACGAGAGGCGGGCGATCTCGAAGGAGACGACGGAGGCGCTTCGGGTTTTGGGCCTCGCCCACATCGTTGCGATCTCCGGGCTCAACATGGCGCTTGCCGCGGGCATCTTCTTCGTCGGCGTGCGGATGGTGCTGGGGCTTTTCATGGGCTTCGCGCAAGCCTGGCCGGTGAAGAAGATCGCGGCCTTCGGCGCGCTTCTCATGGCGACGGCCTATTACCTGATCTCCGGCTTCGCGGTTTCGGCGGAACGCGCCTATCTGATGATGGCCGTCATGCTGGTTGCCGTCCTTTTCGACCGCGCTGCGATCAGCCTGCGCAATGTGGCGCTTTCCGCGCTCGTCATCATCGCGATCTCGCCCTCCGAGATCATGGGGCCGAGCTTCCAGATGTCGTTTTCGGCGACGGTCGCGCTGGTGGCCGGCTATGCGCTCTGGAAACGCCGCGCCGCAGGGCGCGAACCGGAAATATTCCCGTTGCGTCACCGTGCGGTGACGCCCTTGCTGACGGGCTGGAACTTCATCGCTGGGATATTCGCGACCTCGCTCATCGGAGGGCTCTCCACGGCGATCTATTCCATCGAGCATTTTCACCGGATCGCCACCTATGGACTGGCGGCCAATCTCGCTGCAATGCCGATCATCTCCTTCCTTGTCATGCCGATGGGGCTGATCGGCATGCTCTTGATGCCATTCGGTCTGGAGGAGTTTTTCCTGAAACTCATGGGGTTGGGATTGGAGGCAGTGATCGCGGTCGCCAGGCATGTGGCGTCCTGGGGTGGCGATATCGGGGCCGGGCGCCAGCATCCCTGGTTTATGCCCGTCGCGACCATCGGCTTTCTGTTCCTGACGCTGCTCAGAACCAGGCTGCGGCTGATGGGGCTACCCATATTCGCTGCGGCCGTCCTTCTCTCGGTGCTCGGGCGGCCGGCCGCTCCCCCCGACCTGCTGATTGCCGAGGACGGGACGATGGCCGCGTTGACCGAAGCGGGAAGGACGGCGACGAACCGCACCCGGCCGCCGAGCTTCATCTTCTCGCAATGGCATCGCGCCCTGCTTCTGGAACCTCCGGAAAGCCCCGCCCTGTCCCTGATTGGTGACAAGGCCGCAACGCCATCCGCGGAAGCCGCGAAGCGCCGCGACTTAACTCCCGAGGAAGTGGCGAGCGCGCGTGAGAGGTTGCGAAACGCGCTTGTATCGGCAAGTGCGGCCCGTTTCACCTGCGAGCCGAAAGCCTGGTGTGCCGCGAAGACCTCGCAAGCCGCCGGCATCGTGATGGTGGAGGACTGGCGATTGACGGGCGTGGCCTGCGATGTCGCGGCCATCGTCATAGCGCCGCGCGCAAGGTTCGATCATTGCCGTTCCGGCGCGCTTCTCTTCAACGGCAAGACCCTGCGACGGACCGGAGCATTGGAAATAGAATTCAACGGCAGCGGCGATCCCTCGCTATGGAGTTTTCGCGCCGCCATGGACGGAAAAAACCGCCCGTGGAGCCGTCATCGACACTACGATTGGAGAAGCGGCGATTATGACGCCGCGCTGCCGGAACCGCTCGCGAAACTTATCAGTGGTAGCGGCGGATGAGGCCGACCAGCTTGCCCTGGATCTTGACGCGGTCCGGTCCGAAAATGCGCGTCTCGTAAGCCGGATTGGCCGCTTCGAGCGCGATGGAGGCACCGCGCCGGCGGAAGCGCTTCAGGGTCGCTTCCTCGTCATCCACCAGGGCGACGACGATGTCACCCGGATGAGCCGTATTGGCATTGCGGATGATGACCGTATCGCCGTCCAGAATGCCGGCCTCGATCATCGAATCACCCTTGACCTCGAGGGCATAATGCTCGCCCGCGCCCAGCATTTCGTAGGGCACTGTGATATCGTGGGTATTATTCTGGATCGCCGAAATCGGAACGCCTGCGGCGATACGGCCCATCACCGGCACCGAAGCGGAATTGGACTGCTCCTCGGCGGCCTTCGGAGGCGCGGGGGCAGGCTTCGGCTTGCCGAGGCTGCCTTCGATGACGCTCGGTGAAAAGCCCCGTCGCGGCTGCAGGCTCGGCGTGTAGGCTTCCGGAAGCTTGATGACCTCCAGAGCGCGGGCGCGGTTGGGCAGGCGGCGGATGAAGCCTCTTTCCTCCAGCGCGGTAATCAGCCGGTGGATGCCCGATTTGGAGGCCAGATCGAGTGCGTCCTTCATTTCGTCGAAGGACGGCGGGACGCCGGATTCCTTCATGCGTTCATGGATGAACAGAAGCAATTCCTGCTGTTTGCGCGTGAGCATGGCGGCGAACCCTTGAATCGGAAACAAATCCAGAACGGACACTATATGTTCCATATGTGTTCCGCAAGTCCCTAAATTTCCGTGAAAGTCTCATGAATTTCGTTGAGGCGAACGGCGACGAGACGCCTCGTCTGGCCGTTGTGCGCAGGCGCACCATATATTCTAAAATATTCTAACGTCTGTTCCATCCGCCTGTTTCCGGAGTCGCCGTGAATTCCCCAAGACCGATCGACCATCTCGTCCTGCCGGTATCGAATCTCGCGGCCGCCAGAAGCCGCCTTTCCGAACTCGGCTTCACCGTCGCGCCGGATGCCGATCATCCATTCGGCACCCGCAATGCCTGTGTTTTCCTTCCCGACGGCAGCTATCTGGAGCCGCTTGGGGTCGCCAATCGCCGTCAGGCATCGGGCACGGCGAAGCGCGGCAATGTCTTTACCGCGCATGATCTCGAATTCCGCGGCGGCGGGCATCGCGAGGGTCTGTCCGCGCTCGTCGTTGCATCCACGGACGCGGCTGCGGACGAAGCGCGGTTTCGCCGGCATGGCATTTCCAGAGGCGAGATGCTGCATTTCTCCCGCCCGGTGACATTGCCGGATGGCTCGGTGTCTGAAGCGAGCTTTCGCCTGGCTTTCGCGGCGGACGAGCGCGCGCCGGATTTCCTGCTGTTCGCCGCCGAGAGGGTCAATCCCTTGCCCGCCAACCGGGGCGATCTGGAGCGGCATGCGAACCATGTCCTGGGGTTCAGCGAAATCGTCCTCTCCGCGCCGGCGCCTTCGGATTTTGCAGCCATGCTGGAGACGGTTATGGAGACGCAAGCGGAAGCGGAGGCCGAATCGGGGGCAGTTCGCATCCAGGCGTCGAATTGCGCGGTCCGCATCGCGCCGGATGGCGAACTCGAGCCCGAATTCGCGCTCGCACCGGATGACGCCCCTTCCGGCCTTCACGGCCGCGCCATAATTTTCCGGGTTGCCGATCTTGCCGTGACAGAGATCACCCTTGCTGCTAATGACGTCGCGTTCATTCGCAAGGCGGGCCGCGTTCTGGTCGCCGCGGCGCCCGGCCAGGGCGTATTGTTCGGTTTCGAGGAGTGATAATGGAAGTCTCCGCCAATACTGAGGTCTTCGCCGGTGAAGGCGAGGGGCGCGTCCTGTTTTCGCAGAAGTCGCGGCTGTCGCTGATCGCCGGTCCCTGCCAGATGGAGAGCCGCGATCATGCCTTCATGATGGCGGGCGCGCTGAAGGAGCTTTGCGCCAAGCTCGGCATCGGCCTCGTCTACAAATCCTCCTTCGACAAGGCGAACCGCACCTCCCTTTCGGGCAAGCGCGGTATCGGGCTCGAAAAGTCCATGGAAATATTCGCCGATCTCAAGAAGGAATACGGCTTTCCGGTTCTGACGGACATCCATTCCGAGGAACAGTGCGAGATCGTCGCAAAGACCGTCGATATACTGCAAATCCCCGCCTTCCTGTCGCGCCAGACGGACCTTCTGATCGCCGCCGCCAAGACCGGCCGCGTCATCAACGTGAAGAAGGGGCAGTTCCTGGCGCCCTGGGACATGAAGAACGTGCTGGCCAAGTTCACCCAGAGCGGCAATCCCAACGTGCTGCTCTGCGAGCGCGGGGCCTCCTTCGGCTATAATACGCTGGTCTCCGACATGCGCTCGCTGCCGATCATGGCCTCGCTCGGTGCACCCGTCATATTCGACGCCACCCATTCCGTGCAGCAGCCGGGCGGGCAGGGCGGTTCCACCGGCGGACAGCGCGAGTTCGTGGAAACGCTGGCGCGGGCGGCCGTGGCCGTCGGCGTCGCCGGCGTCTTCATCGAGACCCATGAGGACCCGGACAATGCGCCGTCCGATGGCCCGAACATGGTTCACCTGAAGGATATGCCGCGGCTTCTCGAAAAGCTGCTCGCCTTCGACGCGGTGGCCAAGGCGGCATAAAAGCGCCCGCCGGCTCCGCATTGTAATTTTCATGTCATCGACTATGAGACATGGTCAGTGACCCCAATGGACGTCAACTCGAGGGAGAGACCTTTGACCGCCATCACCGATATCATCGCCCGTGAAATCCTCGACAGCCGCGGCAATCCCACCGTCGAGGTGGATGTCTATCTGGAAGACGGCTCCATGGGCCGTGCCGCGGTTCCCTCCGGCGCGTCCACCGGCGCGCATGAGGCGGTCGAGCTGCGTGACGGCGGTAAGCGCTATCACGGCAAGGGCGTCGAAAAGGCGGTCGAGGCGGTCAATACCGAGATCTTCGATGCGATCGGCGGCTTCGATGCCGAGAGCCAGATCCATGTCGACAAGACGATGATCGCGCTGGACGGCACCCCGAACAAGTCGCGCCTCGGCGCCAATGCCATCCTCGGCGTTTCGCTCGCCGTCGCCAAGGCCGCCGCCGAAACCTCCGGCCTGCCGCTCTACCGCTATGTCGGCGGCCCGAACGCGCATGTTCTGCCCGTTCCGATGATGAACATCATCAACGGCGGCGCCCATGCCGACAATCCGATCGATTTCCAGGAATTCATGATCATGCCGGTCGGCGCCGATACGCTGCGCGATGCCGTCCGCATGGGGTCTGAAATCTTCCACGTGCTCAAGAAGGAGCTGCATGCCGGCGGCCACAACACCAATGTCGGCGATGAGGGCGGCTTCGCACCGAACCTCAAGAGCGCGCCGGAAGCGCTCGACTTCATCATGAAGTCGATCGAGAAGGCCGGTTACCGCCCGGGCGAGGACGTCTATCTCGCTCTCGACTGCGCTTCGACGGAGTTCTTCAAGGACGGCAAATACGCCATGGAAGGCGAGGGCCGCACGCTGGAATCCGGCGCCATGGCTGACTACCTCGCGGAACTGGTCGCCAAGTACCCGATCATCTCGATCGAGGACGGCATGGCCGAGGACGATTGGGACGGCTGGAAGGCGCTGACCGACAAGGTCGGTTCGAAGTGCCAGCTCGTCGGCGACGACCTGTTCGTCACCAATTCGGCGCGCCTGCGCGACGGCATCCGCATGGGTGTCGCCAACTCCATTCTCGTCAAGGTCAACCAGATCGGCTCGCTCACCGAGACGCTGGACGCCGTGGAGACCGCCCATAAGGCGAGCTACACCGCCGTCATGTCCCACCGTTCCGGCGAAACCGAAGATGCGACGATCGCCGATCTCGCGGTTGCCACCAACTGCGGTCAGATCAAGACCGGTTCGCTGTCGCGCTCCGATCGCATGGCCAAGTACAACCAGCTCATCCGCATCGAGGAAATGCTGGGCCCGCAGGCCGTCTATGCCGGCCGGAGTGTTCTTCGCGGCTGATCTTGGCTGTCATTCCTGAACTGGAAAGCCCGCGCGTGCCAAGCGCGGGCTTTCGCATTTCATCGTGGTCAACGATTGCTTAAGCAAGTTCTGCGAATTTGAAACCTCGTAATGCGTGACGAGGTTGGCAAGGCATGTGGACCAGGCATCATAAGCAGAGAAAATTCGGTCGTTTCGTACTTCCCGCCATAACTGTCGCCTTCCTTTCCTATTTCGGCTATCATTCCATTCACGGCGATCTGGGTCTGATCGCGACCGATGAGTTCGAGCGCCAGCGGGTGGCCCGCGCCGCCGAACTTTCCAAGCTCACCGAACGGCGCGAGGCGCTCGAGCGCCAGGTTCAGCTTTTGAGCGACGGATCGCTGGAAAAGGACATGCTGGACGAGACTGCCCGCTATCAGCTCAACGTCTCGCGGGGCGACGAGATCGTCATCTTCAACGATTATTTCTGATTAACCGGAATTCGGTTAATCGGATATTTCCGTTTATTTTCAACGACTTGTGCGGAATGCTAGCCATGCATTTATAGCATTGCTGGGGTCGCCTTTCTTCCCTATGCTGCGCGCCGAACGAACCTAGTGCAGCACGCAAGGGAGGGATGAATGGCGCCGAGCAAAAACGCGTCTGTATCCGGCCGCAGATCCGCGGCGAAGTCTGCTACCAAGACGACCTCGAAATCCGCTCCGAAGGAATTCACCGGCAAGAACACGCCGGATTTCGGCAAGGACGAGGATCTTCACGCTTATCGCGAGATGCTTCTGATCCGCCGTTTTGAAGAGAAGGCCGGCCAGCTTTACGGCATGGGCTTCATCGGTGGCTTCTGTCATCTCTACATCGGGCAGGAAGCCGTCGTCGTCGGCATGCAGATGGCGCAGAAGGATGGTGATCAGGTCATCACCGCCTATCGCGACCACGGTCACATGCTGGCGACCGGCATGGAGGCTCGCGGCGTCATGGCCGAGCTTACCGGGCGTCGGGGCGGCTATTCCAAGGGGAAGGGCGGCTCGATGCACATGTTCTCCAAGGAAAAGAATTTCTACGGCGGCCACGGCATCGTCGGCGCCCAGGTCTCGCTCGGCACCGGTCTTGCCTTTGCCAACAAGTATCGTGGCAATGATGCCGTCTCCGTCGCCTATTTCGGCGATGGCGCGGCCAACCAGGGCCAGGTCTACGAGAGCTTCAACATGGCGGCGCTCTGGAAGCTGCCGATCGTCTATATCGTCGAGAACAACCGTTATGCGATGGGCACCTCGACGGCTCGCGCCACGGCTCAGTCCAATTATTCGCTGCGCGGCTCCGGCTTCGGCATTCCCGGCATCCAGGTCGACGGCATGGACGTTCGCGCCGTGAAGGCCGCGGGCGATGAAGCTCTCGAACACTGCCGTTCGGGCAAGGGCCCGATCATCCTCGAAATGCTCACCTATCGCTATCGCGGCCACTCCATGTCCGACCCGGCGAAGTATCGCTCCAAGGATGAAGTGCAGAAGATGCGCTCGGAAAACGATCCCATCGAGAAGGTCAAGAACCGCTTGATCGAAAACGGCTGGGCCAGCGAGGACGAGCTGAAGACGATCGACAAGGATATCCGCGACATCGTTTCGGACTCCGCCGATTTCGCACAGAACGATCCGGAGCCGGATGTATCCGAGCTCTATACCGACATTCTGCTTTGATCGCGGGGAGGGAACTATAATGCCGATCGATATTCTTATGCCCGCCCTTTCCCCGACCATGGAGGAAGGCACACTCAGCAAATGGCTGAAGAACGAGGGTGACAAGGTCACCTCCGGCGACGTGATCGCCGAAATCGAGACCGACAAGGCGACCATGGAAGTGGAAGCCGTGGACGAAGGCGTGATCGGCAAGCTGCTGGTTCCGGCCGGCACCGAGAACGTCAAGGTCAACACCAAGATCGCCGTTCTGCTCGCCGAGGGCGAGAGCGCCGACAGCATCGATGTCGCTGCCGAGGCTCCCAAGCCGGAGGCTCCCGCCGTTCCGCAGGAGGAAAAGCCGACCGAGACCGGCTCAGCCGCCGCTCCGGTGCCAGCTCAGCCGAAGGTCGAGACCGCCTCCGATCCGGATATCCCGGCCGGCACCGAGATGGTGACGATGACCGTGCGCGAAGCGTTGCGCGACGCCATGGCGGAAGAAATGCGCCGCGACGAAGACGTCTTCATCATGGGTGAGGAAGTCGCCGAATACCAGGGCGCCTACAAGATCACTCAAGGCCTGCTGCAGGAATTCGGCCCGCGCCGCGTCGTCGACACGCCGATCACCGAGCACGGCTTTGCCGGCGTCGGCGTTGGTGCGGCCATGGCCGGCCTGAAGCCGATCGTCGAATTCATGACCTTCAACTTCGCCATGCAGGCGATCGACCAGATCGTCAACTCCGCCGCCAAGACGCTCTACATGTCCGGCGGCCAGATGGGCGCTCCGATCGTGTTCCGCGGCCCGAACGGTGCTGCTGCCCGCGTCGGCGCCCAGCACAGCCAGGATTACGGCGCCTGGTACAGCCACATCCCCGGCCTCAAGGTCGTCCAGCCCTATACGGCGGCCGATGCGAAGGGTCTTCTGAAGGCTGCCATCCGCGATCCGAACCCGGTCATCTTCCTGGAAAACGAAATCCTCTACGGTCACTCCTTCGAGGTGCCGAAGCTCGATGATTTCGTGCTGCCGATCGGCAAGGCCCGTATCCACAAGCAGGGTAAGGACGCCACGGTTGTTTCCTGGGGCATCGGCATGACCTATGCCACCAAGGCGGTCGACGAGCTTTCCAAGGAAGGCATCGATGTCGAGCTGATCGATCTGCGCACCCTGCGTCCGATGGACCTGCCGACCGTCATCGAGTCGGTCAAGAAGACCGGCCGCCTCGTCACCGTCGAGGAAGGCTTCCCGCAGTCGTCGGTCGGCACCGAAATCGCCACCCGCGTCATGCAGCAGGCATTCGACTATCTCGATGCGCCGATCCTGACGATCGCCGGCAAGGACGTTCCGATGCCCTATGCCGCGAACCTCGAGAAGCTGGCGCTGCCGAATGTCGGCGAAGTCGTCCAGGCAGTCAAAACCGTCTGCTACAAGTAAGGGGAGGGTATCGCGATGCCCATAAACATCACCATGCCCGCCCTTTCGCCGACGATGGAGGAGGGCAATCTTTCCAAGTGGCTGGTCAAGGAAGGCGACAAGGTTGCCCCTGGCGACGTGATCGCCGAGATCGAGACCGACAAGGCGACCATGGAAGTGGAAGCCGTCGATGAGGGCACGGTCGCCAAGCTCGTCGTTCCGGCCGGCACGGAAGCGGTCAAGGTCAACGCCTTGATCGCCATCCTCGCTGCCGAGGGCGAGGATGTGAAGGCGGCGGCTGCCGGCGGCGGCGACGCCCCGAAGGCCGAAGCCAAGGCGGAAGCCGCGCCTGCTCCGAAGGCGGAAGCCGCACCGGCGGAAAAAACCTCTGAGACCCCGAAGACGCCGGTGACGGATGCCGCTCCGGCGCCGTCCACGCCTGCGCCGACCGCCGATGGCAAGCGCGTCTTCTCTTCGCCGCTCGCGCGCCGTCTGGCGAAGGAAGCCGGCCTGGAGCTTTCCGCCGTCACCGGCTCCGGCCCGCACGGCCGCGTCGTAAAGGCGGATGTCGAGAAGGCCGTCGCCTCCGGCACCGGCAAGGCTGCTCCGGCCGCCGCCCAGGCTGGCGCTCCGGCGCTTGCAAAGGGCCCGTCGGACGATGCCGTCCTCAAGCTCTTCGCGGAAGGCTCCTACGAGCTCCTGCCGCATGACGGCATGCGCAAGACGATCGCCTCACGCCTTACCGAGTCGAGCCAGACCGTTCCGTCCTACTTCATCTCGATGGATTGCGAGATCGACGCGCTTTTGAAGCTGCGCGCCGAGATCAACAAGTCCGCGCCGGTGAAGAAGACGGAGAAGGGCGAAGTTCCGGCCTTCAAGCTCTCGGTCAACGACTTCATCATCAAGGCGATGGCGCTCGCCCTTCGTGACGTCCCGATGGCGAACGCCTCCTGGACCTCGACCGCGCGCGTTCTGCACAAGCACGCGGATGTCGGCGTCGCCGTGGCGATCCCGGACGGGCTGATCACGCCGATCGTCCGCAAGGCCGAAGAGAAGGCGCTGTCGGTCATCTCCAACGAGGTGAAGGATCTTGCAAAGCGCGCCCGCGACAAGAAGCTGAAGCCGGAGGAATACCAGGGCGGCACGACGTCTGTGTCCAACCTCGGCATGTTCGGCGTCTCCAACTTCACCTCGATCATCAACCTGCCGCAGGCATCGATCGTCTCGATCGGCGCGGGCATCGAGAAGCCGGTCGTGAAGGACGGCGAGATCAAGGTGGGCACGGTGATGACGGCGACCTTCGCCTTCGACCACCGCGTCATCGACGGCGCGCTCGGCGCGGAACTCGCGTCCGCCTTCAAGCGCTACATCGAAAACCCGATGGCCATGCTGGTGTAGTCCAGCCTTTCCCTCCCCCTTGCGGGGAGGGTGTCCGCAAGGGAGGGGAATCCGAGGTGCGTCCATGAAAACCGTTCTCTGCTATGGCGATTCGCTAACCTGGGGCACGGATGCCGAGACCGGCGGCCGACATGCTTTCGAAGACCGCTGGCCGAGCGTGCTGCAGGCGGCACTCGGCCCTTCCGTCAATGTGATCGCCGAGGGGCTTGGCGGCCGTACCACCGCCTATGACGACCAGTTGGGCGATTGCGACCGCAACGGTGCGCGATTGCTGCCGACCGTGCTTCATACCCACGGCCCGCTCGAGCTCGTCGTCATCATGCTCGGCACCAATGACATGAAGCCGATCATCCATGGCACGGCCATAGGCGCGCGCCAGGGCGTGAAGAAGCTCGTCAGCCTCATCCGCTTTCACGATTGGGCGCGCGAATGCGAGCCGCCCGAGATCCTCGTCGTATCGCCGCCGCCGCTTTGCGAGACGGCGAACCCGTTGACCGGCGCCCTGTACAGGGGCGCCATCGAGCAGTCCCGGATGCTCGCCTCGCTCTATCGCGATCTCGCGGATGAATTGGGCTGCGGATTCTTCGATGCCGGATCGGTCGCGAGCGCCACGCCCGTCGATGGCGTGCATCTCGATGCGGAAAACACCCGCGCCATCGGGCGGGGCCTCGAGCCCATCGCCCGGATGATGCTGGGGCTTTAAACACGTTCCTGATGAGGCAGGCCGCGTGATCCGCTGGCCGCCCCCAAGGAAAGCACAAGGAAAAGGCAGGAAGAGAATGGCTCAATCCTACGACCTCATCGTCATCGGCTCCGGCCCCGGCGGTTATATCGCCGCCATCCGCGCCGCCCAGCTCGGGATGAAAGTCGCCGTCGTCGAGCGCGAGCATCTCGCCGGCATCTGCTCCAACTGGGGCTGCATCCCGACCAAGGCGCTGTTGCGTTCGGCCGAAATCTTCCACTATGCCCAGCATCCGGGCGATTACGGCGTGAAGATCGAGGGAACCGTGACGCCGGACCTGAAGGCGATCGTCGATCGCTCGCGCGGCATCGCGCATCGGATGAACAACGGCGTCGGCTTCCTCTTCAAGAAGAACAAGATCGACATCATCTGGGGCGAGGCGAAGATCACCAAGCCGGGTGAAGTCCTCGTTTCCAAACCCACCAAGAAGCTGGTCGAGCCGATGGGGCCGGTACCGAAGAACACGCTCGGCGAAGGCACGTACACCGCCAAGCACATCATCGTCGCCACCGGCGCGCGTCCGCGCGCGCTGCCCGGCATCGAGCCGGACGGCAAGCTGATCTGGACCTATTTCGAGGCAATGAAGCCGGAGGAAATGCCGAAGTCGCTGCTGGTCATGGGATCGGGCGCGATCGGCATCGAGTTCGCCTCCTTCTACCGCACGCTCGGAGTCGACGTGACCGTCGTCGAGGTCATGAAGACCGTCATGCCGGTGGAAGACGTGGAAATCTCTGCGCTTGCCAAGAAGCAGTTCGAGAAGCAGGGCATGAAGATCCATCTGGAGGCCAAGGTCACCAAGGTGGACAAGGCCGCCAACTCCATCACCGCGCATGTCGAGATGAAGGACGGCAAGGTCGAGAAGATCACCGCCGACCGGATGATCTCTGCCGTCGGCGTGCAGGCCAATATCGAAAACCTGGGGCTCGAGGCAGTCGGTGTGAAGACCGATCGCGGCTTCATCGTCATAGACGGCTACGGCAAGACCAACGTGCCCGGCATCTACGCGATCGGCGACGTCGCCGGTCCGCCGATGCTGGCCCACAAGGCCGAGCACGAGGCTGTCATCTGCGTGGAGAAGATCGCCGGCGTTCCGAACGTCCACCCGATGGACAAGCTGAAGATCCCCGGCTGCACCTATTGCCATCCGCAGGTCGCCTCCGTCGGCCTCACCGAAGCCAAGGCCAAGGAGCAGGGCCGCGATATCCGCGTCGGCCGCTTCCCCTTCGTCGGCAACGGCAAGGCGATCGCGCTCGGCGAGGATCAGGGCATGGTCAAGACGATCTTCGACAAGAAGACGGGCGAGCTCCTGGGCGCGCATATGGTCGGAGCGGAAGTCACCGAGCTCATCCAGGGCTTCGTGGTCGCCATGAACCTCGAGACGACCGAGGAAGAGCTGATGCACACGATCTTCCCGCATCCGACGATTTCCGAAACCATGAAGGAAAGCGTGCTCGACGCCTATGGCAGGGCATTGAACGTCTGATAATACCCTCGGGGCTCGCGCCATTGTTCCAGGCCGCGTGCCCCACCATATGAAGGGTTCCGAACGAACAGGAGAAGCGGATGGAAGGTGTTGGTTTGATTGCCACGGTGGTCATCGGCGGCATAGCGGGCTGGATTGCCGGCAAGCTGATGGATATACGTTTCGGCGTCTTCATGAACATCGTCATCGGCATTCTCGGCGCGCTGCTCGCCAATGCCATTTTCGATCGCTTCGGCATCCATGTCGCCAGCGGATGGCTGGGTTACCTGGTGCAGGGTTTCGTGGGTTCGTGCATTTTGCTATTTCTGGCCAAGATCGTCCGGCGTTGACGAATACCGCACGTAAGGCGGGTTGAAGGCAGGTTTTAATGGTCACCATTCTCGACAGGATCGGCACAGGCGAGGAAAAGCGCATCCGCCACCCGGAAAAGGCGCATCGCCCGGATACCGAGGTGCTGCGCAAGCCCGAGTGGATCCGCGTCAAGGCTCCGGTGTCCAAGGGCTATATGGAAACGCGCGATCTCGTGCGCTCCCATAAGCTCGTGACGGTCTGCGAGGAGGCGGGCTGCCCCAATATCGGCGAGTGCTGGGACAAGAAGCACGCCACCTTCATGATCATGGGCGAGATCTGCACCCGCGCCTGCGCCTTCTGCAACGTCGCGACCGGCAAGCCCAACGCGCTCGACATGGACGAGCCGGAAAACGTCGCCAAGGCCGTCAAGCAGATGGGCCTGTCGCACGTCGTCATCACCTCGGTCGACCGCGACGACCTGGATGACGGCGGCGCCGAGCATTTCGAGAAGGTGATCTTCGCGATCCGCGCCGCTTCGCCGACGACGACGATCGAAATCCTGACGCCGGACTTCCTGAAAAAGCCCGGTGCGCTGGAGCGTGTCGTCGCCGCCAAGCCGGACGTCTTCAACCATAATCTGGAGACCGTTCCGGGGAATTATCTGACTGTTCGCCCCGGCGCCCGCTATTTTCACTCCGTCCGCCTATTGCAGCGGGTGAAGGAGCTGGACCCGACGATGTTCACGAAGTCCGGCATCATGGTGGGCTTGGGCGAAGAGCGCAACGAAGTGCTGCAGCTCATGGACGACCTCAGGACCGCCGACGTCGATTTCCTGACGATCGGCCAATATCTCCAGCCGACCCGCAAGCATCACAAGGTGGAAGCGTTCGTAACGCCGGAGGAATTCAAGTCCTACGAGACGGTGGCCTACACCAAGGGCTTCCTGATGGTCTCCTCCAGCCCGCTCACCCGTTCGTCGCACCACGCCGGCGACGACTTTGCCCGGTTGAGGGCCGCGCGGGAAAAGAAGCTGCTCGCAGCCGCGGAATAGAGCGAAGCTCCCCCAAACTTCCCGATGCCGTAGCGCCGCCGATCCTCACTCGGCGGCCTGCGGCTTCTCTTTCTTGTCCTGCTTGTCTTGGCCGCGCTTTCTATCGCGCAGCGTGAAGCGGTTGCCGCGCGCTTCGGCCTTGGCCATCTCTATCAGATAGGCCAGCATCGGCATCTGGTTCATGTCTGCGAGCTGCTTTGCTGATTCGAGCAGCTTTATCATCTGGGAGAAGTCGTCCATCGGTCTTGTCTTTCGGATGCTTTGGTATGCTGGCTGCAACGCCCCTCATGTCTTGACTGCGCTCGAGGATCATAGCAAACGGTTTGCTCTTCACCGTCTTCTGATTGAATCCCGGCAGACTTATGGTTCGTTATATAATCGATCGCGGCGAAGCTGTAAGCCTTCTTGGAAGGTCGAGCCGCATACTTGTGATCGGTTGCTCCGGAAGCGGCAAGAGCACTTTTTCGCACAAGCTCGCGGGCCTGCTCTCGCTTCCCTACATTTCCATGGACCGCGAAATCTTCTGGCTGCCGGGCTGGCAAGTGCGGCCGCGGGCCGAAGCGATGGAGTTGATCCGCAAGGCGGTGGCCGAGGATCGCTGGATCATGGACGGCACGAGCCCCGGTTCTTTGCCGCTCCGCCTGCCGCGCGCCGAACTGGTGATCTGGATGCGCCCGCCGCGCCTCGTCTCCCTCTTCGGGGTGATCTTCCGCTGGGTTCGCTATTGGCGGAAGACGCGGCCGGAGATGGCGGAAGGCTGTCCCGAAAAGATCGACCGGGAATTCCTGCGTTACGTCTGGAATTTCGAGAAGACCGAGGTGCCCGAGATCGAGGAGATGCTGGAGCTCCACGGTCGCCATCTTTGCGTGCATGTGGTGAAATCCTACCGTCACGCCGATAGATTACTGGAGCTGCTCGTCCGCAGGACCTGATTCGGAGCCGGGATATGGATGAAACGCCGCGATCCGCCGTCGATTATGCCAGTGATGAGACAGCCGCCGTGCTGATCCGGCGGGCGAACCGCATCCTGGTGGTCGGTTCTTCGGGCGGCGGCAAATCGACGCTCTCCCGGAAGATCGCCGCTCGATTCGATCTCCCCTATGTTTCGATGGACCGCGAGTTTTTCTGGCTGCCGGGATGGGTTGCGCGTGATCGCGCCGAGCAGAGGAGCATGATTGCCGCCCGCGTGACTGAGGATCGCTGGATCATGGACGGCAGCAATCCTTCCAGTTTCGATATCCGGCTGCCGCGAACCGATATCGTCATCTGGGTGAGGTTGCCCCGGCTGCTTTGCCTTTGGGGGATTTTCAGCAGGAGCATTCGCACCTTTGGGCGCACACGGCCTGACATGGCTCCCGGCTGCCCGGAGAAACTGCCCGACCGCGAGTTCGTCAGCTACGTCTGGAACTTCGAGGAGCGACATGCGCCGATCTTCATTCGAAACTTCGAGCGATACGGGCGAGGCGTCCCGGTTCTGGTGTTGAAATCGCGCCGCCAGATGCGCCATCTGCTTGATCTTCTCGATAGGGAAGCTTAACTCCCGTCTATGCCCAAGTTCGAAGTCCACCGCCACGTCAAGCAGCATACGCCGGAGCAGATGTACGCTCTGGTCGCCGATATCGAGAGATATCCGGAATTCCTGCCGCTCTGCGAGGCGCTCACGGTCCGTTCCCGCAAGGAGCGGGACGAGAAGACGCTGCTCGTCGCGGATATGACGGTCGGCTACAAGGCGATCCGGGAAACCTTCACCACCCAGGTCCTGCTCAACCCAGCCGAGCGGATCATTGATGTCAAATATATCGAAGGACCGTTCAAATACCTCGACAACCGCTGGCGCTTCGAGCCGGTGGCGGACGGCTGCAAGGTGCATTTCTTCATCGATTACGAGTTCAAGAGCATGATCCTCGGCGCGCTGATGGGCTCGATGTTCGACCGCGCCTTCCGCATGTTCGCCGAAGCCTTCGAGACGAGGGCGGACAAGATCTACGCCTGATCCCTTATCTTCCGGCAGCTTCAACCAGCATGTCCAGCGCCGTTCTCACGGTCGCGAGCCGCACCTGGTCGCGGCCGATATCGCCGTAACGCATCTGGCGGTGGATGAGCTTTCCCGCTCGAGTTTTTGCGGCGAGGTGGACGAGGCCGACCGGCTTTTCCGCCGATCCGCCGCCGGGGCCGGCAATGCCGGTGACCGCAACCGCCACCGAAGCGCGCGACCGGTAAAGCGCTCCATGAACCATCTGCAGCGCGGTTTCCTTCGACACGGCTCCGAAAGCGGCAAGCGTGCCTTCTGTCACTCCGAGCATGTCGGTCTTGGCCTGGTTGGTGTAGGTCACGAAGCCGCGGTCGACCACGGCGGACGAGCCGGAAATCTCAGTCAAGGCGCCTGCGATCAGTCCGCCGGTGCAGGATTCCGCTGTGGTGATCATCAGTTTGCGTGCCGAAAAATCGGCGATGATGCGCCCCGCCTGTTCCTCGATATCGGCGGGAAAGAGGCTCACCGGCTCTCTCCGCGGTAGACGACCGTCGCAGTCGCAATCGCGGCGATGCCTTCGCGGCGGCCGACGAAGCCGATCTTTTCGTTGGTCGTCGCCTTGACCGAGCAGCGGTCGAGCGAGATGCCGAGGATCGCGGCGAGGTTTTCACGCATGGCCTGCCTGTGCGGGCCGATCTTGGGCGCTTCGGCGATCAGCGAAACATCTGCGTTCATGATCGTTCCGCCGTGCTCGCGCACGATCTTCGCCGCATGTTCCAGGAAGATCTTTGAAGGCGCGCCCTTCCACTGCATGTCGGAGGGAGGGAAGTGGTCGCCGATATCGCCGGCGCCGCAGGTGGCGAGCAGCGCGTCGGTCAGTGCATGCAGCGCGACATCCGCATCGGAGTGCCCCTTGAGCGTCTGGTCGTGCGGAATGAACACGCCGCAGAGCGTCACGCCGTCGCCGGGCTCCAGTTGATGCACGTCGTAGCCGTTGCCGGTGCGCACATCTGGAAGCGCCCGGCGGGAAAGCTTTTCGTCAGCCAAATCGATGTCCCGTTTGAGGGTGAGCTTGATGTTGTCGGGCGAGCCCTCCACCATCCGGACCGCAAGTCCCGCCCATTCGGCGATGGAGGCGTCGTCGGTGAAATCGCCGCGCCGCAGGGCTGCAGCCTTCTCGTGAGCCGCCCGAATCGATGCCAGGTGAAAGCCCTGAGGCGTCTGCGCCGAATAGAGCCCGGCGCGCGGCACGGTCTCATGCACGAGGCCCTCGGCGCTGCCGCGCTTGAGGGTATCGGTCACCGGCATGAGCGGCAGCGCGCCGTCCTCTCCGGCCGCGAGCGCATCCGCCACCCGGTCGAGCAGCGCATGGTCGCAGAAGGGGCGGGCGGCATCATGAATCATCACATGGGTGGCATCGGTGCCGGAAAGCACCCGCAAACCTTCGAAGACGGAACGCTGGCGCGTATCGCCGCCGGCAGTGGTGACGACGCGCTCGACATTCGCTATCCCCGCGGTCGCGGCGGCGAACAGTCCGTCGTCGTCGGGATGGGTGACGACGACCACCGGCCCACTCCGTGGCCAGGAAAGGAAGCATTCGAGCGTGCGGGCGATCACCGGCCGGCCGCCGATCGGACGATACTGCTTCGGCCCTTCTTCGGGCGCACCGGCCCGCTCGCCGCGGCCGGCCGCGACGATAACGATGCCGATTGTCATGGATTTGTCGCTCACGCGGCTTAACCCGTTCTCGTCCTCAGGGAATTGACAGGCGAGAACTATAGACTCAAAAGGCCGTTTTCCAGCAGGGCGCACAAAAATATCGCAATCAGGGAATTGCTCTTGGCAAACGCCTGCAAGCTGAATAAAAATAGTGCAGAAATTCTATGTGCCCGAAAGATCATCATTTGCTTTTTCAAGATCTCGCCAAGCCTTTCCGGATTGGACCGGTCGCCATCCGCAACCGTGTCGTGCTGGCCCCGATGTCCGGCGTCACCGATCTGCCCTTCAGACAGCTTGCCTGGCGCTTCGGGGCAGGGCTCGTCGTGACCGAGATGGTCGCGAGCCGCGAGCTCGTACTGAACCGCGGCGAATCCTGGGCGCGGCTGAAAAATGCCGGTATGACGCCGCACATGGTGCAGCTCGCCGGACGCGAGGCGCAATGGATGGCCGAGGCCGCCAGGATCGCCGTCGATAACGGTGCCGATATCGTCGATATCAACATGGGGTGCCCGGCGAAGAAGGTGACGGGCGGCTATTCCGGCTCCGCGCTGATGCGCGATCCCGACCATGCGCTTTCGTTGATCGAAGCGACGGTGAAGGCCGTGAACGTGCCGGTGACGCTCAAGATGCGGCTCGGCTGGGACGAAAACTCCATCAACGCGCCGGAGATCGCGCGGCGCGCCGAGGAGGCGGGTATCCAGCTCGTCACCATTCACGGCCGCACCCGCATGCAGTTCTATGAAGGCCGCGCTGACTGGGATGCCATCCGCCTCGTCCGCGATGCGGTTTCCATTCCGCTTGTCGCCAATGGGGACGTGGAAACGCCGGCGGATGCCGAGGATATTCTGAGGCGCTCCGGCGCAGATGCGGTCATGGTCGGGCGCGGCGCGCAGGGCCGGCCCTGGCATGTCGGCGTCCTTGCCGGCCACCTGGGCCCGGACCGTGAAGGGATTGCCGCGCTCGCTGCGGAACATTACGAAATGATGCTCGAATTCTACGGCCGCGAAGCCGGCCTTCGCCATGCGCGCAAACATCTCGGCTGGTATCTGGACCGCTTCGCTCCGGACCTGCCGGTCGATGAGAAAGCGGCGATCATGGTGTCGAAAGAGCCCGCCGAGGTGACCCGGCGCATGGTCTCGGCGCTGAGCCAGACGGCTGATCTTGCCCGCAGGGAGGCCGCATGACGAAGTCGTCCGTCCAGGCGGACGGCCTTGCCATGGCCGTCCTCAATTCCGTGCAGAATCCGGTCATTCTGGTGGATGCCGCGGGCCGGGTCGCTTTCGCCAACTGGGAGGCGGAGGCCTTTTTCGGCGCCAGCGCCCCGCATCTGGCCAAGCAGAAGATTTCCACCTTCATTCCCTTCGGCAGCCCGCTTCTGGCGCTGATCGACCAGGTGCGCGAGCGCAAGGCGCCGGTCAACGAATATCGCGTCGATCTGTCATCGCCACGGCTTGGCCAGGAAAAACTGGTCGATCTCTACGTCGCGCCGGTCGTCAGCGAACCCGGATCGGTCGTGGTGGTCTTCCAGGAGCGCTCGATGGCCGACAAGATCGACCGGCAGCTCACCCATCGCGCCGCCGCGCGTTCGGTCACGGGGCTGGCTTCGATGCTGGCGCACGAGATCAAGAACCCGCTTTCGGGCATTCGCGGCGCCGCGCAACTGCTGGAAACCTCGGTGGCCGACGAGGACCGTGCGCTGACGCGGCTCATCTGCGACGAGACCGACCGCATCGTCTCGCTGGTGGACCGGATGGAGGTGTTTTCCGACGAGCGCCCGGTGGATCGGGTGCCGCTCAACATCCATTCCGTGCTCGATCACGTGAAGGCGGTCGCCAAGGCGGGCTTTGCGCGCGACATCAAGATTTCCGAGCTTTACGATCCGTCGTTGCCGCCGGTCTACGCCAACCGGGACCAGCTCGTGCAGGTATTCCTGAACCTCATCAAGAATGCCGCGGAAGCGGTCGGGGATCAGCAGGACGGCGAAATCATGCTGACGACGGCTTACAGGCCGGGCATCCGCCTTTCGGTTGCGGGTACGCGCGAAAAGATTTCCCTGCCGCTCGAATTCTGCGTCATCGACAACGGACCGGGCGTCCCGCCAGACCTGTTGCCGCATTTGTTCGATCCCTTCATCACCACCAAGACCAACGGTTCCGGCCTCGGGCTCGCGCTCGTGGCCAAGATCATCGGCGGGCATGGCGGCATTGTCGAATGCGACAGCCAGGCCCGCCGCACCATCTTCCGCGTTCTGATGCCCATGCATAGGGAAGACAGCCTCGAAGGCCGACCCCTGAACACCACAGGAACTGCTATATGACTGCCACGATCCTTGTCGCCGACGACGACGCGGCCATCCGCACCGTACTGAACCAGGCGCTGACCCGCGCCGGCTATGACGTGCGGATCACGTCCAATGCCGCCACCCTCTGGCGGTGGATTTCCGCGGGCGAGGGCGATCTGGTGGTGACCGATGTGGTGATGCCGGACGAGAACGCCTTCGATCTCTTGCCGCGCATCAAGAAGTCGCGGCCGGAATTGCCGGTTCTGGTCATGAGCGCGCAGAACACCTTCATGACCGCCATCAAGGCATCGGAGAAGGGGGCTTACGACTATCTCCCGAAGCCTTTCGATCTGACGGAGCTGATCGCCATCATCGGGCGGGCGCTCGCTGAGCCGAAGCGCAAGCCGGCGCGGCTGGATGACGAGATGCAGGACGGCATGCCGCTCGTCGGCCGTTCCGCCGCCATGCAGGAAATCTACCGCGTGCTGGCGCGCCTCATGCAGACCGACCTGACGCTGATGATCACCGGTGAATCGGGCACCGGCAAGGAACTCGTCGCCCGCGCCCTGCACGATTACGGCAAGCGCCGGAACGGGCCGTTCGTCGCCATCAACATGGCGGCAATTCCGCGTGACCTCATCGAATCGGAACTCTTCGGTCACGAGAAGGGCGCCTTCACCGGCGCGCAGAACCGTTCGACCGGCCGTTTCGAGCAGGCCGAGGGCGGCACGCTCTTCCTCGACGAAATCGGCGACATGCCGATGGATGCCCAGACGCGCCTTCTTCGCGTCCTGCAGCAGGGCGAATACACGACCGTCGGCGGACGCACGCCGATCCGCACCGATGTGCGCATCGTCGCCGCCACCAACAAGGACCTGAAGCAGCTCATAAATCAGGGTCTGTTCCGCGAAGACCTCTATTACCGGCTGAACGTCGTGCCGCTGCGGCTGCCGCCGCTTCGCGACCGTGCCGAGGACATTGGCGATCTCGTCCGCCACTTCATCCAGATGGGTGAGAAGGAAGGCCTGGATCCCAAGCGTTTCGATATCGAGGCGCTCGACCTGATGAAGTCCTATGCCTGGCCCGGCAATGTCCGCGAACTCGAAAACCTCGTGCGCCGCCTCATGGCGCTCTATCCCCAGGATGTGATCGGCCGCGAGATCATCGAGGCGGAATTGCGTGCGGACGTGCCGGACAGCCCGATCGACAAGATGGGCGCCCGCTCGGGCTCGCTCACCATCGCCCAGGCGGTGGAGGAAAACATGCGGACCTATTTCGCGGGCTTCGGCGATAACCTGCCGCCTCCGGGCCTCTACGACCGCGTGCTGACGGAAATGGAATACCCGCTGATTCTCGCGGCGCTCACCGCAACCCGCGGTAACCAGATCAAGGCGGCCGATCTCCTCGGCCTCAATCGCAATACGTTGAGGAAAAAGATCCGCGAACTCGGCGTATCGGTCTACCGCAGCTCCCGCGCGAGCTGAGCTCCGCTTGACACCTGCTCGGAATTCGTTGCATTTTCGCCACAATGCGTTGCTTAAAGGTCACGCATGGCGGACTTGGAATTTCCGGTGGCGGCAGACCGGCGACTTCCTCGAACGGCGTTCGTTTCACCCGATGAAATGATTCCGCGAGGAACGGGGAGATCGGAGTTTATTCAATGACGCAGCGTGCGACCGCGCCGATGGCTGACGAGGAGCCGTCAGGGGCCGTACAGGACCGGAGAGCCTCCTTCGCTCTGCCGGGGCTTCTGCTTGGCGGCGGCGCGCTCATCTGCGCGATGCTCACGCTCTTCGTGCTGCTCGGGCTCACCCCGATCGCGCCCACCACGAATGTGGTGATCGCTTCCGCCGTCCTCAATTCCTTCTTCATCCTGGGGCTGATGTACCTGATCGGCCGCGAGGTCTCGCGTCTCGTGAAGGCACGGGCCAAGGGGCGGGCGGCCGCACGCCTTCACGTGCGCATCGTCGTCCTGTTCTCCATCGTCGCCATCACGCCGGCCGTGCTGGTCGCGATCTTCGCGAGCCTTACGCTCAATGTCGGTCTCGACCGCTGGTTTTCGCTGCGAACCCAGGCGATCGTCCGCTCGTCGCTGGATGTGGCGCGCGCCTACCAGCTCGAGAATGCGAGCTACCTTCAGGGGCAGACAGCCTCCATGGGCAACGACCTGGAACGCAACAGGGCGATGTTCTATCTCGACCGTACCGGCTTCATCGAGCTGATGACCCGCCAGGCGCGCGGGCGCGGAATGCTCGGGGCCTTCCTCGTGCGTGACGACGGGCAGGCGGTCGCGCAGGCCGATATCAAGACGGAGCGGCCGCTTCCGGCGATCCCTCAGGATGCGCTGCAAAGTGCCGCCAAGGGCCAGCCGACGCTCATCCCGCCCGGCGTCACCAATCTCGTCGGCGCGGTCATCAAGCTCGACGGAATTTCCGGCACGCTTCTTTATACGATCCGGGCCGTCGATCCGAAGGTGATGTCGGCGATGCGGCTCATGGAGGAGAACACGGTCGAGTACCAGGCCATGCAGGCCGGCCGGACCTCGCTGCAGCTCGCCTTCGCGGTGCTCTATCTCGGTTTTGCGCTGATCGTGCTTCTTGCCGCGATCTGGGCCGCCATCGCGGTCGCCGACCGGATCGTCCGGCCGATCCGCCTGCTGATCAGCGCGGCCGACAGCGTGGCGACCGGCAATCTGGACGTGGTGGTGCCGGTGCGCGCCGCCGATGGCGACGTCGGGAACCTCTCGCGCACCTTCAACAAGATGATTTCGGAAATCCGCGGCCAGCACGACGAAATCCTCGAGGCCAAGGACGAGGTGGACGATCGCCGCCGCTTCATCGAGGCGGTGCTTTCGGGCGTGACCGCCGCCGTGATCGGCGTGGAGGACGATCGCCGTATCACCATCGCCAACCCTTCGGCGGAGGAATTCCTCGGCCTGCCGGCCGATAAGCTGGTGGGCGAGCGGTTGCAGGACGTCGCGCCCGAGATCGACCAGGTCCTGACGGAAGCGGCGGCGCGCGCCCGCGGCGAATTCAGCAAGCAGGTGAATTTGATGCGCGGCGGCAAGGAGCGGACGCTTTCCGTGCAGGTGACGCGCGAGGAGCAGCGCTCGCCGAACGATTCCTACGTCATCACCCTCGACGACATCACCGATCTCGTCATCGCCCAGCGCTCCACCGCCTGGGCGGACGTGGCGCGCCGCATCGCGCACGAGATCAAGAACCCGCTGACGCCGATCCAGCTTTCCGCCGAACGTCTGAAGCGGCGCTACGGCAAGCAGATCGACGAGAGCGACCGTGCCGTCTTCGACCAGTGCACCGATACGATCGTGCGTCAGGTGGGCGATATCGGCCGCATGGTCGATGAATTTTCCTCCTTTGCCCGCATGCCCAAGCCCGCCAAGGAGGAGGCCGACCTCAGGGATATCCTGCGGGACGCGGTCTTCCTGAGGGAGATGGGAACCACCCATATCGACTTCTTCAAGGATCTCGGCGAGGAGCCGCTGATCGGCATGTTCGATGCACGCATGCTCGGCCAGGCTTTCGGCAATCTGGTGAAGAACGCGGTAGAGGCGATCGAGGCGGTTCCCAGCGATCAGGAGCGCGACGGGCGCAAGGTGCTCGCGCGCGCCCGCTTCGATCACAACCGCGATCTTTTCGTGGTCGATGTCGTCGACAACGGCAGCGGCCTTCCGACCGAGAACCGGCACCGGATCCTGGAACCCTATATGACCATGCGCGAGAAGGGCACGGGCCTCGGGCTCGCGATCGTCAAGAAGATCATCGAGGAACATGGCGGGCAGCTCGAACTGCACGATGCGCCCGCCGATTTCGATCATGGCCGCGGGGCCATGATCAGGGTGCTGCTGCCGCATGTCGCGCATGCGGCCGCGCCCGGAACCGACAATAACAAGGAAGTGGCATATGGCGTCTGATATTCTGGTCGTGGATGACGAGGCGGATATCCGCGAGATCGTTTCCGGCATTCTGTCCGACGAAGGGCACGAAACGCGCACCGCCTACGACAGCGACAGCGCGCTTGCCGCCATTTCGGACCGTGCGCCGCGGCTCGTATTCCTGGATATCTGGATGCAGGGCTCCAAGCTCGACGGTCTGGCCTTGCTGGACGAGATCAAGAGCCGCCATCCGGAAATGCCGGTGGTGATGATCTCCGGTCACGGCAATATCGAGACCGCCGTTTCGGCGATCAAGCGCGGCGCCTTCGATTTCATCGAGAAGCCGTTCAAGGCGGACCGGCTGATCCTGATCGCCGAGCGGGCGCTGGAAAATTCCAAGCTCAAGCGCGAGGTCAGCGAGCTCAAGAAGCGCGCCGGCGATGCGGCGGAGCTCGTCGGCACGTCGGTCGCCGTCTCGCAGCTTCGCCAGACGATCGACAAGGTTGCGCCCACCAACAGCCGCATCATGATTTTCGGGCCGTCCGGAGCCGGCAAGGAGCTCGTCGCCCGGATGATCCACAAGAAGTCTTCCCGCGCAGGCGGTCCCTTCGTGGCGCTGAATGCTGCCACCATCACCCCGGACCGGATGGAGGTCGCGCTGTTCGGCACGGAAGGCGCTCCCGGCCAGCCGCGCAAGATCGGCGCGCTGGAGGAGGCCCATCGCGGCATTCTCTATCTCGACGAAGTGGGCGAAATGCCGCGCGAGACCCAGAACAAGATCCTGCGGGTGCTGGTCGACCAGCAGTTCGAGCGTGTCGGCGGTTCCAAGCGCGTGAAGGTGGACGTGCGCATCATCTCGTCGACCGCCTACAATCTGGAGAGCCTGATCGCCGAGGGCTCCTTCCGCGAGGACCTCTATCATCGGCTCGCTGTGGTGCCGGTCAAGGTGCCGGCGCTCGCCGAGCGGCGGGAGGACATTCCCTTCCTCATCGACATGTTCATGCGCCAGATTTCCGAGCAGGCGGGCATCCGTCCGCGCAAGATCGGCGAGGATGCGCTTGCCGTTCTGCAGGCGCATGACTGGCCGGGCAATATCCGCCAGCTGCGCAACAATATCGAGCGGCTGATGATTCTCGCCCGCTCGGATGGTCCCGATACCGCCATTTCCGCCGACATGCTGCCCACCGATCTCGGCGACATGCTGCCCAAGGTTTCCGCCAAGGGGGATTATCACATCATGACGCTGCCGCTTCGCGAGGCGCGCGAGATGTTCGAGCGCGATTATCTCATCGCCCAGATCAACCGGTTCGGCGGCAATATCTCCCGCACGGCCGAATTCGTCGGCATGGAGCGCTCCGCGCTGCATCGCAAACTGAAATCGCTTGGCGTATAAGGGCCCGTATCCTTGAGTCCTCCGGGCGGCGTCATCCGATGAAAGTCCAGTCATGAAAGTCATAATTTGCGGAGCGGGGCAGGTGGGCTACGGCATCGCCGAGCGCCTGTCGCAGGAGGACAACGACGTTTCGGTGATCGACACCGAGGCTTCGCTGATCAACGTGATCACCGAGACGCTGGATGTGCGCGGCTATGTGGGCCATGGCGCGCATCCGGACGTGCTTGCCAAGGCGGGCGCGGAAGACGCCGACATGATCATCGCGGTCACGCTGCACGACGAAGTCAATATCGTCGCCTGCGAGGTGGCGCATGCGCTTTTCAGCGTGCCGACCAAGATCGCCCGCATTCGCGCGCAGAACTATCTGCAGCCGGAATATGCCGATCTCTTCAGCCGCCAGAACATGGCGATCGACGTCACGATCTCGCCGGAGATCGAGGTCGGCAAGATGGTGCTCAGGCGCATCTCCTTTCCGGGTGCCACCGATGTCGTGCGGTTCGCGGACGACCGTATCTCGATGGTGGCGATCGAATGCATGGAGGATTGCCCGGTCGTCAACACGCCGCTCCAGCAGCTTTCGCAGCTCTTTCCGGATCTGATGGCGACCGTGGTGGGCATCTATCGCAACGGCCGCGTGCTCATCCCCCGCTCCGCCGATCAGCTCCAGGTGGGCGATCTTGCCTATGTGATCGCCCAGCGAGAGCATGTGCGGCGCACGCTCGGCCTCTTCGGGCATGAGGAGCAGGAGGCCGGCCGCATCATCATCGCCGGCGGCGGCAATATCGGCTATTACGTCGCCCGCACGATCGAGGAGCACCAGCCGCGCACGCGCATCAAGATCATTGAGAGCAATCGTGAGCGCGCGCTTGCGATCTCGGAGCAGTTGCGCAACACGATCGTGCTGCACGGTTCGGCCCTCGACCAGCATATCCTCGCCCAGGCGGATATTCAGGAAGCCGACCTGATGGTGACGCTGACCAACAGCGACCAGATCAACATCCTCTCGGCGGTCATGGCCAAGGCCAATGGCTGCAAGTCGAACTTGGTGCTGATCAACAGTTCCTCCCTCAACAAGGTGACGGATTCGCTCGGCATAGACGCGCAGATCAATCCGCGCGCCGTCACGATCTCGCGCGTTCTCCAGCATGTCCGCAAGGGGCGCATCCGCTCCGTCTATTCGGTGCAGCAGGGCACGGGCGAGGTGATAGAGGCCGAGGCGCTGGAAACCTCTCCGCTCGTCGGAAGGCCGTTCCGCGAACTCGATCTGCCCGACGGCATCCGCATCGGCGCGATCTACCGGGGCGGCGAGGTGCTCCGCCCGAGCGGCGATACGAAGATCAAATCGCGCGACCGGGTCGTCCTCTTCGCCGTTCCCGAGGCCGTTCGCGATGTCGAGCAGCTGTTTCGCGTTTCCATCCAATATTTCTGACAGATTTCGAGCAAGGAAAGTCCATGTCGAGGATTGCGTATGTCAACGGCCGGTATGTGCAGCATTCGGAAGCTGCCGTGCATGTGGAGGATCGCGGTTTCCAGTTCGCCGATGGCGTCTACGAGGTCTGCGAGGTCCGCAACGGCTTCATCGTCGACCTGACGCGGCATCTCGATCGCCTCGACCGCTCCCTGCGCGAACTGCGCATGGCGTCGCCCATGGGCCGTGCGGCGCTCACCTTCGTCCTCCGCGAGGTTCTGAGGCGCAACCGGGTGAGGAACGGCATCTTCTATCTGCAGGTAACCCGCGGGGTTGCGCGGCGCGACCATTATTTCCCCGCCGAGACGACCCCGCCGACGCTGACGATCACCGCCAAGAGCACCGATCCTTCGGTCGCCGCCCGCAAATATGCGACCGGCATCAAGGTCATCACGGTTCCGGAGAACCGCTGGGATCGGGTCGACATCAAGACCGTCGGCTTGCTGCCGAACGTGCTCGCCAAGCAGCAGGCGAAGGATGCCGGCGCGCAGGACGCCATCTTTATCGATGCCGCGGGCATCGTGATGGAGGGCGCTTCCTCCAATGTCTGGATCGTCGATGCCGATGGCGTTCTGGTCACAAGGCCGGCCGAACACGGCATTCTCAAGGGAATCACCCGCACCACGGCCATGGACGTGGCCGATAAGCTCGGGCTGCGATATGTCGAGCGGGAGTTCTCCGTCGAGGAGATGATGTCGGCGCGCGAAGTGTTCTTCACCTCCGCGACGGGCATTTGCGTTCCCATCGTCGAAGTGGATGGCAGACCCATCGCGAACGGCCATCCGGGGGGCGTTTCCCAGGGCATCCGCGACGCCTTTTTCGAAGTTGCGGAGAAGACAGCGATTTGATAACCAAGGCATCCGGGGGGAAGGGGAAGCACGAGGCATTCCCACCCGTCTCTAAAAGCGTGATCACTCCCGGTCCTCGTCGGCCGGCAAAAAAGAAAGAAGCGGCGCTATGGCGGAACGTTCTCAGAACCTGCAGGATTTATTTCTCAATACAGTTCGCAAGCAGAAGATCTCTCTCACGATTTTCCTGATCAACGGCGTAAAGCTGACCGGTGTCGTAACCTCTTTCGACAATTTCTGTGTCCTTCTTCGCCGTGACGGCCATTCTCAGCTGGTGTATAAGCATGCGATTTCGACCATCATGCCGGGCCAGCCCCTGCAGATGTTCGAAACCGAAGAGAACGCGGCTTAAGGACAGGTAGAGATAGTCATTCGCGATACCTCGAACGATTCGATGATCCCGGAGACCAAGCGTCACCGGGACGACATGCGTGCGGCCGTCGTCGTGCCTGTCCTGAAACAGGGCAAGCCGCGGGCCGGGCAGGGGGATGCCATGCCCGCTCCCCAGCGCTCCAACGAGGCGCGTCTGGAAGAGGCGGTTGGGCTTGCCAAGGCGATCGATCTGACGATCACCGAGGGCATGATCGTGTCGGTCGGCCAGCCGCGTCCGGCAACCCTCATCGGCACCGGCAAGATCGAAGAGATCAAGGCGCTGCTCGACGAGCATGATGCCGGTCTCGTCATCGTCGATCATCCGCTGACGCCGGTGCAGCAGCGCAATCTCGAAAAGGAATGGAACGCCAAGGTCATCGACCGGACGGGCCTCATCCTCGAAATCTTCGGCCGCCGGGCTTCCACCAAGGAAGGCACGCTGCAGGTCGATCTCGCCCATCTCAACTACCAGAAGGGCCGGCTCGTGCGGAGCTGGACTCACCTCGAACGCCAGCGCGGCGGCGCGGGCTTCATGGGCGGCCCCGGCGAAACACAGATCGAGGCCGACCGCCGGCTCCTGCAGGACCGAATCGTTCGCCTCGAGCGCGAGCTGGAGCAGGTCGTTCGCACCCGCCAGCTCCATCGCGCCAAGCGCCGCAAGGTGCCGCACCCGATCGTGGCGCTGGTGGGCTACACGAACGCCGGAAAATCGACTCTCTTCAACCGCATCACCGGCGCGGGGGTGCTTGCCGAGGACATGCTCTTCGCTACGCTCGACCCGACGCTGCGCCGCATGAAGCTGCCGCATGGGCGGACCGTCATCCTGTCCGATACGGTCGGCTTCATCTCGGACCTGCCGACGCATCTCGTCGCCGCCTTCCGCGCGACGCTCGAAGAGGTGCTGGAGGCGGACCTCATCCTGCATGTGCGCGATATGTCCGATCCGGACAATGCCGCCCAGGCGGGCGACGTGCTTCGCATTCTCGCCGATCTCGGCATCGGCGAAAAGGAAGGAGCCGAGCGCATCATCGAGGTGTGGAACAAGGTCGACAAGCTCGATCCCGAAACCCACGAGGCGATCACGGAAAAGGCCGGTGCCCGAGAGAACGTGATGGCGGTTTCCGCCATTTCGGGCGAGGGCATCGACGCGTTGATGCAGGAGATCGCCAGGCGGCTTTCGGGCGTGCTGACCGAGACCACGATCACCATTCCGGCGGACAAGCTTTCCCTGGTTTCCTGGATCTACAGCGACGCCGTGGTGGACGATCGCCAGGATAACGAGGACGGTTCGGTGACGCTCGACGTCCGGCTGACCGAGCGCCAGGCCGCGGAACTGGAGCGCCGGCTCGGCAACGGCCCCAAACCCGCCAAGGAAGACTGGGAGCGCTAGGACTTCCGTCCGCGCCGCGGCTGGCATCAATGGCCGGAGCCGTCTGCCGTGCCGCGTCATGATATTGCCGGTTTTTTGCAGTGCAAAATGAAGCGTTGACGACGGCCGGGAATTTTGCAGTATCGTTGCGGGGCCGGCAATTATGGTATTCGCATGGTACAAAATCAGCCGCGTGAAGAAACCGGAACGCATCTTGCCTATCTGGATGGCTGGCGCGGTATAGCGGTACTCTTCGTAATATTAGGCCATTTCTGGCTGGACGAATTCAAGCCTGGTATTAGTACATTCGGCGTCGATCTGTTCTTCGTTTTATCGGGGCGATTGATGTCGGAAATACTGTTCGTGAAGCGAGCAGAATTGCCTACTTTCTTCTTCAGGCGTTTTTCGCGAATTTACCCGGCTCTCCTTGCGTTTGTAGTCATCACCACGCTTTTCTTTCAGGGTACGGAGTTGTCGCACGGTCCCGTGGCGGCGCTGCTTGCTTTGACGTTCACGATCAACTACGCGATGATCTATACCCATACGGTGGCATTGTTTGATCACCTATGGTCGCTCTGCGTCGAGGAGCATGCCTATATTCTCCTGGCGGGAATCGCGTTTCTACACCGCCGCTGGTTGTTTCCGGTCGGCGCCCTGGTGGTCGCGCTCGGCGCTGCGGCAATGCTGAACGGCATCGTCCGGACGGAACTCGGCGCGAGTGTCCTCTACACCCATTGGCGCAGCGACGTGTCGGTCGCGGGCATATTCATGGCCGGCGGCCTTTGGCTGATTCTCCGCGGGCGCCGAAGCCCGTGGTGGCTGTCCCCGGCGGCGCTGCTGGTCGCGGTGGTGGCGAAGATGCTGCCCGATCACACCCTCTCGTTCGGCCTGTCGACATCCATGCTTGCGCTTTCGATCACCACGATCGACAGCGCCGCGCCGGTTTTCAAGAAGTTCCTGTCGACCAGGGTGCTCACCTATGCGGGGCTGTGGTCGTATTCGCTCTATCTCTGGCAGCAGCCGTTCTACAAGCTTTACCGGGCCGACACGGCTCCGACGCTTCTGCTGCTCCTGGCTGGCGTCCTGGCCGCATTGACGAGTTTCTACCTTGTCGAGAAACCCACAAGAAGGGCGCTCAACCGCTTCTTCGAGAACCATCTGCAGAGGCGCATCACCGGAGAGCGGACGGTATAGGTTGCTGTCCTTGCCGCGAGCCCATAAACGCGCACGGCTGAGATGGGTGGACAAACGACACTCGGCTTTGAGGGAACAATTACCAGAAGCTGCCGTTACGGGACGAAGCCGGGCTCCGCAAAATAGCCGCTGACGGAGGTGCGCATGCCGACCCTTCCCTATGCAATTGTCGAAGCCCCGTCTACGCTGGGCTTGGCGACGGACGGTGTGGAGCGCTTGTCCGGCCAGCTCCTGGATCTCGGTCTTGCGGAGCGTATCCATGCGCGCCGCGCCGAGCGACTGGCGGTGCCTCCGAAGGACCCTAAGCCCGATCCCGAGACCGGCGTCCTGAATGCCGGGGCAATTGCGGCGTGGTCGCCCAAGCTCGCCGACGCCGTGGAAGCGGTGCTTGACGCTCGCGAGTTTCCGGTGGTGCTGGGCGGCGATTGCACGATCCTGCTGGGCTCGATGCTCGCGTTTCGACGGCGCGGCCGCCACGGCCTGTTCTTCATCGACGGCAACGCCGATTTCTTCCAGCCCGAGGCGGAACCCAATGGCGAGGGTGCCTCGATGGACCTCGCCTTCGTGACCGGCCACGGCCCGTCGCTCTTGACCGACATCGAAGGCCGCGCTCCTCTGGTCCGCCCCGAAGACGCCGTCGCGTTCGCGTATCGCGATCACAAGGATCAGGAGGAGTACGGAAGCCAGCCGCTCCCCGAAGAGCTCAAGGCGCTCGACCTTCTCGCCGTGCGCGCGATGGGCATCGAGGCCGCCGCGCGCGAAGCGGTCGACCACCTGACGCGTGAGGAGCTGGACGGCTTCTTCATCCATCTCGACGCAGACTGCCTCGACGACGCCATCATGCCGGCTGTCGATTTCCGCGTGCCGGGCGGGTTGTCGTGGGACGAGCTCAGGGCCGCGCTTCGGGTTGCCCTGGCGAGCGGCAAGGCAGTCGGCATCGAGATCACTATCTACAATCCGCGCCTTGATGAGGACGGCAGCGCCGGGCGCGGCCTGGCCGATCTACTCGCCGCAGCGCTCGGAACTGCAGCGCGCTGAACACGGCGAACTAGTAGAGCAGCGGGATCAGCCGGTATCGCACCTTCTCGCAATAGGCTGCGTATCCCGCCAGATTCAGGCGCAGGTGTTTCTCCTCGTCCAGCAGCCGGGCCACCAGTCCGCCGACGATGAAAAGCACCGGCAGCAGTCCCCAGTACGATCCGAGAGCAAGCGGCGTGCCGGCGAAGAGGAGTAGTGCTGCGCTGTACATCGGGTGCCGCACGATGCCGTAGAGGCCGTCGGAAACGACGGTCTGCCCGGCCTGCACGCCAACGGTCGCCGCCGCATAGGAATTCTGCCGGAAGACGATCAGGCAGCCGATGAAACCTAGCGCCGTGAAGATATTGCCGAGGATGACGATCGCCGTCGGCACCGACGACCAGGAAAACCGGTAGTCCAGGCAGGACACCAGGTAGAGCGCTATCATGACGACGCTGTTGAAGGCCTGAATGCGTTTCTGCGCCGGTTCGGTTTCCGCCGTCGGCCCCGATCTCATCCGCCTTGCGGCCAGCGCGGGATCGTAGGTCACCACATACCAGCCGGTGACAGCGATCCAGAACGTGAAGTTTGCGAGATAGAGCCAGCCTTGCCAATAGTTCAGCGTTCCGGCCGTGACGAATATCAGGATGGCGAGAAAGACGATGAAAAGCACTGTCGCCCGCGCCGTGCGGGCGCCCAGCCGAGCGCTATCTTCCTGCATGCCATTCTCCCGATCCGGATCGATCAAAAATAGATATCGTCGGGTTCCGGCAAGGCAAGCGCCAGCGGGAATGCTCAGCCGATCTGCCGCTCGATCGCCTTGGCCGCCTGCCAGAGCTCTTCCATGCGCTCCAGCGTGGCGGCCTCCAATGTCTCATTCGATTGTTGAAGAGACGTTTCTATATAGTTGAAACGCCGCCGGAACTTCGTATTCGTGCTGCGGAGAGCTTCTTCCGGATCGGCCTTCACATGCCGGCCGATATTGACGAGTGCGAAGATGAGATCGCCGAGTTCGTCGGCCACCTTGTCCTGGCTGCCGCTGTGCAGCGCCTCGCGAAGTTCGCCGATCTCCTCCTCGATCTTGTCGAGAATGGGTTCCGCCTCCGACCAGTCGAACCCCACCTTGGCGGCCCGTTGCTGGAGCTTCACCGCCTCGGTCAGCGCCGGCTGGCTGCGGTGGACGCTGCCGAGAAAGCCCGCATTGAAATCCTCCGTCACCCTCGGGCTTGACCCGAGGGCACGCTTGGCCCGCCTTTCGGCGCGCTCGCGCTTTTCCTCGGCCTTCACCGCATCCCACTGCACCTTCACCGCGTCCGGGGTCGCGGCATCCGAAACCGCGAAGACATGCGGATGCCGGCGGATCATCTTCCTGGTGATCGCCTCGACGACGTTTCCGAAGGAAAACTCTCCCGCCTCCTCGGCCATGCGGGCGTGGAACACGACCTGCAGCAGAAGATCGCCCAATTCCTCGCAGAGATCGTCCATGTCGTTGCGCTCGATCGCGTCGGCGACCTCATAGGCTTCCTCGATCGTATAGGGCTTGATCGTCGAGAAATTCTGCTCGAGATCCCAGGGGCAGCCGGTGCCCGGCGTGCGGAGCGCCGCCATGATCTCGATCAGCCGCGAAATATCCTTGGATGCTTCCATGATCGTGTCCTGATCTCAGGCGAGAGGGATTTTGTTATCGTCCTTGCCGGACTGATAAATGCCGGAAAGTCCGTCATAGGCCGCTCTGATGCGCGCCACCTGCGTCTTCAGCTCCGTGCGCCGCGGCTCGCTTTCGGCCTCGACGAGGTAGGCAAGCGCATAAGAATGCCAGAACGCGTTCGTGCGCCGATAGCCGCCGGGCTCCAGGCCGAAGACTTCCTTTAATATCTTGAGGTCGTGGGGGATCGCGAAGGCATCGCGCGAATCCTCATGGCTGAAGAAATAGTAGAAATTGTCGAAACCGGCCCAGGTGATCGCCGACATGCACATCGTGCAGGGCTCGTGGGTCGAAAGGAAGATCAGATCCTTGGTCGGGATGCCGGGAGTCGTTTCGTGGAACCGCTTGAGGGCATGGACTTCGCCGTGCCAGAGCGGGTTTTCGAGTTCGTTGTTGGTCTCGGCGATCACCAGCGAAAGGTCGGATTTCTTAAGGATCGCGGCGCCGAAAACCTTGTTGCCGGCGGCGACGCCCCGATGGGTCAAAGGCAGGATATCGTGCTCGATCACGTCGAGCAGGCGGGCGGCAATCGTCATCGATGTTCAGCTTCCGGATTGTGCGTTGCAGTCTAGGCGGACGAGGTTGATGGCGGAAGGCGAAAATTGCGATTCCCCCATAAACCCCGGTGGAAAGGGCCAGATTTCCGCCATGCGGTGGCTTTTACTCCAGATCGCGCGCTTGCGAGAAGGAAAATGCTGTAGGTGCAATCTCTTGGCATATCCGTTTCTTCATCTTGCAGCCGTCTTCAGGGTAGGGTGCGCGCATGGATCAGGATGTCCGCATGTTCAACAAATCCGAGCGCCTTTCGGTCTTTCCCGCCTTCTTCCGCGTCAGCGGCAAGAGGGTTTCCGTGTTCGGGAATGGCGACGAAGCCTTTGCGAAGGTCCGGCTTCTGTTGAACACGGATGCGAAGATCGTCGCCTATGCATCTGATCCGGAAGCGGATTATGCCGTTTTCCTGTCAGGGCAGGGTATCGAGATCGTCGCGGCCGAATTCTCTCCCGAACAGGTGGAAAATGCCGCTCTCGTGTTCGCCGCGACCGGCGATGCGGCCCTCGATCGCGACATCGTTCTTGCCGCCCGGGCGAGGAAAATTCCCGCAAATGCCGTCGACCAGCCGGAATTTTGCGATTTCTACACGCCGGCACTGGTGAACCGTGCGCCGGTGGCGGTCGCCATCGGCACCGAGGGTGCCGGACCGGTTCTCGCGCAGATGATCCGCGCCCGCATCGATCAGATGCTGTCGCCCTCTCTCGGCCGGCTTGCAGGCCTTGCCGCCGAATATCGCGACGCAGCCGAGCGGCTGGTGCCGCGTGGCGTCTCGCGCCGCATCTTCTGGCGCCGCTTCTTCTCCGGCGATGTCGCAGGCGCAGTGGATGCGAACGATCTGGCCGGTGCTCGCCGCTCGGCCAATGCGCTGCTTTCGGGTTCCGGCCGCGCCGAAGGCCATGTCTGGCTGGTGGGCGCGGGTCCTGGCGCGGAAGACCTGCTGACGCTGCGCGCCCAGCGCGTTTTGATGGAGGCCGATGCGATCGTCTATGACGCGCTCGTGCCGCAGGCGATCGTCGATATGGGCCGCCGCGACGCGGAACGCCTTTCCGTCGGCAAGCGCAAGAACTGCCATTCGAAGTCCCAGGATGAGATCAACCGGCTGCTGGTCGAGCTTGGCCGCCAGGGCAAGCGCGTCGTTCGCCTGAAATCCGGCGATCCGCTGGTTTATGGCCGCGCCGGCGAGGAAATGGCGGCTTTGCGCGAGGCGGGCGTCACCTACGAGATCGTGCCGGGCATTACTTCGGCCTTCGCCGCCGCCGCCGATTTCGACCTGCCGCTGACGCTGCGCGGTGTCGCTTCGTCGTTGATCTTCACCACCGGCCATGACCTTGCCGGCGACGTCCTGCCGGATTGGGCGAGCCTTGCCGTTTCCGGCGCGACGATTGCCGTCTATATGGGGCGCACGGTCGCCGCCTCCGTCGCCGAGCGGCTGATGGGAGCCGGGCTTGCGCCTGAAACGACCGTTGCGGTGGTCGAGAATGCCAGCCGCGCCGACCGGCGGCTTTTCCATGGCGTTCTGCGGGAGCTGCCCGATCTCGAGGCGCGGGAGGATCTCTCCGGCCCGGTAATGGTGATTATCGGCGAGGCTGTCGCCGGTGCGAATTTCGAGAAGTCCGAGCCGCTTTCGGCATTCAAGGCCGAACATGCGAAGGCTCGCGAGGAAGTGGGAATGAGAGGATGACCGACAAGGTTCTGACCGCCAACCGCCTGTCCGACGGCATCGCCGTCTGGCTCGATGCGAACGGCCAGTGGACGGAGAAGCTGCAGGACGCACTGATTGCGCGCCATCCGGAGGCCATCGCCTCCCTGGAAGCGATCGGCAAGCGCGATTTCGCCGCCAATCGCGTCGTGGATGTGAACGTCATCGAGGTGCAGGAAGCCGGCGGGCAGATCTGGCCGCTTCGCCTGCGCGAGCGCATTCGGGCCCAGGGCCCGACCATGGAATATGCCGCCGGCTTCCGCCCCGCCGATCCGGCATTCATCGCAGTCTGAGGAAATCATGTACCGTTACGACGAATTCGACCACGCTTTTGTAACGAGCCGCGTGGAGCAGTTCCGCGATCAGGTGGCGCGCCGCCTTTCCGGCGAGCTGGAGGAAGATGCCTTCAAGCCTCTGCGCCTGATGAACGGGGTCTATCTTCAACTGCACGCCTATATGCTGCGCGTCGCGATACCCTATGGCACGCTGAACGCGAAGCAGATGCGGATGCTGGCGCATATCGCGCGCAAATACGACCGCGGCTATGGCCATTTCACCACCCGCCAGAACATCCAGTACAATTGGCCGAAGCTTTCCGATACGCCGGATATCCTGGCCGAGCTTGCGACCGTCGAGATGCACGCACTGCAGACATCCGGCAACTGCATTCGCAACGTCACCGCCGACCATTTCGCCGGTGCTGCGGCCGATGAGGTCGCCGATCCGCGTCCCTATGCGGAAATCCTGCGCCAGTGGTCCTCCGTCCACCCGGAATTTTCCTTCCTGCCGCGCAAGTTCAAGATCGCCGTCACCGGTGCGGAGCGCGACCGCGCCGCGATCCAGGTGCATGACATCGGCCTGCATCTGAAGAAGAACGAGGCCGGCGAACTCGGTTTTGCCGTCTATGTGGGCGGCGGGCAGGGGCGTACGCCGCTTGTTGCCAAGAAGATCCGCGATTTTCTGCCGGAAGAGGATCTGCTTTCCTACATCACCGCCATCATGCGCGTGTACAATCTTTATGGCCGGCGCGACAACAAGTACAAGGCGCGCATCAAGATCCTCGTGCACGAGACCGGCGTCGAAGAGCTGACCCGCCAGGTCGAGGAGGAATTCGTCCATCTGCAGGGCACCGAACTCAAGCTGCCGGAAGCCGATGTCCAGGCGATCGGCGCCTATTTCGCGCCTCCGGCGCTGGCCGATCGCGCCGAAGGCTGGGCGCAGCTCGCCGGCTGGAAGAAGACCGACGAGGCTTTTGCCCGCTGGGTGAGCCAGAACGTGCAGCCGCACAAGCATCCCGACTACGGCATGGTGACGATTTCGCTCAAGCCCATCGGCGGCATTCCGGGCGATGCCACGCATGAGCAGATGGATGCGATCGCCGATATCGCCGAGGAATATGCTTTCGACGAAATCCGCATCAGCCACGAGCAGAACGTCATCCTGCCGCATGTGGCGCTTGCCGATCTCGAGCCGGTCTATCGCGCGCTGGTGGCGCAGGGGCTGGCGACCGCCAATGCCGGGCTCATCACCGATATCATCGCCTGTCCTGGGCTCGACTACTGCGCGCTGGCGAACGCCCGTTCGATCCCCGTCGCGCAGGAAATCTCCACCCGCTTCGGTTCGCCGGAGCGGCAGGCAGAGATCGGCGAGCTGAAGATCAAGATTTCCGGCTGCATCAATGCCTGCGGCCACCATCATGTCGGCCATATCGGCCTCTTGGGTGTCGAGAAGAAGGGGGCCGAGCTCTACCAGATCACGCTCGGCGGTTCCGGCGACGAGAATACCTCGATCGGCGAGATCATCGGCCGCGGCTTCGAGCCCGAGCGGGTGACGGACGCGATCGAGACCATCGTCGACACCTATCTCAGCCTTCGCCTCTCGAAGGATGAGATCTTTCTCGATGCCTATCGCCGCGTCGGGCCGCAGCCTTTCAAGGACGCGCTCTATGGCGATGCCAAGGCGGAGGCGGCATGATGACGAAGATATGGAGAGAAACCGGCTTCGTCGAAAACGATCCCTGGGTGATCGAAACCGAGGAGCTGAAGGCGACGGAAGAGCAGAAAGTGCTGCTGCCGCTCGATGAGCTGATCGCCAGGGCAGAGGAAAGCAACGATGTCGGGCTCGGCGTGCTGGTCAAGCCCGCCGACGACGTGCGCAAGCTCGAACCCTATCTCTATCGCCTCGAGATCGTCGCGGTGGCCTTCCCCGCCTTCAACGACGGCCGGGCGTTCAGCCATGCCTCGCTGCTGCGCGAGCGGCTCGGCTATCGCAACGAGCTTCGCGCGGTCGGTGATGTGCTGATTGACCAGATCCCGCTGATGCTGCGGGTGGGGATAGACAGCTTCGCCGTGAAGAACGAAACCGCGCTGAAGCGGCTGGAAGAGGGCCGCCTGCCGGGGATCGCCGTCCACTATCAGCCTACGGCGCGGCCAGCCGAAGGCCAGCAGGCCTATAGCTGGCGGCGAAAGGCCGCGGCTGCCGGTTAAACTGGGCTGGCCTCTTCAAAAACCGGAGAATGAGGCACATATTTTGCGCGAGGCGGCGACAAAGGCATTGTGATGCCTTCAAAAGCGGCCTCGCATGGTATAATTCGCTTGTCGCGAACCCAAAAAGACCAAGACGGACCAGGCATGAACGCTCCAGCAAAGAATGAAGATTTCGTAGCGGCGAAGATCCCGGACGGCGTCTATGCCGAGACGGTGCTTGACGTCGAGCATTACACCGAGCACCTGTTCCGCTTCCGGATGACCCGACCCGACGCATTCCGCTTCCGTTCGGGCGAGTTCGCGATGATCGGCCTGATGGTCGGCGAAAAGCCGATCTACCGCGCCTATTCGGTGGCAAGCCCCGCCTGGGACGAGGAGCTGGAATTCTTCTCGATCAAGGTGCCGGACGGGCCGCTGACCTCGCATCTCCAGAAGATCAAGGCGGGCGACACGGTTCTGATGCGCAAGAAGCCGACCGGCACGCTGGTGCTCGATGCGCTGACCCCCGGCAAGCGTCTCTACATGTTTTCGACCGGCACCGGGATCGCGCCGTTTGCAAGCCTCATCCGCGATCCGGAAACCTACGAAAAATTCGACGAGGTGATCCTCACCCATACCTGCCGCGAAGTGGCGGAGCTGAAATACGGCTTCGACCTGATGGAAGAGATCCGGAACCACGAGTTCCTGTCCGAAATCGTCGGCGACAAGCTCAAGCATTATCCGACCGTGACCCGCGAGGATTATCCCTTCCAGGGCCGCATCACGGACCTGATCGAAAACGGCAAGCTCTTCACCGATCTCGGCGTTCCGCCGCTCGATCCGGCGATCGACCGCGGCATGATCTGCGGTTCTTCGGCCATGCTGAAGGACACCAAGGAACTGCTTGAAAAGGCCGGCCTTAACGAAGGCGCCAACAACAAGCCGGGCGAATTCGTCATCGAGCGGGCATTTGTGGGGTGAGGTCCGGTCGGCGTAGCCGACGAAACGATCCAGTGAATCGTTTCGAGGACCGAACGCCCTGAGCCAAAGCGAAGGGCCGGGGCAGCGACGGCGAAGCCCGAGCAATCGATCCAGTGACGTTTCGAAAGCGGTCCTGTAAACAGGATCAAAAGAGGGGCTTCGTTCGTGCCGGAAACAACCAGTCTGCTTGCTTTTGCTTTGATTGCACTGGGCATGGTGCTGACACCCGGCCCGAACATGGTCTATCTGATTTCAAGGTCCATTTGCCAGGGCCGCACAGCGGGGCTGATATCCCTGGGCGGCGTTGCCCTTGGCTTCGTTTTCTACATGATGTGCGCCGCATTCGGGATTACCGCGATCGTCATGGCTGTTCCCTATGCCTATGATGCGCTGCGGTTCGCAGGTGCGCTTTACCTGCTTTATCTGGCATGGCAGGCGGTGAAGCCGGGTGGGAGGTCTCCCTTTCAGGTGAGGGATCTGCCGAAAGACAGCCCCGGTAAGCTTTTCCTGATGGGATTTCTAACCAATCTGCTCAATCCCAAGATAGCGGTCATGTATCTCTCGTTGCTGCCGCAATTCATAAGCCCGGATCATGGCAGCGTGCTGACCCAATCGCTGGTCCTCGGTTTGACGCAGATCTCCATAAGCGTCATCGTCAACACGATGATCGCGATTGCGGCTGGAACGATTGCGGTCTTCCTCGCCAATCGCCCGACATGGCTCGTCATCCAACGATGGCTGATGGGGACGGTTTTGGCGGGCCTTGCCGTGCGAATGGCGACGGAAGCGCGTCGCTGACAAGTCGCAGGGGCGGGGACGTTCCCCGATAAGCCGTTCAATTATATCAGCGACTTAAAGAAATTTTTGCCTCCCTTCATCCCCGTTCTCCGAACCTGTGCCTACAATCTCCCCGTTCCGTCACGGATACACCGGGAGGCGTCCCGGCGAGGCGGAACCGGCGCGGGTCATGAGGGCAAGACGCAAAACCTCATGATCCGGGTTCGCGGAAAATGGTCTCCCTCCGGCGACACGGGGAGAGATGACGGGTTTCGGACCGGCCCATCATCTCTTGATGCCCGAAAAAGCGCGCCGGGCGTGCCTGTGCGGCACACATGGTGGCGACAGTGAATGGGTGGCGAGAGGGTTCGGCCTAAAAACGGCAAGTTCTTCGCCTTAATGTCCCTTGCGCGGCCACGGCAGAGAGATCGAAGTCGCGGGCATAAACCGCCGAACGGGGCGCTGAGAGGTGTCACCTAAACTAAAACTTACGAGGCAGCTTTCAGCTCCCCGTCCGATCCTAATCCAAACCACGACGGCATGCCGGGCGTGGCCAGGGCGTATGAGAAGGCGAAACGCCTCCTCCGTCATCCCTGTTCTCGGACTTGATCCGAGGATCAGTCACAGGGATCCAGCAGCGCCGCGTCCGCGGCGCGGAAGAGTCTTTTCACGCGAAGGACTTCGCGTGGCTGGATCCCGGCTCAGGGCCGGGATGACGAAGAGACCGTGGAGCCAAGGGAGGAATCCGCGCTTGGAAGGAGCAGTCCTGGAGAATGCGCTATTCGTTGATATCCGGCTCGACAAGCTTCGCCAGGTTTCGCAGCGATTCCTGCCAGCCGAGATAGCAGGCTTCGGCGGGAATGAGGTCGGGCACGCCGGCCTGCGTGATATCGATCTCGGTTCCGACCGAAACCTTCTTCAGGATGACGGTTACCTGCATTTCGCCCGGCAGGTTGGGATCGTCGAACCTGTCCGTATAGCGCACCCGCTCGCCCGGTACGAGTTCCAGGTATTCGCCACCGAACGAGTGGCTATTGCCGGTCGTGAAATTGCGGAAGGACATTTTGAACTTGCCGCCTTCCGTTCCCTCGAACTGGTGAACGGTGCAGGTGAAGCCGTTCGGCGGAAGCCATTTGGCAAGTGCGTCAGCCTCGATGAAGGCGCGATAGACCTTTTCCGGGCTGGTTGCGAGGACGCGATGCAGACGAATAGTGCTTGGCATGGTCGTGATCCTTCTGAATTGATGGAGCGTACGACACTAGGACGAACCGAAGTTCGCCGATCCGACAGGGCCGGAAAAAATTTCAGGTGCGCCCTAGCCGAAAAACCAGGAGATCCCGCCGCCGATGACGACGAAGACGACGATCAGGCCGACGATACGGCCGGTGCCGGCGATCGAATCCGTGTCGAAGAACTTGTTCCAGAGCGAACTACCGTTCGATTGCTCATCCATCGGGCCATCCTTTCTTTTTTATCTTCTGACGGTGCCGCACTCACCCTCCCCTTGAGGGGGAGGGTCGGCACGCAGTGCCGGGGTGGGGTGAACAGAACCGGACATCACCCCCACCCATTGCTACGCGATGACCTCCCCCCTCAAGGGGGAGGTGGGAGAAGGTTACTACTCGGCCGCCTCGGCGTAGCTTTCCATCGGCGGGCAGGTGCACACCAGGTTGCGGTCGCCGTAGACGTTGTCGACGCGGTTGACCGGCGACCAGTATTTGTCCACCCGGAAGGCGCCGGGCGGATAGCAGGCCTGCTCGCGGCTGTAGGGACGATCCCATTCGCCGACAAGGTCTTCCACCGTGTGGGGCGCGTTCTTGAGCGGGTTGTTCACCTTGTCCATCCGGCCTTCCTCGATGTCACGGGCTTCCTCGCGGATCGCCAGCATGGCATCGCAGAATCGGTCGAGTTCGGCCTTGGTCTCGCTCTCGGTCGGCTCGATCATCAGCGTGCCGGCCACCGGCCAGCTCATGGTGGGCGCATGGAAGCCGCAGTCGATCAGGCGCTTGGCCACATCGTCCACCGAGACGCCGGCCGATGCGTTGAGCGGGCGCGTGTCGATGATGCACTCATGCGCGACGCGGCCGGATTCGGACTTGTAGAGCACGTCATAGGCGCCCTTCAGCCGGGCGGCGATATAGTTGGCGTTAAGGATCGCCACCTTGGTCGCCTGCGTCAGCCCTTCGCCGCCCATCATCAGGCAGTAGGACCAGGAGATCGGCAGGATCGAGGGCGAGCCGAACGGAGCCGCCGAGACCGCGCCTTCACGGCCGTCCGCTTCCGGGTGACCCGGCAGATAGGGCGCCAGATGCGCCTTAACGCCGATCGGCCCCATGCCGGGACCGCCGCCGCCATGCGGAATGCAGAATGTCTTGTGGAGGTTCAGGTGGCTGACGTCGGAACCGATGTCGCCGGGGCGGGCAAGGCCGACCATGGCGTTCATGTTGGCGCCGTCGAGATAGACCTGACCGCCTTGGCTGTGGGTGATCTCGCAGATCTCCTTGACCGTTTCCTCGAACACTCCGTGCGTGGAGGGATAGGTGATCATGCAGCACGAGAGGTTTTCCGCATATTGCTCTGCTTTTGCTCGGAAATCCTCAAGATCGACATCGCCGTTCTCGCGCGCCTTGACCGGCACGACCTTCATGCCGACCATCTGCGCGGAGGCGGGGTTGGTGCCATGCGCGGAGGTGGGGATGAGGCAGACGTCGCGATGCGTGTCGCCGTTCGCGATGTGGAAATTGCGGATGGTGAGCAGGCCCGCATATTCCCCTTGCGCGCCGGAATTCGGCTGCATGGAGAAGGCGTCGTAGCCGGTGATCTGGCAGAGTTTTTGGGAAAGATCGTCGATCATCTCCCTGTAGCCGAGGGCCTGATCGGCGGGCACGAAGGGATGGATGTCGGAAAATTCCGGCCAGGTGATCGGCAGCATTTCCGCCGTCGCGTTCAGCTTCATGGTGCAGGAGCCGAGCGGGATCATCGCCCGGTCGAGCGCCAGATCGCGGTCCGAGAGCCGGCGGATATAGCGGGTCATCTCGCTTTCCGCGCGGTTCATATGGAAGATCGGGTGCGTCATGTATTCCGACTTGCGCAGAAGCGCGATCGGCAGGCGGTATTCCGGCTCGAAATCCGAGACCTTGAAATTGCCGCCGAAGGCACGCCAGACGGCTTCCAGCGTCGCGGGGCGGGTGCGCTCGTCGAGCGACATGCCGATTTTCGTATTCCCGACCTTGCGCAGGTTGACGCCTTCGGCGACGGCGGCGCGCAGGATGAGGCCCTGCATATGCCCCACCTCGACCGTGAGGGTGTCGAAGAACGTGTCGGGCTCGATGACATAGCCGAGCTTTTCGAGGCCCTTGGCCATCAGCACGGCCTTTTTGTGGACCTGCTGGGCGATTGCCTTCAACCCGTCGGGACCGTGGAAGACGCCGTACATGGAGGCCATAACGGCGAGCAACACCTGGGCGGTGCAGATGTTCGACGTCGCCTTTTCGCGGCGGATGTGCTGCTCGCGGGTCTGCAGCGACAGGCGGTAGGCGCGGTTGCCGCGGGCATCGACCGACACGCCGACAAGCCGGCCGGGCATGGCGCGCTTGTGCGCATCCTTGACCGCCATATAGGCCGCGTGCGGGCCGCCGTAACCGACCGGCACTCCGAAGCGCTGCGAGGAGCCGATGGCGATGTCGGCGCCCATCTCGCCTGGGGATTTGAGCAGCGTCAGCGCCAGCGGGTCGGCAGCGACGGCTGCGACCGCGCCAGTCTGGTGCAGGCGGGCGATCAGGCCCGAGAAATCATGCACATGGCCGTGGGTGCCGGGATACTGGAAGATCGCGCCGAAGACGTCGACCGGGTCGAGGTCGGTCATCGGGTCGCCGACGATCACGGTCCAGCCGAGCGGGGCGGCGCGCGTCTCGATCAGCGCGATGGTCTGCGGATGGCAGGCGCTATCCACGAAGAAGGCGGTCGCCTTCGACTTCGCCTGGCGCTGGCAGAGCGCCATGGCTTCGGCGGCCGCGGTCGCCTCGTCCAGCAGCGAGGCATTGGCGACGTCGAGGCCCGTCAGGTCACAGATCATCGTCTGGAAATTGAGGAGAGCTTCGAGCCGGCCTTGCGAAATTTCCGGCTGATAGGGCGTATAGGCCGTGTACCAGGCGGGGTTTTCCAGGATGTTGCGCTGGATGACCGGCGGCGTGATGGTGCCGTAATAGCCTTGGCCGATCAGCGAGACGAGCGCCTGGTTCTTGTTGGCGGTCTCGCGCAGCTTGTCGAGCGCTTCCCGCTCGGTGAGCGCCGCACCCCAGGTGAGCGGCACCTGCTGGCGGATCGAGGAGGGCACAGTGGCATCGATGAGCGCATCGAGCGAGGGATAGCCGATCACCTTCAGCATCTCGGCCATTTCGGACGGCGAGGGGCCGATATGCCGCCGATTGGCGAAATCGTACGGCTGGTAATCGGTGAAGTGGAAATCGGTGCTATCGGTCATCCGATCAGTTCCTTGTAGGCGGATTCATCAAGCAAAGCATCGGCATCGCTGACGTTCTTCAGCTTGAGCTTGAAGAACCAGGCAGCACCCTGCGGGTCCGAATTGACAAGCGACGGATCGTCGACGATCGCCTGATTGATCTCGGTGACTTCGCCATCCAGCGGACAATAGACGTCGGAAGCAGCCTTCACGCTCTCGACGGTCGCGGCATTGCCGTCCTTGGTAAGCTCCGCGCCCACTTCCGGCAGCTCCACGAAGACGAGGTCGCCGAGCTGTTCGGCGGCGTGGCTCGTGATGCCGACGGTGGCGATATCGCCCTCGAGCTTCAGCCATTCGTGTTCGGCGGTGAATTTCAGCATGGTTCTCTCTCCGGAGCTTTTTTCAGCGTTTGTAGGTTGGGGTAATGAAGGGAAGAGCCGCGACGGCGACAGGCAGATATCTGCCGCGCACCTCGGCGAAAACCTGGGTGCCGGCTTCAGCGAAATCGGTCGGCACGTAGCCCATGGCGACCGGGCCTTCGACCGAGGGGCCGAATGTGCCGGACGTGACTTCGCCGATCTCCCGGCGGCCTTCCGCATCGGCGTAAAGCTTGGCATGCGACCGGACCGGTGCCTTGCCCTCGGGCTTCAGCCCTACACGGCGGCGCGAGGTGCCGTTCGTGAGTTCATCCAGAATACGGCCCGCTCCCGGGAAACCGCCGGAGCGAGCACCGCCGTTGCGGCGGGCCTTCTGGATCGCCCATTCGAGCGCAGCTTCGATCGGAGAGGTATCGGTGTCGATATCGTTGCCATAGAGACAAAGGCCGGCCTCGAGGCGCAGCGAGTCACGCGCGCCGAGCCCGATCGGCATGCAGTGCGGGTCTTCGAGCAGAGCCTTGGCGATCTGTTCGGCGCTTTCGGCGGGAACTGAGATCTCGAAACCGTCTTCTCCGGAATATCCGGAGCGGGAGATGATGCAGGGAACATCGTGAAGGCTGGCGTCGCAGACATCCATGAATTTCATGTCGGTGACATCCGGCCAGAATTCGGCGAGCACTGCTTCTGCGCGCGGTCCCTGGAGGGCAAGAAGCGCGCGATCCTCGAGCGGCGTCACGTCGCAGCCGGAAAGATGCGCCTTCATGTGCGCAATATCGGCTTCCTTGCAAGCGGCGTTGACGACGACGAGCAGATGGTCGCCGCGATTGGTAATCATCAGATCGTCGAGAATGCCGCCGTTCTCATCGGTGAAGAAACCGTAGCGCTGACGGCCTTCCTTGAGGCCGAGGATATCGACCGGAACGAGGCTTTCGAGGGCGAGCGCGGCATCCTCATAGGCGCCGGATCTCGCTTTGACGATCACCTGACCCATGTGGGAGACGTCGAACAGGCCGGAGGCGGCGCGGGTTTGAAGGTGCTCCTTCAGCACGCCTGCCGGATATTGCACCGGCATGTCATAGCCTGCGAACGGCACCATTTTCGCACCGAGCGAAACATGCAGCGCGTGCAGCGGCGTTTTCTTGAGAGCGGTATGATCGCTGGTCTTGTCGTCCAAGGGACGCCTCCAGGTTTGGCGCCCAATATCGAACGGCGCGCCGGCTCAGTTTCAGGCGCGGTGAAGCGCCGGTTTCGAGCCCCCTCTGTCCTTTTCGCCTGAGATTGTTATCCCTTCGGCGAGCCTTCCTTGCGGAGGCTTCTCTCCAGAGTCCTGTCGGTTGCCTGCTGGTCCTTTTGCCTGAGAGTTTCCGGGGCGGTTGCTCCTTCGGCACCGCATCGAAGCGGCTTCTCCCAGCGGGCTGGCCGTCATTATCGGCGAGGGTATCCGCTTGGCAAGAGCCAAATGTCGCTGTCAGCAAGATTTTCGTCGCGTCACTTCAATGCATGGGAAGAGAGGACGCGACAATTCATCTTTTGCTCTTGCCCCGGAACTGCGATATCGGAGCATGGTCAAACAGGTGAGGGCATGACGGGTGGAATGAAGACAGCGGCGAAGCTTTTGCGCATCCTCTGCGCAGCGGTGCTGCTGTCGCTCGGATTTGCCCATCAGCCGGTCATCGCCGCCGCGCCGCTTGCTTCCTTTGACGAGGCCGATCGGCTGCCGGACGGCACTTTCGCGGAAATCTGCACCGAAGGCGGCCACGACAAGCTTCCGGCGGCAAGGCCTGTCTGCGAGGTCTGCCTGCTCACCGGCTCGATCATCTTGCCGCAGCCGAGCGACGAAGCCTGGCTTACGAGGAGCCAGGCGTTCCTTTTCAGCCCGCTGACGGGCGAGGCGCAGGTCCTTGGGCGAAGGCCGCTGCTGCGGCCGAAATCCCGCGCGCCACCGCCGGCAGCCTGATCGCTTTTACCCGAATGCATCAAATCATTCCCGGATCGATGGCCGAGATGCGCCATTGCCGGAAAAGGACATCCGATGAAGACCATCAACATGATCGCCCTGACGGGCATTTTCGCCGCCGCCGGCATTGCCGAGGCTCAGGCGCACGCAACCTTCACCCAGTCATCCGCGACCGAGGAAAGCTATGTCGTAGCGGCGCTGCAGGTGCCGCACGGCTGCGACGGCAAGGCGACGACCGAGGTGCAGATCAAGCTGCCGGAAGGTTTCGTTCTCGCCAAGCCGCAGCCGAAGCCCGGCTGGGAACTGGAGATCATCTCCGGCGACTACGCGAAGGCCTATGACGACCATGGTGACAAGGTGACGTCCGGTCCGGTGGAAATCCGCTGGAAGAACGGCGACCTGCCGGATGCCTACTACGATACCTTCGTCGTTCGCGGCAAAATCTCGGGCGTTGCGGTCGGCACCGCGCTTGCCTTCCCGACGGTTCAGCTCTGCGGAACGGATGGCCGGGTCGCATGGGATGAGGTTGCCGCAGCAGGGATCAATCCGCATTCGCTGAAAAGCCCGGCGCCGGTGATCGAAGTCGCGGCAAAGGCGGAAGAGGGGCACGGCGAACATGCCGGCCACGGAGATCACGCCGCGGCTCCCCCGGCTCATGGGGAGGCGGTGAAAATCGGAAACCTCGAAGTGACGGGCGCCTTCACCAAGGCGATGCTGCCCGGCCAGCCGGTCGGCGGCGGCTATTTCACCGTGAAGAACAACGGAGGCGAGGATGACGTGCTGGTCTCCGCATCCTCTTCCATCGCTGGCGCCGTCGAGCTGCACGAGATGGAAATGCAGGGGCAGGTGATGAAGATGCGCAAGCTGGAAACGGGCATTCCCGTTCCGGCCGGCAAGACGGTGGAGCTCACCCCTGGCGGCCTGCACTTGATGTTCATGAAGGTGAAGGAGCCGTTCAAGCAGGGCGCGAGCGTGCCGGTGACGCTGACATTCGAAAAGGCCGGCAGCGTCGACCTCGTGTTGCCGGTGGAAGCGGCCGGACCCGGCGGGCACCAGCATAACTGATCGGAACAGGGCCGCTCGATCGCGGCCCTTTTCATATTCAGCCCAAGAGCGTGTTGTTTAACGCAACAGCTTGAGGCTGCCGGTCAGCGACTTCACCCATTTCGCCGGACCGGCGATGCCGAGGCCGTCTATGGTTTCCTGCGTCAGGTCGCGATCCGGGAACGCGGCCTCGTATTCCCTATAGTCGTGAAGCGAACGGGCGAAAGCCGGAAAGGCGACCACCGATTGCCGCTCGGCGTGGTCGATCGCCTTCAGCATGATCGAGCGGATCGTATCCGTATCGGCCTGGAGGATGGGAACGGGGCGGTTCGAGCTGATATCGATGGCGCGGCCATCGCGATCCGCCAGCTGCCGGGCGGCGAGAAGCGGCAGCTTCGCCCCGAGGCCGATGGAGACGGCGCCGACCGTGTTTGCGAGGAAGCCGAGGGAAAGGGCAGGGTTCACGATAATCGCGAGGCGGATGTCGTCGTTCATGGCAATCTGGATATCTTCCGTGAGGGTTGGACCGCGAAATTACAGCCGATCTCCGGGGCGATCCTGCCTTTTGATTTTCCCTTTGCCTCAATTTTGGTAGCTTCTACCGAAAATCACGGCACTTGAGGTGAAGAATTGTGGAAAATGAGCTTGAGCCGGTAGACCTGCGAATCCTCGAAGCCCTGCAGGAGGACGGCCGCCTGACCAACCAGGCGCTTTCGGAAAGGGTCGGCCTTTCGACCTCGCCGAGCTGGAGACGGGTGCGCCAGCTTGAGGAAAACGGCGTGATACAGGGCTATCGCGCCGTGCTCGACCGGCGCGCGGTAGGGCTCGGCGTGCTGGCCTTCATCCGCGTGAAGATCGACAGCCACAGCGCCGAGGAGGCAGAATCCTTCGCGGCGGAGGTCATCGGTCTGGAAGAGGTGGTGGCCTGCTACAGTATCGCGGGGGACGCGGATTTCCTGCTGCAGGTAGTGGCGCCCGACCTCGACCACTATGCGGATTTCGCGATGTCGACGCTGCGTCGGCTTCCGCGCATCAAGGAAATGCAGACGACCTTCGTTCTCAAGGAGATCAAGCGGTTCGACGGGCTGCCGCTTCGTTTCGCCGGCGAGCGATAGCGGGGTTCAGAAATCCAGCTCGCGATAGGCGGCTTCGGCCTGGCGCAATGTCGTCTGCTGCTGCGGCTGGCGGCCGGAACTCAGGACGTCGATGGAGACAGCGGCCGGAGGAACGAGGCCGGGGGCTGCGGGGTCGCTGACGTTTTCGGCCCGGCGTATGTTGCGATCGGCATCGGCCTTGGTGTCGGCAACCTGATCCTTCACCGACACGCGCCGGGCATGCCGCAGCGTTTCCGCCGCATAGGCAGCCGTATTGGCCGAAACACTCACCACCAGCGTCATAGTAACCCTCTCTCCATTCGGGAGAAGGTAAGCCGCCGCGGTTTGTTCACCGCTTAACCGAAAAGCCGGCATTTTACCGATTTCACCTTTTTTCTTTTTGGCTTACATGGGTTCCATGAACCACATTCTGCTCGTTGCCCTCGGCGGGGCCATCGGTTCCGTCTGCCGCTATCTCGTCGGCCTCTGGACGCTCCGGCACCTGGGAGCGGCATTTCCGTGGGGGACGCTCGCCGTCAATGTGATCGGCTCCTTCATGATCGGCCTCCTGGCGGAAATCATCGTGCGCAGGTTCAGTGCCTCGCCGGAAATGCGGCTTCTGCTGATCACCGGTTTCCTCGGCGGGTTCACGACGTTTTCGGCCTTCTCGCTGGACATTGTGGCGCTCTTCGAGCGGGGCGCGATGCTGGTCGGTGCGGCCTATATCGGCGCGAGCATCGTCGTTTCGCTGGGCGCCGTCTTCGCCGGACTGGCGCTCGGGCGGGTAATGTTCTAAGGACCCACGAACCTTTTAAATAACGAAAGAGCTTTGATGTCAGGCATCGAGCATATCCGCGTCGGGGCGGACGAGGGAGGCATGCGCCTGGACCGCTGGTTCAAGGTGCATTATCCCGGCCTCGGCTTCGGCGCATTGCAGAAATTGCTGCGGTCCGGCCAGGTGCGTGTCGACGGCGGCCGCGTGAAGAGCGATGCCCGCGTGCAGCCCGGACAGATGGTACGCATTCCGCCGATGGACGTGGATGCCAAGAAGGCCGGACCGATCGCAGGCAAGGACCTGAAGCACGCCGGCGACTATGAGCTGTTGCAGCGCATGGTGCTGCACGAGGACGACAAGGTGATCGTTCTCAACAAGCCGGCCGGGCTTGCCGTTCAGGGCGGCTCGGGCGTGACGCGTCATATCGACCAGATGCTCGACGCCTGGATAAGCCCGAAGGGCGAGAAGCCGCGCCTCGTCCACCGGCTCGACCGCGATACATCCGGCGTGCTGGTGATCGCCCGCACGCGCGGCGCGGCGCAGAAGCTGACGGCCGCCTTCCGCGAGCGCGACACCAAGAAGACCTATTGGTCGCTGGTGAAGGGCGTGCCGCGCAAGCACGAGGACAAGATTTCCACCTGGTTGGTGAAGGAACAGACGCCGGACGGCGACCGCATGCGCATCGCCAAGCATGGCGAAGACGGCGCCGATCACGCGGTGTCCTACTATCGCGTACTGGAGACGGCGGCGCAGACGCTCGCCTGGCTGGAAATGGAACCCTATACAGGGCGTACCCACCAGCTTCGCGTCCATGCGCTGCATATCGGTCATCCGATCATCGGCGATCCGAAATATTTCGACGACGACCACAACTGGCCCTTCCCGGGGGGCATCCAGAAGCGGCTGCACCTTCATGCCCGCCACATCGACATTCCGCATCCGAATGGCGGGCGGCTGAGGGTCACGGCGCCGCTGCCGCCGCATATGGTTCAGAGCTGGAACCTTTTGGGGTTCGACATGGAAAACGGTTTGAGAGACGACGACCGATGAAATTGGTGCTTTTCGATTGCGACGGCACGCTGGTCGACAGCGCCGGGCTGATCCATGAAACCATGCGCCGCACCTTTGCGCAGTTCGGCAAACCCGAGCCGAAGGTTGAAACCACGAAGGCGATCATCGGGCTCACCCTCGACATTGCGATCGCCCGTATGCAGGGCAAGGAGCATGTCGACGACGAAGCGGTCGAGATGACGGCCTATTACAAATCGCTGTTCTCCGTCGTGCGGCAGGACCTCGATTTTCGCGAGCCCTTGTTTCCCGGCATCCGCGAGGTCATCGATGCGATCGGCCCGCGCGAGGACCTGCTGATCGGCGCGGTTACCGGCAAATCGCGGCGCGGGCTGAATCTCATCATGGAGACCCACGGCTTCGACAAATATTTCGTGGTGGGCCGGACGGCGGACGACTGCCCCTCCAAGCCGCACCCCGCAATGGTGACGGAATGCTGCGACGAGACCGGCATGAAGCCGGCCGATACTCTTGTCATCGGCGACGCGATCTACGATATGCAGATGGCGAAGGCTGCGGGCGCGACCGCGATCGGCGTGGCCTGGGGCTATGCCTCGGTCGAGGAATTGAGGCAGGCCGGCGCCGACGCGATCGTCCATCATCCGAGCGAGCTGCTGAGCCATATCGGCCTGGAATATTCTCATGCGTGACATCTTTCCCGATCCTTCCGAGGTGCTGAGCCATGCCGACCCGACGCGGCGGGCGCAGATCCAGATGCAGAAGCCGTTGCCGAAACGCTTCTACAAGGACGTGACGGTGGTGGAAGGCGAGGAGGGCCATGCGGTCCATCTCGACGGACGCGCCGTCAAGACCCCGGCAAAGAAGCCGCTTGCGGTGCCGACCGCGGCGCTCGGCGAACTGCTGCGCGAAGAGTGGGCGGCTCAAGCCGACGTGATCGACCCCGCCACCATGCCGGTGACGCGGCTCGTCAATACGGCGATCGATGGCGTGGCGGCCGACCCCCAAGCCGTTTTCGAGGACATTCTGCGCTTCTCCGCAAGCGATATGCTCTGCTACCGGGCCGAAGGGCCGGAGAACCTCGTCGCCCGGCAGAGCGAGCAATGGGACCCGATCATCGACTGGGCGGCGAACGAGCGCGGCGCGCGCTTCATCCTGATCGAGGGCATCATGCCGCAGGAGCAGCCGAAAGAGGCGATCGCTGCCCTGGCGGTGACGCTCGGGAAATACGATACGCCGATCGAACTTGCCAGCCTGCACACGGTGACGACGCTCACGGGGTCCGCTCTGCTTGCGCTTGCCTTTGCCGAGGGCCGCATCACGGCCGAAGAGGCCTGGACCCTCGCGCATCTCGACGAGGACTGGACCAACGAGCACTGGGGCATCGATGCGGAAGCCGAGCATCGCCGCGCCAAGCGGCACGAGGAGATGCAGGCGGCGGTGAAGGTGTTCGCCGCGCTGAAAGCTGCCGCTTAATTCTTCTCTAACCCCGATCTGGGAACATTCGGAAAAGCCGTTTCTGCGGATTTCCGATGTACCGTCGTCTATTTCGTCATTTTCTCGTCCTGTCCTGCGTTCTGCCGCTGATGTCGTTCCGGATGGAACAGGCGGGCATGCCGCCGGAAAACCTGCTCTATGACGTGCGCAGCGCGATCGTGACGGCGCAGGCGGATGTCTCCCGCCAACTGGTGGCGGAAACCGACCGGCTGGTGGACCAGGCGATCCACGCGACCGTGAGGCAGGTTTCGCTGCCGCGCGCCATCCTGGCCGTCCGGATCGACCGAACCGCCTATGTGCCGCTCGTCATCGGAGGCCGGCACGAGGCGAGGGTGAGGGTGGAGGCGATCGCGGTCGGCAATGGAGAACCGATTGCCGACGGCGGTTTCAAGGTATCCGCCTTCGCGCTCGACCGGGCGAATGGCGACGAGATTCTGGCGGAAAGGATTGCGCGGCGCATCGCGGCGGAATTCCGGCTGAGGGAGCAGGGACGAACGACGCTCGCGACGGCTCTGTTTCCGTGAGGACTATCCCAATCGCTCCGCGTGCCAGCGGAGATGGTCGTCCATGAAAGTCGAGATGAAATAGTAGGAGTGGTCGTAGCGCTCGTGCATTCTGAGCGTCAGGCGGATATCCGTTCCCTTGACCGCGTCTTCGAACAGCCAGGGACGCAGGCCGGTTTCGAGAAATCCGTCGGCCTTGCCCTGATCGATCAGGAATTCCGGGAAGCGGGCGCCGTCCTCGACGAGCGCGCAAGCATCGTATTGCCGCCATGTGGCCTTATCCGGCCCCAGATATTTTTCGAAGGCGGGCGCCGACCAGTCGGCGGTGGAGGGCTGAACGATCGGCGCGAAGGCGGAGCAGCTCTTGAAGCGCTCGGGATTTTTCAGCGCGACGGTCATGGCGCCATGACCGCCCATGGAGTGGCCGAAGATGCCTTGTCGCTCCATGTCGATGCGGAAATGCTGACTGACGAGCGCCGGTAGCTCTTCCGCGACGTAAGCGTACATCCGGTAGTTTTCCGCCCAGGGCTTTTCCGTGGCGTCGAGATAGAATCCGGCGCCCTTGCCCATCTGCCAATTGGTGAGTTCGTCGGGCACGTCGTTGCCGCGCGGGCTGGTATCCGGGCAGACGATGATGAGGCCGAGTTCGGCCGCTAGCCGGCGATACTCGCCTTTTTCCATGACATTGGCATGGGTGCAGGTGAGGCCCGAGAGATACCACAGAACCGGGCAGGGCTCGTTGATTGCCTTGGGCGGCACGAAGACGGCAAAGGTCATCTCGCAATTGCAGGCTTCGGAATCATGCGCGAACACGCCCTGCATTCCGCCGAAGGCGGTGGTTTGCGAAATTATCTTCATCGGAAGTTCCCTTGCATATCAGCCCGCCAGCGCGACGACGGCGTTGACCGAGGCGGCGACGAGCACGGTGTTGAAGAAGAAGGATACGACCGCATGCACCAGGTTGATACGGCGCATGGCGGTGGTCGTGATCACGACATCGGAAGTCTGGGCGGTCATTCCGATGACGAAGGCGAAATAGAGGAATTCCCAGCCGCTGGGATCGGCTGTTCTGGGAAAGGTCAGGCCGCCGCGCTTGCCCTTACCCCCGCGCTCAGCCTCGACGGCCGGTTCCGGGCGCCAATAGAGATGGGCGTAGTGCATCGCGAACATGATGTGGATGGTGAGCCAGCCGAGCGCCACCGAAACGAAGGCGATCACGATCTCGACAGGGCCGGCGGGGAGTTGGCGATTGAGGACGCTGAAAAGGGAAATGATGGCAGCGACGACCGCCAGAAGGGTGACGGCGAGGATGACGGGGGCGGGCTCGTCATCACGCTCGGCGCGCCGCCTGAGGAGTGCCGGCGTGAGCCGGGGAATGCGCTCCGCCATCAGCCCGAGATAGATCAGGAAGAAGACGACCACCGTCACGCCGGGAGCGAGCCTCGGCGCGTAGAAAAGCAGAAAGGGCAGGCAGACGAGCGCAACGACGGTGCCGGCATAGAAAGGGCCGTGCCGCTGATGCCTCAATCTTTGCCACAGCGAGGTCATCGTCGAGACTCCTCAGGCGCCCGATTTGGCGCGACGGCAAAGCCTGTCCAGGGTTTCGAGAAATTTGGACCGGTCGCGGGCGGTGAAGGCGGCATTGTAGCCCTTGCTCTCGCCGGTCTCGCGCAGATGCGCGCCGAGATCCCGCATGGCGGAGGCCATCCCGATATTCGTGTCGTCAAAAACACGGCCGCTGGGACCCGTGACGAGCGCGCCCTTGGCGACGCAGCGGACCGCCAGAGGCACATCCGCCGTGACGACGACATCGCCTGTGTCCGCACGCTCGGCAATCCAGTCATCGGCGGCGTCGAAGCCGGCGGAAACGATGACATTGTGTACCATCGGATCGCGGGAGGGTCGCAGGCCGGAATTGGCGACGAACGTCACTTCAAGACCATGACGTTCGGCCACTTTCAGGATTTCCGGCTTGACCGGGCAGGCATCGGCATCGACATAGATCATTCCACTATCCTTCAGGCGCGCATCACTTCAATGCCGCGTATGACACATGCCAGGCATGTTCAAGGCGATCGCGGCTCTAGAGATTATGTCGCAAGCATGAAGGGAGGGGAAATCACTCAGGCGAGGGCCACCGTCTGGTCGTCGGTCGTCGCGCCGGGAGCGTTGGCTTTGATGGATTCGATGGCGGAGACGGCGGAAGACTTGGCCGAATAGCCCTCGGACGAGAACATGATCTGGCCGTTCGGAGCCTTAAAGCGGAAACGGAACTCGCCGGCCTTATCCTTGTAGATTTCGAACTTGTACATCTGGGATGCCCCCGTTTGTTGGAACAATGGGATGATAGATGCGCTCGCCGGAATTGCAAGCACCGCGCAAAACCCCGCCAGAGAGCGGGTTTTCGCGCGATCCGGAGCGTCGGTGGACCACTCCGGACGGCGAATCACAAGAACCTCAGTAAACCACGACGCTTCGGATGCTTTCGCCAGAATGCATCAGCTCGAAGCCCTTGTTGATGTCCTCGAGCGGCATGGTGTGGGTGATCATCGGATCGATCTCGATCTTGCCCTCCATGTACCAGTCGACGATCTTCGGCACGTCGGTGCGGCCGCGCGCGCCGCCGAAGGCCGTACCCATCCAGGTACGTCCGGTGACGAGCTGGAAAGGACGCGTGGAGATTTCCTGGCCGGCGCCGGCAACGCCGATGACGACCGACTTGCCCCAGCCGCGATGCGAGCTTTCAAGCGCCTGGCGCATGACCTTGGTGTTTCCGGTGCAGTCGAACGTGTAGTCGGCGCCGCCGATCTGGTCCGCGCCGCGCTTCGTCATGTTGACGAGATAGGGCACGATGTCGTCGCCGACTTCCTTCGGGTTGACGAAGTGCGTCATGCCGAAGCGCTCGCCCCAGGCCTTCTTGTCGTTGTTCAGATCGACGCCGATGATCATGTCGGCGCCGGCAAGGCGAAGGCCCTGGATGACGTTCAAACCGATGCCGCCCAGTCCGAAGACGATGGCCGTCGCGCCGATTTCTACCTTGGCGGTGTTGATGACCGCACCGATGCCGGTGGTGACGCCGCAGCCGATATAGCAGACCTTGTCGAAGGGTGCGTCCGGGTTGATCTTGGCAACCGCGATCTCCGGCAGAACCGTGTAGTTGGCGAAGGTCGAACAGCCCATGTAATGGTGGATCTTGTCCTTGCCGATCGAGAAGCGCGAGGTGCCGTCCGGCATCAGGCCCTGGCCCTGGGTGGAGCGGATGGCGGTGCACAGATTGGTCTTGCGCGACAGACAGGAGGGGCATTCCCGGCATTCCGGCGTATAGAGTGGAATGACATGATCGCCCTTCTTCACCGAGGTGACGCCCGGACCGACATCGACGACGATGCCGGCGCCCTCATGGCCGAGGATCGCGGGAAAGAGGCCTTCCGGATCGGCGCCCGAAAGCGTGAAATCATCCGTATGGCAGAGGCCGGTCGCCTTCACCTCGATCAGCACCTCGCCGGCCTTCGGGCCTTCGAGCTTGACGGTCATGACTTCGAGCGGTTTTCCTGCCTGAACGGCGACGGCGGCGCGGACATCCATGGTCTATCTACCTCATCTTTCGAATCCGGGGCGGACTTTGACATGGGGAGGCGGCGCGCCTCAAGCCGGAACCGACGATCAGGTGTCGCAAAACGACAGGCGCTGCGGTGAAATCGGCAAGTTGGACCGTGGAAACGAGCGCGATTAAAGCGGGACTACGGTCCGCATCAGGCGATTGCCGGCTCTTTTGTTTTCAGACGCTCTCGCCAGATGATGAAGAGGCCGGAGGCGACGATGATGGCGATGCCGATCCATTTCGACAGGGTCGGGAAATCGCCGAACAACGCGTAGCCGAGCACGGTGGCGGAGATGATCTCGAAATACTGGAAGGGCGCCAGCAGCGAGAGGGGCGCCAGGCGAAAGGCGCGCACGACCAGCAGATGCATGTAGCCGGATATCGAGCCGAGCAGGACCAGCAGGAAGAGACCGAGCGCGGAGGCGGGGAGGGACGGCTCGAATTCCGCGCCGCCGAGGCTGTGGCCCAATCCAAGGCCTGCCGCCATGAACAGCGTTCCGCCGATGCCGGCCATGATCTGCATGGTGAGCGGCGAATCGGCCTCGCCGATGGCGCGGTTGAGGAAGAGATAGAGCGTATAGAGGAAGGCGCAGGCGACCGGCAGCAGCGCCGTCCAGCCGAAGATCGCATAGCTCGGCTGGATGACGATCATCGCTCCGCCGAAGCCGACTATGATGGCGAGCCAGCGGCGCCAGCCCACCTTGTCGCCGAGGAAGAGCGCCGACATCATGGTGAGCATGAAGGGCTCGACGAAATAGATCGCGAAGACATCCGCAAGCGGCATGTATTTGACCGCCGCGAAGAACATCAGGCTCGCGGATGCGTGAAGCGCGCCGCGCAGCAGGTTCATCCAGGGACGCCGGGCGCGGAAGATCGATGCGCCGACGAAGAACATCAGCGGCAGCATGCAGACGAGCTGGAAGAAGAAGCGGTAGAAGGTGACCTGGCCCGGCGACATGCCCTCGAAGGTCGCCATGTACTTGGCGATGGCATCCATGAGCGGCAGGACGGCCATGCAGGTGGCCATGATGGCCATGCCCTTCAGGGGATTTTCAAGGGTAGGGGCGGGTTGCATATGGCGCGCTTTCCGGGAACGCGCCTTTCAAATCACAGCCGCCGGCCATCTTCAAGCGGAAGCATTCTCGATGACGCTCTCGCCGAAAACTTCCTCGAATGCCTCGCGCAGCCGCATGTCGACATCCGCCATCATCACCGGCAGGCCGAGATCGACCAGGCTCGTCACACCATAGGCACTGATGCCGCAGGGCACGATGCCGGAGAAATGCGAAAGATCCGGGTCCACATTGAGGGAGAGGCCGTGGAAGCTCACCCAGCGGCGAAGCCGGATGCCGAGCGCCGCGATCTTGTCCTCCGCCATGGAACCATCGGGTAGAAGGGGCTTCTCCGGCCGTCGCACCCAGACGCCGACGCGGTCCTCGCGGCGCTCGCCGCGGACATTCATCATGTCGAGGGTGCGAATCACGAGCTCTTCCAGCGCAGCCACATAGGCGCGGACATCCTGGCGGCGGCGTTTCAGGTCCAGCATCACATAGGCGACCCGCTGGCCGGGGCCGTGATAGGTGTATTCGCCGCCGCGCCCGGTGGCAAAGACCGGGAATCGGTCGGGCTCTATGAGGTCGGTGGCGTCGGCGCTGGTGCCGGCGGTATAGAGCGGCGGGTGCTCGAGAAGCCAGACGAGTTCGTCCGCCTTGCCGTCGGCGATGGCGGCCACTTCCCGCTCCATTTCGGCGACCGCCTGCTCATAAGGAACGAGTCCTTCGGAAATGCGCCAGCGCACCGGCGGAGAACCGGGGGCGGGGTGCATGGAAATCTGAAGATCGGTGCGCGTCAGCATGGGATTTCTTCTGGCAAAAACGAAGGATGGCGGCAAGAGGCGCGGTGAAAGCCCTGTTCCATATAGGTATTCCACAGTCCGATTTTTATCCTTCAAAAATGTGTCATGGCGCACTTGTGCACCCGGAATCCTTTTGCTACATGCTCGCTCGCCGACGCAAATCGGCACCTACCACGATGCGGTCGTGGCGGAATTGGTAGACGCGCAGCGTTGAGGTCGCTGTGGGGCAACCCGTGGAAGTTCGAGTCTTCTCGACCGCACCAAAAACAAGAACCCGCTTCGGCGGGTTTTTTGTTGCCCGCTTTTCAAGACCTTTCGGGAAAACGAAAAGGCGACCGATACGTGCCCGTATCGATCGCCTCGAGGGTTGCTGATTTTCACGTCGTTTCAGAAGCCGGTCGCGTGCGGCAGCCAGGTGGAGAGTGCCGGGATGAAGGTTATCGCCAGCAGGATGACCAGATAGGCCAGCAGGAACGGCGTCATCTCCCGCGTGATCTCGCTGACCCTGATCTTCACCACGGATGATACCACGAAGAGGAGCGCGCCGACCGGCGGGGTGATGAGCCCGACCGTCAGGTTGAGGATGACGATCATCGCGAACTGGATCGGATCGATTCCGAGCTGGAAGGAGATCGGGGCCAGGATTGGCACGAGAATCATCACGCCCGGCAGCGGGTCCATGAACATGCCGAAGATCAACAGCAGCAGGTTGACCGCCAGCAGGAAGGCGATCGGGCTCAAATTCCAGCCGATGATGACATCCGCCAGGAATTGCGGCACGCCCTCGATGATGAGCACCCAGGCGAAGGCGCGCGCGGATGCGAGGATCAGCAGGATGCCGACGGTGACCATGGCCGAGCGGAAGATGATCTCCGGCAGGTCCTTCACCTTCAGCGAGCGATAGATGAACATGCCGCAGAAGAGCGCGTAGAAAACTGCGATGACCGAGGCTTCCGTGGGCGTGAACCAGCCCATGCGGATGCCGCCGACGACGATGACGATGAGCGCCATGGCGGGGACGGCGTAGAGCGTGTTCAAGACCATTTCCCGCGCCGTCGGGCGGATATCCATGGAGCGGTAGTCGCGCTTGCGGGAGATGTAGAAATTCACCGCGCACATGGCGAGCGAGATGAGGAGGCCCGGCACGACGCCGGCGATGAAGAGCGAGCCGACCGATACGCGGCTGTCCTGCAGGGCGTAGATGATCATGGTGATGGAGGGCGGGATGATCGGGTCCACCACCGCGACGGCGGCAGCGAGCGCCGAGGCATAGCGCTTCTCGTAGCCGCTCTTCTCCATCATGCGGATGGTCATGGCGCCGGGGCCCGCGGCTGCGGCGAGCGCCGAGCCGGAAATGCCGGCAAAGAGCGTGGTCGAGATGATGCTGGCATAGCCGAGGCCGCCGCGGGCGCGGCCGACGAACTGCGCGGCAAGCCGCAGCAGGTGATGCGTCAGCGCGCCGCCGGTCATCAGCTCGGCGGCGAGGATGAAGAAGGGCACGGCGAGCAGCGGAAAGCTGTCGACGCCGGTGAACATCTCCTTGATCACGACGATCTGCGGATAATTGCTGCCGAGGATGACGGCAAGCCAGGTGGAGATCGCCAGCGTGAAGGCGACCGGAACGCCGAGCGCCAAGAGAATGAAGAAGGAGACGAAGAGAATGATGATCATGGACGAAAACTTCGAAAGGCGGCGACCGGCGCCGCGCTGCAATTTGCCGTGAAGCCTATGCGGCGACCGGCGGAGTGTCGCTGTCGCCCTGCAAGCCGCTCATGCCGCCTGCCAGATAGGTTCTGAGCACGAAGAGGAAATGGACGATCAGCAGCCCGAACCCGATCGGCATGGCGAGATAGATGTAGCCGAAGGGAATGCGCGTGGAGGGCGTCGTCTGGAACATGGTGCGCTCCACATAGGTCTTGCCGACCCAGATCATCATCACGAAGAAGGCGAGCATGATGGCGGCCACGACGAGGCGGAGCAGCCGGGCCTTCCTGTCGCCGAGGGCCGCCTGCAGATTGTCGATGGCGACGAGCCCGCCATGCCTCAGCGTGATGCCGGCGCCGATGAAGGTGAGCCAGATCATGAGATGGCGCGAGACCTCATCCGACCAGGTGATGGAGTGGTTGGTGAGATAACGCAGGATGACGTTGAGGAAGACGAGGATCGCCATCGCGCTCAGGATGGCGATGAGCGCCCATCGATTTGCCTCGACGAAAATGCGTTCGATCTTCTGCATGTCAAATTCCCCCGAGCGCGGCAGCGCCGAAAACGGAAAGCACCCCGCAACGCTGCGGGGTGCCTGAACCGCTCTAAATCGGATTACTTGGTCGCGACGATCGAGTCGACCAGGTCCTTGCCGTAGGTTTCGTAATAGCCGTCATAGGCGGCCTGGATGGCCTTCTGGAACTCGGCCTTCTGAGCGTCGCTGAGCTCGTTCACCTGCATGCCGTTCTGCTTCGCGGTCGCGATGCCGTTCTTCTCCGACTGGTCCACGAAGGCGCGCATGGCTTCCTTGCCCTTGGTGGCGCCATCGGTGAAGAGCTTCTTGTCCTCGTCCGAAAGGCTATCCCAGAAGGTCGGGGAAACGATCAGCATGGCCGGCGAATAGACGTGACCGGAAACCGTGAGGTACTTCTGGACTTCCCAGAGCTTCGCCGAAACGATGACCGAAAGCGGGTTTTCCTGGCCGTCGATGGCGCCCTGCTGCAGGGCGGGGATGACTTCCGGCCAGGACATGGGCGTGGGTGCGGCGCCCGCCGTCTCGAAGGCGGCGATATGAACCGGGTTTTCCATGGTCCGGATCTTGAGGCCCGCGAGGTCTTCCGGCTTTTCGATCGGCTGGCGATTGTTGGTGATGTGGCGGAAGCCCTGCTCGCCCCAGGCAAGCGCGATCAACTGCCGATCCTGGAACTTCGCCAGGATTTCCTGGCCGACCGGGCCGTCGAGCACTGTGCGGGCATGGGTGAGATCGCGGAACAGGAAGGGGATGTCGGTGACGCCGATTTCCGGAACGAAGTTCGAAAGCGCGCCGGAGGAGACAACGACCGCCTGCACGCCGGTTCCGAGCTGCAGGCCTTCGATGACTTCACGCTCGCCGCCTTGGGCGGAGGAGGGGAAATGGGTGAACTTGAACCGGCCACCGCTGGTTTCCGTCACATATTTGTCCCAGGCATCGGCGGCCGCGCCATAGTGGGAATCGCGGGCAAGAGCGTAGGCGATCTTGACCTCGGTGGATTGGGCGAATGCGCCGCCCGTCCAGGCGGTTGCGGCGACGACACCTGCGATAGCCAGGCGACCGAAGAGCGAATTCATAATATATGTACCTCCCTGAAGCGCAGACCTTGATCGGAATGCTTATTGAATTTCGGGTGCCTCTCCATCCGCGAAAATTCAAATCCGGTCAAGTTCCGGCAAGCTTATGATAAGAAGGTGCCGCTTTTTATTGGATTATGTCGCGGCCGAGCCCCGCTTTATGCGGATCATGAGGAAGAAATGAGCGAGATCAAGATCAAGACGCGACCGGTCGGAGCCACGGCGACGCTGGGGCGCACGGGCCGCCCGCAGGTGACGACGGAGACCGGCGGTTCGCTGGAAATCGTCACCGGCGCGAGTGATCCGGGTTTCAACCCGCTCGACCTTCTCTATTCCTCGCTTGCGGGATGCCTGGTGCTGAGCGCCCGGATCGCGGCGAGCCGGCTCGGCATCCTCAACCGCTTCGACGAGGCGCGGGCGCATGTGACGGGAGAAAAGGCGGGCGAGGAGCCCTCGCGCGTAGCGCGCTTCGCCGCTCATATGGAGATCAAGGGCGATTTCACCGAATTGGAAAAGCAGGAGATCGCCCACATGGCGGAGGATATCTGCACCGTCAGCAATACGCTGCGCGGATCGCCTGAGATCACGCTGCAGGTGGGCTGACGAGCGAGGTCAGTCCTCATCTGGAATATGGCTGTCGATGCCGGCAAGCCGCAGATTGTTGACGACGCGGCGGACACCGGCGATGCCCTGGATGTGCCGGCCGATCCTGCGGGAGGTCTCGGCCTCGTCCACCACGCCTTCGAGGGTTACGACGCCCTTTTCCACATGCACGTCGATGGAGGCCATGTCGATCACGCCGAGATTGTCGATCGCATCACTGACACGCTCCTCGAGGTCGTCGGACTCTTCGAGGCCTTCGGTGCCGGGAAAAATACTATCGGCCTGACGTTCCTCCAGCCCATCGAAATCGGCCTCGTCCACGCGATAGCCGCGGTTGCGCTCCCTGTCGAAATTGGCGGAAGGCTGGCCGTAAGGAGCATTGTCGACCGGGCGCTTGCCGGCGCCGGCGGCATCGTCATAGGGCCATCCCTCGTCGATGTTCCGGTCGTCGTAATCGCGAAAATCCTCTTCGCGGGAGATATCGTCAGCGTTTTTCTTGGCCGGCATAACTGCCTCCTGTCATTTCCAATCCTGGGTCAGACGCAAGCGTCGAACTCGGACCGAACCCGGGGCCGGCGCACTCGCTCGCGCGCCGGCTTTCATCGAGATCAATGGCTTGTCGCGGATGGATCGCCATCCTTCCTGCCTGTCAATTTCAGATGGCTTTCGACGTCATGCACTCCATCCACGGCTTCCGCGCACAACACCGCCTTGCGGGCTGAAAACACGGTATCAACAGAACCTTCGAGTATGACCTTGGTTCCCTCGGCACGCGGGCGGATTTCGGAGGCGTCGACGTCGGGCAGGCTCGCCAGCCGCGCGGCGACGTCGTCCTCGAGCTGGGCCTCGGTCTTGTCTGTGGTCGCAGTCATGATCGTAGCTCCTCCTGGTCGAGACAGGAGAACGAGCGACGGCGCGTTTGGTTCTACCGGCTCTTTTCCCATTTGCGGACGAGCCGGTCGCGCTTGAGCCTGGAAAGCCGCTTCAGCCAGAATATCCCGTCGAGCTGATCGATCTCGTGCTGCATGCAGATGGCGTGAAAGCCTTCAAGCTCTTCCTCATGCCGTACTCCATCCATATCCTGATAGCGGAGGCGGACTTTTCGCGGGCGCTCGATCTCGTCGGTCGCTCCGGGCATGGAGACGCTGCCTTCGACATGCCGCATGGTTTCGCTCGAGACGGCGAGGATTTCCGGGTTGACGTAGAAGAGCGGGCCTTGTTCGCGCGAGAGTTCGAGGACCACGAGCCGGACATGTTCGCCGACATGGGCGGCGGTGATGCCGACGCCGGGAGCTGCCCGCATGGTCTCCAAAAGATCGAAGGCGAGCGTGCGCAGCCGCTCGTCGAAGCTCCGCACCGGTTCACAGCGGACAGAGAGGCCGGGATCGGGATATCTGAGGATGGTCAAAAGGGCCATGAAAGCTTCCGTGGAAGGATGTCGTGCACTCAGATAAGGCCGAAATTTCCATTGCTCAACCTTCTCCGGGAGGCGGGGGTGGACCGGCGGAAGCAATTGGTCTAGCAGGGGAAGTGCTCGGGACGGGCAGAGTTCCCCGGCAAAGCGCTATCCGGTTGTTGACAATGAGCTTTCCGCCGCCATCCTCCTGGCGTCGGGCAAAGCAGGCGAGGGCGGCAGATGAGCAATATCGGCGAAGACGACCGCGTCCGCGTCCATGCCGGGGAGGCCGGCGAGGACATCTATGCCGAGGACGGCTCGATCCGCAGCGATTTCCTCGCCATGGTCGGCGCGGCGATCGCCGATCGCGACGTTCTTTTTCTGCGCCAGCACGTGGCCCGACTGCATGAATCGGAGCTCGGCGATCTGCTGGAGGCGATCCAGCCGGATCAGCGCCTCGCACTCGTCAGACTGCTCGGAGACGACTTCGACCTTACCGCGCTCACCGAGGTGGACGAGGCGATCCGCCTCGAAATCGTCGAGCAGATGCCGAACGCGCAGATCGCGGCCGCGATCGGCGATCTCGATTCGGACGACGCCGTCTATATTCTGGAAGACCTCGATCACGAGGACCGGGAGGAGATCCTAGCGCAACTGCCCTTCACCGAACGGGTGCGGTTGCGCCGGGCGCTCGATTATCCTGAGCAATCCGCCGGCCGGCGCATGCGCTCGGAATTCGTCGCCGTGCCGCCGTTCTGGACTGTCGGCCAGACGATCGACTACACGCGCGAGGACGCGGACCTGCCGGAAAGCTTCACGGAAATCTTCGTGATCGATCCGACCTTCAAGCTGCTCGGAGTGGTCGATCTCGACCGGATTCTCCGTACCAAGCGGCAGGTGCGCATCGAAAGCATCATGCGCGAGACGAACCATCCGATCCCGGCCGAAATGGACCAAGAAGAGGCAGCGCAACTCTTCGAGCAATACGACCTTCTCTCCGCGGCGGTGGTGGACGACAACGGCCGCCTGGTCGGCGTGCTCACCATCGACGACGTGGTGGACGTGATCCAGGAGGAGGCCGAAGAGGACATCATGCGCCTCGGCGGCGTAGGCGACGAGGAGCTTTCCGACACGGTCACCGAAATCTCGCGCTCGCGCGTGCCGTGGCTGCTCATCAATCTGGTGACAGCCTTCATCTCCGCCTCGGTCATCTCGCTTTTCGAAGCGACGATCGAAGAGGTGGTGGCGCTTGCTATCCTGATGCCGATCGTCGCCGGCATGGGCGGCAATGCCGGCTCGCAGACGATGACAGTGACGGTGCGGGCGCTTGCGACCCGCAATCTCGACATCCACAACGCCTGGCGCGTGGCCCGCCGCGAGGCGGGCGTGGGGCTGATCAACGGGGTGGTGATCGGCTGCCTGGTCGGCCTGGTGGCCGGGTTCTGGTTCCAGGATGTGCATATCGGCGGGCTGATCGCGACGGCGATGCTCATCAACATGTTCGCCGCCGCCATGGCCGGGATAATGATCCCGCTGCTTCTCGACCGCGCCGGTGCCGACCCCGCCGTCTCATCGGCGGTCTTCGTGACGGCGATCACCGATACGACGGGTTTCTTCTCGTTCCTCGGGCTGGCGACCTGGTGGTTCCTTTCGACTTAGAGCGGTCGGTAAGCCGCAAATTGACTGTTACGTAAAAGTCAATTAATTTGGCGGTTTAAGCAGGGAACGATCGTGGACAAATATTACAGCATTACGGAACTGACGCGGGAATTTGGGGTATCGACCCGCACGCTGCGCTTCTACGAGGACGAAGGGCTGATCCATCCGGAGCGCCGCGGCCGGACGCGTCTTTTCCGTGCCGCTGATCGCCGGTTGATCCAGGAGATCCTGCGTGGCCGCCGTATCGGCTTCACGATCGCCGAGATCCGCGAGATCATCCAGGTCTACAAGGAGCCGCCGGGCGAAATGGGCCAACTCAAGCTCCTGATGAAGCGCGTCGACGAGAAGCGCGACGAACTTCGCCAGAAGCGCAAGGATATCGAGGATACCCTTGCCGAACTCGACCATGTCGAGGAAGCCTGCCTGACGCGGCTCGCCGAGATCGGCGTCGGCACCTGACCTTCCGCTTATTCCCTTATCTTATCGGGCCTGGGTAGCGCATTCCTGGGCGATGGTCAGTACCCGCTCATCGGTGTTCGGATCGATCGTGCCCGTCTGGACAGGCTGCATGAGCGATTGCTCGATCAGCCGGTCTGCGGTGCAGCCGCAGAAACGCTGGCAGAGGCCGGCGTCGTTCGTCTGGCCGAGGCAGCCCGCCTCGCAGCTTCGCACGTAGCTCTGCCGTGGATCGGGCGCCGCCGCCGGGTGAACCATCGAAAAGAGATAAACGAGGGCGATCAGCACCGGCTGATGCACCAGATAGATGATGAGGCTGTGACGCCCGGCCTTCGAGAGCAGGTTCGATTGCGTCTGGAAGGCCGCAAGACGGGGCAGCCAGTTTCCCGATCGGGCGAAACGCGCCACGGCAATGCCGGCGAGCAGCGCCGCAACCCATGGAAAGAGCGGCACGTAATCGTTCGAGCGCGGCGGTGTTTCGGCAAATCCCAGCCAGCTCAGATATCGCGGATCGAGGGCGGCTGATTTCATCAGGCCCGGCATGTAGTTGTCGGCGACCATGGCCGCGACGATCAGCACCACCGCCGCGGCGGTGACGGCCGGAGGAAGCCTCAGGAAGGCGAGGCCGACCAGGCTGGACACTGCGATATTGTGCAGGATGCCGAAATATATCCATTCGTCCGGCACGACGAAAAGCGTCGCGACGCTGATGGCGAGCGCCGCGCCCGCAACGATCGCAAAGCGCTTCCAGAAGGATTGCCAGCGGATTTGCGGAAAATGCGCCAGCACGAGGCTGACGCCGGCCAGAAAGAGGAAGGAGCTGGCAATCGTCCGCGCATAGAGGCGCCAAAGCCCCTGGGTTGCCGTTCCGGGTTCCAGATAGCCGAAAAATTCCAGGTCCCAGGTGAAATGGTAGGAGGCCATGGCGACCAGCGCCAGGCCACGAAGCGTATCGATCAACCTGATGCGGGGAAGGGTGCCGGGCGTGTTGTGGCTCTCAGCAAGGGTCACGGAAGCTCTTCCTCATCTGGTTCAGGCTTTTTCATCGCGATCGAGAAGCGCCAGCCGGGCATCCGAAAAGAACTGGCGGCGGGTGAGCACGAAGATCACGAAAGCGGTCGTCGCCATGAAAACATAGGGGCCGGCGAACCAGCCGAGATAGCCGATCGACAGGAAGATCGTCCGGAGCCCCGAGTTGAAATGCCCGGCCGCGATGATGTTCATGCGGATCACCTGATCGGCGGCACGCTCGGCGGCGATGCGATCGGCATGGGTTTCATGCGTCATCGGCAATGCGCCGAACAGGATGGTGCAGTAGTTGAACAGCCGATAGGACCAGCCGAACTTGAAGAAGGCGTAGCCGAACATCATGGCGAGGCCGCCAACCTTGAGTTCGAAGGCCGTGCGCCCGCCATAGGGAACGAAGGCAAGCTCGCGGAAGACCGCCTCCACCTGTTCGGTTGCCCCGAGCAGGGCGAAGCAGCCGCCGAGCGCGAAGATGGACGTCGAGGCGAAGAAGGCGGTGCCGTTCTGAAGACCCGCCAGGATCTGAGTGTCGATCATCTTCAGGTCGCGCTTGAGCGAATTGTAGATCCAAGCGCGGCGACGTTCGGTCATGGCGCGATTGAGGCTCGCACGCGGAAGAAAGCGCGCGCCGCCACCGGCCGTGAACCAGGAATAGGCGCTCCAGAGGAGTGCGAAAAAGGCTAGAGCGGTGTAATCTGCAGTCGTCATGACGTGAGTCGTCGTCCTCGGCTGTAGGCCCAAGCTATGCTTCACTTCGCCGAGACCGGCAAGTCCTCAGTGCCGTTAACCACTGGGATGAAATTGCGGCGGTGGAAGACGGTGGCAGGAGGAGGAAAATGCCCGGATTTTCGGGATTGTTATGCGTGGGGTGCGCATCTGATCTGTGTAATCGCCGTGTTTCCGCCGCTTTTCGCAGTTGCGAGACGAGCGGCGCTTTAATATAGGGTTAGCCATTGCGGCCGTTCGACGGCCGCAGCGCTATTCGCAATACGACTGGAGTGATCATGGAAGACACCGCTCAGAAATCCTGCTGGGGCGTTACTTTGAAAGCGCTCGCGGGATTTGCCGGGGTTCTGGCGCTCGCCTACCTTTTCGGCACGATCTGATTTGTGATCCGATTTTCGTTTTCATGAGAACGGCGTGGTATTCGTACCGCGCCGTTCTTATTTTATGGACATGAGTATGTCGCTCTGATGAAACCGGATGTCGGGCGATTGCCACGGTATCCGCGCCATGTGGCGTAGCCTTCATCATCGCTATCCGGGAGCTGTTGCTTCATGTTTCTGTCCGTATTCGACGTTTTCAAGATCGGCATCGGCCCTTCGAGCTCCCATACAATGGGACCGATGTCGGCCGCGAACCGCTTTCTGGCGCTGATCCTTACGGACGACTGGCCGCGGCCGGCCGGTGCGCAGGTGGCCGCGATCAAAGCCAGCCTGCACGGCTCGCTCGCCTATACGGGCATAGGCCACGGAACGGGCAGGGCGGTGATCCTGGGCCTGATGGGCGAGGAACCGCATAGTGTCGATCCCGACCGGATGGACGAGATCATTGCCGAGGTGGAGCGGACCGGACGCGTGACGCCGCCTGGCCATCCGCCTTACGAATTCCAGCCGAAGACCGACCTGATCTTCGACAAGAAGCAGCCGCTTCCGGGGCACGCCAACGGAATGAGCTTTTCGGCCTATGACCGGAACGGCCGGCTCCTGCTCAAGCGCATCTATTATTCCATCGGCGGCGGTTTCGTGGTGACCGATACGGAACTGGAGGCGCTGCGAAATTCCAAGAAGGCTTCGAGCGACGCGCGCGTTCCCTATCCTTTCTCGACCGCCAGTCAGATGCTCGACATGGCCCAGCGTTCGGGCCTGACGATCGCCCAGATGAAGCGGGCCAACGAGGAGACCCGCATGAGTTCGAGCGAACTCGACGGCGGGCTCGACGGCATTTGGGAGGCAATGAACGGCTGCATCGAGCGCGGGCTGAAGGTCGACGGCATCATGCCCGGCGGTTTGAAGGTGAAGCGGCGGGCGAGGGCGATCCACGACAAGCTGAAGGAGGAGTGGCGCAGCAACCGGCTGAACCCGGTTCTCGCCAACGATTGGCTGAGCGTCTATGCCATGGCGGTCAACGAGGAGAATGCCAGCGGCGGACGCGTGGTCACCGCGCCGACCAACGGGGCGGCGGGCGTCATTCCGGCCACGGCCCGCTATTTCCTGCATTTCCATGAGGATGCGACGGCGGAGGATATCCGCAATTTCCTGCTGACGGCAGCGGCCGTCGGCGGCATCATCAAGCACAATGCCTCGATTTCAGGCGCCGAGGTCGGCTGCCAGGGCGAGGTTGGATCGGCGGCCGCCATGGCCGCGGCGGGGCTCGCAGCCGTCATGGGCGGCTCCCCGGAGCAGATCGAGAACGCCGCGGAAATCGCGCTCGAACATCATCTCGGCATGACCTGCGACCCGATCGCCGGGCTCGTGCAGGTGCCCTGCATCGAGCGGAACGCGCTCGGCGCGGTCAAGGCGGTAACGGCCGCCTCGCTCGCCATCAAGGGCGACGGAACGCATTTCGTGCCGCTCGACGCCTGTATCGAGACCATGCGCCAGACCGGCAACGACATGAGCGAGAAGTACAAGGAGACTTCGACCGGCGGGCTTGCCGTCAATGTCGTCGAATGTTGACGCTACCCCTGAAAGGCTCTGGTCGTGTGGAGCATCTCGATGAGAGGCTTGACCTGAAAGCCGGATAGGTTTTGAACCGAGCCATGGCTCTTCATCTGATCAAACTCTGCGTCGGGGCGGACTCGCTCCAGGATCTCCGGGACTGGGTTGCGGAAAAATCGATGCGCGCCATGGCGGCGGGGCTCGAACCGCACAGCATTCATACCACGCGCATGGTGCCGAAACGGATGGAGGAATTGCTTGGCGGCGGTTCGCTCTACTGGGTCATCAAGGGACAGGTGCTGGCGCGGCAGAACCTTCTCGACATTCGCACCTTTACCGGCGGCGACGGCATCCAACGCTGCGAACTGATCCTCGGGCCGGAGGTCATCGAGACCGCGCCCCAGCCCCGAAGGCCGTTCCAGGGCTGGCGTTACCTGAAAGACGAGGAAGCGCCGCGCGATCTCGGAAAATTGGGGGAAGGCGTGGCCGCTCTTCCCGAAGAGCTTCGGCGCGAACTCGCCGAACTCGGACTTCTCTAAAGGGAGGGGCTTCCGCTCTTCCTGGAACTTACCCGGTTCAGCGGAGCTTCAGCCGAACCGGCGACCGGCCGGACCTGAACGAAACATGCAGATGAATTGTCGCGTCCGGCTGTGACTGACGCCAGGCGCGGGCGCCATGGCCGAGAAGAAGGGCCACCAGATCGCGGGTCTTTTCGCGCGGCCGGTTTAGGCCAAGCCCTGCGAGCCGCATCGCGGCTTCGTGGAGCGGGTGAAGGGCAGCGCCCCTCGCGCGGCTCTTCAACTGGATCAGATCGCCATCGAAACTTGCGCTGTTCTCATTCGTACCCATCAGGAAACCTCGTTACACCATACTTCTTCGAGATTTCAGCGCGCCGGCGGGCCGGCGCAGCCATTGTCGAGGCTGGGAGCCAATCGCTATCACTGCAGCGATGCCCAGCAGTTGACGCCCTTCTTCTTCAGGGCATTGCAGGTACTGACCGCCGTCTTCTGGTCATCGAAGCCGCCGAAGCGAGCGCGATAGAGCTGAGAGCCGTTGCTGTTGACGGCGACCGTGAAGGGCTTGGCGGAACGCAGTGCCTTTCCGCCCTTGTCCTGCGCGGACTGCAGAAGATTTTTAGCCGCCTTCTCACTCTCGGAGACGCCGACCTGGATCACCCAGCCGGTGACATCGACTTGCGGAATGCGGCTTCCGGTCGAAGCGGTGATGACTTCATCGACGGAGGATTCGTCACCCTCGGCCGAAGCCTCTTCCGGCATGTATTCCGGGGCGGGAGCCGGGGTCGGAACGGCGGCGGCGCCGGCCATCGCGACGTTGATGGCTTCGTTGATGACCCGTTTCTGGGCAGGTTCCGAAGCATAGGCGGTCGCGGCGGGCTGCTCGCTGTAACGGGTCTGCGGAACGGGGCCGCTGTTCGGCAGGTCGAGCGCAGCCATGCGGCGGGCCGGGGAGACGGGCTCCGGCGCGGCCTGGGCGATCAGAGCGCCGCTGCCGCCGCGGGAAGCCTTGGGCAGGTAGCCGGCGACGAGCTTGCGCATCTGGGCGTCGCGGGCGGCGCTGGAGCGTCCGCCGAGAACGACTGCAACGATCAGCCGGCCGTCGACCTTTACCGAGGTGGCGAGGTTGCTGCCGGCGGCGCGGGTATAGCCGGTCTTGATGCCATCGACGCCTTCAACATTGCCGAGAAGGCGATTGTGGTTACCGATCGTCTGCTTGCCGAACTGGAAGCTGCGCGTGGAGAAATAGCCGTAATACTGCGGGAAGTGCTGGCGAAGCGCCATTCCGAGCCGGGCCTGATCGCGCGCTGTCGTCATCTGTGCCGTATTGGGCAGGCCGTGGGCGTTGCGATAGGTGGTGCGCGTCATGCCGAGCGCGCGAGCCTTGTTGTTCATCAACTGCGCGAAACGGCCCTCGGAACCGCCGAGATATTCGCCGAGCGCGGTAGCGATGTCATTGGCGGAGCGGGTGACGAGCGCCTTGATGGCCTGCTCGACCGTCACGGAGCCTCCGGCGCGAACGCCGAGCTTGGACGGCGGTTCGGCGGCGGCCTTGGCGGAGACGGGAACCTTGGAGTCGAGGCTGATGCGACCGGCTTCCAGTGCCTCGAACGTGAGGTAGAGGGTCATCATCTTGGTGAGCGACGCCGGATAGCGCAGGCCATCGGGATCCTCGCCGTAAAGCACCTTTCCGGTGTTGGCGTCCACGACTATGCCCGCATATTTCGGGGCTGCCTCCGCTGTGCCGGCAAATATCGACAATGCCAGAACCAGCGTAAGAAAATAGCCAATGAACCGGTCCGGAACTCTTGCGCCATCCTTTGGAAAGGAGGCGGTGAACATCTTATTCGACACTGCCGCACTCATCGTTTTGTATTGTTTGCATCGTCCGGACGCTCCCCAGTCGCGGCCGCTTGGGCCAATCTAGGAGAACAGCGTTACCAAGAGGTTTATGATGAATGGCAGGTTTCCGGATTATGCTGAGTTTTAGTTAATTTCGCCCATTCGTCCCGTCTGGCCCGTCAACCAGCCGCGTTTCGACAAAAGCGGTAATCGCGGCATCAATGTGGTCCCAGTCGTTCAAAATCGCGCTGGAGAAGCGATAAAGCACGGTAAGATCGCTTCCGAGATGGATGTCGCGCTGGCAATCGCCGCTGGTCGGTGCCTGTCCTTCGGCGGGGAGCAGGCAGCGGACCACGTAATCGGGCCTGCCCGGACGCGGCGCCGTGAAGATCACTTCGTCGCCGTAGCCGCTATCGGTACGCAGGCGGTGCATCGTCAGCCCGTGGGCGGTCTGTTGCGGTTCTTCCTTGGCGAAAAGCTGCGAGTAAATGGGAACGAGCCGGCCGGACATGTCCGCTGACATGGTGCTCTGCGACAGCTGCAGGAAAATCAGCGAGCCGGGTCGTGTAAGATCATCAAAATGCAGGCGTTTTTCGCCGCTGTAACCCTCCAGTTCGGGCCAGGTGAGGTAGAGGTCGACGCGCTCGGCCGCGCCGCCATGGCGTTGATCGCGGAAGCGGATGGTGTTGGCGGAAAGGCGCAGATCGTCCTGGCCGATGCGGATCAGGAAGGTCTCGGTGCTGTCAGTATGACCGGCAAGCGCCATGCGCTGCCCATACCATCGGCCGGCAAGGCTGATGCCCGCCGTCAGGACCGCGAGCGCGGCGACGATTGCGGTCAGCCGATACAGGAAGCGGTTGGAAATCAGCGGGGCTTCGTCTTCGGCGGCCGAGCCGGAGCCTGCCATGGATGCCTCCAGTTCGAAGGGGCTTCAATGGCGGCAGCTTTGCTTGGTTATGGTTAACGACGGGTAAATGGGCGGCGCCCAGCCATGGGCGCTGACGTGTCAATCCGGGAAGGATGTGTCAAGGGAAGTTGATACTGGGCAGGTACAGTTCGACCTGTTCGCGCGTTCTCTGGTCGAGAGGCTCGATATGCTCGACCCAGAATTTCTCCGCCTCGGGCGGGTCTTCTTCCCATTTGCGGATCGTGATGACGTTGTCGTCGGCCTTCAATTTGCGGCGGCCGCCGAGCCGCAGGTATTCCTCCGCCAGTTTTCGTGTCTCGGTCATTTCGTTCATGGCTCGCCTCCTGCCGCGTCCCGTCATTCCAACGCGAGCGGCGTCACAAAGTTTCAGACTGGCGCAATCGCGGGCATTGACAGAGAACGCCTGCAAAGGAATTATCGCTCAGATGTCAGACCAATTTGAGTGACCATGACCAGGATCGTCATCGCTCCGCTTCCTCCGATGGACCGCGCCCGCCAGGTGGCCGATGCGCTTGCCGAATATGTGGAGGGCGCGGACCTGAAGGCCGGCGACAGGCTGCCGGCGGAGCGCGAATTGATGACGGCGCTGGGTGTCGGGCGTTCCACGATCCGCGAGGTCATGAGGCATTTTCAGGCGCTCGGGGTCATCGAGGCCCGCAAGGGAAGCGGCACTTATCTGTTGAGGCCGATTTCCAGGCGCACGGTGCATATGCCGCTCTCGCTCGAAACCGCGAATCTCCGCGATGCGCTTCTGCTAACTCTGCAGGTGAGGCGAGGGCTCGAATGCGAAGCGAGCATGGTGGCTGCCCGCATGCGCAGCGAGGCGGATCTGACGGTCATCGAGGCGCGGCTCGAGGATATGGAGCGGGCGCATCACGCCCACGGCGCCGCGGGGCCGGAAGACCTCGCATTCCATCTCGCGGTCTATGACGCGACCCACAATCCCCTGTTCCGGCAATTGCTGGAGCAGATGCGGGAAACCTTCGAGCGCTTCTGGAGCCACCCGTTCGAGCGGTTCGATTTCGCCCGACGCTCCTTTCCCTTTCACCGCACGCTTTTCAACGCGATCGTCGCGCAGGACCCGGAAGCCGCGCGGACCGAGACACTGAACATCCTCGAAATCGTCGAGGAAGATATCAAGGAAATGTCCAGATGACTGACGGTTCCGCACCGTTCGACCTCGCTTCGCTCATCGTCGCTCATGACGAGGGCAATGCTTATGATGCCGTCGTTCCGCCAATCGCCCAGACCTCGCTTTTCACCTTCAAGGATTACGACGACATGCTTTCCTCCTACCGGGGAGAGAAGGTGCGGCCGATCTATACGCGCGGCCTCAACCCGACGGTGCGCATGTTCGAGGAAATGCTGGCGAAGCTCGAAGGGGCGGAAGACGCGCTCGGCTTTGCGAGCGGCATGGCGGCGATCTCCTCCGCCGTTCTGAGCTTCGTGGAGCCGGGCGACCGGATCGTGGCGGTCAAGCACGTTTACCCCGATGCGTTCCGGCTGTTCGGCACGATTCTCAAGCGCATGAAGATCGAGGTGACCTATGTCGACGGGCGCGACGAGGAGGCCGTCGCCAAGGCGCTGCCGGGCGCGAAGGTCTTCTACATGGAAAGCCCGACGAGCTGGGTCATGGAAGCGCATGACGTCGGGGCGCTCGCAGGGCTGGCGAGAAAGCATGGCGTGGTGTCGATGATCGACAACAGCTGGGCAAGCCCGTTCTTCCAGCGGCCGATCACGCTCGGCGTCGATCTCGTCATCCATTCCGCCTCGAAATATCTCGGCGGCCACAGCGATGTCGTCGCCGGTGTCGTGGCCGGCTCGAAGGAGATGATCGGCCAGCTGAAATCGGAAGCCTATCCCTATCTCGGCGGCAAGCTTTCGCCCTTCGATGCCTGGCTGCTCATTCGCGGCCTGCGCACGCTGCCGCTGCGCATGAAGGCGCATGAGGCCGCGGGGCTCACCATAGCACGCCGGTTGCAGGAGCTGGATGTGGTGGAACAGGTCTGCCATCCGGGCCTCGCAAACCGGCTGCCGGCGGGGCTCAACGGGACGTCCGGTCTGTTTTCCTTCGTCTTCCGGGAGGGCGTCGATATCCGCCCCTTCGCCGACCACCTCAAGCTTTTCAAGCTCGGCGTGAGCTGGGGCGGCCACGAGAGCCTGATCGTGCCGGGGGAGGTGGTGCTTCAGCAGAAGGCGCAGCCCAATTCCGCGCATGCCTTCGGCATCAGTCCGCGGTCCGTACGCCTCCATGTGGGTCTCGAGGGAACCGAGGTCCTGTGGAGCGATATCGAGGAGGCGATCGCCGCCGCCTCATAGGCATCAGCATCAATAACAACTGGGAGAACGACAATGAAAACACTGATAGCAACGGCATTTCTGACCACTCTCATGGCCGGCAGCGTGCTTGCCGACACGACGCTGAAGCTGGTGGAGGTCATCACCAGCCCGGAGCGGACGGAGACCCTGAAATCGATCGTCGGCAAGTTCGAGACCGAAAATCCCGGCACGAAAGTGGAGATCATCTCGCTTCCCTGGAACGAGGCGTTCCAGAAGTTCGCGACCATGGTTTCCGCCGGCGACACGCCTGACGTAATGGAAATGCCCGATACCTGGCTGTCGCTCTATGCCAATAACGGCATGCTGGAGAGCCTCGAACCCTATCTGGAGAAGTGGGAGCACACGAAGGAACTGACGCCGCGGGCGCTGGAACTCGGCCGCGATGTCAAGGACACCGCCTATATGCTGCCCTATGGCTTCTATCTGCGCGCGATGTTCTACAACAAGAAGCTTCTGGCGGAGGCAGGCGTCGCGGCGCCGCCGAAGACCATGGACGAATTCACGAAGGCATCGGAAGCGATATCGAAGCTGCCCGGCAAATACGGCTACTGCATGCGCGGCGGTCCCGGCGGCCTCAACGGCTGGATGATCTTTGCTGCCTCCATGGCCGGCGACAACAAGTATTTCACCGAGGACGGCACCTCCACGATGAGCAGCGAAGGCTGGGCTAAGGGCATCGAGTGGATGGTGGACCTTTATAGACAAGGCTACGCGCCGAAGGACAGCGTCAACTGGGGATTCAACGAGGTCGTCGCCGGCTTCTATTCTGGCACTTGCGCCTTCCTGGATCAGGACCCGGATGCGCTGATCGCCGTTGCCGAGCGCATGAACAAGGACGATTTCGGCGTCGTGCCGCTGCCCAAGGGACCTGACGGCAAGTCCTTCCCGACCATTGGCTATGCCGGCTGGTCGATGTTCTCGACCAGCGAGAATAAGGATCTCTCCTGGAAGCTGATCGCGACGTTGGAAGGCAAGGAAGGCAATATCGAGTGGAACAAGAAGATCGGCGCTCTGCCGGCCTATACTTCCGCCGAGCAGGACCCGTTCTATGCCGGAGATCAGTTCAAGGGCTGGTTCGAGGAGCTTGCCGATCCGAACACCGTGCCGACGGTAATGCCGACCTATCTCGAGGAGTTCGCCTTCTTCAAGGATTCGCTCGCCATCAAGAGTTCGCAGCAGGCGCTTCTGGGCGATATTACGCCGAAAGAGCTCGCCGACCAATGGGCCGACTACCTGACGAAGGCGCAGCAGAAGTTTTTGGCGAAGAAGTAGCGACGGGGGCTCTTCCAGCTTTTGCCGTCGCGCGTCTGCCCCTCACCCTAACCCTCTCCCTCTCCCCGTAACGACGGGGAGAGGGGACTTGCTACGCTTGACGTCGGCAAGGAGCGGATGAGGGGCGGCGCTTCGATCGGCCGAAAATTCATGCAACATGATGGAAATCGCATCCAGATGCCCCCTGCCGACACGTTCGATATGCGCCGCGACCGCCGGCCCTGGCTGCGCCGCCTCGCCGATGCTTCGGAGCCCTATCTCTACAGCGCGCCTTCGCTGATCCTCATCATCGGGGTCATGCTGGTGCCGCTGGTCGTGGGTGTTTCCTACGCCTTCCGCGACATCCAGCTTCTCAACCCGTTTTCCGGCGGCTTCGTGGGGCTTGAGCATTTCCGCGAGCTTTCCAGGGACACGGCCTTCTACGGCGCCCTGAGGAACACGCTTTGGTGGACGGGCGCTTCGGTTTTCCTGCAATTCATCTTCGGGCTGATCCTCGCGCTTCTGCTCGACAAGCCGTTCTGGGGCCGGGGGCTCGTTCAGGCGCTCGTCTTTCTTCCCTGGGCGGTGCCCTCGTTCCTGGCGGGGCTGAACTGGGCCTGGCTCTTCAATCCGGTGATCGGTCCTCTGCCGCACTGGTTCTTCGGCCTCGGGCTGATATCAGAACCGGGCAACCTGCTGTCCGACCCGCAATATGCCATGTGGGGGCCGATCATCGCCAATGTCTGGTGGGGCATTCCCTTCTTCGCGATTACCCTTCTGGCGGCGCTGCAGGCCATTCCCCGCGATCTCTACGAGGCCGCATCGATCGACGGCGCCAACTGGTTCCAGCGCTTCCTTTCGATCACGCTGCCGTTCCTTGCGCCGACGATCGCCATCACCATTCTCTTGCGGACCGTGTGGATATCCAACTTCGCGGACCTGATCGTCGTCATGACCGGCGGCGGGCCGGCAGACCGCACCCAGATCGTCGCGAGCTACATCTTCACCCAGGCGTTCCGGGCGCTCGATTTCGGCTATGCGTCCGCCATCGCGCTGGTGCTGCTCGTGCTGCTGCTCGCCTATTCGATGCTGATCATCCTGCTGCGGCAGACGCTGTTGAACAAGGATTGAGACCATGAAGCGATCCGTCCTCCCGACCATCGCGCATAGGCTGGCGATCCTCTGCTACATCGCCTTCGCGCTCTTCCCGCTCTTCTGGCTTCTCAAGGTTTCGGTGACGCCGAACGATCTGCTCTATTCGGAGGGCGTGCGGCTCTGGCCCACGCGCACCACCTTTGAACATTACGCGTTCGTCCTGCGGCACAGCGCCTTCCCGACCTTCTTCAAGAACAGCCTGATCGTTTCCGCCTCCACGGCGATCGCCGTGACGATCTGCGCCTCGCTTTCGGGATACGCGCTCTCGCGCTTCAGTTTCCGGGCGAAATACTGGATCGTCGCGCTGATGCTGCTGACGCAGATGTTCCCGCTGGTCATGCTGGTCGCGCCGATCTTCAAGATCCTCTCGCCGCTGGGGCTGACCAACAGCCTGACGGGTCTCATCGTCGTCTATACCGCCTTCAACGTGCCCTTCGCGACCTTCCTCATGCAATCCTTCTTCGACGGCATTCCGAAGGATCTGGAAGAGGCGGCGATGATCGACGGAGCGACCAAGTTCACGGCGTTCAGGCAGATCATTCTGCCGCTGACATTGCCAGGGATCGCTGCGACACTCGGTTTCGTGTTCACGGCCGCCTGGAGCGAACTCCTCTTCGCTCTGATGCTCATCAACGGCAACGATGCGGCGACTTTCCCGGTCGGCCTTCTCACTTTCGTCTCGAAGTTCTCCGTCGATTTCGGGCAGATGATGGCGGCCGGCATATTGGCGCTCATTCCGGCGGCGCTCTTTTTCCTTCTCATTCAGCGGTATCTCGTCCAGGGCCTCACGGCCGGTGCGGTCAAGGGGTAGTCACATGGCGTCCATTCAGATCGAGAATCTTGAAAAGTCCTACGGCCACGTCTCCGTGCTGCATGGCATCGACCTCGATATCCGCGACGGCGAGTTCATCGTGCTGGTGGGGCCGTCGGGCTGCGGGAAATCCACCCTGCTGAGGATGATCGCCGGCCTGGAGAATGTCAGCGCCGGAGAGATCCGCATCGCCGGCGGCCGGGTCAACGAGCTGCATCCGAAGGACCGGGATATCGCGATGGTGTTCCAGTCCTACGCGCTCTATCCGCATATGAGCGTCGCCGGCAACATGAGCTACAGCCTGCGTTTGCGGAAGGCGGCGAAGGAGAAGATCGAGCAGGCGGTCGGGGGAGCTGCCGCCAAGCTGGGACTGGAACCGCTTCTGGAGCGTCGGCCGAAGGCGCTATCGGGAGGGCAGCGCCAGCGTGTCGCGATGGGACGCGCGATCGTGCGCCAGCCCAAGGCCTTCCTGTTCGACGAGCCGCTCTCCAATCTCGATGCCCGGCTGCGCGAGCAGATGCGGGCGGAAATCAAGAAAATGCACGCCGATCTGAAGGCGACCTCGATCTACGTGACCCACGACCAGATCGAGGCCATGACGTTGGCGGACCGGATCGTCGCCATGCATGGCGGGATCGTGCAACAAGTCGGGAGCCCGCTCGAACTCTACGACAGGCCGGCCAATCTCTTCGTTGCCGGCTTCATCGGCTCGCCGGGAATGAACTTCCTCGATGTGTCCCATGCGGACGGGGCGGTGACGCTGAAGGACGGAACGCGCATTCCGCTCGAGGCTTCCTTGAAGGCGGAGAGCGAGGCGGGCCTGACGCTCGGCATCCGCCCGGAGCATGTCGCGATCTCGACCGACGGCGCCGGCATGGAAGCCCATGTGGAGCTGGTGGAGCCGACCGGGTTCGGCATCATCCTGCATCTTTCCCTGCATGGACTGCCGTTCAAGGTCTTCACCCTCGACCGCGAGGCGATGCAGGCCGGGCCGGAGGTTTTCGTCAGGTTCCCGCCGCAGCATCTGCATCTGTTCGGCGCTGACGGAAACCGTATCGGGTGATCCTCAGCCCTAGATGATTACTGCCCGACGCTGCCGACGGCGGTTGCGCGGCCATCCTGGAGCTTGACCCAACGGGCCGGATCATTCGAGGCCTGGCGCTTCAGATAGGTGTATTCGGTATCCGACCAGAGCAGAACCTTGTTGCGCATGTTGTCGAGCACGTAATCGCCGCGGTCGGTGCGGACGGTCAGCACCGCATGCCCTTCGCCGTTCGGCTGAAGCACGACGGTGATCAGCAGGTCGGACGGATCGAAGCCCTTCTTGATGAGCATCTTGCGCTTGAGCAGGACGAAATCCTCGCAATCGCCGACGGTGCGCGGATAGGCCCAGCGTTCCTCGACGCCATAGATTTCCTGGTCGGTCATCGGCTGGATCGAAGTGTTGACGGTATAGTTGATGTCGAGCAGCGCGCGCCACTTCTCTTCGGTCAGCCGCATCGGGCCGGCATCCTCATAGCTGGTGTCGCATTCGCTCGTGTAGGTCTGGCAGAACTCGTAATGACCGATCGGCGGGCTGGCTTCGCCGATGACGCGCATCGTGCCGACCGGCGCCGCGAAGGACGAAGATGCGCTTACGAAAGCGATGAGAGCGGCAACAAATCCGAGCTTCAGTGCCTTGCGATCGGTCATTTTCTTGTCTCCCCGTTCATGGGAAGACAATCGCAGGCAGGGTTTGAGCGAGCGCAAAATATAGTAGTAGAATCAAATCCTTATTTGAATCGAAGTTTCATAAAATTTGAATCGATCGGGTTGCGAACTGGAAAGGAATTCAAAATGGGCCCGGATGGCAGTCGGCAATTGGTGACACTGATCCGGCACGAGTGCCCTCGCTATCGCTTTGTATTCACGGGATTTTCTTCTGCTTTCGTGAGATGCGCTCGCGCGGCGGCGGCTCGTTGCGAACGCAACGGCAAGGGCGTGGGAGACCTCGAAATGGGGGCTTCATGCGGCCGCAAACCGGTTTCGGGAGAGGAAAAACCCCGAAAAAAAGTTTCGAAAAGGCACAAAAAATTTTGCTGGAGCCGTTTCGGGACAGTCAGACAGCAGTTCGACTGCCTCTAATGGAGACAGTCTATCGTCGAGCAATAGGGGGAAAAGGGGGCGCCGCGATCAGGCGGCGATCGTTCCTCAGAGGAACTGGGTGAGGGATTCGCGCGGCTGGATCGAATTGAACTCGACCGCCACGCCTTCCAGGAAATGGCGCACCACACGGCCGCGCATATTGCCGAGCTGGACCGGGGTGCCGATCGCCGGGCGGATGTCGATGTCGATCGCCGCGCCGGAAAGCGAAAGGTCCATGATGCGGCAGGAATAGCGGCGGCCGTCATCCAGCAGAAGTTCGGCCCGGCTGTTGCGGGGCGTCAGGCGATCGTGGCGGCGATCCTCAGGCAGGCCGAGCTCATGCTTGTTGGCGATCCAAGTGAGCTGGGCAGCGAGCTTCTCGCGCTTGCGCTCCGTCGCCGTGATCGACATGACGAAGCCGTTGCCCGACAGGCTCAGCACGCTGCCTTCCAGCCGGCCGATGTGATCGAGATAGGCGATCACCCGTTCGTTGACGGCGGGCCGCGCTTCGCAGGCGAAGGCGACGTCTCCCGGCGACATATCGATAACGCTGCAGGGAAATTCCTCATGATTGGAAAGCATCAACCGGCCGGCAATGTTTACGACCACCCGCTGGAACGCCCGCTGGTTCGGCATGTGGTGCGAGGGAGCGTTCTGGGCCGGCTGAAACGAATACATTCGAGAAGACTTTTCCATTCGCAACTATAACAAACTTCATACCGCGGCGCGGTTAACAGAAGGTTTTGCGGACGTGTTTCAAGTCGTTCCGTTGTCGAGCAGGCGTGTTGAAAGAAAACGCAGGAGCGCTCGGGCAGGCCCCGGATCATCGGTTGAGGATGACGCGGGCTCCCGATCTGCTTCGAGAAAATTCCAACCCTGAAGCGAGAGTCCTGAAAGCGGGCGCGTGACGGGAGGAGCAGGCGAGGCCTGCGGCAGGAACGAGCCCAACAGGCGGTCGGCCGTTTCGCCGGAACGGAGCGGCAGCAACAGGACCTCGAACCCGATTGCAGTCTCGCCGTTTCGTGTCCGGCCATCGAGGATCGCGGGCTGCTCAAGGCGCATGACATCGCGTGCGATCTCGGCCGGATCGGGGTCCCCATCCCACAAGCCGGAAAAGGCAGCGCCGCGGAGTTCGCGGCCGAAGATTTCGCAAATGCGCGTTCCGGCAAGACGGAACTCCGGCGCGCCTTCGGCACCAGGCGTCAGGATGAACAGATAGGGCAGAAGGCGGCGCAGTGCCGTGGGATCGATCTCGCTCCTCAGGGGAGCAGAACGATCGCCCTTGATGCGGAGCCAGTAATCGTAAACCTTCCGGGTTGCCTCATTGCGCATGCTTCTGCCTGTCTCGTTTCGAACCAGATCGCGGGGCGAACCGTGTCCTTTGCCGCTCGCGGAGCGAAATCCATGCCATCTGCGGCATGTGATGGTTAACCGGCGATTGCCGATGCCGGAACATACCCCGCTTCCGGAGATTTCGGCGGGCGCCGGATAGCGCCGCCGGCGCTTCCCTTTCGTCGGTGGGTCCTATATGGCTGGCGAAGTTGACGAGAAAGGGACGGAATGAGCGACAGGCCGGACATGGCCGAGGAGCCGCATGAGGAGCATGCTCCCGAGCGCGAATCGGTTCCGATATTCAACCTGCCGCGCAGCCTTGTGGTGACGATAGCGGTGCTTGCGGCGCTCTATGTCATCGAAGCCTTTTTCCTCAGCGAGGACGCCCGCACCTTTTTGCTGTTCCAGCTGGCTTTCACGCCGCTTCGCTACGTCTATCCGCTGGCCGAACAGGGGTTCCAGTGGCTCTGGACGCCGGTGACCTATTCGCTGCTGCACGGTGGCGTCGAGCACCTGGTTTTCAACGTGCTGTGGCTGACGGCCTTCGGGGCGCCCGTGGTGCGCCGCATCGGGACCTTGCGCTACATTCTCTTCTGGATGTTTTCAGCCGCCGCCGCGGCCTTCTTCCACGCCATGCTGCATTGGGGCGACCAGACGCTGCTGATCGGCGCGTCTGGCGTGGTCTCGGCGCTGATGGGCGCTGCCTGCCGCTTCGCTTTTCCAGAACGCGGCGGCTATGACCGCACCCATGGTCATCTCTATCCGCGCCAATCGATTCTCGGTGCCTTCCGCAACCGAACCGTCGTCTTCTTCACGGGGATCTGGTTCCTCGGCAATATTCTGATCGCGGCAGGGCTGCCGCTCGTGGGCGGGGACATGGGCGAGATTGCCTGGGATGCCCATATCGGCGGCTTTCTCTTCGGTTTTCTTCTCTTCGCGTTCTTCGATCCACTTCCGCAAGGCCGCCTTCCGATCACGGAACCTTGATCTCCTTCATGGAGCGATCTAGATTCCACAAAGGCGAGCGCGCTTCCTGAGGAGTGGAAACGGCTCTACCTGCAGATGCGCTAGGAGGGAACCATGTCGATTACCGTCAAGAACATGCTCGATGCCAAGGGCCGAAACGTGGTTACCGTGGGGCCGGACAAGACGCTGCAGGAGGTCGCGGAAATCCTGAACCAGAACCGCATCGGTGCGGTGGTCGTTGTCGGATCCTCGGGAAACATCACCGGCATCTTCACCGAACGCGACCTTGTCCGGGCAATCGCCGGCAAGGGGCCGACCGTGCTGCAGCAGCCCGTCAAATCGGCGATGACGGCTACCGTTCTGCGCTGTCGGGAGGATTTTACCGTCAATCAGCTCATGGAGATGATGACCGGCAAGCGCTTCCGGCATGTGCCGGTGGAAGACGGCGGCAAGCTGGTCGGCATCATTTCGATCGGCGACGTGGTGAAGTCGCGCATTCAGGAAATCGAATTCGAGGCCGAGCAGATCAAGGCCTATATCGCGGGCTAATCCACTAGCGCGCGAACACTTCCTGCATACGCTGGAGCGCGGCGATCTGCGTCATCGTTTCGGCGTAGCCGCGGTCGATCGCCTCGCCGGCGCGATGGAACTCCGAAAGCCCGACGTCGGCAAGGCGCGGATGCAGCGCCAGATCCGGCGGATCGCCGGCAAGACGCGCACGCGAAATCCGTTCCTGGATGATGTTGAAGGCCTGCACCATCACGCCGGTCATTCCCACCCGGGATTCGTCCCTGTCCCTGCGGCCGTTATCAAGCGGCTGGACGCTGGCGCTATGCTTGACTACCGCCGAGCGGCCGAAGATTTCGTAGTTGAGATTGACGCCGACCACGAGCGGCTGCTCGTAGGCGCGGCAGACCGAACTCGGCACCGGATTGACGAGCGCGCCATCGACGAGCGTGCGGTTGTTACAGCGAACGGGTTCGAATATGCCGGGAAGGGCGTAGGAAGCGCGTAGCGCCGTAATCAGGTTGCCGCTGGTGATCCAGACTTCGTGGCCGCTATTCAGTTCGGTCGCGACCGCCACGAACGGACGGTCGAGGTCCTCTATCGAAATGCCTTCCAGATGTTCCTGCATGCGCTTGGTGAGCCGCATGCCGCCGAGCAGCCCGCCACCGCCGAAGGTGAGATCGAGCAGGCCGGCGATGCGTCGCATGGTGAGCGAGCGGGCGAAGGCCTCGAGTTCGTCCAGCTTACCGGCGAGATAGCAGCCGCCGACGAGCGCGCCGATCGAAGTGCCGGCGATCATGCCGACCTCGATGCCGGCCTCGTCCAGCGCCCGCAGGACGCCGATATGCGCCCAGCCGCGCGCCGCGCCGCCACCGAGCGCCAAGGCGAGCTTGGCTTTTCTGGGTGCTTGCTGAGCAGGGGGAGGGGTGGCTTCCAGAATCGGGGTTCCGCTCGTATCGGCTGCGGCCGCGCGCGGATCTTGGCGATTCCAACTCCAGTTCAGCATAGACTATACCACCCTTGAGGCTGAACGATCCCAGCCTCCCGATTAATCCATCGAGAGGTTTCGAAATCGTTTAACGTGCGCCGGCGTGGCAGAAAACGAGGCAGTTGTTAATTGGTTCCCCCGCCGCCATAGACGCTCTCCGGATCAAAATGGCGCTGATCGTCGGTGATTTCAAGCGTGGCGCGGCCATCCTTTTCCTGCACGACACGGTAGAAACAGGAGCGCCGACCGGTGTGGCAGGTTGCATCGTGCCCGGCGACCGAGACCTTCAGCCAGACGGCATCCTGGTCGCAATCGGTCCTGATCTCGTGGACGGTCTGGAGGTTTCCAGAGGATTCCCCCTTCTTCCAGATCTTTCGGCGCGAGCGGCTGTAATAATGGGCAATGCCGGTCTCGATGGTGAGCGCGAGCGCTTCCGCGTTCATATGCGCGACCATCAGAAGTTCGCCATCGCCTGCGTCCGTCACGACGGCGGTCACCAGCCCGCCAGCATCGAAGAGGGGCGTGAAGGGGCCAGCGGCCTCGCGCTCGGCCTTGTCGGCCGAGGGCTGTTCAAAGGTGAGCGGCATCTAAAAAATCCTGGATCAACGGCCCCGAATGAGGCTCAGGAAACGGGCCTGGTCGGCTGCATTTCCCTTGAACTCACCGGTGAAGGTGGTGGTCAGCGTATCCGAGCCCTGCTTTTCGACGCCGCGCATTTCCATGCACATATGCTTGGCTTCGAGCATCACGGCGACGCCGCGCGGCTTCAATACGTCCTGAATGACGTTGGCGATCTGCGCCGTCATGTTTTCCTGGGTTTGCAGGCGACGGGCGAAGATATCCACCACGCGGGCGATCTTCGAAAGACCGAGGACACGCCCGTTCGGCAGATAGGCGACATGCGCCTTGCCGATGATCGGCAGCATGTGGTGTTCGCAATGGGAGTGGAAGGGGATATCCCGCACCAGAACGATATCGTCGTAGCCGGAAACCTCTTCGAACGTGCGGCCCAGCACCTCTTCCGGCGACTGCTCGTATCCGCCGAACAGTTCCATATAGGCAGTGGCGACGCGCTTCGGCGTATCCAGCAGCCCCTCGCGCATCGGGTCGTCACCAGCCCAGCGGAGCAATACGCGCACCGCTTCTTCCGCCTCCTGCTGGGTCGGGCGGGCCTGGGTCTGGCTCGAGGCCGGGAAGTTCTTCACAATTGCATCCATTTAATGTCTCCTGATGCGGTTCAAGGCCGCACCCGAATGGCTCGTGACCTGAGGGCGGAATTTCACGCCGGAGGTCCACTCTTTAACGATCCGGCTGCTATCTGATCTCTGGCGGCCGGTTTTACAAGGCATCCTATCCCGATTTCGTGAGGAAAACGGCCAAAACATCCTTTCTTGATGATCGGGATGCGACATCACATATAATAGAACGAGCTTGCTAATCCTAGCCCGCGGGCGTTGACGCTTTGTTCGACGCGCGGCGCAGGACCCTAAGGCTTTTCCAACGGGCACGGAATATGGACGACATATACAACAGCAAGATCCTCGAATTCGCCGGCAACATCACCCGTTCGGGAACGCTGCCGGATGCGGATGCCGTTTCGGAAAAGCACTCCAAGCTCTGCGGCTCCAAGGTGCGTATCTACCTGAATATGCGTGACGGCACGGTGACGGACTTCGCCCACGAAGTGCGAGCCTGCGCGCTCGGGCAGGCTTCCTCCTCCATCATGGCCCGTCAGGTGATCGGCGCCACGGCCGACGAGCTTCGCAAGGCGCGGCAAGACATGCTCGCCATGCTGAAGGAAGACGGCGAAGGCCCCGAAGGACGCTTCGAGGACATGCGCTATCTGAGGCCAGTGAAGGACTACAAGGCCCGCCACGCCTCGACGATGCTGACCTTCGATGCGGTGGTCGACGCAATCGACCAGATCGAGGCGAAAGCCCGCGCCGAAGCCGTGTAAGCCAATGTGCGGCGCCTCCGAGCACAATCATACCGGAACTGCACACTCTCGAAACTGGGCAGGCCCCTTTCGGAAAACGCCGGGCCGCCTCTTCGGGACGGGGCTGATCCGGTTCTACCAGCTCACGTTGTCGGGTTTCATCGGCAATTCCTGCCGGCATATCCCGACCTGTTCCGAATACGGCTACGAAGCGATCGCCCGGCACGGGCTATGGTCGGGCGGATGGCTGACGCTATTCCGCGTCGCGCGATGCGGACCGGGCGGTACGTCCGGCCTCGATCCGGTTCCGGAAGCTCTCGCCACGCATCAGCGCTGGTGGACGCCGTGGCGCTACTGGCGCGTTTCGAGCAGGAAGGGTTGAAGCATGACCGTTCCGATGGAGTACAGGCAGGCCTCGCGTGATTTCGATGCTTTCCTGATCGAGGCCAGGGATGGCGCCATGCTTCAGACGACCAATCAAACCTATACGATGATCGACGCCGTGTTCACGACTTTCCGTAGCCGGCTTTCGATCCGCGATGCGCTTGCCTTCGCCGATGTGCTGCCGCCGGTGCTCCGGGCACTCTTCGTTTCCAACTGGGATGTCGATCAGCCCTTGCGGCCATTCGAGGACCGGGCGACCCTGACAAGGGAGGTGAAGGCGTTTCGCGGCGATCACAATGTCTCGCCGGACGATTCCATCGCCGTCGTCGCGTCGGTCCTTCGACGGCATGTGGGCGAAGTCGCTTTCGATCGGGCTCTGGCAAAACTGCCGGCGGAAGCCGCAACCTTCTGGCGGACGTGAAGCGATGATCTACGTGGCGCTGCTCCACAGCATCGTGCTTGGCGGTGGCAAGCGGGTGATCATGGCCGAGCTTCGCGCCATGGCGGAGGGGCTCGGTTTTCGGAACTGCCGCACATTGGTATCGACCGGCAATCTGGTCTTCGAGGCGGAGGACTCTCCGGCCGGTGATATCGAACGGGTGTTGGAGGAGGCGTTCGAACAGCGCTTCGGCAAGCATGTCGGCATTATCGTGCGATCCGGCGCCGATTGGTTGAAGCTCGCGGCGAAAAACCCATTCCTGAGCGGGAACGGTGCGGATGTCTGCCTCCGGGTAATGCGGGCGCCGCTCGACGGGAATGCTGTCGGATTGCTGGAGAAATACCGGGATCGGGAGAAGATCGCGATCATCGATGGTGATCTCTGGATCGATTTCGGCGGCAAGCCGAGCGAGAGCCGGCTTCTTTCCGTCATGACCACGAAAAGGCTTGGCATCGGGACGGTTCGCAACGCCAATACGGTCAATGGCATTGCCGAAATGCTGCGGTAGATGGCCGTTCGCCTTTACTAGAGCGCGAAAAATCTTTATCAGCCACGCCTGCGCCGCCGGAAGGCGAAAGCGCATTCGTTCCAACACCACCCGCATTCGTTGGCGGGACTGGACAGGAGAAATACATGTCCCAATCCGTTTCCCTTACATTTCCCGATGGCTCGGTCCGCGCGTTCGACGCGGGAACGACCGGCCGTGACGTCGCTGAATCCATTTCCAAGTCGCTTGCCAAGAAGGCGGTCGCCGTTGCGATCGACGGCACGCTGCGCGATCTTGCCGATCCGATCATCGACGGCCGTATCGAAATCATCACCCGTGCCGATCCGCGCGCGCTGGAACTGATCCGCCACGACGCCGCGCATGTGATGGCCGAGGCCGTGCAGGAACTATGGCCCTCGACCCAGGTTACCATCGGCCCGGTGATCGAGAACGGATTCTATTACGATTTCGCCCGCGATACGCCCTTCACGCCGGAAGATCTGCCGAAGATCGAGGCGAAGATGAAGGAGATCATCGCGCGCAACCAGCCGTTCACCAAGGAAGTCTGGCCGCGCAACAAGGCCCGGCAGGTCTTCAAGGACAAGGGCGAGACCTACAAGGTCGAGCTGGTCGATGCGATTCCCGAGGACCAGGACGTCAAGATCTACTATCAGGGCGACTGGTTCGACCTCTGCCGCGGGCCGCACATGGCCTCCACGGGGCAGGTCGGCACCGCCTTCAAGCTGATGAAGGTGGCCGGTGCCTATTGGCGCGGCGACTCGAACAATCCCATGCTGACGCGCATCTACGGCACGGCCTGGGCCACGCAGGAAGAACTCGACCAGTACTTGCACGTGCTGGCGGAGGCGGAAAAGCGCGATCACCGCAAGCTCGGCCGGGAAATGGATCTCTACCATTTCCAGGAAGAGGGGCCGGGCGTCGTCTTCTGGCACGGCAAGGGCTGGCGGATGTTCCAGACGCTGGTTTCCTATATGCGCCGCCGGCTTGCCGGCACCTATGAGGAAGTCAACGCGCCGCAGGTGCTGGATACGTCGCTTTGGGAGACCTCCGGTCACTGGGGCTGGTACCAGGAGAACATGTTCGCGGTGAAATCGGCCTATGCGCTGACCAATCCGGACGATCCGGACGCGGACGACCGCGTCTTCGCCCTGAAGCCTATGAACTGCCCGGGCCATGTCCAGATCTTCAAGCATGGTCTCAAGTCTTACCGAGAACTGCCTATCCGTCTTGCGGAATTCGGTCTCGTGCATCGTTATGAGCCCTCGGGCGCCCTGCATGGCCTCATGCGCGTTCGCGGCTTCACGCAGGACGACGCGCATGTCTTCTGCACGGACGAGCAGATGGCCGCCGAATGCCTCAGGATCAACGAGCTGATCCTTTCGGTCTACAAGGATTTCGGCTTCGAGGAGATCACCATCAAGCTCTCCACGCGGCCGGAAAAACGTGTCGGTTCGGACGAACTCTGGGATCGCGCCGAAAGCGTGATGACGGACGTGCTGAACACCATTCAGCGGCAGTCGAACGATATCAAGACCGGCATTCTGCCGGGCGAGGGCGCATTCTACGGCCCGAAGTTCGAATATACGCTGAAGGATGCGCTCGGTCGCGAATGGCAGTGCGGCACGACGCAGGTGGATTTCAACCTGCCGGAACGCTTCGGCGCCTTCTATATCGATCATAACTCGGAGAAGCAGCAGCCGGTGATGATCCACCGCGCTATCTGCGGTTCGATGGAGCGCTTCCTCGGCATCCTGATCGAGAACTATGCGGGCCACATGCCGCTCTGGATCGCGCCGGTTCAGGCTGTCGTCGCCACGATCACCTCGGATGCGGACGACTACGGCCGTGAGGTGGCGGAAGCCCTTCGCGAGGCGGGAATGATCATCGAGACCGATTTCCGCAACGAGAAGATCAACTACAAGATCCGCGAGCACTCGGTCAGCAAGGTGCCGGTCATCATCGTCTGCGGCAGACAGGAGGCCGAGCAGCGTTCGGTCAACATCCGCCGCCTCGGCTCCCAGGCGCAGACTTCTATGAAGCTGGACGATGCGATCGCATCGCTGGCGGAGGAGGCGACCCCTCCGGATCTTCGCCGCCGCGCCGAAGCGCGCAAGGCGGCCGCTGCCTGATCGATAACCGGCGGCATCTGTAACGCAGGTGCCGTCGCCCAAAATGATGCTGAAATGAAAAAAGCGCCTGTTTCGGGCGCTTTTTTTTCGGCGTCCCAAACCGGGACCGTTATTCCTGGGATACCTGCTGACCGTCCTTGACGCCCGCCAATTGCGGATCGTAGCGCATCAGCACCTCGATATCCTTGTTCTCGCCGGATTTTACCGTGAATTCGCGCTGGTAGATCTTGTCCTTGTTGCGGGCGACGGCGGTATATTCGCCCTCCGCAAGCACCATTGTGGAGAAGGCGCTGACGCTTTCGCTGACCACGTCGCCCGAGCCCGTAAGGACGGACCAGGCCGTATCCGCGATCGCCTCGCCGCCGGGCTGCGAGACGAGCTTCAATGTGATTTCCGCCGCCTTATGCTGCAGCACCGCCTGGGTGAGCTTGCCGGCCTCCACTTGGATATCGGCGCGCACGACGGCGTTGATGTCGCCATATTCGGACACCACGTGATAGGTGCCGGCGTTGAGCCGGACGATCGTATTCGGCTTCACGTCGGCCATGACGAGGCCGCGCTCGCCATCTTCCCGCACTTCCGACGAATAGACCGAAAAGCTGAGCTTGTTCGAGGGTATGGGCGCATCGGAACCCGCCACCGCATTCAGCACGAAGCCGCCCGCATCGAGGACGAGAACCTGCTTTTCCATATCGCCTTCGGCCGGTACGGCGAGCTTCTTCGTGACGCCCGCCCGCCCGAAGGCGACGTTGACGAAATAATTGCCGGGTAGGAGTTGGAAATCGGCCGAGCCGCCTTCGGAACTCGCAACCAGGGGAAGCTTGCCGTCTTCGCCCGGAATGGGGCTGAAGACGCGCCAGGAAAGCCCTTCCTGCATGGCCGCGCCATCCGATGTGAGCCTTGCTTCCATCGTCACATCGCGCGAAGTCATGGCGTTCGGGTTGCCGGGCGTTGCGGAGAAGGCGTTGAGTTTCGGCATTTTCGCAGTGCTGTCGAGTTGCTTGAAACTCTTGAAGGCATCCTGGGCAAGACCGCCGAACGCCGGACCGAGCACGAGTGCACTCGCGAGAACCCAGCGTACCGCGATGGAAATGCCCGTCATATTTCTGTACCGATTGACTCTTGAATACCGAATGCGCCACTTGAAGACCAATGACAAGGCAATTTCAAGACCTTCCCACCGCATAAGCCTCCATGGACGCTCCTCAGATGCAAAATGACGTAAAACTGATCGATTACCTGCGCCAGCGCCATTCCACGCCTGTTGCCCAAATCAAGGACCCCGGCCCCTCGGGCGTTCAGATCGAAGCGATTCTTTCCCTGGCGTCACGCGTGCCCGATCATGGAAAGCTGGCGCCCTGGCGCTTCATCGTCTATCGGCGCGCTATCCGGGAGGAGTTCGGAGCGGAGTTCCTGCGTCTGGCTCTTGAGAATGACCCGGATCTTGGCGAAGCCGCCAGGGAGGCCGAGCGCACCCGCTTCCTGCGTGCGCCTGTCGTCATCGGCGTCGTCAGCAAGGCGGCTCCGCACGTGAAGATCCCGGAATGGGAGCAGGTCCTCTCCGCCGGCGCAGTATGCCTCAACATGCTGATGGCGGCCGAGGCGCATGGCTATGTCGCCAACTGGCGCACGGAATGGATCGCCTACGATGCCCGCGCGCTCGAACTCCTGGGCGTCGCTCCGGACGAGAAGGTGGCGGGCTTCATTCATATCGGCTCCAGCGATTTTCCGGTGCCGGATCGCCCGCGTCCCGAACTCTCCCAGATCGTCACCTATGCGGGCGAGGGCGGAGCCTGATGTTCTACACCACGGATACCAATGCCCACGGCCTCAAGCACGATCCGCTGAAGGCGATCGTCGCGCCGCGGCCGATAGGCTGGATCGGCACGAAGGGCAGGGACGGCTCCTTCAACCTCTCTCCCTATTCCTTCTTCAACCTCGTCTCCGAGCGACCGCGGCTGGTGATGTTCTCTTCCAGCGGCCGCAAGCACAGCTTGAAGAATGCGGAAGAGACCGGAGTTTTCACCGCGAGCCTCGCAAGCCGGCATCTGGCGGAGCAGATGAATGCCTCGTCGGCGGCAGTGGAATATGGCGTCAACGAGTTCGATCTGACCAAGCTGACGCCGAAAATGGGGGAGGTCGTGGATGCCCCCTATGTCGCGGACGCCTATGCGGTGCTCGAATGCAAGGTCACGGAGATCATCCAGCCGAAGACGATCGACGGTGGGCATGCCGATTCCCACATGGTGTTTGGCCAGATCCTCGGAATCCACATTCACGACGAGGTCATCCGCGACGGCCGGCTCGACATGGGCCTCATACGGCCGGTCGCGCGCATGGGCTATCTCGATTTTTCCGATGGCGGCGCGGAGGTGTTCGAGATGGTCCGTCCTTCGGTTCCCTAACGGTTAACGGGTATGGTGAACCAATAATAAACCATTTGCCGATAGCGTTAACCGCAGCCGGTCGGGTTCGACATGGCTCCGGTATCCGAGGCTGATGGTGATCGTACAGGCATTTTTTCGCTGGACTGCAACGGCAAGGGCAAGCGAGAGGGCGAAAGCCGCCGGTGCGCTCGGCCGGGCCTATCTCAGCGCCACGCTCGGTCGCGAAGAACAGCGCGCAGCAGCACTTGCGATGACCTATTTGCTCGACGACCCTTCGCCGCACGTGCGCCTTGCGCTTGCCGAGGCGCTGGCGGGCTCGCCGGAGGCACCGCGCGCCATCATTCTCGCTCTTGCCGAAGATCAGCCGGAAATCTCCTGCACCGTCATCGCCTGCTCTCCGGTGATCACCGAAGCCGATCTCATCGATCTCGCAGGCCGCGGCGACGGGTTGATCCGAGGGTTCATCGCGGCCCGTCCGCAGCTTTCACGGGGTGCGGCGGCTGCCATCGTGGAGATCGGCGAAGAGAATGATGTGACAATCCTCCTGGAGAACGAAAGCGCGGCGATCGGCCGCCAGTCGCTGAGGCGGATTGCCGAACGCTTCGGCCATAGCGCCGATATCCGGAGCCTGCTGCTGGACAGGGAATACCTGCCGGCCGATGCCCGGCACCTGCTGGTCCACCACGTCACCACCGCCTTGACGGGCTCGGACCTAGTGCGCGCCACAATGGCCGCCGCGAGGATCGAGCATGTGAGCCGCGAAGCGGGTAACGCGGCGGCGGTGGTGATTGCCGGGGGCGTTCCGCATGAGGAAATTCCCGACTTCGTGGAGCATCTGCGGGGCGCCGGCCTCCTGACCCCGGCCTTCCTGATCCATGCGCTCTGCGCCGGAAAGGTCGATTTCTTCGCCGGGGCCGTGGCTAATCTTTCAGGCCTCGAAGACCGGCGGGTGCGCGCCATCCTCGCGACCGGCCGGATGCACGCGGTGAGGGCGCTTCTCGAATCGGCGGGATTGGACCGGGATATCGCCCTCGTTTTCGTGGAGGCGATCCTTCTGCGGCGGCGGGGAGAAGTCGCGGAAACGCCGGGAAGCATTTCGGCGCTGCTGTTGGAGAGATTTCAACGGCCGGGAATGCCGGCATCCCCCGTTTCGGAGCTTCTCGACATGGTGGAGAAGCTGCAGAGGGCCGAGATGCGATCGACCGCCCGTTCCTATGCGGACGATGCTTGCCTGGCCGCTTGAGAATTCACAGCCAAGTTAATGTTTTAACGCGTTTTTAGGTGGCTCTTCTATCGCTCGAACTTGCGGGCTACCCAGGAATAGCTGCCCTCGATCAGCCGCACAGGCTTGTGCATCAGCGTGCGCACGCCTTCCGTGGTGGGAAGAACATTGCGAACGCGCTGGATGGCGCGAACAGCAAGGCTGTTTTCGCCTTGCGGGGTTACCTTGACCGGCTCTTCCGGCGTTTTCGCCGGGCCGGGAAGCGCCGTGGCGATTTCGGTATCCTCGGGTTTCTGGCAAACCGCGATGATGACCGGATAGGGGGCGTTGGCGTAGGTGACGAGATGTTTTTCCGCGACCGAGTCGCAAAGCTCGATCGTCGGCCATTTCTGCTCGGCGGTCGCGATGTAATGGCAGTCGACCCCGGTGTCGTCGCAGCCCAGAATGGTCATCACGATGATGGCGGCGTTCATGTTCGTCCTCGATTCTCTCACGCTCTTTGTGGAGACGAATCGTGACCCGAGAAAGGCGCCTTTCCGGATGGCTGCTCTTCATGTAACGCTGGGCTCAATCCGTTACAGCCAAGGGCATGCAATGACCGTCACGATCGACATCGAACCGCCTCGCCAACCCGAAATATTGCGGTTGCTGGAACTCTCGGACGCCTATGCCGCCTCGCTCTATCCGGCGGAGAGCAATCATCTGGTGGATGTGTCGACGCTGGAGAAAGACACGGTTTCGTTCCTGGTCGCGCGGAAGGACGGCTCGATCGTCGGGTGCTGCGCGCTGGTGGAGGCGGCGGACGGCACGGCGGAGATCAAGCGGATGTTCGTGGACCCGGAAGCGCGCGGGCTGAAGATCGGCAAGCTGCTGATGGATGCGCTCATCGAGCGCGGCAGGGAGCTTTCGCTTTCGGCGATCCGGCTGGAGACGGGCATCCACCAGCCGGAGGCGATCGGCCTCTATCGCCGCTACGGCTTCGTGGAAATCGAGCCCTTCGGAGCTTATAAGCCCGATCCGCTCAGCCTCTTCATGGAGAGGAGACTTTCCTGATAACCGGCACATCTGCCGGAGGAGGGGGAGGCGTTTCGGAGCCCGTGGCAAGATCGGCTCCCTCTATCTCGCCGGTATCGGCAAGCTTTATCTCGCGTATCCATTCGCGCCAGATGGAGACGATGAGCGCCATCAGGACCGGGCCGATGAAAAGGCCGAGGAAGCCCATGGTCTTCACGCCGCCGACCAGGCCGAAGAAGGTCGGCAGGAAGGGCAGCTTGATCGGGCCGCCCACAAGCCTCGGGCGCACCGTCTTATCGACGATGAAAAGCTCCACCGTGCCCCAGATGAAAAGCGCCACGCCGGCGAAATAGGAGCCGCTTGCGACGAGATAGATCGACACCAGCGTGAAGGAAAGCGGCGCGCCGCCGGGAATGAGCGCCATGATGCCGGTCAGCACGCCGAGGGTGACGGGCGAGGGGACGCCGGCGATCCAGTAGGCGATGCCGAGCACGATGCCTTCGCCGATGGCGATCAGGGTCATGCCCGTGACGGTGGAGCTGATGGTGGCCGGTACGACGCGGGACATGCGTTCCCAGCGGTTCGGCAGGATGCGCTCGCCGAGAAGATCGATCTGACGCGTGAAGGCCGCGCCGTCGCGATAGACGAAGAAAAGCGCGATCAGCATGAAGAGCAGGCTGAGCAGCAGATGGAATGCACCACCGCCCGCCGCCACCACGGCACGGTAGATATTGCCGATATTGGCGCCGCTGACGAGCTGTATCAGTTCTCCGAATGCGCCGGGAGTACCGATATAGTGGCGCCATTGCTCGCCGAGCCATGCGCCTGCCCAGGGAAGCCCGAGCATCCATTCCGGCGGCGGCGCGCCGACGCGGTTGGCCTCCACCGCCCAGCCGATCCATTCGCGGAGTTCGCCGATAGCATAGGAGACCGCGATCCCGATCGGTACGATCAGGAAGGTCAGGATGAAGAGGATGGCCAGCGACGCGCCAATCGTCGTGTTGCCGCCTATGCGGCGCAGTAGCTCACGATAGAGCGGCCAGCTCGCGAAGCCGATGACGAGGGCTGCCAGAACCGGCACGACGAAGCCGTGGAAGAAATAGATGCCGGCGATGACGACCAGCACAAGGAGCCAGCGCGCCGCCGAGATCGGCGGAATGAGGGCGATCCTGCTCGGGGCCACCGGCCCGAGCCAGCGAGGCCCTTTCGGCTGCTTGTTATCGTCAACTACGCTCACGGTTCGTTCCTGCTCCCTGTGACCGCCGGCATGTGGGCTGCCGAGGTCAATCGTACAAGTGTAGCCCCAATGGGTTTAAAATGAAGCTTACTTATAGGGCGTAGCCGGTAGATGCGATAGAAATATGAACAAAAGCGGACCGGACACTTTCGCGCACCCGGTCCGACGCGGCTTGCACTTTTCCAAGCCGGTCAAATATCGAGATTTTCCGCAAAGGCGGCGCGCTCCTGAATGAAGCGGAAACGGGCATCGGCCTTCGTGCCCATGAGATTGTCGACCGCCTCGCGGGTGCCTTCGAAATCCACGTCGTCGATCTCGACGCGCAGCAGCGTGCGCTTTTCGGGATCCATGGTGGTTTCCTTCAACTGCGAGGCCATCATCTCGCCGAGACCCTTGAAACGGCCGATCTCGACCTTCTTGCCTTTGAAGACGGTTTCCATCAGCTCGGTGCGGTGGGCATCGTCGCGGGCATAGACGGTCTTGCCGCCCTGGCGCAGGACATAGAGCGGCGGCACGGCCAGGTAGAGGTGGTTGCCGCGGATCAGCTCCGGCATCTCCTGATAGAAGAAGGTGATGAGCAGCGAGGCGATATGGGCGCCGTCGACGTCGGCGTCGGTCATGATGATGACGCGCTCGTAGCGGAGATCCTCCTCGCGGTATTTCGAGCGCGTGCCGCAGCCGAGCGCCTGAATGAGATCGGCGATCTGCTGATTGGCGGACAGCTTTTCGCGGCTGGCACTGCCGACGTTGAGGATCTTGCCGCGCAGCGGCAGGATGGCCTGATTGGCGCGGTTGCGGCCCTGCTTGGCCGAGCCGCCTGCCGAGTCACCCTCGACGATGAAGAGTTCTGCACCCTCCGCCGTGTTCTGCGAGCAATCGGCAAGCTTGCCGGGAAGGCGCAGCTTGCGCACCGCGCTCTTGCGGTTGACTTCCTTTTCCTTGCGCCGGCGCAGGCGCTCTTCGGCGCGCTCGATGACCCAGTCGAGCAGCTTGGCCGCTTCACCCGGATTGCCGGCGAGATAATGGTCGAAGGGATCGCGAAGCGCGTTCTCGACGATGCGCTGCGCCTCGACGGTTGCGAGCTTGTCCTTGGTCTGGCCGACGAATTCCGGCTCGCGGATGAAGACGGAGAGCATGCCGACGGCCGAGATCATCACGTCGTCGGTGGTGATTTCCCTGGCGCGCTTGTTCTGCGTCAGCTCGGCATAGTTCTTCAGGCCTTTTGTGAGCGCGATGCGAAGCCCTGCCTCGTGCGTGCCGCCTTCCGGTGTGGGAATCGTGTTGCAGTAGGAATGGAGTTGCGGGTCGCCGCCATACCAGGTGATCGCCCATTCCAGCGCGCCGTGGCCGCCGGTCTTCTCCGTCCGGCCGGCGAAGATTTCGCGCGTGACGGTGAATTCCTTGCCGAGCGTCGCGGAAAGATAATCCTTCAGGCCGCCGGGGAAGTGGAAGACAGCCTTTTCCGGAATTTCTCCGCCAGCGGGCACGACGCCGGGATCGCAGCTCCAGCGGATTTCGACGCCGCCGAAGAGATAGGCCTTGGAGCGGGCCATGCGGAAAATGCGGCCGGCATCGAATTTCGCATGATCGCCGAAAATCTGCGGATCGGGATGGAAGCGCACCTTCGTGCCGCGGCGGTTCTGCACGTCGCCGAGATGCTCCAGGCCGCCCTGAGGCGCCCCACGGGAGAAGCGCTGACGGTAGAGCTTGCGGTTGCGGGCGACCTCGACTTCCAGGAAATCGGAAAGCGCGTTGACCACCGAGACGCCGACACCGTGCAGGCCGCCGGAGGTCTCGTAGGCCTTGCCGTCGAACTTGCCGCCGGCATGCAGCTTGGTCATGATGACTTCGAGGGTGGACTTGCCCGGCACCTGCGGATGGTTTTCGACGGGAATGCCGCGGCCGTTGTCCGTGACGGTCAGGAAGCCTTCGGCGTCGAGATGCACTTCGATGAAATCGGCATGACCGGCGACCGCTTCGTCCATCGAATTGTCGATGACTTCCGCGAACAGGTGGTGCAGCGCCTTCTCGTCCGTGCCGCCGATATACATGCCGGGACGCATGCGGACAGGCTCGAGACCTTCGAGCACGCGGATAGAGGAAGCGCCGTAATCGTCACCGGTGCCTACCGGGGCAGGGCGCGGCGAAACGGGCTCCGGCGCGCGCGCCGAAGGTGCCGGCTCGAGGTCAACGGGCTTTGCAGCGGCTACGGGAAGTTCCGCAAAAAGGTCGTTATTGTCATCCATCGGCTGCGTCGATACTACCTGTCGGGGTGCGGAGGAAGAGGCCATACCCATCTCATGCTGTTTCGAATCACCTGCGATTGTGCCAGAAACCCGGCTTTTTCGCGATGCCGCAGGGAAACGGTTTTCCGTGACCAATGCGGCCGTGCATCGGTAATGGCAAGCAGCCAAGCCTCGAACAAGCGGTGAGAAGGCGCCATGTCCACAGTTCATTTCATCCGCGGCGCGATTTTCGCTGGCTTTGCGATATTGGCGGCAAGTCCCGCCGGTGCGCAGCAAGGGCCGATCAAGCCATTCAAGGACGAACTCTTCTCGCGCCAGACCGTTCTGGAAAGCAGGGACGGCGGCGCATACGAGGTGATCGACTACCAGGAAATGCGCGATATCAACGGGCGCGACCAGGTGCCGGAGCGCCGGGTGAAAAGCGCCTATGTCTCGACCGCGGTGAGACGCCAGCAGCAGGACAAGACGCTCGATCTCGGCGGCCGGCGTATCGATGTCACCAGGGTGGGACAGGAGAAGGGCGCTGCCTTCACGGTGATCTTCATCCATGGGCGGGGCGGCGACCGGCGTCTCGGTGTCAACGACTATTCCTTCGGCGGCAATTTCAACCGGCTGAAGAACCTGACCGCCGGCAATGGCGGCACCTATTATTCACCGAGCGTCACCTCCTTCGACGACAAGGGTATCAAGGATATCGCGGCGCTTGTCCGCTATTCCTTCGAGCAATCTGGCGGGCGGCCGGTGATCCTTGCCTGCGCGTCGATGGGCGGCATGATCTGCTCCGGCATCAGCCGTGATGCGGGGGCGGCGCGCCATCTTGCGGGAATGGTGCTGCTCGGCGGTCCTCCGGATGGCGACTACTCGGCCACTCCGGCCGCAAAGCTCCGCCTGCCGGTCTATTTCGCCCATGGCAGCGCCGACAGCGTCTATCCGGCCAAGCAGCAGGAGGCGATCTTCGGGCGGCTCCAGGCGGGCGGCTATCCCGCTCGCTTCACCCTTTTCGAAACCGGCACTCACGGCACGCCCATCCGGATGACGGACTGGCGAAAAGTGCTCAACTTCCTGCTGACGGCACGCTAGGAGGCCGAAAAATCTCCATTCATGGCGGAATCTGCCTCCCTTTGCGGACGTCCTGTCATTTTTCATGGATTTTCCGGGAGACCTGTCTAAAACCTTCCGGGAAGTTTTGGATCGGCCGTTCCCGGCGGCCGCTGGAAGGGGATATCTCGATCGATGACGCCTGATGTGCGCCCGCTGGTGGCGGGAAACTGGAAGATGAACGGCACGCGTGCCTCACTGGATCAGATCAAGGCAATTGCCGAGGGCGTTTCGAGGAGTGGGCTTCCCGACAAGATAGACGCGCTGATCTGCCCGCCGGCGACGCTGCTTTACGTCTCCACCGCGCTTGCGACCGACAGTCCGCTGATGATCGGCGCGCAGGATTGCCACCAGGAGGTTTCCGGTGCGCATACGGGCGATGTTTCGGCGGAAATGATCGCCGATTGCTTCGGAACCCATGTGATCGTCGGGCATTCCGAGCGCCGCAGCGATCACGCCGAGACGGATCATCTCATCTGCGCCAAGGCGAAGGCCGCCCATGCCGCAGAGCTTACCGCCATCATATGCATCGGAGAAACCGCGGGAGAGCGGGACGCCGGCCAGACCCTCGATATCCTGAAGCGCCAGCTCGCCGGGTCCGTTCCGGACGAAGCGACGGCGGAGAACACCGTGATCGCCTACGAGCCGGTATGGGCGATCGGCACCGGCGTCACGCCGACCGCGGCGGATGTGGAGAAGGCGCATGCCTTCATGCGCGCCGAACTCGTGAAGCGTTTCGGCGGCGAGGGGAAGAAGATGCGCATCCTCTATGGCGGCTCGGTAAAGCCGGGCAACGCCGGAGAATTGATGGGCATTGCCAATGTCGACGGCGCGCTGATCGGCGGCGCGAGCTTGAAAGCCTCGGATTTCCTCGCCATCTACGCTGCCTATGAGGGGCTTACAGTGTAATCCTTCGAAAACGTCCGGAAGGGCTTGGAATGCGCGCCGGCCTCATGTAAAGAGCCGCCAACCTCTTATTGTTGCCTCCTTCGGGGAGGCATGGATTGTATCATGCAGACCGTTCTTATCGTCATCCATCTCATGATCGTGCTTGCGCTCGTCGGCGTCGTGCTGATCCAGCGCTCGGAAGGCGGCGGGCTCGGCGTCGGCGGCGGCTCCGGCTTCATGTCGGCCCGCGGCACGGCCAATGCGCTGACCCGCACCACCGCCATCCTCGCGACGCTTTTCTTCATCACGTCGCTGACGCTCGGCATTCTGGCGCGGTACGAATCCCGGCCGACCGATATTCTCGACCGGATTCCGGCAACGCAGGGCTCCGGCAACGGCATCCTCGATTCGCTCGGCCCGGCACCGACGCAGCAGACGCCCGCACCGGCCGGCAATGGCGTACCCTCCGATTCCGGCGCGGCCGCTCCGGCTCCTGCCGCACCGAACGCGGCGGCGCCCGCAGCGCCCGCCAACGGTGCCGCACCGGCAGAGCCCGCTCCCGCGGCTCCGACGGGTGTACCGACCGGCCAGTAAGGCTGGGGTCAAAGCTTCAATCTCCGGCAGGCCAAAAGCCTGCCGGTTTTCTTTTGTGAAGATTCCACAACCGTTTTTCGTCAAACGGACGATTTGGGCTGGCGGAATCACTAATGAAAAGGTATCCGATGACTCCCATGGCGCGATATGTATTCATCACTGGCGGCGTGGTTTCCTCCCTCGGAAAAGGAATTGCGGCCGCGGCTCTCGGAGCGTTGTTGCAGGCCCGTGGTTATCGGGTGCGGCTTCGCAAGCTCGACCCCTATCTGAACGTGGACCCGGGCACCATGAGCCCGACCCAGCACGGCGAGGTCTTCGTTACCGACGACGGTGCGGAAACCGACCTCGATCTCGGTCATTACGAACGCTTCACCGGCCGTTCGGCCACCAAGACCGACAACATCACCACTGGCCGCATCTACAAGAACATCATCGACAAGGAACGCCGCGGCGACTATCTCGGCGCGACCGTGCAGGTGATCCCGCACGTCACCAACGAGATCAAGGACTTCGTCACCGAGGGCAATGAGGACTACGATTTCGTGATCTGCGAAATCGGCGGCACGGTGGGCGATATCGAGGCCATGCCTTTCCTCGAAGCGATCCGCCAGCTCGGAAACGATCTGCCGCGCGGCAGCGCCGTCTATCTTCATCTGACGCTGATGCCCTATATTCCGGCTGCGGGTGAGCTCAAGACAAAGCCGACCCAGCATTCGGTCAAGGAACTGCAGGCGCTCGGCATCGCGCCGGACATCCTGCTTGTGCGCGCCGACCGGGAAATTCCGGAAGCCGAGCGCCGCAAGCTCTCGCTTTTCTGCAACGTGCGTCCTTCCGCCGTCATCCAGGCGCTCGACGTCGCCAATATCTACGACGTGCCCATGGCCTACCACAAGGAAGGGCTGGATTCGGAAGTGCTGGCGGCCTTCGGCATCGAGCCGGCGCCCAAGCCGCGCCTCGATCCCTGGGAAGAGGTCTGCAACCGTATCCACACGCCGGAAGGCGAGGTGACAATCGCCATCGTCGGCAAATATACCGGCCTCAAGGATGCCTATAAGTCGCTGATCGAGGCGCTGCATCACGGCGGCATCGCCAACCACGTCAAGGTCAAGCTCGAGTGGATCGAGTCGGAGGTCTTCGAGAAGGAGGACCCGGCGCCTTACCTGGAAAAGGTCCACGGCATTCTCGTGCCGGGCGGCTTCGGCGAGCGCGGCGCGCAGGGCAAGATCAACGCGGCGCGCTTCGCCCGCGAGCGGAACGTGCCCTATTTCGGCATCTGCTTCGGCATGCAAATGGCGGTGCTGGAAGCGGCCCGCAATCTTGCCGGCATCGAACAGGCATCCTCGACGGAATTCGGCAAGACCCCGGAACCGGTCGTCGGCCTGATGACGGAATGGGTGAAGGGCAACGAGCTGGAGAAGCGCTCGGCCTCCGGCGATCTCGGCGGCACGATGCGTCTCGGCGCCTATAAGGCGGCGCTGAAGAAGGACACCAAGATCGCCGACATCTACGGTTCGACCGATATTTCCGAGCGCCATCGCCACCGCTACGAGGTGAACATCGACTACATGCAGCGTCTGGAGAGCTGCGGTCTGGTCTTCTCGGGCATGTCGCCGGACGGCCTCCTGCCGGAGACGATCGAGTATCCGGACCATCCGTGGTTCATCGGCGTGCAGTATCATCCGGAACTGAAGAGCCGCCCGCTCGATCCGCATCCGCTCTTTGCAAGCTTTATCGAAGCGGCGCTGGAGCAGAGCCGCCTCGTCTAAGACATTAAAAAACCCGGCCAAGGCCGGGTTTTTCTTTCAAGCAGCCGCCTGCGGCAAGGGGCCGACATAGACGGACCGGGGCCGGATCAGCCTGCCTTCGAGCGCCTGTTCGCGGGCATGGGCGATCCAGCCGACCGTACGGCCGATGGCGAACACGCCGGTAAAGGCCTCGCGCGGAAAGCCGAGTGCCTCCAGGAGCAGAGCCGTGTAGAACTCCACGTTGACGTCGAGCGGCCGGTCCGGCTTTCTCTCCTTGAGGGTCGCAAGCGCCGCCTGTTCGACGGCTTCTGCGAGCCGAATGCGGTCCCGATCGACCTGGCCGGTGGCAACGAGCGGCTTCAACGCATCCTTCAACGCATCGGCACGCGGATCGCGCACACGGTAGATGCGATGGCCGAAACCCATCAATCGCTCGCCGCGATCGAGTGCCTCGCCAAGCCAGGTCTCGGCATGTGCTTCGCTGCCCACGTCATCCAGCATATCGAGGACCGGGCCCGGCGCGCCGCCGTGCAGCGGACCCTTGAGCGCGCTGACGGCCGCGAGAACCGAGGACGTGAGGCCCGCCTTGGTGGAGGCGATCACGCGGGAGGCGAAGGTCGAGGCATTGAGCCCATGGTCGGAGATCGTCACCAGATAGGCATCGAGCGCCGCCACCTGTTCCTTGCTCGGCAGCGCGCCGTTCAGCATAGCGAGGATATCGGCCGACTGCGACAACGACGGGTTTGGCGCGATCGGGGTTTCACCCTTCCGGAGCCGCAGCACGGCGGGCAGGAACACGGCCGGCGCCGCCAGGAGACGCAATGCGGTCTCGAAATCCTCGCCATCGGCGAGCCGGGCAGTCAGCGCGCGCATGGCATCCACCGGCGGCAGCTTTTCCAGCATGGCGTCCATGGCCTGGACATTCGCGAAGACCTCGGCGCGGGCCCGGCCGAGCTGCACCTTCAGCTCCGAGACAGAGATCGGGCGATCGAAAAAGCCGTCCAGCAGCAGCGCGGCCGTGTCCTCATAGGTCGCGTGCGTCACGAGATGATCGAGCGATACGCCGCGGATGATCAGGCGGCCCGCTTCGCCATCCACGTCCGAGAGCCGAGTTTCGGCGGCAATGACGTCTTCAAGTCCGTTGTTCATGGTGTTTCTCCTTTACGGAAGGGATGATCGAACCTACAAGCATTGACGTCAATCTTGATGTAAATGATCAATATGAATACGCTCTGGATCACCGCCGAAGAGGCACTTGCGCTGCTGCGAACCAAACCGCAGACGCTCTATGCCAATGTCAGCCGAGGGCGCATCCGCGCCAAACCCGATCCGGCGGAGCCGCGCCGCAGCCTCTATCTGGTCGATGACGTGAAGCGGCTGGCGGAACGCCATGCGGGGCGACGAAAATCATCGGCCGTTGCCGCTGAGGCGATTCGCTGGGGCGATCCGGTTCTGCCGACGACGATTTCCTCCATTGCCAACGAGCGGCTTTCCTATCGCGGCAAGAACGCCGTCGAACTTTCGGCGCATGCAAGCCTCGAGGAGGTGGCGGCTCTTCTCTGGGAGGCGGCGGAGGTGCGCGTGGAAGCGGGCATGGCGGAAGGGGAAGCCTCACGCATGGAAGCCGCCTTCGGCAGGCTCGCGGCACGCGTGATGACCGATCTGCCGGCGCTCAGGCGCAAACCCTTCGTCCTGCGGGCGGAGGCGGCAGATGTATTGTCGAGCGTTGCCGCCGCACTTGCGCCCTGGCCGGAACCTCTGCCTCTGCATGAACGACTGGCGTATGGCTGGCAGAGGCCCGAGGCGGCCGAGCCGATCCGCAAGGCGCTTGTGCTCTTAGCCGAGCACGAACTCAACGTCTCTGCCTTCGCAGCCCGCGTGACGGCTTCCTCGGGAGCTGCCCTTTCGGCTGCAACGCTTTCGGGCCTTGCGACGCTCACGGGGCCGCGGCATGGCGGCGCCTGGATCAGCGTGACGGTGCTGATGGAAAAGGCCGCTTCCGTCGGCGTTCGGGAGGCAATACGCGGGACGCTTTCTTCCGAGGGTGTCGTCAGAGCCTTCGGTCACCGGCTCTATCCGCACGGCGATCCGCGCGCCAAGGCGTTGATGGCGAGTTTCGAGGCGCCGCCGCTTTACGCGGCGCTGGCGGAAGCCGGAGAAGAACTGCTGGGCGAGCCGGTCAACATCGATTTCGCGCTGGCGACGCTCGCCGATACGTTCAAGCTTCCGGATGATGCACCGCTCGTCATCTTCGCGCTTGCGCGTACAGTCGGATGGCTTGCGCATGCGATAGAGCAGGTGGAGAGCGGTCAGATGATACGGCCGCGGGCCCGCTATGCCAGCCCTGTCGCCGAGGAAGGACTATAAGCGCGTCCCGCAGACCGGATCAGGGCCGTATCAACAAGATAGGGCAGGGCGATCCGGCCGGCAGTTCCGGGGCATGCGGAGGGCGGATGATGAGCGCATCGGAATGGGCGAAGATCTTCATCATCGATGAATCCTGCTTTCGGAAGGGCTCGACCATGAGGTTGCCGTCACGATCGCTCGTGAGCCTGGAGCGCAGATAATCCTGCCGCTGGTCGTTGGCCGAAAGTGCGGCGGCGGTGATGGCCTGGGCCTCGCGCCGGCGTTTCGGCAGACGGGCAAGTTTTCGAAGCAGCGGCTCGAGGAAGAGTATTCCGGTGACGAGGCTCGCGACCGGATTGCCGGGAAGGCCAAGCACCTGCATTTCCCCGAGCCTGCCGACCATCAGCGGCTTGCCGGGGCGCATGGCGATGCGCCAGAAATCCAGCGCCATGCCGGCATCCTTCAACGTTGCCTGCACGAGATCGTGGTCGCCGACGGAAGCCCCGCCGAGCGTGACCAGCGCATCGACCCCAGCGGCGCGCGCCTGCCGGATCGCCTCGGCAATCGCCTCCTGCCGGTCCGGCACGATGCCGAGATCGAGCACCTCGCCGCCGTTGTCGCGCACCAGGGCCGCAATGCCGAAGGTGTTGGAGGCGATGATCTGCGCCTCGCCGGGCTCGCCTCCGGGCTGGATCAGCTCGTCGCCGGTGGCAAGAAGCGCGATCCTGGGACGGCGGAAGACGGGAAGGCTCGCATGGTTCATGGCGGCGGCAACCGTCAGATGCGAGAAGTCGAGGAGCGTGCCTGCCGGCAGAACGGTTTCGCCTTCGGTGAAATCCTGACCGCGGGGGCGGACATGGCGTCCCTTGACGACTTGGATCTTCGCGCGGATGCGGTCTCCGTCGAGCTTTTCGGCATCCTCCTGGATGAGGATGGAATCGGCGCCTTCCGGCACCGGCGCGCCGGTGAAGATGCGCACGGCCTCTCCCTTGCCGACGCTGCCAGCAAAGGTGTGACCCGCGGCGGCGGTGCCGATGACGGTCAGTTCAGCGCCGGGATGCGGAGCATCCTCTGACCGGAGCGCATAGCCGTCCATGGCGGAGGCATCGAAAGGCGGCTGGGTAAGGCGGGCGAGCACGTCTTCGGCAAGCACGCGGCCGTTCGCCTCGGAAAGCGGCACTAGCTCGGTTCCGGTAATGGGTCCGGCATTATCGAGCAAGCGGTTCCTTGCTTCCGAAACAGGCACCAGCGCCATGGCTCAATCCTCCTCGCGGCGATAGCTGCCCGACTTTCCGCCGGTCTTTTCCAGGAGGCGGATACCGCCGATCTCCATGCCTTTGTCGGCGGCCTTGGCCATGTCATAGATCGTAAGGCAAGCCACCGAAACGGCGGTCAGCGCCTCCATCTCGACGCCGGTCTTGCCGGTGAGTTTGGCGGTCGCGGTCACCCGCAGGCCCGGCAAGGTCTCGTCCTCCGTGATTTCCACCGACACTTTGGTCAGCATCAGCGGATGGCAGAGGGGAATGAGATCGGAGGTCTTCTTGGCGGCCATGATGCCGGCAAGACGCGCCGTGCCGATCACATCGCCCTTCTTCGCATTGCCCTCCCGGATGAGCTTCAGCGTGTCCGGCTGCATACGCACATATCCCTCGGCGGTCGCCGAGCGGCTGGTCTCGGCCTTGTCGCCGACATCGACCATATGCGCCTCGCCGGAAGCGCCGATATGGGTGAGGCGTGGCGCTTGCGCCATCACTCGGCCGCCACGTTCGCCGCTTCGCCGGTCAGAAGCGTGCGTGTCGCGGCAGCGACGTCTTCCTTGCGCATCAGGCTTTCCCCGACGAGGAAGGTGGTGATGCTGGATTTTTCGAGGCGACGGCAATCGTCATGGGTGAAGATGCCGCTTTCGCCGACCAGGAGGCGGTCAGACGGAACCATGGCGGCGAGCTTCTCGCTGGTTTCGAGGCTGACTTCGAAAGTGCGCAGATTGCGGTTGTTGATGCCGATCAGCGGCGAGGAGAGCTTCAAAGCCCGTTCCATCTCTTCCGCATCGTGGACCTCGACAAGCACATCCATGCCGAGTTCGAAAGCCTCGTCCTGCAATTCCTTCGCCTCGTCGTCTGTCAGCGAAGCCATGATGAGCAGGATGCAATCCGCACCCCAGGCGCGGGCTTCATGCACCTGGTAGGTGTCGAACATGAAATCCTTGCGAAGCGCGGGCAGCGAGCACGCATTTCGGGCCGCCGTCAGGAATTCCGGCGCGCCCTGGAAACTCGGCGCATCGGTGAGCACCGAAAGGCAGGCAGCGCCGCCAGCCTCATAGGCAACGGCAAGCGCAGGCGGATCGAAATCCGGGCGGATCAGGCCCTTGGAGGGGCTCGCCTTCTTGATCTCGGCGATCAGCCCGAAGATGCTAGCCTGCTGCCTGGCCTTCAATGCCTCGTAGAAGCCGCGCACAGGCGTCTGATCGGCGGCGCGCGCCTTGAGCTCGGCCAGAGGCACGCGCGATTTCGCCGCTGCGATTTCCTCGCGCTTGTAGGTCTCGATCTTTTTCAGGATATCGGTCATGACGGTCTCAATCCTCGTCATTGGAGACGGCGACCAAACGGTCGAGTGCGGCCGCGGCGTTGCCGCCGTCGAGCGACTGCGTGGCGAGCCTCATGCCGTCCATGATCGTCTCCGCCTTGCCTGCAACGATCAGCGCGGCTGCGGCGTTGCAGAGCGAAATATCGCGATAGGCATTTTTCGCACCGGAAAGCACCTTGCGCAAGGCGGCCGCGTTGGCAACGCCATCGCCACCCTTCAGGTCGGCAAGGGTGGCGGGAGCGACGCCGAAATCGGCGGGCGTCAGGTCGAAGCTGCGGATCTTGCCGTCTTCGAGCGCGACGACATTGGTGGTGCCGGTGGTGGTGATCTCGTCCATGCCGTCGCCATAGACGACCCAGATCGTCTCGGAACCCAGATCGCGGAGCACTTCGGCGATCGGCTGCAGCCAGCGGGGGGAGAAGACGCCGAGAAGCTGGCGTTTCGCACCGGCCGGATTGGAGAGCGGGCCGAGGATGTTGAAGATCGTGCGGGTGCCGAGTTCGACGCGGCTCGGGCCGACATGGCGCATGGCCGAGTGGTGCTGCGAGGCGAACATGAAACCTATCCCGGCTTCGCGGATGCAGCGGGCGATGCGGGCGGGGCCGATTTCAAGATTGACGCCGAGGGCCGAAAGCGCGTCGGCTGCGCCGGATTTCGAGCTCAGCGCCCGGTTGCCGTGTTTTGCGACCGGGACGCCGCAGCCGGCGACGATCAGCGAGGCGAGGGTGGAGATGTTATAGGTTCCCGTGCCGTCGCCCCCGGTGCCGACGATATCGACGGCCTCGGGGGAAGCCTCGACCGCCAGCATCTTGGACCGCATGGTGGCGACCGCGCCGGCGATCTCGTCGACGGTTTCTCCGCGCACCCGGAGCGCCATCAGGAAACCACCGATCTGCGAGGGTGTCGCTTCACCCGACATGAGGATGTCGAAGGCCTCGCGAGCCTCCTCTCGGGTGAGGCTTTCGCCGTTGGCGACCTTGGCGATGAGGGGCTTCAATTCCGGCATCCGTTCCGCCCCTTACCGGATCATCTGGGTCGCCTGGTCGGCGGCAGCCTGGTTGATCGTTACGCCATAGTCGCTCTGAAGGCGGTTGACCATCTGGTCCAGCATGTCGTCGCCGGCGGATTCGGCGATCCGGTCGAGTTGCGGGTCGCTGGAAAGCGCGTCGGTCGGCGCCTGCTCGCTGCTGGTCACCGTCAGGAGAAGACGGCTTTCGCCATCGGCCGCAAGCGCCGTACCGGTCGCGCCGACCGGTCCCGAAAAGGCTGCGGCGATCGCTTCGTTGCCGAAGATCGCATCTTCGGCATTGCGGCGCACACCTTGCTTCGTCTCGACGGAAAGGCCGAGTTCGCCGGCGATCGCGGCAAGCGTTTCGCCCTTGTCCAGCCGGCCCTTGAGTTCGTTGGCGCGTGCCGTCAGTGCCTGGCGCTGCTGTTCAGCGGTCCAATCCGCGACGACGCGTTCGCGCACCTCGGAAAGGGTACGGTCGCGCTCGGGGATGACTTCGCGAACCTCGAACCACAGATAGCCGTCGTTGCCGAAGTTGACCGGCAGGGCGTCTGCGCCCGGTTCGGTGCGGAAGACGTCCTGCAGGAGATTGGCAACGGCGGGAAGGCCTTCGATCTTCTCACCCTGGTCGCCATTGCCGGAGGCGTCGGCCGTTACCGTGGCGGCCTTCAGATTGAGTTCCTTCGCCGCTTCCTCGAGTGTCGAACCGGCGGCCCGAAGTTCTTCGAAACGGTCATGGGCATTGGCCACTTCCTGCGAGGCGGCGGCGATCGCCAATTGCTGGCGAACCTCTTCCTTCACCTCGTCGAAGCTCTTGGTCGTTTCCGGCCGGATGTTAGTGACACGCAGGATAACTGAACCGAAAGCGCCCTGGACGGCCGGGGTGGTGCCACCCTCGGTGTTCACCGCGAAGGCCGCGTCGGCGATCGACTGGTCCGGCATCTTCTCCTTGCTGAACTCGCCGAGCATCACGTCGGCGGAGGTCTTGCCCTGATCGGCTACGAGTTGGTCGAAGGTGGCGGTGCCGTCCTTGAGCTGGGTGGCGGCGGCATCGGCCATTTCCTTGTTCGGGAATATGAGCTGCTCGATGGTGCGCGCGCCGTGCGTGGTGAAGCTGTCCTTGCGGCGCTCGTATTCGGCGCGCACCTCGTCGTCGGAAATGGAAGACGGGACGGCAATATCGGCCGGCTGCAGCGTCACGTAGGTGAAGGTGCGGAATTCCGGCGCGCGATAGCGGTTCTTGGCACCTTCGAACCAGGCGTTCAGCACGTCGTCGGCCGGAGCCTTGACCGGATCGATATTGGCGTTGGAGAGCAGGACATATTCGACGGTGCGGCTTTCGTCACGATACTGCTTCAACGCGTCGACAAGCACCTGCGGCGGCTTGAAGCCGTCCGACACCGCCTCGACGATCTGGCTGCGCACGGCGACCTTGCTGCGCTCGGTGATGTAGTCGTCTTCCCTGAGGCCGGCATTGCGCAGCCGCGTGGTGAAGAGATTGCGGTCGAACTGGCCGTTCGTGGCATGGAAGGCGGGGTCTTCGGCAATCAGCGTCGCGAGACGATCGTGCGACATGCCGAGGTTCATGTCGTCGGCGAGCTGGTCGAGCGCGGCGCCTGCCGCAAGCTGCGCGAACACCTGGCTTTCGAGGCCGAAGGCGCGTGCCTGCTCGGGCGTGAGCTGGGTGCCGAACTGGCGGCTGAGGCCGGCAATCTGGCGCTGGTAGGCGAGGGCGAATTCCTGCATGGAAATCTCCTGATCGCCCACCGACAGAACGGTGTTTGAGCCGTTCGTCAACATCGACGTTGAAACGCCCCATATGCCGAAGGAGAGGACCAGCAGCAGAAGCAGCGCCTTCGCAACCCAGGATCGGGCCGCGTTTCTGAGGGAATCAAGCATCGATCAACATACCTTGCACAACAAATCAGCCGCTCCACAGGCGGTTTGAAGGAATGTCTCTAGAACAATCCGGGGCGGAATTGAAGGCGTGGTGGAGGAAAACTAAAAGTGAAGCTCAGCCGCGTCGGGCGGCCCGCGGCCGAGCCGTTTCGGGAGCGGCGCCGAGGCGGTCGGCGAGAGAGGCGGCATCGGCCGGTGCGCGCACCTTGGCGTCGTTGTCGAAATAGACGTAAACATCGCGTCCGCCGGCACGGGGAGGAGAGGCGGGCATGACGCGCTCGGCTTCCTTCGGATCTCGCCCCTTGACCCAGCCGCGGATCAGATGTGCCCAGTTGTCGAGCGCCTTGTCGTCATAGCCGCTGACATAGAGCTGCTCCGATCCATGCAGGCGGCAGTAGACGAAATCGGCCGTCAAATCCATCAGCAGCGGCCATTCGACGGTATCCGCCACCACGAGACCGGCGCGGTAATGCCGCAGCAGTCCCATGAATTCCTCCGAGCGGAAGCTGTCGTTGCGGATCTCCAGCGCATGGCGAAGCGGGCGCTTTTCATCGGTCTCGACATAGGCGCGGTCGTCGAGCCGCGAATCGTGCTTCCTGGCGAGCGCGGCCGCCTTTTCGGTATCGGCCGGCAGCAGTTTCAGAAAAGTCTCGAAACGCTCCCGGTCGAACTTCATTCGCGGCGGAAACTGCCAGAGGATAGGTCCGAGCTTCCTGCCGAGCCGCAGCGGACCCGAGGCGAAGAAATTGGCAAGCGGCGTCTCGATCTCCTTCAGGCGCCGCATATGGGTGATGTAGCGCGATCCCTTGACGGCAAAGACGAAATCCTCGGGCGTCGCGTCATACCAGGCGGCGAAGCTCTTCGGGCGCTGCAGGCCATAAAAGGTGCCGTTGATCTCGATCGAGCGGAAATGCTCCGCCGCATAGGAAAGCTCCTGCTTCTGCGGCAGGCCTTCCGGATAGAACACGCCACGCCAGGGCTTGTAGGTCCAGCCGGATATGCCGATGCGGATTTCGCCGGTCTTCTTCATCGCGCCACCTCGTGTTCCGCCGATATCCGAACGTCACGAAGTGGCCAGAGTTCCGACGGCGGCTATTTGGTGAAGATGAAGAAGGCGCCGAGCGCGATAAAGGCAAAGCCGACGATCTGTTTCCAGTGGACGGGCTCGCCAAGATAGAAGACCGAAAACAGCACGAAGACGGAAAGGGTAATGACTTCCTGGATGGTCTTGAGCTGCGCTGCGTTGAAATACCCATAGCCGATGCGGTTGGCGGGTACCTGGAAGCAGTATTCGAAAAAGGCGATTCCCCAGCTCACGAGGACCACCGCATAGAGCGCCTCGGTCTTGAACTTGAGGTGGCCGTACCAGGCGAATGTCATGAATATGTTTGAAAGCAGCAGCAAGCCGATGGTCAGGAAGGGAACGCCGGTGGTGGGCATGGGGGAATCCGTGAAAGGCGGGAGGAATTGCGTATCGCAACCATGTTCCTGCAGCAAATACAAGCGGCGGATTTGGGGCGCGGAAGGTGATCAATGACGGGAACTCGTCCGAGGTGAGCCCACATGCCGGGAATGGACCGCCTTGCAACGGGAGCGGAGAGGGCAGGCTGTGCAAACCGGATTGTGCAGGTGGCAGATCTTCTGGCCGTGAACCTTGATCATGATGTGCAGGTTCATGAAGTCCTCGGCGGTCCAATCCTCCATGGCTGCCACCACTATTTCGGTTGCCGCCCAGGCGGTGCTTTTGGGACCGATAATGCCGAAACGCTCGAACACCCTCAGGACATGCGTATCCGCCACGAAGAGCTCGGCATTCAGATTACTGAAGTTCAATGTTGCAGCCGCAACCTTCGGCCCGACACCATCGAGGGACTCGAGCCATGCCATCGCGTGGTTTCTTGAAAACCTCTCCAGGAAGGAAAGGTCGAAATCCGGATGTTCCGCCGCAATCGCCCGGAGAGCCTTCTGAAGGTGGCCCGCCTTGTCGCCGGCGAACCGGACTTCGCAGATCAGGTCATGAATATCCTCGACCGAAGCGGCCAGGAGATCCAGCAATTTCGGGTAGACGGTCGTAAGCTGGTCGAAAGCCTGCTGCGAAACCGGATCGCGCGTCCTGCTGCTGATGAGGGATTTCACCAATTGACCGGCAGGTGAGAGTGGCGGCAGAAGCCGCACGAAATTGAGGATCGGCAGGAGCTGCGCGCGAATCCACCCGATATCCTGCCTTATGCCGAAATCCAGAGCGGTCTGCATTCCTCATTTAAGAACAAATGAGGAACAAAATCAAGCGCCGCCGTGCTCAGTGCACCGTATTGTAGATTTCGTCTTCCATGATTCGGAACGCTTCATGGAGCGATTCGACCAGAATATCGGTCAGCTCATCGGCGCCGCGCTCCTCTAAAAGCAGCGCAATCGTGGCATCCGGGATATCCGTGTTCAGATCAACTTCGTTCGACATGTCATTCGTCCTCGTCCTCGCCGTATCACATCACGGCCGATAAGGCGACATACGAACCGGTGCTTGCGCCGAGCTTGAGACCTGACGGCTCCGAATGCTGGCCGAACCAGCCAGGGGGCAAGGGCAGGGCATCCCGCCGCACGCGGGACGCCCTTTCCGCGCGAAGGATTATTGCGAAGGAGCGGGCGTTGTCGGCGCCGGCTGTGTCGTTGCCGGAGGCGTTGCGGGGGATTCTCCGGTCGGCTGGTTTGTACCCGGTATCAGGAAGAGCACTGCGAGGATGATAACGACGACGACCACGATGCCGATGATCATGTTTCTGTTGTTCATGGGCTTCCTCCATTTCAGCGGTGATCCTGGATTGCAGGACGGTCACCTTTGCGATGTGGAGCCATGCAAGGGTTTTTCAAGCCGGTGCGGGCCTGGGAAATGTCGAAGGTAGAGAATGCCATCCGCCGGACGGCCTTCCAAACTAGCGCTGAGAGATAGCACGAGAGCGTAACTGCGCCTGGAACCTTCGGCAGCCGGTTCACGTTGTGCGGACCGGAAACAGAAGGAGAATCACATGCTGAAATGGGCTCTCATCTTTCTGGTGATTTCGCTGATCTCGGGCTTCCTGGGCTTCTCCGGAGTTTCGGCCGCAACCGCGACGATCGCCAAGATCCTGTTCTTCATCTTCCTGATCGGTTTCGTCATTTTCCTGGTCCTCGCCCTGATGGCCGGAAGCCTGGCGTTCTGAAGTAAAGCCTGAGGTTTTCGATGGAAGCCACTGTTCCGGCGTGTCCGGTGGCTTTCGGTTCCTTGTCGGTGGCGGCAGCCTCGGCTATCCGGCGGGCGGCATACGCCGGAACCGTTCCACCGCTTCGTCTAGCTGCACCCACGTATGTTTCGATTGCTCGAATACCGACATGACAGGTGGCGTGAAGGCCGGATCGGCAAGTGAACCGACCGCCACCCCGATTATGAAAGGCGAGGCATCGGGCTTCCAGTAGACGGTCGAGCCGCAAGCCGGGCAGAAATGCATCCGGACCTTGCGACCGCTCTCGGCATTACGAATGAATTCCGTGGATGCTCCCGAAATCTCGACACTTGTCTATCGAATAGAATGCGTTGGCGCTGAACGGCGCACCTGTTCTTCGCTGGCAAGCGAAACAGTGACACACCGCGGTCAATCGTGGCGGCTCGTTCAGCGTCAATCTAAGAGCGCCGCAGGCGCATTGGGCATTGGCCATGGAAACTCCTCCCGCTTGTAGGGTGAGATACGTGGATTTCGAATGAGGGCTGAAGTGCAAGCCGAACCGCAAATTCAGTGCGGCGGGCAATGCGGAGGGGCGGGGACCTGAAACATTTCAGGCTCGCGGTAGTGTCAATATAGACCGGGAAATCTCGAAATCCAGGGGGAACAATGCGGGCGGGAAGCGGCGGTTTGGGCGCAGTCGTCGGTTGGTCAAACCTGAGCCAACAATATTTCGGCCAGAGCCTCAGGATTCAGCCGTGCTACATTATGCCCACAGTCGAGGGCCAACGTCGACCACTCCGGCTCGTTGCTTAGGCGCTGATAAAGGTCAAGGAACGGACTTCCTTCCCATCCATGGGCGCCGACGAAGGTCTTGCGCGGCACTTCAAGCCAACGTCCGCTGAGATTGATGGATTGGAGAAACGTCCCGATCGGATGGGGCCGGCACCGCGGATCAAGATTGGGAGGCGGCGCGCAGTTCAGTCCGTCAGCCTTTGTGCCCGCGACGAACATATCCCGGAAACGAGGCGTCGTCAGTGACCAGACGGAGTCGCCGGATTCAGGCACATAGGCGTCTACATAGACCAATGCTCGGATTCGCGATGGCTCGGCGTCGGCCGCGCCGCTCACGACCATCCCGCCGTAGGACTGTCCAACGAGGACGAGGTCGCCGCGATGCGACCTCACAACATCAACGACCTCGCCTATGTGAGTTTCAAGATTGGCCGTCGGGGCGGGAGCATCGCCGAGCCCCGAGAGAGTGATCGGCAAGGCCTTGTGCCCGTGCGCAGTGAGTATATCTGCTACCTTCTGGTAGACCCAGCCGCCCTGCCAGCCTCCGGGAATCAGGATGAAAGTGGCCATATTATTCACCCCTGACTTCGGGGTTTGCCGAGCTTCGGCACGTCTTTGGCCGAAATCAAGGTCGCTGTGCCCGGCTGACTGCGCTGGTTGAAGTCGTATGACCGTGCTGAGTGCCTGTAAAGGGTCGAATCTCGGTGCGGCGGAACTTGCATTGGCCGAGGCTGTTAGATTCCTTCAGTGAGTGCTCTCCACTGGAGGTTTGCCATGCTTATCGAGCATCAGAGCAAGCGGCCGGACATAGATCCCTCCGCCTACGTGGCCCCGACAGCCGTGATCTGCGGCGATGTGACGATCGGTCCACGCACGCATGTCGCGTTCGGTGCGGTCATTGAGGCGCATGGCGCGCCGGTGCGGATTGGTGCCCAGTGCGTGATCCGCGAGAACCTCAATATCCGGAGCACCAGCCGGAACGCCGTCGAGATCGGCGACTATGTCCTGATTGGCCCGCACTCTTCGCTCAAAGGCTGCCTCGTTGAAGACGAGTGCTTTCTGGCGACGGGCGTTAGAATCTATCAAGGCGCGGTCGTTGGCCGGCGCACAGAGGTTCGCATCGATGGTGTGGTCCATGTGCGCAGCGTCCTGCCGCCGAATTCGCTTGTACCTATCAAATGGGTTGCAGTCGGCGATCCCGCCAAGCTGTTCCCGCCCGACAAGCACAAGGACGTCGACGCGATCCTCGCCAGGATGAACTTTGCAGATCAAGTCTACGGGCTGGAGCGCCGGTCCGGCAGTGGAGTCGACATGGACATGAAAGAACTCACCCGACGTGTCACCAGCGAGCTCACCGACCATCGCGACGATCGGGAGCTGTAGCGGTGCAGCCGCCACAATAATCGTGCACGAAAGGCGCGGCCATGCCTGAGCTCCGGTACGTCGAAGTGAACGGCGTCCGCATTGCTTATGACGATTTCGGCGAAGGTCCAGCCCGACGCGGGTCATCTGCCTCCCCTTGAGAACCCTGCGGCGGTCATTTCCAGGCTTCGTGTCTTTCTCGATGGGCTCAGGTGCAACACCCCGGGTCAACTCGCATTCGCCCAAAGCAGAGAGAGTAGAGCAAGGCTTTAGAGACTGTCATGGAGAACAAAAAATCGCTCGATGCGGCGGACACGGCCACTCTAGAAAACGCTGCGCAGCTCGCGTTGACGGCCTTCTGTTGGTGGCGCGCCGATCTCCCGCGCGAAATTTGCGAGGACTATTGGCGCGACGTGCACGGGATCATGTTTGCCCGCGCTCCGGGCCTGTGGCAGTACCGACAGCTTCGCCTTGCACCCAATCGTCCCGATCTTGGATTGTCGGTCGAGGGCATCTCGATCAACGCGCCGGCCGCCGCGCAGCCTCAGGGCATGCCGCACGCGCTCTTCCTGTCCGAGGCACACCTCAAGGCGTTCGCAAGCAGCCCGCTCCCAAAGGAGTACATTCCGAACGATGCAAAGAACTTCATCGGCCGTATCGGCGCCTTGCCGTCACCCGGCGGCCGCACGCTCGTTGACCGTATCAATGATCCGGCCATGCAGGGCGCTCCCTTGGCGCCGACCTTCGTCCTCTGCTTCGTTCCGAGGGCGGGAGCCCCGTCGGTCGAAATCATCCATCGCTACCTAGCCGAGCAGGTCGCACGCTCGTGGAGCGGGCATCCTGGCGTGCTGCGTTTGCGCGTCGAGCCACTTCCCCCTTACGAGCAGTCGGCAATGGCCTCGCCCAGCGTGCCGCATCAATGGCCTACCGGCGAGACTTACCTCGGCTGGATGGAACTGGCGGTGAGCCGCGAAGGCATAGTCGGCGATCTTTTAGCGGGCGCAACCGGACTGGCCGAACACGTCGGGATCGTCCACGCCTATCCGGTCCGGGAGATCTACACGATCATTTCGGCGGGACGGCCGACGGACGTCGGCCTGCGCGGCTATGCGGCGGCGCGGACGATCATCGCCGCGGGCGCCGACAATCAGCGCAGCGAGTCCCTCCTGGAGATACTTTTCGGTGATGCTATTCGTGGACGGGATCAGCCCATGTGACGAATCTAAAACGTCAAGTTCACCACTGGTGCCCGTGCGGTAATCGGCGATGATTTGATAGGGATCTCGCGGAATATCGCCCAATCGGCGGCGATTGGGGTGCCCAGAGGCGGGTTGAAATGGCGGATGGGGTGGGATTCGAACCCACGGTAGGCTCTCACCTACGCCGGTTTTCAAGACCGGTGCCTTAAACCGCTCGGCCACCCATCCGCATGAGTCTTTTCAACTGGTTCTTCCAAGTGGCTGAGATGCTTAGAAATCCGTCACCGGATATCTCATTATTCGGCGTTTCCGGCCGATTTGCCACCCATTCACTCAGGGGCTGGCTTTTAAGCAGCTTTGATCGCAGCGTCAACTTGCTCTGCGGTGTTCGCGTATCCCGGTGATTGCCATCCGCGGGATCCGGTTGGTGCGAGAATGGTGGAGGTGATGGAAGCGGAGCCGGGTAGGGCCGTCACTCGCCGCGCCGTCGCACACACGCCTCCGGATATGTTCGCATATATCCGGAGGGCGGTTCTTTTGCGCGGCCTTCGTTCGATGTGCGTTACGCGATAATGTAGACGATCTTGTGGGTCGAAGGCTCGACGATGACGATCCTACCGTCCGGAAGGACGAAATAGACGTAGTTTCGGTAGGCCGGCACCAGTTCGATGATGCGAGGCGGCAGCGGGTGCAGCGTCACGGTTTCGGGGATGGCAACCCCAACGTCGATATCGAAATCCACCGATACCGGCTCGGTATCACTCTCCACAATGACGTTGCGTATCTCGGTCTTCTGCTCCGTGGTAATTTCCACGCTTCCGCTTGTATCGGTAGAAGTGGAGCCGGAGCTGGTCTGCCCCGATTGGGATGAAGATCCGGTCGTGCCTTGCTGGCTGTCCCGCGTCGAGTCTGTCGAAGGTTGCTGGCCGGTCGTGCCGGTCGAACCCGCACCCGAACCGGAGCCGGAGGTCGAACCACCGCCGCTGCCCGTCGTCGATCCAGGTTGCTGCTGGTCCTGGGTGGATTGAGTGTTGTCGCTCCCACCGGACTGGGGCATGCCTGTCTGGGGCGTTGTGGACTGGGGCGTAGTGGATTGATCCTGTGCGCTGCCGCCCGTTTGACCCTGCGGCTGCGGTGCGGCTGGAGCGTCCTGCGATGTCCCGCTCTGTCCCTGTCTCGGAAGAACCGTCGTTCCCGTGCCGCCTTGTTGGCCACCGGAAGACGCGCCCTGCGCCAAGGCCGGAGGGGTTGAAAGCGCCGAGCCGGCAAGCAGCAGAGCGGCAAAGGCAGTGTTCGCGATTTTCATTTCATTTCTCCTCGATGTTTCCAAAACGTTCGCGACTTGCCAGCCGCAAACCTGAGTTTGGAACATTGCCTGCCGATTACTGTTCCCGCCCGGGCACCTTGTGACGGGCTTCTGGGACCTATGCTTTTTGCTGTTGAGACCTTGGTCGCAAGCGCGGCATGCGAAGGTCCCTGGCGGGAGAATATCTGCCCTCAAGATCGCCAGGAGACTGAGTGGAGTTGGAGTTTTTACGCAGCTCTCAGGTGTCTGGCTGCAATATTTGGTTAACCATAATCCATTGAATTCTAATTATATCTGTGGATTTTAATCGCATTTTTGCCACGTTCCGAGCAAAAGTCAGGCTTGCTGTCCCGCGCGTGACGAACACTGTCGCCTGTTGAGACAATGGTGCGGGAAAGCGGTTCCTGCAGCGGAAATTGATCGCCAGGTCTGTCGCTTTCACGGGGCGGGTGCGGCAGGGTGGCAAGAAAATGGACGGGGTTCGGGTTTGAGTGGCGGCAAGCTTTCGCTCGCAGCGAGATGGCTGGGAATATCGATGATCTGCGTCGGGATGGCTTCCTGTGCCACCACCGAGGCGCCGAAGAAGAAATCCCGCAGCAAGGAATATTTTTCCGAGAAGGAATACGGCGTCAAGGCGAGCCCTCGGGTCGTTTCCGATGGCAAGCCGGTGCCGAAAGGCGGCGGCCGCTTCATGGTCGGTAAACCCTATCAGGTAAAGGGAAAGACCTATGTCCCGCAGGAAGACGCGAACTATAACAAGAGCGGGCTCGCTTCCTGGTACGGTTCGGCGTTCCACGGTCGCCTGACTGCAAACGGCGAAGTCTATGACAGCTCGCATCTGTCGGCCGCGCATCCGACCTTTCCCCTGCCGAGCTATGCGCGGGTGACCAATCTGGAAAACGGCACGTCCGTCGTCGTCCGCGTCAACGATCGCGGCCCCTATCATCCCGGCCGGATCATCGACGTTTCCGACAAGACCGCAGAACTGCTGGACATGAAACGCACCGGCACCGCCAAGGTGAACGTGCAATATGTGGGGCGCGCCCGGATGGACGGCCGCGATATGCCGTTCCTGATGGCTTCCTATATCCGCAAGGGCGACCGCTTCCCGTCGGTCAATCCGGAAGGCCAGATCGCATCAGGCGTCATGGTCGCTTCCAACGCTCCGCTCGGCGATCAGTTGCAGAGCTACGGATCGGCGGTTCCCACGCCGATCGCAATGAACGGGTCGACGCCCAGCGGACCGGCGCCTGCCTCCGCTCCGGCTTCCGCCCATGCGTTCCAGGCTTTCGAGCAATTCGCGTCCCTGCCGGAACTCGGCCCCATGCCGGTCCAGCGGCCGCTCGAGCACATCCTGCAGCTTCCTTCCGGCAGCGCGGCTTCCGCCTATATCGCCGAGCCGGTCCGGACCGTGGACATCGCTTTCGATGCGGTGACGGTCCGCAATGACGGCCTGACGGAACAGTCCATTCTCTCCCATGCCGCCCGGCAGAAGGCGCATAATCCCCGACGTTGAACGAAGGGCGACGGTTGCCGGTTCCGGTGACCGCTGTTACCGATAGAACGAACGTTGACGGATGACCATGCGATACCGGCTGCTTTGCCTTTGCCTGACGATGATCCTGCAGGCGCTTTGCCTGACGGTCGTTGCGCGCGCCCAGGAAGCGCCGGCGCTTGCCTTTCCGACGAAGGCCAAGCAGGTCTACATGGTGGAAGCCAAGACCGGCACCGTGCTTCTCGCCTCCAACGAGAACCAGTCCTTTGCGGCGGCCTCGCTTGCCAAGCTGATGACCATGGAGGTCGTTTTCGACGCCCTCAAGCGGGGAGATGTCACGCCCGATACGCTGTTTCCGGTCAGCGAACATGCCTGGCGCAGCGGTGGCGCGCCCTCCGGCACCACCACGATGTTCGCGGCGCTCAAATCGCAGATACGCGTCGACGATCTGATCAAGGGCGTCATCGTCCAGAACGCCAATGACGGCTGCATCATCCTGGCGGAAGGGCTCTCGGGCTCGGAAGGCGAATTTGCCGCGCGCATGACGGCGCGGGCGAAAGATCTCGGCCTTTCGCGGTCGGTTTTCGGCAATTCGACGGGCCTGCCGGGTGCAGAGAGCAGGACGACCGCGCGCGATCTCGTGGAACTCGCCCGCCATACCTATCGCAACCACCCGGAATTCTACCCGATCTACTCGCAGCCTGATTTCGAATGGAACAAGATCTTCCAGCGCAACAAGAACCCGCTCCTGTCGCTGAACATGGGCATAGACGGGCTGGGGGCGGGGTTTGCGGAAGGATCGGGCTTTGCCTTCGTCGCCTCGGCTGAACGCGACGGTACGCGGCTTTTCCTCGCGATGGGTGGGCTTGCAAGCGACAAGGAACGCCTCGATGAGGCGAGGCGGGTGCTGGAATGGGGGCTCTCCTCGTTCGAGACCAAAGTGCTCTTCAAGCGTGGCGAGGTCGTCGGCCAGGCGAGCGTTTACGGCGGCTCCGCGCGCCATGTCGATCTTGTCGCGACGGAGCCGGTCGACATCTATCTGGCAACCAAGAACCCGGAGCGGCTGACGGGGCGGATCGTCTATCGCTGGCCGCTGCGCGCACCCGTGGCGGAAGGGCAGGAGGTGGGGACCCTTCGGATATTCTCCGGCGACAAGCTGGTGCGGGAGGTGCCGCTCGTGACTGCCTCGACAGTGGCGACGGGAAGCCTCGCCTCACGCGCGACGGATGCGCTCCTGGAGCTGATGTTCTTCTGGCTTTGAAAAGGTTTCCGTTTCGCATGTGCGGCAACATGCGTTAAACAGAGCCAATATTCGAATGAGGAAGCGTGGAAGAGCGTGTCGAGGCAATCCGGATTGTTCGTGACTTTCGAAGGCGGGGAGGGGGCCGGTAAATCCACCCAGATTCGCCGGTTGGCCGATTCGTTGCGCCGACGCGGTCACGACGTGCTGGTGACCCGTGAGCCGGGCGGTTCGCCGGGTGCCGAAGCGGTGCGCCATGTCCTGCTTTCGGGTGCCGCGGAAGAATTCGGCGTGCGCATGGAAGCGATCCTCTTTGCCGCCGCCCGCAACGATCATGTGGAGGAAGTGATCCGTCCGGCGCTCGAAAGCGGCGCAGTCGTGCTTTGCGACCGCTTCATGGATTCCTCGCGGGTCTACCAGGGCGTTACCGGCAATCTGGAGGCAGAGTTCATCGAAACGCTGCAGCGGATCGCAGTCAACGGCGTGGTGCCGGACTGCACGGTGATCCTCGACCTGCCGGCGGAAAAGGGGCTTGGCCGCGCGCGCAAGCGGGGCGCCGACAATGCGCCCGACCGGTTCGAGCGCGAGGAAATCGAAACCCACGAGAAGCGCCGGGAAGCCTATCTGGAGATCGCCGCGGCGGAGCCCGAGCGCTGCCACGTGGTGGATGCGGACCGGGCCGAGGACGAGATCGCCGGCGAGATATTCGCAATCGTCGAGCCGCTCGCGCGCGAACTGAGCTTCGGGCACCCGAATACGGAAACGGTCGGATGAGCGAAGAGAACCCCCATGTGCTCGACGGCGCGATGCCGCCGGCGCGCAATCCGAACCTGTTCGGGCACAAGGCGGCCGAGGATTTCCTGGCTCGCAGCTATCGTTCCGGCAAGGGCCATCACGCCATCCTGATCGAGGGGCCGGAAGGCATCGGCAAGGCGACGCTTGCATTTCGTTTCGCCAATCACGTTCTTTCCCATCCGGACCCTGCGACGGCGCCGGAACAGCTCGCCGCACCGGACCTTGGTTCATCCGTCAGCCGGCAGATCGCCTCCGGCGCCTCGCATAATCTTCTGCACCTGGCGCGGCCGGTCGACGAGAAGACCGGCAAGGCGAAGACCGCGATCACCGTGGACGAGGTGCGGCGCGCGGGGCACTTCTTTTCGCAGACCTCTGGCACGGGCAATTGGCGGATCGTCATCATCGACCCCGCCGACGATCTCAACCGCAATGCCGCCAACGCCATCCTGAAAATACTCGAGGAACCGCCGCGCCGCGCGCTCTTTCTGGTGCTCTCGCATGCGCCCGGCAAGCTGCTGCCCACCATTCGTTCCCGTTGCCAGCCGCTGAAGCTGTCACCGCTCGGAGACGATGACCTTATGCGGGCGCTAGGCGCGCTGGGGCTCCGTCTCGACGGCGGAAAGACGGAAGAAACGATCCGCGCCATGTCGAAGGGCAGCGTCGCCCGCGCATTGAAGCTCATGAACTATGGCGGAGCCGATATCATCGCCGCCTTCGACGAGGTGATGGTCGCCGACGGGCCGGCCGCGCGCAAGAACATGCACAGGCTGGCGGACGTGCTGTCGGCCAAGGACAGCGACGTGATCTTCGGCTTCTTCCTGGAGCATCTCGGCGACCATCTGATGGAAAGGGCGCGGCAGGCGGCGTTGAGCGGCAATCTGCAGGGGGCGGAACGGCAGGCAAAGCTCGTCAGCGACATCACCGAACAGATCACGGTGGCGCAGGCCTATAATCTCGACCGCAAGCAGACCATCCTTTCCATCCTGGAGGCGGCCAGGGCATAGCCGACGAGGGCAGGGGACGGAACAAGGCGCGGAACTTTGGGTTTCGTTCCCGCCAAACATGCGCTAAGAGCGGCATGAATTTCCTTCCATGTGCCCGAGTGCCGTCCATGCCGAACAAGACGCCCTTTTATATCACCACCGCGATTTCCTATCCCAACGGCAAGCCGCATATCGGCCACGCCTACGAATTGATCGCGACGGATGCCATGGCGCGCTTCCAGCGCCTCGATGGGCGGGACGTCTTCTTCCTGACCGGTACGGACGAGCACGGCCAGAAGATGCAGCAGACGGCCCGCGCCGAGGGTATCGCGCCTGAGGCGCTGGCCGAGCGCAATTCCAACGAATTCCTGGCCATGGGCAAGCTTCTGAACTCGTCGAACGACGATTTCATCCGCACCACTGAGCCGCGCCACCACGAGGCCTCGAAGGATATCTGGAACCGGATGGCCGATGCCGGCGACATCTACAAGGATACCTATGCCGGCTGGTATTCGGTGCGTGACGAAGCCTATTATGCTGAGGACGAGACCGAGGTTCGCGCGGACGGCGTTCGCTACGGACCCCAGGGCACGCCGGTCGAATGGGTGGAGGAATCCAGCTATTTCTTCAAGCTTTCGGCCTATGGCGAGAAGCTTCTCGAATTTTATGAGAAAAACCCGGATTTCATCGGTCCGGCCGAGCGCCGCAACGAGGTGGTCTCCTTCGTGAAATCCGGGCTCAGGGATCTCTCGGTGTCACGCACGACCTTCGATTGGGGCATCAAGGTTCCGAACGATCCGGCTCACGTGATGTATGTCTGGGTGGACGCACTCACCAATTATCTTACCGCGACCGGCTATCTGGAGGACCCGAACGGTCCGCGCGCAAAATACTGGCCGGCGGACGTGCACATCATCGGCAAGGACATCATCCGCTTCCATGCGATCTATTGGCCGGCCTTCCTGATGTCGGCGAAGCTGCCGCTGCCGAAGCGCGTCTACGCCCATGGCTTCGTGCTGAACAAGGGCGAGAAGATGTCGAAGTCGCTCGGCAACGTGGTCGATCCGTTCGAACTTCTCGAAAAGTTCGGGCTCGATTACGTGCGCTATTTCCTCTGCCGCGAGATTTCCTTCGGCCAGGACGGCAACTGCAACGATGAGCTGATCGCGACCCGCGTCAATGCCGATCTCGCGAACGGCATCGGCAATCTGGCGAGCCGCTCGCTCTCGATGATCGTCAAGAACTGCGACGGAAAAGTGCCCGAACCCGGTGAACTCACCGATGCCGATCGCGCCATGCTGGCTTCCGTGGATGCGCTTCTCGACATCTGCCGCGAGGAAATGGGCAAGCAGGCCATCCACAAGTCGCTCGCGGCAATCATTGCCGTCGTTTCTGAGACGGACCGGTATTTCGCCGGACAGGAGCCCTGGGCGCTGAAGAAGACCGATCCCGAGCGCATGGGCACCGTGCTCTACGTGACGGCCGAGGTGGTCCGCCAGATCGGAATTCTGCTTCAGCCGTTCATGCCGGATTCGTCCGCAAAGCTGCTGGACCTCGTGGCCGCGCCGGCCGACAGGCGCGATTTCGAGGCGCTCGGAGAGGCTGGCCGACTTGTTCCCGGTACGCCGCTGGAAGCGCCGAAGCCGGTTTTCCCACGCTATGTGGCGCCGGAAACGACCGGCGTGTGAGTTTGCTATGCTGATCGATACCCATTGCCACCTGGATTTTGCCGATTTCGCGGAAGAGCGCGACGCGATCATATCGCGCGCCCACGAAGCCGGCGTGCAGCAGATGGTGACCATCTGTACGCGGGTTCGCAAACTCGAGAACATTCTGGCGATTGCGGACAAGTATCCGTCGGTTTTTGCCTCCGTCGGCACGCATCCGAACAATGCGGGCGAAGAACTCGATATCCAGGCGGATGATCTCGTAAGGCTTGCGGAAAGCCACGAGAAGATCGTGGCGATCGGCGAAGCCGGCCTCGATTATTTCTATGACACGCAGACGCCGGCTGACCAGAAGATGGGTTTCCTGCGCCATATCGAAGCCGCACGGCAGACACAGCTTCCGCTCGTGATCCACAGCCGCAGCGCCGACGAGGACATGGCGGCAATCCTGACGGAAGAAAGCGGGAAGGGGGCTTTCCCCTTCATTTTGCACTGCTTTTCCTCCGGGGCCGACCTCGCCCGCACCGGCGTGGAACTCGGCGGCTATGTCTCGTTTTCCGGCATCCTGACCTTTCCGAAATCCGAGGAGCTTCGAGAAATCGCGAAAACCGTGCCGCTCGATCGGCTTCTGGTGGAAACGGACGCGCCGTATCTGGCCCCGAAACGCTGGCGCGGCAAGCGCAACGAGCCTTCCTATGTGGTCAATACGGCCGAAGTGCTCGCCGAATGCAAGGATGTGAGCTACGAGGAGATCGCGCGGGCTACCACGGACAATGCATTCCGCGTCTTCTCCAGGATGCCGAGGCTCTGACACGTGGCCTATCGCCGGCGCTTCACCATACTCGGTTGTTCGTCGTCTCCCGGCGTTCCGCGCATCAATGGCGATTGGGGTGCCTGCGATCCTGAAAACCCGCGCAACCGGCGGACGCGCGCCGCCTTCATGGTCGAGCAGATTGCGCCTGACGGCGGCCGTACGACGGTGGTGATCGACACGGGTCCGGATTTCCGCGAGCAGATGATCGCGGCGCGCGTCGAACGGATCGATGCGGTGCTCTATACTCACGCGCATGCGGACCATCTGCATGGCATCGATGACCTGCGCGGCTATTTCATCATGCAACGCCGGCGCATTCCGATCTATGCCGATGCGTTGACCATGGAGCGCATTCGCCAGGGCTTCGGCTATTGCCTGGAGACGCCGCCCGGCGGCAATTATCCGCCGATCGTCGAGCCGAGGCTGATCGAGAACATGGAAGAGCCGATCGTCATCGACGGTCCAGGCGGGCCGATCCGGCTCATGCCGTACATGCAGGTACATGGCGATATCCATTCTCTGGGCTTCCGGATCGGTGGCGTGGCTTATTCCAGCGACGTCAGCGACTTTCCGCCCGAGACGATTCCAAGGCTTGGCGGATTGGACATGCTCGTCATCGACGCTCTGCAGTATCATTACCATCCAAGCCATCTGTCGCTGGAACAGGCACTCGACTGGATCGCTCGGCTTGCGCCGAAGCAGGCGGTTCTCACACATATGCACACACCGCTGGATTACGAGACGGTCCGCACTGAGACGCCGCCGAATGTCGAACCCGCTTATGACGGGATGACGTTCGAGTTCGAGCGGGCCGAGGACGCGCTCTGACTTATATGAGCGGATTAGAGAACTTGCATAAGCCTTTTGCCGCTCTTGCATATCCAATAGTTCCATAATCTATCTTATGTGATTTTGGGATGTAGCCGGGCACATTTTATTTCCAACCGCGACCTGCCGGGCGAAAGCCCCTATTCGTCTGCCAGGACATGTATTGACACCAAGCGGTCGCCGGTGCTGCATCTTGCCGATGAGCACCGGCAGCTCCGCGGGCACAGACGGAAAGCGTGTCCTCGGCTAGCGAGCCAGTTTACTATCAGTTGCAATAATTTGTCCTGCTGTGCTCCAATGGGCTGGCGATCACACTAGCTCGGTACCATTCGCGCAATCGGAGGGATATAATGCTGAAATTCAAGATGAGATTTTTGTTGATCGCGATTGTGCCGCTGGCACTTGCCGGCTGCGTCAGTGCCAAAGATCAGCGCACATCGGATCAAGATAAATGCGCTTCATATGGTTACCGGCCGGGAACTAACGGCTTTGCTAATTGCATGATGTCCCGTGACGAGCAGCGCAGCGACGACCAGCAGCGCACAATGGAATCACTAGAACAGCAGGATCGAAGAGACCGAAGGCGCTTGCAAGATCTCGAGTCCACAGCCGGCGTTACTGGCGTTACTGGCGGCACTGATGTCATCGGCAACAGGCCTCAGTACGACAAAGATGGCAATCCCAACTTCGATACGCAAGGCAACTACCAAGGCTGCCACGGAATCGGCTGCCAAGTCGACAATCCCGACGATCAATAGCCTGATGACAAAAATCACGGCACAAACACAGCCAGCCCCGGCAAGGTGCCCTCTCCCGGCACCTGCCCCCTATTCGGCCGCCGTCCGCATTTCCTCGATTTCGATTTCGTAGGAATAGCCTTCCAGCATGGCATAGGCCTGCTCGATGGCCTTTATATCGGCTTCCGCCTTGATCATCGCCTCGCCGATCGTATCGCAGCGCGACCTCAGCATGCGGCCGAGCACGTCGGTTCCGGGCTTTCTGCCGATACGGTCGATATGATTGCGGATGCGCGCGCGGTGGCGCTCCATTTCGAGAATGTGAAACCGTGCCTGAACGATCTTGTCGGTGAGTTTTCGGCGCATGGCCGCGACCGGATCGAAACTTCCCGGCTCGCGCTCGTCGAGAATGACCTCGTTAACGAGCATTTCCAGCACCAGCACCCCTTGCAGATCCATGGGATCGGCGAGCGCCGGATCGTAGCCGGTATCGTCATAAACCTTGCGGCGTACGGGATCGTTGAGCAGTTCGTAAGATGTCGTGAGCTTGCCGAAGGCCTCCGCATCGCCGCCGGAATCGGGATGCGCCTTCTTCACCCGACGGCGATAGGCAAGCTTGATGGCTGCGGCATCAGCGTCGCGTGAAACACCAAGCGTTTCGTAAGGATCGATCACCGCTTCACCTGTCTCCGGGGAAATGAATCCAGCTTCGTCGCCGTCCTAACGGGTCCGGCTCCCGGTCTCAACCCCTTACGGAATCTTGTGGCCAATTAGCGGCAATGGCAAGGCTGCAATTCATCGGCGCGTAAATCCGAGCCACGGCCGGCGCCCTTCCGCCACGGGCGCCATGAGGAAGCTCAGCAGGATGAAGGGCAGCAGAACCAGGAAGCTGGCGATCAGGCCGACATGTTCCGCGATGAAGCCGAGCAGCGGCGGAACGCCGATCGTACCGAGCATCAAGGTAAGCGCAAGGGCCGCAAGGCTTTCGGATGCCTGACCCTTGCCGCGCTCGATCGCGGTGGAGACCGCCAGAGGAAATGCAAGTGCTACGCCACAGCCGATGAGGAAAAGCGCAAAGCCGCCGACAATCAGTCCCGGCGCGGAAACGAGCAGGATGACGCCCGCTCCCACCGAGACAGCCGAGGCGCGCAGGAGTGTCGCCGCGCCGAACTTCTCGCGCAGCATATCTCCGCTGAGCCGTGTCAGGCCCATACCGATCGTGAAGGTGGCGTAGAGCATTCCGGCGGCTACGGGACCGGCGCCCAGCACCTCGCGGATGAAGAATATGCCCCAGTCATAGACCGCGCCTTCGACGATGCAGAGGCCGAAGACCATGACGCAGATCAACAGGATCGTCCTGTCGGGAAGCACATAGACCGGCCTCCTGCGATCCGGCTGGATCACCGGCGCCACCTCCCGGGGCATCATCCGCAAGGCGATGAGGCAGGAGAGGATCACAAAGGCAGCGGCCATCGCCTGGTGGAAGAAGGGCGTCACTCCCCTGCCCGCCAGGAAGCCGGAAACCAGCGAGCCTGCAAGCAGGCCGATCGACCAGAAACCGTGGCTGCGCGAGAGAATCTTCCTGCCGGTGCGGTGCTCGATGCCGGTGGCGATCATATTGGCGGCGACATCGAAAATGGTTCGAAAGAAGCCGAAGAGGAAAAAACAGAGCAGGAAACCGCTGAACGGAACGATGGTAAGCAATGGCGTGAGCAGAGCCGTAATCGACAAGGTTGCGACCGCCGTCAGACGGGGCGTCAGCCGGTCGGTCACGCGGCCGGCGATGGGCAGCGCCAGGAAGGTTCCCAGGGGAGCGCTGAGCAAGGTGAATCCCAGGATCGCCTTGTCGACGCCGAGCGAAAGCTGGATGGCCGGCAAGCGCGTGAACAGGGAAACGAAGAGGATGGCATTGCAGAAATAGAGCAGCGCGGAAGGCGCGAGCGTAGACATGAAGGAATCCGGCGAATCGCAATTTGCGCCATTCGTCGCATTCGCCATGCGCGGCCACAAGATTTCATTGCGAAAGGCTGCGTTGTTCAGCACGCAGGCTTTCCATGATAGGCTTCCCGCGTCACGCTTGGAGAACGCCTATGTCGGTTCGCTTCGCCTCCGCTTTCGTGTTTCTTATTCTCCTTTCCGCCCCGCCCTCGAGAGCCCAAGATCCGGTTCTGGAAGCCCAGGCCGTCATCTCGGAACAAATCGCCGCGCTGATGGCGGATGATGCGGAAAAGGCTTATTCCCACGCCTCTCCCGGTATCCGCAGCCTCTACCCCGACAAGGAACGGTTTCTCGACATGGTCCGCAAGAGCTACGAGCCGGTCTATCAGGCCGGCAGCTACGCCTTCGGCCGTTCCAAGCTCGTGGGCGGTGGCGAGATGGTGCTGCAGGAAGTCCTGATTACCGATCCGAAAGGCAAGGACTGGACCGCCATCTACGAGCTTCGGCTGATGGATGACGGCAGCTACAAGGTCAACGGCGTGCGGATGCTTCCAAACAGCACCAGCACCGGCATCTGAAGGCAGAGCCGGCGAGCGAGATCAGACGTCTCCCCTCGCCCAGACCTCCTGCGTTTCGGCATAGAAGTCGGCGAAGCGCCCCTCGGCGATCGCCTTGCGGATGCCTTTCATCAGATCCTGGTAGTAGGAAAGATTGTTCCAGGACAGCAGCATGCCGCCGAGCGCTTCGTCGGAGCGGACGAGGTGATGCAGGTAGGCGCGGGAATAATCGCGCGCCGCCGGGCAGCTCGACTCCTCATCCAGAGGACGCAGGTCTTCGGCATGCTTGGCGTTGCGGATGTTGATGCGGCCACGGCGGGTGAAGGCCAGGCCATGCCGTCCGGAGCGGGTGGGCATCACGCAATCGAACATATCGATCCCGCGCGCCACCGATTTCAGAATGTCATCGGGCGTGCCGACGCCCATCAGATAGCGCGGCTTTTCGCTCGGCAGAACCGGAAGCGTCGTTTCCAGCATCTGCAGCATCACTTCCTGCGGCTCGCCGACCGCAAGGCCGCCAACCGCATAGCCCTTGAGATCGAGTTCCTTCAGGCCCTCGGCGGAGCGAATGCGCAGGTTGGGCTGATCGCCGCCCTGGACGATACCGAACATGGCCTTCCCGGGCTGGTTGCCGAAGGCGACCTTGCAACGCTCCGCCCAGCGAAGCGACAGTTCCATGGCCCGCTCGATCTCCTTCGGCTCAGCCGGCAGCGCCACGCATTCGTCGAGCTGCATCTGGATATCGGAGCCGAGCAGTCCCTGTATCTCGATGGAGCGCTCCGGAGACATGTGGTGCAGGCTGCCGTCCACATGGCTCTTGAAGGTGACGCCCTTCTCGTCGAGCTTGCGCAAGCCGGCCAGCGACATGACCTGGAAGCCGCCGCTATCGGTGAGGATAGGATGCGGCCAGCGGATGAGCTCATGCAATCCGCCGAGGCGGGCCACCCGTTCGGCGCCCGGCCGGAGCATCAGGTGGTAGGTATTGCCGAGAATGATATCGGCGCCGGTCTCACGCACCTGGTCGAGATACATGGCCTTGACCGTGCCGACCGTGCCGACCGGCATGAAGGCCGGCGTGCGGATCGTGCCGCGCGGCATCGAAACTTCACCAAGCCGGGCGCCGCCATCGGTGGCCTTGAGGGTGAACTGAAAGTTCTCGGTCATTTGTCTTTCCGGAAAAGCAGGCTCGCGTCTCCATAGGAGTAGAAGCGGTAGCCTGTCGAGATCGCATGGGCATAGGCCGAGCGCATGGTCTCGAGCCCTGAAAAGGCCGAGACCAGCATGAACAGCGTCGATCGTGGCAGATGGAAGTTGGTCATCAGCATGTCGACCGCCTTGAAGCGATAGCCCGGCGTGATGAATATGCCGGTTGCTCCACTCCAGGGCGCTATCACGCCGTCATCGGTGGCGGCGCTTTCGACGAGACGAAGCGAGGTCGTGCCGACGCAGACGATCCGGCCGCCTCTTGCCTTGACGGCATTCAGCCGCGCAGCGGTATCGGCACTAACGTAGCCGATCTCCTGATGCATCTTGTGATCGGCGGTATCGTCGGCCTTGACCGGCAGGAAGGTCCCGGCCCCCACATGCAAGGTGACGAAGTGCCGTTCGATGCCGGCTGCATCGAGGGCGGCGAAGAGTTGCGGCGTGAAGTGCAGGCCGGCCGTCGGAGCTGCGACCGCGCCTTCCTCGCGGGCGTAGATGGTCTGGTAATCCTGCCGATCCTTGTCGTCTTCGGCCCGCTTGGCGGCGATATAAGGCGGCAGGGGAATGTGTCCCACCGCCATGATGGCCTCGTCCAGCATCGGGCCTGAGAGATCGAAGCGCAGAGTGACTTCGCCGCCCTCGCCCTTCTCTTCCACGGTGGCGGCGAGCGAGCCGATCATGCAGGCATTACCGCCGTGACCGAACTCTATCCGATCGCCTACCTTGATGCGCTTGCCGGGCTTGGCGAATGCCTTCCAGGCATCCGGCGCGGTGCGCATGTGAAGGGTGGCGGAGACCTGCTGACCGCCCGCTCCTTCCCTGTGGCGAATGCCTTCGAGCTGAGCCGGGATGACCTTGGTATCGTTGAAGACCAGCGCATCGCCCGGTTTCAGGAAGCTCGGCAGTTCCGAAACGCGGTGATCGGCGAGCTCGGGCTCATCGCCCGGCCGTACGACGAGCAGCCGGGCGCTGTCGCGCGGGCTTGCGGGCCTCAGCGCAATGCTTTCTTCGGGCAGATCGAAATCGAACAGATCGACGCGCATGTGTCAGTTTCCGAACAAGCAAAGCCCGCTCCGACGACGACCGGCGGAGCGGGCTTTCATTGAATGACGATCAGACGTCGGCGGCAACCCGCATGGAGACGATCGAGTCCGGGTCGCTGACCGGCTCGCCCTTCTTGATCGTGTCGACGACGTCCATGCCCTCGATGACCTGGCCCCAGACGGAATATTGCTTGTTCAGCCAGGGTGCATCGGTAAAGCAGATGAAGAACTGGCTGTTTGCCGAGTTCGGGTTCTGCGAACGCGCCATCGAGCAGGTGCCGCGCACGTGCGGCGTTGCCGAGAACTCGGCCTTCAGGTCCGGCTTCGCCGAGCCGCCCATGCCGGCGCGAGCCGGGTTAAAGCTCTCGCCGCCCTTCTTGCCGTACTGAACGTCGCCGGTCTGCGCCATGAAATCGGAAATGACGCGGTGGAAGACGACGCCGTCATAGGCCTTCTCGCGGGAAAGTTCCTTGATGCGGGCGACATGCTCCGGCGCCACCTGCGGCAGAAGCTGAATGACAACCTTGCCCTTGGTGGTTTCCAGGATGACAGTGTTTTCCGGATCCTTGATCTCGGCCATGGCCTTCTCCTTTATGTTTGGCGCATAGGCGATGCGCTTGGAACTTACTTGCCGACGGTGACCTTGATCATCCGGTCGGGGTCGGAAACCTCTCCGTTGCCGCCCTCGCCGCGCTTGATCTTGTCGACGTTCTCCATGCCCGAAACCACCTTGCCGATGACGGTGTACTGGCCGTTCAGGAACGAGCCTTCGTCGAACATGATGAAGAACTGCGAGTTGGCGGAATTCGGGTCCTGGCTGCGTGCCATGCCGACGGTGCCGCGCTCGAAGGGAACCTTGGAGAATTCAGCCGGAAGGTCCGGCAGGTCGGAGCCGCCGGTGCCGGCGCGCGAGGCATTGAAGCCATCCTCCATATCGCCGAACTGGACGTCACCTGTCTGGGCCATGAAGCCCTGGATGACGCGGTGGAATGCGACATTGTCATATTCGCCCTTGGCGGCCAGAGCCTTGACCTGCGCAACATGCTTCGGCGCGACTTCCGGCATGAGCTGAACGACCACCGGGCCATCCTTGAGCTGGATGGTCAGGAAATCGTCCTCGGCGGCGAGCGCCGGCATGACGAAGGAAGCCAGGGCAAAGGCGCCGGCAATGGCGAGACGAAGCAGTTTCATGCGGAACTCCGATGAGTGAAGGACGGATCAGCGTTTCAGCTTGGCATTCAGGGCGTTCAGGACCGCGGCCGGCACGAAAGCGCTGACATCGCCGCCCATGGCGGCGATCTGCCGGACCAATGTGGCCGTAATGGGCCGGGACGCGGTGCCTGCAGGCAGAAAGACGGTCTGAATATCCGGGGCCATCTGACGGTTCATTCCGGCCATCTGCATTTCATAATCGAGGTCGGTGCCGTCACGCAGGCCACGCACCAGAAGGCTCGCGCCGTGGGCGCGCGCGGCATCCACCACGAGTTTATCGAACGAGACGACCGAAATGTCCTTCGCCTTCTGCGGCAGGACTTCCGTCAGTGAGGCAAGGATCAGTTCCGCCCTCTCCTCGAAGCTGAACATCGGCGCCTTGCCGGGATGAATGCCTATTCCGACGATGACCGTGTCCGCGACGTTCAACGCCTGCACCAGCACATCGAGATGCCCATGGGTCATCGGATCGAAAGACCCGGGATAGAAAGCAGTCGTCATATGCAAGTCCAGGCTGGGTCAGCGATGAATTCCTGGGCCTTTTGTCACGGATGTTCCGGCACTGCAAGCATGAACGGCGGATGAATGGCGCGTTCAAGGGCGTTTCAGACCCGATATGTTTTCATGACCCCATAGCGAGCAACAAGACTCGCGATCACAGGAGAGAAAGATGCTGGCCGTTCTGGTGGCGATCGCCGTGGTTCTGTCGTTTGCCCTCGAGGCCGCACTTTCCCTTCTCGCCGAAGTCGAGGCCCTGGGCGATTCGAATCATGAACGCCAGATGAACGGGCCATTCAAAGACGCTTCAGCGCGGATGGGTTAATTCTCTCTCAAAATGCGGTGGAACCTGTGCGTGCACCCGCGCGTTCAGGCAAACGAGAAGGACAACGGAGATGCTCGCGAAAAGGAAAACGATCGCGCTCGACAAGATCACGATGATCAATGTGGTTTGGACGGCAATGATCGCAGCCATGCTGACAGCAACGGTGACCCTTTATCAAGACAATTCCGGGCAGGCAGACCTGAACTATCCGCAGCTGACCGGCCGTTACAACGACACGAATTATTATAACGGCGGATAACGCAAACAAGAAAGGATAGCCATGTTCGTGACACTGACTGTACTTGCAGGTTTGATCAGCATCATGTTCGTGGCATCCGTGGCCTCCACCATTGGAGCACTTCGTCGCGAAAACGAAGACATGAAGGATTTTGCCCGGCGTCACACCACGTTCTGAGGCATTCGAGTAGTGGAACTGCCTACGAGACTCTCCCGTCGCGTCGCAGTTCAAACAAAAGCCGGAGGATGAAAATCCTCCGGCTTTTTATGTTCACGAGACTTGAGGAGTAAGGCGCGACTATTCCGTCGCGCCTTCGCCGGTATCGCCGTTCTCCGGTGCGGCAGCGCCGAGATCGCCGGTCTCGGCATCGATCTCTTCCGGCAGGCCATTGCCGTTTTCCTCGTCGCCTTCCGGTTCGCTGATGCGCTCGACCGAAACCACCTTTTCGTCCTTGGCGGTCGAGAAGATCGTCACGCCCTTGGTGGCGCGGCTCGCGATGCGAATGCCGCCAACCGGCACGCGGATCAGGACGCCGCCATCGGACACCAGCATGATCTGGTCGTTGTCCTCGACGGGGAAGGCTGCGACGAGTTCGCCGATTTCCGCCGTCTTCGACGTATCCGTCGCGCGGATGCCCTTGCCGCCGCGGCCGGATGTACGGAAATCGTAGGAGGACGAGCGCTTGCCGAAGCCCTTTTCCGAAACCGTCAGCACGAATTGCTCGCGTACCTTCAGCTCTTCGTAGCGTTCGTCGGAAAGCTGTCCCTCCTCGGTGACTTCCTCGCCGACGAGAGCGATATCCTCTTCATCTACGCCTGCCGCGCGGCGCTCGGCAGCCGAGCGCTTGAGGTAGGCCGCACGCTCCCAAGGCTCCGCATCGACGTGGCCGACGATCGTCATGGAGATGATGCGGTCGCCGTCTCCCAGCGAGATGCCGCGAACGCCGATCGAATTACGGCCGGCGAAGACACGGACATCGTCCACCGAGAAGCGGATGCACTGGCCGAGTGCCGTCGTCAGCAGCACGTCGTCGCGATCGGTGCAGGTTTCGACGGAAAGGATCTCGTCTCCCTCATCGAGCTTCATGGCAATCTTGCCGTTGCGGTTCACCTGCACGAAGTCCGACAGCTTGTTGCGGCGAACCGTGCCGCGCGTCGTCGAGAACATCACGTCGAGGTTATCCCAGCTCGCCTCGTCCTCGGGCAGCGGCATGATCGTGGTTATGCGTTCGCCGGGCTCCAGCGGCAGCATGTTAATCAGCGCCTTGCCGCGGGACTGCGGGGTGCCGATCGGCAGGCGCCAGACCTTCTCCTTATAAACGATGCCGCGCGACGAGAAGAACAGCACCGGCGTATGGGTGTTCGCCACGAAGAGGCGCGTGACGAAATCCTCGTCGCGGGTGGCCATGCCGGAACGGCCCTTGCCGCCGCGGCGCTGCGCCCGATAGGTGCCGAGCGGCACGCGCTTGATATAGCCGAGATGCGAGACGGTAACGACCATGTCTTCGCGGGCGATGAGGTCCTCATCGTCCATGTCGAGGCCGGCATCGAGGATCTGCGTGCGGCGTGGCGTACCGAATTCGTCGCGAACAACGGCGAGTTCGTCCTTGACGATCGACTGGATGCGCAGGCGCGAAGACAGGATATCGAGATAGTCGCTGATTTCCGCGCCGATCTTGTTCAGCTCGTCCGCGATTTCGTCGCGGCCAAGGGCCGTGAGGCGGGCAAGACGCAGTTCGAGGATGGCGCGGGCCTGCTCTTCGGAAAGATTGTAGGTCGCGTCCTCGTTGATCTTGTGCCGCGGATCGTCGATCAGACGGATCAGCGCCTCGACGTCATGCGCCGGCCAGCGGCGGGTCATCAGCTGCTCTCGCGCCGTCTGCGGATCGGGCGCACGGCGAATGAGGGCGATGACTTCGTCGATGTTTGCAACGGCAATGGCGAGACCGACCAAGACGTGGGCGCGCTCGCGCGCCTTGCGCAGAAGATACTTCGTACGCCGGCTAACCACTTCCTCGCGGAACGAGACGAAGGCGCGCAGCATGTCGAGCAGCGTCAGCTGTTCCGGCTTGCCACCGTTCAGCGCCACCATGTTGCAGCCGAAGGAGGTCTGCAGCGGCGTGTAACGATAAAGCTGGTTGAGGATGACATCGGCATTGGCATCGCGCTTCAGCTCGATGACCACGCGATAGCCTTCGCGGTCGGACTCGTCGCGCAGGTCGGAAATACCCTCGATGCGCTTTTCCTTGACCAGTTCGGCCATCTTTTCGATCATCGTCGCCTTGTTCACCTGATAGGGAACTTCGGTGATGATGATCTGCTCGCGGTCACCGCGCATCGGCTCGACGGTGGCGACGCCACGCATCATCACCGAGCCGCGGCCGGTCTCGTAAGCCGATCGAATGCCGTGGCGGCCGAGAATCATCGCGCCGGTCGGGAAATCCGGACCAGGAATGATTTCCATCATTTCGGGCAGTTCGATTGCCGGATTGTCGATCAAGGCAATGCAGCCGTTGATGACCTCGACGAGATTGTGCGGCGGAATGTTGGTGGCCATGCCGACGGCGATGCCGCCCGCGCCGTTGACCAGCAGGTTCGGGAATTTTGCCGGAACCACGACAGGCTCCGACAACGTGCCGTCGTAGTTGTCGCGAAAATCGACCGTTTCCTTGTCGAGATCGTCGAGAAGCGAATGCGCCGCCTTCTCCAGCCGGCATTCCGTGTAGCGTTCGGCAGCCGGTGGGTCTCCGTCGATCGAGCCGAAATTGCCCTGGCCGTCGATCAGCGGCAGGCGGAGCGACCAGTCCTGCGCCATGCGGGCAAGCGCATCGTAAATCGCCGTATTGCCGTGGGGATGGTATTTACCCATCACATCCCCGGTAACGCGGGCGCATTTGACGTATTTCTTGTTCCAGTCGATGCCGAGTTCCGACATGCCGTAGAGGATGCGCCGGTGGACCGGCTTCAATCCATCACGGACATCGGGAAGCGCGCGGCTCACGATCACGCTCATCGCGTAATCGAGATAGGACCGCTGCATCTCTTCCATAATGGAAATGGGCTCGATGCCGGGGGGCAGCTTTCCGCCGCCGGGTGTGCTTTGCTCAGTCAAATCGGATCAGATCTCTGTTCGGAATCAGTTGCTTTGTCTATATCGGAAAGCGCTGCGAAGCGCCAATTTCCGGCAGGGTTTTGAACAGCTTTTGCGGCCTTTGCGAGGCGGTGGGACAGCGTGCGGAGCGCCTTCGACAGGAAAGCGTTACGGCAGGCTTTGCCTTCCCTGCCCGTCTGTCCTAACAATCTTCGCCATCACCCGCAAGGACTGCCGGCCGGAGGTTATATGGCGACGCCCGACATGCTGATCAACGCCCTGACGACCATGCTGGTCACGCTCGACCCGCCCGGTCTGGCACCGGTTTTCCTGGGGCTTACCGTGGGCATGACGGCGCTTCAGCGGCGGCAGGTCGCTTTCCGGGGTTCGCTGATCGGATTCGGCCTTCTGGCCGCTTTCGCGATATTCGGATCGGGGATACTCGGGCTGCTTGGGATTTCCATCGGCGCATTCCGCATCGCAGGCGGGCTGCTGCTCTTCTGGATATCCTTCGAAATGGTCTTCGAGAAACGCCAGGAGCGCAAGGAGAAGACCTCGCAGGCCGCGATAACCATCGACCACATCCACAATATCGCGGTCTTCCCGCTAGCCATTCCGCTTATCGCCGGGCCGGGAGCCATTTCCGCGACGGTACTTCTGGCCGGCACCTTTACCGGCGCCCTGGACCGGGTCCTGCTGATCGCGGTCATCGCGCTGATCATGCTGCTGGTCTATGCGACCTTGCTCATCGCGGAACGGCTGGATCGCTTTCTCGGCGTCACGGGGCGGGCGATCCTCACACGGCTGCTCGGCGTGATCCTCGCCGCCCTTTCCGTCCAGTTCGTGGTCGACGGGGTGCGCTCGGCCTTCAATCTTTGATTTTTTGACGCATCGGAGACTGTCGTTTTTCGAAGGGATGCGCTAAAGAGCCACCGCCTCAATCATCCCCCATCGAAATCGAAAGCTCGGATAAATGAGACGCTTGCTGCGGCGGTTCCTGCCGGAAGCCATCCTCATCAGCCAGAAGGAGCGGATACGCTCCGCGATCGGCGCACTGACAGGGATCCTGATTACCGGCCTGATCGGCGGGCTAGTCTTCAAGTCGGACCCGATGCTGCCGGCACTGATCGCACCGATGGGTGCGTCCGCCGTGCTGCTCTTTGCCGTGCCTTCGAGCCCGCTTGCCCAGCCATGGTCGGTGCTCGGCGGCAACATGCTCGCCGCAACGATCGGGGTCACGGTCGCGCTGCTCGTGCAGGATCCGCTGCTGGCGTCGGCACTGGCGATCGGCGTGGCGATCGCGGCGATGATGGCGTTGCGCTGCCTTCATCCGCCCGCCGGGGCGATCGCGCTGACCGCCGTGCTCGGCGGCCCGGCCATTCACGAGCTCGGTTATGGTTTCGTCATCTGGCCGGTCGCCGGCAATTCGCTGGCTATGGTTCTGCTGGCACTCGCTTTCAACAATCTTACCGGCCGCGCCTATCCGCATGCAATGAAGCCGCAGCAGACCGATCACGGCACGTCCGACCCGGCGCCGATCGAACGCATCGGCTTCCGCTCGGAGGATCTGGACGAGGTGCTGAAGGAATATGACCAGGTTCTCGACATCGACCGTGACGATCTCGAAACCATTCTCAGAAGGACGGAGCTGCGCTCCTACCGCAGGCGGGCCAGCGATCTGGTCTGCGCGAGCATCATGTCACGCGACGTGATCGCGGTAGCGCCGGACAACTCGCTGAAGGAAGCGCGAGATCTCATGCGGGCCCATCACATCAAGGCCCTGCCCGTCACCAACGACAGCGCCGAAGTCGTGGGCATCGTGACCCAGACCGATTTCCTCGACAAGACGAATTGGGTGAAGGGCCGGGCCACGATAGGCTTTGCCCAGAGGCTGCGCTTTGCCCTCAAGGGCGCGACCGCGCCGAACGATACCGTGAAGGATATCATGACGAGCCCGGTGACGACGGTCGGCCCCGACACGCCGGTTTCCGAGGCTATCGTGATCTTCGCGGAAGCGGGGCTGCATTACCTGCCGGTCACGCGGCAGAACGGCAAGCTCGTCGGCATCATCTCGCAATTCGACCTGCTCGTCGCCATGTTGGCCGACAAGGCCGAGACTGCCACCGGCCCGCTTTCCGCTCAAACAGAGCCGAAGGCTGAAAAATCAGCCATGCTGGTGGAAGCCTGACGCCCTCGTCTGCTCGTCTTCAAGCGCTGGAAATAAGAACGCCTCCCGCTCGCTGACGAACGGGAGGCGTGGAATGCTTTGGCTGCCGATCGGCAGGCCTGATCAAAACGGGATATCGTCGTCCAGATCGCGCGAGAAATTACCGCCGGACGATGCGCCGCGGCTCTGGCTGCCGCCGGCGGGGCGACGATCATAGTCATCCCCACCAGAGCCGCCGCCGAAATCACCTCCGCCGAAATCGCTGCCGCCCTTGTTGCCGCCGCCGAAGCCGCCACGATCGCCACCGCCCTCGCCGCGACCGTCCAGCATGGTCAGCGTCGAGTTGAACCCCTGCAGGACCACTTCGGTCGAGTAACGATCGTTACCGGTCTGGTCCTGCCACTTGCGGGTCTGGAGCTGCCCTTCGATGTAGAGCTTGGCGCCCTTCTTCACATACTGCTCGACGACCTTGCAGAGGCCTTCGTTGAAGACGACAACCGTATGCCATTCGGTCTTCTCGCGCCGCTCTCCGGAATTGCGGTCGCGCCAGCTTTCCGAAGTGGCAATGCGGAGGTTTGCAATGGGCCGGCCGTCCTGGGTCCGGCGGATCTCCGGATCGGCTCCCACATTCCCGACCAGGATGACCTTGTTTACGCTACCAGCCATAACTCTCACCTTGTCCGCCGCAACGAAAGCGGCCTTGAAATCCAATGCGGCACTTTAACCTATCGGCCCTTTCGATGGGGCCATGGCAAAGTTTAATCCACAAGCAAATTTGTTCTTTATTTGTTCTAGTTAATCCATATAGTGCTGTCAACCGACTCGGGAACGGCCCCTGCATAGCCGCAGTTTCGTCTCGACAGGCGCTGATCAATCACTACATAAGGACCTTCGATCCTCCCCGAAGAGCATGAAGATGAGCGAACTGAAGACCATATCCATCCGCGGCGCGCGCGAGCACAATTTGAAGGGCATAGATCTCGATCTGCCGCGCAATTCGCTGATCGTCATGACCGGCCTTTCCGGCTCCGGCAAGTCGTCGCTGGCATTCGACACCATCTATGCCGAGGGACAGCGGCGCTATGTCGAGAGCCTTTCAGCTTATGCGCGGCAGTTCCTCGAAATGATGCAGAAGCCGGACGTCGATCAGATCGACGGGCTTTCGCCGGCAATCTCGATCGAGCAGAAGACGACTTCGCGAAACCCGCGCTCCACGGTGGGCACCGTTACCGAAATCTACGACTATATGCGCCTGCTCTTCGCGCGCGTAGGTGTTCCATATTCACCGGCGACGGGCCTGCCGATCGAAAGCCAGACCGTCAGCCAGATGGTCGACCGCATCCTCGCCTTCGAGGAGGGAACGCGTCTTTATATATTGGCGCCGATGATCCGTGGCCGCAAGGGCGAGTACAAGAAGGAACTCGCCGACCTCATGAAGAAGGGGTTTCAGCGCGTAAAGGTCGACGGCCAGTTCTACGAGATCGCCGACGTGCCGGCGCTCGACAAGAAGTACAAGCACGACATCGACGTGGTGGTGGACCGCCTGGTCGTGCGGTCCGATATCGGCGCGCGCCTGGCAGACAGCCTCGAAACCTCGCTGAAGCTCGCGGATGGGCTGGCGGTCGCCGAATTCGCCGACAAGCCCCTGCCCGCCGAGGAGACGGCCGCCGGCGGATCCGCCAACAAGTCCCTCAACGAGACCCATGAGCGCGTACTCTTCTCGGAGAAGTTCGCCTGCCCAGTCTCAGGCTTCACCATTCCGGAAATCGAGCCGCGGCTCTTCTCCTTCAACAATCCGTTCGGAGCGTGTCCGACCTGCGCCGGCCTCGGCTCGCAGCAGAAGGTGGATGCCGCCCTGATCGTGCCCGAGCCCGCGCGCACGCTGCGCGACGGCGCGATCGCGCCTTGGGCGAAATCGACGTCTCCTTACTACAACCAGACGCTCGAAGCGCTCGGCAAGGCGTTCGATTTCAAGCTCTCCAGCCGCTGGAACGAACTTTCCGAGGCGGCGCAGAACGCCATTCTCAACGGGACCGAGGAAAAGATCGAGTTCCACTATGCCGACGGCGCGCGCTCCTACAAGACGGTGAAGACCTTCGAAGGCATCGTTCCCAACCTCGAGCGACGCTGGAAGGAGACCGATTCGGCCTGGGCGCGCGAGGAGATCGAGCGCTACATGTCGGCAGCCCCCTGCCCGGCCTGCGCCGGCTATCGTTTGAAGCCGGAAGCGCTGGCGGTGAAGATCAACAAGCTGCATATCGGCGAAGTCACCAACATGTCGATCAAGCTGGCGCGCGATTGGTTCGAGGTTCTGCCCGAGGCGCTGAACGCCAAGCAGAACGAAATCGCGGTGCGCATCCTCAAGGAAATCCGCGAGCGGCTGCGATTCCTCAACGACGTGGGACTGGATTATCTCAGCCTGTCCCGGAATTCCGGCACGCTTTCGGGCGGTGAAAGTCAGCGCATCCGCCTTGCCTCACAGATCGGCTCCGGCCTGACGGGCGTGCTTTACGTGCTCGACGAACCTTCGATCGGCCTTCATCAGCGCGATAACGCGCGCCTTCTCGATACGCTGAAACACCTGCGCGACATCGGCAATACCGTGATCGTGGTGGAGCATGACGAAGACGCGATCCTGACGGCCGATTACGTGGTCGATATTGGCCCGGCCGCCGGCATCCATGGCGGCGAGGTGGTGGCGCAAGGCGCGCCTTCCGACATCATGGCCAACTCGAAGTCGCTCACCGGAAAATATCTTGCCGGCGAACTCGGCGTTCCGGTTCCGGCCGAGCGCCGCAAACCGAAGAAGGGCAAGGAGATCAAGGTCGTCGGCGCCAGGGGCAACAACCTCAAGAATGTCACGGCTTCCGTTCCGCTTGGCGTATTCACCGCGGTAACCGGCGTTTCGGGCGGCGGGAAGTCGACCTTCCTCATCGAAACGCTCTACAAAGCCGCTGCCCGACGCGTCATGGGCGCGCGCGAAATCCCAGCCGAGCACGACCGGATCGACGGATTCGAGTTCATCGACAAGGTGATCGATATCGATCAGTCGCCGATCGGCCGCACGCCGCGCTCCAACCCGGCGACCTATACGGGGGCGTTTACGCCGATCCGCGACTGGTTCGCTGGCCTGCCGGAGGCGAAGGCCCGCGGCTATGCGCCGGGCCGCTTCTCCTTCAACGTCAAGGGCGGGCGCTGCGAGGCCTGCCAGGGCGACGGCGTCATCAAGATCGAGATGCACTTCCTGCCGGACGTCTACGTCACCTGCGACGTCTGCCACGGCAAGCGCTACAATCGCGAGACGCTCGACGTGCATTTCAAGGGCAAGTCGATCGCCGATGTGCTGGACATGACGGTCGAGGAAGGCGTCGAATTCTTCTCGGCGGTGCCCGCCGTGCGCGACAAGCTGCAGGCGCTCTTCGATGTCGGCCTCGGCTATATCAAGGTCGGTCAGCAGGCCAATACGCTTTCGGGTGGCGAGGCGCAGCGCGTCAAGCTAGCCAAGGAACTGTCGAAGCGCTCGACCGGACGCACGCTCTACATTCTGGACGAACCGACGACGGGACTGCATTTCCATGACGTCGCCAAGCTTCTGGAAATGCTGCAGGAACTGGTGAACCAGGGCAACTCCGTGGTGGTGATCGAGCACAATCTCGAAGTCATCAAGACGGCCGACTGGATCATCGACATCGGCCCGGAAGGCGGAACCGGCGGCGGCGAAATCGTCGCGTCGGGTACGCCAGAGCAGGTCGTCCAGGAAAGGCGCTCCTATACCGGCCATTTCCTGAAGGAGCTTCTGGATCGGCGTCCGGCGAAGAAGGTGGAAGCGGCGGAATAGATCGCCATTTCAGGGAGGAATTGATGACGAAATCCGGCACGATCCGCACGGGCATTGGAGGCTGGACCTTCGAGCCGTGGGAAGGCACGTTCTATCCCGACAAGCTGCCGAAGAAGAAGCAGCTCGAATATGCCGCGAGCAAGCTGAAGGTCATCGAGGTCAACGGCACCTATTACGGCTCGCAGAAGCCGGAAACTTTCGCCAAATGGGCGTCCGAAGTGCCGGACGGGTTCATATTCTCGCTGAAGGCGAGCCGCTTCACCACCAACCGCAAGGTTCTGGCCGAGGCCGGGGAATCGATCGAGAAGTTTCTCGGTCAGGGGCTGACGGAGCTTGGAGATCATCTCGGTCCCCTGCTCTGGCAGTTCGCACCGACGAAGAAGTTCGAGCCGGAGGATTTCGAAGCCTTCCTGAAGCTTTTGCCGAACAAGCTGGATGGATTGAAGCTGACGCATGTAGTCGAGGTCCGGCACGACAGTTTCAAGGTGCCGGAGTTCGTCGCCCTGCTTGAGAAATACAACATCGCGCCCGTCTGCGCCGAGCATTTCGACTATCCGATGATTGCGGACGTGACCGCCGATTTCGTCTATGCGCGCCTGCAGAAGGGCTCGGACGACATCAAGACCTGCTATTCGGAAAAGGACTTGAAGGCCTGGGCGAAACGGCTGCAGACCTGGGCCGAGGGCGGCGTGCCGGACGATCTGCCGCTGATCGACGAGAAGCGCGAGGTCAAGAAACAGCCGCGTGACGTCTTCGCCTTCTTCATCCACGAAGGCAAAGTGAACGCGCCTTATGGCGCCATGGCGATGACAGAGATGCTGGAGCGTTAAAAGCTAGAGGGCTAAACTGCCGACATGGGTTATGAGGTCTTCGGCTGTCATTCCCCTGCCCGCCTGCTTGGCGGCTTCGCCGTGCTGGTAGACCGCGGCCGCTGCAGCTTCGAAGGCCGGCATGCCCTGCGCAAGCAATGCGCCGATCATGCCTGCCAGCACATCCCCCGAGCCGGCTGTCGCAAGCCAGGGCGGCGCATTGGTGTTGATGGCGGCGCGCCCGTCCGGGGCGGCGATCACCGTATCGGCTCCCTTGTAGACGATGGCGGCATGAGCGCGCCCGGCTGCTTTAATCGCCTTTTCCACCTTGCTGAGGTTCTCGTCGTCCGCCAGGTCCGGGAAAAGTCTCGCGAATTCTCCTTCGTGCGGCGTAAGCACGAGGCGGGTCTCGCCTGCTGCAAAGGCCTCGAAGAGCAGAGCGGGATCGTCCTTGAAGGAGGTGATGCCGTCGGCATCGAGCACGAGCGGCCGATCCTTGAGCGCGAGGACGAATTGGCGGCCCTTTTCTCCAACACCGAAACCGGGGCCGAGCACGAAGGCGGACAACTTGGCCGAATTCAGCCAATCGTTCAGATCGTCGACTGTTTCCACCTCGTGCAGCATGACCGCCGTCAGCGAAGCCGCGTTCACCGCCATGGCATCCCGCGGCGAAGCCACGGTGACCAACCCTGCCCCGTTCCGAAGACCTGCGGCCGCGGAAAGGCGGGCCGCGCCCGTCCTGCTCCCCTCGCCGGAGAAGACCGCGAGATGCCCGCGGCGGTATTTGTGCGCATTCGGGCCGGGTTGCGGCAGATGCTCCCGCCAGAGTTCCGGCCGGTTCTCGCTGATCTTTCCGGCGATGCTTTTCAGGATACGTTTCGGAATTCCGATATCGAAAACCTCGATGTCACCGCAAAGTGACCGTCCAGGCATCAGCAGATGTCCCGGCTTCCGCGACATGAAGGTGACGGTGAGTTCGGCTTGAAACGCCGCACCCAGCGGCTTGCCGCGCCGTCCGCAAAGGCCGGAGGGCAGATCCACGGCAACGACAGGAAGGCCGGTGGCCTCCACCTTGCGGATCACCTGAATCACGTCTTCCGTCAAGGCGCGGGCCAGCCCCGCCCCGAAGAGAGCATCGATGACCACATCGTTCGCCTCGGGCTCGTAAGCCTTCAGTAGCGCGCCCGCGACAGGACAAAGATCGAAGGCGCGGCGCGCATCACCTTTCAATTTCGCCGGATCGGAAAGATGGAAAACCGCGACCGTGGCGCCAGCCTCCAGAAGCGCCCTGGCGGCGACATAGCCATCGCCGCCATTGTTACCGGGACCGCAAAGCACGACGAAACGATGCGCCTGGGGAAACCGCTTCAGCGCTGCCGCAGCCACCGCCTGGCCGGCCCGCTCCATCAGGCCGAAGGATAGGATGCCGGAACGGGCGGCCTCGGCATCTGCCGCGGCCATTTCTTCGGGCGTGAGAAGCATGGTTTCGGTGCCGGAGGTCATGGTCCCCATTGAAAGGAATCGTGCACAGAAAACAAGCCGTCAATTAGAATCGCAATCGCCTATATACTAGGCATTTGATTGATAATTAATCACTTGTGTGACTTGAAAGCTGATCATCTCACATGTGGAAAATCGATGAAATTTTTCCGAAATGAACTCTTCATCGTCGCATTTTGCGGAATTCCTGGTCGGTTTTACCCTGAAACCAGGCCATTCGACACGTTCGCACCTGCAAAATGCGAGTTTTCTGCAAATTCGGCTTTCCAGACTGGCACGATATCTGCATTAAGTAGGCCAAGCGGGTCATGTCCCGCTTCAAGGGAGAAGCGGAGAGATATTTTCTCATGAAAAAGATCGAAGCGATCATCAAGCCTTTCAAGCTGGATGAAGTGAAGGAAGCCCTGCAGGAGGTCGGTCTTCAGGGCATCACCGTAACCGAAGCGAAGGGCTTCGGGCGGCAGAAGGGGCATACCGAGCTCTATCGCGGCGCCGAATACGTCGTCGATTTCCTGCCGAAGGTGAAAGTCGAAGTCGTGCTGGCGGACGAGAATGCGGAAGCGGTCATCGAGGCCATCCGCAATGCCGCCCAGACCGGCCGCATCGGCGACGGAAAGATTTTCGTCTCCAATGTGGAGGAGGTCATCCGCATCCGCACCGGCGAAACCGGCATCGACGCCATCTGATCGACACCTTTAATCGACTGGCCGCTCGGGTCAGGGTTCAACTCGTCATCTTGCAATCGAGGAAACGTTAAATGACGACCGCAAGCGAAATCATGAAACAGATCAAGGAAAACGACGTGAAGTTCGTGGACCTGCGCTTCACCGATCCCCGGGGAAAGCTGCAGCACGTCACCATGGACATTTCCGCCGTTGACGAAGACATGTTCGCCGATGGCGTCATGTTCGACGGCTCCTCGATCGCCGGCTGGAAGGCAATCAACGAGTCCGACATGGTGCTGATGCCCGACCCGGCAACGGTCCACATGGACCCCTTCTTCGCCCAGTCGACCATGGTCATCTTCTGCGACATCCTCGATCCGATCTCCGGCGAGGCTTACAACCGCGATCCGCGTGGCACGGCCAAGAAGGCCGAAGCCTATCTGAAGGCGTCGGGCATCGGCGATACGGTCTTCGTGGGTCCCGAGCCGGAATTCTTCGTCTTCGACGACGTCAAGTACAAGGCCGACCCCTACAACACCGGCTTCAAGCTCGATTCTTCCGAGCTGCCGTCGAACGACGACACGGATTACGAGACCGGCAACCTCGGCCACCGCCCGCGTGTCAAGGGCGGCTACTTCCCGGTTCCGCCGGTCGACAGCCTGCAGGACATGCGCTCCGAAATGCTGACCGTGCTCACCGAAATGGGCGTCGTCGTCGAAAAGCACCACCACGAAGTGGCCTCGGCCCAGCATGAGCTCGGCGTCAAGTTCGACACCCTGGTGCGCAACGCCGACAAGATGCAGATCTACAAATACGTCGTGCATCAGGTCGCGAATGCCTATGGCAAGACCGCAACCTTCATGCCGAAGCCGGTCTTCGGCGACAACGGCTCCGGCATGCACGTTCACCAGTCGATCTGGAAGGATGGCAAGCCGACCTTCGCCGGTGACGAATATGCGGGTCTTTCCGAGAGCTGCCTCTATTACATCGGCGGCATCATCAAGCATGCCAAGGCCATCAACGCCTTCACCAACCCGACGACGAACTCCTATAAGCGCCTCGTTCCGGGTTACGAAGCGCCGGTGCTGCTCGCCTATTCGGCCCGCAACCGCTCGGCTTCGTGCCGCATTCCGTTCGGCTCCTCGCCGAAGGCAAAGCGTGTCGAAGTCCGCTTCCCGGACCCGGCGCAGAACCCCTATCTCGGCTTTGCTGCCATGCTGATGGCCGGCCTCGACGGCATCAAGAACAAGATCCATCCCGGCAAGGCCATGGACAAGGATCTCTACGACCTCCCCCCGAAGGAGCTCAAGAAGATCCCAACGGTTTGCGGCTCTCTTCGCGAAGCTCTGGAAAGCCTCGACAAGGACCGCAAGTTCCTGACCGCCGGCGGAGTCTTCGATGACGACCAGATCGACGCCTATATCGAACTCAAGATGACCGAGGTCATGCGCTTCGAAATGACGCCGCACCCGGTCGAGTTCGACATGTACTATTCGGCGTAACGGCCGGATTCGCTTGACTTCAACGACAAAACGGCGGGCTTTGGCCCGCCGTTTTCCTTTTTATGCATCTCTTCCGCGCGGCAAACAGGCGAGCCCCTCGCCTGTTCCGCTCCTGGCTGAACGCGCCGAACTACCGGTAGTCGCGGCAGAACGAAGGTCCGCCAGTTCCCAATATCCTGCAGGACCTCTTGATTTCCGAGGTGATGAGTTCGCACGAGTTCTGCACATTGCAGGGCGGCCGCGTTGCCGTCGTGACGGCCATGCACTTGCGGACCATCTCGGCAGCGACTTTCCGGCCCGCGACGGATTCGCAGCTCGCAGATGCCCCGTCACTCCCGGCGTCGGCAAGCCAATCCAATTGCTGCGAGAGGTCTTTTGCTCTTTCTCGCGTGAGAGCTCTTTGACAATCGGAAGCCGAGGTCATGCTGGGAAAATTCGCCTGTCGATAACGGCATTCCGCATCGCGATACCGCTCCCACGCCCGCTGGGCTTCAAGCAGTTGGCGCTTGCCGCTTTCCTGTAGGCCGGAAGCAATCCTCGACTTCATGACGTCGACGTCCTTGATGGTTTGGGCAGTCGAAATCGATGCACTCGATATCAGAAGAAGGGCGATGGTAGCTAAGCGTTTCATGATCCGTCACCGGTTGTTTGAACTGGTTCGGAATGTAGCCGATTTTCGCCACCTTGCGGCAGGAGATGGTCCCAAACCGGAGGCATTCTCACAGGTCTGAAAGGGAAGGCTATGCCCCTGATCTTCCGAGAGGCAGAACGACCTTCAATCGCCCGAGAGCATATGGAACGATATTTGCTTCGTCGCATTGCAACTCTTGATGCGGAATGAATTCATTCCCACATCAGGATGCGAAAGGACATCGCACCATGAAACAACGCCACGCAAAATTCAGGATCGGAGAAGTGGTTCGCCACAAGGTGTTTCCGTTCCGGGGCGTCGTGTTCGACGTGGACCCGGAATACTCCAACACCGAGGAATGGTGGAATGCCATCCCCGCGGAGATCCGCCCCAACAAGGACCAGCCCTTCTATCATCTGCTGGCCGAAAATGACGAGACGGAATATGTCGCCTATGTCTCGGAACAGAACCTCGAGCACGACGAGAGCGACACACCGCTGAGAAATCCGCAAGTTGCTCAGATCTTCGACCGCGGTCCGTCCGGGCAGTTGAAGCCGAAGGTGATTCTGGCGCACTGACTTCCGATAGATATTCGAGAATCGAAGGCGCCGGGCCTCCCACCGGCGCCTTTTTGATTCCGGAATCAAAAAGCCCGGCGCGAGGCCGGGCTTTTGAAACTTCAAGAACTTGAGAGCTTAGTTGCCCTGCTTTGCAGCGTTCTGGGCGTCTTCCAGCTTCTTGCGGGCTTCTTCGGCCTTGCGCTGCATTCCCTCTTCGAGATTGCGCTGGCTTTCGGCGAGCTGCGCCTGCGGCATGGCCGGACCGTCGAAGGCGCCGGTGAAGCCCTGCAGCGAAATGCGGATCGGGTTCGGCGCACGGCGGAAGTTGATCGAGGTGAAGGTCACTTCGCCGCCCTTCTTGAGGCTTGCGATCATGGGATCGGTGAGCGGCACTTCGGCGGTGCACTTGTCGGGCAGGCAGACGGCATAGTCGAGCTTCTGGCCCTTGCCGCCGTCGATCTGCATGACGATGCCCGGCGGGATGAGGCGCGCGGTGGGCACCGAAACCTGCAGGATCTTGCGGTTCACCTTGCCTTCCACTGTGATCAGGCCTACGGCGGTGATGAGCTGGCCGTTCTGTGCGAGAAGCACGTTCTGCACGACACAGAGATCGCTATCGTCCTGCTTGGTGCAGGTCTTGAACCAGCCGAGCGGCGGGGCGCCCGGAGCGCCGGCAGCCGGGGCCTGTGCGGCGGCCGTGATGGGCAGCGCGCTCGCGCCGATCGAAAGAGCGAGAGCGGACATCGCCGTCCGCATAACCTTGGTTGCCTTGAGCTTCATAACGAAATCCGTCTCCTGAAATCCGTTCGGGGCGACGTCCGCCGCCTCCCTCGGGGTGTCCTATTGCCTTTCACCTGTCGGTCAAATGAGGCAATTGAATGACCCGCCGTCCGGCCACCCTGTTACATCGCAGCCGCTCCGATATCCAGCCCTCATCACGTATTTTTTGGCGATTACCAGGGCTTTCAGGCCCATCTTTCCACCTAGTCGCGGTTGGTCACCCCATCTCGATCAGGTATTTTGCAGCGAATCAGAGACTATTTCCATTGTAGGATGGACCATGCGCCGCATCGTTCCGCTCATCGCCGCACTTGCCCTTGCCGGACAGGCTTTCAGCCAACCTCTGCACGGGATCGCCATGCATGGTGAGCCGGCGCTCCCCGCCGACTACAAGTATTTCGACTATGTCGATCCGAACGTGAAGAAGGGCGGACGCGTGCGGTACGGCGTCGTCGGCACTTTCGACAGCCTCAACCCGTTCAACCTGAAGAGTATACGCACGACCGCTCGCGGCATCTGGGACAATATCTTCGGCAATCTCATCTACGAACCGCTGATGCAGCGCTCCGGCGACGAACCCTTTTCGCTTTACGGCTTGCTTGCCGAAACGGTGGAGTGGGACGAGGAGCGCAGTTTCATCCAGTTCAACCTCAACCCCAAGGCAAGGTGGTCGGACGGGCTGCCGGTAACGCCGGAAGACGTGATCTTCACTTTCGAGGTGCTGCGGGACAGAGGCAGGATTCCCTTCTCCAACCGTCTCGACACCGTCGAGAAGATGGAGAAGGTCGGCGAGCGCAGCATACGCTTCACCTTCAACGAGAAGGCGGACCGCGAAATCCCACTGATCATTGCCTATGCGACGCCGATTCTGCCGAAACATGCGATCGATCCGGCCACCTTCGAGCAGTCCACGCTCAAATTCCCCGTCGGTTCAGGCCCTTACAAGGTGAAGTCGGTGGCACCCGGCGAGCGGATCGTCTACGAGCGCAATCCCGATTATTGGGGCAAGGATGTTCCGTCCAAGGTGGGTCTCGACAACTACGACGAAATCACCGTCGAATATTTCCTGCAGGAGAACACCCTGTTCGAGGCCTTCAAGAAGGGTGTGCTCGATATCTACCTGGATGGCAGCCCGACGCATTGGGCGCGCGCCTACGACTTCCCGGCGGTCCATAGCGGCGCGGCCGTGAAGGACACGTTCAAGCCGGATCTGCCGACGGGCATGCTCGGCTTCGCCTTCAATACGCGCCGGCCGGTCTTTGCCGACCGCAATGTCCGGGCGGGCCTTTCGCTGGCCTTCGATTTCGAATGGGCGAACAGAAACCTTTTCGAGAACTCCTATACCCGTACCGAAAGCTTCTGGCAGAATTCCAGCCTCTCCTCCTTGGGGAAGCCGGCGAGCGAGCGCGAGCTTGCGATCCTTGGGCCCATCAAGGACCGGATCGAACCGGACGTGCTCGACGGCACCTATCGCCTGCCGAAGACGGACGGCACCGGCGCGGACCGCAAGGTGTTGCGCAAGGCCGTGGACCTCCTGGAGGCCGGCGGATACACGATCAGGAACGGCCGTATGTCGGACGCCTCGGGAAGGCCGCTTGCCTTCGAGGTGATGACCCAAAACCAGGACCAGGAGAAGCTGGCGATCGCCTATCAGCGGACCCTGCGCATGATCGGCGTGGAGATGATAATCCGCACCGTGGACGATGCGCAGTATCAGGCGCGTTCGGGCAATTTCGACTATGACATGATCCTGAAATCCTACCCCTCCTCCTTGTCTCCGGGTATTGAACAGGTCGGCCGCTGGGGCTCGGCCTCGCGTGATCGGCAGGGCAGCTTCAATTTCGCCGGCACCGCCGATCCCGATCTGGACAAGCTCATCGAAGCCATGCTCGGCGCACGCAGCAAGGAGGATTTCGAGGCGGCGGTCCGAGCCTATGACAGGATGCTGATTTCCGGCCACTATCTCGTGCCACTCTACCATGTGGCGGAACAATGGGTGGCGCGCCGCAGCCATATCGGCTATCCGGAAAAGGTGCCGCTCTACGGCTACCAGCTTCCCGCCTGGTTCGACAAGCGGGCCCAATGATCTAGAGCAAAGGACGCCCAAGAGCGGCTTTCCGAAGAAAGGATGCGCCCATGGAACGGGTAACCATCGACGTCGTTTCGGACGTCGTCTGCCCCTGGTGTTATCTCGGCAAGGCGCGGCTGGAGCTGGCGATCGCCGAAGTACAGGACGAGGTTGGCGTCGACGTCAACTGGCGCCCCTATCGCCTCAATCCCGATTATCCGCCGGAAGGCGTGGACCAGCAGCAGGCCCTGATCGCCAAGCTCGGCGGCGCGGAAGCCGTGGAGCGTGCGCACGCCATGCTGAGCAAGCTCGGCGAAGAGGTCGGCATCCGTTACGATTTCGACGCGATCAAGATCGGCCCCAATACGCTGGACGCCCACCGTCTCCTGCATTGGGCGCTGGTGGAAGACCGCGAGGTGCAGGACCGGGTGGCGACCGCTCTTTTCAAGGCGAATTTCGAGGAAGGCAGGAATGTCGGCGATCAAACCGTTCTGCTCGACATTGCCGAGGAATGCGGCCTGGAACGGAAAGTCATCGAGAGCCTGCTCGCTAGCGATGCCGACAAGGATACGGTTCTCGGCGAGATAGAGGCGGCCCAGAAGATGGGCGTCAACGGCGTGCCCTTCTTCATTCTCGACGGTCAGTATGCGGTCAGCGGTGCGCAGACGCCGGAAGTCCTCGTCAATGCGCTCCGGGAGATCGCACAGATGAAGGCCGAAGCCCGTAAAGGCATGATCTGACCGGAGGTTCATGTGAATACGGACCACACGACGAAGGGCGTGCTCCTCGCCTTCGCCTCCTTTGCTGCGTTTGCCTTCAGCGATGCGGCCGTCAAGATGATCGAAGGCGCATTGCCGCCTTATGAAACGGCGTTCCTGGGAGCCATTTTCGGCCTTGCCGGCTTGCCGTTCCTGCTGAAAGCCGGCGACCGATGGACGGATATCTTCCGGACGACGAACCGGCCGCTCTGGCTTCTCCGATTCGTCGCCAACAGCCTCGGCGTGCTCGGCAGCGTCATCGCGTTTACGCATCTCTCGATGGCGGAAGCCTTCGCGCTGATCTTCCTGCTGCCCTCCTTCGTCACCATCATGTCGGTGATCTTCCTGAAGGAGAGTGTGGGAATCCGGCGGTGGAGCGCTGTCCTCATCGGCTTTGCGGGCGTACTGATCGTCCTTCGTCCAGGCTTTCGGGAGCTTTCAATCGGGCATCTCGGCGCGATCTTCGGCGGCCTTTCCGGTGCGATCTCGATCGTCATCTTCCGGGCGATCGGCCCTTCGGAGAAGAACATATCGCTCTATGGCGCGGGCGTGCTGGGCGTGCTCTTCATCTGCGGCCTGCTGATGATCCCCGATTTCAGGGTGCCGGTCGCAACCGAATGGGTGATGCTGGCAGGCTATGGCCTGCTTGCGGCGCTGGCGACCGTGCTCTTGATGTATGCCGCCAATCATGCGCCGGCGGCGGTGATCGGCCCCACCCAATACAGTCAGATGCTATGGGCCGTGCTCTTCGGCTATCTCATCTTCGGGGACACGATCGACCTGCCGATGCTGATCGGCATCGTGCTCATCATCGGGTCGGGGCTTCTGACGCTTGCCCGTGAAAAGGCGCGAAACGTTCCGCTGCCGCGGTCCGTCGCGACCGATCCGCAGGCATCGGTCGTCACCAAGCCGGAAATCGAAGCCGATCGCTGATCAGCTCTCTTTGGCGAGCTCGGCGAATTGGGTCATCACCTGGGCGGCGGCGGTGAGCCGCTTTTCCGGTGACGGCAGGTCGCGCGTCAGGAACACGCTCTGATCCGGCCGGATCTTCGCGAGCGTGCCCTGCCTGGCGATATAGCCGACGAGCGCTGCCGGATTGGGGAACTGCTTGTCGCGGAAGGAAACGACGATCCCTTTCGGGCCGGCATCGAGCTTCTCGACATTCGCCTTGCGGCAGAGCGACTTGATGTAGACGACCTTCAGGAGGTTCTGCACCTCGACCGGCATGGGGCCGAACCGGTCCACCATCTCCGCGCCGAAGCCGTCTATCTCCGGAAGCTCCGTCACTTCGCCCAGACGGCGGTAGAGGCCCATGCGCAGATGCAGGTCCGGCACGTAAGTGTCCGGGATCATCACCGTGATGCCGACCGAAATTTGCGGCGACCAGCCGGTATCGACGATTTCATCCTCGCCCTTCACCTCGGCGACGGCCTCCTCCAGCATCTGCTGGTAGAGTTCGAAACCGACTTCCTTGATATGACCGGACTGCTCCTCGCCCAGCAGGTTGCCGGCCCCGCGGATATCGAGATCGTGGCTTGCGAGCTGGAATCCGGCGCCCAGGGTGTCGAGCGACTGCAGCACCTTGAGGCGGCGCTCGGCGGTCGTTGTCAGCGGCTTGTTGACGGGCAGCGTGAAGAGAGCGAAGGCGCGCACCTTGGAACGGCCGACGCGGCCGCGAAGCTGATAGAGCTGCGCCAGACCGAACATGTCTGCGCGATGGACGATCAGCGTGTTGGCCGTCGGCACGTCGAGCCCGGATTCGACGATCGTCGTCGAAAGCAGAACATCGTATTTGCCGTCATAGAAGGCGTTCATGATGTCTTCCAGCTCGCCCGCCGGCATCTGGCCATGGGCGATGGCGACTTTCAGCTCCGGCACGTCCGATTGCAGGAAGGCTTGTATTTCCGGAAGATCGGCAAGACGCGGGCAGACATAGAAACTCTGGCCGCCGCGATAATGCTCGCGCATCAGCGTCTCGCGGATCACCAGCGGATCGAACGGCGAGATGAAGGTGCGCACTGCCATGCGGTCGACCGGCGGCGTGGTGATCAGCGACAGCTCGCGCACGCCCGTCATGGCAAGCTGCAGGGTGCGCGGGATCGGGGTCGCCGAAAGCGTCAGAACGTGAACGTCGCTCTTCAGCTCCTTCAGCCGCTCCTTGTGCTTGACACCGAAATGCTGTTCCTCATCGATGATGAGAAGGCTCAGGTTCGCGAACTTGATGCCTGATCCGAGCAGCGCATGGGTGCCGACAACAATGTCCACCTTGCCCTCGGCAAGGTCCTTCTTCGTCTGGGCAAGCTCCTTTGCGGGAACGAGGCGCGAGGCTCGGGCGATGGTAATCGGCAGGCCGCGGAAACGATCCCTGAACGTCTTGTAATGCTGACGGGCAAGCAGCGTCGTCGGCACGACCACCGCGACTTGCGCTCCGTTCATCGCCGCGAAGAAGGCAGCGCGCAGCGCCACTTCCGTCTTGCCGAAGCCGACGTCGCCGCAGACGAGGCGATCCATCGGACGACCGGCGCCGAGATCCTCACGGACCGAATCGATGGCGTTCGCCTGGTCGTCCGTTTCGTCATAGGGGAAGCGCGCGGCGAATTCGTCATAGAGCCCTTCGGGCGTCGTCAGAACCGGCGCGCGGCGGGTAATGCGCGCTGCCGCGATGCGGATGAGGGCATCCGCCATGTCGAGCAGACGCTTCTTGAGCTTGGCCTTGCGCGCCTGCCAGGCGCCGCCTCCGAGCCTGTCGAGCTGCGCTTCGGCCGCATCCGAACCGTAACGTGAGAGCAGGTCGATGTTTTCGACGGGCAGGAAAAGCTTTGCCTGATCGGCATAATGAAGTTCGAGGCAGGCGCGGGGGGCGCCGGCGGCCTCGATGGTGACGAGGCCGACGAAGCGGCCGATGCCATGCTCGGCATGGACCACGAGCGAGCCTTCATCGAGACCCGCCACCTCGGTCAGGAAATCAGCGCCACGCTTGCGGCGCTTGCCGCGGCGGACCATACGGTCGCCGAGAATGTCCTGTTCGCCGATGATAGCGATCCGGTCGGTCTCGAAACCCGCCTCGAGACTCAGGATGGCGGAAGCCGCCTCCCCTTTATCCAACTTGTCGAGATCGGCGAGTTTTTCGATCGGCCTGACACGCTGAAGCCCACGCTCCTCCAGCACCTGCATCAACCGGTCGAGTGAGCCTGCCGACCAGCCGGTAATCAGCACCTTGACGCCTTCGGCGCGCTTATCGGCGATGTGCTTGACCACCAGGTCGAAGACATTGATGCGTTCGCCGCGATCCTTGTCCTCGGCCTGCGCCTTTGCCCAGCGCGGACCCGCATGGGCATCGAGCGTCACCACCGGGCGACCCTCGGCATCGATCTCGTTGAACGGGGTCAGCCGCAGCGCGTCGCACGCGTCGAGCGCGGCGGAAAAAGCCTTGCCGTCGAGATAGAGCTGTCCGGGTGATACCGGCTTGTAGGGCGTGGCCTGTGCGGCCGCTCCCTTGCCCTGCGTGCCGCTGTCGCGCCGGGCGTCGTAATAATCGAGCACCAGCTTGGAGCGCTCGTTCGCCGCCTCGCGCGCCGTGTGATCCGTGACGATGCGGAAGCCCTTGAGGTAGTCGAAAGCGGTTTCCAGCCGCTCATAGAAAAGCGGCAGCCAATGTTCCATGCCGGCATAGCGCCGGCCTTCCGAGACGGCCTGATACAGCGCATCGTCGCGGGTCGCCGCGCCGAAGAGCGACAGATAGTTCTTGCGGAAACGGCTGATCGTATCGGGCGTCAGCGTCACCTCGCTCATGGGATTGAGGTCGAGGGAGCGGGCCTGTCCGGTCGTGCGCTGGCTTGCCGGGTCGAAGGAACGGATCGATTCCAGCGTGTCGCCGAAGAAATCGAGGCGCACCGGTTCTTCCGTGCCGGGCACGAAGACATCGAGGATGCCGCCGCGCACCGCGAATTCACCGACTTCCCGCACAGTGGAGACGCGCTCGAAGCCGTTACGCTCCAGGCGTGCGGCGAGGTCGTCCATGCGGATCTGGTTACCGGGCTTCGCCGAGAAGGCGAGGCTTTCGATCACCTCGGAAGGCGCGATCTTCTGCAGCATGGCATTGACCGTGACGAGCACGATTGCCGGATGCGGCTTTCTGGCGTGCGCGATAAGGCCGGAAAGCGCTGAAAGTCTCCGGGCGGAGACATCCGCGCTCGGCGAGACCCGGTCATAGGGAAGACAGTCCCAGGCCGGCAGCGTCAGGACCGGGATATCCGGCGCCACGAAGGACAGCATCTGTTCGAGATCGGGCATGCTCTGCCCGTCTGACATCACATAGGCGACGGACTGGCCGGCGCGCGCGAGTTCCGCCAGCAGGAGCGGCTCCATGCCGGGCGGCACATTGCCGACCGTCAGCGAGCTTCCGACCGTCGCTATCCGTGCTGCATCGAAACCTGGGATCATCGGGATGGAATTCATGGGGTCTGCTTGAGCCTCGCTTCCAACGAGGCCCTGGTCACCGGATCGAAATCCGGCTTGTAGGCGGCGACACGCTCGTAAAGCGGCGTCTGCAGGTGGTTCGGCAAAGGCCTGGCGCCGGTGATCCAGGCATGCAGATCGTGATCGTCCTCGCTCATGATCGCCTCGAATTCATCGAGCTCCGCATCCGAGAGGGTGCCGATCTCGGCCTCGGCGAAACTGCCGAAGACGAGGTCCATTTCCCGGATGCCGCGATGCCAGCAACGATAGAGGATGCGCCGGCGGCGAGGATCGAGATCGGCGCTCGTGCGCGCAAGTCCAGTCATGTCCGTATCCTTTGTTGCGGTTCATATAGGATGCTTTTCCGCCCCCGTCACCTTGCCAAATCGCCAAAATCCATCGCATTTTGCTGCCATGCGCCCCGCAGTCCTTGACCCACTATTCTCTTCCGTCGCGTCGCTTGCGGGCGTCGGTCCCAAGCTTGCCGAATTGATCGCGCGTGTTACCGGCCGCGAAGACGCGGACGACTGCCGGGTCATCGACCTGCTTTTCCACGCCCCCTATTCCCTCATCGACCGGCGCAATCGCCCCGGCATCGCGCTGGCACCCCAGGGGGCCATCGTCACGATCGAGGGCCGTGTCGACCGGCATCAGCCGCCGCCGCGCGGCAAGCCGAACGTCCCCTATCGCGTCTTCCTGCATGACGAGACCGGCGAGTTGGCGTTGACGTTCTTCCGGGCCAAGGGCGATTGGCTGCAGAAATCGCTGCCGCTCGATGAAACGGTGATGGTCAGCGGCAAGGTCGACTGGTTCAACGGCCGGCCTTCCATGGTCCATCCGGACTTCATCGTGAAAGCGTCCGAGGCGGAAAGCCTGCCGCTGATCGAGCCTGTCTATCCGCTGACCGCCGGCCTTTCGCCGAAAGTGCTGCGAAAGGCGATCGACGGCGCAATCGCGCGACTTCCGGCCTTGCCGGAGTGGATCGACGAAGCCCTTTTCCAGCGCCAGGGATTCCTGTCCGCCGGCGACAGCTTTCGCCGATTGCATGATCCGCGCGACGAGGCGGATATCGACCCGCAGTCCCCTGCCCGGCGCAGGCTCGCCTATGACGAGTTTCTAGCCGGCCAGGTATCGCTCTCCCTCGTGCGCCAGCGGCTGCGCCGGGTTCCCGGAGAGCCGATCAGGGTCAAGGGCGATCTTGCCGCGAAGATCATCGCTGATCTGCCCTTTTCGCTGACGCCAAGTCAGAAGAGCGCCGTCGAAGACATATTGAAGGACATGGCGGGCGACACCCGCATGCTGCGCCTGCTGCAGGGCGATGTCGGCGCGGGAAAAACACTGGTCGCGCTGCTTTCCATGGCGGCAGCGGTCGAGGCCGGCGGACAGGCCGTGTTGATGGCGCCGACTGAAATCCTGGCCAGGCAACATTTCCAGACGATTTCCAAACTGGCCGGGGCGGCCGGCATCAATGTCGAAGTTCTGACCGGCCGTACCAAGGGCCGCGAGCGCGATGCGATTGCGGAAAGGATCGCCTCCGGCGAGGCGCAGATCGTCATCGGTACTCACGCGCTTTTCCAGGATGCGATCAATTATCACAATCTTCTTCTGGCCGTGGTGGACGAACAGCATCGCTTCGGGGTGCATCAGCGTCTTCGGCTGACTGCGAAAGGCATTTCACCGCATATGCTGGTGATGACCGCAACCCCCATTCCCCGTACGCTGGTGCTTGCCGCCTTCGGCGACATGGATGTTTCGAAGCTCACCGAAAAACCGGCCGGCCGCAAGCCGATCCAGACGGTGACGATACCGACCGAACGCATCGGCGAGATCGTTTCACGGCTGCGAGCCGCCATCGCCGAGGGAAAGAAGGCCTATTGGATATGCCCTCTCGTCGAGGAGTCGGACGTTTCCGAACTGATGTCAGTCGAAGAGCGGCATGCGGTTCTCGCCAAGGAGCTCGGCCGCGACGTCGGCCTCGTTCATGGGCGCATGTCCGGGCCCGAAAAGGACGCGGTGATGACCGCCTTCAAGAGCGGCGAAATCCGGCTGCTGGTGGCGACGACCGTGGTAGAAGTGGGCGTCGACGTGCCCGATGCGACAATCATGGTCATCGAACATGCCGAGCGGTTCGGGCTTGCCCAGCTTCACCAGCTTCGCGGCCGTGTCGGGCGCGGAGACGAGGCCTCGACCTGTATCCTGCTCTACAAGGGGCCGCTCAGCGAAACCGGAAAGGCTCGTCTTTCCATCCTGCGCGATAGCGAGGACGGCTTCCTGATCGCCGAGGAGGACTTGCGTCTTCGCGGCGAAGGCGAACTCCTCGGCACCCGCCAGTCCGGCACGCCGGGCTTCAGGATCGCCAGTCTGGAAGCACATGCAGACCTGCTCGAGATCGCCCGCAAGGATGCCGCCTATCTTCTGGAGCGCGATCCGGAACTCACGAGCGACCGCGGCCAGAACATGCGCGTGCTCCTCTACCTTCATCGACGCGACGAGGCGATCCGGTTCCTGCGGGCGGGATGAATGTAGCTCCCCGACGATCAGGAGCCGGAAGGTTCCGGCGGGCTTGGAATTACCGCGGTGGGCGCGGCCTTCCTAGGCTTGTATTCCGGAGCGATCAGGCCGCCTGAGATCAGGAGCTTCGCCCCTTCCTCCGGCGTCATGTCGAGCATGATGATCTTGCTTTTCGGCACAAACATCAGGAAGCCGGCAGTCGGAACCGGCGTCGGTGCCAGGAACACGGCCATCATTTCCTCGCCTTGCGCGTTGAGACGCGCGGCTACCTCACCCTGCGCGTTGCCGGCTATGAAAACCAGCGCCCAGGTGCCGGGGCTCGGAAATTCGATCAGACCGACCTTCTTGAAAGAGGTCGACTGCTCCTTCAGCACGGTCTCGAAGATCTGCTTCAAGCTCTTGTAGATCGTCCGGACGAGCGGCATCCGGTGCAGCAGGGATTCGCCGAAATTGACGATCGAGCGGCCGATCAGGTTCTTGCCGAGAAAACCGATGATGGTGATGAACACCACCGCGATCAGCAGGCCCGTGCCGGGAATAGTGATGTTGAAATAATATTGGGGGTCGTAGCGCTGCGGAATATAGGGCGTGACCCAGCTGTCGGCCCAGTCGATCAGCGCGAAAGTCAGCCATACAGTGATGGCAAGCGGCGCGCAGATGATGAGACCTGCCAGGAAATTATTCCGGATGCGCCCGGCCAGCGAAATTCTTTCCGGACTGTCGTTCATCCGCGTTCCGTCATGTCATGCTGTGTCGCCGTAAAAGGCCTTGTGATAGGTGACAATGCCGGATGCCATCGACCCATGCAAGGCCAGCGCCATGAAATAGTCAGGCGGGAAATCGGGCAGCACAAGCTCGTCGTTCCGGTTGAAACCGAAGCGGCCGTAATAGGCCGGATCGCCGGCCACCACGCAACCCTTAGCACCGATTGCGCGAAGCTCATCCAGGCCTTTCCGGATCAATGCGCTGCCGATCCCCTCGCCTTGCCGTTGCGGGTGAACGGAAACCGGACCCAGGCCATACCAGTCCGCCGCGCCATCGGATATCTGCACACGGGAAAAAGCGGCATGACCGAGGATTTTCCCCTCTTCCTCCGCTACCACGGAGAAAGCCAGGGCACCGGCTTTGCGCAACCGATCGACGATCAACGGCTCGCTGCCGTCGCTGTGCGGATGGCCGGCGAAAGCCAGTTCCGTCACCGAATGAATCGCGGCCTCGTCGCCCGGATTTTCCGGCCGGATGATCATTCCACCGTCACCGATTTGGCGAGGTTGCGCGGCTGGTCGACATCGGTCCCCATGAAGACGGCCGTGTGATAGGCAAGCAACTGGATGGGCAGCGAGAAGATCATCGGAGCGATGATCTCGTCGACGTTCGGCAGCGTGATGGTCGCCATGGTCGGCAGCTTGGAGGCGGCTGCGCCCTTCTCGTCGGTAATGAAGATGATCCTGCCGCCGCGCGCGGCCACTTCCTGCATGTTCGAGACTGTCTTTTCGAAGAAGCGGTCATGCGGGGCGATGACGATGACCGGCATGTTCTCGTCGATGAGCGCGATCGGCCCGTGCTTCAGCTCGCCCGCGGCATAGCCTTCGGCATGAATATAGGAGATTTCCTTGAGCTTCAGAGCACCCTCGAGCGCCAGCGGATAGCTGGTGCCGCGGCCGAGATAGAGCACATCCTTGAAGCGGGAGAGATCGCGCGAGAGAGATTCTATCTGAGGCTGAACCTCGTTCAGTACCCGGCTCATGATGCGTGGCATCTCGGCGAGATGGCGAACCATTGCCGTTTCCTGCTCTGCCGATACGGTTCCGCGCGCACGGCCGGCGCCGATCGCGAGTGCGGCCAGAACGGCGAGCTGGCAGGTGAAGGCCTTGGTGGAAGCGACGCCGATTTCCGGTCCGGCCAGGATCGGGAAGATCGCATCGGATTCGCGGGCGATCGTGGATTCCCTGACATTCACGATCGCGCCGATCTTCAGCCCTTCCTGCTTGCAGTAGCGCAATGAGGCAAGCGTGTCGGCGGTCTCGCCGGACTGCGAGATGAAGAGCGCTGCCTGGGAGGGTGAAAGCGGCAATTCGCGATAGCGGAATTCCGAGGCGACATCGATCTCGACCGGCAGACGCGCATAGCGCTCGAACCAGTATTTGCCGATGAGGCCGGAAAGATAGGCCGTGCCGCAGGCGGAGATCGCAAGGCCGGAGACCTTGCCGAAATCGATCTCGGTCTCGTTCCTCTTCACCGTGTTTGCGGCAAAATCGATATAGTGGCTCAATGCGTGCGAGATGATCTCCGGCTGCTCATAGATTTCCTTCTCCATGAAGTGCCGGTGGTTGCCCTTGTCCACCATGAAGGCAGATGCCTGAGAAATCTGGCTGCGCCGCTGCACTGGTCTGCCGGAGTAATCGACGATCTCGACGCCTTTTGCTGTCATGATGGCGCAGTCGCCGTCGACCAGGTAAGTGATCTCGTTGGTGAAGGGAGAGAGCGCGATCGCATCCGAGCCCAGGAACATCTCGCCCTGGCCATGTCCGATTGCGAGCGGCGGCCCGAAACGGGCGGCCATGATCGTACCCGGATCATCCTCGAACATCACCACCAGCGCATAGGCGCCGGCGACGCGATTCAGCATGGCAAGCATCGCAGCGCGGCGGTCCAGGCCCTGACGCAGGTATTTGGCCAGGAGATGAGCGACCACTTCCGTATCGGTCTGGCTCTCGAAAACCGCGCCTTCGGAAAGAAGTTCATCCTTCAGTTCGGAGAAGTTCTCGATGATGCCGTTGTGGACGACGGCGACACCCCCCACGAAATGCGGATGGGCATTGGTCTCGTTCGGCACGCCATGGGTGGCCCAGCGGGTATGGGCAATGCCGATCACGCCCGGCAGCGGCTCGGCATCAAGCCTTTTCTCCAGATTGAAGAGCTTTCCTTCGGCGCGGCGCCGGTCCATCCTGCCGCCGTGGATCGTCGCGACGCCGGCGGAATCATAACCGCGATATTCGAGCCGCCGCAGCGCATCGACGAGCCGCCCCGCCACCGCTTCCCTTCCGACGATCCCGACAATCCCGCACATGAACAATCTCTCCGTTTGGTTGAACCGGGCGAATTCCTAGCGGATTGCCCGCTTTGCGCAATCTGCCTGCCGGTCACTTTCGATATCTGAAAGTAACGCGAACGCTTTAACGCCACCTTTCAGTCTAAGCCTCACCGCCCGGTGACATCACACCAGGGAACCACCGGCGCTTCCATGCGGTTAGTATCAACGTAACGCAACCGGTCGAGGGCCATGACCAACCAGGACAACGACCCCATCGTTCAGCCGAGCGATCCGCCGGCCGAAAAAGCTGTGAAAAGACAGGCAGGCCGCGGTCTGGTGCTGTTCATCATCGGTGTCGGCGTCGCGGCGTTCGTGCTTTATCTGACGATCATCCTCTACGCCGCAATTACGGGTTAGCCTTTCGCCTTCTTCGCGGCCTTGAAGGCAAGCGCCCGCTCGCGAATGACCTTCGCACGCTCCGGCTTCACCTCCTGCCTTGCTCGACCTAGTGCCAGGGCGTCGGCGGGGACATCGGCGGTGATGACGCTGCCGGAGGCTACATAGGCTCCGTCACCGATGGAGATCGGCGCGACGAGGGCGGAATTCGAGCCGATGAAGGCATTCGCGCCAATGCGGGTCACATGCTTGTTCACACCATCGTAGTTGCAGGTGATGGTACCGGCACCGATGTTCGAGTGCGCGCCCACAAAGGCGTCGCCGATATAGGTCAGGTGGTTGACCTTGGCGCCTTCGCCGATCTCGGCCTTCTTCACCTCGCAGAAATTGCCGACCTTGGAGCCGGCGGCAAGATGCGCACCGGGACGCAGCCGCGCGAACGGCCCGACAGTAGCGCCGGCGCTCACATGCGCGCCTTCCAGATGCGAGAAGGCATGAACGACAGCGCCACCCTCGACCGTGACGCCCGGCCCGAAGACCACATTCGGCTCGATCACCGCGTCCTGGCCGATCTCCGTGTCATAGGCAAGGAAAACGGTTTCCGGTGCGATCATCGTCACGCCCGAGAGCATCAGTTCATAACGGCGGCGCTCCTGCCAGAGCTTTTCGATCTGGGCGAGTTCGGCGCGGTTGTTGCAGCCGGTCAGTTCGGCCTCCGGCGCATCCACCGCGACGACCCTGCCGCCGGCCGCGCGGGCGATCTCGACGAGATCGGTCAGATAATATTCGCCCTTGGCGTTGTCGTTGCCGATCTTTTCCAGAAGCGCGAGCGCCTTGCGGCCATTAATCGCCATCAGCCCACTATTGCACCAGGTGACCTTGCGCTCTTCCTCGGTCGCGTCCTTCTCCTCGCGGATCGCAACGAGTTCGCCATTTTCGACCAGCAGGCGGCCATAGCCGGTCGGCTTGTCGGTATGAAAGCCGATCACCACCACGTCCGCCCCCTCGGCGAGCTTCTGCCGTGCCGCCAGAAAGGGTCCCGACGTAATCAGAGGCACGTCGCCATAGGCGACGAGGACGTCGTCATAGCCGCGAGCGATCGCATCCTTCGCCGCCAGTACCGCATGGCCCGTTCCGAGGCGTTCGGTCTGCAGGAAGGCCTCCACCGTGACGTCTTCGACGGCGCCGGCCTTCGCAACGGCATCCGCATCGCGCCCGACCACCAGCGCCGCATCCGTCATGCCCGCGGAGGCCACCGCCGCCATCACATGCGCGATCATCGGCCGGCTGGCAATCGGGTGCAGCACTTTCGACATGGAGGATTTCATGCGGGTGCTGTCGCCGGCGGCGAGGATCACGGCAAGGCAGGAGCGGCTCATCAGGAATCTCCGATTCAATCCATTTCGCGGGCTTTTAGCAGCAAGACGGTTGAAGGGCGATAAACAGCTTGTATCCCCAAGAAACAAAAAGGGCGCCCGAAGGCGCCCTTCACTCACCCCTCGAAGGAGGGGTGAGCCAAGTATTACTGCGGAAGCTTGTCGTCCACGCCTTCGACGTAGAAGTTCATGCCGAGCAGCACGCCGTCCTCCGGCTTCTCGCCGGCCGCGAGCCAGGGCGAACCGTCCTGCTTGTTGATCGGGCCGGTGAAGGGGTGCAGCTCGCCCGACTTGATCTTGGCTTCGGTCTCCTCCGCCATCGCCTTCACGTCATCCGGCATGTTGGTATAGGGCGCCATGGTGAGAATGCCGTCCTTGAGACCATCCCAGATCTGCTCGGATTTCCAGGTGCCGTCGAGGAGCGCGTTGGTGCGCTTGATGTAATAGGCGCCCCAGGTATCGACGATCGCGGTGAGCTGCGTCTTCGGGCCGGCGGCGATCATGTCGGATGCCTGACCGAAGGCGAGAATGCCACGCTCGGCCGCAACCTGCATCGGTGCCGTCGTGTCGGTGTGCTGGGTCAGGATATCGACGCCCTGGTCGATCAGAGCCTTGGCGGCATCGGCTTCCTTGCCGGGATCGAACCAGGTGTTGGCCCAGACGACCTTCAGCTTGAAATCGGGGTTGATGGACTTCGCGCCGAGTTCGAAGGCATTGATGCCCATCACCACTTCCGGGATCGGGAAGGATGCGATGTAGCCGGCAAGGCCCTTCTTCGACATCTTTGCGGCGATCTGGCCCTGGATATAGCGGCCTTCATAGAAGCGGGAATTATAGGTCGCGACATTCGGCGCGGCCTTGAAGCCGGTGGCGTGCTCGAACTTTATGTCCGGGAATTTTTCAGCGACCTTGATCGTCGCGTCCATGAAGCCGAACGAGGTCGTGAAGATCAGCGCGCAACCGGAACGGGCCATGCGCTCGATCGCGCGCTCCGCATCCGGGCCTTCCGGCACGCTTTCCAGGAACGGCGTCTCGATCTTCTCGCCGAGCGCCTTCTGAAGCTCCTGACGGCCGATGTCATGAGCCTGCGTCCAGCCGCCATCCGTCTTCGAACCGACGTAGATGAAGCAGACCTTGGTCTTGTCCTGGGCGGACGCGCCGGTCGCAAGCCCACCCAACAGGGCTGCCGAGGCGGCAAGGGCGATAATCAGTTTCTTCATTTCTAACCTCTATTGGCGTGAAGACGGGTTGTTTCTACCGCGGTTACCGGTCGGGAACGAATGGTTTCCCGAGCGAAGCCGGCGTATTGATGAGCGTCGTGCGGCGATTATGCGAGATGATGATCAGCACGACAATAGTAGCCGCATAAGGAAGTGCGGAGAGAAGCTGGGTGGGCACGCCGATGCCGAAAGCCTGTGCGTGCAACTGCCCGATCGTCACCGTGCCGAAGAGATAGCCGCCCGCCAGAACCCTCCACGGCCTCCAGGAGGCGAACACGACGAGCGCGAGCGCGATCCAGCCGCGGCCGGCGGACATGTTCTCCACCCATTGCGGCGTGTAGACGAGCGAAAGCTGCGCGCCCGCCAGGCCCGCACAGGCGCCCCCGAACATGACGGCCAGATAGCGCATGCGGATGACATGGATGCCGAGCGCATGGGCGGAACCGTGATTGTCGCCGATTGCGCGCAGCTTCAAGCCTGCGCGGCTGCGGAACAGGAACCAGTGGATACCGATGATCAGGGCAATCGAGAGATAGAAGATCAGATCCTGACTGAAGAGCACCTTTCCGAGGAACGGGATTTCCGAGAGGAGCGGAATTACGATCGGCTGCAGCTTGATGCCGGGCTGGCCGACGAAGCTCTCGCCGATCTGTCCGGAAAGCCCGAGCCCCAGGATGGTGAGCGCAAGACCCGTCGCGACCTGGTTGGCGACGAGCGTCAGCGTCAGAAAACCGAAAAGCAGGGAAAACAGCGCCCCGCCGGCAATGCCGGCGAGAATACCGATATAGGGCGAGCCGGTGTACCGGGTGGCGGCGAAGGCGAAAACGGCGCCCATGATCATCATCCCCTCGACGCCGAGGTTCAGGACGCCGGAACGCTCCGCCACCAGCTCGCCGAGCGCGGCGACGACCAGGGGGGTGGATGCGGTGATGACCGTCAGGAGGATCGCTTCGAACATGTCAGCCCCTCGCCTCCGCCGGCTTGGCTCCAGCGAATATCAGCCTGATGCGATAGTGGATGAGCGTATCGCAGGAGAGCACAAAGAAGAGCAGCAATCCCTGGAAGACGCGCGCCACCTTGTCGGAAATGCCGATGGATAGCTGCGCCGCCTCGCCTCCGAGATAGGTGAGCGCCAGCACCAGGCCGGCGGCGATGATGCCGAGCGGGTTCAGGCGGCCGAGAAAGGCGACGATGATGGCGGTGAAACCGTAGCCCGGCGAGATGATCGGCTGCAGATGGCCTATCGAACCGGAGACTTCCGAAATCCCGGCCAGGCCGGCGAGCGCGCCCGACAGCAGCATGGAAAACCAGACCATCCGCCTGGCCGAGAAGCCGGCGAAACGCCCTGCCCGCTCCGACTGGCCGAGCACCGAGACCTCGAAGCCCTTCAGCATGAAGCGCATCATGAACCAGACGGCAATCGCCGCGACGATCGCGAAAATAAATGCCCAATGCGCCCGGCCGGAGGCAAGGATTTCCGGAAGCACCGCCTCGGTGACGAAGGCCTTGGTCTGCGGGAAGTTGTAGCCTTGCGGATCGCGCCAAGGCCCGCGCGTCAGCCAATCCAGATAGAGCTGGGCGATATAGACGAGCATCAGGCTCGTCAGAATTTCATTTGTGTTGAAGCGCGTCTTGAGAAGGGCCGGAATGCCGGCGTAGAGAGCGCCGCCGATCATGCCCATGACGAGCATCAGCGGAAGGATCATCGGCGAATGCCATTCGGGGTTCATGACCGGCAGGATCGAGCCGGCAATGGCGCCCATGGTGAACTGGCCCTCGGCGCCGATATTCCAGTTGTTCGAGCGAAAGCAGACCGAAAGGCCGACCGCGATGAGGATCAGCGGTGCAGCCTTGATCGCGAGTTCATGCAGCGACCAGACTTCCAGCAGCGACTCTACGAAGAAGCTGTAGAGCGCATCGATCGGGTCCTTGCCGAGCAGGCTGAACATGATCGCCCCGAACACCAGCGTCAACGCAAGCGCGAGCAGCGGCGAGAGGATCGAAAACAGGCCGGAGATGCGGGGGCGTTTCTCGAGCTCAATGCGCATCGGCGGCCTCCGGCATCGAATGACTTTCATGAATGCCGCCCATCATGAGGCCGATGCGCTCCAGCGTCAGTGCCCCGGCCGCATGAGGCTTGGACAGCCTGCCTTCGGAGATGACGGCGATACTGGTCGCCACCTCGAAAATCTCATCGAGATCCTGGCTGATGACGACGACGGCGGAACCCGCCTTGGCGAGATCGATCAGGGCCTGACGGATATGACTTGCGGCACCGGCATCCACGCCCCAGGTCGGCTGGTTGACCACCAGAACCGCAGGCTGACGGTCGAGCTCGCGTCCGACGATGAATTTCTGCAGATTGCCGCCGGAAAGCGAGCCGGCCTGCGGGTCCTCGCCGCTTTTGCGAACATCCATGGCCTGACAGATGCGCCGTGTGGCGGAGCGGACAGCATCGTGACGGATGACCGACATGCCGCCGCCCGTCAGGAAAGCCCGTTTGTCCGACTGGCTGCGGGCAAGCAGCAGATTGTCGGAAAGCGGCATCGCGGCGACCGCCGCATGGCCATGCCGTTCCTCCGGCACGAAGCCCGCGCCCAGCAATCTGCGACCGTTGATGCCGAGCCGTCCGACCGGCTTGCCCCGTAGCCGGATCGCATTGTCGTCCGCCACCGGATATTCGCCGGAAAGCGCATCGAAAAGCTCGCCCTGGCCGTTTCCGGCGACGCCCGCAATCGCCAGGATCTCGCCGGCGCGAACCTTCATGGAGATGTTCTTCAGCGATACGGCGAAAGGCGTCCGCGCAGCGACGGAAAGACTATCCATCTCGATCTGCACGTCGCCCAGCTTCGCCGTCTCGTCGCGATGCACCTCCGCCACGTCGGAGCCGACCATCATGCGGGCTAGCGAGGCCGGCGTCTCCTTCTTCGGATCGCAGGCTCCCCTTACCTTGCCGTGGCGCAGGACGGTGGCGCGGTCGCAGATGCGGCGCACCTCCTCCAGCCTGTGGCTGATATAGAGGACCGAGCGCCCCTCATCCTTGAGCTTGAACAGCGTTTCGAACAACCTGTCGGCTTCCTGCGGCGTCAGCACCGAAGTCGGCTCGTCCAAGATGATGAGGCTCGGATTCTGTAGAAGCGCCCGCACGATCTCGATGCGCTGGCGCTCTCCGACGGAAAGGTCGGCCACATGCGCCTTTGGATCGAGCGGCAGGCCGTAAGCCTTGGAAAGGGAGGCCGCCTCGTCGGAAATCCTCGAAAGCGATATCTTTGGATCGAGCGACAGCGCGATATTTTCGGCGACTGTCAGCGCCTCGAATAGTGAGAAATGTTGGAACACCATGCCGATGCCGCGGCGGCGCGCCTCGCCCGGGGAACGGATCGTGACGGGGGCGCCGTTCCAGAGGATCTGGCCGGCTGTCGGCTCGAGCACGCCGAACAGCATCTTCACGAGAGTGGATTTGCCGGCGCCGTTTTCCCCGAGCAGAGCGTGAATTTCACCGGCCGCAACATCCAGTTCTATCGCGTCGCAAGCGGCAAAATTGCCGAAAAGCTTGGTCAATCCCCGCACCGATAAGAGCGGAACTGCCGCCGGACCTTCGGATACAGTCACTGAACCCCCTCGTTCGCTTCGTTCCCGCCTTCTTCGAGGCTTTGGTCGATACGAAGCGCATTGTTTTGAACGCCGCCCGGCCCTTCAATCCGGACGTTTCATTGATAACGTTTTTGTTGCTACGCACAACTCTAAAGAAAGACTTCCCGGAGAAACGTTCGATTATCCACCGAGCTTGGGGAAGAGCTGCAGCACCGCGCCGATGCAGTAGAGGTAGATACCCGTCACGACGACGCCGAGAACCAGCCAGGACGGCGAGTCGAAGTGCAGAAGCAGCGAATAGCCGCCCATGGCGCACCACAGGAGAAAGATGCCGAGGTTCAATATTCTCAACCGCTTGACCCGAACCGGGTGCAGGAAATTGATCGGCAGGAAGGTGAGCACGACGGATATGGAAACCACGACCATTGCCGTGACCGCGCTCGCCTGGATCACGAAGAGGGTGAAGACAACCATGTTCCAGACGACCGGAAAGCCGGAAAAGAAGTATTCGTCCGTCTTCATGCCCGTGTCGGCGTAGTAGATCGCGCTCGACACCACGATCATCCCGGCCGCGACGAATGACCAGGGCTCGCCGATCATGCCGCTCTGATAGAGCGCGAAGGCCGGCAGCAGCACATAGGTGACGTAGTCGATGATGTTGTCGAGCGTATCGCCGGACCAGTTCGGCAGAACCTCCTTGACCCGCACCTTGCGGGCGATCGGTCCGTCGATCCCATCGACGAGCAGCGCCAGTCCCAGCCACCAGAACATGTCCACGAAACGCCGCTCGGCCGCAGCAACCACGCCGAGGAAAGCGAGGAACGACCCCGACGCGGTCAGCAGATGGACGCTGAAGGCCCGAATTTCGGCATAGGGCACATTCCGGTAATTGAAGATTCGTCTGATCACGCGTCAGCCCCGCCTTTCCTCGATTGTTCGAGGTATGCGGCCAATCAGGGCGCTTTGCAACGGTCAGCACCCGCAACGTTCGGTTCCACCACAGCAAATTGGCGGTTTTTCCACGGCGTGCCGACTTGTCCCATGGATATGGCGGGCGTCAGGCTCTAGATAGCGGTCAAGCGAATCCCCATCGCGTAGGTCGCGCGAAGGGTCGAACGGGATGAAGGATATGCAGGATTTCGAGATCACGGTCGTGGGCGGAGGACTTGCCGGTTTGATAGCTGCGCTGGCGCTCGCCCGCGGCGGACGCAAGGTCGCCTTGATCGCGCCGGCTGCGGAAAAAGCCGACGAACGCACCACCGCGCTGATGGACCAGTCGATCCGTCTGCTCGAACGGCTCGGCCTCTGGGACAGAATAGCGCCGCTCGCCGCCCCCCTCTCCGTCATGCAGATCATCGACGCCACGAACCGTCTATTGCGCGCGCCGACGGCTCAGTTCCGCGCCGCCGACGTCGAGCTCTACGCCTTCGGCTACAACATCCCCAACCGTGTCCTCCTGGAGACGCTCCAGGCAGGGGTAGCCGCGGAGGCGAACACCCCCCGCCTCGACGAAAGCGTCGTCGTGCTCGACCATTCCCCCGAGCGCGTGACGCTGACGCTTGCCGGCGGCGAGACGATTGCAGCCGCATTCGTGATCGGAGCGGATGGGCGCAATTCCAAAGTCAGGGAAAGCGCCGGGATTGGCGCACGCCGCTGGTCCTATCGCCAGTCCGCTGTCGTGCTGAACTTCTCCCACACGCTGCCGCACGGTAATGTCTCGACGGAATTTCACACCGAGACCGGTCCTTTCACGCAAGTGCCGCTTCCGGGCCTGCGCTCCAGTCTCGTCTGGGTCGTGAAGCCGGAGGAAGCCGAGCGGCTGATGGCTTTGCCGATCGAGGAGTTGTCCCGGGAGGTCGAGGCTCGCATGCAGTCGATGCTCGGCAAGGTTACCGTGGAACCCGGTGCCCAGACCTGGCCGCTATCGAGCCTGATGGCCGACCGTTTCGGCAAGGACCGCATCGCGCTGGTCGGCGAGGCCGCGCACGCCTTTCCGCCGATCGGTGCGCAGGGCCTCAATCTTTCGCTGCGCGACGTGATCACGCTTTCGGAACTGCTTACCGCCGCCGCGGATCGGCCGATCCCCGCCGATGCGGGCAACCGTTTCAACCGCCGCCGCCGGGCGGACATCATGAGCCGCACATTCGGCGTGGATCTCCTCAACCGGTCGCTGCTCAGCGATTTCTTGCCCACGCAGATGGTGCGCGCCGCCGGCCTTCACATCCTCAACAGCGCGCCGCCCTTCCGCAATCTCTTGATGCGCGAGGGGCTCGAACCCGGCGGGGGCTTTCGAGCCATCTTCGAAACTTTACGGAAAGAGGTCCGGCGGTAAGAAACCGCTGGTGATCAGATAAAGCAGGACGGGTAGCGTCAGGACCGAAAGCGCCGTCGTGATCAGCACGGTCGCCGAGGCCCGCTCCTGCCATACGCCATATTGCTGGCTGATGACGAAGACATTGGTGGCCGTGGGCAGACCCGCGAGCAGCACGGCCGAATAGACCCATACAGGATCGAAATCTCCTGCCGCCGACAGGACCACATAGACGGTGGTAGGCAGGAGAACGAGTTTCACGAGCGAAAGATAACCGATCTCCACCGGCACCCGCTTCAAGGGCCGAAGAGCCAGCGTGACGCCCATGGCAAAGAGCGCGCATGGCGCGGCGGCCTGAGCGAGATAATCCACCAGCCGCTGGAATGCGAGCGGCGGCTCGAGGCCGGAAGCCGCCACGAGAAAACCCAGCGCCGTGGAAAGAATGAACGGGTGAAGCGCCACTTTCCGCACCACCTCGAAGCCCACCTGCGCGGGTGGACGCTTGTCGCCGCCGGCAACCGCCATCATCGCCGGGGCGACGATGAAGTGCATGGCGTTCTCGAAGCAGACGATCAGCGCGACCGGAACGGCCGCCCCCTCTCCGAAGGCGAGCAGCGCCAGCCCCGGGCCCATATAGCCGATATTGCCATAGGCGCCGGCAAAGGCCTGGATGGTGGAATCACCGAAGGAATTGCGCCGCAACCAGGCAATCAGGAATAGGGCGGCATAGACGAGATAGGTCGCCGCGATATCCGTGGCGATGAAATCGATCCGCGCCAGGTCCTCGATCGGGGTTCGCGAGACAAGCTTGAAGAACAGCGCCGGCAGGGCCGCATAGATGATGAACGTGTTCATCCAGCCGAGCGCCTCGGCAGGCTGCCTGGTGATCCTGGCTGCGAGATAGCCGATGAGGATCAGCCCGAAGAAGGGCAGCAGGAGGGCTATGATAGCGGCCATCGGTTCCTTCCGTGAGGATCACGGGGTGTGTTCGGAAGAACTTCCGTTAGCCGATTTGCATCAGGATTGGAAAGGTCTGCTGGAACCAGATCGCGACGGAACTGACGAAACCGAAGATGAAAGCGAGACCGGTCAATATCAGGAAGACACCCATGATCTTTTCCACCGTTCCGAGATGGTGGCGGAAACGGGTGAGGAAACGCATGAACGCACCGGAAAAACCCGCGGCGATCCAGAACGGTACCGCGAGGCCGAGGGAATAGATGGCGAGCAGCGTCGCCCCCTCGCCCACCGTGTCGCGGGAGGCCGCCACGCCGAGGATCGCTCCGAGCACCGGGCCGATGCAGGGCGTCCAGCCGAAAGCGAAGGCAAGCCCCATGAGATAGGCGCCGGACAGGCTCGCCGGCCTGCCCGAACCCTGGAACCGCGCCTCGCGGGCCAGAAGACCGATTCGGAAGACCCCGAGGAAATTGAGGCCCATGATGATGATGATGACGCCGCCGATCTTCGACAAGAGATCGAGATGCTGGCGCAGGAGCACACCGATGGAAGACGCGCCGGCCCCGAGCGCGACGAAGACGGTGGCAAATCCGAGCGTGAAGAAAAGCGCCGAAGTCAGCACCGCGCGGCGTGTGGTGGCAGCAGCGACCTGCGTTTGACCGCCACGGAACTGATCGACCGAGATGCCCGCCATATAGCAGAGATAAGGCGGCACGAGCGGCAGAACGCAGGGAGAAAGGAAGGACAGTGCGCCTGCCAGAAGCGCACTCAGCAGGGATATTTCGGCAATCGACACGTCTTGCTCCGAACGGCGAACCTTCAAGGCTCCGATGCCCGCCCTCCTAAACAACGTAAGCGGCGAATGCCAATCACCTTTTCGCGCGAGCGGGCAAAAGCGGCAAGAAGCCGCATTTTTGCTGTTTTTCCGGGTTGACCGCAAAGGGCCGTCTGCATATGTTCCGCGCACTTTCGGGGACGCGCCAAGGCGCACCCAGCGTGAGAGCGTAGCTCAGTTGGTAGAGCAACTGACTTTTAATCAGTAGGTCCAGGGTTCGAATCCCTGCGCTCTCACCATTTTTCCGAACTTTATTTCCGCGCCGAAACGGTTGTGCAACTGCAACGTCCTTATCCACCAGGCGTCGACGGATTGATGGGAGGCGTCGATGGTCCGGCCGGAGCCGGCTCGTTCGGGTCCGGAGGCGATGTCGTGGTCGATTGACGGGTCGAATCGCGTCCCTCGTCGCCGACTTGCGCCCATATCACCACCCCCGCGAGCGCAATCAGGATGACGGCTATCCAGGCGCCCCACCTGGAGCGGCGGCGGAGCTCCGGTCCCGCATCGCTATCGTATCTGGTCCGATCCGGATCGTGGCTCACATTCATCTCCTATCTGGCACCTCCTATCTCAGGCACCTCCCATCTGGGGCGAACCGTTCAAGGGATCGCATGTTCCGAGGGAACCTCGAAGCGCCGGCGCGGTTCTTCGGTCATGGACGAGCGAGAAAAGCAATTGAAGGACACCGATCGGACGGCCGGCTTCAACATGATGAAGTTCGTCGCGATCATTTTCGTGATCGCACTGGCGATCGCCGCGATCTGGTTTTTCGTTCTGACGCCGGCCGATCCCAATGCCGTATCGGGCTGACAAGGTTAGAGACATGTTTGAAGGAAACATTCCGCTCATAGCCATGGCGGGAGTTGTCGTTTTGCTTTGCGGGGCCATCGGCTATTGGACCCTGCGTTCAAGGGACAAATGACACCCAATCTCTGGAACAGGAACCCCGGAGCACTCCGCCGCGTTTTGGATCGCAAGGGAGTATTCGTCATGGGCACGAAGAACGGATTTCTCACCCTGGCTATCGCCTTCGCCGCAGGTTTCGTCATTGCGCTCGCCTTGTTGCGGGCTCCGGGACCCGTCACGACCGAGAAGACGGATCGGCTTGCAGGCTCCTCCGTCGAAACGGCGTTCCTGCCGGAGCGATTCGGCGTACCGCCGCGCAATCCGTGAAGACCGAGCGAGCGTTACACCTGAACAAGGTAGGTTGAGGACGCATATATTTTGGTGAAATGGCACGTCAAACGGCAAAGAGATGCCAGGAGAAGCTCGAATGGATGGGCTAGGAGCCCATTCGAGAGTTTCGACGCCGCAGGTCGAAGCCGTTTGCGTGTCCGAAGGATGTGGGCGCTCCGGCGATCTACTTCGTTGAAAAGCCTCGCCGATGCCAAACATCGGCTGCGTTTTTCGCCTCGTATCTCATCCGGATCGCCTCACACCATTTCGTCAAAATATATGGGCCCTCAACCTAAGCTCCGGAACGCCAAGCGCCCGCAGAGCCTCGAGCAGCCTGGCGGCGACTTCTTCGTTTCCTTCCTGCACGGCAAGTTCGTAGGCCGCCATGCAGCGCCATGCCAGTTCGCGCGGAACCGACGGCGCTACCGGCAAGGGGCATAATACGCCGGCGTAATGAGCGGGCTCCCCCATCTGGTTGCGAAAGCAACGCCCGAAGGCCAGGACGTTCATCACCGAACCGTCGCGATGCACCGTCCGAAACTCCTCGCGATAAGGTTCGCCGGTTATCACCGCCTCGCGAATCGCATGCGCCACCCGCTTGCGATCATCCTCGTGCATTCGATCCATGAACATCCCGAGCGGCAGGCCATGCGCGGCTTCCCGCTCGTCCAGGTCGAAGTAGCGGGCGACCGCGCTATCGCAATAGACCGCATCGATGGACAGATCCCAGGTAAAGATACCGGGCTCTTCATAGGCGTGCCCGTTCACAGGACCGTCTCGGTCGTTTCCGGCTTCAGATGCCATCCTCTTCTCCGACTCGGGCTTCAACGGGCGGAAGTCTAAGTCAGTAGATTACAGTCTCAAGTGGTGCTCAATCAGCAAATAGAAGGGTGGAGATACGGAAGATGACGTAGGTTCCGCCCCCCTCGTCTGCGCTTCTCCATCGCAACGAAGGCTACGCACCGGGTCGCCGCATTACCGATTATTCACTAGGTTCCCGCCGTTCCTCATGGCATTGAAAACCGCATGCAGCCGCCGGTAGAAGATCGAATCCTATGCCTTCCCTTGGCTTCGGTGCGCCTGCGCTTATTTAGATCGGGTCTCAACGAGGGTCATAGACGTGAACGTGCAGAAGAATATCGATGCGGCCGGCAAAGCGGACAAGAGCGCGGACCTTGCCGCGGTTCTTGCGGCTTCTGGCAATCGCCGCTCGCGTTCGCGTCTCGGTCTCTGGCTCATTCTTCTGGCGCTCGTCGCGGGCGGCGGCGCGGCGGCCTATTTCTTCTTCGGCGGCAGCGGGCCGCGCTATGACTACACCACCCAGCCGGTGAACCGCGGCGACCTCTCCGTCATCGTGACGGCTACCGGATCGGTGCAGCCGACGGACCAGATCGATATTTCCAGCGAACTTTCCGGCACCGTGCGCAAGGTCAACGTCAGCTATAACAGCGACGTAAAGGCTGGCGACGTGCTGGCCGAGCTCGACACCAACAAGCAGGAGGCCGACGTCCAGAGCGCGCGGGCCCAGCTCGCCTCCGCAAAGGCGAACGTGCTGAAGGCCGAAGCCGAGGCCGCATCGGCAAAGACCACGTTCGACCGCCTTTCGGGCCTCGTCAGCAACCGGGTTTCCACCCAGCAGGAATTGGATGCCGCGCGTTTCGCTCATGACGCGGCGCTCGCGACGAAGGCGGTCAACGAGGCGTCGGTTCTCTCCGCCGAAGCGAACCTTCGCCTTGCGGAAGTGAACCTCTCCAAGCTCAAGATCATCTCGCCGATTGATGGAATCGTGTTGACCCGCGATGTCGAACCCGGCCAGACGGTCGCCTCCTCCCTCAACGCGCCCGTGCTTTTCACCATCGCGGGCGATCTGCGCCAGATGGAACTGCAGGTGGCGGTCGACGAGGCCGATGTCGGCCAGGTGCGGGAGGGCCAGAAGGCGACGTTTTCGGTCGATGCCTATCCCGAGCGCAGTTTCCCCGCCTCCATAGAGGCCGTGCGCTTCGCTTCGGAGACCGTTTCCAACGTGGTCACCTACAAGGGGATACTCACCGTCGACAATGCCGATCTCCTGCTGCGACCTGGAATGACGGCGACCGCCGATATCGTGGTCGAGGAGGTTTCGGACGCCTTGCTCATTCCGAATGCGGCGCTGCGCTTTTCCCCGCCCGCGGCGAACGCCCGCGGTCGCGGCAATTTCCTGACGCGGCTGTTTTCGCCGCCGCGCCGCGGCAGCCGGGGAGCCGGTGCGGAGGGAACAGCGGGCAACGGCCGCGCCGTATGGGTGCTGCGCAACGGCGCGCCGCAGCACGTGGCGGTCGAGGCCGGCGCGACGGACGGACAGTTCACGGTTTTGCGCTCGGGCGAATTGAAGGAGGGCGATCTCCTGATAACCGATGCGGCCATCCGCGCGAGCTAAAGGAAAGGCGATGACCGAAGCTCCCCTCATCGAATTCAGGCAGGTCTCGAAATTCTACGGCCATGGCGAGGCGACCATCCGCGCGCTCGACCGGATCGACCTGTCGATCGCCCGCGGGGAGTTCGTCGCCATCATGGGACCGTCGGGCTCGGGAAAGTCGACGGCGATGAACATCATCGGCGGGCTCGATATCCCCTCCTCCGGCGAATATCTCTTCCAGGGCATCCCGACGACCAGTTTCGACCGGTCGCAGCTGACGCTGCTTCGCCGGCACATGCTGGGCTTCGTCTTCCAGGGCTTCAACCTGCTCGCGCGCACCTCGGCCGTCGAAAACGTCGAATTGCCGCTCGTCTATCGCGGCATGGATGCGCGCGAACGGCGCGAGCGGGCGCTTGTCGCGCTTGCCCAGGTGGGCTTAAGAGGCCGTGAGGGCCACACGACGCAGGAACTTTCCGGCGGCCAGCAGCAGCGCGTCGCGATCGCCCGCGCCATCGTCACCGATCCGGCAGTCCTGCTGGCCGACGAGCCCACCGGCAATCTCGATACCAAAACCAGCACCGAGATCATGGAGCTCATCACCAGCCTCAACCGCGATCGCGGCATCACCGTCATCATGGTCACCCATGAGGAGGACATCGCCGCCTATGGCAAGCGGCTGCTGCGCTTCGTCGACGGGCATCTCTCGTCCGACCAGTTGCAGGCGAAGGAGGCCGACCATGTTCTTTGAGACGGCCAAGCTCGCCTGGCGTGCGATCAGCCGCAACATGCTGCGCTCCTTCCTGACCGTGCTCGGCGTCGTGATCGGCGTGGCCGCGGTCATTGCCATGGTGACCGTCGGCAACGGCACGACGGCCAAGGTGCAGCAGGAGCTTTCGCGCCTTGGCACGAACACGCTCTTCGTCCGTCCCGGCCAATGGGGACCGGGGCGCGCGAGCACGGAAGCCAAGCGTTTCACCGACAAGGACATAGTGGCGATCCGCAACCAGGTGAACGGATTGCGGGCCGTCGCGCCCGTCAATCGCGGAACGGCAACGGCGATCGCCGGCGGACGCAATCATTCCACGAGCGTGATCGGCACCAATAACGATTATCTGATTGCCCAGGACTGGGAGATCGGGCTCGGCCGCAATTTCCTCGCCGCAGAGGAGCGCGGTCAGGCCGCCTGCGTCATAGGCGAAACCGTACGGCGGGAGCTTTTCGGCACCGCCAACCCCGTCGGCCAGAACATCCGCGTCAGCAATATCGCCTGCCCGGTCATCGGCGTGCTCGCCGTCAAGGGCCAGTCCGGCATGGGCGACGACCAGGACGACACGATCATCATGCCGCTCAAGCTGCATCAGCGGCGGATCGGTGGCACGACGACGATTTCCAGCATCATCCTCTCCGCGCAGGACGGCGTCTCCACCGCCAAGGTCCAGTCGGATGTCGAGAGCCTGCTGCGGGAGCGGCGGCGCATCGCCATCGGCCGCGAGGACGATTTCTCGGTCAACGACATGACCCAGATGGCCGCTGCGATGACGGGTACCACGGTCCTGCTCACCGGTCTTCTCGGCGCTGTCGCGGCCGTCAGCCTGCTCGTCGGCGGCATCGGCATCATGAACATCATGCTGGTTTCGGTGACCGAACGAACCCGCGAGATCGGCATAAGACTGGCGATCGGCGCGCTGGAAAACCAGGTGCTGACCCAATTCCTCGTGGAGGCGGTCATGCTGTCGATCTTCGGCGGCGTGACCGGAATCATTGCCGGGCTGGCGCTCGCCTACGGCGTCGTCAGCTTCCTCGGCGTGCCTTTCGTGGCGAGCCCCACGATCATCCTGCTCGCCTTCGCCTTTTCCGCGGCGATCGGCATGATCTTCGGCTATTTCCCGGCACGCCGGGCGGCGCAGCTCAACCCGATCGAGGCGTTGCGTCACGAGTGATTGAATCAAAAGACGGCAGCTGTCCGTCATGCTCGTCCTCGGGTTTAAACCCGAGGACGCCAGAGCATCCGTCCACGTTGCTTTTGTTGAGATGGCTTAGATCCTCGGCACAAGGCCGAGGACGACGGAAGTACCGGCGGTTAAACGCGTGCTTCCGCTTCGCGCTGCTTTGCAAGCGCGGCAAGATCGGCCGGCTTGAGTTCGACGGACTCGCCGCAGCCGCATGCCGAGGTCTGATTCGGATTGGTAAAGGTGAAGCCCGACCGCATCTTGGTGACTTCGAAATCCATCTGCGTGCCGAGAAGGTAGAGCACGGCGGATGGCTCGATCCAGACCTTCGCGCCGTCGCGCTCGATCAGGTCGTCCTTGGCATTCGGCTCGGTGACGAGGTCGATGGTATATTCCATGCCGGCGCAGCCGCCCTTCTTGATCCCGACGCGGATGCCCTTGGCGTCCGATCCGGAATTCTGAACGATCTGCTTGACGCGCGTCGCGGCAGTATCGGTCATCGTCATCACTGCAAAGCCCATGGGCCCATTCTCCTTCCACAGCCGGGTTCAAGGTCCGGTGTTTCCGATTCAATTTAATGCCGGCGCCTTAACCGATCAATATCAGCTTCCGCATGATCTTGTCCGAAAAGTCTGCAACTTTTCGGGATCATGCTAGTACCAACCGAGGGCGACCTGGGCTTCTTCCGACATGCGCTCGGGCGTCCACGGCGGATCGAAGGTCATTTCCACCTCGACGCCGGACACGCCTTCGACGGCGCCCACCGCATTCTCGACCCAACCCGGCATCTCGCCGGCGACCGGGCAGCCGGGAGCCGTCAGCGTCATGACGATCTTGACCATGCGGTCGTCTTCGATATCGATCTTGTAGATGAGGCCGAGTTCGAAGATGTCCGCCGGAATTTCCGGGTCGTAGACGGTCTTCAGCGCCGCGATGATGTCGTCGCTGAGACGCGCCACTTCATCGGCAGGAATGGCGGATTGGATAATTCCCTCGCGGGCATCCCACTTCAGTTCGGTGTCATCGACTGCCATGGCAAAATTCCTCAGGCAAAGAAGTTTCGCGCATAGTCGAGCGCGTCGGCCAGCGCATCCACTTCGGCGCGGGTATTGTACATGCCGAAGGATGCCCGGCATGTGGAGGTGACGCCGAAGCGTTTCAAGAGCGGCTGGGCACAATGGGTTCCGGCGCGGACCGCGATACCCTTGCGATCGATCACCATCGAGACGTCATGCGCATGGATGCCGGCGAGTTCGAAGGCGAAGATGCCGCCCTTGTCCGGCGCGTTTCCGAATATCCGCACCGAGTTGATGGCCCGCAGCCGCTCGGTCGCATAGGCGGTCAGATCGGCCTCGTGACGGGCGATCGCAGCCCGTCCGACTTTCTCCATATAATCCAGCGCATAGCCGAGCCCGATCGCCTGCACGATCGGCGGCGTGCCGGCCTCGAAACGATGCGGCGGATCGTTGTAGGTGACGTTGTCCTCGCTCACCTCGATGATCATCTCGCCGCCGCCCTGGAACGGCCGCATCTCCTTCAACCGGTCCATCTTGCCGTAGAGCACGCCGATGCCGGACGGCCCGTAGAGCTTGTGGCCGGTCATCACGTACCAGTCGCAGTCGATATCACGGACATCGACCGGCATGTGGACCGCGCCCTGGCTGCCATCGACCAATACCGGGATGCCGCGCTCATGAGCGATGCGGCAGACTTCCTTGACCGGCACGATCGTGCCGAGCGCGTTGGACATGTGGGTGATGGCGACGAGCTTGGTCTTTTCCGTGAGGCTCTTTTCGAAATCCTCGATGTGGAACGCACCGTCCTCGTCGACCGGTACCCAAACGAGTTTGGCGCCTTGCCGCTCGCGGATGAAATGCCAGGGCACGATATTGGAGTGATGTTCCATGATCGTCACGACGATTTCGTCGCCCTCGCCGATATTCGGCATTCCCCAGCCATGGGCGACCGTGTTGATCGCCTCGGTGGAGGATTTCGTGAAGACGATTTCGTCCACGGAGCTCGCGTTCAGGAAGCGGCGCACCTTCTCGCGCGCGCCTTCATAGGCCTCGGTCGCGGCATTCGAAAGGAAATGCAGGCCACGATGCACGTTGGCATATTCATTCGAATAGGCGTTGGCGATCGCGTCGATGACGACCTGCGGCTTTTGGGCCGAGGCACCGTTATCAAGGTAGACCAGCGGCTTGCCATAAACCTCGCGCGACAGGATCGGAAAATCCCGCCGGATCGCTTCGACGTCATAGGTGGCCGGCGTAATCTGGTCCATTGCAGACCCTTTCGGTTGTCGCTCTCGAACAGTGGTTTGACAGAGGTGCCGCTCCACCGCTTTCCGTCATCCTCGGCCTTGTGCCGAGGATCTACTCAGGTTGCCACCTGATCGACGGCAGTAGATGCTCGGGACATCCTCGGGTTAAACCCGAGGACGAGCATTGCGGAGGAGATGTTGTCCCCTCCGTCAGCCGCCTCAGACATGCCTTTCAAGCCAATGCGAGATGACGCCTTCGAGCGCCTCGACCAGCTTTTCTTCCTCGAGTTCCTCGATGATTTCGGCAACGAAAGCGTTGACGAGCATGGCGCGCGCCTTCGCTTCCGGAACCCCGCGCGCCATCATGTAGTAGAGATGGTTGCGGTCGATGTCGGTGACGGTCGCGCCATGGCCGCAGATCACATCGTCGGCGAAGATCTCGAGTTCCGGTTTGGCGGAAAACTCGCCTTCGTCGGACAACAGCAACGTGTTGCAAGCCATCTTGGCGTCGGTCTTCTGGGCATCGGGAGCGACCCGGATCATGCCCTGGAACGCCCCACGGGCGCGATCGAAGACGACGTTGCGGAAGGTTTCCGTCGACGTCGTGTGCGGCACGTTGTGGCCGAGAACCAGCGTCACGTCCGTATGGGTTTCAGCGCCCAGCAGGTTGACGCCGCGCAGCGTCAGGTCGGCACCCTCGCCTTCGACATCGATGCGCAGTTCCTGCCGCACCAGCTTGCCGCCGACATTGACGACGAAGAGCCGCAGCTTGGCCTCAGAGCCGAGCTTGACGCGCACCTGGCCGAGATGAGTATCGGAAGCACCCTGCTCCTGCAGGATAATCCAGGTGATCTCGGCACCGTCTTCAAGCGTAAGTTCGCTCACGGAAGAGACGAATGCACCCTCTTCCTCCACCGAGCGGTGCCGCTCGATCACGGTCGCCTTCGAGCCGGCGCCGAAAATTGCGGGAAAGCGGGTGTGGATCTGGCCCGCGCCATGCAGCACCTGCAGTTCCAACGGCTCTTCAAGTTCCGTTCCGGCCGGGATAGCAATGGCGAAACCGTCGCGCACGAAGCTGCCATTGATCCGGCCGATCGCGTCGTCCTTGTCGAGCGCCGTCAGTCCGGCAGCAGCGGTGCCTTCGGCGAGCGCATCCTTGAAGGTCGTGACTTCGATGCCATCGACGGCGGCCTTGGCGTCCGCGTCGCCCTGGCGCACGGAAAGCACCTTCGATCCCTCCACGAGGGCGGCAATCTTTTCGATTACCGGCGCCTGCTCGCCTGCCGGGATTGCCCGCAACAGCGTCTTCAGATCCGTGTAGTGCCAGGATTCGATACGGCGGGTCGGCAGACCGGCCTTTCTCAAATCGTCCAGCAGCCGGTCGCGCGCGCCGATCACGGCGCCATTGCCGGGCAATTCGCCGACCTGTGCGGTATAGGCTTCCACGAGCGCCGTTTCGGCGGCCGTCAGCCGGTTTGTCGTCTGAATGTTCATGGACGGCTCCCTTCCGCGATCAGGCGGCTTCCCCGATGATATCGGAGTAACCCTTGGCTTCGAGTTCGAGCGCGAGTTCCTTGTCGCCCGAACGGATCACCTGGCCCTTGTAGAGCACGTGGACGGTATCCGGCACGATGTAGTCGAGCAGGCGCTGGTAATGGGTGATGACGATGACGGCGCGATCCGGCGATTTCAGCGCGTTCACACCGTCGGCGACGACCTTGAGTGCGTCGATGTCGAGGCCGGAATCGGTCTCATCCAGGATGCAGAGCTGCGGCTCGAGCAGAGCCATCTGCAGTATTTCGGCGCGCTTCTTTTCACCGCCGGAGAAACCGACGTTCAGAGGGCGCTTCAACATGTCCATGTCGATCTTCAGTTCGCCGGCAGCTTCCTTGACGCGGCGGATGAAGTCAGGGGTCGTCAGTTCCGGCTCGCCGCGCGCCTTGCGCTGCTCGTTCATCGCGACCTTGAGGAACTGCATGGTCGCCACGCCGGGAATTTCGACCGGATACTGGAAGGCCAGGAAGATGCCCTTAGAGGCGCGTTCGGCCGGGTCGAGATCCAGGATGCTTTCGCCGTTATAGAGGATGTCACCCTCGGTGACTTCATAATCCTCGCGGCCGGAGAGAATGTAGGACAGCGTCGATTTGCCGGAGCCGTTCGGACCCATGATGGCGGCGATCTCGCCGGCCTTCACGGTCAGGTTCAGGCCGCGGATGATCTCGGTGCCGTCTTCGGCGATGCGGGCGTGCAGGTTCTTGATCTCAAGCATTTTATCTTCCTATTCATAGAGCGGTTCAAGGGCCGCCCGATAGACCTTAGGACAACGTGGTCCGTTCGATTTCCGTCATCCTCGGGCTTGTCCCGAGGATCTAAGCCGTCAGCTGTAGTTGCTCCACTGTTCCGTATTCGGATGGGGGCGGTAGGCATTTTCAATCTCGTCGATCCGCTCGTAGAGATCGTCCCATGTGGGATTCAAACCTTCTATGAGCTTGATCTTCCATTCACGCAGATAACGCTTCAACGACTTCTCTCGCTGTATTGCCAAGACGATATTTGGATGGCGTTCAAACCAGACCAGATTTTTCGCCTTGTATCTCTGCGTAAACCCTTCCTGAACTGCGTTGCGGTGATCCGATACGCGGTCCCGCAAATCACTCGTGACGCCGGTGTAGATCACTCCTCGCGGTTTGTCGGACATAATGTAGACGAAGCCACTCATCCCCTATCCCGCGAATGTAGATCCTCGGGACAAGCCCGAGGATGACGGATTCCTCAGCCGGTTAACCAACCGAACCTTCAAGTGAAATCCCGATCAGCTTCTGGGCTTCGACCGCGAATTCCATCGGCAGTTCCTGGATGACTTCCTTGACGAAGCCGTTGACGATGAGCGCGATGGCTTCCTCTTCCGGAATGCCGCGCTGCATGACGTAGAACTTCTGGTCCTCGGAAATCTTCGAGGTCGTCGCCTCGTGCTCCACCTGGCCGGATGAATTCTTCACGTCGATATACGGCACGGTATGGGCGCCGCACTTGTCGCCGATCAGCAGCGAGTCGCAGTTGGTGAAGTTGCGGGCATTCTCGGCCTTGCGGTGGATCGAGACCTGGCCGCGATAGGTATTCTGCGACTTGCCGGCGGAAATGCCCTTGGAAATGATGCGGCTCGACGTGTTCTTGCCGAGATGGATCATCTTCGTTCCCGAGTCGATCTGCTGATGGCCGTTCGAAACGGCGATCGAATAGAACTCGCCGCGCGAATTGTCGCCACGCAGGATGCAGCTCGGATATTTCCAGGTGATCGCCGAACCGGTCTCCACCTGCGTCCAGGAGATCTTGGAGTTCTTGCCGCGGCAATCGCCACGCTTGGTGACGAAGTTGTAGATGCCGCCCTTGCCCTGGGCATCGCCCGGGAACCAGTTCTGCACGGTCGAATACTTGATCTCGGCATCATCGAGAGCGACGAGCTCAACCACGGCCGCATGAAGCTGGTTTTCGTCGCGCTGTGGCGCGGTGCAGCCTTCCAGATAGGAGACGTAGGCGCCCTCTTCGGCGATGATCAGCGTGCGCTCGAACTGGCCGGTGTTCTTCTCGTTGATGCGGAAGTACGTGGAAAGCTCCATCGGGCAACGTACGCCCTTCGGCACGAAGACGAAGGAACCGTCGGTGAAGACCGCCGAGTTCAGCGTCGCATAGAAGTTGTCGGAGGTCGGAACGACCGAGCCGAGATACTTCTTCACGAGTTCCGGATGCTCGCGGATCGCCTCCGAGATCGACATGAAGATCACGCCGGCCTTCTTCAGCTCTTCCTTGAAGGTGGTGACGACAGAAACGGAATCGAAGACCGCATCGACGGCCACCTTCGACTTCTGCACGCCGGCCAGAATTTCCTGCTCGCGCAGCGGAATCCCGAGCTTCTCGTAGGTCTTGAGAAGCTCCGGATCGACCTCGTCGAGCGAGACCGGGCCGGTCACGTTCTTGGGCGCGGCATAGTAGTAGAGATCGTTGAAATCGATCTTCGGATATTCGACGCGCGCCCAGGTCGGCTCTTCCAAGGTCAACCAGCGGCGATAGGCTTCGAGGCGCCATTCCAGCATCCATTCCGGTTCCTGCTTCTTGGCGGAAATGAAACGGATGATCTCTTCCGAAAGACCCTTCGGCGCCTTGTCCACCTCGATGACGGTTTCGAAGCCGTATTTGTACTGATCGATATCGATCCCTCGAACCTGATCGATCGTTTCCTGGACAGCAGGCATACTCAATCTCCAAAATCTTGCCGGCTCAAATTCCGGCAAATCGGTCGTTGTCTCGGGGAGGTAAAAGTTCCACCCCTATGTAGGGGCCAGAAGGCGGTTTTCACACCTTTTGGCAAGCGGAAATTTGTGCTTCCGCGAATTTGGCGGCGGTCACGCCGCCTCGCCGGCCGGCTTGCGCCGACCTGCTATCTTGGCGAACGCTGCCAGCGCCCACGCGATGTCCTCTTCAGTCGTCGCGGAACCGAGAGACATTCTCAGGGCGCCGAGCTTCGGATCATGTCCCATGGCCGTGAGCACATGGCTTTCCCCGACCTTTCCGGAAGAGCAGGCGGAGCCCGCCGACAAGGCAATTCCTTCCAGATCGAAGGCTATCTGACCGGTTTCCGACTTGAGACCCGGCAGAGTGAAGAAGACCGTATTGGCCACTCGCGCCACATCCGAACCATGGATCAGCACATCGCCGGCGGCCTCCCGCATGCCCGCTTCCAACCGGTCGCGCAAGGCGGCGATCTCGGCATTCCGTTCGACAAGCCCATCGAAAGCGGTTTCCGCCGCCGCACCGAAGCCGACGATGGCATGGAAATTCTCGGTTCCGGAACGATGGCCCTTTTCCTGCCCGCCGCCACGGATCAAAGGCGCCGGCATCAGCACTTCACCGCGGGAAACGAGCGCACCGACGCCCTTAGGGCCGCCGATCTTGTGCGACGATAGGATCAGGAAATCCGCGTCCAATGCCACAATGTCGAGAGGAATGCGTCCGGCAGCCTGGACGGCATCCACGACCATCAGCCCGCCATGGGCATGCGCCAGCCGCGCAGCTTCCGCCACGGGCTGGATGATGCCGGTCTCGTTATTGACGAGCATGACGGCCACCATGGGCAGGCCTTCGGATCGATCATGTGCGGCAAGCAGCCGTTCGAGCGCGGCAATATCCACGATACCTGCCGGCGTCACCGGCACCTCGGTCACCTGAACGGATGCGAAGCGGCCGCCCTCGCGAATCGCCGGATGCTCGATCGCCGAAACGTAAAGCCGGCTGAAGACGAGCGGGGAGCGCCCCATGCGATAATCCGGAACGAGGGCATGGTTTGCCGCTTCGGTCGCGCCGCTGGTGAAGATCACGTGCGCGGGTTCCGCGCCGGCAAGTGCGGCCACCTGTCGCCGCGCCTTGTCAATGGCAGCGCGCGCCGCGCGCCCCTCGCCATGCACCGAAGAAGCATTTCCCGGCAGCTTCAGCGCATCGATCATGGCGGCGCGCGCGGCTTCCCCGAGGGGAGCCGTCGCATTCCAGTCCAGATATATGCGTGGCTGTGCCATTGCCTGATCCGGTTCCGTATCTAAATAGCCATCGAATTTCACAGAAGCAGCCCATCGGACCGCATTTTCCTTGAAATTTCCGTCAGGCTTAGCTTATGAGACGTCCGAACGGCGCTACTCGGCGCCAGTTTCGAATGGTTCTAAACTGTTTTAGAAAAGCTGACTGGCTTCGTCAAGTCAAACTCGATGTGATGATCAGTTCCGAACCACCACGCTGACCGGAGTACCGATGCCCGAAGTGATTTTCAACGGCCCCGCGGGCCGCCTGGAAGGCCGTTATCAGCCCTCCAAGGAAAAAAGCGCGCCGATCGCGATCATCCTGCACCCGCATCCGCAGTTCGGCGGGACGATGAACAACCAGATCGTCTATCAGCTTTTCTACATGTTCCAGAAACGCGGCTTCACGACGCTTCGGTTCAATTTCCGGAGCATCGGGCGGAGCCAGGGCGAGTTCGATCACGGCGCCGGCGAGCTTTCCGATGCCGCTTCCGCGCTCGACTGGGTGCAGAGCCTGCATCCGGATTCGAAGAGCTGCTGGGTGGCGGGCTATTCCTTCGGCGCCTGGATCGGCATGCAGCTTCTCATGCGTCGTCCGGAGATCGAGGGTTTCATCTCGGTCGCGCCGCAGCCGAACATCTACGATTTCTCTTTCCTGGCACCCTGCCCTTCGTCCGGTCTCATCATCAATGGTGATTCCGACAAGGTCGCGCCGGAGAAGGACGTCAACGTGCTGGTGGAAAAGCTGAAGACGCAAAAGGGCATCCTGATCACGCACCGCATGGTGCCGGGCGCCAACCACTTCTTCAATGGCCAGGTGGAAACACTGATGGGCGAGTGCGAGGATTATCTCGACCGCCGCCTGAATGGCGAGCTGGTGCCGGAGCCTGCGGCCAAGCGCATTCGCTGAACTGCGACGCCGCAGCAATGCGGCGACCGCTTCCTATTTCACTCTGGTGATATGCGGTTTGGCGGCCGCCAGCGACGAAACCTCGCGCGCCGCCTCCCGCACGCAGTTGCGCCCTGCCCGTTTTGCTTCGTAGAGCGCCACATCGGCGTCCCGCATCGCATCTGCCGTCCTTGCGCCCGGAACGAGTTCGGCCACGCCGAAGCTTGCCGTCACCGATAGAGAATTCGGCAGGCCGGCGATCTTCATCTCCTCCGTCCCGCTCCGCAGCGCGTGTGCGAACATGGCCGCCACCTCCATGCTCGTCCCCGGAAGGAATATGGCGAATTCCTCGCCCCCTATACGCCCCACCACGGATTTGACCGGCGCACTCAAGCGCAAGAGATCGCCGAAGGCGCGGATGACCTGGTCGCCAGCCTCATGGCCATGGGCATCGTTGATGCTCTTGAAGTGATCGAGATCGCAGAAGATGAAGGCATGGCTGCCATCCGGCGAGCGAGCAATGGTCGCCGAAACGCCGTTGTCGAAGCCTCGCCGGTTGGCAAGGCCGGAAAGCGGGTCTTGCTCCGAAATGCTGCGCTCGTCGGCCATGATACCCAGCACGAAGACCGAAAGCAGCATCAATCCCACGGCAACGATCAGGATCGCCGTCGAACTCTGGGAGACCAGCGCGTAGTTGGTGCCGATGTAATCCTTCGCCGTTTGCCCCGCGCCGACCACGACCGCAAGGCCCGCCTTGGCAAAGAAATGCAGGCCGGTCAGTAAAAGGAGCCCGCCCAGGGCCCGGTCAATCGGGAGACGATGTGTTGAAGTGAGAACGGCGACAGCGCTGGACAGAATGACCAGTGCGAACGGTGCCTGATAAAGAAAAGCCTGCAGCGGCGTCCCACGGGGAAGGTCGTAGATAAGAAGATCGACAACTATCCCGGCCGCAAAAAACGCTCCCGCAAACGCGAAATTGATGCGCGAGCCGTAAAGTTCCCCGATGCCGATGCGCAGCAGGATCATCCCGCCCAGCAGGGTCGCGAAGGCACCTATGGCCCAGACCTTCGTCGCATCGCCATAGGCCACCAGTAGCTCACACAGGGCCGAGAGGGATGCGATCGCAAACGCGGCGGCGATCCAAAGCGCGGCAATGCGGTAGCGCGTTCGCGTCGAGACCACGGCGAACGCCATCGCGAAACAGATGGCGATAAAGAGATTAACCACCAGGAAGAAAGCTGCGCCGTTCATTGTTCTTCAGATGCAGGAATTCTGCATGGCCCCCGTGCCGTCCATGCAACAATAGAACGCCGACAAGAAGAAAATGTTAAAATTCGATCCAACTGCGCCGGCAGCTTAGGGCCTAGCAAGCACGCCGCCTGTTACCGGCGCAGCAACACCGGTCGTTCCCGGAAAGGTCAGTGGCAGGTTCTTGAGCGACCGCACGGCAAGATAGGCCCAGGCCTCCGCCTCCATGGCATCGCCATCAAGCCCCGCCTCTTCCGCGGCAATCACCCGTGCATTCTGCTTCCCGGCAAGCGCCGCGAGATCTCCCATCAGCACCCGGTTCAGCCTTCCGCCTCCGCATATGATGTAAAGCGCCGGCCGTTCGGGCAAATGAGAGGCGGATTTGAGGATCGCGGCCGCCGCGACATAGGCAAGCGTGCGCGCGCCGTCGGCGAGTTCCGCTTCGCTGCCCTTCGGCGGCAGGAAATCGTTGCGATCGAGGGAGCGCCTTGTTTCGGCGGAAAAGAAGGGGTTCGAAAGATAGCGTTCCGCAAGCGCGGCAACGATGCCGCCCTCGGAAGCGATCATGCCGCCCTGATCATACGGTATGCCGGCATGCGCCTCCACCCATTGATCGATCAGCGTGTTGCCGGGGCCGCTGTCATAGGCGAGGATCGTGCCGTCGCGGCCGATGAAGGTAAGGTTGGAAATGCCGCCGATATTGACGAAGCAGACCGGCGCGTCCTCGGTGGCGAGCCCTTGCGCCAGGGCCGCGTGATAGGCCGGCACCAGCGGCGCCCCCTGCCCTCCATGCTCCATGTCCTTGGCTCGCATGTCATAGACGACGGGTATGCCGATCTCGTTGGCCAGCAGGTTTCCATCGCCGATCTGGACGGTCAGCGCCTCGTCCGGCCGATGCAGAACCGTCTGGCCGTGAAAGCCGATCACGTCGATGTCGGCCGCCTTCAGGCCATTCCTTTCGAGAAACAGCCGCACCGCCTCCGCATGACGCAACGTCAGCTCCCTCTCGGTCGCAGCAAGATCGCCCGGACGCTCCGTCCTCACCCGGATTTCCTTGGCCTGCTCGAGCGCGAGCTTCAAACGATCGCGGAATGAGGGATCATAGGGAACGCCGAGGAAAGCGCCGCGCTCCACCATGGCCTCGCCGTCGGTCGCAAGCAGCGCCACGTCGATGCCATCCATCGAGGTGCCGCTCATCAGGCCGATTGCTGTTTTCATTCCATTCATTGATCTCACCCAGAATCACTTTTGAAGTGATTATGCGAGAAAACAATGCTAGACGCCGCCTCGCAAAATCAAAAACAAGTCCTCCCAAGGATCGATCATGTCCAGGTTCAAATCCGATTTTCTCCGCACGCTCGACGAACGCGGCTTCATCCACCAGATCTCCGACGAGACTGGTCTCGACGAACTGTTCTCGAAGGAAACCGTGACGGCCTATATCGGCTTCGATCCGACCGCGCCGAGCCTGCATGCCGGCGGCCTGATTCAGATCATGATGCTCCATTGGCTGCAGCAGACCGGCCATCGCGCCATCTCGCTGATGGGCGGCGGCACCGGCATGGTCGGCGATCCCTCCTTCAAGGACGATGCCCGCCAGCTGATGACGATCGATACGATCGAAAGCAACATCGCCTCCATCAAGCGCGTGTTCTCCAATTACCTCACCTATGGTGAAGGTCCGAAGGATGCGCTGATGATCAACAACGGCGACTGGCTGCGCGACATCAACTATCTCGAATTCCTGCGCGATGTCGGCCGCCATTTCTCGGTCAACCGCATGCTGTCCTTCGACAGCGTGAAGACCCGGCTTGACCGCGAGCAATCGCTTTCCTTCCTGGAATTCAACTACATGATCCTCCAGGCCTACGATTTCGTCGAGCTGAACAAGCGCTATGACACGCGCCTGCAGATGGGCGGCTCGGACCAGTGGGGCAATATCGTCAACGGCATCGATCTCGGCCACCGCATGGGCACGCCGCAGCTTTACGCGCTGACCTCGCCGCTGCTGACCACCGCTTCGGGCGCCAAGATGGGCAAATCACTTTCCGGCGCGGTTTGGCTGAACCCGGACATGCTGTCGGCCTATGACTTCTGGCAATATTGGCGCAACACCGAGGATGCGGACGTTTCCCGCTTCCTGAAGCTCTACACGACGCTGCCGATGGACGAGATCGCCCGCCTCTCGGCTCTCGCCGGCTCGGAAATCAACGAGGTAAAGAAGATCCTTGCCACCGAGGTTACCGCCATGCTCCACGGCCGGACCGCGGCCGAGGAAGCAGCGGAGACGGCTCGAAAGACCTTCGAGGAAGGGGCGCTATCCGAAAACCTGCCTTCGGTCGAAATTCCGGGCGCGGAACTCGACGCCGGCATCGGTCTGCTCTCCCTCATGGTCAAGGCAGGGCTTGCTGCCTCGAACGGGGAAGCGCGCCGGCATGTCCAGGGCGGCGCGGTGCGCATCAACGATGAAGCCGTCACGGACGAGCGGAGGGTCGTCGGTTCGGGAGAGCTGACCGCCGATACAGTCATTAAGCTTTCGCTCGGCAAGAAGAAGCACTTCCTGATCCGCCCCGTCTGAGCGGATCGTGAATCTCATTGAAAAAGGCCGCTGTTGCGGCCTTTTTCTTTACTGGAACTCGAAGATCTGCCGGAAGACGCCCGGCGCGATCAGCGAAAGCGGATTGACTGTCAGCTTCGGCGTGTCGAAGGGACCTTCCAGCTTGAAGGTGATGCCGAGCAAACCGCGATCGGTGCCGTTGCCGAGAAAGATGCCGATCAGCGGCAGTTCGGCAAACAGCCGGTTCAGCCCGTAGGCCGGCATGAAGGTACCGGTCATACCCATATTGCCCCCGGCATCGCGCAACACGCCCTGGAAGGTCGCGCCGATCTGCTCGCCGCGCACGACGCCGTTGTCGACCGCGAGCGATCCGTTGCGGTAGACGAGCCGGGCGAAGCCGCGCTGGAACTTGGCGGAGCTGACGTCGATATCCCGCTTGACCGCCGAGTTGAGGCTGCGGCCATCCTTGCCCACCGGCGTGGACACCATGGATTGAAGCCGGGATTCATTGACCAGGGAGAAGCTGCGGACATCGATCGAGCCGCCCCAGGCGCCGCCCTGCTGCGCCCTCAGCCGCAGGTTCAGAAGACCGCCACGCATGTTGTTGTAAAGGTCCATGAAGCGGGCGACCGCGCCCGCGTCTCCGCTGGTGATCGAGATCGTGTTGCCGCGGCTCATCTCGCTCACCACTGCCTGGCCGCTGCCCGTCACACCGGAAAAATCGGCCGAGGAGACCTCACCGTCGCGAACGGAAAACAGAAGCGAGACGTTGGAAAGGCTTTCGTCGCCGAAACCGATCATCCGGTCGAGCTTGGCGCGAATGGTTGCCCTGCCGGCGTCGTCCTTGTTTCCTCCGTTGTCGGCCTTCAGCCGTGTGATGACAGGCCTGATGTCCGCCACCGCTCCCGAGATCGAGATGTCATAGGCCCCTTTTGCCCGCTTGACCGCAACGCTGTAATCATCGGCGGGCGAGAGCCGCACCCGAGAGAATTCCGCGGCCGTCAGTCCGTCGTCGACGAGCGTCAGATTTCCGCGAGCGCCGAAGCCGTCCCCCTTCAGGTCGAAATTGCGGACATCCGCGCGGCTACCCTCGCTCGAGAGCTCGAACTTCGCCGTGGCGCCGATGCCGCTGCCCTTTGTCCAGCCAAGCCACGGCACCGAAAGCGTCGCGCGCGTCAGATCGAGCGCCACCGCCTGCCTGTGCTCGTCGAGCCATGTCAGCTCGGCCGCGATCGTGCCCTCCACGATATCGGAAAGCCCAGGCGCCAAGCGCTCGCGTTGCTCGTCATTGAGCGTGGCCTTGATGACCCGCTCGCGTTGGACCTTGGATGCCGTCCCCACCGGCTCCACGAGCTTGATATCGGCCGGAACATCGTCGACCGTGCCCTTGACCGTAAGCCGCGCCGCCTCGGTATCGACATCGAATGTACCGGTGAGCCCGCCGAACCGTCGACCGGAAAGCTCCGGCAGAAGGTCGACGTCGTCAAGATTGAGATGGGCATTCCAGGTCGGCTTCGGCGGGTTCTGATTGGAAATCAGACCGAAACGCGCCTTGATATCCGCCTTGGCGCCCCCGGCGAAATCCTCCGGCTTGAACCCGGTCCCTTTCAGCGCGTTGATCGGCTGGAAATTTGCAAGTTCCGTCAGGGCGTCAGCCGAGCCCGATACCTTGACAGCGAGATCGGCCATCAGCGGCTTGGTGTAGGTCGAGGCAATGGCGAAGGTTCCGCCATCCACGGTCACCCCGCGTCCGGAAGGGAAATAGGACCTGGCGTTTGCGACGGAGACGTTCAATGCCTCGCCCTTCAGATCGAAATGCCCGGTTATGTCGCGCAGCGGGGGAATGTGGCCCGGCAGGTCCAATCGCGCGTCGGCAATATCGAAGCTGATCCGAAGCTCGTCCTCATCGAGCTCCAGCGGAATGCCCGGTCCATGCATCCGGCCGGCCGGAATGAAGACGGCGATCGAGCCGTTGGTGACGGTGCCGCCGAACATGTTTTCGGCGACCCAGGTACGCGGGTTCCTGGCCATCCAGAACGGCCATAGCTGCTTGACCCCCGTGACCTCCATGCTCGGGAGACGGGCGCCGAAGCTGATCTCAGGTGATTGTTCGCCGAAGCGGATCATCAGCGAGCCGGCCATGGTGCCGCGCGGGCTGGAAACCAGCATGTCGTCCACCTGCAGTTCGCGCGCCGCCGACAGATACCGCCCGCCGGCCTTCAGGTCGAACCGCGTCGGCTCCTCGGTGGAATTCTCGGCCGCCGCCACGCCGCCGCTGACGAGCAGATCGAGGCCGTATCCCGGCCGCGTCTCATTCGGATCGAGCCTGTTGAGGTCGACGACGGCTCCAGTGATCGGCAGGCTGGTCGGGCCGAAACGCGCCTGCGACTTCAATATCTCGATGGAATTCTTTGCGAAGTCGTAGGCGACATTAATCTCCGCGCCGGAGAATTCCTGCGCCACACCGTCGAAATAGAATTCGCCCGGCGACTGGCGCAATACCGCGGAGATGCGCGGCTCGGAATTTTCCCTGGCGCGGACGGCGGAGAGATCGAGATCCAGAGAGCCGGTCAGCCCCTCGCGTGGCGCTCCGTTCTCCATCCGCTGCAGCAGGAAGGGCGTCGCATCGAGGCCCGTCAGCTTTGCCGAAAGCGAGCTTGCCACGCCGTTGACGGCATTTGCCGTAGCGGTGAGCTGTGCCGGCCGGCCGTCCAGGCTCACCTCCCCTTTGACCTCGATCACGCTCTGCTCGCTGCGCGTCACCACCAGGCCATCGACGACCAGGGTGAGCGGCTTCTCGCCGGGCGCAGCGGGGAAGACCAGATCGATGCCCGAAATGGTCATCGAATCCGTACCGGTCCGTTCGATGAGGCCGTTCGCCTCGTCGAGGCGCTGGAAAGCCTGTTCGAGAATGGCGGGCATGGCATCGACCCGCACTTGCGACAAGGGGACCGGATCGCCGGAAGGCAGATGCGCCATGTCGATGCTGATGGCATCTGCCTCGATATGCTTGATGGAAACGCGCCCAGCGATCAGCGCGAGCGGATCGATCGCGATACGCATGGCGCCTGCGCGGCTGAAATGTTCGCCGCTCGCCTTCTCGACGATATCCACGTCTCGCGCCTCCAGCGCCAGACGCAGGCTCGAATCGAAACGGAGCACTGTCGAGCCGACGGTCGCCGCGTAGCGCGGGCCGATCGCATCGTTGAGGGCAGCTTGCGCGCGAGCAGAAAGGGTACTGTCCACCGCCCCACCTTCGATGGCGAAGATTGCGCTGCCGCAGGCAAGCAGCACCAGCAGCAGGAAAAGTGCCACTATCTTGCAGGTGCGCTTCACGCGGGAGCGCGGCGCCGGGCAATGGACGATGATGGGATCCTCGGTCTGCGCAGAGGGAAGTTCATGCAGCGGAACGATTTCATCCCGGCTGAAGCTGACCCTTTCTCCGCGAATTTCCGCCATATGTTCCTGAGAATCCGGTATACCCAATCGCGCCCAGAATCCGACTGATCTGGACGTTCGCGCGGCCACTATATATCGATTGCGGCGACAATCACTCAATATACTGGCGAAAGAAAGGAATTTGATGTCGGATTTGGCGATCGGCGATGTGGCCCCGGACTTCTCCCTGCCCCGCGACGGAGGCGGCACCGTTTCCTTAAGCGATTTTCGCGGCCGTCCGGTCGTACTCTACTTCTATCCGAAGGACGACACGACCGCCTGCACGGCCGAATCGATCGCCTTCACAACTCTCCTCCCGGAATTCGAGGCAGCAGGCGCGGCCGTGATCGGCATCTCCCCGGATTCCGTCGCCAGGCACGACAAATTCGCGAAAAAACATGGTCTTTCCGTCGTCCTCGGTTCGGACGAAGAGACGGCGGTCGCCAATCTCTACGGCGTCTGGAAGGAGAAAAGCATGTATGGGCGCACCTTCATGGGCATCGTGCGCACCACCTTCCTGATCGGTGCCGACGGGCGGATCGCCAAAATCTGGCCGAAGGTCAAGGTCGCCGGCCACGCCGAAGAGGTTCTGGCTGCCGCAAAGGCACTTTGAAGCGGAGTTTCATATGCCGGGGGAATTCTCGATCACCTCGCTGCGCGGCGGCGCGACCGCCGCAATCGCCTCGCCGGATCTCGATATCAAGACGCGGCTTGCCCAGGAGACTGCAACGCGCTGGTTCGAGCGCAGGCTTTCGTTGCGATCGCCACTCGATCCGCCGCTGCCCGATCGTCCCGGCCGGCCAGAAAAGCCCGAACTCGTTCCTCCCAAGGCCGTGGAGAAGCGCTCGCTTCACACCACGAACGGCCGCATCGCGCTCCTGCACGCGATCGCCCATATCGAACTCAATGCGGTCGATCTGGCGCTCGACATCGTCGCGCGGTTTGCGACCGAACCGGTGCCAAACTCCTTCTTCGACGGCTGGATGCAGGTCGCTTTCGAGGAGGCAAAACATTTCCGCATGGTTCGCGCGCGGCTTAACGACATGGGCGCCGACTATGGGGACATGCCCGCCCATGACGGGCTCTGGCAGGCGGCGCATTCCACCCGCAACGATCTCACGGCAAGGCTTGCCGTGGTGCCGCTCATCCTGGAGGCGCGCGGCCTCGACGTCACGCCATCGCTCCAGGCGAAGATGCGCGAGACCGGCGATCTCGAAAGTGCCGCGGTGCTCGACGTCATTTACAACGACGAAAAGGGCCATGTGGCGATCGGCGCGAAGTGGTTCCGGTTTCTCTGCGCCCGCGAGCGCAAGGACCCGGCGGCGACGTTCAAGGAGCTCGTGAGGTCCAATTTCCGAGGTTCGCTGAAGCCTCCCTTCAACGATCTCGCCCGCGCCGAGGCCGGTCTCACGCCCTCCTTCTATCGATCGCTCACCTCCACCAGCAACGCCTGAAGCCCGGCTGATGCTCGCCGCGCGCAGCTAAGGCTTTGTTAACCTTAAAATTGTGTAATTCCGGAACCGACAAACGGTCACTCACGAGTCGATTTTCCGGGAGAAGCAGGTGGCAAACCGAACCGAAAACCGTGTTTTTGGGAAGCGGAAGCATCAGCACGTCCTCATACTCGCCAGCGGCGAGAAGATCCGGCACATGACGGTTCGGCCGTGGATGGCGGCGCTGACCTTCTGCTTTCTCGGTACGATGTCGATCGGCTACCTTGCCGCCACTACCTATCTCGTCGTTCGCGACGACCTGATCGGCGCCACGATGGCCCGCCAGGCGCGCATGCAGTACGATTACGAGGATCGCATCGCAGCCTTGCGCGCCCAGCTCGACCGCCTCACCTCCCGCCAGCTTCTCGATCAGCAGGTGGTGGAGCGTAAGGTTGAGAAGCTCCTCGAGCAGCAGAATGCGCTTTTCTCCCGTCACGGCAAGCTCGGCTCGCTCCTCGAACGTGCGGAGGAACAGGGCCTGCAGATGCCCGAGATGGAGCAGCCGGCTACCGAAGAGACCAATGGGGAGGAGCCGGCCGGCAAACCCCGGCAAGCCGCGCTCAGCGGCGGAATCCAGGCGATCGAGAGCCTTCTGCGCGGCAAGGAGCCATCGAGCGCCGCTCCGATCGGCAATGCGCTTGCCTATGCGCCGCTCAGGGAAAACATGGCCGATCGCGCCGACCGGGTCTTTTCCCAGGTCACGCTTTCGCTGAAGGCAGTCGAAAAGGAACAATTCGCCAAGATCGCCAATCTCACGACGGATGCTTCCGAAACGGCCGCCGCCATGGCCGCCATCATGCGCCGCACGGGCGTCGAAGTCGAAACCTCGCCCCGATCGCCGGAAAAAGGTCTCGGCGGCCCGTTCGTCGAGCCGGTGACGAGCGCCGGCGCCTTCGACGCCTCGCTCAACGAACTGGATACCGCGCTCAGCAGGCTGGAAAACGTGCGCGAGACGGCGCGCGCGCTGCCCTTCGGCAATCCCGCTCCGGGTCGCAGCGTAACCAGCCGTTTCGGCAATCGCATCGACCCCTTTCTCGGGCGGCTTGCCCTTCATGCCGGTATCGATTTTCAAGCCGAGACCGGCGCCAGAGTGCTGAGCACCGGTGCCGGCGAAGTCATCGCGGCTGGCACCTCCGGCGGTTACGGAAACATGGTCGAGATCGACCATGGCCAGGGCATCACGACCCGTTATGGCCATATGTCCCGAGTTCTCGTGAAGACCGGCGACAGGGTCGCCGCAGGCGATGTGGTCGGCCTTGCCGGCTCGACCGGGCGCTCGACCGGACCGCACGTGCATTACGAGGTGAGGCGCGACGGCAATGCCGTCGATCCAGCCCGTTTTCTCAATGCCGGCATGAAACTCATTAGTTACCTGAATTGACCAAAAGCATTACTGTGAGGGCCGGAAATATAGCCGGCTCGCCTCCATCATCATTGCGTTCACCAATATAGCTGCCGATCCGCCGAGTTTCCTTGACTTTCAGGCATTTTGGGCCTATGTCGCCGCCAGTTGTCGCGCACGCCCCGTGCATCGACCATAAGTGTTCTTCACGAACCGAAACGGAAACAGAATTCCCTTTGACCACATTTGCTGATCTTGGCCTGAGCCAGAAAGTCCTATCTGCTGTCACCGACGCGGGCTACACGGTGCCAACACCGATCCAGGCCGGCGCGATTCCTCATGCCCTGCAGCGCCGCGATATCTGCGGCATCGCACAGACCGGCACGGGCAAGACAGCCTCCTTCGTGCTGCCCATGTTGACGCTGCTCGAAAAGGGCCGCGCCAGGGCGCGCATGCCGCGCACGCTGATCCTCGAGCCGACGCGTGAACTCGCCGCCCAGGTGGCGGAGAACTTCGAAAAGTACGGCAGGAACCACAAGCTAAACGTCGCTCTCCTGATCGGCGGCGTATCCTTCGACGAACAGGACCGCAAGCTGGAACGGGGCGCCGACGTCCTGATCTGCACGCCCGGCCGCCTCCTCGACCATTGCGAGCGCGGCAAGCTCCTGATGACCGGCGTCGAAATCCTCGTCATCGACGAAGCCGACCGTATGCTCGACATGGGCTTCATCCCGGACATCGAGCGGATCGCCAAGATGATCCCCTTCACCCGGCAGACGCTGTTCTTCTCGGCCACCATGCCGCCGGAAATCCAGAAGCTGGCCGACCGTTTTCTGCAGAATCCGGAACGGATCGAAGTGGCGAAACCCTCTTCGACCGCCAAGACGGTTACGCAGCGGCTTGTCGCCTCGCATACCAAGGATTACGAGAAGCGCGCCGTGCTGCGCGATCTCATCCGCGCGCAGGACGACCTCAAGAACGCGATCATCTTCTGCAATCGCAAGAAGGACGTCGCAGACCTCTTCCGCTCGCTCGAGCGGCATGGCTTCTCAGTCGGCGCGCTGCATGGGGACATGGACCAGCGCTCGCGCACGACCATGCTGGCCAACTTCAAGGACGGCAATATCCAGCTGCTCGTCGCCTCCGACGTCGCCGCGCGCGGCCTCGACATTCCCGACGTCAGCCACGTCTTCAACTTCGATGTTCCGATCCATGCGGAAGATTACGTCCACCGTATCGGCCGTACCGGCCGCGCGGGCCGCTCGGGCCGCTCCTTCACGATCGTTACCCGTACCGATTCCAAGTATGTCGATGCGATCCGGAAGCTGATTGGCGAAGAGATCGAGTGGCTGAACGGCGACCTTTCGGCATTGCCGCCGGCTGTGGAGAGCCGCGACGAGGGTCGTGGCCGCAAGGGCCGCGACCGTGATAAGGAACGCGGCCGCGGCAAGCGGGGTGATTCGGGTCAGAAGGCTGACGTGAAGAGCCAGGATAACCAGATTGACGCCGAAGAGGTATTGGTGGAAGCGAGAGTGGAAAACGTGAAACCGGAGCGCAAGGCCGACAACAGGAGGCCGCAGACCGGTAACCGCAACACGCGGCAGAACCCGGCCAACGACGATCATCGCGAGCGTCGCTCCCGCCATCATCGCGATCACGACGATGGCCCGACTCCGGTCGGCTTCGGCGACGACATCCCCGCCTTCATGCTGATTGCCGCCAACGCCAAGGCGTAACCCTGCCATGACGATCAGGCCGGGTATCGATTTCCCAGGAGTCGGCGCCGGGCTCGTCATTCTGCGTGATGACGGCAAGGTACTGCTCTATCGCCGGGTGAAGGCACCCGAGGCCGGCCACTGGAATATCGTCGGCGGCAAGGTGGATCACATGGAGCCTTCGGCCGAGGCCGCCCGTCGGGAAGCCGAGGAAGAAACCGGCCTTGCAATCGGCAAGCTGGATTTTCTTTGCGCTACCGAGGAGATCATCGGCCCAGATCGCCAGCACTGGATTTCGATGATCTACGTGACCCGCGATTTTCGGGGGGAACCCAGCCTCACGGAACCCGACAAGCTTTCCGAAATGGGCTGGTTCGATCCGAGAAACCCGCCGCAACCGCTCTCGGTCTTCTCCTCCAAAGCTTTCGAGCATCTTCAGAGCCAAATGGCCTGAAGATACTCTAACTCTTCGGTTGCGCTCGCATAGCGGCCTCGTAGGCCAGTCGCACCCATTTCGCCATGATGTCCGGATCGTCGAACGCATCCTCCGGTATCGACCAGTAGGGCATCGCCACCGGCGTCTTCTTCTTGTTCTCGTAGACCCATTGGCGGGCACCGGCCTCTTCGAATTCCGGGGCGCTCACCTCGTCCGCCTTGAGCAGCATTTCATCCCGCAATTCGATCCCGACGATCAGACCCTGGTGATAGATGCCCTTGCCGCCGAACATTCGGCGGATCGAAACCGGGCCCAGCCCTTCGAACATCTCCTCAATCGTAGCATTGTCCACGCGCTTATCCCTTGAGAACACCGCCGGCGGCGGTCACGGCTTCCGGCGTATCCACATCGAGATGCGCCGCCGGCCCTATGTCAACATCAAGGATCGGCAATCCAGAGCTTTCGATCAGTGCCCGCGCGCCGACATCGCCCTGAAGCTTCATCACGGCATCATAGGTCTCGCGCGGCAGGATGATCGGGTTGCCGCGCTTGCCGTCCGATACGGAGCGCACGATCACGCCGCCGCCGGCTTCCTTGAAGGCCGAAACAAGCATGTCCACATGGCCAGCCGTAATACCCGGCATATCCGCCAGCATGACCAGCACGCCGTCGCAGGGCTTCAGGGCCTGGGCGGAGAAACCGGCACTCAGAGAACTTGCCATGCCGGAGGCATAGTCCGGGTTGAAGACCACGGCCAGATCAAGGCCCGCAAGGCTTTCCTCGATTTCCTCGCGGCGATGGCCGATAACGGCCACGACCGGATCAAGCTGGCTTTCGGCCAGCATGGCGGCCGTGCGGCGCACGAGCGGTACGCCCTCGAACTCGGCAAGCAGCTTGTGCGGTCCCTCCTTGCCCATCCGCCGGGCCTGGCCGGCGGCCAGCAGAAGCCCGCCGACGGAAAGGTCGTGCGGCTTGCGCGCCTTCGCATCGCGCGGCTGCGGTCTTGAAGGGATTTCCATCAGCAGCCCTCCGACCCCCATGCCCTGAATATCGAATGCAGTGGGTTCCTCGCCGACCAGCAGCCGGTTCAGCACCCAATCGAAGCCGTTCTCCTTCGGCGAGCGTGCGCAGCCCGGCGCGCCGACCACCGGTATTTCGCCTATCCGGCCGAGCACCAGCAGGTTGCCGGGATCGACAGGCATTCCGACATGTTCGACCACGCCGCCCGCGCCTCTGACCGCGGCGGGAATGACATCGTCGAAATCGGCCACGGCCGAGGCTCCGAAGACGATGATCATCGCCTGCTCGTCATTCCGATCGCGGACGACCTGCCGAAGCGTTTCGGCAAGCGGTTCCGTTGCATGCGGCACCCTTCTCTCATTGATGAGCCGGCTACCAGAAATCGAAAGCCGTTGCTCCAGCAGCCGCGCGGTGCGATCCATCACGGACGCCTTCAGCGAAGGCAGTTCCGTCGCCACCAATGTCACCGTACGGGGACGATAGGGCTTCACCTCGAAGGCTGTCGACCTCGACAGGAGATCGGCAACGGCTCGCACCTTCTCCCGCGGCGCGGCCAGGGGAATGATCTTCACGGTCGCGACCATATCGCCGGTTCGCACCGGCACGTGATCGGCAAGGCAAGCCAGCGTGATCGCCGGATCGATCCGGTTCAACTCGTCCACGACAGCCTTGTCCGCCACGAAGATGCCGTCGATCCTTGCATAGACATTCACCCGGCCCATCGAGGCTTCGGAGAAGCTCAGGTTGTCGGGAGCGATCGCTTCCATGATCGTCCGGGCAGCTTCGTCTTCCAGCAGATCATCCGGCCCTATCCTCAGCGCGACAACGCTGGTGATGCCCTCCCCGGCCAATGTCTCTATGTCGCCCGCCGTCAGCACATGCCCCTTGGAGAGCCGCCCGCTCGGCAAGCGGATGCTGTGAGCCAGCACAGCCCCTTCCGCATTTCGAAGCTCGAAGGTTCCGAACGGCATTCCGGTCACTCCCCGCTGACGAGGCCGCTGACGAGATCGCGGCGGCGGAAGGCCTGGACGATCTGCGCAAGCGTGGCGAGTGCGATTTCAGCCGGGCTGGACGCGCCGATGTCGAGGCCGATTGGCGCGGCGATCCGGCCAATCTCCTCATCCGAGCGGCCCATCTCCCTCAGCCGCTCGACCCGCTTTGCATGGGTCTTGCGGCTGCCGAGCGCGCCGACGTAAAAGCAGCCGACCCTAAGCGCCTCGGAGATCGCGAAATCGTCGATCTTCGGGTCATGGGTAACGGCGGCGAGCGCGGTATAGGCGTCGAGTGGCCGCTGCCTCAGCACGTCCTCTGGCCAATCGGCGATGAGGTCGACCCCTTCGAAGCGCTCTTCCGTGGCGAAGGCCGTGCGCGGATCGATAATGGTCAGATCATAGCCGGCAACCGGAGCCATGCGCGCCAGAGCCTGGCTGATATGCACGGCGCCGATTACCACGATGCGGGGCGGCGGCAGATGCACGTTCAGAAAATAGGGCCGGCCGTCGGCCTCCACGGTCGAGGATTTGCCCGTTCGAAGGGCCGCTGCGACAGCCTCGCCCAGCAGCCCATCGACCCTGTCTCCCTCCAGGATCACGCGTCCGCCGCCATCCTCCAGATCGGTCGCAAGAATAGCCGCTCGGCGCGCCTGCCGAGCGGCGTTCAGCGCCTTCAACGCCTGCACATCCATCAGCCGAGCCTTTCGAGATAGACCTTGATCCTGCCGCCGCAGGAGAGGCCGACGCGCCAGGCGGTCTCGTCGGCCACGCCGAACTCCAGCATTTTCGGCGTTCCGGATGCGATGACATCAAGCGCCTCGGCAATCACGGCGCCTTCGACACAGCCACCGGAGACGGAGCCCTCGAAATTGCCCTCGCCATCGATGACAAGGTGGCTGCCGGCCTGCCTGGGGGCGGAACCCCAGGTTTCGATGACGGTGGCAACGGCAACGTCGCGTCCGGCATTCTTCCAGGTTTCGGCGGTGACCAGAGGATCAAGCGTATCGAGGTCGGTCATGCGGTCCTCCTTGCCTTGTCGAGAAAACGCCTTGGATCGGCAGCCTTTACATGTTGATCCGAAAGCGCCGCCGCAAGGTCCGCCAGCGATTGAAGATTGTGGACGGCGCGAAACTCGTCCACATGCGGCAGTATGGCCCGCACGCCGCGGGCTCGCGCCTCAAAACCGTCGAAACGCAGCAGCGGGTTGAGCCAGATCAGACGACGGCACGAGCGGTGCAGCCGGTCGATCTCGGCTTCCAACTGCTCCACGCCTTCGCGCTCCAGCCCGTCCGTGATGAGCAGCACGACCGCGCCCTGCCCCAACACCCGGCGCGACCAAAGGCGATTGAATTCAGCCAGCGTCGCCCCAATCCGCGTTCCGCCGGACCAATCACGCACCGCCGCCGCGCAGGCTGCCAGCGCCTCGTCAGGATCACGCCGGCGCATCTGGCGGGTGACATTGGTCAGCCGCGTGCCGAACAGGAAGGTGTGCACGCGGGCGCGTTTCTCGGTCACGGCATGCAGGAAATGCAGGAAGATGCGGGTGTACTGGCTCATGGAGCCGGAAATATCGGCCAGTACCACCAGCGGCGGCGGCGCCGGCTTCCGCTCCCGGAAACGCGGAAGGATGAGGTCTCCGCCGCTTCGCATCGCCTGTCGCATGGTAGCTCGCGCATCGATCTTTCGCGAACGCGTCGATGACCGGAAGCGGCGGGTCGCGACCTCATCGAGCGGCAGCGCAAGCCGCGCAAGCTCCCGGCGCGCGGAGGCAAGTTCGTCAGCCGTCATCTGAGCGAAATCCCGCTGTTTCAGCACTTCCGAACCGGATGTCGTGAAGCGTGCGTCGACCTCGATTTCGGGCGGCATCTTGCGGTCTGTCGTCTCGGGCCGCTCCGCCACCAGCGCATTGGCGACGCGGGCGCTGCCGGCGCGCTGCTTCTCCTGCTCGCTGCCGGTCGCTTTCGGAGACATCATGGCGATCATCTTGCCGACGAGGTCGCGCGAACGCCAGAAGAGCCGGAAGGCTTCGTCGAAGACCGCCTGATCCTCGTGCCGCTTCACGAAAACGGCAGAAAGAGCGGCGTGAAACTCCTCGCGGGAACCGATGCCGATCGCATCGACCGCCTCGATCGCGTCGGCGGCGGCTGCGGGACCCGTCTTAAGCCCAGCCCGGCGCAACACGCGAGAAAAATAGACGAGATTGTCCGAGAGCCGTCCCTCACCGGCAGGGACTGGCGGAATGATGATTCCGTCTTCGGACCCGTTTTCGCCCATGGCTCAACCTGCTGCTGAAAGATCGGCCTTCACCTCGGAAAGCACGCGAGCGCCCTCGCCGCCCTGGATGCGCGCAATATCGTCCTGATATTTCAGGAGGGTGCCCAGCGTATCCGCGATGGTTTCCGGATCGAGCGCGATGCGGTCGAGCTCGGTGAGCGCCGTCGCCCAGTCTATCGTCTCGGCAACGCCCGGATTCTTGAAGAGGTCGAGCGTTCTCAGCTTCTGCACATAGGCAACGATCTGCCGCGACAGGATCTCGCCGCATTGCGGCGCCTTGCGCCGGACGATCTCAAGCTCCTGCTCCGCATCCGGATAATCCACCCAATGATAGAGGCAGCGCCGTTTCAGCGCGTCATGTATTTCGCGCGTCCGGTTGGTGGTGATGACGACGATCGGCGGTTCGGAAGCCTTGATCGTCCCGAATTCGGGGATCGTCACCTGAAAATCGGAAAGCACTTCCAGCAGAAAGGCTTCGAAGGCCTCGTCGGTGCGGTCGAGCTCGTCGATCAGGAAGACCGGAGCCGGCTCGCCGGCTTGCCCGAGTGCTTGCAGCACCGGCCGGCGGATGAGATGGCGCTCGGAAAAGAGGTCGGTCTCGAGCTTCTTGCGGTCCTTGATGCCGACGGCTTCGGAAAGGCGGATATCCAGCATCTGCGCCGGGTAGTTCCACTCATAGACGGCCGAGGAAATATCCAGCCCCTCGTAGCACTGCAGGCGGATCAGCGGCCGCTGCAATGCCTTTGCCAACGTCTTTGCGATCTCCGTCTTGCCAACCCCCGCCTCGCCTTCGAGGAAAAGCGGCCGCTTCATCCTGAGCGCGAGAAAAACCACCGTCGCGAGCGCCCTGCCTGCAAGATAGTCCTCGCGGCTTAGGAGCGCGACGGTTTCCTCGATCGAGGCGGGTAGCTGCGGCATGTGTTCTCCCCTTTTGGGAGCAAGTCTACAGAGTGCGGAAATCCCGGTCCAGATAGATGAGCGACGGGCTGTGCGGACCGAAATGCAGCCCGACCACTTCTCCGAACATGACGAAATGGGTCGAGACCGGCTTGATGTCGATAAGCCGGCAATCGAAGGAGACGACCGCATCGGAAAGAACCGGCGCGCCGGTTACGAGCTTTCGCCATTCGCCCATCGCGAATCGCTCATCCACGGCCACCCCGCTCAGGCCCGCGAAGGCGGTCGCCAACGCCTGATGATGGGCCGCCAAGGAATTCAGGGCGAAGACGCCGCTCTTCTCGAAAATCGCATTGTTCTCGTTGCTGCCGTTGAGGCACACGAGCACTGTCGGCGGGTTGTCGGAAACCGAGCAGGCTGCGGTCACGGTAACGCCGCGCCTGACGCCTTCATGTTCCGTGGCCACCACCTGCACATGGCCGGCATATCGCGCCATGGCATTGCGATAAAGAGCGGGCGTGAGGAGCTGCTGGTCCGTCAAAAAATTCTCCGTGGGACCGGGAAGTCCCTCAATGTTACGCCGGATATCATGACGCCGATAGACCATTTCCACGGCGGCATCCATGCTTTTGATTTCCGGCGCTACTCCCTATAGCCGATTCTCTTTGACGCAGGCGATCAGCACGCTAAAACGCGGTTAAGCAAGGGCTTAGGAAATCATGACGTTGAGACGCATCGCCACCGCCCTCGTCCTGGCATCGGCATTTGCCCACAATGCGGCATCCGCTGCTGTCATCGGCGTGGTGGCGCCGAAAAGCGGGCCTTACGCCCTTCTCGGCACTCAGGTCCTGGAAGGCGCGCGTGCGGCAGCGGCGACCGGCGGCGACCGGCTCGTCGAGATCGACGAAACCTGCGAGGCGGGAACGGGCGGCGCGCTCGCCGATCAACTGATGGCCGCCAAGGTCGAAATTGCCATCGGCTTCCTCTGCGTCGAGACGCTGACCGAGGCGCTGCCGGTGCTGAAGAACGCGGGCATTCCCGCCGTCAGCATCTCCGTTCGCTCGAAAATCCTGATGGAAGACGCGATGCGTGGCGGCTGGCCTTTCTTCCGCATGGCGCCGGTCGAAGGCGACGAGGCGGAAAAGCTTTCCGAAATCATCCTTTCGGATTGGAAAGCCCACCCGGTCGCCGTGATCGAGGACGGCACGATCTACGGCCGGGAGCTCGCGAGCGCCGTACGTCAAAAGCTGGAAGCCGGTGGGATCGCCCCGGTCTTTACCGATACGTTTCGCCCGGGCCAGGAACAGCAGATCGCCCTGGTGCGCCGGCTTGCAAGGGCGGGCGCGACGCATGTCATGATCGGCGGCGATCGAAACGACATAGCGATCATCGCGCGCGACGCGGCGGCGGAGAATATCCCGCTGACCATCCTCGGCGGCGATACGCTGAGGGCGGCCGATCGTCCCGTTCCGCTGCGTGAAGGCGTCCTCGCGGCCGCGCTTCCCGATTACGCCGCCATGCCCGAAGCGGCACAGGCGGTTGCAGCCCTTGCGGCCCGGAACATAACTCCCGAGGGCTATATGCTGCCTTCCTATGCCGCGGTGGAACTCGCCCGCCAGGCGCTTGCCCGCGCCGCCGAGGAGAACAATCCGCTGACGGAAATCCTCGCCGATGCGACTTTCCCGACCGTGATCGGCGCGATCGACTTCGATGACGGGCACGAGCTCGCCGCCAACCCGCTTCAGCTTCAGGAATGGCGGGGGACCGCATTTGTGCCTGCCCGTCCCGCGACCGAGTGACGTATCCGACGATTGTTCCTCCGCCGAAGCGGTGATAGAGCAAGCGCGAGACAGCCGGAGACCTGCCAATGACGCTTCCCATCCGCATTGCCCCTTCAATTCTCGCCGCCGATTTTTCCAGGCTCGGCCAGGAAGTGCGCGATGTCGTGGAAGCGGGCGCCGATTGGGTTCACCTCGACGTCATGGACGGGCATTTCGTGCCCAACATCTCCTTCGGTCCGGATGTCATCAAGTCGCTGCGGCCCTACACGAAAGCCTTTTTCGACTGCCACCTGATGATCTCTCCGGCAGATCCCTATCTCGAGGCCTTCGCGAAGGCGGGCTGCGACGGCATAACCGTGCATGCGGAAGCCGGCCCGCACCTGCATCGCTCGCTGCAGACCATCCGCACGCTCGGAAAGAAGGTCGGCGTGACGCTCAACCCCGCCACACCGCTTTCCGTGCTGGAAAACGTGCTGGATGACGTGGACCTCATCCTCATCATGAGCGTCAATCCGGGTTTCGGCGGCCAGAAATTCATCCCGGCTATGGTGGAGAAGATCCGCGCCGCCAAGGCTCTCATCGGTGCCCGCCCGATCGAGCTGGAAGTCGATGGCGGCATCACCGCCGAGACGATTGGCGCCGCGACCGCTGCCGGTGCCAATGTCTTCGTCGCCGGCTCGGCCGTCTACAAGGGCGACGGCATCGAATCTTATAGGGCCAATATCGCCGGCCTGAAGGGTGCAGCGGAGCAAGGGCGCAAATGAGAGCAGCATTGCGATTATCGGTTCTGGCCATTGCGGCGGCATTCCTTGCCGGCTCCGCAACGGCTGCAGATATCGCCAGCTTCCGCCCTATCGGCTTTTCTCCGGATGGGCGCGTCTTCGCCTTCGAAGAGTTCGGCATCCAGGATGGATCGGGCTTTCCCTATTCGAACATCTACGTTCTGGATCTGGAAAAGGACGGCTATCTGCAGGGCACGCCCTACCGGGTTCGCCTCGACGACGAGAAGGCCACCCTCGCCGAAGCGCGCCGCCAGGCCCGCGATAAGGCAGAGGGGCTCATCGCCAGCCACGAGTTGGCCGATAATCCCGGCGAAATCCTCGCCTTCAATCCAGTTACAGAGGTCGACGCCGATCCCCACCGGCTTCGTTACCGCGACTATGCCGTCGTTCCGCCCGTCGGCGAGCCGGATACGCTGACCCTTGAGGAAATTCCGCAAGAACCGGACGATCGCTGCTCCGGCATGGTCGAGAAAATGGCGGCCTTCCGGTTGCGGATCACCGAGGAAGACGGCAAGCCCGCCGACCAGTTGATCCACGAGGACCAGAGGGTTCCGGCCTCCCGCGGCTGTGCGACGGGTTATCGCCTGGCTGGCGTCATGGGCGGCACGGCGATGGACCGTTCGCCCTTCAAAGTCGCGCTCGTCATGGTTCTCAGCCTCGGTTTTGAAGGCTCCGACGGCCGCTGGATCGCCGTCCCGATCAAGGCCGCGCCATAGTTTCCGCCATATCCGCCGTGCTGAACATTGAGCTTTGACCGGTTTCTTGCTACAGCGGCCCCGACGAAGCGTAGGAAGACAAAGCCCATGATCCCCCGTTATTCGCGGCCCGAGATGGTCGCTATCTGGTCCCCCGAAACAAAGTTCCGTATCTGGTTCGAAATCGAGGCTCATGCCTGCGATGCCCTGGCAGCGATCGGCGTGATCCCGAAATCGGCTGCCGAGACCATCTGGGAAAAGGGCGGCAAGGCCGAATTCGACGTCGCCCGCATCGACGAGATCGAAGCGGTCACCAAGCACGATGTCATCGCTTTCCTCACCCATCTCGCCGAGTTCGTCGGCCCCGATAGCCGTTTCGTGCATCAGGGCATGACCTCTTCCGACGTGCTGGACACCTGTTTCAACGTGCAGCTCGTGCGCGCCACGGACCTTCTGCTGGCCGACATGGACAAGTTGCTGGAGGCTTTGAAGCGCCGCGCCATCGAGCACAAGGACACCGTCACCATCGGCCGCAGCCACGGCATCCACGCCGAGCCGACGACGTTCGGCGTCAAGCTCGCTCAGGCCTATGCGGAGTTCGACCGCAACAAGACCCGGCTTCTGGCGGCCCGCGAAGAAATCGCAACCTGCGCGATTTCCGGTGCGGTCGGCACCTTCGCCAATATCGATCCCCGCGTCGAGGAGCACGTCGCGGCTGCGATGGGGCTGAAGTCAGAGCCCGTCTCGACGCAGGTCATCCCGCGCGATCGCCATGCCATGTATTTCGCGACCCTCGGCGTCATCGCGTCTTCGATAGAGCGGCTGGCGACTGAAATCCGCCATCTGCAGCGCACCGAGGTGTTGGAGGCCGAGGAATATTTCTCGCCGGGCCAGAAGGGCTCGTCGGCCATGCCGCACAAGCGCAACCCGGTTCTCACCGAAAACCTCACCGGGCTCGCCCGCATGGTGCGTTCCTATGCCATGCCGGCGATGGAGAACGTGGCGCTCTGGCACGAGCGGGACATCTCCCACTCCTCCGTCGAGCGCATGATCGGCCCGGACGCCACGGTGACGCTGGACTTCGCGCTTGCGCGCCTGACCAGCGTGATCGACAAACTGCTGGTCTATCCGGAGAATATGATGAACAATATGAACAAGTTCCGCGGGCTTGTTCATTCACAACGTGTACTTCTCGCCCTTACCCAGGCGGGCGTTTCGCGCGAGGACGCCTATCGCCTCGTCCAGCGCAATGCCATGAAGGTCTGGGAACAGGGCAAGGACTTCCTCGAGGAGCTGCTCGCCGATGCCGAAGTGCGTGCGGCGCTTTCCGAAGAGGAAATCCGCGAGAAGTTCGACCTCGGCTACCATACCAAGCATGTCGATACGATCTTCAAGCGCGTCTTCGGCTGAGCCCCATAACCGCTGAAATTGCCTGCCGCCGGCTCATGCCGGCGGCATTTTCGTTTCCGGCCGTCAGCCCGGCTGGCGCATTTCGCCCTCGGCGGGCACGATGATCTTGCGATACAGGTGCCAGGTCGCGTGGCCGAGAACCGGCATGATGACGGCAAGCCCTGCAAAGATCGGGATCGTGCCGATTGCCAGCAGCACGGCGACGATCAGCCCCCAAAGCGCCACCGGCACCGGATTGGCGAACGTGGCCCGCACGCTCGCATCCACGGCGGCTGCGGCACCCACATCCCGATCGAGCAGGAGCGGGAATGCGACGACGGTCGTTGCGAGCACCACCACCGCAAAGAGGAAGCCGGCAAGATTGCCCCAGAGGATCACTCCCCTTCCCTCCGGCGTCGTCAGCACCTGCGACAGGAAGGATGAGACAGAGGTGGGCACCGCTTCGCCGAAATAGGCTGTATAGATCGCCTGGGCCGTGAGAAGCCAGACAACGAACAGCGCAAGCAGCAAGAGCGCTACCGCGACGATCGACGGCAGCGCCGGTGATCTCTGCACATCCAGCGCGTGGCGCCAGGAGGTATCCATGCCCCGTTCCCGGCGGCGGCTGATCTCATAGAGGCCGATGGCCGCGATCGGCCCCAGCAAGGCGAAGCCCGACATTAGCGGATAGATCAGGGGCAAGAGATTGGCTCCGGAACTCCACAACGTGAGCACCACGCCGGCAATCGGATACATCAGACACAGGAAAACATAATGCGACGGCTTTTCGCGGAAATCGTCCCATCCAAGCCGCAGGGCGTCCACGATATCGCCTATGCCTATCCTGCGAACAGCCGGGCGCACGAAACTGTTGTCCGCGCCGGCCATGACATGAAATGCCGTCATGACATAGTCTCCTCCTTAGCAGCCGGCGGTGGAGAAGGCTCGGCAAGGCAGATTGCCGAGATGCTCAATGCTACCGGCATGCGATGATCCTAGCGGATTTTGAGAAATCTGGAGCCTTTTTGCTTGACTTCAATAGGTGTCGATCTCACATCGGCGCCATCATGAAAGTATCCGAAGCAGAAATCCTGATCATTCCGGGTTACACCAATTCCGGGCCGGGACACTGGCAGACGCGCTGGGAGACGAAGCTTTCGACGGCGCGCCGCGTGGAGCAGGCCGAATGGTCGAAGCCGGTGCGGGAAGACTGGGTGGCGCGCGTTGCCGAAGAGGTGAATGCCGCGGTCAAGCCGGTGGTGCTGGTCGCCCACTCGCTGGGCATACCCTCCGCGGTCCACGCGATCCCGCTATTTCGCAAGAAGGTGGCCGGCGCCTTTTTCGTCGCCCCGCCGGAACTCGACAATCCCGAGATCCGGCCGAAGCATCTGATGACCTTTGGTCCCTATCCGCGCGATCCCCTGCCCTTTCCGTCATTGATGATCGCAAGCCGCAACGATCCATTCGGCTCCTATGAACATGCGGACGAAATCGCCAACGCCTGGGGTTCGCTCATCATCGATGCGGGCGAAACGGGCCATATCAACGCGGAAAGCGGCCACGGCCCCTGGCCGGAAGGTACGATGGTTTTCGCGCAGTTCCTCAGCCAGCTGAAGCCCTGACGGAAACTGCCTGACGCCGCAACGCAGTAGAGAACAGCAAAAAGCCGCGCCCGATGAGCGCGGCTTTTTGCTTGAGTGATGTCAGGTTTACTGCTCGAGCTGGGCCACGGCCTCGGCGAGGAACTGGTACATTTTCGTACGGATGTCCTCGTCCGAAATCGAAACGCTCGCGGCGTCGAAATCCTTGCGCAGCTTGCGGAAAACGTCTTCCTCGCCGGCTTCCTCGAAATCGGCGGCGACGACTTCCCTGGCATAGGCTTCCGTATCGCTCTTCCCAAGAAGGTCCGCGGCCCAGAGGCCAACCAGCTTGTTGCGACGGGCTAGCGCCTTGAACTTCAGTTCCTGGTCATGCGCGAACTTGTTTTCGAAGCCTTTTTCGCGATCGTTGAACGTCGTGGCCATGCGGATCTCCCAAACGATTGGTCGCTTTGACCCATAATCAAACCGGCACCGAAGCGCAATGCGCTTTGTCGACCGGAACGGCGATGTCCCGCGATCAAGCAATCATGCAGCCCCTCGGCGCATGTCTTCCGCATTGATGATGCCGGATTGTCATAAAACTGTCGCAAAACTCGCCAGGGATTGTTGTCCCCGCTCGGCCGAGGAGTTCGAAGCGCGGAATAGCCGGGATCAGGAGGGCTGGATGCATAATTCGAGATCGATCACACTTGGCGGTTCCCGCATAGATATCAAAGTCGTGTCGTTCGTCACGATGATCGTCCTTGTCATAACGGCTTTGGTCGTGGCCGCCGACACGTGGTGGGGAATCGACCACCATGATCTGATGCGGGACCCGAATGCGATCGCAAATCATCCACGCTATTTCGGCATAATCTCCAATCTCGGCGTCGTTCTATGGATCGCGAGCGCCGCGGTAGCGCTTCAGGCCTATGCCTCGCTGGGCTTGAAGCGACGGGGAGAGTTCAGCGGATTGCTCTTTTCCGGCGGGATTTTCGCGACGTTGATGGGGCTCGACGATCTTTTCATGCTTCACGAGTCGATTTCCGTCACGGGTTTGGCCGAGCCGCTTATCCTGCTTCCGCATGCGCTGTTCTTGGCGGTGTGCTGCTATTACGCCTGGCTTATGCGAACCGAAACGCCGTGGCTGGTGTTTGGTGCGGCCGTCATGTCCTTTGGCCTGTCCCTGCTCTTCGATCTCTATCCCTCATACTTTCCGGGACTGATGCTCCTCGAGGAGGGCTTTAAGCTGTATGGAATCCTCCTGTTTTCAACCTATATGTTCCTCGTCGGCCACGCCGCGTTGAGGCGCTAGCCGGGCCGGCAACTGGATCGGGAAGACGGACAAGCACCTTTTTCTTGTTCATAGCCGCCGTTTTTCTTCCACGACGGCACCGTCACCGGAACAAGGTTTCGAGAATCCGTGTAATCTCAGAACAAATGTTCGTGGTGAAGGCACCGGCCCAATGCGGCTGCTGACAAGGTTAAGAGGTCTGCATTGTGAAATGCGTTCTTTTCCGATAAGGGACCGCTTCAACGATCTTCCACTGCGTCCGCATTACGGATGCCAACAACGAGACAAAAAATCATGAACCGTCGCCGCCGTATCTACGAAGGCAAGGCCAAGATCCTTTATGAAGGCCCGGAACCGGGCACGCTGATTCAGTTCTTCAAGGATGACGCCACCGCATTCAACAAGAAGAAGCATGATGTCATCGACGGCAAGGGCGTTCTGAACAACCGCATCTCGGAATACCTCTTCACGCATCTGAACAAGATCGGCATTCCGACGCACTTCATCCGCCGGCTGAACATGCGCGAGCAGCTGATCAAGGAAGTGGAGATGATCCCGCTCGAGATCGTGGTGCGCAACGTCGCCGCGGGCTCGCTGTCGACCCGCCTCGGCATCGAGGAAGGCATGGTTCTGCCGCGCTCGATCATCGAATTCTACTACAAGTCGGATTCGCTCGCCGATCCCATGGTTTCGGAAGAGCACATCACCGCCTTCGGCTGGGCCAATCCGGCCGAGCTCGACGACATCATGGCGCTCGCGATCCGCGTCAACGACTTCCTTTCCGGCCTCTTCCTGGGCGTCGGCATCCAGCTCGTCGATTTCAAGATCGAATGCGGCCGCCTCTACGAAGGCGACATGATGCGCATCATCCTGGCCGACGAGATTTCGCCGGACAGCTGCCGTCTGTGGGATATCGAGACCAAGGAAAAGATGGACAAGGACCGTTTCCGCCGGGATTTGGGCGGTCTTGTCGAAGCCTATTCCGAAGTCGCCCGCCGGCTCGGCATCATTAATGAAAACGAACCGATCCGCGGCACCGGCCCGGTTCTCGTCAAGTAATCATCGGGGGTAGATCAGTGATCAAGGCACGCGTGACCGTCACGCTCAAGAATGGCGTTCTCGACCCGCAGGGCAAGGCCATCGAAGGCGCTCTCGGCAGCCTCGGCTTTTCCGGCCTCGGCCATGTGCGGCAGGGCAAGGTCTTCGATATCGAAGTGAATGGCGCCGACAAGGCGAAGGCCGAGGCCGACCTCAAGGAAATGTGCGAGAAGCTTCTGGCAAACACGGTCATCGAGAATTATACTATAACTCTCGACTGAAGGTTGTGGAGCATGTGATGGCTGAGATCACGAACGACTTGGTGTATGAGCTGATGAAGCGCATGCATTCCGAACTGGGTAATCTGCGGGAGGACCAGAGGGGCCTTCGGCAGGACGTTATCAGCCTTCGCAATCACATGCATGTCATGCAGGGCGACATGAACAACTTGCACACGACGATGGCGCAAGTTCTCGTCCGTCTCGATCGTATCGAAAACCGCCTCGAATTGCGCGAACTCGCCGAGGCACAGGCAAGGTTTGAACCGCACCCATGAAATCCGCAGTCGTCCAGCTTCCCGGCCTCAATCGCGACCGCGACATGATCGCCGCGCTTACCAAGATTTCCGGTCAGGCGCCGATCACGGTCTGGCAGACAGAAACCGAAATCCCGGATGTAGACCTGATCGTCATTCCCGGCGGCTTCTCCTATGGCGATTATCTGCGCTGCGGCGCAATCGCCGCCCGCATGCCGGTCATGCAGGCCATCAAGGAAAAGGCCGACCAGGGCGTAAAGGTGCTCGGCGTCTGCAACGGCTTCCAGATCCTGGTCGAAGCGGGAATGTTGCCGGGCGCACTGATGCGCAATACGTCCCTCAGGTTCGTCTGCAAGGAAGTGAAGCTGGAAGTGGTCAACGCCGAGACGGATTTCACCCGCGCCTATGAAAAGGGCCAGGTCATCCGCTGCCCGGTCGCGCATCACGACGGCAATTATTTCGTCGATGCGGACACCCTCGCCTCCATGGAAGACGCAGGGCAGATCGTTTTCCGTTATACCGACGGCACCAATCCGAACGGCTCGCTTAGCGATATCGCGGGCGTCATCAATGCTCGCGGCAACGTGCTCGGCATGATGCCGCATCCGGAAAACCTGATCGAAGCGGCCCATGGCGGCAATGACGGGCGCGGCATCTTCGCCTCAGCCCTCGATGTGATCGCAGCTTAACCTTCCCCTCACCATACCGTTGTAGAACGGCGCGCGCGCCGCTTTCAGGATATCCCGATGCCGTTCTACACCCGCAGCCTCACGCTCGTTTTCCTCGCCGCCGCCGGCACTATGCTGACAGCTTGTCAGGCGGACAGGAAACCGGCCCCCTCCCCGAACAATGCCGCCTTGCCCATGATGGAGCGCGTCGCGCTTGCGGCGAATGCCTGCTGGTTCAAATCGGGAGATACCGCCTTCAAGCCCTATCGGCTGGCGCCGGAGCTCAATTCCTTCTCGGGCCGTCCGCGCATTCTCGCCGTACCGCGCAATAGCCCGGAATCGCGGCCGGTTCTCGTCGTCCAGGCGGAGGGCAATCCCGCGAAGCTCGATGCCTTCGGTCCGATAATGGCCGGCGAAACCGGCGAACGGATCAAGCGCGACGTATTGCGCTGGGCGGGTGGCGGCAAAGGCTGCTGAGAAACCCACCTCGGCCCATTCCACCTAAATCCCGCATCCGTTGAACATCCGTCCGGCCACAGCTTAAACGATGGATAGACGCGGGACGCTACCCGCTTTACCAATCACTGAGGATCGCAAAGCGATTCGGTGAGGTGGACGCATGCTGATGAAATCCGAATGCCTTCATGTTCTCCTTTCGGCCGGTCTGGCCGCAACGCTCTGCTCCACTACGATCACTCCCGCAAATGCCCAGGAACCGATATTCGACGAAGCCCGCTTCGGCGTGCTCGCCTCCGTCGACAACGGACATCACGAAGATGGGGTATTCGCGACGGGCATGATCTTCTTCGATCCCTGGGGCCATGATGCTGCGCAAGGCATCGACAAGCTCCTGCGTCCGCGAATCCATCTGGGCGGAAGCCTGAGCACGGCGGGCGAAACCAGCCAGGTCTATGCCGGCTTTTCCTGGACCGCCGATCTCACCGATCGGCTGTTTCTCGAAGTGGGTGTCGGCGGGGCGGTTCACGACGGCGACCTCGACTATGACGGCGGATCAGGCCCGGCGCTCGGCTGCCGCCTGCTTTTCCACGAATATGCGGCCGCCGGCTTCAGGCTCACCGACAACTGGCGGCTTACCGCCCAGATCGAGCACTCCTCCCATGCGGAGCTCTGCAACGGCCCGAACGACGGCCTGAGCCGCGCCGGCGTCATGCTGGGCTACAAGTTCTAAAGCCCATGACCCAGCGGAAGCAACGGCTATCCGCCGCCGCCTCGTACTGCACGGGCGGACGATAAGAAAAGACCCGATGCGCAGGTTGGGATGCGGCATCGGGCCCTGCTTCCAATAGTGCTGGAAGAAGATGTTTCAGAACAGGAAGCGCGATTTGGCCGCTTCACGATGCGCCTCGACGCGGGTTAATCCGATATCCCGCAATTGGCCCTCATCCATATCCAGCAAAGCCACTCGGCCTTTGCGGCGGATGCTCCAGTTCCGATAGATGTCGATAATGCCAAGCAGGCCCTGGCGTGGTGCCGGCAAAGGCGACGGAGCCAAAAGATCACCGCTTGCCCGCAATTGCGACTCTCGAGCAAAGTTGTCTGGGTAAATTGTATCGATTGTCGCAAGATATTCGTTTAACCTGCGCATACCGCACCTGCCATACAAGTCATTAGTGGTGCAATTCTTTTACATTGACTCAATTAAGGGTACAATGTAGAGAATTGTCACCATGACAAGTTGGCTTCCAAACATCAAAGAGGGCAAAAGCCCGCTCTATATTCGCGTGGCGGATCAGATCGAGGACGCGATCATGGCCGGCAACCTGCCGGCCGGCGCGAAACTGCCACCGCAAAGAAATCTGGCCTACGATATAGGTGTGACGATCGGCACGATCAGTCGCGCCTACTCCCTCTTGCATGAGCGGGGTCTCGTCAGCGGAGAAGTCGGACGCGGCACCTATGTTCGCCCGCGACCGGAAATTGCATCGCAGGATGCCAATGATCCGGCAACAGCCAGTTTCGCGGGCACCCGCCCCTTCCACCCTCCACCGGGCAAGATCCGGTTCGACAGCACCGCAGCACCGGATGTCGGGCAAAATCAGATAATCGCCGGCATCATCAACGACATCATGCGAGACCACCCCCGGGAGATAGCAAGCTACACGCGGAGCTTTCCCGACCATTGGTCCGAAGCGGGGGCGCGCTGGCTTTCCTATGGCAACTGGACACCCGCAATCGACTCGGTCGTGCCCACCCTTGGTGCCCACGCCGGCATCATGGCCATTATCTCGTCGCTCACCAGTCCGGGCGACAGGATCGTTTTCGAGCATATGACCTATTCGCAGATCAGCCGTGCGGCCGGGCTGATCGGGCGACGGAGTTCGCTCGTGGACGCGGACGATTTCGGCGTTCTGCCCGAGGATTTTGAGCGAGTCTGTGTCCAGCTGCACCCCAAGATTGCCTTCTTCATGTCCTCAGCCCAGAACCCGACACTCGCGACCCTGCCCCTCGATCGCCGCAGGGCGATCGCCGATATCGCGCACAGGCACAATGTCTGGCTGATCGAGGACAATCTCTACGGCGCGATGGACAAGAAGGACATTCCTCTCATCGCTGAGCTGGCGCCGGACAGGACTTTCGTCATTGACGGATTGTCGAAATCCGTTGCGGCCGGCACTCGCGGCGGCTGGGTCGCCTGTCCGCCGCATTTTGCTCAGCGCGTCCGCATCGCCCACAAGATGTTAACAGGCGGACTGCCTTTCATGCTTGCGGAACTCTGCTCTCGCCTCGTCCTTTCCGGAGAGGCGGAACGCATATGGGATCGATGCCGTATTGAGATCAATGCCCGAGAGGAACTTGCAAGGGAAATCCTCGCCGGCCACGATTTCAATTCCAATCCGGACATTCCCTTCCTTTGGCTTAAGCTGCCGGAACCCTGGCTTTCCGCGACATTCAAGAACGCGGTCCTGGCCGACGGGGTGCTCATCGACGATGAAGACGAATTCAGGGCCGGACGATCGGGGAAGATCACGCATCGCGTCCGCATCGGGTTCTCCTCACCTCATACACGCCAAGATGTGGCAGCCGGGCTGAAGGTCGTTCGACGCCTGCTGGAAAACGGATCGGCGGGCTACGACAGCCTGGCTTGAGGCTAGTCGGCAGGTCGGTTCAGGCTCGGCCCGATCGCCTTCATCCCCGCAATCAAAGCTCTGCGGAAAGCGGAGGTTTTCCGCTATTTTCCTGTCGCGTGCAGCAAACACATGCGCTAAAGAGGCGCAACGCTTCGGAACGGCCAGCCATCCTAGGAACACTGATGACGATCCCCAATTCGATCCAGATAACTCCCGAACTCGTCGCTTCGCATGGCCTGAAGCCGGACGAGTATCAGCGCATCCTGGACCTGATCGGCCGTGAACCGACCTTTACCGAACTCGGCATCTTTTCAGCGATGTGGAACGAGCACTGCTCGTACAAATCCTCCAAGAAATGGCTGCGGACGCTACCGACCATGGGGCCCCGCGTCATCCAGGGGCCCGGCGAAAATGCCGGCGTCGTGGATATCGACGATGGCGACTGCGTGGTCTTCAAGATGGAGAGCCACAACCATCCCTCCTATATCGAGCCCTATCAGGGAGCCGCGACCGGCGTCGGCGGCATCCTGCGCGACGTCTTTACCATGGGTGCCCGGCCGATCGCCGCGATGAACGCGCTGCGCTTCGGCGCGCCTGACCATCCGAAGACCAAGCATCTCGTCTCCGGCGTCGTCGCAGGCGTCGGCGGTTACGGAAACTCCTTCGGCGTACCGACCGTCGGCGGCGAAGTGGAGTTCGACGAGCGCTACAACGGCAACATCCTCGTCAACGCGTTTGCGGCCGGCCTCGCCCGGAGCGATGCGATCTTCTACTCCAAGGCCGAGGGCGTGGGCCTGCCGGTGGTCTATCTCGGCGCCAAGACCGGCCGCGACGGCGTCGGCGGAGCCACGATGGCGTCCGCCGAATTCGACGAGTCGATCGAGGAAAAGCGTCCGACCGTTCAGGTCGGCGACCCCTTCACCGAAAAGTGCCTGCTGGAAGCCTGCCTGGAACTCATGCAGACGGGCGCGGTCATCGCGATCCAGGACATGGGTGCTGCCGGCCTCACCTGTTCGGCAGTGGAAATGGGCGCCAAGGGCGATCTCGGCATCGAGCTCGATCTCGATAAGGTGCCGGTGCGCGAGGAGCGCATGAGCGCCTATGAAATGATGCTCTCCGAGAGCCAGGAGCGGATGCTCATGGTTCTGAAACCGGAGAAGGAAAAGGAGGCCGAGGCGATCTTCCACAAGTGGGGGCTCGACTTCGCGATCGTCGGCAAGACGACGGACGACCTGCGCTTCCGCATCCTGCATCAGGGCGAGGAAGTGGCGAACCTTCCGATCAAGGAGCTTGGCGACGAGGCGCCCGAATACGACCGGCCGTGGGTTCAGTCGAACGGCCCGGCATCCCTGCCCGCCTCCCAGGTCGCAGCGCCTGCGGACTACAACGAGGCTCTTCTGAAGCTCGTCGGCTCTCCGAACCAGGCGAGCCGACGCTGGGTGTATGAGCAATACGACACGCTGATCCAGGGCAATTCGCTGCAGCTCCCCGGTGGCGACGCCGGCGTCGTGCGCGTCGACAATCATCCCTCCAAGGCTCTCGCCTTCTCCTCCGACGTGACGCCCCGCTATGTGGAAGCCGATCCTTTCGAAGGCGGCAAGCAGGCGGTCGCCGAATGCTGGCGCAACATCACCGCAACCGGCGCCGAGCCGCTCGCGGCCACCGATAACCTGAACTTCGGCAATCCGGAAAAGCCGGAAATCATGGGTCAGCTCGTCGGCGCCATCAAGGGCATCGGCGAAGCCTGCAAGGCGCTCGATTTCCCGATCGTCTCCGGCAACGTCTCGCTCTACAACGAGACCAATGGCGTGGCGATCCTGCCCACGCCGACGATCGCCGGCGTCGGGCTTTTGCCCGACTGGTCGAAAATGGCGAAGATCGGGTCGGCAAACGAGGGTGACAAGCTGATCCTCATCGGCGTCGACGGCAGCCATCTGGGCTCAACCGTCTACCTCCGCGACATCCTCGGCCAGACGGACGGCCCGCCGCCGGAAGTCGATCTCGCAGCCGAGCGCCACCACGGCGACTTCGTGCGCTCGCTGATCCGCAACGGCCAGGTCACCGCCTGCCACGACATTTCCTCGGGCGGCCTTGCCATCACGCTTGCGGAGATGGCAATGGCATCCGGCAAGGGCATGACCGTCAGCCTCAAGGACCAGAAGGGCGCCCCGCATGCCCTGCTCTTCGGCGAAGACCAAGCCCGCTATGTGATCGCCGTTCCGGCCGATCTCGCCAATTTCGTGGAAGCGAATGCGGAAGCGGCAGCAGTTCCCTTCCGCCGCTTGGGCACCGTGGGTGGAGAAACGTTCGCGGTGGACGATCTCGTCAGCCTTGCCGTCGTCGATCTCGCCAATGCACATGAAAGCTGGTTCCCCGGCTTCATGGCCTGATCCGCAGCGGGAGGCGCAGGCTTTTCTTGCGCCTCACCTCCGGAAGGCGGATAATATTCCCTGTCGATAGAGCGGCGATCCCGCTTTGACCGCCGGCCTTCTTTGAGGCACTCTCGACTCGATTGAACTCCGCTTTTGAGTCTGCGGAGGAGGAAAGGACGACAAAAACATGCCCATGAGCCCAGGCGACATCGAAGACATGATCAAGGCCGGCATACCGGGCGCCCGTGTCACCATACGGGACCTCGCCGGCGACGGCGATCACTATGCCGCCGAAGTTGTCGCCGAAGCGTTCCGGGGCAAGAGCCGCGTGCAGCAGCACCAGATGGTCTACGACGCGCTCAAGGGCAACATGGGCGGCGTGCTGCATGCGCTGGCGCTGCAGACCTCCGCTCCCGCCGACTGAGCCCCACTGAACCCCATGGCCGATCTCATCAAGGAACTGGTCACCGGCGTCGTTGAAAACGTCATGCGGGAGCTTCTGAAGAAGTCTCACGGCCGCACGACGACCAAGCGAAAGAAGCGCAAGGCGCAAGCCGCTGGTGGCCGTCCCTCCCGCGCGAAGACCGAGAAGACCAAAACCGTCGTCTGCAAGCAGGTGAGCCGGCGCCGCAGCGCGGCTTCCCGAAGCCGCCAGCGCGCCCGCTGATCATTCCATCAGGGATTTTGATGACTTCCCCGCTGGAAATTCCCGCGGCGCGTGTTATCTAAAAGGCGAACAGCGATCCGGACCTTGAACCCGGATAGACAAGGATTTGACATGAGCGCGATTCACGATTTCATCGACAACGAAGTAAAGACGAACGACGTGGTTGTCTTCATGAAAGGCACACCGCAGTTTCCGCAGTGCGGTTTTTCTGGCCAGGTCGTCCAGATTCTCGATTATCTGGGTCTCGACTACAAGGGCGTGAACGTGCTCGCTGACGCTGAAATCCGCCAGGGTATCAAGGACTATTCCAACTGGCCGACCATTCCGCAGCTCTATGTGAAGGGCGAATTCATCGGCGGATGCGATATTGTCCGCGAGATGTTCCAGTCCGGTGAGCTGCAGAGCCATCTTCAAGAGCAGGGCATCAGCGTCCGCGGCGCCGCCTGATCCCCCGTCCCCGCTCCGCGGGGGCCTTTCATAACCTTTTCTTTCGAGGCGCCGTGCAAGCGGCGCCTTTCAACGTCTTTGGGAATATCGCTGTGACAAATCCTTCACAAACCGCTTCCGTTCGCCTCAGCGGCATGGGCAAAGTCGAGTTCATCGCCATGATGGCCATGCTGATGGCGCTCAACGCATTGGCGATCGACATCATGCTGCCGGGTCTTCAGGAAATCGGCGCCGCGCTCGGCGTGGAAAACGAGAACCACCGGCAATATGTGGTTTCCGCCTATCTTCTGGGCTTCGGTGTCGCCCAGCTCGTCTATGGGCCGATCTCCGACCGCTTCGGACGTCGTAGCCCAATGATCATCGGACTGGTGATCTACATCCTCTCCTCGCTCGCGGTCGTGGCGGTCCCCTCCTTTGCCGGCCTGCTCGCACTGCGCTTCATCCAGGGCGTCGGCTCGGCGGCGACGCGGGTCATAACCGTGTCCATCGTCCGCGACATTTATGGTGGCCGCGCCATGGCCGAGGTGATGTCGCTGATCATGATGGTCTTCATGGTGGTGCCGGTCATCGCGCCGGGCACCGGCCAGCTCATCCTGCTGTTCGGCGATTGGCACCTGATCTTCGTCTTCATGGCCGTCGCGGCGCTCGCTGTGGTCATCTGGATGCACATGCGCCTGCCGGAAACCCTGCATGCCGAGGATGTGCGGCCGTTCACCATCTCCTCCGTGCTCGACGGCTTCCGCATCGTGCTCACCAACCGGGTAGCGCTCTGTTACACCATTTCAAGCACCTTCATCTTCGGTGCGCTGTTCGGCTTCATCAATTCCGCGCAGCAGGTCTATGTCGGCATCTATCAGCTCGGCGTCTGGTTTCCGGTCGCCTTCGCGGCGGTGGCGGTCTTCATGGCCTTCTCGTCCTTCATCAACTCGCAGCTTGTCGGGCGCTTCGGCATGCGTCGCCTCTCGCACGGCTCGCTGCTCGGCTTCATCGCGATCACCTTCTTGTGGCTGATGGTGCAGATCTTCGGGCCGCAGCCCATGCCCTTCCCGCTTTTCCTGGCCTTCTTCGCGCTTGCCATGTTCCAGTTCGGCTGGATCGGGTCGAACTTCAATTCGCTCGCCATGGAGCCGCTGGGCCATGTTGCCGGAACGGCTTCCTCCGTGCTCGGCTTCATGGGAACGATTGGCGGCGGCATCATCGGCGCGATGATCGGGCAGGCATTCAACGGCACCGCGCTGCCGATGGTCGCCGGCTTCTTCACGGTTTCGGTGATCGGTCTGATCTTTGTGCTGATCGGCGAAAAGGGAAAGCTGTTCCAGCCGCATAACCCGCCGGTCTGACATTTTCGGAGGGCGGCGGCACGGCCAAGCGCCCCGCCCCCCGATTATTCAGAGTGTGAAGACCTCACGCCGCAGCGTCTCCCAGCTTTGGGAATCGGTCGAAAGCAAAAGGCCACCGCTTGTATGCCGCGGCAGATAGCGCGATCCGTCGAAACGCGCCACATGAGCCCCGGCCTCGACCGCAATCAGCGCTCCGGCCAGATGATCCCACGGCATCAGCTTGTTATACATGAGGTAATGCGCGTAACCGCTTGCAAAGGCACGATATTCATGGGCCGCACAGCGATAGGACATCACATAGCGCACCTTGGCGAGATTACCGAGGATTTCCGCACGACGTTCCGCCGGCAAGAAACCCGTGGACGCCATTCCGACCATCTGTGAAAGCGGCGCGGGCGGAGAGACGCGAAGCTGTTGTGAGGAGCCATCCGGGCGCCGCAGGAAGGCGCCCGCCCCCTTCTCGGCCATGACCCAGTCGTCGCCCATCGGATCGTAGATGATGCCGGCCACGGTTTCGCCCTTCCAGACGACCGAGGCCATGACGCCGAAGGCGGGAATGCCCGAGGCAAAATTGAAAGTGCCGTCGATCGGATCGACCACCACCGCGAAATCGGCATCCGGCAGCCTGCCGAGCAAAGCGGGGTCCGCCGCGACCGTTTCTTCGCCGACGAAAAGGGCATTCGGCACCAGAGCTTCGATTTCCCGCCGAAGCATCCGTTCCGCGGCCTCGTCCCCTTCGGTCACAAGGTCCGTCGCCTCGCTCTTGGAGCGGATATCGCCGCTGCCGAGCCGGCGAAAGCGTGGCAGGATCTCGGCCTTGGCGGCCTGGCGCAGCAGATCGGCAAGCCGGGCGACATCGAGCGGCAAAGTCATTCTGAAATCCTTGGAGCGGCGGCAAGGCCGGCAAAATCGAAGAGTTTCGGATCGAGAAGATGAGACGGGTTCGCATGCGCCAGCGCCCGAAGCATCGTGTCCTTCCGGCCCGGCATACGCATCTCGATATCGGCAAGCATGGCCTTCATGGCGTTGCGCTGCAGGCCATCCTGCGAGCCGCAGAGATCGCAGGGAATAATGGGAAAGCGCATGGCGGCGGCGAATTTCGCAAGATCGTCCTCGGCGCAATAGGCGAGCGGCCGCAGCACCATCAGATCCCCTTCATCGTTCAGAAGCTTCGGCGGCATGGCCGCAAGCCGCCCGCCATGAAAGAAGTTCATGAAGAAGGTCTCGAGAATATCCTCCCGGTGATGGCCGAGCACCAGGGCATCACAGCCTTCCTCGCGCGCTATGCGGTAGAGATTGCCGCGCCTGAGCCGCGAACAGAGCGAGCAATAGGTCGCGCCCTGCGGAACCTTCTCCTTCACCACCGAATATGTATCGCGGTATTCGATCCGGTGCTTCACACCGATCGAGGCCAGGTAATCGGGAAGCACGTGCTTCGGAAAATTCGGCTGGCCCTGGTCGAGATTGCAGGCGATCAGTTCCACCGGCAGCAGGCCGCGCCATTGCAGGTCCAGCAGGATAGCGAGAAGCGAATAGGAATCCTTGCCGCCCGAAAGGCCGACCAGCCAGCGCTTCTGCTCCTTCAGCATGCCGAAATCGTCGAAAGCCTGGCGCACCTGCCGCAAGAGCCGCTTGCGCAGCTTGTTAAACGAGACGGAACTCGGCGCATCCGCGAAAAGGGCCGGAACGAGGCCGTTGCCAGCCTCTTCATCCAGTTCATCGGCGATTGCCGTCACTATCCCCATTCGCTTCTCCTGAAAGGCCGCGAAAATCCGGCCCGCTCATGGTGATGCGTGCCGCCCGAGAGCGGCCGCTTCCATTCCGGCATCAGGCCCCGAGAGCGGCAGCCACGGCCGCGATGGCCTCCTGCGACTTCGAGCCATCCGGGCCGCCTGCCTGCGCCATATCCGGCCGGCCGCCGCCGCCCTTGCCGCCAAGAGCAGCAGACGCCACACGCACGAGCTCCACGGCGCTGAAACGCTCCGTCAGGTCCGGCGTGACGGCGACAACCGCGCTCGCCTTGCCATCGGCGGAAACGCCGACCAGTGTCACGACGCCCGAACCGAGGCTCGCCTTGCCTTCGTCCGCCAGTCCCTTGAGGTCTTTCGCATCGATCCCTTCGAGGGACTTGCCGAGGAACTTGATGCCGCCGATTTCCCGAACGTCATCGCCGGCGCCAGCCTGCCCGCCGCCCATGGCGAGCCGGCGCTTGGCATCGGCAAGCTCCCGTTCCAGCTTGCGCCGCTCCTCGATCAGTGCTTCGACGCGCGGCAGGACTTCCGCCGGCTGCACCTTGAGGGCGCCGGCAAGCGACTTCACGCGCTCGTCCTGCTCAGCGAGATAGGTCCGGGCCGCGTCGCCCGTGAGCGCCTCGATGCGGCGCACGCCCGCGCCGACCGCGCTTTCGGAAAGAACGCGCACGAGACCGATATCACCGGTGGCGTTCACATGCGTGCCGCCGCAGAGTTCCAGCGAATAGGTCTTGCCTGCCTTGGAACCCTCGAGCCCCTTGCCCATCGAGACGACGCGCACCTCATCGCCATATTTTTCGCCGAACAGCGCCATCGCGCCTTCAGCGATCGCATCGTCGACGCTCATCAGGCGCGTGGCAACCGAAGAGTTCTGCAGGATGATGGCGTTTGCCATGTCTTCTACCTTCTGCAGCTCCTCCGCCGTCATCGGCTTCGGATGTGAGATGTCGAAGCGAAGCCGCTCCGGCGCCACGAGCGACCCCTTCTGCGCCACATGTCCGCCCAGCACCTCGCGCAGCGCTTCATGCAGCAGATGGGTGGCGGAATGGTTGGCACGCAGGCGCGAGCGGCGCTCATGATCGACCGCGAGCAGAACCGCATCGCCGATCGTCAGCGTGCCGTCCGAGACGGTAGCCGTGTGAACGAAGAGCCCCTCGCCCTTCTTCTGGGTATCCGACACGGTCAGGCGCGCATGATCCGTCGAAATTGCGCCGGTATCGCCGACTTGGCCACCGGACTCCCCATAGAACGGCGTCTGGTTGACGACGACCTGAACCTGATCGCCGGCAGACGCGCTGTCGATGACCTTGCCGTCCCTGACGATCGCCTGCACCACGCCTTCGGCGGCTTCGGTGTCGTAACCCAGGAATTCCGTGGCGCCGTGCTTTTCCTTCAGCTCAAACCAAACGGTTTCGGTCGCCTTGTCGCCGGAGCCTGCCCAGCTTGCACGGGCCTCCGCCTTCTGGCGCTCCATGGCGTCGGTGAAACCGGCAATATCGACGCCGATCTCGCGGGCACGCAGGGCGTCCTGGGTCAGGTCGAGCGGGAAACCATAGGTGTCGTAAAGCTTGAAGGCGGTCTCACCGTCCAGCATGTCGCCCTTGCCGAGCGTGTTGGTCGCATCGGACAACAGCGAGAGGCCGCGCTCCAGCGTCTTGCGGAAACGGGTCTCCTCCAGTTTCAAGGTTTCCGAAATCAGGGCTTCCGCACGCATGAGCTCCGGATAGGCGCGGCCCATTTCCTGCACGAGAACCGGCAGAAGCTTCCAGAGCAGCGGCTCGCGCGCGCCGAGAAGTTCGGCATGACGCATGGCGCGGCGCATGATCCGGCGCAGCACATAGCCGCGGCCCTCGTTCGACGGCAGGACGCCATCAGCGATCAGGAAGGCGGAAGAGCGCAGGTGATCGGCGATCACGCGGTGGCTGGCCCGGCGTTCGCCCTCGGCCTTCACGCCGGTCGCTTCCACCGAAGCGGAGATCAGCGCCTTGAAGAGGTCGATATCGTAATTGTCGTGCACGCCCTGCAGAACGGCTGCGACACGCTCAAGGCCCATGCCCGTATCGATCGACGGGCGCGGCAGATCGATGCGCTCTTCCTTCGTCAGCTGCTCGTACTGCATGAAGACGAGGTTCCAGATCTCGATGAACCGGTCGCCATCCTCTTCCGGCGATCCCGGAGGGCCGCCCCAGATATGATCGCCGTGATCGTAGAAGATCTCCGAGCAGGGGCCGCAGGGCCCGGTATCGCCCATGGCCCAGAAGTTGTCGCTGGTCGGGATGCGGATGATCTTCTCGTCCGGCAGTCCGCCGATCTTCTTCCAGAGGTTAAATGCCTCGTCGTCCGTATGATAGACCGTAACCAGAAGGCGATTGCGATCGAGGCCGAATTCCTTGGTGATCAGGTTCCAGGCAAGCTCGATGGCGCGCTCCTTGAAATAATCCCCGAAGGAGAAATTTCCGAGCATCTCGAAGAAGGTATGATGGCGCGCGGTATAGCCGACATTGTCGAGGTCGTTGTGCTTGCCGCCGGCGCGCACGCATTTCTGGGCTGTCGCCGCCGTGGAATAGGGCCGGGTCTCAAGACCGGTAAAGACGTTCTTGAACTGCACCATGCCCGCATTGGTGAACATCAGCGTCGGATCGTTGCGCGGCACCAACGGACTGGAGGACACGACCTCGTGTCCGTTCTTCCGGAAATAGTCGAGGAAGGTCGACCGGATGTCATTCACGCCGCTCATGCTAAGCCCTTTATTCCGCTGACTGCGGTTCAATCGCCGAAAAACCACTGGCTTTTATCGTTCGCACCCACCGCTGTCCAGACGAACGCAAACCGGCCGCTCATCTTTCACAGATGGCGGCCGGCGAACGAGCCCAGCTATTGATGTAATTTCTCACATCTCCGCGGCATTATCCCCGTCATCGCTATCGGGACCACCGTTCTCCAGGAAGCGATCGGCAATCAGGCCGGCATTCTGACGCAGCGCCATCTCGATCTCGCGCGCCAGTTCCGGATTGTCGCGCAGGAAGAGCTTGGCGTTTTCGCGGCCCTGCCCGAGGCGCTGGCTGTTATAGGAGAACCAGGCGCCGGATTTTTCGACGATGCCGGCCTTGACGCCGAGATCAACCAGCTCGCCGGTCTTGGAAACGCCTTCGCCATACATGATGTCGAATTCGACCTGCTTGAAGGGCGGGGCCATCTTGTTCTTCACGACCTTGACGCGGGTCTGATTGCCGACGACCTCTTCGCGCTCCTTGACCGAGCCGATGCGACGGATGTCGAGACGGACGGAAGCATAGAACTTCAGCGCGTTGCCGCCGGTGGTGGTTTCCGGAGAGCCGAACATCACGCCGATCTTCATGCGGATCTGGTTGATGAAGATGACCATGGTATTCGATTTGGAGATCGAAGCCGTGAGCTTGCGCAGCGCCTGGCTCATCAGGCGGGCCTGAAGGCCCGGCAGGCTGTCGCCCATCTCGCCCTCGATTTCGGCCCGCGGCGTCAGTGCCGCAACCGAATCCACCACCAGAACGTCGATCGCGCCGGAGCGCACCAGCGTATCGGTGATCTCGAGCGCCTGCTCGCCCGTGTCCGGCTGGGAGATCAGGAGGTTCTCCAGATCGACCCCGAGCTTGCGGGCATAGACCGGATCGAGCGCATGTTCGGCGTCCACGAAGGCGCAGATGCCGCCCTTCTTTTGCGCCTCGGCAATGGTCTGCAGGGCCAGCGTCGTCTTGCCCGAGCTTTCCGGACCGTAAATCTCGATAATACGTCCCTTCGGGAGACCGCCCACGCCGAGTGCGATGTCGAGGCTCAGCGAACCGGTGGATATCGTTTCGATCTCCACGACCTTCTCGTTCGCACCGAGCTTCATGATCGACCCCTTGCCGAAGGATCGTTCGATCTGCGACAGTGCCGCTTCCAGCGCCTTGCTCTTATCCACCGATTTGTCCTCTACGAGCCGCAAAGAATTTTGTGCCATCCGATCCACCTTTAGGTTATTGAAGCCGCGCAGGCAATGAAGCAGCCGATGTGAATTTCGTACATGTTTTGTTCCAGTTTAGCAAGCACCCCTCAACGAATTGAGAAAAAAAGGTTATCCGGCCTGCGTTCTCCGCTTGTTCCCGCCGAGCGGGATACGCATTCTGAGGCGGTGACGATCAAGTCCAACAACCTGAAATCGCAGCGAATCAAACCTTCCGCGGGAATTGGAAAATGAAGAAGATTCTGGTCCTCGGCGGAGCCCATATCGATCGGCGCGGAAGGCTTTCGGGCGAGACGACGATGGGCGCCAGCAATCCCGGCCACTGGATCGAGGACACCGGCGGTGGCGGTTTCAATGCGGCGCGCAATCTCGCGCGCCTCGGCCATGCGGTGCAGATGGTGGCGCCGCGCGGCGGCGATGACGCAGGAAAGCGCGTCGCGGCAGCCGCCCGCGAAGCGGGCGTCGAAGACTGCCCTTTCGTCTTCCTCGACCGACCGACGCCCAGCTACACGGCGATCCTGGCTAATGACGGCAATCTCGTCGTCGCCCTTGCCGATATGGAACTCTACCGTTTCTTCACGCCCCGACGCCTGCGCATCCGGGCGCTCCGCGAGCGATTCGCCGCCGCCGATTTCGTATTATGCGACGCCAATTTGCCGGCCGATACGCTGGAGGCGATCGCCACACACGCTCATGAGAACGGCAAGCCGATTGCGGCAATCGGCGTTTCCCCGGCCAAGGTCGCGAGGCTCGCCGGCTGCCTGCACCGCATCGATTTCCTCTTCATGAACGCCGCGGAGGCCGAAGCCCTTGCGGGCGAACGGCCGGAAAGCCCGGAGGGATGGCCGGAACTTCTGCGTGCCATGGGATTGAAGGGCGGCGTGGTCACGCAAGGCGGCAGCCAGGCGGTTGCATTTTCACAGGCCGAAACAGTGCTTCTCGCCCCTCCCCCCGCGATGATCGTCGACGTCACCGGGGCCGGAGATGCACTGGCGGCGGGCTTCATCCATGCGTTGCTGGAAGGGAAAAGCCTCTCGCAAGCCCTCCGTTCGGGAACCGCTGGCGCGCTGATCGCGCTTCGTTCACCCCGATCTGTGCCGGACGACCTTTCGCAAAGAACGCTCGATCATGAGCTGCTCCGTCTTTCAGAACCCCAACCGGCCTGAAATCACTTCTGCTCGTCGAGCATTTCCCGAACAGCCACAGCAAGCTGCTTCAGCGAGAACGGTTTCGGCAGGAAGCCGAACTTGGCATCCGCCGGCAGATTGCGCGCGAAGGCATCTTCGGCATAGCCGGAAACGAAGATGAACTTCATATCCGGATAGGATTTGCGCAGCTCCGCAAGCAGGGTCGGACCGTCCATTTCGGGCATGACCACGTCGGAGACGACAATATCGACCTTGCCATCCAGTTCCTGCATGATCTCCAGCGCTTCCGTCCCGGAGCCCGCTTCATGGACCGTGTAGCCGCGGGTCTCGAGCATCCGCTTGCCGCCGCGGCGCACGGCCTCCTCGTCCTCGACAAGCAGCACGACCGCGGAGTTTCCGGTCAGATCGACGCTCTCGCTGCTCGCGGCGGCGGCCTTCGACGCGGCTCCGGCCTTTTCGCCTTCCGCCGCATTGCCAGCTGCATCCTGCTCCCGGGGCGCCTGCTCCTCCGGAACGTGCCGCGGCAGGAAGATGCGGAAGCTCGTACCCTTGCCGAGGTCCGATTGCGGATAGATGTAGCCGCCGGATTGCTTGACGATGCCATAGACCATGGAGAGGCCAAGGCCCGTGCCCTTGCCTACTTCCTTGGTGGTGAAGAAGGGCTCGAAAATCTTGTCCATGATTTCCGGCGGGATGCCCGTGCCGCTATCCGACACTTCGATCATCACGAAATCCTCGGCCGGCAGATCCGCCTGATGGAGGCTTGCGGCCTCTTCAGCCGGAACGTTGCGCGTCTTGACGAGGATCGTGCCGCCTTGCGGCATTGCATCACGGGCGTTGACGCAAAGGTTGATCAGCACCTGCTCGAACTGCGAAAGGTCGGTGCGGACCGGCCACAGGTCGCGGCCGTAATCCACTTCGAGCTTCACATTGGTGCCGGAGATCAGCCGATCGACCAGCATGCGCAGATCGCCCACCACATCCGTGAGGTTCAATACGGCGGGCCGCATGGTCTGCTTGCGGGAGAAGGCAAGCAACTGGCGCACGAGGACGGCGGCGCGGTTGGCGTTGCGCTTGATTTCCATGAGATCGGCGAAGCTCGCGTCGGATGGGCGCGCCTGCAAAAGCAGATGGTCGGAAGAGAGCAGGATCGCCGTCAGCACGTTGTTGAAATCGTGCGCGATGCCGCCTGCAAGCGTGCCAACCGCATTCATCTTCTGCGTCTGCGCCATCTGGGTTTCGAGCGCCTTCTGCTCGGTGGTCTCGAAGGCATAGACGATGGCCACCTCTTCCGGCGCCTCGTCGCCCGCGTCGATCACGGCGTTGACGTAGAAACGGACGTAGCGGTTCTCCTCGCCCGGATAGCGGGAGTCGATCGGAGGAATGTCGCCCTGCCCGTCCTTGGCGGCGGCAAGCGCCTGCAGGAGCTGCGGCCGCGTATTCTCATGGACGATGGCATCCAGCATGGCGCCGGTCTCGACGTCGTCGCGGGACACCACGCCGGCGAAAAGTTTCAGGAAGGGCGCATTGATGCGCAGGATCTTGCCTTCGCCATCGACGGAGGCGATCGCCATCGGCGTGTTGTTGAAGAAGCGCGTGAAGCGCATGGCGGATGCCGATTGGTCCCCCTCGCCGCCTTTCGGGCGGGCAAGCACGATGGTTCGGCTTTCTCCCGGCGCGCCGTCGCGCATGGAGCTCACGCTATGCACGAGCCTGACCGGCAGGCTCTGGCCGTTGGTGCGGCGTAGGTCGAGATCCAGTGTTTCGGTACGCTTGAGGCCGGGGGCGGCCTGCACGGACTGGATGAGTGCCATGCCCTCGCCGGCCACCAGATCGGCCATGCTGATCGAGCCCGGCGTGAACTTGGTGAGATCGATGCCGAGCCATTCGGCAAGCGTCGCGTTCAGGTAGAATATCTCGCCCTTCCTGCCGGCCGAGAAGAAGCCTGCCGGAGCATGGTCGAGATAGTCTATGGCGTTCTGCAACTCGCGGAAGAAGCGCTCCTGCTCGTCGCGCTCGGGCGTGATATCGGTGATCTGCCAGATGTCGAGCTGGTTCTTGCGCTTGTCTTCGGGAGCGAGCAGCCGGGCCTTCAGCCGATACCAATGCGCGCCGGAACCGTTTTCAGTGGCGCGGCCGAGCGGCTTCATCAGCCGGAATTCCTCGTGCCCCTCCCGGCCCTCGCGCAGCGCCGTCGTCAGGCGGTAGAGCGCCTCGGTCGAATCACGCGTCCTGGAAAGCAAGGTCTCCAGCGACTGCACGTTGCTCGCCTTCGTCGCGCCGGTCATCCGGCCATAGGCGGCATTGGCGTAGAGAATGTGACCTTTCGGATCGGTGATCAGGATTCCGTCGGGATGATTGGCCAGAAAGCCGCGCGCCAACTCCTCCGATCGGGATTGCGGCATCACCTCCACCAGGCCGATGAGGGAAGACACCACGAAAAAGATGCCGACCATGGCGAGGATTCCGAGGATGCCGAGCATCACCTCGTTATCCAGCGCATGCTGGAAGAAGACGAAGGCCACCGCCACCCCGATCAGCACGAGAGCGAGCAGCAGGATACGGATGATCGTGCCGCCCCGCGCTCCGCGCTCCACCAGCGGCGCCTCGTAGTTGCCGCCCTGCTGCAACCTCGTCATCTACCCCTCACATTTCGACCGATCGACGAGCGCGGCCATAGAAAACTGCGGAATTCCTCCACGATTCTCTCTTAGCAAGTTGAAGCTGAAGCAAAAAGCTCCGAAGCACAGAAAAGCCGGGATAGTGGTCCACATTGCTCTCGCGCGGCCCGTCCGTGCTTGCCACGAGGTGAAAAAAATCGTCATCTGCCGCGGTAGTAGTCCCCCGGGGCAGTTCGAAGGAGAACCGAAAATGGTCGAAGAACTGATGGGCGCCTATGGCAGCCGCTTCGTGATCGCCATCCTGGGGGTGGCCGTCGGCCTTATCTGCCTGATCGGCGTCCTCTGGTTGCTCAGGGGCCGCAGCGGCCCCTCGCCTTTCGTGCGCGGCGGCAAGAACAGGCAACCCCGCCTGCAGGTGCTCGACGCCGCCGCCGTCGATACGCGCCGCCGGCTGGTGCTCGTGCGCCGCGACGACGTCGAACATCTGATCATGATCGGCGGTCCCACGGATATCGTCATCGAAAGCAGAATCGCACCGGCAGGCCTGCCTCGGACCACGCCCGTCCAGACGGTGCCCGTCCCGGCGGAGGCGCCCGTTGCCGTCAAACCCCGCCCCGTGCCGGAGCCGCGACCCGCGGCATCCGAGCCCCAGCTGACCGCCACGCCTGAGCAACGCCTCGCGGCTGCCGGCCCAACCTCGATGGTCGCCGCACGCGCCGTTGCTCCCGAGCCTGAAACAACCCCTGCCCGGCCGCGACAGGAACCCGTCCTGCAGGCTCCGGACGAAGCGCCGCACCCGGTTTCCCGGCCCGCGCCCGGCGTCAATCAGGCGGAAGATATGCTGGAGGCGGCGCGCGGTCGTGTATTCGGCGGCGCGACCGAGCCTGTTCGCGCCGCACCGCTGCAGGCCATCCAGCCCGAAGCGGGAAAAGTGCTGGGCAGCGACTTCGAACGCATCCTGGAAGAAGAGATGGCCAGCAATCTCGCGGCCCGACAGGCCGCGGCTTCCGGAGAAAATCGAGCGACGCCTCAGCGCAACCCGGCCGTGCCGCCGGTCACCGGCGCGACGCCCGAACCCACGCTCCAGGCCGAAGTCGCGCGCATTTTCGGTGAAATGTCGGTCACGCGCGACAAATGAGCGTGCGGCGCGGCTCCGATGCCGCCCCTATTCCGCGAATGAAAAAGGCACGGTTTCCCGTGCCTTTTTAGTTTGTTTCCGGTCGAGGCGGCGATTACTCGTCGCGATAGACCTTCTCGCGGCGCTCGTGGCGCTCCTGGGCCTCTATCGAAAGCGTGGCGATCGGACGGGCGTCCAGCCGCTTCAACCCGATAGGCTCGCCGGTTTCCTCGCAGTAACCGTAGGTGCCATCATCGATGCGCTGGAGGGCGGCATCGATCTTGGAGATCAGCTTGCGCTGACGATCGCGAGCGCGAAGTTCGATGGCTCTGTCGGTTTCGGAGGAAGCCCTGTCGGCGAGGTCAGGATGATTTGCGCTTTCTTCCGCCAGATGACCCAGCGTTTCGCGCGCTTCTCTCAGGATGTCATTCTTCCAAGCGATCAGCTTCGCCCGGAAATAGGCTCTCTGTTTTGCATTCATGAACTCATCGTCTTCCGAGAGCACATAATTGCTAAGATCGATCTTCTCACTCAACGCGATTCTCCCGAAGAACATCTCTTGGCGCGCTCTATATCCTATTCGGCTATCCACGTTCAAGCCTTACAACTCGAAACAAGAGATAATTTAAAACTGTCACAAAAATGAGCTAAACGATTATTATTTAAGCTTTTATTCCGCACAGACCGAACAGCGGGACCGCACCTCACGCGCTTGTGCTATCGCCGCGGACAGCCTGGATGGCGGTTGACGAACATCCCCTTGCGGGGCTACGCAGTCGTTCAAACGGAGTTGCGGCCCCGGCATGGTCACCATCGATCCTCCACCTTTTCGTATCTATCTTCTGAGGCATGCCAAGTCCGGCTGGGCCAAGCCCGGCGAGCGGGATTTCGACCGCACGCTCGACGATCAGGGCTATGCCGAGGCGGAAATCGTCGCGGATATGGCGGCCGACAGGAATTATCGCCCCGATATCGTCATCTGCTCCACGGCGGTGCGCTGCCGGCAGACGGCCGATGCCATACGGCGGGCGATGGACGAGACATTGGAGATGGTCTTCGTCGACGAACTCTACAACGCGCCGCTCGCCACCTATCTCGCCCTGCTTGGGGCGCAGGAGGAAAAACAGTCCGTCATGCTCATCGGCCACAACCCGACGATCGAGGAAGCGCTGGAAGCGCTGGTGGGGGCCGATCGCATGGTAGCCGCGATCCCGGGCGGCTTCCCGACTGCCGGCCTTGCGGTGATCGATCATAGAGGTGTTACGTCCGGCGCGGAGACCGGCTGGGTCATCGCGGATTTCATCACCGCCTGAAGGTTGCAGCCGCGGCAGCGACGCACTCCTTTGCACGCGCGGCATCGCAGACTATATAAGATCGAAATTCATCCGGGATGACGCCTTGCCGCCTTCTCTCACCAGCTTCACCGACGACGCGCGGATTGCCCTCGACAATCTCGCGGACCGAGCCACCGGCCTTGTAAACCCGACGGTGAGGCTCGGCGTTACCGGCCTTTCCCGCGCCGGAAAGACCGTCTTCATCTCTTCGCTGGTCCACAACCTCCTCAACGGCGGGCGCTTGCCGCTGTTCGAGGCCATGCGCTCCGGGCGCGTTTCGGCGGTCAGGCTGGAGCCCCAGCCCGACGACGCCATTCCCCGCTTCCAATATGAGGACCATATCCAGGCGCTGGTACGCGATCGGGTATGGCCGGATTCGACCCGCGCCATCTCGGAATTGCGCATAACCCTGGATTACGAGAGCGCCAGCGGCTGGAGCCGGATGTTCTCGCGCGGCCGGCTTTCCATCGATATCGTCGATTATCCCGGCGAATGGCTGCTCGACCTGCCCCTCCTCGGGCAGGATTACTCCACCTTCAGCGAGAACACCGTAAATCTCGCTAAAACCGGCATACGCGAGGAATTGTCGCGTGAATGGCTGGCGCTCACGGCCGGCATCGATATGGATACGCCGGTCGACGAAATGACCGCGAGACGCCTGGCCGAGGCGTTCACCGCCTATCTTCGGGCCTGCAAGGCGGACGAGCGCTCGCTCTCCACATTGCCGCCCGGCCGTTTCCTGATGCCCGGCGATCTCGAAGGATCTCCGGCGCTCACCTTCGCCCCTTTGCCGAACATTCCGCAGAGCCGCGCGCCGAAGGGATCGCTGCGCGCCATGATGGAACGGCGTTACGACGCCTATAAGTCGGTCGTGGTGAAGCCCTTCTTCCGTGAGCACTTCGCGCGGCTCGACCGGCAGATCGTACTGGTGGATGCCCTGCAGGCGATCAATCGCGGTACGGAAGCCGTGCAGGATCTGGAGCGTGCGCTCACCGATGTGCTCGCCTGCTTCCGTTCCGGCCACAACAGTTTCATCTCCTCCCTGCTCGGCCGGCGTATCGACAAGGTGCTCGTTGCCGCCACAAAGGCCGATCACCTCCATCACGAGAGCCACGACCGCCTGGAACGGATCGCGGCGCGGATGGTGGATCGGGCGGTCGAGCGCATCGGCATGTCGGGCGCGGATATCGACGTGATGGCGATCGCCTCGGTCCGCGCCACGCGCGAGGCCACCGTGAAGGAAAACGGGCAGCTTCTGCCGGTCATCGTCGGCACACCGATGGCGGGAGAAACGATCAATGGCGAGCGCTTCGACGGCGACAAGAAAACTGCCATATTTCCCGGTGACTTGCCGGAAAATCCTGAAGCATTCTTTCAGCAGATGGAATCCTCGTTGCCCACCCTGCCGGATATCAACGTGATACGGTTCCGCCCGCCCGCGCTGGAAGAGACCGGCGGCGGGCTCAAACTCTCCATTCCACATATCCGGCTCGATCGCGCCATGCAGTTCCTGTTCGGAGACCGCCTCGCATGAGACCGCCCGAAACCGAGAAAGAGCGGCAGAATCGCCGGCCAGCCTCCTTCGCGATCAAGGAAGAGGAGTTCCGTGAACCCGCGCCGCCGCTTCGCCGCGCTCCACGCAGCTTTGCGGGTGACATCATCGTCACGCCCGACGAGGAAGATCCCTTCCTCTCGCCCGCGGAGCTTTCGCCCGAGGCGATCCCGATGGCCGAGCCGCGGCGTCGGAAGTTCTCCTTCGCCAATCTCGCGCTTGCGGCCTTCGGCACCTTCCTGTCGCTCGCGTTCGGGCTTTGGGCGGACCGGGTCGTCCGCGATCTCTTTACGCGGGCCGACTGGCTCGGCTATGCGGCGCTTACCGCGCTCGGGCTTGGGCTGATCGGCCTCCTCGTCGTCGTCGGCAGGGAGATTCTCGGGATCATGCGGCTTTCCGCCGTGCAGACGTTGAAGGCCGAAGCGGAGGAGGCCATTGCGGCTCCGCGGCCGGCGCCGGCCCGTGCCGTCACCGCCAAGCTTGTCAGGGTTCTTTCCCATCGCGCCGAGACCGCCAAGGGCCGCGCAACTCTCGACGCCACCAGCGACGAGATCATCGACGGGCCGCAGCTCATCGAACTGGCGGAACGCGAATTGCTTTCGCCGCTCGACCGAAAAGCCCGCGCCCTCATTCTCGGCTCTTCCAAACGCGTTTCGATCGTGACCGCGGTCAGCCCGCGCGCCATCGTCGATCTCGCCTTCGTGCTTTTCGAGGTGAGCCGGCTCGTCCGGGCCATGGCCGAACTCTATGGCGGCAGGCCCGGCACGCTCGGCCTCCTGCGGCTGATGCGGGATGTGATCGCCCATCTCGCGGTCACCGGCTCGATCGCCGTGGGCGACGGTCTCGCCCAGCAGGTTCTCGGCCAAGGGCTGGCCTCGAAACTTTCGACCCGGCTCGGCGAAGGCGTGATCAACGGGCTGCTGACGGCCAGGATCGGGATCGCCGCCATGGACCTCTGCCGGCCGTTGCCCTTCCGGGCGCTCAAGCGGCCGGGCATCGGCGATTTCATCTCCGATATCGCTGCGGCGGGTACGCGCCGGGAGACCTGATTGCCGCCCGAAGGCTAATAAAGCAGTCCCGAAACTGGACGCAGATACCACTCGTTAACCATTCCGAGCGTAGGTTGCGACGAGTTCAGGTTGCTGCTTTGCCCGAGGAAAGTTCCATGTTTTCGCGCTTCTTTTCGCTGTTTGGCGGGCTGGCCGCCGTGACTTTCGCAGCCTCGTCGGCGCTGGCGCCGGAAGCACTCGCGGCCTCTCGCGATCAAGTCTTCTTCCAATCGGTTTCGGGTATCTGGAAGGGACCGGGCGAGATCGTCGCCGGCAAATACAAGGGCACCAAATTCACTTGCCACCTCACCGGCGAATCCGCTCCGGGCGGCGAGACTGGCATGAAGCTCGACGGCACCTGCCGCGTCGGCGTTTTCAAGCAGCCGATGTCGGCCGTCATCACCCATAACGGCAAGGGTTATCAGGGCAAGTTCCTCGATGGCGCCGAAGGCAAGGGCCTCGACATCATCTCCGGCTCTGTGAGCGGCGACAAGGTCGTGATGGGCATCAATCGGGCCAAGCTGAACGGCGCGATGGTCGCCAGCCTGCGCGGCGACAACAAGATGAACATCACGATTTCGGTGAAGGTCGAGGATCAGATGGTGCCGGTGATCGGCCTCACGCTCGATCGGGACATGGATTCGATCGCCGTCGGCTCGATCCGCTGAAAAGGTGTGGTGGCGCTCAATCGACCCGCCACCAGTCCCCGTTTGGCCGGACCACCCTTATTCCGGCGACATCCGCCTCCGCCAGCCATGCGCCGACGCTCTTTCCCTTGACGTTCAGGTCCGGTGCGATATCGGCAAGCGGCATCAGCACGAAGCTCCGCTCCGTCATCCGCGGATGCGGCAGTTCGAGCTTATCCGTCTTCTGCTCGCGGCTGCCGAAGGTCAGGATGTCGATATCGATGGTACGCGGCCCCCATCTTTCCAGCCGCTCCCTTTTCATGTCCCGCTCGATCGAAAGGCAGGCATCGAGCAGGGCCTCGGGCTCCAGCGAGGTTTCGACCAGCGCGCAGGCATTGAAGAAATCCGCCTGATCGGTCTTTCCCCAGGGAGGCGTCGAGTAGAGCCGGGAAACCGCCAGTACACGGCAATCCTCACGACGGTCGAGCTGCCGCAATGCCCTTGCCATGGCAGCGGGCGGATCGCCGATATTGCCGCCTAGGCCGAGAGACGCGACCTCCAGGCCGCCATTACGGGACGTGCTCAACGCACACCTCCGCATGGTCGAGAATGCCGGGAATGGGTACGCTCGGCTTACGCACGGTTATCGCCGTGCGGCGGATCTGCGGAAAACGCTCGCAGAGCGCCAGCGCGACATCCCTGGCCAGCGCCTCGATGAGCTTGCGCCGCTGGGTGGTCACCACCTTTTCGACGATCTGGAAGGCAGTACCGTAATGGACGGTCCTCGCAACGTCGTCGGTATCGAGCGCCTCGTCCGCGTCGACCTCCATGACGACATCCACGAAAAACCGCTGGCCGAGGAATTCCTCCTGCTCCAATGCGCCGTGCCTTGCGAAGAAGGAACAGTTCTTGAGCGTAATCGTATAGGTCATGCGGTGCCCTCCGTTCCGGTTTCCCTCTCCGCCGCGATCATCGCATCGGCGATCGCAAGAGCGTCCCTGCTTGCCGCGACATTGTGAACGCGGAAGATGGCCGCCCCAGCAAGCCGCAGGATCGCGCTGGTCGCAGCCGTTGCGATATCACGTTCTTCGGCCTGCCCGCGTCCGGTGAGCGACCCGACGAACCGTTTGCGCGACGTGCCGACGAGCAGCGGCAGCCCGAACCGGTGCAATTCATCGAGCCTCGTCATCAGCCGCACATTCTCGCCCACGTCCTTCGCAAACCCGAATCCGGGGTCGAGGACGATCCTCGCCCGCTCAACCCCCGCCGCTTCCGCGATCTTCAGCGACTGTTCGAAGAAGAGTTCCTGGTCGGCGATCACGTCATCGAGCTTTTCCCGTCCCCGCCCGGTATGCATGATGCAGAGCCCTGCCCCGGTCTCTGCCGCCACGCGGGCAAGCTCGGGCTCCCGCTGGAGCCCATGCACGTCGTTGATGATGTGCGCTCCGGCGGCCATCGCAAGCCTTGCTGTTTCGGCCCGATAGGTATCGATGGAGATCAACGCGTCGCTCTCTCCGGCAAGCCTTTCGATCACCGGCAGAACCCGGTCCTGCTCCTCGGCAGCGCTCACATCCGCGGCTCCGGGCCTGGTCGACTCGCCTCCGATATCGAGAATTGCAGCGCCCTGCTCCAGGCATTCGAGGCCGTGCGCCACCGCCGCCTCGACATTCGTGTAGAGCCCGCCGTCCGAAAAGGAATCCGGCGTCACGTTGACGATCGCCATGATATGGCCACGAAGACCGAGTTCGAGACTGCGCCCGCCACCGACCTGCCATAGTGTGTTGCGCGGGGATATCACCTTCCGCCCATCTCTCGGGGAGTAACGCAAATTTTCCAGCCTTTGTGTTGCGCTTGAGTTGGCTATGCCCCAAGCTCGAAACAAGTTCAACGTTGCAGGCCAGAGAATGTTTTTGATGTGCCGTTTCCGCCGGATTGTCGGCGGAGCCCTCTTCCTTTCCATGATTCCGGCCATCACGCATGCCGATCCTCTGATCAACAAGACCTATTCCTATTTCCGGATCGGCGGCCGCACGGCGGAGGACCTGGACAAGGAGCTCGAAAAGCGCGGTCCGGTGACGAGGACGACCGGCCATCGGCATCCCGGTGCGACGGAGATCAAGTTCGGCGGCGAAGTCACCTATGTGGAGCGCGAAGGGCGCTGCGCGGTCGGCGGCGCCAAGATCACCTTGCGCACCCACCTCATCCTTCCCCGCTGGAACAATCGGCGCCGCGCCGAAAAGGATCTCGTGATGATCTGGGACGCGCTCTCGGCCGATATCAAGCGGCACGAGGAGCGTCATGCCGAGATCGCCCGCAACTACGCGCGCACGCTGGAGCGGGACTTGAAGAGGCTGCCGGCCAGCCGAAGCTGCCAGGCATTGGAGAAGCAGGTGGCGGAAACGACGCGCCGCGTTCTGGAGGCGCACGACCGCGATCAGCTCCGCTTCGACCAGGTGGAATCGAAGAATTTCGATGCCCGCATGATGCGGCTTCTGAAGTACCGCATGCAGCAAAACGGCCGCTGATCAAGGCCGCGCCTGCCGCCAAAGCCTCCTTCCCATTTCGGTAAACCACGCCTCCATCACGATTTTTCGGGGGAGTGCGATTTATGGTAATGGCCTAATAAAGGAAATTCGGCTAGAAATTCATACATGATCTTTAGCCGACTGATTCTCCGGAGATCGCGGCAAAGACGAGGCGACCGGTACCTGCCCGTCGTGTGTTGGGCGCTGTGTCGCATGCAGTTTTGAAGTCAGTCCGCGTGTTCTGCCCCTGAGTGCCGTTCTCCTGGCGCGTCCCTAAGCCGCAGGTGTCTCCTCCCTCGCCCGCGGTGATGCGCCCGCCTTGCCTCGCTTGCCGCTCCCAGCGCAGCGAGGCGTTTTTTTGGCTTGCGGAAAGATCAGGCCTGGCGTTCCGGCACGTTGACTACCAGTCCGTCGAGTTCCTGAGTGATCTTGATCTGACAGGAAAGGCGCGAGGTCGGCCTCACTTCGTAGGCGAAGTCCAGCATATCCTCTTCCATGGGCGCCGGCGGGCCGACCTTGTCCGTCCACTCCTCATCCACATAGACGTGACAGGTGGCACAGGCGCAGGCGCCGCCGCATTCGGCCTCGATGCCGGGAACGGAATTGCGGACCGCGTTCTCCATCACGGTGGAGCCGGTCTCTGCTTCGAGTTCGAAGCGCGTACCGTCGAAGGCAACGATGGTGAGTTTCGTCATGATCAGGAAATCCGGTAGGGGTTGGTGGTAGACGGGACTTATCTAAGCGGCGCCGTCTTCCAATAAAACCCCTGGACAGTCAACATTTTCAGGCGACGCCGGCCATCCGGCCGGCGCACGGCGCTGATTGCGTGCCGCTCAGCGGCAGAGCTTGAGAATGAAGTTTTCAGCCTCGACGACGGCGGCGGCGACCGCTGCCTGGAGGGCGGCATCCGACACATACGCTTCCAGCTGCTCGGCGGCTTGAGCCACCCGGAAAGCCCCAACGCCCCTTGCGGCACCCTTTAGCCGATGCGCGGCCGCGACGACGGCCTTCTCATCTCCTACGGACATATCCTGAAGGGCCTTGCGCGCCTGGCGGGCGAACATCTGCAGCACCTCGATTTCGAGAGCCTTGTCACCCATGGTCTGGGTGGCGAGATGAACGAGATCGATCGGCCGGGATTGAGATGGGCAACCGCCCTGCGCATTGTCAGGAGCTTCGAACGCGATACTAACCGCTGCCATGAACTATTTCCCTGCTCTAATTTTCAAAGTGTCCCGTTTTTGCCGGGCAAGGCGGCTATCCCGTCAAATTCCGGCACAATCGCGGCAGGATTCTTCCCATATGGTTAATTTCTGCTAAGCTCCCATAATTTTAGGCCTTTTGCACATTTCTATGGTTTAAATTCTGTTAACAAGCTTCCAGGCCAAAGCCGCCTACGGGGCGTTTTAATTGTACCGTTTGCGCGAATGTGCCACTACAGTACGGTTAGGATGGCGGGGAGAATACTCCTTTTGCCGCGGATGGCAGGCTGGTAAGTTTTCCTTATCATCCGTTTGAAAGAACAGCCGTCTGAAATTGTAAAGTGAAATGGAAATCCCGACATCCGGCGACGGAACGAAGGGTTTCCGGCAGGCAGTATCTTCTGTACGGGACCACTGGGCGGGGGTGCGTACAAGGAACGGCCGGGCGAGTATGTAACGAGGCGTAACCGCATGGCGAAGAATACCAGCAGCGAGTCGATCGACGAGACCGCGTTCCAGGCTCTGGAGGATGCTCTAAAGATCGATTTCAACGACGAGCCGGAATCTCGCCCCAGGCCCTCTCCAAAATCCCCGGGCCAGAAGTCTTCGGCAAAGAGTTCCGCGTCCCACGCCTCGGAGGCCAGAGTGTCAGATACGCCAAGCCAGCGCCCTGCCCCGCAGGCCGAACCGGTCCGCTCCGCATCGCCCGAAGCCGCGCCCCGCGCGCCGGCTTTCGAGCCCGCCAACGACAGCGGTCGGCGCAACCCGGTCACCATGCTTCGCGCGCTCGAAAGCGGCTCGATGCGCTCGTCGCTGCGCAACGCGACACTGATATCGATCCTCTGGGCGGTTGCCGGCCTCGGCCTCGGACAGTTGGTCTATGGAAGCCGCATTTGGCAGCTCGGCTCGATCGCTGAGGTTCTGGCCATTCCGGGCGTCGTCGCCATTCTCGTCGGCATCATCGTGCCGATCCTGCTCTTCTATGCCTTCGCGATCATGATGGCGCGCGCGCAGGATCTGCGCAACGCGGCCCGCTCCATGGCCGAGGTGGCGCTGAGGCTCTCCGAGCCGGAAACCATTGCCAGCGAACGCATCATGACGGTCGGCCAGGCCGTCCGCCGCGAAGTCTCGGCCATGAACGAAGGCATCGAGCGCACGATCGCCCGCGCCGCCGAGCTCGAAACCCTCGTGCACTCCGAAGTGAACGCGCTGGAGCGCAGCTATGCTGACAACGAGCTGCGCATGCGCGGCCTGGTGCATGAGCTCGGCTCGGAACGCGATTCGATCGTCAACCATGCCGAACGCATCCGCTCCTCGATCGTTGGCGCGCATGAGCAGTTGAAGGAAGAGCTTTCGCTTGCAACGGAGGAGATTTCCGTCCGTCTGGCGACCTCCGGCGAGGCTTTCGCCTCGATGATCGATACCCGCGCCGCAGCCCTCATGGAGAAGTCCCATGCGGCCGGCGAGGCCCTGGGCACGCTGCTTTCGGCCAAGGCCGACACTCTGCTGCAGACGCTGAATTCCTCCGGTTTCGCGCTCGCCCACGAATTCGACGAGCGGCTGGAGACCCTGACATCGACGCTTTCCGATCGCGGCCAGGCCCTTCTCGGCGAGTTCGAGACGCGCGCCTCCACGCTCGACGCCAATACCGAGAAGCTGAACGCCGCCCTTGCCGAACGGACACGCCAGCTCAACGAGACGCTGCTTGCCCGCACCCGCGAGATCACCGAGGGCCTGAACGACGGCGAACGCTCCATTACCGGCACGCTCGACGACGTCATCACAACCCTCCACCGCACGCTCGACGAGAAGGGCACCACCTTCCGCAGCAGCCTGCAGAGCGCGGCCGACGACGCGATCATGGATCTCGACCTGCGCACCGGCCTCTTCGAGGAGCGGCTGCAGACGACCGTGGGCCAGCTGAGCACCAGCTTTGACGACGGGCTGGCGCAGTTCACCACCGCCTTCGACCAGCGCGCAGGTTCGCTCGACAGCAAGCTCATGGATAGCCTCGCCCGCATCAATGAGACGGTCGCGGGCGGCTCGGAAGCCATCGAGGGCATTCTGAGCTCCAGCATCGAACGTATCGGTTCGGCGCTTACCGACCAGTCGCTGGCGCTTGCGACGACGCTCGGCACCAGCCAGGAAGTGCTGGACTCCATGCTCGACAGCCGCACGCGCGAGCTTTCCGATGCGCTTGCGGCGCGATCGGAGGAGATCCAGAGCGCGATCGGCTCCACGCATGAGCGGATCAACGCCGTTCTCGGCGAACGCGGTGATGCCCTTCTCGAAGGCTTGGCGAAGAGCCAATCCCGCTTCGAGGAAACGCTGGAGACGCGTTCGGACGCCATCATCGGCTCCGTTTCGGGCGCCCACGACCGCATGGCGGACGTTCTGGACCGGAGCACCGCGGCCCTTTCCCGCACGCTTTCCGACAGCGAGCACCTGCTTGGCGAAAATCTCGGCCGTCGCGTCGAGCAGGTGAGCGAAGCGCTCGCCACCAACGGCGAACGTCTGGCCGAACTCATCGAGCGCAAGGCTTCCGTCGTCGAAAACGCATTGTCCGGCGCTCCGGATCGCCTGGCGAACATTCTCGACGAGCGTGCGGAAACCATCACGCGCACCCTCGCCGAAAGCGAGGAGCGGCTCGGAACCGGCCTCGACCAGCGCGTTTCCGACTTCAATCGCACGATTACGCAAAACAGCGATCGGATTGCCGAAATCTTCGACGACAAGGCGATGGAACTCACCACGTCCTTTGCGCTCAGCGAAGACCGGTTCGCCGGAATGCTCGACGAGAAGGCGGCTTCCCTGCTGAACGCCGCCGCCGATGCCGACAGCCGGCTCGAACAGGCCTTTGCAAGCCGCTCCGAGGCTATCCGCACCGCTTATGCGGAAAACCAGCAGCGGCTCGATCAGTCGCTTGAAAGCCGGACCGCCGATCTCACCCGCGTTCTGGAGACCAATAGCGGGCGCATCGAGGAAACCGTGGGCTCTGCCGCCAGCCGGATCGAAACGGCTCTTGGCGACGGTTCGCGCCGGTTCCAGGAAAGCCTGGCCGACGGGCTGGAAAACATGGAGTTCACGCTCGCCACGTCGCAGGAACTGCTGACGAGCACGCTTTCCGGATCGCACGAGCGCCTGGAAGCAACGCTCGGCCAGGGCAACGAGCGCATGGCCGAGACCGTCGATGCGGCCAACCGGCAGATGTCCGAGACGCTGGGTTCGGGCTACGACCGCATGCGCCAGACGCTCGAAGAGCGCAGCAACATGATCTCCGTCGCGTTGACCGATGCGCAGGAGCAGATCGGCAACATGCTGTCCGACCAGGCGACCTCGATCGGCACGACGGTCGCCGCCAGCGCCGGAATGCTGGAAATGTCGCTGGAAAGCCATCAGGACTCCCTGCGCGCCGCCATCGACGGTGCAGGCGAGGCCCTCGAACAGCGGCTGCGCGAGACCGCCGGCGACATTGCCGGCCGCCTCGGCGAGGCCGCGGGTGAGATCAGCCGTTCGGCGGACGCCTTCTCCAGCCGCATCGAGCAGACGGTCGGCGGCGTTTCCACGGCGCTCGACCAGACGGGCGAGAAGATCGAGACCACTTTCGGAGGTCTCGAAGGCCGTATCCGCGACGAACTCGGCAATGTCACGCAGCTGGTGGACGATGCCGGCCGCAGCCTTGCAAATACGCTCGGCCAGCGGACCAGCGACATCGAACGCATCGGCGGCGAGATCGCCACGCGCATCGACGAAACGCTCACGGCGCGCACCGCCGACATCGAGCGCATCAGCACGCAAGCGAGCGAGCGCATCGCCGAAACCATGGACGGCCGCACCGCGCATATCGAGGAACGCCTGTCCACGATGGACCGGGCGCTCACCATCGGGCTCGACAACGTCACACGCACGATCGAAGGCAAGGCTTCGGGGCTTGCCTCGACGCTGCGCGAAGCCGTCAGCGCCGCCGCTCAAGGAATGGACAGCGAAGCCATGCGCTCGGCGGAACTGCTCGCCCGCGCCGGCTCGGAGTTCACCGAGGAACTCAGCACCCGCAATGCCGAGTTCACGAAGGCGATCGAGGACCGCTCGAGCGAGATCGTCGAGCGCATCTCGGAAACACAGAACCGCCTGGCAGGCCAGGCGGCGACCGTCGCGCAGGCATTCTCCGATGCCGGCAACGCGATCGTCCACAAGGTCGCCGAAGCGGATTCCCTGGTGAAGCGCCAGGTCACCGCAATCTCCGAGGCGCTCGGTGAAGCCGAGCGGACGCTGGAGGCGCGCGGCGGCACCATCCGCAGCACGCTTTCCGAGACCGCCGGCGAGATCAACGCCGCCATGGACTCGGTGGACCGCGCGCTCGCCGCTCGCAGCGATGCGATCCGCTCCTCGCTCGACAGCCGTACCCGCGACCTGAACTCCATGCTCGCCGGCCGCTCGGAAGAGCTGTCGCGACTGATCGACGAAAAGGCGCGTCCAATGATCGAGGGCTTTGCCCAGACCGGCCGCGCCGCGGCCGATCAGATGGCCGCAGCCGCCCAGGCGAGCACGGAACGGCTTGTCGCCGCCGCGGAAGAAAGCACCAACCGCATCCGCAACGAAAACGATGCGCTGGTCGATGCGATCGCGGCACGCACCAACGACACGCTGGCGGCAATCGCGCAGCGCGCCGAAGATGCCGCCGGCACCATCCGCTTCGCCGAACAGGGCCTGTCGACCAGCGTCAACAGCCTCATCGACCGCCTTGCAACCAGCAACGCGGACATCTCGACCGTCGTCCATCAGGCGCTGCAGGACATGCACGCCGCGGCGGATTATGCCGCACAGCAGTTCGTCGGCGTGGACGAGAAGCTCGACTCGACGGCAACGCGCTTCTCGGAAGCGGCGACCCAGGCTGCCGACATGGTCGCCGGCTCCAGTCGCCTCCTGGAAAACAACATCGACCGCCTGTCGAACATTTCCGGCCAGACCCTCAGCCAGGTCGGCGGCATCGTCGCCCGCTTCGACGAGCATTCCAAAGTGCTCGCCCAGGCGTCCGAACTGCTCGGCGCCGCCCAGTCCAACCTCGCCAGCACGCTGGACGAACGCCAGACTGCCCTGCGCACGCTCTCCGTCGGCCTCGTCAAGCGGTCGGAAGAGATCGAGGCAACGATGCGCGGCATGACCACGCTTCTTGAAGGCGCCTTCGAGCGGGCGGAGGATCGCTCCGCGCATGTCGCCACGCGCCTGCGCGAAGACCTTCTCGCCTCCTTTGCCGATATCGGCCGCACGCTTGGCGAAACTCAGCAGCGTGCCGAACTTACGGCGGACGCCATGCGCGAAGCCCTGCACGGGGCAAGCGAGGAGGCCAATCGGGCGCTCGAATCCACCCTCACCGAAGCGGAGCGCCGCTCGCGGGATGTCGCCGAGCGCATGCGGGGCGGCATCACGAGCTCGCTGGACGATATCGACCGCCTGCTCTCCGATGCCGCACAGCGTTCGGACAGCGCCGCCGACAAGCTTCGCGAAACGCTGCGGCAGTCCGTGGAAGAGGCGATCGGCCGCTTTGCCGGCGCGACGGATGAAATCCGCCGCTCCGCCAACGAGATCCGCAGCGAACTGGACACGACCCGTTCGGAACTGAAGCGCGGCGCCTTCGATCTCCCGGAAGAAGCCAAGGAAAGCGCTGCCGCGATGCGCCGCGCCGTGGCCGAGCAGATCAAGGCGCTCCAGGACCTCTCCCAGCTCGTCGGCCGTTCGGCCCAGCAGCTCGAGGTCTCAGAGCCGGCAGCGGCTCGTACGGCTCCCCAGCCGCAGCCTGAGCGCCCTGCTCCCGCGGCATCCACGCAGCCAGCTCCCCGCGCGGAAACCTATTCCAGCGGCCTGAGGGGTACGCTTGGGCTCGAGCGTTCCGCACCGGCCCAGACGCCACCTCAGGCGCCAGCCCAGCCGCGCTCGGAACCGGCGACCCGGCGTGAGGACGGCGGCGGCTGGATCAGCGATCTCCTCCGCGGCGCTTCCCGCGACGACGCCAACCAGGCTGCACGCCAGCAGCCCGCCCGTCCGACAAGCGAAGCAGCCCCCGCCCCGGCGGCAAAGAGCAATGGCGACAACCGCAATCCGCGCCACATGGTGGAATCGCTGAACTCGCTTTCGGTCGACATCGCCCGCGCGATCGATCATGACGCTTCGGTCGATCTGTGGCGCCGCTACCAGCGCGGCGAGCGCGACGTCTTCACCCGTCGCCTCTACACGCTGAAAGGCCAGCAGACCTTCGACGAGATCAAGCGCAAGTATGACCGCGAGCCGGAATTCCGCACTGCCGTCGACCGCTATATAGCCGATTTCGAGAAGCTGCTTGCCGATGTCGCCCGCACCGATCGCGACAAGAGCGTGACGCAGAGCTACCTGACTTCGGATACGGGCAAGGTTTATACCATGCTCGCCCATGCGGCAGGCCGGTTCAGCTAAGCCGCCTCGCAAAGCGGAGCCTGCGAAATAGAAACAAAACGGCCGCCTCTAGGGGCGGCCGTTCTTGTTTGTGAAGGAAGTCAGTTTTGCTGGCGTCCGCCACAATCGGCGACCATCTTGGCCTCACATAGAACGGAGCGCCCAGTCGACGATCTCGGAGCCGACCTTCGCGAAGGCTCTGTCCAGGGCCGAGACGAAATCCCGGTTCTCCGAGCCGGAGACCGGCGCGCTCGCCTTGAAGGTGCTCTGGGCGCGAACGGTGCCGTTACGGTCGTTGAGGATCTTGGCGGAGATTTCCACATTCGCCACGCGCGTACCGTCGGTCGTCACTTCGAAGGTACGGATATCCGTCACCACCTGATAGTCGATCGCCAGTCCCTGCCCCGGCTTGCCCACGCCGCCGAGCCTGCCGGAATTCTCGAATGCCTCGACGAGCTTCGACTGCACCATGCGCGGCAGACGATCGCCCCAGCGGGAATTTGCGAGATACTGGACCTCCGAAGGCGATATGCGCACCACCACCTGCTCGCTGTCCAGCATTTTCAGCGCGGTCGGTTCCGGCACCAAAATCTGCCGGTTGCGGGCGGAAGGTCCGTCCACCGCCGGCGTCAGCGAAAGATCGAACGTGTCGTTGTTCGCCTTAGTGCCGCATCCGCTCAACAATGCCGCAGTCAGCGGCAGCGCGAGCAAAAGCGCATGGCGACGCTCGAAATACCCCGCACCTCTCATGAAATCCTCAATGTTCTTATGAACTTACCGCCGCGTTCTGCCATCATATTCCTTCACCGTCTCGCCGCCGAAGATGAGGCGCTGCGGGTTTTCGTCGAAATTGCTGATCGTGTCGTTGAGCGTGCGAACCGTGCGGCGCGTATCGTCGACCAGCGTCTGGATGTCACGCAATCCGCTCGCGGAGAAGCGCTGCAGATTGTCCGCGATGGGGCCGATGCGGGCGTTCATGTTGTCGGCAACCGTACGGAAGCTCTCGAGCGTGCGCCGCGCTTCGGCAAACAGGGATTGAGAATCACCGCCCGAGACCATGCCGTCGACCTTGGCGAGAATGCCATCGACGCGGCTGGAGGCGTTGTTGAGCTTCTGCGCAAGCTCGGTGAAATCGCCGATCGCCTTGTCGATATCCTCCCGGCGTCCGGCAACGCTTTCCACCACGCCGCGGGCGGAGGCGACGGCGCTGCGGGCGTCCTCCGAGGCTGCCGTGAAATTGTTGATCGCCGTTCCGACATTGTCCGCATTGACGGCAGTAAGCAGCGTATCGGCCCGTCTCAGCACCGTTTGGGCGTCCTGACCCGCCTTTTCGAAGCTCGACGCGGCGTTCTTCACGTTCGCAACCACCTGTCCGAAATCATCCGAAGCATTGGCGACGTTGCGCGTGATCCGATCGGCATTGGAGACGACGGAATTGATCTTTTGCGCATCGACGGCGCGCACGAGCTGCTCTGCGGCCTCAAGCGTCGAATCCAGACGCCCGGAAACACCGTCGATGGTTCTGGAAAGCGTGGAGAGGCTCTCCAGGAACTCGTCGATGCTGTCGGAATTGCGGCTGAGCGCGGAGGTGAAGGTTTCGACGTTGCGGATCGTCTGGGTCAACGGTCCCCTGGCATCGGCCACGAAGCCCTGGATGTCGGAAATCGCCTGATCGGCGCGGTCGAGGATCTTGTCGGCGGTTGCGAGCAGGTTCGTGACGCTCGATTGATCGGCGATCAGAACGGCGGGCTGGCCCGTCTCGATAGACCTCTCGAGAATGTTCTCTTCACCCGTCCTTCCGCCGGAAAGCTCGATATAGGCGGCGCCGGTGAGGCCCTGCACCTCCAGGACCGCCCTGGTCGAGGGGAAGACGGGCGCATCGGCGCGCACTTCGGTGAAGGCAATGGAGAATTGCGGATCTTCCTGGTCGATCGTGAGACTGCGCACGCTGCCGACCGCAATACCGTTGAAGCGCACCGGCGAACCGACGGAGAGACCATTGGCCGATCCGGGAATGCGAATCGCAAGTTCCGCCCTCGGTCCGCCACGGCCGTATTCCGCCATCCAATAGACGAAACCGAACGCGGCAGCCACGACCAGCAGGGTGAAGAAGCCGACAAGGGCGTAGTTGGCTCTGGTTTCCATGCGTTCAGGTCACTTCTCTGTCTCGTCCGCCTCGGGCTTTTCGGAAGTTACGACGGCGCGCGCCCGCTTCCCGCGGAAATAGGATCGAACCCATGGATCGTCGCAGGCGAACATATCCTCAAGCGTCCCCTCAACCAATACCCGTTTCTGTCCGAGCACGGCAATACGGTCGCAGACGGAAAAAAGGCTGTCGAGGTCGTGCGTTACCATATAGACGGTGAGCCCGAGCGTATCTCTCAGCTTGGCGATCAGCATGTCGAACTCCGCCGCCCCGATGGGATCGAGCCCGGAGGTCGGCTCGTCGAGGAAGACGAGATCCGGATCGAGCGCCAGCGCCCGGGCGAGCGCCGCCCGCTTGATCATGCCCCCGGAAAGCTCGGAGGGATATTTGTCGGCGGCATCCGGCGCGAGGCCGACCATTTCGATCTTTAGATAGGCAAGCTCGTCCATCAGCGACTGCGGCAGGTCGAGATATTCCCGCATGGGAAGCTGGATGTTCTCCTTGACGGTCAGCGCCGAAAACAGCGCGCCGTGCTGGAAGAGGACGCCGAGCCGCATATCCAGCGCCATGCGTTCGTCATCGCTGGCCCGCTCGTAATTGCTGCCGAGGATGTGAATGGTCCCGGTGCGATGCGGCAAAAGCCGCAGCACGGTCCGCATCAGCACCGATTTGCCGGTGCCGGAAGCTCCCACGAAGCCGAGAATCTCGCCGCGATAGACGTCGAGGTCGAGGTGATCCAGGACGATGTTGGAACCGAAGCCGACCGTCAGGTCGCGCACGGAAAGCACGACCTGCCTCTCCTCCGCGCTGTTTTCCGGTATCCTCGCCATATCGTTCACGCGCCGCCCCCTCAGAAATCGATCGCCGAGTAGAAGATCGCGAACAGCGCGTCCATCAGGATGACCGCGAAGATCGATTTCACTACCGAGGCGGTGACGTGCTGGCCGAGAGATTCTGCGCTGCCGCCGACCTTCATGCCTTCGACAGCCGCCACGATGCCGATCGCCAGAGCCATGAACGGCGCCTTGATCATGCCCGAAGCGACGGATGAATTGTCGATCGCCTCGTGCAGCCGCGACAGGAAGGTATCGAAGGTGATGCCGGAATAGCTCCATGCAATGATCGCCGCGCCGAAAAGGGCGGCGAAATTCGCCAGTATGGTCAGGAGCGGCAGCACCACCGTCAGCGCCACCAGCCGCGGAAAGACGAGCACGCCCACCGGGTTGAGGCCGATCACGGTCAGCGCGTCGATCTCCTCGCGCATCTTCATCGAGCCGATTTCGGCGGTGATCGCGCTTCCCGAACGGCCGGCGATCATGATCGCCGTCAGAAGCACGCCGATTTCGCGCAATTGCAGGATGCCGACGAGATCGACGACGAATATCTCGGCGCCGAAATAGCGGAGCTGGAACGCACCCTGCTGGGCGATGATCGCGCCGATCAGAAAGGACATCAGGGTAATGATCGGCACCGCGCGAACGCCCATGTGGTCGATCTGATTGACCACCGAAGCCGGCGAGATCCCCGCGCCGCGCCCGAACTTGAGCTGTGCGCCCCGCACGGCCGAACCCAGAATATGCATGGCCGCGTAGAAATCGCTGCCGAGATCGGCGATCAACTTGCCGAGCGGAGCGAACATGCGTTCGAACAGCGTGCCGCCCTCCCTGCCTTTCTTCGGCGGAGCGGGCGCTTTTTCCGGAAGGACCTCGATCAATTCCCTGAAGGCGCTGTTGGGGCTTGCCAGCGCGGTTTCGCGTCCCTGTTCCTGCTTTGCCGTCATCAGCCTGCGGATCAGCCAGGCGCCCGCGGTGTCGATACCCTCCACACCCGAGATGTCGACCTCCAGCGGCCCCTGCCCGCCGGACCGCCCCAGCTTTTCCAGAGTAGGCAAGACTTTCGCGATGCTCTGGTTGCGCCAATCGCCCGTCAGTACATAGCGCTCGCCGCCCTGGACGTTCTCGGCCCTTATCTCGGCGTTGCGGCTTTCGGCTGGCATCAAAGTCACAGGCATCTTTCGCGGTTCGAAACCTCGCCTTCGGCACCGACCGGTTGATCGCGCCAGCGAGACGGGCAATATAGCCGCCTTCACCGGAATTGCCATGTCGGGAACACGCAAAACCATGGGCCGTCACCTCGAAGCCACAATCGAAACCTTTCCGATCGCGGGTCTCTTCACCATCTCGCGCGGCTCCAAGACGCAGGCCGAAGTCGTGACCTGCACGATCCGCCAGGATGGGCTTTCGGGACGCGGCGAATGCGTGCCCTACAAACGCTACGGCGAAAGCATCGAAGGCGTCGTTGCGGATATCCGCGCGGCCGCGGCCGCGATCGAGAATGGCCTCGACAGGCAGGCCCTGCAGAAGATCATGAAGCCGGGCGCGGCCCGCAACGCGGTGGACTGCGCGCTTTGGGATCTCGAAGCCAAGCAAAGCGGCGGGCGCGCAGCGGCGGTTTTCGGCATCGAAAAACCCAAGGCGCGGGGGACAGCGTTCACCCTCTCGCTGGGGGAACCGGAAGCCATGGCGGCCGAAGCGAGGAAGAATGCGGCGCGCCCTCTCCTCAAGGTGAAGATGGGAACCGCCGACGATACGTCCCGCATCCGCGCGGTCCGGGAGGCAGCGCCAGAGGCGGGGATCATTCTCGACGCGAACGAGGGCTGGACGGAGGAGAACCTTGCCCGCCACCTGTCGGTCGCGGAGGAAGCCCGGATATCGCTGATCGAGCAGCCCCTGCCCGCCGGCCGGGATGCAGCGCTTGCCGGCATCAGGCGGGCCGTCCCGGTCTGCGCCGACGAGAGCGTGCATTCCACCGGCGATCTCGCAAACCTCCGCGCGCGCTACGATGCCGTCAACATCAAGCTCGACAAGACGGGCGGCCTAACGGAGGCACTCGCCATGAAAGCGGAAGCGAAACGGCTGGGCTTTTCCGTAATGGTCGGCTGCATGGTCGGCTCCTCGCTTGCCATGGCCCCGGCAGTTCTCCTCGCCCAGGATGCCGATTTTGCCGATCTCGACGGCCCCTTGCTCTTGGCACAGGACCGTCCCGGTGGCTTGCGCTACGAGGGCTCGCTGGTCTTCCCGCCCGTACCTGCGCTCTGGGGCTGAATACGGGCGGCGAGCGCCACGCCAACGAGCCCGATTGCTGCAAAAACCGCCATCAGCATATAGCTCGGCAGTCCGTATTCCCGGTAGATGAGACCGGACAGGAAGGTCGAGAGCGCAAGAAGGGCGCCGTTATAGAAGAAATAGGCCCCTTGCGCGGAGGATGCCTGGTCTTCACCCACCGTCTCCGCCAGCCGATGCTGCACGCCGATATGCACGAAGGCGAAGGTGAAGGCATGGCTGCATTGCAGGGCCAGATAGCCCCAGAAGCCGAGCGGCAGCGGAAACAGCATCCATCGCGCGATCGCGACCGCCGAGCCGAGCCGGATCAGGGTCCAGGGCGAGAAGCGCCGGGCGAGCCATCCGGCCGCGAAGAAGACGAGTATCTCGGCGATCACGCCCGCGCTCCAGAGCATGCCGATCGCCCCGCCGGAAAAGCCGATCTGCTGCCAGTGGATGGCGGAGAAGGCATAGAACATGCCATGGCTTGCCTGAACGGCCGATGTCCCGATCATCAGGGCGTGCAGGTCCATGCGCCGGAGCAAACCATGTCTGCTGCCTGCTTCCGGCAAAGTTCCGGCAGGCCATGCGCGGCCGAGGCGCGGCGCGGCATAGGCCGCGACGATCGTCAGCAGGAAGACGATCGAGAGCGCCGAAGGGACGACCGTTCCGCCCCAGATGCCGATGAGTTCGCCGGCAAGCAGCGTCGATACCACGAATCCGATCGAGCCCCAGACGCGCATGGCGCCATATTGGAAGCCCCAGCGCTGGACGCCGGTGACGGCGATCGATTCGACGATCGGGACGTAAGGCGCGAAGACCGCCGCCTGCAGGCCGAATACGATCAGCACCGGCCAGAAACTCTCCGTCACGAAGAGCGCCAGAGCCGTCAGAAGCGAAAGGGCTCCGGACCACAGAAGCACGTTGGCCCGTTCCGGTATCCGGTCTGCCAGTGCCCCCGCAACGGGAGCGGCGATGACCCGCAGGATCATCGGCGCGGCGAGCACGATGCCGATTTCCACCTCGCTGAAAGCGAGTGATTCCAGCCAGACCGGAAAATAGGGCAATGCGATGCCGTTCACCGCGATCGGCGCGCCATAGGCCAGCGCGCAGCGCAGTTGGAAGTGGCGGGGTGGGATTTCCGCCGGGCGTGCAGTGGTCAAGGGGATAACGGATAGGTTGGAAAGACTATCGCTTCCCTAGCACAGCTCGCCGTCTGCGCCTATGGCCAGAATTTGGGATCGGTCAGGCGGCCTGCACATCCTCGACGGATTGCGGTTTCGTAAGCGTCATGATGTCGGCGCCGGCGCCCATCCGCTGCCAGGAGATCATCTCGAGCGTGCCGTCCCGGTGTTCGGCCACGGCGGTGCAGCTTTCCACCCAATCGCCCGTATTGACGTAGTGGATGCCGTCGATGTCCTGCATCACCGCATGGTGGATGTGCCCGCAAATGACGCCATCGACATTGTTGCGGCGTGCCTCTTCCGCCACGACGTTCTGGAACTCCCCGATGAAATTGACGGCGTGCTTGACCTGAAGCTTGGCCCAGGCGGAGAACGACCAATAGGGCATGCCGAGCTTGCGGCGGATCGCGGCAAGCCAGCCGTTGACGACGATCGCCGCGTCATAGGCCCAGTCGCCGAGATAGGCGAGCAGCCGGGCATTGCGCACCACGACGTCGAATTCGTCGCCATGCAGGACGAGATACTTCTTCCCGTCGGCCATTTCGTGGATCATGCGTTCGGCCACTTCTATGCCGCCGAAATGCATTCCCGGAAAATCGCGCAGGAATTCGTCGTGGTTGCCGGGGATGTAGACGATCCGCGTGCCTTTTCTCGCCTTGCGCAGAAGCTTCTGGACAACGTCGTTGCAGCCCTGGGGCCAGTACCAGTTTCGCTTCAGCCGCCAGCCGTCGACGATGTCGCCGACGAGAACGATGGTTTCGGCTTCGTGGTGACGGAGAAAATCGAGGAGGAGTTCCGTTCGTGCCGCCTTGGAGCCCAGATGCACGTCGGAAATGAACAACGTCCTGAAATGCCTGATCTGTGGACCGTTCACGAAGCTGCCCTTTCGTTGCCCGCTTTCAGTCTCCCAAAATCAGACTCGTGTTTCAGGAAGATGACAACGCGCCGCTTCGCGCCCGGCGGCGCGATTCTGACGCAGGCGCAAATTTGATGCTGTCCACCCCTGCCGATTGATGTAAGGAGGGTTTCTGTTTCGAAGATATGGGTAGCGCAATGGCAGAAGGAACGATGGATTCTCAACAGAAGTCGCAGGGCACGCCGACAAGTGGCGATCTCGATGAACAGGCGCTGTTTTTCCACCGTTACCCACGCCCCGGAAAGCTGGAGATCCAGGCGACCAAGCCGCTCGGCAACCAGCGCGATCTGGCCCTTGCCTATTCGCCGGGTGTCGCAGCACCCTGCCTTGCGATCCGCGACAATCCCGACATGGCGGCGGATTATACTGCCCGCGCCAACCTCGTCGCCGTGATCTCGAACGGCTCGGCGGTGCTCGGTCTCGGCAATATCGGCCCGCTCGCCTCGAAGCCCGTCATGGAGGGCAAGGCGGTGCTCTTCAAGAAGTTCGCGGGCATCGACGTCTTCGATATCGAGATCGACGCGCCGGGGATCGACGCGATGGTCTCGACCGTCTCGGCGCTCGAACCCACTTTCGGCGGCATCAATCTCGAGGATATCAAGGCCCCGGAATGCTTCGAGGTGGAGCGCCGGCTTCGCGAGAAGATGAACATTCCGGTCTTCCACGACGACCAGCACGGAACCGCGATCATCGTCGCCGCAGCCATCCTGAACGGCCTCGAGCTCGCCGGCAAGAACATCGCCGAGGTGAAGATCGTCACCTCTGGCGCCGGCGCGGCCGCGCTTGCCTGTCTCCATCTCCTGGTGTCGCTGGGCGCCAAACCGGAGAACATCTGGGTTCATGACATCGAGGGCCTCGTCTACGAGGGCCGCACCGAGCTCATGGACGAGTGGAAGTCGATCTACGCGCAGAAGAGCGACAAGCGCACGCTCGCCGAAAGCATCGGCGGCGCCGACGTCTTCCTCGGCCTCTCCGCCGCCGGCGTGCTGAAGCCCGAACTGCTTGCCCAGATGGCGGAAAAGCCGCTCATCCTGGCGCTTGCCAACCCCACACCCGAGATCATGCCGGAACTTGCCCGCAAGGCGCGCCCGGACGCAATGATCTGCACCGGCCGTTCGGATTTCCCGAACCAGGTCAACAACGTTCTCTGCTTCCCCTATATCTTCCGCGGCGCGCTCGATTGCGGCGCCCGCACGATCAACGAGGAAATGAAGATGGCGGCGGTCCGGGCGATCGCAGCGCTTGCTCGCGAGGAAGTTTCCGACGTCGCAGCCCGTGCCTATTCGGAAGACACGCCAATCTTCGGGCCGGATTACCTGATCCCCTCGCCCTTCGACCCGCGGCTGATCCTTCGCATCGCGCCGGCCGTCGCAAGAGCGGCCGCCGAAACCGGCGTCGCCTCCCGTCCGATCCAGGACTTCGACGCCTATCTTGATCAGCTCAACCGTTTCGTCTGGCGCTCCGGCTTCGTCATGAAGCCGATCTTCACCGCCGCCAAGGACGCCGAGAAGAAGCGCGTCATCTTCGCCGAAGGCGAGGACGAGCGTGTGCTGCGCGCGGCCCAGGTGCTGCTCGAGGAAAACATCGCCAAGCCGATCCTCATCGGCCGTCCCTCGGTCATCGAGGCGCGCCTCAAGCGTTTCGGCATCCGCATCCGGCCGAATGTCGATTTCGCAGTCGTCAATCCAGAAGACGATCCGCGCTACCGCGAGTATGTCGAGGATTATTTCGCGCTGGTCGGCCGCAACGGCATCAACCCGGAAGCCGCGCGCACCATCGTCCGCACCAATACCACCGTCATCGGCGCGCTCTCCGTGCGGCGCGGCGAGGCCGACGCGCTGATCTGCGGCCTTGAAGGCCGCTACGACCGCCATCTGCGCGACGTGGGCCAGATCATCGGCAAACGGCCGGGCGTCTGTGCCTTCTCCGGCCTCAGCCTAATCATTTCGCAGCGTGGCGCGATCTTCTTCAGCGACACCTTCGTCAACTACAACCCGTCCGCCCGCGAAATCGCGGAGATCACCGTGCTTTCGGCGCAGGAAATCCGCCGCTTCGGCATCACCCCCAAGGCGGCGCTGATCTGCCACTCGAACTTCGGCTCGCGCAATTCCGAAAGTGCAGCCAAGATGCGCGAGGCGCTCGGCATCGTGCGGGAACTGGCGCCCGATCTCGAAGTCGATGGCGAGATGCAGGGCGGCTCGGCGCTTTCCGAAGCGCTTCGCAAGCGCGCCATGCCGAACAGCACACTGACCGGCGAAGCGAACCTCCTCGTCTTCCCCAATCTCGATGCCGCCAATATCACGCTCGGCATCACGCGGGAGATGATGGACGCGCTGCATGTCGGCCCGATCCTGCTCGGGACCGCAATGCCGGCACATATCCTGTCGCAGTCGGTCACCTCGCGCGGCGTCGTCAACATGGCGGCGCTCGCCGTGGTGGAGGCGTCGCAGCCCTAACGCATGTCACGTAAAAGTGTCCTGAAAGGTGAAAGCGGATACGATCTATCCACACGCTTCAGGCACGACTATTATGACATTATCAACCGACCAGTCCGATGATCGAGGCTTGAACTCAAACTTCACCGGATGACGCCATGCAACCTCGCGGGTTCCTGATCGTCCCTCTTCTGGCTATTGCGCTCCTGCCCATCGCGGCCGCGGCGCAGGACCGACCGGATTGCGAAGCGCTTCAGCGCAGGCTCGGCAACAGCCCGCAAGTCATCGGCAACACGGCTGAGGTGCGGTATCACGCGCAGGAACTTAGCCGGCTTAACGCCGATATCCGCGATCTCAGGATCGAAATGCGGCGGGCGGGCTGCGGCGCGGGCAGCATCGTTTCCTTCGGCGGCCCGGACGATATCTGCAGCGACATGCAGGCCGAACTCGGCGCCATGGAAGCCGACCGCCAGGACATCACGATGCGGCGCGACGAGGCACGGTCCTTGGTGCGGCCGTCGGCGGATCCATCCGGGGTTCTCGCGGCATTGCAACGAAACGGCTGTGACGTGACGGAAATTTCCGCCCTGCCGAAGGCTGCCGAACCCGAGCAGTCCGGCAACGCCGCCATCGAACCCTATTCCGGCATCACCAACCTGCGCACCCTTGCCCCCGCGCAGCCCTCCGAGCCGGCCAAGTCTGCCGAGTTGAAGCCGGAGCCGCCGCCGGAGCGCCCCTACGATCGGAACCAGAAGGTGCGCAGCGTCGGGCCGCAATTCTTTCCGGAAGAAAACGATATCGATCTCGCCAACCCGGCCTCACCGGGACCGCAGCCCATGCAGTGATTCAGCGGCCTGGTTCCTGCCAGCGGTCGCGGAAGACCAGGTCTTCCAGCGGCAGCCGTTGCCGCCAGCCCTTGATCGCCAGTTCCGGCTCCGGGTAGAGCCGGTCGACATAGCCGAGACAAAGCCAGGCGACGATCTCGATCCGCTCGGGAATGCCGAGCAGTTCGCGCACGTCCTTGTCGTGGAAAATGCTGACCCAGCCGACGCCCACCCCTTCGGCGCGCGCCGCGAGCCAGAGGTTCTGCACGGCGCAGACCGTGGAATAGACGTCCATGCGCGGATTATGCGTGCGGCCGAGCACCACCGGCCCGGCGCGGTCGGGATCGCAGGTGACGCAGATCGAGAGCGGCGCCTTGCGGATGCCCTCGAGCTTCAGGCTCCTGTAGTGATCCCGCTTCTCCTGGGGAAACATCGCCTCGGCCTCCGCATTGGCGCGCGAGAAGGCAGCCCAGGCCGCCTCGCGCACGGCCGGATCACGGATCAGGATGAAGTTCCACGGCTGCATGAAGCCGACGGAGGGCGCCGAATGCGCAGCACCCAGAAGCCTCGCTACGAGGTCGTCCGGCAGCGTGTCGGGAAGGAACTGGTCGCGCACATCGCGCCGGGTCTCGATCGCCCGGTAGACGGCTTCGCGCTCGGCGGGTTCGAACGCCGCGGCAGCCTCCAACCCGTTATCCTTGTCAGCACTCATGGGATCGGAAAATAACGGACATAGGCGAACCGTTCTCCTTCCGGCGCCCAATTGGGCGAGTTCATCGTTCCCTGCCCGCCGAAGAGATCGAACAGCGTCTCGACATTGCCGCCGTCCATATCCATCAGCCGCACCCTGACTTGTCTGTCGCGCGGATGGTCGAACACGTCGGCGTCGTAGGAGACGAAGACCACCTTGTCACCCTTCGGTGACGGATGCGGAAACCAGTCCCCGTAATCGCTATGGGTGATGCGTTCCACCGCGCCGCCTTGCGCCGGAACGCGCCAGATCTGCATCAGCCCGGTGCGGCTCGAATTGAAATAGATCCACTTCCCGTCAGGCGAATAATCCGGCCCGTCATTGCGGCCCTCGCCGAAGGTCAACCGCTTCTCCTCGCCGCCTTCGATGCCGATCGTATAGATGTCGAAGACCTGATCGCGGATGCCGCAATAGGCGAAGGTCTTCCCATCGGGAGACCAGCCGTGCCAGTAGGACGGCAGGTTGCGCGTCACCAGTTTCGGTTCGCCACCTTCGGCCGGCAGCACGTAGATTGCCGACTTGCCGAATTCCACCTTGTCGGAAATCGCGATCAGGCTGCCATCCGGCGAGATCCCGTGATCGTTGTTGCACTGGCTCGCAAAGCCGGTATCCAGAAGCTTGGGCCCGCTGTCACCATCCGGCGACAGGCGATAGATCAGCCCTTCGCTGTTGAGCATCAAGTAACGCCCGTCCGGCGACCAGTTCGGCGCTTCGAACAACTCGTCCGTCTGCCATACCACGCGGCTCGCGCGCGTGCGGATGTCGAAGATTTCGATCGAACTACGAAGCGCCATCCGTGGTCCTATCGGTCGCGGAAACGGTTGGTGATCGGGTAACGCCGGTCGCGGCCGAAATTCTTCTTGGTGATCTTCACGCCCGGCGCCGATTGGCGGCGCTTGTATTCGGCGAGATAAAGCAGGTGCTCGATGCGGTGCACGGTCGCCACATCGTGCCCGCGCTCCACGATCTCCTCCGTGCTCATTTCCATCTCGACCAGGCACTCCAGGATATCGTCGAGCACCGGATAGGGAGGCAGCGAATCCTGGTCCGTCTGGTTGGGACGCAGCTCAGCGGAAGGCGCCTTGGAGATGATGTTCTTGGGGATCACCTCGCCCGTCGGGCCCAGCGCGCCGGGCGGCAGGTGTTCGTTGCGCCAGGCGGCCAGCGCATAGACCTGCATCTTGTAGAGGTCCTTGATCGGGTTGAAGCCGCCGTTCATGTCGCCATAGAGTGTCGCATAGCCGACCGACATTTCCGACTTGTTGCCCGTCGTCACCACCATGGAGCCGAACTTGTTGGAGATCGCCATCAGGATCGTGCCGCGGGCGCGGCTCTGCAGGTTTTCCTCGGTAATGCCCTCATCCGTACCCTCGAAAAGCTCGGAAAGCGCGGAGGAGAAACCGTCGACCGGCTCGGCGATCGGCACGATGTCGTAGCGGCAGCCGAGCGCCCGCGCGCAATCGGCGGCATCCTTGAACGAATCCTCCGACGTATAGCGGTAGGGCAGCATGACGGTGCGCACCCGCTCCTCGCCCAGTGCATCCACGGCGATTGCCGCGCAGATCGCCGAGTCGATACCGCCCGAGAGGCCCAATACCACGGACTTGAAGCCGTTCTTGTTGACGTAGTCGCGGAAGCCGAGCAGGCAGGCGCGGTAATCCGCCTCTTCCTTTTCCGGGATGCGCGACATCGGTCCGTTCGTGCAGCGCCAGCCCTCGCCATTCCTCTTCCATTCGGTGACGGCGATGGCCGGCTCGAACTGGCTCATCTGGAAGGCGAGCGAATTGTCGGCATTGAGCGCGAAGCTCGCGCCGTCGAACACCAGTTCGTCCTGCCCGCCGACCTGGTTGGCGAAGAGCAGCGGCAGGCCGCTCTCGATCACCTGGCGCAACGCCACCTGATGGCGGACATCCACCTTGCCGCGATAATAGGGCGAGCCGTTCGGGACGATCAGGATCTCGGCGCCGCTTTCGGCCAGCGTCTCGCAGACGCCCATGTCGTTCCAGATTTCCTCGCAGATCGGGATGCCGATCCGGATACCCCTAAAATTGTAGGGTCCGGAAATCGATCCTTCCGTGAAGACCCGCTTCTCGTCGAACTCGCCGTAATTGGGCAGATCGACCTTGTCCCTTATGGCGACGATCTTGCCGCCATCGAGCAGCGCCACCGCATTGTGCCTGCCTTCCTTGCCCTGGCGCGGAAACCCGATCACCACGCCCGGACCGCCATCGGCGGTATCGGCGGCCAGATCCTCCACCGCCTTCAGGCAAGCTTTCAGGAACGCCGGCTTCAGCACCAGATCCTCCGGCGGATAGCCGGAGATGAAGAGTTCGGTGAAGACGATGAGATCCGCCCCTTCACGGGCGGCATCCTTTCGGGCCTCGCGGGCCAACGCCAAATTGCCGGCGACATCGCCGACCGTGGGGTTGAGCTGTGCAACGGCGATACGCAGGGTCTGGCGGTTTTCTTCGGTCATGACAATGATTTAACGTTGGGATCGAATAGCGGCAACGTCGCCGTAGCACATTTTTTCAACATCGTCTCGTCAGCCATCCGCAACTTCATCGGCGGATTCCCGTCTTCGGCACAAGCGTTTTCCACTACTATTGTTTGCATAAATCGAGAATCGCTCAATTTTTACGAAGTTTCATAACCTCCGATTAGCGTCCGCCCTGCACGATCAGCGACATTGCATTTATGAATGGGGTTGGGGCAATGTCGGCACGACTCAAACACCTGTTAGGCTCGAGATCGGGCGCCTCGGCGGTGGAATTCGCCATCATCGCGCCGGTCTTCTTTCTCACGCTCTTTTCGCTGATCGGCTACGGCATCTATCTGAGTGCCGCCCATTCCGTCCAGCAGCTCGCGGCGGACGCCGCCCGCACCGCCATCGCCGGCCTCAATGCCACCGAACGGAAAGAGCTCGTCCGCAACTTTCTCGACACGTCCACGATGAACCACGCCTTCCTGAGGAAGGATCATCTGACGCTGGACGTCGAGGACGATCCGAAAAATCCCAACCAGTTCACCGTCGCCATCGAATACGACGCGGGCGACCTGCCGATCTGGAATCTCTTCAGCTATGCCCTGCCGGATCAGCGTATCCGCAGGTTCTCCACCATGAGGATGGGAGGGATATGACATGCGGGGACTGTGGCATACATCACGTGGGCTGCTGAGGGACACGCGCGGCAATATCGCCATTTCGGCCGCCCTCACCTTTCCGGTCGTCATAGGCGCGCTCGCGCTCGGCATCGACTACGGCAATCTCACGCTTCAGAAGCGCGCCTTGCAGCAGACCGCCGACCTCTCGGCAATCGCCGCCTCCAGCGCCATGAACAAGCCGGAAGAGGCCGTGCTTTCCTATTTCCAGATGAACGGCCAAAATCTCGCCGTCCGCACGGAAACGGGGGCGATGACACCGGAAGGCGAAATTCCCTTCGATCCGGAAAAGATTTTCGAAAGTCGAGACGGCTACGCCATGCTCGTCAAGGGGCGCTACGTGCCCGATCCCGAAAAACCGGTGGATCAGCGCTTCCAGGCGGGTGTCCAGCCCTATGACGCGGTGAAGGTGACGGTCGTGCGCAAGAGCGATCTCTTCTTCGCCGGCAGCTTCGCCACCGCGCCGGAACTGCGGGCGACCGGCACCGCCGCAAGCAACAAGGTGGCTGCCTTTTCAGTCGGCTCGCGGCTTGCAAGCCTCGACGGCGGCATATTGAACGCGCTGCTCGGCAAGCTCCTCGGCACGACGGTGTCGCTGAAGGTCATGGACTACCGGGCGCTCGTGGATACCCAGGTGAACCTGCTCCACGTGCTGGACGCGCTCGCGATCGATCTCGGCCTGACTGCAGGCACCTATTCGGACGTGCTCGCGACCGAAATCACCTATGGCAAGCTGCTCGACGCGCTCGGCAAGACCACCGGCGTTACACCGGCCGTCGATACCGTGCTGAACACGCTTGAAAATGCGCTCGGCAGGACGCAGGTCAAGCTGAAGCTCGAGGAAATCCTGGCGCTCGGTCCGCTCTCGGAAAACCTCGTCGGCCAGGGTGACGGGTTGATGGTCAAGGCGAGCCTGATGGACATCATCTCGGCCGCGGCCGTCGCCGGCAACAATGGCAAGCAGCTCGCCATCGATCTCGGGGCCACCATTCCGGGGCTTGCCTCGATCACGCTGGATCTCGCGATCGGCGAACCGCCCGTCGGCACGCCTCCGACCGCCGTCGGCGAGCCGGGTACCGTCGTCCGCACCGCCCAGACGCGGCTTGCGCTGCGGGTCGCGGTCGATGGGCTTGCGGCGATCGCCGGGCTGAAGGTGGAAGTTCCACTCTATCTGGAAGTCGCCCACGCAGAAGCGCGGCTTGCCGATATCCGCTGCGGTGCCGGATCGCCGGGCACGGTCGATGTCGAAGTGGTTCCGGGGGTCGCTTCCCTCGGCCTAGGCAAGGTCGATCAGACCGCTTTCGAGAATTTCGGCACGAAACCGCGCGTGACGGAGGCAAAAATCCTCTCGTCGCTCCTCATCAACATCACAGGCAAGGCGGATATCGCCGCGGGCAATCTCACGAAGAAGACGCTGACCTTCTCGCCCGCTGACATAGCCGCCGCACGTGTCCAATCCGTACCGACCACCGACACGCTGACAAGCCTCCTCACCTCGGCTATCCGCCGGCTCAAACTCGAAATCCAGGTGGGGCCGCTTGCTCTCGGAACGCCAACGCTCATCCAGAACGCGCTGGCCGATACGCTGGGCCTTTTGACCAAGCCGCTCGACACGGTGCTCTACAACTTGCTTGTTACGCTGGGCGTGCGGATCGGCGAGGCCGACGTGCGGGTCACCGGCGTGAGCTGCCAGCGTCCGGTGCTCGTCCAGTAATCCGGCACGAAGCACGGAAAGCAGAAAGGCCGGCGTTTCCGCCGGCCTTCTTCATGTTTGCTCTTCGAAAACGGCCGATCAGCCGTTCACGACCATGCGCTTCTCGTCGCGGCCGCTCTTCATGCGCTCGGCGAGCAGGAAGGCCAGTTCCAGCGCCTGGTCCGCGTTGAGGCGCGGATCGCAATGGGTGTGGTAGCGATCCTGCAGGTCACCGGCCGTAACGGCACGTGCGCCGCCGGTGCATTCGGTCACGTCCTTGCCGGTCATCTCGACATGGATGCCGCCCGGATGCGTGCCCTCGGCGCGGTGGATCTGGAAGAAGCTTTCCACTTCCGAAAGGATACGCTCGAACGGCCGGGTCTTGTAGTTGTTGAGCGTGATCGTGTTGCCGTGCATCGGATCGCAGGACCAGACGACCTTTTTGCCTTCGCGCTCCACGGCGCGGATCAGCTTCGGAAGGCTGTCGGCGACCTTGTCGTGGCCGAAACGGCAGATCAGCGTCAGGCGGCCCGCTTCGTTTGCCGGGTTCAGCGCGTCGATGAGTTCGATCAGGTTATCGGGCTGCAGCGAGGGGCCGCATTTGAGGCCGATCGGGTTCTTGATGCCGCGGAAATATTCTACATGCGCATGGTCGAGCTGGCGCGTGCGGTCGCCGATCCAGATCATGTGGCCGGATGTGGCGTACCAGTCGCCAGACGTGGAGTCGACGCGGGTCAGCGCTTCCTCGTAGCCCAGAAGCAGCGCCTCGTGGCTGGTGAAGAAGTCCGTCTCGCGCAGGCTCGGCTGGTTTTCCGCGGTGATGCCGATCGCCTTCATGAACTCCATGGTTTCGCTGATGCGGTCGGCAAGCTTGCGGTAGCGCTCGCCCTGCGGGCTGTCCTTCACGAAACCGAGCATCCACTTGTGGACGTTTTCGAGATTGGCATAGCCGCCCATGGCGAAGGCGCGGATCAGGTTGAGCGTCGCGGCCGACTGCCGGTAGGCGTCGAGCTGGCGCTCCGGGTTCGGCGTGCGCGACTCTTGCGTGAAATCGATGCCGTTGATGATGTCGCCGCGATAGGACGGCAGCTCCACCTCGCCCTGCTTCTCGATGTTCGAGGAGCGCGGCTTGGCGAACTGGCCGGCGATGCGCCCGACCTTCACGACCGGAAGCTGCGCGCCATAGGTCAGAACCACGGCCATCTGCAGGAAGGAGCGGAAGAAGTCGCGGATATTGTCCGCGCCATGTTCCGCGAAGCTTTCGGCGCAGTCGCCGCCCTGCAGCAGGAAAGCATTGCCTTCCGCAACGCTTGCGAGCTGCTTCTTCAGACGCCGAGCCTCACCGGCAAAGACGAGCGGCGGAAAGGTCGCAAGCTGTGCTTCCGTTGCAGCCAGCGCGGCCTGATCCGGATATTCCGGGACCTGCTGGATCGGTTTCAGCCGCCATGTGCTCGGGGTCCAGTTTTGTGCCATCTTACTCACCTGTTTGCCGCATCGGCAGATGCCGCCGCGCGCCTTCGATCTCGGGGATGCGGGCTTATAAACCTTAACGAAGCTCTTGCATAGCGGCAGTTACAGCCGGCCGCATGTTGCGACGAACCCACTATTTTTGAGGGGTCCGCCGCATACGGCAAGCTGGAATCCGCCTCTCTCGCTCAGGCGTCCACGCGCTCGCCGTTCACCACCCGGTAGCTCGGCTTGTACATGGTGACGAGTTCTTCGGCAGCCGTCGGATGCACCGCCATGGTGCGGTCGAAATCTTCCTTGGTGAGCCCGGCCTTCAACGGAATGCCCAGAAGCTGCGCCATCTCGCCCGCGTCGTGGCCGAGAACGTGCGCGCCAACCACCTTGCGGCTCTTCGCATCGACCACGAGCTTCATGATCATCTTCTCCGCGCGGCCCGAGAGCGTCGCCTTCATCGGGCGGAATTCGGCGCGGTAGACCTCGATCACGGGATATTTCTTACAGGCGGCTTCTTCCGAAAGCCCGACCGTGCCGATCTCGGGCTGCGAGAAGACGGCCGTCGGGATGAGTTCGTGGTCGGGCGCCGTCGGATTGTCCTTGAAGGCCGTCTCGATGAAGCACATGGCCTCATGGATCGCTACCGGGGTCAGCTGTACCCGGTCGGTGACATCGCCGAGTGCGTAGATATGCGGAATGCTCGTGCGGGAATATTCGTCCACGACGATCGCTCCGCGCTCGTTCACCTCGACGCCGGCTGCCTCCAGTCCGAGTCCTTGCGTGTTCGGATCGCGCCCAAGAGCCAGCATGATCGTATCGACGGCGATCGTCTCGCCGCTGAGGGTGCGGGCGACGAGCCCGCCGGCCGGCGCCTTCGTCACTTCCTCGATGACATCGGTCAGGACGATGCGGATACCCTTTTCCACCATCGCCTTGTGGAGCCCCTGGCGCATATCCTGGTCGAAGCGGACAAGGATCTCCTTGCCGCGATAGATCAGCGTCGTATCCACGCCGAGGCCGTGGAAGATATTGGCGAACTCAACCGCGATGTAGCCGCCGCCTGAAATCAGGATCGAGCGCGGCAGCTCGGGCAGATCGAAGGCCTCGTTGGAGGAAATGCAGAGCTCGTGCCCGGGAAGGGCAGCGTGCGGGTTCGGCGAGCCGCCGGTCGCGATCACGATCTTTTCCGCCGTGACGGTCTTGCCCGTATTTACCAGCCGGATCGTGTGGGCATCCACCAGTTCGGCCCGAGTTTCCAGAACCTCGGCGCCGTTATTCTCCAGTCCCCTGCGGTAGAGGCCTTCGAGACGGGCGATCTCCTTGTCCTTGGCGGCGATCAGCTTCTTCCAGTCGAAGGTGCTCGTTCCCACCTCCCAGCCGAAGCCAACGGCATCCTCGAAATGCTCGCCGAATTGCGAGGCGTAGACGAAGAGTTTCTTCGGCACGCAGCCACGGATGACGCAGGTTCCGCCGAAGCGATATTCTTCCGCGATCGCCACCCTCTTTCCGAGCGACGCCGCGACGCGGCCCGCCCTCACGCCCCCCGATCCGCCACCGATCACAAAGAGGTCGTAATCATAGGCGGCCATGGGGTTCTCCTTCGGCAGGCAATGGAATGTGGCACTCATATAATGATTGCGGCCGGAAAAGGAAAAGCCCGGATCGCTCCGGGCTTCACAAAATCCTTTTGCCGATGCGGCACTTACTGCTGCGGCTGGCCTTCGGCCGGCGGCGCCACGCTTTCGGCGGCCGGAGCCTGAACGGGAGCCGCGTCGATCACGCCGCGGAGCTTTTCGCTGCTCTGGGCGGTCAGGTCGCGGGAAATGCCGTTTGCCCAGATCTCGGCAGACTTCGCGAGTTCGCGGGCAACCAGCGGACCGTTGGTCAAGAGCTTCTTGCCGGCCTCGGTGCCGTAGAAGGCGGTAATGGCCTTGAGCTCGTCGATGGTGAAGGTCTTGGCGTAGGTCGTCGCAGCCTCGCGCTCCAGATCGGAACGGCGGGCGGCGAGACTGATTGCCACCTCGTCGACACCGGCGGAAATCTGCTCCTGGAAGTTCGGCGATGCCTGGATGAACTCGGCCTTCAGCCGCTCGGCGAGGTTCGGCAGGATGGCATCATAGCGATCGGTGGCGTTGATCGCGTCGATCGTTGCGCGCGCAGCCGCAAGATGCTCCTCGGAAATCTCCTGCGCGCTCGCGGGCGCAGCAAAGGCGCCGGCAAGAAGAATCGCAACAGCGGCGGCACGCCCAAAAACCGCAAATCTGACCATGAGTTGATTGCTCCTGTAAATTATTTCGCCTTCAACGTCCGCACTCCCGCCGGACCGGCGATGATCGCAAAGGACGCCATATTGATGAACAACCCGTGTTCAACGACACCGGGAATCGAATTCAGCTCGCCAGAGAGAGCCTCTGCATCAGGAATACGGCCAAAAGATGCGTCGAAAATGAAGTGGCCGCCGTCCGTCGTGAACGGGTCTTCGCCGGCTTTGCGCAGCTTCAGCTCACCCGAAAGACCAAGCCGCGCTGCCGCTTTTTCGATGGCGATGCGGGTGGATGTCTGGCCGAAAGGGTTGATCTCGATCGGCAGCGGAAAGGCGCCGAGCGTATCCACGAGCTTGGTTTCGTCGGCGATGACGATCATGCGGTTCGAAGCCGCCGCGACGATCTTCTCGCGCAGAAGCGCGCCGCCGCCGCCCTTGATGAGGCTGAGACCGCCGTCCACCTCGTCGGCGCCGTCGACTGTCAAATCGAGCTCCGGAAGTTCCTCCAGGGATTTCAGCGGCACGCCGAGTTCAAGGCAGAGCCTCGCAGTACGCTCGGATGTCGGAACGCCCTCCACCCGCAGCCCCTCGGCCACCTTCTCGGCGAGCAGCCGGACGAATTCCTCGGCTGTCGAGCCTGTGCCGATGCCGAGCCGCATGCCGTCCTCGACATAGGCCAGCGCCGCCTCGGCTGCCTTGATCTTCATTTCCCGGGCGTCCATGCGCCAAAAGCTCCCCCGATGTTTCGCCGAACCGCTGTTTACACGCCTCCCCCGCCAAACGAAAGACCCCGATCGCGTGAAAACAGGCATATCCGCCGACGCTGTCAGACGCCTCATCATTTGCATTTGCCGCCGCCATTGCCTAAGTCGGATGTCCAACCTTCCTGCGACCTCACGAGGTGTTCCGGTGAATTCTCCCCTCGTCATCTTCGATCTCGACGGCACGCTGATCGATACCGCGCCCGATCTCATCGACAGCCTGAACCATACGATCGCGGCGGCCGATCTTGCGCCGGTCACCTTCGCGGACCTCACCCATCTCGTCGGCCAGGGAGCGCGCGTGATGATCCGCCGCGCCTTCGAACTCCGAGGCAAGCCGCTCGATGAGAAGGACGTGGAACCGTTGCTCGAGCGTTTCCTCGCCCATTACAAGGCACATATGCCGGGCGAAAGCCGCCCCTATCCCGGTCTCATCCAATGCCTGGATCGTCTTTCGGCCGCCGGCATGACGCTCGCCGTCTGCACCAACAAATCGGAAGAGCTTGCCCTGCCGCTTCTCGAAAAGCTCGGCCTGACGCAGCGTTTCGCCGCGATCACCGGGGGAGACACGTTCCCCGTCCGCAAGCCCGACGCGCGCCACATCCTCGGCACGATCGAGCGCGCCGGCGGCGATCGCGAAAAGAGCGTGATGATCGGCGACAGCATCAACGACATCCTGGCCGCCCGCAACGCCGGCATTCCCTCGATCGCCGTCACCTTCGGCTATTCGGACGTTCCCGTGCACGAACTCGAACCGGACCATGTGATTGACGGCTTCGATGAGCTCACCGCCGACCTGATCGGACGAGCGATCGCCGAGGGCGTCAAACTTCAGCCGATCGTCGATAGCGCGACGGCCTGAGCCCGGCGAGGCCTGCCATGAGGATCGAGCGGGTCGGGCGAATTTCCACAAGCGATATCGCGGATTGCGACTTCTCCTTCGACGTGACCTCCGAGCTGAAGGCGCCCTGGGACCCGTTCCGGGACGTCGAAGATGTCGAGGCTTATGGAAAGACCTATGAATTCCATGAGGATGAAGCGAGGACGGATGAAGACCGCGCCGTGATCGCGGCGATCGACGGCAGCCGGGTCCGTGGCTACGTGATCGTCTCCAGGAGCTGGAATGGCTATGCGGAGATCGATGACATTCAGATCGACCGGCCGCTGCGCGGCACCGGTCTCGGCAGCCTGTTGATGGATCATGCGGTCGAATGGGCGAAGGCTCAGGCCCTGCCCGGCATCCGCCTCGAAACGCAGTCCAACAATGTGGCTGCGTGCCGGTTCTACAAGAGATACGGCTTCGAACTCGGCGGATACGACGAACATCTCTACAGCGCGCTCGGCCAATCCCGCCGGGAGATCGCGCTCTTCTGGTACCTGTTCTTCAAGAAATAAGGGCGGCGCTATCCGCACCGCCCTAATTGTTTTTCAGCTTCGGTCCTGGATCACGCCTGCGGCGTTCTCGCCTTGGTGGTCGCCTCGAAAGCCTTCTCAACCGCCGCATCCCGACCGTAGACATCATCGAAATATTCCACCACGCCGTCCTTGTTCGGCCATGCCGTGAAATAGGCCACGTAGACCGGGATCTTCGCATTCACCTTGGCGGCGACATTCTTGCCGGCCGCGATCCGCGCCGAAACGTCCGCCTCGGTCGTGCCGAGCACCGCGGCCGCCATCTTGCGCGGTTCGGCAAGCCGCACGCAACCATGGCTCAGAGCCCGCATGTCGCGCTGGAAATAGCTCTTTGAGGGCGTGTCATGCATGTAGATCGCATGCGCGTTCGGGAAGAGTATCTTTAGATCGCCGAGCGCATTGTCGCTCGACGGCGGCTGGCGTACCGAAATCCCCCTGGTCGATCCATACCAGTTGACGTTGCGCGAGGAGACCGTGCGGCCGTTGACGGCCACCTCGTAACCCAGCCGGTCGAGATAGGACGGGTCCGAGCGCAGGCGCGGCAGCATCTCATTGACGATGATCGACTGCGGCACGCCCCAATAGGGGTTGAACTCCACCGTCTGGATTTCGTCCTGGAAGAAATAGGTCTGGTTCGCTTTCGAGCCGATGACGACGCGCATCGAGAACTGCTCGGCGCCGTGCTCGTGATAGTTCACCGTATAGGCCGGCTGATTGATGAAGACGTAGCGGTCGCCGAGATTGTCCGGCAACCAGCGGGCCTCTTCCATGGCGACGACGAGCTTGCGGATCTTGTCCTCGGCGGTATGGCCGGTCATGGCGCGCACGGTGGCCGGGCCGATCACGCCGTCCGCCTTCAAACCCGCTTCCTCCTGGAAGGACTTCACGAGATCGACGAGTTCGGGCGTATAGTCGGTCGACTGCTGATAGCCGGCAAAGATCGCGGAATGCTTGCTCTTCAGCGCATCCGAACCGCGATGCTCGATCGCCGCCACCACGTTGGCCATTTCCGGGCTGCTCTTGCCCGGCTTCAGGATCAGGTTTTCCGGCAGCGCGACCGCCGCACTCTCCTTGCTTGCCTCCGCCTTCAGCTTGGCAAGCTCCGCCTTCAACGCATTGAAATGGGCGCTCTGCGGCGCCAGGCTTTCCAGATAGGCGCCGGCATCCGTGCTGTTCTTCACGAAGGGAAGCACGACGGAGAGGTTCACGTCCTTGCGCTTCAGGTCGTGGTAGCCGGAAATCCGGTTCGGATCGATGCGCCCGCGGATCATGTCCTGTGCGAAGGTCAGCACCTTGGCCGACAGGGCAAGCTCGAACTGCATCAGTTGCCGTTCATGCGTCTCGATCCCGGAAACGGCAGGAACATCCGATGCCTCGACGGCTTCGTCGGTCGCGGAAACGGGCTCTATGCTCGCGGTGACCAGCTCGGGCACCGGCAGCACGTAATCGGCCGGATCGAGCCCGTAGTCGCCGGCCTTTTCGAGCGTGGCGAGCACGGCCCTCGCCTTCTCCGTGATGTCGCCATCGGCAACCCAGAGGGTCTTGGCGCCGGATCGGCCGTAATAGGTCTCCAGCGCCTGTGCGACGTCGCTGGCGGCCATCACCTTGGCTTCAGTCAGGAAACGGCTCTCGTCGGTTGCCGTCGCCGCGGCAAAGCCGTCCGTTTTCACGGCGCGCACGGCATCCGTCTTGTAGGTGTAATAGGTTGGCCCGGAGACCTTCGGCAAGGGCTCGGGATCGCGGTCGCGGACGGCGGAGGACGGCTGGCGCCCCGCGACGTTCGGCGCCGGAGCCGGCTCCTCGGCGACCGGTGCGCGCTTTGCCGGCCCACCCCGAATGAGATCGAGAAGCGTCAGGGCATGGGCGGGTGCGATACCTCCGGCAAGCAATGAAATTCCCGACGCGAGCGCAAGCGCGATCGAAGTCCTGTTAAGTCTCTGCTGCAATGTCGTCCCCGTGCCTGATTCCGCGTGACCACGCGGCTTGAAGAAGTATCACGGCATCTAACGAATGCCATGAGGGATGGAAATAAAGCCCGGCTGCGCGGGCCGACTCGGCAGGCCCGAAAAGCGCGCCGGTTCGCAGGCGAAAGGTTAAGAAAATATTCGTTAAATTTTTACTGATGCGATGCCGGCCAAGCCCGGCATTCGTGCAAACCGCGTCGAATTAATTTTGGCTGCGTGGCACAAAAGGCACGCCGTTTGCTTTGAACGCGAGCGATCCACGGCATGGTTCCACTCGGGCGAATCGCCTTTCCTCAACCTAATCGTTTAGAAAATACCCTGCCCTCTTGCGCGCTTCCGCGTAGTTGAATACTGCCTGCGGCAGCAATCCACCTGGACGAAAATAAAGGCAGCGAAGATGGCATCGACCCGCACGGAAACCGATACGTTTGGCCCGATCGAAGTGGCGAGCGACCGTTACTGGGGAGCCCAGGCACAGCGCTCCCTCGGCAATTTCAAGATCGGCTGGGAGAAGCAGCCGCTCTCCGTGGTCCGCGCACTCGGCATCGTCAAGCAGGCTGCAGCCCGCGCCAACATGAACCTCGGCGGACTTGATCCGGCTCTCGGCAAGGCGATCGAGGACGCGGCCCAGGAAGTCATCGACGGCAAGCTCGACGACCACTTCCCGCTCGTCGTCTGGCAGACCGGTTCCGGCACCCAGTCGAACATGAACGCCAACGAGGTCATCTCCAACCGGGCGATCGAAATGCTCGGCGGCACCATGGGCTCGAAGAAGCCGGTGCACCCGAACGACCACGTCAACATGAGCCAGTCGTCGAACGATACCTATCCGACGGCCATGCACATCGCCTGCGCCGAGCAGATCGTTCGCCATCTCATCCCGTCGCTGAAGCATCTGCATGCGGCGCTGGACGCCAAGGCGAAGGCCTTCGCGCACATCATCAAGATCGGCCGCACGCATACCCAGGATGCCACGCCGCTCACGCTCGGCCAGGAATTTTCCGGCTATGCGGCCCAGATCGCCTCCTCGATCAAGCGCATCGAACTCACCCTGCCGGGCCTCTATGAACTCGCCCAGGGCGGTACCGCCGTCGGCACGGGCCTCAATGCGCCGGTCGGCTTTGCCGAAAAGGTCGCCGAGGAGATCGCCAAGATCACCGGCCTCCCCTTCGTCAGCGCGCCGAACAAGTTCGAGGCGCTCGCCGCCCATGACGCGATGGTCTTCGCGCACGGCGCGATCAACGCGGCCGCCGCGGCCTGCTTCAAGATTGCCAACGACATCCGCTTCCTCGGTTCGGGCCCGCGCGCCGGCCTCGGGGAACTGGCGCTTCCGGAAAACGAGCCGGGCTCCTCGATCATGCCGGGCAAGGTCAACCCCACCCAGTCCGAAGCCATGACCCAGGTCTGCGCCCATATCTTCGGCAACCAGGCGGCGATCACTTTCGCCGGCAGCCAGGGCCATTTCGAACTCAACGTCTACAATCCGATGATGGCCTACAATTTCCTGCAGTCGGTGCAGCTCCTCGGCGACGCCGCCGTCTCCTTCACCGACAATTGCGTGGTTGGCATCGAGGCACGCGAAGACAATATCAAGCGCGGCGTGGAAAACTCGCTGATGCTGGTGACCGCGCTCAACACGCGCCTTGGCTATGACGCCTGCGCCAAGATCGCCAAGACAGCCCACAAGAACGGCACGACGCTTCGCGAGGAGGCGGTCGGCGGCGGATACCTCACCAATGAGGAATTCGACCAGTATGTGCGCCCCGAAAACATGATCGGCCCGAAGTAACCGGCCGCTTCACATCCTGCACCACATCCGCTTCATGCTTCGGCGTGAGGCGGATGTACAGCTCTCCTCTACCCATCTCACTGGATGAGCGCGCCTCGCGCATATTGCTGCCACGCAATAGGATAAAGTATAAAGTAATATTAGTAGCCATTGGGCTTCGAACGCGCGGCAAGAAGAAGCTGTGCCAAAGTGAAATTACTTAATTCCTTTTCCAATAGTTTTCATTTAACTTCAGTCAAATAGGGCTGGGTTTATTCGGAGTTCATCGATGACGACGGCGAATGCGCCGAAGGCGCAAACGGCTGACGTTATGAGTCAGATCATCTATGCCGTGCGGTCGATGGGGGTGGCGCCGGTCCCGCGCAACTATCAACTATTCTATGAAGCCTATATCGGATCGCATCCGGACCTGACGCGCGATCTCGCCGCGCTCGGAAACCGCGCCACACAGGAAGAACTCGACAGGCTTGCGCAGATCTATATCGGCGGCGGCCAGACCGATATCGTCGAGCGGGCGCATACGAGATTGCTCACGGAACTCGAAGGGCTGCTGAATGTCCTGCACCAGGAGCAGCGTTCGCTCGAAAGCTATAGCAAGCTGCTGAGCGAGACGGCATTGCGGATCAGCTCCAAGAGCAGTTTTTCGAGCGATATCATCCGCAGCGCCATCGCGCTTTTGAGCGAGGCGACCGGCGACAAGATGGTTCATGGCGAAAAAACCGCCGGGACCGTCGCCCAGAGTTCCCAGGAGATCGATGAGGTCCGCAAGGAACTCGACGAATACAAGCGGATCGCCAATACCGATTCGCTGACGCGGCTCGCCAACCGCCGCGCCTTCGACGAGCGGCTGACGTCGATCTACGACAACGCCGCCATGCTGCCGTTCACGGCCCTCGTGCTCGCCGACATCGACAATTTCAAGAAGATCAACGACAGCTACGGCCACCCGGTCGGAGACAAGATCCTCGCCACCGTCGCCACCGTCATCCGCGCCAATGTCCGCAACGAAGTTTTCGTGGCGCGCACGGGCGGGGAAGAATTCGCCCTCCTCGTCGAAGGCAACACGCCCGACGAGGTGATGGCCATCTGCGAGCGCATCCGCCGGGCCGTGGAAACGCGCATCTTCCGCAATTCCCGCACCGGCGTGAATTACGGACCGATCACCCTATCGCTGGGCTGCACCATGGCATCACAGGCGAACGATCCCGGCGAGCTCTACGCCAATGCCGATACCGCCCTCTATCATGCGAAGAACGCGGGGCGGAACCGCACGAGTTTCTTCGAAGAAGAAATGAAGAGCGAATATGTCGGCAAGAGCTGGCTCATCTACCGGAAATAGACGGCAGATTAGGGTCAGGCCCCATTAATTCCGATAGCATCGAATGACGGCGATGGGCCAAACTGCATCCGAAATGTGATTAGCCAATGCCCGCTTTGGCCGAACGCTTTGGGTCCAAATGACCCTCTTCGAGTTTGCACCAGTTTGTAAAAACAGGTTTTGGGTTGCCAAAGACAGCCGCTAAAATCCCTTTTTGCTGCGCGAACTAATTGCCAATTTTTCAACTAGTTCATCAGTGATAGGCTTACTCACCGAGAACGTAACTCCGGTCTTAGTCGCCTTGAGTTTCAAAGAAGCGATCTCGTCTGCATGGGCAGCAATTGCACCCGGATCAACATATAGACCGCATTGTTTACTGAAGACAGCATAGCCCGCGATAATCGTTTCTTCGATCTGGAAACCGGGCATATCGTACTTCATGATTTCTTCGGCGTCTGGTAGTGCCCGCGATAGCTGTGCACGCAGTTGACCCAACATGGCGCGAAACTGCTCCGGTGCTGCGGCTATATAGGCGTCATGATTATCCTTCTTCGTCATGCCGACAGTATGCCTTTCAGCATGTCCAAAGGCAACAAATTGGGCGCTAAAGCTCTTGATGCGGCTGTGTGTCTCGGCGCTCCTAGGCTCAGGCCCCAAAGGGATTCACAGGCCGGTGCGGGTCTACTGCACCCGCACCTTCTTCTCGGCCATCGCCGCCACCATCATCTTCTGGATTGGCGCTCAATGAGTTCCGAACCGAAAAACGCCGAACCGGCATGAGGAGGCGTGCGGCAGATAGCGGTCTCAACTTCCGACGTCGATCCCCGACGACATATCCGTCGCCGCCGCGACGATGGCGCGTCTCAACCATATGTGTCTGGGTGCGTCCTGCTGGCGCGCATGCCAGGCGAGGCTCATCGTGAAACTCCCAAGATCGAGGGGCGGCGGCAAGGATACCAGACGCCTCATAGTGGCGGCCGCCCGCGCCAGGCTGGACGGCAGGGTCATGATGAGGTCTGAGCGAGCGGCGATCTCTACCGCCGCGAAGAAGTTCGGCACGCGCAGCTTCACCCGCCGCGTTCGCCCCATCCGCGCCAGTACCTCATCGACGGGTGCCGCGCCCACGCCGGTAACGCTCACCACGATATGCTCGAGCGCCAGAAAGCGGTCGAGCGTGAGATTTCCGGCAAGCGCGGGGTGATGCGCCCGCATGAGCGTCACGAGGTTTTCGTCATAGAGGCGGCGCCGGTGGATGCCGGCCGGCGCGTCGTCGATCAGCGCCACCATCGCATCCGCGCCGCCTTGCTCCAGCAGATCGAAACCGTTCGAACCCGGCGCGACGATATCGAGGTCGAGGAACGGCGCCTCGCGGGCGAAGCGGGCGAGCAGATGCGGCGCGAGCGTGGCCGCCTGGAGATCGGGCATGAGCAGCCGTATTCTCCCCGTCGCCGTCGCCGGATCGAACGCATTCGCCTCCAGTATCTCGCCTACGCCTTCCAAGATCCTGCGCAGCGCAGGGCGCACCTCCTCCGCACGGGCGCTGAGAAGGTAACCGCCCGGCCCGTCGACCAGCAGCGCATCCGAAAACAGCGCGCGCAACCGCCCGAGCGCCCGGCTTGCGGCCGGTTGGCTCATGCCGAGCCGATGGGCGGCCCGCGTCACGCTCTTCTCCTCCAGCAGCGCGTCGAGCGCCACCAGCAGGTTGAGATCGATCCCGCGCAAATTCACTTCGTGCATACAGACTATATATCACATGCATTGGACGCATGAAACTCCCGCGCCTACCCTCCCTCCATCGAGCAAACCGAAGGAGGACCAATCATGTATGTCGTACTTGGAGCAAACGGCCGGGCCGGCGGCGAAGCAGCACGCGCCCTCATCGAACGCGGCGAGGCCGTGCGTGTCGTCCTGCGCCGCAGGGAACAGGGTGAAAAATGGGCAGATCTCGGCGCCGAAGTGGCCGTTGCGAGCATCGAGGATGCCGAAGCAATCGCCGATGCGCTGAAGGGCGCGTCGGGAGCCTTCCTCATCAATCCGCCGCCGGTGAGCGGCGATCCCTATACCCGCACGGAAGAACTCGGCACGGCGCTGGCCGTCGCGGCACGGCGGGCGCATCTGCCGAAAGCCGTCGTGCTGTCGTCCATCGGAGCGCAGCATGCCTCCGGCACCGGCGTCATCGCCACGCTCAACCGGTTCGAGGCGCTGCTTGACCGGGTGGCACCCTCAATCGCCTTTATGCGGTCTGGCTATTTCGTCGAGACCTGGGGAGAGATGGCGGAGACCGTCATGTCGGAAAGCGTGCTGCCCACCTTTATCGAACCCTCTCGGAAAATCCCGATGGTGAGCACGATCGATGTCGGGCGCACTGCGATAACCTTGCTGGGCGAAGAGTGGACCGGCAAGCGGGTTGTCGAGCTGACAGGACCGGAAGACTGGAGCGCCGGCGACGTGGTCTCGGCCTTCGCGGAAATTCTCGGCCGCCCGGTAAAGTCAGTGTTTGTTCCGCCGGAGGGCCGCGCCGCACTGCTTGCCGAGGAAGGCGTGCCCGCCGAGGTGGCGGACGCACTTCTCGGCATGTACGAGGGCATCGCCAATGGACTGTTCACACGCCAGAACGACAACGAACACCGGCGCGGCACGACTTCGCTCACGACAGCGATAGAGCGCCTCGTCGCAAAAGCTCACCGAGCCGGCCGCTGAAGCAGCGGCTCACCACATGGTTTTAGCGGCGCGGCCTGCCCATTCCCGGTCATAGGTTTCCTGGTCGAAATCCGCTTTCGCCGCTTTCAGGAGTGTGCCGGGCGTGGGCAGGTCCTTCGGCTCCACGAAATGTTCCGGGTTCCAGAGCTCGGCGCGCATCAGCGCCCGGGCACACTGGAAATAGACCTCGCCGATGGTGATGATGGCGACGCTGCGCGGATGTTTCCCATCCATTTCGAAACTCTGCAGAAGCGCCGGCTCCACCGAGATCACCGCGCTTCCGTTCACCCGCATGGTCGTGGTCGATCCGGGGATCAGGAACATCAGGGCGACGCGCGGATCGCGCACGATGTTGAGGAGCGAATCGATCCGGTTGTTGCCGCGCCAGTCCGGCAGCAGCAGGGTGGCTTCGTCCCTCACCCGCACCGCGCCGCCGAGATCGCCGCGCGGGGAGCAATCGAGCCCTTCCGGGCCGACGGTTGCAAGCCCCACGAAGGGCGAGGCCTCGATCATCTGCCGGTACTCGGGCGTCAGCGTCCGCGTGACCTTGACGAGCGAGGCCTCGGAAGCCCCGTCATAGATTTCCCTGAGCTGCTCGACGGATGTGATGATGGTCATGATGTCCTGCCCGATGAATGCCGGGCAGAGCCTATGCCACGGTTATGTGACGATCAAGCGACACCGCGCCCGGTCCTGTCGATCCGGCCGCATTCCTCCTCCTCCAGGAAGGACCGGATAGCATCTATCACCTCGGGAGAGCTGACGATCCGCCGGTGGCCGAGGCCGTTGGCCCAGAGGAAACGGACCGAAGACAGGCGCTCGTAGCGCCGCGCATGCGCCGCATCCACTTCCTTGTCCTCTTCCGCATGCACCACGAGCAAGGGCATCCCGAGGCTCTTGATGACCGGCACGCCGTCTATGTCGTCCAGCCGGGCGCCGGCGACGGTTTCGGCGTGAGCGATCAATCGCGACTTGACCTGCGCCGACAGACCAACCATTCGCGAGAACCCGTCGAACAGCCATCGGACCTGGCTCGGCGAGCCGATCACCGCCAGCTTGCCGGGAGAGAATGTGCCGGCATTCCGCATCACCCCGCCGGCCGCGAGCACGAGGCTCGCCCCGCCGAAAGAGTGCCCGACCGCCGCATCGAAGGGCCCGAAGCGCTTTTCGGCCTCTGCGATGGTGTCGACGGCAAGCCGTATGTGCAGCATTCGCCCACTCGATCCGCCATGGCCGGGAAAATCCAGAACCACGACCTCCGCCCCGCCTTCCGCAAGGCCGGCCGCGAGCGCCGAGATATAGGCGGCATTGGAGCCCCAGCCATGCACCACGAGATAGCGCGGGCGACCCGGCGCGCCCTCCCCGTTGAACCGGTAAGCCATGACGGTCTTGCGCCCGACCGGGAACGGCATCTGCTCAGCGCCGGCGAGCCGCAGGCGCCCCTCCTCCTCGGTCGCTCGGGCCTTTTCGCTCTTCGGCCTGCGCGAGGGCGTCAGGCAAAAGAGCCTGAAGGCAAGCCGGCCGGCGGCTGCGGGCGAGATCTTGCCGATAGAGGCGAAACCCAGACTGATGACCTTGGTGGCAAAGGATGGCATAGTGAGATGATCCGATAAATGTTCAATACTGAACAATAAAGTACAAGCATGAACAAAAATCAATCCCTCCCTTGGGATCATCCGCGTTTTCGAAGCTGGGTTGCCGTGGCCCGCGCCTGCCAGCTCATGCAGACCGTGCTGACCCGCGAGCTTGCCGAACTCGACATCAAGCCGCCGCATCTCGACATTCTCGTCAATCTCTATCGCTTCGAAGGCATTTCGCAGCAGGAGCTGGCCCGCAGGCTTCTGGTCGGCCGCTCCAACATGAGCATGACGCTGCCGCAGATGGAAAAGCGCGGGCTCATCGAGCGCCGCGGCGACAGCCGCGACAAGCGCATCCTGCGGCTCTTTCTCACCGCCGAGGGGCGGCGGATAGCCGCTCAGGCGATGGCGATCCAGACCTCGCTCATCGAGCGCACGCTGTCCTCGACGCCGATCGAGCAATGCACGGCTCTCGCCGAATCGATGGAGAAGATCATCGTCGCGCTACAGGCGGAAACCGCCGACGAGACGGCCGAGCCCGCGTGAGCGCTTCAGCGGGGCCGCCGCGAATCGCGGGTGAGCCCCTTCTCCGCGAGTTCCCGCTCGTATTCGGCAAAGAGTTCCGCGCCCCGTTCGCCAAGTTCGCGCAGATAAGGCCAGGTATAGATGCCGCTGTCATGCATGTCGTCGAAGCCGATCCGCACCGCGTAATTGCCTGCCGGCGTCACGGTCACGATCGCGACATCGCGCTTGCCGGGCACAGTCACCTTCTGGCCGGGTCCGTGCCCCTGCACCTCCGCCGAGGGGGAAAGCACGCGCAGCATCTCCGCTGCGAGCGAAAAGGCCTTTCCGTCACTGAAGGTTATGTTCAGGTTGCGCCGATCCTTCGATATGCGCAGTTCCGTCGGCCAGATTTCGCTCATCGCAATCGATCCGTTGTAAGTCGCTGCCTGGAGGATTATGAAGTTGATTGATCCATCGCAAGTGATTTTGATCGCCGATCGATTATCCCGCACTTGACGGTGAGACCGACAGCGCCCACGTTCGATGGATCAGGAGATAACGCGTGAACAGTTTTGCAGGATCGCTCGACAGGGCAGCACCGCTGGTTGCCGACAAGGCGCCGATGATCGACCCGTTCGGCCGCGCGGTCACGTATCTGCGCGTATCCGTCACCGACCGCTGCGATTTCCGCTGCACCTATTGCATGGCCGAGCACATGTCCTTCCTGCCCAAGAAGGACCTGTTGACGCTCGAAGAGCTGAACCGGCTCTGTTCCGCCTTCATCGCCAAGGGCGTGCGCAAGCTGCGCCTGACGGGCGGCGAACCCCTGGTGCGCAAGAACATCATGTTTCTCGTGCGCGAACTCGGCAGGCATGTGCAGTCCGGCGCGCTGGACGAGCTGACGCTGACCACGAACGGTTCGCAGCTCGCCCGCTATGCCGACGAGCTTTATGATTGCGGCGTGCGCCGCATCAACGTCTCGCTCGACACGCTCGACCCTCAGAAATTCAAGGAAATCACCCGCTGGGGAGATTTCCACAAGGTCATGGAAGGCATCGATGCCGCCCAGAAAGCCGGCCTGAAGATCAAGCTCAACGCCGTGGCGCTCAAGGATTTCAACGAGCACGAAATCCCCGAAATGCTGCGCTTCGCGCATGGCCGCGGCATGGATATGACGGTCATCGAGACCATGCCCATGGGCGAGATCGAGGAGGACCGCACCGATTGGTATCTGCCGCTCTCCAAGCTGCGGGCCGATCTCGAGGAGCGGTTCACGCTTGTCGATATCCCCTATAAAACCGGGGGGCCGGCGCGCTATGTCGAGGTGAAGGAAACCGGCGGACGTCTCGGTTTCATCACGCCGATGACCCATAATTTCTGCGAGAGCTGCAACCGCGTGCGGCTTACCTGCACCGGCACGCTCTACATGTGCCTCGGCCAGAACGACGCGGCCGATCTCTGCACGCCGCTGCGCGCCTCCGAGAGCGACGACTATCTCATGGCCGCGATCGACGAGGCGATCTCGCGCAAGCCCAAGGGCCACGATTTCATCATCGACCGCAAGCACAAGAAACCCGCCGTCGCCCGCCACATGAGCGTCACGGGCGGTTGAGGCTCACGTCCGGCTGATCGAGACGCCGCCGTCGGCCAGCATGGCCGAGCCGGTCACGAAACTCGCCATGTCCGATGCCAGGAAGCACGCCGCTTTGGCGATCTCCTCCGGCTGCGCCACCCGTTTCAGCGCATGCAGGCCGTTGATGAAGGCAACCGTCTCCGGAAGCGCCCCCGGGAAATTGATGGGGTTGGCCTGCGTATCCACGCCGCCCGGCAGCAGCGCGTTGACCCGGATGTTCTGCGTCCCGAGTTCGGCCGCAAGCACCTGCACCAGGCCGATCAGCCCCGCCTTGGCCGCCGCATAGGGGCCCATGCCCGGCATTCCGGCCGAATATCCGACGAAGGTGGAGGTGAATATCATCGAGCCGCCTCCCCGCTTCATCATGGCCGGCGCCTGATGCTTTGCCGCCAGGAACCCGCTCGTCAGGTTGAGATCGATGTTCTCGCGCCAGTCGGCAAGCGAGGTCTCGCTGATCGACCCGTAGCTCGAGGTGCCGCCGGCATTGTTGAAGGCGATGTCGAGGCCTCCGAAACGCTCCACCGCCGTCGCAACGAGCCGCGCGTGCAGCGCCTCGTCGCGGATGTCGCCCGCCACCGCGGCGGCTTCGCCGCCTGCCGCGGAAATCTCCCCGACGAGGCCATCGAGCTCGGCCTGTCTCCGCGCGGTGACGACCACGCAGGCGCCCTCGGCCGCGAAGAGCTTGGCTGCCGCCCGGCCGATTCCGGCGCTTGCACCGCTGATGATGGCGACCTTGTCCTTGAATAGCGTCATGTCTGTGATCTCCTGTTCTGCGGGATACCGTTCCCGCCCTGGAGATCACAAACTCAGCCCTTCGAAGCCACCCGTTTCCTGCCGGAAACGAAAAAGCCGGGGTGATGCCCCGCCTGCCGTCGATTCAGCACTCAGGCCGCGTCGTAGCGGCGTGCCTGCGCATGGGTCACGGATCGCGGCTCGCCCGTCCTGAACCGCTCGATCTTTTCGGAAAGCGTCTCCACGCGCTGCCTGAGGCCATGGATTTCGGCATTGTTCTCCTCCACCATGGCCGCATTGCGCTGCGTGATCAGTTCCACCTCCTGCACCGCGCTCGTCACCTCCTTGATGCCGGTCGCCTGCTCTCCCGTCGCAGACGAAATGGAGGCGACCAGTTTGCGGATATCGGTCACATGCGAGATGATCCGGTTCAGCGCTCCGCCGGTCTCCTCCACCAGGTTCACGCCATTGCTGACCTGCGAGGAACTCACGGAAATGAGCTGCTTGATCTCGCGGGCGGCACCGGCGCAGCGTTGGGCGAGCTCGCGCACTTCCTGCGCAACGACCGCGAAACCGCGTCCCGCCTCGCCGGCGCGCGCGGCCTCCACGCCGGCATTTAGCGCCAGCAGATTGGTCTGGAAGGCGATCTCGTCGATCACGCCGATGATCGTGGCGATCCGGTTGGAGGAACGGCTGATCTCGCCCATGGCGTCGACGGCGCGCGCCACCACCTCGCCGGAGCGCACGGCGAACTCTTCCGCCTCGTTGACCGAAACCGAGGTCTGCTTGGCGCTTTCGGCCGTCGATCGGACGATATCGCTCAAATGGCGCAGCGCCCGCGAGCTTTGCTCGAGCGCCGCCGCCTGCTGCTCTGTGCGGCGGGCAAGGTCGTCGGCGGAAGCCGCGAGATTGCCCGTACCGCCGTCGATCTCCTCGGTCGTGAAGCGCACATCGGCAAGCGTCGCGCGCAGGGCTTCGACGGCCTGGTTATAGGTGCGCGCCATCTCCACGAAATCGGCAGGCAGGTTCTCGTCCATGCCCTGCTCCAGATCGCCGTCGGCAAGCTTGCCCAACACTTCGGAAAGCGCCGTCAACGCCTGCCGCTGCTCGGCGGCGATGCGGGCGCGTTCGGCAGCGCGGCGCTCGGCCTCAGCCGCCGAGAGTTCACGGGATGCCGCGGCCTCCTGTTCCAGCCGCACGTTTTCGAGCGCCGCATCCCGGAAGACCGTGACGGAGCGCACCATGTCGCCGATCTCGTCGCGGCGTTCGCGGCCCTCTATCTTCACTTCGAGGTCGCCGTCGGCAAGCCGCTTCATCACTTCCGTCACGCGCTTCAACGGACCGCGCAGGGTTTCCACCAGCATCAGCCCGCCGGCGATCGCGAGCAGCGTGCCCACCACCATGGCGATGACCGAAAGCCTCGCAGAACGCTCGCTATCCTCCTTGCCGACCTCCTGGGCCTGGGCGACGAAATTCTTCAGCCCCGCCATGCCCGCGGTCAGCGCTTCCGTGGCCGCGCCGCGCGCCTGGCGCCATTCCCCGGCGATCCGCAGCGTGTCGGCAGATTTCTCATCCACCGCCTTCAGCAGCGGCTCCAGCTTGGGCGCGAAGTCGCGCATGGCGGCGTTGCGCGGATTGAGTTCAGAGACCTTGGCGCTGGAAGTCCTCAGTGCTGCGATATCCGCAAGCACGGTACCGCGCGCCTCCTCCGTCAGATGCGAGGAAAACCGCTCCGCGTGCAGCCGCATCGCATCGATGACCGTGAGCGAGGTGTCGATCTCCTCTAGGAGATCGCGAAGTGTGGCGACATCGTCCTCCAGGTCCACGAAACGCTCGGCTGCGTCGCCGGATTTCTTCGACACTTCCGCCTGAAGTTCGCCTTGCCATTTCATGAAACCGCTTGCGCCCACCCGCAGGGTTTGGCTTTTGGTGGCCGGCTCCATGTTCTCTTCTGCGGTCGCTTTCATCTTCTCCGCCGCCTGACGGATCGGTTCCATGGCCGCCTTGCCCCTCGGCGAGAGCATGGGTTCGATGGCCGCGAATTCCTTGAGAAGCGTTCCGCCGTAGAGTGTGGCGGCCTTGGCCGTGGCTTCGTCGGTTTCGGCCTTGCGCACCGCATCGCGCAGGTTTTCGATCCGGTGCGCAATGGATTTATAGGCAAAGGCTTCGAACAGCATTGCCTTCGCAAACCGCTCCTTGCCGTCGAACTGCCGGCGGACCGTGTCGATCTGCTGGTCGACGGCGGTCGCCAGCGTGCGGATCTCGTCGAATGCCACTTCCATCTCCCGCGCATTCTGGTCGCGCCGTTCCTTGACCGCCCACAGCGCATCCGCACGCTCGCGCATCTGCGGCGCAAGCGCCTTCACCGGCGCCACCCGCTCGCGGTCGCCCGCCGTCGCCAGCAGGCCCTCCAGCGCCGCCACCCCTTCTTGCTGGCGGTCGATGCCCGCTCTCAACGCCGTAAGCGTGGCCTCGTCCGGCTTGTCGGTGAAATCCTGGAGAGCGGCCTGGAGTTCTTCGAAATCGCCGATGTTCTCGATCGTCGCGCGCGTGACCGTCATATGGCCGTTCAGCATGCTGGACGTGTAGTAGCCGGCAAGGCCGACACCGGCGATCAGGAGGATGAGCGGCACGACGAAGAGAAGAACCTTGGTGACGATCCTTCGGCTCTGGAGCAGGCGATCGATGAAGGACATGATACCCCCGGCTGGAATATCTGCCGGTTTCGCTGGCGGCATTCGCGAAACGGCGCAGATGCGATTCCAGCCTCATGCGGGAACAAGGAAGCGCTAGGTTGCGCAATTTCCATTGAACAAGCGTTAATCCGGCTCACAACCAAGCGATTTCGTCTCCTTCGGCTGGTTCCCGAGGCGTACCGCCATGGCCGCAACGGTACTGGCAGCCGTTCGACCCATGTTCTAGAACAACGCAGCGGTTGTAAGGGAATCGGAAATGGCCCTCTCGGAAAATGCGCGCGGCGCGCTGTTCATGTCCATCGCCATGGCAGCGTTCACCTGCAACGATGCCCTCGTGAAATCCGTCACGGCCGAGCTCAGCATTGCCCAGATCATGGCGGTGCGCGGCATCATGACGATGATGCTCGTCTATGCCGCCGCGCGCACCGTCAGCACGCTCGGGTCATGGCGGGTCATGCTGCATCCGCTGGTTCTTCTGCGCGGCACATTCGAGATCGGCGCCACACTGACCTTTCTCTCCGCGCTCGCCAGCATCGAATTCGCCAATGCCTCCTCGATCCTGCAGTCCCTGCCGCTCGCCGTCACGCTGGGTGCTGCGCTCTTCTTCGGAGAGCCGGTCGGCTGGCGGCGCTGGACCGCGATCGCGGTCGGCTTCCTGGGTGTCCTTCTGATCCTGAAGCCGGGACCGGAAGGTTTTTCGCCCGGTTCGCTCTACGCCGTGGGCGCTGTCTTCTTCACCGCCGCCCGCGATCTCACCACACGCCGCATGAGTGCGGATATACCCACCCTTTCCGTGACGCTCTTTACCACGCTCGCCAACACGATCATCGGCACGCTGCTGATCTGGCCGATGGGCGGTTGGCAGCCGTTGAGCGCCGGTACCTTCACTTCTCTGTTGATCGCTTCGGTCGCCGTGTTCGTCGGCTACCAATCGGTCATCATGTCCATGCGCGGCGGCGAAATCTCCTTCGTCGCGCCCTTCCGCTATACGAGCCTCGTCTGGGCGCTCATCATCGGTATCCTGTTCTTCGGCGAAGCTCCGGACCTCTTCATGCTGCTCGGGGCCGCGACCGTCATAGGCTCCGGCCTTTACACCTTCTATCGGGAGGCGAAACGCCGTACCGTCACCGCCGCAGAGGCCAGTCCAGTCAGCCCGTCGGCCTGACGGTCCAAGAGGAGCAATACGTGCAGCAGCAGAGCCGCTTTCTCGACAGAACGACACCGCCGCATATCGCAACGCTCGTCCTCGTCTGCGGGCTCGCCGCCCTCTGCATGAACATCTTCCTGCCGTCGCTTCCCGCCATGGCGGAGCACTTCTCGACCGACTACGCGATCATGCAGTTCGCGGTCTCCGGATATCTCGCGGGCACCGCCGTCCTGCAACTGGCGATCGGCCCGCTTTCCGATCTCTTCGGGCGACGCCCGGTGCTGATCGCCGGCATCGTCATCCTTCTGATCGGCACGCTTGTCTGTGCATTCGCCCCGAACGTAACCGTTTTCATGGTCGGCCGCCTGCTGCAGACCACCATCGTCTCCGCCTTCGTCCTGGCGCGCGCCGTCGTCCGCGACATGGTGCCGATGGAGGAAGCCGCCTCGATGATCGGCTACGTCACCATGGGAATGTCGCTGGTGCCGATGGTGGGGCCCACGATCGGTGGCGTGCTCAACGATCTCTTCGGCTGGCAGGCAAGCTTTGCCGTGCTCTTCATCCTCGGTCTTGCGGTCCTTGCGCTCGTCTTCGCCGATCTCGGTGAGACCAACCGCGCCCGCGCCGGCAGCTTCGCCGAGCAGTTCGGCGCATGGCCCGACCTCCTTCGGTCGCGCCGTTTCTGGGGCTATGTGGCGACCTCCACCTTCTCCTCCGGCATCTTCTACGCGTTCCTGGGCGGCGCGCCCTTCGTCGGCAGCGTGGTCCTCAACATGACGCCGGCCATGCTTGGCCTGAACTTCTTCCTTTTCGCCGCGGGCTTCATGGCCGGCAATTTTCTCTCGGGCCGCTATGCGCGGCGTATCGGCATCACCCGCATGATGCTCGGCGGCAATGTCCTCGGCATCATCGGCATTGCGCTCACGCTCCTGCTCACGCTGTCCTTCCCCGGATCGCCGCTCGCCTTCTTCGGCCCGTTCTTCCTGGTGGGCGTCGGCAACGGGCTGACGCTGCCGAGCGCGAATGCGGGCATGGTAAGCGTGCGTCCGCACATGGCGGGCGCCGCCCCCGGCCTCGGCGGCGCGATCACCGTCGGCGGCGGAGCCCTGCTGGCGATCGTCGCGGGCGCGATCCTCAGCGAAGAAGCAGGCGCAATCCCGCTTCTCGTGCTGATGGGCATTTCCGCCCTGCTTGCCATCCTTTCGAGTGAATTCGTGCGCCAGATCGATCTCAAGGAAGGCTTTTCCACTTCGGAGGCCCGATGAGCAAGCGACCGCCGGCTCTCATCCTCGCGGGCGGGAAGTCGTCCCGCATGGGCCGCGACAAGGCATTCCTCGAACTCGGCGGCGAGACGATGCTCGAGCGCATCCTCCGCCGGCTGAAGCCTCAAGTCTCGGAAATAGCGCTCAACGCCCCGGCACTCCTCTCCGACCCAAAGGGGCTCCAACTGGTGCCGGACATCATCCCCGGACAGATGGGGCCGCTTGCCGGAATTCTCTCCGGCCTGCGCGATCTCGAAGCCCGCAGGTCGAAAGCCTCCCATCTTCTGGTCGTCCCATCGGACAGTCCCTTCTTTCCGGAGAACCTGTCCGCCCGGCTCGAGGCGGGCGTCGATCATCAGCAAACCATCGTGGTCGCAAGTTCCGGCGGCCAGGTGCATCCGGTCTTCGGGTTCTGGCCGGTGGCACTGGCCGATGATCTGCAGGCATGGCTTTCCAACCCGGAAAACCGGCGCATCAAGGCCTATCTCTCCCGTCACCGGGTGGTGACTGTCGATTTCGACCCCGTCGAAACGAGCCGCGGGCCGCTCGACCCGTTCTTCAACATCAACACGCCGGAAGAGCTTGCCGAAGCGCGGGCCTTCCTGGAGGCACTGGCATGACCGCCCCTCGTATCTTCGGCATCGCCGGCTGGAAGAATTCCGGAAAGACCGGGCTCGCCGTACGGCTGGTGGAGGAATTCACCCGCCGCGGCTATGCGATCTCGACCATTAAGCACGCCCATCATGATTTCGACATCGACAAGGTGGGTGCCGATTCCTACCGGCATCGTCAGGCCGGCGCTCATGAGGTGGCGATCGTTTCCGGCACGCGTTACGCCATCATGCACGAGCTGCGCGGCGCACCCGAACCGACTTTCCATGAGATCCTTGCCCGCCTCGCGCCATGCGATCTCGTGCTCATCGAGGGCTACAAGCGCGAACCGGTGCCGAAGATAGAGGCACGGCGGCTGGAATCGGCCCGCCGCGATCCGCTCGCCCCCACCGATCCGCATATCGTCGCCATCGCCGCCGATCATCCGGTCGAGGACACCGATCTTCCCGTCTTCGATCTCAACGATACCGCCGTAATCGCCGATTTCATCGCGAAGGTGACCGGCCTGCCCTGAAGTTGAGGGACTTCACCCGCGCCACCGGGAACAGGCGCAGGCTCGTATAGTAAACGGCATAGGCGACGAAGGTTGCAATCAGCACCAGCCACGCCATGCCTATGGCGAAATCCCGGGTCATCGGCGGGACGAGGCTGCCCTGCATCAATTCATTGATTTATTTATAAAATAAGGACTGCGCGCTGCAGCAATAGCCACTTTTGGTTGTGATCTGTAATTTTACACTTATCACGAGCATTGGCGAATGCTATATGTTTTCCCGGTTGCCGATTTGGCCCTGTGCATTGGCAGCCACGCAATTTTGCACCCCACTATGGCCATATCAACGAGGGCAACTGCATACAGAGAGCATCATAAACCATCGGCAATTCAGGGGAGAGAATGAACTATCACGGCAAGACAATACGGTCGGGGGAGAAGCCCCTTATGTGCCGATAATCAAAGCTAGCTGCGAGGAGCTCTATCATGATAAATAAAGATGTAATCGTGCGATGGGAAAGCGGCCAGGGCGAAGCGTCCGGCGAACTCAATGCGATGGTAAACGGCGAGGCGTTCAACGCCACTACTCTGATTGGGTTCCACATATCCGACGCCGAGAACAAAGGGCGATTTGCCATTGGAAAATGGCCCGTTCCCCTTACAGGGCGCGAACAACAAAAAAATGCCTTCATTCAAATAGTGATTAACGAAGACCTCGAGCTTGGCAACTATGAGGTGCCTTCGAAAGACGTATCAATCACATACGGGCTGCTCAGCACGTATGACGATGGGTCTGCGGTGGGAAGTTACTACGATACGCAGAGTGGCACTCTTCAATTTGAATATAACCATGTTGCGGACGAGGTAAAAGGCGTTTTTAGCTTCGTGGCAACGGACGAAGCCGAGCCGGGTCAAGCAACTAATTTCGATATCACGGGCACATTTAGCAATAAGCTCTTGGGAAAGAAAGCCTGACAAGGAACCTCGCTATGGCGGGCTCGTTCTGGCAAGCTGAAATAAGCCCCGCACCAGAAAAAAGCCGCCGGGCATTGCCCGGCGGCTTTCGTTGTTGAGGATACGATCCCACCTTACCGGTTCGAGGCGACCGGCTTCACCAGCGGGGTGATACGGCGGATGGTGACGCGGCGGTTTTCCTGTTCCGGCCCTTCGGTGCGGATCTTCAGGTAGCGCTCGCCATAGCCCTGCGTCGCGAGGTTTTCCGGCGGAATGCCGAAAGCTTCCGTCAGCACCGTGGCGACCGATTCCGCGCGCCGGTCGGAGAGAACCAGATTGCTCTCGTCCGAGCCGACCGCATCCGTGTGGCCTTCGATGAGGAAGGTCTCGCCCGGATTGCCCTCTAGCACCCGGTTCATCGCTTCGGCGACCTGCCGCAGCGAGCTTGCCTGGTTCATCGGGATTTCCGCGCTGCCCGTGGCGAAGGTGATCGTATCGAGATCGATACGGCGCACCTTGTCGCGAATGCGGGCAGAATAGCGGACCTCGTCGAGCGAGTAGACGCGCTCCACGCGCTCGACCGGCGGCTGTTCCAGGAACTCGTAGTAATCCCGGTCCGGCTCGCTTGACGTGTCGATGATGTAATCGTCGAGCGGCACGGTCAGCCGCATCGGCGGCAGATCGAGGCCCGGATCGCGCCAGACATAGTCGGGACGATCCTCCATCATCTCCGGTGCATAATAGAGCACGTATTCCTCGCCATCGACGATCCGCGAGCGCTGGACGATCTCGCCATAGCGGTTGCGGATGGTGACGATCTGCACGCCGCCATCGCGATCGATCACCTCGCGGACACGGCCGCCGCGCAGGCGCTCGTATTCCGGCTCGTAGCCTTCTCGATAGAAGCGCCGGCTGTCGTCGTGGCGCACGAAGGTGCGGTTGTCGATCGAGATGATGACGCGGCCGTCGTCCCGATCACGATCCGTGCCGCGATCACGGTCCTGCACATCGCGATATTCCCAGCCGCGCTGCCGCTCGAACTCCGGACGGCGGTCGAGCCGCTCGCCCTGTTCTTCGGTCACGGCGCGGATTTCGATCTGCGGACGATCTCCGCCGCGGAAAGCCTGGGCCTCCTCATCGGATTTCGGCGGCTCGACGGGCGCGGCCTCCTGAACAGGCTGCTGCTGATCGGGAGCAGCGGGCTGCCCCCCGGCCTGTCCGCCAGGTTGGCCATCGCCACGGCGAGGCCGTTCACGCGCACCTTGCGGGGCGCCTTCCTTGGCGCTGTCGAGCACCGCCGCGCCGTTTTCGACCGGCAGCACGACCGGCTGATCCGCAGGCGCGGATGCAGGGTCCTCGGCGATCTGGCGGGCGCGTTCCACCTCTTCGGGCGTGGTCGGCGGCTGAGGCTGGGCTTGCTGCTGGCCCTCGGCGCCGGGAACGGCCGGGGCTACGGCACCATCCTGCGGCTGGCCGCCTTCGGCCGGTGCGCCGCCCGGTTCGGCCGGCGCTGTTCCGGGCTCGACGGAAGGAGCCTGCCCACCCTCCGGAGCAGTTTGCTGTTCGGGAGCCTGCTCGGACGGCTGGGTCGGCGTCTGTTCATCGGACGGGCTCGGGGCCCGCTGGCCATCCTGCCCGGTTTCAGGCCTTGTTTCCGGCCTTGCTTCGGGCTGGCGATCCTGTCGCTCTCCTTCAGCCGGGGCCTGAGGCTGCTCAGCCGGGGCTTCGCGGCTTTCCGGCTGCCGTTCGCCCTCGGGTGCGCGTTCGGTTTCGGGGGCCTGTCCAGGGGCCTGCTGACGCTCGGGCTCCCGTTGCTCGGCAGGGGCTTCTTCGCGCTGCCGCTGTTCAGGTGCGGCCTCACCTTCCGCGGGACGCTCCCGTTCGGGCGCGGCTTCCCGCTGCCGTTCGCGTTCACGCCTGGATTCCGGCGCCTGCTGACGCTCCGGTTCCGCCTGCGGAGCCTCCTCGCGGCGCGGCTGTTCTTCGCGCGGCTCGGCCTGCGGCGCCTCCTGGCGTTCGGGCCGGGCCTCCGGCTCGGGCGCTCTCTGTTCTACCTCGGGCGGCGCTTCCCGCTGCGGCTCCGGAGCCGGCTCCGGCCGCTCTTCCTGCGGGCGCTCCTGCCGCTGGGGTTCCTCCTGAGGGCTTTCCTGCTGCGGCTCTTCCCGCCGCTTCCGCCGGCCCTCGCCCTCCTCTCCCTCTTCGGCGCCCGGCGGCAGAATGCGCTGCTGCACCTCGATGACGGCGGGCGCCTCGCGGACCTGTGCATCGGGCACGGACGGCATTGCGCCGGCAGGCTGGATCATCAGCGGCAGCGAGACAAAAGGCATCGCAACGCTGCTGAAAAGTCTGAATTTTTTCGACATCGACATTTCCTCTTCTCGGGTGTCGTCCCTTCTTTCGCCCGCGCTCTTCTTGATCTTCTGACCGGCGGACTTGGTGGCGGCTCAACTGCGTGGAACCGGAAAATGTTCCGTGAAACACTGGGAGCGCCGGGCTGAACCTCTCCTGAACGCGCCATTCATCTCGAGCCCATGGGAATGGCGGACGTGAACGTAAAATGCCGTTGCAATTTCGGCCGCAGCGGTATCTAAAAGTCTCGGCGGGACCATTCGTGGACCTGCTTTCCGACGCGGCAAAAAAGATCAATGGCCGCGCGGTCCGCCAACAGAGAGGATCATCATGCGTATCTCCACACGTTTCTTTGCAGCCGCCTCGATTGCCGCGCTCTCGCTGTTCGCCGGCTCGGCTATGGCACAGGAAAAGCTCGTCATCGGCACCGAAGGCGCCTATCCTCCCTTCAACAATCTCGAAGCCGACGGCACGCTGACCGGCTTCGACATCGACATCGCCAAGGCGCTCTGTGAGGAAATGAAGGTCACCTGCGAATTCGTGACCAATGACTGGGACGGCATCATTCCGGCGCTCCAGTCGAAGAAGTTCGACGCCATCGTCGCTTCCATGTCGATCACGCCGGAGCGCAAGGAACAGGTCGACTTCTCCAAGAAGTACTACAACACCCCGCCGGCAATCGCCGTGCCGAAGGATTCCGAGATCACCGCTGCAACCCCAGAGGCGCTTGCCGGCAAGTCGATGGGCGCGCAGGGCTCCACGACCCATTCCAACTACGCCGAAAAGCACATGCCGGATTCCGACCTGAAGCTTTATCCGACGGCTGACGAATACAAGCTCGACCTCCAGAACGGCCGCATCGATGCCGTCATCGACGATGTGGTCGTACTGTCGGAATGGGTGAAGTCCGATGCCGGCGCGTGCTGCAAGATCCTCGGCACCCTGCCGGTTGACGTCGAGATCAACGGCGAAGGCGCAGGCATTGCCGTGCGCAAGGGCGAAACCGCGCTTGCCGACCGCCTCAGCACGGCGATCGCGGGCATCCGCGCTAACGGCAAGTATAAGGAAATCAACGACAAATACTTCGACTTCGACGTTTACGGCAACGACGACTGATCACGTATCTGTCAGGTTATCGGTCGGCGGAAGGCTTGCCCTTCCGCCGATTTCCCTTTTAATGAGACCGAATCTAAAGCGGCAGTCATAAAGCCGCAGGGGAAAATCAGCTTATGAGCGGATTCTTTTCCGCCCTCACAACAGCGCTCGATCCGCTCTGTGGCCCTGTCGGCATCTTTTCGCTGCTCGGTTCCGATACCCTCGTCGCCTGCGGCGATACCGGCTGGGGTGACGAGATCGCCTTCGGCGTCAAGGTCACCATCACGCTCGCTCTCGCGACGCTGCCGGTCGGGCTCGTCATCGGCTTCCTGATCGCGCTTGCGGCGCAATCGGAGGAGAAGCTGCTGAGGCTTGCCGCAGGCATCTATACGACGATCTTCCGCGGCCTGCCGGAACTGCTCACCCTCTTCATCGTCTATTACGGGCTGCAGATCCTCATCCAGTCGGTGCTCGCCTCCTTCGGCATCGAGCAGCGGATCGAGATCAACGCCTTTTTCGCCGGCATGGCAGCGCTCGCCGTCGTCTTCTCCTCCTATTCGTCGGAGGTGCTGCTTTCGGCCTTCCGCGCGATCCCGAGGGGCCAGTACGAGGCCGGCGATGCGCTGGGCCTGCGCCGCTCGCGCACCATGGTTCTCGTCATCCTGCCGCAGCTGATCCGCATCGCCCTTCCCGGACTTGGAAACCTCTGGATGATCCTGCTCAAGGATACATCCTACGTCTCCATTATCGGCCTGGCCGATATCCTGCGCCAGACCGGCATTGCCGCGCGCGTCAGCAAGGAGGCCTTCTTCTTCTACACGCTCGCCTGCCTGCTCTACCTCGCGCTGGCGCTCATCTCCTCGGTCGGCCTCGGCTTCGTCGAACGCTGGACGCGCAAGTCGGGGGCTCGCAGATGACTTATGCGAAGGAACTCATCGCGCCCCGCCCGGCGCCGAAGGTCGAACGGCGCCCGCTGACCGCGGCCAGAATTGTCGGCATGGCGATCCTGGCGCTCTGGGTGCTGCTCGCCATCGCACTCGTCGGAATGGTCATCGACGGCTGGGACCAGCAGAAATTCCTGCGTTACGGCCCGCGCTACCTTTCCGGTCTCTGGACCACGATCTCGCTGGTGGGGCTCGCCATAATTCTCGGCGCCGTTCTGTCCCTGCCGATCGCGTTTGCGCGAATGTCGAAGAACCGCGTCGCCAATGCCATCGCCTACGGCTATGTCTATGTCTTTCGCAGCACGCCGCTGCTGGCACAGCTCTTCCTCGTCTATTACGGGCTCGGCAGTTTCCGGCCCCAGCTCGAAGCGGTCGGCCTCTGGTGGTTCTTTCGCGAGGCCTGGTATTGCGGCCTCTTTTCCCTCACCCTCAACACGGCCGCCTATCAGGCGGAAATCCTGCGCGGCGCGATCGAAAGCGTGCCACATGGCCAGCATGAGGGAGCGGCGGCACTCGGTCTGCAGAAATGGGTCGCCTTCCGCAAGATCATCCTGCCGCAGGCGCTCATCGTGGCGCTCCGCCCTTACGGCAACGAGATCATCCTGATGATCAAGGGCTCGGCGGTGGTTGCCATCGTCACGGTGTACGACCTGATGGGCGAGACGCGCTACGCCTTTTCCCGCACCTTCGACTACCAGGCCTATCTCTGGGCGGCGATCTTCTATCTCGCCATCGTGGAGACGCTGCGGCACATCTGGGCTGCGCTCGAAAACCGGCTGACGCGCCATCTGAAGCGCTAGAAAAGGCTTGGTAGCACTCGATTATGAATGCTGCCAAGCCTTTGAAATTTTTATTGAAATACCTTCACTTCGGCCAATTGTAAAGCCTGGGTTAACCGTGGCATGCTTCCCTATGGAGGCGGCGCGAGGAAACGCCGTTCTCCAGGACGATAAATGGGAACTGGCCATGAAGTCTGAAATGGAAATGATGCTGAAAGGCTACGGCCTCACCACCGCCCAGATCTTCTACCACCTGCCGGATCATCCGATCCTGCTGCAGACCTATGTCTGGCAGGATTACGATCTCGCCCCGGATTTCCCCGAGATGAAGGAATTCCTGAAATTCTGGCAGGAGACGCTGGACGGACCGCTCCATTCGGTGCGCTATGTCCACCGCCGGCTCATCGCAGCAGGCGAATGGCGCGCATTGAAAGGCGAGTTCATCCTCCACTGAGGATGTGGCGCTATACGTGTACCTCGCCGTGGGCTAGCTCGCCCTCACCCCGCCCGCGATGCAGCGAGGCGATCAGTATGGCGGCGTAGAAGACGGCCACGAAGGTCATCACGCCCCAGCCGGGCACGGGCCCGAGCGTCGCGTTGTTGACCGCCTCCGCCCATGAGAAGACCACGTCCGCCCTCGTCTCGTCGGGCAACAGCTTGGGCGTCGAGATTTTCAGCGCCCAGGCCATCAGCAGGATGAAATACATCCAGCAGTAATTGCGCCTTATGCGGCGGAAGAGCGCCTCCTGATAGCTTATCAGGAAGTGCGGGTCTCTGAGGCTTGAAGCGATCGAGGCCGCCCAGTCCGGTTTCAGGTCCGCCTGCGGATTGAGGGCCTGGGCGAAATAATGGCGCTCCAGCTTGCGCACCCGCGCCCGGTAGACGTCGAAGAAGCGGTAGCGCCGCGCCTCGATCAGCAGCAGCACGGAGATCAGCAGCATGCCGAACAGTATCACCCCGTGATGCGATGTCGGCGTCGAGAGCGAGACCGAAAGCAGCGCCGCGACCATGGTGATCGCCCAGTTGGAGGTGCGGTCGATGCGGTCGCGCCAGCTCGTCATCCGGCCCATCTCCCCGCGATAGTAATGGATGATCATATTGGCCTTTTCGGCCGAGGTGATGGGTAGCGAAGGCGCGCGCCTTTCGACATTCTGCTCAAGAACACTGGGCTTTTGATCGCCCGCCATGGCCGTTCTCCGGATCGCATGCGACGCCCCCTGCCCGGATACTTCCTCAACGATTGGCGGCGCGCCGTGTTCCGTCATGGACAAATGCAGGCCATCGGCTTAAAGCCCGGCGAACACTGGAGACATGCCCATGAGCAAGATCGACGAAGAAGCACTGGCCGAGGCCTATAACCGGGCGCTGGCGCTCGAAAAGGCCGGCGACATCGACGCCGCCGTGAAGGCCTATGAGGACGTGCTGGCGATCGATCCGGAGGATCATGGCGGCGCGGCAGTCCGCATCGCCGCCCTCGGCCGCGGCGAGACCCCGCCCAAGGCGCCGGATGCCTATGTCGAGACCCTCTTCGACCAGCATGCGGAAAGCTTCGAGGACATACTCGTCGATCAGCTCGGCTATGCGGTTCCGGTCATGGTGCGCCAGCGCCTGCAGGAACTGAAGCTCGGCCCCTTCAAGCGCATGCTCGATCTCGGTTGCGGCACCGGGCTCACCGGCGGCACGCTGCGTGACATGGCGGACGACATCACCGGCATCGACATTTCCGAAAACATGGTCGAGATCGCCCACGAGAAGGATCTCTACGAAACGCTCTACGTGGCGGAAGTCGAGGATTTCCTGGAGGACAACGACGACGAGCCCTTCGACCTCGTCACCGCGACGGACGTGCTGCCCTATCTCGGCGCGCTGGAGCCGCTCTTCTTCGGCGCGGCGGAAAACATGGTGCCGGGCGGCATCTTCGTCTTTTCCTCCGAAACGCTGCCCAAGGAAACGTCCGGCGAGCGCTCCTATGTCGTCGGGCCTCACCAGCGCTTTCTTCATTCGGAAGCCTATATCCGCTCCCGGCTTACCGATACGGGGTTCGAAATCCTCGAAATCTCCGAGATCAATGTCCGAATGCAGGACGGCAACCCAAGCCCCGGCCATCTGGTCATCGCGCGATTGAAGGGCTAAATCTTCCTCCCTGACGGAGGATTCGGGATGACTGCCCAGCACTATTTCCGGGCCCAGGCCTATAACAATGCCTGGGCCAATCATCGGCTTCTCAAGGCCTGCGCCAAGCTGTCGCCGGCCGAGCTCGAAGCTCCGCGCGTGAGCTTCTTTCCCTCGATCATCCATACGCTCAACCACATCCTGACGGTCGACTGGCTCTATATCAGCGCACTGGAAGGCGATTGCATCGGCTCGGCCGCCTTCGAGCCGGAAATCCCGTTTCACCTTCTTGCCGATCTCGAGCGGGAGCAGCGCGCCGCCGACCGGCGCCTCATCGACCACTGTCGCCAGCTCGATTCCGAGAGCCTGAAACAGGAAGTCCTCATTCCGCGCGAGACCCATGTTCAGGTCGAGACGGCGGATCGGGTGCTGCTGCATCTCTTCCAGCATCAGATCCACCACCGCGGCCAGGTCCATTCCATGCTTTCCGGCACGTCCGTCAAGCCGCCGCAGCTCGACGAATTCTTTCCCGCCGATCCCGCCGAGCAGGCCTTGCGCCGACAGGATTTCGCCGAACTCGGTTTCACCGAAGCCCTCATCTGGAGCTGACGATGACTTATTTCCTCATCAAGTCCCTGCATCTCATTTCGAATTTCCTGCTGATCGGCGGCATGCTGGTCAATGCCTTCGTCATCGGCATGGTGCCGCCGGCGATCCGCTCCGGCGTCATCCCGGCGCTGCGCCGCTACGACCGCACGGTGACCACGGCGGCTCTCGGCGGCGCCTGGGTCTTCGGCCTCATCCTCGCCTTCACCTATGGTTTCTACACCTCCGGCTGGTTCGGCCTGAAGTTCCTGATCGTCATCATGCTCTCGGCTCTGCACGGCATGCAGGGCGGCTGGCTGCGGCGCATGGAGGCCGACCCGAAGCTCGATCCGCCCGGTTTCGTGCGCGCCGGCATGCCGATCGTCCTCGTCTCGGTGGTCGTGATCGTATTCCTGGCCGTCGTCAAGCCGTTCTGAGGCCCTCTTTCCACACGACAAGGAACCTAACCGGACCTAACTCGCCGAGCCCCGCTTTCCGATTATGCCGGTTTGTTCTAATCCTCGAATATCGAACGAACGACGGAGGATCAGCATGGCAAATGTGGCATTCATCGGCCTCGGCGTAATGGGTTTCCCGATGGCCGGGCATTTGAGGGAAAAAGGCGGCCACGAGCTCACCGTCTACAACCGCACCGCCGCCAAGGCCGAAGCCTGGGCGAAGAAATACGGCGGCAAAACCGCGGCCACGCCCGCGGAAGCTGCGCGGGATGCCGAATTCGTCTTCACCTGCGTTGGCAATGACGACGACCTGCGCTCCGTCACCACCGGTCCGGACGGCGCGCTTTCCGGCATGAAGGGCGGCGCAGTCCTCATCGACAACACCACCGCCAGCGCCGAAGTCGCACGGGAACTCTACGAGGCCACCAAGGCGAAAGGCGTGGAGTTCATCGACGCGCCGGTCTCCGGCGGACAAGCGGGCGCTGAAAACGGCGTGCTCACCGTCATGTGCGGCGGCGATGAGGCCGTCTTCGAAAAGGCGAAGCCGGTGATCTCCGCCTATGCCCGCATGGTCGGGCTCATGGGGCCTGCGGGCGCCGGCCAGCTCACCAAGATGATCAACCAGATCTGCATCGCCGGCCTCGTGCAGGGTCTTGCCGAAGGTATCCATTTCGGCAAGCGCGCCGGCCTCGATATCGAAAAGGTCGTGGAAGTCATCTCCAAGGGTGCCGCCGGCTCCTGGCAGATGGAGAACCGCCACAAGACCATGAACGAAGGCAAATACGACTTCGGCTTTGCCGTCGACTGGATGCGCAAGGATCTCGACATCGTCTTGGCCGAGGCTCGCCGCAACGGCGCCAAGCTGCCGGTAACGGCGCTGGTCGATCAGTTCTACGGCGACGTGCAGGCGCTCGGCGGCAATCGCTGGGACACGTCCTCCCTGCTCGCCCGGCTGGAGAAGAAGTGATCGGTCCCTCCTCGGACACGCCGGAAATCGTCGCGCATCTCGAAGCGCTGCGCTCCGAGGAGAACGTCCGCGGCATGGCGCGTTTCGGCATCGCGACCGAAACGGCGCTCGGCATTTCCAATCCGCAATTGCAGAAGATCGCGCGTCTCATCAAGCGCGATCATCGCCGCGCGCTCGATCTTTGGCGCACCGGCATCCGCGAGGCGCGCATGCTGGCGCTCTATACCGCCGATCCGGCGGCGCTGACGCGGGACGAGGCCAAAGCGCTCGCGGAAGACTTCGGCTCCTGGGAAGTCGTCGATACGGCCGCCGATCTCTTCGTAAAAGCGCCGTTCTGGCAGGAGCTCATAGTCGAACTCGCGGCGGATTCCCGCGAATTCGTGCGCCGCACCGCCTTTGCGGTGATCGCCTCCGCGGCTGTCCACCGGCACAAGAAAACGGACGAAGCCCTGCTGTCCTTCCTGCCGCTGATAGAAGCTCATGCAACAGACCCGCGCAATTTCGTGCGCAAGGCGGTCAACTGGGCGCTCCGCAATATCGGCAAGCGCAACCGCGCCTGCCATGGCCCCGCGCTCGCAGTTTCGGAAAGGCTCGCCGCCTCGACGGACAAGACCGCCCGCTGGATCGGCAAGGATGCGGTCAGGGAACTTTCCAGCGAAAAGATTCTGGAGCGGTTGAAGCTAAAAAATAGAGCGAGCAACGCTCTTTAGCGCCTGAATTTCCCATTTAACTCCGACGATTTAAAGCTGCAGTCAACAGCAGCCGTGATTCTATAGGAAAATTCAGATTCCGCATTTAACCCCCTCCTTGGCAAGGCAAGCTCCCACCAACTCTTCAGCAGCGACTATCGGAGTCGCGGAGTGTATTTTTAGGGGCCCGCTATGAGGAAAGACGTGTGCTTAATTGCTCTGAGGTTTCTCGCATCGTCTGCAGCAACGCTCTTAAATCGCAGCGCGTTTATCAAAACTCCAGGCGGACTTGAAATCCAAGCACCAACCGCGAGCGGGGTCGTTTTGATACTAAAAGAACTAGAAACAACTCAATCTATGAGCCGGTCGATAATCAATTATCCTGAAAAGGTTACCCAGCGGCGTGCACGCCGGGTTTAACCAAGAAACAGTGCGAATGGGCCACTTTCTCGCCATTGGCCCGTTCTTCCTTGAGCCCATCGCCTACCTCAGGATCGACATAGTAGGAAGAGACGCCCTGTTTCCGCGCTTCAGCGCTTTCATGGGTGCCGATATCCGCTATGACTTCCTTCTTCGACCGAATTATCTCTAGCATTCGCATGAACACCTCTTCTCGGAAGCAGTATAGCGGATAGCTGGAGGAAATCCACGCCCGCCTATTCCTCGCCGGATTTCTGGTTGTCGAGCAGCATATAGTCGAGCGGCAATTCCGTCGTGTACTTGATCTGCTCCATGGCGAACACGGAGGAAACGTCGCGGATTTCGATCCTGGCGATCAGCCGCTTGTAGAAGGCGTCATAGGCGGCGATATCCGGCACCACCACGCGCAGCAGATAATCCACGTCGCCGCTCATGCGGTAGAATTCTACCACTTCCGGGAAATCCACCACCACTTCGGAAAAGCGCTTCAGCCATTCGATCGAGTGGCTCGCGGTGCGGATCGAGACGAAGACCGTGACCTTGGTATTGACCTTGACGGGATCGAGCAGCGCCACGCGGCGGCGGATCACGCCGTCCTCCTCCATCTTCTGGATGCGCCGCCAGCAAGGCGTGGTCGAGAGCCCGACCTTCTTCGCAAGGTCGGCGACGGCGAGCGTGGAATCTTCCTGCAGAATGCGCAGGATCTTACGGTCAAGACGGTCCATTCAAAGTTCCCTCGAAATGATTTTCCTCTATATAGCCTATTTGGCGGAGGTTAACCGAAAATTGTTTCCCCGAATGAGACTTTCCACATGCTGCTGCAGTACAGGCAGCACCTCTTCCTCGAACCATGGATTGCGCTTCAACCAGCCGGTGTTGCGCCAGCTCGGATGCGGCAGCGGCAGCACGCGCGGCTCCTGATTGGCGAAGAAATATTCGCGCCAGTTCCGCACCGTCTCGGTCATACCCTTCTTGCGGCGCGGTCCGAGATGCCAGGCCTGCGCATACTGGCCGATCGCCAGCACCAGCTCGACCTGCGGCATGGCGGCCAGCGCCCGCGCCCGCCACAGCGGCGCGCATTCCTTGCGCGGCGGCAGATCGGAGCCCTTGTCGTCGTAACCGGGAAAGCAGAAGCCCATCGGCACGATGGCGAAGAGGTCCGGATCGTAGAACTCCTCGCGCGTTATGCCCATCCACGCGCGCAGGCGGTTGCCGGAGGCATCGTTGAAGGGGAGCCCGCTCTCATGCACCTTGAGGCCCGGTGCCTGCCCCGCGATCAGCACGCGCGCCGTTTTCGAAAGAACAGAGACGGGGCGCGGCTCATGCGGCAGGCGATCCGCCTCGCCCCGGCGGGGCATATCGCGACAGATGCGACAGGCCGCGATTTCTTTACGTAGCAGCGCGACCTGCTTTTCCGCTTCCTTCACCAATCCCTGCATCTTATCGGTCATTCTGCGAACATTCCGCCGAGCCAACCTCTCAATCGCGCCCACAAATCCCCGAAAGCGTCTCCGTCATCCGGTTCCTCCATCATGCCGCGCATCCGGCGCCATTGGCGCGGGCGGTCGAATTCACCTGCCCAGATCCCCGTCTCCTCGCGCTGCGCGGCGTCCTCCTCGTCGATATAATCACTGCCCGAGGCCACCGCCATTCCCATGCGGACCAGCCTTGCATTGATGTCGGTATCGCCCGCCTGGCAGCGCACGAGAATGCGTTGATACTGATCGCGCGCAAAACCGTAACACTCGGCGGAAGCGGCGGAAATGAGGCCGGCGAGCGCCCGTCTCGCCTCCCTGCCGCAGTTCCAGGAGCCCTTGGGCGATCCGCAAACCTGGTCGAATTCCGGCGCGTCGAGGCCCTCCAGCCGCAGCCGCTCCACCCCGGCGGAAAGCGTGTCGCGGTCAAGCGCGCGATAGGGTCCGGGTATCGGAGGATCGGTGTTCCGGTCGAGCTTGGCGACGATCAGCAGGGCCAGCACGACAAAGCAGATGAACAGGAGACCGTCCCGAAGGGTCCGGAAAATTCGCGTCACGATCCTGCCTCATATGGAAACAGAAGCTTCAGAAAAATGGCAAACAAATCCTTGCCTAGCAGTATCTTCTTAAGATTTCACCGCTAATCTCCCGCCATCCGGAACTCAACTTCCTGTGGCAATGAGTAGCGGCGTCAGTACCTCGACCGACAAGATCATCGTTGACCGATCGCGCGGCCACCGCAACAAGGCCGTCTCGAAAGCCGTCCGCGCGACCCGCGAACGCCTCCAGTCGAGCGCCAACGGCAACCAGGCCTTCGACCGCGACATGCTGGCAATGCATGTCAGGGCCATTCTCCAGGGAGCGCTCATCATGCCGCTCCTGGTGGCGCTCGTCACGGGCATCGGCATCTATATAAGTCCCGGCACGGACCTCATCGGATGGGCCCTGCTCGTTCTCTGCATCCATGCGCTCCACGTGCTGCTCGCGCGCCGGGCAAGCCGCAAGGAGCTTGGCGCAAACGACACGCCCAAATGGCGGATGCGGTTCCTGCTGGCGCAGGTGGTGATCGGCTGCGGCTGGGCGGTGTTCGCGCTTAGGGATTGCAGCGCCTGCGGCGGAGACGGCTTCTACTTCTACAAGGGCGCGGTGCTGCTCGTCGCCATCTCCATCATGGCCATGGGCGGCTTCATGCTGCGCCAGGGCGTCCTCTTCGGCTTCCTGCCGGTGATTGCGGCGCTTATGGTGCAGGCTGCATTTTCCCGCAATCCGCTCGATATCGGCATGACCGCGATCTGTGCGACGGCGGGCGTCTTCTTCCACTACATCGCCGATCGTCTTTACCGGAACAGCCTGACGCTGATGTCCTACCAGTCGGAAAAGGACAATCTCATCGCGGAGCTGGAAGTCGCCAAGTCGATGTCCGACGAGGCCCGCCGGCGCGCCGAGGAGGCCAATCTGGCCAAGTCCCGCTTCCTGGCCTCCATGTCGCATGAGCTGCGCACGCCGCTCAACGCCATTCTCGGCTTTTCCGAGGTCATGAACTCGGAGGTCCTGGGGCCACTCGCAAACCCCACCTACAAGGAATATGCCGGCGACATCCATCGCTCCGGCCAGCATCTCCTGAACCTCATCAACGAGATCCTCGATCTCTCGCGCATCGAGGCGGGGCGCTACGATCTCAGCGAAGAGGCGCTGTCGCTTCTGGAAATCGCCGAGGACTGCATCGGCATGGTCCAGCTTCGCGCGCGCGGCAAGGACATCACCATTCACGCGCAGTTCGAGCCGCAGCTTCCGCAGGTATGGGTGGACGAAAAGGCCATGCGGCAGGTCCTTCTCAATCTCCTGTCGAACGCGGTGAAGTTTACCTCCCAGGGCGGCGAGATCACCGTCAAGGTCGGCTGGACCGCGGGCGGCGGACAATACGTCTCGATCAGGGATAATGGCCCCGGCATTCCGGAGGAGGAAATCCCGGTCGTGCTCTCGGCTTTCGGCCAGGGGTCGATCGCCATCAAGAGCGCCGAACAGGGCACCGGCCTCGGCCTGCCGATCGTGCAGGCGATCCTCGCCAAGCATGACGGCCATTTCGTCCTGCGCTCCAAGCTCCGGGAAGGCACCGAAGCCATCGCCATCCTGCCTCCCACCCGCGTGCTGCAGACGCTGCCCGCCGTCAGCGACGCACCTGCGATCGAACGCCGCCGCAAGAGCTTCGCGTAAGTCCGGCTCACTTCCCTACAAAGCGCGTTTCGGGCATACTGAGCGCATGACCAAATTGCTCGACAAGGCCATCGAGGCAGCCAAGGCCCTGCCGCCGGAAATGCAGGATGACATCGCCCGCGTTGTCCTTACGCTCGCGGGCAATGACGAACCTGTCTATGAGCTCACTCCCGAGGAAGAGGCATCCTTTGCCAAATCCCGTGCTCAAGCCGCCCGCCGCGAGTTCGCGACTGAAGAGCAAGTTGAAGCTGTGTGGACGAAATACCGCTCGTGAAAATTCGCTACACGCCGGAGGCCCTGATCGAGCTTGATGACGTACTCGCCGGGATTGCGGAACATTCCCCGCAAGGTGCCGGCCGCATCAGCAATCGGATAGAAGCCGTCGTCAAGCTTCTATCCGAACATCCATATAGCGGTCAGCCGGCAAGCTCGAAACCGATGCGCAGAATAGTCGCGTCACCATATCCCTACATAATCTTCTACGAACCGGGTGACGGCGAAGTCGTCATTATCGGGATAAGGCATGCTGCTAGGGATCCTTCCTCGATGCCGGATACTCAAACTCGCCTCGACTGAATTGACGCATCCGCCTGCTCACCCCTTGTTGCTCACGCCAGCCTGTTCGAACGTCGCCATGCCCGAATGGCAGGCGGCGGCGGCCTTGACGATGCCGGCCGCGAGTGCTGCGCCCGTCCCCTCGCCGAGCCGCATGCCGAGCGCCAGAAGCGGCGTCTTGCCGAGTTTCTCGATGGCGTGCAGATGGCCCGGCTCCCCGGAGACATGGCCGATCAGGCAGTGGTCGATGGCAGCCGGGTTGGCGGCCTTCAGGATCGAGGCCGCCGCCGTCACCACATAGCCGTCGAGCAGGACGGGGATCTTCTCCATGCGCGCCGCGAGGATGGCGCCGGCGATCGCCGCGATCTCACGGCCGCCCAAGCGCCGCAGCACCTCCAGCGGGTCGGAAAGGTGGTCCTTGTGGAACTCCACCGCCGCCTTCACCGCCGCGATCTTGCGCTCCAGAAGCTCGCCGTGCGAGCCGGTGCCCGGCCCCACCCAGTCCTCCGCCTCGCCGCCGTAAAGCGCTAGGTTGATCGCCGCCGCGACCGTCGTATTGCCGATCCCCATCTCGCCGATGCAGAGAAGATCGGTGCCGCCGGCGATCGCCTCCATGCCGAAGGCCATGGTCGCCGCGCAGTCGCGCTCGGAAAGCGCCGCCTCGCTGGTAATGTCGCCAGTCGGATAGTCGAGCGCCAGGTCGAAGATCTTCAGGCCGAGATCATGGGTCACGCAGATCTGGTTGATCGCCGCTCCGCCGGCCGCGAAATTCTCCACCATCTGCTGGGTCACCGAGGACGGATAGGGCGTGATGCCGTGCTTCGTCACGCCGTGATTGCCCGCGAAGATCGCCACCAGCGGCCGGGTGACGGCCGGCGACCTGCCGCTCCAGGCGGCAAGCCAATAGGCGATCTCTTCCAGCCGGCCGAGCGAACCCGGCGGCTTGGTGAGTTGACCGTCCCTCTCGCGCGCCGCCACCAGCGCCCGCGCATCCGGGCCCGGCAGGTTCTGGATCAGGTGACGGAAATCATCGAAAGGCAGGCCGCTCACGCTCATTCAAATGTCTCTCTCGGCTTGGCCGGGCAGCTTGTGTTTGCCGGCAAATCAGGATTTTGTTGCGTCGTTCATAATCGGGCAAGCACGGAGGGACAACTGCCAAACGCGACGGATTTCATCGATGACCTCGCCCGTTCGGTCGGCTTCCTCAGCCGCCTGCCCGTGCCGGACCGCTTTTTCCAGGGCCATGACGGTTCGATGGCGCGGGCCGTGCGCGCCTTTCCCGCGGCCGGTCTCCTGCTGGGGCTGGGTCCGGCGCTTGTCCTGTACCTGCTGCTGCGCTCGGACGCCGATCCGCTGCTGGCCGCGCTGATCGCGCTTGGCCTCATGACGCTCCTGACCGGCGCACTGCACGAGGATGGGCTTGCCGATGCCGCCGACGGGCTCGGCGGCGGACGTGATGCGGAGCACGCGCTGACGATCATGAAGGATAGCCGCACCGGCAGCTATGGCGTGGTGGCGCTCATCCTCTCCTTCGGATTGCGCGCCGCAGCGCTCGCCTCGCTCGGCCGGAGCGAGGAAGCGTGCGCCGGCGCTCTGGCGCTGCTTGCCGCCGCCGCCCTCAGCCGCGCCGTCATGGTTGGCCATTGGAGCGCCTTGCCCTCTGCCCGCGCCGCAGGCGTTGCCGCGTCCGCCGGAATGCCTGACGTATCCATCCGCAATGTCGCGCTCGCCATCGGCGCTGCCCTCGCCATCGTCGTTCTGCTGCCCGCTTTCGGCTTTTCCGAAATTCTCACCGCCCTGGTCGTCGCCGGCCTCGCCGGTTTCGGCTTCACCCGTTTCGTCGCCCGCAAGCTCGGCGGCCATACCGGCGATACGATCGGCGCGACGCAGCAGATCGCCGAGATCGCGACGCTTGCAGCCCTTGCTCTTGCGGCATGAAACCACGATATATTTCAACATGATTTCGCCCTGCATCCTCGTCTGCTCCATCGATGACAAGACCGGCTACTGCTTCGGCTGCGGCCGCACGCGCGACGAGATCGCAAGCTGGATGGATTACACGGATGAGAAGCGGCGCGAACTCATGGCGCTGCTTCCGGCACGGCTCGAAACCGTGGAACGGCGGCCGCGCCGCGAAACGCGCCGCCGACGGCTAGCCCGAGGGCTGACAAAGGAGCGCGACAGCGTATGAACGGTCTGACCTTCGTCCTTCTGGTGCTCGGCATCGGGCTTGCCTTCCTCGTCTTCAACCATGACAGCGGCCAGACGCTCGGCCTTTCCAACGACGAGTTCGGCCGCTTCATCTATCTGCTGCCGATCGCCGGCCTTCTCGGCGCGGGCATTCTCGCCGGCCGCCGCGGGGGCTTGAGCCAGTCTCTCCGCTATATCGCCATCTGGCTCCTGATCATCCTGGCGCTCGTCGCCGCCTATCTCTATCGCGACGACGCCCGCGGCTTTGCGGCGCGCATGTATGCCGGGCTCGTGCCGGGCAGCGCCGTGGTCGTCACCAGCGAGGGCGGCAACGAGGTCATCATCCACAAGACCATGGGCGGGCATTTCCAGGCGAATGTATCGGTGGATGGCGAAACGCTTCCCATGCTGGTGGATACCGGCGCCAGCGCCGTCGTACTCACCTATGAGGACGCCGCCCGCATCGGCCTCCATCCCGACGACCTTCGCTACACCTTGACCGTCCTGACCGCGAACGGAAGGGCAAGCGCGGCACCTGTCAATATCGACGAAATCGCGATCGGCCCGATCGTCCGCCGCAACGTCCGGGCCATGGTTGCGGAAGATGGCCGGCTGGACCAGAGCCTCCTCGGCATGACCTTCCTCGCCACGCTCGGCTCGCTGCAGATGCAGACGGACGAGCTGAGATTGCGGGATTAACCGGACTTCGCCGATACGCTCACTCAGCGGTTGCAGGGGGTGGTTTTGGCTCCCAAATTTCCATTTTTAATTGCATTTCTTAATCAACAATCGTAAAGATTGCATCGCCGTATTATTCGTCAGTATTTTCCGCTACGGCAAACAGGAGATGCGATCATGAAATGGATGAACGGTCTTATGACCGCCGGGCTCATTGTGCTCGGCGGGCAGCAAACAATCACGCCTGCATTTGCCCATGGCGCGCTAGAATTTCCGCCGGCCCGCCAGAAATGGTGCTTCCTGCAGAACGACTGGGGTGGCGACAATCTTCCCGCCAACGAAGCCTGCCGCAAAATGAAAGTAATTGGCGGGGAATACCCTTTCACGCAATGGCATGAATATGCACATCACACGAAACCGCCTGGCGATCTCGATACGGTGAAAAAGGAGATTGCCGACGGTCAACTTTGCTCCGGCACCGTGGGTACGACGCGCAAGGCGGCCCCTCATAAGGGTTATCCAATTGCAGACCAGGGTTATCCAATTGCAGACCGCTATCGCAATCGCAATTCCAATCGCAAAGACGGCGTCAACGAACCGTCAAACGCATGGCATGTAACGGACATTATTACGAAAAATGGAAACTTCGAGCTTGTTTTTGATGGCTCCCCGGCTCCCCATCGGCCCAGCTATTGGCAAGTCTTTCTGACCAAACCTGGCTATGATTTCAGTCAGCGCCTGAAGTGGGATGATCTCGACCTCATCACGGAAGTCGGCGACACCCCCTATGATGAAGAGAGCAAGCGTTTCAAGTTTGATGTGACGGTGCCGGACGGACGGACAGGAAAGGCTATTCTTTACGTGCGATGGCAGCGCTACGGCGACACCTGGTTCGAAAGCGAGGGGTTTTATAGCTGCGCGGATATCAATCTGATAGCCGAGGATTCTGAACCTCCTTCATTTGACAAAGGCTATTTCATTTCTCGGGGTCTCGATCCGCAACCGGGCGAGCGCCTCCGCTTCCGGCTTTTCAGTGCACCGCTGTACAGCGAAAAAGTCGATGTCTATCTAGATATTACCGCCGCCAACCAGAAACCAAGCATATGGGCAAAACAGCTCGCCGATAAACTCAACCAGGGCTACGGAAGCCAGCTTCGCGTCGGTATCAGGCAAGGTGACGCGATCGAGTACAACGATCAGCTTCCCTATGAGAACAAGGTCTATGTGGCAAGCGAGGAGGACAGTTTTGCAATCTCCATCGAAGATGGAAACAGCAACCTGCCTCCACTTGCCGATGCCGGTCAGGATACGGCTGTGGTCGGCCCGACGACAATCACCCTGAACGGCACGGGCTCCAGCGATCCTGATGGAGACCCTCTGGCATATCATTGGCACCTGCATAATACCCTGGAGGGTGTTGTCATCGACAACCCGAACGCCGCTACGACAGCCGTGACGATCCCGTCGGTCACCGAGAGAAAAGAGCTGATCTTCATGCTGCGGGTGACGGATGACAAGGGTGCTGCAAGCACGGATACGGTGACAGTAACCGTGAACCCGTCCAACGGCGGCGGCTATAACTACGTCTGGCCGGATGGTATCGAGAACTATGAGTGGGGCAAAACGGTGGTTCTCGGCGTCGACGGCAATCTGTGGAAGTGCAAGCCGTTCCCGCAGGGGGCCTGGTGCAAGCAAAATGTGCCCGCCTATACTCCTGGTGGCCCGGACATGGCGCCCAATCCTGAGCAGCAACCTTGGGAGCGATATACGCCGCCAGCACGCCGTTGAAGCTGCCCGATAACTGAGTTGTCGTACGAAACAGGCAAGCGCTCATACATGAGCGCTTGCCATCATTTCTAGCTCCTCAGCCTATATCCCGTCCGGAATATCCAGCCGAGCACCGAGAGGCAGATCAGCAGGAAGAGCCCGATCATGCCGAGGCTGACGAGCGGATTGACGTCGGCGATCTCGTAGAAGCTCCAGCGGAAGCCGCTGACGAGATAGAGAACCGGATTGAAGTGGCTCACCGCCTGCCAGAATGGCGGCAGCATGTCGATCGAATAGAAGCTGCCTCCGAGGAAGGTCAGCGGCGGCACGACCAGCATCGGCACGATGTTGAGTTGCTCGAAATTCTTCGCCCATATGCCGATGATGAAGCCGAACAGGCTGAAAGTGATCGCCGTCAGCACCAGGAAGAGCGCCATCATGAACGGATGGGCGATCGAGATGTCGACGAAGAAGGAGGCGGTCGCCAGAATGATCAATCCGATGATCAGCCCCTTGGTGGCTGCCGCCCCCACGTAGCCGATCAAGATTTCGGTCATCGCGACCGGTGCGGAGAGTATCTCGTAGATCGTGCCGGTGAATTTCGGAAAATAGATGCCGATCGAACCGTTGCCGACGCATTGCGTCAGCAAAGTCAGCATGATCAGTCCCGGCGTTATGAAGGAACCGTAGGAAACGCCCTCAATCGCCTGGATTCGCGAACCGATCGCCGTTCCGAACACGATAAAATAGAGCGATGTGGTGATGACCGGCGACACCACGCTCTGCAGGAGCGTGCGGCGCATGCGGGCCATCTCGAAGGCATAGATCGATTTGATAGCCTCGAAATTCATGCCTTTTCTCCCACCAGCGAAACGAAGATATCCTCGAGCGAGCTCTGCCGGGTCGAGAGATCGCGGAAATGGATGTTTTCCGCCGAGAGCATCGAAAGCAAGGAAGCGATGCTGACCTCGCCTTCCTCCTCCTGATATTCGTGGATCAGCGCGGTGCCGTCGTCCGAAAGCGCCAGGTTATAGGGGGTGAGGCTGTCAGGCAGCGCAGGCAGCGGCTCGGAAAGTTCGAGGCGAAGCTGCTTGCGCCCGAGCTTGCGCATCAGCGTGGTCTTGTTCTCCACCAGAAGCAGCTCGCCGCCGTTGATGACGCCCACCCGATCGGCGATTTCCTCCGCCTCCTCGATGTAGTGCGTCGTCAGGATGATGGTGACGCCGGTTGCCCGGAGCTTTTCCACCACCTGCCACATCTCGCGCCTCAACGTCACATCCACGCCGGCGGTCGGCTCATCCAGAAAGAGTATCTTCGGCTCGTGGGACAGCGCCTTGGCGATCAGCACGCGCCGCTTCATGCCGCCGGAAAGCTCGCGCAGCATGTTGTCGCGCTTGTTCCACAGCGAGAGTTCCTTGAGGATGCTTTCGATCAGCGCCGGATCGGGCTTCTTGCCGTAGACGCCGCGCGAAAAGTTCACCGTGTTCCAGACGGTTTCGAACTGGTCGGTCGTCAGTTCCTGCGGCACGAGGCCGATCAGCGCTCGCGTCTTGCGAAAATCGCGCACCACGTCGTGCCCGCCGACCAGCACCTTGCCCGAGGTGGGGTTCACCAGGCCGCAGATAATGGAGATCAGGGTCGTCTTGCCGGCGCCGTTCGGCCCGAGCAGCGCCAGGATCTCGCCCTCGCGGATATCGAGGCTCACCCCATTGAGTGCCTGAAAGCCGTTGCCATAGGTCTTGGCGAGATTCTGGACGGAAACGATGGTTGCCATGAGGACGGTTCTTTGTGGAATCGATTTGCGGAATTCGCGGCCAATATAGGCACGGCAAGTTTCGAAACCATCCCCAAGAGAAGAATATTGCGTTCGCTTTTAGTGACCAATCCGGTCAGAAAACGGTCGTCAGGAAGAACTGGAACGAAACGAAGACGAGGAAGAAGCCGAATCCCATTTCGAGCTGCCGCTTCGTCATCGCATGCGCCAGCCGCGCGCCATAGGGCGCCACATAGAGCGTGATCGGGATCAGCAGCAGCACGGCGAGCCAGTTGATGTAGCCGGTCGAGAACGGCGGCAGGCCAGGCACGCCCCAGCCGGCCCAGACATAGCCCGCCAGTCCCGGCAGCGAAATGAGCACGCCGACGCCCGAAGACGTCGCGACCGCCTGATGGATCGAGCGGCCGTAGAGGGTCATGAACGTGTTGTTGAGCACCCCGCCGCCGATGCCCATCAGCCCGGAGAGAATACCGATCCCGGTGCCGACGAGGAACTTCACCGGATTTCCCGGCAGGTCGCTGCCGAGGTGCCAGGTGGAGCGGTTGAAGATCATCCGCAGCGCCAGAGCCAGCGCGATCGCCGCGAAGATCAGCCTCAGCGCCACGCTGGATGCCTCCGCCGCTATTCCCGCGGCGATCAGCGTGCCGAGCGGCACGGCGATCACCCAGCCCTTCAGCAGTTCGATATCCACCGCGCCCTTTTGCCTGTGCGCCATGAAGGAGCGTATCGAGGTCGGCACGATGATGGCGAGCGAGGTGCCGAGCGCGAGATGCATGCGCACTTCCTCCGGCACGCCCAGAAGCCCGAAGACATGATAGAAGACGGGAACCAGGATTGCGCCGCCGCCGATCCCGAAAAGCCCGGCGAGCAGGCCCGCCACCACGCCTGCAGCCGCCAGCGCCAGAGCGAACATGATCACTTCGGTCATCGGCGGCATGAAGTCACTCCGGCGGGATGCGGACAAGGGAAAGAACGGCGCAGTTTTCAACTGCCCAGATTACTGACGAAGGGGCGGGAACGTCTCTTTCGTCATCCTCGGACTTGTCCCGAGGATGACGTTGCGTATGCCGGGAGGTTTGCCAACAAACCGGGACTCTCCCACAACCGCTGTCATTTTTCCGTGACGTTCTTACAGCATTGTTCCCGCGTGGCAAGCAACGGTCGTGCTCCCACGCCGCACGCACCCCTCACATGCGCGACCGTGATGACCAAGTTGTTGGCGTTTTCTCATTTCCGCTTGCCAGGCAAATATTGACCATAAGTGCTGAGCTCACGTCTTCGGAAGCAACGACCTCCCCGCGCGTCCCCGCTTCCGCCCCTTAGCCGGCCCCTCGTGCCGGCTTTTTCTTTTCATGCTACCGCGTTCTTCGGCTTCCGCTTTTCGGCTTCGGCAGCGCGTGCCGCCATGCCGTTTCGAGGGCGGCCGCAAGCTCCCCCTCTTCCAATTCTGAAAGAATTGCCGTGGTCCAACCTTGCCGCCCCCAGGCATTCGGCACGGGCGAGAAAGCCTCGGGCGCGGTCAGGCATTTGAGTTCCTGCTCATCCGGCGTGAACTTGAAATTGGCGGTCAATTCGTCCGGAGCGAGCGTCACGTAGATCCGCACGACGCGGAAGGCGGCGCGGTCGAAATGCGGCGTCTCGGCGGTCCCTTCCAGCGATAGGGCCAGTTTACGCAGGGTCGCCGCAGTCGCCATCGCCGCTCCTCAATCGCAGTATCGACGCCCCGCCTTGCGCGAGCGCAGGTCGAAATGGAAGTGGTTCCAGTGCTCGGCATTGCTGCCCGGTCCGAGAACCGTGTTGAAATACTTGCAGCTGTCGTTGCGCACCGCCTTCAGCAGGCCCTTTTCGCGGAAGGCAAACAAGCCCTTCTTGCGCACGTCGATCCGCTTGCCGTTCTTCAGCACGAACTTGCCCACATCGATCGCGTTCCCGCGGGCGTGCTCCGACATCGGATTATACCTCTGGCGGCTGTTGTTCATGCGCCGGCAAGAGTAACCGCCCATGGATTCGATGGTCTTCACGCCGGAAAGGTAGCGGTAGCGCGAGGATGGGGCGAGCTCGTGTTTCACCCATTTGGCGAAGGCGAGCGTCGTCTGGCAGTTGAGCTTGGTGGCGGGCTTCAGGTCGATGCCGCCCGAAAAGCCGCTCACCAGAACCGGGAAGTCGATGCCGCAGCTCGGGCCGTTCGAAATCCGCGGAATATCCCGGAATTCGACGCCGATGCGCCTAAGCTCGGCGCGGCAGCTCACTTCGGAAGCCGGCATGACCTCGCGCACCCTCGGGCGCTCGGGCTCGGCGGCCGGGTTTTCCGGCCGCATCAGCATCGCCACTTCCTGCTGCGGCTCTGCCGGCGCGCGGCTCGGCGGGACGACGGGCGATTGGTCTCCCCAGACCATGGGCTGACCGGAAGGCGCGCCCTGCAAGCCCGCCCCCTGGCGCTTCGGCGGCACCACCACGACGTCGTCGGAGATCGGTTGCGCGGTTGCGGGCGCTCGCGGCCGTCCCTGCCCCACCGCCACCGGATTGTCGGTGCCGATGCCGTCCACAACCGGCTGATCGCTGTTGCCTTCCGCGATCATGCTATCCTGTTCCTCGGCCAGGCCCACGACCTCGCTGTCGGCCGCGTTCTCCTCGAAGCCGAACTGGGCGTCCATGTTGACGCCCTCGTCCGGGATGCTCATCGGCCCGCTCGCCGCCACCGAAGTTTGCGCCATCGCCTCGTCGCTGTCGATCTTCGGCAGGCGTCCGGCTGTCGCCGGCGGCGGAGCCGGCTGCTGGAGCGGAGCGGATTGAACGCTGGAGGGCGGCGCGGCGGAATAGCCGCCGGCCGGACCGGGCGTGTCGAGATAGTCGATGGCGCCGCTCGTCTGGGAAACGGGCGCCGGCGGCACATGATAGGCCTGGTGGGACATCGGCTCGCGCGGCGGCATTCCCCTCGGGGAGATCGCGCCCACGCGGGTCGCGCCGTCAATCGGCGCTGGCGGCACCAGCCCCTCGGCGGAACAGGCAGCCAGCATCGTCGAGATCAGCAGCGAGGCAATCGCCCGCCGGACAGGGGAAGCATACGCCATACCAGTTGCCACTCTTGTTCCGCATTCGGACGTCTGAACGGAACGTTAGCCATGGCGGGTAAAGGAAGCCTTGAGAAAACAAGACTTTTTCATGGCCCATGCGCCATTTTCCCGCCCTTTCCGCGCCATTTTCCCGAAAAGAAACAGCCCGCCGGCGAGCCTGTCGCCGGCGGGCTGTCGAAATTTGCGGGTCGGGATCAGGCGGCGCGGGCGCGCGAGCCTGCCTCATGGGTCGCGGTGCCTCGGGCGCCGCCGAGCTTGAAGGCCGAAAGCAGGCTTTGCAGGTAAAGGCTCCGTTCGGCGAGCGTCTGGCTCGCCGCCGTGGTTTCCTCCACCATCGCCGCGTTCTGCTGGGTCATCTGGTCCATCTGGTTGACGGATGTGTTGATCTCCTGCAGCCCGGTCGCCTGCTCGCGCGCGGCGGTGGCGATCGTCTCCACATGCGCGTTCACCCGCTCCACCAGTTCGGCGATCTCGACCAGCGCCTCGCCCGTAGAGCGCACGAGCGTCACGCCGCCATTCACCTCGCGGGCGGAATTGCCGATCAGCGCCTTGATCTCCTTGGCGGCATTGGCCGAGCGCTGGGCAAGCTCGCGCACTTCCTGGGCGACCACCGCAAAACCACGGCCGGCCTCGCCGGCGCGCGCGGCCTCCACGCCTGCGTTCAGCGCCAGAAGGTTGGTCTGGAAGGCGATCTCGTCGATCACCGAGATGATCTGGCTGATGCGGTTGGAGGAGTCCTCTATGCGCCCCATGGCCTCGATCGCGTCGCGGACGATCTCGCCCGAACGGCCGGCGCTCTCCTTGGTGTTGCCCACCATGCCGCGCGCCTCATGCGCCCGTTCGGAAGCGGTGCGCACGGTGGCGGTGATCTCGTCCAGCGCCGCGGCCGTCTCCTCGAGCGCGGCTGCCTGCTGCTCGGTCCGGCGGGAAAGATTGCCCGTCGCCTCGCTGATGTCGGCCGCACTTTCGCGCACCACATGGCCCGTCTCGGCGATTGCGGCGATCGCGTCATGCAGCGCGCCGACAGCCGTGTTGAAGTCTTCCCGCAGCTTTTCGTATTCCGGGCCGATATCGCCGAGCGAGACGGAAAGATCGCCGCCCGCAAGGCTTTCGAGCGCGCGGCCGAGCTCGTTCATGGCGCGCGTCTGCCGCTCACCAGCGGCCGTCAGCGTCCGCTCGTTTCCGGCGCGTTCGGCGGCGATCGCCCGCTGCTGCTGGCTCTCGCGGGCCTGCAGCGCGGCGCGTTCCTCGACGCTGTCGCGCAGCACCACCAGCGCCCGGGCCATCTCGCCGATCTCGTTTCTCTGGTCGGTGCAGGGAACCGTCACGCCCGCCTCCCCGCCGGCGATCGCCTGTAGCACGCCCTTCACCTTGCCGATCGGCCCGGTGACGCTGCGCACCACCACATAGGCGCCGGCAAGCAGAACCAGCATTCCGATGCCGCAGATCGAGGCGAAGCGCATGGCGTCGCGCCAGAACATGGCATGCAGGTCGTCCACGTAGACGCCGGTGCCGACGATCCAGCCCCAGGGCTCGAAACCGGCGACATGCGAGAATTTCTCCACCGGCTCCTCGGCGCCCGGCTTCGGCCAATAGTAATCGACGAAACCCTTGCCCTCGGCCTTCACGGTTTTCACGAATTCCACGAACAGGAACTTGCCGTTCGGGTCCTTGTCGTCGGAAAGGTCGCCGCCGTTCATTTCCGGCTTGATCGGATGCATGACCATTGTCGGGGCCATGTCGTTGATCCAGAAATAGCCCGTGCCGTTGCCGTAGCGCATGGTGGCGACGATATCCTTGGCGGCGGCCTGGGCATCCTCCCGGCTCATGGCGCCGGAGGCTTCGAGCTTGTGGTATTTGGCAAGCACCGTCAGCGCGGCATCGTTCATCTGCGCCAGCCCCGCCTTTCGCTCCACTTCGGAGGAACGGTAGCTCTGGAATAGGCTGAAGGCCATCGCCCCGCACAATATGGCGAGCGAAAGCAGTACAAGGCAGCATAGCCGCCAGGAAATGGTAAGACGCTGCATGGAATTCCCCCTCCCTTGCAAATTACCGCAAATTCTAATGGAGGAACCTTACCAGGTCATGAAAGCGGCTCCGTCCGCGGCCGGAGGAATAGAGCAAGGGAATGGAGCAAGGGAATGGAGCAAGGGGAATGAAGCCGCGAACAAGCGCATCCGCTCGCGTGAACGCTGCCGCGCTCGGCAAGAGTGATACGCTCACGCTGCCGCTATTTCAGCTCGGTCAAGTATCAATTTGCCGCTGGAACCGGGCAGCTCATGTCGCCCTCCGGGCATTTCAGATAATATTGGAAGCTTTCGATGCGGACCTTGGTCAGGTTGTCGAGGCACATGCTGGAAATCAGCGGATAGGCGGTGCCGCCGGCGACTGGGGAGCTTGAGAAATTGCATTCGGCGTCGCGGAACGCGACCCAGGCCTTCTGAGCCGATACCAGCAGTTTTTTGGTATCGGCATCGTCTTTCAGGCGCCCCTCGATTTCCCGATAGAGCTTGTTCAGCTCGGCATCCGATTTCTCATATGCCTTCCCGGCGCAGATATTCATGTCCGTTTGATTGGTCAGATCGCCGCAATTTTGCTCCGCAAAGGCAAAAGTCGAGGTCGCCAAAACCATGGCGGTCGTCAGCAGTGAAACTCTCATCGGCCTTCCTCTCCTTCAAATGAACTCAACTGCAGGGCGATCAACCGCGCCTACTCCCATGTTACAGGTAATTTTCCGGGTTACGATCAAAGTTATCGAATTCTAATGTAAGCGTTAACAACCCATCGCTGTTCTACCCCAGAGCGGCACACCGGGCGCGAGCAGCCTCCACGCGGCCACAACGCTCTGGATCAAAACCGCCGACGCAGGCTAGTCTCTCCCTGGCCGGAATCGTCGGCTTTCATTTGCAGGAGTACAGGATGACCGAGACCAAGCCCACCGGCGAACTCACCTTGCGCACGCTCGCAATGCCCGCCGATGCCAATGCCGCGGGCGATATCTTCGGTGGCTGGGTCATGGCGCAGATGGACCTTGCAAGCGGCATCCGCGCCGCCGAGCGCGCCCGCGGTCGCGTGGTGACCGCCGCCGTCAAGGAGATGGCTTTCCAGCTTCCGGTCAAGATCGGCGATACGCTGAACGTCTATACCGAGATCACCCGTGTCGGCCGCTCGTCGATCACCCTCCAGGTGGAGGCCTGGGCGCATCGCGCCCGCTACCGCATTCTCGAAAAGGTGACCGCCGCCACATTCGTCATGGTCGCGCTCGACGAAGACGGCCGGCCGGTGCCCGTGCCACCGGAGGAATAGTCATGGACCCGATCCCCGCCGCGGAAACATTCCCCCATATCCGCATCGTCATGGGCATGGTGGTCAGCCTCAGCATCGCGCGCCTGCTGAACGGCCTTGCCGGCATCGTGCAGCATCCGAAGGAAGCGCGGCTCTACCTCACCCATCTCGGCTGGGTCGCCTTCATGATGCTGTTCCTGGTGCATTTCTGGTGGTGGGAATACCGGCTGCACGAAGCCCCGGTCATCGGCTTCGGGGCCTTCCTGTTCCTGATCCTGTTCTGCTCGCTCTTCTTCTTCCTCTGCGCCCTGCTCTTCCCCACCTCCATGAAGGATTACGACGGCTACGAGCACTATTTCTTCTCCCGGAGGAAATGGTTTTTCGGCCTCTTCGCCGGCCTCTTGGCAACCGATATTCTGGATACGATCCTGAAAGGACGGAGCTATTTCGCCTCGCTCGGCTGGGAATATCCGCTGCGCACCGGGCTCTACATCGTGCTCGCCCTGATCGCCGCCTATACCGCCAGCCGGCGCTATCACGCCGCCTTCGTCGTCTTCGCGCTCGCCTACCAATTCTACTGGATCTGGCGGATCTACGATATTTTGACGTGAGGCCGAGGAACGGCTGAACGCCCTGCGGAATTAAGGTTATCCGACATTCGAACAGGGGTAGTCGCAATGAGCAGCATGGAAGGACAGGAGTTCGTTCTGGCCGGCGTCACCATGAAGCTCCTGCTGTCCGGCGAACAGACTAACGGCCAGTTCTGCCTCCTCGAAAATACGAGCTGCGGAAACACGAAGACGCCCATCCACGTCCACGCGGGAGACGATGAAACCGTCTATATCATCGAGGGCGAACTGACCGCCGTGGTCGACGGCAAGGCACGCCGTTTGACCGCCGGGCAAAGCCTTTTCCTCGAGCGCGGGGTGCCGCATCAACTGATGAACACGAGCGGCCGGCCGGCACGCTATATCCTCATCGATACGCCGGCGCTTTTCGATAAATTCCTGAAGGAAGCCGGCCGCGAATTGCGGCAGGGCGAAACGGCCGGGCCGCCGACGCCCGAGGAGATCGACCGCCTTCAGAAGGCTTCCTTGAAGTACGGCATCACCCTGCTGCCCGGCTGGCCCGCTCAAGGTTGACTAAAAAGGCCATCAGGCTGCGGCTCCTCAACCAACCGAGCCGCCTCCTAGAATAGGCATCGATCCCAATCCCAGTATGTCATTGACCAGCGCTACCCCGATCCCGACGGCGACGACGGAGAGCCCGATCAGGAACAGCCGTCTCGCGCGGTCGTATTTGGCGGCGATCAGCGAGTCCCGCGCCAGAAGATCGGCAAAGACCTTGACCTGCAGGGCAATCCCTATCGTCAGCAACAACATCGGCACGATATCGATCCTGCTCCAGTCGTTCGGATTGGAAACCCAGCGGCTGATGAAGCTCAAGGAAAAGCCGAGGATAATGCCGGCAGCCGTCAGCGAGCCGTTGCGGAATGTCGCGTCGATCCTCTCCTCTGGACCGGGCTCGGTCATGACACTTCTCCGGGTGTTCCCTATCCAAAGAAAGGCAGAAATTCCCGGAATCAGCAAGGGCAGCGCTCACCGCGCATCATGGAGCCATTACGCGCAGCCTTTCGCGCAAAGGCCATGATCCGACGGCTGCAACGATCCGACTAACTCCGAGAATTGATGTCAGCACCGGATCGAGTTACTTCCCGGAGAACTGGATTTTCGGGATCGGCTCATGTTTCCGTACAGCCGCGACTGCAATGGCCATTCCCTCTGCCCCGTCTTTGGTGTCGAGGATGCCAGCGCCGAGCTGGGTGGAGATGATGTCGGCAGCCGAGACGCCACCGGTAGCCCAAGTGCGGATGAGCGTACGCGCCTTGCCGTAAGAGAGGGTCGGCCCTGTCGCGAGATGCTGCACGAGTTCGTCGGAGACTTGCTCCAACTTGCCGTCGGGCACTAAATGGGTTGCGATACCCAGATCGACTGCGACCTTTCCGAAAATTGGCTCCGAAAGCAGAACGAAGCGCGTGGCGAGTGTTTTGCCGACGCGATCGGCGAGCCGCTGCACCCCGCCTGCCATGGGAAGGCCGCCGACCGATACTTCGGGGAGGACGAGTACCGCCGACTCCGCCACGACGAGGAAATCGAACGCCAGGAGCAGTTCAAAGCCACCGCCCAGGGCCATCCCTGCTACCGAAGCAACCGTGGGGACGGGCAGTTCCTCGATGAGACGGATCGAAGCCAGGATGTCGGCTGCAAACGCTTCGAGAAATTTCGAGCCCTTGTCCCCGATGGTACCCAGATCGTCTGCCACGGCAAAGTTGCCGGACGCGGACGCCAAGTGAAGGACGCGGATGTCGCTTGCATATGCCTGGCGAACGGCGGCCCGCAGCGACGAGGGAAAGTCGGACCCTGGCTCGCTGTCCGCATCACCGAGCAAGATCAGCTTGCCCACCGCACCGTGTTGCTCGAAGCGGAACGAACTCATGTCTTACCTCCTAATTTACTGACTGATCTAGCCAGGCAGGCCTAACGCCTGCTACAAAACGGCTGGTGTCTCACGCCGCGATTGGCGGATGACCAAGCCTGTTATGTTACGTACGTTACAAAATGGAAGACTGTCAATGGCTCGTCCTCGCGCGTTCGAAGAAAGTGAAGTGCTCGATCGCGCAGCGGACGTATTCGGTCGCCGGGGCTACGACGGCTCGACCATGGCGGAACTGACGGCCGCAATGGGCTTGAACTCTCCCAGCATCTACGCGGCTTTCGGAAGCAAGCGCGGGCTTTTCGACGCCGTTCTCAGGCGCTGTAGCGCTCGCGAGGACGAGCACTGGGAGTGGGCGCTCACAGCCCCCACGGCCGAAGAAGTCGTCAAGCGCTTGCTGACGACCTCGCCAGCGCAGGAGTCTAGCCGCATACTCGTTCATGCGGGCTTGGCGATGAGCAGTGAGAATGCCGACATTCCCGCTGCCCTGCTTCATCGCCGCCAATCGGCAGAACTGAAACTGCAAGACCGGTTCGAAGAGGCGAAACGGAGTGGCGAACTCCCTGTGGACGCTGATGCCTCAGGGCTGGCGAGCTATGTGACGTCGGTTCTCGGCGGCCTCGCCATGAAAGCCGCCGGCGGCGCGCCGCACGACGACTTGCGGGAGAGTGCCGAACAGGCGATGGCGGCCTGGCGGGCGATCAGCGACGTTGCGGCCGCCGCGAGCGCTTCAACGAAGGGGGCGGCACCGGCAGGCGAGCTAGGCCGCGATCCGCGAAGGTTCAATGCTGACACGGCACTTGATGCTGCCATGAAGGTCTTTTGGACCAAGGGTTTCGCGGGCGCATCGTTGAATGATCTCACTGAGGCTATGGGAATCACTCGACCCAGTCTCTACGCCGCATTCGGCAACAAAGAAGCATTGTTTTTCAAGGCCCTCGACCTCTATCAGGCACTTCGTAAAGACTACCTGACTGAAGCGCTCCAAGCTCCGACGGCACGAGGCGTTTTCGAAGCGCTGCTCAGGGGAGCGCTACGCGATCAACAGGCAGAGGGGCAACCGCGCGGCTGCCTCATGGTTCTTAACGCAATGCAAGGCGGTGATGAGGCGCAGCCCATTCGCAACGAAGTCCTCAGGCGCCAGGCCATCGGGCGCGACTTGCTCGCGGCCCGGTTTGAGCGGGCCAAACGCGACGGCGACCTGTTGCCGACCGTCAATGTCGAAGGTCTCGTGCGTTTTGTCCAAAGTCTGATGCACGGCATCCTCATGCAGGGAGGGGCCGGCGCAAGCCAACGGGAGCTTGAGGCGCTGGTTGAGAGCAGCTTGACCATGTGGACCGCATCCGCCGAATTACCGATCAGTAAAGATTAGGTTCAGCCAATCTGTCGAGATCTTTACCGATCGGTATCTTGTCCTTCTTTATCGGGGACTTGCAGGGATTGGAGTAGCCATCGTGGAGGCCACACACTCGCTGCGCTCACGATTTCCGTGAACCAAAGATGCGCGCAGCGACTGAACGGGTTCGTTCAACATCCTCGTCCGGCCTAACGGGTGCCCCCTACCCCCTCAGATAAATCGAGGCGCGGTCGAAGGCGAGGCCCGGGAAGACCTTGCCGGTCAGGTCCTCCGGCGTGACGCCGAACTGGCGGAACAGCATGGCGGCGGCCACTTCGCGCACGTCGCCGGTCGGCATCAGGTCGCGGCCGTCCAGCAGCTTGTCCTCGGCAAGGCCCGGCCACTGGCCCAGCACCTTGCCGCCCGGGAACCCGCCGCCGGCGATGATCGCCAGCCCGCCGGTGCCGTGGTCCGTGCCGCCGCTGCCGTTCTCGCGCGCCGTGCGGCCGAACTCGGTCAATGCCAGAACCACGGTCTGGCTCCAGGCTTCGGGCCCAAGCGTTTCCTTCAGCGTCGTGATCGCCGTCGCCAGATCACCGGCGGCGCGGGCGAACTGCGCCTTCTGGCCCGCATGCGTATCCCAGCCGTTGATGGAGAAGCTGGCGATCCGGTATTCGTTTTTCAGCATACCGCCGGCAAGCCGGGCGATATCCGCGACCTTGGCGCGCGCCCTGCCCCCGGAATTGAGGATATCGGCGGCGGCATCGGCATTCCTCGCCTCCGCAAGCGCGCGGGAAAAGGCTTCGTCCCCCGCATAGAGCTGTTCCAGGAAGGCGATCTCGTCGTCTGCAAGCGTGAAATCGGATTGCGCCGACCAGGAGTCGGCGGCGTTCGGGCCTGAGAGGATCAGTTCCATCGAGGTGCTGACGTCGATCGCCTTGCGCGCTTCCGAACGCGGGATCACCCCGATGGCGCGGTTCAGCCAGCCGCTGCGCTCGCCCTTGCCGTTGCCGCCGGTTTCCAGCATGTCCTGGCCGTCGAAATGGCTGCGCTGGTTGCGATAGGGCGTGGAGACCGCATGGGCGAAGGAAAGCTCGCGCGTCTGCCAGAGCGGCATCAGCGCCGAGGCGACGGGGTTGAGGCCGAAGAATCCGTCGAGATCGAGGAGCCCGGCATCGGGCGTCAGGCCGAGCTTCGGCCGCAGCGCCGCAAAGGCGGGATCGGCATAGGGCTGCACGAAATCGAGCCCGTCCATCGCGCCGCGGAGCACGATGGTCACGAAGCGGCGCTCTCCCGGCATGGCGGCGAAGGTCACCGGCGTCAGGACGGGGGCGGCGGCGGCGCAGCAGGCGCCGGCCAGAAAGCCGCGCCGGGACAGCAGGAATTTCTTGCTATCGGCCATTGGTCATCTCCTGTTGAACTCGGGCGAGGCGAACACCATGGTCAGCCCGTGCGCCCTGCTGGGCGCCTGTTCCACCAGCCGGATCGTATCCTCGCGCGCCGCATCGGCGAGCGCTGCCCGCAAGAGATCGGCCGGCTGCGCGCTGCGGCCGAGCGTTTCGGCCGCCATCCGCGCCCAGGCGATCCGCTCGCTCACCTGGCTCGGAGAGACCCAGGTGGCCGTATCGTCGGGAAAGCCCGCCGGGCTCGGCGGCTGCCAGACTGGCTGGCCCATGCGCCGGAGCGCGCCGATGGTCAAGGTACGCGCCAGCGACCGGCCCCGCTTGGCCTCGCCCTCGTCGGCCTGCGCCGCCATCGCGCCATCCTCTTCCTCGTCCTCTTCCGCTTCGGCCTCGCGCAGAAGCTCGGAGAAATCCTTGTCCGGCACGCCGAGCGCCCGGATGCCCGAGACGATGAATTCGAAGGGCTGCTTCACCTTGCGGCCCTCCTCCGTCCAGGCGCGGGGATGATCCAGCATGGCCCGGTAGACGTTCGTCAGGTTGCCGTCGCTCTCCGTCCACGCAGCAACCATGGGCTCGATCACTTCGGCCGGCGGATCGTCGGCGATGAAATGCGCCACCAGCTTGCGGCAGATGTGGCGCGCCGTCTGCGGATTGGCGGCGAGATCGTCGAGCATGGCGAGATGATCGTTCTCCGGCTGGCCTTCCTCGCCATAGGTCTTGCCGAGCAGCTTGATGGCGCCCGGTTCGGCGAGCCGGCGGCGATAGGTGACCTCCAGCGTGCGCGTGTCCACCGTCAGCCCGGTCAGGATCAGCGCGGCGGCGCGCACGTCGGCCTGCCCGTAGCCGCCGTCGGCGCCGAGCGTGTGCAGTTCCAGCAGCTCGCGGCCGAGATTCTCGTTCAATCCCCGTTCCGTCTTCTGGCCCACCGGCGATTCCGGGCCGACGGAGCGGTTCTGGTCGAGATAGATCAGCATGGCCGGATGCAGCACGGCCGCATGCAGAAGATCGCGGAAGCTTCCGCCCACGTTCGGGCGGATCGCCTCCACCTCGTGCAGCGGCACGACCATCCGCATCAGGAAGGATTTCGCGGCGCTGGTGGCGAAATGTCCGGCCCAGAAGGCGGCCAGCCTCTCATAGAAGCCATAGGGGGAATCGACCGTCTGGGCGATCCGCGCCATCGCGTCGCGCTGGTAGATCTGCTGGGCCTCGCGCTGCGTCTCGCGGCGCAGGTCGGGATTGGGCTTGCCCCCTTGAGCGGCCTTCGCCTCGGCCGCCCGCACCGACAGGATCTTGCCTATCGTCTCGCGCCGGCCGGTTAAGCCTTCCCGCGGAAAACGCGGCTTTTCGGCCAGGCCCTGGCGCACCTGCTTCATGAGGTCGTCAGGACCCGCTACCGGGTCTTCGCCGGCGCGGAGGCCGTAGCCGTAGCGGATCGCCGCCATGGTCGGGACGGTAAGCCCCATCGATGTCACCTGTCTATTTTTATTGCCAGAGAATACGAGTTCGCGGAGGGTTAAGGATTGCGGAGGAATGTGGCAGAAGCCTTGGCTAAATGTGGCTATTTTGCGGCATCAAGCAATTGTAACCGACCGTAACAAATCGAAAGGCGAAAATTGGGCGGGGAAGCGCTTTTGCAAATTTCCCGCCTTGGCCGCACTACACCGGAGCCATGGCGCGGCGCAACTGCGGCCCCCCGTCAAACCGCAATTTCGTTTCCCTTTTGTACCTGTTTTGTGACCTCACCCTCTTCCCTTTCCCCGCGACTATCTCCATATTTGCGGCATGGCCAGATCTCCGAAGAAATCCCCAGCCTCGAACGGTTTCGAGGAAGCCCCGCAATCGTCGTTTGAAGGCGCTCCCCTGTCCGGATCGGTATCCGACTGGGTGAAGCAGCTCGAGGCCGAAGCGGAAGCCTCATCGGTCGAGACGCAGCGCGAAATCGCGTCGAAGGCGGGCAAGCACCGCAAGAAGATCGAGATCGAGGCGCGCGAGGAAGCCATCAAGCAGGCGGCCAAGGACGCGGCGAAGTCCAAGCCTAAAACGGCAAAGAACACCACCGCCTCCAAGACCGCCCGCGGCGTGTCGATCGGCGCTTCCTCCGACCCGAAGACCCGCGCCGCCGCCGGCCTGAACCCGGTCGCCGGCATGGATGTGTCGCTGGAGGATGCCGGCAGCCTTGCCACCGGTTCGGTCACTGCCACGGTCGAGGCGCTGTCGGCGCTGATCGAATCGGGCAATCCGCTGTTCAAGGATGGCAAGCTGTGGACGCCGCACCGACCGCATCGTCCGGAAAAGTCGGAAGGCGGCGTCACCATCCGCATGGCCTCCGATTACCAGCCGGCCGGCGACCAGCCGACCGCCATCCGCGACCTCGTCGAGGGCATCAACAACAACGAACGTAGCCAGGTCCTGCTCGGCGTCACCGGCTCGGGCAAGACCTTCACCATGGCCAAGGTGATCGAGGCGACCCAGCGCCCGGCGGTCATCCTCGCGCCCAACAAGACGCTCGCCGCCCAGCTCTATTCGGAGTTCAAGAACTTCTTCCCCGACAATGCGGTGGAATATTTCGTTTCCTATTACGACTATTACCAGCCGGAAGCCTATGTGCCGCGCTCCGATACCTTCATCGAGAAGGAATCGTCGATCAACGAGCAGATCGACCGGATGCGCCATTCCGCCACCCGCTCGCTGCTGGAGCGCGACGACTGCATCATCGTCGCCTCGGTCTCCTGCATCTACGGTATCGGCTCGGTCGAGACCTATACGGCCATGACCTTCCAGATGTCGGTCGGCGACCGGCTGGACCAGCGCCAGCTGCTGGCCGATCTCGTGGCCCAGCAATACAAGCGCCGCGACATGGATTTCACCCGCGGCTCGTTCCGAGTCCGCGGCGATACGATCGAAATCTTCCCGGCCCACCTGGAAGACGCGGCCTGGCGCATTTCCATGTTCGGCGACGAGATCGACGCGATCACCGAGTTCGACCCGCTGACCGGCCAGAAGACCGGCGACCTGAAATCGGTCAAGATCTACGCCAACTCGCACTACGTGACGCCGCGCCCCACCCTCAACGGCGCCATCAAATCGATCAAGGAAGAGCTCAAGCACCGGCTCGCCGAACTGGAAAAGGGCGGCCGCCTCCTGGAAGCGCAGCGGCTCGAACAGCGCACCCGCTACGATATCGAAATGCTCGAGGCGACCGGCTCCTGTGCCGGCATCGAGAACTATTCGCGCTATCTCACCGGCCGCAATCCCGGCGAACCGCCGCCCACCCTGTTCGAATACATCCCCGACAACGCCCTGCTGTTCATCGACGAAAGCCACGTCTCCGTCAGCCAGATCGGCGGCATGTACCGGGGCGATTTTCGCAGAAAAGCGACGCTTGCCGAATACGGTTTCCGCCTGCCCTCCTGCATGGACAACCGCCCGCTGCGCTTCGAGGAATGGGATGCCATGCGGCCGCTCACCATCGCCGTTTCGGCCACCCCCGGCAATTGGGAGATGGAACAGGCTGGCGGCGTCTTCGCCGAACAGGTGATCCGCCCGACCGGCCTCATCGACCCGCCCGTCGAGGTCCGCTCCGCCCGCTCCCAGGTGGACGACGTGCTCGGCGAGATCCGCGAGACCGCCGCCAAGGGTTATCGCACGCTCTGCACCGTGCTCACCAAGCGCATGGCGGAAGACCTCACCGAATACCTGCACGAACAGGGCATTCGCGTCCGCTACATGCACTCGGACATCGACACGCTGGAGCGCATCGAGATCATCCGCGACCTCCGCCTCGGCGCCTTCGATTGCCTCGTCGGCATCAACCTCCTGCGCGAGGGCCTCGACATTCCCGAATGCGGCTTCGTCGCCATCCTCGATGCCGACAAGGAAGGTTTCCTCCGCTCCGAAACCTCGCTCATCCAGACGATCGGCCGCGCAGCGCGTAACGTCGACGGCAAGGTCATTCTCTATGCCGACAACATCACCGGCTCGATGCAGCGCGCCATGGACGAGACCGCGCGCCGCCGCGAGAAGCAGATGGAATACAACATCGCCAACGGCATCACGCCGGAATCGGTAAAGGCCCGCATTTCCGACATCCTCGACAGCGTCTACGAGCGCGACCATGTCCGCGCCGACATTTCCGGCGTCTCGGGCAAGGGCTTTGCCGATGGCGGCCACCTGGTCGGCAACAACCTGCAGACCCATCTCAACGCGCTGGAAAAATCCATGCGCGACGCCGCCGCCGATCTCGATTTCGAAAAGGCCGCCCGCCTGCGCGACGAGATCAAGCGCCTCAAGGCCGCCGAACTGGCGGTCATGGACGACCCGATTGCCAAGCAAGAGGCGGCGAGTGCCGAAGGCACGAGGGGGAGCCGAAAAAATGAGGAGGCGCGCGCTGTCGAGGGCAGCAACAAGAAGAGCAAGGGTGCCGCGGGCTCAGCCAACTCCCTCCCCCTTGTGGGGAGGGTTGGGGAGGGGAAAGCCACGATCGAGACCCCTCCCGGTCCTTCGGACCACCCTCCCCACAAGGGGGAGGGTTTGGGAGCCCGCGGCTCCCTCTTCGCCAAACCCTCTTTGGACGACATGGGCCGCGACATCGCCGAACCCGCCCGCCCGTCCTCGGGCTCGACCCGGGGATCACTCTTCCGCAAGAACACGCTGGACGAAATGACCGTCGGCCGCACGGAAAAGCCGGTCACCGGCAAAATACCGCCGAAGCCGGTTGGCACGACGGGCTCCCTCCCCCCTGTAGGGAGGGTTGGGGAGGAGTCCAGCGACTCCTCCTCGGACCTGACCCGAGAACCCAGCGACGACCCTCGCCCCATCGCCCGCGGCAAGATCGGCGCGGGCTCCTACGAAGACCCCGGCGAGCAGAAGCGCAAGGGCCGGACGAAGGGCAAGACAGGACGGCCGGGGCGGTAGTAGTAGCGCCCTTGACTGGGGGACAAGGGGCCTCTCTCCTCTTGGAGGCCACCCGATGACGGCGGCGTCATCCTCGGGCTTGACCCGAGGATCTACTGACGATTCCCGCCTCGTTCATCGCCCGCGGCAAGATCGGCGCGGGGTCCTACGAAGACGCCGGCGAGAAGCGCAAGGGGCGGACGAAGGGCAAGACGGGAAGACCGGGGCGGTAGTCACAAGCCCCCTCTTCACAAGCCGCAGGTTACCCCCTCACCCCGCCTCCGCTTCGCTCGGCGACCCTCTCCCCATGGGGAGAGGAGAATCGAGAGCGTCGCGGCGCACTCCTATCTTCTCCCCTCGGGGAGAAGGTGGTCCGAAGGACCGGATGAGGGGGGGTAGATAAGACCTAACGATATATTATTCGGCGTACTTCTTCGCCGTCAAACGAAGTCGGTCGCTATACTCGTAAATTTGGTCAAGACTGTCGACGATCAATCGCTCTTCAGTCTCGCCGTCGAACAGTCCAATGTATTTCACCGATCTGTTGAACCAAAGACGAGCTAACGGCTTGCGATTGTTATTATCGATTAGAATTCCGCAATACGATTTCTGATCTCTCATCACCACCCGTTTTGGACTAATGGTATCGCGAACGATCGCTTTCACGATCATGTATCCTTCACGCTCCTCTTCCGAGGTGACAACCTCCGGCTCCTCTTCAACAGGTTCGTCGATTTGCTCGATAACCTGCTCTGTATCGGCCAGCGCACTGGAAAGGCGGCTTTTAACCGTATCCATGACAACTTCGCGGAATGCAGTTCGCACTACACCGGTAAACATCTCCCGCGCCTGAGAAGTCATTCTTCCCTCATAGACACCGGACGATACCATCCTTACGAACTCCTCGGATGGCTCCTCAATAAGTTTGGCAATGATCTGCTTTACTCCGGAGGTATATTTTAGACGTTCGGCGGTGGCCAAAATTGCCGTTACGTCAAACGATCCCTTTTCGAACTTTTTAAGCTCGGAAAGAATACCCGAATTAAAATCGGTAACATCGAAAACGAAGAAAGGCCTCGTATCGAGTTTGTTGGGCGCCTCAAGATCGGTGTAGAAATTAAAAGTTCGGCCGTTCGTCAATATCGCAAACTTAGCAGAGGTAACGCTGAATTATCTATAAAGTTGATCTAGATGCTTCTTATCAAGCGCGACCGAAATAGGTTTGCACTCTATTAAAATACGAATTTCATTTTGAATATTAATTGCGTAATCTACCTTTTCTCCTTTTTTCCCAACCGCATCCGCCGTAAATTCAGGAACCACTTCGGTGGGATCAAAAACATCATATCCCAACGCCCGTAGAAATGGGAGAACAACCGCGGTTTTGACAGCCTCCTCCGTTGCCATCGTACTGGAATGTGATTTCACGCGTTCAGCAATCGCGCGCAGGCTTTCTTCAATATTGCTCATGATTCCCTTACCCGTTATTGGAGCAAGTTGTCTTAACCCACACCCATCGTCAAGAGTTTCACGCGCCTCCCTCCTGCGGAATACACCTACACAGAGGCGCAGTACAATCTGACTCCCCACCCCCGCTAACTCTCCATCAACCCACCCTCCGCTATATCTCCGCCACGCATCGCGAAAGGAGAGACGGATGGCGCTGATCGGCTTCAAGAACACTCACAATCAGGATGTCTTCATCAATCCCGCGCAGGTGCTCTATGTCACGCCCTTCGAGGAGGGCGTCTCGATCGTCGCCATGGCCATTACCAGCACGGGCGGCAAGCCGCATGCCCTCTATGTCCGCGGCAGCGCCGAACTCGTCCAGCAGAAGCTGAGCGTCGCGCTGCGCTGATGCATGTCGCGCAAAGGCATGCCGCGGTTTTGCGATAACGACATGCATAAAACAGAGGCTTGAAGCGCGGGACGGATCTTGAGGATTGCGACGCGCTCTAGCCGTTCCAGCGCCCAGAACCGGCTTTCGGCCCTCAACGCCCAGCCCTTCACATTCGACCAGCCTTCCGCCCGCCCTGCCCAAAGCGGGGACGATCCCGCGCGGTCTCGCCTTTCCAATCAGGCACTTGCGGGAAATTTCATCCTCTTTCATCCCCGCTCACCGAACCCGTGCCTACAATTGCCCCGTTCCGTCACGGATACACCGGGAGGCGTCCCGGCGAGGCGGAACCGGCGCGGGTCATGAGGGTGGGACGCAAAACCTCATGATCCGGGTTCGCGGAAAATGGTCTCCCTCCGGCGACACGGGGGAAGCGAGGGGATTTCGGACCGATCTTCTTGCTTCTGATGCCCGAAAGAGCGCGCCGGGCGTGCCTGTGCGGCACACATGGTGGCGGCAGTGAATGGGTGGCGCGGGTGGTCCGTCCGGAAACGGCAAATCCCTCGCCTTAATTTCCCTTGCGCGGCCACGGCAGAGAGATCGAAGTCGCGGGCATAAACCGCCGAACGGGGCGCTGAGAGGTGTCACCTAAACTAAAACTTACGAGGCAGCTTTCAGCGCCCCGTCCGAACCTCGTCTTCGGGTTAAGCCCGAGGATCACCCGAGGAGAGTTCACACCACGGCGAGAGATCGCGCGTGAGCGATGGCGTATGCCGGTGCGGCACTTTCCCACCTCCCCCTTGAGGGGGGAGGTCGCGCGGGACGCGCGGGTGGGGGTGAAAACCGGATCGCCTAGCCCTGTCACCCCACCCCGGAGCTTTGCTCCGACCCTCCCCCTCAAGGGGAGGGTGAACCCGGAGCCCCCCATGCCAGAACCAACACCCCTCCCCGTCAATACCCGCCTGATGTCGCGCTGCGCCGAGATGCTCGCCCTGCCGCATGCGGTCTGCCGGCGCCGCCAGTGCCACCGGAAAAACGCATGCTACTGGCATTTCAGGAAGAGCGGCGAGCCCTGCTGCCTGCGCAACCTCACCGGCCCGCAGCGCGCCGCCTTCGATGCAATCTACGCGGAGGCGATTGCCGTGCTGCGCCAGGTCCGCGCCTCGCAGCTGCCGGATTTCGCCCCGCCCGATCCGGAACGCCGCGCCCTGCAGGATGCGGCGATCGAGCTCGTCCGCGCAGAACTGCCGGCGGAGTACCGCCCGAGTTTCGAGGAATGGCGGCGGAGGCGGGAGACGGGCCATCCTTGATAAGGCAGCGACCGGCCCCTCGCTTTCGCTCCGGGCGTTCGTCGCTGCAATCGATTCACTGGATCGATTGCTCCGCTGCGCGGACCGCTCCTCACCCCGCGAGCTTCGTCTCAACAGCCTTCGGGTCGGAGCCGAGGTCCACCGCGGCGAAGGCGGCTTCGATCACCTCCGGCCCCGCTCCCGGCCTGGTCGCCTCGGCGGAAAGGATCTGACGGAAGCGGCGCACGCCGGCAAAGCCCTGGAACAGGCCCACCATGTGGCGCGTCACGTGGTTCAGCCGCCCGCCGGACGCCATCACGCCTTCCGCATAGGCCATCATCGTGTCGCGGAGCGCCAGCCAGTCGATGTCGTCGGGGGTTCGAGTCGCTCTCCCGCTACCATTCATCATGTCGTCCACGCCCGCCAGCAGTCCGGCATTCTGGTAGGCGGCGCGGCCGAGCATCACCCCGTCCATATGGGCGAGGTGTGCGGCCGCCTGGTCCAGATCGGCGATGCCGCCGTTGATGCCGAGGAAGACGGATGGGTTCTCGCGCTTCATGCGGTGGACGAGGTCGTAGTCGAGCGGCGGGATTTCGCGGTTCTCCTTCGGCGAAAGCCCCTGCAGCCAGGCCTTGCGGGCATGCACCCAGACCGCGTCGGCGCCGGCGGCGATCATCCGGGCGAGGAAATCCGGCAGCACCGTTTCCGGCTCCTGGTCGTCGACGCCGATGCGGCATTTCACCGTCACCGGCACGCTCGCGACCCGCCGCATCGCCGTCACGCAATCGGCCACCAGTTGCGGCTCGCGCATCAGGCAGGCGCCGAATGTGCCGCTCTGCACCCGGTCGGAGGGGCAGCCGACATTGAGGTTGATCTCGTCATAGCCGTAGTCGCCGGCGATCCGCACCGCCTCGGCGAGCTTTGCCGGGTCCGATCCGCCGAGCTGGAGGGCCACCGGATGCTCCTCCGGCGAGAAGGACAGGAGCCGGTCGCGCGGGCCGTGGATGATCGCATCCGCCACGATCATCTCGGTATAGAGCAGCGCACGCTTCGTCAGCTGCCGGTGAAGAAACCTGCAGTGCCTGTCCGTCCAGTCGATCATCGGGGCCACGGCGAAAATCTTTGAATTAGTCTGCAACGCTTTGCTATACGAATTCAATGCCTTACGTTCCATTCTTGTCAATTCTTGTCATTCTGTTTCCGTGCTACTGGTACGACTTTTTCAGCCTGTTGCATCCATTTTCAGGGTGAAGTACAACATGTCGTACTAGAAAAACGGAAGTTGTACCGCCATGGGCACCATCACCGCGAGGAAGCGTAAAGACGGCAGCACGGGTTTTACCGCGCAGATCGTGCGAAAGAAAGGCGGCGCGATCGTCTGGCGAGAGGCAAAAACGTTCGACACGAAGCGGGAAGCCAATTCGTGGATGGTCTTCCGTGAAGACGAACTTGATAAACCTGGGGCACTGGATCGCGTGACCGCCGGGCGCACCACACTTGCCGACGCGATCGACCTCTACGTGAAGGAGAGGAAAGAAATTGGCCGGACGAAGGCGCAGTGCCTTCGCTCCATCAAGAAGTACAAGATTGCGTCTATGGACTGCAGTGCGATCAAGTCGAGCGATATTGCAGCTTTCGCCCGTGAATTGCTTGCCGGAGGTAGGAAGCCGCAAACAGTCGGCAACTACGTCTCACACCTATCCGCAGTCTTCAAGGACGCGAGGGTCCTATGGGATATCCCGCTCGACTACCAGGCGATGCGAGATGCGCAGGCGGCACTAACCCGGCAGGAGACAATATCGAAGTCTGCAAAGCGGGACCGCCGCCCTTCCCTCTCTGAACTCGATCTCTTGATGCAGTACTTCGTTGAGCGCCAGGCCCGCGCTCCGCAATCGGCGCCGATGCATAAGATTATTGCCTTCGCCCTCTTCAGTACTCGTCGGCAGGAGGAAGTTACCACTCTTAAGTGGGCGGACTTGGATGAGCAGCATAGCCGCATCTTGGTTCGCGACATGAAGCACCCAGGGCAGAAGAAGGGGAATGATGTTTGGGTTGAGCTTCCGCCTGAGGCACTGGCAATCATCAAGTCAATGCCGCGCAAAAATCCGGAAATATTCCCCTACACGACAGATGCCATCGGCGCGGCCTTCACGCGCGCGTGCCAGTTCCTTGGTATCAATACCGAACAGATGCCCGACGAGGACCGGCTACATTTCCATGACCTCCGGCACGAAGGAGTGTCGCGCCTTTTCGAGATGGGGCGCACCATTCCGCTCGCCGCCTCCGTCTCTGGCCACCGATCGTGGGCCAGTCTCAAGCGATACACGGACATCCGTCAGACCGGTGATAAATATGAAAATTGGAAATGGCTGCCTGTCGTGACTGACACAGTTTGACAAACGCCAATGTAACCGCCCTCCTCTTCCAAGTCGTTGTTGCTGACATCAACTGAAAGAAGGAGAAAAAATAATGACTGAGAAGATGACAACAGACCAAGCAGCCGCATACATCTGCAAGTCGGCAAGCTGGCTCCATAAATCCCGAATGACGGGAACCGGCCCGGTTTACCTCAAGATCGGCGGCGCCGTCCGCTATCTCGTTTCCGATCTCGACGCTTGGCTAGCTGGCACTCGCCGCACCGGTGTCTATGCTCACTGCAACGATAATGAACGTGCGAGGTCGGTGGCGTGAAGATGGTCAACTACAAGCAGCAGAAGACGGTGGAGATCATCGAGGACGCCATCCGCTTCGCCGAAGCGTTCAAGGAAGAACGTCGGGCTGCTGCGGAACGTATCGCCTATCTTCAAATTCGATGTGACTTGCACCCGCCGCGCGTTCCTCCCTCCCCTTGACCGCTCCATTTCGCGTTATTAGGTTCTATCTGCGGCCTCACCATCCGCGACCACCACAGAGGAGACATGCAAAGCTGCCGCCGGCACGATGCCGGCCGGCGATGGTCGCCTATGGTAGTGGTGGAATATGGATCAATCTCGACAGCAGAAAGCCGCTCAAATTTACGCCAGGTCGGCGCTGCCGCTAGACCCAGAAAAGGGCTGGCAACGTGAAGATGTCCAGGTCGCCTTCGTGGCCGGCATGGAAGACCGCGGTATCGCACGACTCCTCAGCCTGCCTGAGGTCGCGGAGATTCTAGCGGTATCCGCCTCGGTCATTCGCGATCTGGTGAAGTATGGTGAGCTCGCCTACGTTCACGCCGGGAGAGGCACCGAGCGAAAACATCTGACCTTCAGTGTCGCCGAGATAGAAGGCTTCATCAAGCGGCACACCGAGCGCCAGCACTACGTCCTCGGCGCTAAGACCCTTCGCCACGGAACACGCAAGCGGGCGCACGAACTCGCAGTCGAGCGAGCCACCACAGGCAACAAAGATTGGTTCGCAAGGACTCGAGCCGAGTTGAAGGCAAAGAAGAAATGACCGCGGTCCTCGACAAGATCTACACCGCCGATGAGGCCGCTGAGCGTCTTCGGCTTACGAACCGCGCTGTTATCAAGATCGCTCGCCAGTACGGCTTATGTTCGCGGCGAGGCCGGAACTACCTCTTCTCCGAGGCTGATCTGTTGGAACTTTGGGAGGTAATGCGCGAGAAGGCGACGGAGCCTCGGCGGCCCACGGTCAAGGCTGCACCCGCTAGAGACTTCTTCAAAGATAATTTCTGGCACTTTAGTCCGTCTGTATCCGTAGATCGGCGCGAGATGGAGGTTCTCCGTTCGTTGAATAGTCAAAAGGTGCCTCACAGCCACAAGCAGATCGAGCGAGCCGGTCCACGCACAATAGAGTTTTTTCTAAAACAAGGCTTCGTGATGGAAGTCGACCGTGACGAAGATGGAGACTCGATCGTTGCCATCACAGATAAAGGGCGCGAGCAAATCGCAGTTGTCGACAGATGGATCGATCACCGCGTCAAGCATGGAAAAAGCGCAGGTACCTGGGCAAGGCACCTAAAGCTGAAGAAATGACCTATTTAATTGGTCAACGCCAGCGGAAGGTAGCGAGAGCCGCACTGACATTCAAAAGTCAACAAGATCATCGATAAAGACGTCGCGCCGGCTTTCCTCTTCCATTTTCGCAATATGTCGATCTAGCTCGTTCACCCGCCTGTTGAACAAGTCTGCGAGCCCCTTGAGATAGTCTCGAGTAATTCCCACGATACGGCCATTCTGATCTCGGCCATTTCGGTGAACACACGCATGACGGATTTTGGTAGCCTCTATTGCTTTGTCGCGGGCGCTCTTGTCCGAAGGGAGAAAGTGGAGGTCAATTGCCGCTCTGAGCATTCCATTGACATGTTCAAAGCGATGGAATTGTGTTCTTCGAAGCTTTGCAACCACCAACTCACGAACGAAATTAGGATTTTCGGCTACTGAAACTAAGGAGACTTGCTCACTCTTAAGGTCTGGGTGCCACCTGATGATTGATTTCAGCACCGCGTCTTTTTGGTGAGCGAGGCCAACGACAGCATCTGATAAATAGGCCTCCAGGATCGAGAATAGTTGAACTAGAAGCATCCTGTTTCTTCCGGACGTTTCAGAAGCCTCGCCGAGCTCATTCAATAGCTTTCTCCATTCGGAAATCGCATCGGTGTAGTTGCTGTAAGGATGTGCCTCCGGTTCAAGCTCCTCCAGCCATTCATCTTCTCGGTAGTCATGATGCGTTATCTCAACGATCGTATTCGGATCGCCAGAGATATGGCCACTCCAGTGCAGCAAATGCGCCGTGACGGTGACATCGCTGCTCTGCCCGCAACTTTCACACTCAACCTCAAGCACAGTAGAAACTTCGACATTTTCGCCGTCTGCCGACAAGTTGGGATGCGGCAGATTGACCGTCCATGCCTCGCATGGGTCTCCGCAGACAGGACACCTATAAAGAAGCTGAAACTCTTCTTTGATTTCCATTCTTGCCCCCCCAAAGAGTTTTCGCCCGTTTTCTTCTTAAGTACTCGTCAGGCCATTGAGAAGCCGCTTTCAAAGGGCGAACAGAGTTTGGTGCCAGATGGCGGTCGAGATACCGCTGCAGGAGCTGATTGAGGATGCGGTGAAGGCGGGATGGGAGGAGACGGAGGTCATCACCGCCGTCATCGAGGTCGCTGACAGCCTCATGCTCGCCGCCGGTTCGAATGCAGAGCTGGAGGCGCTGCTGCATGCGCTGAAGCGGAAGCTAGAATGATGGGGGCTGCTTTGCCCCAGAAGCGGTCCTTCTAAAGCATGCAAACCCGAAAGTGGCCATTCGCGTACCCAAGAAATTCTGATCGATGATATCGGTACAACCTCAGACAAAATGCGTCAAAACCCGCTGTAGGTCTGTCTCATCAGCTTCAAGCCTGCTTACGTCACCCGTCTCGTCCAAGCTTTAGGTTATACAATTCCGTCTGTGTGGATGAGATAAGGTCCTGAGACGGCGTCCATCCGAAGGCGTCAAAGAACTCAGCTATCATGGAAAGAGAGATGTCCTTTGGATCTCCAAGCAATAGGTCTGATGTCCGTATGGACCTCTCAACCGTAATGCTTTCCGCACTGGTGACCATTGGAGACAGGAAATCCAACCGCATTGGGTCCTCAACCCAGAGTCTTCGCCCCCGTGAGTTACCCAGTACGACATGAATTGTCGCACCTTCTTTGTACAATCCTGCCGCTCGTAGACGGTGGGCAAATTCGGTGACTTCAGTAACCGTGTACATGAAGCTGCCAACCGCAAGGACTGGCCCTTTCGGCACATTGCCCTCCTTACTAAGGCCCTCACGGAGGGCCTTGTAGTGCAGGAACTGCCCGCTTTTATACATACGCCAGAATTCGACATGGTGGTACCAATCACACCAGTCTTGGGCATATTCCGCATGGTGTTCGTACCCGCCATGCTTGTCGTTCCGTGCCGCAATGTGAGGGTAGTCCCAACCGCGTAGCGATACGCTTGCGTTTTTTACCACCTCGCGTGCGGTCACGACCGTTAAGGACTCAGGGATCACGGTCGGGCGGATCACCACACGGACGAAACCGGCAGCCTTTATCTTTTCCAGTAGGCCAACGCGCATCATAAGCCGCCAAGCTCCTTGTCGAAAATCTCCGCCATCTTGGCAGCTAGAGCGGATGGGCCGGGGGGCGCGGCAGCTTCAACGGCCTTGGCCTCCAGGCCCAAATTTTGAAAGTGCCGCATCGTCTGGATTGCTGCGCGTTCGATGATATCGCGCATGTCGTTTGCATCGCTGACACGGGCACTCTTGGGTCGTCCGGTTTTGCTGCGGTAATAGAGTGCTCCGGCTTGCAACTCGTTTCTGGCGCCGCCATCTTTCGCGCAGATTACGGGTGTTTTTTCAAATGGCGCGACAGTGATTACTACAAAATACAGTCCAGACGCGTCGGGTACTTTATCAACCGAAAAGGAGACGTGCGGGTCGGCGAAAACGCCTACTCTGTCCATCATGGTGTCGGGGATGAAGCTATCAAGTTGCTCTGGGGTCATCCCCTGTCGCTCTAAGGTCTCGTCTTCAATCCCTATCACGATTCGCCCACCATCCTGGACGTTCGCCATAGCAAGGATGTCTTTGATTAGCCCCACTTCCCAACCCATCGCGCCTTTGAACTCAAGGCTGTCGCTCTCCTGCGCACCCTGTATCAGTTCCTCGAGTTCTTCAGTGGTCACTTCCTGGCAGCCCCGCAAGCAGATAGCTGAACTGTTGCTCGAAAAGGTCTGTCGGCGCAAGAGGACATTCGGTCATCAAACGAGCAGTTCGCCATCATCACGGATGGGTACCGGGCGCTTGGTCATGCCTGATGTTACATCAGCGAGTTCTTAATAACATTCATCATTGACTCATCGCATCGAATGAGAACATAATCAGAACATCGGAGCCGCAATGCGGCGGCGCTCCCTATGAAAAATACAAAAGAAGAACGCGCGAAAAGCGCGAAGGAGAAGTCGTGTCCGAAGCCGAGAGGCCTAGAAAACTGGTTTCGCTGAGAGACGTGCCGGAGGAGATAATCGAGATTGCCTGCACGCAATGCGACTTTCGGCAGGAGATGTCAAAGGCTGAACTTCTTAAGACCTGCTCGCCTGATGTGCTGCTTGAAGTCCTCGTCATGACCGCAACGAAGGACTGCGATCATCGACGCGCCTATGGGAACCAGCCGCCGTGTGGCGTCTATACGGATCAGGTGCGCAGCGCCGAGGCGGCTATTCTGCAGAGAAGGGAGAGCGAGCGAAGGGAAAGAGAGGAAGCAGCCCGCCGACGCGCGGAAGAGGAAGGCCGCCTGGGCGAGCGTGTGAAGAACGCCGCAATTCGGGTCAGCGACTACAATGGTTGGATGGGCTGGCAGAAAATCCCAGAAGGATCGAAGCCTCGATACCGCTGGCAACATAGCTGGGCGGAAGAAGAGCCGGAGGATTTCATCGGCCTCGACGGCACCCAGCCGATCGGCAGGGTCTTCCAGCTTGAGGCGGCGGCCACCAGCAAGGATATCTGGTTCTGGATTTTGTACGGCGTCGAAGGGTGTCGTCGGAAGCGCCCAGGAAAGGGCAGCGGTTGGGAGGGTTCGCGGCTAGACGCCATGTGCCGGGTCGAGCAGCTCTATGAAGAAATGAACAGCAAACGATATGCCTAGCGTCGAATACAAGGGCTTTGCCCATCCCGCACGGGAAGCCCAGATACCCAGACTGACCGATGCGCATATGCTGGGCCAGTATGTGAAGATCACCTGCCGCTGGTGCAAGATCACGAGGACGTACCGCCCGTTGGACATTCTGAAGCTCGTGGGCGATGTTCATGTCCTGAAGCTCCAGCACCGGTTCCGATGCGAGAAGTGCGACCGGAAGAACTACATGGAGGTGGAGTTCAAGAGCGTGATGGGTAGCGAGATCGTCGGCATGCAGATCCGCGAGCTCGTGGAAATCAGGATGGTGAAAAAGCCGATCTGGCGCGACAGGAAGCTTTAAGGGGAGAAGAGCGGAATGTGCAATCTCTACAACGTCTCGACCAACCAGGAAGCCATTCGGAGGTTGACGAAGTCATTCGACCACCTGGGCAACCTGCAGCCGTCTCTGGACGTCTACCCGGACCAGATGGCGCCGATCGTCAGGAACAACGGCGGCGAGCGCGAAGCGACATGGGTGAGATGGGGAATGCCGAGCTCGCAAAAGGCGCTCATGGACGCGGCGAGCAAAAGGGCCGGCAAGCTGCGGGCCAAGGGCAAGGACGTGGATTTCAACGAGCTGCTGAAGATGGAGCCCGACCGCGGCACGACGAACATCCGCCGCGTCGATAGCAAGCATTGGCGCCGGTGGCTCGGAGAGGGAAACCGCTGCGTGGTCCCGTTCACCCGATTTGCCGAACCCGATCCGGCCAGTGCCGGCGGTGGCCGCATTCCGAACGCATGGTTTGCCGGCGACGAGAGCGAGCCGCTGATGTTCTTCGCCGGGATATGGGTGAAGGATTGGGAATGCGTCCGCAAGGTCAAGGACGGACTGATCACGTGCGATCTGTTCGGCTTTCTGACGACGGACCCGAATGGCGTCGTCGGTCCTATTCACCAAAAGGCAATGCCGGTGATCCTTCGGAACGAGGATGAGATCGAGACCTGGCTGTCAGCGCCCTGGGAAGAGGCGGGAAAGCTACAAAGGCCCCTGCCCGATGATGACCTGGTTCTGCTGCCGAAACGCGAGGAAGAGGCACCGGAGCCGCAAGGCTTGCTGCTGTAGCCGTCCACAAGGAGAAGCGCGATGCAGATCGACATCGAGACTGCGGAACGACAAACCAGAGAAACAAAAATCCGCTATCGTCGCCTCATGGAGCGGCTCTCGACCATGAAGCGGCCGGACCGCGAAGTAGATGTAGAGATGGCGGCGTTGATCGGCCGCAAGAAGGTGGAGCAGCGCGAGGATGGCGAATGGTACGCGGACGGGAAAGTCATTCCCCGCTACACGGCCTTTCGCGAAGCTGCTCTTGCCTTGTGGTGGGAGTGCTTCCCCGCCGATTGGGATGAACCGCCGGACGATGCCGACGCCATAGAAATCTGTTGGTGGAACGCCCAGGAAACCGAATACTAAACGCAGGAGACCAGCAGCATGGCCGACGAAGGACGCACAAGCCAACCGGAATCATCGGTTCACGTAAACCATTATTGCTGCATTGAAGGATGTGGGGAGTGGGGAGGCTTTGGCTTCGCCAGGACCAGGGCGGAGCCGGTCACATGGTGGTGCTATGAGCACTATCCGCAATGGGATGAGATCAAGAGAAACGCTCGGGCATCCACCCGCTAGCGCAGATGGAAATGGAAGCGGCAGGCTACCGCTCCCCTCTCCTGATGATCCGGTCAATCTTCCGCTGATCGGCCGGCGTGGCACCACGAGCCCCTCAGAGGTCAGTCCCCACCACCCGCCGCAGCCCCGATACACTTTTCGGCGCCGAAGTCCCACAAGCCGTGAGGACAAACGTCGAAATCACCACGAGCCCGATCCGAAGCGTCACCTGCTTCATTGTTCTGCCTTTCGATGGATAGACGAGCCTCGTCATCGGCCTGTTTCCAGGACCAGCCACCGATGAATACGAGGATGAGGAGGATACCGAAGGCACCAAGAATGCGGGGCGTAGAAGTCATCACGCCCTCAGCTTCCGATAGATGCCATAGAGGGTCAAAACAACAATTATCACGGCGATGGCAATCCGGGTAAGATAAGGAGCGAGAGCCCGACCTCACGCGAATGATGCGGTCGCCCCACCCCGGAAACCTCCAGAAGCTTGAATTGTTAGGGGTAAGAGGAGGTGCGCTATGGGATTAAACAGCTCCCAATATTGGATGCAGTATCTCGCCCTCAGGGACGGCAAGTCCGCCGGCTTTCCGCTTCACAAGGAACTGGAGCAGGAGGGCGGAACGAGTTCTAAACCTCTCGAAATCCCCTCTTCTAAGGAAGGGAACGAAGAGAAGGATGCCCCGACAGAACTGCATTAGGTGAGTCGGCTATTTCCTAAATCCGGCATTTTGCCGGCACTAATCATTGTTGGAGGCGGAGCCGCCGGCATGCCCTGTCCCGTTTGCAATGACCAGAAGGAGCCCGACGCGTCGCGCGTGTTTCGGTCGGTGATTAAGGTGGCGGGGAAGAGGGTGAGTTAGCCCCTGGTCGTCCGCCTCGGTGCGTTCTCGTAGAGACGATCAAGCCGTTCGTGGACGCCGTCGATACGGTTTCCGACACTCTCGATGGCTCTAAGCAGTTGCGTGGTCTGTTCGGCTTGGCTGGCCTTGGTTGCGAACGTTTCGGCAGCATGCAACTTATGAGCCGCAAGGTCTTGCGCCACCTTCTCCGTGTCCTTGCGGTTCGCCGTGAGCTTGCCGTCGAGGTACTTCCAGACACCGAAGATCGAGCCGAATACGGTGATGAAGAAACCGACGACGTACATCAGTTCGGCGCCCGTCATGCGAACGCCCCCATGCCAATCGCGAGGCTGAACAGGTGCCAGCGCAACGCTGCTTTGAATTTGGTCACTTGCCGCCCTCCCCGCGAAGCGCGTTGTCTCGATCGATGATGAAATCCCGGAGCGCCAGATGCCGGCGGTAGCAGGCCAGCAGCGCCTCACGGTCGGTTATCCAGAGGTCTTCGGCCTGCTCCTGCGTCAGCGGCTCGGTGCCAAGGTCAGCGGGCCGTGCGCACGCCTTGAGAAGCGCGCTGTCCGGCCTCGCAATCTGCGGCGGTTTCACCGGGCTAACGGACTTTGTTGATGCGCTGCACGCTGCCAGAGCCAAGGGCAGCGCGGCCAGCATCAGGATCTTGCTGAGCTTCACGCCGCAGTTCCTTTCTCAGTTTGGTGATTTCGTCTTCTTTGGCGGCGAGATCGGCCAGCGCGTCGGCTTCCCGCTTCTTCGCGGCGTTGTTCGCGATGGCCTGCCGACGCTGCTCATTGGCATCGGCCTCAGCCGCCGCGGCGCGCTCCCGGTCATAGACGGCGGTGGCTGCGGCATAGCCACGGTCGTAAACCGTGTCGTAGGCCCACCACGCGGCCAGGAGAACGAGGGAGCCCGCCAGCGCGTAGCGAGCTGCCTTGGTGGCTAGGAGGGAGAGCATCACGAGACACCCTGCAGGCAGACCTTGAGTTCGGCCGCGCGCCGATTCACGAGACCCTTGACCACCTTGCCGCCGGCACGGTTGAACCGGGTCCAGGCGTGGCAGCTTTCCTTGATCTTGCCTTCGCGGGCCAGCCTTGCCGCCGTGGAACTGCAGGCCGCACCAACGCCGACGTTATAGGCTACCGAGATGGAGGCAGCCTTCCAGCCTGCCGGCTTCTGGTCGAAACCGGAGATGCACTGGGTCAGCGGCCGGTAATAGTCGTTTACGACGCGCACCAGCAGCTTGTCCTCGCATTCCTTCTTGGTGAAGGTCATGCCGGGGCGAATGCCCTTGGTCTCGCCGTAGCATGCCGTCCACACACCGACGATGTCAGGATAGGAGCGAAGCTCCAGGCCTTCCCACGGCTTGATGAGGGCGGAGATGGATAGCAAAACGGCGGCCGTTGCGCCGCCGATTGCCTTCTTATTTATGGTCATTGGTAACTCCTTGGGAGAGAAGTCTTGCGCCCCACGCAGCCGCCAGCAGCGCGATGGTCACCCACCACGGGAGGAAGTCAGCGAAATACGGGACGACGTTGAGAACTAGGTCGGCGATCGCCGCCGCCTCGATAAGGCGAAGCGACCAGGCGCGCTTGGCTATGCCGCGCCAGTCAGGGAGGAGGTGCATGATTCTCGCGATGTTGAAGGAACGTTGAAGAGGATGCGATGTTTGGACGCCATCGCACCACACTTCACTCCTATGGTGCGCCGCTGCGAGCCCCCGCCCCCGAAGCATTAAGGTCGCAGCACAGAGGCCTGGTGGAGTGGAACCCGCCAGGCCTCTTTCATGTTCAGCTACGTCAAATGACCAATTTGTCGGGCACCCTTGGTGGCACTAGAATTTGGTTGCTGCGGCAATCCCACACCTGCTTGCGGTGGAGAGAGGTCCGCGCGTTCCCAACCAGCCTCGCGCGGGCCTCTCACCCGAGAGCAAGCGGGAACAGAACCTGTGCCGAAATGTTCGGGCAGGTCGCGGCTAAGCTGCCATTGACCTCCCCGCGACCGTAGGACCGGCAGGAGCGCGAACTGCCGGTCCTATGCTTGCCTTAATCGCCCAGGCGCAAAAATCAGCAGCTTGTGGTGCCGGTGCAAAGTATTACTGGACCTAGATCGGTGGCCTATGCGCCGACCGAGATTTGGTATATCCGGATCAATGTTGCATAAACTCGGTTGGCCCAGAAGACAGTAATGGACGCTCGCGCTATTCCCGCCTCAGAGAGGTCGCATCAAGCGGTCCCGCAAAGTAGACAAATATACTCTCTGGACCACCTACGTTTCTTTGCTGCGAGCTTGGTTTTCGCACATCATTTTAGCTTTAGCGTAGTGCCAAGCCAGTCACATGGGTGGATGCAATACATCGCTGAATCGTGGCTTCGATGGGGATCCAACGGAGTTTCACTATTTATCGTGCTCTCTGGTTTCATTTTTGTAACCATTTGCCACGGCAAAGAAATCATTTACCACAAGTTCATCATCAATCGGGTCCTGAGAATATTCCCGCTTCTGACCGTGGTAATGCTGTTGCTCCTGACGACAGCCAGGGCCTCATGGTCACCACTAGATCTGCTTCGTTTCATCCTCCTCCAGATGAACACAGGCAATGCCGTAACGGGTTGGGGGAATGAGTTTCTACCCTTTGGGATCACATGGACGATCGCGGTCGAATTCCAGTTCTACCTTCTGTTCCCGCTGCTTTTCGTCATTCTCAACCGCAGGGGTGGAGTTCAATCCATCCTCTGGATGATCTTGGCGTTCTATTTCCTTCGCCTTTTCCTCGGCCTAAGCAAAGGGGCCGAGATATATTACAATTCATACCACACACTGCTATCAAGGACCGATCAGTTCCTGATAGGTATGTTGGCCGCAAAGATTTGGATCACTAGTCGGCTTAACCGGAACGCCGCCCTATTTTTGTTATTCGCCGGACTTGGCATACTGACTGCCGATGTCCTTAACCATAAGGTCAACCTATATCGATTGACGATGGGCCTTACTGTCGAGGCGATTGCCTGGGCATTCGTAATCCTGGGATACGCCTCTATCTTCCGAGGGACTGGACTATTTTCCCGGCAGCTCGCGAAATTGGCGAATCTGACATTTTCCCTCTATCTTCTTCATCTGTTCTTTGGACGTCAGTTGTTTGAACGTGCGATTGAAAAAGGGTGGGGATTAGGTTCCCCGAGCCTAGATTTTCTACTCTATGCCTATCTCCCGACCCTCGCCTTGTCGGTCGTGACCTACATGGGGATAGAAAGACCCTTCCTGAAAATGAAGGTCAGCTATTTCCGCTAGACCACCCACCCCCTCAAAGTAGCGGTTCGGGACCGCTCCTTCTGTCTTGTTTCAGCTTCTTGATCGCGCGCACCGAAGAACCACATAAGGATCGCGGCAAGGCGCTCACCTCAGCAGCCAGCCGCAGGCCGGTGCCCAGTCTTGGGGTGCGCCGGCCGAAAGTCATCCGGCCGGCCACTCGATCGGCGCTATGCAGTCTCCAGCAGAGATATCCGTTCCGCCATCGCCTTCATTTCCGCTCTCTGCTCCAATACCATTAGCGTGAGGCTTTGAACGGCAGCTACGAGGTCAGGCGTCAATCGTCCGTGATCCACGGCCTGGTAGACCGGCCGTGTTCCCATCTTCACCCACTCAGCGCCCTCGATCTCGCCATTGCAGACGTTCTCAAAGACCTGTGCGGGAATGATCTGCTCCGACTGATCGCCCTGCGGCGGAATAACCTTCTCCGGGATGGTTGCCGTGCCGATGTCCTCCTCGGCATCTTTCTGGCCGCTCACAGCATGCGGTGCCGCCTGCTGAAGTTCGTGCGCGATGAAACCCGTCTGCAGTCCAGTCTCGGGATACTCCGACCAGGTGAAGCTCACCGGACGCATTGCCATCACCCGCAGGACCGCATCATCCAGCAGGTCGAATTGTTCGTCGGTGAGTGAGAAGCTTACCAGAGGCTCGACATTCGACTTCAGGCGGTAGTCGGACGCCGTCGAATAGGCGGTACCCGTGGCACTTGTATTAATGCTTCCGACATCGGTGTTCGCAGGGTTCTTGAACAAAATTGGCGCTGCCGTATCGACCCCGGCCCGCATGACAATGCCGTAACCTTGGTTGGCTCCGTAGCCAGACATGTAGAGCCGAGTGGCGTTCGCGACGGAACTGATGTCTAGCCATCCCGCAGGCGAAGCGTTTCCCATCAGGGCAATTGCGCCACTGGGAGTAATGCGGAGCCTACTGGAGTTGACCAACCCGCTGAAGAACCCGACGTCGAGCACTCCATTGCCAGCCAAATCCTGAAGAAGCGCCCAACTCCCAACCTGAATTCCGGCGCGTCTGGAAGCAGCGTGAGTAGACGCCGGCGCTACGAAGGCCGGCGGCGGAAAAGCTTCAGAGCTGGCCGCACCGGTAAGCACGCCGGTCATTGTGTCGCCAGCCTTGTTTACAGGGGTGAAGCCGAGCGAGTCCTGCTTGCCCGCGAGCGCTGCCTCGGTGGCAGTACTGACGGGCTTGTCGGCATCCGAGGTGTTGTCGACTTGATCAAGACCAATCCCTTGGCGAAACGCCGCCTCGTCTGCGTCGTCCAGGAGGGTCTTAGCGAAAGCGGATACACCCAACGTCGAAAGCAGCGCCGACGCATCCGGATCGTCCAGCAGCGTCCGAGCAAATGCCGTCAGCGCTGTGACATCCATCTGCCCCGCGCCGGTGAAGTACGGAAGCGTGTCTGCCGTGCCTTCAAGGCTTCCAAACGCCTCAAGATTTCCAGAACCGCCTAGCAAGTCCATCAAGGCGCGCGCCTGGGCGGAGAAGCGCGAGCCGTCACTCTGGTAGCGCAGGCGGTAGGAAGCACCCGAGAGCGCCCCTCCCTGCCACGGCTGGTCGAGCGTGAGGGCAGTGTTGCTTTCGACTGACCTCACGACGCCCGTATAGCCGTTTGCGAACAGCAGATCGCCCTCGCGGAAGCCTGCCGCCACCCAGCCTGTGTCAACACCGGTTACTGCTGTTCCGTCGGCCGCAACCGAAATCGTGCCGGAGGTGTAATCACTCAGCAGCGCCATTGTTCACCTCCTGCGGCTTAGTTTCAAGCGCAGCCGCCCTGGCTGCTTCAAGTTCCGCCCGCAACTGGTCGCGCTCGCTCGTCAGCTCGACGATCTGCTGCGCAAGGATGAGGGTGCGATTGCGCAGCATGGCTGCGAGCGCAGCTTCTTCGCGAAGCTGCGCCTCAAGACTGATGTTCATGGATTTCCTCAGCGTTTTTGCCACATCATCTTCGTGTCGAAGTTCGCGCCTGGCATGGTGCCGGTCGATTTCATGATCTGGACGCGGTAGGTGTTATTGCCGCGGATGTCGGCCACGGTGAGCGCCATGCTGTTGATGTCTCGGCTTTGCTGAGCCGACGAGCCCCCGGTCGAGAACGAGAACGAGTTGCTGAAAGCGACTTCGCCGGTCGTTTCGTTAACCACCCGCATGCTGAAGGTGCCGCTTGTATTCGGGCCGAGGCTACCGCTGTAGTTCCCGACGATGTGAAGCAAGACGGCCGTCGGGTTTGGGTTGGCAATCATCAAGGTGCCGATCGTCCACCAGACATTGTTCGCGTCGGTGAGCGCCAGACTGCCGGATCCATTGAACTGCGCACGAGCCGAGACGGAGTCGTAATCAAGGTTCGTCGTCCCAAATACGGCGTTGTTGATGACGGCATTCTCGATTTGCGCCCAGCCGATATTGACGTCGGTGATCTGCGCCCAATTGACGAACAACTCATTGGCGAAGATGGAGCCACCCTGCACCACGAAGGGGCGCTTGACGTCGTTGCCAGCGATGACCACGAACTGGTCGGCGTTGATCGCAACCCGGCTCAGGCCGCCAGCGATAGCATCAAGAAATATCGACGCCGAAGAAGTCTGGTCTCCTTCTGAAGCCGCAACGCTCAGGCCGATACGAGCAAGCGCGCCGGAAGGCGTCGCCTCGGTAGAAACCCGGAACTTGCCTTCAGCGGAGAACCGCCCAACCGTGCTATCGAGCTCGAGAATCGAGTTCGATACGGCGGTCACCTTCCCGTCGATCGTGCTGACCTCTGTCTGCAAAGCCGAGACAGCCGTAGCGACTGCTGGCAGACCGGTGTTCGGGTCAAAAACAGACGCGGTGAGGGTCTCAATACGCAGCGCAAGGGCGTGATCGGCTTCCGCCAGAACCTCAACCCTGCGCTCGTACTCAGCAGTCACCGTGTTATAGGTGACCTTCATCTGCTCACGAAGCTGCTGGCGCTCGTAGCTATTTCCACCTTCCTGGTCCGCGACACGCGCGTCCAGTTCCTCGAGCGTCTCATGGATGTCGCGAAGGCCGGTTCCGAGCCAGTCCTGATAATTCGCAAGATCAGGGCCGAGTTGGTCAAAGCCGACGACGCCGCTGTATGGATCGAAATCCAGGCCAGGCATCAACTTCACGTTATCGGTTGTGACGTCCAGCCAGCCGGACCAGTCAGCAGAGCGCGGCGAATCCGGCACGAACTGGCCGCGCACCTGATAGGTGGTGTTCGGCAGAAATGTACCGTTCAAAACCCACTGGTATGGCGCGTCATAAGCGGTACTGTCGCTGTCGAATACGACATCGCCGGAGGACTTCAGGCGCACCTGCACCCAGACATTGCGCACGTCGTCCTGATCCGGAGCGCAAATCACCCGGATCGAAGGGCGACGCGGATTTCCGTCGGAGTCGTAGAGGATTGCCGGCTCGACCTGCCACCCGTACATGGGCTGTGGTACAGGCCAGCCTGGAGCGATCGTGCCATCGACCGGCGGCCGATAGTCTGTCTCTTGATCCCAGTCGTAGTCGGTCGGGTCGACCTCGGTGATGTCGAGCACCACATCAAGGTTCGGCTGATCGATGACGCCATCAACGCGGAACTGCTTGTTGATGTAGCCGTTGCGCTCGCTCGTCCAGGCGATGACATCGCCGGGTTCAAGCACCCAGAACCGCGGTGGCATGACGATCGTGTGCCGGCGGGCTCTTCGAGCCTCAGCCAGCGCCGATTTCATCAACCGCTGGACCTGCCCCTTGTAGGGAACGAAGTCCAGATCCACGTCAGCGAGCAGCCGGCGGTTGCCGTCTTCCGCTTCATAGCCGGGATTGTAAAGCGGGGGCGCCTCTGCCGGGTTCCAGCCATTGTCCGGAGACGGATAGGTTGCCGTAATGCCGTTGACGGTATCGGAAAGTCCGAAGAACGGCGTGAAGCTCTGCGATTCCGTCGACAGGATGTCGTCGTCGGAGAAGAACATTGCCGGCGCGTCGGGTTCGCCCACGTATGGTTTGTAGACGCCGCCGATTTCGGCAAGCCTGCCCTGCCCTGCTGTAAGAATGCCTTCCAGCGCGTCTCGGATCGGAGCACCGACCTGAACCTCAGCGCCGGAGCGATAGGTTGGCTCGTTGCCATCTGGGCCAGCGATCAGCGCGCGGCATTTGGCAATCTGCTGGATCGCATGCGCAGCCGGAATGCGACGGATGCTGGTGTTCTGCAGGCCGTAGAGCCACTGCGTATTCCAGCGGATGCCGAGCAGCAGGTTGTAGACCTGAACCACCGGCAGATAGTCGCCGTCACCGCCCCATGTCGCCGGGTCGTTACGTCGCTGCGGTCCTACACCGCCCACCGTGTCATCGCGCGACGGGTCGTACTGACGCATGCCGTCAACGATGAACTTGAACTGCGGGAAGCCGGAATAGAGCTCGTCGTTTACGCGAGACGTGCAAATTGCATAGGCAATGCCTCGTCCAACGCGGCTTGGCTCATAGGGCCGCTCGCTACTGGAGACGGTGTTGACCACGAAGGAGTCGGACGTTGCCTGCGTGCCGTCGTAGAACTTTACCCAGAGGTGGTCTTTGCCGCCCTTGCGGTATTCGAGAACTGGAAAGCCATACTGCGCATGGGCCTGCGTTCCGAGCTCGCACAGAATGCCGTTAACCAGAATCCCGGTCAGCGCCTTTACCGGATAGTCGGCGAGCGAAATGACCTGGGTGATGTAGGCGTTCGGGGTGCCGCCCGACGAACCCCAGGTGTTGGCATAGACCAGCGATCCGGCCGTGGCGGTCTGTCCGACGACAATCGAGCGGGGAACGGTGCCACCGGTCTGAAGGCGCCCCTGCACGGAGAAGGATGCCTTGTCCTGCGGTTTGCCGGCGATCGCGCTGGCGAGCAGGTTGAGGCCAATGCCGGCGGCGGCCTTCAGGAGGGTAGCACCCAGTGCCGCCCAACCGCCAAGGAACGACGATACAGCCCCACCTATAGCAGCGCCAATCGCGCCGACGGCGGCGACGATGCCCGAAATAATAGCCATGATTGTCCTTGGGGATCAGCCGAGAGGCTTCACGAAATGCGTTTCGGCCGCGCGGTAGCCGCGGCGCTCGTAGATGCGCGAAACATCATTGGTGGAGAGCGCGGCCATGCTGATAACGGCGCAGCCCTTCGATGCGGCCCACGCCTCATAGGCGTCGAGCATGCGCATGCCTGCGCGGCCTCGATGGTCGGGCGCGATGTACCAGACCGTTTCCTTGGCCCAGAGGCCCGCGCCGAATGGATGATCGAACGCGGCGGCGAGCAGGACGCCTTGCGCCACGCCATCCACGTCGAGAACAATTGCGCACGCGGCATCGTCCTCCAGATGCATTTGAAAAAGCTTGTCGGCGCGTGCCGCTTCAAACGGGAAGGTGTAGCCGGCAGCCGCGTGGCTTTCCTCCAAGAGGCGGATCGCCCGCCACCTGTCGGATGGGGTTGCGCCCCTCACTATTGCCGCGGTCATTTCTCGTAGATGCCCTTGAGAAGCGGGCTGTCGCTCGACTTCTTACTGTCGATCTTGCCTTGCTTCCGGCCCCAGAACAGTTCCCACTCGCCCACGACCGCTGTGTCCTGATAGAAATTGTCGTTCGGATCGCGCAGCCTCTGGCTTGCGTCGGAGCGCGTGTCCGGGTTAGACCGCAGGATCTCCTGCGTATGCGAGGCGCAGGTCAGGACAACACCGCCGTCCTCGTTCTCGGATGGCGTCGTGATGTCGATCTTGTCGACGAAGCCGACGAAGCGCGGCTCTGCCGCCGCAACGAGCGTGCGGCTTTCCGGCGAAAACAGGCCTCGGAAGATTTCTACCTTCGCCTGTTTACAGTCGTAATCGCGCACCGTCTGCTGAACGAGATTGTCGATCTGGGACATCCGGATGCGAATGTTCTGGACCTCCATGGTGGAGACCAGCGGAATAGGATCGACCGAGATCAGCGTGCCGGAGCCGTGGAATGGCCGCACCACATCGGTGCCCGTTTCCGGGTCGATGACTGGCGCGTCCACCGAGCCGACGTCCGACCAGAAGCCGACCGATTCCGGCATGCCGGTGGAGCGGTTGCGCGCCACGATCCAGAGAAAATCGCGCGCGACAAGGCGCCTGTCGGCCAGAGCCGACAGGATTGCCGCTGGTAGCTGTCGCATTAGCGAGCCTCGATAGCCTGGAAGGAAATGCTGCCGCGCCCCGTTGACGGGTCGGCATCTGAATTGATGGAGCCGGGAACGATCCGCATTGGGCAGGATGGCCGCACAAGCGTTACGGCCGCAGGTGCTGATGCACCGGGCCAGAAGTGCGGGCGCACCTCAAACACCGGCGTGATGCCGGACCCACTTGCGGTCACCGCCTCCATGACGCGATGAAGGCCACTGCCCGCCACTTCGATGAGATCGCCGATGCTCAGCATGTAGCCAGCAGGCAAACCCACCAGCGTGCCGCTCTTGCGGTTTGTGCCGATCGACCCAAGCGTGACTGATCCGACGCCGAGGGCATCGTAAGCTGCCTTGGGATATGCGATCGGGTAGCACCGCGAGAGCGGATAACCCTTAAAGGTCTGCAGGCCGTTCTCGAGAGCGCCGAGGCGAGCGCGCCAAGTGTCCAATTCGTTCGGACGCAAGGAGCGAGACGACCAGGCCCCCTGCCAAAGCGGGGAGCCAAGGTCTTTCACATAGGTGACGCCGCCGGCCGTGCGCGACTGCTCTTGCCGAAACATCGGCTCGAATTTCGTCGACCAGCCGGGGAAGTCCGGAAGGAAGTCGATTGGGTAGGTTATTGCCATCTATTCAGGCCAGGATGGTAACGGTGCCCAAGCCAAAGCCAATCAGCATGACCTGGCGCGGTTCGCCGCTTTCGCCTTTTTCTGGCTGCCGGCTCTGGTCCTCGAACGAGGAGATCATGGCTTTTACATCGGCGACCGATCCGACAATACGCCCATCAGCTACAACAAGAGGATTGCCGTCTGCGTCGAAATGACGGCCAATTTCAACGTGCGAGTATTTCATTGCGGAGTCCTTTCGGGTGTGGTTCGATGCCGTTTTCTCAACAGGGGGTAGAAAATGGGCAACGACGGTCGGAACGAGATTGTGGATGGCTCAGTGGTGAAGCTCATCAAGGGGCCTCAGGGCTGGAGGCTCGAAATCCAACACAAAGACGGGGGCGTCTCAGGCCCGATGGCACCTTTCGAGACCCTTGAAGACGTCACCGGTTGGATAAAGGGGCACTACAACGTGAAATGATCGCCACTTTCACCCACCCCGACGGACGCCGGCTCGGCGCTCGGCGCTCACAAACGCACGCATGACCGCCAGCTCGATGTTATCCCAACGGATCGTCACCGGGTCTTCGCTAGTGTGTTTCTCAAGCGTCTGCTGGAGCCGGTCGATTTTGGACGCCGCCTCGCTCTTCTCAACGCACATTGCAGTTTCCTTCCCGGGGTTACCGAGCCCCATTCATCCGAACGCCTCTGGCGTTGGCGTCACTCACCGCATTAACCACGCGAGCCTCAAACGTTGCCCGATCGCGGGCCATCACCTGCTCAAGCCGCGCCACGGCCTCAACTGAGGCGCCGCGGGCGTCGATCTGAGGGGCGTAGGTTATGGATGGCGCGTTGCTGTTTGCGGCCGATTGCAGCCGTGGCATCCGCGGAGCACCGACCAAGCCGCCCTGCGCGTAGCCCTGCAACCTGCGAAGATTGTCCACGCCGATACGGCGCGTAGCCTCCGCGTCGAATACGTACTCGCCCTTATGGACTATGCCGGCAGGCTGGTACTTGCCGCCGGGGCCGGTATAGCCGCCGTCCGAATACAGCCCGACGGGAGCCGCGGGGAACTTAGAGCCGCCACCGCCGAAAAAGTCCAGTATCCCTGACAGGAAACCGCCGCCGCTGGATGCGCCATTAACCTGCAGAATGCTGTTCAGCACATCGTCAATGAGCTTGTCAGCAATCCTGCCGAGCGCATTTGCGAAGGCATCAGCAGCCTTCACTCCGTTCATCAGGTCGCTGACGAAACCCTTGGTGACGTCTTGAACGAGCTCGTTGTTCTCTTGTGCTACGCGAAGAGCTTCCGCCTGCTTTGCGTAGGCTTCGGCCTCACGCTGTATAGCGGCAATCTTCTGGTCGGAAAGTTGAATGCTTTCGACGTCAGTTTGATCTTTTTTGCGGGCCTCCTCACGAAGATGTTCAAGCGCCCTTTGCTCAAGCTCCAGCGCCGTTCGGCGCGCGATCTGCTGCTCATTCGACAAGCCGACGAGCTGCATCTCCTGCGCAAGTGCGGCAGTCCTATCCTTAATCGCCTGAATTTCTTCGCGAAACTGGTCGTCTGCGGTTTTTCGTGGCGCGCGAGAGGAACCACCCCTTGACCTAGAAGGAGCGTCTCCAAGAGTAACAGGGCGGCGACCCGGCGTTGGAACACCGGTCGTGTTGCCGTCAGAATTGATAACCGTAGGGTTCTGGTTGTTTATCCGACTTACAGCCTGCTGATACGCGTGCTCGATCTCTCTGACCGCGGCCTCGGTATTGTTCCGCGGGTCGGATAGGGCTTTGTCGCGGATCCGAGCGGCTTGCTCGAGGTCGGTGAACTGCGTTGGCGCAATACCGGAAAGATCCTGCAGTGCTTTCGATAGCGCGGCCACCCCTGCAACTTGGTTGACAGCGGTTCCGCCGATCAGTTCAAGCTGGTGCACCATCCCCGGAATGGATCTGGCAAGTTTCACGACCTCAGGATCGAAGTCGCGCATTTCCTTTGCAAGTTCTCGAACCCTCTCCGGCACTTCTTCATCGTTGGCGATTTCCGCCATCGCATTGCGGAAACTGATAAGGTCCGGCTCGCCCTCGCGGATTGAAGTGCGCAGGTCGATGAACGCTTGCCGCCACTCCTTGACGGTTTCTGTGCTCGTCTGCCCAGCAAATGGATCGATGAATTGCGAGTATGTTGATCTGGCTGCCGCGGCGTCGATGATGCCCTGGCGAGCGTCCTCAAGCCGGTCTCTTATGTCCGTAATCGTTCCGGACATGCCCTCGTTGACGTACTCTCGCAGGCCTTCGGCCGCCTCTCCGTACCGCTCCCTCAGAAGCGAAATGGTTTCCGCGTGACCTTTAAGGATTTCGTCTGCAGACTTTACATCACCCGCACTGGTAACGTACTGGATGAGCGCTGCGGACGCGCCGATAACACCGATCGTAACCAGCGAAACCGGATTAAGTATCTGCGCGAATGCGCCTGCAACGGCAGGACCGATGGCAGATCCACTCGCGCGTATGTCGTTGAAAACCTGCGATACTTGCGGACCCTGTTGAAGAGCGACCGTCCACCACGGCATGAACGCGGCTGTGGTCGCAACGTCGAAACCCTGCGCCGCTAGATTCGAGGTGTTGAAGCTGTTAGCTCCACCCGGCCCACCGGAGGTAACAACCCTCGCCTGTAGCGCTTGGTTGCGTCCCTTGATTGCCGCAGTCGCAGCTAGAGCCGCTTGCCGCTCCCGCTGGATCGCGGATGTCATCTCATCGGCTGAAATGGCTCCGAGAGCGTGGGCGCGGCGAATGTCTGTAACCGCGGTCTTGTATGTGTTTATGGTCGCGAATAGCGGCGAATAGCGAGCGCGGAGGCGCTCAAGCTCTTTCGCCTGGTCGGCGAGAGCGCCGTTCCATTCTTTGGTTGCTTTCACGCCAACGCCGGTTAGCGCGTCAATGCGCTGCTGCATGGCGGTCGTCATTGATTTGTCAATGCCGCGGCCCAACTGGGCGAATTTCTTCTCGATGGAGCCAGTCGTTGCCCCGATATCCGCCTCGAGCCGACGGATGCCCCGCTTGACCGCCGCCAGATCGGTGCTGATACTAATGACGAGATCGTCACTCATTTCATTCATGTGACGGCGTCCTAAAACAAAAAGGCCCGCGACAAAGCGGGCTGGAGGCTGGAGGGGAGATGGCTAAGTGCAACCAGTGCGGGCTGGATAAGCCCAAAGACGAGGTCTATCTCGGCGTATGCGATGACTGCTACCACGGGAGGGCTGCCCCCGCACCGACAGCGGCGAAAGTCACCGACAGCCACGACCACATCATCCTGACCACTTCCATCGACGTGCCAAAACGGAAAGTAGATTCAGTAGTCTCTATTGTGGCGACTGAGGCTGCTCTGGGGATGAATATCTTGCGCGATATCGCGAACAGCTTCCGCGACACGTTCGGAGGCCGATCGGAATCTTCACAGAAAGTGCTGGCGGAAGCGCGGCGAGCATGTCTCGATGATCTTAAGCGGGAGGCGGCGAAAGTTGGCGCCGATGCAGTCATCGCGGTCGATATTCATTACAACGAGATATCGACGGGAGGTTCGGGCGGCGGCATCTTATTCGTTGCCGCCTCCGGCACGGCTGTAAGACTCGAGCCGCCTGCGAGCCTCGCCCTCGCGTCCTAACCGCCATACTTCCTAGCCAGCGCCTCGACCTCGTCTTCAGACGGAGCCTCGGTCTTCGGCTTGACGCCGTTCGCGAGGTTCCAGCCTTCGATGGCCTGGAAGAATTCTGTGATCGTGGCAGACCAGAACTCTGAGGGGCGCCAACCAAGCGCCCCCAGACCGCTCTTCATCCAGTCTCGCCATGGAAACGGCGTTTCTACGTCGCCGCCTCGGCTGCGGCCTCGGCGTTTCCCTCGTCACCGTCAAAGTGGTGGGACAGGGCGGCGGAAAATGCTGCCGCGCACGCCGTAAAGTGCTTAAGCTTAAGCGCATCTATCGCGGCAAGTTTGTCACCCCTCACAGTCAGGCAGTCAATGGCGGCCACCGTGGCAGCTACCTCGACACCTGAGAGGCGCACGAATAGGTCAGCAAGCGACTTGCATTCGAGCCGGGTTGAAACCCTGGAAAGGCCTCCCAGTTCCGCGGCAATCACAAGCGGAACCTTATCGACCCATAGGCCAACTTCTCCGCGGGCGCCATTCACTTCCAACGGGAACGGCTTCGCTTCAGTAGCGGCCATGGTTTATGCCTCGACTTCAAACGTAAGCGGGCCAGCTGCAACGAAGGTTGCAGAGAAGTCCATATTACCTTCCATCTCGCCGCTGAACTCGAACTCCGAGACGAACCAGGCGCCGGTATAAGTGCCGAGACCCGGAACAATGACCTTCGCGTTGAACACGGTCGCGTCGTTGACGTGGGTCATGAAAGTGGTGGAGTTGGCACTCTTCACGAACTTTCCGGAACCACTAAACGTGCGGTTTTTGATGCCAGGCTCTGCGGTACGCTGCGGTGTGTTACCGGGATTGGCGCAGTCTGGAATGGTCGTGTCGACTTCGTTCGCCGACATATTGAAACTGCGGGTGGTAATGCCGCAGAGATTCGAAAATACTTCTGGGGTAGCGCCGTTTCCGATCTGAATCAGCAGAAGGCGGCCAACCTGTTGTCCGTCAGGCATTTACAGTCTCCAATGTGTGGTGTGGTGGTGCCCGCCTCTGTTGGTCAGGGCGTCTCTATGATCGCGGCGAAGTCCACGACGGCATGGCCGGTAATGCCATCTACGTCATAGAAGACCCGCTCACCGTGGTGCTCGAGTGTCACCAATCTTTTCGTTGGTAGAGCCAGCGGATAGTCATGAAGGGCCGTTGCCACGGCATCGGCAATGGCGCGAACGTCTTGCAGAGAATTACTAGAGATGCTGTAGGCATGGACCGTCAGATCGACGGTCGTAGACCTTCGGCACGTAACATCGCTACGCCGGGTGACAGCCTCCCCCATAGCAACATATGGCGGGCGCTCCTCGTCGGGGACTCGTAGGAAAACCCTATTGGCGCCAATCAGCGCCGTGAGCGGCGCATACGTCCGCAATCTGGCGGTCGCTAGACCAACCAGTTCATGCGATGGCGCACTCATGCTACTTCTTTCTGGATTGACGGATTGCCCTGTTGAGGGCGTTCCGAACATTCTTTAGCGCAGTAGGGCGATATTCTCGCCACGTCGGAAAAATGTGGGGGAAAGGCCGCGACCCAGGGTGTTGATAGCCGCCCCCCTCTCGCACCTTCATCTGACCCAGCACGGTTCCGCCGCCCTTTTGGGTATTGTGAGGAGCCGTGCCAAACTCCAGGAAACGCCAAATGAATTTGGCGAAGAGCCCTGCCGCGGTGGGATCCTTGCTTGACGCCCGGCCCGCGGCCTCCTGAATAGGCCTGTCGCTTAGTTGGTCACCCTCGATGCTTTCCATGTAATCGAGCGTTGCACCAGTAGGCGCTCTGGTACGAACGCGACTGGCCAACTCGTCCATTGCATTGAGCTTGGCCTCTGCCGTGTACCGATCCGCATTCGGAACGAGTTCATTGAGACGGCGCATTAACGCCTGCCGGCCGACGACTTTAGCTTTCAGCATCAGGACGGCTCTCCGTCAACGATCAGCATCTCCAGGTATTGGTTCTTCTGATCCGGATCCGATATCGCCTTGATGTTGAAAACCCTTTTATCGTTCCGCGCATCCACGAGACGCCATGCGGTGGTCACCTGCCTCGTGTTGGGGCTGGACCTGACGCGGGCCGTATAGGGTTGAATGCCCTGCAGTCGGCTTGCCATGACGGACTCTCCGCCAAGACGAGGAACAAGTTCAGCATAATCCTCAAACACAGTAGCGAACACATCGGAAGGTATAGGGTTGCCGTACTCGTCAGGCCCCATTCCTTTGGCTTGAAAGAGCATGCGCTGTCGCAGCCCACCCGCACCGGACTTACGAGCCATAGGGAACCCTCTCCGCGTCGTTCGGGCGCCTGACTATCTCGCCGCGTCCGGTCGCCACAGCTTTAGCGGCAGCGTCTCGTGTGACGAGCTTGGTGGTGCCGGCCTTAAAGGCGACCGTGAAACCAGGCTGGCGCCAATCAAAGTCTTTGGTGAAGCGGACCCAGGGCATGTTCAGCGCCGATCGTTACAAAGAAGTGCGTCAAATGCCGTCCAATCAGAAAGCGCATCGTTCTCGCGCTTTTCGTATGCGTCGGCTATCCAAAGCAGCATTGCATGCTTGATATTGGCCGGAAGCGTTTGGTACCCGACCACCGCAGTCAGCTTGATTCTCGACCCCGGTCTAATTGCTGGCCACTGATGGCCGTATTTTAGGACGATTGCTGCGTCGAGATTGTCGAATCGCTCTTCGTAAGCCGTTGTCGGAAGGGTCTGCTCGACGCCAGCGGTGTCGACATAGGCGATCGAAGTAACGGACTGAGCGGGTGTGACGGGAAGCCTGGCCATATCGCAAAAACCGTCGCACTTTACTTCAACGGTTTGGGTAGCCAGGGCTGTCCCTGTGTATTTCTCAACATAATCCCGAGCGGCAGTGATGTAACCTTCCAAAAGGTCATCGTCATCGTCGTGCAGGACGTTGCATTGCCGCTTTGCATCCGAAATGGATATAGGATTAGTTGGCGGCGCCGTCACCTTCGGTGGATACCACATCAGCCTTACCCTTCCTCGTGCGGCGCTCTGGAGCCGGCTGCGCTACCGCGCGCTCAATCTTCTCCTCGGCCGATGGCACGGCATAGCCGACGCTGATCAGCCGAATAGCTTCCTCGTTTGGAAACTCCCGCTCATCGCCAGGAGCGAGCGAGTATTCGTTGCCGGACAGGCCGACCAACATTCTGATATTCATGTCGTCTCCTTGGGTAGGAGGCGGGCCGAAGCCCGCCATCCAAACTCAGGCGGCAGCCATAACGAGGTGCTTGACCGCAGCGGTATCGCCGAGTTCACCGTCGAAGCGGATCAGACCCGCGATACCCAGATCCGGCCAGAAGCGCTCACGCAGAACACCGATAACCGGCGAGCCGACCTTGCGGACGAAGTACTTGGAGAAGTCACCGAAGATGACCGGCCTGGTGCCGGCGGCAATCTGCGGGACGTCGTCGTTGATCTCGTAGCGGTAGCCGAGAAGCGTACCCGGTTCGCCCTTCTGGATGTCGCCCATCGTCCAGATGTAACGGTTCTCCGAATCCTTCAGCTTGCGGATAGCAGCAAGGGTCAGGTCGGCGAACTGCCAGCGCGTCTTCGGCGAACGACGGTAAGCCGCGTTCACCGAGTGCTGCAGGTCGATAAGCTCATCGGCCGTAAGGGCGGCCGCAGCGGCTGCGGTCTTGCCGAGCGAAGACGCCGTCACCACGCCATGGGGATCGTCGGTGCCGTCGCCGATCGTGAGTTCGCGGTTGGCGATACGGCCAAGGCGCTCACCAAGCAGCACACCGAGCAGCGATTCCATGTTGAAGATGGAGTCGGATGCAAGTTCCATCGAGAACTTCACGAACTCGGTATCGTAGACATACGCCGAAAGTTGCTTCTGACCGAAGGCCGCGTCCTTGCCACCGTCATCGGTCAGCGGAGTACCTTCCGTGTGCTTCTCGGCCGTAACTGCGGTGTCGTCGACGGTCGGGATGTTGATGATGTTACCGGCGGCTGTGTTCAGCTCCGTTACAACGTCCGTGTCGTACATCGGACCCCAGTCCTTCATCGACTTGACGATGAAATCGGCAAGCTCAACCGGGACCGTATAGCCGCCGGCAGTGTTGGTACCGGTCGTCTGCATGCGGAATTCCTTGGTGGACTGGACACCAGTTTTCAGAATTCCTCGCTCTTCTGCGTCGAGTTCGCCCAGATCGGCGCCCGAAGCGAGGAACTTGTAGAATACCTCGCGGTACTCCTTCTTCTCGCCACTGTCTTGGCCGCGGGACTCACCGCCGGAAACCGGACGCTTGCTTTCGCGGTCTCTTCGCTGCCGCTCCTCAAAACGGGCCTCGATTGCCGCCAGGCGCTCCTCACGTTCGATGTTCTTCTCGATCTTGTCGAACTCGGCCATGATATCATCGTGGCGCTTGTCGAGCTCAGCAGAGCGGGCGTCGTCGGTGTTCTTGGTGATTTCGTCAAGAGCCTCGCGAGCCTGCGTCATAAGGCGGCCGCGCTTCTCCTGCAGTTCGGTAAGTGACATACTGGTCTCCATTATCGTGGTGGTTCGTGTGATGGCAGGATGATTGTCCGGCCCTCCGGCTCAAGCCGGGTGACTACGAGGCGCCCTGCCCGTCACCGACCGGTGACTGGATGCCCCGAAACTTTTGCTCCATACCGGCACGCTTCTCAGCGATCCGGCGAGCAGCGGCAGTCTTGTTGCGCGCGCCCGCCTCGGCGCGAGCCGCATCTAGCGAGCGCTTCGCGAGAATGGTGTCCTCGTATGCGGGCCAGGCGACGGCCGAGACCTCAAGGAGGTTCAGCTTCTCTATCGTCCTCACCGGAACGTCCCCGGTCTCGTCCCAGGTCTCCCTGGTGACGCGGAAGCCGAAGCTCATACCGGAGATGTCGCCGCGTCCGACCAATTCCCAAAGGTCGTTGCCTTCGGTCGTATTCGGCACATCGATCTCGACGTGAAGCCCGATGCCATCCTCCTTGAGCCGCAGCGTGCCGCTCTTGGTTCGTCCGATTACGCGCCCAGCGTCGTGGTCGACGAGCGCGCGAATATCGCCCTTTATGGCATCAGCAAATGCTCCAGGAGCAATCTTTTCCTGAAAGTAGCCGCCGATATCAGCGAGCCGCTCAAACACGGCGGCGTACCCCACCAACGTGCGCTTGCCATCGTCGGCGCGGTGCTCAACACCCCCAACGTAACTGCGCTTTTCAATGTCTGTCATGCGGCTTCCGCCTCATCTTCTTGGTTGTCGTTGGCTGGTGCAGGCGTTCTGCCGTCCTGCGGCTGCTGACCAAGGGGCACGGTTGCCCCCTGGATAAGCAGTTCGTCGCCATTTTCCATGCTGGGCCGGTTTTCCAGTGCGCGCGCTTCATTCGGCGTGATTTGTGCCGTCTGAATCGCTCTAGCCAAACCGTCAATCCGGCTCTTGAAGTCGCCCCGCATGAGGCCATCCAGCGAATGCTCAATCCATCGGCCGTTGTTATTGCGACCAAAAAACTTCAGATTTAGCTCGTCCTCCAGCGCCTTGGCCCATTGGCCGATAAGGTGCTTCACGAGGTGTAAGTCCTGCTGTTCCGCATTGCTGAACGTCGCGCGGGACAAATCCTGCAAGAACACAGGCGGCAACTGCCAGGCGCGAGCAATTTCCTCGACCTGAAAACGCCGCGCCTCGACCATCTGACCCTTCGCAGGGTCAAGGCCTACCGGTTGCAGCTTGTAACCAGCCGGAATAGCGAATACGGGCTCGCTTGCGTTCTTGGCGCCCTCGACCGACCTCATAACATCAGCGGTCGCACGCTTCATTGCGTCGGCATTTGCCGGCAATGGCCCTTCCAACGACAGCGGAGGGACGCCCCCACCGGCAAAGAAATTCGAACCGTAGTCGTTCATAGCAATCGCTAGTTGGATTGCCTTGGTCGCCCTCTGGATCGGCCCGTAGTGTTTCAAGCCGTCCGAATGAAGCATGAAGGGAACGTCGACCACGTCCTCTGCCGGATAGTCGCGCCCATCGAACTGATAGACGACCCGGAACCCGACCCGCTTGATCACGGTCTTTGCCGGGTCCATCGGCCACAGCGAATCGACGCCCTGCGGCGTTCGCTCAATGTAGGCCAGCCCACGGCCACCGGTAAATACCTGCTGCCAAAACCATTGCCAGAAAGCAAACGAGCCCATCGTCTCATTCGGAGAGCAATTGACTACCGTCTGAAGCTTACCGCCGACACGCTTAGCGCCGTCCTTACTGTCTCGATAGGCGTGCCGCGGGAGCGCCGCGAGGGTACGAGACATGAAGGCGACGGCAGCAAGCACAGCTGGCACGGTCAAGGCGGCGTCGATCGTAACCCGCGGCAGGCTGGCCTGCTGGACGCCGAAGAATGCCATGAAATTCTCGGCACTCACCGGAACGGTGGGATTTTCTATGGATGCCCGGGATTCTGTCGCGTTCGGGCGGAAAAGCCAGTCTTTTATAGCCATTATGCCGCCTTATTGAGTGAGAATTCCGGGTCATCCCAGGGGGACGTTGCTGGCAAAATGGGCACGAACTCTTCGGCGCAGGAAAGCGCCATGACGAGCGATGTCATTCCGTCAATACGCCCACGGCTGCCTGCTTTTGTCAGCTTGCGGTTCCCGGCGTCGTCCTTTTTAACGACGGCATTGCCGGCGCACATCGTCAATACGGGGTGGTCGCCATGCCGAATCTTGCCGTTCAGCAGCAGAGATTCCGTCGTTCGAAGCGCCGGAGACATGGACACAAAGCCCTGCCCGAACTCGACGAATTTTCCTTCGATCTCTTCCTCAGTGAATCCGGCTCGCGATAGCCAAGGTCGCAGGTGACGGAAGTTGTATCGGTCGAACGCCATCTTCTGGACGTCCATGTCGTCACAGACGTCGCGAAGGTGCCTCGCGATGTGCTCGTACTCGATGCTCTTGGCGCCCTCTACGGCCTCAATGTACCCGTCGGCAGCCCAAACATCGTAGCTGACGCGGTCCAGCCTTGCTTTTGCCGCTAGCCCCTCTCCTGGTAGCCAGAAATGGGGCCTCACGTCCCAAACGGTGCCCCCCTCCAACACGTCAGGGGCAACCAACACAAGGCTCGTCAAGTCGTTGCATTCGCTGAGGTCGAGTCCCCCAAATACGGGGCGACCGCCGAAGTCCCGATTAGGTTCAGACGCGTTCCCCATCCACACCTTGCGGGACACAAAGGGGTTGCTCGTTTCTACTCGCCTATTCAGGACGAGGTTTTCAAACTCCGCTGCACGGGCCGGCATGTTCCGCGCATCCTCCATCATTCCCAAGACTTCCTCTTGGTTCATGAAAAGATCGAATGCCGGATTCGCGGCCCTCACCGCCTCAACGGTGAACGGGTCCAGGTCGGGAGGAGCGGTCTGAAAACGCAGAACTGTCCGTGGATCTCGACCCTTTTTGGCATCATCGATGAGCACGGAAAGGAGGTCTGCATCGGTCGGAGCCTGCGTGCTGATGATAATCGAGAGAGGCTCGCCCTGCGCTGCGGTGGCCGTCTCCAATGCATCATACAGAGGCGACCGAGGCCCCTTGACCTGGCCGAGCTCATCGTGAATCGTGAGTACGGGGCTCAAACCGTATGCCGTGGCCGCGTCAGCGGACAACGCACGGTAGACGGTGCCCAACTGACGGCACACGATCCGCTTGCCGCTGTCCTTCGGCTCAGCGAATGCATTCAGGATCGGAGACATCCGGATCATCTTGGCCGCAAGCTCAAACAGAATAGCGGCCTGGTCACGAGACTGAGCCGCGCTGTACAACTGACTGTTTGGCTTTGCCTCCGGACCGCACAGATGCAGCAGAAGGATCATAGCGCTTTCAGTTGTTTTCGCGTTCTTTCGGCCACGCGAAATGATCGCGCGTCGCGTTCCGCTCGGATTATCGTATATCGCGCGCAGGTCATCTTTCATGAATTCAGCGAGCTTGATCGGCTGACCTACGAACTGCCCCTCGGGGATACGAATATGCTTTTCGAGCCATCTGATATTCCGCTCCGCGCGGCTAATCGTCTTCGCCATCATCTTCCCACGGTGCAATTATCTGGCCCGGCTTCTTCGCCGATTCAGCACGCACCGTTGCCTGCTGCGTGATCCTCATGCGGGTGGCGAGCGAGGATATCGCCCTGCCCTCGCGCTCCTGCATTTTTAGAAGCTTGTCATAGGCGTCGATATCGAAAGTCTTCGCCTTTTCCGCGCTCGCGATCAGTTGCGCGATCCTGCGCGCCGCAACAACGTGCCTGCAATACTGGGTGAGCATCCCATGCGTTTCGCGCGGGAACCAATCCGCCGGCATGCGGTCAACGACCGCTCGCCACTCGACCGCTTGCTCAATCGTCAATTCATTTGGCGGCTGCGGTCGATTGATAACCTCAACGTTGGAGGCAATCACAATCTCGGTGCTTGCCGCCGACTTGCGTCCGCGCGCCGCCATTCAAATCTCCGGTCTGAAAACTTTTTTTATACAAAATTAGCGAAAGTTGCCTTGGCCCCCGGTACGGGGCCGGACACTGCGAGAGCGCCAACCTCCCCCTCCCATCATCGGCCTTCGCGCCACTCCGGCCATCCGGTCGCATCGAGACGAGTGTCGATGCTGCCGCGCTCGATGCGCTGCTTAGTACCATCATGGTGGGCTTTGCAGAGGGACTGTAGGTTAAGTGGATCATGAAAGAGGTCGACTTGCCCGCGATGTGGGCGGATGTGGTCAACTACCTCGGCAGCCGTGATTTCTTCTGTTTCTAAGCAGAACTCGCAGAGTGGCCGCAGTGCAAGCTGGGCTTCCCGCAGGCGCTTCCACATGGCTGTTTGGTAAAGGTGATGGTATTCACTACGTGCCATGCATCACCATGATTGGTCGACTTGTGGTCTGCCATCGTGAACCAATCTGCGTCATTATGAGGTAAACGAGAGCAAAGTGCAGGAGGACTACTGAGTGTCCAAGCTCAACCACAATAGGTCCGCATTGAGGTCGATCGATCTGCGTAAGGGGAATGACAGATGGTCGCATGCGGAGCATGCGACATCATCATCGACATCTGCGCAGGCGAAACGCCGACACGAGGTTCGGATATCCTTTATCCGCGCATACACTTACGCGTCGCTCAAGGAGCTGGAGAAGCCAGAGATACCAAGTTTGTTGAAATCAAGGATCATGAAGTCGCACGGAGATACGGTCGACGAAAAGATCCAGTCATGGCTCAAACTTCAACAGGAATACAAGCGCATTGCTAATCAAGCAGCGGCCCGGCTTTCCTGACAACGAAAGCGGCCGGCTCAACCCTTTCGGGGAGCCAGCCGCACGTTGCCTGGCAGCGACGAGGAGTAGAGCGCGCCAAGGCAAGCTGAATTAAAGCGACGGGAGCGGGACGGCCGTCCAACCGCTCAACCGTCGCACACGCCAGCGCGGGTCGCAAATCGCGCCGGGCGTTCGTTGTTGTGGTAGTGGGATGGCCTCTATTTGGTCGATGTCGCCCTCGATTTCAAGTGGCCACCGCAATGGATTTGAGGCTGTCCCGGCGATCTTCGCGAGTTTGAACGTCCGCGGATCGGCAGCGCCCCAAAATGAAAACGGGCGCAAAACGCGCCCGTCGGAGTTTCCACCCCTTCATACTAAAGGGGTATATTCAGTGCATAAAGTCAGGCAGTTGATACGATTTTTTTTCGCTTCCTGAAAATTGTCGTTGGCCGCGACGAGCAAACGGCGCCCAGCCGCGATTGCATATTTCCCAGAATACCCTCGTGACTCACCCAGTTCTTGGAGGCTTCTTGCTGACATGGCCTGCGTCAGCGTCTGGACGTGCTCGTCTTTCATTCCCTGGAGCCATTTAGCAAACTCTTCGGCTTCGGCACGTTCCGAGTAGACATCTTCCCATCCCTGACTTCCGCTGTCACCGGTAGCCACCTTCACGAGACCCGGCCACAGTTGAGCTAGTTGCGTTGGCCCTGCGGGAAAACCCGTTGGGCATCTCTTTACTTCAGGCATGACAGGCGTATTGGCGATAGCATCCGCCAGCATCTGGCGAGCTTCAGCTTTGGTAATATTGCGCCGCTCCTCCGGTCCCGCTTTTCTTTTGACGCGGCGCGGCTTCTTCGCCTGGAACAATCCGCCCGGCATGTTCTCTGTAGGCCTCCCGGCAAAATAGTGGTTGGAGAGAGCAACCTCGACTGGATCCGCAACCGAGCCTTTGTCTCGTGTGGCTTTTTCCCGACAACCCAGCATCGCCCCGACAGGCATTGCAATCTCTGCTTCGACAACCTCACCCATAACAAGTTTGAGGCCCTTCTCGGTTTGATTGCCATTGCTGAAACGTAACCTTCCGATACGGACAATTGTCTTATGTCGCTTACCACAATCGTCGATGTGGTATCCGTATTCTATGTCCCCGGCCACTGGGTTGGCGTGAACCTCGCGGTGTGCTGCGCTATTCCAGAGTGGCATCTGGTGGCCGTCCGAAAGCATTACCGGCTCGGGCCTCTCAAACACATCCACATCCTTCAGCGATCTCTCGATCATTGCGAGCGATGGGATGTACTCAAACGCCTTCTCTCTCCCGCACCCCTCTTCCTGCACTTTGTTATCGTTCGCAGGTGACAAGCGCCAATTCGACTTGACCGTCGGCAGCTCTTCCGACGGGACGCCCTCAGCAACTCCGACCGGCCGCCGGTAGAATTCCAATAAAGCGCTGAGTTCAGCCAAGCCGCGGTGTCGGCGAGACTTCTCCCCTTTGGCTTTCTTCGGCTTTTCCCACAGCTCGATGTCGTCCGTAGGTGCTGTTGCCCTCCAAGCCTCGATTGCGTTGCGGTGTTCTTCGGTGCTTCTCGTCAAGCGGCATCCTCCTTCTTACAATTGTCATTGGCCGCCACGAGCGAGCCCGCGTCGGTGACATGCGGTCTCATGGCAGCGGCGTCATTCAACGCCTCGAACGCGGCTCGCTTGCCACGGGGCAGCACTTTGTCATGCACCATTGTCGGGGCGGCTCCGCGGCCTGGAAACGGGCCCCCTAGGTTTCGGTAAGAAGTGCGCGTGGGCATGGGGTCTCCTTCTATTGGAGGGTTGGTCGGCTGGGCGGTGTGATGATGGTGGCTGCAGCCAGTATATAGCGCCGACGTACGGGATCGGCTGGGACGGGCTGTGCCGCAGGTGGCGTGATGTTGCATGTCGGCCACAGGTAGGGCGGCGGTACAGGCTACCGTCCGGCACGGCGGTTGGGGTTTGATCTCTGCAGAACCGGCACACATTTACGGGTTGTTAAGCTACGTAGCCACATCGTCTCTCCGACCCTTTTTCGTTGGAGTTTGTTCATGCGTATCCACGGCGCCGCGGTTCTGTTGACGGTACCCCTCATTGCTATTTTGCTCCTTGGTGCATCCGTCGCGTGGCGCCAATTGGAGACGATCGACCCCGTTTTGACCGGGTCGATCAGGTAACCCGCGAAGGTAACCTGGCACTTCCCGCTGTCCAAAACCTGCTGAAAGCATCGAAAGCCGCAAAGAAAGGTTTATGGACTATCGCGTGGGGCACCGGCCTGCAATTAGGCCAATTATTGCAACGCTCCTTATCTGGGCGATCGGCTTGGGCCTCGCGCCTAAGCTGAAATTGTGAAGTTGTGCAAACTCTCTAGAGCAGAGGGGGAAATCACCAAAACCATGGGAGAACACACAGCTCCACAAGTTCACAAGTAAGAAAAAAGAAGATATATATATCTTCTAAACTATTGTTTTTCTTGTGGTTATATACCACACACCAACTTGTGGCGCCGACCCAAATACGTCACAACGCCACAAGTTTTTATTCACCCGCGTCACAAGTTGTGGCGATTATTGTGGCTCCGTCACAAGTTTGAACGATCCCCTGGCACCGGGTTTTGCTTGCGGCTTCAGGCTCTGTACCTTTCCTGTTTCAATGAGCCACTGGAGCGCCTTTGACACATCTTCCGCTTCGGCGCTGCTAACGCCCTCCCGCTGCAGAAGGTGCGACCAAGGAAGCGTCTTATCTGTCGCTACCTCCAAGGCCCTGATAATGGATTTCCTCAACGCTTCGGCCGTTGAGCCTGACATGTGACGGTCAACGCCTTCGGTAACGATCTGGATGGACCTGTGCACAATCGCCCACCCCCATCCCACATCGTCCTCGGTGATCACCGGTGTGGAGGGATCCCTGCTGACTGCGCGGATGGATGCTAACCGCAGCGTATTCTCCGCCGCACGCCCGTTTATATGATGCTCCTTCTCATTCCAGGCGGCATCGTGCTGCCAGAGGAATACCTGCGTCCAGAGCTTGTAGGCGTCTCCTTCTTCGTCGCCTTCGAACGGGATCATCAGCTTCCTTGCACCGGAGCCTTTAGGCTTTGGAAAGTCGGTTTGCGCCTGTTTCAGCGTGGCCACCAAAGCCGATGGCATGACGGCCTTGCGGTTGAGCGTGGGAGGCCTGATCTCTGCCGGCCCGTTCCCCTCAATGAAAATGAACCGCGAGAGGAAACCATCGTTGAGCGAGGCGTCCGAGAGGCCGGCGTAGAGCGTCGTCGGGGTGGTCATGCCCAACACGGTGAGGGCCGGACCGTCGATCGGACTGTCGTCCTTCTTGGTCTCATCGGAAGCATATTGACGACCATGGAAGACCGAGTCGGCTTGGTCGTAGATCGCCAGAAGGAACTTCCGGATCGATGCTGACGCTGCGTTGCTGCGCTTTGCATTGATGTCCTGAAGGGTGACACCGAATTCGTCCATTACGACGACTGTCGAGCTATTCCGCCTGAGCATGCGTTCGATAGCAGCGTAGCTGGTCGGGTCGCCGTTGGTGACCGCTCCGGGCTTTCCTGCGCTCGCCGCGAGAGCAACGATTGACTTGGGGGCGTGCCCCTTCCCGCTCGCAACACCCATGACAGTCGTGAGGAAGAGGTTGAGACCGCTGCGCGTCGGTCCCAAGGCCTTGTCGCCGAACATGCCGCCGAGAAGAGCTAGTGCGGACGTGAGCGACAGCTCCGGCACTGGAATGATCGCTGTAGACGTGATCCACCGGCTAATTTCCGCGAGAAGTCCGCCCGCCGCTTCAGGTGAGAAAGGATCTGGATGCATGCGCGGTAAAGCGGGTAGCGACCTCGGTGGGTCTTGCTCTGGCTCATTGTCGTTGGCCGCAGCCAGTGGTTGGGTCTTGGAGGTGAACTTCGCAATGATCCCCTTAGCTGCCTCCTCTCCGGTCGCCCTAGCTTCCTCATGCGGGGTACCGAATTTGGCCCACATCCTTTCAAAGTCGGCGCGCGCATCTCGGCTTTCGTAGCGCCTGAACCAATCGCCGGTAGCGGCCAGAAAAGCGGCGCAGGCTTGTTCGGCGGTCAGACCGTCGAACGCGAGCTGTTCGACGACTTTGGAGGCCCAGACTGAGCGGTCTCCGATATCACTGGCCGCGAGTAGCTCGATTGCAGTGTCCGAAAGAGCAATGCCGTCAAGCGAAGGCAGCTCCCCCAGTGTCACCGTTCGGTGACATTGTTCTGGCGACATCCATGGAGCGAGCACCCGCTGGAGTTCATCAACGCTGGTCAGGCTGCCGTCCCAAGCTTCGGCAACGGTGACAACGGCGGGTTCCGCCGACCGTCCGCGGGCGAGCTTCTTGGCATTTGGCCAATTTAGGCAACCTGGTACCCGCCAGACGTGCGACACGTCCATGGTGCAATGATCACTATTCGCCGCACGCTTCAGGGCGCCCGCGAGCGGCTTCGCCTCAGCAGGAGTGAGCGGCTTGTCCAGCAACAGCACGCACTGGTAGTTGCCGGGAGAGCTCTCCACAACATAGTTCGGTTCAAGTGGCATATGCCCGGATCTGCCGGTATCGTCGTCCATATCCGCGACCAGGGCGAGCACGGCGACAACGTCCACCTCGCTGCCCTTCTTGCCTCGCGGTAGCGAGGACCGCATCAAGTTGGGGCAAAGGTACACGTTCGCGTGGGGAGTGGCCGCGTGAGCCATCACGGCCTCTGTCGTACCGTCAACGTCGCCGACGGCATGGTGGCTAATAATGCCTCCGGCCTTATCCTCTCCGTTTGGGTTGGCGAAGAATACCGAAACCACGAACTTACCGGCGATGCCGGCCGCCAATTGATGAAGCACTTCGACGTGAGCGCGGACGGCCGTTTCGTCGAATGCGGGTGTGAGGTTAGGCTTCTGACTGATGGCGGACAATTTCGGCAATCTGGCCTCCAAGTGCTTTTGATGCGGCTTCTGTGATTTTCTCGGCTATGACCGGCTGGAAGGTCACCGCGTGGTGACCACCGATATTTCCCGAAACTGTGCGACGGGTGCCGTCGGTGTACTCGCGTAGCATCAGTCCGTTGATGCGAATGTCACCTAGCTGAACGCTGAAGCGGGCGATGGTGCGCCCGGATCCAGGTGATGAAGGCGGTCTTTCGACCGCCTCCAGATGTCGGATCACGGGATCCATCAGCGACGACCCGCAGCCACACGATCGAGATGCGCCCGGTCATTCTCGATCTTCTCTATGCATGCCTGCCAGACAAACTCGGCGGTCCGTTTGTCAGCGAAGAACGCATCTCCGACAGTCCGAACTGACGTGGACCCAGGTGACCGATCGACGAAGCGCAGTCGTGCGCGGTCACCGGCGACGCCCTCCGTTCGAGCAATGAGGTCGATGGCAAACTCCGATCGGTCCAGCAATCGAGCGTCCTGGGCGTAGCCATCCATGAAGTCCAGGGCGAGCGCGAAGCCTCTCAGGTTACGGATCTGCCGATCCTCCCCGAGCATCGCGGTACGTGGTTCACACAGTTGCAGATATTTAGACAATATTCCTCCTTCGCCGGCATGATGGCCGGTCGGTTGGTTGTTGATGGTGGTGATGTGATCGGGCACGCCGATCAATTTTACTGCTATCGGAAACCTCTCCCCTGCATTAGTGTTTACTAATGAGGAGGAAGCTGAAATGAAACACGTCGACAACCGGCAGGTACGGGTACCCGGTCCGCCACGCGATCACTGCGTCGAGACTTCATGCGGTAAAGCTGGTATCAGTGAGAAAGAAACGCAGAAGATGCTGCGGTTGTTGGGAAAGCGCGCGGCCATCCACGAGCTTTCGATCAATTTGAAAGACCGACCGCCGAAGTTCCGTTAGGCGGCAAGGATCGAGGCGCGGCTTCTTCGATCACGAAGGGTGCGTTCTGGGATAGATGGTTGGATAGTCTCCTCTTGTGGTGGTGCTCTCCCGGCGCTGGTAACGCCAGTGATGAACGCAACAACGGCGGTTACATTGGCCGATGTCAACCGTCAGAATAGGGACCGGATCTCCGCTTTTATCCATCCATGCAGGGCGTAGTGAGTGCGCGCAGTACTCCCGGCGCCGTGGCGCATAATGCATGGGGGGTACCAATATGTCTCATGAACCCGCCGGCGGTTTGCATCCGTAATGATTTTGCGCTGGATGATGGAGAAATATGCGACGCCGTTCCCGTCCTCATCTACGGTCACCATAGGCTTCTGGCCTTGAAGAAGCGTGGCGAGGCCGCAGTCGAATGCATAGTTTATGACGTTGACGATCTGCACGCCGAACTCATGGAAATCGATGAGAATCTTGCCCGGTCGGAGCTGACGCCCGCTGAGGAAAGCGCATACATTCTGCGCCGTAAGCAGATTTGGGAGGAGATGAATGGCCCCGTTGGTGGGCAAAATTTTCCCACCAACGATCTTCGCGTTGACGGGCGAAGAAAGGGTGAGCAACACCACAAGCAATTCGCCGCAGAAGTCGCAGAAGTCACCGGCTCATCCAAGCGCGACGTCAACCTCAAAATCGCCCGCGCCCGCGAACTTTGGCGTTAAGTCGGCTTGCGCCTAGACTTTGTCCACTCACCCAAGCGCTCTTGCCCATCCGGCGCCGTGGCGGCAAATCCTGCGGTAATCCCGAAATATGCGTCGTAAAATCGCCGGACGAGTGGGATGGGCCGTCCGTCATGTAACGGATCCCTACGCGGGAATCCCTTTCGCTCAAGCTGAGGGACCACCGTCTTGATCCACATGGCGGCGCGCTCTTTGCCGACGATAGCAATGGCGAGATCGTGATCGCTCGCGAAAAGGGGGAGTTTAGCGAGGGCGTCAGTCATCGCTGGTTCTTCCGGCGCGCATTCTCACGCTCATTGGCCAAACGGCGCAGCGTGGCCTTCGCCGCAGCAAGGGCTAGTTCGCCTTCATTCGTAGCCGACCCCTCCACCTTGAGTGGGGATTTCTGTTGAACTCGGCATAAGACTCTCATCTTTTCGATTTCTGACAAGGTTGTGTAATCCTTGCCCGCGATACGTTCGATAACAAGTCTTCCGCGCTGAAACTCTCGCCGTAGTCCCTTCTCGGTCATGGACCCATCTGGAAACGCCAATGCCGCTACGCGAGCTAGGCGCAGCGGTGTATTTTGGTCAATTCGATCTTTGTCAGGGGAGTGCATTTAGGAATCCAGCCAACCACAATTATTGCCACCGGCGCGAACGCCGAAAGCTTATTGATGTCTCCTCTTGTGGTGTCGCTGGTGAGGCGTGGGATGACGTTAGGGGGATGGACTTGCGCCAAACTTGCCTGTCACCAATGCGGATGCTCTCCTGCACGTCTGGAACCAGAGAACTCCGTACGCCGGAGCATTAGGCTCTTGGCCATCAGGTTTGCGCTCGCAGCTTTACGACGCCTTCGCCGCGATCATTGTTGATGAATTCGATGCCGGCGGATTCCAGTGCTGCGCGGATATCCGCCACCGTCCTCTCTTTCAATTCCTCTCCCGCCTCGAGCCTGGATACGGTGGCCGGCGCGACCTTAGCCAGCGCGGCCAGATCCCGAACGCCTAACCCAAGAGCGACCCTGGCCATCTTGCATTGGATCGGCAACATTTTTTGGAACCTCGTTATAAAAACATGTTGACGTTATCAAACCCTATGGTTATTAGAACCATGTACTCATTTTAGAGCTACAGTTCAACACGAGGAGCACACATGAACATGCACACCAACATCACGGCTGCCGATAGAACCCTCCTTCCTCGCGGTCTAATCGCGAGAAGACGCGCCCCAAGAGCGCGGTGGAAGTTCCAAATCGGCGCGATGGTCGAGTTTGGCGAATTGCTCGCGGTTGTCGCAGAGCGGAGCCTCTCCGCCCTCGGCCATCAGATTTTTACCCTCCACATTCTCGGCGAAGCGCACGGACGTCCGACCCGCGTGGTCCGTGCCGAGTACATCAGCAATGTCCCTACTTTGAAGGTAGTCGGCATCTACACGCCCCTGGTCGACCATGTCGAAGATCCGCCGATCCGTCCTTCTCAAGCTCTTTGACCGACAGGATGGGCGGTGCTGCTACTGCGGTGCCCTCGTCATCATCAGTGCTGACCGCGAGATGCAGCGGCGCCCAGATGCAGCGACGATCGAGCACATCCGGCGAAGGGCCGACGGAGGCACCAATCACATGGCCAATCTAGCCTGCGCATGTCTCCGCTGTAACCGGGAGCGAGGTGACCTGGACTGGCTTACCTACGCGACATTTAGGCGTGGGGAATTTCTCGAGTTCATGGCGGCCATCCGTCGCCCGTAAGTTTTCCGCCCGCTGATTTCGTCGCAAGTTCCGGCGGGCACTCGCCGGTGGCGCCTTGGTGGCTGCCCCGGTCTTTTATTCACGCCGCTGCACCACCGGGCATACGGCCCGAGCGGCTCACGGCCAGCGCGAGCACCACCGTCATATGACGCGCGCTGGCCGTCTCTTTCATCTTCCGCTATCATACGAATGTCGCGGCCAATCGCCATGCGAAAACCACTGGAAGATCGCCGCGGCAAGCCGCTCGACTCACAAGGTCGGGCGGCTTTTGGTACAACGAGAGGTACAACATCCTCCCCGAGATGCCGAATTTCCAGGCCTGTCCGTCCAGTCGATCATCGGGGCCACGGCGAAAATCTTGCCGCCGGTTGCCAGTGCCTCTGCGTACATCGAAAACCCTTTCTCGGCGGCTCTCATACAGCAAACAAAAATTCTTCGCCAGTTCGTCCCCGCCCCCCTCAAAAAGTGCTAGGATCGGCGCGCGATTTGGGGGACAAAGGGCGCCGTCGTTTTCCGCCCTTTCCTTGTTCAGGAGTTTCCCATGCTCGCGACCGTGATCCCCGCCCTCGAACCCGTGCTGCTTCCGGTCGAAGGCGTGACGGAACGGTTTCCGGTGCGCCGGGTCTATTGCGTCGGCCGCAATTATGCCGACCACGCAATCGAGATGGGGCATGATCCGTCGCGCGAGCCGCCCTTCTTCTTCCAGAAGAACCCGGACAATCTCTATGCCGGCACCGAATTCCCCTACCCGCCGCTCTCCTCCGACGTGCATTACGAGGTCGAACTGGTGATGGCGCTTGCCGAAGGCGGCGCGGATATCCCGGCCGCCGGGGCGCTGTCGAAGGTCTACGGCTAGGGCGTCGGCGTGGATTTCCCCCGCCGCGACCGGCAGGCCGAGGCCAAGAAGATGGGAAGGCCGTGGGAGGTTGCCAAGGCCTTCGAAAAATCCGCGCCCGTCTCCGCCCTCGTCCCGGCGTCGAAGATCGGCCATCCGCAGCAAGGCGCCGTCTGGCTGGACGTCAACGGCGAGCGCCGGCAGTCCGGCGATCTCGCCCAGATGATCTGGAAGCTGCCGGAAATCATCGCCGAACTCTCCAAGCTCTTCACCCTCGCGCCCGGCGACGTCATCATGACCGGCACGCCCGCCGGTGTCGGTCCGGTCAAGCGCGGCGATACGGTCGCCTGCGGCGTGGACGGCGTCGGCGAACTGACGCTGACGGTCGTCTGAGCCACGGAATTCGGGAGGAGAAGACATGCCGCTTTACGCGCTCGGGGATTACCAGCCGAAACTGCCGGAAGCCGGCCGCTACTGGATCGCCCCCAATGCCACGCTCATCGGCAAGGTGGAGCTCGGCGAGGATGTCGGCATCTGGTTCAGCGCGGTGCTGCGAGGTGACAACGAGCCGATCGCCATCGGAGCGCGCAGCAATATCCAGGACGGCGTGATGATCCACAACGATGTCGGCCTGCCGGTCTCCATCGGCGAAGGCTGCACCATCGGTCATCACGCGATCATTCATGGCTGCACGATCGGCGACAATTCGCTGGTCGGCATGGGCGCGACGATCCTGAACGGCGCGAAGATCGGCCGTAATTGCCTGATCGGCGCCAATGCGCTCATCACCGAGGGCAAGGAATTTCCTGACAATTCGCTGATCGTCGGCTCACCGGCGCGGGTCATCCGGACGCTGGACGAGGAAGCGGTCGCGAGGCTGCGGCAATCGGCGGATCATTATGTCGCGAACTGGCAGCGCTACGCCAAGGACCTGCGCGAGATCTAGGCCGCGCAGGCGCTGCAGAGGCCGCGGATCTCGATCGTCGTCTTGGCGGGCTTGAAGCCCTTTTGCTTCGCCCAATCGCCGAGGCGATGATCGACCGCGTGGTCGTGAAATTCGGAAACATGGCCGCAGCTTTCGCAGATGGCGAAGGCAACCGTGCCATGACCCTTGCTGCAGCAATCGCTCTGCGCATGCGAGCAGGCAACGAAGGCGTTCAGGCTTTCGAGCCTATGGATGAGGCCGAATTCCAGCAGCTTGTCGAGGGCCCGGTAGACCTGCAGGGGGGCGCGGAAACCCTGGTCCCGAAGCCGGTCGAGGATCGTGTAGGCGCTCATCGGCGCATCGGAGCGGTTGAGCACGTCGAAGACGAGCGACTGGTTCTTGGTCAATGCCGGTGCGATCATGAGCGCACTCCCTTGTTGCCGGCCGGTTCCGTCCCGCTTTTCCCCGCCATCCAGAACAGGCTCAGAATAAAGAGGATCAGAGCCGCAACCACGATGGATGGGCCGGAAGGCGTATCGTAGTGGAGCGATCCGAAAAGACCGCCGACCACCGCAAGCGCACCGATCAGGGATGCGAGAACGGCCATGGCCTCCGGCCCGGTGGAAAAGCGCCGCGCGGTCGCGGCGGGAATGATGAGCAGCGAGGTGATCAGCATAATGCCGACGATCTTCATGGCGATCGCGATGGTCAGCGCCATCAGGAGCATGAAGAGAAGCCGCGTGCGTTCCGGGCTGAGGCCTTCGGCCTCGGCCACTTCCTCGCTGACCGTGGAGGCGACGAGCGGCCGCCAGAGAAAGGCGATCGCGGCAAGCACGAAAAGCCCGCCGCCCCAGATAAGGGCGATGTCGGATCTCGTGACCGCCAGGATATCGCCGAACAGGAAGGCGATGAGATCGATGCGCACCCAACTCATGAAGGCGACCATCACGAGGCCGATCGCGAGCGCCGAGTGGGAGAGTATGCCGAGCAGCGCGTCGGCGGAAAGCGTCTGCCGCCGCTGCAAGAGCAGGAGCAGGAGCGAGACCACCAGCGCCACCGCAAATACGGTGACCAGCAGGTTTATGTTCAGCAAGAGGGAAAGCGCGACGCCGAGCAGCGCCGAATGGGCAATGGTATCGCCGAAATAGGCCATGCGGCGCCAGACCACGAAACAACCGAGCGGCCCGGCGGTCAAGGCGACGCCGATGCCGGCAACCAGCGCGCGGGTGAAGAAATCGTCAAGCACGGCGCTCTCCCTCTTTCGCATGCGCATGATGGTGGTGCTCATGGTGGTGTTCGTGGGAGTGATCGCCATGCGCGTGATGGCCGTCTTCGGGATGGCAATGATCGGTGATCGAGCCATCCTCGTGCAGCACACGGCCATCCGGAAGATGGGTATGGTCGTGATGATGGCTGTAGACGGCGAGCGAGCGCGTATTGCCGAACAGCTTCAGGTAATCGCTGCTCTGGCTCACGGCTTCCGGCGTGCCGCGGCAGCAGACATGACCGTTGAGGCAGATCACCGTGTCGGTGCCGGCCATGACCATGTGGAGATCATGGGAGATCATCAGAATGCCGCAGCCGGTCGATTGGCGTATGAAACGGATGAGATCGTAGAGCGCGCTTTCGCCGGCGAAATCCACGCCCTGAACCGGTTCGTCCAGGACCAGCAGATCCGGCTTGCGGGCAATCGCCCGCGCCAGCAGCGCCCGCTGAAATTCGCCGCCGGAAAGATGCCGCACCTCGGCCTCGGCAAGATGCGGAATGCCGGTGGCGGTCAATGCTGCGACAAGCTCGTTCTCCGGCAGCGGCGCGGTCAGCCGCATCAGCCGGCGGACGGTGAGCGGCATGGTCCAATCGATCGAGAGCTTCTGCGGAACATAACCGATGGTCAGCCCCGGCATCCGGGAGACCGATCCCTCATCGGCACGCAGAACGCCGATCGCAAGCTTGGCGGTGGTGGACTTGCCGGCGCCGTTCGGGCCGATGAGCGTTACCACTTCGCCCCTGCGGATCGAAAACTCGACTCCGCGGACAAGCCACCGGCCATCCCGGCGAATGCCGGCATTGTCGAGCGATACAAGCCTGTCTTCGCCCTGGTGAGCTTCGGCTCTGTTCCTCATCAGCATGTTTTTTCCTGGTGCTTTTTTCTTTGGGTCCAGTTGCCACCGGCTATGACACACGTTATAGCATAACGCAATTGATGTAATAACATTACATTCCACATGCAAGGAAGACCTGCCATGAAAAACGCCTCCCTCCTGCTCCTCTCCTCGGCCGCGTTTCTCGCCGCAAATGCCGCGATCGCCGCACCGGATGTGGTCGTTTCGATCAAGCCGATCCATTCGCTGGTAGCTTCGATCATGCAAGGCGTGGGCGAGCCGAAGCTGATCGTCGATGGAGCAGCTTCGCCGCATACCTTCACCTTGAAGCCCTCCAACGCGCAGCAACTGGAGAAGGCGGAGGTGATCTTCTGGATCGGCCCCGGCATGGAAGCCTTCCTCGAAAAGCCGCTGGAAGCCCTGGGCAGCAAGGCAACGGTGGTGGAACTGGAGGACGCGCCTGGCCTGGAAAAGCTTCCCTTCCGCGAAGGCGGGGCTTTCGAGGCGCATGACCATGGCGACGGGCACGGACATGAGCACGGCGAGCACGAGCATGAACATGCCGAAGGCGAAGGGCATGAAGGACATGGGCATGAAGGGCACGACCACGGCGCCTTCGATACCCATCTCTGGCTGGACCCGATGAACGCCAAGGCGATCGCCGCCGAGATCGAAAAGACGCTCGTCTCCGCCGATCCGGAAAATGCCGCTACCTATCAGGCCAATGCGGCAGCCCTGATGCAGAAGATCGACACGCTGGACACGGAACTGAAGGCGACTGTCGAACCGGTCAAGGACAAGCCCTTCGTCGTCTTCCACGACGCCTATCAGTATTTCGAACACCGCTACGGCGTGAAGGTGGCCGGTTCGATCACGGTGAGCCCGGAAACGATGCCGGGCGCCGACCGCATCAGCCAGATCCACAAGAAGGTGACGGAACTCGGCGCCACCTGCGTCTTCGCCGAACCGCAATTCGAGCCGAAGCTGGTCGCGGTAGTGACGGAGGGAACGCCCGCCAAATCCGGCACGCTCGATCCGGAAGCGGCAACGCTCACCGCTGGTCCGGACCTCTATTTCGATATGATGCGCGGTATCGCCACCTCGATGAAAACCTGCCTTTCGCAGGGCTCCTAAGAGACGAACCGGGAAAGGCGGATATTTCCGCCTTTTTCAATCACCTTGAATGTTACGTTATAACAATACGAAAGGCATGAAATGCTCGAGAAGCTACCGGTCACCGTTCTCTCCGGCTTCCTGGGAGCCGGCAAGACGACGCTGCTCAACCACATCCTCGGCAACCGCGACGGTCTTCGCGTCGCCGTCATCGTCAACGACATGAGCGAGGTGAATATCGACGCGGCGCTGGTGCGCGACGGCGGCGCCGATCTCTCCCGCACTGAAGAACAGCTCGTGGAGATGACCAATGGCTGCATCTGCTGCACGCTGCGCGACGATCTGTTGAAGGAAGTCCGTCAATTGGCGGAGCAGAAGCGTTTCGATTACCTGCTGATCGAATCCACCGGGATCGCCGAGCCCCTGCCCGTCGCCGCGACTTTCGAATTCCGCGATGAAAACGGCGAGAGCCTTTCCGATGTGGCGCGCCTCGACACGATGGTGACGGTCGTCGATACCGCCAATCTGCTGAAGGATTACGGCTCGGCGGATTTCCTGGCGGATCGCGGCGAAACCGCAGGCGACGGCGACAACCGCACCCTGGTAGATCTTCTGGTCGAGCAGATCGAATTCGCCGATGTCGTCGTGCTCAACAAGGTATCGGCCGCCTCCCCCGACGAGCTGGATGCCGCCCGCAAGATCGTCGCCGGCCTCAATCCGGATGCGAGCATTGTCGAAACCGATTTCGGCAAGGTCGCGCCGAGAGTCCTTCTCGGAACCGGCCTTTTCGATTTCGCCAAGGCGGAGACCCACCCACTCTGGTTCAAGGAGTTGCACGGCTTCAAGGATCATGTGCCGGAAACAGAGGAATACGGAATCCGCTCCTTCGTCTACCGCGCCCGGCGGCCGTTCGATCCGGCGAAGTTCCACGATTTCGTGCAGCGGTCGTGGCCAGGCGTCATCCGCGCCAAGGGTTTCTTCTGGCTGGCGACGCGGCCCTATCATGTAGGCGAGATCAGCCAGGCTGGCGCGCTGGTACGGACCCAGAAGCTCGGCATCTGGTGGGACGCGGTTCCGAAGGAAAGATGGCCGCAGGACGAGGAGTTCCGCGAAGGGCTGGCGCGCTATCTCGACCCCGTCTGGGGCGATCGGCGGCAGGAGATCGTCTTCATCGGAGCGGACCCGATGAGCGAGGCCGCGATCCGGGCCGAGCTCGATGCCTGTCTGATTGGGGCCGACAAATTCCAGCCGGACCGCTGGCGGGATCTGCCCGATCCCTTCGCTTCCTGGAACCGACAGGCGGCGTAATCAGATTTTCAGAGGCATGCCCGCCGCAACGCAGAGCGGTGGCTTGCTTGGCCTGCGGGCGGGGCAAAGCCCTCTCCGCCCGCAGGCCAATCCCATTACCGGCCAGCGATAATGCTGGCGATGACGCCCGACGTGATGCCGACAAGCAGGAAGTCGTTATCGGCCCTGACCCAGCGATAGCCGCGCGGAGGCGCCGACAGGCGATAGCGGCGATAATCGCGGATTTCGGCCATGCGGCGGCGCTCGGCGGCCGTCATGCGGTGACCCTTGCTCCAGCGATGCTTCCTGACGACCTTCTTCTCGATGGTAACCGAGCGTTCGACATGCCGGCCGCGATCGCGGTCACGACCGTGGTCGCGGTAACGTTCCTGTGCCTGGGCCTCGGCCAGCGGAGCGGCCAGAACGGTGGCGGTGAGCAATACGGCGAAGAGCTTTTTCATGGGGCGATTCCTCTTTTGAACACGCCCCGAAACTATGGTCGAATTGGTGAACCGGAACTGAACGGTTCGATTACATTTTCGTAATGAAATTAATCCGTTTCAGCGGGTTTTTCGTGTGGCTCGCATAGTCGAACCGATGTGGATCAAGCCCCTCATCCGGCTGCCGCCACCTTCTCCCCGTCCTGACGGGGAGAAGGGATTCGTGGCACCGTCAGTGCTCCAGCCTCCTTCTCCCCGTGAACGGGGAGAAGGTCCCGGCAGGGGGATGAGCGGCCCCTAAATTTTGAGCTTCAATGCTTGCGTTCAGGCCCCTTGCGCTCGGCGGAAGCGGCCCAGAGATTGATATCGGCCTCCTTGGCGTGGACGTCGATCTTCGCAAGCTCCTCGGTCGTGAAATCGGACCTCTCCAGAGCCTTGACGCAATCCTCCACCTGTTCGGGCCGGCTGGCGCCGATCAGCGCGGTCGTGACGCGGCCGCCGCGCAGGACCCAGGCGATCGCCATCTGCGCCAGCGTCTGGCCGCGGCTTTCGGCAATCGCGTTCAAGGCGCGGAGGTTTTCGACATTCTTCTCGTTCAGGAACTCGGAGCGCAGCGACTTGCCCTGCGCGGCGCGGCTATCTTCCGGAACGCCGGAGAGATATTTCGAAGTCAGCATGCCCTGCGCCAGCGGCGAGAAGACGATCGAGCCGATGCCGAGATCGTCGAGCGCATCGAGAAGCCCGTCCTCCTCGACCCAGCGGTTGATCATCGAATAGCTCGGCTGGTGGATGAGGATCGGCGTGCCGAGCTCCTTGAGGATCGCGGCAGCCTCCCGCGTGCGCTTCGAATTGTAGGAGGAGATGCCGATATAGAGCGCCTTGCCCGAGCGCACGATGTGATCCAGCGCGCCGCAGGTCTCCTCCAGCGGCGTATCGGAATCGAAGCGGTGCGAATAGAAGATATCGACGTAATCGAGGCCGAGCCGCTTCAGGCTCTGATCGCAGGAGGAGATCACATATTTGCGGCTGCCCCACTCGCCATAGGGACCCGGCCACATGTTGTAGCCCGCCTTGGAGGAGATGATGAGCTCATCCCGGTAGCCGGCGAAATCGTTGCGCAGGATTTCGCCGAAGGCGATTTCGGCGCTGCCGGGCGGGGGGCCGTAATTGTTGGCGAGATCGAAATGGGTGATCCCGAGATCGAAGGCTTTCCGGACGATCGCCTGCTTGCGCTCGTGGGGCGTATCGCCGCCGAAATTGTGCCAGAGCCCGAGCGAGATCGCCGGCAGCTTGAGGCCGGAGCGGCCGCAGCGGTTATACTTCATCGTCTCATAGCGGTTTGCCGCCGGTTGCCAGCTCATGGACCTCTCCCTTCAATGAAAAACGCGCGGGCGAGGAGCCCGCGCGGGGACAATATCGCCTCGACCGTTTACTTCAAGAGCGCAAGCGCTTCCTCGATGCCGAGGGCGGCGGGCTGGGTGCAGGTGGTCGAAAGCTCGATGAAGCGATGCTCCTCGCCCGATTTCAAGATCGAGGTCATGACATCGACGCCGTGCAGGGCCCGATCGAGCGAGCAGCGGGCATCGCGGCCCTCGATGATCGCCACCGCCATGTCGGCAAGGCCGGCCGTGCGGTAGTTGGCGCGCGGCCCCTGCGGGCTTTCCTGGTTGAACTTGCCGAAGGGATGATCCCAAGGCTCCAGCGGCTGGATATCCTTGTTGCGGCCGCTCGCTTCCACCACGCCGCCGAAGAAGTTCGGGTCCGGCACGAAGAGCGAGCCGTCGGTGCCGTAGAGCTCCATATTGGCATGGCGATGCGACCAGACATCCCAGCTCGCGGAGAGCGTGACGGTGGCGCCGTTTGCAAATTCCAGGAGAGCATGGATATCGGTCGGGGTCTCGACCGGTATCTCCTGGCCCTTCAAGGGCTCGCTGGTGATGGTGCGGGTCTTGCGCGCCATGGAGGTGAGCGCCCCCACCCGCTTCACCGGGCCGATCAGGTTGACGAGATTGGCGATGTAATACGGCCCGAGATCGAGGATCGGCCCGCCGCCTTCGAGGAAGAAGAAGCCGGGATTGGGGTGCCACATCTCCATGCCGGGGCTCATCACATGGCAGGTGCCGGAGGTGATGCGCCCGACGCCGCCCTGATCGATATAGTTGCGGGCGAGCTGGTGCGCGCCGCCGAGGAAGGTATCCGGCGCGCAGCCGACGGACAGCCCCTTTTCCTTCGCGAGCTTCTGCAGCGCCTTGCCCTCTTCGAGCGTGACGGTGAGCGGCTTTTCCGAATAGACATGCTTTCCGGCCTCCAGGATCGCCCTGGAGACGGAGAAATGGGCCGCCGGTATCGTCAGGTTGACGATCAGATCGATCTCGTCATTGGCGAGAAGCTCGTCGATCGTCTGGGCCTTGACCCCGTATTCCTGGGCTCGCAGCTCGGCCGCCTCGCGGTTGAGGTCGGCGCAGGCGAGCACCTTGAGCCCCTTGAAGAGCGGCGAGAGCGCGAAATAGGTGGTGGAAATGTTGCCGCATCCGATGATGCCGACGCCTAGTTCCCTTGGCATGGAAGACTCCGGAATTTCTTGAGATCAATAGGACTTGAAGGAAGCGATGGAGCGGGTGACGAGCCGATCGAGATCGTTCGGGTTGTCGTGTTCGAGGACGTAGTGCCGGGCCGACATCCTTGCGAGCGCGCCCATCAGATCCTTCCACGGCACGGTGCCATGGCCAAGATCGGCCCAGCCGTCCTCATCCTTGTTCTCGCCGGCGGGCGCGATGTCCTTCACATGCACCGCCGTGATGCGGCTGCCGTAGCGCTCGATCCAGGCGAAGGGATCGGCATTGCCGCGGATGATCCAGGCGATATCCGCCTCCCAGGAGAGATCGGGGCCGCCGGCAAGGATCTGCTCCTGCGGCGTCGAACCATCCTCGAGTTTCTGGAATTCGAAATCGTGATTGTGCCAGCCGAACGTGTAGCCGGCATCCTGATAACGCTTGCCGGCTTCCTGCAACCGCTTGCCGAAATCGAACCAGCCCTTGGCGCCGCTCGGCCGCTGGTCGGGCAAGAGATAGGGGCAATAGATCGCCTCGATGCCGAGCGTCTTGGCGACGAGGAGCGCCTGGGCCGGTTCCTTTTCGAGCATGTCCAGGCCGAAATGGCCGGTCGGCATGGTGAGCCCGTTGCGGTCGAGTTCGGCCTTCAGCGATTTCAGCGAAGCTTCGTCCAGCGTGGCGTAGATACCGCCATAGCCTTCCACCTGCTTGTAGCCGTTCCGCGCCAGAAGCGGCAGCACATCGGAAAGCGGGGGAAAATTGCGGGCGCTGTAAAGTTGAAAACCAAGGGTCGTCATCATCATTCTCCTTCGGGCAAAAGAAAACTCAACCTGCCGACTGGCAGGAATAAAGGTCGTAGATGCGGAACTGCGGCGACGCTCCGTCCGGAGCGGCGGGTGTGGCGACGGGTGTAAACGTGATGCGGCGGCTCTCGCCGGCGGCAAGATCGAAGGCGTTGTCGGAATAGCGGCCGGCCGTAGCGCTCTCGAGCATCACGAAGAGCGCCAGGCCCTTCGCCTGGACCAGAAGGTCGAGGGCTCCGTCACCGGTCGGTGATACGGAGAATTCGAGCCCCGGCGGTTCGAGATCCAATGCCTTATAGGTGCTGGCCACATAATGTCCCTCCCCGCCCATGCCGTTCGAGGCAGTGAAGCCCCAGGCGAGAATGCAATCGGCCGGAATTTCATCCGCCGCAATCGCCAGAGCCGTCACCGCCGCATCCGGGGAACAGACCGCCTCGACGCTCTTGAGCGGACGCCGCTCGCCAGACAGGGTGAGGACGGAAAGGTTGATGGTGACCGTCACGTCGGCGAGGGTATCGTTGACCAGCGACAGGCGGATTTCCCGGCCGTCCTCCGAGGGGATCGCGGCCACCGCGACCGGCTGGTAGAAGCGCCGCGCCATGTAGTGCAGCACCTTCCAGCTTCCGCCGTAATCGAGGCTCGACCAGGAGGCGACCGGCCATGTGTCGTTGAGCTGCCAATAGAGCGTGCCCATGCAATGGGGTTTGAGCGACCGCCAGAACTCCACCGCCGTCTTGATGGCGACGCCCTGCTGCACCTGGCTCAGATAGACGAAATTGGAAAAATCCCTCGGGAAGCGGAAATTGCGGAACATGGTGCCGGCGATGCGCTCGTTGCCGCCGGCATTCTTCTGGTGATGCTCCATCACCGGCGAGGCGATGTTCATGTCCTTGCGGTCCGCATAAGTCTCGATCACCGGCAGCGAGGTGTAGGACTGGAAGCCGAATTCCGAGCAGAAGCGGGGCTTGACCGAGCGGTAATTGTCGAACGGCTTGTTCTCGTGCCAGACGGACCAGTAATGCATGTCGCCGGAGCCATCCGCATGCCAGGCATCGCCATAGTCGAGATAGCCGGAAGCGGGGCTCGACGGCCACCAGATGGCATCGGGAGCTGCCTTCGCGAGAGCCTGTTCGATCACCCGGTTGAGGCGGTCGTAGGACACGAGATAGCGGTCGCGGTTCGCCCGCGACTCCACGAACCAGTTGAGCGCGCCGACCAGTTCGTTGTCGCCGCACCAGACAACGATCGAGGGATGCGAGACGAGCCTGCGGGCCTGGTAATCCACTTCCGCCGCGACGTTTTCGAGGAAATCCGGCGTCGATGGGTAGAGGTTGCAGGCAAACTGGAAATCCTGCCAGATCATGAGGCCGAGCCGGTCGCAGAGATCGTAGAACCAATCCGCCTCGTAGAAACCGCCGCCCCAGACGCGAATCATGTTCATGTTGGCATCGACTGCCGAGCGGAGCAGGTCTTCGGTCTTTTCGCGGCTGGTCAGCGAGAAGAGCGCATCGGCCGGAATCCAGTTGGCGCCGCGGCAGAATATCTCGCGGCCGTTGATGCGGAAGGCGAAGCGGCTGCCCGCCTCGTCGGGATCGGTCAGAAGCTCGACGGTGCGGAGACCAATCTGCCGGGTGACCGTCTCGCCCGGAATTTCGACCGAGAGTCGGTAAAGCCTCTGCTCGCCGCTGCCCGCCGGCCACCAGAGTTCCGGGTTTTCGATATCGAAGACGTGGCGGATGACCGTTTCGCCCGCCTCGATGCCGCAGTCGAGCCGCACCCGCTCGCCGTCGAGATCGAAATGCAGCGGGACGATGCCCGGATCGCGGGCATGGAGCGTCACCGCCACATGCAGTTCGGCCCTGCCTCCGACATGTCTCTGACTGGTGACGACGTGCTCGATCCGCGCCGTTTCGAGCCTCTTCAGCGCGATCGCGCGATAGAGGCCGAGCGGTGCGATGGCGATATTCCAGTCCCAGCCGAAATGGCATTGCGGCTTTCGCAGCATGTTGCCGTTCGGGATCGGCGAATTGGCCGTCGAATACGGGATGTAGAAGGGCTGGCGCGCCTGCCGTTCCGCCCCTTCCGCGATGCTGGAGCGGAAGAGAATGCGGATAACGTTCTCGCCGGATTTCAGCGCCTTCGAGACATCCGGCCGGTAGCGGCGGAAGCAATTGTCCGCCTCCAGAACCGAGTGACCGTTGACGAAAACCGTCGCCACCGTATCGAGATCGGTAATGTCGAGATACCAGGCGCCATCCGCATCATCGAGCGTGAAGCGGCGCTCGATCACCCAATCCCGATGAGCAACCCATTGCACGTCGTTTTCGTTGCGCCCGACATAGGGATCGGGAATGACGCCCGCCGTTTTCAGCGCGCTGTGTACATCGCCGGGGATAGGCATCTCGGTGCGATGCTGGCCGTCAGCCGACGCGAGCTCCCATGTGCCGGAAAGGTCGAGAATTGTCATGAAGCCTGTCCGGAACCGTTATTTCTTTCGGACGCTACCCCCCTCTGGCCTGCCGGCCATCTCCCCCTCAAGGGGGGAGATTGGATAGATGCGCGCTCACCATTCCCCATCACACGCGCCGCATGCCGGGCCGGCAGTTGTGACGCGCTGCTCATGCCGCTTGTAATCTCCCCCCTTGAGGGGGAGATGGCCGGCAGGCCAGAGGGGGGTATTTCACGCATGAAGAGCATCAAATCCGGTCCTCGGTCTCAGCATCGAAGAGAGAGGCGAGCGACATGTCGAAGCTCAGCTCCACCTTGCTGCCGACCGCATAGCGCCGCGCGCCGCCGATGCGGACGGAGAGCGTATGGCCGGCATGCTTGAGCCAGAGCAGGTTGTCGGCGCCCATCGGCTCCTCGATATCGACCACCGCCTCATGCGTTTCGCCGCCCGTCTTGCCGTCGACGGTGATGTGTTCCGGGCGCACGCCGAGCACGACCTTGCGCCCTGCCCTCAAGGGTTCGGCTGCATCGTAGCGGTCGAGCGAGAAATTGACGCCATGGGTGCGGAACACGACGCGACCGCCCTCCTCCGCCAGTTCGCCGCGCAGGAAGTTCATTGAGGGAGAGCCGATGAACCCGGCGACGAAGAGGTTTTTCGGCCGATTGTAGATATGGATCGGATCGTCGAGCTGCTGGATGACGCCGCTCTTCATGATGGCGATGCGATCGGCCAGCGTCAGCGCCTCGATCTGGTCGTGGGTGACGTATATCATGGTGTTCTTGAGCGACTGGTGCAGCCGCTTGATCTCGACGCGCAATTCCGAGCGCAGCTTGGCATCGAGGTTCGACAGCGGTTCGTCGAACAGGAAGACATCGACATCGCGCACCAGGGCACGGCCGATCGCAACGCGCTGGCGCTGGCCGCCGGAAAGTTCGGCCGGCTTGCGCTTCAACAGCGGGCCGATCTGCAGGATTTCAGCGGCGCGCGCGACCCGCTTGTCGATCTCCTCTTTCGGCACCTTGGCGACCCGCAGCCCGAAGGAAAGGTTCTTCTCCACCGTCATCTGCGGATAGAGCGCATAGGACTGGAAGACCATGCCGATGCCGCGATCCTTCGGCTCCTCCCAGGTGACGTTCTTCTCCTTGATGAAGATCTGTCCGTCGGTCGGCTCCAGAAGGCCGGCGATGCAATTGAGCAGCGTGGACTTGCCGCAGCCGGACGAGCCGAGCAGCACGAGGAACTCGCCGTCGCGGATATCGAGGTCGAGGTTCTGCAGCACGCTCACCGCACCGAAGGAGAGCGACAGGTCCCTGATGGAGACGCTGGGATTCGTGATTGAAACATTGGAGTTCATCAGGCTTACCCCTTGACTGCGCCGGCGGCGATGCCGCGGACGAAAAGACGGCCGGAAACGAAATAGACGATCAGGGGAACGGCGCCCGTCAGAAGCGTCGCGGCCATGTTGACGTTGTACTCCTTCACGCCCTGGACGGAGTTGACGATGTTGTTGAGCTGGACGGTCATCGGATAGGTGTCCGGCCGGGTGAAGACCACGCCGAAGAGGAAATCGTTCCAGATGCCGGTGACCTGCAGGATCATCGCGACCACGAAGATCGGCAGCGCCATGGGCAGCATGATCCGGAAATAGATCGACCAGAAACCCGCGCCGTCGATGCGCGCCGCCTTGAAGAGCTCCACCGGAAGCGAGGCGAAATAGTTGCGGAAGAGCAGCGTCAGGATCGGCATGCCGAAGATGGTATGGACGATGACGAGGCCGGTGAGCGTGCCGTAGACGCCGAGTTCCCTGAGCACGATGACGACCGGATAGATCATCACCTGATAGGGAATGAAGGCGCCGATGATGAGGATCGAGAAGAAGAGTTCCGATCCTTTGAAGCGCCAGTTGGCAAGCGAATAGCCGCTGACCGAAGCGACCGCGATGGACACCACCACGGAGGGCACGAGGATGCGCACGGAATTCCAGAAGCCGCGTGAGAGGCCATCGCAATTGAGGCCCGTGCAGGCCTCGGCCCAGGCCTTGACCCAGGGCTCGAAGGTGATCTCCATCGGCGGGGAGAAGATGTTGCCCATGCGGATTTCCGGCATGCCTTTGAGCGAGGTCACGACCATCACGTAAAGCGGCAGCAGGTAATAAAGGGCGGCGACGAAGAGCGTGCCGTAGAGCATGATGTTGCGGGGCGAGAGCGCCCGCCGGGGACGCCGCCCGCGCGGTCCTGACGCGACCCTGTCTGCGACGGCATCGAAGCCGGCGGCGGTGCGGTTGAGGGTGCCGATATCAGCCACGCTTGCGTCCTCCGAATTCGAGATAGGCCCAGGGGATGATGATGATGGCGACGGTCAGCAGCATCATCGTGGAGGCGGCGAAGCCCTGGCCGAGGTTCTGAGCCTGGAACATGTAATCGTAGACGTATTTCGCCGGGACTTCGGAGGCATTGCCGGGGCCGCCGCTCGTCTGCGCGACGACGAGATCGTAAACCTTGACGATGCCGCTCGCGATGATGACCAGCGTGGTGACGAAGACCGGCCGCATCATGGGAATGACGACGAAGAGATAGGTCCGCCACATCGGAATGCCGTCGACCCGCGCCGCCTTCCAGATATCCTCGTCGATGCCGCGCAAGCCGGCGAGCATGAGGCACATTACCAGTCCGGTTCCCTGCCAGAGCGCAGCGATCAGGATGCCGTAGATGACGATCTGCGGATTGTAGAGCGGGTCGAAGCTGAAACTCGTCCAGCCAAGCGAACGCACCACGGATTGCACGCCGAATTCCGGATTGAGCACCCATTGCCAGACAAGGCCGGTGACGATGAAGGAAAGCGCGAAAGGATAGAGAAAAATGGTGCGGAAGGTGTTTTCGAAACGGATCTTCTGATCCATCAGGGCCGCCAGCATGAAACCGATGACCAGGCTGAAGATCAGCGAGAGAATGCCGTAGATCGCCAGGTTCTGGATCGAGATGATCCAACGGGACGAGGCCCAAAGGCGCTCATACTGCTCGATGCCGACGAAGGACAGGCGCGGCAGGAGCCGCGAATTGGTGAAGGAGTAGAACACCGTCCAGATCGTGCCGCCGAGGAAGATCACGGTGGCGACCAGGATCATCGGAATGGAGGCGATCTTCGAATTGAGATTGCGGAACAGATGGTTCGGCCGTCCGGCCGCTGCCTGTTTGACCATGCCTGGCCATCCTCCGTTTGAGCAAAATAAACCGGTATGGGAGCCGGCCACTGCCGGATTCCTCAAGGTTCAAAACCGTGCCGATATTCCGCCGGCTGCGGGACAGCCGCCATGAAGACGACCGCCCCGCGCCGGGAGAAATCAATCGGCCGAGGCGATGATATCCACGAAGCGCTTCTGCGCGTCTTCCGGGGTTATGGAGGTGCTGGCGAAGAACTCCGACATCAGGTCCTCCTTCTGCTTCTGCGTATCCTGCGACAGAAGCTGATCCGTGCTGATCAGCACGGAGCCCTTGGCGAGGATATCGATGCCCTTCTTCATGCAATCGTTCGCGGCGGCGACATCGACGTCACCACGGACAGGCAGCGAGCCCTTCTTGAGATTGAAGGCGACCTGCACCTTGGGATCGACGATGGTCTCGGCCAGGATATCCTGCGCCTTTGACTTCTCTTCGTCCTCGATCAGCGGGAAATAGAAGGCGTCGCCGCCGGTCGCGAGATATTCGTTGAGGCCGAGGCCCGGCAGGCAGGAATAATCCGTCCCAGCCGTCTTTCCGGCGATCTGGAATTCGCCCTGCGCCCAGTCCCCCATGATCTGGCCGCCGGCCTTGCCGGTGATGACCATATTGGTCGCCTGGTTCCAATCCTGGACATTGCTGCCCTTGGCCATATCGCGGGCCTGGCTCGCGGCCTGGAAAATCTTCGCCATTTCCGGGCCGGCGGCAACTTCCGCATCCTTCTCCTGGTAGACCTTCTCGTAGATCTCCTTGCCGCCGATCGAGATGATCAGCGTATCGAAGAGGCCGTTCGCTTGCCAGGGCTGGCCGCCGAGCGCGAGCGGCTGGATGCCGGCCTCCTTGAGCTTGGGTGCGGCGGCGACGAACTCGTTCCAATCCTTCGGAACCGGCACGCCCGCCGTCTTGAAGGCGTCATTGGAAAGCCACAGCCATTGCCAGGAGTGGATATTGACCGGAGCGCAATAGATCTTGCCGTCGATGGTGCAGGAATCGAGCAGGCTCGCGGGACGGATGACTTCCTTCCACTTGCCCTTTTCCGCGACCTCCGTGAGATCGCGCATCAGGCCTTCCTGCACCAGTTCCTCGGCCTGGCGGCCGTGGTTGAACTGGGTGGCGCCCATCGGATCACCGCCGGTGATGCGGCTGATCATGATCGGCCGCGCCGTGCTGCCGGAGCCGGCGATCGCGCCGTCGATCCATTTATTGCCTGTCGCGTCGAATGCCTTGGCAAGCTCGCCGACCGCCGCCGCCTCGCCGCCCGATGTCCACCAATGGGTCACTTCCAGATCAGTCGCATTCGCAAGCCCGAAAGGCAGCGCGACGGTCGCGGCCAATGTGGCCGCCATGGCACGGATGTTCATGAGTGTCCTCCCTCACTGAAACGTTGCCGTAAAAAGCTATGTCAATCGCTCGCGGCAGGCAACCGTCTTTTCCGGAAAAATCTTTTGAAGGAGACAAATACAATCTGAAGATGTGCAATCCTTCTCCCGACACATACATCGTGCCCATGCAATATCGGGGGAAACAGCCTTCAATTTAACGAATTTACGCTTTGCAGGCGGATCAACGACCTCGCAGGCGCACAAAAACATCTCGCGGCTGCGTTGTACAACTTCCGGGATCGGCATTTCTGAAACGCTGCGAATTACCCCTCGACATTTTTCCTGTAACGTTTCAGTTTATTGCGTAAATCGAAGGATTTGGGAGGGAGCCCGGACGTTTCCAGGCAGCCAAAAGCGCACTATAGTGAAGGCCTGAATCGGGCGGCGACAGCATATGGATGACAGTGGAAGACGACGGACGGAGGGAGCGCAGGCCGCGCTTCGCGAACGCCCGACCTTGAAGACAATCGCCTTCATGACGGGGCTCGGCATCACCACCGTCTCGCGGGCGCTGAAGGATGCGCCGGATATCGGCGCCGAAACGAAGGAGCGGGTGCGGCTCGTCGCCAACCAGCTCGGCTATCAGCCCAACCGCGCCGGCGTGAGGCTCAGAACCGGCAAGACAAACGTCATCGCCCTGGTGCTGAGCTTCGAAGAGGAGCTGATGGGCTTCACCAGCCAGATGGTGCGCGGCATTTCCGAGGTGCTGGTGGGCACCCAGTATCACCTGGTGGTCACGCCGCATTCCTTCCAGAAGGACCCGATGGTGCCGGTGCGCTATATCCTCGATACGGGATCGGCGGACGGCGTCATCATCTCGCGCATCGAACCTGACGATGCGCGGGTGCGGCTGATGACGGAGCGGAACCTGCCCTTCGTCACCCATGGCCGGACCGACATGGGCATCGTCCACCCCTATCACGACCACGACAACGAGGCTTTCGCCTATCAGGCCGTCGAACGGCTCGTGAAAAAGGGAAGAAGGCGGATCGCCTTCCTGCCACCGCCCAACCGCCTCTCCTTCTATTTTCACAGCCGGGCGGGATTCGAGCGCGGGATAGCGGATTTCGGCGCGACCGAGGTGCCGATGGGGCGCGTCAATATCGAGATGCCGCTCGAGGAAATACGCGCCCATGGCGAGGCGATGATGCGCTCCGCCGATCCGCCGGAAGGCATCATTTCCATCAGTGGTTCTTCCACGATCGCGCTCGTGGCCGGTATCGAGGCCGCAGGGAAAAGGCTCGGCGTCGATGTCGACATGGTATCGAAGCAATCGGCGGAATTCCTGAACTGGATCCGGCCGGAAATCTACACGGTCAACGAGGACGTCCGCCAGGGCGGGCGCGAGCTCGCCAAGGCGCTTTTGGCGCGCATCGACGGCGTGGAACCGCAGCTTCTGCAAAGCATCAGCCCGCCTTCCTGGTCCTCGATGGCGCCAGGGGATTGAGCGTTTTTCACAAACCGCTTGCAGGGAACAAGGCAGATACAAAAATGGCCCCTTTCGGGGCCATTCTTTTTGCTGTTCGCTAAATCGCTATTAGCGCGAATAGAATTCGACAACCAGGTGCGGCTCCATGATGACCGCGTACGGTACGTCGGAGAGCGAGGGAACGCGAACAAAGGTCGCGACCATCTTGTTGTGATCGACTTCGATATAGTCCGGAACGTCACGCTCGGCGAGCTGGACGGCTTCCAGAACCGAAACGAGCTGCTTGGACTTCTGACGGACTTCGATGACGTCGCCCGGCTTGCAGCGGTAGGAACCGATGTTAACGCGAACACCGTTCACGGTCACGTGGCCGTGGTTGATGAACTGACGCGATGCGAAAACGGTCGGCACGAACTTGGCGCGATAGACGATCGCGTCGAGGCGCGATTCCAGGAGGCCGATCAGGTTCTCCGAGGTGTCGCCCTTGCGGCGGTTGGCTTCGTCGTAGGTGGCGCGGAACTGCTTCTCGCGGATATCGCCGTAATAGCCCTTCAGCTTCTGCTTGGCGCGGAGCTGCACGCCGAAGTCGGAGAGCTTGCCCTTGCGGCGCTGGCCGTGCTGGCCGGGGCCGTATTCGCGGCGGTTGACCGGGGACTTCGGACGGCCCCAGATGTTTTCGCCCATACGGCGGTCAATTTTATACTTGGACGATTCGCGCTTGCTCATCGCATTTCCTTCTCAAACGGTTACACCGGCTTGTTGCCAAACCGGATCAAGGAAACACGCCCTCCTCTGAACCTCGATTTGAGAGGCTCTGACAGGTTTCTCACGAAAGCGATCGGAGACAACCACGGGACATGTCAAATGAAACACCGGGCGTTTCCACCCGGCGTTGGCGGGGTCTTTAGGCCGGCCGCATAAAAATGTCAACCGGGCTCTTGAAGCGGATGCCTGGAACAACGATCTAGCCGAGGTGGGATCCGGGCCCCTCTGGCGTATTCCGGACATGCGTGATGTCGGATTCCCCTTTAGAGCCAACCTCGTCCGGATAAGGTTGACTGATGGACTTCCTATTTTTGGATTTTCTCGGCACGCCCGCATGGATGTGGGCGCTCTTCCTCTCGCTCGTCCTCGGACTTCTCATTCTCGATCTTGGCGTCCTTCATAAGGAATCGAAGGAAATCGGCGTCAAGGAAAGCATGTGGATGTCTGCTTTCTATATCGCGATGGGCCTCGCCTTCGGCGGCTGGATCTGGTTCCAGTCCGGCCAGCAGCCCGCGATCGAATATCTCACCGGCTTCGTCGTTGAGAAAAGCCTGGCGATGGACAACATCTTCATCATCGCCATGATCTTCTCCTATTTCGCCATTCCCAGGCAGTACCAGCACCGCGTGCTGCTCTACGGCATCCTCGGCGTGATCGTGCTTCGCGGCATCATGATCGCGGGCGGTGCTGCGATCGTGGAAAACTTCCACTGGGTACTCTACCTGTTCGCGGCCTTCCTGCTCTTCACCGGCATCAAGATGCTGATCTCTTCCGACCATAGTGAGGAGGATATCGGCAACAACGCGGTGCTGAAATTCCTGCGCAGGCGATTGCCGGTAACGCAGGGCTTGCGTGGAGAGAGTTTCTTCGTGCGTGAAAAGGATGGGACCGGCCGACTCAAGACCTTCGTGACGCCGCTCTTCCTGGCGCTCATCATGGTGGAGCTGGCGGACCTCGTCTTCGCGGTCGATTCGATCCCCGCGATCTTCGCGATCACGACGGACCCGTTCCTGGTCTATACCTCGAACATCTTCGCGATACTCGGCCTGCGCGCGCTCTATTTCGCTCTCGCAGCCCTGATGCACCGCTTCGCCTATCTGAAATATTCGCTGGCGGCGGTGCTGATCTTCGTCGGCTCGAAAATCTTCGTGGCCGACATGCTGGGTATCGCAAAAATCCCGCCGTCTATCTCCCTCGGCGTTACGATCTCCATCCTGGCGGCCGGCATTCTCGGCTCGCTCTGGGCGACGCGCAAGGAGAACGAAGCGACCTGACATGAAATCGGCTCTCCCGTCCGCTACCAGGCGGGAGAGCTATTCCGCTGCCGCCCTCGCCTCGCCCTCGTCCGGCGCATCGGCATTGCCGGGCGCGGTCTCGGCTTGCAGATCCGGGAAAGCGACGATGCGCTTGCCGGAAAAATCCGCGTGCACCACGATCAGCCCCTGCTCCTCGAAATAACCGAGAAGACGACGCGCGCGACGCGCGGAGTGGGTGCCATAGGCGCGGGCGATGCGGGCATCTGACGGGCATTCCTCGCCGCCGATCGCGGCCTTCGCCATCATCAGGAACACGCCCTGGAGATCGTCCGAAACGCCGGAGGAAAGCGAAAGCGCGGTCGCCCAAGCCTCGCTGGCCGCCGTTTCCGCATCCACGCCCGAACGGGCGACCGCCACGCGGCGGCGGAACTCGGAGAGCGACAGCGGCGGACCGGGCAGACGGCGCATGCGGGCGCGCACGAGGAAATCCTGATAGAGAACGGAATCCGTGCGGTAGGCCGATTGCGGATCGTCGAGGATTTCCGAGAGCACGACCGACAGGCGCTCCTCCCGCTCTTCCGGCGAAAGCTCCGGCTGCGGAGCGCGTGCCTCCTGCGCGGTCGAGGACGCTGCGGCCGGAGTGGAGCGCGAGAGCTCCGCCAGGATATCCGTGGTCGGGCGCGGCTGCGGAGGGGCGCGGCGGACGATCGGCCGGGTAAACTCCTCCGGATCAGGCGTGAAGATCAGATCCTCGACATCCTGCGGCGCATCCGGCAGCGGCATCAGCTTGGGGCTCGACGAGCGCGCCGAGGTTTCCACCGCGCCGATGACGATCGGCAGCGGGCGGCGCGAGAGCGCCGGGCCGAGCGCGACAAAATTGCCGCGCTTCAGGTCGCGGAACATTTCCGCCTGGCGGCGGTCCATGCCGAGAAGATCGGCGGCGCGCGCCATGTCGATATCCAGAAAGGTGCGCCCCATCAGGAAGTTCGAGGCTTCCGCCGCAACGTTCTTGGCAAGCTTCGCCAGCCGCTGCGTGGCGATCACGCCCGCCAGTCCGCGCTTGCGGCCACGGCACATCAGGTTGGTCATCGCGCCGAGCGACATCTTTCTGGCGTCTTCGGAAACATCGCCGCCAACGGAGGGCGCGAACATCTGCGCCTCGTCCACCACTACCAGAACCGGATACCAGTAGTCACGATCGGCATCGAACATACCGTTCAGGAAGGCTGCGGCGGCGCGCATCTGCTCTTCGAGGTCGAGACCTTCGAGGGTGAGGACGCAGGAGACGCGATTCTTGCGGATGCGGTTGGCGATGCCTGCAAGTTCCGCCTCGGTGCGCTCGCCATCGACAACGACATGACCGTACTTATCGGACAGCGTGACGAAATCGCCTTCCGGATCGATCACCACCTGCTGCACCCATGGAGCCGATTGCTCCAGAAGACGGCGAAGCAGGTGCGACTTGCCGGAACCGGAATTTCCCTGCACGAGCAGACGCGTGGCCAGAAGCTCCTCGATATCGAGCTTGGCCGGAGCACCCCCGGTCACAGTTCCCATATCGATGCCGACCTGCAAAGCACTTCCCTCGTAAGCTGTCTCTTAGCGGTGACGCCAACGCGCGCCGCGACTCCGTCCCTCTAGCAGAGATCGGGATTCGTTTCGCCGGGCAAGAGCGAAAATGCACAGGCTTTGCGGCTACTCGAAATTGAGCTGCCAGGAAACGCCGAAGCGATCGTTGAGCCAGCAGAATTTCCGGCTGAAGCCGTAATTGCCGATCGGCATCAGAAACGCCCCGCCCTCTCCCAGGCGCAGGGCCAGCCGCTCCAGCTCCGCTTCCGTTGCGCATTCTACGAAGAAGGAAAAGGAGGGCGTGAACTCGAAGGCATGCTTGACCGGGCTATCGATGCAATCCACCTGCTGGCCGGCAAGCTCGAAGGTGGCGCGATACACGCTGCCTTCCGCGCCCATCTCGCCCGGCCCGTAGCGCTTGATATCGACGATCCGGCTTTCCGGCAGCACTGACGTATAGAAGGTGATCGCCTCCTCGCAGGCATTGCCTTGGAACATCAGGAACGGCCGCACGGATTTGACTGCTTTCGACATGACATCCTCCCTTACGTGGCGGCCCTTCGATAGAAAGCCAGCGATCCCGCGAGCATCAGGAGCGCACCGCCGCAGAACCGGTCGAGCCACAGCGCGCCCTTGTTCTTCAAGAGATGCACGGCTTTCGATCCGAGCATCGCATAGGCGAACATGACCGTGAAATCGATGATCGCGAAAACGACGGCGAGCATCGCATATTGCGGCAATTGCGGCTCGCCGGCCATGATGAACTGCGGCAGGAAGGCGGAGAAGAAGAGATAGCCCTTGGGATTGGTGACGGCGACCAGGAAGCTCTTGAGGAAGATCGACCTCGGCGAAGCCGAAAGCTTCGGCATTCCCTCGCCCTCAATATCGAGCGAGCCCTTGGAGCGGAGCAGCATCAGGCCGAGAAAGGCGAGATAGCCGGCACCGACCCATTTGACGACCGAAAACCAGAATTCGGATGCCGCCAGCAGGGCACCGAGGCCGACCGCAACGGCACCGATCAGCACGAAATCGGAAGCCATGGCGCCGGCCATGCCCGGAAGCGCGCGACGAACGCCGTAACGAGAGCCGTTGGTGAGTGCCAGAAGCACGGTCGGACCCGGCGTGGCGATGCCGATGAAGGATACGATGACGAATGCCAGCAGCGTCAGTTCGGTCATCGCTTACCCTCCCTACCAGAGATGCCGGCCGTCGATGACCGTGTGCGGCCATTCCTCGGCATCGAAATCGTCAAGCAGCCGGGCATTCACACCGATCCGGCGCGTCTTGCCGTCCCAGGTGCCATCCATCTGGAAATCCGGGCTGTCGCTATAGGTGCCGCAACCGCATGTGCCGCAGAAATGATGCGCCACCAGTTTCGAATTCCAGCGATAGACGCGATCGCTTGCCGGATCGGCCGTCACCCTCACCTGCTTCGGCTCGTAATAGGCATAGAGCGTGCCGCGCCTGGAGCAGAAGGTGCAGGTGCAGCGGGTGAGCGCCTGCGGCAGTTCGCCGGCGATCTCGAAAACGGTGTCGCCGCAATGGCATCGGCCTGTCAGCATCGGTTCCTCCTCCCGAACAGAGCTTTACGCGGCGGCCCTCTTGAAGCCGAGCGACAGAAGGCCCGCGCCGATCATCAGCGAACCGCCGGTGCGGTTGACGATCCTCTGGACCTTCGGCTTGCGGATCGTGTTGCGCGCCATGGCGGCGAGCAGGCCGTAAAGCGCAGCGTTCAGGGTCGCCAGCACCAGGAAGGTCACTTCGAACACCGCCATCTGGAAGAAGAGCGGCTTCGAAAGATCAAGGAACTGCGGCAGGAAGGCGACGAAGAAGACGATGCTCTTGGGGTTGAGCGCGGTGACCGCATAGGTGTGCAGGAAGATGCGGACGGGCCGTGCAGACGGCGCATCTTCCTCGATCACTTCCTGACGCTCCGAGACCGGGGCACGCCAGAGCTTGAGACCGAGATAGACGAGATAGGCCGCACCCACCCATTTCAGCACGGTGAAGAGCGTTGCCGATGTCGCCAGCAGCGCGCCGAGGCCGAGCATGGAGGCCGTCATCGCCGTGAAATCGCCGAGCGCCACGCCGGCAACGGTCGCAGAGGCCACCTTTCGGCCATGACTCAGCGCATAGGAAATGACGAGCAGGATCGTCGGGCCGGGAATGGCGAGCAGAACCGCGGAAGCGGCGACGAAGGCGAGCCAGTGTTCAAGCGACATGCGGAAACTCCTCCAGCAAACGGAGCGAGCAAGCCACCGAATTGCCGGCTTGGCAAGGGCTTAGAAAATTAAGCCGCTTCATCGTTCAGGGGACGAACGGGCGGCTGCTCGCGCTCTCTCGCCTGCGCCAGATCATAGTTCGTCTGCATGGACAACCATGCACGTGCCGTGCTGGCCCCTGCCCTTTCCAAGCGCAGGGCGAGATCAGGGCTGACGGCCGCATGGCCGTTCAGCACGCGAGATAGAGCAACACGCGAGATATTGAGGCGGTCAGCGGCATCCGTTACGGACAGGCCCAAAGGAACCAGCACATCTTCGCGGAGCAACTCACCGGGATGAGGAGGAGATTTCATCATAGCCAACGCTCCTTCCCGGGCTGGTCGCGACATTAAGCAAGCCATCGAATTGCCGGCTTGGCAAGGGGCGTTTCATTCCGATCTCATCCATCGATAGAGCACGTCAGGCTCCCGCTCCTCGTTGTCGGCACCGTCGGTTTCCCGGATGGACTGAAAGCCGTGGCGTTCATAGAAGCGGCGGGCAGCGAGATTGCGCTGAAAGGTCCAGAGAAAGAGCTGCGGATGGGCATTCCTCGCTACCTCCAGAAGCTTCGAACCAATTCCCTCGCCCTGCGCTCCCGGCAGAAGATAGAGCTGGTCGACCCAGTCCTTCCGAAAAGCAATAACACCGAGGAGGCCGCTTCCCTTCTCGGCACCCCATATTTCGCAGCTCGGGAAAAGATGATCGCTCCAATAGCGGCGGTCCTCCTCCGGCGTATGCAGGCCGGCGAGCCAAGGCAATCGCTCGTCAAAGGAAGCGCGGTGAACTCGGGCCGCAGCCGGCATTTCAGATTGGCGAAGCCTGCGAACGACTATGCTCATGATACCTCCGGCAGCAGCCCCGGCGGGTTACCGCCGGGGCCTAAAAGCTCAACTTAATTCCCGGCGCGCCCAGGAGACCAGAACCACTCCAAAGGGAAGCGATCCGTAACCTTCGCCTGGTGCATCCTCGCTCTCCGGAAGACCGATATCGCGGCGCATCCAGTTCGACAGGTGAGCTACCTGGTTTTCCGCCTGACGACGCCGCCGGACAGCCAGGATCAGCGCCCACACGGTTCTCCAGGCGCCGAATTTCCGGTAAAGTTCATCGACCGTTGCCGCAAGGGTGTCGGCAACCACTACTTGTGATTCACGCATGAGTTTCCGTCCCGGCGCCGTGCAGACAGCCAGGTCCTCTCGAAGTTCGAAAGACGTGCGGATGCGGACACAGAGGTGCGAACAATCGCTGCGTCAGCCGGTCACGTCAGATCAGATGGAAAGTGCCAAAACGGCGGAGAAACCTTGGCTTAGAAGCCTCGGATGCCAATTTGATATGGCATAAAGCTGCGATGAATCATCATCATGACAGCGGCTCCGCCGAAGAGGCATGCAAGCGCGATATTAGACATTTCACACCCCTCCTTCTTTGAATTGCGGGCAAGGACTCGTTTACACCAGATCCGCCGGCCGGCAAAGACCACAATTGCGAATTGCAAACATCGCGGGTAATTCGTTGCAATAAAGCAACACCCCGTTCGCCGTCACGCGATCCGCAGACCGAAGCCCTGCATCAGCCGACGCGTCGAAAAATCCGGCTTGCCGGAGGTGAAGACGGCGAAGTCGAAATCGTCGGGATGTTCCGCGCCATCGACCAGCGGCACCTTGCGGCGCGCCTGGCGGGCGATCGCCTCGGCCGGGTCCAGCCAATCGACCGGCCACGGAGCGAGCCTTCGGAAGACATTGGCGACGAAGGGATAGTGCGTACAGGCGAGCACGACGATATCCGTCCGCTTTCCGTCCATCTCCACGAAACACGGGGCGATCTCGGCCATCACCTCCTCATCCGCGATCGCTTCGCCGCGGATATAGGCTTCGGCCATGCGGGCGAGGTTCTGCGACCCGACCAGCCGTACATGGCATTGCGTCGCGAAGGACTGGATGAGGTCGCGGGTATAGGCGCGCTTCACCGTGCCGGGAGTGGCGAGGACGGATACGAGACCGGAGCGGGTGCGCTCGGCAGCGGGCTTGATGGCGGGAACCGTGCCGACGAAGGTCATGTGCGGGAAAGCGGAGCGCAGATCCGCGCCCGCCAGGGTGAATGCCGTGTTGCAGGCGATCACGCAGATTTCGGGATCGTGGTCCTCGAGCAGCTTTTCGAAGAGCGAGAGGATGCGTTCCTTGAGCGCAGGCTCCTCCCAGCCGCCATAGGGGAAGCCGGCATCGTCCGCGATATAGATGAAGCCACGCTCCGGCATCAGCACGCGGGCTTCACGCAGCACGGTCAGCCCGCCGATGCCGGAATCGAACATCAGGACGGGCTTCGTCTCACTCTTCGTCATTCCCCTTCGTCTCCCCCCGCTCGCCTGCGTTCGAACCTTGCTTCGGCCACTGCCGCGGGAAACGATCGAGCGAATTGATCACGCCCCTAAAGACGCTGATCTCCTGCTCGGAAAAGCCCCGCCGCGACAGCACGGCGCGCAGGTTGTCCACCATTTTCGGCTTTTTTTCAGCAGGGTGGAAATAACCGCGTGCATCCAAGGCTTCTTCGAGGTGTTCGAAGAGGCCGAACACCTGTTCCTTGGTGGAGGGGCGCTGCTCGACCGCCTGGAAAGGCGTGCGGCCGAGATCGTCCATGCCGGACTTCATCCATTCATAGGACATCAAGAGCACCGCCTGGGCGATATTGAGAGAGGCGAATGCCGGGTTCACCGGGAAGGTGACGATCTCATCGGCCAGCGCCACTTCCTCGTTGGTGAGGCCCCAGCGCTCGCGCCCGAAGAGCACGCCGGTCTTCTCCCCCGCCCCGAATTTCGCCCGCAAGGTCTCGGCAGCGACCACCGGGGAGCGCACCGGCTTGAACCCGTAGCGCTCCCGCGCGGTAGTGGCGTAGACGAAGTTAAGATCGCGGATCGCGTCCTCCAGCGTCTCGAACACCTGCGTGCCGTCGATCACATGGTCCGCCTTGGATGCCGCGGAGCGCGCCTTCTCGTTCGGCCAGCCGTCGCGCGGGTTGACCAGGCGCAGTTCCGCCAATCCGAAATTCGCCATGGCGCGGGCCACCATGCCGATGTTCTCGCCGAGCTGCGGTTCCACCAGGATGATCGCCGGTCCTTCCGCTATGAGTTCGCGCTCGCTGTTCGTGCCTGACATTGCCGTTTCCGTTCATAGAATTCTGCGCCCGCAATACCGGCGCGCGGCGAAATCGGCAAGACTTGGGTCGGGCCTGCATCAATCCGGATAGAGGCGGCCGAGCATTGTGCCGATCATTTCCACACCCACCCGCGATCCGTGCTTGAAGATCGGCAGGTGCCGGCCGGCGGCGCGTCCGGCCTTGCGCTTCACCAGAAAGCATTCCGAGCCGCGCGCCGCAATGGCGTCGATATCCCCAAGCGTCGCTTCAAGCGCGGCCAGCACCTCGCCTTCCGGCTTCTTCGCGGCCGCGACCGCGTTGCGGGCGAAGATACGGGCCCAGTAGGTCGCCCCCAGGAAGACCGCCAGCGTCTGGCGCACCCTGCCCGGCCGCGTCACCACCGACCAGGAGCTTCCAAGCGGGCGGGCTGCCGCCGTCACCTCGCGATAGGCGACATCGAGGCGGTGAGAAAGCTCGATCAACTCATAGCGTCCCTTGCCATCCCGAACCGCCGCGAGAAGTTCGCGAAGCCCGCCGAACCAGCGCTCCAGCGCCAGATCGAGCGTGGAGCGCGTCGGGGCGGGAAGAACCAGAAAGGCGGCCGCCGTTCCGGCGAGCGCACCGATTAGCGTTTCCTCGATGCGCAGCAGCAGGAGATCGAGCGTGAGCTGGCCGATGAGACCATAGATCAGGCAAAGCACGATGGAGATGAAGAAGGTCATCACCGCGTAGGAGACCTGCAGATAGTAGAAGCCGAGAAAGATGCAGACCGCCGCGAGCGGCACGCTGATCGCCGGATGACCGGCAAGCAGGGTGGCGAGCAGAAGGCCGCTTCCAATGCCGAGCAGCGTGCCGACGGAGCGCTGCACGGCGCGCATCGCCGCATCTCCGCGCGACTTGGTATTGGTGAAGATCAGGAAGGCGGTCAGCACGGCCCAGAACCAGCGGTCGCGGGAGAGCATCAAGCCGAAGACCATGGCGACGGCGGAGGCGACGGTGATCTGCACCGCGGCACGCATCACCGGGTTCTTCAGCGAGAAATCGGGGCTCGCGGACGCCTGCTCCCCCTCGTCGCTGCCGATCGAGCGGAACTGATCGCTCCGCGCCTCGGCGATCACCGCCGCAAGTGCGGAGCGCGCATCCCGCAGCCAGAGAAGTGCACGGGCGCTTTCGGCGATGCGCTCGTCGCCGTTCACCGCCGGACTTGCAGCGATTTTCTCGGCCATATCGCGCTCGCCTTCGATAAGCGCATGCACGAGCGCGAAAGGCGGCGGGGCCTCCAGCGACAGCACGATGGCGCTTTCGGCGGCGAGATGCGTGTCGAATATCTTCATGGCGAGCGCGGCGACCGGTTCTTCGGCCGAAGAGATCGCTTCGTCCGAAGGCCGCGGCAGAAAACCCTCGGCCATCAGAACCACGTCCTTCAGCCGCTCCTCGAGCTGCCGCAATTCATGACGATCCGCCTCGCTCGCAGATCCGGCGCCGGACAGAACCGCAAGCCGCATCAGGATATCGTCCACCCGCACCTGAATGGCCATCAGCGACCGGAGGAGATCTCGGCGCCAGTCGTCCGGCAGGAGGTAGGTGCGCACGGTATGGCCGACCACGAGCGCAAGCACCGGACCTATGGCGGCGATCGGCAGGTCGGCGAGCGCCGGCTTCAAAAACGCCCCCATGAAATAGGAGGTGAAGGCGAACATGCCGATCGCGAAGCCGCGCGGTCCATAGACGCGCGCCACGGTCGCCGCCAGAATGACGAACAGGAAGACGATATCGGAAACGTAGCGATGCGGCTCCAGGAGCGTCGCGACGGTCACGCAGGCAAGGCTCACGACGGTTCCGTAAAATCGCGTCGCGAGCTGGGCGGAGGCCTGCCGGTCCCGCACGGCCACTCCGCCCTCGATCGACAGGATGATGGCGAGACCGAAGGCGATCGGCGGCAGGGAAAGGCCGGCAAGATGGATGGCGGCCAGGCACAGGATCGAGCCCACGACCGTAAGGGTCACGCGCGCGCCCATTCTGAAGCGCGAAAGCGCCGGGTCGTTGGCAAGCAGCCAGTCGCGGAAGACAGCGGCGAACTTCATGCGCCATCCTTTGCCGGCGGCGGGTGCCAGCCGTCCTGGGAGAGCATCATAATAACCCGCGCGAAAACTTCAAAACCCCGCCGTCTCATTCGCCCTTTGCGAGCAGACGCATCTCATCCATCACGGAATCACGCTCGCCTTCCGCCACATGATGGATATCGGCGATCACGGGCCGGCCGTCTTCGGTGACGATATCGAAATGCACCTCGTTGACGCTGTCCCTGATCTCCGGCTCCTCGATGCATGTCCAGGCCTTGAAGGTCACCTTCACATCGGTGATGGAGCCCTGGGGAGCGGGCGTCCCGATCTGCACGTCGGAAAGCGGACAGCCATCCTGCGACGCGGTTATGACGTCGTAGCCGAAGGGATCGCCCGGCGCGCCGTTCTCGGTATCATAGGCCGGCTTCTTGGACGCTTCGGCATAGGCTTCCTGGAACCCCTTGCTGAACAGGCGGGAGAGCGGGTCCGCATCGAAGATGAGCTTCCACTCGCTGTCGACCGTGTCCCAGTTCTCCTCGGTGATCTTCATCACCTCCTTCACCGGATCGGTGGCCTCTGCGGCGAGAGCGAAATTGGCTGTCAGCGCCAGAAGCGCGGCGAGCGGGATGGTCCGCATGGCATGAATCCAAAAGTTTGCGTGAGGGTGTTAGAGCAAAGGACGCCCAAATGGGATCGGCACTGTTTGCCCAAACCGGTTCGATCCGCGAGGAGAGCGGCGCGCGTCGTAGCAGAAGCATACGGCCAAGCCGCTCGACAAAGCGGGCGGCCGGTTTCGGCAAACCCTGCGGGCGGCATGATTTTTCGCCATTATCTTCGGCTTTCGGTCTCGCCGTACGTCTGTGTACGACCTCGCCGAAAGCCTCGATCCTGACAAAAAATCCTTGCCGCAGTGCGATTCCATTTGAGCGTCCTTTGCTCTCGGGCGAGATTAACCCGGCCGCCGCGTTTGGCAAGCGCAATACAGACCTGTCATGTTCGCATGGCAAAATGCAATCTTGAGGCTTGACCCGCAAAACTGTCCGTAGCCCCCGCGCATTGGCTTTGCGTTCCGCCCCGGCGATGCTATAGCGCAAGCCCATTGGTGTCCACCTACGGGATTTCGCGATCCCTCCGCACGTTCAAGAGGAATTCCATGCAAAAGATCAAGGTAGCAAACCCGGTCGTCGATCTCGACGGCGACGAGATGACCCGCATCATCTGGCAGCTCATCAAGGACAAGCTGATCCTGCCCTATCTCGATCTCGACATCGAATATTACGATCTCTCCGTCGAGAACCGCGACGCCACGGACGACCAGGTGACCGTCGATGCAGCGAACGCCATCAAGAAGCACGGCGTCGGCATCAAGTGCGCGACCATCACCCCGGATGAGGCCCGCGTCGAGGAATTCAAGCTCAAGAAGATGTGGAAGAGCCCGAACGGCACGATCCGCAACATTCTCGGCGGCGTGATCTTCCGCGAGCCAATCATCATGAAGAACGTTCCGCGCCTGGTGCCGGGCTGGACGAAGCCGATCATTGTCGGCCGCCACGCCTTCGGCGACCAGTACCGCGCCACCGATTTCAAGTTCCCCGGCAAGGGCAAGCTGACGATCAAGTTCGTCGGCGAAGATGGCCAGACGATCGAGCACGACGTTTTCGACGCGCCGTCGTCCGGCGTTGCGATGGCGATGTACAATCTCGACGATTCCATTCGCGACTTCGCCCGCGCTTCGTTCAACTACGCCCTTCAGCGCGGCGTTCCCTGCTACCTGTCGACCAAGAACACGATCCTCAAGGCTTATGACGGCCGCTTCAAGGACATCTTCCAGGAAATCTACGACGCCGAATTCAAGGCCCAGTACGAAGAGAAGAAGATCTGGTACGAGCACCGCCTGATCGACGACATGGTCGCTGCCGCGCTCAAGTGGTCCGGCGGCTATGTCTGGGCCTGCAAGAACTACGACGGCGACGTGCAGTCCGACATCGTGGCGCAGGGCTTCGGCTCGCTCGGCCTGATGACCTCGGTCCTGATGACGCCGGATGGCAAAACCGTGGAAGCGGAAGCCGCCCACGGCACCGTTACCCGCCATTACCGCCAGCACCAGAAGGGCCAGGAGACCTCGACGAACTCGATCGCCTCGATCTTCGCCTGGACCCGTGGCCTGGCGCACCGCGCCAAGCTCGACGACAATGCCGAACTCGCCAAGTTCGCTTCGACGCTCGAAAAGGTCTGCATCGACACCGTCGAATCCGGCCATATGACCAAGGACCTGGCGCTGCTGATCGGCCCCGACCAGCCGTGGCTCTCCACCACCGCCTTCCTCGACAAGATCGACGAAAACCTCAAGAAGGCGATGGCTGCCTAAGCCGCGCTTTTCCGATAAGTTCAACGGCGGGAAGAAATTCCCGCCGTTTTCATTTCGGGAGCCTGCAATGACCAACACCGTCCGTCCGCTCGAACCATCCGACCGCGCAGAATGGGAGCCGCTCTGGCAGGCCTATCTGCGTTTCTACGAAACCGAGCTGCCGCAAGAGCAATACGACCTCACCTGGGAACGCCTCAACGATCCGGCCGAGCCCATGCACGCCTTCGGCGCCTTCGACGACGACGGCAAGATGATCGGCATCGTGCACGCGATCTTCCACCGTTCCTGCTGGCTGCCGGAATCGACCTGCTATCTGCAGGACCTTTACGTGGAAAACACCGGCCGCGGAAAAGGCACCGGCGAGGCGCTGATCGAGGCAGTCGCCGGGCTCGCGCGCGAAAAGGGCGCCGGCCGGCTCTATTGGCTGACGCATGAAAGCAATGCCACCGCGCGGAGACTCTACGACCGCGTCGCCCAGAATTCCGGCTTCATACAGTACCGGAAACCGCTTTGATCCACCCCCTGCCCGACTTGATTCCGGCAAACGGAGACGATAGAACATAAAGAGAACATACAGGAGGCTGCCATGACCGAAGAACTCGTGCTTTACACCAACCCGATGTCGCGGGGCCGCATCGCCCGCTGGATGCTGGAGGAGGTGGGCGTGCCCTATCGCACCGAAATCCTCCAATTCGGAACGACTATGAAGGACGACGCCTACAAGGCCATCAATCCCATGGGCAAGGTTCCGGCAGTCTCGCATGGCGGGAAGGTGGTGACCGAATGCGCCGCGATCTGCGCCTATCTGGCCGACGCTTTCCCTGAAGCGGGTCTCGCCCCGCCACCCACCGAGCGCGCCGACTACTATCGCTGGCTCTTCTTCGGGGCCGGACCGGTCGAAGCCGCCGTCAGCAACAGGGCGCTCGGCTTCGAAGTGGCCCCCGATCGCGAGCGGATGATCGGTTATGGCAGCTTCGCCCACGTGATGGACACGCTGGAAAAGGCGGTGCAGGCGAACCCCTATATCGCCGGCGACAAGTTTACCGCGGCCGACGTCTATGTCGGAGCGCAGATCGGCTGGGGCATGCAGTTCGGCACGATCGAGAAACGCCCTGCCTTCCAGCAGTATTTCGCGCGCGTGGCCAACCGCGAGGCCGCGATCCGCGCCAACGAAAAGGATGATGCGGCTATGGCGGAGATACAGAACGCGGGCTGAGCGGGAAACACATCGCCGAGCCCCGGGACCCGCTGCGGCGCCCTCATGAGCGGGAGGCGCCGCGGACCCGCGTTCATCGATAAAAAATTACCAGAATTGGGACGTATTCAGTTGCGGTCCGCGCGATAAGCGCGTCACAATGACGATGTGCGAACCGGGAGTCCTGACCATGAAAAGCCTGCTCGGCGGCGCGGTGATCGCCGCGGGATTCGGTCTTTCCGCAGGTTCCGCCTCGGCGGAATGCGGCGACATCTCCGTTGCCGAGATGAACTGGGGCTCGGCGGCGATCGCCGCCAATGTCGACAAGATCATCCTCGAGGCCGGCTACGGCTGCAAGGTGACGCTCGTTCCTGGCGACACCGTACCCACGTTCGAGACCATGCTTGCGGATGGCTCCCCCGACATGGCACCGGAATTCTGGGTGAATGCAGTGCGCGGGCGGCTGGATGCCGCGACCGCCGATAACCGGCTGGCACTCGGCGCCGAAATCCTGGCAGACGGCGCGATCGAAGGATGGTGGATCCCGAAATTCATCTTCGACGCCAACCCGAAGATCCGCACCGTCCAGGATGCGCTGGCCGCGCCGCAACTCTTCCCCTCGGCCGGCAATCCGCAGCGTGGCGCGGTCCACAACTGTCCTTCCGACTGGGCCTGCCACGCCACGACGGCCAACCTCTTCCGCTCGCTCGATGGTTCCGGCAAGGGTTTCGACCTGCAGGAGAGCGCTTCGCCGGAAGAGCTCGACCAGTCGATCGTCTCCGCCTTCGAGAAGAAGACCGGGTGGCTCGGCTATTACTGGGCGCCGACGGCGATCCTCGGCAAATACGAAATGGTGAAGCTTTCCTTCGGCGTCGCATATGACCAGGCCGAGTGGGATGCCTGCACGGCGGTGGAGAATTGTCCCAATCCGCGGGTCAATTCCTATCCGACCTCGCGGGCGTTCACCCTGCTTTCGAGGGATTTCGGCGAGCTTGCCGATGTCGCAATGGAATATGTCCGGACCCGCAAGTGGTCGAACGAGACGGTGAGCGCGCTTCTCGCCTGGCAACAGGCGAACAAGGCGAGCAATGCCGAGACCGCCCGGCATTTCCTCGAAACGGAGGAAAAGATCTGGTCCGAATGGGTGCTTCCCGCCGTCGCTGACAAGATAAAGGCAGCGCTCTGATCGCCTGAGGCGTCGCAAATCGCACAATGGACGGACGCATGATGTAGTATGGGAACATGATGGCACGGGAATACCCGGCCGCTCTTACGCCGAACGGCGCAAGCTGCAAATCATAAGGGAACAGGATGGTACGGAGCACAGAGCCAGGACGGCCCGGCCCACGCGGCCCGGCAAAGTCGCGGGAGGCCGTCGATGGCTAGCCACGGCATCGAGATCAAGGGACTGTACAAGATTTTCGGACCGCGCGCCCGCGAGTACGTCGATCTCGTCGAGCGCGGCATGAGCAAGCGCGAACTCAACGAAGTGCACGGCCATGTGCTCGGCCTCAAGGACATCAACATCTCGATGCCGGCGGGCGGCATCACCGTGGTGATGGGGCTTTCCGGCTCGGGCAAATCGACGCTGATCCGCCACATCAACCGGTTGATCGAGCCGACTGCCGGCGAAGTCATCTATGACGGTGTAGACATCTGTCATATGAACGAGAAGGACCTGCGCGAGTTCCGCCGCCGGAAAACCGCGATGGTCTTCCAGAAATTCGCCCTGCTGCCGCACCGGACCGTCATCGAGAATGCCGTCTACGGCCTGGACATCCAGGGCGTCCCGCGCACCGAAAGCCTGCGGAAAGGGCAATACTGGATCGAGCGCGTGGGGCTCTCGGGCTTCGACAATCACTATCCGAACCAGCTTTCGGGCGGCATGCAGCAGCGAGTCGGCCTGGCGCGCGCTCTGACGAACGATGCCGACATCCTTTTGATGGACGAAGCCTATTCGGCGCTCGACCCGCTGATCCGCGTCGATATGCAGACCGTGCTTCTGGATCTCCAGGCGGAACTCAAGAAAACCGTCGTGTTCATCACCCACGATCTCGACGAGGCGCTGAGGCTGGGCGACACAATAGCCATCCTGCGCGACGGCCAGGTGATCCAGCAGGGCAGCGGCCAGGATATCGTGCTTTCGCCCGCCGACGACTATATCACCGCCTTCGTCAAGGAGGTGAACCGCGGCCGCGTGATCCAGGCGAAAACGGTGATGCGCCCGCTAGACGGCCCGGCGGAAGGCATAAAGCTCGGTGCCGGCACGACCTTGGAAACCGCCGCGAAACAGATGACCGAGGCCAATCACTCCAAGGCGATTGTCGTCGACGACGCCGGCGGCCCGCTCGGCATGCTCGATCTCCATACGGTGATCGCGGCCATGGTGACTCCGGTCGGTCATGCGGAACCCGGCAAGCCCACGGCCGAAACCGCCGCCGGGCGATCTGAGCCATCCCTCATTGCGAACATATAAAGATATCTTTATATAACCGGCAGAACAGCCCACAGGAGCAGGCCATGACCGCTGCCAATCCCTTGACCGAACTTCTGGCCGAAAAAGGCGTGCTGCTGGCAGATGGCGCGACCGGCACCAATCTCTTCGCCATGGGGCTCGAAGCCGGCGATGCGCCGGAACTGTGGAACGAGACGCAGCCGGAAAAGATCGACAGGCTCCACCAGGGCTTCGTGGATGCCGGAGCCGACATCATCCTCACCAATTCCTTCGGCGGCACGCGTCACCGGCTGAAGCTGCACAAGGCGGAAGACCGCGTCTTCGCGCTCAACAAACGCGCTGCCGAGATCGCCCGCGCCGTTGCCGACCGCGCGCCACGCAAGGTGATCGTCGCCGGCTCCGTCGGTCCAACCGGCGAGTTGCTGATCCCGCTCGGCGCCCTCTCCTACGAGGACGCGGTTGCGGCCTTCGCCGAGCAGATCGAGGGACTGAAGGCGGGCGGCGCAGACGTCGCCTGGATCGAGACCATGTCCTCGGCCGACGAAATCCGCGCAGCGGCGGAGGCGGCGACCAAGGTCGGCCTGCCCTATACCTATACGGGCTCGTTCGACACGGCCGGCAAGACGATGATGGGTCTCGACCCCAAGGATATCCACCGCGTTGCCGGCGATATCGGCAAGGGGCCGGTCGCGGTCGGCGCCAATTGCGGCGTCGGGGCTTCCGACATCCTGTCGAGCCTTCTCGACATGACGGCCGCCGATCCGGAGGCGATCACCATCGTCAAGGGCAATTGCGGCATCCCCGAATATAAAGGCGCCGAGATCCACTATTCGGGCACCCCGCCGCTGATGGCCGAATATGCCAGGCTGGCCCGCAATGCCGGCGCCAAGATCATCGGCGGCTGCTGCGGCACCTCCTTCGAACACCTCGCCGCCATGCGCGCCGCGCTTGACGGACACACGCCCGGCCCGCGCCCGACGATCGAGGAGGTGGTCGAGAGAATCGGCCCGCTGCGCAACAAGATGGCCAGCCAATCGGGCGGCGATCCCTCACGGGAAAGACGCCGCCGCCGCGCTTGAGCAGAGCCGGAACCGGCAGCTAGAGCAGCGCATCCATATGAAACCGTAGCTGTTCGGGCGGATAGCGGAAATCCGCGCCGACCGGACAGGCGTTGCGGGCGGCGCAGCCGGTGACCATGCAGCTTGCCCTGCCCGCCTCGCTTTTCAGGTATCCGCGACAGGCGGCGATATCGAAACGATCGGGCGTGACAGCATTCACCGGACAGTGCGCGAGACAGGGCTTGTCGCGACAGGCATCGCAGGCGTGGCCGACATGCTCATGCTCGGCTCCGATCTCGAAGGGAAAGCCGAGCGCGCCGCGGTAGCCGTGCCAGAGGCCATAGCGCGGATGAATCAGGATGCCGAGCGGCGACGGGCGCAGGCCATCCGCTTTCATCGCCCATTGCTGGAACGGCTGCCATGGCGGATCGGAAGGGAAGAAGGCGGTGGCGCCCAGCCTTTCGGCAAGCGGGCGGATTGCCTCCTTCGAAAAGGTATCGAGCGGATCGGGTCCGCCGTAATTTCGGCGCCAGCGGGAAAAGGCCGGCCAGAGCGAGCCGCCGATATTGCCGAGAAGGACCATGGAGCGGGCGGGACTGCCGCCGACAAGCAAAGGCCCCTCGCCCGGCGCGAATGCCGCCACCCCGCGCAGATAGATGCCGCAGGGCCGCAGCGCCTCGGCGATCTCCGCCAGAATGGCAGAAGGGCCGCTCGCGATATCTTTCAATGCGGCCCCTCATATTTGTAATGCGGGCGCCAGACCTCTTCCTGGATGAAGTCCGCCACCTGCCTGGCGCCGCCTTGCTCCCTGGCGGCCTCGGGACCTCTTCAGGTGAACGCGTCGGGCATCGAATCCTTGCGCGCCTTGATATAGGCGTTGAGCGCCTCGTCGATCGCCGGATCGAGCGGCGGCGCTTCATAGGCATCGAGCCAGGAGCGGCAAAGGGCATTGGCGCGCTCCTCGATGCGCTTTTCGCCCTCGATCTCCCATTGTTCGAAGGAATTGTTGTCCATCAGCGCCGAGCGATAGAAGGCCGTCTGGAAATGCGCCTGCGTATGGCTGCAGCCGAGGTAATGGCTGCCCGGCCCCACTTCGCGGATCGCGTCCATCGCTTGGCCCTCTTCGGAAAGATCGACGCCCGCCGCCATCTTCTGCATCATGCCGAGCTGGTCCTGATCGATCATGAACTTCTCATAGGAAGAGACGAGCCCGCCTTCCAGCCAGCCCGCGGCATGCAGCACGAAATTGGTGCCGGCAAGCAGCGTGGTGTTCAGCGTGTTAGCCGATTCGTGCGCGGCCTGGGCATCCGGAACCTTCGAGCCGCAGAGCGAACCGCCGGTTCGGAACGGCAGGCCGAGGCGACGGGCAAGCTGCGCCGCGCCGTAAGAAACCAGCGAAGGCTCCGGCGTGCCGAAAGTCGGAGCGCCCGATTGCATGGAGATCGAAGCGGCGAAGGTGCCGAACAACACCGGCGAGCCCTTGCGGATGAGCTGGGTGAAGGAAGCGCCCGCAAGCACTTCGGCGAGGATCTGCGTCAGCGTGCCGGCGACCGTGACCGGGCTCATAGCTCCCGACAGGATGAAGGGCGAGACCACAGAAGCCTGGTTATGCCGCGCATAGACCTTCAGCGCGCCGAGCATGGTCTCGTCGAAGACCATCGGCGAATTGGCATTGATGAGGTTCAGCGTGACGCAATTGTTCTCGACGAACTCGTCCCCGAACACGATCTTCGCCATGGCGATCGTATCTTCGGCCCGCTCCGGCGCGGTCACCGATCCCATGAAGGGTTTGTCGGAATATTTGATATGGCTGTAGACCATATCGAGATGACGCTTGTTGACCGGAACATCCACCGGCTCGCAGACCGTGCCGCCGGAGGAATGCATGGACGGCGCCATATAGGCGAGTTTCACGAAATTGCGGAAATCCTCGATGGTGGCATAGCGGCGCTTGCCCTCCAGGTCGCGCACGAAGGGCGGGCCGTAGACGGGCGCGAACACGGTGGCATTGCCGCCGATATGAACGCTGCGGGCCGGATTGCGCGCATGCCAGGTGAATTCCTTCGGCGCGGTCTTGAGCAGTTCGCGGCAAAGCCCCTTCGGGAAATGCACGCGCTGGCCCTTCACGTCCGCGCCAGCCTTCGCCCAGAGGTCGAGGGCTTCGGCATCGTCACGGAATTCGATGCCGATTTCCTCCAGCACCGTATCGGCGTTGCGCTCGATAAGCGCCAGGCCCTCCTCGTCCAGCACCTCGTAGACGCCGATCTTGCGGGTGATATAGGGCAGCGAGGGACCGGGACCGCTTCCCGCCCGCGCCGCGCGGCGGCCCGCCGCGCCCCGTTCGCCGCGACCGCGTCTCCCGCCGCCTGCCGAATCCGTCTCTCGGGTCAAATCGTCCATGATGTTCCTCGCCTTCGCGCCACCGGCGCATGCCCATTCTGATGCGCCATGCTAGGCGCAAGTGCAAGCCGAGCCCTGCCTTTCTGCGTCAAAGGCTTGCACAGGACAGACATTTCACCGATGCCGCCCGTCGCGTTTCGGACGCGCCGCTGTCGCATACGAAAGAAATTGCGAAACAATTTAAGGTTACACATATTGTGGAAGGGCTGATTTGCGCGGCTTCTCGAACCCAGGGGAACACCCATGTCCGACGACGAAATCATTCTGGCGGAACTTTCCGACGAGGAACTCGTGCAGCAGATGCACGACGACCTTTATGACGGGATGAAGGAAGAGATCGAGGAAGCGACGCGAATCCTGCTCGACCGCGGCTGGACGCCCTACGACATCCTCACCCAGGCGCTCGTCGAGGGCATGCGGATTGTCGGCATCGACTTCCGCGACGGCATCCTTTTCGTGCCGGAAGTGCTGCTTTCGGCCAATGCGATGAAAGCCGGCATGACGATCCTGCGTCCCCTGCTTGTCGAAACCGGCGCGCCGAAGCTCGGCAAGATGGTGATCGGCACAGTCAAGGGCGACATTCACGACATCGGCAAGAACCTCGTCGGCATGATGATGGAAGGCGCCGGCTTCGACGTGATCGATCTCGGCATCAACAATCCGGTGGAGAACTATCTGGAGGCCATCGAGCGCGAAAAGCCGGATATCCTCGGCATGTCGGCGCTTCTCACCACCACCATGCCCTATATGAAGGTCGTCATCGACACGATGAAGGAAAAGGGCATCCGCGACGATTATGTCGTGCTGGTGGGTGGCGCGCCGCTCAACGAGGAATTCGGCAAGGCCGTGGGCGCCGATGCCTATTGCCGTGATGCCGCCGTCGCCGTGGAAACGGCGAAGGACTTCATTCGCCGCAAGCACAACAGCCTCGCCGCCGGCTGATACTCAAGGGCTGAGTACGCAAGGGAAAGACCGGTCACACCAAAATTGACCGGTCTCTGTTCCTCGGAAGAGCCTTTTTACTGCGCAGCGCGATCGACGCGGCGGCCGGCATCCTGGGTAGCATCGACGGCATTGGCCGTGTCCTGCCCCATGCCGCGAATCGTGTTGCCGCAAGAGCTAAGCGAAAGCATGCTGGCGAAAAGAGCGGCGATCACGGTGACTGTCTTGACCGTCATGGTAGAATACTCCGATGGATATGGACCAAGTTGTGCCGGAAAATGATTTTCCGGCGAAGGAACGTTCAACGAGCGAAAAAGTTCACGTGATCGCGTGCGGAGCGATCGCGCGCGAAATTCTGGCCGTCTGCCGCCAGTATGGGCTCCACCATATCGATCTCAATTGCCTGCCGGCCATCTGGCATGCCTATCCACAGAAGATCGTGCCGGGGCTGGAGAAGGCGGTGGCGGAAGCGCGGGCAAAGGGATTTCAAAAAATCTTCTTCGCCTATGCCGATTGCGGCACCGGCGGCGAGATCGACCGGCTTTGCGAGCGCGAGAGCATCGCCCGCATCGAGGGTCCCCACTGTTATTCCTTCTTCGCCGGCAACGAGGCTTTCGCGGCAAAGGCGGACGAAGACCTGCTCTCCTTCTTCCTGACGGACTTCCTTGCCCGCCAGTTCGAGGCCTTCGTCATCGAGCCGCTCGGCCTCGACCGCCATCCGGAACTGAGGGACATGTATTTCGGCAATTACCGCAAGCTCGTCTATCTCTCCCAGGAAGAGGACGAGGCATTGCAGGAAAAGGCGCGCGCGGCAGCAGACTATCTCGGCCTCGAATACGAATACCGCTTCACCGGCTATGGCGATCTTTCGCCTGCGCTGCGCACCGTCTGACCTTCGGCGAGGATATCGCTGTCGCTTTTCGTCTCATGCGACGTCGTGGCAAGCGCAGTCCCGCGCCTCGCGCAAGTGCATGCTCCGCTCAACACGGAGGAACTCATGGCCGATCGCATCGTCGTCTACTGGCGGGATATTCCGGCACAGATCATCGTCAGAAAGGGCCGCCAGGCGGCCAAGCGGGAGCTTTCGCTTCGTTTCACCGAGGCGATCGACATGTGCGCGATGCGCACCGGCGCTTCCGAGACCGACGATTATCTGGCCGAATGGCGCAAGGCCGAGCCCGTGCCCGTCTCGGACGATCTCGAAGCCGAAGCAGACAGGGCCGCAGCGGAGCTGGAGGCCGCCTATGACAAGGAACGGCTGGTGGCGCTGGTGAAGGCCGGAGGCCGCGAGAATGGCTGAAGCAAGACCCGCGATCGGCAATGCCCAAGCGGCAAGCAAGGCCGCGACCGGCGCCTATACGCCCGCCGACGTTTCGCCGAACCGCCGGGTGCAGCGGCGCTATTCGATCCGCCTCTGGTCCGTCAGGCATTCCCGCTTCCTCGAATGGTTCTACAACCGCTTCGCCGAGGTCTTCCTGCTGCTGCACCCGCTCTGGAAGGCGATCGGCTACAAACGGGTGGAGGCACCCGTCACCTTCGTCGAGAAGCGGGTCAAAGGCATGCTCTTCGACTGTCGCATGTGCGGCCAGTGCATATTGTCCTCAACCGGCATGTCCTGCCCCATGAACTGCCCTAAGCAATTGCGCAACGGCCCCTGCGGCGGCGTGCGCGCCAACGGAAACTGCGAGGTGGAGCCGGATATGCCCTGCGTATGGGTCAAGGCCTGGGAAGGTTCGCGCAACATGGCGGGCGGCGACGCGATCTTGAACGTCCAGAAGCCGGTCAACCAGTCGCTGCGCGAGACCTCCTCATGGCTGCGCGTGACGGCGGAAGCGGCCGCACGCCGGCAGGCTTCGAAGGAAAGCCAGGCATGAGCCCCGACATCAACCCGCATGATCCCGGTGCGCCGCTCGATCCCCTGCCCGGCCATTCCTCCCGCGGGCGGCTGGAACGCGTGCTTAGGCGAGGCGAATTCGCGGTCACCGCCGAACTCAATCCGCCCGACAGCGCCGACCCGCAGGACGTCTACGAGCGCGCGGCGATCTTCGACGGCTGGGTGGATGGTATCAACGCGGTGGATGCCTCCGGCGCCAACTGCCACATGTCCTCGGTCGGCATCTGCGCGTTGCTCACCCGCATGGGCTATGCGCCGATCATGCAGATCGCCTGCCGCGACAAGAACCGCATCGCCATACAGGGCGACGTGCTCGGGGCTTCCGCCATGGGCGTGCAGAACATCATGTGCCTGACCGGCGACGGGGTGCAGGCCGGCGATCAGCCGGGCGCAAAGCCGGTATTCGACCTCGATTGCATGTCGCTGCTTTCCACGGTCCGCACCATGCGCGACGAGGCGAAATTCCTCTCCGGCCGCAAGCTCACCACGCCGCCGCATGTCTTCCTCGGCGCGGCGATCAACCCCTTCGCTCCCCCTTACGACTTCCGGCCCTACCGGCTCGGCAAGAAAATCGAGGCGGGCGCGCAGTTCGTGCAGAGCCAGTATTGCTTCGACGTGCCGATGTTCCGCGAATACATGAAGAAGGTGCGCGATCTCGGCTTCCACGAGAAATGCTTCATCCTGGTCGGGGTCGGGCCGCTGGCATCGGCCAAGACCGCGCGCTGGATACGCTCCAACGTGCCCGGCATCCATATTCCCGATTCCGTCATCGCGCGGCTCGAAGGGGCGCAAGACCAGAAGCGCGAGGGCAAGCAGCTCTGCATCGACATCATCAACGAGGTGAAGGAGATCGAAGGCGTCTCCGGCATCCATGTGATGGCCTATCGGCAGGAAGAATATGTCGCCGAGATCGTCCATGAATCGGGCGTTCTGAAGGGCCGAAGGCCCTGGAAGCGCGAAGCGAACCCGACGGACGCGCTCGTCGCCGAACGGCTCGAGCAGTTGCGCGAAGGCCGGGAGCAAAACCAGGAGCAGCTTGCGGATATCGCCGCGCATAAACCCCATTGAGACAGAAATCAGCCGGCTGCAGGAGCCCGGCGTCCCGGAGGACCATATGACCCGCACCATCGTCGCATCCGCCACCCGCGAAGTCGTGATCGGTTTCGATCAGCCCTTCTGCGTGATCGGCGAGCGGATCAATCCGACAGGCCGCAAGAAGCTGGCCGCTGAAATGATCGAGGGCAATTTCGATACCGTCATCAAGGATGCGCTGGAGCAGGTCGCCGCCGGCGCGACGATGCTGGACGTCAACGCGGGCGTCACCGCCGTCAATCCGAACGAGACCGAACCGCCGCTGCTCGTCCAGACGCTGGAAATCGTCCAGAACCTCGTGGACGTGCCGCTCTCGATCGACAGTTCGGTCACCGCAGCCATCGAGGCCGGCCTGAAGGTCGCCAAGGGCCGTCCGCTCGTCAATTCCGTCACCGGCGAGGAGGAGAAGCTCGAAGCCATCCTGCCACTCATCAAGAAATACGACGTTCCGGTCGTCGCCATCTCCAACGACGAGACCGGCATCTCGATGGATCCGGACGTGCGCTTCGCCGTCGCCAAAAAGATCGTCGAACGCGCGATGGATTACGGCATCAAGCCGCACGATATCGTCGTCGATCCGCTCGTCATGCCGATCGGCGCGCTCGGCGATGCCGGACGGCAGGTCTTCCAGCTTCTCTATCGGCTGCGTAACGAACTGAAGGTCAACACCACCTGCGGCCTTTCCAACATCTCCTTCGGCCTGCCGCACCGCCACGGCATCAATGCCGGCTTCATACCCATGGTGATCGGCGCCGGCATGACGTCGGCAATCATGAACCCCTGCCGCCCGCAGGAGATGGAGGCGGTTCGCGCCGCGAACGTGCTGAACGGCACGGACGCGAATTGCGCGACCTGGATCAGGACCTATCGCGACTACAAGCCGGCAGAAGGCGGAGCTGCCGCCGCGGCCGCCCCGATGCCTTCAGCCGGCGGCCGTCGCGGCGGACGCGCGGCACGGACCGGTGCTGCGGCAAGGATGGAATGAAGAGGATGGAATGAAGGTGAAGCCCCCCTCTGGCCTGCCGGCCATCTCCCCCACAAGGGGGGAGAGACTAGAGGGGTCCGCCTCATTCCAAAGATACGACTGAGCTTTTGCCAAATTACGTGCGCATTGAAGAAAGAACGGTGCGGCATGTTTTCTCCCCCCTTGTGGGGGAGATGGCCGGCAGGCCAGAGGGGGAACCTTCAAACGCACGGGGATAGTGATAAATGAACGACGCGCCTTCGAAACCACTGGTCCTCTTCATGCCCTCCGGCAAACGCGGCCGCTTCCCGGTCGGCACGCCGGTGCTGGAGGCCGCGCGCCAACTCGGCGTCTATGTGGAGAGCGTGTGCGGCGGGCGGGCGACCTGCGGGCGCTGCCAGGTTTCCGTACAGGAAGGCCGGTTCGCCAAGCACGGCATCAAATCCGCCAACGACCACCTTTCGCCGGTCGGGCCGAAGGAGGAGCGCTACGACCGCGTGCGCGGCCTGCCGGAAGGCCGGCGCCTCTCCTGCTCCGCCCAGATCCTCGGCGACCTCGTCATCGATGTGCCGCAGGATACGGTCATCAATGCCCAGGTGGTGCGCAAGGCGGCCGACGAGCGCGTCTTCGACCGCAACTCGGCAATCCGCATGTGCTATGTCGAGGTGGAAGAACCCGATATGGAAAAGCCGCTCGGCGATCTCGACCGGCTGAAGGCGGCGCTTGTCGCCGACTGGCATCTCGAAAATCTCGACGTGGATTTCCACTTGATCCCGAAGGTGCAGTCCATTCTGCGCAAGGGCGAATGGAAGGTGACGGCGGCGGTTCACAAGGACCATGACGATGCGCATCCACGCATCGTTGCGCTTTATCCGGGCTTGAAGAACGAGGCCTACGGCATCGCCTGCGATATCGGCTCCACCACCATCGCCATGCATCTTTCCTCGCTGCTTTCGGGCCGGACGGTCGCCTCTGCCGGCACGTCCAACCCGCAGATACGCTTCGGCGAAGACCTGATGAGCCGCGTTTCCTACGTGATGATGAACCCGGACGGGCGCGAGGCGATGACACTTGCCGTGCGCGAGGCGGTGAACGGGCTGATCGACAAGGTGTGCGCCGAAGGCGGCGTTTCGCGGGAAGACATTCTCGACAGCGTTTTCGTCGGCAACCCGATCATGCACCACCTCTTCCTGGGCATCGATCCCACCGAACTCGGCGGGGCGCCCTTCGCGCTTGCCGTTTCCGGTGCCGTGCATGTGAAATCCTCCGAGATCGGCCTGCCGATGAACCCCGGCACCCGCACCTATCTCCTGCCCTGCATCGCGGGCCATGTGGGCGCCGACGCCGCAGCCGCCACCCTTTCGGAAGGCCCTCACCGGCAGGACGAGATGATGCTGCTGGTCGATATCGGCACCAATGCCGAAATCGTGCTCGGCAATGCCGCCCGCACGGTTGCGGCATCTTCACCGACCGGGCCCGCCTTCGAGGGCGCTGAAATCTCCTCCGGCCAGCGTGCAGCGCCCGGCGCGATCGAGCGCGTACGCATCGATCCGATAACGCTCGAACCCCGCTTCCGGGTGATCGGCGTGGAGCAATGGTCTGACGAGCCGGGTTTTGCCGAAGCGGCGGCCGCGACCGGTGTCAACGGCATCTGCGGCTCCGGCATCATCGAGGTGATCGCGGAAATGTATCTCGCCGGCATCATCTCGGAAGACGGCGTGGTGGACGGATCGCTTGGCGAGCGCAGCCCGCGCATCCTGGAGAACGGCCGGACCTTCTCCTATCTGCTACACGACGGCGAGCCGCGCATCACCGTCACCCAGAACGACGTGCGCGCAATCCAGCTCGCCAAGGCGGCGCTCTATGCGGGCGTGAAGCTGCTGATGGACAAGCTCGGGATCGACCATGTCAATCGTATCGGTCTTGCGGGCGCCTTCGGCACCTTCATAGATCCCAAATTCGCGATGGTGCTGGGGCTGATCCCCGATTGCGACCTCACCCGCGTCAAGGCGGTGGGCAATGCCGCCGGCACCGGCGCGCGCATGTGCCTGCTGAACCGCAGCTACCGCCGCGAGATCGAGGAAACCGTCAGGAAGATCGAGAAGATAGAGACGGCTCTTGAACCGAAGTTTCAGGAGCATTTCGTCTACGCCATGGCGCTGCCGAACAAGATCGATCCCTTCCCCAACCTCTCGGCTGCCGTGACACTGCCGGAGCGCAAGGTGCTGGCGGATGCCGCAGGCGAAGGCGGCGCCCGCAGGCGCCGCCGTTCTCGAGAATGAAAAGGTAAGGATCAGGCCGCCGCGGCGATGAAGGAGCCGTAGGCTTCGCGAATGCTCTCGGCCACGGCCTTGGCCGGATGCGAAAGCTGCGGGGTGGTCAGCAGCCGTATGTCGAAGCTCAGGAGCTCCGGCAGGCCTTCCTTCGGCCCGAGTATCTGCATGTCCTCGGTCACATAGGAAAGCGGGAAAGGCGCGATCGCAAGATCGGAGACCACGGCGGCGCGCTGCGCCATCGTATGCGCGCTGGCATAGGCGATGCGATATTGACGCTTGTGCTTTTCGAGCTGCGAGATCGCGTCCTGCCGCCAGACGCAGCCATCCTCCCAAACGGAGATCGGCAGCGGATCGCGCAGATAGGCGGTGCCGCACTTGGCACCAGCCCAGACCAGCTTTTCGGTATGAATCACCTCCCCGATCGTCGGGAACGGCCGCGTGGCGCAATTGATGAGCGTCAGGTCGAGCCGCTGTTCATCCATGCGCTTGCGGAGCTGGATGCTCTGGTCGACCGTGACATCCACCATGATGCCGGGGAACGCTTCGCCGAAATGCTTGAGCACTCTCGGCAGAATGCGTTCGGCAATGTCATCCGGGGCACCGAGACGCACTACGCCTGAGAGCTCCGGCATCACGAAGCGCGACACCGCCTCGTTGGAGAGCGCCAGCATGCGCCGCGCGTAGGAAAGCAGCATTTCTCCATGCTGGGTGAGCGTGACCGAACGGGCATCGCGCAGGAAGAGCGTCGTCTTCAACTGCTCCTCCAGCTTCTTGATCTGCATCGACACAGCCGACGGCGTGCGGAATACGGCCTCGGCGGCCGTGGAGAAATTGCCGGTCTCGGCGATCGCCACGAAGGTTCTGAGAACATCATTGTCGAGAAGCGGCAGCGGGGGACGGAACGGCACTGTCATGACACGTCTCTTTCAATAAATTTGAACTTAAACACCATATCATTTCGTTTGATTGAAAGTCAACCGAGGAGCATATTCGGGTCATCGGATGCAACCCGCATATGCGACCGCCGCGTTGAAACTGAACAGGTCGCTCATTCTCATCCGATCGATTGATGAATTGGCCAGGCCCGAACTCCTGACAATGCCGGCCCATCAAGCCCAAGGAGAATTACGATGACCACGATCAGCTACCATGGAAGCCACGGACGTCCGTCTCCGCTTTCCGCGCTTTTCCGCAACGTGACCGATCTTCCGGCGCGGCTTCAGCATGAATGGCGCCTGCGCCAGACACAGAAGATGCTGGAATCCCTCCCCGCGGAAATTCGCAAGGATATCGGATGGCCCACGAGCGACGCCAGCAACCCCGCCGACCTGCGCGGACGCTGAACGACCCTACTCTGAACGACACATGGCCCGCCGCATAGCACCTGTCGAAGGCTGCGGGCCATGAGTACCCTTCAGAACCCTTCCCTCGCCTTTGTTCCAAGGCTTTGCGGCCATCTCACGATGTCGCAAAAATGTCTTATGCGGGACGCTTAATCCTCTTTTCCGTTACCGCTTTCCATGTCAATGTCGCTTTTGAACTATTCGCAAAGCCGCGATGAACGGCAGCAAAAGGGAACAGCGATCATGGATGTATCGAGCAAGGCTCCCCCCACCAAGAAGCGGTCCATCGTCTTCTACCTGGTGCCTCAATTTACCATGCTGCCGTTCTCGGCGGCCGTCGAGACGCTCCGGATCGCCAACCGGATGCTCGGCTATTCCGCCTATACCTGGCGGCTCTGTTCCGTCGACGGCCAGAAGGTCTATTCCTCGAGCGGCATCGCGCTCGAAGCGAACTCCTCCCTTGCGGACGAACGTCGCAATCTCTCCGGCGAGAACCGCCCGGACATGGTGCTGGTCTGTTCCGGCGTCTATGTCGAGGAATACAACAACAAGTCGGTCAACGCCTGGCTGCGCGAGACCTATAATCGCGGCATCGCCGTCGGCAGCCTCTGCACCGGGGCGCATGTGCTCGCCCAGGCGGGCCTGCTGAACGGCAAGCGCTGCGCCATCCATTGGGAAAACCTGCCGGGCTTTGCCGAAGCCTTCCCACAGGCGGAAGTCTATGCCGATCTTTATGAGGTGGACGGCAATATCTACACCTGCGCCGGCGGCACCGCCTCGCTCGACATGATGCTGAACCTGATCGGCCAGGATTTCGGCGAGAACCTGGTCAACCGCGTCTGCGAACAGCAGCTCACGGACCGCGTGCGCAACCCGCACGACCGCCAGCGCCTTCCGCTTCGCGCGCGGCTCGGCGTGCAGAACTCCAAGGTCCTCTCCATCATCGAACTGATGGAGAACAACCTTTCGGAACCCCTGTCTCTCGTGGAAATCGCCGAGGATGCGGGTCTCTCGCGCCGTCAGATCGAGCGCCTGTTCCGCCAGGAAATGGGGCGTTCCCCTGCCCGCTACTATCTGGAAATCCGGCTCGACCGCGCCCGGCACCTGCTCGTGCAGTCCTCCATGCCGGTGGTGGAAGTGGCCGTCGCCTGCGGCTTCGTTTCGGCCTCGCACTTCTCCAAATGCTATCGCGAGGTCTACAACCGCTCGCCGCAACAGGAGCGCGCCGAGCGCAAGCTGACGATGAGCACATCACGCCTGGGCGTGGCGGCCTGACGGCTGACAGGCAGGTCGCTAAGCCTGCCTGAATTTCCCGCCTCAAGACGAATGGAAGCGCAAGGCGGCGATGCTTCCGGCCGCCTCGCGAAAGGTCAGGCCGCGCCCCTGATGCCCTCGCCTTCCGCTATCCTCGCCTGCATGGAACGTATCTGGACCAGCGTGTCGAGGTTCTGGTTGACGCGGCAATAGAATTCCTCGTCGATGAAGGGGCGCATCATGAAATCGTTGCCGCCGGCCTTCAGGAACCGCGCCGAGAGCAGGCGGTTGGCGGAAGACGACACGCCGATGACGCGCAGCTCATGCGAACCGCGCACCGAGCGGATGCGGCGCGTCAGCTCGAAACCGTCGATATCGGGCATGTTGTAGTCGGTAACGACGAGGCCGATATCGGCGTTCTTCTTGAGGATATCGAGAGCCTTGGCGCCGTTATCGGCGGTGCTGACCCGGAAATTGTAACGCTTCAGACGGCTGGAAAGCAGCGCGCGGGCCGTCGGGCTGTCGTCGACGATCAGCACATGATGGCGATGATTGGTGAGGAAGCGGCAGACGGATTCGGCCAGCATCTCGACGGCGAAGACGTTGTCCTTGATGACGTAATCGACGATGTCCTTGGAAAGCAGCCTGTCACGCGTTTCCTGGTGGAAGGTGCCGGTGAAGACGACGGTCGGGATCGACAGATCGATCAGATATTCCAGCGCCTCGCCGTTTTCGGCGCCCGGCAGGTTGATGTTGGAGATCGCCAGCGTGACCGGCTCGGTGGAGCGGTCATAGGCGAGCTGCAGGTCCTCGAAATTCCTGCAGATCTCCACCTCGATCCCGAACAGCTCCTTGAGCCTGGTGCCGATCATGGAGGTGAAGACGTTGGAATCCTCCGCAAGCAGGATGCGTGAGTTTGCCAGAGATTGGCCGGAATACTGCATCCCGGAAATGCCGAGGAATGTCATGCTGCCCCCAAAGAAAAAATCCCCTGAGGAGAGCGGTAACGGCAACGCTTTGCGGAAGCGTTAATCCGAGCATGGCTCACCTTCCCGGAATCATAAAGGCGGCCCGCAAGCCGCCTTTATCGTCAATGGTTTGTTACCGTCTACTCAAGCGCGCAGGACCGCATTTTCAGTATCGAACGGGCTCTCCGGCACCACGCTCGCATCATAGAGCGTACCGAGAATTCTGATCTTCACGCGGCTGCCGACCGCGGCATATTCCGGCTTCAGCATCGCGAGCGCCACCGACTTGCCGATACGCCAGCCATAGCCGCCGCTCGTCACACGGCCGACCAGTTCGCCGGCTTCGCTGTAGATCGCCTCGGAGCCGCGGGCATCCACATCACTGGTTCCCTCGACGATCAGCGTCGCGAAGTTCCACTTCAGTCCCCGTTCCTTATAGGCAAGAAGCGCATCGCGGCCGATGAACGGCTTTTCCGGACGGATGAAGCGGTCGAGGCCGGACTCATAGGCATTGTATTCGATCGACAGTTCGCGGCCCATGTTGCGATAGGATTTCTCCACCGCCATGGAGACCATGGCGCGGATGCCGAAAGGCTTGATGCCGAATTCGGCCCCCGCCTCCATCAGCTTGTCGAAGATATAGGCCTGCATCTCGATCGGGTGATGCAGTTCCCAGCCGAGCTCGCCCACGAAGTTGACGCGCAGCGCATGCGCCGTCGCCACGCCGACGGAGATTTTCTTGGCGGTGAGCCAGGGGAAATCCTTGTTGTCGAGGCTGGTGCGGGTGAGTTTCCTCAACACATCGCGCGATTTCGGGCCGGCGAGCACGAGCACACCGTATTTTTGCGTAATCGGCTGCAGCGTGACCGAGCCGTCCTTCGGTGCAAGACGCCACAGGAGATCGTGGTCATGCGCTTCCAGGCCACCGGCGGAGACCAGATAGAAGCGATCCGGCGCCCATTCGTAGACGGTGAACTCGGCCTTGACGCCGCCGGCCGGCGTCAGAACGTGAGTAAGGGCGATGCGGCCGCGCTTCTTCGGGACGGCGTTGGCGAGGATGGTACCGAGCCAGGCGCGTGCGCCGGGGCCGGAGACCTCCATCTTCGCGAAGGGCGACATGTCGAGCACGCCGACATTCTCGTGGACATTCCTCACCTCGTTGCCGACATGCTCGAAATAGTTCGAGCGGCGGAACGACCACTTCTCGACGATGCGGCCGTCTTCCAACGGCGGGGCATGGTTATGGTTGGTGATGACATCAGCGCCGACGCCGAGTTGGTCCTTGGGCACTTCATAGCCTGCGGGCGCATACCAGTTGGCGCGCTCCCAGCCGTAAACGGAGCCGAAGACGCCGCCGAGCTTCTTGAGGCGGTCGTAGATCGGGGGCGTCTTCAGCGGACGGGCGGCGGCGCGCTCCTCGTCCGGATAGTGCATGGTGAAGACGTTGGCATAGGCCTCCTCGTTCTTGGCGATAAGGTAGCCTTCCGTCGCATAAGGCCCGAAGCGGCGGGGATCGACGCCCATGAGATCGACGGTCGGCTCGCCATCGACGATCCATTCGGCAAGCTGCCAGCCGGCGCCGCCGGCGGCGGTGATGCCGAAGGAATGGCCTTCGTTGAGCCAGAAGTTCTTGAGGCCCGGCGCCGGGCCGACGATCGGATTGCCGTCCGGCGTATAGGCGATCGCGCCGTTATAGACCTTCTTGATACCCACTTCGCCGAAGGCGGGAACGCGGGCAATCGCCGTTTCGATATGCGGCATCAGGCGGTCGAGTTCCTCCTGGAAGAGCTCGTATTCACTGCTGTCGGAAGGGCCATCGACGTAGCAGACGGGCGCGCCCGCTTCGTAAGGCCCGAGGATAAGGCCGCCCGCTTCCTCGCGCATGTACCAGGCGCTATCGGACTCGCGCAGCACGCCCATTTCCGGAAGCCCTTGCCGGCGGCGCTCCTGGATGGCCGGGTGCGGCTCGGTGACGATATACTGGTGCTCGACCGGAATGACCGGGATATCGATGCCGACCATCTCGCCGGTCTTGCGGGCAAACGAGCCCGTGCAGGAAATCACATGCTCGGCGGTGATCTCGCCCTTGTCGGTCGTTATCTTCCAAAGGCCGTCCGGCTGCTGCTCGATCGCCGTCACCGTCGTGTTGCGATAGATGGTGGCGCCGTGATCACGTGCGCCCTTGGCGAGCGCCTGGGTGAGATCGGCCGGCTGGATATAGCCGTCGTCGGGGTGCTGGATCGCGCCGAGCAGGCCGTCAGTCTCGCAAAGCGGCCAGACTTCCTTCACCTGTTCCGGCGTCAGGATGTTGACCTTGACGCCGATCGTCTCGGCAATGCCGGCATAATACATGAACTCGTCCCAGCGATCCTTGGTGCGGGCGAGACGGATGTTGGAGACCTTGGAGAAGCCGACATTCATGCCGGTCTCTTCCTGAAGCTCCTCGTAGAAGCGGACCGAATACTTGTGAAGCTGGCCCACCGAATAGGAGAGATTGAACAACGGCAGCAGGCCGGCGGCATGCCAGGTCGAGCCCGATGTGAGCTCCTTGCGCTCGATCAGGACGGCGTCGCTCCAGCCCTTTTTCGCAAGGTGGTAGAGCGTCGAGACACCCACCACGCCGCCACCGATCACCACAGCCCGCGCATGCGTCTTCATCAAAGAAAATCCTCTCTGGAACGGAGCGGGCGGCCTTGCCGTCCCACTATCCGTAAAAACTGAAAGGACTATGCAATTCCGGCGGTTTCACCAAACGCCTGATTACGACATGAGGAAAGCTTGACCGCGACGGGCGCCCGAAATGGCGGGTCGGGAGCTGTCAGGCCCCGCCCCGCCCGTCGTCCTCCGGATGCTCCGAAACCATCGGTTTGCCGCGGTGGAAAACGATCTCCTGCTGCGGGAACGGAATTTCTATGCCTTCCTTCTGGAACCGCTGCAGGATGGCGATGCGCAGATCGTTGCGTATCCTCAAGCCCTCGCCGATATCCGGTAGATGGAAGCGCAATTCGAAATCCAGCGACGACGCACCGAACCTCGTGAACTCCACATGCGGCTCGGGAATGCGCAGCACCTCGGGCACTTCGTTTACGAGTTCCAGCAGGATATCGATCACCGTCTGCGGATCGGTGCCGTAGCTGACGGAAACCGGTATCTCGGAACGCTGAATCCTGTTCCTGTGGGTCCAGTTGCCCACCGCAGCATTGATGAGATCCGAATTCGGAACGATGATCGACTGCTTGCGGAAGGTCTCTATCTCCGTGGCGCGCACCGAAATGCGCTTGACGATGCCTTCCGTTGTTCCGGTAACGACATGGTCGCCCACCTTGAATGGGCGCTCCACCAGCAGAATCAGGCCGGAAACGAAGTTCGACACGACATTCTGGAGACCGAAACCGATACCGACCGAAAGTGCGGAGGCAACGAGAGCAAAGCTCGAAAGATCGATGCCGGCGGCGGAGACGCCGACAAGAACCGCCATCCCGACGCCGAGATAACCGATGCCGGTCTTCACGGAATTTCGCACGCCCGCATCCACCTGGCTGCGCGCCATGATGTTGCCGTCGATCCAGTTCTGAACCCACCGGGTGAGGATGTAGCCGACGCCGAAAACGAGGATGCCGCCGAATATGCCGATTAGCGAAATCGAGATATTGCCGATGCGGAATCCGGTGAAGAAGCGATAGACCCAGGATTCGATATCCGCGAGCTGGAAGCCCCAGGTGAACAGGATCAGCGGAATGCCGAAGATCAGGGCAAACGCATAGATCCCGAGGCCGGCGGCCAGTCCCGCCTGATCGAGCGCCACTTCGCCGAATCGGAAACGCTCGGCGAGCCGTGTCCCGACCACCGTATGAGCAAATGCGCCCTGCTTTGCGACCGCCTTGCCCGACAGGATGCCGATATAGATCGTGACCAGAACCGCGCCGGTGAGCACGATCTGGGTGGAGGCGAAACGGGCGAAGCCGACATAGCCGGTGATGACCGCAAAGATGAGCAGCAGGCCCATCAGCCGCAGAAGGATCGTTATCAGGCGCGGCCATGGAGCGCCCGGCGCATCCGGATCGTTCCCCTCTTCCAGAACCGGCTTCAGGAATGAAATGGCGATCAGGATAAGACCGATGACGATCGAGGCGATCAGGCTCTTGACGATGGTCAGGACCAGAGGAGAGTTCAGCGCCTCGCTGATCGTGCCCAGCAGATAATCCAGGCCGTTGACTGCCGCCATGCCGAGCACCGCCCAGCTCAACAGCCGCGCGCCGCTGTTCGTCAGCCGCACCAGTCGCCAATCGGGATCGCCCGGCGAAAGCACGGCATAGGTGAGCCGCCAGACGAAGCCCACGAACCAGATCAAGCCGGCGAATGCGGCGATGATCGGGGCGATGTCCGGGCGCAATACATTGAAGCCGTCGAGGAACAGGAAGGACGCCACCAGAAAGGCGGTGAGCGAAATGTTCTGAATGACCGTCGACCAGAAGGCGACGGAAAGCCGCTTGATATAGGAGGGCTTGTCGAGACCGTTTTCACGGCGGATGAAGCGGCCAAAGAGCCGATATCCACCGACCAGGAAGAGGAGTGCCGCACCGAAAGACAGCACGATCGCGCCCAGGAGCTGAAGCGTCTTGTAACGCCATGCGAAGCTGACCCAGCTTCCGAGCGTGTTCCAGAAATTGCCGACTTCGTGCACGAATGCCTGGCCTGCCTCGGTGAAGAGCTCGGGCGTCAGCTCCGTGTGGCGGAACAGCGTCTGGGTGAACAGCGTGCGGCGGAGATTGGTGATCGTATTGGCAAGCTGGGTGGCGCTGCTCGAAAGGTTCGTCGCATCATCCACGATGGTGTTGATCTGAACGCGCTCGTTCAGCAGCCGGTTTCTTTCCTCGGTCACCAGCGGAGGCTCCGGCGGCTGCCCCTGCTGCGGCGGCTCGCCCAGATCCGTCAGGCGAGCCTGGATCTGCTGGACGCGGGTATTCAGCGATTCGGATGTGCTCCGCATCTCGCCGACGATTTCCTCAGCTTCCAGGCGCAATTCGGCCAGCCGCGCATCATCCTGCGCATCCTCCTGCACCTTTTCCCGGAAGGAAGTCAGGCGGTCGCGGATCGCCTGCAGCTTCCCGCGCATCTGATCGTTGATGGAGTCGACGGTGACGTCCGCCGCCGCGGGCTGGGTAGCTTCCGTCGCCGCGGGTTGCTGTGCCGCCGCGGAAAACGGAACGGCAAGCTGCGCTGTAAGAAGGGCGCCGCAAAGCGCCGCAATCAGCACGCGCGATGCGCGCCGTGCTCCAAGATGGGTCGTGCTGGTATCGGCCAAGGCGTTTTCTCTTCTCTTCCCTCGAGATTCGCGGGGAAAATAGAACGACTTCAAGGCGAAGAAAAGGAATGCAACCCCGGATACCCTCCCCGAAAGTCCGGAACCATACGAAAACATAGCGCGTTAGGCCCCGCGGGGAGCTTCATGGGACCTTCAACATAGGAACAGATACATGGAAGACGCAGGTATCGGCTGGATCGCGGCCATCATCATCGGCGGCATTGCCGGCTGGCTCGCAGAGCAATTCATGAAGAGCAATATGGGCGTGCTCATGAACATTCTGCTCGGCATCGTCGGCGCGATCGTCGCCAATGCCATCCTGGGCTTGTTCGGAATAGTGCTCGGCGGCTGGATCGGCTATCTCATCGCCGGCTTCATCGGTGCCTGTATCCTGATCGCCATAGGACGAGCATTCCGCCGATAGTTTTCAAAACCCAGCGCCGGGCTTCGACAGGTAATCGAGCTCGGCGCTCGTGGATTCCCTTCCGAGAAATCGATTGCGGTGCGGAAACCGCCCGAACTGGCTGATCACCACGCGGTGACGCTCGGCATAATCGAGATATTCGACATCGCCCAATGCCTTGAAAAGCTCCACCGAGCGGTCCTGATCCGATAAGTCCTCGGAATGCTCGAAAGGCAGATAGAAGAAGCCGCGCTTTTCCGGCCTGACGCCGAGATCCGCCCCCGCTTCGACGGCAAGCTTCGCCTCGCGCAGCGCAATCCAGTCGGTGGCGAATGCGAGCGGCGTGCCGCGATAGATGTTGCGCGGAAACTGGTCCAGCACGATGACGGCGGCAAGGCGCTCGTCCGGAGAGGAACGCCAGGCTTCCGCATCGCCGCGCGCCAGCGCCAGATGCGTGGCGACAAAGCGGCTGCGCACGATCTCATCGAGCCCGTCGCCAGGCGCGAACCATTGCTCGCGATTCAGCTCCTCGAACCAGAAGGAAAGCACCTCTTCGGGCGTCTTCACCAGATCTGCGGACACGCGTCTCTCCCTCCGTTCAATCGAGCCGAAGCCCGGCAATATCCTTGCCCAGGATTTTCGCGAGCGCCTCGACCACCATGTTGTGATCCTCGCGCTGCGGCAGGCCGGATACCGTGACCGCGCCGATACAGCCGGTGCCGGTCACGAAAATGGGGAAACTGCCGCCATGGGCGGCGTAATCGGCCGAGGCAAGGCCGTATTTCCCTTCCATCGTGGCATTCTGCTTGGCGAGCATGAGCCCTATTGCATAGCTCGAACGGAAGAAGCGCAGCGCAACGGCGCGCTTGCGGCGTATCCATTGGGCATTGTCCGGCGTCGAACCCGGCATGGCCGCATAGAAGGCCGGCATGGAATGGAGCTGCACGTCGATCGCCACGCCGAGACGCCGCTCTTCCGCCATTTCCCTGAGCAGCGATCCGAGCCGCCAGGCCGCAGCGAGATCGAAACGCTCGAAACGGAGCGCCTCTTCCTGTTCGGAAATGCGGGCGATATCCTCGTCGACAGCCATGCCTTGCTCTCCTTTTGTCGAGCCGGCATTGATGGCCGCAAAGACGGGGAAAGTAAAGCTGCGCCGCCTGCCAGCCCTTCACTGAAACGTGGAATACATTCTGTCGCAAGGACCAGTAATTAAGCGACGGCAAACGGAATCACAAAATCATGGCCAGAAGGGTGCGCCGTCTAGTCCTGCGGTTTCCGGCAAGCCACAAATCAGGTTCGCGTTCTGCACGGCTTGACCAGCCGCCCCCTTGCCGAGATTGTCGACCACGCCCATCGCGATAACCAGATTGCGCTGGGGATCAGCGGCATAGCTGACGAACGACAGATTCGAGCCGGTCGCCCATTTTGTCTGCGGCGGCCTGTCGGTCACGCGCACGAAGGCACGGTCGGCATAGAAGCGCCGGGCCGCGTCGAGGCATTGCTCCGTGGTAGCTTGGCCCCGGCAGTAGATGGTGACGAGGATACCGCGCGTCATCGGGATCAGGTGAGGCGTGAACACCAACCCCTCCGCGCTGCCGCCGCTCAGCCGCTCGATAGTGCTGGCGATCTCGGGCATGTGGACGTGTTTAAGCAGACCGTAGGGAATAAGATTCTCGTTGCTCTCGGCATAGCCGAATTTGCTATCGCCACCGCCCCGTCCAGCGCCGGAGATGCCAGTCTTGGCGTCGATCACAATATTGCCGGGTTCGATGAGCCCATTGACCAGCAGCGGTGCCAGCGCCGCCAACGTCGCCGCGGGAAAGCAACCGGGATTCGCGATGCGAGTTTGGCCCTCGATCCGATCCGGCCAGATGTCAGCCAATCCGTAGGCCCAGTTCTCGGCATAGCGGTGGTCCCCACCAATATCCACGATCTTCACGTTGCCGGGAACGCGAGCCAGAGCCTCAGCGGAAGTGCCCGTAGGCAATGACGCGAACAGCACGTCGAGTTTCGGTAGAGCTGTGGGGTCCCATTTTTCTATCACCAGGTCGGCGAGCCGGGCAGGCACACCGGGAAAGCGTTCCACCAACCGGTTGCCAGCACTGCCCTCGCCCGCAGCATAGACCAGTTCTAAAAATGGGTGGCTCGCGATTAGGCGCATCGCCTCGCCACCGCCAAAGCCACTAATGCCGACAATGCCAGCGCGAATGTTCATGATGCTGTCCTTCTGGAACGCGGATAAAATAAAACCCCGAAGCCGAGGGCTGCGGGGGTTCAGGAAAGCGGGCCGGAGCCGCTCCGGTGCGTGCGACCTATGTTGAGGCAGTCACCACACAGACGGAAGCTGATCGACGCGCAGCCCAAAAGCCACCGCTTTCGTGCAGCGGCGTCGGCAACGGTCACAAAGGTTCTGGTTCCTGAACATGACTTTCATCACTGACGCCACACCTATTAATAGTCAAGCCGAATGTCGTCTGCCCATCCTAAGTCGACATTAGGTTGTCGCGAAGTTCCCAACCAAAGGGGGAGTTCTGCGACCGAATTTTACGATGTTTCAAAACCAATACTCCGCGACAGGCGAGTGCGTCGAATGCTTTACGAAGATATTTCCAACAAGATAAACCGTCAGAGATGCCTTAGCTTTTGGTAGCGGTATTAACTTGGATTCCACATCTAAGTTATGGGCTGGGCGCCGCCAACCCGTTTCTATTCGGCGGCGACGAGGTCGCTGCCGGCATCCGGGAAGAAGGCCGAAAGTTCCGCAACAGCCTGGCCGACCCTTTGAAGAAGCTCACCGGACGTGATCCGGTAATCGGTAAAATCGCGATCGGATGCGTAGACAGCGGTCGGCAGCGTGTGCGCCATGAAGAAGCCGAAGAGTGGCCGAAGCTGGTGCTCCACCATCAGCGCGTGACGGTCTCCCCCGCCCGTCGCGGTGATGATGACCGGCTTGGCGCGGAGCTGATCGGGATCGATCAGATCGATGAAATGCTTGAAAAGGCCCGGATAGCTGCCCTTGAAGGTGGGAGCGCCGATCACCAGCACGTCGGCGGAGACGATCTCCTCCAATATCCGCGCGCCATCGGCGTCCAGCCCGGAGCGATGCTGCGCCAGCCCGAGCGAGGGGCCGATATCGGTAAGATCGTAAACGGACGTCGCGAAGCCATATCGCCCGGCCGCGCGGGCTGCGACATGGTCTATGAGCGCGAAAGTCTTCGAAGGGCGGTTATAGCTGCCGGCGAGTCCGACCAGTTTTCGAGGCGACATTCAAGATTCCCTCTCGATCTATCGGGAACAGACTAGCGGCGCGCACCGCCATTGAAAGGAACGGAACCTCCCGCGGCAACCCGCGGAAGAGAAAATCATGCTCAAGGTGCGGCAAGGCCCGGATGGTTACCGCGCGTTTGCGAAGCGCCGGGAGTTCAGGTCCACGTCCGCCGCGATCGCCTCCGCCACGCGTTGGGCCTGGAGGCGGATATCCGGGACGGCGGTGATTTCCCAGAACTGCCCCGCCGTCAGCGCGCCGGCCGCATACAGCCCCGGCTGGATCTGCCCGTCCGGCGCAAGCACATGCGACCGCGCATCGACACGGATGCCGAGACCCAGTTCGTCCATGGCGATCATGTCGCGCGCCCGCATTGCCTGCAGCAGCGGCGAATGACCGATGCCCGCCCGCTCCATGCCCGTACAGTTGACGATCCAGTCCGTATGGAAGGAGGCGATGCGGTCGCTTCCGCGCTGGCGATAGCGGATTTCGGCGCCCTCGCCGGAAGGCTCCATCGCTTGCAGGAAACCGGCATGCACGACGACCGTGCCGTCCCTCGTGAGCGCATCGAAACGCGAGGCGATCTCGGGCGCGATGCGGTGGCGATGGATGTTCCACCAGGCGAGCGCATGGCGCAGGAAACGGGAGCGCTGCTCCTTCGAAAGCTCCTGCCAGAGCGCCTGGGTCTGCGGCCTCAATCCATCCATTACCCCGCGCCAATCTGCCCCTTCCCTCACCTGGCCGCGCAGGTTCTTGAGAATGGCGCTGATCTCTCGGCTTGCCTCGGGCAGCTCCGGCGGAACGGGCACGGAGCGGCGCAGCAGGTGCGCATGCGGCACGAGCCCGCGGCGCGAAAGCACGTGGATGCGCCCGCGATGCCCCCGGCTGCGCAGCGCCAGAACCTGATCGATCATCGTCAGGCCAGAGCCGAGAATGCAAACATCCTCGCCGCGCAGGACCCTCGAAAACCAGCCGAGCCGCCATGGGTTCTGGACGATGCGGGAGCGAACCTCGTCGGCGATGCGGTCCGGCTTCAGCGGCAGATCGGCATTGCCTACGCCGAGGCAGAGGACGACGTTTCGCGCCGCGAGTTCGTTTCCATTATCCAGGCGGAAGACGATGCGACCGTTCTCCGTACGAACGCATTCGGTGGCCTTGGCCTTGATGAATTCGATCTGCGCGCGGCCGCGGCGGGGACGCAGGAGCGAAGCCAGCGTATCGCGCAGATAGAGCCCGTAATCGCCGCGGGTGGCGAAATCGTCCGGCGTCACCGTCCTGCCGCGCCGACGGAGCCATTCGACGAAATCGTCCGGCGCATCGGGGAAGACACTCATGCGCGCGGCCGGGACGTTCAGCCGATGCAGGTAGAATTCGGTGCGATAGGCGGTTCCACGGCCGAAGCCCGGATCGTCCCCCACCACGGCAATGGTGGAGGATGGAGGCAGAAGGTTCAGGAGGTTGATGGTCAGGGCGATCGCGGAAAATCCGGAGCCGACGACGGCGACATCATGGATCAAGCACACTCTCCTCGTTATTGCGCAAGCGAAAGGGCTGCCATGAACCCGCGCCGAGGATCGAGTTTCCTCCTTCCACGGCCACGGCCTCATCTCTACCAATCTAATAGAGATTAGGAAGGAGTAAAGGCCGATTTCTCGCGCCGGCTTGGAGCGAGGCTAACGCACGAGCGAATGGATGGAGGAAAGAAGCATTTCGTGAGCGTAGGGCTTGGGCAGGAAGACCGCATCCACCGGCAGCAGCATGGGATCGAGCCACTCCACCCCAGAGGTCATGATGATCCCGACATTCGGCCGCAGCGCCCGCACGCGGCGTGCAAGCTGGATACCGTCCATGGAGCCCGCCATGTTGACGTCGGTGAGAACGACGTCGATATCCGGGCGGTTGCGGAACAGGGCCAGGGCCTCTTCGGCATTGCCGGCCTCCAGCACGAGGTGGCCGACCTCCTCCAGCGCATCCAGCACGGTGAAGCGGATAAGCGGTTCATCCTCGACGATCAGCACGACAGCACTTGGCAGCATCCCAAGCCTCCGGTTCGCGGCCCTTTCGGAGCCGCAGTATCGGCGTCGCTTTTCTATTCGGCAGAGCGCCCCTCGACCTTTGTCACCACAAAGTCCCTGATAATATAGGAGAAAATGGGGCCGCTGGCACCCCCTGCCCTTTATGGGCTTTAAAGGACGCAAACGCGCCGGCTTGAATGTCACCCCAACCGAGGGGCGGACGCGCTCATTTTTTGCTTGCCAAGCCCGGCGAAATATTTTGTACCACGAGACGGTCGCGACCGACCGCCATTCAAAATATCGCCATCCAAGTAAAAGCCTCATCATGGAAATCTTCACCGCGGCCGGTTTAACGGCGCTCCTTCAGGTCATTGCCATCGACCTCGTTCTGGCGGGAGACAATGCCATCGTCATCGGCCTCGCCGCGGCAGGCCTTCCCGCCCACCAACGCAACAAGGCGATCCTCGTCGGGATCATCGCGGCCACGATCCTGCGCATTTCGTTTGCGACAGTCACCGCCTATCTGCTCGGCATCGTCGGGCTGCAGCTTCTCGGCGGCCTGCTGCTCGCGTGGGTCTGCTGGAAGATGTGGACGGAACTGCGCTCGGCCGAGCAGAGCGCCGCGCACGCACTTTCCGCCGAAGAGGCTGAGGAAACGAACGTCCCGCGCAAGACCTTTCTCCAGGCGGCGACCCAGATCGTCATCGCCGACGTTTCCATGTCGCTGGACAACGTGCTGGCGGTCGCAGGTGCTGCCCGCGAGCACACCTCGGTGCTGATCATCGGTCTCGTTCTCTCGATTGCCCTGATGGGTCTTGCGGCTAACCTGGTTGCACGGCTCCTCCACCGCTATCGCTGGATCGCCTATGTCGGCCTTGCGGTGATCGTCTATGTCGCCGGCAACATGATCTATCACGGTTTTGTCGAGGTCTGGCCGCACGTCCAGCAATGGCTCGCATGATCCGGCGCTGACCGCTTCCGCAGAAGACCCGCCCGCCCCATGGCGCGGCGGGTTTTCTTTTTCCGCTACCGTCCAGCCATCGGGGAACAAAATTTCCTTCCACGCGTTCGGCTGCAGCGGGTGGAGGCCTCTGCATGCGCATAATCCGGGCATTCTCGTTTCTGTTGACCCTTTTGCTGGTCGCAGCCGTCGCATTTCTGTTCGTCGCCTGGCGATCCGAAATACCGGTCGACGAGCAGGCCGCGAGCGCCGCTCATCCCCCGGAACTGGTCGCCAAAGGCGCGCAGCTTGCCGCCGTCGGCAATTGCATCGCCTGCCACACCGTGCCGGGCAAGCCGGCTTTTTCAGGCGGGCTCGCGGTTCCGACGCCTTTCGGCACCATCCATTCCACCAATATCACGCCCGACCCGGAAACCGGGATCGGGCACTGGAGCGAGGCGGCCTTCGAGCGCGCCATGCGCGAAGGTGTGGACCGCGACGGCAATCATCTCTATCCCGCCTTCCCCTACGACCACTTCACCTGGGTCACTCCGGAGGACAACAAGGCGCTCTATGCCTTTCTCATGACCCGGCAGCCGGTGAAGGCGGAAACGCCGGACAACAGCCTGACCTTCCCCCTGGAATTCCGGCCGCTGCTCGCCGGCTGGAAGCTGCTCTTCTTCCGCAAGGGGCAATTGCAGCCAGATCCCGGCCAAAGCGCGGAATGGAACCGCGGACGCTATCTATCCGAAGGTCTCGGGCATTGCGGCGCCTGTCATACGCCCCGAAACTCGCTCGGGGCGGAAGACGTGGAACGGCATTTCGCAGGCGGCGAAGCGGAGGGCTGGCAGGCCTATGCGATCGACGAAAACTCCAAGGCGCCGGTTCCCTGGGACGCGGAAAGCCTCGCCTTCTATCTGCGCAACGGCTGGCACGAACTGCATGGCGTCTCGCGCGGGCCCATGGCGGAAGTGACGGGCAATCTCAGCCTTTTGCCCGATAGCGACATCGCCGCGATATCCATCTATGTCGCCTCGCTGATGGGCGAGCCTTCTCCCGAACGGCTGCAAAAGGCCGAGCAGCTCCGCGCGCAGTTCGGCGGCGGCCGCATCATACAGGCTTCCGACAGCCAGACGCCGCCTGCCCCCGCCGCATCCGACCATCCGGGAGCGGCGATCTATCAAGCCGCCTGCGCCACCTGTCACGAGAGCGGCCGGCAGCAGCCTTTCGGCGGCTTGAATTTCGCGCTCAGCACCGCCGTTCACGCGCCCAATCCCCAGAACGTCGTCAACGTGACGTTGTTCGGCCTGCCGCCGGCCGACGGCAAGGCGAGCGCGGTCATGCCGGGCTTTGCCGCCATGCTGACCGATCGGCAGATCGCCGACCTGCTCGCCTATATGCGCGAGCAGTTCTCCGATGAAGCGGCATGGCAAGACCTCGAGGCGCAGGTCGCGAACACGCGCTCGGGCAAATATCACGTCGCCGTCCGGCCATCGGACGGAATCGAGAGGGCGCCGCACAATGTCGGCGCGAAGGAGGAGTGATGGCCATATCGCTGAAAGTGAACGGCGAGGATAAACGGATCGATGCCGATCCGGCCACGCCCCTGCTCTATGTGCTGCGGGACGATCTTGCCCTCAACGGCGCGAAATACGGCTGCGGGCTCGGCCAATGCGGTTCCTGCATGGTGGTGGTGAACGGCGAAGCGGTGCTTTCCTGCATGACGCCGGTCATGCTGATGGAAGGCCGCGAGATCACCACCGTCGAGGGCCTGGGCACGATCGAGGAGCCGGGACCGCTGCAGCAGGCTTTCATAGAGATGCAGGCTGCGCAATGCGGCTACTGCATTCCCGGCATGATGATGAGCGCCCATGCGCTCCTGCGCAGGAACGCCAATCCCAGCGACGAAGACATCCGCCAGGCGCTCGGCACCAATCTCTGTCGCTGCGGCACGCATATGCGAATCATGGCGGCGATCCGCCGGGCGGGCGAACTGATGCAGGCCGCCGGCCTGCCCGCCGCCGGCGAAGGGAGGACGGGCTGATGGATATGCTTGAAACAGGCATCACGCGCCGCGGGCTCATGGCAGGCACCGGCGCGCTCGTCGTCAGCTTTTCCATGGGCCGGGCCCTGGCGCGGGAAGCAGCGCCCCAGCCCGCCGCTCCTCAACCTGCAACTCCCGAGCCGCCTGCCCTTCCCGGCAGCCTCGACGACGAGCGTTTCCTCGATTCCTGGATTCGCATCGATGCCGACAATGCGGTGACGGTGTTCACCGGCAAGGCCGAACTCGGCCAGGGCGTCCGCACCGCTCTCCTGCAGGTGGCCGCGGAGGAGCTGGAGACGGACCCGAAGGACATCGAGCTCGTGACCGCCGATACCGGCCGCACGCCGAACGAGGGTTTTACCGCGGGCAGCCAGTCCATGCAGAACAGCGGCACGGCCATCCGCAACGCCGCCGCGCAGGTGCGCGCCATCCTGCTCGCGGAAGCCGGCCGGCGATTCGGCGTTCCGCCCGAAAGCCTGAAAGTGGAAAACCGGACGATCACCGCGCCGGACGGCAGAAGCGTCACCTATGGCGAGCTCGTCTCCGGCCAGATGCTGCATGTGGAGGCCCAGCCGCAATCGCCGCTGAAGGACCCCGGCAGCTTCCGCCACATGGGAAGGCCAATGCAGCGCGTCGACATTCCGGGAAAGGTGACCGGTCAACCCGCCTATGTGCACGATCTTAGGCTCGAAGGAATGCTGCATGCGCGCGTGGTGCGCCCGCCGAGCGCGGCGGCCCAGCTCAGCGAACTCGACACGACCTCGATCGAGGCCATGCCGGGCGTCGTCTCGGTAGTGCTGGACGGCAATTTCCTGGCGGTCGTCGCGGAGAAGGAATTTCAGGCGATCAACGCAATGCGCGCGCTTTCGGCCGCCTCCCGCTGGGAGGAGAAGGAAACGCTGCCGGATCAGAACGACCTTCCTGCAGCCTTGCAAAACCTGGAGCGGGAAGTCGGAACAGTGGCCGAGGCCGGCAACATGCCGAGCTTCACCGGCCGGATCTTTGCGGCGACGTTTAGCCGGCCCTACCAGATTCACGGCTCGATCGGACCTTCCTGCGCCGTCGCGCATATGAAGCCGGATGGAACGCTGGATGTCTGGTCACATACGCAGGGCGTCTTTCCCGATCGCGCAGCGATCTCCGAGATGCTCGGCATGCCGCCCGAAAAGGTGCGTGTCATCCACATGGAAGGCTCCGGCTGCTACGGCCATAACGGAGCGGACGATGCGGCGGCCGATGCCGCACTGATCGCGACGAAGCTGCCCGGCCGGCCGGTGCGCGTGCAATGGATGCGTGAGCAGGAACATAGCTGGGAGCCCTATGGCCCGGCCATGCTGGTGAAGGTGAAGGCCTCTCTCGACGAGACCGGAAGGATCGCCAACTGGGGCTACGACCTCTGGAGCAACACGCATTCGACGCGTCCCGGGGGAGCGCCCGCCCTTCGGGGGGCGCGGCACAAGGCGCCGCCTTTCCCCGCCTCTCCCGCCAAGATGCAGATCAGCCCTTCGGGCAATGGCGACCGCAATGCCAATCCGCTCTACACGATCGCCAACAAGCGCGTGCTCTGGCATTTCCTGCCGGACATGCCGCTGCGTGTCTCGGCCCTTCGCGCGCTCGGCGCCTATGCCAATGTATTCGCCATCGAAAGCACGATGGACGAACTGGCGATCCTTGCCGACGCCGACCCCGTTGAGTTCCGGCTGAGGCATCTCGAAGACCCGCGCGCCCGCGACGTGGTTCAACTGGCGGCGGAACAGTTCGGCTGGTCGAACATGCCGATGCCGCGCAATCGCGGCCGCGGTTTCGGCTTTGCCCGCTACAAGAACCTTGCCGCCTATATGGCGGTTGCGGTGGAAGCGGAGGTGGAGCCGGAAACCGGGCGCGTGCGGATCGTGCGCGCCGTCTCGGCGATCGACAGCGGCGAGGTGGTCAACCCCGACGGCATCCGCAACCAGACGGAAGGCGGCATTCTGCAGACGATAAGCTGGACGCTCTACGAGGCGGTGAGTTTCGACCGCACGCGCATCACCAGCACCGACTGGTCGAGTTATCCGATCCTGCGGTTCGCGAGCATTCCCGACAAGGTTGACGTCCATATCGTCGGGCGGCCCGGACAGCCCTTCCTCGGGACGGCGGAAGCCGCCCAGGGGCCGACGGCGGGAGCCGTCGCCAACGCGGTCCGCAACGCCACCGGCAAGCGGCTCTACGACCTGCCCCTGACGAGAGACAGGGTGAGAGCGGCGATCGCCACGTGAGAGGCTTTGACTTTTGCCATCCGCGCGTCGAACATGCCACCGCAGCGAAACGATGAACCGGAAGCATGACGATGAGCGATCACGACCACCACGACCATAAGCCCGGCGAGATCGACTGGCGCGAACATGGCGTGAAGGTCATTCCCGGCGATTCGCTCGATCCGAACACCGCGCAGACGCCCGGCATGAACCGCGCGACCGCGATCAATCATGCGAGAGCCGGAGCCGAAAAGATATGGGCGGGGACGGTCACGATCCACGCCAACGCCAAGACCGGCGCCCATCATCACGGCGACCTCGAAAGCATCATCTACGTGGTGAAGGGCAAGGCGCGCATGCGCTGGGGCGACAATCTGGAATATGTGGCGGAAGCCGGTCCCGGCGATTTCATCTACGTGCCGCCCTATGTGCCGCACCAGGAGATCAATGCCAGCCGCGACGAGACACTTGAATGCGTGCTGATGCGCTCCGGCCAGGAGCCGGTGGTCGTCAATCTCGACATCGAGCCGGTGGAAAAGCCCGAAGAGGTGCTGTGGAAAGACCCTATCCACCGATAGATGGGGCGACGCCAAGAGGCAGCCGCAATCGGTTGCTAAAGCTCTATCGCAATTGACCGCCGGGACCCCGTCCAGTAGAAGGCGGCATTCGTTCCGGGCGAGAACCGGAAAATGAAACGCTCCGGAGTTTAGGAAGCGGATGATGCGAGTTCCGCTCAGATCGCGGACGAAAGTCGAAGAGACGCGGGAAAGCCTCCCGCTGCGATGGCCGGTGCTCGCCGCCGCGATGCTGATCGCCGCCTTCTTCGGCCTGATCTCCGGCGTCGTGAAGGAAGTCCGCGTTCCAGGCGGCGTGCTCGCCGCCGAGGGCAATTCCGAGATCCCGCATCTTACCAAGCGCGAGCCATTGCGCGCCGTGCTTTCCGCCGACCGGAAGGACGGCGGGGCCCATTGGACCGGGCATGACGGAGCACTCGAGGCACGCGCCGTCGAGACGGCATTCCGTTCGGGCAGCTCCGCGCTTGCCCTGCCTCTTCCCGCCGCTGCGGCATTGCCGGCCGTAGGCCGCGCCTTCCAGCCCAGAGCACCCCCTGCCCGCGCCTGACGCTTGAACGCTTCGGCGTTTGAAATTATTCGAGAATTTTGCCCTTGCCGCCGCCAGGTCGTGCCGCAGGGCCCAGCAGGAACAGACCCATGAGAAATTCCCCCTGGTTGGTGGCGACCTATGCCTTCATCATCCTGATCGGCGTATTGATCGCGCTGCCGAACGCACTCCCTAATTCCGTGCTCGAGCGTATTCCGAGCTGGCTGCCGCACAGCCGCGTCTCGCTCGGCCTCGACCTGCGCGGTGGCTCGCACCTCGTGCTCGAAGTCGACCGCACCGACCTCGTCAACGAACGGCTCCAGAACCTGCTGCAGGACAGCCGCCGCGTCCTCAGGGATAACGGCATCGATCCGGCCAGCGTCCGCCGCAACGGCGACACCATCACCATCGCGCTACGCGATCCCGCGCAGCGCGGCGCGGCCGTCACCCAGCTCCAGACCCTCGGCAATCCGATCGGCTTCGGCGCGGGCATGGGCCAGTCGGACCTCGACATCCGCACGCCGAACAGCAACACCATCACGCTCGGCTATACAGAAGCAGGCATCACCGCCCATGGCAGCGCGGCGGTCGAGCAGAGCCTCGAGATCATCCGCCAGCGCGTCGACCAGGTAGGCGTTGCCGAACCGACCATCCAGCGCGTCGGCTCCGACCGCGTGCTCGTCCAGCTTCCGGGCGAACAGGACCCCTCCCGCCTACGCCAGCTTCTCGGCTCCACGGCGAAGATGAGCTTCCATCTGCTCGGCAATCAGGGCGAACCGGGCGTGACCATGCTTTCTGACGAAGGCGGTAACCAGTATCCCGTTCTCGATCGCGTCGAGCTTTCCGGCGACCGCCTGACGGACGCCCGCGCCGCCTTCGACCCGCAGACCAACGAACCGGTCGTCAACTTCCGATTCGATACCGCCGGCGCCAACCGCTTCGCCCAGATCACCCAGCAGAATGTCGGCCGGCCGTTTGCGATCGTGCTCGACAACAAGGTGCTGAGCGCACCGGTCATCCGCACGCCGATCACCGGCGGCTCTGGCCAGATCTCCGGCGGCTTCAACGTCGAGGAAGCCAACACGCTCTCCGCGCTGCTGCGCGCCGGCGCGCTGCCAGCCAAGCTGACCGTCATCGAGGAACGCACCGTCGGCGCCGACCTCGGCTCGGACGCCATCGAAATGGGCATCTTCACCGGCTTCATCGGCTTCCTGCTGGTGGTCGGCTTCATGTTCTTCCTGTACGGAACCTGGGGCATTCTCGCCAACGTCGCCCTGTTCATCAACGTCATCCTGACCTTTGCCGGCCTGACGCTGATCGGTGCGACGCTCACGCTCCCCGGCATTGCCGGTATCGTGCTCGGCATCGGCCTGGCCGTCGACGCCAACGTCCTCATCAACGAGCGCATCAAGGAGGAGACCAGGAAGGGCCGCAGTACGTTCGCGGCGATCGACGCGGGCTTCAAGCGCGCCTATTCGACGATCGTCGACAGTAACGTGACGGCGCTCATCGCCACCGTCCTGCTCTTCTGGTTCGGTTCCGGGCCGGTGCGCGGCTTCGCCGTGACCATGGGCCTCGGCATCGCGATCTCGATGTTCACTGCCGTTTCGATCGTCCGGGTCGTGATGGTCTTCGTCGCCGGCCGCTACAAACTGAAGAAGATCGACATCAAGCCGCTTCTGCCGATCAACCTGATCCCGGACGGCACCCAGATCAACTTCATGAAGGGCCGCTTCATCGGCCTCGGCGTCTCGCTGTTCCTTTCGGTCGCCTCCATCATCCTCTTCATCACGCCCGGCCTCAATTACGGCGTCGATTTCCGCGGCGGCATCCAGATGGAAGTCGTCACCCAGAACGAAGCCGATCTCGCGGCCTTCCGCTCCGGCCTGAACGAACTCGGTCTCGGCGAAGTGGCGCTGCAGGAATTCGGCGGCCATAACCGCCTTCTGGTGCGCGTCGAACGCCAGCCCGGCGGCGAGGAAGCACAGACGGCAGCCGTCGAGCACCTGAAGACGGAGGTCGTGAAGATCGATCCGACAGCCAAGGTCGAACGGACGGAAGTGGTCGGCCCGAAGGTCAGCGGCGAGCTTGCCACCGCGGGCATTCTCTCCGTCGTGCTCGCGTCGCTCGCCATGCTCATCTACATCTGGGCGCGGTTCGAATGGCCCTTCGCCGTCGGCGCGATCGCAACGCTCGTTCTCGACGTGACGAAGACGATCGGCTTCTTCGCGCTGACCGGCCTCGACTTCAACCTCACGGCCATCGCGGCCCTGCTCACGTTGGTCGGCTACTCGGTCAACGACAAGGTCGTCGTCTACGACCGCATGCGCGAAAACATGCGGCTCTACAAGAAGATGCCGCTGCGCGAGCTGATCGACCGCTCGATCAACGAAACGCTGGCACGAAGCCTCTACACGTCCGTCACGGCCTTCCTCGCCATGCTGCCCATGGCGATCTGGGGCGGAAGCGCGGTCGAGAGCTTCGCCATCCCCATGGTCTTCGGCATCGTGGTCGCGGCTTCCTCGTCGGTCTTCATCGCCGCTCCGATCCTGCTCTTCCTCGGCGACTGGCGCACGCGCCGCGCCAAGGCGGCAGCGGAGAGCGCGGGCCAGCCGGCGATCGAAGAAGGCGAGCGTCCGAGCCAGGCGTGAGTTCAGCTTCCTCACCGATACTTCCGAAGGGCGGATGCTTCATCCGCCCTTTTCCTTGAGAGCCGTTAGAGTCGATGATCGATCTCGCCGCCTATGCGGGCTTGTTTGCCGCGGCCTTCATCGCCGCCACGATCTTTCCGATGCAGTCGGAAGCGATCCTCGTCGGCCTCATGCTGACGGGCAAGTATTCCGTGCCGGGACTCATCGCCGTCGCCTCCGTCGGCAACACACTCGGCTCGGCGGTCAACTGGCTGCTCGGGCGCGGCATCGAGCGTTTCCGCGGCAGCCGCTGGTTTCCCGCAACGCCGGCACAGCTCGAGCGCGCCGAGCGCTGGTACCGCAAATATGGAAAATGGTCGCTGCTCCTTGCCTGGCTGCCGGTCGGCGGCGATGCGATCACGGTGGTCGCCGGCGTGCTGAAGGAGCCGCTCTGGAGCTTTCTCCTGCTCGTTTTCATCGGCAAGCTGGCGCGCTATCTGGCGCTCGCCTTCGCGACGGCGGGCGTCATGGCTTAGCCCAACTGGTAGTCAGCCTCGGGCTTCCCCTCCGAGATCGGCAAGCATCTTCCAGAGATCGTTGAAAAGCGTATGGGAAAACGCCTCGAAGGAAGCGCCCTTCGGCTCATCCTTCCAGCGCTCCGCACCGATGCGCAGCATGCCGATGACGACCGCGGCCAGCAGGCGCATGCGGTCCCGCTCCTCCTTCGAACGGGCGCGGGCCTCCAGCGCCTCGGCAAGCTTCTGCTCCAGCTTGGCGTATTTGAGCTGGTCGCGCGCCTTGAGCGCCGGCGTCCTGTTGATGAGATCGCCGATCGCAAGCGCGCGCTGGTCGGCGGCCGCGACTACGGTGTCGAGCAAGGCATGCCTGACCACGCTCACCGCGGGCTCTTCCGGAGGGCGCTTGGCGATCGCGTTCATGAGATGCTGCGCGAAAGTATCCTGCCAGGCGAAGACCACGTCTTCCTTCGAGGGAAAGTAATCGAAGAAGCTGCGCTTGGAGACATCGGCGGCTTCCGCGATATCCTCGACCGTCGTTTCCTCGAACCCTCTTTCAAGAAAGAGCGTCATCGCCGCCTGCTGGATACGCTCCCGCGTCTGGCGGCGCTTGCGTTCGCGCCGGCCCTCCGCCGCTTCTCTCGGTTTTTTCTCAGTCATCCGGTTTGAAGCGTTCCCGCGAGAGTTCGAGCGGCTTGCGTCGGGAGATCCGGTAGACCGCGGCGGGCGGAAGATTGCGCATCGTGCCGCCGATATGGGTGGCCTTGAGCCCCAAGCGATCGAGGATCGGCCGCGGCACGGGGCAACGCGGCCCGTAGGTGAACTGGTAGAAGGAGCCGCCCGGACGCATATAGGCGAAGGAACTGGCGAGAATAGCGGTGACCTTGCGTGGCGACATGGACAGGAGCGGCAGACCGCTCACCACCGCGCCGACCGGCTGCCCCTCGAAGATACCGGCCCTGCCGAGCCGGGCCGCATCCATCTGCAGGACATGCGCCTGGGGAAACCGCGAGCGCAGGCCATCGATGAATTCCGGGCCGAATTCCACCAGCGTCAAATCGGATTCGGCGACGCCGCGCGAAAGAAGCGCGCGCGTGAAGACACCGGTTCCCGGACCGAGCTCGATGATCGGTCCGTCGATCGGAGCGATCTCCTGGGTCATCAGGCGGGCAAGCGGATTGCCCGACGGCGTCACCGCCGCCACCCGCAGCGGATGGCTGATCCAGGACCGAAAGAAATGCAGGAAATCAGATAGTGCGATATCGGCCGTCATCGCTATGTCCCCGGCTTTTGAAATACGAATCCAATTGGCGGGCGAACATCGCTCCGGGGACGTGGCGATTCCAAGGCAGGAATTCGGCCCACCGTCGCGATTTCTTCCAACCGGCATAGCTATACCTACTGCAATATTGCATTAGATGCAATGTTTTTCGCGGGACGATTTGAAAAACGGGAAAGGAGGGGTCTGCCATGCGAGCACATATTTCAGCCGTTTCGCGGGCGAACGGCCGCGTATTCGAGGCGTGATGACGGGTCGTGCAGCTCACCGGACCGGCTCGCCCCGGCCTGCCAAGGACTTTGAAACGCTCGTACTTTTCTTCCCGTCCGGCCGCGCTAGTTCTCATCTGACGCCCTGCACGCACCGTATTTCAGGAGGATGGCATGAAACATACGGCGAAAGTGGGAGAAGAAAGAACCGAACTGAAGCGGGTCATGGGGCCGGGCCTGCTCCTCCTGTTCATCGTCGGAGATATCCTCGGCACGGGCATCTACGCGCTGACCGGCCAGGTGGCGGCGCAGGTGGGCGGCGTGGTCTGGCTGCCTTTCGTGGTCGCTTTCGTCGTGGCTCTGCTCACCGCCTTCAGCTACCTCGAACTGGTGACGAAATATCCCCGCGCGGCCGGAGCCGCCCTCTACACCCACAAGGCATTCGGCATCCATTTTCTGACGTTTCTGGTCGCCTTCGCGGTAATGTCGTCCGGTATCACATCGGCCTCCACCGCATCCCGCGCCTTTGCGGCAAACTTCTCCTCTGCCTTCGGTTTCGATTTCGGCGCCTACGGGGTCACCCTCGTCGCGCTCTGCTTCATAGCGCTGGTAGGGGTCATCAATTTCCGGGGCGTGACCGAAAGCGTCATGACCAACGTGCTGCTGACGGTCGTGGAGCTTACCGGCCTTCTGATCATTATCGCCATTGGCCTGTGGGCCATCTCGGCTGGCCAGGGCGATATTTCGCGGGCCTGGGATTTCCAGCCCGCCGGCGACCGCGGCGTCTTCTGGTCTGTGATCGGGGCGACGACGCTCGCCTTCTTCGCGATGGTGGGCTTCGAGGATTCCGTCAACATGGCGGAGGAATGCAAGGAACCGAGCCGCATGTTCCCGAAGGTCCTGCTTTCCGGCCTTGTCATCACCGGCCTGATCTACGTGCTGGTTTCGATCTCCGCCATTGCGCTCGTTCCCGCCGCGGAACTGGGTGAAGGCGACACGCCGCTCCTGAAAGTCGTCCAGGCCGGCGCGCCCGCCTTCCCGCTCGGCATTTTCGGCATCATCACCATGTTCGCCGTGGCAAACTCGGCGCTCATCAACATGATGATGGCGAGCCGGCTGATCTATGGCATGAGCCGCGAAGCGGTATTGCCCGCATCCCTCGGCAAGGTCCATGCGACCCGCCGCACGCCCTTCGTGGCGATCCTCTTCACCACCGCGCTCGCCTTTGCGCTGATCACCTTTGCCGGCAGCGTTCCCGCGCTCGGCGGCACGACGGCGCTGCTGCTGCTCTGCGTCTTCACGGTGGTGAACATCGCGGTGCTCGTGCTGCGCAAGGACAAGGTCGAACATCAACACTTCCGCACGCCGACCATCCTGCCGGTGCTGGGCGCCATCTCCTGTGCGTTCCTGGCCGGTCCATGGACGGGGCGCGATCCGGTTCAATACCTGATCGCCGCCTGCCTGCTCGCGCTCGGCGTGGTGCTGTGGCTCGCGACCGTCGGCATCATGCGAAGCGCGCGTCAGGCCACCTAGAGCGTTTCAGCGCTTCGGCCTCACGGAGAGGCGGCCATTTTCCGAAATGTGCGGCACCACCGCCCGATAATCCATGAGCTTCGGGTGAGCGGTTTCGATCGGATGGGCGTGCGTCGCGGTGATGACCATGACATCGGCGCCGGCGGCTTCGCCGGCCTCTACGCCCGCCAGCACATCCTCGAAGACCAGCGCTTGCGCCGGATCGATCCCCAGGCGCTCGGCGCCCAGGATATAGCATTGCGGATTGGGCTTACCCACCGCGACATCCTCGGCCGTCACCATGAAGCGCGGCTCGGGAATGCCGGCCGCCGCAAGCCGCCGCTTGGCAAGCTCGATCGGCGAGGAGGTGACGATCGCCCATTTTTCCGGCGGCAAAGCGGCCAGGAACTCGACGGCGCCGGGGATCGGTACCACGCCCTCGACGTCCTCGATCTCCCCGCGAAGGATGAGGTCGGCTTCCGCCTGCGGGTCGATCCCCGGCAGATCGAGCGCCGTAATGGTATCGATGCCGCGCTTGCCGTGCATGGTCGGCAGGAATTTTTCCACGTCCAGGCCGTTCGCCGCCGCCCATCGGCCCCAGACACGTTCGGCTGCGGCAAGCGAATTGAGGATCGTGCCGTCCATGTCGAACAGGAAGGCGGCGTAGTCTTTTTCTGAAATGGACACGGATGAATTTCCCGGATTGCGAGTCGAAAGCGACATCAATCAAATAGCTTCGCCGGTGAAAACAGGCAAATAAGTCGTCCGCATGACCGCCAGAAAACCGCCGGAGAATTTATGGGCCGGCCCCACGAATTTATGCCGCGACTCGCCTTCGGGTGATATGCCTCGGCTGAGGAGCAAAGCTTGGGAGGGCACATCGTCATGACGCGATGGGGACAGGTCGCGATCGCCGTTCTTGCCGGGATCGCGGCGGCCTTGCATATCGGCAAGGTGCCGCCGGCGCTCCCCTTGCTGCGCGCGGAGCTCGGCATGGACCTGGCCGCCGCCGGCTGGCTGATGGGCCTGGTGAGCGCCATCGGCGCCGTCTGCGGGCTATTCATCGGCCGCCTCACAGATCAGCTCAACCATCGTCGTTCTATGATTCTCGGCCTCCTTTTTCTGGCGGCCGGAAGTCTTGCCGGCGCCCTCACCTCTTCCGAAGCGGTGGTCTTCGCAAGCCGCGCGGTCGAAAGCGTCGGGCTCATCATGACGGTGGTGGCCGCACCCGGCCTGATCGCCTCGGTTACGGCACCTTCCGATCGGGCCGTCGCCTTCGCCATATGGGGTGTCTGGCTGCCCATGGGCGTCGCCGTGATGATGCTTGCCTCGCCGTTCACTCTTCCCGCCTTCGGCTGGCGCGGCTCATGGGTTGCCGCCACGCTTGCCTGTCTCGTGCCGCTGGCGGCGCTCGCTGCGACCGGCTCGTCAACGCGCGCCGCGCCCACGGCCTCGTCCGCTTCGCTGGTGACGGGTTTGCGCCTCACCGCGGGCCAACCGGCCTCCTGGCTGCTGGCCGGCATCTTCGCGACCTACAGCTCGAGCTTCATGTCCGTCTTCGGCTTTCTGCCGACCATGCTGATCGAGGACATGGGACTGGCGCTGACGCTTGCCTCGGTAATGACGGCGCTTGCCGTTCTCGCCAATGCGGGCGGCAATGTGCTCGGCGGCTTTCTCGCCAGGCTGGGCATCGCCCGCTGGCTGCTTATCGCCGGCCCTTGCGTCATCCTCACGCTGATGGCCTTCGCCGTCTTCAGCGGCGGCTTACCTTTAAGCCTGCGATATGGAGCCGCCGTCGTCTATGCCGTCTCGGGCGGGCTCCTGCCCGCGACATTGATGGGGGCGCTTCCGGTCTACTCACCGCGCCCGGATCTCGTGGGGACCATGAGCGGCTTCGTGATGCAGGGTTCCAATATCGGGCAATGCGCCGGGCCGCTTCTGGTTGGCTCGATCGTGGCCGCCCATGGATGGTCCGCGGCCCCCTTCTTCGTCGCCTTCACGGCGGTTATAGGCTTTGCGCTCGCCCTCGCCTTCCGCACTCTGGAGGCGCGGCGGACAAGGGTGGCGGGCGCGGAATGAAGCGTCCCGAAAATTTCACGAAATTTTCGCAATGACGCTGGACAAGCCGATCGTTCCACTTTATACGCCCCCTCACACCGCCGGCGCCACCTGGCCGCCGACGATGGATCTTGGGTGATTAGCTCAGTTGGTAGAGCAGCTGACTCTTAATCAGCGGGTCGTAGGTTCGAGCCCTACATCACCCACCATCATTTCAACAGGTTAGAGACAGACGTTCAAGCGTGCTTTCAACGGATTGGAAGCCCGTCCTCGTGCCTTTCCACATGCCATCAGGCGACGCCCCGACAAAACTCAGTACGAAAAGTTATTCGGTCCACCAGGTGCAGACGGTCCAACATGTCTGCAAAGCAGCCTCCGGCTTAGAGGAGGCTGTTTGAAACTATCCATCAGCCGCAGGGGAAAAATCTATGCAACCCCATCCTCTTTCTTTTCGAGGCGTTCAACTTTGATGAGCATCAGCTCCTGCAGGATCAACCCGCAGAAATAAGTCACCATATCATAGCGCGCCGCACGCGATTTTTTTAAAACGGAACGTACGTCCGAAGCGATACTGGCGCCAATATCGTTATCATTGCTTATGCTCATAGCACTAAAGCTCCAAATCGCCCCTCAGCCTGCCTCATGCGGCATCTGACATCAGCGACAATACTGATCGGGCCGGTGTTGACCGACGATAGAGTGGCGTGTCGACGTTCAGCGATTCACGCATGTCCGCAAGGATGCCCTGAGAGACCTCGAAAGCACCGCAGCAGACCGGATGCCGGCCATACCCGTCAGAGCGCCCCAATTCATCGACCTCCACCCCGGCGCGTCGATAGACCCGCTTGAGGTGCGGTTCATAATTGGAAATCATCGTGTGTACGCCATGAGCGAGCGCGCATTCGCAAAGGGCCAGAAGCAGCAAGCTGAACGCACGCCCAGCGTCGATGTTCGGATGGTCGGCAGCAATGGCCTGCTCGTCCATGCACATCCGCGTCCCCTCCCAAATGCCGGGAGCCACCAGGTTGACCGAGGCTGGGAAGGTCGCCCGGAACGTGTCGTAGAGCAGCGTGGGGCCGGTTGTCGGCATCAGGCGCATGCTACCGTAAAGGCGGCTCAAATCATCGCTGCACCAGACGAGGTAGACAGGATTTAGCTCATCATAGATATCCCGCTCGCGGTCACCGGAGGCGGGTATGTTCCAGCCGAGCGTGTCGATGAAGACACGTTTGCGGTGGCGGAACATCTGATCGAGAATATGGGAGTATTTCGTATATTCATGTGCTTGAATCGTAACAAACATTTTGAACTCCGTCCCGTTTGTCTACAGGGCGGAGAATGGTTCAAATTTTAGTTGTCAGAAATTCGCACGTAGAGGCTAACACATAGGCCTTCGTACGTATGTGGGAGGGGTTATCCCCGGATGAGACGCAGCGCCATCGCCTTCGCCACAGCTTGCGAGAGATTGGCGCAATCCAGCTTGAAGCGCACCGATCGCATATAGGTGCGCACCGTATGCTCGGAGATCGCCAGGATGATCGCGATGTCTTTGGATTCCTTGCCCTGACTGATCCAGTAGAGCGTTTCCAGTTCGCGCGGGCTGATCTGCGGGAAGGGATCCTTGTCACCGTAGAGCTCCACCACCGCCTTGCGGTGGAGAGTGTGCGCCAACTCCGCCCAGTCCTGCTGGTGGCGTTGCAGATAGCCTTCCCAATCCGTCACATGCGGATGCGCATTGAACGATACCAGTGCGCGCCTGGATACCTTGTCGATTACCGGAATCGAGTAGCCGTTCGGACTGAGGCCGCTCGTCTGGAAATCGGAGAAGAGTTCGAAACACTCCGGACCGACGTCAACCTCGGTCCAGCTGAACGGTAGCTGCCGCAGGAGCCCTTCCCGCACGATCGGATCGATCGTGACATATCCCTTGAGGAGATAACGCGCGACCCAGCCATCCGGATAGGTCGTGCGCACGAAGGGTGCGTCGACTGCCGTCCCGCGCGCAATCGTCTGTGCATGATGATAGGTCACATGCGCGACCTCCTCATAGCAGTCCCGAAGCGCCGCGATCGCCGCCCCGACATTGGCCGCCGACTTTATTGCCGCAAACGCCTTTTCGTATATGAGGGTCTCGCTATCATCTACCGTCATCGCCTGCGCCCCAACTTTATGGCCGAAACGTAACGGTTGCATTGTAAGCAAGCAAGGGTCCTCGTACATGTGTACGATGTGACAATGCGAAGGCGCCGTGCTAGCAGACCTTATGCGTAATGATGGCAAATTACCCAGCGATACGGTCGGAGGCGCTTGTTCCATGACGGTGCATCAAGCTCTCGCCGCCCTGAGTATCTACGGAGATTTGGCGGGGTCGGAAACGCTCACGCGCGCATTGGTCGCCGAGCGCACCGGATCGCTCGATCAGGCAGCCTTCTGGATCGATGTGTATCAGGAACTCTGCCACGAGAGAGCGGGTAGCGAAGAGCCGCCGGATCACTCGTAGGATGCGATTCGGCCCCCGCTTTTCAGGGCCGGCTGCTCGCTCATAGCAGATCGCGGGCGTGGCATTCGTGCGCCGCCATTCCGATGCAGGAACAATTTGCGTCCGCAGATGTTTGCCGCCCATGGTTGACCAACGAACCGATTCTTCCCGGTCTGGAGCCCGGTTTCCGACCGCGGCTGGCATTTTCTTCGGGCTTGGTCTCGGCGGATTCTTCGATGGGATCGTCCTGCATCAGGTCCTCCAATGGCACCATATGGCGACAAGCGCGGGATATTCCGCCGACAGTGTCGAAAACCTGAGGCTCAACATCCTGCTCGACGGCCTCTTCCACATCTGTACTTACATTTTCGTGGTGATCGGGCTGGTGATCCTCTGGCGTTCGGCGCATCGCAGGCATCTCTACTGGTCGAGCAAGATGCTGGTCGGCTCGATGCTGATGGGTTTCGGCCTGTTCAACCTCGTCGAAGGCCTGATCAATCATCAGATCCTCGGCCTTCACCACGTGAACGAGACGGTGCCGCGCGAACAATGGATCTATTGGGATATGGGCTTCCTGGCCTGGGGCGCCCTCATGCTTGCCGGCGGCTGGGTACTCTCAAGGGTCGGCAAACACGAGAGCCCGTCCGAGCGGTGACCCGCCTTCCGGCGGCCACATCCTTACGTGGTGGAACAAATTCCCCGAACGAGCATTGTGTGGGAGGACAAGGAGGAAGTGAACATGACTATGGACCCGTATGACAACAAGCCAGATCTCCGGACGACTCCGGAATCTCCGCGTCGTTCCATGTGGGGTGCCTGGATTGCCGTGATTGCGGTCATCCTGGTCGGTGCCTTCATATGGTCGCAGATGGGCAACTCGCCCACGGACCCGGCAACCACGTCGTCCACGACACCGCCGCCGGCCACCAGTGAGCCCGCCACGCCTTCACCGGCTCCGGCAACTCCTGGCGCACCGCCTGCAGGCAGCCCGGCTCCGGCTACTCCGTCGACGGGCGGCAATACGCAGCCGTAACGGTGTCGAAAGCCATATGCCTTCAGCCGCCGGCTTCCGTGCGAAAGCCGGCGGTTTTCCCGCGTCCCTGCTTCGGTCGGGATGTCGCATGAGATCAGCGAGGTCAGATGTGAAGCGTGCCTTCCGCCAGCGGCACCGCCTGGCCCCCGATCCTGGCTCTGGCAATCTCGCCTTCCTTCACGTCGATATGCAGATGGATATAGGAGGGACGGCCCATCTCCACCCCCTGCTCCACCAGAACCGGATGATGCCCTTCCGGAAGCGCGTCGAAATGCTGGATCGTGCCTGAAAGTGCCGCGACCGCCGCCCCCGTTGCGGGATCTTCGGCAATCCCCATGTCGGGCGAGAACATGCGGGCATGGAATTTCGCCTGATGATGCACGCCGCCGCGGCAATAGACGTAAGCCGAGGCGAGCCCGCCCTCCACGAAGGGAGCGGCCTTTTCCCACAGCATCGTATCGAACTCCATTTCCTGCACGGCGGCCAAATTGTGCAGCGGCACCATAAGGAAGGGCACGCCGGCACTCCAGATGGAGGCGACGTGATTCTCGAAGCCGATATCCGCGAGTTTGACGCTCAGCGCATCGGCGATCCCTTGCCGGTCGAGCGGCAGGTTGATGCGCACCGGCTTCTTCGGAAGGTCGAACTCGGCAAAGCCGGCTTCCCCTTCCCGCAGCCGGACGGCGCAGCGCACCGGCCCGACATTTTCCTCCAGCACGCAGACGATATCCACATTGCCAGCCGCCGCCACATGATTGCGCCCGGCAAGGGCGACCGCCGTGCCGACGGTCGGGTGGCCTGCGAAGGGAAGCTCTCGGGCAGGCGTAAAAATGCGCAGCTTCGCCGCATAGGCAGGATTTTCCGCCTTTTGGACGAAGACCGTCTCGGAAAGGTTCATTTCCCTGGCAAGCGCCTGCATGGCCTGGTCGTCTAGGCCGTCGCCGTCGAAGACCACGGCAAGCGGGTTGCCCGAAAGCCTCTTGTCCGTGAAGACGTCGTAGATGCCGTAGCGCCGCGCCAAACGAACCTCCTCATTTACCCTTGGCGCCAAACTGCCCGAGCAGATCGGCCAGCGCAAGGCGTCACGATCCGCTGCCCCCACCGAAATACCAATCGAGCACCGGCAGCATGGCGACATGGTACGGATGGGCGGCGCGATCGGCGGATCGGATGGCGACAGCCGCAGCGATCTCCTTCTCCTCCGCCACCTCGATATGCCGCTCTATGCGGGAGATCATCTCGTCCGCCGTCAGTTCGAACCGGAACAGCCGGAACAGGGTGATCGCCCGGCGGTAGCGGCAGACGTTATAGCCTTCGGCCGTTTCTGCCTGTCTGAGGTCGAGGCCAGTCTCCTCCAGCACCTCCCGCCGCATATTGCCGTCCACGTCGCAATGGCCATCGACGATGTCCTCGGGCTCCATGGAACCGCAGGCGAAATAGACGAGGCCCGGATTGGCGGTATGCTCGCCCATGCGGATGGCGATGAGCGCACCGTCCGAACTTTCGAGAACGGGGTAGCCGAAAACGTGGATACCGCCGGCGCGGCTCGCCTGCTTGCGCCACCAGAGGAAAGCGGAATAGGGAATGACGTGCCCCTCGCTGCGGAAGCCTTCGGGCGTCAGCGAAACCTTCCGGTGAAGAACCATACGGCCGTCGAAGAGCGCCGGATTGGCGGCGATTTCCTTTTCCCAGTTTGCGGCGATGGCCTCCCGCTCCGCGAGATAGAGGGGATGATCGCCCGGCAGGACCTGCAATTCCGCTTGGCCCACCGGGAAGATGGTCTGCTCCGGCGGCCAGCCGGCGAAATCATCGGAAAATTCGATATTCATTCGAGATCCAGTTCCATCACGACGGGGCAATGGTCGGAGGCCTTGGGACGGTCCCAACCGATGCGGGGGAAGCGCTCCACCTCCTGGCCAGGCGGGAAGACCGTGCGGTAGGGCTGCCCGCCGCGGATGATTTCCGGAATGCGCTCCGCGCTGCGGCGCGCGAGCGTCGGTGAAAGCCAGATATAATCGAGCTGGCAGAGGTGCTGCTCCTCCGGTCCGCGTGCATGATAGAGCGTCCACCGGTCCATGACGTCGCGGCGCTCCACGGGGTTTTCAGCAAAACCGTCATGGCTGAAGACGTCGAGCGCGCTCGCCTCCTCCCGCACCGGCTCGAAGCGGTAGCCGAGCCTGCGCGTGCCGATCACCTGCACCTTTTCCTGGTAATCGTTCATGTCGCCGCAGATGGCGAAATTCTTGTCCGCCGTGCGCCCCTTGCCGAACTGACGCTCGATAATGTGGCGGACGGCCCTGGCCTCCGCGGTGCGGATCGCCATGGTTCCGGTGCGGCCATCGGTTCCATCGCGGGCATTGCCCATGGATTTGAAGTGCACAACATAGAGCGAGAAGGGCTTGCCGCCGATCTTGAGTTCCAGTTCCAGGCAGTCGCGCTTGAAGATCTTGTCGTAGGGATCGTTGGTGAGCGCCAGTTCGTCATTGAAGAGGCCGAGATCATGATAGGTCAGCATGGCGTGGCTTCGCACGTCGACGACCTCGATCTTCTCGCCCGTCCGCGTTTCCTCCCGCATCAGCACCGCGACATCTATGCCGCGCGAATCATTGCCCTCGACGAGATATTTCTGGCGATAGCCGTTGCCGACCATGCGATAGAGGTAACCGTATTCAAAGGCCTGAAGAGCGGGCATGTTGTCCACTTCCTGCAGGCAGAGGATATCGGCATCGGCTTCCGCAATCGCGAGCGCCGAAAGCTGGCGGGTGTCGTCGGTCTCGGCGATCAGCCGCGCCTGTTCGAGCTGCTGATAGACGACCTTGTCCTGCACGTCGTAGAGCCTCAGCACCCGATCCTGCCGGAGCTGGTTTCGCCAGCCGGAGAAATCGAAACGGGTCATGAGGTTTTCGATATTGAAGGTGCCGAGGCGCAGCGACATGAAGCGGAATCCTCCTGTTTCGACGGCACCATAACCATGCGGGCCGAAGCTGGCTACAATCTCCAAGCGGAGCGGATGACGATCGGCAGGACATCGCCCGCCTTCACCGGATCGCGGCTGAAAGCCCGGAGCATCTGCCCGTCCGGCAGGACGAGCCGCAAGGCGTAGCGCTCACCTTCGAAGAGCACGGAGACGACGCGGGCCTCGATCCCCCCGCCCGCCACCGCGATATCCTGCGGCCTCACAAGAATGTCGGCATGCGCCGTATTCGTCTCGGCGGGATCGAAGAGTAGCTGGAGGCCGCTCCAGTCCAGACGCCGGTTGTCACCGGCCAGTGACGGCAGCGAGAGGATGGCTCCCTGCCCCACCAGCGCGCCGACGAGGCGGCCTTCCGGCCTGGCATAAATCTCCTCCGGCGAGGCTACCTGCAGCAGCCGCCCCTCCGACATCACCGCGACATCGGTGGCGAGCGCCATGGCCTCGCCCTGATCATGCGTGACATAGATCATCGTCGCGCCCGAGCGGGCGTGGAATTCCCGGAAGGTCTCCTCCATCTCCTGGCGCAGATGCCGGTCGAGATTGGCGAGCGGCTCGTCGAGAAGCACGACATCCGGCTCGGTGACAAGGCAGCGGGCCAGCGCCACGCGCTGCCGCTGACCGCCGGAAAGATCGGCCGGCCGGCGGTCCGCGAAGTTTTCCAGGCGAACGGCGGCAAGCGCCTCGCCGATCTTCTTCTGCCGCCTCTCGCCGGAAATGCCGCGCACCTTGAGCGGATAGCCGACATTGTCGGCGACGCTCATATGCGGCCAGAGCGCATAGGACTGGAAGACCATCGCCATGTTGCGGCTTTCCGGCGGAATCATCTCCCCGGCATCCGCGAGCACCCGCTCGCCGAGCAGGATGGAGCCATCGGTCGGCTGCTCGAAACCGGCGATCATCCTCAGCACCGTCGTCTTGCCGCAGCCGGAGGGGCCAAGCAGCGCCAGGAAGCCGCCTTCTCGCACGGTCAGCGACAGATCGTTCACGGCCGGTTTTCCCGAGCCGAAGGCCTTGGAGACACGATTGAGGATCAGCTTCGCCAAGGCACCACTCCCTTCGGCAGTCGTTTCGCCATCAGCTCCAGCGCGATCATCATGGCGACGACCATGACCACCACGAGGACGGACAGAGCGGAGGCGAGATTGAAACTGCCGCTGTCATCGAGATTGTAGATCGCCACGCCGAGCGTCTGCGTGCCCGCCGACCAGAGCAGCGCGGAGATGGTCAGTTCGTTGCAGGCGATCAGGAAGACGAGGATCACCGAGGCGCCGGCGGCGGGCGCCACCAGCGGCACGAGGATATCCGCGAGCCTTCGTCCGAAGCCGGCGCCGGAAAGCCGTGCAGCCTCTTCCAGCGACGGATCGAGCTGGCGGAAGGCGCTGACCACCGGCTTCAGGCTGACGGCGAAGAAACTGGAGAAGTAGGCGATCAGGATGATCCAGATCGTGCCGTAGATGGAGATGCGAAGGATCGGGATCGGCGCGGCGAAGAGCAGGATGAAGGCGACGGCCAGCACGATGCCCGGAAGCGCGTAGGGAATTTCCGCAAGCGCGGTGATGAGGCCGGCAAGCCGGCTCTTCGTGCGCACGAGGAAATAGCCGGTCAGCACCGTCACCGCCAGGAGACCGAAAGCGGTCGAAACGGAGAGAAAAATGGAATTGGAAAACGCGGTGCGCGTCACCGACTGACGGAAGAGGATTTCCTCGTAGGCGTGGATGGTCACGGTCTTGGCGCTCAGCGGCACGCCATAGGCCGGTGCCAAGGAACTTGCGACGAGCGCCGTCAGCGGCATCACCAGGATCAACAGGATGACGAGCCAGAGCAGCGCTTCGGCAAACACCCGCCAGCCGCCCAGCCGGAAAACCGCGACCTGCCCGGAAAGGCCGATCACGCGATAATCCCTCCCCTTGAGAACCCGGCTTTCCACGGAAAGTCCGATGATCGAGATAATCGCGATCAGCGCGGAGATGAGCGATACGTCGCCGAAGGTGCCGGGACCGAAGCTTGCGAATTTCGAATAGATCAGCACCGGCAGCGTGTAGATCGAGGCGGGGATACCGAGGATCGCCGGAATGCCGAAATTGCCGACGCCCGAGACGAAGGCGATCGCCGCACCGGCCACGAGCCCCGGCAGCGACAGCGGCAGGATGATATCGATGAGCACCCGGCGCGACGACGCGCCGGAAAGCCTTGCCGCTTCCACCGCATCGCGCGGCAGGGCAAGCAGCCCGGCCCGCAGCGAAAGATAGACGAGCGGCGCATGCTGCACGCCGAAGAGCAGCGCTATGCCGCCGATCGAATAGAGCGGCTGTGGGCTGCCGAGCGGCGGCGCGAGCCCCAGCGCCTTCAGAAGCGCGCTCGAAGGCCCCGTCATGCCGATCCAGGAGAGCGCCGTCACCTGCGGCGGGATCATCATCGGCAGCATGAAGAGGAAACCGAGCAGCGCCTTCGCCCGAATGTCGAAGAGCGTCAGCAAGAGCGCGAAACCGCCGCCGAGGATCACCGCGGCGATCATGCCGAGGAAGGACGTGACGAGCGTATCGTAAACCGACCGCCAGAGTGCCGGATCGGACAAGAGCTTCGCAGCCCCGCCTTCGAACGCCGAAGCAAGCCCCGTCGCCGCCAGCCTGCCGAGCGGCAGCACGCTCAGGAAGAAGACGACGGTGACGACAAAAGGAAACAGCCAGCGCGGCTGGCTGTTTCCCGGATTTCCGGATCGCGTCATGCGCTCTCTATATCAGCCCTTGATGCCGAAGATATCCGAAAAGGTCTTCACATCCTCTTCGGAAGCCTTGAGAGCTTCGGCCGCGTTGATCGGCAATACCTTGATCTCTTCGCGGGCGGGATAGCCGGCCGGCAGATCGATGCCGTTGCGGGCCGGGATGTAGCCGAGCTTGGCGGCGATCTTCTGGCCGTTTTCCGACAGCAGATAGTCGATGAACTTCCTGGCGGCATCGGCATGCTTGGTGGAGGAAAGGATCGCCGCGGGCTCGGTAACGGCCGAGACGCCCTCCGTCGGGAAGACGAACTCCACCGGCGCGCCCTTCGCCTTCTCGCGGATCGGCAGGTAGTCGACGACCACCCCATAAGCTTTCTCGCCCGATGCGACCGCCTTCAGCACGCCGCCATTGCCGCCGGCAGCGACGGCGCCGTTATCCTTGAGCTGCTTGTAATAATCCCAGCCGAGGCCGTCGACACCGGCAAGCGTCTGGGCGTGGATGAGCGCAGCACCCGAAGCGAGCGGGCTCGGCATGGCGACCAGGCCCTTGGCTTCCGGCTTGGCGAGATCGGCCCAGCTCGTCGGCTTCATGCCGGCCTGGGTGTTGTACATGATGCCGGTGGTGATGAGCTTGGTGGAATGGTAGTAGCCGTCGGCGTCATAGAGAGCAGCGTCGAAATTGGCGGCTTCCGGCGACTTGTAGGCGAGAAGCTGGCCAGCCTGCTTCATGCGTTCCAGCGTGACGGTATCGGCGATCAGCAGAACGTCGGCCATCGGGTTGCCGGCCTGGATCTCCGCATTCAGCTTCGCCATGATCTGCGGCGTGCCGTCGCGAACCCATTCGACGTCGATATCCGGGTTGGCGGCCTTGAAGCCATCGACGGTCGCCTGGGCATCCTCGTTCGGCTGGCTGGTGTAGAGCACGAGGTCGGCGGCTTGCGCGGCACCCGCGACAAGGCCAAGCGCGACGAGCGCGGTGAAGGCGGAGAGAAGCTTTTTCATCTGAGCAGTCCTTCTGAATGGATAACCGCTTAAACACGATCGATCTGACAGGTATGTGACAGTCGCGACCAGCCCCGCAGAAAGACTATCCGCAATAAAAAAGCCCCGTCACCGAGTGGAGACAGGGCTTTGAACTTTGTAAGCGACCTGATCAGGCAGCGGCGGCGGAAAGCGCGTTGCCGATGAGGCGGCCGAGCCGCTGGATGCCTTCCTCGATCATCGCCTCGTCGGCGCAGGAGAAGGAGAGCCGCAGGGTATTCGCGCCCGAGCGGTCGGCGAAGAAGGCCTGGCCCGGCACGAAAGCGACCTTCTCCGTCTCGATCGAGCGGGCGAGAAGCTCGGCGCCGTCGAGGCCCGCCGGAACGGTGACCCAGACGAACATGCCGCCTTCCGGCTTCGTCCAGCTCGTGCCCTTCGGCATGTACTTGGCGAGCGCGGCCAACATGGCGTCACGGCGGGCGCTGTAGGCTGTCTTGATCTTGGCCACCTGCGCGTCGAAGCCGCGCGTCGCGACATGTTCGATGGCGATCTGGTTGATGGTCGAGGAATGCAGGTCGGCCGCCTGCTTCATCAGCACCAGCTTGCGGATGACCGGCATGGCGGCGACCACGAAGCCGACGCGAAGACCGGGAGCAAGGGTCTTGGAGAAGCTTCCGCAATAGATGGTGCGGGTGTTCTCGATGCCGCCCTTGCGGGCGATGTCGAGCGCCAGGATCGGCGGGACCGCTTCGCCATCGTAGCGCAGCGACTGGTAGGCCGCATCCTCGATGACCGCGATGTCGAGCTCATCGGCAAGGCCGAGCAGCTTTTCGCGCCCTGCCCGATCCACCGTCTCGCCGGTCGGATTGGCGAAATCGGCCGAGAGATAGGCGAACTTCACCGCGCCGCCTGCTTTGGCCGCAGCCTCCTGATACGCGGCCGGCGTGCGGTTGCCGAAGGAAAGCTGGTCATAAGTCGGCTCGTAGGCGTTGAAAGCCTGCAGTGCGCCGAGATAGGTCGGCCAAGTGACGAGCGCGGTATCCTTCGGCGATAGGAAGAGCTTGCCGAGATAATCCAGCGCCTGCTGCGAGCCCGACGTGATGAAGACGTTTTCGACCGCGCAAGGGATGCCGATCTTGGCCATCTCGCCGACCAGCCATTCGCGCAGCGGCTTGTAGCCCTCGCTCACCGAATACTGGAGCGCGGCATTCACCTGGGGGCCGGAAAAGATATCCGAATAGGCCTGCTTGAATTCCTGATCGGGAAAGAGCGCCGGGTCGGGAATGCCGCCTGCGAAGGAGATGATGTCGGGACGCTCGAGCAGCTTCAGGAGCTCACGGATTTCGGACGCACGCATGCGACTGGAGCGCGTCGCAAAGATATGTTCCCAATCAAGCACGGATGTTTCCTCTTATTTCAATTTTCTATCGTCTTTCTTTACAGAAAGATCGACAGGTCAGCAATACTGACCTATTGGCCGGCGAGGTATTTTTTTGTCCTCTTGCCCACTATGCCACCAGAGCCATTCCAGCAAAAGTGCGTAGCGGTTTTGCGGCCGCAATTGCGTGAAAACAGACTGCACCCGCGCTTGCCAGAACGGCAAATAGACGCCAGTTTCCGTTCCCCGACAAATAGCGAAGCGGCCGCCCGGCCCAAGAGGAAAACATGCTCAAGAATATCGATCCGGCGCTCAACGCCGACGTGCTGCACGCGCTGCGTTCCATGGGACACGGCGACACGCTGGCGCTCGTGGACACCAATTTTCCGGCCGAATCGGTCGCGCGCCAGAGCACACTCGGCAAACTGCTCAGGATCGACAATGTCTCCGCGGCACGCGCCATGGAGGCCATCCTCTCGGTGCTGCCGCTCGACACCCCGCTCCAACCCTCCGTCGGCCGGATGGAGGTCATGGGCGCGCCCGATCAGCTCGAGCCCGTGCAGGTGGAAGTACAGGCCAAGATCGACGCAGCCGAAGGCCAGTCCGCCCCCATGTACGGTATCGAGCGCTTCGCCTTCTACGAGGCGGCGAAAAAGGCCTATTGCGTGATAGCGACCGGCGAAACGCGGTTCTACGGCTGCTTCCTGCTCACCAAGGGCGTCATTCCGCCGGCGGCGTGAACTATTTGCGCAGAGGAAAGCTCTGACCCCATGAGCGAAAAACTAAAGCTAAATCCACAGCTTTGTAAACATGCTTACGACGAAGCAGTGGAAAGGATAGCAAGACTTGCGGCTTATGCGACGTCACGCAGCCTGAAGATACTCGGCTTCGGTGATTACTTTTCCTTAGCCGAAGAGCTCTGCAAAAAGGACCTGATAATATTAGCCATTTCCGTCAGACGTCTGGCTGAAATGACAAAAAGCACAAGCGAACTGAAAAACCTCCGCATAAAAGCTATGATTACCGATGAGCGAGGCAATCACACGGGCGGCCAGGAAAACTGTTGGGACATAGTCGGCAACATTTTGCACGGTGTGGAAATAGATGTATTTAAGGATGTTGGAAAATACATTTCAGAAGACTTTATGGAAATCATGAGAAACAAAGATGAAATTGATGCCGCCATCTCTATAAAATCTGAAAAATTTCACAAAAAAATGTTCAAGCTTACGGATTTTCTTCGCTGCATAAATGAATATCTCGATAAGGCTGACGAAACCCTCTCTGACAATGGCATATTTGTAAGCGACCTATATCAATAGGCCGGAGCATACGCCCCGGCCTATGATGTAGATTGCCAGAGTTTTGTTTTAGTTGACCGTCTTGTCGACCAGCTTGTTCTTGCCGATCCAAGGCATCATGGCGCGCAGCTTGGTGCCGACTTCCTCAATCTGGTGGTTGTCGTTGTTGCGGCGGATGCCCTTGAAGCGGGCACCGCCGGCGCGATATTCCTGCATCCATTCGGAGGTGAACTTGCCGGTCTGGATGTCCTTCAGGACGCGCTTCATCTCCGCCTTGGTCTCGTCGGTGATGATACGCGGACCGGTGACGTATTCGCCCCATTCGGCCGTGTTGGAGATCGAGTAGTTCATGTTGGCGATGCCGCCTTCATAGATCAGGTCGACGATCAGCTTCACTTCGTGCAGGCACTCGAAATAGGCCATTTCCGGCGCGTAGCCGGCTTCCACCAGCGTCTCGAAACCAGCGCGGATGAGCTCGACCAGACCGCCGCAGAGAACGACCTGTTCGCCGAAGAGGTCGGTTTCGCACTCTTCCTTGAAGTTGGTCTCGATGATGCCCGAACGGCCGCCGCCGACGCCGCAGGCGTAGGAGAGAGCGAGTTCAAGAGCATTGCCGGAAGCGTTCTGATGAACGGCGACCAGGCACGGCACGCCGCCGCCCTTCTGGTATTCGCCGCGAACCGTGTGGCCCGGGCCCTTCGGCGCGATCATGACGACGTCGACCGATGCCTTCGGCTCGATCAGGCCGAAATGCACGTTCAGGCCGTGGGCGAAGGCGATTGCAGCGCCGTCGCGGATGTTCGGAGCGATTTCAGCCTTGTAGATATCGGCCTGCAGTTCGTCCGGGGTCGCCATCATCATCAGGTCGGCCCACTTGGCGGCTTCGGCAACCGTCATGACCTTGAAGCCATCGGCCTCGGCCTTCTTGACGGTCGGCGAACCGGCCTTCAGCGCGATCGCCAGGTTCTTGGCGCCCGAATCCTTGAGGTTCAGCGCATGCGCGCGGCCCTGCGAACCGTAGCCGATGACGGCGACGTTCTTCGATTTGATGAGGTTGATATCGGCATCCCGATCGTAATAAACGCGCATCGTTTTTTCCTTCCCTATGCGTGTCGCTTGTTGATGATGTTCATCGTCCCGAGGCGGCGCGGAGCGCCTCCCCCGAATCCTTCTGCGTGCCGTGCAGCGTCAGGAAGGCGTCGACCGCCTTCTGCGCCTGGCGTGCATTGTCCTTGAGGCCCGGCTCGCCCAGCAGCATGCGCACATGCAGGTCGGAGACGATCAGGCCGTAAAGCGTGTGATAGGCCGCGTCGGCATCGTCGAAGCGCAGGAGCCCTGCCCGCTTGCCCGCATCGATCAACGCGATTGCGCGGCGATCGATCTGGCGGCGGCCGTGCTCGAGCAGCAGCTTGCCGAGTTTGGAACCGTCGCGGTTGGACTGGCCGATCGCCAGCCGGTTCAGCGCCAGAGACACGTCGCCGGCCAGAACCTCCAACAGGTCGCGGGCGAAAAGCTCCAGATGTTCGCGCAGCAATACGGCGTTCAGCCGCTCGCCTGAGCGCTCGAAGGTGCGCACCTTGCTTGCCTGATGGGCGATCATCGCAGCCAGCAGGCCTTCGCGATCGCCGAACCACTTGTAGAGGCTTTCCTTGGAGCAATGCGCTGCGCGCGCCAGGCCGGAAGTCGTGAGCGCCTTTTCGCCCCCTTCCACGAGTAGCCGAAGCGCCTGCTCCAGAACGACATTCTGGCGGGGCGAAAATTCCGGCATGCGGCCTGCTTCGGCGATCACTGTAGGGCCTCCAATTTCCGTACCGTACGGTACGGTTCGGGTGCAGCTTATGACGCAGTCGCAAGCCGGCGTCAAGACGGTTCGGGAGAAGTTGATCGGCAGTTCTTCCAGCGGCGTCCCGTTGCCGGCGAAACCGATCTTGTCAGTTGGGGCTAGGCCGGCAGCGGCGGCAATTCCGGCGCCTCCAATCCCCGGAAGGGATCACGCCACGCGTCGATGTCTTCGAGCCGACGATACCAGCGGCGAATGGAAGGATAATCATCGATCGGCAGCAGCGCCGCATCGTTGAAGGGCAGAAACGTACCCATTCGGAAGTCCGCGAAAGAAAGCGTGTCCCCGACCAGCCAAAGCCGGCTTGAAAGTTCGGCTTCAAGGACCTCAGCGGCCCGGTGAAATTGCCGCAATCCATCCTGGACCTGTTGCGGATCCAGGGGGCCGATCCCGTACCGCAGCTTGGTTCCGCGTTCAAAATGCACGATATCGCAAGCTTTCACGAAATTCTGCATGCCCCAACTGATCCATCGGATCATCTCCGGCTCGTCATCGTCGGTGCGCCAGAAATCCGAGCGCATGTCGCGGGAAAGGCGGCAGACGATTGCGTCAGCCTCCCAAAGGGCCCTTCCGGGACCCTGCAGAATAGGCACCAACAGGTTCGGGTTCAGCGAGCGGTAACGCTCGGCTTGCCCCGGCGCTCGCGGCGATGCGTATTCAAACTCGACCGGCGCATTCAGATAGCGCGCAGCAGCCACCGCCAGACGCGGGTTGGGATTGCGGCTGAAATACAGTTTCATAACAGGCGTGCCTCCATTCATCTCCTTTTAAAGACGAGAGCGGGCACGAGTATCCGACATGCCGGAACAAAAATGCACGTCTGGCCGCCCGATCGTTTCGGACGTTTTCGAAACGATCAAAGCCGGCGCAAACCTGCGCCGGCTTTGATCGGGCCTTTCATGATATGTCGGCGTTTTCAGCCCGGCCGGATCAGGCGGCGTAGGCATCGCCCACGCCGCGCAGACCCTTCACATACGAGATGAGGTCCGCGATCGTAACCAGCGGCATTCCATGGAGTTTCGCGAACTCGACGAGGTCCGGCAGCCGCGCCATGGTGCCGTCATCCTTGGCAACCTCGCAGATGACGCCGGAAGGCTTCAGGCCCGCCAGACGGCAGAGCTCCACGGCCGCTTCCGTATGTCCGGGGCGTGAAAGTACGCCATTCGGATGGGCGCGGAGGGGAAAGATATGGCCCGGCCGCGCGAAGTCGTCCGGCTGCGCCTTCGGGTCCATCAGCGCCCTCACCGTTGCTGCCCGGTCGGCCGCCGAGATGCCCGTCGTCGTTCCCGGAATGTAATCCACCGAAACGGTGAAGGCCGTCTTATGGGATTCCGTATTCCGCGGGACCATCAGCGGGATGTCGAGCGCATCCAGCCGCTCGCCTTCCATCGCCACGCAGATCAGACCGCGTGCGTGGTTCATCATGAACGCAACGGTCTCCGCAGTCACCGTTTCCGATGCCGCGATGATGTCTCCCTCGTTCTCCCGATCCTCGTCATCCACGACGACGATCATCCGGCCACGAGCCAGAGCTTCGAGAGCATCTTCGATTTTTGCGATTGTCATTTCAGTGCCTTTCAAGGGTTACCCGCGTTAGCGGTAAAACCACGGCCTTGCGAGCCGCCATTTATCCCTTGGGCGAACAAGCCGGACTCGTCCCCCGAACAGGAAACACCCGGCGTTGTTCTCTTCCATCCGGACTTTAACCGTCGGCTCCGGCATCTCACCGGATCTGCTGACCTTCCACTTGCGTGAAAGCGCTCGCGGGCTCCGGGATCACTCCCGATACCGCCGGTGGGGAATTGCACCCCGCCCTGAGAACGGTTCCAAAATAATGACTTCCGCGGGTGATTTGCAAGAGGCTTTGCGACAGCCGAGCTTTGTACCGAGGAATTAATCACCTTCAGCGGCATCTGCCGGAGAAGATTTTTCCGGACAACATGGCGTTGCTCGGCGTGACGAGCATTGCCGATATCGGGCACGAACACATCGTCGACATGTCCGCGTGAAGCGCCACAAGGCTAGGCGGTGACGGGTTCGCGGACCGATTCCGATTCCATGTCGCGCAAGGGCGAAAGGCCGTAGAGCCGGCTGTATTCGCGGCTGAACTGGGAAGGGCTCTGATAGCCGACCCGATGGCCCGCCGTGCCGACATCCAGCTTTTCCACCAGCATCAGCCGGCGCGCTTCATGCAGGCGCAGCTTCTTCTGGAATTGAACCGGCGTCATCGCCGTCGCCGCCTTGAAGTGATGGTGGAACGAGGATTCGCTCATATTGACGCGCTCCGCCAGTTCCTCGATGCGAAGCGGACGGGCGTAGTTCTGGCGCAGCCAGGCGATGGCGCGTGCGATCCGGTTGCCGTTGCTGTCGTTGACCGCGATGTTGAGCAGCCGCGCGCCGTCCGGGCCGGTGAGAATGCGGTAGAGGATTTCCTGCTGGATCAGCGGCGCCATGGCCGGTATCTCCTGCGGGCGATCGAGCAGGCGCAACAGACGCACCGCCGCGTCCAGGATTTCCGGCGAGGCGGCATTGACGGTGATGCCGCGCTGGCTTTCCGCATTGGCCTGCCGCCGGGGAAGCTCGATGCGGTTGAGAAGCTCCGCGAGCTTCCCGCTGTCGATCGCGAGCGCGAAGCAGAAATGCGGGGTTTCCGGGCTTGCTTCCGTCACCCGCCAGGTGACGGGCAGATCCAACGAGGTGAGAAGATACTCGCCCATGGCATAGTTGATCGTCTCCGTGCCGAGACGCAGGCTTTTGGCACCCTGCAGCACGATCGCCACACAGGGGCGATAGCTGCTGTGGAACGACTCGCTCGGCGTAGAGCGCCGGCTGAGACACAGATTGTCGATGGCCGTGTCGAACTCGCCCTCGCCCGGCGTATGGCGCGCGGCGATGGAGGCGATTTCCTGATAGGGATTGAAGGGCAGCGTCATGGAAACTCGCTCTGGGATGGCCGCAGGTTTCTTCCAATCTAGGCGTCACGGCGCCATTCTACAAATCCGCAGTCGGCTTACGGAGAAAACGATGCGTTTTATCAATCCCATCCCTTTCGTTCGCGACATAAGCCGCTCCAAGGAATTCTACAACAAGCTGCTGGGTCTGAAAATTATCGAAGACGCCGGAAATTTCGTCCTTTTCGAGTCCGGCTTTGCAATCCACGAAGGTCAATCGCTCGAGCAAACGGTCTGGAACCGGAAGCGTGACACCGGCGAACCCTATGGCCGACGGAATTTGCTTCTGTATTTCGAACACAGCGATGTCGATGCCGCCTTTGAAAGCATCGCGCCGCATGTGGAGTTGATACATCCCATAGAAAAACAGGCGTGGGGGCAGCGGGTCTTTCGTTTCTACGACCCGGATGGACATGCGATCGAGATCGGCGAACCGGAGGACCGAAACACTTAGACGTTTCGTGAAATAGCCTGGCACGGAGCGCGCCATGAATTTTGCAGGATCGTGCAAGAAGCTTGCAGGATCGATCTAACACCTATCGGCTGCCCGGATGCATATTCCGCCTCGTCCCTTTTCCCTCAAATCAACAGATGATTGGAGCTTCTCATGGCTATTGCTAGAGGCTATGCCGCCACCGACGCGTCCAAGCCGCTGACGCCCTTCACCTTCGAGCGCCGCGAACCGAATGCCGACGACGTGGTCATCTCGATCCAGTATTGCGGCGTCTGCCATTCCGATATCCACCAGGCCCGCAACGAATGGGGCGGGTCGAAATATCCGATGGTGCCGGGCCACGAAATCGTCGGCACGATCGCGGCCGTCGGTTCGTCGGTCACGAAGTTCAAGGTCGGCGACAAGGTAGGCGTCGGCTGCTTCGTCGACAGCTGCGTCGGCTGCGCTTCCCGCGATGTCGACAACGAGCAGTACATGCCCGGTCTCGTGCAGACCTATAACGACTACGAGGCCGATGGAAAGACGCCGACCTATGGCGGCTATTCGGACTCGATCGTCGTCAAGGAAGGCTATGTGCTGTCGATCCCGGAAAACCTGCCGCTCGATGCCGCAGCACCGCTGCTTTGCGCCGGCATCACGCTCTACTCGCCGCTTCGCCACTGGAATGCCGGCCCTGGCAAAAAGGTCGCGATCGTCGGCATGGGCGGTCTCGGCCATATGGGCGTCAAGCTCGGCGCGGCCATGGGCGCGGACATCACCGTTCTCAGCCAATCGCTCTCCAAGAAGGAAGATGGGCTGAAGCTCGGCGCCAAGGAATATTACGCCACCAGCGATGCCGAGACCTTTACCAAGCTCGCGGGCACTTTCGACCTCATCATCTGCACGGTGGGCGTGGCGATCGACTGGAACGCCTATCTCGGCCTTCTCAAGGTCAACGGCTCCATGGTTCTGGTCGGCGTGCCGGAGCATGCGGTACCAGTTCATGCCTTCTCGCTGATCCCCGGCCGCAAGAGCCTTTCCGGCTCGATGATCGGCTCGATCAAGGAAACCCAGGAAATGCTGGATTTCTGCGGTCAGCACAACATCGTCTCGGAGATCGAGACGATCAATATCGGTGAGATCAACGAAGCCTATGAACGCGTCCTGAAGAGTGACGTACGCTACCGCTTCGTCATCGACATGGCCTCGCTGGCGGCCTGATCAAACCGAGAGGGGCGGTTTCCGGCCGCCCTTCTCCTTTTTCTGTCGCAAAGCTCTATGAGGCCCGGCGCACCAAATCGTCGGAAAGACAGGCGACAGCTTGGGGATCAGATACATCCACGATGGTTATCCCGTGCTGCATTGCAGCCTCATGCATTTCCGAGTTGTCCTGCAAGGACCGCTCGATGAACTTATCCATTATGGCGCGGACAGGCTCGTCGGCTTGCCGATATTCCGCCTCGGACCGCATTCTTTCCCGCAGAAAATCCGCATCCGCATGGAGACAGATCCCGGCAACCCTATCGGAAACAAGAGGCGCTATGAACTCTGGCCGAAGCGCCGATCCCTCAAGGACAAGCGGCCTCCCGGCTTCGATCTCGCACTCGATCATCCGCCTGATATTGGGCCACATGTTTTCGTGATGCACCTTCAGAAACCAGTAGATCGTCTCCGGTGAAAGCCGCGCGTAATATTCGGCGACAGGTTGAGGTATGCTCGGCCATGGTCGGCCGGGATGTCTTCCGAGGCGGTCGGTCGATACCATATTCCAGCCGAGCGTTTCGGCGAGACGCCGCGCGAGCGTGGTTTTACCCACATGCGAACTCCCGGCAATCAGGATGCCCGATAGTCTTTGCCCCACCCGCTTCTCCGCCGAGTTCGCATTCAATTTCGCATTCAAGCGAGTTCGCTCGCGTCGTAACGCTCCCGCGCCGCCTTGACGTCGGCATGATTGGCTTCCGCCCAGCGAAGAACCTTGGACAGCGGCTCGAACAGCGAGCGTCCGAGATCGGTCATGCGATATTCCACGCTCGGCGGCTTGGTGGGAAACACCTCCCGCTCGATATAGCCGTCCCGCTGCAGGTCCCGCAGGGTCTGGGTCAGCATGCGCTGCGAAATATCCGGGATCAGCCGGCGGAGTTCCCCGAAGCGATAGGGACGGATAGCAAGCGCCTCCAGGAGCAGCGTGGACCATTTGCCGGCGATGCGATCGATCACGTCGCGCACTGGGCAGTTGTCCATATCCCACGCGGTGATGTCGAACTCCTCGCGCTGCAGCTGCGGGCTGGTTTTGCTCAGAACCATGGTGGTTCCCTCCCGGTAACGATCTCCCGCGAAACTGCCTTCTTTACAGCCTGAGGTCAATTCCTATTTTAGCGCTAGTCTCTTTTTGAGACCAACACTCACCAACGCTGCCGCGTGCAAGCGGCCGCCAGAAAAGGAAGATTTCATGAGCAAGCTGCTCGTCACCGGCGCCGCCGGCCAACTGGGCCAGTCGATCATTCGTCACCTCCTGGAAACGTCCAAGGTGCCCGCCAGCGACATCATCGCTGCAAGCCGTGATCCGCAAAAGCTTGCCGGCCTTGCCGAAAAGGGCATCGAAACCCGCAAGGCCGATTTCGATGACGAAGCCGGCCTCGTCGCCGCCTTCAAGGGAGCTGACCGCGTGCTCATCATCTCCACCGACGATCTCGCCAATCCTGGCAAGCGCCTGATCCAGCACCGCAACGCCGTCTCGGCGGCGGCCAAGGCGGGCGTCAAGCACGTCGTCTACACCTCCATGCCGAATCCGGACAAATCGCTCATCTCCTTCGCGCCCGACCACCTCGGCACGGAGGAAGCGATCAAGGCGAGCGGCCTCTCCTACACCATCCTGCGCAATGCTTGGTATTACGACAACTACCTGCACTCCATGCCGCACAACCTCCAGGCCGGCAAATGGTATACCGCATTCGGCAAGGGCCGGGTCTCCAACATCTCCCGCGACGACTGCGCCCGTGCCGCCGCCGCAGCACTTGCCAACCCGCCTGCCGGCAGCCAGACGCTGACGCTCACCGGACCGCAGGCGCATACCGCGGAGGAGATCGCCGCGGCTGTTTCGGCCGCCGCCGGCAAGCCGCTGGAGGTCGTGCATGCGAGTGACGAGCAACTCGAGCAAGGTCTGATCGGTGCCGGGCTACCGGGTTTCGTCGTCAAAATGCTGGTCTCGACCGACGCCAATATCCGGGCCGGCAATTTCGATCTGGTGACCGGGGATTTCGAGAAGCTGACGGGCGTGAAGCCTCAACCTCTCAGCGCCTACTTCGCGGAACACAAAGCAGCGCTCCTCGCCGCATAAAGTATTTGACTAAGTCCAATAAATATCAGACAGAGTCTCCAAAGGGAGGCTCTGTCCATGACCGATATCGCCATGCTGGACGCCGTTCGCGGCTTCAACCGCTTCTACACGAACAAGCTCGGCCTGCTGGCCAAGGGTTATCTCGATACCGATTACACGCTCACCGAAGCGCGCATCCTCTATGAGATCGGCGCCCGAAAGCGACTTTCGGCAACCGAACTCAATCGCGAACTCGGTCTCGATCCGGCCTATCTCAGCCGCATCCTGAAGAAGTTCCGCGAGGCAGGTTTCATCGAAAGCGAGCCCGATCCCGCCGACGGGCGCAGCCAGATTCTCATCGTCACCGATAGGGGACAGGCGGAATTCGAAATGCTTGGCGAGCTTTCCCGCCGGCAGATCGCCGCGGACCTCGATAACGTCGAAGATACCCGCCGTCAGGCTCTAATCGGCGCGATGAACACGATCCGCGCAACTCTCGACCCGTCAATGCCGGCCGGTCCGGCGATCATTCGCCCCCACCGGATCGGCGATATCGGCTGGATCATCGAGGCGCAAGCCAAGGCCTACGCGGCCGAATACGGCTGGAATGAAAAGTTCGAAGGCATGGTTGCCGAAGTGGCCGGCAAGTTCCTGACGAATTTCAACCCTGAACGCGAACGCTGCTGGATCGCCGAGCGCGACGGCCAGAGGGTGGGTTCGATCGTGGCCGCGGATGGCGGAGACGGCATCGCCAAGCTCCGTCTTCTCTATCTCGCTCCCGAAGCGCGTGGACTCGGCCTCGGCCGAACCTTGGTCGAGGAATGCATCCGCTTTTCAAAGACTGCTGGCTATCGCCAGCTCTCGCTCTGGACCAATGACGTCCTGACGGCGGCAATTCACATCTACCGGAAGGCCGGCTTCCGGCTGGTTTTCGAAGAGAAGCACGCCATGTTCGGTCCGGAATGCAACGGGCAGACCTGGGTTCTCGACCTCAGCGAGGCAAGGCTTTCCGCCTAGACTTTCTGACCGCAGGCATGGCGGAAGCGGCGCACCGTTTCCGCCATGCCGTATTCCAGCGCGTCCGCGGTCAGGCCGTGGCCGATCGAGACTTCCGCGAGCGTCGGAATGCGCTTCGCCAGCGCCGGCAGGTTGGCGACAGTCAGGTCGTGGCCGGCATTGACGGCAAGCCCTTCGGCCGCCGCCGCATCGGCCGTCCGCCCCAGTTTTTCGAGGATTTCCGCCGCGAGTTCCGGCTTGTCGTAGCAGCCGCCATAGGGCCCGGTATAAAGCTCGATGCGGTCCGCGCCGGTCGCCTTGGCAAGCTTGACGGCCTCGACATCGCCATCTCCATCGGCAAAGAGCGACACGCGCACGCCCTTCGCCTTCAGCCGTGCGACGATCGGCTTCAGGAACTCGCCCTGCGCGCGGAAATTGAAGCCATGATCCGAGGTCGCCTGGGCGGGATCGTCCGGCACCAGCGTCACTTGCTCCGGCTCGGTTCTTTCGCAGAGCGCCAGGAAATCCTCGCTCGGATAGCCTTCGATGTTGAACTCCGCTTCCGGAAACTCGTCGTCGATCAGCGCGCGGATCACCGGCAGGTCGGAGAAGCGGATATGCCGCTGGTCGGGACGTGGATGGACAGTCAGCCCCGCCGCGCCGGCCTGCAGAGCGATACGGCCGAGATGTTCAAGGCTCGGCCAGGGAAGATCGCGGCGATTGCGCAGCATGGCGATGGCGTTAATGTTGACCGAAAGCTTGGCGGGCATGGCGAAAGTTCCATCTGAGACGACGTGACCTGCTTATGCCATCGAGATAGTAGAGGCCAATGGCTTTTCTGCCATCCGCCCATGCAAAGTTTTGATGGAAGCGATCAGCGAACGATCGTCAGCGTCTCGGCGGCGCGGGTAATCCCGGTATAGAGCCAGCGCTCGCGGGTATCGCGGAAAGCGAAGCTCTCGTCGAACAGCACGACATTGTTCCACTGCGACCCCTGAGCCTTGTGAACGGTCAGCGCATAGCCGAAGTCGAAATCGTCATAGCGCTTCTTGGTGGACCAGGGGATCTCGGTTTCCTGATCCTCGAAGGCGGCCTTCAAGAGCTTTATCTTGGCAGCACCCCGATCCATGTCGTCATCTTCGGGGCGAATCATCAGGTTAATGCCGGGCTTCACCGTCTCGCGCGAGGAACTCATTACCTGCCAGAGCGAGCCGTTGAGCAGCCCCTTGGCCGGATCGTTGCGAAGGCAGACCAGCTTGTCGCCCGATTGCGGGTATTCCGCCGAAAAACCCTTAAGCTCCCGCAGACGCTGATTGTAGCGCTTGCGCGTCCTGTTGGTGCCAACCAGCACCTGGTCGGCTTCCATCACGAGGGTCTGGTTGACCTCGTTGCGGGAAATCACCTGCGCCGTGCCGTAGTCGCCATACATCAGCTCCCTGCCCTCGCGCACGTCCATGGCAAGCTTGATGATCGGGTTGTCGCGCGCCTGGCGGTGGATTTCCGTCAGCAGGTAATCCGGCTCCTGTTCGGTGAAGAAGCCGCCGCCGGTCACGGGCGGCAACTGGCCGGGGTCGCCGAGCACCAGGATCGGCGTGCCGAAGCTCAGGAGGTCGCGGCCGAGCTGTTCGTCCACCATCGAGCACTCGTCGATGACGATGAGCGCGGCCTTTGCGACAGGGCTCTGACGGTTGATGGAAAACATCGGCGAGATGGAGGTCTTACCCGTTTCCTCGTTCTCGACCGCCTCTTCGCCGCGCGGGCGATAGATCAGCGAATGGATCGTCTTGGCGTTGCGGGCGCCGCGCGAGCGCAGCACCTGCGCCGCCTTGCCCGTGAAGGCCGCGAACAGCACATCGCCGTCCACATGCTCGGCGAAATAGCGGGCAAGCGTCGTCTTCCCCGTGCCGGCATAGCCGAACAGGCGGAAAACCTGGCTGCGCCCCTCCTTCAGCCATTGCGAAACGGCTTTCAGAGCCTCGTCCTGTTGGGGTGCGAACTGCATGGGAGCGACTTGGCAGGATTCGGGCCGCAGGCGCAACCGAAAAGAACGAAAGAGGATCAAAACAGCTAGGGCGAATGGTCGCCCGAGCGTGTTGTACTCGGCGGATGGGTGTGGAATGGATTGGCAAACGGAGGAGCATGATGAGAATCGAAAGCATAACGTCCAGCGTCCATAGGCTGCCGCCCGCCTCGCCCTGGGAAGATGCCACCAACAAGGTTGAGGCGCTCGAATTCGTCGTCGTCGAGGTCACGACCGACACCGGCATCACCGGCACCGGTTTCAGCTACAGCGTCGATATCGGCGGCACCGCGATCCACACGCTTATCGAGGACTATCTTTCCGGGCTTGCGATCGGAATGAATCCACTCGCCTACGAACAGGTCTGGACGAGGCTTTCGAACCAGTCGCGGCGGCTCGGCCTCGGCGTCAATTCGATGGCCATCGCCGCCATCGATATCGCGATCTGGGACATTATCGGCAAGCACAAGGGCCAGCCGCTGCACCAGCTCATCGGCGCGGCGCGCGAAAGCATCCCCGCCTATATCAGCGAGATCAATCTTTCCGAAAGCGACCGTGTCGAGGATCTGCTGGCCCGCGCCCGGGATTATCTCGCCCGGCGCTACAAGGCGATCAAGATCAAGATCGGCAAGCCCGACCTGGAGGCCGATATCGAACGCCTGGCCAGGCTCCGCGAATTGCTCCCGTGCGATGTGCGCCTGATGGTCGACCTGAACCAGAAATGGAGCGCCGCGCAGGCGATCCAGGCCGCTGGCCGGCTCGAGCAATTTAATCTCGAGTGGATCGAAGAGCCGCTGCTCTATCACGATGTCCAGGGTCACGCGGACCTCAAACGCTCGAGCAAGACGCCGATCGCGCTCGGAGAAAGCCTCTACAGCAAATACCAGTTCCTCAATTATCTCAGGGCCGGCGCCGTGGACGTGGTGCAGGCAGATGTCGCCTTCGTCGGCGGCATTACCGAATGGCTCAAGGTCGCGCATCTCGCCGGCAGCTTCGGCAAGCCGATCGCGCCCCATTACATGATGGAGATTTCGCTGCCGCTCCTCTGCGGCGTGCCGAACGGTTACATGCTGGAGGACGTGGTGGGTGGCAGCTTCACCGAACTCGGCCTCATCGAAAACCCGATCCTCACGAGGGACGGCGTAGGAACGCCGCTCGATGTGCCGGGCCACGGCATCGCGTTCAGCCGAAGCGCGCTTGACGCCTGCCGGACGAATTCGGTGGAGTTGAAGAAATCCTTCAAGGGCGGCAGCAAATAAACCTGCAAAAATCTCAGGTCGGTACGGAATAAAACCCTCCCCTTCGGTGTCTCGACATGGGCGGCAGGAAAAAGCCGCCTTCACACTTGAGAGGAGACCCCCATGAAAACCCTCATTCTCCTGCCCTTCGCATTCGTTGCGCTGGCCACCGCGGCCTTTGCCGCCCCGCCGGTCAAGACCGTCAAGTCCGAGAAGGGCGAAGTGCTTGCCGGCGAAAACGGCATGACGCTCTATACCTTCCGCAACGACAAGAAGGGCATGTCCAACTGCTACGACAAATGCGCCACCAACTGGCCGCCGCTGATGGCGGATAGCAACGCGACCGAAGAAGGCGCATACTCGCTCGTGACCCGCAAGGACGGGTCGAAGCAATGGGCCAAGGACGGCATGCCGCTCTACTACTGGGTCAAGGATACCAAGGAAGGCGATGTCACCGGCGACGGCGTGGGCGGTGTCTGGGATGTCGCGAAACCCTGACGAAGCCGAACCGGCGCACGGGGCGGCTGCTTCCGCGCCGGTTTCCTTCGAGGCGCATATGCTCGCGCTCCTGCCGTCGCTGAGGCGCTATTCTCGCAGCCTCACGCGCTCCGACAGCGAGGGCGAGGACCTGTTGCAGGATTGCGTCGAGAAGGCGCTTTCAAGCCGTGCCCAATGGCGCGGCGTCAACTTCAAGTCCTGGCTCTACAGGATCATGACCAATCTCCACCTCAACCGGCGCCGCACGCTGCGACGGCATCCTTCCGTCGGCATCGAGGAGGCCGAGGCAATGACGGCGGGTGGTCCCGGCGATCCATTGGAGATGAAGCGGCTTTCGCTGGCGCTCGAGGCGCTGCCGGCCGATGCGCGCGCCGTCCTGATGCTGGTGGCGGTCGAGGGATATGGCTACCGGGAAGTCGCCGAAATGCTGGAAATTCCGATTGGAACGGTGATGTCGCGTCTGTCGCGCGCACGCCAGATGCTGCGCGAACAACTCGCGGAAGAAAACGTCATTCATCTGCGGAGACCAAGATGAACGAAGAGGCACGCGTGAGCGAAGCGGAACTGCATGCCTATGTCGACGGGCTTCTCGACGAGGCAGAGCGCGCGCGCATCGAAAGCTGGCTTGCCGCCAATCCGGACGCCGCGGCGATGATCGCCGACTGGAAGACGCAGAACGACCGGATACGCGCCGCTTTCGCAGGGCATGCGAAAAGCATGGAGAACGACGTTCGGCTGATTGCCCGTGGCGCAGCTCCGAAGAAGACCTCGTCCGCCAGGCGCCTGCAGCTTGCGGGCGCTGCGGCCGCGATCTTCGCGATCGGAGCGCTGAGCGGCCATTTTGCTCCGCGATTGCTCGGCCAGCCGCAGATCGAACTCACCTATGCCGAGATCCTGCCGAAGGAGGCGCAGACCGCCTTCCTCGTCTATGCCGGCGAGGTCAGGCATCCGGTGGAAGTGTTCGCCGAAGAGGAAGCGCATCTCGCCACCTGGCTCGGCAAGAGGCTCGCCATCGACGATCTGAAGGTTCCGAACCTTCAGAGGCTCGGCTTCAAACTGGTCGGCGGCCGGCTGCTGCCGGTGGACGGCCAGCCCGGCGCCATGTTCATGTACGAGGACCAGGCCGGCGAGCGCCTGACGGTGCTGCTCGGCCGCAACTCGCAAAACAGGACGACGAGCTTCCGCTTCGCTTCCGTGGGCGAGGTCGAGACCTTCTACTGGATCGACGGCGACCTCGGCTATGCGGTCACCGGCGAGGTGCCGCGCGACGTGCTGCGACAGGTGGCGGAGGAATGCTACCGGCAGTTTCCGTCATGAAGAGGCGAATAGCACCGCTTAGGGCCAATCGACAATCAGGTTTCGGGCGCGGCGCTCCCTGAAACGCGCTCCAAACCCTGAATGTCGATTGGTCCTAACCTGCCGGCAGGCTCCTGCCGATCTCTCCCCGGATCAGGTGTTCGAAAGGCCGCGGCTCCAGCTTTCCGGGATTGGCATAGGGGTTGGAGAAAGCGAAGATGAAGAAGAGGATGACGCCCGAGTAAGCGCCGAACAGCGATAGCAGCGCTATATGCGTCCGCGTCGGGCGGGAGACGTAGAACGCGGCCGAGACCAGAATCAGGCCGATCAGGGCCGGTCCCCAGAACAGGCCGGAGAAGCGGCTGACCGAGGTGGCCTCCCGGAGTTGCCTGTAACGCGCGATGGAAGCGATCCGATCCTTCATGCGCTGGCTCAGATATCGCTCGCGGTCCGTCGTCGGAGAGAGGTCCAGCAGGCGTCGGTAAACCTCATCCCATATCATCCAGGCCTTTGCGGAAAGGCCCTGATGCTGCGCCAGCAGCGGCCACTCCTCATCCACGACGACCGCCAGATACCGCGCCAGCCCCTCCTGCAACGGTGCGACGATCACGCCGCCATAGCGCCCAGCATCGTGATAGACATCCGAGATGGCGATCGCCTCGTCGGTCAGCGTGGCGCGCACGCCCTTGTAATCGTCAAGCTCCTGTGCATAGACGAGACCCAGGATCAACCCGTGCAATGTCGCGATCCTGACCGCGACATTGTTGGCCACGTCCCATGTCCTGTCCCCCTCGTACCCCGGATGGAGCAGCTTTCGCGCGATGAAATAGCTGCCGAGCACCAGAGCGATCGTCGCCAGGACGAAACCGATACCGGTCGCAAGAGAGGTCAGGAAGTCGCTCATCACTTCAACATTGGCCAGAGGCTCGCGACAAGCAAGACCGCCATGGTGATGTTGAACCATTTAAGCCGCACAGGCACCGACAGCCATTCCCTTAGCGCCGAGCCGAAGCCCGCCCAGGTGGAGACGCTCGGAACGTTGACGGCGGCAAAGACCAGGCCCACCATCAGCACGGTCGGCAGGTAATAGGCGGGATCGGTATAGGTCGCCATGGCGGTGACGGCCATCACCCAGGCCTTGGGATTGACCCATTGGAATGCAGCCGCGCCCAGGAATGTCATCGGCCGGGCTGCCGCCTCGCCTTCGGAAAGGCTGCGCGACGTGCCGATCTTCCAGGCGATCCACAAGAGATAGGCGCCGCCCGCGAACTTCAGCACCGTATAGAGGAGCGGCACGCTCTGCATCAGCGCGCCGAGCCCGAGACCCACGGCGATCAGGAGCGAGAAGAAGCCGGCGCCGATGCCGAACATGTGCGGAATGGTGCGGCGAAAGCCGAAATTCACGCCCGATGCGAACAGCATCATGTTGTTCGGCCCCGGCGTGATGGAGGTCGTGAAGGCGAACAGGAACAGGGCCAGAAGGGTTTCCAGCGACATGAGTACTCCGTAGCGCCAATATGATGAGCTTTTTGCGGGCCATCTCGTTCGCCGGATGACTATGATTGGGGTGTAAGCGCGATTCTCTCGATCGGCAAGCGGGCTTGGCGGCAGGATCGAAAGTCTTATGTTAGGACGATTTCCGCCTTCAAGCCCGAGGTCCGCGATGTCCGATCCGATCCCCACCGTCACCCTTCCTTCAGGCATAAAGGTTCCGGCGCTCGGCCTCGGCACCTGGCAGATGGGCGAGGAGCCGCGCAAGGCCGAAATCGAGGTGGAAAGCCTGAAACGCGGCATCGATCTCGGCATGACATTGATCGACACGGCGGAAATGTATGCGGAAGGCGGTTCGGAACGCGTCGTCGGAAAAGCTATCGAAGGCCGGCGCGACGAGGTCTTCCTGGTCAGCAAGGTTTATCCCTGGAATGCCAGCCGTGACGGGGTGATCGCCGCCTGCGAGCGCAGCCTCGATCGAATGGGCACGGGCCGCATCGATCTCTACCTGCTCCACTGGCGCGGCCAGCATCCGCTCGGAGAAACCGTCGCCGGCTTCGAGGCGCTGAGGCAACAGGGCAAGATCGGCGCCTGGGGCGTCTCCAATTTCGACCTGGACGATATGGAGGAACTGATGGAGCTGCCGGAGGGCGCAAACTGCGCGGCAAACCAGGTGCTCTACAATCTCTCCCGCCGCGGTATCGAATACGACCTCCTGCCCTGGTGCCAGGAACGCGGTATTCCCGTGATGGCCTATTCGCCGATCGAGCAGGGGCGGCTTGCCCGCAATGCCGAACTCATCCGCATCGCCAAGGCCTATCAGGCGACCCCGGCGCAGGTGGCGCTTGCCTTCCTCGTCAAGCGCAAGGGCGTGATCGCCATTCCCAAGACGGCCCATCCGGACCGGGTCGAGGAGAATCGCGACGCGATATCGCTGGAGATCAGCGAGGAGGACTGGGCGGCGCTGGATCGCGCCTTTCCGCCGCCCCGAGGCAAGAAGCCGCTGGAGATGATCTGAAGCTCACATCCCCTGCGGGCCGCGGTTCATGGCCGCGATGCCGGTGCGGCACACTTCCACGAGCCCGAGCGGCTTCACGACGGCCACAAACTGGTCGATCTTGGAGGACTTGCCGGTGATCTCCAGAATGAAATGCTCGACGGTGGCGTCCACCACCTTGGCATGGAAGGCATCGGCAAGCCGAAGCGTCTCGGCGCGGCGTTCGCCCTGCCCCACCACCTTGATGAGCGCCACCTCGCGCTCGATTGGCCGTTCCTGGCCGAGATCGCGCGCCCGCACGGTGAGGTCCACGACGCGGTGCACCGGCACGATCCGCTCGAGCTGCGCCTTGATCTGTTCAAGCACATGAGGCGTTCCGCGTGTCACGATGGTGATGCGCGAAAGGTGAGCCTCATGCTCGGTTTCCGAAACCGTCAGGCTCTCGATATTGTAGCCTCGCCCAGAGAAAAGGCCGATGACGCGGGCGAGCACGCCCGGCTCGTTGCTGACGAGGATCGAAAGCGTATGGCTCTCGACCTTTTCCGTCTCCGGCGAAATGAAATAGGCGGAGCCGGTCGGTTGTTGATGGGCATTCATGATCTTGGGTCCGTTTCCTTAGAATTCAGTTCAAGAAAGCGAGCCCGCATCAGACGAGCTGGCGCCCCTTCGCGTCGATCGCCGTCGCTACCGCTTCGTCGGTCGCCTCGTCCGGCAGCAGCATCTCGTTATGCGCCTTGCCCGAGGGGATCATCGGGAAGCAGTTGGCGAGATTGGCCACCCGGCAATCGAAGATCACCGGCTTGTCGACCGCGATCATTTTTTCGATCTTGTCGTCCAGTTCCTTCGGATCATCGCAATAGAGGCCGACTGCCCCATAGGCTTCCGCCAGCTTCACGAAGTCCGGCATGGCTTCGGTATAAGAGTTCGACAGGCGATTGCCGTGCAGCAATTGCTGCCACTGGCGCACCATGCCCATGTACTGGTTGTTCAAAATGAAGATCTTGACCGGCAGATTGTGCTGGATGGCGCAGGACATTTCCTGGATGCACATCTGGATCGACGCGTCGCCGGCAATATCGATGACGAGCGCCTCCGGATGGGCGACCTGGACGCCGAGTGCGGCGGGCAGGCCGTAACCCATGGTGCCGAGGCCGCCGGAGGTCATCCAGTGGTTGGGCTGCTCGAAGCCGAAGAACTGCGCTGCCCACATCTGGTGCTGGCCGACCTCGGTGGTGATGTAGGTATCCTTGCCCTTGGTCGCCTCGAACAACCGCTCCAGCGCGTATTGCGGCATGATGACGTCCGAAGAGTTCTTGTAGGAGAAGCTCTTGCGCGCCCGCCAGCTTTCGATCTGCGCCCACCATTCCTGGGTCTGCGCCTTTTCCGGCTTCTTCGGCAGCGCCCGCCACAGGCGGACCATATCCTCCAGCACGCTCCCGACGTCGCCGATGATCGGCAGGTCGACCCGGACGGTCTTGTTGATCGAGGACGGATCGATATCGATGTGGATCTTCCGGGAGTTCGGCGAGAACGCGTTGACCCGGCCGGTAATGCGGTCGTCGAAGCGGGCGCCGATGCAGACCATGACGTCGCAATCATGCATGGCCATGTTGGACTCGTAGGAGCCGTGCATCCCGAGCATGCCCAGCCAGTTCTTGCCGGATGCGGGATAGGAGCCGAGCCCCATCAGCGTGGAGGTGATCGGGAAATTGGTGAGTTCCACCAGTTCGCGCAGCAGCCGCGACGCTTCCGGACCGGAATTGACGACGCCTCCGCCGGTATAGAGGATCGGCCGGCGCGCCGAGGCCATCAGCTCGACCGCCGCCTGGATCGCACCGAGATCGCCCTGGACCTTCGGCTGGTAGCTGGACTTGACGGGCGTTTCCGGACGCGGCGTATAGGTGCCGGTCGCGAACTGGATATCTTTCGGGATATCGACGACGACAGGACCGGGCCGCCCGCTCTGGGCGATACGGAAGGCCTCGTGGATGATGCCGGCAAGCTCGTTGACGTCCTTGACCAGCCAGTTGTGCTTGGTGCAGGGGCGGGTAATGCCCACCGTATCGCATTCCTGGAAGGCGTCGGAGCCGATCAGCGTGGTCGGGACCTGGCCGGAAATGCAGACGAGCGGAACGGAATCCATCAGCGCGTCCTGCAGCGGCGTTACCGCATTGGTCGCGCCGGGGCCGGAGGTGACGAGCATGACGCCGACCTTGCCGGTGGAGCGGGCATAGCCTTCGGCAGCGTGGCCGGCCCCCTGCTCGTGCCGCACGAGAATGTGCTGGATATCGTCCTGCTGGAATATCTCGTCGTAGATCGGCAGCACGGCGCCGCCCGGATAGCCGAAGATATGCTCCACGCCGTTGTCCTTCAGCGCTTTCAGAACGATCTCCGCGCCCGTCATGCGATTGTCAGTATCCGTCATTGCTCTCGTCCATTCGCCGGTGATTTTGGTGCATTAAGCTCATTGCGAGCCGGATTGAAGGCATAAAAAAAGGCCCCTTGAGGAGCCTGTCTTTCCGCGCATGGGTGGCTGTCGCCGGATGGTTACACCATCCTGCCCATGCGCGGTCCCACCACAATAAGTGCGCTCGAAATCTTCATGGTGCGAAGTGTTAGCCACATAATCGGCATTCGTCAACTTGGCCCTGCGTCAAAAAATGCCACCTCGATTTTTTCGCGGCGGCCGAACCGCCGCCCGCTACACCACTTGTTAAACCGGCGGCGATACAATTCCCGGCATTTCAAGGGATAGCGCGAGCTCGCTGACGAGCCGCAAGCCAACCCCAGCGACAGGGGCCAGTTTTGCTGAACAACGACCTCCATCGTTCCATCTCGGCCGGCGAGCACGACCGGCGCGATCTTCAAAAGGCCGGCGACCGCCTGCTCGGCCGGGTCGTCGCCTGCAGCGGATCGCATGCCACGATCGCGGCTATTGCCGCGGATGGTGACACGGAGGTTGCGGAACTCTGGTCCGTCGGCCGCCTCATCTCCATCGCGGTCGGGGAAAACCGGGTGGTGGCTCTCGCCTATTCCATGCAGACCAGCCGTCAGGACTGGAGCGAGCGCGAGGACAACAGCTTCCATATCGAAGTCGAGCTTCTGGGTGAGGTCCGCACGCGCCCGGATGGCCGGGACGAGTTTTCCACCGGCATATCGCGCTATCCGCATCTCGGCGCCATGGCCCACCGCATCCGCGCGTCCGACCTGCTGCGCATCTACGACACCGGCAAGAGCGACACCTGCGTCATCGGCAAGATCACCCAGGACGAGACCATAGACGCGACGATCCACATCCCATCGATGCTGTCGAAGCATTTCGCGATCGTGGGTTCGACGGGCGTGGGCAAGTCCACGGCCGTTTCGCTGCTGTTGCACAAGGCGATCGAAACCGACCCCAAGCTCAGGGTGCTGATCCTCGATCCACATAACGAATTCGCGGCCGCCTTTCCGGACCACGCCGTCGTCATCGATACCGACAAGCTCGACCTGCCCTTCTGGCTGATGAAGCTCGACGAATTCGCGGAAGTGGTGTTCCGCGGCCGCCCGCCGGTCTCGGAGGAGATGGATATCCTGCGCGATCTCATTCCCGAGGCCAAGCGCGCCTTCCGGGGCAGCGAGGGCTCGCCGGCGCGGCGCAGCGTGGAGCGGAGCTCGATCACCGCCGACACGCCGGTTCCCTATCGCGTGGCGGACCTCCTGGCCTTCATCGACGAACGCATCGGACGGCTGGAAGGACGCGGCGAGAAGCCGTCCCTCCGCTCGCTCAAGGTGCGGATCATGTCGGCGATCAACGATCCGCGCTATCATTTCATGTTCTCCAACAATACGATCAGCGACACGATCATGGAGACGATCGCGCATATCTTCCGCATTCCGGGCGGAGACAGGCCGATTTCCACCTTCCAGCTTGCGGGCATCCCTTCCGAGGTCGTCAATTCGGTCGCGTCCGTGCTTTGCCGCATGGCGTTCGAGATCGCGCTCTGGAGCAATGGCGCGATCCATGTTCTGGTGGTCTGCGAGGAGGCGCACCGCTATGTGCCCGCCGACCGGGAACTCGGTTTCTTCCCCACCCGGCAGGCCATTTCCCGAATCGCCAAGGAGGGCCGCAAATACGGCGTGTCGCTCGGTATCATCACCCAGCGGCCGGGCGAGCTCGACCAGACGATTCTTTCGCAATGCTCGACAGTGTTCGCCATGCGGCTTTCCAACGAGCGCGACCAGGAAATCATCAAGTCCGCGATCCCGAATTCCTCCATCTCCACGACGAGCTTCCTCTCCTCGATCGGCAACGGCGAGGCGATCGCCTTCGGCGAGGCGATTTCCGTGCCGATGCGCATGCGTTTTTCGCGCGTCGACCGCCTGCACCTGCCGAAGGCGCATGGGATAGCAGAAAGGCAAACGGAAGAGACGCCGGACACTGTGGATCTGCGCGCGGTCATTACCCGCATGCGCGCGATAAGCGGCCCGGACATTTCCACCTTCCAGCGCCGCTACGAGGCGGCGACCGCACCGGACAATCTGGCCTTCGAAGGCAGCCCGGAAGTCCATGACTTTCCGCCGGCAAGCGACGAGGAATTCGAGCGTTGGGATCGCGAGATGCATGGCGATTCGAGACCAACCGCCGACCCGTCAGGGAGCCCCGAGGCCCCGCGGATAGAGCCCTACAGGCCCGACATGCTGCCCCGCGGCGATGCCTCTGCCAAGCAGCCTTCGACGCCATGGCCCGATCGCTTCGCCGAACTGCGCAAGCAGCGCTTTCCCGAGCCTGCCGCTCAGCCCCCTTCGCCGGGCGGAGACGGCCCACGCGCTCCCCTGCCGAGACGCGAGGGTTCGCTGCGGGAAAGCCTGCTGAAGCGGCCCTTGAGCAGCCTCTACGACAAGGATTGAGCGGGCCGACTACCCCAGCCGTTCCCAGCTCTCGTCCATCTGGTTGCGGAACCAGGTCATCTGGCGCTTGGCATACTGCCTCGTCAGCGCCGAGCCTCTTTCGATGACCTCTTCCCTCGTCATCCCGCCTTCCAGCATTTCGGCGATCTCCCGCACGCCGATCGCCTTCATCACCGGTAGATCGGGTGCCGGATCGAGAGCGAGAAGCGCCCTCACCTCCTCGACCGCGCCGGTCTCCAGCATGGTCTCGAAACGGCGATTGATCCGCTCGTGCAGAAGCGTGCGATCCGGCAGCACGACGATCTTGCGCGCCCGCGCCGGATCGATGACCATCGGGCCGCGCCTATCCTGAAACTGCGAGATCGAACGGCCCGTCTCCTCCAGGACCTCGAGCGCGCGGACGATCCGCTGACCGTCCTTGGGTTCGAGGCTTGCCGCGACCGACGCATCCAGAAAGCTGAGTTCGGCATGGAGGGCCTCCGGCCCCACTTCCTTCAAGCGCAGGCGCACCCGGCAACGGATATCCTGCGAGATTTCCGGCATGTCGGAGAGACCGCCGGTCAGCGCCTTGAAGTAGAGCCCCGTGCCCCCGACCAGCACCGGCAGCCTGCCTTCTGCCTTCAACTCCGTCAAAACGGCCGAGACGTCGCGCAGCCATTCGCCGGTGGAATAGGCGCGCGTCGCCGGCACGTGCCCATAGAGCAGATGCGGCACGCCGCGCATCTCCTCGTCCGACGGCCTTGCGGTGAGGACCCGCAATGTATCGTAGACCTGCATGCTATCGGCATTGATCACCACGCCGCCCTGCTCTTCGGCGAGCCGCGCGGCAAGCGCCGACTTGCCGCTCGCCGTCGGCCCGGTTATCAGGATCGCGTCCGCATTATCCAAAAGGTCTTCCATATGGCTTTCGTTGCCACGCTCATCGCCCATCCGTCAAACCCCATTCTGTCACCCGCGCTTGGGGAGAAGGCGGCCGAGGCGGTGAATGCCGCCGGTCTCTACTGGCTTGCGAACGGCATCGCCTGCGATCTCGCGCTGCGCGACGGCGCAGATCCGCGGGCGGCCGAAGCCAATCTGCAGGCCGTGATCGCCGCAAGCCCGATCGACCTCGTGGTGCAGGAGGCCGAAACCCGCCGCAAGAAATTCCTGATCGCCGACATGGATTCCACCATGATCGGGCAGGAATGCATCGACGAGCTCGCCGACGTGGTTGGCCTGAAAGAGAAGGTCGCGGCGATCACCGCGCGGGCCATGAACGGCGAAATCGCCTTCGAACCCGCCTTGCGGGAACGTGTCGCTCTCCTGAAAGGCCTTTCGGTTTCCGTAGTCGATGACGTGATCGCCAAGCGTATCACGCTCACCTCCGGCGGACCGGAGCTCATCGCCACCATGAAGGCGAAGGGGCATTATTCGGCCCTCGTTTCCGGCGGCTTCACCGTGTTTACCAGCCGCATCGCGGCGCGCCTCGGCTTCGACGAGAACCGCGCCAATCTCCTTATCGAGAAGGACGGGCTGCTGACCGGCGAGGTGGCCGAACCGATCCTCGGCAAGCAGGCCAAGATCAACGCGCTGGTCGAGATCAGCGAAAGGCTCGGCATCACGCCGGAAGACGCGATCGCCGTCGGCGACGGCGCCAACGATCTCGGCATGCTGGGGCTTGCCGGCTCCGGTGTAGCATTGCACGCCAAACCCACCGTCGCCGCTCAGGCAAAGATGCGCGTCGACCATGGCGACCTCACCGCCCTTCTCTACATCCAGGGCTACAGGAAAGCGGATTTCGTGACGCCATGAATACCATCATTCATCGCCGTTGAAGCATTACAAAAATGTATGTACACTAGGTGATGCGATGGAATTCGAATGGGACCCTCAGAAAGCAAACCTGAACAAGGCGAAGCACAAGGTCTCATTTGAAATCGCGCAACATGTCTGGGACGATCCGCATCATGTGATTATCCCGGACGGGGTCTATGACGGCGAAGAGCGCTGGCTTGCGATAGGCTCGGTCGCATCGGTGACCATTCTCGTCGTTGCGCATGTCTACCGGAGCGCCGGAGCACAAGAGGTGATCCGTATCATCAGCGCTCGAAAGGCCACTTCGCATGAGAGGAGACGATATGAGCAAGAAGCCTTTTAGTGACGATCAATTGGCCGAACTGGCGGAAATCGCAGCGCTGAACGATGGCGATATCGACACCAGCGATATCCCGGAAATCACGGAAGAACAGTGGCGCCTGGCAAAACGAGGCCACCTTTACAGACCACTGAAAAAATCCGTCACCATCCGGCTGGATGCCGACGTGATCGAATGGTTCAAATCGCACGCTCATGGCAGCGGCTATCAGACCGAAATCAACAGCGTGCTGCGTCAGCATGTTGCCCGGCAGGAAAAGAAGCGGGCATGACGTCCAATCCGATCCACCGGGAAATGCCCACCATCATCCTCGAAACCGAACGGCTGCGGCTGCGGAACTGGCTTGCCTCCGACCGAGACCTCTTCCGCGAGATCAATTCCGACCCGAAGGTAATGGAATTCTTTCCCTTCCGGCGCACACACGCGGAAGCCGATGCGATGATGGAAAAGCTGAACGGCATCATCACCGGGACGGGCCTCGGCTTCTACGCGCTGGAACTCAAGGAAACCGGCGAGCCGATGGGCTTCTGCGGTCTTTCGCTCGCCAACATGCCGGATATCTTTCCGCCGGAGACGGTGGAAATCGGCTGGCGGCTGGCCACCCGCTTCTGGGGCAATGGCTACGTCACGGAAGCGGCAAGCGCGCTCATCGGCTGGGGTTTCGAAAAGGCCGCCCTTGAGGAGATCGTCTCTTTCGCTGTGGCCGGCAACCGGCGCTCCACGGCGGTCATGGAACGGATCGGCCTCAAGCGTGATGCCGGGCGCGACTTCGACCATCCGCGCGTGCCCGACACGCACCCCCACCTGAAGGGCCATGTGGTCTACGCCCTCAGCCGGGAAGAATGGGAGGCCGGCAGAACGCCGGCCTAGGACCAATCGACAATCAGGTTTCGGACGCGGCGCGAGCCGGATTTCGTGGATGGCAAGGAGAAGGAACCGACGTGGAGCATAACTCCACGAGGGGCCTTCGACGCAGCAAGGCGCGAAATCCGCCGCGTCCCACGCTGCGCCAGCCGGCCTGAAGGCCGGCTAAAGGACGCAGCGCTCTCCGGAACGCGCGCAATCCTTTCCGAAAATGCTGAAGCATTTTCGGGGTTGCGCGTGGGATATGGTGAAAATCGCCCATTTCCGCGTCGCGAAACCTTGATGGAGTTCGGCTCCACCATCGGTTTCGCTCCTAGAACTGAACGATTTTCCCTCATACCGCGCTCCAAACCCTGAATGTCGATTGGCCCTAACCTATTCGAGGGGAACTGCCACGAACCGCAGGTTTCCGGTCGCGTCGGAAATCATCACATGCGCATTGCGGCGGCCTTCCGCCTTCAGCGCCTGAACCTTGGCCACCACATCGGCCGGGCTCGCCATGAAATCCTGCCCGACTTCGACCACCACTTCGCCGGGCTTGAGACCCTTTCCGGCCGCGGCTGAATCCGCCTCCACGGCGGTGATGACGACGCCCTCGACGCTTTCGGCAATGCCGAGGCTCTTGCGGCGCTCTTCATCGAGTGTCGCGAGCGTCATGCCGAGGCTGAGCGTCGGGTCGTCCGTTACTGCCCCGGACTGATCATTGGGCTGATCTCCAGATTGATCCCCGGACTGATCTCCGGATTGGTCACCGGGAGCACCGTTCTCCGGAGCCATGTCCTCGCCCTCGCCTTCGGGCAGCACCGGCTGTTCGGCATCGTCGGCGGCGGCATCGGCGCTGTCCTCCAGACGGCCGAGCGTCACCTTGACGGTCTCTTCCTTGCCGTCGCGCAGGACGACGACGTCGACTTCCTTGCCCACCGCGCTCTCTGCCACGGCCCGCGGCAGGTCGCGCATTTCGCTGACCGGGCGGCCGTCGAAGGAAAGGATGACATCGCCGGAGCGCAGCACGCCGTTGTCGACCGGACCTCCCTTGATGACGCCGGCAACCAGCGCGCCGCGGGCGCGGTCCAGGCCAAGGCTCTGGGCGACCTCGTCGGTCACCGGCTGGATGCGCACGCCGAGCCAGCCGCGGCGCGTTTCGCCGAACTCGATCAGCTGGTGGACGATGTTTTCCGCAAGTTCGGTCGGGACGGCGAAGCCGATGCCGATCGAGCCGCCGGAGGGCGAGATGATGGCCGTGTTGATGCCGATGACCTCGCCCTTCATGTTGAAGAGCGGTCCGCCGGAATTGCCCTTGTTGATGGCGGCATCCGTCTGGATGAAGTTGTCGTAGGGCCCGGCATTGATGTTGCGGTTGCGGGCCGAGATGATGCCGAGCGTCACCGAGCCGCCGAGCCCGAAAGGATTGCCGATCGCCATCACCCAGTCGCCGATCCGCATCTGCCGCGAATCGCCGAAACGCACCGCCTTCAGCGGCGTCTTCGGCTCCACCTTCAACACCGAAAGGTCGGTCTTGGTGTCGGTGCCGACCAATGTGGCCTTGAGCTTGCTGCCGTTCGGGAAAACCACTTCGATATCGTCGGCGCCTTCGATCACGTGGTTGTTGGTCACCACGAAGCCGGCCGGATCGATCACGAAGCCGGAGCCGAGCGAGGAAACCTTCTGGGCCCCGCCCTGACCACCCTGGCCGTCGAAATAGTCCTCGAAGAACTCCTGGAAGGGCGAGCCCTCCGGAATCTGCGGCTGCGGGCCGGCGCCCTCCTCCTTGACGCTCTGGGAGGTGGAGATGTTGACCACCGCATCGAGCAGCCCGCCGGCCATATCGGCGATCGAGGCCGGCCCGGCACCCGGCAGAACCGGCGAAGGCGGCGTGCCCGCAATCGGCGGGGAAGAGGTCGGCGGCGCCGGCAGCATTTCCGCGGCAGGTGGCGCGGGCGGAGCCGGCTGCGCCTCGGGAGCAGGCTGCATGTCAGGGGCCGGCTGTGTATCTGGGGGAACCGGCTGTACCTCCGGAGAAGCTGGTGGCGCTTCCGGGGGAGCAGGCTGTGATTCCGGGGGAGCTGGCTGCGTGTCAGGAGCCGGCTGCGTATCAGGGAGAACCGGCTGCGCCTCCGGCGCGGCTGGAGGAACGGCTGGCCCGGTCGTCTGGGCTGCAGCCTGCAAGGGTCCCGCCAGAACGGCGAAGGCCGCGATCAGCGCGACTGAGCACTTCCAGGACGATTGAACCGAATGGACCATCTGGTTTCCTCGCTATCGGGTATGCCCGGCGGAGTAGCGGGCGGACTGTTGAACTTCGGCCTCAAGTTTCGACCGAGCATAAGGCGGAATAAAGACAGGCGAAATTACCTTTTCGTGAGACCGCCCCCTCACCCGGCATTCGCCTGTGGATGTCTCCACAAAAGATCGGGGCGGCCCGAAGCCGCCCCGATCATCGTTCCGTCAGTTAGCCGGCGCCGCCGGCTGGGCGGGCGCGGCAGGCGGCGTCGCCTGCCCCGGCTGGCCGCCGGAGCCGTTGAAGAAGCGGAAGAATTCCGAATCCGGCGACAGCACCATGGTCGTTCCGCTATTCGCCATCGAGGCCACATAGGCCCGCATCGAGCGATAGAACTGGAAGAAGGCCGGATCGCGCGTGAAGGCTTCCGCGAAGATCTTGTTGCGCTGGGCATCGCCCTCGCCTCGGATGATTTCCGAATCGCGCTGGGCCGCGGAGACGAACTCCACCACCTGGCGGTCGGCGATCGCCCGGCGACGCTGGCCTTCCTCGCCACCACGGGCTCGGATCAGCTCCGCTTCGGCCAGACGCTCTGCCCGCATGCGGGCGAAGGTCTGCTGCGAGACTTCCTGCGTCAGGTCGGTCCGGCGGATGCGGACGTCCTGGATCTTGACGCCGAGAGATTCGGCCGCCTGGTTCAAGTCGTTATGAACCTCGGTCATCATCGAGGCGCGCTCGTCGGAAAGCGCGGCGGTGAAGCTGCGCAGACCGTAGACGCGGCGCAGGCCGGCATCGAGACGGGTGCTGAGACGCGCTTCGGCAGCCTCCCGGTCGCCCGACACGGCCTCCCGGAAGCGGCGGGGGTCTTCGATGCGATAGACCACGAAAGCGTCGACTTCATAGAAGGCGCCGCCGCGAACCTGGACGCGGATATTGTCCAGATCGAAACGCAAGGCGCGATCCTCGATATACTGGACGCGGTCTGCATCCATGAACGCGAAGGGCAGCTTGAGATAGATGCCGGGTTGGCTCTTCACGTCCTGAATCTCACCGAAGCGGACGACGATGGCCTGCTCGCGCTCGTTGACCACGAACACCGAGGAGTAGACCAGGAAAAGGATGACCGCGAGGCCAATCAGAAATGCGGGGAGCTTGTTGGAAATCATCAGTTTGCTCCCTGCTGCGTCGTCACCGGCCGGTTGATTTCATTGAGCGGCAGGTAGGGAACGACGCCCTGGCCTCCCTCGATGATGATCTTGTTCGAGTTCTTCAGCACGTTCTCCATGGTTTCGATGAAGATGCGCTCGCGCGTGACATCCGGCGCATTGGCATATTCCTGATAGATCGAGATGAAGCGCTGCGCCTCACCCTGCGCCTCGTTGACGACGCGGTCGCGATAGGCCGAAGCCTCTTCGCGAACCTGGGCGGCCTGACCGCGAGCCTGGCCGAGCTGCTGGTTCGCATATCGATTGGCTTCCTCGACGATGCGGTCCTCGTCCTGCTCGGCGCGCTGCACTTCTTCGAAGGCATCGGCCACTTCACGCGGCGGGGCCGCATCCTCGATCGGCACGGCGTTGATCGAAATGCCGGAGCCGTAGCGGTCCATGGTGCCCTGAATGATATCGCGAACCTGCGTCGACATACCTTCGCGGTCGTCGCGGAAGAGGTCCTGCGCCGGACGACGGCCGGCGACCTCGCGCATGGCGCTGTCGGCGACCTGCTGCAACGTCTCGGCCGGCGATTCCAGATTGAAGAGATAGGCGCGCGGATCGGTCACCGTGAAAAGCACCGAGAACTGCACGTTGACGATGTTCTGGTCGCCCGTCAGCATCCAGCCCGCGTTCGAATTGCTGGAACCGCGTGCGCCGATATTCTGCTGCTGCTCGGTAACCTTGACGATCTCCACCGTTTCGAACGGCCAGAGATGGAAATGCAGGCCCGGCATGGCGATCTCTTCCTTCGGGCGGCCGAAGCGCAGCTCGACGCCGCGTTCGTCCGGCTGCACGGTGTAGATCGACTGGAATGCGAGGAAGGCGAGGAGGACCAGCGCAATGATCGCGAATGCGCCGCCATTGAAGCCTCCCGGCACGATGCCCCGCAGCCTGTCCTGGCTACGTCGGATGATGTCCTCCAAATCCGGCGGGCCGCCGCTGCCGCCGCCGCGTGGGCGGTTGGGTCCCTGTCCCCAGGGTCCCTGATTGTTACCGCCGCCACCGCCGCCGCCCCAAGGGCCGCCGCCGCCACCATTCTGATTGCTCCAGGGCATCAAAACCTCTTTGTTTGCAAATTCTCCCATCCCAGGAACGACAACTTATAACAGCCGCGGCCAAGGTCATTGCCCGTTATAGGTACGAGTTTCGCGCCTTTCAACGCGGCAACCAATAACTTCCAGGTGTTTGGTAACGAAATGTTTCAGTTTGCCGCAGTGCGGCGGGAATAAACGACGAAACGGGTCGGAAAACTGTCCTTTTCGCCCGCCGGGACGAATAGTTCCTCGCTCTTTTCGAAGACTGCGGGATCTATCGCCGGAAAGAAGGTATCGCCGTCGGCGATCTCTGCTTCCACATGCGTCACATAGAGCCGGTCGGCGACGTCGATCGCCTGGGCGTAGATCTGCCCGCCGCCCAGGATTCCGATCTCATCCGCTCCCGTTTGCGCCGCGACCGCCTGCGCCCGCTCAAGTGCCTCTTCAAGCGACCGCGCCACATCCGCGCCTTCCACATGGAAGGCCGGATCGCGGGTGACGACCACGTGCGGCCGCCCCGGCAGAGGTTTGCCGCCGAAACTCTCCAGCGTCTTGCGCCCCACGATCATCGGCTTGCCGAGCGTCATCGCCTTGAAGCGCTTGAGATCGGTCGAGAGCTTCCAGGGCATGTCGCCATCGCGGCCGATGACGTTGTTCCTGGAGACCGCGACGAAAATCGAAACCGGAACGGCCATCACACCGCTACCGCCGCCTTGATATGCGGATGGGGATCGTAATCGGTGAGCGTGAAATCCTCGAAGCGGAAGGAGAATATATCCCTCACTTCCGGATTGATGTGCATCTTCGGCGGCGCCTTCGGCTCGCGGGTGAGCTGCAGTTTCGCCTGCTCGAAATGATCCGAATAGATATGCGTGTCGCCGAGTGTATGGACGAAATCGCCGAGTTTCAGCCCCGTCACCTGCGCCATCATCATCGTCAGCAGCGCATAAGAGGCGATGTTGAACGGCACGCCGAGGAAGACATCGCCCGACCGCTGGTAGAGCTGGCAGGAGAGCTTTCCGTCAGCGACATAGAACTGGAACAGGCAGTGGCAGGGCGGCAGCGCCATCTCATCCACCAGGGCCGGGTTCCAGGCGGAAACGATATGGCGGCGGGAATTCGGATTGACCTTCAGCCCTTCGACAAGCTGCGCGATCTGGTCGACATGCCGACCGTCGGGCGCCGGCCAGGAGCGCCACTGATAGCCGTAGACGGGGCCGAGATCGCCGCTTTCATCGGCCCAATCGTCCCAGATCGAAACCCCGTTTTCCTTGAGATAGGCGATATTCGTGTCGCCTTTCAGGAACCAGAGCAGTTCATGGATGATCGATCTCAGGTGCAGTTTCTTGGTGGTCAGCAGCGGAAAGCCTTCCGCAAGGTCGAACCGCATCTGATAACCGAAGACGGAGCGCGTGCCCTTACCGGTGCGATCGCCACGATCGATGCCGGTTTCCATGACATGCCGGAGGAGGTCGAGATATTGCTTCATGATACGGCCGCTGATTCCTTGTTACCCTCATATTAGCGCCGACTGCGCCGGCGGGCCACCTGCTTGCCGCCACCTCCACAGAATATGCCTGTCTCATCGTTCGATGCCCGGAATGGCGGAAATTTCTGCGGCGAGGAAATCCACCAGCAGGCGAACCCGGACGATACCGGCCCGCTCGGGCACGATCAGCATGTTCAGCGGCACCGAAGGCAGGGAATATTCCGGTAGGACGGCCTCTAACCGTCCCTCCCCCAACAGATCGTCGACAAGCCAGCGGTGGGTGGGGCCGATGCCGCGGCCGGCGGCAAGGGCCTCCCGCGCGGCAAGCCCGTGATCGACGCGAAAACGCCCGCCGAACGCCACGACATGCCGCACGCCGTCTTCCCCCTGCAGGACGAGCGTGTCGCTTCCCGCCACGTTCGACATGCGAATGCCTTCATGCTCGGCAATGTCCTGCGGGCGAGCCGGCCTGCCATGGGCCGCAAGATAATCCGGCGCTGCGACAAGCAAGCGGCGGCTCTGGCCGAGGGGCCGCAGCTTCATGGAACTGTCGGTCAGCGGTCCGAGCCGGAGCGCGATATCGACGCCTTCCCGCACGAGGTCCACTCGTTCGTCGGTGAGGCTGAGATCGACCCCGATATCGGGATAGCGATCCTGAAAGGCGAAGATCAGGCGGGTGACATGCAGCACGCCGAAGGCCGCGGTGCAGGAAATCCGGATCGTGCCGGCCGGTGCTCCGCGCGCGCCCCGCGCTTCGTCCCCCGCCTGCTCCACGAGACGCAGGATCTGCACGCTGTCGGCATAATAGCGGCTGCCTTCATCCGTCAGCGTCACCCGCCGGGTAGTCCGCGACAGAAGCGGCACGCCGACCGCCTCTTCCAGCTCCCTCAGATGCCGCGTCACCGTGGATTGGCCGATGCCGAGTTCACGCGCCACCGCCGAGAGGCTACCGCGTTCGGCCACCCGGATGAAGGTGCGCATGCGCTCCAATGTGACGTCCGATTTATCCATAATACGGCACAATCATATTCATTGGCCACATCTAGTGGATCACATTCCTTCTGTCTACTTGAGGGTAAGTTCTCATTTCAGAGGAATACCGACCATGAAAGTTCTGCTTGTCTTTGCTCATCCCGAACCGGGTTCCCTCAACGGGGCGCTGCGCGATGTCGCCGTCAACGAACTCGAAGCCCAGGGCCACGAAGTGCGAGTGACCGACCTTTATGCGGAGGGCTGGAAATCCGAGGTCGATCGCGCCGATTTCCCGTCGCTCGCCCCGGATGCGCGTCTTGTGCCGGTTGCGGCGTCCAAGAAGGCCTTCGAGACCGACAGCCTGACGGACGACGTCAAGGCCGAGATCGAGAAGCTTCTATGGGCCGACGTTCTGATCCTCCAGTTCCCGCTCTGGTGGTTCAGCATGCCGGCAATTATGAAAGGATGGGTCGAGCGGGTCTATGCCTATGGTTTCGCCTATGGTGTCGGCGAGCATAGCGACACGCGGTGGGGCGACCGCTATGGCGAGGGAAAGCTCGCCGGCAAGCGCGCCATGCTGATCGTGACCGCCGGCGGATGGGAGGAGCATTATTCCGCCCGCGGCGTCAACGGACCGATCGAGGACCTGCTGTTTCCGATCAATCACGGCATCCTCTATTATCCGGGTTATGACGTCCTGCCGCCATTCGTGGCCTACAAGGTCGATCGTCTCGACGAGGCGGGATTCGAAACCGTCGCGGGGCGCCTGCGCGAGAGAATGCGCACGCTGCAAACCACCGCGCCCATTCCCTACCGGCGGCAGAATGGCGGCGATTATCTGATCCCGAGCATGCAGCTACGACCCGGCCTTGCCGATCCGTCCGCGAGCGGCTTCGCGCTGCATCTCGGCGGCGCCGAGGTGGTCCGCAAGGCGTCCTGACGGATGTCCGGCTTTCCGCCGCGCCTCCCAATTCCCAATATTTTTCAGGCCGCAAACGCGGCCTGCCTCTTTTCATGGCGCCCGGAAACACCTATATCAGCCTTGCCGGGCATCTGCCCGGCTATGGCAATAAACGGTCGGTGTAATAAACCTATTGGACCCGGGGGCGGTACCCGGCGCCTCCACCAAAAACCGGTCGGTCCGAAGACCGGCTTTTGATGGGGGCGAAATAGGATCGACAAGGGTGTAAAGATCGAACTTTTGCTCGGCATGATACCACCGTCATCGGGTCACAAGTGTAGTTGCAAACGACAACAACGCTAAGGAATATGCTCTCGCTGCCTAATGGCGGTGCGGGAATTCCGCTCTAAGTCCTTAGGGTTAGCACCTTAAGGCGGGGTCCGAAGGCACCTGGCAACAGAAGCCTTCACCTTCTCCCTCCAGTCGAATAGTATGTGGTTGACTCGAAGCGTCGCGGGGGTTTTCCCCGAGCCGGCCGCATGGCATAACGCGCTTTGCATAAGACAGAGAATTGGAAAGATAGGACCGTATGGGGCAGGATCATATCCGTTACGACATTCTGGCGCAGGACGCTTTGCGCGGCGTCATCCGCAAGGTTTTGGCGGAGGTCGCGGCAACCGGTCGCCTGCCCGGAGACCATCACTTCTTCATCACCTTCCTGACCGGCGCGCCGGGCGTGCGCATTTCCCAGCACCTGAAAGCGAAATATCCCGAGCAGATGACCATCGTCGTCCAGCACCAGTTCTGGGACCTCAAGGTAACCGATACCATGTTCGAGATCGGACTTTCCTTCTCGGATACGCCCGAACGTCTCGCCATCCCCTTCAATGCCATTCGCGGCTTCTACGACCCGTCCGTGAACTTCGAGCTCGAGTTCGAAGTGCCGCTGTCGGAAGAGGACGATGCATCGGCCGAAATCACCGCCATTCCGGTCGAAGCCGCGCCGCGCGCGGTCGAGGCACCGGAAGCCGCCCCCAGCGAAGAGAAGAAGCCTGGCTCAGTCGTCTCGCTCGATTCCTTCCGCAAGAAGCATTGATCCCAAGAGGTCTCATGACCGGCCAAGTCGTCAATCTCCGCCAGTTCCGAAAGAACAAGGCGCGCAGCGAAAAGGAAAAGCAGGCGGAGCAGAACCGCCTCGCTTTCGGTCGCGGCAAGGCGGAGAAGACCCTGACCCGCGCGCTCAACGAAAAGGCGGAAAAGACGCTGGACCAGGGTCGGCTGGAAAAGCCGCTCGACGAAGATTGACGGCCTGTGCGGCCGCCGCGCGGCCTTGAAGCCGAATTCCTGACCGCTCCATGCACTCCTAATGGAGCCTCCGCATGATCCGAAAACACTCAACCACGCTGCATGGTCATCGCACCAGCTTCACCCTCGAGGACGAGTTCTGGCAGGAGCTGCGGCTGATCGCCGAGGAGCGGAACATCAGCCTTGCGGCGCTCATTGCCGAAATCGACGACGGCCGCGCAGCGGAGAGCAATCTCTCCTCGGCGCTCCGCGTCCACGTGTTTCACCGGCTCAAGAACAAACTTTCCTAGGGGCTGGCCAACCGGACCCGGTAATTGCGCAATCCCTGGCGCTGGCCCTCGCTCTCAATCAGCGCTTCGCCGATGAGATGTTGCAGCCGGGAATGAATGAACATGTCGCTCAGTCCGTTTCGGGGGTCACATTTCCCCATCACATCGCCTGCGACCCGCGCCGCAAGGCGCCATTCGGCTGAGCAATTTTCCAGTATGAAGGCATCGTGAACCGACAGATCGCGGAAACGCAGATGTCCGGACCCGTCGCATTCCCGCAAGAGCTCCGGCCGAACGGCGATCGCCTCGAATTCCGCGGCAAGGCGGCGACGGTCGCCCTCCGGGACAACAGTTGCGTCCCTCGCAAAACCGATCAGCGACTGCGGCGTATGGACGGCAACAGCGTGCAAACCGTGCCGCGGCGGCACCGGAATATGCATCAGGGTTGCCCCCGTATCCGCAAGCCGATGGCAGGCCATCCGCAGGAAAACATAGTCCGCCCCGCTGCCGCTTGCCCAGATCAACACGCGATGCGGCCCTCCGGAAATCACCTGCTCGCGCAATATCCGCCACGGAGCAAAGACATCCTCTTCCCCGTGCATCGTTAAATCCAGATCATCATCGCCATATCCCTTGGAAAGGCCCTGCCAAAACAGAAACCGCTCCCTTTCGCTGGCGAGGGGACCGAGTCTCAGATCATCCATGATGCAGTGCACGTCGCCCGACAAACCAAGGCGTTCGACGGCATATTTCAAGCTGCCGGCGGCACTTGGCGAAGTAACGACGTGAAAATCAGTCATGGCAAACCCGCTATTGAACGCCCGGCAGGCTCTGGAACGCTGAATTTCCGAGCGGCGGCAGGCTCTCCCGGATGACGTCCTCGGTGGGAGGCACGCTCAGAACGGGTGCCGACGGCTGATTTCCTTGCGTTTCCCGCTGTCGGCGCTGTTCGGCGAGAACGGCTTGCCGGCGCGTTTCGGCTTCCGCCTGCCTTCTGGCTTCGGCTTCCTGCCGCGCACGCTCTTCGGCCTCCGCCTTCTGGCGGGCCGCCTCACGCTCCGCCGCCTGGAAATTATAAAGCGCGACCTCGCGGCGAAGGCGCTGCTTTTCCAACACGCTCGCCTGTAGCGCCTCCACGCGCCGCCGTTCACGTTCGAAGGCGCGCTGCGACAGGAAATTCGTGAGCGGCGCGGCATCGATCGTCTTTTTAGGCGCGGCAAGATCGCCGGAATAGACGAGCCGCACCGTCGGATCTCCGCCCGCGATGGCTTCATCTCCGGCGTCATATGTGATCGCGAGACTGCCCTGGAGCGCCTCTTTCAGGAGATCGACGCGGACATCCCCCATCAGCTTCGCCGGACCGGTCGAGGCCGCGACGTTCTGTGCCCGGAGTTCGCCATCGGTGATGGTGAAGGGAATGGCGACCTGACCAAGATTGGCGGAGCCCTTGTGCACGACCTTCGATAGCAGAGGCAGGACCTTCGCTTCCGTCACCTCCCCCTCGAGCTTGTCGATCTCGGCGGAGAGCGGCGGCAGGGCATTCGGATTGATGCCCTCGACTGCAAGGTCGGAGAGCCGTATCTCGCCGGAGCCTCCGGCCGAATCCACGAGTTCGGCAACACTCTTTCCCGTCACCTCCGCCGAAAGATCGAGCCCCAGCTTGCCGCTTGCGATCGGCACTTCGTCAAGGTTCCAGACCAGTGGCGTAAGATCGGCGTCCTCCAGGTGGATTTTCGTCTGGAAGATACCGGCGCCTTCGCCGTTCGACATCATCATGCGGCCCGAAACCCTGCCGCCCTGCCACGTCCCGTTTCCGTCCTCGATCGTGACACCGCCATTCTTGTGCACGAGCTTCGCGGAAAAATCATCGATCCTGCCGGCCATGCCCGCCCAGAAGGCCTTGGCCTTCACGTTTAGGCTCACATCGGCGTCGCCGAAGATCGGCCGGCCGAAATCCCTTGCCGAAAAGGCACCGCTCTCGGGTTCGGTCAAAGGCCCGTAGACGGCTTCGCCAAGCCAAGCCAAATCGAGCGTATCGAAGTCGAGCGATCCGGATGCGGGATAGCCCGGTAGAGTGCGATCGATGTTCAGCTCGCCTGAAAAGGCGCTGCCGGCGGCCTCGCCGTTCACGCCCGTCAGATTCACGGTCTGCGGGGTCACGGCCACGTCTCCCGCAAACCGGAGCGGCAGGCCCGAGCCGAATTGCGGCAGGCCGATGCCCGTCATCAGCAGATAGGGTTCGAGATCGGCGCTCCGCAGATCCACATGCGCCCTTCCCTCACCGAAACCACCCGCCTTCAGATCGACATCGCCCTTGGCCGAAAGCTGCGTGCGCTCCGTGCGGAAAGAAAAGTCGGCGGCGGCAGGCCCTTCTCCCTGCTGACGGAGATCGAGTTCCAGACGGCCGGCGCCATCGCCCTCAAAAGGCAGCGGATCGAAACCCGCCTGGCCGAGAAGAATCGACGGCGTCGGATTGTCGAGCCTAGCCTTGACGGAAAAATCCGGCCCGCCGGTGAGATCGAAGATGCGTGGCAGTTCCAGATCCGCGGAAAGCCTGCTCCCGTTCATGGCGCCCGTCACCACCGCGGAAATGCCGCTTCGTCCGGCCCCGCCGATCGTCAGGTCGGCGGAAAGATCGGTATCGGCGAACCAGGCGGAATTGCGCGCCAGCTTTTGCAGGGCGGGATGCGGCGGCAGGCGGTCGCGCAGCATTGCGAGGAAACGGCCGGGATTTGCCGCCTTCAGAGTGACGGTCGCATTGCCGAGATAGGAGAGCAGAGAGCCTTCCGCCTTGCCGCGGGCATTGATCGTCGCCCCCTCCAGGCTGCCGACCGTCAGCCGTTCCAGCGACAGTGCGCCTTCCGAAAGCGTGAAGACGGTATCGACCTTTTCCGCCGCCACGCCGAAGGCGGTGAACCGGTCGGCTTTCAGATTGGCGGCGATGCGGTGGTCGAGCACGGCCTGACCGGCATCGTCGCCCGTCATCAGCGAGGCGAGCGCCCGCATGGCATCGATATCGATCTCGTTGCCCGAAAGATCGAGCGTCAGCGCGGGTACGGCGTTCGACTGCGACTGCCGTTCGACGCTGCCTTTCAGCGTCGCCGGGCCGATCGCCAGCTCGAGGTCGTCGAACCGCTGCAGTTCCGGCGTCAGATTGACCTTCGCCGAGAAACCCGCAGTGCGCAATTGCCGGATGGCCGGGTCCACCTGGCCGGAAAGCCAGTCCGCGAGACCCGAAGGCTGGGTCGAGGCGAGCAGGAGATCGCCCACGAAGGAGGGCCGGCCGGCCAGTGTCAGCAGGCCCTTGCCTTCGACCTGCGTGCGTCCCGGCAAGGTCGCCACCACATTGTCGACGGTCCAGCCCTGGCCGGCGGGGCGGATATCGAGACGGATGTCGCGGATGGTCGTATCGTCGGCGACGATCGCCGGCAGGCGAAGCGTCGCCTTGCCGGGCATCTGCGGAACGGGAATGCGGGCTGCAAGCTCGATGAAGGCGTTGATGCGGCGATTGGCGGAGGCGGCCGCATACCGGCCTGTCTTGCCCCGATTGCCGTTGCCGAGGCGGTCGACATCGATCTGCTGGCCCTCCGCGGTCAACAGGAATTCCGGCTTTTCGCCGGTATCCAGCGTCGCCTCGCCGGTCACGACGTAAGGGTCGTCCGGAGCGCCTGCCTCCAAGCGGTATTCCGGGATGCGGAAGCGCTCGTTGGTGAGTTCGAAACCACCCTTGACGCGTGGCCCCGGAGGCGGCGGTTCCACGGGCTCGGTCTCGTCTTCCTCCTGCAGAAAGCCGAAGGTGAAATTGCCGCGGTATAGCGGCTTGTTGTCGGCAATCGCCAGCTCGCCGTCGAGATTGACTTCGACCGGCTGCGCCTCCGGCCATAGGCGCAGCCGAAGCGGAAGCCGGGCCGCCGCGCGGTCGATCTCGCCGCTCGCCAGCGTGAAGCGCGCGCCATGGCCATCAAGGATCGCGGCGCCCTCGCCCCGCCAGGGACCGGTGAGCCTTTCAGCCGACATATCGGCCGAAAGCCCGGTGAGGCGGCGCGACTTGCCGGTCTGCTCGTCGATCAAGTCGATCGCGCCATCGGTGATGTGCACATCCTCGATGACGACGGTGCGGGCCGGGATCGCCGGGCGGCTGCCGCGCATCCAATCGAGCGTGCCGTCCTGCAATACGCGAATGCGCGCCTTCGGCTCCTCAATGCGCATGTCGAAAATACGCGCCTCGCCCGACAGGAAAGGCGCAAGCTCCATATCCATCGAGAACCGGGCGACCTGAACCAGCGGCTGGCCGTCGGTATCGGTTCCGACCCTCACATCATGCAGGGTGACGGAGGGAAACGGCAGGATACGCGCATCGACGGAGCCGTGGACGGAGACCTTCTTGCCGAGGATGCGGCTCGCCTGCTCCTCGAAGGCGACGCGAAAGCTCGACCAATCCACGAAGAACGGAGCGAGCAGCGCGGTGAAAAGCGCCACCACGACAAGTCCGCCGATTGCAAGCATGATGCGTTGAAGCACCGTCCCCGTTTCCTTCCGTTCCGTTCGCCTCACATAATCTCAACGGCAATCGCGTTTTCTTGTCACCCTAGTGCGTTTCACCACGAAATGAAAAGGTCGAAAGACCGCTGGCAGGTCACGCTTGCGGGAGCCCTCCTTAAAGAGGCCGCAGGATCTTGCCGGGATTGAAGATATTGTCGGGATCGAGCCCTTTCTTGATGGAACGCATCAGCCCCAGCGCACCGCCGAGTTCCTCTTCCAGGAAAGCCATCTTGCCCTGGCCAATGCCGTGCTCGCCGGTGCAGGTGCCATCCATGGCGAGAGCGCGGCGATTGAGGCGTTCCGTGAAAGCCTCGACCTTCGCGACGGAAGACGGGTCCTTGCCGTCAAAAAGGATGAGCACGTGGAAATTGCCGTCACCCGCATGGCCGACGATCGGCGCGAGCAAGCCCTCACGGGCGATATCGGCCTGGGTCTCGGCCACGCATTCGGCAAGCCGCGAGATCGGCACGCAGACATCGGTGGAAAGCCCGTCGAGATGCGGCGCCAGCGCCCGGCTCGCCCAATAGGCATCGTGTCGGGCCTTCCAGAGCTTGGTGCGCTCCTCGGCATTGTCGGTCCAGCGGAACTCGTCGCCGCCGCATTCGGCCGCGATTTCGGAAAACTGGGCGGATTGCAGCGCCACGGTCTCCTCGGTGCCGTGGAATTCCAGGAAAAGCGTCGGCTTTTCCGGGTAGCTGAGGCCGGAATAGGCATTGCAGGCGCGTATCTGCACGTCATCCAGCAGTTCGATGCGGGCGATGGGAATGCCCATCTGGATGGTCATGATGACGGCATCGCAGGCGGCCTGGAGGGTCGGAAAGGCGCAGACGCCGCCGCCAATCTTTTCGGGAATGCCCTGCAGGCGCAGCGTCACCGAGGTGATGACACCGAGCGTGCCTTCGGAGCCGACGAAAAGGCGGGTGAGATCATAGCCGGCGGAGGACTTCTTCGCGCGGCGGGCGGTGCGGACCTCCTCGCCATCGGCGGTGACGACCGTCAGCGACAGGACATTGTCCTTCATCGTGCCGTAGCGAACCGCATTGGTGCCGGAAGCGCGGGTCGCCACCATGCCGCCGATCGAGGCGTTGGCGCCCGGATCGATCGGGAAGAAGAGGCCGGTATCGCGCAGCTCCCGGTTCAGCTCCTCACGGGTGATGCCCGGCTCGACGGTGACGTCGAGATCGGCGGGGCTGATGCTGAGCACGCGGTTCATGCGGCTGAAATCGATGGAGATGCCGCCGGAGGGCGCATTGACCTGCCCTTCGAGCGAAGAGCCCGTGCCGAAGGGAATGACGGGCACGCGATGGCTCGCACAGGCCTTCACCACCGTCTTCACGTCCTCGGAACTTTCGACGAAGACGACGCCGTCCGGCAGTTGCGACGGCAGATAAGTGGCGGTGTGGGCATGCTGTTCGCGGAAGGACCGGCCGGTCTGGAAGCGCTCGCCGAAGGCCTGCTTCAAGATGCCGAGGACCGCGGCAATCCCCTCCTCATTGCGAACTCCCGTTCTCACATCCTTCACAGCCATCGACCAATCTCCCTGCAACTGACGAGGACTGGTTAGGCGACGGTTTTCGCTTTGTCCACCCTCGTCCTCGGGTCAGGCCCGAGGAGGACGACCCGAGTATTGAACGGTTTCCTCGAAGGCCCGAGGGTGACGAGTGGACGGACTCCTCTCTTGGTGCTGCAGCGGTTTTCTTTTCGTCATCCTCGGACAAGCGAAGCGCGATCCGAGGACGGCCGGGACACGTCGTGTGCCTCGTATTGAATTTTATAGGTGACACGCGACGTGTCCCGTTCGGTGTGTTTTTCCGCGCAACTCCGGTCCCTCTGCGGCGGCCCATATGTTGTTGATTATTAGCCGGGCCGGGTTGTGTGCGACACACGCACGCCCCGCCGTTTCTCAGGCGAGAGGGAGACCATTTTCTGCGCAGCCCCTAACTGCCCGCCTGCATCAACGGCGGATCGAAAGGGCACCGGCCCCATCTCGCCGGCGATGCTTGACCGGTGCAGCCGAAACAGGACAGGGACAGTATGAGGCAAAGTTGGAGAGCGGGGATGAAGGAGGATGAAAATTTCTTCGCGGGCGGCTGTTTTCTCCGTCATCCCTGTGCTTGTCACAGGGATCCAGCGCGCCCAAGTCCTTGGGCGCAAAAGACAGTTTGCCATTCAGAGAAGCCAGGGAGAAATGTCCTCCCATTCCGGATTGACGCTTTCGATCAGATTGAGCTTCCACGCTCTCGGCCATTTCTTGATGGTCTTTTCCCGCCGGATGGCATCCACCACCAGATCATGGATTTCGAACCAGACGAGCGTCTTGACGCCATAGCGGCTGGTGAAGCCCGGCGTCAGCTCATTCTGATGTTCATAGAGCCGCCCCGGCAGATCGCTGGTCACGCCGGTATAGAGCGTGCCGTTCCGTTTCGATGCCAGGATGTAGACATAGCCACAGCGCATGAGGCGATGATTGCATGACGTCTACATGCACGTAAAGGTTTAATTCGAACTCGTTGGTAAGGCAAAGCAGCCACCCAGCCGGACGATTGCTCAAAGAGTCCTCTCGCCGTGCAGACGCACGGCGGCTGGATTCCTGTGACAAGCACAGGAATGACGGGAGGATGTAGTGCCGGCGTGCCCCACTTACTCGCCGGGTATATCTCAAACGAAAACACCTACTCCGCCGCAAGCAGCGGGCGCTCGTCCTCGTCCAGCTTGCGGGCGCGGGCCGCATTGGCGAGTTCCTGATGAAGCCGATGCTCATCATGGGCGTGCGGGGTGGCGAAGCGAGCAATCAGGAGATAGGCGACCGGGGTGATGAAGAGCGTCACCAGCGTGGCGAAGCCGAGGCCGCCGACAATGACCCAGCCGAGCGCGATGCGCGCTTCGGCGCCAGCCCCCTGGGCCAGCACCAGCGGCACGCCGCCGATGACGGTCGCGATCATCGTCATCATGACCGGGCGAAGGCGGATGGAGCAGGCCTTCTCGATCGCCTCGCGAACGCTCGCGCCGTGATCGCGAAGCTGGTTGGCGAATTCCACGATCAGGATGCCGTTTTTGGCCATGACGCCCACCAGGAGCACGAGGCCGATCTGGCTGTAGACGTTGAGGCTCGAGCCGGTGACCACCAGCGCGATCGCGGCGCAGGCGAGCCCGAGCGGAACGGTGGACATGATGATGATCGAGGAAAGCACGCTTTCGAACTGCGCGGCCAGCACCAGGAAGATGATGGCGATCGCGAAGCCGAAGGTCATCAGCATGGCGTTCGAATTCTCGCCCAGCGTCTTGGCTTCGGCGAGCGGCATCAGCCTGGAGCCCGGCGGCAACAGCGGCTCGGCAAGTGCCGTCACCTCGTTGACCGCTTGGCCGAGCGAAACACCGTCGCGAAGGCCTGCGGAAATCGAGACGGAAGCGAGCTGCTGTTCGCGGTTGAGCTGCGGGGCGACCGCGTTTTCCTTCAACGTCGCAATCGTCGACATCGGCACGATCTTGCCGTCGCCCGTCTTCAGGAAGATGTTTTCGAGATCGGTCGGATCGTCGATCGGCCGCGTGGTGGAGGTGAGCTTCACCGGCAGCGCGTCGCCGCCGACGAAGACATCCACGACAGACCGGCCCTCCAGCAGCGATTGAAGCGCGGTCGAGAGCCCCGTGATATCGATGCCGAGATCGGAGGCACGCTCGCGATCGATCGTGACGGAGAGCTGCGCCTGGGTCGGCTCGTTGGTGAGGCGCGGCGTATCGAAGAGCTGCGTATCCTCCATCTCGCGCACGAGCTGCTGCGCAGCCGCCGTCAGCTTTTCATAGTCGTGACCGACCAGCGCCATCTGCAGGCCGTTGCCGGCGCCGCGGATGCGCAGGCTGTTCGATTGCATGGCAAAGCCGCGCAGTGCCGGCACTCGCTGGGCGGCCGCATTGATGTCGGCGACGATCTGATCCTGCGTGCGGTCGCGCTCGTCCCAGGGCGCGAGTGTCAGCACCATGAAGCCGCTGTTCTTGTTGCTGCCGAAACCGGAAATCGAGAAAATATTCTGGATCTCGCCCGAATCCACCAGCGGCTTCAGGTTCTCCTCGACACGCTGAAGCTGGTCGCGCGTGTAATCCAGGCTGACGCCCTGCGGAGCCGTGGCCCGCATCATCACCATGGAACGATCCTCGCGCGGCGTGATCTCGCTCTTGACCAGACCGAAGACGTTATAGGCGGCGACCGAGAAGAGCACCGCAACGACGATGACGACGAGCGGAGCGTTCAGGCAGGAGTGCAGCGCCGAGGCATAGAGGCGGGCGAACTTCTGGCCGAACCAATGCAGCGGCCCGTGCTTTTCCTTGATCGGCTTTACCAGCATGCGCGAGGCCAGCATCGGGCAAAGGGTCAGCGCGGTGATGGAAGACAGCGCGACGGCAAAGGCGAGCACGAAGCCGAATTCCTTGAACAGGCCACCGATCTGGCCGGGCAGGAAGGAGAGCGGAATGAACACGGCCGCCAGCGTCGCCGTGGTGGCGATGACGGCGAAGAAGACTTCCTGGGTGCCGAGGACGGCCGCGGCACGCGGCCCCATGCCCTCCGACCGCCGCCGGACGATGTTTTCCAAGACAACGATCGCATCGTCCACCACAAGGCCGGTCGCCAGCACGATCGCCAGCAGCGTGAGGATGTTGATCGAGAAGCCGACCAGATACATCGCGATCAGGGTGCCGATCAGCGCCACGGGCATGGTGAGCGCCGGAATGAGCGTCGCGCGCCAATCCCGCAGGAAGAGGTAGATGACGACGACGACGACGGTCGCCGAGAGCAGGAGGGCGATCTCCACCTCGTGCAGCGCGCCCTCGATGAAGACGGCGTCGTTGCTGGTGACCGCAATCCGCGTGCCCTCGGGAAGGATCGACTGCATCTCGGCGACGGCGGTCTTGACGCCTTCGGAAATGTTCAGCGTGTTCGACTGGGCCTGGCGGATGATGCCGAGGCCGACGCCCTGCACGCCGTTCGAGCGCAGCACCGTCGTGCCGTCGTCCGGACCGAGGCTCACGGTCGCGACGTCGCGCAGGCGCACGTTGGGACTGATGAGGACGTTTTCGAAATCATGTGGCGTGGTGAGGTTGGCGGTGGCGCGCACCACGATGTCCTGCGTCGTGCTCTTCAGTGAGCCGGCCGGAACGTCGAGGGCCGCACTTTCGAGCGCATTCGAGACATCGCCCACCGTCAGCCCGCGGCCGGCGAGTGCCGCCTGGTTCACGTCGACGCGGAAGACCTTCTCCTGGTCGCCGTAAAGCTCGACATCGGCCACGCCCTCGACCGCCGCCAGACGGTCGACGATCTCGTTGTCGACGAGCTGGGTCAGGTCGTCCATCGAAAGTTTGCTGGAGGTGACGGCAAGCCGCATGATGGCTTCGGAATCGGAATCCGCTTTCACGATGCGGGGATCGTCGGCGTCATCCGGCAGCTGGTTGGTGATGCGGCCGATCGCATCACGCGTGTCGTTGGCGGCTTCCGAAAGATCGACGGAATCGGAGAATTCCAGCGTCACGCGGCTGGAGCCGAACTGCGACTGCGAGGAAATCGCCTTCAGGCCGCTGACGCGCGCCACCGCCCCCTCGATGACCTGGGTCACCTCCTGGTCCATGGTCTGCGGCGATGCGCCGTCGTAATTGGTGCGCACCGTGATGACGGGCTGATCGACATCCGGCAGCTCGCGGACCTCAATGCCGAAGAGCGCGGCAAGTCCGGCGACCACGAGCAGCGTGTTGAGCACCGCCGCGAGAATCGGGCGGCGGACGAAGAGCGCAGTGAAGGTCTGGCTGGATTTCTCCTCGCCCGGGATCGGGCCGGTCGGGGGAACCTCTATCTTCATTGGCTCGCCACCTCCGCCGATGCCGGGGCTCCGAGAACGCGGACCGCGCCGCCTTCACGCACGCGCTGCAGGCCTTCCACCACGACGGGATCGCCCTCCTTCAACGCGGCCTCCACGAGGACCGAATCCGGATTGCGCTGGATGATGCGCACGCGGGCCTTCACCGACTTGCCGTCCTGGACCTGCCAGACATAGGAGCCCTCGCCATCCCACTGGACGGCCAGCGGATCGACCGTGGGATAGGTCTCGCCGGGGAAGCGCATGGAGACACTGAAGGACATGCCGGCGCGCAGCTCGTCTTCGGCATTATCGACGCGGGCGCGGATGCGCATGGTGCGGCTCGCGGCATCGACACGGTTGTCGATCGACTCGACCGCGCCGGAGAAGACTTTGCCCGGACGGGCGATCGAGGTCGCCTCCACCGGCAGGCCGGCGGTAACGGCAGTCGCAAACCGTTCCGGGGCCCAGAAATCGACGAGGATGGCGGAACGGTCGTCGATCGTCACTATGTTGGTCTGGGTGGTGACGTTGTCGCCGATATTGACCGCGACGATGCCGGTAATGCCGTCGATCGGCGCGGTGATATCGCGGCGCTTCAGGTTGAGCTCGGCGGTGGCAAGGGCGAGCTTGGCCGACTGCTCGGCGATCTGCGCATCCAGGACGTCGAGGCGGGAGACCGACCGGAGATTTCTGTAGGAGGCGGATTTTTCCGTGGCGCTCTGCAGCGTCACCCGCGCCTTGTCGCGCTCGATGATCTGCTCGTCATCGTCGAGGCGGGCGAGAACCTGGCCCTTCTTAACCTTCTCGCCGGAGCGGACCATGATCTCCGAGATGGTTCCGATGGACTGCGGCATGACGACGACCGACTGGATGGCCTCGCCGCTGCCGATCGCGGAGAAGCGGTCGTTGACGGTGCCGGTCGCAACGGGACGGATCGCCACCGTGGTCGCGCGGTTTCCACCGCCCTGCCCTGCACCTTGGGTCCCACCCTGACGCGGTGCGTCGGGCTCGTTCTCCGGCGAGGCAGCCTGACCGCCTTGTTCCGGACGGATAGCGGCAACCACCTGGCCCGGCACGCCGATCTTCGCCAAAATCCCCCCGGCGCTCGGCACCAGGAAAACCCAGAGACAGAGCGCTCCGGCAAGTATAGCCATGCCGAGTACAAGCTGTTTCCAAATCCGCATTCAGTTCTCCGGGTCGGGCGCGCGCAAAAGCCTTGATTTTCCGGCCAAGTATCCATTTTTGCGGGCGCGCAGGCAATGGCGGATCGACAACCTTACGGAAATGTAATTTACCCGTGAAAAGTCCAGGGTCGGACGACCTACGAGAGTCCGGAAGCAGTCTCTCCACAATTTAGCCGCTCCTTGTGGAGAGATTGGGAATAAAAGAGGAACATTTTCTAGCCTTTCAGGCTCGAATCACTACATTGGCCGCATGACTAACAGTTTCGACGACATCCCGTTCTTCGACGAGGAACCCGCGCCGCGCAAAAATCCCGAGCCGGCGGCCGGCGGCCTCGGCATCGCCGCCCGCGCCATGGCGGCCCGCGACCAGCGCCGCGCCGCGCCGGATTATCTCTCCGGTCTCAACCCGGAACAGCGCGAAGCGGTGGAGACGCTGGACGGGCCCGTATTGGTGCTCGCCGGCGCCGGTACTGGCAAGACGCGCGTGCTGACCACCCGCATCGCCCATATCCTCGCCACCGGCCGCGCCTTCCCTTCACAGATGCTGGCCGTCACCTTCACCAACAAGGCGGCGCGCGAGATGAAGGAGCGCATCGGCGTGCTCGTCGGCGGCGCGGTCGAAGGCATGCCCTGGCTCGGCACCTTCCACTCGATCGGCGTCAAGCTTTTGCGCCGGCATGCGGAGCTCGCGGGGCTTCGCTCCGATTTCACCATTCTCGACACGGACGACGTGATCCGGCTCATCAAGCAGCTCATCCAGGCCGAGGGGTTGGACGACAAGCGCTGGCCCGCCCGTCAGTTCGCCGGCATGATCGACGGCTGGAAGAACAAGGGGCTCTTGCCGAAGGACATTCCGGAGGGAGACGCGCGGGCGTTTGCCAACGGCAAGGGACGCGAACTCTACGCCGCCTACCAGGCGCGGCTCAAAAGCCTCAATGCCTGTGATTTCGGCGATCTGCTGCTGCATCCGATCGCGATCTTCCGCCAGAACCCGGACGTGCTGAAGGACTATCACGACAGGTTCCGCTACATCCTGGTGGACGAATATCAGGACACCAACACGGCGCAGTACATGTGGCTGAGGCTGCTCGCGCAACGGCCGAAGGGCGTGGCCCAAAACGTCTGCTGCGTCGGCGACGACGACCAGTCGATCTACGGCTGGCGCGGCGCGGAGGTGGACAACATCCTGCGCTTCGAGAAGGATTTTCCGGGCGCCAAGGTCATCAAGCTGGAGCGCAACTACCGCTCCACCGAGCACATTCTCGGCGCGGCCGGCCATCTGATCGCCCATAACGAGGGCCGGCTCGGCAAGACGCTCTTCACCGACCGGGTCGATCCGGACGACGAGAAGGTGATCGTGCACGCCGCCTGGGACTCGGAAGAAGAGGCCCGCGCCGTCGGCGAGGAGATCGAGCGGCTGCAGCGGGGCGACGGCAATGGCAATAGCGGCGGCAAGAAGCACGCCCTGAACGACATGGCGATCCTGGTGCGCGCCTCGTTCCAGATGCGCGAATTCGAAGACCGATTCGTGACGCTCGGCCTCAACTACCGCGTCATCGGCGGTCCGCGCTTCTACGAGCGGCTCGAAATCCGCGACGCCATGGCCTATTTCCGCCTGACCTGCCAGCCGGCCGACGACCTCGCCTTCGAGCGGATCGTCAATACGCCGAAGCGTGGGCTGGGCGATACCACGGTGCGCTATCTGCACGACTATGCCCGTGCCCGCGACATCCCGATGCTGGCAGCGGCTTCCGAAATCATAGAGACGGACGAGCTGAAGCCGAAGGCGCGCAAGGCCCTGTTCGACCTCGTGCAAAACTTCAGGAACTGGCAGCAAAAGCTTGAAGCAGTTACTCATCTAGAGCTTGCCGAGCAGATCCTCGAAGAGTCCGGCTATACCGACATGTGGAAGAACGACAAATCGGCGGAAGCACCGGGACGGCTCGAAAACCTGAAAGAACTCATCCGTTCCATGGAGGCTTTCGAGAGCATGCGCGGCTTCCTCGAACACGTCTCGCTGGTGATGGAGGCGGAGCAGAACGAGGACATGGATGCGGTCTCGATCATGACGCTGCATTCGGCCAAGGGGCTGGAATTCGACACGGTCTTCCTGCCCGGCTGGGAAGAAGGCCTCTTTCCGCACCAGCGGGCGCTGGACGAAGGCGGGCGTTCGGGGCTCGAAGAGGAGCGGCGGCTGGCCTATGTGGGCATCACCCGCGCCAAGCACCGCTGCCATATCTGGTTCGTCTCGAACCGCCGCATCCACGGGCTCTGGCAATCCACCATGCCCTCACGGTTCCTCGACGAGCTGCCGCCCTCCCATGTGGAGGTCGCCGCCTCCGACAACAGTTACGGCGGTTATGGTGGGCGCGGCGGCTATGGCCAATCGCGTTTCGACAAGGCGGAACCGTTCGCCAACAGCTATTCGACGCCCGGCTGGCGGCGCGCTCAAGCGAACCGCACGGATGCCACCCGCGACAATTGGGGCACCCGCTCTGGCCATGCGGTGGAGCGGATCGGCTATGGCGAGAGCGGCCCGCGCGGGCGCACGATCGAAGGCGAGCTCGTGGCGAAATCCGTGGCCGACACGCCGTCCAAATTCTCCATCGGCGACCGGGTGTTCCACATCAAGTTCGGCAACGGCAATATCTCGGCCATCGAGGGCAACAAGCTCACCATCGATTTCGACAAGGCCGGCCAGAAGCGGGTGCTGGACGGGTTTGTGGAGAGGGTCTGATAGGCTGTTTCCACATCATTCCGGTGCGGCGGGTGCCGCAATCCGCCTGTCGAGCCAGACCATTGTCGCCCCGACGACCAGAAAACCGATCGCTATCATCACCGCGTTGAGAAGAACCTGCGTCCATCCGAGAGCGCCGACATCGAGGAAGGGATAGGCATAGGAGCCTTGCGCCCGGCCGCGGATGGTGCCGTAGGCGAAATAGAGAAGCGGATAGAGCATCCACTGGAACGGCGCACGGAAGGTGAGCGCGTTCCTGGGAACGAAGAGCAGCCAGAACAGCGGAACGAGGACCGGATTGAGCCGGTGCAGCAGGAAATCCGCGAGGAGGCGCGCGCCTTGAAGCTCCCGCAGCCCTTGCAGCAGAAGAGCGAAGACGACCCCGACCAGCATGATGCTGAGCGCCAAACCGCCGACCCGCCAGCTATCTTTCGGGCGAAGTCCCGCGATGGCGATGTGGCTGAAGACGATGGCGACCAGGAAATTCGTGATGATCGTGAAATAGCCGAAGATCGCCCAGAGCGCACCGGCCAGACTTGCCCCATTCACTATCACCGTGCGCAACTCGATCAGGAGGCCGAGCCAGGCGGAAATCGCGATTGCCGCGGCAGCCATTCGCGACAGGGCGGATGCGCGTTCCGTGAGCATTCAGTTCTCCCGCAGTTGAGAGGAGATTCCTCTGCAACCTTCTACACGATCGGCCGGAACATTTCATCTCCTGGAATCAGCCTGGCGAGACAAGCCCTCTCACATAGTCCCGTAGCGTCATCCTTCCCCGCCTCACCCCGTTCGCAGGCCGCATCGGCGCGTCCAGCGTCAGCCCCGTCATGCCCGCATAGGATTTCACGGCCGCATCGGAAAAGCCGAGCGCGCGATAAGCCCGCTCCCATTCTTCGCGCGGCGTGGTGACGGTCCTGACCGGCCTTCCCAGAACTTCGGCAAAAGCCGCAGCGACATCGGCCGGGCAGTAATGCTCGGGCCCCTCCACATGCAGCAGCCGAGCCTGCTCGGCCGGCTCCATCATCAGATCGGCCGCCGCCTCACCCAAATCCTGCGGAGCCACCATCGGCAAGCGATGATCCTCCGGGAAGAAGGTATTCAGCACGCCCTCTGCCCGCGCCGCTTCCAGCGCGAAATCCCAATTGCTCATATAGTAGGCCGCGCGAAGGATGCTTGCCGGGATCGGTTGCCGCTTCAGCCCCTCCTCCAGCCCGTAAAGCGTGCCGAGATCACCGATCCCTTCGCCCTTCTGGGCGCCATAGGTGGAGTGGCCGACGACCTTTTCCAGCCCTGAGCCCTCGATTGCCGCGAGGATCGAGGCGATCGTCGCCTTCTCCTCGGCGTCCGTATCGCTCGATGGCGGCGCGGGCGGATTGAGCGCATAAAGGCGCCCGCCCTTTCGAAGGATTTTTCGGAGCGCTTCGGTGTCATGGACATCCGCGGCCGCGATTTCCGCGCCCTTGCGGCGCAGCCGATCCGCCTTTTCGGGATGCCGCGCAACGATCGTCACCGGCTCGCCGCGCGAAAGAAGCGTCTCGGCCGCCACAGATCCCACATGGCCGGTTCCACCAAGAATGATGTGCATCGGGTCCTCCTCCTGGGTTCAAGAAGGAATTCTCCACAGCCGCCAGGGTTCCCTGCGCGCAGGGATCGGCATTGCGCCTGCCTTCGTGGACGGATACCTCTTCCTGCACGCAAAAATACGGAGGACGCCGATGCAGCTCACCAATCAGGACGTGATCGAACTGACCGCATGGCGGCGGAAGCTGCACACCATGCCGGAGGTTTCGGGGCAAGAGGTGGCGACCGCCGCCGAGGTCATGTCCTTTCTTGGCGAGACGCGGCCGGACCGCGTGGTCTCCGGTCTCGGCGGCACGGGCGTGGCGGTGATCTACGACAGCGGAAAGCCGGGGCCGACGGTGATGTTCCGCGCCGAGCTCGACGCGCTGCCGATCGAGGAATTGGGCCAGCCGGAACATCGTTCGCGCATTCCCGGCAAGGGTCACATGTGCGGGCATGACGGGCATATGGCGACGCTCGCGGCACTCGGCCGGGCCTTCGGCCGGAAACGGCCGGAGCGCGGGCGGGCGATCCTGCTCTTCCAGCCGGCCGAGGAAACCGGCGCGGGCGCGGCGGCGGTGATCGCCGACGAGAAATTTGCCGAACTGCGGCCCGATTACGCTTTCTCCCTGCACAATATGCCGGGCCTGCCGTTTGGCCATGCCTGGCTGAAGGAGGGCACGGCCAATTGCGCCTCGCGGGGCCTGAAGATCGTGCTCGAAGGCAGGACGGCGCATGCCTCCATGCCCGAAACCGGCATTTCTCCCGCGCCTGCCGTCGCAAGCCTGATGCCGGCGCTCACGGGCTTGAGCAGAGGCACGGTCGCCGCCGGCGATCTCGTGCTTGCGACCGTGACGCATGCCTCGATCGGCGAACCGGCCTTCGGGATTGCGCCGGGACGGGCCGAGCTATGGGTGACGCTACGCACCATGACGGACGGACAGATGGAGGCGCTCGTCGCGGCGGCGGAGACGTTGGCCAGCGACGCAGCCGCGGCCGGCGGGCTCCAGTGCCAGATGGAATATCACGACATCTTCGGCCATTGCGAAAACGACGCGGAGGCCACGAGGCTGCTGCGCGCCGCAATGGATGCGGAAAAGGTGAGCCACGAGGACGGCGAAGCGCTGCGGGCGTCGGAGGATTTCGGCCGTTTCGGCGCGGTCTCCAGATCGGCCATGTTCTTCCTCGGCGCGGGCGAGAACATGCCGGCGGTGCACAATCCCAATTACGATTTTCCGGACGAGCTGATCCCGATCGGCGCGAGCGTGTTCATGCGCGTAGGCCGGGATATTCTCGGCTGACCCAATACGTTACGTGTCGCGGCCGCCGAAGAGGTTGACCAGCAGGTTGTTGCTCCTGCCGGGGCGGCGGCCGTCATGTTCGGGCACGATGACCATATGGGTGACCTCGCCGCGGCGGAAGGCGGCCAGGAACTTGTCGTAGTTCTTGAACGCGACGCAGCCGTGCGAATCGCCGGGATTGGAGCGCAGGAGATAGGTGTGCGCCAGGAGGCCGGTGCGGCCCTGCGGATGCTTGCCGTCGACGGAGGTCAGGCGGATGGCGGCGACGCCATGAAAGGGCTTTTCGCGCATCGACAGTCTGTAGGTGCCGGGAGGCGTTGGGCCGTTCATCTTCACATGCGTGTATTTCGGGTTGTCGCGCATCTTGCCGATGCCGGAATGGGCCTCGAGCTTCGTGCCGTTCGGCATGTGCACGACGCCGTTGGTGATGTCGTAGATGGCGACCTTGCTGCCGATTCCCGGCCATTTGGGTGCTGGAGCCGCGGGCTCTTCGCGCATCGGATTGTTCGGCTTTGCGAAGGCAAGCGCGGTCGGCTCGTCGTCCTTGTCCTTCTCCACCTTGCGGGGCTTCTGCGGCGCGACCTGGTCGATCGCGGCCAGCGCGTTGGCGGTCGCAGGCTTCGGAGCGGCTGCCGGACGCGTGTCGGGCAGCGGGCCGGCCATCGGCAGACCGCTGGCGTCAGCAGGAGCGGGAGCGGGAGCGGGAGCGGGTTCCTCTACGATCGCGGGCGCTTCCTCAAGGGCTGCCATTTCGACTGGCGGCATGTTCTCGAGTTCCGCGACGCTCACCGGCGGCGCGGCTTCCTGAACCAGATCCGGCGCCGATGCACCACGCGGCGCGACTACGACGAGGCTTGCCATGGCGGGAGCGAGCGCCGCCTTGATGGTCTTTGCTTCGGGCCGGCTCGCCGCAAGCTCGGCGAATTTCTCCTCATGGGCGGCGCGCGCGAAAGCCACTTCCAGGTTCTGCCTGACGACGGCGGTCTCCGGGCGGCGCGCATTCAGGGCTGCAAGTTCGGCCCCTTCAAGACGGGCTGCCTTGGGTGCGGCGGCGAAGCGGTTTTCCAGCCGTGAGAACTTGGAAACTTCGAGATGCCGATCCGAGGCCACGGGTGGAGCTGCGAGCGGCCGCACCAGAGCGGTTTCGAAGCCGACGCTGGAAGCGCCCCTGACCGACATGGCGAGCGTCACGACGCTTGCCGTCATCAGCGTCGCGACGACGAGGCCGGTCCCGATGACCATGTTCGTCAGAAGCGAGCGGCGGGGGTTCCTGCGGCGCGGACCCGTTACCTGCATATGTCCGCTGTTCTTGGAAACCTGGATCGAACGCACCATCACCCGTTACCCGTACCGTCACTCACACCGATGCCCGCCGCTTTTCTCGCGGCCCCCGCGAACGGCGGGGAAACGGGCGAATACGCATGAGAATGAACGAGTATGGTAACCAATGTGTTTACACCGCCCCGATGTGATACGCCGCCCTGTCAATATTTTCGGAATCGCGAATACAGCCGCAAATTGCCCAAAATTTAGCGAAAATGCGGCGGGGAGGTGTCAGCGGAGCATTCGGAGCGGCTGATGAGGCCGGGGCAGACGGCTTAGCCGTCGATCCTGCGGATGGTGGCGCGCTCCATGAAGAACCATGGACGAAGCTTGACGCCGAGCACATTGCCCGCGAAGGCTGCGACCGCCCAGAGATAGCCGTGCAGGCTGCCCGACGCGATGCCGGAGAAATAGGCCCCGATATTGCAGCCATAGGCGATGCGCGCGCCGTAACCGAGCAGGAGCCCGCCGATGACCGCGGCGAGGATCGAGCGCAGCGGAATATCGAGGCTCGGCGCAAAGCGGCCAGCGAGTGCTGCAGCCAGCATGGCGCCGGCGACGATGCCGAAATCCATGACCGAGGTGACATCCGCAAAGACGCTGCCGGCGAGCGCCTTGGCGTTGGCGGGTGTCTGCCAATAGGTCCAGGCGGTGGGGTCTATGCCGATCACCTGTGCACCCTTGGCGCCCCAGAGCGCGAATGCCGAGGTGATGCCCCAGGGCCGGCCGGCGAGCGCCAGGGTGGCGAAGTTGAGAAGCGCCAGCGCGACCGCGCCGAACACCAGCGGCCAGGGACCACGCAGGAAGCGCGCAAAGCCTTCGCGCGGCGATGCGGGTTCCTTTTCGAGCGTGCCGTGACGGATTTTCTCGATCCACACGGTTAGAGCCGCGATCGCCGCGAAGATCAGAAGCGAGACGGCGATGCCACCCGCCGCGCCGAAGCTGGTGACGAGCGAGGTCGGCGGCAGCGACGGCAGGCTCACCCACCAGTCGAAATGGATGGTGGCGAGAACAGAGCCTAGGATGAAGAAGAAGAGCGTGACCAGCATGCGGGCATTACCGCCGCCGGCGGTAAACAACGTGCCGGAGGCGCAGCCGCCGCCAAGCTGCATGCCGAGGCCGAACATGAAGGCGCCGACGATGACGCCGAGACCGGCGGGCGAAACCGAGCCGCGCACCTCGTTGCCGAAGAGCACGCCATTGGCGAGCGCCGGGAAGAACAGGATGACGGCGATGGCGAGCAGGATCATCTGCACGCGGAGCCCCCGTCCCCTGCCCTCGGCGATGAAGACGCGCCAGGCGGAGGTAAAGCCGAAGGCCGCATGATAAAGCGAAATGCCGAGCGCGCCGCCGATCAGGAACAGCACACCTTGAACGGGGCCGTAATAGAGCCCGAGCAACAGAGTGCCGACAACGAGCGCCGCGAGTGCTGCAAGTCCTGGCGCGCCGAGCGGAGGCAGGCCGGCGGCACGCGGCTCGATGGAAGACGAAACGGACATGATGAAACTCCAATCTTTGGAGTGTGTATAAACGCCGCGTCCAAGCCTCGCGAGGAACGAGGTTTCAACCTCCGCCAAGCATGCGGATTCGTCTTTCCGTCTTCGCCGCCCACGCCTAAAAAGCTTCCTTATGTCGAGGGAACCACCCCCGATTGCCCTTAGAGCTTGATCCTCGACGCATGGCTTGTCATCTTACGCGCAAGCAAGGGAATTTGGAGGAAGCGCGATGAAGGCCCTGCTCCTGATCGACATCCAGAACGGTTTCTGCCCCGGCGGCAATCTGCCCGTGCCCGAAGGCGACAAGATCGTGCCGATCGTGAACCGGCTGATCGAGGACGGCGGCTACGACCTGATCGTCGCCTCGCAGGACTGGCATCCGGAGAACCATGGCAGCTTCGCCTCCCGGCATCCAGGCAAGAAGCCGTTCGAGATGGGCGAGCTTTCCGGCCAGCCGCAGATGATGTGGCCGGATCACTGCGTGCAGGAAACGGCGGATGCGGATTTCCATCCCGATCTCAACACGGACGCCATCGACTTCATTCAGCAGAAGGGCGAGAACCCGGCGATCGACAGCTATTCCGCCTTCCGCGACAACGACCGGGCGGCGGTGACGGGACTTGCCAACTATCTCAGGGCCCAGCAGGTGACCGAACTCGATCTCTGCGGGCTGGCCACCGATTACTGTGTGAAGTTTTCAGCGCTCGACGCGCTGGAAATGCTCCCGGACGTGAAGGTGCGTTTCATCAAGGACGCGAGCCGCGGCATCGATCCGAAAGGCGTGAAACAGGCGATCGCCGAGATGGAGGCCAAGGGTGTGACCATCCTGACGAGCCGGGATATCCTGCGCTCCTGAGCGGGCCGCCGGCGCAACAGGATCGGCGGCATGCTTCAGCGGAATCGATAGATCCATCAGCCCAATTGAATTGCCTCCGGCACGCTTGACGCTTAAACGCTGCGCCAGAGGTATTCCCATGAACCGCAGCGATCTTCTAGAAGGCGTCAGGGGCGGAGCCATCATCGCGCTCTCTTCCGCACCGTTTGCAGTGCTCTTCGGCGCCGTGGCCGTCGATAACGGGCTTTCAGTCGCCGAGGCCGGGCTGATGAGCGCCGTCGTCTATGCCGGCGCCAGCCAGCTCGTCGGCATCGAGCTCTTCGGGCAGAACGTCGCGCCCTGGCTGGTGGTGCTGTCCGTCTTCGCCGTGAACTTCCGGCATGTGCTCTATTCGGCCGCGATCGCCCGCTTCATCCGGCATTTTTCGCCCGTCCAGAAGTTCTTGACCTTCTTCCTGCTGACCGATCCGCAATTCGCCGAAAGCGTGCGGCGCGGCGAGGACGGGCGCGGTGTCAGCTTCATCTGGTATCTCGGCTTCGGGGCCGCGATCTATTTTCCCTGGCTGTTCTTCAGCGTCGTCGGCGCCTATTTCGGCCGGATGATCGGCGATCCGAGGACGCTCGGCATCGACGTGCTGCTGCCGATATACTTCCTCGGCCTGGTGCTCGGCTTCCGCAGCAAGCCCGGCTTCTACCCGGTCGTGCTCGCAAGCGTGCTGGGCTCCGTCCTCGGCTACCATTTCGTCGGCTCCCCCTGGCATGTCAGCATCGGCGCGGTCGTCGGCATCATCGTCGCCGCGCTTCTGCCGTTGCCGGCTTCCGAACCCGAGGGCGAGCCCGCAAGCGAGACGGAGGCCTGAGATGGAAGACCATTCCAGCATGGGCATGGTGCTGCTGATCGCCGCCGCCGCGGTCGCGACTTTCCTCACGCGCATCGGCGGCTATGTGCTGATCACGCGCATGAAAACCATTCCGCCGCGCATGGAAGCGGCACTGAATGCGGTGCCCGCCGCGGTTCTGGCGACGCTCGTGGCACCTGCCTTCTTTACCGGCGGCTGGGACGTGAAGATCGCCATGGGGGCAGCCCTTCTCGTGGCGCTGCGTTACCCCGGCCTCATCATGCTCGCTGCCGGCTGGGCGGCGGCAATGGTCTGCCGCCACCTTCTGGGCTTCTGACGAGCCCTCTCAGAGCGTTTCCAGGATAGGGCATTCCAGAAGGCGACCCGTCGTGGCATCGGCAATGCCGCGATCGGTCTGGTGCGGCCCGGCATTGCAGGCAAGCGTCGCGCCGAAGCAGGCCTTGAAGACCAGGTAGGGCGGCTGCCAGTCCACGATGCGGTCCACCGCCGCGCGGATCGCCGAAAAGCCTTCGGAGACCTCCTTCAATCCGGCTTCGGAAACAAGGCCCGCCAGTGGCAGGGGCAAAATCGCATCGACCTTGCCGGCGGAAGCGACCGCCAGGCCGCCGCCCGCCTCGATCACCGCATTGGCGGCCGCCGCCATGTCACGGGGGTTGCCGCCGAACACCGCGAGATTGTGGCTGTCATGCGAAACGGTGGTGGCGAAAGCTCCGCGCCAGGCGCCCCAACCCCTCAGGAAGCCAAGACGGGTGCGGCTGTCGGCGCGGCCGTGGCGGTGGGTCACGGCAATCAGCGCCGTTCCCTCCGGGGGTACCACGTAACCGTCGACGACATCCGCATCCGTCTGCCCCCAGCAAGTGAATCGCGGCTGGTCGATCGTCGCGAGGCGAACCTTGCGGCCTTCCGCGCGCAACCGGAAATCCTCTTCCCGCAAAGGCTGGAGCTTCACGGAATCGCGAAGCGGCATCGGGTCCGCGGCGGTCAGCTCCACGACCATGTTTCCGCCCTTGGCGACCCGCCTGCCGCTGACGAAAACCTCGCGCACGCGAAAATCCGTCAGATCCTCGAAGAGGACGATATCTCCCCGCCGTCCGGCGGCGATGAGACCGAGATCGGCCCGGCCGATGCGGCGGGAGGCGTTGAAGGTGGCGGCCTGCAGCGCCCATTCCGGCTTCATGCCGTAGCGCACCAGCCGGCGCACCACGTCGTCCAATCCACCCTGATGGTAGAGATCGTCGGGGAACACGTCGTCGGTGCAGAGCGTCACCGTCTGCGGCAGATGGCCGAGCTTGTTCAGCGCCTCGACGAATTCCGGCAGAAGGTGATCGTGCGAGCCGCGCAGCTCGATCGTCAGGCCAGCGCGCAGCTTGGCCAGCAGATCGCCGCCCGAGACCAGCTCGTGATCCGACGTGACCCCGGCGGTCATGAAAGCCTGGAGATCGCCGCCGGCGAGGCTGCGCGCATGGCCGCAGATCAGCTTTTCCGAGGTGAGCGCCGCCTGGACGATATCGGTCATGCGGGGATCGCGCTCGATGACGCCGCGCATGTTCATCATTTCCGCAAGGCCGCCGATCTCCGGCCATAGCAGCATTTCCTCGATGACATCGGCATCGAAATCGGCGCCGGCCATTTCGAGCCCCGGCGCGGAGGGCACGCTGGAGGGCGCCAGCATGACGGCGCGCAGCGGCAGCTTCTTCTTCGCCTCGACCGCCCAGCGCACGCCATCGACGCCGTAGACATTGCCGAATTCGTGCGGGTCCCAGACGATGGTGGTGACGCCCCGCGGCAATACCGCCGCCGCATAGTTTGCCGGCGTGACCATGGAGCTTTCGACATGCATATGCGTATCGATGAGGCCGGGCGAGACGAAGGCCCCGCCGGCATCGACGGTTTCCGCCGCGTCGGCGCGGCTGCCGGCTTCATGGACGCTGGCGATCAGCGGCCCGACAAGGCCGATATCGGCGCGGCGCAATTCACCCGTCACCATGTCCACCAGCGTACCGCCGGCAATCAGCACATCGAAGGGCGCATCGCCCCTCGCCGCCTCGACCGCGCGCTCGCGCAGTTGCGGATCGTTGAACTCGCAAACGGTCGCGATCATTCCCTTCATCGGCCTGCCTCCATTCTCAGGGCATCCAAAATCATCGTGCGTGCCCGGCCGGCATCGATATCCGCTCCGTAGGCAGCGTTGAATTCGGCCTTTCCGGGCCGTGTTTCCAAAATGGTGCGGCCGCGGGTGAGCGCGCCGGCAAGTTCGACATCGAGCCGTGCTTCACGCCATGTCACCGCTTCGGGACAGACGAAGGCGACGGCCGCGACGGCATCGTAGAGCGACATCGCCGCCCTGCCCCGGCTGGTGGCGATCCCGATGAACCCTTCCAGCAGATCGGCGACCAAAGCGGCGTTGCGGCCGCCGGCCTCGCGTATGGGGAGGACGTCATCCGGGCCGGCCAACACCTTGCGGCAAAGATCGAGATCGACCATGCGGAAGGGAATGCCGTGCGCCAGTACGATGGCCAAGGCCTCGGGATCGGCAAAGGCGTTGTATTCGGCCGAAGCCGTGTGATTGCCGCTGGTCACGCCGCCGCCCATCCAGACGATCTCTGTAATCCTTGCCGCCAGATCGGGGCGGGCAAGTGTCAGCACCGCGATATTGGTGAGCGGACCGAGCGCCAGGATGCGGCGCGGCCCCTCGCCTTCCAGCCAAAGGCAGAGAGCGGAAAAGGCATCCCCCAGTTCCGGCACGGGGACCTGCGGCAGATGCAGGCCGGCGGTCGGCATGCCCGCCGCGCTGAGCACGCTCTCGGCGGTCTCGATGCGGCCGAGAACCGGCGCCGCGCGACCGCGATGGACGGGAAACCGCCAGCCGAAGGCTTGCGATGCCCCGGCGGCATTCTTTTCCACCTGGGCAAGCGTGGCATTGCCGAAGACCAGCGAAACGCCGTCCACCGTCTCGCCCGATGCCAGGACGACCATCACTGCGGCGATGTCGTCGAAGCCCATGTCGGTATCGATCCAGACGCCCATCGGATCAGCCGAACCGCTTGAGTTCCGCCGCCTTTTCGACCGGAAGATCGAAGGCGAGCTCGGTATCCGGTGCGTGGGCAGGCAGGCTCGCGTCGATTTCGGCCTTGATGGGCCCAAGCGGCGTATCGAGCAGGTATTCGCGGCTGTCGCCGGAGAAGGATGCGCCGCGCACGGTGCCCCGGAAAGGACCTGATCCGAGGGTCACCATGCGCGGCCGCCAGGCCAGTCCCGCCGCTGAGGGGACCGGTCCGGGAAGCTCCGCCAGGCCGTTAGCGGCCTTCAGCTTTCCGCCGGAAAGCTCGAATATGTTCTCGAAGCCGACGAAATCCGCCACGAAGGCGGAAGCCGGGCGGTTATAGATTTCCTCCGGCGTGCCGATCTGCTCGATCGTGCCGCCCTTCATGACGACGATCCGGTCTGCGAGCGACAGCGCCTCGCCCTGGTCGTGGGTCACGAAGATCATCGTCACGCCGGTCTCCTTCTGCACACGCTGGAGTTCGGTGCGCATTTCGAGGCGCAGGCGGGCGTCGAGGTTCGAAAGCGGTTCGTCGAGAAGCAGAACCTTCGGCTCCATGACCATCGAGCGGGCGAGCGCCACGCGCTGCTGCTGGCCGCCGGAAAGCTCGGCGGGCTTGCGCGAGGCGAAGCTCGTCAGGCCAACCGACTTCAGGCCGGCATTGACGCGCTTTTCGATGTCGGCGGCGGGCAGCTTCTTGAGCCGCAGACCGAAAGCGACGTTCTCGAAGACGCTCAGATGCGGGAAAAGCGCGTAGGACTGGAAGACCAGCCCGACCGAACGCCTGTTGGCCGAGACGCGGGTGATATCGGCACCATCGAGCCGGATACGGCCGGAGGCAGGTGCAAGCAGGCCGGCGATCGCCCGCATCGTGGTCGTCTTGCCGCAGCCCGACGGACCGAGGAAGGCGACGAGCTCGCCCTTGCGGATGGAAAGGTCGAGCTCTTTCACCGCAATGCTGTCGCCATAGGCGAGCGTCAACTTTTCGAGGCTCAGGAAATCGAGATCAGACATAGCGGGAGAATCCAAGGAAACGTTCGGCAAGGAAGACGATGCCGATGGACATGAAGGCGAGCAGCGAGGAAAGCGCGGCCACCGACGGATCGAAGACGATCTCCATATAGGCGATCATATCGATCGGCAGGGTGCGCACACCGGGCCCGGAGAGGAAGAGCGAGACCGGCACCTGATTGAAGCTGGTGACGAAGCCCAGGATGAAGGCGGAAAGAATGCCGCCGCGGATATTCGGCAGCACCACGCGGAAGAAGGCGCCGAGCCGCGAGGACCCGAGCAGCACGGCCGCCTCCTCAATATCGGAACGGAGGTTCGCAAGGCTCGCGGAAACCACGCGCACCGCATAGGGCAGCACGAGCGCTGTATGGGCGAGGAACAGAGCCGGTGTGATGCCGATGCCGAAGGGCACGACGAAATAGCGCAAGAGCGCCAGACCGACGATGATGCCCGGCACGATGACCGGCGCCGAGACGATGGTGCGGACGGTTTCGGAGAGCGGCAGCTTGTAGCGCGACATGGCATAGGCTGCGGGAATGCCGAGTACCAGCGCGCAGAATGTGCCGCCGATCGCGAGCATCATCGAGGTCGCGAAGCTGTCGCGGAAGCTTTCGACTGTGAAGACCTTGGCGATCCAGCGGAGCGAAAAGCCTTGCGGCGGGAAGGCGAGCGTTTCGCCCGCGGAAAAGGACGCTGCGACGATGATGAGGAAGGGCCCGATCAGGAAGCCGATCACCAGGAAGAGCGCAAAGGGAGCGAAGAGGCGCTGGATCATCGGTTGTTCCTCGCGGTTGCGACGCGCTTCAGGAGCAGATTGGCGGCGAAGCTCATGACGATCAGGATCAGCGCGATGACGCTTGCCGAGACGAAGTCATTGGCGACGCTGACCTGCTGATAGAGCAGCGTTTCCAGCATCAGCACCTTGGAGCCGCCGAGAATGGCGGGCGTGATATAGGCGGTGAGCGAACCGGTGAAGACCAGCGTTCCGCCGATCACCACACCCTCCTTGGTGAGCGGCAAGATGACTTTCCAGAAGACCTGGAACCAGTTGGCGCCGAGCACGCGGGCGGCCGGAACGGCATCGCGCGGCATGTTCTCGAGCGCCGAGATCAGCGAGATGATCATCAGCGGCAGAAAGAGCTGAAGGAGACCGATGAAGACTGCCGTCTCGGTGAACAGGATGCGCAGCGGCCCGTCCGTCAGCCCCAATCCCTGCAGCGCCTGATTGACGATGCCGGTGCGCCCGAGAATGACGATCCAGGCATAGGTGCGCGCAACCGGCGAAATCATCAGGGGCAGGATGACGAGGCCGATCATGCGGCCCTTGGTGCCGGGTTTCAGATTGACGATCGCAAATGCAGCCGCATAGCCGATCACCGCTGAGACGACGGTGACGATGGCGCCAAGCCTCAATGTCCGCCAGAAGACCGTCTGGTTGATCGGCTCGGAAAAGAAGCCGGTATAGGCGGCGGCGCTCCAGCCCTCCGCAGACTTGAAGCCTTCCGCCAGCAGCAGGATCACCGGCAGCAGAAACACTGCCGCCGCGAAGACTGCCGCCGGCAGGGCAAGTGCCATGGCTTCGGCTCTATTGTGAAACATCGCTCGTCTTTCTCCTGCATCCCGCTGCACGGAATTGCGTTTGTGCCCCCTCTGGCCTGCCGGCCATCTCCCCCACAAGGGGGGAGAAAACAAGCCGCGACGCCCTCGTCCGCTCAACAGCAGCCTTGGGGCACTAGAGCCCCTCCCCCTTGTGGGGAGGGGTTGGGGAGGGGAAAACTGACTTTACTGCCCTACCTTGGCGTTCCACTCGGAAAGCCAGGCATTGCGGTTGTCGAGCGCCACGTCTGAGGGGATCAGCTTCAGGCTCTCGGCGGTTTCCTGGCCGTAGGTGATGTTGTTCGCGACCTGGTCGGAAACCTTCACTTCCTTGTTGGCCGGGCTATCGACGAGGGCTTCGGCGAGCTTCGCCTGGACTTCGGTGGAGAGCCAGAAATCCATGAACTGCAGGGCAAGCTCCTGGTTCTTGGAGCCCTTGGCCAGCACCATGACGTTCATGCCGCCCGTCTGGCCTTCCTTCGGCGTCGCCCAGCCGATCGGCAGATCGAGCTTGGTGAAGGGCGCCCAGGAGAAGCGGCCGATCGGAGCGGCCCAGATCTCCTCCTGCTGCATGAGCTGAACGAGCTGCGAGGACTTCACGTAGAAGGTAACGATCTCGTCCTTCTTCTCGCCGAGGGCTTCGATCGCGCCCTTGAGGTCCGGGCTATCCTTGCCGAGCGCCTGGCCCAGCATGTAGAGCGCCGGCGGGCCCTGGTTGGTGGTGACATTCGGGAAGGCGACGTGCTCGACATATTCCGGCTTCAGGAGATCGGCCCAGGACTCGATCTTCATCTTGTCGGTGCGGTAAGCGATGGAGGTCGCATAGAAGGTATAGCCGACGCTCATACCGTCGCCGTTCGGGTCCTTGGCGATGTCGTAGAGCTTGTCGAAGTTGGAAAGCTTGGAGGTGTCGATCTTCTCGATGAGGTCCGAGCGGGTGGCGGCGAGCGCATCGGCCATCGAGACGACGGCCATGTCGACCACCGGATTGGCCTTGTTGGCCTCCATCTTGGCGAGCCGCTCGACGCTGTTTCCGGTTTCCACCACCAGCTTGCAGCTGCACAGCTTCTCGAAGGGATCGTAGACGATCTTCTTGAACTCGTCCTGCGCGAAAGCATAGACGGAGATAGTGAGCGTCTTTTCCTGCGCGTGCGCCGCGCCCATGCCGAGCATCAGGGCTACGCCCGATGCGAGAATGACCTTCTTCATGATGCGAGTTCTCCTTCTGTCCGGTTTCTTGCTTGCGACAATCCCATGCCTGCGACACCCGTGGAGTGGCGGATCACCAGTTCCATCGGAACTTTCGGAACGGCGGCCGAGACGGGCCCGAGGATTTTCTGTTCCTCACCGCCGCGCCGCTCCGCCTCGATCGTATCGACCAGCGCCGCAACGGCAATTTCGGCGACCGTTTCCATGTCCATGCGCATGGTGGTGAGCCCCGGCGTCACGACGGAGGACCAGATGAGGTCGTCGAAGCCGCTGACGCTGACCGCCTGGGGAACCGCGATGCCGGCACCCTGCAATTCGGTGAGCGCGCGAAGCGCGATGAGATCGGAAAGGGTAGCGACCGCGGTGACGCCACTACGCACCTTCTCGACGAGGCCGAGGGGACAGCCCGCGCCGCCCGCCGCCTCCAGCTTTTCGATCCAGAGGGTTTCCGTGACCGCGCCGCGGCCGAGACCCGACTTCAGCCCGCCGATGCGGTCGTTCTGCACATTGGAGGCGGGGCTGTGGCCGATGAGAAGCACGTTGCGATGGCCGAGCTCGCGCAGATGGCCCCCCATCTGCCTGCCGCCCTCCCAATGATCGGCGGCGACCGTATTGCCCGGCGTCGAAGGGCTGTCGATGACGGCGACGGGACAGCTTGCCTCGACGATGCGGGTGCCGCGGCGGGGCACGACGACCATGCCGTCCACGCCACGCTCGATGAGCCTGCCGATCGCTTCCGTCTGCATGGCGGTCTCGCCGCGGGAGTCGGCGATCAGCACGCCGTAGCCGGCGCTTGCCGCGGCATGTTCGATCGCCTGGGCGATCTGCGGAAAGAGCGGATTGGCGATATCGGGAAGGACGAGGCCGAGAACCCCGCTGCGGCCGGTGCGCAGCGCCCGCCCCGCGACACTCGGCACATAGCCGAGTTCGGCGGCGGTGGCGCGGATGCGCTCCACGAGTTCGGGAGAGACCCGGCCCTTGCCGGAAAGCGCATTCGAAACGGTCGCGACGGAAACGCCGAGCGTTTCCGCAATCCTCGACAATTTCGGTTTCGACCGGTCCACGTCGGCGCCCGCGCTTGAAGGTGATTAATCGTTTAATCCGCCTAGCGCGACAACGCCCGCTTGTCGAATCGAATCTGCAAGTTTCCCGAACTATTGCGCCGGCATTTTTCGCGCCCGCATCCGCCGCATCGGAGTAACGTTCCTGAAAAGAATGAGTTTTCCGTTGGCGGAAACAGGCAGAACATGGGCGCAAACGAAACAGCGTCCTTCTTCCTTCATGCAAAACTCGACCCGAGGAAAAGAGCAGGAAATAAACCTGCCCAAAACGGTCAAACGGCCTGCAACAATCAGAAGGGAACGAAAATGAAGCATCTCCTTGCAGCCACCTGCCTTGCCGCGGGCCTTCTCGCCATCGGCAGTCCGGCCTCCGCGGCCGAATGCGGAGACGTCACGATCGCAAGCATGAACTGGCAGAGCGCCGAAGTTCTTGCCGCGCTCGACAAGCTCATCCTCAACGAAGGCTACGGCTGCAATGCCGAGATCATCGTGGGCGATACCGTGCCGACCATCACCTCCATGGTGGAGAAGGGCCAGCCGGACCTCGCGCCCGAGGGTTGGGTGGACCTGCTGCCGGAGGTCGTCGGCCGCGGCATTACCGAAGGCAAGCTCGTGGGCGCGGCCGTCGCGCTCTCGGACGGCGCGGTACAGGGCTGGTGGATACCGAAATACCTCGCCGACGCCCATCCGGACATCAAGACCATCCAGGACATGCTGAAGCATCCGGAACTCTTCCCCGATCCGGAGGATTCCAGCAAGGGCGCGATCTTCAACGGCCCGGCAGGCTGGGGCGGCACGGTGGCGACCGCGCAGCTCTACAAGGCCTATGAAGCGGAAAAGGCGAACTTCACGCTGGTCGATACCGGTTCGGCGGCCGGCCTCGACGGATCGATCGCCAAGGCCTACGAAGCCAAGCAGGGCTGGGTCGGCTATTACTGGGCGCCGACCGCCCTCCTCGGCCGCTACGAGATGGTGAAGCTCGAGCACGGCGTGCCTTATGACGCGGCCGAATGGAAGCGCTGCAATACCGTGGCCGACTGCCCCGATCCGAAGCCGAACGACTGGCCGAAGGACAAGGTGCAGACGCTGCTCACGAAGAGCTTCGCCGATCGCGCCGGGCCGGAGATCATGGATTATCTCAACAAGCGCGCCTGGACCAACGATACGGTCAACAAGCTGATGGCCTGGATGACCAACAACCAGGCGACCGGCGAGGACGGCGCCAAGCAGTTCCTCCGTGAGAACGAGGCTCTGTGGACCTCGTGGGTTTCGCCAGAGGCCGCGGAAAAAGTCAAAGCCGCCCTCTGACCTGAACAACACCTTGGATCGGGCGGCGTGATGTCGATCGCGCCGCCTCTCCGTTGTTGTACGGCTTTCCAAAGCCGCATGTCGCACCCGAAGGAGGCCCGAGATGGAATGGCTGACCCGTTTCCCGCATATGGACGACAGCAGGTTGCGCGACCTGAAGAAGATGATCGACGACGGTTTCCGGTCCTTCACCCGCGCCTATGGCGACTGCATCGAATCCTTCTTCGATCCGCTGCAGCTCTTTCTCATTCATTCCGAACGCCTGCTGACGCGCACGCCCTGGCCGATCGTGCTGATCGCGATCGCGCTGATCGCCTGGCTTGCGAGCCGCAACTGGAAAATCGTGACGGGCTGCGTCGCAACCCTTCTGGCGATCGGCTATTTCGACATGTGGGACGACACGATGAAGACCGTCTCGATGATCTTCGTCTGCACCGTCCTCTCGATCGCCATCGGCATTCCGATCGGCATCGCCATGTCGCGCTCCGACCGGCTGCAGAACATCGTCAACCCCGTGCTCGACGTGATGCAGACCATGCCGAGCTTCGTCTATCTGATCCCCGTCGTCATGCTGCTCGGCATCGGCAAGGTGCCCGGCCTCATCGCCGTGGTGATCTACGCCATCCCGCCGATGATCCGGCTCACCAATCTGGGCATCAGGCTGGTTGACCGCGATGTTCTGGAAGCGTCGGACGCGTTCGGCTCGTCAAGCTGGCAGCGGTTGAAGGACGTGCAGATGCCGCTTGCGTTGCCGACCATCATGGCCGGCATCAACCAGACGATCATGATGGCGCTCGCCATGGTCGTTATCGCCTCGATGATCGGCGTCCAAGGCCTCGGCCAGCCGGTGCTGAGGGCGATCTCCAACCAGTATTTCACGCTGGGTATCTTCAACGGGCTGGCGATCGTCGGCATCGCGATCATCTTCGACCGCATCAGCCAGGCCTACGGCCAGCGCCTGCAGCGCCACCGCGAGATCGTGCACGGATAAGGCAAACCCGATCAGACGAAATGGACCGGGCTGTTCTCCATCTTGAGAGCGGCCCGGTGGTCCCGCTCATAGGAAGCGCGCAGGCTGTTGCGCTTTTCGGCGGAGGCCGGTTCCGTCAATGTCAGATGGAACACGCCGTCGGGATAGGTGCCGGTGGCCTCGGCATTGTCGGTGTTGTTCAGAAGCGAGTTCAGGAACTTCAGGGTCATCCAGCACCTCCTATTTTCCGCGCATCAACGAACATTCGCCGCATCGGTTCCGCATGCTCTTCCAATCGTTAAAATCTTAACCATCTTTGTTAGAGATTTCTTAACATCGCGGCTCGCGCGCGGATTTTTTATGCTACATTCGCGCCCGGAGCAGGAACGAGGAAGCATGTCGCCCTTTGGTCCTTAGGCGGATAGCAACGTGTCCGCCACCTGGAGGAACCATCCGGCAAATTCGACGTTTCATTCTGTTGGTATCTTGGGAGGAGCTAGCAATGCGCAACACAAGTTGGGAGAAGCCTGTTCACGTGACCTTCGGCCATCTCGGCACGGAATACGTGAAAAGCCCGTTCGAGGCACTGGCACTCTTGACCGACCGCTGGCCGGACATGCGAGGTCCGGAATTCGTGAGAGCCCGCAGCGCCTGCCGGGCGGCGCTCGATGGACGCAAATCCCCCGAGGAAGCGCGGCAACAGTTCGAACAGGCCGTGAGCGAGGCTCGGCTTTATACGCACTGAGCGTCCTGACGTATCGTACGGGCATTATTCCGGACATGATCGCCGGCCGCGCAGCGCGCGCCGGCCTTTTTCATGTCCAGTTTCATGTCCGGGCGCGGCGGAGATCGCGGCGGGATAGACGAAACGGAATTCGCCCGCATCGACATCCTAAAGAACAGAATTTCTTGCCTTTTGGAGCTTGCCCGCCGAAAAGACCCTGCTTACATGAAGCAATCGAAAGAAGGCTCCGATGACAATCCATCCCTCCGTTCTCAGCGTGATCGGCAACACGCCGCTTATCCGGCTCAAGGGCGCTTCCGAAGCGACCGGCTGCGAAATCCTCGGCAAGGCGGAGTTCCTCAATCCGGGCCAGTCGGTCAAGGACCGCGCGGCGCTCTACATCATCCGCGACGCGGAGAAGAAGGGGCTGCTGAGGCCCGGCGGCGTGATCGTGGAAGGCACGGCGGGCAATACGGGCATCGGCCTGACGCTGGTTGCCAAGGCGCTCGGATACCGCACCGTGATCGTCATTCCCGAGACCCAGAGCCAGGAAAAGAAGGACGCGCTGAAATTGATGGGCGCGGAGCTGGTCGAGGTTCCGGCCGTCCCCTACAAGAACCCCAATAATTATGTGAAGGTTTCCGGCCGGCTGGCCGAGGAGCTTGCCAAGACCGATCCCGCGGGCGCGATCTGGGCCAACCAGTTCGACAATGTCGCGAACCGCGAGGCGCATGTGCAGACGACGGCGCCGGAAATCTGGGAACAGACCGGCGGCAAGGTGGACGGCTTCGTGTGCGCGGTCGGATCGGGCGGCACGCTCGCCGGCGTCGCGGAAGGCCTGAAGGCGAAGAATCCGAACGTCAAGATCGGCATCGCCGACCCGGAAGGGGCGGCACTCTTCGAATACTACGCCCATGGCGAGCTGAAATCGGAAGGCTCCTCGATCACCGAAGGCATCGGCCAGGGCCGCATCACCGCCAATCTCGAAGGCTTCACGCCGGACTTCGCCTACCGCATCCCCGACGCGGAGGCTTTGCCGCTCATCTTCGACCTGGTCGAGAACGAAGGCCTCTGCCTCGGCGGCTCGACCGGCATCAACATTGCCGGCGCCATCCGGCTCGCCAAGGACCTTGGTCCCGGGCACACCATCGTCACCATTCTCTGCGACTACGGCAACCGCTACCAGTCCAAGCTCTTCAACCCGGACTTCCTCAAGTCGAAGGGCTTGCCCATCCCGCGCTGGTTGACCGAAAAGCGGCACATCCCCGTTCCTTTCGAAACCGTCTGACGCAATCCCAGGAACCGACATGCCAGTGGAAGCCCTCTACCGCGACGACTTCTATCTTTCGACTGCCGAAGCGGTGGTGACCGCCATTCACGAGGATGGCGGGATAGAGCTCGACCGCACCTGCTTCTACGCCGCTTCCGGCGGCCAGCCGGGCGATACGGGCTTTCTGGAGCGCAGCGACGGCGCGAAAATCCAGCTTGCGCCGACGAAGCACGGAGCGACCAAGGACATCGTCGTCCATGTTCCGCTCGTCGGCGAGCCGCAGCCGCTGGTCGGCGAGAAGCTGACGCTGCATGTGGACTGGCCGCGCCGCTACCGCCTGATGCGCATGCACACCGCCTGCCATCTGCTCTCGGTCGTCTGCCAGTATCCGATCACCGGCGCGGCCGTCGGCGAGGAGGAAGCGCGGATCGACTTCGACATGAGCGAGACGATCGACAGGCATGAAGTGACGGCCAAGCTGATGGCGCTCGTCAAGGAGAACCATCCCGTCTATGTCCAGTGGATCACCGACGAGGAACTGGCGGCCAATCCCGGCATCGTGAAATCGAAAAACGTGCGCCCGCCGATGGGCCTCGGCCGGGTGAGCCTCGTATGCATCGGCGAGAACTCCAGCATTGACAGCCAGCCCTGCGGAGGCACACATGTTTCCGAGACGCAGGAGGTCGGGGCGATCCACATCGCCAAGATCGAGAAGAAGGGCAAGGAGAACCGCCGGTTCCGAATCCGGTTCGGCGAGCCCTCCGCGGCGGAAGCTTAAGAACTCCAGGAGAGCATGATGAGCGAGACAAGCCGTTTCGTGGTTTCGGCCGATTGGCTGCAGAAGGAGCTCGGCAGTCCCGATCTCAAAATCCTCGACGCCTCCTTCTACCTCCCCGCCCAGAACCGCGACGCGGATGCCGAATATGCGGCCGGGCACATTCCCGGAGCGCTCCGCTTCGATCACGACAAGGTCGCCGATCATTCGACCGGCCTGCCCCACACGGTACCTTCGCCGGAAGTCTTCGCCGAGGCCGTCGGCAAGATGGGGATCAGCGAGAAGGACCGCATCGTCGTCTATGACGGACCCGGTATCTTCTCCGCCCCCCGTGCCTGGTGGCTCTTCCGCACCATGGGCGCGAGACAAGTCTTCGTTCTCGACGGCGGCCTCGATGGCTGGAAGGCGGAAGGGCGGCCCCTCGAAACCGAGGTTCCCTCGCCCGCTCCCGCGACGTTCAAAACCAATTTCCGCGTCGACAAGGTGATCGATTTCCAGACGATGCTTTCGATCGTCGGCGAAGGATCGCGGCAGATCGCCGATGCCCGCAGCGCCGGCCGCTTTGCCGGCACCGAGCCCGAGCCGCGCGCCGGAATGCGCTCCGGCCATATGCCGGGCGCCCGCAGCCTGCCTTCCGGCACATTTTCCACGAGCGGCAAGCTGAGGCCGCTTTCCGAACTCCGGCAGGCGATCGAGGATGCCGGCATCGATTTCGGCCGGCCGGTGATCACCAGCTGCGGCTCCGGTATCACCGCCGCAATCATCACGCTTGCGCTGGAATCCCTCGGCCACGAGGACAACGCGCTCTATGACGGCTCCTGGAGCGAATGGGGCAGCCGGGAAGATACGCCGATCGTTGCCGGCCCGCCGACGCCGAAAACGGCCTGACTCATGGCGAAGAAGCCCGCTCCCCTGAAGGCGCATGTGACGAGCCTCGAAATGACGGCTCCACCCAAGACGAGCCTGCCGGTGCCGGCGAATATCCAGACGGCGATCATCCGCGCGTCGGATATTCCGCTGCATTACTACCGCTATATCTACCGGCAGGTGGGCAAGCGCTGGCACTGGTACAAGCGGCTGAAGATGAACGACGAGGAGCTTGCCGCGACGATCCACGACCCGCGCGTCTCGGTGACGGTTCTTTACGTCGACGGCGCGCCGGCGGGCTTCTTCGAGCTCCTGCAGGAAAGCGAAGATGTGGTCGAGCTTTCCTATTTCGGCCTGTTCGAGCGGGCGATCGGGCTCGGCATCGGAAAATGGTTCCTGCTGCAGGCGCTTTATGCCGCCTGGCAGAGCAATCCGCAAAAGGTGACGGTTACCACCAATACGCTCGACCATCCGCGCGCATTGCAGCTCTACCAGATGATGGGTTTCTCCCCCGTCGGCACCAGCGAAGCGCTGATCGAACCGATGACGGACACGGAGCTTCTGAAAGCGCTGGACGGCTGACGGCCCGCAAGAAACGGGTGGTTTCGAGGTTTTTCTCGGCGCATCACAGGCGTTCTCAGACAAGGAGATCGCCATGACCATCACCTTCAACGCCATGCCGACCGAACATGCCGCTTATCTGTGGAGCGGCAGCCCCGACGCCTATGGTCTTCAGCCGGAGACAAGGGTTTCCGACGGTCCCGGCCATCCCTGCCGTCACTGCCTGCGGAATATCGGCGCCGGCGAGGAATTCCTCGTCTTCGCCTATCGCCCGTTTCCGGAATTGCAGCCCTATGCGGAAACCGGACCGATCTTCCTGCACAAGCAGCCGTGCGAGCGCTATGCGGCGCGAGAGGTCATACCGCCGATCCTGACAAGCCCCGACTATATCGTGCGCGGCTACGGCCGTGACGACCGGATCGTCTACGGCAGCGGCGCGGTCACGCCCACCGGCGAAATCGCCGCGCGGGCGGAAGATCTGCTGGCGCGCGAGGATATCGCCTATGTGCATGTCCGCTCGGCCCGCAACAATTGCTTCCAATGCCGGATCGACGGCACCAAGGTGCCGGACCTGGAGAATGCCGCCACACCGTCCGGGGCAACGGTGCACGGCACGGCAGGTCTCGGCCCGCAGGCAATTGTCGAACGGATGTTTTCCGTTGAAATGGCATTTCTGGCGTCGGAGGAGAAAGACATCCGGCAACTGGCCGAAGCATTCGCGGAGGACGTGATCGTTCGCGAGCCGGCCTCTCTGCCCTATCGCGGAAACTGGAGAGGCCTGGACGGCATCGCCGCCCTTTTCGCGAAGATGGGCGAGGTCTGGAGCGACATGAAAGTGGACGGGCTCCTAGTTACCGGGTCATCGGAGGAAATCCATCTGTCCTGCAACCTGACGATGGTTTCACGGGCGACCGGCAGAACCGTCATTCAGCCATTCTGCGAGCGCCTTCGGTTCCGGGACGGACGGCTTATCGAGGGCATACCGTTCTATTACGATACGCAGGAATTGCTCGAAGTCATCACGCAGAATGCAGCCGCTTGACGTGCTGGGAGGCACCTTTTCGACGCCTCCCGACACGCAGATCAGGCATTGCCCTGGTTTCCGTTCCGATCCAGATCTTCCGCGGTCTGCAGGAGGAGCCTGACGATCTCGCCGGCCTTCTTCTCGTCGGCCTCCAGCTTGCGGGCAATCACCTCGCGCAGGTTCAGGAGGGCTGCATCGATGCTGCGCGGCAATGCCGGGCCACCCTCGGCCCCGCGGGCCTGCATCCGCTCCTGCTTCTGGCGGATGCGCTCCGCAAGCTCGGTGAGGCGGTCGAGGATCGTCGCGGCAAAGCTCCTGTTTTCGTCGAGATATTTGCGGCCTTCATCGGTGATGGCGTAGCGCTTCTTGTTGCCCTCCGCCTCGGCGACGACATAGCCGGCTTCCTCGAGATAGGTGAGCGTCGGGTAGATGACGCCGGGGCTCGGCGCATAGAAGCCGTAGGTGAGATCCTCGATATGCTTGATGATCTCGTAGCCGTGGCGCGGCTCCTTTTCGATCAGCGCCAATACGACCAGGCGCAGATCACCCTGCATGAGGAAACGGCCGATACGGCCGTCGCCGTCGTCACCGAAACCACGTCCGCCTCCGGGGCCACCACGACCGCCGAAACCACGGCGGAACGGCCCGCCGCCCATCGCGAACATTTCCTCGAAATTCCTGCGTCCCCGGCCATGGCAGCCCTGACGGCCTTCAAATTTGTGTCCGAACATCACATGTCTCCTTGACTATCGTTCGATATATCTAAAGATAGTCAAGGTAGAGATTTCGTCAATGTCTTCGTTATATCTAAATCATATCTTACTGATTTTGAACGAAAGAAAACGCCCATGTCGGGGCTGCTGACATGGTTCGTACCTGTCCCGCCGTCATCCTCGGGCTTGTCCCGAGGATCTGCAAACGCAGGATGTTATTGACGGGGTTAGATCCTCGGGACAAGCCGGAGGATGACGTTCCGGCAAAATCGGAAACGCCGGCGAAGAGACGCCGGCGTTCCAAGGAGTGTTTAGCGTATCGATATATTTCGATATATCTAAACGATCACGCTACGCTCAGCAGGCTCTCGGGCGCATAGGCCTCGTAGCCCAGCGCCTCGGCGACCGGCTTGTTGGTCACCCTGCCCTTGTGGACGTTGAGGCCATTGCGAAGATGCCTGTCTTCGGCAATCGCCCGCAGGCCGCGATCGGCAAGTGCGAGACCATGATAGAGGGTCGCATTGTTGAGCGCATGGGCCGAGGTGACCGGCACCGCGCCCGGCATGTTGGCGACGCAATAATGCACGATGCCGTCGATCTCGTAGGTCGGCTCGGAATGCGTGGTGGCGTGCGAGGTCTCGAAGCAGCCGCCCTGATCGATCGCGACATCCACCAGCACCGCGCCCTGCTTCATGCCGGAGAGCATTTCGCGGCTGACGAGCTTCGGTGCGGCGGCCCCTGGAATGAGGACGGCACCGATGACCAGATCGGCGGAAAAGGTTTCCTCTTCCACAGCGTCGATGGTCGAGTAGCGGGTATGGACGCGGCCATTGAAGATGTCGTCGAGCTGGCGCAGGCGCGGCAGCGAACGATCGATGATGGTGACATCGGCGCCAAGTCCGGCGGCCATTCTGGCGGCATGCAGGCCGACCACGCCGCCGCCGATGACGGCCACCTTGGCCGGCAGAACGCCCGGAACGCCGCCGAGCAGGATGCCGCGCCCGCCATTCGCCTTCTGGAGCGCCGTCGCGCCGGCCTGGATCGCCAGGCGCCCGGCGACCTCCGACATGGGAGCAAGCAGCGGAAGACCGCCGCGCTCGTCGGTCACGGTTTCATAGGCGACCGCGGTGACGCCGGAAGCGAGCAGGCCCTTGGTCTGCTCCGGATCCGGGGCAAGATGAAGATAGGTATAGAGAAGCTGGCCTTCGCGGAGCTGCACCCATTCGTTCGGCTGGGGCTCCTTGACCTTCACGACCATGTCGGATTTTTCGAAAATTTCCTTCGCGGTGCCGACGATCCTGGCACCCGCCGCGATATAGGCGGCATCATCTGCGCCGATGCCGGCGCCCGCCTTGGTTTCGATCAGCACTTCGTGGCCGTGCGCCACGTATTCACGCACCGCGCCCGGCGTGAGGCCGACACGATATTCATGGTTTTTGATTTCCTTCGGGCACCCGACACGCATTCAGCGTTCCTCTCTATCTCTTGGCTTTCAGCCGTTTCGTTTTCAACGGATCAAGCAAAACAGAGAATCGGAAGAATGTCCTTGCGAAGAGGAATTGCCACAAAGCGGATTTTCGCAGATTATTGCATGAGTTGAAATTTTTTCGAAGGATCATCGAATGAGCGGGATAGATGCCATCGATCTTGCGATCATGCGCATTCTTCAACAGGAGGGCCGCATCTCCAACGCAGAGCTTGCGCAGCGCGTCGGCCTGTCTCCCTCCGCCTGCTCCAGACGTCTCGATATCCTGGAGAAGAACGGCACGATCAGCGGCTATCACGCGCGCCTTTCCAACAAGGCGCTCGACTACAAGATGATGGTGATCGTGCACATCTCGCTATCGGGCCAGTTCGCAAAGACGCTTGCCGAATTCGAGGCGGCGGTGAAGCTCTGCCCCAATGTGCTCGTCTGCTACCTGATGTCCGGGGAGTACGATTACATCCTGCGCGTGGCGGCGAAGGATCTGGAAGACTACGAGCGCATTCACCGCGACTGGCTGTCGGCCCTGCCGCATGTGGTCAAGATCAATTCCAGCTTTGCGCTCCGCGAGGTGATCGACCGGCCGAATATCGGCCTATGAGATGCCGATGAGGATCGCGCCGGCCGTTACGACCAGACATGCGGCGATCCGCTTGGCCGAAAGCGCTTCGCCCAGGAACAACCAGCCGATCAGGGCGGCGAATACCACGCTGGTCTCACGCAGCGCCGATACGGGACCGGCCGGCGCCATGGAATAGGCCACCAGCACGACACCGTAGGCAACCAGCGAGACCAGCCCACCTCCAGCGGCCTTCAACGTTTCGCGCGAGCGGAGATCGACGTGCAACGGGCCCCGCAGGATGACGAAGGCGGCCGTCATCAGGATGCCCGGCAGCAGGAAAACCCAGGTGATGTAGGAACTCAGATTGCCGGAAATCCGGATACCCATTGCGTCGACGGTCGAGTAGCCGGCGATCGAAATGCCCGTCGCAAGCGCATATAACATGGAGCCGGAAGAGGCTCGGCCCCGCCCGAACGACAGCAACATGATCCCCAGGACTACGAGGCTGATGCCGAGCATGGTCAGCGGCAGCAACACGTCGCCGGCAAAGACGAGGCCGGCAAGCGTCACCAGAAGCGGCGCGCTGCCGCGGATGATCGGATAGACCTGCCCGAGTTCTCCCTGCCGATAGGCGGCTACGAGCAGCAGACCGTAAGCGACCTGAAACAATGCCGAGCCGATCAGGTAAGGCCAGGCCTCGGCAATCGGCAACGGCAGAACGACAGCAATAGGGATGGCGACGATCGTCATGGCGAGCATCATGATCGTCATCATCCAGAAACGATCGGCACCGGAGCGCAGGAAAGCGTTCCAGCTCGCATGAAGGATAGCGGCGAAAAGGGCCAGCGCGACGACGATGGTGCTCATTACCCGCTCCCGTCACAATCGGCCCGGCTCCCGGCCGGTTTCCCTGGATATCCAGCCGAATGGCCGGCGGGGCGCCCTGTCATAATTCATTCCCGAGGGAATCAGTTGAACGCATCTTCCATGCGTCGGACGCCCCATCGGATTTGTCAAAGGGGCGAGCGGCCAGAACGAAGAAATGCCTAGCGCGACCGTTCGATTTTTAATCTTTCCCAAAAGGGGAGTTCAAGAAATGTCTGCTACTTATCGCTGCAGGCAACACAACCCGGATGCTCGTCATGGATAACGCCAATTTCGACATGAAGACCCGAAGTGCTGAGCGCAGCAGAACCCGCATCTTCGGCACCATCCGCTATTTCAACCAGGCCACACAGGGGCGCGTCGTCGATCTTTCCGAGACGGGAATGGCTCTCGAACTCCACGGCCCTTTCCATGCGGCAAACGGCAGCCGCGTGCGCATCGAAAGCGAGGAACTCGGCATCCTCGAAGGCACCGTCAAATGGTGCCGCGGCGGCCGGGTGGGCGTGCAGTTCAACCTCAACAGCAATGCGCTGGCTCAGGTCTCCTCCTATTTCCGCTTCTTCCACCAGGATGTGAAGCCGGTGCTGACGCGGTAAATCCGAGCGGCCGGAGGCAATCTCCGGCCCTTCCCCAATCTGCGATCATCCCCTGTCATTTTGCTGATGCAAGCCTGTGCGATTGCGCATAATCTGCCGGCGAAAACGATCCAGAGGGAGATCATAATGTCGTCGTTCACCGCCCTTCACCCGATCACGCGCCGCTCTCTGCTCGGCGGGATCGCAGCCTCCTCGGCGCTCGTGATGCTGCATCCGTTCGCCGCACGCGCGCAAGGCAACCAGGCGCATCTGCGCATCATGGAAACGACCGACATCCACGTCCACGTCTTCCCCTACGACTATTACGGCGACAAGCCGAACGACACGATGGGGCTTGCCCGCACCGCCTCGATCATCGATTCGATTCGCGCCGAGGCCGGCAATGCGATGCTGATCGACAATGGCGACTTCCTGCAGGGCAACCCGATGGGCGATTACATCGCCTATGAGCGCGGCATGAAGGACGGCGACAAGCACCCGGTCGTCACGGCCATGAACGTGCTCGGTTACGACGTCGGAACGCTCGGAAACCACGAGTTCAACTACGGCCTCGACTTCATGTTCAAGGTGCTGGCGGGCGCCGGCTTCCCTTACGTCTGTGCGAATCTTACCACAGGGTTGCTGGCATCCGATCCCAAACAGGATGAACTCTTCTTCAAACCCTATGTCATCATCGAGAAGCAGATCCGCGACGGCTCCGGTGCGACGAGCCCGATCAAGGTGGGCTTCATCGGCTTCGTGCCGCCGCAGATCATGACCTGGGACGCCAAGAACCTCGAAGGTAAGGCGCAGACCCGCGACATCGTGGACGCCGCCAAGGCCTGGGTGCCGGTGATGAAGGAGGAAGGCGCCGATATCGTCATCGCGCTCTCCCATTCCGGCATCGACGGAACGGGGCTCAGCGAGCGCATGGAAAACGCCTCGCTCTACCTTGCCGGCGTCGAGGGTATCGATGCCGTCTTCACCGGCCACCAGCATCTCGTCTTCCCCGGCCCGAAGGATTTCGAGGGCATTACCGGAGCCGATGCCAAGAAGGGCACGTTGATGGGCAAGCCGGCCGTGATGGCGGGCTTCTGGGGCTCGCATATGGGGCTCATCGACCTGTTGCTCGAAAAGGACGGCAATAGCTGGAAGATCGTCGATTCCACCTCCGAGGCGCGGCCGATCTACCACCGCGACGAGAACCGCAAGATCGTCGCCGACGTCGCAGACAAGCCCGAAGTCACAGCCGCGGCAAAGGCAGAGCATGAGGCGACGCTTGCCTATGTGCGACGGCCAGTGGGCAAGACCTCCGCGCCGCTCTACTCCTATTTCGCGCTGGTGGCGGACGACCCGTCCGTGCAGATCGTCTCCAACGCGCAGACGTGGTACATCAAGGACATGCTTAAGGAAGGCCAGTACAAGGACTATCCCGTCCTTTCGGCCGCAGCCCCCTTCAAGGCGGGCGGGCGCGGCGGCGCCGAATACTATACGGACGTCCCCTCGGGCGACATCGCCATCAAGAACGTCGCCGACCTCTATCTCTACCCGAATACGGTGCAGGCGGTGCTCGTTACCGGCGAGCAGGTGAAGAACTGGCTGGAAATGTCGGCCGGCATGTTCAACCAGGTGAAGGCGGGATCGAAGGATGCGCCGCTGCTGAACGGCGATTTCCCCTCTTACAATTACGACGTTATCGACGGCGTCACCTACCAGATCGATCTTTCGCAGCCGGTTCGATTCGACAAGGACGGCAAGCTCCTGAACGCCGACGCCCACCGCATCGTCGACCTGAAATATGACGGCAAGCCGATCGATCCGGCGCAGAAATTCGTGGTGGCGACGAACAACTACCGCGCCGGCGGCGGCGGCAAGTTCCCGGAAATCGCCGGCGACAAGGTGATCTTCGTGGCCCCCGACACCAACCGAGACGTGATCGTGCGCTATATCGTCGAGCAGGGGACGATCAACCCATCGGCGGATGCCAACTGGTCGTTCAAGCCTCTGTCCGGCACGACGGCGGTGTTCGAGACCGGACCGAAGGGGCGGCAATATGCGGCCGAAGTGAAGGGCGCGAAGATCGAGGATGCCGGTGACGGCGAGAACGGCTTCGCCAAGTTCCGCCTGGTGCTGTGATCCATCTGGGCGTCATCCTCGCGCTCGGGATGAACCCGAGGGTGAGGATGACGCCCATTTGCTTCCCCGTAAAACAGCTTTGTGAGCGCCATGCCCACCTTTGCCTTCCAGCAAGTCGACGTATTCTCCAGCGAGCCCATGCGGGGCAATCCGCTGGCCGTCGTCGTGGGCGCGGATTCGCTTGATGATGCCCAGATGCAGGCATTCGCCAGCTGGACCAATCTCAGCGAGACCACGTTTCTTCTCAAACCTCGAAATCCCGAGGCAGACTACAGAGTTCGAATCTTCACCCCGAAGCAGGAATTGCCGTTCGCCGGGCATCCGACGCTCGGAAGCTGCCATGCCTGGCTGGCGCAATCGGCTTCGACGGACAAAGATGAAATCCTGCAGGAATGCGAAGCGGGCCTCGTCCGTATCCGCCGGGACGGCAGCCGGCTCGCCTTCCTCGCTCCGCCATTGAAGCGAGAAGGCGTTATAGAAGACGCGGTCATCGAGAGGGTCGCGCAAGGTTTGGCCATCCCGAGGGAGGCGATCCTTGCCGCCCAATGGGTGGACAACGGGCCTGGTTGGATGGGGTTTCTCCTGCGGTCCCGCCAGGACGTGCTGGCTCTCGAACCTGATTTTGCCGCTCTCTCCGGCCTGCGGGTGGGCGTGGTCGGCCCCTTCGACGCCGAATGGGACGGGGAGGACGCGCAGTTTGAGGTGCGCGCCTTCACCGCCGCCGGCTTCGAGGACCCTGTGACAGGCAGCCTGAATGCCGGGCTCGCCCAATGGCTGTTCGGCAGCGGCATCGCCCCGTCGAACTATATCGCCGCCCAGGGTACGCGCCTCGGACGCGCAGGCCGTGTCCACGTGAACCGGGTGGGAGACGAGATATGGATCGGCGGAGAGGTCACCACCTGCATCAAAGGCACGGTCGATCTCTGACTGCCGGCTGCTAGACGACCTCAGCCACCCTCGCCTCGAGCCGCCGAAGCAGCAATCCGAGCTCCGGAGGCGGCTTCTTCTCCACGCGCCGATAATCGCTGCCGTCCCGCTTGCGGGTGACGAGGCCGAGGTCGAAGAGATCCCGGCGCAGCAGCGCGGCATCACCGAACAGATGCAGCGTGTTCAGGAACTCGCTGATCTCACGCTCAGTGAAGATCGGTTCCGCGGGAATTTTCGACCAGAGAAACCAGAGGCAAAGCTCCTGTTGAGACCGTTTGGTCGGCCAGCGGGTTATGCAGCCTTCCCGATCGAAGACGCGGAGGGTTTTCAGCACGCGCGCCTCGTCGGGCGCCGGCGGAGCCTCCGACGTCACGTTCCACTCCTGCAGAGCTTCGGCTGTCTTTCTGGTGGCGCGAAAATGCTGGAAATTGCGGAAGCCCGCAGCGCGGGTCAGCAGATTGAGCATCTCCACATGGCTCGGCTTGCGCTCGAGCTTGTCGATCTCACCGCGAACGGATTTGGCGAAGGCCGAAAGGTCGGCGATCTCCATGGAAAAGATGGATCTCGGCATGTCTTATCCTCGAACGTGCCGTTCCCTGGAAAAGGTGTCTGTGGTCGCCGGCTTCCGACTTCGGCACGGGATAAGTGCTGATCATCTTCAATGGAGCATGGCAGGTTTAGCTTCCCTTTCGGGACGGCGACGCCTCGGTGAACTGCAGACCGTGGCGCGCTTATAGCAAGCGGAGGGAGACCGGTCAAATCGGAGGCTAGCGGCGCCGATGCCCTATTCGGCAGCGGCCAGCATGCCTTTCCCGGCCTCCAGAATCGCCGTGAAATCCGCATGGTTGGGACATGCGGAAAGCCGTTTGCGGAAGGAGTCAATCAGCCAGCCTGCCGCGGGTCCGGGCGGATTGGAGGCCTTGCGGAGAGCGTAAAGCGGATATTCGCCCTGTTCGTAGGCATCGAGCTTCAAGGCCACGAGCTTGCCTTTCAGGATGTCCTTCCTGACCAATGAGGCCGGCAGACCACCCCAGCCAAGACCGCCCCTTATGAGCTGGTGCTTGGTGGCGATGTCGCTGACGCGCCAGGTCCTGTAGGAGAGCACGTTGAAATCGCGCCCGCTCGTCAGACCGGATGCGTCCGTCACGACGAGCTGCACTTCCTCACGCACATCCGCAAGCGTCAGGGGCCGCTCGATTAGCCCCAACGGATGATCGGCGGAGGCCACCGGCAACATGAAGGAATGGCCGATCTTTTCCGCGGTGACGGAATCATCCTGCTTCAAAAGCGCGCCGCCGATACCCACATCCGCCTTGCCGTCGATCACCATCCCCATCACCATGCCGAGCTCGCCGACATTGAGATTGAGCGAAACGGCGGGAAATTTTTCGCGGAAGCCGCGCAGCGTCGCAACCACCGCTTCTGACGGCACCATGATGCTGATGGCCAGCGAGACCTGCGCCTCCAGCCCCTGCTTGATGCTCTTGGCGCGGGCGCGCATGACCTGCAGGTCGGCCACGATGCGGCGCGCATCCGTCAGCATGGCCTTGCCGGCTTCCGTCAGTTTCGGCTGGCGCGCGCCGCCGCGCTCGAACAGCGGCACTTCGAGCTGCGCCTCGAGATTGGAGATGGTATAGCTCACCACCGATTGCGCGCGGTTGAGCTGGCGCGAGGCGGCGGAAAAACTGCCGGTTTCGGCAACGGCCAGGAACACCTGCAGCTGGTCGAGGGTCGGATTGGCATCCATCGGCATCATCCAAACTATCGATAAAAGACTTCGATATTATCACAGTTTTCTCGATAGCAGTCCACACCTATCTTCCTGATCGAAGCAACGGGGCAACGCCTCGTTCACCACTCTCAAGACTTCAGGCAAGGAAGAAAACATGTCCTCCATTCTGCTCGTCACCTCCAGCCCGCGCGGCGACGAATCGCTTTCCAGCAAGGTCGCGATCGACCTTGCCAATACGCTCAGCGCCAAGGGCAACGGCACCTCCGTCATCCACCGCGATCTCGGTGCCAACCCGATCCCGCATCTCGACACGGTGACCACGTCCGCCATCCGCAAGCCCGCCGAGGCCCGTAACGCCGAGGAAGCCGCTGCCGCCGAATATTCCGACAAGCTCGTGGACGAGCTCATGGCGGCCGATACGGTCGTCATCGCCACCGGCCTCATCAACTTCAACATCTACTCCACGCTGAAAAGCTGGATCGACAACGTGGCCCGCGCCGGCCTTACCTTCCGCTACACCGAAAACGGCCCGATCGGCCTTGCCTCCGGCAAGAAGGTCTATGTCGTTCTCTCTTCGGGCGGCGTCTATTCCGAAGGCCCGGCAGTCGGCATGAACCACGCCGTACCCTATCTCAAGACGGTGCTCGGCTTCATGGGCATGACCGATATCGAAGTCATCTATGTCGAAGGCGTGGCCTTCGGTCCGGAAGCGGCCCAGAAGGCAATTGCCGCCGCACAGGCCCGCTCGGAAGAGCTGGCACTCGCCGCCTAACCACCACACCCTGCCCCGCCCAAGCCAATAACGGCCGTGGACCTCGTCCCGGCCGTTATTGGTTTTGAAAAACTGGAAGCCGGTTTAAGCGGAGCGGGATTTCTCGCCGTCGGCAAACAGCGAAACGCCGTTCTGGTCGATGATCTGCTGGGCCTTGCGGACGGTGAACTCGACCGCATCGTCCATCGAGGTGAAGACATCGGCACGAACGAAGTGCCTGACCAGCACCTCGCCGTTCACTTCCTTCTCGATGCGGCCCGCCAGCCGGTACTGGTTGCCTTCGCGGATCGGCGTCGCATGGATGGTGCAGTCACCATAGGCCTGCGGCTCGGCGGCGGAGGTTGCGGAAGCGGCATCCTTGGAGCCGCCCGAGAACATCGACAGGAGATTGGACAGGAATGAAGCCATGGCGGCTGCCTAACACATTCCAGGCGATGCCGGAAGTGCGTTCATCCCGGAAAAGTCGCAATCGGATTCGACGAAGGTTGTGCTCTCCCCAACCTGATTCGGAGCCTCCATGAAGTGGAAAGTCATCCTCGCCGTGCCTGCCGTCGCCGCGCTGGCGCTCTGGGCCGGCAATACCTCGGTGTTTTCGCGGTTTCCGGAAGACGAGCCGCTCAGGCTGATCGCGCATCGCGGCCAGCACCAACTCTTCGACCGCACCGATCTCGCGAGCGACACCTGCACGGCGAGCCGCATGCTGCCGCCGACGCATGGCTTCCTTGAAAACACCATTCCCTCCATGCGCGCGGCTTTCGAGGCGGGCGCGGACGTGGTGGAACTGGACGTGCATCTGACGCCGGACAAGCAATTCGCCGTCTTCCACGACTGGACGCTCGACTGCCGCACCAACGGCACCGGCGTGACCGAGGAGACGCCGATGGCCAAACTGAAGGCGCTGGACATCGGCTACGGCTACACGGCCGATGGCGGCGCGACCTTTCCCTTTCGCGGCCAGGGCATCGGCCTGATGCCGACGCTGCCGGAGGTTTTCCAGGCGCTTCCCGAAAATCGCTTTCTCGTCAACTTCAAGAGCCGCCGCACCGAGGAAGGCGAAGCGCTCGCCGCCATGCTTTCCGCCGAGCCGGCATTCCGACAGGCAGTCTTCGGCGTCTATGGCGGCGGCGAGCCGACCGAAAGAACGGTTGCGCTGGTCGAAAACATGGCCGGCTTTTCCAACCGCAGCGCCAAATCCTGCCTTCTCAACTATCTCGCGCTCGGCTGGAGCGGCCATGTGCCGGAAGACTGCCGCAACACGCTGGTCGCCGTGCCCGCCAATTACGCCTTCCTTCTCTGGGGATGGCCGGAGCGATTCTATACACGCATGCAGGCGGCCGGTTCCGACGTCATATTGATGGGACCGTATGAGGCAGGCGATGCGGGCACTTCCGGCATCGACGATGCGGAAAGCTGGGATCTTGTGCCGGCCGGCTTTCCCGGCCTCGTCTGGACGAACCGGATCGAGGCCGCGCGCCCGGAAGTCGAGCGCCGTGGCTTCTGTGCCCTCTCCGCCCCGCCGGCGATCTGCGCACGCTGATGTTCAGATAATGAAGCTTGCGAGGAGATCGTTCTCGGTGATGTCCTCGTAGCCCATGCCGGCGGCCTCGAGACGCTCGATCAGGGCGGAGAAGTTCTCCGGCTGCGACGTTTCGATGCCGATCAGGATCGAGCCGAAATTGCGCGCCGATTTCTTCAGGTATTCGAAGCGGGAGATATCGTCCTCCGGTCCGAGCAGGTTGAGGAAATCGCGCAGCGCGCCGGGACGCTGGGGCATGCGGAGAACGAAGTATTTCTTCACGCCCGCATAGCGCATGGCGCGTTCTTTGACGTCCGGCAGGCGTTCGAAGTCGAAATTGCCGCCCGAAACCACGCAGACGACCGTCTTGCCCTCGAGCCGCTCCGCCCCGAGCGCCTCCAGCGCCGTGATGGAGAGCGCGCCCGCCGGTTCCAGCACCACGCCTTCCACGTTCAGCATCTCGCTGATCGTCACGCAGATGGCGTTTTCCGGAAGAAGCAGCACCTGATCCGGTGAAAATTCCTTGAGCGCTTCGAAGTTGAGGTCGCCGATCCGCGCCACGGCCGCGCCGTCCACGAAATTGTCGACCTTGGCGAGCGTCACGGGCTCCTTCGCCTCCAGGCTCTTCTTCAGGCTCGGCGCTCCCGCCGGCTCGGTGAAGACGAAACCTTCCGGAGCGACGATGTCCTTCAGATAACCCGTCATGCCGGAGGAAAGCCCTCCTCCCCCGACTGGCATGACGACGAGATCGGGCACCGTGCCCTGCGGAAGCTGGTCGATGATTTCAGCCGCGACGGTCGCCTGGCCTTCGATGATGTCGAGATCGTCGAAGGGCGGCACCATGAGGCCGGCAACCTCTTCCACATGCGCGCGCGCTGCCGCATAGCATTGGTCGAAGATATCGCCGACGAGGCGGATGGTGATGAACTCGCCGCCGAAGATGCGCGTCTTGTCGATCTTCTGCTGCGGCGTGGTGACCGGCATGAAGACGACGCCTGGCACCTGGAAATGTCGGCAGACGAAGGCGAATCCCTGCGCATGGTTGCCCGCCGAGGCGCAAACGAAGGTCTTGTCCGTGGCCCCGCCGGCGATCACCTTGCGGAAGAAATTGAAGGCTCCGCGTATCTTGTAGGAGCGCACCGGCGAAAGATCCTCGCGCTTCAACCAGATCTCGGCCCCGTAGCGGCGGCTGAGATGCTCATTCAATTGGAGGGGCGTTTCGGCAAATATCTCCCGCAGCGCCATCCTCGCTTCATCCACATCCGATCTGTTCACGCTCGTCGATCCATTGAAATCCTTAGACGGTCCCGCTATGCCATAGGCAATCGGGAGAGACAAAGCTTCTTTCCACGGCGACGGCATCGGCACGAAACGCGGGATCTCTTCTTGAACGGCAGTCTTCTCCGGCCCACCGTCTATATTGCGGCCCTATGCGGGCTCTATCTTTCCATCGCCATGTTCCTGCCGGCGATGTTCGATCTCTATTACGGCCACGATGACTGGCAGGTCTTTGCGCTTTCCGGGCTGATGGTCGGCGGATTTTCGGCGGCCGCGGCGCTCGCAACGCGCGGACCGCCGCCGGTGTTCAACAAACGCTTCGGCTTCCTGCTCGTCAACGTGCTGTGGCTGGTCTTCTCCATCGTCGGAGCCATTCCCCTCTATCTCGCGGAATACAAGACGACCTTCGCGCAGGCACTGTTCGAATCGGTCTCGGGTATCACGACGACCGGTTCGACCATCATCGTTGGACTCGACGATCTGCCGCCCGGCATTCTTTTGTGGCGTTCACTGCTGACCTGGCTCGGCGGCATCGGCATCGTCGGCCTCGGCCTCTTCATCCTGCCGTTTCTTCGGGTCGGCGGCATGTCGATCTTCAAGCTCGAATCATCGGAGACCTCCAACGAGAAGCCCTTCGCACGGCTTGCGAGCTTCACCCGCGCCTTCCTCGCAGTCTACGTGCTTCTGACGATCTCCTGTGCGGTTGCCTACGACTTTGCCGGGATGAGCCGTTTCGACGCGCTGAACCATGCCATGTCGACAATCGCGACGGCCGGGTTTTCGACGCATGACGCTTCGTTCGGCTATTTCAAAGACAACACTGCGATTCTCGTCATCGGCACGATTTTCCTGGCGATCTGCAGCCTGCCTTTCTCGGTCATCATCCTTCTGGCGGTGCGCGGAAGGCTGGAGACCCTGCGCGATCCGCAGATCGTGGTCTTCCTCGGATATCTCGTCGCCATCTCGGTGGCGGTCGGCGTCTACCACCATCTCAATAACGGCGTAGAGCTGGATGACGCCCTCATCCATGCGTTCTTCAACATCACCTCCATTCTCTCCACCGGCGGTTTCTCCAGCGACGATTATACGCTCTGGGGACCGTTTGCGGTGCTCGCGGCTTTCTTCGCGACCTTCATGGGCGGATGTTCCGGCTCGACGGCCGGTGGCATCAAGGCCTACCGTTTCGTCATCATCTTCAACGTGGTGCGCGCGGGGCTTGCCAAGCTGATCTATCCGAACGCGGTCCATACCGTGCGCTACGGCAACCTGACGGTGGATGCCGAAACGCAACGAGGCGTCTTCCTGTTCGTCAGCCTCTATCTCTTCCTGTGGGTGGCGGGCAGCGTCGCCATGGCGGCCCTCGGCTACGATATTCTCACATCGATGTCGGGCGTCATCACTGCGCTTTCGAATGTCGGCCCCGGCATCGGCCCGATCATCGGCCCGGTCGGTAATTTCTCCACCATCAGCGATCCGGCGCTCTACCTGCTTTCGCTGATGATGCTGCTCGGCCGTCTCGAAATCCTCACCGTGCTCGTGCTGCTGACACCGGTCTTCTGGCGGCATTGAGAGCTTTTAATATTCGGAGATGAGCCTGGTGCGGACGGCGGGGATCGAACCCGCACGGGCAAGCCCGAGGGATTTTAAGTCCCTTGCGTCTACCAGTTTCGCCACGTCCGCGAGGCGCGATTTCAATATCGTGACCGAATACGAAATGGAAGGGCCGCTTGCCGGAAAGATGTCGTTCGGCCAACTCCAGCCTCTGCGAGATTCGCCGAACGCGCAACGCTGCCGCCGCCCAAGGTCAGCTCAAGCCCCCGGATTCACTCCAGCTTGGCATCCACGACGAGCATACCTGCCCCAAAATGGTACGGAGCTGTGGAAATTTACCGATCGTTCACCATGTCCGTTGACATCTCTGGAACCAAACGGCCCGCCGCTACAACCTTCTCTTGCTGCGGGCTGCTGCTCCCCTCCGGCGTGGCCGCGGCAAGGGCTGGCGCGGGGATATCTTCGATCCCGAGACGCCGGCCCGCTTCAGCCCCCGCAAGCTTCGCGCAAGCCTCGCGAACAATAAGCGCCCTCTAAATTAGGCGGGCAGTTGTTTGCCGAGAATCATGAGGATTTCGAATGCGGTATGATTGGACGGGCGTCAGGACGATGCGGATCAAACGGCTGAAGATCGCGGCCTTCTGCGTGTCGCTGACGGCGCTTGCCACCGTCCCCGCCTGGACATTCCTCTCCTGAGTCTTCCATTTTGGGCTGAGCCAATCACGGCAAAGGGCGCGGCATCCACATGCCGCGTCCTTTTGATTCGAGTGCGATGAACGATTTCAGGCGGCGAGCTTGCCGGCGATCTTCGCCACATGCGCGCCCTGATATCGCGCGGCTTCCAGCTCTATCTCCGAGGGCTGGCGGGAACCGTCACTGCCGGTAATGGTGCTCGCACCATAAGGCGAACCGCCCTTGATCTCATCCAGGCCCGACTGGCCGGCAAAGGAGTAAGGCAGGCCGACCACGACCAAACCCTGATGGAGCAGGGTCGGGATGAAGGTCAGGATGGTCGATTCCTGGCCGCCATGCTGGGTCGCGGACGAGGTGAAGACCGAGCCGACCTTGCCGACCAGCGCGCCCTTGGCCCATAGGCCGCCGGTCTGATCCCAGAAATTGCGCATCTGCGAGGCAACGGTGCCGAAACGGGTGCCGGCGCCGACGATGATCGCGTCGTAATTCGCCAGTTCGTCGACGGTGGCGATCGGCGCCTGCTGGTCGAGCTTGTAATGGGAGGCCTTGGCGACCTCTTCCGGGACGAGTTCGGGAACGCGCTTGACATCCACCTCGGCGCCCGCCGATCTGGCGCCTTCCGCCATGGCATATGCCATCTTCTCGATATGACCGTAGGCGGAATAATAAAGAACCAGAACCTTTGCCATCACATGTCTCCGTTTTGTGTGGAATGCGTTTGGGATCTCGATGACGAGATGTAGCAAGTTCGCCGAATGCGGACAGCCCCGGCCCGCTCAACGCACCGTTCAATTTTTGACGACGTTTTCCGATGGACGGTCACAAAATCATGACTATCCGGCAATCTGCCGGTCTGGCGAAGGAAACCACTTCTGCGCCCGGCGATTTCGGCGTAGAGCATCATCCGACCACGGAGGACGCCATGCCAGATACGCCTATCGTCACCGCCGCCATGCTTGCCATCGGCGACGAACTTCTTTCCGGTCGCACCAAGGACAAGAATATCGGCCACCTCGCCGATGTGCTGACGCTTTCCGGCATCGACCTGAAGGAAGTGCGGATCGTTCCGGACGAGGAAGAGGCGATCGTCGAGGCGCTGAACGCGCTGCGCGGCCGGTATGATTACGTCTTCACGTCCGGTGGCATCGGCCCGACCCATGACGACATCACGGCGGATGCGGTTTCCAAGGCGTTCGGCGTTCCCTGCATCTATGATCCCGAGGCCATGCGCCTACTCGCCGAGATGTACAGGCGCCGCGAAATGGAATTCACCGAGGCGCGCCAGCGCATGGCGCGCATGCCCGAGGGCGCCCGGCACATTCCCAACCCGGTTTCGACCGCCCCCGGCTTCGTCATCGGCAATGTCCATGTGATGGCCGGCGTGCCGCAGGTCTTCCAGGCAATGATCGACAACGTGCTGCCAACGCTGAAATCGGGTACGAAGATGCTGAGCCGCGCCCTTCCCTGCCCCTATGGCGAGGGCGACATAGGCACGCCGCTTACGGCCGTGCAGAAGGCGCATCCGCAGACGAACATCGGCTCCTACCCGAAATATGACGGGCAGCGCTTCTCGACGGAGATCGTCGTGCGCGCCCGCGACCAGGAGGCGCTGGATGCCGCCGCCAATGCGGTGGCGGACATGATCGCCGGCATAAAGGCCAGCAAGGCGCGCACCAACCCGACCGCGGACGCCTGAACGACTGCGGCATTATCACCTCTTTGTTGCTGGCTGCTTGACCGGGAACAATGGGAGCCCCACGTTATCTTGAGATAGTCTTTGATCCCTTGGGGAAAGCCTGTCGCTGAGGAGATACCGCCATGGCTTACAAGACCATACTCGCCGTTCTCGACACACCCCGCAATGCGCGCCAGATCACCGATTTCGCCGTCGCGCTCGCCGACCAGTTTTCCGGGCACCTGATCGGCGTCCACGCCGAGACGCTGGCCGCCGTGCCGCTGATCGCACCCATGGAAATCCCCGATCCGGCGGCTGTCCAGGCGCTGCAGGAGGCGGCCCACCGCGAAACCGCCGAGGTCGAGCGCATCTTCAAGGAGCGTGCCGGCCACGACGGCGTCTCCATGGAATGGCGCAGCTTCCTCTCCTCTGCCGGTTACGGCGCCCATACCGTGATGGAAACGGCGCGCGCCGTGGACCTGATCGTCGCCAGCCAGAGCGATCCCGCCCATTCCTCCGACAATCGCGCCGATCTCGAAACCTTTCTGTTCGAAAGCGGCCGGCCCATGCTCTTGGTGCCCTACACGATGAAACAGCCGGCGCCGATCCGCCGCGTGCTGATCGCCTGGAACGGTTCGCGCGAAGCCGCACGCGCCGCCTTCGATGCCCTGCCGCTTCTCAAGGAGGCGGAAAGCGTCGAGGTCTTCTGCGTGGACCCGCCGGAAAGAGGCGATCAGATGCGCGACATGATGGGCGTGGAACTTGCCGCCGCGCTTTCCCGCCACGGTGTCAACGTGACGCTGACCACGCAGGACAGCGGCGGACTTTCGGCCTCCGCGGCGATCGAGAACCGGCTTTCGGAAGGAGGCGTCGACCTTCTCGTGATGGGCGCCTACGGCCATTCGCGCTGGTGGGAAATGCTGTTCGGCGGCGTCACGCGCAGCCTGCTCGATTCGATGACAGCGCTCTCGCTCCTGTCGCGCTGAGGCCTCACGCAACCCGCGCAAGCTCGCGCATCAAGCTCCGGGTGGGCTCCTGAACTCCTGCCCGGCTATTTCCGCAGGATCTTCTGCATCGCCTTCCCCTTCGCGAGTTCGTCGATCAGTTTGTCCAGGTAGCGAATTTCCCGCATGGTGGGCTCCTGGATCTCCTCCACGCGGATGCCGCAGACCACGCCCGTAATCAACGATCGCGAGGGATTCATCTTCGGCGCTTGCGCGAAGAAATCCTCAAGGCTGGTGTTTTTCGCCAGCTGATCGTCCAGCGTCTCCTGGCTGTGTCCCGTCAGCCAACGGATGATTTCATCGACCTCCGCCTTCGTGCGCCCCTTCTTCTCCGCCTTAGCGACATAGTGGGGATAGACGCTTGCGATGCCGATCGAATAGACGCGATGCTTCGTCATGCGAACTCCGAGACATCCAGGATAACTTTCGGATTACATTAGCAGACATCGGCGCTTTAACGTACGGCCCATCAGTCGCGAATCACCCGCTTGCCATCAGGGCGGGAATGCCGCTATTAGCGAGAGCCAAAGCAGCTCCCGCTAATTGGCAAAAAGACATGTCCCTTCCCGATAAAGCCTTTCCCGTTTCCTGGGATCAGTTCCACCGCGATGCCCGCGCACTTGCCTGGCGGCTTGCCGGCCTCGACCAGGATTTCCACGCCATCGTCTGCATCACCCGCGGCGGGCTCGTACCGGCCGCCATCATCTCGCGCGAACTCAACATCCGCCTGATCGAGACGGTCTGCATCGCCTCCTACCACGACTACGTCAACCAGGGCGAAATGAACCTGCTCAAGGGCATCAGCCCGGATCTCACCAAGGATGGGGGCAAGGGCGTGCTGGTCGTCGACGACCTCACCGACACCGGCAAAACGGCCTCCGAAGTGCGCGCCATGATGCCCGAGGCGCATTTTGCCTGCGTCTATGCCAAGCCCAAGGGCGTGCCGACGGTCGACACCTTCGTGACCGAAGTCAGCCAGGATACCTGGATCTATTTCCCCTGGGACATGGGCTTCACCTATCAGGAGCCGATCGCCAAGGGCACCAAGGGCTGATTCGGGGCCCTTCGCCCGAGGAAACAATCCTGTCCCTGCACCGTTGACCGTCCGTGGCCGACGAGGTTTGGGATGGACAGTCAGTTTTCGATCGTTTTCGGCGTGGCGCTTGCCGCCGCCCTCGCCTCGCCGCTCGGCGGGGCACTTTCCATCTGGCTCAAACCTTCCAGCCTTCTGCTATCGCTTGTCGTCGGCCTGGCAGCGGGCGTGCTTTTGGGCACCTTCGCCTTCGAAATGATGCCGAAGGCGCTGGAGCTTTCCTCGATCCCGCTTGCCGCCTGCGGCTTCGCCCTCGGTTTTGCGCTCGTCTACCTGCTCGACCTCTATGTCAACCGCTGGAAAATGGCCGGCCGGGAGGCGGCACAGAACGAGGCGGTGAAGAGCATGCACCGGCGCCTGAAACCGCGCGGCAGCAACACCGCCGTGCTTGCCGGCGGCACCAGCGCCGAGGAACTCATCGAAGGCGTATCGATCGGGATAGGCGCCGCGCTCGACCCGAGCATTGCGGTCATCGTCGGGCTTGCCATCTTCATCGACAATATCAGCGAGGCGATGAGCATCGGAGAACTGGTGCTGGGCGAAAGACGGGATCATGCGGGACGGCGAATCACCCTGTGGACGTCGCTGATCGGCGCATCGCTCTTCATCTCCGCCATGGCCGGCTGGTTCTTTCTCCAGGGCGTGCCAGAACCGGCGCAAGGTTTTCTCTTCGCCATGGGCGCCGGCGGCATGTTCTATCTGACGATCACCGACCTCGTTCCGGAGGCAGAATCGCACCATTTCCAGCAATCCTCGGCGATTGCCACCGGCTGCGGCTTCCTCCTCATCATGGTATTGTCGGAACTGATGTAATCCGGGATTCATGGGCTGTTTCAAAGCGCTACGGCGCGCGGCTCAAAGCCTCGGCCAATATTCCCTCAAAAGAACGACCGCGGGTTGAAAGATTTTGTGATCGCATCCAAGCCAGCTTGAAGCGCTCGGCCCAAATGCCTGAGTTTCTTCGATTATTTTTCTATCCCCGTTTTCCACAGTCTGCGAGCACAATATCTTGTGGTTATAAAAGCGTCGCAATCTACGCCTTGACGAATCTGTTGGCTCGGACAACAGTGTTCCAATGTTGCGGCGGCGACTGGACCGGATCTAACGAGGCCGGTTCCCATCTACGAAATCCTGTACCCGTATTCGGGGGCTCGCCTTGATTTAGCGCGTGCCGCCGTGGGGCTTTGTTGTCTTGATTTTCGTGGGCTGTCAAAGCACGAAAAGACTGGCGGAAAGAAGTTGTTAATACTATATTTAGTGTTTGCAGCCAGCATCGCCACAAGATACAGGTTGACCATCTCCGGATAACCTGACCGACGGAACGGAACGGACACTGGCTGCAGGTCGTTGATCGACGGCCGCCGGCATCAGAATTTTTGCGTCTGAAAACGGGCGCCAACGCGAGGATAGGGCAATGCGTATAGAACGTCGTTTCACCAAGCCGGGCCAGGGCGCCTATGCGGAGATCGAATTCCGCAAGGCGGTGAGCGAGATCCGCAACCCGGACGGCTCCATCGTCTTCCGGCTGGCCGACATCGACGTGCCGGCGCAGTTCAGCCAGGTCGCCACCGACGTGCTTGCCCAAAAGTATTTCCGCAAGGCGGGCGTGCCGAAAATCCTGAAAAAGGTCGAGGAAAACGACGTCCCCTCCTTCCTGTGGCGCTCCGTTGCCGACACTGAAGCCCTGAAGGCGCTCCCCGAAGGTGAGCGCTACGGTTCCGAGACCGACGCCCGCCAGGTCTTTACCCGTCTCGCCGGCACCTGGACCTACTGGGGCTGGAAGGGCGGCTACTTCACGTCCGAAGACGACGCCGCAGCCTTCATGGACGAGCTCGCCTACATGCTCGCCACCCAGCGCGTCGCTCCGAACAGCCCGCAGTGGTTCAACACCGGCCTGCACTGGGCCTATGGCATCGACGGTCCCGGCCAGGGCCATTTCTACGTCGATCCCTTCACCGGCAAGCTCACCAAGTCCAAGTCGGCCTATGAGCATCCGCAGCCGCATGCCTGCTTCATCCAGTCCGTCGGCGACGACCTCGTCAACGAAGGCGGCATCATGGATCTGTGGGTCCGCGAGGCGCGCCTCTTCAAGTACGGTTCCGGCACCGGCTCCAACTTCTCCCATCTGCGCGGCGAAGGCGAAAAGCTTTCCGGCGGCGGCCGTTCGTCCGGCCTGATGAGCTTCCTCAAGATCGGCGACCGCGCAGCGGGCGCCATCAAGTCGGGCGGCACCACGCGGCGCGCCGCCAAGATGGTGGTGGTCGATATCGACCATCCGGATATCGAGGAATATATCAACTGGAAGGTCAAGGAAGAGCAGAAGGTGGCGGCCCTCGTCACCGGCTCGAAGATCGTCGCCAAGCATCTGAAGGCGATCATGAAGGCCTGCGTCAACTGCGAAGCGGATGGCGACGACTGCTACGACCCGGCCAAGAACCCGGCGCTCAAGCGCGAGATCAAGGCCGCCAAGAAGGACATGGTTCCGGAAAACTATGTGGGCCGCGTCATCCAGTTCGCACGCCAAGGCTACAAGGACCTCGAGTTCAAGACCTATGACACCGACTGGGATTCGGAAGCCTATCTGACCGTCTCCGGCCAGAACTCCAACAACTCCGTCTCGCTGAAGGACGACTTCCTCAAGGCCGTCGAGAACGACGGAGAGTGGAACCTCACCGCCCGCAAGGACGGCAAGGTGATGAAGACGCTGAAGGCCCGCGATCTCTGGGAACAGATCTCCTATGCCGCATGGGCGTCCGCCGATCCGGGCATCCACTTCAACACGACGATGAACGACTGGCACACCTCGCCTGCCGGTGGCCCGATCCGCGGCTCCAACCCGTGCTCGGAATACATGTTCCTCGACGACACGGCCTGCAACCTTGCCTCCCTGAACCTCCTGCAGTTCAAGGACAAGGCGACGAAGCGCATCGACATCGCCGATTACGAACATGCCGTGCGCCTGTGGACCGTCGTGCTCGAAATCTCGGTCATGATGGCGCAGTTCCCGTCGAAGGAAATCGCCGAACTCTCCTATCAGTACCGCACGCTCGGCCTCGGCTACGCGAATATCGGCGGCCTCTTGATGTCCACCGGCATTCCCTACGACTCCAAGGAAGGCCGCGCGATCGCCGGTTCGCTCACCGCGATCATGACCGGTATCGCCTATGCGACCTCCGCCGAAATCGCCGGCGAGCTCGGCCCCTTCCCGAACTTCGCGCCGAACCGCGAGAGCATGCTGCGCGTCATGCGCAACCATCGCCGCGCGGCTTACGGCGAAACCACCGGCTACGAACAGCTGTCGGTCAACCCCGTCCCGCTCTTCCATGCGGAAAACCCGGACCAGGACCTGGCCGCCCATGCCAAGGCCGCCTGGGACAAGGCGCTGGAACTCGGTGAGAAGCACGGCTACCGCAACGCCCAGACGACGGTGATCGCGCCGACCGGCACGATCGGCCTCGTGATGGATTGCGACACGACCGGCATCGAGCCCGACTTCGCGCTCGTCAAGTTCAAGAAGCTCGCCGGCGGCGGCTACTTCAAGATCATCAACCGCGCCGTTCCTGAAGCGCTCCGTTCGCTCGGCTATTCGGAATCGCAGATCGCCGAGATCGAGGCCTATGCGGTCGGTCATGGCAACCTCAACCAGGCGCCCGGCGTCAACCCCGGCACGCTGAAGGCCAAGGGCTTTACCGACGAGAAGATCGAGGCCGTCAACGGCGCGCTGAAAGCGGCCTTCGACATCAAGTTCGTCTTCAACCAGTGGACGCTCGGCGCCGACTTCCTGAAGGACGTGCTGAAGGTCACCGACGAACAACTCGGCGACATGAGCTTCAACCTGCTCGAGCACATCGGTTTCTCGAAGAAGGACATCGACGCCGCCAATATCCATGTCTGCGGTGCGATGACGCTGGAAGGCGCACCGTTCCTCAAGGACGAGCATCTGCCGGTCTTCGATTGCGCCAATCCCTGCGGCAAGATCGGCAAGCGCTACCTCTCGGTCGAAAGCCATATCCGCATGATGGCGGCCGCCCAGCCGTTCATCTCGGGCGCGATCTCCAAGACGATCAACATGCCGAACGAGGCGACCGTCGAGGATTGCGGCGCGGCCTACATGCTGTCCTGGAAGCTCGCTCTCAAGGCCAACGCTCTCTACCGTGACGGCTCCAAGCTTTCCCAGCCGCTCAATGCCTCGCTCATCGACGAGGACGATGCGGAGGACGCGATCGAGGAACTGGTACAGGCTCCGACCGCGGCCCAGGCCGTGCAGATCACCGAGAGGATCGTGGAGCGCGTCATCGAGCGCATTACCCGCGAACGCGAAAAGCTGCCGAACCGCCGCCAGGGCTATACCCAGAAGGCCAATGTCGGCGGACACAAGGTGTATCTGCGCACCGGCGAATTCGGCGACGGCCGGCTTGGCGAGATCTTCATCGACATGCACAAGGAAGGTGCCGCCTTCCGCGCGATGATGAACAACTTCGCCATCGCCATCTCGCTGGGTCTCCAGTACGGCGTGCCGCTGGAAGAATATGTGGAGGCCTTCACCTTCACCAAGTTCGAGCCGGCCGGCATCGTGACGGGCAACGACGCTATCAAGAACGCCACCTCGATCCTCGACTACGTGTTCCGCGAACTCGCCGTCTCCTATCTCGGCCGTCACGACCTCGCGCATGTCGATACGTCGGACTTCTCCAACACCGCACTCGGCAAGGGTATCAAGGAAGGCAAGACCCAGCTCGTCTCGACCGGCTGGACCCGCGGTTACAAGCCGACCCTGATCCAGGGCGGCCAGACCGGCCCTTCGTCCGAAGCGAAGGGTGCCGCAACCGCAGCCCCTGCCCGCGCTTCTGCAACGGTTACCTCGTTCACCGGCAGCGTTGCCGGCAATACGGCCCGCAAGCTGGAACCGACGGTTGCCGCAGCAACCTCCGAAATCGTCTCCTTCAAACGGGATTATGAGGAGCGCGCCAAGGAACTGGCCGAAGAGATCGCCGAGGAAGTGCTCGACGACGTCGCTTCCGAAGAGCAGCAGGCAGCCACCGCCCTCTTCTCCGACAAGGCCGCCGCCGACGCAGCCTCGGCCAAGGCGGAAGCCAAGAAGGTGGAGAACGAGCGGCGCATGCGCTCCATCGCTCAGGGCTATACGGGCAACATGTGCTCCGAGTGCCAGAACTTCACCATGGTGCGCAACGGTACCTGCGAGAAGTGCGACACCTGCGGCGCGACCAGCGGCTGCAGCTGATCCGGCGGTATGCTGTATATAGCGCGGGCGCCACTGGGTTCGGCCGCTGCGCCATTGAGATGACATCAAATCGGTGGTCTGCCGCCGATCGGGAATGCGAAAGCCGCGCCTTCGAAACGAAGGTGCGGTTTTTTTCTTGTAGCCGTTGATCCAGAAGGTGCCAGCCCGCACCTGGGATTCTATCCGGAGAGCCCGGGCAACGTCCTGTGTCCATACCGCACCCGCGAGCATATGGATTGTCGTTGGCGATGCTGCGAAGCCAGCGGGAATCGGAACCAAACCGATCATGGGAGGGTTTACGCCGCATGCCTCTTCCCGGAGATTGGCGCCATTGCCAGGGAAGCATCTCGCGTCGGCCGCTGCTCATAGCGGCCAGAAGGAGGCGGTATGCGCGATCACCACAATGCACATGAACACACGAGCAGGCATCCATATGCCATGTTCGCCGTGAACATGATCCTCAGCCTCGTCGTCATGTATTTCGTGATGTTCTCGATGATCGACGGCTGGGGGGACTTTCGCAACAATCTCAACATGTTCTACATGGCTCTGACGATGGTGGCGCCCATGGGCATCATCATGCTCGCGACGATGAGGGGCATGTACGGCAACGGGAGGCTGAACGCGGCCATCCACGTCGGCCTAGCAATCCTCTTCCTGGCAGCTTTGTCGGGCACCCGTACCCAGGCGCTGGTGGGCGACCGGCAGTTTATCGCCTCGATGATCCCGCATCACTCGGGCGCTATCCTCATGTGCAGGGAAGCAGGATTGACGGATTCGGAACTGGTCACGCTCTGCTCCGAGATCTCACGTGCCCAGCGCGAGGAGATCGAGCAGATGAACCAAATTCAGGCCCGTCTGGGAGGACGGGGTTAGCCGAATAAACCCGTAGTCAATGGCTCCAGCCGATGTTATGAAACGGCATCAGGGATAACCGAAGCACTGCCTCGAAACCCGGCTCGCAACATGCCGTGCCGGGATCGCCGCTTCCCGCATGGCTTTGCCATGAAGGGAACGGCAAATGTATTTTCGGCTCTTTCTTCTCGCCCTCGCGACATTCGCCACAGGCACGGCGGAGAACATCATCGTCGGCATCCTTCCCACCATAGCGCCGAGCCTCGGCGTCTCGGTCGGGATCGCCGGACAGCTTACCTCGGTTTTCTCGATCACCTTCGCGCTTACCGCACCCTTGGCTCTTGGCCTGACAATGCGCTTCGAGCGCAAGAGCATCATGCTTTCGGCACTTGCGGTCTTCGCTTTCAGCAATGTCGTCGCCGGCATCAGCCCCAGCTACTCCATTCTGTTTGCCGCCCGCATCGGCATGGCTGCCGCCAGCGCCGTGGTTTGCCTGATCGCCACGATGCTGGCCACGGAACTGGTCGACAGCGGCATGAGAGGGCGCGCGATCGGCATCATCTTCATGGGCATCAGCGGGTCGATGGTGCTGGGTGTTCCGGCGGGAATGCTGATCAATGAATGGTTCGGCTGGCGTGCCGTCTTCCTCGCCCTGGCATCTGCCGCGCTCATCGTCCTGTTTCTCGCCCAATCCTTCCTGCCGAGGATGGGGCAGCGCCTGCAGGGCGACCCCGATTACAAGTCGCATCTGAAATCTTACAGGCTTCAGTCAGCGCAGCTGGTATCCATTCTCATGATAGGCGGCCACTTCGTCCTTTTCGCCTATCTCGCGCCATATCTGACCGAAGCCGTCGGCATTGCAGGCCCGCATGTCGTTTTGGCTTTCATAGCCTTCGGGGCCGCGGGCGTGAGCGGCGGATATTGCGGAGGATGGCTTGCAGACAGGCTCACGCCGCGCATGGCAATCGTCGTGACGCCGTTTCTCTACCTGCTGGCGCTCGCAGCCATTCCGCTGTTTTCAAACGCGCCGGCGGCCTTCATCGCCATCATGGCGGTCTGGGCTTGCATCAGTTGGATGATATCGCCCGTCGTGCAGAGCTTCCTGATATCCGCCGATCCCGCGACTGCGGAGGCTGGCATCGGTCTCAATCTCTCCGCCATGCATATCGGAGTGGCGCTCGGGACCGCTGCCGGAGGCCTGATCCTGGAACGCGCTTCCTTGCAGGCGCTGCCCTGGGCGGGATGCATTCTGGTCGGGCTTGCCGTTCTTTGCGCTCTGAACGCGACCTGGCGCGGAAAGAGGGTGCGGCCAACGGGATGACGTGATCCCCTACCACACCCTCGATTTCATCCGTTTCGAATCCGGCAGGTCACCGCCCGGCGACTTTACTGCAGTGTGCGGATCTCGATCTCTTCGGCGGCGCCCGAAACGGCGGCGGGTAGTCCGTCCCCTTCCAGGCCAGTCGCGACAACCGAGACGCGGAACCGACCATCGAGGTTGCGGTCGAAGATCGCCCCCACGACAATATCGGCAAAATCCTGCACCTCGTCGCGAATGCGGCTTGCCGCCTCGTCCACTTCGAAGAGCGTCATATCCGAACCGCCCGAGATGGAGATCAGCACGCCTTTGGCGCCCTTCATCGAGACATCGTCAAGAAGCGGGTTTGCGATCGCCGCTTCCGCCGCCTTCATCGCCCGGCTATCTCCGGCGGCTTCGCCCGTGCCCATCATTGCGCGCCCCATGCCGCGCATGACAGACTTCACATCGGCAAAGTCGAGGTTGATCAGGCCTTCCTTGACGATGAGATCGGTGATGCAGCCGACACCGGAATAAAGCACGCGGTCGGCCGTCATGAAGGCATCGGCGAAAGTCGTTTTCGCATCAGCGATGCGGAAGAGGTTCTGGTTGGGAATGACGATCACGGTGTCGGCAGCTTGACGAAGCGCCTCGATACCGATTTCCGCAGTTTTCATGCGGCGATTTCCTTCGAAGGTGAAGGGCTTTGTGACGACACCCACCGTCAGAATGCCGGCCGAACGCGCGGCATGCGCGATCACGGCAGCGGCCCCTGTACCCGTTCCTCCGCCCATGCCGGCGGTCACGAAGCACATGTGCGAACCGCTCAGGTGGTCCATGATCTCGTCGATCGACTCCTCCGCAGCGGCGCGGCCGACATCCGGCAGCGAACCTGCGCCAAGCCCCTCTGTGACGTTTGCGCCAAGCTGGATGCGGCGCGACGCCTTGGATGTGGCGAGCACCTGGGAGTCGGTATTTGCCGCGATGAATTCCACACCCTGCAGATTTTCCGCAATCATATTGTTGACCGCGTTGCCGCCTCCGCCGCCAACGCCGATCACAGTAATATGCGGCCGTAGTCCGGAAATACCGCTCTTGGCGTCCGTCATTGCTCTCTCCTTCAAAGCCTCGTGTCTGCCCCGCCCCTGTGAGGACAGCGAATCAGGCATTAAGCTAGGCGTACAACAAGGCAGAGCCGGGGCGAAGCCCTCATGACCAGGGCGGCCGATACTCGACGTGGCAAGGCATCGCCTGCCCAGACGCAAACAGCGCCGCGCATCTCTCAAGACGCGCGGCGCTGCAGTTTTCACGCTGGCTCCGGGTCCATCCGGACCCGGAAAAAACTAGAACTTGTAGTTCACGCCGGCCTTGATGGTGTGGTCGCCGATGTCGGACTTGGAGGTTCTCGCGCCGTCGAAGCTGCGGACGTCGTTGGTGCGGACATAGTTGTATTCGACCTTGGCGGAGAGGTTCGAATTGATGTTCTGCTCGATGCCGGCGCCGAGCAGCCAGCCGGGCTTCCAGCCATCGGGGCCTTTCGCGCTATCGGTATCGCGCAAGCTCGTCATCGCCACGCCGGCGGTGCCGTAGAGGAGCGTATCGCCGAGCGGCGCACCCACCTTGCCCTTTGCCGCCACGCGATAGCGCTCCTTCAGCTCGCCGCCGCGCACGTCGACTTCGGTATCACCCATGTGCGACAGCTCCAGCTCGCCGCCAACGACGGCGCCGCCCATTTCGGCATTGTAGCCGCCCTGGATGCCGCCCATGAATTCCTTGTCGCCGGAGAACGGGCTCATCTTGTCCGAGCCCATGCCCGCATGAAGGCCGACATAGGGACCCGTCCAACCGCCGGAAGCCGAAGCCGGCTCGTTATAGGACGGCGCATCGGAATAAGGTGCCAGGTCGGCAGCCGAGGCCTGCGTGATCAAAGCGGGCGTGGCGGAAATTGCGGCGATCATCGCCAGGGCGAAAGGCTTCACGTTCATGGTCATCGGCTTTACTCCGTACAGCGCCTGCGTTGGGAATACGCAGGCAATTACTCAGGTTACAAACTGCGGGGCGATACCGGCCATTCCACCACCCCCTCGGATGGCGCGGCGCTCGCCGGGCGCGCAGACACCTCTTCAATTTTCATGAATCCTTAAAGACTTCCTTAACCCGGCGGCCGGCTGGCGAGAGTTCGAAGGCAAGGGATGTTCACAATGCCGCGAGCGGGGCAATCATCCTCCGGCTCCGTTACCGCGCGGCCGGGGCGCGCAAATTTTCCGTCCGCCAGCGGAACTTTTTGCGGCGAGAGAAATTGTGAACAATTCGATCATCAGTGAGAGGAGAAATGCGCCATGTCTGCCGCACAGGAGTCCATCGCGCCGCGCGATGAACACATCCTCACCGTCCAGGAGGCGCTCGAGCCGCTCTTCTTCGCCTTGGAGGAGGAGGCCGAAATGAAGATGATCGCGGCAGCCGTAAAGGCCGGCTGGTCGGTCGACGAAGCGGTGGCCGCCATCGACGAGCTGCGCCGCAACGAATTGTTCCCCGTAGGCCGGACCCATTGAATTCATGAAAGCCTGTCGCTGCCCGGCGCAGGATCAAGCCTTCTCTTTTCCGCCTGTCGCCATCGCAAAAGCGGTGCACGGTTTGACGCGGCATGCTCTAAGTCTAGAAAAAGAGCAACAGCGACGAGGGCATGGCATTCATGACGATCCGAAACATTTGCATCTATGGCGCGGGCGCGCTCGGCGGGGCATTCGCGGCGAAGATCGCATCCGGGCTCGGCGACCAGGCCGAGGTATCGGTGGTGGCGCGCGGCGCACATCTCGACGCCATCCGCCGGAACGGCCTTACGGTGCGCTATGCCGGCGAACCCGAGCCGATTACGGCGCGGGTCACGGCAACGGACACCCCCTCCGAGCTGCCGCCGCAGGATCTTGTCATCACCGGGCTCAAGGGCCACCAGCTTGCGGGCGCGGCCGAGGGCATAGCAGGGCTATTAAAAGACGGAACCCGCGTGGTGATGATCCTCAACGGCATTCCGTGGTGGTATTTCCACCGGGATGAGGCGAGCGGCCATGCGGAGCGGCAACTCGAGGAACTCGATCCGGGCGGCAGGCTCTGGCGCCTCATCGGCCCGGAGCGGGTCATCGGCTGCGTCGCCTATCAGGGCGCGGAAGTCGTCCGCCCGGGAGAGATCGGCTTGAGCCTTCGCGGCCATTTCTTCCTCGGCGAACCGTCGGGCGTGCTTTCGGACGATCTGCGGACCATCGCCGATCTTCTGAGGGCGGCTGACCTGGACGTCCGCACGACCCAGGCGATCCGCGAGGTGATCTGGGAAAAGCTGATGCGCAATGCGGCCGTCAACCCGACCAGCGCGCTAACTCGGGCGCTATGCAACGACATGGTCGCCGATCCAAACATGCTGGCTCTTATGGGCAGGCTGATGGAAGAGGTGCAGGCCGTCGGCAAGGCGCTCGGTATCCGCTTTGCCCAGAGCGTGGAACAGGAGATCGAGCGCACACGCACGCTCGGCGCCGTGCGCACCTCCATGCTGCAGGACCTGCTTGCCGGAAAACCACTGGAGATCATGCCGCTCACCGGCATGATCGTCTCGCTCGGGAAGCTCGCCGGTATTCCCGTGCCGGCCTCCGAGACCATACTCACGCTTGCCGGCCAGCTGGACAGGGAAAACCTCAGAAGGTGATTCAAGAATTTCAGGAATTGAATCCGGAAAACCTTCCAGCCCTTTGAAAAGAAACGCTTCCGGCGGACTGGTTTCACCGGAAGCGTTTCGGAAAATCTCTATTGTTTGACCTGCTCGGCCCAGGTCGCGGTATTCGACTTGCCGTCCAGGAAGGGCAGCACGGTCGCCGCGAGTATCGGAGAAGCGAACATGTCGTAATGGGTCTGGTCCGGCACGATCGCCAGCCGGTTCTTCGGCATGTTCTCGCGCATCCAGCCCGCATCCTTCAGCCCGCCACCGAGCTTCTGGTAGAATTCGACGATATGCTCCGGGCGGATCATGTCGCTGTCGCCGTAGACGAGCATGACCGGCATGGTGAGCTTGGCGACGGCATCGGAAAAATCGTAGTCCCGGCGCATCAATTCGCCCATGGCATCCAGCAGCCGCGGGAACTCGGAAACATCCGGCGCCACCGCCTTGTAGGAGATGAACATGGGCGTTTCCTTCATCATCTCCGCCATGCCGGCGCCGACGGCCTCCTGTTGCGGGATCATCTCGGGGAAGAAGCCCTTTCTGGCAAACGGTGCCGAGACGACGACCAGCCGCCGCACTTTTTCCGGTGCCTGGGCCGCCATTTGCAGCGCCACGCCGCCGCCCATGGAATAGCCCATCACGTCCACCTGGCTGTAGCCGAGTTCGGCAATCAGCTCGCCCATATCGGCGCCGATGGCTTCCAGCGCGATCGGCCGGTCGCCGAGGCGCGTGCGCCCATGGCCCTGCAGATCGACGGCGATCACCTGCCGATGCTCGGTCAGCGCCGGCAGGATCGGCGCAAACATATCGATGGAGCCGAGCCCGCCATGCAGGAGCAGCAGCGGATCGCCCTCTCCCCGGATTTCGTAATAGTAATCTATGCCGCCGGCTTCGACATATCCCGTCTTCGACGGTTCGGCAGCGACCGCCGGAACGATCGAGGCGGCGATGACAGCGATAGCGGCTGCGAGCATCTTCATCGGCATGACTTCCTCCATGAGGCAACAGTTGAGATGCCCCAAGGACGTGCGGGTCTCGACCGAGCCGACAATGCGAACTCAAAAAGCTGCGGGCAAAAGAAAAAAGCCTGCCGGGGGTACGGCAGGCTGGAGTTGTGGAGGTCAATGTTATTGTGCGGTGGCGGCAGGGGACGAACGCCACCTTGTTATTTCAAGTGCCGCAAGCGGCGTATTCCGGCAGCGGGTCCGGGGACGGGAGCTGCGGCTTTTGCACGTTCAACTCGAAGCCAAGCCGAAGGTTCCACCAATCCTTAACCCGGGTTCCGCTACGCTTTCCGGGAGCATATGCAGGCATAAAGAGGCAAAGGCATGGCAGCCCCGACATTCCGCTTTACCCACTACGATCTGAAGGAACAGCGCGCCGGCGTGACGATCGAGGTAACGTTGAATGCCGTCAACAACGTGCGGCTGATGAGCAATTCGAACTTCCAGCGCTTCAAGGAGCTCCTGGATTTCAAGTATATCGGCGGTATCGCGAAAAAATCGCCGGTCCGGCTGCAGATCCCCGAAAGCGGCCATTGGCATCTGGTCGTGGATATGGAAGGCCATCACGGCCTTGCGGATTCCGGCGTCCGGATGATCCCCGCCCCGCCGAGCGTCACGGCCGGGAAGAAGGCGTCGTAGCGCGTCTCAGGGTTCGCCGCGTTCCTTGCGCAGCTTTGCCCACCAGTCGAGCCGTTTCCTGATCTCGCGCTCGAAACCACGCTCCGGCGGATCGTAGAAGACCTGCCGGCCCATCTTTTCCGGGAAATAGTTCTGGCCGGAAAAGGCATCAGGCTGGTCATGGTCGTAGCGATAGCCCTCGCCATAGCCTTCGCCCTTCATCAGCTTGGTGGGAGCGTTCAAGATGTGCTTGGGCGGCAGCAGCGAACCATTCTCCTTGGCGGCGCGCATCGCCGCCTTGAAAGCCGTGTAGACCCCATTGGATTTCGGCGCGGTCGCGAGGTAGACGCAGGCTTCCGCAAGCGCCAGTTCGCCTTCCGGCGAGCCGAGATAATCGTAGGCATCCTTGGCGGCATTGGCGATCACCAGAGCCTGGGGATCGGCAAGCCCGATATCTTCCACCGCCATGCGCACCAGCCGGCGGCCGAGATAGAGCGGGTCCTCACCAGCATCGAACATGCGGGCGAGATAATAGAGCGCCGCATCCGGATCGGAGCCGCGCACGGATTTATGGAGGGCGGAGATCAGGTTGTAATGGCCGTCCTGGGCCTTGTCGTAGACCGGGGCTCGGCGCTGGACGATCTGGATGAGACCTTCGGTATCGAAGACCTCCCCTTCCCTCGCCGCGCGCCAGACTTCCTCCGCAAGCGTCAGCACGGCGCGGCCATCCCCGTCCGCCATGCGGATCAGGCTTGCGCGCGCCGCCTCGTCGAGCGGCAACGGCCGGCCTTCGGTCTCTTCCGCGCGCTTGAGGAGCTCCTCCAGGCTCTCCTCGTCATGCGGCAGAAAGGTCAGCACGCGGGCGCGGGAAAGCAGAGCGGCGTTGAGTTCGAAGGACGGATTTTCGGTGGTCGCTCCGACCAGAATGACGGTGCCATCCTCCATCACCGGCAGGAAACTATCCTGCTGGGCGCGGTTGAAGCGGTGTATCTCGTCCACGAAGAGCAGGGTCTGGCGGCCATCCATGCGGCGCATGCGCGCCGCCTCGAACACTTTCTTCAGGTCCGCGACACCGGAAAAGATCGCCGAAATCTGCTCGAAGGCGAGCCCCGCCTCGCCCGACAGCAGGCGGGCGACCGTCGTCTTGCCGGTTCCCGGCGGCCCCCAGAATATCATCGAGCCGAGCGATCCGGCCTCGATCATCCGCCGCAGGGCGCCGTCAGGCCCGGTCAGATGCGGCTGACCGGTCACCTCCGCCAGCGATTTCGGGCGCAGCCGATCCGCCAGAGGCCGCCGGCTGGCGACCTCTTCCGGAACTTTCGGCGCGAAAAGATCGTCACTCATCGAAAGAACTGCCGTATCCTCTGGCCGTCGCGCTCGATCTCCACCCGCCAGAAACCGGGATCGTCATCGAGCATGGCCTCCATGCCGTTGGTGGAGGTAACGGACGTGCCGTTCAGCGAAATGATGATATCGCGCGGCTGGAAGCCCAGTCGGCCGGACGGCGAGCCGCGCGCCACATCCGTCACCACCACGCCGGTCTTGTCTGCCGGAATGCGCAGCTCCGTGGCAAGCTTCGGCGAGAGGTTGGCGATCCTCAGCCCAGCAAAGGGATTACGCCCTTCGATCAGCCGCTCGTCGCGCGGGGTGCTTTCCGGCGCCGTATTCAGCGCGATCGTGACCTCTCTCTGGCTACCGTTCCCCTCTACCGTCAACGTCGCCTGCTGGCCGAGGCCCGCGGTGGTCAGCCGATAGCCGAGCGCGTCGGGATGCTCGACCGGAATGCCGTTCACGGCCGTCACGACCTCGCCGGTTTTCAGGCCGGCCTTGTCGGCGGGGCCGCCCTCCACGACACGCACGACCAGCGCGCCGCGTGCCGTCTTCAAGCCCAGAGACTCCGCGATATCCGAGGTGACCGGCTCGAAACCGGCGCCGATATAGGGCCGTTCGAAGACGCCCTTGCCGCTTTCGGCGGCGGCGAGGAAGACCTTCACCAGATTTGCGGGAATGGCAAAGCCGATGCCGTTCGAACCGCCACCGCGCGAGAAGATCGCAGTGTTGATGCCGATCAACTGGCCGTTCATGTTCATCAGCGCGCCACCGGAATTTCCGGGATTGATCGACGCATCGGTCTGGATGAAGAAGCCGAAATCGCCGGACGTGATCTGGTTGCGGGCAAGTGCGGAAACGATGCCGCTCGTCACCGTCTGGCCGACGCCGAAGGGATTGCCGATCGCAAGCACCAAGTCCCCCACCTCGACGTGGTCGGAATCGCCGATCGGCAGCGCCGGGAAGTTCTCCTTCGCATCGATCTTCAGAACGGCGAGATCGACGCTCTCGTCCTTCAAGAGAACCTTGGAGGGAAATTCGCGGCCATCGGCGAGCGCGATCTTGATATCGTCGGCCCCCTCGATGACGTGATTGTTGGTCACCACCAGGCCGTTCTGAGCGAGAATGACGCCCGAGCCGAGCGAGGACTGTTTCTCCGTGCGGTTCGGCAGGCGCTGTCCGAAGAACTGTTCGAAGAAAGGATCACCCGCGAACGGGTTCAATCGCTGGATCACCCGTTCGGCATAGACGTTCACCACCGCGCCCGACGTCTGCTTGACGAGGGGCGAGAAGGAAAGCTGCATTTCCTGCCGGCTCTGCGGCACGACCTTGTTCTCCTGGGCGAATGCCGCAGCGGGCATCACCAGGTTCAGGGCCAGAAGGCCGGCCGACAGGCGTTTCAGCGTGCTCTGCATGTGATTCCTCTTCACGAAAATCTGGAACGATTTGTAGCGGCGAACGCTAGAAAGGAAAGGTGGCGGAACATAGGAATGGGAATTCTCCGAAGGCACCTCACCTTGCAGCCGGAAACGGAAAGATAGCATGGATCATATGGTGAAAGCGAAGGCCTGGGCCAAGACCCTGAAGCGGGACATAGTGGCCCTGTGGCTCGCCGCGCGCGACAGCCGCGTGCCGTGGAGCGCCAAGCTCATGGCCGGCGCCGTGGCGGCCTATGCGCTTTCGCCCGTCGACCTCATTCCGGATTTCGTACCGGTCCTCGGCTATCTCGACGACCTCGTCATCGTTCCGTTCGGCATCATGCTGGCGATCCGCCTCATTCCCCCGGCCCTGATGGAGGAGTTCCGCGCGGAGGCCATACTGCGGACCACACGCCCGAGCAGCCGCGGCGGCCTGGCGTTCATCCTCGCCCTTTGGGCGGCCGCCCTTATCTTCCTCGGCCTATGGCTCTTGCCGGACGCCTGAGCCGACCGTGCATCAACCGACAGAAAGGAGCACCCGATGCAGAGACTTACAGCCTTCGCCATCCTCACTCTGGCCGCGCTTACCTTCAATGCACCATCGATCCTCGCCGCCAGTTTCGATTGCGAAAAGCCTGAACTTGCACCGGACGAAACGGCGATCTGCGACAACCGGGCGCTCAACGATGCGGACGTGAAGATGGTCACGACCTTCGACCTGCTTGCCGGGCTGCTGGCCATGGGCGCGCGGGGCACGATGCAGGACGAGCAAAGCGCCTGGCTCAAGCGCCGGCAGGCCTGCGGCGGCGATGCCGCATGCATTCGCACCGCCTATGACGAGAGGCTGAAGCAATTGGATGACATCTATAACAACCTGACGCGGCCGCTTTAGCGGCGAACTCCACGATCGTCATGTTCCCCTCATAGCCCGGTCTTAGTATGCTGTTCATACCAGGGCCGCGATGCCGGAGGGGGATATGGAGGCTTTCAAGGTAACATCCTTCAATGTGGAATGGCTGACCAATGCGTTCGACGTCGTGCGCGGCGTCGTTCCGGAGCGATCGAGGCGCGGCCAGCGACGCATGCCCTCGATGACAGATGCGCAGGCGAAGCTCCAGGCATTGCGGGCAGAGATCCTGGAGATCGACGCGGACATTCTGTTCCTCATGGAAGCGGTTCCGGGCAGCGCGGACATGACGGCCTTCCGCGACGAATACCTGCCGGAATATAAGCTCATGACCCATCCGAATGGCGATGACAGGACATACGGCATTCAGGGCGAACAATGGCTGTGGTTCCTCGTCAAACCCGCGCTCGCCCAGGCGACACGGGCAAGCCTCCTCGATATAGCCACCTGGAAATCCTATACGGCCGACGAATCCAAGCTTTCACACAATGACGGCAAGTGGCAGTTTTCGGCTCCCCAACTCGACAACCGCGAGAAAACCGTCGGCGCAAATGTCCGCCGCTCCCATTCGCACTACCGCCACCCGCAAATCCTCGTCATGGATTACGAAGGCGTGCGCGTCGAGATCATCGGCGCACATTTCAAAAGCAAGCATATCGGTCTTTCCGTGCCGGCCCGGCGGCCGGAGGAAACCGACAAGGCCTATCATGACCGGCCGGATGTCGCGTGGTTCATGGCGAATGCACATGTGGCGCGCGCAAAGCTCAGCACCGAGGCCATGGACGTCCGCTACTACATCGACAAGCGGTTCTCACAGGAGGAACTGCCGATCATCATGGTCATCGGCGATCTCAACGACGGCCCAGGCAAGGAACTTCTCGAGCGGGAATATCTCCTGCATGACCTGATCAGCGTGCTTCAGGGCGATGTGTTCTTCGCCCGCAAGTTCCTGAACCACGGTCTGTTCGACTACCCGCAGCACCTGCGCTGGACGGCGATATTCGAGGACAAGCTCGATCCCGGACGCTCGCCGAACATCTTACTCGACCATATCGTCTTCACCGAGGCGCTGAGCCGGCGCGGGATCGGCCCCTTGCTGGTCGAGCCGCGATCCGGCTTCGTGGAGCATGAAATCCACGACCGCATCAACTCCACGCAGCCGGAAAACGCAAAGACGAGCGATCACCGGCCGGTCAGCCAGATCGTCGCCCGGCGGCCGCCTATCGCGTAGTCAACCCGATAACGGCATTTGCCTCGCGCAAGACTTCGTCTAGAACCTGTCGCGAAACTTTACCAACAGCTTCCACATGTTTCGCCTCCACTGTGACGATCTTTACCGGGCGGACGACGGATGGAGCCGGCAATCCGGCTTTCAAATGATCCGGAATACGGACGTCCCCAAGCCAGGGCCGGTTTTCCGCCGAAGTAATCATGACGACCCACAGCAGGGCGGCGTTTTCCCCGATCGGTCCATTTGACACCACGAGCGCCGGCCTGCGCTGCCGGGTGTCACGGTCTGTATAAGGAAAAGGAACGCGGACGACATCGCCTTGCTCAAAAATCGGCATAGGCCTTCCTGTCGGCCTCGCTATCCCACTCGCCGAACGTTGCGAATGGATCTTCTGCTTCCGGGGAGATGGGCGCGCGCGAGATCATCACACGTCCATCAGCCTGGATCGCATAAAGAATTTCGTCGCCCTCCCTGAGGTGAAGAGCGTTCCGGACCGGTTGCGGTATCGTGGTCTGTGCCTTGCTGGTAATTTTGCTCGTTATCATGACCTTACCCTCCCGTGCACAGTAAGGAATTTCCTTACCATGCACAAGACAGAAGCGCGTTTGAGCGGCACCCCGGCGAAGGTTGCGTCACGCCTCGGGCAGGATACGGACTGCGCCCTTGTCGGCGCTGGCGGCGAAGGCGGCATAAGCCTTCAGCGCCGTCGTGACATTGCGCTTGCGGGGCGCGGCCGGCTTCCAGCCGAGCACGTCCTGCTCGGCGCGGCGGGTGGCGAGTTCCGCATCCGGCACCGCGAGGTTGATCGTGCGGTTCGGGATGTCGATCTCGATCGGGTCGCCGTTACGCACGAGGCCGATCGCCCCGCCCTGGGCTGCTTCCGGCGAAGCATGGCCGATCGAGAGGCCGGACGTGCCGCCGGAGAAGCGGCCGTCGGTGACGAGCGCGCAGGCCTTGCCGAGGCCCTTCGACTTCAGATAGCTGGTCGGATAGAGCATTTCCTGCATGCCGGGGCCGCCCTTCGGGCCTTCGTAGCGGATGACGACGACATCGCCGGCCTTGACCTCGTTGCCGAGAATGCCCTTCACCGCCGCATCCTGGCTTTCGAAGACGACTGCCGGACCGGTGAATTTCAGGATCGACTCGTCCACGCCGGCAGTCTTCACGATGCAGCCGTCAAGCGCGATATTGCCGTAGAGAACGGCAAGACCGCCATCCTTGGAGAACGGCTTTTCGACCGAGCGGATGACACCCTTTTCGCTGTCGGTATCGAGATCATCCCAACGCGAGGATTGGCTGAAGGCGACCTGGGTCGGCACGCCGCCGGGCGCCGCCTTGAAGAATTCGCGGACCGTCTCGGAATTGGTGCGGGTGATATCCCAGCGATCGATCGCGTCGCCGAGCGTCGCCTCATGAACCGTGTAGCAGTCGCGATGGATAAGGCCGCCGCGTTCGAGTTCGCCGAGGATGCGCATGATGCCGCCCGCGCGATGCACGTCTTCCATATGGACATCCTGCTTGGCGGGTGCGACCTTGGAAAGGCACGGCACCTTGCGGGAAAGCCGGTCGATATCCTCCATCGTGAAATCGATGCCGCCCTCATAGGCCGCGGCAAGGATATGGAGAACGGTATTGGTGGAGCCGCCCATGGCGATATCGAGCGACATGGCGTTCTCGAAGGCCTTCTTGGTGGCAATCGAGCGGGGCAGAACGGTTTCGTCTTCCTGCTCGTAATAACGGCGGGCAAGATCGACGATCAGGTGGCCGGCCTCTACGAACAGGCGCTTGCGGTCGGCATGGGTTGCGAGCGTCGAACCATTCCCCGGCAGCGACAGGCCGAGCGCTTCGGTCAGACAGTTCATCGAGTTGGCCGTGAACATGCCCGAGCACGAGCCGCAGGTCGGGCAGGCCGAGCGTTCGATCGTGGCGACATCCTCGTCGGAAATCTTGTCGTCGGCAGCAGCGACCATGGCGTCGACGAGGTCGAGCGCGACCTTCTTGCCGTGCAGCACGACCTTGCCGGCTTCCATCGGGCCGCCGGAGACGAAGACGGCCGGGATATTGAGGCGCATGGCGGCGTTCAGCATGCCGGGCGTGATCTTGTCGCAGTTGGAGATGCAGACCATGGCGTCGGCGCAGTGTGCGTTGACCATGTATTCGACCGAGTCCGCGATGATTTCGCGCGAGGGCAGCGAATAGAGCATGCCGTCGTGGCCCATGGCGATACCGTCATCGACCGCGATCGTGTTAAATTCCTTGGCGACGCCGCCGGCGGCCTCGATCTCGCGGGCGACGAGCTGGCCGAGGTCCTTCAAGTGAACGTGACCGGGCACAAACTGCGTGAAGGAGTTCACGACCGCAATGATCGGTTTGCCGAAATCGCTGTCCTTCATGCCCGTCGCACGCCAAAGGCCGCGCGCGCCCGCCATGTTGCGGCCATGGGTCGTTGTTCTGGAGCGATAGGCTGGCATTGTCTTCATATCCTCGGGTGCGATCTTTATGGTTCCGCGCAGTTTAGCCCTTTCCTCCGGCAAGCGCAAAAACCCCTGACTTGGCAGCTTTCTAGGTCAAGTCCGGCAGGCTGTCACTATCAACGCGAGCCAAAGCGGTACGGTTGCTGGGAGCCGTGACCCAGCATTTGTTTTTCGCTGCTGCCGATCGAACCGGCTTGCTCTTCTTCACATAAACGTGGTTCCGTCCGATACCGTGAAACCTTTAGGCTGCGGGATACGTATAGGGAAGAAAAGGTTCGCCCAAGGAGAGTACGATGCCCGCCTTTCGTCCGCCCCATATCGCGGCTTCAGAGATCACGCCGCGTTCGATCTACATGTCTCGCCGAAGCTTCCTCGGCGCGGCCGCGGCGGGAATTGCCTTCGCCGGCGCGGGCGATGTGCTCGCGGCACCCCTCAGCGCCTCGCCGAGCATCTTCAAGACGGATGAGCCGCTGACGCCCAAGGAGGCGATCACCAGCTACAACAATTTCTACGAATTCGGCGTCAACAAGGAGGACCCGGCCGCCAATTCCGGCGACTTCAAGCCGCTCCCCTGGACGGTGAAGGTAGACGGCATGGTAGGCAAGCCGAAGGAATTCGGCATCGAGGAATTGATGAAGTTTCCGCTGGAGGACCGCACCTACCGGCTTCGCTGCGTCGAGGGCTGGTCGATGGTGATCCCCTGGATAGGTTTTCCGCTCTCCGCCCTGCTGGATCAGGTAGAGCCGCTCGGCAGCGCCAAATACGTCGCCTTCGAAACCGTGGTGCGGCCGGAGCAGATGCCCGGACAGCGCGGTTTCTTCCAGCCGCTTCCCTGGCCCTATATCGAGGGTCTCAGGCTCGACGAGGCCCGCCACCCGCTGACCATCCTTGCCGTCGGGCTCTATGGCGAAACCCTGCCGAACCAGAACGGCGCGCCGATCCGATTGGTGGTTCCGTGGAAATACGGCTTCAAGAGCATCAAGTCGATCGTCAAGATTTCGCTGGTGGAAGAGCAGCCGCAGACGACCTGGAAGAATTCCAACGCGCGCGAATACGGCTTTTACTCGAACGTCAATCCGGCGGTCGATCATCCGCGCTGGAGCCAGGCGACAGAGCAGCGGATCGGCGACGGCGGCTTCTTCAACGTCGCCCGGCGCGACACGCTGCCGTTCAACGGTTATGCGGACGAGGTGGCGAGCCTCTACGAAGGCATGGACCTGAAGGCGAACTATTGACGATGCTCACGCTGCCCACTCTGCCCCGCCGTTATCACAGCGCCAGCATATGGGGGCTCTACGCCATCGGACTGGTGCCGGCCGCCTGGTATTTCTACCTTGCGGCGACAGGCGGGCTGGGTTTCAATCCGGTCAAGGAATTTGAGCACCTTCTCGGCATATGGGCGCTGCGCTTCATCGTCGCCACGCTCGCCATCACGCCCTTGCGCGACCTTGCCGGTATCAACTGGATCCGCTACCGCCGTGCACTCGGGCTTCTCGCCTTCTATTACGTGCTGATGCATTTCTCGGTCTATGCCTCGCTCGACCTGCGCTTCAATGTGGGCGCGGTCGCCGCGGATATCGCGCGGCGGCCCTACATCACCATCGGCATGGCCTGTCTGCTGATGCTGATCCCGCTTGCGCTGACCTCCAACAACTGGTCGATCCGCAAGCTCGGGCCGCGCTGGACGAAATTGCACAAGCTGATCTACGTGATCGCGGCCGGCGGGCTCCTGCATTTCATCCTGGCGCGCAAGAGCCTGACGCTCGAGCCCCTCACCTATCTGGCCATCATCACCGGACTTCTCGCCTACCGTCCCCTGCGCAGGCCGATCATGAACTGGAAGCGCGGGAAAAAGTCCGGGGCCGCGCAAGCTGCCCGCTGAAAGCCCTCGCTTCAACGACTTTCAGTTTTGGCAGGTTCGGAAAGCAGGCCCAGCACTTCCGCGATGAACTGCGAACGGCCGCGCTCGGGACGATCGAGGTGGACATAGTGCGTGGCGCCGGGGATCGTGACGCTATGGACACCCGCCGCGTTGACGAGGTGGCCTTCAAGCGCGGTCACGTCATCGGGGCGACTCCAGAAATCGTTTTCCGAACGGATGATCAGCACGCGCGCGGTAATCGAGGCGGCATCCCAAAGCTGTCTTCCCGAAGCGAGATAGAAGCTATCTTCCATAGCCCCTGAAGGCGCGCGGAATGCCGGCGGTTCGTGATCGCCCGAGGCCGGATCGGATGCCAGAGCCGCCTGCTGATAGGCCTCGACCACCGCCGGGTCATGCCAGCTATCCTTGTCCTCGACGGGAATGGATCTGTCCCAGGAGGGGATGAGTGAGGCCGCCGTGTTCAACCGATAGGCACCGAACTTTGCGATGTTGAAACGGCTGCGATCATTCGGATCGGCGTTCTCGCCGTCCGATCCGAGCGTGGGATGTCCGGAAGTCGCCCCGTAAAGTGAATTATAGACGACCAGATGGCTGACCTTTTCCGGGAAAAGAGAGGCATACATGCCTGTCCAATGCCCGCCTGTCGCCCAGCCCAATAGGGCGACCTGCCGCCTGCCGGTCCTATCCTGGATCGCCTCGACCGCAGCATGGATATCTTGGACGACTTCGTTGGAATGAGTCAGCGGCCTGCCTTGCTGCGGGCCATCCTGCCCCGGACGGCTCGATCCGCCGTAGCCGCGGGCATCAAGAATGAACACCCGGTATCCTTCCATTGCCAGATCACCGGCGAGCGATCCCCCTTCCACCGGCAAATCGAAGGAGGCAACGCCCGGAACCCGCGCCCCATGGACGAGCATGACGGGAGGTCCCTTCGGCTCCACCCCGGCATTGCGGACTTCACGGATGGCGAGTTCGATATCGGCTCCAGCCTTTATCCGAAAATCCTCGCGTTCGATTTCCGCTAAGGCGGGAGCCCCGAAGGCAGCCGCGAGGGTAGCGCAATAAAAAGCAAGTCTTTGCATGGTCAACTCCTTGGGAAAGCCTTGTCAGCCATGGCTGACGTCACCCTCCCAGATCGTTGCGGCAGACAAACTTTTCCAATATCAAAACGGAGTTTATTGATACTCTTTCGGTATGATGACGATCGATCTGCACCATATGCGGCATTTCGTTGCCGTGGCCGAAGAACTGCATTTTGGGCGCGCCGCCGCCCGGCTCGGAATGGCTCAGCCCCCGCTCAGCCAGTCGATCAAGAGACTTGAAGACCGGCTGGGATTTTCGCTGTTCGAGCGGACCCAGCGCGTGGTGAGCCTCACCGCCGCCGGGCGTGTGTTTCTGGAGGAGGCGCGGCGAACCATTGCGCAATCCGAAGAGGCCGTCCGTCTGGCCCGCCGCGCGGCGTCCGACGAGCTTGCAGAGATTTCGATCGCCTTTGTCTCGGCAGCTCTCTACCGCCTGCTTCCGGCGACCATACGCGCCTTCCACGAAATTTGGCCGGATACGGCAATTCGGCTCGACGAACGCCCTACGGAAGCGCAATTGGTCGATCTCGCAAGCGGCGATATCGATCTCGGCTTTTTCCATCCGCCGATCCAAACCGTCGATGGCCTCGCCGTGGAACTGATCCACCGGGACAGGCTGATCGTCGCCGTGCCGGCTCATCATCCCCTCGCCGCCCTGGATTCCTGCCGGCTCGCCGATCTGGCCGGACGAGATTTCATCATGTTCCCTTACCAGCAGGGGCCGGTTCTGCACGGCAACATTACAAACGCCTGCAGGGCCGCGGGTTTCGTGCCGAATATTGTGCAGGAAGCTCGGCAGATGCATACCATCCTCAGCCTGGTGGCCGCGGGGCTCGGCGTATCGCTGGTGCCAAAAGGCGCAACGACGATGCAGATCGTCGGCGTGGCATTCGTCCCGCTGCTCGATGCACCGGAAAACGTGGCCTGGGAGCTGGCTATCGGCTGGCGGCCAAGAGGCGCGCGAAAAGCGCTGCGGAACTTCCTGGAGGTCGTGCGGTCGACAAGCCAGGGGCTTGAAGCATGAGGTGACCTCATCGCTCGGCAGCAAAAAGGCCGGGTGTTTCCACCCGGCCTTTTCATGTCCGACAATGCGGAATTATCAAGCGGCTTCGGCAGCTTCGGATTCAGCGGCAACGCGAGCCTTGTCGGCAGCGCCCTTGGCGTTGACGTCGCGCTCGACGAACTCGATGACGGCGAGAGCGGCGTTGTCGCCCTGGCGGAAGCCGGCCTTCATGATGCGAAGGTAGCCGCCGTTGCGGGTGGCGTAACGCGAAGCGATCGTGTCGAACAGCTTGCGGACGGCATCCTGATCCTGGATCTGCGAGATCGCCTGACGACGAGCATGCAGGTCGCCGCGCTTGCCGAGGGTGACGAGCTTCTCGACGATCGGACGGATTTCCTTTGCCTTCGGCAGGGTCGTTACGATCTGCTCATGGGTGATGAGCGAAGCAGCCATGTTGGCAAACATCGCCTTGCGGTGGCTTGCGGTGCGGTTGAGCTTGCGGCCGGCTTTCTGGTGGCGCATCTCTGGTCTCCTTTACTTGCAGGCATGCGCCTGCAGTTTAATGGTTAGTACTGGTCTTCGTAGCGCTTGGCGAGATCTTCGATGTTTTCCGGCGGCCAGGCGGGAACTTCCATGCCAAGATGGAGGCCCATGGATGCCAGAACTTCCTTGATCTCGTTCAGCGACTTGCGACCGAAATTCGGAGTGCGCAGCATTTCCGCCTCGGTCTTCTGAATGAGGTCGCCGATATAGACGATGTTGTCGTTCTTCAGGCAGTTCGCCGAACGGACGGAAAGTTCCAGTTCGTCGACCTTCTTGAGGAGAGCCGGGTTGAACGCGAGTTCGGTGACGGCTTCCTCTTCGGCTTCCTTCTGCGGCTCGTCGAAGTTGACGAAGACAGAAAGCTGGTCCTGAAGGATACGGGCGGCGAAGGCTACGGCGTCTTCACCAGAGACCGAACCATCGGTTTCGATGGTCATGGTCAGCTTGTCGTAGTCGAGAACCTGGCCCTCGCGGGTGTTCTCCACCTTGTAAGAGACCTTCTTGACCGGCGAATAGAGGCTATCGACCGGGATGAGGCCGATCGGAGCGTCTTCGGCACGGTTACGCTCAGCCGGGACATAGCCCTTGCCGTTGTTGACCGTGAATTCCATGCGGATTTCCGCACCCTCGTCGAGCGTGCAGATCACGTGGTCAGGGTTCAGGATCTCGATATCGCCTACCGTCTGGATGTCGCCGGCGGTAACCGAGCCCGGACCCTGCTTGCGCACGACCATGCGCTTGGCATCGTCGCCATCCATCTTGATGGCGATTTCCTTGATGTTGAGCACGATATCGGTCACATCCTCGCGAACGCCGGGGATGGAAGAGAATTCATGCAATACGCCATCGATCTGCACGGCGGTGACGGCCGCACCGCGCAGAGACGACAGAAGCACGCGACGAAGCGCGTTGCCGAGCGTCAGGCCGAAGCCGCGCTCCAGAGGTTCGGCAACCAGCGTTGCCTTGGTGCGGCCGGAAGAGGTGAATTCCACCTTGTTCGGCTTGATCAGTTCCTGCCAGTTCTTCTGGATCATGTTTCATACCTTCCGTTCGTTGCCACCATCCAATCGTGGCAACCGAGCACGAGGAGCGCCGAGCGGAGCACATATCGCTCATCGGCATACGGTCAAAGCCGCCAACCTCCGGGGAGGTAAAGCGGCTATTCCCGAGTTCAATGCAGGACCGCCCGAAGGCGGTCCAAGCGTAATACGACGATCAGACGCGACGCTTCTTGCGCGGACGGCAACCGTTGTGCGGGATCGGGGTCACGTCGCGGATCGAGGTGATCATGAAGCCCGCGGCCTGGAGAGCGCGAAGCGCCGATTCACGGCCGGAGCCCGGACCGCAAACCTCGACTTCAAGCGACTTCATGCCATGCTCCTGAGCCTTCTTGGCGCAGTCTTCGGCAGCGATCTGAGCAGCGAACGGGGTCGACTTGCGCGAACCCTTGAAGCCCTTGGCACCAGCGGACGACCAGGCAATCGCATTGCCCTGCGCGTCGGTGATGGTGATCATCGTGTTGTTGAAGGTCGAATTGACGTGGGCAACGCCCGACGTGATATTCTTGCGTTCGCGGCGGCGAACGCGGGTGGCTTCCTTGGCCATATTATCCCTTTCGTTGATCTCTGCACCGCCGTAATTCCAGCGGCTCCACCTTGGAAAAGCGAATAGCGAATAGTTGGTAGCGAATAGAACAAAAACCTATTCGCTATTGGCTAATTCCTATTCGCTCCCAAATTACTTCTTCTTACCAGCGATCGCCTTTGCCGGGCCCTTGCGGGTGCGGGCATTGGTGTGCGTGCGCTGACCGCGAACCGGAAGGCCACGGCGATGACGCAGGCCGCGGTAGCAGCCGAGGTCCATCAGGCGCTTGATGTTCATCGCGGTCTCGCGACGAAGATCGCCTTCGACCTGATAGTCGCGGTCGATGGTTTCACGGATCTGAAGGACTTCGGAATCCGTCAACTGATGGACGCGCTTGTCGGCCGGCAAGCCAACCTTGTCCATGATTTCCTGCGCAAATTTCGAGCCGATCCCGTGAATGTAGGTCAGCGCGATAACAACGCGCTTCGCAGTCGGGATATTGACGCCAGCGATACGTGCCACGTCTGTTCTCCTTTTCCAGTTGCCATCCGGCAAGTGGTGCTTCTTCCATGACAGCGGCCTGAAAGGCCACCAGTTCAACTTCATCCGGAACAAGTCAAAACGACCAGCTCCGGATGTCCTTTCGGGAAATCCGCGCCGATCGCTTAAAGCTGTCGCGAGTTGGCGCGTCTTTAACGGAATCAGCGCCGAAAAGCAACTGCTCCGCCCAAGATTCTTTAACAAGTCCAAGCCGGCTCAGAGGCCGGCAAGGATTTTCTCGATGTCCGCCGTGACCGTGTCGATCTCGGCCATGCCGTCAACGACCTTCAGCTTGCCCTTGGCATAGTAGTAACCGATCAGCGGCGAGGTCTCCTTGTAGTAGACCTCCAGGCGTTTGGTCATCGTCTCGGCATTGTCGTCGGGCCGGCGCTTGAAATGGGTCGAACCACACTTGTCGCAGACGCCTTCGCTCGCCGGCTTCTTGTCGGTGTCGTGATAGACCGTTCCGCACTGGGCGCAGGAATAACGACCGGACACACGGCGGATAAGCTCCTTGTCATCCACGCGCAGCTCGACGACGACGGAAAGATCGAGCCCCTTGGACTTCAGCATTTCCTCGGTGGCGTCTGCCTGCACCAGGGTGCGCGGGAAGCCATCGAGAATGAAGCCGTTGGCGGCGTCCGGCTGATCGATACGTTCGGAAACGATCGCATTGACGATTTCATCGGAGACGAGCCTGCCCGCGTCCATAACGGCCTTGGCACGTTTGCCGACTTCCGTCTCGGCAGCTACAGCCGCACGCAGCATGTCGCCGGTGGAAAGCTGCGGAATTCCGTGCTTCTCCACGATCCGCTGGGCCTGGGTCCCCTTACCCGCGCCCGGCGGCCCCAAAAGAATCAATCTCATCGTCCCCTCTTTCCTCCGCGCAATTTCGACTTCTTGATCAGCCCCTCATATTGCTGCGCAATCAAGTGGCCCTGAATCTGAGCGACCGTATCGAGCGTTACACTGACGACGATCAAAAGCGAAGTACCACCAAGGGCTAACGGAACGCCCGTGCGAGCCACCAGGATTTCCGGCAGGATGCAGACGAACACGAGATAGATGGCGCCGACGACCGTGATGCGGGTCAGCACGTAGTCGATGTACTCGGCCGTCCGCTCACCCGGACGGATGCCCGGAATGAAGCCGCCGTGCTTCTTCAGGTTGTCGGCGGTGTCCTTCGGATTGAAGACGATCGCCGTGTAGAAGAATGCGAAGAAGGCGATCAGCAGGCCATAGAGCAGCATGAACAGCGGCTGGCCGTGGCCGAGCGCCGAAATGATCGTCGTCGCCCAGTTCGGGAGCTGGCTGTTACCGGCGAAGCCCGCTGCCGTCGCCGGCAGAAGCAGGAGCGACGAGGCGAAGATCGCCGGGATGACGCCCGAGGTATTGAGCTTCAGCGGCAGGTGCGAGGTATCGCCCTGGAACATGCGATTGCCAACCTGGCGCTTCGGATACTGGATCAACAGGCGGCGCTGCGCACGCTCGACGAACACGATCAAGGCGATGACGCCGATCGCAACGACGATGACGGTCAGAATAAGTGCCGTCGAAAGAGCGCCGGTGCGGCCGAGCTCGAGCGTTCCGGCAAGAGCCGACGGAAGGCCGGCCGCGATGCCCGCGAAGATGATCAGCGAAATACCGTTGCCGATGCCGCGCGAGGTGATCTGCTCACCGAGCCACATCAGGAACATGGTGCCGCCGAGCAGCGTCACGACCGTGGAAATACGGAAGAACCAGCCCGGATCCATCACGATCCCCTGCCCGCTCTCAAGGCCGACCGCAATGCCATAGGCCTGCAGCGTGCCGAGCAGCACGGTTCCGTAACGGGTGTACTGGTTGATGATCTTGCGACCCTGCTCGCCTTCCTTCTTCAAGGCTTCGAGCGAGGGGACGACCGAGGTCATCAGCTGCACGATGATCGACGCGGAGATATAGGGCATGATGCCGAGCGCGAAGATCGCCATGCGCTCGACCGCGCCGCCCGCGAACATGTTGAAGAGACCGAGGATGCCGCTCGCCTGGCCACGGAAGGCCTGCGCATAAGCCTCAGGGTTCAGCCCCGGAAGCGGAATATGCGTACCAAGGCGATAAACGAGGAGTGCTGCGAGCGTGAACCACAGTCGCTTCTTGAGGTCCTCCGCCTTGGCGAAGGTCGAAAAATTCAGATTGGAGGCAAGTTGTTCCGCTGCAGAAGCCATGCAATTCTCCGCCTGACCAATTCTCCGGCGGTGGACAAGTGCCGGGTCCGGAAAGCAGTCTCAAAAATTCAGTTTCAGAAAACCGGGCGGGGAGATTGCGGGCGCAATCGGCTGCCTCACCCTGTTTTCAGTATGATCCCGGACAGGCGACCGGCTAGATCGCCCCAGGATCGTGAGGCTCACATATGGAGATAAAATTGCCCGGTGTGAAGCTCACTCCGGGCAATTTCAAACGATTTATTCAGCAGCGGCTTCCACTGCGAGGAGCAGCTTAACGGAACCGCCAGCCTTTTCGATCTTCTCGACGGCAGCCTTGGAAGCACCAGCGACTTCGATCGTGACCTTCGCCTTGAGCTCGCCATCGGAAAGGACGCGAACACCGTCCTTCTCGCGACGGATCACGCCGGCAGCCTTGAGGGCGGCGGCATCGATCGTTGCCTTCGGGTCCAGCTTCTTGGCGTCGATAGCCGTCTGGATGCGGCCGAGCGACACGGTGACGAAGTCGGAAGCGAAGATGTTGTTGAAGCCGCGCTTCGGCAGGCGGCGATAGATCGGCATCTGGCCGCCTTCGAAGCCGTTGATCGACACGCCGGAGCGAGCCTTCTGGCCCTTCACGCCGCGACCACCGGTCTTGCCCTTGCCGGAACCGATACCGCGACCTACGCGGATACGATCCTTGGTGGCGCCTTCGTTGTCCTTGATCTCATTCAGTTTCATGGTCAATTCCTCCGTCTCACTTCTCGTCGACGACGCGAACGAGATGCTGGACAGCCCGGATCATGCCACGAACGGAAGGAGTGTCTTCCAGCGTACGGGTCCGGTGCATCTTGTTGAGGCCGAGACCGATCAGCGTCTGACGCTGGACGGCAGGGCGGCGGATGGGGCTACCGATCTGCTGGACGGTAACCGTCTTCTTTGCGGCTTCTGCTTTCTTAGCCATGATCCGCTCTCCTTATTCTTCCGAGGTCACACCGGAAGAAGCACGGCGAGCCTGGAGCGTTGCATACTTGATGCCGCGCTGTGCCGCGATGTCCTTCGGATGAACCTGGTGCTTCAGGGCGTCGAACGTGGCGCGAACCATGTTGTAGGGGTTCGACGAACCGGTCGACTTGGCGACGACGTCATGAACGCCGAGCGTCTCGAATACGGCGCGCATCGGACCGCCGGCGATGATACCGGTACCAGCCTTGGCCGAGCGCAGCAGAACCTTGCCGGCGCCGTGACGGCCATTGACGTCATGATGCAGCGTACGACCGTCGCGCAGCGGTACGAAGATCAGGTCGCGCTTTGCAGCTTCGGTAGCCTTGCGGATGGCTTCCGGCACTTCGCGTGCCTTGCCATGGCCGAAGCCGACGCGGCCCTTCTGGTCGCCGACGACGACGAGAGCTGCGAAACCGAAGCGACGGCCGCCCTTGACGACCTTTGCGACGCGGTTGATCGCGACCAGCTTGTCGACGAATTCGCTATCGCGCTCTTCACGGGCCTGGCGATCTTCGCGCTGACCCCTTCTTTCCTGTGCCATTGTCCTTTTCCTTTTTTCTTTTCCGGGTGCAATCGGCAGATTACCCATTGAAGCAACTCGGGCACGAAACCCGAGGACGCTCCTCATTTGCGGCGAACCGCAATTCGCCCGGCCTCCCCTATCAGGAAAGGCCGGGCGAAATTCCTTAGAAGCTCAGGCCGCCTTCGCGGGCAGCTTCGGCAAGCGCCTTGACGCGGCCGTGATAGAGGAAGGCGCCGCGATCGAACACGACTTCCTTCACGCCGGCCTTGGCGGCACGCTCGGCGACGAGCTTGCCGACGGCTGCGGCAGCAGCAACGTCAGCGCCGGTCTTCAGCGACTTGCGCAGATCACCCTCGAGCGTGGAAGCGGCTGCGAGCGTGCGGCCGGCCACGTCATCGATGACCTGGACATAGATGTTCTTCGACGAGCGATGAACCGACAGGCGCGGGCGGCCATTGGCGACCGCCTTGATCTGGCGACGCACTCGGCTCGCGCGCTTGGCAAGTACTTGTTTCCTGCTAGCCATTTCGCGTGATCCTTACTTCTTCTTGCCTTCCTTGCGGACGATCCGTTCCTCGGCGTACTTGACGCCTTTGCCCTTATAGGGCTCCGGACCGCGGTATTCGCGGATTTCCGCGGCTACCTGACCGACCTGCTGCTTATTGATGCCGGTGACGACGATTTCCGTCGGCTTCGGCACGGCAATGGTGATGCCCTGCGGCGGTTCATAGACCACGTCGTGGCTGAAGCCGAGCGCGAGCTGCAGGTTCTTGCCCTGCATCGAGGCACGGTAACCAACGCCGTTGATCTCGAGCTTGCGCTCGAAACCGTCCTTAACACCCTTGAAGATGTTCTCGACCATCGTGCGGGACATGCCCCACTTCGAGCGAGCATCCTTGGTATCGTTGATCGGAGTCACCGATACCGCATTGTCCTTGAGTTCAAGCTTGACTTCGTCATTCGCGACGAAGAACAGCTCGCCCTTCGGGCCCTTGGCAGTCACTTTCTGGCCGTCGATAGCAGCCGTAACACCTGCAGGAACCTGAACGGGCTTTTTACCGATACGAGACATGTTTCAATCCTGTCTGTTCGCTATGGAGAACCCCTGCCCTGTCTTAGAAGACCGAGCAGAGAACCTCGCCACCTACGTTCTGTTCGCGAGCCTGGTGATCGGCCATCACGCCCTTCGGAGTCGAAAGGATGGTGATGCCGAGGCCGTTCGCGACCTGCGGAATGGACTTTACCGAGACATAGACCCGGCGGCCCGGCTTGGACACGCGGCCGATCTCACGGATCACCGACGCGCCTTCGTAGTACTTCAGCTCGATTTCAAGCTCGGACTTGCCGTTGCCGTAATCGACCTGGGAATAACCGCGGATGTAGCCTTCCGCCTGCAGAACGTCGAGGACGCGAGCACGCAGCCGGGAAGCCGGCGTGGACACGGTCGACTTGCGGCGGGAAGCACCGTTGCGGATGCGGGGGAGCATATCACCCAAGGGATCAGTCATGGTCATCTAACGATCTCCTTACCAGCTCGACTTGACGACGCCCGGCACCTTGCCGAGGTTGCCCAGCTCGCGAAGCGCGATACGCGACATCTTGAGCTTGCGATAGAAAGCGCGCGGGCGACCGGTGACTTCGCAACGGTTGCGGATGCGCGTCTTCGAGCCATCGCGCGGCAGCGAAGCGAGCTTCAGGGTTGCCTTGAACCGGTCTTCGATCGGAAGTTCCTGGTTCATGATGGTCGCCTTCAGGGCAGCGCGCTTGGCGGCCTGGACGGCGACGGTCTTGCGGCGGCGCTTGTTCTTTTCAACTGCGCTGGTTTTCGCCATATCGGAGTTCCTTCTTAACGCTCGTCGTTACGGTTACTGACGGAACGGGAAGTTGAACTCTGTCAGAAGAGCCCGTGCTTCGTCGTCGTTGGTAGCCGTCGTGCAAACGATGATGTCCATGCCCCACATCTGATCAACCTTGTCGTAGTTGATCTCAGGGAACACAATGTGCTCCTTGATGCCCATGGCGAAGTTGCCACGGCCGTCAAAGCTCTTGGGGTTCAGGCCGCGGAAGTCGCGAACGCGCGGCAGCGCGATGTTGACCAGGCGATCCAGGAATTCATACATGCGGGCGCCACGGAGAGTAACCTTCGCGCCGATCGGCATGTTCTCGCGCAGCTTGAAGCCGGCGATCGAATTGCGTGCCTTGGTGACGACCGGCTTCTGGCCGGCGATCGCCGCAAGATCCGCAGCAGCAACGGTGGGCTTCTTCGAGTCAGCCGTAGCTTCACCGACACCCATGTTGATCACGACCTTGTCGAGCTTCGGGATCTGCATCTCGTTCGCGTAGGCGAACTTTTCCTTCATCGCGCCGCGAATACGGGAAACATATTCCTTCTTGAGCCGCGGCTCATACTTTGCCTCAGCCATCGATTACATCTCCCGTACGCTTGGCAACACGCACCTTCTTGCCGTCAACGACGGAGAAACCAACGCGGGTCGGCTTCCCGTCCTTCGCGACGATCGCGATGTTGGACAGGTGAATGGATGCTTCCTTGTTGATGATGCCAGCCTCAGCGGTCTGTGTCTGACGCTGATGACGCTTCACCATGTTGATACCGCGCACCAAGGCGCGATCTTCCTTCGGCAGGACCTGGAGAACTTCGCCAGTGCGGCCCTTGTCCTTGCCAGTCAATACGACGACGTTGTCGCCCTTGCGGATCTTTTGCATCTTTCCCGCTCCCTTAGAGTACTTCCGGAGCCAGCGAGATGATCTTCATATGGTTCTTTGCGCGCAGTTCGCGCGGAACCGGTCCGAAGATACGGGTGCCGATCGGCTCTTTCTTGTTGTCGATGAGGACCGCTGCGTTGTTATCGAAGCGGATGACGCTGCCGTCCGGACGACGGATGTCCTTGGCGGTGCGCACAACAACCGCCTTCATCACGTCACCCTTCTTCACGCGGCCGCGCGGGATGGCTTCCTTGATCGATACGACGATGATGTCGCCGATCGAAGCGTACTTGCGCTTGGAGCCGCCCAGCACCTTGATGCACATGACACGACGTGCGCCGGAATTGTCCGCCACGTCGAGGTTTGTTTGCATCTGAATCATGTCAGGTCGCCTTTTTCTAATGACCGGAACGACCGGGCGCGAAAACGCCCCGATCCGGCTTTTGGACAGAATTTCGATGTGCGCGGGATGGGTCTTGCCAAGGTGGTTTCCCGGATGGGACCTTCCCTGCGCTCAAAGCAAAAGACGCTCGTTGCCGAGCGTCCTGCGCCAATGGCGTGCTTCATACAGGATTCTGCGCCAGACGCAAGGGCCTGACGCAGAAACCTGGGCAATTAAGCCTGGGCGGCAATAACCGTCCAGCGCTTGTCCTTGGAGATCGGCGCGCATTCCTCGATGGAAACCACGTCGCCAACCTTGTATTGGTTGTTCTCGTCATGCGCCTTGTACTTCTTGGAACGGCGGACCGTCTTCTGAAGCAGCGGATGCGCGAATCGGCGCTCTACCCGGACAACAACGGTCTTCTCGTTCTTGTCGGAAACAACTACGCCCTGCAGAATGCGTTTCGGCATATTATTCTTCCTTTAAGCCTTGGCTTCTGCCGCCTTCTGGCGGGCAATGGTTTTCACGCGGGCGATGTCCTTGCGGACTTCGTTGATGCGCGAGGACTTCTCGAGCTGACCGGTGGCCTTCTGGAAGCGCAGGTTGAACTGCTCCTTCTTGAGCTCGGCGAGCTTGTCCTTGAGCTGGTCGGCCGTGAGGCCGCGTACGTCTTCGGCTTTCATCGTGCCTTCTCCTTACTCTGCGATGCGCTGTACGAAGCGCGTCTTGACCGAGAGCTTGGCAGAACCGAGGCGAAGAGCCTCGCGAGCGATTTCTTCCGAAACGCCGTCGATCTCGAACATCATACGACCGGGCTTGACCTTGCATGCCCAGTATTCAACCGAACCCTTACCCTTACCCATACGGACTTCGGTGGGCTTGGCGGTGACAGGAACGTCAGGGAACACGCGGATCCAGACACGGCCCGCGCGCTTCATGTAACGGGTGATCGCGCGGCGAGCCGCTTCGATCTCGCGTGCATTGACGCGGTTCGGTTCCTGAGCCTTCAGGCCGAATTCACCAAAGGCAAGGTCGAAACCGCCCTTGGCAACGCCCTTGATGCGGCCCTTGAACTGCTTGCGGTACTTGGTACGCTTTGGCTGCAACATTTTCTTACTTCTCCGAGCTTATCTTTCGCCAGCGCTTATCAAGCGTTTTCGCGGCGACGATCGCCACGTTCGCGGCTTGCCGGGCCCTGCGCATCGCCTTCCAGCGCGCGCCGCTCGGAAGCCATCGGATCATGCTCAAGGATTTCGCCCTTGAAGATCCAGACCTTGATGCCGCAGATACCGAAAGCGGTTTCGGCTTCTGCCGTACCGTAGTCGATGTCGGCGCGCAGCGTATGAAGCGGAACGCGGCCTTCACGATACCATTCGGTACGAGCGATTTCTGCACCGCCGAGACGGCCGGCGCAGGTGATCTTGATGCCTTCGGCGCCGAGACGCATGGCCGACTGAACGGCACGCTTCATCGCACGGCGGAAAGCCACGCGGCGCTCGAGCTGCTGGGCGATCGACTGGGCGACCAGAGTCGCGTCGATTTCCGGCTTGCGCACTTCGACGATGTTGAGGTGCGTTTCAGACGACGTCATTTCGGAAAGCTTCTTGCGGAGCTTTTCGATGTCGGCGCCCTTCTTGCCGATGATGAGGCCCGGACGGGCCGAGTGGATCGTGACGCGGCACTTCTTGTGCGGACGCTCGATAACCACCTTGGAGATGCCGGCCTGCTTCAGCTCCTGCATCAGATAGGCGCGGATCTTCAGGTCCTCATGGAGGAGCTGACCGTATTCCGCGTTATCGGCGAACCAGCGGCTGTCCCAGGTACGATTGATGCCGAGGCGAAAGCCGATCGGATTGATTTTCTGGCCCATTATGCGGCCTCCCCTTTTTCCTCGACTTCGCGAACGACGATCGTCAGGTGAGCGAAGGGCTTCTCGATGCGCGAAGCGCGGCCGCGGCCGCGGGCATGGAAGCGCTTCATCACGATCGACTTGCCGACATAGGCTTCGGAAACGATCAGCGAATCGACGTCGAGGTCATGGTTGTTCTCGGCATTGGCGATTGCAGACTCGAGGGTCTTCTTCACCGTGCCGGCGATACGCTTGCGGGAGAACTCGAGCTCCGCAAGCGCGCGATCGACCTTCTTGCCGCGGATCATGGCGGCAACAAGGTTCAGCTTCTGAGGGCTGACGCGAAGCGTACGGGCGACTGCCTGTGCTTCGTTGTCCTTCAGCCGGCGTTCGGTCTTAGCCTTCGCCATGGTTACTTCCTCTTCGCCTTCTTGTCCGCACCGTGACCGTAATAGGTCCGGGTCGGAGAGAATTCACCGAACTTGTGACCGACCATGTCTTCATTGACGCTGACCGGCACATGCTTGCTGCCATTGTAGACGCCGAACGTGAGCCCGACGAACTGCGGAAGGATCGTGGAGCGACGGCTCCAGATCTTGATTACTTCATTGCGTCCGCCTTCGCGCACCTTCTCAGCCTTCGTGAGAAGATAGCCGTCAACAAACGGACCTTTCCATACTGAACGAGCCATTGTGTGACTTTCCTCTTACTTCTTGCGCTGATGGCGCGAACGCATGATGAACTTGTCGGTCGACTTGTTCGAACGCGTGCGCTTGCCCTTGGTCGGCTTGCCCCACGGGGTCACCGGATGGCGGCCACCGGAGGTGCGGCCTTCACCACCGCCGTGCGGATGGTCGACCGGGTTCATGACGACGCCGCGGTTATGCGGACGCTTGCCGCGCCAAACGGTGCGACCAGCCTTGCCGTCGTTGATGTTGCCGTGGTCCGGGTTGGAAACCGCACCGACCGTGGCCAGGCAGGAGCCAGGAACGAGGCGCTGCTCGCCGGAGTTCAGGCGAAGGATCGCCATGCCGGCGTCGCGGCCGACGAGCTGGACATAGGTGCCGGCCGAACGAGCGATCTGGCCACCCTTGCCCGGCTTCATTTCCACATTGTGGACGATGGAGCCGACCGGGATGTACTGAAGCGGCATGGTATTGCCGGGCTTCACGTCGACGGCCTTCTCGGAAGCGATGACCTTGTCGCCGGCAGCAAGGCGCTGCGGAGCGAGGATGTAGGCCTGTTCGCCGTCCGTGTAGGTGACGAGCGCGATGAACGCCGTACGGTTCGGGTCGTATTCCAGACGCTCGACCGTGCCTTCGACGTCGAACTTGCGACGCTTGAAGTCCACGAGACGGTAGGTGCGCTTGTGACCGCCACCGATGAAGCGAGCGGTGATGCGGCCGTTGTTGTTGCGGCCGCCGCTCTTGGTGAGACCTTCCGTCAGCGTCTTGACCGGCTTGCCCTTCCAGAGGCCCGAACGGTCGACGATGACCAGCTGGCGCTGGCTCGGGGTCGTCGGATTGTAGCTTTTCAATGCCATTGTATCTTACCTCAGAGACCGGTGGAGACGTCGATCGTCTGACCTTCGGCCAGGGTGACGACAGCCTTCTTGACGTCCTTCTGCTTGCCGATGAAGCCGCGGAAGCGCTTCACCTTGCCCTTGCGGACCAGCGTATTGACGGCAGTGACCTTCACACCGAAGAGCGCTTCTACGGCAGCCTTGATTTCAGGCTTGGAAGCAGTCTTGGCAACGTTGAAGACAACCTGGTTCTGTTCGGATACCAGCGTCGACTTTTCGGTGATCGAAGGAGATACGATCACATCATAGTGGCGAAGATCGGTCACTTGAAACGCTCCTCTAGAGCTTCAACTGCGGCCTTCGACAGGACGAGCTTGCCGCGACGCAGGATGTCGTAAACGTTGATGCCCTGAACCGGCAGAACGTCCACGTTCGGGATGTTCTGAGCGGCGAGCTTGAAGTTGTTATCGAGCTCAGCACCGCCGATGAACAGGACGTTGGTGAGGCCGAGCGTCTCGAACGAACCAGCGAGAGCCTTGGTCTTTGCTTCCGCAGCAACCAGGTTGTCGATGACGATCAGTTCTTCAGCCTTCAGCTTTGCCGAGAGGGCGTGACGCAGAGCAAGCGCACGAACCTTCTTGGGAAGGTCGTGCTCGTGGCTGCGGACGACCGGGCCATGAGCCTTGCCGCCGCCGCGGAACTGCGGAGCGCGAGCCGAATGGTGACGAGCGCGGCCCGTACCCTTCTGCTTGTACATCTTGGCACCGGTGCGGGAAACTTCCGCACGGCCCTTCGTCTTGTGAGTGCCCTGCTGCTTCTTGGCGAGCTGCCAACGAACCATGCGGGCGAGAATGTCTTCACGAGGATCGAGGCCGAAAATCTCATCCGACAGGGAGACCTTGCCGGCGTCTTTTCCCTCGAGGGTCTTGACGTTAAATTCCATTTGCTTGGCTCCCTTACTTCGCGGCCGACTTGACGGCATCGCGAACGACGATCCAGGCGCCCTTGGAGCCGGGGACGGCACCCTTGACGAGGATCAGGCCACGGTTCTCGTCGGTGGAGACGACTTCCAGGTTCTGGGTGGTGACACGCGTCTGGCCCATGTGACCAGCCATGCGCTTGCCCTTCCAGACGCGGCCCGGATCCTGGTTGGAACCGGTCGAACCATGCGAACGGTGCGAAACGGACACACCGTGCGTGGCGCGCAGACCACCGAAGTTGTGGCGCTTCATGGCGCCGGCAAAACCCTTACCGATCGTGGTGCCGGTAACGTCCACCAACTGGCCAGCCTGGAAATGGCCCGCCGTCAGCTCGGTGCCGACATCGATCATGTTGTCTTCAGAAACGCGAAACTCTACGAGCTTCGCCTTCGGCTCGACGTTGGCGACGGCAAAGTTGCCGCGCATCGCCTTGGAGGTGTTCTTCACCTTCGCCGTGCCCGCACCGAGCTGAACAGCGGTATAGCCGTTCTTCTCGACGGTGCGGTGCGCGACGACCTGGCAGCTTTCCAGCCGCAATACGGTTACCGGGATATGCTCGCCAGCGTCGTTGTAGACGCGGGTCATTCCCACCTTCTGTGCAATTACACCCGAACGCATCGGTTCAATCCTTCTCACTCCGCTCGAGGCGCAAACCTCAGAGCTTGATCTCAACATCAACACCGGCGGCGAGATCGAGCTTCATCAGCGCGTCTACCGTCTGCGGGGTCGGGTCAACGATATCGAGAAGGCGCTTATGCGTGCGCATCTCGAACTGCTCGCGGCTCTTCTTGTCGATGTGGGGGGACCGGTTAACCGTAAACTTCTCGATTCGGGTCGGAAGCGGAACGGGGCCCCGGACGCTAGCACCGGTGCGCTTCGCCGTCGACACGATCTCGCGCGTGGAAGCATCGAGAATCCGGTGATCGAACGCCTTCAGGCGAATGCGGATATTTTGGCCGTTCATTCGACGTTATCCTTGTTTTCTGTCACCCGCATGCCAAACGATACGGCAGGGGTTGTTCGTTTACCTAAGGCGGACCACCGGTTTCAAAGATCGAAGGGACACCGAATCCGGCACCCCTTCCATTCTTCGGGCCATATGACCCACCTTAAATTGTTGGGCAGTCGCCTGTTTCGTACATACGAAGCAGGCGCAAATTACGCTCGCGCGCCATTTGCTACATTTTTGTGTCATAAGCAAGCCGCCTCGGGCCGCTTGCTTAAAGTTTTTCGGACGAAGCCGGCATCCCAAGATGCCGGCTTCGTCTTTGAATTACTCGACGATGGAGGCGACGATGCCTGCGCCGACGGTACGGCCGCCTTCGCGGATCGCGAAGCGCAGCTTCTCTTCCATGGCGATCGGAACGATCAGCTCGACGTCAACCGTCACGTTGTCGCCCGGCATCACCATTTCCGTGCCTTCCGGAAGCGTCACGATGCCCGTCACGTCCGTCGTACGGAAGTAGAACTGCGGACGGTAGTTCGTGAAGAACGGCGTATGACGGCCGCCCTCTTCCTTCGTCAGGATGTAGGCTTCTGCCTTGAACTTCTTGTGCGGCTTGACCGAACCCGGCTTGCACAGGATCTGGCCACGCTCGACGCCGTTGCGGTCCACACCGCGAACCAGTGCGCCGATGTTGTCGCCGGCCTGGCCCTGGTCGAGCAGCTTGCGGAACATTTCAACGCCGGTCACCGTCGTCTTCGAGGTCGGACGGATGCCGACGATCTCGACTTCTTCACCAACCTTGACGATGCCGCGCTCGACGCGGCCGGTCACCACCGTGCCGCGGCCCGAGATCGAGAACACGTCTTCGATCGGCATCAGGAACGGCTGGTCGATCGGACGCTCAGGCGTCGGGATGTAGGCGTCGACCGCTGCCATCAGCTCGCGGATCGCGTCTTCGCCGATCTTCTTGTCCGAATCTTCCAGAGCGGCAAGCGCCGAGCCCTTGATGACCGGAATGTCGTCGCCCGGGAAGTCGTAGGACGACAGAAGTTCGCGAACTTCAAGCTCGACGAGCTCGAGAAGCTCGGCGTCGTCGACCTGGTCGACCTTGTTCAGGAACACGACGATCGCCGGAACGCCGACCTGACGGGCCAGCAGGATGTGCTCGCGCGTCTGCGGCATCGGGCCGTCGGCAGCCGAGCATACCAGGATCGCGCCGTCCATCTGCGCCGCACCGGTGATCATGTTCTTCACATAGTCGGCGTGGCCGGGGCAGTCGACGTGCGCATAGTGACGGTTCGGCGTCTCGTACTCGACGTGCGCCGTCGAAATCGTGATCCCGCGCGCCTTCTCTTCCGGAGCCGCATCGATCTGGTCGTAAGCCTTGAACTCACCGAAATACTTGGTGATGGCCGCCGTCAGGGACGTCTTGCCATGGTCAACGTGACCAATCGTGCCAATGTTGACGTGAGGCTTCGTGCGCTCAAACTTGCTCTTTGCCATTGCGGCTCTCCGTTCTTGTCCCTTGACGGGAAAATTCTCTACTTTTTCAGCGGGTTACTCCGGTCACTTCTGACCGGAGTACTTTGCCTGGATTTCCGTTGCCACGTTCGACGGGACCGGTGCGTAATGGTCGAAGACCATCGAATACTGAGCACGGCCCTGCGACATGGAGCGCAGGTTATCGACATACTTGAACATGTTGGCCAGCGGCACATGAGCGTTGATCACGACGGCGATGCCGCGCGATTCCTGGCCCTGGATCTGACCACGGCGGGAGTTCAGGTCGCCGATCACGTCACCGACGTAATCCTCCGGCGTCACGACCTCGACCTTCATCATCGGCTCGAGGAGCTGAGCGCCAGCCTTCTTCGCAGCTTCACGGAAGCAAGCGCGAGAAGCGATTTCGAAGGCGAGAACCGAGGAGTCCACGTCGTGGAAGGCACCGTCGACGAGGGTCGCCTTGACGCCCAGCATCGGGAAGCCGGCGAGCGGGCCCGAAGACAGAACGCTTTCGATACCCTTCTGCACGCCCGGGATGTACTCCTTCGGAACGGCACCACCGACGATCTTGGATTCGAAGACGAAATCTTCGCCATCTGGGTTCGGTTCGAAGACGATCTTGACGCGCGCGAACTGGCCGGTACCACCGGACTGCTTCTTGTGCGTGTAGTCTTCTTCGTGCTGACGCGTGATCGTTTCACGGTAAGCAACCTGCGGCGCACCGACGCTCGCTTCAACCTTGAACTCGCGACGCATGCGGTCGACGATGATGTCCAGGTGAAGTTCGCCCATGCCGGCAATGATGGTCTGGCCGGATTCCTGGTCGGTCTTGACGCGGAAGGACGGATCTTCTGCTGCCAGGCGGTTGAGCGCGAGGCCCATCTTTTCCTGGTCGCCCTTGGACTTCGGCTCGATCGCGATCTGGATGACCGGCTCGGGGAATTCCATGCGCTCGAGGATAACCGGCTTCAGCGGATCGCAGAGCGTGTCGCCCGTCGTGGTTTCCTTCAGGCCTGCGAGAGCAACGATGTCGCCTGCGAAGGCTTCTTCGATGTCTTCACGGGAGTTGGAGTGCATCTGCAGCATGCGGCCGACGCGCTCGCGCTTGTCCTTGACCGTGTTGAGAACCGACGAACCCTTTTCGAGCTTGCCGGAATAGATGCGTGCGAAGGTCAGCGAACCGACGAAGGGGTCGTTCATGATCTTGAAGGCCAGCATGGACAGCGGCTCGCTGTCGTCGGCATGGCGCTCGATCTCGGCTTCGGTCTTGAAGTCGATGCCCTTGATCGCCGGAATGTCGAGCGGCGACGGCAGGTAGTCGACAACCGCGTCGAGAAGCGGCTGAACGCCCTTGTTCTTGAATGCGGTACCGCAGAACATCGGGTGGAACTTGACGTCAATCGTGCCGCGACGGACGAGCGCGCGGATCTGATCGTTGTCCGGCATCGTGCCTTCGAGGTAGGCTTCCATCGCGGCTTCGTCGATCTCGACAACGGTCTCGATCAGCTTTTCGCGATATTCTTCAGCCTTGGCCTTCATGTCTTCCGGGATCTCGACGACGTCCCACTGGGCGCCGAGCGATTCGTCGCGCCAGACGAGAGCATTCATCTCGATCAGATCGACAACGCCCTTGAACTCGGTTTCTGCGCCGATCGGCAGCTGCATGACAACGGCGGTCGCACCGAGGCGGGTCTTGATCATCTCGACGGAGCGGTAGAAGTCCGCACCGGTCTTGTCCATCTTGTTGCAGAAGATCATGCGCGGAACATGATACTTCTCGGCCTGACGCCAGACGGTTTCCGTCTGCGGCTCTACGCCGGCGTTGGCGTCGAGCAGCGCGATGGCGCCGTCGAGAACGCGCAGCGAACGCTCCACTTCGATGGTGAAATCGACGTGGCCGGGGGTGTCGATGATGTTGAAGCGGCGGGTCTTGCCGTCACGGCCCTTCCAGTAGGTCGTGGTCGCAGCAGACGTGATCGTGATGCCACGCTCCTGCTCCTGCTCCATCCAGTCCATCGTGGCCGCGCCATCATGGACTTCGCCGATCTTGTGCGACTTGCCGGTGTAATAAAGGATACGCTCGGTGGTCGTCGTCTTGCCGGCGTCAATATGCGCCATGATACCGAAGTTACGGTAGTCTTCGATTTTATATTCGCGAGCCATAGGACTGCCTTTCGAAATTCGATCGGATGACGATTACCAACGGTAATGCGAGAACGCGCGGTTGGCGTCCGCCATCTTATGCGTGTCTTCACGCTTCTTGACGGCGCTGCCACGGTTGTTGGCAGCATCCAGAAGCTCACCCGAGAGACGATCCACCATGGTGGTCTCGTTACGCTTGCGGGCGGCAGCGATCAACCAGCGGATGGCGAGAGCCTGACGGCGCTCCGGGCGAACATCCACCGGGACCTGGTAGGTTGCACCACCAACGCGGCGCGAACGCACTTCAACGTGCGGAGCGACATTCTCAAGCGCCTGATGGAAGACCGTGAGAGGCTCCTGCTTCGACCGACCGTGAACGGAATCGAAAGCACCATAAACGATGCTTTCAGCCACGGACTTCTTGCCGTGAAGCATGATCGCATTCATGAACTTGGTGACGATCAGATCGCCGAACTTCGGGTCCGGGTTGATCTCACGCTTTTCTGCACGATGGCGTCTGGACATACTACTTCTCGTCTCTTGAACTGTTAAGGCGCCTTATCACGCGGAGAACCTCGCGCAGCGCCGTGTAAAAAACCTCGGACCGAAGGATTACTTCGGACGCTTCGCACCGTACTTGGAGCGACGCTGCTTACGGTTCTTGACACCCTGGGTATCGAGAACGCCGCGGATGATGTGGTAGCGAACACCCGGCAAGTCCTTGACGCGGCCGCCACGGATCATCACTACGGAGTGTTCCTGAAGGTTATGGCCTTCACCCGGAATGTAGCCGATGACTTCGAAGCCGTTGGTCAGGCGGATCTTGGCGACCTTACGCAGAGCCGAGTTCGGCTTCTTCGGGGTCGTGGTGTAGACGCGGGTGCAAACGCCGCGCTTCTGCGGGTTTTCCTGCAGAGCAGGTACCTTATTGCGCTTTACCTGTGCCTGGCGCGGCTTGCGGATCAGCTGGTTTACGGTAGGCATATAACCATCCCTTGCAAATTTCGTCTCAAACCCTTTTCGGGCCAATCTGATGCCGTTTCCGGCGGCGGCACACACATCCCCTCATGCGCAAAACGTGGCCCGACCCGGTTTTCCGGATGGACCACCCAAGGCAGAGGACGCATTCCTCATGCGTCATGCGTGCAGCATTCGTGTCGTCAACGTGCGTGTTTCGAACCGTGTCTGAGGTTTACTCAAGGAACGACTCGTTCCAAACGGGCAAGCCTCACATCGCTTCCGATGCGGGGCGTTTACTGTTTTCACCCCTTCTCGTCAAGCTAAAAAGCAAAAATTAATAGATGCAAGCCCGGCAGAATAGGCCCGGAGCGCCTTGCCGGATGAAATCTCGACGATTTCATCCTCCCCCCGGCAGATAGTGTTTGGGAATCGGTATGGCCGGCGTTAAGGAAATCCGAGAACCTTCCGGCCGGTTCGGCGTTCAACGTCTTTCCGGCAATCGATACGGAGAACATGATGATCGGCAACCCCGACAACGACAATAACCTCGAAGGGCCGATGGTGTTCATCATTATCGGCAAGGCCTATGAAATCAAGGGCGGCGAAGGCATCGACCTGCATATCCTGTTGAGCGCCGCCGATGACGATTCCGCCGTGCGCGAAGCCTTGAACGCCCTTTCCGAAGAGGGGTTCACCGAAGCCGAGCTCGACCAGATCGGCATATTGACCGATATCCCCACGGAGGAGCCGCATGCCTCCGCCTATCAGGGCGCGCTCGAAGGCGAGGTCGCGATCATCCGCTTCGACTCGTAAAGGCGCCCATCGCGACCGAAATCCCTGAACGGGGATGTGCGGTAGTGACGGTTCTGCATTCCTCACAGTCGAGCCCATAATGCAAAAGCCCGGATCGAAACGATCCGGGCTTTTTTCGTTGACTGATCCGGCGATTGCAGGGGACGCATCCCCTGCCCTCACCTTACTCGGCCGGCGTATTTTCGCCGGCCATGTCCTGCAGCATCGGCGTTGCAGCCGAAGCTCCGGTGCCCTTCTTGCGCTCCTCGAGGATGAGTTCGTCCCGCGAAGTGGCGATGCGGCGGATCTGGGTCATGGTGCCGCCGGTACCGGCCGGGATGAGACGACCGACGATGACGTTCTCCTTGAGCCCCTGCAGAGTGTCCATCTTGCCGGCGATCGCAGCTTCCGTGAGGACCTTGGTGGTCTCCTGGAAGGATGCGGCCGAGATGAAGGACGGCGTCTGCAGCGATGCCTTGGTGATGCCGAGCAGGACCGGATCGCCGTAAGCGGGCTTCTTGCCCTCTTCCGCGAGCCGTTCGTTGGCTTCGTCCAGTTCGATACGATCGACATTGTCGCCGACGATGTACTGGCTGTCACCACTGTCGGTGATCTCGACCTTCTGCAGCATCTGACGGACGATGACCTCGATGTGCTTGTCGTTGATGACAACGCCCTGCAGTCGATAGACTTCCTGGATCTCGTTGACGAGGTAGGAAGCCAGAGCCTCCACGCCCTTGATTGCCAGAATGTCGTGCGGCGCCGGGTTGCCGTCGAGGATGTAGTCGCCCTTCTCGATGTAGTCGCCGTCCTGAAGATGGAAGGGCTTGCCCTTCGGAATCAGGTACTCGACCGGCTCCACACCGTCTTCAGCCGGCTCGATCATGACGCGACGCTTGTTCTTGTAGTCGCGGCCGAGCCGGATCGTGCCATCGATCTCTGCGATGATGGCGTGATCCTTCGGACGACGAGCTTCGAAGAGTTCGGCGACGCGCGGCAGACCACCGGTGATGTCCTTGGTCTTGGCGCTTTCCATCGGCACGCGAGCGAGAACGTCACCCTGAGATACCTTCTGGCCGGGCTCGACCGAGAGGATGGCGTCGACCGACAGCATGAAGCGGGCATCACCACCACGGGTGAGCTTCATGATGTTGCCGGAGGCATCCTTGATGACGATCGCCGGCTTGAGGTCGGTACCACGCGGCGTCGAACGCCAGTCGATGACCTGACGCTTGGTGATGCCGGTGGATTCGTCCGTCGATTCCGAAACCGAGATGGAGTCCACCACGTCCTCGAACTGAACGGTACCTGCGACTTCCGTCATCATCGGGCGGGTATAGGGATCCCACTCGGCGAGACGCTGACCGCGCTTGACCTTGTCACCATCGTCCACAAAGATCTTCGAACCGTAAGCAACGCGCTGCGAGGAGCGCTCGACACCGCGTTCGTCGAGAATGGTGACTGCCATGTTGCGGCCCATCGCGACGAGATTGCCTTCGGAGTTCCGCAGCATGTTGCGGTTCTTGATCTGCACCGTGCCCTCATACGAGGCTTCCAGGAAGGACTGGTCGACCACGGTCGCCGTGCCACCCAAGTGGAAGGTACGCATGGTGAGCTGGGTGCCCGGCTCGCCGATCGACTGAGCAGCGATGACACCGACGGCTTCGCCCATGTTGACGGGCGTTCCGCGTGCCAGATCTCGACCGTAGCAGACCGAGCAGACGCCCGTCTGGACTTCGCAGGTCAGCGCCGAACGAATGCGGATCGACTGGATGCCAGCCTTCTCGATTTCGATGACATCCGGCTCGAGGATCATCTTGCCGGCGTCGACGATGCGCTCACCCGAAACCGGATGATCGATGTTGTCGAGAGCCGTACGACCCAGGATACGGGCGCCAAGCGAGGCCACGACCTGGCCGGCGTCAACGATGGCGGTCATGGTGAGACCGTTCTCGGTGCCGCAATCGACCATGTTGACGATGCAGTCCTGAGCGACGTCGACAAGACGGCGGGTCAGGTAACCGGAGTTTGCCGTCTTCAAGGCGGTGTCTGCCAGACCCTTACGGGCGCCGTGCGTCGAGTTGAAGTACTCGTTCACGGTCAGGCCTTCCTTGAAATTCGAGATGATCGGCGTTTCGATGATCTCGCCCGACGGCTTGGCCATGAGGCCGCGCATGCCGCCAAGCTGGCGCATCTGGTTCGGAGAACCGCGGGCGCCCGAGTGGGACATCATGTAGATCGCGTTCATCGGCTTCTGGCGACCGGTCTCGGCGTCGAACTCGACGGCCTTGATGCGGGCCATCATGTCTTCGGCGACCTTTTCGGTAGCCTTGCCCCAGGCGTCGACGACCTTGTTGTACTTCTCGCCCTGAGTGATCAGGCCGTCGTTGTACTGCTGCTCGTATTCCTTCACCAGGGCTTCGGTATCACCGACGATCTTCTCCTTGGTATCCGGAATGATCATGTCGTCCTTGCCGAACGAAATGCCGGCGCGGCAAGCATGGGTGAAGCCGAGCTGCATGATGCGGTCGCAGAAGATCACCGTGTCCTTCTGGCCGCAATGGCGGTAAACCGCGTCGATCATCTTGGAGATGTTCTTCTTGGTCATTTCCTGGTTGCAGATGTCGAAAGGCACGTTCGGGTTCTTCGGCAGAAGCTCGCCGATGATCATGCGGCCGGGCGTAGTCTCATAGATCTTCGAAACCGGCTTTCCGTCGGCATCGACGGTCTTGTAGCGGCCCTTGATCTTGGCGTGCAGCGTCACGACCTTGTTTTCCAGAGCGTGGTGCAGTTCGCCCATGTCGGAGAAGGCCATGCCTTCGCCCGGCTCGTTCTGGTTCAAGATCGAGAGGTAGTAGAGGCCGAGAACCATGTCCTGCGACGGCACGATGATCGGGGCACCGTTTGCCGGATGCAGGATGTTGTTCGTCGACATCATCAGCACGCGGGCTTCGAGCTGAGCTTCGAGCGACAGCGGCACGTGGACGGCCATCTGGTCGCCGTCGAAATCGGCGTTGAAGGCCGTGCAGACGAGCGGGTGCAGCTGGATAGCCTTGCCTTCGACCAGGATCGGTTCGAAGGCCTGGATGCCCAGGCGGTGCAGCGTCGGAGCGCGGTTCAGGAGAACCGGATGCTCGCGGATGACCTCGTCCAGGATATCCCAGACTTCCGGCTTTTCCTTCTCGACCAGCTTCTTGGCCTGCTTGACGGTGGAGGAGTAACCCTTGGCGTCAAGGCGGGCATAGATGAACGGCTTGAAGAGCTCGAGCGCCATCTTCTTCGGAAGACCGCACTGGTGCAGCTTCAGTTCCGGACCGGTCACGATGACCGAGCGGCCGGAATAGTCGACGCGCTTGCCGAGCAGGTTCTGACGGAACCGGCCCTGCTTGCCCTTCAGCATGTCGGAAAGCGACTTCAGCGGGCGCTTGTTGGCACCCGTGATGACGCGGCCGCGGCGGCCGTTATCGAACAGCGCATCGACAGATTCCTGCAGCATGCGCTTTTCGTTGCGGATGATGATGCCCGGCGCGCGCAGCTCGATGAGCCGCTTCAGACGGTTGTTACGGTTGATGACGCGACGATAGAGATCGTTGAGGTCAGACGTCGCGAAACGGCCGCCGTCCAGCGGAACCAGCGGACGCAAGTCCGGCGGGATCACCGGGATGACCTTCATGATCATCCATTCCGGGCGGTTGCCGGATTCGATGAAGTTCTCGACGATCTTCAGCCGCTTCATCAGCTTCTTCTGCTTGAGATCCGACGTGGTGTCGGCAAGCTCGGAGCGAAGGTCCCCGGCGATCTTCTCGAGATTCATCGAGGCGAGCATCTCGTAGATGGCCTCGGCTCCGATCATCGCGGTGAACTGATCCTCGCCGAACTCGTCGACGGCGATCATGTATTCTTCTTCGGAAAGAAGCTGGTTTTCCTTAAGCGACGTGAGGCCCGGCTCGGTGACGATATAGTTCTCGAAATAGAGAACGCGCTCGACATCCTTGAGCGTCATGTCGAGAAGCGTCGCGATGCGGGACGGAAGCGACTTCAAGAACCAGATATGGGCGACGGGAGCGGCGAGCTCGATATGGCCCATGCGCTCACGGCGAACGCGCGACAGGGTGACTTCCACGCCGCACTTTTCGCAGATGATGCCCTTGTACTTCATGCGCTTGTACTTGCCGCACAAGCACTCGTAGTCCTTGATCGGTCCGAAGATGCGCGCGCAGAAGAGACCGTCGCGTTCCGGCTTGAACGTGCGGTAATTGATGGTCTCCGGCTTTTTGATTTCGCCGTAGGACCAGGAGAGAATCTTCTCGGGCGACGCGATCGAGATACGGATCGAATCGAAATGCTGCGCAGGCACCTGCGGGTTGAAAAGATTCATGACCTCTTGGTTCATGCCTATCTCCTTTAGGGGCGGAAGCCCTCGGCTTGCGATCGGTACGGTCCAATTTCCCGGGACGAACCATCCGACGCTTTAAAACAGTCTTAGCCGCGAAATGCGGCGAAACTTTCCCGATCCTGCCGGCGGGAACCGGCGTCGGGAGCGGCGCGCACCTCCAGGGCGCGCGCCTTCTCGCTTTGTTACTCGGCTGCGTCGGGCAGCTGCTGCCCGGCTTCGGCCGTCTCGAGCTTCGAGTTCTCGAGCTCGACCGACAGGCCCAGCGAGCGCATTTCCTTGACGAGAACGTTGAAGCTCTCCGGAATGCCCGCTTCGAACGTGTCGTCACCGCGCACGATCGCTTCGTAGACCTTGGTACGGCCGGCCACGTCGTCAGACTTCACGGTCAGCATTTCCTGCAGCGTGTAGGCGGCGCCGTAGGCTTCGAGCGCCCAGACCTCCATTTCGCCGAAGCGCTGTCCGCCGAACTGCGCCTTACCACCGAGCGGCTGCTGGGTGACGAGCGAGTACGGACCGATCGAACGAGCATGGATCTTGTCGTCCACGAGGTGGTTCAGCTTGATCATGTACATGTAGCCGACAGTCACCTTGCGGTCGAAGGGCTCACCCGTGCGGCCGTCGTACAGGACGGACTGACCCGACGGATCGAGACCTGCCTTCTGCAGCATGGACGCGACATCCGGCTCATGCGCACCGTCGAAGACCGGCGTCGCAATCGAGACGCCACGCTTGGACTGCTCGGCGAGACGGACGAGCGACTCGTCGTCGAAGTTGGCAACTTCGTCGTTCGCCAGGCTCTCGTAGACATCCCTCAGCTCATGCTTCAGATCGGCAATGTCGTTCGACTTCTTGTACTCTTCGAGCAACTGGCCGATCTTCCTGCCCATACCGGCGCAGGCCCAGGCCAGATGCGTCTCGAGGATCTGACCGACGTTCATGCGCGAAGGCACGCCGAGCGGGTTCAGAACGATATCGACATGCGTACCGTCTTCGAGGAATGGCATGTCCTCGATCGGCACGATGCGCGATACGACGCCCTTGTTGCCGTGACGGCCGGCCATCTTGTCGCCCGGCTGGATCTTGCGCTTAACGGCAACGAAGACCTTGACCATCTTCATGACGCCCGGAGGCATCTCGTCGCCGCGCTGGACCTTTTCGACTTTGTCCATGAAGCGCTGTTCGAGGCGCGACTTGGATTCGTCGTACTGGGCGCGCAGAGCTTCGATCTCGCCCTGCACCTTCTCGTCTTCGACGGCGAACATCCACCACTGCGACCGCGGATATTCCGAGATCACGGCGTTCGAAAGCTCGGCGCCCTTCTTGAAGCCCTTCGGACCGGCAACCGACACGTGGCCGCGCAGCATGTCGATCAGACGACCGTAGACGTTGCGGTCGAGGATCGCCTGTTCGTCATCGCGGTCCTTGGCGAGGCGCTCGATTTCCTCACGCTCGATCGCCATGGCGCGCTCGTCCTTCTCCACACCATGACGGTTGAAGACGCGGACTTCGACGACGGTGCCGAACGTGCCCGGAGGCATGCGCATGGAGGTGTCGCGAACGTCGGACGCCTTCTCGCCGAAGATGGCGCGCAGAAGCTTTTCTTCCGGCGTCATCGGGCTTTCGCCCTTCGGCGTGATCTTGCCGACGAGGATATCGCCCGGCTGGACCTCGGCGCCGATGTAGACGATGCCCGCTTCGTCGAGGTTCTTCAGCGCTTCTTCCGAAACGTTCGGAATGTCGCGCGTGATTTCTTCCGGACCAAGCTTGGTATCACGCGCCATCACCTCGAATTCCTCGATGTGAATGGAGGTGAACACGTCGTCCGACACGATGCGCTCGGAGAGCAGGATCGAGTCTTCGTAGTTGTAGCCGTTCCAGGGCATGAACGCGACGAGCGCGTTGCGGCCGAGCGCCAGATCGCCCAGATCCGTCGACGGACCGTCGGCGATGATGTCGCCCTTGGAGATCACGTCGCCTACGGTCACCAGCGGACGCTGGTTGACGCAGGTGTTCTGGTTCGAGCGCTGGAACTTCTGCAGCCGATAGATATCGACACCTGACTTCGACGGGTCGAGATCTTCCGTCGCGCGAATAACGATACGGGTCGCATCGACTTGGTCGACGACACCCGCCCGGCGTGCGCCGATGGCCGCGCCGGAATCGCGGGCGACGACCGGCTCCATGCCGGTGCCGACGAACGGAGCCTCGGCGCGCACCAGCGGCACGGCCTGACGCTGCATGTTCGAGCCCATGAGAGCGCGGTTGGCGTCGTCGTTTTCCAGGAACGGGATCAGAGCCGCTGCGACGGAGACGAGCTGCTTAGGCGAAACGTCCATCAGGTTGATGGTGTCGCGCGGGGACAGCATGACTTCGCCGGCGTGACGGCAGACCACGAATTCCTCGATGAAGGAACCGTCCTTGTCGAGCGGAGCGTTCGCCTGAGCAACGTAGTACTTCGCCTCTTCCATGGCGGAGAGGTAAAGCACGTCGTTGGTCACCTTGCCGTCAACGATCTTGCGGTACGGTGATTCGATGAAGCCGTACTTGTTGACGCGCGCGAAGGTCGCCAGCGAGTTGATGAGGCCGATGTTCGGACCTTCCGGCGTTTCGATCGGGCAAATACGGCCGTAGTGCGTCGGATGAACGTCGCGGACTTCGAAGCCGGCGCGCTCGCGGGTCAGACCACCCGGGCCAAGAGCCGAGAGACGGCGCTTGTGGGTGATTTCCGAAAGCGGGTTCACCTGGTCCATGAACTGCGACAGCTGCGAGGAACCGAAGAACTCGCGAACCGCGGCAGCCGCCGGCTTCGCGTTGATCAGGTCCTGCGGCATGACGGTGTCGATTTCGATGGACGACATGCGCTCCTTGATGGCGCGCTCCATGCGCAGGAGACCCAGGCGGTACTGGTTCTCCATCAGCTCGCCGACCGAGCGGACGCGGCGGTTGCCGAGGTTGTCGATATCGTCGATCTCGCCCTTGCCGTCGCGCAGCTCAACCAGCATCTTGACCACGGCCAGGATGTCTTCCTTGCGCAGCGTGCGAACGGTATCAGCGACCTCGAGGTCGAGGCGCATGTTCATCTTCACGCGGCCGACGGCGGAGAGATCGTAACGCTCCGCGTCGAAGAACAGCGAGTTGAACATGGCTTCGGCCGATTCCATGGTCGGCGGCTCGCCCGGACGCATGACGCGGTAGATGTCGAAAAGCGCGTCCTGGCGGTTCTCATTCTTATCCGCAGAAAGCGTGTTGCGGATATAGGCGCCGACATTGATGTGGTCGATGCCGAGAACCGGGATCTCGTCGAAGCCGGCGTTCAGGATGATCGGCAGGGTCTTCTCGTCGATCTCATCACCGGCTTCGAGGTAGATCTCGCCGGTCTCCATGTTCACGACGTCTTCGGCGAGGTAGTTGCCGTAGAGATCGTCGTCGGTCGCCTTGAGGGCCTTCAGGCCCTTCTCGGTGAGCGTGCGGAGCAGACGCGGGGTCAGTTTCTTGCCGGACTCGACAACCACTTCGCCGGTATCGGCGTCGATCATGTCGGAGAGGGTCTTGGCGCCCTTGAGCGTCTCGGGCTGGAACGGGATGCGCCAGCCTTCGCCGTCGCGCTGATAGGAGGACTTGGTATAGAACGTGGAGAGGATTTCCTCGCCGTCCATGCCGAGCGCCATCAGCAGCGAGGTCACCGGAATCTTGCGGCGACGGTCGATACGCGCATAGACGATGTCCTTGGCGTCGAATTCGATATCGAGCCAGGAGCCGCGGTACGGGATCACGCGAGCGGCGAAGAGCAGCTTGCCGGAAGAATGGCTCTTGCCCTTGTCGTGGTCGAAGAAGACGCCCGGAGAGCGGTGCATCTGCGACACGATCACGCGTTCGGTGCCGTTCACGATGAACGTACCATTGTTGGTCATGAGCGGCATGTCGCCCATGTAGACGGACTGTTCCTTGATGTCCTTGATGGACTTCGCGCCGGTATCCTCGTCGATATCGAATACGATGAGGCGCAACGTCACCTTGAGCGGCGCCGCATAGGTCAGGTCACGCTGACGGCATTCCTCGACGTCGAATTTCGGCGGCTCGAATTCGTAGGAGACGAATTCCAGCATGGAAGCGCCGGAGAAATCAGTGATGGGGAAAACCGACTTGAAAACGGTCTGCAGCCCTTCATCCGGGCGGCCGCCCTTCGGTTCCTCGACCATCAGGAACTGGTCGTAAGAAGCCTTCTGAACCTCGATGAGGTTCGGCATTTCAGCGACTTCGGGGATCTTTCCAAAAAACTTGCGTACGCGCCTGCGACCATTAAACGAAAGGGTCTGAGCCATCGTCGCTCCTTCAAATCTTGCATCCGGGCCTGCAACGGACGGGGTTCGCTGGCCAGTCGATCCCGTCGAACATGGATATCTCAATCTCGTCCCGCCTCCCGAAGCCGCCGGCCGGATTGCCTGGCGTCCCGGTTCGAGACCATCCTCTTGAGAACCCATTACCCAAAAGCCGTTTTGGACGGCTTTTGGGTAACCGGTTCAGAGGAAACCGACGGGGGAGAGATGCCCCTCCCCCGTCGCATTCCGATATTACTTGACGTCGACCTTGGCGCCGGCGTCTTCAAGCTTCTTCTTGATGTCGGCAGCTTCAGCCTTGGAAACGGCTTCCTTGACAGCCTTCGGAGCGCCTTCGACGAGGTCCTTGGCTTCCTTGAGGCCGAGGCCGGTGATGCCGCGAACTTCCTTGATGACGTTGATCTTGTTGGCGCCAGCGTCCGTGAGAATGACGTCGAATTCGGTCTTCTCTTCTTCAGCAGCGGCAGCAGCACCGCCAGCAGCGCCGCCAGCAGCAGCAACAGCTACCGGAGCAGCGGCGGAAACGCCCCACTTCTCTTCGAGCAGCTTGGAAAGCTCAGCAGCTTCCAGAACGGTCAGCGAGGAGAGGTCTTCTACGATCTTTGCGAGATCAGCCATTTTACTAGTTCCTTTTATTCGGTTCGAACTGGTTGGTTATGAACAGCGAAAAACCGCCTCAAGCGGCTTCGTCCTTCTTTGCATAGGCCGCAAATACGCGAGCAAGCTGAGCTGCCGGAGCCTGAACGACGCCTGCGATACGGGTTGCCGGGGTCTGAATCATGCCCAGCAGCTTTGCACGCAGTTCGTCCAGCGAAGGCAGGGTCGCAAGCGACTTGACGCCTTCCGCGTTAAGCGTGGTCGTGCCCATGGAACCACCGATGACGACGAGCTTGTCGTTCGTCTTGGCGAAATCCACTACGACCTTGGGAGCGGTGATCGGATCATTGCTGTAAGCAATGAGCGTCTGACCCTTGAACAGGTCCGACATTCCTTCCGCTTCCGTGCCCTGAAGAGCGATCTTGGCCAGGCGGTTCTTCGCGACTTTGACGGTGCCGCCAGCAGCGCGCATCTTCGAACGAAAATCGTTCATCTGCGCAACTGTGACACCAGCATAGTGGGCCACGACAACCGAACCGGAAGCCTTGAAGACTTCGTTCAGCTCCGTGACGAATTCGCGTTTTTCCGCTCTTTCCACTGTCTGTCTCCAGTTGACGGGACCGCAATACTGCAGGCCCCATCGGTTTGCCTTTGCCTCAAGGGATCCATTGGTAAGATCCCAAGCGGCGCTTGAGGATCCTGTCCCCTCGCACTGTTGCCTCAACGGCTCCAGGCACAAGGCACACAAGGCTCGAACCGAACTCCAAAAGCGCGAATGCGCCTAACGAAAATCGGGTCTTACCCGTCTCATGCAGGCATGGTGATTAAGGTCGAAACCACCTGCAATCTCGGACAGGAATTCCGGATTTCTCCGGAAATCCCCGGCCCCGAAAGGCCGGGAATCTTTCACCCGGAGCACGAGGCTCCGGAAACTTCAAATCAGACCGTTACGGTCGACGGATCGATCTTGACGCCCGGACCCATGGTCGAGGAGATCGCTACGCGCTTGACGTAGTTACCCTTGGCGCCAGCCGGCTTAGCCTTGATGACGGCGTCAGCGAAGGCCTTGATGTTCTCTTCGAGCGCCTTGGCTTCGAAGGAAGCCTTGCCGATACCGGCATGGACGATACCAGCCTTCTCGACGCGGAACTCGACGGCGCCGCCCTTGGAAGCCTTGACGGCTCCGGCGACGTCCATGGTGACAGTGCCGACCTTCGGGTTCGGCATCATGCCGCGGGGCCCGAGAACCTTACCGAGACGGCCGACGAGCGGCATCATGTCCGGGGTCGCGATGCAACGATCGAAATCGATCTTGCCGCCCTGAACGATCTCGACGAGTTCTTCGGCACCAACGACGTCCGCGCCGGCGGCCTTGGCTTCATCGGCCTTGGCGCCACGGGCGAACACGGCGACGCGAACATCGCGGCCGGTGCCATTCGGCAGATTGACGACGCCGCGGACCATCTGGTCGGCGTGACGCGGGTCTACGCCGAGGTTCATGGCGATTTCGACGGTTTCGTCGAACTTCGCGGTAGCCCGCTCCTTGACCATCGAAATGGCGTCGGAAAGAGCGACGAGCTTGGTCGGATCAACGCCTTCGCGGATCTTCTGAATACGCTTTGCAAGCTTTGCCATGATCAAGCCACCACTTCCAGGCCCATGGAGCGGGCAGAGCCCTCGACCATAGCCATTGCGCCTTCGACGTCGGCTGCGTTGAGATCCTTCATCTTGGCTTCGGCGATCGTGCGAACCTGAGCCTTGGTGATCGTGCCGGCCTTGCCGCCCTTACCAGGCGTCTTGGAACCGGACTGGATCTTCGCTTCCTTCTTCAGCCAGTAGGTCACCGGCGGCTGCTTCATCACAAAAGTGAAGGACTTGTCCTGGTAATAGGTGATGACGACCGGAATCGGCATACCCTTTTCCATTTCCTGCGTGGCGGCATTGAACGCCTTGCAGAATTCCATGATATTGATGCCACGCTGACCAAGTGCCGGGCCGATCGGCGGGGACGGGTTTGCCGATCCTGCCTTGACCTGCAGCTTGAGCTGGCCTGCTACCTTCTTAGCCATTCTCTCTGCCTTTCGTTATGGACCGGCTTCCCGGCCCCGATATGCCGGATCGCTCCGGCGGCTGCGGTTGCGTGGTTCGAACATGGAGCCCGGCTTCAGGCACCCACCTCTCCCACGCGATTGCGGCAAGCGCCGCAACCCGCGATCCGTCAATGACGACCGATCGCGGATTTCAGAAAATCAGACCTTCTCGACCTGACCGTATTCGAGCTCGACCGGGGTCGCACGACCGAAGATCGAAACCTCGACCTTAAGGCGGGACCGCTCTTCATCGACATCCTGCACAACGCCGTTGAAGGACGCGAACGGACCATCGGAAACACGGACCTGCTCGCCGATCTCGAAGGAAATGGAGGACTTCGGCCGCTCCACACCTTCCTGGACCTGGCCGAGAATGCGCTCGGCCTCGAAATCCGGGATCGGAACCGGCTTGTTGTCGGAACCGAGGAAGCCCGTGACCTTCGGCGTGTTCTTGATCAGATGATAAGCCTCGTCGGTCAGGTTCGCCCGGACGAGAACGTAGCCCGGAAAGAACTTGCGCTCGGAATCGACCTTGCGGCCACGACGCACCTCAACGACCTTCTCGGTCGGCACCAGGATCTTTTCGAAGAGATGACCCAGCCCCTTCTGGCGAGCCTTCTCCTCGATCGACTCGGCGACCTTCTTCTCAAAATTCGAATATGCGTGGACGATGTACCAACGCGCCGCCATGTTCATCTCCACAAAATCAGTTGCCGACGTTCAGAACGAGCCTGATCAGCCAGCCTATAAGCTGGTCCGCGGCAAAGAAAAACAGCGCGGCAAAAACCACCATCAACAGCACCATGGCCGTTGAGATCATTGTCTCGCGACGAGACGGCCACGTGATTTTCGACGCCTCAGAGCGAACCTGCTGCAGAAACGTAACTGGATTGGTTTTAGATGCCATCGACTGCCCACGCAATTACGGCGCGTAAAGCCGATCTCGCTCAGCCCCACGCACCGCGTGTCTGTTTTGACCTACATAAACACCCCATTCCCTTTTCACAAGGGGAAAAAGAATGTTCGATGAAATTTTGCCGATTTCCCGGCAGCCGCTTCCCAACGATCCCGCTGCAGATATCCGCGCCCATCGTTCGGGCATGGCAGGGGCAGAGGGGCTCGAACCCCCGACCTGCGGTTTTGGAGACCGCCGCTCTACCAACTGAGCTATACCCCTAAGTCGCCCTCGCGATCGGCCAATCAGCGCCGACCGGGAGACACGCGGGCTTCATATTCAACTTGATCCGCGATGACAAGCACTATTGCGGAGGAAATTTCAAAAGCCCGCCGTTTTGTCGGGCGTGCTTCTCCACTCCCGGAAAGTCACCGGAAGGTGACGCCCGTAAGGCGCCCTTTCCCCGACCAAGCGAAAGGCCCCGCCGTCTCCGGCGGGGCCTTCCTTGCATTCTCTATAGAGAGAATTACTCGACGATGGAGGCGACGATGCCTGCGCCGACGGTGCGGCCACCTTCGCGGATCGCGAAGCGCAGCTTCTCTTCCATGGCGATCGGAACGATCAGCTCGACGTCAACGGTCACGTTGTCGCCCGGCATCACCATTTCCGTGCCTTCCGGAAGCGTCACGATGCCCGTCACGTCCGTCGTACGGAAGTAGAACTGCGGACGGTAGTTCGTGAAGAACGGCGTATGACGGCCGCCCTCTTCCTTCGTCAGGATGTAGGCTTCTGCCTTGAACTTCTTGTGCGGCTTGACCGAACCCGGCTTGCACAGGATCTGGCCACGCTCGACGCCGTTGCGGTCCACACCGCGAACCAGTGCGCCGATGTTGTCGCCGGCCTGGCCCTGGTCGAGCAGCTTGCGGAACATTTCAACGCCGGTCACCGTCGTCTTCGAGGTCGGACGGATGCCGACGATCTCGACTTCTTCACCAACCTTGACGATGCCGCGCTCGACGCGGCCGGTCACCACCGTGCCGCGGCCCGAGATCGAGAACACGTCTTCGATCGGCATCAGGAACGGCTGGTCGATCGGACGCTCAGGCGTCGGGATGTAGGCGTCGACCGCTGCCATCAGCTCGCGGATCGCGTCTTCGCCGATCTTCTTGTCCGAATCTTCCAGAGCGGCAAGCGCCGAGCCCTTGATGACCGGAATGTCGTCGCCCGGGAAGTCGTAGGACGACAGAAGTTCGCGAACTTCAAGCTCGACGAGCTCGAGAAGCTCGGCGTCGTCGACCTGGTCGACCTTGTTCAGGAACACGACGATCGCCGGAACGCCGACCTGACGGGCCAGCAGGATGTGCTCGCGCGTCTGCGGCATCGGGCCGTCGGCAGCCGAGCATACCAGGATCGCGCCGTCCATCTGCGCCGCACCGGTGATCATGTTCTTCACATAGTCGGCGTGGCCGGGGCAGTCGACGTGCGCATAGTGACGGTTCGGCGTCTCGTACTCGACGTGCGCCGTCGAAATCGTGATCCCGCGCGCCTTCTCTTCCGGAGCCGCATCGATCTGGTCGTAAGCCTTGAACTCACCGAAATACTTGGTGATGGCCGCCGTCAGGGACGTCTTGCCATGGTCAACGTGACCAATCGTGCCAATGTTGACGTGAGGCTTCGTGCGCTCAAACTTGCTCTTTGCCATTGAATGCTTCCTGTGAACATAAAGGTGGACCCGGCGACCGGGTTTGGTGCAGCCGTTTAAGGCTTTCCATAAGAATGCGCAAGACATAATTGCGGCCAGCCGCCGGGACAAGGGGAGACGCGCCGCAAGGGCACCTTCCCGGCCACGGACCATGCTTCCGATCGTCCGGCAATCTACCCGCTCCGCACAGAACAGCAGCCCCTTTCGCAGATGATTTCCCCGATCGCTTCCCCTGCCCCCCAGGCACGCAGTCGGCGTCGGCTAGCCACCCGACACTGGCCAACACCGGCAAATGTTCCGGATCGGAACAGATGTTGTGGATATTCACGACCCGCTAACCATACGCCTTAACAGCGCTGGAACCATTTAAGGGGCGGAGACAGCTTGGCGGCGTCGCGGCCAACCCCAGCCAATCCCGGGCCGCGATCTCGAGGCTCGGCACGGCGGATCACACACGAGGTGTGCCGAGCCTCGTAGGCTTACAATTCCAATGAATGAGATTTTTCGCGCCAATGGAGGCGCGGCAAACGGGAATCGTCCCCCCATGCATTCAGCCTGAGAGGCCAACGGAACCGCGAGACTTTTCCATCATCCGCGTCACTCTGCCGGATCTTACCTGACAGCCTCGCCCGTCTTGGGATCGATCCTGATCTCGGCCTTTGCGCCATTCTTCATGAAATACTCGATTTCATAATAGCCCCGATCGTTCCAATCCACTTCATCGACATATTCCACATCCGGAGTCTGTTCGATTTTGGCGACGATCTCCGACAGCTTCGCGCCGTCGGGTGCGGCGGCGTGAGCGTTGAGCGCCGTGATCACGAGTGACAGAGCCGAGGCAAAAAACAGGCGCATTGAGAGCTCCTTCTTCGATAACTTACAGATAGATTTAGATCACCGGGGCCGAACAGACCGCCCCGGTGAGATGGCAGTGGCCCTGCAGGCCACCGCTCGGGCTTACTCGGCGCCGCCGATCGCCTTGATCCCGGCGGCTGCGCAATTGGCGTCGACATCGCCCGAAGGGGCGCCGCCCACGCCGATCCCGCCCACCAGCGCGTCGCCGATCTTGATCGGCAGACCACCGGCCTGGATGACCATCCGCGAATCCATATCGCGCATGCCAGCATTTGCGGGCTGCGAGGATACAAATTCAGAAAGTCCCGCGGTGTCGCGACCCAGTGCGGCGGAGGTGAATGCCTTTCCTTCGGCGCTGGACCCCGTGTGCGGGCCGGAATTGTCGGCCTTGAGCAGCACTTTGGTTCCGCCGTCGCGCCCCACAATGGCGACACTGACCCTGTTGCCCTCGGCGGCGCAGGCCTCCAGCGCGGCTTGTGCTGCCTTGGTTGCCAATTCGAGGGGCAGATAAGGAGCCGTCGGCAGGTCCTGCGCGACAGCGGCGGCAGGAGCAAAAAGCGATACTGCGAGAATGAATTTACGCATCATATGACCTCTCTATTTCAACGAACACGATAAAGAGTAGGGCGCGGTACAAGCCGCGCCAGTCATATGGCTCGAAGAAGGTAAAGCAGGTATGAAGCTTGGCCAGCTTCGGCGGTTCCAGGGTGGGAAGCTCTCCTCCCCGAGCGGCGCGCGAATCAACATTTGCTCATGCGCTCGGTTTCGCCGCGCGACCGAGTGAAATGGGCTATAGCCAAGTGGTTGAAAAGCTTGGAGCGGGTAGCGGGAATCGAACCCGCGTATTCAGCTTGGAAGGCTGCTGCTCTACCATTGAGCTATACCCGCGGGGTGGTCCGATCCGGCGACAGAATGGTGGAGGGAGTTGGATTTGAACCAACGTAGGCTGAGCCAACGGATTTACAGTCCGTCCCCTTTAACCACTCGGGCATCCCTCCAGTTTTCCGTCTGGATCAATTGACCAAGCTCGTCAGATCGGCGGTTCGAAAGGCCGTCCCGCGATCTGCGCCGCGTATATGACCGTACCGTCCTCGTCTGTCAACACGAGCTTTTTGGAAAAATGCGGAAAATAATCATCGGACTGCGGGCGGCCTTTCCTGCACGGGGCTTTGCCGAACGAGCCGGCGCCGCTATAAGGCGCCATGAGCAAAGATGACAAATCCGACAGATCCGGCCGCGACAGCCACTATGCAACGCTGCGCCGGGCCGTGCGCGACGCCAAGCGCGAGCGCGGCGAAATTCCAACGCCTTCCACAAAGAAGCGGCAGAAGCCCGGCGCCGACACCTGGAAGCCGCCGCAGCTGCAGCCGGACCAAGTCTATTTATACGGCCTGCATACGGTTCGCGCCGCGCTCGACAATCCCGCACGGGAGATCATCCGCCTCTCCGTCACGCAGAACGCCTTCGCGCGGCTCGATATCGGCGAGGCACCGGCCCTTCCCTTCCCTGTGGATTTCGTCTCTCCGCAGGAGATCGACAAGGTGCTCGGACCCGAGGCCATCCACCAAGGCGCCATGCTGGAAACGAGGCCTCTGCCCGTCCGGCGGCTGGAAGCCCTGAAGGACAGCCCCCTTCTCCTGGTGCTCGACCAGATCACCGATCCGCACAATGTCGGCGCGATCATGCGTTCGGCCGTCGCCTTCGGCGCCGGCGCGATCGTCACCACCCAGAGACATAGCCCGACCGAATCGGGCGTGCTGGCCAAATCCGCCTCGGGTGCGCTCGAACTCATTCCCTATATCCAGATCACCAACCTGGCGGATGCACTCGGCGAACTGCATGAGCTCGGTTTCCAGACGATCGGGCTCGATTCGGAAGGACCTGCGCCTCTGGAAGGTACTTTCTCCGGCAACCGTATCGCCCTCGTGCTCGGCTCCGAGGGCAAGGGCCTGCGCCAGAAGACGCGGGAGACGGTACAGGATCTGGCGCGACTCGACATGCCGGGCGCGATCAAATCCCTCAACGTCTCGAACGCCGCCGCCGTCGCGCTCTACGCGACGCGCCAGCATCTTCTGAGATCCGGCGCCGTGCCGGGTTGACGGCCACGACGTCTGGCTGCAACCCCGGCGCAAGCTTTGTATGTCCTCATGCACCATCCTTCTACAGGAGCGTGCATGGACCGAGGAAGCTGGAGAAGGCCCGTCGTCCTTGAAGCGGGCGGAAGGCGGGTAACAGTGCCCGACACCTTCGTCGCGGCCAGGTTATTGGTCGGCGCATGGCCGGACAAGGGCGGCGAAACGCATGCCCAGGCGGTCAAGTCCTGTCGCGACGTGCTCAAGGGCGGAGCCATTGCCGGACTTGCGCGAGCCGACTTCATAGAGGCTGCCCTCCAGGCCGGCTTTCACGTGAGGCCGGAAACCTTCCTGGGCGAGAACTGGGCGGCATCGGCCGATACCCGCCCCGCGCCCGAGCCGCAGCTTTCCGGCGCCGATATCTATCCCATCATCAGGAGACAGGCGTTGTGGGAGGCTCCTGCTGCGCCTCCGATCGAGGAGGAACCTCGAATCCGCGAGCTCTTTTCCGAACTCTTCGCGATCCTCGGCATGATCGGGCGCAGGCTTTTGGGAAATGCGGGTCGCATCCTCACCAACGCCCATCGCGCCGCCCCGCATGGAGGCTTGCGGTGATGGAACGCCGGATACGGGCCTAAAAGACTCGAAACCTTGCCGCAAACATGGCATGCGGAAGACAACGAGGATGCCGCAGATGCCGGACATGGGTTCCATGCTTGATATATTCGAAAAGGCCGCCCTGGCGGCCGGCAAGATCATTCTCGATATCTATCGCGCCGGCCCGGATTACAGGTTGAAGGCGGATTGCACGCCGGTGACCGAGGCCGACGAACGCGCCGAAGCGATCATTCTTGCAGCACTTGCCGCGCATTGCCCGGATATTCCGGTGATTGCGGAAGAGTCCGTTGCGGCCGGCCGCGTGCCGGAAATCGCGCACCGTGCCTTCATCCTCGTCGATCCACTGGACGGAACCAAGGAATTCATCGGCGGGCGGAACGACTTCACCGTCAATATCGCGCTGATCGAACAGGGAAGCCCGGTGCTTGGCGTCGTTTACGCGCCGGCCCTGGGCGTTGCCTATTGCGGCGGTCCCGAGGGCGCATGCAAGCTCGAAATCGCCGACGACCTTTCCGGCGCCACCCGGCGGCCGATCCATGCGCGTCCGGCCGCCTCCCCTCCGGTCGCCGTTGCCAGCCGTACACACGGTAATGCCGAAACCGACGCCTATCTCAAGCAGTCCGGAGCGGCCGAAATCTGCTGCATCGGGTCGTCGCTGAAGTTCTGTCTTCTGGCCGAAGGCAAGGCCGACCTCTATCCGCGCTTCAGCCGCACCATGGAATGGGATACCGCCGCCGGCGATGCCGTGCTTCGCGCAGCCGGTGGAATGACGCTGGAACTCGACGGGCTACCGCTTCGCTACGGCAAGACAGGCCAGTCCGAGGATGCCGATTTCGCCAATCCCAGCTTCATCGCGCGGGGGATCGTCGGGTAGGCGGGACCCAGGCCGCTATTCGAGTTGGTTGCTGACCTCTACCAGATTGCCATCCGGGTCCTTGAAGTAAACGGACAGGATTCTTCCCATCGCGCCGGCCCTTTCGCCCGGTCCGTCGACAATCTCCACGCCCTCACGCGTCAGATATCGGACGACGGCATCCATGGGCGTATCGGTCAGTAAACAGAAATTACCGCTGCCGGGGACCGTCTCTCGTGCAATGGCTGGTGATGCGGCGGCATCCTGAATACTGATCTTGTTGGCGCCGAAATGCAGCGACCATTTCCCCGGCCGCTCCTCCCGCGATTCCATGTTCAGCACGCGCTCATAGAAGCGGCGAGTGGCCGCGACATCGGCGACGCAAAGGACGATATGGTCGAGAGCACGCATCTTCATGCCGCCATCCTACTCTGCTGCGCAGCCGGGCGCGCGTGGATGCACCGGAGATCTTCGACCAAGTGGACGAGAACTGGCAGCAGGCTAAAAGGCCAGAATCAGCAGTCCCGCCCAGAATAGTGCTGACAGTTCTGCCGCTACCAGGAATCCGAATATCGTATCGCTCAAATGCTCCTCCCTCAGGCAACCTCCATTGCCTGAGGCCAGAATAAGCGAGAATCAAAAGTTACGCTACGCTAGATTTGAGGCCGACACTTTGAGCGTCATTCAGTTGAGCAGTGAATACATCACAGCGCCGACAGAACTCCAGAAGCCAACCAGCACTAGCGACATAGCCACAAGGAACACCTTAGCCATAGGGCCACTCCACTCATCTATTCGAGAGCCTGGATATCTATCGCTGCCCGGTGAACTTGGCATCGGTATCAGGTCCTAGGTCAGCTTGGGACTATGGTCTCATTCGGGGGAAGTGCGCCCGAAGCGCAGCGAGGCAATCAATGCAACTCTACGACACTGTGCCCCTGGACAGCCTCCGCCGTACCCAGAATGGATGAGACCAAACTGGAAAACGCGAAACGTCCGGTAAAACGCGGTACATTAGGTATCAGGTGGGAACGCTGAAAAGTAAGGATTTACTGGTGCCCCCGGCAGGGTTCGAACCCGCGACCCCCTGATTACAAATCAGGTGCTCTACCAACTGAGCTACAAGGGCATCCAATGACGTGGGGAGTTAGCAGATTTTCCCTTCCTGTAAAGAGAAAACTCGACGCTGGCCGGGCGTCTTTTTCCGGCCGGGGCCGAACTCCGTACCGCTCCGACCGCAAGAGCCTTGTCCGGAAAGCATTCTTTCATGTACCAAGGGCCGGTGGTTCCACGAGGCTTCGCTCCATGTCCCTGCCGAAGAAGACGCTTCCGCCCAAAACATTGGGCTTCATCGCCTCCACCGCGCCGGAAGCGCAGAGCGCATTGGAAGAGCTTCTGCGCCTTTACGGCAACACGTCGATCGAAGATGCCGACGTGATCGTAGCGCTCGGCGGCGATGGCTTCATGCTGCAGACGCTGCACCAGACGATCAATACCGGAAAGCGCATCTACGGAATGAATTGCGGGTCGGTCGGTTTTCTCATGAACGACTATCACAGGGAAAATCTCCGCGAACGCGTGGCGGAAGCCATCGAGAACGAACTTCACCCATTGAAGATGACGACCACCAACGAGGACGGATCGAGTTCGGTCGCGCTTGCCATCAACGAGGTCTATCTCTTCCGGCAATCCTACCAGGCGGCCAAGCTGTGCGTGGAGATCGACGGGCATGTGCGGCTGGAGGAGCTGATCTGCGACGGCTTGATGGTCGCCACCCCCGCTGGTTCGACGGCCTACAATCTCTCCGCCCATGGACCCATCCTGCCTCTCGAGGCGCCGCTTCTGGCCATGACGCCGGTCTCGGCCTTTCGCCCCCGCCGCTGGAGGGGTGCGTTGCTGCCGAATCACGTGCGCGTCGATATCCACATCCTCGAACCGGAAAAACGCCCGGTAAACGCGGTGGCAGACAATGCGGAAGTCAAATCGGTGCTGCATGTCAGGGTGGAACAGTCGACGGAGGTGACCGCCCGCATCCTCTCAGATCCGAACCACTCCTGGTCCGACCGGATTCTCGCCGAGCAGTTCAACAACTGATCCCCGCCGGAATCGGAAGAGCTACCGTTTGCCGAAGGCGCGCAGGAAGGTGCGCGTCGCATTGGCCGCCATCTGCTCGATCTCCTCGTCGGGCGTCTGACGGCCGAGCTGCTGATCGATGCGGAGATCCATCGCCAGCAGGGCTATGAACTGGCGGGCAGCCAGTGCGGGATCATCGAGTTCCAGATAGCCGGCATGGGCAAGTTGGGCGAGACGCGCGGCGACCGCCGGATATTTTTTTCCAGGCCCATATTCCTTCCAGGTCTCGAAGAGCTGCGGGAAGCGAACGCCTTCGGTTTCCACGAGCTTGCGCAGCCAGCGGCCGCTCGGATCGCAGATCGCCTTGCGCAAAAGCCGGACGGAAAACTCCGTCAGCTCCTTTTCGATATCCTTCGGTGCTACCGGAAAGGTATCCAGCACCCGAAAGAAACCCGCCGTCGAGCGCTCGGTGATCTCGGTCACCACCACCTTGAAGAGATTATCCTTATCCCCGAGCTGATTATAGATCGTCTGACGCGACACGCCTGCCCGAGCAGCGATCGCATCGATGCTGGCGCCCGCATAGCCCTGCTCCGCAAAAACATCGGCGGCGGCATTCAGGATCGCCTGGCGCTTGTTGTGCGCCGGCGGCCATGTGGAGGCTTGCTCAATTTCGGCAGACGAATTTTTCATGACACCAACATAACGGCACTTGACGAATTGGACAATTGTGTCCAAAATTATTTACATGAGTGACGATCGCGAGCGATATCGCACTCACCGGCTCTCATTTTTTCCATTCTTTCACAATCGTCCTGCGCATTGCCGTCTCCACGGCGGATGTGGTGACGGGAAAGGTTTTTTCCAATGCAGACCAGAGCTCTTCCCCATGCTCTTACACTCGGGCTGCTCTCGGCCGTCGGGCTTTTCGCGCTCGACATGTATCTTCCAGCACTTCCCACCATCAGCGAACACCTGAACGCCGACAGCCATGCGGTCCAGGCAAGCCTGATTTCCTTCTTCGCGGCAATGGCGGTTTCGCAGATCGTCTACGGCCCGGTGTCCGACATGTTCGGCCGCAAGCGGCCCCTGTATGTCGGTCTTGGCCTATACGCTATCGGCGCCATCGGCTGCGCGCTTTCCCCATCGATCGAATGGCTGATCGTCTTCCGCTTCCTGCAGGGTATGGGCGCCTGCGCGGGCGTGGTGATCTCGCGGGCGATCGTTCGCGACCTGCATACCGGGCCGGCCGCCGCGCAACTGATGTCGCGCCTGATGCTGGTCTTCAGCGTTTCGCCAATCCTGGCGCCGCTGGCCGGGAGCATCGTGACGGTATTCGGCGACTGGCGGCTGATCTTCTGGGTCATGGTCGGGGCTGCCGGCGTAGTCCTTGCGGTCACAATCTTCTTCCTGGAGGAAACGCGGCCCGCCACACTTCGCGCCGAAAGCAGCATCGGCAGCGCAATCAAAGCCTATGCCACGCTCCTGAAAGACCCTTACTACCTGGGGCTGGTCTTCATCGCCTCCTTCGGCATGTCCAGCTACATGATCTATGTGGCCAACTCGTCCTTCGTGCTGATCGAGCACTACGGCCTCTCGCCTTCCTTCTACAGCATCGTGTTCTCGGTCAACGCGGTCGGCTTCATCGGCATGTCGCAGATGAACGGCTGGCTCTCCCGCAAGATCGGCCTCAGGAAGGTCATTCGTGGCGCTGTCGTGGGCTATTCCGCCATGATGGTGGCCTTGGCTTTCGTCACCTCGCTCGGCATCGACCAGTTGGAGGTCATGGCCGCCTTCCTCTTCGGCGGATACGGCTTCCTCGGCATGATCAACCCGACCGCGGCCGTGCTGGCACTCGAACATCATGGCCGAATCGCCGGAACCGCCTCGGCCATGATGGGCATGATCCAGTTCGTGACATCCGCAATTGTGGTGGGAATCGGCGGGTTGTTCGCGGACGGCACCTCGCTGCCCATGGTCACCGTCATCGCCATCTGCTCGGTGATCGTCTTCCTGCTGACGCTCGTCGTGCTGCGCAGCGAGCGCAGCGCCGTCGCCGCCGCCGCGGAATAGGCGCTCCCTTCAACAGGAAAGGCGGCCGGATTTTCCAATCCGGCCGCCTTTTCATCATTTCAAGGCTCGGGAAAGTCAGTCGACGTCCGCCACGGCGGCATCGGGCTTTCCGCTGATGCGATGGGCGAGAGCCGCTTCCATGAACGCGTTGAGTTCGCCATCCAGCACGTCGCCCGGCGCGGTGCTTTCGACGCCGGTCCGCAGGTCCTTCACGAGCTGATAGGGCTGCAGAACGTAGGAGCGGATCTGGTGTCCCCAACCGATATCCGTCTTGGAGGCGGCCTCGGCATTGGCGGCTTCCTCGCGCTTCTTCAGCTCGGCCTCGTAGAGACGCGCACGCAGCATCTCCCACGCTTTCGCGCGGTTCTTGTGCTGCGAGCGTTCCTGCTGGCAGGCAACGACGATACCGGTCGGGATATGCGTGATACGCACGGCCGAATCGGTGGTGTTGACGTGCTGGCCGCCCGCGCCGGAGGAGCGGTAGGTATCGATGCGGCAATCGCTTTCGTTGACGTCGATGTTGATGGAGTCATCGACAACCGGATAGACCCAGATGGACGAGAACGAGGTATGGCGGCGTGCATTGCTGTCATAGGGCGAAATCCGCACCAGGCGATGGACGCCCGATTCGGTCTTCAGCCAGCCATAGGCGTTATGACCCTTGACGAGCATCGTCGCCGACTTGATGCCGGCCTCTTCGCCGTCATGCACTTCCATGAGCTCCACCTTGAAGCCCTGGCGATCGGCCCAGCGGGTGTACATGCGCAGGAGCATGTTGGCCCAGTCCTGGCTCTCGGTGCCACCCGCGCCGGAATGCACTTCCAGATAGGTGTCGTTGCCGTCGGCCTCGCCGGAAAGCATGGCCTCCACCTGCCGGCGGTCGGATTCCGCCTTCAGCGCCTTCAGGGCATCCTCGGCTTCCTTGACGATCGCCTCGTCGCCCTCCTCCTCACCGAGATCGATCAGCTCGATATTGTCGGAAAGCTGCCGTTCGAGGGCCTTGACGCCGCCGATGCCGTCTTCGAGCTGCTGACGCTCGCGCATCAGCTTCTGTGCTTCGGCCGCGTCATTCCAGAGGTTCGGGTCCTCTGCCTTGTTGTTCAACCAGTCCAGTCGTCTTACCGCCTGGTCCCAGTCAAAGATGCCTCCTCAGCAGGCTTATGGCCTGCTTGATTTCGTCGACCACATTGATGATTTCGGCACGCATGGCGCTTTTCTTCACTCTCGATTTTCAGTGTTTCGAAGTGCCGTGGACATAGTTGCGCCGGCCGCGGATGTAAAGTCCCGCGGCCGGCGCGACTGTTCACGACAAGCGACTTAGAACAATCCCGGCATGCCGGAGGTGACCGCCTGCTGAGCCTGCGGCGAGGTCTGCAGAATCTGCTCCGGCGGCAGGTTGTCGGTCATGCCGATGACCGCGAAGACGTCGGCCGGGCCGGTGCCGGGCTTGAAGGCTTCCATGATGGTGTCCGGAGCACCTTCCGCCGCAGCCATGCCGGTCTTGCGATTGACGGGAATGAACTGCATGCCTTCCGGAACGTGGAATTTCTCCGGCGGCGAGCGCTTCACGGCCTCCTCGATGAAATCGGCGAAGATCGGGGCGGCCAGCGAGCTGCCGGTGCCGCCACGGCCGAGCGGAGCCGGCGTGTCGAAGCCGATATAGAGGCCTGCGACAAGGTTGGGGGTGAAACCGACGAACCAGGCGTCCTTCTCGTCGTTGGTCGTACCGGTCTTGCCGGCGACCGGACGGTCGGTGACGTGGATCTTGCCGGCGGCGGTACCGCGCGTGACGACGCCTTCCATCATGGACGTGATCTGGTAGGCGGTCATCGGGTCGAGCACCTGCTCGCGGCTGTCGGCGATGATCGGCTCTTCCTGGCCTGCCCAGTTGCTGACATTGCAGCCTTCGCAGACGCGCTCCTCATGACGGAAGATCGTCTTGCCGTAGCGGTCCTGGATGCGGTCGATAACCGTCGGCTTGATCTGCTTGCCGCCATTGGCGATCACCGCATAGGCGGAAACCATCCGCATCACCGTGGTCTCACCCGAACCGAGCGACATGGCGAGCACCGGCAGCATCTTGTCGTAGATGCCGAAGCGTTCGGCATATTCGGCGACCAGCTCCATGCCCATGTCCTGGGCCAGGCGGACGGTCATCTGGTTACGCGACTTCTCGATGCCGAGCCGCAGGGTCTGCGGGCCCGCCGAGCCGCCACCGTAATTCTCCGGTTTCCAGACCTGGCCGCCCGAAACCAGTTCGATCGGCGCGTCGAGAATGACCGAGGCGGGCGTATATCCGTTGTCGAGCGCCGCCGCGTAGACGAAAGGCTTGAAGGACGAGCCCGGCTGACGCATGGCCTGCGTCGCGCGGTTGAACTCCGACTGGAAATAGGAAAAGCCGCCGGTCATGGCCAGAACGCGGCCCGTATGCGGGTCCATGGCCACGAAACCGCCCTGCACCTTCGGCGGCTGACGCAGGCGGTAGGCATCTCCGCCCTCTTCGAGGGCCTCGACATAGACCACGTCGCCGGGTTCCAGCACGCCTTCCGGCGACCTGGCGGTCCTGCGTTCGCCGGTCGCGTCGCGGAACGCCCACTTCATGTCCGCTGCCGAGATCGTGCCGGTGGCGCGCTTATCCTCGACCTTGCCGCCGCCGTCTGTCTCCGGGCGAAGGCCGATTTCGACGGACTTGGCCGAAACGTTGAGAACGACAGCGAGTCTCCATTCGGGCACGTCGCGAAGGTCGAGCGCCTTGCCGTCGGCAACGGCCTTGATCAGGGCGGCGCCCCAATCCGGTGAGATATCGACCTTCGTGAGCGGTCCATGGAAACCGCGCCGCTCGTCATAATCGACCAGGCCCTTCTGGAGAATGCGGCGAGCCAGGGACTGCAGATCGGGATCGAGCGACGTGCGGACGGAAAGGCCGCCCTCATAAAGCGATTTGTCGCCGTATTTATCGATGATCTGCCGGCGGACCTCCTCGGAGAAGAAGTCGGATGCGAAGAGATGGACGCCACCGCGGCGTGTCTTGACACCGAGCGGCTGCTTCTTGGCGTCGTCCGCCTCGGAAGCGGTGATGTAGCCGTTTTCCGCCATGCGATCGATGACCCAGTTGCGGCGCTCGACGGCGGCCGCTTCGCGACGGAAGGGATGATAATTGTTCGGACCCTTCGGAAGAGCGGCGAGATAAGCCGCCTCGGCCGTCGTAAGCTCTGTCACCGACTTGTCGAAATAGGTGAGAGCCGCGCCCGCGATGCCATAGGAGTTCAGGCCGAAGAAAATCTCGTTGAGGTAGAGTTCGAGAATCTTGTCCTTGGAATAGGTCTGCTCGATACGGAAGGAAAGGATCGCTTCCTTGACCTTGCGGTCGATGGTCTGGTCGCTGCTCAGAAGGAAGTTCTTGGCGACCTGCTGGGTGATGGTGGATGCGCCCTCGGGGCGACGTCCGGAGCCGAGGTTCTGGAAATTGTTGACGACGGCGCGGGCGAGACCCGCCGGATCGACGCCGGGATGCTGGTAAAAATTCTTGTCTTCGGCCGACAGGAATGCCGCCTTCACACGATCGGGAATAGCCTGGATCGGCAGGAAGAGGCGGCGCTCGCGCGCATATTCGGCCATCAGGGCACCGTTGCCCGCATGGACGCGCGTAGCAACCGGAGGTTCATAGGCGCTCAGGACTTCATAATCCGGCAATTGCTTCGAGACGCCGCTCAGATAGAGCGCGACAGCCGCGGCCACGGCGAGAAAAAGCGCGCAACCCAATCCGAAAAAATAACCAATTAATCTGATCATCGATGCTACCGCTCAGCTTTTACTCGGCACCTAAAGACATACAATGCCATGGATTGAGGCGTTTTGCACGGTGCTTTGGAACATGCAAGCGCATCGCCGAGCGCCCCCGCGAGTCGCCTTGTCTCGTCGCGGACGAATAAACGTTCGAATGTGAGCAAAATAGGGCCCTGCCCAACGCATCCCCACCCTGCCCTCAAGGCGATCGATATTCCCGCGCGAATGTGGCGCGAAGGCCACGGAAAACAGTCTCAACCGCCATCTGCAAGCGCCTGGGTCCGATAGCGAACGACGGCGTTCGCGATGAGGTCGGCAACCCTGGCGCGCCATCCTTCGTCAAGCAGCAGTTTCTCGTCCTCGGGGTTGGAGAGAAAACCGAGTTCGAGGAGTACGGAAGGAATGTCGGGCGCCCGCAGCACCTGGAAACCCGCATGCCGGTGCGGATTGTTGATCAAGCCGATCTGCCCCTCGAAGGATTTGACGACCGTATTGGCCAATGTGATCGAAAAGGCCTGGGTCTCGCGGCGCGTGAGATCGAGCAGGATGTCGGCGACCTCCGGCGGCCCGCTCTGCAGGCTGAAGCCGGCCAGCTGGTCGGACAGGTTCTCGCGCATGGCCAGGTTTTCCGCCATCCGGTCGGAGGCCCTATCGGAAAGGGTATAGACCGTCGCGCCGCGGATGTCCTTCTGGGCGAGCGTGTCGGCATGCAGGGAAATGAAAAGATCGGCCCCGTGCTGGCGTGCGATCATCACGCGCTCGGAAAGCGAGAGGAAAGTGTCCTTGTCACGGGTGAGAAAGGCCTCGACGCCCTTCTGCTCGCTGAGCTTGGCGGCGAGCACCCGGGCAAAAGCGAGCGTGATCGTCTTTTCAGGCGTCTTCGACGCTGCACCCGTCGCGCCCGCATCGATGCCGCCATGACCGGCATCCACCGCGACCGTGAAAACGTCGTCCTTTGCCGCGGTCGTGATATCCTCCGGCTTGGCGGCTGCGGGGGTGGTCCAAGTCTGCTTCTTCACGAGGTCGGCGAAGATTTCCGCCGATACCATCTCAGCATCCAGGACGAGGCGGAAACCGCCCTGCTCGTTCGGCTGGACCTCGGCGAGAGCGAGCCGGACGGGCCGGATGGCCGTCAGCACGATGCGCGCGCTCGATTCGTCCATCGTGCCGTAGCGGATGTCGCTGAACAGCCCGCGCGCAGCCAGATCCGCCTCGGGAAAAGCGAAAGTCGTTGCCGGGAGATCGATGATCACCCGCTCCGGCGAGCCGATATAGTGAACGGAAAACTCGGGCTTCTCTTCGAAATCGATAACGATCCGCGTACGCGCATTGTCCCCTGCGATACGAGCGGCGAAGGCAAGAAGTGGCTTGGAATCGACGGCCGCGGCGAGCGTCGAGGACAGGCCCGAACAGAGCCCCAGGGACAGGAGCGCCACGCAAGTGATTCGCATCAGCCGCCGGACGGTGCTTTCGCCGAGCAGATGTCCGTTCAATTTTGCCCCTTCCCTCAAGCCGTCTTTCGCAGTCATTGTCTCATGGCCTCGCCGAAAGCCGCTGGCAAACGCCTTCTACCCCGGCGCGGGCGAATCGAGCCCTGCTGCAATCGCATTCATAAGGCCCGCAATTCCATCCGCAATATGGCAGGCCTCGCCCCTATCAGGCTTTTCCCTTGCTATTGTGACAGATAAACCATACAACGCGCATGAGGGTTAAAGTGTTGACGGGATAGTCTGTCGGCAGGCAGCCAGCCAACGAGGAACCTGGCGCCGTAAGCCGATATTCATCCGCCGTCGCTACACTTTTTCCTGATACTCGATCAAACCGGCGGTGGCCGGAACGGTACCGGGTGGCACGCCACCCACGCTCACACGGAGCACATTCATCGGACCCCTTGGGGGTCTAAGGTTCGTCGTTCTCGTTTGGACTTTTATGTTGCGGCAAAATTTGCAGAACCAGGACAGACTGAGGGAGCTTGAAGCCCCTTCGGCATTCCGGTTGCCGCAATTGTCGCGCCCGACGAGAACATCTTTATCCGGCGCAATGGCCACAATGCACGATAGGCCTGCCCTTGCGGCAGGCCTATGTGCATCCGTGCGGCTGCGCCGAGGAGCAGAATTTCTATGGCAGACAAAATGCTTATCGATGCGTCTCATGAAGAGGAGACGCGGGTAGTTGTCGTTCGTGGCAACCGGATCGAAGAGTTCGATTTCGAATCACAGCACAAGAAGCAGATACGCGGCAATATCTATCTGGCGAAAGTTACGCGGGTAGAGCCCTCCCTGCAGGCCGCTTTCGTCGATTACGGCGGCAATCGCCACGGCTTCCTGGCCTTTGCGGAAATCCACCCGGATTACTATCAGATCCCACTTGCCGACCGGCAGGCGCTGATGCAGCAGGAAGCCGAGGACCAGCGCAAGATCGCTGAGGCCGAGGCAGCCGATCCGGTGGTCGACCTCGCAAACGAGGAACAGCCGAATATCGACGTGGCGAGCGCGGGCGAGCCTGTCGAGGCCGAAACGGCCGAAGCCGCGTCCGTCGAGGCGGCCGAGAAGCCGAAGGCCAAGCCGAAGCGCAGCCGTTCCCGCAAGAAGGTCACTGAAGCCGCAGCCACGGAGACGACGGAGCCCGCTCCCGCTTCTGAGGGCGACGACGGTTCCACGCCCGGCGAAATGGCCGCCATGGTCGAAACCGACACCATCTCCGAGGACGTCACGAGCCGCCGCGGTCGCAACGACGATGCGGACGACGACGATGACGATCACCACGAGAAGGAAGAGATCGAATCGGTCGGCGCCGAAGACGCAATGGAAGAGGTGCCGGACCGCGTGGTGCGCAAGCCGCGCAAGCAGTACCGCATCCAGGAAGTCATCAAGCGCCGTCAGATCCTCCTGGTCCAGGTTGCCAAGGAAGAGCGCGGCAACAAGGGCGCTGCGCTGACGACCTACCTCTCGCTCGCCGGCCGCTATTCGGTGCTGATGCCGAACACGGCGCGCGGCGGCGGCATTTCCCGCAAGATCACCAGCCCGCAGGACCGCAAGCGCCTGAAGGAGATCGCCCGCGAACTCGACGTGCCGCAGGGCATGGGAGTGATCCTGCGCACGGCCGGGGCGAACCGCACCCGCGTCGAGGTCAAGCGCGATTTCGAATACCTGATGCGCCTGTGGGAAAACGTGCGCACGCTCACGCTGAACTCCACCGCACCCTGCCTCGTCTACGAGGAAGGCTCTCTCATCAAGCGCTCGATCCGCGACCTCTACAACAAGGATATCTCCGAGATCATCGTTGCGGGCGAGGAAGGCTATCGTGAAGCCAAGGACTTCATGAAGATGCTGATGCCGAGCCACGCGAAGGTGGTTCAGCCTTACCGCGACCTGCATCCGATCTTCTCGCGCTCGGGTATCGAGGCCCAGCTCGACCGCATGCTTCAGCCGCAGGTGACGCTGAAATCCGGCGGCTACCTCATCATCAACCAGACCGAAGCGCTGGTGGCGATCGACGTCAACTCCGGCCGCTCGACCCGCGAGCATTCGATCGAGGAAACGGCGCTGCAGACCAATCTGGAGGCTGCCGAGGAGGTAGCCCGCCAGCTTCGACTGCGCGACCTTGCCGGCCTCATCGTCATCGACTTCATCGACATGGAAGAGAAGCGCAACAACCGCGCCGTCGAGAAGAAGCTGAAGGATTGCTTGAAGAACGACCGCGCCCGCATCCAGGTCGGCCGCATCTCCCACTTCGGCCTGCTCGAAATGTCGCGTCAGCGCATCCGTGCCTCCGTGCTCGAATCGACGACGCAGATCTGCTCGCATTGCGGCGGCACCGGTCATGTGCGCTCGCAGTCTTCGATCGCACTGCACGTTCTGCGCGGCATCGAGGAATACCTGCTGAAGAACACGACGCACGACATCACCGTGCGCACCACGCCCGAAACCGCGCTCTACCTGCTCAATTACAAGCGCAACACGGTGGTCGATTACGAGAAGCGCTTCGGCGTCTCGATCTTCATCGAATCGGACGATGGAATAGGCTCCAGCCACTTTGCGATCGATCGCGGTGAGGCGGTGGAAAATCCGATCAAGATCGAAAGCCTGATGCAGTTTGCGGCCATCCCCGTCGAGGAAGATGACGATATCGTCATCGAGGAGGACGAAGAGGAAGAGGAAATCGTCGAAAGCAAAGCGGCGCCCGCTGCTTCCGGCAACGGAGAAGAGCAGAACGGCCGCAAGCGCAAGCGTCGCCGCCGCCGCCGCAACAAGGGCGAACGCGGAGCGGATGCCCAAGCCGAGCAAGCTGACCGCGATACGGTTTCCGATCAGGACGGCGACGATGAAGGCGACGAAGACGAGGGCGCGGAGGAAGATCAGGTTTCTCTCGGCACCGAGAGCGACGAAGAAAACCGCCGCAAGCGCCGCCGCCGCGGCAAGCGTGGTGGTCGTCGCAACCGCAACGGCGAAGAGCAGGAGCTGACGGCAGCCGAAGAAGCTGCTGAAGAGGCCGGCGAGGATACGGAAGAAGCCGTTTCGCCCGCGACAGCCGAAGAGCCGGTCGCGGCAGCTACGCCCGCCGAGCCTGCAGAGCCTGCGGAAAGCAAGCCGGCAAAACCGCGCCGGTCGCGGCGGGCCAAGGCCGAGGCCTCCCCTGCCGAGGAAACGGCAGCGGAAGCACCGGCTCCCGTCGAGGCGATTGCCGAGCAGGCAGATGCGGCGCTCGGCGAAGAGCCTGCGGAAAGCGCTGCCGAACCCGCCCCTGCAGCGGAGGAAGCCGGAGAGCAGGATGACGCCACAAAGCCAGCCCGCGCCAACCGCGCCTCGAACATATCCTCATCCGCCGAGCCGGTGGTGAAGAGCTCCGCCCCCGAAGCCGCGGAAGAAGGCGGCGAGCCGTCGAAACCGAAGAAGGCCGGCTGGTGGCAGCGGCGCGGTTTCTTCTGAGCTGCAGGCAAATCTTCGAAAACGGCCGCGCCAGACGCGGCCGTTTTTGTTTTTGGGCTCCGCCTCAGAGCTCCGAAACTGATTCAACGACTTGGCAGATTGAATCCGGAAAAGCCGCTAGGTTATTGAAAGCGGTGGATTTTCTTAGCCTTTCTACCGCCCATACGCAGTTGTGAAAGCCGGAAGCGCTCCCCTCGACGATTTTGCGGTTTCTTGAAAAGCGCAAGTGGCATAGTTTCGGCGCAAATCAGGACGATGTTGCGCCGACTCCGGCCCCAAAGACGAGGATATCAATGACCCGCCTGTTCAAGACCCTGGCTGCCGGTACGATAATGGCCGCTTCCGCTCTCACCGCCCCGGCATTTGCCTTGGACGAACAGCAGAAGAAGGAAATGGGCGAGTTCATCCGGGAATATCTCATCGAGAACCCGGAAATCATGATCGAAGTGCAGAACGCGCTCGAGGCGAAGCAGCAGGCGCAACGCACCGAAACGGCCAGCAAGGCCGTCGCGGAGAATACAAAAGCGATCTTCAACTCCGAGCACGACATCTCGCTCGGCAATCCGAACGGCGACGTCACCATCGTCGAGTTCTTCGACTACAATTGCGGCTATTGCAAACGCGCCATGGGGGACATGGACGAGATCATCGCCAAGGATCCGAACGTCCGCTTCATTCTCAAGGAGCTGCCGATACTCGGGCCTGATTCAATGGCCGCCCACAAGGTCTCCAATGCCGTTCGCCTGCTCGCGCCGGAAAAATATGCCGACTTCCACCGCCAGCTTCTCGGCAGCCAGTCCCACGCGTCGGAAGAAACGGCGATCGCAGTCGCCACCTCGCTGGGGCTCGATGAGGCGGCAATCCGCAAGTCGCTCGCGGAAAACCCGAACGATAACCTCGTTCGCGAAACCTATCAGCTCGCCTCCAATCTCGGCGTGACCGGAACTCCGACCTATGTGGTCGGCAACGAAGCCGTTTTCGGGGCAGTCGGGCTCGATACGCTCCAGGAGAAAATCGCGAATGTACGCGCCTGCGGCAAGGCCTCCTGCTGACCTGCCCGCGCCATCCAAGACCCGAAAAGCGAAATCCTGTGGCATGAGCGGTGGGAGAGCCCGACTAACCACGGCTTTCGCAAAGCCGGGGCTTTCCCTTGCTCTTCTAGCGGTCTATAGGTGGCCCTGAATTTTTTGTTGGAACATCAGGCACCGATGAACAAGACGATCTTCGTCCTCAATGGGCCCAACCTCAACATGCTGGGCAAGCGCGAGCCAGGCATCTATGGCGGCAAGACTCTCAAGGATATCGAGGCCGACTGCATCGCAGCCGGGCGCGACTACGGGTTTTCCGTGGATTTTCGCCAGAGCAACCATGAGGGCGTGCTGGTGGACTGGCTGCACGAGGCCGACGACAAGGCTATCGGCGTTGCCATCAACGCCGGCGCCTATACCCATACCTCGGTTGCACTCCACGACGCCATTCGCGCCATTTCGGTCCCCGTGATCGAGCTCCACATCTCGAACGTTCATGCGCGGGAAGAATTCCGCCATCATTCGAAGATTGCGGCGGCATGCAAGGGCGTCATCTGCGGCTTCGGTCCCGCAAGCTACGTCCTGGCACTGCATGCCTTGAAAACCATGACCGACTGACAAGAAGATAAACAGAACAATAGGGTTTGCCATGTCTGAGAAGAAAACCGGTATCGATAAGGGACTGATCCGCGATCTCGCGAATATCCTCAACGACACCGATCTCACCGAAATCGAAGTCGAGCAGGAAGACCTTCGCATCCGCGTCTCGCGCGCCGCACCGGCACAGTATGTCCAGGCGCCGATGGCGGCCGCGCCGGCACTTGCCGCCGCTCCGGCCGCAGCCGCACCGGTAACGGCTGCCGCTCCCGCCGCGGCTCAGGACAACAAGAATGCCGTTCCGGCACCGATGGTCGGTACTGCCTATCTCTCGCCGGCACCGGGCGCCCGCGCCTTCGTGGAAGTCGGCGCGATGGTCAAGGAAGGCCAGACGCTGCTCATCATCGAGGCCATGAAGACGATGAACCAGATTCCCGCTCCGCGCGCCGGCAAGGTCACGGAAATCCTGGTCAGCGATGCGCAGCCCGTCGAATACGGTCAGCCCCTCATCGTCATCGAATAAGGCCTGGCCGATGATTTCAAAGATTCTCATAGCCAATCGCGGCGAAATCGCGCTCCGGGTGCTTCGCGCCTGCAAGGAGCTCGGCATCGCCACCGTCGCCGTCCACTCGACGGCAGACAGTGACGCCATGCATGTGCGCCTCGCCGACGAGAGCGTCTGCATCGGCCCGCCGCCCTCGCGCGACAGCTATCTCAACATCCACCAGATTGTCGCTGCCTGCGAGATCACCGGCGCGGATGCCGTGCATCCGGGCTACGGCTTCCTGTCGGAGAACGCTAAGTTCGCGGATATCCTCGATGCCCACGGCATCACCTTCATCGGCCCGACGGCCGAGCATATCCGTCTCATGGGCGACAAGATCACCGCCAAGCAGACCGCTCAGGAGCTCGGCATTCCCGTGGTTCCGGGCTCCGACGGTGAAGTGAAGCCCGAAAACGCCCTTGAGATCGCCCGCGAGATCGGCTTCCCAGTCCTCATCAAGGCGACCGCCGGCGGCGGCGGACGCGGCATGAAGGTCGCCAAGACTGAAGCCGACCTCGAGGAAGCCGTCTCGACGGCCCGTTCCGAGGCGCTCGCCGCCTTCGGCAACGACGCCGTCTACATGGAAAAGTACCTCGGCAAGCCGCGCCATATCGAAATCCAGGTGGTCGGCGATGGCGAAGGCAATGCCATCCATCTCGGCGAACGCGACTGCTCGCTGCAGCGCCGCCACCAGAAGGTCTGGGAAGAAGCCAATTCGCCGGCTCTCAACGTCGAGCAGCGCATGAAGATCGGCCAGATCTGCGCCGATGCCATGATGAAGCTGAAATATCGCGGCGCCGGAACCATCGAGTTTCTCTACGAAAACGGCGAGTTCTATTTCATCGAGATGAACACCCGCCTGCAGGTGGAGCACCCGATCACCGAGGCGATCACCGGCATCGACCTGGTGCATGAGCAGATCCGCGTCGCTTCCGGCGGCGGGCTTTCGGTGAAGCAGGAAGACATAAGCTTCCAGGGCCATGCCATCGAATGCCGCATCAATGCCGAGGACCCGCGCACCTTCGTGCCCTCCCCCGGCACGATCACGCATTTCCATGCTCCAGGCGGACTTGGCGTGCGCGTCGATTCAGGGGTCTATGCGGGCTACCGCATTCCGCCTTATTATGACAGCCTGATCGGCAAGCTGATCGTCCATGGCCGCACGCGCGTCGAATGCATGATGCGGCTGCGCCGCGTGCTCGACGAATTCGTCGTCGATGGCGTCAAGACGACGTTGCCGCTCTTCCAGGACCTGGTCTCGAACCAGGATATCGCCAACGGCGATTACGATATCCATTGGCTTGAGAATTATCTGGCCGATAGCAAGGCGCACTGAAGACGCGCATCAAGGAGAGCCATGGGAGGGCGACGCGGCAGATATTATCCGGCAATTACCCCTGAGGTCCTGTTGCGCGCCTATTCCATTGGCCTCTTCCCGATGGCTGAATCAGCCGACGATCCGGAAATCTTCTGGGTCGAACCGGAAGTACGCGGCATCCTGCCGCTCGATGCCTTCCACATCTCCAAGAGCCTGGCAAAGGCGATCCGCAAGAAACCTTTCGACATACGCGTCGACACGGCCTTCGACCAGGTGATCGCCGCCTGCGCGGAGCCGGCGGAAGACCGTCCGAGCACCTGGATCAATTCCACGATCCGCAAGCTCTATTCCGAGCTGCACGGCATGGGTCATGCCCACAGCGTCGAGGCCTGGGAGGGCGAAAACCTGGTCGGCGGTCTTTACGGAGTGTCGCTCGGCTCCGTCTTCTTCGGCGAGAGCATGTTTTCCAGGCGCACCAATGCCTCCAAGGTCTGCCTCGTGCACCTGGTGGAACTGCTGAGGGCAAGGGGCTTCACCCTGCTCGATACGCAATTCACCACGGAGCATTTGAAGACCTTCGGCGCGATCGATATTCCCAAGGAGGAATATCTCAAGCTGCTGAAGGCGGCGGTCGATCCGCCGCATCTGAAGTTTTAGGCAATCAATTCGTGGGCGACGGCGCCGGCACTTCGGACTGCGGCTTGCAGCCGGTCAGCCATACGTCATAGATCGGATGCTCCACGGCGTTCAGGCCGGGGCTGTCGGCGAACATCCAGCCGGTGAAGATGCGGCGGATCTTGCGGTCGAGCGTGATCTCGTCCACTTCCACGAAGGCATCGATCTTCTGAGCCTCGGATTCGTCGCGCGAATAGCAGACCTTCGGCGTCACCTGGAGGGCGCCGTATTGCACCGTCTCATCTATATAGACATCGAAAGTGGTAATGCGGCCGGTGATCTTGTCGATGCCCGCGAAAACTGCAACCGGATTGTTGATGCGTTCCGCCGAAGCACTTCCCGCCGCCAGAGCCGAAGCCACGATCGCGAATACGGCTCCGGTCAGTTTGCGCGCAGAAACCTTCATAGATCTCATCATGTTTCCCGTTTCGACAATCCTGCGGATGCCGGCCTAGATTGCGATTGTGGCCAAAACAGGTGGCTTGCGATCAGTTGCCCGGGGTCCAGGCGTCGTAATCCCCGGTAACGCGAGCGCGCTCGCCGGTTGCGGCAAGCGAGCCCTTGGGACGATAGGCAAAAGGTGTGCCGGTGGCATTTTCGACGTGCGGCTTCTGCCACTCGCGCGGCTTGTAAGCCTCCGCCGAGGGCGGAACATCGGTGCGGTAATGCATCCAGCCGTGCCAGCCGGCCGGGATGGCGGAAGCTTCCGCATAACCCTTGTAGACGACCCAGCGCTTCGGCTTGCCCCAGGATGTCATAGGCCCTTCGTAATAGACATTGCCAAGCTCGTCTTCGCCAACCTTCTTGCCATGACGCCAGGTGAAGAAGCGGGTGCCGAGTGTCTGTCCGTTCCACCAGGTGAAAATCTGCAGCAGGAGATTTTTCATGTCTTTTCCGTCGACTTTGGGCATGATGACAGCGAAATTTCGAGATCGCCACGTAACCCGCTTATGCTACCTGACGTGCCCGATGTCCAGTGTTTCCGATGCCGCGGCGCCTATTTGAGCTTCATCTTGAAGCTGAAATGGCTCTTGGCGAAACCCAACCGCTCATAGAAGCGGTGAGCATCCACACGGGCCATATTGGAGGAAAGCTGCACCAGGCGGCAATCGCGACGCCTCGCCTCTTCGACCGCATGGCGAATCATCTGCGCGCCGATCCCTCTTCCGCGCATATCCTCACGCGTCTGCACCGCTTCGATGATCATGGAGAGCGATCCCCTGCCCGTCAGCGTGCGATTGAAAAGGATCTGGAAGGTGCCCACCACCTCGCCCGCCAGTTCGGCCACGAAGAGCTGTTCGTTTTGCGAGGCGTCGATGACATGAAAAGCGCGGAGATAGTCTTCGAATGCCTCAGGATCGGTGGTGTCGCCATGTCCGCCGACCGCATCGGCGGCGAAGATCGCAATCAGGGCGGGCAGATCGGCGTCCCGCGCCCTGCGGATCAAGAGATCAGCCATTCAGAGCCCCACCAGCCGTTTTTCCATGATGATCGCCGGCAGGCCGGAATTGGGCGCGCCCCACTCCTCCATGCGGTCCACCTCAGTGAAGCCTAGCCTCTCGTAAAAAGATTGCGCGCGGGTATTTTGAAGCGCCACCTCGACCCGCATGATTTCAGCACCCGGAAAGCAGGTCTCGAGTTCGGCAAAGATATCCCGCCCTATGCCTTCATTCTGGCAGGACGGCTTCACGTAGAGCTGGTGCAGCATCGCCGTCTTCGCCATCTTGGGATACATGGCGGCATAACCGATGCCGCCTATTTCCTTGCCATTATCGGCCACCAGAAACTCTCCATCCTTCTTGATAATTCGGGCGCGGATCGCGCTCGCCGAGTTCCAGCCGTCGATCATCCGCTGGACCTGCGGCGCCCCGTAAAACGGATCGTAGGCCGCATGGAAGGTCTCCGCCAGAAGGGCGCGGATTTTCTCCGCGTCCTCTTCGCCGGCGGTGCGAATGAAGTAGACCAAGGCTTTCTCCCTGCCACATCGACAATCGATGCGGGTTATTCCTCGATGCCCAGTTTCGCCTTGACGAGCGCCTGGACGGCTTGCGGATTGGCCTTGCCGCCGGTCGCCTTCATCACTTGGCCGACGAACCAGCCGGCAAGCGTCGGCTTTGCCTTCACCTTGGCGACCTGGTCCGGATTGGCGGCGATGATCTCGTCCACGGCCTTCTCGATGGCGCCGGTATCGGTCACCTGTTTCATGCCGCGCGTCTCGACGATTTCGGCAGGATCGCCGCCCTCGTTCCAGACGATCTCGAAAAGGTCCTTGGCGATCTTGCCGGAGATGGTCTCCGCCTTGATGAGGTCGATGATGCCGCCGAGCTGGGCCGGCGAAACTGGAGTCTCTTCAATGCCTTTGCCGGATTTGTTCAAGGCGCCCAGCAAGTCGTTGATGACCCAGTTGGCGGCAGTCTTGCCGTCGCGGCCGGCTGCCACGGCCTCGAAATAGTCAGCGATCGCCTTTTCCGAGACCAGCACCGAGGCGTCGTAGACCGAAAGTCCGAGGTCGCGAACGAGGCGCTCCTTCTTTTCATCCGGCAGTTCCGGCAGGTCCTTTTTCAGCTCCTCGACAAAGGCATCGTCGAACTCGAGCGGCAAGAGGTCCGGATCGGGGAAATAGCGGTAGTCGTGCGCCTCTTCCTTGGAGCGCATGGAGCGCGTCTCACCCTTGTTCGGGTCGAACAGCCGGGTTTCCTGATCGATCGTGCCGCCATCCTCCAGGATGGCGATTTGCCGGCGCGCCTCAAATTCGACGGCCTGGCCGATGAAGCGGATCGAGTTGACGTTCTTGATCTCGCATCGCGTGCCGAAGGCCTCGCCCGGACGGCGCACGGAAACGTTGACGTCGGCGCGCATGGAGCCCTCGTCCATGTTGCCGTCGCAGGTGCCGAGATAGCGCACGATCGAGCGCAGCTTGCTCATATAGGCCTTCGCCTCGTCCGCCGAACGCATGTCCGGCTTCGAGACGATTTCCATCAAAGCGACGCCGGAACGGTTGAGATCGACGAAGGACATGGTCGGATGCTGGTCGTGCATCGACTTGCCCGCATCCTGCTCCAGGTGCAGGCGCTCGATGCCAATCTCGATGTCCTCGAACTGGCCCTGACGGTCGGGGCCGAGCGAGATGGTGAGCTTGCCCTCGCCCACGATCGGGTCCTTGAACTGGGATATCTGGTATCCCTGCGGCAGGTCCGGATAGAAATAGTTCTTGCGGTCGAAGAGCGAACGCTTGTTGATCTGCGCCTTCAGGCCGAGACCGGTGCGCACGGCCTGCTTCACGCATTCCTCGTTGATGACGGGCAGCATGCCGGGCATGGCTGCGTCGACGAGCGAGACATTGGCGTTCGGAGCCTTGCCGAACTCGGTCGAAGCTCCGGAAAACAACTTGGAATTGGAGAGGACCTGCGCATGCACCTCCATGCCGATGATGACTTCCCAGTCGCCGGTGGCGCCGGGAATCAGGCGTTTGGGATCGGGCGTGCGGACGTCGACAATGGTCATCTTGTGCTCTTTGTGTGATGCAGCGTGTTTGCTGTTGAGGTAGAACAAATGAATGCGTGGCGCAAGCTTCGCCGCCGCCGTGCAACCACTGAAGCCCTGCCAAATCTACTCAAAATTGCCATTATTGCGGCGGCATGAACCAGCCGGTTCAATTCAACAACGAACAAATCCGTCAGCCACAGAATGTCCACGCAAGATCACTCCCCGGCACCGCCAATGGAATCGATGGATACCGCCCCCTCCCCGGACGAGCTTCCTCCCAGATCGTCGCTGGCGGCATTCTTTATGCGCTTTCGCGTTTACCTGACATCCGCCGCAGTCATAGCGATCTTCGTTCTCATGGCGGTCGCCATCTACAGGCTGACGGAAGAAGTGCGCTACGACGACGTGGTCGCCGCGCTCGCGGACACGAGCTGGACATCGATCGGGCTGGCGATCCTGTTTACCGCGCTCAGCTTCGCCGCGCTCACCTGTTACGACATCAACGCGCTGGACTATATCGGCAAGAAGCTGCCGCTCGCGACCGTGGCGATGACCGGCTTCAGCGCCTATGCCATCGGCAACACGGCCGGTTTCGGCGCGCTGAGCGGTGGCGCGATCCGCCTGCGGGCCTATTCGCGACTGGGGCTCTCGCCGGGCGATATCAGCCGGGTCATCGCCTTCGTCACGCTATCCTTCGGGCTTGGCCTGCTTGCCGTTGCGAGCCTCTCCACGCTCGTCGTCGCGCCGCGTCTCGCCTCTATCCTGGCGATCGATGCCGATTGGCTGCGCGCCGGCGCGTTGGCCGTGGTGGCTCTGCTCGCCCTGCTGCTCGTTTTCGGACGCGACGGCCGCGCCGTCACGCTCGGCCGCCTCAGCCTGCGCCTTCCCGATACGCGCACCTCGTCGCGGCAATTTCTGGTTTCCGCCTTCGACATCGCGGCCTCGGCCTCCGTGCTCTACGTTCTGCTGCCGGAAACGCATGTCGGCTGGCCGACCTTCTTCGCAATCTATGCCGCCGCCGTCGGTCTCGGTGTGCTCAGCCACGTTCCGGCGGGGCTCGGGGTCTTCGAGACGGTCATCATCGCTGGTCTTGGCAATACAATCAGCATCGACGTCCTGCTCGGAAGTCTGGTCCTCTATCGCCTCGTCTATCACGTCCTGCCGCTGATCCTGGCGATCGGACTGGTCCTCGTTTCGGAAGTCCGGCAGCTCGCCTCCCATCCGATGGTGGCAGGCATGGGCCAGATCGGCGTCCGCCTGGCGCCGCCTCTGCTCTCGACGCTCTGCCTCATCCTCGGCGCGATGCTGATCTTTTCCAGCGTGACGCCGACGCCCGACACGAACCTGGATTTCCTCTCCGACCTCCTGCCCCTGCCGATCGTCGAGGGCGCTCACTTCCTCGCCAGCCTGCTGGGACTGGTGCTCGTCATCTCGTCGAGAGGCATTGCCCAGCGTCTCGACGGCGCCTGGTGGGTCTCGGTCGTCGGTGCCGCCGCCGCGCTGGTGCTCTCGCTTATCAAGGCCGTTGCGGTCTTCGAGGCGTTGCTGCTTGCGCTCTTCATCGGCGCCATGCTGTTGAACGGCAAACTCTTCACGCGGCATGCCTCCCTGCTCAGGCAGGCACTGAGCCCTTCCTGGCTGGCGGCCACGGCAGTGATTGCCGTCGGCGCCGTCGCGATCCTCCTGTTCGTCTACCGCGATACGCAATACAGCCATGATCTCTGGTGGCAGTTTGAGTTCATGGAGGACGCGCCGCGAAGCCTGCGCGCCACCCTCGGCGTCGTGGTCGCATCCACGGCCGTCGCCATTTTCAGCCTGCTTCGGCCAGTGGCATATCGGCCGGATACCCCGATCGCGGACGAACTTTCTCGGGCCACCGACATCGTCCGGCAACAGGACGTCGCCGATGCCAATCTCGTCCGCATGGGTGACAAGCGCCTGATGTTTTCGGAAAGCGGCAACACCTTCATCATGTACGGCATTCAGGGCCGTTCCTGGATCGCGTTTGCCGATCCGATTGGGCTGGAGGAAGAGATGGGCGAACTGGTCTGGCAATTCGTCGAAACGGCGCGCGGCGCCGGCGGACGCGCCGCCTTCTACCAGATCTCGCCCGCCATGCTTTCCTATTGCGCCGATGCCGGTTTGCGTGCGTTCAAGCTCGGCGAACTCGCCATCGTCGATCTCACGCGTTTCGAACTCAAGGGCGGAAAGCTCGCCAGCCTGCGCCAGTCCATCAGCCGCGGCGCGAGGGATGGCCTCGTGTTTTCCGTGGTGGAGATTCCCGACGTGCCGGCGATCTTGCCGGAACTGCAGGCGGTTTCCGACGCCTGGCTCGCGCATCACAATACACGCGAAAAGACGTTCTCGCTGGGCGCCTTCCGGGAGGACTACATCCTCTCGCAACCGGTCGCCGTGCTGCGCCAGGAAGAGCGCATCATCGCCTTCGCGACATTGATGGTTACCGAGACGAGGAAGGAAGCGACCGTGGATCTGATGCGCTTCCTGCCCGAAGCGCCGCGCGGCGCGATGGATTTTCTGTTCGTCAGCATCATGCAGCACATGCGCGAGACCGGCTACGAGACCTTCAATCTCGGCATGGCGCCGCTCTCGGGCATGTCGAAGCGGGAGATAGCACCCGTGTGGGACCGCATCGGCAGCACTATTTATGAGCACGGGGAACGGTTCTACAACTTCAAGGGACTCAGAGCTTTCAAATCGAAGTTCCACCCGAGCTGGCAGCCGCGCTATTTCGCCGTGTCCGGCGGCACCGGCGCCCTGATGGCGCTGATGGACGTCACGCTGCTGATCGGCGGCGGCATCAGAGGAGTTGTCGGAAAATGAGACTTCGCCACGTCATGATGATGGTTAGCCTTATGGGCGCCACGGGCCTCGCCGGCACCCTTCACGCGCAGGAGCCGCCGAAATTCGATACCGGCATGATACCCTCGCAGCACATCTTCCTGCCGGATGGCGAGGCCGATGCCAGCGTCTTCCTGATATCCGATACCGCTGGCTGGAGTAACACCGACGAGCAGGAGGCCAAGGCTCTCGTCGAGAAGGGCGCTGCCGTGGTCGGCATCGATTTTCCCTCTTACCTCGCCGCGCTACGCAAGGACGATGGCGACTGCATCTACATGATTTCCGATGTGGAGGCACTCGCTCAGCAGATCCAGCGCGCCACCGGCAACAGCAGCTACCGGCCGCCTATCATCGCCGGAATTGGTGAAGGCGGAGCCTTGGCGCTCGCCATGATCGCCCAGAGCCCCGTGGCGACGATCGGCGAAGCGGTGGCGGTCGATCCGGCTGCCGGCATTCCGCTGACGAAACAGCTCTGCACTCCGGCCTCGAAGGAGCAGCGGGGCGACCGGATGGTCTACGGCCTGACCGATGGCGAACTGCCCGCGGGCGTCACGGTTCTGTTTTCCAAGAGCGCCGATCAGGACGGCCGGGACCATGTCGCGGCGCTGACGGCCGCGCACCCGGATATCGAGGTGCAGGATATCGACGACGCGCCCGCGGATGCGCTTTTGCAGACGCTGAGCGATCGGGGCGAAGCATCGGGAGACGCCGACAACCCGCTCGGGCTTCCGCTGACCGTTCTCGAAACCGCGCCGAAATTCGACACCATGGCGGTGGTCTATTCCGGCGACGGCGGCTGGCGCGACATCGACAAGGAGATCGGCGGCGCGCTGCAATCCTCCGGCATCCCGACCGTGGGGGTGGATTCGCTTCGCTATTTCTGGTCGGAGCGCAAGCCCCAGGATGTAGCCGACGACCTGACCCGGATCATCGATACCTACCGCCATCAGTGGCATGTGAAGCACGTTCTCCTTGTCGGCTATTCCTTCGGCGCGGATGTTCTGCCCGCGACCTACAACCTACTTACCGACAAGGAAAAGCAGCATATCGCGCAGATTTCGCTGCTCGCCGTCTCGCACGAGGTCGACTACGAGGTCTCCGTGTCCGGCTGGCTCGGCGTAGCCGGCGACGGGTCGGCGGGCGACCCGGCCAGCGATATCCGCAAGATCGATCCCGCGCTCGTCCAATGCTTTTACGGCACCGATGATGACGACGACGACGCCTGCCCCACGCTCAAGGACACACCCGTCGAGATCATTCCGGTCGATGGCGGGCACCATTTCGACGGGGACTACGAAGCTCTCGCCAAACGCATCACGGACGGATTGACGAAACGCCTGGGCCGATAGAGCATCCCTCTAAAATCCGGCCCCGTAGGCATCTTCCTCCGCCTCGACGACAAGCTGCTTCAAAAGGCCGACCGACTGAACATCATTGTCGATCTTCGGAGAGTAGGCGACCGAAAGCCAGTTCACCGTATAACCGTTCTTCTGAAAAAAGCCGATCGCCTCGGCATTCCGGGCATGGGTCGCGACGCGGGCGACTTCGAACCCCTGCTGCACGATCTGGCGCTCGATCTCCTGCAAGAGGGTTCTTCCGATCCCCCGTCCCTTGAGGGCCGGCTCGATCCAGAAATCGCTGATCAATTCATCCAGGCCTTCGCGCGCCGCCCAGCCGGCGAGGCTTCCGCCCTGCTCGACGACGGTGATGGTCAGCCAGGAGGAACGGGTGAAATTCCGGAAGGCGGCGCGGGCGTTTTCCCGCATCGCATCCGTTCCGCCGATCGGAGACATGGCCTTTTCCCAGGCCCTCAACCCGATCGTCGCCAATATCTCCGCTTCATCCCCGCGCGCGTTGCGAATGGTGATCATGACCGCCCCTACTCGCGCCCAGTACACCATCGAGTTCAAGCTTTTGCCAGCCCCGAATTCCGCGCTCCCGGAAGGGCTCGGCTTGACGATTGTCGAAAACCGCCTTAGTTGCAAGCCCGTACTCATGGAGTTTTGATGTTCTCTCTCGCTGAGACCCGGTAAGGGGCCAGCCCGCAGATTTCCTGCCGCTGGCCCAGGCAAAAACGGCAAACCCCGACGTCATGCGACGCCGGCGACGTTTTTGTATGCCCTTCCGCAAGCCGGAAGAGCTTATCCGGACATCGAAACAATGGATATTTCCCGCGCCGAACAGCGCATCCTTCACCTGCTCGCTCAGGGCGGCAGGATCGAACTTACCCGAGACGACAACAGGAAGATCGAGAAGATCCAGCTCCTCACCCGCGAAGGCTGGGCCTTCAATGGTCTCGACCTGACAACCTTCCGCAAGCTCAAGCAGAAGCGGGCGATCAAATCCTCGGGCGGCAAGCCCTACCGTATCACCGAACGGGGCCTGCAACTGGTGAGATCGCAACTGGACAACAGATGATACGAACGGCGGCGCTCGCGAGGGCGCCGCCTTTTTCCTCCGGCGCTATCTCCTGAGGTATTCCGCCGTCATTGCAAGCTCCTTGCGAAGCAGCTCGGCCGCCGAATCGTCGAACTGAACGTCTTCGCAAAGGCGAATGATCAGCTCCCTGTATTCCGGATATTTCCGCAATTCGTAGGCCGCGGCCATTTTGGAGGCTGTGGAATTGCCTTCCATTCCCAGGTGCTCGGTGATCTGGAAGAACCGTTCATAGCGCTCGTGCACGTTCCTGCTTCTGAGAGCTACAACATAAGCTGCCGCGGACCAGGCCAGGACACAGAACGGAAGCGCCAGGCCAAGATAGGCAATCCATTCCATAAAGGTCAAAGGCATCTCGTCACCACTGTTTCGCGTCGCAATCCATGGTCGTTTCAACGACCATGCGGTTCATAGCACGTGAAAGTGGGCCTTCGAAGAGGAAAGCAACCTAGCGGGACAACACCTTCTCGAGGTGTACTTTTTCGAGCTCGATGCCCATGCTTTTGGAATATTCGCGACCGCGCCAGGCGATATCGAAGCCGCAGCGTTCGTAAAGCCGAATACCACCAGCGTTACGCGCTTGCGTATCCAGCCTTGCGGTCTGGTATCCTTCAGCACGAATGTCATCGCAGAGGCTCAGCAAGAGCGCCTTGCCAATTCCTCTGCCCTGCAGGCTCGGGAGAACCCATAGATCGGAAATGTAGTTCGGCGCGCCATCGCGCGCACCCCAGCCGACCACAGCTCCATCCAGTTCGCCCACATGAACCAGCGCATTCGTTTGGCTGGCAAAGATCTCAAAAGCGTGCCGCGTGCGCTCGACCACGTCGAGAGCCAATTCGCAGCCTTTGAACGCGTCGCTGGATTTCCAGGCGGTAAAGCCAACCTCGCCGACCACATGGTGATCGGCGACGGTCATTTTCCTGATTATGAGCCCGCTTACCACCACTTGGCCGGGGTGAAGCGGCCGGCGGCCTGTTCGATGACATGGGCGGTGCGGAACAGCGTCTCCTCATCGAAGGGCTTGCCGATGAGTTGCAGGCCGAGCGGCAGCCCCTTGTGGTCGAGGCCGGCAGGAACCGCGATGCCGGGCAGGCCGGCCATGTTCACAGTCACCGTGAAGATGTCGTTCAGATACATCTTCACGGGATCGGAAGCGAGGTCCTCATCGGCGACGCCGAAGGCGGAGGACGGCGTGGCGGGCGTCAGGATTGCATCGACGCCGGCGTCGAAGACCTGCTCGAAATCGCGCTTGATGAGCGTGCGAACCTTCTGCGCCTGCAAGTAATAGGCATCGTAGTAACCGGCCGACAGCACATAGGTGCCGATCATGATACGGCGCTTGACCTCCTTGCCGAAGCCGGCAGCACGGGTCTTCTCGTACATGTCGATGATGTCCTTGCCGTCGACGCGCAGGCCGTAACGAACGCCGTCGTAACGGGCAAGGTTGGAGGAGGCTTCCGCCGGGGCCACGATGTAATAGGCCGGCAGGGCGTATTTCGTGTGCGGCAGGGAAATATCGACGATCTCGGCGCCTGCATCCTTGAGGAAGGCGATGCCCTGTTGCCAGAGCGCCTCGATTTCCTCCGGCATGCCGTCGACGCGGTATTCTTTCGGGATGCCGATCTTCATGCCCTTGACCGACTGGCCGAGGGCGGCTTCGTAATCCGGAACCGGCAGATCGACGGAGGTCGTGTCCTTGGCGTCCACGCTTGCCATGGATTTCAAGAGGATCGCGGCATCGCGCACATCGCGCGCGATCGGGCCGGCCTGATCCAGCGACGAGGCGAAGGCGACCGTGCCCCAGCGCGAGCAGCGGCCATAGGTCGGCTTGATGCCGACCGTGCCGGTGAAGGCGGCCGGCTGACGGATGGAGCCGCCGGTGTCGGTAGCGGTGGCGCCGGCGCACAGATGGGCGGCAACGGCTGCGGCCGATCCGCCGGAGGAGCCTCCCGGCACGAGCTGCTGATTGGAGCCCTTGGCCCGCCACGGATTGATGACCGCGCCGTAATGAGAGGTCTCATTGGAGGAGCCCATGGCGAACTCATCCATGTTGAGCTTGCCGAGCATCACCGCGCCGTCATCCCAGAGGTTCTGGGTAACGGTCGATTCGTATTTCGGCTTGAACCCGTCGAGGATATGCGAGCAGGCTTGGGTATGGATGTCCTGCGTGGCAAAGAGATCCTTGATGCCAAGCGGAATGCCTTCCAGCGCGCCAGCCTTGCCGGACGCGAGCCGCGCGTCGGAAGCCTTGGCCATTTCCAGCGCCTTTTCAGATGTCACCGCGATATAGGCGTTCAGCGCTCCGTTCGCCGCATCGATCGCCTTGAGATAGGCGTCCGTCAGTTCGACGGCGGAAAATTCCTTGGCCTTCAGCTTTTCGCGGGCTTCGGCAATGGTCAGGCTGGTCAATTCGGTCATGATATCGTTCTTCGAAAGAGCTTGAGGACGTGGCGGAAGGTCAGCGGCAGCCCGGAGGCGCTCACTCGACCACTTTCGGCACGAGGAAGAAATTCCGGTCGCTATTCGGCGCATTGGCGATCACGTCGTCGGCCTTGTCGCCATCGGTCACCGCATCGTGGCGCCGGCGCATCGCCATGGGCATTACGGAAGTCATCGGCTCCACGCCGGTGACGTCGACTTCGGAAAGTTGCTCGACGAAGCCGAGGATACCATTCAGTTCGCCCACCATGCGATTGGCCTCATCCTCGGAAACCGCGATGCGGGCGAGATGAGCGACGCGCTTGACGGTGGCGAGATCGACGGACATGGCATGAACTCCGGGCAAGAAATTTCCTACCGCTATAATGGCCATGTCCGCCCTTCGCAACGGGGGATGCGGTAATATCAGAAGGTGAGCGCCGCGCCAGGCGCGGGCGCTTCGACCCGCGTGCGCGTTCCTTCCATGCCCTTGACGAATTTTTCCGGCGTCTGATCGATGATCGGGAAGGAGCCGTAATGGCAGGGAATGGCGTGCTTGAAATCGAAGAAGCGCTGGCAGGCGAGCGCCGCCACGGCACCGCCCATGGTGAAACGGTCGCCGATCGGCACGAGGCCGATATCGGGTTGGTGCAATTCGTTGATGAGGCCCATGTCGGTGAAGATGTCGGTATCGCCCATGTGCAGGAGCGACGGCTCGTCATCGATATGCAGCATCAGGCCGTTGGCGCTGCCGAGCGAATGGGAAACGCCGTCCTCGGTGACCTGAGCCGAGGAATGCAGCGCCTGCGTGAACGTGACGGTGAAGCCGTCGAAGGCGACCGTGCCACCGGTATTGCCCATGTCGAGCTTTTCGACGCCCTTCGTGCCGAGCCAGGCGGCGAGATCGGCATTGCCGAAGACCACCGCGCCGGTTTCCCTGGCGAGTGCGACAGTATCGCCCACATGATCGCCATGGCCGTGCGTGAGCAGGATATGGGTAATCCCCTCGGCGGCTTCCTTGCGGTCAAGACCGGAAAAACCGGGATTGCCGGTGAAAAACGGATCAATGAGGATTTTTGCCCTTGCCGTCTCGATGCGGAAGGCGGCGTGGCCGAGCCAGGTGATCTTCATGGATAACTCCTTGGATATAAGGGTGGAAGTATAAGGGAGGCCGACGCGGTGGCAACATAGCAGGGCGACTTCCATCTCATTACATGGCCAATGCGGCAGACCTGCGGTGGAGCGGTCGAGACCAGCAGTTGCAAGCTATCATCGCCTAGGCTAAGCGACCGGAAGGGGCCGCGCGCTCAATAGAATGCGCGAAAACTTCATCCTGCTCACCCAAGGAAACCAACATGGCCGGCAATGGTGACGAATACGTCTACGACGAGGTGACGGGTGAATGGCTGCCCGCCTCCGAGATGGCCGCCAAAGCTGCGGAAGAGAATGCCGTACGCGACGCGACCGGCAACGTGCTGGCCGATGGCGACGCAGTCACGCTCATTAAGGACCTCAAGGTCAAGGGCGCCGGCCAGACTCTGAAACAGGGGACCGTTATCCGCTCGATACGTCTTACCGACAATCCCGAAGAAATCGATTGCCGCCACGATACGATCAAGGGTCTTGTACTCAGGACGGAATTCGTCCGCAAAAAGAACTGAGACCGCAACAGGGATGCTATGCCATGGCAACGCTGACCATCGAGGAACTCGCAGGTCACCTCGCCCCGAACCAGCCGATCGCCGGCCTTGACCTCGGCACCAAGACGATCGGTCTTGCCGTTTCGGATCTCGGGCGGCGTTTTGCGACACCTCGCCCCGTCATCAAGCGTGTGAAATTCACCAAGGACGCGGAGGTGCTGCTCGCCTTTGCTGAAAAGGAAAAGATCGGCGGCTTCGTCATCGGCTTGCCGATGAACATGGACGGCTCCTCAGGGCCCCGGGTGCAGGCCACCCGCGCCTTCGTGCGCACCATGGGCGAGAAGACTGCCCTGCCCTTCGTCTTCTGGGACGAACGGCTCTCGACAGTCGCGGCCGAGCGCGCGCTTCTGGAAATGGACGTGTCGCGGGCGAAGCGCGCGGAGCGGATCGATTCGGCTGCCGCGAGCTTCATCCTTCAGGGAGCGCTCGACAGGCTCTCCTCGCTTGCCAGGGCCTCGCGAGATCCGGACCGCGCAGACTGACGCCTCCGCCACCAGGCGGCGATCTGCTTGCGCTTGCGGAAAGCGATGATCGCGAAGACGATCAGGCTGTCGACGACGATGGCGCGGGCAACGAGCGGCGGGATGGTTTCGGGCGGAATGCCCAGAACCTGACCGTAGATCTGGAACACAAGATCATGGGTCTGCCTGGTCAGCATAAAGAAGCCGAAGCTCATGTCGTAGTAGGATAGCCCGTACCAGCTCGTCAGCAGCAGGACGGGACCCGCCCACAGGATCAGGAACCACTTCATGTGGTCACCCCCTTCGGTTGAGCCGGATCGAACTCCAGCAACACGATCCACCTGGCCAGAGCCATGATGCTCAGCACCATCGCAGGCACCGCGATATTGAGCGCCAGCACCGCGAAGAACATCGTCATGATGCCCAGCAATGCTCCGTTCTGGAGTGTCGTTCCCATGACCGGTGCCCGACGAAGGATCGTGGTTAATGATATGTTAACGACACACTAGCCGCGGAGGCGGCCGGCGCAATGCAAAGTCATGCCTATGGTTAACGGGCGGCCGCCGGCCTGTGGACAAACAGGAACCGGCTCAGCCGTAGATGGCGCGCACCAGGCGGCGGACCGATACGGCGACCTTCTCCCAATCTTTTTCCGTACGAAGCGGCAGGCCTGCGAACTGGCCGGTAGCGGAGGCAGAGATCACCAGATGCTGGATGGAGGCGAAGAGCAACGCATTCACGGTCGGGGCATCCACGCCCTTCGGCGGAACAAGCGAGCCGCGCATCCGGTCGAGCCATCTGGCGAGCGCCTTGGCGCGAGCTTCGGAAAGCTTGCGAACCTGCGGGGTATCCTTGGATACCTCCCAGGCGACAATCTTGCAGACCAGCGGATCGTCTCGCAGCGCTTCCATGAAGAGAAGCGCCAGCCGCTCCATAAGATCGCCATAAGTGAGCACGAACGCGCCGCCCGTATCTTCCGGAATGCGATCCTTGACCCAGTTACCCAGATCGGCGCCGATCGCCTCGATCAATCCGTCGAGCCCGCCATAGTAGCGATAGATGAGCTGCTTGTCGCAGCCCGCGCGCCTGGCGATGGCGTTGATGCCGAAGCCCTGAAACCCCTTCTCTGCAAGCAGATCGCGCGCCGCGGCGAGGATCGCCTGTTCGGTGCCCGCACGGTTTTTCACCCGTTTTTCCGGCACCGATGATCCTGTGAGTTCCTGGATTTGCAGCATGTTCCAACTTCCGGTGTTTTCAGGCGCATAGTGTGCCGCGCGACGACCGGCAAGCGGTTTCGGACAACATGCACAGGATTGGAGGTAATGCGCGTCAGCTCGCGGGCGGGTAGAGCAGGTCCACGATATAGCCGGCATCGAAGCGCGAATCGAGCATCCCGTAAGTCGAGCGCCAACCTCCGGCAAGCCGGGTTTCCAGGAAGGCGTCGGCGATCTTGCCGGCACCGAGCCGGACGAGTTCGCATGCTGCAGCCGCCAACGCGAGCTGCTCCACCAGCAGGCGGGCCGCCCCCTCGTCGCTCTCGCAGAGCGCCATGGCCGCCCGCAGCACTTCCACCGTCTTCTTGCCGGATGCGCCGAGATCCCGCTCGAACCCTTGCAGCACCGTATCGAAGAGATCCTTGCCGCGCGAAAGCACGCGCAGCACATCGAGCGCCATCACATTGCCCGAGCCTTCCCAGATCGCATTGACCGGAGCTTCCCGGTAGTGCCGCGCGATCGGGCGTTCTTCGATGTAGCCATTGCCGCCGAGGCATTCCATCGCCTCGTAGATCAGCGAAGGCGCGATCTTGCAGTTCCAATATTTGATGACCGGCGTCATGACGCGCGCGAAGGCGGCATCGGCCGGATTGCCGGCCGCACGGTCGAAGGCATCCGCCAACCGGAAGGCCAGCGCCGTCGCAGCGGCAACGTCGAGCGCCATGTCGGCAAGCACGCGGGTCATCAGCGGCTGGTCGATCAACATCTTGCCGAAGACGCTACGGCCGCGGCAATGATGCACGGCTTCCGCAAGCGAGGCGCGCATGATACCCGCCGATGCCAGGGCGCAATCGAGCCGTGTCAGCGTCACCATGTCGAGAATGGTGCGGATACCGCCGCCCGGCTGCCCGAGGAGATAGCCGAACGCAGCGGTGAACTCCACCTCGGTCGATGCGTTGGAACGGTTGCCGAGCTTGTCCTTCAGGCGCTGGAACTGCAGGCCGTTCGCCGATCCGTCCTCCAAAAGGCGCGGCACCAGGAAGCAGCCGACGCCCTCCCCCGTTTTCGCCAGCATGACGAAACCGTCGCTCATCGGCGCCGACATGAACCATTTATGGCCGGAAAGCCGATAGACGCCGTCGCTCACGCGCTCCGCCGTGGAGCGGTTGGCGCGTACGTCCGTTCCGCCCTGCTTTTCGGTCATGCCCATGCCGAGCGTGATCGCGTTCTTCTGCAACGCGGGCCGGTTGGACGAATCATATTTGCGCGAGAGTATCTTCGGCGCCCATTCCTTCTGCACCCGAGGCGAAGCCATGAGCGCGGCGATCGAGGCGCTTGTCATGGTGAGCGGGCAGAGATGTCCGCATTCGAGCTGCGCCGTCAGGTAGAAGCGCATGGCGCGCGCCATGTGCTCATGGCCCTTGGCTTCCGGGATGTTTTCCCAGATCGAGGAATGCAGCCCGGTCTGCATCGAGCGGCGCATCAGCGCATGCCAGGCGGGGTGGAACTCCACCTGATCGAGACGTTCGCCGCGCGGCCCGTGCGTCTTCAGCTTCGGCGGGTTCTCGTTCGCCATGCGCGCCAGTTCCTGCGCCTCCGGCGAGGTGACGTAACGGCCGAGGGCATCGTATTCCTCGCGAAGCGTGCGATGCAATCCGGAGGTCAGGTCCACCACGAGCGGATCGGAACGATAGGCATTGATACCGGACCAGGGATGAGGCTGGTTCAGTTCGGCAAATTTTTCTTCGGCACGCGATATCTGGTTCATGATTGGGTTCTAGCGGGTTTCTTTGGAAATTGCAGCGGGATGCGGGAAATTTCCCGTGCATTCGCTTGCCCCCCATTTCGCGAGACCTTATAGACCGCCGAACGCAAGCGGAGACGTGTCCATGGTCTTCTTCCCTCACCGCCACCTTCTCGGCATCAAGGGTCTCACCGAACAGGATATCACCTTCCTTCTCGATAAAGCCGACGAAGCGGTCAAGATCAGCCGCCAGCGCGAGAAGAAAACCTCCACCCTTCGGGGCCTCACGCAGATCAATCTGTTCTTCGAAGCCTCGACTCGCACCCAATCCTCGTTCGAGCTCGCTGGAAAACGCCTCGGCGCCGATGTGATGAACATGTCGGTCGGCAATTCCTCGGTGAAGAAGGGCGAGACGCTGATCGACACGGCGATGACGCTGAACGCCATGCGGCCGGACGTGCTGGTACTGCGCCACTCCTCGGCCGGCGCGGCCGCCCTGCTCGCGCAGAAGGTTACCTGCTCGGTGGTGAACGCCGGTGACGGCCAGCACGAGCATCCGACCCAGGCGCTGCTCGATGCGCTGACGATCCGCCGCGCCAAGGGCAAGCTCTCGCGCATCATCGTGGCGATCTGCGGCGACGTGCTGCATTCGCGCGTCGCGCGCTCCAACATCCTGCTTCTCAACGCCATGGGCGCGCGGGTCCGCGTCGTGGCGCCCGCGACGCTGCTGCCTTCCGGCATCGCGCAGATGGGCGTCGAAGTCTTCCATTCGATGGAGGAAGGCCTGAAGGACGCCGACGTGGTGATGATGCTGCGCCTGCAGCGCGAGCGCATGTCGGGCGCCTTCGTGCCTTCGGTGCGCGAGTATTTCCACTTCTACGGCCTGGATGCCGAGAAGCTGAAGGTTGCCAAAGACGATGCCCTGGTCATGCATCCCGGTCCTATGAACCGGGGTGTCGAGATCGCCTCGGACGTCGCGGACGGCCCGCAGAGCGTGATTGCCGAACAGGTGGAAATGGGGGTCGCGGTGCGCATGGCGGTGATGGAAACCCTGCTTCTCTCCCACAACCAGGGAGAACGCGCATGACCGGTCCGACAGTCCTCAAGAACCTTAGGATCATCGATCCCTCCCGCAATCTCGACGAGACCGGCACGATCGTCATCGGCGCCGACGGGCGCATTCTCGCAGCCGGCAGGCAAGCGCAGAACCAGGGTGCTCCGGAAGGGGCGACGGTGAAGGACTGCAGAGGCCTCCTCGCCGTTCCCGGCCTTGTCGATGCGCGCGTCTATGTCGGAGAACCGGGCGCCGAACATCGCGAAACGATCGAATCGGCAAGCCGCGCGGCGGCGGCCGGCGGCGTCACCTCCTTCATCATGATGCCGGATACCGATCCGGTGCTCGACGACATCGCGCTGGTGGAGTTCGTGCAGAACACCGCGCGCAACAAGGCGCTCGTCAACGTCCACCCCGCAGCGGCGCTCACCAAGGGGCTTGCCGGCGAGGAGATGACGGAGATCGGCCTGCTGCAGGAAGCCGGAGCAGTCGCCTTCACCAATGGACGAAGCGGCCTTTCCGATACGCTGATCCTACGCCGCGCGATGACCTATGCGCGCGAATTCGACACCGTCATCTCGCTGGAGCTGCGCGAAAAATACCTCGGCAACGGTGTGATGAACGAAGGCCTGTTCGCGAGCTGGCTCGGCTTGTCCGGCGTCCCCAGGGAGGCCGAGGTCATCCCGCTCGAAAGGGACCTGCGCATTGCCGGGCTGACGCGCGGCAAGTATCACGCAGCGAAGATCTCGGTGCCGGAATCGGCGGAAGCCATGCGCGTTGCCCGTTCGCGTGGCGCCAACGTCACCTGCGGCATCTCGATCAACCACCTGTCGCTCAACGAGAACGACATTGGCGAATACCGCACCTTCTTCAAGCTCTCGCCGCCGCTGCGCACCGAAGACGACCGCGTGGCCATGGTCGATGCGCTTGCCGATGGCACGATCGACATCATCGTCTCCTCGCACGATCCCCAGGACGTCGACACCAAGCGGCTCCCCTTCGCGGATGCCGCCGACGGAGCGATCGGGCTGGAGACCATGCTGGCGGCCGCCCTTCGCCTGCATCACAGCGGACAGGTGCCGCTCATGCGGCTGATCGATGCCATGTCGACACGTCCCGCACAGATATTCGGGCTTGACGCCGGCACGCTGAAACCCGGCGCGAAGGCGGATATCACGCTGATCGATCTGGACGAGCCTTGGATCGTTTCGAAGGATATGCTTCTGTCGCGCTCGAAGAACACGCCCTTCGAGGATGCTCGTTTTTCGGGCCGCGCGGTGGCGACCTACGTGGCCGGCAGGTGCGTCTACTCTGTTTAAGAGGGAAAAAGCGTGAGTGAGCTTTTCAACTGGCAGATCACCCTGCCTATCGCACTTGCAGCGCTCGTGCTGGGCTACTTGCTGGGCTCCATTCCCTTCGGCCTGATCCTCACCCGCATGGCGGGCCTCGGCGATATCCGCTCGATCGGCTCGGGCAATATCGGCGCCACCAATGTGCTTCGAACCGGCAACAGGAAGCTCGCCGCGGCGACCTTGCTGCTCGACGCCCTGAAGGCGACCGCCGCGGCGCTCATCGGTACCTACATCTGGGGCCCCGAGGGCGGATTGCTCGCCGGCTTCGCCGCCTTCCTCGGCCATCTCTTCCCCGTCTGGCTCGCTTTCAAGGGCGGAAAGGGTGTCGCCACCTATATCGGCATGCTTCTAGGCGTCGCACCGCTGATGGTCCTCGTCTTCGCCGCCGTGTGGTTGGCGGTTGCCAAGATCAGCAAGTATTCGTCGTTATCCGCCCTGGTTGCGACACTTGTCATTCCGGTTGCATTGTGGTTTGTAGACGACCATAAGGTTGCGCTCGTCATGGCAGTCATGACCGCAATCTCCTGGTGGAAACACGAAGCCAACATCAAGCGGCTGATCGCCGGCACGGAAAGCAAGATCGGCCAAAAAGGATAGGCAATGCCGGACGGCGGCGCGAGGCGGGCGGGAATTGCGCTGACGGAAAGGCAAAGGATCGCCTGGCTCAGGCTGATCCGCTCCGACAATGTCGGCCCGGTCACTTTCAGGGAACTCATCAATCACTGCGGCTCGGCCGAGAATGCCCTTGCCATGCTGCCGGAGCTATCCGCACGCGGCGGCGCATCGCGCGCCATCCGCATCGCAACGGTCGAGGAGGCCGAGCGCGAGCTGGAGAGGGCTGCCCGGCACGGCGCGCGCTTCATCGGCATCGGAGAACCGGATTATCCGCCGGCGCTCCGCCAGATCGAAGGTGCGCCGCCGCTGATTGCCGCGAAAGGCGATCTAGGCATCGCGACAAGGCCTTCGGTCGGCATCGTCGGTTCCCGCAATGCATCGATCAGCGGTTCGAAATTCGCGGCCATGATCGCGCGAGACGCAGGCCGCGCGGGCTATACGGTGACGTCAGGGCTGGCCCGAGGCATCGACACCGCGGCCCATCGCGCCAGCCTGGAGACCGGCACCATCGCGGTTCTTGCCGGCGGGCTCGACCAGCCCTACCCGCCCGAGAACGTTCCTCTTCTCGAGGAGATCACGTCAGGCGCAGGCCTCGCCGTCAGCGAAATGCCCTTCGGCTGGGAACCACGCGCCCGCGATTTCCCGCGCCGCAACCGGCTGATCGCCGGCATTTCACTAGGCGTTGTGGTCGTCGAAGCCGCCGATCGATCCGGCTCTCTCATCACGGCGCGCCTGGCAGGCGATTTCGGCCGCCTCGTCTTCGCCGTGCCGGGATCGCCACTCGATCCACGCTGCCAGGGTACCAACGGACTTTTGAAGAACGGAGCGATCGTCACCACAGGTTCGGCGGATGTGCTCGAAGCGCTGGCGCCGCTTGCTCAAATCGATCTCTTTTTCGATCCCGCCGTCGAGGAACCGCTGGGTGAAGGAGGCAGCGACATGTTGCCGCCGCCCGACGATGATGTGCGGGCGCTCATCGCTTCCGCGCTCGGTCCGACACCGGTCGAAATCGACGATATCATCCGCCATACCGGGCTTCCGGCCGCTTCCGTCTATCTGGTTCTGCTGGAATTGGACCTTGCGGGACGGCTGCACCGCCACCCCGGCGGTATGGTCTCGCTGGCGATGGGTTGAATTGCCGCATTGAGCAGCTTCCAGTCACTCGCTTAGTTGATGGTGGTCAATTCAGCGAGGAAAAACGATGTTCGCCAACCGACTTGCAACCGCTGCCACGATCGCCGCCGCGACTGTCGTTTTCGCACTTTCGGCGCTCATGATGTGGATCTATGCGAGCGAACCTCGCACCGGCAGTTTCAGCGCAAAGTTTCATCTGACCGATCATCTTGGCCGTCCGGCAGACCAGGGTCTTTTCAAGGGCCAACCTTCTCTCGTCTATTTCGGCTATACCCATTGCCCGGTCGCATGCCCCACCACGCTCTATGAAATGGCAGGATTCTTCGAAAAACTCGGCGACGAAGGAAAGAACCTCAAGGGCTATTTCTTCACCATCGACCCCGAGCGCGACAGCCAGGAGGTGGTGAATGGCTATGTAACCGCTTTCACCGATCGCATCACCGGGTTCACCGGCGAGCCCGAGGAAATGCGCAAGGTCGTCGACGGCTGGCGGGTTCACGCGGAGAAAGTGCCGGACGGCAGCGGCGGTTACAGTATGGATCATACGCTTACGCTTTTCCTCGTCGGCGCGGACGGGAGATTGAAGGGCGTCCTTCCCTATGGAACCGATCAGGACGGAGCCCTCGATAAAATTCGCACGACGCTCCTGAAGTCCTGACACCAGCCAGATGCCAGGGCGCTCCTCCTCACCGGAGCGAATTGCGGTTCATCCGGAATGGAAGCGCCCACCCGCGTGCAGATCTCCAGCTTCGACATATGCCATCTCGATGAGATAGCACAGCATGTCTTCTCCCTCTGCGAGATTCCGAAGCTGTCTCAGCATATCGCGGATATAGGTGATGTTTTCCCGCGTCCGCTCCTTACTTTCGCCTCCGTCTTCCTTATTTTCCCGCGTCTGCTCCTGGCGATAGCCCTTTTTCTTCGCGTCGGGAATCATGCCTCACTCCTCTCGGACATTGCGCGGCCGGACTCGTTACCGCTCGAGTGCGTCACAACGAGAATATTCCATTTATCCTAGATTGCAATAATCTAAAAATACACTAATAAGATGCAACTCGTTGCATCTTATAATTTGGCAAGGCCTCTTGACCGCGACGAAAACGCCCTCCATGTCGGGAGGTCAGATTTTTGCTCGGGCGCACAAGCACTTCGGGCGAGGCCTCTTTATGCAGAGAAGCAGAATGAAAGTTGTCGTCGTAGAATCCCCCGGGAAAATTAAGAGCATCAACAAGTATCTCGGCTCGGGCTACAAGGTTCTCGCCTCCTTTGGTCACGTCCGCGATCTGCCAGCCAAGGACGGCTCGGTTCTGCCCGACCAGGATTTCGAAATGTTTTGGGAGGTGGACAGCGCGTCGCAGAAGCGCATCAAGGACATTGCCGACGCAGTGAAAAGCTCAGACGGCCTTATCCTCGCAACCGACCCGGATCGCGAAGGTGAAGCTATTTCCTGGCACGTGCTCGACGTTCTCAAGAAGAAGCGCGTGCTGGGCGACAAGCCGGTGGAGCGCGTCGTCTTCAATGCCATCACCAAGAAGGCTGTGCTCGATGCGATAGCGAGCCCGCGCGATATCGACGTGCCGCTGGTCGATGCCTATCTGGCACGCCGAGCGCTGGATTATCTTGTCGGCTTCAATCTGTCGCCGGTCCTCTGGCGCAAGCTGCCGGGAGCCCGCTCCGCCGGCCGGGTGCAGTCGGTCGCGCTCAGGCTCGTCTGCGACCGCGAGTCGGAAATCGAGCGGTTCGTTTCGGAGGAATACTGGAACCTTTCCGCGCTCCTGCGCACGCCCCGCGGCGACGATTTCGAGGCCCGCCTCGTCTCGGCCGACGGCAAGCGGCTGCAGAGCCGTTCGATCAAGAACGGCGATGAAGCCAACCGCCTGAAGGCGCTGCTCGAGGGAGCCGCCTATATGGTGGAATCGGTCGAGGCGAAGCCGGTCAAGCGTAATCCCGGCCCGCCCTTCACCACATCGACCCTGCAGCAGGCGGCCTCATCCAATCTCGGCTTCAATGCCTCGCGCACCATGCAGGTGGCGCAGAAGCTCTATGAGGGCGTCGATATCGGCGGAGAGACGGTTGGTCTCATCACCTATATGCGTACCGACGGCGTGCAGATGGCGCCGGAGGCGATCGACGGCGCCCGCCATGCAATCGGCGAGCAGTTCGGCAATCGCTACCTGCCGGAAAAGGCACGCTTCTATTCCACCAAGGCGAAGAATGCCCAGGAAGCCCACGAGGCAATCCGGCCGACCGATTTCAACCGCTCGCCGGATAAGGTGCGTCGCCATCTCGACGCCGATCAGGCGCGGCTCTACGAACTCATCTGGAAGCGTGGCATCGCGAGCCAGATGGCGTCTGCCGAAATGGAGCGCACCACGGTCGAAATCCTCGCCGATAACGCCGGCCAGACGGCCGGCTTGCGGGCCGTGGGTTCGGTCATCCGCTTCGACGGTTTCCTTGCCGCCTATGTCGACAGCCGCGATGATGCCGACAAGAACGAAGACGACGAGGAAGATGGCCGCCTTCCCGAGATTAACACGCGCGAAAAACTCGACAAGCAGAAGGTCGATGCGAGCCAGCATTTCACAGAGCCGCCGCCACGCTACTCGGAAGCCTCGCTGATCAAGAAGATGGAAGAGCTCGGCATCGGCCGTCCCTCCACCTATGCCGCCACGCTGAAGACACTCAGCGACCGCGAATACGTGACGATGGAGAAGCGCAAGCTGATCCCGGAGGCGAAGGGACGGCTGGTCACGGCTTTCCTCGAAAGCTTCTTCACCAAATATGTCGAATACGACTTCACGGCCGATCTCGAGGAGAAGCTGGACAAGATTTCCGCGGGCGAGCTGGACTGGAAGCAGGTGCTTCGCGAATTCTGGCAGGATTTCTTCGCTCAGATCGAGGATACCAAGGAGCTGCGCGTCACCAACGTGCTCGATGCGCTCAACGAAGCACTGGCGCCGCTGGTTTTCCCGAAGCGCGAGGACGGCAGCGACCCGCGCATCTGCCAGGTCTGCGGCACCGGCAACCTGTCGCTCAAGCTCGGCAAGTACGGCGCCTTCGTCGGCTGCTCGAACTATCCGGAATGCAACTATACCCGCCAGCTTTCTTCGGAGGGCGGCGCGGAGGCGGAAGCAAACGGGCTCAACGAGCCGAAAGCGCTCGGCGCCGACCCGCATACGGGCGAGCAGCTTACCCTGCGCTCCGGGCGCTTCGGCCCCTATATCCAGCGCGGCGAAGGCAAGGATGCCAAGCGCTCGTCGCTGCCCAAGGGCTGGAAGCCGGAAGATATCGACCACGAGAAGGCGTTGGCGTTGATCAACCTGCCGCGCGACGTCGGCAAGCATCCGGAAAGCGGCAAGATGATCTCTGCCGGGCTGGGCCGGTATGGCCCGTTCCTGCTGCATGACGGCACCTATGCCAATCTCGAAAGCATCGAAGACGTCTTTTCCATCGGCCTCAACCGTGCCGTGACCGTGCTTGCCGAAAAGCTGAGCAAAGGTCCGGGTGGCCGTACACGCGGAACGCCGGCCGCGCTCAAGGAGTTGGGCGACCATCCGGACGGCGGCACCATCACCGTTCGAGACGGGCGATACGGCCCCTATGTCAACTGGGGCAAGGTCAACGCCACGCTGCCGAAAGGCATGGACCCGCAATCGGTGACGATGGAGCAGGCGCTTGCCCTGATTGTCGAAAAGGGCGGCAAGGCCTCCTCCGGTAAGGCCAAGCCGAAGAAGGCGGCCGCGAAGGCCGGTAGCGACACCAAGAAAGCCGCGGCCAAGCCCAAGACCGCAGCGAAGAAAACCACGGCCAAGGCAAAGAAGACAGGAACGTGAGAGAACCGCGCGAGAGAACAAAACCGACAGACAGGCGCGGGAAGAACGCTCCTCCCGCAGAAAAGCCCGTCATCATCCATGGCGCCGTTCCACCGCGTGAAGTCCTCCTCGAGTTCATCGCCGACAATCCGGATCGGGCTTCCAAGCGCGAGATCGCCAAGGCCTTCGGCCTGAAAGGTGAAGCGCGCGTGGAGCTGAAAGATCTCCTACGTACGCTGGAAGGTGAAGGACTTCTCACCAAAAGCCGCAAATCGCTCGCCCGGCCGGGCGCCCTTCCCCCTGTGGCCGTGCTCGACATCACCACCCGCGACAAGGATGGCGAACTGATCGGGCGGCCGGCGGAATGGCCGGAAGATCAGGGTGCGGCACCGGCCGTCCTTATCCGCCAATCCTCGGAGAACCGGGGCAAGGGCAAGACGCCTGCCGCCGGTCTCAACGACCGGATCCTTGCGAAGATATTCACGAACAAGGACCGGACAGGCCCCGCCTATACAGCGCGGGTCATCAAGATCATCGATCGCCGCCGCGGCGCTTCGCTGGGCGTGGTGCGCAAGCTCGAACACGAAATCCGGCTGCTTCCCATCGATCGCCGTGGCGAGGAGATGGTAATCGAAGCGGATGGACTGGGCGAAGCCAAGGACGGCGATCTCGTCGAGGCGGAAACCATCCGCTCCAGCCGTTACGGCCTGCAGCGCGCACGCGTACTTTCGGTTATCGGCTCGGTCGCCTCGGAGAAGGCGATCTCGATGATCGCGATCTACGCCCACGGCATTCCGCATGTCTTCCCGAAGGCGGTGCTCGACGAGGCGGAGGCAGCAAAGCCGGCCAGCATGTCCAAGCGCGAGGACTGGCGCGACCTGCCGCTCATCACCATCGATCCGGCGGATGCCAAGGATCATGACGACGCGGTCTATGCGGAGCTCGACCCCTCGCCCGACAATCCGGACGGTGTGATCGTCACGGTCGCCATTGCCGATGTCTCCTGGTATATCCGGCCCGGAGCCCCCCTCGACCGCGAGGCGCTGAAGCGCGGCAATTCCGTCTATTTCCCCGATCGCGTCGTGCCGATGCTGCCGGAGCGCATATCGAACGACCTCTGCTCGCTGCGCGAAGGCGAGGACCGCCCGGCGCTCGCCGTGCGCATGGTCTTCTCGAAGGACGGGCGCAAGGCCGGCCACACTTTCCATCGCGTGATGATGAAGAGCGCGGCCAAGCTTTCCTATCAACAGGCCCAGGCGGCGATCGACGGCAAGCCGGACGACAAGGCGGGGCCTCTGCTCGAGCCTATCCTGAAGCCGCTATGGCACGCCTATTCCGTTCTCAAGCGCGGCCGCGACCGACGCCAGCCGCTCGAACTCGACATGCCGGAGCGCAAGATCATCCTGAAGCCGGACGGCACGGTCGACCGGGTCCACATTCCGGAGCGGCTCGACGCCCACAAGCTCATCGAAGAGATGATGATCCAGGCGAACGTGGCGGCCGCCGAGACGCTGGAGAAGAAGCGCCAGCCACTGGTCTACCGCGTGCATGACGCGCCGGCGCTTTCCAAGCAGGAAACGCTGCGCGAATTCCTCGCCACCATCGGAATTCCCATGGTGAAGGGCGGACAGCTTCGCGCCAATTCCTTCAACGGGATTCTTGCCAAGGCGCTCGATACGCCGCACCAGACCATGGTCAACGAGATGGTGCTCCGCTCCCAGAGCCAGGCGATCTACAGTCCCGAGAATATCGGGCATTTCGGCCTCAACCTGATGAAGTACGCGCACTTCACTTCGCCCATTCGCCGTTATGCCGACCTGATCGTGCACCGCGCGCTCGTCGGTTCGCTCGGTCTCGGCGAAGGCGGCATCACGCCGGACGAGGAAGCGGCGCTCGACGACATAGCGGCGGAAATCTCCACCTTCGAGCGCAGGGCCATGGCCGCCGAGCGGGACACCATCAACCGGCTGATCGCCCATCATCTTTCCGAACGGATCGGGGAAGAGTTCGAGGGCCGCGTGTCGGGTGTCACGAAGGCCGGCCTTTTTGTCACATTGCCGGTCTATGGTGCCGATGGCTTCGTGCCCATCTCCACGCTCGGACAGGATTATTTCATTTATGACGAAGCCCATCAGGCTCTATCCGGCGAAAAAACCGGCCTGGGCTACCAGCTCGGAGACAGCGTCGATGTCAGGCTGGCGGAGGCCGTGCCGCTTGCCGGCGCGCTGCGCTTCGAAATGCTGAGCGAGGGCCGCAAGATGCCGACGGCGACGCGCTCCTTCCACAAGTCCGGCAGGCGCGACCGTTCCAGGGGCCGGCCGTCGCAACCCGGCACGCGGCCGCCACGCCGCGGCCGCGGGAGATAGGAATGCAGGGACAGCGCCAGCAGCCGATACGCTATGGCGGAACGCAGGCAAGCGATCGGCCTCTCGGACGCTCGATCAAGCGGGGCCTGCTGAACACCTGTCCGAATTGCGGGACAGGCAAGCTTTTCCGCGCCTTCCTCAAGCCCGTGGACCGTTGCGCGGCATGCGGAGAAGAACTCCACCATCAGCGCGCCGACGACCTGCCGCCCTATCTGGTCATCTTCGTCGTCGGCCATGTGCTGCTCGGCGGCTACATGATGACCGACCTCATATTCCCTCTCTCCATGTGGCTTCACCTCGCCATATGGGCACCGCTTTCCGTGCTTGCCGCGCTCGCCACCATCCAGCCGATCAAGGGTGGCGTCATCGGTCTGCAATGGGCACTCCGGATGCACGGCTTCGGCGGTGAGGACGACAGCGCCGATCCCGGCCGCGGCGGACCGATTGCATGAAGACTTCGCAGGAGGAAGCCACGGTTTTCGCAGCGACGCGGAAAGAAAGCGCGCATGTTGCCGGGGTTCGTCCGCGTGACGCGGCATCGATTCTTCTGATCGACCGCTCATCCAATACGCCGAAAGTGCTGATGGGACGGCGCGGCAGGGGCCATGTCTTCATGCCCGATCTCTACGTCTTTCCCGGCGGGCGGCGCGATCCGCGCGACCATGCCCTGCCCTATCGCCGCGACCTGCATCCGCTGGTCATCGAAAAGCTGATGGCCGGCAGCCGCAGCGGCATGGGCGTCAAAGGCGCAAGGGCTCTGGCGCTCGCCGCTATCCGCGAACTTTGCGAGGAGACGGGTGCCGCGATCATCGATGCGCCGGCGGCTGACCTTTCCACGCTTCGCTATGTCGCCCGCGCGATCACACCGCCCGGAAACGTGCGGCGTTTCGATACCCGCTTTTTTCTCGGCTTTTGCGACGAGATGTCCCTCGATCTTTCCAATCTGGGGGCTTCCAGCGAACTCGTGGACCTGCGCTGGCTTGACATGACCGATCTTTCCAGCCTGAACATGCCGCTGATCACGCGCACGGTGCTAAGCGAGGTGAAGGAATTGATGGCGGCAAATCCCTCACCATCGTTTGGCAGCCCAGTGCCCTTCTATTCCGCGCGGCATGGGCAACTCGTCCGCACCCGATTGTAAGGATTTCTGAATGTCCCAGCCGACGACCGACGCCAACGGCCATGTCGAGGAAATCCATTGGCCTTCGCTGATCGCCGCGATTTCGGCCATCAGCGCCGTCGGTATAGCGATCGGCCTGGGCCTGCCCCTTCTCAGCATCATTCTCGAAAAGCGCGGCATACCCTCGACCTTGATCGGCCTGAACGCCGCGATGGCCGGCGTAGCTTCAATGGTGGCGGCGCCGATCACGACCAAGCTCGCGCATGACCACGGCGTCGCCAAGATCATGATGCTCGCCGTTGTTCTGGCGGCGTTGAGCGCGCTCGGCTTCTATTACGCCGAAGCCTTCTGGATGTGGTTTCCGCTGCGTTTCGCATTCCACGGCGCAACGACCACCCTTTTCATCTTGTCGGAGTTCTGGATCAACGACGCCGCGCCACCGCGGCGCAGGGGCCTGGTGCTCGGCATCTATGCCACGGTGCTCGCCATCGGCTTTGCGGTCGGGCCCCTCCTCTTCTCACTCCTCGGCAGCGAGGGCATTCTTCCCTTCCTGGTGGGTGCCGGCGTCATCTTGCTCGCCATCATTCCGATCTTCATCGCCAGGCACGAAAGCCCGGTGCTGAACACGAAACCCGAACGGCATTTCCTACACTACATATTCCTCGTTCCGACGGCGACGGCCGCTGTTTTCGCCTTCGGAGCCGTTTCTGCGGGCGGTCTCTCCCTGTTTCCGATCTATGCCCTGCGTTCGGCGCTCAGCGAATCGCATGCAGCGCTGCTGCTGACCGTCATGGGTGTCGGGAACATGGCCTTTCAGATCCCGCTCGGCATGTATTCCGACCGGCTGCGCGACCGCCGACCGCTTCTGACCGCCATGGCGGCGCTGGGGCTGGTCGGTTCGCTTGCCCTGCCCTTCCTGATCGAGAACTGGCTTTTGATGGCGGTGGTCCTGTTCTTCTGGGGCGGCTGCGTCTCCGGGCTCTATACGGTCGGGCTTGCCCATCTCGGATCGAGACTCACCGGCCCGGACCTGGTGGCGGCGAACGCAGCCTTCATCTTCTGCTATGCGGTGGGCACGGTCGCCGGTCCGCAGGCCATCGGGGCGGCGATCGATGTCACCGGAAAAGACGGTTTTGCCTGGACATTGGCCGCTTTCTTCGGCTTCTATGTGCTTGTTTCCGTTGGCCGGGCGATTTTAAGGCCAAAACGGAGTTGACTTTTCGGGCGCGATTTGTAATTTCGCGCCAGATTTTGCCGTGGACACCATCCGGCCGTCCGCGGCTTCATTTTTCTTAAAGGCAGAACGACCATGGCGAAAGCTACGACCATCAAGATCAAGCTGCTGTCGACGGCCGATACAGGTTTCTTCTACGTCACGACGAAGAACAGCCGTACGATGACGGACAAGATGACGAAGACCAAGTACGACCCGATCGTCAAGAAGCACGTCGAGTTCAAGGAAACCAAGATCAAGTAATCATTGATCTTGGGCATACCTCGGGCGCAGGCTGCAAGGCCGGGCGCCCTTTCTTTTGCCGTCAGGGCGGAGCCTTCGGGCGACAGTCTTCTGCAGGAAGTCCCTCAAAAGAAAAGCGCCGCTCCTTGAGGAAGCGGCGCTTTGATCGGGGGTCGACCGGCATGCAATCACGGCACGAGGAACCGCTTTTATTATGCCTGCCAGTCGACCGACCCCACGACCCAGGAGATGCGGCGGACCTGAGCATCATGGGGTATGGCTGACCCTGTTTGGGTACCATTTTTGCGTTGCGGCCAAAATTGCTCAGAAATGGAAGAAAATCAACACATTCTTAATGCGGAGGGCGATTTGCCTCCAGAGTTGGTTAAAATTGGGGCTAATGACTAGCCGCATTTCCATCTTGCTTTGCCGGAAGACCTAAGTAGCTTTGGCGATAGTGTAGTTTTACTACGATAGAATTTTCCAGCCCAATTCCAATTCGAAAGAAAATTCGGAAAAAATATTCAGCTTAAGGCTACTATCGACAGAAAAAGCGAGGAATCCAGAATATATCTGCAGTTAAAATTTGTATTTATTTCGTATTTACTGAGAAATTCTTAGAAAAATTGTCAATTATAGAAATCTCGAACGACAATCGGAATAAAACATCGCGCTTTTATTCGTTATCACAATCGTTACCAAATTCGTACGATCGCACCGCAACATGCCTTATCCACAGGCTTGCCGAAAGTCAGGCGGCGGCGGCAACGACTCTATTGCGGCCGCTGGTCTTCGCCTCGTACAGCGCGCGGTCGGCCTGCTTCAGCAGCCACTCCGGCGTCTCGGCGCCCGATGTGTTGCATGCCACCCCGACGGAAGCGGTAATGTTCAGCACCGCGCCGGAGCTGCGCAGAACGAAGGGCTCGTTCTCGATGATATGACGCAGACGCTCGGCGATGATCGCCGCAGCGGCAGCGTCGGTATCCGGCATCACGACAACGAATTCCTCGCCGCCGTAGCGGCAGGCCAGGTCAGCGCCGCGCACGGTCGAGCGCAGGCGTGAAGCGAATTCCCTCAGCACCTCGTCGCCCGCATCGTGGCCGAAGGTGTCATTGACGTGCTTGAACCGGTCTATATCGGTGATGCACACCGAAAGCGGCCTCGCCCGCGCCACGGCCCGGTTGAACACGACCTTCAGATGATTATCGAGATAGCGGCGGTTGGCGAGGCCCGTCAGCCCGTCGGTGACGGCGAGTTCTATGGTCTGGCGCACGCTCTGGCGCAGGCGGTCGTTGTAACGCTTGCGCCTGATCTGCGTGACGGTGCGCGCCAGGAGCTCGTTCGGATCGACCGGCCGAACGATATAGTCGTTGACGCCGAGATCGAGCGCGCGGGCAATCATATCCTCGGCGCCGAGATCGGTGACCAGCAGGACGGGAAGGAAGCGCGTGCGCTCGAGTAAGCGGAGCTGAGAGCAAAGCCGCAGCGGATCGTAGTCTTCGAAATTGGCGTTGACGATGACCAGATCGACCGGGTTCTCTGCAGCCTCGAACAACGCGGCCTGGGGATCGGACATGGCCATGACGTTCGCCACCGGCTTCAACGCCTTGATGATGCGCTCCTGGGAACTGGCGCGGCCATCCACCAACAGTACCTGGCCGGGCTCGTCCCGCCCGTCGCCTGCTTTCAGCATCTCTTCCATGCCCATGTTCTGCGCCGTTTCGGCGCGAACACGCAGCTCGTCGCTGAGCGTCTTGAGGCGCACCAGGCTCTTCACGCGGGAGACAAGCTGAAGATCGTTGACCGGTTTGGTCAGGAAGTCGTCGGCGCCTGCCTTCAGTCCTCGAACGCGATCCGAGGGCTGGTCGAGCGCAGTCACCATCACGACCGGAATGTGTGCGGTGCGGGCATTGTTCTTCAGCCGTTCGCAGACCTCGAAACCGCTGATGCCCGGCATCATGATATCCAAGAGGACGAGATCGACATGGGTATTCTCGCAGATATCGAGCGCCTTCTGTCCATCGGCCGCAGTCAGCACATCGAAATATTCAGCGAGCAGCCGGGCTTCCAGAAGCTTCACGTTTGCGGGAACATCATCGACCACCAATATTCGCGCCGTCATGCCCTACGCCCCGATCTCACGCGTCGCCCAGATAGGTTTTGATAGTCTCGATGAATTTCGGCACCGAAATCGGCTTGGAGACATAGGCTTCACAGCCCCCCTGCCGAATGCGTTCCTCATCGCCCTTCATGGCGAAGGCGGTGACCGCGATCACCGGAATGAGGTGAAGCTCGTCGTCTTCCTTGAGCCACTTGGTCACCTCCAGGCCCGAGACCTCGGGGAGCTGGATATCCATGAGGATAAGATCCGGACGATGCTTGCGCGCAAGGTCGAGCGCTTCCATGCCGTTGCGGGTCTGGATCGTGTCGTATCCCGACGCTTCGATCAGATCGCGGAAGAGCTTCATGTTCAGCTCGTTGTCCTCGACAATCATGACCCGTTTGGGCATGGCGATCCGTTCCTTAAATCCAGCCTTGCACGCCTGCATTCAGCATATATGGTCGCGCGAGGCCGATTCCATATGTCCTGTCGCGGACAGATTAACGCCATTTGGTTGAAAAAGAGGTAATTCGATCAAGGCAATGCAAAGCGATTCCGGAAACACCCGAAGCAATGCGGCCGGCGCGGAGGCAACGGCGGCGGCGATACTTGGCTGGCTCGCCGGCGAACCGGAGATGCTCGGGCGCTTCCTTGCGCTTTCCGGCCTGCTGGCGACGCAATTGCGCACCGCGGTGAACGATCCCGGTTTTCTCAGCGGCTTGATCGACTTCGTGATGAGCCACGAGCCGACGCTGCTTGCGTTCTGCGAGGCGACCGGCACCAAGCCCGAGGCGGTCGCCGCCGCCTGGCGGCATTATTCGCGACCGGGGCTCGATTCGGGAGAATATTGAGATTTCGACGACCGCCGATTTCGGCCTGCCCATTAGCAAGTGATATCCCCAGCACATGGCTGCCGCCGCCCTTGAGACTTGCGGGCTTTGGGCGTAACGTGCCGACGTTCAACCTTTGTTCCCCGTATGACGAGCGCGCCCGACAAGACACCCGGCTTCTGTCGCGACTGCCTTGCCGAGCAGAAGGCGGAGGCGCGCCGCTGCCGCACATGCGGCAGCCCTCGCCTCGTCTATCATCGCGAACTCTACGAGCTCAGCCTCGCCCATATCGATTGCGATGCCTTCTATGCGACGATCGAAAAACGCGACGATCCGACGCTTGCCGACCAACCGGTGATTATCGGCGGCGGAAAGCGTGGGGTGGTTTCCACGGCATGCTATATCGCACGCATCAACGGCGTGCGATCGGCCATGCCGATGTTCAAGGCGCTGGAGCTGTGCCCGGACGCTGTCGTCATCCGGCCCAATATGGAAAAATACGTGAAAGTCGGGCGCGAGGTGCGCGCGATGATGCAGGACCTGACCCCGCTCGTACAGCCGCTTTCGATCGATGAAGCCTTTCTGGATCTTTCCGGCACCGAACGCTTTCACCACGATCCGCCGGCGCGCATTCTCGCGAAGTTCGCAAAGCGTGTGGAAAACGAAGTGGGAATCACCATTTCGGCGGGGCTCTCCTACTGCAAGTTCCTGGCGAAAGTCGCTTCCGACCTCATGAAACCGCGCGGTTTTTCCGTCGTCGGCAAGGCCGAGGCGCTCGAATTTCTCGCGCCACGCCCGGTGACCACCATCTGGGGCGTCGGCCGCGCCTTCAACGCGACGCTCGAAGCGGACGGCATCCGTACCATCGGGCAGTTGCAGACGATGGAAGAGAGTGACCTCATGCGCCGCTACGGCTCCATGGGCCAGCGCCTCTTCCGCCTCTCCCGCGGAATCGATGATCGCGACGTGCATCCCAACGAGGCCGCGAAAAGCGTTTCGGCCGAGACGACCTTTTTCGAGGACATCTCCCGCTATGACGACCTCGTGCCCATTCTGCGCGGCCTTTCGGAAAAAGTCTCGACGCGGCTGAAGAAGCACTCGATCGCCGGCCAGACGGTCGTGCTGAAGCTCAAGAGCGCCGATTTCAAGTCTCGCACGCGCAACCGCCGCCTCGAAGATCCCACTCAGCTCGCAGACCGGATATTCCGCACGGGGCTCGCCCTTCTGGAACGGGAGACCGATGGCACGAAGTTCCGACTGATCGGCATCGGCGTCACCGATCTCGGCGACCCTGTCCGCGCCGATCCTCCGGACCTCGTGGATCGGCAGGCAGGACGTCGGGCCGCTGCGGAAGCCGCCATGGACAAGCTGCGCGACAAATTCGGGAAGGCGGCGGTGGAGACCGGATACACATTCGGCAAGCATCGGCGCGATCAATGAAATGTGATGGGAAACCTCACCACCCGCTGATTTTGATCACCTGTCGGAAAACATTCCTTTAACCAGATCAGCTAATATACACGCAAAAGTTTTGATCTGGGTGTGGGACATGTTGCGTCAAATCGCCTTCGGGATAGGCCTCCTTTCGGCGGCCATGTTGCCACATGCGGCGTGGGCGGAAGGCGCCCGCACGCTGCAGATCATCATTTCCAAGAACACGCAGTCGATGACCGTCTATGACGGGGACATGGTCGTGGCGACGTCACGCGTTTCCACCGGAAAGAACGGACATGAGACGCCCGGCGGCATCTTCTCCATTCTCGAGAAGCGCAAATATCACGAATCCAACATCTATTCGAACGCCCCGATGCCCTTCATGCAGAGGCTGACCTGGTCCGGAATCGCACTACACGAATCCGACTCGGTCCCCTCCTACCCCGCCTCGCATGGCTGCATCCGCATGCCGGGCATGTTCGCCAAGTCGCTTTACAAAATGACTCGGCGCGGCGTGCATGTCATCGTTTCCGATGCCCCGGTTACGCCAGCCCGCATCGATCATCCGGCACTCTTTGCGCCGCGCAAGCCGCTGCCGGATGGCGCGCTTGTTTCCGATCTCGAATTGCGGCCAACGAGGATCGACGATCCATCCAGGCCGGTAGAGGTCGCGATGCACGTCATGCCGCCCTCTCCCAGCAAGCAAGCAAAGCAGGCTGAAACCAAGGGGGAAAACGCTCCGTTGCGCATCCTCATTCATCGCCGTGGCGAAAAGGAAATCCTGCGCGACGCGCAAGCTCTGCTGACGGAACTCGGTTTCGATGCGGGCATACCGGACGGCGTTGCCGGGCCTAAAACGCGTTCCGCGATTGCGGGTTTCAAGCGCTGGAAGGAACTGCCGCAAAAGGATCCGCTTCTGTCGCCGGTATTCCTGGCGGCCCTCTATCGATCCGCAGGCAAGGCCGAGCCACCTTCGGGACAGCTCATGGTGCGGCAGAATTTCAAGCCGCTCTTCGAGGCTCCGATCGGCATTCGGCAGCCGGAACGTGCGCTCGGCACGCATTTCCTCATCGCCGACAAAGTGGACCGCGAAACGGAAAGCGCCGAATGGCGGGCGGTTACACTGGCCAATAGCATGGCGCCGCGGACGATGAAGCGGCTCGGCGTCACCGCCGAAGCCGATCCATATGATCCGAATGCGGCAGCCCGCGCGCTCGACCGGATCGATATCCCCGAGGACGTACGCGAGCGGATCGATGCGCTTTTGAGCGACGGCACCTCGCTGACGATCACCGACGACGGCTATAGCCCCGAGACCGGTAAGGGGACGGATTTCATCACCATAACCCAGCCTGCGACCACGGCGACGACCGATCCAAAACCCGTCAAACAAAGCGGAAAACGGAAAGGCTGAGGGCTGCGGCCAAGCACCGCTCTCAAAAAGATTCACCGAACGCGGCCAAGCGCTTGTTGCACCTGGTGTTTTCCTAAACCAGCTCTACGTCCAAAACGCCGGGCGCTGCTCGCAGAGCGGCGGCGATCTCCGGCGAGATGCGATACTTCTCGGTCAGTTCAACCTCGATCTCGCGCCGCCCGTCATCCTTGATGACCACGAAAGAGACGAGCCCATCCCCCTTCGCATTCAGATGCCGCGCAACCGTCTTGAGAGGGCCTGAATCCCGGACATAGACGCGCAGCGCCTTCTGCATGCGGACCGATTGCTCTTCCAGCGATTGCGCCGTTTGAATCCGAAGCCCGATGCCCTCCGGGCGTTCATCCGCCTGCACGGTGATGACCAGCGACTTGCCCGGCTCCAGGAGATCGCGATACTGCGCGAGCGCCTCGGAAAACAGCACCGCCTCGAACTGGCCCGACGCGTCGGAAAACGTCACGATGCCCATCTTGTTGCCGGTGCGCGTCTTGCGCTCCTGGCGCCCGGTAACGGTCCCCGCGAGGCGGCCCACGGTCGCGCCCTGCTTTACCGCCGCCGAGAAATCCGCAAAATTCTGAACCCGCATCTTGGCAAGCACTTCCGCATAGGAATCCAGCGGATGGGCTGAAAGGTAGAAGCCGAGGACCTGATACTCGCGCATCAGCATTTCGGATGGCATCCACGGCATGAACGGGGGCAGGATCAGCTTTTCAGGACCGGTGGCAGCCGACGAGCCGAAGAAATCCGACTGGCCGCTGACCTTCTCCTCCTGGGCGCGCTGGGCATAACCGATGACGCGGTCGAGACCGCCGATCAGCTCCGCCCTGTCCTTACCGAAACAATCGAAGGCCCCGGCGGAAATGAGGCTTTCCAGAACCCGCCGGTTGACCTGCTTCGGATCGATCCGCAGGCAGAAATCCTCAAGGCTCGCGAACGGGCGATCCCCCCTCACCTCGACGATGTGATCGGCAGCCGATTCGCCGACGCCCTTGATCGCGGCCAATGCGTAATAGATCCGGTTCTCGCCCGTCTCGAAACGTCGGAACGAGGTCTGCACCGAAGGCGGGATCACCGAAATGCCGAGCCGGCCGGCATCCTGCCGGAAGTCGTTCAGCTTTTCGCTGTTCGCCATATCGTAAGTCATCGAGGCGGCGAGGAATTCGACCGGATAGTGCGCCTTCATATAGGCGGTCTGGTAGGAGACGATCGCGTAAGCCGCTGCGTGGGACTTGTTGAAGCCGTAGTTCGCGAACTTGGCGAGCAGTTCGAAAATGTTTTTCGCCTGCGGCTTGGAGACGCCGTTCTTGACGGCGCCGTCGACGAAGCGCTCGCTCTGCTTGTCCATCTCCTCCTTGATCTTCTTGCCCATGGCGCGGCGCAAAAGATCGGCTTCACCAAGGGAGTAACCGGACAGGACCTGGGCGATCTGCATCACCTGCTCCTGGTAGACGATGACGCCCTGCGTTTCCTTCAATAGGTAATCGATGGACGGATGAACCGACTCGATCTCCTCCTCGCCGTGCTTGCGGGCGTTGTAGGTCGGAATGTTCTCCATCGGTCCGGGACGATAGAGCGCCACGAGCGCGATAATGTCCTCGATACAGTCCGGCCGCATGCCGATCAGCGCCTTGCGCATGCCGGCACTTTCCACCTGGAACACGCCGACCGTCTCGCCGCGCGAGAGCATCTCGTAGGTCTTGGTGTCGTCCAGCGGGATCTTGGAGAGATCGATCTCGATGCCGCGCTTTCGGCAGAAATCGACGGCGGTCTTCAGCACCGTCAGCGTCTTCAGGCCGAGGAAGTCGAACTTCACCAGGCCCGCCTGCTCCACCCATTTCATGTTGAACTGGGTGACCGGCATGTCCGAGCGCGGGTCGCGATACATCGGCACGAGCTTCGACAGCGGACGGTCGCCGATGACGATGCCGGCGGCGTGGGTCGAGGCGTGGCGGTAGAGGCCTTCGATCTTCTGGGCTATATCGAGAAGGCGGGCGACGACCGGTTCCTTGTCGGCCTCCTCCTGGAATTTCGGATCCTCCTCGATGGCCTTCGAAAGCGGTGTTGGATTGGCCGGGTTGTTCGGCACGAGCTTGCAGATGCGGTCCACCTGGCCATAGGGCATTTCGAGCACGCGACCGACGTCGCGCAGCGCCGCGCGGGCCTGCAGCGAACCGAAGGTGATGATCTGCGCCACCTGTTCGCGGCCGTATTTCTGCTGCACGTAGCGGATCACCTCTTCGCGGCGATCCTGGCAGAAGTCGATATCGAAGTCGGGCATCGAGACGCGATCCGGGTTGAGGAAGCGTTCGAAGAGCAGCGAAAAACGCAGCGGATCGACGTCGGTGATCGTCAGCGCATAGGCAACCAGCGAGCCCGCACCGGAACCGCGGCCGGGGCCAACCGGGATATTCTGCTGCTTCGCCCATTTGATGAAGTCCGCAACGATCAGGAAGTATCCCGGGAACTTCATCTTCTCGATAACGCTGAGCTCGAAGTCCAGCCGCTCACGGTAATCCTGTTCGGTATAGCCCCGCGTCAAGCCGAGCGTGGCGATGCGGTGCTCCAACCCCTCGATCGACTGGCGGCGAAGCTCCGCCGCTTCCGCCCGCTCGGCTTCTTCCGCATCGTCGGTCGCGCCGGTGAAGCGCGGCAGGATCGGATTGCGCGTCTTGAGGATGAAGGAACAGCGCCGCGCGATCTCGACCGTGTTTTCCAGCGCCTCCGGCAGATCGGCGAAAAGCTCCGCCATCTCCGCCCGGCTTTTCAGGTAATGATCGGGGGTCAGTCGGAACCGGTTGTCGTCCGAGACGATGGCGTTATGAGCGACGGCCATCAGCGCGTCGTGGGCATCGTAATCGCTCTTGGAAGGGAAAAAGGCTTCGTTGGTGGCCACCAGCGGCAGGTCGTGATCATAGGCAAGCGCGATCACCTTCTGCTCATGGCGACGGTCGTAGGAGCCGTGACGCTGCAGTTCCACATAGAGCCTGTCGCCAAAAACTTGCCTGAGCTTCAGGAGGCGCGACTCGGCTTGCGCCGCATTGCCCTCTTTCAGAGCGATGTCGACCGGGCCGCCGCCGGCCCCCGTCAGCGCGAGCAATCCTTCTGTACCGCCCTCCTCCAGCCAGGAGCGGCGGACATGCACCGCCTGGTGTCCCTCACCGCCGAGATAGGCCCGGCTGATAAGATCGACGAGCCGCTCATAGCCGACGGCATTGGCTGCGAGAACGACGATGGCAGGCAGCTTGGCAAGCTGGTGGTGATTGCCGCGCCGCTCTTCCGTCTGATCTTCCATATCGATCGAAAGCTGGCAGCCGATGATCGGCTGTATCCCCTCGCCGATCGCCTTCTGAGCAAACTCCAGCGCCACGAAAAGGTTGTTCGTATCGGTGATGGCGATCGCCGGCTGGTTGTCGGCCCCAGCCTTCGACAGGATCTTCTTGAGCGGCAGGGCGCCCTCAAGAAGCGAATAGGCGGAATGGACGCGCAAATGCACGAATTGGGGTGATGCCCCCGGCATGTCCGCTCCCGTCCTGGTTTCCGTCTGATCAGCCATCTTCCGCGCTATCCACCAAATGAATCAGGTGATTTTCCGGCGCGGCGCGACGAGAGTCCAGCCGAGAGTCTCTTCCTCAACGGAATTCCGGATGCCGGGAGCGGAAATCACATAGCCATCATGAACATCGAGAGGCTTGCCACGAAGGTGGCGATGGAAGCGAATGCTGCAACGTCGCGAAGCATGTCAGTCATTGTCATCTCCTGTCCTGTTATGTTTTTATTTTGTTCCAATTTTGTTCACGAGTCAACAAGAGAACAAAACAAGAAACAGATAGAGGAGATTATGGTTAAGATAAACTGGCCGTAGCCACGCCGAGATCACCGCGGCGCCTCCGGGCCCGCGCACCAAGCGCTTGAATTCCGCGCCCTTCAGCCCGCTGCGGGGGAGAGGAAACGTCGCGCGATCATCCAGCAGCCGAGAGCCCAGGTGGCGCCTGCGCACCAGCCCCCGAGAACATCGGTCGGGAAATGCACACCGAGATAGATACGGCTCAGCCCCACGATGAAGGTGAGGAAGATCGCCGCCGCGATGAGGAATATCCGCGTCGAGCGATATTGCTGCGCACGGGAGAGGAGCGCGCCGAGCGTCAGATAGGTCACCGCCGAGAGCATGGCGTGCCCGCTCGGGAAACTGAGATCGCTTACTTGGACGAGATGCGGCACGATATCCGGCCGCGGGCGCGCCACGCCGAGTTTCAGCGCGGCGCTGATGATCCAGCCGCCGGCGATGCACAGGAACATGAACAGCGCAATCGCCCTCTGCCGCGCCAAGAGGAGATAGATCGTTGCGAGCACCGTCATCAGCGACAGCACGGTGGTTCCTCCAAGCGCGGTGATGTCATCCACGGCATGGGTCAACCAATACGGGCCGATGGGCAGGGAAAGGTCGCCCGGCTCGCGCAGGCTGAGCAGTATCCGCTCGTCAAAGGCGTGCGTATCGCCGTCGATCACCCCACCCGTGAGGCTCAGGAAGAGAAACAGGCCGCCGGCCAGAGAGGCGAACATCATCAGGCCGATCGGCTCGAAGGTCATGAATTTCTCGACGACCATCTGTCTCATCCGGTGGTGAAAGACCATACTTCCCTTCTCGCGCTTGCAATTGTGGAACACGTCGAGCCTGGCCGCAGGCTCGATGAAACGGCGCCTGCCGTTTTTTGTTCCAGCACACGCCCGCCCACTAGATGGGAGAGGCCGGCCCGGCAATCAATGCTGGCAGCGAGCCGCCGGAGCCTATGTAACGCGACCGAAAGCCGCGCTCACATCGCCACGATCTTGCCGCCCTCGATCGTCACGCGGCGATCCATGCGCCCGGCAAGCTCGTGATTATGGGTCGCGATCAGCGCCGCGAGACCCGATTGCCGCACCAGCGCCTCGAGCGCATCGAACACGTAGGATGCCGTCTTCGGATCGAGATTTCCGGTCGGCTCGTCCGCCAGCAAAACCCGCGGAGCGTTGGCGACCGCGCGGGCGATCGCGACACGCTGCTGCTCCCCGCCGGAAAGCTCCGCCGGCCGGTGATCGGCCCGGTGGCCAATGCGCATGTAATCCAAAAGCTGGGCTGCCCGCTCCCGCGCCTCGGCATGTGGCAGCCCGGCGATGAGCTGCGGCATCATGATGTTTTCGAGCGCGGAGAATTCCGGCAGGAGATGGTGGAACTGGTAGACGAAGCCGATATCGCTGCGACGGATCGACGTGCGGCGCTCATCCGAGAGACCGTTGCAGGCTTCCCCGCCGATGAAGACCTCGCCTGCATCGGGATGTTCGAGCAGGCCGGCAAGATGAAGCAGGGTCGACTTGCCGGTGCCGGAAGGCGCCACCAGAGCGACGATCTCGCCGCTCTTCAGATCGAAATCGGCACCTTTCAGGATCGAGAGAACGGTTTCGCCCTGACCGTAATGGCGTTCGACGCCCGAGAGCTGCAAAACGGTTTTGCGTACCATGAAGGAGGCCTATTCGTATCGGAGGGCCTGGACCGGATCGAGCTTCGAGGCCCGCCAGGCCGGGAAGATCGTCGCCAGGAAGGAGAGCGCCAGCGCCATGATGACCACGGAAAGGGTCTCGCTGAAGCTCATTTCAGCGGGCAATTGGCTGAGGAAGTAAAGCTCCGGATCGAAAAGCACCGTGCCTGAAAGCCAGGAGAAGAACTGCCGGATCGACTCGATATTGAGGCAGACGATGACCCCGAGGACAACGCCCGCGAGAGTGCCGACGATGCCGATCGCCGCTCCGGTCATGAAGAAGATGCGCATGATCGAGCCGGCGCTCGCGCCCATGGTGCGCAGGATCGCGATATCGCTGCCCTTGTCCTTCACCAGCATGATGAGGCCGGAAATGATGTTGAGCGCCGCCACGAGCACGATCAGCGTCAGGATCATGAACATCACGTTGCGCTCCACCTGGAGAGCCGAGAAGAAGGTCTGGTTGCGTTGACGCCAGTCGGTGATGTGAACCTGCCGGCCGGCCGCGGCTTCCACCAGGGGCCGTATGCCGTCGACGGCGTCCGGATTGTCGACGAAGAGTTCGATCGATTGAACAAGGCCGTCGGCATTGAAGTAGAGCTGGGCCTCCTCCAGCGGCATATAGATGATCGTCGCATCATATTCCGACATGCCGATCTCGAAGACACCGGAGACCGGATAGGATTTGACGCGAGGATTGACGCCCATCGGCGTCACGTCGCCTTCCGGGGAAACCAGCGTTATGTCGTCTCCGGCGGTGATACCGAGCGTGGAGGCCAGCCGCGAACCGACAAGCACGCCCTCGCCCGAGGCGAAGCCGACCATGTCGCCGAACTTGACGTTGGAGGAGACCTCCGTCAGCTTCTCGAGATCTTCCGGACGAATGCCGCGCACCAGCGCGCCCGAGCCCGCGCCGGCGCGGCCGGATGCGAGCGTCTGCCCCTCGACGAGCGGCAGGGCCATGCGCACGCCCGGCACCGCAGCAAACTTCTGCGTGAGGTCCGCGTAATCCGTGAAAGGACCATCGATCGGCTGAACGATCATATGGCCGTTAATGCCGAGAATGCGGGAAATCAGCTCGGTGCGGAAGCCGTTCATCACCGCCATGACGATGATGAGGGTCGCAACCCCCAGCATGATGCCGATGAAAGAAAACCCGGCGATGACGGAAATGAAGGCTTCCCTGCGGCGCGAGCGCAGATAGCGCCAGGCCACCATACGCTCGAAAGCCGAGAACGGGCCGGCTGCCGGAGCCTTGGCCGTCTTTTCCGCTTCACGATCTGCCGCAACGCTTGCCATTCCCTTCCCTTCACCTGCCGCTTCGCGGCCAATCCCGCTTGCGCGCCTATCTTGCCGGATGCGCTGTGGCTCAGCCGGCAAACCTGTTCATGACCGCCTCGACCGTCAGCACTTCACGCGCACCGGTCTTGCGGTCCTTGACCTCAACTTCGCCGCTTGCGGCGGAGCGGGGCCCGACGATCACCTGAACCGGCACGCCGATCAGATCGGCGGTGGCGAACTTGGTGCCGGCGCGCTCGTCCGTGTCGTCGTAGAGCACGTCCCTGCCCGCCTTTCCGAGACCGGCATAGAGATTGTCGCAGATGCGATCACAGGCCTCGTCGCCCGGCTTCATGTTGATGAGCACCACGTCGAAGGGAGCGACCGAAGCCGGCCAGATGATTCCGTTCTCGTCATGCGATGCTTCGATGATGGCGGGAACAAGGCGGGTCGGGCCGATACCATAAGAACCCATGTGGACAAGGTGTTCCTTGCCATCCGGCCCCTGAACCTTGGCTCCCATCGGCTCGGAATATTTCGTGCCGAAATAGAAGATATGGCCTACCTCGATGCCGCGCGCAGACAGGCGGTCGGCTTCCGGGATCGCATCGAAGGCCGCTTCGTCGTGCATTTCCGAGGTCGCGGCATAGACGGAGGTCCATTTGTCGAAAATGGCCTTGAGACCCGCCACGTCGTCGAAATCGGTATCTTCAGCCGGAATTTCGAAATTCACGAAATCCTTGTGAGAAAAGACTTCGGATTCCCCGGTATCCGCCAGGATGATGAATTCGTGGGAGAGATTGCCGCCGATCGGGCCCGTATCGGCGCGCATCGGAATGGCCCGCAGCCCCAGCCGCGAGAAGGTTCTGAGATAGGCAGCGAACATCTTCCGGTAGGAATGCTCGGCGTCTTCCTTGGTCAGGTCGAAGGAATAGGCATCCTTCATCAGGAATTCGCGCGAGCGCATGGTGCCGAAACGCGGACGGATCTCGTCACGGAACTTGAGCTGGATGTGATAGAGATTGAGCGGCAGGCTCTTGTAGGACCTGACATAGCCCCGGAAGATATCCGTGACCATTTCCTCATTGGTGGGGCCGTAGAGCATCGGCCGATCCTGCCGATCCTTGATGCGCAGCATCTCCTTGCCATAGGCATCGTAGCGGCCGCTCTCCTGCCATAGCTCGGCGGACTGCAGCGTCGGCATGAGAAGTTCGATGGCGCCAGAGCGGTTCTGCTCCTCGCGGATAATGGCGTTGACCTTGTCGAGAATCCGCTTGCCGAGTGGCAGCCAGGAATAGATCCCCTGGCTCTGCTGGCGGATCATGCCCGCACGCAGCATCAGCCGGTGCGAGACGATCTCCGCTTCCTTGGGATTTTCCTTCAGGATCGGCATGAAATAGCGGGACAGGCGCATTGAGGTTTCCGAGGGTTCTGCCGGCCCGTCCCAGACTATGGGAATCGGCCGTTTCAAGATGACGATTGCGAGCGTTCATAGCCCTTCTGCCGCATGAAGGAAACCCGTTTCGGGAGCGGCGGCAAAACGGGAAACATCCCCGTGGCCAGCAGGAACATATCAGGAAAAAGGCAGGATTTTGCAGGCCGGGTGCGACATTTTTGTCAACAGAAAAAAATTGGCTCACTGTAACAAAAATGCAAAAATTTGAGATGACAAAGCTCATCCTTTGAGCTAGGGTCAGCTCATAAAAGAGGCAAGGAGTTCAAATTCTTGCCATTTCGCGGTCAAGTCTTGGGAGGATCAGATCTTAGGCGCGCTTGTTCGCTGCCCCGGCAACGGTTAAGGATCACGCGAAACTAAAAAACAAGGCTTAACTGCCTTGTTTTTTTTTGCTTTCTTGCGCCTTACTTTCTATGCCCCAAAAATATGACAAGGGGATGACGGTGCATTTGTCCTCAGTCGAAGCTCGGCACGATGCGTGGCAAGGTCGCCATGCTGAAGCCGAAATAAGTCGAAGCGACATACCAGGCTCCATAGACGATCGCCGAGATCAGCGTGGTCAGCAGCACCACTCGACCGCCGCGAAAACGGGCCGGCGCGCTCTCCACCGTGCCGAGCGTCACCTCCCCCTCTTCATGCTGTGACCGCATGCCGAGAGGCAGGACCGTGAAGAGCACGATCCACCAGATGACGAAGTAAACGGCGAAGGCCGAAAGAAACTGCATGGTTGCAACCCGCTTCAGATCGAATGGCTTATAGTTCGAAAGCTGCAGCGGTTCAAACAAAAGGCGGGGGCGGAGTGTCACACCTTCTCAGGAAGATTTAAGCTGACGCCGGCAAGCCCCTGTTTTTGAATTCCTTCCCCACAGCCGCTACGCCGGTCACACCTGCTCGAGTTCGACCAGCGTGCCGTTGAAATCCTTGGGATGCAGGAAAAGCACCGGCTTCCCATGGGCCCCGATACGCGGCTCGCCGTCTCCCAGCACCCGCGCGCCGCCGGCTTTCAGCCTGTCCCGCGCCGCGATGATATCGTCCACCTCGTAGCAGATATGGTGCATGCCGCCCAAGGGACTCTTTGCAAGGAAGGCGGCTATCGGCGAGTTTTCGCCAAGCGGCTCCAGCAGTTCGACCTTGGTGTTGGGAAGCTCCACGAAAACCACGGTGACGCCATGCTCTGGCAAAGCCTGCGCCTGTGAAACTCTGGCGCCTAGCGTGTCACGATAGATCGCGGTGGCAGCAGCAAGGTCCGGCACGGCGATCGCTATGTGGTTTACCCGTCCGAGCATGTTTGACCTCCCATATCCTCTTTCGCGGGGAATCGCATGTGGATTTGCCCCTCACCCTAACCCTCTCCCCGCACGCGGGGAGAGGGAACTGGGAGTTCGCGGCATGCGTCCTTCTCCCCGTCAGAACGGGGAGAAGGTGCCCGGTAGGGCGGATGAGGGGCAGTTCCGAATGCGTTTAGAGCCTGGTCACGAACACCGTTACGATCGGCTTCTTGCCCCATGCCTCGTTCGCCGCGGCCCGCACTGCGCGGCGCACCGCCTCACGCAGCATGTCGAGGTCCTTGCGGCGCGCGCGCGGAATGCTTTCGATCGCGCCGAGCACGGCATCATAGAGCGAATCCTCCATATCCTCGCCCTCGTCGTCGAACTGCGGCAGGCCGAAGGAAACGACGTCCGGATCGGTCACGAAATCGTACCGGTTGTCCAGCAGCACATTGACCGAGACATGGCCGACATAGGCGAGCTTGCGCCGTTCGCCGATGCCCATCTCGTCGAAATCGCCGATCAGCTTGCCGTCCTTGAAGATGCGGCCGTGCGGCGCTTCGTCGATGACTTCGGCGGGGCCCGGCGCGAGACGGAGGACATCCCCGTTGCGGACGCGCGGAATGCTCTTGATGCCGGCGGATGCGCCGAGCTCGGCCTGGGCCGTCAGGTGCGCGGCTTCGCCGTGGACGGGCACGAGGATCTGCGGGCGGGTCCACTCATACATCTGCACCAGTTCGCTGCGGCGCGGGTGGCCGGAAACGTGGACGAGCGCGTCACTGTCGGTGACGATCTTGATGCCCTGCTCTATCAGGCCGTTCTTGATCTCAAGGATCGCCTTCTCGTTGCCGGGAATCGTGCGGGAGGAAAAGACGACCGTATCTCCGGCCGAAAGCGCCACATTGCGCATCTCGTCGCGTGAGATCTTGGCAAGTGCTGCGCGCGGTTCGCCCTGGCTGCCGGTCAGGATGACCACGACCTTGTCGCGGGGAATGTAGCCGTATTCGTCCTCGGCGATGAAAGGCTTCAACCCTTCCATGATCCCGATGTCGCGCGCGACATCGACCACGCGCTTCAACGAACTGCCGAGCAGCAGCACTTCGCGACCCGCGGCCTCCGCGGCCTGGGCGATCGAGCGGATGCGGCCGACATTGGAGGAGAAGGTGGTGATGGCCACCCTGCCCTCGGCCGCCTCGATGATCTTGCGCAGGCCTTCCGAGACTTCTTCCTCGGAAGGCGAAACGCCATCGCGCATGGCATTGGTGCTGTCGCACATGACAGCCAGAACGCCCTCGTCGCCGAGCGCGCGGAAACGTGCTTCGTCCGTCAGAGGCCCAAGCGACGGCGCGTGATCGATCTTCCAGTCACCGGTATGGATGACGTTGCCGAGCGGCGTGCGGATGACCAGCGACATCGGCTCGGGAATGGAGTGGTTGACGCCGACGGCCTCGATCTCGAAGGGGCCGACATTGATCCGGTCGCCGGCCTTGAAGATCGTCACCGGGATGTCGGCGCGCGACCCTTCGTAGTCGCGCTTGGCCTCCAGCATTCCGGCGGTGAACGGCGAGGCATAGACGGGTACGTTGAGGCCCGGCCAGAGCTCATTCAGCGCGCCGTAGTGATCCTCATGCGCATGGGTGATGATGATGCCCTTGAGATTTTGGCGTTCAGCGGCGAGATAGCGGATATCCGGCAGGACGAGATCGACGCCCGGCAGCTCCGGCCCCGGAAAGGTGACGCCGCAATCCACCATGATCCACTGGCGTTTTCCCGGCGTACCAAAGCCGTAGAGAGCGAGGTTCATCCCGATCTCGCCCACGCCGCCAAGCGGCAGAAATACCAGTTCGTCCTGTTTTGCCATTATTTCTCTTAGTCCATTCTCGCAAAAAATACATCACCGGCAGCTATCGGCATAATCCTGCCAAATCCGGTATCGAGCAGCAGCAGACCTCCTTCATCGATACCCGCGAAAGTTCCCTCAAGCGAGCGGTCCGGAAGATTTACCGTGATTTTTTCACCGATGCCGCAGGCGACCTCGCGCCAGCGCCGGCTGATCTCCGCAATGCCGCGCCCTTCGTCCCATGATTCCAGAACCTCCGCCATCGTTCTGAAAAGATGGGCGAAAAGCTCCTCGGGAGAGACGTTCGCGCCATGGTCGGCAAGGCGCGTCACGCCGTAAGGCGCGCTGTCGGGTTTATGGCGGATATTGATGCCGATGCCGATCACCAGCGCCCGGCGGCCGTCGGCAAGCCCCTCGCCCTCAAGAAGGATGCCGCAGGTTTTCTTGCGCCCGATCAGGATGTCGTTCGGCCATTTCACCTCCAGCGGCTCGCCACCGGTCGGCAGGACGGCGCGGATGGCCGAATGAACCGCGACGGCAATCGCCAGGGGAAGCGACCCCATCAACTGCGGCTCGGCCGGATCGATCAATAGGAGGGATGCGTAAAGATTGCCCGGCTCGGAAGTCCAGGCGCGACCCCGCCGGCCTCTGCCGGAAGTCTGGCGCGCGGCGGTGATCCAGAGCTTTCCGGGATCGCCCGCCCGCGCACGGGCGAGGCATTCGCTGTTGGTGGAGCCGATTTCACTCAGCGCTTCGTGACGAAAGTCATCGAGTGAAAAACGGCTCCCCGGGGCTGCCATCTACGCCGGTCTCAGAAGAACGACTTGGCCGCTGCATTCGCAGCCGAGCCAACCGGTCCACCGAACAGCACATAAGCCGTGACGAAGAGACCGGAGAGGCCGAAGACCAGCCGCAGTTCTCCGGAAATGCGTGCGAATTCGCCCTTGGCTTCATCGAACCACATCAGCTTGACGATGCGCAGGTAATAATAGGCGCCGACGACCGAGGACAGAACGCCGATGATCGCCAGCGCATAGAGCTTGGCTTCGATCGCCGCCACGAAGACGAAATACTTGGCGAAGAAGCCCGCGAGCGGCGGAATGCCCGCCATGGAGAACATCAGCGCGGTCAGCACCACAGCCATGAAGGGCTTGGTGGAGGAAAGCCCGGCGAGATCGTCGACATTCTCGACATTCTCGCCCTCCTTGCGGCGCATCGCCATGATGCAGGCGAAGACGCCGAGCGTCATGACCATGTAGATGGTCATGTAGAGAACGACGCCGGAGATGCCCGTCTCGGTGCCGGCGGCAACGCCGACAAGCGCGAAGCCCATATGGCCGATCGAGGAATAGGCCATCAGCCGCTTGATGTTGCGCTGGCCGATCGCCGCGAACGAGCCGAGCAGCATCGAGGCGATAGCCACGAAGACGATGATCTGGCGCCAGTCGGCTAGGATCGGCATGAAAGCTTCGGAGACGAGGCGAACCAGGATCGCCATGGCGGCAACCTTCGGTCCGGCCGCGAAGAAGGCGGTGACCGGCGTCGGCGCGCCTTCATAGACGTCCGGCGTCCACATATGGAACGGCACGGCCGAGATCTTGAAGCAGGCGCCGGCCATCACGAAGACCATGCCGAAGATGAGGCCGAGATTGCGCGGTTCGGAGGAGAGCACTCCGGCGATCTCGTCAAAGCCCGTATTGCCGGTGAAGCCGTAGATCAGCGACATGCCGTAAAGCATCATGCCCGAGGAGAGCGCGCCGAGCACGAAATACTTCAGGCCCGCTTCGGTGGAACGCAGGCTGTCGCGGTTGATGGCCGCGACGACATAGAGCGACAGCGACATCAGCTCCAGGCCAAGATAGAGGGCGATGAGATCGTTGGCCGAAATCAGCACCATCATGCCGAGGGTTGCGAGAACCAGGAGAACCGGGAACTCGAAACGGTCGAGCTGCTCGGAACGGGCATGGCCGACGGCCATGATCATCGCCGTGATCGAGCCGATCAGCGCGAGCACCTTCATGAAGCGCGCGAAGGGGTCCAGAAGGAAGGCGCCTCCGAAGGCCTCGCCCTCGCCGGGCGAGAAGATCAGCCAGAGCCCGGCGATGACGAGCAGCGCCACCGCAAGACCGGTCACCGTCGGCGCGGACTTGTCGCCGGAGAAGACGCCGATCATCAGAAGAGCGAGCGCGCCCACCGCCAGAATGACTTCCGGCATTGCGAGCTGCAGGCTTAGAGAGAGTAGTTCAGCGGTCATATCCAGTCGTGTCCCGTCTCAGTGCACGGTCAGTGCAAGGTCTTGCGCCGCGCGCAGGGCTGCGGAGTAGTTATTTACCAGGAGGTCTACCGAGGCTGCCGTCGCATCGAAGATCGGTGCCGGATAGACGCCATAGAAGATGGTGAGCGCGATCATCGGGTAGAGGATCACCTTCTCGCGGGTCGAAAGATCGAGCAGACCCTTGAGGCTCTCCTTCTCGAGCGCGCCGAAGATCACCCGGCGATAGAGCCAAAGCGCGTAGGATGCCGAAAGGATGATGCCTGTCGCCGCAAAGAGCGCGACCCAGGTGTTGACCCGGAAGACGCCGATGATCGTCAGGAATTCGCCGACGAAGCCGGACGTGCCCGGCAGGCCTACGTTCGCCATGGTGAAGACCATGAAGGCGACGGCATATTTCGGCATGTTGTTGACGAGGCCGCCATAGGCCGTGATCTCGCGGGTATGCAGCCGGTCGTAGATGACGCCGACGCAAAGGAAGAGCGCGCCCGAGACGATGCCGTGCGACAGCATCTGGAAGATCGCACCCTGCACGCCCTGCACGTTGGCAGCGAAGATACCCATGGTCACGTAACCCATGTGGGCGACGGAGGAATAGGCGATCAGCTTCTTGATGTCGTCCTGCATCATCGCCACCAGCGAGGTGTAGATGATCGCCAGAACCGACAGCGTGAAGATGAACGGCGCGAAATAGTCGGACGCCAGCGGGAACATCTGCAGCGAGAAGCGGATGAAACCATAGCCGCCGAGCTTCAGCAGGACACCTGCCAGGATGACGGAGCCCGCGGTCGGCGCCTGGACGTGCGCGTCCGGAAGCCAGGTGTGGACCGGCCACATCGGCATCTTCACCGAGAAGGCCGCGAAGCAGGCGAGCCATAGCCAGGTCTGCATGCCGGCCGGGAAGCCGTATTTCACCAGCTCTGTCATGTCGGTCGTGCCGGCCTGCCAGTAGATCGCCATGATGGCGAGCATCAGCAGCACCGAGCCCGTCAGCGTGTAGAGGAAGAACTTGTAGCTCGCGTAGATGCGATCCTTGCCGCCCCATACGCCGATGATGACGAACATCGGGATGAGCGTCGCTTCGAAGAAGACGTAGAAGAGGACGATATCCAGCGAGACGAAGACGCCGACCATGACCACTTCCAGAAGCAGGAAGGCGATCATGTATTCCTTGAGGCGCTTCTCGACCGATTCCCAGCTCGCCAGCACGCAGAACGGCATCAGGAAGGTCGTCAGGATGACGAACAGCATGGAAATGCCGTCGACGCCGAGGTGATAGGCGATGCCCGTTCCGAGCCAGGCATGTTTCTCCACCATCTGAAAGCCCGGGTTCGAATTGTCGAAGCCGATCCAGATGAACAGCGAAACGATGAAGGTGAACACCGTCGTGAACAGGGAGACGTTCAGGATGTTGCGGCGGCCATAGGGGCCGTCCTCCCGCGTCAGAAGCAGCAGAAGGACGCCGACCAGCGGCAGGAAGGTGACCGTCGAGAGAATGGGCCAGTCGGTCATTACAGAGTGCTCCCGAGCATCATCCAGGTGACGAGGGCGGCGATGCCGATCAGCATCGCAAACGCATAGTGATAGAGATAGCCGGACTGCAGGCGCACGACGCGGCTGGTGACGTCCACGACACGCGCGGCAACGCCGTTCGGACCGTAGGTGTCGATGACGCCGATGTCACCCTTCTTCCAGAGGAAGCGACCGAGCGCCTTGGCGGAACGGACGAAGAGGAAATCGTAGATCTCGTCGAAGTACCACTTGTTCAGCAGGAACTCGTAGAGGACCTTCTGGGACTCGGCGAGACGACGCGGCGTCGAGGGCGACTTGATATACATGTACCAGGCCGTGACGAAGCCGAGAGCCATGGCGGCGAAGGGGCTCCACTTCACCCAGAGCGGCACGTGGTGGAACTCTTCCAGAATCTCGTTTTCCGGAAGCGTGAACAGCGCGCCCTTCCAGAACTCGGCATATTCATGGCCGAAGAAGTGGCCTTCGAACACAACGCCAGCGAGAACCGCGCCGATGGCGAGAAGGAAGAGCGGCGCCAGCATGACCATCGGCGATTCATGCACATGGTGCATGACGTCGGCGGAGGCGCGCGGCTTGCCGAAGAAGGTCATGAAGGCCAGACGCCAGGAATAGAAGCTCGTGAAGAGCGCCGCCACCACCAGGAGCGTGAAGGCGAAGCCCGCCGCTGCCGAATGTGAGGCGAAAGCGCTCTCGATGATCACGTCCTTGGAGAAGAAGCCGGCGAAGCCGAGCATGGTGCCGGGAATGCCGACGCCGGTCAGCGCCAGCGTGCCGATCGTCATCATCCAGAAGGTCCACGGAATATGCTTCCGGAGACCGCCCATGTAACGCATGTCCTGCTCGCCATCGACGGCATGGATCACCGAACCCGCGCCAAGGAAGAGCAGAGCCTTGAAGAAGGCGTGTGTAAACAGGTGGAAGATCGCCGCGCCATAGGCCCCTACCCCGAGTGCCACGAACATGTAACCGAGCTGCGAGCAGGTGGAATAGGCGATGACGCGCTTGATGTCGTTCTGCACGAGGCCAACGGTCGCCGCGAAGAAGGCGGTGATCGCACCGATGATCGTCACAACGAGCAGGGCATCGTGCGAAAGCTCGAAGAGCGGCGACATGCGGGCGACGAGGAAGACGCCGGCGGTCACCATGGTCGCGGCATGGATGAGGGCCGAGACCGGGGTCGGGCCTTCCATGGCGTCCGGCAGCCAGGTGTGAAGCAGGAACTGCGCCGACTTGCCCATCGCGCCCATGAAGAGCAGCAGGCAGACGACGGTCAGCGCACCGGCCTTGGAAAGCTCCATGCCGAAGATGTTGATAAAGGGTTCGGCGGCTTCCGCTGCACCTTCCGCCGGCAGATAGCTTCCCGCAGCCGCAAAGATCGTCTCGAAGTTGATCGAACCGAACAGCACGAAGACGCCGGCGATGCCCAGCACGAAACCGAAGTCGCCGACGCGGTTGACGATGAAAGCCTTCATGGCGGCGGCCGATGCCGAAGGCTTCTTGTACCAGAAGCCGATGAGCAGATAGGACGCCAGGCCCACGCCTTCCCAGCCGAAGAACATCTGCGCCAGGTTGTCGGCGGTCACCAGCATCAGCATGGCGAAGGTGAAGAGCGACAGATAGGCGAAGAAGCGCGGCCGATGCGGATCGTGGTGCATGTAGCCGATCGAATAGATGTGCACCAGCGACGACACGGTGTTGACGACCACGAACATGACCGCCGTCAGCGTATCGATGCGGAAGGCCCATTCGATATCGATGCCGCCGGACTGTATCCAGCGCAGCACATCGACCTTGATGACCTCGCCTGCTTCGCCATGGTGAAGCGCGACATTGAAGAAGACGATCCAGGAGAGAACGGCGGCGATGACCATCAGGCCGCTGGTGACATATTCCGATGCCTTGGCGCCGATCGACCGGCCGAACAGGCCGGCGATCAGGAAGCCGATCAGGGGAAGGAAGACGATAGCCTTGTAGATCATGACCCGATCAGCCCTTCATCATGTTGACGTCTTCGACCGCGATCGAGCCGCGGTTGCGGTAGAAGACGACGAGAATTGCAAGACCGATAGCAGCCTCGGCGGCCGCGACGGTGAGAATGAACAGCGCGAAGACCTGGCCGACGATGTCGTTCAGGAAGGAGGAGAAGGCCACCATGTTGAGGTTGACCGAGAGCAGGATGAGCTCGATCGACATCAGAATGATGATGACGTTCTTGCGGTTCAGGAAGATGCCGAACACGCCGAGCGTAAAGAGGATGGCGCTGACCGTCAGGTAGTGGGAAAGACCTATTTCCATATTTTTCGTTCCTTTTTCCCGCTCACTCAGACGCCCTGGCCCGGCTTGACCTTGACCACCTCGACGGCGGTCTCCGGCGTACGGGCCACCTGGGTCGGTATGTCCTGCCGCTTGATGTTGGTGCGGTGACGCAGCGTCAGCACGATTGCGCCGATCATCGCCACCAGAAGCACCAGGCCGGCGATCTGGAAGAAGTAGACATAATTCGTATAGAGCACGTCGCCGAGCGCGGCCGTATTGGTCCGTTCGGCCGGGTTCGGGATCGGCATGGTGATCGCCCGCGCGGCCTGCGGCGTCAGCACGCTGCCGCCGATCACGATGATCAGTTCGGCCGCGACGATCAGACCGACCATGATGCCGACCGGCGCATATTGCAGCATGCCGGAGCGCAGCTCGGCAAAGTCGATGTCGAGCATCATGACGACGAAGAGGAAGAGGACCGCCACGGCGCCGATATAGACGACGAGCAGGATCATGGCGAGGAACTCGGCGCCCGTCAGCAGGAAGAGCCCGGCCGAATTGAAGAACACCAGGATCAGGAACAGTACCGAATGTACCGGGTTCCTGGCCGAAATGACCATGAACGCCGACGCCACCGCGACGAACGCGAAAAGATAGAAGAAAACAGCCTGCAGACCCATCGTGGTGCCTTTTCGTCCTCACCGGGAAGTTCCGAAAGGATTCCTTCTTCCCGTCAGAAATCCGGAGGTCCTTTGACCTCCGCATTCATTGTTTGCTTGTGGCGCCGGCGGCGCCGGTCCGATGGCCCGCCCTCAGCGGTAGGGCGCATCCATTGCGATATTGCGGGCGATCTCGCGCTCCCAGCGGTCTCCGTTTTCGAGAAGTCTCGCCTTGTCGAAATAGAGCTCTTCGCGGGTTTCGGTCGAAAACTCGAAGTTCGGGCCTTCGACGATCGCGTCGACCGGACATGCCTCCTGGCAGAAGCCGCAATAGATGCACTTCACCATGTCGATGTCGTAGCGCACCGTGCGGCGGGTGCCGTCATTGCGGCGCGGTCCGGCTTCGATGGTGATCGCCTGGGCAGGACAGATCGCTTCGCAGAGCTTGCAGGCGATGCAGCGCTCCTCACCGTTAGGATAACGGCGAAGCGCATGCTCGCCGCGGAAGCGCGGAGAGACCGGGCCCTTTTCGAAGGGATAGTTGATCGTGGCCTTCTGCTTGAAGAAGTAGCGCATCGACAGGAAGAAAGCGCCGACGAACTCTTTCAGAAACAGCGAACTGACGGCTTGCGAAAGACTTGCCATCCTTATTCTCCAATGATGCCGAAACCGGGACCGGTCATGGTTATGCCCATCCCATCAGTTTCAGCACGAATGCGGTGATGATGACCATGGCGAGCGAGATCGGAAGGAAGACCTTCCAGCCGAGACGCATGAGCTGGTCATAGCGGTAGCGCGGTACGAAGGCCTTCACCATGGCGAACATGAAGAAAACCATGGACGCCTTCAGGACGAACCAGATGATGCCGGGAACCCAGTTCAGGAACCAGACGTCGACCGGCGGCAGCCATCCGCCGAGGAAGAGGATCGTCGTCAGCGAGCAGATCAGCAGGATCGCGGCATATTCGCCGAGCATCAGCATCATGTACGGCGCGGAGGAATATTCCACCATGTAGCCGGCGACGAGCTCCGATTCCGCTTCCGGAAGATCGAAGGGCGGACGGTTGGTTTCGGCCAGTCCCGAGATGAAGAAGATCACGAACATCGGGAAGAGCGACAGCCAGTGCCAGTCCAGGAAGGAGTTCGGCAGGCCGACCATGGTGCCGAGACCATCGCGCTGGGCATAGACGATATCGGTGAGGTTCAGCGAGCCGACGCAAAGCAGGACGGTGACGATGACGAAGCCGATCGAGACTTCGTAGGACACCATCTGCGCGGCGGAGCGCAGCGCGCCGAGGAACGGATATTTCGAGTTCGACGCCCAGCCCGACATGATGACGCCGTAGACTTCGAGCGAGGAGATCGCGAAGACATAGAGGATGCCGACATTGATATTGGCGATCACCCAGTTGTCGTTCAGCGGAATGACCGCCCAGGCGGCTAGCGCAAGCGTCACCGAGACCAGCGGAGCGATCAGGAAGACGCCCTTGTTAGCGCCCGACGGAATGATCGGCTCCTTGAAGACGAACTTCAAAAGGTCGGCGAAGGACTGGAACAGGCCGAAGGGACCGACGACGTTCGGGCCGCGGCGAAGCTGCACGGCAGCCCAGATCTTGCGGTCGGCCAGCAGGATGTAAGCAATGAAGACCAAGAGGCAGACGAGGAGCAGCAGGGACTGTCCGATCATGACGATCGCCGGCCAAGCATAGGTCGAGAAGAATGAATCCATGGTCCTGTTACTCCGCCGCTGCCTTGAAGTTGTTACGGGCCAGAGCCGAGCATTCGGCCATGACCGCGGAGGCGCGGGCGATTGGGTTCGTCAAATAGAAGTCTTTGATCGGAGACGCAAACGCAGACTTCGTCATCTCACCGGCTTTTTGCCCGAGTGCGGCGATTTCGTTCACGTCACCGGCCGCGATCTCATCAAGCGCGGCGAAATGCGGATAGGCTTCATAGAGCTTCGCCCGCAGCGCGGAGAGCGAATCGAACGGCAGTTTCTTGCCGAGCACGTCGGAAAGTGCGCGCAGGATCGCCCAGTCCTCTCGAGCCTCGCCCGGTGCGAAACCGGCGCGGTTGCCCATCTGCGGGCGGCCTTCGGTGTTGACCCAGGTGCCGGACTTCTCCGTATAGGCTGCGCCGGGCAAGATGACATCGGCGTTATGAGCGCCCGCATCGCCGTGGCTGCCGATATAGACGGTAAACTTGGCGTGCTTGGTCGAGAACTCCATTTCGTCCGCACCGAGCAGGAAGAGTACGTCCATCGAGCGCAGCATGGTCGCCGCATTGGCTCCCTTCGGACCCGGCACGAAGCCGAGATCGAGGCCACCGACGCGGGAGGCCGCGGTGTGAAGCACGGCAAAGCCGTTCCACTCGTCGGTGAGCGCGCCCACAGAGCCGGCGAGCTGGGCGGCGGCCGCCAGGATGGCTGCGCCATCCTGGCGGGCAAGAGCCCCCTGCCCCACGATGATCATCGGGTTCTTGGCGTTGCGCAGCGTATCGACGAAGCTGTGCTTGCCGGATGCGAGATCGGCAAGCGTCTCCGGGCCGGCGCCGAGATAGTCGTAGACGTAACGCAGCTCGCTGACTTCGCCGATGACGCCGATCGGGAAATTGCCTCGGCGCCAGCGCTTGCGGATGCGGGCGTTGAGGACCGCGGCCTCAAGGCGCGGATTGGCGCCGACGATCAGCAGAGCGCCAGCATTTTCAATGCCCTGGATGGTCGGGTTGAAGATGTAGCTTGAACGGCCGAGCGACGGATTGAGCGCCGTCCCGTCCTGGCGACAGTCGAGATTTTCCGATCCGAGCGAGCGGATCAGTTCCTTGAGCGCGTACATTTCCTCGACGGAAGCGAGATCGCCGGCGATCGCACCGATCCTCTCGCCGGAAGTCGCCGAAATGGCGGTCTTGATGGCCGCAAAGGCTTCACCCCAGGTCGCAGCCTGCAGGCGTCCGTCGCGGCGCACATAGGGCCGGTCGAGACGCTGGGTCTTCAATCCATCCCAGATGAAGCGGGTCTTGTCGGAAATCCACTCCTCGTTGACCTCCTCGTTGACGCGCGGCATGACGCGCATGACTTCGCGTCCGCGGGTGTCGACACGGATCGCCGAACCGACGGCATCCATCACGTCGATCGATTCGGTCTTGTTCAGCTCCCAGGGACGGGCCGTGAAGGCGAACGGCCGCGAGGTCAGCGCGCCGACCGGGCAAAGATCGACGACATTGCCCTGCAGCTCGGAGGTCATGGCCTGTTCGAGATAGGTGGTGATTTCCGCATCCTCGCCACGACCGATGAGGCCGAGCTCGGAAATGCCGCCGACTTCCGTCGTGAAGCGGACGCAGCGCGTGCAGTGAATGCAGCGGTTCATCACCGTCTTGACGAGCGGGCCGATATACTTGTCCTCGACGGCGCGCTTGTTTTCCGTATAGCGCGAACTGTCGATGCCGAAGGCCATGGCCTGGTCCTGCAGGTCGCACTCACCGCCCTGGTCGCAGATCGGGCAATCCAGCGGATGATTGATGAGCAGGAATTCCATCACGCCTTCGCGGGCCTTCTTGACCATCGGCGTATTGGTGAAGACTTCCGGCAGCTCGCCGTTCGGTCCGCCGCGAACGTCGCGCACGCCCATGGCGCAGGACGCCGCCGGCTTCGGCGGTCCGCCCTTCACCTCGATGAGGCACATGCGGCAATTGCCCGCGACCGACAGACGCTCGTGAAAACAAAAGCGCGGAACCTCGGCACCGGCTTCCTCGCACGCCTGAAGCAGCGTGAAATGATCCGGGACTTCGATCTCCTTGCCGTCTACCTTCAGCTTAACCATCGTCTCACTTACGTCCTGTGTTCAATCGCGCGACCCTTGAGCCGCCGAAGTATTCCTATTGCATCAGCTTCTTTGCCTGGCCGATCCAATCGTCACGACCGATGCGGCCCTCGAAACCGAGCGTCTTGTCGAACCGGGCGACGTCCGCCTTGCTCCATCCGGCAATGTCGGCGAAGCGCCGGACGCCCATATCGTTCAGAACCTTTTCCAGCTTCGGGCCTATGCCGGAGATCAGTTTCAGATCATCCGCAGGACCGACAATCCCCGCGTCAGACCCTGTGGCGGGAACCGCTTTGCCCCTCGCCTGCCGCTTCGGGGCGGCCGTGGCCTTCGCAGCCTTTTCCGCAACCGGTTTTTCCGCCGACTTCGGTGTGGCCTTTACGCGCTGCACCGGCTTCGCTTCCTCCGGCGCGGCTTGTGGCGCTGCCGGCTTCCGCGCAGCGGCTGCATGGGCGCTTTCGTCACCGAAAGCCTTGTTCATCCGGTTCGCCGCTTCCATCGCCCCTTGCAGCATGCCAAAGAAAACCCCGGCGGCCTGCGTTGCGAGACCGAAGCCGATCGCCGTGGCAGCCGTCATGGCCGCCGCCGGATGCGACATGAGCGGATGAAGCGAAAAGGCTTCCGAGAAATCGGCCGGGCGCGCGGGATCGTGCGCCGGCATATCCGCCCTCGCCCTCACATCCCGATCTGCGCCCGTTATCGCCACGCTCTTACTCCGCTGCTTCCATCACCGCGCCGTGGGACGTGGCGTTGTGGGTGTATTGATCGATACGCGCCTCGATTTCCGGACGGAAATTGCGGATCAGGCCCTGGACCGGCCAGGCGGCCGCGTCGCCGAGCGCGCAGATGGTGTGGCCCTCGATCTGCTTGGAGACCTGGAGGAGCATGTCGATCTCGCGCTTCTGCGCATTGCCCTTCACCATGCGTTCCATGACACGCCACATCCAGCCGGTGCCTTCGCGACAGGGCGTGCACTGGCCGCAGCTCTCATGCTTGAAGAAGGCCGAGAGACGTGCGATCGCCTTGATGATGTCGGTGGACTTGTCCATGACGATGACGGCGGCGGTGCCGAAGGAGGACTTCACGTCGCGCATGCCGTCGAAGTCCATGATCGCATCGATCATGTCCTCGCCCTTGACGACGGGGCAGGACGCGCCGCCGGGGATGACACCGAGCAGGTTGTCCCAGCCGCCTCGGATACCGCCGGCATGCTTCTCGATCAGTTCGCGGAAGGGGATGCTCATGGCTTCCTCGACCGTGCAGGGCTTGTTCACGTGGCCCGAGATCATGAAAAGCTTGGTGCCGACATTGTTCGGGCGGCCGATCGAGGAGAACCAGCCGGCGCCACGGCGCAGAATGGTCGGCGCGACCGCGATCGATTCGACGTTGTTGACCGTCGTCGGGCAGCCGTAGAGGCCCATATTGGCCGGGAACGGCGGCTTCAGGCGCGGCTGGCCCTTCTTGCCCTCGAGGCTTTCCAGCAGCGCCGTCTCTTCGCCGCAGATATAGGCACCGGCGCCGTGATGGACGTAGATGTCGAAATCCCAGCCGTTCTTGTTGTTCCTGCCGAGAAGGCCGGCGTCATAGCACTCGTCGATCGCCGCCTGCAGCGCCTCGCGCTCGCGCATGTATTCGCCGCGCACATAGATGTAGGCGGTATGGGCGCCCATGGCGAAACCGGCGATCAAGCAGCCTTCGATCAGCGTATGCGGATCGTGGCGCATGATCTCGCGGTCCTTGCAGGTGCCCGGCTCGGATTCGTCGGCATTGACCACGAGGTAATGCGGGCGACCGTCGCTTTCCTTCGGCATGAAGGACCACTTGAGACCGGTCGGGAAGCCCGCGCCGCCGCGTCCGCGCAAGCCGGACGCCTTCATCTCGTTGATGATCCAGTCACGGCCCTTTTCGATGATGATCTTCGTACCATCCCAGTGGCCGCGGCTCATCGCGCCCTTGAGCGACTTGTCCTTGAGGCCGTAGATATTGGTAAAGATGCGATCCTGATCCTTGAGCATGTCTCACTCCTTACCGCGGCTTCTTGCCGAAGACACGAATGTATTCGGCCTCACCGCCCTTGGCGAGTGCCTTGGCCTGCTTGACCCAGTCGTCGCGCTCGATCCGGCCCTTGAAGTTCAGATAGGAATCGACCCATTCGCGCTCCGCCTTCTTCCAGGAGGCGACTTGCGCGAAGGTGAAGATGCCGAGTTCGTGCAGAATGCCCTCGATCTTCGGGCCGACGCCAGCGATCATCTTGAGGTCATCCACTTCCGCCGGGCGTTCGATGCCCTTCGGGCGGTTCTTGTCTTCCAGCGAGGGCTTGGCGGCCTTGGCAGCCTCGGGCTTTCCACCCGTCGCCGAGCCCGGCTTGGCCGGTGCGCCTTCCGCCGTGCTGCCGACCGCCTTCGGGTCCGGCACGCTCTTTGCGGTGGCGGAAAGCGGCTGCTTTTCCGCAGCCTTCACGTTGGCGGCCGCCGCCTTCGGGGCGGTTGCCGGGGTCTTCAGCTTGGGATCGGTTTCCGGAGCCCGGTCCTTCGGCCGTGCGGCCTCGGCGGGCGGAATAGGTGCTGCGTCGGCCGCAGGCTGCGGCTCGAGATTGGTGCGAACCGGCTTCACATCTTCGAGAAGGGTCAGCGCACCGCCTTCGGGAGCGGAGAAATACCGGTCGATCTGCGGACCGGGCTTGATCTCGTCACCCTTGCCTGCCTCGAACGCATCGATGATCTCTTCCAGCCGCTCGGGCGTCAGGTCCTCGTAGGCATCCTTGAAGATGATGACCATCGGTGCGTTGACGCAGGCGCCCTGACACTCGACCTCTTCCCAGGAAAGCGTGCCGTCGGCATTCAGCGCGAAGGGATCGTGATGGATCTTCTTCTGACAGACCTTCATCAGGTCCTCGGCGCCGCGCAGCATGCAGGGCGTCGTGCCGCAGACCTGGATATGGGCGCGGGTGCCGACCGGCTTCAGCTGGAACTGCGTGTAGAAGGTCGCGACTTCCAGCACGCGGATATAGGGCATGTCGAGCTTGGCGGCGACGTATTCGATCGCCGAGCGCGTCACCCAGCCGTCCTGTTCCTGCGCGCGCATCAGAAGCGGAATCACCGCCGATTGCTGACGGCCTTCCGGATACTTTCTGATGGTCGCCTCAGCCCAGGCGGCGTTCTCGTCATTGAAGGCGAACGCTGCCGGCTGAAACTGCTCTTCGGCTAATCGACGAACGGACATTCTTTCTCACGCCTTATCAGTTTAAGGTTCCGCACCGCGATTTCGTGACGGTGAGGAATTCGCAGGCATAGGCAGAATTGCCTTTCTGCATGAACACTATGAACTTGGTCGTACCGTTGGGTACGGCTGCCTTGATCTCAAATCCCTTCGACAGGAGGTCCGCAATGGTGGAGCCTCCCTTGATCGCATCCGGCGAGGCCCGCTCCTGCGCAAGCGCAGCGGAGGCGGCCAGCAGAGCAAATGCCGTCAGGATCGGTCGGCGCATCAGCGATCCACCTCACCGAACACGATATCGAGCGAGCCGAGAACCGCAGAAACGTCCGCAAGCTGGTGCCCACGACAGATGAAATCCATCGCCTGCAGATGGGCATAGCCCGGTGCGCGGATCTTGCAGCGGTAGGGCTTGTTGGTACCGTCGGAGACGAGATAGACGCCGAACTCCCCCTTCGGAGCCTCGACGGCCGCATAGGCCTCGCCGGCCGGCACGTGGTAGCCTTCGGTGTAGAGCTTGAAGTGATGGATGAGGGCTTCCATCGAACGCTTCATCTCGCCGCGCTTCGGCGGCACGACCTTGCCGTCGGTGGAGGAGAACGGCCCGCTCCTGGCATCGCCCAGCAGGCGGTTGACGCACTGCTTCATGATCTTCACGGATTCGCGCATCTCGATCATGCGGATCAGATAGCGATCGTAGCAGTCGCCGTTCTTGCCGATCGGAATATCGAAATCCAGCTCGGAATAGCATTCATAAGGCTGCGCACGGCGCAAATCCCATGCGGCACCCGAGCCGCGCACCATGACGCCGGAAAAGCCCCAAGCCCAGGCGTCCTCCAGCTTCACCACGCCGATATCGACGTTGCGCTGCTTGAAGATACGGTTGCCGGTCAAGAGATCGTCGATGTCGTCGAGCTTCGCCGGGAATTCGTCGCACCAGGTGCCGATATCCTCGACCAGTTCCGGAGGCAGGTCCTGATGCACGCCGCCCGGCCGGAAATAGGCCGCATGCATGCGCGCGCCGGAGGCCCGCTCGTAGAAGACCATGAGCTTCTCGCGCTCCTCGAAGCCCCAAAGCGGCGGGGTCAGCGCGCCGACGTCCATCGCCTGGGTCGTGACGTTCAGGAGATGCGAGAGGATGCGGCCGATTTCGGAAAACAGCACGCGGATGAGCTGGCCGCGGATCGGAATTTCGAGCCCGATCAGCCGCTCCACCGCGAGCGCGAAGGCGTGCTCCTGGTTCATCGGCGCGACGTAATCGAGGCGATCGAAATAGGGAACGGCCTGCAGATAGGTCTTCGTCTCGATCAGCTTCTCGGTGCCGCGGTGAAGCAGGCCGATGTGCGGATCGACCCGCTCGACGATTTCACCGTCCAGCTCCAGCACAAGCCGCAACACGCCGTGCGCGGCCGGATGCTGCGGTCCGAAGTTGATGTTGAAGTTGCGAACGTTGTGTTCAGTCATGTGCGGCGCGCTCCGCGCTTGTAGGAATTAGGCAATAGGCAGTAGGCAGTAGGCCTTTGCCCGTATTCAGTTCTCATTTCCATTTCGTCCATCCTGCAAACGACGGATAAGCGACCGCAACATCTTTCCAACTTCATCACCTAGAGACATCGCAGGCTGTATTTCAGCCAATCCAATGATCCCTACACGGGTCGACAATATCAAATGCGTTTCCAATTCCTTTAATGACCCCTGTGCGATTTTCAGGTGCTGCACGTAAGCGCCTGTAGCATCTCGTCCGTAGCCTTCAGCAATATTAGCAGCCACGGAAGCGGCTGATCGCCTAATTTGAGAAACGAGACCGTAGATTTCCTCTTTCGGAAATCTTCTGGTGAGCTCGTAACAGACCACCGCAAGGTCCATCGAACGTTGCCAGACCACGAGGTCCTGATAGGAATTTATCGCCGTTTGTTTACTCTCCTAAAACGATTGCCTACTGCCCACTGCCTATTGCCTGAGCTTTACTGTTTTGCCTTCTCATCCCCCGGCAGCACGTAATCCGTCCCTTCCCAGGGAGACAAGAAATCGAAACTGCGGAATTCCTGGCGCAACTCCACGGGTTCGTAGACCACCCGCTTTGCGGCATCGTCATAACGAACCTCGACGAAGCCGGTCGTCGGGAAGTCTTTGCGCAGCGGATGACCTTCGAAACCGTAATCCGTCAGGATACGGCGCAGGTCCGGATGGCCGGTGAACAGGATGCCGTAGAGGTCCCAGGCTTCGCGCTCGAACCAGTCGGCGCCCGGATAGACCGAGAAAGCGGAAGGAACCGGCTCGTCCTCGCCGGTCTCGACCTTTATGCGGATACGCAGGTTCTGGCGCGGCGAAAGCAGGTGATAGACCACGTCGAAACGCTTCTCGCGCGCCGGCCAGTCCACCCCGCAGATATCGATGAAGCTCACGAACCCGCACTGCACGTCGTCGCGCAGAAAGGTGAGCAGCGGCACGATATCGTCCGGCTCGGCCGTCAGCGTCAGCTCGCCATAGGCGATCACCGCATCCTTCACCAGTTCCGGACGCGTCTCGCGGATATAGGAGGAAAGCTCGTTCAGGGCTTCAGTCATTGCTTCGTCCTTCGCCCTCAGCGCTCGATCGTACCGGTCCGCCGGATCTTCTTCTGCAGCAGAAGCACTCCGTAGAGCAGCGCCTCCGCCGTGGGGGGACAGCCCGGAACATAGATATCGATCGGCACGACGCGGTCGCAGCCGCGCACGACCGAATAGGAGTAATGATAGTAACCGCCGCCGTTGGCGCAGGAACCCATGGAGATGACGTAACGCGGTTCCGGCATCTGGTCATAGACCTTGCGCAGCGCGGGCGCCATCTTGTTGGTCAGCGTGCCGGCGACGATCATGACGTCCGACTGGCGCGGCGAGGCGCGCGGCGCGAAGCCGAAGCGCTCGACATCATAGCGCGGCATGGAGAGCTGCATCATCTCGACCGCGCAGCAGGCGAGGCCGAAGGTCATCCACATCAGCGAACCGGTGCGGGCCCAGTTGATCAGCTCGTCGGTGGAGGTGACGAGAAAACCCTTGTCGGCGAGCTCGTTGTTGATCTCGCCGAAGTACGCGTCGTCGCTGCCGATAGGCTTGCCGGTGTTCGGATCGATGATCCCCTTGGGCTGCGGCGCGACCAGAGTGCTGCCGGTGTCGACTACGCCCATTCCAGCGCTCCTTTCTTCCATTCATAAATGAAGCCGACGGTCAGGACCGCCAGGAAAACCATCATGGACCAGAAGCCGAACCAGCCGATATCGCCGAAAGACACCGCCCAGGGAAACAGGAAGGCGACTTCGAGGTCGAAGATGATGAAAAGGATCGAGACGAGATAGAACCGGATGTCGAACTTCATGCGCGCGTCGTCGAAGGCGTTGAAGCCGCATTCATAAGCCGAGAGCTTTTCCGAATCGGGCGCCTTGTAGGCGACGGCGAAAGGCGCGATCAGAAGCGCCAGGCCGATCACCAGGGCGATGCCGATAAAGACCGCAATCGGGATATAGGAAGCGAGGAGTTCACTCATGGCATTCGATCCTTGCTGGCCAAAAGCACCGGGCGGCGCTCGATCAACAATGCGCGGGCCAAGCAAACGTGCATTGCAACACGCCGTGTGACTAGCGCAGGCGAAGCCCCGGTGCAAGACTTTTGAGCGCCCCTTGCCACGTCAAAATGGACCAGGCGCTCCACAATCACCAGAGGTTGATTGGGAAGCAAAATTGACGAGTGCCGCACAGCCTATGGCAGCAGGCCGGACTTCGCAATAGCCGGGCAAAAGTCCCGGACCGCCCGGCGACACGAGGAAAGCCTGCATGAAGATAAGGAGAATGGCGCGAGTGACGGGGCTCGAACCCGCGACCTCCGGCGTGACAGGCCGGCACTCTAACCGACTGAGCTACACCCGCGCACAATGCCGCTTGCGGCATTTTGACCGATCCCAAACAAGACCGGTCGACTTCGAGGAAGAGAATGGCGCGAGTGACGGGGCTCGAACCCGCGACCTCCGGCGTGACAGGCCGGCACTCTAACCAACTGAGCTACACCCGCGCATTTCTCAAAAGGGCGCTTGGCCCTTCACCGTGCGGCCTCGACCGCCCGGTTGAGCGGCTAACTAAGAGGTTCGGCATCGGGTGTCAAGCAGGTTTCAAGACAAAAGGATGACGGCGGTCGATTTGCACAGACCCCTCCCCTTTCCGCGTCGGTCTTCCGCAAAAAATTCAAAAAAACATCATGAAGGCTCTTGCGGTTTTTCCGCGATCCGCATAGATCACGGCCACCGACGCGGCGGACGGGTTCCGCAGCCGCGAAAGGGCGATTAGCTCAGTTGGTAGAGCGCCTCGTTTACACCGAGGATGTCGGGAGTTCGAGTCTCTCATCGCCCACCATTTTCTCCTTTGAAATCATTGAACAACCCATTTTGTTGGGTTTCCGGCGTCCATTTGGTACACAAGGCCGGTTGACAATGAGTTTTATAATATCTGCCCTGCCCTCATCGGTAGTATCTGGGGCGGAATGACGTATAATGTTTGAACGTGAAACGTACTAGCCTTCATCATTGATCAATTCAGCGAGGCCGCTGTGGACTTCCTTTCGCTCATATTGGCAGCAATCGGATGGCAGAAAAATCACGCCAACAAAGTCAGTGATCGGCGGATAGAAGCATATCGCATGAACGCAGAGGTGGCGGCTGAGGCTGCTCAGTGCGCTAACATGCTAGCGCTTGCAACACCAAGCATCCTCCGGCGTGCAGCGCTTCTCTTTCCCGATCAGCCGCTGGTTTATCAAAGCTGCCATGACACGCTTACGACAATGCGTGCCCAAGCGGAGCAACTTCATGCCATGGCGGAGAGCTATAAGCCGATGATCGAGCGGGGCAGCACATGGGCCGATTGGGATAAAGCGGTGAGGCAGCTTCACGAGTGGAGGTCCACGGCTTCCATGCTGCGCCCTCATACGGAAACGATCATCAAACGGTACGAGGATTTGCTGACCGCCGCAGAAAATACAGAACCTCTCCCTTCGCCTTCACCTCCCGTGCGCCAACCAAGAGACCGGGGATGGGATGCTCCGCCCCTTTAACCGAGGCGCCAGGGGGGATTAAAGCAGCACCAAGTCCAGCCCGTCGCCGATCTCGCGCCTGGCGGTTTCCACCACGCTCGTCTGGTGGGTGAACAATATCGTCTGGAATCGCTCGCCGCCCGCGGCGAGCGTGCGCAGGCCCGCAGCCGTCCGCTCGTCGTCGAAGGTCTGGAAGATATCGTCGAGAATCAGCGGGGCCGGTTCGTTGCGGCCGCAGTAATCCTCCAGGAAGGCGAGCCGCAGGGCCAGATAGAGCTGGTCTCCCGTTCCCTCGCTCAAGCCGCCAAGCGGCACCTGTTCGCCGGTTTTTCGTTCCACGGCGAGCTGCAGTTCGTCGTTCTCGTCATAGAGCTGCAGGAGCCGCGCGAATCGGCCGCCGGTAAGCTCCGCAAACACTTGTCCCGCCCGCTGCATCACCGGATCGGCCTGCCGTTCGCGGTAGATCTCCATGGATGAGGAGAGAAGACTCGTCGCGAGCTTCAGCACGACCCAGCGCCGCGCAAGCTCCCTCGCCTCCTCCTCCGCCGCGAGCTTGCGGAAAACCGCGCCCTCGGCGCCGATGCCGGTTTCGAGCTCGCGGCGACGACGCAGATTGTCCGCCTCGCCGGCGCGCAGGGCCGCGATGCGGTCGATCTGTCGGCCATCCTCCGCCTCCAGCTTCTCGACCTCCAGGGCGGCGGCGACACGGTCGAAATCGGCAAGTGCGGCGCGCACCGCCTGCTCATCCCGGCCATCAGCCTGCTCGACGAACCGATTTTTCCCCTGGCGCAGGCTCTCCTCCAGCCGGTTGCGCTGCCTGAGATCCTCCAGGACCTCCGCAAGTTTCGGGATTTCGGACGAAAGCATTTCGGCAAGCGCGGCCAGCTCCTCCTGAAGCCGTTCCCCCTCGCTCTCCGAACGGCCCAATGCCGCTTGCGCGCGCTCTAGTTCCGCGACGAGAGCGGCGCGATGCTTGGCGTCCGCATTGGCGGCCATGGCGCGCTCGTTGAGCAGGCCTGCCGCGACATCCGGCGCGATGGAGCCGAGGTCCGGCGCGACCTGCGCACACAAGGCGCGCATTTCCTCCTCGAAGCCTTCCATGTCCCGCGCCATGCCGCGCACGCGCCGGTTCCGGTTTTCGCGCTCCGACATGAGATCCGGCACGATTCGCCAGAGATCGAGGGCGGCAAGCGCCATTTCCATTCTGGCGTCCTCCGGCAGGTCGACGGCGGCGAGCGCCTGGGTAAAGGCCCTCTCCCAGATTTCCGTTTCCCTGCGAAGCGCCGTCTCGCGCTCCTCCAGCCGCTCCAGGGTTCCTTGAGCGGAATGGCGCTTTCCTTCCAGCGCGCGGCTTTCACTCCAGCGTTCGGCGATCTCGCCGATCTTCCGTTCGATCCCGCGGGAAAGCGGCACGGTCGGCAGCGCGGCGGCTGGAAGACCGACAGCGTCGGCGAGAGACGATAGCGCCGGCCTCAGCTTCTCCTCTTTCAGCCGCAGAATCTCGAGTTCGTCGCGCAATTGGGTGAGGTTTTCCGCCTGGCGCGACAGCTCGTCCACCGCGCGGCGCCATTCGATCATCCGCTCCGGTGTGCCGGGAGAAACCAGCCCCGGCTGGAAGGCATCCTCGAAATCGGTGATAGCATCGGACAAGGCGATCTCCGCCTCCCTTGCTGCCTTCCGGTTCTTTACGAGCTGCCCTTCGATTTCTCTCTGCCGAAGCGCGATCTGGGCGTGGCGGGAGACCCTTTCGGCATCGGAAAGCGCCGCATCCGCCAGGCGGTCAGCCTCGCTGATGGCGCCCGACAGGAGACCGAACCCTTCCCTGCCCGGCTTCGCCTCCGCTGCCTTCAAGGCCTCGTCCCGGCTTGCGCGGGCAAGCGCTATATCCTCACGCGAAACGATCCTGCCCTCGATCTCGAGCGCCGCGCGCTGGGCGGCAAGGCTCGCCCCCTCCTCTTCCAGCGCGGCGAGCCTTGCGGCGACTTGCGTGCTTTCCGCCCGCGCGTCCTCGATCATGCGGCGGTGATTGGTGAGAGCGGCGATATCCGGCAGCGGCGCGGCAAGCAGCTTCTCGATATCCTTCACCGGCGGGTCCAGCCGGTCGGCGGCGGCGCGAAAGTTCGCCTCGGCGCGCGTTACCCGCACCTGCAGATCCTCGATAGCCGAAAGCGCGCCGATATCGGGACGCAAGGCGGCAAATTGCTCCGTCCAGGGTTTCGGATCGATCAGGCGGGCATCAGGCCCCTCCTCCTCCAGCCGCCGAAGCGTCTGCCGCTCCTCCTCGATCCGCTGGCGAAGCTCCTTCAGGCTGCGGTCGAGCGCCGCCCCCTCGTCCCCCAGCGCCTTCAGCCGCGCAAGGTCCGCATCCGTCGGCTGGTGGCGTTCGAGGCCGGCGGCATCCGCAAATCCCAGACGCCGGGCAGCCTGGGTGAGCCGCTGGTCGAAATCCTCGACTTCGCCGCGCACCCGGCCAAGATCTTCCCGCGCCTTGAGATAGGCGCCCTTCTGCGCATGGGCCGCAAGAATTCTGGGGGCCGCCTCGATCAGCGCCTCGTCCACATGCAGCGCATCGGCCTCGTCGCGCAGGCGGCGAACCTCGATCTCGGCCACACGACGAGCCTCGGCATTTTCCCGCGCGCCCTCCAGCGCTTTCGCCAGGCGCTCCTCGAAGCCGGCCGGAAGATCGGCCAGGCTCTCATACCGGGAAAGCATGGCCTGCTCGCGATCGATCTCCCGCAGCACCGGCTCCAGCCGCATCAGCATGCGCAATTGATCGAGCGCCCGCTTCGTCTCCTGCCGCTCGGCCAGTACCTCGGCAAGCTCCGCCTCGATCTCTGCCTGCTCGGCCAGAAGCTTCTTCCAGTCGTTGGATTTCAGCTCGCTTTCGCGCTCGGCCTTTCGCGCCTCGTCATGCGCGTCGAGCACCTGATAGAACAATCGGTCCTTCGAACGCCGCTGCGCATAGAGGCCGTCGGCTTCGGCTTCGATCGCCTTGCGCAGGTTCGACAACCCCGGGAGGCCGGAAGCGGCCGAAAACAGAAGGCTGCCGATTTCCCCGCCGCTCCTCAGCATGTTCTCGCCGCCGGCGCGCAAGGATGCGGAATTCAGTCCGAAGGCGCGCTCGAAGACATCGCGGCTCAGCGTGCCGAGAAAAGGCGCAAGCGCATCTTCCGGCAGCGCCTCCTCCGCCTCGCCGTCGGCAAGCAGCGTGTTCTTGCGCCCCTTCCGACGCCGGAAAGCCAAAATATCGCCATCGCGCGCGGTGATCTGCGCACCCACGCGCAAGGAACCGGAATCGTGCAGGAACGTATAGTCGGAGCGATCTGGGAAGCCGAACAGCAGGTCCGAAATGGCCGAGAGCGCGGAGGATTTTCCCGCTTCGTTCGGTCCGTAAATGACATGCAGCTTCGCATCCGGCCGGAAGACAAGACTGCGGTCGGTCAGCGCGCCATAACGCAGGATATCGAGGCGATCGAACCGCATGTTCAGCCGGCCCTCGCGGCGCGGGAAAGCAGCAGCTCGCGGGCTTCCGCCAGCAGGGTTTCGGCATCGCCGCCGAGAGCGAGCTCGCCCGCCCCGATCCCGCCCGGCAGGCGCGCGGCGATCTCGGCAATCCTGGACTCCGCGTCGGCAAGCAGTTCCGACGGGAAAGCGCCTGCCAGAATCAGGCCCTCGATGCCGAGAATGTCCTTGGAAACGGCCTTGCCGTTCGCTTCCGGCTCCAGCCGCACTTCCAGCTTTTCCAGCCAGATATCCTCGTGGCAGCGATGGCAAGCCGCCTGCACCTCGTCGCGGAAATCCTGAGCGCGCGACGCCAGCTCGTGGCGGAAGCGGCTCCTGCCGGTAAGCCTCACACGCAATGCCAGAGCCCGGCCCTCCATCCGCTCCACGACCGGCTCCAGCGCGCTTTCCAGCCGCTGCAGGATGGCGGGAATATCGTCCTCGGGCTCCACCGCAACGGCAAGTTCGGCGAAACGGGCGCTATCGGTAATCACCCGCTCATGGCTGACGCGGCCATCCTCGACCGTCACCAGCACCGCGCCCTTCGCGCCCTGTTCGCGGATGCTGCGTCCCTGCAAGTTGCCGGGAAAGATCACCACCGGGTCTTCGCTCACCACTTCGTAATCATGCACGTGGCCGAGCGCCCAATAGTCGTAGCCGCGCGATCTCAGGTCCTCAATGGAACAGGGAGCATAGGGCGCGTGCGGTTCGCGGCCGGTCAGCGAAGTGTGCAGCACGCCGATATTGAACCAGCCGGCCTGCCGCTCCGGATAGGAAAGCGCCAGGTTCTCCGTCGCCGAACGCTCGGCAAAGCCCTGGCCGTGCAGCGCCACCTTCAGATGATCCAGCGTGAACGTGCCCGGCTTGTTGACCGGGAATTCCCGCACGTTTCTCGGCAGCGTGATGGTCTTCGTGATGACGCTTTCGGCGTCGTGGTTCCCCTTCAGGAGGAAAACAGGAATTTCCTCCCGCTCCAGCCGCGCCACTTCGCGGTTAAAGAAGAGACCGATCTTGTTGTCCTTCCAGTCGCCGTCATAGACATCGCCGGCAACGATGAAAAAATCCACCTTTTCAGCGATCGCCTGTTCCACGAGCGCGGAAAAAGCCTTGCGGCTCGCTTCGATGAAGAGTTCGGCGATCGCGGCATCCTTCAGCGCCAGCCCCTGGAAGGGGCTGCCGAGATGCAGGTCCGCGGCATGGATGAAACGGAAGGACGTCATCGAATCGCTTGCATTGGTTGGCCGAGATGAACCCTTGTTTTAGGCAAATGCCGGGCATGAAGAAAGCATCGCCCGAATCGGCCTGTGGATAGCCTGGCCATTCGTCCGCTCGGTCCTTCTCACACCCAGCCTTCACAAAGATTTCGCAATGCACCATTAAATGCTGCATTGCAAAACAAGCAACTTAGGATACAATGAAATCATAATTGCAACCGATCCATGAAGGATCGGAGACGATCAGCATCCAATCAGCACAAAAGAATGAGACGCGCCCGGTTTCCGCCGGGGATGCGAACAGGAAGCTTTTACCCGCAAGGCCCGGTCCACGAGCGCGAAGCCGGCGGGCCCGAGGGAATACTGTTGACCCGACAAACGGAGGCCTGATGATGGTCACGAGTATGCAGATCACGCATTCCAGACCGATACAATTCTCGCCATATATGCTCGATGCCGACAGACCGACCTCTCTGCGATCGGAAACTCTGCTCCAGAGCGGCACGTCGTGGGACGGAACAGTCTGCAAGTCCTATCCTGACGGCATGCCGGAAATGTCCCTCCTGAAAATCACGGTTCCGGCCAACACCGAACTCCCCTGGCACGATCATCAGATGCCCTGCGCCGCCTATGTGCTGGAAGGTGAAATCACGATCGAGAAGCAAACCGGCGAAAAGAAGATGTTCGGCAAAGGCCAGGGATTTCTCGAGGTCGTGGAAACGGTGCATCGGGGCGTCACCGGAGCAATGCCGGTCGAGCTCATCGTGTTCTATGCGGGCGTAAAGGATATGTCTTTGTTGCGAGCGCGCACCATCGAGGCAGAAGCCGGCTTGCGGTGAAACCGCAGGATCGCCAAATGCAAAAAGGCCGAGCAATGCCCGGCCTTTCCGTTTTCAGCGTTGCAAGCCTCAGTTCGTCGCCAGGTTGACCTGGAAGAACAGCGTCTCGCCGGAGGAGTCGTCCACTCCGTCATTGTCCGTCACGGCATAGGCCTTGCCGGACTTGTCGAAGGTGAAGCCCTCCAGCTTGTCGACCACGTAACCGTTCGAGGCAGCCTTGAGGTCCGGAATGAAGTCGTGGACTTCTTCCTTGGTGACGAGCGGCAGTTCGCCACCCAGCTTGCCCGGCTTCAGGTCGGCGATCGCGACGCGGTAAAGCTTCTTGAGCTTCGCTGCATCGCCAAGTTGGTTGTCCCGCTCGACGATATAGACCTGGTCGCCATGAGCGGTGATTTCCGACAGGCCGACCCAGCCCTCTTCCGTCTTCTCGATCGGATAACGAACGGCGCCCCATTCCTTGGACTTCGGCTTGTAGGAGACGAGCTTGACGGTGCCCTTCGGGTCGTCCTTCCACTCGCGCTGGACAGCCATCCAGAGCGTCAGGTCGTCGCCAGAACCGATAGTCGTCACGCCTTCGAAACCGAAGCGGGTCTCCCCGGCGAGCAGGTCGGCCGGCAGGCCGATTTCGGCCTTGATCTCGCCCTTGGCGTTGACGTTGTAGAGGCCGTGGCCGACGAGCTTGGAAGAATCTCCTTCCGAGGCGAGCCAGAAGCCGCCCTTGCCGTCGAGCGCAATGCCTTCGATGTCCAGCTTCTGGGCCGGCTGGCCGTTGCGGGTCACACGCAGCACATTGGTGATCTCGGCCGGCTTCTTCGTCGCGTCGATGGTGAAGATCGACGGCTGCATGCCGTAGACCGAATCGCTCACCGCATAGAGGATGCCTTCCTTCTCCGCATCGCCGACCAGACCGGAAAGAGCGCCCCAGCCGACAACGTTGCCGTCGATATCCTTGGAAACGAGCTGCGGATAGTTCGGCTCACCTTCGCCAAGCTCGTAGAGCATGACATGCGAACGGGCGCCGCCATCCTCGCTGAGATCGGCCTCGTTGGCGGTTGCCAGCAGGTTGCGGCCGGGGATTGCGACCGCACCTTCCGGCGAAATACCGGAGGGCAGAAGCTGGACGAGTTCCGGCTCCGCTCCGGTATCCTTGTAGACGCCGACGATCGAGGCGCGCTCGGACAGGATGAAGATATATTTCTGACCGTTGAAGCTCGCGATTTCCATGCCTTCAGGCTCGACACCCTTGGACTTGGCGCGATTCTCCGGGAAGTGGCCGATGCGGGCGATCTCCCGCTCCAGCGAGGCGCCCGCTTCATAAAGGACCTTGCCGCTGCGGTCGAAGATGGTGAAGCTGCGCGAACCGCCCTTCCAGTCACCTTCATTGGCGACAACGAGGCGGTTGTTGTCCAGCCACTTGATGGAGTCAGGTTCGCGAAGCACGCCTTCGGCCTTGCCGGTGAAGGAAAGCTGGCCGTCGGTCTTCTTGTCGATGCCTTCAAGATCGGTCGCACCGGCGGAGAAATGCCCGGTCACCGTGCCGGACTTGCCGTCGATGATGACGATATGGTTGTTCTCCTGCAGGGTGACCGCGATTTCACCGGCATCGTTGATGGAGACGAATTCCGGCTCCGGATCTTCCGGGGCGACCTCGGCAAGACCGGTCAGCGAAACGCGCTTGATCGAGGCGCAGTCGGCCAAGCCATCCTTCAGGGAAACGATCACGAGATCGCCGGCCGGCATCTGCGGCAGGGCGCCGTCGTTCACGTCCTCGTCGCGCTCGTTTTCGATGGCGATCGCGGCAAAGCTCTTGTCGGCGGAAATCGCGATCGAATCCGGCTGGCCGCCGAGATCGCAGGTCGCATCCACCTTCTTCGTCGCAAGATCGACGACCGCGAGCTGGCCGGAAGGATTGGCTCTGCTTTCGGAAGTGTTGATGGCCGCGAGAACCTTGTTGCCGGCCACCGCGACGGATGTGGGCTCACCTTCGAAGACCAGCGCGCCGCCAGCCTTCGGAGCCTTGGGATCGGTGATGTCGATGAAGCCTATCGCGCCGAGCGGACTGTCGGAATAGACGAGCGTGTTGCCGTCCTCGCTGGCGGTGATGATCTCGGCCGAGGTCGTGGACGTCTTGTCCTTGTCGGCTGGCAGATTGGTCGCGACCGGAAAGGACGCGATGCGATTGAATACCTGTTCTGCGCCTGCCGGCACGGCAGCCGAGGCAAGCAGGGCCGCAGTCAGTGCGGCACCGGCAGTAATACGGATTGTCATGGAAAGCCCTCCTGTCCATGGAACGAACAGGTGGCTTGTGAGCCAGCCGCGTGACAGGTGCATGACAATAGGATGACGCCCGCATGACACTCCGCAAGCTTCATCGCTGCTGCACGGTGGCGGTCACGAAAAAGGCCCAGCTTCACGCCGGGCCTTCTGTTCTCGAAAGATATCCGCGTGCCCTCAACGGGCGACGCATCAGCTGTTGACGGCGTCCTTCAGACCCTTGCCAGCCGAGAACTTCGGCACGTTGCGGGCCGGGATGTCGACTTCGGCACCGGTCGAGGGATTGCGGCCCTTCGATGCTTCGCGACGGGAAACGGAGAAGCTGCCGAAACCGGCAAGGCGAATATCGCCGCCCTTCTTCAGCTCAGCCTGGACGGCATCGAATACGGCGTCGACAGCGGATGCGGCATCGGCCTTGGAGAGGCCAGCCTTTTCGGCAACTGCGGATACCAACTCGGTCTTGTTCATGTTTCCACCCCTTTCAATCGGTATTGGAACGACTCGTTTAATCGGGGCAGACAATAGTTCCGTGGCTGCCCATGGCAACTGAAAAGCTCCGCAATCGCCTGAAAAACAAGGGGGAAGACGTGAGTTTTCACAAAAAAAGCCGGCTTGAAGCCGGCTTTTTCGATGACTAGTGCCGATTTGACATAGGCAAGGCTCGAAATCAGTGGGCGACAGCCGCTCCGGCGTCGTCGACGCCTTCCACGGTTGCGATCACCGGAGTCTCGATGCTCCCGTCCCATTCGATCGGCTCGGGCAGCCGAACCAGCGCATGCCGGATGACTTCACCCATGCGGGAGACCGGAATGATCTCCATGTTGTTCTTCACGTTATCCGGAATCTCCGCCAGATCCTTGGCGTTCTCTTCCGGGATCAGAACCTTCTTGATGCCGCCGCGGAGCGCTGCAAGCAGCTTTTCCTTGAGGCCGCCGATCGGCAGCACACGGCCGCGAAGGGTGATTTCGCCGGTCATGGCGACATCCTTCGAAACCGGGATGCCGGTCATGATCGAGACGATCGCGGTTGCCATGGCGACACCGGCCGACGGACCATCCTTCGGCGTCGCCCCTTCCGGAACGTGCACGTGGATGTCGCTCTTGTCGAAGCGCGGCGGCTCGATGCCGAAATCGACCGCGCGGGAGCGGACATAGGATGCCGCCGCCGAGATCGATTCCTTCATGACCTCCTTGAGGTTGCCGGTCACCGTCATACGGCCCTTGCCCGGCATCATCACGCCTTCGATGGTCAGCAGCTCGCCGCCGACTTCCGTCCAGGCAAGCCCCGTCACCACGCCGACCTGGTCATCGCGTTCGGCTTCGCCGTGACGGAAGCGAGGAACGCCCAGATAGTCATGAATGTTCGCAGCCGTCACATCGACCGACTTCGTCTTGCCCTTGATGATCTCGGTCACCGCCTTGCGGGCGAGCTTCATCAGTTCGCGTTCGAAGTTACGCACGCCCGCCTCGCGGGTGTACTGCTGGATGATCGCCATCAGGGCATCGTCGCTCACCGAGAACTCGTTCGGCTGCAACGCATGTTCCTTGATCGCCTTCGGCAGAAGGTGACGCTTGGCGATCTCGCGCTTTTCGTCTTCCGTGTAGCCCGCAATTCGGATGATCTCCATGCGGTCCATCAGCGGAGCCGGAATGTTCAGCGTGTTCGCCGTGGTGATGAACATCACGTCCGAAAGGTCGTATTCGACCTCAAGGTAGTGGTCCATGAACGTCGAGTTCTGCGCCGGGTCCAGCACTTCGAGCAGGGCCGAGGACGGATCACCGCGGAAATCCATGCCCATCTTGTCGATTTCGTCGAGCAGGAAGAGCGGGTTGGACTTCTTCGCCTTCTTCATCGACTGGATGACCTTGCCGGGCATCGAGCCGATATAGGTGCGGCGGTGACCGCGGATCTCGGCCTCGTCCCGAACGCCGCCGAGCGCCATGCGCACATATTCGCGGCCGGTGGCCTTGGCGATCGACTGGGCGAGCGAGGTCTTGCCGACACCCGGAGGGCCGACGAGGCAAAGGATCGGACCCTTGATCTTCGTCGCGCGCGCCTGGACGGCCAGGTACTCGACGATGCGTTCCTTGACCTTGTCCAGGCCGAAGTGATCCTGCTCGAGAATCTTCTCGGCATTGTTGAGGTCGGCCTTGATCTTGGAGCGCTTGGCCCACGGAATGCCGAGCAGCCAGTCGAGATAGTTGCGCACGACGGTGGCTTCCGCCGACATCGGGCTCATCTGGCGCAGCTTTTTCAGTTCCGCGTCAGCCTTCTCGCGCGCTTCCTTCGAAAGCTTGGTCTTGGAGATGCGCTCTTCCAGTTCGGCCATCTCGTCGCGGCCTTCCTCGCCGTCGCCAAGCTCCTTCTGAATCGCCTTCATCTGCTCGTTGAGATAGTATTCGCGCTGGGTCTTCTCCATCTGGCGCTTGACGCGCGAGCGGATGCGCTTTTCCACCTGCAGCACGGAAATCTCGCCTTCCATGAAGCCGAGCGCCTTCTCGAGCCGGAGCTTGATGCTGACCGTCTCCAGCATTTCCTGCTTTTCGGTGATCTTGATCGAGAGGTGCGAGGCCACCGTATCGGCCAGCTTCGAATAGTCCTCGATCTGGCTCGCGGCGCCCACGACCTCGGGCGAAATCTTCTTGTTCAGCTTCACGTAGTTTTCGAACTCGGAAACCACGGAGCGCGACAGTGCCTCGATCTCGACCGGATCATCCTCCGGCTCGACGAGAATGTTGGCCTGAGCCTCGTAGAACTCCTCGCGGTTGGTGTAGCTGTCGATCTCGGCACGCGCGCGGCCTTCCACGAGCACCTTCACGGTGCCGTCGGGGAGCTTCAGGAGCTGCAGCACGTTCGCCACCGTGCCGACCTTGTAGATCGCGGAAGGCTCAGGATCGTCATCGCCGGCATTGATCTGGGTGACGAGCATGATCTGCTTGTCGGAGCCCATCACTTCCTCGAGCGCGCGAATGGATTTTTCCCGTCCGACGAACAGAGGCACGATCATATGCGGGAAGACCACAATGTCGCGCAGGGGCAGCACCGGATAGGTATCGCCGCCGGGTGCCGCAGACGTTGAATTCGTCATGTCATTTCCTTTCATCCCGTTTCCGGGAAACGTTCCGGACAAGTCATCCGGGCACTTCACTCCAACCGAAAGTGGAGTTTCCGAAAATTGATTTCAAGCCTTGCAGATTCGCCTTTGGGAGTATCGGGCAGCGATCTACAAGTGGAACACGAACACTTTCTACGCTGAACAGCGGAATACCGTCTCGGTAGTCCTTCATCCGGTTTCGGCATCTTGCTCTAGAACGATGCCCGGCCGGAAATACGATCCTCATCTATTTTCTAATGCAAACCGGGCGTCTCGCCAAACCCATGCCGAAGCAAAACGGTGGATGGAGCGGAAAAAAGCGAACGCGGCGCCCGCTTTCGTCGCCCATTTGCGAAAAGAGGCCCCGCAGGGCCTCTCAAGCTCGATAGGTCTGCTTTACGCAGGAGATCAGGCCGAGGCGTTGGCCTTTTCCTCCTGGCGATCGGCATAGATGTAGAGCGGACGCGCCGTTCCCTTGACGACCTCCTCGGAGATGACGACCTCGCGAACGCCTTCCAGCGCCGGCAGTTCGAACATCGTGTCGAGCAGGATCTTTTCCATGATCGAGCGCAGGCCGCGGGCGCCGGTCTTGCGGACGATCGCCCTCTTGGCGATCTCGCGCAGCGCGTCCTCGTGGAAGGTCAGATCCACGTCCTCCATCTCGAAGAGGCGCTGATACTGCTTGACCAGCGCGTTCTTCGGCTCGGAAAGGATCTGGATCAGCGCATCCTCGTCCAGGTCCTCAAGCGTCGCCAGAACCGGCAGACGGCCGATGAACTCGGGAATGAGGCCGAACTTCACGAGGTCTTCCGGCTCCAGTTCCCGCAGCACTTCGCCGACCCGACGCTCGTCCTGAGCGCGAACCGTCGCGCCGAAGCCGATCGAGGTCTTCTCGCCGCGGGCGGAGATGATCTTGTCGAGGCCCGCGAAGGCGCCGCCGCAGATGAACAGGATGTTCGTCGTGTCGACCTGCAGGAATTCCTGCTGCGGATGCTTGCGGCCGCCCTGCGGCGGGACGGAAGCAACCGTGCCTTCCATGATCTTCAGAAGCGCCTGCTGCACGCCCTCGCCCGAAACGTCGCGGGTGATCGACGGATTGTCGGACTTGCGGGAGATCTTGTCGACCTCGTCGATGTAGACAATGCCGCGCTGGGCTCGCTCGACATTGTAGTCGGCAGCCTGCAGGAGCTTCAGGATGATGTTCTCGACGTCCTCGCCGACATAGCCGGCTTCGGTGAGCGTCGTGGCGTCGGCCATGGTGAAGGGAACGTCGATGATGCGGGCGAGCGTCTGGGCGAGATAGGTCTTGCCGCAGCCGGTCGGACCGACCAGCATGATGTTCGACTTCGCCAGTTCCACCTCGCCTCCCTTGGAGGCGTGCGCGAGACGCTTGTAATGGTTGTGCACCGCGACCGAGAGGATACGCTTCGCCTGCTTCTGGCCGATGACGTATTCGTCGAGAACCTTGATGATGTCCTGCGGCGTCGGAACGCCATCGCGGGATTTCACCATGGAGGTCTTGTTCTCTTCGCGGATGATGTCCATGCAGAGTTCGACGCATTCATCGCAGATGAATACGGTCGGCCCGGCGATCAGTTTCCGGACTTCGTGCTGGCTCTTGCCGCAGAACGAACAATAGAGAGTATTCTTGGAGTCGCCGCCGTTGCTGCCGCTGACTTTGCTCATATCACTTTCCTTCCAGCACTCCGCTCTCCGCCTGGGCAGAGGCGGTCCACTCTTTGCCTGCCGGCCGGCGCCCACCGGGGCGACCAGGCCCGCCTTGCTCGGGGCACTCTACCGATCCGCATTTTGCGGACCGGCGGCAACGAAACCCCTAAAGAAACGATGCCGTGTCATAAAAACTCTACACAGCATTAATAAGCACTAATACCGCTTTCCGCGAGACTTGAAACCCTCATTTTTTCGTCACAACGGGGTGAAGTCCGCGGTCTGGTGACGGTTTAATCCGCAGTGTTGCCTTCGAGTTCCTGCCGCGAAGTCAGAATTTTGTCGACGACGCCCCATTCCTGAGCCTCGTCCGCAGCCATGAAATGGTCGCGATCGAGTGTCTTCTCGACTTCCTCGTAGGTGCGGCCGGTATGCTTCACGTAGATTTCGTTCAGCCGCCTTTTCATCTTCAATATGTCACGAGCATGGCGTTCGATGTCGCTTGCCTGCCCCTGGAAGCCGCCGGAGGGCTGATGCACCATGATGCGCGCATTCGGAGTTGCGAAGCGCATGCCCTTCTCGCCGGCGGCCAGAAGCAGCGATCCCATGGACGCGGCCTGACCGACGCAGAGCGTCGAAACGGCGGGGCGCACGAACTGCATCGTGTCGTAGATGGCCATGCCGGCGGTGACGATGCCGCCCGGGGAATTGATGTAGAGCGCGATTTCCTTCTTCGGGTTTTCGGCCTCGAGGAAGAGAAGCTGGGCGCAGACCAGCGAAGCCATATGATCTTCCACCGGGCCGGTCAGGAAGATGATCCGTTCCTTCAACAGGCGCGAATAGATGTCGTAGGAGCGTTCGCCGCGATTGGTCTGTTCCACGACCATCGGCACCAGGGCCATGGCGGTATCAACTGGATTTTTCATGTCCGTCCTTTGTCAAACGCGTGCCGGAATGCCGTCAGCTCCCCGGAATCAGATAAAATTGGTCATCCCCTACATAGAGTGTCAGCGCCCGGTACTTCAAGACGGAGCGACCGATATCATTAATCGCCGGAAGGAAGGCAAGGCAGGCCTCCCGTTCGCCGAGCGGGCCTTCCTCCCTTGCCGAAGCGATAGCGCGCCCACAGGTTTCGTCGCTCACGGTAAAGCGAAAATGAACGCCCCTCATCCAACAGTCTCCGACTGAGCTCCGCATCGGGCCCTGTTCCGGCCCGGCAACCGCTTTTAAAGATTCCCCGGTGTATTCTGCGGGGGACCGACTTCGACGGGGGAAACGTGTTTTGGACATCGTCACTGGTTTCTTGATCTGGACGGCGGAGGCTTTGACGCTCAGCCTCGTCCTGTTGTCCAGATGGCAGTATCAGCGCGATCCCTTCTATCTCAGCTGGAGCATCGGCTTTGCCCTGCACGGGATAGGCGTGGCACTGGTCGCGCTGCGCGGAGACATACCCGATTTCGTTTCGATCCAGGTCGCCAATACCATGGCGCTCGCAGGCGTCGGCATGTGGATCGCCGGGCTGCTGCAGTTCGACGGCAAGCCGGTCGAGCCCTTCGTCGCTATCCCCGCCCTGATCTGGATCGCCGGCATGTTCCTGATCCCGGTCAGGGACAACTTCGCCTACCGCGTCGCGCTCTACAACGTCGCGGTCATGGTGGGTTACTCCATCATGATCGGCATCCTGTTGAAGAAGCAGGATGCTTCCCGTTCGACGCGACGCTTGCTCGTCTTCTTTATCGGCGTCCAATTCATCTGCAGCGGCCTGACCGGCGTGCTGGCCGTCGTCAACCAGGTAACGTCGTTTGCCGGAGGCACGAGCGCCACCCTCCTCTTCTTCCCCGCCGCTTTCTGCTTCGTGGCCGGCATCATGACCTGCGGGAAACTCCTGGCCGAACGGTCCGAGCGACAGCTCAAGGCGCTGGCGGCCACTGATCCGCTCACCGGCGCTCTCAACCGGCGCGGCCTGATCGACGAACTCGAAAATCTCCGCGCGTCAGAAAATCCGCAGAAACCGCTCGTCGCGCTCCTGCATTTCGATCTCGACAACTTCAAACGGATCAACGACACCTGCGGGCATCAGGCAGGCGACACCGTGCTCGTCGCATTCTCGCGGATCGCCGCCACGTCGCTTAACGGACGCGGCTTCTTCGGCCGCATGGGCGGCGAGGAATTCGCAAGCATCCTGCGTGTCGCCGACATGGTCGAGGCGGCGAGTATCGCGGAAGGCATCCGCATGACGCTCACGCTCCAACCCATCGTCGCGGGACCTCACCGGATCGATGTCACGGCCAGCGCCGGCATCGCGCTCCTGCCGGCAGAAACAGCGGACCTGGACAAGCTGCTGAGCTCAGCCGACCGCGCCCTTTATGCAGCCAAGGAAGCCGGGCGCGACCGGACCGCCGTCGAAAGCAATGGAACGCTCCTGATCGTTCCTTCGGTCCACCGGCTCTCCGAAGAGACGATGGAGGCGGAAATCAGCGCCAGCCGGCAGGTCACCGCACTGAGGCGGATCACGGCAATCGCCCAGCGCTGATCGCCAGCCTCTTCGAAATTGATCTTGCCTGCAGCCCGCGCAAGCCCACATTCTCTCGATGGTCAAACAATGGAGCCCGATCGGCAGTGATCGGGAATGGCGGGAGCAGGCCGTGCGGAAAATTCTTCTCAGCAGCATCTTCGTTTTGCTTCTCATCTTGCCCGGCCAAGGGCTTGCGCAACAGGCATCAGATACCGTGGCGCCCGAGCGCGCGACCGGCTTCACGTCCGCCAAACGAACCGAGACGAAGCGCTCCATGGTGGCGGCAGCCAATCCGCTGGCGGCGGAAGCGGGCCGAGAAATTCTCGCCAGGGGCGGCAACGCCATAGACGCCATGGTGGCGGTCCAGACGGTGCTCGGCCTCGTGGAGCCGCAGAGCTCCGGCCTTGGCGGCGGCGCCTTCCTCGTCTATTACGATGCCGCCACGCAGAAGCTCACCACCTTCGACGGACGCGAAACCGCTCCGATGGAGGCAACGCCGAAGCTCTTCCTCGACGATCAGGGCCAACCTCTGAAATTCATGGATGCGGTGGTGGGCGGCCGCTCGGTCGGCACGCCGGGAACGGTGAAGCTGCTGCACGAGGTTCACCAACGTCTTGGAAAGGCCGAGTGGGCGAGCCTGTTCGGACCGGCGGAAAAGCTCGCGACGGAGGGCTTTGCCGTCTCTCCTCGCCTGGCGGGCCTGATCGCTTCCGAAGGAGACCGGCTCAAGAAATACGAAGGGCCGCGCGGCTATTTTTACGACGAAAGCGGCGCGCCGCTGAAGGCGGGGGCCATCCTCAAGAACCCGGCCTATGCGGAAACCCTGAAGACGATCGCGAGCGGCGGCGCCGATGCCTTCTACTCCGGCCCGATTGCCGAGGCGATCGTGAAGACCGTGCGGGACGCTGAGGGCAATCCAGGCGTGCTCTCGCTGGCTGACTTCACCAATTACCGGATCAAGGAGCGCGAACCGGTCTGCGTCACCTATCGCGCACTCGATATCTGCGGCATGGGCCCGCCCTCCTCCGGCGCGGTCGCGGTCGGACAGATCCTCGGCATCGTCGAGAACTTCGACTTGCGGGGGCTCGGCCCGCAGAATCCGGAGAGCTGGCGTCTCATCGGCGATGCGCAGCGGCTCGCCTTCGCCGACCGCGAGCGCTATCTGGCGGACCCGGATTTCGTGCCCGCGCCGATCAAGGGGCTTTTGACGAAAGACTATCTCGGCACCCGCGCCGCCCTGCTCGACGGCGACAAGGCGCTTGCCGCCGATGCGGTGAAAGCGGGCGAACCGGAATGGGATCACGCCCTGCTCTTCGGCCGTGGCGAGGCGCTCGAAATGCCATCCACCAGTCATTTTTCGATCGTGGACAGTGAAGGCAATGTCATCTCGATGACCACGACCATCGAAAGCGGCTTCGGCTCGCGGCTGATGACGAACGGTTTCCTGCTCAACAACGAGCTTACCGATTTCTCCTTCAAGACCCATGACGGCGCCCTGCCGGTGGCCAACCGCGTGGAGCCCGGTAAGCGGCCTCGCTCCTCCATGTCGCCGACCATCGTGATGAAGGACGGCAAGCCGCTGCTCGCGATCGGCTCTCCCGGCGGCAGCCAGATCATCGGCTACGTGGCGCAGGCGCTGATCGCCTATATCGACTGGCAGATGCCGGTAGAGGAGATCGTCGCCCAGCCGCATCTCATCAATCGTTTCGGCACCTATGATATCGAAGCCGGCACGACCGCCGAGGAGTTGGCCGAACCGCTGAAGGCGCTCGGATACGAGGTGAAGGCGGGCGAGATGAATTCCGGCCTGCATGCGATCGAGGTCACGGCGACCGGCCTTGCCGGCAGCGCCGATCCACGCCGCGAGGGTGCGGCGGTCGGCGAGTAGCGGCTTTCGCAGCCAAAGGGATTGAGCTAGCAATGTGGTCATGACCGCAACACCCCTCCCCTTGGCTGATTTCCTGCGCATCGATCCCGAAACCCGCCACGTCTCGCTCGATGGCCGCAACCCGGCCTTCTACGGCGATCCGAACCGGGTCTACGCGGCTCTGCACGAGCATTGTCCGACCTTCTATTGGGAGGAACAGCGGCAATGGTTCTTCACCGGCTATGACCATGTGAACACACTCTTGCGCGACCGGCGTTTCGGCCGGCAGATCCTGCATATCGCCAGCCGCGAGGAACTCGGCCTTCCGGATCCCCTGCCCCATCTCGAAAACTTCGATCTGGCGGAACGCCATTCGCTGCTGGAAATCGAGCCGCCGGAACACACGCGGCTGCGCACGCTGGTCAACCGCGCCTTCGTCTCCCGCCATATCGAACGCCTGCGGCCGGAGATCGCCGAACTGGCGGAAAAACTCATCGACGGGTTCGAGAGGGACGGCGAGACGGAGCTTCTCTCCTCCTTCGCCGATATCATTCCCGTCACCATGATCGCCCGGATGATCGGCATTCCCGACGAAATGGGCCCGCAATTGCTTGCCTGGTCGCATGCCTATGTCGGCATGTACATGTTCAAACGCAGCCTTGAGGATGAATACGCTGCCGACCGGGCGGCAAGGGAGTTCGCGGATTATGTGAAGGGCCTTGTCGCCGAGCGCCGCCGAAGCCCGCGCGAAGACCTGCTGACCCACATGATCCATACCGAGCATAAGGGGCAGTACCTTACAGATGACGAACTGGTCTCGACGACCATCGTGCTCCTCAATGCCGGCCATGAGGCGACCGTGCACCAGATCGGCAATTCGGTTCGCGTGATCCTGGAAAGCGGCCTCGCTCCTGCCGATCTTTTCCAAGACGAGGCAACGACCGAACGCACGGTCGAGGAGACACTGCGCATCTGTGCGCCGGTCCATATCTTCCAGCGCTGGGCGCTCGAGGATGTCGAGGTGGACGGCCTTTCCTTCACGCGCGGCGACAAGGTGAGCCTCATCCTCGCCGCGGCCAATCTCGACCCGAGGAAATTCGCCGAGCCGCTCACCTTCAAGCCGGACCGGCAAGAGGCGCCGAACCTCTCCTTCGGCGCGGGCATACACTTCTGCATCGGCGCGCCGCTCGCACGCCTGGAACTCAATACCGTGCTGCCGATCCTCTTCCGGCGTCTGCCGGGCTTGAGGATCGCGTCACCGCCTAAGGTGAAGGACGTCTATCATTTCCACGGGCTCGAACGGCTGAATTTGAAGTGGTGATCACACCCTGATCACGTAGTCCTTACGAGTCGTTTCAACGACTTCCCAGGTTCCCTTGAAGCCGGGTCTCAGGATCATGCTATCGCCGGGGCGCAGATGCACCGGCTCGCCGCCCTCCTCGGTCACGATCGAATGGCCGGAGAGAATGTGGAAATATTCCCATTCCTCGTAAATGATCCGCCACTTGCCGGGTGTCGCTTCCCATATGCCGGCATAGAGCCCGCCTTCCGCCTCCTCGAAATTCCAGGTTCGGAATTGCGGATCGCCGGAAATCAGCCGGTCGGGTTGAGGCGCGCCAAGCTCGGGCTCGACGGTGGAGGGATCGAAGGTCAACCAGGATGCCATGCCCCACCTCAAACCCTTGCGAGCGACTGTTCGAGATCGGCGATGATATCGGCGGCGTCCTCGATGCCGATCGACAGGCGCACCACGTCCGGACCGGCGCCGGCGGAGACCTGCTGCTCCTCGGTCAACTGCCGGTGCGTGGTGGAGGCCGGATGAATGACAAGCGAACGGGTATCGCCGATATTGGCAAGGTGGGAGAAGAGCTTGAGGCCTTCCACGAAGGCCTTGCCTGCCTCGTATCCACCCTTGATGCCGAAGGTGAAGACGGAACCCGCGCCCTTCGGAGAATATCGCTGTTGCAGCGCGTGGTTGGGATCGTCCTCAAGCCCCGCATAGCGCACCCACGCAATCCTTTCATGCTCCTTCAGCCATTTCGCCACCGCAAGCGCGTTGTCGCTGTGTCTCTGCATCCTGAGCGGCAGCGTCTCGATGCCGGTTAGGATGAGGAAGGCGTTGAAGGGCGAGATCGCCGGCCCGAGGTCGCGCAGGCCGAGCACGCGGGCCGCGATCGCGAAAGCGAAGTTCCCGAAGGTCTGGTGCAGCACCATGCCGGCATATTCCGGGCGTGGTTCGGAAAGCATCGGGTATTTGCCGGATTTCGACCAGTCGAACGTGCCGCCGTCGACGATGATGCCGCCCATGGAATTGCCATGGCCGCCGAGGAATTTCGTCAGCGAATGAATGACGATATCGGCCCCATGCTCGATGGGCCGCAGCAGATAGGGGCTTGCGAGCGTGTTGTCGACGATCAGCGGCAGTCCGTGCCTTCGGGCTACCTCGGCTACGCCCGCTATATCCACGAAAGTGCCACCGGGATTGGCCAGGCTTTCGATGAAGATGGCCTTGGTGCGATCGTCGATCTGGCTCTCGAAGCTTTCGGGATCGGCGCTATCGGCCCAGCGCACCTGCCAGTCGAAATTCCGGAAGGCATGGCCGAACTGGTTGACCGAGCCGCCATAGAGCTGACGCGCGGCGACGAAATTGTCGCCCGCACCCATGATCGTGTGGAAGGCGAGCATCTGCGCCGCGTGGCCGGAGGCGGTCGCCAAAGCGGCCGTGCCGCCCTCGAGCGCGGCGATGCGCTCCTCCAGAACCGCCTGGGTCGGGTTCATGATGCGGGTATAAATATTGCCGAACTGCTGCAGCCCGAAGAGCGCCGCCGCATGATCGGCGTCGTTGAAGACGAAGGATGTCGTCTGATAGATCGGGGTCGCCCGCGCTCCCGTCGTCGGGTCGGGCTGGGCTCCGGCATGAACGGCGAGCGTGGAAAATCCCGGACTGCGTGTCGGCATGGCGCCCTCTCCTCAAACGACAGATATTTGCCTGATCAAGAAACCCGCTGGCTGGCCCGCAATCAAGGAATAAGATTCCAAGCAGCCGGCATCTCGGGCAAGCGGGAATCTCCCTTTGCGGTTGTGAGGCCGATCAGGCGATTAAGCGGGGATATTCGATTGCCGGGCAGCGGTCCATCACCACCGCGATGCCGGCGGCCTCGGCCTTGGCGGCCGCCTTGTCGTCGCGGATATCGAGCTGCCCCCAGACGACCTTCGGTTTCTGCAGCAGGGCCAGCGCTTCGTCCACCACGCCATCCAGATATTGGGCGGCCCGGAAAACATCGATCATGTCGACCGGCTCGGGAATATCGGAAAGATGGGCATAAACCTTTTGCCCGTGGATTTCCTTGCCTGCTTGTCCGGGATTGACCGGGATCACGCGATAGCCTTTCGAAAGCAGGAAGCCCATCACCCGGTTGCTCGGGCGCTCCGGATTGGGAGATGCGCCGAGCAGCGCGATCGTTCGGGTCGTCTTCAGTATCTCGGCAATATAAGCGTCGTCGTAGCGGTCGTGGTTCATGTTTACCTCCTGCGACGGAAACGGCCGTTCACCGCTCCTCATCCCTTATTTAGGTAACATTCCGCCAAATCCGATGGGCCTTCCCATTCTCTTTTCCACAACAGGATTTCCGGCTTGCCTAAGGCGGCTCGTCCGGCGTTTCACCAATGTTCCGGGAACATTCGCGTTCCGTACCCCGGCATATTAGAGCCATCTTATGGTTGAATTAGGGGTTCCTACTGATCGAGCCGCGCGGAACCGCATCAAGCGAAATATCTCGCTTACAGCTCGATCCGGACGGGCGCCGATCGACAATTCACGCTTTGTTTCACGGATTCATCAAATATTGCTTTCAGATCGATTGGATTTCACCAGCCGATGCCGCTTCTCCCGCTCCAGGCAATTCTTGAAATATTTCAATCATAGATTGCATAAGCCGTCTTAATCTTGCCTGGAACCGGCAAGATCAGGAGGGCTGATGTTTCAGCATCTTTGCACATGGACTACGACAATAAATTGACGGCTCCGATCTTGACTGATTTCGACCGGTTCAATTCCCTGCGCCATAGCGGCGAGAGAGCGGAAGGAACCGGGATGCACCCCATCATGACTATCGAGGATGTCCACGCCTTTCTGGAAAGCCATTTTCCGCAGGTGCACGCGGATGGCCGCGTTCTTTCGGTAACCGATATTCGGCCCGGCGGGCTTACCATGCGCTTCGAACCCGGCGAACGGCATCTGCGTCCCGGCGACACGGTTTCCGGCCCTTCCATGGTGATGCTCGCGGATGTCGCAGCCTATGCGGCAATCCTCGCCCATATCGGTCCGGTGGCGCTCGCGGTCACCACCAGCCTCAACATCAATTTCCTGCGCAAGCCGAAGCTCGCGCCGATTTTCTGCGACTGCAAGATATTGAAGCTCGGCAAGCGACTGGCCGTCATCGACGCCATCCTCACGCAGGAGAAAGACGATTCCCCGGTCGCCCAGGCCGTGGCGACCTATTCGATTCCGCCGAAATAATGTGGTACAGTAACACCACATAAATAACCCATTGATTTTGCTTGATCTATTTTTCAACTCGTGAAATTGGCGAGCTTGACCATTTTTTCCGTCGCCGGTATAAGCCGCCACAGTCTGCAGACCTTCCCGGACTGCATTCTCTCTTGCCGCCTACGGCAAGCCAAGCAACAAGAAACGCCCGGCATTCGGAACATCCGGAAGCTCGGGTCCAGATGAAAGAAGCAAGAACATGTCAACCTTCGTTCAGAAGCCCGCCGAGGTGGAGAAGAAGTGGGTGATCATCGATGCCGAAGGGCTCGTCGTCGGTCGCCTCGCCACCATCGTTGCCAACCGTCTCCGCGGCAAGCACAAGGCCACCTACACCCCCCACGTGGATGACGGCGACAACGTGATCGTCATCAATGCGGAAAAGATCGCCCTCACCGGCAAGAAGTATACCGACAAGAAGTATTACTGGCACACCGGTTATCCGGGTGGCATCAAGGAGCGCACTGCGCGCCAGATCATCGAAGGCCGCTTCCCGGAGCGCGTCGTCGAGAAGGCTGTCGAGCGCATGATCCCGCGCGGCCCGCTCGGTCGTCGCCAGATGAAGAACCTGCGCGTCTATGCCGGCCCGAACCATCCCCATGAAGCACAGCAGCCAGTCGCCCTCGACGTGGCCAAGCTGAACAGCAAGAACGTAAGGAGCGCCTGATAATGGCCGATCTCTCCTCTCTGAAGGACCTCGCTCCGGCGGCCGAAAACCAGGCTCCGGTACACGTCCGCAAGGTCGATAACCTCGGCCGTTCGTACGCCACCGGCAAGCGCAAGAACGCGGTCGCCCGCGTTTGGATCAAGGCCGGCTCCGGCAAGATCATTGTCAACGGCAAGGATTTCTCCGCCTATTTCGCCCGTCCGGTCCTGCAGATGATCCTGCAGCAGCCGATCGTCGCAGCGGCCCGCACCGGCCAGTTCGACATCGTCGCGACCGTTGCAGGCGGCGGACTTTCCGGCCAGGCCGGCGCAGTTCGCCACGGCCTCTCCAAGGCCCTCACCTACTTCGAGCCGGGCCTGCGCTCGGTCCTCAAGAAGGGTGGCTTCCTGACCCGCGACAGCCGCGTCGTCGAGCGTAAGAAGTACGGCAAGGCCAAGGCCCGTCGTTCCTTCCAGTTCTCCAAGCGCTAATCGCTTCCGGATTTGGACTTTCGAAAAGGCGGGGCTTCGGCTCCGCCTTTTTTGTTTTCACTCTTGTTTTTCCGTTTTGTCGGAAGCACCTTGCGGCAGCCATCCTGGAGAGGATCATGCCCTCGAAATCCATCGACCATGCCTTCACCGGCAAAAGCCTCACCTCCGCCGCCACGGACCCGACATTCGCGGGCGCGCTTTCTTTCATGCGCCGCCGCTTCACCAAGAACCTAAAGGGCGCCGACGCGGTCGTCTGGGGCATTCCCTTCGATGCGGCGACCTCCAACCGGCCGGGCGCGCGTTTCGGGCCGCAGGCAATACGCAGGGCCTCCGCTATCTTCGATAACGACCCGCAATATCCGTTTCAGCGCGACCTATTCGCCGAAATGGCGGTGATCGATTACGGCGATTGCCTGCTCGACTACGGCGATCATCAGAAGACCCCGGCCACCATCGAGCAGGAGGCGGCAGCGATCCTCGCAAGCGGCGCCTTCCTGCTGACGCTCGGCGGCGATCATTTCATCACCTGGCCGCTCCTCAAGGCGCATGCGGCAAAATACGGCCCGCTCGCGCTGGTGCAGTTCGATGCCCATCAGGATACCTGGTTCGACGACGGCAAGCGCATCGATCACGGTTCCTTCGTGGCGCGCGCCGCGCGTGACGGCCTCATCCATGCCGGCCACTCGATCCAGATCGGCATCCGCACCCATGCGCCCGAGGATTGCGGCATCCGCATTCTCCACGGGCACGAGGTGGAAGACATGACGGCGGCCGAAATCGCCGCGCTGATCCTGGACCATATCGGTGACGTGCCCGCCTATCTCACCTTCGATATCGACTGCCTCGATCCGGCCTTTGCGCCCGGCACCGGCACGCCTGTCGCAGGCGGGCCGAGCAGCGCGAAGATCCTGTCGGTGCTGAGCAAGCTCGGCCCCCTCGATATCCGCGGCGCGGATGTCGTCGAAGTCGCGCCCGCCTATGACCACGCGGATATCACCGCCATTGCCGGGGCGACGGTTGCCATGTATATGCTCGGGCTCCGCGCGGAGAAATTCTCCGCCCGTTAATTTTCTGATTCAACAAACTGGTAGACTGAATCCGGATATCACTCCAAGGCACTGAAACAACAGGATAAAGACAATGACAGCGAAGATCTTCATCGATGGCGAACACGGCACGACGGGGCTGCAGATCCGCACCCGCATGGCCGGCCGTCGCGATGTCGAGCTGCTGTCGATCCCGGAAGCGGAGCGGCGCAACGCCGCGATGCGCGAGGACCTGCTGAATAGTGCGGATATCGCCATCCTTTGCCTGCCGGATGACGCGTCGAAAGAAGCAGTCTCCATGCTTGCCGGCAACAACAAGGTTCGGGTCATCGATACGTCGACCGCATTTCGTGTCGACCCTGCCTGGGCCTACGGTTTCGCCGAGATGGACAAGGCTCAGGCCGACAAGATCAAGTCTGCCCGTCATGTGGCCAATCCGGGCTGCTACCCGACCGGCGCCATCGCACTCATCCGGCCGCTGCGCGTCACCGGAATCCTGCCGGATGGCTATCCGGTGACGGTGAACGCGGTCTCCGGCTATACCGGCGGCGGCAAGCAGATGATCGCGCAGATGGAAGACCGGTCCAGAGAAGACGCAATCAGCGCCAACAATTTCCTGTACGGACTTCCGCTCAAGCACAAGCATGTCCCGGAGATGAAGATTCACGGCCAGCTCGACCGCGCCCCCCTCTTCTCGCCGTCCGTCGGCCGGTTTGCGCAAGGCATGATCGTGCAGGTGCCGCTCTTCCTTGATGACCTCAAGGAAGGAACGACCATCGAGGGCATCCATAAGGCGCTCGCCGAGCATTATGCCGGACAGGATATCGTCACCGTCGTGCCGCTCGAGGAAAGCAAGGCTCTGCCGCGTGTCGATGCCGAGGAACTCGTCAATACCGATGGAATGAAGCTCTTCGTGTTCGGCACGCCAGGCGGCGCCCATGTCAATCTCGTGGCCCTGCTCGACAATCTCGGCAAGGGCGCCTCGGGTGCGGCCGTCCAGAACATGGACCTGATGCTTTCGGCATGAGCGACAAGGGCATCGCAGCCTTTCCGACCGAATGGCGGATCGAAAGCGCGCACCGTATCGCCGATACGGTGGCCGGCACTGTCTATGAGGTGACGCGGGCCGGCGGCGAGATCGATATCGTCAAGGTGCTGAAGAAGAAGGCGCTTGCCGACAATCTTCGCGGCGTCGATTTCCTCGAATGGCGCGACGGGATCGGCGCCATCCGCGTATTGGCGCGTTCGGGCAATGTCATACTCCTCGAACATGCCGGCAAGGAGACGCTCCGCGACCGTCTCGTCTCGCATGGGGACGCGCAAGCGACCGAAATCGCCGCCGAGGTGCTGATGAAATATCATCACCCCTCGGATGTGCCACCTCCGGCAACCCTCCAGCCCCTCCAGCGCTATTTCGAAAGCCTGTTCAAGAAAGCGGAGGCGGACCGCAGCCAAGGGATCGAAAGCCTCTATCTCGAAGGCGCGGCGATGGCCGAAGCGCTGATCGCCAATCAACGTGACGTCAAGCCGCTGCATGGCGACCTGCATCACGAGAATATCATGCTTGGGCCCCGCGGCTGGCTCATTATCGATCCGGTCGGCCTGATCGGCGATGCGGCGCTCGATGTCGCCAACATGTTCTCCAATCCGCTCGACCGCTTCGACCTCACCCGCGACGAGGGGCGCATCGCCTCCATGGCGGAAGTCTTCGCCAAAACGCTTGGGCGCGATGTGCGCACCCTCCTGCGCTACGCCTTTGCCTATGGCTGCCTTTCGGCCGCCTGGCATGAAGAGGACGGTAGCGAGGAAGAGCGCGACAACGAACTCAAGGTCGTCGCCGCAGTCAAGAACGTGCTCGATCAGGCCTAATTCCGGACCTCGACCGCCCTCGCTGCAGGATATTCCCCGACAAAGCCGCGCCAGTGGGCGATCGCGAAGCCGAGCACCACCAGCGCGCCGGCCTGATGCAGAAGCGCGACATGCAGATGTACCTGGGTCAGCAGCGTCGCGATGCCGATCGCTGCCTGGAGACAGATAAGCCCGAAGAGCAGGATGGCGCGACGGGCATGCGTCGTTCCCGGCACTGAGCGCAGCGTCGCCGCCATGTGCCAGAGCGCTACGGCGAAGAGGAGATAGGCGCCCATGCGATGGACGAATTGTACCGTCTTCGGATTTTCGAAGAGGTTGATCCACCAGGGCTGCTGGATGAAGAGGTCGGCCGGAACCAGCGCGCCGTCCATCAGCGGCCAGGTATTGTAGCTGAGGCCGGCATCGAGCCCCGCCACCAGCGCGCCGAGATAGATCTGGAACAGAGAAAGTATCGCCACCAGAACCGCGCCCGTCTTCGCGCCGCCCTTCGCGGCATCGCCGCTATGCGGCGACAATCCGCGCATGATCCAGACGCAGCCGGCAAAGATCAGGCAGGCGATCGTCAGGTGGACCGCCAGCCGGTATTGCGAGACGCTGACGAGCTTGCTGAGACCGGAGGAAACCATCCACCAGCCGATAAAGCCCTGGAAACCGCCGAGCGCCAGCAAGCCAACCAGGGGCCACCGCAACTGCTTTTCGATGCGTCCCGTCAGCCAGAAGAACAGGAGCGGCAGGGCGAAGACGATGCCGATCGCGCGCGCCAGCAGTCGATGCGCCCATTCCCACCAGAAGATCGACTTGAACTCGTCGAGCGTCATGCCGTGGTTGATCTGCTCGTATTGGGGAATGCGTTTGTAGAGCTCGAACTCTTCCTGCCACTCTTCCACGGAGAGCGGCGGAATGGCGCCGTGGATCGGCTTCCATTCGGTAATCGACAGGCCGGAATCGGTCAGCCGCGTCGCGCCGCCGACCAGAACAAGACAGAAGAGCGTGAAGATGACCACGCCAAGCCAGATGCGTACCGCGCGCCGGTCGCGCTCGCGCCGCTTCGTCTCACTCAACATATTTGCTGCCGTCACGTCCGCCGCCGACATGGTCACTCCTGCGGTTCCGGGAAAAGGGGCGGACATCGTCCGTTCCCTCATCTTCGGCGTTGATTTGCCCCATAGACCCATGCAAAACAAGCCCCGATCCTTTGCGGCATGCGGTCGCGGATGCCTAAATGAAGCCCCATGAGGAGATGAAAGACAACATGCCCGCGCGCCTCAGAAGCTTCATCGGCACGATCCTCATCATCTGCCTCGTCATCTTCTACGCGCTGGCGGCCACGACCTTCGCCACCCTTCTGCTCGGCACCTCCCCCTGGTGGGTCCACCTTCTCTATTTCCTCCTGAGCGGACTCATCTGGATACTGCCGGCCATGCTGATCATCAAATGGATGGCCGGCCCGAAGCCGAAGTGACCCGCCGTCCCGTCACCTCGCATTAACCAAATCCCGCAGATTTGGCGCAGCACCAGGCCCGGTAAACCCATTCTTTCGATGGCCCCGCCTATCATCCCGACAGTGATCGGCAGGGGCGAGATGCACAAGCGGAAAACCGAATTCGTCAACGCGCTCGGCAGTGCCCAGAGCCCGGAAGAGCTCCGGGCAGGCGGGCGGTTTTCCCTTGCCGACCTTAGCCTTTCGGTGACCGAGGACCTGCCTTCGCTGGAGACAGCCTGGCGGCGGCTCGAGAACCTTGAGCGAAACTCGCTGCATCAGGGCTATGACTGGTGCCGCGCCTGGTTCGAAGCGCATGGCAACCGGGGCATTGTCGTGGAGGGCCGTTTCGACGGCCGCACGGTGATGCTTCTGCCGCTCGAAGTGGCCGTAACATTCGGCACCCGCATCGCCCGTCCGCCCGGCGGCCGGTTCAACAACCTCAATACCGGGCTCTTCAGCGAGGATTTCCCCCTTCCAGATCCGCAAGCCCTTGCGCCTCTCACCCGGTTGCTGAAGCTGACGCTTGCCTCCCATGCGGACCTGCTCGTCTACGACAACGTGCCGCTTGAATGGCATGGCACCCGCCATCCCCTCGCCGCGCTCGCGACTGCCGAAAACCCCAACCGCTCCTTCCAGCTTCCGCTCCGGGCCTCGTTCGAGGAAACGATCGCGCAGCTCAACGCCAAGACCCGAAGGAAGAAATTCCGCCTGCAAAGCCGCAAACTGGGGGCGCTCGGCGGGTTCGAACATATCAGCCCGGCGACAAGCGAAGAAAAGCACGCGCTGCTCGACGTTTTCTTCCGCCAGAAAGGCGCGCGCCTGAAGGCTTTCGGCCTGCCGGATATCTTCCGCGCCTCCGCGACCCGCGATTTCTTTCATCGCCTGCTCGATGCGCCGCAGCAAGGCGCCGACACACCGCTCGTCCTGCATGCCATTCGCCTCAGCGGCCGGCATGAGGGGCATGTCGCGGCGATCGCCGGGCTCTCGCGCAAGGGCGGGCACATGCTTTGCCAGTTCAGCTCGATCGATGAGAGCGTCTGCCCGGAGGCGAGCCCCGGCGAACTTCTGTTCTGGCTGATGATCGAGCAAGCCTGCGGTGAGGGCGCCACCGTCTTCGATTTCGGGCTCGGCGACCAGGTCTACAAGCGGAGCTGGTGCACGGAGGAGACCGTGCAGCACGATATCCTGATGCCTCTGACCTGGAAAGGCACGGCGGCCTATCCCCTTGCAGTCGCGCTCGGTCGGGCGAAATCGGTGGTCAAGCGCAGCCCCGGCCTCTACACGCTCCTGCAGCGCTGCCGCGCTGGCTTCGAGAGATTGCAGAAGAATCCCTGACCCGGCGCTGAGGGGATCAGGCGGCGGCATTCCGTCCCGCGCTGGGCGAGCGGCCTTCGCCGAGGCCGGACATCACGAGCAGGTTGCGGTAGCCCGCCTCCTCGAACCTGCCGACCAGGGCGGCGATATCGGCCTCCTCGAATTCCGGCACCGACAGGATGACCTCGGCCGATTGCGCCCGCGTCAGGCGTGAAAGTCCCGACATCTCGGCGGGGCCGCATTCCACCAGCACCAGGTCATAAGCATCGCAGAGCGCATCGACGATCATGGTCAGCCTGTCCGCGCCGCGCATGGCGCGGCCGGCATCCGCCGTTCCATGCGGTATGACATGCGCATCCGAAAGGCGATCGCGATGAATGGCGTCGCCGAAAGCCGTTTCCCCGCAGAGAAGATCGGTAATGCCCGGCAGGCGGGCGCTCTCCGCCATCAGCCGTGTCGGGCATGCCGAACCGGTCATGTCGAGCAGCACGACGGTACGGCCGCTTTCCGCCACGTCACGGGCAAGCATCACGGTTGCGGTCGAGCCGCTGTCACCGGCCGGAGACACGGCGATTGCGAGCGGAATATCGTAGCGCAGCAGATATTGGGAGACCGAGCGGATGGAGAAAGCCGCATCCTCCTCCTTGTCCTCCTGTCCGGCCTCCTGCCTGGCCTGCTCTTCCTCGGCACTCTCCTCCACTTCGGGGGAAACCGGGTCGCCCGCGCCTGTCTCGCCGGCACCGGCAATCTCCTGATGATCAAAATGGGCTGCCGCCTGCACCGGCTCGGGCTGCGTCACGACGGGCGCGGCATTCGCCGCCCCGATTGCCGGCGCGATTTCCACTGTCTCCTCGTCCTCCGAGGGGCGCAGGGCACGACCGGAGAAAAGCTCGCGGAGCATTGCGACGATGGCGCCGATGATGAGCGTTGCGAGCGCCACGACGATCACGATCGGCCCGACCTTGGGGAAATAGGGTTCGGAAGGCTCGACCGCGCTCGAAACGATGCGGGCATCGGCGGGGCTCGAATTACGATCGAGTTGGGAGGCCGCCTCGCGATAGCGCGCCAGATAGGTTTCCAGAAGCTGGCGCTGCGCGGCCGCTTCGCGCTCCAGGGCGCGCAAGCCTACCTCTTCTTCCCCAGCCCTTGCGGAATCCGCCTTCAGCCCGTTGAGCTGCTGGATCAATTGCTGCTCGCGCAGCCGCGCGACTTCTGCCTCGCTGTTCAGGCTTCCGAGAATCTTCTGGGTCTCGCTCTCGATCTGCCGGCGAATGCCCGCAAGTTGCGCGCGAAGACCCTTCAGGCGGGGATGATTTTCGAGTAGAGCCGTCGATTGGTCCGAAACCTGCGCCTGGAGATTGGCCTCCGCCTCCTTCAGGCGCTGGATGACCTGCGATCCCACCACATCGCCCAGCGTATCGCTATCGCGGCCCGCCTCGAGTGCCGCGCGCACGTTCTCCGCCCTCGCCTCGGCATTGGCGCGCTCCGCCCGCACGCGGGCAAGCTCGGTGGAAATGTCGTTCAACTGCTGGGCGGAGAAGCTGCTCGTCTCCGTGGTCTGGAAGAGGCCCGCGGAAGAACGGTAGTCCGCCACCTTCTTTTCCGCCTCGCGCACCTTTTCAGTGAGGCTGGCGATCTCGGGCTCCAGCCAGCGGGCGGTTTCCGAATGGGTGTCCAGCTTGGCGCCGCTCTGCAGGGAAAGATAGACGTCGGCCATCTTGTTCGGAATGGCGGCGGCAAGTTTCGGGTCATGCGAGGAAAACTCGATCGCGATCACGCGCGAGTTCTCGACGGGATAGACTTCCAGCTTCTCCCGGAAGGCCTTCAGCACCCTCTCCTCCGGCGCCAGCTCCAGGGGATTCTGCTGCAGGCCGAGCAGCACCAACGGGTTGGGCAGCATGGATTGCGCGTCCGGATCGAACTCCTTCAGCTCATGGAGCTTCAAGTCCCTGGCGACCTCCTTGATGAGATCGGTCGACTGCAAGAGCTGCGCCTGGCTGGTGACGTTCAATGCATCGAGCACCGGGTCGTTGGCGCTTGCCGGCGTCTCAGTGCCGGAAAGATTAGGCGAACGGGATTCGATCAGGATGCGCGTTTCGCCGCGATAGCTGGGGGGCGCTAGACTTGCCCCCACGAATGCCAGACCTGCGGCAAGCACCGTCGAGCCGAGAATTCTGCCCCTGCGCTCCCAGACCGCTGAAAACAGCCGCCCGAGATCGATGTCCATGTCCTGATTGCCCGCCAAGCCCGACATGCCATGCTCCAACTGGTAGATTTCCACGAAGTGTAAAACATCGTGGTAACGCGAGGGTTAATGGCGTCTATCGCCCGCTTCACCCGGAAAATTCGGAAATCCGCGCCGTGCCTTTACCGGGCATTAACCCTAACGGAACGATAACAGCCGCATATGCTTGCCCAGCCGGAGCTTTGAGCAAATGCCGTTGGCCCGTCCGAACCATGTGATCGCGCTTGCGTTTGCAGTCGCTGCCACCGCGCTTGCCGGCTGCACCACCTATCGCCCGGCGCCCAAGGCCTTCCACGAGGCGACGATCCAGCCCTATCGCCTCGATAGCGGCGACCGTCTTCGCGTCAACGTGTTCGAGCAGCCGGGGCTCAGCAATACCTATACCGTGGATCAGGCCGGCTACGTCTCCTTCCCGCTGATCGGGCGCGTCGCCGCCCGCGGCCAGACGCTCACCGCCCTTGAAGGCGCGATCGCGGCCAAGCTCAAGCAGGGCTACCTGCGCGATCCCGACGTCACCATAGAGGTCGACCGCTACCGGCCCGTCTTCGTGATGGGCGAGGTCGGCCGCCCCGGACAGTATTCCTACGTGCCGGGAATGACCGCGCAGAACGCCATCGCGATTGCCGGTGGCTTCACACCGCGCGGCAATCAGCAGGATGTCGACGTCACCCGCAAGATCAACGGGGAGATCATCACCGGACGTACCGCGATCTCCAGCCCCGTCCTTGCGGGCGATACGATCTACATCCGCGAGCGGCTGTTCTGAATGCCATGGCGGACGATGGCGCCCTGCGGATCATTCACTGCTTCAGATCGCCCGTCGGCGGAATTTTCCGGCATGTGCGCGACCTCGTCGAGGAACATCGCGCGGCCGGCCACGAGGTCGGCGTCATCTGCGACAGCTCGACCGGCGGGGCGCACGAGGACCGGCTGTTCGACGGCATCCGGCCGCTCCTCTCGCTCGGCCTCGTCCGCATCCCGATCCGGCGCGCGATCGTGCCTTCGGACCTCGCGGTCATCTTCAACAGTTACAGACACATCAAGAGCTTGCAGCCGGATATCCTGCACGGGCACGGCGCCAAGGGTGGCGCGCTTGCTCGGCTGATCGGCTCAACCCTGCGGGTCAACAGGTATCGCGTAGCCCGCCTCTATTCGCCCCATGGGGGCAGCCTGCATTTCACCCGGTCCAGCCTCTCCGGCCGGGCCGTGCTGGGATTGGAACGCCTCCAGGAGCGTCTGACCGACAGCCTCGTCTTCGTCTGCGACTACGAGCGGCGCGCTTACGAGGAAAAGGTCGGCCGGCCCCGCACGCAGTCCCGCGTCATCCTGAACGGCATCCAGGATGACGAATTCGAAACCGTGGGCGTCGGTCCCGATGCGGCGGATTTCCTCTATATCGGCATGCTGCGCGACCTGAAGGGACCGGACATCTTCATCGACGCCTTTGCCCGCACCGAGCGCGCCGTCGGTCGGCCGCTTTCGGCGCTCATGATCGGAGACGGGCCGGACCGCGACCGCTACCAGGCGATGATGACTGAGCGGGGCCTGAGCCGCCGTATCCGGATGCTGCCGGCCATGCCGGCGCGCGCGGCGTTTTCCATGGCAAGGATCGTCGTCGTGCCATCGCGGGCCGAGGCCATGCCCTATATCGTGCTGGAGGCGCTCGCCGCAGGCAAGCCGCTGATCGCCTCGCGCGTCGGCGGAATACCGGAAATCCTGGGAGCGGACAGCGCTGCACTCGCCGTACCCGGCGACGCGCAGGACCTTTCCGGCATCATGGCAAGCGCGCTGACGACGCCCGGCTGGCGGGAGCGCGTGATGCCGAAACCGGAAGATTTCAAGGCGGCGTTCTCCGCCTCGGTGATGGCTCGCGAACTCCTCGACCTGTACCGGAATCTTCTCGCGCGCCCGGCGAGCGGGCGGGCGGGAGAAATCGTTTCTTAGCATCTTTCTGCTACCGGGTATTCCTGCGGAACCTTCAGGAAGGGCTCCGACGCGCTCTGTTGCGCGTCCCATCACGCATGGGCAGGAGGACCGAGGCGATGAACCAGCTTGGAAAATCCGATCAGTTCGACGTGGAATCCCTGCGCCGGCAGGCTTCCGAGATTCGTCCGAACGAGCCGGGACACCAGGCCGTCCAGAGCGCCGTGGAGCTCAATCCGCTGGCCCGGCAGATCGCCGAACAGTTCCGCGACAATAGCTATTCCCCGGCCATGCTGATCGGGCAACTCCGCCTCTTGGACTTCGCGTCGCTTCTGGCCATCGGGCTTTTGGTCGGCACGCTGTCGGTGCCGGACCCGGCCGAGAATTTCCTCCCCCGCTTTGCCGTTATCGCCTTCGGCGCGGCTCTGGTCGTGCTTCTTCTCCAGCTTGCCGATGCCTATCAGATCCCGATGCTGAGGGCGGCCCGCCGCACGATGGTCCGCGTCCTCACCTGCTGGGCGCTCGGCCTCATCGCAACGCTCGGCATCCTCTACCTGGTCGCCGGGGAATCCCACACTGCAGGCGGCGCCATCGCCTGGCTTGCGGCCGGCGGCCTCTTCCTGCTCGCCGAACGCCAGCTCCTCGCCTTCGGCATCCGCCACTGGGGGCGAAACGGGGTGATGGAACGCCGCGCCGTCATCATCGGCGGCGGCGAACCCGCCAAGCAGCTCGTCCGGGCACTCGAACAGCAGGCCGATAACGACATCCGCATCTGCGGCATCTTCGACGACCGCCGCAGCGAGCGTTCGCCCAAGGTCGTTGCCGGTTATCCGAAGCTCGGCACGTTTGCGGAACTGGTCGAATTCGCCCGGTTGGCCCGCATCGACATGCTCATCATCGCCCTTCCCGCCACCGCGGAGGCGCGCATCCTCGAGCTTCTGAGGAAGCTGTGGGTGCTGCCGGTGGACATCCGCCTCGCCGCCCATACGAACCGCCTGCGCTTCCGGCCCCGCTCCTACTCGCATGTCGGCGCCGTGCCGATGTTCGACATCTTCGACAAGCCCATCCGCGATTGGGATTCGGTCGCCAAGCGCGCCTTCGACATCACCTTCGCGCTGTTCGCCCTCGTTCTGCTCTGGCCGCTAATAATTGCCGCGGCGATCGCCGTGAAGGCGACCTCCAAGGGGCCGATCCTCTTCCGCCAGAAGCGCCATGGCTTCAACAACGAAGTCATCGAGATCCTGAAATTCCGCTCCATGTATACCGACATGAGCGACCAGACCGCGGTGAAGGCGGTCACCAAGGGCGACCCGCGCGTCACGCCGGTCGGCCGCTTCCTGCGCAAATCCTCTGTCGACGAACTGCCGCAGCTCCTCAACGTGCTGCGCGGCGAGCTTTCGCTCGTCGGCCCCCGTCCCCACGCCGTCCAGGCACAGACCGGCAATCGCAAATATGTCGACGTGGTGGAGAGCTATTTCGCCCGTCACCGGGTCAAGCCGGGCGTTACCGGCTGGGCGCAGATCAACGGCCTGCGCGGCGAGCTGGACAGCGACGAGAAGATCAGGGCGCGCACCGCCTATGATCTCGACTATATCGAGAACTGGTCGCTCTTCTTCGACCTCAAGATACTCTTCCTGACGCCGATCCGCCTCCTCAACACGGAAAACGCCTATTGAGCGCGGTCACCCACGATCTTTCCGGCCCGCTCAGAGGACGGCGCTCCGCCGCCCGCCTGGCCGGCTCGGCCATGATCGCTTTCGGCGTATTCCTCTCCGGCTTCGTGATGTCGGAGCCGGCGCCCTACGAGCTGATGATGGTGGCGCAGATCGCCGTCTGGTTCCTGCTGGGCTTAAGGATTTCCCGCACCGTCGCGCCGCTGCTGGCGCTTCTCCTGATCTTCAATATCGGCGGCCTGCTCTCCATGCTGGTCATGAAGGATATGAGCGGCGCGCCGATGTATTTCGCCGTCTCGACCTTCCTGGCACTCACCTCGGTATTCTATGCGGCAGTCGTCGAGGATGATCCCGAGCGGCTTGTCCTCATCTTCAAGGCTTGGGTCGCCGCTGCGATCATCACGGCCATGCTCGGCATTCTCGGCTATTTCCACGCCTTTCCGGGCGCTGCCGTCTTCACGCGCTATGACCGCGCCATGGGCGCTTTCGAAGACCCGAACGTCTTCGGCCCCTATCTGGTCGCGCCGCTCCTCTACCTGCTTTACCGGCTGCTTACGGGCAGACTGAGGCAGGCGCCGTTTCTCATCCTCGGCCTTCTGGTTCTGGCGCTCGGCATCTTCCTTTCCTTCTCGCGCGCGGCCTGGGGGCTGCTCGCCTTTTCCGGCGCGGCGCTGGTCCTGCTCATGCTGCTGAAGGAGCGCAGCGGCGCCTTCCGCCTGAAGATCCTGGCGCTTTCGATCGGCGCATTCGTGCTTCTCGCGCTGGCGCTCCTCATCGCGCTGCAGTTCGACCAGGTCTCGGATCTTTTCCTTAACCGGGCCCGGCTGGTGCAGGAATATGACGGCGCGCGGCTGGGACGCTTCGAACGGCACAAGATCGGCTTCCTGATGGCGATGGAGCGCCCGCTCGGTCTCGGGCCGATGGTGCTCGGCCAGATGTTCGGCGAGGACGAGCACAATATCTGGCTGAAATCGCTGACCACCTATGGCTGGCTCGGCTTCGTGACCTATGTCGGACTGATCGTCTGGACGCTCTCGATGGGCTTCCGCTACCTGCTGCGCGAACGGCCGTGGCAACCCTATCTGATGATCGCCTGGGTGATGATCCTCGGCCATGCCCTGATCGGTAACGTCATCGATACAGACCACTGGCGGCATTTCTACCTGCTGCTCGGCGTGCTCTGGGGATGCTGCGCGCTTGAACACCGGCGCCAGCGCGCAAAGCGCCTCGCCTCCCCCGCATGAGCCGCCGCGCGGCCTTGACTTCGGGCCACCTCGCTCCAAATTTTTCAATATGCTGACGGTTTCGCAACTGCGCGCCGCGCGCGCCATGACCGGGATGACGGTGGAAGAACTCGCTTCCGCGACCGGCCTTTCCGTTTCCACCATCACGGTAGCCGAAGCATCTCCAGGCCCCTTCGCCGATGCAGCCGTCACCGACAGACTGCGCGGCATATTCGAGGCCAGGGGCGTGCTCTTCCTTGCCGCCGGCGAGGAGAATGCCGGCGCCGGCCCCGGATTGCGCCTGCGCAGCCGCTTCGAGGACGAGGGTATCCGCCCGCAGAACCTCAACGCGGCCAACGACGGATAGCGTCGCTGCCAACCTCTACTCAAAGTAAAGCGGATTGTTTCCGATCAGGGATCGGATATTGCCGAACGCCTGTTCTTTTCCCTCAATGCGGCGACATCAACAAGTTTTCCATGCCTTCACGCAACGTGAAAGCATAACTTCCGCCTTTTTCTTCGAAATCCTGCCGTAAGCGGAACGTTTCCTTTCCAGGATGATTGATCCGCCAGGGATAATTCTGCGCAGCGCGGGCACCCGCGCCGCGCCCATGGAGGATAGACATGAAGAAGCCTCTCATTTCCACGAGCCTCATCTCGGCCCTCGCGTTCGGCGCATTGGGCATCGGCATCGCGCCGGTATCTGCCCAGGATTTCGAGCTGCGCATCGGCCCCGACGGCGTGCGCCCGATGATCCGCGATCGCGATCGTGATCGCGACTACGATCGAGGCGGCTGCAGCCCGCGCGCGGCTCGTGCGGCCGCCCGGGACGAAGGTTTCCGCAATCCCGAAGTCGTCCGTGCGACCCGCCGCAGCATAACGGTTGAAGGTTTCACCCGGAATGGTCCCGACAGGATCACCTTCGCCAACCGCCGCGGCTGCCCGGAAATCTAGGATAGTAACGATCGATACGCGAAGCCCCGCCAGTGGCGGGGCTTTTCACATGTCAGCATGAATGAATCATGGGCCGGATATCGCCCCACGAAATGGGAGCATCCCGATTACGTCGATCGCCCGAGTATCGAATGAAGAGAATGAACTGACTGAGAATTCAAGGAGATAAATGGTCGGGGCGACTGGACTCGAACCAGCGACCCCTTGACCCCCAGTCAAGTGCGCTACCGGGCTGCGCTACGCCCCGACCAGCTTCATGCGAAGCACGCCTTCAATACTGACATGCATCTGTCTGCGCAAGGGGAAAAATGGGGCGTCCTTGGGAATGAGTTCCCGCAGGAAAGCCGTATTCCGGCCGAAGCGAAAATCCCCGCCTTTCGGGCGGGGATTTCGTTTGCTGTATCACCGATACGGCGAGTAGCACTGGCGTCGCGGACCGTTATAGGGCTGGAACGTATTGTCGTAAGGCCTATAGGACCGATAGCGCGAATAGCACCAGTTGACGTGCGCGCTGCCTCCGCCCGAGTAGCGGGGTGCGGGCGCATAGCGCGGCTGCGCAAGCGCGCCGCCGATGATGGCGCCGGCTGCAAATCCACCGAGCGCCGCACCGAAGTTCGAACGGTCACGGTGACGCCGCCAGCGACGGTCGTCACGCCAATAACGGCGGTCGCTGCGCCAATGACGGCGGTCGCCGCGCCAGTGGCGGTCACGATTGCGCCAGTAACGGCGGTCGCCATATTCCAGGCCGCCGCCACGGTTAATGTATTGGGCGTTCACCACATCGGAGGTCTGCGCCCTGGATACGGCGGAAACCGTTGGAAAGGCCTGCGCCGGCACGACGCCGGTGAAGCCAGTCACCACCGATACCAGTATGATTGCAAGCTTTTTCATGTTTCCACACCTCTTTGTGCCTACCTGTTAAGTAAGACAGATATTCCTAGGTTCCACCTGAACCCGAGGTGAATGGTAAATTTAGCGTGTATTCAGGCAGAAAGGGCCTATCGCACCTGATCGAGAAGCCGCTTGCATTCGAGAAGATCGAAGAGCGCTTCCTGCAACAAGGCCTGGTCTTCCTTGCCAATACTCGACTTGCCAACGGAAATCTCCGGGGTTTCCCCATCGCCGGAGGAGCCGAAACCGAAGAAACGGCCGCTCGGCTTCACCTTCGGCCGGCCGACGATCTGGTCGTCCTCGGCGCCGCCGATCTTCGGATCCACATGCTTGTCGTTGCTTGCGGCCATCAGCGCTTCCATGGTGGCCACATCGCCGGAAGCGATCGCGGCGACGAACTTGTTGCCGTTCGTCTTCAGAAGCTTCTGCACGCCCTTGATGGTATAGCCGTGGTCGTAGAGCAGATGCCGGATGCCCTTCAGCAGGTCGACATCCTCGGGCCGGTAATAACGCCGCCCGCCCCCGCGCTTCATCGGCTTGATCTGCGGGAAGCGGGTCTCCCAGAAACGCAGCACATGCTGCGGCAGATCGAGGTCCTCGGCGACCTCGCTGATGGTTCGGAAAGCGTCCGGGCTCTTGTCCAAGTCTCAACTCTCCCAGAGGTCCATTGCCGCTGCGCGGAACATCGCTGCTACCGACGCAAGACCAAGCTTTGGCAATTATGCTACGAATCGAACATATCTCAACGGCTTACACCGTCAGATTCAAGCATATTCACAGGAAGTGTGGAGAAGTAAGGCAGCCGGGCGAAAAATCCGGTCAGGCGGCGGGGCTCGCCCTCTGCTTGATCTTGCGCGCGGTGTGAGCCTTGAGGATGCGGTTTTTAAGGACGTTCGAGGCCTTGAAGGTCATCACCCGACGCGGAGAGATCGGCACTTCCTCGCCAGTCTTGGGGTTGCGGCCGATGCGTTCGTTTTTCGAGCGGACCTGGAAGGTCGCGAAGGAGGAAAGCTTGACGGTTTCCCCGCGCACGATGGCATTGCATATCTCGTCGATGACCGTCTCGACGAGTTCGGCTGATTCCGTCCGCGAAAGCCCGACCTTGCGAAATACAGACTCCGCCAAGTCTGCCCTTGTTACTGTCTTGCCGGCCATGACTCCGCCCTGTCTTGAAAATTCATCCTATCAAAGCCGGCTGAGAGTATTTTGCTTGGCCGCCAGGGTCAAGCTCTTGTCCTGATCGATTAATTCCACTTTGGACGAGTGCCCTAAGATCCGTACTCAATCAGGATTTGGAGCGTGGTATGAGGGAAAATCACTCTTACCAGCGGACGAGCATCGCCCCCCAGGTGAAGCCGCCGCCCATGGCTTCCAGCATCACCAGATCGCCCTTCTTTATGCGCCCGTCGGCAAGCGCCACGGAAAGCGCGAGCGGGATGGAGGCGGCCGAAGTGTTGCCGTGCTGATCGACGGTGACGACCACCTTCTCGAGCGGAATTGCGAGCTTCTTGGCGGAGCCGTCGATGATGCGGCGGTTGGCCTGATGCGGCACCAGCCAATCGAGATCGTCGGCCGTCGTGCCGGTGGATGCGAAGGCAGCCTCGATCACGTCGGTGATCATGCCGACCGCGTGCTTGAAAACCTCGCGGCCTTCCATGCGCAGGTGGCCGACCGTGCCGGTGCTGGAAGGCCCGCCGTCCACATAGAGCTTTTCCTTGTGGCTGCCGTCGGAGCGCAGATGCGCGGTCAGTATGCCGCGGTCGGCATTGGTGCCCTCGCCTTCGGAAGCTTCGAGCACCAGGGCGCCGGCGCCATCGCCGAACAGCACGCAGGTGGTGCGGTCCTCCCAGTCGAGGATGCGCGAGAAGGTCTCGGCGCCGATCACCAGGGCGCGCTTCGCAAGACCTGCGCGAAGATGGGCATCGGCGGTCGCCATGGCGTAGACGAAGCCGGTGCAGACCGCCTGCATGTCGAAGGCATAGCCATGGGTCATGCCGAGCCGGTTCTGGATATCGACGGCCGTCGCCGGAAAGGTGTTGTCGGGCGTAGAGGTCGCCACCAGCACGAGATCGATATCGTCCGGCGTAAGTCCGGCATTATCGAGTGCCGCGCGCGCCGCAGCGGCGCCGAGCGAGGCCGTCGTCTCCCCCTCGCCCGCGATATAGCGCTGGCGGATACCGGTGCGCTGGACGATCCATTCGTCCGAGGTGTCCACGAGGCTTTCAAGCTCCCGGTTGGACATCACCCGCTTGGGGAGCGCCGCCCCATAACCACGAACCACTGAACGGATCATTCTGCTTCACATCCCATCGTCATGCCGCTTCCGGACCAGCCGGCGGCTGGTGTCGGGCATGATAAATCTTCAAATCCTGCACGATCTTCGCATTGAGGTCGTTGCGCGCCATATCATAGCCGGTATCGATCGCAGCCGCGAAGCCATCGGTATTGGCGCCGCCATGGCTCTTGATGACGATACCGTTCAACCCCAGGAAGACGCCGCCATTGACCTTGTTCGGGTCCATCTTCTCGCGCAGCCGGTCGAATGCGCTCTTGGCCAGCAGATAACCGAGCCTGGCCGCCCAGGTGCGGGACATAGACTCACGCAGAAGCTGGGCGATCTGACGGGCGGTACCCTCCGAGGCCTTGAGCGCAATATTGCCGGTAAAGCCTTCTGTCACCACGACGTCGACCGTTCCCCTGCCGATATCGTCGCCCTCGACAAAGCCGTGATAGGCGATAGTCGGCAGGTTGGCCTCGCGGATGAGCCGGCCGGCCTCCTTGACCTCTTCCTGACCCTTCACTTCCTCGACGCCGACATTCAGAAGGCCGACGGTGGGACGCTCGATCTCGAAGAGAGAGCGGGCCATGGCGCCGCCCATCAGCGCGAAATCGAGGAGCTGCTGGCTGTCGGCGCCGATCGTCGCGCCGACGTCGAGCACGATGCTCTCGCCCTTCAGCGTCGGCCAGATGCCGGCGATCGCCGGACGTTCGATATTGGCCATGGTGCGCAGACAGAACTTGGCCATGGCCATCAGCGCGCCGGTATTGCCGGCGGAAACGACGACGTCCGCCTCACCCAGCTTCACCGCCTCTATCGCGCGCCACATGGTCGAGACGTAGCGGCCCCGGCGAAGCGCCGCACTCGGCTTCTCGTCCATCCGGACGGCAAGCTCGCATTCGTGGAAAACCGATTTTTCCCTGAGCTTCGGGTATTTCGCCAGAAGCGGCTCGCACTCCGCCTTAAGCCCGTAGATGATGAATCTCACATCCGGGTGGCGTTCCAATGCCTTGGCAGCGCCGGGAATGACGACCTCGGGACCATAATCGCCGCCCATGGCATCGAGAGATATTCTGATCACGCGTCCCTGATCCTTGTGGTCCGCCGAAGACAGGGCGTCTTCGGCGAAATGGAGGCCAAAATACTGGTTCTGCGGCCGCTTACAACCCAATCATGTCGAATTGGCAACCGTCTTCATTCCTTTTTCCAGTCCTTAAGGACGGCGAAGGGCGATGGCCGTTTCGTGGTTTCTCCGGCATCTCCTTCAAGATGGGGCGAAAACTCGACATCGGACTTGCGCGGATAGGGATCAATCGCGAGCGCCGCAAACTCCGCCACGACGGCACCGGCATCGATCGTATCGCCGGAGAAGGTTTCCGGCAGGTCCGGGCCATCGGGATCGATCAGCATTTCGGCCGTCTCTCCGGTCACGATCCGCGCGAGCTTGGAATCCTCGGGAACGAAAATCTGCTCGAAGTGCTCATCGAGCCTGGCTTCCACCGGCTCCAGCGTCACCACGCAGGACTGCACGATATCGGCTTCCACCCTGCCCTTGATGCGGATGCCGTCCTTTTTCCAGCGAACGACCTGCAGGTCCGCCTTCAGCGACTTCACCGAAACCACCTGCCAGAGCTTGGCAAGCCCCTCCAGTTCGCGCTCGTTCGCCTCGACGTGAACGCTGACCGGATTGGCGGAGATGTGCCCCACCTTCACGGAATAGGAAAAGGGGGGCTTTTCATCCCCATCATGCCTCGTCTTCATGAGAACCTCGCATTCCCGGCTGCGGCAGGGCCGCCGCGCCTCGGGAAATTTCGTCTTCGGAAACCGCGACAAGCGCCGTCTCCGCCTTCATCATCCAGTCCGCGAGCCCGCGCATGTCCGGCGCCGCTTGCATATCCGGATGGATATTGCGCCGCAGGGCCGCCGCGAGCGCCTCGCGATCTTCGGCCTCCAGCGTCGCCGCATAGGATTCCAGCCGGCCGTAGAACATGCCCGCGAGCTTCTTCATGCGTTTCGGCACGCCCTGGTCGCCGATGCCAAGTTCGCGGATCGAATGGTCGATATCCTGGAAAAAGGCGTCGACGATTTCCTGAGCCAGCTCCTGACCGCTCACGCCCGATTTCGCCGTGCGGCGGAAAAACAGGATCATGACGATCGACAACATCTCGTAACGTCCCATCACCGTGTCCGGAACATCGAGATCGCTATAGAAGAAAGGAGCCCGGGCCAGCGATGTCAAGGTCGCGTATTGCCGGTCAACGATGGCGCGATTGTGGTTTTTCTTCTTCAATAGGCCGAAGATCATGGGAATTCTCTGGGTTGCCACTCGGATTCGGCTCTGCCGCGTTGCATGGAAACGAAAGCTGGTTTACCGAAGCAGGCGCGAATTGCAATGCCGTTCCGCCGCGGTCCGCTAAGACCGGAGCTTGCCGCAGGCGCGAATTCTCCGGTTCCCGGCGCGCCCGTGTCCCCGGAATAGCCACAATGGTATGAGCAGCAGGAAAACCGGCAACCGGTCGGTCTAGTGAAATTGGGGGATGTCGTTGAAGAAGCGGGTTTTCGGGTCTGACATGAAATTCTTGAGCAAAACCGCAGCCGCCGTCGTCGTGATGTCCGTGGCAGTCGCTGGCTGCAACAGCATGAACATCGGCGAGACGATGTATAACGGCTACGTCATCGACCAGGAGTCGCTGGCACTCATCCCCGAGGGTTCGAGCCGCGAACAGGTGCTGCTCACCATGGGAACGCCCTCGACGACTGCGACCTTCGATTCCGAGGTCTTCTACTACATCTCGCAGAAGCGCCAGAAGATCGCTGCCTTCGCCAAGCCGAGGCTGGTGGAGCAGAATGTCGTGGCGATCTACTTCAACAAGGACGGCGTGGTCGAGCGCCGCGCCAATTACACCCTCCAGGACGGCAAGGTCTTCGATACGATCTCGCGCACCACGCCGACCGGCGGCAGGGATCTCACCTTCCTGCAGCAGCTTCTGTCGGGCGGTGCGGCAAGCGGCGCCAATGCGGCGCGCAGCCTCTTCCAGAATCTCGGGCGGTAACTCCGCCGATTCGAAAAGCCCGCGGAGAGAGATCTCCGCGGGCTTTTGCCTGTCCGGTTCAGCCGTATCAGTGAGCGAGAACGGCTAGCAGCAGCAAGGCCACGATATTGGTGATCTTGATCGCCGGGTTGACGGCGGGGCCGGCGGTATCCTTGTAGGGATCGCCCACCGTATCGCCCGTGACGGAAGCCTTGTGGGCCTCGGACCCCTTCATGTGCCGGGTCCCGTCCTTGTCGACGAAACCATCCTCGAAGCTCTTCTTGGCATTGTCCCAGGCGCCGCCGCCCGAGGTCATGGAGATCGCCACGAAGAGGCCGTTGACGATGACGCCGAGCAGCGAAGCGCCGAGCGCGGCGAAGGCCGACGCCTTCGAACCCGAGATCGCGAGCACGCCGAAATAGACGACGATCGGCGCCAGCACCGGCAGAAGCGAGGGCAGGACCATCTCGCGGATCGCAGCCTTGGTCAGCAGGTCGACGGCCTTGCCGTAATCCGGACGCTCGCGGCCTTCCATGATGCCCGGTTTTTCGCGGAACTGCCTGCGCACCTCTTCCACGATCGAGCCGGCCGCCCTGCCTACCGCTGTCATCGCGATGCCGCCGAAGAGATAGGGGATGAGACCGCCGAAGATGAGGCCAGCGACGACATAAGGGTTGGAGAGGCTGAAGGAGATTTCGCCGATGCCGGCGAAATACGGGTAACGATCGCCATTGGCGGCGAAATAGCTCAAGTCGTTGGAATAGGCAGCGAAGAGCACCAGAGCGCCGAGACCGGCGGAGCCGATCGCATAGCCCTTGGTCACGGCCTTGGTCGTATTGCCGACCGCATCGAGCGCATCGGTGGACTTGCGGACCTCGGACGGCATTCCCGACATTTCGGCGATGCCGCCGGCATTGTCTGTCACCGGGCCGAAGGCGTCGAGCGCGACGATCATGCCCGCCAGACCGAGCATGGCGGTGACCGCGATAGCCGTGCCGAACAGGCCGCCGAGCTGATAGGTCGAGATGATGCCGCCGACGATGACGATCGCCGGCAGCGCCGTCGATTCCAGCGAAACGGCAAGCCCCTGGATGACGTTGGTGCCGTGGCCGGTGACGGAGGCCTGGGCGATGGAATTGACCGGCCGTTTCCCGGTTCCCGTGTAGTATTCGGTGATGACGACGATCAGGGCCGTCACCACGAGGCCGAGCAGGCCGCAGAGGAAGAGGCTGGTGCCGGTGACCTCCATGCCCGCCACATTGCCGATCGTACCCCAGCCGACGGTCAGGGAGGTTGCCGCGGCAAGGCCGAGGATCGACAGGAGGCCGGTGACGATGAGGCCCTTGTAGAGAGCACCCATGATCGAGTTGTTGGAGCCGAGCTTCACGAAGAAGGTGCCGATGATGGAGGTGACGATGCAGGCGCCGCAGATCGCCAGCGGATAGAGCATGGTGCTTTCAAGCACAGGCGCGCCGGCAAAGAAGATCGCCGCGAGCACCATGGTGGCGACCACGGTCACGGCATAAGTCTCGAACAGGTCGGCCGCCATGCCGGCGCAATCGCCGACATTGTCGCCCACGTTATCGGCGATGGTTGCCGGGTTACGCGGGTCATCCTCCGGGATGCCGGCCTCCACCTTGCCGACCAGATCGCCGCCGACATCCGCACCCTTGGTGAAGATGCCGCCGCCGAGGCGGGCGAAGATCGAGATCAGCGAAGCGCCGAAGCCGAGCGCCACGAGGGAATCGATAACCTCGCGCGAGCCGCCCTCGTAGCCGAAACCCGCTGTCAGGATCAGGTAGTAGATGGAGACGCCGAGGAGCGCGAGACCCGCAACCAGGAGGCCGGTGATGGCACCGGACTTGAAGGCGATGTCGAGACCCGCGGAGAGGCTCTGCGATGCCGCCTGCGCCGTGCGAACATTCGCGCGGACCGAAACATGCATTCCGATGAACCCGGCCGCGCCGGAAAGCAGCGCGCCGATCATGAAGCCCAGGGCCGCCGTGCCCGACAGCAGAAACCAGGTCGCCACGGCAACCACAGCGCCGACGATCGCGATCGTCATGTATTGACGCGTCAGATAGGCCTGGGCCCCCTCGCGGATATAGCCCGCGATCTCCTGCATGCGCTGATTGCCCTGATCAGCGGCGAGAACCGCCTGCGTTGCCCATACTGCATAGATGATCGCCAGCAAGCCGCAAACGATCACACCCAGAATTACGGTCATTCGCTTTTCCTCTCTCCCAGATAAGACCGGCTAAGAACACCCCCGCCGGCCGCGCGTGACGGCAAACCGCCTCCCCTCCCAAGGAGTTTACGGCTTGCCGAGCGAGGCGAGATTGCGGTGGAGATGAATTGGCGTCAAGCCCCGGCGGGAACAAGACCCGAGGAACGGCCGGTCAGATCGCCTTTGCAGGCCCCCTGCGGATGAGGAGCAGGACGAGGATGAGGCAGACAATCGTCACCGGCCAGATGACCAGATTGATGAACGACCACCCATAGGCGATGAAAATCTTGCCGGACGAAAAAGACGACAGGGCGACGGTGCCGAACAGAACGATATCGTGGAACCCCTGCACCTTGTCCGCTTCATGCGGGCGATAGCTGGACGCGACGATCGCGGTAGAGCCGATGAAGCCGAAATTCCAGCCAACACCCAGAAGCACGAGAGACAACCAGAAATTCCACAATTCGACGCCCATATGGGCCACGACGGCGCAAGCCATGAGGATGACGAGGCCCGCGGCAACCACCTTTTCCGCGCTGAAACGGGTAATGAGCATGCCGGTGAAGAAACTCGGACCAAACATGGCGAGCACGTGCCACTGGATGCCGAGCGTCGCCATCTCGGTCGGGAAACCGCAGCCGATCACCATCGCAAGCGGCGCGCCGGTCATGACGAAGGTCATCAGCGCATAGGTGCATATGCCGCAGATCATGCCGATCATGAAGCGCTGGGTCAGCACGATTTCACCCAGCGGCCGGGCGGGTTGAGCGTGGGCAGATGAGGTAGAGGGCTTCGGCAACTTCAGAAATGTCAGGATACCGAAGGCGACAATGCAAAGCGGGATGATTGCCAGGAAGGCACCGGCGAAGGTCACGGGCGCCAGGAGGTCCTTGGCCCAGATGGCGATCTGCGGGCCGAGCACTGCGGAAACGACGCCGGCACCGAGGATCCAGGAGATCGCCTTCGGCTTATAGGAGGAAGGCGACGCATCCGCCGCTGCAAACCGAATCTTCTGGGTAAAGCCTGCGCAGGTACCGATCAGGATGAGTGCGGCAACGAACAGCCAGAAATCGCCGCGCAGCAGGGCGATCGCGGCGACCGCTCCGCCAAGCACGCCGATCACGCTGCCGAGCATGAAGGCCTGCTTGCGGCCGAGCCAGCGCGATGCGATCGCGATCGCCACCGCACCGCAGGCGGTGCCGACGTTGAATCCGGTGATCGGCGCGGTCGCAAGCGACTTGTCTTCGGCGAGAAGCTGGTATCCGGCAAGCGAACCAAGAGAAATGGAGAGCGGCGCGATCGAGCCCAAAATCGCCTGAGCGCCAGCAAGAAGCGCGACACTGCGCCGGGCGGTCCGCATCTGCATTTGAAGATCCAGCCCAGCGTCCATGTCTTTCACCTCAGGCTACTTCTTCGCTTCGCCGCGTACCTGCTTGGCGATGCGGTCGAGAACGGCGTTGACGATGCGCGGCGGCTCCTCTTCGAAGAAGGCGCGGGCGATCTCGACATATTCGGTGACGATGACGGCGACCGGCACGTCCTTGCGCTCCAGGATTTCGAACGTGCCGGCGCGCAGGATGGCGCGCAGCGTCGAATCGAGGCGCGACAGCGGCCAATCCTCCTGCAGCGATGAGCGGATCAGCGGGTCGATCTTCGTCTGATCACGCACGACGCCCGAGACGATCGAGCGGAACCAGGCGGCATCCGCCTTCAGATAGGTATCGCCGTCGAGTTCCTGGCCAAGCCGGTGCGCTTCGTATTCGGCCACGACTTCCAGGACGCCGGTCCCGCCGACGTCCATCTGGTAGAGCGCCTGCACGGCGGCAAGGCGTGCCGCTCCGCGCTGATTGGCCGTTCTGACCGGCTGTTCCGGGTCCTTCGCCATTTTCTCAACCACCATTCAACTTCTCGCGCAGCGCGATCATCGTCAGCGCGGCGCGGGCGGCGAAGCCGCCCTTGTCCTTATCCGAGCGGCGGGCGCGCGCCCAGGCCTGCTCGTCGTTCTCGACCGTCAGAATGCCGTTGCCGATCGGCAGAGATTCCGAAACCGCCAGATCCATCAGCGCGCGGGAGGATTCGTTGGCGACGATCTCGAAATGATAGGTCTCGCCGCGAATGACCATGCCGAGCGCGACGAAGCCATGATACTCCGTTCCGCCCTCTTCCGCCGCATCGAGCGCCATGGCGATCGCGGGCGGGATTTCCAGCGCGCCGGGAACGGTCACCACGTCATAGGTCGCACCGGCTTCTTCGAGCGCGGCGGTCGCGCCTTCGAGCAGCGCGTCGGCCATGTCGTCATAGAAGCGAGCCTCGACGATCAGGAGATGGGGCTTTGTAGCGGGCATGGGTGTTCCTGGTGATAGACGGCCAACGGGCCCTTGAAATGCCGGGTCAAACCATGACGCGCGACGGAAGGCAAGTGTTTTTAACCCTCAGGTCCTCGGATCGCGCTTCGCTTTCCTCGGGTCAGGCCCGAGGACGAGGATGTCCTCGGGTCTCACTACGTTCGCCCGAGGATGACGAGTAGACGGACTCCTGCCTTGCCCTCGGGTCAAGCCCGAGGGTGACGAGTGGACGGACTCCTCTCTTGGCGATCCTCGGTTTCTTTCTTTCGTCATCCTCGGATGATCCTCGGGTTTAACCCGAGGACGAGGATCGGCCGGGACACGTCGTGTGCCTCGTATTGAATTTTATAGGTGACACGCGACGTGTCCCGTTCGGTGTGTTTTTCCGCGCAACTCCGGTCCCTCTGCGGCGGCCCATATGTTGTTGATTATTAGCCGGGCCGGGTTGTGTGCGACACACGCACGCCCCGCCGTTTCTCAGGCGAGAGGGAGACCATTTTCTGCGCAGCCCCTGACGCCCCGCCTGCATCAACGGCGGATCGAAAGGGCACCGGCCCCATCTCGCCGGCGATGCTTGACCGGTGCAGCCGAAACAGGACCGGGAGATTATGGAGCGGATTTGGAGAGCGGGGACGGAGAAATGGGTAAGTTATTGAAATATCGGGAAAGAGGTGCCGGATCATCCCCACTTGAACGAAGAGAACGGCTTGTTTGTGCGGTAGATCCTCGGGACAAGCCCGAGGATGACGAACCTTGAGGTTCTGCAAAAGGTGCCAAACTCGATGCCGTGCCTGGGCACAGCCAGCGATACCAGCCCTCGCTGCGGTGCCTCTAGTGATGCCGGCAGTGATCCAATCCTCGGCGACTGATCGGGACACCCTTGCTCCAACCTTCCCTTTCGTCATCCTCGGGCTTGTCCCGAGGATCTACGCACAAACAACAGCCTTAAGACGGCATGGGTCTTCTCGCCGTGCAGACGCACGGCGGCTGGATTCCTGTGACTGATCCCCGGATCAAGTCCGGGGACAGGAATGACGGGAGTGCGCGGCAACCGTGGCGTCCTACTTGCTCGCCGAGTGCCATCTCGACTCCACCAGCCACTCTGGCCTGCCGACCATTCCTCACCCCCTTGACGGCATCTGCCGGATCTCCATCTCAAGGGGATTGGCAGAAGGAAGACGGCCATGTCCGACGATCATGAAGCCGTGCTGGTGCGGGTAAGAGGCAGGGTACAGGGCGTCAGCTTTCGTGTCTGGACACGTAACGAAGCGGTGCGGCTCGGTCTCACCGGTTGGGTGCGCAACGAGGCGGACGGATCGGTGGCCGCGCTGATCGCCGGCCCGAAGGCTGCCGTCGCGGCGATGATCGAGCGCTTGGAGCGCGGGCCTCCCGCTGCCTCGGTCTCCAGCGTGGAGACGCAGCCGGCCGCGCCCGCCGAGATACCGAGAGAATTCCGCATCACCGGCTGACGACTCGGCAAATTCGCCAATACGGCCTGCCTCCGCGCGCCCGTCGAGGACCGCGCGGAAGCTTGTACCCGATGGCGGTTTTCAGAGCGCCATGTCCGGAACGCGGGGAACCTCGCCGGCCGGTGCGGGAGCTCCCAGAGCGGACGTGTCGATGGCCGGCGGCGCGATGGCCAATTGCAGCCGCTCGCTGGTGGCGGCCCATTCTTTGGCAAGAATCTCCGGATTTTCGTTGAGCTTCATGCCGTAGCTCGGAACGATCCTGCGGACCTTTTCCTGCCATTCGGGCGTTGCGAGCCGATCCGGGAAAACCTTTTTCAGCACATCCAGCATGATGGGCGCGGCGGTGGACGCGCCCGGCGAAGCGCCGAGCAGCGCGGCGATGCTGCCATCCCCGGACGCCACGATTTCCGTGCCCAGCTTCAGGACGCCACCCTTTTCCGCATCGCGCTTGATGATCTGCACGCGCTGGCCGGCCTGCCACAGGCGCCAGTCCTCGGCATTGGCCTGCGGGAAATATTCGCGCAGAGCCGTCAGGTGATCCTCATCCGACATCATCAACTGGCCGGCGAGATATTGGACAAGACCGAATTCGTCCATGCCGACCTTCAGCATCGGCCAGATGTTGTCGAGCGTGACGGAGGCCGGCAGATCGAAATAGGAGCCGTCCTTCAGGAACTTGGTCGAGAAGGTGGCGAAGGGTCCGAAAAGGATGACACGCTTGCCGTCGAGCATGCGGGTATCGAGATGCGGAACGGACATCGGCGGTGCGCCGACGGAGGCCTGGCCATAGGCCTTGGCGAGATGCCTGTTCACGATCTCCGGCTTTTCGCAGACGAGGAAGGACCCGCCCACGGGGAATCCGGCATAATCATCCCCCTCGGGGATGCCCGACATCTGGAGCAGCGGCAGCGCGGCACCGCCGGCGCCGAGGAACAGGAACTTCGCCCTCGTCGTGCCTTTCTGCGAGCCGTCCTTGGTGTCGACGTAAGAGACGCTCCAGGTGCCGTCGTCGTTGCGGCGGATATCCCGCACTTCGGACGAGGTGCGCAGATTGAATGCCGGCTGCTGCTTCAGATGCCCGACATACTGGCGAGTGATCTCACCGAAATTCACATCGGTGCCGAGCGGGCTCCAGGTGGCGGCGATCCTCTGCGACGGATCGCGACCTTCGATCATGAGCGGCACCCATTCGGCGATCTCGTCGTGATCGGTGGAAAAGCGCATTCCGGAGAACAGCGCGCTCGCCTTCAGCGCCTCGTGGCGCTTTTCAAGGAACGCGACATTCTCGTCTCCCCAGACGAAACTCATATGCGGCGTGGAGTTGATGAAGGAGCGCGGCTCCTTCAGGACGCCCATGTCCATCTGATGGGCGAAGAACTGGCGGGAAATCTGGAAGGCTTCGTTGATCTCCACCGCCCGGCCGATCTGGACATTGCCGTTCACGTCTTCGGGCGTGTAATTGAGTTCGGCGAGCGCGGAGTGGCCGGTGCCGGCATTGTTCCAGCCGTTGGAGCTTTCCAGCGCGACATCATCGAGCCGCTCGATCATCTCGATCGTCCAGGAGGGCTCCAGCTCGCTCAGCAGGACGCCGAGCGTCGCGCTCATGATGCCACCGCCGATGAGGAGGACATCGACCGTGGTTTCACCGGGAGCTGCCCAGCTCGGCAGCGCGGGAAGGCTGAGAGCGGCGGCGCCGGTGGCGGCAGAGCCGAGAAGTTGCCGACGGCTCATCGCGAAATCACGGGAGCGCGGATGGATGCTCTTGTTCTGGGAAGGCATCGCTCACCTCGAATGTTGGTTATCGATCCTCCCGAGGTGCGTCTATAAGGGTAAGGCAAGAGGGTGACAAGACCGCGCGCGACATCGTGACACCGGCGCAAGAGATCGGAAGGAGGGTTCAATGAACGGCATACCCACGCTCGAAACCAGAAGGCTGATCCTGAGGGCGCACCGGCTGGAGGATTTCGATGCCTATGCGGAATTCTGGGCCATGCCGGAGGTCGTCCGCTTCATCAGCGGCGTTCCGATGACCCGGGAAGGCGCATGGGGGCGGATGCTGCGCGTCAACGGCATGTGGCACCTGATGGGCTTCGGCTTCCTGGCGATCGAGGAAAAGGAGACGGGCCGGCTCCTGGGCGAGGCAGGCTTCCAGGACATGCGCCGCGGCTTCGAGCCTTCCATCGAAGGCACGCTCGAAACGGGCTGGGCGCTCATCCCCTCCGCCCACGGGAAGGGATATGCGACGGAAGCGATGGGTGCGCTGATCGCCTGGGCGGAAACGCATTTTCCGGACCGGCGGATGACCTGCATCATCAGCCCGGAAAACGAGGCTTCGCTGCGCGTCGCCTCCAAGTTCGGCTTCCGCGAATTCGCCCGCAGCGATTATCACGGCCCGATCGTCGTTCTCAGCCGCGAGAATGCGGGGTCGCAGGCGGCCTAAGCACTCAGGTCTTGGCGGGAAACTCAGCCAGGCGCGCGGCATAGCGCGCCATGGTATCCACCTCGAAGTTGACGAAATCGCCCGCCTTCCGCTCGCCCCAGGTGGTGACGGCAAGGGTATGGCGGATGAGAAGCACGTCGAAATCCGCGCCATCCACGGCGTTCACCGTGAGCGAGGTTCCGTCGAGCGCCACCGAGCCCTTGGGCGCCACGAAGCGGGCAAGATGCTCCGGCGCGCGAAGCCGGATGCGGACGGCCTCCCCTTCCGACTCGACCGAGAGGATTTCCGCCTTGTCGTCCACATGGCCGGAGACGATGTGGCCGCCGAGCTCGTCGCCGACCTTCAACGGGCGCTCCAGATTGACGCGGGTGCCCTCCCCCCAGGTGGAGATGGTGGTGAGCCGCAGGGCCTCTTCCCAGGCCTCGACCTCGAACCAGCGTTCGTTGCTGCCGTCCTGCGGCAGGCCGGTCACCGTCAGGCATACGCCGGCATGGGCGATAGACGCCCCCATGTCGATGGTCTTCGGATCGTAATTGGTGGCGATCCGGAGCTTCAGGCCCTCGTCCATGGGCGTGAGTTTCTCGACAGTGCCGACATCGGTGACAATTCCGGTGAACATCAGGAAACCCTTTCGTAATCGAATGCGCGATCGCGGCCGTAGACGCCCTCGCCGACAAGCCTGAACGCCGATGGCATATCGGATGGCGTCAGCGGGGATTCAAGCCCGCCCTCGCCTATCGCCTCGGGGCTCTGGAACAGGAGGATGCGGTCCACCAGCCCGGCATCGAGGAAGGCCCGGCCCGTGACGGCTCCGCCTTCCACCAGCAGCGAGGACATGCCGCGGGCGGCGAGCGTGGTCAGGAGGGTGGGGAGATCGGGTGTTTCGAGAATTTCGACGCCGGCGGCCTGGAGGGCTTTCATTTTACCGACCAATGCACCCCCCTCCGGCCCAGAGGGTAAAGCCACGGCAACTACCGGCACAACCTTCGCCGTCTGCACCAGTTTGGAATCAACAGGCAGTTCCAGCCGCCGGTCGAGCACGATGCGGACGGGGGACCGGTCTTCGAGGCCGGGAAGCCGGACGGTGAGCTCGGGATCGTCCGCCAGCGCCGTGCCGATGCCGATAAGGATCGCATCCGACTGGGCGCGCAGGCGATGAACCTCCTCGCGGACCTCGGGCCCGGTGATCGCCACCTCCTCGCCCCGCCGGCCGAGCATGCCATCGGCGGAAACCGCAAGCTTCAGAGTCACATGCGGGCGGCCGTTCGTCTGGCGCATGAGGTAGCCGGCGAGCGCGCGGCTCCCCTCCTCCTCCAGCACGCCGGTTTCCACCTCGATGCCGGCCTCGCTCAAGATCGCAAGGCCGCGGCCGGAGACACGCGGGTCCGGATCGGTGACGGCGACGACGACGCGCGCGACGCCGGATGCCACCAGCGCGTTGGCGCAGGGCGGCGTCTTGCCGTGGTGGGAACAGGGTTCGAGCGTGACATAGGCGGTGGCACCGCGGGCCGCCTCGCCGGCGATCGCCAGCGCCTGGGTTTCCGCATGCGGCCGGCCGCCGGGTGCTGTCACCGCCTCGCCGACGATCACGCCATCCTTGACGATGACGCAGCCGACGGAGGGATTGGTGCCGGTGAGCCCGAGATTGCGGCGCGACAGCCGAATGGCGGCCGCCATGAATTCCCGGTCCTCGGGCGCGCCGCCCATGACCTTAAGGCTCCCCGCCCGTATCGCGGGCGATCTTGGCGTTGATTTCCTGAATGACCTTCTCGAAATCCTCCGCATGGGAGAAATCGCGATAGACCGAGGCGTAGCGCACGAAGGCCACGTCATCGAGGCTCTTCAGCGCTTCCAGAACCTGCAGGCCGATTTCCTCGGAGGAAATCTCGTTCTCGCCGGAGCTTTCTAGCCTGCGGACGATGCCGGATACGGCCCGCTCGATGCGGTCGTTATCGACGGGCCGCTTGCGCAGCGCGATCTGGAAGGAGCGCACCAGCTTGTTGCGATCGAAAGGCACCTTGCGGCCGGTCTTCTTGGTGACCATCAGCTCGCGGAGCTGCACCCGCTCGAACGTGGTGAAGCGGCCGCCGCAATCCGGGCAGATGCGCCGCCGGCGGATGGAGGTGGAATCCTCCGCCGGGCGCGAATCCTTGACCTGCGTATCCTCCGAACCGCAATAGGGGCAGCGCATAAGCTCTTCCCGATCACATGTACGGATACATGGGGAAACGGTCGGTGAGCTTCACGACTTTTTCCCGCACGGCGGCCTCGACTGCGGCATTGCCCTCGTCGGAATTGGCGACCTTGAGGCCATCCAGCACTTCGACGATGAGGCGGCCGATCTCGGCGAACTCGGCTTCCTTGAAGCCGCGGGTCGTACCGGCCGGTGTGCCGAGGCGGACGCCGGAGGTGACGAAGGGCTTTTCCGGATCGAAGGGGATGCCGTTCTTGTTGCAGGTGATGTAGCCGCGGCCGAGCGCCGCCTCGGCGCGCTTGCCGGTGGCGTTCTTCTTGCGCAGGTCCACCAGCATCAGGTGGTTGTCGGTGCCGCCCGATACGATATCGAGGCCGCCTTCCGTCAGGGTCGCGGCGAGCGTCTTGGCGTTCTTGACGACCTGCGCGGCATAATCCTTGAAGTCCGGCTGCAGCGCCTCGCCGAAGGCGACCGCCTTGGCGGCGATGATGTGCATCAGCGGACCGCCCTGGAGGCCGGGGAAGACCGCCGAGTTGATCTTCTTGGCGATATCCTCGTCATTGGTCATGACGACGCCGCCGCGCGGACCACGGAGCGACTTGTGGGTCGTGGTGGTCGCGACATGGCAATGCGGGAACGGAGACGGATGCTGGCCGCCGGCGACGAGGCCGGCAATGTGGGCCATATCGACCATGAGGTAGGCGCCGACCGAATCGGCGATCTCGCGGAAGCGCTTCCAGTCCCAGATGCGGGAATAGGCCGTGCCGCCGGCGATGATGAGCTTCGGCTTGTGCTTCAGCGCCTTCTCGGCGACATCGTCCATATCGAGCAGGTGGTCGCTTTCGCGGACACCGTAGGAAATGACGTTGAACCACTTGCCGGACATGTTGACCGGCGAACCGTGGGTCAGGTGGCCGCCCGAGTTCAAGTCGAGGCCCATGAAGGTATCGCCCGGCTGCAGGAGCGCCAGGAAGACCGCCTGGTTCATCTGCGAACCCGAGTTCGGCTGAACGTTGACGAAATCAACGCCGAAGAGCTTCTTGGCGCGCTCGATGGCCAGTTCCTCGGCGATATCGACGAACTGGCAGCCGCCGTAATAGCGCTTGCCCGGATAGCCCTCGGCATACTTGTTCGTCATGATCGAGCCCTGCGCTTCGAGAACGGCGCGCGAGACGATGTTTTCGGAGGCGATCAGCTCGATCTCATGCCGCTGTCGACCGAGTTCCTTCTCGATCGCGCCAAAGATTTCCGGGTCGGATTCTGCAAGCGGACGAGAAAAGAATGCGTCGGTGTTCGACATGGGCTGAGCTCCTCGGAGGCAAGGGAAAGCGTGAGAACCGCGTCTTAACCTTACGGCCTTCCCAGAGCAATACGGGGAACGACATTTGCAGGCCGGACTCCGATTGCAAGTGCCCTAAAAACGAAAAAGCCGCGTTCGCGAACGAACACGGCTCCGTTTCCTCAGGGAGGAGATAGCTTACTGCGGCAGGAAATCTTCCTCAACCGAGCCGGCCGGCTGCTCGATGCCGGTGGTGGTCTGCAGCGCCAGTTCCTGGTTGCCGTCACGCTGGTAGATATCGTCGCGGAACTGGACAACACGGTCGGTCGCCGACCAGGCGGTGACGTAGACGATGTAGACCGGCACTTCCTGCGCCAGCTTGATCGGATTGTTCTGGCGGGTCGAGATCACCCGCTCGATCTCCTGGCGCGACCAGCCGGGCGTGTCGCGCAGAAGCCAGGTGATGAGATCGCGAACGTTCTGCACGCGAATGCAGCCCGAGGATTCGAAGCGCATCAGCTTGTTGAACAGGCCCTGCTGGGGCGTGTCGTGCATGTATTCGTTGTTCGGATTATGGAAGTTGATCTTCGTCGAGGCCATGGCGTTGATCTTGCCGGGGTCCTGCCGGAACATCAGGTTCGGCGCCTTGGGAGCAAACCAGTCGACCGTCTCGGGAGCCACTTCCTGGCCCCTGCCATCGATCAGGCGGATGTTGTTGCGGGTGAGATAAGTCGGATCCTTGCGCATCAGCGGCACGATGTCCTTCTCGACGATCGAGCGCGGCGCGGTCCAATATGGATTGAGGATGACTTCGTAGATCTTCGAGTTGATGGCGTGCGTCGGGCGATCGATACGGCCGACGACGGCGCTGTTGCGCAGGGCGACGCGGTCGTTCTCGACTGCCTCGATATAGGCTGCCGGAATATTGACCATCACATAGCGAGGTCCGAGATCGCCGGACATGGACTGCAGGCGCACGAGATTGGTCTCGAGCTGGCGCAGGCGGGTATCGGCCGGGATATTCATGGCCTTCAGCGTGTATTCGCCCATCACGCCATCGGCCGGCAGGCCGTGGCGGGCCTGGAAGCGCTTGACAGAGCCGTCGACGTAACTGTCGAACGCGTTCGACATGCCCGCGGAGCGGTCGAGGTCGCCGGAGATCATGAGGCGCTGGCGGAGCTGCTGAACGGCGGGATCGACGGCGCCGATGCGCAGCGTCTGACCCGGATTGACCTGCGGCCAACCGCCGTTGGAGACGATCATCTGGTAATCCATGATCGCCTGCTGAATATTGGCAGGACCCGAGGGACCGAGGACCGGATTGTTGGAGACGACGCTGACGGCCGAACGGGAAACCTTGGCGTCGAACTGGTCATCCCAGGTGCCGCGGCGCGGCGCGTTGATGAGATCGTCGAGAGCCGATTGCGCAAGCGCCGGTGCGGCAAGCGCGGCAGCCCCGGCGGAGACGGCCGAACGCAGCAGCGAGCGGCGGGAAATAGCTTCAGTTCCGATCTTCTTCGACATCATACTACCCATCTGGTCCCGAGCATTCGTCCATGCCTACGGGAATATGGTTAACAAACGCGCAACCGGCGCCGCCGGCCGTCCGTCTTTCGATCGAACGCAACGCTTCAAAAGTGCGATTTCGCCGGCTGTTCAATCTTGCCGGTCCCATAGCAATATGGCCAATTCGTGTCAGGTGTCCGGCGCGTCACGTTCGCGTGTAGGTGTGTGACTTTTTTGCTCTTTCCGGCCGCCTCGCCCAATGCCCGGCACACGCCCCGACCGGCATTCGGAAACGGCGAAAACCGGCTGCGCAGGGACGCATCCGGTTTGCTCTGGAGGTCTTTTTTACCCGGCGCCTTTCCCGTGGATGAGGCCGGCGCGGGTTTTGCCATTACAGGCGATAGAGGATCTGGTCGTTCCAGAAGCGGTCGAGGCGCTGCAGGAGCTTGTTCATCTGCGCGAACTCGCCCTCGCCGATGCCGCCAACCTTCTCGATCGAGCCGATGTGGCGCTCATAGAGTCTCGCCACGGTTTCTGCGATATCCTGGCCGGCCGGCGTCAGGCTGATGCGGACCGAGCGGCGATCGATGCGCGAACGCTGATGGTTGATGAGACCGAGATCGACGAGCTTCTTGACGTTGTAGGAAACGTTGGAGCCGAGATAATAGCCGCGGGAGCGCAGCTCGCCTGCCGTCAGTTCCGAATTGCCGATGTTGAAGAGGAGCAGCGCCTGGACGGCGTTGACATCGTCGCGACCCTGGCGGTCGAACTCGTCCTTGATGACGTCCAGAAGGCGGCGGTGGAGGCGTTCCACCAGGTGCAGCGACTCCATATAGAGGGAGCGGATGGTTTCTTCATGCGGATCAGCAACGGCCGGAGCCTGCGGCTTCAGTTTCGTGTTCATCATGACTGCCTCACTGTTTCGTTTGGCGGTGTATTTTTTCTTCCCGCCTTGAGACAGACCCTATCGAATGCACTTAAAATTCGAATTAAAACATATACTTAACGAGACATTAACGGATTTTTCCCGCCGCCGGGGATCGGTCACCCCTCCCCAACCCACAAAGTTCCATCCCTTGTTTTTCAATCACTTAGGAGGAATTTCCGAGCCGGATTCCGGCGCGAAAGCTTTAGGATCAAGGTAAATCAGTTCTTACCCGCTCGGCCTTGCGGCGTTCCTCCAGCCACAGAACGAGGCGGAAAAGCACGTAGACGAGCGCGACGAGGCCGTGCGTCAGCGACACGAGCATGTTCTGTCCGAAGATCTCCGGCCACATATGATACATGAGAAGCTGGGAGAGAGCGGCAAGCGCCCAGAGCACCGGCCCCCACGATACGGCGAGCCAGAGACCGAGCGAAGCGACCGGGAAGAGAACGGCAAGCGAGGAGGCCGCCACCTTCCAGGGAAGGTTGAGCAAATCGAAACGGGCCTGGCCGTTCAGCGAATAGCCCACCAGCATGCCCCAGTATTGCAGGCCGAACCAGAAGCAGGCGACAGCGACCAGCCTGAGGAAGATGACGAAAAGGATCTCCGTCAGCGTGCGCTTCGGCACGGTAGGTGAATCAGGTTCCATGTCCACACACTATCCGCCATGCCCGCCGATCGCCAGTGCCGGGCAGCCTGCACGATCGTTCAAGAGCCTCCGCCCCCGGCCTGCTAAGCATCAGCGCCAACCGAAGGAGCCGCTATGAGCAACAACAAGACTTCACATATGTCAATCAACCTCGCCGAGAAGCTGGGCCGGATTCCGGACCTCTGGCAGCCGCGCGTCGTCGCCGAGATGAACGACTACCAGTTCAAGCTGGTTCGCATCCAGGGCGACTTCATCTGGCACGATCATCCCGATACCGACGAGACCTTCATCGTGCTCGAAGGAACGCTGCGGATCGATTTCCGCGACGGCAGCGTCCATGTGGGGCCTGGGGAAATGTTCGTGGTGCCGAAGGGCGTCCAGCACAAGCCGTTTGCCGAAAAGGAGGTGAGGATGATGCTGATCGAGCCGCGGGGAACGCTGAACACCGGCCAGGAAGGCGGAGAACGCACGGCGCAGAACGACTTGTGGATTTGAGTGTTTCCACCCCAACCGGCCGGCTTGCGGCGATGGCGCGCATTCGCAAACCGGCAGGCTGCGTGATATGGAGCGGGAACGACGCATTCAAATGATGAGGCAGTTCCATGGACAAGACGCACCTGGTCGACGAGATCACCGGCCATCGCCGCATGCGGCGCAACCGCAAGGCCGACTGGACGCGGCGGATGGTGCAGGAGAACCGGCTGACCGTGGACGACCTCATCTGGCCGATCTTCATCGTGCCCGGCACCGGCATCGTCGACCCGATCGCGGCCATGCCGGGCGTCAGCCGCATGAGCATCGACAAGGCGGTGGAGGCCGTGAAGGAAGCCGCCGACCTCGGCATTCCGGCGATCGCCACCTTTCCGGACATCGAGATGGAACTGCGGGACGAGACGGGCTCCAACAGCCTGGTGGCCGACAACCTCATTAACAAGGCGACGGCGGCGATCAAGAAGGCCGTGCCCAATATCGGCGTCATCACCGACGTGGCGCTCGACCCCTTCACCAGCCACGGCCATGACGGCATCCTGCGCGACGGCGAGATCGTCAACGACGAGACGGTGGATCAGGTCGTCAGGGCGGCCGTCATGCAGGCCGATGCAGGCGCCGACATCATCGCGCCTTCGGAAATGATGGACGGGCGCATCGGGGCGATCCGCCGCGGGCTCGACGCGAGCGGTCACCAGAATGTCGGCATCATGTCCTATGCGACGAAATTCTCCTCGGGCTTCTACGGGCCCTATCGCGAGGCGATCAACACAAGCGGCCTCCTGAAGGGCGACAAGAACAGCTATTACATTTCGCCCGCCAACGGCACGGAGGCGCTGCGCGACGCCGCCCTCGACGTGGAGGAAGGCGCCGACATGCTGATGGTCAAGCCCGGCATCGCCTATCTCGATATCTGCTGGCGCATCAAGGAGGCCTTCGGCCTGCCGGTCTTCGCCTATCAGGTTTCGGGCGAATACACGCAGATCAAGGCGGCCGCGATGAACGGCTGGATCGACGGCGAGCGGATCATGATGGAGACGCTGCTCTGCTTCAAGCGCGCCGGCTGCGACGGCATCCTCACCTATTTCGCCGTGGACGTGGCCAGGAAACTGGCGAAGGGCGGCTGAGCCTTCCGGCTATATCTTGCGGATGAGGGCACTTCTTCCCATATTCCGATCGATAAACGGAGATATGCGACGATGAGCCTCGACCCGAACCCCGCCTATACCGCACCGGAGGACTGGCGCGCCTATAGCGGCGTTCTTTCCCGCCGGGTCTTCGCCTTCATCATCGACTATCTGATCGTGGGACTCTTATGGATTCCCGCCGCCGTGGTGGTCTTCTTCCTCGGCATCATCACGCTCGGGCTCGGCTGGTTCCTCTATCCGGTGCTCTACGTGGTCGTGGCGCTGCTCTATTTCGGCCTGACGCTCGGCGGACCGAGCCAGGCCACCCCCGGCATGCGCGTCATGGGCATTGCGCTGATGCGCGCCGACGGGCGCCCCATGGATTTCCTCACCGCCGTGGTGCACATGGTGCTCTTCTGGATACTCAATTCGGTGCTGACGCCGCTGATCCTGCTCGCAGGCCTGTTCCTCGAGCGCTCGCGGCTCGTGCACGACCTGCTGCTCGGCACCGTGATGGTGCGCACGAACTGACCCGGCCTCCGGGTCTCGCCGAGACGCGGCCCGGAAATATTCGTGCGAGGGGGCCGTTCCCCTAAAGGGCATGGTTGACCTTTTTCCAATCTGCGCCATGGTATGAACAGTATATGACATAGACGGGACCGGTCGCGACGCGATGAACACCCAGACGACGCCTTCACCGCAGTTCTATCTGACGGCTCCGGCAGCGTGTCCCTACCTCCCCGGCGAAATGGAGCGCAAGGTTTTCACCCATCTCGTCGGTCCGCGCGCAGCCGAGATGAACGACCTTTTGACCCAGGGCGGCTTCCGGCGTTCCCAGAACATCGCCTATCGCCCGGCCTGCGAGGGCTGCCGCGCCTGCGTTTCCGTACGCATCCTCGCCAATGAGTTCCGCCCCACCCGCTCGATGCGGCGGGTGCTTGCCGACAATCGCGATGTCGTCTCCACCGTCTATCCCGCCCAGCCCTCCACCGAGCAGTTCTCGCTCTTCCGGAGCTATCTGGACGAGCGGCACCAACGGGGCGGGATGTCGGACATGTCGGCGCTCGACTATGCGATCATGGTGGAGGACACGCACGTCAACACACGGGTGATCGAATACCGCCTTCGCCAGCCGGGCTCGGGCATCAGCGAGCAGCCGCGCGGGGAACTGCTCGCCGTCGCGCTCACCGACATGATGAGCGACGGGCTTTCGATGGTCTATTCCTTTTTCAATCCCGAGGTGGAGAGCCGATCGCTCGGCACTTTCATGATCCTCGACCACATCAGCCGCACCAAGACGCTCGGCCTGCCGCATGTCTATCTCGGATATTGGGTGAAGGGATCGGCGAAAATGGGCTACAAGACCCGCTTTCAGCCGCAGGAGCACCTGACGCCCCGCGGCTGGGAGCTTTTCGACGCCGCCAGGGAAGACTGACAGCCCATGAACGACCACAAGAAGGGCCTCGTGCTCACCACGATCGGCGGGCTCGCGCTCTCCTTCGACGTGCCGCTGGTGCGGCTCGGCCACGGCGAACTCTGGTCCACGATCGCGCTCCGCAGCACCGTCACCTTCGCCGCAAGCCTGCTGCTGTGGTTCGTCATCCGCCGCTTCAGCTCGGCGCGGCCGCCGCTGATGCCAGGCAAGGCGGGACTGCTCGCCGGCCTCTGCTACGGTCTGTCGACCATGACCTTCCTCGGCGCGGTCTTCCATACGGCAACCGCCAATGTGGTGTTCATCGTCGCCTTCACGCCGATGTTCGCCGCGCTGCTCGGCTGGCTTTTCCTGCGAGAGACACCCTCGATTTCCACGCTCGTCACCATGCTGCTGATGCTGACCGGCGTCGGGCTGATCGTCTCCGGCGGCATGGCGGGCGGGCATTTCCTCGGCGACGCGCTGGCGGCGCTGACATCGCTGCTGCTTGCAGGCGCCATCACCATAGGGCGCGCGACCCGCATAGAGATGGGCTTCGTGCCGCTGGTGGCGACCGCCCTTCCCGCGCTCGTCAGCCTCTTCTTCGTGACGGCAAACAGCTTTTCCGTGGAGGCGCCGTTCTGGGTCGCCTTCGACGGCGCGGTGATGATCCCGCTCGCCTTCTGGTGCCTGGCGACCGGCCCGCGCTATCTCTCCGGCCCCGAAGTCGGCATGTTCTACCTGCTCGAAACCATTCTCGCGCCGATCTGGGTGTGGATGATCTTCTCCGAAGTGCCCGCCGCGCGAACGCTTCTCGGCGGCGCGATCCTCATCCTCGCGCTTATCGGCTATTCGGCCTGGCAGATGCGGCGGGTGGAGAGGATGAGAACGGCAACCTGTCAAACTTCATAGTATTCCCCGGCCTCCCTCCATGGCAGAGTACGCGCCTCTACCATGGGTGGTTGTGATGGACCCGAAAGTCACTACTCAACAGATCGGCGAAGAATGCGGCGTCATCCTGCCGCGAGATGTCCTCGACCGCCTCGGGTGGAAAGAAGGCCGAACGCTCGAACTCCGCGTGGATGATACTGGCATCGAAATATTCGATGCCCAGAAAATCTCCGATAAGGAGTTCCAGCGTCAGATCTTCGCCGCCAAAATGGCGATGAGGAAATACCACAAGGCGCTCAGCGAACTCGCAAAGAGCTGATCACCCCGCGAACTTGCCGCTGCGCGGAAAGCCCTTCGGCACGACGCGGCCGGCAGCGGCCCGGTCGCCCATCCACTCCAGCAGTTCTTCCTTGTTGCGCGTGAAGGAGCGGCCGGCGCTGTCCTCCCAGGAAAGGCCATCGGCCATCGCGAAGCACTTGACGTCGGAAATGCCGCCGTCCTTGTATCGCTGCAGGCGCACGCCCTTGCCGCGCGTCATCTCCGGAAGCTGCGAAAGCGGGAAGACCAGCATCTTGCGGTTCTCGCCGACGACGGCGACATGGTCGCCCGTCACCGGGACGACGAGCTTCGTCTCGTCGGGCATCCCGACATTCATGACCTGCTTGCCCTTGCGGGTGTTGGCGATCATCTCGCTCTCGGCCACGATGAAGCCATAGCCGGCGGTGGAGGCTATCACGACCTTGCGGGACGGGTCATGCACGAAGGCGGTCAGGATATCCTGATCGTTCTCCATGTCGACCATGATACGGACGGGTTCGCCATGGCCGCGACCGCCGGGCAGCTTGTCGCCGCCGAGCGTGTAGACCTTGCCGCCGGTGGTGACGAGCAGCAGCTTGTCGGTCGTCTGCGCCGGGAAAGCCAGCTTCAGCACATCGCCTTCCTTGAAGGTGAGCGCGGCCGTATCGGAGATGTGCCCCTTCAGCGCGCGAATCCAGCCCTTCTCCGAGATGACGACGGTGATCGGCTCCTTCTCGATCATCGCCTGCTGGATGGCCTCGATATCGGCATCCGGCGCTTCGGCGAACTGGGTGCGGCGACGGCCGAGTTCGGTCGCCTTGGCGTATTTCTTCTTGACGTCCTGTATCTCGACCTCGATCACCCGCCACTGCTTGTCGTCGGAAGCGAGCAACGCCTCGATGTCAGCCTTTTCCTTGGTGAGATTGTCATGCTCGGTGCGGATCTCGAACTCTTCCAGCTTGCGCAAGGCGCGCAGCCGCATGTTGAGGATCGCTTCGACCTGCATGTCGGTGAGCGACCAGCGCTCCATCATTACCGGCTTCGGCTCGTCCTCCTCGCGGATGATGCGGATCACCTCGTCGATGTTGAGGTAGGCGACGAGCAGGCCGCCGAGGATTTCCAGGCGCCGGTCGATCGCTGCAAGACGATGGCGCGAACGGCGGACCAGCACTTCCTTGCGATGCGCCAGCCATTCGGTCAGCACTTCGCCCAGGCCCATCACCCTCGGCACGCGCCCCAGCGAGAGCACGTTCATGTTGAGGGGAATGCGGTTTTCGAGCTCGGTGAGCTTGAAGAGCGATTCCATCAGCAGCGTCGCATCGACCGTACGGCTCTTCGGCACCAGCACGATGCGGACGTCCTCGGCGGACTCGTCGCGGACGTCTTCCAGCAGCGGCAGCCTGCGGGCGATCAGAAGCTCGGCGATCTTCTCGATCAGCCGCGACTTCTGAACCTGGAAGGGGATTTCGGTAACGACGATCTGATAGCCGCCGCGGCCGAGATCCTCCGTTTCCCACCTGGCGCGAACACGGAACCCGCCGCGGCCGGTCTTATAGGATTCGATGATGGATTCCCGGCCGTCGATGATGATGCCGCCGGTCGGCAGGTCCGGGCCGGGCACGAATTCGACCAGCTTTTCCACCGTCGCATCCGGATGTTTGATGAGGTGCAGCGCCGCATCGCACAGCTCATGGGCGTTGTGCGGCGGGATGGAGGTCGCCATGCCCACCGCAATACCCGACGAGCCGTTCGCCAAGAGGTTCGGAAAGGCGCCCGGCAGAACGACCGGCTCGGAATTGGATTCGTCGTAGGTATCGCGGAAATCCACCGCATCCTGGTCGATGCCCTCGAGCAGAAGCTCGGCGACATCGGTCATCTTGGATTCGGTGTAACGCATGGCGGCGGGGCTATCACCGTCGATATTGCCGAAGTTTCCCTGGCCGTTGACGAGCGGATAGCGCAGCGAGAAATCCTGCGCGAGGCGCGCCAGCGCGTCGTAGATCGACTGGTCGCCATGGGGATGGTAGTTACCCATCACCTCGCCGACGATCTTGGCGCATTTGCGGAATGCGGCATTCGGACGAAGGCCCATCTCGCTCATAGCGTAGACGATGCGGCGGTGGACCGGCTTCAGCCCGTCGCGCACATCCGGCAGGGCGCGCTGCGTGATGGTGGACAGCGCATAGGAAAGGTAACGCTCCTCGAGCGCTGCCTTGAGATCGACCGGAAGAATGTTGTCGCCACCCTCACCGCCGGGCGGAGGCGTAAGATTTTGTCCCATGGGCCTTGACTATCGGAAAGCCTGATTCCCGGCAAGAATTGCGGGGGATCATACTGTGGATGAAAGCCGGTTCAGCGGCTTGCGATCAATATATTCACCCTCATATCCCATCGCACCGCTTGCGGGAACAGAAGACTGGACCTTTCCGAGGCTGTTTATATAAGGTCGCCTCCAAACCACACGCGGGCGGCGCCCGCCAGGAGGAATTCATGAGATATTCCAGCAAGGCTCGGCTTCTGCTCGCCGGCGCGGCCTTAAGCATCCTTTCCGGCCCCGCCTTCGCGCTGGACGGCAACGACCTTCTCACCAAGCTCAATGCGGCATTGATGCAGCAAGGCGGCCTGGTTACGGCTCAATCCGTCGATGTCGAGGGTTCGACCGTGACACTGGCGGGCGCAGCCTTCAAACCGACATCCAGCGCCGAAAGCCTGCCACTTGGCGATATCACTCTGGAAGGCGTGCAGGAAGCCAATGGCGGCTACCATGTCGAGAAGGCCAGCTTCCCGAACATCAATATCACCCAGGACAAGACCACGGTCACGGCAGCGGACATCTCGATGAGCGGCGTCTCCATTCCCGCTGAGACGACGGGCGATACACTCGACACCATATTGTTCTACGAGGAAGCCCATGTGGGGCCGATGAACGTCAGCGTAGACGGAAAGAGTGTTTTCTCCGTCGACGAGACCAACTTCACCGCGACGACCACCGAAGACAAATCCTCGATGAATTTCAGCGGCGCGATGACCGGCGTGAAAGCCGATCTCTCTACCTATCCGGATCCAAAGGCTCAGGAGGCGATTACCGAACTCGGGCTCACCACACTTGATGGCAGGGTTGATCTTGCCGGAAGCTGGGAACTCGCATCGGGTAAAATCGACCTCACCCGATATGCGCTGGATTTCAACAACATCGGCAAGCTCGACTTCCTATTCAGCCTCTCGGGCTACACTTTGCAGTTTCTGAAATCCGTTCAGGAAACGACAGCGGCCATGGAGGCAAACCCCAACAAGGAGGAAGCTCAGCAGGCGGCGAACCTGGCCATGCTGGGGCTGATGCAGCAGCTCACCTTCAACAGTGCCGAAATCCGCTTCGAGGATGCCGGCATCACCGGGCGCGCGCTCGACTTCACCGGAAAGAAGCAGGGCGTTTCCGGCCAGCAGATGGCGCAGATCGTGAAAGGCATGGCTCCGCTGATGCTGGCGCAGCTCAATGTGCCGGAGCTGCAGAACATGGTGAGCGCGGCGATCAACACCTATATCGACAATCCGGGGAACCTGACGATCAGCGCCAGGCCCGAAAAGCCGGTTCCCGTTCCGATGATCATGGGAGCGGCGATGGGTGCGCCGAACACGCTGCCCCAGGTTCTCGGCGTCACGGTGACGGCGAACGAATAACCTCTCCGCGGAGAAAATGAATCATGAAGCCCCGGCAAACTATTGCCGGGGCTTCATGTTTTTAATTCGATTTTTTGTTTGCGGCCTCGTGCAGGTCTTTGACCGTCACGAATTTCTCCTGCAGGTCGTCGGGAATACTCGCATCACAGTCCTTTTCAACGGCCATCACGATTTCTATCCTGTCCAAGTCATCCGCTCCGAGCTCCCCCAAGGAAGACGAGGTTTTGACTTCCTCAAGTGGTTTGTTGATCGTCTTCGCGACTGTGTTCTGTACCTGTTCGAGGGTGCAGGCTGCATTCGCGGTCATCGGAGCCAGGATCAGCAGTCCAATCAGTGACACTTTGGCAAGCATTGCATTTCTCCTCCATTCAAGAGCGGTTGGATGCGATGCTGCAGCCTTAAGGTGCGGCACTAATTTATATATACTTAAAGTTTATTTATGTAAATGCCTGCACGCAATGCGCGGCCAACCGGCCCGCCCCCACGGGCGAGGGCGAAACGCTGCCGCATTTCACGACAACGATTCAGATTGGAAGCCAGTCACTCCCCTGATTATTGGCTCGCCGAACTTGCGAAGGCCGCGTGCTCCTTGTCGTGCAGCGCGAAGCGGTCGATCATGCGGGCGCTTGCCTCGTTGACGCCCCGGACGGTGACCTCGACGCCGCGCCGGCGGAACTTCAGCACGACGTCATCGAGGGCGCCGACGGCCGAAATATCCCACAGATGGGCCTCGGTGACGTCGATCACGACCTTCTTCACCGGCTCCTCGAAATCGAATGATTTCACGAGACTTTCGGTCGACGCGAAGAATATCTGCCCATCCACGTGATAGATGCGCGCCGTCCCGTCCTCGACGGATTCCGAGCGGACATGGAACAGGCGCGCGACCTTGCCGGCAAAGAAGACGCCCGAAAGCAGCACGCCGACAAGCACGCCCTTGGCGAGGTCGTGGGTTGCCACGACGGTAAAGACCGTCGCCAGCATGACGATGGAGGACGGCAGCGGATTATGGCGAAGGTCGCGGATCGAGCGCCAGGAGAAGGTGCCGATCGAGACCATGATCATCACCGCAACGAGCGCGGCCATCGGGATGATGCGGACGAGATCGTCCAGCACCAGGATGAGAAAGAGCAGGAACGCCCCGGCCACGAAGGTGGAAAGCCTTCCGCGCCCGCCGGAGGACACGTTGATGACCGACTGGCCGATCATGGCGCAACCGCCCATGCCGCTGATCAGACCGGAGGCGATGTTGCCGAGACCCTGCCCCACGCATTCCTGGCTCTTGTTGCTTGTCGTATCGGTCATGTCGTCGACGATCTTGGCCGTCAGCAAGGACTCGAGCAGGCCGACAGCGGCAAGCGCCAGCGAATAGGGGAAGATGATCTCCAGCGTCTCCCAGGTCAGCGGCACGGTCGGCAGCGCGAAAACCGGCAGCGCCGAGGGCAATTCGCCGAGATCGCCGACGGTGCGGATATCCATGCCGAGAAAGACCGAAACGCCGGTGAGAACCGCGATCGCCACCAATGGCGACGGGATAGCTTTCGTGACACGCGGAAAGAGATAGATGATCGCAAGACCCGCAGCGATCATGACATAGGTCTCCACAGGCACGCCGATGAGTTCCGGCAACTGCGCCATGAAGATGAGGATCGCCAGCGCATTCACGAAGCCGGTCATGACCGACCTGGACACGAAGCGCATGACGCGGCCGAGCTTGGCGAAGCCCGCCAATATCTGCAGAACGCCCATCAGCAGCGTGGCAGCGAAAAGATACTGCAGCCCATGATCGCGGACCAGCGTGACCATCAGCACGGCCGTTGCCGCCGTCGCGGCGGAGATCATGCCCGGCCGTCCGCCCGTGAAGGCTGAAACGCAGGCGATCGCGAAGGACGCAAACAGGCCGACTTTCGGATCGACACCTGCAATGACAGAAAAGCCGATTGCTTCAGGAATGAGAGCGAGGGCGACGACGATGCCCGAAAGAATATCGGCACGGATGTTGGAAAACCATTCGCGCTTGTAAATGGAAAGACGGTTCATATCTGGATTTTTCGCAAAAGGACGCATCGGCCGAGTAAGGTCGCGGCTGTGGGATTATCGATGCCTTGCGTTGTCTGGCGGATCGGCGGCCAGAAGAGCCACCCGGGAATCTCACCCAGGTCCTTGTGAATGGCCGTTCTATAATGGGGATGGCGCCGCGGCGCAACCTTTGCAGATGGGAGCGCAGGCAGGCGGTCCGACCTGCGCTCCGCTCAGATCACTCCAGAACCTGGATGACCGTGCGGGTCTGAGGATTGACGACCACGCGACGCTCGTTGACCACCGTATAGGCGTAGTCGTTATAGCCTTCCACCTGGTGGATATCCATGGTTTCCGGCAGCGTCGAGCCGACGACGACTTCGCCTTCATAGGCGACCGAGGGAACCTCGTGCTCCATGATATAGGTCCGGACTTCGCCCGGCAGGGTTACCGTGGTCGAGCCGGTGACGGCCGGGTCCTTGGTAATGACCGTCGTCTGGGCGTAGGCGATGCCCGAAAGGGCCATCAAGGCCGCGGCGGCCAGCAATGTCTTGCGCATCTTCTTTCTCCTCACGCTTCTGCTGGCGTCCGAACCTCCGCCCGTGGAGAAAGTTCCCCGAGACCGCCAGCGGCGCGCAGTCACAAGCGGCTATTGGCCACGCGCGGGAAAGGCTCCACCACCGCTACCGCCGGGGCCGGCGCTTCCGCATCCAGCCGGAACATCGAGACCAGTTCGCGCAGATGGGCCGCCTGATCCGCCAGCATGGCGCTGGCGGCATTGTTCTCCTCCACCATGGCCGCGTTCCGCTGGATGCCCTGCTCCATAGTGTTGACGGCGGTATTGACCTCTCCGAGGCCGAGCGACTGCTCGCGCGCGGCAAGCGCGATCGCCTCCATCTGCGTGTTGATCGAACGGATACGGGTGCTGATCTCCTCGAGTGCTGCGCCGGTATCGCGCACGGAACGGGCGCCCTCCTTCACCTCCGCCGCGGAGCCCTGGATGAGGCCCTTGATCTCGCGCGCGGCGGCGGCGGAACGCTGCGCCAGCTCCCTGACCTCATGGGCGACCACGGCGAAGCCGCGACCGGCGTCCCCTGCCCGCGCAGCCTCGACGCCGGCATTGAGAGCCAGAAGGTTCGTCTGGAAGGCGATGCCATCGATCACGCCGATGATGCTGGAGATCCGTTCCGACGACTGCTCGATGCGCTGCATGGCGCTGACCGTTTCGCCGACGAGATTGTTGGTGCGCACCGCGCTCTCATCCGCCTGCCTTGCCGCCTCGCGGGCTTCCCTGGCGCGTTCCGCCGCGCTCGTGACATTGGCGGTGATCTCGTCGAGCGCCGCCGCGGCCTCCTCCAGCGAAGCGGCCTGGCTTTCGGTCCTGCGCGCCAGATCGCCGACGCTCTGGCTGATTTCCCGGCTGCCGCCATCGATCGACTGGCTTGAGCCGACGATGTCGCGCATGACGCCGGCAAGCTGGCGGAGCGTCTGGTTGAGGTCGGCGCGAAGGGCCTCGAAATCGGGCGCGAAGGGCTCCGTCAACTGGAAGGACAGGTCGCCTTCGGCCAGACGGCGCAAACCGGCTGCAAGACCGCCGGTCGCCTGGATGAGCTTTTTCCGGGCGTCTGCCTCCGCCGCGGCCTGCATGCGCAGGCGCTCGCTTTCGGCCCTTGCACGCGCCTCTTCCGCCTCCTCCTCCAGGCGGCGATTGGCAAGCGCCGATTGCCGGAAGACCTCGAGCGCATTGGCCATGGCCCCGAATTCGTTGCGCTGCCCCTGGCCGGGTACGGTGATATCGAGTTCGCCGCCGGCGAGCCGGCGCATCGCCCCCGTCACCGCCAGGATGGGGCGGGTGATCGACCTGCCGATCACCCAGACGCCAGAGAGGAGAATGGCGACGGTGCCGACCAGCAGACCGGCGACGATCGTCAGATTGCGCTCCGCGACCTTCCGGTTTTCCGCAAGGGTGGCGGCTTTCTCCGCCGCGTTGCTTACGAGGACGTTCGCCACGACCGGCTCGATGGCGCGGTAGTTCGCCGAGACCTTGAGCCGCGCTTCGGCCTCACGCAGGCTGGCCTCCGCATAGAACCGGAAGGCGCTCCGGTAGACGTCGAGCGCATCCAGAACGCGGGTGCGCTGCGCACCGGGGCGGAAAGCCTTCTTGACCAGAGCCGTGAAACTCTCCGCCTCACCCGAATGTTTCTCCATATAGGAGGGATCGCGCCTCAGGATGAAATCCTTCTCATGGCGGCGCATCATCAGCATGCTGGCGCGGATTTCCGCATCCTTGACGGTCTGAAGCTGGCCCTCGATGGAATGGACGGCCCCGCGCATGGCGCCTTCCAGCCCGCCGTCCTGATCGAGCCCCAATTCCTCGTTGCTGCGCACAAGCAGCTCAAAATCCGCCTCGTAGCTATCGAGGCCGCTCGCCAGGCGATCGAGTTCGGCGGCAAGCCCGCTATCGGCGGAGACTTGCAGGGCATCAAGGACATTGCGCGCCTCTAGAAGAGCAGCCTTGAACTTGCCCGCCGAAGCCAGATCCTTGTTCAGGAGAAAATCCTGTTCCCACAGCAGGCTATCGCGAAGCCCCGCGCTCATGCGGGCGACATCCACCTCGCGCTGGGTCAACCGATCGGCCGCGGCGCGATAATCTGCCTCGATCCGGCGCTGCCCGAAAAAGATCGCGGCAATGGTGAGGATGCCGGCGAGCGCCACGACGGCCAGCATCATGACGCGATGGGAAATCCTGAGATTGGAAAAAAGGGACACGTTCCAACTCCGCTTATTCAAAAATCGAAGCCACAACTGCCCCTGAAGGCCTTAAGCAAAGCTCAACCGAAGACGAAACTTCCGTGACAATTTCGGGGCCTGTACGATCTCTGGCGCGAGAATGTACGCCAGCACGAGCGGGCATTTCCTGGAACGTTACCCGTGCTTGAGAATTTGAGCGATCAGATGGTCAGGAGAGGAGACCGGACATGGGCACTGTGACCCGGCAGCGATTTCGTCTGTCCAACGGCGCGGAATTATCCTTTCTCACCGCGGGAGAGGCATCCAGACCCGCCGTGCTGCTCCTGCACGGACTACCGAATTCCGCGCGGATGTTTCGGGACGTGATGTCCGAACTGGCGGAGACCGCCTACCTCATCGCGCCCGATCTGCCCGGCTTCGGCGAATCCGACGTGCTGCCGGCGGTCTCGTTTGCTGCCTTCGGCGACGCCGTCTCGGAACTCATGGACCATTTGGCGATCGGGCCGCGCCATATCTATCTGCATGACTACGGAGCACCCGTCGGTTTCCGGATTGCCATGCAGGCGCCGGAACAGGTCCTCGGCCTCATCATCCAGAACGCAAACGCCCACCTGACCGGGCACGGGCCGAACTGGGCCGAAACAAAGGCCTTCTGGGCTCATCCCACTCCGGAAAACGAGGCGGCGGCGACAGCGCATCTGACATTCGAGGGCACGCGCGACCAGTACATCGCGCATGTGCCACCGGACATAGCGGCGCGCATTTCCCCCGAAAGGTGGGAGGAGGACTGGCGGGTGATGTCCCTGCCCGGCCGGATGGAGACGCAATACGCGCTGCTCAAGGACTATGGGAATTATATCGCCCGTTTCGACGACCTCGCCGAATATCTGGCGCGCTGGCAGCCACCTTCCGTGATGATCTGGGGACGGCATGATCCATATTTCGAGCTTGCCGAGGTCCTGTCATGGATGCAGGACCTGCCGAGAATGGACGCCCACATCCTCGATTCCGGGCATCTCCTCCTGGAAACCCATTCGGCCGAGGCTGCGCCCCTCATGCGGGATTTCATCAGGCGCACCGAAGGACGCCGCGGGACCTGAGATTTCACGCGCCCGGTTGCAAGTCTCATCGTGATGACCCTAAGAGTGAAACTTGGGATAACCACACGATAAGGTCGCTTGCCGTTCCACGCAGGGAGGAAACGCATGAAGCGCGTGCTGATCACCGGCATGTCCGGCACCGGAAAATCTTCCGTTATCCGGGAATTGGCCGCCCGAGGATATCGAGCCTACGATCTCGACACGCCCGAATGGTCCGAATGGGTCGATACCGCTCCTTCGGATGCGCTCTCTCCCGCCGAAGGAAAGGATTGGGTCTGGCAGGCGGATCGCGTTCGCCAGCTCCTTGGCACGCCAGGGAACGGGACGTTGTTCATCAGCGGCTGCGCCGAGAACATGGAGAGTGTCTATCCCTTGCTCGACACCGTGATCCTTCTTTCTGCTCCCGTGGAAACCATCATGGAGCGGATCGCGGGGCGATCTGCCGATGGTTACGGCAGCACCGCCGAGGAGCGGCGGAAAGTCGCGGAACTCATCTCGACCATCGAGCCTCTCCTGAGGGGGGCCGCCCATCACGAGATCGACACGAGAGGGCCGATCCCGGCCACGGTCGACGAGATCCTTCGAATGGCATAGCCCGGTTCATTGCTGGGGTAGCCTGAAAGCCGAAAGGGCTTGCCTTTCTGCAAAGGCAAGCCCGGGTCAAAAGACCAGCGTGTCGTTCGAAAGGTCCGGGCCGGAGCCGATCAGTCCTTCTTCTGCGGGACCACGCGCAACGCCAGCTCGCGAAGCTGGGTGGTCGTCGCTTCCGAGGGCGCGTTCATGAGAAGGTCCTGCGCCTGCTGGTTCATCGGGAACAGGGTGATCTCGCGCAGGTTCTTCGCGCCCGTCAGGAGCATGACGATGCGGTCGATGCCGAAGGCAGCGCCGCCATGCGGAGGCGCGCCATACTGGAAGGCGCGGTACATGCCGCCGAAGCGATCCTCGACGTCCTGCTGGCTCAGGCCCACCATCTCGAAGGCCTTGACCATCAGTTCCGGCAACTGGTTGCGGATCGAACCCGAGGCGATCTCGAAGCCGTTGCAGACCGCATCGTACTGGAACGCCTTGATCGACAGCGGCTCCTTGGTTTCCAACGCCTCCAGCCCGCCCTGCGGCATGGAGAAGGGGTTGTGGGCGAAATCGATCTTCTTCTCTTCCTCGTTATATTCGAAGAACGGGAAATCGACGATCCAGCAAAGCTCGAAGCGATCCTTGTCGGTGAGGTTCAGCTCCTCGCCGACGCGGGTGCGGGCCTCGCCGGCGAACCTGTAGAACTTGTCCGGATCCCCCGCCACGAAGAAGCAGGCATCGCCGTCATCCAGGCCGAGCTGGACGCGGATCGCCTCGGTGCGCTCCTCGCCGATGTTCTTGGCAAGCGGACCGGCGCCTTCGAGCTTGTCGCCTTCCTTGCGCCAGAAGATGTAGCCGAGGCCGGGCTGGCCCTGCTGCTGCGCCCAGGCGTTCATCCGGTCGCAGAAGGCTCTGGAGCCGCCGGTCTTGGCCGGGATGCCCCAGACTTCGACCTTCGGGTTGGATGCGATCATGTTGGCGAAGACCTTGAAGCCGGAGCCGGCGAAATGGCTGGTCACCGCTTCCATGACGATCGGGTTGCGCAGGTCCGGCTTGTCGGAACCGTATTTGCGGATCGCCTCGTCATAGGGGATGCGCGGCCATTCCTTGGTGACCGGCTTGCCGTCGGCGAATTCCTCGAAGATCGAGGTGATCAGCGGGCTCATCGTTTCCCAGACTTCTTCCTGGGTGACGAAGCTCATCTCAAGGTCGAGCTGGTAGAACTCGCCCGGCAGGCGGTCGGCGCGCGGGTCCTCGTCGCGGAAGCAGGGGGCGATCTGGAAATAGCGGTCGAAGCCGGCGACCATCAGGAGCTGCTTGTACTGCTGCGGCGCCTGCGGCAGGGCGAAGAACTTGCCCTGGTGGATACGGCTCGGAACCAGGAAGTCGCGTGCGCCTTCCGGCGAAGAGGCGGTGAGGATCGGCGTCGTATATTCGGTGAAGCCGATATTCGTCATCTCGCGGCGCATGGCCGAGATGATCTGGGTGCGCTTGACGATGTTCTTGTGCAGCGTTTCACGGCGAAGATCGAGAAAGCGGTAGCGCAGGCGCACGTCTTCCGGATAATCCGGCTCGCCGAAGACCGGCAGCGGCAGTTCCTTGGCGGCCGAAAGCACCTCGATCTCCTGCGCGTAGAGCTCAATCTCGCCGGTGGCCATGCCCTTGTTGACCGTGTCCTCGGAGCGAGCCTTGACGAGGCCGTCGATGCGGATCACCCATTCGCCGCGTACGGTTTCGGCGATCTTGAAGGCCGGACTGTCCGGGTCCGCCACCACCTGGGTCATGCCGTAGTGATCGCGCAGGTCGATGAAGAGAACGCCGCCGTGGTCTCGCACGCGATGCACCCAACCGGACAAACGGACGGTGGAACCGACATCGGACTTCCGGAGGGCGGCACAGGTGTGGCTGCGGTAACGATGCATTTTCAAGAATCCTGGACTGGTGCACTTGCGGCAATGGGCGACGCGCGCCGCCGGGCCGGCATAGGGGAAAATCGGCGCGAAAAGCGCATGACCCGCCCCGTTTGTCAAGGCTTGGCAGCCGAACCTGCCGCCGCCGGCGCAGGCACGGAGCCGTCTACAACGAGATTATCCGCCATGAAATCCACAAAGGCGCGAATTTTCGGCGACAGAAAGCGGCTTGTCGGCCAGAGCACGCGGAAGCTTCCCGTCTGGACGATATGATCGTCCAGCAAGGTGACGAGGCGCCCGTCCTCGAGCTGCGGCTTGATGACGAAGGGAGGAAGGCAGGCTATGCCAAAACCTTCCTCGGCAAGATGGATGATCGGCTCAAGCGTGCTGGCGGTGACGGCGACCGGCAAGACCAGGCGCGCATTGCCACCTTCAGCGGCGAATGGCCAGGGTTCCAGCTTGCCGGTACTCGGATAGCGATGGTGCAGACATTTGTGATGCAGAAGATCCGCCGGCACTTCAGGCCGGCCCCATGTCGCGATATAACCGGGCGAAGCGACGACCCGGTGGCGGAACGAGCCGAGCTTGCGACTCATCAAACGCGTGTCCCGTACCTCGCCTGTGCGGATGACCGCATCGAACCCCTCCTCGATCACATCCACCAAGCGATCGGTAAAATCGAGATCCATGGTGATTTCGGGATAGGCACGCATGAACGCCGAGATGGTCGGCATCAGGAGTATGCCAACCAGCGGCAGGCTGACCCGCAATATGCCTCCGGGAACTGCGCGCAACCGCGACAACTCCGATTGTGCCGCATCCAGCTCGGACAAGATGCGCCGGCACGTATCGAGGAAATAACTGCCCTCCTCCGTCAGCGTCATGCTGCGCGTGGAGCGGTGGAAGAGGCGTACCCCCATCTCCTGCTCCAGTCTCGCCACCGCCTTGCCCACCGCGGAACTTGATATTCCCAGCCGCCCGGCAGCGGCGACGAAACTGCCGCTTTCCGCCGCCTGGACGAAGATGCCGAGCGTTCCCAACCTGTCCATCGTCACTCCAATTGCGGAATTTTTATCCTGACTATCATGAATACCGGATTATTTATCTTCTATTATCACCCCGGTATCCAGTTTCGGCGCGGCCAAGACCGCTTCCCGACCGAAAGGACCGAACTGATGGACATGCTTTCTACCGCCCATTTCTCCGCAACGCCGGAACCGACCACTTTCATCGTCAACGTGATCCACGCCCATCCCGGCAAGCAGGAGGAAGCCTTCCGCATCATTCAGGACGTCGTGCACTACGTAGCGGAACGGAAGGAAGGCTTTCTCTGGAGCAATCTCGCCAAAAGCACGGATGGCAAGACGGTGGTGAATATCGAAGCCATCCGGGATGCAGGCAATGTGGACGAATTCTTCTCGGACCCGGTCTTCCGTGAGAAATTCAGCAAGCTCGACGAAGTCTCGACATTCGAATTCCACACGTATTCCGTCGGCGATCTCATCCTGCCCAAGCTTGGTCAACAGGGTTAGCGGTATCCTTGCAGAAGCCCTGCCCCACAGGGCTTCTGCACCCGATGCCAAAACTCTTGCGCGAGAAGACCGGGCAAGGTCGTTTATGAGCTGTATCAAGTATCGCTGACGCGATAGAACCGCTTTGTCATCTCCGACAGCGATTCTTTTCCCGGCACCCATGAGCCATATCCGCCCCCTGATTCCCCTGCTCGTCACGGCCGGCATATTGATCGGAGGAAACGGGCTCCAGGGCACGTTCATCGCGCTCCGCGGCACGCATGAGGGCTTCTCCCCATCGACCATCGGCATGATCGGCGCGGGCTACAGCGTCGGCTTTGCGCTCGGCTGCGTCTATGTCACGCGGCTTCTGCGCCAGATCGGACATATCCGCACCTTTTCGGCGATGGCGGCGATCGGCGCTTCATGCTCGCTCGCCATGTCGCTCGTCATCGATCCGACCTTCTGGTTCGCCATGCGCTTCCTGATCGGGATTTCCGTCGCAAGCCTCTTCGCGACCGTGGAAAGCTGGATCAACGCGAAGGTGACCAATGCCAACCGGGCGCGCACGCTTTCCATCTACCGCTTCGTCGATCTCGGCTCGGTGACGGTGGCGCAATATCTCATACCCGGCATCGGCATAGAAGGGCCGATCATCTTCGCCATCATCACCATCGCCATGACGCTCTCGCTGGTGCCGATCTCGCTTGCCGACAAATCCAGCCCCTCCCCGCCGGAAGCCATCGCCTTCGACCTGCGCGCCGTCTGGCGCATCTCGCCGCTCGCGGTCGTCGGCGTCATCGCCGTCGGGCTCTCGATGGCGGCCTTCCGCAATATCGGGCCGATCTATGCCGAAGAGATCGGCATGAGCATCACCTCGATCGCCACCTTCATGAGTGCAGGCATCATCGGCGGCGTGGTGCTGCAATATCCGCTCGGCGCCTATTCCGACCGGCTCGACCGCCGCAAGGTGATCCTCTGGGCGGCGATCGGCTCGGTCGTGACCGGAGCCTATCTCTCCTTCGGTGCCGGAACCGACGAGACCGCCAACATCATCGGCGTCTTCCTGTTCGGCGCCTTTTCGATGCCGCTCTATTCGCTCTGTTCGGCGCATGGCAACGACCACGCGCGAATGGGCGAACATGCGCTGGTTTCGGCGGGGCTGCTGTTCTTCTGGTCCGCCGGCGCGACCGTGGGGCCGCTGCTTGCCTCGATACTGCTCGAATATTACGGCCCCCGCGCCTTCTTCCTCTATACGTCGGTGATCTTCGCGGCCTTCATCCTCTTCACCATCCGGCGCATGGGCGTGCGCGACCCGGTGCCGCCCACTGAGCGCAGGTCGCGCTTCCGGGCGCTCCTCAGGACCTCCGCCTATTTCAACAAACTTGCCGCTCCGGTGGAGAAAGAACGCAAGGATTGAACCGCCACGGTTGACATATGCGGCGTTGAGGAGGAGGAAGACTGATCAACCCTACGTGACCTTGGATATGATCGAAACCACTGCCGCTCTCGAGGAAGCCTGCCGGGCGCTCGCCCAATCCGACTTCATCACCATCGACACCGAATTCCTGCGCGAGACCACGTTCTGGCCGGAACTCTGCCTCATCCAGATGGCGAGCCCGACGCTGGAAGTGCTGGTCGATCCGCTCGCCAAGGGTATGGACCTCCAGCCCTTCTTCGAGCTGATGGCGAACCCGAAGGTGGTCAAGGTCTTCCACGCCGCGCGGCAGGACATCGAAATCGTCCACCATCTCGGCAATCTCGTGCCACACCCGATCTTCGATACGCAGGTCGCCGCCATGGTCTGCGGCTTCGGCGATTCGGTCTCCTACGACCAGCTCGTCAGCCGCATCAAGAACGTGCATATCGACAAGTCCTCGCGCTTTACCGACTGGAGCCGCCGCCCGCTTTCCGAAAAGCAGCTCGAATATGCGCTCGCCGACGTGACGCATCTGCGCGACGTCTATCTGGCGCTGAAGGAGCAGCTCGAACGGGAGGGCCGCGCGCTATGGCTGACCGAGGAGATGGCGATCCTCGAATCGGCCGGCACCTACGATCTCCATCCCGACGACGCCTGGCTTCGGCTGAAATCGCGCCTGCGCAAGCCGCAGGAGCTGGCGATCCTGAAACATGTCGCCGCCTGGCGGGAGCGCGAGGCGCGCGGCCGCAACGTGCCGCGCTCGCGCGTGCTGAAGGACGACGCGATCTACGAGATCGCCCAGCAGCAGCCGAAGGATGCCGAGGCACTTTCGCGCCTCAGGACCATCCCGAGGGGCTGGGAGCGCTCCGCCTCCGGCGCGGCAATCGTAGACGCGGTCAATGCCGCGCTTTCGCTTCCGAAAACGGAGATGCCGCATCCGCCTAAGCACACGCATGTGCCGGAAGGCACGGCTGCGGCGGTCGAGCTTCTCAAGGTGCTCCTGAAGCTCATCTCCGACAAGCAGGGCGTGGCCGCCAAGATCATCGCCAATACCGACGACCTCGAAAAGATCGCCGCCGAGGGCGAGCAGGCTGCGGTTCCGGCGCTGCATGGCTGGCGGCGCGAGCTCTTCGGCGAAACGGCGCTGAAGCTCATCGACGGCGGCGTGGCGCTGCGCTTCGTCAACAAGAAGGTCGAGGCGGTGGAGCTTTAAGCAAGCTCCACGATCCTAGCCTCGTGTCGGCTCTGTTCCTTAAGCGTGCATCTTCGCACCCTTGGTGATCTTGTCGACGGTCTTCTTCTCCGCCCGCATGGCGATGCCGACGACCCTGGCATCCTCGGGCGAGAATTGCGCGAAGACGGCGCGGTTTGCGGCATCGTGGCCGGTTGAGAACATCTCCTCGACATAAAGCGACACCGTCACCTCCCGCTCAAGCGAGCGCCTGTGGATCGAACGCAAGGTTTCCTGATCGGCCGACAAGACGACGACAGGCTGGATGCTGAGCGCGTTATAGACATTGCCGGCCGCATCCCGATATGGTTCGCCGATCACGGCTGGATATTGAGCGACGATGCCGCTCGTCAGGAAGGCGGTGACATTCAGCGCCTGCCAGGGAGCAATGTCATCGCGAAGCACGATCGCGATCTTGGTGTCGAACATGAAGACGAACTCCGTTGAAGGTTTTGCAAAGGCCGAAGACCTAGAGGCGATCTGCGCCGGCGGTCTTGAACGTTCGTGCACACGCGACGGCATCGTCCATGCGCCGATCTCGCGCGGTATCGAGCGCATGGAGGCGCGCTTCCACGGCAACGGGTTTTCGCCGCACCGGCACGACACCTATGCGCTCGGCGTGACGCTTTCCGGCGTGCAGACCTTCCATTACCGCGGGTTTCACGGACAAGCCTGCCGGGCAATGTGATCGTGCTGCACCCGGACGAAGTGCATGACGGTGCGGCGGGGACCGACGACGGCTTGCGCTACCGGATGCTCTACCTGCCGCCCGAGAGCCTGATCGACGCAGCCGACGGGGCGCAGAGGCTGCCCTTCGTGGCAAACCCGGTCTTCGCCGACGAAGCGTTCAAGCAATCGCTGGCGGAAGCGCTGCAGAACCTCGAAACCGAGCCGGACGACCTTCTTCTGGACGACCTGATCGCCCGCTTCGCGGCAAGCCTTTGGCGCCATGCGGATGCAGCCGGCCCGCGCGCGGGCCGGATCGACCGCAATGCGGTGCTGCGCTGCCGGGATTATCTCCATGCCAACAGCAACAGAACCGTCACGTCCGAGGAACTGGAAGAGATCGGCGGGCTCGACCGCTATACGCTTGCCCGGCAGTTCCGGGCGCTGCTCGGCACCAGTCCGCACCGCTATCTGGTGATGCGGCGGCTCGACCGCGCCAAGGCCCGGCTCGCCTCCGGCGGCAGCCTCGCCGATGCGGCCTTCGAGGCGGGCTTTGCCGACCAGAGCCACTTCACCCGGCATTTCAAGAATACCTTCGGAATGACGCCCGGGCGTTGGGTCTTGCTCAGCCGCAGCGCATAACCCACAGGGCCGTCACGAAAATTTCAAGCGATCATCACCTGTCCGTCATGCACCCTCACTAACGGGTTCCGTGTGTTCCACACGCACCCCAGAGGGCTTTTCATGACCAGAATTCTGCTCGCTTCCGTCGCCTTCGCCGCGCTGATCGGCGGCTCTGCCGCGGCCGAAGAAAAGGCCTTCCCGGCCAAGCTCGTCTCTCACGCCATTCTGCCGGCCAAGACGCTGATCCCCGCCCCTGCCGATGCCCCCGAGCACCTGAAGGTTTCCGGCAAGTTCACGACCGCCGACCGCAAGCGCACCACGGAGCTCGGCAGCGTCATGGGCAAGGACGGTATCCGCGAAACCGGTCTCGGACTTCCCTTCGACGGCCAGCCCGTGCAGGGCTTCTCCGGAATCAAGACCATGCCGGACGGAAGTTTCTGGAGCCTTTCGGACAACGGCTTCGGTGGCAAGACGAATTCCAGCGACGCGGCGCTGATGCTGCACAATATCCGTTTCGACTGGAATAACGGCACGGTGGAGCGCTCCAACACCATCTTCCTTTCCGACCCGAACCGGATCGCCCCCTTCCCAATCGTGCTGGAGGGTGCTGAGAAGCGTTATCTGACCGGCGCGGATTTCGACCTGGAATCGATCCAGCCGGTGGCGGAGGGTTTCTGGCTCGGCGAGGAGTTCGGCCCCTACCTCCTGAAAGTGAATGCCAATGGCGAGCTGACCGACGTCATCGCGACCGCCGTGGACGGCAAGCCGGTGCTTTCGCCCGACACCCCGACCATCGCGACGCCCGCCAATCCGACCGCCAAGATGCCGGCCTTCAACCTGAAACGCTCCGGCGGCTATGAGGGGCTGGCCATGTCGAAGGACGGCAGCAAGCTCTACGGTCTCCTGGAAGGGCCGCTCTATCTCGAGGACGGTTCGGTGGAGAAAGCCGACGGCCAGACGGCGCTGCGCATCATTGAGCTCGACGTCGCCTCCAAGGCCTGGACCGGACGCTCCTGGCTCTATCCTCTCTCGGAGGGAGGTGAAGCGATCGGCGATTTCAACATGATCGACGACACGACCGCGCTGGTGATCGAGCGCGACAATGGCGCCGGCACGGCGGACAAGGCTTGCGCCGATCCGAAGAAGCCGGCGCCGGACTGCTTTGCAACGCCGGCCAAGCACAAGCGCATCTACAAGATCGAATTTTCGGATGCAAATGTGGGCCAGGCGGCGCGCAAGATCGGCTATATCGACCTGATGAAGGTGCAGGACCCGGACGGCAAGGCCCGCCAGGGCGGCGGCGAAGGCTTCTACGACATGCCGTTCGTCACCATCGAGAACGTCGATGTGGTGGATGCCACGCATATCGTGGTCGGCAACGACAACAACCTGCCCTTCTCGGCGGGTCGCGAACTCAACAAGGCCGACGACAATGAATTCGTTCTGCTGGAAGTGGGGGAATTCCTGAGCGCGAAGTAAGCTCAGGATCAAAAAGCACGACGCCCGGCAATGCCGGGCGTCTTCGTTTGCGGTCAATCAGCTGTCGTTAAGGGTCGACCGATTGACCAGTTTCAGGCTGCGATCAGGCTGGATGCGATAGATCTCGGAGTATTCCGTGCCATTGCTGGTAAAGCGGTGGAAAACCGGGCTGCCGACGGGAGCCTTTTCCAAACGGGATGCCGGTTCACCGCCATAGGTGATGCTGCCGGGAATGGGTTCCAATGCGAAGGCTGCCGAAGAGCTTGCCAGGGCAGCAAAAAGAGCGGCTGCAAGTGTCTTTTTCATGATCGTATCCTTTTGATGCTTTTATGTGTCGAGCCAGTTGGGAGCTGCTCGACATGCACCGCAGGTCGGATCTCGATGCAGGATTTGCAATGACCGTTTTTGCGACCTCTCTATTTCGCAATTGCGAACAATCGAAAGCGCCGCAATGCGCTCTACCTGAGGCCAATTTTTTCAAGGACTTGCATCTGATATTCGCCATTCACAGGCTCTTGAAAAGATCCGTGCAAGAGCTCTCACATCGATTTGAAAAACCGGTGAACTGACCCTATTCGAACCTGAACGCCAGGCGCTTGCCGGTGAGTTTCGCCAGCTGCTGGAGCCTGCCGTCTAGTCTTTCTCCGGCAAAATCCCGGTACTTCGCCGGCACGACGAATTCGAGATCCAGGTTCGGATCGGAGGATGGCCGGAAGCTCAGGTCGTGCACGATGCCCGGCATGGATGCCGAGAAGAGATAGACGACGCGCAGGAGGCCGCCGAGGAGCTTGGCGAGATCGAGCAGGCGCGGCGTGGCGATCGTCGCGAGCGGCCCGGTGGCGCCGTCGTCGTTCAGGCCTTCGAAACGGTAATAGTTGGCGAGCGCCAGATAGGCGCGGCCGGCATGGGTGATGCCGACGAAAGAGGAATGGGCGATCAGGTTCAGCGCCTGCAGTCCGCGATAATCCGGATGCGCGCGCCAGCTGATATCAGCCAGCAGGCAGGCAGCCTGGCGATAGCGGCTCTCCTCTTCCGTCTCCTCGATGCCGAAGACCGGCACCATGCGGCCGGTCCACTCGGCAAGCTCGCGGGCATGTTCGGGAGAACGGGCGCGCAGGATGGCGAGCTGATCGGCGGCGACGAGAAGCGGATCGGAATCGCGCTCGTCATCGGGCAGCAGCGAATAGAGATAGCCCTCGCGCACGCCCTGCGCGGAAAAGCTCACCCGCGCGGGCCTCATGGCACCGAGCACTTCCTGCATGGCGACGGCCCCGAAGGGAAGCAGCGCGCGGCGGCTTTTCGAGACGACCTGCCAGGCGGGGTCCTTGCTGTCCTTCGACTTGATGATCTGGTCGAGGAAATTCAGCATCTCGTCCAGAGGAAGTTCGTATCCCTGCATCATGTGCAGCGGATACCGGGTTACCTCCATGTGGAGTTTGGCGATGTTTCGCCAGGTGCCGCCGACGGCATAGAAGGTGCGGCCCTCTCCGTTCTTCAGGAAACGGGCGGTCCCGACCTGCTTTCTGGCGAAGGCCCGCGCCCGCGAAAGAGAATTGCCGGAAATTTCGGAAAGTCTCAGGCCGCCGAGCGGCAGCGTGATACCCCGGTCGAACTGCGCGCCCCTGATGTCGATGAGTTCGAGCGAGCCGCCGCCGAGGTCTCCGGCGATGCCGTCCGTATCATGAAAGCCGCTGATGACGCCGAGCGCGGAAAACCGCGCTTCCTCTTCGCCCGAAAGGACCTGCACTTCCTGGCCGAGGATTTCCTCGGCCGCACGGATGAATTCGGGTCCGTTGGAGGCTTCGCGGGCGGCGGCAGTCGCCAGAACGTAGGTGTCGGTGGCGCGCGCCTGGCTGGACAGCGCCTTGAAACGCCGCAAGGAAGCCAGCGCCCGGCCGACCGCCTCCTCGTCCATGCGTCCGGTGGACCCCAGCCCCTTTCCGAGACCGCACATGACCTTTTCGTTGAAAAGGATGGTCGGCGCGCGCGACAGGCCTTCGTAGATAACGACACGGACGGAGTTTGAGCCGATGTCGATGACGGAGACAGGGGCGATTCCCGGAAGACGCCCCTGGGCTTCAGATCGAACCATATTGCCTATTTCTTGCGTCCGGACATCAGACCGGCGATCAGTTTCGGAGCACTCGATTTCAGAGCTTCTCCACGACCGGACAGACTAGGATTGGTCATGAAGTAATGCTGAGCATTGAAAGGCTCCTCGCCTTTGCGCACTTCCATGCGCCGGGAGGTACCGTCCGGCAATATCTCGTAGCTCTGCTGGTTGTCAATCAGGTTGCCCAGCATGATCTGTGAAAGAACCTGCTCGTGCACCGTCGGGTTCAGGAGCGGAACCAGCGTCTCGACCCGGCGGTCGAGGTTTCGAGGCATCATGTCGGCGGAGCCGATATAGACGAGCGCCTTGTCCGAAGGCAGGCCATAGCCGTTGCCGAAGCAGAAGATGCGGCTGTGCTCCAGGAAGCGGCCGACGATAGACTTGACGCGGATGTTGTCCGAAAGCCCCGGCACCTGCGGCCGCAGGCAGCAGATGCCGCGCACGACGAGATCGACTTCCACGCCGGCCCGGCTTGCGCGATAGAGCGCATCGATGATGTCGGGGTCCACCAGCGAGTTCATCTTCATCCAGATCGCCGCCGGCTTGCCGTTCTCAGCGTGGCAGATCTCTTCCTCGATGTGTCGGAGGATGCGCGGACGCAGCGTATAGGGCGAGACTGCGAGCTTCATGCTCTCCTCCGGCTCGCCGTAGCCGGTGATGAAGTTGAAGACGTTCGCCATGTCGTGGGCGATCTTCGGATTGCAGGTGAAGAAGGAAAGGTCGGTGTAGATCTTCGCGGTGACGGGGTGATAGTTGCCGGTGCCGAGATGGCAGTAGGTCCTGAGCCTGCCTTCCTCGCGGCGCACCACCATCGACATCTTGGCGTGAGTCTTGAGCTCGATGAAGCCGAAGACGACCTGCACGCCGGCGCGTTCCAGGTCGCGCGCCCAGCGGATATTGGCCTCCTCGTCGAATCGGGCCTTGAGCTCCACCAGCGCGGTCACCGACTTGCCCATCTCGGCCGCGTCGATCAACGCGCGGACGACCGGGCTGTCGTTCGAGGTGCGGTAAAGCGTCTGCTTTATCGCCAGAACATCCGGATCACGCGCCGCCTGAAGAATGAACTGCACCACCACGTCGAAACTTTCGTAAGGATGGTGGACCACCATGTCCTTTTCGCGGATGGCGGCGAAACAATCTCCGGCGTGTTCGCGGACCCGTTCGGGAAATCGGGCATTGTAGGTTTCGAACCGCAGGTCGTTGCGCGGGGCCTTGGTGATCTCCGACAGCGTGTTGAGAGCCAGAAGGCCGGGCAAGACGGCGACGCGATTTTCCGGCACGCCGAGTTCCTGCACCACGAACTGCCGGAGCGAGGCGGGCATCTCGCTGTCGGTCTCGATGCGGATGACCTTGCCTCGGCGGCGGCGCTTGAGCGCGCTTTCGAAGAAGCGGACGAGGTCTTCGGCTTCTTCCTCGACTTCGATATCGCTGTCGCGAATGATGCGGAAGGTGCCTGCTCCCCTTACCACATAACCGGGGAAGAGCCGGTCGGTGAACATGCCGACGACATCCTCCAGCGTGATGTAGCGGATGGTGTTCGCATCATCGGGAAGGCGGACGAAGCGGTCGAGCGTCGGCGGCAGGCGCAACAGACCCGTCATCGGCTCCTTGCCGTGCATGCTTTCGAGCTGCAGGCCCATGGAGAAGCCGAGGTTGGGAATGAAGGGGAAAGGATGGGCCGGATCGATCGCGAGCGGCGTCAGGACCGGGAAGAGCTCGTCATCGAAAGCCGAGGCAAGCCATGTGCGGTCTTCCGCCGATAGCGCGGCGGGCCGCACGATGAGGATATCTTCCTTGGCGAGATATTGCTGCAGGACCGCGAGCGAAGCCTGCTGCTCCATCTGGAGGTTATCGATCTCCTGAAGGATCGCATCGAGCTGTTCGGCAGGCGACTTGCCGTCCGGGCTGCGCACGACGATGCCCTGGCGCACCTGCCCTTCGAGGCCGGCGACGCGCACCATGAAGAACTCGTCGAGGTTCGCCGCCGAGATCGACAGGAAGCGCACCCGCTCCAGAAGCGGGTGAGCCGTATTCAGCGTTTCTTCCAGAACCCGGCGGTTGAACTGGAGCCAGGAGAATTCGCGGTTGATGAAGCGCTCCGGACTGTTCAACAGGTCATCGAAATTCCCGGCCGTAGCACTTTCCTGCTGATGCGTTTCCGTCGTCATCGAATCCATGATCCACCCCTGGGCTTGCCCTTGTCCGGCCGTATAACAATTTGACGACGGAACTGTGACAGTCAATCGTCGGCGGAGGCATTTCCGAGGTCGTTCAGGACCTCGGCGGCAAGCGGTCGTGTAATCCGCGTGCCGCGGGCAAGCGCCAGACGATCCAGCCGGTCAACGATCGTCTGGGCCGCTCCGAGCGAACGCTCCATCCGGTTAACGATGTAGCCGACAAGTTTGTCATCGATATTAAGCTGGCGATCGGCGAACAATTTCACGATCACCTGGGCCAGGAGTTCCTCGTCAGGCTCGCCGATCTCCACGACGGTCGCCGCCTTCAGCCGCGAGCGGAGGTCCGGCAGGGTGACCGACCAGGAGACGGGCCAGAGACGCGAGGTCATCAGAAGACTGTGGCCGTTCTCCCGCACGCTGTTGATGACGTGGAAGAGCTCCGTTTCGCTGAAGCCGCGACGATCCGCATCCTCGAAGAGAACCGGGCCGGCGGCCGCAAGCTCCACCGCGCCGGAACCGGCAAGCGGATGGATATCGGCCGCGCCGGCCTTTTCCTTCCAGATATTGGCGAGATGGGATTTTCCCGAGCCGACGGGACCTGCCAGCACGACGACGGGTGCCGGCCAGGCCGGCCAATCGTCGACGATCGAGACCGCAGCATTCAACGGGCCGGAAACGAGGAGGTCCTCCCGGCCGCTGGCGGAATCATGTTGAAAAGCGAGCGGCAATTGCTCCTGGCGCTGCCGCTCCCACTCGGTTGTTTCGTTCATTCTGTCTTCTGGGTGTTTGTCTGGCCGGCTGTCTCCGGGCCTGTCGCGGAATGCTCCAGTACCGGCGGCGGCCCGCCATCCTCCCATGGCAGACTTGCCGACCGACCGTAATAAAGATCGCTCTCAAGATAGCGCGAGAGCGCGAAGCGGACAAGGACGCCGACCACGGCGGCCGCGGGCACCGCGATCAGCAGCCCCACGAAGCCGAACATGGCGCCGAAGGCGAAGAGGGCGAACATGAGCCAGACCGGATGCAGGCCGATCCGCGAGCCCATCAGCTTCGGCTGCAGGAAATTGCCCTCGATGAACTGGCCGACGAAGAAGACGGCCGCCGTCGCGATGATCCAGGTATAATCCGGCCAGAACTGCACCAACGCCAAGCCGACCGACATGATGAGGCCGATGAAGGAGCCGATATAGGGGATGAAGCTGATCATGCCGGCGATGAAGCCGATCAGGAGACCGAAATTGAGCCCGACCAGAGAAAGGCCGACCGCATAGAAGATGCCGAGGATGATGCAGATGGAGCCCTGCCCGCGCACGAAGCTCGCGATCACCTCGTCCATTTCGCGGGCAAGGCGGCGAACGGTAGACGTCTGGTCGCGCGGCACCCAGCCATCCACCTTGGCGATCATCCGGTCCCAATCGAGCAGGATATAGAAGGCCACGACCGGCGTGACGATCAACAGGGAAACGACGTCGACGATCGCCTTGCCGGAATTCCAGATCTGCGTGAACAACGTGCCGATGAAGCCGGCGCCCTGGCCCAGCACCTCGGAAAAGTTCTGCTTCATCGTCTCGATCTGGGCGCTGATCCAGCCTGGCAGGATCGAGTTTTCGGGGCTGGCGATCAATTGCTGCAACTGAGAGACATAGCCTGGAAGAGCAGCCGCGAACTCGGTGAACTGATTGACGATGATCGGGATGACGATCATCAGCGACAACGCGAAAATCAGGACGAAGCTGACAAGGATGACCACCGAAGCCATAAGGCGGCTCAAGCCCCGCCGCTCGAGCCAATCGGCCACCGGATCGAGGAAATAGGCGAGCGCCATGCCGGCCACGAAGGGCAGAAGGATGGTGCGGAATGCCCACAGGAAAAGAACGAAGACGAGGAGCGCGCCGATCCAGAAAAGGATGTGGCGCCTGAGGCTCGCGCCGCTGACATGGTATGGCATCTCTGCGTCCCTTCGAGTTGGCCGGGCCGGGTCAGGGATAGGATGATGCTGCCCGCAAGGTCAAGACTAGGACCAATCGACACTCAGGTTTCAGGCGCGGCGCGAGCCGGATTTCGTGGATGGCAAGGAGAAGCGACCGAGGTGGAGCATAACTCCACGAGGGCGGTTCGACGCAGCAAGGCGCGAAATCCGCCGCGTCCCGAAGGGATATGGTGAAAATCGCCCATTTCTGCGTCGCCAACCCTAGATGGAGTTTGGCTCCATCGTCGGTTTGGCTCCTAGAACTGAACGATTTTCCCTCATACCGCGCTCCAAACCCTGAATGTCGATTGGTCCTCGCAAAGCCAGGCGGCATCAAGCGGTGAAAAGCTTTCAAAACCGGCGCTGACGCTTGCATATCGCACCATCTCGTGCAATTGCGAGCCGCTATAGAATTCATTGGAGACGAACGATGAGCGAGCCGGGCAAAAACGGTCTCACCTATAGCGATGCGGGCGTGGATATCGATGCCGGCAATCTGATGGTGGAGAAGATCAAGCCGGCCGTGCGCTCCACCCGCCGCCCCGGCTCCGACAGCGAGATCGGCGGCTTCGGCGGGCTCTTCGACCTCAAGGCCGCCGGCTTCACCGACCCTGTTCTCGTCGCGGCCAATGACGGCGTCGGCACCAAGCTCAAGATCGCGATCGACGCGGATTTCCACGATACCGTCGGCATCGATCTCGTCGCCATGTGCGTCAACGATCTCGTGGTGCAGGGCGCCGAGCCGCTCTTCTTCCTCGATTATTTCGCCACCGGCAAGCTCGACCCCGACCAGGGCGCGGCGATCGTCAACGGGATTGCCGCCGGCTGCCGCGAGGCGGGCTGCGCGCTGATCGGCGGCGAGACGGCCGAAATGCCGGGCATGTATTCCGACGGTGACTATGACCTGGCGGGCTTCGCCGTGGGGGCGGCCGAGCGCGGCCAGCTTCTGCCGGTCGGCGACATAGCCGAAGGCGATGCGATCCTCGGCCTCACCTCTTCGGGCGTGCATTCCAACGGCTTCTCGCTGGTGCGCAAGATCGTCGCCCTTTCCGGCCTCGGCTGGGATGCGCCGGCGCCGTTCTTCACCGGAAAGTCGCTCGGCGAGGCGCTGCTGACGCCCACCCGCATCTATGTGAAGCCGCTCCTGAAGGCGATCCGCGAAACAGGCGCGCTGAAGGCTCTCGCGCATATCACCGGCGGCGGTTTCCCGGAGAACATTCCGCGCGTGCTGCCGAAGAACCTCGCGGCCGAAATCGATCTCGATTCCATTCCCGTGCCGCCCGTCTTCTCCTGGCTCGCCAAGACCGGCGGCGTGGAAGCCAAGGAAATGCTGCGCACCTTCAACTGCGGTATTGGCATGATCGTGGTCGTCGCCGCTGAGAATGTGCAGGCCGTCACGGATATCCTCACCGAGGAAGGCGAGATTGTCGTGCCGCTCGGGCGGATGGCCGCGCGCGCCGAGGGCGAAGCCGGCGTCATCTACAAGGGCACGCTTGGCCTATGAGTTCGGCTAAGAAACGCGTCGTCATCTTCATTTCCGGCAGCGGCTCCAACATGGTGGCGCTCGCTGACGCCTGCGCGGTTGCCGATTTTCCGGCGGAGGTCGTGGCAGTCATTTCCGACACGGCGAATGCCGGCGGACTGGAAAAGGCCAGGGCGCGCGGCATCAGGACGTTCGCCTTCGAGCGGAAGGATTTCGCAAGCAAGGCCGAGCACGAGGCGGCGATCTTCGCGGCACTCGACGAGGTTTCGCCGGATATCCTCTGCCTGGCCGGTTATATGCGGCTGCTTTCGGCGGATTTCATCAACCGCTACGAAGGCCGCATCCTCAACATCCATCCTTCCCTCTTGCCGCTGTTTCCCGGCCTTCACACCCATCAGCGCGCGCTCGATGCCGGCATGAAGGTGGCCGGCTGCACGGTGCATTTCGTGACCGAAGCGATGGACGAAGGCCCGATCGTCGGCCAGGCCGTCGTTCCCGTTCTTCCCGGCGATACGGCCGAGACGCTCGCCGCCCGCCTGCTGACTATCGAGCACAAGCTCTATCCGCTTTCGCTGCGGCTGGTTGCCGAGGGCAAGGCTCGGATGGAGGGCGGAAGGGTTGTCGGCGTAGACTTGCCGCTGAAGGACGAGGCGAGATTGATATCTCCCGCGCCTTAACACAGCCATCGACAAAACTACGTTTTCGACGTAAATTTGTACGTGAATTACGTACAAGAGGCATACATGCCAAACAAACGTCAAGCCGAAGCCTTTCAGGAAGCGCCTTCGATGGAAATCGAAGCGGTATCCTCACGCCTCGGCATTTCCAAAAGGGAACTTGCGGAAACGGCCGGTCTCTCGGTCAATACTCTGCAACGCAAGGAACGGGCTCAAGCACCGGCCGTCGCTGCACGCATCGGCGAGATGGCCGAGATCATCCATCGCGTGAGCGACTGGGCAGGCAGCGAGCGGCAGGCACTGGCATGGTATAGGGCCGAGCCCCTTCCAGCTTTCGGCGGCAGGACCGCCGAAAGCGTTGTGAAAAACGGCAAGGCTGCCGCCCTTCGGGATTACCTCGATCACCTGGCACTCGGCGGTTTTGCTTGAGGTTCCAAGGTGTCTGCTATCGAGCTCATGACCCTCGCTGGGCAATGAGTCCGCTATCTGGTGATGGAGCGGCGATCCGGGGCGCCCGCTTCAATCCCAAAAGCGTCCCTGCCCTTTATCTTTCGACCTCCATTGAGGGTGCCATCATCGAAGCCAGCCAAGGCTTTGGCCATAAAATCCACCCCCTGACGATCTGCTCCTACGAGGTCGACTGCGAAGGTATTGCCGATCTCACGGATAAAGCCGCCCAAGAGGCGCACAGCATCTCTCTCGAGCTCATGGGTTCTGCATGGGCAAGCGCTCTTTCGGACAATAAACGGCCCGGTTCATGGGAGGTCCACGAGAAGCTCAGCATCACCCATGCCGGAATTCTCGTACCATCCTTTGCTCACCGGGCTGGACCTTCAGTCACGAACCTGGTCCTCTGGCAATGGGACACCGCCCTGCCGCACAAGGTAACAGTCATCGATCCGACAGGCCGACTGCCAAAGAACCAAAGATCCTGGGAATAGAATCGCTTAACCGGATGAGATTACAGGCCGGTTCAATGCCGCCCATTGGAGCAGCATGATCGTCTTGGCATCGCAGATCTCGCCTTTCCCGACCATGCTCAGGGCTTGATCCAGCGGCACTTCCATAACCTCGATATCCTCGTGCTCCTCGGCGAGCCCGCCGCCGTCATGCACCCGGTCAGCGAGATCAACGGAAGCAAAGAAGAAGTGGACGACCTCGGTAACCGCGCCGGGTGATGGGAAGGCCTTGAAGAGGAACCGGACATCGCGGACGCGGTAGCCGGTCTCCTCCATAGCCTCGCGGCGGATCGCATCCTCCGGATGGTCGTCGTCCAGAAGACCGGCCGGCACCTCGATCATCCAGCCCTCACCGCCGAGGAGATGGTGCGGAAGACGAAATTGCCTCACCAGCACCACGACATCCCGTTTCGGATCATGGAGCAGGATGCAGGCGGCGGGCGTGCGATGATAGACTTCGCGTTTCAGCCGATGGGTCTCACCGGCCCGATCCGTGTAATCCACATCATAGTTCGACAGCCGCGTCCATCCATTGGAAAGCGTCCACTCGCCGAGGATCGCCACCCGAGACCTCTGCTCGCTCATGCGGCGTCCTTGCGCAGCCAGACGCGGTTGTCGTGAACGGCCGCGCCGCCATAGGGCGCGACAGGATCGGCGCCGGTCAGCACGTTGATGCCCTCGCCATCGAGATGGGCGCTGTTCGGCCATAGCCCTTCGGCAATCAGCACGCCCGGTCGGGCGCCCGGAACGATCCTGGCATGCAGGCGGATTTCGCCGCGCTTGTTGCCGAGGCGAACGATATCACCATCGACGATGCCGAGCCGCTCGGCATCGGTCGGCTCGATCATCACGTCCGGCCGCCCTTCCCGCTCATAGGAGCTCTTCGTCTCGCTGAAGGAGGAATTCAGGAAGCTGCGCGAGGGAGAGGTCGCAAGCCGGAATGGATGCTCCGCATCCACCACCTCGATCACCTCCACGTGGTCGGGGAATTTCGGCAGCGCCGCGACGGGGCCGAGCGGCCCGACGCTCGCGGGCGGCTTATCCGGCGACGGGCCGTTTGCCCAATCCGGACTGAAGCGGAACTTGCCGTCCGGATAGCCGAAGCCCTTGATGAAGTGGGCGGTCTCGAAATCCGGCTGGGCGTCGATCCACTTATCTTGCTTGAGCGCATCATATCCTGGCCAGCCGCTGCCCGTCAGAATGCGATCAATGTGCTCGCGCTCGCTGAGGCCGAAACCGGGGAAGTGATCGACGCCGAGGCGCTTGGCCAATTCCTCGATGACGAAGAGATTGGTGCGCACTGTCGGCGGCGGCTCGGTGAGCTTCGGGCCGAGCAGGATGTGCTGCTGGCCGCCGGCGCGGTAGAGATCGTCATGCTCCACGAACATGGTTGCCGGCAGGACGATATCCGCCACCTTGGCGGTATCGGTCATGAAATGCTCGTGTACGGCGACGAAGAGATCATTGCGCATGAAACCGCGGCGGACGAGGCGCTGTTCCGGCGCGATATTCATCGGATTGGTATTCTGGATGAGGAGTGCCGTCACCGGCCCGCGATGACGCAGAGCTTCGGGATCGCCCGTCAGCACCCGGCCGATCTGCGACTGGTCGAGCATGCGGATGTCCGGGTCCGCGTAGGCGGTGCCCATCAGCTCCGCCTTGCTCAAGCGGAATATCTCGCCATTGTTGTGGAAGGCACCGCCGCCCTCGTATTGCCATGAGCCGAGCACGGTGGCGACCGAAAGTGCCGAGTGCATGGCGACGGTGCCGTTGCGCTGGCGAGAGAAACCGTAGCCGAGGCGGAAGAAGGTTTTCCTCGTGGTGCCGACGAGCCGGGCGAAGGCTTCGATCTCTTCCACCGGCAGGCCGGTGATGGCGGAAGCCCATTCCGGCGTGCGGGTCTTGAGATGCGCTTCCAATCCGGCGGGATCGTCGGCGAACTTGGCCATGTATTCGCGATCGGCATAACCATCGCGGAAGGCGACGTGCATGACGGCGCAGGCGAGCGCCGCATCGGTGCCGGGACGCAGTACGAGCTTGACGTCCGCCTGCTTCATGGTGGGGTTATCATAAATGTCGATGACGACGATCTTCGCGCCGCGTTCCTTGCGGGCCTTCACCGCATGGGTCATGACATTGATCTGGGTGGAGACCGCGTTGGTGCCCCAGATCACCACACAATCGGCCTTCGCCATCTCGCGCGGATCGGGACCACGAAGCGCGCCGGTGCCCATGACATAGCCGGTCCAGGCCATGTTGGTGCAGATCGTGCCGAAGAAGCCCGAATATTTCTTGGCGTGACGAAGGCGCTCGATCGAATCGCGCTGCACCTGACCCATGGTGCCGGCGTAGAAATAGGGCCAGACCGCTTCCGTGCCGTGCCTGGCCTCCGCCTTGACGAAGGCCTCGGCGATCTCGTCCAGCGCCGCTTCCCAGGAAACCTCCTGCCAGCTCCCCTCGCCCTTGGCTCCGGTGCGCCGCTGCGGCACCATCAGGCGACCGGGGTGGTAGAGCCGTTCGGCATAGCGCGCGACCTTGGCGCAGATGACGCCGGCCGTATAGGTGTTCTCGGCCGAGCCGCGCACGCGGCCGATGCGGCCGTCAGGGGTAAGGTCGACATCCAGCGCGCAGGCCGAGGGACAGTCGTGCGGACAGACGGTATGCCCGACGGTCGAGTGATTGACGGAAGTTTTGGCGGTGATCGGGGTCGCAACGTTCATAGCTTTTCTATATTGCATGCGTAGCCACTCAAAAAGCGCCATTTGCGCTGCATCAAATTAATTGAGGCGAGACAGCAGCCACGATGAACTATCGCCATATCTATCACGCGGGCAATTTCGCCGATGTCCTGAAGCACGCCATTCTGGCGCGGCTGGTCCGCTACGCGCAGAAGAAGGACAAGGCCTTCCGCGTGCTCGACACCCATGCGGGCATCGGGCTCTATGATCTCTCCTCCGAGGAAGCGCAGAAAACGGGCGAATGGCGGGACGGCATCGGCCGGCTGATGGAAGCGGAGCTTCCGGTCGACATCGCCGAGTTGCTGGAGCCCTATCTCGCCGCCGTGAAGGAGCTGAACCCCGGTGGTGCGATGAAGCTCTATCCGGGCTCGCCGAAGCTGGCGCGCATGCTCTTCCGGCCGCAGGACCGGCTTTCAGCCATGGAACTGCACCCGGAGGACCACGGCCGCCTCGCCCGTCTTTTCGAAGGCGATTTCCAGGTGCGCGTCACCGAACTCGACGGCTGGCTAGCGCTCGGCGCGCATCTGCCGCCGAAGGAAAAACGTGGCATCGTGCTGGTCGATCCGCCCTTCGAGGAAGAGGGCGAATATCAGCGGATCGTGAACGGGTTGGCGAACGCCTATAAGCGCTTTTCGGGCGGCACCTACTGCCTCTGGTACCCGCTGAAGAAAGGCGCGCCGATCAAGGCCTTCCACGAGGAACTGCAGGCGCTGGAGATTCCCAAGATGCTCTGCGCGGAACTCATCGTGAAGAGCGACCGGGAGACGACGGGCCTCATCGGCTCGGGACTCATCATCGTCAACCCGCCCTTCACGCTGAAGAACGAGTTGCACGCGCTGCTGCCTTTCCTCAAGACGGTGATGGCGCAGGACCGTTTCGCCTCGCAGCGCGCCTTCTGGCTGCGCGCAGAATAGGTTCTTCCTTACGCAATTCCGGACGAAAAACCGGTTCCCACTTTTCCTGGAATTGCCCCCTTTAGTACACGCAATTCCGGACGGAAAACCGGTTCCCACTTTTCCTTGAATTGCTCAGGGAGAATGCTGCTTGCCGCGCTCCATATCCGGCGGGTGCTGCGCCCGGAATTGCGAGCGTTCGAAGAAGAGGATCACCACGAGCGCGATCGCGAAGGGGATGAGCAGGTAGAACAGCCGGAAAACGAGGAGCGCAGCGATGACATCGGCCGGGTCCATGTCCGGCAGTCCCATCACGAAGACCAGTTCGAGCACGCCGAGCCCGCCCGGCACATGCGAGATCAGCGCGGCCGAAAAGGAGAGGAGGAAGATGCCCAGCACGACGACAAAGCCGGGATTGCCTGCCTCCGGAAGCGCGAAATAGATGATTCCGGCGGCGCCGATCAATTCCAGCGGCGCGATGATCAATTGCGGCAGCACCACACGCGGCGACGGATAGACGATCTTGAACGGACCGATCGTCAGCGCCCGCATTTTCAGAAAACTTCCTGCAACGTAAAGCGCAACGAGCGCGAGCACCACATAACCGGTGGCCGAGGAGGCGGTCACGGGCAAGAGGTCGCCGAAGCGTTCCGTGATATGCGGCTTGAGAATGAGCACTATGCCGGCAAGCAGCACCGTCCCCAGCACGAAGGTGAAGGAGCACAGCGCAATCAGGATGCCGATCTCCGCGGGCGTCAGCCCCCTGGAGGAATAGGCGCGGTAGCGCACCACGCCGCCCGAGACGACGGACGCGCCGACATTGTGGGAAAGGGCATAGGTGGTGAAGGAGCAGATGGTGATGAAAAGCCAGTTCACCTTCCGGCCGAGATGCATGAGCGCGATGCGGTCATATCCGGCCAGCGCCGCATAGGCGAGCAGGGTCGAAACGCCGCACAATATCCAGTTTCGCGTCGAAATCGCCGCCAGGCTTTCACCGAGTTCCTCAAGGGAAAGCCCACGCAATTCCTTGTAGAGAAGCCATGCCGAAACCGCTATGGTCACCGCGCCGACGACGGGCCAGAAATATTTCTTCAAGGTCATCCGATTTTGCCGTTCCCCTTCCTGTCCCCCTGGAGCCGAACCGATCGCAGTAAAGCCGCGGCTCGCCTCCTCACTCTAGGGGCCAAGCCCTTGGCCGATCAACCTTTGCGGACCACATTTGCCGTTTTCCTTGCCGGTTTTCTCACCCTTGCCCCTGCCTTTTCCCCTGGGGCAAAAGCGCAGGACCGCGCAGGCGTCTTCGATTTCTACGTGCTTTCCCTTTCCTGGTCGCCGACCTTCTGCAGCATCGACGGCAGCGGCCGCAACGAGCAGCAATGCGGCGGTGCGGCGGATCACGGTTTCATCGTGCACGGGCTCTGGCCGCAATTCGAAAGGGGCTATCCGGAGTTCTGCCAAAACGGCGAGCCTGGCCGCGTGCCGCGATCGGTGGGCGAGCGGATGTTCGACATCATGCCCTCGATGGGATTGATCGGCCATCAATGGCGCAAGCACGGGCGCTGCACGGGGCTTACCCAGCGCGATTATTTCGCCAGGGTTCGCGAAGCCTTCGAAAGAATCACGCTGCCCTCCGATCTCGCGCGGGGAGAAACGGCAAGGACGCTCTCTTCCGAGGAGATCGAGCGGAAATTCATGGAAGCCAATCCCGGCCTGACGCGCCGGGGCATCGCGGCAAGCTGCGAAAGGCGACAGCTCAAGGAAATCCGCATCTGCCTCACCAAGGACCTCCGCTTCCGCGATTGCGCCGAAGTCGATCGCAACGGCTGCAATGCGAGCCGCATCACCTTGCCAACCATTCGCTGAATGCCTGAATCAGAAGGAAGGATCATGAGACTTCTCTATTCGCCCGCCTCCCCCTATTCCGCCAAGGTTCGCATGGCAGCCCGCCATCTCGGGCTCAAGATTACCGAGGTGAAGACCGATACCAATGCCAACCCGCCGGAACTCGTCCACAACAATCCGCTCGGCAAGATCCCGGTGCTGATCCGTGACGGCGAACCGCCGGTCTATGACAGCGTCGCCATCATGCACCATCTCGACCGGCTTTCGGGCGGAAAGCTCTACCCGAGGAAGGACGAGAAGAGGACCGACGTGGAAGTGCTGGAAGCGCTCTGCGACGGCATCATGGATTGTCTGCTGGCGATCGTCTACGAGCGGCGCTACCGCCCGGAGGACAGGATCCACCAGCCCTGGATCGACAAGCAGTGGGAAAAGGTGATGCGGGGCCTCGACTACCTGGAGAACAACCTGCCGAAGACGGGCAAGAAGCTGAACGGCGGGCACTTCGCGCTGGCTGCGCTGATCGGCTACCTGGACCTGCGCTTCGCCGGACAATGGGCGGAAGGGCGCCCGGCGCTCGCCGCATGGCCGGATGTCTTCACGAAGCGCTTCGCCGAGTATCCGGCCATGCGCGCGGCAGCCTGAACTCACCAAACGGGCACAAAAAAAGCCGGGATCGAGATCCCGGCTTCTTAGTTTGGTCTTGGGAGGCTTAGAACTTGACGCCGATACCGACCTTGACGCTGTGGTCGTCGAAGCCGCGGGAAACGCGGCCGCTGTCAAGATTGTAATCCTTGGAGCCGAAATCCGTGTAGCGGTATTCGACGCGGGCAGTGATGTTGCTGGTGACGAAGGCTTCGACACCGGCACCGACCGTGTAACCGACCGAGGTCTTGTCGTCGGACGAGGTAGCGTCCTTCAGCTCGTTGTTCTGGAAGGCCACACCGGCCGTACCATAGAGCAGGAACGGGTTCATGTCGTAACCGACGCGACCGCGAACAGAGCCGCCCCACGTGGATTCGGCGTCAACCGCGCCACCGAGGATCGTCTGGTCCTGCTTGGAATAGCCGACATCGCCTTCGATACCGTAGACGATCTGGCCGTTCTGCCAGTTGTAACCACCAAAGGCACCACCGCCGGCACCATCGGCGTCATAGTCGCCGCTGCCGAAACGGCCCCAGTCGTAGTTGCCGTAAGCACCGATATAGGCGCCTGCCCAGTTGGACACGGGTGCCGGCTCTTCAACCGCAACCGGAGCTTCCGGAATCTGGTCTACCGCATCAGCCGCGTTGGCAACGGAAAGAGCCGCGAAGCTGACAGTCGAGGCCATAAGGGTTGCGATGAAAATACGCATTCAATTTCTCCTTTTATGCTTCGCCAGGAAGCATTTCGACAAACACGGTCGAAAGCCATTTGTTCCCGGTCCGCTGAGGAGGAAGATGGTCGTGAAATGAGGAAATGGAAGAGCCGAAATGTGAATTGATTGTGGCGGCCAGACGGCTAAATTTTGATGTTGCTTTGCGGCAACATGTATTTCATTAACCTTGCGCAAAGATTAACTGAAATATACATCCGTTTACATCCCTTAACACACCTTAACTTTCAAGTAAATCTCGCCATCGGCATCACCGGCCCTTTCGAGCAACGCTCTTCATTCGCCGGCTCTTCACTTATATATGGAGAAGAACGGCAGTTGCGCCGGGAAAGAGGAAACGTTTTGAGCTTTGAACGATTGAAGACGGCCCTTGTGACCGGAGCGGCGAGGCGGATCGGCGCGTCGATCTGCCAGGATCTCGCCCGGAATGGATTTGCGGTGGCCATCCACGCCAACGGCTCCATCGAGGACGCGGAAAAGCTGGCGGCGGATCTCAGGCAAGAAGGCCATGCGGCGGCGGCCATCCGCGCCGACCTCGCTGAAACTGCGGAAGCCTCCACGCTCGTGAAAAAGGCGGCCGAAGCGCTCGGCCGGCCGGTCGGCCTTCTGGTGAACAACGCCTCAGTCTTCCGCAACGACAGCGGCCAGCAATTCGACCCGGAGACCTTCGATACGCATTTCGCGATCCATGTGCGCGCGCCCTCCATATTGTCGGCCGCCTTCTTCCGGCAATTGCCGGCGGAAGCGGAGGGCCTGATCGTCAACATCATCGACCAGCGGGTCTGGGCGCTCAATCCGCGCTTCCATTCCTACACCCTTTCGAAAGCGGCGCTCTGGACGGCGACGCAGACGCTCGCCCAGAGCTTCGCCCCGAGGGTGCGCGTCAACGCGATCGGTCCCGGCCCGACATTCAAGAGCGAAAGACAGGATGGCGACGCTTTCAAAAGGCAGACGGAAGGCCTACTTCTGAAGCGTGGACCCGAGCCGCAGGAGTTCGGCCGGACGATCCGCTTTCTCTTTGACACGCCCTCGATCACGGGCCAAATGATTGCCCTCGACGGTGGCCAACATCTGGCGTGGGAGACGCCGGACGTGGCGGAGATCATGGAATGAACGGTACGAAGCTGCCTGACGGCGGCGTTATCTACGACGAATCGGAAGAGGACGACGACGAGATCCTGGCGCCGGAATCGGTGAGCGAGGGATCCGCCGCGATCGACTGGAACGAGGCCCTCAAGAACGAGAGCGGCCTCAACGGCGCCGAGCTCATCGCCGAATTCGTCAAGCACCTGCCGAACGCGCCGGGCGTCTACCGCATGTTCAACGAGGCGGGCGACGTGCTCTATGTCGGCAAGGCCCGCAGCCTCAAGAAGCGTGTCGGCAACTACGCGCAGGGCCGCGTGCATTCCAACCGCATCGCGCGGATGGTGCGCGAAACGACGCATATGGAATTCGTCACGACCCGGACGGAGACCGAAGCGCTGCTGCTCGAGGCGAACCTCATCAAGCGCCTGCGCCCGCGCTTCAACGTGCTGCTGCGCGACGACAAGTCCTTTCCCTATATCCTCATCACCGGCGACCACCGTGCGCCTGCGATCTTCAAGCATCGCGGCGCGCGTGCGCGAAAGGGCGATTATTTCGGCCCCTTCGCATCCGCAGCCGCCGTCGGCCGCACCATCAATTCGCTGCAGCGGGCCTTTCTGCTGCGCACCTGCACCGACAGCGTCTTCGAGACGCGCACCCGCCCCTGTCTGCTCTACCAGATCAAGCGCTGTTCCGGCCCCTGCACGCATGAGGTCAGCGACGAGGGCTATGCGGAGCTGGTGCGCGAGGCCAAGGATTTCCTTTCAGGCAAGAGCCAGAACGTGAAATCGGCGATCGCCATGCAGATGGCGGAGGCTTCCGAGGACCTGGATTTCGAGCGCGCCGCCGTCTATCGCGACCGGCTCGCGGCATTGAGCCATGTGCAGAGCCACCAGGGCATCAACCCGGCAAGCGTGGAGGAAGCGGACGTCTTCGCGATCCATCACGAGGGCGGGCTCTCCTGCATCCAGGTCTTCTTCTTCCGCACCGGCCAGAACTGGGGCAACCGCGCCTATTTCCCGAAGGCCGATCCGCAGCTTTCGGGTGCGGAAGTGCTCAACGCCTTCCTTGCCCAGTTCTACGACGACAAGCCGGTGCCTCGGCAGATCCTGCTTTCCGAAACCGTGGAGGAACAGGAGCTGCTCGCCACGGCGCTTTCCGAAAAGGCCGGCCACAGGGTGTCGATCTCCGTGCCCCAGCGGGGCGAGAAGAAGGACCTCACCGGCCATGTGCTGGCGAACGCCCGCGAGGCGCATGGCCGCAAGCTTGCGGAGACCGCCTCGCAGGCGCGGCTGCTGCAGGGCTTTGCCGAGACCTTCGGCCTGCCCTACATGCCGCGCCGGATCGAGATCTACGACAACTCGCATATCATGGGCACCAATGCCGTCGGCGGCATGGTGGTGGCGGGGCCGGAAGGCTTCGTGAAGAACCAGTACCGGAAGTTCAACATCAAATCGACCGACATCACCCCTGGAGACGACTTCGGCATGATGCGCGAGGTGATGACCCGCCGGTTCAGCCGCCTCATCAAGGAAGAAGGCCTGCCCGACCGGAGCACGGCCGCCGCCGAGAGCGAAGAGGCGGCTGACGTCGCCTTCCCCGCCTGGCCGGACGTGATCCTGATCGACGGCGGCCAGGGGCAGATGACGGCGGTTCGCGCCATTCTCGACGAACTCGGCATCCGCGACGTGGTGACCGCGATCGGCGTGGCGAAGGGCGTCGACCGCGATGCCGGCCGCGAGCGCTTCTTCATGGAGAGCCGCAGCGATTTCTCCCTGCCGCCGCGCGATCCGGTGCTCTATTTCGTGCAGCGCCTGCGAGACGAGGCGCACCGATTCGCCATCGGCTCGCACCGGGCTCGACGCAAGAAGGAAATGATTAAGAACCCGCTGGACGAGATTTCCGGCATCGGGCCGGGCCGCAAGCGCAAGCTCCTGCAGCACTTCGGCACGGCGAAGGCCGTCTCGCGTGCCGGGCTTTCGGACCTGATGGCGGTGGAAGGCATTTCAGAGGCGGTCGCGAAACAGATTTACAATCACTTTCATGAGAACCGTGCCGGCTGATTGGGGCCTTGGTCCGGGATATCAGGCGCGGCTGTTCGTCCTCCTCCGGAAAAGACGGTTGACGCTAGGCCCGCAAGGCATCAACTAGGCAGTGCAAGAACGAATAAGGTCTTCCATGGCTTCCCGCGCATACAACATCCCGAATCTCCTCACCTATGCGCGGATTGTGGCCGTGCCCATCATCGTGCTCTGCTTCTTTGTCGAAGGACGGCTGCAGAGTTCCGATTTCGCCCGCTGGGCAGGGTTCTGGATCTTCGTCGTCGCTTCGATCACAGATTATCTCGATGGCTATCTCGCCCGCATCTGGAACCAGACCTCCAATATCGGCCGCATGCTCGACCCGATCGCCGACAAGCTGCTGGTCGCTGCCGTGCTCCTGCTGCTTGCCGCCGATCAGACGATCGCCGGGTGGTCGCTTTGGGCGGCGATCACCATTCTCTGCCGCGAAATCCTGGTTTCGGGCCTGCGTGAATATCTGGCCGCCCTCAAGGTTTCGGTGCCGGTGACCCGCATCGCCAAGTGGAAGACCGCCATCCAGATGATAGCCATCGCCTTCCTGCTCGCCGGTCCTGCGGGCGACAAGATCATGCCCTATATTACCGAGCTCGGCATCGTGCTCCTGTGGGTCGCAGCACTTCTGACCTTCTACACCGGGTACGATTATTTCCGGGCCGGGCTGAAGCATCTGGTGGAAGAGGAATGAACACCAAACTCGTCTATTTCGCCTGGGTACGCGAACGGATCGGCAAGGGAGAAGAGGATATCGAGCTTCCTGCCGATGTCGTCACCGTGCGCGATTTGCTGAATCATTTGAAGACGCTGGGCGATGAATATGAGAACGCGCTTCAATTTCCCGAGGTGATCCGGGTGGCGATCGATCAGGAGCATGTGGAACACTCGGAAAAGATCGCCGGAGCGCGGGAAATCGGCATTTTCCCGCCGATGACGGGTGGATGATGAGGATGGTGGAGCAAGCCTCATGCTCCGTCATTCCTGTGCTTGTCACAGGAATCCAGCGCGCCCAAGTCCTTGGGCGCAAGAGACTCGTTGAGAAGAGATTCATTCACGGCACGGACGCGCCGTGGCTGGATTCCTGTGACAAGCACAGGAATGACGGACTATCCTGGGATGCCGCCGCGGGGAAAAGCGAGGTACGCTCATGAGCCCCGCCATCCGCGTTCAATCGCAAGATTTCGACCTGCAGGCCGAGATCGATGCGCTGACAGCGGGGCGCAGGGATATAGGCGCCGTCGTCACCTTTACCGGGCTTTGCCGCGACGAACAGGGCGCGCTTTCGGCGCTCGAACTCGAGCATTATCCCGGCATGGCGGAGGCGGAAATGCTTCGCATCGGCAAGCTCGCCATCGAACGCTTTTCGCTTCTCGGCCTCACGGCTGTCCACCGCTACGGCAAGATACGGCCGGGCGAGAACATCGTGCTCGTCATCGCTGCCGCGCCGCACCGGCAGGCAGCCTTCGATGGCGCGAACTTCATGATGGATTTCCTGAAAACCTCCGCGCCCTTTTGGAAGAAGGAGCATGGAGCCGATGGCTCGCAAGGCGATTGGGTCTCGGCCAAGGATGCCGACGACGCGGCGCGCGAGAAGTGGAAATAATCAAGGCATCGCCCTCTCCCGCCGGCTCGTCACCAGCACGAGGACGAGCATGGACACGATCACCAGATCGCGCCAGAGGATCGGGCCGTAGCCGCTCCATAGCGTTTCGGCAAAGCCGATGACTGCGGCACCGGCTGCGGATCGCAACGGGTGCGAATGGCCTCCCGCTGCGGCGATCAGCACCACCTTCAGCCCGAAAAGCAGCCCGGCGCCGAAATCCATCGTGCCGTAATAGGAGGTCGCCAATATCCCGCAGGCGGAGGCATAAAGCGCTGCAGCAGCATAGGACATGAGAAAGACGCCGTCCGCATTGGTGCCGGTGAGTTCCGCCGCCAAGGGATCGTCCGCCACGGCGCGCCACTTTCTTCCCCATGCCCCGTGGCTCAGCACCAGATGACCAGCCGCGATCATCGCCAGCATGGCGGCGACGTTGATGACCTGCAGCACGGTCAGGCTGACCGGGAACCCGGTGCCCGACCAGAAGACGATAGGCTTGTTGAGAAGTGGCGGCAGCCAGAGTTCGCGGGTCTCGGCGGCAAGGCGCGCACCTTCCATGAGCACCAGCAGCACGCCGAGCGAGGCCACGATCATGGCGTTCGGGGAAACCCTTGCCAGAGGCCGCATCACCAAACGCCCGACAACCACCCCCGCACCGGCACCGCCGGCAAGCGCCCCCGCGGCCCCGAGAGCAAGAGCGGCAGGCAGCACCAGCCACAGCCTGTTCCAGCCGAAATGGGTGAAGAGCAGGTAGAGGTGACCGGAAAAGGCGAAGATTGCCCCATAGGTGATATCCGCCCGCTTCGTCACCGCAAAGGCGATGGCATAGCCGAAGGCCAGCGCCGCATAGAGAGCCGCCAGCGGAAAACCGTTCGCCACCTGCTGCAGGAAATAGGCCACGCGCATCTCCCGGAACCGCCATGATTATAACTGGCAAAACATCATTTGCCAGTTATAATCATCGCATGAGCTTTTCCTGGACCCCGCATCGTTTTGCCGGCGGCGCGCTGGCGCTCGATGTCGCCAACAGCGTCATCCTCCGCGTCGATCCTGCCCGCAGCGTCGACCGTTTCGCCATGCCGGAACAGCTGGACGCATTCGGGGATGCGGCAAACCGGTTCTCCGCCGAGCGGGCTCTATTCGGGGAACTCGCACCGGTGGAGCCGGACAACAGAACGGGATTTCTGGCGCTGCGCGAAGCGATCGACCGCTATTTCCGAGCTCGCGCCCTGGGCCAGGATCACGACGGCCTGCTTGCGGACTTCCTGGAAAAGGCCGCCGCCATGTTGCGCAAGGCGAGCGGGTCGGCGGCGCTCGAAGCCGCCACGGCCCGTTCCGCGCTTCGGCTTCTCGCGGACGGCGAAATCGAACGCCTGAAGATCTGCGGCAACTGCGGATGGCTGTTCATCGACCGGAGCCGCAACCGCAGCCGCGCCTGGTGCGACATGGCGGTCTGCGGCAATCGCGCCAAGGCGAGCCGCCACTACCATCGACGGAAGAAGGAGGCCGAACCATGATGGGACGGCTTCTTGTGCTCGGTTTCGCGATGATCGCACTCGTCTCCTGCCAGCGCGAGGCCGACGAGAAACTGGCCGAACTTTCCGGCCGGATATTCGTCTTCAACTATCGCGTCGCAACCGCGACCTATCTGATTACGCTGAGAACCACGGCTCCCCTGCCCGAAGGCGGTCATGCGGAAGCGCAATTCGAAAATCCGATGGGCGGCGATCCGCTTGTCGCGCGGGAAAAATTCTTCCCCGCCATGAACAAGATCGTGCTGACCAGCCCGAACCTGCAATGCGTGAAGAAGGACCGTCCCTACAGGGTGACGATCAGGCTGCTTGGGCCGGACGAACAGACAATCCAGACGATCGAGACCAGCGTGACCTCGGATGTGGACCAGAGCGTATTGCCCGCAAAACCGCTCGTCGTCGGGCCGCTCTATACGCCGAACCCGGAGGTCTTCAAGGCAGACGGTAGCGCCGATTATGCGCCGGGCGGGGATTGCGCGGCTCCACCCTCCCCTTGAGGGGGAGGGTCGGCACATCGTGCCGGGGTGGGGTGATCTGTTTCAAGGTGTGGATGTAGGCGGCGGGCTGTTTTCCAACAAAAGCCGGGCTTTCGCCCGGCTTTCTTTGCATTAGCATTCCCTTTCGGAAATTCAGTCAACGCAGCGGGATGTTCGACATAACGTCACCCCACCCCGAACCTGCGGTTCGACCCTCCCCCTCAAAGGGAGGGTGAAATCAGCCGACGATTTCGGTGTCGGAGAACCAGTACTTGATTTCCTGGGCAGCGGTTTCCGGGGCATCCGAGCCGTGAACCGAGTGTTCGCCGATCGAAAGGGCGAAGGTCTTGCGGATGGTGCCTTCGGCGGCCTGGGCCGGGTTGGTGGCGCCCATGATCTCGCGGTTCTTGAGGATGGCGTTTTCGCCTTCCAGGACCTGAACGATGGTCGGGCCGGAGGTCATGCCTTCGACGAGCTCGCCGAAGAAGGGACGATCCTTGTGAACGGCGTAGAAGCCTTCGGCTTCGCGCTTGCTCATCCAGACGCGCTTGGAGGCGATGACCCGCAGGCCGTTGTCCTCGAATACCTTGGTGATGGCGCCGGTCAGGTTGCGCTTGGTGGCATCCGGCTTGATCATCGAAAACGTGCGTTCAATCGCCATGGGTCAATCCTTGTTTTCCAGAGAAAGTGGGCGGTGTTTACCCGCCCCTTTCACTGGAAACAAGGGGGTTTCGGCAATTTCACGCAGCCGTCACACGGCGTCCCATACCTTCGTAGAGGTCGAGGCAGCGCTCGAACCACTGGCCGACAGGATCGCTTTCGGCAAGAATTTCTCCGCCGGTGGTGATGCGCATCCACTGCAGCGCACCGAAGAGAATGTAATCGGCAAAGAGCGGGCCTTCCCCGCCGAGGAAGTTTTGGTATCTCAAGGTTTGCCGCACCGGGTCCAGCTTCGGAGCGAAAGCCGCAATGCTCGCCTCCCGCTCCGCCCTGATCTCTTCCAGCGTCCGCCCGAGCGCCGCCTCGCGGGTCTTGCGGAAATAGGTGCGGTCGTCATCGTTCAGCATGTCGTGGATGTCCGCAACGGCGATATTGACGATGGCCGGATGGATGATGGTCTGGGAAAAGCGCTCCACGAAGCGGGACAGCGCCTTGCCGCCCTCGCCGCCGAACAGCGTCGGACGGTCGGGATAGGTGTCTTCCAGATAAAGCGCGATATCGAAACTGTCGCGGATCAGGAGATTGCCGTCCCTGAGGATCGGCACCGTTTTCGAGAAGCCGTCCTCGAGCTTGGGGATCTCGGTGAAGGGCGTCGGTTTTTCGATGAACTCCAAGCCTTTGTGCGCCAGCGCCAGCACCACCTTCCAGCAATGAGGCGAGAAGGGACGGCTCTCGTCCCGGCCGCAAAGGGTATAAAGGACACGGGTCATGGGCGGGCTCCTTTCGAAATCATCGGGAGATATTGAAAACAAACAAAGACGGAAATCCAATCAGGAAATTTCATGAATGGCATTCCTCCCCGGCCTGATTGAGTCCGCACCATGATATCAGCTATCTTGACCCGCAAACCATATGGAAGGGAGTGAGGAACGATGGCCGAGAGAACATCCGCGAAGTCGGCGAAGACCGAGAAGCCGGTCCTTCTTTCAGGCGGCAACCCCCAGATTCCCAAAGGGTATGGCGACGAACCGATTCAGGCCTATATCGCGGCCATGCCGGGCTGGAAAAGCGATCTCGGACGCCGGATCGACGAGATCATCGTGCGCACCGTTCCCGGTGCGCGCAAGGCGGTCAAATGGAACTCGCCCTTCTATGGCATGGAGGACGATCTCTGGTTCCTCAGTCTTCATTGCTTCACCAAATACGTGAAGGTGACCTTTTTCCGCGGCGCGTCGCTGAACCCCACCCCGGCCGGTACATCCAAATATCCGGACGTGCGCTATCTCGACATCTATGAGGGCAAGTTCGACGAAGACCAGTTCGCCGACTGGGTGAAGCAGGCCAGTCAATTGCCGGGCGAGAAAATGTGAGCGTCCCCACCCATGACCGAGGAGGTGTCATAACCATGACGACGAGCAAGAGCGCCGCCGGGGAGGAAACAGCAGTCTCCCCTTCCGACCTGATCGATGCGAGAATTCGGGACATGGGCGACTGGCGCGGCGAGATGCTTGCGCGGCTCCGAAAGCTCATCAAGCAGGCCGATCCGGGCGTGGTCGAGGAGGTGAAATGGAGGAAGCCGTCGAACATGCTCGGAGTTCCCGTATGGGAGCATGACGGGATCATCTGCACCGGCGAGACCTACAAGGACAAGGTGAAGCTGACCTTCGCCCAGGGCGCTTCGCTGGAAGACCCTTCCGGCCTCTTCAACTCCAGCCTCGATGGCGGCACCCGGCGCGCCATCGATTTCCACGAGGATGACGGGATTGACGAAGAAGCCTTCAAGGCGCTCGTTCGCACCGCCGTGGCGCTGAACATGGAAAAGCGGGCTGCTCGCCCCGCCCGCTCTCAGAAAAGACCGAAGGACATCTAAGGAATGCACCGCCATTTCCAGATGCTCGCCGACTATAACCGCTGGGCCAACCGCAGCGTCTATGAGGCCTGCGCAGGCCTGACGGAGGAGGAATACCGGGCAAACAAGGGCGCCTTCTTCGGTTCGGCGTGTCGCACCCTCAATCATCTGCTGGTGGCCGATCGCATCTGGCTCCGGCGGATGACCGGCGAAGGCCCGGCCCCCACGGCGCTGGATACCATCCTCTTCGAGGATTTTTCCGAGCTTCGAACGGCGCGCGTCGCCGAGGACGAGCGGATGATCGCCTTTATAGACAGCCTGACGGACGAGAAGCTCGCCGGACCCTTCTCCTATACGTCGCTCACCAATCCGGCGCCGTTCACCCAGCCGCTCGGACCCGTGCTTTCCCATGTCTTCAACCATCAGACCCACCACCGCGGGCAGGTGCACATGATCCTGACCGCGCTCGGCCGGCCGTCGCTGGTGCTCGACCTCGTCTATTTCCTGCGTGGAGAGGGAAAGCGCTGGATGTAAAGGCCGAACGCCCATCTTGCCTTGTCGGTAAACTTCCGCCAAAACGCCCGCCATGATTACCATCACCGACCTTTCGGCCCGCATCGCCGGGCGCCTTCTCCTCGACAATGCCAGCGTGACGCTTCCGGCGGGCACGAAGGCCGGGCTCGTGGGGCGCAACGGCGCAGGCAAATCCACGCTCTTCAAGATCATTACCGGCGACCTCGGCGCGGAAACAGGTTCGGTTTCCATTCCGAAGAACGCGCGCATCGGCCAGGTGGCGCAGGAGGCGCCGGGCACGGAAGAGTCGCTGATCGAGATCGTGCTTTCAGCCGACAAGGAACGCGCCGCCCTTCTTGCCGAATCCGAAACCGCGACCGATCCGCACCGGATTGCGGAAATCCAGATGCGCCTGGTGGACATCGACGCACATTCGGCAGAGGCGCGGGCCGCAAGCATCCTCGCCGGCCTCGGCTTCGACCAGGAAGCCCAACAGCGCCCGGCCTCGTCGTTTTCCGGCGGCTGGCGCATGCGCGTCGCGCTGGCATCGGTGCTCTTCGCCGAGCCGGATCTCCTGCTGCTCGACGAGCCGACGAACTATCTCGACCTCGAAGGCACGCTCTGGCTGGAAGACTATGTGCGGCGCTATCCGCATACGGTCATCATCATCAGCCATGACCGCGATCTCCTGAACAATGCCGTCAACTCGATCGTCCATCTCGATCAGAAGAAGCTCACCTTCTATCGCGGCGGCTACGACCAGTTCGAACGGCAGAAGGCAGAGGCCGACGAGTTGCAGACGAAGGCCAAGGCGAAGAACGAAGCCGCGCGAAAACATCTGCAGAGCTTCATCGACCGCTTCAAGGCGAAGGCTTCCAAGGCGCGCCAGGCGCAGAGCCGCGTCAAGGCGCTCGAACGCATGGGCACGGTCGCCGCGGTGATCGAAAATCATGTGCAGCCGATCACCTTCCCGGAACCGGAAAAGCAGCCCGCATCTCCGATCGTGGCGATTCAGGGCGGCGCCGTCGGGTACGAACCCGGCAAGCCGATCCTCAAGAACATCAGCCTTCGTATCGACAATGACGACCGCATCGCGCTGCTCGGCTCCAACGGCAACGGCAAATCGACCTTCGCGAAATTCATCTCCGGCCGGCTTTCGCCCGACGGCGGCGATATCAAACTCGCACCGAGCCTGAAGATCGGATTTTTCGCCCAGCACCAACTCGACGATCTCGTTCCCAACGATTCGCCGGTCGAGCATGTGCGCCGCCTGATGCCGGCCGCACCCGAGGCCAAGGTCCGCGCCCGCGTGGCGCAGATGGGACTTGCGACGGAAAAGATGTCGACGGCCGCCAAGGATCTCTCCGGTGGCGAGAAAGCCCGCCTGCTGATGGGGCTTGCCGCATTCCACGCACCGAACCTCCTCATTCTCGACGAGCCGACCAACCATCTGGATATCGACAGCCGCCGGGCGCTCATCGAAGCGCTCAACGACTATGATGGCGCCGTCATCCTCATTTCGCATGACCGCCATCTCATCGAGGCGACGGTCGATCGCCTCTGGCTGGTCAACAACGGCACGGTTTCGAATTTCGAGGGCGATCTGGAGGAGTATCGCAACCTCGTCGTCGCCTCGGGTAAAAAAAAAGAAGAAAAACCTGAGCTGACCGAAGACGCCTCCTCCAAATCCGACCAGCGCAAGGCGAATGCGGAGCGGCGGGCCTCGCTCGCGCCGCTGAAGAAAAAAATCAACGAAATCGAGTCCCTGACGGCAAAGCTTGAGAAGCAGATTCAAGCGCTCGACAAGGAGCTTGCCGACCCCGCGCTTTACGAGAAGGCGCCCGCGAAGGCTGCGGCGAAGGCCAAGGAACGCGGCGAAGCGGCGGCAAAGCTCTCCGCCGCTGAAGAGGAATGGCTGACGCTTTCCGCGGAGTACGAAGAGGCGATGGCGGGGTGAGCGATTTCGCTTCAGTGCTCACCATCGTCATCCTCGGCCTCGTGCCGAGGATCTGACCATTCGGACAAGGCCGCTGCGGTTGCAGATGTTCGGGACATCCTCGGGTTAAACCCGAGGATGGGCAGGACGGCGAGAGCATTTGCACTCAAAGCCAGTTGTCAGTTCATTCTCTCGTGCATAGGTAAGGGCTTCCCGCAAAAGGAGGCTCGGCCCATGGATCTTTTCCTCGAAACCGACGACGACCCGAAGACGATCGCCTTCGTTGCCGAGCGCAACGAACATTCCGACCGCCGGTTCAGGACGCCGGAATTCGAGAAGGATCGCGATGCCTTGAAGGCGATGATCGAGCGCGAGGACCGCCTGATCGTGCCGACGCGGCGCGGCCGGTGGCTGTTCGATTTCCATCGCTCGAAGAACAACCCGCTCGGCATCTGGCGCCGCCTGCCGGCCGATCAGGAGCCGCGCCCGGAAGCTCCTTGGGAAACCGTCTTCGATGTCGACGACTTCTGCAAACAGGAAGGCAAGCGCTGGATCTATTCCGGCGCGATCACCTCCCCCTATGAGCCGACGCGCGTGCTGCTCATCCTCTCGGAGGGTGGCTCCGACCAGTTGCGGCTCGTGGAATTCGATACGGAAACGAAGACGATCGTCGACGGCGGCTTCGACACGCCGCCCGCCCGGGCGCATGCCGCCTGGATCGGTCCCGATGAAATCGCCTATTTCGGCTCGGTAGACGAATTTTCCGCAACCCGTTCCGGCTGGCCGCGCGTCGGCCGCGCCCTCAAGCGCGGCGTCAAGCCACAGGATGCGCCGATCCTGTTCGAAGCCGGCAAGGACGACGTCTATGGCGAGGCCGGCATCATCGACCCGCTGTTCTGGGGCGGCAAGCCGGACGAACGCAAGATCGAGGTCTTCACGGTCGGCCACGAGATCGGCAAGACCAGCCTCCATGTGAGGGATGCCGGCGGCAATATCCACCGCCTCGACCTGCCGACCGAGGCGGATACCGACCTCAACCACACGCATGTGCTCTGGCGGGCGAAGACCGACGAGCGCTATCCGATCGGCAGCCTGATCCTGCAGGATTTCACGCCTTTCGGCTCCGAACCGCTCGGCAAGGCACGCGTGCTCTTCACGCCGAAGGACGGCCAATCGGTCTCGCAATTTTCCCTGCTCAAGACCTGGGCCGTGTTCGTCGTCAGCGACCGCATGGTTCCGAAACTCTTCCTTCTCGACCTGACGAAACCGGATGCGGCGCCGGAAGAGCTGCCGCTGCCGGTCGGACTGCAAACCGTGAGCTTCCGCCTGCTCGATGCGGACCTGACGCTCGGCGAGGAGATCCTGACCGTCGTCGGCCAGGGCTTCCTTCTCCCCTCCACCGCCTATCGCCTCGACCTGACCGACCACGACGCCCGGCCCGAACTCGTTCCGACCGGCTCGTCGCCTGCCTATTTCGATGCTGAAGGCATGCGGTCCGAGCTTCTCGAAGCGGTCTCGGAAGACGGCACAAGAGTGCCCTATCACATCGTTTTCCCGAAAAGCTGGACCAAGGGCGAGCTGCCGGTGCTGATGTACGGCTATGGCGGCTTCGCGGTACCATTGTCACCCGTCTATTCCGGTGCATATGGCCTATGGCTCGGGCAAGGCGGCGCCTTCGTGCAGGCCTATATCCGCGGCGGCGGCGAGCTTGGTCCCGACTGGCACAAGACCGCCAAGGGCAAGGGCCGCCACAAGGCATTCGAGGATTTCGTCGCGGTTGCCCGCGATCTCGTCGAACGTGGCTATACCAAGCCATCCCGCATCGCCTGCAACGGCGGCAGCAATGGCGGCCTGCTCACCTCGGTGATGCTGACGCGCTACCCGAAGGATTTCGGCGCGGTATGGACCGGCGTGCCGGTGATCGACATGTCACGCTTCCACGTCTTCCCCGCCGGCAAGGCGTGGATGGACGAGTATGGCAATCCCGAAGTGGCCGACGAGCTCGACTACATGCTCACCTATTCGCCGCTTCATCAGGTAAAGCCGGCAAGCGAGGTCACCTATCCGCCTGTCTATATCGAAAGCTCGACCAATGACGACCGCGTGCATCCCTCGCATGCCCGCCGCTTCGCCAAGCGGCTGATCGATGCGGGTCATCAACCGTTCTTCCGTGAATACGGCTCCGGCGGCCATGGCGGCGCCGGCGATACGACCGAAATGGCGGAGCGATGGGCCATGGGCGCCAGCTTCCTGCGCCGGACGATCATGGCCGGCTGACGTCTTGTTGCACTCGTGAATATACACTATCTTCAAATGTATATTCACGAGGTGCGCCATGCCCCTTTATGTCCGCGATGAACGCGTCAATCAGCTTGCCGAACAGGCGCGCAAGATCCTCAACGCGCCGACCAAGACGGATGCCATAAGACAGGCCCTGGAGAAGGTGGTGGAAGCGCCTTCCGAGGCAGCGATCAACGAGAAAAAATTCTCGCTGAAAGAACGCCTCGAGAGATTGCGGGACAAGTACAACATGCCGCCCTACGAGTCCCTAGAACATTTCGACCAGAAGGCGTTCCTGGACAAGATGTGGGGCGATGACGATGTTCATCGATAGTTCGGCTCTCGTCGAAATATTGTCTTTCGCTCCCCGACGGCAGGAAGTGCTCGATCGTCTTGGGACGGCATCTACAGCTTTCTGCACAGGACCGACGGTAATCTACGAGACGGTCGTCGTACTAACCCGAGAAACCGGAAAAGACGTCGCTACCATCAGGGATTTCGTGCTGGAGTTCCTTGACGAACTCGGCGTTGAAATCATGCCGGCAAGCCGCTCGACTGCAGTCGCAGCCCTCGACGCCTTTGACCGCTACGGCAAAGGCCGGCATCCGGCCAAGCTGAATTTCGGCGATTGCTTCAGCTACGCCGGCGCAAAGGCAGCCGGCACTGGAATACTCTATGTCGGCGAGGATTTTGCCCGAACGGACCTGGCGTAGAAGTCAGGCCTTCTTCACCCAGCGCCCGTCTTCCGATTGCTGCCAATAGGTGAGCGCATGCCCCTCGCCTTTCAGCCTCTTCCATTGGGCGCGGGCATTTTCGAGCTGCAGGGGATCGTATCCGTCGAACATGAAAACGATGCGCTCATAATCCGAGACCGGCGGCGGCTCCGCGCCGTCAACGAGAAAGCGAACCTTGGCATCATTGGGGTTGTCCGAGCCGGCGGTCAGAAGCACAGGCTGGGCTTCGGCCATCACCCCGGCATCGGAACCATGCGGCAGGAAACTGTCTTCCCGATAGGTCCAAAGATGGGCATCGAGGAAATCCCGCCTGGCCGGTTCATTCGTCTGGACGACGACGCGCCAGCCCCGCTCGACACTTTTCTCGAGCAGCGCCGGCAGCGCGTCTTCCAGTTTCGATTCCGTCAGGTGGTAGAAAAGGACATCGGTCATCAGTTCTCGTAGTTCGCGCGCACGAGTTCGTCCAGCAGGCGCACGCCGAATCCGGAAGCCCAGGATTGGTTGATCTCGCTCGCCGGAGAGTTCATCGCGGTGCCGGCGATATCGAGATGCGCCCAGGGCGTCTCGCCGACGAAGCGCTTGAGGAACTGCGCGGCGGTGATCGAGCCGCCGTTGCGTCCGCCGGTATTCTTCATATCGGCGAATTTCGAATCGATGAGCTTGTCGTAATCCTTGCCGAGCGGCATGCGCCACAGACGCTCTCCGCTCGCCTCGCCTGCCGCGGCCAGCCAGCCAGCCAGCTCGTCATTATTGGAGAAAAGGCCGGCATGCAGATTGCCGAGCGCCACCATGATGGCGCCGGTCAGGGTCGCCAGGTCGATCATGATGCGGGGCTTGAAACGGGTGTTGCAGTACCAGAGCGCATCGGCAAGGACGAGCCGCCCTTCCGCATCGGTGTTGATGATCTCGATCGTCTGCCCAGACATGGAGGTGACGATATCGCCGGGACGCTGCGCATTGCCGTCCGGCATGTTTTCCACCAGACCGAGAATGCCGACGGCATTGACCTTCGCCTTGCGGGCGGCGAGCGTGTGAATGAGGCCGATCACGGCGGCGGCACCGCCCATATCGCCCTTCATCTCTTCCATGCTGGCGGCCGGCTTGATGGAGATGCCGCCCGTATCGAAGACCACGCCCTTTCCTATAAAGGCGATCGGCGCGTCCTTCTCCTTGCCGCCCTTCCATTGCATGACGGCGAGCCTCGGCGGGCGGGCCGAACCCTGAGCCACGCCGAGCAGCGCGCCCATGCCGAGCTTTTTCATTTCCTTCTCGGTGAGGATCTCCACCTCGACACCGAGCTTTTCCAGATCCTTCGCCTTATCGGCGAATTCGACGGGACCGAGCGCATTCGGCGGAAGGTTCACGAGGTCGCGCGCAAGCACCACCCCGCCGGCAACGGCATCGGCAGCCGCAAACGCCTTTTTCGCGGCGGCATGGCTGGCGGTGACGATCGTGACCTTGACCGATTTCGGGTCCTTCTCCCCATCATCACCCTTTTTGGTCTTGTAGCGATCGAAGCTATAGCCCCGAAGCAGTATCCCGAGCGCGAAATTCGCAGCCTGCTCACCCCCGACATCGGTTCCCGGCGCATCCAGAAAGACCGTTACCTTCGATACCGATCTGATCGCAGCGGCGGCCGTGCCGCCCGCCCTCAGCCAATCATGCTCGGTCAGTGATTCCGCCTTGCCGAGCCCGATCACCACGATCCTGTCGGCGGGCGACCCCTGCGGCGTGAGGATATCGAGCGTGGTCATCGCCTTGGACGAGAATTTCGCGATCTCGGCGGCTTTCGCGATCACGCCGGCGGGGTCGGCTTCCGCGGCTCCGGCGGCTGGATTCTGGCCGGAAAACTTGAGCAGGATGGCAAGGCCGGCATCGATACGGGCCGAATTCGCGAAGGATATGTCGTATTTCACAGGCATGCGTCTCCAGGAGGACTTGCAAGATGGAACTTGCGATCATGGCGGTTTCCGGCCGGAAGGCAAGCGCTGACGCATCCTTGCCCATCGCTGGGAAATGACACAGACATGCAAAAAAGAATTCCAAAAACAATTTTGTGAGGTGGGGAGTGTCGCCAACCCGCAGCTTATCGCTTAGATAAGCGCGACCTGCCGCTACGGGCAGATTGGACGATGTCACTTTGGCCGTAATGAAGCTGCTCGAACTCTACATATTGCGTCGAATCTTCCAGATGTTCCTGGTAGCGCTGCTTCCGGTGCTCACCATCATTTGGACGATCCAGGTGCTCGGGCGTATCAACCTGGTGACCGATACCGGTCAGTCCATCGGTTCGTTCATAAAACTCGCCACCTTCATTCTGCCGACGATCATTCCCGTCGTGCTGCCGTTTGCGCTGGTGATCGGCATCACCCAGACGCTCACGGCGATGAACAATGATTCGGAGCTGCCGGTCATCGATGCGGCAGGCGCCTCGCGCGGCATCATCTATCGCCCGGTCCTTGTGCTCGCCTTCGTGCTGAGCATCTTCTCCTTCCTGGTCGCCAATTTCGTGGAGCCGCCCTCCCGGGTCGCCGCTCGCCAGATGGTGGCGGCCGCCTATGCCGACCTTTTCTCCTCCGTCATCGAGGAAAAGACCTTCCGCAGCATCGAGGACGGCCTTTATGTCGAGATATCGGAACGTCATTCCGGTCGGGTCCTGAAGGGGCTTTTCGTCGTCGATTACCGCGACCCGAACTTCGACCTCATCTATTATGCGCGTGAGGGCCTGATCGATGAAGGCGGTGCGTCGCTGACGATGCGCGACGGAGAGGTGCACCGCAAGACGCCCGACGGCCGCGTCTCCATCATCAAGTTCGCCTCCTACGCATTCGATCTGTCGGCCATGTCGCAGTCGAGCGGCGAGATGACGTTCAATGCCGGAGACCGCTCGCTCGCCTTCCTCTGGAACCCGGACCAGTCGGATCCCAACGTCCAGAGATCGCCCGGCAATTACCGCTCGGAACTGCATGCCCGCCTGACGGAGTGGACCTTCCCCTTCGTCTTCGCGCTGATCGCATTGGCGGTGGCAGGCGATTCCCGTTCCCACAGAGAGCGACGGCTTCATCCGATGGTGACCGCCCTCATCCTGGCCTTCGCACTTCGCTGGATCGGCTTCTCCGCGAAGAACGCCGTGCGCCAGGATGAAATCTACATTCCGCTGATGTATGTCATTCCGATCGTGAGCGGGCTTGGCTTTACCTATCTTCTGGCGACCCATCGCCGGATCATGCTGCCGAAGCCGGTTTCACGCGTGGTGAACAATCTGATCCGCAAGGCGCAGAGCCGCTTCGAATCTTCCGGTCCGGCAAGCGGAGGGGCGGCATGACCTTTCCGTTCAACACGCTCGGCCGCTATTTCTTCCGCCGTTACATCATCACCGCAATCTGGTTCTTCCTTGGGGTGGCGGCCATCATCTTCCTCGCGGATTTCAGCGAGACCAGCAGGCGCATGGGAAGCCTTCCGGGCTATACCGTTCCCGGCGCGCTCGGCCTGACAGCCATGCGGCTGCCGCTGATTCTCCAGCAGACGATCCCGACGCTCACTCTGTTCATCGGCATGACGGTTCTGATCGCGCTCAACCGGCGCTACGAACTCGTCGTCACGCGCGCCGCCGGAATATCCGTCTGGCAGTTCATCACGCCCTTTGTGGCCGGCGCCTTCCTGATCGGCCTGTTCTCTATATTCGTCCTCAGCCCTCTATCGGCCTGGGGCGAGCGCGAATCGCTGTCGCTGGAAGCCAATTGGCGGGAAAGCGGAGGAAAATCGCGCACATCGAACTTCCTTCCGTGGATTCGCCAGATCGACGGGGACCAGGACACGATCATCGGCGCGAAGAGCTATCTCGGCAACGGGACCGAGCTCATCGACGTCGTCCTCTTCCAGTTCGACAGGGACGGCCGCGTGACCCTGCGGCAGGACGCCAGATCCGCAAAGTTGGAAAATGGTTACTGGCAGCTTAACGACGTGCTGGAAAACAGGCCGGGCGAAATCCCGACACGTCGCGAGAGCGCACAGGTCCGCACCAACTTGAAACAGGAGTTCCTGCAGGAAACCCTCTCGCGTCCCGAAGCCGTTGCATTTTTTGATCTTTCGCGAAAAATCGAGGCCGGCCGCTCCTTCGGCATTTCAACCAAGCCGCTAGAGACGCAGTTCCATTCTCTGCTTTCTATGCCGCTTCTGCTCGTGGCCATGACTTTCATCGCGGCCACAGTATCGTTAAAATTCAGCCGGTTCGCCCAATCGCGCTCAGTGATTCTGGGTGGAATCCTTTCCGGCTTCGTGCTTTATGTCGTAACCGTGCTCGTAAGAGCATTCGGAAGCAGCGGGGCAATTCCTCCTTTCGTGGCGGTCTGGATTCCAGTCATCGTCGCGACAGCGCTGGGAGCTACGATTCTGCTTCATCAGGAGGATGGCTAGTGGCGGTAAGCGACCGCGGGAATATCAGACGGCTTACCGCTGCGCTGCTCACAGGCGTGGCTGCGTTCGCGTTCACCCTCACGACAACCGTCGAAGCTCAGGAACAGGCGCTGGCACCTCAGGTTTCCAGCGATGCCAAGCTGCTGCTGCGGGCGAACGAACTCGTCTACAATCAGGACGCCCAGCGCGTAACCGCAGCGGGCGGCGTGCAGATCCATTACGGCGGCTATCGGATGGTCGCCCAGCAGGTGGAATACAATCAGCAGACGGGCCGTGTCATGGCTCGCGGCAATATCGAACTCGTCGCGCCCGACGGGAATCGCATCTATGCCGACGAGTTGGATGTCACGGACGACTTCGGCCAAGGCTTCCTGAACGCATTGCGCGTGGAAACCACCGATAATACACGGCTTATCGCCGAAAGCGCCGAGCGCCTGGAGGGCGATCTCATGGTGCTGAACAACGGCGTCTATACCGCCTGCCTCCCCTGCGCGCAGAAGCCGGGCAAGGCTCCGCTATGGCAGGTGAAGGCGCAGCGCGTCGTGCAGAACGGCCAGACCCATACCGTACGGCTCGAAAAAGCACAGTTCGAGCTGTTCGGGATGCCGATCGGCTACCTGCCCTTTATCGAGGTTCCCGACCACACGGTCGAGCGGAAGTCCGGCTTTCTATTCCCGCGCATGAGCATGGGCGACAATCTGGGCTTCGGCCTGACCGTGCCCTATTACCATGTGTTTTCTCCGCACATGGACGCCACCATCAGCCCCACGTTCTACACCGGGCAAGGGCTGCTGATGGAAGGCGAGGTCCGCAACCGCTTCGAAACCGGCGAGCACACCTTCCGTTTCGCGGGCATCAACCAGCGTGATCCCGGTGCATTCAACGCCGGAACCGCCGATGCCAACGCCGATACGCGGCTGATGGCTGCATCCAAGGCGCATTTCCAGATCAACCCGCGCTGGACCTTCGGCTGGAACGTGATGATCCAGAACGACAACAACTTCTCGCGGACCTACGACCTGCAGGGCTATGACGACAGCACCTTCAGGAACGAGATTTACCTGACAGGGCTTGGCGAACGGAACTACTTCGACCTGCGCGGCTATTATTTCGACGTGCAGGACGCTGCTGATGACGAGCGCCTCGAAAGACAGCAGGCGATCGTCTACCCATCGCTCGATTACCACTATATCGCTCCGGAACCGGTGGCCGGCGGAGAACTCTCGTTCACCACGAACTTCACCAATCTCTCCCGGCGCGAGGATGACTTCTACAGCGAGGGTCTGTCCGATCGCTTCCGCGGGCTGGAAGGCAGCTATACGCGCCTGACGGCGGAAGCGGAATGGAAACGCACCTTCACCACGCCGCAGGGCCTGCTTCTTACCCCCCTGCTCGCCGCACGCGGCGACCTGGCACGCAGCACGTCATCCTCGGCAAGCTATCTCGGCAGCTCTTATGCCGGCGATCTCGAAGACGGCGCATCCAGCCGCTACATGGTGACCGCGGGTCTGGAAGCACGTTACCCCGTGCTGCTGACCGCCGAAGGCAGCAGCCATGTCATCGAGCCGATCGCCCAGGTCTTCGTGCGTCCCGACGAGCCGCTCGCCGGCGGCCTGCCGAATGAGGACGCCCAGAGCTTCGTGTTCGATGCGACCAACCTTTTCGACCGCGACAAGTTCTCGGGCTTCGACCGGATCGAAGGCGGCACGCGCGCCAATGTGGGTCTGCGCTACAATGGTTCGTTCGACAACGGCGTCGGCCTTCGCAGCATCGTCGGCCAGAGCTTCCATCTTGCCGGCCAGAATTCCTTCGCGACGGACGACCTTGTCAATGCCGGCGCGAATTCGGGCCTCGAGTCGGACAGCTCGGATTACGTGGCCTATGCCGCGATCGATCTGCCGCAAGGCTTCACGATCTCCGCAAGCGGCCGCTTCGACCGGCAGAATTTCGACCTGGAGCGCGCCGACACCTCGGTCTCCTACTCGACGCCGCGCTTCAGCGGGGAGCTGATCTACACCCAGATCGACGCGCAGCCCGAATACGGCTCGGCCGAAGACACCGAACTCCTGAGATCCAGGACCTCCTTCCGGATCAACGAGAACTGGTCGGTGATGGGCGCGGCTACCTGGGATCTGGTGGAAGAGAAGGTGGTGCGTCGCGGTATCGGCTTCAGCTATCTCGACGAGTGCACGATCTTCTCGATCGCCTATGAAGACAAGCCGGCCAGCACCCAGGCCAACGACTGGTCGATCAGCGCCCGCCTGAGCTTCCGCACGCTCGGGGATGTCAATATCGGCTCCAGCGACCTCAACTAATGGTCGCGGGGCTGGCGTCCCGTCATTGTTTCGCCGCAAGAATTGTGCAAGCGGACCAAGAATAGTAAGAGGTTTCGAGCCCTGTCCGGGTAAAGGCAGATCGGGGCGGGAAAAGGGAACTGTATCATGTTTGCAATGACCGCGACGCGCAAATTGGCCTTCGCACTGGCGATACTTGCCGCTTCGGTGGCAATCGAGCCGGTCTCCTCTTCGGCCCAGGCGGCAAGCGAGATCGTCGCCGTCGTCAACAAGACGCCGATCACCAGCAGCGACGTCGCCAAGCGCGCCGCCTTCCTGCGCCTGCAGCGCCAAAAGGCCGATACCAAGACGGCTCGCGAGCAGCTCATCGAGGAGACCTTGAAGCGGCAGGAGATTGCACGCGTCAGGATGTCGGTCAGCACCGAAGACGTCGAGAAGGCCTTCGCCCGCTTTGGCGCCAGCAACAAGATGACACCGCAGCAGCTCACCCAGGTTCTCGGGCAGGCCGGTGTCGGCGCCGATCACTTCAAGGCCTATATCGCCGTGCAGATGAGCTGGCCGCGCCTCGTGAACGCCCGCTACGGCGGCAGCCGCGGCCGCATGTCTTCGCAGGAACTCGTCACGCGGATGATGGAAAACAAGCAGAAGCCGGTGACGACGGAATACTTCCTGCAGCAGATCATCTTTGTCGTGCCGGAATCCAAGCGGAACGCCATCATCAACAAGCGCAAGGCGGAAGCCGAAGCGTCGCGCTCGAAATTCCCGGGCTGCGAGCAGTCCAAGCAGTTCGCCGCCACCATGCGTGACGTGTCGGTCCGCAATCTCGGCCGGGTGATGGCGCCGGAGCTTCCGGAAGACTGGAAGCCGCTGATCGAAAAGGCATCGGGCAACACGACCGGCACTCGCATCACCGAGCGTGGCGTCGAGTTCCTTGCCATCTGCAACCAGCGCCAGGTCTCCGACGACCTTGCCGCCGAAATGGTCTTCCGCGCCGAGGATATCGGCAAGCAGGAACGCGGTGAAGGCAACGCCAACGAGAAGAAGTATCTCGACGACCTGCGCAGCAAGGCGCAGATCGATATCCGCTGACCATTCGGGACCGACATGCCATCCACAGATCGTCCGCTTGCGCTGACCCAGGGCGATCCCGCCGGCATCGGCCCCGACATCACGCTCGCAGCCTGGGCATCGAGGAAACGTAGCGGTCTGCCGCCCTTCCTCTATATCGGCGATCCGGCCGTGCTTGCCGCCCGCGCCAAACTGCTCGGGCTAGACACCCCCATCCGCGAGGCCGATCCGCAATCGGCCCTTTCCGCTTTCTCCGATGCGCTTCCGGTGCTTCCCATTTCCGCCGGTGCGGACGTGACGCCGGGCGAGCCGCATGTCGCGACCGCCAAGGGCACGATCAGCGCGATCGAAACCGCCGTCGCCTTCAGCATCGAAGGCAAGGTGGGAGGCACGGTAACCAATCCGATCGCCAAGTCCGTCCTCTATCAGGCCGGCTTCGGCTTTCCTGGGCATACCGAATTCCTGGCAGATCTCGCCGAACGCGCGACGGGCAACAAGGTGCGGCCGGTCATGATGCTGGCCGGACCGAAGCTGCGCGCCATTCCCGTGACGATCCACATCCCCCTGAAGGACGTGCCGCGCGCCCTGACGGAAGACCTTATCCTTGAGACCTGCCGGATCACCCATCGCGATCTCCAGAGCCGTTTCGGCCTGGATCAGCCGCGCCTTGCGGTCGCCGGCCTCAACCCCCATGCGGGGGAAGACGGAGCGCTCGGCCGCGAGGACCGGGAGATCATTCATCCGGCGATTTCAAAACTGCGCGCAGAGGGCATCGACGCCTTCGGTCCACTTCCGGCCGATACGATGTTCCATGACGAGGCCCGCGCGCGCTACGACGTGGCGATCTGCATGTATCACGATCAGGCGCTGATCCCGGCCAAGGCGCTCGGCTTCGACACGTCCGTCAACGTGACGCTCGGCTTGCCCTTCATCCGCACCTCCCCTGATCATGGAACCGCCTTCGGCATAGCTGGCCAGGGCATTGCCCGCGAAACGAGCCTGGTCGAGGCGATCAGGCTCGCCGGCGCGCTGGCTTCGAAAGCACCCGCGTGATGGCGACGCTGGACGGACTGCCGCCGCTGCGCGACGTGATTCAGCGTCATGGGCTCGACGCCCGCAAGGCGCTCGGCCAAAACTTTCTCCTGGACCTCAACCTCACCCAGAAGATCGCCCGCAGCGCCGGTCCCCTGGAAGGCGTCACCGTCTTCGAGGTCGGCCCCGGACCGGGCGGGCTTACACGCGCCATCCTGTCGCTCGGTGCGAAGAAGGTGATCGCAATCGAGCGGGACAGCCGCTGCCTTCCCGCGCTCGCCGAGATCGCCGACCACTATCCGGGAAGGCTGGAGGTGATCGAAGGCGACGCGCTCAAGACGGACTTCGCGGCGCTTGCGCCGGAGGGACCGGTCAAGATCATCGCCAACCTACCCTATAACGTCGGCACCCAGCTTCTGGTCAACTGGCTGCTTCCAGGCCACTGGCCGCCCTTCTGGGAAAGCCTCACGCTGATGTTCCAGAAAGAGGTCGGCCTGCGCATCGTCGCATCCGAGGATGACGACCATTACGGCCGCCTCGGCGTGCTGGCTGGCTGGCGCACCGACGCGCGGATGGTGTTCGACGTTCCCCCGCAGGCCTTCACGCCGCCGCCGAAGGTGGTGTCGACGGTCGTCCATCTCGTGCCGCGGCCGACGCCCCTGCCCTGCGACGCCGCAAAGCTGGAGCGGGTCACACATGCGGCCTTCGGGCAGCGCCGCAAGATGCTGCGCCAGAGCCTGAAACCGGTCGGCGGCGAGGCGCTGCTGAAGAGGGCGGATATCGATCCACAGCGGCGGGCCGAGACGCTATCGGTCGAGGAATTCGTGCGGCTCGCCAACCTGCTCACGAATTAGCCGCAATGCGGAATGATCCATAGCGCTTGCTCAGCGTCCACGGATCGTTTCATGTCCATTTCAGCTCCCACGTCAGCTCCCGTTTCAGCTCCTCGGCCCTTCAATCAGAAGAAGCGCATCCTCCTGCTCTGGCTCCTCGCCATCGGCTTCGGAGCGCTCATCATGCTGACCCAGCCACGCATTCCGGAGGGCAGCTATTGGCACGAGATCATCGAGTCCTGCGGTCTGGCCCTGGTGCTCGCCGCCGTGCTCGGCCGGCTGTGGAGCATCCTCTATATCGGCTCGAAGAAGAACAGCGAACTGGTGACGCTCGGCCCCTATTCGATGACGCGCAATCCGCTCTACTTCTTTTCGATCACCGGTCTTGCCGGCATCGGCCTGATCTTCGGGTCGCTGGTTGCGACCCTGGGCCTGCTGCTCACCGCCTCGCTGGTCTTCCGCTACACGGCCCGGCGCGAAGCGGCTTTCCTGCATGCAAAATTCGGCAATTCCTATGAGGATTACGCGCGGCAGACGCCTCTCATCTTTCCCCGCAGGGTACTCTATGCGAGTTCGGATGAGGTCACCTTCTCGGTGAAAGCTCTCGTCACGACGTTCCGCGACTGCCTGCCGTTTCTGGCGCTCTATCCGCTGATCGAACTGGTGGAATACCTGCACGGCAGCGGCGCGCTGCACGCGCTCGTACAGCTACCCTGAAGCCAGACGTCGGCTAAGATCATCAGGTCGGCGTGGCCTGGATTCGATTTGCATTCGGCCTGCGCAGGTTGAAGAGATTGCCTGCGAGGATCAGCACCGCGCCGACCGCCGTGAGGCTGTCGATGGCCTCGGCATAGAGCAGATAGCCCAGCAGCGCCGACAACGGCACGCGCAGATAATCCATCGGCATCACCACCGATGCTTCCGCATGCGATAGCGCCTTGGCCATGCAGTAATGCGCAAACGTGCCCGAAAACGCGATCACGAATATCCACGGCCAAATCGCCGCCGACGGCCAGACCCACACTTTCAGCGCCGGGACAAGCCCGATGACCGACTGAATGATAAGCATCCAGAATATGATCTTGGTCGCGCTGTCGGAGCGTGTGAGGACTTTCGTGGTGATGAAGGATATGGCGAAGACGAAAGCGGCCCCGAGCACGATGAGGTGGCCGGGGTTGAGGGGCGCAGCCCCCGGCCGAACGATCAATACGACGCCGACGAGGCCGAAAAAGATCGAAACGCCCTTGCGCCATGTCAGCCGCTCGCCGAGAAACATGGCCGCCATGATCGCCGCCCAGATGGGCGCGGTGAATTCGATCGCGATAACCTGCGCCATGGGAATGAGCGTCAACCCCATCAACCAGGCGAACTGCCCGACATAGTGGGCGACGTTGCGGCCTATATGCGCCGGCAGAATGCCCGTTCGCATCGCCCTGAACCCGCCCTCGCGGTAAACGAGCGGCAGCAGCATGAAGAAGGCGATGACGGAGCGCATTTCCATGACCTGGAAGACGTCAACCTCGCGCGTTATGGCGCGCCCCGAGACGGCCATGAGCAGCAGAAGCGCGATGGACGCGCACATCCATGCCGCCGCTTTCCAGGTTGACGGGCTATTTTCCACGCATGCTTCCTTCAAGATTTATGTCGCGGCGCCGAGCGCCCGTCGCCATGCGCTGATCGGGCGGATGCGGATCAGAGATTCGGCTCTTCCGTCAGCAAACCTTCGATGAAGTTGAACAGGCCGTGGCGGCGGTCGCGCCGGATGCGTTCGGCCTTGAGGATCGAATAGACCGCATCGAAGGCCGAGTTGAGATCATCATTGACGATCACGTAATCGTAGTCGCGCCAGTGCCCGATTTCCGCGCGGGAATTGAGAAGTCGCGTGCGGATGACCTCCTCTGAATCCTCGGCGCGGCGATGCAGGCGGGATTGCAGCTCTGTCATGGTCGGCGGCAGCACGAAGATCGAGACGACATCCGCCTTCATTTTCTCCTGGAGCTGTTCGGCCCCCTGCCAATCGATGTCGAAGAGCATGTCCCGGCCTTCCGCCATGGCCTGTTCCACAGGCTCACGGGGCGTTCCGTAGAAGTTGCCGTGCACCTCCGCCCATTCGAGCAGTTGCTCCGAGGCTCTGAGCGCATCGAACTGGCTCACCGACTTGAAATGATAATGCGTGCCTTCGATCTCGCTCATGCGTCGCTGCCGGGTGGTCACGCTGACGGAAAGGCTGATGTCCTTGTCACGCTCCAGCAGGGTACGCGCGATCGTCGACTTGCCCGCGCCGGAGGGCGAGGAAAGCACCAGCATCAGCCCGCGCCGGGCAATCTTCACGGGCGAGGACGGCTTGCCCTGAGGCGATTGGGCCGGGCTCATATATCACTCCAAATTCTGGACCTGTTCGCGGAACTGGTCGATGACGACTTTCAATTCTATGCCGGCGGCGCTCACCGCAGCCGAACTGGACTTCGAACAGATCGTATTCGTTTCCCGGTTAAATTCCTGTGCAAGGAAATCGAGACGGCGGCCGATCGGCCCGCCCTTCTCCAGAAGTTCTCCGGCGGCCGCGACATGGGCCTTCAAACGATCGATCTCCTCGCGCACATCCGCCTTGGTGGCGAGCAATGCGGCCTCGGCATGCAGCCGGTCACGCTCGAGTGTCGGCGAATCCTGAAGCAGCGCCGCCATCTGGAGCGAAAGACGCCGGGCGATCTCCTCGGGCGAGCGCATGGGATCGGCCTCCACCACCGCCGTAAGCTCACCGATGCGGGAGATATGACCGGTCAGCACTTCCGCAAGGGATGCCCCTTCCCGCTCGCGCATCTGCTGCAGCGATACGAGCGCCTCCTCCAAACAGGTAAGTATGGCGGCATCGCGTGCGGTTGCTGCTTCCTCGTCATCTTCCGGTTCGCGGATATCCACGAGCCCCTTGATCGCGAGCAAGGTATCGAGCCGCAACGGCGATTGATCGACCAGCTCGCCAAGTTGTTCGCGCAGGGCCAGCACCGCGGCCAGGGCATCGCGGTTGAGAACGGCCTCCACCCTGGTCTCCGCCGTCGCGACGTTCAGCGAGGCCTGAACATTGCCGCGGGAAAACCGCTCCGAAATCAGACGGCGGATATCCGGTTCCAGCCGCTCCAGGCCTGACGGCAGGCGGAGGCGCAGGTCCAACCCCTTGCCGTTCACGGAGCGCAGTTCCCAGGCGAGGCGATAGCGCCCGCTCGTTCCCTCGCTGCGGGCGAAACCCGTCATGGACTGCAATGTCATCTACGTCTCCGGATAGTAATCGGCAGCGCCGTGGTCAGTTGCCGGCAGCCGGCTTCTCGGCCTCGGCGCCATCGGGCTGGCCATCCACGACCTCGGTATCTGCCGGGCTCGTGGCACGTTCCGCCTCGATCCGGCGCCAGCGCCGAACATTGGCGTTATGCTCGTCGAGCGTGGCGGCGAAGACATGGCCGCCGGTGCCGTCAGCCACGAAATAGAGGTCATTGGTCTTCCAGGGATTGGCGACCGCCTCGAGGGCCGCGCGGCCGGGGTTGGCGATGGCGGTCGGCGGCAGCCCCTTGATGAGATAGGTGTTGTAAGGCGTTTCCTTACGCAGGTCCGAGCGGTAGATCGGCCGGTCCGACGGCTTTCCGTCGCCGCCGAAGATGCCGTAGACGATGGTCGGGTCGGATTGCAGGCGCATGCCCTTCTTAAGGCGATTGATGAAGACTGAGGCGACGCGAGCGCGCTCATCGTCCTTACCGGTTTCCTTCTCGACGATCGAAGCGAGCGTTACGAACTCCTCCTTCGTCTTGATCGGAAGATCCGGATCGCGGCGCTCCCAGATTTCATCGATCAGCTTCTGCTGGGAAACACGCATCTGCTGAATGATGTCCGCCCGCTTGGTTCCGCGCGAGAATTTGTAAGTATCGGGGCGCAGGAAGCCTTCGTCCGGCAGTTCTGTCGGCAGATCACCCTCCAGAACCGTATCCTCGTTGAGGCGAAGCATCATCTGACGCACCGTGAGGCCTTCCGGCAACACTACGGAGTAGAGAATGGACTTGCCGGATTCCAGCAATTCCATGATGTCCTTCATGGAGGCCCCGGCCTTGACCTCGTATTCGCCCGCCTTCAGCGTCTGTCCGTCGCGGAGATAGGTAGCCGAGACATAGCGGAAGATGCGGGCATCGGAGACGACGCCGTTGCGCTCGAGATTGTTGGCGATCTCCGCGAGGCCGGCACCGGAGCGAACGGTGAAATGCGTGTTCGCCTCAAGCGGACCCGGCTCCTGGAAGGACGAGATCACATAATAGAATCCGGCGACGGCGGCGACACAGACCAGCACCACCATCGTCATGACGAAATTCAGGAAGATGACGAACTGGCTGCGTGCCTTGCGCGAGCGTTTCGGCGGCGCGGGCACGCGCTCGGGCTTCAGCGCCTCGCTCGGCGATTTCGGTATGATCGGGCCTCTGTCGCCACCGGAAGACGCTTCGCTCATCTGGTTCGTGTCGCTCACCCGCACCCCCACCAATTATCGGAACAGCAAGACTCAGTCATTTAGTCCCGCTGTTTGACCAAGCAATACGGCAAAAAACAGGTACAAAGGATGACGCGGCGAGGCCTCTAGCCTCAATCGGCATCAAGCTTCGTAACGACGCAGCACGAGGGACGCGTTGGTGCCCCCGAAACCGAAAGAGTTTGAAAGCGCCACATTGATCTCGCGCTTGCGCGCCTTGTGCGGCACGAGGTCGATGGCGGTCTCCACATCCGGATTGTCGAGGTTCAACGTCGGCGGCGCAATGTTGTCGCGGATCGCCAGCACGGAGAATATCGCCTCGACGGCACCGGCGGCACCCAGCAGATGACCGATGGCCGACTTGGTGGAAGACATCGAAACCTTGGAAGCGGCATTGCCCACGAGACGCTCGACCGCGCCGAGCTCGATCGTGTCGGCCATGGTGGAAGTGCCATGGGCGTTGATATAGTCGATATCGGTGGGCGAAAGGCCGGCACGCTTCAGCGCCATCGACATGCAGCGATAGGCGCCCTCACCGTCTTCCGACGGCGCGGTGATATGGAAGGCGTCTCCGGAGAGACCGTAGCCCACCACTTCCGCATAAATCTTGGCGCCGCGCGCCTTGGCGTGTTCGAGCTCTTCCAGCACGACGATGCCGGCGCCCTCGCCCATGACGAAACCATCGCGGTCGCGGTCATAGGGGCGCGAGGCCTTCTGCGGATCGTCGTTATGCTGCGTCGAAAGCGCCTTACAGGCGGCAAAGCCGGCAAGCGCGATACGGGAGATCGGCGATTCCGCGCCACCGGCAACCATAACGTCGGCATCGCCGAGCGCGATGAGACGGGCTGCGTCGCCGATCGCGTGTGCGCCGGTCGAACAGGCGGTGACGACGGCATGATTCGGGCCGCGCAGCTTGTGCTTGATGGATACCTGGCCGGAAACCAGATTGATGAGACGGCCTGGGATGAAGAAGGGCGAAATGCGGCGCGGGCCCTTGTCGCGCAGGGTATAACCCGCCTCCACAATGCCTTCGAGGCCGCCGATGCCGGAACCGATCAGAACGCCGGTCGCGATCTGGTCTTCATCCGTTTGCGGATGCCAGCCGGCATCCTCGAGCGCCATGTCGGCGGCGGCCATGCCGTAAACGATGAAAGGATCAACCTTGCGCTGCTCCTTCGGCTCCATCCAGTCGTCCACATTGAACGTACCATCGGAGCCATCGCCGACAGGAATGCGACAGGCGATCTTGGCAGGCAGGTCATCGACTTCGAATTCTGTCACCAGGCGAGCGCCGTTTTCCCCTGCCAGCAGACGTGACCACGTCACTTCGGTTCCGCATCCAAGGGGAGATACCATGCCGGTACCGGTGATAACGACTCGTCTCATCGTCAGCGCTACCCAGTCTTCTTCATAGTTCAGTTGCTGAAACGGCCCGAGCGAGCGGGCCGTCGTTAGGATCAGCCTTCCGGCGTCTCCCGTCAGATTGTCGGTCGGTCAGGCCTGGGCCTTCTCGATGAACTTCACGGCATCGCCGACGGTCAGAATGGAATCGGCCGCATCGTCCGGAATTTCCACGCCGAACTCTTCCTCGAAAGCCATGACCAGTTCGACCGTGTCGAGCGAGTCCGCACCGAGATCGTCGATGAAGCTGGCGCCCTCGACGACTTTGTCGGCATCGACGCCGAGGTGGTCAATTACAATTTTCTTCACGCGTTCTGCGATATCGCTCATGTCGGTTTTCCTCGACCTTTATCTTTCCCGAATGCCTTCGGCATCCGCACCCTGTTAAAACCCGCACCCGCCACCGCAAAGGATGGCTGTGCCGGCAAACCCGTTCAACCCGCCGCAGTATCGATCACGCCCCGAGGGTCTCATGATCCCCTGTCCTTGCGGGGTGACTGTCCACAGTCATGGCCCGCTTAACATGCTTTCGATGTTCCGCAAAGCCAGAATTTGTTCCATCGCGCCGCCGCCAACAGGGGATTTAACACCTTGGCAGAAACGGATGAACCCGTCAGATCATCGCCATGCCGCCGTTGACGTGCAGCGTCTGTCCGGTGACGTAGCCGGCTTCCGACGAGGCAAGATAGAGTACCGCCGAGGCTATATCAGCTCCCGCGCCCATGCGCTTCATCGGGATCGCGCCGAGGATCGCCTCTTTCTGCTTATCATTGAGCTTGCCCGTCATGGCCGACTCGATGAAGCCCGGCGCCACGCAGTTGACGGTGACGTTGCGGGTGGCGATCTCCTGCGCCAGCGACTTGGAAAAGCCGATCATGCCGGCCTTTGAGGCGCAATAGTTCGCCTGGCCCGGATTGCCGGTGACGCCGACGACGGAGGTGATGTTGATGATGCGGCCGTAGCGGCGGCGCATCATCGGATGGGTAAGCTCTCGCGTCAGGCGGAAGACGGCCGTCAGATTCACTTCGAGAACGGAATCCCAATCCTCATCGCTCATGCGAACGAAGAGCCCATCCTTGGTGATGCCGGCATTGTTCACGAGAATGTCGACGCCCCCGAGCTCTGCTTCCGCCTTCTCGCCGAGCGCCTTCACCTCGTCGCGGTCGGAGAGGTTGGCGGGGAAGATCTTGACGCGATCGCCACCGAGTTCGGCGGCCAGCGCCTCCAGCTTCTCGACGCGAGTGCCGTGCAGGCCGACGACAGCGCCCTGGGCGTGAAGCAGGCGGGCGATTTCCTCGCCGAGCCCGCCGGTTGCGCCCGTTACCAGAGCCTTGCGGCCGGTCAAATCAAACATGACAATGTTCCTTTTCTTCAGCCGAGAATGGCCTTGAGCGCCGCGTCGATGTCGGCAGGCGTATTGACGGCAGTGCCGGAGATATTCTTGTCGATGCGGCGGGCAAGCCCCGTCAGCACCTTGCCGGCGCCGACCTCATAGAGTGTCGTGACGCCGTTCTGGCCGAACCACTCCACGGTCTCGCGCCAGCGCACCTGGCCCGTCACCTGCATCACCAGAAGCTTGGCGATTTCATCCGCGTCGTAGACGGGGGCCGCGCGCACATTGGCGACGACCGGCACGACCGGGTTCTTCTTCTCCACCTTTTCAAGCGCATGCTGCATGGCGTCCGCGGCGGGAGCCATGAGCGCGCTGTGGAAGGGAGCGGAAACGGGAAGCATGATGGCGCGTTTGGCGCCCTTTTCGGTCGCGAGCGCCGCAGCCTTTTCGACGGCGGCCTTGGAGCCGGAGATAACGAGCTGGCCGCCGCCGTTGTCGTTGGCGATCTGGCAGATGCCATCTGCCCCGGCTTCCTCGCAGATGGCAGAGACGTCGTCATGCTCGAGGCCGATGATGGCGGCCATCGCGCCATGGCCGACGGGCACGGCGCTCTGCATGGCATCCCCGCGGATGCGCAGGAGGCGCGCGGTATCGGCAAGGGAGAACGTGCCTGCCGCGCAGAGCGCGGAATATTCGCCGAGCGAATGGCCGGCGACGAAGGCCACCCTGTCCGCCAGTTTGAGGCCATTCGCTTCCAGAACCCGCATGGCCGCGACCGAGACGGCCATCAAGGCCGGCTGGGCATTGGCCGTCAGCGTCAGCGTTTCCTCGGGACCGCTCCAGATGATGTCGGAGAGCTTTTGCCCGAGCGCATCGTCGATCTCCTCGAAGACGGCGCGCGCCTCGGGAAAAGCGTCGGCAAGGTCCTTGCCCATGCCGACAGATTGGCTGCCCTGTCCGGGAAACGTGAATGCGATGCTGGTTGGAGTGCCCATGGGATTGTTTCCTTCCCTTTTCTTTCGCTTCTCCAAGTCACGTTCCAGGCCGGGAGTCAAGGCACGGAACCCGGCAGGACCCCGTCATCCCCTGGCAAACAGGCCCACGATCTCGTTCACGCTGAGTACGATGAACAGGAGAGCCGAAACGCCGAGCAGGCCGTTCGAAATCCAGCCGCTGCGCCATTCCTTCGGCACCCGCGAGGAATTCAGGAGCCAGATCAGCGTGAGCGCCAGGAACGGCATGAAGAAGGCGCCGAGCGCACCATAGATGATGACGAGCGTGAACGGGCGGCCGAACCAGAGCAGCGCCATCGGCGGGATCGTCAGCCAGAACAGGTAGAACTTGAAGGCGAAGGTCTTTTCCAGTCCTTCGCGGGAGCCGCCCTCACCCTTCAGGTTGCGGACGAAATCCGCAAACAGCAGCGACACGCCGTGCCAGACGCCGAGAATGGAGGATACCGCGGTGGCGAAGAAGCCGACCAGGAAGATCACGGAAACCACCCGGCCGAAACGCTGTTCCAGCACCTCGTCGAGATCGAGAAGGCCACGGTCGCCGGTCGAAAGGGCGATCTGCGCAGTATAGAGCATCTCGGCGCCGATGATGAGCATGGCGATCACGAAGATGCCGGTGATGATGTAGGAGACGCGGTTGTCGAGCCGCATGACGCCCATCCAGGCGGGCGTGCGCCAGCCCTTGGCGTTCACCCAATAGCCGTAGGAAGCCATGGTGATGGTGCCGCCGACGCCGCCGATCAGTCCGAGCGTATAGATGGCCGAACCTTCCGGAATGCTCGGGATGAGACCGGTGAGCGCTTCGCCGATATTCGGCACGACGAGGAGAGCGATGCCCACCACGACGACGAACATCACGCCGATGAAGAGTTTCATGACGTTCTCGAACATCTCGTATTTGTTGAGAGCCACGAAGATCGCGCAGAGCGAGCCGGAAAGCATCGCCCAGAGCCAGAGCGGTACGGCGGGGAAGAGGGCTGCAAGCGGCAGGGCCGTGGCGCTCATGGCGGTCGCGCCGTACACGAAACCCCAGATCATGATGTAGATGCCGAAATACCAACTCGTCCAGCGGCCGAGCGATTTCCAGCCTTCCAGCATGGTCGAGCCGGTGGCGAGGTGATAGCGCGCCGAACCTTCCGCCAGAGCGATCTTGACGATGCAGCCGATGACCGCCGCCCACAGCAGCGCGTAGCCGAAGCGCGAGCCGGCAATCAGGGTCGCCACGAGATCGCCGGCCCCCACGCCCGTCGCCGCCGCGACGATGCCCGGACCGATCAGCTTCCAGCGCCCGGTTGTCGGCGGCGTGCCCGCGTCAAGAACAGCCCGGTCGCCAGCACCGCTTGTATTCTCAGCCATTCAAAAGCCTCCGCTCGGATAATCGTTTCATTTTCAGCGCGTTTTGGACGTAAAAATACCAAAATGCAAATTTCGGCGGAATGTTTCTCTCGTTTCCGGTCTTTCGAGGATGATTTTTGCCAGCGCCCACAAGGTGATGCAGGCTGTTCCTCTTGCGCCGCAGCAAATCGGGACTAAAGTCCCCTCACCTTCCAAGCGACGGCACGCTTCAACCCATCGGGCACTCATCGGGACTTTCAGCGCATGAAATACAAGACACTCGGCCGCACGGATATCACCGTGTCGGAAATCTGCCTCGGCACCATGACCTGGGGAACGCAGAACAGCGAAGCGGAAGCTCATGAGCAGATGGACTATGCGCTCGCGCATGGGGTGAACTTCTTCGACACCGCCGAGCTTTACCCGACGACGCCGGTGAGCGCGGAAACCTATGCGGACACAGAAAAGATCATCGGCAACTGGTTCCAGAAGACCGGGAGGCGGAAAGACGTGGTGCTGGCCACCAAGGTGGCGGGCGCGGGCCGCCCCTATATCCGCGGCGGCGCGCCCATCGACGGCGAGACGATCCGCCAGGCCGTGGATGCCAGCCTTCAGCGGCTGAAGACCGACCATATCGATCTCTACCAGATCCACTGGCCGAACCGCGGGCACTACCACTTCCGCGGCGCCTGGCAGTACGATCCGTCCACGCAGGACAAGGCCCGCACCGTCGCTGAAATCATCGAAAAACTGGAGGTGCTCGGCGACATCGTCAAGGCGGGCAAGGTGCGCGCCATCGGCCTTTCCAACGAGACGGTCTGGGGCACACAGAAGTTTCTGTCGATAGCCGAGAAGAAGGGCCTGCCGCGTATCGCGAGCGTCCAGAACGAGTACAGCCTTCTATACCGCACGCATGACCTCGATTTCGCGGAACTCTCCCACTACGAAGATGTCGGGCTGCTTGCATATTCTCCGCTGGCGGCGGGCATACTGACCGGCAAGTACCTGAATGGGAAAATCCCGGCAGGGTCCCGCGTCTCCATCAACGGCGATCTCGGCGGCCGGCTGCAACCGCATCAGGAAGCGCCCGCCGCCGCTTATGTGGAGATCGCAGGCAAGCACGGGCTCGACCCGGCGCAAATGGCGCTTGCCTTCTGCCTCGCGCGCCCCTTCTTGACCTCAGCCATCATCGGCGCCACCTCGATGGAGCAGTTGAGGACGAATATCGGCGCGGCAGACATTACTCTTTCGGATGAGGTGCTGCGGGACATCGCCGCCGTTCACCGCCGGTATCCCATGCCTCTGTGAAACGACAGGCGGTCTCGCCCGCCGCGGACTTCGGGCTGCACCATCGAACCGGGTGCAGCCCCCGTATACTTTGACAATTGACTTCCGAATGAATAGGAACTTGCGCAATCAGGCCGCAATCGTTGCGGCCACGGCGCCGTGCGCGAAGAATCCGAAAGATACAGAAAATGACCGATCACGATGGCGCCGTCCCGGCGATCGCCAAGGCGTTGGCGAAACGGGGCTACACGACGCTTACCCCCGTCCAGAAATCCATGCTCGACCCGGCTCTCGCCGGTTCGGACGCACTCGTCTCCGCCCAGACCGGCTCCGGCAAGACCGTAGCCTTCGGGATCGCCATGGCGCCGAGCCTGCTCGGCGACCAGGAGAAGTTCGGCCGCGCCGGCGCGCCGCTTGCCCTCGTCATAGCCCCCACCCGCGAACTCGCCATGCAGGTGAAACGCGAACTGGAATGGCTCTACGAGATGGCGGACGCCGTCATCGCAAGCTGCGTCGGCGGCATGGACATCCGCAACGAACGGCGGGCGCTGGAACGCGGCGCACATATCGTCGTCGGCACGCCGGGCCGTATCTGCGACCATATCCGCCGCAACGCGCTCGACATGTCGGAACTGAAGGTCGCCGTTCTCGACGAAGCCGACGAGATGCTCGATCTCGGCTTCCGCGAGGACCTGGAGTTCATTCTGGAATCCGCGCCGGACGACCGGCGCACGCTGATGTTCTCCGCGACCGTGCCTGCCGCCATCGCCAAGCTCGCCAAGAGCTATCAGCGCGATGCGGTGCGCATCGCCACGACGGCGGAAGAAAAGCAGCATGTCGACATCGAGCAGCGCGCCCTGCTGGTGACGCCACATGACAGAGAGAACGCCATCGTCAACGTGCTGCGCTACTACGAAGCGCCCAACGCCATCGTTTTCTGCTCGACGCGTGCGGCCGTCAACCATCTGACGGCACGGCTTTCCAACCGCAATTTCTCGGTCGTGGCGCTTTCCGGCGAACTGACCCAGAACGAACGCACCCATGCGCTGCAGGCCATGCGCGACGGCCGCGCCCGCGTCTGCATCGCCACCGACGTCGCCGCCCGCGGCATCGACCTTCCCGGGCTCGACCTCGTCATCCACGCGGACCTGCCGACCAATTCGGAAACCCTGCTTCACCGCAGCGGCCGGACGGGACGCGCCGGCCGCAAGGGCATCAGCGCGCTGATCGTGCCGGTCAACCAGCGCCGCAAGGCCGAGCGCCTGCTGTTCGGCGCGAGTATCGAACCCACCTGGGGCCGTCCGCCCTCGGCCGAAGAGGTCATCCGCCGGGACGAGGAGCGCCTGCTCGCCGATCCGATCTTCGAAGAGGCAGCCCGCGACGAGGACGAAGAGGCGCTGATCGCGAAGCTTGTCGCCCAATATGGCGCCGAAAAGCTCGCCACCGCCTTTGTCAGCCTCTACCGCGGCAGGAATTCCGCCCCCGAAGATATCGTCGAAGTGTCGCTCGACGGCAGCCGCAAACCGCGCGATGGCGGACGCGACAATGCCGGTGATCCGGCCTCCCGGCCGTTGACCCCGCGCGGCGATTTCGGCCCGGCAGTCTGGTTCTCGCTATCCGTCGGGCGAAAGCAGCGGGCCGAACCGCGCTGGCTCATCCCGACGATCTGCCGCAACGGCGACCTGACGAAGAACGAGATCGGCGCGATCAAGATGCAGGCCGACGAGACCTTCGTGGAAATCGCCGCCGATCATGCCGACCGGTTCCTGCAGAAGCTCGGTAAGGACCGGATGATGGAGCGCGGCATCCGCGTGACGCGCCTCGACGGCGCACCGGACTTCAGCAAGTTCTCCCGTGGGAAGGACGAGGACGACTTTGCCCGCCGAGAAGGTCCGCGCATGGACAAGCCCTGGAAAGAGAAGTCTTTCAGGGATGGATCGGCCAAGGATGCCCCTCGCAAGGAATGGCAGGGGAAGGGCAAGTTCACGGGCGAAAAGGTCCGCGACAAGGCTGATGAGGGGCGGCGTCTCGACGACGAGGTCTGGGGCGACAGCAAGCCGAAGGGTAAAGCCAAGCCCGCCGAGGCCGGAAACCGCGAGGCACGCAGCTTCGACAAACCGTTCCGCGAGAAGCCTTTCGGCAAGAGCGGCGCCGACAAGCCCTTCAAGAAGAAGGACAAGCCCAAGGGCAATGGCCCGAAATCGGGCGGCAAGGGAAATTTCGAACGGCGGAAGTAACGCCGGCGAACGGCAGGCGGCAGGGCCTCGGACCGCCGCCCCTGCCATTGCCAAAACCAGAAATGAACCGCGCGCCGGCTTTCCCCTTGCCTTCTGCGGAAAAACCCGTATAAGGCGCGCTGTTCGAAACACCCGGTCTTTCTGGCTGGTGGCTGAACGGAGGGCAGGTTTCCATGTGGAAGCCGCAGGGACCAAAAGGTCCGAGCCTCCCGTGTCTCCGCTCTCGACCGTCTCGATACAACAACTTTTCTTGCCGGGGCCTAGCCCCTCAGGAGCAGTCGTTGAGGCTTAGCCGCCGAATTCCGGGTAAAGACAACCGCAAGAAAAGGCAAAGCTTACATGGCTCTCTACGAACACGTATTCCTTGCCCGGCAGGATATGTCCGCTCAGCAGGTTGATGCCCTCGTCGAACAGTACAAGGGTGTCCTCGAAGCTAACGGCGGCAAGGTCGGGCGCGTTGAAAACTGGGGCCTCAAGTCCCTGACGTACCGCATCAAGAAGAACCGCAAGGCTCACTACGCCCTGATGGACATCGACGCGCCGGCAGCCGCCGTGCACGAGATGGAACGTCAGATGCGCATCAACGAAGACGTTCTTCGCTACATGACGATCGCCGTCGAGAAGCATGAAGAAGGCCCGTCCGCAATGATGCAGAAGCGCGACCGCGACGACCGTCCGCGTGACGACCGTGGCCCGCGCCGCGACTTCGGCGACCGTGGCCCGCGCCGCGAATTCGGCGACCGTCCCCCGCGTGAAGGCGGCTTCGAGCGCGCACCGCGCCCGTCCGCTCCGCGCGAATCCTAATCGGCTAGAAGGAGAAGAGACCAATGGCTGACGTATCCTCCTCCCCGGCACGCCGCCCGTTCCACCGCCGTCGCAAGACCTGCCCGTTCTCGGGCGCGAACGCACCGCGGATCGACTACAAGGACGTACGCCTCCTGCAGCGCTACATTTCCGAGCGCGGCAAGATCGTCCCGTCCCGCATCACGGCCGTTTCTCAGAAGAAGCAGCGCGAACTCGCCAAGGCGATCAAGCGCGCCCGCTTCCTCGGCCTGCTGCCCTACGTCGTAGCATAAGTTGAATTTAGACCCGCTGATGAAGAGTCAGCGGGTCTAATCCCTTCCGCGATGGGCGCGGATCGGAAATTCTTAAATCCCATGTTGGGGATGAAGTGCCTGAGAGATTGATTCAGGTGTGATCCCCTAACTGCTTGAAACGGCAGGACAGCGAGACCGTGACGAACAAGTATCAGACAGTGCTGCCGACCGGCATCCTCGCCGGTATTGCCGCCACCCTGCTCGTGCTGGGTGCGAGCGCGCAGCCGTCCTTTGCCGCCCTGCTCTACGCCGCCTCGGCGCTGCCCATCCTCGTTGCAGGCCTCGGCTGGGGCAACCGCGCCGCAATCATCGGCATTCTGACCGCCGCCGCGCTCGGCGCGATCCTGATCGCGCCGCTCTTTGCGCTGACCATGGCGATCTTCACGCTGATCCCCGCCGGCTGGCTTTCGCATCTCGCCAATCTCGCCCGCCCGGCCTCCGAACTCGGCGGCCCCGAGAACCTGGTAGCCTGGTATCCCATCTCGGACATCCTCCTGCATCTCTGCGGCCTCGTTACCGTCGCCGTCATCGCGCTCGGCGTCGTCATCGGCTACGGCCCGGAACTGACGAACCAGCTCGTGGATGCCATGTCGGCCGCGGTGCAGGAGCCGGGATTTACGCCGGACGCCGCCGGGCTTGCCCAGACAAAGGCGCTGATGGTGCTGATGCTGCCGATGATCCAGGGCGGGCTCTGGGTCATCCTGCTCTTCGCGGCCTTCTATTTCGCGACACGGATCACCACCGGCATGGGCCGGTCGCTCAGGCCGCGCGAGGAAATGCCGTCCGCGCTGCGCATGAACCGCTACGCGATCTTCATCTTCCTGGCCGGCATCCTCGCCACCTTTGCCGGGGGCGTCCCGGCTATGATCGGCGCGACGATCTGCGGTACGTTCGGCGCCGGCTTCCTGATGGCCGGTTTCGCCTCGCTGCATTTCCGCAGCAAGGGCAAGGACTGGCGGCTGCCCGTGCTGGTGCTGGCCTATCTCTCGTCCATGCTGCTCTTCCCGGCCTTCGCAATCCTCGTGCTCGGACTTGTCGACACGCGGCGCACCATTGCGCTGACGCCGGCAAATCCCGCATCCGATACATCCGAAAACAAGAACTGAAGCACACTGAAAGGAAACCAACATGCAAGTCATTCTGCTTGAACGCATCGCCAAGCTCGGCCAGATGGGCGAGACGGTAAAGGTCCGCGACGGCTACGCCCGCAACTTCCTGCTGCCGCAGGGCAAGGCGCTGCGCTCCAACGAAGCCAACAAGAAGCGCTTCGAAAACGAGCGCGCCACGCTCGAAGCCCGCAACCTCGAGCGCAAGGGCGAAGCCCAGAAGGTCGCAGACGCGCTTTCCGGCAAGTCCTTCGTCGTCGTCCGCTCGGCCGGCGAAACCGGTCAGCTCTACGGCTCCGTCGCTGCCCGCGACATCATCGAGACGCTGGCTGCGGAAGGCTTCAACATCGGCCGCAACCAGGTTGACCTGAACACTCCGATCAAGGCGATCGGCCTGCACCAGGTTACCCTGCACCTGCATTCCGAAGTCGAAATCGAGATCGCACTCAACGTCGCCCGTTCGGCCGAAGAAGCCGAGCGTCAGGCCAAGGGCGAAAGCCTCACCTCCGCCGACGCGATCTATGGCGTGGACGAAGACGCCCTGCGTGCGGAAGATTTCTTCGATCCGGAAGCCGATAACGAAGCGGAAGAAGAATAATCGAACTTTCCCGTTCGGGATATCAGCCCCCGGCTTCGCGCCGGGGGCTTTTTTTATGCTTCGCAACGACCACCGCCGGCCGCCTCCCATTAACAATGATGGCGAAACCTGTACGGAACTGCGGCAGACAGTTGACAGACGAGCCCTCCTCTTCTCATGTTGCGCAGAACAGAAGAAAGGGAGCACCCCATGAGCATCAGACAGAAAATCCTGGCGATCGGCGCCGTGGTCGGCATCGTGGCCGCAGGCGCAAGCTTCGCGATCGCCCAAACGCCGGCCTTTTTCCGCATCGGCACCGGCGGGACGGCCGGCACCTACTACCCGATCGGCGGCCTGATCGCGAACGCGATCTCCGGAGCCGGAGACAAGGGAGTTCAGGGCCTCGTCGCCACCGCAGTTGCCTCCAACGGCTCGGTCGCCAATATCAATGCGATCCAGAGCGGCGCCATGGAATCCGGCTTCACGCAATCGGATGTCGCCTACTGGGCCCATAGCGGCACCGGCCTCTACGAAGGCAAGGGCAAGGTCGAGGATCTGCGCCTTATCGGAACGCTCTATCCCGAGACCATCCATCTCGTCGCAGCCAAGAACTCCGGCATCAAGTCCGTCGCCGATCTCAAGGGCAAGCGGGTTTCCATCGACGAGCCGGGCTCCGGCACCATCGTGGATGCGCGAATCGTTCTCGCAGCCTACGGGTTGAGCGAGGACGACATCCGGGCCGAACATCTGAAGCCGGGCCCCGCGGGCGAACTGCTGCGCGACGGCGGGCTCGACGCCTATTTCTTCGTCGGCGGATATCCGACTGGCGCGATCTCGGAATTGGCGACCTCGGCCGGCATCACCCTTGTTCCGATTTCCGGTCCCGAGGCGGACAAGCTGCTTTCGGAGTACAGCTTCTTCTCCAAGGACACCGTGCCGGAAGGCGCGTATCAGGGCGTCGGCGCAACGCCGACCATCGCGGTCGCGGCCCAGTGGGTCACCAGCGCCAAGCAGCCTGAGGAACTCGTCTACAACATCACCAAGGTGATGTGGAACGACGCTACGCGCGCGGCACTCGATGCCGGCCATGCCAAGGGCAAGCTGATCACCCTGCAGAACGCCGTCACCAGCCTCGGCATTCCGCTGCATCCGGGCGCAGAGCGCTTCTACAAGGAAGCCGGCGTCCTGAAGTAAGGAAAATACCTTCTTTCGAAAGCGGCGGCCCGCAACAGGCAGGCCGCCGTTTTCCGTCTGGAACGAAAATTCGAGGATACCGACATGGCGGCAGACAACGAGGGCAAGATCGCCCCAATGGAACTGGACGAGGCGAAGGCGCGCGAACTCGAGGAGAAATTCGATTCGGAGATCCGCTTCCGGCCGCTTTCGCCGATGACGGCACGCCTTGTGGGAACGGCGCTCGTCGCGCTTTCCATCTTCCACTACTACACGGCCGGATTCGGCCTGCTTTCGGAAGTCGTTCACCGCGGCATCCATCTGTCCTTCGTCCTCGGACTGATCTTTCTCGTGTTCCCGTTCACCCGCCGGGGTTACGACCAGCCGGCGGAATCGAGCCTTTACCGTCCGCTCGGCATTTCGCTGATCGACTGGGCGCTGGCGATCGGCGCCGTTGTGGCTGTGCTGCACGTTCCGCTCATCCCGCTGGATGACCTTGCCTTCCGCGTCGGCAATCCGACGACGACCGATGTCGTCCTGGGCGCCACGCTCATTCTCGTCCTATTGGAAGCGACGCGCCGCTCGGTCGGCTGGCCACTGCCGATCATTGCTGTCCTCTTCATGGCCTATTCCATATGGGGACCTTCGATGCCGGGCATTCTGGTGCATCCGGGCGCGACCTTCTCGCAGCTCGTGAACCACCTTTACCTGACGTCACAGGGCATCTACGGCATCGCGCTCGGCGTGGTGGCGACCTACGTCTTCCATTTCGTGCTGTTCGGCGTCTTCGCTACCCGCATCGGGCTCGGGCAACTGTTCCTCGATTGCGCCGCCTGGGTGGCGGGCCGCTATGCCGGCGGCCCGGCGAAGGTCTCGATCTTCGGCTCGGCGCTGTTCGGCATGATCTCCGGCTCCTCGGTCGCCAACACGGTGACCGTCGGTTCGCTGACGATCCCGGCGATGATCCGGCTCGGCTACAAACGGACCTTTGCGGCGGCCGTCGAATCCGCTTCCTCGACCGGCGGACAGATCACGCCGCCGATCATGGGCGCGGCAGCCTTCCTGATGATCGAGTTTCTGGACCTGCCCTATACGACGATCATTCTCGCCGCCATCGTGCCGGCCTTCATGCACTTCTTCGGCGTGCTCGTTCAGGTGCATTTCGAAGCCAAGCGGAATGGGTTGCGCGGCATGACGGCCGACGAGATGCCGGACCTCAAGGAAGCCTTCAAGCGCGACTGGCCGGCCGTCATTCCGCTCATCGTGCTGATCGCCGTCCTGCTTTCCGGCTACACGCCCTATCTCGCGGCCTTCTGGGGCATCACGCTCTGCATCGCGGTCGGCCTTCTCAACCCACGCCGCCGGATGTCTTTCCTGGAGGTTTTCGAGGGTCTTCGCGACGGCGCGAAATACGCGCTCGCCGTCGGCGCGGCCGCGGCCACAGTCGGCATCATCGTAGGCGTGGTCACGCTGACCGGCGTCGGTTTCAAGATTTCCTATATCGTGACCTCGACGGCCGCGCAGATGGCTACTTTCTTCGGTACGATCCTGCCGGCCGCCTGGTTCGGGCCGCAGACGCTCACCCTGCTCTTCACGCTCATCATGACGGGCGTGGTCTGCATCCTGATGGGCTGCGGGATACCGACAACGGCCAATTACATCATCATGGCGACGATCGCGGCACCGGCGCTCGGGCTGCTCGGCGTCGAGCCGATCGTGGCGCATTTCTTCGTGTTCTACTACGGGGTGCTGGCCGACATTACCCCGCCCGTGGCGCTCGCGGCCTATGCGGCGGCGGGCATGGCGGGCGCCGATCCGTTCAAGACCGGCAATACCGCCTTCCGGCTGGGGCTCGGCAAGGTGCTGGTGCCGTTCGTGTTCGTCTTCTCCCCTTCCCTGTTGCTTGTCACCGCCGACTTCAACTGGGGCGACTTCCTGACCGCCTTCATCGGCTGCGCGCTCGGGATCACCTTCCTCGGTGCTGCGCTCTCCGGCTTCATGCTGGTGCGGACCGTGGCCTGGGAAAGATTGCTGCTGACGGTCTCGGCCATCCTCCTGGTGGTGCCGGAACTGATTTCTTCGCTCATCGGCCTGGCGCTCGTCGTGCCGGTACTGCTGCGGCAGTTCGCGGGCCACCGGGCCGCGCCCGCCTTGTAGCGAATCTCGCAAGGGCTTATGCTCGGCGACCGTGGCGGACGCGCAGTTTTGCCACGGTCAAATCATCTCGTTCCATTGAGTGCGTTTTATCCACAAGCTCGTTTGTGACTGTGGAGATCGTCGGATTCCGGAGATTCTCCCAAGAGCGGCCGTTCATCCGCGGCAAACTGCTGTAGGATTGCGCTGATTCACAGATACCGATGGATGACATGCAGGACCTAGCACGCAAGCTGACGGCACTCAGCAACAAGGACGCGGAACCGCATTATCGCGAGGCTCCGAACAATATCGAGGCCGAACAGGCCCTTCTCGGGGCGATCCTGGTCAACAACGATGCCTATTATCGCGTTTCGGACTTCCTGAAGCCCCCCCATCTCTACGAGCCGCTTCACCGCAAGATCTTCGAAGTCGCGGGCGATATCATCCGCATGGGCAAGACGGCCAACCCGGTTACCATCAAGACCTTCCTGCCGGCCGACGACAAGGTCGGCGACCTGACGGTGGCGCAATATCTCGCGCGCCTCGCGGCCGAGGCGGTCTCGATCATCAATGCGGAGGACTACGGCCGGGCGATCTACGACCTGGCGCTGCGCCGCGCGCTGATCACCATCGGCGAGGACATGGTCAATATCGCCTATGACGCGCCGCTCGACATGCCCCCCCAGTCACAGATCGAAGACACCGAGCGGCGGCTCTTCGAACTGGCTGAAACCGGCAGATATGACGGCGGCTTCCAGTCGTTCAACGACGCGGTCGCACAGGCGATCGACATGGCGGGTGCCGCCTTCGAACGCGACGGCTCGCTCTCGGGCATTTCCACCGGCATCCATTCGCTGGACGCCCGGATGGGCGGCCTGCAGCGCTCCGACCTTATCGTGCTTGCCGGACGTCCCGGCATGGGCAAGACCTCGCTCGCCACGAACATCGCCTATAACATCGCAGCGTCCTATGAGCCCGAGGTTCAGCCGGACGGCTCGTTCAAGGCCAGGAATGGCGGCGTCGTCGGGTTCTACTCGCTCGAAATGTCGTCCGAACAGCTCGCCACCCGTATCATCTCCGAGCAGACCGAAGTGTCGTCATCGAAGATCCGCCGCGGCGATATCACCGAGGCCGATTTCGAAAAGCTCGTCGCATGCTCGCAGATGATGCAGAAGGTGCCGCTGTTCATCGACCAGACCGGCGGCATCTCGATCGCCCAATTGTCCGCCCGCGCCCGCCGGCTGAAGCGCCAGCGCGGCCTCGATTGCCTGGTGGTCGACTATATTCAGCTCATGACCGGCTCGGGAAAATCCGGGGAGAACCGCGTCCAGGAAATCACCCAGATCACCACTGGCCTGAAGGCGCTCGGCAAGGAGCTGAACGTGCCGATCATCGCGCTGTCGCAGCTCTCGCGTCAGGTGGAAAGCCGCGAAGACAAGCGCCCTCAGCTCTCCGACCTTCGTGAATCCGGCTCGATCGAGCAGGACGCGGACGTGGTGCTCTTCGTGTTCCGCGAAGAATATTACGTGAAGAACATGGAGCCCCGCGACATTTCCGATCCGAAATATCCGGAATGGGAAGCGCATATGGACAAGGTCAAGGGAACCGCAGACGTCATCATCGCCAAGCAGCGCCATGGACCGACCGGTACGGTGAAGCTCGCCTTCCAGTCGGAATACACCCGCTTTGCCGATCTCGCCGATCCCTCCTTCTCGCAATACGAAGAGCATTGAGCGAAGGGGCGTACGCGCCCTTTTCCTTCAGTGACCTGCGGGCGCCGCGCGATAGGCTTCCCGTCCGGAGATCCAGGTGCGCCGCACCGCCGGTGCGGCGTCTTCCGGCCACTCGATCAACACGAGATCGGCCCGCTTGCCGACTTCGACGACACCGCGGTCATCGAGCCCGGAAGCGCGTGCCGGATTGCCCGATACGAGAGGCCACAACATGTGGAGCGGACCGACGCCATCGGCCTTGAGCCTCGCCACGCCAAGCAACATCGCCGGATAATAATAATCCGAAGCGAGAATGTCGCAGAGCCCCTCGCGGATCATGTCGGCTGCGCCAATCGAAGCCAGGTGGCTGCCGCCGCGCGTCGCGTTGGGCGCGCCGAGGACGATGAAATCGCCGGCGTCGCGGGCAGCCCTCGCCACTCTTCTATTCACCGGAAACTCGCTGATCCGGGCGCCGCGCGCGCGGAAGAAATCGCGCGTTTCGATCTGACTGTCGTCGTGCGAGAGCATCGGTGCGCCGGCTGCCCGGCCCAAAGCCGCCACCTCTTCGATCGCCCCGAGCACCTGCGGCCGACGCTCCCATATGCCGCGAACGAGCGAGACCATGTCCGATACGGGGATTTTTGCCCGCTTGGCGCGTTCCTCCATCTTCGCGGCGAAAGCGGGTGCCTCCGGATCGACCATCGGGAAGGCCGGATCCAGATCGAAGGGCCGCTCCTGCAACGGCACCGAAGGATGCAGCATGGCCATGGACGTATGATCGTTGAACGCGACCGAGGGCAGGTGCGGACCGGAAAGCGCATCACGGATCAGTTCCACGGCTTCGAAGCAGAAGGTCTCCCAGCGCAGTTGCACGCGATTGTCCACCGTCAGCCGCGGGGCGAGCGCATCGAGGGCAGAGACGACGGCGCGGCCGCTTTCCACCGATCTGAGCCCCGGTTCCCAACTCAGCGTCAGGGCATGATAGGCAGTCGCGATGCCGTTGGCCGCAAGCTGGCGGTCCGTATCGAGCAGGGCTGCGGCGACAGGGAGCATGGTGCCGGGCCGCGGCATGAGCTGCCGCTCGAAGGCGTCGCCATGGATATCCACGAAAGCCGGTGCGAGAACATGGCCACGGCCATCGATGACTTTCGCTCCGTCGCGGGAACCGTTGATCGATGTGATCCGGCCATCTTCTATCCGCACGGATGCCTGCGCCAGACGGTCGCTGAAAACCACCGTCGCACCTTCAATGACAATTGCCGGATTGTTCCGCATCATCCCACCCATAAAAAGAAGAGGCACAGCAGCCGTATTACCACCATCGCGCGCAATCCGCCGCTTCTATCTAGCCGATGTGACAGATTTGAGAAACCTTCTGTGCATCGGCACGGAAGAGGCAGCGGACCATTAGCGCAAGACAGCCTCAACCGGCGCATCATGGTAAAAGATTGTGCAGTGCGATCGAATTTTGCCGGAATGTCTTTTTCCCGCCTCCGAAACCGGTAGGATCGCCGGAACATTCCTCATGCGCGACGAGCAGAAATGACCGACTTCGATAGCGACCTCTCCTCCTCCGCCGATTTCGACTGCGCACCCGTGCGCCTGACGGTCGATCTCGGAGCCCTTGCCGACAACTGGCGGGAAATGGCGTACAGGTCCGGCAAGGCGCGCGCCGCGGCGGTGGTCAAGGCCGACGCCTACGGCCTCGGGATCGAGGACTGCGGCACGGCGCTTTACGAGGCCGGAGCGCGGGACTTCTTCGTGGCCGTGCCGCAGGAGGGCGCGACGTTGCGGGCCTATGTCCCTGATGCCCGCATCTATGTGCTTTCCGGCATCTGGCCGGGACAGGAGCGAATGTTCTTCGAAGATGATCTCGTGCCGGTTCTGGCTTCGGAGGAGCAGCTCGCCTTCTGGATGTCGGCAATATCGGAACGGGGCGACCACCCCTGCGCGCTGCAGGTGGATACCGGCTTCAACCGGCTCGGCCTGTCCTTCCAGGATGCGCTGGCGCTGGCCGGGGACGTTTCGCGGCCGGCGAGCTTCTCGCCCGTCCTCGTACTCTCCCATCTCCATAGCGGTGACACGCCCTCCTCGCCCCTCAACCGCAAGCAACTCGAATCCTTCCGGCAGGTTGCGGATGCTTTCGAAGGAATCGAATCAAGCCTCTCGGCCTCTGCCGGAATTTTTCTGGGGCCGGACTATCATTTCGATCTCACGCGGCCGGGCATCGCGCTTTATGGCGGCGAAGCCGTGAACGGCATGAAGCCATTGAAGCCCGTGGCGAAGGCAGAGGCGCGAATCGTGCAGATTCGTGAAGCAGAAACCGGCAGTACCGTCAGCTATGGCGCCACCCACCAGCTTTCCCGGCAGAGCCGGCTGGCGGTGGTTTCGGCCGGCTATGCGGACGGTTACCTGCGCTCGCTTTCCGGCGCTGGAGTGCCGATCCGGGCGGGCGGCACGCAAGGCGCCTTCGGCTTCATCGCCGGTCATCGCGTCCCCGCGATCGGCCGCATCACCATGGACCTGACGATCTTCGACATCACCGACGTCCCGGCAGCCGAAATCCGCATCGGCGACTATATCGAGCTCTTCGGCCCCGGCATGCCGCTCGACGAGGTCGCCCGCGCCGCCGGCACGATCGGCTACGAAATGCTCACCGGCCTCGGGTTGCGGCACGAGCGGCGATATATCTATCCGGAATAAGCTCTTGGCCACCTTGCCAGCGACAGCATTTCGAGATTAAAAGAGCAAAAGTTCCGCTTTTGTTCTCGGCGGACTTTGAGTATCAAAGGCGGCGGCTGATCCCATGGCGAAGACCAAGACCCAATTCGTGTGCCAAAACTGCGGCACGGTGCATAGCCGCTGGGCCGGCAAATGCGAAGGCTGCGGCGAGTGGAACACCATCGTCGAGGAAGACCCGATGGGCGGCATCGGCGGCGGGCCTGGAAAGGCTCCGAAGAAAGGCCGCGCGGTCGCGCTCACCACTCTTTCCGGCGAGACGGAAGAGGCACCCCGCATCCATACCGGCATATCCGAACTCGACCGGGCGACCGGCGGCGGCTTCGTGCGCGGCTCGGCGGTGCTGGTCGGCGGCGATCCCGGCATAGGAAAGTCGACGCTGCTGATGCAGGCGGCGGCCGCCCTTTCCCGCCGCGGACACCGGATCATCTATGTCTCCGGCGAAGAAGCCGTGGCGCAGGTGAGACTGCGCGCCCAGCGGCTCGGCGCCGCCGACTCGGACGTGCTGCTCGCCGCCGAAACCAATGTCGAGGATATCCTCGCCACGATTTCGGACGGCAAGCGGCCCGATCTCGTCATCATCGATTCGATCCAGACGCTCTGGAGCGACACGGCCGATTCCGCTCCCGGCACGGTCACGCAGGTGCGCACCGGCGTACAGGCGATGATCCGTTTCGCCAAGCAGACGGGAGCCGCCATGGTGCTCGTCGGCCACGTCACCAAGGAGGGGCAGATCGCCGGCCCTCGCGTCGTCGAGCACATGGTCGACGCCGTGCTTTATTTCGAGGGCGACCGGGGACATCATTACCGCATCCTTCGCACCGTGAAGAACCGTTTCGGGCCGACCGACGAGATCGGCGTGTTCGAGATGTCCGACATGGGACTGCGCGAGGTCACCAATCCTTCCGAACTCTTTCTCGGGGAGCGCAATGCCAAGGCGCCGGGGGCGGCGGTCTTCGCCGGCATGGAAGGTACGCGGCCGGTGCTCGTGGAAGTGCAGGCCCTGGTGGCGGCCACCTCGCTCGGCACGCCGCGCCGCGCGGTCGTCGGCTGGGATTCGGCGCGTCTTTCCATGATCCTTGCCGTGCTGGAGGCCCATTGCGGCGTGCGGCTCGGCCAGCACGACGTCTACCTCAATGTGGCTGGCGGCTACCGCATTTCCGAACCGGCCGCCGACATCGCGGTCGCTTCCGCCCTCGTCTCGTCGCTTGCCGGTCTTGCCCTGCCGGCAGATTGCGTCTATTTCGGCGAAATCAGCCTCTCGGGGGCGGTTCGGCCGGTTTCGCAGACAGCCCAACGCCTGAAAGAGGCCGAGAAGCTCGGCTTTGCCGGAGCGATGCTGCCGGCCAGTTCCGCCGAGCTTCCGAAGACATCCGGCGCCCGCTGGACGGAAATCGAGGACCTGCCCGATCTCGTATCGCGCATAGCCGGTTCCGCCAGGAAACTGGGGAAAGCGGCGGAAGAGGATTGATCTTTCGTCAACTGTTCCCCTGATGTAAGAGGGTCCGCCGGCAAGCGGCGCCGAAAACCGACAGGTCCTTGGAGTAGAGCCTATATGCCCATCACGATTTTTGACGGTATCGTCATCGGCGTAACGCTGTTTTCCGCCGTTCTCGCCATGGTGCGCGGTTTCTCGCGGGAGGTGCTTTCGATCGCGAGCTGGATCGGCTCGATCGCCGCGGCCTACTATCTCTACCCGCTGCTGGTTCCCTACGCCCAGAATTACACGGCGGACAACCGCATCGCGATCGCCGGCTCTGCCGGCGTCATCTTCCTCATCGCCCTGATCATCATCACCTTCATCACGTCGCGGATCGCCGATTTCATCATCGACAGCCGCATCGGCGCTCTGGACCGCACGCTGGGCTTCCTGTTCGGCGCGGCTCGCGGCATCCTGCTGCTGGTGGTGGCCGTCGCCTTCTGGAACTGGCTGGTGGACGTCCGCTCGCAGCCGGCCTGGGTGACCCAGGCCAAGTCGAAGCCATTCCTCGACGCGCTGGTGGCGCGGCTCGAGGCGGTATTGCCGGAAGATCTCGAGCCTCAGATCCGCGCCCGCATTCTCGGCCGGGAAGAAGCTCCGGTCGAGGGCGCGCCCGAGCAGGAGCAAGCACCGGCCGACGACGCGCCGGCAACAAACCCGACAAATAATTGACGCTTTGTTGCGCTTGATGCAGCGCGAAACGTCACCATTTGTGGTATCATTCGCAGTAAAGTGAAACGGGCTGGTTTCGGGAACATCTTCCCGGCCGGCTTTTCCATTTTTCCGAAAGGGCACGGCCAAGATGAATCAGCCGGTTTCTGAGACGTTCGCAGACAACAACCTCCACGAATGGGATGGTGATACGCTGCGCGAAGAATGCGGCGTTTTCGGCATTCTCGGCCATCCGGAGGCCGCCACGCTGACGGCGCTCGGCCTTCACGCCCTCCAGCATCGCGGTCAGGAAGCAGCCGGCATCGTCTCCTTCGACGGTCTGCGCTTTCACTCCGAACGGCGGATGGGTCTCGTCGGAGATCACTATACCGATCCGGCCACGCTTGCCCGCCTTCCCGGCAATATAGCGATGGGCCACAACCGCTACTCCACGACCGGCGAAGTGGCGCTGCGCAACGTGCAGCCGCTGTTCGCCGAACTGGAGGTGGGCGGCATCGCGATCGCCCATAACGGCAATTTCACCAATGGCCTGACGCTGCGCCGGCAGTTGATCGCCGGAGGCGCCATCTGTCAGTCCACCTCCGACACGGAAGTGGTGCTGCATCTGATCGCCCGCTCGCGCTATGCCTCGACGGCCGACCGTTTCATCGACGCCATCCGGCAGATGGAAGGCGGTTATTCCATGCTCGCGATCACTCGCACGAAACTGATTGCCGCCCGCGATCCCACCGGCATCCGGCCTCTCGTCATGGGTGAGCTCGACGGCAAGCCGATCTTCGCTTCCGAAACCTGCGCGCTCGATATCATCGGTGCGAAGTACATCCGGGATGTGGAGAACGGCGAAGTCATCATCTGCGAGATCCAGGCCGACGGCTCCATCAGCATCGATGCCCGCAAGGCCGGCAATTCACAGCCCGAGCGGCTGTGCCTTTTCGAATACGTCTATTTCGCCCGTCCCGATTCTGTCGTCGGCGGCCGCAGCGTCTATGTCGCCCGCAAGAACATGGGCATCAATCTCGCCAAGGAATCGCCGGTCGAAGCCGATGTCGTGGTGCCGGTCCCGGATGGCGGCACGCCGGCAGCCCTCGGCTATGCGCAGGAAAGCGGCATCCCGTTCGAGTACGGCATCATCCGCAACCATTATGTCGGCCGCACCTTCATCGAGCCGACGCAGCAGATCCGTGCCTTTGGCGTGAAGCTCAAGCACTCCGCCAACCGCGCGATGATCGAGGGCAAGCGCGTTATCCTGGTCGATGATTCGATCGTGCGCGGCACGACCTCGCTCAAGATCGTGCAGATGATCCGCGACGCGGGCGCCAAGGAAGTGCATTTCCGCGTCGCCAGCCCGATGATCTACTATCCCGACTTCTACGGGATCGACACGCCGGACCGCGAAAAGCTCATCGCCAACCAGTACGATAGCCTCGAAGCCATGTGCAAATATATCGGCGCGGATTCGCTGGCCTTCCTGTCGATCAACGGGCTCTACCGCGCAGTCGGCGGCGAAGACCGCAATGACGCTCGGCCGCAGTTCACCGACCATTATTTCACCGGCGACTATCCGACCCGTCTACTCGACAAGGACGGGGAGACCATGGGCCGCAAGGTTTCGGTTCTGGCCAGCAACGGCTGAGGCTGACGATCACCCTCCCCTTGAGGGGGAGGGTCGGACCGAAGGTCCGGGGCGGGGTGATCGGTCCAGCCAGCAATTGCTCACCCCCACCCGCAGCTTCGCTGCGACCTCCCCCCTCAAGGGGGAGGTGAGGTGCACGCCGCACCGGCTCATCACACTATTTCACGGCGCATCACCTAGTATCGCGTCTCGGGGGATTAAATATCATGACGATCAATCTGAAGGACAGGATCGCGCTTGTTACCGGCGCATCGCGCGGCATCGGCTATTTCACGGCGCTGGCGCTCGCCAAGGCCGGCGCGCATGTGATCGCCTGCGCCCGCACCGTAGGCGGGCTGGAGGAACTCGACGACGCGATCAAGGCTGAAGGCGGTTCCGCCACTCTCGTCCCATTCGATCTCACCGACATGACCGCGATCGACCGGCTGGGCGCCTCCATCTTCGAGCGCTGGGGCAAGCTCGACATCCTGGTCGCCAATGCCGGCATTCTCGGCGTCATCTCCCCGATCGGCCATGTGGAAGCCAAGGTTTTCGAGAAGGTGATGCTCACCAACGTCACCGCCACGTGGCGGCTGATCCGCTCGGTCGAGCCGCTGCTCCTGAAATCCGACGCCGGACGCGCGCTCATCCTTTCCTCGGGCGCCGCGCACAAGTGCCGGCCGTTCTGGGGGCCTTACTCCGCCTCCAAGGCCGCCGTCGAGGCGCTTGCCCGCACCTGGGCGGCCGAACAGCAACGCACAGCGCTGCGGGTGAACAGCATCGACCCTGGCGCGACGCGCACGGCCATGCGCGCTCAGGCGATACCCGGCGAAGACCCGACCACGCTGCCGCACCCTTCCGAGGTGGCGGCCGCCATCCTGCCGCTCGCCTCTCCCGAGCTCACCGAAACCGGCAAGCTCTTCATCGCGCGAGAGAAAAAGTTCGTCGATTATCGGATGCCGGAGTAATTTTTCGCCGGGGAACGGCCTGCGGCGGAACGGATCGCGCAACTGCATCTTGACCAAACCCCTGGCCCGCGCCATAACCTCGCTCATGAAAACGGCGATTTCCATTTGTGGGATCATTATTCGCTAGCGCATTCGCTGGCCCGGCCGTTTTCGTCTCTCGAAAAGCCTTGAAGACAAACGCCCCGGCCAGAGCCGGACGCTTTCGTGTTCGTGGACGCGAAAGCATTCAGCTCCTAGTTGATGATGAGAGCGGGATGTCGTCCGAAAACCGCATACACTTTTCGGCATCCCGCTCAACGGCGGCTTGCTTTGGGAGATTTCTCGATGAGCGCAGCGCTCAAGCTCTACAATACGCTGACCCGCAAGGAGGCCGAGTTCCGGCCGATCGACCCGCAGAACGTGCGCATGTATGTCTGCGGCCCGACGGTCTACGACTATGCCCATATCGGCAACGCCCGACCGGCCATCGTCTTCGACGTGCTCTACCGGCTGCTCCGCCATGTCTATGGCGAGGCCCACGTCACCTATGCCCGCAACATCACCGACGTCGACGACAAGATCAACGCGCGGGCGCTGCGCGACCATCCCGGCCTGCCGCTCAACGAAGCAATCCGCCTCGTCACGGAAAAGACCGAGACGCAGTACCACGAGGACGTGAGGGCGCTCGGCTGCCTTGAGCCGAATATCGAGCCGCGCGCGACCGACAACATCCCGCAGATGATCGAGATCATCGAGAAACTGATCGCCCGCGGCCATGCCTATGTGGCCGGCGGCGAGGTGCTGTTCGACACGAAATCCATGACCGATTACGGCCAGCTCTCCAAGCGCCCGCTGGACGAACAACAGGCCGGCGCCCGCGTCGCGGTCGACGTACACAAGAAAACCCCCGGCGATTTCGTGCTGTGGAAGCTTTCGAGCCACAACGAACCCGGCTGGGAAAGCCCCTGGGGCCGCGGGCGACCCGGCTGGCACATAGAATGCTCGGCCATGAGCGGGCGCTATCTGGGCGAGGTCTTCGATATCCACGGCGGCGGGCTGGACCTCATCTTCCCGCATCATGAGAACGAGAACGCCCAATCACGCTGCGCCCACGGCACCGATGTGATGGCGAATGTGTGGATGCACAACGGCTTCGTGCAGGTCGAAGGCCGCAAGATGTCGAAGTCGGAAGGCAATTTCGTCACCATCTATGACCTGCTGCACACCGAGAAATTCGCCGGGCGCCAATGGCCGGGCGAAGTGCTGAGGCTCGCCATGCTGATGACGCATTACCGCGAGCCGATCGACTTCTCGGTGAAACGGCTGGAGGAAGCCGAGCGCCTGCTCTCCAAATGGCCTACCGCCGAGGCCGGCGATGCCGCGCCATGCGATACGGTTCTCGCTGCGCTTTCGGACGACCTCAACACGGTCGCCGCCGTGCAGGCGTTGCATGCGCTGGCCCAGGAAGCGCAAAGTGACCGAACACTTCTGCCCGTCTTCGCTGCGAGCGCCGACCTGCTCGGCGTGCTGCCGAAGCCGACGGAAATCGACGAGGCGGTCGCCGTCGAGATCGATGCCCGGGTGAAGGCGCGGCTCGAACTCCTGAAGGCGAAGAATTTCGCGGAAGCCGACAAGATCCGCGATACGCTCAGCGCCGAGGGCATCCAGCTCAAGGACGGCAAGGACCCGGCGAGCGGCGAGCGCGTCACGACCTGGGAGGTGAAGCGGTAGGATGGATCGAGTTGCGACACGCGTAATTACCCCCCTCTGCCCTGCCGGGCATCTCCCCCTCAAGGGGGGAGATTGGCAAGACGCACTCGCCTTCCAAAAAATCGATCCCTCTCTGCCTAATGACGGCAAACCAGAACGCGGCTTGAAGGCGGGACGTCGCCCCTATTCGATCTCCCCCCTTGAGGGGGAGATGCCCGGCAGGGCAGAGGGGGGTGCTGACCAGCGCTACCAGCATAATGAGGCTCGGCCATGACGCTCATCCATACCGGCGGATGCCAATGCGGAGCGGTCCGCTACCGTGCCGAAGGCGAGATCGGATTTCCGCATCTCTGCCATTGCCGCATGTGCCAGAAGGCTGCCGGCAGCTACTTCATGCCGCTCGGCGGCGTTAAGTACGAGAGCTTTTCCATCACGCGCGGCGAACCTGCCTGGTTCCAATCCTCGGAAACGGTGCTGCGCGGCTTTTGCGCGCAATGCGGAACGCCGCTCTTCTATGCCGGCGGCAGCGATCATATCAGCATCATGCTCGGCTCGCTCGACGATCCGGAAAGCGTGAAACCGAAGTTGCAGACCAATCTTTCGCATAAAATGTCCTGGTTCGGCGAGCTCGACGGCCTCAAGCACGCGGCGGAGATGGACATGACGCCGGAAGAGGAAAAAAGGGTTGCGGCAAGCAGCCGCCAGCATCCCGACCACGACACGGATACCTGGCCACCGGAGGATCGACCATGACCGCAACGGTCCGAACCGGCGGCTGCCAGTGCGGCGCGATCCGCTTCCGGCTTGCCGGCGAGCCGAAGAGCTCCTCGATCTGCCATTGCCGCATGTGCCAGAAGGCTTTCGGCGCCTATTACGCACCGCTGGTCGATGTCGGCGAGGCGGAGCTTTCCTGGACTCGCGGCAAGCTCAAACATTTCCGGTCCTCGAACCATGTTCTGCGCGGCTTCTGCGGAGACTGCGGCACGCCGATGACCTACGAGGCCGCGGACGGCATCGCGATCTCGGCCGGCAGTTTCGACGATCCGGCCGCGCTTCCGCCGGTCGTGCAGTTCGGGGTGGAGGGCAAGCTCGGCTTCGTCGACCACCTGCACGAACTGCCGGAACGGCACACCATGGAGGATATCGCCGCGGCTCCGTTCCTGGCAGATATCATTTCCTACCAGCATCCCGACCACGATACCGAAACCTGGCCACCGGAGAGATTGCGATGACCGAAAAGATCAGAACAGGCGGCTGCCAGTGCGGCGGCGTGCGCTTCCGCATCCATGGCGAACTCGGGCGCGCTTCCATCTGCCATTGCCGCATGTGCCAGAAGGCTTTCGGCGGCTTCTTCGGGCCACTCGTCAGTGCGCCCAAGGATGGGGTGGAGTGGACCCGCGGTGAACCGAAATATTTCCAGTCCTCGGTCAATATCGATCGCGGCTTTTGCGAAAACTGCGGCACACCGCTGACTTATCGATATCCGGGTGGACTCGAGCTTTCCATCGGCTCGTTCGATGACCGCGACGACCTCGCGCCGAAGATCCAGGTGAATTACGACTCTCATATCCCGTGGGTCACGACGATCTTCGAGCAGCCGATCCGCGACGCTATCGAGGACGCCAAGCAGGAGCAGATCATTTCTTTCCAGCATCCCGACCACGATACCGAAAACTGGCCTGAGAAAGGGCTGCATCTATGACAGAGTTGCTTCGCACCCTCTATCCGGAAATCGAGCCTTACGAGACGGGCCATCTCGATGTCGGCGACGGTCACTCGATCTACTGGGAAAGAGTGGGCACGCCCGGCGCCAAGCCTGCGGTCTTCCTGCATGGCGGACCGGCCGGCGGCATCAATCCCAACCAGCGGCGGCTCTTCGATCCCGAGCTCTACGACGTCATCCTCTTCGACCAGCGCGGCTGCGGCAAGTCCACTCCCTATGCCAGCACCGAGGCCAACACGACCTGGCATCTGGTCGCCGATATCGAGCGGCTGCGCGAGATGACCGGCGTCGAGAAATGGCTGGTCTTCGGCGGTTCCTGGGGCTCGACACTGGCGCTCGCCTATGCCGAAAAGCATCCCGAACGGGTAAGCGAACTCGTCGTGCGCGGCATCTATACGCTCACCAAGGCGGAGCTCGACTGGTACTATCAGTTCGGCGTGTCGGAAATGTTTCCGGACAAGTGGGAGGCCTTCGTGGCGCCCATTCCGGAAAACGAGCGGCACGAGATGATGCTCGCCTATCATCGCCGCCTCAATGGCCCTGACGAGGCGGAAGCGCTGCGCTGCGCCAAGGCCTGGAGCACCTGGGAAGGTTCGACCATCACGCTTCTGCCGGACCCTCAGCTCACCGCCGGCTTCGGAGAAGACCGTTACGCGATCGCCTTCGCGCGCATCGAAAACCACTTCTTCGTCAATGCCGGCTGGCTGGAGGAAGGGCAGTTGCTGCGCGACGCGGTGAAACTCAAGGGCATTCCCGGCACCATCGTGCACGGCCGCTACGACATGCCCTGCCCGCTGAAATACGCCTGGCAGCTTTCGAAGGCGTGGCCGGATGCGGATTTCCACATCATCGAGGGCTCGGGCCACGCGGTCTCGGAGCCTGGCATCACCGACCGGCTGATCCGCGCGACGGACAGGTTTGCGGGGAAGAGTCACTAAGGCAGGACATTTAAGAACTCCCCCTCTGGCCTGCCGGCCATCTCCCCCACAAGGGGGGAGAAAATCTGCGGCACCGGCTTCGCCAGATTGAACCCTCTTCCGTGGCTGGTGGCCATCGCCAGCGTTCCCGATGGAAGAAGAATGCAGCGGCTTGGTCTCTCCCCCCTTGTGGGGGAGATGGCCGGCAGGCCAGAGGGGGTCTATAACTCAGCAAGACACCTGCTCCGGCAGGAGGAGCGTCCATGACACGCGAACGCATCTATCTCTTCGACACGACGCTGCGCGACGGGCAGCAGACCCCCGGCGTGGATTTCTCGGTCGAGGACAAGATCGCCATCTCCAACCTGCTCGATGACTTCGGCATAGACTATGTCGAGGGCGGCTATCCAGGTGCCAACCCGACGGACACCGCCTTCTTCTCCGAGAAGCGCACGGAGAAATCGAAATTCGTCGCCTTCGGCATGACGAAGCGCGCAGGCATTTCCGCCTCCAACGATCCGGGCTTGAGCGTCCTTCTACAGGCAAAGAGCGACGCCATCTGCTTCGTCGCCAAGAGCTGGGACTATCATGTGCGCGTCGCGCTCGGCTGCACCAACGAGGAGAACCTCGAAGCGATCCGCGACAGCGTGATCGCCGCCCGCAGCACGGGCAAGGAGGCAATGGTCGATTGCGAACATTTCTTCGACGGCTACAAGGCCAATCCGGCCTACGCACTCGCCTGCGCCAAGACTGCCCATGACGCCGGAGCGCGGTGGGTCGTGCTCTGCGACACCAATGGCGGCACACAGCCGAACGAGGTGCGCGAGATCGTCGCCGCGGTGATCGCCTCGGGTATTCCGGGCAGCTCGCTCGGCATCCATGCCCATGACGACACCGGCCAGGCGGTCGCCAATTCGCTGGCGGCCATCGAGGCGGGCTGTCGGCAGATCCAGGGCACGCTGAACGGCATTGGCGAACGCTGCGGCAATGCCAATCTCGTGACGCTGATCGCCACGCTTGCCCTGAAAGAGGTCTATTCCAGCCGCTTCGAGACTGCCATCGACCCTGACCGGCTGACCGGCCTGACGGTGCTGAGCCATGCCTTCGACGAATTGCTCAACCGCTCGCCGAACCACCAGAGCCCTTACGTCGGAGCCTCCGCCTTCGCCACCAAGGCCGGCATCCATGCCTCGGCGCTTCTGAAGGACCCGCGCACCTACGAGCATGTGACGCCGGAAAGCGTGGGCAATTTCCGCAAGGTCATGGTTTCCGACCAGGGCGGCAAGTCGAACTTCATCAATGCGCTGAAGCGGCGCGGCATCGAGGTTGCCAAGGACGATCCGAAGCTGGATCAGCTCATCTCAATCGTCAAGGAACGCGAGGCATCCGGCTATGCCTACGAGGGGGCGGACGCGAGCTTCGAACTGCTTGCGCGCCGCACGCTCGGCACTATCCCGGAATTCTTCTCCGTCGAAGGTTTTCGCGTGATGGTCGAACGGCGTTTCGACTCCCACGGCCGTATCAAGATCGTCTCGGAAGCGGTGGTGACGATCGCAATCGACGGCCAGACGCTGATGTCGGTCGCGGAAGGCGACGGCCCGGTCAACGCGCTCGACCTCGCGCTGCGCAAGGATTTCGGCAAGTATCAGCACGAGATCGATGACCTCGTGCTGGCGGATTTCAAGGTGCGTATCCTGAACGGCGGCACTGAGGCGATCACCCGCGTGCTGATCGAATCCACCGATTCGAGCGGGGTGCGCTGGTGGACGGTGGGCGTTTCGGAAAACATCATCGACGCCTCGTTCCAGGCGCTGATGGATTCCGTCATCTACAAGCTGATGAAGAACCGCGAACTTGCGGGGAAGATCGCTGCGGAGTGAGGTCAGGGCTCCTCGAACGAAAGGCCCCAATCCTCCTCACTATACCACTCACCCTCCGGGCGCGGTTTCCGCCAGCGAAAGCTGCGGACCTGATAGGCTCGGCGGCTGCGGAAAGCATCCGCCAGCCCCTCGTGACGGCCGGGCGGCGGCGAACCCAATCCTTCCGCCCAGACGAAGCTGACCGATTGCAGGAAGCGCGCGCCGAACGAACGAGCCATGCGGTCGATCAGCAAAAAGGCTCCCGCGCGTGTAAAACCGGTCGGCTTGCCATTCTCGAAGCCGGGAATGCCGAGCGGGAACAGGAGCCTGCCACTGATCGCCAGATTGTCGATCCAGGCTGCCGGCGGATGGTCGAGGGCAAAGTTGACATAGATGACATCGGCATCCGACTTCGGCCACTCCCTCGCATCGCCCGCGACAACCTCCACGTTGGAATAGCCTTTCAGGCTTGCCCGCGCGCGGTCGGCAAGCGCCGGGTCGAACTCCACCGCAAGCACCTTGCCGGACGAACCGACGAGTTCCGCGAGGATCGCCGTGTAATAGCCGGTACCGGCGCCGAGATGGACGACGGTCTCACTCTCGCGGATTTTAAGCGCGTGAAGTGCCGAGGCATGCAGCGAGGGCATTCCGTTGTTGACGCCTCTTTCGGTATCGAGACCGATCAGGAGGTCCTGATAAAGAACCACCGGGTCGGTCGACGCCATCTCGCGGTATTTCCGGAAATCGTTGAATATCCAGGGCGGCGGACCGATGAATGCCTCCCGCGGCACCCTCGAAAAGGCATTCATGAGCCTTGCATTTCCCGAAACGCCGGCCTTGGCCAGAATCTGCCTGGCGTAAATTCGCCGGTGGATCGGCTGCTCTTCGAAATCCATTCCTTCCTCCCCTTCACGCGCATGGATGAACGCTACGCAATCAATGCTTCACTGAAATGAATTGGTTCGCCGTGCCCTATTCCTTTAAAGCAGGACCATAACCAGAACATATCCCGGAAACATCCCATGGCTACCGATACCATGCCCGACGCGGCAAAGAACGAGGATTCCGCGCGTGGCTTCGCCTTCGCGCTCTCGGCCTATTTCCTCTGGGGCTTCCTGCCGATCTACATGAAGGCGGTGGGGCATATACCGGCCATGGAAGTGCTGGCGCATCGGGTGATCTGGTCGGTGCCGGTCGCCGGCCTGGTGCTGCTCGTGCTCGGCCGCACCGCCGATATCAAGGCGGCGATCCGCTCTCCCCGCACCCTGATGATGGCAGGACTTACCGCAGCGCTCATCACCGTGAACTGGCTCACCTATATCTGGGCGATCAGCGCCGGGCACGCGCTCGATACGGCGCTCGGCTACTTCATCAATCCCCTCTTCAGCATCTTTCTTGCGGCCGTGCTCTTGAAGGAGAAGCTCTCGCCGATGCAGCTCGCGGCGATCGCGCTGGTGGTCGTCGCCGTCGCGATCCTGACCTTCGAGGCCGGGGGCCTCCCCTGGGTGGCGCTGGTGCTGATGGTAACCTGGGGTTTCTACGCCTTCTTCCGCAAGACGCTGCCGGTCGGCCCCAACCAAGGCTTTTTCCTGGAAGTGATCATCCTCTGCCTGCCCTGCCTCTTCTACATCCTCTATCTCGAAGGCAGCGGCGAGGGCCATCTCGTCGGGACGAGCGTTTCCGACAGCCTGCTTCTGATCGCCAGCGGCGTGGTGACCGCGATTCCGCTGATCATGTATGCCAACGGCGCCAAGCTGCTCAGGCTCTCCACCATCGGCCTCATGCAGTACATAGCGCCGACGATGATCTTCCTGATCGCCGTCTTCGTGTTCCACGAGGAGCTCAGCACGACGAAGCTCATCGCCTTCGCGCTGATCTGGACGGCGCTGCTCGTCTATTCCTGGCCGATGATCCGCAACGCACGCGGGCGCTGAACACGCCCGCTACACCCCTTATCGTCTGGTCCCTACAGTCTGGAGATCACCGCCTCCTCGCCCGCGGCGGGGCGCTCGCCATTGCTGAACTCGAGGATGGCGGGAACGATATCCTCCACCTCGGCGATCACCATCGGCTGGACCAGGTGCTCGCGGTGGATGAAGCCCTGCTCGCGCATGTGCTGGATGAGGTCCAGCATCGGGTCCCAGAATCCGCCGATATTGGCGAAGACCATCGGCTTCTCGTGGCGGCCGAGCTGCGCCCAGGTCATGATCTCGACGATCTCCTCCAGGGTGCCTATGCCTCCCGGCAGGGTGACGAAGGCATCGGCCTTCTGAAACATCGTATGCTTGCGGGCGTGCATGTCTTCCGTCACAATCAGCTCGTCGAGCTGCCCCAGAGAGTGTCGGGTGGCCTCCATATCGACAAGAAACTCGGGAATGATGCCGGTGACCTGACCGCCGTTCGACAGAACGCCGGAAGCGACCGCGCCCATGATACCCTTTGTGCCGCCGCCATAAACGAGGCGCAGGCCGTGGGTGGCAATGGATTTTCCCAGAGCGCGTCCGGCGGCAATATAAGCCGGATCGCGTCCCGGCTGAGAGCCGCAGTAAACGCAGATGGATCGAATCGGCACAATTTTCTCCGTGAAGTACAAGAAGATCAGGCGAGATTACGCCCAAACGACAAAAGTGACCGGAAAGTCCGGCAAGAGCAAGGGTTTATAGTGTGAAAAGCTTGTGAACGCAGGCCGAAAAGACTATCCGGATAATGGCGACTTACGCCGCCTGGAGAGACATTGATGATGAATAACCGTGCCGGCTGGCTCGCTCTGTCTGTACTTGCCGCAGCAACTTTGCTGATGGTGTTCTTCGTTCTGCCGCGGATTTCCAATGAAGCGAAACCTGTCGGCGAGGCGATCAATGCGGCCGGCACGGCCATCAAGGAAGCGGTGACCGAGGGCGGCGCGGCAGAGAGGGAACTCGTCGAGCCGCCGGCAGTCGCCGAAAAGGCGGTAAAGCCCGCAGAGCCCGCGCCCGGCCAAACCGCAGCGAACCAGCCCGCCACGCAATCCGCACAGCAACAGCAGCCCGCCTCCCCGGTTATGCCGTCCTTCGACGTGCTGCGCGTTGAGCCGAACGGCTCCACGGTGATCGCCGGCAGCGCAGAGCCGGGCTCCAAGCTCGAAATCTCGGACGGCAAGACCGTGATCGCCAAGGTCGAGGTCGGCCCCAGCGGCGATTTCGCCGCAGTGCTCGACACCCCCTTGAAGCCGGGCGAACACGAGTTGGTGCTGAAGGCAACCGGCCCGGACGGCCGCAGCGTCACCTCCGAGGAAACCGCTACCGTTTCCATTCCCCAGGATCGCGCCGGAAAACTGCTCGCCCTGGTGACGAAGCCCGGCAAGGCTAGCCGTCTCATCGCCGTCCCCGGTACCGAGACTCCAGCCGGCCAACCCGCGACCGGGGCAATCACCGCTCCGACCGCGGAAACGGCGGCCGCAAGCCCCGCCCCCGCGACAGGCTCCACACCGGCGTTGCCGGAAGCATCTTCCGGCCTCGTCGCCTCCGCGCCGCCCATTCCGGCCGCACCGGGTGCCGCGGCAGGCGCCGTCGCTCCCGAACTGGCGCAGGCACTCAAGGTCACGGCCGTCGAAATCGAGGGAAGCAAGATCTTCGTTGCCGGCCTCGCCAAGCCGAACGCCTCCCTGCGCGGAGAAGCCGACGGCAAGCCGATCGGCAAGGCCACCGCCGATGGAAACGGCCACTTCGTGATCGAGGGAACCGCCGACCTCACGATCGGCGACCATACCATCAGCGTCGAAACGGTGGGGCCGAACGGCCAGGTGCAGCTGCGCGTCGAAGTTCCCTTCAACCGGCCTTCCGGAGAACAGATCGCCGCCGTTGCCGGACCGCGGTCCTCGCAGGAGCTGTCGCCCATCGACGGCGGCGCCTTCGACAAGCTGCGCAACGATGTGGCACGCGCCTTCGACATTCTGCGCGGCCTTTATGCGGATGGGCGTGAGCCTTCCATGGAAGAACTCGCCGCTGCCCGTTCCGCTACCGGCATCGCCCTGAAATCGCTTTCCGAGTATCGCGTGCCGGTCGACGCGATCCCTTCGGTGAAGGCGATCGCCGAAAAGACCGCCGTCGAAGCGAGCAAGGCGCTTGCCGCGCTCGATACGCTGCCGAAGGAGATCAACGCGGTGGGCACGGGCTTAGCGGGCATCAGCGACATGATCGCCCAGGCCATCGGTCCGGTGATCGCCAAGGGGCTCGAGGAGAGCGAAACCGCCGCAGCCGAGCCGGCTGCCGCAACGCCGGCTCCGCAGACTGCGCCGGCAGCCGCCGAGAGCGCAGCCGGCACCCCGACGATCGCCCAGGCGCCGCTCACGCCGAGCGAGCAGAATTCGGTGATCATCCGACGCGGCGACACGCTGTGGCAGATTTCCCGCCGCATCTATGGCCAGGGCGTCCGCTATACGACGATCTATCTGGCCAACCAGGACAAGATCGCCAATCCGGACATCATCCAGCCGGGGCAGACTTTCGAAGTTCCGAACGAAGCGCTGCCCGATGCGGAGGAAGTGCATCGCACGCGCCTGCGGCAGAAGAGCTGAGACCGGCGATAAAGATTTACGGAAGGGCAGCGGATTCGCTGCCCTTTTTTCATGAGGCCCCACCGTGAGCTCTTGACCGGCCGGAGGCGGTGAGCTGGCCTCGAACTTTCACAATCACGTCATTGCAAGCTTCGCTTCTCCGTCCTATGTGCCGGGAAACGTTTTTTGCCCGCCGGCGCGGAGAGATTCATGGCAGACCGGAAAAAGACCGTATCGGCGGATTCCAGCAATCCGCTGGGAACCCTCGTCAACCTATGGCCCTATATGTGGCCGGCAGACCGGCCCGATCTCAAGGCGCGGGTGATCTGGGCGACCTTCTACCTCTTCCTTGCCAAGTTCGTGCTGCTCGCGGTGCCCTATTTCTTCAAGTGGGCGACCGATGCGCTGAACGGCCGGCTCGACATGGCGGGCATACTGCCGGCCTTCCTGCTCGGCGCGACCGTGCTCGTCATCGCCTACAATCTCACCCGCATCCTCCAGGTCGGCCTCAATCAGCTTCGCGACGCGCTTTTCGCTTCTGTCGGCCAATATGCGGTGCGCCAGCTCGCCTACAGAACGTTCGTGCACATCCACCGGCTTTCGCTGCGCTTCCATCTGGAGCGCAAGACCGGCGGCCTTTCGCGCGTCATCGAGCGCGGCACCAAGGGCATCGAGACCATCGTCCGCTTCACCATCCTCAACTCGGTGCCGACACTGCTCGAATTCCTGCTCACCGCCGTGATCTTCTGGGCGAGCTACGGCTTCACCTACGTCCTCGTCACGGCCGTCACCGTCTGGGCCTATGTCTGGTTCACGGTGCGGGCCAGCGACTGGCGCATCTCGATCCGCCGGGCGATGAACGACAGCGACACCGAGGCCAACACGAAGGCGATCGACTCCCTTCTCAACTACGAGACCGTCAAGTATTTCGGGAACGAGGAGATGGAGGCGAAGCGCTTCGATGCCTCCATGGCGCGCTACGAGAAATCAGCGACCGAGGTCTGGACTTCGCTCGGCTGGCTCAACTTCGGCCAGGGGCTGATCTTCGGTCTCGGCACGGCGGTGATGATGGTGATGTCGGCGCTTGCCGTACAGCGCGGCGAGCAGACCATCGGCGATTTCGTCTTCGTCAACGCGCTGCTGCTGCAGCTTTCCGTGCCGCTCAACTTCATCGGCTTCGTCTATCGTGAAATCCGCCAGGGGTTAACCGATATCGAGCAGATGTTCGACCTCCTGGAAGTCGAGGCGGAGGTGGAGGACCGGCCCGACGCCGAGGCGCTCGACATTCGCCAGGGCGCGATCGCCTTCAAGGACGTGCATTTCGCGTACGATCCGGACCGGCCCATCCTCAAGGGCATTTCGTTCGAGGTGCCAGCCGGCAAGACCGTGGCGATCGTCGGCCCATCGGGGGCCGGCAAATCGACGATCTCGCGCCTGCTCTACCGTTTCTACGACGTGCAGAAGGGCGCGGTCACCATCGATGGCCAGGACGTGCGCGAGGTCACCCAGAAGTCGCTCCGGGCAGGCATCGGAATGGTGCCGCAGGATACGGTGCTCTTCAACGACACCATAGCCTACAACATCCGCTACGGACGCCCTTCCGCCAGCGACGAGGACGTTGAGACCGCGGCCGAGGTGGCGCAGATAGGCAACTTCATCCGGCGCCTCCCGCAGGGTTTCAAGACCACGGTCGGCGAACGCGGGCTGAAGCTCTCGGGCGGGGAAAAGCAGCGCGTGGCGATTGCCCGCACCATCCTCAAGGCGCCACCGATCCTGATCCTCGACGAGGCGACATCGGCGCTCGACACCACGACCGAACACGAGATCCAGTCCGCGCTCGATACCGTTTCGAAGAACCGCACGACGCTGGTCATCGCACATCGGCTGTCGACGGTCATCCATGCCGACGAGATCATCGTGCTGCGCGACGGGCAGATCGCCGAGCGGGGGAACCATGCCTCGCTGCTTGCCGCCAACGGGCTCTACGCCTCCATGTGGAACCGCCAGCGCGAGGCGATCCAGGCCGAAGAACATCTGCGCCAGGTGCGCGAGAGCGACGATCTCGGCATCATCGCGCGCGGCCAGCCGGCGGCGGAATGATCTTTCTCAAGTTTAAGGTGGAAGCATGAGTATCAAGAGAACAACGAAATATTCCTGGAAAAGAGCGCTCCTGGCCGGCGGCCTCGTGGCCGCCTATCTGGTCGTATGGACACTCTACGGCTCGCCGCTGCTCGCGCTGACCACTTGGCTCGGCTGGGTGGAGCCGCAGCCGTAGGGCTCACTAGGGCATTGCGGGGCGGCGCTTTGCCGCGACTGGCATCAAGCTCCACCTGTGGTCGAGCGCGGGAACCGCATTGCCGCCCAGGCGGTTTCCTTGTAGTCAGTTGGCACTGACAAAGCAGGAGACGCCGGTTGATCAACCTCTTCGACACCATTCGCAACACGCTCGTTCCCGTCCACAAGGAAGGCTATATCTTCGTCGCGGCCTTCTTCCTGGCTTCGCTGATCCTCGGCTGGATTGCCGAGCCGCTGTTCTGGATCGGCCTGGTGCTGACGCTCTGGTGCGCCTATTTCTTCCGTGATCCGGAACGGGCGGTGCCGCAGGACGATGACCTCGTGCTCAGCCCCGCCGATGGCCGCATCTCCCATGTCGCGGCGGTCGTGCCGCCGGCGGAGCTCGGTCTCGGCTCCGAGCCCATGCTGCGCATCTCCGTGTTCATGAACGTGTTCGACTGCCACATCAACCGCTCTCCGGTACGCGGACAGGTGACGCAGATCGAATACCGGGCCGGCCAGTTCATCAATGCCGAACTCGACAAGGCGAGCGACGACAACGAGCGCAACGGCCTGGTGATCGAGACCCGTCACGGCAAGATCGGCGTCGTGCAGATCGCCGGCCTCGTCGCGCGGCGCATCGTCTGCTGGGTGAAGCCCGGCGAGCCGGTCGACGCCGGCGAGCGCTTCGGCCTGATCCGCTTCGGCTCGCGGCTCGACGTCTTCGTGCCGGAAGGCGCCCAGCCGCGCGTTACGGTCGGGCAGAAGGCCATCGGCGGCGAAACCGTGCTTGCCGAGTTCGGTTCGGCCAAGGGCCCCATCGTCAGCCGCCGCAGCTAAGGGAGGCGCAGCATGGAAACGCCCGTTTCTCCTCCCGAACCCAGCCGTTCCGGCGATGAGGGCCGCGGCCCGAGGCTGAGGGAAATCCCGCTTCGGCTGGTCGTGCCCAACCTCATCACGGTGCTTGCCATCTGCGCGGGCCTCACCGGCATACGGCTCGCCTTCGAGGGACGGTTCGAGCTTGCGGTGGGCATGGTCCTGCTGGCCGCCTTCCTCGACGGTATAGACGGCCGCGTGGCGCGGCTCCTGAAGGCCACGTCGAATTTCGGCGTGCAGATGGATTCGCTTGCCGACATCATCAATTTCGGCGTGGCGCCGGTGCTGGTCTCCTATGCTTTCCTGCTTGACGGAGCCCGTTCGCTCGGCTGGATCGCCGCGCTGATCTATGCGATCGCCGCCGGCCTGCGGCTTGCCCGGTTCAACGTCATGGCGGAGCGCGAACAGAAGGCCGCCTGGCAGGCGGAATTCTTCGTCGGCGTTCCGGCACCCATGGGCGCCATGCTGGTGCTCCTGCCGGTCTATCTCGGCTTTCTCGGCGTCGAGCCCTCGCCGGTCTTCGTCTATGGCAGCACGGCCTATACGGTACTGATCGGCTATCTTCTGGTGAGCCGCCTCCCGGTCTGGTCCGGCAAGGCCGAAACCAGCAAGATCCGCCGCGACCTGATGCTGCCGATCCTGCTCGTCATGGTGCTCTATGTGGCGCTTCTCATGAGCTACACCTGGGAAGTTCTGGTGGTCACGGTCGTCGCCTACCTCATCATGCTGCCGTTCAGCGCGCGCGCCTGGAAGAAGCGCTACGGCACACTGACGATCGAGGACGAGAGCGCCAACGTCTAAGGCGTCCTGAAACGCTCCTAACGGGAAAATTGCAACTTTCCCGCAACAGTTCCCCACCAGATGAAACTCTCGGCAGGCGGCCCCATGCGGGCCGCCTTGTCTGTCACGATTCCGCCCTGTTTTATGCGAAGAGGCGCGATTGCGATCAACGCAACAACAGATTCGCGTGTGTGAGGAGAACCATGAGCACAGACAAGCCAGCAGCAGCCAACGAACCGGCCAAGCCCGAGCAGAGCACACCCTACCGTCCGCTCGGCCTCAAGGCCGTGGTGGCGGCCGCGCTGATGCTGAACCGCAAGCCGAAGCTCAACCCGGCTCGCTGACCGGCGATTACCCGCGCAGGAAACTTGCCAACAGGCTGAGCGCGAGCAATGTCATCACCAGGCCGATGATGACATCCAGGATCCGCCATGCAGCGGGCTTTGCAAAGAGCGGCGCGAGAAATCGCGCCCCATATCCCAGGCCGAAGAACCAGACGAACGAAGAGATCGCCGCCCCTATCCCGTAGGCGAGCCGCTCGACGCCCTCGAAAGCGGCCGAAAGGCTGCCGAGCAGCACTACCGTGTCCAGATAGACGTGCGGATTGAGGAAGGTGAAGGCGAGACATGTCAGCACCGCCGCTTTCAGCCCCATGCTTTCCGGCGCGCCCGAAATCATGGCGGCCGGCTTGAGCGCGCGGCGAAACGCCATGACGGCGTAGCTTGCGAGGAACACGGCCCCGCCGAGCGTCACCACCGCAATCAGCATCGGCGACCGCGATACCAGGGTGCCGAGACCGGCGACGCCTGCGGCAATCAAGAGCGCATCGGAAAGCGCGCAGATCAGGCACAGAACGAACACATGGCTGCGGATGAGCCCCTGGCGCAGGATGAAGGCATTCTGGGCGCCGATGGCGATGATGAGGGACGCACCGAGAGCGAAGCCGGAAAGACCGGCGGAGAGCAGTGGCATTGGGAATTATCCGTTATGGGAAGCCGGGAGGATCAGAAGAGCGACATCTGACTGTCGTCCGATTTCGGCTTCTTGGGAGGCTCCTCCTCCGGAAGCGCCGCCGCTATCGGCTTCTGCAGCTCGGGTCCCATGTTCGAAACCTTGTTGACGAGGTCGGAGACGGGCAAGGCCTCGAAGAAATCCTCTTCAGCCGGCCGCATCAGATCGGCGACATCGCGCGGCTCCTGGATCTTGCATTCGAGCCAGCGGGAAAAATCCTCCGGCTGGATGACGATCGGCATCCGCTCGTGGATATGCCGTATGGAGGCGTTCGCAGCCGTCGTCATGATCGCCGCCGTATCCACTTCCGAGCCGTCGGCGGAAGACCAGGTCTCCATCAGGCCGGCGAACGCGATCACGCCGCCGCGTCTCGGACGCACCCAATAGGCCTGGGGCTTTAGGCCGCTCTCCTTCGGCGGCCTTCGCCATTCATAGAAGCCGGAGGCCGGAACCAGGATGCGCCGGTGGCGCATGGCCGCCCGAAAGGATGCCTTGCCGACGGCCGTTTCGGCGCGGGCGTTGATGAGCAGTGGAAAATCCTTCGGGTCCTTTACCCAGCCGGGAAGAAAGCCCCAGCGCGCCAACAATGCCCGCCGTTCCGGCAGATTGCTGCCCGGTTCCTGCTTGTCACTGGCGATCACCACGAGGATTGGCTGGGTCGGCGCGATGTTGTAGCGGGCCGGAAAATCCTCCGAACCCAGCAGGCCGAAGAATTCGGAAAATTCCTTGGGAGTGGCTGTCAGGGCAAAGCGTCCGCACATGCGGCTTTCATCGCACTCGCGCCCGACAGGGTCAAGCGCTACGCGGCCCGAACAGAATGACTGTGGCGCCGAACAGGCAGAGCGCTGCCCCGGCGACATCCCAGCGGTCGGGCAAGCGCCCCTCCACGCTCCACAGCCAGAGAAGCGAAGCCAGGATATAGATGCCGCCATAGGCCGCGTAGGCCCTGCCGGCCGCCTCGGCGGGCACCAGCGCCAGCGCCCAGGCGAAGAGCGCCAGCGAGAGCATTCCCGGCAACAGCCACCAGATGGGCTTTTCCAGCCGGAGCCACGCCCAGAAGGCGAAGCAGCCAGCGATTTCGGCAAGGGCGGCAAAGGCATAAAGGGCGTAGGTCTTCACACTACCTCCGACTCGCGATTCAGGTTTTGCTTTTCGCGGGTGTCTTTGCGTCGTAACCTAGACGGGCAAACCGTGACAATACCCGGAATATAATGTCCCCCTCACCACAAGCAGCTTCATCCGCCATTCTGGAACGCGACGGCAGGTTTCTGCTGATCCGACGCATGAACCCGCCTTCGGCCGATCTCTACGCCTTTCCCGGCGGCAGGGCGGAGCCTGGGGAAACGCCGGAACAGACCGCACTCAGGGAATTCTTCGAGGAAACCGGGATCGAGGCGCGCAATCCGGTACTTTTTGCGACCTACGACCTCAACGGCGACAAGGACGACGACCGCCACTTCTTCCTTTCCGTCTTCCGGGTGGAGGCGGATGTGGGCACGGAAGCCATCGCCGCCGATGACGCGGCCGATTCGGGATGGTATTCGATCGAGGAGATCCGGACGCTGCCGGTGCCGCCGAGCGTGCTCGAATGCGCCGAGATGCTGGCGGCGATCCGCGATGCAGGATAAAAGTCACCGCCCTCGTTTCGCGGCCAGAGACGCTTCATGATTCGATTGCCGAAATTTCCGACCAGCCTGCTTCTGCTCCTCGCGCTTTCGGCGTCTCCCCTTTCGGCGCAACCGGCCCGCAACGGCGAATCGCCTCCCTCGGTGGGAGAAAAGCCCGCTCCCTATGACGACCAGCTATCGCGGCTCGCTGAAATCCTGGGCTCGGTGCATTATCTGCGTACGCTGTGCGGCGCGCCGGCTTCCGACTGGCGTCAATTCATGCGGCAATTGCTGGACTCCGACACCGCAAGCGAGCCAAAACGCCGCGAAAAGCTGACCGCGGCCTTCAATCGCGGCTATCGCACTTTCGCCGCTATTCACACTTCCTGTACTCCGGCTGCGCGCACGGCTGAGGAAAGATACCGTAACGAAGGCGCAACACTGGCCGCAGAAATCGCCGCACGCTTCGGAAATTAGCGGATTATTTACCTCTTTTTTCGGCAGACCGTGTCGTTTTGATAAAAGGCTGGTAGAGTTGTTAACGGGGCAGTAAGTAACTGACGGGCCACCGAAGGATAGACGAATGCAGACAAGCCGCAACGACATCGATGACATGATTGTGCACGAGAAGATGCAGGCTGCCTTGGAATATCAGACGGAGGCCTGGGCCGGCGGCATGGCCGACGGCATCGAGCCGGAAATCATTGCCGACGCCGCGATTGCATTCGCCATGCGTGAAACCATTCGCCTCCACGGTGAAATGGGAGCGGAAGCCATGCTCGAGGCACTCAAGACCCGGATGTTGGCAGGCGAATTTTCTCCTGAGCGCACGATTCAGTAAACGGCCGAGGTTTCCCATGCGGAACGCGGCGGACACGCATTCCTCCCCTCTTTTCACGAGGCTTCTCGGCGCGACGGCTGTCGTCGTTCTTCTCGCCGCAAGCTCTCCCGCATTCGCGCTTTCGGAGCTGCAGCAGACGATCGAATCGAACGCTGGCGAATCGGATACCGGCGAACAGGCCGGCGATGCGGCGCCGGATATCGACCGTCCGGGGCTTCCCATGCCCGATCCGCTGGTCGACCGGTCCCGCGCCCAGGCCGAGACGGTGGAGCAACCCGCAGAGAGCAGTGAACCCGCCGCCGAACAGACGGACGAGACCGCCGCTCCTGTCGAAATCATCCGCGATTTTTCGACCTTGCCCGAGCCGGTGCGCCGGATGCGCGAGCTCATGATCGAAGCGGCCGCTTCGGGCGACATCGAAAGAATGCGGTCGCTCATGAATCCCGGGCCGAATCAAACACAGCTGAACGGCGAGGGCGACGACCCAGTCGAGGCGCTCAAGGGCTATTCGGGCGACGCGGACGGACAGGAAATCCTGGCGATCCTCATCGACCTCCTTTCGACCGGCGCGGTGCACCTCGATGCCGGGACACCGGAAGAGGCCTATGTCTGGCCCTATTTCGCCGGCAAGACGCTTTCCTCCCTCACGCCCCCCGAGCGGGTGGAGCTGTTGCGGATCGTGACCGCCGGTGACCTCATGAACATGGAAGAAACCGGCAACTACAATTTCTACCGCGTCGGCATCACGCCGGACGGCCAGTGGAAATTCTTTTCCGGCGGCGATTGAGGCAGGCAGCGGAAACCTTGTCGGAGGTTCCGCGAAGGCTTACTTCTCTCCCAAACGCATGTCGCGCAAAAAGCGTAGCGGTTTTGCGACCACGACATGCGCAAAATAGAGCGTGCGAATCTGAAGGATCACGCCGCGCTTTAATGAACCGGAACCGACGCCATGCCCACAGCCTACCTTCCCGAGCGAAGCTTCATCCGCCTTTCCGGCAGGGATGCGGAGGACTTCCTCCAGAACCTGATCACAACCGACGTGGTTTCGCTGCCCGCCGGCGAAGCCCGGCCCGGAGCCCTGCTCACACCGCAGGGCAAGATCATGTTCGATTTCCTGATCTGGCGCGAAGGCGAGGGTTTCGTCATCGAAACCGACCTTGCGCAACGCGACGGGCTCTTGCGCCGCCTTACCATGTACAAGCTCAGGGCGGCGATCGAACTCTCCGCCAGCGCGGAGGAAGGCGTCACCGTTAGCTGGGGCGAGGAAGCTGCTGACGGCATTGTCGATATCCGCTTCGCCAAGGCAGGCATCCGCCTGGCGCGCGTTCCCGGCCAGCACCGGGAAGGGCAGGAAGACGCCTATGACGCTCTGCGGATCGAGGCCGGCATCGCCGTTTCCGGAGCCGATTTCGCGCTGCAGGACGCGTTTCCCCACGATGTGCTTCTGGACCTGACGGATGGGCTTTCCTTCCGCAAGGGCTGCTATGTGGGGCAGGAAGTCGTCTCCCGCATGCAGCATCGCGGCACGGCGCGGCGGCGGGTGGCGCAGGTGCGGGGAGAAGCGCTGCTTCCCCCTTCCGGCATCGAAATCACTGCCGGGGGCAAGCCTGTCGGCACGCTCGGCTCGGTTGCCGGCAATCGCGGGCTCTCGATTGTGCGCATCGACAGGGTGGGCGATGCGCTCGCGCGCGGCCTGCCGATCCTTGCCGGTGACGTGCCCGTGGAACTTGCCCTGCCCGCCTGGAGCGGCCTTGCCTTCCCCGCAGGGGCGCAAGAGGCTGAACAGTGAGCATTTCCGGCAAGGCGCGTGCTTGGCAACGCATGCTCTCGGGCCGGAGGCTCGACCTCCTCGACCCCTCGCCGCTCGACGTGGAAATCTCCGATATCGCCCATGGGCTCGCCCGTGTCGCGCGCTGGAACGGCCAGACGCGCGGCGACCACGCCTTTTCGGTCGCGCAGCATTGCCTGGTGGTGGAGGAGATCTTCCGGCGCTGCAATGACGAAGGAACCGAGGCGCTGCTGATGTGCCTTCTGCACGACGCGCCGGAATATGTGATCGGCGACATGATCTCGCCCTTCAAGGCCGTCGTCGGCGGCGGCTACAAGGCGGTGGAGCAACGCCTGGAAGCGGCGATCCATATTCGCTTCGGTCTGCCGGCACATCCGACGCGGGAGTTGAAGGCGCTCATCAAAAAGGCCGATGCGATGGCCGCCTTCTACGAGGCCACCGAGCTTGCCGGCTTTTCGGTCGAAGAGGCCCGCAAGTTCTTCGGCCAGCCGCGCGGCGTCACCCGCGATATGCTACCGATCGAGCCAATGCCGGTGCTCGAGGCGCAGCGACGATTTGTCGAGCGCTTTGCCGAGCTTGAAGCCGAGCGCAGCACCGGGGCGGTGTCATGAGCGCCATCATCGTCTGCCCGCTTGCCAGTATCGCGGAAATGGCCGTGCGGCATGGTGCGCGCGACATGGTCAGCCTCATCGCCGAACGCCAGGACTTCCATAGGCCTGGGATGATTTCCGCGGATCGGCACCTGAAGCTTGCGATGAACGATATCGGTTTTGCCGGAACCGGAAGTCTGATAGCGCCGAGCGAGGCTCACGTGCTGGAACTCATCCGCTTCGTGCGGGAGTGGAACCAGAGCACGCCGATCATCATCCATTGCTGGATGGGCGTTTCCCGCTCGCCCGCCGCGGCCGTGATCGCGGCGCTTGCGCTGCATCCGGAAGAGGACGATTTCGCCCTGGCCGCCCGCCTCCGCTCCGTCGCGCCGCATGCCACGCCGAACCCACGCATCATCGAGATCGGCGATGGCATTCTCCGCCGCCGCGGACGGCTCGTGACGGCCATCAGAGGGATCGGCCGCGGCGCGGAGACCGACGGCAGAGCCTCCTTCAGCCTGCCGCTCTTCCGTCCGAACTTCGCGATACCTGATTGAACCGCACCATTTTCGCCCCAGCGCCGCTTGACCTCTTCCTCTCCTGCTCCACTTACCAGCCAAGGATACAACCGAAGCCTCAGCTTCCCCTATCCTCAGGTTGAGTTCGTGATGTCTCGGCGGAGGCGGACCTCCCGCGCTAGCGAATGCGGCAGAGCCGGAACCTCATTACCTGACGGAGAGGAAGCGGCGGATCGGGCTGTCTACGAGGGACAGCCTGATCCGCTGTGGTATTGCGGCTTCACATCCGTCTGTTTCCGCAGACTGTTTCTCAGTTCGCCATGGTCGAGCGATGCGCCCAGCCGGTCATGCGCTTCTCGATCCAGGCCATCAGCGCATACATGGCGATACCTTCCACCGCCAGCATCAGCAGGCCCGCGAAAACCAGCGGCACGTTGAACTGGCTCTGGGCCGAGCTCATCATGTTACCGAGGCCATAGTTGGAGGCGACCGTTTCCGAAAGAACCGATCCGACGAAGGCGAGAGTGATGGCGATCTTCAGCGAGCCGAAGAAATAGGGCATGGATCGTGGAATGCCGACCTTGAGCATGATGTCCATCTTCCTCGCGCCGAGGGCGCGCAGCACATCCTCGGTTTCCGGTTCGATGGTGGCAAGCCCGGTCGCGACATTGACGACGATCGGGAAGAAGGAGATCAGGAAGGCGGTGAGCACGGCCGGGACCGTGCCGATGCCGAACCAGATGACGAGGATCGGAACCACCGCTACCTTGGGAATGGCGTTGAAGCCGATCATCAAGGGGTAGAGCCCCGCATAGATCGCCTTCGACCAGCCGATGAAAAGGCCGAGCGCCAGGCCGGCAACGACGGCGATGATGAAGCCGAGCGTGGTCGTATAGAGCGTCTGCAGCGAGTTCTTCCAGATCGGAGACCAGTATTGCACGATCGCCTGGAAGACGCGGGTGGGCGCCGGCAAGATGGTGGGCGGCATGTCGAGCGCGATCACCACCAGCTCCCAGAAGACGAAGAGGCCGAGCGTGTAGAGGAATGGAGAAAGCCATACCCAATTGATGCGGGCGGGCGTTTTCTGTGGCTTGGCGGCGGTATTCTCGGTCACGGCGCTCATGCGGCCACCCTCGCCTTGGCGATTTCTCCGTGAAGCTCATGGACCATGTCGTTGAAGCTCTTCTGATACATGATCTCCAGATCGCGCGGCCGCTCGAAGGGCACCCGGTGCTCGTTCAGGATACGGCCGGGACGCGCGCTCATGACGAAAATCCTGTCGGCCAGGAAGACGGCCTCGCGCAGGTCATGGGTAACGAGGATGATCGTTACCCCTTGAGCGGCGTGCAGATCCCGGATGACGCACCATAGCTCCTCGCGGGTGAAGGCATCGAGCGCGCCGAAGGGCTCGTCCAGCATCAGAAGCTCCGGCTCGTGGATCAGCGCGCGACAGAGATTGGCGCGCTGCTGCATGCCGCCCGAAAGCTGCCAAGGATATTTGGAGCCGACGCCCTTTAGGCCGACGATCTCCAGAAGACGCTCCGCCTTCTCGACATATTCCTTCCTGTGGGCGCGCAGCCGGCGGCGGTGCCGCTCGACTATTTCCAGTGGCAGGAGGATGTTGTCGAGCGTCGTGCGCCAGGGCAGCATGGTCGGGTTCTGGAACGCCATGCCGACGATGGAGATCGGCTGGGTCACCTGCTTGCCGGCCACGATGACCGTGCCGCCTTGCGGAACCTGCAGGCCGGTGACGAGCTTCATCAGCGTCGATTTTCCGCAGCCGGAGGGGCCGACCACGGCGGCGAATTCTCCCTTGCCGACCTTCAGGCTGAGGCTAGAGACGGCAAGTGTTCCGGCCGCACCGCCATAGCGCATGTCGACATTTTCAATGGAAACGAGGTCAGCCATTTGTACACTCTTTTCAAGCAGTCGCATGTGGAAACTCCCCCTCTGGCCTGCCGGCCATCTCCCCCACAAGGGGGAGAAAACTTGTGGCGCTCACCTTGCTCCATAAGACGGGTCAGGGGTGCGGCAGGTTAAGCCCCTCCCCCTTGTGGGGAGGGGTTGGGGAGGGGCATCCACGATCAGGGAAGCATCCGCTCTTCCTTGGGCGGCAGGAAGCTGCCGTCGAAGATGCGGTCGGCTGCGACATTGCCCTTGAGGCCCATGGAAATCTTCAGCGTCTCGATGGAAGCCGAGAGACGATCCATATCAACCCCGCCGAAGCCATTCTCCACGACATAGGGCGTCTTGATGTTCATGGCGTTCGCCATGGTGAGCCGCTCCAGCTCGATATCGCTGTTCAGCGTCTCGTTGCGCTTCAGAACGGCGGCAACACCCTCTTCCGGATTGGCGACGGCGGCAGCGAACCCCTTGGCGAGCGCACGCAGGAAGCCCTTCACCGCTTCCGGATTTTCTTCTGCGAAATCAGTGTTTACCAGAACGGCGTTGCCATAGAGATTCAAGCCGTTCTCGGCCATCAGGATGGTGGCGATGTCGTCGTCGGAAATTCCCTGCGCCTTGAGGTTCAGGATCACCGAGAAGGCGAAGCCGAAGACGGCGTCCACATCGCCCTTGGCCAGCATGGGCTCGCGGACCGGGAAACCGATCGATTCGATGGTGATCTTGCTGTCGTCGATCTTGGCGACATCCTTGAAGGCCTTCCACTGGGCGAATGCGCCATCCGGCGGCGGAGCTCCGAGCTTCTTGCCCTCGAGCGACTTCGGGTCCTCCGTCACGCCCAAGGACTTGCGCCCGACGACGGCGAAGGTAGGCCGCTCGTAGATCATCATCACCGACTTGATATTCTGGGAGGAATCCTCGTCCAGGAACTTGATCAGCGAGTTGATGTCGCCGAAGCCCATCTGATAGGCGCCGGTCGCGACACGCGGGATCGCCTCGACCGAGCCGTTGCCGGTATCGATCGTGACATCCAGCCCTTCTTCCTTGAAATAGCCCTTGTGGGCGGCCAGCAGAAAGCCGGCTGCCGGCCCTTCGAACTTCCAGTCGAGCGTGAACTTGATGGAGGTTTCGGCCAAGGCCGGCGTCGAGAAGCCGGCGGCAAGCGCCAGCGCCGCGACGGCGGAAAGCCTGGAAAACGATCGGCGTGTGAACATGAATTAGCCCCCTGTCGGTTTTTTTGAATGCCTCATTCAAAGCCTTTCCCGAGAAAGCGCGCAAGTAAAAATTGCACATATTCTCATCATATTCTCACAGAGGCCAATTTTTAAACTATCCCGTGAATATTTGTGCAGCAGCCCGCCCATCTTTCGGGCACGGTTTGCTACCATATGGAGCGGCCCTTTCCTTCCCAAGCCGGCAGATTGTATAAGCGTTCTCCAAGCCTTCCGCTCGCGAGACCGCCGATGTTCGAAATCCTCCTCCTGATAATCCTGCTGGCCGGCCTTGCCTGGCAGCGGAAGTATGCGCAGCGGCTCGATGCGCTGGAGGATGAGCTTCAAAAGCTGAGTGCCCGGCTGGCGCAATATGAAGGCGGGCCTCGCCCCGCGCTTGATGCTGACGCCGAAACGGTGACGGCTTCCGAGCCGATAGCCGAAGCCCCGGCGGCGATTGCCGAACCGGCACCTGTGGAAAGCGACCCCGGCTCTATCGAGGTCGCGGCGCGCGAAATCGAATCGGAGCCTGCCGCGCGCCTCCCTTCCCGGAAGGGGCGGGAGAAGGAGAGCCTCGAAAGCAATCTCGGCGCCCGCTGGGCCGTCTGGGTGGGCGGCGTGGCACTCGCCTTCGGCGGCATTTTCCTCATCCGCTATTCGATCGAAAGCGGACTTCTTGGGCCCGCCGCGCGGATAGCGCTCGCCTTCCTCTTCGGCCTGCTGCTCATCGGCGCCGGCGAGGTCATCCGCCGACGCGCCATGCCGCAGGTTTCCGAACGCTATAACAACGCGATGATACCGGGCGCGCTTACCGGAGCCGGCGCCGTGACCCTTCTCGGCGCGGTCTTCGCGGCTCATGCGATCTACGGCTATATCGGCCCCGGCAGCGCCTTCCTCCTGCTGGCCCTCGTCTCCTTCGCCACGATCGGCCTCTCGCTGCTGCACGGGCAGGCGCTTGCCGGTCTCGGTCTCCTGGGATCGCTCATCACGCCGGCGCTCGTCACCACCGACCAGCCGAACGCCAATGCGCTGTTCATCTTCCTGGCGGTGACATGGCTTGCGACGAATGCCGCCTCGCGGTTCCGCAACTGGACCGTTGTGCCGATGCTCGCCAATATCGGCATCGGCGGCTGGGCGCTCGCCTATATCCTCGGCGCCCCCTCCTACGATCCGCTGCCGCCCACGCTTACGCTCATTGCCGTCATCGCCGGCACGGCGCTCTTCTGGCCGGGCAGCCGCTATGGCAAGCCGGCGGCCGATGACAACAACGGCGGCGGCTGGTTCGGGCTCCTGCTCCGTCCACCGCTGAAAATCACACTCTCGCTGTCGTTCGCGGCCGTGCTGTCGGCACTCGCGTTTATCGCCGCGGACCGTCCGGCGACCGGCGACCCGGCCTTCTCCTTCGCCGCCATCATCGCCACGCTGGCCGCTCTCGGCGCCAGCCGCCGCTATGCCTTCTGGCCGGCATTGCTCTCCGCCGCAGGCGCCGTCGGCGGCATCGGCCTGATCGCGTTGACGCTTCTCAACTACATGGCGGCGCCGGCTGCGACAGACGGCAGCCCGATCGCTCCCCTCACCTATACGCACCAGATCGCCGTAAGCCTGCTGCTCGGCGGCATCTTCACCCTGCTCGGTTTCGGCTTCCTGCGCCGGCTGCGCCATGGCGAACCGGAATTCTCCTCCGTCTGGGCGGTGCTGATGTCTGCCGTGCCGGTTTCGATCGCGACGATCAGCTTCCTGAATTTCGGCGATCTTTCCCGCGACTGGACGCACGGGCTCTACGGCATCGCGCTGGGACTGGCGCTTCTGGCGGGTGCGAACTGGCTGTTCCGTCAGACCGATCAAGACGAAACCCGCATCGACTGGCCGGCCAATCTGCTGGTCGCTGGCTCCTTCGCCGCATTCGCCTTTGCGCTCCACGCGCTGACCAACGGGATCACCACCACGACATCACTCGCCGTTCTCGGTTTCGCCTACGCCATGGCGGTACGCATACGCCCCTGGCCGGCGCTGCCGTGGGTGATGGCTGCGGCCCTTCTCACCGTCTTCGCACGCATCGCCTGGGAGCCGACGCTGGTGGGACCGAACAGTCTCGGCACCACGCCTTTCCTCAACGCGCTGCTGCCCGGTTACGGCATCCCGGCCCTGCTCGCCGTCGTTTCCGCCTATGAGCTGCGCCGCTGGCCGGACATCCGCATCCGCAACCTCCTGCAGGCGCTCGCCTCGCTCATGGTTCTGATGACGGCCGCGATACTCGTGCGCCACGCGATGAATGGCGGCGTGCTTAATGACAACGTGCCGACGCTCGGCGAGCAATCGATCTATACGCTGCTCACCGTGGGCTTTTCCGCAGCCCTGATGACGCTCGACCTCAAATCCCCGAGTCCGATCTTCCGCTACGGCTCGATGATCGCCGGCGTACTTGCCACCATCAACGTTCTCTCGCTGCATGTCGTGGGACTGAACCCCTACATTACCGGCGAGAGCACCGGGCGGTGGCCTTTCATCAACCTGCTGCTGATCGGCTATCTCATGCCCGCGCTCGCCTATGCCGGCGTCGCCTGGTATGCGCGGGGCAAGCGTCCGCAGCCCTATGTCACCATGCTGGCGGTCTCCGGCGCCGTGCTCGGTTTCCTCTGGGCCACGCTTTCGGTGCGACGCTTCTGGCAGGGCGAGTTCATCGCCGAATGGAAGGGTTTCCTGCCGGGAGAAACCTATACCTATTCGGTGGTGTGGCTCGTGATCGGCGTGGCGCTCCTGGCCCTCGGCTCGAAGCTCGATGCCCGCAGCCTTCGCCTCGCCTCGGCGGGGCTGGTGTTCATCGCGGTCCTCAAGGTCTTCCTCGTCGACATGTCGAACCTCGAAGGCATCCTGCGCGCCCTCTCCTTCATCGGCCTCGGCGCGGTGCTGATCGGCATCGGGCTCTTCTATCAGCGCATCCTCGTTCGCAAGAACAGCACACCGGAGCCTGAACCGGCTGTCGCCGCAGAAGAGCAGGCACAGTGACCCTCCACGCCCTTGCCGCCGGTTTTGCGCCCTACGAGGCGCTTGCCGAGACACTGATCCCCTTTGCGACCGAAGGTGACGACGGCTCGCACGACATCGCCCATATCCTGCGCGTCTTCCGCAACGCCATGCGCATCCATGCGCAGGAAGGCGGCGACGGCACCGTGCTCGCCGCCGCAGTCCTGCTGCACGATTGCGTCGCGGTGGAAAAGAACTCGCCGTTGCGCACACAGGCTTCACGGCTCGCGGCGGAGAAGGCTTCCAAGATTCTTGCCGAACTCGGATGGGCGAGGCCGGCAATCGGTGCCGTGGCGCATGCGGTAACCACCCACAGCTTTTCGGCCAATATCCCGCCCGAGACCCTGGAAGCGAAGATCCTGCAGGATGCGGATCGGCTGGATGCGATCGGCATGGTAGGCGCGGCGCGCTGCTTCTATATCGCCGGGCGCATGGGATCGGGCCTCTACGACCCGATCGATCCGCTTGCGAAGAATCGGCCGCTGGACGACAAGACCTTCGCCATCGACCACTTCGAAACGAAACTGTTCAAGCTCGCCGAAGGCTTCCAGACTGCCGCAGGCCGGGCACTTGCCCGCGAGCGGCACGAGCGGCTGAAACAGGTGCTCGACCTCTTCATCGACGAAATCTGAGGATCATTTTCATGCGCGTCAGCCAACTCCACTTCTATCCGATGAAGAGCGCCCGCGGCATTGCTCTCGAAGAAGCGGAGATTGCCGCGACAGGCATTCCCGGCGACCGGCGGATGATGGTCGTGGACCCCTCGGGGCATTTCATCACCCAGCGGGAGCTGCAGGCGCTTGCCCGGCTCGAGGTGCAGCCGCAGGATGCCGGGGCCCGCATCGCCATGGATGGCCAGGGCGAAATCTCGGTCGCCCGCCCGCCGGCGGATCAGCGCATGGACGTTGCGGTATGGAAGTCCATCGTCAACGCCGCCGTGGCGGACGATGCCACGAACGAAACGCTTTCCAGGTGGCTCGGGCGGGAAGTCCGCCTCGTCTTCTTCGACGAGCGCGCGAAGAGAACCGCGAGCATCGAATGGGCGGGCGAAGGCACGCCCGTCACCTTCGCGGACGGATATCAGGTGCTCATCACCACCACCGCCTCACTCGCCGCACTCAACGCCGACATGCGGACGCATGGCGAAGAAGGTATTGGCATGGAGCGCTTCCGGCCCAACATCGTCATCGATACCGACGAGGCCTGGGCCGAGGACCAATGGGCTTCGATCGAGATTTCCGGCATCCGCTTCGATCTCGTCAAACCCTGCGCCCGCTGCATCATGACCACGCAGGACCAGACGTCCGGCTCTCGCGATGCGCCGAGCCCCATGGCCGCCATGGGCCGCATCCGCATGTCGGCGGACCGGCGCGTGCCGGGTCCGCTCTTCGGCTGGAACGCCGTGCCGCGCGGTACCGGCAGGATCAGGATCGGGGATATGATGACGGTGGTCGAGGAGCGGCCGGAAGGCTGGGCGATCAAGCGACGGGCTTAACAACAAAAACCCCGCCACTCGGCGGGGTTTTTCAATGATATGACCGGCTACTCCGCAGGGCGCAGGGCTGCAGCTTCCGATGGCTCGGCCTGCTGGTCCGACCTGCCGAGATGGGCGTAGCCCGCAAGCATGGCCAGAAGCGCGATGCTGCCGCCCGCCACCGCGACCCAGAAGCCGTTCGAGGCGCCATAGGCATCGATCGTCCAGCCGGAGACGGAGGAACCGAGGGCAAAGCCGATGCCGACGCCCGTCATGGCATAGGTGATGCCTTCGGTAAGTTGCGAGGCCGGCACCAGGCGCTCGATCAGGCTCATGCCGGTGATGAAGGTCGGCGAGATGGCGGCGCCTGCGAGGAAGATCACCAACGTCAGCATCCAAAGGCTGCCGACGAAGGGCATGGGTAGCGTCGTGATGGCGGCGATCAGGCTGGCGAATATCAGGCGGCGGGCAAGCGGCGTCTCGAACTTGATGGCGCCGAAGGCGAGACCGACCACGAAGGAGCCCGCAGCGTAAGCCGCCAGGATATAGGTTGCGGCTCCCTTCTGCCCCTGCGCCTCGGCAAAGGCGACGACGGCGACCTCGGCCGTGCCGAAAATCGTGCCCATGCCCGCGAAGACGACCACCAGGAACCACATGGAAAGGAAGCGCAGGACGGAGCCCTCGTTGCCAGCCTGGCCGGGATGCACCTTGGGTTCGGTGGATTTCTGGGCAACGAAAAGCGCTACGCCGATGGCGAGGAACGCGGCGGAAGCCAGAACGCCCGCTTCGGGAAAGAGCCCGACGCTCAGGCCGATGCCGAAGATCGGCCCGCAGATATAGACGAGCTCGTCCATGACCGATTCGAAGGCGAAGGCCGTGTGCAGTTCCGGCCGGTTGCGATAGATCTCCGTCCAGCGGGCGCGCACCAGCGCCATCATGCTGGGCATCAGGCCTGCCGTCACGGCAAGCGCGAACAGCGTCCAGTTCGGCAGCCGCCAATGGGCGGCAGCCGCCAGCCCGAGCAGCGCCACGAAGGTGATGATCGTCATCGGCACCAGCACCCTGCTCTGCCCCACCCGGTCCACCCAGCGGGAGACCTGGGGGGCGATGAAGGCATTGGCGAGCGCGAACGTGGCGGAGACTGCACCCGCCAGCCAGTATTCGCCATGGGTTTGGGAAAGCATCGCCACAAGGCCGATCGTCGTCATCGGCAGCGGCAGGCGGGCAACGAAACCGGCGGCCGCGAAGCCTTTGGCTCCAGGCGCCCTGAAAATCTGGCCATAGGGATTGGGCATGAGGGACTCCTTGGATTATTTTGGATGACCACTTACATACGGCGCGTATATGAGGTAAATAATCGCATACGAAACGTATGTCAATTAACATACGACGCGTATGCAAATAATTTTCGGAGTCTGCATGGCGCACAAACCACGCAAGCAAATGATCGCAGAAACTCGGGGCAAGCTTGTGGCAGCGGCGCGGCACGCCTTCGCGTCCAAGGGTTACGCGAATGCCTCCATGGACGAATTCACCGCCGAGGCGGGATTGACGCGCGGCGCGCTCTACCACCACTTCGGCGACAAGAAAGGCCTGCTGCAGGCCGTCATCGGGGAAATCGACGCGGAAATGTCGGATCGGCTCTGCGCCATTTCCAGCAAGGCCCCGACCGCGTGGCAGGGTTTCGTGGATGAATTCACAGCCTATATCGAGATGGCGCTGGAACCGGAAATACAGCGCATCATGCTGCTCGACGGACCCGCGGTCCTCGGCGACCCATCCCAGTGGCAGAACCAGAGCGCCTGTATCAGAACGACAACGGCCAGCATCCAGAGACTGATCGACGAGGGCATCATTCTCCCGGTTGACGCGGAAGCGACCGCAAGACTGGTGAACGGCGCCTCGCTTAGCGCCGCTCTCTGGATCGCGGGCGCGGACGATCCGGAAGCCGCGTCCAAAAAAGCCGTCGCGGCTTTCAACGTGCTGGTCTCGGGTCTTTTGAAGCAGCGCAAGCAGGACTAGCCACGTCCTGCTCAGGGCGCATGGCAGCTATTCCAAAAACGCAGGTTGTCCGACAACTACAAGGCGGCAAATGTCACGGATGACTCACCGTTCAGCCGCGCATCGCCCCATGGTCATTTCGATCCGGCATTCATTTGAGGGATCGACGTTTTCATGACACCTCGGGCAACCGGCCTTGTTTTCGCGCTCACGGCCGTGACGATCTTCTCGGTCCAGGACGGTATTTCGAAACACCTCGGCACCCATTACCCACCGGTCTTCATCACCATGATGCGCTACTGGGCCTTCGCAGCCTTCGCAATCCTCCTGGCGATGCGCTCCGCCGGTGGTTTGAGGGCGGCAGCGAGGACGAAACGGCCCTTTCTGCAGATCTCACGCGGGGTAATCCTGGCCGTCCAGATCGTCGTTGCCATTTCCGCCTTCGCCACGGTCGGGCTTGCCCAAAGCCAGGCGATCTTCCAATCCGCTCCTCTGCTCGTCGCGCTGCTTTCCGTGCCGATCCTCGGCGAGCAGGTCGGCTGGCGGCGCTGGACCGCGATTGTCGTCGGCTTTGTTGGTGTTCTGCTGATCCTGAAGCCGGAGACGGGCGGTTTCGACAGCATGGTCCTTCTGCCGATCGCCGGCGCCGTGATCTACAGCTTCTACGCAATCACCACGCGGCTTGCGAGCCGCGACGACCCGGCGATCACCAGTTTCTTCTATACCGGCGTGGCCGGCGCTGCCGCCATTACGCTGGCCGGCCCCTTCTACTGGACCACGTTCACGCCGACCGATACCCTGTGGATGCTGGCGCTCTGTGCCACCGGCATGGTCGGGCACTACCTCCTCATCCGCGCCTTCGATCTCGTGGATGCGGTGATCGTGCAATCCATGTCCTATATCCAGCTGGTACTGGTCACCTTCATCGGCGTGCTGATCTATGGGGAAACGCTCGGCTTCAACATGGTCGTCGGATCGCTGATCGTCGTGGGCGCCGGGCTTTTCACCATCTACCGGGAGGCGCGCGCGGGCCGCACCAGCCAGGCACCGATCGAGCCGCCCGGCGAAATCTAAGCGCTTGCGATCATCAAATATGGTGATGATTTACCCCAACAAAACTCGTTTTGGGGAAACCGGCCGCGGCAGTATGATCCGGCACCCGAGTCAGGAGGAGACGTCATGACCCAGGCCGCCCGCCAATCCCTGCCCTGGCTTATCATCGCCGCGGGTTCGATCATCATCATGCTGACCTTCGGCCCGCGCTCGGCCATGGGCTTCTTCCAGCTTCCGATACTGACCGATACCGGCTGGGATCGCTCCACCTTCGGGCTTGCCATGGCGATCCAGAACCTTTGCTGGGGGCTGAGCCAGCCCTTCTTCGGCGCGATCGCCGACAAATACGGCACGGGCCGGGTGCTGACGCTGGCGGGCCTGATCTATGCGGTCGGTCTCATCCTGATGTCGACCGGCCATTCCATTGCCGCGCTCCATATCGGCGGCGGCGTGCTGGTCGGCTGCGGCGTCGGGGCCGGCTCGCTCGGCACGGTGCTGGCCGCCTTTGCCCGCAATGTCACGCCCCAGCAGCGCTCGCTCGCCTTCGGCATCGGAACGGCCGCCGGTTCGGCCGGCATGTTCCTGTTCGCGCCGCTGACCCAGGGGCTGATCTCCGCCTATGGCTGGTCGGATAGCCTCGTCTATCTCGCCGTGCTCATGCTGCTGGTGCCCCTGCTCGCCTATCCGCTTCGCGGCAATGCCGCATCGGGCACGCAATCGCAGGCCGAGTTCAAGCAGACGGCGGGCGAGGCGCTCAGGGAGGCGTTCGGCCACCAGAGCTATCTGCTGCTGGTCTCCGGATTCTTCGTCTGCGGCTTCCAGGTGGCCTTCATCACCGCGCATTTCCCGGCCTATCTCGGCGATATCGGCATCGACGCCCGTTATGCGGTCATCGCCATGGCGCTGATCGGCTTCTTCAACATCATCGGCTCGCTCGCCGCCGGCGTCATCGCCCAGCGATATTCCAAGCCCTACTTCCTCGCCTATATCTATATCGCCCGATCGATCGCGGTCACGGCCTTCCTCCTGCTGCCGCAAACGCCGCTTTCGGTCATCGTCTTCGCGATCGTGATGGGCCTCCTGTGGCTTTCCACCGTGCCGCCGACCAATGCGCTGGTGGCCATCATGTTCGGAACCCGCCATCTCGGCATGCTTGGCGGCATCGTCTTCCTGTCGCACCAGGTGGGATCGTTCCTCGGTGTGTGGATGGGCGGCTTTCTCTACGATCGCTTCGGCTCCTATGACGTGGTCTGGTGGCTCGGCGTGGCGCTCGGCATCTTCGCCGCGATCGTCCATTGGCCGATTGCCGAGAAGCCCGTCTCCCGTCCGCTCGCGGCTCAGCCGGCCTGACGCTCTTCACCCTTCGCCATGGCCTTCAGCGCCGCCTGCACGAAACCGTCGCGGGCGGCGTTTTCCGTCAGCCCGCGCGGTTCATAGACATGCCGGTGCAGGAAATAGCCGGTGAGCCTGAAGGCGGCCGCAAGGCTCTCCCTGTCGGCCGCGACGCCCGCCTCCTCCCCGAGGAATGCCGGCAGGACAAGCATCCGCTCGGCATAGGGCTCGCCGGCCTGCCGGCAGACGGCTCGGCCGCTCTTCGGCGAGACGTAGACGAGCTCCTCGCGGCTTCCAGTGGCCGCGCATTCCGTGAGATCGAGACCGTAGCCGAGATCGTTCAGCACCGCCAATTCGAAGCGGATGAAGAGTTCGCCCGCATCGGCGGGTTGGTCCATGGCTTCCAGGATGATGTCGAGAGCTTCGAACAGATGCGGGTGCGGATCACGCTCCGGCAGCAGCCGCAAAAGCGCGCCCATGGCCTGCACGCCGTAAACTGCGGTCGCCGTCTCCATCAGCCGGGCAGCGCGCAGGCGGATCGGCTCCAGCTTGAATTCGCCGAGATGTTCATCGAGCCTCGCACGCCACACCACATCCACATGATTTCCCGGCTGCAGCACCGGCTGCATGGTCCGCGACCGGCCCGAGCGCACGAGACCAAGATGGCGGCCGCGCGAGCGCGTCATAACCTCGGCGATGACGCTCGTCTCGCCGTGGCGCTTGACGCCAAGGATGATCGCTTCGTCCTGCCACTGCATGCGGAGATTCAACTTCCTTTCAAACAGATTCAACAATAGCCGATAAGCGCGTCGAACTGAATCGGTTTCTAAATTCGGCCATCCCTCTCTTCTGTGAGGTCGGGCGGGAACAAATCGCGGGGGATGCGGATTTTCCCGGGAACTTTCCTAACCGGGGGCTCCCATGAGACATGCTCTTCTTGCCGTTCTGCTTCTTGCATCACCCGCTGCCGCCCAGTCACCGCAACTGGAGCAGGCCTGTGTGGCGGTCGCGAAGAATTTCCTGCTGGCCCCGGTCCTGAAGACGGGCGTCGTGCAATCCTTCCCGGAACTCGACCCGCCCGGCGCGCGCCTTACCTATACCACCCGCGAAGACGCCAAGCCCACGGATTTCACCAATGAGATCGAATGCCAGTTCGAACGGGCGAGCGCGCCTTTCGGCCTCACCCGCTTCTGCATCGAGGAGACCTGCTATTCGGCGACCGAACAGCAGCCGGAGAACCGTCGCCGCTATGAGGAGGTCAAGGCGCTGATGGCGCGGGGGAAGTAGCTATCCACCCTCCCCTTGACGGGGAGGGTCGGCACGTAGTGCCGGGGTGGGGTGAAATTGCCCTGCATTTGCTAACGCGACGATGACACAATAAAGTCACCCCACCCGCCGCTTCGCGGCGACCTCCCCCTCAAGGGGGAGGTGTTTCCCTGCCGCACCGTCTTCCACCAATCTCAGCAAAGCTTAGAAGCCAGCGCGAGGGGCAATCTTCCCGGCCCGTCGCTTAAGCTCCCGGCGTTCGTCGCTGCAATCGATTCACTGGATCGATTGCTGCCGCTTCGCGGTATCGCTCCTCACCCCTTCGGAAACTCGAGCCCCATCTCGCGGAAGCGCTCCGGATCGTCGCCCCAGTTCTCGCGCACCTTGACGAACAGGAAGAGGTGCACCGGCTGTTCGAGGATTTCCGACAGCTCCTTGCGGGAAGCGGTGGAGATCGCCTTGATCGCCTCGCCGCCCTTGCCGAGCGCGATCTTCTTCTGGCTGTCGCGCTCCACATAGATGACCTGCTCGATACGTACCGAGCCGTCCTTGCGCTCTTCCCATTTCTCCGTTTCCACATGGGAGGAATAGGGAAGCTCCTGATGCAGGCGCAGGAACAGTTTTTCGCGCGTGATCTCGGCGGCGAGCTGGCGCATCGGCAAATCGGAGATCTGGTCTTCCGGATAATACCAGGGGCCTTCCGGCATGGTCCTGGCGAGATAATCCATCAGGTCCTTGCAACCGGAGCCGGTCGTCGCAGAAATCATGAAGGTGCGCTCGAAGGGGACGAATTCGTTCGCTGCGGCAGCAAGCTTCAACAGATCTTCGTGCCTGACGCGATCGATCTTGTTGAGCGCCAGGATCTTAGGCTGGCGCACTTCCTTCAGGCCTTCGAGGATCGCCTCGGCGTCGCCGCGCAAGCCCCGCTCGCTGTCGATCAGGAGCATGATCAGATCGGCATCCTTGGCGCCGCCCCAGGCGCTCGTCACCATGGCGCGGTCCAGCCGGCGGCGCGGCTTGAAGATGCCCGGCGTATCCATGAAGACGATCTGGGCATTGTCATGGATGGCGATGCCGCGCACGATCGCCCGCGTCGTCTGCACCTTGTGGCTGACGATCGAGACCTTTGCGCCGACCAACTGGTTCACCAGGGTCGACTTGCCGGCATTGGTGGCGCCGATCAGCGCCACGAAGCCGGAGCGCGTGCCGGCGGTATCCTGCTCGCCGGCGCCAGTGTTTTCATTTTCCGTCATATCAACCAATCAATCCGAGGCGGCTGGCTTCTGCCACACACCCTCGCGTTCGAGCATTCTCGTTGCCGCCACCTGTTCGGCGGCTCTTTTGGACCGGTCTATGCCGGTTTCCGGCGCCACGCCCGGCACTTCCACCGTCACGGTGAAGCGCGGGTCATGATCGGGACCGGAGCGGTCATCGACGCGGTAGGACGGCGTCAGGCCGAATTTCGCATGCGCCCATTCCTGCAGTTCGGTCTTGGCGTCGCGCCTCGCGCCATCGGCACGGGCGGCGCGGGCTTGCCAATAGCGCAGGATGAAGGCGCGTGCCGCCTCCAGCCCACCATCAAGATAGAGCGCGGCGATCAGGCTTTCCACCACATCCGCACGCACATTCATCATCCGCTTGCCGGTAAGCTTCTTGACATCCGCGCCGGTGCGGATGAACCGGTGGAGATGCAATTCATCCGCCACATCCGCGCAGCTCTCTGCGCTGACAAGCTGGTTCAAGCGAACCGAAAGCTCGCCTTCGGCCGCCGTGCGGAACGTGCGAAACAGAAGCTCGGCCACGCAGAGCCCGAGCACGCGATCGCCCAGGAATTCCAGCCTCTCGTAATTCGCGCCCTTGGCGGAGCCGGTGCTCGCATGGGTGAGAGCCCGGTCAAGCCAGTGCTTGTCAACGAATTCATGGCCGATGGCCACCTCGAGCTGTGCCCTCTCCTCCTCCGACAGAGCCTTTGCTTTCATCATCTGACGACCTTGAAGAGCCTCTCCCATCTCATGTTCGCCGGCCACTTCCAGAACTCGCGGAACGAGGTGTCGTTGCCGATCGAGAAGAAGATGACGCTGGCGCGGCCGATCAGGTTTTCAGCCGGGACGAAGCCGACGTCGAAACGGCTATCGAGGGAATTGTCGCGGTTGTCGCCCATGAAGAAATAATGGCCTTCCGGCACGATGAACTCGCGGGTGTTGTCGCCGCGCGAGACGGGCGACTGGTCGAGCGTATCGTAGGTCACGCCGTTGTCCAGCGTCTCGCGGAAGACCGGCACGTCGGCGCCCGGATCGAGGCGATAATCGGATGTGAAGGTGCCGTCAGCCTGCTTCGGCACCGGCTGGCCGTTGATATAGAGCACGCCGTCGGTCACCTGGACCCGGTCGCCCGGAAGGCCGACGAGGCGCTTGATATAATCGACGTTCGGATCGGTGGGCAGGCGGAAGACGATCACGTCTCCACGCTCGGGCTCACTGAATTCGAGGACGCGGCCGGAAAAGAGGTCCGGCGAGAAAGGCAGCGAATATTTCGAATAGCCGTAGGCGAACTTGTTGACGAAGATATAGTCTCCGACAAGCAGCGTCGGCATCATCGAACCGGACGGAATTGTGAAAGGCTGGAAGAAGACGGTGCGGATGACCATTGCCAGCAGAAGCGCCTGAACGATGACTTTGATGTTTTCCCAAAGGGCGTTCTGCTTCTTTTCAACTTTTTCGGACACGTAACGGGTCTTTCTAATTCGGGCCGCCCATCTATCGGCGGGATCGCTGTTTTCTCTAAACGCTTCCAAATGCCGGGGCAATGGCCCTCGTGGCGCGATCTTCGCCTCTACGCAGGCAGCGCCTCGATGAGCACATAGGCCTGCGCATAGGGATATTCGTCGGTAATCGTGATGTGGATCACCGGCTTGTGACCCGCCGGCATCATTCCGGAAAGCCGTGTGGCCGCGCCGCCGGTCAGCACCATCGTGGGCTTGCCGCCGGGCAGGTTGACAACGCCCATATCCTTCCAGAAAACGCCTTGCGCCAGGCCGGTTCCCAGCGCCTTCGAACAGGCCTCCTTGGCCGCGAAGCGCTTGGCATAGGAGGCGGCGCGGTTCTTGCGGCGATCAGATTTCGCACGCTCGATATCGGTGAAACAGCGATGGGTGAAGCGCTCGCCGAACCGTTCGATCGATTTCTCCACCCGGCGAATGTCGACGATGTCGCTGCCCAATCCGATGATCATGAACTTCCTTTTCCGGACAATATGCCTGAACCAAAGCGATTAGCTCGCCTGACTTGGCCATTCCTGCCGCCTCAGTCAAGCGTCAGCGGCGTCTCGACCCCCGGACAGAGACATAGGTGATCGCACGGAAGAGGAAAGCCCGCAACAGCGCGGGCACGTCATGATCCGCGAAGGAAAAGGATGGTCAAGCCACCCGGCAAGGCGGATGAGGGCCGGAGGCCATGAGCCCCCTAAAAACAAAAGGCCTCGCGTATGTCCCGCGAAGCCCGTGCCGGCGGCGCTGCACGAATGCGCTGCCGCTCTTTTTTCAAGCGACCTGACGATCAGTAGTAGGTGCGGAACAGGCCACGGTCGATCTGCCGCTGACGGTATTCGAGGTCGATGCGATCGACGGCGCCGTTCAGGTAAGCGATCTCGCGGTCCTCGGTGGTGGGGGCGCGAAGGGCGCGGGCAAATTTGCGTACGGATTTCAACATGTTCTATCTCTCTTTTCTCTCATATTGCACCGCAATAATATAGGCCCACCGAAGCCGATCCACCAGCGCCGCGGAAGCTAGTCTGCCTTGCGCTGGAAGCATGGCGGAGAAAAGAGAAGGCTCATTTTTGGGCAGACGCCGTCAATCATAGACCCGCTTGACGGTGGATATGCAGTCCAGCTCCTTCAATTGAATGAGAAGCTGGTTCAACTGGCGCAGATCCCATACCTCGACATCGATGGTCATCTCGGAGAAATCCGTGGCAACCCGGCCCATGTCGAGCGAGCGGATGTTGATATCAAGCCGCGCCACCGCCTGCGCAACGGTCGCGAGCGTGCCGGGCTCGTTCAGGGCGTTGATGACCAGGCGCGCCATGAAGCGTGACTTGTTGGCCTCGTCGAGATCCCAGCGCACGTCGATCCAGCGCTCCGGCTGATCATCAAAATGCTGCAAGGCCGGAGCCTGGATGGGATAGATGGTGATCCCCTTGTCCTTTTCCATGATGCCGATGATCCGATCTCCCGGGACCGCACCGCTCGGTGCGAAATGGACCTCCATATTGCCGGACAGGCCGCGAATGGGCAGCGGATCGGGCCCGGCCTCCTCTTCTTCCGCACCTTCCTTGCGGCGGTCCGGAATCTTGAAGATCATGCCGGAGGCGCTGCGCATGTTGAACCAGCCCTCGTCGGCCGGCTTCACCGTCACGCGCTCGTCCTTGTAGTCCGGGAATACGGCACGCAGAACATCGAGCGAGGAAAGCTCGCCGCGCCCGACCGACGCGATCGCGTCCTCGACATCCTTCTGTCCCAGCCGGTGCAGCGCGGGCTTCAGGACGTCACGCGAGAAGACCTTTCCGGCGCGCTCGAAGGTCCGCTCCAGAATACGGTGGCCGAGGCCGGCATATTGCTTCCGGATCGCCATGCGGGTTGCCCGGCGGATCGCCGCGCGGGCCTTGCCGGTCACCACGATCTCTTCCCAGGCGGCCGGCGGCACCTGCACGCCGGAGCGGATGATCTCCACCTCGTCGCCGTTGTTGAGGCGCGTGACCAGCGGCATGATGCGACCGTTGATCTTCGCGCCCACCGTCGTATCGCCGATATTGGTGTGGACCGCATAGGCGAAATCGATCGGCGTCGCACCGCGCGGAAGGGCGATCAGCTTGCCCTTGGGGGTGAAGCAGAAGACCTGGTCCTGAAAGAGTTCGAGCTTGGTATGCTCGAGGAATTCCTCCGGATTGTCGCCCTCCGCAAGAGCTTCGATGGTGTGGCGCAGCCAGGAATAGGCGTTGGATTCCTTTGAAAGAAGTTCGCCGTCGCCGCCCTCCCCGTCCTTGTAGAGCGCATGGGCCGCGATGCCGTATTCGGCGATCTCATGCATGCGCCTGGTGCGGATCTGCAGCTCGATGCGCTGGCGCGAGGGGCCGACGATCGTGGTATGAATGGAGCGGTAATCGTTCTGCTTGGGCGTGGAGATATAGTCCTTGAAACGCCCGGGCACGACACGCCAGCGGGTATGAACGATGCCGAGCGCCCGGTAGCAGGAGGGAATATCTCCCACGACGATGCGGAAGCCGTAGACATCGGAAAGCTGCTCGAAGGAGAGCGACTTCGACTGCATCTTGCGGAATACGGAATACGGCTTCTTCTGCCGCCCCTTCACCACTGCGTCGATAAGGCCGTTGGCGACCAGCAGGTCCTGCAGCTCGTCCTCGATCTTGGCAATGAGACCTTCGTTGCGGGCCGAAAGCTCGGCAAGGCGTTTGGTGACGGTCTCGTAGGCTTCCGGGTTCATGTAGCGGAAGGACAGGTCCTCCAGCTCGTCGCGCATGTCCTGCATACCCATGCGGCCGGCGAGCGGCGCATAGATATCCATGGTCTCCTCGGAGATGCGGGCGCGCTTTTCCTGCGACATGTGCTCCAGCGTGCGCATGTTGTGCAGCCGATCGGCGAGCTTCACCAGCAGCACGCGCACGTCGTCGGAGATCGCCAGCAGGAGCTTGCGGAGGTTTTCGGCCTGCTTGGCCTTCTTGGTCACCAGGTCGAGGCGCTTGAGCTTGGTGAGCCCCTCGACCAATCGACCGATATCCTCGCCGAACAGTTCATCGATCTCGGCCCGCGTCGCCGTGGTATCCTCGATGGTATCGTGCAGCAGAGCCACCGCGATGGTCGACTCGTCGAGATGCATGTCGGTGAGGATCGCCGCCACTTCGAGCGGGTGGGAAATATAGGGATCGCCGCTGGCACGCTTCTGCTGGCCATGCTTCTGCATGGCGTAGACATAAGCCTTGTTCAAAAGAGCTTCGTTGGCTTCGGGCTTGTACTTCTGCACCCGCTCCACGAGCTCATACTGCCGCATCATCCCGAAATAGGTCCCTAATTACTTTCTGAAAAAGAAATGGCGCGCCAATCGTCAGACTGGCGCAGCCATCATAATGCAGACAATCAGATTACGGCTATAGGATGAACGATTGGTAATCGCCCATGCTATCCTGCTTAGTAGTCGTCGCTCTTTTCCGGCGGCACGAGGCCTTCGATGCCGGCAAGCAGCTCTTCTTCCGACATCTGGTCGAAAGTGACGGTTTCCGGCAGGTCCTCTTCCTCTTCGCTGCGGTCCGCACCGGCGACAGCGCCGGCGCCGGCAGAGATCAGCGAAGCCGGATCGGGCTCGGGCTCGTCCACTTCCACATGCTTCTGCAGCGAGTGGATCAGGTCTTCCTTCAGGTCGTCGGGCGAAAGCGTCTCGTCGGCGATCTCGCGCAGCGCAACGACCGGGTTCTTGTCGTTGTCGCGGTCGATCGTGATGCCGGCGCCCTGCGAAATCTGCCGCGCGCGATGGCTGGCGAGCAGTACCAGCTCAAACCGGTTGTCGACTTTATCAATGCAATCTTCTACGGTGACACGGGCCATTGCCTGTCCTTTACGATCGGTAATTCTGCGGAATTGATACGCCCGATACAGGGAACGCGTGGCAAATTCAAGTTTTTCCTGCAGAATCCTTTTGCATCCCCGCACCTCGCGCCACGAAGAGTATAGTCCGCTATTCAACCCAAAGATGCTTGGAATATCGCGAATCCTGCCATAAATGACTGATATATGAATAGTTCTTAATGTAACGGATTATTCTTCCGGCAGAAGATCAACTTATCGTTTTGCCGGCATATAAAATAAAAGGGGATGGAAACCATATGTTTGATCCAAGAGAGAAGATCGCGCTCTTCATTGACGGCGCCAATCTTTACGCCGCTTCGAAAAGCCTGGGCTTCGATATCGACTACAGGAAGCTTCTGAAAGCGTTCCAGAAGCGCGGCTATCTTCTGCGCGCCTACTATTACACGGCTCTGATCGAGGATCAGGAATACTCCTCCATCCGCCCGCTTATCGATTGGCTCGACTACAACGGCTACAAGGTCGTCACCAAACCGGCCAAGGAATTCACGGATTCCATGGGCCGCCGCAAGATCAAGGGCAATATGGACATCGAACTTGCGATCGATGCCATGGAGCAGTCCGAAACGGTGGATCACCTCGTGCTGTTTTCGGGCGACGGCGATTTCACCACGCTGGTCGAGGCGCTGCAGCGCAAGGGCCGCAAGGTTTCCGTGGTCTCCACGATGCAGACCCAGCCGCCGATGATCGCCGACGATCTGCGCCGGCAGGCCGATCATTTCATCGACCTGATGGTGCTGAAGCCGGAAATCGGACGGGATCCCTCGGAACGCCCGGCGCGCCCGGCCGAACCGGTGGAGCCGGCGGACGTCTGAATATTTCGAGAATCCACGCCTGTTTTTCGGCGGCATCCCGTTCGGGATCGCGCTAAAAGACTTGCATGCTTTTCGAACGCCCCAACGATGATCTCCTTTACGAAGCGCTGATCGCACGCGATCCGGCCTATGAAGGTTTTGCCTATGCGGCGGTGAGGACCACCGGCATATTCTGCCGCCTCACCTGCCCGGCCCGAAAGCCGAAGCGGGAAAACACCGCTTTCTACGGCACGATAGCCGAATGCCTGGAGGCGGGTTTCCGCCCCTGCATCCGCTGCAAGCCGATGCTGAAACTGGGCGGGGTCGACCCCGTCGTGTCGAAGCTGCTGCAGGCGCTCGACGCAGAACCGGAACGGCGCTGGAGCGAGGATGATATCGGCGCGCTCGGCATCGATCCCTCCACCGCAAGACGGGCCTTCAAGCGGCAGTTCGGCATGAGTTTCCTGGAAATCGCCAGGCTGCGACGGATGGGAAAGGCCGCGGAGATGCTGGCCTCCGGCGAAAGCGTCATCGATACGCAGCTCGACGCGGGCTATTCCTCCGGCAGCGGTTTTCGCAGCGCCATCACTAAGCTGTTCGGCGCAGCTCCCGCCAATCTGCGCGACAAGACGCTGCTGAGAGCCGACTGGATCGAGACCCCGATCGGTCCGATGATGGCGATCGCCGACAGCCACGCGCTGCATCTGCTCGAATTCGCCGAGCGGAAGGCGCTTCCGGCGGAAATCCGAAAGCTGCAGCGTTATACCGGCAGCGGGATCGCCATGGGAAGGCATCCGCCGATCGACCAGATCGAGGCCGAGCTCACCGCCTATTTCAACGGCGAGGACCGAGGCTTCCAAACGCGGCTTGCGGGCCACGGATCGCCTTTTCAGCGCCGGGTCTGGGAAGCGCTTCGCGCGATCCCGACAGGCGGCATGAGAACCTATGGCGCACTCGCAATGGAACTTGACGCCCCCTCCTCCACCCGTGCGGTGGCGGGCGCCAACGGCGCCAACCAGATCGCTATCGTCATTCCCTGCCATCGGGTGCTCGGCGCCGACGGAAGCCTCACCGGCTATGGTGGCGGCCTATGGCGCAAGCGCTGGCTGCTCGAACACGAGAGGCGCATGGCGGCACGGGCAGAACGAAGCGAACCCGAGAAACTTGCCGCATCAGGCTGATTCCACATCCGCCAGTTTCGCCTTGCGTGCTCGGAAGATGGCCTCGACGATCAGCGAGAGCGGCAGGCCGATGGCGAGCGGGATGAAGAAATAGATGACGCGGAAGGCGACGAGCGAGCCGATGGACGCATCCTCGCCCATGACATGCCGCACGGTCGCTTCAAGCACGCCGAGCCCACCCGGCGCGTGGGTGATGAGGATCGCGAGATTGGCGAGCACGAAAGCCGTCGCCGCCTTCAGGTAGCTCACATCGGCGGTCGCCGCCATGACCTCCCTCAGACAGGCCGAGACTAGGGCGAAATTCACCGCTCCGATGACCGTTTGGGCGATGGCAATCCGCAGCGTCGGCATGCGGAACGTCCATTTGCGGATTTTCAGCGGCGCGCGGACGAAGGCCGCGAGCGCGAGATATCCTACGACGGCAAGCAGGCTGGCCGCCCCTATTCCCAGGATCGCGCCTTCCCGCAGGCGAAGGACCTTGGCGGCATCGGCCGGATTGAGGATCAGAACCACGCCGGAGAGAACGGCCATGCCGAGCCCAACCGTGACGCCGGAAAGCAGCACGATCTTCGTCACCTCCTCGGCGCTCATGCCCCAATGGGCATAGTAGCGGTATCGAAGCGCGCCGCTGCTCAGGCCCGCAAGGCCGACGCTCTGGCCGATCGACAGCGACAGGAAGGAGGCGAGCGCGATCTTCGGATAGGCAAGGCGATTGCCGACATAACGCACGCCGGTCCAGTCGAAGCCCGTCAGGCAGAGATAGGAGGCGGCGGAAAAACCGAGCGCCGTCAGCATGTTGGATGTCGGGATTGCCTGCACGGACTGGACGATATCGGCAACCGAATATTCCCGAAACGTATGATAGAGAAGATAGACCGCTATCGCGATGCCGAAGACAACCGTGGCATATGTCAGGATGGCTTTTCGTTTCGTCATATGCGGTCGATGATGCGGTAAAATGCCGGGTCGTCCGGGTTATAGCCGGGCGCGGCTTTGAGAAAGCTCACGTTCGTCGCCGAAAGATCGGCGATATCGGCAACGTGGAAAAGCCGCCAGCCGGCGCCCGTTCCGGAGGTCTGCCAGCCGCTGAGGGCCAGTTGGCCGGTGCCCACGAAACCGAGGATATGCGGCCGCACCTTTCTCGGCACGTCCTTGTAGCGCAGCTCGACCACCTTGCGGCCGTCGATGGCTTTCTTGATGATCTCGGCATAGGTCATGGCGGACCTCGCGCAATTCCCGATCCTCCTTCAACGAGGAGACACGGGAAAGGTTCACGGCCGCGCGCCTGTCAGCGGCACGATGCGGGCGCCGAACTGGAGGTCAGTTGTCCTTCAAAAGCCTGGACTTCTGGCGGTTCCAGTCGCGCTCCTTCTCCGTCTCGCGCTTGTCGTGCAGCTTCTTGCCCTTCGCCAGCGCGAGCTCGAGCTTGGCGCGGCCCTTCTCGTTGAAATAAATCTTCAACGGCACGAGCGTCATGCCTTCACGATTGATGCCCGCGCGCAGCCGGTTGATCTCGCGCTTGCTGAGCAGCAGCTTGCGGCGGCGGCGCGGCTCGTGATTGAAGCGGTTCGCCTGCAGGTACTCCGGCAGATGCGAATTGATCAGCCAGATTTCCTCGCCCTCGTCCGAAGCGTAGGATTCCGCGATATTGGCCTTGCCTTCGCGCAGCGACTTCACCTCCGTCCCCGTCAGGACGAGGCCGGCCTCGTAAGTATCAAGGATCTCATAATTGAAGCGGGCCTTGCGGTTTTCCGCGACAATCTTGTTGACCGTGCGCTGGCTGCCTTTGGGTGCCATGGTGAAGAAGTCCGTCCTGCCCTTTGATGAAGGATTGTTCCCCGTCCGCGGGCGACGGACGGGGTTCTGTCATCCATATGTAATGTGCGGGCGCCGCAAAGGGAAGCAAGAGCGGCGGCCATGCCGCCTCAGTTCAGCAGCCCCGCGTGGCGGAGTGCTGCGTCGATTGCCGCTTCGGTCGCCGGCTCCAGGGTGGAGAGCAGCGGCGAACGCACCGTGCGGTTCATGCCGCGCGTCCTGAACAGCCCGTATTTTGCGCCGCAAAGGCCCGGCTCCAGGAAGATCGCCTTGTGCAGCGGCATCAGCCGGTCGTGATATTCCAGCGCCATTGCGTAGTCGCCGGCGAGCGTCGCCTTCTGGAACTCGGCGCAAAGACGCGGCGCGACATTGGCCGTCACCGAAATGCAGCCAACGCCGCCATGCGCGTTGAACCCGAGCGCGGTCGCATCCTCGCCCGAAAGCTGGACGAAATTCTTGCCGCAGGTGATGCGCTGCTCGGAGACGCGCTCGATCTTGCCGGTGGCATCCTTGACGCCGGCGATATTCCTGTGCGCCTTCGCGAGCGCTCCCATCGTCTCGGGCGTCATGTCGATGACGGAGCGGCCGGGGATGTTATAGATGATGATCGGCAGGTTCACGGCTTCCGCAATTGCCGAATAGTGGGCGTAAAGCCCCTTCTGTGTCGGCTTGTTATAGTAAGGCGTGACGACCAGCAGGGCGTCGGCGCCGACCATTTCGGCGTGCTGGGCAAGCTCGATCGCCTCGCGGGTGTTATTGGAACCGGCGCCGGCGATGACCGGTACGCGCTTATCCGCGGTCTGCACGCAGATCTCGACGACGCGTTTGTGCTCCGCATGGGAAAGGGTGGGCGATTCCCCGGTAGTGCCGACCGGCACGAGGCCGTGGCTGCCTTCCCTTATCTGCCACTCCACATGGTCGGCAAAAGCCTGCTCATCCACCGCTCCATCGGCGGTGAAGGGGGTGACGAGGGCGGGCATAGATCCCTTGAACATGCGTAGACTCCCACTGGCCGGCCATCCATTCTTCGGCCGCAATCCATGATTAAAGGTGGGCACCATAGAGCGGCGGGAAAGCGGCGACAAGCGGAGACACGCGGGATTTTCAACGCAATCCCACCGATGGGAGAACGCGCATTTTCGTGAGGTCCGGAAAGGTTTCATTAATCCGCGTGTTGGCTAATATGAATTGTCCATCGAGGGGGAAATCGTTGTCGCGAGCTACCGGATGAACAAGGCTGCCCTGCTCTTCTCGGCCTTCGGGCTCGGCCTGCCGGGACTGCCGCTTGCCGCGCCCCCTTCCGAAGGCACCGTTCCGCTTCCTTACGTTCGTCCGGACAATCCTCTGCCCGCCGCCATGCCGTTTCCGGATGTAACCGGAGCCATTCCCCGTGCTGACGGCATTGTGCCGGCAGCGGAACTGAAGGCCGGGCTGGATGCCGTTTCCAACGGTGATGCCGCATCGGCCCGCGAAATCCGCGACCGGATGACGAAGGGCTCGCTCGACCACCATATTCTCACCTGGGCGATCGCGACATCGGGCCTTCCCGGCGTGCCTTCCTATGAGATCGCCGCAGCCCAGCGTGAGCTTGCGGGCTGGCCGGGGCTGAAATCCCTGCGCGCCCATTCCGAGCGGGCTCTCTATTGGGAGAACCCGACGCCGAAACAGGTGCTTGCCGCCTTCGGCAAGACCAAGCCCGAGACCGTGGAAGGCGCGATCATTCTCTCCCGCGCTTTGGTCGCGACGGGCAGCACGGCTGAGGCGGCGGCAACGCTTCGCTCGATCTGGAGCTCCAAGACGCTGGATACGCCCACCGAGGACAATATCCTCGAGGAGTTTTCATCCCTGCTGACGCCCGCCGATCACAAGACGCGCATGGCCTACCTGCTCTATCGCAGCCGGGCCGCCCAGGCGAAGCGCTTTGCAGACCTCAGCAAAGCGCAATCCTTCCACAAGGCCTGGAGCGCGATGATCGGCAATGCCAAGAATGCCGAAGCCCTGGTCAAGGCCGCCGATCCATCCTGGGCGAACGACCCGGCCTATCTCTTCGTCCGCATTGAACTTCTGCGCCGGCAGAACAAGTACCGCGAAGCCGCCGCGTTGCTGGACAAGGCCCCCCGCGAAGCTTCCCGCCTCATCAACACCACCGAATGGTGGAACGAGCGTCGCATCATCGCACGCGGCCTTGCCGACGAGGGCGATTTCAAGGAAGCCTACCGGATCGTCTCCAACCATGCCGCCACGCTGCCCGCGGACATCGCCGATGCGGAGTTCCATGCCGGCTGGTATGCGCTGAGAGCGCTTGATGACCCGGCAACGGCGGAGAAGCATTTCCGCCGGATTCTCGACGCTTCGAAACGGCCGCTTTCCGCTTCGCGCGCTCTCTATTGGCTCGGCCGGGCGGCGGAGGCCGGCGGCCCAGGCAAGGCCGCGGAATTCTATACGCAGGCGGCGCGATATCCCGGAACCTTCTACGGCCAGCTTGCCGCCGCGCGCCTCGATATCCGGACCCTCAACGTCGCCTATCCCTCCCCCACGGCGGACGACCAGAAGAGGCTCGAGGGCCGCGAAGCCGTCAAGGCGATAGACCTGCTTGAAAGCGCCGGCCAGGACAGGCGCGCGGAGGCGCTCTACAAGGCGCTTGCGGAAGAGATCGACAGCCCCGGCGAGCTTGCGATCCTGACCGCCCGTGCCGAGCGCGACGGCAAGCACAATCTTTCGCTGGAAATGGGCAAGGCCGCCTTCGCGCGCGGCATCGACGCCGCCGCGCTCGCCTTTCCGATCGGCGTCATCCCCGCGGGCGCGGATATCGCCGGATCGGGCAAGGCGCTCGCCTATGCGATCGCGCGGCAGGAAAGCGCCTTCAATTCGGGCGCAGTATCCATAGCCAATGCGCGCGGCCTGCTCCAGCTTTTGCCGGGGACGGCTCAAGGAGTGGCCAAGCGCCACGGCCTTTCCTATGCGCCCGCCAAGCTCACCAGCGACGCCGGCTATAACGCAACGCTCGGGGCGCACTATCTCGGGGAGCAGATAGACACATTCGGCGGCTCCTATATCCTCACCTTCATCGCCTATAATGCCGGCCCACGCCGTGTGCGGGAATGGGTGGCGCGCTACGGCGATCCACGCGGGAAGCCGCTCGACGAGGTGATCGACTGGATCGAGCGCATACCTTTCCCGGAGACCCGCAATTACGTGCAGCGGGTGATGGAGAATTACGAGGTCTACAAGACGCGGCTCGGGCAGCAGGCCGAGATCGAATCCGACCTGAGATTCGGCCGGCAGTAACTTTCATCACTGACCGCGCAGACCATGCACAACTGCGCATTCACTGCCCTAAATCTTTGTTTTGATGAATATAATTCTTGCAGAACCAAACCGCTGCAGGCTTTTGCGCGACTGGCATTGCGCGAGCGACTGACAGCAAAACGGCTTCCGGCAAAACGAAAAAGCCCGGCTCAAAGGCCGGGCTTTCCTATCCGATCGTCAGATCAGATTAGAAGTCGCGCTGCAGGCGGACGATACCGGACCAGGTGTCAGCGACGTCATGATAACCGACGGAGACCTTCGAGGTCAGGCCTTCGACAATCTGGTAGTTGACGGTCGCGCCGGCTGCCCAGTCGTTCTCGCCACCGAAATCGCCATCAGCATCCGTTTCAGTATCCCAGAAGTACTGGAACTCAGGGATGATTTCGAGCTTGTCGGTAGCCTTGAACGCGTAAGCAACAGAGACGGTGGCTTCTGCGGCAGTGTAGTAGGCGTTTGCGCCAGAGGCGTAGATGCCGGCTACGTGCAGAGTGCCCGGACCAACTTCAACCGAACCCCAAACGCGAACCGCACCATCTTCGGCGCCGAAATCGTAGGAGCCGAGGACTTCGAGGGTTGCCGGTCCAAGGGTCGCCTGAATAACGCCTTCGAGGCCGACATCGTTGCCGTCACGGCCGTAGACGAAGGAGTTGCTTTCGAAGTCGTCAGACAGCTCGTCAACCTGGAGACCCGCGGTGAACGCGTCGCCCGAGTAGATGTAAGCGATCGAGGTAAAGCGCGTCTGGTTGCTCAGGAAATCCAGTTCGCCCGGAAGGTCGTTATCCCACCAGCTGAGGTAGGTACCGGCCTTGAAGCCGCCGAGCTGCAGGTAGACTTCGTCGAAGTAGAAGTTGTCTTCCGCAGTCGAACCGGAGTTGTCACGCGAAGATTCGCCATGGATGGCGATGAAGCCGGTCAGCTCGCCGAGTTCGGTGTCGCTCTTCGAGGTGAAGGCAACGCGACCACGGGTCCACGCATCCCAATCGCCATCGTTGAAGCCGTTGGCGCCACGGCCGTAATCGACCTGGAAGCGGACGTAACCACCGACCTTGAGGCAGGTTTCGGTGCCAGGGATGTAGAAGTACCCCTCGCCGAACGCGTCGCAGACGCGAACGTATTCCATCGGCTCGGGCTCGGCAGCGACGATAGCGTCAGCCGCCTGGGCGCCGGATACTGCTGCGAGAGCAGCAGCGGAGCCGAGAAGAAGGCTCTTGATGTTCATTTTGACCTCCAGTCAAAATCGACGGGAGGAAGGGCTCGTTCTTAGCCTGAAGCTCGCTCGAGGATAGGCACACAAACATCGAGGTCGTGCGAGGCCAAATGCGCATAGCGCATTGTCATCTGC
>NZ_LBHV01000010.1 GCF_001005825.1 Rhizobium sp. LC145
GATTTCTCTAGAACAAAGGACTTCGTCGCCAGCAGCGCCGCCGCCCTCGTTCAGTGAGCGGCGTTATAAGCGGAGCCATCCGATGGTGTCAACGACCTTTTTAAAAAAATGTCATCTTTCTTCTCCGACCAGCCCGAAACGGCGTTTTGCACGCCAAAATCGGGCAAAAGTTAACGGAAAGGCAGCGCGGCATCAGCAAAAACCGCTTTCTCGGCGCTATCCGCCGTTGCTAGGGTTGAAGGCATTTCCCAAGGCTGGAGTCGAAACATGCTGGTACTGAATGAAGAGGAAACACGGGCGGCGCTTCCATGGGCCGAATTGATCGATGCGGTGGAGGCGATGTTCCGCAGCGATTGCGTGATGCCGGTGCGCCATCATCACGAGATGGACGTGCCCGGAGAAGCGCCCGCGACCATGCTCCTGATGCCGGCCTGGGTGCCGGGCGGCCATATCGGCGTCAAGATACTCAACCTCTTCCCCGACAATCACCTGCGGGCTCTGCCGACCATCATCGGCAGCTATCTTCTTTCCTCGGGAACGACCGGCGAAATGCTTGCGATCGTGGAGGGGGGCGAGCTCACGGCACGGCGCACGGCAGCCACCTCGGCGCTCGCCGCGAAATATCTGGCCTGCGCCGACGCGGAAGAGATGCTGATGGTTGGCGCCGGGCGGCTGTCGCTCAACCTGATGGAAGCGCATGCCGTGACCCGGCCCTTGAAGCGCTTTGCGATATGGGCACGCAACCGGCAAAAGGCTGAGGAGATCGCCGCCGCGGCCCGCAAGCTGGGTCTCGATGCATCCGCCGCGGACGATCTCGAAACCGCAGCCCGTTCGGCTGACATCATTTCCTGCGCGACGCTTTCAAACGATCCGCTGATTCGAGGTGAATGGCTGAAGCCTGGGGCGCATCTCGATCTGGTCGGCGCCTTCAAGCCAAGCATGCGCGAGAGCGATGACGAGGCGATCCGCCGCGCGCAGGTCTATGTCGATACCCGGGCAGGGGCGATGAAGGAAGGCGGCGACATCCATCAACCGCTCTCAAGCGGCGTGCTGACGGCCGAGGACATTCGCGCCGAGCTTGCGGAACTCGCCAGCGGCACCAAGGTCGGCCGGGCAACCGCAGAGGAGATCACCCTCTTCAAATCCGTCGGCGCCGCGCTGGAAGACCTCGCCGGCGCGATCCTCGCCTACCGGAAAGCAAGCGCAAAGGCCGGAGGCTGATGTCCCGGGAAACTGCCGAGGGTGCGATCTTGAAGCGCCTGCCGAAGCTGCCGGTCGGCGAAGTTCTGGGCGAGATCACCACCGCACTCAAGTCCGGCACGCGCGCCGTGCTTTCAGCACCGCCCGGTGCGGGCAAGACCACGCTGGTGCCGCTCGTTCTTCTCGACGAGCCCTGGTGCACAGATAAGATCATCCTTCTGGAGCCGCGCCGGCTTGCGGCACGGGCGGCGGCTTCGCGCATGGCCTCGCTCCTCGGCGAAACGGTCGGCGAACGGGTCGGTTACCGGATGCGGCTCGACAACCGCATTTCGGCAAAGACCCGCATCGAGGTGGTGACCGAAGGCGTGTTCGCCCGGATGATCCTCGACGACCCCGAGCTTGCGGGCGTCTCCGCGGTCATCTTCGACGAATTCCACGAACGTTCGCTGGACGCGGATTTCGGCCTCGCGCTGGCGCTCGACGTGCAATCGGGCCTTAGGGAAGATCTGCGTATCCTGGTTATGTCGGCGACGCTCGACGTGGAGCGCGTGGCAAGCCTGCTCGGAGAGCCTCCGGTGATCAAGAGCGAAGGCCGCAGCTTCCCGATCGATATCCTCCACAAGGACCGGGCGTCGAACCTTCGCATCGAGGATGCAATGGCCCGCGCCATCGTCGAGGCCCATGCGGAAGAGACGGGCTCGATCCTTGCCTTTCTTCCCGGCCAGGCGGAGATCGGGCGCACGACCGAGCGGCTTGAGGGGCGTTTCGGGCCGGATACACTGATCGTGCCGCTCTACGGCAATCTTTCCCAGAAGGAGCAGGACCTCGCGATCCGGCCGGCGCCCGCAGGTCAGCGCAAGATCGTGCTGGCAACCTCGATCGCCGAGACCTCGATCACCATAGACGGCGTCCGGATCGTCATCGACAGCGGGTTGCAGCGCCTGCCCGTATTCGAGCCTTCGACAGGTATCACGCGGCTTGAGACGGTTCGCGTGTCGCGCGCCTCTGCCGATCAGCGTGCTGGCCGCGCTGGGCGAACCGAACCGGGGATTGCCGTGCGGCTCTGGCATCCGGGACAGACGGCAGCGCTTTCCTCGTTCACGCCGCCGCAGATACTCGCCAGCGATCTTTCCGGGCTTGCACTGGATCTCGCCCATTGGGGCGTGCAGGACCCGAGTACCCTTTCCTTTCTCGATCCGCCGCCCGGCCCGGCGTTCAACGAGGCAAAGGCGCTGCTCGCGCAGCTCGGCGCGCTCGATGCGCAGGGCAGATTGACCGAAAAAGGGCGGCTGATGCGGGAGCTTGCACTACCGCCTCGTCTTTCCGCCATGACGATTTCAGCTGCCGAGGAAGGCTTCGGCAGACAGGCCTGCCTGCTTGCCGTGCTTTTGACCGAGCAGGGGCTGGGCGGCAGCGACGTCGATCTTGACGAACGTTTGCGCCGTTTCCGCAATGAGCGAGGCGAGCGGGCAGAATCGGCCCGGAAGCTTGCGGAGCGGATCGCCTCCAACCTGCCGAAGACGAAGCAGGGAAGCGACATCCCGCCGGCCGGCCGGCTGCTGCTGCATGCCTATCCCGATCGGGTCGCCCTGCAGCGCGGCGGACGCGGGCGCTTCGTGATGGCAAACGGCCGGGGCGCGGAACTGCCGGAGACGGAGCGGCTGGCGGCGGCTTCGATGCTGGTCATCGCCGATCTCACCGGCCGCGCCGCGCAGGCGCGTATCCTGGCGGCGGCGGAAGTGAGCCGCGCGGATGTCGAAGCGCAGCTTTCCGACGCCATCACCCGCAAGGACGAATGCTTCTTCGATCGCGTGAGCCGCCAGGCGCGGGCACGCAAGGTAGTCCGCCTCGGCGCGATCGTCTTCGATGAAAAACCGCTGCCCCGCCCAAGCGGCGAGCAGGCGGCCAAGGCGCTTGCCGAAGGCGTGAGCGAACTCGGCCTTTCCGTGCTCCCCTTTTCCAAGGAGGGACTGCAGCTTCGCGACCGCATCGGTTTCCTTCACCGCACGATCGGAGAACCCTGGCCGGATGTGAGCGATGAAGCGCTGCTTGCCCGGCTCGACGAATGGTTCGTGCCCTTCCAGGGGAATGCCTCCGGCCTCGATTCGATCGACCCCGGCGGCCTTTCGGAAGGTCTTCGCTCACTCATTCCGCACGATGCCGCCAGGGAGCTCAACAGGCTGGCGCCGACGCATTTCGAGGCGCCCACCGGCCAGCGCCATCCCATCCGTTACGATGGGGAGGAGCCCGTTCTTGCGATCCGCGTGCAGGAACTCTTCGGGCTCAAGACCCACCCGGCGATCGCCGGGGGCAGATTGCCGATGCTGCTCGAACTCACCTCGCCCGCGCACCGGCCGATCCAGACCACCCGCGATCTCCCCGGCTTCTGGGCCGGCTCCTGGAAGGACGTGCGGGCGGAGATGCGCGGCCGCTATCCGAGGCATCCCTGGCCGGAGGACCCGGCGGAGGCCGCCGCCACCACCCGTGCCAAGCCGCGCGGGACGTGACAGAATGCCGCCTGCGACCTGAAGGCGAGCCGGTCTATTGAGGTTTGTCAAAGCACCGCGGAGATTAATATGGTCGGATCGGAGACGGCAAACGGCGGCTCGAAAAATCCCGCGGTGAAATATGCGCAATTCGGGCCATCCAGCCGGCGCATCCGGCTGCAGACCCTCGTGCGCCTGCGCTGGCTGGCCGTGGCCGGCCAAACGCTGACGGTCATGATCGTCGCTTTCGTGTTGCAGTTTGCGTTTCCGCTGGTGGAAGCGGCGGTCCTGATCGCGGCACTGGCCTTCGCCAATCTCGCGCTTTCGGCCTGGTTCCCCCCGACGCACCGTCTCGGGCCGAAATCGGCTCTGGCGCTGCTCGGGTTCGATCTCCTCCAGATGGCGGCTCTCCTTTATATTACCGGCGGGCTTGCCAATCCCTTCGCGCCGCTGATCTGCGTGCCCGTCATCATCTCGTTCGCCTCGCAGCCGCTCCGTCATTCCGTTGCGCTGATCGTCTTTGCGCTGGTCTGCACCACGGTGCTCGCCCTCTCGCCCCACGACCTTCCCTGGTACGAAGGCGAGAGCCTGCGCATCCAGCCCGTCCTGCAGGTGGCCGTGTGGTGCTCGATCGCATCGATGATGCTGTTTGCCGCGTTCTATGCCTATCGCGTCTCGCACGAGGCGACCCTGCTTTCCGATGCGCTTGCCGCCACCGAACTCGTGCTCGAGCGGGAAAAGCATCTTTCGCAGCTCGACGGCCTTGCCGCCGCGGCCGCCCATGAGCTCGGCACGCCGCTTGCCACCATCAGCGTCGTCGCCAAGGAAATGGAACGGGAGCTTATCGACGACGAACGTTTCCGGGAGGACGTGCAGCTTCTTCGCAGCCAGAGCGAACGGTGCCGGGACATCCTGCGCCGGCTCACCTCGCTTTCGGCAGACAGCGAGGAACATATGCGCCGGCTGCCGCTCTCCTCCATGATCGAGGAGGTGCTCGCGCCGCACCGGCAGTTCGGCATCCGGATAGACGTTGTGGAACGGAACGATCGCGCGACCGAACCCGTCGGCAGCCGCAATGCCGGCATCCTATACGGCCTCGGCAATCTCATCGAAAACGCCGTCGACTATGCCCGAAGCAGGGTCATCGTCACGGTGGAGCACGATGCCCAGCGCGTCGCGATCACCATCGAGGATGACGGGCAGGGTTATTCGCCGGATATTCTCTCGCGCATCGGCGAGCCCTATATGACGAAGAGATCGAAGGAGGTCGAACGCGCCGGCGGTCTCGGGCTTGGACTTTTCATCGCAAAGACGCTCCTCGAACGTTCGGGCGCGACGCTTCGGTTTGAGAATCGCGGCGCCTCCGGACCGGGAGCGCGCATCCACATAGAATGGCCTCGCTCCGTGATGGAAGAGCCCCGGCCCAAATGACTTGGCCAATCGGCCGGAAAGAACGATAATCCCATGGAATGACGGGACCGAAGCCCGCGGAGAAGAAGAATGGAAACTCAATTGGAAAAAGCCGCAACGCAGGATATGGACCTCGGTCCCGACGCGTCGCTGCTCATCGTGGATGACGACGGCCCATTTCTCCGCCGATTGGCGCGCGCGATGGAGAGCCGCGGCTTCTCGGTCGATACGGCGGAATCGGTTGCCGAAGGCGTCGCCAAATCGAAGGCGCGTCCGCCCAAATATGCGGTCGTCGACCTGAGGCTTGGCGATGGCAACGGCCTCGACGTGATCGAGGCGATCCGCCAGGCGCGCGAGGACACCAAGGTGATCGTGCTGACGGGCTACGGCAATATCGCGACAGCCGTGACCGCCGTAAAGCTCGGAGCGCTCGACTATCTCGCCAAGCCCGCCGACGCCGACGACGTCTTCAACGCGCTGACGCAGCGTCCCGGGGAAAAGGCCGATGTGCCGGAGAACCCCATGTCGGCGGATCGGGTGCGCTGGGAGCATATTCAGCGGGTCTACGAGATGTGCGAGCGCAATGTTTCGGAGACCGCCCGCCGGCTCAACATGCACCGGCGCACGCTGCAGCGGATTCTCGCCAAGCGCGCTCCGAAATAATAGCCGGCGCTACATCTCGTCGAAGCTCTTGCCGCTTGCCCATTCGGCCAGCATAAGCCGCTGGGCGGCGGCACGGGAAAAATTCAGCATGACGGACTTGCGGGTGGCCGGCGGCAGCTTGTGCTCGGGCGCATCGCGCAGCAGGTGTCCACCATAGCCGTCCGAAAGGAAGAGGCCGCAATCCTCCGGAAAAATGTCGAGCGGCACATCCTTATGCGTCGCGAAGAAAAGCCGATCGCAATAGGCGCGGTATTCCGGCCACTTGCGATCGACGCGGAAATCCTCGATCGAGGTCTTGATCTCGATGATCCAGATCTCGCCCTTTTCGGAAACCGTCACCAGATCGGCGCGCCGCCCGCTCGACAGCACGAATTCGGGCAGAATGGCGTGGCGCATATCGTGCAGCAGGATCTGCACGCCACGACGCACCATCATGGCGCGCGCCGACTGGCGTCCATCGATCAGCGGGTTATTGCCGGCTATATTAAGAATCACCATGGATTTTCAGGGGACCAAGTCAACAAAATGTTGCAAAAAGGCCATGTTGTTTTCATTTCTGCGGCGAATGGCCTTCGACACTACGCAGCGCCTTGCCAAGCTAAATCTAATCGAAAATAACCCGTCTTCAAAGATGGTCTCCATCTCTTTAAATCGATTCGTCATTCCCAAGAGATTTCCATGCGCATCCGCTCCAGCATGATCGCATTCGGCCTGGCGGCTCTCGCCCTGGCCGGCTGCTCCACCACGTCCGAAACCAAGACCTCAGCGGTAAAGGCGGAGGCTCCGGTCCGCATCGAGACCGCCAAGATCTCCACCGATTACGGCCCGATGACCGATGCCGGCTATGCGCTGCCGGCCGTTCCGATCAATCGGGTCGACAAGAAATATCATCGTCAGGTCGTAGACTATTCCAGCAAGGAAAAGCCGGGCACGGTCATCGTCAACACGCGCGAACGCTTCCTCTACTACATCCTGCCGAACGGCAAGGCGGTGCGCTACGGCATCGGCGTCGGCAAGCAGGGCTTCTCCTGGTCGGGCGAGGCCTATGTCGCCTGGAAGCAGGCTTGGCCGACCTGGCATCCTCCGAAGGAGATGGCTGTGCGCCGCCCGGAACTCACCCGCTATGTCGAGGAAGGGATGGGTCCCGGCCTCAACAATCCGCTCGGCGCGCGCGCCATGTATCTCTTCAACGAGAAGGGCCAGGATACGCTGTTCCGCCTGCATGGCACGCCGGAATGGGCTTCCATCGGCACGGCTGCTTCCTCCGGCTGCATCCGCCTGATGAACCAGGATGTGATCGATCTCTACAACCGCGTTCGCCCCGGCCGCGGCACAAAGGTCGTCGTCATCCAGTAAGCTCCGGCTTCAGAACAAACGAAAGGCCGCCTGGATCGCTCCGGCGGCCTTTTCTGTTTCCGAAACTAAACTGAACTCAGCTCGCAAGCTTGGCCTTGAGCTCCAGGCGGCGGCGATGCAGGACCGGCTCGGTATAGCCGCTCGGCTGCTCGCGGCCTTTCAGCACCAGGTCGCACGCCGCCTGGAATGCGATGGAGCCCTCGAAATCCTTGGCCATCGGCGTGTAGAGCGGATCGCCGGCATTCTGGTCGTCCACGACCGCCGCCATTCGCTTCATGGTCTCGACGACCTGCTCCTCGCTCACCAGCTTGTGGTGCAGCCAGTTGGCCATGTGCTGGGCGGAGATGCGAAGCGTTGCGCGATCCTCCATCAGCCCGATATCGTTGATATCCGGCACCTTGGAGCAGCCGACGCCCTGATCGATCCAGCGCACCACATAGCCGAGAATGCCTTGGGCATTGTTGTCGAGCTCGCGCTGGATTTCCTCCGCGGTCCAGTTGGGCCGCGGCGCGACGGGCACGGAGAGAATGTCCGAAAGCTTTGCGCGGGCACGGCTCTTGAGGCTCGCCTGAACGGCCGCGACATCCACCTTGTGATAATGCGTGGCGTGCAGCGTCGCTGCCGTGGGAGACGGCACCCAGGCGGTATTGGCGCCGGCCTTCGGATGGGCGATCTTCTGCTCCAGCATCGCCGCCATCAGATCCGGCATGGCCCACATGCCCTTGCCGATCTGCGCATGGCCGGAAAGGCCGCATTCAAGCCCGATATCGACGTTCCAGTTTTCATAAGCCGCGATCCAGGCGGCCTGCTTCATGTCGCCCTTGCGGATCATCGGACCCGCTTCCATCGAGGTGTGGATCTCGTCGCCCGTGCGGTCGAGGAAGCCGGTATTGATGAAGACCACCCGCTCCCGCGCCTGACGGATGCATTCCTTGAGGTTGACCGTCGTGCGGCGCTCCTCGTCCATGATGCCCATCTTGATGGTATTTGTAGGAAGCCCCAGCGCCTCCTCGACGCGCGTGAAGATTTCGCAGGCGAAGGCGACCTCCTCCGGCCCATGCATCTTAGGTTTCACCACATACATGGAGCCTGAGCGGGAGTTCTTACGGCGGCCGTTCGGGCCGATATCGTAAAGTGCAATCAGCGCCGTCACCATGGCGTCCATGATGCCTTCAGGTACTTCCGCGCCGTCCTGGTCGAGGATCGCTGGATTTGTCATCAGGTGGCCGACATTGCGCACCAGCATCAGGGAGCGGCATTTCACCTCGAAGGCGGAGCCATCCGGGGCCTTGTACTCGAGGTCCGGATTGAGCTTGCGGATGAAGCTCTTGCCGCCCTTGGTCACCTCCTCCTGAAGATCGCCCTTCATGAGGCCGAGCCAGTTGCGATAGACCAGAACCTTGTCCTCCGCATCGACGGCCGCGACGGAGTCCTCACAGTCCATGATGGTGGTGATGGCCGATTCCAGCCAGACATCGGAAATGCCTGCCGGATCGCCCTTGCCGATTTCGGTCGTCCGATCAATCAGGATTTCGACATGCAGGCCATTCTTCTTCAGGAGTATCTGGCTCGGCTCGGAGGGCTCGCCGAGATAGCCGGCGAACTGGGCCGGATCGGCGAGACCGACTGTCCGTCCGCCCTGCAGGGCCGCGGTCAGCTTACCCGATGAGACGGTAAGGGAGACGACGTCCGTCCAACTCGCGCCGGCAAGCGGCACGGACTGATCCAGGAAATCTCGCGCCCAGGCGATGACCCTGGCGCCCCGGACAGGATTGTAGGCCTTGCCTTTTTCAGCGCCGTCCGTCTCCGGAACGGCGTCCGTGCCGTAGAGCGCATCATAAAGCGAACCCCAGCGGGCATTGGCGGCATTCAGCGCGTAACGGGCATTCATCACCGGCACGACGAGCTGGGGTCCGGCAATCTCGGCGATCTCCGGATCGACATTCGAGGTCGAAACGGTGAAATCGGGCCCTTCGGGCACGAGATAGCCTATCTCCTGCAAGAAGGCTTCGTAAGCCGCCATGTCGGCCGGGGCGCCGTTCTTGCGGTACCAGCCGTCGAGCTTTTCCTGCAGGTCGTCGCGCTTGGCCAGCAGCGCCCGGTTCTTCGGAGCGAGGTCATGAACGATACGGGCGAACTCCGAAAAGAAACGCTCGGCATCCACGCCGGTGCCGGGCAGCGCCTCCTGCACCAGGAAATCATAAAGCTTTCCGTCGATCGCCAGTCCGCTCTTCTGAATACGACCCATTATTGAACTCCCAACTCAGTCCTGAAATTAAACGCCGCCACTTTGCGCGCGTCGGACCGGCTGTCAATGCGACAAAGGCCGGAAAACGTTTCAACAGCCCTCTTCAGCCGATGGCCGCCATGCGGGGCCGCCCGGTGGCAATGGCGGTCACGCGCGCTTCCACCAGCCGGCGCGAACCCTCGACCTGCGGCGCGTCGATCTCTTCCGCGATCGTGACGACCGCATCCTGCGCGCCCTCTATCCCGGCTCGCTCCAGGGCCGCCGCCGAAGCGCGATCGCGCGCCGCCGACAGCGCCTCCGCCTCCCCCGCGATGCGCAGGCTTTCTCCGCCGCCGGAAAGCACGAAGCAGCCCTCTTCCGGCGAGGTGACGACCACGGTCACGCTTGCCCGCACCTGCCCCACCACGGCGCCGAGCGCATTGGCCACATCCGCATGTTCGGGGATCACCGGCTCGGCTCCCAGCATCTCGGCAACCGCAGGATAATAGACGGACGCGGACGCGCCGAGGCCAACCAGCGGCCGGTCGAGCGAGATGGAGAAGCGGGTGATGCCGGGCGTTCTTCTTAGCGCCCTATCCACCGCCATGGATACAGCCGGATCGATCGCTTCCGCGCCGTCCTCCGCCAGGCAGGCGGCGAGCACGGCTTCGCAGGACTGGCGTGTCAGCCGGCTCACGATCTTTTGCGCCAGCTCTTCCGCCGAGCCCGCGATCGGTTTTCCCGCGCCATCCCTGCGGCGGGCGGCAAGTTCGAGACCGAGTCTAGCGGCATCCACTTTCCACTGGTTCTGCCGGCCAAGCACATGCAGGGCGTCGGAAGGCGTGATGCCAACCAGATGAACGAGGCCCCGCGCCACAAGACGATCCAGCACCGCCTTCTGCGAGGCGGCGGTCAACAGCTCGTTGAGCGGCACCGACTCGCCGCCGATACGGGCATAGAGCGCCTGCTCCTGCGGCTGCAGGCCCTGTGCCATGGCGTCCGGCAAGCCTGTGCGCAGCGCCAACCGCCCGTCATGCCGGCCAGCGTGGCTGGCGCGAAGCTGCTTCTCAAGCGCCGCCACAACGCCCGCGCCATGTCGCATGGCGGCAAGACTCAGGGGCAGAATACGGCGCGGACCCAGCGTGAAACGGGCTTCGAGGCCGCGATCGTCGATATGCACTTCCGAATCACCACCGAGGCCATAGGTCCGCAGCGCCACCGCCTCCACCATGGTGCGGTGGCCGCCCACGACCGCGCCCTCCTCCGCAAGCCGGGGCTGCCCGCCCTCGAGCACCGCCACATCCGTGGTCGTGCCGCCGATATCGGAAACGACCGCCCGGTCGAGCCCGGTCAGATAACGGGCGCCGACAAGGCTTGCCGCCGGCCCCGACAGAATGGTCTCGATGGGGCGAAGCCGCGCCTCGGCGGACGAGATCAGCGCACCGTCTCCGCGAACCACCATCATCGGCGCGGCGATACCCCGTCTTCCCAGGAAATCCTCGCAGGATCCGATCAGCCGATCGATGATCGAGACCAATCGGGCGTTCAGAAGCGTCGTCAGGGCACGGCGCGGCCCACCAAGCTTCGAGGAAAGCTCATGGCTGCATGTAACCGGCAGATGGGTCGCCACCCGGATGCGATCGCGCACGCGGACCTCGTGAGCCGGATTCCGCACGGCGAAATAGCCGGCGACGGCGAAGGAGGACACCGAACCCGCAAGCGCCGGCAGCGCTTTTTCCAAAGCGGCAAGATCGAGCGGTGTTTCGTTGCCGTGCACGTCGTGGCCGCCGGGTAGAAAGATGACCGGGTCATTGCCGAGCGCGCCGGCAAGCCCGTCTCGGGCGAGGTCCTGCGGGCCGAAGCCGATCATCACCAGCGCCGCGCGGCCGCCCTGTCCTTCCACCAGCGCATTGGTGGCAAGCGTGGTGGATAACGAGACGAGCCCGATCTCCGAAACCGCTATGCCGCTCCTCCCCAGCACGGCGTCCGCCGCACCGGCGATGCCTTCGGACAGGTCGTGCCGGGTAGTCAGCGATTTGGCCTTGGCGCAGACACCTTCTCCTTCGCGGAAAAGCACGGCATCCGTATAGGTGCCGCCGGTATCAATGCCGAGGAGATAGGGAGAGTTCACGCAAGGCGCCCTTGGGACAGAGGAGAAGATTTCCTGCGATCAATACCCCAAGGCCGGCAAAGATCAATTCGGCGCGATCGACGTTCCGTGTCGCAGGCTGACCCGCATCGGCATTCCGTCGCGCGGCTGAGTCGTCAATTTCTGCACCGGCCAGATTTTCGTGCCGGGCGTCGCATCGAAGCGATAGCGCTTCATGAGCACCGCAAGCGCGATCACCGCCTCCTGCATGGCGAAGGTGGCCCCGATGCAGATGCGCGGCCCCGCGCCGAATGGCAGATACTGGAAGCGGCCAACCTTGCCCCGGTTCTCAGGCAGGAAGCGTTCCGGCATGAAGGCGCGCGGCTTTTCCCAATGAAGCTCATGCCGATGCAAGGTCCACGGCATGACGAGAACCGTCACCCCGGCAGCGATCCTCACCGTCTCACCCGCGGGACTGGTCCAGCGATCGTCGGCGATCGCAGCCCGGTTGATCGAAGGCGCCGGCGGATAGAGGCGCATCGCCTCCTCGAAGGCCGCTCGCACCCAGGGCATGAGGTCCAGCCATTCGACCGGGTCCGCGCCGCTTGCGAGAACCTGGTCGATCTCGGCTTCCATGTTTTGCCGGACATGTGGGGAATGCGCCACGCAGTAAAGCGTCCAGGCGAGCGCGCGCGCCGTCGTCTCATGCCCGGCGCCGATGAAGGTGAGGATATTGTCCTCGATCTCGTCCATCGTGAGCCCATCCGGCCTTGCCAGGTCGAGAAGCAGAGTGAGGAAATCCTCCGGCGTATCCGCCCGGTTCTCCCGCATGCGCTTCCGGCGAAGCGCCATGGTATCGGCGACCACGCCGCGGAACTTGTCGAGCACGCGCTGGCCGCCGATCCGCGTCAGGCGCGGGACCCAGGAAGGGGCGCGCAGAAGATCCATCGGATCGACGCGCCCCATGCGGTGCAGAAGCCGGTCGACATCGTCGGAAAAATTCTCGCTCTTCGTGACGATCTCCCCGGAAAAGAGGGTTTCCGAGAGGATCGCGAAGGTAAGCTCCGTCATGTCGTTGGAAATGTCGAAGACCTTTCCCTCCGATCCGGCGCCTGCATATTTTTCCGCATATTCCTCGGATTTGCGCAGCATCTGCCCGGCAAAGCCCCTGGCATGTTTCGGCGTGAAGACGGGCGCCATGGCTTTGCGCGACCGTTTCCAGATATCGCCCTCGGCGGTCAGAAGGCCGTCGCGCAGGATCGGTCGAAGGATGAGCTGGCGGATTTCCGACATCTCGTAATTCGCCGCGTTATCCACCAGCACATGACGGATGAGGCCGGGATCGTTGACGATGAGCGTTCGTTCCCGGAAGAATTTCGTCTCGATCCAGGGAAGCGTGTAGGAGGGCTTCCCCCAGAGCTCCAGGGGGTTGCGAAGCACCGTGCGAATGATCTCGAGCCGCGATGGGGGAACCGTGCGGGGTTCCGGTGCCGGCGGAACGAAAGGTTCGGGGCGCATCTCCATGGACAGCCCTCCTGATTATTCCTGTCGGTGAGGAGTATCGGCTCTCAGAGGAGCGATTTCAACTCGGCGAGTCTGTCGTTGACCAGCCAGCCGTAGTAATTCTCCTCCGGCAGGGCACCGCCTCCTCGGGCTGCCAGCGCCGCGGCGCGGTTCGCCGAGCCGCCGGTATTGTAGAGGGTCGCCGTGATGCCCGGATTGCGGGAGATATCGACGCCGGCGATCGTCTTGTAGTCGTCGATCGAGCGCCGGATGCCGGCCGCGATATAGGCGAGCGACTTGTCCGGGTCCATGATCGCCTCATAGACTCCCGCCGCATCACTCTCGTCGAGCCTCGGATAGCCGGAGGTCTTCGCCACCGTATCCGACAGCATAAGCGCAGTCAGCGGATTGAGCTGGCCGAGCCCGAAGGTCTGGCCGGCGAAGAAAGGCTGGAAGAAGACGGCGCTGAACCGGTTGTTCGGGAAGGCCGTGCCGCCGACCTTGCGGCCGCGGAAACTTTCTTCCCAGACATTTTCCCGACAGGTCCACAGCCGATAGGAATCGGAGAGCCGCTGGCATTTTTCGAATTCAGGCCGGGTCAGAAACTCGCTGATCGTCTCGCTGCCGAAGCCGAAACGGAACCTGTTGCCGGCATAGGCGGCGGCCTTGATGTAGTAGGACTGCAGCCGGTCATAGGCATCGACGTTATAGGTATGCTCGCCGACGATCGCACCGACGATATGGATCGGATCGATGCCGTAATCACCGGCCGTCGACTTGATCTTGGCGATCAACGCCCTGTCATTGGCAAGGAGATCACGGATCTTCTCGTATTTGTCGTCGAAGGTGGTCCGGCCGGCACGCGTCCGGCGCACCGAGGCGCCCGGCACCTTCGGCTGTTCCGCATGGCGGTTGCCTTCCGGCACCAGCAGAAGCCCCCCCGCCCCGGCACCCGAAGGTACCGTCCAGGCGGCCACAAGAAGCAATGCCAGCAGAAAACGTCTCAATATCCGTGTCCCAGGATTTTGTTCGGAAGCCCGCATTTCGCGGACACGCACGAAAGAATGGGCCTGTCTCAAATCCGATGCGCAGCCAAATGCAGCCAAATCATGAAAACGCGCCTCCCTTTACGTGAAAGAGAGGCGCGATGTCGAGATTGCCACGGTCAAAATCCCGTCAGCGGGAGCCAAGTCGCAGCCGGACGTTGCCCGGCTGCCACGTTTCGCGCTTAGAGAATGTATCTCGAAAGATCGGTATCGGCCGCCAGATCGCCCACATGCTTGCGCACATATTCGGAATCGATGGTGATCTCGTTGCCGGGCCGGTCCGGCGCGTTGAACGAGATCTCGTCCAGAACGCGTTCCATCACTGTCTGAAGACGCCGCGCGCCGATATTCTCGACCGAGGCGTTGAGGTGCACCGCCACATCGGCGAGCGCATCGATGGCATCTTCGGTGAAGTCGAGCGTAAAGGTTTCCGTCGCCATCAGCGCTTTGTACTGGCGGATGAGGCTTGCCTCAGTCTCCGTCAGAATGCGGCGGAAATCCTCCTTGGTCAGCGCCTTCAGCTCGACGCGGATCGGCAGGCGGCCCTGAAGCTCCGGCAGCAGATCGGAAGGCTTGGCCACATGGAAGGCGCCCGAGGCGATGAAGAGGATGTGATCCGTCTTCACCGGACCGTATTTGGTCGAAACCGTCGTGCCCTCCACCAGCGGCAGGAGGTCGCGCTGCACGCCCTCGCGGGACACGCCCGCGCCGAGTCCGCCGTCACGGGCAGCGATCTTGTCGATCTCATCCAGGAAGACGATGCCGTCGTTTTCGACCGCACGCACCGCTTCGCGTTGGATGACCTCGCTGTCGATCAGCTTGTCGGATTCGTCGCGGACCAGTTCGCCATAGGATTTTTCGACCGTGGTGCGAACCTTCTTGGTGCGGCCGCCCATGGCCTTGCCGAACATTTCGGAAAGATTGAGGACGCCGATATTGGCGCCCGGCATTCCGGGGATCTCGAAGCCGGGCATGCCGGAGCCGGTATCCGCCACCTCGATTTCGATCTCCTTGTCGTCGAGCTCGCCGCTCCTGAGCTTCTTGCGGAAAGTCTCGCGGGTTGCGGGCGAGGCGGTCGAACCGACCAGAGCGTCCAGCACCCGCTCTTCCGCGCTCATATGGGCCTTCGCCTGCACTTCGGCGCGCTTCTTCTCACGCACAAGGCCGATGCCGACTTCCACGAGATCGCGGATGATCTGCTCCACGTCACGGCCGACATAGCCGACCTCGGTGAACTTGGTCGCCTCGACCTTGATGAAGGGCGCGCCGGCGAGCTTGGCGAGACGGCGGGAAATCTCCGTCTTGCCGACGCCGGTCGGGCCGATCATCAGAATGTTCTTCGGCATGACCTCGTCGCGCAGGCTCTCGTCGAGCTGCTGACGGCGCCAGCGGTTCCTGAGCGCGATCGCGACCGCGCGCTTGGCGTCGTGCTGGCCGATGATATGGCGGTCCAGTTCGGACACGATTTCTCGGGGGGGAAAGTTGGTCATGATATCTCGTTCGCTTTCGGGTCGTATTGCATGATCAGCACGTCATTGCCGGTTCGGCCTTCCAGCGCCGGAACCGGCCGAAAGCCGGCCTTGGAATAAGCGCGGACCGCCCGGACATTGGCGGGATCGGGGTCTATGATGATGGTCTCGTGGCCAAGGCTGCGCAGCATGCCGAGAAAGGCGGTCAAGGCCGCGGAGCCAATCCCTAGGGAGAGCTTGCCGGGCTCGCCGATCGAAAGATCGACGCCGACGGCCTCGGACGACAGTTCGAGCAGCCACGGATGGTCCTTCGTCCACTCCTCGTTCTGGTGATGGCCAAGAAACCAGTATTGTATGTAGCCGACGGGCTCCGCATCGAGCGTCAGGATGAATGGGCGCGTCGTGTCCCTTCCTTCCACCATGTCTCTGATGAAGCCAAGCTCCTCTTCCGGATTGCCCCACCATTCCAGCACATGCGGCTCGTTCAACCACTGACGAAGCAGCGGGTAGTGAGCCGGATCCACCGGCAGGAAGCCAATTCGGGCGGGATCAATCAGCATCCAGCGTTTCCACCACGAGATTGTGGTTGGTGTAGACGCAGATATCGGCGGCGATATCGAGCGCGGTTCGGGCGATCTCCTCGGCCGACTTGTCGCTGTCGACCAGCGCACGGGCGGCCGCGAGCGCGAAATTGCCGCCGGAGCCGATCGCCATCACACCGTGTTCGGGCTCCAGCACGTCGCCGTTGCCGGTCACAGCCAGCGTGATCGACTTGTCGGCCACCAGCATCATCGCTTCGAGATTGCGCAGGTATTTGTCCGTGCGCCAGTCCTTGGCGAGTTCGACGGCAGCGCGCATCAACTGGCCCGGATATTGTTCGAGCTTCTTCTCGAGCCGGTCGAGCAGCGTGAAGGCGTCGGCCGTGGCGCCGGCGAAACCGGCGATGACCTCGCCCTTGCCGATGCGGCGCACCTTGCGCGCATTGCCTTTCATAACGGTCTGGCCGAGGCTCACCTGGCCATCGCCGGCAATGATGACCTTTCCAGCCTTCCGGACTGTGATAATCGTTGTCATGAAGCACCCTGTTGGCCCAAGTCGGGCATTGACCGGGGGCACGGAGCGGCCCCGTTGAGCCCTATGTAAGGGGTGCCGGCGCGATTGCAATCTTGGCCATGGCGACGTGGCCCCGCGCTGCAGCAAGCGAGGCTAATCCAAGGGTGCTTTTGCTGGATATTTGTCATCTCGCCTGATAAGGAGCGCAGATCGATCGCATGGAGTGACCAATGGGCGAGACCGCAACCGGACGCGTGGGCGCCGTTTCCCGCAAGACCAACGAAACTTCCGTCTCCGTCTCCGTCAATCTCGACGGCACCGGGACCTCGAAGATTTCCACGGGCGTCGGCTTCTTCGACCATATGCTGGACCAGCTTTCCCGCCATTCGCTGATCGATATGGAGATCGACGTGAAGGGCGACCTGCACATCGATGATCACCACACGGTGGAGGATACCGGCATCGCGCTCGGCCAGGCGGTCGCCAAGGCCCTCGGCGACCGGCGCGGCATCACCCGCTATGCCTCGATCGATCTTGCCATGGACGAAACCATGACGAAAGCGGCCGTCGATCTTTCCGGCCGGCCTTTCCTCGTCTGGAACGTCGCCTTCAGCGCGCCGAAGGTCGGCACTTTCGATACGGAGCTGGTGCGCGAATTCTTCCAGGCCTTCGCGCAGAACGCCGGGATCACCCTGCATGTGCTGAACCATTACGGCGCCAACAACCACCATATCGCGGAAACCTGCTTCAAGGCCGTGGCGCGCGCACTCCGCACCGCCACAGAAATCGATCCGCGCCAGGCAAACAGCGTTCCCTCCACGAAGGGAACGCTGGTCTGACCGGCCGAAGGAGGTCGTCTTGACAAGCTATCTCGTTCTGACCCCGCCTGGAGGCCCGGAGAGGGACCACCGCTCGACCATCGTGCTTCCCGACCGGTTCTCCTGGCTGGCGCTTCTCTTTCCGTGGATCTGGTTACTCGCCAAGCGCCTCTGGCTTGCGGCCGTTGCGGTCGTCGTCCTTCAACTGGGCACGGGATGGCTGATGCAGCTTCCGGGACTCGAGACCGCCGGCTGGCTCGCAGGTCTGGCAATCAACCTGCTGGTCGCATTGGAAGGAAGGCATTATTATTCGGAACACCTGATCCGCCGCGGCTGGAGCCTCGACGCGGTGATCTCGGCCGACAGCCGGGCCGGCGCCGAAGACATCTATTTCACTACGCTGAGGCGGGCGGAGGATAAGTCGCTGCCGCCCTCGGCTGAATGGGCGGTGCAAGCCCCCACCGCGGTGCCCACCGGCTGGCGCCCGGCCCTCGGGCTCTTCGATCACGAAGGAGGACGCTGATGCGCGTCGCGATCATCGATTACGGATCGGGCAATCTGCGCTCGGCCACCAAGGCTTTCGAACGCGCCGCCGAGGAAGCCGGCATCGAGGCCAAGATCGACCTTACCGACAAGGCGGAAGCCGTCGCCACCGCCGACCGCATCGTGCTGCCGGGCGTCGGCGCCTATGCCGATTGCCGCGCAGGGCTCGATGCCGTTTCCGGCATGCGGGACGCGATCATCGACGTGGTGGAGCATAAGGGCCGCCCCTTCCTGGGCATCTGCGTCGGCATGCAGCTCATGTCCTCCCGAGGCCTCGAGAAGACGACCACGGAGGGTTTCGGCTGGATTGAGGGCGATGTCGTGGAGATGACGCCCAACGACCCGAACCTGAAGATCCCCCAGATTGGCTGGAACACGCTGGACATTCACCACGAGCACCCGCTCTTCGAAGGCATTCCGACCGGACCGGACGGCCTGCACGCCTATTTCGTGCATTCCTATCACCTTGCGGCAAGACACCGGCACGACGTGATCGCGACAGCCGATTATGGCGGTGCGGTCACCGCCTTCGTGGCGCGAGACAACATCGCGGGCTCGCAGTTCCATCCGGAAAAGAGCCAGGCGCTCGGCCTCGCCCTCATTACCAATTTCCTGCGCTGGAAGCCTTGAGGCTCGCGCAGCAGAAGGAAGAAACATGATCCTTTTCCCCGCTATCGACCTCAAGGACGGCCAATGCGTTCGCCTGAAGCTCGGCGACATGGAGCAGGCGACCGTCTATAACCCGGACCCAGCAGCCCAGGCGAAAACCTTCGAGGACCAAGGCTTCGAGTGGTTGCACGTTGTGGATCTCAACGGCGCCTTCGCGGGAACGAGCGTCAATGGGGCGGCCGTCGACGCCATCCTGAAGGCTACCAAAAACCCGGTGCAGCTCGGCGGCGGCATCCGCACGCTCGATCATATCGAGGCATGGCTTTCGCGCGGGCTTGCCCGCGTCATCCTCGGCACGGTCGCGGTGCGCGATCCGGCGCTGGTCATCGAGGCATGCAATCGTTTCCCCGGCCAGGTCGCCGTCGGCATCGACGCCAAGGGCGGCAAGGTCGCGGTCGAAGGCTGGGCGGAGGCCTCGGAGCTCGGCGTGGTCGAGCTGGCGAAGAAGTTCGAGGGGGCCGGCGTCGCTGCGATCATCTACACCGATATCGACCGGGACGGCATTCTGGCCGGCATCAACTGGGCTTCCACGCTGGAACTCGCGAACGCCGTCTCCATCCCGGTGATCGCGTCGGGCGGACTTGCTTCCCTCGACGATATCCGCCGCATGCTGGAGCCGGACGCAGCCAAGCTCGAAGGTGCTATTTCCGGCCGCGCGCTCTATGACGGCCGTATCGACCCCGCCGAAGCGCTCTCCCTTATCCGCTCCTCACAAGGACGTGCCGCATGACCCTGAAGGCTCGCGTAATCCCCTGCCTCGACGTCAAGGATGGCCGTGTCGTCAAAGGCGTCAACTTCGTCGACCTCGTCGATGCCGGCGATCCGGTGGAGGCTGCCAAGGCCTATGACGCCGCGGGCGCCGACGAACTCTGCTTCCTCGACATCACCGCCTCGTCCGACAATCGCGAGACGATCTTCGATGTCGTGGCGCGTACGGCCGATCACTGCTTCATGCCGCTGACAGTCGGCGGCGGCGTGCGTTCAATCGCCGATATCCGCAAGCTGCTGCTTGCCGGGGCCGACAAGGTTTCCATCAATTCGGCAGCCGTCAACAACCCGGATTTCGTCGCGGAAGCAGCCGACAAGTTCGGCAACCAGTGCATCGTCGTCTCGATCGACGCGAAGCGCCGGCTGACCCAAGCGGTCGGCGGTGACAATCGCAGCGAATGGGAAATCTATACGCATGGCGGCCGCAACGCGACCGGCATCGATGCCTTGGAATTCGCCGAGAGAATGGTCGAACGCGGCGCCGGCGAATTGCTCGTGACCTCCATGGATCGAGACGGCACGAAGATAGGTTACGATCTTGAGCTGACGCGCGCGATCGCCGACAGCGTGCGGGCGCCGGTAATCGCGTCGGGCGGCGTCGGCTCGCTGGACGATCTGGTGGCCGGCGTGAAGCAAGGCCATGCCACGGCGGTGCTCGCCGCCTCGATCTTCCACTTCGGCACCTATTCCGTCGGCGAGGCCAAGCACTATATGGCCCAAAACGGCATCCCGATGCGGCTCGATTGAGAAAGGCCCGGTCATGAGCGGATTTTCCCTCAAGGATCTCGAAAGGATCGTCGGCGAACGCGCCAAGGCCTCGCCGCAGGAATCCTGGACGGCGAAGCTGGTGGCGGCAGGCCAGGCGAAGGCCGCCAAGAAGCTCGGCGAGGAGGCGGTGGAGACGGTCATCGCCGCGGTTGCCCAGGGGCGCGAGGAGCTGACCGCCGAAAGCGCCGATCTCCTCTATCATCTTTTAGTCGTCTTGCGCATCGCCGGCATCCCGTTGCAGGATGTCCTCGACGAGCTGGAAAAAAGGACCGGACAGTCCGGTCTTCAGGAAAAGGCAAACCGGCAGACATCATGACGACCGCCACAAAAACTGCCGAGATGCCGGACCCCTCCCCGTCTGCGACCTATTCGCCCTATCATCAGTTCACTTCGGAAGAATGGGCGAAGTTCAGGGCAGACACTCCGCTGACACTGAAGGCCGACGAGGTCGCCAGACTCCGCTCGCTCGACGACCCGATCGATCTCGACGAGGTCCGCCGCATCTACCTTTCGCTATCGCGCCTGCTTTCCTCGCATGTGGAAGCATCGCAACTGCTCTTCCGGCAGCGGAACCGGTTCTTGAGCCTCTCGGATGTCGCCAAGACGCCCTTCATCATCGGTATCGCCGGATCGGTCGCGGTCGGCAAATCCACCACGGCGCGTATCCTGAAGGAACTGCTGGCCCGCTGGCCGTCGAGCCCGAAGGTCGACCTCATCACCACCGATGGTTTCCTCTATCCGAACGCGGTTCTCCAGCGCGAGAACCTGATGGACAGGAAGGGTTTCCCGGAAAGCTACGACATCGGCTCCGTCCTGCGCTTCCTCTCCGCCATCAAGGCCGGCGAGCCGAACGTGAAGGCGCCGCGCTATTCGCACCTCACCTATGACGTGCTGCCGAGCGAATTCACCCTGGTCGACCGGCCGGATATCCTGATCTTCGAGGGCATCAACGTGCTGCAGGCACGCGCGCTTCCCGCCGACGGCAAGATCGTGCCGATCGTTTCCGATTTCTTCGATTTCTCGATCTATATCGATGCCGACGAGGCGCTGATCCATAACTGGTACGTCGCCCGCTTCATGAAGCTTCGCGAGACCGCCTTCCGCGATCCCAGTTCCTATTTCAACCGCTATGCGACGATCGACGAGGATGCCGCCCGCGCCGTGGCCGAGGGCCTTTGGGAAAACATCAACCTGAAGAACCTGCGCCAGAACATCCTGCCGACCAGGCCGCGCGCCGATCTCATCCTGCGCAAGGGCAAGAACCACCTGATCGAAACGGTGGCGCTGCGCAAGCTGTAGCCAACCGATAGCCAGCGATTTTCAGCGGTTCACGCGCCGCAGCGTGAGATTGATGCGTCCGCCGTTCTTCAGCAGCGTCGAGGTACCCGGATAGATGCGGTCGACGCCGTGGAAGGCGAGCCGCCCTTCGCCGCCGAGAACCACGACATCGCCGCTCGAAAGCCGGAAGGAGCCGGTCGGATCTTTCCGGGAAAGGCCGCCGACCCGGAAGAGGCAGCTACTGCCGAGCGAAACCGAAACCACCGGCGCCTCCAGGTCGATTTCGTCCTTGTCCTGGTGCAGCCCCATTTTCGCGTCGTCGGAATAGAAATTGACGAGGCAGGCCTCCGGCGGCTTCGAATAGCCCGACAGCTTTTCCCACAAATCCAGCAGTTCTCTCGGAATGGACGGCCAGGGATTTCCGGTGCCCGGATGCGTGGACTGGTACCGGTATCCACGCTCCTTGTCTGTCACCCAGCCGAGCGAGCCGCAATTGGTCATCCTGACCGACATGGGCTTGCCGGTGCCGGGCATTTCCGGAACGTAAAGCGGGGCCTCGGCCACCACCCCTCGGACGAGTTCCACCAGATGCTCCTGCGCGGCGCGATCGAGATATCCCGGCAGATGGCGTATGCCGTTCGCAAGGCTTGCCATGGCTCGCTTCCTTTCAGTCCCTCACAGGCCGGCCACGCATTTTCTTGATCTCGGAACGGCCCGACTTTTCCTTGAGCCGTCTTTCGACCGAACCCTTGGTAGGCTTGGTTGCCTTGCGTGGCGGCGGAGGCGGCTTTGCCGCTTCGAGGATCAGCTCCTTCAGCCGCTCACGCGCCTCCTCGCGATTGCGTTCCTGACTGCGGGACCGGCTCGCCTCTATCATCAGAACGCCCTCTTTCGACACCCGTTTTCCGGCGAGCTTGATGGCGTTCTGCTTCACACGATCCGGCAGCGAAGGCGAACTGCTAATGTCGAAGAAGAGCTGGACGGCGGTCGAGACCTTGTTGACGTTCTGGCCGCCCGGCCCGCCGGCAAGCACGAACTGCTCAGCGAGCTCCCATCCGGCGATGGTAATGCGGCTATTGATGACAAGAGGATTGCTGGCCATTGTTCTATCTCCGGGCGCATCCTTTCCATAAACGGCGGCAAAAGAAAACCGCCGGCCTCCATGGAGACCGGCGGTCGAATGTTCCACGTGAATCCAGTCGCTTATAAGCTATTTGCTTATTGGGCGGCCGCGAGCACCCCCGGGGCGGCGTCCCTTACCTTGCTGTCCACGTGATCCTCGAATTTCTCGAAGTTCTTGATGAACATGGAGACGAGCTTTGCCGCCTGCGCGTCATAGGCCGGGCCATCGGACCAGGTCGAGCGCGGGTCGAGAATGGAGACATCCACGCCTTCCACAGAAACCGGAACGGCAAAGCCGAAATTCGGGTCGGTGCGGAATTCCGCGTTCTTGAGGCTGCCGTTGAGGGCCGCCGTCAGAAGCGTGCGGGTCGCCTTGATCGGCATGCGGTGGCCGGTGCCGTAGGCGCCGCCCGTCCAGCCGGTGTTGACCAGCCAGCAATCCACGCCATGCCGATCGATGAGATCGCGCAGCAGGTTGCCGTATTCCGCCGGATGGCGCGGCATGAAGGGCGCGCCGAAGCAGGTCGAGAAGGTCGCTTCCGGCTCGGTCACGCCCTTTTCCGTGCCCGCCACCTTGGCGGTGTAACCGGAGAGGAAGTGATACATGGCCTGTTCCGGCGTCAGCCTGGCGATCGGGGGCATCACGCCGAAGGCATCCGCCGTCAGCATGATGATCGTTTTCGGATGTGGCGCCAGGCCCGTTTCCGAAGCATTCGGAATGAAATGCAGCGGATAGGCGCTGCGGGTGTTTTCCGTCAGAGAATTATCGTTGAAATCCGGAACCCGGTTCTCGTCGAGCACCACGTTTTCCAGCACGGTGCCGAAACGCCGGGTTGCCGCATAGATTTCCGGCTCGGCTTCGGCGGAAAGCTTGATGGCCTTGGCGTAGCAGCCGCCTTCGAAGTTGAAGATGCCGTTTTCGCCCCAGCCGTGCTCATCGTCGCCGATCAGCGTGCGGGCCGGATCGGCCGAAAGCGTCGTCTTGCCGGTGCCGGACAGGCCGAAGAAGACGGCCGAATCGCCGGCCGGGCCGACATTGGCCGAGCAATGCATGGGCATAACGCCCTTGACCGGCAGGCGGTAGTTCAGCACCGTGAAGACGGATTTCTTGTTCTCGCCGGCATAGGAGGTGCCGCCGATCAGCACGAGGCCATTCGCCAGGTCGCAGGCGATCACGGTCTCCGAACGGCAGCCGTGACGGGCGGGATCGGCCCGGAAGCTCGGCAGATTGATGATCGTCAGCTTCTGCTGGAAACCCGACAAGGTCTCCCGCTTCGGCCGGATCAGCAGATTGCGGATGAAAAGCGCGTGCCAGGCATATTCCGTGACGACGCGGGTCGGCAGAGCATATTCGGCATCGGCGCCGCCGATCAGGTCCTGGACGAACAGCGTCTTGCCTGCCGCGTGCGCCAGCATGTCCCGGCGCAGCACTTCGAAATGCTCCGGCGAGATGGGCTTGTTGTTGTCCCACCAGATCTGGTTTTCCGTGCTGGAATCGCGGACGACGAACTTGTCCTTCGGCGAGCGGCCGGTGTGTTGGCCGGTCACGGCTCGCAACGCTCCATCGATAGTGAGTTCGGCTTCGCCGCGGCGCAGAGCCTCTTCATAGAGCTCGACCTCGGAAAAATTGTAATTGACGCGGGATGCGTCGCCGAGACCGATTGCCGCCAGACCGTTTGACGGGTTGTGAAGTCCTAACTCCTCCATACGCGCCTTCCTTTATTTTGCCGTTGGATAACGGGGAAAGTAGTGGGAGTTTAAAGAAAGGGCAAGAGCCCATTCAAAATAATGCAATGATATCAAATAATTAATCGATTTAAAAAATTTTATTTCCATTTAAATCGGTTTAAGCGATATTTTGGTTTTGCTGCTGAAAACTTGTCGGACAGCCTGAAAAGCCTGCGACCGTAAGCCGCCCCTTTATCTTTGCCACAATTTGTTCCACCTTTATACTCACAAGGCGCATCGGCGGGTTGCCACCGGCGGGGGTGATTCAGGAGACGCGCAATAATGGTGACGGAGACGGAGAGCATGCAGACAATCGCGCTCGTTGACGACGACCGCAACATTCTAACCTCGGTGTCGATCGCGCTCGAGGCAGAAGGTTACAAGGTCGAAACTTACACGGACGGCGCTTCCGCGCTCGATGGCCTGATCGCCCGTCCACCGCAATTGGCGATATTCGACATCAAGATGCCGCGCATGGACGGCATGGAGCTTCTGCGGCGACTTCGCCAGAAGTCCGACGTGCCGGTGATCTTCCTCACCTCCAAGGATGAGGAGATTGACGAGCTGTTCGGGCTGAAGATGGGTGCCGACGACTTCATCACCAAACCTTTCTCCCAGCGCCTGCTGGTCGAACGGGTGAAGGCGATCCTGAGGCGCGCCAGCAATCGCGAAGCCCTGGTTGGCTCCGGCGCAAAGCCGGCGACCGACCAGCAGCAGCAGTCGCGCACGCTCGAGCGCGGCCAGCTCCTCATGGACCAGGAGCGCCATACATGCACCTGGAAGGGCGAGCCGGTAACGCTTACGGTCACCGAATTCCTCATCCTGCATTCGCTTGCCCAGCGTCCCGGCGTGGTGAAAAGCCGTGACGCGCTGATGGATGCTGCCTATGATGAGCAGGTCTACGTCGACGACCGCACCATCGACAGCCACATCAAGCGGCTGCGCAAGAAATTCAAGATGGTCGATGGCGACTTCGACATGATCGAGACGCTCTATGGCGTGGGTTACCGCTTCCGCGAGGCCGCCTGAGATCAGGCACCTTGCGAAAGCTTAACTTGAGGCCGCGCCCGGATCGGCATAGAGCGTTCCTTCGACCGGATGGAACGGTCCGATCGGCCAGGTCTGCGGGCGGGCCGATCATCCGACCGGACCATTCCGTTCGGCCTTGAACCGCCCCAGGGGCTCGGCGGAAGGACTGCAGGTGGCAGATCAGCTGCTCGACAGAGACATCGTGGGAACGACCGAAACCGAGGCGCGGCGCGTGCCGCGGCGCCTTTGGTCGCATCCTTTCACGCTGATACGCCGGGTTTTCGGCCACGCGGTGTTCTCGAGCCTCACCCGCCGCATCCTGTTCTTCAACATCGCCGCCACCGTCGTCCTGGTGGGCGGCATCCTCTACCTCAACCAGTTCCGCGAGGGGCTGATCGACGCCCGGGTCGAGAGCCTGCTGACCCAGGGCGAAATCATCGCCGGCGCGATCTCGGCATCGGCATCGGTGGATACGAACTCGATCACCATCGATCCGGAAAAATTGCTCGAGCTGCAGGCGGGCCAGAGCATCACCCCGGTACCGAACGATGAGGACCTCGACTTCCCGATCGACCCGGAACGCGTCGCCCCGGTGCTGCGCCGCCTGATCTCGCCGACAAGGACCCGCGCGCGCCTCTTCGATGCCGATGCCAATCTGCTGCTCGATTCCCGGCATCTCTATTCGCGCGGCCAGGTGCTCCGCTTCGATCTGCCGCCGGTGGAGAACGAATCCACAAGCTGGAGCGACTGGTTCGCGAGCCTCTTCAACAGGCTGCTGCAGCCCGGCAATCTGCCCTCCTACAAGGAGGCGCCGGGCGGCGACGGCTCGATCTATCCGGAAGTGATGAATGCGCTGACCGGCGTGCGCGGCGCGGTCGTGCGCGTCACCGACCGCGGCGAGCTGATCGTCTCGGTCGCCGTTCCCGTCCAGCGATTCAGGGCGGTGCTCGGCGTCCTCCTGCTCTCGACCCAGGCAGGCGATATCGACAAGATCGTGCATGCCGAGCGTCTTGCCATCATGCGCGTCTTCGGGGTGGCCACTCTCGTCAACATCCTGCTTTCGCTCCTGCTTTCGTCGACGATCGCCAATCCGCTGCGCCGTCTTTCGGCCGCCGCCATCCGCGTCCGCCGTGGCGCCAAGCAGCGCGAGGAAATCCCCGACTTCGCCTATCGTCAGGATGAGATCGGCAATCTTTCCATCGCGCTTCGCGAAATGACGACGGCGCTCTACGACCGCATCGATGCGATCGAGAGCTTCGCCGCCGATGTCAGTCATGAGCTTAAGAACCCGCTGACTTCGCTCCGCAGCGCGGTCGAGACGCTGCCGCTCGCCAAGACCGAGGAATCCAAGCAACGGCTCACCGAGATCATCTTCCACGACGTGCGCCGCCTCGACCGCCTCATCAGCGACATTTCCGACGCCTCCCGGCTCGATGCGGAGCTTGCCCGTTCCGATTCCACCCCGGTCGACATGGAAAGCCTGCTCAACAACCTGGTGGACATTTCGCGGCAGATCCGCACCGACCGGAAACCGGTCGAGATCGACCTGTCGATCGACAGCAAGGCCGGCAACAAAGCCGCCTTCGTCGTCAACGGACACGATCTGAGGCTGGGCCAGATCACAACCAATCTCATCGAGAACGCTCGCTCCTTCGTACCGGAAAAGGGCGGCCGGATCGCGATCCGCCTCTCCCACGGCAAGGGCAAGGTGACCGTCACCATGGAGGACAACGGTCCCGGCATCCAGGCCGAGGATATCGACCGCATCTTCGAGCGCTTCTATACCGACCGTCCGGAAGGAGAAAGTTTCGGGCAGAATTCCGGCCTCGGCCTCTCCATCAGCCGGCAGATCGCCGAGGCACATGGCGGCACGCTGAGGGCCGAGAACATTCAGGATCCCAAGACCGGAGCAACGGTCGGCGCCCGCTTCATCCTGTCGCTGCCGGCCGGCGAGCCCTCATGACGCCCACGCCGGTCAATATTCATGCGACCGCTATCGTGATCGGCGAAAGCGGTATCGTCTTCGCCGGCCCATCGGGCAGCGGCAAATCCCTGACCGCCCTCACCTGCATGGCGGCCGCCCGCAGGCAGGGCCTCTTTTCCGCGCTGGTGGCCGATGACCGCGTTCTCGTTTCGCGCGAGGGCGACCGGCTGATCGCCTCCTGCCCCGCCTCGATCGCCGGTCTCATCGAGATCCGCGGCAGCGGCATCACGCGCATCGAAAGCGTCCCCTCGGCTACGCTTCATCTTGCCGTCTCGCTCGTCTCCCTGCCGGAAGCAGAACGCCTGCCGCCGGAAAACGAGGTTTTTTCCATCCCCGGCGCGGGCACGTTGCCGCTCCTGCGAATCTGGCGGAACGCACCGGATCCACTTGCCGTTCTGGCCGCCTTCGCTCCCCGTTTCGGCCTGGAAATACCTTTTTGAGCTTTCCACCCGCAGATTTTTGACTTGCACTTCATTTCTACTTGGCGAAGATGCCTTCCCACCGCTGGACGGCCTTGTTGCGATGCGATATGGGCCGCGAGTTCTGTAGCAGGGGGCAGTTTTCATGATCGGACTTGTGCTTGTCACACATGGCAAGCTGGCTGAGGAGTTTCGTCATGCGGTGGAGCATGTCGTAGGTCCACAGAAGTTTATCGAGACAGTATCGATCGGCCCTGAAGACGACATGGACCAGCGGCGTCAGGACATCGTGGATGCGGTCGCCCGCGCCGATGACGGTCACGGCGTGATCATCCTCACCGACATGTTCGGCGGAACTCCGTCCAATCTTTCCATATCCGTCATGGACAGTGGCAAGACGGAAGTGATCGCCGGCGTCAACCTTCCCATGCTGATCAAGCTCGCCGGCGTGCGCAGCGACAACAACATGGAAAGAGCGCTGGTCGAGGCCTCCGATGCGGGCCGCAAATACATCAACGTCGCCAGCCGCGTGCTCAGCGGGAAATGAGAACAGCCACCTCCATGCCGCCCCTTTCCCGCGAACTCCTGATCGTCAACAAACGCGGGCTGCATGCGCGCGCTTCCGCGAAATTCGTGCAGATGGTCGAGAGCTTCGACGCCGAGATAACCGTCTCGAAGGACGGCACCACCGTCGGCGGGACCTCAATCATGGGCCTGATGATGCTGGCGGCCAGCCCCGGCTGCAGCGTAGAGGTGAGCGCCAGCGGCCGCCAGGCCGAAGAAGCGCTCGACGCGCTCGAGCGGCTGGTTGCCGACAAGTTCGGCGAGGAAGCCTGACCTTTCCCGAATAGCCCCACTCTCGGGACATAAAGACATAAAGACTTCTTTATGTCCCGTTGCCTCCAGCAGCGAAGCCTGATACATCCCGATGCCAGCACCCGCCCTCCCCCGAGGCGGGCGAAGTCCCGTCGCGTGCCGCGATTTCGCCGGCGCGTGGCCAATCTGAGCTGGAGAGCTTCATGAGCACTGACAAGGATTACATCGTCGCCGATATCGGTCTTGCCGCTTTCGGCCGCAAGGAACTCGATATCGCCGAAACGGAAATGCCGGGCCTGATGTCCTGCCGCGCCGAATTCGGTGAACAGAAGCCGCTGAAGGGCGCCCGCATTTCCGGCTCGCTGCACATGACGATCCAGACCGGCGTGCTGATCGAGACGCTGACGGCGCTCGGCGCCGAGGTCCGCTGGGCCTCCTGCAACATCTTCTCCACCCAGGATCATGCCGCAGCCGCGATCGCCGCCGCCGGCATTCCGGTCTTCGCCGTCAAGGGCGAGTCGCTCGAGGAATACTGGCAGTACACCGACAAGATCTTCCAGTGGACCGATGGCGGCCTCTCCAACATGATCCTCGACGACGGCGGTGACGCCACCATGTACATCCTGCTCGGCGCCCGCGCCGAAGCGGGCGAGGACGTGCTTTCCAATCCGGGCTCGGAAGAAGAGGAAATCCTCTTCGCGCAGATCAAGAAGCGCCTCCAGGCATCGCCGGGCTGGTTCACCAAACAGCGCGATGCCATCAAGGGCGTCACGGAAGAAACCACCACGGGCGTTCACCGCCTCTATGAGCTCTCCAAGAAGGGCCTGCTGCCTTTCCCGGCGATCAACGTCAACGACTCGGTCACCAAGTCCAAGTTCGACAACAAGTACGGCTGCAAGGAATCGCTGGTCGACGGCATCCGCCGCGGCACGGACGTGATGATGGCCGGCAAGGTCGCGGTCGTCTGCGGCTATGGCGACGTCGGCAAGGGTTCCGCCGCATCGCTCGCCGGCGCCGGCGCACGCGTCAAGATCACCGAAGCCGATCCGATCTGCGCGCTGCAGGCCGCCATGGATGGCTTCGAAGTCGTCCTGCTCGAGGACGTCGTCTCGACCGCCGATATCTTCATCACCACCACCGGCAACAAGGACGTCATCCGCATCGACCACATGCGCGCCATGAAGGACATGGCGATCGTCGGCAACATCGGCCACTTCGACAACGAGATCCAGGTCGCCGCTCTCCGGAACCTCAAGTGGACCAACGTCAAGCCGCAGGTCGATATGATCGAGTTCCCGAAGGGCAACCGCATCATCCTGCTTTCGGAAGGCCGGCTGCTCAACCTCGGCAACGCCACCGGCCACCCTTCCTTCGTCATGTCGGCCTCGTTCACCAACCAGACGCTGGCGCAGATCGAGCTCTTCACAAAGCAGGGCCAGTACAAGAACGAGGTCTATATCCTGCCCAAACAGCTCGATGAGAAGGTCGCCCGGCTGCATCTCGACAAGCTCGGCGTGAAGCTGACGGAACTCTCCGAGGAACAGGCCGCCTATATCGGCGTCTCGCCCAAGGGCCCGTTCAAGCCGGAACACTACAGGTACTGATACCTACCCATCCAATCCACAAGATATGGTAGCCGCGGCCCTTGACAAAAGCCGCGGCTTCTTTTTTGAGGCTGTCCCTTCCCGGCGATTCCCCAAGAAGGTATTGTTTTAACGATTGATTCGCACCGGCTCGAGGCAAGGTGCGGAATGGTATGTCTTGTCGATGAGCGGCAACTAGACGGAGACAGACCGGGTATGTCGGTAAAGGAAGAGTGCCTGTCCAGGCAGGCCGATCGTCATGACGTCGGCGCAAGAACGCCAGGCGTATGGCGCCGCCGCGGATTTTTCCGCGGCGATCTGGTCAGCAGGAAACTGGGCAAGCTGGCGCGCTTCTGCAGCGTGCTGCTCGGCGGCGCGTCGCTATCGGTGCTCGCCGGAACGGCCGCCGCTCAAGAAGCCGGTGCCGCGGGCTCACGACTTTTCTCCTCGATGGAAGTCATCGTCTCCTCCGTGGCGCTCGGCGCGCTCGGTGCCGTTCTTCTCTCGGCCGTCTGGCTGGTCCGCCAGCGCGGCAATATGGAAGCCGAAAGCCAGGAGATGCGCAGCGCCCTTTCGGACGCGCAGCAGCGGATCTCGAAATATGAGGCGCTGATCGCCGACAAGAACCGACGCATCGTGGTGTGGGACGGCCCCGGCTCACGCCCGGAATTCCTGGGCCAGCTTCCGGCCGAAACCGGCGCGCCGGCGCAGGATCCGGATTTTCTCGCCTTCGGGCGCTGGCTTCGCGCCACGTCGGCGGGCGAGCTCGAAAAGGCGATCGACCAGCTTCGCAGCGGCGCCCGCAGCTTCGACATGGTGGTAGAGACCCAGCGGGACGAAATTCTCGAGGTGCAGGGCCGGGTTTCCGGAAGCAAGGCCTTCGTTCGGTTCATCGCGCTCAACAATCTGCGCGCCGAACTCGCCGAGTTGAAGATCGAGCGGGAGAGGCTCACCGGTTCCATCGCGCTCTTCCAGTCCCTGCTCGATGCGATCGAGCAGCCGGTCTGGCGCCGCGATGTCGAGGGTCGGATCACCTGGGTGAACCAGGCCTATGGAGAGGCGGTCGAAGCCGGCAGCCCGGCCCAGGCAGTCGAAGAGACGCGGGAACTGCTCGGCACCATCACCCGCGAAAAGATCCGCGCGACGGCCACCGTCACGTCTCCCTTCCACGAGCGGCTTTCGACGGTCGTGCACGGCAACCGCAGCGTTTTCGAGGTCGTCGACGTGGTGGCGCCCACCGGGTCGGCCGGCATGGCGATCGACGTCTCCGAGGCGGAAGCCGTGCGGGAAGAGCTGAAACGGACACTGCGCAGCCATGCCGAAACGCTTGATCATCTGGCGACGCCCGTTGCCATCTTCGATCGCGACAGGCGGCTGCAATTCTATAACCAGGCCTTCGCGCAGCTCTGGGGCCTGAGCCTGCCCTTCCTCGAATCCCGCCCGGACAACAGCGAGCTCCTCGACAAGCTGCGCAGCGACAGCAAGCTGCCGGAGCAGTTGAGCTGGCGGAGCTGGAAGGAGTCGGCGCTCTCCGTCTACCAGTCCACCGAAACGCAAACCAATCTGTGGCACCTGCCGAACGGCCAGACGCTGCGCGTGATCGCCACGGCCCATCCGCAGGGCGGAGCCACCTGGGTTTTCGAGAACCTGACGGAGCAGGTCGATCTGGAGACCCGCTACAACACGCTCGTGAAGGTCCAGGGCGAGACGATCGACCACCTTGCCGAAGCGGTCGCGGTATTCGGGCCGGACGGACGCATGCGGCTTTCCAATCCCGCCTTCCGGGCGCTATGGGGCATCACCGCGGAAGAAGCCAAACCCGGCACGCATATCCGCGACATCGACGCAGCCTGCGCCGCCTCCTATGACAAGCCGGACGGCTGGCGCCGGTTCGGCCAGATGCTGACTAATTTCGATGACGAACGTCCCTCGCTGCAGGGAACGCTGGAGCTCTATTCCGGCCTGATCCTCGATTATGCGGTGACGCCGCTGCCGAACGCGCAGACCATGTTCACCTTCGTCGACATGACAGCGAGCGCGCGGGCCGAACGGGCGCTCAAGGAGAAGAACGAGGCGCTGCGCAGGGCCGACGAGATCAAGAACGATTTCGTCCAGCACGTTTCCTACGAGCTGCGTTCGCCGCTCACCAACATCATCGGCTTCACCGATCTCTTGAAGACGCCGGGCCTCGGGCCGCTCAACGAGCGGCAGGCCGAATATGTCGACCATATCTCGACCTCGTCCTCCGTGCTGCTGACGATCGTCAACGACATCCTGGATCTCGCCACCCTCGATGCCGGCATCATGCAGCTCCATTACTCGGAAGCGAGCATAGACGATCTGCTGGACGACGTGGCCATGCAGATCGCCGACCGCCTGCAGGAAAACAGCGTGACGCTGGCGATCACCGCGCCGGCCGGTCTCGGCACCGTCGTCGCCGACCAGCAGCGGCTGAAGCAGATTCTCCTCAAGCTTCTGACCAATGCCGCCAATTTCGCGCCCGAGGGCTCCGAGATAGCGCTTACCTGCTGGAAGGAGAGCGGCGACGTATACTTCTCCGTCTCCGATCGGGGACCGGGCATTCCGCAGGATATGCTGAAGACGGTCTTCGACCGCTTCTCCTCCAGCGCGAAGGGCGGCAAGCGCAGCGGCGCGGGCCTCGGCCTTTCCATCGTCGAGAGCTTCGTCACCCTGCACAAGGGCGAAGTCTCGATCGACAGCCGTCCCGGCCAGGGCACGACCGTGACCTGCCGGATACCGAGCGGCACCACATTCCATTCCGTCGCCGCCGAATGAACGGCCAGACCGTCATCATCCTGGATCTTCCCGGCGAAGCCGAAACCATGCGGCTCGGCGAGGACCTGGCCCTTGCACTGAAGGTCGGGGATTGTCTCGCGCTTTCCGGCGATCTCGGCGCCGGCAAATCGACGCTCGCCAGGGCGTTGCTGCGAGCCCTTGCCGATGATGACGATCTGGAAGTGCCGAGCCCGACCTTCACGCTGGTCCAGAGTTACGACCTGAGAATTCCCGTCGCGCATTTCGATCTCTACCGGCTTGGGGACGCTTCCGAGCTCGACGAACTCGGCTTCGACGAGGCGCTTTCGAACGGCATCTGCATCGTCGAATGGCCGGAGATCGCCGAAGACCTGTTGCCCGACAGCCGCATCACGCTGAAACTGGAGCACCGCGGCTCCGGCCGTGTCGCCACCATCACCGCGCCGGAAGAGCGGATGAAGCGCATCCGCCGCGTGCTGGCGATCCGCGACGCGCTCACCGGCTGGGGCTATGCGGGCGCCCGTCGCCGGTATCTCACCGGCGACGCTTCCGTACGCGCCTACGAGACGCTGAGGACGGCGGACGGCAGGGACTTCATCCTGATGGATTGGCCTCGCCAGCCGGAAGGTCCTCCCGTGCTCGACGGAAAGCCCTATCCCAAGGTGGCGCACATCGCCGAGGATGCCTACCCCTTCGTGGCGATCGCCGGCTATCTGCGGGAAATCGGGCTTGCGGCACCGCAGGTCTTCAACGCCGACTATGAGCAGGGCATTCTCGTCATCGAGGATCTCGGCCGCGAGGGCGTCCTCGACGAGAGCGGCCGGCCGATCGCGGATCGCTACCGCGAAAGCGTCGCCTGCCTCGCTTTTCTGCATGGTCATCAGGTGAGCCAGGACATTCCGGTCACCGATGCCCATGTCCACCACATCCCGGATTTCGATCCGACGGCGATGAAGATGGAGGCCCGGCTTCTCCTCGACTGGCACCTGCCGTGGAAACGCGGCGCACAGCCGAGCGAAGAGGAACGGCAGGATTATCTTGCGATCTGGGACGGGCTAATCCGCGAGCTGGAAGGCTCGGAAAGAAACCTTCTTCTTCGCGACTTCCATTCCCCGAACATCATCTGGCGCCCGCACGAATCCGGCGTGCACCGGATCGGCATCATCGATTTCCAGGATGCAATGATCGGTCCGACGGCCTATGACCTCGCCGCGATCGTGCAGGATGCGCGGGCGGATGTCCCGGCAACGCTCGCCGAGCAGATGATGGTGGACTATGTGACGCTGCGCCGCTCGCTTAGCTCTCCCTCGAGCCCCTTCGACGAACCGGCCTTCCTGAAGGCATTTTCGATCATGGCGGCACAGCGCAATTGCAAGCTTGCCGGCCTGTGGGTAAGACTGAAGGAGCGTGACGGCAAGCCCGGCTACATGAAGCATATGCCGCGCACGCTTCGCTATCTTGCGGCCGCGCTCCGGCACGAAGCGCTCGCCCCCTTGCGCGATTGGTGCCATAAGGCTGGAATAGACCTGCCCGAATCATAGAATACGGTTCCACATGACCATCACACAGGCCATGGTGCTCGCCGCGGGGCTCGGCACCCGCATGCGCCCGATCACCGATACGATGCCGAAGCCGCTGGTGCCGGTCGCCGGCAGGCCGATGATCGACTATGCGCTGGATGTGCTGGCCGATGCCGGCGTTACCTGCGCCGCCGTCAACGTGCATCATTTCGCCGACCGCGTGGAAGCGCATCTCCAGGCCTATCCGCGCATGGAGATCCTGATCTCCGACGAGCGCGCGCACCTCATGAATTCCGGCGGCGGGCTTGCAAAGGGCCTGCGGCTGCTGGAGCCGGGCTTGCTCTACGTCATGAATGCCGACCTCTTCTGGATCGGCGAAATACCGGGCAGGAAGACCAATCTGCAGCGGCTTGCGGAATTCTTCGACCCCGCGACCATGGACATGGCGCTGCTGTGCGTACCGCTCGAGCGCACCACCGGCCATAACGGCAAGAAGGATTTCCAGCTCGATCCGGATGGCCGGCTTTCTCGTTACCGGGAAGGCGGCGACAATCCAGTCGTCTATGCAGGCGCGATCGTGATGCATTCCTCGCTTTTCGACGATGCGCCGGAGGATGCCTTCAATCTCAACATCTATTTCGACCGCGCGATCGCGAACGGCCGGCTCCATGGCCTCGTCATGGAAGGGCATTGGATCACCGTCGGCACACCCGAGGCGCTTCCGCAAGCGGAGGCGGTGATCGCCCGGCTGCCGGTGGAGGTTTAAGCCTTGGGCGCGGCCCGACAGAAGCGGGTTCTGACCATCCCGCCGGCTGCGCCCTTTCTCAAGACGGTGGCCGCCGCGCTTCTTGCCGGACGCCTCACGGATGGTTTCCGCTACGATCCAGGCGATCCGCTTTCGCTGGCGGGCATTACCATATTCGTGCCGACTCGCCGCGCAGCCCGCGTGCTACGCTCCGAATTCGTCGATCTTCTCGGTGGTCGCTCCGCCATCCTGCCGGTCATCCGGCCGCTCGGCGAAACGGATGACGACAGCGGCTTTTTCGATCTCGTCGCGCCGGAGGAGATGGACCTCGCATTGCCGATTGGCGGCACGGCGCGGCTTCTCGAGCTCGGCCGGCTGATCCTTGCCTGGCGAAACCAGCTCCCGAAAGCCGTGGTCGACGTGCATCAGCAATCGCCACTGATCGCACCGGCAAGCCCGGCGGACGCCATCTGGCTTGCCCGCGCGCTTGCCGAGCTCATCGATTCCATCGAGACCGAGGAGCGCGACTGGGCGGACCTCAAGAAACTCGACACGGGCGAACACGCCCTCTGGTGGCAGCTGACCGCCGAGTTCCTGTCGATCGCCAGCGCCTTCTGGCCGATGCGGTTGGAGGAGCTGCGCCGTTCCTCTCCCGCAAGGCATCGAGCGGCGCTCTTGAAGGGCGAGACCAGGCGCATCTCGGAGCGTGGCCCCGAGGGCCCGGTGATCGTCGCCGGCTCGACCGGATCGGTTCCGGCGGCGGCCGAACTGATTTCCGCGATCGCCGCGCTGCCGAACGGTGCCGTGATCCTGCCCGGCCTCGACCTTGCCATGTCCGACGAGGAATGGTCGATGATCGGCGAGGACCGGAGCGACGGCAGGGCCGATCCCACGGGCCGCAGCCATCCGCAATTCGGGCTTTCGCGCCTGCTCAAGAAGATGCAGGTGGAGCGCGGCGAGGTCGAGACGCTGGGCGAGGTTTCCGCCGCGCTCGATTTTCGGGCCGCCGCACTTTCAAGGGCACTGGCGCCGGCAAAGGCGACCGATCGGTGGAGCGAATGGCGGAACGAGGCCGATCCCGGCCTGCTCGAAAGCGCTTTTGCGGATGTTTCGCTGATTGAGGCGGCCAACGAGCGCGAGGAAGCGGTCGCGATCGCAATCGCGCTGAGGCTGGCGCTCGAACAGCCTGGCAGGAACGGCGACTTCTCTCAGGCCGCCCTCATCACCCCGGACCGGGCGCTAGCCCGCCGCGTCACCGCCGAGCTTTCCCGGTTCGGGATCGTCGCCGACGATTCGGCCGGCACGCCGCTTTCCGGCACGCCGCAGGGCACGCTGACCCAGCTCGTGCTGGAAGCGGCGCTCAGACCCGGCGATCCGGTGGCGATCGCCGCCCTCCTCAAGCATCCGCTGCTCAGGCTCGGCCTCGATGCCCGCCTCGTTCGGGAAGCCGCCGAAGCGCTGGAGCTTCTGGGCCTGCGCGGCGGCACTGGAGAACTCGACATCTCCGCGCTGGAACCGGTCCTGGAAGAACAATTGGCGCGTCAGGCCGAGGACGGCCGTACCCCGCGCTGGCGGCTGTCGCTGCCGGAAGGATCGGCGGACAGGGCGCGGGATCTCGCCAAACGCCTTTCGGCTGCCGTCGAGCCGCTCGCCTCGGCCTTTGCCCGGCGCCGGCCGGATGGGCTCGGCCTCACCAACAGGCTCGCGCTTGCCGATTGGGCGGCAAGAACCGGCCGCGTGCTGGAAGCACTTGCGGTGGACGAGCGTGGCGATCTCTCTCCTCTCTGGTCGGGAGAAGCGGGAGAAAGGCTCTCCTCGCTTCTTGCGGAGGTCATCGAGACCGAGGGCCAGATGGAGGCGGACGGTCCGCAATGGATCGATATCGTCATGGCGTTGACGACCGGCGAGGCGGTCAAGCCCCGTTCGCTCGCCCATCCGCGCGTTTTCATCTTCGGCACGCTGGAAGCACGGCTGCAAAGCGTCGATACCATGATCCTCGGCGGGTTGAACGAAGATTCCTGGCCCGGCCAGACTGTCAACAATCCCTTCCTCTCCCGCACCATGAAGACGGAAATGGGTCTCGAGCCGCCGGAACGGCGGATCGGCCAGCTCGCGCATGATTTCGCGATGGCGAGCGGCACAAGGCATCTCATCTATTCCCGCTCGCTCAGGCAAGGCTCGACGCCGACCGTTGCTTCACGCTGGCTGCAGAGGCTTCTGGCGCTCGGTGGCGAAGAGTTCGCCAGGGCGCTGAAGGCGCGCGGCGACCTTTACCGGGAATGGGCAACGGCGATCGATGCCGGCGAGAACCAGCCTCCTGCGAGGCGTCCGGCGCCACGGCCGCCGGCCGGGCTGCAGCCGAAGAAATACTCCTTCAGCGAAGTAGGCCGGTTCAGGCGCGATCCCTATTCCATCTATGCCAGGCGCATCCTGAAGCTCGACCCGCTCGACCCCTTCAATCGCGATCCCGGTGCATCCGAGCGCGGCACGCTCTATCACGCGATCATCGACCGCTATACGCGGGAAGGTCACGTTCCCGGTTCGCCAGCCTCGCGGGAGGCGATGGCGAGGATCATCGCGGAACTCTTCGACGCAGAGCAGCTTGCGCCGCATATCGACCGTGTCTGGCGGCCGCGCTTTGCCGCCGTCGCGGAGGAATTCCTCCGCTGGGAGGCTGGGCGCGCGCCGGATATCCGCCGGACCTACACGGAGGTGGCGGCCGGCTGGGAAATCGAAGCGGCCGGCATACGGCTCACCGGCATCGCGGACCGGATCGACATCAAGGGTTCCGGACTTGCCGACATCGTCGACTACAAGACCGGCTCAAGCCCCTCGGCTCCCCAAGCCCGTTCGCTCCTCGATCCGCAGCTCGCGCTGGAGGCCGCGGCCCTGATGGCCGGCGGCTTCCGGGAACTCGGCGCCCAGCGGCCCGACGACCTGCTTTACGTCCGGCTCAAGCCGGGAGATCGCTTCAAGCTCGACAAGGTGAACAACGAGGGAGCCAAGACGAATCCCAAATCCGCAATGGAACTTGCCCAGGAATCCGTCGATCAGCTCACCCGCTTCGTCACCACGCTTCAAACCGGAGAGAAGGGCTTCGCCTCCCGCCTTATCCCGGTGAAGCAGGGCGATTTCGGCGGCGAATACGATCATCTCGCCCGCGTGGCGGAATGGTCCACCGCCGACGATGAGGAGGCCGAAGCGGATGAATAACATGCATCCGGAAGACGACGATCCCGGCAAATGGATCGACTGGACGACGGTGCAGCAATCGCTCGCCTCCGATCCGGTGAGCTCCGCCTGGGTTTCGGCCAATGCGGGTTCCGGCAAGACGCATGTGCTCACGCAACGGGTCATCCGGCTTCTGCTGTCCGGCTGCCGTCCTTCCTCCATCCTCTGCCTCACCTACACGAAGGCCGCGGCCTCGGAAATGTCGAACCGCGTGTTCCAACGGCTTGCCGAATGGGCAGTTCTTTCCGATGAGGAGCTGCGCCGAAGGATCGCCGCCATCGAAGGTCATGAGCCGGATTCGTTGAAACTTGCGGAAGCGCGCCGCCTGTTCGCCAAGGCGCTGGAAACGCCGGGCGGACTGAAGATCCAGACCATCCACGCCTTCTGCGAGGCGCTGCTGCACCAGTTTCCGTTGGAGGCCAATGTCGCGGGCCACTTTTCCGTACTCGACGACCGGGCGGCATCCGCCCTGCTCGCCGAAGCCCGGCGGTCTCTGTTGACCGCCACTTCGGCGGAGGATGACCCCGATCTCGCCGAAGCCTTCGCGCATGTGCTCGATCTCGGCGACGAGTTCGGCCTGGAGACCCTGCTCGGCGATATCATTTCCAACCGGAGCGCCATCCAGCGGTTCATCGCCCATGCGGAGCGGCATGGCGGCGTGGAGGGCGAGCTCCGGCGCGCCTTCGGGCTTGCACCCGGCGAGACGGAGGAGACGATCGCAGCCGGTTACTGGCCGCTCCCCAGCCTCTTCGGAGCCACGCTCGACCTCTATCTCGTGCTTGCCGACCAGAATGGCGGGCAGAGAGTTACCGAGGTCGCCTACGGCTTGCGGATGGTCGCGAGGGAGGCGGATGCCTTCAAGCGGGCGCAATATCTGGAACAGATATTCCTCACCAGGGAGGGCAAGCCGAAGGCGGATTCCATGCTGATCGCCAAGGCGATCACGAATGCCGCGCCCGATCTTGCCGAAGCGGTAGCCGCCGCCCGCGCGCATGTTGCCGCCTCCCGCGAGCGGCTTCGCCTGCTGCGGATGTTTTCCGCCACCAGGGCGGCGCTGGTCCTGGCGGAGCGGCTGAACGGCGATTACGAGCAGCTCAAGAAGCAGCGCAGCCTGCTCGATTTCGAGGACCTGATCGCCCGAACCGCCGAACTCCTGACCCGCGAAGGGGTCGGCGCCTGGGTGCATTACAAGCTCGACCAGGGTATCGACCATATCCTCGTCGACGAGGCTCAGGATACGAGCCCGGTACAGTGGACGGTCATCAAATCGCTCGCCGAGGATTTCTATTCGGGCAACAGTTCCCGCGAGGCGCGCCGCACCATCTTCGCGGTCGGCGACGAGAAGCAGTCGATCTATTCCTTTCAGGGCGCGCGGCCGGAGCGTTTCGCCGAAGAGCGCAGCGAAACGGAAAAGCGGGTGCGCGCCAGCGGCCAGAGTTTCAATCCGGTGCGGCTGCCGCTTTCCTTCCGGTCCACCGCCAACGTGCTCGCAGCCGTCGATCAGGTGTTTTCTCTTGCCGAGAACGCAAGGGGCTTGAGCGCTACCGGAGAACCGGTGCAGCATCGCTCGAACCGCATCGGCCATCCCGGTGCCGTCGATCTTTGGAACATGGTGGCTCCGGAAGTTTCCGAAACGGACGAGGACTGGACCGCTCCCTTCGATGCGACGCCCGACAAGGCGCCCTCCGCGATCCTGGCCGCCCGCATCGCCCATGCGATCGGCGAAATGATCGGCAAGGAAACCATCATCGAAAAGGGCGCCGAACGGCCGATCGAGCCGGGCGACATTCTCGTTCTGGTGCGCAAGCGCGATGCCTTCGTCAACGCACTCACCCGAGCACTGAAGCGCCGCGACAATATCCCCGTTGCCGGCGCCGACCGCCTGCGGCTGACCAGCCATATCGCCGTGCAGGACCTGCTCGCCCTCGGACGTTTCCTGGTGCTGCCGCAGGACGACCTTTCGCTCGCCGCCCTTTTGAAGAGCCCGCTCTTCAACCTTTCGGAAGAAGACGTCTTTGAAGTCGCCGCACTTCGGCCGGAAAGTTCGAGCGCCTGGAACCAGCTCCTCGCCCTTTCCGAGGAACAGCCGCTGCGCTTCCGGGATGCCGCGGAACGGCTGAGCCGTCTTTTCGACCTGTCGCGGCAGCTCAGTCCGCATGATCTCTTTGCCCGGATTCTGGGGCCCCTCGGAGGCCGCCGGAAATTCCTCGGCCGGCTCGGGACAGAGGCCGGCGACATTCTCGACGAGTTTCTGACCTTCGCGCTCGACCATGAGACCAAGGGCCTGCCCGGCCTGCAAAGCTTCGTGGCGACACTCGAAATCGAGTCACCGGAAATCAAGCGCGAGCAGGATAGCGGCCGCAACGAGGTGCGGATCATGACCGTTCATGCCTCCAAGGGTCTGGAAGCGCCGGTGGTGTTCCTGGTCGATGGCGGGTCCAAGGCCTTCATCTCCTCGCATGTGCCGAAATTCCGCCTGCTCAGGATCGACGGCGAGGAAGTGCCTGCCTGGGTTCCGGGAAAGATGCTTTCCAATCCCTTCACGGTGGCGGATGACGAGCGGATCAGGACGGCCACGGAAGAAGAATATCGCCGGCTGCTCTATGTCGGCATGACGCGGGCGGCCGACCGGCTGATCGTCTGCGGCTATCGCGGCGCCCGCGAAAATCCCGATACCTGGCATTCGATGATCGCTTCGGCGCTGGCCGCCCATGAGAGCCATTGCTCCCCCGCCACCTTCACCGGACCGGACGGCGAGTGGGAGGGGTTGCGCTGGCGCTTGCCGGTCGTTGCCGGCCGTATCGCGCAGGGAGGGGCGAAAGGCGGAGCGCATTCGGAAAAACTGCCGCTGCCCGAAGCTCTCCGGCGACCGCTTCCGCCGCAGAAAATCCTGCCGCGGCCGCTCAGCCCGTCCGGCGCCGGCACGATGGTGGAGGACGAGACGGACGATCTCATCGTCACCTCCCCGCTCTTCGGCGAAAAGCACCTGCCCGGCATTGCCTTGCAGAAGGGCCGCCTCGTTCATCGCATGTTGCAGACGCTGCCGGACTTCCCCGAGGCCGAGCGGGAAGCCGCCGCGCGACGCTATGCCGAACGGGCTGCTCGTTACTGGCCTTCCGAGGAACGCGAAGGGCTCGTTCGCCGCGTGCTCGCCGTGCTTTCGCATCCCGTCCTCGAAACTGTCTTCTCCGCCCATGCTCGAGCAGAAGTCTCCGTCATGGGGACGCTGACGCTGGAGGGCAAGGATCATGCGATCTCCGGCCGTATCGACCGGTTGGCTGTCACGGATATCAGGGTCACCATTCTCGACTACAAGACGAACCGCGTGCCACCGGATGGGCCGCAGGAGGTTCCTCTCGCCTATAGGGCGCAGCTTGCCATCTATCGCGAGATCCTGAAGCCGCTTTATCCCGGCCGAATCTTCGACTGCGTACTCGTCTATACCGAAAACGCCAGTGTCATTCCGCTGCCCGACGAGCTGCTTTCACGCTCGCTTGCGGAGATCAAGACAAAGTGAGATAGCCACCATTGAAACTTGCCTTTTTCGGCATCACATTTGTTTCAACATAAAGACCCGGAAGGAGTGCCTCATGGCCACCGTGAAAGTCGACAACAGCAATTTCCAGACCGAAGTCCTGGACTCCGCCGAGCCGGTAGTCGTGGATTTCTGGGCCGAATGGTGCGGCCCGTGCAAGATGATCGCCCCGAGCCTCGAGGAAATCTCCACCGAGCTTGCCGGCAAGGTGAAGGTCGCCAAGCTGAATATCGATGAAAACCCGGAACTGGCTGCCCAGTTCGGCGTGCGCTCGATCCCGACGCTCGCCATCTTCAAGGGCGGTGAAGTGGCCGATATCAAGGTCGGCGCTGCTCCGAAGACCGCCCTTTCCTCCTGGATTTCCGGCGCCGCATAACCTCTCCAGCATGCCAGAATGAAAAGCCCGGCCTATTCCCTGCGGCCGGGCTTTTTCTTTGCCTATCGTCGATGTGTTTTAGAGCTACTTCGGCGGCGTGCCGTTGTCCGCCAGCACATTGCCGGCGAAATAGAGCGAGCCGCCGATCAGGATGCGCGGCGCGGGCCGGCCCGGCACCTGCCGGCGGGCGATCTCTTGCAGAGCCTCCGCCACGGAGCCGGCAGGCTCAGCCACCAGCCCCGCATCGAAGGCGGATTGCGCAAGCGCCACCGGATCGAGGCCCGATTCGCTATCGCGGATTCCAACCGTGAAGACATGCTCGGCGATATCGGCAAAGGCCCGGAAATAACCGACCGGGTCCTTGGTGTTGATCATGCCGGCTATGATGTAGAGCGGGCGCGGCTGGCGCTCCTCGAAGGCCGCCATGGCCTCGGCGATCACCTCGCCGGCACCGGGATTGTGCCCGCCATCCAGCCAGATCTCGGAACCTTCCGGAGCATATTGCAGGAGCTTGCCTTCGGTCAGCGCCTGGAGCCGTGCCGGCCACTCGACGCTTGCCATGGCCTTTTCCATCATCGTTTCCGTGACGGCGAAACCCGCCGCCTTGACGGCCCGAATGGCAGCGGCGGCATTGGCCTGCTGATGCCGGCCCGGCAGGCGCGGCAGCGGCAGATCGGCAAGGCCGAATTCGTCCTGATAGATCAGCCGGCCGAACTCTTCATGGCCTGAGAAATCCTGCCCATAGACCGCCAGCGGGCAGCCGAGCCGTTCGGCTGTGGCGACCAGAACCTCGCGCGCCGCATCGAATTCCTGCTGGCCGACCACCACCGGGCGACCGCGCTTCATGATGCCGGCCTTTTCTGCCGCGATCAGTTCCACCCGATCGCCGAGATAGGCCTGATGATCGAGAGAGATCGGCATGATAACCGAAACGGCCGGATCGGCGATGACATTGGTGGCGTCGAAACGGCCGCCCAGACCGACTTCCAGGATCACCGCATCGGCGGGCTGTTCGGAGAAGAGCAGGAAAGTCACCGCGGTCAGGATTTCAAAGACCGTAATCGTCTGGCCGCCATTGGCGGCGGCGACGCGGCGCAAGGCATCGGCAAGCAAGGCATCGTCGACCAGCCTGCCGCGGCCGCCCTTGACGCCGATCCGATAGCGCTCATGCCAATTGACGAGATGCGGCGAGGTGTGGACATGCACGGCATAGCCGCCCGCCTCGAGAAGCGCGCGGCAGAAGGCCGTCGCCGAACCCTTGCCGTTGGTGCCGGCGATATGAATGACCGGCGGCAGCTTGAGATGCGGATTGCCGAGCACTTCCAGGAGCCGGGAAATGCGCTCGAGCGAGAGGTCGAAGCCCTTCGGATGAAGGGCCATCAGTTTCTCGATCTCGCGTTCGGCCTCGCTCACGACGGACTGGTCCATGGCGTTCATCCCGCCGCTTCGGCTTTCAGGGTTCAGGCGCTGGCCGCCAAAGGCGGTGCCAGAACCCCGGCCGCTTCGGCCGGCTGTTTCATCAAAAGTCTCAGAACCCTTGCAAGCGTGGCCGGTATATCGTGGCGCTTCACCACCATATCGACCATGCCGTGCTCCAGCAGGTATTCCGAAGTCTGGAAACCCTCGGGAAGCTTTTCGCGGAGCGTCTGCTCGATGACGCGCTTGCCGGCGAAGCCGATTTCGGCACCGGGCTCGGCGATATGGACATCGCCCAGCATGGCATAGGAGGCCGTCACGCCGCCGGTGGTCGGATTGGTCAGCACGACGATATAGGGAAGCCCCGCTTCCTTCACCATGTCGACCGCGACCGTTGTGCGCGGAAGCTGCATCAAGGACAGGATGCCCTCCTGCATGCGCGCGCCGCCTGAAGCCGGGAAGATGATCAGCGGGCACTTTTCCGCAACCGCCCTTTCGGCCGCCTTCACGATCGCCTCGCCGGCCGCCAGGCCCAGCGAGCCGCCGATGAAGTTGAACTCGTGCACGACGGCGACCAGCTTGACGCCCTGCACCTTGCCGAGGCCGGCGAGGATCGTGTCCTCCTGCTCGGTCTTGGTACGGCTGTCCTTCAGGCGATCCACGTATTTCTTGGAATCGCGGAACTTCAGCGGATCCTGCGCGACCTTCGGCTGCGGCAGCGATTCATAGACGCCGCCGTCGAAGAGATCGGTAAGCCTGGCCTTGGCCGGCATCTTCATGTGGAAGCCGGAGGCCGGAATGACCCACTTGTTCTCTTCCAGGTCCTTGTGGAAGACCATCTCGCCCGTTTCCGGGCATTTGATCCAAAGATTTTCAGGGACTTCCCTGCGGCCGAGCATGGAATTGATCCGCGGCCGAACGTAATTGGTGATCCAGTTCAAAGGCGTGGCTCCTTCCTGACTGCAATCAATGTGGGGAATTTATTCGGCGGCAACAAGGCGGGCCGAACGCACGCCCGAGGCAAGGCCCCGGACGAGGGTCGCGACGGAGGCGACGGTATCGGGCCCAGCCTGGCCGTCCTTGGTGAGACTGCCGGCAATCTGTGCAACGATCGCGGTACCGACGACGACACCATCGGCCGCCGCGCCGATCGCGCGGGCATGGTCGGCGGTCTTGACGCCGAAGCCGACGCAGACCGGCAGTTCCGTGTGGCCCTTGATGCGCTCAACAGCGCCCGAGATCAACGAAGGATCGGGTAGAGCCGAACCGGTAATGCCGTTCATGGATACGTAGTAGACGAAGCCGGATGTGTTCTTCAACACGGTCGGCAGGCGCTTGTCATCGGTGGTGGGGGTCGCCAGCCGGATGAAGTTTATGCCTTTTTCCAGCGCCGGAATGCAGAGCTCGTCATCCATTTCCGGCGGCAGGTCGACGATGATAAGCCCATCGATGCCGGCTTCCAGCGCATCGTCCAGAAATTTTTCGACGCCGTAGATATAGATGGGATTGTAGTAACCCATCATGACGATCGGCGTGTCATTGTCGCCCTCGCGGAAGCGGCGGGCAAGCTCCAGGGTCTTGGCGAGCGTCTGGCCGCCCTTCAAGGCGCGCTGGCCGGCTAACTGGATCGCCGGGCCATCGGCCATCGGATCGGAGAACGGCATGCCGAGTTCGATAATATCGGCGCCGGCGCCGGGAAGCGCCTTCATGATGCCGAGCGAGGTTTCGAAATCGGGATCGCCGCCCATGAAATAGGTGATGAGCGCGGGGCGCCCTTCCGTCTTCAGGCTTGCGAAACGTTTGTCCATGCGAGCGGTCATGATCACATCCCCATCCCGAGAATCTTGCCGACGGTGAAGATGTCCTTGTCGCCGCGGCCCGAGAGGTTCATCAGGATGATCTCGTCCTTGCCCATCTTCGGCGCCCGCTTGATGACCTCCGCCAGCGCGTGGCTGGGCTCCAGAGCCGGAATGATGCCTTCGAGGCGGGTGAGCATCTGGAAGGCTTCCAGCGCCTCGTGGTCCATGATCGGCACGTATTCTGCACGGCCGATATCGTTGAGCCAGCTATGTTCCGGACCAATGCCGGGATAATCGAGGCCGGCCGAAATCGAATGGCCTTCCTTGATCTGACCGTCGCCGTCCTGCAGCAGGTAGGTGCGGTTGCCATGCAGAACGCCCGGCGAGCCGGCAGTAATCGAGGCGCAGTGCTCATCGCCCTGAAGGCCCTTGCCGCCCGCCTCGACGCCGACGATCTTCACCCCGTCGTCATCCAGGAATGGGTGGAAGATGCCGATCGCGTTGGAACCTCCGCCGACGGCGGCAATCACCATATCCGGCAGGCGGCCTTCGGCGGCGAGCATCTGCTCGCGGGCTTCCGCGCCGATCACGGCCTGAAAATCGCGGACCATTTCCGGATAGGGATGCGGGCCGGCGGCCGTGCCGATCAGGTAATAGGTGCTGTCGACATTGGTGACCCAGTCGCGTAGCGCCTCGTTCATGGCGTCCTTCAGCGTGCCGTGGCCTGCGGTGACCGGAATGACTTCGGCGCCAAGGAGCTTCATGCGGAAGACGTTCGGCGCCTGGCGCTCGACATCGGTGGCGCCCATGTAGACGACGCAGGGAAGGTCGAACCGGGCGGCAACCGTTGCCGAGGCGACACCGTGCTGGCCGGCGCCGGTTTCGGCGATGATGCGGGTCTTGCCCATACGCTTGGCGAGCAGGATCTGGCCGATGCAATTGTTGATCTTGTGGGAGCCGGTGTGGTTCAGCTCCTCGCGCTTGAAGTAGATCTTCGCGCCGCCGAGTTCGGCCGTCAGCCGCTCGGCGAAATAGAGCGGGCTCGGCCGGCCGATATAATGGGCGCCGAGATGCTTCAATTCCGCCTGGAAAGCCGGATCGTTTTTCGCCTTTTCCCACTCGCCCTGCAGGTCGAGGATCAGCGGCATCAGGGTTTCGGCGACGAAGCGCCCACCATAGATGCCGAAACGGCCATCCTCATCGGGGCCGGCGCGAAACGAATTGGGTCTTGGCGTCTGGTTCACTCTTTGCTCCCTGCAGCCTTTCGCGGCTCGGCTCCGGCGATCGCCTCGAAAAAGGCATCGATCATCGAGAGGTCCTTCACGCCCGGCGCGCTTTCCACTCCGGAAGAAACATCTACGCCGCCGGCCCGCGTGGTGGCGAGCGCGAGACCGACATTCTCTTTGTTCAGCCCCCCGGAAAGCATGTAATCCATGCCTTCGTCAAGGGAAGCCATGAGGCCCCAATCAAAGGAAACGCCGTTGCCGCCCGGAAGTTCGGAACCGGCCGGCGCCTTGGCGTCGAACATGAAGCGGTCCGCCACGCCGATATAGGAATCGATGCGGTCGAGATCGGCGGCTTCGCGGACGGAAAAGACCTTCATGACCGGGAGGCCGTAAAGCGCCTTCAGATGCAGGATGCGCTCCGGGCTTTCATGGCCGTGGAGCTGCAGGATATCCGGCTTCACGAGGTGGACGATATCGTCCATCGTCTCGTCATCCGCATCCACCGTCACGGCCACGATCTTGACGCGGCCGCGCGCGCGGTCGGCAAGCTCGGCTGCTGCATCCGGCTCTATGTTGCGCGGGCTTTTCGGAAAAAAGATAAAGCCGATATGGGTCGCTCCGCGTGCGATCGCCCGATCGACCGCTTCCGCCGTCTTCAGCCCGCAGATCTTGATATCCGGTTTCATGGGGGCGGAGTGACATGAAATGCGCCAAGAGTCGAGTTAAATCCTCGGGTCTCACTGCGTTCGCCCGAGGATGACGAGGGTCCTCGGGTCAAGCCCGAGGATGACGACTCACGTTGTGAGATTGCTTCCTCGAAGCAGGTGGGAGCTCGAGGAAGACGAGTAGGCAGACTCATCCCTTGGTGCCTGTGGCTGTTCATTTTCGGCCGGGACACGTCGAGTGCCTCGTATTTGTATTTTATGGTGACACGCGACGTGTCCCGTTCGGTGTGTTTTTCCGCGCAACTCCGGTCCCTCTGCGGCGGCCCATATGTTGTTGATTATTAGCCGGGCCGGGTTGTGTGCGACACACGCACGCCCCGCCATTTCTCAGGCGAGAGGGAGACCATTTTCTGCGCAGCCCCTCACAACCCGCCTGCATCAACGGCGGATCGAAAGGGCACCGGCCCCATCTCGCCGGCGATGCTGGACCGGTGCAGCCGAAACAGGACCGGGAGATTATGGAGTGGATTTGGAGAGCGGGGATGGAGAAATGGGTAAGTTATTGAGATCGTTCAGGAGATGCTTTGAATCGTCCCCATCTGACGGAGATGACGGCTTGTTTGTGCGGTAGATCCTCGGGACATCCTCGGGTTTAACCCGAGGACGAGGATGACGAAAAGGAAGGTTGGAGCAAGGGTGCCCCAATCAACCGCCGAGGGCGGTCTCACTGGAGACGCCACACCGAGGCCGGACTGCTGGATGTGCCCCAAGCACGGCATCGAGTTTGGCACCTTTTGCAAACCCTCAAGGTTCGTCATCCTCGTCCTCGGATTAAACCCGAGGATGTCCCGAGGATCCAAGCACAAACAACAATCATGAGACGGCAATGGTCTTCTCGCCGTGCAGACGCACGGCGGCTGGATTCCTGTGACTGATCCCCGGATCAAGTCCGGGGACAGGAATGACGGGAAGTATGCTGCAACTGTGGCGTCCTACTTGCTCGCCGAGTGTCATCTCGACTCCGCTCAGCCCCCCTCTGCCCTGCCGGGTATCTCCCCCCAAGGGAGGGAGATGGATATGCCGCGCCGTTTCAGCGTCCCCTCGACCATCTACGGGGAAAGGATACGCCGAGCAAAATGTTGGCGAGTAAAGGGCAATTCCCGTCGAGTCAGATGAATAATATCATTCAAAATCAATGGCATGGAGCTGCGAGCCGTGCTGCTTCAGCCATTTGCGCGCCTCTTCCATGCGCGGGCAGAGTTCACGGCAGAGCGCCCAGAATTGCGGGCCGTGGTTCATTTCCCGAAGATGGGCGACCTCGTGGGCAGCGAGATAGTCGATCACCAGCGGCGGCGCCATGACGATGCGCCAGGAAAAGCTCAGGTTTCCATCCCACGAGCAAGAGCCCCAGCGGCTGCGGGTATCCTTCATGGTGATCGATTTCACCGGCTTGCGGATCGCTGCCGCATGAACGGCGACGAGAGCCTCCAGATCGCGACGCGCCTCTTTCTTGAGAAAGGCGGAAATCCGCCGGCCCATATGATCTTCGAGCCCGCTGACCTTCAGCACCGGCTTGCCCTCGACGATCAGAGCTTCGGTCACCCCGCGAAGACTGCCGGTGTGCTCGATACCGTGCGGCACTCCCCGCAGCGACAGTTTTCCACCATGCCGAATGGGGTTTTCGAGCGTGAACTTGGCGAGCTTCGTCAGCAGCCAGCCCTGGTGCCGATCGAGGAAATCATCGATTTCGCTTTTCCTCAAGCCGAGCGGCACCGTGAGGTTGAGCGCCCGGCCGCCCGGTTCGATGCGCAGCGTGATGCGGGTGGCCCGGTTGTTCTCGCGGATCGTCAGCGGCATCGCCCGGTTGCCGACCTCGAGCGTACGCCTGACCGTTTCCGGCGCCTTGCGCGGCGTTCTGACAGGCTTTTTGAGAAGGGCGAACATGAAGGTCCTTTTAGCCGATTCGCAAGGCCGGCTCATACAAAAAAGCCGGCGCCGCAAGGCGCCGACCCATCAAACGTTTCACGTGAATCCATCCCGATCCGCTATCAGAGATCGACGACCGGATTCTGCCCGGAGGAACGATTGTTCCGCTCGCGCATGAAGCGATCGAATTCTTCCTGATCCTTCGCCCGGCGCAGCTCGCGGACATAATTGTCGAATTCCTCGCGCATCTCATCGAGCTTGCGACGCTCTTCTTCCAGGCGGTCGAGTTCCGCCTTGCGCCAATCGTCGAATGCGACGTTGCCGGTGTTGAAATGCGTCTGGTAGCGCGCTTTGGCGCGTCGGCAGCCGGCGAACATGCCATCCGCCTTGCGGTTCGCATCGCGCTTGAAGCCCTGGAGCCGCTCGCCGAACAGAATATAGGCGAGCATGGCAAGGCCAAGCGGCCAGAAGACGACGAAACCGAGCACCATCAATGCAATGGTGGCCGGAGTCCAATCCGGACGGATCAATGCTGACTGGTTCATTGGTGACACCCTTCGTTTCCGCGGGCGGCCGCATGCCAGCCCGTCGAATTCGATTTGGGAAGTTCTCAATCGCCCTTCAAGACGGCGAAACAAGGAATCCAAGAAGATGCTGAAATACCAGCGGGAAATCATCCTGCTCGGCGATTGAAGAGTCTTGTAGCCCACCATTCGCCTCCGCCGGTTTGCGACAGGCCGCAAATCGAGCCGTTACCTCAGACTGGAAATACTTTCTCCAGCAATTGCAGCCGGTTGGCCGCCTCTCCTAGTCCTGGCCGGCTCTTTACATCCTCTCCGGGCCTTTCTTCGCAAGACCTCAGAGCTTGTTTGCTCTATCAGCGCACCGGTTTCCGCGAAGACTAGAAGCAGACGATGCATCGTCCAGCTCTGAGCCAGCACCCGCTGTGACCCACAGCGGGTTTCAGTTGTACACACCTATAGCAACAGGATTCATAAATGAGACTAGAACCGGCTCTTGGCGCCCTTGCCGCCGTTTCGCTTTTGGCCCTCGGCTCGCCGTCTGCGGCAGACACGGCTGATCATGCGCCCGCATCCGTGACTGAGGAAGTCATCGCAGTTCAGCGAGCCAACCTTGCGGAAATGACCGCAGATGCGGGCTTCGGACCCCAGTCGCCTCGCGATATCGATTCCATTGAAGGGAGCAACGAGCATAGGTTTGCCTTCGCGCCACCCTATTCGCAAATGAACTTGTGCAACATCCACCTTCACAAGAATGCCGAGCACAAGGGAGGCGAGTTCACAACGTTTGCCGGGAACGGCGACGGTCATGGCTACGGGACGGGATACAGGTTCAACGGCGAATTGACTGCGAAGGAATTGGCACCGCTCGATATGAAGATCGGCGCATCCAGCCATGGTGAACTCCTGCCGGGCGACACGATCGAAGTTCATTTCGTTTATTCCACGGCGAATGTTTCTCCCGGCGCAACGCTGGGGGCCTGCATGAATGATGCAGTTATCAACCCTCAGCTGCGCGTGGAAACGCAAGTCGCGGTGCTGGTGAACGATCTACGCGCTCTCGACTTCGTAGAGCTGACGGAAATCCAGAAGGTGGATGGTTTCTATCAGGCGCTCCATATGCCGACGGACATGGGAAAGCCTGTCCAGTATGCAGGTTCGACTACCGGTCCGGATTACAATGAGAAGGGGTCGCCGTTTCAGGTCAGCTGGGGAGTCCGGCCCAAGGTTGCCAAGGTCAATATCGCAAGCGTAGGCCGCTGGTTCACAAACAATCCTTTCGACGAGGACCACGCGCACGGCGTTCGAAATCTCGTGGTAAACCCTGACCTGCTTTCGGCAATCGGCGAATAAGTCCAAGCCATCAAGAAACCGCCATGCGGATGCCCCGGGGAAATCAGATCGCGGGCATCAGCCGGCCTTGCCACCCTTGATGACGCGCTTGACCGGCGCCTTGCCGCCGGTTCTTGCGTGCTTCTGCGCGAAGGCCAGGATGCGCGGCGCGATCTCGCGGCGGAAGCGCGAGCCGTTGAAGACGCCGTAATGGCCGACATCCGGCTGCATGTAATGCATGCGGAGGCTTTCCGGAATATTGGGACAGATGGTATGCGCGGCCCTGGTCTGGCCGAGACCTGAAATATCGTCGTTCTCGCCTTCGATGGTGAGAAGAGCGACACGGCGGATCGCGGTCGTATCGACCGGTTCGCCGCGATGGGTCATCTCGCCCTTCGGCAATGAATGCTTGATGAAGACCGTATCGACCGTCTGAAGATAGAATTCCTCCGTCAGGTCCATCACCGCCAGATATTCATCGTAGAAATCCCGGTGCTTTTCGGCGGACTCGCCATCGTTCTTCACCAAGTGTTCGAAGAACTCCTTATGGGCGATCAGATGGCGGTCGAGGTTCATCGACATGAAGCCGGAAAGCTGCAGGAAGCCCGGATAGACGGCGCGCGAGAAACCTGGCTGCGGCCAGGGCACGTGCATGATGACGTTATCGCGGAACCATTCGAGCGTGTGGTTCTGCGCCAATTCATTGACGGCGGTGGGATTGATGCGGGTATCGATCGGCCCGCCCATCAGCACCATGGAGGCGGGGACAAGCGGGTCTTCCGCCGCTTCCATGACCGCCACGGCGGCGAGCACCGGCACCGAGGGCTGGCAGACCGCCACGACATGCGCGCCGGCGCCAATCTCATGCAGCATCTCGATGACGTAATCGATGTAATCGTCGAGATCGAAGCTGCCATCCGAGAGCGGCACCATGCGGGCATCGACCCAATCGGTGATGTAGATTTCCGCATGCGGCAGAAGCGCTTCCACAGTGCCGCGCAGCAATGTGGCATAGTGGCCGGACATGGGCGCGACCAGCAGGATCTTCTGATCCGGCGCGCGATCGGCCGGCAGATCCCGCCGAAAATGCAGGAGATTGCAGAAGGGCTTTGCCCAGACGATCTCCTCCATGACTGCGACCGTCTCGCCATCGACCACGGTCGAATGGAGGCCGAAGGAAGGCTTGGCATAACGGCGCGTCATGCGCTCGAAAACCTCGAGCCCCGCCGCGACGGCGCGGCCCATCGTCGTCTGTGAATAGGGATTGAGCGGGTTCTCGTAAGCCAGACGCATGGCATCCGCCGCCGCACGGACCGGCGCCATGGCGGCATGGTTCAGTTCATAGAGCTGGTAGAACATCGAATTGCCACCCTTCATCACATCCGAAAGCATTTTCGACGATTTCGTCATATCCCTCGGTACAGCAGCAAGCGTTCAATAAACTATCAGTTTTCTATTGCGGCGCAACATCAAGAACGCCGCCGGGCTATATGGGGCTCGCGAGAGAGAGTAGAGATCCCCACCCCTACTCGCTGAGCCTCATATAGCGGCAAGCATCGCTCAAGCGTCGGCGACGAAGGTCTGCTTCTGGGTGCCGAGGCCTTCGATGCCGAGTTCGACGACATCACCGGCCTTCAGGAAGCGCGGCGGCTTCATGCCGAGGCCGACGCCGGGAGGGGTGCCGGTGGAGATGACATCGCCCGGATGCAGCGACATGAACTGGCTGAGATAGGAGACCAGGAAGGCGACGCCATAGACCATGGTCTTGGAAGAGCCGTTCTGCATGGTCTCGCCGTTGACCTTCAGCCACATGCCGAGGTTCTGCGGATCGGCGACCTCGTCCTTGGTAACGAGCCAGGGGCCGATCGGGCCGAAGGTGTCGCAGGACTTGCCCTTGGTCCACTGGCCGGAACGCTCCTGCTGGAAGGCGCGCTCGGAAACGTCATGCGAGACGCAATAGCCGGCGACGTAATCCATCGCCTCTGCCTCGGAAACATATTTCGCCTTCTTGCCGATGACGACGCCGAGCTCGACTTCCCAGTCTGTCTTTTCGGAGCCGCGCGGGATCAGCACCTCGTCATTCGGGCCGCAGATGGCGGAGGTCGCCTTCATGAAGATGACCGGCTCCGGCGGCACGGTGGCACCGGTTTCGGCGGCATGGTCGGAGAAGTTGAGCCCGATGCAGATAAACTTGCCGGTGCCGGCGACGCAGGCGCCGACGCGGCTTGCCGGAAGCTCGGGCAGGCTCTTCGGATCGAGCGCGGCGATCCTTGCGAGGCCTTCCGGCGAAATCGCCTCGCCGGCAATATCGGCGACATGGCCGGACAGGTCGCGGATCTTGCCATCATTGTCGAGAAGTGCCGGCTTTTCCTGGCCCGGCTGGCCAATGCGCGTCAGTTTCAAAGGGAAACTCCTCCGATTGTCAGACAGGTGGCGTTATGGACGATCCTTTTTGGCTTGTCACGACCAATTGCGGGCGCAACCGTTCCCCTTCCGGCGGGATTCCACCTGCGGAGACAGGAGAAATCATTTCCAATCCGGAAGGAAATCCATCGAGCTTTCCCAAGGAGATAGAGGAGATACGCTCCACAAACGATCAAAGTCTTTCCAGATTGGGAATGATCCCTGGTGAAGTTTCCGCGGTTTGCCTGCATATGGCGCGGGTTTTTCGAGCTTCTGCCCGACTGTTTCAGCTTTCCGGGCAGCAAGCGGCCGGAAGGGTGACTGCCCGCCAGTCGTCACCCTTCCGTTCCGCAACTCTCCACCGTCAGCAGCCGACATTCCCCCAACGGACCCTGGATACCGCAGCTTCGGCGGTTCCCGGATATCTCACCGATTCTCGGTTATAAGTTCTGTCGGACATCGGCCGGTCGATCGGCTGGGAAAAATCGCTTCCGATCCGGGAGCTTTTCTCCCTTATTTTTCCGATAGATAGGACGCGTCGCCAGACCGTCAGCCCAAACCCCACCGAAACGGAACCAATTCGGCGTGATTTATTCCCCCTCCGGCCGCATCTAGGGGGTGCCGGACCGATGCCAGTTCAACCTATGGCAACCGGCGCAGCCTCATCGAGATGCCCCAAGGGCAGAAAGGCAGGTGCGGTCATGTCTATCGCGGAACTGAGCAAGACTTCTCGAGCACGCCCGAACCACCGGATGGCGATCGAGGACACGCGGATCGAAAGATACCCCCTGCACATTTTCGTGCCGGTGTGGATCGGCATGATCACGGTTTGCCTAGTGTTCTGGGTCTTCGTCCTGAAGCTAATCGCCAACGCTTTCTGAGACGACGTTAGCCGGATTCAGGCGCAGCCTTCTGCGCCTGCTGTCGGCTCAGCACTCCTCCAGCGCGCAAGTGACTACCCGGACGCACCCGGTTCCCGTGCGTATCAAGGCACCCGATGCGGCAGCATCGACAATCTCTGTTCGATTTTTCTCCCGCCTGGCTTATCCTGCCGCTCTCCACAATAGTGTTCGAGCTTGCAAGGAAACTCATGACCAGCGCCAACAGCCGCCAATCCGAATATCCGATCGATGCCTTTTTCCTGAAGCGCTGGTCGCCCCGCGCCTTTACCGGCGAGCCGATAACCAAAGAGACGATGCTGACCATTCTGGATGCGGCCCACTGGGCTCCCTCTTCCGGCAACGGCCAGCCATGGCGCTTCGTCTATGCGCTGAAAGGAACGCCGGATTTCGACGTGCTTCTCGATATCCTCGTTGAAAGCAACCAACGCTGGGCGAAGAATGCGTCCGCCCTCATCATCCTGATCTCCAAGACCTACCGCGTTTCCTCTACGGGCGAGCGGCGACACGCCCATACCCATGCCTTCGACACCGGGGCGGCATGGTTCTCGCTCGCCGCGCAGACGATGAAGCTCGGCCTCTACGCCCACGGCATGGAGGGCATGAGCCGCGAAAAGGCGATGGAAGTGCTCGGCGTTCCGGATGGCTATCGGGTGGAGGCCGCAGCCGCGATCGGCCATCTCGCCGACAAGGACACGCTGCCAGAGGATATTCGCGAACGCGAGGTTCCGAGCAAGCGCAAGCCGCTTGCCGAAGTGGCCTTCGAGGGACGGTTCATGGGCAGCGCCGATTGAGCGGAGCGCACCGTTTCACGTGAATCTGCTCGAAAACGGATTCACGTGAAACCCGACTCGATTAGATATCGAGGTTTGCGACGCTCAGCGCGTTGTCCTGGATGAACTCACGGCGGGGCTCCACTTCGTCGCCCATCAGGCGCGAGAAGAGGCCATCGGCATCGGTGGCATCGTTCACCTTCACCTGCAGGAGAGAACGGACGTTCGGATCGAGCGTCGTTTCCCAGAGCTGTTCGGCGTTCATCTCGCCAAGCCCCTTGTAGCGCTGCATGGACAGACCCTTGCGCCCGGATGCGAAGATGGCTTCCAGAAGAGCGATAGGGCCGGAAATTTCCTGCTCGCCTTCCTTGCGGGCAAGAACGGGCGGCTTCGCGTAGATTTCCTGCAGGCGGCGGGTCATCTGGTCGATATGGCGCGCATCGGCCGAGCCGATGAGGGCGACATCGAGGACCGCGACTTCCTTGACCCCGCGCACCATGCGCTCGAAGCGGAGGCCGCCTTCGCTGGTGACGTGACCTGACCAGCCGCGCTCGGTCTCCTCGGCAATCAGGTCCAGACGACGGGCTACTTCATCTGCCGTCTGCTGGGCGCGTTCGCGATTGTCGGTGAGCTCCGGGTTGAGTGCGCCGGAAATGGCCGCCTGCTCGATGATCGAGCGGCTGTAGCGAGAATGCAGGCCGCTCAGCAGCGTGCGGAGGCGAAGCGCGTCCTGGATTACTTCTCGCAGATCTTGACCGACCCGGACCTCACCGGAACCAAGCGTCAGGCGCGCTTCATCTATACCGGCGCTGATCAGATATTCCTCCAGCGCCTTCTCGTCCTTCAGGTACTGGACGGACTTGCCACGGCTGACCTTGTAGAGAGGCGGCTGGGCGATGAAGAGGTGGCCGCGCTCGATCAGCTCCGGCATCTGGCGGAAGAAGAAGGTGAGCAGCAGCGTGCGGATGTGGGCGCCATCGACGTCAGCGTCCGTCATGATGATGATCTTGTGGTAGCGCAGCTTGTCGGCGTTGAATTCGTCCTTGCCGATCGAGGTGCCGAGCGCAGTGATCAGCGTACCGATCTCCTGGCTGGACAGCATCTTGTCGAAGCGGGCGCGCTCGACATTGAGGATCTTGCCGCGCAGCGGCAGAATGGCCTGGCTCTCGCGCGAGCGGCCCTGCTTTGCCGAGCCGCCAGCGGAATCGCCCTCAACGAGGAAAAGCTCGGATTTGGCGGGGTCGCGTTCCGAACAATCGGCGAGCTTACCGGGAAGCGAAGCAATATCGAGAGCGCCCTTGCGGCGGGTGAGCTCGCGGGCCTTGCGAGCCGCCTCGCGGGCGACGGCGGCTTCAACCACCTTGCCGACCAGGATCTTGGCTTCCGCCGGATGCTCCTCGAACCAGGTGCTCAGCGCCTCGTTGACCAAGCTTTCGACCACGGGGCGGACTTCGGAGGAGACGAGCTTGTCCTTCGTCTGCGACGAGAACTTCGGGTCCGGTACCTTGACGGAAAGAACGGCCGTCAGGCCTTCACGGCAGTCTTCGCCCTGCAGCGTCACCTTTTCCTTCTTGGTGATCCCCGAACTATCCGCATAGGACGTGACCTGGCGGGTCAAGGCACCGCGGAAGCCGGCCATATGGGTACCGCCATCGCGCTGCGGGATATTGTTGGTGAAGCAGAGCACGTTCTCGTGGTAGCTGTCGTTCCACCAGAGCGCGACTTCGACGGTAATGCCGTCCTTCTCGCCCTTGATCGCCACCGGCTTATCGACCAGAGATTTCTTGGCGCGATCGAGATAACGGACGAAAGCCTCCAGGCCGCCGTCATAGAGCAGTTCCTCCTGCCTGACATCCGACTTGCGCTTATCGGTGAGCAGAATGCGCACACCCGAATTCAGGAACGCGAGTTCGCGCAGGCGATGTTCGAGCGTGCCGTAGTCGAATTCCACCATGGAAAAGGTGCCTGAACTCGGCAGGAAGGTGACCTCGGTGCCGGAACGGCCCTCGTACTGCCCGACCACTTTGAGGGGGGCATCCGCCACGCCATGGGTGAAGCTCATTTCATGGATCTCGCCGCTGCGCCGGATGCGCAGCTTCAACCAGACCGAAAGCGCGTTGACGACCGAGACGCCGACGCCATGCAGGCCGCCCGAGACCTTGTAGGAATTCTGGTCGAACTTTCCGCCGGCATGAAGCTGCGTCATGATGACTTCCGCAGCCGACACGCCCTCGCCGCTATGGATAGCCGTCGGGATGCCGCGACCGTTGTCGGTCACGGTTACCGAGCCGTCCGGATTGAGAGTGACGGTGACGATGTCCGCATGGCCGGCCAGAGCTTCGTCGATCGCATTGTCCACCACTTCATAGACCATGTGGTGCAGGCCCGAACCATCGTCGGTATCCCCGATATACATGCCCGGACGCTTGCGGACGGCATCGAGGCCCTTCAGGACCTTGATCGAATCGGCGCCGTATTCTGTGCTCGCGTCGTTCAGGCTCGCGGGTGTATCGGTCATCAAAGAACTTTCCATCTGATCGAGAGCGGGGCGATCGCCGCAAGCGAATCACCAGCCTTTTTCACTCTCGAATATAGGGAATCCAAGGCGATTTCTAAAGGTTAAGACCAGCCGAATGCGGCAGAAAGGAGGGGATGCAACAGCAACTCAGCGCCGGATAGAGGCCTTATCCAAAAGTTTCTCCATTTCGTCTATCACATCCGGCGGCAAAGAGCGAATCTCGCGGGCTATGCGATTGGCAAAAGCGGTGTATTTCGGCCCCAGGCCGGCGGTATCGAGCACTATGCGGGGATGGGAGGCTTCGGCCAGGAGGAAGAGATCTTCGGCCTCGTCCCAGATGATGTTGAAATAGCCCGCGACCCGCTGAAGGAAATCGAAGCTCGGCCTTCCCCGCCGGCCATGCTCCAGCGCCGAAAGATAGGCCGGCGAAACGCCGATCGCCCGAGCCATCTCGCTCTGGGTCACGCCCTTGCGGGCTCTCAACTCGCGCAATGCCTGCCCGAAAGGTGTCATGGGCGCTCCCCTCCCCTATGGCGGGCGAGGCGCACATACATTGCCCCTTCACCGCCGTGATGGCGCGCCGCCGGCTCATAGGAGGAGATGAGGAAGCGGAATTCCGGCTTGGAGAACCATAACGGCACCGCGCGGCGAAGCGCGCCCTCGCTGCCGAGCGAACTGCCCTTGCCGGTGATGACAAGCACATGCCGCAGCCCCCGTTCATGGGCGCGGAAGAGAAAGTCGAGAAGCAGATCGTGCGCTTCGCCTTGGAAAAGGCCGTGCAGGTCGATGCGCGCCTCGATCGGCAGATGGCCCTTGGCAAGCTTCTTCTTCACCGGTCTTTCGAGCGGATGGTGGGTGCCGGCCGGGCGTTTCGGCCGCGGAACCGGCGGCGCAAGAGCCTGCTCTTCGGGAGGATGCGTGAGCTTCGGCCTGACGGCCTCCGCCGCGGCGCGTTCTGCCGCCAGTTCCTCCTCGAATTCGAGGATTTCCTTCATGCGGCCCGGCAGGGCATGCGTGCTCTTCGCAACCTTGCCCCAGAGAATCCGCTCTTCCGGATCCAATTTGCGACCGCTCTTCATGCGCCGAACCTGACTGCCGCCACTCTCGGGACAAGAATATAAAAATCCGCCTCGTTGCGCACCGTGCCGGCAGCCTCGCCGGCGGCCTCGCCCGAGCCGGTGAATATATCGCCGCGAGCGGGCCCGACGATCGCCGAGCCGGTATCGAGCGCAAGCATGAGCCGCGCGAAGGGCTTGCCGGCATCGAGATGGGTCAATGTTTCCGAGCGGATGAAAAAGGGAAAACCGAAGGTGTGTATAGACCGGTCCACCGCCAGCGAACGGTTCGGGATCAACGGCACCTTGGCCGCAGCGACCGGCCCGAGCGCCGGATCGTCCACTTCCGCTTCGCGGAAGAAGATATAGGACCGGTTATGCCAGAGGACCTCATCGACCTTAGCCGGATTCTCCGCCAGCCAGGCACGAATGCTCTGCATGGAAACGGTGGCGGGATCGATCTCGCCACGATCGATCAGCAGGCGTCCGATCGGCGAAAAGGGATGGCCGGCCTTGGCCGCATAGGTGACCCGGCATGAGCGGCCATCAGGATATTTCAGCCGTGCCGCGCCCTGGATGTGCACGAAGAAGACATCGACCTTTGATTTCGCCCATGCGATTTCCAGTCCCCGCCCCTCTAGAAAACCTCGATCGATCGCCTCGCGATCCGGATAGGGCGTGACGATGCCGTTCTCCTGCCGCCCTAAGGCGTAGGAAGGGTCCATGCCATGAGGTCGGTTGGCCTCGTCGAGGTCGACCAGATCGTCAGGGCGACGGTAGAAGGGAAATCTCCAGACCTCGTCGCGCGTCTCGCGGACTTCTATTTCCGGCTCGTAGAAACCGGTGACGAAGCCACGGTGCGCATCCCCGCGGTTGATCAGGAACGGTGTGCAGTGCTCTTCGAAGAAGGCGCGGGCGGAGGCAGCATCATGAGGCTGGAAAACGGATGCGGCTTCCAGCAGCGGCTCGAGATCGGCGCTCGTCAAACCGAGAGAGCCGGTGCGATAGGGTTTGACGGAACGGATATGTTCCAGACAGGCGCGAAGGCCGGGGAAAAGCGGCGTGGGATCGTCGTCTTGCCATCCCGCAAGATCGGAAAAGGAAACCGAACGAAGCGCGAAATCCGGCAAAGCAGCGGTCATTGCTCGGATTCGGTGGCGATCAACTTCCAGTTAGGATCGCGCGATCGAATGTCGCGGGCGAAGGTCCAAATATCGGTGACCTCCGCAACCGTCTCCTGGTCACCCTCGATGAGCGTGCCGGCCTTATCATAGGTCGCGGAAATGAGTTGGCTGATGATGCGCAACGTCACCTGCTCCTCGGAATCCTTGATCGTCGCATTGGTGATATCGGCCTTCTCGATGCCGACAAAGGTGGACTTCACCACCTCGCCCCTCGCTTCGCGTTCCGAAATCGCCGCGTCGAAGCCGTCATGAACTTCCTTCGACAGCAAGCCCTTCAAGGTCTTCCGGTCACCATCGGCAAAGGCCATGACGATCATTTCATAGGCCATCTTCGCGCCGTTGAGGAATTCCCTCGGCTTGAAGGAGGGGTCGGCCTTGGCAATATCACGCAGCGACGCGTTGAGCGCAGTGCCGGGCTTGGCGAAGGTATCGATATCGGAGAAACGCTCCTCCTCCTCCTGGGCATCGCGACGAGGCAGCGTCACGACCTTGCCGTCATCACCGCCCGGAGCCCTTGCGACATCGCGAGGGCTGAACGGATCGAGCGGCGGCTTCTCGTTTCCGGTCCGCCGGCCCAGCACGCTGCGTAGCTGCAGGAAGATAAGAACTGCCGCGACCAGAAAAAAGAGAGTTATAAAGTCGTTCGAGCCCATCTTCACCCGCAATTGCCGTTTAAATCTAAAGCGTGTTTTCTCATATAGTCCGCATCCGCCAATCATTCAAATGGCGATGCTGTTATGAGCCGATTACCTGGAGGAACGACCAACACATGCGTCTATTCATCGTGCCGCTCATCCTGCTTGGACTACCGCTGGCCGAAATCGCCGGGTTCGTCGTCGTCGGCCGGGCACTTGGGCTTTGGGCGACCCTCGGACTGGTAATCCTGACGGCCGTTGCGGGTGCGCTTCTGCTCAGAAGCCAGGGGCTCCACATTCTCCGGCAGCTTTCCGCCGAGAGCCGGGAAGGCCGCCTGCCTGGCGAAACCCTGGTGGATGCGGCGATGATCGTGGTGGCCGGGATCCTGCTGCTGCTTCCAGGCTTCATCACCGACATCATCGGGCTTGCGCTGTTCATTCCGTTCGTGAGGCGTCTGGTCTGGTCGGCGATCGGCCGGCATATCGTCATCGTCGGCCCCTCGGGCGGAGGAAGCTACCGCCATACGCGCGAGCCTTCCGGCAAGGTCGGCCCAGGGCCCGTCGTCGATCTCGACGAAGAGGACTACACACGCGACCCCAATTCATCCTCGCCCTGGTCCCGGCAGAAGCGGGAGGAGTAACCCCAAGCCGCCGGCTGCGGCTGCAAGGGTTGTAAGGCCGGGGCCGAAATGCTAGAGCGCCTCAAAATTCAAAGTCGCGAGGAATCTCATGGCCAACGAAGACACCAAAGCAGCAAGCCCGTCGCTCAACATCCTTGCGCAATATACCAAGGATCTTTCCTTCGAAAATCCGGGCGCGCCGCGCTCCCTGCAGGCCCGTGACAAGGCCCCGGCGATCAACATCAATGTGAATGTGAACGCCAATCCGCTTTCGGATACGGATTTCGACGTGGTTCTGTCGCTGAATGCCGAGGCCAAGGAAGACGACAAGGTGGTCTTCGCCGTGGAACTCGTCTATGGCGGCGTCTTCCGCATCTCCGGTTTCCCGCAGGAACACATGCTGCCCGTGCTTTTCATCGAGTGCCCGCGGCTTCTCTTCCCCTTCGCGCGGCAGATCATCGCCGACGTGACGCGTAATGGCGGCTTCCCGCCGCTGCTGATCGACCCGATCGACTTCGCGCAGATGTTCGCCCGCCGCGTGGCCGAAGAACAGGCTCGCGCCAAGGTTCAGCCGCTGAACAGCTAAGCGGCGCAGTTTTTACGGATATTTTCAGGAAGCCCGGACTTGAACGTCCGGGTTTTTCGTTTCTGCGGTTTCGTATTTCGTCCAGATCGCCTTCTGGCCGAGCGATGCGACGAGCGCCTGATGCGCCTGGAGCTGCTCTTCGGTGAGGCGGGGGGCAAGCGGGCGGGGCCGGCCGGTGGCGCCAACCACCATTTCCTCGATTTCGATCACGGTCGCCGACTGCTCGACACCCGTCAGGCCGAGCGCCGCCTGACGGCCGCCGGTCATCTCGATATAGACTTCAGCGAGAAGCTCGGAGTCGAGGAGCGCGCCATGCTTGGTGCGGTGGGCATTGTCGATGCCGTAGCGCCGGCAGAGCGCATCGAGCGAATTCGGGCCCATCGGATGCTTGCGGCGCGCGAGCGCCAACGTATCCACTACCCTGTCCATCGTGACCGGAGGCAGGCCGATCCTTTCGAACTCCGCATTCACGAAGCCGATATCGAAGTTGGCGTTATGGGCGATCCACTTTGCACCATCGAAGAACTCGACGATCTTGTGGGCGACATCGGCGAATGCCGGCTTGTCCTTCAGGAACTCGTCGGTGATCCCATGTACGGCAAGCGCATCCGGATGAACCTTGCGATCGCCGGGATTGATGTAGAGATGCAGCGTATTGCCGGTCGGGAAATTGTTGATGAGCTCGATGCCGCCGATCTCGATGATGCGATCGAACTTCGATTCCAGGCCTGTCGTTTCCGTATCGAAGATGATCTCACGCATGATCTTTCCCGCTCCTTGTGCCTGACCGAAGGGCGGCGATGATTTCTTCCACCCTGGCTCTGGCCGCTTCCATGCCGTGCCCGGTATCGACCAGGAAATCGGCTCGTTTGCGCTTCTCCGCATCCGGCATCTGCCGGGAGAGAATCATGTCCAATTTTTCCTCGGTCATGCTGGGTCGCGCAAGCACTCTTTCACGCTGGATCTGTGGATCGCATGTGACGACCACGATGACATCCACGCGCGCTTCACCCCCGGCTTCGAAGAGGAGCGGTATATCGAGGAGGACCATGTCGGAATTGAGAGCGCGGTGACGCGCGAGAAATTCCGCCTCCCGCTTTCGGACCAGCGGATGGACGATCGATTCGAGGCGGCGAAGAGCTGCCGGATCGCCGGCAAGCCGGCGGCTCAGTTCCTGCCGATCCACCACGCCTTCCTTCACCGTTCCCGGAAAAGCGTGCTCGACCGGCCCGGCCGCTTCGCCGCGGTAAAGATCGTGCACCACCGCATCGGCATCGTTCACCGGAATGCCGGCTTCCGCGAACATTTTCGCGGTCGTCGATTTTCCCATGCCGATGGATCCGGTGAGGCCGATGATGATCATCCGTGCGTTTCCATGTCGGCAATAACGAGCTCGCGGAGCGCCTGGTCGACTTTCGGGCGCACGCCGAACCACTTCTCGAAACCGGGAGCTGCCTGGTGCAGCAACATGCCGAGCCCATCGACGATCGCAAAGCCCTGAGTTTCCGCCTGGGCGAGAAGCGGCGTCTTCAGCGGCACATAGACGATATCCGTCACCACCGCCCCTTCCGCCAACCTCGAGAAATCGATATGCGGCACTTCCCCGCCATCCATGCCGAGGGACGTGGTGTTCACGAAAAGCCCGGCACCCGCCATGACCTCGCCGAGGGCTTCGGTGGGATGGGCACGAACCTTCGGGCCGAAGCGATCGGCCAATTCCCGGGCGCGTGCGACCGTGCGGTTCACCACATGGATCTCGCCGACGCCGCGATCGCGGATCGCCTGGATAACCGCCCGGCTCGCGCCGCCGGCGCCAAGGACGACAGCGCGGGTCGCGCGATCCCAGCCGGGATGCCGGTCATCCAGATTGGCGACGAAGCCGTGGCCATCGGTATTGGTCGCATGCAGCAGGCCTTCATCCATCCACAGCGTATTGGAAGCGCCGAGTTCTTCCGCCAGCGCATCCGGCCGATCAGCAAGCCGGTAAGCCGCCTCCTTGTGCGGGATGGTGACATTGCCGCCCCGATAGCCGGAAGCGCCGCTTTTCAGCTTTTCGATGAAGCGCGGAAAATCCTCCTCGCTCACCGCTTCGGCGCGATAATCACCCTCAAGTCCGAGCCGCTTCAGCCAATATCCATGGATGAGCGGGGAGCGCGAATGCCGGATCGGCCAGCCCGTTACGAATGCTTTAACCATGATTGTTTCACGTGAATCATCCATCGATTGCCCCGATTTCGCGGAGCTTTGCCAAAAGCGGCAGCATCGGCAGGCCCAGAATGGTGAAGTAATCGCCTTCTATCGCCGAGAAAAGCTGGATGCCTTCGCCTTCCAACTGATAGGCGCCGACGCTGGAAAACGCCTTGCTCCCGACGCTGGCGAGATAGCGATCGACGAAATCTTCCGACAGCGTCCTCACCGTGAGATCCGCGTGGGCGACATGCCGCCATACGATCTGTCCATCCCGCACCAGGGCGACCGCACTGTTCAGGCGATGCGTCTTTCCCGAGAGCGAGAGCAGGTTTTCGCGCGCCTCGGCAAGGCTTTTCGGCTTGTGGTAGACCCGAGCCCCGAGCGACATGGTCTGGTCGGAGCCGATCACCAGTGCGCCGGGGACGTGCCGGCTGACATCTTCGGCCTTCGCGAGCGCGAGCGCGGCGGCAATTTCATCCGGCGATGCATCTCCGAGACCTGCCTCGATCGCGCGTTCATCGATATCAGCGGCACGGGCATCGAAAATCAGCCCGGCGTTCTCCATCAGCATGCGACGGAAGGGGCTGGAGGACGCCAGCACGATGGGCAGATTCACTATATATCCTCCTCGGATGATCGTCTCGCTTAGCGCAGCTTCAGGCGCAGCGCAACGATGGCCGCCGCCGTCTCTTCGATCGAGCGATGGGTGACGTCTATGACCGGCCAGTTGTGGCGGGCGCATAAAGCGCGCGCATATTTTAGCTCTTCGTTGGTGGGGGGGCGGTCCGTATAATGTTGCCGGTCAAAGCCTTGCGTGGTTCCGAGTTCCCGGTTTTCACGAACCTGGGAGATCCGGTTTGTGGTCGCCACCAGACCGACGATCAGCGGGCGCGTAGCGCGGAACAGATTTTCGGGAAGCTCCATGCCCGGAACGATCGGGATATTGGCGGTCTTGATGCCCCGATTGGCGAGATAGATGCTGGTGGGTGTTTTAGACGAGCGGCTGACGCCGACCAGAACCACATCCGCCTCGTCGTAATCCTCCGGCATCTGGCCGTCATCGTGATCCATGGTGAAGTTGAGCGCCTCAATGCGTGCGAAATAATCTGCATTCAAGGCATGTTGCGCGCCCACCCGGCGGCGGGAAGGCGCACCGAGATAGGCCTGAAAAGTGGCCATGATCGGTTCCAGAACGTTGACGCAGGGAATGCCGAGTTCGCGGCAGCGCCCGTCGAGAAGCTCTGCGAGTTCCTGATCGACCAGGGTATAGAGCAGGATGCCGGGCTCGCGATCCACCGCATCCAGGACCGCCAGGAGCTGCTGGCGATTTCGAATCAGAGGATAGACGTGCTCGATCGCCATGGACGCTTGAAACTGCACGGAAGCAGCCCGCCCCGCGGAGATGAGAGTCTCTCCCGTGGAGTCAGAAATGAGGTGCAGATGGAAGAAGTTTTTTTTGTTCTCCACGCTAATCCTTGCCCTTTGTTGAAAACCGGGGAGAGGTGGACGATGTTTCCGGCCGGGAGTTCAGCATGCGGGAAAACTGCCTGTTTTTCCACATTCGGCGCTCCGGTTCATGAGGAATTCGGCTTCTTGTGAGTTGCGGGGATTAACCGAGGTGGCTTTCAATTCTTCCACATATTCTCCACAGCCAAGTGCCTACTATCAGCATAGCCATCATTCTGGAATCCCGACAGGAATCGAACTCCTCCACAAGAGCGGAAGACTTGAGGAATTGTTTTTCCTCCTTCCCTGACGATGGCGGCAGATCGTCGCGTTTTCTGTGAGCTGCGTTTAATCCTTGCTACCCACAGACTCTAAGAAATAGAAACCTATTCAAATTTCCTTTTTTTAATTGGGGAGAACACATTGACCGGCGCACCCCGGAAGATCGTCGAAGTGCTGGAAGGCAAAACAGTGAGCCCTCCCCCGATCTGGCTGATGAGACAGGCGGGGCGCTATCTCCCCGAATATCGCGAGACACGCGCGAAGGCCGGAGGCTTCCTCGATCTCTGTTATTCCCCCGAGCTTGCCGTCGAGGTGACGCTACAGCCGATCCGGCGGTATGGCTTCGACGCGGCAATTCTCTTTTCCGATATCCTAGTCATTCCCGATGCCTTGAAACGGAATGTCCGTTTCGTCGAAGGCGAAGGCCCGCGCATGGACCCGATCGATGAGGGAGCCATCCGGCTCTTGAATGGTGACGGCGTCCTGGATCATCTCGCTCCGGTCATCGAGACTGTGCGGCGGCTGAGGAGGGAACTGCCGGAAGAAACCGCCCTGCTGGGCTTCTGCGGCGCACCGTGGACGGTCGCGACCTACATGATCGCCGGCCGGGGGACACCCGACCAGGCGCCTGCCCGTCTCTTCGCCTATCGCTTTCCGCAGGCTTTCGAACAGCTTCTGAGCTTGCTTGCGGAGATTTCGGCCGAATATCTGATCGAGCAGATCGATGCCGGCGCCGATGCGGTGCAGATTTTCGATTCCTGGGCGGGTGTACTGGGCGAACGGGAATTCGAGGCCTATGCGGTCAAGCCCGTGGCCCGGATGATCGAGATCGTGCGGAACCGCAGGCCGCAGGCGAAAGTCATCGCATTTGCCAAGGGCGCCGGTATGAACCTCAAGGATTATCGCCGCAAGACCGGCGCTGATGCGATCGGGCTCGATTGGTCCGTTCCGCTTTCCTTTGCCGCTGAACTTCAAAAAGACGGGCCGGTGCAGGGCAATCTCGATCCGATGCGGGTGGTTGCCGGAGGCGTTTCGCTGACCGAAGGGGTCGATGCCATACTGCAGGCGCTCGGTAACGGGCCGCTGATCTTCAATCTCGGCCACGGGATCACGCCGGAAGCCGATCCCGCTCATGTGGCGGAGCTCGTGGAGCGCGTGCGGGGGATGCGGCCGTGACCGAGATCGAGAAACAGACATCGGAAAAGGCGGGCAGCCGGGCTTCGGCGCGCGCCTTCACAGCACTTGCGGTTTTCGCGGGCATTCTGGCGGCGCTGTATTTCTGGCAGCCGGAAAATTTCTATCTCTGGGTCAAGGCCTTCCATGTGATCGCGGTGATCTCTTGGATGGCGGGCCTCTTCTACCTGCCGCGGCTTTTCATCTATCACAGCGATGCCGAGCCCGGTTCGCAGCAATCCGAGATCTTCAAGGTGATGGAGCGGCGACTGCTCAAGATCATCATGAACCCGGCGATGATGCTGACCTGGATGTTCGGGCTCTATCTCGCCTGGGATGTCTACGGATTTCGCGGCGGCTGGCTGCATGCCAAGATCGGGCTCGTCGTCCTGATGACAGTCGTGCATGTGTTCTTCAGCCGCGCGGTGCGGAATTTTGCCGCCGACGGCCCCCGTAAACCCCCGCGCCATTGGCGGCTGATGAACGAGCTGCCGACCCTGCTGATGATCGCCATCGTGATCCTGGTCGTCGTCAAACCATTCTGACAGCGTTCATCTGTTGCGGTTTGTTGAGGAAGATTTGCACCTCCCCCTCTTGCGGCGCTTTCCATGAGTCGCTATTTTCGCCCCATCTCATCTCGTGGCATGCGTGTTAATCTCATCGCTCCCGGATCATTTTCCGCGGTGGCGAATTTCCCCTACACGCCTGACTTCCCCCTTAAAATCTCAACGTGGTCCCCCTTCATGGCTGAAATGAAGCTTCAAGAACTCAAAAACAAATCGCCGACCGATTTGCTGACCTTTGCCGAATCGCTCGAGGTCGAGAACGCCAGCACGATGCGCAAGCAGGAGCTGATGTTCGCAATCCTCAAAATGCTGGCAAGCCAGGACGTCGAGATCATCGGCGAAGGCGTAGTCGAGGTCTTGCAGGACGGATTCGGTTTCTTGCGTTCGGCCAATGCCAATTACCTGCCGGGTCCCGACGATATCTACATCTCTCCTTCGCAGATCCGCCGCTTCTCGCTGAAGACCGGCGATACGGTGGAAGGCCCGATCCGCGGGCCGAAGGAAGGCGAGCGCTACTTTGCCCTTCTGAAGGTCAACACGATCAATTTCGACGACCCGGAAAAGATCCGTCACAAGGTTCACTTCGACAACCTGACGCCGCTTTACCCGAACGAGCGGTTCAAGATGGAACTCGACGTTCCGACCTCCAAGGACCTTTCCGCCCGCGTCATCGACCTCGTGGCACCGCTCGGCAAGGGGCAGCGCGGGCTGATCGTGGCGCCGCCGCGCACCGGTAAGACCGTTCTCCTGCAGAACATCGCCCATTCCATCACCGCCAATCATCCGGAATGCTATCTCATCGTTCTTCTGATCGACGAACGCCCGGAAGAAGTGACCGATATGCAGCGTTCCGTGCGCGGCGAGGTGGTCTCCTCGACCTTCGATGAGCCGGCGGTTCGTCACGTTCAGGTCGCCGAAATGGTGATCGAAAAGGCTAAGCGCCTCGTCGAGCACGGCCGCGACGTCGTCATCCTGCTCGATTCGATCACGCGCCTGGGGCGTGCCTACAACACCGTGGTGCCCTCCTCCGGCAAGGTTCTGACCGGTGGTGTGGATGCCAATGCCCTGCAGCGCCCGAAGCGCTTCTTCGGTGCCGCCCGCAATATCGAGGAAGGCGGTTCGCTGACCATCATCGCGACCGCGCTCATCGATACCGGCAGCCGCATGGACGAAGTCATCTTCGAAGAGTTCAAGGGCACCGGCAACTCGGAAATCGTGCTGGACCGCAAGGTGGCCGACAAGCGCATCTTCCCGGCCATGGATATCCTCAAATCCGGCACCCGCAAGGAAGACCTTTTGGTGCCGCGCCAGGATCTCCAGAAGATTTTCGTCCTCCGCCGCATTCTCGCACCGATGGGAACGACCGACGCGATCGAGTTCCTCATTGATAAGCTGAAGCAGACGAAGAACAATGGCGACTTCTTCGACTCGATGAATACCTGATCCTTAGCCGGATTCCGCTTTCTACGAAGCGCTCGGCCACTGGTCGGGCGCTTTTTGATTTAACGGTTCGAAAATCATGGTCAGCTCCGCCGATACGATATTCGCTCTTTCCAGCGGTAACCTACCCGCCGGCGTTGCCGTGATCCGTATAAGCGGCCCTACCGCCTTCTCAGCGGCTGAAGCGCTTGCGGGCGTGCTGCCGGCGCCGCGGCTTGCGCAGCTGAAAAAGATTCGCAACCGTAACGGACTGCTGCTCGACCAGGCGCTTGTGGTGATCTTCCCTTCTCCCAATTCGTTTACGGGTGAAGATTGCGTGGAATTCCACCTGCACGGCAGCAAAGCGGTGGTTTCTGCCGTGTTTGCCGAGCTTGGCGATATAGCTGGGCTTCGGATGGCCGAAGCCGGGGAATTTTCGCGGCGGGCTTTCGAAAACGGTAAGCTCGATCTCGTGGAGGCGGAAGGCCTGGGCGATCTGATTGCGGCCGAAACCGAGATGCAGAGGCGACTTGCCGTCGAGGAGGGTTTCGGCGGCCAGTCGGTGCTTTATGCCGGTTGGGCTGAGCGCCTCACGCGGGCGCGTGCCCTTATCGAAGCCGAGCTCGATTTCGCCGATGAGGACGATGTTCCGGGCTCCGTTTCCGAGCAGGTGTGGAGCGATGTGGCCCGCCTGCGTGATGAGATCGAGGGCCATATAGGCTCGTCGAAATCGGGAGAGATTATCCGCGACGGGTATAAGGTGGTGATCGCCGGGCCGCCCAACGCCGGAAAGTCGAGCTTGTTGAACACGCTCGCGAAGCGGGATGTGGCGATCGTCACCGAGATCGCCGGCACGACGCGCGATATCCTGCATGTGGATCTCGACATGGAAGGCTACCTCGTTCGCTTCTTCGATACGGCGGGACTGCGTGAGACAGGCGATCTCGTGGAGCAGGAAGGCGTTCGCCGCGCGAGGCGCGCAATGGAGGAAGCCGATCTCGTTCTGCTGGTGGAGGAGATCGATTCGTATCCGGAACAAAGTGTCATACCCGAAGGAAAACAGGTTCTCCGGATCGGCAGTAAGCTGGATCGCCACAAGAGCGCCGATACCTATGATATTTGCCTTTCCGTTCATACGGGAGAGGGATTGGAGAAGCTTCGGGAGAGGATTCTGGGAAATCTCCGGGGCCTATGGGCCGGCTCGACGATGCCGAGCCGCGCCCGTCATTGCGATTTTCTCAAACAGGCTTCCAATTCGATCCAGGAAGCTCTAAATGGCAGCCAACTCGACTTGAGAGCCGAGAACCTCCGGGCTGCGGCAAGTGCATTGGGCCGTATCACCGGACGGGTGGATGTGGAGCAATTGCTCGACGTCATCTTTTCGCAATTCTGTATCGGCAAATGATTCACGTGAAACATGGGTGATTGCCGCGGATAGGACCGATCATGGCAACGGCTTATGATGTGATCGTTATCGGAGGTGGGCATGCGGGCTGCGAAGCAGCCAGCGCGGCCGCGCGGCTGGGCGCCAGGACGGCGCTCATCACCCATAAAAAAGAGACGATCGGCGTCATGTCCTGCAACCCCGCAATCGGCGGGCCTGGCAAGGGCCATCTCGTCCGCGAGGTCGATGCGCTTGACGGATTGATGGGACGCGTCGCGGACGCGGCCGGCATTCAGTTCCGGCTTCTGAACCGCAAGAAGGGGCCGGCCGTGCGCGGACCCCGCACCCAGGCGGACCGGAAGCTTTATCGGCTCGCCATGCAGGCCGAGATAAATGCCCAGGAAAACCTGACGGTCATCGAGGGCGATGCCTTCGATATCTCGATCGACAACGGGCGGGTGACGCAGGTTTCGCTGCAGGACGGGCGGAGCTTTGCCTGCGGAGCGGCGGTGCTGACAACCGGAACCTTCCTCCGGGGCCTGATTCATATCGGTGACCGGAAGATTCCGGCTGGCCGGGTGGGTGAAGAGCCTTCGCTCGGCCTTTCCGCGACCTTGGCCCGGTTCGGGCTCAGCCTCGGGCGCCTGAAGACCGGGACGCCTGCACGTCTGGACGGGCGAACGATCGACTGGAACTCCATCGACCGTCAGGCGGCTGACGAAGAGCCCGTTCCATTCTCGTTCATGACGGACCGCATTGCCAATCCGCAGATAGAATGTGGCGTCACACGCACGACCGATGCGACCCACAGGATCATCTCAGACAATATCCATCGCTCGGCCATGTATTCCGGGCAGATCGAGGGAGTGGGTCCCCGCTATTGCCCGTCGATCGAGGACAAGATCGTCCGCTTCGGCGAGCGCGACGGTCATCAAGTGTTCCTGGAGCCGGAGGGGCTGGACGATCACACCGTCTATCCCAATGGTATTTCCACCTCGCTTCCCGAGGACGTTCAGGAAGCTTTCATCCGCACCATACCGGGGCTCGAAAAGGTGGCGATCCTGCAGTCGGGCTACGCGATCGAATACGATCACGTCGATCCGCGCGAATTGACCCCTGCCCTGGAGGTCCGGAAGATACCGGGACTTTTCCTCGCCGGACAGATCAACGGGACGACCGGTTATGAGGAAGCGGCGGCGCAGGGATTGGTCGCGGGCATGAACGCCGCGCGAAGCACGAGCGGTGAATGGGCATACCACTTCAGCCGAGCCGAATCCTACATCGGCGTTATGATCGATGACCTGACGTCCCGTGGGGTCACGGAACCTTACCGGATGTTCACCTCGCGGGCGGAATACCGGTTGTCCCTTCGCGCCGACAACGCGGATCAAAGGCTGACACCGCTTGGCATCCAATTGGGGATCGTGGGCACCGCCCGTCGGGAAAAATTCGATCTCTTCGAAGCTTCGATGAATGCCGGGCGAGAGACGCTTCGCAACTTGAGCCTGACGCCGAACGAAGCATCTCGTCATGGATTGAAGCTCAATCAGGATGGTCAACGTCGATCTGGATACGATCTTCTTGCCTATCCCGATATTACCTTTGGGCACCTGTATACGATCTGGCCGGAACTTAGCCGGATTCCGGGCAAAGTCAGCGAGGCCCTGGAGATCGAGGCTTCCTATGCCGTTTACATGGAGCGCCAAGCTGCCGACATCGCTACGGTCCGTCGGGACGAAGCGCGTGTTATCCCGCAAGGCTTTGATTTCAATGGTCTTCCTGGCTTGTCGAACGAACTCAGGCAGAAGCTGACCGCCGCGGCTCCACGAAATCTGGCGCAAGCGGCGAAGGTGGATGGGATGACCCCGGCTGCTCTCGCACTCATTCTGGCATTGTTGCGGAAAGCAGATATGGCTTCCGATCGCGCGATACGAGTCTCCTGATGCAACTTAACGGAAAGAGTGTTTCACGTGAAACGCAGGAGCGATTGGAGCATTTTGCACGATTGTTCCAGAAATGGGCCAAGTCCATAAATCTCGTGGCTCCCTCCACCCTGGATGAGCTCTGGACACGCCATATTGCGGACAGCGCCCAGATATTTCAGCTCGCTCCCCGACCGTTGCGATGGATGGATCTCGGCTCGGGCGGGGGTTTTCCGGGGGTCATAACGGCCATTTTCCTTGCGGAATTGCAGGATGGCTGGGTGCATCTTGTCGAAAGCAACCAGAAAAAGGCCGCATTCCTGCGTGTTGCCTTGAACGAGACCGGCGCGCGAGGTTCTGTCCACGCGGTCAGAGTCGAAGACACCGATGTCTCCATTCCGGCCTGCGACTGCATCTCCGCGCGCGCCTTGGCGGAGCTGAACCAGCTTCTCGCTTATATTTCTCAGCGAATGATCGGTACGGAAACAAGAGCCTTTTTCCATAAAGGGCGGGATTACGCGGCTGAAGTCGATAAAGCACGTGGTCGATGGGAGTTTGATCTGATAAAACATCCCAGCGCCGTCGAAGCGGATTCCGTGATTCTGGAGATAAGCAACCTACGGCGCAGGTAACTTCAACGTCGTCAGGTGCGGCATGTTCGAAAAAAACCGGATTATCACCATTGCCAATCAAAAGGGCGGTGTCGGTAAGACGACCACGGCCATCAATCTCGCGACCGCACTTGCGGCGATCGGGGAACGTGTACTGATCGTTGATCTGGACCCGCAGGGAAATGCGAGTACCGGCCTCGGGATCGATCGCCGGGATCGGAAGCTTTCCTCCTACGATCTTCTGATGGGCTATAGCGACGTCACCGAGACTGCGTTGGACACGGCGGTCCCGAATCTCTCGATCGTGCCCTCGACGATGGATCTTCTCGGTTTCGAATCCGAAATCGCCCAGCAGCCTGATAGGGCTTTCAAACTGCGCCGCGCTTTGAATTCGGAAGCAGCGAGCAATTATTCCTATGTCCTGCTGGATTGCCCGCCCTCTTTCAATCTCCTGACCATGAATGCCATGGCGGCGGCCCATTCGATCCTTGTCCCTCTGCAATGCGAGTTCTTCGCCCTGGAAGGGTTGAGCCAACTTCTCGAAACGGTCAATCAGGTGCGGCAGACGGTCAATCCGACCCTGGATATCCAGGGAATAGTGCTGACGATGTTCGATTCGCGCAACAACCTTGCCCAGCAGGTCGTCAGCGATGTGCGGACTTACTTGGGCGAGAAGGTCTATCATACGCTTATTCCGCGAAATGTTCGCGTATCGGAAGCCCCTTCCTATGGCAAGCCGGCCATTCTCTATGATTTGAAATGCGCAGGCAGTCAGGCCTATCTTCAATTGGCTTCCGAAGTGATCCAGCGCGAGCGCAGACGCAAGGCTGCCTGATAGATAAGACGAGACGGATGAAGCACGATGAATGACGATCTTTCGAAACGGCGCCTCGGGCGCGGCCTAGCGGCGCTGATTGGGGAGATGGATCAGCCGCTTCCCGCGGACACCGGCCCGCAGCAGACGGTCAATCCCGATCGGGCTGTGCCGATCGAACATGTCTCGCGCAATCCGAAGAACCCGCGCCGGCAGTTCGACGAGAATGAGCTCCAGGATCTGGCAAGCTCGATCAGGCAGCACGGGATCGTTCAGCCCGTCGTGGTGCGCCCCAGAGGCGAGCGCTTCGAGATCATAGCCGGTGAGCGGCGCTGGCGGGCTGCCCAGCTCGCCGGGCTCATCGATATCCCTGTCATCGTGCGCGATGTGGACGACCGGACGGCGCTCGAGCTTGCGATCGTCGAGAACGTTCAGCGCTCGGATCTCAATCCGGTCGAAGAGGCATTGGGTTACGAGCAGTTGATTGCCGAGCATGGATATACCCAGAACGATCTCGGCGAAATCATCGGCAAGAGCCGCAGCCATGTGGCCAATAGCCTGCGTCTTCTCAAGCTTCCAGCGCCGGTGATGGATATGCTTTCCGCCGGCAGCCTCTCCGCCGGCCATGCGCGCGCGCTGATCACCACATCCGATCCGGTTTCGCTGGCCCGCACGATCGTCGCCAAGGGAATGTCGGTTCGCGATGCGGAGCGGCTCGCGCAGAACGATATCAAGGCGCAGAACGAACCTGCGTCCGCGGGAAGGACCGAACAGAAGGATTCCGATACGCTCGCTCTCGAGCGCACGCTTTCCGACTCGCTCGGCCTCGATGTGAAGATCAATCATCGCGGTGGGGGTGGGCAGGTGCGGATCAGCTATCGCACGCTTGAGCAGCTGGAAGAAATCTGCCGCCTTCTGGAACGGCGTTAAGCCGCCAACATCTGAATCAGATTGGACTTTTCGGACGCTGTGAGCCCCACCGGCGGCGGGTCAGGACATCGAGCGGCTTGACTGCAAGGCCGTCGCCATCAACACCTGAAAGGCGATGTTCGGCTCCAGGCTCTGTCTCCGGCGCGATTGGAGAATGGCTGCCTGCAAGCGGGCCGTCTCGCGGGCGAGCGCTGCGGCGTTCCAATTTCTAAGCGCTTTTTCGACGATGGGCTTTCGCTTGAAATGGATATGGCGGCCGAGCGTCGCCATGACCTGGCCGCTCTGCATCTTCTTCTCATCCATCTCGCTGCGCATCAGGTCCAGCATCTGGAACTGTTTAAGGCAGGCCTGCAGAACAAGGAAAACGGGGGTCTTGGACACCAGAACCTTCTGCAACGCGTGGTGAAAGGCCGGCAGATCACCGCTGAGCACGGCGTCGACGACCTCGTCGGTGGAGATGGCGCTGGCATCACCTATAATTTCATCTACTTGAATTTCTTCAATAATCTGCATTCCGCGGCAGTAGAGCGCGAGTTTGCGGATCTCGTTTCGGGAGGCTGCCCTGTCGCCGCCCAGGAGCTCAAGGAGACGCTGGCGCGCCGGAGAACTTATCTTCAATCCTTCGGCCGCGAGTTCTGTATCGATCAGCGAGTTCAATGCGCGCGCGTCATCGGCATAGCAGGGGATGACGGCGATCGACCTTGCGGGCTCGACGATCTTGCGCAGACCGCTTCCCTTCTTGAGGTCGCCGGCCTCGATGATGAGGTTGTTCGCCGGCGGCGGACCATCGGCCAGGACTTGAACCGCATCAAGCAGAGGCTTTTCGTTCGCTGCTCCGCGAAGCCAGACCAGCTTGGCGCCGCCAAACAAGCCAAGGGAATTGACCTCATCCAGCAGGCGCCCGGGATCGCCCTGAAGATCGGAAACATCGAGCTTCAGCATGGAGAATGGATCGTCTGCCGAAACACCGGTCTTGCCGGCAATCTGAGCCGCGCGTTCCGAAACGAGCCCTCTGTCGGGCCCGTAGATGACGAAAATCCGATAGAGTTCCGCGCCCTTCTGGATGAAACGGTCGAACTCGTGGGACTTTATTTCTGCCATGTGACCGGTTGCGGCTGTGGCTCACGGGCAATAACCGCGGCAAGATCGGCGCGGACGAATTCGGCAACCTCGCGGGCAGCGCGGTCCTCGGCATCGCGAATTGCGCGCAGCTTGGCGAATTCCTGCCTGGAGATATCCATCAGGGCGGTAACCTGACGTCTGCCGGATCTCAGCACCTGGCCATCGCTGACGCGAGAAAGCGAATAGGTGGCGAACACCGTGACGCGGCCCGGCATGCCCAGCCTGTCCTCGTCGTCGAGAACGTCGATATACTGGGAGGTCACGTCAAGCTTGACGTCATAATCCGCCTTCGCCGGCTCCCCGGCGCCGCCGGAGGTCAGGAAGATCAGATGATTGCGGACAGCCTGTTCGACCCGGTTATCCGCGTGTGAGAAGGAGATCGCGGCGAGGCGCTGGGCCGTCCCGGAGGCTTCCGAATAGAGCGGGCGGACCTGGCATCCGGCAATGACGGCAAGCGCCGAGAGACCGGCCGCCACGGCAAGGGCTTTGGGAAACCTGTGAAAGAAGTCACACGACAATGTTCACGATCCTCTGTGGGACGACGATGATCTTTTTGGGCGCCCGGCCGTCAAGAGCCGCCTTCACCGCATCCAGCGCCAGAACCGCAGCTTCGACGGCACTTTGATCCGCGTCGCGGGCAATTGTCAATTCGCCGCGTTTCTTGCCGTTGATCTGGATCGGCAGCGTGACGTCGTTCTCGACCACGAGGGTTTCGTCATAGGCGGGCCATGGGGTGCGGCTGACCATTTCGGCATTGCCGAGCACGGCCCAGCATTCCTCGGCCAGATGCGGCGTCATGGGTGCAACGACCTGGACGAGGATTTCCGCGGCTTCGCGCACGGCGGCGCGATAGGTCGGATCTCCCTCACCCGAGGCCACCTTCGCCAAGGGAGCGGCAAGGGTGTTCACCAGCTCGTAGATGCGCGCCACGGCCCTGTTGAAGGAGAGCCTATCGTAATCTTCCTGAACCGCCTTCAGCGTCTTGTGCGCCGCCTGCGAAATAGGCAAGGCTTCGCCATTCTTAGCCGGATTCGGCTTAACGCCGACGAGATTCCCGGAGGCTTCCGAAATCAGACGCCAGAGGCGCTGAGTGAAACGGTGAGCGCCTTCGACGCCCGCCTCGGACCAGATGACGTCGCGATCCGGCGGCGAATCCGACAGAACGAAGAAGCGGGCTGTGTCGGCGCCGTAGGAGGCGATGATATCGTCCGGATCGACGACATTCTTCTTCGATTTCGACATCTTCTCGATCGAGCCGATCGAAATTTCCTCGCCATCGGACAGCAGGAAGGCGCGGCGCTTGCCGTCTATCTCTTCGATGCGGATCTCCGCCGGCGATACCCACTCGCCGTTCTGGCCAGTGCCGCGGCGATAGGTTTCGTGCACGACCATTCCCTGGGTGAACAGTCCCTTGAAGGGCTCCTTCACGTCCAAGTGACCTGTTTCACGCATGGCGCGGGTGAAGAAGCGCGAATAGAGCAGGTGCAGGATCGCATGCTCGATGCCGCCAATATACTGATCGACCGGCAGCCAGCGGTCAGCGACAGCCGGATCGGTGGGAGCGTCCTCACGCGGTGCCGTGAAGCGGGTGTAATACCAGCTCGAATCGACGAACGTATCCATGGTGTCGGTTTCGCGCCGCGCATCCTTGCCGCAGTTCGGGCAGGCGACGTGTCGCCAAGTGGCATGGCGGTCGAGCGGGTTGCCCGGCTGATCGAAGGTGACGTCCTCGGGCAGCTCGACCGGCAGATCCTTCTTCGGAACGGGCACGACCCCGCAATCGTCGCAGTGGATGACCGGGATCGGGCAGCCCCAATAGCGCTGGCGGGAAATGCCCCAGTCACGCAGGCGGAAGTTCACCTTGCGCTCGCCTTGCGGCTGGTTGCCGAGCAACGTGCTCTCCAGCTTTTCCGCGACGAGTTCGAAGGCGTCCGTGGTCGATTTGCCGTCGAGGAAACGCGAGTTGATCATCACGCCGTCATCGACATAAGCCGTATCGCCGATCTCGAAGGTGGCGGCGTCGCCATCCTTCGGCATGACCACGGGAACGACGGGCAGGCCGTATTTGCGCGCGAAATCCAGGTCGCGCTGGTCGCCGGAGGGGCAGCCGAAGATCGCGCCGGTGCCGTATTCCATCAGCACGAAGTTCGCCACATAGACGGGCAGTTCCCAGGAGGGATCGAGCGGATGCTTCACGCGAATACCGGTATCGATGCCCTTCTTCTCGGCCGTTTCGAGGGCGGCGAGAGAGGTGCCGTGCCGCCGGCACTCCTCGGCAAAGGCCTCGATAGCCGGATTCTTCTCCGCTGCCGCTCGGGCGAGCGGATGATCGGCGGCAATGGCGAGGAAGGAGGCACCGAACAAGGTGTCCGGCCGGGTGGTGTATACGGTGACCTCGGTTTCGCCGGCAGGTGCGGTCGAGGGCACGATTTCCCAGCGGACCGCCATGCCTTCGGAGCGGCCAATCCAGTTCTTCTGCATCAGCCGGACCTTTTCAGGCCACTGATCGAGCGTATCGAGCTCGTCCAGCAGATCCTGGCTGAAATCGGTGATCTTGAAGAACCACTGCACCAGCTCGCGCTGCTCCACCAGCGCGCCTGAGCGCCATCCGCGACCGTCGATGACCTGTTCGTTCGCCAGAACGGTGTGGTCGACCGGGTCCCAGTTGACCTTGGACTTCTTGCGGTAGACGAGGCCCTTTTCCATCATGTCCAGGAAGAGTGCCTGCTGGCGGTGATAATATTCCACGTCGCAGGTGGCGAATTCGCGGGACCAGTCGAGCGACAAGCCCATGGCCTTGAGCTGCGTCTTCATCGAGGCGATGTTCTGGTAGGTCCAGGATTTCGGGTGCACCTTGTTGTCGCGTGCGGCATTCTCCGCCGGCATGCCGAAAGCGTCCCAGCCCATCGGGTGCAGCACGTTGAAACCGCGGGCGCGCTTGTAGCGCGCCACCACGTCGCCCAGCGCGTAGTTGCGCACATGGCCCATGTGGATGCGGCCCGAAGGATAGGGGAACATCTCGAGGACGTAATACTTCTCGCGCGGATCGCCGTTGTCGGTTTCGAAAACCTTCGCCTCGTTCCACTTCTGCTGCCAACGAGGCTCGGCATCGCGCGGATTGTAACGTTCAGTCGCCATTTCGATGATATTCCGGGAAAATCTGGATAAAAGAGTCGGGCGAGACCTTCACCATGAAACCCCGCAAGCGTCAAGTTTTACGGGCTCGGAAGGGTTCAAAGTTTCGAGCGGAACGCCCTTGGCAGCCGCTTATATGAGCGCTAATCGCTCACTCGGCAAGAAATGCGGAAAGGTCGGATCATGAGCGTGGAAGAGCGGTTGCAGGATGTGAAGGCGCGGATCGGCAAGATGGAGCGCCAGGCTGGCAGATCGCAAGGGTCCGTCACCCTTGTTGCCGTCTCCAAGACTTTCGATGCGGAGCAGATCCGGCCGGTGATCGCCGCCGGGCAGCGCGTGTTCGGCGAGAACCGCGTGCAGGAAAGCCAAGGCAAATGGCCGGAGCTGAAGGCGGAAACGCCGGATATCGACCTGCACCTGATCGGGCCGCTGCAATCCAACAAGGCGGCGGACGCGGTGAAGCTCTTCGACGTGATCGAGACCGTGGACCGGGAAAAGATCGCGCGCGCGCTGGCTGACGAGATGAACAAGCAAGGAAAGGCGCCGCGGCTCTATGTGCAGGTGAACACCGGTCTGGAGCCGCAGAAGGCAGGCATCGAACCGAAGCGGACGGCCTCCTTCGTTGATTTCTGCCGCGATGAACTCGGGCTTTCGATCGAGGGACTGATGTGCATTCCGCCGGCGGAGGAAAATCCCGGTCCGCACTTCGCGCTGCTTGCGAAGCTCGCCAAGCAATGCGGTCTCGAGAGGCTGTCGATGGGCATGTCCGGGGATTTCGAAACCGCCGTCGAATTCGGCGCCACCAGCGTGCGTGTCGGCTCGGCGATCTTCGGGGCCCGCTGAGCCTAAAGCTTTCGTCGGGGTTTCCCGCACCTCCACCGCACCCTAGATTGCTCTCCTCAGGCAGCGCAATGTAACGGGAGGTGCAGATGCAAAGCCGCTATTTCGATGCTTACGAAGGCTGGAAGGCCGATCCGGAGCGGTTTTGGGAGAAAGCCGCCGAAGCGATCGACTGGTTCAGGCCGCCGGCGAAGATCTTCGACAGGGATCAGGGCGTCTATGGCCGCTGGTTCACCGGCGGAGAGACGAACACCTGCTACAACTGCCTCGATCGCCATGTTGCCGCCGGGCGTGGAGAGCGGCGCGCTTTCATCTATGACAGCGCGATGACGGGCAAGCAGAAGAGCTTCACCTATCGCGAGGTCCTTACCGAGGTGAAAGCCATCGCGGCGGTATTGCGCGATCTCGGTATCGGCAAGGGCGACCGGGTGGTCATCTACATGCCGATGGTGCCGGAAGCGGTGTTTTCCATGCTCGCCTGCGCGCGGCTCGGAGCCATCCACTCCGTCGTTTTCGGCGGGTTTGCGGCGCAGGAGCTCGCAGCGCGCCTCAATGATTCGGAGGCGAAACTGGTGATCAGCGCCAGTTGCGGACTGGAGCCCGGTCGAGTGATTGCTTACAAGCCGCTGCTGGATCAGGCGATCGAACTTGCGCGTGTGAAGCCCGCGCACTGCCTCGTTCTGCAGAGAGAGGAGCTTCAGGCGGAACTGCTGCCCGGACGGGACCTCGATTTTGCCGATGCCGTAGCGGCCGAAAGGGCCAAGGGCACCGATGTGGAATGCACGCCCGTGCTGGCCACCGACCCGCTTTACGTGCTCTACACATCCGGCACGACCGGCCAGCCGAAGGGCGTGGTGCGCGACAATGGCGGGCACATGGTGGCGCTTCACTGGAGCATGGAGAACGTCTTCGGCGTGAAGCCCGGCGAGGTCTTCTGGGCCGCTTCAGACATCGGCTGGGTGGTAGGCCATTCCTATATCGTCTACGGGCCGCTGCTTGCCGGCAATACCAGCGTGATCTTCGAAGGCAAGCCGGTGGGCACGCCGGATGCCGGAACCTATTGGCGGGTCATCAGCGATCACGACGTGAAGGTGATGTTCACCGCGCCGACCGCCTTCCGGGCGATCCGGCGCGACGATCCAGCCGGGGAACTGGTCTCCAAATACGATCTTTCGGGTTTCAGAGCCCTGTTTCTGGCGGGAGAGCGGGCCGATACGGAAACGCTGAAATGGGCCGAGGAGAGGCTGAAGGTTCCGGTGATCGACCATTGGTGGCAGACCGAAACCGGATGGCCGGTCGTCGCCAATCCGGTGGGGCTCGGGCTGATGCCGCTCAAATACGGTTCGCCGACGCGTCCCCTGCCCGGCTATGCGCTCGAGGTGCTGGACGATGACGGCAAGCCGCTGCCGGCAGGCACGCTCGGCAATATCGTCATCCGGCTGCCGCTGCCGCCCGGTTGCCTCGTCAGCTTCTGGAATGCGGACCAGCGGTTCCGCGAAACCTGCCTTGCGGAATTCCCGGGCTACTACAAGACCGCCGATGCCGGGCTGATCGACGAGGATGGCTATCTTTTCGTGATGGCGCGCACCGACGACATCATCAACTGTGCGGGCCACCGGCTTTCCACGGGTGCCATGGAAGAGGTCTGCGCCAAGCATCCGGACGTGGCCGAATGCGCGGTCATCGGCGTCAGGGACGAGGTGAAGGGGCAGATCCCCTGCGGCTTCCTCGTTCTCAAAAACAGGGTTTCACGGGAAACATCGGCGATCGCCAGGGAAGTGGCCGACCTGGTGCGCAATGAGATCGGCCCGGTGGCCGCCTTCAAAACCGTGATGGTGGTGCCGAAGCTTCCGAAGACACGATCGGGAAAGATCCTGCGGGGCACGATGCAGAAGATCGCCGATGAGATGCCCTGGACGATGCCGGCGACCATCGAGGATGCGGCGGTTCTCGACGAGATCACAGCCGTTCTCAAGGCGAACGGCTACGCCCAAGGCGGCGGTGGTTTCAGGCAAAGCGCCTGAAAAACAAAAGGCCCCGGAAGCGATCCGGGGCCTTGAACAGGCAAGAGGAGGCGGCCCTTCTCAGAAGTTTTCGTCCTCGTCCTCTTCGGGACGGTTGGACTTCAGCGAGCTGAGCTTTGCGAAGACCGCATCCGCATCGATTTCCTTTTCTTCCTCGCGCTCGCCGCGATAACCGAAATCGAGGTTCTCGGTTTCCGCCGCCGGCTGCAGCGAAGCGCCGAGCTCGGCCGCGCTTGGCAGCGGACGGCCCTTGGAGGCCTTTTCCACCTCGAGATCGAGATCGATCTGGCTGCAGAGGCCAAGCGTTACAGGGTCCATCGGCGTCAGGTTGGCGGAGTTCCAGTGGGTCCGTTCGCGAATCTGCTCGATCGTCGACTTGGTGGTGCCGACGAGGCGGGAAATCTGCGCATCCTTGAGTTCAGGATGATTGCGCACCAGCCAGAGGATGGCGTTGGGGCGATCCTGGCGCTTGGAAACCGGGGTATAGCGCGGGCCGCGGCGCTTCGATTCCGGCACACGAACCTTCGGCTCGGAGATCTTCAGCTTGTAGTTCACATCCGCCTCGCCGCGGGCGATCTCGTCACGGGAAAGCTGGCCGGTGGCTATGGGGTCGAGGCCCTTGATGCCCTGCGCCGCTTCGCCATCGGCAATCGCCTTCACCTCGAGCGGGTGCAGCTTGCAGAACTGGGCGATCTGGTCGAAGGAAAGGGCCGTGTTATCGACCAGCCAGACGGCCGTTGCCTTCGGCATGAGCAGTTGTTGAGCCATGGATATAGTTCCTCTGTCCGTCCGCGCCGGTGTCGCGGGCCGTGGGTATCAACCACAATTTCCGGGAATTAATGGCGCCTCTATAACCGGATTGAGACAGAATTGCAAATGTTTGAAACAGGCTTCGGCCCCTGGGACGCATCACCTCCAGAGAAAAATGAGGCGAGGCCTCAAGCCGTTGTTTTGACGCATGCCGCGGCCGGAAAAACAGGCTCTCACGTTTCCGCGACCTGCCTTCATGGACCATTTGTCTAATTGCCGCTCTTGCTTCACCTGTTATGAATGCCTCACATATCGCTGACGGTTCGGTGCATCGTCGTCGATGACAAGCAGGGAGGAATTCATGTCCGAAAAAGTCTATCCGGTTCTCAAGTCCGCAAAGGCAAAGGCTCTCATCGACAAGGCCAAATATGAGAAGTGGTACGAGGACAGCATTGAGAATCCGGACAAGTTCTGGGGCAAGCACGGCAAGCGCATCGACTGGTTCAAGCCCTATACCAAGGTCAAGAACACCTCGTTCAAGGGCAAGGTCTCGATCAAGTGGTTCGAGGACGGACAGACCAATGTTTCCTACAACTGCATCGACCGGCATTTGAAGAAGCACGGGGAACGCACTGCCATCATCTGGGAGGGCGACAATCCCTATATCGACAAGAAGATCACCTATAACGAGCTCTACGAGGCGGTCTGCCGGCTGGCCAACGTGTTGAAAAAGCACGGCGTCAAGAAGGGCGACCGCGTTACCATCTATATGCCGATGGTCCCGGAAGCGACCTATGCGATGCTCGCCTGCGCACGCATCGGCGCGGTGCATTCGGTGGTATTCGGCGGCTTTTCCCCGGATGCATTGGCTGGCCGCATCGTCGACTGCCAGTCGACCTTCGTGATCACCTGCGACGAGGGTGTTCGCGGCGGCAAGCCGATACCGCTCAAGGAGAATACGGACAAGGCCATCGAGATTGCGGCGCGCCAGAACGTGACGGTCGACAAGGTGCTCGTCGTGCGGCGCACCGGCGGCAAGACCGGTTGGACGTCCGGCCGCGACCTCTGGTACCATCAGGAAACCGCCGGCGCGAAGGCGCATTGCGAGCCGGTGAAGATGAAGGCGGAAGATCCGCTTTTCATCCTCTATACCTCGGGTTCCACCGGCAAGCCGAAAGGCGTTCTGCACACCACGGGCGGCTATCTCGTCTATGCCGCGATGACCCACGAATATGTCTTCGACTATCAGGATGGCGACATCTACTGGTGCACGGCGGATGTCGGCTGGGTAACCGGCCATTCCTATATCGTCTACGGACCGCTGGCGAACTGCGCCACCACGCTGATGTTCGAAGGCGTGCCGAACTTCCCCGACCAGGGGCGCTTCTGGGAGGTCGTGGACAAGCACAAGGTCAACATCTTTTATACCGCGCCGACCGCGATCCGCGCGCTGATGGGCGCCGGCGACGAGTTCGTCAAGCGCTCCTCCCGCAAAAGCCTGCGTCTGCTCGGCACGGTCGGCGAACCGATCAATCCGGAAGCCTGGGAATGGTATTATCACGTGGTGGGCGACGGCCGTTCTCCGATCGTGGACACCTGGTGGCAGACGGAAACGGGCGGCCATATGATCACCCCGCTGCCGGGTGTCACCGATCTGAAGCCCGGTTCGGCGACGAAGCCCTTCTTCGGGGTGAAGCCGGAACTCGTCGACAATGAAGGCAAGGTGCTGGAGGGGCCGGCGGACGGCAATCTCTGCATCGCCGATAGCTGGCCCGGCCAGATGCGCACCGTCTATGGCGACCACGAGCGTTTCGTGGAGACCTATTTCTCCACCTATAAGGGGAAATATTTTACCGGCGACGGCTGCCGGCGCGACGAGGACGGCTATTACTGGATCACCGGCCGCGTCGACGACGTGCTGAACGTCTCCGGCCACCGCCTCGGAACCGCGGAAGTGGAATCGGCGCTCGTCTCCCACGAGCTCGTCTCGGAAGCGGCTGTCGTGGGCTATCCGCACAATATCAAGGGCCAGGGCATCTACTGCTATGTGACGCTGATGGCGGGACAGGAAGGCAATGACGAGCTTCGCCAGGAACTGGTGAAGCATGTACGCCAGGAAATCGGTCCGATCGCCACACCCGACAAGATCCAGTTTTCGCCGGGCCTGCCGAAGACCCGTTCGGGCAAGATCATGCGCCGTATCCTGCGAAAGATCGCCGAGGACGACTTCGGTTCGCTCGGCGATACTTCCACACTCGCCGATCCCGGCGTGGTGGAGGATCTCATCGCCAACCGGCAGAACAAAGCGGGCTGAATTCGCGCGTCTTGCCGTTTCTCACGGAGCGGTAAATCAGGCGATCGGCGTCTGCTGGTGCTGGATGATCCGCCACTCGCCCGCGTGGCGGACATAGGTGGAGCTGCAGAAGGCCCAATAGGCGGGAGAACCCTGCCTGCGGCCTTCCGCCCTGTAGGCAAGAATCACGGTCTCGCCGTTGGCTTCCAGGCTGGATTGCTCGTCCAGCTTTACGCTCAGCCATCGAGGCGCCCCGTCGATACCGTTCAGGACGGCTTCCGCGCCCATGATCCCCGCGGGAGCCGGAAACACCATGATGCAATTCGGATGAAGCAGCTTCTCATAGGCCGGGGTGCCCTCCACCCATAGGCTTTGCTCAAATTTCCAGAAATCCTCGGCCATCGTTCCTCCAAAGGGCGTGGATCGAACAAGATCAATGATCGCCAAGGCTGGCGGTTCCGCAAACCTCGCGCGGCTTGCGGCCGCCGTCATAGCCGGTGACGAGACCGGCAAGCAGCAGGCGGTCGGCGGCGTTCACGCCGTCGGGGAGCATCACGTCCGCGACGATGCGGCCGAAATATTTATCGCCGGCGATGCGGGTGAGCTGAATTTTGCGTGAGCCTGAGGTGAGAGCCTCCAGTGCCTGACGGGCATTCAGCCCGGCATGGCGTATCGCCAGGCATTTCGAGCGGAGTTCCGGCGCATCGATGCCGCGAATGCGGACATAGACCTCGATCTTCTGCTGCGGCCATGGCTCTGCTTCGACAAGCAGGGTGTCGCCATCGATGACGCGGAGAATATGTGCCGCAACCGGTCCGGAAATCTCTTCGCGCGCGGCCGCCCCGGTGATCAGGGTCAGGAAAAGGCCGGCAAGAATCGGAAGCGACTTGACCATGAAAGGAATAAATTCCGACATGTGGCGTAAGTCAATAGGAATATTTACTTACGTTTCTGCCGTATCGTCACGGAAAACGGAAAACTTTCCTGCCGCTGCTTCAAAACATGTGCGCGAGCAAACATGCCGGGTTTGCGGCAAGCATGCCTGGAAGCAAAAGGTTTAAAGGCGAAGAGTGAAGCTGAAGGATCGCGGCACGTTCTAGAAATCGATGGCGCGGCCGTTGATTTCCCAATCGCCGAAACGCGCGGGATCGGCTCCACCGCGGCCGCCGAACTCCGGCGGCATCTTCGCGTGCATTTCACGCCGCCGCCGCTCTTCGGCCTCGTTCAGCGCGCGTTGCGCGGCGGGTGAAAGCGACTTTTTCGGCGCTGCGCCTTCCACCGTTGCTTCTATATTGTCGTTATCGGCATTCTGCATAGGTTGTGCTCCGCGGTTCGAATATTGAAAAATACCGCTGAATGACCACATCATAAGTCGTTCGCCGCCAGGAAGAAAGGCGGTGTCGGTTTTCGGGAGATATGACGATGAACGTGATGCGCACCGCCATGCTTCTGGCCTTCATGACCGCCTTGTTCATGGGCGTCGGATTTCTGATCGGCGGCCGGGGCGGGATGATGATCGCGTTGATCATGGCCGCGGCCATGAACCTCTTCTCCTACTGGAATTCCGACAAGATGGTGCTGCGGGCCTATGGCGCCCATGAAGTAGACGAGCGCAATGCGCCGGAACTCCATCAGATGATCCGGGATCTTTCGGCCAATGCCGGCCTGCCGATGCCGAAAGTCTATGTCTACGACAATCCGCAGCCGAACGCTTTCGCAACCGGCCGCAACCCGCAGAACTCCGCCGTTGCAGCCTCCACCGGTCTTCTGGAACGGCTGACGCATGAGGAAGTGGCGGGTGTGATGGCGCATGAGCTTGCGCATATCCAGAACCGCGACACGCTCACCATGACGGTTACAGCCACCCTTGCCGGCGCGATTTCCATGCTCGGCAACTTCGCCTTCTTCTTTGGCGGCAACCGGGAGAACAGCAATCCGCTCGGCTTCATCGGCGTGCTGCTCGCGATGATCGTCGCTCCGCTCGCTGCCATGGTGGTGCAGATGGCGATCAGCCGCACGCGCGAATATTCCGCCGACCGGCGCGGCGCGGAAATCTGCGGCAACCCGCTCTGGCTTGCCTCCGCGCTCGGCAAGATCGCCGGCGCCGCGCATGCGATCCCGAACTACGATGCCGAGCGCAACCCGGCAACCGCGCATGTGTTCATCATCAATCCGCTTTCCGGCGAGCGCATGGACAACCTGTTCTCGACCCACCCGAACACCGAAAACCGCATCGCCGCGCTCCAGCAGATGGCGGGCGAATTCGGGACCGGAGCCTCGACGGGGTCACTCGGGGCTGATAGACCGACCCGTACTTCGCGGTCGGTGCCGAATGCCGGCTGGGGCCGCGGTCCTTCCGAACCGCCCAAAGGCCCCTGGTCCTGAACGAGAACAAGTTGAACGACAGCAAGAAGAAGACTTCCAAGCCGCCGGTCCATAGCGGGAAACAAGCTTCCGCAAATCACGGTCCCGAGGCCAAGCCGGGTCTTGAGGTCCGAGCCACGGCTGCCAAGCTTCTGGCGGCCGTCGTGGATCGAAAGATATCGCTCGACGGTATGCTCGATCCCGCCCACGGCAATCCCGCCTACAAGGCGCTTAGCGAGGCGGACAGGGCGCTGACTCGGGCGATCCTCACCTCCGCGCTTCGCCATCTGCCGCGTCTCGAAGCGGCGATCAATTCCCTCATCGATACGCCGCTGCCGGAGGGCGCTCGGGCCCTGCATCACGTGCTGGTCGTCGCGGCGGCGCAGATCCTGCATCTCGACGTTCCTTCGCATGCGGCGGTTGATCTTGCCGTCGAGCAGGCTAATCGCGATCCGCGGAACCGGCGGTTTGCCAAGCTGGTGAACGCCGTACTGCGGCGGCTTGCGCGCGAGAAGGACGATATCCTAGCACGGACCGCTACGGTCTCCCCCCTGCCCGCCTGGTTCTCTGAACGGCTCTCGGCGGCCTATGGAAAGGAGCAGGCACACCGGATCGCCGAGGCGCAGCTCGAACCGCCGGCGATCGACCTGACGGTCAAGGCCGATCCGGAGCGCTGGGCTGCAAGGCTCGGAGGCAAGCTTTTGCCGACCGGCAGCATCCGTCTTCCGTCTTTCGAGGGTTCGGTCACCGCGCTCGAGGGGTTCGAGGAAGGCGCCTGGTGGGTGCAGGATGTGGCGGCCAGTATTCCGGCGAAACTCTTCGGCGAGCTCAAGGGCAAGCTGATCGCCGATCTATGCGCTGCACCGGGCGGCAAGACGGCGCAGCTCGCCGCTGCCGGCGCAAAAGTCATCGCCGTCGAACAATCGGCGAACCGGCTGGCGCGACTTGAAGAAAACCTGAAGCGCCTGAACCTCGATGCGCAGTTCATCGGAGCGGACCTCTTTACTTTCAGGCCGGATGCGCTGCTTGACGGCGTGCTTCTCGACGCGCCCTGCTCTTCCACCGGTACGACGCGGCGCCATCCGGACGTGCTGTGGACCAAGGGGCCCCGGGATATAGAAAAGCTCGCCGCGCTGCAGGAGAAGATGCTGCGCCATGCCATCACGCTGGTGAAATCCGGTGGCCTCGTCGTCTTCTCCAACTGTTCACTCGATCCCTCCGAGGGTGAGGATCTCGTCGCCCGGGTGCTTTCGGATACACCAGCCATCGAGCGCGTGCCGGTCGATCCCGGCGATTGGGCGGGCCTCGAAACGGCGATCTCGCCGCTCGGGGAGTTCCGCACCACTCCGGCAATGCTTCCGCCGGACGGGAGCTTCGCCGGAGGCATGGACGGCTTCTTCGCGTCCGTGCTGCGCGTACGGTAAGATTTTATTCACCATAGAGCCCCATTTTATTCACAGAGTCTAAAAGGTGCGTCGTCCCATGGGCGGCCGTAAATCCTGCGGAGTGTTTCAGTTTGGCCATGCAGCTCGCGGATCGTCGAAGGCTCGTTTCCTTCGGCTTGCGGGAACTCGGGCGGCGCCTTTGCCGGCGCACCGCCTCCTTGCGGCTGGCCTTGACGTCCTTCACGCTGAAAATTCCCGAACGGCTAATCGTCGCGCCCACGGACCTGCATTCGATAGACCTCTTCGTCGCCGAGGAGATACTCGAAGATCGCTTCCCGCTGGCCGGTACGGTGCTGACGACCTATGGGGAGTCCCCCTTCGCGGTGCAGCTTCCCTCGAAGATCTTCGCCGAGAGGCTGCATTCCTTCACCTGGCTCAGACATATCCGCGCCAACAAGACCGAGGAGGCTTGTGCACAGGCCCGCAGCATCGTTGCCGACTGGATCACGCTTCACGGGCGCAACCGCAGCGGCGTTGCCTGGGAGGCCAATGTCATGGCCGAAAGGGTCATCGCCTGGCTTTCCCATTCCACCGTGGTTCTGCAAGGCGCCGAAGCGGGCTTCTACCGTCGCTTCATGCGGAGCCTTGCCCAGCAGGTTCGATATCTGAAGAAGATAGCCGGCTGTGTTCCGGAAGGCGAAACGCGACTGAGGATACGCATCGCGCTCGCCATGGCCTCGATTTCGATGCCGACCCGCAATGCCTATATCCGCCGGGAGGGGCAGAAGCTCGACCGCGAGCTGGAGCGGCAGATCCTGGCCGATGGCGGGCATGTCTCGCGCAACCCGCGCGCCCTCCTTGATATCCTGATCGACCTCCTGCCGCTTCGCCAGACCTATATCAATCTCGGTCATGAACTGCCGCAGAAGCTCATTCCGACGATCGACCGCATGTATCCGGCTTTGCGCTTCTTCCGCCATCAGGATGGAGACCTCGCGCTTTTCAACGGCGCAAGCTCGACGCCCGCGAGCGAGCTGATGTCCGTGCTGCGCTACGATGAGACGGCGGGCAAGCCGTTCAAGTCGCTTCCGCACATGAACTATCATCGCCTGACCTCCGAGAACGAGACGGTCATCGTCGATACCGGACGCGCTCTATCGCCCGAACTTTCGCGCACGGCCCATGCGGGCTGCCTTTCCTTCGAGATGTCGGCAGGCCGCCATCGCTTCATCATCAACTGCGGCGCGCCGAAATTCGCCGGTCGCAATTATCGGACGATCGCAAGGGCGACGGCGGCCCATTCGACGGTGACGCTCAACGAGACCTCCTCCAGCCGGATCCTTCGCTCGCGGTTTTCCGGACCTTTCCTCATTTCCGGCGTCTCCAGGATTGAGGTGGAGCGTTCCGACGACCAGCACGGCAACGACTGGCTGCGCGCCCGGCACGACGGCTATGTCAGGCAGTTCGGCTATGTCCATGAGCGCGAGATCGGTCTCAGCCTCAAGGGAGGCAAGATCAAGGGCCACGACAGGCTGGTGCCGGCGGAAGGAGGGGGAGCATCCGATGAGCCGCTTCTGGCGACGGCGCGCTTCCATGTCCATCCGGTGATCCATCTTTCGAGGCAGGACGAGGAGAGCGTGACGATGCAGGCTCCGGATGGTGAAACCTGGGTCTTCTCCGCCCCAGGCCTTGCGGTGGCGATCGAGGAGGATATCTTCTTTGCAGATGCCTCCGGTTTCCGCCCCAGCCAGCAGCTGGTGATCGAGTTCTCGCCGCCCGCGGTGAGCGAAATCCGCTGGATGATGAGGCGGAGCGAATAGCGGTTTCCTCCCGGACGAGGCTGTGCTAACGCGGCGGCATCCGTCCCTTGCGCCCGTCCGTGGGCCGTGTTCCAAGGAGAAGCCCATGGCCGTCGTTTCAAAGAAAATTCCCGCCCCCGACCGGATCAAGGTCCGCACCGCGCTGCTCTCGGTCTCCGACAAGACCGGCATCATCGAACTTGCGCAGGCATTGGTGGATCACGGGGTGCGGCTGCTTTCGACCGGAGGCACGCACAAGGCCATCGCGGCGGCCGGACTTCCCGTGACCGACGTCTCCGAAGTGACGGGCTTTCCGGAAATCATGGATGGCCGGGTCAAGACGCTGCATCCGACCGTGCATGGCGGGCTTCTGGCGATCCGCGACGATGAAGAGCATGCCGCGGCCATGAAGGAGCACGGGATCGACGGCATCGATCTCGCCGTCATCAATCTCTACCCCTTCGAGGAAGTGCGCGCCGCTGGCGGCGATTATCCCACCACCGTCGAGAACATCGATATCGGCGGGCCGGCGATGATCCGCGCCTCGGCAAAGAACCACGCGTATGTGACGATCGTTACCGATCCTTCCGATTATCCGGCGCTCATCGAGGCTTTGCGCAGCGATGAAGGCCACACCGTCTATGCCTTCCGGCAGCGGCTGGCCGCCAAGGCCTATGCACGCACGGCCGCTTACGACACGGCGATCTCCAACTGGTTCGCGGAAGCGCTCGACATCGAAATTCCGCGCTACCGGACGATCGGCGGGGTGCTGAAGGAAGAGATGCGCTATGGCGAAAACCCTCACCAGAGCGCGGGCTTCTACGTCACCGGCGAGAAGCGGCCGGGCGTTGCGACCGCCACCCTCATCCAGGGCAAGCAGCTCTCCTACAACAATATCAACGATACCGATGGCGCCTATGAGCTGATCGGCGAATTCGCGCCGGAAAACGGCCCGGCCTGCGCCATCATCAAGCATGCCAATCCTTGCGGCGTTGCGGTTGCTCCGACCCTTGCGGAAGCTTATCGGCAGGCGCTCGCCTGCGATTCGACCTCGGCCTTCGGCGGCATCATCGCGCTCAATCAGACGCTGGACGCGGAAACAGCCGAGGAGATCGTCAAGCTCTTCACTGAGGTCATCATCGCACCGGAGGTTTCCGAGGAAGCCAGGGCGATCATCGCCAGGAAACCGAACCTTCGCCTGCTTGCCGCCGGCGGCCTTCCCGATCCGCGCTCGCGCGGCCTGACGGCCAAGACGGTTGCCGGGGGACTTCTGGTGCAGACCCGCGACAACGGCATGGTGGAGGATCTCGATCTACGTGTGGTGACCAAGCGCGCGCCGACCGAACAGGAACTCGCCGACCTGAAATTCGCCTTCAAGGTCGCCAAGCACGTAAAATCGAACGCAGTCGTCTATGCCAAGAACGGCCAGACCGCCGGCATCGGCGCAGGCCAGATGAGCCGGATCGATTCGGCCCGTATCGCCGGCATCAAGGCTGAAGAGGCGGCGAAAGCGATGGGATGGGCGGAGCCGATGACCAAGGGTTCGGCGGTCGCATCGGAAGCCTTCTTCCCCTTCGCCGACGGCCTGCTTTCGGCGATCGCGGCGGGCGCCACCGCCGTTATCCAGCCGGGCGGCTCGATGCGTGACGAAGAGGTGATCGCCGCCGCCGATGAGCATGGCGTGGCGATGGTCTTTACCGGGATGCGGCATTTCAGGCATTAATTCCGCCCGTCATCCCTGTGCTTGTCACAGAATCCAGCAGCGCCGCGTCTGCGGCGCATGGAAGCCTTTTCACGCGAAGGACTTCGCGTGGCTGGATTCCTGTGACAAGCACAGGAATGACGAGGGAAGCTTGGCAAGCATTATCGACGGCGGTCCGCCGGATAAGGCGTGGCCAGCAGCAGCAACAGTCCCGCGGCCAGGAAGATGATCAGCGTCGCCATGCCGAGCCGGGCCGAGCCGCTGGCATAGGTCACCATCGAGAAGAGAAGGGTGGCGAGAAAGCTCGTCGCGCGGCCGGAAAACGCGTAGATGCCGAAATAGCGGCCGCTTTCCGAGGGTTCGATGCTGCGGGCGAGATAGGAGCGTGACGAAGCCTGGACGGGCCCGAATGCGATGCCGATCAGAAGCCCGAAGAGAATATAGGCCTTTTCCGCAGCGGTGCCGAAAAGACCGCCGGCGTCTTCCTGCGAAAGCGGCAGCAGTCCGAAGAAGACGAAGCCCGGACCGGTCGAAACGATGCCGATGGTCGCGACGATGAGCAGCACGAGGCTTATGACGACCATGATCTTGGAGCCGAGGTGCCGGTCGAGCCTGCCTGCCAGCAGGCAACTGAAGATCGCCACGACATTCAAGATGATGCCATAGATGCCTATCTCGATCGTCGCCCAGCCGAACATGCCGGCTGCGAAGGCGCCGCCGAGGATCAGAAGACCGTTGACGCCATCCTGATAGAGCATGCGGGCCACCAGAAATTTGGCGATGCCGATGCGCCGGCGCAGATCTGTGAGCGTGCCGGCAAGTTCCGAAAGACCAGCGCGCACGGCCTGCGCCATGGGCAGGCCCTTGGCGGCATCCGGCGTGAAGAAGAACATCGGCAGAATGAAGACGAGATACCAGAGGCCGGCGATCGGGCCGGTAATGCGGGCATCCTCGCCCTGATGCGGATCGAGGCCGAAAAGCGGGGGCAAGCCGATCAGCGTGCGGCCGGTTTGCGGGTTTGCGGCAAGCAGCGTGACGACGGCGATCAGAACCACCATGCCACCGAGATAGCCGAGCCCCCAGGCGATATTCGAGATGCGTCCCACCTCGTCCCTGCCGACGAGCCTCGGCATCATGGAATCGTTGAAGACGGTCGAGAACTCAGCGGCGATCGAGGCCAGGATCATGAAGATCATCGGCCAGATGATCGGCGAGCCGGGCGCGGCGAACCAGAGCGCCGAGACGCAGGTGATCTTGACCAGGGCAAAGAAGGCGATCCACGGCTTGCGCGGGCCGGATTGATCGGCAATCGAGCCGAGAACGGGGGAGAGAATGGCGATGATCAGCGAAGAGATCGTCGCCATATTGCTCCAGGCGGTCTGGGCGGAGACCGGATCTGCGGTGAGCCGCGAGACGAAATAGGGGCCGAAGATGAAGGTGGTGACGACGGTGAAGAAGGGCTGGGCGGCCCAGTCGAACAGCATCCAGCCCCAGACACCGCGCCGGCCGGCTTTCGCCGGCACTTCCTCAAGATGAGACACGGCCACCTTTTCCCCCGGGTTCAAGCTATCGGTCCCGTTGTCTCACCTCACCCTTCCATGCGCAAGGTCGCTGAGCAGGCCTGCCGCCACGGTGATTTTAGGCAGGGTCGGATCGCTGCCTTCGCTTAAAGTCACCAGTTCCGTCCCGATGCGGTTTATCCGCAGGCGATCGGTCGAAACCCAGGCTCCCAGCGGTTTCTTCTCTTTCGGATAGGCCGCAAGCGCCGCAATCACGATATCGCGCCGCGCCGTGGTGATCTGCTGAAGGCTGCGGGAAAGCGCAAGGCTCTCGTAGTGGTCCGAGGTGGCAATGCGTCTACCGACTTCCAGCAGGCGATCGACCCGGAAGGTTTTCGTGACTGCGAAGTATATATCCGCTGCGCGGGAGAGGCTTTCGCCCGTCCGTTCGGCGATCAGCATGATCTCGGGCGTGAGAACGAGGGTCGCAAGCAGAGCGATTTCGGCCGCGAGCTGTGCGGGAGTTCCCTGCGCCTCGAGCTCCGCGGCGTTCGTTTCGATGGCATCGGCAAGGCCGAGGGATCCAATCGAGGCACGCAGGCCCTTGATCGCGTTCTTGAGCCGGCGAATGGCGCTTTCCATATCGCCGACAGCCGCGCCGGTCTCGAGGATGAGCCGGGTCGCTTCGGAGAATATTTCGCTGATCCGTGCGTAGAGACCGTTCTGCGCCTCGCCGGATATCTTCCCGTCCAGGGCGTCCGCCTCAGCCCAGAGTTTCGGCAGATCGAATCCATCGCGGGCGAGATAGGCTGCCTTGACGACGCTTGCCGCGGATGTGCCTGTCAGATCGCTCATCTTCTGGACGAAGCCCGGCCCGCCGCGGTTGATGGCTTCGTTGGCAAGCGAGGTCGCTATGATCTCGCGGTGCAGGCGATGGTTTTCGATATCGCCGGCGAAAGCCTTCTGCATCCTGGCGGGGAAATAAGCCTTAAGCATCGTCAGGAAATAGGGATCGTCGGGCAGCTCGCTCGCCACGAGCGCATCGAACAGGACGATCTTGGCATAGGAGAGCAGAACGGCGATTTCGGGCCGGGTCAAAGGCCTGCCGGAAACATAGCGTTCGGCCAGCTCGGCATCGTTCGGTAGGGTTTCCACCTTGCGGTTGAGCTGGTCCTGCGCTTCCAGAACCGACATCAATCGCGACAGTTCCTCACGATTGGCGGTTCCCTTACGCTCGGTGAGCGAGATCGCCAGCGGCTGCAGATAGTTGTTGCGCAGCACGAGGGCTGCGACTTCGTCGGTCATGGATGAGAGAAGCTGGTTGCGTTTGCCCCGCGTCAGCCGGCCATCCTGCATGGCGGGGTTCAGCGCGACCTTGATATTGACCTCGACGTCGGAGGAATTGACGCCGGCGGAATTGTCGATCGCATCGGAATTGCAGCGGCCGCCGGCCAGCGAATAGGCGATACGCCCCTTCTGGGTGACGCCGAGATTGGCGCCCTCGCCGATCACGCTCGCGCGTACTTCGCCGGCGGTGATGCGGATCGGATCGTTGGCACGGTCGCCGACCTCGGCATCCGTCTCCGAAGCGGCCTTGATATAGGTGCCAATGCCGCCGAACCAGAGGAGATCGACAGGGTTCTTCAGGATCGCGGTCATGATCTCGAAGGGGGTGGCGACGGTCTTTTCCATTCCGATCGCCGCCGCCGCCTCCCTGGTGAGCTTCACCGATTTTTCGGAGCGGGAAATGATCATCGCACCTTGCGAAAGCGTGCTGCGATCATAGTCCTGCCAGCTCGATCGCGGCAGCTTGAACAGCCGCTCGCGCTCAGCGAAGGATTTTTCGATATGCGGATCGGGATCGATGAAGATGTCCCGATGGTCGAAGGCGGCGATCAGGCGGATCTGGCGCGACAGCAGCATGCCGTTGCCGAAGACGTCGCCGGACATATCGCCGACGCCCGCCACGGTGAACGGCGTCGTCTGGATATCGATATCCTTTTCGCGGAAGTGGCGCTTTACCGCTTCCCAGGCGCCGCGTGCGGTGATGCCCATCTTCTTGTGGTCATAGCCGGCCGATCCGCCCGACGCGAAGGCATCGTCCAGCCAGAAGCCGGCTTCCTGCGCCAGCCCGTTGGCGGTATCGGAGAAGGTGGCGGTTCCTTTGTCTGCCGCAACGACGAAATAGGGGTCGTCACCGTCGATGCGCGCAGTGTCCGGCGGGCCAACCACTTCGGAGCCCAGGATGTTGTCGGTGACGGAAAGAAGCGTGCGGATGAAGGTCTTGTAGGCCTCGCGTCCGGCATTGAATATCTCGTCGCGCGAGCCTCCGGCCGGCAGCGCCTTGGGGAAGAAGCCGCCCTTGGCGCCGACCGGCACGATGACGGCGTTCTTCACCTGCTGCGCCTTGACCAGGCCAAGGATTTCCGTGCGGTAATCCTCGCCGCGATCGGACCAGCGCAGGCCTCCGCGGGCCACCTTGCCGAAGCGCAGGTGTACGCCTTCCACTTCCGTTCCATAGACGAAGATTTCGCGGAAGGGCCGCGGCTGTGGCAGGCCATCCAGCAATTTCGGATCGAATTTGAAGGCGAGAACCTTTCTCGGCGCTCCGTCGGCATCGCGCTGGAAATAATTGGTCCGAAGCGTGGCGTCGACCGCGTTGACATAGCGGCGCAGCGTCCGGTCCTCATCGAGATTGGGCACGCCTGCTAGCGCCGTTTCGATGGCGGCATGATGATCGGCGAGCTTTTTGACGCGCGCCTTATCGCCAAGCTTCGGATCGAAACCATCCCGGAACAGGCGGAAGATAGCGGCGGAAATCTCCGGATATTTCGTAAGGGTATCGGCAATGTAGTTCTGCGAATAGACGATGCCGGCCTGGCGCAGATAGCGCGCATAGGCGCGCAGTACCGTCACCTCGCGCGCCGAAAGGCCGGCGAGCAGGACAAGGCGGTTGAAGCCGTCATTGTCGACCGTGCCTTCGAAGGCGGCGAGGAAGGCCTCTTCCAGAAGCGGCCCTTCGCGGGAAAGGTCGATCGTCTCCTGTCCGGTGAGCTGCAGTTCCATGTCGTGCAGCACGACGAGCTTGCGGTCGTCCTCAGGGCCTACACCTATATCGAAGGTTCGCTCGCTGACCACGTGAAAGCCGAGATTTTCCAGAAGCGGCACGCGGCGCGAAAGCGAAAGATGACGGTCGTGGTGGAAGATCTTGAGGGAGACGGTGCCGGGCTTGTCCGTCGGGTCGTGGTAGAAGGCGATGCGGATCGTCTCCCCCGCCGCGCAGGCGGCAATGTCCTCGAGATCGGCGAACGCCTGGTCGGGAGTAAAAGCCTCCTGGAACGCATTGGTGACGGATATGCGCGGCCCCGTCTCTGCAAGGGCGGCGAAGCGCTCTTCCCAAGGCGTGGCGATGAGACGGATCGTCTCTTCGAGCTTCGCCTGGGGAATGCGCGGTGTCTTTCCGCCGCGACGGCCGATGATGATATGGACGCGGGCCACGCCGCCTGCCGGGAAAGCCGGATAATAGGCCGAGACATGTCCGTCATAGGCCTGGGCAAGATAGTCGCTGACCTTTTCGCGGACGAAGGAATTGTAATCTTCACGCGGCACATAGACGATCACCGAGACGAAGCGGTCGAAATGATCTACCCGCGGCAGGACCCGTACCCTCGGCCGCTCGCTCAACTCCATGATCTGTTCGCAGAATCGCGCCAGGACGTCGGTATCGATCTGGAAGAGATCGTCGCGAGGATAGGCTTCCAGCGTGTTGGCAAGCATGCGGCCGGAATGGCTGTCCGGATCGAAGCCGAAATGATCCTCGACGCGGGCGGCCTTGGCCCGCAGCAGCGGAATTTCGCGGACGGAATGGGTATAGGCGGTCGCTGTGAAGAGTCCGACGATCCTCAGTTCGCCGATCACCTGGCCATCGGCATCGAAGCGCTTGACGCCGATATAGTCCATATAGGCGCGCCGGTGCACGACGGATTTTACATTCGCCTTCGTGACGATCAGGAAATCCGGCCCTTCCAGGAACTCGAGGATTTCCGGCGTCGTCATCACCGCATCCTTGCCCTGGCGCAGCACGAGCACGTCAGGGTCGGAGAGGATGCCGAGCCCCCTTCCCTTGCCCCGCTCCACCTTGGCTTCTGCGCCCTTGCCGGAATAGACGTATTCGCGCATGCCGAGGAAGGCGAAATTATCGTCGCGCAGCCAATCGAGAAATGCGAGAGCCTCGTCCCGGTCGGCCTTCCTGCGGCTTGCCGGATGCGCGCGAAGCTGGGTGGCGGCCCCTTCCAGCACCTCCAGCATCGGTTTCCAGTCGGTGATCGCCAGATGCACCTGCTCCAGCACGTGACGGATGCGCTCGGCAAGCGAGGCGGCCTGTTCCTGCGAGAGCGGCGCTATGTGGATCTGGATGAGGCTGACGTGGTGAGAGGGATCGCCGGGCGCTTCGTTCGAGCGGAGCACCGGCTCCTTTCCCGGCGTCATCAGCAGAATGGGATGGACCGCCATATAGAGATCGCGATGGGTGCCGGTGACCTCGCCCATCACCGAATCGAAAAGAAAGGGCATGTTCCGGTCGATAACGGTGAGTACCGAAACCGGGACGCCGGCGGGTTCCACGCCCGCTACCTGCTCGATCGTGATATCCGGCCGCATCCGCGTCCAGGCCTTGAGCCGCCGGGCGGCATGGGCCGTGGAAAGCTCCAGCATCTCAGGCGTATAGGCCTCGAGGTCGTCATTGCTGGCGCGTCCGAATAGAATGAGAGGGTCCAGATGTTCCGCCTTGTCTCCGGTCGCGATCTTGCGTGCTTTCTCGATCAGCTTTTCCCGTTTCGGATTCTGCCTGGCGGCCATCGGGTTTCCCTTCCCTTGTTTCCACGTCGCCGATTTTGCGGCGACGAACCTCATGAAGCTTGTATTTTTGCTTCATGCCGTCGTGAAGCTATTTCTTTTCAGCCCGGCTAAAAGATGGCCGATTCGTCTAGAGTTTATCCTTTCACGTGAAGCCTTGTTGACATGCCGCAAGGAAGAAACGATCAACAAGCCTTCGAAGCCGGAAGCCAAGCCCATGCAGGAATCCCAAAGCGCCGTCATCGTCATCTCCAGTCATGTGGTTCGCGGTTCCGTCGGCAATCGCGCCGTTGTTTTCGCGCTGGAAACATTGGGCTTTCCCGTCTGGGCGCTGCCGACGATCGTGTTGCCCTGGCATCCCGGCCATGGGCGGGCGACCCGCCTCACATTCACCGAGGCCGATTTCGACAAGGCGATCGACGACCTGATCCGGGCACCCTGGCTCGGAGAGGTGAAGGCGGTGCTGACCGGCTATTTCGGCAATGCCGCCCAGCCGCGCGCCGTCGCGCGGCTCGTCAGAGCGCTTCGGGAGAAAAACCCGGAGCTTCTCTACGTTTGCGATCCGGTGATGGGCGATCTCGGAGGCCTCTATATCCCGCAGGAAACGGCGGAAGCGATCCGTGACGAACTCATTCCGCTCGCCTCGCTTGCCACGCCGAACCGCTACGAGCTCGCCTGGCTTTCCGGGGCGGCGCTGGAGAACAATACGCAGATCATGGATGCGGCCGTGGCGCTCGGTCCGGCGCGCATGCTGGTGACTTCCGCCGTGCCGATGATGGCGGGTGGGACCGGCAATCTCTATCTCACCGGCAAGCACGCCCTGATGGCGGAGCACCGGCTGATCGAAAACCCGCCGAACGGTCTCGGCGATCTTCTCTCGGCGGTTTTCCTTGCGCGCCTGCTCGGCGGCATGGACGAGGAACGGGCACTGCAGCTTGCGACCGCGAGCGTCTACGAGGTGCTGGCCCGCACCGTCAAACGCGGCAGCGACGAACTGACGCTCGAAATGGACGCATCCAGCCTGGCAAATCCGATGGCCATGGTGCAATTGCGCCGCCTCGTGCATCCGCTGCAGCGGACGCGCCGGTAGGCCGGTTTCATCCATCCGGCGTTCGGCTGGAAAGTTCCCCTGCGGGGACATTGATCTTCGCCGCGCGCCGGGATAAGCCTTGCGCCATGACGGACTTTCCAGAAACCCTTCTGAACGGCTACCGCAACTTCATGAGCGGTCGCTATGCGCATGAGAGCGACCGTTACCGCGTGTTGGCGGAACACGGCCAGCAACCCCACACCCTTCTTGTCGCCTGTTGCGATTCGCGCTCGGCGCCGGAGACGATCTTCGACTGTGGCCCCGGCGAGCTGTTCGTCGTCCGCAACGTCGCCAACATGGTGCCGCCCTATGAGCCGGACGGACAGTATCATGCCACCTCGGCTGCGCTTGAATTCGCGGTTCAGGCGCTCAAGATCCAAAATATCGTGGTGATGGGCCATGGCCGCTGCGGCGGCATCAAGGCCGCGCTCGATCCGGCCGCAGAGCCGCTTTCGCCGGGCGATTTCATCGGCCGTTGGATGTCGCTCCTTCGCCCGGCCGCTGAGCAGATCCAAAGCAACGACCTGATGACGCAGTCGGAGCGGCAGACGGCACTCGAGCGGGTGTCGATCCGCAATTCGATCAACAACCTGCGCACCTTCCCCTATGTGCGCGCCCTGGAAGAGCAGGGAAAGCTGCATATCTATGGCGCCTGGTTCGACATATCGACCGGCGAATTGTGGGTGATGAACGGCAAGACGGGCGATTTCTTCCGCCCGGAGCTCGAGGTCTCCGCTGAAGCGGACAGCGTCGAAGAAGCGGAAACCTGATCGACGGGCTTACTCCCCGTCGATCCGTGCGCCGATATAGGCGATCGCCTGCTGATAGACGCTTGCAGCATTCCAGCCTTGGATAGCATTGTAGTTCGCCTCACCCGGCTGATAGCCGGCTCCGCGCCTCCAGCCGTGACCGACCAGGAAGTTGGCGGTCGAAGCCAGCGCGTCGGCGCGCGACCTGACCATATCGACATGGCCGTCGCCGTCACCATCGGCACCGTAGCGGATCACGTTTGCCGGCAGGAACTGCGTCTGACCGATTTCGCCGTGCGCTGCGCCCTTGGCGGAGGGGCTGAGATCGCCGCGGCCCACGAGCCGGAGGGCGGCATAGAGTTGATCGGTAAAATAGGCGGAGCGACGGCAGTCATAGGCAAGCGTTGCGACAGCCGAGAGCGTGTGCTGGTTGCCCATGAAGCTGCCGAAGCCGGTTTCCATGCCCCAGATGGCGAGCAGCGGACCGGCCGGCACGCCATAACGGCGTTCGATGGCGGCGAAGAGCGCGGCGTTGTTCTTCTTCATGCTCTTGCCGCGGGAGATGATGGCCTGGCCGCCGCGCTTCTGCATGAACTGATCGAAGGAAAGCTTGAAGCTCCGCTGGCCGCGGTCGGCCTTGATCGTTTCGCGATTGTAGGAGACGTTGGCGAATGCCTTTTCGACAACGGAAGGACTGATGCCGTTGGCGGAGGCCTGCCGTTTGAAATCCTGAACCCATTGCGCAAAACCGGAACCATCATTGCCGCATTGCGCCGCCATGGCCGGCACGGCGCCGGCAAAAATCCCAGTGGCGACTAATCCTGCCCGCAAAATCTTCAACATGAGCGTCAGACTCGTTTCAAAGCCGGAGCCGCTTGTTCAAACGCCCGGACTGAGGTGGCTATATCTGGCCTTATGGCTGTGGTTGAGAACAATCGCAACCCAAGCGAATATGAACAGTTCGTGAAATTGGCGTTTCTCAAGCAAAAGCTCCACCATTTCTGGCGGAGCTTTATCATGCCATGGTTAACGATCGATTATGCCGCGGCCTTGCGCGGCTTCACCAGCCCGCGGTTGACGAGCAGCTCGGCGATCTGGATCGCGTTGAGTGCTGCACCCTTGCGCAGGTTGTCGGAGACGACCCAGATGTTAAGGCCGTTCTCCACCGTCGCATCCTCGCGGATGCGGGAAATGTAGGTGGCGTCCTCGCCGGCGCATTCATAGGGCGTCACGTAGCCGCCGTTTTCATGCTTGTCGACGACCAGGCAACCCGGTGCCTCGCGCAGGATTTCACGGGCCTGTTCGGCGGTGATCTCGTTCTCGAATTCGATGTTGACCGACTCGGAGTGGCCGATGAACACGGGAACGCGCACCGCAGTGCAGGTCACCTTGATCTTCGGATCGAGCATCTTCTTGGTCTCGGCGAGAACCTTCCACTCCTCCTTCGTATAGCCGTCCTCCATGAAAACATCGATATGAGGGATGACGTTGAAGGCGATCCGCTTGGTGAACTTCTTGGATTCGATCGGATCGGCGACGAAGACCGCGCGCGTCTGGGAGAAAAGCTCGTCCATGCCTTCCTTGCCGGCGCCCGAGACCGACTGGTAGGTCGAGACGACGACGCGCTTGATCTTGGCGGCATCATGCAGAGGCTTCAGCGCGACGACGAGCTGTGCCGTGGAGCAATTCGGGTTGGCGATGATGTTCTTCTTGGAGAAGCCTTCGATGGCATCCGGGTTCACTTCCGGCACGATCAGCGGCACCTCGGCGTCGTAGCGCCAGGCGGAGGAGTTGTCGATGACGATGCAGCCCTGGGCACCGATCTTCGGCGACCACTTCTGCGAGATCGAACCGCCCGCCGACATCAGGCAAATGTCGGTATCGGAGAAGTCGTAATTCTCTAGGTTGGAAACCTTCAGCGTCTTGTCGCCGAAGGAAACCTCGGTGCCCTGCGAGCGGGCGGAGGCCAGCGCCACTACTTCGTCGGCCGGAAAGCCCCGCTCCGCGAGAATGGACAGCATTTCCCTACCGACATTGCCGGTTGCCCCGACGATTGCGATCTTGAAACCCATGATATGCTCTCTTTCTGTCTCTCCTCGATCCGGTGAGGGGGAAACCGCAGCATGTTGCGCGGATTTCCTTGTCCCCGGCCATGCCGGGGAGAGAGCGGCGGGCCAGAGACGTCAGACGGTTTTCGTCGTCGTTTTGGCCGTGGTTTTGGAAGAATCGGAAAGACGGAAATCCCGTCCGGCATATGATGCCGGCGGTCCGAAGGCGGCGATGTAAAGTTCGCTGCAATTCATGGAGGCGTCTTCCCGTTCGCCGAAGCTGTTTAGAAGATTTTGGCCCCGAGTCAAGCCTGAGCCCGCCGTTTCAAGCGCGTCCCGACGATCGCGGCAAGATGCGGCCGGCTGCCTGAGTGTCCTTCGGAAAGAAGAAGGAGAATCATGACAACGGAGACCCGCTATGCCGGCATGGCAACGAAGAGGCGGCATTAGACGAAAGTCATAATCCCAAAGCATCTCTCTTCCTCGAATCAGATTTCTGCCAATCTGCTGGAATGCGCGCCATCCTGACATCCGGGAGGAGAGTCGGAGCAGGCTGGTGCGTCGGTTGATCTTGTGGAGGACGGATCATGGCAAATGTCACGACCACTGCCGACGTAAAGTCAGGCAGTATGACGCGGGAGGAGAAGAAGGTCATCTTCGCCTCTTCGCTCGGCACCGTATTCGAATGGTACGATTTCTATCTTTACGGCTCGCTCGCCACTTTCATCGGCGCGGCCTTCTTCAGTCAGTATCCGGAAACGACCCGGAATATCTTCGCACTTCTTGCCTTCGCGGCAGGCTTCCTGGTCCGCCCGTTCGGCGCGCTGGTCTTCGGCCGGCTGGGTGACCTCGTCGGCCGCAAATACACCTTCCTCGTCACCATCCTGATCATGGGTCTTTCGACCTTCCTCGTCGGTCTTCTGCCCGGCGCGGCTTCGATCGGCATCGCCGCTCCGATCATCCTGCTCCTCCTGCGCATGTTGCAGGGCCTGGCGCTCGGTGGCGAATACGGCGGTGCCGCGACCTATGTGGCCGAGCATGCGCCGCATGGAAGACGCGGTTTCTTCACGTCCTGGATTCAGACCACGGCCACGCTCGGTCTCTTCCTGTCGCTGGTGGTCATTCTTTTGGTTCAGGCGATCCTCGGCCGCGAAGCCTTCGCCGCCTGGGGCTGGCGCATTCCCTTCCTGGTCTCGGTGGTCCTGCTCGGCGTTTCCGTCTGGATCCGTCTGAAAATGAACGAATCGCCCGCCTTCCTGCGAATGAAGGAAGAGGGCAAGGGCTCCAAGGCACCGCTTTCGGAAGCCTTCGGCCAGTGGAAAAATGCCAAGATCGCCCTTCTGGCTCTGTTCGGCGCCGTCGTCGGCCAGGCCGTCGTCTGGTATTCGGGGCAGTTCTACGCTTTGTTCTTCCTTCAGAACATCCTGAAGGTGGAGGCCCAGTCGGCAAACATCATGGTCGCAGCCTCGCTGCTCCTCGGCACGGGCTTCTTCGTCTTCTTCGGCTGGCTGTCGGACAAGATCGGCCGCAAGCCGATCATCATGGCGGGCCTGCTGCTTGCCATCATCACCTACTTCCCGTTGTTCAAGGCCATGACCTGGGCAGGTAATCCGGCACTGGCACAGGCACAGGAAACGGTTCGCGCGACCGTGACCGCCGCTCCGGGCGACTGCAAATTCCAGTTCAACCCGACCGGTACGGCGAAGTTTACCACCTCGTGCGATATCGCGACCTCGTTCCTGACCCGCAACTCCGTTCCCTACGACGTGGTTGCAGGCCCCGCCGGCTCGCCGGCGACCGTCAAGATCGGCGAATCCACCGTCACCAGCTATGACGCGACCCAGGCCGGTGCGGGCGCCAAGGCGGCGGACACGGCCTTCCAGAAGCAGGTCAACGTTGCCCTGCAGGCCGCAGGCTATCCGCTGGCACGCGGTGCATCGAACGTTCCGGAAGCCAAGCTCGATGCCTTCGTCGCCGCCAATCCGGAACTGCAGCTCGATGCCGCAGCCATCCGTGCGGGGAATGCAACGACGGTGTCCGGCGCCGATCTCGTCACGCAGAAGCTGCTGACGGCGGAAGAAGCCGCCGGCGTTACGGAGATGGCGGTCTACTCCATCCCGAACTCCGGCAATTTCACCATGGTGGCCGATCCGGAAGCCGTGAACTGGGCGATGCTCATCGCCATCCTGACGGTACTGGTCATCTACGTAACCATGGTCTACGGCCCGATCGCCGCACTGCTGGTCGAACTCTTCCCGACCCGCATCCGCTACACCGGCATGTCGCTGCCCTACCATATCGGCAACGGCTGGTTCGGCGGCCTGCTGCCGGCAACGGCCTTCGCGATGAGCGCCGCCAAGGGCGATATCTATTACGGTCTCTGGTACCCGATCGTCTTCGCGGCCATTACGCTGGTGATCGGCCTGCTCTTCCTGCCGGAAACCAAGGACCGGGATATCCACGCGGAATAATCCACCGCTTCGCCGGCCGGCATTCTTTTCCGGCCCACAACGAGAAAACCCGGCGCCTCAAGCGCCGGGTTTTCCATTTGCAGGATGTCGATCCGTCAGGACAAATCAGGCCGAGAGCGCCTTGAACTCGGAAAGGATCGCATCGCCCATTTCGGCGGTGCCGACCTTGCGGCAACCTTCCGCCATGATATCGCCGGTGCGGATACCCTGGTCGAGGACATTGGCGATCGCCTTTTCCAGGTTGTCGGCTTCCTTCACCATATTGAAGGAGTAGCGCAGGCACATGGCGAAGGATGCGATCATGGCGATCGGATTGGCGATCCCCTGGCCGGCGATATCGGGTGCGGAGCCGTGAACCGGTTCGTAGAGCGCCTTGCGCTTGCCGGTCTTGGTATCCGGCGCGCCGAGCGAGGCCGAGGGCAGCATGCCGAGCGAGCCGGTCAGCATGGCGGCCACGTCGGAAAGCATGTCGCCGAAGAGGTTGTCGGTGACGATGACGTCGAACTGTTTAGGCGCCCGCACGAGCTGCATGCCGCCGGCATCCGCCAGCATGTGCTCCAGCCTGACGTCGGAATATTTCGCCTTGTGCGTTTCGGTGACCACCTGGTTCCAGAGCACGCCCGACTTCATGACGTTGCGCTTTTCCATCGAGCAGACGGAATTGCGGCGCGTGCGGGCAAGCTCGAAGGCGACGCCGGCGATGCGCTCGATCTCGTAGGTATCGTAGACCTGGGTGTCGATGCCGCGCTTCTGGCCGTTGCCGAGATCGACGATTTCCTTCGGCTCGCCGAAATAGACGCCCCCGGTGAGTTCGCGGACGATGAGGATATCGAGGCCTTCCACCAGTTCCGGCTTCAGCGACGAGGCGGAGGCAAGCGCCGGATAGCAGATCGCCGGCCTCAGATTGGCGAAGAGTTCCAGATCCTTGCGCAGCCGCAGGAGGCCGGCCTCCGGGCGCACTTCATAGGACACGGAATCCCACTTCGGTCCGCCGACCGCGCCGAAAAGCACCGCATCGGCCGCCTTGGCCTTGGCCATGTCCTCTTCCGAGATCGCCGCGCCATGGGCGTCATAGGCCGAGCCGCCGACGAGGCCTTCGTCCGTGACGAAACCGGCGTTCATGGCGTCGTTCATATAGGCGATGATCTTGCGGACCTCGCCCATGGCCTCGGGGCCGATACCGTCGCCGGGAAGAAGAAAGAGCTTGTGAGACATGATGCTGTGGCGTCCTTGCGATCAGGCGGGCTCGTCCTCCCCGCGGGATCTTCCCGCAGTTGGCTGTAAACCTCGTCCGAGCCCGCCGGAAGGGACGAGGCCGAACGTGTTATGCCGAGCCGGCGCCGATGCGGGCCGTGACCTCGATCTCGATCTTCATTTCAGGTGTCGTCAGCCCGCAGACCACCATGGTCGCCGCGGGGCGGATTTCGGAAAAGGTTTGGCCGAGCACCTCGACCAGGGCATCATAGTCCGCCATGTCGGTGAGGTAGTAGCGAACCCTCAGCACGTCGTGCAGGCCGCTGCCGGCTTCCTTCAGCGCTTTCTCGATGGTGCCGAGCGCATTGCGGGTCTGGGCCGCAACGTCCTCCGGCATCTCCATGCGGGCATAGTCATAGCCGGTGGTGCCGGAAACATAGACCATGTCGCCGTCCACCACGGCGCGGGAATAGCCGATGCGCGCTTCGAAGGGTGAGCCTGAGGAAATCCGCTTGACCATCGTGACGGCCGATCAGAGCCAGGGGCGTTCGGTGCGCAGCTTGTTCTCGAAGCTGCCGATCACCGCATCGCTCTTCAGCGTCGAGGCGATGTCGTCCAGGCCTTCGAGCAGGATATGGCGGCGTGCCGGATCGATGTCGAAATGCAGCGAGCCGCCGTCCGGACCAGTAATCTCCTGGGCTTCGAGATCGACGGTGAGGATAGCGTTGGCGCCGCGCGAGGCATCGTCCATCAGCTTGTCCAGGTCTTCCTGGCTGACGACGATCGGCAGGATGCCGTTCTTGAAACAGTTGTTGTAGAAGATATCGGCGAAACTGGTGGAGATCACGCAACGGATGCCGAAGTCCAGGAGCGCCCAGGGCGCATGCTCGCGCGAGGAGCCGCAGCCGAAGTTATCTCCGGCGACCAGGATATTGGCATTCCGGTAGGCGGGCTTGTTCAGCACGAAATCCGCGTTTTCGGAACCGTCTTCCTTGTAACGGGCTTCCGCGAAAAGTCCCTTGCCGAGGCCGGTACGCTTGATCGTCTTCAGGTAATCCTTCGGAATGATCATGTCGGTGTCGACGTTGACGACCGGAAGCGGCGCCGCGACGCCGGTGAGCTTGACGAATTTTTCCATGACCTGCCTCCGCGTTACTCTATGCGCGGAAGCTGCAATAGAACAAATCCCGGCGGATTTGAAGGGCAGTTTACCGTCAACCGGTACGGTTTGCTTTGCGCACCGGTGTCCTTTCCACGCGCAGCGGAAGATTTTCTAGAGATCGATGATGGTGCCGCGTCCGTCGTTCCAGACGCGCATCTGCGGTTTTCCGGCCTTGGCGCGCACCGGCACCGGCTTCAGCCGGGCGGAAAGGGCGCGTCCTGCAGCGAGGATCGCCAGGATGCCCGCGAAGGCGACCGTCAGCGATGCCGTGAGAAGGGCAAAGAAAGCAAAAATGGCGGCCCCGGATGTAACGAGGAAGAATGTGCGGATGTTCTGCATGATCCAAACCTTTCTAGACTTGAATGTGGGCCCTTCCGGAACATCTTGCAAGAGCCTTCACGAAGTTGCGATATTGCGCCGCGCCGGAAAGCTTGGCAGAAAGCCTCCCATGATCCTTGAAGACGTGTCCGCTTCTGCCGCTGTTCGTTTGCGCCGCTCTCTCCTGAGCGTGCCTGCCGGCAATCCGAGGGCGCTCGAAAAAGTGCCGAGCCTTGACTGCGATGGAGTGATCCTCGATCTGGAGGATTCCGTCTTCCCGGAAAAGAAGATGGAGGCGCGTGAAAATCTCAGGCGCTTCTTCGGGCAGCCTCCGCTCGCGGGACGGGACATCGTCATCCGCATCAACGCGCTTTCTTCCGAATTCATTGAGGCGGACATCGAGCTCGTGGCGGAACTCAAGCCGGATGCCGTCCTGCTGCCGAAGATCGGCGAAGCTGCGGATGTGCTGACAGCCGCCGCTATGCTCGACAGGGCGGGGACACCGGAAGAGCTTCCCGTATGGGCGATGATCGAAACGGCGAGCGGCGTGATGAATGCCCCTTCGATCGCTGGGGCGAGCCGAAGGCTTTCCTGCTTCGTGGTCGGCCTCAACGACCTGCGCAAGGAAACCGGTGTGCTTATGCAGCCGGGAAGGACCTATCTTGTCCCTTGGTTGATGCAGGTCGTGCTTGCCGCCCGCGCCAATGGGTTGGACGTTCTCGACAGCGTCTTCAACGATTTCAGGGATGCGGAAGGCTTCGATGCCGAATGTGCCCAGGGCCGAGCTATGGGCTTCGACGGCAAGATGCTGATCCATCCGACCCAGATCGAGCCCGCCAACCGGCATTTCGGCCCACAGCCGGAAGCCATCGAAGAGGCGCAGGCGATCATCGCCGCCTTTGCGCTGCCGGAAGCGCAGAACCTCAATGTCATCAACATGAACGGCCGCATGGTCGAGCGGCTGCATCTTCTCGAAGCACAGAAGCTCGTCCACAAGGCGCAATCGATCGCCGAAAGGAAGAAAAGGTCATGAAGCTCTATCGTTTTCTCACCGGCCCCGACGATGCTTCTTTCTGCCACAAGGTGACGGCAGCGCTGAACAAGGGCTGGGAGCTTTCAGGCTCGCCGACCTATGCGTTCAATGCCGAGACCGGACAGATGCAATGCGGCCAAGCCGTGGTGAAGATGGTCGAGGGCAAGGAATACACCCCGGACATGAAGCTCGGCGAGCAATAGGAAAAGCCGTGGCGCTCAGCGATCCGCTGCCTGCTCCGCGCTGGCCTCGATCCGCTCCATGTCATCGTCGCTGAGACCGAAGTGGTGGCCGATCTCGTGGATCAATACATGGGTGATGATATCGCCCAGGGTCTCCTCGTTTTCGGCCCAGTAATCCAGGATCGGGCGGCGGTAGAGGCGGATGCGGTTCGGCAGTTCGCCGGTCTCCATGGTGAAACGCTCCGAAATGCCGCGGCCCTCAAAAAGGCCGAGCAGGTCGAAGGGCGTTTCCAGCGCCATGTCCTCGAACACGTCGTCGTCCGGAAAATCCTCGATCTCGATGATCAGGTTGGTGGTAAGCGCCCGAAACTCTTCCGGCAGATGGCCATAGGCCTCTATTGCCAGAGACTCGAACGCGCTGATCGTCGGTGCGTGGCGATCCCGCCAATCATCGGTCTGGTCAATGCGGGCCATGTTTGCTCCTTTTAGGAGAGCCATATAGGCATTTCTGCAAAGTTTTTCGAGAGTTGAATCATCGGCCTTCCCAGGGAGGGCCGGTTTCGTGGAAATTGTCTGTTGACTCTCCGGGCGAGCTCTGGAATCCATAAGAACATAAAGTGAACATTTATGAACGGAGCTGACGCCATGGCCGGAGATGCCACGGCGCAGGAGAAGCTTTTTGCCCTGCGTGAACAGATTGCCAGACTGGAAGGCAGGCCGGTGCCGGCTCTGGCGGCGGCAGAGCAGGGTATGCTTGCACGGGAGCCGGAAAGAACTGCGAAGAGTAATGAACTTCGCCTGTCCTTCGGCATTCCGGAACTCGATGCTGCTCTCGAGGGAGGGCTGCCCATGGATGGCATTACGGAGATCCGTTCCCGCCTTTCCCGCGATGCCGGGGCCTTGAGCGGCTTCGCGCTCGCGCTGGCTGCCCGGCTTCAGCGGCAGGAGGAGGGGGAAGGACTTGCTTGCGCTCCAATCCTTTGGATCGGCGACGCGGCCTCGATGCAGGAAGCAGGTGTGCCCTATGGCATAGGCCTTCTGCAATTCGGCCTGAGGCCAGAGACATTCCTATATGCCGCGCCCCGGAAGCTCAGCGAGGCGTTGTGGCTTGCGGAAACAGCGGTGGCGAGCGGGGCTTTGGGCGTCACCATTCTGGAAATCAGGGGCAATCCCGCGCATTTCGGGCTTGCCGAAAGCCGGCGGCTCGCGCTTCGGGCAAAGGCGGCGGGGCGGCCGCTTTTCCTGCTGAGGCATGCCGGGGAGGAGGAGGCGAGCAGCGCCCTCTTTCGCTTCCTGGCAGAACCGGCGCCGGCTTCAAAACGTCGCCTGCCGGATGGATCGATGCTTGGCGGGAGCATCGGTCAACCCTCCTTCCGTCTCATCCTGGAGAAGAGCCGCAATCCGGCTCCGCTCTCCTTTCTTCTGGAGTGGAACGCCCATGACCGTCAATTTCTCCCTGCCGAGCGAACAGGCATCCCTTTCCCTTTCGGGAACGAGCCAGCGCATTCTCTCCCTCGTCTTCCCGCATCTTCCGACCGATCGCATCGCCCGCCGGAAATGGGGGCCGTCCTGGCGCTCGACCGGGCGTCCTGAACATCCGCCGATCGTCTGTTCCGGGCGGCGTGACAATGCCATGCGGCTGACGGCCCTTGATGAAGCGGCCGAGCGGATTGGCCTGAAGCGAGGGCAGGGGCTGGCGGAAGCGCGCGCCATGCATCCCGGGATCGATGTCGTTGAAGAGAACCAGACGGCGGACCGTTCCATTCTCGAAGCCCTTGCCGACTGGTGCGATCGCTATACGCCGCTTGTGGCGCTCGACGGCCGCAATGGATTGTTCCTGGATATCACCGGCTGCGCGCATCTGTTCGGCGGCGAGCGGGCCTTGCTGGATGATGCGCTTTCGCGGCTGTTCCTGATGGGCTTCGACGTTCGCGGGGCTATTTCCGGATCGCCGGGCTTGTCATGGGCGACCTGCCGTTTCGGCCGAGGCGGCGTGATTGCCAATGAGGATATGCGCAAGATGCTCGCACCCCTTCCGGTCGCATCGCTGCGCATCGACGAGATCACGGTCGCATCGCTCCAGAAGCTCGGTCTGAAGCAGGTCGGCGATCTTCTGGCCATGCCGAGGGCGCCGCTTGCCCGCCGCTTCGGCGCCCATGTCCTGCTGCGGCTCGATCAGGCGCTCGGCAGCAGCGAGGAACCGGTCTCGCCGCGGCGGCCGGTTCCCTGTCTCTCCTCTGAGCGCCGGCTCGCCGAGCCCATCCAGACGGAAGAAAGCATCTTGCAGGTGACCCACCAGGTCGCAGCGCTCCTGAAACCCGGCCTGGAGGCACGCGGGGCAGGGGGACGGATTTTCGAGCTGGTGCTGTTCCGGGTGGATGGCCGGGTCTTTCGCATTCAGGCAGGGGCTTCCCGCCCGTTGCGGGATGCCGGGCGGATCGCCGGTCTGTTTTCCGAACGCCTGAAGGCCGTCCATGACGATCTCGATGCCGGCTTCGGTTTCGAGATCCTGCGCCTCAACGTCCTCGAGCATGAGGCCTTCGATGCATCCCAGAAGGATTTCGAGGGGAATGGGCAGCGGGAGACCTCATTGGCCGAATTCGTGGATCGGGTCTCGGCCCGTCTCGGGGCGGCTTCGCTTCAATGTTTTCAGCTTCGGGAAAGCCACGTGCCCGAACGGGCGGTCGTTTCCGTGCCCGCCATGGAAATCCGATCCATCGGCAAGCGGGAGGCGAAGGCATTCGCCTTTCCGGGCGGCGACCGGCCCTTGCGGCTCTTTCCTCATCCCGAGCGGGTGGAAGCGGTTGCGGCCGAAGTGCCGGATGGACCACCCTTCCGCTTCCGCTGGCGACGCATGATGCACGAGGTCTTGCATGCCGAGGGGCCGGAAAGGATTTCGCCGGAATGGTGGCACGATGAAGAGGCGGCGGCGGAACGGGATTACTTCCGGCTGGAGGTCGGGACAGGGCATCGCCTCTGGGTTTATCGCAATGGCCATTACGAACTCGAACGGCCACCCAACTGGTTCATCCATGGGGTCTTTGCATGAGTGCCGCTCCCGCCTTTTTCGAAATCGGCGCCAGGACCAATTTCTCCTTTTTGGAAGGAGCTTCGAAACCGGAGGAGATGGTGGTCACAGCTTCCTTGCTGGAGCTATCTGGTCTCGGCATCGCCGACCGCAATTCGGTTGCCGGGGTCGTACGGGCATATAATCAAATTCTGGCAATGGCCGAAACCTATGGCAGGGAGAAACTTGAGAACGAGAAACGACGCCAAAAAGGAGAAAAGGAGAAGCTCCTTTTAAAGCCCATTCCCTTCCAGCCAGGCGCCCGGCTGGTCTTTTCCGATGACACACCGGAAATTCTCGCATTTCCCCAGAATAGGCAGGGATGGGCAAATCTGTGCCGATTGCTCAGTACTGGAAACCTGAGAACGGAAAAAGGCAATTGCCTTCTCTATGAGGCTGATCTTCTGGAATGGGGCGACGAGATGATGCTTGCTCTCGTTCCAAGCCGATCCGTTCTTGAAGATGAGGCGGCTTGGGCAAATCTTGAAGATGGCCTCGTTCGCTTTCGAAAGCGTTTCCGTCAAAAGCTCCATATCGCTTTATCGCCTTTGTATGATGGCCGAGATTTTTTGTTCTTTTCGGCAATCTCAAAACTTGCTGCACGAACACGAATAGCTTTGCTGGCGACAAATCAACCGCTTTACCATCAAAAAAGCCGCCGTCCGCTTTCGGATGTCGTGACCTCGATCCGGGAGCATGTGCCGATAGCCGAGGCAGGTTTCCGGCTGGCGCAAAATGCCGAACGCCATCTGAAGGACGGTCGGGAAATGTCGCGCCTGTTCAAGAACTATCCGGATGCGATCGACAATACGGAAAAATTCTTCAGCCAGCTGACTTTTTCACTGGAGGAACTGAAACACAATTACCCCGATGAGAGCGTGGCAGGCGAGACACCTTTCGAAACCTTGGAAAGGCTCACGGGAGAGGGAGCGAGACGGCGCTATCCGGAGCACATTCCGGATAAGGTTACGAAGCAGATAGAGTACGAACTCAATCTGATCCGCTCCAAGAAGTATGCCCCTTACTTCCTGACAGTTCGCAACATCATGGAATTTGCGCGTGGTGCCAACATTCTATGCCAGGGCCGCGGGTCTGCGGCGAATTCCACGGTTTGCTATTGTCTGGGAATCACCGAAGTCGATCCGCAAAAATCGACACTCCTATTCGACCGCTTCCTTTCCACCGAACGCGATGAGCCGCCGGATATCGATGTCGATTTCGAGCATGCGAAGCGCGAAGAGGTCATTCAGCACATCTACAGAACCTATGGCAGAGAACACGCCGGTCTCACGGCAGCGGTAACCAGCTATCGGACCCGTATGGCCGGCCGAGAGGTTGCGAAGGTTTTCGGTCTGTCGAATGATGTGCAAACAGCACTTTCCAGCACTGTCTGGGGATGGTCCGAGGAAGGCCCGTCGGAGAGAGAGGCAAAGGCGGCGGGCCTTGACGTCGGCGATCCTGCAACAAAGCGGGTCCTGAAATTGGCAAAGGAGCTCATGGGCTTCCCCCGTCACCTGACACAGCATGTTGGCGGATTCGTCATTACGAGGGATCGGTTGGACGAGGTGGTGCCTATCATGAATACGGCCATGCCTGATCGCTACATGATCGAGTGGGACAAGGATGACCTGGACACGCTTCGCATCCTGAAGGTTGATGTTCTCGCACTTGGCATGCTCACCTGTATCGCCAAGGCGTTCGATCTTCTTGAAATGCATTACGGCGTGAAGAAGACCCTGGCCGATCTTGGCAATACCGATCATGAGGACGGAGAGCCGGTCTATGACATGATCTGCCGTGCCGATACGCTCGGGGTTTTCCAGATTGAAAGCCGGGCGCAGATGAGCATGCTGCCTCGTCTCAGGCCGCGGAAGTTCTATGATCTTGTTATCGAAGTAGCGATCGTGCGGCCGGGGCCGATCCAGGGCAACATGGTGCATCCTTACCTCAAGAGAAGGGAGGATGTGCGTAACCGGATAGCGATCGAATATCCCAGCGAAGAGCTAAGGCTGGTTTTGGAAAGAACTCTTGGGGTACCGCTCTTTCAAGAGCAAGCTATGCAGATCGCTATTACAGCAGCGAAATTCACCCCGAGCGAAGCGGACAGGCTGCGGCGGGCGATGGCGACGTTCAAACGAACGGGCACCATAGGCACTTTCGAAACCAAAATGGTCGAAGGTATGGTCAAGCGCGGTTATTCCCGGGAATTCGCACAAAATTGCTTCAACCAGATCAAAGGTTTCGGCGAATATGGTTTTCCGGAAAGCCATGCGGCCTCCTTCGCGCTGCTCGTCTATGCTTCGTCCTGGATCAAGACCTATTACCCGGATGTCTTCTGCGCAGCCCTCATGAATTCGCAACCCATGGGCTTTTATGCGCCGGCTCAGCTTGTCCGCGATGCGCGCGAGCACGGCGTCGAGATCAGGCCGGTGGATGTCAACGACTCCGATTGGGATTGCCTGCTGGAGGAGACGGAGTTCGACAAGAATTCGATCGATGCGCGCCATGCATCCATGCGCGAGATCATCCTGACGAAGAAAGCTGTCCGTCTCGGCTTCCGCCAGGTCAAGGGGCTCTCGGAGAAGGACATGAGGGAGAAGCTCGTCGCCAACCGGGGTGATGGCTATCTCTCCATCCGCGATCTCTGGCTGCGATCGGGTCTCGACAAGGCCGATATCGAGCGATTGGCGGATGCGGATGCCTTCAGCTCGCTTCGTATCTCACGCCGCGAGGCGCTTTGGCAGGTGCGGGGATTGGACAGGAATGCGGCTGAAAAGCTGCCTCTGTTCGATCAGGTGAGGCATTCCGAGTTTAGGGCCGAGTTTCTGGGCGAACTTCAGGCCGAACCGCAGGTCCGGCTGCCGGAAATGCTGCCCGGCGAACAGGTAATCGAAGATTACCGCTACCTCTCCCTGTCGCTCAAGGCGCATCCCGTTTCATTCCTCCGGGGCCGACTTTCGCAAATGAGTGTCACCCGGAATGTCGATCTTCTCACCGTTCCGAATGGGCAAAAGGTGACGATTGCCGGGCTCGTTCTGGTCCGTCAGCGTCCGGGCTCGGCCAAAGGCGTGATCTTCATGACGCTGGAGGACGAGACGGGGGTGGCCAATGCCATCGTCTGGAACAAGGCCTTCGAGCGTTATCGTCCGGTGGTCATGGGCGCGCGGCTGGTCAGGATCCGCGGCAGGCTGCAAAGCCAGAGCGGGGTGATCCACACCGTGGTAGAGCATATCGAGGACATGACGCCGATGCTGGGGCTGCTCCAGCAGGAGGCGGAGCGGTTCGGCGGTTCCGCCCGGTCAGACGAGGCCTTGCAGCTCTTGGAAGATCACCGGAGGAAGCCGGTTGCGAAGGGGAGGGCGCAATCCAGGCCGGGCGAAGGCCTTGGGAAAGCCGTCGATCATGACGAAGTGGCCGAGACGGTCCGGGTCATGCCGAAGGGCCGGAATTTCCATTGAACCGAGATCAGGCGGACGAGATACCTATCCCGCCTGGTCTCAGAAAGCGGTGAAGGTGATCGTCGTCAACGAGCGCTCGATGCCGGGAATGGAAGCGATCTTCTCGTTAACGAAACGGCCGATCTCGTCTTCGTCCTTGATGTAGATCTTCAAGAGCAGATCCCAATCACCGCTGGTGGAATAGAGTTCGGAAACCAGCTCGGTCTTGTAGATCGCATCGGCGACCTCATAGGTCTTGCCCGGCTTGCAGCGCAACTGGACGAAGATGGGCTTCATGACATTTTCCCGTTGGTCGTTCGGCACTCGATACTGCACTAATGGCCGATGCCCGGCCGCTTCGCAAGATGCGACTGCCTCGGGTAGAGGTGGCACATCATCTCCGGGCGGCACACCGAACAATGGATGGAGGCCCCCCTTTGCAGTCTTGGGCCCCGGTTTATCAAGGGCCAGTCGCCAGGGGAGTATCAGGTGCGGCCAATGATTACGCGGTGTTGTGAATCATTAGCCAAGGCCTGTTCGCGTTACTTCGAAATCGAACTATTTCTCTCACGCTCCGCTGGGTGGAGCGCCCTCCTTTGCAATTTCCTCCAAAATCCATGTCTTGAATGCAGCCAGGGGAGGGTAAGTCGCCCGATCGGGTAGATAGGCGAGGTGATAGCCGGAGGTGGCCACCGCCGGTGCGTTCGAAGCCGGCACGAGAGTTCCGTCCGCAAGCTCCCGGTCGATGAGGAAGCGCGGCAGGAGGGCTGCGCCAAGTCCTGCTGCGGCGGCTTCCGCTATGGCGGCGAACTGGTCGAACAGCATTCCATGCAGTGCATCGAAAGCGATCTTCTGTTCGGAAAACCAGTTCTCCCAGGCATCCGGCCGGCTGCTCAAATGGAGGAGTGGAACGTTCAGGAGATCGGCAGGAGCTGCGAGACCATATCGCTCGCGGAATTCCCTGCTGCAGACGGCGACCACCTTCTCCTGCATGAGGAAGGTGAGCTCGGCACCTGGCCAGCGGGCAGGGCCGAAATGAATGGCTGCGTCCAGCGTGTCGAACCGGAAGTCGAAGGGTTCAAGCCGGGTCACGAGATTGACCGCCATGCCCGGATGGGCGGCAAGAAACCGCCCGATGCGCGGGGCCAGCCAGCGGGAGCCGAAGAAGGGAAGAACGGCAAGATTGAGGGTGCCGCCCTGCGGATTGGCGCGGAGCGTGAGGGAGGCGTTGGAAATGCGCCGCAAGGCCTCGCGTATCTCACGCGCGTAGCCGTCGCCGGCCAGCGTCAGGCGGATGGTCTGCCGTTCGCGGCGGAAGAGGGCGACGCCGAGCTGGGCCTCCAAGGCGGCGATCTGCCGGCTGACGGCGCTTTGCGTCAAACCAAGCTCGTTGGCGGCGGCGGTGATGCTGCCGGTCCTTGCGGCGGCCTCGAAGGCGGAGAGAAGCGAAAAAGAAGGCAGAAAGCGCCGTGGCGGCAGCATGTCATTCCTCCAGCGAATGACCTGTTGAGAAGACGTCGATATTCATCCATAAACGCGATCTGTAAAGTGTTGAGCGACAAACGGTTCTCTGGTTCTCGACATGCTGAATGACCCCCGCTCCCACGGCCTTTGGGAAAAGACGGCGCCCGCGCCTCCCGCGACCCAGCTCCTGGAAGGGATGGTTTCCGCCGATGTCGTGATCGTGGGTGGCGGCTATACCGGTCTTTCGGCGGCCCTGCACCTTGCTGAAGCGGGCGTGAGCGTCGTTCTGCTCGAGGCCGTCGAGATCGGCTTCGGAGGCGCTGGCCGCAATGTGGGCCTTATAAACGCCGGCATGTGGGTCATGCCCGACAATTTCCCCAAGGAGCTCGGTCCCGTTTATGGTGAGCGGCTGCTCGACCTGCTCGGAAACGGCCCTCATTTCGTCCGCGAGATGATCGAGAAACACGGCATCGCCTGCGAGCTGGAGACGAGCGGCACGCTGCATTGCGCTGTCAGCAAAGAAGGGCTGAAGGAGCTGGAGGAGCGCGCCGGGCAATGGCAGAGGCGCGGCGCGCCCGTGACCCTGCTGGATGCGGCCGAAACCGAGCGCCGGATCGGTAGCGGGGCCTATGCCGGATCACTGCTCGATCTCCGCGCCGGCACGTTGCAGCCGCTTGCCTATGCACGTGGACTTGCCCATGCGGCGGCAAAGGCTGGCACCAAGCTTCACACAGGCAGCGCGGTGACCGGCATCAGCGAGGCGGACGGCAGGAAGATCGTCAGGACCGCTCAAGGCGAAGTTTCGGCCGACTGGGTTATCGTCGCCACGGATGCCTACAGCACCGGCCCCTGGGAAGAGATGCGGCGCGAGCAGGTTCATCTGCCCTATTTCAATCTCGCAACCACGCCTTTGAGCGATAATCTCCGGAAATCCATCTTGCCCGGTCGTGAGGGCTGCTGGGATACAAAGGAAATCCTTTCCTCCTTCCGCATGGATCAGGCGGGTCGGTTGGTCTTCGGTTCCGTCGGCGCTTTACGCGGCACCGGTATCGCCATTCACAAGAACTGGGCGCGGCGTTCGCTGAGAAGAGTCTTCCCGCAGCTTGGCGAAGTGGAATTCGAGGCCGAGTGGTACGGCAAGATCGGCATGACCGACAACGCCCTGCCGCGCCTCCACAGGTTCGGAAGCAACGTGATCGGCTTTTGCGGCTATAATGGCCGCGGCATTGCGCCCGGCACGGTTTTCGGCAAAGTGCTCGCGAGGCATATCCTCGGCGAGGTCGCTGAGCGGGACCTACCGCTGCCGTTCACCAACCCGAAGGAGCCGTCCTTCCGCGCGGCACGGGAAGCGTATTACGAAGCCGGAGCCCAAATCGCCCATTTCGCCGGCGAACGGTTCTGAAAAATTATGACATTCGAAGGAAAGACCATGACGCTCGCCAATCTCGATCTCGCAACGGAAGTCGACAAGATCCTCAGCGATCTCGGCGTGGCCATAGACCGTTACAAGGGCGGCACGCTCGTGGTTCGTTCGCCGGTCACCGGTGCCGAAATCGGCAAACTGCCCGAGGAGACGGCTCAAGGCGCGGCCAAGGCGATCGAGGCTGCGCATGAGGCCTTCCTCGAATGGCGTCTGGTGCCGGCGCCGAAGCGCGGCGAGCTGGTCCGCCTGCTTGGCGAGGAGCTGCGCGCCGCAAAGGCAGCGCTCGGTCGCCTGGTATCGATCGAAGTCGGCAAGATAACCTCCGAGGGGCTCGGTGAAGTGCAGGAGATGATCGACATCTGCGATTTTGCCGTCGGCCTTTCCCGTCAGCTCTACGGCCTGACGATCGCCACCGAACGCGCCGATCACCGCATGATGGAGACCTGGCATCCGCTCGGCGCGATCGGCATCATCTCCGCCTTCAATTTTCCTGTAGCCGTCTGGTCCTGGAATGCGGCGCTTGCGATCGTCTGCGGCAATTCCACGATCTGGAAGCCTTCCGAAAAGACGCCGCTGACGGCGCTCGCCACCCAGGCGATTTTTGAGAAGGCGCTCGCTCGCTATGTCGCCGAAGGCAATACCGCACCGAAGAACCTTTCGACGCTTCTGATCGGTGACCGTGAGATCGGCGAAATCCTCGTGGATCATGAAAAGGTTCCTCTGGTTTCCGCCACCGGCTCCACCGCCATGGGCCGCGCCGTCGGGCCGCGCCTTGCTCAACGCTTCGCCCGCTCGATCCTGGAACTCGGCGGCAACAATGCCGCGATCGTCACGCCGACCGCCGATCTCGACCTGACCCTTCGCGGCGTTGCCTTTGCGGCAATGGGCACCGCCGGGCAGCGCTGCACGACGCTGCGCCGCCTCTTCGTACATGAAAGCGTCTACGACACGCTCGTGCCGCGCCTGACCAAGGCCTACCAGTCGGTTACCATCGGCAATCCGCTCGCCGACGGCACGCTGGTCGGACCGCTGATCGACAAGGCGGCCTACGAGAAGATGCAGAAGGCGCTCGACGCGGCCAGGGCAGCCGGCGGCAAGGTCACCGGCGGCGAACGCGTTCATGACGGGGAGGCCGAGGGTGCCTATTACGTGCGCCCGGCGATCGTCGAAATGCCGGCACAGGCCGGGCCGGTGAAGGAGGAGACCTTCGCGCCGATCCTCTACGTCATGAAATATTCGAGCTTCGACGAGGCGCTGTCGCTGCATAACGACGTGCCGCAGGGGCTTTCCTCCTCGATCTTCACCAACGATATGCGCGAGGCCGAAAGCTTCGTCTCCGTGCGGGGTTCCGATTGCGGCATCGCCAACGTCAACATTGGTCCTTCGGGTGCGGAGATCGGCGGCGCCTTCGGCGGTGAAAAGGAAACCGGCGGCGGCCGCGAATCCGGTTCCGATGCGTGGAAGGCCTATATGCGCCGCGCCACCAACACGCTGAACTATGGGCGTACCCTGCCGCTGGCTCAGGGCGTCAAGTTCGACGTCGCCTGAGCGGATGAGCCTGACTCTCAACCTGCTGACGGATATCGAGGGCGTGGCTGTCGGCCATGCCACCGATCCAGTGCTCGGGTCCGGCGTGACGGCGATTGTCTTCGATGAGCCGGCGATCGCGTCTGGTTCCGTGCTCGGCGGGGCGCCGGGCGGCCGGGATACCGCGCTGCTCGACCCTTCCATGACGGTACAGGCGGTGGATGCCTTCGTGCTTTCCGGCGGCTCAGCCTTCGGGCTCGATGCAGCAGGCGGCGTGCAGGCGGGCTTAAGGGAAATCGGCCGGGGTTTTCAGGTGGGCACGATGCGCGTGCCCATCGTGCCGCAGGCGATCCTGATGGATCTGCTGAACGGTGGCAACAAGGGTTGGGGGCTCTATTCTCCCTATCGCGAGATGGGCTACGAGGCCTTCAAGGCGGCGAAGGCAGGCGCATTCGAACTCGGTACAGTCGGCGCCGGCACGGGCGCCACGACGGCCACCTTCAAGGGTGGGATAGGCTCGGCAAGCGCGGTGACCTCGAGCGGACACAAGGTAGGGGCGCTGGTCGCCGCCAATGCGCTAGGCTCAGCGACGGTCGGTGAAGCCCTGCATTTCTGGGCGGCACCTTTCGAGGAAAATGAAGAATTCGGCGGACTTGGACTGCCAGCCGATTTCGACACCCGCATGCGCCTGAAAGGCGTAAACGTAACTGCCACGACGATCGGTGTCGTCGTCACCGATGCCGTGCTCACCAAGCCCCAGGCGCACCGGCTGTCCATCATGGCTCATGACGGGCTGGCACGGGCGATCCTGCCAGCCCATCTGCCGCTCGACGGCGATACGATATTTTCGGCATCGACAGGCCGAAAGGCATTGGGTAATCCGGCGGAGTTTCTGGAAATCTGCCATCTGGCCACTCTGGTGACGGCTCGTGCCATAGCGCGCGGCGTCTACGAAGCGACTTCCTTGCCGGTGCCGAATGCGCAAGTCGCCTGGCGCGACAAATTCGGTTCGCCGGCTAAATAGTTCTCAGAGCTTCCTCCAGGCGCGGCCAGCCGTTTTCACCCGGCAAACCGATTCTCAGGTCATCCGGTCGTTCTTCGAACCGCCGCGTGATGATGCCGTGTTCACCGAGATGTCGGAAAATCGCCTGTACCTGGCGGTCGCGGATGAAGCGGAAGAGTGAGGTGCCGCCCGCGACGGGAATGCCGACTGAGGCAAGCAGGGTGTCCATGCGCGCCGCCTCCCGGGCCAGCCGTTTCCGCATGGCTTGCTGCCAGACCGTATCCGCCAATGCCTCGCCGGCCACATGAAGAGCCGGACCGGAGACCGCCCAGGGGCCAAGCCGTTCCTCGATCCTGCGGGAAATATCGGGACGCGAGATTGCAAAGCCAAGCCGCAGGCCCGCCATGCCATAGAACTTGCCGAAGGAGCGCAGCACGACCAGCCCGCCTTCCTCCACGGCACCGGCGACGCTTTCCGCCTCGGAGACATCCATGAAGGCTTCATCCACGATCAGCAAGCCGCCTTTGGCCCGCATCAAGGCTGCGAGCGCCAGGAGATCGCCGCGCGCGACGATACGGCCGGTCGGATTGTTGGGATTGACGACGACCGCCAGCCGGCCATCGGCGAGCTTCTCGATATCCTGCGTTTCTGAGACTTCAAACCCGGCGAGACGCGCGGCGCGGGCATGTTCTGCATAGGTGGGTGAAAGAACAGCGGCCTGGTTGCCCCCCCCCCCCGCCTGCAAGCCGGCGACGATCGGCAGCAGGATCTGCGTGCCCGGACCGGCGACGACATGCGCCGGAGACCGCGCACCGTAAACGGCTGCGGCAAGTGCCTTCAGCCACTCGGTCGCCGCCGGTTCCGGCAAGCGTGAGAAAGCATTGGCCGGTAGGGCCGAATGCGGGTAGGAATGCGGATTAATGCCGGTGGAAAGATCGATCCATGGTTCGGGCGCATGGGGAAACAGCGTCCGGGCCCGAGCGAGATTTCCGCCGTGCTGGATCGGTCCCCCGTCGCTCGACATTTCGGTCTCAGACATACGCATGTTCCTCTTTCTTGCCTTCCTTGCCCTGATTGTCGAACGGTTCGCCGGTTATCCTTACCGACTTTACCGATTGATCGGTCATCCGGTCACCTGGATCGGCCGGCTGATCTCGATCCTCGACAGGATTTGGAACCGGGAAGATGAGACCTTTGACCAGCGCAAGGTCAAGGGTATCCTGGCGCTCCTCATCCTCATCGGTGTGACGATGCTTGCCGCACTTGCGATCCAAGCCGGCCTGCTTGCCTTGCCTTTGGGATTCATTTTCCTGGTGCTGGCGGCCGCAAGCCTGCCGGCGCAGAAGAGCCTCGAGCAGCATGTCGAAGCCGTGGCCGCCGCACTCGAAACCGGCGGACTCGATGCCGGGCGGAAGACCGTATCGATGATCGTCGGCCGGGATCCCGATCAGCTCGACGAGGCGGCCGTCTGCCGCGCGGCGATCGAGAGCCTTGCGGAAAATTTTTCGGACGGCGTTGTCGCACCCGCCTTCTGGACGGGTATTGGTGGGCTTGCCGGCGGCGCGGCCTACAAAGCGGTCAACACCGCCGATAGCATGATCGGCCATCGCTCTGCGCGGCACGAAGCCTTCGGCTGGGCGGCGGCGCGTTTCGACGATTTCGTGAACTTGCCGGCTTCGCGGCTGAGTGCGATGCTTTTCATCGTCGGCGCTTTCTTTGTTGAAGGTGCTTCGCCCAAAAAAGCCATTGCTGCCGTGCGCCGGGACGCCCGCCACCATCGCTCGCCCAATGCCGGCTGGCCTGAGGCGGCGATGGCGGGTGCGCTTGGCATCGCGCTTGCCGGCCCAAGAAGCTATGGCGGGCAGATGATCGAAGCCCGCTTCATGGGCGAAGGCGGAAGGGCGAACCTGAACGCTGTCGATATTCGCCGTGCGCTGAAGCTCGCCCGGATGGCGGACGGATTGCTGATCGGCCTTTTCGGGCTGCTGGCGCTGATTATCTGGCAAGCCTGAGCAGTCCGGTGAGATCGAGGTGCCGTTCCATATGGGCGGCAAGGCGATCAAGGATCGCATCGACATTCGCCTCGTAATCGAGGCTGGAGGGGGAGGCTCCGAGACGGGTCAGCCAGGCGGAACGCTGGCGGTCGTCGGAAAACAGGCCGTGGATATAGGTTCCGCAAACCCTGCCATCCGTGGATATAGCGCCCTCCGTTTCTCCACCGATGCTCGAGAACGGGCGCGCGCAGTCCGTGCCGGAAGTCTGGCCGATATGCATTTCATAGCCGGACAAGGAAACTCCGTCGAAACTCTCGCCCGAAACCGCCTCAAGGCGTTTGTCACCGGAAAGCACCGTCTCGACATTGAGCAGGCTTAAGCCCTCGACCGATCCCGGCGGTCCTTCGATGCCATCGGGATCGGCAATCCGTCGTCCCAGCATCTGGTACCCGCCGCAGAGGCCGAGCACACGCCCACCGCGACGGTGATGCGCTGCGATGTCGATATCGAAGCCGGCCTTTCGAAGCGACGCCAGATCGGAGATCGTCGCCTTCGAACCGACCAGCAGCACCAGATCGCAATCGCCCGGAATCGCCTGGCCTGCCTTGACCCGGATCAGCTCGACGTCCGGCTCGGTTTCCAACGGGTCGAGGTCATCGAAGTTGGAGATATGCGGAAGAACAGGCACCGCGACACGGATTTTAGCTCCGGTCTTGCGAGTGAAGGACTGGTTGAGACCGAGCGCATCCTCCGCCGGCAGCAAGGCGGCATCGGGAAAATGCGGCAGCAGCCCGATCTGCTGCCAGCCGGTAAAGACTTCGATCATCCGCATGCCTTCGGCAAACAGCGCCGGATCGCCGCGAAAGCGGTTTACGATGAAGCCGCGGATCATCGCCGCGTCTTCCGGGTCGAGCACCAGTTTGGTGCCCGCAAGGCTGGCGATCACCCCGCCTCGATCTATATCGCCGATCATCACGACCGGCACATCAGCGGCGCGGGCGAAACCCATATTGGCGATATCATTATTGCGCAGGTTGATTTCGGAGGCGCTGCCGGCTCCCTCTATCAGCACCAGATCCGCGTCGCGCCGCAGGCGTTCGAAACTCTCCATTACCCTTGGCATGAGCTTCTGCTTGAGATGCTGGTACTCGGCCGCTTTGGCATTGCCCTCGACTTTGCCCTGTACAACGACCTGCGCACCAACGTCGCTTTGCGGCTTAAGAAGCACCGGATTCATATGCACGCTGAGCGGGACTTTCGCTGCCCGCGCCTGCAGCGCCTGGGCGCGGCCGATCTCGCCGCCATCGGCGGTAACCGCGGCATTGTTGGACATGTTCTGGGGTTTGAACGGCAGAACCCTGAGGCCACGTAAGGTGAAGGCGCGGGCAAGCCCGGCCACGACCAGCGACTTGCCCACATCCGAGCCCGTTCCCTGAAACATGAGAGATCGGGCTGTCATGTATCAGAACTCGATGCCGGCCTGGGCTTTGACGCCCGCCTTGAAGTGATGCTTCACCAGCGTCATCTCGGTCACCATATCGGCGGCCTCGATGAGGGCGGGTTTGGCATTGCGGCCGGTGACGACCACATGGAGATCCGGCCGGCGCTCTGTAAGCGCCGCAACGATCTTGTCGAGATCGAGATAATCATAGCGCAGCGCGATGTTGAGCTCGTCGAGGATGACGAGGCCGATCGTCTCGTCGGCCATCAGGTCGAGTGCCTTTTCCCAGGCCTTTTCCGCAGCGGCGATATCGCGTTTCAGGTCCTGGGTTTCCCAGGTGAAGCCCTCGCCCATCGTGTGCCAGACGACGCGGTCGCCGAAGGTCGCCAAGGCCGGCTGTTCGCCGGTGGACCATGCGCCCTTGATGAACTGCACCACGCCGACGCGGCGGTTGTTGCCGAGCATGCGCAGCGCCAATCCGAAGGCGGCCGTGGATTTTCCCTTGCCGGGCCCGGTATGGACGATGAGAAGACCCTTTTCCTGGGTCTTCTCCGCCACTTCCTTGTCCTGAACCGCCTTGCGGTTCGCCATCTTGGCGCGGTGGCGCTCGGCTGCGGCCTCGTCGATTTCCTTCATCGGGATGCGAGCCTTCCGGACGAACCGGCAAAGGCCTCCTCTCCGGCGCGGAACCGCTCACGCAGCAGCCCCGCCGCTACACCCAGCGCCGCCCAGAAGACAAGGTTGGTGGCATAGACGGCATTGACGAAACGGGCATGCAGATCGACCGGTACGACCGTTTCATGGCTCGGCGGCAGCGGTGCACCGACGAGATGCGGCGCCACCAGAAGAACGATGGCGACAGCTGCCAGAATGGCGGAACGGCTATAGGCCAGAAGTCCGAGCGCAACGGCCGTCGCGAGCGCCGTCGAAATCCACCAGATCTGGCGCGGGCCGAGTTCTGCCGCCGGCATGCCTGGCAGTTCCGGCGGCAGGCCGAGACCCGGCGCGAGGCTCACTGTCAGGAAGCCGGCAATGCCGAACATGAGACCGCTGCGCCAGCCTTTCAGGCCGCCGAGCGCTTCTGCGGCAGCCAGCAGTACGAGACCGAAGCCGATTGCCGAAAGAATATTGGCGGCAGCCGTATAGATGAAGCGCTCGAAGCCATCCGCCGGCATCCAGGCCTCGTCGTCATGGTGATGCGCGGCGGCGGGAGCGGCTGTACCGTCAACCGGAGCAGCTTCATGGCTGTGGCTGTGTCCTGCTTCCTCGCCGCCGGTTTCGAAGGTCTCCGCCTGAAGGATGAGCGGAATGGTGGAGAAGCTCTGCATGACGGTGAGGAGGAGCCCGGACAACAGCCCGGCGATCACCGCCGCGAAGACGATGTTACGAAAGAGCGACATGTTCGGATGCTCCTCAGTGGCAGGGAAAGGCCAGCGAATGGCGGGTGTCGTGCGCGGCGTTGTGGACGACTTCCAGATGCGAGAAGCCGACGAAGCCGACGATGAACAAGCCGAGCAGAGCCGTCATGCCGAGGGGAAGGATCTTCGATGCGGAAAGCCCGATCGCCGTCGAAGCGGAGTTCGTAACCATGTATTCGTCCTTTCGCCCTCCACCCGAGGGCCGTTCAAGTTCCGTTCGCCGAAGGCAGGTCTCCTGGCTCGCGAATCAGACGCCCACATCCGCCTTCCCGGGGAAACCCAGTGGCATTTGGATGGAAGCTTTCCGCTTACAGTTGCGGGGGCAGCCGCGGGCTCGACGGGTCCCTCCGTCTCACCGCATTCCCTCTCTAGGCCCTTTCGGGCGCCATCGACCGCTCCACTATAGCCGAATTCGGTCCTGCGGCAATCGCCTTTGCGACGCATTGACATGCGCGGGCGACCGGGCTTACTTGGAAGAAGACGGTCCTTTTCCGGCAACGGGGAAGGCCAAGAGGGAATGCGGTGAGACCTCGAGCAGGGTCAAAGCCGCGGCTGCCCCCGCAACTGTAAGCGGAGAGCCCGGGCCAAAAAGCCACTGGAGAGATCCGGGAAGGCGGGCCAGACGGCGAAGACCCGCGAGCCAGGAGACCTGCCGTCAAAGACATCATGCTTCGCCGGGCGGGGTGCTCCGGATCGAGGATTTCGTTCACGGCCGAACCGGCGAGAGCCGGCCGAGCCCGCACCCCGACATGTTTTCTGTGGCGGACAGGCGGCGAAGCGACGAATGATGACTGACGAGCAGTCCAGAACCGAACCGGACGTGACGATCTTCGTGTGCACCAATTGCCGCGACGAGCAGGATGCTGATGTTCGTCCGGGTATTGCCCTGATTACGGCGCTTCGCGAGGCGGCCGCCGGCAAGCCGCTGGCGGTCAAGCCGGTGACCTGCCTCGCAAATTGCCAGAAGAGCCCGAGCGCCGCCTTCAATCACCGCACCGGCTGGTCCTACGTCTTCGGACATCTCTCGCTCGAAAATGTCGAAGACATCGTCACCGGAGCGATGATGCTGGCCGAGGACGAACGCGGCTTCCTTCCCCTTCGCGGACGACCCGCCTGCCTGCGCGGCAACGGCATGTCGGCCCGCATCCCACCCTTTCATCACCACGAGGACATGCCAACATGAGCGTCAGCTTCGCCACCACGTTCGATAGGGTTCCCTGCACCGTCGTTACCGGTTTCCTGGGCGCCGGCAAGACCACCCTGATCCGGAACCTGATCGAGAAGCTCGACGGCAAGCGGCTGGCGATCATCGTCAACGAGTTCGGCGACGTCGGCATCGACGGCGAGGTGCTGAAAGGCTGCGGCATCGAAAGCTGCCCGGAAGATAATATCATCGAACTCGCGAATGGCTGCATCTGCTGCACAGTGGCCGATGATTTCGTGCCGGCGATCGACCAGATTCTCTCCCGTGAACCGCGCGTCGACCATATTCTCATCGAGACCTCCGGTCTTGCTCTGCCCAAGCCGCTCGTTCAGGCCTTCCAGTGGCCGGACGTCAAGGCACGCGTGACGGTGGACGGCGTGATCGCCGTCGTGGATGGCGTGGCCCTGGCGGAGGGCCGCGTCGCCGACGACCACGTGGCGCTCGAAGCGCAGCGCCAAGCGGACGGTTCGATCGATCATGACGATCCGGTGGAAGAAGTCTTCGAAGATCAGGTCGCCTGCGCCGACATGATCGTGCTGACCAAGACGGATCTTCTCGACCAGGCCAGCCTGGCGGCGGCCAAGGGACGGGTCCAGGCGCACTTGCCGCGAGCGGTCAAGATCGTGCCTGCTGCCAACGGTGCCGTCGATCCGAGCGTGCTGATCGGTCTCGGCCTGGCGGTGGAGGATGACATCGAGAACCGCAAGACCCATCATGACGACGAGCTCGACCATGACCACGACGACTTCGACAGCTTCGTCGTCGACCTGGCAGCCGTGACGGATCCGGAAGCGCTGGCTGCGCGCATTTCCGCAACAGCTGAGGCCGAGAACGTATTGCGCATAAAAGGCTTCGTAGAGGTCGCGAACAAGCCGATGCGCCTGCAGGTTCAGGCGGTAGGATCGCGCGTGAACCACTATTTCGACCGGGCCTGGGCGCCCGGCGAAGCGCGGCAGAGCCGCCTCGTCGTGATCGGCGAGAAAGGCATCGACCGCGCCGCGATCGAGAGGATGCTGGCTGCTTAAAGTAGCCCTGAGGAAAGGATGCATATACTCGCCACCACATCGTCGTCGCTCGACGACCTGATAGAGCCGGTCGATCTCAACCAGTCGCCGGCCGATGTGGTGGTGCTGTCCTTTTCCGGCAGCGACCTGAACGGCATTGCCGCGGCATGGGACTCGGCGCTAAGCGGCAGAGAATCCCCCTCTGGCCTGCCGGCCATCTCCCCCACAAGGGGGGAGAATACTTGTGTCATGGCCTCGGCCCCCACTGAAGGTGAGTGTGGCAGAGAAAGCCCCTCCCCCTTGTGGGGAGGGGTTGGGGAGGGGACTTCTTCCGACAGTGGTGAGGCATCGCCTTCTCTGCGTCTCACCAACCTATCCGACCTACGCCATCCCATGTCCGTCGATCTCTGGGCGGAGAAGACGGCGGCACATGCCAAGGTCATTCTCGTACGCATCCTCGGCGGTTATGACCGCTGGTCCTATGGTGTCGAGGAGCTTTCGCGTCTGGCAAGGCGCAGAAAGATTGCGCTGGTTCTGCTGCCCGGCGAGTGCAGCATCCGCGACGAGCGGCTTGCTACCGCCTCCACGGTGCCGGAAGAGGAGCTTGCCGCGATTCTCGCCTGTTTCCGCGAGGGCGGACCGGACAATATGCGGCTTCTCGCTCGGCGTTTGACGAGGCTTGCGAAAGGTGAGACGCAGGCGCTGCCGCAGGCAGCGCCGATGCCGAAAGCGGGTTTCTACAGACCGGGCCACGGCATCGTGGGCGCCGAAGCACTGCTTTCCGGCTTTGCGTCCGAAGCACCGCGCCTGCCGATCCTGTTCTATCGCTCCATGCTGCTCGCCGGTGATGCGGCTCCGATCGATGCATTATTCGATGCCCTGGTGTCGCGCGGCTTTGCTCCGATGCCGATCTTCGTCAGCGGCTTGAAGGATGAAGATGCCATTGCCTTTGTCGAAGAGGCGATCTTGAACTTCAAGCCCGAGGCGGTTCTGACCACCACAGCCTTTGCAAGCGGTACCGACGACAAGGGTGAAACGGTCTTCGACCGAACCGGCGTTCCGGTATTCCAGATCGTCGTTGCCACGACCCGGCGGGAAGGCTGGGCGGAAGGACGCCGCGGTTTGAACCCGGCCGATCTCGCCATGCATGTGGTCCTGCCCGAGCTCGACGGGCGCATCCTGGCCGGCGCGATCTCGTTCAAGGCCGGGGAGGCCTCGGCAAACCTGGTCAACCGCCCGGAACCCGACCGGGTCGAGCATGTCGCGGATCGCATCGCCGCCTTCCTGCGGCTGAAGACGACATCGCGCGCGGAGCGTCGGATCGTCATCCTGATGCCGGATTATCCGAACGCACCCGGACGAACCGGCTATGCCGTCGGCCTCGACGTGCCGCAAAGCGTACTCGGTATGTTGAAAGAGCTTTCCAAAGCCGGCTATTCGGTTTCCGATATCCCCGGCGCGGCGAGGGAGCTGCTTGACCAACTTGAAGCGAAATCCACTCGCTTCCCGCTTTCTTCCTACCGCCCTGTGCCGGCTGCGAATGCCGCCTGGGGCTTGCCGGAAGACGACGAGGATCTCGAGAACGGCGTCTATCGCTTCCGTGCCGCGACCTTCGGCAATATCACGGTGGCGCTGGCGCCGGATCGCGGCCGCAATGCTGACCGGCGCGCCGATTACCACAGCCCCGATCTGCCGCCGCGCCACGCCCTGATCGCCTTCGGCCAATGGATGCGGGATGCGCTCGGCGCCCACGCGATCGTCCATGTCGGGGCTCATGGCACGCTGGAATGGCTGCCGGGCAAGACGGTGGCGCTTTCGAAGGATTGCTTTCCGGAAATCGTCACCGGCGGTCTGCCGGTCATCTATCCCTTCATCGTTTCTAATCCCGGTGAGGCGGCCGTCGCCAAGCGGCGCATCTCCGCCGTCACCATCGGCCATTTGCCGCCGGTTCTTGTCGGAGCCGGCCTCTCGGAAGAACAGAAGAAGCTCGAACTGTTGGTGGACGAATATGCCCAGGCCGATGGTCTAGACCGCCGCCGCCGTGACCGGCTGGCAAAGCTGATCGTGGAGACCGCCGGCGATACGGGGCTGGCCTCGGAAGCCGGCGTTTCCCGCGATGACGATCCGGACACGGCGCTCAGCCGTATCGACGCCTTCCTTTGCGATCTCAAGGATTTCGCCATCAAGGACGGCCAGCATGTATTCGGTGAGGTCGCGCCGGGAGATGATGATCCGCTGCGCATAAAAAGCGCTGAAACCGAACGGCAGGCGCTGATCGACGCTCTCGACGGAAAGCATATCCGTCCCGGCCCCTCCGGGGCTCCGGCACGAGGACGTCTGGACGTCATGCCGACGGGCCGCAATCTTTTCGCCAGCGACCCGCGCACGCTGCCGACTCCGACCGCCTTCGAGCTCGGCAAACGCGCAGCCGATGAAATCCTTCGCCGTTACCTCCAGGACCACGGCGATTGGCCGAAAAGCCTCGTCTTCGATCTCTGGGGCAGCGCCTCTCTCAGAAGCGGCGGCGAGGAAGTGGCGCAGGTGCTCGCCCTGATGGGGGCGAAACCGGTGCAGGACATGGCAACCGGCCGCGTCACCGGTATCGAGGTCCTGCCTCCCGCCCAGCTCGGGCGGCCCCGGGTCGACGTTAGTTTGAGGATTTCCGGCCTTTTCCGCGACATGTTCCCGGCGCTGATTGCACTGCTGGATACCGCCATGCGGGCGATCGCTGCTCGCGAGGAAGCGCCGGGCGATAATCCGCTGGGCGAAGAGGCGCAAAGGCTGGGGCATGTGCCACCCCGCATCTTCGGTTCGGCACCCGGCACCTATGGTTCCGGCATTGAGGAAAAGCTCGCCGACGGCACGTGGGGCGAGCGGGAAGAGCTCGGACGCATCTATCTGGATGCCGCGAGCCATGCCTTCAGCGGTGCGGAGGGCGAGGCGACCCACGTGCCCGGTCGATTTGCAGATCGCATCGGAACCGCCGACCTCCTGGTCCATACCGGTGATGATCCCGGCCGCGATCTCCTGGACGGCTCGGCGGATGTCGCCTTCATCGGCGGATTTTCGGCGGCTGTCGCGGCCCTCGGCGGCAAGGCGGACGTGATCGCGCTCGATACGACCGATCCGCAGAAGCCGAAGGCGCGCTCGATTTCCGAAGCCGTGACACGCGTGGTGCGGGCCCGCGCCGTCAATCCACGTTTCATCGCCGGCCAGATGCGACACGGCCCGCGCGGTGCGGCCGAACTGGTCGAGAGCGTCGACCGGTTGATCGGCTTTGCAGAAACGACCCATGCGATACCGCAATCGCTGATCGAGGCGACCTACGACGCCTATATAGGTGACGAAGTAGTTCGTGATTTCCTGCTGGCGCAGAACCCGGAGGGCGCGCGCTACATGGCTGAGCGTTTTCGTTCGGCCCTGCGCCGTGGTCTCTGGCATCCCCGCCGCAATGCGATCGATGCGGAACTTGAAATGCTGATCGGGGAGAAGGCGGCATGACAGCCCTTTCTTTCGACCGGTTCACGCTGGATATGCGGCGCGGCGCTTGTCCCGCTCTTTCCGCGCCGATGATGACGGGAGACGGGCTGCTTGCGCGAGTGCCGCTAACCGATGCGATCACGCCTCAACAACTGGCTGAGCTGTGCCGTCTTGCCCGTCGGCACGGCAACGGAATTGTCGATGTTTCCGCCCGTGGAAACCTGCAGGTCCGAGGGCTGACGAAAGCTTCCGCACCTGTGCTTGAAGCCGATATACGCGCGCTCGGCCTGCCTTTGCGCGAAGGGCTTGCTGTGGAAATCCCGCCTTTGGCGGGTATGGACCCGACCGAAATAGCCGACCCCCGACCCATAGCGGAAGCGATCAGGGAAGGCGCGCGCGACATCCAAGGGCTGGCCCCGAAAATGTCCGTGGTGGTCGATGGCGGCGGGCAATTGCGCCTCTCCTCGCTGCTTGCGGATATCCGCTTGGTCGCGGCCGCGATGGATGGAGACATCCGTTGGAAGCTCCTGCTTGGTGGCACGGAGGCAACGGGACGCGTGTTTGGCGATTTCCGTGAAACGGAGGCGGTCGCTGCCACGCTCGGCCTGCTTCGCAGGCTTGCGGCCCTGGGCACGTCTGCGCGAGGGCGTAATCTGGCTGATAACCTGCCCATGAACTCTGGCATCGAGGCTAGTGCGCCGCCCTTCCGTCTGTTTCCGCTTTCGGATGATCTCTGGACCGTTGGCATCGGTCCTGCATTCGGGCAGGCAAGCGCCGAGGACTTGATGGGGCTCTGTGAAGAAGCCATGCGGCTTGGGGTGAATTCCGTAAAGCCCGCGCTCGACCATTCGCTGCTGTTCTTTGGGCTCAGGGCAGCTTGCGAAGCGCTGGCGGCGTACGCCGGGAACGGCGGCTTCATCGTCTCTCCAGCCGATTCTCGGAGCCATATCGCCGTCTGCTCCGGGCGTCCTGCCTGCCGTTCGGCGAGCTTTGCCACGCACGACGTCGCGGCCACGGCCGCCGCCGAATGCGCCGGTCTGTTCGACGGCTCGTTCCGGCTGCATGTGAGCGGATGCGCCAAGGGATGCGCCCACCCTCAACCGACGGCGCTCTCGCTCTCGGGTGCCGCCGCCGGCTTTTCCTTCATCGCTGACGGAAAAGCGGGCGATCGGCCCTTTGCTTCCGTCACATTTGCCGATACCAACGCCGCGCTGCGCCGCATCGCCGACCTTGTTCGGGCCGAACGGCAAGGCGACGAAAATTCCGCCGCATGCCTTGCCCGCCTGGGGCCTGCAAGGCTTTCCGCGGCTGTTACGTCAGGACGACCATGAACGCCTATGATTACATCCGCGAGGGTGACGCGATTTACGAAAAATCCTTCGCCATCATTCGCGAGGAAGCCGATCTTTCCGCATTTTCCGTCGAACAGGCGGAAATCGCGGTCAGAATGATCCATGCCTGCGGGCTCGTCGAAGCGGCCGAACATTTTCGCTTCTCGAAAGATTTCGTCGCCCAGGCGCGCGGCGCATTGCATGCCGGAAAACCGATTTTCTGCGACGCTGAAATGGTGGCTCACGGGATCACCCGGGCACGGCTGCCGGCCGAAAACCAGGTGATCTGCACGCTGCGCGACAGCCGCACGATCGAGATCGCGAGAACCATCGGCAATACCCGCTCGGCGGCCGCGCTCGATCTTTGGGACGAGATGGAGGGTGCACTGGTGGCGATCGGCAACGCACCGACCGCGCTCTTCCGCCTGCTCGAGCTTCTGGACGCCGGTGCGCCGCGTCCAGCCGCCATCATCGGCATGCCGGTCGGCTTCGTCGGCGCGGCCGAATCCAAGGAAGCGTTGATGGAATCGCGGCTCGGCATTCCCTATGCCGTGGTGCGCGGGCGCATGGGCGGCTCGGCAATGACGGCGGCTGCGGTCAACGCTCTCGCGAGGGCGGGGCTTTGAACGCGGCAATCCTGAAAGGGCGGCTGACCGGCGTCGGCACGGGGCCCGGCGATCCGGAGCTTTTGACGCTGAAGGCGGTACGCGCCATCAACGAGGCCGACGTGATCGCCTTCTTCTGCAAGAAGGGCTCGAGCGGCAACGGCCGGGCGATCGTCGAGGCGCATATCCGCCCCGGTACGCTGGAACTGCCGCTCGTCTACCCGGTCACGACCGAGAGCAACAAGGACGAAGACGCCTATCGCGGGCCTATCGCCGAATTCTTCGATCGTTCTGCGGAAGAGATTGCCGCCTATCTCGACGCCGGCAAGAATGTCGCTGTTCTGAGCGAAGGCGATCCGCTTTTCTACGGCTCCTATATGCACCTGCATGTGCGGCTCAGCGCGCGCTATCAGGCAGACGTGGTGGCGGGCGTGACGGCAATGTCGGGCTGCTGGTCGATGACCGGACTGCCGCTGGTTCAGGGCGATGACGTCCTGAGCGTGCTGCCGGGCACCCTTCCGGAAGAGACCCTCGCCGAGCGGCTTGCCGGCACGGACGGCGCCGTCATCATGAAGGTCGGCCGCAACCTGCCGAAAATCCGCCGGGCGCTCGCTTCCGTGGGCAAGCTTTCCGGCGCACTCTATGTCGAGCGCGGCACGATGGCTAACGGTGTGGCGCAAAGGCTTGAGACACGCGATGAAAGCCCGGCGCCCTATTTCTCGATCGTTCTCGTTCCCGGATGGAAGGCGAGGCCATGACGGGTTCGCTGACGGTCGTCGGCCTCGGTCCCGGAAATCCGGACCAGATGACGCCGGAAGCCCGCATCGCAGTTGCGGCAGCCGAGGATTTCTTCGGCTATTTTCCCTATGTCGACCGGCTTGATCTCCGGCCGGATCAGCGCCGCCACGCCTCCGACAACCGTGAGGAACTGGCACGTGCCAGGGCAGCGCTCGAACTTGCCGCGAAAGGCGGCAAGGTCTGCGTGGTTTCGGGCGGCGATCCGGGCGTCTTCGCCATGGCTGCGGCGGTCTGCGAAGCGATCGATGAAGGCCCTGCCGAATGGCGCGATATCGATTTATCCATCGTGCCAGGGCTAACCGCTATGCTGGCTGTGGCGGCCAAGGCCGGCGCGCCGCTGGGGCACGATTTCTGCGCCATTTCGCTGTCCAACAACCTGAAGCCTTGGGAGATTATCGAGAAGCGGCTGATCGCGGCGGCTGAAGCGGGCTTCGTGATGGCCTTCTACAATCCGATCAGCAAGGCGCGGCCCCATCAGCTCGGTGATGCTTTCGCAATCCTGCGTCGGCATCTGCCCGGCACGGTGCCGGTGATCTTCGGCCGCGCTGCGGGCCGCCCGGATGAGGCGATCCGCATCGTGCCCCTTTCGGAGGCCGAAAGCGGAATGGCCGACATGGCAACCTGCGTGATCGTCGGCTCCGCGGAAACGCGGATCATCGAGCGGGAGGGAAAACGGCCGATCGTCTATTCGCCCCGTTATTTCAAGGGCGGCACGGGGGAAGCCGGCGCATGAGAGAGCCAGGCCAGCATCTCCTCGACGGTTTCAACAGACGGTACATCAGGCAAATCGGGCCTGCGGATCAGGATCACCTCGATGCCGAGCGAGCGGGCAGCGGCAATCTTGCCATAGCTGGCCGGTCCGCCGCTATTCTTGGCGACGATCACCTCGATGGCGTGTTCTTGAAGCAGGCGCGCCTCGTCCGCTTCCGCAAAGGGGCCGCGCGAGGTCAGATAGATCGCATGCGGTACATCGAGTGGCGGCTCCACCGGGTCGACGCTGCGGATAAGATAGTGGTGCTGAGGGGCGGCCTCGAAGGGCAACAACTCCTGGCGGCCCAGCGTCAAGAAGACCTTTTGTGGTCTTTCGCCAAGCATCTGGACGGCTTGTATAACGCTCTCTACTTCCGTCCAGCGGTCGCCCCGCCGGCGCTCCCAGGGCGTACGGCGAAGCGCCACGAGCGGCACGCCGGCAAGTTTGGCCGCAACAGCCGCATTGCCGGAAATGCGCGCTGCATAGGGATGGGTGGCGTCGATCATAATGGTGATCTTTTTCTGTTTCATGTAGGCGGCGAGGCCTTCAGGGCCGCCAAAGCCGCCAATCCTTACCGGAACGGGCTGCGCGACCGGCGCGCGGGTGCGACCGGCCAGCGAAAGCTCGACCTCGAAACGTTGATCGCCGGCGAGCGCTTCCGCAAGCTGCCGAGCTTCAGCCGTGCCGCCGAGTATGAGGATGGAGTGTTTCACGATGCCTCCTGAATCAGAGCGAGCAGGTTTAAACCAAAGCCGCTGGCTGTCCATCGTCGGCATCGGCGAAGACGGTGTGAGGGGGCTTGGCGAGAACGCCCGCGATGCAATTTCCTCCGCCTCCGTCGTCTTTGGCGGCAGGCGCCACCTGGAACTTGCCGCTTCGTTGATTTCCGGTGAGGCCCGGCCCTGGCCGACGCCCTTCGACGCGGCCATGCGCGATGTGATTAGTCTGCACGGCCAGAAGGTCTGCGTGCTAGCTTCGGGCGATCCCTTCTTCTTCGGCGTCGGCGCGACACTTTCGCGCCATGTCTCTGCGGAGGAGTTCGTCGCCTTTCCCGCGCCCTCCGCCTTCTCGCTTGCGGCCTCGCGTCTCGGCTGGCCGCTGCAGGAGATCGAGACGGTATCGCTTCATGGGCGTTCGCTCGACCTGATCCGTCCCCTCCTGCATCCTGGCCGGCGGGTCATCGCATTGACTTCGGATGAACAGGGGCCGGCGGCGCTGGCTGCATTGCTGACCGCTTTGGGCTTCGGCAAGTCGCGGCTGACGGTGCTAGAGGCGTTGGGAGGGAAGGCGGAACGTACCCGTTCCGCGCGGGCCGATAAATTTGAATTGCAGGCTATCAACGTGCTGAACGTCGTTGCCGTCGAGGTCGAAGCGAAGGCCGATGCCCGTATCCTGCCCCGCGCCTTCGGTCTGGACGATGCCTTGTTTGAGCATGACGGGCAGATCACCAAGCGGGAAATCCGCGCGCTGACGCTTTCGGCGCTTGCTCCCCGTCGCGGCGAGCTTTTGTGGGATATCGGCGCGGGATCGGGCTCCATCGGCATTGAATGGATGCTCGCCGATCCGTCGCTCCGGGCGATCGCGATCGAAGCGGACCCCGAAAGGGCGGCGCGGGTCGCTCGCAATGCCGTCGCTTTCGGCGTGCCGGGGCTGCACGTCGTGCAGGGAAAAGCGCCGACCGCCCTTTCGCAACTGGAAACACCGGATGCGATCTTCATTGGCGGCGGCGGCAGCGAACCGGGCGTGTTCGATGCGGCCGTCGCAGCATTGAAGCCGGGCGGGCGGCTGGTCGCCAATGCCGTGACGCTGGAAATGGAAGCGGTTCTTCTTGCCGCCCATACCCGTCTCGGCGGCGAACTGATCCGCATCGAAGTATCGCGGGCCGCCCCGATAGGCGGCATGTCGGGTTGGCGGCCGGCCCTGCCGGTGACGCAATGGAAATGGCAGAAACAGGGGTAAACGATCATGATCGTAGCGGGATTGGGATGCCGCAAGGGCTGCTCGGCGGAAGATGTGATGTCCGCGCTGGATGCGGCTTGCGCGGAGGCGCGCATTTCACGGATATCCATAGCTGCGCTGGCGACCGGCGAGATCAAACGGGAGGAAGCGGGCATCATCGAGCTTGCCGAAAAGCTCGGGCTTCCGCTGCACATCGTTGATGACGAGGCGCTCCTTGAAGCCGAACCGCGCACCCGAACCGTCTCCAGGCACAGCATCGCCAAGACGCTTTCCTCCAGCCTTTCGGAGGCCGCGGCTCTGGCTGCGGCAGGCGAGCGCTCGGAAATCATCGTGGCACGGCTGATATCCAATGGCGCCACCTGCGCGCTCGCAGAAGTGAAGGAGCCTGGATGACCGTTCACTTCATCGGCGCCGGGCCAGGGGCGGCGGATCTCATCACCGTGCGGGGGCGCGATATCCTCGCCCGTTCGCCCGTCTGCCTCTATGCCGGCTCGATCGTGCCACGCGAACTCTTGGACTACTGCCCGGAGGGTGCCCGTATCGTCGATACGGCGTCGATGTCGCTCGATGAGATCGAGGCGGAATATGTCTCCGCGCATATTCAGTGCAAGGATGTCGCGCGGCTGCATTCCGGCGATCTTTCCGTCTGGAGCGCGGTTGCCGAGCAGGTCCGACGGCTCGAGAAGCACGGCATAGATTATACGATGACACCGGGCGTTCCTTCCTTCGCGGCGGCCGCCGCCGCGCTGAAGCGCGAGTTGACGATACCGGAAGTCGCCCAGAGCCTGGTGCTGACCCGTGTTTCCGGCCGAGCCTCGAAAATGCCGGAGGGCGAGACGCTTGCGGCCTTCGGTGCGACGGGTGCGACGCTTGCGATCCATCTCGCCATCCACGCGCTCGATCGGGTGGTGAACGAACTCACCCCGCTTTACGGAGCCGATTGCCCGGTTGCCATCGTGGTGCGGGCTTCCTGGCCGGACGAGCGGGTCATCCGCGGCACGCTGGCGGACATCCGAGAGAGGCTGGCGGTCGAGCCGGCGGAGCGTACCGCGCTGATCCTCGTTGGAAAGGGTCTCGGCTCGACGGATTTCGTGGAAAGCCAGCTATACAATGCCGATTATGTCCGCCGCTTCCGACCGGGTTGGCCGCATATCGACAGTCAGCCTGACAAGGATTCCGAATGATCGGAAGGCGTGAACGGCGTTCGGCCTATGAGCCTGCCCTGGCGATCGAAGACGAGGATTTCCAGGGCAATGCTCCGGTCATTGAGAGCCTTCGCCGCCGTCTTCCAGGCCCGCGCAGCAATCCGATCGCCGAGCGGCAATCCGCTTTCATCGGCCAGTGCGAAAGCCTGCGAGACAGTATTGGCCGTCGCGATGCGCTGAACCAGATCGCTATCGGCGCCGGCTTCCGCCGCGACCTTTGCCAAGGCTTCGAGATCGGCAAGCCCGCGCTTGGAATGCACGTCGAGCATGCCCTGGGCGAGCTTGGTCATCTTGGCGACGCCGCCGGCGATCGTGATCTTGGGGACCGGATGGTCGCGCAGGTATTTCAGCATGCCGCCGACGAAATCGCCCATGTCGATCAACGCGATCTCGGGCAGATCATGATGGGTCTGAACCGCTTTTTCGGAAGTGTTGCCGGTGGAGCCCGCGACATGATCGAGACCGGCGGCGCGGGCCACATCGATGCCGCGCCAGATCGAATGAATCCAGGCCGAGCAGGAAAACGGAATGACGATCCCGGTCGTACCGAGGATCGAAATGCCGCCGAGAATACCGAGCCGGCCGTTCAAGGTCTTCTCGGCGATCTTCTCGCCGTCCGGAACCGAGATTTCCACCTCGAAATCGCCTGCCTCTCCCGCAACCTCGGCGATCGCCTGGGCGATCATCTTGCGCGGCACGGGATTGATCGAAGGTTCGCCGGGCGGCAGAGGAAGTCCAGGTCTCGTAACCGTGCCGACGCCTTTGCCCGCGCGAAAGGTGATGCCGCTGCCGGGTATACCGCGTCGGACCGTGCTGACGATCAGCGCGCCATGGGTGACATCCGGATCGTCGCCGGCATCCTTGATAATGCCGGCGCTGGCAAACCCTTCGCCACTTTCCTCCAGGGCAAGCGCGAAACTCGGACGTTGCCCTCCGGGCAGCATCACGTCCACCATGTCGGGGAATTTGCCGGAAACGAGTGCCATGCACGCCGCTTTGCTGGCCGCCGCCGCGCAGGTTCCCGTGGTCCAGCCACGGCGCAGGTTCTTGCTATCTGGTTCCTTGGCCACTTCCATGGGGCTTCTATATCCCGACCGGCGATCACCGGCAAAAGGTTTGCATATGCGTTTAAGTGAAACCATCGAAACGATCATCGAGGCACCGGCCTTCGAGCCCGGCCATGTCTGGCTTGCCGGCGCCGGTCCCGGCCATCCGCGCTACCTGACGCTGGAGGTGGCCGATGCGCTTATGAAAGCGGATGTGGTAGTCCACGATGCGCTGGTGTCCGAAGCCGTGCTGTCGCTTGCGAAAACGGCCGAGCTGGTCTTCGTCGGAAAGCGCGGCGGCAAACCCTCGATCGCCCAGGACGAAATCACCGCCAAGCTCGTCGAACTCGCCCGCAAGGGCAAGCGGGTACTGCGGCTGAAGGGCGGCGATCCGTTCATATTCGGCCGAGGCGGCGAGGAGGCCGAGGCGCTGGCAAGGGAGAAGATTCCTTTCCGTATCCTGCCTGGCATGACCTCGGCGCTTGCGGCGCTCGCCAGCGCCAATATCCCGGCCACCATGCGCGGCATCAGCCGGGCGATCACGCTGGCCACCGGCCATGCCGCGGGGACGGAAGACGATCTGGACTGGAAGGCGCTCGCCAAGACCGGCGAGCCGATCGTCGTCTATATGGGATTGCGGACGATCGGCGCCATTGCCCGGCTTCTCGTGGAAGGAGGCCTATCGCCGGACACGCCCGTCGCGGTGCTGATGTCGGCGACCACGCCGGAAGAGCGCTCGCTCGTCGCGACGCTTTCCACCGTGGAAACGGAAGTCGAGAAGCAGGGATTTGCGGCGCCGGCTCTTGTCGTGATCGGCAAGATCGTCTCCATGCAGGCGGTATTGGAAGGCAAGGTCGTTCGATGACGGCCCGTGCCCTCATCATCGGGGCACCGCGCTCCGGTTCCGGCAAGACAAGCGTCACCATCGGCCTGTTGCGGGCCTTCGCGCGGCGTGGGGTGAAGGTGCGCGGTATCAAGACCGGTCCCGATTACATCGATCCGGGCTTTCACCAGGCTGCGACCCATTTGCCCGGCCTCAACCTCGATAGCTGGGCCATGGCGCCGGACCTGCTGCGGCATCTCGCGCGCGGCCAGGCGGAAGATGCCGAACTTCTGCTGATCGAAAGCGCCATGGGGTTGTTCGATGGCATACCGGGGGAGCCGAACCGCTCAGGCGCGGCGTCCGACCTCGCTCGGCTCTTCGGCCTGCCGGTGCTGCTGGTGCTCGACGTGTCCGGTCAGTCCCAGACGGCTGCCGCCATCGCCTACGGCTTTGCCCACTACGATCCGACCGTTAAGATCGCCGGCTGCGTCCTCAATCGCGCCGGCAGCGAACGGCACAGGAGGCTCTGTGGCGATGCGATCCAGGCGGCCGGACTGCCGGTGGTCGGCACGATCCTGCGCGATCCAACGCTCATCCTTCCCGAACGGCATCTCGGCCTCGTGCAGGCGAGCGAGCATCCGGAAATGGACGCGCATATCGAGCGGCTGGCGGATGCCATGGAAGCCTCGCTCAATCTCGATGCGATTTTCCGCTTGGCAAAACCATTCGATATTCCGTCCGGCTCGGCGGAAAAGTCGCTCGCCCCGCCCGGCCAGCGGATCGCGCTTGCGAGCGATGCGGCCTTTACCTTTCTTTACCCCCATCTCGCCCGTGAGTGGCGGGCAGCGGGTGCGGAAATCGTCCCCTTCTCGCCGCTCGCCGATGAGGCTCCGCCGGAAGACTGCGACATCTGCTGGTTGCCGGGCGGTTATCCCGAGCTTCATGCCGGAAAGCTGGCGGCTGCCATGAACTTCAAGGCAGGGCTTTCCCGTTTTGCCGCGACGAAGCCGGTTCATGGCGAATGCGGCGGCTACATGGTGCTCGGCGAGACATTGGAAGATGCCGACGGTGTTACCCACGAGATGACCGGACTGCTTTCCCACAGCACCAGTTTCGCCCGGCGCAAGATGAATCTCGGCTATCGGCAGGCGGAGCTATTGGAAAACGGACCGCTCGGCCGGAAGGGCGAAACGGTCCGGGGGCATGAATTCCATTATGCCAGTACGGTTTCGCCCGGCACGGATGAGCCTTTCGCCAGAATTGCCGATGGCGCCGGCAAGGAGATCGGCCCATCGGGAGGCCGGCGCGGCCCGGTCAGTGGCACTTTCTTTCACGCGATCGCCCGCGGCTGAGCGGATATTCGTCCGCTTTCACTGGCGATAGAGGATCATGCCGGCGTGGTGCAGAACGTCGTCTATGAAATCGCCATCCGCGGTAAATCCGGTATCGTCCCAATATTCGATATGGTTGCCGCTCACTTCGTAGCGTCCTTCGTAGGCGCGCTCGCGCGTTCCGCGTGCTTCAACATAGCGCCCGTTCGGCAGAAGTTCATGGCGGATATGGCGGTCTTTTGTGACCCAGAGCCCGACATAGGGGTGATCGGCTTGCAATTCGGTTTCCTCGGCTTTTGCGGATTGGGTCAGGAGTGCGACGGTCATCAAGACTGCAAAGGCATGCTGCATGGTCAGGCTCCTCATGATAAATGTTTCGGGGTAGGGGGGGAGCCGAAGCGTGCTTTGCTCCGGCCCCGCAATCGAATTCGAGACCGCTGTTATTGCGCGCGGGGTTCGTTGTTTTCCACGACGTTCTGATAGGCAGCGAGATCGAGAAAGGCTTCCGCCTCCACGACGGAACCCTCCTCCATGCGGAAGATCCAGACGAACTGGTTGCGGTAGGGAGCGCCCGAGGTCGTGGTGGCCGATCCGTCGAAGCGAATGATGACGGTATTGCCGTCGGCAAAGATATCATGCACTTCCGGCATCAGAGGGGTCGCGAGACGGCTGATCAGCGGAGCCGATGCCCGCTCGATGAAATCCTCCACGCTGCGGTAGGTGCCGGCCACCGGGCCGGAGCCGTGGATCGTCCAGACGACATCGGGCGCGAGAAGCCCCGCGAAGATATTGCCACCGGCACGCCATTTATCGAATGCCTCGCTTACGATGGCTTGGTTGCGGGCTTCGATATCGGTATCCGGCACGGCGGTATTGGCCTGCGCCGGGCCTATTGTGGCCACAAGTGCCGAAACGATCAGCAGCTTATGGCCGGCGCCGGCAAGTCGGTTGATCTGCGAGGAAAAGGTCATGGGATCATTCCTTTCGTTCGGTTGCTGAAGGATGAAAAATGCCGCTGTCGCGGAGCCGGCTCCGATCGGAGGGCTCCCGCCGCGTCAATTGCTCGACGCAGTCGGCCGGATCGTAATCTCGGTCGTATCCACGCCCTGCGGAGCCTCGATCACCTGCCGAACTGCGCGTGCGATGTCGGCGGGCTGGAGCGCGATCGCCCGATAGGCGTCCATCACCGCTATGGTTTCCTCATGTGTGATGGTCGAGGCGAGCTCGCTTTCCACCACGCCGGGATTCACGCAGGTGACGCGGATATGGCTGCTCTCCTGGCGCAGCCCGTCCGAGATCGCGCGGACCGCGAACTTCGTCGCGCAATAGACGGCGGCCGTGGGAACGACGGAAAGCGCGCCGATCGAGGCGATGTTGATGATCTGTCCGCTGCGCTGCGTCTCCATGACCGGCAACACCGCCCCGATGCCCCAGAGAACGCCCTTGATGTTCACGTCGACCATGCGCTCCCACTCATCCAGCTTGACGGCGGCAAGAGGCGAGAGCGGCATGACCCCGGCATTGTTGACCAGGACGTCGATGCGTCCCCAGGCCTCGACCGCGGCTCCCGCGAAGGCGGCCATGGATTGGCGGTCCGTCACGTCCAACACTCGGGCCTCGGCGCGTCCGCCCGCTTCCCGAATTTCAGCGGCTATGGCCTCGATGCGATCCAGGCGGCGTGCGCCCAGCAATAGCGTCGCCCCGGCCGCGCCGAGTTCCCGGGCAATGCCCTCGCCGATGCCGCTGGATGCTCCGGTGATCAGAATGACCTTGTCCATGTCGTGCTCCGTTCTTCGATTTCACGGGAGAAGATGGACTTTTGTGATTGTTGCCGGTATCCGTCACCCGTTTAACTCGGTGGTTAGCATGGCTGGACAATGAAGATCGACATGAACCTCCTGCCGCTCTTTCTGGCCGTCGCGGAAGAGGCCAATTTCAGGGCTGCCGCCGATCGTCTCGGCGTGACCCGCTCGGCCGTCAGTCAGGGGATCCGTCGGCTGGAGGACGTCTTCGGGACGATGCTCGTTACCCGCACCACGCGCTCCGTGCACCTGACGGAGGCGGGCGAGCGGCTGCGTGAGGCCCTGTCGCAGCCGATGTCGGATATCGCGACGGCGCTCGACCGGGTCGCGGGTGAAGATGAGCCACGGGGCCTGTTGCGGATTGCGGTGACCTCTATTGCCGAGCAGTTCCTGTCCGGGCCGCTGCTTGCCTCCTTTGCGGATGCGCATCCGCATGTGACGATAGACGTCACGGTCACGGACGAGGAGTTCGACATCGTCGCTGCCGGCTTCGATGCGGGTGTGAGGCTGGGTGAGGTGATCGAACAGGACATGATCGCGGTGCCGCTGACGGGCGATCAGCGCGAGTCGGCCGTTGCGGCACCGGCTTATCTGGCGGCGCACGGCGCCCCGAAGCATCCGCGCGAATTGGTCCATCATCGCTGCATCGGTTGGCGTCCTGCGCCGAATGTTGCGCCACATCGCTGGGAATTTGAAGAGAACGGCATTCCCTTCGATGTGGCGGTCGAGCCGCAGATCACCACCAATGACCTGCGCCTTATGCTTCGCTCGGCGCTCAGCGGGGTCGGGATCACCTTCGCGCTGGAAGAGACCTTCCGGCCCTATGTGGAGACCGGTCGGCTCGTTCCGCTGCTGCAGGATTTCCTGCTGCCCTTTCCCGGCTTCTTCCTTTACTTTCCCCATCGGCGCAACATGGCACCGAAGCTTCGTGCCCTGGTCGAACACGTGCGGCGATGGCGATAGCCGTCGGCCATCTATTCCGGTGAAGGGCGGATTTCGGCCTCAAGCGCGTCAAATGCTTCGTGGAGCAGTTCCACCATAGGGCGCCTGCCGCCTTCACGGTTGAAGGCATCGGATGCGAGGCGCATCGCGCCGATCGCGAGCATGGCGACGAGCCTCAGGCCGGCTTCGCGCTGAGGGTCCGGCCATCGCTCCCGCAGCGCCGCAAAGAGAGCCTTCTCCTGCTGAACATAGCTCGCTTGCTTTCGAGCCTGAACGGCTTCGCTGGAGCGCATCAGGCGATCGATGGCGATCATGTCGTCGGCAGGAATGAGCGCGCAGACCTTTACGACCGCGTCTCGGATCGCCTCGAGAGGCCGCTTGTCCCGAGGTACTTCCCTGAGCGCATCGACGATCATGTCGCCCACACCGCTTTGCAGGGACAGCAGAATCTCGTCCTTGGACTTGAAGTAGTAGAAGAACGTCCGCCGGGAAATGCCGGCCGCGGCCGCGATCGCATCGAGCGTCGTCGCTTCGTAACCCTTCTCGATGAACAGGCAGATTCCCGCGTCCGTGATGCGCTGCAGAGTCTCGCGGCGCTTGCGCTCCCGCAAGCCTTCAGGGGGAACTTCCGGCCCGCTACTCGTTCTCATCCAGTTAGCCTCTTGAAAATTACACTGAGTGCGATATTATTTTACACCAAGTGCGGTTTTCTGAAAAGGTAAGATCATGGCAAAGTGGACGGTATCCGACATTCCCTCGCAGAAAGGTCGCTCGGCGATCGTCACCGGCACCGGAGGACTGGGGTTCGAGGATACCTTGGCGCTGGCGCGAGCGGGTGGTGAGGTCATCATCGCGGGCCGCAACCCTGAAAAAGGTGCTGCCGCGGTCGCGAAAATTCGGAATGACGCGCCGGGTGCGAATGTGCGGTTCGAGCGTCTCGATCTCGCGAGTCTGAAGTCCGTCGCGGATTTCGGCGAAAGGCTGCGAAACGAGAGGGACAGCCTCGATCTGCTGATCAACAATGCCGGCGTGATGGTGCCGCCAAGGCGGCAGGAAACGGCGGATGGCTTTGAATTGCAGTTCGGCACCAACTATCTGGGTCACTTCGCGCTGACAGGGCAACTTCTGCCGCTTCTGCGCAAGGGCAAGAATGCGCGCGTGGTCACGCTGTCGAGCATCGCTGCCCGCAACGGTGCGATCGACTTCGACGATCTGAACGCGGAGAAGAACTACAGGCCGATGCCGGTCTATAGCCAGTCGAAACTCGCCTGCCTTATGTTTTCTTTCGAGCTGCAACGGCGGAGCGAAGCCGGTGGATGGGGGATCGCCAGCATTGCCGCACACCCGGGTGTGTCCCGCACCGATCTTCTCCACAACGCTCCGGGACGCTGGAGTGCCGCAGGCATGGCGCGCACATTTCTGTGGTTCCTGTTCCAGCCGGCATCGCAAGGCGCTCTTCCCACGCTCTTTGCCGCGACTTCGCCGGATGTGAAGGGCGGTGCCTATTACGGCCCGGACGGATTGAGCGAGGGGCGGGGATATCCGGCGGAAGCGAAGATACCGCCGCAGGCGCTCGACGCCACGGCGGCGGCACGTCTGTGGGATGTCTCGCAGCACTTGACCGGGGTCGCTTTCTGACGAACGTGACGACGCGCTGTCGGCGGGAAGGCCGCTCGCTCTGCGGACATCAGGCGTATCGGATGGTTGGGATGTTCCTCAAACTTGGCCGCTTTGGCCAAAATGGCGGAGAGGGTGGGATTCGAACCCACGATAGAGTTGCCCCTATGCCGCATTTCGAGTGCGGTGCTTTCGACCACTCAGCCACCTCTCCGCGGGGGCTGGTCGCGCTTTGGATGGCGCGGGCGTTCTCATAGCGATGAAAGATGGGGCTGGCAAATCGGAAGGGGCTGCCGCAAGCGTGCCTTCTGCAGCCGCCCCGGCGGTGGATCCTTATAATTGCCGACGACAAGAACATTACGCTATCCATGACTGAACGATCCATCTAGTTTCTGCTCACGGGGGACCTCATGAGCCAGCAACTGATCAATCAATATCTCAATGAACTCGACCGCTTGCGGAAATTCTCAGGCTCGGTCGCGGAAGGTGTTATTTCAGAAGCCTTCAAGGACCTCTTGAAGACTTGGGCTCGACAGCTGAACTGGCAGTTCGCTGCGCAATACGAATTTGCCTCTGTGCAAAAGTCGCGCATCCGGCCGGACGGCACAATCTTCCATTCGATCGGCCTTCCCTTCGGCTACTGGGAGGCCAAGGACACTGCCGACGATCTGGATGTCGAGATACGCAAGAAGCTCGCCAAGGGCTATCCGCAGGACAACATCATCTTCGAGAACTCCCACACTGCCGTGCTCATTCAGGATCGGCAGGAGGTGTTCCGCTGTTCGATGACCGACAACAGTGCGCTGCTGAAGCTGCTCACGCTGTTCTTCGCTTATGAGCGCGCCGAGATCCGCGAATTCCGCAAGGCGGTTGAGGAGTTTAAGACCTATTTGCCGCGCGTGCTAGATGCGCTGCGCTCACGCATCGATATAGCCTATAGCCAAAGCCCAGCCTTTTGCGCTGAGGCGCAGAAATTTCTCGATACTTGTAAGGAAACGATCAACCCGACGCTTTCGGAAGCCGACGTGCGAGAAATGCTGATCCAGCACATCTTGACCGAAGAGATATTCGCCAATGTCTTCAACGAGGGTGATTTTCACCACGAAAATAACATCGCAAAGGAACTCTATGCGCTGGAAGGCAAGTTCTTCACCGGCGCGGTGAAGAAGGAAACGCTAAAGGGACTAGAGCCCTATTACGCCGCAATCCGTGCCAACGCGGCGCAAATCACCAGCCATGCTGAAAAGCAGACCTTCCTGAAAGTGATCTACGAGAATTTCTACAAGGTCTATGACACTAAGAAGGCCGACCGGCTGGGCGTGGTCTACACGCCGAACGAGATCGTCAAGTTTATGATCGAGGGGGCAGACTGGCTATGTGAGAAGCATTTCGGCAAGAACCTGATCGATGAACATGTCGAAATCCTCGACCCGGCGACCGGCACCGGCACTTTCATCTGCGAACTGCTTGATTATTTTCGAGGCGACCCAAAAAAGCTCGCGAACAAATACAAGAACGAGTTGCATGCTAATGAAGTGGCGATCCTGCCTTACTACGTCGCCAACCTGAACATCGAGGCGACCTATGCGGCGATCACTGGCCAGTTTGCAGAATTCTCCAATCTTTGCTTTGTCGACACGCTGGACAATGTGAACGCCCTCAGCATCAAGACGGGGCAGCATGTTGGTGACCTGTTTGGCGCATTGTCGGATGAGAACATTCTTCGTGTAAAGCGACAAAATGCTCGGAAGATCTCAGTGGTCATCGGCAATCCACCATATAATGCCAATCAGCAGAACGAGAACGATAACAACAAAAACCGCGTCTACGAACATATAGATCGGCTAATTAAGTCGAGCTACATCCGGCTGTCGTGCGCCCAGAAGACCAAGGTCTACGACATGTATGCTCGCTTCTTCCGTTGGGCCTCCGACCGCATGCATGACGATGGCGTGCTGGCTTTCGTCACCAACCGTTCCTTTATAGACAGCCGCACCTTCGACGGCTTCCGCAAGGCGGTGGCGGAGGAATTCCACGAGATCTATGTCGTCGATCTCGGCGGCGATGTGAGAGCCAATCCAAAGCTTTCCGGCACCAAGCACAATGTCTTTGGCATCCAGACAGGTGTGGCCATCTCTTTCCTAGTCAAACGGCGGCGCCAGAAGGGCTGCAAGATCTTCTATGCTCGCCGCCCGGAGTTTGAAACCGGGGTAGAAAAGCTGAGTTTTTTGGCTTCATCAAAGCTGTCAGGACTGAGCTTCGAGCGAATCGAGCCGGACAAGAAAGGGAATTGGATTAACCTGGCGGAGAACCAGTGGGATGATCTGATTCCGCTCGCAGACAAGAAAACGAAATACGCACGGACGAAAGCGCAGGAGAGGGCAATTTTCCGTCTGTATGGACCAGGGGTGAACACAGCCCGAGATGAATGGGTTTTCGGTGAGGCCGAAGGTGATCTCAAGCCAAAAATCGACTATTTGATCAAACGCTACAATGCGTCTGCTGAAAAAGCGACGGGTCTATCAGGGGCAGCGTTCACCGCGGTCCTAGACCCTACTGTTAAATGGAGCGAAGCGCTTCATAACAGAGCGCGACGTGGCCTCAAATTCAAGTGGGAAAATAGACTCCGCCCATTTATGTATAGACCGTTCTTCCAGCAGCTTTATTACGCTGACGCCGCTTTCTCGGACAGGCTGACGAGTATTCACGGTGAGATGTTTGGTAGTGACTATCGCTCCAGGAACCAAGTCCTTGTCATGTCGGGAGCCGCGTCCACGAAGCCATTCCAGCTGTTGGTAATTGATGGCCTTTTCGGCTTCGACACTCTTGAGAAGGCAGTGGGGCTCCCTCTCCACCGCTACTCATCACTTGGCGAACGTGTCGATAATATCACCGACTGGGGCCTTAAGCAGTTCCAGACCCGCTACGGCAAAACTGAAAAGATCACCAAAACAGATATCTTCTACTATGTCTATGCCGTCCTACACGACCCTGTCTACCGCGAAAGATACGCCCCCAACCTGAAGCACGAGTTCCCGCGCGTTCCATTTTATCCGGATTTCCGCCGCTGGGTCGATTGGGGCGCGCAGTTGATGAAGCTGCATACCGGCTACGAAACTGTCGAGCCCTGGCCACTTGAACGTCTAGATACGCCCGACAATCGAGCAACAGCGGCCGGCGTTGCGCCAATAGCCGTCCTCAAGGCCGATAAGAACAACGGGACGATCCAAGTCGATAGCGAGACGCAACTCTCCGAAGTTCCGCACGAGGCATGGGCCTACAAGCTAGGCAACCGCTCCGGGCTTGAATGGATTCTTGACCAATACAAAGAGAAGACGCCGAAGAACCCGACTATCCGGGAGAAGTTCAACACCTATCAGTTTGTTGACTACAAGGAGAAAGTAGTCGACCTCCTGATGCGCGTCACCCGCGTTTCTGTCGAGACAATGGAAATCGTGGAAGCAATGAAGTCAGCACGAAGACGACAGCCAGGGGTTGAAAACCACGCTGAAACGATGGAACCTGTTGATGGACCTTAACTCCATCGCACTTCTTGGCATCGACGTCGGCTTTTCGAAGTCACGGCCGACAACAGGCATCGCCTGGAGCAATGGCGGACAATTCAACGCAGCAAGGACACACTCGGACTGGGAGCGTCGTAGCCTCCACATCCCTCCATCGACAACGTTTTCAGTGATTGCAATCGACGGGCCGCTTGTCCCTCTCGGTGCGAATGACAGCTTGGACCGCGTGTGCGAACGCCTGTTCATTCGCGGTGCCTTTCAGACACGCTGCAAGCCGGGCCTGAGCAATCATGGCTATGGCAAGGATCTGCGCCGCGCGGCGTCTCATACTGCAGAGCAGATTCTCCATCTTGCATCGTCGAGCGAAGCCATTGAGAAGGCTATTCGGCCCGGCACCTCAGTGATCGAAGCCTTCCCTAACGCATTCCTCGGCGTTCTTTTGCCCGAGGCGCGTTTCGCTTTGCCCGCGGCGGGGAAGCGGAAGAAGTTCGACTGGCTGTATGACCATGCCGTCGACAGTGGCGTTCTCAACGACATTTTCGAGGCTCTTGAATGGCGCAATCAGGCACTGCTCGATGTAATGCTAGCAGAGACGGACCACGAGAAACGAGCAGCGTGGATCTGCCTGTTAACTGCGGCCTGCGCGGCGATCGGCACATCGGAGGTCGTCGGTGACGATGCAGGCGGCTGGTTCTGGTTGCCGCCAGCGGATTTATGGGCTCCGTGGGCTCGAGAAGCGCTGGAGAAGAACCGGCTGGCTCTGGCATAGCTGCCTTTGACTCGAGGATGGTCACTGGCTGGCGCGGCGGTCGTAAACGTCGCTTCATAGCTCTCGTCATGCCGAACGCGCAGGTGAGTCTCCTAGGCAAAGGCGATTAACTGCCATTCAGGACTTCACATCCGCGAACTAAAGCGGCAGCATTTGTGCGAAACATCTGGCTCCTAGCTTCGGGAAAGATGACCAGATCGAGATCGTTGAGCCCTCCTCCTGGGGACGCCTTCACCTTGATGGGAAACCCCTGCATCCAGGAGCGCACAACATCTCCCGCACGGCCGGTAATGTCGATACTGATGGTCATGAGATGGGTAACGCGAGAAGCCTTCAGCTTAGTTTGGAGTTCCGGAAAGGAACCTGTCTGAGAGATAAGCCTTGCATCTGTATCGACATCTTGATCGTCGCGGACTGACGGCCAGGGATCCAGATTATCGGCGGTGTCGATAGACATGACTTGGCGGCCGCCATCATAGCAAGTTAGCCAAACGCGCGGCGTGCGCATGAATTCTCGTGCAGTGAGAGCCTTGTCAGTCAACTCGGCTCGCAAGCTGACGTTGAGGCCATCAAACTTGGTCTCGGCGGTGTCCTCGTTGAGAAAGAGGTAGACGCTCGCTTCTTGCGCGCGAACTATAGCGGGAGCGCTTAAGGCGAATGCGAGGGCGATAAGCGCAGCATGAAATCGCATGCAAGATCCAGGAAATCGAGCCGACAAAAGGGAACCTTTATCCCATAGCTTGGACAACACTCCGCCGCCGCCCTAACCCTCTGTTTCTTCACAAGCGGGCAAGGCGGTTCACAGCTAATCCCATGCCGGACAAAAAGGTTCCTTTAAGTCAATGGCTTAACGGGTATCATGCGGTTGTGGATGGGCAGGATAGGTCGCTTTGAAGAAAATTGGATACGCCCGGGTCTCGACGAACGAGCAGCATCTGGATCTCCAGCTAAAAGCTCTGGAGCTGAGCGGCTGTCATCGGGTCTTTACCGACCACGGCATCTCTGGCTCGACGTTCGATAGGCCGGGACTGACCGAAGCTCTGGATAGGGTCCAGACCGGCGACATGCTTGTCGTTTGGCGCCTGGACAGACTTGGCCGATCGCTGATTGATCTTATCGGCGCGATCAACGACCTTGGGAATCGCGGCATAGAGTTCAGGTCCCTTAACGAGGCCATCGATACGTCGACGTCCGGTGGCCGTCTCACGTTCCATATCATGGCAGCAATGGCTGAATTCGAGCGCGCCATAATTAGTGAGCGCACAAAGGCCGGAATGTCTGCGGCTCGCTCGAGGGGCAGCTTTATCGGTAGACCTCCTGCGCTCACGCCGCAGCAGATCCTTGAGGCTCGCGACGCACTGGCCACTGACAAGGTATCGCTCGACGTGCTTGCCGAGCGATACAAGGTGCATCCTCGCACTCTCGTGCGCGGTATGAAGCAGAGCTTACTATTCCCTTCCAATCCCGGCGTCTGAAGCAACCGTGGGCGACCAGCGGTGTGAAACTGCCTGGACACGGATTCTGGGCTTGGGCGGCTTGGGCATCGGATGATCGATCCGGCCGAGCATGTCGAGGAAATCGAGTTCCTGCTGACGGCCCTTCTCGACCAGCTCAGCCAAACGCTGCTTAAGTTCAGCGCTGAGCATCACTCTGCCTCCCCGTGAAGGCGACATCACGACCGCGCATGCCGTCAATGAGACTGCCGCAGTCGAGGACATCACTGACCCAAAGGCCACTGGCCGCAAAGCCGCCGAAGATCCCGGTCGTAGTGCCTGGGAAAAGGCTCGACATCATTAGCCAAGATTCCGCACAGCTCACGGAATCCAATGGCGGAACCATCACCGGCGCCGGAGCCACCCGCATCATTGTGGTTGACGAAGCGCTCGAACCTGTTCCGGAAGAACCGGCGCAGGTCCAACATTGCATTCTTCATAGTAGTTTCCTTTCGTTGCAGGTCATCGTCCACGCCGCCGGAAGGCGGCGTGGTGTTGTCTTCTGGATCGTTTGGATAAGACGTTTCCGTTTCCCGGGAAGAGCTTATAGAAGCTGCCTTCGAGGGGAGGACGCTGGACGATGTAATCGCTCCCTATGTTTATATTTCTTTTTAAGAAGAGATACACATAGGGAGCGATTACATTGGCTATTACTGGTCAACTCACCCCGGCTTCGGGAATCGTCAGATGTTCCTGGGTCGAAAGCTTACGTGACCGCCAGTTCGCGACGTTGCCGGCCACCCGGCGCTTGTCGGCCTCCCACAGCGGGGATGAGTAACCGGTAAGCCGAGCAGTGATGTCCATTGCCTTGCGCCCGAACACTGAGCACTTATCCACTAGCGGACAATTGGAGCAATGAGACCCCTCGGCGTTGAAGCTCTCGGCAATCCCAAAGCAACTGGGAAGCTGCTGAGATGGCGTGAGCTTGACTAACGGTGCCTCCGGCCAATCGCCGTGCGAAAGACTCGACTGCGCGCGATTGCTCACCTCTTCACGATCGTCCGGCACGACCCGTGCGAGTGCAGAAGCAAGATCGAGATGTCGCTTCGCATATACGCGCTCCGCAATCTGATCTGCCATTCGGCGGCTGGAAAACGACATCTCGGAGAGCATAATCTCCCGGAACTGCACCTGGGCTGGCAAGCCAAGATCATTCTCCAGGCGATACTCGGGAATCTCACCGGCATTCTTGACCAAAGCAGTGATGCGATCTGCATAGAACCGATCAAAGCTTTCGAGCCAAGCTTCACGGTTCTTGAGAGAAGGATGAAGCTGGCTTGGCAACATCGTCCAATACCGCTTCCGGCGCGACGAAAAATCGAAGCAGAACTCGATATATTCATCGTAAGGCAGGAAGAAGTCGTCGGCCCGTTGTCGCGCCTTCCACAGAATAGTGAACCACTTTGCTGGCTCGTGGGGAACTCCTTCCCTCGTGCCACTCACGGTTTCCGCCTTCCCCACATCCTCATGGCGGCGGATATGAGCACGCAACTTTTCCCTGTAGATCTCTCCGAACTGGAGGGTCAGCGAAAGAGGAGAGGTGAACCGATAGTCAAACCACCTGTTCATCATCAACACGCTCTCGGCCTTCCAGTCCTTCGGATGCAGAAGCATCCGCATACGAACAATTTCATCCAGGCGTTGGGCCAAGATCACGCCGTCACTTGCCATAAGTAGCTCCCTGGTCGCCGCCTGATACGGCTCCTTTTGATTGTCCGGAAGCAGCACATCGCCGCTTGACTTGGTTATAGCGTCGACTGCTTTGAGATGACGCAGGTCATGAGCGAACGACGATTGGACTGCCGTTGAAGCGATCGCCAATGCGCTCTTGCCTTGTTTACTTTATAGCTCGAACCAACTGAGATGCAGACGATTGCGCTCGTGGTGCCTAACCCTCGAGGTTCATCCCAGGCGAGCTCCGGTAGCTGGCGATATTGAAGTTGTCGCTTCTTTACCGAGCTAGCCTACGATCGCCAGCATCGACTTCAACAACATGGGAGGATCCGTCCCCGGACATCGGTGGACGCTAAACCCATCCCCATCGAGCTCATTGACGGCGTCTAGGACTTCGTGTTTCGGGAAGGAGCAGAGACCTCAGAGGGTGGTTGGACGAGCCGGCGTAGGAGGATTGCGGCATCCAGAAGCGAATGAGCAATACGGAGCCGCCGGAATTCACAACGTCCGGTGTGGCGACAACAAGCTAAGAGCTAACCTGGCGGCACAGACTGCGCTCACAGATCCAGCTCTCCACGGAACGATTGAGCTAGTGTTCTGGAGCGCGAGCAGGCCCTGAGCGCGTCACCTAGGAAACGTTTTCGATTTTGCCACACACGGCTTCCTTGGTTGGACTAGCGCAGCCGCGGATCAGCATTATCATCGCATGAATGCAAAACGTCGGACTGCGGCGTCGCCATCTAATAGAACGCGGCCAACTCGGCTATATTAGAATAACCTGAAGTTGACGCGGCGGCAAAAACGACCGAAATCAGCAAAAAGTGTCAATCAAATGTAAACCTCTGTCAACTTAGCGAGGGTAAACCAGCTGTTTTGAGATGGATGCCAGTCGCGAAGTTGACATTTCAGCAGCTTTCTAGGTTTGAAAGTTGACACTTTTCAGCACCCGTGCGTTGAAGTGTCAACTTTCGGCAACATCCCTATACGTGTGCTGCGGATGGTTTCGGCGCCGCGAGACGAGTTACGAGATCGTCGGCAGACAGATGCGTGTATCGCTTCAGCATCCGCAGTTCTTTGTGGCCCGAGATGCTGCTGACCTCGATCACGTTCAAACCTCGCTCGAAGAGGCGGCTGATACCTTCATGTCGGAGGTCGTGGAACCGGAGCCCCTTGATCCCGGCGCGTATCAACAGACGGCGCCAAGCTTGTTCCAGAGCTCCTGCTGTCATCGGGAATACCGCGGATTGGTCTACATCCGCGTTTTGTTTCCAGTCCATCAGCACGTCAAAAGCTCGATTGCTCAGTGGCACCTGTCGGCCAGATCCATTCTTGGTCAGCCTCAACGTGATGACGCGGCGGTTGTGCGAGACGTCGGACCATTCAAGCCCCAGAAGCTCTCCTCGACGCATCCCGGTCTCGATTGCGACGATGAGCAGCGTGCGCAGATAAGGGATCTGACCAGCATCGCATCCGTCCAGTAGCCGCTGCTCCTCGTCTCCTGTAAGGCGTCGGCAGCGTTCGTTGCGTATCACCGGACGACGCACGAGCTTCACGACGTTCTTAGCGAGAGGCATCCCCCAATCGCGGGTCGCAACCTCGAGAACATGGCTTAGGATTGCCATCTCTCGAACGGTCGTAGATGGAGCTACGGCTTGAAGCCGCTCATCGCGAAAACATGCGATGTCTTGCTGGCTGAGACCTATCAACGTCCGATGCGAGAGATCATGGCGACGAAGCACGTCGATCCGCTGATCCTCCTGAACCGCCCCACGCTTTGTCGGCGTGATCTCACGTTGATAACGCTCAAGGAGCTGCCCCAGCGTCGTGCTCTCGAGGATCTTTGTATCCGGTGCCGCGCCAAACCGATCGACCTGACTCTCAAGATCCCGTGCCCACTTCTCTGCGTCGGCCTTGCTGTCAAAGCTCTTCGCCCGCGGCTTCATACCACGACGACGGACCTGTGCTTGCCAGCGTCCTCTGAGTTTTCTGATCGTTGCCATCTCAATCTCCGTTGGTGATCGAGACGATGCGTAGGATGCCCCGTTGAGGAGGCCAAGGATAATTCCGGCACGCCATGGCGAAGATTAACGCACATCCAAAATAGCTAGCCCATGCCGCCGGGAGCTCCTTGCTCCCTGAGTGCCGATGTAGTTTGATGGCCGCGGGTAAAGGGTCTGTTCTATGCGTAATCGACTTCAAGTTGCGTTCGCTGGCGTTATGCTATCGCTTCTATCAGTCTCCGGTGCGTCTGCTGCAGTAAAGACGTTCGGTCCGTTTTCCGTTGACGATGCAAATCCCGGCGTCATCGCGCTCAACGGCGACATCGACGTCAACTCTGGCTTGAACTTCCGACGGGCACTTCAAGCGGCGCCGAACGCGAAGCTTGTCACGCTCAACAGCCCAGGCGGCAACGTGCAGATGGGCCTGCTGATCGCCGACGATATCCATCAACGGAAGCTGGCGACCTACATATCGAAGGAGAGCAAGTGCTTCTCGGCGTGCTCGTTCGTGTTCCTCGCCGGCGCTGAGCGGAAAGTTGACGGGGCACTTGGCGTTCATCAGATTTCATCTGACTCGCCCGACCTGGTCGGCGCTCAGCTCGCTATCTCTGACATCATCGAAGTGCTGAACCGGTTTGGAACGCCGATTGATGTGATGCACATCATGTTCAAGACGCCACCGAACGACATGCATGTCTTCAGCCAGGAAGAGGTGGCGCAATACAAGCTCAACCGCGCTGCCGGCTATGGAACTCCAGCAGAAGGCGCTGTAGATGCGCCCGCTTCTATCGCAAGTGTGGATGCGAAGACCCATGAGCAAACTGCGAGCGGCAACGTCTCGACTGAGACGGATGTCGCCTCGGTAGCACCAGAGGCAAGCCAGCTGGCTAAGCTGTCGCCTCTGGAAGAGTTTACACGTCGTCCGAACCGCATAGCAGTCTACACCGGCCTGGATCTCTTCGGCGACGATATTTCATCGATACGCGCGACGGACGCAGGAGAATGCGCAAAGAGCTGTCTCGTGATGGATGGCCAATGCAAGGCATTCACTTTCAACGCCAATCCTAAGATCAAGCGCGGCCCAAATTGCTTCCTGAAGGCCAGTGCCGGCCGAGCTGATGGTAACAGTGTCGCATTCTCGGGCCGCTTTTTGAGTGGAGCAGAGTCAGATCCCCCTGCTCTGACGCTCGGGACGATCGATCCGACCACCGCCCTCTACGACGATATCGATCTGCCTGGTGGAGATCTTTCGCGCCGACCAGAGCGCGCGGCGAGGACACCACTCGACTGCCGACTCGCGTGTATCGATGAGAAAAGCTGCGTAGCGTTCACCTATATCAAGCCAAAAAAGGAGTGCTGGCTCAAGGGCTCGATCGGCACCCCTACATTCGGCAAGGGTATGGTGTCTGGGCTGAAAAAGCTCGAGACGTTTGCGCCTGCTAAGATCATAAGCTTGAACGAATGAAACCACGTTTCACCGAAGAAGTATGCAAGCGCTTAGGCAATTATGTCTATCGGCTGATCGATCCACGTAACGGCGAGACCTTCTACGTTGGTAAGGGTCGAAATAACCGCGTCTTCGATCACGCTGCTGGCATCGCTGACGTGGCTGACAGCCAGACACTCGGGTCAAAGCTCGATCGCATCCGGGCTATAAAGAGCGCTGGGTTAGAAGTCCTGCACGTCATCCATCGTCACGAGATACCCGACTCCGCAGTGTTCGAGGTCGAAGCCGCACTAATCGATGCTTATCCGGGTCTCACTAACCTTCAAGGAGGTCATGCCAGCAGCGATCGCGGACCGATGAACCATGTGGAGATCCTGGATAAATATAATCTGCCGGAGTTTCCTCAGAATCCCGAGCACAAGCTGCTCCTGATCAATGTCAACAAGCTGGATGACCGGTTCGATCGCCGAGCCGTATACAATCTCGTTCGTTACTGCTGGCGCATTTCGAAATCTCGAGCCGAGAACGCCCAGTATGTGCTCGCTGTTGTTCGAGGCGTTGTCGTAGGCGCATTCGAGGTCGAACGCTGGATGTCCGCGACGAGGGAAAACTTTCCAGATATCCAATATGCGGATGGATCAGAAGCCCATAGGCTGGGCTTCATCGGGCGGGAAGCTCCGGCCGATGTATGGGATCTCTACGTTGGGGCGAGAGGTAAGAGGGTTGTTGCGGCCGAACAAAAGCACATTCAAAATCCAATCCGGTTCTGGAATTGCTGAAGGATGTGGTCGACCGCTCGGCTGGGAGCGAGTTCGGGTGACCAGACGATTTTAGCCCTACCAACGATTACCCTGCTCCTTCTGGGAGTCGAACTTTATTAAGCGACGATCACGTGTTACCTATTGCGTAACGATTCCGATTCTATTACTTATTGGGTAACAGGCAACAGCTGATGAAAATCGATTTTGCAAGTGGCAAACTTCGACGTCAGCTGGAGTCTGACAAGGCGTTAAGGAAGGCATACGGTGATCGCGCTAGCCGCCTGAAAATGCGACTAGCGGTGTTGGAGCAGGCAAGCAATCTCAGCGAGGTCCCTACCGATGCGCCAGATCGATGCCATCAGCTTGATGGCGAATGGGCTGGCTGTTTTGCGGTAGCTATCACCGGGAATTGGCGGCTCATATTTGAGCCTGATCACGACCCGGTCCCAATTCGCGATGACGGAGGCATAGACCGTGCCGCCGTTGTCGCGATTCGGATTCGCGCTATTGTTGACTACCACTGAACCAAATGACCTTTCAAACAGTGAATGGCGATGGGATTGGGCAATGGTTGCTGTAGCGAAGAAGGAAGATTGGGCGCCAGATTGGGCAACTCATCCCGGCGAGCATCTTGCCGAGTATCTTGAGGATCGGGGATGGTCTCAAGCCGAATTTTCCAGGCTCGCAGACATGAGCCCCAAGCATGTCAGCACTATCATCAACGGCACCAACCCGGTGACGGCAGACACGGCACTGAAACTAGAACGCGTTCTTGGTTTGAAGGCCAGCATCTGGGCAGGCTTGCAGGCTAAATGGGATCTCTATGAAGCGAAGGCCGTAAACCACCAGGCCCTGGCAGACGCGGATGAAGTTCTTTCCAGGTTCCCGATCAAAGAACTTAAAGATCGTGGTGTGCTGCCCGCCACCAATGATAACGGCCGACTTCTGAGCTCCCTGCTGGAATTTTTTGCTGTCGGAAGCCCGCATGCTTTCGGTGCCAGATGGGCAAACTTAGCTGTCCATCATAGACAATCTAAAGCCTTCGAGACGAGTCAATACCATGTTGCTGCGTGGCTGCTTCTCGGAGAGAAGAAAGCGCGCGGGATGAATCTGCCGGCGTTCGACGCCGAGAAATTTGCGAACGCTGTGCTCGAAATCCGTAAGCTAACAACCAGCGAACCGGAGACTTTCTATCCGCGCATGGTGGATCTGTGCGGCAGCGCTGGCGTCGCGCTTGTGCTTGAGAAGCCGATCTCGAAGACCTGTCTCTTCGGTTCCGCACGATGGTTCGAGGGCGATAGAGCAATCATTCAGATGTCGTTGCGAATGAAGAGCAATGACCACTTCTGGTGGACATTCTTCCATGAAGCCGCCCACATAACGCTTCATAAGGGACGAGCCTTCGCTGACGATAAGGGCGGCGAGGGTGATGGGGTAGAAGACGAAGCCGACTCCTGGGCCGAAGAGATACTGGTGGGTCGAGCGAGGTTCGCAGCTTTTAGAAAAACAAACCCGAGATCTGAGTTTGCGGTAAAAGCCTTTGCCCAACAGATCGGGATCCATCCGGGGATAATAGCTGGAATGCTCCAACATTGTGGCGCAATCCCCTATCGAAACTTAAACGGGCTCAAGGTGCGATACGACTGGAATGACTAAGAAGCTCTTTTAGCTGAAGCTCGGCGCTCGTTTCGGTTTAAGGCGGGATCGTTTTGACGACATCGTCCAAGTAGCTCGATCGACAGGGATTTGCTCGACTCTTTCAATCATGCCCCAGTAAGAAGCCATAAACGCCCTGTTAGGCGACTCGATCAGCAATTCGATGATTTCGCAAAGGATCTTCTGGCAATCAAACCAGAGTTCAATTTTTATGAGATCAAGGGATTGGAGAGAGCCTGTGATCTGGCTGTTGATCTTGGTATTCCCTCTATTCAGAGCATGCTTCCACTGACCATGAGCCACCTTATTACGAATAAGGCTGGGATCTTTCACGTATAAATCAATCAGGATTCTCAGCCGTTGCTTTGCATTCGCAGTGAAATTACTCTTCTTAGCAGCGCTTTTTAGGAAGGCCAGCTGGATACACCTCTCCCAGCCGTCAACTACGCTACCATCCCGAATGGCCGCTTTTATTTGAGCTATTTCCGCGAGAGAAAAACCCTTGGGCGTATGAATGGTCTTTGAGAAGCTCGCCTCTACCCAGGCACAGAAGACAAGGGCTAAAGATTTGGTGTGAACGTCAGCAGAAACAGAGTTTCCGGTCCGCAACGCATCGTTAGTCGACCGCCTAAGCTGTCTCCGCGCAATTTCCAGCGCATGAACATTGGCACACTGAGCAGCATATACTGCGAGCCGATCGGCACTATCCATCTCTTATCAACCCGGGCTGTCGAAACGCAGCCTAATGAGACAACGTTTCAACAGCCCGGAATCGAACCAGGGCCTCACGACTACGTCGTGCGCTCTACCTTGCTGAGCTACTGCTGCAGTTTGTCGATAGCACCACAACTGCTTTCTATCAAGCGCGCTCCCGGAGACCGTGACGGGCGATCGGAAGACCAAGCTCTATTCAAAGCGGTCCAAATAGACCCAAGGACCACTTTCATTGATCCGGTCAGCTGTCCGCTCCGCTATAGCCGGATCCACATCAACGAAGTTCTCCTCGATCCATTCTCGTGGATCGATGTTCCAATCTTCAACAAGATCTCCAGCATAGTCCTGGTGATCAACCGCCAGCCCAATGTTCTCTTGGCTTACAAAAGCCGCGATGATTTCGTCCTCGTTCATAGATTTCTCCAGGTCGTGCATTTTCGGAGCGGCGTGACGTTGCAACGAAGCTGAGCGCGCCGCTAGTGTGGCCCTGACTAAATGTCCAGATACAAAGAAAGGGCTGAAAGCATCGGTTAAGTAGGAAAAGCCTTACGGCCGAAGGTTCAAAATGGCGGAGAGGGTGGGATTCGAACCCACGATAGAGTTGCCCCTATGCCGCATTTCGAGTGCGGTGCTTTCGACCACTCAGCCACCTCTCCGCGGGGGCTGGTCGCGCTTTGGATGGCGCGGGCGTTCTCATAGCGATGAAAGATGGGGCTGGCAAGGGGCGAATATCAAGACTTTACAAGCTTTCATCTTGACAGTTTTTTGTCTGTCACGTATGCCCGCACGCGATCAGAGGTGGAAAAGGATTCCCTCTCTCTTTTCTTCGCGAAGAACCCTTCCGGTGTTCCGAGCGAAATTCACCGGCAGACGTCTTCAAAAGCTTGCTTTCGAAAATCCTGCTAGACCGACTGACAAAAAGACGGCCGTTCCGAAAGGGACAGAGCCGGAACGAACATGAAAGGATAAAAAATGTTCGCAGTCATCAAGACCGGCGGTAAACAGTACCGCGTGGCCGCCAACGACGTGCTTACCATCGAAAAGCTGGAAGCCGATGCTGGCGCCGTCGTAGAATTCAATGAAATCCTGCTCATCGGCGAAGGCGCCGATGCAAAGATCGGTGCCCCCTTCGTCAAGGGTGCGACGGTCAAGGCCGAAGTGGTCGAGCATAACCGTGGCAAGAAGGTTCTTTCCTTCAAGAAGCGCCGCCGCCAGAACTCCAAGCGGATTCGCGGTCATCGGCAGCACCACACGGTCGTCCGCATCACGGACATCTTGGCTTAATCGGGATTTCGAAGGTTAAAGGAGAACACCAATGGCACATAAGAAAGCTGGCGGTTCGTCGCGTAACGGTCGCGATTCCGAATCCAAGCGCCTTGGCGTGAAGAAGTTCGGCGGCGAAGCCGTCATCGCAGGCAACATTATCGTGCGTCAGCGCGGCACGCAGTGGCATCCGGGTCAGAACGTCGGCCTCGGCAAGGACCACACGATTTTTGCGCTTACGGCCGGCAATGTGAACTACCGTACGAAGGCCAACGGCCGAGTGTACGTGTCCGTAATGCCGAAAGCCGAAGCAGCAGAATAAAGCCGGTAAGCGTTCTTAAGCAGCCGGTGTCACATCGACCCGGCTGAACGTCCAAGGTTCAGTAAGAAAAAAGGGAAGATGGGACACCACCATCTTCCCTTTTTCTTTACCCCCAACAGGAGGACTGAACATGCAAGGCGAATTGTTGAGGGCGAGCCAATCCCGGCCGCCAGAGGAACGGCTACGGCCGGAGCGGTCGAGGCGCGATTGCCCCGTCTTACTGTCGCAGAGATTGGTTCTGCGAGCCCCCCACGAAGAAGACATCGACGCCCTTGCCCATCTCGCCAACAATGCGAATATCGCGACCATGGTATCGCGTATGCCGCATCCCTATACGGCAAAAGACGCAGCCGATTTCGTGCGACGCGCGAAAAACGGCGAGATTGGCAAGTGCGTCTATGCCATCACGCGAGCCGACAACGGCGCCTTCCTGGGCTGCTGCGCGCTGGAGCCACAGGAAGACGAAAAGGCGCTGGAAATCGGTTACTGGCTCGGCGAGCCCTATTGGAATCAGGGCTATGCCACCGAGGCCGCCCATGTGTTGATCGACATGGCTTTCCGGACCCGCGAGATCGAATATATCGATGCGCGCTGCCGGGTCACCAATGTCGCGTCCCGCCGGGTCATCCAGAAATCGGGCTTCCAGTTTCAGGGCAGCGGCATGGTAGGCTCGCTGGCGCTGGGCGGCATGATCGCCGTCGAATGGTACAGGCTCGATCGCAAGACCTGGATGTCGCTGAGAAGCTGGGGGGAACTCAGATGAACGCCGCCGTTCTGGAAAGGCGGGTCGTAACCCGTCCGATGCCGGGGCCCTGCCCCGTCATCTCCACGGGCCGGCTGGTGCTGAGGCCCCACCGAATGAGCGATGCGGCAAGCATTGCGGAATCGCTTGCGGACTTTCAGGTGAGCCGCATGCTTTCGCGCGTGCCACAGCCCTATGACAGGCAGGATGCACTGGATTGGCTCGTTCCGCGGATTTCCGGCGACCTCAACGAATGGGCGCTCGCAATTACGACCGGCGACGACGTCCATATCGGCGTTGTCGGCATCGAATTGAGGCATGGGCTGTGGCATCTCGGCTATTGGCTGAACCGCTTCTACTGGGGCCGTGGCTATATGACGGAAGCGGCAGGCGCGGTGTTGGAGCGCTTCTTCCGGCGCATGCCGGAAACCAAGCTTCACTCCGGGGCCTTTGCCGACAACATTGCTTCACTGCGGGTGCAGACGAAGCTCGGCTTCAACATCGTCGATGCCAGCCAGCTTTTCAGCCTGTCCCGCAACAGCATGGCGCCACATATCAAAACCGTTCTGGATGCCCGGAACCTGCGGTTCTCCAGCCGACCGTGACGCTTCCAAAACAGCCGGCGGAGGCAAGCCTCCGCTGGCTGCAGAGCGACGCCCATGCCATTTCCGATTGATATAATGGCTTGCGGACTTCGTGATAGTCTTTGACCTTCGCCTTAACCGGCGATACGAAATCCACCGATTGCCTAAACGTCAGGCGCCGACAAAGACAGGACTTCCCAGCAGATGAAATTTCTCGACGAGACAAAGGTCTACATACGCTCTGGCGACGGCGGCGCGGGCGCGGTCTCGTTCCGGCGTGAAAAGTTCATCGAGTTCGGAGGTCCGGACGGCGGCGACGGCGGGCGCGGCGGCGATGTCTGGGTCGAAGCGGTAAACGGTCTCAATACGCTGATCGACTTCCGCTACCAGCAACACTTCAAGGCCAAGACCGGCACGCACGGTATGGGCCGCAACCGCACCGGCGCGAACGGTGCCGACGTGACGCTGAAAGTGCCGGTCGGCACGCAGATCTTCGAGGAAGACAGCGAGACGCTGATCGTCGACATGACCAAGGAAGGCCAGCGGTTTCGCCTTGCGAAGGGCGGCAATGGCGGCTTCGGAAACGCTTATTTCAAGTCCTCCACCAACCAGGCGCCGAACTGGGCCAATCCCGGTCTCGAAGGGGAAGAGAAGACGATCTGGCTGCGGCTCAAGCTGATTGCGGATGCCGGTCTTGTCGGCCTGCCAAATGCCGGCAAGTCGACCTTCCTGGCGACCGTCACGCGGGCGCGGCCGAAGATCGCCAATTATCCTTTCACCACGCTGCATCCCAATCTGGGAGTTGCGACCATCGACGGTCGCGAATTCGTGCTGGCCGATATTCCGGGGCTGATCGAAGGCGCCCATGAAGGCGTGGGCATCGGCGACCGATTCCTCGGCCATGTGGAGCGCACCCGGGTGTTGCTGCACCTCGTTTCGGCACAGGAGGAAAACGTCGGCAAGGCCTATAAGACAGTGAAGCATGAGCTGGAGGCCTATGGCGGGGGATTGATCGACAAGCCGGTGGTCGTGGCCCTCTCGCAAATCGATGTGCTGGACGAGGCCGAGCTCAAGAAAAAGGCCAAGGAACTGGAAAAGGCGAGTGGGCAGAAACCCTTCCTGATCTCCGCAGTCACCAACAAGGGCATGACGGAGGTTCTTCGTGCGCTCCGCGACGTGATCGTCGAGGCGAGCGCAGGCGAAGAGACGACGCTGCCGGACCGCTCGGTACCGTTCCAGGACGGCAGCGAGGAGGAGGCGCAATGAGCGTCGCCCGCAAGCCGCTCGCCAGTCATCGCCGGATCGTCATCAAGATCGGATCGGCCCTGCTTGTCGATCGCAAGAGCGGATTGAAGAAGGCTTGGCTCGACGCGATCTGCGCCGACATCGCCGCGCTGAGGAAACAGAATGTCGATGTGCTGGTCGTGTCCTCGGGCGCAATTGCCCTTGGCCGCACGGTCCTCGATCTGCCTTCCGGGGCCTTGAAGCTCGAGGAAAGCCAGGCCGCCGCCGCCGTCGGCCAGATTGCGCTCGCCCGCGCCTGGTCGGAAAGCCTGTCGAGGGACGATATCGTCGCCGGTCAGATCCTGTTGACGCTCGGGGATACCGAAGAGCGCCGCCGCTATCTGAATGCGCGCGCGACGATCAGCCAGCTCCTGAAGATCGGCGCCGTGCCGATCATCAACGAAAACGACACGGTCGCGACCTCGGAGATCCGGTATGGGGACAATGACAGGTTGGCGGCGCGCGTCGCAACCATGACCGGAGCGGACCTTCTCGTCCTGCTTTCCGATATCGACGGCCTCTACACGGCTCCGCCGCATCTCGATCCAAACGCGAAATTCCTGGACATCGTATCGGCCATCACGCCCGAGATCGAGGCTATGGCGGGGGGCGCGGCCTCGGAGCTTTCGCGCGGCGGCATGCGGACCAAGATCGATGCCGGAAAGATTGCGACCGGCGCAGGTTGCGCGATGATCATTGCTTCCGGCAAGACCGATCATCCGCTGAAGGCGATCGAGGAAGGGGGGCGCTCCTCCTGGTTTGCGCCTTCCGGCACGCCGGTGACGGCACGCAAGACCTGGATCGCCGGGCAGCTTCAGCCGGCCGGGGAACTTTTCGTGGATGCGGGCGCGGAAACCGCCCTCGGCAGCGGCAAGAGCCTCTTGCCGGCCGGCGTGCGCCGCATCGAAGGCAATTTCCACCGCGGCGATACGGTCGCGATTATCGGGTCGGACGGCCGGGAGATCGCCCGCGGGCTGGTGAGCTACGATGCCGAGGAGGCGCGCCAGATCACCGGCCGTAAATCCAGCGAGATCGAGGCGGTGCTTGGCTATGCGGGGCGTGCCGCCATGGTCCATCGCGATGATCTGGTGATGACCGCACCGGCCGGACGCAAGGCCCGTAAAGAGGATCACAAGGAGGATGCCGCTCATGCTTGACAGGGTCGCGATGACGGATGTGACGGCCATCATGGACGAGATCGGCAGCAACGCCAAGGCGGCTGCGCGGGCGCTCGCGACGGCCGGCACCGAGGCAAAGGACAAGGCCCTCCTTGCCATGGCCGATGCGATCCTGGCGTCCCGGGACAAGATACTCGCCGCGAACGCGGCGGACCTGAAGAATACCGAAGGCAAGGGGCTCTTACCCTCGTTCGTCGATCGCCTGACGCTGACCGAAAAGCGTATTTCCGACATGGCGCAGGCGCTTCGCGAGATCGCCGCTCTGAAGGACCCGGTCGGTGATGTGATCGCCGCCTGGGACCGCCCGAACGGATTGAAGATCGAACGGGTACGCACGCCGCTCGGCGTCATCGGGGTGATATACGAGAGCCGCCCCAACGTGACCGCCGATGCCGGTGCGCTCTGCCTCAAGGCCGGCAATGCGGTGATTCTGCGCGGCGGATCGGATTCCATCCATTCGTCCCAGGCGATCCATGCCTGCCTGGTCGAGGGGCTGAAGGCTGCGGGCCTTCCGGAACATGCGATCCAGGTCGTGCCCACGACCGATCGTGCGGCGGTCGGCGCCATGCTGTCCGGTCTCGGCGGCGCGATCGACGTGATCGTGCCGCGCGGGGGCAAAAGCCTCGTCGCACGCGTTCAGAACGAGGCCCGTGTGCCGGTCTTCGCTCACCTCGAAGGCCTTTGCCACATCTATGTGGACGCTTCTGCCGATCTCGAAATGGCCAGGAAGATCGTCGTCAACGCCAAGATGCGCCGCACCGGCATTTGCGGCGCGGCCGAGACCCTGCTGGTCGACAGCGCGGCTATCGGCACGCACCTGATGCCGGTCCTGGAAGCGCTGACGGAGGCGGGCTGCGAAATCCGCGCTTCCTCGGCGGTGCTGAAGGTCTTCCCTGGCCTCAAGCCGGCGACTGAGGAAGATTGGCGTACCGAATATCTCGATGCGGTCATCTCGGTCGCGATCGTCGACGGCATTTCCGGCGCCATCCGCCACATCAATACCTATTCCTCCAACCATACCGAGGCGGTGATCGCGGAAGACTCCAAGGTGGTGGAACGCTTCTTCAACGAGCTCGACTCGGCGATCCTGCTGCACAATGCCTCGACGCAGTTCGCCGATGGCGGGGAATTCGGCATGGGAGGCGAGATCGGCATTTCCACCGGCAAGATGCATGCCCGTGGGCCCGTAGGTGTCGAGCAGCTCACTTCGTTCAAGTACCGCGTGCATGGCACCGGGCAGATACGGCCCTGACATCACGTGGAGGGGGAACGAACAGACCGACGCTATCTTGTCATGCCGCATGTGGAGCGCGGCATGGTCGTCGGGCTTTTCGGCGGCTCCTTCAATCCGCCGCATGAGGGGCACCTGCTGGTCGCGGAGATCGCGCTTCGGCGGCTCGGTCTCGATCAGCTCTGGTGGATGGTGACGCCCGGAAACCCCTTGAAGAGCCGCAGTGAACTCGCTTCGCTCGAAGACCGGCTCGCCATGAGCGAACGGTTGGTTCACGATCCGCGGATCAAGGTCACCGCCTTCGAAAAGAGCCTCGACAGCGCCTATACGGCCAGGACGCTCGCCTTCGTCAAGGCGCGCAACCCGGATATCCGCTTCATCTGGATCATGGGTGCGGACAGCCTCAAGACCTTTCATCAATGGCAGAAGTGGCGGCAGATCGCCTGCACCTTCCCGATCGCCGTCATAGATCGGCCAGGCTCGACATTGTCGTTCCTGTCTTCGCGGATGGCCCGTGCTTTCGATTATGCCCGCGTTGACGAGGATGATGCGGGCGTGCTCTGGAAGAAGCGGGCTCCGGCCTGGACCTTCATTCACGGGCCCAGGTCGGCGCTGAGTTCCACCGCAATCCGGGCAAATGGCTGGGAAACGGGCAAAAGTCACGAAAAACCGGCCGCCGAATGATACCAGGCATGGTTTCCCGTCTCTCCCCTTCACCTTTTGGCACCATCTCTTGAAAGATCGCCAATTCGATGCCACCTTCTGAACAGGCGGCCCGGATCATACCGGATTCGCCGGGAATGCCTGTAACTGTTACGGAAGAAAGGAAGACCCCTGACAACAGTGCACGCAAAGGGAAAGATGGCCTCCGTCCTCCCGCAGAGCCTGGAACGTGGCGCCGATGCCGCCGCCCGCGCTCTAGAACTGGTCCTCGCAAGCCTCGAGGACTCCAAAGCCGAAGATATCGTCACCATCAACATCGCCGGAAAATCTGCGCTCGGGGACTACATGGTCGTTGTCTCCGGACGATCGAGCCGGCATGTCACGGCGATCTGCGATCACCTGATCTCGGACCTCAAGGACGAAGGGTATGGAAGTGCCCGAGTCGAGGGCCTGGAGACGGGCGATTGGGTGCTGATTGACACCGGTGACATCATCATCCATGTGTTCCGCCCCGAAATCCGCGAGTTCTACAACATCGAAAAGATGTGGGCCGCTCCGGATATCGAGGAAGGCGCGCTGCTACACTGATCGGGCTTAGGCTTGTCCTGAGCCGATCGGATCGAAGGTCAGATCCTGGTGGTCGGGCGTAGGCTCGGCGCCATAAGGAATTCGACCGCCAAAATCATCAGGACAGGACATGCGGATAAGCCTCTTTGCCGTGGGACGGCTGAAAGCCGGACCCGAAAAGGAACTTGCGTCCCGTTATATCGACCGCTTCGCCAAGGCAGGGCCGGCGGTGGGACTTGAATTGGCCAAGCAGATCGAGATCGCAGAAAGCCGCGCGGCCAATGCCGAAACCCGCAAACGCGAGGAAGCGGCGGGGCTCGAAAAATCGCTTCCGGAAGGTGCCGTCCTCATCCTGCTCGACGAACGAGGCAAGAGCCTCGACAGCGAGGCATTCGCGGAGTTGATCGGCCGTTACCGCGACGGGGGCAAGCGCGACATGATGCTGGCGATCGGCGGCGCCGACGGACTCGATCCGGAGCTTCGAAGCCGAGCGGACGCGGTCCTGAACCTCGGGAGCATGACCTGGCCGCACCAGCTCGTGCGTATCCTGATCGCCGAGCAGCTCTACAGGGCCGTCACCATTCTCGCAGGCCATCCCTATCACCGGGCGTGAACGGCAAACACAATCTTGTTTCTGGCCTTGAGCGACAAATCAGCTTAGCCTTGAGACGCTTCAAGCGATCCAGCCTTATCGGAACGGGCATGAAACCACCGGCTTCGCAATTTCCCAGGCGCGCCCTGCCGCTCATCGCGGCAGGCCTCGGCTTGGCCTGTCTTGCCGGTTCTGCTTCATCCGTGGCACTGGCTCAGGTCACCGAGCAAGCGCCCGCCGCAGCCGCACCGTCCACTCCAGCCACCCCCGCAGATCCTTCGACCGATCTTCAGCGCAAGCGCGACGAAACGCGCGGCGAACTGGAGGAACTGACGCGCACGATCACGATTTCGGAGGAAAAGGCTGCGGCGATCGAACAGAATATCGCCGAGCTCGAAAAGACCGCGACCAATCTGCGCCAGGCGCTCATCGATTCCGCGGCTCGCCGGAAGGAGTTGGAAAATCAAATCCTGGCGAGCGAACAGAGGCTCGCGCGGCTGCACGTCCAGGAAGGCGTCATCCGCGGCTCCTTGAAGGAGCGGCGGGCGGTTCTCGCGGAAGTGCTCGCCGCCCTGCAGCGCATGGGGCGCAATCCGCCGCCGGCGCTTCTGGTCACGCCGGAAGACGCGCTCGCCTCGGTGCGCAGCGCTATCCTGCTCGGCGCGGTCGTTCCGGGAATGCGTGCCGAGACCGAGAAACTGGTGGTCGATCTTCAGGCGCTGGCCGACCTCCAGGCCGAAGCGGTCGATGAAAAGACCGCGGTTGCCGGTACCATCGCCGCGAGCCTGGAAGAAGAAAAGCGCATGGATCTTCTTCTCGCGGAAAATGAAAAGCTGAACCAGAAAAGCACGGCCGAGCTGGAGGCGGAACGACATCGTTCCGAGGAGCTCGCTGGTCGTGCCACATCGCTCGAAGGCCTTATCAGCTCGCTCGAGGGTGAAATCGCCTCGGTGCGCGAGGCAATGGAGCAGGCCCGCCGGGAGGAGGAGCGCCAAAAGCGGCTTTCTCAGGCCGAACGCGACAGGGCGAAGGAGCTTGCCGAGAGCGGCATGCCCGACAAAAACCGCATTACCCCCGCATATGCGTTTTCGAGCCTGAGGCAGAAGCTGGAGCTTCCGGTCGCCGGCGACGTCCTGCGTCAGTATGGCGACGCGGACGGGACCGGACATACCGCCAGGGGCATCACCGTTGCCTCCAATCCGGGTTCGGTGGTGACGGCGCCGGCCGATGGCCTGGTCGTTTTCGCCGGCGCCTTCAGGAGCTACGGTCAGATGATCATCCTCAATGCCGGAGACGGTTACCACCTGGTCCTTTCCGGCATGGACGAAGTGAACGTGAGGCAGGGAAAATTCGTCTTTTCCGGCGAACCCATCGCGGTGATGGGACAGAAAAGAGTGGCAAGCGCAACGGCATTGGCGCTGGAAACCGAGCGGCCAACGCTTTACATTGAATTCAGAAAGGACGGCACGCCGGTCGATTCGAGACCGTGGTGGACCGCGCAGGAAACTGGAAGGGCACGAAATGATTCGTAGGGCTTCTCTCGTCATCGTCGGCGCGCTCATGGGGGCGACCGCGATGAGCATGATTTACTCGGCCGGAGTGCCGGCGCAGGCGGCCGGCCCCTCGACCTATCGCGAGCTGTCGATTTTTGGCGATGTTTTCGAGCGCGTTCGGGCGCAGTACGTGACGCCGCCGGATGAGCAGAAGCTCGTCGAGAATGCCATCAACGGCATGCTGACTTCGCTGGATCCGCATTCCAGCTTCATGAACTCCAAGGATGCCGAGGACATGCGCACGCAGACGCGCGGCGAGTTCGGCGGGCTTGGCATCGAAGTCACGATGGAAAACGAGCTCGTCAAGGTGATCGCGCCGATCGACGACACGCCCGCAGCGCGTGCCGGCATTCTGGCAGGCGACTTCATTTCCGAAATCGACGGCGCGCCGGTTCGCGGCCTCAAGCTCGAAGACGCGGTCGAGAAGATGCGCGGCGCGGTCAACACGCCGATCAAGCTGACGGTCATCCGCCAGGGTGCCGACAAGCCGCTCGAGATCACCGTCGTACGCGATATCATCGCCGTGCGTGCCGTTAAATCCCGCGTCGAGGGCGAGGATGTCGGTTATCTGCGCGTGATCTCCTTCACGGAAAAGACCTATGACGATCTGGAAAAGGCGATCCAGAAGATCAAGGCGGACGTGCCGGCCGACAAGCTGAAAGGCTACGTTCTCGATCTTAGGCTCAATCCAGGCGGTCTTCTCGACCAGGCGATCAATGTTTCCGATGCCTTCCTGGAGCGTGGCGAAGTGGTTTCCACGCGCGGCCGCAATGCCGACGAGACCCGTCGCTTCAATGCCGGACCGGGCGACCTGACGGATGGAAAGCCGGTGATCGTGCTCATCAACGGCGGCTCCGCCTCGGCCTCGGAAATCGTGGCGGGTGCCCTGCAGGATCTGCGCCGGGCAACCGTAGTCGGCACCCGCTCCTTCGGCAAGGGATCGGTCCAGACGATCATCCCGCTTGCAGATGCGGGCGCTCTTCGGTTGACGACGGCGCTTTACTACACGCCGTCGGGTAAATCGATCCAAGGCACCGGCATCGAGCCGGACGTCAAGGTCGAGCAGCCCCTGCCGGAAGAGTTGCAGGGCAGGGTGCGCGCCGAAGGTGAATCGAGCCTCCGCGGGCATATCCAGGGCCAGAACGAGACCGACGAAGGCTCGGGCTCCGTCGCCTATGTGCCGCCGGAAGCCAAGGATGATATCCAGCTCAATTATGCGCTCGATCTCCTGCATGGCAGGAAGACGGACCCCTCCTTCCCGCCGAACCCGGAAAAGGCGGCTGCAGCCGTCAAGCAGTAATCCGATGGGAAGCCGGCCTAGAGCCGGCTTCTTCTTGAGGTCATCAAATCCTTGGGCACCGATCTCCATGCACCGCTGGGACAGAACCGGCCGTCCGGCCGGCGGCGGACAAGGATGTTCCGCCCGATCTTTCTGCTGGCCGTTTTCGGCATCGTCGGCATTCTGGGACTTTCCCTTTATGCGATGCGGGGCGATGAAGCGCTGAGGCAGGTGTCGGAAGACGCCTCCTTGCCGCCCGTCGAACCGGCAGAGAATGCGGCCGAAAAGATTGCCTCAGACTCCAGCGACCTCGCAAGTAACGGCCTGCCCCGATCGAGCCCTCATTCCGGGGCCAGCGTTGAGCGGACGCTCACCGATGACGGGGTGGTGGTGACCAAATACACGCCTCGCCGGCGTCAAGGCGAAGGACCGGTGTTGATCGATACGCCACGGATCGGCCAGGATCCGCGAATGGCCGCCTTGCCGAATGAAGCGCTGCTCGAGGAGACGCCCCATGGCCGTTTGCCCGTAATCGGCACGGATGGCCTGCGCCCCATGGATCAATATGCGCGGCCCTGGTCCGGCGCTCGCGGCACGCGCGTCGCCATCGTGGTGGGAGGTCTGGGGCTCAGCCAGACTGGCTCCCAGAAGGCCATCAAGGAATTGCCCGGAGGCGTGACGCTCGCCTTTGCGGCCACCGGCAACAGCCTTCAGCGATGGATGCAGGAAGCGCGCCGCAGCGGCCATGAGATACTCATACAGGTTCCGCTCGAACCTTTCGGCTATCCGAACAATGATCCAGGCCCCTCGACGCTTCTGGCCGATGCCCCGGCCGGGGAAAATCTCGCCCGGCTGCACGAAGCCATGGGCACGATCACCAATTACACGGGCATCATGAACTATCTCGGCGGCCGCTACCTCGCCGATGCCGATGCGCTGGAGCCTGTTCTGCGCGACATTGCGAGCCGCGGCTTGCTGTTTCTCGACGATGGTTCTTCGACGCAATCGGCAAGCGGGAACATCGCGAAGGCGATCGAACTGCCGCACGCTTTCGCAGATGTGACGCTCGACGGACAGTTGCAGGTAGAGGCGGTGTTGAGAAAACTGGACGATCTGGAGAGAATAGCGCGCCGAAACGGGACGGCGATCGGGGTTGCCTCCGCTTTCGATGAGAGCATAGAAGCCATTCGCCAGTGGGCCGCAGAGGCCGAGCGGCGGGGCATCGAAATCGTCGGGATATCCGCGCTGGTGACCGATCCTGCGAAGGCGCAAGGGAATTGAGCCGCAGCTACACCTATTCAATCTAAACGAGGCAGAAAACGAGATGAATAACGGTGGCAAGAAATCCGTGAGACCGGAAGACCTTCCCTATCGGCCTTGCGTCGGCGTGATGGTTTTGAACCGGGAGGGGCTGGTATGGGCCGGCCGCCGGATTGCCGAAGGAAATACCGAGTATGACGGCTCGCCGCAGCTTTGGCAGATGCCCCAGGGGGGTATCGACAAGGGTGAGGACCCACTCGCGGCTGCCTATCGGGAACTCTACGAGGAAACCGGTATCCGCTCCGTTTCGCTGCTTGCTCAGTCGAGGGACTGGATCAATTACGATCTGCCGCCGCAACTGATCGGCATCGGCCTCAAGGGAAAGTATCGCGGCCAGACGCAGCGCTGGTTTGCGTTTCGTTTCGAAGGGGATGAAAGCGAGATTTCCATCAACCCGCCACCGGGTGGACATGAGCCGGAATTCGATGCCTGGGAGTGGAAGCCGATGGCTGATCTGCCTGGGCTTATCGTACCCTTCAAGCGAGCGGTCTACGATCAGGTGGTGGCCGAATTTGCCCATCTGGCTCAGGCGGCTGCGTGAGCCGAGAGCATGAGCCCGGCGGAGCAGATTGCCCGCCGGACTTCGTTCTCAGCAAATTATTCTGCGGAATCGGCCGAGTCGGCGTTAAGCTGGCCGTACTTCTCTTCACCGATCTTTTCGAGAAGTTCGAGCTGGGTCTCCAGGAAGTCGATATGGCCTTCCTCGTCGGCAAGCAGTTCTTCGAACAGCTTCATGGAAACATAGTCTCCCGCCGCGTGACAGATATCACGAGAGGCCTTGTATGCCGTGCGGGCATCATATTCGCCGGCAAGATCGGCTTCCAGAACTTCCTTGACGTTCTGGCCGATGCGCAGCGGTCCGACGGTCTGCAGGTTCGGATGGCCCTCAAGGAAGATGATGCGCTCGATCAGCTTGTCGGCGTGATGCATCTCTTCGATCGATTCGGCGCGTTCCTTCTTTGCGAGCTTGGTATAGCCCCAGTCCTCGAGAAGGCGGTAATGCAACCAATATTGGTTGACGGCGCCAAGCTCCAGGAACAGTGCCTCGTTAAGCTGCTCGATGACTTTTGAGTCGCCTTTCAATGTCCGCTCTCCTGTTTTCCTCATGGAATTCTTTCAAGCGGGACATATAAACGACAACCTCGGCTTCCGTCGAGTGGCGGTGGGCGTGATAATCCTCCGTCGTACGAATGATCAGATCGACGACGTTCGGGAAGCAGCCGCAACAGCGACCGCGTTTTGCCATGGCATGGTAGACTTTGGCGGGTACGATGAGCTGCCAACAGTCTTCATCAAGGAGCTGGACGATAGTGTCCCTGATTTCCTTTTCGGTAATGTAATTGCAACTGCAAACCAGCATTCTTACGCAACCCGTCAAACCTGACCAATGGTATCCGCTTTTTTTGCTAAAGCGGATAAGGGATGTCAAGAAAAAAGCGGTTGTTCCTTCAAGGAACATCTAATAATCGCGTGAACCTCGGAAAGACCTGGGCACCGGACATGAAAAACCGCCCGGCAGCAATGCGGGCGGTTTGGTAAATTGCTTCGGTTTGAAATATCAGGCGTGAATGGCGGCCGGCACATTGTTGCGCGAGCGCACGAGGTCCCGGATCGCCAGACGCACCTGATCGGGCGTATCGAAACGCTGCTCGTCGAGGTCGATGACGTGGAACTTGACCGCAATGAACTTCAGGCGGTCCTGGTCCGGGACTACGATGCCGACGGGCTCGCCGCCGAACTCAATAACTTGCTTCTGCATGGAACAGACTCCCGCTGTGGCTGCCGAGGCAGCTCTGCGAATGAATTTTCTGGAACGATTGAACCGGAGCGTTACATTCGACAGCACGGAAGGGAGCAGGGTCCCGTGCCATTCACTTTAAACGCGGCTTGACCAGAGCTGGTGGCGACGCGGATCATTTTATTCATGTCACTCTCCCCAGTGTGGTGGTTGCGCCTCTGTCGAGCGGATTCGCCGATCTCGACGAAGCGGAATGTATGCGAATCCATCGATGCAATCAACGAAAAACACGCTACATAGAATTTTTTTCTGTAGCATGACAAGAAAAGGGCGGAATTGTGAAATCTCATTCGCAATTGGGCGACCTTCGTCCGTCAGCCCTTAGATAGGATGAGAAGCAGCCCGAACAAGATCGGAGGGAGGAAATCTCCTTCGGCGGCGGTTTCCATCCCTCAACTTTCCGAGAGGATGTCCTCCAGGATCTCAATGAAGAAATAGGCGCTTTCCGGTGCCAGGCAGAGCGGTGGGCGCAGCGGAAGCCGACCGGTACCTTCGTTGGTCACCAGCACTCCGTTCCGGCGCAATCTTGCGCCAAGGGCCTCGGCGTCACCGTCATAATCGATTGCAAGATCAAGCCCATTGCCGTGAACGGCCACGACCGTTGGAAAGCGTTCGGAGAAACGTTCAAGAAAAGTCTTGAGATAGGCACCGGTCTCGCGGGCATTTTCCCGAAGCGCTTCCTTTTCCAGGAGTTCCAGTGCGGCATTCGCCATAGCAAAACTCGCTGCACCGATCGAGCGCGGTGTTCGCTCGTCAAGATGTCCGGCCGCGATTTCGCTTCTGGTGAACACACCGACAAAGCCGGTTGCCGCAGGGCTCCCGGCGATCAGGATATCCGGCACGAGCCCCGTTTCCTCAAAGGCCCAGGCATAGTGGCCGAGCCGGCCATAGCCGGTGGCTGTCTCGTCGGCGACCGCAAGGTCGTCCCGGCCCGCCTTCAGCTCCACCACGAGTTGGGCCGCGGCCGCGGGGCTCTCGGTAAAGAAGGCTCTATCGAGTTCATCCGGAAGAAGGGCAGCCATCCGCCGGCGATATTCCTCCTCCGCATGGGAGGCTTTTTCCGGTGCAGCGTCGAGCAACAGCAATTGCCGTTCCGCTGCGGATGCTAGTTCCCTCCGGCTATGGCCGACAAGGCCGGCTGCGCCGCTGAAATCGAGCAGAAGCCGGCCGGCGCCATCATAAAGGTATTCACGCCAGCCGCGCACGAGCCGCGCCCGCTCCTCCGGTTGAGGTGCATCGATATCAATGCCGAGCAAGGCGGAAGGCGAGGGGCAGACGATGCTCCAGATGCCCGCCTGCTCCGCTGTCGAAAACAGCGGAGGTACGAGTTCCGGATCGCGGCAGAGACGCAGTCTCAACCCTCCGACGGAACCCTCCGCCCCGGCGACGGTGCCGATCGCATCGCCGGGGGCAAGCTCGGTGTCTTCCGCATGCTCGCAGGCGAGACCCTCGGCATGGAGCGTCAGCCCGGCGCCCGAAAGCACCAGCCTTGGACCGGCGGCCTTCAGCCTGCCGGAAAAAGGCGCGGCCGCGACTGTTCCGGCAGGAACGCACACATCGATATGCAGCGCGAAGTTTTCCGGCCGGCCGTGGGTATTCGTCTTCGTGCGAGACAGCCGGAATTCGCCGTAGCGGGTGCTGCCCATGCCGGTTTCCCACGCGACATGCGCAAGCAGTTTCCAGTCTATTTCCGGCTCGGCCCAGTTTCCTTCCCGGAAATGTGCGCTGGTCATGCCGAGATCGACCAGCCGTATGCGGTCGGGATCGATTTCCGGCAGCAGCCGCCCGATAACCGGCATGGTCTTGGCTATGCCGCAGGCATCGAGGATGGCCGCGCTCATCAGGGCGGGCGAGGCTTCCGCGACTTTCGCGAGAAGGCTCCGCCTTTCCTCTGCCTCTGCCGCCGCCTCGTAGCTTTCCGGATCGGCCGCGTGCCTGTGCTCGGCAGTCGCGGCCGTCAGGGCGATGCGGATTACCACCAGGGGCCACAGGGCCTCCAATTCGGCTTCCGTCAGCGGATAAAGCGCATGATAGGCACGCGCCGCCGGCAGGATGGCGAAGGGATCGCCGCCATTGCGCTGAAGCAGGAAAGCACAGCTCGTGGCAAGGCCCGCCACGAGCCAGCCGCGGGCAATGCCGGTGAAATCCGTCAAACCGTCTGGACGCCAATCTCCTTCCCTTATGTCTCCCACCACCGACAAGCCGGTGAGGTTCTGATGGGAGGGCTGGATGCGCAGTTTCGCTCCGAGCGGTTGAATGCGCCTAAGCGACGTGACCATGGCCTTGGCAATCATGTCACGCGCCGAATGGTCCTCGACGGTGGACAGAAGCTCGACCACCAACGGTCCGGCGCGCCGCAGATCGAGCTCCGGCACGCGGTCGAGCACGGGATGTTCGAAGCCTTCGAGGCTCTTGGTCAGCGCCGCCGAGAGCGTGCCGAAGGCGGCGATGGCCTCCTCGGAGAAGGGGCCTTCGGTGGGCGGCGGCGAACCGTCGAGAAAGGTGAGGAGGCGTACCCGATATTCCTTATCGGCAAGGGAAAGCCGAACCACATCTCCATTTTCCCGTGCGGCGACCGGCTCCGGCACTCGCGGTCCATCCGGACTGCGGGCGACATGCCGCATCAGCGCATGTTCCCCTTCGACATCCTGTTCAGGATCGTCGGCGGGCGCTGCCTTCAGGAGATAGCGCATATGGCCGTTGTCGATCAGGAAATAGGGATGCCGTCTTCCGGCGATCGAGTTTATCGTGCCGGAAAGCCCATAGTGGTCCCTGAGCACAGCCTCCACCTCTTCGGCCGATATGGCTCGGCCGTCAGTTTCGCCATCGACAGGAAAGGCATCGGACATGCACCGCTCCGGAAACAAATGTTCCCGGAGAGGATAGCGCGCCGCAACCGCGCGTCCATAGGTCTATCAGCCCATGCGTTCGGAGGCGTAGCTTCCAGGGCTCGGCGGGAAGACGACGGTGCGGTTGCCGTTGATGAAGGTGCGATGGTGTATATGCGCATGGATGGCGCGGGCGAGTACCTGCGCCTCCACGTCGCGGCCGAGCGAAACATAGTCATCGGGCGACTGCGTATGGGTGATGCGCACCGTGTCCTGCTCGATGATCGGGCCTTCGTCCAGATCGGCCGTGACGTAGTGCGCCGTGGCGCCGATCAGCTTGACGCCTCGCTGATAGGCCTGCTTGTAAGGGTTCGCGCCCTTGAAGCTCGGCAGGAAGGAATGGTGGATATTGATGATCCGGCCCGACATTTTCGCGCAGAGCTGGTCGGAAAGCACCTGCATGTAGCGGGCGAGCACGATGAGTTCCGTGCCCGTCTGTTCGACCAGATCCAGGAGCTGGGCTTCGGCCTGCGGTTTGTTTTCCTTCGTCACCTTGACATGGTGGAAGGGAATGTCGTGGTTGACGACGACCTTCTGATAATCGAAATGGTTGGAGACGACGCCGACGATCTCGATCGGCAGGGCGCCGATCTTCCAGCGGTAGAGCAGATCGTTGAGGCAGTGGCCGAAGCGCGAGACCATCAGCAGCACCTTCATGCGCTCGGCCGCGTCGTGGATGTCCCATTCCATGCCGAATTTCTTCGCGACGGGCTCAAAGCCCTCGATCAGGGCGGGGCGGCTGACGCCCTCCTCGGAAATGAAGGAGACGCGCATGAAGAATTTGCCGGTGTCCAGATCGTCGAACTGCGAACTATCGATGATGTTGCAACCCTTCTCCGTAAGGTATCCGGAGATCGCGGCCACAATGCCCCTGGTGGACTTGCAGGTTACGGTCAGAACGTAATTCATCTTCGTCATCATTTCCCTCGCCACTTTTCCGGCCGCATGATGTATACATGAACGAGGCGCCAGGGAATATCCGGCGCCTCAATCTCTCCTCGTCGGTCTGAGCTTAGGGAAGGGCGCCGAAAATTCCGTTCCCGTTGCGCCCTTCACGTGCGCATCCCCGTCGCGCCTGCCCTTACGCCGGACGTGGCAGCAGCGATTCCGGCACACTCTAGGTGGAAACCGCAAATTATTGCGGGCGCCTTAAGGCTTTGGCAGCGAGATTGGCGTATTCGTCGGCGATCTCTTCTGATCTTTCGGCGACATCATGGCGGACGTCCGGAACACTTCCATTCCCTCGGCTATCTTTCGGCCAGCTGCCGAGCCGGTCACGTTCGACGGGACGGTCGGCCTTTTCTCCAGCCTCCGCCCCGGCGCCGATCCCTCCTCTTTTGCCGTGCTCTTTGCCAGTCCATGGGGCCTGGAGGAGATGTGTACCCGCAAGTTCTGGCGCATCATTTCCGAAAAGCTCGCCGATCGCGGTATCGCCAGCCTGCGCTTCGACTATCCCGGCACCGGGGACGCGCTGGATGTCGAAAGCGGGCTTTCGGTCTGGTCGGATAGTCTCATCGCCGCGGGCGATCAGTTGAAAGCGCTTTCCGGCTGCGAGAATGTCGTCGTCATCTCCCAAGGGCTTGGCGCCGTCATCACTACCAGGGCTGCGGCGGACCTGCCCGGATTGGCAGCGATTGCCTTTCTGGCGCCCGTCGTCTCAGGGCGGCAACACCTGCGCGAGCTTGCCGTCTGGTCCAGGGTCGTCGATGAAAATCTCGGACTTTCGCAAGAGCAGCGCGTCAGTGATCGGGTGTCCATCGCTTCGTTCACCATGCCTCCCGAGGTGGCGGAAGAGGTGCGCAAGCTCAGCCTGGCGACACTCGAGAAGCCCCCTGCACCGCGTGCTCTCGTGGTGGGCAGGGCTGATCGGCCTGCCGATAGGGAATTCGCCGCCCGGCTGCAATCGCTCGGCATCGAGGTGACGGAACAGGCGTTCGAGGGATATGACCAACTCGTCTCCAATCCGGCGATCTCCAGGCTGCCGCTGCGGGCCGCGGATCGCCTTGTCGATTGGGTCGCATCGCTGCCGTCGACAACGGGGCAAAGTCCAGTCAGCCCGCCGATGGCCTCGGCCAAGCCGCTCACCGGAGACGGGTTTCGCGAGCTTCCTGTCCGCCTTGGAAAGGGCGATCGGCTTTTCGGGGTGGTCTGCGAACCGTTGCAACCCCGCATGGGAGCGACGGTGCTCTTTCTCACCTCCGCCTATGACCGGCATGCCGGTTGGGGCCGAACGACGGTGATGATGGCCCGCGCCCTTGCGCGCTCCGGCATTGCCTCTCTGCGCTTCGATACGGCCAATGCCGGCGACAGCCCGCCCGTGCAGGGTCTGCCGGAACAGGTTCTCTATGATTCCTGCCAGAATGCAGATGTCTCGGAGGCCGTAGACTATCTGGAAAGCCGCGGTCTCGGCCCGGTGGTCGCGGTCGGCCGCTGCAGCGGCGCCTATCTCGGCCTTCAGGCGGCGCTCGCGGATGCCCGCATCGCGGGCGTGGTGTCCGTCAATCCCGCAGTCCTCCGCTGGCGGCCCGGCCGCTCCGTGGAAGAGGCGATCGTCAAGGGCACACGGCGGCTGGAGGACTATGGGCAGCGGGTTCTGCGGACGGAGACTTTCCGTCGCTTGGCTCGCGGCGAGATCGATGTGAGGCGCGCCGGCGTGAATATCCTCAAAGGCGTCAGCGGCAGGATAGCAAACAGGCTGCTTCATGCATTCCGCGGCATTCTGCCGGAAGGGCAGGCTATCTATGCCATGTTCCGGACGTTGCGGCAGCGGGGTGTGCCGGTCGCACTGATCTACAGCGAAAACGATCTCGGCCTGGAGCAGCATGATTTCTATTTCGGCCATGACGGAAGCGGCTTTGCGCGGTTCCCGGACGTCACCTCCACCATCATTCCGAATGCGGATCATAATCTGACGCCGGAGCACGCGCGGGCAGCCTATCTCAAGGCTGTCGAGGAGATGGCATTGCGTGTCACACGCAGCCGTCACCCGGAGGATGAAACATCAGAACGGGACGGCCCTCTCGCCGCCTAGCGCCCGAACGGTGCCGGATGGCCGGCCCGGTGCGGTTCCCTCGAGGGCAGTCAGTCTCACCCGCCTTGTCTCGCCCGGCGCGAGGTGAAGCCAGTTGTCTCCGGCGCGGAAGCCCGGCGCTTCGATCGCGAGCGATTGCGCCAGGCAATCCGTCGAAAGTTCCAGCCGGTAGCCCTCTTCATCCTCCGTCAGCGCGGTTTCAATGACGGCATCGTGGAAGGCTTCTGCCCTGCCGAGCGGAAAGTGGAAGGCCTCGGCGATCATCTCGCCGGTTTCCGCATGTTTCAGCCGCGCGACCGTCACGTCATGAGAAGGCGGGCCGAAACGATAGGCATAGGTAGTGTCGAAGAAGGCGCCGAAGAGATCGGTGGCGGCGAATGTGCGGCTGTTTCGTGGATCAACAGCCAATTCGCGCCGGGCGGAAACCACAGGCATCTTTCCTTCGCGCAAACACGAGATTTCCAGAATGGCTGGCAGGGAAAATGCGGTTTCGTTGATGAGATGCAGGTTCAGGCCGTTCGTGCCTTCGTCCGCGAAGATGAGCTGAATCGGCCGGAAGGCACGTTTGAGGGCGTACCAGGCGGGCTTCGGCCGGCCGCTCGCATCGACCACGCCCCAGCCCGGTCCAGGCATCACGTCCTGAAGCGTGAATGTCAGCGCGCCATTGCATGTTGAGCCCGGCCGCCGCCATTCGGCAAAGGCTGTTTCCATCACTTCGCCGGTCACGATGCGGGAAAGGGCGAGATAGCGGTCGAAATCGCTCTCCCGAAGCTTTTGCGGGTCCACGCCGTATAGAAGGCCGAGATAATGGTCCCGCACATCCTCGAAATCCCAATCCGCGCCCGAATCACGCGGAATTCCTTCCTTCCCACCTGCGAGCGTTTCCTGGGCGGAGAGATTGGAGAAGGCGAGGCATTCTGCCGCGAAACGGATGTTTGCGCGGCGGGCATCCTCCAGCGGACGCCTATAAGCGCCGACGCCGTAATAATGGGCGATTCCCGCATTCGGATAGAAGGGCAGAGCGCCGCCGCAGGGGGAATTCGGCACATAGGGGACATCCGGCCGCTTCTCCGCCGCGATGCCGGCAAGCGTTTCCTCGAAAAGCGGCCCTTTCCAGATGCGTTCCGGCAGGCCGAGCATCGCTGCCTGCTGATGGATTTCGCTGCCGCCGCAGAGCACGGCAAGCGATGGAGACGCTTGCGTGGCGGCAAGAAACTGCCCGGCTTCGGTTTTCACGTGAATCACGAAATCCGGATCGCCCGCCGGATAATCGAAATTGGCGAACATGAAGTCCTGCCAGACCATCAATCCAAGTTCATCGCAGAGCGCGAAGAAATCCGGCGTTTCATAGGCCGCTATTCCGGGAATGCGGATCATGTTCATGCCGGCTTCCTTTGCCAGCCGCAGCCAGGGCTCGTAGCTCTTGCGGTCACCGGGAAGACGGACGATATCGGCGGCCGTCCAGACCGAGCCGCGGCAGAATATCTTCTCGCCATTGAGGATCAGGCCGAAGCTCTGGTCGTCTTTGCCGCGATCGACCTCGATACGGCGAAAGCCGGTGCGGCAGAGAAGGCGATCGGCGCCGTCGATCCGGAGCGTCACGTCATGGAGGTTCGGTTCGCCATGGGTATGCGGCCACCAAGGTTTGATATCGGGAATGTGCAGCTCGGCGGAATATCTTCCCTCGGTTGCCGTAAAACGCGTTTCGCGGCCGTCGCAAGCCAGACGGAAGTCCCTGACTGAGCCTTCATGGACAAAGCTGACCTCGAGTATGCCTGTTCCGTTTTCTGCAAGCTTTGCGGAAATGGTGGGTGAAGAGGTAAAAGCCTGCTTCCGGATCAGCTTGACTGGCCGCCATGGACCAACGGCATGTATTTCCGGGCACCAGCCGGGCATGAAGCCGAGTGCCGTGGTGCGGATGAGCCGCAGCCCTTGCGCATTCATGAGCCGTGGGCGCCAGCGGGCGCGAGGACCGGTGCGTTCGAGGTGCGGGCCGAGTGCTCGAAAGCAAACGGCCAGTTCTTCTCCGCCCGCCAGCACAACCGGGACGTCATGCGCCTCGAACATGCTTTCCGAGGAGAGGATTAGTTTTCCGTCGAGAAAGGCCTCCGCCACCGTGGCCAGTCCCTCGAAACGCAGGATGGCCGGTCCCACCGCCCCATGCGGCAACCGGAGGCGATACCAGGCGTCCTTCCCCGTCAGCGGCTCCGGTCGGTTACGATCAAACCGGCCGATCGCGTCCAATGCGGCGGCAACTGTGCCCGGTACGATGGCCGGAATGGCATCGAGCGTTGCGGGAAGCTCGGCCGGCCCGGAAAATGCGCCGGGCGCGGTCAGCACGAGCGACCAGCCCTCGTGGAGAAGGCTGGTTTCGGCATCGGTCGGTGAAAATCCGCTCACGCCGCCTCGCGGGTGCCGTCTAGCGCCACGCTCAATTTCGTCATCAGGTTATCCCAGGCTTCGGCTGCCGGATCGAGCGCGGTGGCGAGCGGTTCGAATTTCCGGCGCGTGACCGCGCGGGCGAGCTGGAACTGCGTGGATTTGGCAATCTCGGCGATCCGCAGGGCCCGCTCCTCGGCGGTCGCGAAGGCTTTTGGGTTCAGCCAGGTGAGGTGGCTTGCCAGAAGCTCGAAATTGGCGCCGAACTGGCGCAACGTGTTGAAGGCGTATTTGTGGAAGAAGCCGAAATCGCGTTCCGCCACGCGCTCCACCTGGTCCGGAAAAACCTCGGCAAAGGCGCGGATCGGGTTTTCCGCCGGGCGGCGTGCGAAATGGTGGCGCAGAAGCCGCCAGGCCGTCTCGCGGATCGTCGCCTCTTCGGGATAGATTGCCGGGAATTTCGCAAACTCCGTATAGGGCAGGAAGGGCAGCGTGTCCGGGCCGGCATTCATCTGGAAGAGACCGTTGAAATCTTCGCCGGAAAGCTGGAAGAAGCCGGCATTATGGAAATAGTCGAGCTCGCGCCTTTCGAGATCGAGCCGGTTGATCGCCACGGTGGTCTTGCCGTGCTCCTGGCGGTAAGTAAGGCCGCGCGTGTCGGGCAGGTGGAAGCTGTCGAGTTCCATGAGGCAGAGCCGGCCGCGGCCAATCTGTTCCAGGACATGGCCTTCCGGCCGGTCGAAGATCGCAAGTTCGGTTACGCGGATGCCGAACAGCGTTTCGAGATCCTCCAAGGGCACCTTGAAGAAGGTGGCCTGATCGCCTTCGAAATCCTGTGTCACGGTGAAGCCGAGCATGGCTTCCGGCGGCAGTTTCTGGGCCGAAAGCACTTCGATCCACAGATCGACATAGCAATTGGTTTCCGGCCATATGCGCTCGGAGGAATGCAGCCCGTGCGGCCGATAGTTTGCCGGATCGAGCCCCGGGAAGACCGTGGTCATCGCCTTAGCCCCACAGCGCGGCGCGGACGTCTTCCGGCCATTCCTTCGTCTTGAGGCCATGAGTGTGAAAGAGCGCAAGCGCGATGCGCTCCAGCCCGAAGCCGACACAGGCGGTATGGGCGGTCGAGCCGTCTTCCAGATAGAGGCCCCATTTCGTGCCGAAGGCATCCTGATGATAGTTGAAGCTCATGCAGGCGGTGGGCTTGGCGGAGGAGGTGATCGGGATCAATAGCTCGAATTTCAGGTTCTGGTCGCGCTGGTTGTTGGCGAGCATCTTGCCGGCGCGGCCGAAGAAGGGATCGTTGGCGATATCGATCGTCACCTCGAGCCCTATCGATTTCATCATCTCGACGCCGCGGTCCATCCAGCGCTGGCGGAAATCGGTCACCTGGCTCTCGGTGCCCATGCAGACATATTCCCGCATGCGGAAAAGCTGCTGGCGGGCCGGGTCCTTCGAAGGCTCGTGGCGGAAGCAATAGCTCTGCAGATCGAAGAGCCCGCCGGCGGCAGGCAGTCTGCCGCGCCTCGCCACCGTCGGATAGAGAGGATAGCAGGCAGCCGGCGTCAGCACGATATCGGTCGCCTCCTGCCCCTCGGTCCAGTCCTCGCCCACTTCCATGCACTTCAACAGGCCCATGTGGTCGAGTTCGTTGCCGCAGAACGAATGCACAGTGCCGGCGAGCTGCGGAAAGCTCTTCATATAGCCGCTGGTCTCGAAATAGGCGCGGTTCATGCCCGGCGGAAAGCGCATCGCTTCGGCTCCATCGCCACCGCCGATCCTGTCGATCAGACGTTCGAAGGCGGCGATCACCTCTTCGAATTCGCCGCTGCGGCCATAGAGACCATCCACACCGGTGTCGATCAGCAGCCCGGCTTCGAAGAGACGGTCGAGAAAGGAAACTTGCATATCCATGGTTTCATCTCGTTATTGGGTGCGCAGGATGGGCGTCAGCCTATGAGGCTGGTGTCCGGTTTCTGTACCAGCAGCATGGTCGACGTATTGCCGAGGATGCGGTCGTTGGAGATCATCAACTGCGCCGAATGGGCGTCACGCAGATGCCGACCGAGGCTATAGGGCGTGCCGTTCTTGTAGCCCATGATGCCGCAGATCATCATCGCCTGGTTGATGATGGTCAGGATCATCTCCGACGAGGCGAGCTTCACGTTGTTCATGGCGATCGCGAAACCCATGGAGGAAAGCCGGTCCGGATCAACCTTGGCATCGGCATAGGCTTTCAGGCCCGAAAGCAGGTTGGATTTCAGGAGCTGCAGCAGGTTCGAGGCTTCGGCGAGCCGAAGCGCACCGGGAGGCGTCTGGCCGTTCGCCTTGCGGGCGGCGGCGCGCACGAAGGATTGCGCCCGGGCGACCGCATCGGCGGCAATCCCGTACCACACCGCGCTCCAGAGAAGGTGGGAGCTTGCGAGCATGCTCTGCGCGGCGATCTCGGCGAAAGGCTTCGGGAACATCTGTACCGCTGGCGCTTCGCCCTTGAAGAGGAAGCCGTCCGAACAGGTGCCGCGCATGCCGAGCGTGTCCCAGTCGACGGTCTTTTGAAGCGTGTACTGACCTTTCCTGAAGACGGTCATCACCTGGTCGCTCGGCGCGGCATCCTTGTGAGCGCGCGAGGTGATCATGATCGCATCCGCATGGGCGCCATAGGAGATGACGGTCGCGTCTTTTTCGAGCCGGCAGGTGTCGCCGTCGATCTCGATCGCGCAGATGGAATTGCGCAGATTGCCGCCGATGCCGCCCTCAGTCGTCGCCGAGGCGATCAGGAGCTGCCGGCCGGCGAGTTCGCGCATGAAATCTACGTGCCAGGCGCTTTCCCCGCCATGCTCGACGAGGCTGCAGAGCTTGATCTGGTGCATGGCGAAAACCATGGCGCTTGCGGCGCAGGCCTGGCCCAGAATGGAACAGACCTCGGCGATCTCGATCATGGTGGCACCTTCGCCGCCATGGGCGAAGGGAACCTGGATGCCGAGCAGCCGTTCGGCCTTCATCGCGTCGACCGCCTCGTGCGGAAAACGCCCTTCCACATCGACCCGGTCTGCGAATTCGGCCGCGATGGCAGCGACGCGATGCGCCCTGCCGCCGAGGCTCATGTCAGTGGCGACGGCGGCGGACGTCATCAGGCGACCTCGCGGGCTTTCAGGATCATGGAGACCGTCTCTTCGATCGCTGCGATGCTGGCGAAGGACTTGCGGTTCAGGAGATTATCGGGAAATTCGATATCGAAGGCTTCCTCGATGCCGAGCATGAGCTGCACGGAGGCGAAGGAGGAAAGGCCGGCGGCATAAAGATCGGCGCTGTCTTCCAGTTCGGTAACGGCTACCGGAAGGCCGCCCAGCCGTCCCAGCAGTTCGCGAATAGTCTGGTTCATCATGAAATCCCCGAGAGTTTTGCTGCGCTCATCGCTGACAGCCATGTTTAAGCGGGAAAGCGTAATAATCGGCTAAGGAAGATGGTGAAGCCGAGGCTGCGGGATTCGATAGAATCCGATTCTTTCGCTTGCGCTTGACAAGTGCCGTGGTCGGGTTTTTGATGTGCGCCATTCACCAGGGGGGTCCCGGCAAGGGGCTGAGATACTGCTAGAGCGCGCAGTGACCCGTTGAACCTGATCCAGTTCATACTGGCGTAGGGACGGTGCGAACGCTGAATGCGCCCATGGCGGGATTCCGGCCACTCGGCTCAAGGCGTTTTTCCATCATTCCAACACCGGACTGGGTCTCCAAACGTCAAACCTTGGAGCCTTGCCCATGAATATCGTCCCCCCCAAGCTTACTCCGGTCGTCACCACCGGCCCGCTTCCGGCTTCCACGAAAGTCTTCAAGCCCGGCACCATCCATCCGGATATCCGGGTTCCCATGCGCGAGATCGCGCTGCATCCGACGGCGGGCGAACCGCCGGTAACGGTCTACGATTCTTCCGGCCCCTATACCGATCCTGCCCATGCAGTGGCTATCGAATCCGGTCTGCCGCGGCTTCGCGAAAGCTGGATCAAGGCGCGCGCCGATGTCGAAAGCTATGAGGGCCGTCTCGTGAAGCCGGAAGACAACGGCTTTGCCACCGGCGAGCGGCTGACGCCTGAATTCCCGGTCCGCAACACGCCGTTCAAGGCGAAGGAAGGCAGAGCCGTAACCCAGCTCGCCTATGCGCGGGCCGGCATCATAACGCCGGAAATGGAATTCATCGCGATTCGCGAAAACCTCGGCCGTCAAGCCGAAAGGCAAGCTCTGGAAAGAGATGGCGAAAGCTTCGGCGCGCATATTCCGGATTTCGTGACGCCGGAATTCGTCCGTCAGGAAATCGCAAGCGGCCGCGCCATCATTCCGGCCAACATCAACCATCCGGAAAGCGAGCCGATGATCATCGGTCGGAATTTCCTGGTCAAGATCAACGCCAATATCGGCAATTCGGCCGTCACCTCCTCCATGGCGGAAGAGGTCGAGAAGATGGTGTGGGCGATCCGCTGGGGCGCGGATACGGTCATGGATCTCTCGACCGGCCGCAACATCCACAATATCCGCGAATGGATCATCCGCAATTCGCCGGTTCCGATCGGCACGGTGCCGCTCTACCAGGCGCTGGAGAAGGTGAACGGCATCGCCGAGGATCTGACCTGGGAGGTCTATCGCGATACGCTGATCGAGCAGGCCGAACAGGGCGTCGATTACTTCACCATCCATGCGGGCGTGCGGCTCGCCTATATCCCGCTCACCGTCAACCGCGTCACCGGCATCGTCTCACGCGGCGGCTCGATCATGGCCAAGTGGTGTCTGCATCACCACAAGGAGAGCTTCCTCTACGAGCATTTCGAGGAGATCTGCGATATCTGCCGCGCCTATGACGTCTCCTTCTCGCTCGGCGATGGCCTGCGTCCCGGCTCGATCGCGGATGCAAACGACGCGGCGCAGTTCGCGGAGTTGGAAACGCTTGGCGAGCTGACGCAGATCGCCTGGGCAAAGGATTGCCAGGTGATGATCGAGGGCCCCGGCCATGTGCCGATGCACAAGATCAAGGAGAACATGGACAAGCAGCTCAAGGTCTGCGGCGAGGCGCCCTTCTATACGCTCGGGCCGCTCACGACCGATATCGCTCCGGGTTACGACCATATCACCTCCGGCATCGGGGCGGCGATGATCGGCTGGTTCGGCACGGCGATGCTCTGCTATGTCACGCCGAAGGAGCATTTGGGCCTGCCGGACCGCGACGACGTGAAAGTCGGCGTCGTCACCTACAAGATCGCGGCGCATGCGGCCGATCTCGCCAAGGGTCATCCGGCGGCGAAGATCCGCGACGATGCCCTGTCGCGTGCCCGCTTCGAGTTCCGCTGGGAGGATCAGTTCAACCTGTCGCTCGATCCGGAAACAGCCCGCTCCTACCACGACGAGACCTTGCCGAAGGAAGCGCACAAGGTCGCGCATTTCTGCTCCATGTGCGGTCCGAAATTCTGCTCCATGCGGATTTCCCACGATATCCGCGCGGAAGCCCAGAAGGAGGGGCTGGAAGCGATGGCCGCGAAATATCGTGACGGCGGCGATCTCTACATGCCGGTGGAGCAATAGGCGGATGCGCCTGCTTGTAAAAGGGGCCGGCGTCGCGGGATTGACGGCGGCCCTCGAGCTTGTCCGCCGCGGCTTCGCCGTCGAGGTGGCGGAGAGGCGGAGGACGGTCGGGCTCGGCGCATCTCACTATGCCGGAGGCATGCTGGCTCCCTATTGCGAGCGGGAGGCCGCAGAGGAGGCGGTGCTGACGCTCGGCATCGATGCCGCGCGCTGGTGGGAAGAGGCTCTTCCGGGCGAGGTGGTCCGCAACGGAACGCTTGTCGTGGCTTCGGGTCGCGATCTGCCGGAACTCAATCGCTTCGCGGCCCGCACGCGCGGCTATCGTCGGGTGAGCGCTGAAGAGATCGCGGCTCTGGAGCCTGCGCTGGCCGGTCGTTTCCAGCATGGGCTGTTCTTTGCCGAGGAGGCGCACCTCGACCCGCGCCGCGCGCTGAACGGTCTTTATGAGATGCTGACGGCACGCGGAGTCGCTTTTCATCTGGGGAGCGTGGGACAGCCGCAGGAAGGACTGTTTTCCGCGGTGCTGGATTGCACGGGGCCGGCGGCAATCGCGACCCTTCCTGGCCTGCGCGGCGTCCGCGGGGAGATGCTCTATCTGGAAACGCCAGATGTCCGGCTCTCTCGGCCTGTCCGCCTGCTCCATCCGCGCCATCCGGTCTATATCGTGCCGCGCCGCGATCACCGGTTCATGATCGGCGCGACCATGATCGAAACCGAGGACGAGGGGCCGATCTCCGCGCGTTCCCTCATGGAACTTCTGAATGCCGCCTATGCGGTGCACCCGGCTTTCGGCGAAGCGCGGGTGGTGGAGACCGGTACGGGCGTTCGCCCCGCCTTTGCGGATAACCTGCCGCGCGTGGTCGAACGTCCCGATGGGTTGGCGATCGCCGGAATGTATCGCCACGGCTTTCTCCTGGCGCCCGCAACGGCCAGGCAAGCAGCCGATCGGCTCGAACAAAGATTGCTTCCAGCAGGAAAGGAACTTAACCATGCGAGTGCTCATCAACGGGGAACAGCGGGATTGCAGGAGCTCGACGCTCGCCGATCTTCTCCATGAACTCGAATACGAGGGAGAATGGCTGGCGACCGCCGTCAATGGCGATCTCGTCCATAGGGAGGATCGGTCGCGCCATATCCTGGGCGCGGGCGATCGGGTTGAAATACTTTCACCCATGCAGGGAGGATGATCCGTGCTTTCGCTTTATGAAACCAAACTCTCGTCGCGCCTATTGCTAGGCTCTGCGCGCTATCCTTCTCCCGCCGTCCTGGCGGAGTCCGTGCGTCGGTCGGGAACGGAAGTCGTCACCGTTTCGCTCCGAAGGGAAATGGCCGGCGGCAAGGCCGGTGGCGCCTTTTTCGAGATGATACGCTCGCTTGGCGTGCGCATTTTGCCCAACACGGCTGGCTGCCACACCGTTGAGGAAGCGGTCCTGACAGCCCGAATGGCGCGGGAGGTGTTTCGCACCAATTGGGTCAAGCTGGAGGTCATCGGCCGCCACGACAATCTGCAGCCGGACGTCTTTGAGCTCGTCGAAGCGGCGCGTACTCTCTGTGAGGAGGGTTTCGCGGTCTTTCCCTACACGACGGACGATCTCGTCGTGGCTGAAAAGCTGCTGGATGCGGGCTGTGAAGTTCTTATGCCCTGGTGCGCTCCCATCGGAAGCGCGGCGGGACCCCGTTCCCTATCAGCCTTGACGGCGATGAGAGCGGCTTTTCCGGGCGTTCCTCTGATCGTGGATGCCGGCATCGGCCGTCCCTCCCACGCCACAATGGTGATGGAGTTCGGCTACGACGCGGTCCTCCTCAATACCGCGGTTGCCGGAGCAGGAGATCCGCCCGCGATGGCGGAGGCTTTTTCCCGCGCGACCATGGCAGGCCGGCAAGCCTTCGAGGCCGGAATGCTGGAGCCGCGCGAAATGGCCGTGGCTTCGACCCCGATCGTCGGAAAGGGCGTGTTCGCATGAAGCTTGATCCCTTCTATCTGATCGTCGATAGCGCCGATTGGGTTGCCCGGTTGGTCCCGCTGGGCGTCAAGCTGGTGCAATTGCGGATCAAGGATTGTCCGCCCGCCGAGCTTCGGCGGCAGATCCGCCAGGCGAGGGAAACCTGCGCTGCCCACGGCTGCCAGTTGATTGTCAACGACTACTGGCGCTTGGCGATCGAGGAAGGCTGCGATTTCGTCCATCTGGGGCAGGAAGACCTGGCGGAAGCGGATCGCGATGCCATACGGCGGGCAGGGCTCAAGCTCGGAGTTTCGACGCATGACCAGGCGGAACTCCAGACGGCGCTTTCCACCGAACCGGATTACCTGGCGCTCGGCCCCATCTGGCCGACCATCCTGAAGCAGATGAAATGGGCTCCGCAGGGACTGGAACGGATTTCGGCCTGGAAAGCGGATATCGGTCACCTGCCGCTCGTGGCAATCGGCGGGATCACGGCAGAGCGCGCGCCGCTGGCGTTGGAGTGGGGAGCCGACAGTGCGGCGGTGGTGACGGACATCACGCGGCATGCCGATCCGGAGGGGCGCACGCGCGAATGGCTTGCCGTGACCGCCCCCTGGCGGGAAAAGGGAGTTTCGGCGAGCGCCGGTTAGCCCTGAACTGCTCCAGAGGTGTTTTGCGGGGACGAAACCACCACCTCATCCCAATCGCATCAATACCTTGTCACTTTTTGCATCCCCGTCCTCTCCAACCATGCCTACAATCGTCCCGCTTCCGTCGCCGGAGTGTTTCGCGAGACGTTCGCGGGCAGGCGGAGGCCGGCGCCCTCATCGGAACCGTAACGTGCGGGAAAGGTGAGGGAGGTGAAAGCCAAGGGAGACACGCCGAAAGGCAAAGCTCCCTATCAAGCCTCCCCCTGGCCGCCAGGCCAGGTTCGGTTGAGCCGTGCAAGTGGCAGGCCCGTCTCGAAAGGATGGGCGCGAACAAAGCCATGCAGCGAGGCGAGGCTTTTCATCTGTAGGGGCCGGAAGCCCCGAGAGAACGCCGAAGGCCACGCGAATGCGGAGCCACTGAACTAAACAATAGCGAGGTTCCGCATTCGTGTGGGCTCTCCGGACCGTTTCTTTAGAACCCGCAGGCGCGCGCGCCGTGCGGATGTGAACGCATGTTCGTCCCTCACTTCGGAGGATATTCATGCTCCCCGCCGCGGAAATCGCTGACGGAATAACAGCCACCCTCCCGGCGAACCGCGCTTTCGCCGATGACGGCCTTGCCGTGACCGCCGGGAATATCCAGCACATAAGTCGGTTGGCAGAGGCCGGAGATGTTGCCGCGCAGCGCCGAAACGATCTTCTGGCCTTCGGCGATGTCCAGCCGGAAATGACTGGTGCCGGGGGCAAGATCGGGGTGGTGCAGGTAATAAGGCTTTATCCGCGTCTCGACGAAGGCTTTCATCAGCTCGCCGAGCACGGCCGGATCGTCATTGACGCCGCGCAGCAGCACCGTCTGGCTCACCATCGGGAAGCCGGCATCGATCAGGCGGGCGCAGGCTGCACGGGCGTCCTCCGTCAGTTCGCGCGGGTGATTTGCGTGAAGCGCCACATAGATCACCTTGCCGCTTTCCTTGAGCGCCGCGATCAGAACCTCGTCGATCCGATCGGGATCGACCACCGGCACGCGGGTGTGGAAGCGGATGATCTTCACATGCGGGATTCCGGCAAGGCCTTGCATGATTGCCGAGAGCCGGCGAGGCGACAGCACCAGCGGGTCGCCGCCGGTGAGGATCACTTCCCAGATTTCCGGGTGGTCGCGAATATAGGCGAGCGCGGCGGAAAGCTCCTCGGGTGCGAGCGTGCCTTCTCCCTGAGGTCCGACCATTTCGCGGCGAAAGCAGAAGCGGCAATAGACCGGGCAGATATGCACCGCCTTCAGGAGCACGCGATCGGGATAGCGATGGACGATCCCCTTGACGGGGCTATGCGCGGCATCCCCGATCGGGTCCGCCCTTTCTTCGGGGACGGTCAGAAGCTCGCTCGGATCGGGAACGAACTGACGGGCGATCGGGTCCTGCTTGTCGCCGCGGTCGATCAGGGAAACGACCGTCGGCGTCAGCGCGATGGCATAGCGCTCCGCCACGGCGCGAATGCCGGGGAGCCGTTCCGATGAAATCAGGCTTGTCTTTGCAAGCTCGTCCGGCGTCTTCAACGAGCGGGCGGCGGTCATGCAAGTACCTCCGCGACGGGCGCCCACATCACCTGGTCGATACGAGTGGCCCCGGTGGCCAACATCACCAGCCGGTCGAAGCCGAGTGCTGCACCGCTCGCATCCGGCATAACCTCGAGCGCATCGAGGAAATCCTCGTCCAGCGGGTAACGCTCGCCGTATATGCGGGCCTTTTCCGCCATTTCATATTCGAAGCGGCGGCGCTGCTCACCGGCATCGGTCAGCTCGCCGAAGGCGTTGGCGAGTTCGACACCGCAGGCGTAGAGCTCGAAACGCTCGGCAACACGCGGATCGCGATCGGAGGGCCGGGCAAGGGCAGCTTCCGAAACCGGATATTCATGAAGAATGGTCGCCCGGCCTCGTCCGAGCTCCGGCTCTATCCTTTGCACCAGCACCTTGCTGAAGAGATCGGCCCAGCTATCGTCATCGGAAAAGCGTATGCTGGCCTGCGTGAGCGCTGCGGCCAACAGATCGCGGTCGGTCTCTCCGCTCGGAGCGACGGAGGCCAGAAGATCGATGCCTGCGAAACGGTCGAAAGCCTCGGCCAGGCTCAGCCGTTCGGGTTCGGCGAAGGGATCGACCTCGATACCGCGGAACGCGAAGCGATCTGTCTTCATGGTCTCGGCTGCAAGCGCGAGGATTTCGGCGCAGTCGGCCATCAGCCGCTCGTAACCCTCGCCGACGCGATACCATTCCAGCATGGTGAATTCGGGGTGGTGCAGCGGTCCGCGTTCCCGGTTGCGATAGACATGCGCGAAGGTGAAGATACGCTCTTCGCCAGCGGCGAGAAGCTTCTTGGCCGCGAATTCCGGCGACGTGTGCAGATAGAGCGGCGCCTTTCGCCCGTCGATGGCAATCGCTTCGGTCGAAAAGGCGTGAAGATGCGTCTCGTTTCCGGGGGAAACCTGCAACGCGGCCGTATCCACCTCGAGGAAGTCCCGCTCGGCAAAGAATCTCCGCAAGCCCGTCTGAATGGCATTGCGGCCCATGAGGAAGGGCCGGCGGTCCGCGTGGTTTTCCGGCGTCCACCAGGGCATAGGAGCTTGAGCTGATCGAAAGGGGCTCATTTCAAGGCTTTCTTCGCCGGTTCGTTGCGGCGAGGCTTCCACTCTGCGCCATTTTAGGGTAGGTGCGCCCAGAAAACAGATCGTCCGTCCTTCGGGCCCGGTCAATCATCCGGTCCTCTACGACGCATTTCTGGCAAGCACAAGCCGATACGCACAAGGGAATCCTATGGTCAAGGTCATCGCCTCCTCCGTCCGCAAGGGCAACGTCCTCGATGTCGACGGCAAGCTCTATGTGGTTCTTACCGCTCAGAACTTCCACCCCGGCAAGGGCACACCCGTCACGCAGGTGGATATGCGCCGCATCGTCGACGGCGTGAAGGTATCGGAGCGCTGGCGTACGACCGAGCAGGTCGAGCGCGCTTTCGTGGAAGACGTGAACTTCCAGTACCTCTACGAGGACGGCGAAGGCTTCCACTTCATGAATCCCGAAACTTATGACCAGGTCGTCGTCAGCGAAGAGACCATGGGCGACCAGAAGGCCTATCTGCAGGAAGGCATGACCTGCATCCTGTCCATCCATGAAGGCGTGCCGCTGGCGCTCCAGCTGCCGCGTCACGTCACGCTCGAGATCGTCGAGACCGAGCCGGTCGTGAAGGGCCAGACGGCCTCCTCCTCCTACAAGCCGGCTATGCTTTCCAACGGCATCCGTACGATGGTCCCGCCGCATATCGATGCCGGTACCCGTGTCGTCATCGCGACCGAAGACAATTCCTACGTCGAGCGCGCCAAGAGCTGAGCTGCTTTCATAGGCATTAAAAAAACCTCCGGAGCTGCTGCTTCGGAGGTTTTTTAATGTCTGATCGAATGGAAGAGGCCGTTGCCGGCCTCCCTTACTTCGTGATGACGGGGCCAGCGCTTGCCGCTGCAACCCTGGTCGGACCCTGGCCAAAGGCATATCCGCCGCCGATCGCCACGTTGAGCGCGACATAATCCTGCGCCATTTGCTGGATGGCTGCGGCGAGGTTGGCCTGGGCGGTCGAGACCTGACGCTGGGCATCGAGGACGTCGAGCAGCGAGGAGGCGCCGTCACGATAGCTCGCGGTCGCGAGGCTCAGCGCTTCCTGGTAGGAGCGCACCGTTTCCCGAAGCGCGGCCACGGTACGGCCGTCGCGGGCAAGAGCCGCCAGGGCGTTCTCGACCTCTTCGACCGCATTGAGAACGGTCTGCTTCCAGGTGAGATAGTCTTCCCTTGCGATGGACTCGGCGCTGCGGACATTGGCCTTCAGGGCGCCGCCGTCGAAGACGGGCAGCGTGAGGGCCGGACCGAAGGACCAGGATATGCCCCGGCTGTCCGAGCTGCTCGAAATGGCGCTATAGCTCGGTGAGATGGAGCCGCCGAGGCTTATCGAAGGATAAAGCTGCGATTCGGCCACGCCGACCTGGGCGACCGAAGCGGCCAGTTGCCGCTCGGCGGCGCGGATGTCCGGACGGTTGCGGATAAGATCGGCCGGGACGCCGGACCTGGGATTGACGCGGGCGGCCGGCTGGCGGGCACCCTTCTGCATTTCTGCCACGTAGGTGGAGGCCGGCTGGCCGAGCAGAGTGGCGATGCGATGGGTTGCGCGCCGGAAATTGGTCTCGAGGCCCGGAAGCTCCGCCAGGGTGGTGTTGACGAGACCTTCGGCCTGGACGACATCGAGACGCGAAGCGGCGCCGGCTTCAAGCTGAAGGCGCGTCAGTTGCAGCGTCTCGCGGCGTGAATTGAGGTTCTGCCGGGCGAGTGCAATACGCTCCTGGTAGTAGCGGGCGTCGATATAGGCGGCCGCGATCTGCGACAGCAGCGAAAGACGGGCGACGTCGACGCTGGCATAGGCCGCATCAAGGTTCGCAAGCGCGCTTTCTCTGGACCGCTTGTAGCGGCCGAAGAGGTCGAGGAACCAGGAAACGTCGACATTGCCGGCGGTGGTGTTCCGGGTGGCTTCGGTGGCCGGCGAATTCGGCCGGGTATCGGCGCCGCTGGTGGTGTTGTTTGCGGATAGCGTCAGGCTCGGCAGGCTGCCGGCGCCTGCGGCGACCACGTTGGCTTCCGCCTGGTTGATCCGCTCCAGCGCCTGCAGCACGTCGAGGTTCTGGGAGAGACCCTGCTGGACGTATCCGTTGAGGCGGCTGTCATTAAAGGCGTTCCACCAGGGAGCCATGGAAACGTCGCCATTGCTCTTGGTGCTGCCCTCCCCGAACTTGGCGGGAAGCGATATTTCCGGAGATTTATGGTCCGGGCCGACGACGCAGCCGGAAAGCAGGAGCAGGACGAGTGGAGCCGCTGCGCGAATGGATGTCATTTTTCTGTCCTAAGTGCCCTAACAAACTCTAGAAAGGCAGGCCCCCCGGCCCAGCCTTCCGCACTCTACGCCCGGACCGACTCAACACTTCCGGCGAGCGTACACTATCAGCTCTTAACAGAACTCATACTGTCATCTCCTGTTTTTCACGTTTTGATAACCGTCTGACGACCACAAAGAAGGACGGAACGAAGAAAATTCCGAGAAGTGTTGCAGAAAGCATACCACCCAAGACGCCGATGCCGATGGCATTCTGCGCCGCGGAACCCGCGCCGGTAGCAATCGCCAGCGGTACTACGCCCAGGATGAAGGCGAGCGAAGTCATGATGATCGGCCGCAGCCTGAGGCGGGCCGCTTCCAAGGTCGCCTCGACGAGGCCCATTCCTTCCTGCCGGTCCTTGGCGAATTCCACGATCAGGATCGCGTTCTTGGCGGCCAGGCCGATGGTCGTGAGCAGGCCCACCTTGAAGTAGACGTCGTTCGCCTGGCCGAACAAAAACGCCGCGGTGAGCGCGCCGAGCACGCCGACGGGAACAGCCAAAATCACCGAGAAGGGAATAGACCAGCTCTCGTAAAGGGCGGCGAGGCACAGGAAGACGATCAGGACCGAAAGTGCATAGAGCATCGGCGCCTGCGAGCCGGAAAGCCGTTCCTGGTAGGAGATGCCCTGCCATGCGACCGAATATCCGCCGGGCATTTCGGCAGTGAGCCGCTCCATCTCATCCATGGACTGTCCGGTGCTGACCCCCGGGCCCGCGGCCCCATCAAGCGCGACCGCGCTGGTGCCGTTGAAGCGTTCGAGCTGGGGAGAACCCGATATCCACTCCACCTTGGCGAAAGAGGAGAAGGGCACCATTTCTCCCTGAGTGTTACGGGCGTACCAGTATTTCAGGTCATCCGGCTGCATGCGGAAGGGTGAGTCACCCTGGACATAGACCGGCTTCAGCTCGTTGTTGAGCGTGAAGTCGTTGACGTCGCGGCCGGCGAAAATCGTCGCCAGCATGGAGTTCACGGAAGCTAGATCCACACCCATGGCGCCAAGCTTTTCCTGGTCCAGGACGATCTTGAGCTGAGTTTCCGTCCGCTGGCTGTTGGTTCGCAGCGAACTGATGTTCGGATTGCCGAGGACATTCTGCTGAAGCTGCTGTGATGCCGTGGTCAGCGCCGCGTTGCCCTGATTGCCGCTGTCGACGAGATACATGGAGAAGCCGCTCGTCGTGCCAAGCCCCTGGATGGCGGGAGGCAGGAGCGCAAAGACCTGAGCATCGCGCAGTGTAAAGAAGTAACCGCTCGCACGCTGGACGATTTCCGCGGCCGACTGGCCCGCGCCGGTCCGCTCCCCGAAATCCTTGAGCTTGGTAAAGACGATCGCGTTGTTCTGCCCGGATCCGCCGAAGCTGAAGCCGAGGACGCCGAAGACCACGTCGACGTTTGCCTTTTCCTGTTCGAGGAAATAGGCCTCGACCTTCTTCACGACTTCATCCGTGCGGGCTCTCGTCGAACCGGTCGGAGTCTGGACGATGGTCAGCAGAACGCCTTGGTCTTCCTGGGGGAGGAACGAACTCGGCAGCCTGGTGAACAACCAGGCGCAGCCGGCGATGACCAGCGCGAAGACCAGGAACACCCGAAGCGGACGTTTGAGAAGATAACCCACGGTCGAGACATAGCCGCGGGTGGATCGATCGAAGCCCCGGTTGAACCAGGCGCCGATGCCGCGACGCTTCTTGTGGTGATCGATCGGCTTCAGCATGGTGGCGCAAAGCGCCGGCGTGAGCACGATCGCGACCACGGCGGAAAGAAGCATCGCCGATACGATGGTGATGGAGAACTGCCGGTAGATGATGCCGGTGGAGCCGCCGAAGAATGCCATCGGAATGAAGACGGCGGTCAGCACCAGTGCGATACCGATGATCGCGCCGGTGATTTCGCCCATGGACTTTTCGGTCGCCTCGAGCGGGCCTAAGCCTTCCTCATCCATGATGCGTTCGACGTTTTCGACGACGACGATCGCGTCGTCGACGAGAAGGCCGATCGCCAGCACCATGGCGAACATGGTGAGCGTGTTGATGGAATAGCCCGCCAGCGCGAGAATGCCGAAGGTACCCAGCAGCACCACCGGCACGGCGATCATCGGAATGAACGTGGCCCTCAGGTTCTGGAGGAATATCAGGAGAACGACGAACACGAGGACAATGGCCTCGATGAGCGTGTGAACGACCTTCTCGATGGAAAGCTGGACGAAGGGCGTGGTGTCGTAGGGATAGGTGATCTCGATCCCCTGCGGCAGCGTTGGTCCGATCTCGGCCAGGGCGGCCTTCACGCGGGCAGCCGTATCAAGGGCGTTCGCGCCAGTCGCCAGATTGACAGCGAAACCGGTCGAAGGAAGGCCGTTCTGGCGGGAGCTTGCCGCATAGCTTTCCTGGCCGATTTCGATGCGGGCGACATCGCTCAGCCGAACGGTCGCGCCACCCTGTTCGACCTTCAGGATGATCGATTCGAATTCATCGACGGTGGTGAGCTGGCTCTGCGCCGTCATGGTCACGGTGAGCTGCTGGCCCTTTTCGGAAGGAAGGCCGCCGAGCGAACCGACCGAAACCTGGGTGTTCTGCGCCTGGATGGCTGCGGTCACATCGGCCGCGGTAAGCTGGTACTTCTGCAGATTGAAGGGATCGAGCCAGATGCGCATCGCATAACCGGAGCCGAAGATGTCGATGCTGCCGACGCCCTCGAGGCGTTTTATCTTGTCTTCGATCTGGGTCGAAAAGACGTCGCCGAGATCCACGGAGTTGCGCTTGCTGTCGGTCGAGACGAGTGCGCCAACCATAAGAATGCTCGAGGTCGAGCGGGCCACCTGGATGCCGCGCTGCTGCACGACGTCCGGCAATTGCGACTGCACGAGCTGCAGCTTGTTCTGTACCTGCACCTGGGCGATGTCCGGCAGGATGCTGTTGCCGAAGGTGAGGGTTACCGAGGCACTGCCAGTCGAGGAAGAGGATGTCATGTAGGTGAGGTCATCGAGACCCGTCATGCCATCCTCGATGATCGTCGTCACCGATTTCTCGACCGTTTCGGCGCTTGCTCCGTCGTAGCTCGCGGTGATGCGGACCGTCGTAGGGGCGATGTCGGGATATTGAGAGATCGACAGAGTGACGATGGCAAGGGCCCCGCCAAGCATGATGACGATCGCTATGACCCAGGCGAAAACCGGTCGCCGGATGAAGAAATTGGCCATTGGAGTTCCTTGCGCCTGTTTCGTCTTCTGCTGCGAGGAGATTTATGGATTGGCGCCCGGCTGGGCGGCTTCCGGCTTGGGGGATTCCACGACGAGGCCTTCCTCGTTGACGGTGGCTTCGACGGGCTGGACCGCAGCGCCGTCGGCGATCCACTGGAAACCGTCGACGATCAGGCGATCGCCGTCGGCGATGCCCTCGGTCACCAGCCAGTTGTCGCCCGAGACCTGGCTGGTCGCGAAGATGCGGGTTTCCACCTTGTTTTCGGCGGCCACGAATTTAGCCGAGAGCTGCCCGTTCGCATTGCGCGTCGCTGCGCGCTGCGGAATGAGATAGCCGCTCTCCAAGCCGAGGGTGACCGTGGCCCGCACATACATTCCCGGCAGGATTATTCTGTTCGGGTTCTCGAACAGGACCCTGATCTGGTAGGTGCCCGTCGTTTCGCTTACCGCCATTTCGGCCATGTCGAGCTTGCCCGCGTGCGGATATTCCGTACCGTCTTCCAGGGTCAACCTGATCGCGGCTTCGCCCGGCGTGCTGCTCAGCCGTCCCGAAGCCATTGCGGATCGAAGTTCCAGAAGATTGGTGCTCGATTCGGTGAGGTCGATGTAAACCGGATCGAGCTGGCGCAGCGTGGTGAGCGCCGTCGTCTGGTTGGCCGTCACGATGTTGCCGATGTCGACGTTGGAGATCGAGGTGATGCCGTCGAAGGGAGCCCGGACCTTCGTCAGGTTGAGGTTGATCTCGGCGGCCTCCAGGGCTGCTTTCGCCTGCTCCACATCCGCCTGGGCCTGCAGCAGCGTCACCCTGGCATTCTCGAACTCGATCTGGGTCGCGCCGCTGTTGACCAGCCGCTCGTAGCGGGCGAAGTTGGCCTGGGCGCTCGGAATGCTTGCCTCCGCCTTGGAGAGGCTGGCGCGCGCCTGCGCTACTTCCGCCGCATAGGTATCGTCCTCGATCTGGAACAGGATGTCGCCGGCCTTGACGTCGCTGCCTTCCTTGAAGGCCACGTCCCGGACGATACCGGTCACGCGCGGTCGGATGTCGGCCAACTGATAGGCCACGGCGCGGCCCGGCAGAACGCGGGTGATCGGCTGCTCGGACTTCTTCATCGTGACCACGCTGACGGGCGATGGCGGGCGCTCCGCTGCGGCTCCTCCAGCCGGGTTGCCGGCTCCGTTCTGGCCGGAATCGCTGCAGCCGGCGAGTGCCAGGGCGAAAAGCAGGGGAAGGGTAAACTTGCGTCCGGTCATGGTCTCATCCAGCAAGGGCGTCGGGGGCATCGGCCCCGGCGCGATTCGTTCGCCGGCGGCAGAAGATCGGGAAATTAAGCCGTTTTTGTCGGTCGCGGAAGTGGCCACCAACAAATGCCGGCCTGGTGTGCCGCTTCGACGGCAAAGTGACGTAAATTAAATATCGTCACTTTGCAAGCGAACTTTGCAGTGCAGCATTGATCAGGCGAGCTAGTCCATCGCATCGGTCATGCAGTTCCTCGATGTCGGTTTTCGCAAGGAGTATGGGATGCAATACGCTTGCGAAGGCGCTTGCAACATGCCGGCTGAGGGTTTCCGGGTCACTTACGTCGTAGACACCGCTTTCGATCCCCTCGCGGATAAGGTCGAGGAAGAGAGCTTCAATCAACTGTTTGTAATGACGGCCGCTTGGCAGGTTTGCCTCGGACATCAGGAGAATCAGTTCGAAAAGATACGGGTTCTCGCGGATATCCTTCAGATGCGCTTCCATCAGCTTGCGCACCACTATGCAAAGCCTCTCGGGAGCCGGAGCGGAGGCATCCAGCGTTCCGAAACGGCCGATCATGAGATCGATGTGGCGCTCGCAGATGGCATCGGCGAGCGCAGCCTTGGAATGGAAATGCTTGAAGACGTTGGCGGGCGACATTTGCAGAGCATGGGCGATATCGGCGATCGAGCATCCGGAGATGCCTTTCTCGCGAAAAAGCGCTTCCGCGGTGGCGAGGATATCCTCGCGCGTTTCCTCCGCTTTTCGTCTGGGTCTGCGCAATGTCGTTTTCTTCAACAGCTCCGTTCCGGCACTTACAGGGCGATCAATTCGCGGTGAAATAGGGTTTCAGGTTGTCTCTGATGCGGTCGAGAATTGTCACGCCGCCGGTATCCGGAATGAAGGGCTTGCCGGTGATCATCTCGAAGGCGGTCCGGTAGACCGTCGCGGTTTCCTCGATCAGCTCGGCGGGAATGGGGGGAATGTCGTCCTTGTAAGGGTCGCACCGCTCCGCCACCCATGCCCGAACGAAATCCTTGTCGAAGCTTTTCGGCCGGGAACCGGCCTCGAATGCCTGCCGGTAGCTGTCGGCCATCCAGTAGCGGCTGCTGTCGGGCGTGTGAATCTCGTCGGCAAGCACGATATTCCCCTCGGCATCCGTGCCGAACTCGTATTTGGTATCGACCAGGATGAGCCCGCGTTCAGCCGAAAGCTTCTGGCCGCGCGCGAAGAGCGCAAGCGCATAGTGCGAAAGCTGCTCCCATTGAGCGGCCGTGAGAAGTCCCTGCTCCACGATTTCCTTCGGAGTGAGGGGCTCGTCATGACCGCCGTCAAATGCTTTGCTCGTCGGGGTGATAACCGGTTCCGGAAGCACCTCGTTGTCCCTCAGCCCATCCGGCAGGGAAAGCCCGTACATATTGCGCTCACCCTTCTTATATAACGTGAGCAGGGACGTGCCGGTGGTGCCCGCCAGATAGCCGCGCACGACGATCTCGACGGGCAGGATGTCGAGGCGGCGGCCGATGACCACGTTCGGATCCGGATAGTCCAGCACGTGATTGGGGCAGATGTCCCGTGTCGCCTCGAACCAGTACCGTGCGGTCTGGGTCAGCACATGTCCCTTGTCGGGAATGGACGTGAGAATACGATCGAAGGCGCTGAGCCGATCCGTGGCGATGATGATACGCCGGCCATCCGGCAAGTCGTAGTTCTCGCGGACCTTGCCCTGATAGTGGTTCGGCAGTTCGGGAATGGTGGCTTGGTCGAGGACGCGCAATTCTACCGCTTTCTGGTTGGATAGCCCACAGGCCGGGAAATTGTGTCCGGCTGATATCGCATGTTTTGCACCGGACATACAAGGATTCCGCCACGGGCAACCCCTTCGAGCGGCAAACCCAGACATTCATGTAGTCGTCCGGGACGTTAAGCTTTCTTACCAAATGATGAAAAGGTGTCTCCGCCCGGAAAATCGTCAATTTCCCTTTGAAATCAGAAGTTTGTCACTTTTTTGATTTTTTCTGATCGAGTCCTGTTGACTTGTTTCCGGGGCTCCGCTTATAACGCCGCTCACTGAACGAGGGCGGCGGCGCTGCTGGCGACGAAGTCCTTTGTTCTAGAGAAATC
>NZ_LBHV01000011.1 GCF_001005825.1 Rhizobium sp. LC145
GCTTCACCGCCTGGTACAACATCCTCAACGAGGCCTATGTGAAGGCGCGCTATTCAAAGCATTTCGAGATCACCGAGGAAGCACTCGCCTGGCTTCTCGAACGGACGGAACACCTCCACAGCCTTGTCGAGATGGTCTGCAAGGAGCGGCTGGCGGAATTGGAGCAGAAAAACGCGTGAGCTGATGTCTTCGTCGCCGGGAATTCCATTCGCTTCATACGGGCGTCACGCGGGTGGTTAATAGATGCTGACGGTTCAAAAAGCCGAGGAAGTATCCGATGTCCATCACATTCCCCGCCGGCATTACGCCTCCGACCCAAACCTCCAGTGCTTCGTCGTTCGAGCAGAAGCTGAACGCCGCGAAATCCAGCCAGGTTCTGGTGGAATATTTGAAAGAGAACGGAAAGTCCGCGATCAATGCGCGTGAACTCTCCGAGCTTGCGAACAACGCCAATGGCGGCGTTCCTTCCGATGTTTCGGCAGCAGCCGCCTACATGGTGCGCCATGAAGACGTCTTTGCCTCGATCGAGACCCACGACGTTGCCGGGGAGGATGGTCTTTCTGGCGTTTGGAATTTCGAATGGGCAGCTGCGGGCGGCCTTGAGGGCTCGTCCATCGAAGCCATTGCCGCCATGAGCGATGCTTTCGATCGCGCCATCAACGCCTCGGCGAAGATCACCGAGATCACCACCGAGAGCAAGACGGAACTCGACGCGACCAAACAGCGCGCGCAGAACTGATCTATCCAAAAACGGAACGCCGGCAATGCACGAAGACCCTGCCGGCGACCCGTTCATGGACATGCCATTTCCCTTTGCGGCTATGCCGCCTAGATCTGCATGTCAGGATCGTCGAAGCCAACGATATCAGGCGTCGCGGCGACGACGTATTGCCCGTTCAAGAAAGCTAGAAGACGCTGGAATGCGCGGCCTTGCGCTTCCATCCGCGTGAAGCTTTCGAGGGCCGTCCAGTTCGCGCCCAGCATAAGCGCGTTCTGACTAAGCTGGCTGAGATCGGCCAGGAAGGCGGCGCGCGGCGCATCGAATCCGACATCCGTCAATGTCAGCCGCATCATCTCCAGCGAGGGCCCCGGTTCTTCGCCGCTTGCAGCCAGCGAAATCTGCCGAATGTCTTTGAGTGCCGCATTGCTTCCGGCGATCGATGCAAAGACGCTCCGGCTGGCCAGAAAGCGGTCATGCACATCGCGCAGTTTGCCGTCGAAGGAATAGGCAGCAAGATCGCGAATGGCGCGAAAAGCTTCCAGCCCTGTGTGTTCGAGACGCTCCAGCCGCGGTTCCAGATTGTCCAGAAAAGCCGACTGCCCCTTGAGGAAATCGATGAGCGCCTGGATCGCCTCCTCCTCGCCCTCTCCCCGCCACTTTATCCATTCGATGCAAAGCGGGCCGGCATGCCGCAACAGGTCGGAATAGGCTTCGTCGATACGCTCGCCGAGCCGGACGAAGCCGGCGAGAAGAAGCGTCAGCAGCGCCTTCGCGCGCGATGGATTTTTGTCGCGATGGGCGAGTTGCGCCGCAATCGCCAGCGCCAGCTTCGCACCCGCACCGATGCCGATCGCCTGGGCAAGGCCTGAAAAGATAGTGTTGTCGTTCGGGGTCGCCGGCGCCAGGATGACGGCGCTGATATCCTGCATCAGGCGGGTCGCCGCTGGATTGCGAGGGTCCTTGTCGATGGCGGCCGCGACTTGGGCGAGAGCCAGCGCGGTGCGCACCTCGCGCTGCCTCTCATCGATCCTGCCGCCGCGATCCTCGCCGCGGACCACCTGTTCGAAAATCGTCGCGACAAGTCCGGCTGCCCTGTCGAGCAATGCCGAGACCTGTTCAGGAGAAAGCGAGCGTACGGCCGCATGCAGCTTCTGCGCTGCGACGAAAGAACCCGATGCTGCGAGACTGTACTCGATGCCGGATGCAGCAGCTGCAATCGCCTGTCCTGATCCGGAGGGGGAAGACACAGGCGACGGCGAGCCAGGATAGGATATGGTCTGCCATTCGGCGGCGGCATTCGATGCGGCAGTCATACGCATCTCCGCTGCCGGAGCGACCCGTGCCGGCGCGGCGAAGTCGCCCTGACCTTTGTCATCACGATCTTCCGTCCCGCCTACCTGAGCCGGCCTGCCGGCATCGTCGATCAGGTTTTCAAACGTTAGCGGCGCGGGGTCGATCACGTCGGGCTTCGATGGCTGGACCCGTGCCAATGCATCTGCGACGACCGATGTCGTCAGCGCCGTGCCGGACAGCTTTTGTCTGGCATCCGCCCCCAGCGATCCCTGTTCCTTCTCCAGGTCCTCGATCTCGGTCCAGTTCTTTTTAGCGGCGCTGTCTAAAAAGGCGTCGCTCAGGCCTGCCAGACCGTCGAGCAAGGGAAGCACCGGATTGTTCATGACGCACCCTCTCCATTCGTCACGAAGCTGCGCAGGATGTCGAACGTGCCGCGCAGCGCCCCCAGCTGGTCGAGCAGCAGCGGTACCAGGAAGATAAGGTATAATACCATCAGAAATGCGAAGAGCAGGTTTTTCACCGCCAGCGACAGATCGAAGACGTGGAGCTGCGATGCCATGCGCGACAGAAAGGCCATCATGATGTCAACGATCAGAATGGCGATCACCAGCGGCGCGATGATGATGACGCCAATTTGCATGATACGATCCAGGACACGCAGGATCCCCGTAAATGCCTCTGCGTTCAGAACGGGGGCGAAATTCGCCGCCGGCCAGAGCTGATAACTTCGGTAAAAACCATCGAGCAGCAGCATGAATCCGCCCGACATGAAGAAGAGCGCCAGCAGCGTAACGGTCAGCAGCGTCGCCGTGACGGAGGATTCGCCGGCCGCCAGCGGATCGACGAGCTGCGACATCGTCGATCCGCGCTGCAGGTCGATCAGGTCACCCGCCACTTCGGCCGCCCAGAAGGGAATGCCGAAGGCAAGTCCGATCAAGGCGCCCACCACCATTTCCTTGATGAGGAGGCCGGCAAGATCAAAACTCGTCGGCTGGCCAGTCACGGCAAGCTGCTGAAAGATCGGAAAGATCATCGGCAAGGAGATGGCGACGGCCACCGCGGAACGGATCATCCCCGTCAGGCCGAGCCGCATGAATGCCGGCGTCAGCATGATCATGCCGAGCGCGCGTGCGACGGCGATCGAAGCGGCGACGAGCACCGGATAGGCAAATTCGGTGATCGCTGCCGTGATCGCCGCGAGGTTCATCGGCCTACCGTGTCAGCGACGCGAAGCTGTCGAGCGATTGGCTCGCCAGCGCTGCGACCTGGACGGCAAGAAGCGGCCCCGCGAAAATGAGAACCAGCATGACGGCGACCAGCTTTACCGCCTGCGGCAATGTCTGGTCCTGGATTTGCGTCAGCGCCTGAATAAGGCCGACGCTGATGCCGATGATGATCGCCACACCGAGTGCCGGCGCCGAGACGATCAGTACCGTCACCAGCGCGCGGTTCATTTCGTTGAGAAAGACCTCCTGGCCCATCCGCTATCCTCCATAACTCAGGATCAGCCCGTGCATCAGACGCGACCAGCCTTCCACCGCCACGAAGAGGAAAATCTTCAAGGGAATGGAGATCAGCGTTGGTGAGACCATCATCATGCCCATGGCCATCAACACGTTGGCGACGATCAGGTCGATCACCAGGAACGGGATGTAGAGAAGGAAGCCGATCTCGAAGGCGCGCGTCAGTTCGGATGCGACGAAGGCCGGGATCAGCACCACGAGATCGTCGTCGCGAAGCGCGGCGCGAGCTTCCGGCGACCACACACTCTCCGTCGCCTCGATGAAGAACTGGCGCTCGCGCTCATTTGCAAAGCGCTTGAGATATTCGCGCAAGGGCTCGGCCAGCGTTTCTCCTACACTGCGCAGCCCCTCGACGGTTTGGATATCCATCGGCCGGCTTTCGGCCGCCCGGTACATATTGCCAACCAGCGGCGTCGTCACATAGACCGTCAGGATGAGCGCGATGCCGTAGAGGACAAGGTTCGGCGGCGATTGCTGAATTCCGAGCGCATTGCGGATGAGGAAGAGCACGACGGAAATCTTCAGGAAGCCCGTCATTGTTACCACCGCCAGCGGCAGGAGACCAATCGTCGAAACGACGATGATGATGGCGATCAGGTTCGGCTGGAATTCTGTCATGATGTCTGGCTGCTTTATACCGGGGTCGCGGGCAGAAGATGAAGGATGCGCACACCCATGCCGGCGCCGATCATGACGAGCTCGCCGCGCCCGATACGCCGGCCATCGACGACGATGTCGACGCCTGTTTCATCGAAATAGGAAAGCGGCAACGGCTGACGCAACTTCAGCGCATCGATTTCGCCGAGCGTCATCGTCGTCCGTGCGAATTCAGCGACCATATGCAGGATGTGCGTACCGTTCCGATTGTCGCGAAGATCCGGCAGCGAGCCGACCATGGCGCGGCGGCTCTTCGGATAGAAAGGCCCATCCAGCTCGGCGCAATCCGACTGGCGCCGCACGGGGGCAATCAGCTTTCCATCCAAGACCACGACTGTCCGATGGGTTGCGAGCATGACGATATCGCCGGGCCGCAGGCTCTCCAATTCGTCGAGAGTCAGATCCTGCGATCCGGCCTCGATGACGAGCTCAACCGTGAGCCCGGAAAGGTCCGCCGGTTCGGACGGCTGGACGCGGTCGAGAAAATCAGCCCAGATCTCGGCGAGCTGAGGCGGCAATTCCAGACGCAGCGGAAGCGACCGCTCGTCGGCGACGAAGGCCAGATCCAGCGTATGCGGCAAATCCGCGTCGCCACCTTCGCCGAACCGGATGTCTTCGCTAAGCCGGCTTTCCAGCAGGTGCAGAAGATCGAGGGCCGCCAGCTCCAGAAGCAGGGCACGCTGTGGCGGCTCCTCGTCGATCAGCACACCTTTGAGCCCAAGCGGCTGCTGCAGCCATTCGATCAATGCCGCCGACAGGTGCAGGCGGCAATCATCGGCGCCCACACGGACCGGGACAGCCACGGCATCTTCGCCCGAAAACACCTCGCCGATATGGAGGCTGACTTTCCTCTCGCCGAGCACACATGCGATCGGCGTGCGCCGACGCGACAGGCGCTCCTGAAGGCCGGCTGGCGGCAGTTCGGGCGGCGACGCAAGCATGTTCACGACACTCGCTCCACCGCATCCGATTCCGAAATGGGCGCCCGTATCTCTCAGCATGATAGTCGTGCCCGATCTGCACTCATTTCTTCCGCTTCCTGCTCCGCCAAGGCGTCGATCCGCGCCCGGTCCGAATGGCGCAGCCGACTTTCCGCCTCGGCCAGCTTGTCGCGCTCGAACAGGCGCCGGCGCCACTCGGCTTGGGCCGCGGAAAGCTGCCGCTCGCGGTCACCAAGCGCCTCAGCGGCTTTATTCCGCTTGTCGATCAGCGCATCGCGCCGCTGATCGGAGGCGCGCAACAGGTCATGCGTTCGGCCGAGTTCGTTTTCGGAGAGAGGCCGCATATGCATGGCCTCGAAAAACCGCCGCTCCTGTTGATCGGTCTCAAGGTCATGGGCGTCAATTGCCGCTTCGGCCTCCGACATGGCACGGGATGCCTCCTGAAGTCGGGCCGCAGCGATCGATACCGCAGCTTTCGCACGTTCTTCGCGGAGAGACCGCAGCGCCAGAAGCTGCGGTAGATCCGATGTTGCACTCATGCGACGATCTCTTTCATCCGTTCGACCGTCGTCCGAATATCGCAGATCTCGTCAGAGGGCTGGCGCAGAAAGGTTTCGATCGCATCGTGGCGGGCCACAGCCAAATCCGCGCGCGCGTCGCTGCCTGCCTTGTATTCGCCGACGCGCAATAGCAGCTCGATGTCACGATAGGCCGCCATGTTTTCGCGAATGGTGCCGGCAAGGTCGCGATGCTCGGCGGAAACGATGCCGTTCATCAGACGGCTTCGGCTTTTCAGCACGTCGATCGCCGGAAAATGATTGCGCTGGGCAAGCTCACCCGACAGCACGATATGGCCGTCGAGGATCGCCTTGGTTTCCTCCGCCACCGGATCGAGGCCGTCTTCGCCCTCGGTCAGCACGGTATAGAGCGCCGTGATGGACCCGCCCTTCCCCGGCCCGGCCCTTTCGAGGAGGCGCGGCAGGGCGGCGAAGAAGGACGGCGGAAAGCCGCGCCGGGTCGGCGGCTCGCCGGCCGCAAGCCCGATCTCGCGCTGTGCACGGGCAAAGCGCGTCACCGAATCCATCAGGAGCAAGACGTTGCGACCACGATCGCGAAAATATTCGGCGATCGTGGTCGCGACATAGGCGGCCTTGACGCGCTCGATGGCCGGGCGATCCGACGTCGCCACCACGGTGACGGCTTTTTTGCGCGCCCGCGCACTCAGTTGCACATCGACGAATTCCCGCACTTCGCGGCCGCGTTCGCCGATCAGGCCAACGACGATCACGTCCGCCTCGGTGCCGGCGACGATCGAGGCAAGGAGTGACGACTTTCCCACCCCCGGCTCGCCGAAAATGCCGACGCGCTGACCGCGGGCTACGGTCATCAACCCATCGATCGCACGCACGCCAAGGCGCAATGGATGCTCGATGATGTCACGCTCCAGCGCATGCGGCGGATCGGCCTGTACGGGATAGGTCTCCGTCGTGGCCGGAATCGGCGAACCGGCATCGAGCGCACGCCCGAGCGGATCGATCACCCGCCCCAGCAGAGCCTCGCCGACCGGCACCCGCAAGGCCCGCCCGGTCGGGATGACTTCGGCACGCGCGGACATTCCCTCCAGATCCCCGATCGGAGAAAGCACCGCACGCTCGTCCTCGAAGCCTATGACTTCGGCCGGTACCTGCCGCCCGGTCACCGGATCGCGCAGATGGCAGAGCTCGCCGATACGCGCTTGCGGCAGACTGGCATGAACGATGACGCCGCGGATCTCGCGAACCCGGCCGCGCGTCGGGCGCGTATCGACGGAGGACACCGCCAGCGACAGACGCGGCAGAATGGAATCGAGATCGGAGCGGCGCATCTGGTTCATGCGCCGCTCCTGCCCTGTTCGCTCATGGCGGCGCGGATCGCATCGAGTTGCGCATCGATACCGACATCAATGCTCGTCGCAGGCGTCGTCACCATGCATTGCCGCGCCGAAAGATGCCGGTCGGCAGAGATACGAATGGTCATACCCGTCGGGCCAATCGCAGCCAGATGCTGCTGCACGTCGCCCACCAGCTCGGGCGCGACATTCACGACGACGGCATTTTCCTCGCGTAGGGCTTCCAGCGCCTGGCGCGCCGCACGCGCGACAAGTTCGGCGTCGCCGATCGTGCCGATCACCCGTTCGACGATCTCCATGGCCAGCGCCGCCACCATCGGCTCGACCGATGCGAGATAGCGTTCGACATCCGCCTGGGTGCACATGAGGAGGGCCGCGGCTTCTGCCTCGCCGGACTTGCGTCCTTCCTGACGTCCCGTTTCACGCGCCTTGGCAACTTCGTCTTCGGCGGTCGAACGAATGGCCGCAGCCTCGGCCTTTGCCCGCTCCAGGAACGCGAACCCGTCAATCCAACTGGCTGCGTCCTCCGCCCGGATGATACGAGCGAGCGGCCGGTTCGGCATTTCCGTCATGCGCCAAGGCCCGCAACGGACGCTAGGCGTCGCAGAATAACCGGCCCCCGTTCGATAACATAGGCATCGTCGGTCGACGGTACGGCGTGGTCGTTCGGCCATTTCAGGCATACCCGCCGCGACAATGGCGCCGGCAAAGCCGCAATCCAGGCGGCAAGGCACGCTTCGCCATCGAGGCTCACGGCAGCTTCCAATCCGTCGAGATCGATCGCCGGCGGTCGATTGCCCGCAAGGTCCACATGCCGGCGGGCGTCTTCGAGCGCGCCTGGGCCGAATCGTTCGGCCAGGGCGGCCAGCACCGGCCCCCGGATTTCCCGAAGAAATTCTCGGGCGCGAAGAATGACGCCCGCACGCACGGCGAGCCGTTCGAGTTCGTCGCGCGAAAGAGCGACAAGGCCCTGATCTTCTGGTGCACCGCTGCCTTCGTCCATCTCGGTCAGATCGTAATGTCGGTGCAGCACGCCGGCGAGGCGCCCCGCGAAACGTGGCTCGGCCGTCAGTCTTTTCGGCAGGCCGGTGGCGCCGACCGTGCGAAAACAGGCCGCCATACGATCCGGATGCAGATCTGCCGGCATCTCGCTCATCGGTAGCTCTCCAGCTCATAGGTGCGATGACCGCGCTGGCGCCAGATTACCGCTGCCAGCGCGCCGGCGAGCGCGACCACGAGGAAGGCGAGGCCGCCAATGATCCACATCGCGCGGGATACGCTGGTTTCCAGCATCCAGAGGCCGAGGAAGGCGACCATCGGTTGCGTGGCCGAAGCCGGCTGCGTGACAGGTGCGGCCACAGGCACGACCGAGACCTTGTCATAGGAAAGGCCGGCGATACCATTGGCGACCAGCGTCTTGATCTGTGGAATGAGCGGATCGATCTTCAGGCCAGACTCATGTCGGATGAAGACCGAAGCGGAGGACGGCGAAGCTTCGCGGCGCAGCGGATCATTGTCCGGCAGCACGATATGGATGCGTGCGGAGAGAACGCCATCAATCTCCGAAACCGTCTTCGAAAGTTCTTCCGACAGCGCATAGAGCATCTTGGCGCGCTCCTGCATCGGCGAGGCGACCAAGCCCTCCTGCTGGAAGACTTCGCCCATGGTAGCAAATGCCTGCTTCGGCAGGCCGGCATCTTCGAGCACGCGTACCGCCTCGGAGAAGCGGTCGCGATCGACGACCACCTTCATGCGGCCGTCCTCCTGCAGCATGCGGCTCGCCGGAATGCCGTTCCGCTGCAGGGTTGCGATCATGGAATTAGCTTCGCGCTCGGCAAGATTTGTATAGAGATCCTCCTGGCAGCCGGATAGAACCAGCGCACACAGGATAAGCGCCGCGCCCGCGAGCTTGCGCAATGGCGCAAGCACCAAGGGTGCGGCCAGGGAGGTAGTTAGCCCCGAAATACGCGCGTTCATCACTGGCCGCGCAACAGAGTATTCGCTGCGCCCGATACCTGGGTCGTACCGCGCACCACGAGCTGCGTCTCGATCGAATGATCGAACATCATGCTGAGCGACTGGATGACTTTGTCCATCTGGCTTTGGTCGACCGGGATTGCCGAATTCCGCGTCTGCGGAAGATCGGCCAAACCAGCGCCCTTCGAGCCGGCGCTGACGAGCTCTCCGCCCGTCGCCTGCGGCGTGCGCTGCGTCAGACTGCTCGCACGCTCGGCAAAGCTGCCGCTGCGCTCGAAAAAGCCCTTGAGGTTCTGCAGCATTTCCTGGCCGAGCTGCGCCGGTCCAGCACCTTCCGGCAGAGCTTTGGCTTGGGCTGCGACGTGTTCGAACAGGTTCTGGGTCGCCTGCGGCAGCACATCCTGTACTGCTGTCGGCTGCTGCACGCTCGCAGCCACGATCGGTGTCGTCATGACTTTCCCTCCAAAAGGAGCACCTAGTTCTCAGACGATTATTCGTCGGACATCGCTTCGTTGAGAATGTCGTTGGCGCGCGGCATGATGATCATCTGGCCACCGATGGTGATGGCGCCCTCGATCATCATCTCTTCCATCTCGGGCGTCATCTCGCCGCTCTGCGCGTTGTTCAGGGCCGCATCAAAAGCGGCTTCGCCGTTGGTCGTCGAAAACGAACCGGAATCCACTCCGGAAACAGGGGTCATTGCCATGCGTTGCTCCTCTTTTTTAGGCTAGGTGACAAGCGAAAGCGCCTTCCACCCGTCTCAAGGTCGAGCCGCCCGCGCCTTGCGGGCAGCATTCTCACGATCCGAACCGGACTGGTCGGCCTCTGTCGGCCCGGTCGAGACGACTTCCGTCATCACGCCGCCGCGAAACACACGCACGCGCGGATCGTCACCGGAAACGACCGGTTCGGGCTGCATGCGCTCCACGAGCTGTCCGACGACATTGATGTAAGCAGGTGGTCCTGACACTGTTATGACATTTCCGTTGCGCGCCGCGCGGAGCGAGAAACGTTCATCAGCCAGACCCAGTTCGCGCATCTCGCTCGCCACCGCCTCGCCGCGCAGGCGACCGGCATCGAGAACGCGCGTCACGAATTCCTTGTCCGCGCTGACATGCAGCACGGAACCGTCGAAATACCAGGTCAGGCCATTGGCGCCGGCCAGGCGCTCCATGAAATCGCCGGCCGTCCTGGCCTCGATTCGTCCGCGGACACGGCCGTTGACGGCATCGGACAGCACCACGGGCAGGCCAAGGTTGCGTCCGAACTCGGTGAGTGCGACCCGCACGTCCTGATCGAGAACGACGTAATTATAGGGGGAATTGAACCATGCCGGCGCAGCATTGGCCGGGGCGGCAAAGCCGGCAAAAGCAATCATCGCGCTTGCGGCAAGATACAGCCTTGCGCCCGAAAAAACGGGCTTGGCCCGCCAGGAAACGGCAGCGGTCGTCTTCCACACGGAAAAAGGCGAGAACCAAAACCCCATGCTTAAAGGCTAGCGGATCGAACCGCCCGAATGAACCGGCCAATATGAAATTTTGATGAAATTTCACCCTCTCCGGAGACCTTAAAACGCTGGAGCGAGCCCAAGCTTTGGGTACGGCACTTTTCTGACAAGAGCGAGACCCGCACCTGAACCGCGACGGTTGCCCTCTAAAGAAGCTCAGCACGGACAGCCGCCTATGCCATGTCGGCTACAAGCGCACTTCCGATAGTGCTAAGCTGTTTATATGCAGTCTTATGAGGGAGGCAGTCGGGCGATGAGCTGGAAGTCGAAAGTGATTGGGTGCTTTGGGAATGTGGACTCTTCTTCTCGCACTCTTGATGAAGGAAACGCGCGAGATCTCATTCTCGAAGCCAAGATCGCAGGAGCGAGTTTCGAGGAACTCGAACGAGAAATGGTTTGGAACCTATATCGTAAGGGCGCCACACGCGAACAGATGGATAAGCAGATCGATCACGCCCGCCGGCTCTGGTCTCCTTCGTGAGCGGCGAGAGCAGGCTAGCTTTAATCATCGACGAGCATCGCAAGTTTGCTGTGGTCCGATGCGCGCTTCCAGCAAAGCAAAATGATAAAGAGAACGGATCCGCAGATCATCCATGGGACGTGGAGATCGATCCGCGGTGCCGTCGAACTTCCTTACGAGCTCGACGAACGTCATCATCACGTTGCCTAATTGCTCGTCACCGCGAGAAGCTATCGATCCGCGCCCGCCACAGCTCCAAGATTGAAGGCCATGTTCGAAAGCTTGAGCCTTGTGTTCGAGCGCAGCTATCCTGGACCGCGGTCCGCAGCTCCCTGGAGTGCTCCCCTTTCATCGTGCCTGTCAGCTCAACGCAGCACGTTGCCAGCTTGATCTATGTACAAGACGACCGATTTCATTGCCGAAAGATGGCCATAGCTTCCACGACCGCTTACGGAGTGCCTACCGAAATGCTCGTCGATCACGTCCAACTGCTTCAGCCGATCGAGCCAGATCAATTGGAGATGTTGCAAAGAGTATTCGATCGCGCGTGTGAAGCCAAACTTGCCAGCAAGCGCACAGTCGAAGCCACCGAATTGGCCGCCCAGATCATTAGCTTCTATCAGCATGGCGTTCATGGAGAGCATCAGCTCTACGTATTGGTCGCAGGAGACTGATCGACGGAGCCGTCTTTTGGATTCGTCGGATCGAACAATGCAGCCTCAGGTTTATTCCCCACCATTAAAAGTATGTGTCTGACTGTCCTGGATGAAGGCGTGAAGGTTACTTCTTTCATAGCTTTGCCATGCCATTGGCCAGTGTTTGATAGGTGTCGTCCTCCTTGCAGCCTGATACCTACGATCCAAAGGAGTAACGAGGCGGCTCGTTTCCACTATTTTGAGGGATTGTCGCGATTCTATTTCTGGGAGAGCATGCCATTGCCGTTCCCAAACCCTAACCCGAGCGGCGAGAGGGGTCCGAATCCTGCTTCGCAGCTTGGTCGGGCCTCTTTTTATATGTGTTGGTTCAGACGTCGGTGCATAGCAGTATCCTATAGAATGTAAGGAAACACACGGTGTCCTGCCGCCAAGGCGTTGACCAACAGCCACAACAGGTCAGTTTGGTAGACACATGCTCCTCGCGGAGCGAATTGCCTTGGTTTTACCTTCCTGCGGACATCAGCGCTTCTTATCGGCGTGCGAATCTGAGAGCTGAAAAGGAGGCGATCATGCCGGAAATGACAGCCGAAGACATGCTGAACGATGCCGTGATCGGCCAGGTTTTGCGAGCCGATGGAATCGATCCACGCTGGTTTGCAGCGTTTTTAGAGGTTTCAGCAACCCGATACCTATCAGGATTGGGGCGTGCCTTCGAGCTGCCTGCTCTGAACGAGGCCATTGTCGATGATGTTGTTTTGCCCCAGGTGTGCAATGCACAATATGGCTGCCCCCACTAAAGAGTATAAACACCACAGCTGATATCGAATGCGCTAAAGGTGGGATCGGAGGAGACGGAAGTTCTGACGGCAATCATCGAGGTACGGACAGGTGACCGGCATGTCGGCGATGCTTGCGAGAACGTCGACAAGCCATGCCCGCGGATCGATGTCGTTGAGCGTTGCCGTCATGATCAACGTGACCATGAACGCGGCACGGCCAGCGCCGCGATCCGATTAGGCTTCTTGCCGGGCGCGAGCCCTGCATCGCTCGCTCAGCAGCATTATTCGTCAGACAAAACCTGCCGACCTCCAAAAAAATATCGCATAAACCCGGGAGCAACCGTTGCAGTCGATTTGACGGCTGGGTTGAACGAGTAAAAGCGTTGGTTATATTCGTCCGATGCCCCTTCAGACCTGCGAGCTTTTACCATCATCCTGGTTTTCGCGGCAATGGTATGCGGCCTCGTTTTCGCCATTTCCGCGTGGATGACCGATTCCACAGGTAACGTTGATACGAAGAGCAGCGTCACCAACCCACCGCACTAAACGAGGCTACCTAGTTGCGGCCGCGCAGTTAATCTGCTCGCGCCATGCCGATCTTTCGAGGAAGTTCTTCTCCGCGGTCCTTGCCATATCGCTGACGAGCCACAGGGAGGTCTCATCGATGAAGGCTTGTTGTTGGCGGTCTCTGCCAGCATCATGACCACGAACCGCGCGTGGTCGTCTCATAGCGGTTCTGATGCGGTCGAGCGCGCCTATTGCAAAGATTACTTCGGCCCCGGGTGGTTCATGCGGCCCTCGCCCCGGTAAAGATCACGAATGATTGCGCAGTACCCGTGGAACGCGCGAGCCGCAGCAACGTTGGGTCGATTATAAGCACGCAAAGGAAGAAGAAATGCACGCGCTCAACCTCGTCACCCTTTTGCTGATCATCATCGGTGGCATCAGTTGGCTTTTCGTCGGCCTCTTTCAGTTCGACCTTGTAGCCACGTTGTTCGGTGGTCAGGAAGCTATCCTTTCTCGGATCGTCTACGTCCTGGTCGGCCTCTCCGCCGTGTACCAGCTCATCCCGTTCTCCAGAGCCATCTCGATCGGCGAACCTGCTGCGGAAGGTTCTCTTGGTCATCGCCATTGAAATGGATCGGAATCATCGAGACCGCAGGATCCGTTCCTGCGGTCTCGCCGACGACGACAGCCATTTTTCCGCTCGAGCGACGCCTTGAGCACTTCGCTGTAAATCAACTCTCTGGAACCTTCGATTAGCGCTAGCTGGTGAATACTCATGCTTCCGCCCTCACCCGCTCGACCTCTACGGCCTCGCTTTGCGCAATAGCTTCTTGGCAGTCGCGCGCCGTGTTCTCTTCAGCGTCAGCGCATCAACGCCATGCCACGAGGAGGAAATCGTGCCGGATGACGTTCTTCCCCAATAGTGGACCATCCGGTAGAAGCTGAGGAAACCACCGCGCAGGGGGATTGCGGCGAAGTTGAGCTTGTTCATGACTTCACTCCTCATTTGTGATTGTCGACGGAACTATGACAGCCTGCCCGGAATTGGTTTGTATAGACAATGCGCCACTAGGGACTGGATTATGCTCGTCACACGTTGGGATAAGCCCATAGTCTTTGAAGATGATGGCCTTCGGATAAGCGTCGGATCGCCCGAGGAGGCGTTGACTTGGCTTTCTCACACTCCGAACCAGACCAGTAGGAGTTGGCGTCACGCATGGAAAACCTGCGTAGCCGTTCAGGAAGGCAGACGGTCGCCTGATGATGCGAAGGTTGCCGTCGAGCAGGCAGTTAGCAGCACACGGCACTAGGTTTCGGGTGGAACTACCAGACCCGCGTATCGGATGGGCATGACCGGCGTAGTGGTTCAAAGCTCTGTCTCCTTTTCGGCGACCAGCTTGGATAGAAGCGCAAGCACCCGTTACGGTCTCGTACTTAGGAATAAATCGGACTCCGACCTCGTGCGCGTGGTAATGAAGACAGTCGGGGAGATTTCTCCTCGGCCATCTGAGAGGTGAGCGTCCTTGAGTACCGTAATCAGGATCGCATTTGCCGCCCGCTGGCGACGCCCAGTGCACGTGGAGGGAGCCGATTTGCTCGGCAGGGCCATCAAAGGTCCCGGCGATGCTCTTCGGCACATGCAAGAGCATTTCCGCCACAAATCCGGGCCGCTCTACTGGAGCGCCTTCAATTTATGTCACAGCGCAATCCGCGGCGAAGTTCGCACCGAACAAGCCCGTCCTCATTTCGTTGCGGCCTGCGCTGAGGACGATGCTCGTGATCACCTTCACCATTAGCACGTCTCCTCTTGCGCTCTTCTGGGCTTAATCGATCCGTAGCGGGTGAACTGGGGTTCAAATTGAAGCGCTTCACGGATGGTGGGATCGCCAAAGCGGACCTTGGCAGAGTTGATGGCGGCGGTGGCCACGTACTGGACGCCGATAGGGGCCAGCGCCTTGAGAAGGTCACCTCACCGGGAATACGGTCTGCCGAAAGCTTCGGATCGCGCGGTTTACCCCGATGTGGTGGATGACGATGAACAGTGTTTGCCATTGGGGAGATTCTTGATGAACCGGCGGCATCCGCGGCATCGAATACTGGACGGCATCCAAAGGAAGTCGGCTATCGAATGGCGGTGAAATCCAAGATAGCCAGGATGAGAAAAGCGCCTGCTGAGAAAGCAAACGTCTTCCCTATCTTACCTACCTTAAGCGCCTGATAGACGGCACGGTCATTGACCGCCGCACGGGCGAAGCCGTCGGAGCCGCACAACTCCGCAGCGGCTTCCGCCCATCATTGGTTGTCGTCTTGAGTGTCTTTCCGGCTTTCCATGGCAAGACTGTGAAGCCCATGCACCGTGTCCGGATACTTCTCCGCAGCCATGATGACTGCGTAAAAGGCGCCGCGGGTGATCTCTCCCTTCGTTGCTTTTGGATGCACTTTCCTCACCGCCTCGAACAGGTTCTTCGGCTGCATTTTCGGCTTCGCCAGTTTAACAACCGTGTTCGCAATTTTCTCGATCTCGGACATTGCAGCTTCTCTGTTGGTAAGGAATCTTGAACGGCATGACGCTGTCACAATCAAGCATGTCGGAGTGGAGGAAAGCGCCGAAATCCGCTCCGCCCCTCATTGCAGGGAGCCGAGCGGCGGCGTATCGACATCACTTGCGTGGCACGGAAGCGTGGCTTCTCAAGCCATGCCGACATGGAGGCTGGGCGAGAGTACCCGCGGCAGGCGCCTTGGGGCTACATCATCCGGTCCGACAACGGGAACAGCCTAGGGCTGAGTGATATTGACGGTTATCATGCCACATTTGAGGCGTCGCAAGCGGCAGCATGGACCGTCCGCCCCAATTTCAGAGGGCTGTTCCTTCGCTCGGATGCTAGAATTCGCTATTTGCTTTGAATAGCGAAGACCGGCGTGTCACTTGTCTTTCAGAAGCCACATCTTGCCAGCCATCGTAATCCCATGGGCGGCTTCCTCTGTTTTCACATCCGGATTGAGACTTCGCAGAAGCCCCAATTCCCTCAATGCATCCAATGTCTCTGTCGTCAGGAACTTGATTTTTTGTGGCCGCTCCTTGAACCGATCGCTTTTGGCGTAGGTGACGACGGCATTGAGATGCGTCCATTTCTTCGCCTCTTGGGGAAAGAGGTCTCCTTCCTTGGCGAGTTTCAGGCCCCTGATTTGGACGGGCGTAAGGGTAATTTTATTCAACGTTCAATCCTTGCTGGGTGGAGTAATCTATTGGGAAATTTGCTATTGGGGGCCGGTTGTTAGGCTCCAAGGCCTATGTCGGCATGGCACGGCGAGGCGATCGAAATGCGGGGTTACGGGAGCTGCGGCATCACAACTTTCTGGTGAGCGGGTACCCAGCAGCGTCGTAGAGCTTGCGCATCTGCATACCATCGAAACGAGCCTCCTCGACCTCGAGAACGGAGCCTCGAAGCAGAGAGGCCGGCATGTCCTCAATTGCAAAGCGAAGCGCCTCTGCGGCAGAGTCGAACCTCTTATAGCGGAGATGACTCCTCCTCTTGAGGGTTTTGCATGGGTAAAGCCCCGCGCCGGCGCTATAGTCGAAAATTGCCATGTTTTATTCCTTACGATCAGAGACGTTGCGGACGAGCCCGCTGGACTTTGCAACTCACGGCGTCAACGGAAGAACAAGGTCATGGCAGGATCCGCAGCACGCTTTTCAAGACGCTGCTGCAGCTCGGCAAGCTTTATCTCGCGTTTGCGGAGGATTTGCCTGCTGCGGAAGTCTCGCAGCTTCGCGGCGTTAGACCCTTCCCCGGCGTCCGGACGTTTGAACAGGCCTTCGGCGGCATGGCGAGCGGTATCAATCAAGGTAGTATCCTCGTTCTGGCTTGCGGACGACAAACGTCCGACGCAAACATCTCCAGCCGGTGGGGCGGAGTTCAAAACGTTCGCAAAATCAGGGTTAGCCAAGCAACCGGCTGAGCCGGGAGGATCAGGTAGCCGAAAAGGCTGAAAACGTGAGACCCAATATAGCGATGCATTGTGCCTCTTTCAAGACGAAGGCCGATGACCAAAGCACCGCTTGCCAGAAGCGGGAATGAAGTCCAAGGTGACACGTCGGCCGCTATTTGTAAGGGCGCTGCCGCCTGAGGGACAGTAGGTGAGCCCTAGCCCCCGACAAGAGGAGGACGCGATGCCGTCCTACTCCTCACATCTGAACTTTCTGCTTTATTTCCAGAAAATGCTCGTGAATGTCCGCGGCATGAATGAGCGGGATCTACGAGATCATCGAGTTGGAATGGCGGCAATTCTTAAGGGACGACCTCTTCAAGGTCCACCGCTTGCAAGTCCGGCAATCTCTCCGGTCCGCATCGACCTGTGGATGCACCGAAAAAATTGAAGCCCCGTAGGCTGGGCCGCAACCACCTTCGTTCTTCCCTGCCTTCGACCTGCTTTCCACGAACCTTCGGACCTGGAGGCGCCGGTGCAGGCTTATTGGAGATAAATTTATGTACCGACAATTTCGCAGGGCAAAGGTCCTGACAATAGCCGTACTCTTGCTCTTTGCGCCGATGCTCAGCTCCACTACATTCGGCCAGACTGGGAAACCGATGCCTGAAAATGCCCAAGCAAGCCGCTACGGCTCCGGCTGGGAGTGCAGCCATGGCTTCCGGAGGCAGGATGACACCTGTTTTGAAGTAAAACTCCCAGATAATGCGTTCCTGACGAACAGTTCCTACGGCAAGGGCTGGGACTGCCACTATGGATTCGTCGAGACGGGCGATCAATGTCTCGCCGTCCCGGTTCCAGACAATGCCTATATCGACCCGTATTCCGGCGATCGCTGGAAATGCCTGCGTGGATACCACCAGAGCGATGCGGGCTGTGACCTGATCAAAGTTCCGGAGAACGCCTTTTTGTCGGAAACCACTCAAGGGTCGGGTTGGGAATGTGAAAGGGGATATCGCACCACCGATCAGGCATGCGTCCAACTCGAAGTTCCGGCCCATGCATATCTGACAACCAGCGGAAATGAATGGAGGTGCGATCGGGGCTTCGAACAGAAGGATCAGGCTTGCATCGCCGTTCAGGTTCCGAAGAACGCTATTTTCGTTGACGCGCCATATGGCCAGAAATGGAAATGCGACAGGGGCTTCGAAATGAAGTCAGATAAATGTTTGCAGATCATGGTTCCGGAAAACGCGCATCTGAACTCGACCGGCAGCGCATGGGATTGTAACCATCCTTATCGACTCCGCAGCGGCGTCTGCGTCATGGAGTGAGTGGCGGGGCAGAGGCGCCAAGCCGGCGCCTCCCTAAACCCTGCGCCTACGTCGAATTCATGTATGTTTCTTCCCGAGACCAAGGCCACTGCCGGCAAGCTTGACCTGCGCCCCCTGAACTGCCGCCACCGGAGCTGCGCTCTTATCCTTTTTCGGCTTTCTAGCTTCCCGATTGCTGCGCATTTGTCCTTTAGCCATTTCTGTATCCTCTGTATTGTTTGGGTATGAGATTGCTTCCGTTCAAGCCGATACATCTGCTGTTGCGCTGACGATCGCAATTACGGTCTATTTTACAGCAGAGGCAGTGCCGTACCCCCACGCGTCTCGGACAAGTTGATGCCTAACTTGAGGAGACCAAATGATGAAAATGATTGATGGCCGGCACTGCATGTCGAGCGCGCTCTCCGGCTTCCCTGAGTCCGATATTCTGTCGGCATCTCGGGCAATCTTGAGGTGAAGGATGGAAGACACGGTGTCCTCCTTTCATTGGGCCAGGGTAAGGACACCCTGAAACAGCAGCGCCCTTTAACGGCTGCTGATGCGCAGCATGCGCTCTAGGCGTGGCGAAAGCAATGGGTGAACGGATGTCAATACGAGCAACTGCAAGCCCTAGGCCACTGCCATTGCTAAAGAGGCTCCCGTCGGCACTCGATTCTCGATCTGAGGCCAGGTGTTCTGACGATAAGGGCGGCGAGGCCCAGGACAGTTGCACGTCATCCTCACGTTAACAGCCCGCGCCCCATTCAGCTTACCGCCTTTCTAGGAACACAGTTGTAGCCCACCTACTAAATATCGAGATTGCTTGTCGAGCTTCGTTTTTGCGCATTTGCGCACGAGCTGATCTTTCCTTTCAAAATCGATCTTTTGCCGCAAGCGTATTGCTGCGCGGCTGGCGCATAACGATTGAAAGGATAGTCTTCATGAACAATGGTATCGTAAAATTCTTCAACACTGCCAAAGGCTTCGGATTCATCCAACCCTCTGATGGCTCGAAGGACGTGTTCGTTCACATCTCTGCGGTCGAACGCTCGGGCATGACCTATCTTAGCGAAGGCCAGAAGATCAGCTATGATCTTGTCGAAGACAAGCGCTCGGGCAAGAGTGCCGCGGAAAACCTGCAGTCCATATAAAGCCAATATCGCTTCCGTCTTTGACCCGGATGCACTGGATTTGAATATTGAAGTGCGAAGGTCGGGTTTCCTACCCGGCCTTTATTTTTCTCACACGAAAGAGTTTTCATGAAAAAGCATAACGCAGAGCAGCAACTGAGAAAGGCCCAGCGCCAAGTTGCCAATACCAGCGGCGGCGGCCATCTCGGTGGCACGAACCACGGTCAAGGTTACGATGCAAAGACGTCGTCAGCTTCCAGGAGCAAGACGGACAAGGGACGTCGAAAATAACGGCGCGTTGGATGTTAACGTGAGGCACGACCAATGGCGACATATCTAGTTCAAACATTTCTCGATGATGCAGACCGCCCTGGCATCCATGCCGGAGCCGCCCTTGAAATAGAAGCAGATGACCCGTTTCATGCGGTGTCCAAGCTTCTTGGGCATTCTGTGGAACCCAGTTCGCCGGGTGGCAGGTTGGCTGCTGTGGTACGAAAACCGAAACTCGCTGGTCCGGAACCACAATCATTCGATTTCATTGACTGATTGGCACCTCATGAGCTGACTGCGAGCTTTAGGCTCTGGGACAGCCTTTGAGCGAAAGCACTCTCTTGCATTCCATCTTCCCTATGCAAAAGGAGAAAAGAATGACCAATCGAATGGTAGCTCCGATATCAGGGGAGTTCACGGTCCTGAACTTGAGCGCCGCGATAACCATGCTTGGACCGGCACTACAGACGGTAATCGAAAAACTTGCGACCATGCGGACAGAAGGTGACTTGGCCTGGTTCGATGAACTTGAAAAAGAGCTCCTCCTCGAAGCCAAAAACACCATTTCTGAGGGTGTTTCAATTGAGGCGGAGGTTGAAGGTCTCAAGTTCGGAGTGGACTTGCTCCAGGCTACCCTCGATTGTTGTCGCGACAACCTAAGACTTAACTACCGCGAATAACCGATCCGCAGCGCTCGAATGGCTTTTCCCACAGCGTTCTTCTCTCCGCTGCGGCAATGGAGACTGGTCTTTCCTGCGAAGCAGCCATTTAGCATGGCTGCGGGATCTGGCCACGTCCCCATTCCTGCGATTGGTCGAGCGTAAAACACCGAAGCCGCGGATCGTAAGGAAACATTAACTGATGCGGCCCCGTAGCGCGCGATACGCCGGACGCTAAATCACCAAGGGAATTGCGGATGGAGATATTTTCCAGACATGTACTTATGGTAGTAAATTGCTTTTTCATAAAACAAAAAGTTGACATCCGTATAAGGATGGTATATCGGAAGATCCATCGATACTTTGTTTGCCGATATTTGTTTTGTGCTGCACTTCGCACCTCTTGACGAACTTCCCCTCTCAAAAGTCGAAAACAACCGCCGTGCGTCGCCCGGTGGTAGATCAATGTTGCTATGAAAGGGTTCGTTATGACCACAGGCACAGTTAAATGGTTCAACGCCACCAAGGGCTTCGGCTTTATTCAGCCTGACGACGGCAGCGCCGATGTCTTCGTTCACATCTCTGCTGTCGAGCGTGCCGGCATGCGCTCGATCGTCGAAGGCCAGAAGCTTGGCTTCGAGCTGGAGCGCGATCCCAAGTCGGGCAAGATGTCCGCGGGCCAGCTCCAGGCCGCTTAAGCTTTAGCGTCCCATGACCACGGATGTACTGGCATGGTAGCAAAAGTGTTCAAAGGCCAGGCGGATGTCTGGCCTTTTTCCGTTACGGCCATAGGCTGACGCGAATATCCGCACGACCTCCCGTTAAGCGCGATATGCATCCTCAGCCCGGCCCGCCCGAAACCCGATAAGGAAGACACGTTGAGACACCCGAACGACAATAGCTTTGCCGAGCGCCGCAAGACCGCAGAGGCTGCCAAGCAGCAGCTTTTGGCAAAATTTGCGTCCGCTCCGAAATCGACCGACCCCGCCATACAGGAGCGGCGTGCCGCTCGCGAGGCCGTTGCCGCCGCAAGGAACGAACGCCGCGCCGCGCGCGAAGCCTTAAAGGCGGCGGAGGCCGAGCGCATTTTGACGGAAGCGGCAGCTCTGACGGCAGCTGCGGAGGCCCATGAGAAGGCCGAGGCGGAAGCCAGGCAGGCGGAAATCAATGATCGCGTTGCTCGCGTCGTGGCCGATGAAGCCGCCCGCAAAGCGGAACGCGATCGCCGATATGCGGCGCGCAAGGCCCGTCAAGGCTGACGTTTGAAGAGCGTGCCCGAGGCCGAGAAAAAGCGGAGCGAACTCCATGAATGCCCATGTAATTGAGACAGCTCCGAAGGACGCAGCCGGCGCTTGGCTGAAGACCCTTTCGAAATACCGGCAGCCGCGTTTCGGACGCAGCATATTCGAGCTTTTCGTGACGGTTCTCCCTTTCGTCGCATTCTGGGCCGGCGCCTATATCTCCGTCTTTCAGGGTTTTTGGCCCGGGCTGATCCTGGTGCTCCCGGCAGCCGCCTTCCTGCTGCGGCTTTTCATGATCCAGCATGATTGCGGGCATGGCTCGTTTTTCGCCCGCCGGCGTCTCGATAACTGGACGGGACGTATCCTCGGCGTGCTGACCTTGACGCCGTACGATTACTGGCGGCGGGCACACGCGGCCCATCACGCGACGGCCGGCAATCTCGATGAGCGCGGCGTCGGCGACATCACCACTTTGACCGTTGCGGAATATCATGCGCTTCCTCTGTTGAGGCGGCTTGCCTACCGACTTTACCGGCACCCGCTGGTGATGTTCGGTATCGGGCCTGCCTGGCTTTTTCTCTTCAAGCAGCGCCTGCCTTTCGGGATGATGAAATCCGGGGCCCTGCCCTGGGTTTCCACCATGGCCACAAATCTGGCGCTCGCAGTTCTGACCGCAGTGATGATTTGGGCCGTCGGGCTTGTTCCCTTTCTGCTGATCCACCTGCCGGTCGTGCTGCTCGCAGGAGCGGCGGGCGTGTGGCTCTTCTACGTTCAGCACCAGTTCGAGGAAACGCATTGGTCGAAGACCGAGGATTGGCACTTTCCTGAGGCCGCACTTCACGGTGCCTCCCATTACGATCTGCCATTGGTGCTCCGATGGATCACCGGCAATATCGGCGTGCATCATGTTCATCACCTATCGAGCCGAATTCCCTATTACCGGCTGCCGGAGGTGTTGCGCGATCATCCCGAACTCGTGGGTATCGGCCGCATAACTTTATGGCAGAGCCTTCTGTGCGTCAGGCTCGTGCTCTGGGACGAGAGGAGCGGCAAGCTCGTTTCTTTCCGGGAGGCGGCCAAGGCTGCTACGGCGGCTGCATAACCTGCCCCCAACGCCTGCATGGCTGCGGCTCTTTGCAGGTGCCTAACGATACGGCGAATGGAACAGCGTCTTCCGGCTCGTGACCGTTCATACGCTATTCCGCTCCAATGAATAGATTTATAATATTAGATCGCTCCGCTGGTTTGGCTATGTTTGCTCCACATCAAGGAGCAGTCTATGATCCCCCTCCCCACGGTTTTTTTCCTGAACGGCCCGAATGCCAACCTTTATGGTCTCGATAAATCGGGAACCTACGGGAACGAGAGCTTCCAGTCGATCGGCGAACGGTGCCATGCTCATGCGGCCGCGATCGGTCTGCAGCTCGAATTTCGCCAGTCCAACTATGAGGGGCAGATCGTCGACTGGATTCAGGAGGCGAGGCAGGCAGCTCACGGCGTGGTCATCAACGCGGCCGGCCTGACCTACTCTTCCATCCCGATCCTTGATGCCCTGCTCGCCTATGACGGCCCGATCATCGAAGTGCATATGAGCAATATCTGGAAACGGGAACCGTTCCGGCATCATTCCTACGTGTCCAAGGCCGCCACTGGCGTCATCGCCGGCCTAGGGCCGCTTGGCTACGAACTTGCGCTTTCGGCGGTCGCGACGCTGATCCGTGAAGGCGGCTCGAAATGACGCGGTCGTGCATGGTGTTCTACAGCGCCTTCGACGACTTCAACGCCTGGAGGAAAGCGCTCGAACCGGAAGGGATCGAGCTATGCCGCAGCGAGGATATCGCTGACGTGGACTGCGTGCGCTCGGCGCTCGTCTGGAAGCCGCCGCAAGGTTTTTTCCAGAACTTTCCCAAGCTCGAACTCGTCGTCAATCTGGGCGCAGGCGTGGATGCCCTTGTCGGCCGCAGCGATCTTCCGGACGTTCCCATCACCCGTCTTTCCGATCCGCGCATGGCACGGATGATGGCGGGTTTCGTGTTGTTCGCCGTTACCCGCTACGCCCGTGACATTCCGCAATTCGAGAAGGCGCAGCGCGACCGGCACTGGCATTACATTCATCCGAAAGATCCAGCTAGCATCACCGTCGGCGTGCTGGGGCTCGGAGAACTCGGGCTTGAGGCCGCCCGGGAATGCGGCCGGCACGGTTATCGCGTGCTCGGCTGGTCACGAACCCAGAAGGATGTCGAAGGCATCTCCTGCTCCAGCGGTGCCGATGCTCTTGTCTCCGTTTTGTCCCGATCCGACATCGTTGTCTGCATGCTGCCAAAGACCCCGGAGACGGACGATCTCCTCGACGCAGCCATGTTCCGTTCGATGAAGAAAGGAGCATTCTTCATCAACGTATCACGCGGCAGCGTCGTGGACGAACCAGCGCTGATCGAGGCGTTGGCATCCGGCTGGCTCGGCGGTGCCACGCTCGATGTCTTCGCCAAGGAGCCGCTCGCGGAGGATAGTCCGCTCTGGGAGATGGAGAACGTCCTCATCACGCCGCATCTGGCATCGATCGCCCTACCTTCCTCCGCCGCCAGGCAGATCGGCGAAAACGTCAGAAGGGTCGCACGCCAAGAGGCCGTGCTGAGCAGGATCGATCCGCAGCGCGGCTACTAACCCCTTATACGAGGCCGAACATGCCGCTCTTAGAAAAGGCCTCGCGCAGATAATCCGCGAAGGCCTGAACCGCCGGCCGTGGTCCATGGCGCGTCAGACGTAGAAAGGTGACGGTGGCAGGCGGAAGCGGTTCGGAGATCGGCAGGAGAGCGATCCTGCTCCCGTCATAGCCGATCGTCGTGCGGGGCAGAACGTTATGCAGCGAATAGCCCTGCCCATGGCCGACAAGACCGCGGATAAGCTCGGAAGAGCGCGTCCTGAACGCAACCTGTGGCTCCAGCCCGCAAGCGGCGAACAGGGAGAAGAAATAATCGCGCGAATGCGGCAGGTCGAGCAGGATGAACGGCTCGCTCGCCAGCTCCGCAAGACTGACTTCGTCGCGGCCGGCAAGCGGATGGCTGGCGGAGACCAGGGCATAGGGCGGCAGGTCGGCCAGTTTTTCGCCGGTGATCTCGTCGGGCACGGCAAAATGATAGGACAGCGCCAGTTCCGTACGGCCCGAGATAAGGTGGCCGATCATCTCCTGCTGGTCGCCTTCCTCGAGCTTCACCGAAATGCCGGGATAGCGCTGCGCAAAGCCGGACAGGAGCGCCGGCATGAACCGGATGGCCAGGGTCGGGAAACTGCCGACGACGATTTCGCCCCGCAATGCATCGCCGAGCGCTTGTGCGCTGTTGGCGAAGTCGCGTGCATGGTTGAGCAGCAGCCGTGCGTCGTTGACGTATCGTTGCCCGGCCGCCGACAGGGTGACCCCGCGGGCGTGATGGCGGACGAATATCTGGATGCCGAGCTGCGCTTCCACCTGCGCAAGCGCCGTGGATATGGACGGCTGCGACACGTTCAGTCTTCGGGCCGCTTCGGTGACGCTGCCGCAGTCGGCGGTTTCCACCACGTAACGCAGGACACGAAGGGACAAGTTCATAGGTGTAGCCTATTCAACCCAGAAGATAATAATATTTTCCGGATGCTAAGAGGTGCACCATCATCCGTCCAGCTTATTTTTAAAGCAAAATGTTAGACGCACTTGGAAATGGTTACAAAATGGGCGTTTGTGACGACTTAGAGGATAGGCACCGCAGCAGACCCGCCAACGCAGGGATGGCCTGCCCGCATCACAGCTATCTACGCCGTCAGCTTGATTGCGGAAGTTTCAGCCGCGTGAGGCGGAAAGAGGAGGAATTGCGCATCGCCGACGGGAGGAGCGGCGAAGCGCGAAGGATATGCACGGAAACTCGACCTTCATCAAAGAAAACAAGGGAACAGCATGTATCGCACATCCGTATTGATGGCCGGAGTGATTTCGGTCCTGACACTTCTTTCTCAGACCGGCGCCGCCCATGCCCGGGAAAAACTGGTCGTCAGCACCTGGGGCGGCAGCTTCCGTGACCTGATCGACCAGGCGATCGGCCAGAAGTTCACCGAGGAAACCGGCGTCGCGGTCGAATATGTCACCGGCGGCACGATGGACCGTCTCAATCAGGCCAAGCTCGCCGGCGGCACGCCGGAAAGCGACATCACCTTCACCACCGCGCATGTCGGCTGGCTCTATGCCAATGACGGTCTGTTCGAGACGCTCGATCTCTCCAAGGTGCCGAATGCGTCGCATCTGGTGGAGCAGGCGAAGATCAGCCCCTACCATATCGGTGCCTGGGCCTATGTCTACACGATCGGCTACCTGCCGGATCAATTGCCCGAGGGCGTAAAGTTCGACAGCTGGGAGGGTCTGTGGGACCCTGCCCTCAAGGGCATGGTTGCCTCGCCTGATTTCGATCCGAGCCACGTGATCGCGGTTTCCGCGAAACTGGAAGGCAGCGATGCGGCCGGATGGGAGAAAGGCCAGGAAAAACTCAAGGCGCTGAAGCCGAACTACAAGGCCTTCTACACCAACGACGCCAACAGCCAGCAGCTTTTCGCGACCGGCGAAACGCCGGTGCAGGTGATCCTGTCGATGAACGCCTATTACATGCGCGACCAGGGCGTGCCGGTAGAGATCGTCATTCCCAAGGAAGGCGGCGTGCTCGGTGTGGATACTATGGGCATCATGAAGGGGACCGCCAAAAGCGAGCTGGCCTACAAATTCATGAACATCGCGCTCGATCCGGCGGTGCAGGCCAAGATCGCCGAGCTCAAGAAGGGCAGCCCGGTCATCGATAATGCCTCCTTGAGCGCCGAGACCGCCGCCCTTCCCGGCATCTTCACCACCGCCGACCAGTGGGCAAGCCAGACACTGATCATCGACCATAAGCTGCGCGCGGAAAAGACCGCCGAATGGCGCAAGTGGTTCGCGGAAAACATGATCGGCCAGTAACGCACGCATGAGGCGCCCGGCATCGCCCGCCCGTTCGAAACGGCGGGCGATGCCGCGAGTGAGGGATATCATATGAAGCAACGGCCATTCCTGGGCTGGTTCGTTTCGCCCGCCGTCCTTGTGGCGCTCGGGCTGACTGCTGCCATGGCAGCCATCCTGCAATACAGCGTGCGCGCCTATGTGCCGGGCTCGCTCGATGTAGGCGGGTTGACGCTCGAAAATTTCACGGCGCTGCTGCGCCCCCTTTATGCCTGGGCTTTCTGGGGAACCATCCTTCTTTGCCTGCTGACGGCGACCTTCACGCTGATCCTCGCCTATCCGGTCGCCTATGCGCTGGTGCGCGTCAGAAGCAAGGCGCTGAAATCCTTTATCCTGATCGCCTCTGTGACGCCGCTTTTCCTGGGCGAGGTGGTGCGCACCTATTCCTGGATGATCGTGCTCGGAAACAACGGCTTCATTAATAGCGTCCTGAAGTCGCTCGGCATTATCGACCGTCCGCTGCAGATGATGTTCACGACGCCGGGCGTCGTGGCCGCGCTTGTGCATGTAACGATGCCGATCATGGTCATCATGCTGGCTGCGGGCCTTTCCCATATCGACAGGAACTACGAGAAGGCGGCAGAAAGCCTCGGCGCCGGTCCGATCCGCCGTTTCATGACGGTGACCCTGCCGCTGTCCATGCCCGGTATCGTCGCCGGTTTCTCGACCGCCTTCGCCTGGACCTTCAGTGCGTTCGCAACCCCGCAGTTGATCGGCGGCGGCAAGGTCAACACCGTGTCGACCCTCGTTTACCAGCTGGGCTTCGCCTCCTTCAACTTTCCGTTTGCCGCAAGCCTGTCCCTCGCCGGTCTCGTGATGACCTTTGCGGTCATCGCCCTGATGAAACGGGCAATGCGCCCGGTCGAACGCCTGGGAGAACAGTGAGATGTCGTTTCCGATGCGCAAATCTCCGCTCGCGCTGGCGGGAATACTGCTGGTGGCGGTCATTCTCGGCTTTGTCATGCTGCCGGCGATCGTCGTCACCATCACCGCCTTCAACGACAAGGCCATTCTGGCGTTTCCGCCGCAATCCTACTCCTGGCGCTGGTTTGCCCGCGCGCTCAGCTATGACGATTTCCGAAAGGGCTTCTGGAACGGGCTGATCGTCACCGCATGGGCATCCACGATCGCGCTGATCGTTGGCAGCGGCTTCGCGCTTGCCCTCCACCGCTACACGTTCTCGCTCAAATCGACGCTCGAGGCGCTGCTCCTGTCACCACTGGTCATTCCGCATTTCACCATCGGGCTGGGCCTGCTGATCCTGTCGGCTCAGTTGACGGTCGGCCGCGGCTTTCCACTGGTGGTTCTGGCGCATGTCATCCTCGTTCTGCCCTTCGTGCTGCGCAGCGTCTTCATCTCGCTGCAGAATCTTGACGGGCGGCTGGAACTGGCGGCCAGCAGTCTCGGCGCCACGCCTCGCCGCGTTCTCTTCACCGTCACCTTGCCGCTGCTTGTGCCGGGGCTGGTCAGCGGCTGGCTGTTTGCCGCGATCCTGTCCTTCAACGAGTTCACCGCCACGCTCTTCGTCTCCAACCAGACAACCCAGACCCTGCCGGTCGCCATGTACAATTACGTCCGCGAATATGCCGACCCGACGCTTGCCGCTCTTTCGGTGATCTACATCGTCGTCACGGCCCTGCTGCTGACCCTCGCAAACCTGTTCTTCGGTCTTGGAAAAATCCTCAATGTTGACGCGCACTGATATTGCCACCCCCGCTCCATCACTCTCCACAGCAAAGCCTGTGGTCCAGCTGGACGGCGTCACCAAACGGTTCGGCGATGCGATCGCGCTGCACGAGGCATGGTTGAAAATCGCTCCCGGCGAATGCATGACCCTGCTCGGCCCCTCCGGCTGCGGCAAGACCACGCTTCTCAACCTGATTGCCGGATTTCTCGACGCCGATGGCGGCGAGATCTTCATCGATGGCGCCCTGGTGACCGAGACGCCAGCCCATAAGCGTGAGATCGGCATCGTCTTCCAGAACTACGCGCTCTTTCCGCATATGACGGTGGCCAACAACATCGCCTACGGCCTGAAGACGCGGGGCGTCGAGGCTGGCGAAATCAAAAGGCGCGTCGACGAGGCACTCGCCCTCGTCAAACTTAACGGTTTCGGCGACCGCAAGCCCCGGCAGCTTTCGGGCGGCCAGCAGCAACGGGTGGCGCTTGCGCGCGCGCTGGTGATCCGCCCAAAAGTGCTGCTGCTCGACGAACCCTTTTCGGCGCTCGACAAGAACCTGCGCGCCTCCATGCAGATCGAGCTGAAGGAAATCCAGCAGCGCCTCGGCGTCACCACCGTTTTCGTTACGCACGATCAAGGTGAAGCGCTCTCAATGTCGGACCGGATCGCCGTCATGTCGGCCGGGCGCATCCGCCAGATCGCTGCACCGCAGGATATCTATTGCCGGCCGCAGGACCGTTTCGTCGCCTCCTTCATCGGTGACGCCAGCGTGCTCTCGGGAAAACTATTGGCGGTGACCGACGCCGTGGCACAGGTTGCGGTCGGATCGCTGTCGGTGGAGGTGCCGGCAGCCTCCCTGGCCGGGCTCGCCGCCGGGGCGGATGTCGACCTGTTCGTCAGGCCCGAACATCTGGTGCCGGTCGACGGGGATGGGGATGCGACCGCCCCGAGCCTTGCCGGCACCGTCAGGACCCAGGTTTTCCAGGGCGGTCACGTCGATCTGTACATCGATTTGGGCGACCATGCGGCGCAGCCCGTGCTGCTCAGGTCGTCCGCCGCCCTCGCACCTTCGAAATGGAAGGCGGGCGATGTCGTTCGCGTTCGGCCAATCTCGGCGGATCTGGTCGCCTTTCCGAAGCAGGACGACTGACGCCGCATTTTGGCGTCAAGACGACATGCGTTCTGACGCCGCCAGTGTCTTCGGAAAACATTTCCCCGAATTGATCGGTGGCCTTGCGTGGTAAAAACCATGCGCGTCACAACGCCGTTCCACGGAGGCGGCGGCGCGACCCCAGCAGGGCTGCCAATTCTCCGATTCTGACCGCAGCAACGTCAACCTTCCTCGACTTGCCGGGTCACAAACGTTGCGCTGCCGCCATGCGCTTCCCTCGCCGGAGGACCGAATTTGGGCAGCGAAGAATGACCTCACCTGCGCCCAGAAACGGGATTATGACATTCCCAAATATCAACCGTTCCGCCACTGAAAACCGTATAGTCAAATAGCACCGGGCTGTGCACCGAACAGCCAAAAGCTATTCAATTTCGGATTCGAGATAGCCATGGACTATGTGATGAATTGACGTGCAATATAGGCTCCAATTATTCGGCAAATGAACAAAAAATATACAAATTAAAGCGACGCAATGCCTACTATATAGCCGCTTAGCCCCTTGAATATTTTGCTATTCATCAGGAATATTCGATCACCAACAATAAAAGAGGGTGATCAGAATGTCCGTGATGAAGAAGATAGGCTTTGCTTTCAGCCTCGCAGCTAGCGTCCTTTCGGCTGATCTGGCGGCAGCTCAGACGAAGATGCGGCTGGCGGTGGAGACCACCAGCGGTGATCCGACCAATGTGATGTTGGCCGCTTTCCGGGATGAACTTAAGAACTCGACCGGCGATGCCTTTTCGATCGAATTCTCCGATGGCGGCTCGCTTGGAGACGAGAATGCGCTGGCGGAGCTTATCCGCGCCGGCGTGGTGGAAGTCATTCCGCTCGGCTCGGATGGCGTTGCCGCACTCGACTCGAAATTCTCGATCTTCGATACGCCCTTCCTGTTTTCCGGCAAAGAACAGGCGCGTGCAATGCTCGACGGCGAACTCGGGCAGATCATGGCCGCCTCCCTGAAGGAAAAGGCCAATCTCGAGGTTCTGGCCTTCGGCGAGCTTGGCGTACGCGTCATCAGCAATTCCAAGCGCGCGATCAATACACCGGCAGATCTCGGCGGCCTGAAGATCCGCACCCCGAACAGCCCGACACGTATCATGGCCTTCCAGACGCTCGGCGCGGCGCCCACGACGCTCGCCCTCGGTGACGTCTATATGGGCCTGAAGCAGGGCGTTATCGATGGGCAAGAGAACCCGCTTTCGGTAATCAAGGAATTCTCCCTGTTCGAGACCCAGCCCCACATTTCGTTGACCAACCACATCTACACGCCGATCACGCTGGTCATGAACGGCGCAGCCTTCGATGCGCTTTCGGACGATCTCAAAGCCAAGGTCAAAGCCGCCGCCATGGTCGGCGTCGAGAAGACCCGTGTCCTTTCGGATGAAAGCGACGCAAACCTTGTTGCAGAATTCGAAAAAGCCGGCGTGACGATCACCAAGCCGGATATCGCCGCCTTCCAGTCTGCCGCAGCTCCGGTTCGCACCAAGATCGCGGAAGTCGTCACCCCTGAGTTCATGACCAAGGTCGAGGAGACCCTCCGTTGACCGTCGCAGCATCCCAGGCTCCGGCGAAAGCCGAAGCCTACCCGCGCTTTCGCTATGACGGCTCGGGCAACCTGGCGCGCATCGGCCTCATCTATATTGCCTCCAGTGTGGTAATGGAGGAAGAGATGTGGGCGATGTCGGCAGAAGGCGTCTCGACCCATACGGCTCGCATCAAGCTGCCGAAAGTGACGGTTCAGGGCATCGAGGAGATGATGGGCGCGCCGGAACTCGAAACCGCAGCACGTATGGCCGGCGCCGCTCCAATCGATGTCCTGTTGTTCGGCGGAACCAGCGCCTCGTTCCTGCACGGCACGGCCTATGACAGGGCCCTGATCGAGAAGATCAGGCAATGGGTGCCGGGCCCCAAGGTGACGACGGCATCGACTGCGACGCTGGCGGCGCTGAAGAAGGTAAAGGCCGGCAAGGTGGCGCTTGCCACGCCTTATCTGCCGGAAATCCATGAGCGGGCCATTCGCTTCCTGGAGGAGAACGGTCACGCCGTCGTCAAGAGCGGCCATCTCGGCATCTCGGACGACCATGCGCTGGCGGAGGTCACGATTGAAGAAGTCTACGACCATGTCCTTTCCGTCGATCATCCCGATGCCAGCGCGATCTTCGTCTCCTGCACCAACTTCCGCACCGTCGGCGCGATCGAAGCGCTGGAAGAGCGTCTCGGCAAGCCGGTGATATCGGCAAACCAGGCGTCCTTCTGGCACTGCCTGGAGCTGGCCGGCGTTGCAGGCGCCCGCCCCGGTTACGGCCGCCTTTTCGACGGCAGCGTCTGCGAAGGAAGCGAACGATGACGGAAGCCCTCGCTCCGACACCCAGCGAGATCCTCAGCGAAGAGGTCAGGCGTCGCTCGAAACTCCGCAGCGCGTTCCAGTGGCTGGTCGAGACCGCCGCCATTGTGCTGCTCGTCTTCCTTGTCGGTCTCGTGCTCACCAACTCGCTCGGACGTTATCTTTTCTCAAAGCCCCTGCCCTGGACCGAGGAAATCGTGACGGCGCTGCTGATGTGGCTTGGCGCACTTGGTATCACTATCGCTGCGCTCAAGAACGAACTCATCAGCTGCGCGATCTGGACGCGACGCCTGACCGGGACCTCCAAATACGCCCTTGCTATCTTCCAGTCGGTGTTTTCGATCGCGGTCGTGGCGGTCGTCGGCGTACTCGCCTGGCGTTACCTCGGCATTTTCGGTTCTGACCGGACACCGATCCTGGGCATATCGAAGGCCGTCGCCATCTCGGGCATTCTCGCCACCTGCGCGGGACTCGGCGTCGCTTTCGCCCTCAACATCATCGAAGGGAGGAAAGACTGATGCTGGGTCTTGCAGCCATAACGCTCTTCATTCTCTGCGCCTTCGTGCTGATCGGACTGCCGATCGTCATATCGCTCGCGGCCTCGGTCCTTTTTTTCCTCGCATTCAGTGGCGGGTGGGAACTGGCACTGCCGCAGCAGACGCTCGGTGGCGTCGGCGACTATATTCTCATCACGCTTCCTCTGTTCATCCTCGCCGGCGGCATCATGAACGCGACGGGGATCGCCGATAAGCTCTTCGATTTCGGCGTCGCTCTGGTGGGCTGGCTTCGCGGCGGCTTGGCCCATGTCGATGTCGTCGCCAGCGTCATGTTCGGCGGCATGATCGGCACCTCGGTCGCCGATCTCGCCGGCAGCGGCTCGGTAACCATCCCGAAACTCAAGGCCCACGGCTATCCGGGTCCATTTGCGGCAGCCGTCACGGCAACCTCTTCGGGCATAGGTGTTCTCATTCCGCCAAGCTCGCCGATGATCCTCTATTCCGCCGTTACCGGCACCTCGCTCGGAGCGCTTTTCCTGGCCGGTGTCATTCCGGGACTCTTGATGGCGGTGGCGATGATGATCACCATTTCCGTTCTTGCGCGCCGTAACGGCTGGAAACCTGTCGGAACGTTTCAGTGGAAAGAGGTTCTTCGCACGGGCAAGCATGCGATCCTGCCGCTCGGCATGCCGGGTCTCATCCTCTTCGGCCTGATGTTTGGCGTATTCACCGCCACAGAGGCAGGTGCGTTTGCGGTCGCCTACGCGTTGGTCCTGGCGGCTGTGGTCTATCGTACGCTGACGCTCTCCAACTTGCGCCGCGCCCTCGTGGATTCCTGCATCCTGACCGGCGAAGTACTGATGGTCGTCGGCTTTTCGACGGCGCTCGGCTGGGCGCTTTCGCAGGCGGGCGTTCCCGCGGCACTTGCGCACGGGCTGGAAACGGTTTTCCCGTTCGAGAACACGACGCTCAAGATCTTTGCACTTCTCGCGATCGCGCTGATCGCCGGCATGGTGCTTGATCCGCTGATCCCCATGATAATGCCCGTGCTTTTGCCGTCGCTGATGGTGATGGATGTCGATCTTGTCCATTTCGGCGTGCTGATGGTGACGACGGTCGTCATCGGGCAGGTGACCCCACCGGTCGCGATCGCGCTTCTCGTTGCGGCGAAGATCGGCAACGAGGATGTCGTGCGGGTGACGAAGGCAAACATGCCCTTTCTCATTGCGCTGTTCCTGTTCCTGATCCTGTTGACGCTGTTCCCCGTCCTGTCGACGGCCCTTCCGAACCTTTTGAAATAGCGGAGACGGGGAGCGTTATTGCTCAAACAGTTCGAGTTTTCTTGGCCGGCCAGCAAAGCCGGGAGGACGGTGCTCGCCAGCAATCATGCAGTCAACCCGGCAGCACGTCGGGTCGACGCCCCGGCCGGACAAACGTGCTCGGTTTGAGCCACCAAGGTTTTCCCGAGCTTCTAACAAGGAAGATACTTCTTTTCACCGCAGCCCGTCGCACGCAATTTTCTGCGGGAGACGTCTGATCAGCCAGTCCCGCTCCCCCTGAAGCAAGGGGCACCCCGTCTGATCGCACTGCCCAAATCTAGGAAATGAAGATGACAATCGAAAAGATAGATACGCTCGTCGTCGGCGCCGGTCAGTCCGGGATCGCCATGAGCGAACACCTGAAGGACTGCGGCGTCCCGCACATCGTTCTTGAGCGGAACCGGGTGGCCGAGCAGTGGCGGTCGGGCCGTTGGGACTCTCTCGTTGCCAATGGGCCGGCTTGGCACGACCGTTTTCCGAACCTCGAATTCGACGACGTTTCGCCCGACACCTTTCCGCCCAAGGAAAGAATGGCGCGCTACTTCGAAGACTACGCGAACATGATCGGCGCCCCAATTCGCACGGGCGTCGAGGTCAAACGTGTCCAGCGCAACGAGGGACGCCCCGGCTTCCTCGTCACCACGTCCGAGGGCCTGATCGAAGCGCAGCGGGTGGTGGCCGCCACCGGTCCGTTCCAGGTGCCGCAATATCCCGACATCGTTCCGGCCGAAGCCGGGATCGAGCAGCTCCATTCCTCCGCCTACAAGAACCCGGGGCAATTGGTCGACGGTGCCATCCTCGTCGTCGGCGGCGGTGCCTCCGGTTCGCAGATTGCCGAGGAATTGCAGCGCGCCGGCCGCAAGGTCTATCTGTCGATCGGCGAGCACTACCGCCCGCCCCGCTCGTACCGCGCGCGCGATTACGTCTGGTGGCTGGGCGTCCTCGGCAAGTGGGACGAGATCAAGACGATTGCCAAGAAGAAGCACGTGGCCTTCGCCGTCAGCGGTTACGACGGCGGCAAGACTGTCGATTTCCGCCGTCTGGCCGAAAGAGGGGTCACGGTTCTTGGCATGACCAGCGGCTACGGCGACGGAATATTGAACATCAACAACGACCTCGCGGATAACATTGCCGAGGGGGATCGGGCCTATCTGGATGTGCTGCGTGAGGCCGACGCCTATGTCGAGCGCAACGGCATCGACCTGCCGCTGGAGCCGGAAGCCTGGGATATCGCGCCGAACCCCGACTGCATCGCCAATCCGATCCTGCAGCTCAATCTGGCCGAGGCCGGGATCAAGACGATCATCTGGGCAACCGGCTTCAAGTTCGATTTCAGCTGGCTGGATGTCGATGCTTTCCACGAGGACGGCACGCCGTTCCACAAGCGCGGGATCTCGGCGGAAAGGGGTATCTATTTCCTTGGCCTTCCCGAACTGACCAACCGTGCGTCATCCTTCATCTATGGCTGCTGGTACGACGCGAAATACATCGCCACCCACATCGTGGTGCAGCGAAATTACGCTGCCTACGAAAAGGAATAGTCGGTTTTCAACGAAGCTCGATCGGGGGGCGCTGTCTCCGCCCGAGCGTCTCAACGCTTACACTTTTCGGAAGAGCTGACCTATGACTGCCGAGGCTGCCGCCATCCCGCGAACCATGACCGCCGTAATCGCCGAAGCCCATGGCGGACCTGAGGTTCTGACATGCGTGCAGCGCGACGTTCCACGCCCGGCCATTGGTGAAGTGCTGATCGCCGTTGCTGCGGCCGGCATCAACCGACCCGACATCATGCAGCGATCCGGCGCCTTGCCCGCGCCGGCCGGCGCGTCCGACATTTTCGGACTGGAGGTGGCGGGACGCGTGGTGGCCTGTGGCGAGGGCGTGGCTCCCAATTTGATTGGGAGCGACGTCATGGCGCTGGTCAAGGCGGGTGGCTATGCGACGCATGTCTGTGCCCGCGCCGACCATTGCCTGCCGATCCCTGTGGGACTTTCCCTGGTCGAGGCCGCGGCTCTTCCGGAGGGGCTGTTTACCATCTGGCACAACCTCTTCGACCGGGGTGCGCTCCGCTCCGGGAACGTCCTGCTCATCGAGGGCGGCGCGTCGGGCATCGGCACGCTGGCGCTGCAGCTGGCAAAAGTCGTCGGCGCAAGCGTGATCACGACTGCAGGCGGGCCCGAAAAATGCGCAAGGCTCGCCACGATGGGCGTCTCGGCGATCGACTACCGCGAACCCGGCCAGGACGAACGCATCCTTGCGCTGACCCAAGGTCGAGGCGTCGACGTCGTTCTCGACATCCTCGGCGGCGAGGCCGTCAACCGGCATCTGACGCTGATGGCGCCGGGCGGGCGTCATGTGGGCCTGTCGTTCATGACCGGTGCTGTGGCCAGCATCGATCTCGGGTTGCTGATGCGCAAGGGGCTCTGGCTGACATCCTCGACGCTGCGGCCCAAGCCGGATGAGGAAAAAGCAGGCATCGTCCAGGATATCGTCCGGCATCTGCTGCCGCATATGGGCGCCGCAGGTGTCCGTCCCGTCATCTCTTCCATTCTGCCGCTCGCGCAAGCCGCCGAGGCGCATCGCCTGCTCGAGAGCGGTTCGAATTTCGGCAAGATCGTCCTGCAGATAGCAGAGGAAACGGAAGCATGATCCGCATATCGCTCTACTGGGGCTCGGCCTCGCCCTTTGTGCGTAAGGTCATGGTGTGCGCACACGAGCTCGACCTCGCCGATAGGATCGACATCCTCGACAGCGCCGCAAACCCGATCGAACGCGACACCCGTATCCAGGCGTTCAATCCGCTGGCCAAGGTGCCTGCCGCCAGCACGTCGGACGGAACGACGCTGTATGACAGCCGGGTCATCTGCGAATACATGGATGCTCTCGCGGCCGAAGAGGGCGGAGGTTCGACGCTCCGCCTGTTCCCCACCGCGGGCCCTGCCCGCTGGAGCGCCTTGCGGCGCCAGGCGCTGGCCGACGGGCTGCTCGATGCCGCGCTGCTGGTGCGCTACGAGACCCTGCTAAGGCCGGAGCCGCTGCGCTGGTCGCAATGGGTCGACAAGCAGGGCGAAAAGATATCGGATGCACTGGATGCGATGCTCTCCGACATCCCCGACCCGGAGACTGTGGATATTGGCAGCATCGCCTATGCTTGCGCGCTCGGGTGGCTCGATTTCCGCTTTCCCGATCTCGACTGGCGCAACGGCCGCCAGCCGCTTGCCGCCTGGCACTCCGCCTATGACGATCGCTTCGCCATGATCGCGACGCGCCCGTGGGCATGAGGACTGCCACATCCGCTCCGCCGGCACGGCATCCCGCTGTCGGCCATCCTTAACCACAACCGTGCTGCGGCCGAGAGCACAGCTCAAACAAACAAAGGTACCAAATGGCCCATATCCGTCACCGCAAATTCAACACTCGCGAAACCTATCCCGAGCAGAAGCTCGACAACGATCTGGCGCAGGCGGTGGTCGCCCGCGGAACGACCATCTTCCTGCGAGGCCAGTGCCCGCAGGACCTGGATACTGCAAAGAACATCGACAGTCATGACCCGGTCGAACAGACCCATAAGGTGATGCAGAACATCCGCCAGCTGGTCGAGGAATGCGGCGGCAGGATGGAGCATGTAACCAAACTCGTGGTCTACCTCACCGACGTGCGTCACCGCGAAGCCGTCTATCGCACCATGGGCGACTATATCCGCGGCGTGCACCCGGTCTGCACCGGTCTGGTGGTCGTGGCGCTGGCCCGTCCCGAATGGCTGGTCGAAATCGACGCGACCGCCGTCATTCCTGATTGATCGCCTCGCCTGAACCAACCCGCCCGTAGCAAACGCATCGAGGATAGAACATGACCTTTTCCATCGTTGGCCACTGCCCCGAAACGGGGATGTTCGGTCTCGCCATCTCCTCCTCCTCCCCTGCCGTGGCGGCCCGTTGCGCCTTTGCCCGGGCGGGTGTCGGGGCCGTTTCAACGCAAAACGTCACCGATCCGCGCCTGGGGCCGAAAACGCTGGACCTTATGGAGCGTGGAGCCACGCCTGGCGAGGCACTGGCGATCCTTGAGCGGACCGGCGAGCATATGGCCTGGCGCCAGGTGCTCGCAGTCGGGCGCACCGGCGAAAGCGCGATCTATTCCGGCTCCCATGTGCTCGGCCTGTGGAGCGAGGCGCAGGACGTGGACGTGGCTGCGGCGGGCAACCTGCTTGCCGATACCGCCGTCCCGGAGGCAATGGTCACCACATTTCGCAGCACTAAAGGTGGACTGGGCGGTCGACTGATGGCGGCGCTTGCCGCGGGTCTGACTGCCGGCGGCGAGGCAGGCCCCGTGCATTCGGCTGGCCTGCTGATGGTGGACCGGCAAAGCTGGCCGATTGCCGAACTGCGTATCGACTGGACCATGGGATGCCCGATTGACGCTCTCACCGAAGCATGGAAGGTCTTCGAACCGCAGATGAACGCCTATGTGACGCGCGCGCTCGACCCACGCAGCGCCCCCTCCTACGGTGTGCCGGGCGACGAGTGACCGCAGCGGCCGACAGCTAGAGGATATGAAAGCACTATGCCGCTTCGATTCACGCTTCGACAGCTCGAGTATTTCATCGCCGTTGGCGAAGCGGGCAGTATCGCCACGGCCGCCGACAGGAAGAACGTCTCCGCGCCATCGATGTCCTCCGCCATCGCCCAGCTGGAGTCGGGATTCGGGGTACAGCTTTTCACCCGCCGCCATGCCCAGGGCTCCGTGCTAACACCGACGGGCGAGCGGTTCATGGAACAGGCGCGCGTGGTTCTGGAAGAGGCCGCCCGGCTGAACGAGCTGGCGACGGTCTTCACCGGCATGATCCGGGGATCGTTGCGCGTCGGCTGCATGCGAACCTTCGTCCAGACCATCATTCCGCAGCTCCGGCGCAGCTTCGAAGACAAGTACGAGAACGTCGACTTTTCGCAGCAGGAGCTCGATCAGGCGCAGATTTTCGAGGCTTTGGGGCAAGGGCGGATAGACGTCGCCCTCACCTACGATCTGGCGCTGCCGAGCGATATCGCTTTCAAGCCGCTGCACGCGCTGCCGCCCTTCGTGCTGATATTCCCCGACCATCCGCTGGCGCGCCGCGACCGGCTGCGGCCGGAGGATCTGCTGGATCACCCGATGGTGCTTCTAGACTTGCCCCATAGCGCCGAATACTTCATGTCCCATTTCCGCCACCTGGGGCAGCGCCCGCGCATCTCGGAGCGCACCGTGGAGGTGGCCGTCCAGCGAAGCCTGGTTGCCTCCGGATACGGTTTCGGCATCACCAACCTGCGCACGATTTCGACAGAATCCCTCGATGGCCGGCCTCTGAAATTCATTCCGCTCGAAAGCGACGTCCAGCCGCTTCAACTGGGGCTTGCCATGTCCCGGGTCGCGCATGTGTCGCGCACCATCCAGGCCTTCATCGATCACTGCCACGAAGCGGCCGACGACGGCGGTCTGCCGGGCATCGTGATCTCTCCCAAGGCGTAATGGTAGACACGCCACCGTCGCTGGAGTCACGGCTCCCCGCCCACAATCCGGATACCAAGCCAATGGCACCTGAAATATCCGAAATCCTGTCCCGACTGATCGGCTTCCCGACTATCTCCCGGCAATCAAACCTGGAGCTTCTCGACTATGTCGAGAGCCTGCTCGTGCCGGCCGGCATTACCGTGCGCCGGTTTTCTCATGCCGATGGCAGCCGGGCCAACCTGTGGGCGACTGTCGGGCCCGAGATCGATGGCGGCATCATCCTGTCCGGGCACAGCGACGTGGTCCCTGTTGCCGGCCAGGGCTGGAGCTCCGATCCCTTCGTCCTGCGACAGGACGAAGGGCGCTGGTATGGCCGCGGCGCCGTCGACATGAAAGGTTTTGTCGCCGCCGCCATCCATGCGATGCTGAATGCGGCGGGACGAAACTTGCAAAAGCCGCTGCACCTTGCGCTGTCCTATGACGAGGAAGTGGGATGCCTCGGCGTGAGGGGCATGATCGAAAGCCTTGCCCAGGAGCCGCTGCGCCCGGCCCTCTGCCTGATCGGCGAACCGACCGGGATGCGCATTGCTACAGGCCACAAGGGCAAGACGGCCCTCAGGGCCTGCTGCCAGGGGCAGGAAGGGCATTCGGCCCTCGCCCCGAAAGCGCTCAATGCCCTTCATCTCGGCGCCGCCTTCCTGCAGAGATTGCAGATCCGCCAAGAGGAACTCGCTTCAAACGGTGCACAGGACCCGGCCTACGCCATCCCCTACACCACAATCCATGCCGGTATCATGCGGGGCGGCGAAGCGCTGAACATCGTGCCCGGATCCTGCGAGATCGATTTCGAGATTCGCCATATCGCCGCGGATGATCCTTCAGCTATCCTGTCGAACCTCCTCCGCGATGCCGAGACCATCGTCGCTCCTCATCGCGATCGTTTCGCCGGAGCGGCGATCAGGATTGAGACGCTGTCGGGCTACCCCGGCCTTGATACGCCCGAGGACAGTCCGACGGTAAGGCTCGTGGCGTCGCTTCTGGACACCAACCTGCCGACGATCAAGGTGGCGTATGGCACCGAGGGCGGTCTTTTCGCTGAAGGTCTCGATATCCCGGTGCTGATCTGCGGGCCCGGCGAGATGACGCAGGGGCACAAGCCCGACGAATATGTCGAGATTTCCCAAATCGAAAAATGCGAGCGCTTTCTCGAACGCATCGTCGATGTTCTGGGACGGAGGCACACCTAACTCAGCCTACGGTATCCGCCTACTCGCCACGACTTCAGTCACCGCGATCGCCCCATTAAATCACCGAGCACTCACGCGATGTCAGAACTTCACGTTCAGGAAGGTTTTACGGCGTGGTCCCGGGCGTCCGAGGCGATCTGTCCCTGGTAGGTGATACCGAGCGCGACGGCGAAATCAAGCCCCGCCGCGTCTCTCGCGCTTGTCACGCGGAAATGTGCCCGGCCGACAAAATCGACCGCGCACGGGAGATTACGCGTTGAGCGACTTTGCGAAAGGCAGCACACGTATCCGTTTGCCGAGTGCCTTGTAGGCAGCGTTGGCGATTGCGGGTCCGACGGGCGGAACGCCGGGCTCGCCGATGCCGGTCGGCGGATTGGCCGAAGCGAGGATATGGACCTCCACCCTCGGCATGGCGTCGATCCTAAGCGGCGTATAGAGATCAAAATTCCCTTGATCGACCTGGCCATTCGTCAAAGTGATCTCTTCGCTCAGGATGGCGCCAAGTCCGAAGCCGATGCCGCCCTCGACCTGGGAGCGGACCTGATCCGGGTTGATGGCCAGACCGCAATCCACCGCGGAGACGATACGCTCCACCTTGATCTGGCCGTTCCCGTCGTTCGACACTTCCGCGACATGCGCTACGACCGAGCCGAAGCTTTCGGCAACGGCGACGCCCCGGAAGCGACCTTCCTGCAGAGGCTTGTCCCACTCCGCCTTTTCCGCCGCCAGCCTGAGGACGGCGGCGTGACGCGATTCCGGCTCGAGCATGGACAATCGGAATTCGACCGGGTCGCGCCCGGCCGCCTCGGCTACCTCGTCAAGGAAGGCCTCGGCTGCAAAGGCTGTATGCGTCGAGCCGACCGAACGCCACCACAGAACCGGGACGCCGAATTCCGTGGTTGTCAGGCCGACAGTCTGGTTGGGTATGGCATAGGGCAGATTGTTCGCGCCTTCGATGGAGGTGGGATCGACTCCATTCTGGATCATTCCCGCAAAGGCGGTGTTCGCCATGATGGACTGGCCGACGACATGATTGCTCCACGCAACGAGCTTTCCATTCGCGTCGATACCGGCCTTGATGCCGTGTACATAAGCGGGACGGTAGCGGCCGGCGCGCATGTCATTTTCGCGCGTCCACTGCACTTTCACGGGCGCGCGGAAGCCGAGAGCCTTTGCGACATACACTGACTCCACGACCACGTCCCCGTCGAACACGGCACGCCGGCCGAAGCTTCCGCCCGTTTTCATGACATGCAGGATCACCTTGTCGGGGGCGATTCCGGCAATTTCGCCGGCGAGTGCCTGGTATGTGTCCGGAAACTGGTGCCCGCCCCAGATTTCGAGCGTGCCATCGGCGTTCATGCGGGAGACGGAATTCAGCGGCTCCATCGGAGCATGGGCCAGATAGGGAAACTCGAAATTTGCCTCCATCACCTTGGCAGCCGTTGCGAATGCGGCGTCGGCATCACCGTCCTTGCGGGCAATCGCTGCCGGAGGCTTGCTCGCGAGGTCGCGATAGATCGACATCTGCTCGGGCGTGCCGCGTTTTTCCGCCGCTGATTCGTCCCACTCGACGGTAACGGCATCACGCCCCTTGAGCGCCGTCCACATGTTCTCGCCGACGACCGCGACACCGCGCGGTGTTTCGACGACGTCGACGACGCCCTTGATGGCGCGGGCTGCCGAGGCGTCGAAGGATTTGACCCTGGCGCCGAACAGCGGCGGATGGATCATCACTGCCGTCAGCATGCCCGGCAGTTTCACGTCGATCGTGTATTGCTCTGTTCCGTTCGCCTTGCGGGCGCTGTCGAAGCGCTTCAGACCGGCATTGCCGATGAGTTTCCAATCGCCCGGCTGCTTGAGCGTCACGTCGGTCGGCACCGGCAGAGTCGCCGCCTTGGCTGCAAACGTGCCGAAACCACTGCTTTTACCGGACGGGTGCGAGAGAATGCCGTTCTCGACGGTGATCTCCGTTGCAGGCACGCCCCATTCGGAGGCTGCGGCGGCGATCAACATGGAGCGGGCGGCAGCCCCTGCCCTGCGATAGCGTTCCCATGAAGTAGCCATCGAGGTGGAACCGCCTGTTCCCTGCAACGCGCCGCCGAAAGCGATGTTGCCATAGGCTTTTACATCGCCCGCCACGCCTTTGACGTCGATGGTTGCCCAGTCCGCTTCAAGTTCTTCGGCAACGAGGGTGGCGATACCATTGTAGGAACCCTGGCCCATTTCGAACTGCGACGAGAGGACAGTTACCTTGCCATCTGCATCGATCGTTACATAGGGCGAAAAGGCATGCGCCTCGTTTGCTGCCGCTGTCTCGCTGGCAGCAGCCGGCGACGCGGATAGCAGGCGATAGCCGACCGCAAGGCCGGTACCGGCCGCGATTGCGCCGATAAGGAATTGCCGGCGGGAGGCCTGCACCTTTGCGGTGGGAATGATGGCGGATTGCATCAGTTTCGGGATCATGTCTCAGGCCTCCAGACGCTTCGCGGACTCGTGAATACCGGCGCGGATTCGCTGGTATGTGGCGCATCGACAGAGATTGCCTGCCATTGCTGCGTCGATGTCCTCGTCCGTGGGCTTTGGATTGTTCGTGAGCAGATCCGTCACCGACATGATCTGTCCGGACTGACAGTACCCGCATTGCGGAACATCTAGATCGGTCCAGACGGCCTGTACGGTTTCTGCAACCTTGCCGCTGATCCCCTCGATGGTCGTTACCTGTGCCCCTTCTATCTCGCCGACGAAGGTCTGACAGGACCGCACCGGCGTTCCGTCCAGATAGACGGTGCAGGCACCACACTGTGCCATGCCACAGCCAAATTTCGTGCCGGTCAGTCCGACCAAGTCGCGTATGACCCAGAGAAGCGGCATATCCGCATCGGCTTCCACCGTATGTTCGGTGCCGTTGATCGTTACAGTCACCATGAACTCTTCTCCTATGTTGGGGCGCGCGACCCGGGCATACCGTCCCGGATATGTGGCCGGGCATGCGGCTTGAGACCCGCGGCCGTTCGCCAGATTTCCTCGTCAGCTTAGAGGTCCAACCGGAAAAGAAGTAGGATCAATCCTGCCGGATTATTGCCCATTCCTGTCGACTTGCTGAGAACGCGTTCACCGGCTTTGCCGAAGCAATTCGTTCGAGCGCGTTTTCGACGCCGTGGTCGGCATGCGGAGAGCTAACCGACTGAATTGGGTCTGCCCGATTCATCGGAGTTCAGGATCGCTCTGATGTCACGCAGAGGTGGATGGCCGAATGCTCGTCTATACTCCCGGCTGAACTGCGTCGGGCTCTCGTAACCGACACGGAGTGCGGCCGTCGTCGCGTCGAGTGATTGCGCAAGCATCAGTTCCCGCGCGTGATGCAGGCGCAGGTGCTTCTGGAACTGTAGAGGGCTCATGGCTGTCATCGCACGAAAATGCCGATGCAGGGTGGAAACCCCCATATTTGCTATCTCCGCCAGTTCTTCGACACGCAGTGGTCGCGTATAATTCTCCTTCAGCCACGCAATGGCTTTTGCCACGCGGTTGCTGTTCGTGCCGGCAAGTGCAAAGCGTCTCAGGCGCGCACCTTGCTCACTTGTGAGAAGTCGATAGAGAATCTCGTTATGGATATGGGTGGAAAAGAACGGGATGTCTCCCGGCGAATTCGCAAGGGAAATCAGCCGTGAAAGCGCATCGAGCATTTCCGGCGTGGAGACGCCGACGACGACGCCGAGGTCACGCTCCGGCACCTCGGTCGGAGGTGGATCGTAGTCGGCGATGATCCGCCGCAACTTCTCCAGATCAAGCCGGATGGTGGCTGCGATATAGGGCTCGCCCTTGCTTACCGCGCAGATCTGTCCAGACATAGGCAGGCCGATGGTCGTCAGGAAGAAGCTGGATTCGTCGTAAACGAGCGTTTCGTTGCCAACCTTTACGCGTTTGCTTCCCTTGATGATAAGCGACAGGCTCGGTTCGTAGATGGTCGAAAAGGGACCGGGCGGTTCCTCGATACGATAGAGCGTAAGTCCCGGCACTGCATGCTCGAAGTTCATGCCGTCCCAACGGAGAAGCGCGAGGCCATCCAAAATACGTTGGCGTATGCTCGCCGATTCCTCGCGCAGATCCCGTTTTAGAGACATCGTCCTGCTCATTTTCTTTGATTGACCAGAGTGTCGTCTACTGCGATTTGGTCCGGGTATCTTCTCAAGTTATTTTGATATCGGCAGGATCGGGCAATAATCACGCAGGATTGAGCTATCGCCTCGGATTGATTGTCATTACCTCCTAAGTGCGGGTTCCAGGTCGATCGAGACCATTGTGCAACGTGGTTTGCCACGTAGGCCGACGCGTAGAGTAGAAAGGGCATTCAATCCATGAATAGAATGAAGCTGGTCGCCTCTTGCGCCCTCGTCAGTTTGGCGCTCTGTCCCACATTTGCCGCTGCTGAAGGCGACTCAGCCCGCGGAGAAACGCTCTTTTCCCGTTGCAGCGGCTGCCACACGGTAAACGGTCAAAATCGGGCCGGCCCGTCGCTTGCGGGTGTCCTGGGTCGCAAGGCTGGCTCAGTTGAAGGAGCGCGGTATTCGAAAGCACTCTCTCAATCGGAGCTGGTTTGGAACGAGGAAAATCTCGATGCCTATCTGGCGGCCCCCGCGATGCTTGTCCGCGGCACGACAATGACCATGCGGATCACCAATGAGCAGGACCGGCAGGATATAATCGCATATCTGAAGTCTCTCGGCCCCGGCGCTGAGCAGTAAGCTCCTCGACGGATCAACTTCGTGGAGCTGAGATTTTGCCCTCGGCCTAGAATCGGGTGATCACGCAGTCACAGCCCGCTTGTGGGCAACGATTTCGTCGTGGGTCAGCTTGACACGGCCGCCGCGAATGGCGCCTGGGGTCAGCCTCTTGCGCCGTGTCGTTCCTGAATCTGCGTTCGACCAAAGTTTAGCGTCGCCCGCACTCGCCCTCGGGCCGGATCCGCGCGCTGTGGGGAGCTTTGACGCTGCGTCACTCACCGTATCCGACGCTATTTCTCAGCGTGATAGCAATATGCCTGGCCGTTAGCAGATTGCTGTTGAGAAGCACCGGTTGTCGATTGGCTGGCCGGCAGGCTCCGCATTCTTCCGCGCCGTATGCTGATTTAGTCGAACCTGGAAGATCAAATTATATACAATTTCAATTTTGCCCAAAAATTAAGCAATTGGCGAGTTGAACAATTCATGGCCCTCAGCTCGCTTCCTCAATTTTCGCAACTGCTTTGGCAATTCTCGTCTGGCATGGCGCTTGCTTCGATGTCGACACAGGGACGCAAGCCTCCCTTCCGTGTTTGATATTCAGGAGTTCAATGATGGTTTCAGCGATCCTTCGAAAAGCCCTCCTCGCCGCTGCCGCAGCTACTTTTCTCGCCACCTCGGCTTTCGCGGGCGGGACATTGCGGATCGGCATGACGGCCGCGGATATTCCACTGACGACCGGCCAGACCGATCAGGGTGGCGAAGGGCAGCGCTTTATGGGCTACACGGTCTACGACTCCCTTATCGAATGGGACCTGACCAGCGCCGACAAGCCCTCTCAGCTCCTTCCGGGATTAGCCGAGGAATGGAGCGCCGATCCGAGCGATCAGACCAAATGGACTTTCAAGATACGCAAGGGTGTGAAGTTTCATGACGGCAGCGAATTCACGGCGGAAGTCGCCGTCTGGAACCTCGACAAGCTTCTGAAGGCGGACAGCGAGCAATACGACCCGCGCCAGGCTGCGCAGGGCAAGTCGCGCATTCCCGCTGTTGCCTCCTACCGAGCCATCGATGACTACACGCTTGAAATCACGACCAAAGAGCCGGATGCAACCCTCACTTATCAGCTTTCCTGGATCACCATGTCTTCCAAGGCCAATTGGGAGGCGAAGGGCAAGAACTGGGAAGAAGTCGCGAAGGCACCCTCGGGCACCGGCCCTTGGAAGCTTGCAAGCTTCGTGCCGCGCGAGCGCGCCGAATTCATCCCCAATCCCGATTACTGGGACAAGACCCGCGTGCCGAAGCTCGACAGTATGGTGCTGATCCCATTGCCCGAGCCCAACGCCCGCTCTGCAGCCCTGATGTCCGGCCAGGTCGACTGGATCGAGGCGCCTGCTCCCGACACGATTTCGGCAATCGAGGCGAATGGCTTCAAGGTCGTCTCCAACGCCTACCCGCATAACTGGACCTGGCATCTATCGCGGCTTGAAGGCTCGCCATGGAATGACATCCGCGTGCGCAAGGCAGCAAACCTCGCCATCGACCGGGATTCCATGAAGGAACTGCTTGGCGGGCTCATGGTCCCGGCCAAAGGCTTCTTCCCGCCGTCGAGCCAATGGTTCGGCAACCCTACCTTCGAGGTGAAATATGATCTGGAAGCCGCGCAGGCGCTGATGAAAGAGGCCGGCTATGGGCCGGACAACCGCCTCAAAGTCAAGGCGCTGATCTCGCCTTCCGGCTCCGGTCAGATGTTGCCATTGCCAATGAACGAGTTCATCCAGCAGAGCCTTGCGGAAGTCTATATCGATGTCGAGTTCATGGTCGTCGAATGGAACCAGATGATCAATCTGTGGCGCGCAGGCGCCGCGGACAAGAGCGTCGAAGGCTCGCAATCGATCAATTTCACGTACTTCATCCAGGATCCTTTCACAGGCTTTATCCGTCACCTCGGCTGTGATCTGACGGCACCGAACGGCACCAATTGGGGCCATTATTGCGATCCCGACATGGAGGCGCTGTTCAAGGAGATTCGCACCACTTTCGATGCGGAAAAGCAGGATGAAGTGATGCGACGTACGCATGAGAAATTCGTCAACGACGCCCTCTTCCTGATGGTGACGCATGACGTCGCTCCCCGCGCCATGAGCCCGAAGGTCAAGGGCTACGTCCAGGCGCAAAACTGGTTCCAGAATTTCTCCAGCATCACCATGGAGGAATGAGGCTTCTTTGCCTCTGCCCGGCAGGGCAGCGGCTCCGGGGATCATAACCGTCGAAAAGAACGCAGAGCCTATGCTGATCTATCTCCTGCGCCGTCTCCTCTATATCGTGCCTGTCGCCATTGGCGTCAGTATCATCTGTTTCCTGCTCGTGCACATCGCCCCTGGCGATCCACTGACATCCATCATGGCGGTCGACGCGACCCAGGAGGAGCAGGCAGCGATGCGCGCGGCCTACGGTCTCGACAAGCCGTTGCCCGTCCAATACGGCATCTGGATCGGCAAGGCCGTCACCGGGGATCTCGGAGAATCCATCGCGACAGGGCGCCCGGTGGTGGGAGAGGTTTTCAATGCGGTACGCAACTCGTTGCTGCTTGCGGTAGCCGCAAGCTTCGTCGCCTTTCCGGTCGGTCTCATTCTCGGCTTTCTGGCCGGCTATTTCCGCGATACCGTCGTTGATAAGGCGATCACCGCGGTGGCGATCACCGGTGTATCCTTGCCAAACTACTGGCTCGGCATTGTCCTTGTCATCGTTTTCTCGGTAACACTTGGTTGGCTGCCGGCCATGGGCGCCGGCCCCGGCAGCTCCGGCGGTTCCGCCGACTGGGCATGGGACTGGGCGCATATCCGCCATCTCGTCCTGCCTGCGATCACGCTGTCGGTGGTGCCGATCGGCATCGTAGCGCGCACGGTGCGGGCGCTGGTCGGCGAGATTTTTTCCATGGATTTCGTCCAGGCACTTTATGCCAAAGGGCTCAACCAAGGTGCCGTCCTGCGTCATGTCGTGCGCAACGCCGCTCCCACTGCCCTGTCCGTCATGGGCATCCAGCTTGGCTATCTTCTCGGCGGCTCGATCCTCATCGAAACCGTATTCAACTGGCCGGGGTCGGGCTTTCTCCTGTCAAACGCCATCTTCCAGCGCGATCTGCCGCTGCTGCAGGGCACGATCCTCGTGCTCGCCCTGTTCTTCATCTTCGCCAATCTCATCGTGGATGTCGCTCAAGCCGCAATCGACCCGCGCATCAAGAGGAGCTGAGCCATGGCATCCGCCATTTCTCCATCGGCGGCATCGTCGCCGTCCGAGATCACCGCTACCGCGGCGAAGACGCGGAGCTACTGGTCGAATGTGCTGCGCCGTTTCCTTAAGGACAGGATCGCCGTTGCCTGCGCCGTCATTCTCCTTCTCCTGATCCTCGCCGCCATCTTCGCCCCCTGGCTCGATCTCGCAGACCCCTATCGAGGTAGCATGATCAAGCGGCTTCGGCCTATCGGCACGGAGGGACTTCCGCTCGGTTCCGACGAACAGGGCCGCGACATGCTCGCCCGCCTCATCTATGGCGGCCGGCTGACGCTGCTCATCGGGCTCTTGCCGGTGGTGTTCGCCTTTTTCATCGCCACGGTTCTCGGCGTGGCGGCTGGTTATGTCGGTGGGTGGGTGAACACGATTATCATGCGCACCGTCGACATCTTCTTCGCCTTCCCCTCCGTTCTTCTGGCGATCGCCATTTCCGGTGCGCTCGGCGCAGGCATCGTCAACAGCCTTGTCTCTCTCACCATCGTCTTCATCCCGCCGATTACGCGGGTTGCCGAGAGCGTGACCTCGAGCGTGCGCTCGCTCGACTATATCGATGCGGCGCGCGCCTCCGGCGGCAATGCATTTACCATCGTCCGCGTGCATGTGCTCGGCAATGTGCTCGGCCCCATCTTCGTCTATGCTACGAGCCTTACCAGCGTGTGCATGATCCTTGCCGCAGGGCTTTCCTTCCTCGGCATCGGCGTCAAGCCGCCCCAGCCGGAATGGGGGCTGATGCTCAATACGTTGCGCACCGCCATCTATGTAAACCCGATCGTTGCCGCCCTGCCCGGCGTGATGATCTTCATTACGTCGCTCTGTCTCAACCTTCTGAGTGATGGGCTGAGGAGTGCCATGAATGTCAAAGACTGAAGTCCTTCCCCACCAGGCGGATCGCGGCGGTCCGCGACAGCCGCTCATTCTTGCCCAGAACCTGAAGAAGCATTTTCCGGTCCGCTCCGGCCTCCTCAACCGGCAGACGGCTACCGTCCATGCCGTCGATGGCGTCTCCTTCGAAGTGCGTAAGGGCGAGACACTCGGCATCGTCGGAGAATCGGGCTGCGGGAAATCGACCACCGCCCGCCTCCTGATCGGGCTGACGGAGCTCGATGACGGCTCCGTCATCTTCGACGGTGATATTCTGGGCTCGGACATCTCGCTCAAGGAAATGCGCCGCTCGGTGCAGATGGTCTTTCAGGATTCCTATGCCTCTCTCAATCCGCGCCTCACCATCGCGGATTCGATCGCCTTCGGACCGAAAGTGCAGGGGCTTTCCGATCCAAAAGACCGGGCACGCGACCTGATGGCGCGGGTGGGGCTCGATCCCAACCGTTTCGCTCATCGCTATCCGCATGAGCTTTCCGGCGGCCAGCGCCAGCGCGTCAATATCGCGCGCGCGCTTGCCATGTCTCCGCGCCTCGTCATTCTCGATGAGGCGGTCTCGGCGCTCGACAAATCGGTCGAGGCACAGGTGCTCAATCTTTTGACTGAGCTGCGCAAGGAATTCGGCCTCACCTATGTCTTCATCAGCCATGATTTGAACGTGGTGCGCTATATTTCCGACCGCGTGCTGGTCATGTATCTCGGGGAAGTCGTGGAGGTCGGGCCGGTCGAAGCCATCTATGCGAAGCAGGCTCACCCCTATACCGTCTCGCTTTTCGCGGCGATGCCTTCCATGGACCCCGACAATCGCACGGAAGAGCCGCCACTGGCCGGTGACCCGCCCAATCCGATCGATCCGCCTTCGGGCTGTCGTTTCCACACCCGCTGCCGGTTTGCCGAGCATGTGTGCCGCGATAAGCCCCCCACGCTTGCGACTTTCGGTGAAAATCCCGATCATCTCGCCGCCTGCCATCTGCGGGATCCGTCTTCCGGCCATTCACTTGCAGGCAAGGAGGTCGCAGCATGAGCGAAGCTCCCTTGCTCGAGATCGAGAACCTGCATGTCCGCTTCAATGGCGAGCGGACCGTCCATGCCATCAATGGGCTCAATCTGCGCCTGCAGGAAGGAGAGATGCTGGGTTTGCTGGGTGAATCCGGTTCGGGCAAGAGTGTAACGCTCAAGACGCTCCTGCGCCTTCTGCCACCCAAGCGAGCGGAGATCGACGGCACGATCCGCGTCAACGGCACGGATATCATGACGCTTTCCGGCGCGCGGCTTTCGGCCTATCGCGGTGGCGATGTCTCCATGGTGTTTCAGGAGCCGGCATTGGCGCTCGATCCGGTCTATACGATCGGCGACCAGATCGCCGAGACGGTCATGCGTCACAAGAGCGTCGGCCGTGCCGAAGCACGCGAGGTGGCGCTCGATATGCTGACGCGGGTGCGTATTCCTTCACCGGAGCGGCGGCTCAAGAACTATCCGCACGAGATGTCGGGCGGAATGCGCCAGCGTGCCATGATCGCGCTGGCACTGGCCTGCCGCCCCAAGCTGCTGCTCGCCGACGAGCCGACCACGGCGCTCGATGCCACGGTGCAGATACAGATCCTCCTGCTCCTGCGTGAACTTCAGCGCGAGTTCGGCATGAGCATTATTTTCGTCACCCACGACATCGGCGTTGCGGTGGAAATCTCCGATCGCGTGGCGGTGATGTATGCCGGCAATGTCGTCGAATCCGGCAGCACCCGCGATATCATCAAGGATGCGCGCCATCCCTATACCCGCGGTCTTCTCGCGGCGAACCTGCATGGCGTCGACCGCGGTACGCGGCTTGATGCCATTGCGGGCTCGCCGCCCTCGCTGGAAACGAAGCCGGATGTCTGTTCTTTCGCGCCGCGGTGTACGGAAGCGCAGCCGCAATGTCTGAGGGCGCTGCCGCCCTTCTTTGCCCCTAGTCCCGGCCGGCAGGTGGCCTGCAATCTCGAAGAGGGGCACTCACCCGCCTCAAATGGCCTTACCGCCGCGCCGGCGATCGCTTGATAACTCCATACGGGAATTCCATGCTTCTTGAACACGACCCGGTCCACGCCTTCATGCCCTACCCGCCTGTGGCGGTCGCCTCCTCCCCTGAGGGGGCGCTTGCCGGATTGACGCTTGCCGTCAAGGATCTTTTCGATGTCGCCGGATACCGCACCGGCTGCGGTTGCCCAACCAAGCTCGCCGAAAGCGATATCAAGACCAAAACCGCGCCTGTCGTACAGAAGCTTCTCGATGCAGGCGCCCGATTTGTCGGCAAAACCCATACCGATGAGCTTGCCTGGTCGCTTTACGGGATGAACGTGCATTTCGGCACACCCATCAATGCCGCGGCACCCGATCGGATACCGGGCGGTTCCTCCTCCGGCTCGGCTGCCGCGGTCGCCGCCGGACTTGCCGATATCGGCTTGGGGACCGATACGGGCGGATCCGTCCGCGCGCCCTCCAGTTTCTGCGGGCTATGGGGCATCCGCCCAACCCACGCTCGCATTTCGCTCGAGGGCTGCATGGAGCTTGCGGCGAGCTTCGATACCTGCGGCTTTTTCGCTCGCGATGCGAAAACCCTTGCCGAGACCGGCGCCGTCGTATTTGGGAACGATCGGATCGAACTGCCGGAAACCCCGCGTCTCATCCGGCCCGTCGACATGGTGGCCCGCCTCGGCGAAGAGCAGAAAGCCGTTTACGACTCCTTTTTTGGTGATCTTTCTGCTCAGGAAGCAAGGATTTACCCCGCAGGCGGCGCTGATGCCCTTTATGAGGCCTATCGTATCCTGCAGGCATATGACGCCAAGCAATCCGTTGTTCCCTGGATCGAAAAGAGCGGCATGCCGCTTGCCCGCGGTATCGACGAGCGCTTCGCCCAGGCCCGATCCATCAGCGCCGCCGAAGCTGAAGGACCAAATGCCCTGCGCGCTGCTTTCCGTGACAAAATGGATGACATGCTCGGCACGGACGGCGTCCTGCTGGCGCCGGTAGTGCATGATGCGCCCTTCCGGCTCGACGCACCGCAGGAAGTCTTCGACGGCTTTCGCCACCTTGCGATGCCGTTTCTATGTGTGGCGGGCATGACCGGACTTCCGCAAGTGGTCTTTCCAGCAGGCAAGGTCGATGGCGCGCCGTACGGGCTTTCCATTATCGGCCCGCGCGGCTCCGACCGTTCGCTCATCGGATTTGCCGCAAGGCTCGCCGGGTATCAACACGGATGAAGCATGGCGGCAATGCGCCGGGCGGCAGCCGGAACCGGCTCGATGATCGGCACCGCATGGCGCCTTCCCAGATCGCGCGCAGCCATGGCCAGAGGTCCGCCACCGATGATGACGGCCTCCGCACCGGCCCGAATTGCCGCCTCCACCGTCAGGCTAAGCTCTTCCTTCAGTCTTGCGGGATCAGCGATAACCGCAAAGGGATCACCGGGGGTAAAGAAGGAGCCTATGAACCGGCTGGAAAGCCCCGTCTTTTCGACCCGTTCCGCGATGGCCCGCTCAAGGGCAGGTGTCGTCGTGGCGACTGCGAAACTGCGTCCGGCCGCACCCGCTTCATGGAAGCTTGCCTCACCGATCCCGCAGACTGGAACGGTGCCGAGACGACGCGCCTCATCGAGGCCCGGATCACCGAAAGCCGCGATGATCGCGCCATCGAAGACCGTCCCCTCGGCAATCTCACCCGCGAGAATGGCGGAGACGGCGCGCGCACCGATCACAAGCGCCTGCGGTTCGACGATCATGCTCTCCCCGAAGGGGGCCGTCCTGCCCGCGAAGTGGTGATCGGGCATGGCGGAAGCGGCGATCGCGACCATTGCCTCGGTGGTTTCCCGATTGCTGTTCGGATTGATAAGGAGAATACGAGACATGCTGCCCGAAAAAACGTAGGATGAAAAGGCACTATCATGGCTGATCACACCGATCAAACGCTCGCACGGCTCGCCGAGCTCGGCCTTTCTCTGCCGGAAAGCTCGCCGTCCCGCGCCAATTTCCTTCCTTACAAGCGGAGCGGCAATCTGCTCTTCCTTGCCGGGCAGATCTGCGAATGGAACGGCAATCCGCGCTATTTCGGTCCGGTCGCGCCGGACTACGACCTCGCTGCTGCGAAGAAGGCAGCTGAGATGTGCGCTCTGAACCTTCTCTTCAACATTCGGGCCGCCGCAGGCTCCCTCGATTGCCTGGCGGAGGTCCTGAGGCTCGGCGCATTCGTTGCCGCGCCGGCGGGCTTCCCTGACGGCCCGAAAATCGCCGACGGCGCATCCGAACTCTTCATCGCCCTTTACGGCGATCGCGGACGCCACGCACGAACGGCAGTCTGCGTCTCAAGCCTCCCCGCCAACGCGCTGGTGGAAGTGGATGCCATCGTGGAGTTGAGGGATAAGGTGTGCCGCTGAAGACATAAATCTTCATCGTGCGGCGCTGGCGAGGCATCAGCGTTGCATAGGACGGCTTGTTCAAAGCGACCGCTCCAGTCAAGCCGCCTGCAACGCCTTCTGAACGGCCTTTGGCGCACGGTTGATAACTTGAAGATAAGCCTGAACTGGCCCGCGAACTCTTCCTGCATCATGTCGAGGTTGGCGTGGATCGCCTTCACGTCGATCCGTTCGGGAACATTGACGCGATAGGCGTTCGCGGTGGCCCTGCCTTCGACATAGGCCACCGCCTGCTCAAGCCCACGACGGATGCTTCGGCAACATTGCTCATGGCTTTCTCCTCTTGAACCTGTCCATAAGCACCATGGTCAACTGCCAGAAGCCGTTCTTGGCATAGGCGGTAAGCGCAAAGAGCGGCATATCGGTGTCGTGTTAGAAATAGATCACCCGCGCGCCACCGCACTTGCCCCCACCAGTCCCCAGAGGGACCGTGGAGCGGCGGCGCAACCCGCCGCGCAATAGCGCCTGACCTCAAAGGGCGTGCTGACATGCTAATTCCCCGCGCCCCATCACTCTGGAAGCGGGATGTGCTCATCCCGGTCATCGATCGGAAGATCGAAGCGCCCCGCGCCCCAGTTCTGTGCCCGCCATTCAGCCTTGGCTTCCTCGATCCGCTCCCTGGATGAGGCGACGAAGTTCCACCAGATGTAGCGTGGGCCGGAAAGTGTCGCCCCGCCTAAGATCATCAGCCGCGCGCCTTTTTCCCCGGCTGCGACCGTGATCCTGTCGCCAGGACGAAACACCATCATCTGGGCTGCTTCGAACTCCCGGCCGGCGATCGAGATCGAGCCTTCGACAATGTAGATGCCCCGGTCCTCATGATCGTCCGGCATCGGCAGCCGAGCGCCTGCTTCAAGCCTGACATCGGCATAGAATGTTTCGGAAAACATGGTCGTGGGAGCGAACTTGCCATAGGCGTTCCCGAGAATGAGCCTCACCGACACACCATGATCCTCGATCATCGGCAGCGTCTCCTTGCCGTGGTGTTCGAACATCGGCGCCATGTCCTCGTGGGCTTCCGGCAAGGCCAGCCAGGTCTGGATCCCGAACAAGCCGTTCGGCCCTGTCCGCGCCGCTGCGGATGTCCGCTCGGAATGGGAAACACCTCGCCCCGCAACCATCCAGTTCAACTCACCGGGACGGATGATCTGGTCAGCCCCGGTGCTGTCGCGGTGGTGAAAGTCACCGCGATACAGATAGGTGACCGTGCCAAGACCGATATGGGGGTGCGGCCGAACATCGATGCCCTGGCCGGTCAACAGCTCGGCAGGGCCAGCCTGGTCGAAGAAGATGAATGGTCCCACCATCTGCTGCTTCGGCGCCGGCAGGGCGCGCCGAACCTCGAAGCCGCCAAGGTCGCGAGAGCGCGGCACGATAAGGGTTTGGATCGAATCGATGCCGACCTCGTCAGGACAGCCTGGTTCGATTGCAGGGTTCCAACTCATGCGCCTTCACCTCATCCGTTTGGCGATCTCCTGCCTGCGTGGAGCGCAGGGGTCGCTGCATGGCCCCAAGTGACTAACGGGTGAGCGCCTCCGCGACTAGTTGCGCGGCGCGGTGAACTGTGTCGCAAAAGGCGGAACGCGCAGTCGATGTGTCAACACGCAGACCCTACAAAAGCGGGCTTCTTTCGAATGATCCGATCAGGAACTCGGAGAGGATGCGTACTTTTCGCGCGGGGTGCGGGCTGGATGGCCGCACGACGTAGACCCCACCGACAGGCAGCGGAAAGCGGGTCATGACTGGAACGAGTGCGCCGGACGCAAGATATTCATGGGTAACACAATCGGGAAGCCACGCTATACCAAGCCCTGCTGCGGCCGCGCTGGCGAGCGCCGCGCCGTTGTCGGAACTGAAGCGCCCCTGCGGCTGCACAGTGACGACCTTGTCGCCATCCATAAACCGCCACGCCTCGGCACCAATCAGGGCTTGATGAGCGACGATTTCGTCCGGCGTTTCAGGCGAACCATGCGCTCTGATATAGTCCGGGCTCGCTACCAGCTTGCCGTAAATCTGACCGACGCGTCTTGCAATCAGGTTCGAGTCGCGCAAGGCCCCGACCCGGATCGCGCAATCATAGCCATCCGCAATCAGATCGACGAAGCGATCGCTATAGTCGGCATGGATCTGGAGCCGCGGGTGGTGGCGTGCCATCTCCGCAAGCACGGGTGCAAAGTGTATCGGGCCCGATGTTAACGGGACGGCCACCCGCAGGCGCCCGCGAAGATCACCAGCAGGCGAGATCGTTTCCCGCGCAAGGTCGATCTCGGCACAAATCCTGGCGGCATGTTCTCGAAACGTAGTCCCAGCTTCCGTGAGACCGGCGCCACGGGTCGTTCTTGCAAGAAGTTGGATGCCGAACGCTTCCTCAATCCGGATGAGGCGCCGACTGACCATTGACTTGGAGACCCCCAGTCGACGTGCCGCGGGAGAAACGCCCCCGGCATCGGCAACTTCGACGAAAGACCGTAGATCCTCGATATCCATTCGGCGTTCCCCGCTTTGCGATACGGCCTGGCCTTCAGCTATCGCGCTGCCCTCACGATTGGCGCGACTTCAGTGCCAAGAAGTTCGATCGATCTCTTCATCGCTGCCGTGTCGAGAGAGGCTGTGCTCATCTGGAAGGTGATGCGAGAGACGCCGCCAAGCGTTTCACTGGCCTGCAGCATCTTGGCTGCGACCGTCTGCGGATCGCCGACCAGGAATACGCCCTCCGGACCTGCCATGGCTTCGAACTGCTGGCGCGACGGGGGCGACCAGCCGCGCTCTCGACCGATCTTCGAGGTGAGATGCGCCCAGCCGGGAAAGAAAGCGTCCTTCGCTGCAGTGTCGGTCTCGCCGACAAAACCCATTGCGTGAACGCCGATCTTGAGCACTTCGGGGCTATGCCCCGCGCGGCTGCCAGCTTCGCGATAGAGATCGACAAGCGGACGGAAGCGCTCGAAGCTGCCGCCGATGATTGCGATCATCAGCGGCAGGCCAAGCGCACCGGCGCGAACGAAGGATTGCGGCGTTCCACCCACCCCGATCCATATCGGGAGCCGTGATTGATGAGGACGCGGGAAAACACCTTGCCCCCTGAGCGGTGGGCGAAAACGACCTTCCCAGTTGATGCTCGTCGTCTCGCCAAGCTTGAGAAACAGATCGAGCTTCTCCGCAAAAAGGTCGTCATAATCCCGCGTATCCAGGCCGAAGAGCGGGTAGGCCTCAACGAACGAACCTCGGCCGACAACCATTTCCGCGCGGCCCTTAGAGATCAGATCGAGCGTTGCGAACTCTTGAAAAACCCGCACCGGGTCGGCGGCGCTCAGAACGGTCACCGCGCTGGTCAACCTGATCCGGTTGGTCCGGGCCGCTGCCGCAGCCAGAATGACAGTCGGTGCGGAGTCGAGAAACTCCCCGCGATGATGCTCGCCTATGCCGAACACATCGAGCCCGACGCGGTCCGCGACGACGACCTCCTCGATGAGCTCGGCCATGCGCTCGGTCGCCGAAGGAAGCTTGCCTGTCGCCGGATCCGGGAGGATAGCTGCGAAACTGTCGATACCGATTTCCATTTTTGGCTCCTGGATATTTGCCAGTTTACGCCGGTGACTGACGCTGGAAATTCATCATGCGCACAATCAGGCGGGTGCTTCAGATACTTCGACCTGTCATGAAAAAGGGACGACGAGGTTCAACGCACCGTCCAGGCACTTGCGATACGTTCATCGAGAACCCCGTCATTGTCTGTTAGATTTTAGTGACCGCCTTTGGTGGTCGGCACTGGCGTGTTGAGCAACTGCTGCTCCCAAAGATACGCGATGCCGCTGCCGCTGAAGTGCTGGATGAGAATCTGGGTCAGCTCCTCGACATGCCCGGTGCGCGCCCAATCGCGTTGCCATTCGCCAGCGAGCGCCATCACGGTCATCACGTTCGCGCCGGCCGCGATCATTCTCTGGATGGCAACTTCATGAGACTCCTTTGAAATCCCGCCCGACGCGTCGGTGATCACGGTCACGTCCCAGCCTTCGCCGGCAGCCTGTATCACAGGCATTGCGACACAGACCTCGGTCCACAGCCCAGCGATGATCAGTTGCTTGCGGCCGGTCGCCTTGACGACGTTCACCACATTCTCGTCCTGCCAGGTGTTCACCCAGGTGCGATCGATGACTTCCTGGTCCGGAAATACGTCGGTGATCTGCTTAAAGAGAAGTCCGCCGCGCGCCGCGATCACGCTGGTGAGAATGGTCGGAACATTGAAGGCTTTTGCCAGCTTCGCCAGCGCGGTCGTTTGGTTGACCACAGCTTGCGGGTCATGGCTGTTGAGGTTGGCCAGCTGGTAGGGCTGATGATCTATCAGGACGAGGACGGAGTCTTCAGGGCGGAGAAGTGAATCAAGGCCGTTACGAAAGGTCATGGTTTCATCCTATGTTGGCGGTTTATTGAAGCGCGTTTGCTCAAAAGACATGCGCCCTCCGAGGCGCTGCCGCGGGACGAAACTTGTCATTCCCGTTTGTGATGCGGTAGTGCTCGTTCCTGATGAGCTGTGTCGCAAGACGGGGAACGCCAAAGTGGACATTGAAGACCTGCGGACTTTTGTTGAAGTAGCGGATGCCGGAGGTGTTTCAGCTGCCGCGCTGCGACTTGGCGTCTCCAAGTCTATGGTCAGCCGCCGGCTCATGCGGCTCGAAGCGGAGCTTGGTGTCCAGCTCCTTGCCCGATCCACCCGCGGGGCTTCCCTGACCGAGGCCGGCGCAACGTTTCGGGACTATGCAGCCAGGGTTTCCGCCGAGATCGATGTGGCCAGGGAAACAATTGTGCCCGCCGGTGAGCTCCGCGGTCGCCTCAGGGTTGCCGCGCCACTTTCCTTCGGTCCGACGCATTTCGCAGCGGTGATTGCGCAAATGGCACGCCGCCATCCTCATCTTCAGATCCAGACCTGTTACAGTGATCGTTTCGTGGATCTGATCGCGGAAGGCTATGATTGTGCGATCCGCGTTGGCACCCTTCAGGACTCCAGCCTGATCGCAAAACGCGTCGGTCCCCTCTATGGGAGTTACGTCGCAAGCCCGGATTATATCAAAGCCCATGGCTCTCCGGAGACGCCGGACGAGCTTGTCGCCCATCAGGCTCTCATGCAGGGAACGGAAGCCTGGCAAGTGATGGATGGAGACAAGGTGATAACCGTTCGCCCACAGGGACGCTTCAAGGCCGATAACGGGGCCGCTCTCGCTGTCGCCGCAGCAGCCGGTCTGGGTATCGCCGCACTCCCTGACGACCTCATAAAAGATTATCTCGACTCAGGAGAGTTGGTTCCGGTCATGAAACGCCATCCACCGCCCCCGGCCGGAATATATGTCGTCAGACCGCCCGGGCAGCATCCCGCAAGAAAAGTCCGGGTGCTGACCGAAATGCTGATCGAGTGCTTTGATCACGGCCCTGGTGCCAAAGGGTTACCCCGCATGTAAATGGGTATGCGACAGGAGGCGATTGTATCCTCAAAGTCAGGGCACCATCACAACACGCCCCAGCGGCTTGGCTGTCTCCGCATATTCATGCGCCTTCGATGCGTCGCTCAACGGAAACACGCGATCGATCACGACTTCCACGCGTCCCTCGGCCACGGCCTCGAGAAGTTGGCTGACGGTCCTGTATACGGCCGGCCTCTCGAAAAGCGGCCCCATGAAGACACCGTGAAGCGTTTGATTGTTCTGCATCGGTTGCCAGAGGTCGACATTGAGGCTGCCGCCACCTGCATTCCCGACGAATACGAGGCGACCCTCGGGCGCGAGTGCGGATAGCGAGGCCTGCAAGGTCGAGCCAACCGGATCGAGAACGAGGTCGGCACCCTTACGCCCGGTCAGTCGAAGAACCTCCTCCACGACATCCTTCTCCAGGCGATCGATGACATGTGATGCGCCGAGCTCAGCCAGGCGTGCCTGTCTCTCACTGCCGCTGGCCACGGCGATAACGGTCGCCCCGGCGTCACGCGCCAGTTGGATGGCCGCCAGACCGACGCCGCCAGCGGCAGCCTGAATCAGGACCGTCTCGGTTTCACGCAAGCCGCCTTTGGTGATCAGGCAGTGATAGGCCGTGCCGAAGGAAATCGGCAGCGCGGCGGCCTGTGCCATTTGACCGCCGTCCGGAACCAGCCATGTCCGCGAGGCGGGGACGGACCAGAGCTCCGCATGGGATCCATGCATATCGAAGGCAGTCACCTTTTCGCCGACTGCCCGGTCGCGCACATTTGCCCCGATCGAGATAACGGTCCCGGCAGCAGCATAGCCGACGATCCAAGGGAATTGCTGTGGCGTTGACCGGCGATTGATCAGATCGCCGCCCTCGATCGAAATCGCCTCGACGGCAATCAGAACATCATCCGGCCCGCAAATCGGATCGGGCACATCGGCATATCTCAAGACTGCCGGAGGACCGGGGTTGTCGTAGACTGCGGCTTTCATGCGCTTTTCCTTTTTGATGAGGGAAGCTTGCGATGGAGTACCTGCCGCTGTCTATTTCGACACTGCTACTCCGCTAAACGGCTCAGGAACGGGCCGGACGTGCAGGCGATCCTGGCCGGACATGATGTTACCCTGCACCTGCTCGGACAGTCGCTCGTTGTCCCGTTGACGGACGTCTTTGGCGGCTTCCTCCACGTCAAGCTCGGCATAACCCAATGCGCGAAGGCCCTCCGCTCCCATCAGATACGCGGATTCGACCGTCTCGCGGATCTGATAGTCCACGCCGGCGCGGATCAGGTCCACCGCATGCCCGCGATCATAGCTGCGCACGAGGATCTTTGCCTGCGGGAATTCATGCTGCGCCAGCTCCACGATCTGCATTCCGGCCTTCGGGTCGTCGATGCAGATCATCAGTGCTTCGGCGGAACCCGCGCCGGAATGGCGCAGAGTATCGAGCCGGGTGCCGTCGCCGAAAAAGACCTTGAACCCGAACCGCCCCGCTTCCCGGATCCGGTCGGGACTCATATCAATCACGGAGAGCCTGACTCCCTTGGAAAGCAGCAGTTGCGAAGCGATCTGTCCGAAGCGGCCGAAACCGATGATGAGCACCCGTCCATCGAGATCCCGGGCCGCCTCAACGCCCTCCATAGAGGCCTCGCTTCGCAGCAGCCGGTCTGCCGCGATCATGAGAAGCGGCGTCAGAACCATGGAGAAGATCACGACGGTGGTGAACAGCGCGTTCTCGCGCGCATCGATCACGCCGCCCGCGGACGCGGCGGCGTAGAGCACAAAGGCGAATTCGCCGCCCTGCAGGAACATCGAGGTGCGGTGCAATGCCTGGCGGCTGGAACTGGCAAACAAACGAGCAACTGTATAGACCACGACGCCTTTTGCGACGGTGAATGCGACCAGCATGGACAGCAGAAGCCGCCATTCCGCGGCAACGACGGAAAGGTCGAGCGACATGCCGACGGCCATGAAGAACAGGCCCATCAGCAGGCCGCGAAACGGCTCGATATCGCTTTCGATCTGGTGCCGGTAGCTGGAGCTCGACAGCATCACCCCGGCAAGGAATGCGCCCATCGCCATGGAAAGACCAGCGCCGGCCATCAGCAATGCTGCTCCAAGCACCACCAGCAGCGCACCGGCCGTCATCACTTCTCTCGTTCGCGCACGCGCCAGCAAGGCGAAAAACGGGTTCAGGCCCCATCTTGATACGCCCAGAAGTACCAGTAACGCGCCAATCGCCAGCAAAACGTCCATCCACCCCGACTGTCCTTGGGACAGAGGCGACAGGAAGGCAACCACCGCCAGAAGCGGCACGATCATCAGGTCCTCGAAGAGGAGGATAGATACCGATTTCTGGCCCTCGGCACTCGATATCTCGCCGCGCTCCTGCAGGACCGACATGATGACGGCCGTCGAGGAAAGGACGAAACCTGCCCCTGCGATGAAGGCAACGGGGCGGGAAAGGCCAAAAACCAGCATGCCCGTCAGCGTCAGGGCCGCGGTTGCCGCCGCGACCTGCACGAGGCCCAGCCCGAAAATCTGACCACGCATGGCCCACAGCTTGTACGGGCGCAACTCCAGTCCGATCACGAACAGGAACATCACCACCCCGAGTTCGGAGAAATGCAGAATGGACAGCGCATCGGTGAACAATCCGATCACCGACGGACCGACAAGCACGCCGGCAGCGAAATAGCCCAAAACCGAACCGAGACCGATCCGCCGAAACAAGGGCACCGCGACAACGGCCGCTCCCATCAGAACGATCGCAGGCCCGATCGTCTGCCCCAAGCTCGCTTCAGCCATGCATTCGCCCTTCCGATCTCACATGCTCGAGCAACCGCGCGCCCGCCGAAGATAGACCATACCCGCCATTCAGTCTCCACCGCGTTGGTAGCGTTGCAGTTTTAGGCTGAATAGTCTCCATATTCGCAAAACTGTGTCCCAAAAAGTGGAACGCAATCCCTGATTTCAGCGATACAGCTCTGCAAGTAATCCCGAGTGCAGCGATAAGAGTTGAGGTGACCTACTCTACTACCTGCGCATTCAATTCGCGCGCAAGACCGCGATTGAAGACTGCGGCTGACTGGCACGCCGCCAACCACAGCGAACCGATTGTCATCCGCGACCTGGCGGCCTCTTCCGGCATGAGCGTCACCTCCTTTCACATGCACTTCAAGGCTGTCACGGGATTTAGCCCGCTGGCCTTCCAACGTCATATACGCCTCCTGGAAGCGCGAAAGCTTCTTACCGCCGGGAGCACCAACGTATCGCGCGTGGCATATGAGGTAGGCTACACAAGCCCGTCGCAATTCAGTCGAGAGTATAAGAGCATGTTTGGCACTGCACCCGTGGCTGACCTGCAACGCTGAATCCTGCCTCGGATAGTCCGCCGCTCTTGCGTTGACTTACACCAGCCACGATCTGCGATCCACGGCGTTCCCTTCCGCGTTTATCGGCTTCAGGACGCGCGAGGGCCAAATCCATTCGGCGTTCCCCGTTTAGCGACACAGCTTCGCGCCATGGCGGACTATCGCATCGTTTGTCGAGATGAGATCAAGGCCTCAGGACGTGCACTTGGGAGCATGTCCACCGGCAAACCTGCTCAAGCTCGAAGGGCAGCCAAGGACACATTCATAACCCCTTTAAATCCGCTTTCCGGGTCAATCCACGGAACCTCTCCATGCCTCCAATCTCAATCCCAGGCCTGCCGCTCAGCCGCCGCGATGCCCTGATCGCGGGCGCAGCACTTGCCGCGAGCTTCGCATTCCTGCCGAGCACCGCGCGTGCCGGCAAACATGTCACTTTCAAACTGTCAGAAGGAGAACTCACCATGGGCTTTGTCACGACCAACGATAACGTTCAGATTTTCTACAAGGACTGGGGTCCGAAGGACGCCCAGCCCATCGTTTTTCACCATGGCTGGCCGCTCAGTTCCGACGACTGGGATGCGCAGATGCTTTTCTTCCTGTCGAAGGGCTATCGGGTCGTCGCGCATGATCGGCGCGGACATGGGCGCTCGGAGCAGGTTGCCGAAGGTCACGACATCGACCACTACGCGGCCGATGCCTTTGCCGTCGCCAAGGCGCTGGACCTGACGAACGCGGTTCACATCGGCCATTCCACCGGTGGCGGCGAAGTGGCCCGCTATGTGGCCAAGTTCGGCGAGCCCGCGGGCCGGGTGACCAAGGCTGTCCTGGTCGCCGCCATTCCTCCGCTGATGCTGAAGACAAACGACAACCCCGAAGGCACGCCGATTGAGGTCTTCGACGGCTTTCGGTCGGCACTGGCCAGCAACCGTGCCCAGTTCTTCCGGGACGTCCCGGCGGGCCCGTTCTACGGCTTCAACCGCGAGGGCGCGACGGTCCATGAAGGCGTGATCCAGAACTGGTGGCGGCAGGGCATGATGGGCAGCGCCAAGGCGCACTATGATGGCATCAAGGCCTTTTCGGAAACCGACCAGACAGAGGACTTGAAGGCAATCACCGTGCCGACGCTGGTGCTCCACGGCGAGGACGATCAGGTCGTTCCGATAGCCGCCTCGGCTTTGAAGGCGGTCAAACTTCTGCGGAACGGCTCGCTGAAGACTTATCCCGGTTATTCTCACGGCATGCTGACGGTCAATGCCGATGTGCTGAGTGCGGATATCTTGAAGTTCATTACCAACTGAGAGCCTGCGGGACGGAGCGCCCGGCTCTGTTCCGCAGTTCAGTCGAGTCAGCGCCTTTCCCAGCCCCCCAGCTCGGGTTCCCCGAGCCAATCTCAAAGGAGTCGGTCCATGACCATTCACAAGTTCACCATTGCCGACGCAGCATTCGAGCGCTCGCCAGGGCAGGACGGTGACATCTTCACCGGCAACCTCCTCGATCAGCGCCATGGCGGGCCGGTCACCGTCGGTTTCGGGCGCTACGGGCCAGACCAGATCCTGGAAGAGACGATGGCCGTGCACGACACAATGGTGATCCTTGAAGGAAAGATCACCGTCTCCAATGGCCACAAAACAGTGACGGCAGGCCCCGGAGAGATCATCGCCATGCAGAAAGGCGACAGGGTGACTATCCGCTCCCACGAGAACGGTGCCGTGACCGCTTATGTGACCTATCCTCATTGGCAGCAGCCAGAGGCGTGAGCGGCGATGGGTTGCGTTTGAAAGACCCATCTCGATCTCCCCCCATTAAAAGCTGCCGCCACGTCGCGCACGGAGGATGTCATCCGACAAAGCAGGATTGCAGCCAGCCCTGGCCCTTCAGGGGCGTACCTGGCCACGCAAAAGCCATCCGAAACCGCCTAAGCTAGATATCCCGCCACGGCGTCCCTTTCATATTGATGATGCCGGTTTTGCCTTCAGTCTCGGCGATCGACGACCTGCGGCGTGGGCTGGAATGGAGTAGGAATTGGTTGCGGGGACTCGCAACCAACGATTCCTGCGATTGGTCGAGCGGCATATTCCAAGTTTGGCGGGATAAACTGATCGACCAGAGAGATAGATGTGCCTGCCAAAAGCACGGCGCATGCCATTCTCGACCGACACGGCTGGCTGCGCGACTGCGTCGGAGTTCTTTGGACAAAAGAGGAGCGGCCGTAAAGCGATCAACCGCCTGGCCGCGGTCAGATGGCGATCGACAAGGTCTGCAGCAGCGGTCTAACCTTGTCGAGAAACGCCTCGCTACCGCAGGCGAAGCGCAGCTTCTGGGAAAGCTCCGTTCGATCCCAGTCAATGGTATGCGAGACACCGAGACTTGCGAGAATTGGAAGCGCGGCCATCACATCCCAGGTTGAATCACCAATGGAGAGGTACCCATCGGTCTCGCCAAGCATGACTTCGATCAGCGAGATCGTGGCGGCGCCGCAAAGCCGGAAGCTGATGCCGAGGTCTTCCGAGATGAAGCGAATGGCTTCGAGCCGGTCAGCTGTCGATACCGTGGGATGGAAACTGAAGCCCGTCGATGCCCGCGACATGACGAATGCCGGGAGTGGCTTGATCGGCTTGCCGTTAAGCTGTGCCGGGACCGCCGTCCCGCCCGCAATTGTCAAGTCGCGGGCGGGCGCGTGGATCACGCCGAACACCGGCCGGCGGTTTTCGTAAAGACCGATCGACACCGCCCAGTTCTGGCTGCCGCGGACAAAGTTAAACGTTCCGTCGATTGGATCGATAACCCAGATGCGCCCGGACCTGCCGGGGACATTGCCACCCTCTTCGCCGAAAATGCCATCCTCGGGAAAGGCGTCCCGCAGCTTTCGGATCAGGAGTTCCTCGACCTCCCTGTCAGCTGCGGTCACCAGGTCGAGATGGCCCTTCGCTTCGACCGGCAAACTCGCCAGAGATTCAAAATGGGTCAGGGCCAGCTTTCCAGCGTCCCGTGCGATGCCTTCAACAATGGCCTTGACCGAAATAGAGGAAGAGCGAGAGGCGCGCACATCAGCCACGCGCCAGCTCCTTGAGCCTTGCCATCTGCGCGACATCGTCGCCCATGAGCTGGTCCAGCTGGCCTTCCCGAACCCACTGGACGATCTGAGCCTCGACGTCGATCCCATATTGCATCAGCTTTTCATGATAGCCCCCCGGCAGATAGGTGAAGACGGCAAAATCCTCGTCATGCAGCTGGCGCGCCTCGCCGCTTGCAAAGTGATAGATCTCGATGTTCATCGCATCGAGATCGGCTTGCCGGGCAAGAGCGGCGGGGTCGATCAGGCGCGAATGCATCAGGCCGACGGTCGCCACTTCCGGTATCGCGGCCTTCACAGCCTTCAGCTGAACGAAGTCGAAGGAGGAGAACTGCAGCAGGTCGGCGCAGCCCAGTTCATCGATCAAGGCGCGCAGCTTTGCAATGATCACCTCGTTGCGGTCATAGATCTTCAGTTCGAGCTGGAAGACGATACCCAGTTCACGGCCGAGGTGAAGCGCGTCGCGCAGCAGCGGGATGCGCTCGCCAGCGAATTTCTTGCCGAACCAGCTGCCAGCATCCAGTTTGGAGAGTTCCGCATAGGTCATGTTCTGCACGATGCCGTGGCCGTTGGTCGTGCGGTCGACGGTCTTGTCGTGCATCAGCACAAGCTCGCCGTCGCTCGTCATGCTAAGATCGGTCTCGCAGGTGACGAGCGGTCCGGCATGTTCGAAGGCCTTGCGAAATGCGGCCAGCGTGTTTTCCGGAGCGCCGGCGCTGTGACCACGGTGGCCGCCAACGCGCAAGGTTTCGAGGTTCATTCGGAGCGGATTCATTGTCTTTTCCTTTTTGGACTAACGCAGGCGCGCGTCGAAACGGTCGCGCAAATAGTCGCCGAGCAGGCTGATGGAGAGGGTAGTGAGGACGATGACGACACCGGGGAACGCGGCGATCCACCAGGCTATCGCCAGATAAGTCCGGCCATCGGCCACCATCAATCCCAGGCTGGTCGCCGGTGGCTGGATGCCGAGACCGAGGAAGCTCAATCCGCTTTCGAGCAGGATGATTTCCGGAAAGTTCACAGTGAACTGTACGATGAGCGGGCCGGCGATATTGGGCAGCATATGGCGGAAGTAGATGCGTCGCGGCGGCACGCCGACGATGCGCGCCGCTTCCGCATAACCTTCCTCCAGCGCGCTGATGACGAGGCCGCGCGTTAGGCGCGCATAGCGTTCCCAGTTCTGGAAGCCGACGAGGAAGACGAACAACAACGGGCTGGAACCGAATATGGCGAGCACGCCGAGCGCGATGATGATGAAAGGGATCGACGCCATTGAATCGGCAAATCCCATGAGGACGTTGTCGATCCAGCCACCGAAATGAGCGGCTAGCAGGCCGAGTGTGATGCCGATCAGCGCGCAGACGATCGACCCGGCGAGCGCGATCATCAGCGTGGTCTGGGTAGCAACCAGCACGTTACTCAGCACATCGCGGCCAAGATAGTCGGAACCCAGCAGATGGCTTGCCGACGCGAAGGGCCTCGCGAAACGCGAAAGCGGGTCCTGCGAAAGATAATCGAAAGGCGATATCCAGCGCGCTGTGATGCCGATGGCGACAACGATGCCGATCCACAGGCAGCACAAGCCAATGCTGGTCGGCATGCGGCGGAAGGGAGCCCATAACGAACCCCGGATCGGGCGGGATGAGGTCACGACCGTCATGTCAGTGCTTCCTGATTTTCGGATTAAGGACGACATAGAGAACGTCGACACCAAAGTTGATTATCACCATAAAGGCCGTGAACAGCACGATCATCGCCTGCGCGACCGGCAGATCGCCGGTGCTTGTCGCATTGACGAAGCCGCTACCGAGGCCCGGCCAGGCGAAAACGGGTTCGACAAGAACGGCGCCGCCGAGCAGGCCGCCGGCGACGAAGCCGAGTGTCGTCACCATCGGGATCGCCGCATTCGGCAGGGCATGGCGCAGGATGATCTCCCAGTTCGGGACACCATCGGCGCGTGCCGCCGCGATGTAGGGCTGGCCGAGCACATCGATGAGGGTCGAGCGCATGAAGCGGGCGACAGCGGCGGCGTTGAACAGTGCGAAGGTGGCCACGGGCAGGATCGCATGTCTCCAGGTCGAGCTGCCGGAACTGGGCAGCACGCGGAGCCAGACCGCGAAGGCGAAGATGAAGACTAGGCCGAGCAGGAAGTTGGGAATGCTGTAACCGAGAACGGCGCCTGCCATGACGCCCTTGTCGACGGCGGATTCCCGGCGCACAGCCGCAATGATGCCCGCCGGGATGCCGATCAGCAGGCTGAGGATGACGGCCGGAACGGTCAGGGCGAGCGTCTTGGGGATCCGCTCGCTAACAACCGAGAAGACTTCGCGACCGTCGGCAAATGAGACACCAAAATCGCCTCGCAGCGCGTTAGCGAGATAGAACAGGTACTGTTCGAAAATCGATCGATCCAGCGCCCATTTGGCATTGAAAGCGGCGAGCGCCTCGGGGCTGGCATTGTCGGACAACATTTGCTGGGCCGGGTCGCCGCTCAGGCGCAACACGATGAAGACCAGTGTGACGGTGAAGACCAGCACGACGATCGCCCTGAAGGCACGGGCAACAATGAACCCGGTCATCGCGCTATTTTCTTCTGTTGCGGCGCAGTTGCCTGCGATTTGATCGGCCCGACGAACTCATCGGCCCGGTGGCACGCCGCCTGCTGTCGGTCGAATGCCCGGAGCAGCGGCGTCTCGACAGCGCACCTGTCGATAGCAAAAGGACAGCGCGATCGGAAAGCGCAGCCCTGCGATACCTTGCCGGCATCGAGTTCGCCCTTGATCGGCGGCTCGATACTACGGATCGATGAGTCCATGGTCGGTACAGAGGCGAGCAGCGCGCGCGTGTAGGGATGACGCGGATGTTCATAGACGGCCCTGATGTCACCGGTCTCGACGATGCGGCCGAAGTACATCACCACGATGCGATCGACCAGATGGCGCACGATCCGGAGATCATGGGTGATGAAGACATAGGCGAGATCCAACTGCTGCCAGAGCGATCTCAGCAGGGCCACGACCTGGGCTTGCACGGAGACGTCGAGCGCGGAGACTGCCTCGTCGAAGACGACCAGCTTCGGGTCGAGGATCAGCGCACGGGCAATGACGACGCGCTGGCGCTGGCCACCGGACATCTGGTGCGGGAAGCGGTTCATCATGGCGCCGGACAGGCCGACGCGCTCCAGCATCGCGGCCGTGCGCTCATAGGCTTCGGTCCGACCGGCGACACGGTGGACCAGTATTCCCTCGGCGACCTGCTCGCCGATCGTCATCTGCGGATTGAGGGCCGACAGCGGGTTCTGCTGTACCAACGATGTGCACTTGCGGAATGTCGTCCAGTCCTGCGCGCTGCGGTCCCTGTGGTTGACACCCTCGAACCACACGTCGCCGCGGGTCGGCGGCGTGAGGCCGAGGAGAAGGCGGCCAAGGGTGGATTTTCCACTTCCCGATTCACCGACGACGCCAATGCGTTCGCGGGCCATGAACTCGAAGCTGATGGAATCGGCCGCCAACTGGCTGGTCGGCCTGGCGAAGAAGCCGGCCTTGTGACGATAGGCTCTGGTCAGATCACGGGCAAGGAACAGAGGCGTGTTCATGCGGCCACCGGATGAAAACAGGAGACCTCGTGAACGGGACCGATCATGGCGGGAGCAGGGAAATGGGCGGCACATTCGCCGCTCGCGCGCGAGCAGCGCGGATGAAAATGGCATCCCCCGGGAAGGCTGTCGAGAAGCGGAACGGAACCGGGAATGGGAACGGGCGGTTCGAGATCGGCGGGATCGATGCTCGGCATGCAGGTGATCAGCGCGCGGGCATAAGGATGCGCCGGGCGCAGCAGCAACTCGGCCACGGGCGCGGTCTCGATGATCTTGCCGCAATACATCACGGCCGCGCGGTCAGCGAGCCGGGCAATGACGCCGAGATCGTGGGAGACGATGATCAGAGCCATGCCCGTCTCGGCCTTCAATTCCTCAAGCAGGTGCAGAATCTGGGCCTGCATTGTGACGTCGAGCGCTGTGGTCGGTTCGTCGGCGATCAACAGTTGCGGCTTGGCTGCCAGCGCATGGGCGATCATCACACGCTGGTTCATGCCACCGGAAAACTGGTGGGGATAGGCGCGCAGCCGGCTTTCGGCACGGTCGATGCCGACCCGTTCCAGCAGCCGCATGGCTTCGAGCCGGGCGTCGTTGCCCTTCAGACCCTGATGCCGGTAGAGCGCAGATTCCAGATAATATCCGATCGTATGAACCGGGTTGAGGCTGCTGGTCGGATCCTGAAAGATCATTGCGATCGTCGGATCGGCGGCCTTGCCTGACTTCAACAGGTCGCACGCAAACTCGATGCTGCCGCCGGTGCGGGCGATCCCGCGCGGCAGCATGTTGGCGATCGCATAGCAGGTCATGCTCTTGCCGCAGCCGGACTCACCGACCAGGCCGAGCGTCTGTCCGGCCTCTAAGGAAAAGCTGATCCCGCCAATGATCGTCACGTTTCGTGCAGGGACCTCGACGACGAGATCGCGGACGGTCAAGAGCTTTGACATGGGTATTCTCCGGGAAGCGGCGCGCACAAATGCGCGCCGCCGATGCACTGGATTGTTGTTACGAGAAGCTGAGGTTGTTGCGGAATTCCATCATCTCGAAGCTGATCGGCTTCCATTTGACGTCCTTGCGTGCGGCATAGACGTCGAACGGCTGGTAGAGAATGACGGCAGGTGCCTCCTCCTCGAAGAGGTCACGTAGGCGGTTGAAGGCATCAAAACGCTCCTTGCCGTCAGGCAGTTGGGCCACCTTCACACAAAGCTCGTTGAATTCCGCCGGCGCTTCCCAACCCCAGCGCTTCTGGACGCCACGGCCGGGACCGAATTCGGACACCATGGTCGTGTATGCGTCGGTCAGCGACATGCCGTTCGACCAGTTGCGTATCATGACGTCGTCGTCCTTCGGGCTTGCACCCGGAGCGTAGATTTTCGGCTCGACGGTCACGCCGATTTTCTTCCACATCTCGATCATCATCATCAACGCGGGGATTGCGTTGGCGTAGTAGTTGCCCATCGTGTGATAGGTGATCGGCATTCCGTCGTAGCCGCTTTCCTTGACTAGGCGCTTGGCTTCCTCGACATTGTACTCCATCGCACGGCGATTAGGATCGAAGGTCTTGCCCATGTGCGGGAAGTTCATGCCATTGGGGATGGACGCCTTGTTCTTCCACAGGGATTCGACCATCAGCGGACGGTTGACGGCGAGTGCCAGTGCGCGGCGAAGGGTCTTCGACTTGAACATCGGCTTGTTCATGTTGAAGGTGAACATGTGGAAGTTCTCGATCAGCGTGCCCCGGGTTTCGATGTCCGAATAGCCGTCGATCAGCGCCATGTCGTCGGGCGTCAGGGTGGTGATGATGTCGTATTCGCCGCTGATCAGCCCGGCAACGCGGGTGGCGGGCTCGGCCACCACCTGATAGGTGATCTTCGAAGCGGTCGGCTTCTCGCCCCAATAGGCATCGTTCGCTTCGAGGACCACACGGTCATTGGCGACGAATTCGAGGAACTTGTAAGGACCTGTGCCGACAGGCTTGTTGCCGAAGGCGACCGCGCCGAGGCTCTTGTAATACTCCTTCGGGACGATGCGGCCGAGCCAGGAGGCAAGAAACCGTTCGATCAGATAGGACGGTGTCTTCGTGCGCAGCACGACCGTATGCTTGTCCTCGACGACGGGCTCGTCCCAATCCGGCGAAAAGTTGCGCCCGTTCGGGATTGTCTTGATCGCCTCGTCGCCCCACAGGCGCTCGGACGAAAAGGTATAGGCGACATCGTCAGCGGTCAGTTCGACGCCGTCATGGAACTTGACGTTCCGGCGCAGCTTGAAACGCACCGATCTGTCGTCGATGCGCTCCCAGCTCTCGGCAAGCTGCGGCACGAGTTCGATGCCGTTGCCCGTCGCGCCATTGCCGAACCAGTCGCGGGTGATCAGCGTGTCGAAGATCTGGTTGACGATGCGGGGGCCGACATTGCTAATGGCATTGATCGGCTCAAGGGAGGCGGGCACCCCGTTCACGCCGATTCTCAATTCGCGCCGGTCTTGCGCGAAGGCGAACTTCAGGCCGGTCGTCGATGCCAGCGCCGCGACGCCTGCACCGATGATGAACTTTCTGCGGTTGGTCTTGAGCATCTAATATCTCCTGCGTGGCAAGATGCTGTTGATCGAAGGGGATGAATCAGTCCGCTATGACGAACTTCTTGCGCAGCTTCTCGGGGGCTGCGTCGATGATCGACTTGGCACCGCGATCGGTGACGATGGCGCCCACGTCTTCGATCTTCGCGACCACGGACATGCTGGATTTCGTGAATTTCGAATGGTCGGCGACGACGATAACCCGCCGAGACACCTCCATCATGGCCCGGGCTATGCTCGCGTTCATGGGCTCGACGGTGCATACCAGTCCGCGATCGACATCGATCGACGCTGCATTGAGTATCAGCTTGTCGACATTGAACTGACGGATGAACTGCTCGGCCAGCGGCCCGCGGAAGGATCGGTTTGTTCCGGTATATTCCCCTCCGACCGAGTAGATGCTACGCCCCTCTTCACGCGTCAGTTCGGCAACGATATCGAGACCGTTCGAAATAATTGTAAGGTTCTTGCGTCCGCCCAGTTTCCTCGCGACTTCCAACGCCGTAGTGCCGGCGTCGAGGATCACCGTGTCGCCGTCGACAATCATCCCCGAGACGACGGCGGCGATGGCGGCCTTCTCTTCCTGGTTCAAAACGGAACGGGCCGCGTTTGTCTTGTCCTGCGCGACCTGATTGACACTCACAGCGCCGCCATGGGTGCGACGGAGCAACCCAGCACCCTCAAGATCGCCGAGATCACGGCGGATCGTTGCCACCGACACGTCAAACCGCTCAATCAGCGTGCGCAAATCGAGAAAATTACGTTCACGCAACAGCTCGACGATCTTTGCCTGACGATCCTCTGCCTGGGTCAGCAATGGCCCGCTCCCTGCAACTGAATGACGTATATCGCTCATACACGAGCGATATCTATCGGCGATCAATGACAAGGATGTGACGTATTTGGGCAAATCTGCCCTTTGAAAATAAATGTTTCCGACAAAACCAACCCAGCCAGGCACCTGGTTGAGCGAAATCGATCATGACGCACTCGATCTTGGCGGGGGCCTACATGTCGCGCGCGGGCGCACTACGTCGTTACGGCTACGAAGGTAGCGTAGGATTATCACGAGGGTAGGATTTGAACCTGCTGACAAAGCGTCGCCTGACCATTGGCAGCAGCGTGTGAGCTCGAGACAGTGGGGGTTTCTGATGGGTTACGACAACGTTGCTTTGACGAAGCGCAGCGCGATACCTCGACAGCCGTAGAATTCAAAATCGTCGCAGACATCGAGTTTGGTTCCACAAGCTCGATGTCCGTTGCGCAACTGATAGCATCAGTGACAACAAGTCGAGCGTGCTACCCTTAAGACGCCTTCGCCCTGGTCTTTCTTGCGTTGGCGTGCATGGGGCCATCATCGTCGGATGGTGGGTTTTTCAAGGCCTCGATCATGGCCGCATGGCTGTCGATGATCGCATCGACATCGGAGCCGAGCTTGTGGTTGCGGTCGAGCAGGCGCTGCATGGCTTCCGCGGGAATGGAGACGACCGTGCTCGGCTCATCCGCGGTAAGGCTAACCGGGCTTCGCGAATTGCGTAGAGCTTCCCGGATGGCGAAGATCTGTCCCGGCAGGAGACGGCCGATGCTGCGCTGGCCGGCCGGCAAGGCGACCGACATCGAAAGCGCGCCCTCCAGCACGATATGAAAGAGCGTTGCCGGCGTGTTCTGCTCCTGCAGCGTCTCGCCTGCGGAATAGCGCTCGATACGGGATTCTTCCGCCAGCTCTTCAAGCCCGGTGACTGGGCCGCGAAAGGCACCGCTACTGACGATGAGCCGCAGGCGCTCCTCGGCTGTATTCCCCCAGTCGACCGGCGTTTCCATCACGGCGACTGCGCCGCCGCTGCCCGTGCGCATGATCGAAATCCCATGCCGGGGCAGAACATGCCACATGCGGTCGATGAGGGCACTGCGAGCGCTGCCGATCTTGCCGGGCGCATCCACCATGACCCCGACCGAATAGCGGATTCCGCCGGCGGTCCATTCCTCGATCTGGCAAAATGCGCTGTCGGGACCGGTACTTTCGGGCACGCGCCTCGCCACGTCCAACAATGCGGAGACCACCTGCTGCGGCCGGTGGCTGGATGGGATCATGATCGAAATCTGCGAGGGGAAGGGACTGCCGTTGCGTACGATCTTAAGTGCGCTGCCAGCAAGCTCCGATGTCGGCACCACGACCTGCTGCCCGTCCGCATCGAGCGTCACGGCGCGCCAGTCCACCTGGGAGACACGCGCGAAGCCATCGTCGCGCTGCAGCCAGTCGCCAATTGCGAAGTTGCGGCCCGAAAGCACGATGAGCCCGTTGGCAAGCCCGCCGATCACGTTCTGGAGCGCAAGGCCGAGCACCACCGATCCGACACCGAGAGCCCCGAAGAGGGTGGCGAGATCAACATCCCAGACGAACGAGACGATGAAGGTTCCGCCAACGATCGCGATGGCGACCGCCGCCAGTTCGTAGAAGAGCTTCGGCGCTTGGCTCTCCGTCCGGCCGCGGAGTGCGAGCAGCAATATCTGGCCGAGCAGCAGGACGGCATAAAGCACGAAAATGCCGACGGCGGTATCGATCAGCCGGATCGCGAACCCGTCGGAGGGAAAGGAGGAAAGTTTGTGGATCAGGATCCACAGGGCCACTGCCGGCAGGACCCAGTTCTGGATGACCCGGAGCGGCCGGCCGAATTCCGATGCCTCGGCCCGCCGCTCGATCTCGGAAATGACAAGCGTCAGGAGAGGGTAGCCGACAACAACAACGCCAGCCCAGGCTAGAATGTCGAACCAGGAACCCTCGCTCATCGCCTTCTCCTCCTCTCAATCTCGGCGTCTTTCCTCGCCTCAAGCATTAACGGCGACCGCTTGCCTGGCGCCCGCCAGGCGCTGCCAGGTGTCAATCTTGTCCGAACCGCTCATCACGATCTGGCTTTTTTCCTGGAACCCGCCGCCTTCCGGCAGATGCTCGATGACCGTCTTCGTCACCCTGACCGTATTCGGGTCCGCGTCGAAGACGATGCGGCGGGCCCTCAGCACGGTGACACCCCACATGCTGTAGATCGTTCGCTGGCGGCCGACGAGACCGACCTCAACATCGCCGAAGGTGACGCCTGCCTTGATCGCCAGCGGAATGTTCCAGCTCCGCGCATGACGCGCGACGATGTCAGCGACGGTATCGACAAAGGCGAGGATGCGATTCGCCCCGTCCAGGCGGGGCGTTGAGAGACCGCAGGCGGCGACATAGGTCTCGCCGAATGTGTGGATCTTCTCCACATTGGCGGCGGCAGCCGCCTCGTCGAGATCGCCGATGAGCTCGTTGATCAGCTTCAGCGTATCCTCGGATTTCTCGGTGACGAGGGTGTTGATGCCGTCGATATTGATGACGGCGACGGCGACGTTCCTAACGGTTTCGGCCGCGGCCTGCTCGCCCTCCTTCATCCTTTCGGCGGCGATCTCCGGGAAAACGTTGCGCAGCAACGCCTCGTATTCTCCGGTCTTCTGGGCGATCTTCGCGCTGCGGGCGGTGATTTCGTCGGCCATGGTGTTGAAGGCTCGGCCAAGCTCGCTGAACTCGTCGCTGCCGGAAACCTCTATGCGCGTCGTCTCGTCTCCCGCGGCAAGCCGGTTAACCCCGCCGAGAACCTCCCGGATCGGCCGGGTAAAGGCGCCGGCGGCGAAAAGCGAGACAAGGGTTAGGACCGCCGCAGCTCCTGCGGCGACCTGCGCCAGGCGCTTGCGGAAATCGCCCACCGGCGCCAGCGCCTCGTCCGCGTCCTTCTTGGCGACGATGCCCCAATCCATGCCCATGGCATTGACCGGCGACCACGAGGCGAGTGCTTGAACGCCCCGGTAATCGGAAATGATTGCCGTGCCGGAACGTCCCTCCAGCGTCTCCTCGGCCGCGACGCTCTTGACCGGCTGGTTCAGGATGGGCGAATTGAAGCGGCGGATGCGTTCGATCGCCTCTTCGCCAACTCCCATCTCCTGAAGACTGGCGTAATAGGCATCGGGGCTTTCCCTCTGGAAGCGCGACGCGCTGCGCATGGTGCGCTGCGGCCCGACCAGATAGACCTCCCCCGTTCGGCCAAGTCCGACATCCGCCCAGCCTCCGTCGAAAGTCATCACCTCGTCGATCTTGTCGATAGCGACCTCGGCGGCCAGCACGCCATAGAGCTGCCCGTCCCGCGCGATCGGCGTCGCCACGAAGGCGGCGGGCGCGAGATAGCTCGGCAGATAGGCGCTGAAATCCTCGAGTGCCGCGGAACCCTCCGCCGCGCCTTTCTTGAGGGCGGCTGCCACGGCCCGGCCAAGTCCCGATTGCGCCAACGGCCCGTTGAAGACGTTTCCGCCGAGATCGATACCCTTGTAGACGGAATAGACGACATTTCCGGTCGTCGCATCGATCAGGAAGAGGTCGCCAAGTCCTCCGGCCTCGGCGGTCTTCCGGAAGAAGGTGTGATAGCGCGCATGCGCAATGTCGTAGTGATTTGCAGAAGGGCCCGAAAGCAGGTCCACCTTCTCGTCGGCCGGGCGCTCGTTGCGGGCGATATAGTCGTTCTGAAGCCGCAGGCCCGCGGGATCGCTCGGCATGTAGGAGAGAACGTCAGGCTCCGCGGTTGTCAGCCCCTTCACCCTGGCCAGCACCTCGTTTTCGTAAAAAGCAGTCAGTTCCGGCAGGGGTTCATTCTCTCCGCCGAGAACGCGATAGCTGCTGCCGAGCACGATCATCGCGTCGGCCGTCACCGGCGCCTGGGCGAGCGTCAGGAAGTTCAGCTCCGTTTCCGAGAAGTAGCGTTCGATCTCCGCCTTCTTGCTTTCCTTCAGCGTCGTGAGCTGGTCGAAGATCGCCGACCGAAGGGAGGTCGAACCGCTGCGGTCCGCGACGAGGCCGGTTGCGGCGATCAAGGCGATGCCACTCAGAAGCAGCAGGGCCAGAAGTTTCGATCGTATGGAGAGTTGGCGCAGCATATGAGACTTCCTGATAGAAAATCGACTGAGTGCCGAACGTGTCCGGCGGCAATCAACGCGGCGTCCATCAACCGATGGAAGAATCGATCTCGAGCAATCGCGGCCGGCCACGAAAAGGTGGCGGGTAAGAAAAATAACTCCGTCAGGTGTATTGATGATGCCATGAAAGGCAGAATTATCAACAGGCTAAATCTTGTAATGGGCGGCAGCCTTCCGGAAGCATACTGCCCGGAAATTTTCGGATGCCGTCGCCGACCGCAACGACAGGTGGAACGGCCGCCCGCAATTCGGCCGCCGCCCACTCTTCGATCTTGCTCTTGTCCGGGCTCCTCAGATGTCCCAATCTGACGAAGCCACGGAACCGCTCGCGACCGGCGCATCCTCCAGCGAATATGCCCTTATATAGTCGACCTTGAGCTCGGCCCCATCCTGCAGGGCCGCACCCGGAGTGCCGGCCGTGCCGCCGACCGCAAGGTTCACCAGCATGTACATGGGATCGTGCATGTCCGCCGGCGTATCGGCGCGTGCGATCGCCACATCGTCGAAATACCAGACGATCTGATCCTCATCCCAGAGCACGCCGTATGTATGGAAACCATCCGTGCTCGGAACCTTGACGGCGCTCGTCTCGCTGGTGCGCGAACCGGTCTCCTGCGTATGAACGGTCACGTGCACCGTATTCGGGTCCTGGCCCCGCATCTCGACCACATCGAGTTCGGGCGGCCATGAACCGTCCGCGGGCAGGAGCCAGAAGGCCGGCCAGGTGCCCTGATCGGTCGGCATGTCGGCCCGGATTTCGAAGTAACCGTAGGTCTGGGCGAAGGAGGAATAGGTATTGAGCAGGCCGGAGGTATAGTCGTAACCGTTCACTTCCTCGCTGATCGCGTCCGGCGTCGGCGCTGCCGTGATCGTCAACACGCCGTCGCCGACCGAGAACGGATTGACCGACGAGGTCCCCGCATAGGAGGGGTTGATGTACCACTGCAGCTCGCCGTTCTCGGTCAGCGTGCCGCCGTGTTCGGGAGCCCACCAGAATTTCGCATCCCAGGTGCCCTGGTCTCCGTTTCGCAGCGACAAGCTGTCGAATTCATCGGCAAATGTCTGCGTGAATCCGGAGCGGTCGAGCGTCAGCTGGAACTGATCGGCGCTGAGGTCGGCGGCCGTCGTGTCGGCGAGAACGAGGCTCTCCCCATCGCCCAGCGCGATCCGGAGATTGGCTCCCTCCTGGGTGGAGCTGCCGACGATCTGCTCCAGCGACGAAAACGCATAGCCGTTCAGGCGGATCGTATCGTCGCTGCCGAAATCGGTGATGAGATCGCTGCCATTGCCGCGCGTGAATATGAAGGTGTCGGCGCCCCCGCCGCCGATCAGCACGTCGTTTCCACCGCCGCCGTCGATCGTCTGGCTTCCCGATCCGCCGGAAATGATGTTGTCGATTTCGTTGCCGAAGGCGTAGCGGCCATCGCCAGTGACCCTCAGGTTCTCGAAGTTTTCGGGAAGCGTGTAGCTCATCCAGGTGTCGATGGTATCGACGCCGGCGCCGGGGGCTTCGACCGCGCGGTTGATGTTCGAATAGAGGTAATAGATATCGTCGCCCGTACCGCCATACATGGTCACGTTCACGGAGGCGTCGCCCCAGATCGAGTCATTGCCCGCCGTGCCGTAAAGCTCCGGCCCGGAGCCTCTGGCGGAGAACCAGGCGCCTGACGCACCGCTATAGAAAAGCGTGTCGCCGACGGCATTCTGTATCGTTTGGGGCATTGTCTACTCCTTTGGTGATCGTCAATTTTCGAAGACGCCCGTGCCTGCAACTTCTCCGGCACGGGCGGCGTTTGCGGCTATTCCTCCCTGAATGCGCGGGCCATCTGGTCCGCGAAAGGTTTCGCCAGATAGGCGAGAACCGTATGCTCGCTGGTGCGGATGAAGGCCTCCACCGGCATGCCGGCGGCGGGCATCAGCTTGCCGAGCCGCGACCACTCCGCCGATGGCACATGGACCCGGATGCTGTAGTAATTTTCGCCGGTACGCTCGTCCTTGGTCAGATCCGCCGCCACGCTCATGACCTGACCCGTCAGTGCCGGCGTGGTGGGCTGATTGAAGGCGGAGAAGCGCAGCTCGACATCCTGGCCGACGCTCACCTGATCCCTGTCGCGCGGCGAAAGCCTGAGTTCCGGGGTCAGCGCATCGCGGTCGGGCACGATCCGCATGACGGGCTCTCCGGGCGTGACGACGGCACCGGCGGCATGAACGGCAAGCTGATGAACGATCCCCGCCTGCGGCGACCGGATATCGGTCTGTCTCAACTGGTCCTCGGCCGCGACCAGCCGCTCCGAATATTCCCCGGTTTCGGCTTGGGCCCGGCGAAGCTCGTCCGACACCTCGCTGCGGTGATCGTCGCCGATCTGGATGATCTGCAGTTCGGTTTCGGCGATCTTTCCCTTGATCTCAGCCGACGAGGCCACGAGGCTGCCGAGTTCGCCTTCGAGGTCCGCCGCCTCGCGTTCGAGCGCATAGACCCTGGTGCCGGGAATGACGCCCTGTTCCGCCAACGGCCGCAGGCTGGAAAGCTCCTTTTCGATAATGGCGATCGCCTTGCGCTTTCCCTGCTGCTGCGCCGTTAGCCCCTCGGCCTGCATGCCAAGCTGGCGTATGCGTTCGTCGAGCTGTGCCTCGCGCCCTTTCCGGGAGGAACGGCGATCGGCAAAGAGCTTGCGCTCTTCCTCCATCACGCTCGCGTCGGCCCCGGCCGGGGGGGCAGGGAAAGCGATCGCTTCCCTGCCGTCGCGCTCGGCGGTCAGCCGCGCGATGCGGGCCGAAAGCTCAAAGAGCCGTCTCGACACGATGGCGAAATTCGCGCGCATCTGCGTATCGTCGAGGCGAATGAGCACCTCTCCCGCATCGACGCGGTCGCCGTTCTTGACGAAAAGCGCGGCAACCGTCCCGCCGCGCTGATGCTGGACCGGCTTCGGATAGCTATCGACCACGAGGGTTCCCGCCGCGATCACCGCCCCGCTGAGATTGATCGTGGCGGCGAGCCCTCCGAGGACGCCGACCAGCAGGATGATGCCGGCGAGAGCCAGCATCGTCAGGCGGCGGATGGCGCGTTCGGCCAGTGGGGCGCGCACGTTCATCATTCAGCCGCCTCCGCGCCGGCGCGAAGCAACCGGACTGCCGTGCCTGCGGCCTGCGCCGGCGTCGGTTTCAGCACCTTGTCCTTCGGGCCGAAGGCCTGCACCTGACCGCCGGCGAGAACCAGAACCTTGTCGACGGCCGCAAGGGCACTCGGGCGATGCGCGATCACCAGCGCGATCCCGCCGCGCGCCTTGATACCGGCAACCGCCTGGGCAAGTGCCGCATCGCCTTCCGCGTCGAGATTGGCGTTCGGCTCGTCGAGAACCACGAGGAAGGGATCGCCATAGAGCGCGCGGGCAAGCGCGATCCGCTGTCTCTGGCCCGCCGAAAGTGCCGCCCCCTGCTCGCCGATCTCCGTATCGAAGCCATCCGGAAAGCGCACGATCATCTCGTAGACGCCGGCCCGGCGCGCCGCCTCGATGACCCTTTCCGACGCAGCGTCCGGATCGAACCGCGCGATGTTCTCGGCAATCGATCCCTGGAAGAGCGAAGCCTCCTGCGGCAGGTAGCCGATATGCCGGCCGAGCTCCGCTTCGTCCCATTGCATCAGGCAGGCTCGATCGAGCCGGACATTTCCGCCAAGCGGCTGCCACAGCCCGACGATCGCGCGTGCGAGCGATGATTTTCCCGATGCGCTCGGACCGATGATGCCGATCGCCTCCCCTGCCCTCGCTTCAAATGAAACGTTCCGGATGATCGGCGCCTTCGATCCAGGAGCGGCCAGATGCAGGTTTTCGACCGAGACCAGTTCCTTCGGCCTGGAGAGCGCGACTTCCGGCCCTTTGACCGCCATCGCCGCGTCGAGCGTAAGGAGCCGCAGCCAGCTCTGCCGCGCGGCCACGAAACCGCGCCAGTGACCTATGGCGAGTTCCAGCGGTGCAAGCGCCCGGCTCGCCAGGATGGAGCTGGCGATCATGATGCCGCCCGACGCCTCCTGGCGGATGACGAGGATTGCCCCCACCGCCAGCACCGCCGATTGCAGCATCATGCGGACGACCCGTGAGAAGGTCGAAAGCGAGCCGGTGATATTCGTCGCGCGCAGGTGATTGGCGAGAAAGCGATCGTTGATCCGCGCCCAGCGGGCAGCGAGCCGATGGCCGAAACCCATGGCTGCCGCGGCGTCGCTATTGCGTTTGGCGGCCTCCGCGAAGGCCAAACGCTCGGCCGCGAATTTCGCAGCCTCCCGCGCCGATTTGCGCGACGTCACATCCGCCAGGATCGCGAGAGCGATGAGGAGCAGGGCCCCCGCCAGCGCGGTGACGCCGATCCATAGGTGGAAAAGAAAACACAGGAAGAGATAAAACGGTATCCACGGCAGGTCGAACAGCGCGGCCGGCCCCGGCCCGGACAGGAAGCCGCGCACGTCGTCCATATCCCGTATCGGCTGCAGCCCCGTTGGAGCGAGGCGAGCCCGCGAGGGAGCCGACGTAAGCGAGCGAAACACGGTCTTGCCAAGCCGTTCGTCGACCGACAACCCGACCTGGGCAAGGAGCCTCAGACGGATGAGTTCCAGCACGCCCAGGAATGCGAAGAGCGTCGCCGCGATGATGATCAGTCCGGCAAGAGTGGGCAGGCTGCGGCCTGGAATGACGCGGTCATAGACCTGCAGCATGAAGAACGAGCCCGTCAGGGCCAGTATGTTGATGATGGAACTCGTCAACCCTATCCCGAGAAGCGCCGAGCGCAATGAAGACAGGATGGTGAGCATGGAGGCACGGGGCGGATTTGAATCTATTCCCGGCAATTGGCCCTCGCTACTGCTTGGTCGAAGGAACCGGATCACCAGCCGCGGCGGCGATCAAAGGCCCTGTTTCATCCTCAACCCTGCCGGCGGCAGAAGGGAGAGGCTCGGGAGGCGCAAACGCGATCAATGATGAAACAAATCCGATGGGAGGCCAACCGCCCCATGTCCCAAACTGACCGCCAATCAGAACTATTGCGCTGCAGCATGAACAATATGTCACAGCTTTAAGGCATTATGTTTCGATTTGGGACATCGCTCCGGGATGCCGACACGGAGATTGCGACCCCACCATCGCCGCCTGGACCAGAATGGACGCATTTGCCGTTTACTATAATTTTTACGACCTAATTAACCTTTCGGTAGTGAATTGCCTCCGGGGGCAACGGAGATACAGCCATGCCATATGGAGCGATATTCATTGCAGCTCTCGCCGCCTGCATCCTCACCATCGCAGCGGTCAACGACGACGAGCCGATCGAACAGAAGCCTCGTGATCCGGGAGTTGCCCAGTACCCGAATCCCTGAGTACCCCCCTGAGGCACCGATGAATTATCGCAAACCCGGCGCGCTCAGCTTCGCCATGATGCTGATGGCCTTGATGATGTCCGAGCCGGCGGCCGGTGCCCAGCCCTGCCGGGAAGAAGCCTTCGAGACGGCGAAATACGTCGTCTGCACGCTGGATCCCGCAAAAGCCGACCTGCGATTGTTCTGGAAGAATGGCGATGGCAAGCCGTACCGCCGTTTTTCAAGCCTGTCCGATGCGCTGCGCGCCGAGGGACGGGCGCTGACGTTCGCGGTGAACGCCGGAATGTATCTGCCCGATTTTTCGCCCATGGGGCTTTATGTCGAGAACGGCCGGGAGCTGCGCCCCCCCGATATATCGGACTTTCGGGGCTCGGCTGGCCCGGTACCCAATTTCTACAAGAAGCCGAACGGCGTGTTCTTTCTTGACGGCACAAGCGCCGGCCTGCTCCCGACCGAGGAGTTCTTGAAGCCCCGGCCCAAGGTGCGGTTCGCAACCCAGTCCGGCCCCATGCTCGTCATCCGCAACAAGCTACACCCGGCCTTCATCGTCGGATCGCAAGACAGAACCCGCCGGAGCGGCCTCGGGGTCTGCGGCTCAGGCGCCGTCCGTTTCGCGATCAGCGAGGACAGGGTGAATTTCCATGATTTCGCGCGACTCTTCCGCGACCATTTGAAATGCCCCAACGCGTTGTTTCTCGATGGCGGACGCGGTGTTGGGATTTACAATCCCGCCATGGGCCGCAACGACTACTCCTGGCATGGCGGCTATGGCCCGATCTTCGGGCTTGTCGAATAAGGCGGGAACGGCAGCGCTAATCCCCTTCGACGCCCCGGCGCCAATACGACACGACCAGATGCTCATGCTTTTGCAGGCCGCGCTCGCTGCGGACATGTTTGCGGATGGCGCGAAAGTCGTCGAACTCGCATCCGGCCCAGACATAGACCCTCTCCTCCCCGGAAGGAAACGCGGCGCCTTCCATGGCCGGTAGCAACAGATTTGCCGTACCCGCCGGGGCTCCTCCACGGAACAGCCAGGTCACCTTGAGCCCGACCGGGTGGCGGAGCGGCTGGACTTCCGCTTCGTCCGCAACCTCGATGAAGGCTAGTCCCGTCGCCTCATCGGAAAGAGCCTCCAGCATCCGGGCGATTGCCGGCAAGGCGGTTTCGTCGCCAACGAAGAGATACCAGTCGGCATCGGCCAGCCCGCCGCCGCCCGGACCGGCAATCCCGATCCGGTCGCCGGGCTTTGCGCTTTGCGCCAGGCTCGATCCGGGACCCGCATCCGAGTGGATGACGAAATCCAGATCCATCGTACCGGCCGCCACGTCCACCGACCGCACCGTGTATTTGCGGAACTCCGGACGCTTCGCCGGATCGGACCATTGGATAAGCCCATCCGAGCCGACCGTCGGCCATTGCGGTTCTTGCACATCCGGGCGCTGGACGAGAATGTTGAGATGCAGCGCATCCAGCGGCAGGAAACGTTCCACCCGCTCTCCAAGAAGTGTCAGCCGGCGCATGTGAGGCGTGACATCCCGCACCGTTTTGACTTCCATGATCTCAAAATTCGGTGGACGGGAAATCTCATCGCCTGCTCCTTGCCAGGCAATGTGTGGAGACTGGCCCTCGGCAAACTCGATGATGTGGGAGGCGACCGCCAGCCGGGTGAAATAGATGCCTTCCATGTCGGTCGCCTCGACATCGACCCGAATGGCCTTCCCGTCAGGAACGAAGCGGGCGCTGGAGGTCTTGAAGCGCAGCAGATGCGTGTCCCCCTCCTCCTCCAGCTCGGCGCTGTGTTCGGTCATGTGCTGACAGACCGCCGCGATCACGGTCTTCGGATCGGCAAGCTCGATGCGAGCCTGAGAAAAGAAACCTGCCACGTGCTTCTCCGTTACTTTTGCGTCCGCGCCTCTCAGGGCGTGTGGGGCGTCGGCTCGATGCCGACACAGAACGTCCCTTCCAGCGGGACGGCCAGAAAGCGGCGGTTGATCTCGGCGATCGTCCTTTCCGGATCGACATCCGCCATCGCCTCGGGATGCGTCCACTTGGCGAAGCATTCGAAGACGATGAGGTTGAGCGCCGAGATGGCGAGCTGGTGCGACACGGCGAAAGCGCGGCCCTCCCGCACTGCCGAAAGATTTTCGAGCAGGTTCCTGCTCGTGACCGCTTCAAGCGAACGGCGCGCCGTCTCTTCGTCGATGCCGCCGCCGAGAGCCAGTCCGCTCTGTGCGCCGAGATGGGGGCTGCCCGTGCCGATATAGATGTCCGGATCGGCGCCCACCACGAATTCCGGGCTGAGCTGACTGTCATAGCCGGAGGCAACGTCCGCGCCGATACTGTGTCCGCCCGCAAGCTCGAGATAATGGGAGATGCGGTTGTCCGAGCCGGGCGTGTAGCAACAGAGCGTGCCTGCGTGAACGTCGATCAGCACTTTCGGCCGTTCGCCGATGCCGGCCAGGTGCTCGGCGACCTGCCGGTATTTTGCCCGCACGAAGGCGGCGAATTCGCGTGCCTGATCTTCCCTTCCGATCGCCTGGCCCAGAAGCTCGATGGAGAAGGCAGTCGCCTCCGCGGGGTCGCGTTTCGTGGTCTGCGGACTGTCGAGGAAAATCACCGAAACACCAGCGCGCTCGAGCTGCCCGGCAATCTCCTCCCATTCCGGCTGCCAGAGACTGACGACGAAGAGATCGGGCCTTACCCCAAGGATTGCTTCGGCCAGGGCATTCGACGGAACGACGCTACCGACCTCCGGAATGGCATCGATTCCCGGAAACTTTTCCCGGAACGCCCGGTAGACGCCGCCGTCGATGCGCTGCGGCCTTGCCCATCCGGCGATCCTGGCGACGGGATCGGGATCGATGAGCGCCAGATAATAAAGCAGCAGGCTTTCGTTGGTAACGATCCGGCGGGCCGGCGATGCGAGACGGACCTCGCGTCCGACCGCATCCTTCAACAGGATTTCGGCGCGTGCGGGCTCCATCCAGGAGAGCGCCGCAATCACAGCCATCGCGAGCACGCCCATCGAAGGCAGCAGGGCCCACAGCCTGCGGGCCCATCGCGAAACTATCGGGGCCGACTGCGTCACCATGTGTATTTCAGGCTCGCGGTAATGGTCCGGCCAGCGCCGTAGTTGCAGCTTCCGCCCGTCAGGTTGAGGCAATGGGAGACATATTTCTCATCGAAGAGATTGCTGACGTTCAACTGAACCCTTGTGCCCTTGAAGGATGGATCGAGTGCGCCGAGATCGTATGCGGCGCCGATGTCGACCAAGGTGCGCGAGGGGATGCGCAGATCGTCCAGATAGGTGACGTCGGTCTGATAGGAAGACATGTAGCGGACGCCTGCGCTGAGCGACAAGCCCTCGATCGCAGCCGGCCGATAATTGATCCAGAGGCTTGCCTGGTGCTCGGGCAGGCGCAGGACCTCGTTGCCGACGGCGGCGGCATTGGTTGAGCGCAGGACCTCGGAGTCCGAATAGGCATAGGCGGCCAGAAGGTCGAGTTCGGGGGTCAGTTCATACTTGCCTTCGATCTCGATGCCGCGGATGCGCTGCTTGCCGTCCTGGGCATAGGCGACCGGGTTCGCCGGCCGCGGTCCGATCGGCGTCAGGGCATTCTCATGGTCCAGGTTGAAGAGCGAAAGCGTGACCATGCCGCGACCTTCCGGCGGCTCATACTTGACGCCAATCTCGAACTGTTCCGCCGTTTGCGCCTTGAAGGGATCGCCGGAGGCATCCGTGCCCATCAGCGGCAGGAAGGCGGTGGAATAGCTCGCATAGGGAGCAAACCCGTTGTCGAAGAGATAGGTGAGACCGGCCCGCCAGGTGACGGCATTGTCCTCGGTCGCGACGGTACGGCCGCTGATCCGGTTTTCCGAACTGATATCCGACATGTCGTAGCGAAGACCGAACGTGCCGAGCCAACCGCCGTAGCGGATCTGATCCTGCAGATAGAAACCGAGCTGGTCCTGCGTCTGCAATCCGGAGGCGGTAACCGGGGCTCTCGGATAGTGGAAGCCGTATTGCGGATCGTTGTAGTCGATGCCGGGAACGATGGTACCCATGCCGGTATTGCCGAAATTGGTGCTGGAGAGGCCATGCACGTAATCGACGCCGAAAAGCACGGTGTGGTCGACCGCACCCGTATCGAACCTGGCTTCGAGCTGTGTGTCGACCGCAAAGGTCGACGTCCAGTCGTCGGAGATCGCCGTGACGCGGCTCAGATCGCTCGAACGCCTGCCGGCAAAGGCGAAGGCCGGGTTGACCAGCACCAGGTCCATGTTCTGGTCGGACCGGCCGTAACGAAGGTTCTGCCGCACGGTCCACGTCTCGTCGAAGGAATGCTCGAACGCGTAGCCGAGATGGAAGTAATCGCGGCGGAAGCCTCCCCAGTCCGGATCGCCCAGGAAGACGTCGCGCGGTATCTGACCGGAAGGATTTGGCAGCAGCGTGCCGTAGGCGGGATAGAAGCGCGGATTGAAGACGGGATCGTCGTGCTGATAGTAGCCGTAGAGCGTCAGCGACGTGTCGTCGCTCGGGGACCAGGTGAGGCTCGGAGCGATCATGAGCTGCCTGTCGCGCTCGTGATCGATCTGCGTCTGCATGTTTCTGGCCTGTCCGAGAAGACGATAGCTCCAGTCGCTGTCCTCGGTGATCGGGCCGGTAAAGTCGAAGGACCCCTGCACGCCCCCGAAGCCGGACGTGCCGACCGTCACCTCGCGATAAGGTGTCGGCTGCGGACGCTTGCTCACCTGGTTGACGAGCCCGCCCGGAATCGTGCGGCCGTAAAGCACCGAGGCCGGCCCCTTGATCACCTCGACCCGCTCAAGCGAATGGAGATTGATGCTGGGCGTCGCATAGTTGAGGGGGTCGCCGGCGACCGGCAGGCCGTCCAGCCACATGGTGCCATACGCATTGAACCCCCGGACATAGAGCCAGTCGTAACGAAGGTCGTAGCCGTTCGGATCCGGATGGACGCCGGGCGTGTAGCGCAGGGCTTCGGCCACCGTGTTGACGCCCTGCTCCTCCATCTGGTCCCGCGTGACGACGCTCACCGCCTGGGGCGTTTCGAGGATAGACATATCGGTTTTGGAGGCGCTCCTGCTGCGCTTGGCGACGATCCCCCGATCAGGGCCGGATGCGCCCTCGCCTTCGACGACGATCGTCTGGAGAACGGTTTCACCACTTACGGCCACCCCCGGCTCCTGCGCTTCGGCCGTAAAAGGCGTCATTGCGCATAGCAGCGTGCTCCCAAGAAGTGCCGCCCGCAAGCGATCTCCCGCCGCTCCCAAAGATTGCCGTTGCCCCTGAACCCGCCCGTTTCCCACGATCTGCCACCCTGATCCATGCCAATGATAACTTGACCTGCTTCTTCAAGTTAAATACCTACTAGGGCATGATAGGGCGCGGGAAAACGTCCGGACCTTTGCGCAACAACAAGAAACTTTTGTTGGACATCGAAACAAACGAATAATTCACCGGAACGCGGGCCGATGCCGTAATGACATCGGCCGGTGGAGTGTTGGGCCATGAACGACAAGCTGGCGCACGGCAGGACCGATATGCGGGCGGAGCGCGATCGCACGCGGCGCTTCCGGGTCTGCGACTTCCTGCGGAAGGACGGCGTCGCCATCGCCAGTCCCGACGATCGACTCCTGCCGGACGACACGCTGGTGGAAGGGGACTTTCTGCATGTCGAGCTTCGGCCGGGATTGTTCCTGCATTTCAGCGACGTGACCGAGGAGCGGCCGTTCACGGCCACGTCCGTGCTGCCCGAGGGCTTCTCCTGCATCTTCTTCATGGATGGAATGGTCGATCTGACGCTTGGCGACCGCGGCTTCCACTTCGCCGGACATCGAAAGAACGCGATGACCGGAACGGCCATCATGAGTGCGCGGTCGGAACGCTTTCAGCGCTCCTCCAGGCGTCGCCAACATCTGCGCCATGTCGTGGTGTCGGCCTCGCCGGAATGGCTGGATTTCGACGGATTGACGAAGTTCGGCAGCCCCGCCCAGGGAAAGCGGCTCCTGAACGATCACCTGAGCGAGCATCAATGGGTGCTGACGCCTAGAACAGTTGAACTGGTGCGGCAGATCCTTGAGCCGAGCCCGCTGGCGCCTCAGCTCCACAATCTCTTTCTGGAAGGCCGTGCGGTGGAGATCGTGGCGGAGAGCCTGGCCGCCACCCTGCGGACGGAACCCGAGTTCGACCGATCGGCGCTTCTGACGCGTCAGGACCGCATTAAGCTACAGCGTGCCGCCGATCTTATTCGGGAGAGCCTCGACGCACCGCTCAGCGTCGACATGATCGCGCGCGGAGCGGGCGTCAGCGCCAGCGGCCTGCAAAGGCTCTTCCGGGTATCGGAGGGCGTGAGCGTCTTCGAATATGTGCGCCAACAGCGGCTGGAACGCGCCTATGCGCTTCTGAAATCGAACGAGGTGACGGTACAGGAAGCCAGCGGCATTGCCGGCTATTCCAACCCCGCGAATTTCGCGACCGCGTTCCGGCGCCGCTTCGGGCTGACCCCGCGCGAGGTCGCCCGTCCGGCCGTCACGACCGGGCGCAATTGAGCCGCGAGGCTTCCTTTCAGAACGAGCCGCGACGCTCGCGGATCAGCTTCACCCATGGGTTCGCATGGAAAACGCCCATCAGCACATACATCGTGGCCATTCCACTCAGCGGCGACAACTGGGCATCCGAGCAGAGCATTTCCGCGGAGTGACCGCCGACCACACCCGTCAGCAGAGCCATGACGGCAAAGGTCGGCGAGGCTGCCAGCGGCAGCCAGTCTGCCCCGCGGATCATGTTTTCATGCTCCCCTCCTGGCTCCGGAACGCGGCCTCTCCTGCATCCGACACCGCGACCCATTTCTCGTCGGGTGCGGCATCCGCGACATAGCTGTCGTGCCAATTCCACCACTTGTAGGTCGGGGTTTGGGGATAGCCCTCCGGCGAATCCTCCCACACTTCCTGCCGGCCGAGCGGCGTGATGTCGAGATAGTTCCAGGTGCTCCCCATCTGCTCGTCGCCGCGATTGTTGATGAAATAGGTGCGGAACACGCGGTCACCGTCACGGTAGAAAACGTTCGTGCCATGCCACTCGTCCACACCGAAGTCCGCATCGAAACTGTCGGTGATGGTAAACCACGGAATGTTCCAGCCCATGCGCGATTTCAGCCGTCTGATGTCCTCCTGCGGCGCCCGCGAGACGAAAACCAGAGTGGTGTCGCGGGCATTCAGATGGGCCGGATGGGCAACCTGGTCGGCCACCATGGAGCAGCCCCTGCAGGCATGTTCGGGCCAGCCGAACACACCAAGCTCGAAGAAGGCTCGGTAGACGATCAATTGACGCCGGCCGTCGAACAGGTCGAGCAGGCTGGCCTTGCCCGCCAGCCCCTCGAAGGCATATGCCTTCTCCACGGCCATCCACGGCATCCGCCGCCGCTCGGCAGCCAAGGCGTCGCGGGCGCGGGTCTGGGCCTTTTCTTTAACGAGGAGTTGCTGACGGGCCGCCTCCCACTCCTGCGGCGATACGACCGGTGGTGTCTGCATGGCCGGCTGTCCGCCTTCCCGTCCGTTCCCGACTGATGTAATCATGATATCGATACCTCCTGATTTCGCGAATTCCCGCTCAGCGATGCTGATCTCTGTCTGTGGTGGGATGATTCTGGCATCGGAAATCGAATGGCGGGAGTAACAAGTGTGACGGGATTGCGATGGACTCGCTGATCACGGCCGCGGCACATTCTCTCGCTGCGGGCGATCCTCTCTCCGCTTTGAAGAGGATTGCCTTGCGTAACGACGCACCCGCGCTTGCGCTGCGCGGCATCGCGATGGCGCAACTTGGGGATCTTGTTCGGGCAAAGGACCTTCTCAAGCGCGCTGCACGGGCGTTCGGCCCGAAGGATGCAGTCGCCCGCGCACGGTGCGTGGTCGCGGAAGCCGAAATCGCCCTTGTGTCGCGAGACCTCGCATGGCCCGTCAAGGCGCTCGACGCGGCGCGAGGGGTGCTCGAACGGCGCGGCGATCGGGCCAATGCCGCGCATGCAGGGTGCCTTATGGCGCGTCGGCTGCTGCTGATCGGCCGCCTGGACGAGGCCGTGCGATTGCTCGCCGATATCGATCCCGCGCCGCTCACGCCAGCCTTGAGAGCGAGTTACGAACTCGCCGCAGCGGGGATCGCCATCCGGCGTCTGCAAACGGAGATGGCACGCACCGCGCTCGCCAGGGCCGAGCACGAGGCGCGGATTGCCGGCATCCCCGGCTTGATCGCGGAGGTGGAGAGCCTCTCCCTGTTGATGACCGAACCGGCCGCACGTTTCATCGCACGCGGAGAGGAACGTCATCTTCTGTTGGAGGAGGTCGAAGCATTGCTGGCTTCCGGGGCGTTCGTCGTAGACGCCTGCCGCAATCTTGTAAGAAACAAGGGTACGGTCGTCTCGCTTGCGACCCGCCCGGTTTTGTTTGCTCTTGCGCGAGCACTCGCCGAAGGCTGGCCTGGCGACGTGAGCAGGGATTTACTCGTCAAGCGCGCCTTCCGGGCAAAGCAGGCCGATGAATCGCACCGCGCTCGGCTTCGAGTGGAAATTGGACGGCTGCGGGCGGAACTTAGGACCCTTGCGAAAGTGACCGCCACGGATCGGGGTTTTGCCTTATCCCCGAGCCACGCCGGCGAGGTCGTCGTGCTGGTGCCGAACGCGGAAGAGCAGAATGCGGCGGTTCTGGCCCTGCTCGCCGACGGCGAAGCCTGGTCGAGCTCGGCTCTGGCGATCGCACTTGGTATCAGTGCCCGCAGCGTACAGCGGGCGCTCGAACAGCTTTGGAGGGCAGGCAAGGTGCAGTCGTTCGGACGGGGACGCGCGCGCCGCTGGATGACCCCGCCCATTCCCGGTTTCCCGACAACACTGTTACTCCCCGCTCCGCTGCACAGCGGCTAAAGTCGCGGCAGTTTCATGATCCACGGGGTATCAAGATGAAAAGTTCCAGCGCCGAAATCCTCCGGGAATATGGTCCCTTTTCCGATATCGCCGAGGTGCATGGCCTCACCTTCGATGGCCGTCTCGTCTGGTTCGCGTCCGGTGACAGGCTGAACGCTCTCGACCCGGCCAGCGGAAGCGTCGTGCGCTCCATCGATGTCGCCGCGCATGCGGGGACGGCCTTCGACGGCCGGCACCTGTTTCAGATCGCCGAGGATCGCATCCAGAAGATCGACCCTCAAACCGGCACTGTCCTTTCCAGCATCCCGGCACCCGGAGGCGGTGGTGACTCCGGCCTTGCCTGGGCGGAGGGGACGCTGTGGGTCGGAGAATACCGCAACAGCAAGATTCACCAGGTCGATCCCGAAACGGGCGCTGTCTTGCGCACCATCCAGTCCAATCGCTTCGTCACGGGCGTGAGCTGGGTGGACGGTGAACTTTGGCACGCCACATGGGATGGTGATGGAAGCGATGTCCGGCGGATCGATCCGCAGTCGGGCAGGGTCCTGGAGAAGCTCGATATGCCGCCGGATGCGGGCGTGTCAGGACTTGAGTCCGATGGCGGCGACCAGTTCTTCTGCGGCGGGGGAAGCAGCGGAACGGTGAGAGCCATTCGGCGCCCACACCGGACGGAGTAGCCGGAATTGAGCCAGCCCGGAATGAATAGACATGGCCGGGCTTCCACTTGCATTGGCGGCATTTCTCGCGATGACGAAACGAAAAGCGGTGCCGCACATTGTGCGGCACCGCGATGCACGATCGGGCGAGAATGGTTCGCAACGGAGCGCCATTCCCGCTGACAGCGCGACACTCAGTTGGGGCGGGTAATGCCCTCGTAGTAGTCGCCGCTGTCGGCTTCGGCCGCGACAGCTCCCTTTTCCTTGGCGGAATAGAAGAAGGTCCGATCGTGCTTGATTGCCGGTGCGTTAGCCGCCCGCTGCGAGGAGGCCCCGCCAATGCCTTCGTAGTATTCACCCTCGGCCGCGGCCGAGGCGCCTGCAACGGCGAGGGAAGCGAAAAATGCGATGATAAGGGTATTCTTCATTTTCGTATCCTTTCTGTTCGGTGCAGCGTGTTTGCGACCTGGCTGCTACCGATGTCTTGAATGAACTGCGTTTCAACCGCGGACGCTGTCGTCGCCCATCTGGCGATCGTCGCGCGAGGTGCGCGGACGAACAGACGCGAACTCGGTGCCCGCGCTATCGGTGATGCCGGGGTTCCTGTCATCGATCCCGACAGTCTTTTCCGTATGCCACGTCCGGATGGATGCCTGGCCCTGTTCGGTGGCGCGGAAATGCCGGGGACGGTGGTGAGTGATGCCAGGGTTCCAAGCGTGGCAATGAACACTCACTTCATGGTGTGCTCCTTTCATTTTGCCTGTGGGTTTCAGACGGCTAACTCGCCGCGCTTCGATGGGTGGTACCTAATCCGTGTTTGGTCAGTCATTAGATACCGAAATGCGCATGAACCTATTACCGGTGCTCACAAGTCGAATTCACTCGCGGCTCCGAAGCTCAGTTGGTGGAGCGGGAAGCATTCCATTCGCCGCCGCCCTCAATGCTTCCCGTCATGGTGCCGTCGGTGCCGACCTCTCCGATATAGCGGCGGTCGCCTGCAAGAAAGCTGATCTCCCGGCCGTTCATCCTGGCCTCGCTGATGGGGAGCATCTCCCCGCCCCGGTTCAGCGATCCGGTCAGCATCTGGTAGGTCTGGGTCAGCGTGAGTTCGGCGTCGCCGAGGCGCCAGTTGCCTTCCACTTTGGCGGGGATAATCCACTTGTAGGCATTGCAATAGGTCGTGCAGTCGCCGCCCGCCTCGACCCGCTCGTCGGGCTCCCAGTCACCCATGTCGAACGTGTTGGAAACCACGCGCAGGCCGGGTTCCATGTCCAGCAGGATCGGACGCAATCTGAGGTTCAGTTCGGGCAGCAGGAAAAGGGTGACGACCGTCGCCTCCGAGAAATCCGATTCGAAGATGTCGCCCTGCACGAAGGTTGCGCGGTCGGTCACCCCGGCTGCCTCGGCATTGCGCTGCGAAAGCGCGACCATGTCGGGATTGTATTCGATGCCGTGGGCGCGCGCGCCCAGCCTCGCCGCGGTGATCACCGTGCGTCCATCGCCGGAGCCGAGATCGATGACGTAGTCGTCCTTGGTGACTTCGGCCATTTCGAGCATCCGGTCGACCAACGCTTGCGGGGTGGGCACCCAGACGACATCCTTGCCGGCCTGGCCGACGGAGGGGGTGAACGGCGCCGCCTGATCGGCGGCAGCCGGGCCGATCAGCGTGAAGGGGCTGCCCAATGCGAGGGCAGATACCGTGCAGATAATGGCGGTTCTTCGGAAATGGAACATGGCGGTTCTCCTGGTTGAAGTGCGGTTCGGTCAGTCGGGAGCCGTGACGGCGGTGCGCGCGGGAGAGCTCTTGGAGTGTCCCTTTTCGCCGGTTCGGCGGAAAAACAGGAGCGGCAGGCCCGCCGCCAGGACGGCGAGGCCGATCAGGGCCGAAACGCCGGTATAGGCGAGGCTGGCATGCAGCATATAGGCGCAGGTGAGGCAGAATAGGATCGGCGTCAGCGGATAGAGGGGTACCTTGTAGGGCAGCACCCGCTTGGGCTCGCGAAGCCGCAGAACGAAAACCGCGATGCCGGTGAGCAGCAGGAACCCCCAGAAAACCGGAGCGGTATAATCCACCATCGCCTGAAAGCCGTTGCGCGTGGCCGCGCCCATTCCCACCAATGCGAGCGCGACAATCCCCTGCGCGATCAGACCGTTTGCGGGGTTACTCCCGCGCTCGTCCCACTCGCCGATGCGCGGCATCAGCGTCAGATCGCGGGCCATGGCGAAATAGACGCGCCCGCCGGTGAAGATCGTTGCGTTCAGCGTCGAAACCGCGGCCACGACAATGGCGAGGCTAACGATGAGCGCGCCGGGCGGTCCTGCTACCAGACCCATCATGTCGGCGGCCACCGCCTCGGAGGCGCGAAGCCCGTCGAGTCCCAATATGGAAAGGAGCGCGATATTCGTCAGGACGTAAAGCGCCGTCAGGACGACGGTGCCCAGCACCAGCACCCTGGCGATATTGCGCGGCGCATCCTTGAGCTCGCCGGTGAGATAGGCGGCCTCGTTCCAGCCGCCATAGGTGAGCAAGACGAAGATCATCGCCATGCCGATGGCGGCCGATCCGGGCGCGAGCGCTTCCACTTCCGGAGCCGATCCCGGCGAGCCGAACAGGCCGAAGGCGATGATCGCAACGACGGCGCCGATCTCCACCATCGTGATGACGACTTGCAGCGTCTTGCTCTGCAAGGTGCCGGCGACGTTTATTCCGGTGAACACGACGATCGCCAGCCCTGCGTAAAGAGCGGGGCCGTGCGCACCGAGCGGGAATATCCGCGCGGCGTAATCGCCAAGGACGAAGGCGACGCCGGCGATCGCGCCTGTCTGTATCACGGAGGCGCGCGCCCAGCCGAAGAGCACGGCCATCGGCTTGCCGTAAGCGCGGGAGAGAAAGTGATATTCTCCGCCGGCATGGGGATGCGCGGCCGACAGTTCGGCATAGCACAGCGCGCCGATGAGCGTGACGATCCCACCGGCCACCCAAACGCCGATGAAGGCGAGTTCGCTTTCGACATTGGCGGCGACGATCGAGGGCGTGCGGAAGATTCCGATGCCGACGACCAGTCCGACCATGATCGTGACGGCGTCGAAAACAGACAGCGAGGCTTGCGGAACAGTACGATCGTGTGCCGGCATCCAGAACCCTTCCCTTGAGACAATCGCTTTGCGAGACGGCGCTTGCAGGCCTGGATGATGATCGGCATGTGTCGCAGAGTTCTGTCAGGGAAGGCGGAGTGCTTCTCCGAATGTCGCAGGACCGGCCGCCGACATACTTCGTTACAATTTTTCCCTAGGAGGACATTCGGCCTTCTCCTATTCTCGATGCGTGAGCACCACCGTCAGCCCAACACCCCATATCGTTGTCGTCGATGACCATCGCGACATTCGCGATCTGGTGGGAAAATATCTGGCTCAGCACGGCTACAGGATCAGCCTGGCCGAGAGCGGGGGAGCCCTTCGGCGGCTGCTCGACCGCAGCTCGCCCGATCTCGTCGTGCTCGACGTCATGATGCCGGGAGAGGATGGCTTGTCGATCTGCCGCCAGTTGCGAAGTCGGGGCGAGCTTCCGATCATTCTCCTGACGGCAATGAGCGACGAGACGGACCGCATCATCGGCCTGGAACTCGGAGCGGACGACTACGTCACAAAGCCCTTCAATCCCCGCGAGCTGCTGGCGCGCATCAAGGCGGTGCTCCGGCGCGTCCATAGCCTGCCGCCGCGGCGCGGAACCCTGAAGGTCAGGACCGTGGGCTTCGACCGCTGGGTTCTCGACACGGGACGGAGGGAGATCATCGGCCCCGACGAGATCGCCGTGCCACTTTCGACCGCGGAATTCCGCCTCCTTTCGGTTTTCATCGACCATGCGGGACTGGTGCTCAACCGCGATCAGCTTCTCGACCTGACCGTCGGGCGCGCTGCCGACAGCTTCGACCGCAGTATCGACAACCAGGTCAGCCGGTTGAGGAAAAAGATCGAAGCCGACCCGCGCAACCCTGTGCTAATCAAGACTCATTGGGGCGGCGGCTACAGCTTCACGGCAAGGATCGAGCCGTCATGACTGGCTGGTGGCGACGGAGCTTGGCGGCGCAGTTCATCTGTCTGATCCTGCTTGCGCTTGTGGTCTCCCAGAGCATCGGCCTCTTGGTTTCCTGGGACGAGCGCGGCCAAGCGCTGCGCGCCGCCGCCAAGAGCGAATTCTTGAGCCGCGCCGCCTCGATCGCGAAGCTGGTCGAGGTGACTCCGCCGGAGCTTAAGAGTGATGTTTTGCGGGCAAGCGACACGGCAAGCACGCGATTCTGGATTTCAGCGGACAGCCCGGAAACGGCCCGGGCCTGGCAGGATCTGGCAAGCGCCCAGCTCGCCGCCCCCCTGGCAGGGTTTGCGAAGCTGAACAAGCAGCAGCTCCCGCCGCTGCCGCCGGATCCGAAAGTGCCGAAGATCTACCCGGTGGAAGGTTCCGCCGGCACCGCCGCGGCGGCTAGCACGATCCTGTGGACCGATCTGTCACCGTCGGCCTGGCCCCTGTCGCAGCCTGCGAAATTCGCCTCGCTCAAACGCATCAACGGCATGGGTCTCGCTGTGCAGCTCGGCGGCGGCGCATGGCTGAACGCCGTCGTCTCCAAGCCGATCGCCAACGCCATCTGGACGCAGCAATCGGCCATCTCGCTCGCCATCACCGCGCTCGTTCTTTCCGGGATCGGAATTTTCGTCGCGCGCCGGATCGCCCGTCCGATAAGGCGTCTGGCTGTTGCCGCCGAGGCGCTCGGCCGCGGCGAGGCCGTGCCGCCGCTACCCGAACAAGGGCCGGACGACATTCGCCAGATGACCGAGGCGTTCAACCTAATGCAGGCGCGCCTGCAGCGCTTCGTCGACGACCGGACCCGCATGCTGGCGGCGATCGGCCACGACCTGCGCACGCCGATCACATCGCTGAGGCTGCGCGCCGAGTTCGTTTCCGATCCCGAACTGCAGGAGCGCATGCTGGCGACCCTCGACGAGATGCAGTCGATGACCGAAGCCACGCTTGCCTTCGCCCGCGAGGAGGCGACGCTCGAAGAGACCCGTAGCGTGGACCTCACCGCCCTCATCTCCAGCCTGTGCGACGACCTAGCCGATCTCGGTCTCGACGTGACGTTTGCCTGCGCATCGAGGATCGGCTACCGGTGCCGGCCCGACGCCTTGCGCCGGGCGATAAGAAATCTCGTGGAAAACGCGGTGCGTTACGGCAAGCGGGCGCGCGTCTCGCTCGAAAAGCGCGCCGACAGCCTGACCATCCTCGTCGAGGATGACGGCCCCGGCATACCGGTTGCCGATTTCGAGCGGGTCTTCGTGCCGTTCTTCCGCCTTGAGCATTCGCGCAACCGCGAGACCGGCGGCGTCGGCCTCGGCCTGTCGATCGCCCGTGCGATAGCCCGCCATCACGGCGGCGATATCACGCTTGAGAACATCAGCCGGGGTTTCCAGGCGGCGATCCGGTTGCCGCTGATCGGCCAGCTGAGAGAATTTCCGAATACAATGCCGGTGGGGGCTCAGCCCTGAGAGGGCTTTCCGAAGCGCTCGACAAGCCACTGGATGAAGACCTTCAGCCTGGCACTCTGATGTCTGCCGGGAGCATAGACGACACGGAACGGCAGCGTCGGATGGCTCCATTCGCCCAAAACCTCGACGAGCTCTCCCGACTGCAGGTAGGGCAGGAGGAACGGTCTCAGGTTCTGGCCGACCCCCATTCCCGCCAGGATCATGGCGATCTGGCCATTGTCCTCATTGGCGGAGAATTGCAGGTCGCTGACGAGGTGCCGGTGACCGGATTTCTCGAAGGCCAGCGGTTTCATCCGGCCGTCGGCATGGGAAAAGAAGCCGACCGCAACATGGTTGGCGGCGAGGTCTTCCGGAGACGCCGGCGCTCCCATCCGCTCCAGATAGGCCGGCGAGGCGCAGGTCACGAAGTCCGCATCGAACAGATGCCTTGCGATCAAGGTTTCGTCGCCGATCTCCCCTGCCCTGATGGCGCAATCGACCCCTTCCCCGATGATGTTTGCGGGCCGGTTGCCGATGCCCAGCGCGATGGAGATATGCGGATACTGCCGATGGAAATCCGGCAGATACGGGATCAGGACATTCTGCGCGAAGGTCGGGTGGGACTCGATGCGAAGATGGCCTCTCGGCGTCAGCTTCCTGCCCCGCACGGCGCTGTCGGCCTCATCGACCTCCGCCACCAGGCGCGCCGCATACCGGTAATATTCCTCACCCTCGGCAGTCACCACGACATTGCGCGTGGTCCTGTTCATCAACCTTGCGCCGAGATGCTTTTCGAGATCGGTGACGAGCTTGCTGACCGTCGAGCGCGGCACCTGAAGCTGGTTGGCGGCGCCCCGGAAAGACCCGGTATCGACGACCCGCACGAAGGCCCGCATGGCTAGGAGCTGATTCACGGTATTCCCCCGTTCCGGTCATTGTCCATAATCTTGGACAGAGTTGCTATAAATCCGCTATTTTGTTCCTGTTTTCAATCACCAGCTATGTCCTGTCCCAGCAAGGGTAAACCGATCCGAATTCCCGACAGGAAAGAGTGAGACCATGACAATCGACCCGAAAAACATTCTGCGCCTGAACCTTCCGCAATGGCAGGGCGGGGATCACCCAGACTACAGGATAGGCGCGCGCGTTCTTGCAGCGATCGCGCCGGAGGCGCAGGGACCGGAGGAAACGATTGCGGTGCCCGAAGCCCCGGACGCCACGCGACCGGTCGAGCAGGGCATCGTTTCCCGCAAGCCGCTTCTGGACCAGCTTGCCGCAGCCAGATCGGCGATCGCCCGGCACGATCCCGACGCCATCGTCACGCTTGGCGGCGACTGCCTCGTCAACCTCGCGCCCACGGCATATCTCAGCGCGCGGTATGGCGAGGATCTTGCGGTTCTTTGGGTGGACGCGCATCCCGACGTGATGACCGCGAAGCAGTTCCGCAACGCCCATGCGCATGTGCTCGCCATGCTGATGGGGATAGGCGATCCGGACTTCGTGGCCGCCGTGCCGAAGCCGGTGAAGGGAGACCGGGTTCTTTATGTCGGCCTGACCGAAACCGCGCCCTACGAAACGGATTTCATTCCAGAGCACGGAATGACGCGCCTCAGCCCGGAAGACCTGGCCGGCTCCGCCGAGCCCGTGCTGCAATGGCTGCGCGCCTCGGGCGCGAAGAAGGTCGCGGTGCATTTCGACCTGGATGTTCTCGACCCCTCGCTCTACGACTTCCTTCTCTCGCAGGACCCCGATGCCAAACCGAATGCCTATGAGGGCGTTGCGAAAGGCCGGATGCGCTTCGAGGAGGTGGCCAATATTCTGAAGGCCGTGGATGCGGAAGCCGATATCGTGGGACTGGCGATCGCCGAATACATGCCGTGGAGCGCGATCAAGCTTTCGAAGCTCCTTGAGACGCTCCCCCTCCTCGGCAAACGGTGAACTGGAATACCGGCGGAAGTCGAAAGCCCGCCGGCATTCCAACCCATCCTCAGATATTGCGCCGCTTTCCCTCGATGAGGTCGAGCACCTTGTTGGCGGCATCCAGCACATTGGTGCCGGGGCCGAAGACGGCGGCGACGCCGTGTTCTATCAGGTAATCGTAATCCTGCCGCGGGATGACGCCGCCCACCACGACGATGATGTTTTCCGCGCCCTTGGCCTTCAGCGCCTCGACGAGCTGGGGGCCGAGCGTCCGATGGCCGGCGGCGAGCGAGGACATGCCGACCACCTGGACCTTTTCCCGGATCGCAAGATCGGCTGCCTCTTCCGGCGTCTGGAAGAGCGGGCCGGCAAGCACGTCGAAACCGATATCCCCGAAGGCGGACGCGATGACCTTGGCGCCCCGGTCGTGCCCATCCTGGCCGAGCTTGGCGACCATGATTTTCGGCTTGCCGGAGGCCTTCGCATAATTGGATAGCCGGCTAACGATCGTCCGGTATTCCGGATCGTCGTCATAGGCGGGGCCGTAGATATCGCTCACCACTTCCGGCACGGCCGAATGATCCCCGAAGGCTTTGCGCATCGAATCCGAAATCTCACCCACCGTGGCGCGGGCACGCGCCGCCTCCACCGCGGCTTCCAGAAGATTGCCCTTGCCGGTGCGGGCGACCTCGGCCAGGGCATCAAGCGTTTGTTCGACCTGTCTCGGATCGCGCTGCCGGCGCACCTCCTCCAGCCGCCTGATCTGCGCATTGCGCACGGCGGTATTGTCGATGGCGAGAATGTCGAGCTCGTCCTCATTCTCCAGCCGGTACTTGTTGACCCCGACGATGATCTCCTCGCCGCGATCGACGCGTGCCTGGCGAAGCGTGGCCGCTTCCTCGATCATCCGCTTCGGCAGGCCTTCCGCGACCGCCCTGGTCATACCTCCGAGGGACTCGACCTCCTTGATGAGCGTCCAGGCTTTTTCAGCCAATTCGTTCGTCAGGCTTTCGACATAGTAGGAGCCGGCGAGCGGATCGACGACCTTGGTGACGCCCGTTTCGTGGCTCAGGATGAGCTGGGTATTGCGGGCGATGCGGGCGGAAAAATCCGTCGGCAAGGCCATGGCCTCGTCCAGCGCATTGGTGTGCAGCGACTGCGTGCCGCCAAGCACGGCAGACAGCGCCTCGTAAGCCGTGCGGATGACGTTGTTATAGGGGTCCTGCTCCTGCAGCGAGACGCCCGACGTCTGGCAATGGGTGCGCAGCATCAGCGAGGAGGCCTTTTGTGGCTTGAACTCCTCCATGATGCGCGACCAGAGGAGGCGTGCGGCGCGGAGCTTCGCCGCCTCCATGAAGAAGTTCATGCCGATGGCGAAGAAGAAGGAAAGCCGCCCGGCGAAATCATCGACATTCAGGCCCTTGGCGAGGGCGGCGCGCACATATTCGCGCCCGTCGGCGAGCGTGAAGGCGAGTTCCTGCACGAGCGTCGCGCCGGCTTCCTGCATATGGTAGCCGGAGATCGAGATCGAATTGAAGCGCGGCATTTCCTTCGCCGTATATTCGATGATGTCGGCGACGATCCGCATCGAGGGGTCGGGCGGATAGATATAGGTGTTGCGGACCATGAACTCCTTGAGGATATCGTTCTGGATGGTTCCGGAAAGCTCGGCCCGCGAACAGCCCTGCTCCTCACCCGCGACGATGAAAGAGGCGAGTATCGGGATGACCGCGCCGTTCATGGTCATCGACACGGACATTTCCTTGAGTGGAATGCCGTCGAAGAGGATCTTCATGTCCTCGACGCTATCGATCGCGACGCCCGCCTTGCCGACATCGCCCTCGACACGCGGATGATCCGAATCATAGCCGCGATGGGTGGCGAGATCGAAGGCGACCGAGAGGCCCTTCTGGCCGGCAGCGAGATTGCGGCGATAGAAGGCGTTGGAGGCTTCGGCGGTGGAGAAGCCGGCATATTGGCGGATCGTCCACGGCCTTCCGGCATACATGGTGGCGCGTGGGCCACGCACGAAAGGCTCGAAGCCGGGAAGCGAGTGCAGGTGATCGATCCCCTGCAGGTCGTCGGCCGTATAGAGCGGCTTCACCTCGATGCCTTCGGGCGTACGCCAGACGAGCGTTTCGGGCGATGCCTTCAACTCTTTTTCGGCGAGTGCTTTCCAGTCTTTTATGGTCTTGTCGGTCACCCGTTTCCTCCTCCATGCGCCTTTGGACACGCGCGCCGTCGACGCGGTGTTTATTTATAGTGTTCGGACGGGGCGCTGAAAGCTGCCTCTTGTATTAGTAAAAAGTAGCACCTCTCAGCGCCCCGTTCAGCGATTTTTATCCGCGACTCCGATCCCTCTGCAGTGGCCGCGCAAGGGACATTAAGGCGAGGAACTTGCCGTTTTTAGGCCGAACCCTCTCGCCACCCCATTCACTGTCGCAGCTCAATCCAATAGGACTCTTGAATATCAAGCCATCATTTGCCATCTTGATGGCAGTTCGTATTTATCCTTCTCGGTAGGAGGTAGGAATGGCCGAACCACAGCTTTCCGTCCGCAGCTCAAAGGCGCGCGACCTCGCACACCGGCTTGCCCGCCGTGAAAACCGTTCAATCGCTGATGTGGTCGAACGTGCGCTCGAAGCTTATGAGATCCGCGAAGCGGGGCGCGAGCCCGCCTCTACCTTCTATAGCCGGCTGGCGGCGCAAGCCGGCAGCGACATCGATCTGGAAGCAGTCATTCGCGAAAATCGTCACCCTCATAAGGGCATCGATCTTTGATTTTCCTCGATACCAACGTTGTTTCCGAAACCTTGAAAAAGACGCCGGACGACGCGGTGATTGCTTGGCTGATTCGATACGACGCCGAACTCGCGCTGCCTACCGTAACGATTGCGGAGATAGCATTCGGTATTCAGAAGATCAGGCCCGATCAACGCGCTGAACGGCTAGAGCAGGGATTGTCAGACTGGCGGCGTCGATTTGCCGATCGAATTTTTGGCCTGACAGAAGAGGCCGCGCTGGCCTATGGGAAAATCATGGGCACTGCTGTTCGACAGGGACGCGGGATGTCTGCGCCTGACGGCATGATTGCTGCGATTGCGCGGGTTAACGGTGGCCGTTTAGCGACCCGCAACCTGAGGGACTTCGAGACAGCGGGGCTCGATCTTATATGTCCCTGGGATTTCTGACGCCTGGCCGCAGCAATCGGTTCACGGATTCAGCTGCCCCAGCTTCTCACCACCCGCCCTACTCGAACTCGACGATCAGCTCGTCCACCGCAAGACTCTGGCCGGCGATGGCCGCGACGCGCTTGACCACACCCTGTCTCTCGGCCTTCAGAACGTTCTCCATCTTCATCGCCTCGACGGTTGCGAGCGTCTGGCCGGCTTCGACCTGATCGCCCGCCTTGACCGCGACCGAGGTGATGACGCCGGGCATCGGGCAAAGCAGCATTTTCGACGTATCCGGCGGCAGCTTGACGGGCATCAGGCGCGCAAGTTCGGCCACATGCGGGGAGCGAACCCGCGCCGTCACGTCCATGCCGCGCCAGCGCAGCCGGATTGCGGTTCCGGCGAGATCGACCTTCACGCCCATCGGCTCGCCATTCAGATGAAAGGCTGCGTGACTCCGGCCGGGAAGCCAGCCGCTGGCGACCGAAAAGCGCGCGCCATCGGCGAACGTGACGGAGGTGCCGTCGGGAGAGGTTTCGAGAGCGGCGGGCAGCTCGAAACCCGCAAGCGTGACCACCCATTCCTTGCCGACGACGCGGCGGTGATTGCCGATCGTGCCGGAGATCTGCACCGCGCGCTCCTGCAGCACCTGGTTGACCAGAATGGCGATGGCCGCGAGCTTGCGAGCGGCGGCTTCATCCGGGCGCACGCCGGAAAAACCTTCCGGAAACTCCTCCGCAATGAAACCGGTGGTCAGCCGCCCGGCGCGGAACCGCTCATGCTCCATGACGGCCGAGAGGAAGGGAAGATTGTGGCCGATGCCCTCCACCTCGAAATCGTCGAGTGCCGTCGCCATGGCGTCGATCGCCTTGATCCGGTCCGGCGCCCAGGTGCAAAGCTTGGCGATCATCGGGTCGTAATACATGGAGATTTCGCCGCCCTCGAAGACGCCGGTATCGTTACGCACCACGGTGCCATCCTCCCACCGGCCTTCCAGCGGCGGACGGTAACGAGAAAGCCGGCCGATTGACGGCAGGAAGTTGCGGTACGGGTCTTCGGCGTAAAGCCGGCTTTCGACCGCCCAGCCGGTGAGCTTCACATCGTCCTGGCCGAAGGCGAGCTTTTCGCCGGCGGCGACGCGGATCATCTGCTCGACGAGATCGATGCCGGTGACAAGTTCGGTGACCGGGTGCTCGACCTGCAGGCGGGTGTTCATCTCGAGGAAGTAGAAATTGCGATGGCCGTCGACGATGAATTCCACCGTGCCGGCGGAGAAATAGCCGACCGCTTTCGCGAGCGCCACGGCCTGCTCGCCCATGGCCTTCCGCGTCTCGGCATCGAGGAAGGGCGACGGCGCCTCCTCGATGACCTTCTGGTTGCGCCGCTGGATGGAGCATTCGCGCTCGCCGAGATAGAGCGTGTTGCCGTGCCTGTCGCCCAGCACCTGAATTTCGATGTGGCGCGGCTGAGTGACGAATTTCTCAATGAAGATGCGGTCGTCGCCGAAGGAGGACTTCGCCTCGTTCTTCGACGACTGGAAGCCTTCGCGGGCCTCCTTGTCGTTCCAGGCGATACGCATGCCCTTGCCGCCGCCGCCGGCGGACGCCTTGATCATCACCGGATAGCCGATGGAAGAGGCGATCGTCACCGCCTCCTCGGCATCCTCAATGAGGCCCATATGGCCGGGCACAGTGTTGACGCCGGCTTCGGCCGCTATCTTCTTGGAGGTGATCTTGTCGCCCATGGCCTCGATCGCCTTGACGGGCGGGCCGATGAAGGCAACGCCTTCCTTTTCGAGTGCCGCGGCGAAGGCGGGATTTTCCGAGAGAAACCCGTAGCCGGGATGGACGGCATCGGCGCCGGTCTTGCGGATCGCATCGAGGATCCTGTCGATGACGATATAGGACTGGCTGGAGGGGGCGGGCCCGATATGCACCGCTTCGTCTGCCATGCGCACATGCAGCGCGTCGCGATCGGCATCCGAATAGACGGCGACCGTCGCGATGCCCATCTTCTTAGCCGTTCTGATAACCCGGCAGGCGATTTCGCCACGATTGGCGATGAGGATCTTCTTGATCGCCAAACTCAAATCTCCATCACGTCTTCGAAGGATTCCGGAAAGCTCTGGCGCGCAACCTTCTCGTTGATCACCAGCAGCGCCTCGTAGGAGGTCGGATCGAAATTGTCCTCAGCCGGCACGACCTCGCGGCCGAACAGGAGGTTGAGTCGGCCGGCATCGAGATTGCCGCGCTCGAAGGGTTCCGGGCCGAAATGATGCCACAGTGCGTGCAGGAAGGCGGCGTCCACCTTGTGCTCGATCGTGCCCGGCCGGGCGCGGCGCTGCAGCGGCTTCAAAGGCGTCGCACCCTTTTCGTTCGCCCGACGGATCGTGAAGTGATGGCCATGGCCCGGCATGCCGGAGGGAAAACCCCGATGTTTGGTCATTTCGGGCGGTCTGGGCATCGGGAACTCCTGCGGTATTTCATGGCTGGCGGCCGCCGTCACAGCGGACCTCTAGAGCGGAATCGTGTCGTGTTTTTTCCAATGCGTCGTCACCTGCTTGTTGCGCAGCGAGGCGAAGGCGCGGGCGATACGGCGTCGGGAAGAATGCGGCATGATGACTTCGTCGATGAAGCCGCGTTCGGCCGCCACGAAGGGGTTGGCGAAACGCTCCTCATATTCCTTCGTCCGCGCTGCGATTTTTTCCGGATCGGAGAGTTCCGAGCGGTAGAGGATCTCGGTCGCGCCCTTGGCGCCCATCACGGCGATCTCGGCCGTCGGCCAGGCGTAATTTATGTCCGCGCCGATATGCTTCGAGGCCATGACGTCATAGGCGCCGCCATAGGCTTTCCGCGTGATCAGGGTCACCATCGGCACGGTCGCCTCCGAATAGGCGAAGAGCAGCTTGGCGCCGTGCTTGATGACGCCGCCATATTCCTGCGCCACGCCCGGCAGGAAGCCCGGCACGTCGACCAGCGTGAGGATGGGGATCGAGAAGGCGTCGCAGAACCGCACGAAACGGGCAGCTTTGCGTGAACTGTCGATATCCAGGCAGCCGGCGAGCACCATCGGCTGGTTGGCGACGACGCCAACCGTCTGGCCCTCGATACGAATGAAGCCGGTGATGATGTTTTTGGCGAAGGCTTCCTGGATCTCGAAAAAATCGCCCTCGTCGGCAATCGCATGGACAAGCTCCTTCATGTCGTAGGGCTTGGCTGCACTGTCGGGGATCAGGCTGTCGAGGCGGTTTTCGAGGCGGGCCGGGTCGTCGTGGAAGGGACGGACTGGCGGCTTCTCGCGGTTGTTCAAGGGCAGGAAATCGAAAAGCCGGCGCACCGCTTCCAGCGTCTCGATGTCGTTTTCGAAGGCCGCATCGGCAACGGAGGATTTTTGCGTGTGGGTGCGGGCGCCGCCGAGTTCCTCGGCCGTGACGATCTCGTTGGTGACGGTCTTCACCACGTCCGGACCTGTGACGAACATGTAGGATGAATCGCGCACCATGAAGATGAAATCGGTCATGGCCGGCGAGTAGACCGCGCCGCCGGCGCAGGGTCCCATGATGACGGAAATCTGGGGGATGACGCCGGAGGCCTCGGCATTGCGGCGGAACACTTCCGCGTAACCGGCAAGCGAGGCCACACCTTCCTGGATGCGCGCCCCCCCGGAATCATTGAGCCCAATCACCGGCGCGCCGACGCGCACCGCCATATCCATGATCTTGCAGATCTTCTGGGCATGGGTCTCGGAAAGCGAACCGCCGAGCACGGTGAAATCCTGGGAAAAGACGTAAGTTTGGCGGCCGTTGATCGTGCCCCAGCCGGTGACGACGCCATCGCCCGCGACCTTCTGGCTCGCCATGCCGAAATCGACCGCACGATGGGTGACATACATGTCGAACTCCTCGAAGGAGCCCTCGTCAAGCAGGACCTCGATGCGCTCGCGCGCCGTCAACTTGCCCTTGGCGTGCTGCGCGGCGATGCGCTTTTCGCCGCCGCCGAGGCTTGCTTCAGCCCGCCGCTTCTCGACCTCACCCAGAACTGCGCGCATTGTTCCTCCTCAACATTCCACGACGTTTCTTAGCGTTTCATCCTGGCGGAGAAAATCGCTGAACGAGCATATTCGCGAAAGTATAAGAACTCAGTTCAAAAATCGCCCAATTGCAAGCCGCGCGGCCTTGAATGGCAAGGATCGCTGCGGATCAAATCACGCCCCAAGCCCGAAACCTCCCCCTCCCCGTCAGTTCCCTGAGGTTCAGCGCGCTGGCGATTTTGAGTGCACCCTGCGGCGTTACGCCAAGCGCTTCGGCGATCATTCCGGCCGATACCATTGGCTTCGAAAGGACGAGATCGACCAGTTGCGGAAGCTTCGACGAGGCACGGCGTCCTGCGAGCCGGCGCTGCATCTGCTGGCGGGCCAGAAGCAACCGATCATGCTCCTTCAACCCGGCCTCCGCGCCGGCGGCGATTCCATCGAGAAAGGCGAGTAACCGGTCGTTGCGATCGCGGCTGGCGCGGCGTTCGCGCGGGATGGCTTTCAGTCCGAGGTTGACGGTTGCCAGATGCACCAGGGTGATGCCGGTCTCGCGAAGCAGGGCTGCGGCAAGCAGCCGGCCAAGCCATGGCGCGTGCTGCAGGACCTGCAACTGGTTCCACGCATCGAGCAGAAGCACGGCGCGCAGCATCGGTGGCAGCCCTTCTATTTCAAAAAGCACGGCGCGCCATTCCTCGATGCGCGAATCCTCGTCCCAGTCCGGTTCGTAGACGAGCGGATCGCGCTCCCGTGGGGGCGATGGCGCCGGCGGGGCTGCGGCCAGGGAAAGCAGGGCCTCGCTTCGGGCAAGCACTGCATCGATCTCCGCAAACTCCCTGGCAAGCGGATCGTCGGCATCGTCCTCATCTTCTTTCTCAGTCCCCTCCCCGTCCGCGATCGGCTGCGAGACCTCTTCGACCGCTGCCAACGACGCACCCGACCCGATATCCATGCGGCCGCGCAGATGCCGCAGACCCTCAATGCTGAGCGCCCAGTTGGGTGGATGAGCCAGAATGCGTCGGCGGGTGCGGAGCACATCATGGGCGATGGTCAGCTCATGCGTCGGTGCGCGGATGCCCATGCCGGCATCATGGAGGACGACATCCTCCAGATGCACGAGTTCTCCATCGATCCACATTGAGGCACAGGCATCAGCGAAGTCGGCGCGGCTGATGCAGCCCTCGCGCAAGTCGGTTCGGCTCAGGCGCTCGTCGAGCCGCGCAAGCGCGGCCGTCGTGGCCGCCACCGGTGAAATCAGGCTGTGCAGGGGCAATTTCGCAAGATCGTAACGCATTGATGTTGTTGTAGCTGATTTGCGTTATGAAAGCGAGTGAGCGGTTTGGTTTCATCACCGCCCATTAATCATGCCGTAGCTTGCATCGAAGAAAATTGGAGTGCCTGCCACTCGTCGCCGGTGCCGAAGCTTCTTGGCGAGCTAAGCGCACCTTTCGCTGTCAGGTGCGAATCTGCATGGCAGGATTATAGACCAAGCACATCGTTTTCGCCATACCCCTACACGGCAGCCCCTCCCCTCTCCCCATTTCAGTTGAGCGGAAACTGGTCCGCGAACCGCCTACACCTCCCATGAGGTTCCGCACGCACGACCAAGGTCGGGCAACTGCTGCCGCTGATCATGAAAGTTATAGGATCAGCAGTTTGCCGGTTCGGCGCGCGGTTAAGCGGGAACGTATGTCAATCTGATCACGCTCTCGCCAAATCGGTCGCTCGCCACGAGGCGCAGCGGCGGTTGCGGGCCGGCGAAGAACGGCTTGCCGCAACCAAGCACGACGGGATGGAGGTACAACCGATATTCATCGACAAGACCAAGGTCCGTCAGGCTTCGTGCCAGCTCAGGTCCGGAAACTTCAATCACGCCATCCAATCGAGCCTTGAGACCGCCTATCACCACCTCGATGTCATCAGCGACCAGAGTGGCATTCGGCCCGACGGACTTCAGCGAGCGCGACACGACCCATTTCGGTTGGCTGCGCCAGGCTGCAGCATAGTCGCGCTCCTCCTCGCCCCACGCCGCATGATCTTCGTCCCAATACCGCATCACCTCGTACATGCGGCGGCCGTACACGCTGCCGGCCAAACCGCGCACGTCGTCGATAAAATGACGGAAGAGCGCGGGCTCGGGCGTAAACGCCGTGTGGTCGACATATCCATCCAGGGATTGGTTCAAAGCGAACACGAGCTTCGCCATGCTGCAGGATCTCCTCCCCACATGCCTCAAAAGGTATGAATCCATGCTACGCCGAAATAAAGCCGGTCACAACCAGGCCGTCCTCTCGCTCGCCAGGCCAACCCCACTCCCGGTCGTCCCAACGAAAGGTTATGGCATAATGCCAACCTGCGGCAAGTGTTCGTGAAGCATGGCCGGCTGCTCCACGCGGGGGCAATACAACGCGCCGAGCAGCAGTGGGAGTTGCCACCTGGCAACTCCCAGCTATGTCACCTGAGACCTTGCTCCGAAGAAGGCCAAGCAAAATGGAATACCCGAGATCGATGACCGGGTTACGGCTCGCAGGCAATCGACCCAGGAGCCACGTCCGTCGTTGGGCCGGCGCTAGGCTCTGCACTCATAAATGGAATCTTCTACATCCTGCGCACCGGCTCGCCCTCGCGGGACCTGCCCGAGCGCTATGGCCCCTATACGATCGCTTATAACGGCTACAACCGATGGGCCAAGGCGGGCGTATGGCTACGTGTGTTCGAGGCTCTGGCATCCGCTTCACCACAGTCGATGCAGTTGATCGACAGCTCCATCATCCGCGCCCACCAGCATGCCGCCGGTGGTAAAAAAGGGGCCCGTATCACGCCATCGGCCGTTCTCGTGGAGGACTGACCAGCAAGATCCACGTCGTCGTCGACGAGAACAGACTCCCGGTCCGTGTCGCGCTGACGTCAGGGCAGGCGTCCGATAAGGCTGCGGCGCCCGGACTGCTCGAAGGGCTACCCGCCTCCACCGTCGTCGCCGACCGCGGCTATGACTGGCAGCATCTGATCGACCTGGTCGGCCAGCGCGGCGGACAGGCTCATATTCCCACCCAACGCGACCGCAAGGTTCAGCGATCGGTCGATCCCGAAATCTACCGGCAGCGCAACCTCGTCGAGCGCTTCTTCTGCAAGCTCAAACACTTCCACAGGGTCGCAACCCGCTATGACAAGCTGGCCAGAAACTTCCTCGCAGCCGCCCGACTATGGATGCGGGTTTATGAGACCACTACCTAGCTCTGTTCAGGCAGCATCGTTCACGCGCCCTTCCGATGAGAAGGCGCTCCGCCGAAGTTGCCAGATGGCAACTCCGGCCTTGTTAACTGAATTGCCTCCTGACGACTCGCGACAGGAAGGAGACGGCGTCCGCATCACATGTCCGGTCGTGCCGATTCTGCCTCCTGGGAGAAAAATGCGGGGGGCAAGCGTCGCGACAATAGCTATTCGTCGCCGTGCATGAGAGGGCAGGGCCGCGGATGACGTTGGCTGTTTCGAACGGGCAGGGCAGTCTAAACGTACTTGAAGATCACCTTCGGCATGGTTAATCTTTCATTAACCCTAATTCCCTTGCTAAGAATCGCGACTCGCGGCATCTTCCCTACGAAATATTCATCCATTACGGAGAATTATCGTAGTTATGGCGAAGGCTCGTAGTCAGTTCTCCCCCACACTTACACCAAAGCGCCCGATGACCGAGGTCATCGCCGCCGACGGCGCCGCACTGTCTCAGGAATTGCAGGCAATGCGCCAGGCGCTCTTTCCGCCGGTATCACAAAAGACCCTGCGGTCCTTCTCCTCTGTAGAATCGGCGAAGCTGATTGGCATCGCCGATGCCTATCTTCGGCAACTCTCGCTGAACGGCAAGGGACCGCAGCCGGCCATCAGCCCCGGAGGAAGGCGCTCCTACACGCTCGACCAGATCAACGAGATCCGCGCCGTCCTGGATGAGAATTCCAAGGGCAAACGCTATGTCCCGCACCGGCGTGGCGACGAGCACTGCCAGGTCATGGCCGTGCTCAACTTCAAGGGTGGCAGCGGCAAGACCACGACCGCCGCGCATCTGGCGCAATATCTCGCCCTTCAAGGTCACCGCGTGCTTGCCGTCGATCTCGATCCGCAGGCTTCGCTCACCGCGCTGCACGGCTACCAGCCCGAATACGATATCGGCTCCAACGAGACCATGTACGCCGCCATACGCTATGACGAGCAGCGCCGTCCGTTGAGCGACGTGGTGCGCAAGACCTATATTCCCGGCCTCGATCTCGTTCCCGGCAATCTCGAACTCATGGAATTTGAGCACGACACGCCCCGCGCGCTTGCCGAGCGTTCGGCCGAACCCTTCTTCGGCCGCGTGGCTTCAGCACTGGGCACCGTCTCAGACAATTACGACGTGATGGTCCTCGATTGCCCGCCGCAGCTCGGTTTCCTGACGCTCGGCGCGCTTTGCGCCTCGACCGGGCTCCTGATCACCGCCCACCCGCAAATGCTGGACGTCATGTCGATGTGCCAGTTCCTGCTGATGACATCCGACCTGCTGAGCGTCGTCCAGGATTCCGGCGGCGACCTCGACTATGATTTCATCCGCTATGTGGTGACGCGCTACGAGCCTTCCGACGGCCCGCAAACGCAGGTGGTTGGCTTCATGCGGTCATTGTTCCGCGAGCGCGTTCTGACGAACCATATGCTGAAATCCACCGCGATTTCGGATGCCGGGCTTTCCAAGCAGACGCTTTACGAGGTCGGGCGCGAGAACTTTTCCAAGAACACCTATGACCGCGCGATGGAATCGCTCGACGCGGTCAATGGCGAAATCGAAAGCCTCATCAGGCAGGCCTGGGGGAGGGCGGCATGAGCCGGAAAGACACTCTGAAAGCAATGCTATCCCGGCGGGAGCAGGAGTTGCCAGATGGCAACTCGAATGATGCAGCACCCCCGACGGAAGCGCCGGAAAAGTCGCTGCAACACATACGCTCCGGCGCGGTCGGAGCCATGAGCCGTTCTCTCGGCCATATCGCCAGCGCGGCCGATCAGGCGAGGGCATTGATCGCCTCGGGTTCGGCGGTGGTGGAAATACCGACCGAAAAGATCGAGGGCTCCTTCGTTTCCGACCGTCTGCCTGACGAAGGCGAAGACTATCAGCGGCTGGTCGAAGCCATCCGCGAATCCGGGCAGAAGAGCCCCATCCTGGTCAGGCCTCACCCTTCAAAGCCGGACAGATATCAGATCGCCTTCGGTCACCGCCGCGTGCGGGTGCTCGCCTCGCTCGCTCGTCCCGTCAAGGCCGTCGTCCAGAATCTGACAGATGAAGAGCTCGTCGTCATCCAGGGCCAGGAAAACGCCGCCCGTTCGGATCTCAGCTATATCGAGCGCGGACTTTTTGCGCTCGCTCTCGAAGAGCGCGGTTTCGACCGGCGCGTCATCATGTCCTCGCTGGGAATCGAGAAAACCCAGCTTTCAAAGCTGATGAGCGTCGCGCATTCGCTGCCGCGCACATTGATCGAAGCGATCGGCCCGGCGCCGAAGGCAGGCCGTCCCAGATGGATGGCGCTCGCCGAGCGTCATGCCGAAGGAAAGAACGAGGCGGCGCTCAAGGAACTCCTGCAAAGCACCCGGTTCAGGGATGCTGATTCCGACAGCCGCTTCAGTCAGGTCATGGCTCTGCTCTCCGTTAGAGGCGCAAAGCCGAAACCCGAGACGATCAAGAGCGAGGCGGGAGCAAAGCTCGCATCCGTCGAGCGGAGCGGAACCAAGGTCAATCTGGTTTTTGATGATCGGGCCGCACCTGCTTTTGCCGATTTCGTCGCCTCGCAGCTCGAGCAACTGCATCGCGATTATCTTCAGAGCCGATCGGTCCTCCGGGACTGAGTCATCGCTGTTAGACGAGTTCAACCCGCAAAGGAGCAACCCGCAAAAGAAAAAGGCCCCCAAGCGACCGAAGTCGTGGAAGCCTTCCTCTGATTTCTAGCAAGATCGAGAATCGCATTTCCACGAATCACAGTCAAGAGTCTTTGGCACCGTTTTGGTGAGCGGATTTCTTTTGCCTATGCGTAGGTGAAGGAAAATGGAGAGTGGAACTGTCACGACGCCCTTTGGGCGGCGGTCGATATCGCTTGCCTTCCTGGCAAGTCAAATGCAAGCCGAGGATATCGAGCCCGATTTCCGGCGCAACAAATGGAAGCTTTTCAGGGCTATCTGCGAGGCGCGGCCCTCTCTCGGCGTGACTGATCGAGCGCTTACCGTTCTCGATGCGCTCTTGAGCTTCTATCCAGAAGAGGAGCTTTCCGCCGAGCGGGGGCTGGTCGTCTTTCCCTCGAATGCGCAGCTTTCGCTTCGTGCACGCGGCATGGCCGCAGCCACGCTCAGGCGCCATCTGGCCATTCTCGTCGATTCCGGACTGATCATCCGCAAGGACAGCCCTAACGGAAAGCGCTACGCACGGCGCGACAGGGCAGGGGAGATCGACGAAGCTTACGGTTTCTCGCTTGCACCGCTTCTTTCCCGCGCCAGCGAGATAGAAAGCCTGGCCGCGCGTTCCGTCGCCGATCGGCAATTGCTGAGAGCTGCCAAGGAACGCCTGACGATATGCCGCCGCGACGTGACCAAGGTGATCACCGGCGCCCTCAACGAAGGCCTTGCCGGCGACTGGCTGAGCCTTTCGGCCGAACTCCACGGCCTCATTGAACAGTTTCCGCGCGTTGCGAAGCTAGACGCCTTGTTGCCAATCCTCACCCGAATGGAGGAACTGCGCGAGAGAACGTTCAAGCTTTTGAACGCACAGCTAAAAACGGAAAAAATGAGCGGCAATGAGTCTCAAATTGAGCGCCACAAACAGGATTCAGAATCCTATTTCCCTTCTGAATCTGAACCCGGCCATATCAGCAACCGAACTACATCCGTCAAGGAACTTACCGCGTCACCTTATGAAGAACCGGAAGTGATCAACCGCCACTCTCCCCATGACCACCCGTCCTCGTCGGAGAGCGCCCCAGCCTTCAAATTCTCCCTCGAGACCGTCCATCGGGCCTGCCCGGAAATACAGGCCTATGGTCCGGGCGGAGAAATCCGCAACTGGCGGGATCTGATCACGGCAGCAGCGGTCGTTCGCTCGACGCTGGCGGTGAGCACCTCGGCTTACGAGGAAGCGAGTTCCGTCATGGGACCGCAGGCAACCGCAATGGTGATGGCCTGCATTCTCGAAAGAGGAGAACGCATTGGTTCGGCCGGGGGATATCTGAGACACCTCACACGCCGCGCAGCCAAGGGAGAATTCGCAGTGGGGCCGATGCTGATGGCATTGCTGCGCACGCAGACTTCACAGAAGAGGTCATCATCAGCATCACCCGGTATCAACCGGCAATCGCTGCCGAAAATGGGTACCATCCGGTAACGAAACAGAACGTCTCACTAGGTTTCGAATGCTTCGTACTCACCAATGACATCAATGGAATATGATTTTCGCACGGCTGCTCAATTTCCGCGTCCCCAAGGCACGCGTTCTATGATGCATCTCAATTGGGGAAGGATAGGCTTTTCAAAACCAAAGGCGGCTGCGGCCGTTTGCGGCTTGCCTCTTCTGTACATGCCTTCGCGCAATGCAGATGCTCTCCTTTCCGGTATAGGCATATCGCCGGCCGATTTAGTCCGGCAAAGCAATCCGTTCTATCTTGCTTTTTCCCTGCTCTTCAAAAAGGCCAAAGTTCGAGACCTTCGGCGTGAGGTCTGATTTCCCGCTACGTGGACACGTCCTGCGCAACCAGGCGAAGCATCATGATTGCCAAGTCCTGTCTTCGCCCTACCTCGATGAGATCAGTTGACGAGCTCCAGTTTGGCGGCTTCGAGCCTGGGGTCAGGAGGCGATTTTGCAAAATGAGCTCGGCGGCCCTCGCCGCCTCTATTCCATTTCGCCGTCGGGACCCTCGCGCATGCCTGCCTTTGCGTCGGTGCTCGCGGTCGTGGCCATCCTCTATTTTGCGAAGGAGGTGCTCCTTCCGCTGGCGATCGCGGTCCTCTTGACGTTCGCCCTGGCACCCATCTCATCCCGTCTTCGCAAACTCGGACTTCCGCGGATCCTGGCGGTAATCACCACCGTCGTGCTTGCCTTCCTTGGCCTCACCCTATTCGCTCTTGTGGTGGCCGGACAGGTCGCCGAGGTGGCACAAAACCTACCCGCCTATCAGGGCAACATCATCGGAAAGATACGTTCTCTCCAGGAGAGCGGAACTGACAACGGCATCGTGCGACGTCTGACCTCGGTCATCGAAAGCGTCGGGCGCGAAATCAACAATGCCGGGCAGAACCAGGCTACTCCAGGTTCAGCTTCCCCCTCGAGAGAACCGATGCTCGTCGAGATATTCGCGCCCAGCCGGCCGATCGAAACGCTCACAAGTCTTATCAGCCCGCTGCTTGGACCGATTGCCTCGTTAGGTCTCATCATCGTCGTCGTCATCTTCATGCTTCTGGAGCGAGAGGAACTCCGTGATCGCTTTATCCGGCTTGTTGGCTATGGAGACCTGCATCGCACGACGGAGGCGCTCCAGGAGGCCGGCAGCCGCGTTGCGCTCTATCTTCTGATGCAGTTGGTCGTGAACTGCGCCTATGGAATCCCGCTGGCGCTCGGCCTGTGGGCGGTCGGCATCCCCAACGCCGTGCTGTGGGGGATGCTGGCCATCGTGCTTCGGTTCGTTCCTTACATCGGCCCTGTCATAGCGACGGTGCTCCCGCTCTTCTTGGCCTTCGCCGTCGATCCGGGCTGGAGCCTCGTTCTTTGGGTCGCGGCGATATTCCTGGTGCTGGAATTGACCAGCAACAACATCGTCGAACCATGGCTCTATGGTTCCCGCACCGGGCTTTCTCCGCTGGCCATCATCGTCGCGGCGATCTTTTGGGCATGGCTGTGGGGGCCGGTAGGCCTCATCCTGTCGACGCCGCTGACCGTTTGCCTGGCCGTCCTCGGTCGTTACGTGCCCCAGTTCGAGTTCCTCGAGGTCCTGTTTGGCAGCGAGCCGGTGCTTGATCCCAAGGAACGCCTTTACCAGAGGCTGTTGGCAGGTGATCCCGACGAGGCTACTGACCAGGCTGAGGAGATGCTCGAAGAAGATTACCTCGAAGACTACTACGGCAAGGTCGCCATTCCCGCTCTTCTGCTCGCGGAGCGGGACCGTCGTCGAGGCGTCCTGACAGCAGGGCAGATGGAGCAGGTATACGAAACGGCGACAACGCTGGTCTCGAACCTTGAAGACATCGCGCAGGAGGAAGAGCAGGAGGCGGAAGAGGAGGAGAAAAGCAAGGCGACGGGCGAGATCCCCAAGGCTCCTTCTGAGGAGCAAAATAGCAGTGAAGAAGAGGAGCTGCCGGACGGGACTGGGAAGACCGTCATCTGCATTGGCGGCAGAGGCCCTCTTGATGACGCCTCGGCGGCGATGCTGGCTCAGGTGCTTCAGGTGCAAGGAGCCGAAGTCGTGACGGCAAGGCACTCCGATATCACCAACCGCCGAAGCCGCGATCTCATTCCAAAAGAAGCCAACGCCGTTGTTGTTTGTTTCCTGAACGAGGACTCTGCCAAGCATGCGGGCATTCTTATGCGCCGCTTCAAGCGCATCTACCCCACCTCACGTGTGGGGGCGGTGCTGTGGTCCGATAGCGAGGACGCGCGACCATTGTCGGCGCAAAAGGACGCTGACTTTACAGCCTCCAGGTTGACCGATGCTGCCCGTGAGGCGCTCTCAGAGGCTCCATTGATCCCCGTGACAACTCCTCGAAAGCTCCAGATCCGGACTCGCCGGTCTGCAACACGGCCGCCAATTGCGTCCGCCGACGCAGAGACATAGGTGTAGATGCATCCGGAAAGGTGCTTGGCCATTCACTCAGGAGAGAAGGCCCGCTTGCGCGGGCCCTTGCTTCCTTACAATGTCTTCAAGCCATCAAGCAGCGCCTGATGGAACCTTTCCGGATCCTGGATTTGCGGTGAGTGGCCAAGATCATCGAACTCGACGAGCTTGGCGTCTGGGATCGCTTCGGCTGCCTGCTTGCCGAGTTGCGTGTAGTCGCCAAGCTTGGATGCGAGCTCTTGCGACGCGCGGTTGGCTCCTGGTGCGGTCTTGTCGGTCATGCCAATCAAAAGCAGCGTCGGCACCTTTATTTGTGGAAACTCATAAACCACAGGCTGGGTAAACACCATGTCGGAGGTCAAGGCCTGGTTCCATGCGACTTGTTCTTCGCCATCGCCTTCATACATGCCCGCACTCATCGCCACCCATCTGTCGTATTCCGGTTCCCAATTGCCCGAATAGTAGATCTTCTGCTGGTAAGCCTTGATGCTGGCGAAGGTCGTCTTCTTCTCGCCCTCAAATGCTGCATCAATCGTCTGATAGGGCACGCCCTTAGCCTTCCAATCCTCCAGGCCAAGCGGATTGACCATTATAAGCTGTTCGGTCGCATCCGGGTACATTAAGGCAAAGCGAGACGCGAGCATGCCGCCCATGGAGTGGCCGACGATCGTCGCCTTCTTGATACCGCGCTGATCGAGGAGCGCCTTGGTATTTTCCGCCAGCTGATGAAAACTGAACTGATATACCTGCGGCTTGCTCGACTTGCAAAAACCAACCTGATCCGGGGCGATCACACGATAACCGGCTCGCGTCAGGCGATTTATGGTATCTTCCCAGGTGGCCCCGCAGAAATTCTTCCCGTGCAGCAGCACGACAGTCCGACCATTCGGATTTTCCGCTGCGATGTCCATGAACGACATTTCGAGTGGCTGGCCCTGACTGGTCACATGAAAGATCTCGGTCCTGAATGGATAATCAAAGCCCTCGAGGCGGGAGCCGTAGGTTGGGTGCTCTACCTGCGACTTACCGGTGTCTTCTTGTGCAGTCGCCGGAAAGACAACGCCGCTCATAAAGAACGGCACCGCTACGGCTAGGGAAAATAGCTGTCGTGAGGGCATGAAAACTCCTTTTTGCGGTCACCCGACGCAGACTGTGCGCCGGATCGCGCGTTCAGGTAGGAGAGATCCAGCACTAAGATAAGGGAGGATAACGGCCCCGTGAAAAGGATTGCTCTGTAAAAGATCGTAGTCCGGCTTCGCTGATTTCCCCGGAATGTAGGTCCCGAATTTGGCTAGAGTCGATTTCCAAGACCAGTTCTCGGCGCCGTGTTGCACAAGAGAGAAAGAGAGACGCTCTCAAGACCATTCCGGAGGCACTCGGTGGTGACGGTCATCACTCGCTGGCCATTAGCGCTGGAACTTTTCAGCCAAATTTAAGTTGAACTGCGCTACTTACAATCAGGAGGACCCAACTGTGGCAGCGACCAAAACTCTCGATGACCTGTTCGTTGATACTCTCAAGGACATCTACTTTGCGGAAAAGCAGATCTTGAAGGCGCTCCCAAAGATGGCACGAGCGGCGCAGTCCGAGGAAGGCAAAGCCGGCTTCCTGCAGCATCGTGATGAAACGCAAGGTCAGATCGAGCGTCTCGAACAGGTGTTCGAGCTTGTCGGGAAGGCCGCACGCGGGAAAACTTGCGAAGCGATCCAGGGCCTCATTGCCGAGGGCGAAGAAATCATGGAAGAATTCAAAGGCTCTCCAGCTCTCGATGCGGGGCTGATCTCATCGGCCCAGGCCGTCGAGCACTATGAGATTGCGCGGTACGGCACCTTGATTGAATGGGCAAAGCAGCTTGGCCTAAAAGAGGCTGTGCCGCTGCTGCAGGCGAACCTTGCCGAAGAGGAAGCGACCGACAAGAAGTTGACGCAACTTGCGAAAGCTTCCGCAAACGTCAAAGGCACAAAAGCGGCCTAACGATGCTGCAGCGATCAGGAAAATCGTGTGATCGGCGATGCGCGGCAGAATCGATATTCCAACAGCATGGTGGGATACGTCCCCGGGGGCAGATAATGGACCCGTGGTTTCACCGACGGAATAGTGGCCGCGGTGGCTCTTAAAGACTGGCGGGCCGGCAAGAGACATAAGGTTGCTTCTTGTCCGTGCCGCGCTAGGTATGATTTTTCCAATGCCTCCTTTGGTTATTTCCAAAGGAGGGAGCCTCGGGACGCGCCAATGCAATTTAGCTGACCTGCATTCACGCTGCCCAATCAGACGAGGAACTTCTGCAATGGGGATAATCTGGACCATCATCATTGGCTTTGCCGCCGGTATCGTGGCTAAGCTCATCGTGCCTGGTGAAAACGAGCCGAAGGGTTTTGTCCTGACGACAATCCTTGGCATTGTTGGGGCTTTCGTGGCCTCCTATCTGGGGCAGGCATTGGGGTGGTATAACGCCAACCAGGGCGCCGGGTTCATCGGCGCCATCGTCGGCGCCGTGATCGTTTTGCTCGTATGGGGTGCCGTCGCCCGGCGCGCTTGAGAGTTCAACAAGCAGAAAGGAACCGACAATGGCTTCATCTCGCAACACCATGCCCTCGCTTGCGGCGCTATTGGGTCTATTGGCAGTCGCCGGTTATCAGAATCGCGATAAGCTGGGCCAGATCTTTCAGGGCTCGAAAGCCGGTGCCCAGAACGGTGGCGGCATATTCGGCGAAATCGGCAAAATGTTCGGCGGCTCCGAAGAAGGTTCGCTCAGCAAAGGCCTGGGGGAACTTGTGGATGCATTCAAAAGCGGCGGAAACCATGAGGAGGCAGACTCCTGGGTCAGCGCCCAAAAGCCGTCTAAAGGCATTTCCCCAGAGCAGGTCGAATCGTCAATCGGCAGAGATACCCTACAGGAATTGGCCGCAAAGACCGGCCTGGACTACCATGAGCTGCTGGAGCGTCTTTCGACCTCTATTCCGGACGCCGTCGACAAGATGACCCCCAACGGTCAGTTGCCGCAGACCGACGAGGAAGTCTTTGGGCGACCTGCTGGCCCCGCCTCCGCATAGCGGCGCCGCATATGAAATAATACCCGGAAGCTCCGGACATGCTCCCTGCTTTGCTAGGTGTGAGGAGTAATGTTGGCAAAATGGCTCTAGTAGCAGTTTTAAGATAGGCGCCCTGTCCGGCCCGAGCGCGGCCGTCGTTCCATGGGCGCTGATCGTGACGGCCGCTGAGGAAGCTGTCCCCCCTTCGGAATGCCGGGTGCTTCAGAGCTAGGCGATGGATTTGCAGCGCCTGCTGGGCAAGAAGACAGTGGAGAGTGAAATCCTTAAGGAGGCCGCCAATTGATTGGATGATCTCGACATCCTAGGTGGCTTCCGGCTCTTCGTTTACAGCATCGGCAAACTTGCGCATGAGGCGTACAAGTTCGTCGACGTCGTGCTGGTTCCAAGATTTGAAGACCGAGCGAGCAAGCTTCTCTCGCGCTGCATCGATCTTGTCCGTCATCGCCTTGCCCTTCATCGTGACGACAACCTCATTGACCCGCTTGTCGGTGGCGCTCTGCCTGCGCTCGACTAAATCGAGACTTTCCAGTTTCGTCACCTGCCGGCTGACCGTGCTGTAATCGCGGCCAGTTCCGTCGGCAAGTTCCACTATACCAATTGGGCCCCGTCGCTCGATTCCCACCAGCAGTGGAAATAGCGCCCGGTCAAGCGCGATTCCGGCCTCCCTTACCATCTGCTCATCGCGCTGGGGACGGTTCATCAGAGTAACGATATCGATCAACGCATCATGGAGTTGGCGTATCTGATGGCGCTCGATATGTGTATTTTTCACATTCTTCATTGACGGTTTCCGGTTTGTACATTATGTGCATATTACACATAAGGAGATCGACATGACAAATGATTTTGCGGCAGATGTGCTCATCTGCGGCGCGGGAGCGGCTGGCCTGACGCTAGGGATCGAGCTTGCACGGCGAGGGATATCTTTCCGGCTGATCGAGAAGATGATCCAACCCTTTCCTGGTTCGCGTGGGAAGGGGATACAGCCTAGGACGCAGGAAATTTTCGAGGACATTGGAATCCTGGACAAGGTGGTTGCCGCCGGGGGCATCTATCCGCCTTTGCACGAGTATCAGGACGATGGCACCTATGTGGAAAAGAACCCGATTGAGAATGTGGACCCGGCACCCGCTGAGCCCTACCACATTCCGCTGATGATCCCGCAGTTTCTCACGGAAAGGATCATGCGAGAACGGTTGAGGGAGTTCGGACGTCAGGTCGAGTTCGGTTTTCAGCTGTGCAGTTTTGAACAAAACCAGGATGGGGTCGTTGCGCGGATCGCTGGACCGGACGGCGAGAAGGCAATTCGTACTCGCTATCTTATCGGAGCGGACGGAGGCCGAAGCTTCGTGCGTGGCGCGCTGGACATCAATTTTCCGGGCAAGACGTTAGGCGCGCGTGCGGTGGTGGCAGATGTTGCGCTGACGGGACTTAGTCGCGACGCCTGGCATCAGTTCAATCAAGGGGACATGGAAAGAATGGTTCATGTTTGCCCGCTTGCCGGAACCGATCTTTTCCAGATTCAGGCACCCATTCCGCTGGAGGGAGAATTCGACCTCTCGGCGGACGGGCTCGGAAGGATGATCAGCGAGCGGACAGGCCGCGACGACGTTCAGGTGCATTCGGTGACGTGGGTATCTGCCTATATGATGAACGCCCGGCTTGCAGACCGGTACCGGGTTGGCCGGGTGTTCCTTGTTGGCGATGCCGCGCATATCCATCCGCCGACGGGTGGCCAGGGACTGAATACCAGCGTTCAGGATGCTTATAATCTAGGGTGGAAGCTGGCCGCGGTGCTCGATGGCGCGCCGGATCGCCTGCTCGACAGCTACGAAGATGAGCGGCGCCCCGTCGCAGAAGCGGTACTTGGTCTATCCAGCCGTCTGCTCGATGCGCAGAAGCGAGGTGAGATGCGGCGTGGCCGCGAGGTGCACCAGCTCGATATTGGCTATACAGGATCCCTTCTCTCGGGCGAGATCAGTGCACGCAGCGGGAGCCTCCGTGCGGGAGACCGCGCGCCGGACGCCCCGTTCAAGGGTGCGGCGGGCCAGCCGGCGCGGCTGTTTCAGCTTTTTCAGGGGCCTCATTGGACACTGCTCGTGCACGGACCACGACCTGAGGGCCTCACGCCACGTCCGGGGCTTCGCATTCACAGCGTCGGTCCTCGAGGCGACATCGTCGACCAGTGGGGACACATACGCGGCGCCTATGAGATGGAACCAGGGGAATGCGTACTGATCCGTCCGGACGGCTATGTCGGCGCAACCTTTTGTGCCAACCATGCTGCGAAGCTGGAGATCTATCTGGATCGCGTCGGTCTGAGCAGTATCGAGGAAGCAGTCTGATGAGCGTCGAAAGGAGCTCTGGGAGCAACTTCACGACGCGGGATAGGCTGGACTTGCGGTTGATGTTGCCGTTGTCTGCTATTGTGGCACTCTATGCTGCTGGGGTGGGGGCAGTTCTGCCAGTCCTGCCATTCTATCTACGTGAGATGGGAGCGAGCCCCTTCGTCTTCGGGCTTGTCCTTTCCACCGAAGCGCTCAGCCAGTCCGCGGCATCGCCTTTGCTGGGCCAGCTCTCCGACCGATTTGGTCGCAAGCGGGTCCTAATGGCGAGCCAGGCGGTGGCGATGGTCAGCCTTTTGCTGCTTGCTCTTGCGCAAAGCATCTTCATTGTCGTTCTGGCTCGCTTCCTGTTCGGTCTGACAGCTGGAAACTTCTCGGCAGCGGCCGCTTACGCAGCAGACAATAGTACGGTGGCGACACGACGACAGGCGATCGGCGTCGTAAGCGCCAGTCTCGGTCTCGGGGCAATTGTCGGTGCAGGCATCTCGAGCGTTTTGTCTGAAACCTCGTTGACCGCCCCGATTTATATGGCTTTGGCTCTGGCTGCTTCCGGCCTCCTCGTGACAATCGTTTGCCTGAAAGAACGCAAGGCCATAGGGCGGAATCCCGCAAAGGTCGGTAGAGAGAAAATCTCGTTGCGCGCTGTCACAAGCTCACCTGTGATGCGTGTCCTTTTCGTTATTATGCTGTGCCACTTCTTCGCTTACGGAATGTATGTCTCGCAGCTTCCGAATTTTCTTGCCGATAGGTTCGTTTGGGATGGGCACCCTCTTGGTCCACGGGAGTTCAGCTATCTCATAGCCGCTGACGGTGCGATTAACATTCTCGTCCAGCTTTTTCTCCTCGGGTGGCTCGGTCGGTCTGTATCCGAGCGCCAATTGATCATCCTGATTTTTGGTCTCATCGCTACCGGCGTCGTGACCGCTGGGCTGGCGAACACGATTTTCCTTCTGGCCTTTGCCGTGATGTGCGTCAGCATAGGCGATGCTCTTGCAAAGCCTACCTACCTCGGGGCTCTGTCTGTCCACGTCCCTTCTGAACGGCAAGGAGTTGTCATGGGTACGGGGCAAGCGCTGGTAGCAGTAACAGATATCGTCTCGCCGGCATTCGCTGGTTTGATTCTTGGTTGGGGCTTCTATGGGGCGTGGATCGGAACTGTGGTGGCAATCGCCATAATCGGAGCTGTGATCGCCGCCACCCGCCTTCCCCGCCAGATGGAGCGAGAAAGAGTTCTCTCTGGACCGCCTCTATAACCAAGCTCGGGGTGGGAGGGCGACATTCATGAGGCGTCAATGGTTGTTCGCTCGTCCTTCGACAGGTGACGCAAAGACCGGTCAGGAACCGCTCGCTTATCAGCTTCTTCTCGAAACCCACGGTGTCGTCGCCCGGATAGCCGATCGGATGGCTTAGCGCGCGGGATCACATATATGTATGATTTTTATCGGCTCATCTTGACCTTTCAGCGAGTTCGGAGGCCCTTCGCGCCCGCCGCAGGGCATCCGTCATCTCGCTCCGGGCAACGCCGATGAGCTGCTCCATCGCGTGGCGGGCAGCTTCGGGCCGCCGCATCCGAATGGCTTCGAGCACGTCCTGATGCGTGAGGATCGCCTGCTCGTGCGATTGGCTGGCGCGGTTGGTCAGCCGGAAGCTTGCGAGCAGGGCCGCGCGGATGGCGCTGGCGAACTGGCGATAGACCCAGTTGCCGCTGGCGTTGATGATTGCCGTATGGAACTCGAGGTCGGCGCGGCTCCAGGCTTCGTTGTCGCGCGAGTTTGCCTCCACCATGTCCTCGAAGGCCTTTGAGATCTGGTAGAGTTGCCTTGCATTGGCGTTTGCGGCCGCCTGCGCAGCGGCGGCGGGCTCCAGCAACTGCCTTGCATCGATCAGCGAGGAATAGAAGGCGTCATCGGCCCCGACCGCCAGCATCACGTCGAGGACGATCGGATCGAGATAATTCCAGTTCTCGCGCGGCAGCACGATCGTTCCCGCCCGGGTGCGGGACCGCACCATGCCGAGTGCCGAAAGATACTGCATGGCCTCGCGCAGGCTGGTGCGGCTGACGCCAAACCTCTCCGTTAGCTCCGCCTCGTTCGGAAGCGTGGAGCTTTCCGGGAAAGTGCCGGAGACGATCATCTCGACAAGCTGCTGGAGAAGTGCCTCCCTCACGCTGCGTTTGCCGCGCTGGGCGATCGGTGCACCGTGCTCCGTCAATATCCGCGTCATGGTCTGCTCTGATCCCCTTGCTTGTTCCCGCAGCCAGCACGCGTGATCCGGAAAGTCCTCGACCCGGGATCGGCCTTCTGCGCCGAATTGCAATCGGTAATATGAATGATCCGGCATTTGCGATCAAATCTTAAAATAAATCGTATTTATATTGACATTTGTCGGACGGCTTCTAATCTGGCCCGCATCGAGACCGATAAACGAGGGAGGAAGGGATGAAACTTTCGAAACACGCCGCATTGCTGGTGGCGGCCGTACTGACCGGCGCCACGACCGTCGCGGCGCAGGAGGACCTGAAGGTCGGCGCCATCTACATGGATGCGCAGGGCTTTTATGCCGGCGTGCGCAAAGGCATTCAGACCGGCGCTGCCGAGGCCGGCCGCAAGCTCGATATCGTCGAGACCAATGCTCAGGGCGATGTCAGCAAGGAATCGTCCTTCATCGATTCACTGATCTCCGCCGGCGTGCAGGCAATCATCGTCTCGCCGGTTTCCGCTGATGGCTCCTATCGCGCCATCCGCCGAGCACATGACGCCGGGATTCCGGTGGTCTGCTACAATACCTGCCTCAATGACGAGGACATGAAGGAATACATCTCGGCCTATGCGGTCGGCGACCCCTTCGAGTTCGGCTATAAGCTCGGCGATGTCGCGGCGGACTATTTCATTGCCGAAAAGAACGAAGCGCCGAAGATCGCTGTCTTGAACTGCGAATTCGTCGAGGTTTGCGTGACAAGACGCAAGGGCTTCGAGGAGGCGCTGAAGGCCCAGGTGCCGGGTGCGCAGATCGTCGCCAACCAGGAAGGCGCGGTTCTCGACAAGGCGGTTTCCGTCGCGAGCACCATGCTGTCCTCCAATCCGGATATCGACGCCTTCTTCGGTGAGGCGGGCGGTGCCACACTCGGGGCGGCACGTGCCGTGAAAAGCCAGGGCAAGACCGGCGAGGTCGTCGTCTTCGGCGGCGACATGACGACCGAGATCGCCCAGGAGCTTGCCGATTTCTCGATCATCAAGGCAGTCGTTGACATTTCCGGCCAGGGCCTCGGCAAGCTTGCGCTGGCGCAGGCGATCAAGTCGATCGACGGCGAGCCGCCGGAAGGCATCAAGGTTCCCTACGACATCGACGTCTACAAGTCTTCCGAGGACGGCAAGGCCTGGCTCGAGGCGCATGCCGACGGCATCCCCTGATCGTTCGTCCTGATTGCCGGCTCCGACTGCCGGCATGTATCGCCGAGGCCTCTCACGCGCCGCCCCGAGAGCCAACATGGGAAGAGGCCGCCGGAGGTCCGGCGGCATCGCTCGCAACGGAAAGACCGATGACTACTGTTTCTGAGATAGGACAGGCTGCCGTTCCCGCCGTCGCGTCGCTAAAAGGATGCACGCGCCGCTATCCCGGTGTGCTTGCACTCGACAGCGCCACTTTCGACGTCGCGCCGGGCGAGGTGAGGGCGCTGCTCGGCAAGAACGGCGCCGGAAAATCGACACTGATCCGAATGCTGACGGGTGCGGAAATTCCCGACAGCGGAACGGTGCTGATCGATGGCGCCGAGCTTACTCACACCGGCTCAGGGCGGGCGCAAGAATCCTTCGAGAAGGGCGTGCGCGTCGTCTATCAGGAGCTCAGCCTGGTGCCCGGTATGACATTGGCCGAGAACCTTTTCCTCGGGCGCTGGCCGCGCAAGGGTGGCGTCATTCAATATGCGGCCATGGAAGCGGAAGCCTCCGAGGCGATGGCCAGGCTCGGTCTCGACCTGCCGCCCGACCGGCTGGTGGCGGGCCTGAGCCCTGCCGAACGGCAGTTGCTGGAGATCGCCCGCGCCATGCTCGGCAAACCGAAGCTCGTCATTCTCGACGAGCCGACGAGTTCGCTCGCTGCGGCCGAGGCGGAAAAGGTGATGGCTGCCGTGACCCGGGTGGCCGCGCAGGGCATTGCGGTCATCTATGTCAGCCACCGGATGAACGAGATCCGCCAGATTGCCCATTCGGCGACGATCATGCGGGATGGCCGGATCATCGACACGGTCGACGTGAAGGGCGCCGATACGCGCGAGATCGTCCGGCTGATGCTGGGCTCGGAGGCCTCTCAGGCCCCCGTGCTGGAAGACAGGAGCCTTTCAGAAACCGTGCTCGAAGTGAAGGATCTGGCGGTTTGGCCGAAACTCGCCTCGATTTCGTTTTCGCTGAAAAAGGGAGAGGTGCTCGGCATCGCCGGCCTGCTCGGTTCTGGCCGCACGGAACTCCTGCAAGCGATCATGGGCGTGCGCCGCTTCGATGCCGGCGACATCCGGGCTGATGGAAAGTCGGTCAAATCCGCCGGCTACAAGGAGATGGTGCGCCGCGGCTTCGGCTACACACCGGAAAGCCGCAAGGAAGAGGGTATCGTGCCGTTGCTCGGCGTCGACGAAAACACGCTCTCGACGAACTTTGCCGGCGTCAGCACGAACGGCGTTCTTTCCGCCAGCCGCATGGCGGAAGCGACGCGCAAGATCATCGAGCGGCTTCACATCAAGACGGCGCGAACCGATACGCCGATCGGCACGCTTTCGGGCGGCAACCAGCAGAAGGTCGTGATCGGCCGCTGGGTCTATGCCGGAAGCCGCGTCATGCTGCTCGACGAGCCGACCCGCGGCGTCGATATCGAGGCGAAGGCGCAGATCTACGCGATCATTCGCCAGCTCGCCGCCGAAGGGCGCAGCGTCATCTTCGTCTCCAGCGAGATTGAGGAACTTCCGCTTGTCTGCGACCGGGTGCTCGTCTTGAGGGACGGCGCGCTGCAGGAAGAATTCAAATCACCCAATATCGATCAGGACAGCCTGATGGCGGCCTGCATTACCGGACATTGAGGGAGACAGACGATGTCACTCGATCATGCTGCCAAACAGGCGGCTTCTGAGAAGGCCAAGAAATCGGGCTTCACCTTTTCCCAGCACATGAACGAACTCAGCCTGTTCTTCGCGATCGCCGTGCTTTACGTGATCTTCGCGTCGACCGCGCCGGGCTTCATGTCGTTCAACAATCAGGTCAACATCCTGCGCGATGCGGCCACGATCGGCATTGCCGCCTGGGCGGTGACGCTGATCATCATCGCTGGCGAGATCGATGTTAGCGTCGGGCCGATGGTCGCCTTCATCTCCGTCGAGCTCGCCTTCCTTCTGCAATGGGGCGTTCCCACGCCTGCGGCCTTTGTGCTGGCGATTGCGCTGGGTGCCTTGCTCGGCGCCGTTTCCGGCGTGTTGCGGGCCTATTTCGATGTGCCTTCATTCGTGGCGACGCTCGGCATGTGGAGCGCGCTGCGCGGCACAGCGCTGTTCGTGACGGACGCGCTGCCGGTCTCGATAGGCCGCAACGACATGCTGGACGCGCTGGACCGGTCGGTGCTCGGCATTCCACCGGCGGCGATCATCATGCTCGTGCTGTTTGCGGTCTTTGCCTTCGTCAGCCGCAAGACCGCGTTCGGGCGCTCTGTCTTCGCCATCGGCGGCAATGCGCATGCGGCGTTTCTCAGCGGCATCAGGGTATCGCGTATCCGCGTCGCGCTGTTTGCTATCGGTGGCGCCATGGCGGCGATCTCCGGTATCCTGTTGGTCTCGCGCCTCGGCTCCGGCAACGCAACGGCCGCCAATGGCCTGGAATTCGACGTCATCGCCGCGGTGGTGGTCGGCGGCACGGCGCTTTCGGGCGGACGCGGCTCCATGCTCGGCACGCTGCTTGGCGTTCTCGTCATCACGCTCATCGGCAACGGCCTCGTGCTCCTCGGCATCAATCCGTTCTTCCAGCAGGTCGTGCGCGGCATGATCATCGTCATCGCCGTGCTCGCCAATATCCAGGCGATCAAGCGCAGCCTGTCGCGCAACAAGGGGTGATGGGGCGATGCCGGTCTTGGAATTGAAATCCGGCGCGCTTTCGGCGCGCCTTTCGACCGCCGGCGGGCTGATCCTCGGCTTCCGGAAGGAAGGCGAGGGGGGCAAGAGCGTGCCGTTGCTGCGGGATGCCCCTGACAATGCCGATGCGCTTTCGTCTTCCTGCTATCCGCTCGTGCCGTTCGGAAACCGCCTGAAGGAAAATCGTTTCACGTTCGACGGGGAGGAATACCGTTTCAGCCCGAACACGGACTGGGACCCGCACTATCTTCACGGCGAGGGCTGGCAATCGGAGTGGATCGTCGAAGAGCGCGACGATTATCGGGTGACGATGAGTTTTGCCCATCGCGGCGGTCACACGCCCTATGCCTATTTCACGAGGCAAAGTTTTTTGCTGACGGGCGATGAACTGCTGCTCACCCTGTCAGTCGAGAACATGGGTGAGAAGCTCCTTCCCTTCGGCCTCGGCTGGCACCCGTATTTTCCGATGACACCGCAAACGACGCTGTTCGCTCCGGCCCGCAAATTCTGGACCGAGGTCGAAGGCTGGCTGCCTGGTGAGGTGACGGCGATTCCCGAGGATCTCGACTTTAGCGAGCCGGCGCCGCTGCCGCATCGGTGGGTCAACAATGGCTTCGAGGACTGGTCCGGCGAGGCGGTCATCGCCTGGCCGGAGCACCAGATGCAGCTTCACCTGACGGCCGATCCGCTGTTTGCGCACGCCTTCGTCTTCGTCTCGGACACGGTTTTCGATCCGCAGTTCAAACGCGATTATTTCTGTTTCGAGCCGATGTCGCATCTGGCGAACGGCCATAACCTGCCGGATCTAGGCGGGCTCCGGATTCTTGAACCAGGCCAGCAATTATCGGGCAGCATACGGCTTCGGCCGCAGGACCTGTGAGCATGCGCATATTCCCTAGGAGCAGAAATGTCTGACGACAGTCGGTTCGACTACATCATCGTCGGGGGCGGCAGCTCGGCCTGCGTGGTCGCGGCCCGGCTTGTCTCCGATGGCGGCGCGCGCGTGCTGCTTCTGGAGCGCGGTCCGGCCAAGGCCAATCCGATCATGCATTTTCCGGCCGGCTACATGAAATTCCTGGCGAAGGACACCTATCTCGCCATGCACCAGACCAAGCCGCAGCCGCAGCTTGACGGGCGTGGACCGATCGTACCCCAGGGCAAGGTTCTGGGCGGCGGCAGCACGGTCAATGCCATGGTCTATATGCGCGGGCAGGCCGCCGATTTCGATCTGTGGAACGAACACATCACCGCGCCGGGCGCCAATAATGACGGCGCGTGGTCCTATCGCGACCTCCTCCCTTACTTCAAGGCGCAGGAAGACAACGACCATCTGGCCGGCGAATATCATGGTGTGGGCGGTCCGCTGAAGATCTCCCATCTCGGCCATACGAGCCCGATGACCCGAACCTATGTGAAGACGCTGCAGGGGATGGGCATTCCCTACAATCCGGATTTCAACGGTGCCGAGCAATTCGGCGTCGGCTTCATGCAGCACACGATCGACTGGCGGACCCGCAAGCGTTCGAGCGCCGTCGACGCGTTTCTCGCGCCGATGATGAGTAACCCGAAGCTGACGATTGAGGTCGGCGCAACGGTGACGGGCATCCGGATGGAGGGAGACCGCGCCGTCGGCGTCGATTACGTGCAGAACGGCACGCCCAAGGCGGCTCTGGCCGGCGCCGAGGTGATCCTGGCGGCCGGCGCCTACCAGACGCCGAAGCTGATGATGCTCTCTGGAATCGGTCCGGAGGACGAGCTTGTGCGGCACGGCATCAAGACAAAGGTGGCGCTGCCCGGCGTCGGCAGGAACCTGCAGGATCACTACGAATGCCCGGTCGTCGCCACAACCAAGGGCTCCTTCGGCTATTACAAGCAGGATCGCGGCTGGCCGATGATCAAGGCCGGGCTGCAATATCTGATGTTCAAGTCCGGTCCGGCTTCGACGACGGGCGTCGAGACCTGCGCCTTCTATGATCCGGACGGCCATAACGAACGGCCGACGATCCAGATGTTCTGTGTTCCGACCGTCTATCTGGACCGCGACGTGATGGGCACCGAGCCGGGCGACGGGGTGACGATCAACTCGCTGCTTCTGCGGCCGAAGGCGCGGGGTTCGGTGACGCTCGCCTCCAGCGATCCCTTTGCCGATCCTATCATCGATACACAGATATTCGGCCATCCCGACGATTTGCGCCTTACCATGGCAGGCTTCCGGTTCGCCCGTACCGTGCTTATGGCTTCCCCGATGCGCGATCTGATCGACAAGGAGATTTTCCCGGGCGCGGACGTGGTGAGCGACGAGGCGATCGCCGCCCATTGCAAGCGCACGGTCAAGACCGGCTATCACCCCGTCGGCACCTGCAGGATGGGCCATGACGGCGATCCCGAGGCGGTGCTGGATTCCACATTGAAGGTCAGGGGAACGCGCGGCCTTCGGGTTATCGACGCGTCTCTCATGCCGACTATCGTCAGCGGCAACACCAATGCCGCCGTTCTTGCCGCCGCCGGAAAGGCGGCCGCCCTCATTCTCGCCTGACGGAATCCCTGATGAAGATCACCAAGCTGACCACCTATATCGTGCCGCCGCGCTGGCTGTTCCTGAAGATCGAAACCGACGAAGGCGTCGTCGGCTGGGGCGAGCCTGTGGTCGAAGGCCGGGCGCTGACCGTGGAAGCGGCCGTCCGGGAAATGGCGGACTATCTGATCGGCAAGGACCCCTTCCTGATCGAGGATCACTGGACGGTTCTTTACCGTGGCGGCTTCTACAGGGGCGGCGCCATCCACATGTCGGCGCTTGCCGGCATCGACCAGGCGCTGTGGGACATCAAGGGCAAGGCGCTCGGCCAGCCGGTCCATTCGCTACTCGGCGGAAAGCTCAGGGACCGGATCAAGGTCTATTCCTGGATCGGCGGTGACCGGCCCTCCGATGTGGCCCGCAATGCGGAGGAGATGGTGGCCCAAGGGTTCCAAGCGATCAAGCTCAACGGCTGCGAAGAGATGCAGATCGTCGACACCAACGAAAAGGTGGAAAAGGCGATCGAGACGATCGCCCTCATCCGCGAGGCGGTGGGACCACATATCGGCATCGGCGTCGATTTCCATGGCCGCGTCCACAGGCCGATGGCCAAGGTGCTGGCGAAGGAACTCGAGCCCTACAAGCTGATGTTCATCGAAGAGCCCGTGCTTTCGGAAAACAAGGAAGCGCTGAGGGAGATCGCCAACCACTCCTCGACACCGATCGCGCTGGGCGAACGGCTCTATTCGCGCTGGGATTTCAAGTCGGTCTTCGAGGGCGGTTACGTCGATATCATCCAGCCCGACCTGTCACATGCCGGCGGCATTACCGAGTGCCGCAAGATCGCGGCCATGGCCGAGGCCTATGACGTGGCGCTGGCACCCCATTGCCCGCTCGGTCCGATCGCGCTTGCCGCGTGCCTGCAGGTGGATGCCGTTTCCTACAATGCCTTCATCCAGGAACAGAGCCTCGGCATCCATTACAATCAGTCCAACGACATTCTGGATTACATCGTGAACAAGGACGTCTTCCAATATGCGGACGGCTTCGTCGGCATTCCGCAGGGACCGGGCCTGGGCGTCGAGGTGGACGAGGTCTATGTGATCGAGCGGGCGAAGGAAGGGCATCGCTGGCGCAATCCCATCTGGCGTCATGCGGATGGCAGTTTCGCCGAGTGGTAGGGAGACGCGTGATGACGGGACGGCTTTCGGGCAAGCGGATATTCGTGACGGGCGCGGCCCAGGGCATCGGCCTTGCGATCGCGAAGGCGTTCCTGCGCGAGGGAGCGGCGCTGTTTCTGGCCGATCGCGACGCCGGCCTTCTTGAACGGGAGGCGAAGGCGCTCGGCGAAAGCGGCGAGAAGGTCGGCTGGCTTGCCGTCGATATTGCCGGTGCGGCGGCGATTACCGAAGCCGTCCGTCAAGCCGCCGGAAAGATCGGTCCGATCAACGCGCTCGTCAACAATGCCGGCGTCAACGTCTTCGCAGAACCACTGGAAACCAGCGACGAGGAATGGAACCGCTGCTTCGACATCAATCTCAAGGGTGCCTGGAATTGCTGCAAGGCAGTGCTTCCCGGCATGATCGAAGCGGGCGGCGGCGTCATTCTCAATATCGCCTCGACTCATGCCTTCACCATCATTCCACATACCTTCCCCTATCCGCTGGCCAAACACGCGCTGCTCGGCATGACGAAGTCACTCGGGTTGGAATTTGCACCGAAGAATATCCGTGTGAATGCGCTGGCGCCCGGCTACGTCTCGACCCAGAAGGTCATCGACTATTGGAACAGCTTCCCCGATCCAGAAGCCGCCAAGGCGGATACGATGAGGTTGCATCCGGGCGGGCGCATTGCTTCACCGGAGGAGATCGCTATGGCTGCGGTGTTCATGATCTCCGACGAATGCCCGTTCATGAACGCGACATGCCTGACGATCGATGGCGGACTGAGCGTGCAGCAGCATCCCGCCTGAGCGCTCTGGATCGACAAAAGGACGTGCGCAGGTCAATCTGACAAAGTCGGCGTGACGAGGTTCCTTCGTTCTGTGGGCCAAAGAAAGCCCGACGTCCTCCACCTCGCGGTAAGCTCAAGCTTCATTCAGTCGGGCTCAGCGCGTAGCATCTCGTCCGTTCGTCGGGGCGCCCTAATCCAAGAGACGATGATCGACAGCCACAGCAAGCAGAAGATCGCGAATATGGCGAAGGCGATAGGACGGTTGATGAAGTCAAGGAGATTGCCCTGCGACTTGATCAGCGTAGTGATAAGGTTTTTTTCGAGTATGGGCCCGATGACAATTCCCAAGACGCACGGCGCAATTGGGAAATCGTTCTCCTCCATCAGATATCCGACCACACCAAAAATGAGCATGATCGTGACGCCGTAGACCGCATTGTTGGAAGCGAAAGCGCCGACGATGCAGAAGATCAGGATCAGCGGCATGAGAACCGCTTTGGAAACCCGCAAGATATTCTTGGAGAACTTGATCAGGGCCCATCCGAGCGGAATCATGATCAGGTTGGCCAGGATGAAGATGAGAAAGACAGCGTAGATTGTCTGAGGATTGAAAATGAACAGGGTTGGTCCCGGATTCATCCCCTTCACATAAAGCACACCGATGACGATGGCCGTCATTGTATCGCCTGGAATACCGAACACCAGTGCCGGTACCCATGCGCTGGAAAGGGAGGCATTATTAGCTGCTCCGGCTTCAACGACGCCTTCGACATGACCTGTCCCATATTTCTCTGGTGTCTTCGAGAACCGGCGGCTGATCGCATAGCTGACATAAGCCGCGACGTCCGAGCCGGCGCCGGGAAGAATGCCGACCGCAGTTCCGGTGATATTGCCACGAAGAAGCTGCTTCCAATAAGTCCTCAGCATGCCCCCCCAGTCTCGAAAGATGTTGCCAACGGCCTCGGGCGCCTGCTGCCAGCCCTCGCCACCGCTCAAGACCGTCCGCAGAACTTCGGATATGGCAAAGATGCCGATCATCACCGGAATGAAATCAATGCCGGCCATCATCTCGGTTGAGCCAAAAGTCAGCCGTGGAACCCCTGCGGGATTGTTCAAACCGACGGATGCGATTGTGAGGCCGATGAAAAGGCTGAGAAGACCCTTGGCCGGACTGGATGCTCCCATGAAAACGGCGCATGTCAACCCGAGGAGCGCAATCCAGAAATATTCCGGAGAGGAGAATTTAACGGCAAATTCGGCAAGCGAGGGTGCCGCAAAGATCAGTACGATCGTACCAAAAAGCCCGCCGAGGGCGGAAAAGAGGACGCAGGCCCCTAAACCGAGCTCTGCCTGGCCTTTTTGAGTTAATTTATAGGTGTCCTCGACATAGGCCGCCGAGGCGGGCGTTCCGGGTATGCGGAGCAAGGCACCTGGAATATCGCCTGCGAAGATAGCCATTGCCGAACAAGCGACTATGGCGCCAACGGCAGCTACAGGTTCCATGAAGAATGTCAGGGGAACCAGCAGGGCCGTGGCCATTGTGGCGGTCAAGCCAGGCACCGCTCCTACAAAGAGCCCGAACATGGATGCGGCGATGATTGTGACGATAACATTGCCCGTTGCCACCAGCGCGAAGGCTTGAAGGATGACGTCCATCTCTATCTCCTACCAGGGAAGCCGCGGGACAATGCCGAACGGCAAGGGCACGAGCAGCATGGTCCTGAAAATGAAGTCGCACAAAATGGCTGCCAAGACTGCCAGAATGACTGCCTTGACGGGACGGACCTTCAAGATAAGGAACATCGCCAGGGTAATGATGATCGCGGTGGGGATGAACCCAATAACCTGTACGAAGACGATGTAGGAAAGAACGAGAAGCAGGGTTGCTGCGACACCGGCGAGCTTGCGCGGACTTCTGACCTGGTCTGAAAGAAACACCCAAGGCTCGCTGCCCTGCCTGATCCCGGTGTAAAGGAGACGCGCGGAGCAGCCGATAAGCCCCATCGCGATGAGGAGGGGGAAGGTAGCTGCCCCGTAATTTTGCCCCGGAATTGCCGGCAGGTTGAAGGAGTACCAGGCAAGTGAAATGCCTGCGAGCAGGAAGACCGTTCCGAGCATGGTATCGCTAAATCGCATTGAGAGCACCTGATTGATGATTTTGTCAGGCAGGCCCGGATTCACCCGGGCCTGCGAGATTGCCCGAAGCGGCTACTTGGTCAGACCGATCGCCTTCATCGTTTTGCCGAAGTTCACATCGTTGGTCGCCATGAAGTTTCCGAATTCCTCCCCTGAGAGGAAATTCGCCCCAAAGCCCTGTGCGCTCATGAACTGGTTGTATTCCTCGCTGTCGAAGACGTTCTTCAACGCCGCGATCAGGCGGTCACGGATGTCGTCCGGTAGCCCCTTGGGCGCGACGATGCCACGCCAAGCGCCGAACTCCCAGTCGGAGCCCGTCTCCTCCTTAAGTATCGGCACGTCCGGGAAGAGCTTGGAGCGCTCCTTGCTCATATAAGCAAGCGACTTCACCCGACCCGCGTCGATCAACGCGCGAGCTTCTACAAGTGAGGATGGAACGATTTCCGTCCCGCCCGAAAGCAGCTCCTGAAGGCCGCTCGCGGCGCCATCGCTCGGCACCCAAGTCACCGTCGAAGCGTCGATTCCTTCAGCATTGAGCAGGCCGGCGATGGCGACATGCCAGCTTGACCCTTGGCCACTTCCGGTCGCCCGGAAGGTGCCGGGCGGGGAAGTCTTGATCGCCTCAAGCAGTTCGCCGAGGTTCTGATATTTGGAGTCAGCCGATACCTGCACGCCGGCGGGATCTTGGTTCATCAGGGCGAGCGGTGTGTAGACCTTGTAGTCGAGCTTGGTTAGCCCGAGCCAGTGCATCAGGTTGACTTCGGTGGTGGCAAGGCCAAGCGTGTAGCCATCGGGCTCAGCGTCTGCCATGGCCGAGTGGCCGACGACGCCGGAACCGCCAGTGCGGTTGACCACGTTGACGGACTGCCCGAGTTCCTTTTCCAGGCTAACAGCGACAACGCGCGCAACGGCGTCCGTGCCACCGCCCGCACCCCAGGCGACAAGCAGAGTGATCGGTCGATCGGGGTAGTCTGCCCATGCGGGCATTGCTGTTGCGGACAGCAAGAGAGCTGCAATGATACCTTTTGCGAATTTCATGTTCTTCCTCCCAAGTTTCGCAAGTGATGGTGTGTGCGAAGCAAGCGTTGTCATCAGTCCGTTCGTTCCTCCTCCGAACTTCTCTGGCAATCTAAAGCTTCCGGCCCGCAGTCATAGTCCTCCCGCCACGGTAATGACGGTACCGGTGACGAAGCCGGAACCTGGTGATGCGAGCCATAGTGCCGCCCGCGCGATGTCCTCCGGCTCGGCAATGCGTCCCATAGGGGTCACGGCTGCGATTTTCGCGGGGCGCTCGGGATTCCCCCCCTTGAGGTGGATCCGGGTGTTGGTCGTTCCGACGCGGATGGCATTCACCCGGATGCCCTCCGGTGCCAGCTCCTTGCCTGTGCCCGCTGTGATAGTCTCGACGGCACCCTTCGAGGCTGCGTAATGGATGTACTCGTTCGGGCTGCCCAGCTCTGCCGCAAGCGAGGACATGTTGACGATTGTGCCGCCATTTCCACCGTGCCGTAACGACATTCGTCGGGCCGCCTCCTGAGTGCAATACACGACGCCATAGGTATTGACCGCAAATGTCCTCGCGAGCTCTTCGGGACGAAGCTCCTCGAGCCGGCAAGCACGCCCGATAATGCCGGCATTGTTCACCAGGCAGGAAAGCCGACCGAGTGCTTCATCGCAGGCGGTAAACAATTGTTTGACCTCTTCCCGATCGCCGACATTGCCGCGCACGGCCACGGCTTGTGCCCCCGCGGCTTGGCAATCGGCAACCACGTCAGCGGCGGCATCTGCATCGTTAAGGTAGTTAACGCAGACATCAAACCCTTCCACTGCCAGGAGTCTTGCGGTCGCAGCGCCAATGCCGTGGCTTGCACCGGTGACGAGCGCAACGGGTCTCTTCTGTTGTTTGTCTGCGGGATCTTTCACCACCTCCATCACATCACACTCTCGAGGATCTCGGCGTATTCCGCGCCTGTGAGCTCACGCGGGTTTGTTTGATGGCTGTGATCCGCCAGCGCGCGCTCGCATGTCCAGGCAAACACGTCGCGCGTGACACCAAGATCCGACAGCTTGCTCAGCACACCGAGCCTGCGGTTCAAATCGTCAAGTGCATCGGCCAGCGAGGTCCCTTCGATCCTCGCAGCCGCCTCGAGCCGGCTGATCTTGGCGGCTGTAGCGGCAAGCGAAGCATTGGCCCGCAGCACCGGTGGCATCAGAATGGCATTGAGGGTTCCATGGTGAAGTTTGAGGTCCTTCAATCCGCCCAGCGCGTGGCTGAGCGCGTGAACGGCGCCCAGTCCCTTTTGGAAGGTCAATCCGCCCTGCAGCGCTCCCATCATCACTTCTGTGCGGGCGGCTAGATCAGCTCCATTGGTATAGGCCTTGGGTAGAGCCTCCCAGATGCGGACAAAGCCGTCCAGAGCGATCGCTTCGGCTGGCGGATTGTAGCGCGGCGACAGATAGGTTTCGATGCAATGAGACAAGGCATCGAGACCTGTTGCTGCGGTGAGAGCAGGAGGAAGCCCAAGCGTCAATTCAGGATCGCAGATCGCACGCCGGGGAATGAGAAACGGGCTGATAAAGCCCAGCTTGCGGCCGTCGTCCAAAGTGATGAGCGCTGCTCGCCCGACTTCCGACCCCGTGCCAGCGGTGGTGGGAACAGCAACCAAGGGGGCAACCGCACTGGTGATCTTCGGGATGCCGCCGAGAATTGCGGCATATTGCTCCAGTTCGCCCTCATGTGTCGCAAGGAGTGCAACGCCCTTGGCAAGATCGATCGGCGAGCCACCGCCTATTGCGACCACGCCATTGCAGCCGTGCTGCCGGTAGGCCACCAAAGCCGCCTTCACGGCGGTTTCGGTGGGATTGGTGGGCACATCAAGGAAGGCCGGGGCTGATGAGAGCAGCTGCATTGCATCACGATCCAACAGACCCGCAGCCTTCACGCCGTGATCACTAATGACCAGAGGTTTTGAGATGCCAAGCTCGCTCAAGGTGTCGTGAAGAGAAGAAACCGCACCCGCACCGAAATGGATGGTCGTCAGGTATTGGATAATGTTCATGTCTGCTCCCGGGAAGAATGCTGGTGCTCTAGGTAGCGAGTAAGGCTGACTGCTGATATGGCCGCGACAGCGCTCGGATTTAAAAGGTGATTTGACGTAGGCGAGAGGGAAGGCCCGTATGATGCATGGCGCCGAGAAACGTCAGATAAGCCGCAGTCATGCTACCCTCCCCACGGTCAAAAGGTTGCGAACCGCTTCCTCCAAGCAAGCTCGCTTGTCGCCCACAATGTGGACAGTCTGTCCACTTAATGGTTGCTGAGCCGGGTATTTTTGTCAACCGCAAGCTAGGGGCAGGCGGAAGTTTTTCATGCGGAGGGGGACGGAGCTGCACGACCGAGTCTGCGCCTCGCCATTCCGGTGAATGCGAGCGTCCTTGCGCGGGCTAAATTTCGCGCGCATCATGGCTAGGTATGAGATGAATCCGCCTAGCAATCACTTTCGAGTCCGAACGATTACACAATGAACGAGCACACGACTATATCTCAAGGAGACGCGATTGCCCGCCCGGTACAAGGGACCGCATCCTTCTCGAAGTTTATGGCGGTGCTTCAGGCGATTGCTGACAACCCGGGGAAGCTAGATATTTCACAGCTTACCGCATCCGTTCGCTTTCCTCGTGCAACCACTTATCGCATCGTCGCAGGCCTCGTCGCCGAAGGGCTGGCGATCCAGAACGACAATGGTAGCTATTCGCTGGGAAATAGGCTGATCCAGTTCGCCTCGAAGAGCTGGGAAGGCTCCGATCTTCGCACCGCAGCACGCCCTTTTATCGAGGCACTGCGCAATGCCACGAAAGAAACTGTTCACCTTGCCGTGCCAAGTGGCAATGGTATGGCCTATATCGATAAGCTCGAAAGCCCGAATGCGGTGCGCATGATGACCAGGATTGGTGCGCGCGTCGAATTCCATTCAACCTCCGTCGGCAAGGCTTACCTGGCGGCGCTTCCAGAAGAGCGAGCCCGTCAGATCATCGCGGGACTTGAGTTGCGGCCCTTCACCGAGTTCACCTTCACCGATCGCGAACTCTTCCTTGACGAGATCAGGAAGACGCGGGATTGCGGCTATTCCTATGATCATGAGGAGAATGAACGGGATATCCGCTGCTTCGGCAGCACCATATATGACAGGTCCGGCGAGCCGGTGGCGGGGGTGAGCATCAGCATTCCTCTTTACCGCTACGATGAAAGCAAGCATGCGGAATATGCCCGCATGATCCGGGAGACTGCGGGCTTGATCTCAGGATCCCTGGCAGCGGTGGTGAAATAGAAAAAGGCCGTGATTAGACTTGCTTATGCGGACGAGTGAGGCCTAGGAAAGCTGCCGCGCCAGCGGTCACCAAGAGCCGTGTCGTGATGCGTTCACTCTCCGGCCCAAGCGCGTGGCAATCCCGCTTGCCTCATGCGCTGAATAAGATTTCGTTCTGCCGCGCGAGCGTGCTTCTCCACAATCTCCTGTGTTGCCTTCACGTCATGACGTGCAACTGCATCCATGATGGCTCGGTGCTCTTCAATCATGGCCAGGCGTCGCGCAGGACTGACGGGATATCGGCGTGCCAGTCCCCGTACAACTTCGCTATGACGTTGCCTGATCGCCAGCGCCTCCTGATTGAAGTGTCGATCATACATAATGCCGTGGAAAGCGTCATCCAGCCGATCCAGCTTGATCTGATCCTCTGGTCGTTCTTCTATGCGCAACTGGACCTTCTCCATGGCTGCCAAGTCTTCATCCGTCGCCTGTTCCACGAAAAGGCTGGCAAGATAGGGCTCGATGAGGGCGCGAATATCGAAGATATTGCGAACGAAGGCCTCGTCCAGAGTCCTCACCCTGGCGCCGCGATTGCGGTGAATAATGACGAAGCCCTCCCCGCTGAGCTGATGCAGCGCCTCACGGATGGGGTTGGTACTGACTTGGTATCGGCGGGCAAGATCGTGAGTCTTCAACCACGATCCTTCGGCAAGAACGCCGTTGATGATGTCCTCGCGCATCCGCTCATGTAGAGGCTGAAACGACTTCTCTGGCAGCGCATGTGAGGCGCCGCCGGCAGGTTTAGAATTCCCTTTCAACATCGACGATCACCTTTTTCCCAGAGACATAACTCATCTAACGTAGCCATAATCATACATCAATATGCATTTGACTTTGTACAATTTTGACAGTTTTATAGGTGAAACAAACGCAAATGGTTGGAGGAGTGATTGCGGATGTTCAAACCAAAATCTCACATTTTCGGTGCCCTGGTACTGGGCGCTGCCATGGTGTTCGGCGCTACCGCAGCTTCGGCAGCAGAGATCAAGTTCGCCTTCGAGATGTTCGAGGGGGATAATCCGGAATACAATGCGGCCAAGGCCTTCAAGGACTACGTGGAAAACAAGAGCAGCGGTGAACTCACCGTGCGTCTCTTTCCAGGTAATCAAATGGGGTCCGTAAGGGACACCACTGAAATGGTTCAAGCCGGTACGCTTGAGATGACGCTGCCATCGGATGGCGCATTCGCTGGCTTTTACCAGCCGATTCAGGCCTGGTCGCTGCCTTATTTGTTCCGCTCGGCCCCCGTGGCTTGGGAAGTGATGAACGGTGAGTTCGGCGAATGGATGCTGAACGACATCGAAGAGAAGACAGGCGTCAAGGCCCTTGCATTCTCGCAGAACGGCTTCCGATCGTTTGTCAATAACGTTCGGCCGATCAAGACGCCGGCAGACATGCGGGGCCTGAAGATCCGGACTATGGAAAGTCCCGTCTACATGGAGATGGTAAAAGCGCTTGGGGCCAATCCCACTCCGATTGCCGGCTCCGAGGCCGTCATGGCGCTGCAGCAGGGTGTTGTCGATGGCCTCGAGAACCCCCCGCCCGTGCTATATGCTGGCGGAGCGGCCGATGTTGCAAAGCACTTGACGCTGAATGAACATGTTCTCGGCCTGCATATCATCGTTGCCAACAAAGCGTGGTTCGAGTCGCTGAGCCCTGCACATCAAGCGATCGTGCGCGAAGGCGCTCGTGTGATGGCGACTATAGAGAATGTGGAGAAGACAAAGGGCGACTGGATTTACGCGAAGATGATTGCCGACGAGAAGGGCGTCATCGTTCACACCTCCACCCCGGAAGAAAAGCAGGCCTTCAAGGAGGCGGTTTATCAGCCCGTTCGCAAGTACATTGCCGAGCAGGTGGGTGAGGATCTGCTCGCCAAGATGGAAGCCTCTGTCGCTGAGGCGGAAAATAAGATGTACGGCCGGGCCGACTGATTGTCACCCATAGGTGTGCCGATCTTCTTTCGGCACGCTTCTTTGTCTCTTTGGATATTTGATTATGAAAACCCGCGACATATCCCGCGGCCTCGCCAGGGGCTGTGAACTCATCGCTGCGGCTATCTTGCTCGTAGTTTGTCTTATCAACTTCACGCAAGTTGGCGGCCGTTACCTTCTGGGAACATCGCTGAGTTGGGGTGAGGAAACGATGCGCTACATCATGATGTGGCTGATGATGTTGGGTGGTGTAGCGGCTGTCTATCGCCTCGAACACATGGCAGTGGAAGGGGTTCAGGACCTTGTCTTGGCAAAATACCGCCACTTCATGAGAGGTGCACTCTATGCCTTGGGAGGCATCCTGTTCGTCCTACTCGCCTATTATGGCTGGTCGGCTGCGATGCGGAATGCCGCACAGAACGCTGCCGCATCAGGCATGCCTATGATCGTTCCCTATATGGCGATCCCCGTCGGCTCCGTCCTGATCCTCGTTCAGATCGTCCTCTGCTGGATCTCAGGCTTCGGCATCGAAGAGAATGACTGAGCCCGTCCCTTTCACTTCCTTTGAGGGCTGAAAATGCTTTGGATTGCAATCCTTTCAATGGTGCTGTTGCTGGGCGGAGTTCCCATCGCAATGGCTCTTGGGCTTGGGGGAACTTTGGGTGTCTGGTTGGCTGGCATTCCTTTGCAGGTCATCATCACCCGATTTTTCGCCGGGGTAGACAGTTTTGTTTTTCTCGCCATGCCTTTTTATATTTTGGCGGCAGAGATCATGAACCGAAGCGGAATCACGACCCGCCTTATTCATCTGTCTTCGATCTTCACCGGTCGCTTCCCCGGTGGCACCGCCTACACGAATGTAGGTACATCGGTATTGTTTGCTGGCGTATCCGGCTCTGCAGTGGCAGATGCAAGCGCGCTTGGCCGCTTCTTCATGAAGGTCATGCCGAAGGAAGGCTATACAAAGGAGTATTCCGCAGCGGTTACCGCCGCTTCCTCGATCATCGGCCCGATCATTCCGCCTTCCGGCCTAGCGATTATCATGGCGGCCGTAACTGGTTTGTCAGTGGTGGATCTCTTCGTGGCTGGAGTCGTGCCAGGAGTGCTCTTCGGCTTGGCCTGTGCGCTGGTAATCTTCATCAAGTCTGTGAGGAGCGGGCTGCCCAAGTCCATCGTGACGGTAAATCGACAGGACCTCCCAAAGCTCCTGCTCGAAGGTACAGCCGTTATGCTTCTGCCCTTCATCATCGTCGGCGGAATGGTCACTGGAGCGTTCACGGCCACCGAAGGTGGAGGTATCGCCGTGTTCGTTGCAGCTTTGCTAGGCCTGTTCCTGTTCCGATCGATCACCTGGGCTGATCTGTGGGATGCGCTGGTCGTCTCGGCGCGAGGAAGTGCGACGATCTATCTTCTGGTCGCTGCCACATCTATTCTGTCCTACTCATTGAACCTGCTAGGGATCGGCGGTGTGGTGACTGCCGCTGCCCCCTATTTTGAAGGCAGCCCCTTGCTGTTTTTGGTCGGGGTCATGGCGCTGATGCTGTTCCTTGGGCTGTTCTTAGATATCGGGGCAGCGTTGCTGATCTTCGTACCTCTGGTTATGCCGACCATCCTTCAGCTCGGCATAGACCCAATCCAGGCCTCGATGGTGATCATCCTGTCGCTGGCCATTGGCCTGATCACGCCCCCTGTTGGTGTTGTTCTTTTTATCCTGATGAAGATTGGCAACATTAGGCTGACACCGCTGATGCGCGAATTGATGCCATTCATCTACGCAGAGATTGGCATCATCCTGCTTCTTATCCTCTTTCCATCTCTCTCGACTTGGCTGCCCAACCAGCTTCGCTAGTCTCGTTCAACTTCCGGATATCTAAATGAAAATCACTGCAATAAAACCCTATATCGCTCGTGTGGGGGCAAGAAACCAGCTTGTCGTCAAGGTCGAGACAGACAGCGGCATCCACGGTTGGGGCGAGTCCGGTCTTTCCTACCGCGAAAAGGCGGTTGCCGGTGCGTTGGATCATTACGGGCAGTTCTTGCTGGGCCAGGATCCTCTTCGTTGCGGCGCCCTGTGGCAGGAAATGTATCGCAGCCAGTACTTCGAAGGCGGGCGCGTGCTTGCGGCGGCGATCGCAGCGTTGGACATCGCCTTCCACGACATCAAGGGTAAGGCACTTGGTGTGCCGGTTTACCAGTTGCTCGGCGGCAAACAACGCGACCTGGTGCCAGCTTTCGCGACGACCTCCGCGGAGCCTGGCGAGGAAATGGTTAATCAGACGGTACTGTTGAAGGAAGCAGGCTGGAACTGCATGCGCTTCATTGCGGCGGGACAGGAAAACACCGACCATTTTGAGCCTCGGGAGTCCATTGCCGTGACGGCCGAATGGGTACCACGGGCTCGCGCAGAGGTTGGACAGGCGATGACCCTGGGTGTCGAATACCACCATCGTTTGAGTGTCGCGGAGGCTGCATCCTTTTGTCAGAAGATGCCCAAAGGCACGATCGACTTCCTGGAGGAGGGGATCCGTGACGAGACTCCCTCAGCTTATGAGGCCCTGCGTCGGATGACGGATGTTCCCTTTGCCATCGGCGAAGAATTCTCATCCAAGTGGCAGTTTCTTCCTTATGTGGAGCGCGACATTATGCAGTTTTGTCGGATCGACATCTGCAATGTGGGGGGATTCACCGAGGCGATGAAAGTCGCTGGCTGGTGCGAAGCTCATTATATCGACCTCATGCCGCATAACCCACTCGGTCCTATCTGCACGGCGGCCTCTGTTCATCTGGGTGCGGCAGTTGCGAACTTCGGCTGGTTAGAGTGCCGCCAGAGCCCCGCCGAACAACATTGGGGCTTCGACAATCCTAAGTTGTTCCCGCGACAAATCGAGATGGACGGCGCCTTCTACGTTGTCTCTGATGCTCCGGGCTTGGGGATCGAAGTGAACGAGGAAGAGCTTCAAGAACTGCCCTTCGAGTATTCCGAACCTCCGCACCTACGCCGGACCGACGGGTCGTTCACCAATTGGTAGAGGTCCTTCGTGAGCGTCGTATGGTTGCGGTCATGGCGGCCCCGCGGCGATCTACAAGGTTTGCTTTCAAGGTCGTCATCTCCTTCGAATGACTGAAAGGAAGTAGAATTGTGACTTATGTGATGTCGAGGATCAATGTCTCGAAAAAGTCGTGCCGAAACTCACTGCTTTACTGCTGTCAAATCGCGCCGGATTCTGATTCCGGGCTCACCATGAGCCGATATGACCGCGTGTTGTGATCGGCGCGTGCTGAACGGTATCTTTTGGTGTCGTGATCTGGTGCGCCTTAGCGCGACCTGCCCGAGCGCTATAGCCCACGCACTACTTGCTACAACCGGCTTCGTGCGATGGCGGAAGGCACGCGTGTGGGGCCGACCGATGGAGAGTATCACGGCTGCGCACGACGCTGAGATCCAGATGATCGACAGCATCTTCGTCGCGTCCACCGCAGGCTGCGACGGCAAAAAGGGGGTCAGTTCACCAGAAAGCACGCTGGGTTACTAGAGGCATCCTATCGCAGCACTTCTCTCTGGTAGGCGAGCGGGTGCTTTCGCGCGCTATACCGTGCCGATACTAACCTGGTTAGTTTATCTGGTTACCCTATGATAGAGAAAACGAAGAGACTACAAAGGGTGGAGAGACATGGGAAGAGCACAATCGGCAAGACACGGTGAGCGACGAGACTCAATCCTGGATGCCGCTGGGCGGGTTTTCATGCGCGATGGCCTTCAGGGTGCTTCAATCTCGGCGATCTGCGCGGAGGCCGGAATTAGTCCAGGCCATCTCTATCACTATTTCAACAGCAAGGACGAGATTGTCGAGGCGATGGCCGAGGGCTATCTGGAGTATGTCCGGGAACATTTCGCGAAAATGGCTGCCTGCGGGAGTGTCGTATCGGCCATTGATGCAGAGTTTCAGCGAGCGATGGAGCGTTCGAACAGCGGCAGCCATGGGCTGCTGTTCGATATGATCGCTGAAGCTGGACGCAGCGAAAAGGTCGCCGCCACTCTTGAAAGAAACACCCGTGCAATATGTCAGCTGCTTGTCGAGCTGATCCGGAAAGGGCAGCGAAACGGCGAGATCAGGGCTGATCTGGATCCGGCTATCGTAGCAACCGCGATCATAGGCGTGATCGATGCCATCAAGATGGTCGCTAGACGGGATAGGAAAGTAGATCTTCGGGCGGTGATCGCTATGATCGGCGCCATGATAAAGCGCTTTATTGTTGCCGAGTGACCTCATTGCTGACGCTCTTCGCGTCAAGTCCTGTAAACCGGATGCCGATTTCGATGAAACCGTCCCTTTGTTCCGAGATGATTGCGTGCCCGGTTTCCGGGATGATCTCGCTCCCTGTCTAGTGGGGTTCCTCAGGCGATAATTGTTGTCAGGCCATTCAAGCGGGGTGCAAGCTTTCCGCAGCAGGTTTCGGCTTGACTATCGCTCGACGCGGTGGAAGGCAGGGCAGATGGGAGCGTTGGCAATGCCGTTGTTGCCAACAAAAGACCCCACCGTTTGCCGGTGGGGCAGGTCGGGGAGGACCTTCTCTTGAAAAGCAGGTCCTGTTTTCTATCGCACGTAATAAATATCCTGACGAGGTCAGGTTCCCGCATTTCGGTACTGTAGGGACTTTGACGATTTTAGGCGCGTGTCTGAGGAGATCTCCCTTGATCTGTTTCAGGTCGTTTTCAATGGCATCGGGGATTACGAGCTTGCGAACCGTGTCAGCGACGCCTCGCCGAACCAATCCAGTTCACGGGGATCATATCGTTCGGTTCGGATGATATAAGAGAGAGAGTTCAGGCCATAACAGGCTGTGTAGATTTCGCCCGGCGTAATGGTCTTATCGCTTCGATGGTAAGACCTGTAAATGACCGAACTGTGCCCGCGCTGTCTGGCGATGAGGCTGAAGGATATTTCCTCCAAAGTTGTGTCTGCGTGGTTTGTGAAGGTAACCGCGAGCGGAGCGTTCGGGTCTGTGCATAGCTGTGGATTCGAGCTGGCCGCGATAGACACGGATCGGGTCGATGGCAGCTGATTGTCGCTCCGTTCCGCAGTGAATAAAAGCCCGACATATACAGCTGCGAGTGTTCCGAGTACTATGATACCGGCCTTATGGGAAAACCAAAAGGTCACGATGACGACCACGGCGCCTATCACCCACGCCATCGCAATTCCGTATTTCTCCCGTAGGGCTCCACCATTACCTATAGGTATGGCGTTCGCGGGCCGATCGCAATGCTGGAAAGTTTAAGCCCGCAGAAGCGGTCTGTCGCTAACAGGTGATTTGGGATTAAATCCAGCCAAAGCCTTTCACCATCAGGGCTCCCAGTTCGAATGCCACGGAAATCATTGCACGGAATAGGATACGAAGATCCGTTGTTCGGATTGATGAGATATCGCCCCGCATCTCTTTGAGATCGGTTTTCAACTCCGCTATGTCGCGCTGGATGAATTCGACAGCGGATTCAAGATTGGCTATGGCCTCAGATCGTGTTCGCGCATGAGGCAACGATCTTTTTATGGTTCACGACCGACAGCGTGCGCATCTTAGTCGAATGCGGCTTGCTCGTGCTTCTGAACCAAGATGCGGATAAGGTTGCGTGATACGTCGTGGCGTTTTGCCAAACCATGCAGCGTTTCGCCGGCGAGGAATTCCTGCGCGACTTGATGTTAGAATTCGACGCTGTGATTTTCGGTGCTTTGCATGGGTCTTCTTTCCGAAACCTGGTAAGCCGGTCAATTTCTCATCCCAACCTGTTCACCCCAAGGGGCGCACTCCAGCCCCTCGACAGGATCGAGCGTCGGCGGGCTGTCCGTTCGGCAGCGTTCTGAAGTTCTCCTCGACTTTGTATCTGTTGTTATCCCGTGTAACGCGGATCTAACAAGTAGTCTTGGCGGTCGAGCAGTCTTGTGCCCGCCCGCTTGGTCAGTCCGGTATTCCCGAAACACTTCCAAAATTACACGCGCAATCAAATTAGAGTTATCGCTCTAATTTACGGTAGCTGTGTTTGCTGCACCGCGGTAAGGTCGCCAATGCAAGGACCACGCCACCTTCAGGCAACCTTTGCAGGCGTGCTCGCTATGGAAGCGCGAGTTCGAGCTTCCAGGTTTCGGCGGTGGCATCCACCCCGCCGCCGGAGCCATGCAGTCGGTTTGAACACTTCGAACGGCAGGGGTGTGCCCCATTGGGCGGCGCTGATGCCTAGCTGAACTTGTGCGTTACGGCTTGATTGGCTGAGCGCGGCGCCGCAGCGAAGGATCGAGATCCGGCGTCGCGGCTACACCGGAGTATCAATGACTAACGATAATTCCCTGATCAAACCTGTTTCCTTCGCGCGCCGGCAAAAACTGCTTGGCGCGCTTGCTGTATCGGCCTTCCTGGCCGCCCCGCCAGGTGCTGTTCCCACAGCCTACGCCCAGCAAGCGGCGCAAACGCCGCCTGCCGTCACCGTCCTTACAATCCGTCAGCAGGCCGTACCGGTCTATTCGGAAATGCCGGGTCGGACCACCGCCTATGAGACCGCCGAGGTTCGCCCCCAAATCGGCGGGCTGATCCAGGAGCGGATGTTCGTCGAGGGAGAGGAGGTCAAGGCGGGCCAGCAGCTCTATCAGATCGATCCCGCACCTTATCAAACCTCTCTCAACAGTGCCGAGGCCGCGCTCGCCCGTGCAAGGGCGGCCGTCACCCTGGCGCAGGCCAATGCCGATCGCGCCCGCGCTCTGGTGCGCACCAGTGCCGTCAGTCAGCGTGATCTCGATACCGCCGAAGCGGCGTTGCGCCAAGCCCAGGCAGACGTGACTTCCGCGGAGTCTTCCGTTGAAGCGGCGCGCATCAATCTCAACTATACCCGCGTGCTGTCTCCAATCGATGGTCGCACCGGTCGCTCGTCGGTGACCGCCGGAGCTCTCGTCACCGCCAACCAGACAGCGGCATTGCTGACGATCACACGCCTAGACCCCATCTATGTCGACCTCACCCAACCGAGCGCACGACTGCTGCAACGGCAGCGGGCAATCGATACCGGCCTCTTGAGACGGGACGTCGGCGGGCAGGCCTCAGCCCGGATCATCCTTGAGGACGGTTCCGAATACCCCCACGCCGGGCGACTTCAGTTCTCTGAAGTCATCGTCGATCAGAACACCGGCTCGGTTACGCTTCGCGCGCTCTTTCCCAACCCGGACGGAACGCTGATGCCCGGAATGTTCGTCCGGGCCCGCGTCGAGGAAGGGATTGCCGACCGGGGGCTGCTCGTACCGCAGCAGGCCGTTTCGCGCACGCCACGCGGCGAACCCTCTGCCTTCGTTGTCAATGCCGAAGGTGTGGCAGAAGCGCGTATCCTGCGCACCGAACGCGCCATGGGCACCGATTGGCTCGTCACGGACGGGATCCGCGCCGGCGAGCGGGTGATCGTCGAAGGCGGGCAGCGGGTGCGTTCAGGCGCACGCGTAAGTGCCACTGAAGCGACGGCAGCCGCGCCGGAACCACAAACGGATGCGGCTCAGGCTGCTTCTCAGCGTACTGGGGGTTGAGGAAGATTTCTATGGCACACTTCTTTATCAACCGTCCTGTCTTTGCGTGGGTGATCGCGATCACGATCATGCTTTTCGGCCTGCTTTCTCTGCGCACATTGCCGGTTTCGCAATATCCGGCGATCGCACCTCCGGCCATCTCAATCACCGTCAGCTATCCTGGCGCCTCGGCAGAAACCGTCCAGAATACCGTCGTGCAGGTGATCGAGCAGCAGCTCAACGGTATCGACAACCTGATGTATTTCAGCGCGACGAGCAGCAAGGATGGGAGCGCCACGATCACCCTGACGTTCGCGCAGGGGACCGACCCGGACACGGCGCAGGTGCAGGTTCAGAACAAGCTCTCGCTCGCTACCCCGCGTCTGCCCCAAACCGTACAGCAGCAGGGCATCCGCGTCGCCAAATCGACCGGCAACTTCCTTATGGTGGTCGGGCTTGTTTCTTCCAGTGGGGCTCTCGACCGCACCGATATCGCCGACTTCATTGTCTCCTCCCTGCAGGATCCACTGAGCCGCACGGCCGGCGTCGGTGACTTCCAGGTCTTCGGTTCACAATATTCGATGCGAATCTGGCTCGATCCCGCAAAGCTCCTGAATTTCGGCATGACGCCGGGAGACGTTTCGGCTGCGACCCGCGCCCAGAACGTCCAGATTGCCAGCGGCGAGATGGGGGCTCTGCCCGCGGTCCGGGGTCAGCGCCTCAACGCGACCGTCATAGGACCCTCGTATCTTCAGACGCCCGAGGAATTCGGTGCGATCCTGTTGCGTGTGCAACCCGACGGCTCGCAAGTCCGGCTGCGTGATGTCGCTCGCGTAGAGATCGGCAGTGAGAGCTACGCCACTTCCGGATTCTACAACGGTCAACCGGCCGCCGGTATCGGCATCAGACTGGCGAGCGGTGCCAATGCGCTGAACACAGTGGCCGCCGTGCGCGAGACGATAGAGCGCTTGCAACCGTCCTTCCCGCAAGGACTAGAAGTCGTCTATCCCATGGATACGACGCCGTTCGTGCGCCTGTCGATCGAAAACGTTGTCCGCACGCTTATCGAGGCCGTGATTCTCGTGTTCGTCGTGATGTTCGTGTTCCTGCAAAACTTCCGGGCAACGCTGATTCCGACGATCACTGTGCCTGTCGTGCTGCTCGGTACTTTCGCTGTTCTCCAGATGGCCGGCTTCAGCATCAACACGCTAACGATGTTCGGGATGGTGCTGGCGATCGGTCTCCTGGTCGACGACGCCATCGTCGTAGTCGAAAATGTCGAACGCGTCATGGCGGAGGAGCATCTGTCACCGCTTGAGGCAACCCGCAAATCGATGAATCAGATTACCGGCGCACTTGTCGGCATCGGTCTCGTGCTGTCGGCCGTGTTCCTGCCGATGGCCTTTTTCGGGGGATCGACAGGGGTCATCTATCGGCAGTTCTCGATTACCGTGGCGACCGCAATGGCGTTGTCGGTCATCGTGGCGATCGTATTCACGCCGGCGCTCTGCGCCACCATGCTCAAACCGCACATACCCGGCCAGGGAACACGCGGGTTCTTCGGCTGGTTCAACCGCAACTTCGATCGGGCCAATCGCCGCTACGTGAGCGGTGTTCGATACACATCAAGCCGGCCGATCCGGATGATGGTCATATACGCCGCTCTGCTCGTCGGTTTAGCGTTCATGTTCATCCGCTTGCCCGGCGCCTTTCTTCCCGACGAAGATCAGGGCACCGCCTTCGTGCAGGTGATTTCGCCACCGGGAGCGACAAGCGAACGCACCCAGCGCACGCTTGATGAGATAACCCGCTACATGCGGGAAGAGGAAAGCGGCGTCGTCGCATCGACGTTTGCAATCAACGGCTTCAATTTCAGCGGCCGTGGGCAGAGTGCAGGCATGGCCTTCCTGCGTCTACGAGACTGGTCCGAACGCCCAGGAGTGGAAAACAGTGCCCAGGCGCTGACGCGACGTGTAACGGCGAGGTTCGCCAACTACCCCGACGCGATGATCTTCGCCTTCGCCCCGCCCGCCATCACCGAGCTCGGAAACGCGACGGGTTTCACATTCCAGCTTCTCGATCGGGGCGGTCTCGGACACGAGGCGCTCATGGACGCTCGCGGCCAGCTTCTCGGTATGGCCGCGCAAAGTTCGGTTCTCGCAGGCGTGCGGCCCAACGGTCAGAATGACGAAGCGCAGTTCCGCCTGGTCATCGACTGGGAACGTGCGAGTGCGCTTGGTCTTTCGGTATCAGACATCAATACGACGCTCTCCACCGCTTGGGGAGCGTCGTATGTGAACGACTTCATGGACCGCGGTCGTGTCAAGCGCGTCTATATGCAGGGAGACGCAACCAGCCGCATGCTGCCGGAAGATCTCGATCGCTGGCATGTCCGCAACGCCACCGGCCAGATGGTTGCCTTCTCCGCTTTCGGTCGGGCGGAATGGGGGTATGGTTCGCCGAGGCTTGAAAGATTCAACGGGATTGCCTCGGCCGAGATCGCCGGAGGTCCCGCACCCGGCTACACGAGTGGCCAGGCGATGGCCGAAATGGAACGACTGGCCGCACAGCTACCTGCGGGCTTCGGCTTCGAGTGGAGTGGCCTCTCGTATGAAGAGCGCCTCTCAGGATCCCAGGCGCCGATGCTCTACGCATTGTCGCTGCTCATCGTGTTTCTCTGCCTGGCGGCGCTTTACGAAAGCTGGTCAATCCCGGTTTCCGTATTGCTCCTCGTCCCGCTCGGCATCCTCGGAGCGGTTGCGGCGATGCTCGCACGTGGCCTGTCGAATGACGTCTTCTTCCAGGTAGGCCTTCTCACGACCGTTGGATTGGCAGCCAAGAACGCCATCCTGATCGTGGAATTCGCCAAGGAGGGGTTCGATCGCGGGTTGGGCCTCGCGGAGGCGGCCCTCGATGCGGCACGACAGCGGCTCCGGCCCATTATCATGACCTCTCTTGCTTTTGGGCTAGGTGTCGTGCCTTTGGCGATCGCCTCAGGGGCGGGGTCAGGGGCCCAGCGGGCGATCGGCACCGGCGTGCTCGGCGGCGTCGTGAGCGGCACGCTGTTCGCCATCCTCTTCGTTCCGATCTTTTTCGTCATCGTGCTGAAGCTGTTCCGCACGAGACGCAAGGGAGAGGTGGAGCCGGAAAGCGGAGCGAAGCCGGTCCCGGCGGAATGACCAAACATTGCGACCGGTCTTGCCGAAGGCCGTTCGCAGTCTTATCGCGACACTGAATCAAGGTCGGCCTGTAAACAATATGGGCGACGTCGAGAGCCACTCGCGCGAGGCACAGGACTCCTGAACAGAGAAAGTATTGATGAGGCTTATGAGAGGAGCTCTTGCTTTGCTTGCGGTCGTGGCGACCGGACAGTTGCGGCGGGAGCGGAACAGTTCGGCGAGCACGATGTGGAACTTGCCGGACAGCACTGTCTTGGCGACCACAACAGGTCCAACATCTCGTTGCACAATTACGAGCGGATGGATGAAGGCATGGTCTTCGTGCTGCATACGCAATGGCTGGAGCTCTCGGCCGGCTGGAGTGCTCCCCGTATAGCACCCGCCGGCCAGCCGGTGGTCGGTCTCGAAGCTGCCCGGGGCTGAAGTCGGTCATCTTCATCACCGTCCGCCTTTCTCCGTCGGCGTGAAAGTCTTCGTTTCTCCGCCAGATAGCCGCAAACAAGTCGCTGATGCATCTGGCTTCCGGCCATCTGCGCCCTTTGGACTGCCGGGTCATGGAACGGCATCCCTGTAGCTGCAACCGCGGCATCGCGCATCGCATTAAATCTCAACGCCGACGTGATCGAGTTCATCGCCTCGGAGCCAACTTTCGACGTCTTGCTTGATCTCAAGCTCAGGCGTTCTCGTGCATCATACTGCCCCGTGGCGAATAGTGATGCTATTGCCCGGGAGTATGCGACAGAAGACGGCCAGGGGCGTCTCGTCATGCTCGACGGGACTCGTCGTTGCTTGGAGAGTAAGGAACGCTCCCAATGAACCTATACGGGTCAGAGAAGCAGGCGATATAAGTCTCCTGGCAGACAGGCCGACGAGGCATCATCGATCGGCCTGTCTATTGGAGGAGACATGCAGTTCAGCTTTCGAGAGCCGCCTTCACGCGTTCGGGGAGGAATGGATAGTGTCGCAGCCGAATTCCGCCTGTGAGCCGGGCGAAGGCATTAGCGATCGCCGGGCCGGTAGGGGGAAGGCCTGCCTGGCCGATGCCGCCAAAAGGACTGCCGGGCGTTGGCACCACGGCTACCTCGATCTCCGGCGCCTCGGACATGCGGATGACTCGGTAGGTGTCGAAATTCGACTCCTGTACTTCGCCGTCGACGACATTGATCTGTTCGAACAGCGCATGACCAGTCCCATTGGTAATGCCGGTAATCATCATGGCCTCGATATGGAGCGGTTGGATGGCCACACCGGGATCGATGGCGCACCAAACCTTATGCACCCGGATCTCGTCCGTGTCCCGGTTAAGCGAGATCTCAGCGACCTGTGCACAATGTGAGCCAAAGGCATCGGAGTAAGCAATACCAAGCCCGCGTCCGTCCCGCATCCGATCCCACTCAGCCATCCGGGCAACGGTCTCGATCACCCTCCGCGCGCGCGGTTGGTCCTCGAGAAGTTCCAGTCGCAACGCGACGGGATCGATGCCTCTGGCGGCGGCGATCTCGTCGACAACGCATTCGATTGCGAACCTCGTATAGCCGACCCCCACTGCGAACCAGAACCCGATTGCAAGCCCGTTATCCTGACGCAGATATTCAATTTGGTGGGAGGGGATGGCGTAGTTGAACTTGGCACCCTCGGTCACCACGTCGTCGTGCCCGCCTGCCTCTGCGAACACCGGCGGCAATGTTCGCGCAAAAATGGAGTCCGCCACGATCCTGTGCCGCCAGCCGACAATATTACCTTCGGTATCTAGCCCCACCTTGACATGCTGTGCCTCGAGCGGCCGGAACTTGTCGTGGCGGACGTCATCCTCGCGGCTCCAGATGACCTTGACGGGCCGCCCCTCCACGGCCTTGGCCAGTGATACCGCATCGATGATGAAGTCGGCCTCGGCCTTGCGTCCGAAGCCGCCGCCAAGCAGTGTGGTGTTGACCTTCACCTTGTCGGGCGTGGTGCCTGCGACTTCCGCGGCAAAGCCCTGGGTGCCCGTTGGCCCCTGAGTCGGCGCCCAAATTTCGACCCTGTCGCCGGTCACCAGCGCCGTGGCGTTCATCGGCTCCATGGTCGCGTGGGCGACATGGTCGCTCATATAGTCGACTTCTATCACCGTCTTGGCACCGGCAATCGCAGCCTCGGCGTCACCAGTTATGTGCGCCGGAACGCCTTGCTTCTCGAGGTCGCGGCCGACGGCGCGGTATTCGTCTAGCAGCCGTTGGCTCGTATAGTTGCGAACCCGTGATGTCGTGCTCCAGGTCACGTTGAGTAGGTCTTTCGCACGCCTGGTCGCTTCAACCGTCTCGCCGATAATGCCGACGCCGTAAGGCAGTGGGACGATATGCGTGACGCCCGGCACCCCCCGCGCTTCGGCGCCGTCGATGGCTTCGGGCCGCTCGTCCTGAACCGGTGCCCGCAAGACCGCGCCATAGAGCATGCCCGGAAGCTGGACGTCGATTCCGAAGACTGCAGTTCCATTGACCTTTGAGGGCACGTCGATCCGCGGTATCGTGCGGCTTCCTATGTAACGCCACCTGTCGCTCGGCTTGAGATCAGCCTCCGTTGTCTGGGGCAGCGGATTCGGAAGCACGCCGTTGGCGGCGATCTCACCGTAATCCAGTGCCCGGCCCGAGGTGGGGTGCAATACTCTGTTTGGCTCGGTCGTAAGCTCCCTCACTGGCACGTTCAGCATGCCGGCAGCGGCCGCCATCAGGACCATGCGGGTCTGGGCACCGGTCAGGCGAAGCAGCGCATGATAGCCACGCGTCGACTCGCTGCCGCCGGTGAGCTGAATGCCGTAGAAGCCGGGATTGCCGTAGGTCTCAGCGTCAGAGGGCGCTTGCACGACCCGCACACGGTCCCAATCGGCATCCAATTCCTCGGCGATGAGCAGCGGCAGCGCCGTCGTGATGCCCTGACCCATCTCGACGGCAGGCGCGATGATGCTGACCGTGCCGTCTGCAGCAATCGTGACCCAGGCATTGGGGCGGAAATCACCCTCGGCGGTGGTAGCCGGGGTCGCGCCGTACGCAAGGTCGGGCAGGCTTGCGAACGCAACGACGATGCCGAGGCTGCCGGCTGAGACGAGGAAACTACGCCGCGACAGCGCGCGACTTTGAGGCTGTTGAGTCGGGGTCATGGTTCAGCCCTCCTGTGCTGCGCGTTGGATCGCGCTGATGATGCGGACATAAGTCCCGCAGCGGCAGATATTCCCGTCCATGTGGTCGATGATCTGATCGCGGGTGGGATTGGGTGTGGCCGCAAGAAGGGCGGCGGCCTGCATGATCTGTCCGGACTGGCAATAACCGCATTGCGGCACCTGCTCGGCAATCCAGGCCCTCTGCAAGGGATGGTTGGCGTCCGGTGACAGACCTTCGATCGTTGTCACCTCGCGGCCGGCGACATCCTCCAGGAAGGTCTGACAGGAGCGGGTCGGCTCCCCGTCGACGTGGACAGTGCAGGCCCCGCATTGTGCGATCCCGCAGCCGAATTTGGTGCCGGTCAACTTTAGATGTTCCCGGATCACCCAAAGAAGCGGTGTATCAGGTTCGGCGGCCATATCGACCACGCGCCCGTTGATGGTGAAGGTTGTCATGAGTGCTTCTCCTTGATCTTTAATCAGCCGGTTGGCTTTCGAGGTACTGAATGATCGCTGCTCGCTGGGTGGCGTTGGGAATGGCAACGGTCATCCGTGTGCCGCCGACCATGCGGCCCGGTGCCGTGAGAAAGGTGTCTAAGGTTTGGCTATCCCAGGTGATGCCGGAGGACCGCATCGCATTTGAGTAGGTGGCACCTTCGACCGTGCCGGCAGGCCGGCCGATCAGGCCTGACAAGTGTGGACCCGCCTTGTTTTGACCAGCTTCCACGCTGTGACAGGTCGCACAGCGTTGCTGAAACAGACGCGCTCCATCAACATCCTGGGCGGTGGCTGGAGAGTGACACAGTTGGCCCGATATTAGTAAAAGGGTAGCCAGAGGGACACGTCCAGTTCGTTTAGCCAGGTCGGCGGGCAGACCAGACATTGCACGAATTTGGGTAGACATCATTGCATTGCCTCCATCGCTACGGGGCACGATAAACAACCCCAGCGATACGAGCTATTCGGCTACGTCCCGAATATCGTCGCGATCGTCCAGAATCGCCGGGGCGTCACGTTGGTGCTCGAATCATGAGCCGGGCACCAACGAGCCACCCGCTTCACCGAGAGGTGCAATTCGTCCAGTTGGTTCGATGACAGGAACGCGCTGAGCAGATGTTGCCTAAAAGGCACCGTCGATGCTGGCCATCGTTGTCAGATGGTCTCCGATGCAGAGCCTCAGATCGGCATCTCGACCGCGTGACGGCGCCTATCCAGACATCAAGCGGTCGTTCAGCATTTCCGACGAGGAAGGAGACCGGAGACATCAGTCCTCGGTTAAACCTAAACGAGGCGCTCATCAGATCGTGCTATAAAACCATCGACTATCGCAAATAGTTGCCACCGAAGCTGCTGGATATGTGAGCATGCCGTCACTGCGCTGCGCCTTGGCCTGGAGATCGCCAGCCAGTGGGGGCATCCAGCGATCTCCTTTTCGGATCTTTGGGAACGGGGGCGGCGGTTCCCTGATCAGATTTCGATTCTTCAGTCGATGCCGATGGCAACGGCGCTTAGCGGCGATTTCGGTGGCACGGGCAAGCCGGCTGCTCTCTCTTAACCGAGGCCGCCGTTTGCGAACACATTCTGGCCGTCGATCCAGGCACCGTCCTGAGAGCAAAGAAGAGCGATCACGCCGGCGATGTCTTCCGGCAGACCCAAACGACCGAGCGGTGTCTGTTCGGGAATTCCTCGGAGCGCGTCTTCTCCGTGCTGACGGAGGAGTTGCGTGTCGACTGCACCGGGTGCTACGGAGTTGACCGAGATGTTGCGGCCCGCCAGTTCCTTCGCGAGGACGCTGGAAAAGAGAACCTGGGCGTATTTTGTGGCCGCATATGCGCCCGTAGCCGGGGGAGGGGTCTTTATGATGCTCGAACTGAGGCTGATAATCCGACCGCCATCACGCGTGCGCCGCGCCGCTTCCCGCAATACGTTGAAACTCCCCTTCACATTGGTGGCCATCATTCGATCGAACGCCGCGTCGGTCATTTGAGCAAAGGGGCCGACATTCATGATCCCGGCATTGTTCACCACCACATCAACCGCGCCGAAAGCCTCGTCATTGGCGTCGAAGAGGGCCTTGACCGCTACGGGATCAGCCACGTCCGCTTGGCAAACGATGGCGCGACCGCCAGCCGCCTCGATGTCGGCCACGACCTGAACGGCCAGATCGCGATTGGTGAGGTAGTTCACAGTTACGGCGTAGCCGCCCCGCGCCAGACGCTTGGCGGTAGCGGCGCCGATACCCCGCGACGAGCCGGTAACGACGGCGACCCGACCGGCGCCAATCAGGGTGCTGGCGCCGGCGGTGGATGTCTGGGCCGAAGCCGCGCTCGTCAGGGCTAGAGCCGCGGGCGCCGCAGCGGCGAGGGTCATGAACGTGCGGCGGGAGCTATCAGTATCGGACATTTCAAGGGTTTCCTTTCTTGAGGCTGTTGCAAAACTTGCTCGGCAGGGGTGCGCAGGCGGCTAGCGCAAGGCGCGCCACGCCCGGTTGTCTGAATGAACAGAAATATCGTTATTGCTGTGAGGGGAGGGCGGCGATGCGATGTTTTGCGATCAGCACGGCAGTTGAGTCTGGCCTGCTTCCCTAGACGCAGGTGATACCTATTTGAACATCTATTGACCGCAGGGCAGTTTCTGTCATGTTCGGCGAACTCCTCGCTTGTTTGGCACCTTCAAGCTAGATGGAGTGCACCGTGAACCGAATGCCTGAACTCTCAAGAAACTTGCCTATTCCTGCAAAGGGCGATGTGCCGCCGGATATGAATTGCGAGTTGGGTTGGCCTCGCAGCCAGCCGGAGGTTTACGTGTCGTCACCGCTTCTTGCGACGGTTACCGCCTATATCGAGGGTCAGGGTGGCGGTGAGGGTTTGTTTCCCACGCCGATTGACGGGTTCAACATCGTCCGTTCTTGTCAGGCAATGATGATGCCGATGCGGGCGATTTACAGGCCATCGCTCTGCGTCGTGATCCAGGGAGGAAAAGAGATCCTCTTTGGTGACGACATGATGTCCTACGGCGCGATGGAGTGTCTTGTCGTAAGTGTGGAACTGCCGGCCAGCGGACGGATCGCCAAGGCGAGCCCCGACGCACCCTATATCGGCGTTACCATAGATCTCGACGTGACGGTGATGCGCGAGGTGGTTGAACAATTGGATGAACCGCCCGTTCCACCTACCAGCCCCGGTCCCTGCATGTTCGTGAGTCGGGTCGATGCACCTCTGGCAGATTGCATCCAGCGTCTTATCAGGATGTCCGAGGCGCCGAAGACGATCCCGATCCTCTACCCCTCCATCATGCGCGAGATCTGCTTCTGGCTTTTGAACAGCCCTCATGGCGGCGAGCTCTATAGGCTAGCGTTACCCGAATCGAATATCGAGCGGGTGGTGAAAGCCATCTCCGTGCTGCATACGAACTTTGCCCACACGCTGCATGTGGAGCATCTGGCCGAGATCGCGCGAATGAGCCCGTCGTCGTTCCATCAGCATTTCAAGGCGCTCACCTCGATGACGCCGCTCCAGTTCCAAAAGCAACTGCGCCTTTTAGAGGCGAGACGGCTGATGGTTGTTGAGGCTGCAAGCGTAGCGGAGGCTGCCTATCAGGTCGGCTACGAGAGTGCTTCGCAATTCAGCCGCGAATACTGCCGGATGTTTGGTGCTGCTCCGAAGCGTGACGCGATGAACCAGCAGCGCTTGTATAACGAATACGCCAGCCGCACAGTCCGCACTGCGTAGGTCGCGCCGGGGGAAGGCGGCACTTTACAGTCTTTGATAAGAGCCGGCCTCCTCGAAAAGAAATAGTGTTTCGATGAACCTTCAGAGACTCCTGTTAAGCAACGCCCCTTCGGCTTGATGAAGCCTATAGACGCGCGAAGCGGCGGAACCAGTTGCCGGCCAGGATGGTAGAGGTAAGGACTGAGAGCTATTGCTACCGCGCGGCTATAGCTGCGGGTCTTGAGCAGCCAGAACTTCAGGGATTCCTGACAGTTTCCGGACGATTGCGAGGATAATGCGGACTCTAGAGCTGAGGCGTGGCGACCGCGTCACGCTCGTGGCTCTCAGAAACTGCGTGTTCGCCGCATCAGTTGCGCAGCACCTGAATAAGGCTTAGCAACGGCGAGACCTTTCCTATCATCGCATTGGGCGTCGGGGGCAGATCGAAGCGCTTGGCGTCGTTCGGTCGACCGTTGCGGTGCGGTGACCGTACCCCGCGCTTTCGGCATGGCGCATCACCTCTGATTGCGGATGTATTCGAGGAAAACCCGCATGGCCGCGCTCGTATGCCGCCGGCTCGGATAATAGAGATACCAGCTCGGCAGCTTCTGCTTCCAGTCGGTGAGCAATTCGATAAGTCTGCCTTGTTCGACATCGTCGCGGACATAATCCTCGAACAGGTGAGCTATCCCCGATCCCGCAAGTGCGGCCTG
>NZ_LBHV01000012.1 GCF_001005825.1 Rhizobium sp. LC145
ACCGCAGTAAGGTCACCAAGCTTTGGGGCAATTCGCCCGCCGGCCTGTTCGGATATTCGCATCTGCTTGGCGGCTACAGCGGCGGTCAGGCAGAGTATCTGCGCGTTCCCTATGCGGATGTCGGGCCCATTAAGGTTCCGGAGGGGCTTTCGGACGAACAGGTACTCTTTCTCTCCGACATCTTTCCGACCGGCTACATGGCCGCCGAGTTCTGCGATATCCAGCCAGGAGATACGATCGCCGTCTGGGGCTGCGGCCCCGTCGGCCAGATGGCAATCCGTTCCGCCTTCCTGCTTGGGGCCGAGCGGGTGCTTGCGATCGACACGGTGCCGGAACGGCTGGCGCTCGCAGCCTCGGCAGGTGCATTGACCTTGGATTTCCTGGAAGAGGATATCTACGATCGGATCATGGAGTTGACCCATGGCCGCGGCGCGGACGCCTGTATCGATGCGGTCGGCACGGAAGCGAATGCTTCGGCGAGTTGGGATTCGCGCTGGGACCGGATCAAGGTCGCCACTTTCATGGGCACCGACCGACCACATGTTCTGCGCCAAGCGATCCATTGCTGCCGCAACTTCGGCACCGTCTCCATCGTCGGCGTCTATGGCGGGTTCCTTGACAAGGTTCCAATGGGCTCGGCCATCAATCGCGGCCTGACGTTCCGGATGGCCCAGACGCCGGTGCAGCATTATCTGCCGACCCTCATGGGGCGCATCGAGAGAGGCGAGATCGACCCGTCCTTCGTCATCACGCACCGCGCGACGTTGGAAGAAGGCCCCGACCTCTACAAGACCTTCCGCGACAAGCAGGACGGCTGCATTAAGGTCGTCATGAAACCGTAGAGGAGAAGACCATGAACCCCGTTGAATCAAGCAAGGGCCTTGCGGTCGTCACCGGGGCATCAACCGGTATCGGCTACGAATTGGCCAAATGCGCCGCGCAGGATGGCTACGACCTTGCGATCGCAGCCGACGAGCCGCGGATTCAGGAAGCGGCAATGAAGCTCAGGGAGTTCGGCGTGGAGGTCGAAGCCATGCAGGTGGATCTTTCCACCCGGGATGGCGTGCGCCGTTTCGTGGCGGGCATCTCCGCGCTCGGCCGGCCGGTCGACCTTCTGATGGCCAATGCGGGCCGGGGCCTCGGCAGCGGCTTTCTCGACGAAGACATCTATGCCATGCAACGGGTCGTCGATACCAATATCAGCGGTGCGCTGGCCCTCGTTCACGACATCGGAAACCGCATGCGGGCGCAAGGCCGGGGCCGTATCCTTTTCACCGGCTCAATCGCCGGCTTCACGCCCGGTACGTTCCAGGCGGTCTACAACAGCACGAAAGCCTTCATCAACTCCTTCTCCCTGGCTCTGCGCGAGGAATTGAAGGATACCGGTGTGACGGTCACCTGCCTGATGCCCGGCGCAACAGACACCGAATTCTTCGAGCGCGCCGACCTGATGGATACGAAGCTCGGCCAGGTGAAAAAGGATGATCCTGCCTTCGTGGCGAAGATCGGCTACGAGGCCATGATGGACGGCGAAGGCGATGTTGTTGCGGGCTGGAAGAACAAGTTGATGTCGGCCGCTGCCAATATCACGCCGGCCAGCATGCTTGCCAAGCAGAATCGCAAGATAGCGGAGCCGGGGTCGGCAAAGGATTGACAGCGGGGAACTCTGAGGCAGAAGCCCGATAGCAAAGACTTACTCGCCGCTGATGGTGCGGAAGATAACCTGTGGAAACGTCGGCTGGCGCGCCCGCGGTCTTTTCTGGATCAATCACCGACGCGTTTCGGCAAGGGCTGACTGACCCGTGCAGAACATGCGATCTCAACGTCAGTACAGGCGGCTGTGGCAAGGAACCAGCAGAACGACGGCACGTTGATCATCCATTCCACAGAGGATCATCCTTGAACTCGGTCTTAGATCGTATCATCCCAGGCGAAGAAATCTCCAAGAAGCCCCTCCGACGTTGGCGCCGAGCTGCCGTTTTCAAGCAACTCGGTCCGGGTCTCGTCACGGGAGCAGCCGACGACGATCCAAGCGGTATAGCTACCTATTCCCAGGCTGGCGCCCAATTTGGCTTCAACATGCTCTGGACGATGCTGTTGACCTATCCGTTGATGACGGCAGTTCAGCTCGTGAGTGGCAAAATTGGCCGCGTCACCGGATGCGGCCTCGCCAAAAACCTGGGCGATGTCCTTCCGAAATCGATAGTGCTTCTGCTTGTTGTCCTTCTGTTCACGGCCAATACGATCAACATCGGCGCCAATCTCGCTGCAATGGGTGCGGCCGCTCAACTGGTGGTGGGAGGACCAGCCTTTCCGTTTACGATCTTCTTTGCGCTTGTGTCTTTGGGACTTCAGCTGTTCATCTCCTACGAACGGTATGCGCGGTACCTGAAATGGCTCACGCTGGTCCTGCTGTCCTATGTGGCCGTCCTCTTCGTAGCAGAGGTCGATTGGCTGGCTGCAGCGCAAGGTTTTGTGCTGCCGTCCTTTCCGCTTACCGGCGAAAGCTTCACCGTCATCGTCGCGATTCTAGGAACAACCATCAGCCCCTATCTATTCTTCTGGCAAAGCTCGCAGGAAGTCGAGGAAATCGATCAGCACCCAAAAGCCAAAGCGCTGACCGAGGCGCCTGACCAGGCCAAAAAGGAGTTGAAGCGAATACGCCTAGACACTTTTGCAGGCATGGCGATTTCCAACCTGGTCGCGATCGCCATCATGATGAGCACGGCGGCAACCCTGCATGAGGCAGGAAAGACCGAAATCGGCAGCGCTGCCGATGTGGCGGAGGCCCTCCGACCAATTGCTGGAAATTTCGCTTTCATGCTGTTCAGCCTCGGCATTATCGGCACCGGGCTGCTTTCCTTGCCGGTGCTGGCCGGTTCCGCCGCCTACGCATTCGGTGAATCACAGGGATGGAAGTGCGGTCTCGAGAACAAGCCGTGGGAGGCGATCGGGTTCTATGCGGTCATCACCGTCGCCGTCCTTCTCGGGCTCGGCATCGGTTTTTCGCCAATCGATCCCATCAAGGCGTTGTTCTGGAGCGCGGTGATCAATGGCTTTGTGGCGGTTCCGATCATGGCGGGAATGATGATCGTGGCCAGCCGTCGCGATCAGATGGGCCGCTTTACGGTGTCGCTTCCTGTTTTGCTATTCGGATGGGCGGCAACCAGTGTGATGGCTCTCGCGGCCGTCGTGATGCTGATTTTTTGAGCGAGAGGATAGTCAAGCTCTACAGCCGGCTTGCAAGAAGGGGTCGTGCCGGTTCGTGCTCGGCCATCTTCGCGACGAGAAAATCGAGGAAAGCGCGCACACAGACATGGCTGAACCACCGAAGTGGGGCACCTCGCCGCCCGGCGGTCGAGAGGGCGGAAGCGAACCGACTGCTTCTGTACTCCAGGCCCGTTGACGGACATTTGTCGTAGTATGAGTTAAGCTGAGCTTTGCATCTAGCACGGCTCACCTGCTCGTATGGGTCTCGCGGAAAAGGCGAGGCGTCACGCCGAAGCGTCTTTGGAAGACCTGCGTGAAGCGAGCGGTCGGCGCAAGTCCCACCCGCCTTGCGATTTCCTTCAACGGGAGTTCTTGGGAGAGCAAGATACGCGCCGCGTCCAGCCGCACGGTCTCGATATACTGTGCCGGCGTCTCGCCTATCGCAGCGACAAACCGTCTGTAAAACGTCCGCTCCGAGAGGCCGACCTTGGCCGCAAGGCTCGGCACGTCCAGCGCGGTATCGAGATTGGCCTGTGCCCACACCAGGAGATCGGCAAAAGGACCATCGGCTTTCGCCTGGGCACGCAGCAGCGGGCTGAACTGAGACTGATAGCCGGGGCGGCGTGCGTAGAGGACGAGGCGCTTGGCGACCCGACTTGCAAGCGCGCTGCCGAGATCCTCGCTGACCATGGCGAGGGCCATGTCAATACCGGTGGTCACTCCGGCCGATGTCCAGACGTTGCCGTCGACGACATAGAGTGCATCGGCGTCGACCGTAAGGGAGGGGTAGAGTCGCGCGAGCGGTTCGCAGGCGCTCCAGTGTGTGGCAACACGCTTGCCGTCTACCAGTCCCGCCGCTGCGAGCACAAAGGTGCCGGCGCAAACCGACCCGAGTCGTCTGACGGACGAGGCGCTCCGCGATAACCACCACCGTAATTCCGGCGTCCGGGTCGCTGCGGTGACCGCGCCGGCCTCCGCCCCGGCCACCAGGATTGTGTCAATCCGTCGTGGCACCTTCGTCAGTGCTTTGGTTTCGACGACGACACCGCTGCTACTCGGCACCGCCCCGCCAGTCGGCGAGGCCAAATGCACGGTATAGCGTGCAGGCTCTCCATCTTCCGCGAGTGCGTGATTGGCGGATGCGAAAACGGACGCCGGGCCGGTCGCATCCAGCAATTCGAAGTCCTGATAGACGGTAATGACGACATGATACAGCACTGGCAGGAATTAGCATCCTTTTGTCATTCCTGCCAACTCTGTGCGCCTGCTAGTGTTCGCACTGGTGGTCGGCCTAGGACCGCGCCACCGCAAGGAGGAGCAATCATGACTGAAACATCGGAAACATCAAAGTCAGCGCCCGAATCCCCCACGTCGGGCTGGCGGTCGATACAATGGTGGCCCGCGGCTATTGGCCTGGCATTCGCAGTTTTCGTTTCGATCGATCTGCTCAATGGTTCGGAGCATGGCACGGACTTAGCTGCGATCGTCGTCGCCTCAGGCCTTGTGTACCTGGCAGCGGCTGCCTTGGAGATTCCATGGGTTTCCTGGCCAGTATTCCTGCTATCGGTGGCAGTGATCACCGTCGCAAGGTTCGGCCTCATACCGTTTGATGCGACATGGGCGATGCTTATCGTCGCCGCCCTCTTTGCGGTCTATGGCGTGATCCGGGCTCTGAGACGTCCTAACCGCGAACTGCCGCTGCAAGCCATCGCAATGGTCGTCTTCGGTGGTTTAGCCACCGTGGCCCTCTTCATCAGTCCCTTTGTGGGAGCGCTGCTGGTCGCGGCGGGACTGGTCGCACATGCTGGCTGGGACGTCTATCACCATGTCAAGAACAAGGTCGTCGTACGGTCGATGGCAGAGTTCTGCTTCGTGCTGGACACTGCTCTCGCGATGGTCATCGTCTTGGCAACACTGAGAGGCTGAGACGCGCAGTCTGCCCTACGCTGCGGCGTTAAGGTTGATCTCGATGCGCTCGCGCTGCGGCGTCCTCGGGGCGAGATGCCGTTAGGACAAAGCGGCGGTACAACCGCGTCCGCAACCGGTTTCTCAGGTCGGGGGTGCTGCGCTGCGCAACCGCGATCGGCAGGTGGGAAGGAAAATGGATATTGGAAAAGCCGGCGGCCTCAACGAGAGGTTTCAGACCTTCGGCAGTGAGCCCGTCGCTGAACGGCAGGCGCGTCATGATGTTCGCATGTTTCTCGCTCATGGCTCCGTCGTAGTAGGGATCGTGCCCGATAAAGCACTCGATCGCGCGGACCGCGAGACTTGCAATCCGCCCGACGGGCGTCGGCTTCGTCCAGTCGCCGTCGAAGACAAGTAGCTTTCCACCCGGTTTCAGCACGCGAAACCAGTCAGAGAGTGCCTGTTCCGGCTCCGTCAATGTCCAGACGAGATGGCGGCAGATCACCGCATCATAGGTCTGATCGGGCTCCATCGTCCGCTCGGCATCGGCCAGGATAAAGTGGGCGCGCTCATTGCCGGCATGTTTGGTGCGCGCAACGCCGAGCATGGCCTCGGAGAAATCGAGCGCCATTACCTCATGGCCGAGCGAAAGGAGGACATTGGTCACCTCGCCGGTACCGCAGGCGAGTTCCAGCACCTTCTGTGGGGCCGGTCCGATCGCCTCGCGCACGGCAGCCGCCCAGGCGTCCAGTTCCGGACCCGGTGGGATGCGGTGGCCGAAGGCGAGGTCGAAGGTCGCCGAGCGCCGCGACCAGTACTCCCGAATATCTTCCTTCAGATCATGATTGCGCATGTCCATCGGTTCAGGTTCCTATTGTGGAGAAGTTTCTGCGCTGTCTTGTCGACACACGCCTTTGCGCCTGCCGCGTCAGGAAGCGGATGTTACAAGTGCCGCCATCATACTGCTCGATCTCGACATCAACGCCGAAGACTGCGCCGATGCGCTCCTCTGTCAGAACGGCGCGCGGCGCGCCGAGCGCCACAAGGCGCCCCTCCTGCATCACTGCGATCCGGTCGCAGAACAAGGCCGCGTGATTGAGGTCGTGCAGGGCCGCAACGACGGTCAGGTCCTGCTGATGCACAAGATCGAGCAAGCTGATCTGATGGCCGATATCGAGATGGTTGGTCGGCTCGTCGAGTAGCAGGATCTCCGGTTGTTGCGCAAGCGCGCGGGCAATGTGCAGCCGCTGTCGCTCGCCGCCCGACAAGGTGTGCCAGGACCGCCCGGCCAGATGCATCATATCGACATTTTCGAGGGCGCCATCGACAATCCGGTCGTCTTCGGACGACCAAGACGACAGCGCGCCGAGAAAAGGCGTGCGGCCGAGTTCGACCGCTTGCCGCGCCGTTATTCGTTCCCCTGTCTCCGCCTGCTGCTCGACGAACGCCAGACGCTGGGCGACGGCACGCCGACCAAGCTCCCCGATTGGTGCGCCATCCAGGAAGACTGCACCCGACTTCGGTTTACGGATGCCGGCAAGCAGCGACATCAGGCTCGTCTTCCCGGAACCGTTGGGACCGATGATGCCGAGGAACTCGCCCTTCTCTACCGTCAGCGAGACGTCTGTGAGGATTTCGATCCCTCCGGCGGCCCAGGAAACGCTGTTGACTGAAAGCGTCATGCGCGCGCCCTCTTCTGACTGAGAATAAGAGCAAAGGCGGGAGCGCCGATGAGCGCGGTGATGACGCCGATAGGCAGGACCTGCCCGGGAATAAGCGTGCGCGAGAGGATATCGGCGACAATCATGAAGACGGCACCGATCAGCGCGGATGCTGGAAGTAGGACACCGTGGCGAACACCCACGAGCATCCGCGCGGCATGCGGAATGACGAGGCCGACGAATCCGATCGATCCGACGATCGAGACCATGGTGGCCGTCATCATCGCGGCGGCTCCGACTAGGACCAGATAGGTCCGGCGGACAGAAATGCCGAGAGAGGCCGCCGACTCAGAACCGAAAGTGAAGGCATCAAGCGTGCGCGCATGGAGAAGGCAGATCAAAAGGCCGGCCAGTGCCGCAGGCACGGCCAGCGAAGCATCCGGCCAGCGCACACCGGAAAGATTGCCGAGCAACCAGAACATGATGCCCCTGGCCTGTTCGGCCGTCGCCGCCTTGGTGACAATGAAAGATGTGAGCGCGTTGAACAGCTGCGAACCTGCGACGCCGGCCAGGATGATCGCCGCCGTGGTGCGCCCGGCTTTCAGTGCGAGCACGCTCACCAGCAGGAAAGCGATAAGTGCACCGAGAAAGGCACCGAGCGGCAAGGTCAACATGTTGGCTCCAAACCCAAGGATCGCGACGGTGACGGCGCCTGTCGAGGCTCCAGCAGAGATGCCCAAGATATAGGGATCGGCCAGCGGATTGCGCAGCAGCGATTGCAGCACGGCGCCGGAGAGCGCCAGAGCCGAGCCGCAGGAGGCGGCGACCACAGCCCGGCTAAGCCGATAGCTCCAGATGATCCCCTCGTCGAGTGGATCCAGAGGATATCCGGCATCCCAGAGACGATTTGCAACCGTCTGCGCAACGGCCGAGAACGGGATCGCCGTTTCCCCGATCGCCGCACCAAACCAGAGCACGGTCATGAGAACGACGAGCGCGGCGAAAGCCGCGCCCGTGCGTCCGATCGATGCGACCATCCGGTTCACTGGCCCAGACCGGCTTTGGCAATGCTATCGGCCAGCGCCTCAATGCCGTCGATCGTGCGGATCGTCGGGTTCATGGCCTGTGCGTCCATGGCAAAGACGTGCCCATTCTTCACCGCGGGCATGAGGCTTGCGACGGGATCGGACTTGAGGAAGTTGAGCTTGGCCTCAAGACTGTCCAGCGGATATCGCCGCCGCTCCATGGAGCCGGCAACAATGATCGTCGGGTCAGCCTTGGCGATGGTTTCCCAGCCTACGGTCGGCCATTCGTCGTCGGCCGTGATGATATTCTCGATACCGAGCGCCGACATAATGTATCCGGGGGCACCATTCTTGCCCGCGACATAGGGGTCGGCTTCGGCGGCACTCGAGAACCAAAAGACGGCCGACAGCTTGCCCTCGGCTGATGCGACCATGACGCGGGCCGCTTCCTCGCGCTTCCTCAGGTCGGCGACGACCTCCTCGCCTTTTTCCTGGACGTTGTAAATTTGCGCCAGTTCGCGGATCTCCTGATAGACGAGATCCATAGTGAAGGCCTGATGACGTACACCGTCGCTGGCGGCGGTGTTTTCCTTACCGGCGCAATCGGACGGAGAGGTGTAGACGGGAATACCAAGTTCCTCGAACTGCTCGGGCTTGGCCACAACCCCTTCCGGGCCGATCTGCCACTGAAACTGCACGGTGATGATATCCGGCTTCTTGGCAAGCACACTCTCGAAGCTCGGATCGTTGTCCGCGAGACGGTCGATCTCGGCGTTGACATCCTCGTAGCCCTTCAAAACCGGCCCGACCCAGAGTGCAGTGCCCGCGACCTTGTCGGCCAGGCCAAGCAGATAAAGGATTTCGGTGCTGCTTTGGCCGATCGATACGGTCCGCGTCGGTGCCTTCTCGAAAGTCACGGAGCGGCCGCAGTTCTGCAGAGTGAGCGGGTAGGTTGTCTCGGCCGCGAGCGTCTGTCGCCCAACGAGACCAGTTGCAGCCAAAACAACTGCACTCAGGAGCGTTACATTCACCGAGGGGATTGATGTTCGCATGGTGGGGTTCTCGATTTCATGAGATGGTTCAAAGGTCGTGTCTGACGTGGCGAGGCCCTACCGAGGGTTCAGGCGAGAAAAAGCATCGATCTGCTCACGCAGCCGATTGATCACTGCCTTCGTCCTGACAAACTCGACGGGACAGTTCGTCAACTCTTCACGAGGCTCACCGGACGCTGATACGCGTGCTTCCGACACCATTGTTTCTGCCGATGAGACGGCTAAGTGCATGGGTAAGCCAGCGGCCCGCAAGGCGTTTTCGACAGCCACCCGCGCCTCGTAGTAGCGGGCTTCCCCCAACACCGGCCGACAGGCATGAGCCACTCGCAGATGGCTATACGATGCCTCTGCAAGTGCGGAGATGCTCCGCTCGAAGTCGTCGCTGCGAGCGAGCTTCTCCGATACGAGCACGACTGTCGCAGTCGCGAGAACGACCCCGATACGCCTGCGGTGAGGGATACCTGACAACCGAGGCATTCAGCCTCCCTCCCAGTCTGAAACAAGAGCGGCAGCGAGATCCTGAAGTCGGACCTCCCGCATCGCCTTATGAATCGAAACCTGCATCGTTCGCCCGCCTTGCATGACCAGCATAACCGTCTCCTTCGGAGGGCAGCCGGGCACGTGGCAGGCGAGCTCGCTTACCGAAACAACGGCCTCGTCGGGTAGCGAGAGCAGCTTGCGCGCCCATAACTTGATAGAGCGAGCACTGCTGACGACCGACGGTCCGTTCCGTGCCAGGGGATTGACGAAGGCCTCGCTCATGCCGTTCCCTTCTTTTTTCTCGCCCGACGCGGGGCCAGCACTTCGAACAGATCCCGTATGGGCTTGATCGGCATATCTTGGCCGATGAGGACGACACGACTGCGCCTGTCATCATCCGGCCATCTCTCCAGACGCTGGAGCGGGTAAAGACGATGTTGCACCGCATGTGCCACGAGGGGCCGGTCTGGAGCGTCCGCGAGCGCGAACATGCCTTTGAGGCGTAGGAGGCCAGATCCGACATTGGTCGTGACGATATGCAGGAAGGTCTCGACCGCCTGAGGCGAGAGGGGCACGTCGTGGCTCAAGCTGATGGCCTCGATTTCGTCGCCGTGCCGGTTGGGGTCGTGGGCATGGTCCGGGTGCGCGGCAAGTCTCTCGATCGCAAGCCACCCAGGCACATCCTCGGCCTTTCCGGTGACGGAGTAAGCGCCCGCTCCGAATAGCCCTAACAGATCAAATTCCCGTCGATGGCGATCATGATAGGCCGCCGCAGGATTGAGAGCCTTGAGTTCAGCTGGCCAATCATGGTTGCCATCGGCGATATCGGTCTTAGTTAGGACCACATGATCGGCAAATGCGAGCTGCTTCCAGCCTTCCATGAAACTGTCGAGCGTTGAACGGCCGTCGAGCACATCAAACGTCGTCACGACGCGGGCAAGATGAAAATGCCGGGCCACCACGTGATCCCTCAGTCCCATGGCCGGTGAACCACCAGGAATGATGCTGTTGATAATGGGCGCCGGGTCGGCAAGCCCGGTCGTCTCGATCACGACCCGCTGGAAAGGGAGGATCTCGCTCCGCATCCATGTTTCGTGCAGTTCGTGCAGTGATGCCCTGATGTCGCTTGTTGCCGTACAGCAGATACAGCCGGTCGTGGTGCGGAAATAGGTTTCCGAACCGGTGCGCACCAGATCATGATCGATGGGAACGGTACCGAACTCGTTGACGATGACGGCAGTGCCGGCCATGCGGGCGTCAGCAAGGATATCGTTGAGCAAGGTCGTCTTCCCGGATCCCAGAAAGCCGGTCAGCAATGTTACCGGTGTGGAATCGTAAAGACGCCTCACAATAGGCTCCTCGAAAGTCTCTCGGGCGCCCTTGCGCCGTTTGAACAGTCCGCCAAACATCCAGGAACCTGCGCTCCGTTGTCTCGAAGAGGCCTGCCGGCCGCCAAATGTCGCCCATCGGGTCCTCGGGGATTGACAGCGACTGCTTAGGTAATGTTATTACGCTCGTCAACATAAATGTTATGGTATAACGTTTGCCAAAACGCCGAATACGCTGCGCAAATCTGGAGGTGCCTATGTCACAGCAAAACCTTGAACCGACCCCGGTCACAGTTCTGACCGGCTACCTCGGCGCCGGCAAAACCACGCTTCTGAACCGAATCCTGACGGAGCCGCACGGAAAGAAGTTCGCCGTCATCGTCAACGAGTTCGGCGAGGTCGGCATCGATAACGACCTCATCGTCGAGTCAGACGAGGACGTGTTCGAGATGAACAACGGCTGCATTTGCTGCACGGTTCGAGGCGACTTGATCCGCATCATCGAAGGCCTGATGCGCCGGCGGGATCGGTTTGATGGCATTCTCATCGAGACGACAGGCCTCGCTGACCCGGCGCCGGTGGCGCAGACCTTCTTCGTCGACGAAGACGTTCGCTCGAAGACACGGCTGGACTCCATCATTACGGTCGTGGACGCCAAGCACCTCCTCGGTGAAATCGACCAGGCGCATGAAGCGCAGGAGCAACTCGCCTTTGCCGACACCATCATCCTCAACAAGACCGATCTGGTGAATGATGCCGAGCTGCTGGCCGTCGAGGAACGAATCCGGCGCATCAACCCGGTTGCCAGCATCATCAGAGCTCAACGCTGCGGCGTCGACATCGCGAGTATCTTGGACCGCAAGGCGTTCGATCTCGATCGTATCCTTGAAGTGGAGCCGGACTTTCTGGACGAGGAGCACGAGCACGAGCACGACGACCATGTCACCAGCTTCTCGCTCGTCGAACGGGAGCCTATGGATCCGGGGAGATTCCTGAACTGGCTGCAAACTACGGTTCAGTCGTTCGGCATGGATATGCTGCGGATGAAGGGAATCATCTCGTTTGCCGGCGACAGCGTCCGCTTCGTCGTCCAGGCGGTCCATATGCTGCTTGAAGGGGACCATCAACGGCCGTGGAAGGAAAATGAGGACCGGATCACGCGTCTTGTCTTCATTGGTCGCGACCTGCCCAAGGACATCATTAGCGACGGCTTCGCCAAGTGCCGCGCGGTTCGGCAGGCCGCCGAATAGCCCGTCCCGCACCACAACTACAACATGAAGGAAGGAAGGCACCGTGGCATACCTGGCGTGGTCAGATCTATGTGCGAGCCGCCCTGCATGCCCAAGCTTCCGGCCGGGTGGGGGAGCGCTATCTTTGATCCCCGTATGCCCACCAGTTCTCCACCTTCCGCCACCGGTTCGGACCTTTTCCTTGGATCATTACGCCCGAATGATCCAACGCTACCTGGCCAAATACTGCTCGTCAGAAACGAGTTCCAACCACTCGGCGTTCTTGCCATCCTGGATGTAGGTGATGGCGTAGTGACTCATGGCGTTCTGCGCAGTCCCACCATGCCAGTGCTTGACACCTGCCGGGATCCAGACGGTCTCTCCCTGACGGATCTCCTGACGTTCCTCGCCTTCCTGTTGCACCCACCCTTTACCTGCTGTGACAATCAGCATCTGACCAAGCGGGTGGCTATGCCACGCTGTTCGAGCACCGGGTTCGAAGGTGACAAGGCCGGATGAGGCTGGTGTCGATAGTGAGCTGGGCAGAAGCATATCGACGACGACGTTGCCTGTGAAGTTCTTAGGATCGGCGAGGACAGATGCCGCGGCGCCGACGGGGCTGACGGTAATGTTTTCAGATCTAGCTGCAGGCGCGTCGGCTAATGCCATGGTGGAAAGGGTAGCAGCGATGAGGGTCTTCTTCATATTGCCGATCCTTCTTGTTCGATACACTTGGTTCGGTCACTGCCGGCGCTTCTTGAGCACTTCGGCGACGACAGGCCCCGCCGAGAAGGCATTCGGCCAGCCGGCGTAGAAGGCGATCTGGGTGACGACCTCGCCTGCCTGTTCGGGCGTGAGCCCGTTGTCGAGCGCCCTATTGAGGTGGCCTGCGAGCTGGGCCACCTGACCGTTGGCCATCAGGGACGTGATGGTCGCCAGACTGCGGTCGCGAGGCGAGAGATCCGGTCGCAGCCAGACATCTTTGAACAGTGGATCCGTCGTGAAGTCCGCCAGCCCAGGCGACGCATCGCCCAGCAGGCCTTGGACCGCCTTTTGACGTTCAGCCTCGCCCTCCTGGTTGAGCGGCATGAGATCCGGAGAAGCTTCAGGCAACTGATCCGCACCGATGTTCCGCTCGGCAAAGATGTCATGGGCGACAGCCACCGCCGACGTCGCGTTCGTCCAGCCCGCATAGAATGCGAGATGAGTGATGATTTCGGACAGTTCCTTGGGTGTCACGCCATTGTCGAGCGCAAGGTTCATGTAAAGTGGAAGATCGGCGGCCTGACTGCGGGCGACGAGGATGGCGACAGTGACGACGCTACGATCGCGCACGGAAAGCTGCGGGCGGGCCCAAAGGCCTTCGACGACGTCTTCCTTCTCGTATCGCCCGAGAACGGGGGAAACGCTCCGGATGTCGTTCGAAGACACGCTTGTCGATCTGGTCATGGTCGAACTCTGCTGGGAGGAGGCGGGTGAAGATGCGATGGTCGCAAGAGTGAGGGTGGCGGCTGCCAGAAGTTTCACGGGCGTCATCCTTTCGATGGTGTACCAACCACCATGAGATAGGAGCGAGGAAACGCAGGGTTAGAACGCCGTTTCTGATAGGATCTATCGGATCTCGACATCAAACTTCGGCGACACTGCAAAGACGAAGGCGGTCTAAGGCTGGTTTAAAGTTCCTGCGCCGTCGGGCGGAACAGGATCTCATTCACCGCGACATCCTCGGGTTCGTTAATTGCAAAGGCAACCATCCTGGCAAACGTGTCGGCTGGTACGCCGACCTGACCGACGTAATCCTGGTTCGCCTGCTGCACGTCCTTCTCGCTGATGTGGTCAAGCAGCTCCGTCTTGACGGCTCCGGGCGAGATGATCGTAGTGCGGATGTTGTAAGGCGCCATCTCCTGCCGCAGCCCCTCCGACAATGCCCTGACTGCGAACTTGGTCGCCGAATATACGGCCGAGCCGCCGAAGAGCTTGTGGCCGGCCACGGAGGATAGATTGATGATGTGGCCCGACCTCTGCTCCTTCATATGGGGGAGCGCTGCGGCGATGCCGTAAAGGACGCCCTTGACGTTAACGTCGATCATCTGGTCCCATTCGTCCACCTTCAATCGATCCATGGGCGAGAGCGGCATGACGCCCGCATTGTTGATGAGCACATCGACCCGTCCGTAGGTCTCAACAGCCGTGTCGATCAACTTCCGTAGGTCCTCTTGCCTCGTCACGTCGGTGACTACGGCAGTGGCCTTGTGGCCGGCTTCACTGAGTTCGGCGACCAGGGCGTCGATCCGATCGGAGCGGCGCGCTCCAAGGACTACGTTGGCGCCCTTGGCTGCGAGATACCGGGCGGCTGCGGCACCCATGCCGCTCGAGGCGCCCGTGATGACGATGGTCTTGCCATCGATATTGTCTGTCATTTCGTGTCTCCTGATGAGAAGCGAGACGGCGTTGTGACCAGAAAATCACCTCGCCGCCTATGGTTACCTCGACCGCGAGCCAGCTTATGCCAGATGTTGACCGAAGAACTCGGCTATCCGGTCGAAGGGAATCTTGTCCATGCGGTCGTAAAGGTCGGTATGGTTTGCGTCCGGAATGATCATCAGTTCCTTCGGCTCCGCGGCGGCTGCGAAGGCGGTTTCGCTGAAGTAGCGTGAGTGAGCCTTCTCGCCGTGGATGATCAGTATCGGACGCGGCGAGATCTCCGCGATGTAGGTCAGAATTGGCATGTTCATGAACGAGATCGGCGTGGTCTGCGACCAGGCGTTGCCCGAGTTGACAGCGCGCTTGTGATAACCGCGGGGCGTTGAATAGTAGTCGTGGTAATCGACCATGAACTGCGGCGCACCTGGACCGACTTCGGCGTTGTACGCCGCCTGGTACGCGGGAGTACCCTTTTCCGCATCGGCCCAACGCTGCCGGCTCAACTGCTCCAGCGTCCGCGTGCGTTGCTCTAGGGAAACACTGTCGTTGTAACCTTTGGACATGACCCGCGTCATGTCGTACATGGTGCTGGCGACGACTGCCTTGACGCGCTTGTCGACTGCAACGGCATTCAAAGCCATGCCGCCCCAGCCGCAGACGCCGATCACGCCAATGCGCTCACGATCGACTTCTGACCGCAGCCCGATGAAGTCCACCGCCGCACTGAAGTCCTCGGTGTTGATGTCCGGCGAGGCGATGTTACGCGGTTCGCCGCCGCTCTCTCCGGTATATGATGGATCGAAGGCTAGCGTTGCAAATCCACGTTCTGCCATCGTCTGCGCATAAAGCCCGGACGACTGTTCCTTCACCGCGCCGAACGGCCCGCTGACGACGATGGCGGCCAGCGTACCGTCCCCTCGCTCCTTGGGGAGGTAGAGATCTCCCGCCAGAGTGATGCCATACCGGTTCTTGAACGAGACCTTCTGATGGTCGACCTTGTCGCTCTTGGGGAAGGTCTTGTCCCATTCCGCGGTCTGAGCCAGGGCCTGGGTGGCGGCAGCCGCCGGGATGAGGCTCATGGCCGCGACGGCGACACCAGTTGCTTTCATCAGGCCGCGCCTGCTCGAATCGAAGCCGTCCTGCGTCTCAATGCGCTTGCTCATTTGGAAGTCTCCTGTCTGGATGGATTGAGTGTCATTGGATGCGCTCGATGCGCAGCGGGAATTCCCCAGGCACGTGAAGCGCTTCATAGCCGTCGTCGAAGCGACCAAGCCGGACGAGGCCCGGATGCTTGTAGTCGGCGTAGAACATCGCGAGGTTTCCCCAGGGCATGTAGTAGCAGAGGTCGTATGGCCGCTCGTTCGAGAATGGCCCGTTTCCTTGCGTTGTCAGCTTCCGCGGCAGGTAGGCGATCTTCTCGTTCGATCCGTAGTCTTTAATCTCGAGATCGAGCGGCAGCATGGAAGCGAAGTCGTGGGCGGATGGATTGTCATAGAGCGTCGCCGTCGTCGTTCGGTCGTTGAAAGTAAGCTTTATCTTCACGTCTGTCGGCTCCTGGTTGTTGGGATCTGTCTGGCTCAGGCCCTGCCTCGGCAGAGCGAGGGCAGAAGCCCCTAGTGCCAGCACGGTGCGGCGCTTCATCGGATGCAATCGATTGCTCATGAGGCCCTCCTGACGGTGTGCCAGGCGACGACCGACGCTAGAGACGAACCGAGAAGCAAGGCTGCGCTGAGGAGAAAGGCCGACCACCAGCCCACGGCGTCGAAGAGGAGGCCGCCGATCGATGCTCCCGCCGTGATTGCGAGCTGGATGACAGCGACCTGCAGCCCTCCTCCTGCCTCGGCATCATCGGCGAGATATCGACTGAGCCAGGTTCCCCAGCCTACAGGAGCGGCAGTACCGAAGAAGCCCCAGCCCGCGAGTGCGGCCAACACCGCGATTTCCCGGTCTCCGAACGCGATCATGAACAGGACAAGGCCCGCCATCACCAAGGGTATGACAACAAGGATGCTGAACAGACGCTGCCTCAGCAGTCTGCCGATCATCCAGGTGCCGCCGGCCCCAGCAAGGCCCATGATGAGGAGGGTGAGCGAAAGCGTCTCTATGTCGAGGTGGGTCACCTGCTCCAGAAACGGCCGGAGATAGGTGAAGAGCGCGAACTGGCCCATGAAGAGGAGCAGGATTGCCATCATTCCAGCAATGACCGGTGGACGCCGGAGCAGTCTGAACACGTTCGGCGTAGACCGGCTGTCCCGCACAGGCAGCGAGGGAAGGCTGATAAACTGCCAGAGGATCGCAAGTAGGCTGATCGGAACTACGAGGAAGAACGCCCCTCTCCAGCCGATATAGGCGCCCAAAAGGCTGCCGACCGGAGCCGAGATGGTCGCGGCTATCGCATTCCCGGCATTGAGCAGGGCAAGCGCTGCGGGCACCTGGCTTCCGGATACAAGCCGCATGACGATCGCCGTCGACATCGACCAGAAGCCTCCGATCGAAATGCCAAGAAGTGCCCGGCCGGACATGAGAACCGAATAGGTTGGTGCGAATGTCACGATAAGGCCGGAGATCGTCAGCAGAGACGTCAGTCCAAGAACGACGATCCTCCGGTCGAGCCGGCGCGTGATCGTCGCGATGAACAGGCTCGTGATGACCGCAAAGACTCCGGAGATCGAGATCGCCTGCCCCGCCTGCCCCTCGGAGATGCTGAGGCCCGACGCAATCGGTGTCAAAAGACTGACCGGCATGAACTCGGAGGCGATCAGAACGAAGACGCAAAGCGTCATGGAGAATACTGCTCCCCAAGCGGCTTTCTGGCTCTCGACGCCATCTTCAAAGGTTATGCTCATGTCATGGATCCTTGCGTGCTCGCGTTGCGCGACTTGCGAGAGAAAGATATTGCCGGGCGACTTTGCGAACAATCCGTGCTAATCCGCATGAAGTTATCGATACAGAACATCAATAGGAGCCTGGGCCGCCATGCTGCGGGAGGATGTGAAGGATTTGCTGTGGTTCATCGAGGTGGCGAGGGAGCAGAGCTTCACCAAGGCCGCGGCCAACCTCGGTACCTCTCAGTCCACTCTCAGCCATACGATCAAGAAGTTGGAGGCGCGGCTGGGAGTTCGCCTGCTGACGCGGACCACCCGCAGCGTGGCAACAACGGAGGCTGGCGAGCGCCTACTACAGTCGCTCTCTCCGAGATTTGAGGGGATCGAAGCAGATCTGGCAGATTTGGTGACTTTCCGGGAGAAGCCGTCGGGCACAGTGCGCCTGACGCTCTCTGATCATGCTCTCCAGACGACGGTCTGGCCTAAGCTGAGTCGTGTCCTGTCCGACAATCCTGACGTCAAGGTCGAGCTCTACAGCGACAACGGGATGCGCAACATCGTCGAGGAACGTTTCGATGCCGGCGTCCGGCTCGGCGAGAGCGTCGACAAGGACATGATCGCCGTGCGCATCGGCCCTGACTGGAGGCTGCGGGCCGTCGCCTCCCCGGAATACCTCGTCAGGCACGGAATTCCCAACATGCCGCAGGATCTTGTCAGCCATGTCTGCATCAATACGCGGCAAGCGACATGGGGCGGCTTCTATGCCTGGGAATTCGAGAAGGACGGGCGGGAGTTGCGGGTCAGGGTCAACGGGCAGCTCAGCTTCAATTCATCGATCTCCCAGATCGATGCCGCCGTCAAAGGATACGGGATTGCCTACATACCGGAGGATCTCGTGGAAGGACATATCAGGTCTGGAGAGTTGCAGGCTGTCCTCGACGATTGGAGTGAGCCGTTCACGGGATACCACCTTTACTATCCCAGCCGACGGCAGATGTCCCCCGCGATGGCACTAATCGTCAACGCTCTGAGACATCGGAGCTGAGCACGCGCAGCTTGGTTGTCCAAGCCTTCGACGAGCACGCCTATTCGGCATTTTGCTCACGCGACAAACTCTCTCGTGGAAATTGGATGGAAATGGATGGATAAATAGTGCATGACAGCGTCTCAAGATTTGGATGGGAATGGATGGGCAAATGGAATTTCTAAATACGGCGACCGTCCGGATCACGCCCGAAATCCTGTCGCTGATCGCCGAAATCGACGAATTTAAGGGTGCTTGGCGTGCGATCGGCCGGATCGCTCCTGAGCGGCTGTCCGGCCTCCGGCGTGTCGCCACGATCGAAAGCGTCGGTTCCTCCACACGTATCGAAGGGGCACGCCTTACCGACCGAGAGGTCGAAAAGCTGCTGGCAAACATTCGCCTGGGGTCGTTTACGACACGCGACGAGCAAGAGGTTGCCGGCTATGCGGAGGTGATGGAGACCACCTTCAGTGCTTACGAAGCTATTTCACTCACCGAGAATCATATCCGTCAGCTCCACCGCGACCTTCTTGCGCATTCGACAAAGGACGAGCGGCATCGCGGCGCATACAAAACCCTCTCCAACAATGTGGAGGCGTTTAACGAACAGGGCAAGAGCCTCGGCATAGTTTTCGAAACGGCATCGCCGTTCGATACGCCGCGTCGAATGGAAGAACTGATCGCCTGGCTGGATGAGCAAGGGCGAGAAAAGCGGCTCCATCCACTTTTAGTCGTCGCGATCTTCGTTGTCGTTTTCCTCGAAATCCATCCATTCCAGGATGGCAATGGCCGCCTATCGCGTATTCTGACCACCTTGTTGCTCCTGCGGGCCGGCTACGCTTACGTCCCCTACAGCTCGCTCGAAAGTATCATCGAGCAAAGCAAGGAGAGCTATTACATCTCGCTACGGCGCACGCAGGGAACGATCCGCAGCACCGAACCAGACTGGAACCCCTGGATCGAGTTCTTTTTGAGAGCCCTGCATCGGCAGAAGACGCGGCTTGAGAAGAAAATGGAGCGCGAGCGTATTATCCTCGCCAACATGCCGGAATTATCCGTTACATTGCTCGAGTTGGCGCGCGAGCACGGGCGGATCACGGTCGCGGAGGCTGCACGGATCACCGATGCAAGCCGTCATACCATCAAGGATCATCTCAAGGCACTCGTGGATCAAGGGCACCTCGTCCTCCACGGTGCCGGCCGCGGCGCCTGGTACGGTCTTTCCTAATCAAGGGGATGTCAGGCCCATCTGAATGGGTTAGCTCTTGAAACGGATCAGAACCGACGACGCCCTGAGGTCTTGAGCCAAGCCATTGAACTAGCCCCTTCCCCCGGCACAAGCCGCTATTGTGGATCGAACCGCCAGCGCGATAGCGTGACTTCCCGTTCATCACAATCCTTAGCACGCCTACTCATTGCCACCTGCGCTGCCTCGAGCGCCTGCGTAAAACGTGGATGGTTGCTAACTTGCTGGGACCGTGAGGGACAAGGCCACCGGATAGACATCCTTCCGGTACCCTCTGGTTTCATTCGACCTTGGTGTTCTCGATGCTGAGGCCGGACTGGAACGTCAGGAAGCCGGGCATGTTCGTAAAACCGGTCACACCTTTCCTGATCGCATAGTTCTGCTCGCGCCACATGAAGTAAACGAGCGGCGACAATTCGAGCGCTCTGTCGACGAAGGCGTCGTAGACTTTCGCTCTCTCGTCTTTGTCGACGGTTGCCCTGCCCTTATCGAGCAGCTCGTTGATCTGCGGACCGTTGAAATACGGCGAATTGTTGGTTCGGACGAGCTTATCGCCACCGTAGTAGTAATTGCTCAGCCAGTCGGCATCGGTGATCTCCCCGAGACTGCCAAGCACGGTAAAATCGTAGTCTGCAGCGGTTGCCTTGGCCATGCGGCTTGCCCAATCCGGCAGGTCGAGTTTTACCTTGATGCCGATTTCGCAAGCTCTGACTGAATGGCGATCGCCGTATTTTGGTGGAAACTATATTGCGACGAGGCGAGCAATCGTGCCTCGAAGCCGTTCGGATATCCGGCCTTGGCGAGAAGTGCCTTGGCCTTCTCAATGTCATGCGAGAAATAGTTCGCCTTGGCCTCGGAATAGCCCATGTAGCCCTTGGGAATGGCAATGCCGTAGATCGGGCTGCCCAGGCCGTTGAAGGCTGTATTGATGATGACGCTGCGATCGACGGCATAGGCGACTGCCTGGCGAACTTCCGGTTTCGAAAATGGCTCGAATTTTGTATTGAACTGCAGTCCCATGAACAGGCCGGTGTTCCGCAAGAGCTCGGTATCGGATTCCTTTTCAAGATCGGCGGCATCCTTGGCCGGAACGTAGTCGATGATATCGACATCGCCCGATTTCAGCGCGTTCACGCGCGTGTTCTCGTCGCTGTAGAAGACGTAGTGGACCTCGTCCAAATCCGGCTTGCCGGGCTTGTAATAACCGTCATATTTCTTGACGACGATCTCTCGACCGCGCGTCCAGCCAGCGAATTTGAAGGGACCGGCACCAACCGGCGAGGCGGTGAGATTATCGGCATTCTTTGCAAGCCATGCCGCCGGCACGATGACGGATTCCGGCAGCGCAAGATAATCGATAAGGGCGACCGACGGGCTCGAAAGGGTTAGCTTTACGGTCTTTTCATCCGGTACCTCGGGCCGCACCGTCAAGCTGGCGATCCATCGCGGACTTGTGAATTATGGTGTCGATGGAAAGATCACGCCGGAACTTGCCGAAAGCTACGATCACTCTATCGCATTGCCGCCGCCCGGCCTCAGTCCTGCTATGTACAAAATTTTGGCCGCGAACCCCCCTTATGACCAATCAAATGAACATAACTTGACTGTTTACTAGTCCCATGACAATGTACAAAATTCTGGACATGAGAAGGCCTCACGTCCACTCAAATGAACAAAACAGGTATAACCGTGCCCCGTCAGAGAAGCTACTCGAGAGTCACGCACCAAGCACTCGCCATGCTCGGCAAGCTGATCCGGGTCGGCCGGGCCGAACGCGGCCTGACCGCACAGGAACTGGCCGACCGCGCCGGCATCAGCCGCACCACCCTTTCCAGTATCGAAAAAGGCGCCCCGGGCCCTGAGATCGGCATCGTCTTCGAGGTCGCCTCACTCGTCGGCGTGCGCCTATTCGACTATGACGAGCGCACGCTCCAGATGCACAATACCCGCCTCGACGAAAAACTGACCCTGCTGCCGAAGAGCGTCCGCCACGCCGTGAAGGAGGTCGACGATGACTTCTAAGGCGGATGCAACAGAAGCCTTTGTCTGGATGTGGCTGCCCGGGGCAACAGATCCGGTGGTGGCCGGCCGCCTCGACCAGGATGGCGACCGCCTGCTCTTTACCTACGGTGCCAGCTACCGGCGCCGTAAGAGCGCCATTTCCCTCTATGAACCTGAACTCCCCCTCCAAGAAGGCGTCATCGCGCCCATCAACGGCCTGTCGATGGCAAGCTGCATCCGCGACGGCTCGCCGGATGCCTGGGGCCGCCGTGTCATCATCAACAGGCTGACGGGCAAAAAGCCCGACGCTGCCGGCGTGCCGGAGATCAGCGAGCTGACCTTTCTGCTCCAGTCAGGCTCCGACCGGATTGGCGCCCTCGATTTCCAGGCATCTGCCACAGAGTATGTCCCCCGCCTTGCCGCACAGGCCTCGCTCGACGAACTCATGGAGGCAGCCGCCCTTATTGAAAAAGGCGTCCCCCTGACCCCGGCACTCGATCAGGCCCTTAATCACGGCACGTCGATTGGCGGGGCGCGCCCCAAGGCGCTGATTGATGACGGCACAAAGAAATTCATCGCTAAATTCTCGGCAGCCAATGACACCTACAGCGTCGTGAAGGCTGAATTCATCGCAATGAAGCTGGCAGCCGCCTGCGGGCTCAACGCCGCGCCCGTGTCGATGACCCGTGCCGCCCACAAGGATGTGCTGCTTATCGAGCGCTTCGACCGCACGCCCACAAAGGATGGCTGGACGAGACAAGCCATGGTCTCAGCCCTGACCATGCTGGGTCTTGATGAAATGATGGCCCGCTATGCCTCCTACGAAGACCTGGCCGAACTCATCCGCCACCGCTTCACTGACCCGAAGGACACGCTGAAGGAGCTCTACGGACGGATCTGCTTCAACGTGCTGTGCGGCAATACCGACGACCACGCCCGCAACCATGCAGCCTTCTGGGACGGCAGGATGCTGACGCTCACGCCGGCCTATGACATCTGTCCGCAAGGCCGCACGGGCAACGAAGCCACACAGGCCATGCTGATCAAGGGCGAGGGCCGCGCGAGCACGCTCGCCACTCTGCTCGCTGCCGCGCCGGATTATCACCTGAAAGAAGCGGAAGCCGCCGCGCTGATCGAACATCAGATCACAACCATTGCCAACCTCTGGCAAGGCGTATGCGACGAAGCAGACCTGAGCCCCGTCGACCGCAAACTGTTTGCCGGGCGTCAGTTTCTCAACCTCTATGCCCTTGAAGGCCTCGATAATCACAAGGCGCTGCAGGATGCATTCCGCGCCGCACAGGCCACGCTAATAGCCGGCGGAGGCGCGTGAACATGACAGCGCCAAAGCAGCTCAAGAGACGCAAATGGCCCGGAGCGATTCTTCGCTCCCTCGGCCATGCCTCATGGGCTGCCGAGCAGACCGCCACAGGCATCAACTTTCTTGGCAGCCGTCACCAAGCGCCTTTTCGTCCTGGGCGGGACCAGCGCAGATCACCAGCACGCTGGGTTTCACCACGATAGAAGTGCCGCTGGCCGGCGGCCAGATCGCAAGCCTGGCGGGCGTCACACAGCACGATGCCGCCGGCTTCATCTCTGCAGCCAACGAAGCCTTTCCGCCCACTTCCTCAAACAATTCGAAACGGCACAAGACGAACTGACCGCGCTATCCGAAGTCATCGCGCGCCTCGGCCAGCCCCGCCGCCTGCCTTCTCTCCCCCTTCCTGGCGCGCGCAACGACCGTCATCGAATCACTACCAGAGACCATCCCTGACAGCGTCCTCTCAGAGGATCAGCAGAAGCTCATTGAAATTGTCCGCGCCTTCCAAGAACATCCCGACGAAACGCGCCACACCGCCATCCAGCGCTTCATCGATTCCGACCTTGCCGACATGAAGGGCTTTTTCGACACGATCGAGAAGAACCCGCTGACGCCGGAGCAGCGCCTTGCCGTCGTGACAGACGAGGACGCAACGCTCGTTCTTGCCGGCGCCGGTTCCGGCAAGACCAGTGTCATCGTGGCAAAGGCCGCCTATCTCGTCGAACGCGGCATCCGCAAACCAGACGAAATCCTGCTCCTCGCCTTCGGTAAAAGACGCCGCCGCCGAGATGGCCGAACGCATCAAGGAACGGGCCGGCGTAGACGTCGACGCGCTGACCTTTCACGCGCTTGGCAACCGGATCATCCGCGAGGTTGAGGTCAAGGGTCCGGCGCTCGCCGACCATGCCAGTGATGACGCCAAGTTCCGCGTGCTGGTCAGGGACATTCTTCTCAACGAAGTCGCGTCCAAGGCCGGGCTTGGCAAGCTGATACTAGTTTGGTTTTCAGAGCTCTATTGGCCGTACAAAAGCGAATGGGACTTCAAGACGCAGGATAGCTATTTCCAGTGGGTGGAGGCCCATGAGCTTCGCACCCTGAATGGCGACCTCGTCAGAAGCTTTGAAGAATGGGAGATTTCCAACTGGCTCTATCGCCACGGCATCGCATTCGAATACGAGCCTGTCTATGGAGGCCCGCTGCCCGAAGATGCCCGCGGTCCTTATCACCCCGATTTCCGGCTGACGGAGAGCGGCATCTATATCGAGCACTTCGGCGTCCGCAAAGAGCGCGGTATTAATGGTGCGCCCGGCAGGATTCGAACTATCTGCCAGCAGTGATCCTATCGGAGTAATATTCGTCCGCTTTTAGGCCGCGTTGATAAATGATCGACATGGAGGCGCGAAGCGGACACGTCACCTCGCTTGACGCTCACTTTGTCGTAGCACATGCCGACAATTCGGCCCCCGTGCGAGCGGCCTCACCCCACGCTGTCACGATCCCCATCGCCTCCTTCTCGTCCAGCGCCTCAGCATCGAACAGCGCGCACCAGCCGCTCAAGGCGGCCCGGGCTTTCGGCGATGACTTCCGTCGAACGTGCCTGAGCGAATTCAAGACGACGATGCACCCGCTTTGCCAAGTGATCGTCCCGACTCAGAATGGCAGTCGGATCCTGATGATCGCATCGAGCCGCGGGTAACTGGCGCCGAAGCCGGCGGCCGTGCATCACGCACAACAACGGGCTCCATGCTTTTTTTTGTAAAAGCTGGTCGTTAGAATACACCGCGGGCTTTCAGTGAGGCGAACGCCTCCAGCTTTTCCGACAACGACCGTCTCACTGAAGCCGAGACCTTGAGCCGTCGCATAGAGATGAAAGACCATCCCCTCCTCCAGCACCCAATCGGATGTCGGCAGGAAGACCCGGGAGAAATCACTGGTGCGCGGCGTTCGTGTATAGAGGCCGAGCGTATAAGCCGTGACGTTTTCGTAGGTGGGTCGCAAGCCGGCTTCCAATGCACCCTGGCGCATGATGGCATCGACTTCACGCGCAGAAACGCCGGGCTCCATCGTTGCGATCTGGCTGTCCTGCAGGGTGATCAATTTTCCTGCCGCCGCCCGCAGCGCCGGAGATGGTTCTCCCACCATGATCGGCCGCATCAATCGCGCGCCGTAATTGCCGACGCGCGGGATCAGTTCGACATGCAGGATATCGCCCTCGCCGATCGCCTCCGTCTTGAAGACACCGTGCAGGAATTCATGGCCGCCGGAGGCTTTGACCACCGGTCCGACCTCACCCGTATCGGCCCCCTCACGCAGGAAGACACCGGAGGCGATTGCCGCCGCATCGCGCGTCGTCATGCCGGGTCGGGACTGATTGGCGACTTCGAGCATAGCCCTGTCGGCGATCGCGGACGCCTGCTTCAGTACGGCGATCTCTTCTTCCGATTTCACCCAGCGCAGGCTGTCGCTGATCCCCGGCATCGGCACGAAAGTCGCCTCAGGCAAAAGCTCCTGCAGCCGCATGAAGGTCTGAGCACTCATACTGTAGGAATTGGTGTCGAGGCCGATCTGGGCCTTGCCGAACCCGTGACCGCGGACGCTGTCCGCGACCGCCGCCTGCGCTTCCTCGGTATCGGCGAACCCGACGACGTCGGCAATCCAGCTCTTTTCCCGACAAGGCGCCTCGTCGAGCGCCCTCAGCGTGAACCAGGCATCGCCTTCGCGCGGCAGGAAGGCCGCGCGATACATGGTTTCGGAGACGGTATAGCCGGTGAGCCAAGCCAGCAGCTCGCCGCTGTCGACCAGCAGAAGATCGACGTCCGCGGACGCCATGGCGTCCCGGGCAAGAGCGATGCGGCGATCGAATTCCGCCCGGGAAAACATGGTCAGGCCACCTCGCAGATATCGAGGATAGTCAGCATGTAGACACGGATCATGTCCAGATAATCGACGATATCGACCCGCTCGTCCGGCATGGTGTTGTAGCGCCCGCCCGGACCGCAGACGATGCCTTCCATACCGAGCTCCTTGTAGAGATGGCCGGCGTCGGTACCGTAGAAGCGAGTCGGCGTGATCGCGCCGGTCGGCTGCTTTTCGCCGCGCACGGCTTCGTAAGCCGCGTTGATCGACTTGACGATGCGCGAATCCGGCGAAACCTCGAAGGGCGGCATCAGTGGGCGGCCTTCGATCATTTCCGGAACCAGCTTGGCCGTGAGGCCGGGGAAGCGGCCTTCCAGTGCCCTCAGTTCCTTGTCGAGGTCGGCCAGAACGCCTTCCTGCGTCTGCCCCGGCGCATAGCGGCAAGAGCCTTTGAGGCGGACGAAATCGGCGACCTGGGGTGGACGCCATTCCTCGAAGTTACGGCCAAGCGCGCCATGGACGACGCCGACATGGCCGCGGTTGATCGAGCGGTGTACATCGCTCTTCGCATCGCTGAAGGTCATGCCGTTGATGCGCGGGATGATGTCGCAGGCGGCCGCAATGGCGTCAACCGATTCCTCGCGCTTGGAGAGGTGGCGGGTGTCGCCGGTCAGTTCGATGACATAGCTGAGCGCCGCCGCATGCATGGTGACGGCGACAAGGTCACTCGGCTCGCTGTTGATGAAATAGTCCGCCTTGACGCCGTGCCTGATGGCCGCGAGCGTGCCGACGCCGCCTTGCAACTCGCCGACGACGAATGTCAGGACGACATCGCCCTTCAGCTTGACGCCCGCATCGAGCAGCGTCTTCACGGCGCAGAAATAGGCGGCATCACCGGCCTTCATGTTCGAGACGCCGATGCCGTAGATGAACTTATCGTCGACGAGGCCGGAATAGGGATCGACCGTCCAGCCCTCGGTCACCGGGTTGGTGTCGAGATGACCGTTGAACAGCAGGCTCTTGCCCCCGCCGGTGCCCTTGAGGCGGCCGATGGCGTTGAAGCGTCGGCCTTCGTCAAACGGCTGGAGTTCGGCTTCGACGCCAATCTTCTCAAGCTCCTTCGCCATCCAGCGGGCGAGCTCGCGCTCGCCGTCGGTTTCCGAATGGCTCTTGTGCTGGACCATCTTCGACAGGAAATCGAGGCAGGCCTTTTCGTCGATCCGGTCCAACAGGGACTTCGGGTCCATTGTCATGCTCCTTGATGAAATATCATTGGTACTGAGCGGCGGCGCGCGGCACCGCCTCGATCAGGCGGCGGGTATATTCCGCCCGATCAGGACTCTCGATCTCGGCCGCCGGAACCACCTCGATCAGATCGCCGCGATACATGACGGCGATCCGGTGGGCGATCTGGCGGATCAGGTTGAGGTCGTGGGTGATGAAGAGATAGGCCGTGCCGCTCGCCTTCTGCAGTTCCAGCAGCAGTTCGACGATCGAGGCTTGCACCGAGACGTCGAGCGCCGAGGTGATCTCATCGCAGATGACGAGCCTCGGCTTCGACGCGAATGCGCGGGCGATCGCGACGCGCTGCTTCTCGCCCCCCGAGAGCTGGTGCGGGTAGCGCTGCACGTGGGTGCGCGGCAGGCGCACCTGTTCCAGCATGTCGCCGATCCGCTTGTCGAGATCGGCCGTGTCGCCGAACAGTTTCAGCGGACGCGACAGGATTTCCGAAATCTTCTGGCGCGGATTGAGCGAGGCGTCGGGATGCTGGAAGATGATCTGCACGTCCTTGCGATAGGCGGCGTCCATGTCGGCAAGGCCGCCGATTTGGCGGCCGTCGAACCAGATCCTGCCCTCGAACCGGTTGAGGCCGGTCATCGCCTTAGCGAGCGTCGACTTGCCGGAACCGGATTCGCCGACGATGCCGAGGATTTCGCCTGGATCAATGCTGAGGCTGATGGCATTGTTGCCGGTGACGCGTTCGGTCTTCCTGCCGGTCAATGCCGCCAGGAACGGCTTGCGGCCGAAATGAACGCTGACATTCTCGACCTTCACGAGCGGCGTTTCCGCCGTCGCGACATCGTCCTTCACCAGCCGGCGGGCTGGATCGGGAACCGCGGCGATCAGCTCTCGGGTATAATCTTCTTTCGGATTGGCGAAGATTTCGCGCACCGTCCCCTGTTCCACGATATCGCCACGCCTGATGACCGCAACGCGGCTTGCGGTGCGCGCTACCAGCGCGAGGTCGTGGGAGATGTAGAGCGAGGCGACACCGGTTTCGGCCTGCAGCTCCACGAACAGGTCGAGGATCTGCCGCGAGGTGATGACGTCGAGCGCCGTGGTCGGCTCGTCGAAGATGATGCATTCCGGATTGCAGGCGAAGGCAGATGCGATGACGACGCGCTGCTTCTCGCCGCCGGATGCCTCATGCGGCATGCGGTGCATCATCTGCGCCGGGGTTTTGAGCCCAACATGGGCAAGCCGCGCTTCACCCTCCTTCCAGGCCTGCTGGCGGGTCAGGCCGCGATGGCGGACCAGCACTTCCGAGAGCTGGGTGCCGAGCGACAGCGTCGGGTTGAGCGACGTGCTGGGGTCCTGGAACACCATACTGATGCGTCGGCCGCGGAAAGCCTCGATCTCGCTCCCCGACTTTTCGAGAAGATTGTCGCCGCCGAGCAGGATGCGACCACTGGGTTCGCGGGCGTTTTTCGGCAGATAGCGCATGATCGACCAGGCGAGCGACGTCTTGCCGGAGCCGGACTCGCCGACGAGACCGAGAATCTCGCCGCGATTGATAGTAAGGCCGATGTTCTTCAGCGCGTGATAGGGCCCGTCCGCCGTCTCGTAATCCAGCGAATAGTTCTCGATCGCGAGAACCGGGGAAAGGGCCGGGTGTTCTTCCGTGTTCGTCATGGTCTTGACCTCAGGTTCGCGGATTGAGGGCATCGCGAAGTCCGTCGCCCAGGAGATTGAAGCCGACGGCAACGACGGCTATCGCTACGCTCGGCCAGATCAGGATGCCGGCGGAGAGATGCATGTAGCGGCGCGCTTCCGAGACCATCAGGCCCCATTCGGCAGCCGGCGGCTGGGCCCCGAGCCCAAGGAAGCTGAGCGTTGCGAACAGCATCACGGCGAAGGAGACGCGGATGGTCATCTCGACGATGATCGGCGCGATCACGTTGGGCAGCATTTCGCGGCGGATGATATAGGCGGAGCTCTCGCCACGGGCGATCGCCGCATTGACGTAATCCTGCTTGCGTACCGAGAGCGCCACGCTTCGGGTGATACGTGCCATGCCCGGGGCAAAGGCGATGGCCACCGCCACCAGCGCGTTGACCGTGCTGGAGCCGAGCAGATTGACCACCAGCAGAGCGAAGAGGAGGCTCGGGATCGACATGATCGCGTCGATCGTGCGCATGATCAGTTCATCAGCCCTTCCGCCGAGGAAGGCGGAGGTCGTGCCGATGAAGGCGCCAACCAGCGTTCCGGCAATGGTGGCGAGCACGGCCATAACGACGGTGGCGCGTGCGCCGATCAGGAGGCGGCTGAAGATATCCCGGCCGTATTGATCGGTGCCGAGCCAGTAATCGAGGCTCGGCCCCTTGTAGCGGGCGAGCGGCGACAGTTTTTCCGGATCATGCGGCGCAATCATGGGACCGAACACGACGATCAGCAACACAAGCAACACGAGGGCGAGACCGATGAAGCCTTGCGGCGTGCGCAGGAGACGTTTCATGAACTCAGTCATACTGGATCCGCTTGTCGAGCCAGGCATAGAGGATGTCGGCGATGAAATTGACGATGGAGTAGGTGGCGGCCATGATCAGCACCCCCGCCTGGATGGCCGGCAGGTCGCGCGCCTGAATGGCGACGATCAGCTGGCGGCCGATGCCCGGGATCGCGAAGATCTCTTCCACCACGATGACACCGCCGAGCAGATAACCGACGTCAAGCGCCACGATGGTGATGGTCGGTAGAAGTGCATTGCGCAGCGCATGGCGGCGCAGGACGTCGCCGCGCGAGATCCCCTTCAGCCGAGCGGCGCGGATATAATCCGTGTGCAGCACATCCACGAGCTCGGAGCGCACCATGCGCGATACGTGGGCGATCAGGATCACCGAGATGACGCAGACGGGAAGGACAAGGTGGGCAATGCCACTGGCGAAGTTCTCCGTCAGCGGCACATAGCCGGTCGGCGGCAACCACTTCATCCAGTCCGCGAATACGAGAACCGCGACCGTGGCGGTCACGAATTCGGGAAGCGCCACACCGGCATAGGAAACCAGGCTGACCACCATGTCGGCGACCTTGCCGCGCCGGACGGCGGCGACGATGCCGAGTGGGATCGCGATGATCAGCATGAGGCCGATCGACAGGAAGGCCAGAAGAAGCGAACGACCGAGGGCCTCGAACATGGCAGGGCCCACCGGCTGGCCGGTCCGCAGCGAGGTGCCGAGGTCGCCTTGAAGCACATGCCAGAACCATGTCGCGTATTGCTGCCATATGGGCGCATCGAGTCCCATGGTCTGGCGCAGCGCATCGAGCGCTTCCTGCGTGGCGTTTTCACCCAGCATCATCACCGCGGCATCGGCCGGGAGGATCTGCGTGATGGCGAAGACGATGAGCGAAACGATGAAGAGCGTATAGACGATCATCACCAGCCGCTTGGCTATGTAATTGGGAGACACGGCTGTGTTCCTTGCAGGTCAAGGCCGGACGCTTCAAAGGTGTCCAGCGGTCGGCGCAAACTCGAGGATCTTGCAGCGTCACGCGCCTTCGGGGACGCGCGACGCGGTAAAAATCAGCCGCGCTTGCGCGCCTCGTCGGTGAGCGAGACGTGGTCGAGGCGGAAAACCGATGCGCGCGGATGGGCTTCGAACCCGCTGACCCAGCTGCGTTTGGCAGCCAGCACGTCGAAGAAGGACGGGATGATCGAGGGAACTTCCTCGTTCATCAGTTCCTGAGCCTTGGTATAGAGCTCGGTACGCTTGGCTTCGTCCGTAGTGCCTCGAGCTTCGGCCACCAGGGCATCGAACTCCTTGTTGTTCCAGCGCGTCTCGTTCCAGGAGGCATCCGAGGTATAGAGAAGCTTGAAGATGCCATCAGGCGTCGGCTGCATATTGTAGAAGCCGACGTAGAAGCTGCCCTTCTTCCAGACCTGCTCGAGATAGGTGGCATGCGGCATGGTCTGGACATTGATGGTGATGCCGGCCTCCTTGGCCATTTCCTTGAGTGCGACCGCAAGCTGCGTGCGAACGGCCGGACGGTCCGATGCCACGAGGGTCGCTTCCAGACCGTTCGGGAAACCGGCCTCAGCCAGGAGCTTCTTGGCTTCCTCGATGTTCTTCTCACGCTTCGCGACATCCTTGAAGAAGCGGTAGGATGCGTTAAGCGGCGTATCATTTCCGGGGGTTCCGAACCCTTCGGTGACGAATCCGACCATTGCCTCACGATCGACAGTGAGCGCAATCGCCCGGCGAACGCGAACGTCATTGAAGGGGGCCGTATCACAGCCAAAGTTGACGTTGCAGAACTGGCCGGACGGCGTGCGCAGCACGTCGACGCCATCATTGCCTTCGAGGCGCATGTATTCCGTCGGCTGGAGCGTCGAGATGATGTCGACATTGCCGGCGATCATCGCCGACCCTTCCGCCGAGATATCCGGGAAGACCTGGACCTCGATGCGATCGAGATACGGACGTGCCGGGTCGTAGTAGTTCGGATTTCGTTCGACGACGATAAGGCGATCGGGCTCGTAGGAAACGAGCTTGAACGGACCGGTTCCGACTGCCTTGGTGGACAGGCTCTTCAGGTCACCGGTGGCAATTGCCGCCGGGATGATGCGGGCATTGGTATAGGCCATCGCGACTGGCAAGTCCGCATAGGGTCCCGACAATTTGAACAGCACGGTGGCATCGTCGATAGCGACGATATCGGAGATCGGGCCGACATTGTTGCGGCCGGGCGAGGCGGTTGCCGGATCGAGGATCGCCTTGAACGTCGCCACGACGTCGTTCGCGGTAAAGGCAGAGCCGTCATGGAAGGTGACGCCCTTGCGCAGCTTGAAGGTCCACTCGGTCAAGCCGTCATTCGGCGTCCAGCTTTCGGCGAGATCAGGCTCCACCGACATGTCGACCTTGAGGCGGGTCAGATTGCTGTAAAGCAGCTCGGTGACCAGATATTCCGGATTGACGCGCGTCAGCAGCGGATGGATGACGCTTGCCGCCTGATCCACGGAAATCCGCAACGTACCGCCCTTGGCCGGCGTTGCAGACTGCGCCATGCTGAGCGAGGGCGCGGCAAGAATGGCGGCGGTGCCGGCCAGGAAGAAGCGACGTTTCATTTCCAGCATGTGTAGTTCCCCTTTTTGCGTATTAGTTGCTGTTTTCAGGAATGCAGTCCGCGGCAAAATCGGCCGCGAGATAGGCAAGGATGCTCTTGGCGAGCGCTATGATGTCCTGGCGGGTCGTGTGCTCTTCGGGGCTGTGGATGCAGCTCTCCGGCCGGCCAAGCCCACCCAAGAGAACCTCCGGGCCAAAGCCGGCTTTCTGGACGTAGCCGAAGTCCGAACAGCTGGCGGCGCCCCATTTGCTGAAATCCTCCGGCCGGTAGCCGAAGCCGAGCGACAGCGCCTTTTGCCAGCGCGGCCAGTGCGGGCCGTCAGGGTCGTCGGTCGGGATCAGATGGCCGACAAGATCGATAGCGAGTCTGAGGTCGGTCCCGACAAGGCAGTCTGTGACTGCCACTTCGATTTCGGCGCGCGCCTCCTCATAGCTTTCCTCCGGCGCATAGCGGCGGCTGACGAGGATCTTGATTTCGGCCGGAACCTGGCCACCGGCCGTTCCGCCGTTGACTGCCGAAATCGTCAGTTGCGGCCTCAGCGGGCCGGATGCATGCGGGGGCGGCGCGAGTTTGGACGCCCGGCTCGCCACCTTCGGCTTCAGCTCCAATAGGGCATTGAGAGCCGGCAGAGCGCCTTCGATGGCGTTAACGCCGGCACCGGTCCGATTGCCTTCGCCGGCATGGACGGCATGGCCGGTGATCGTCACCTGCAAATTGAAGATGCCGAAGCAGCCGGCCCAGATGCGCGGCGCCGCCGTTCCGTTGAAATTGACGATGTGCCCCTTCAGCATGCCCTGCTCCGCCAGGTAGCGAATGCCGGGATGGAGCCCGCCCTCCTCGTCCGTGCACAGGAGCAGCATCGGATCATAGAAGAGCGGCACGCCGTTTTCCTTCGCGGCCCGAAGCGCCAGAAGGGTCGCCGCGATCGTACCCTTCATGTCGGCCGCGCCCAAGCCATAAAGCTTGTCGTCTTCGATCGTCAGGGTGAGAGGATCGCGCGTCCAGCCCGGTGCGACGGGAACCGTATCGACGTGATAATAAAGGCCGCAGACCGGGTGGCCGGTTTCACGGGTTGCGATCAGGTTCGTCCGCTTACCCGCCGCCGGACCACCCGCCACGTGCCAGAGGTCTTGCGGCACCGTCACCCGATCGAAATGGAAGCCGAGGGGCGCCAGAAGCTCAATCATTAGATCCGCAAAGGCGTCATAACCAAGGCCAGGCGGAAATGACGTATCCACCGCGACCATCCGCGCTAAATCCTGGATAGCGATCTCGACATCGCGCTCAATCGCTGCCATGGCAGACATGATGAAGTCTTGCTGCAAGGCGGGTTGCTGCTTGGTCATCGCAGTGTCCTCGGCACCGTAGCGCCCGCCTCCTCAGCTTGCGCTTTAATATAAACTATATAGTAATACTGCGTAGATCGATAGCACGAGTCAACTCCAAAGAAGAGGCAAATCATTGCCGGAACTGCCTAATAATTCATCAGAAGCAGCCGGGCTCAGCGAGCTGTCTCTGCCGCTATATGAAGTGGTGAAGCGGCAGATCACCGAGGCTATCATGCTCGGCGAGCTACAGCCGGGCTCCGTTCTGCCCAGTGAAGTGGCACTGTCGCAAACCTACAGGGTCGCCGTCGGCACCATCCGCCGTGCGTTGATGGATCTCACCAATGACGGTCTGCTCAGCCGGCGCCGGAAAACGGGCACCGTCGTCACAGGCCGCAAGCCGCAACATAGTCTGAGGCTGTTTTTCCAGTACTTCCGCCTGCACGGCCTCGACGGATCGCTCAGCAAGTCCGTGACGACCGTCACGTCACTCGATCATGGCATAGCCTCTGCCGGTGATGCGCAAAAGCTTCAGATCGACGAAGGCTCGCCCGTCATCGTTTTCCATCGCGTTAGAAACGTCGACGATCGACCGATCATGCATGAGACGCTGACGCTTGCCAGATCGCGGGTTCCCAACTTTCCCGATCGCCCGGAAGACATACCACCACTCTTCTACCTGCACCTGCTGGAACATTATGGCATCCGGATTTCAGCGATCCGGGAGCAGATCGGCGCCGATCTCGCAACAGAGGCCGACGCTCGCTGGCTTGAACTGACCCTTCCAGCCGCGGTGCTGACAATTGATGAAGTGGCATATGATCAGCTGGCCACACCGGTATTGATCTCCGCACATCGCGCAACCACGGCTCACCACCGCTATGTAAATGAGGTGCAGTAACGACCACGATCGAGATAGACATGAAGCGGCAAGAGATTCGGGCAGTGAAGATCAAAAAGTTCGTCATCGGGCATGGCGACGCATCGGCCGTAAATTCCGTTTTTCGACATGGGCGCGAGTCATTGCCCTGTCATAAATCTATCCTTCTACCCTTCTCCCCGCGCCCTCGGCGACGCGGCCAGACCCAGAAACACCAGCATCGCCTGATTGAGTCGCACGATTTCCTCATCGTCCAGTCGCCCGACCTGACCACCCATCTTTGATTTCGGAACGGTGGTAATCTTGTCCACCATCAAGCGCGAGACTGTGCGCAGCCCATTGCGCTCATTCGGCGCGACGGGAAGCCGGAACAATGGTGCTTCCGTCGTATCCGATGTGAAAGCGCAGATCGTGACAGAACTCGTCCCGTCGAAACTGTCATCCTGGACGATCACCACGGGGCGCGGCTTGCCCGCATAGTCGTTACCGCCGGCGACCGTCCAGATATCGCCACGTCTCATTCATCGCCCCAATCCGTAACAGCGTCAATGAACGCCTGATCAGCAGCGGCCTGCGCGCTTGTCGCAACCGAAAGCGATTGGCGATGCGCCTCAGCCCTGAATGACGGCGCACGCACATCCGGCACCCAGATCTGGATCGGGCGCAGCCCCTGAGCGCGCAACCGGGCGCGATGCTGGCCCACCTTCACGCGTGACGGCTTTGGCTTCGACGCAGAGGCCATGTCTTTCTCCGGCTTTATCGGTTACATGTAACCTATCATAGATACCGGCCCTTGCCAATGTTTTCTTTGAACGCGCCCGAACCGGGCCATTCGAAGCAGGCAGCCGCCTTTGCGACCGCCGCCGCCGAGACGGTTATGGAGCGCTACGCGCTCTCACTTCGTCATTCAACCTCCCTGCGATTGATCGGGCGAACAAGCCCAAGAGCATCAAGGAAATGACCGCCGATGGCATTGCCCGGATGAATAAAGAACTGGCTCGGTTCGATCGCCGGCTACGCTGGCCAACTCACCCCTGCCCTGCTCGGCGCTCGCGAATTGCTGTTGGCGGCTCTGCGCCTCGCCGCGCCGGCGAGGCTTCAGAAGCGCGCCGGATGGTGGCACTGTTCGGATGGCTTGCGCTTCGGAGCTACGCGCACACAAATTCTGGCGGGATGATTCATATTGATCGGTTGAGACTTCATATCCGCTGACGACCTAGCGGCGGAGGTGGCGGTCAATTGCCGACCGCCACCGAGCAAGGATGAACGCCACCTGCCCCGAAGAGCCAGGTCAGACGACGGCGCCGTTCGAGAAGACCGTCTGCCCGCTGATCCAGGCGCCGTCGCCGCTGCAGAGCGCAGCGATCGTATCGGCGATATCGGAAGGCTCGCCGAGACGTCCCATCGGCGTGCGATCGACGAAGCCCTGAATTTGCTGTTCGGTCTTTCCGTCGGTGAAAAGGGTGGTATTGACCAGCCCCGGTGCGACCGCATTGACGGCGACTTTCCGTGTGCCCAGTTCCTTTGCAAGGACACTCGCGTACATATCCTGGACCGCCTTGGTCGCCGCATAGGGGCCATAGGTGGGAGACCGAAGCTGGACGATGCTCGAAGAAAGCGTGATGATGCGCCCGCCGTCGCGCACGCGCCGCGACGCTTCGCGCAGCACGTTGAAACTGCCTTTGGCATTGACGGCGAACATCCTGTCGAAATGCTCATCCGTCATGTCGCGGAACGGCGCCAGCCGCATGATGCCGGCGTTGCTCACCACCACGTCGACGCCGCCGAAGGCGCGGTCGTTCTCATCGAACAGGTGCCGAACCGCGGCAGGATCGCTGACGTCGGCCTGGACCCAGATGGCGCGTCCACCGGCGGCTTCGATCTCTCGAACGACGCCGGCGGCAAGGTCGCGGTTGGCCACGCAATTGACCGTGACCGCGTAGCCGTCACCCGCCAGACGCTTGGCGGTCGCCGCACCGATCCCCCTGGAAGAGCCCGTCACCAGCACGACCTTGCCGTTCGACGCCTGCGCCGGCCGGGCGGTTTGAGCGCTGGCCGTGCCCATCGCCATCACGGCTGGAACCAGAGCCGCCGCCGTCAGAACAGCCCGTCGTGGTACATCGCTTCGTTCAGTCATCGGAGTCCCTTTCCTGCTCGATAAAACTGTGGGGACATCCATACGGCCTGGGGGACCCACGAACTTGCCAAGCTATGCGTAAAACTTGCCTAATCCTGTAGCTTGGATGAATTCCATCTGCGTCTACGCTATATTCGAGCCGGATCGCTGGAGACCCCCATGGACGCACTCAAAGAGGCCGTTCGGATCTATGCCGCTGCCCACGCAAACGCTGATGGGCTTGCTCTGACTGCCGTTCCCGGGCTGCGGATGATGTGCATCGAGACGCCGCGCGGCGATCTCCATTCCGTCTACCGGCCGCTGATTTGCCTGGTTCTGCAGGGCGCCAAGCTCATGACCGTGGGTCGGGAGCAACGAACCTTCTCCGCCGGGCAGTCGGTGATCGTGAGCGCCGACATGCCGGTTGTCGGGCGTGTCGTGCAGGCCAGCCGGAGCGAGCCCTACCTCGCCGTCGCTGTCGAACTTCAACTGAGAGTCCTTGGCGAACTGACCGCCCACCTGGGCGGTGTCCGGCCTCCACGTCCTTCCCGGACACGCACTCTCTTTGCCGAGGACACCAACGCCGCCGTTCTGGATTGTGCATTGCGCCTGATGCGGCTGCTGGATCGACCCGAAGCGACACCGCTTCTCCACGATGGAATTATTCGGGAACTGCACTATTGGCTTCTGTCGGGGCAGCATGGCGAAGCGCTGCGGGCGCTTGCCGATCCGACCAGCTATGCAAGCCGTCTCGGCGCTACAATCGCGATCCTGAGGCAGGACTATCGATCGCGGATCCGGGTCGAGGAGCTTGCGGCGGCAGCGGGCATGAGCCTCACTGCCTTTCATAAGCACTTCAAGCACATGATATCGCTCTCCCCAGGTCAGTACCAGAAGCGGTTGCGTCTGATTGAAGCGCGCCGGCTGATGCTGGAGCAAGGTTTTACGGCTACCAGCGCCGCGCTTGAGGTGGGCTATGAGAGCGTCTCGCAATTCACACGCGAGTATGGCCGCCTGTTCAAAACGCCTCCGAAACGCGACGCCCTCAGGATGCGCGCCTCGTCGCGCAAACCGACTGGAGCAATCCTTCCACTCCCTGCCGCCCAACCGATCGCTCCGTGGAACAGCTCCGCTGGCTGAGGACAGGTGGGCGCCAGGCATAGGAAACGACTCCAAGGCGCCCGCAGAGAGAAAATGAAGACGGCAGGCGTTCCGCCGATCCGGCAGCGGACTGCCGTTCGTCAGGCGTAGATGAAACCTCAACGACGGGCAGGCGAAACGGCATAGGACAAACTGCGCCTGAAGAAATAGAGGAAAACCGCCCAGCGGCGTGCGTCCTGCATCTCACCTCCTCCCCGGGCTTCAATCCATTGGTTCAAAGATCAGGCGTATCAGTGTTCCATCGCTCGCTGCGGCACTGATTGCCGTTGCGATCAGTCGGAGTGGTCCCCGTGCGACAAAGGCGTGCGGCAAAAGGGCTTGTCCGGGGCCTGGATCGATAAAGGCTGAGCACTCATGATCTGAGTCGATCACGGCTATGAACGATGTCGCAACGATCACATCGCCGCAAGCAGCACATCGGAGAATGTACGAACCCAGGTGGACGACGGATTCGGTCTGATCTCTTCCGCAGGATGTGCAGGCTAACATATTATTCATTGTCTCACATCCGGCATGGGCGTGCCGCTGACGGTATCCTATGCCGGAGCGGCTCGAATGATCGTGGAGCGTGCTGCAATGGGTTTATCCCCGTAGACAGGCCCGCGCGCAATTGAATGAATCATCGATACGCAAAGGCGGCCTGAACGTCGTGAGCTTCCTGGCCAACGGGAATGCGCATGTTATGGCGGTGTTGCCGATCAGGGCGGCGGGGCGGCGTCACTTTGCGCATTATCGGGCTGCTCAAGAGGCTTCACGCTAGTGACACCCCAAAAGCCCTTCACCATGACACCGATCATAACAACAAAACCAAAACTCATCAGGAGGTTATAGACGGTCATAGTACATCTTCCGCGCTTGCTTTCCTGAGCATACATGAGTTCTGCCGAATTCGCGAGAACCAGCCCGAACGCCAATAGGACATGGCGTTCATCGCCTCCTCACATTTGCGGCGCCGATCGGCGAGCGCGGATCCGAACCTGCGTCTTCTCAGGCTATAGGCTGATATATATGGCAGAGAAATCAGATCATAGGTTGTTGATTTTATATGATTGATCACCCTATCGGCTGATGAATGTATTTGTTTATCACCGGATTCTTAGGTCAAACGGGATTCCCTGGCGAATATGGCATCGATCTGCGGAGCGTTTCGTGAGAACGATCGCCAGAGTAGCACCGCCAAAGCGAACATCACATTCCAAGCGATAACCACATCTGACAGGAAGTGGGCTCCAAACACTACTCTGTTCAATGAAAAGGCTGCCGCGACAATGCCAACCGCCCCGAGATAAAGTGTCGAGTATTTGGGCCTGATGAATACAACAAGCGTGAGCAGTGCGAAGGCGCTTGCCGCCTCTCCCGAGATGAAGGAACAATTCCTTGCGCATTGGTCGGTGAGTTCCCACGGAGGCGTGAAAAGTGCGCTGCCACCAAATTCTTCAAGTGCTCTTGGACGCGCTCTACCAACAAGCATCTTGATCAGGTGAACGCCAAACCCCGGACCCGCTGCAAAGAAAGTAATCAAAAACACCAACTTGTGCGGTGCAGGTGGATTTTTCAGGTGCCTAAGAAATGGATTTGGAATTAACAGCGCCGCCGCAATTCCTATCACGATCCAAGGTAGAAACCTGTTGGTGTCACGAAACGCAACGAGGAAGCTGTTTTCATTGAAATCGAAGCCAGCGGCGGGCTCCCAAAAAAAACGACTTACAATCAGGTCAAGTTCTGGCATCGCTGCAAAAATCAGGGAAACAAAGCCCAAAAGTATAAGCGCCTGTGGAAGCAAATGGCATGTTTTGTCGTCCGCGGTTTTCGAAATTGCTTTTTGAACGTGGTTGAGGTCAGTTACACTCATCGGTGGCTCCTCGTTGAGGACCACGTTCTCTCGCCCGATTGTCAAGATTTCACGGAGAACCGGGGAAGGGCATGTCAAAATCAGTGAGTTTGACTATGATTTCATCTCTCGTGCTGGTGGTCGAGGACGACGAAGATATAGCGTCGCTCTTGGAAAGGTATCTTGCAAGAGCTGGCTATAGGACGACCAAAGCATCAACAGGCCTTTCGGCTCTCACCCATGTACAGAGATTACAGCCGGACCTGATCTTGCTCGACATCGGCCTGCCAGATATTGACGGCTTCGATCTTCTGACAAAGGTTCGAGGGAATTCCACCGTGCCGGTGATATTCTTGTCGGCGATGGATGACAGTACGGACAAATTGCTCGGTCTGAAGCTCGGCGCTGACGACTACGTCACGAAACCATTCAACCCACAGGAAGTCGTGGCACGTGTGGGGGCCGTATTAAAGCGAACCAGAGGCGTTGCCGCTAGCGAGGTTATCCGGCACGACGACATCGAAGTCCAACTGGATTCGCACATCGCGATTGCATCAACGGAGAAAGGACGGGTTGAACTGCCGCTGACCGCAACAGAATTCCGCCTTTTGGTCTGTTTGTTAAGGTCTCCCTTTAAGACGTTCGAAAGAGCATCTTTACTGGACGCGTGTTTACCCGAAAGCGACGCCCTTGATCGCACCATTGACACGCATATTGGCAATCTGCGGCGGAAGCTCGCAGAATTTGGCCAAGAGGGGTACATAACCACAGTCCGCGGTATCGGGTATCGTTTCGCGAGGTCGACAGGTGTCTAGGCCGACCCTCTCAATCACAACAGCTGCATTAACGTCAGTCATTCAACTTGCAACTATAGCGGCGCTTTACGTCGCAGTTGATTGGTACATTGATCACGCTGAGGTAACTGCCCTCGACGGACTACCTCAAGATGCAAGATCGGCTTGGGTGAGCCTAAATATGGGCGAGGTTCCCGATCCAAAGGCCCTTGCGGCGCTTGCGCCCCTTTACCCGCAGTTAGAGGAGGCAACAGAGGCATCGCCTGTCGAGGGTGTTTTGGGTTTCGGCTTTGCACTGATCGTTATCTCAAGTGTAATCGGGGTAGTCTTGGCTTACAGGATCGTGGCGCCGCTAACGCGATTGACTGCGGCCGCGGAAAAGATTCGACAAGGCGATTTCCAGGTCACTGTAGAACCCGGCGCAACCAAAGAGGTGGCAGCGCTTGCTGTAACGATCAATAGCATGGCCAGCGAATTGCTCGCGTTGGAAACGCGCTTGAAATTCAATACGCGGGCTGTCGCCCATGAATTGCGCACGCCGCTTACCGTGTTGCAGGGTAATCTACAGGGCATGTCCGACGGTGTGTTTCCTGCCAGCGAGGAACGATTGCGAGCTCTGCTGGTGCAAGCACAGGGCATGTCCCGTCTCGTAGACCAGCTGAACACGCTTTCTTTGGCAGGCACGACCAGCTTTGTCACAGCAACTACGACAACAGACTTGGCGTTGCATGTTTTGGAGACGGTGAGTTTGTTTCAGGCCTCCGCAGGCGACGCCCTCGATTTCCGAACATACCTCCAACCCGCACCGGCGAAAATCGATCCGGACCGTTTCCGCCAGGCTCTCCTTGCTCTGCTCGAAAACGCGCGTAGATACGCGGGGGATTGCGGTCCAATCGATGTTCATACCGGTTTGGATGAAGCCGGGCAGTCATTCATTTCCGTTCGAGACAAAGGTCCGGGACTACCGGACTATGTGCAGCACTCCTCTTTCGATATGTTCTGGAGAAGCGAGAGGCTTAACGATCGTGGTCTAAGCGGTTCCGGGCTTGGTCTCACGGTCGTTAAGGCCATTGCGGAAGGGCACAATGCGCGGTTGGAAGTAGGAAATAACCCTGACGGAGGTGCCTACGCCAAGATCACGTTTTAGGTGGACTGTTTGACAAATCCACGCGTGGACGGAAAGCTTGGAGCATGGGCCCTGTGCCTCACTGCCGGTCCGAACATCCTGTTCGGAATCCAGATCCGGTTGACGTTTGTCCGAACGCCAACAGGACATGGCGTTCATCGCCTCTTCACATTTGCGGCGCCGATCGACGAGCGCGGAACAGGTTCACGAGGGGCCATACCCAAATCAGTATGGTTAGCGCGGCCAAGCTTGCAGCAATCGGGCGATCGAAAAACGCAACTAGGTTTCCGTTCGATTTCATCATCGACGTCAGAAAATTCTGCTCCAACAGTGGTCCCAGCACGATGCCCAGCACGAATGGCGCCAAGGGGAAACGGTTAGCCTCCATCGCGAAACCAATCACACCGAAAGCAAGCGCTACGCCCACCGCCGCAATGGAATTCTCCATCGCGAAGGCGCCGATCAGGCAAAAGATGAAGATGATCGGCATGAGAATGTTCAGCCTTACGGACAGCATGAGCCGGCTCAGGCGGATGGCGACCCAGCCCAACGGAATCATCAGAATGTTTGCCATGAAGAACGTGCCGACGATCGCATAAACAACGGACGGGTTGTTAAGAAAGATTGTCGGGCCGGGGTTCACCCCTTTCATGAACAAAACACCGATGATGATTGCGGCAATGGCATCACCTGGAATTCCAAATACCAGTGATGGGATGAACCCACCGCTGACGGCTGCATTATTGGCAGCTCCTGCCGCGGCCAAGCCTTCCTTCGAGCCTCGGCCGAACTCCTCCGGATTGCGGGAGAACCTTTTGGCGACGGAATAGGAAATCCAAGCGGCGATATCCGCGCCGGCACCAGGAAGAATGCCTAGCAGCGTTCCCAGGAGATTGCCCTGTGCGATAGCGCGCCGCTCCTTCCAAAGGATCCCTGCCTGTCCTTCAAATACGCCTTTTATCTTGTTCTGCTCCAGCTTAACCGGCTGATTTCGTCGCGAATAGAAGCGAAAGATTTCTGCGAACGCAAAGAGGCCGATCATCACAGGCACTAACGACAAGCCACCGATGATCGCAGTGCTGCCGAACGTAAAGCGTGGAACGCCACTGACCGGATCGATACCAACGGTAGCAGTGAAAAGGCCAAGCGCCAGCGAAATTGCGCCCTTCAGCCTTGACGTGCTGATCATGAAAGCTGCCGTTGTCAGACCAAGAAGGCAGAGCCAGAAATATTCGTATGATGAGAATCTGAGGGCTACACTTGCTAGCGGTGGCGCTAAGGTTGCCAGAACGATCGCACCAAATAGCCCCCCTATTGCAGAGGTCAGCAAGCAAATGCCCATGGCAACATGGGCCTGCCCCTTCTTTGTCAGCGAAAAGGCGTCGTTTGTGTAGGCTGCGGATGCTGGTGTTCCCGGCATCCGCAAAAGAACGGATGGAATATCTCCCGAAAACATTGCCATCGCAGAGGCGGTGACCATCGCCGCGACGGCCGGCACGGGATCCATGTAGAAAGTAACTGGAACGAGCAAGGCAACCGCCATTGTCGCCGTCAGTCCTGGGAGCGCGCCCATGAACAAACCGAATGCGGCACTTGCGACCATGACCAACAGCACAAAAGGATCGAAAAGCAGGGCGAGACCCGCCGTGATGTTCTCTATCATAGATATGCTCCGATAGGCGCAAGCAAGCCAAGTGGTAGCGGTACAAGGAGCAGCTTGGCGAACAGGATGTAGATGATAACCGGCCCCGCAATGCCGATCAGAAACGCTTGCCAAAGAACCACGCGGCCCATGACCAACAGCATCGTTAGGATAATAGGTGCGAGGATCAGAAAGCCGAGCTGTGTAGAGAACAAAATATAGACAAGCGCAGCTGCTGCCACGATAGCCGGCCGGATGTACTGTCTCCAGGCGAAGGCATCGTGTTCTTCGTCTTCTTCGAAGGCATCAGCTGGGTTGATGATCGCCATCAGCAGGCCCGCAATCGTCACGACCGCACCGAGGATCGTGGGAAAGAAACCGGGTCCATACGCAATACGGGTCGCAGCCATGGGCTGAGGGAGTTGCAGGGACAAGAACAGGATCACTGCACCGACCGCGACGAAGCCTAGCCCAAGAAATCGATTGGTCATGATGAACCTCATTGCACAGGCACCAAAGTCATACTGTATGATATTGGCCTGGTCGGAGGCGGCGGGGGCGCAGAACGACTGCCCCGCCGCCAAAAGCGTTTACTTACCTGACATTGCGTTGAGAACGCGTTCCGTTTCGGTAAAGTGCTCGGTCAGGAATCTGGTGAAATCCTCATGGTTGCGATAGGCGATACCGAAGCCACGATCACGCATACCCTTCACAAAACTCTCCTTCTTGACGGCCGCGGCAACTGCCTCTTCGATCCGAGCGACTACCGCTGGGTCCATTCCAGCAGGCCCGCCAACGCCGCGCCACGTTCCGCCAACGTAGGACGTGCCTATGCTTTCCTTCACCGTCGGAATCGAGTCATTGATGGCAACGCGTTCATCGCTCATCACTGCCAACGTCTTCACCACGCCAGCGTCTGCGAGAGCGGTGGTCTCGGGCACAGAGCACAGCACAATGTCAAGACCGCCCGAAGCCAGCTCCTGCAGCGCTGCCGCCGATCCCTGAGCCGGGATCAAGTTGAGCTTCGTGACATCGACACCCTCTCCCAGGAGCATCGAAACAAATGGAATATCCCAGCTGGCATTGCACGTGCCGCCACAGGAAATGTTGAATGATCCGGGATCAGCCTTGATGCCGGCGATAAGAGCGCCCAGATCCTGATACTCGCTGTCCGCAGAAACATGGATCGCCGACGGGTCGGCATTGAACTGGGCAATCGCGGTGAAATTCTCAGGCCGGAAGTTGGCTTGTCCCAGCAAGGTGAACTGCGCGATCGGTGAAAGCTGGCCCAGCGTATAGCCATCAGGTGCAGCAGACGTGTAGGTGGTATAGCCGACGATACCGGACGCTTGAGCCTGATTGATCACCGGGACTGGTTGACCAAGCGCAGCCTCGAGTTCAGCCGCCAGAAGCCTGAACGTATAGTCCGAACCTCCACCGGCTCCCGCGACCACGACCATCTGCACAGGACGTGTTGGCCAGTCCTGGGCTTGCGTAGCTGTGCTGCTGATGAGCCCTGTGGCGACGAGTGTCGAAATAAGCAGTTTGTTCATCAAGGATCCTCCCAGTTCGTGTCTTATCGATTATCTGTCCCCGCCCTGGGCGGGGACACTATTTCATTCAAATCAGCCTTAGTGAGGGATCGCCTTCAGGGCGTCAGCGATCAGCGCCTTGCGAGCTTCGTCAGGCGCCTTCATAGGAGCGCGCGGCAGAGCAAAAGGGACGCCCTGAAGCGATTGCGCGTACTTTATGTTTGCGGGAAGATCATCGGTAATGAGGGCATTCCAGAAACGCAGCAGATCGGCGTGGAGTGCCTTTGCTTCGGTGTGCTTGCCTTCCTTGACCAAGTCCCAAAGCTTCACGACGGCCTTCGGTGCAGCAGCGGGATTAGCTGCAATGGTACCATGTACGCCAAGCGCGAAGCTCGGATAAAGAAGAGCGTCAACCGCCGTGAAGACGAGCTTGCCTTCTGGCAGATCGAGCATCAGATCGGCCGTCAGTTTGAGATCGCTGTTGGATTGCTTCACACCGATGACACCCGGAACCTCGGTCATGATCCGCTTGAGGAGCGCCGGACCGAGATAGCACCACGGCACAACGTTGTAGATGAGCACCGGGAGGCCGCTTTCGTCGGCGATTGCTCGAAAATGGTCGACCAGCGCATCGTCGGAAGGCCTAAAAACATAGTGTGGTGGCGTAACCTGAAGCGCCACAGCGCCGGCCTCACGAGCCATTTTTGAGCGATCGACGGCCTGACGAGTGGAGTTGATGATGATGCCGGCGATGAGCGGCACCCGGCCGGCAAGAACGTCACGAGACGTTTCAAGCAGTCGCTGCAATTCGTTGGCGTCCAGGGTGTGCCCCTCTGCAGACGATCCTCCGACGCAGATCCCATGGACACCGGAACCGACCATCCAGTCGATCTGTGCGCCCAGCTGGTTGTACAGGATTTCGCCTTCCGCGCTAAAGGGAGTGGTAGTGGGCGGGATTACCCCGAAGAACTGATCGGTCGACATCGCTTCCTCATTAAATGAACACAATGTCTGAATAATGGACATGTTGTTCACGGTCAAGAGAAAGAAGCGACCGATATCGAATTTTCGTCATCAATCATATAGATCGGGATCAGCGCCCAGACGTTGCGCGATCAGTCGCGTTTGCTGTTTGATCAGGGCTGCGAATTCGGGGATCGAGGTCTCGGTAAACCGTTCCTTCTCACCTGTGACACTGATCGCGGCGAAGATGCGTCCACTCGCGTTCCAGATTGGCGCCCCCACACAGCGCCGCCAATCTTCATACTCGCAATCATCAATCGAATAACCGCGTTCCAACGTTTTGCGCAATTCGGAGCGCAAGGCGTCGGGATCGGTGATCGTATGGGTGGTGAAGGCCGGAAGCCCTTCGCTGATCACACGCTTGATGACCGCTTCACTCTGATGCGCCAGAACAGCCTTCCCGGTCGCACTACAGTGCGCAGCAGCACTTTCCAGAGTTATGATATTGTTGAGCCCTTTGGAATCCTTGCGGCTCACCATGATAATCCCGTGACCATCGAAGACGCCGAGATGCACCGCGAGCCCTGTCTTATTAGACAGCGTATTGATGCTTTCTTCGGCCTCGCGCTGAACGTCCATATTCGCAAGCACCGTATTGCCCAGCTCAAACAGCTTCAGCCCCAGGCGGTAGCGCTCTCTATCCCTATCCTGCTCCAGAAGCCCCAATGTCTTGAGGGAACTGACCAAACGATGCACGGTCGTCCTTGGCAGTTCCGTGCGCTTGGAGATCTGCAAAACCGTCAGAGCCTTGTCACTACGAGAGAAGCACTCCAGCACCGCCATCATTTTGAAGTACGACAGCATTTGGCCGGTCGCCTCTGCATGAGCCATGTCTGTCGCGCCTATCTCGTTGTTCTTCACAACCTATCTCCCTATCGCTTGGATCACCCTGACCACAGCCAACATACCCGGATCGTCGTGTCCGATTGAAGCCTCAGCAAACATTCGTGCCCTTCCAATCTTATTGGGACGATTGCGAAAGTCCTCAAGGGTTGCGACAGCGGCAGCCTGCGCCGCCGAATGAACTGTTGCTGGATCGCTTAACCCCTTGATCGCGCGAGCAACGGCGTCAAGAGCATCCAGAACTGTTTTATCTCCCAAAGTGGCTCCGCCCCGGGCCGACATGGCATCACGTGCCTGCTCGAGCAACGGGCCAAGTTCAGACCATTCGATTTCCATCCGGCCCTTGGTCTGCTTCGCAATGGTAAGCATTGCGGTCGCGATAAGCGTGCCGAGGCTGGAGCCCGTGGCGGCAGCCGTTGCCCGGGCGTAGGCCGAGAGTGTCGCTCCGAGGTCACTATTTGAGGGCACCTCCGCTGCGTGCATTGCTCCGATAACGCGCGCGAACATGCCACCTGTGTCGCCGTCTCCCAGCTTGGCATCGGCGGCATTGAGCTCCTGTTCAATCGCGGGCAGGTCGGCGATGATTCTGTCTAATGCGCCCTTCAGATGTGTTTGGTTCATGTCCATGGTTCAGATCTTCCAGAAAGGGGAGTCGGCCGGAGCCGCCAGAAAATGTGCCAGTTCGTCATCAAGCGCCAAAAGACTGATCGAGACACCGGCCATTTCCATCGACGTCACGTAATTGCCGACCATCGGCTGAACGATCGTGTAACCCGAAGCATCCAGTCGCTTCTTCGCCTCGGCAAAAATGATGTAGAGTTCATCGAGAGGTGTCGCGCCGAGACCGTTGACGAGGATGGACACGCGTTTGCCCTCGTTTACCGGAAGCTCCGCCAGAAGACGCTCAAGCATCTCCTCAACCAGCTCGCCCGCCGGCTTCAGCTTGCCGCGCCAAATGCCCGGCTCTCCGTGGATACCCATTCCCATTTCGATTTCATCATCTGCGATCTGAAATGTTGGACCAACAGAACCGGGCACGATGCATGAGTTCAGGGCCAATCCAATGGTACGAGTTGCCTCGACGGTCTTTTGCGCGAACGCCGCCACGCTATCCAGATCGTGGCCAGCCTCCGCGGCCGCTCCCGCGATCTTGTAAGCGTAGATCAGACCGGCAACTCCTCGCCGCTTGGCTGCCTCGTCTGGTGCGGCGCTGGCTATATCGTCAGTCGCGAGAACCGTGCGGGTCCGGATGCCTTCCTCTTCGAGCATCTCGCTCGCCATTGCAAAGTTCATTTTGTCACCGCCGTAATTTCCAAACAACAGCAGGACGCCTTCACCGCCTTCTGCAAGCGAGATGGCGTCCATGCATGATTGCAGATTGGGTCCTTCGAACACGTTGCCGATAGCACATGTTGATAGCAGCCCCTGGCCTACGTAACCGGTAAAAAGAGGAAGGTGGCCCGAGCCGCCGCCCGAGGCGATGCCGACCTTACCCTTGACCGCACCGGATGCGCGGCGGATCACCCTTAGACTCTGTCCATCCAGAACAAAACCAGGATTGGCCGCCACCAAACCTTCAAGGACATCATCGACATAGGAGGTGGGCGAGTTGAGTAGCTTTTTCATATAAATGGGCTCTAGCTGCTTGCGCGACATGATGTGGACTTATGAGGACCGTCCACGGCTCAGCCAATCTATAGATGTTCATTATTCGGACATCAAGTCCGTAAAGCCACTGCAAAGCAGAAGAGAACTTTGGCTCCGATTTCAACCTCGTAAAAATCTTGAGCAATGATTCCATTTTCGGGAAGGACAGCCGATAAATCGTCCCGGGCGCACATGTAACAGATCGGCCTTAAAGAGTGCCGGCACCCGGGAACAGAGATACTTCGCTCACCGTACAGGCCCTAATAAATCGTCAATGCGGGAATGAAGCTGACCGCAAGAAGGAGAAGCATGGCCATGCCGAAATAAGGCCACAGCTCCTTCGTCGTCGTTCCCAGAGGGGCCTTCGCAATGGACGACGAGATGAACAGGGTCGTGCCGATCGGGGGCGTGTAGAGCCCAATCCCCAGGTTGATCACCATCATGAGGCCAAGCTGGACCCGGTCGAGACCAATAGCATCGGCAAGCGGCAGGAAGACCGGCCCGAGAAGCAGGATCGCAGGGGGCATGTCGAGCGGCATGCCGACAACCAGCATGATCACGTTCATCATGAGAATGATGGCGATCGGGCTGGAGATATGCGCCGCGACCCATTCCGCCATGTGCTGAGGCGTCTGGTCGAAAGTCAGCACCCAGCCGACCGCAGCACTCCCCATGATGACGAGCATGACCACCCCGGTCGCGACGCCTGCCTCAACCATGTTTTCGCAGAAGCGCTTCCATGTCAGATCCCGGTAGAACAGGAGGCTGAGCAGCAGCGAGTAGACAACCGAGAGCACCGACACCTCGGTCGGCGTGGCAAAGCCGAAGCGAAGGAAGACGATGATCAGGATCGGCAGGAGGATCGCCGGAAAGCTCTGCAGTGCAAGCCTGGCGAGGTCACGTTTTCTGACCTTTGCAGATTGCGCCGAGTAGCCGCGGCGAACCGAGATGAACCAGCAAACGAAAGCAAAACTCGCCGCCATGATCAAACCGGGCACTATGCCTGAAATGAACAGGTCGCCGACGCTTACTCCGCTGATCAGCGCGTAGAGGATCATGGGGATCGACGGAGGAATGAGCACGTCGATAACCGCGGAGGTCGCGTTATTGGCCGCGCATAGTGCCGGGGGAAAGCCGTGCTTCTTCTGCCAGGGGATCAGGACGGAACCGAGTGCACTGGCGTTTGCGACCGCGGAACCGGAAACCCCGCCGAACACGACCGAAGATACGGCCGTGGTCGATAGCGGCCCACCCCTCCAGCGCTGCATGATACGGGATGCGAGTTCCAGAAGCTGACGGCCCAACTCGCCCCCGAGCATCAGGGTGCCCGCCAGCATGAAGAACGGCAGCGCCAGCATCGGAAACGACTGTGTCTGGTCGTAGACCTGCTGGGCGACCACGGAAAGCGGCACATATCCGTTGAAAAGGACACCGAATCCGGCGGCGATGATGAGAGCGTAGCCGACGGGGACTGCAAGCACCATGAGGACGCAGAAGGAGACGATCATGACGAGGGTCAAAGCACGATCTCCTCCGGCTTGATTTGAAGGCGATAGTCCCACCCCAAGCGAAGCACGCGCGTCGTGGCCGCGATGGTGACGATGGAAACCAGGACCGCGCCTATCGAAAGCGAGTAATAGCCGATGCTGTTTGGAAGTTGCAGGACGGGGCTTCTTTCTGCGCCTGCGATCTCGGCGACGACCGTGGCCTGGTATGCGAGTGTCAGGAAGGCGACGACGCTGATCGTGTTGGCCAGGATTAAAGCAGCCTTCCGCGCCTTGCCGTCAAGCTTGTCGTACAACCATTCGACCGCCATATGGCCACCCGCGTGCGCGGCAATAACGATGCCCGCGATGATGAACCACGGGAAGATCAGCATGGGTAGTTCCTGCGCGAACGAGAGACCGCCGCTAGCCGACAGATATCGAAAGAGCACGTTTGCAGTAGTGACCACCGTCAGGGCGATGCCGCTGACGATGATGACAAGGCGTGAGAATGCGACGATGGCGCCGGCGACTGCATCGACGGCTGAATATATCCTGCTCATGAGGCCTCCGGATCGAAAGGAGGGCCTCAGCCCCTCGCTGCGGCTTCCACCTGGGCGACGAAATCGCCAAACGGCTTCTTCTTCCAAGCATCAGCTACCGAAGCGGTCGCCTTTACGAAGGCGGCGTGATCGACCTCCACCACTTCTACCGCGGAATTGGTCTTGAACTTGTCGAGCACCTCGGCGGCTTTCTCGTTCGAGAGTTTCCGCTGCAGTTCGCCGGCTTCCTTCGCAGCCGCCCGGACGGCCTCCAAATCCTTGCCAAGTCGAGCTTCGGCGATTTTCGACATGAGGAATGGCGTCGCCTCCCACTTGTGGGCGGTCAGACTGATGAACTTGTTGACCTCCTGAAGCTTGGAGCTTTCGATGTTCGCGAGAGGGTTTTCCTGACCATCCACCACGCCCTGCTGCAGGGCGATATACAGCTCGCCGAACGCGATCTGCTCGGTGCCCGCTCCGAGAGCCTGGAAGATGTCGATCGTCATCGGGTCAGCCGGCGTCCGTATCTTCATGCCGGCCAGATCCGCTGGAGAGGTGACCGTTCGCTTGGAGTTGGTGAGGTGCCGGATCCCGTTGTCCCACCAGTCCAGCGGCACGACACCGACCGCCTCGAAGCGCTTGTTGAGTTCAGCGCCTACCGGGCCGCCCAGCACGGCCATCGCCTTGTCCGTATTCTCGAACAGGAACGGCAGGCCAAGCGCGTTCAGTTCCGGCACGATGGCCGAGGCGGCTCCCTGGCTATTGGCCGTGAAATCGAGCGCACCGGTGCGAAGGCTGGTCAGCATCGCCGAGTCGCTTCCGAGCGTTTCCGCCCCCGCGACATTGATCTGGACGCGTCCCTCGGTCTTCTGCTTGACCAGTTCGGCGAACTTGTCGGCCGCGACGGTTCTGGGGTTTCCAGGCGCTGCGCCATGGCCGAGCGTCAGCGTAGTCGTGGCTGCATTTGCCGACCGGCTCGACAATACCACCGCAGGAGCGGCGAGAGCACAGACGGTGGTGGTCAGGAAAAGTCTTCTGTTCATCTGCAAGCTCATCTTATCCTCCATCGTAAGCTTGGTTGTGCTTGCGATCCGTTCTCCTCAGCGGATCGGTCGTCTTCTAAGTCAACAGCCAGTCCTTGACCGCACTTGTGACCTTCTCGGTCGAAAGACCATATTGGTCGTGAAGCGTGGGCAAGGCCCCTGCCTCCAGGAACTGGTCCGGCAAACCGATCTGGCGAAAAGCCGGCGGTGCGACACGGGCGCGCATCAGCGTGCCGGCGACGGCTTCTCCGAGGCCGCCGATCACCGTGTGGTTCTCCGCGACGACCACAAGACGGCCGCCTCTGCGGCATTCGGCAATGATCGTTTCCTCATCGAGCGGCTTTATTGTCGGGACATGCAGCACGGCGACGTCCACGCCATCCTTCTGAAGCTGCTTGGCAGCTTCGAGCGCACGCATCGTCATGAGCCCCGACGAGATGATCAGCGTGTCCCGTCCGTCGCGGATCAGCTTGGCTTTGCCGAGTTCAAACTTATAGCCGTACTCATCGAGGACGAGCGGCACATTGCCCCGGAGCAGCCGCATGTAGACCGGGCCTTTATGGGCGCCGATCGCCGGAACGGCCTGTTCGATCTCGCTCGCGTCACACGGATCGATGATGGTGAGGTTGGGCATTCCGCGGAACATCGCGAGGTCTTCGGTCGCCTGATGGCTTGGTCCGTATCCGGTCGTCAGCCCCGGAAGGGCACAGACGATCTTCACGTCGAGCATTTCCTCGGCGATGGCAAGGCAGATGAAGTCATAGGCGCGACGCGACGCAAAGACGGCATAGGTCGTGACCCAGGGCTGAAACCCTTCCCGCGCCATCCCCGCGGCCGACATCATCAGAAGCTGCTCGGCCATGCCCATCTGGTAGAAGCGGTCCGGGTGGGCCGCCCGGAAGATATGAAGGTCGGTATATTTCGCCAGATCGGCAGACATGCCGACAATCCGGTCGTCCTTCTGCGCGAGCGCCACCAATGCGTGACCGAACGGCGCGGCCCTGGTCGGCTGATCGGGGCCGGCGATGGAGGCGATCATCGCTGACGTGGTCAGTCTTGGGCGGCCGCCGCCATTTTCCAGGTGTGACGGACGGATGTATTTCGAGCGTCTCATGCTTCCACTCCCGCATCGATGACACTGATGGCTTCCGCCCATTCATGCGGCTCGACGCGCAGGAAGTGGTTGCGGTCGCGCGCTTCGAGGAATGGGACGCCCTTGGCCATTGTGGTGTCGCAGATGATAATGCGAGGCTTGGCCTCCGCATGATTACGGGCTGCATCAAAGGCCTTCACGAGCCCCTCGATGTCGTTGCCATCAACGCGCTGGACGAACCAGCCGAAGGCTTCAAATTTCGGTCCGAGCGGCTCGAAGTTAAGAACGCCGACCGATGGGCCGTCGGCCTGCATCTGGTTGACGTCTACGATGCCGATAAGGTTGTCCAGCTTGTAGGACCCCGCCGACATCGCCGCCTCCCAGGTTGAGCCCTCGTCGAGCTCGCCGTCGGAGAATAGGTTATAGACAAAGGCCTGCGACTTCTTTCGCTTCAGCGCCAGCGCCATGCCGACGGCTATCCCGAGGCCGTGGCCGAGCGAGCCGCCGGTGATCTCCATTCCAGGCGTATACGCCGCCATGCCGGACATCGGCAGACGGCTGTCGTCCGTGCCATAGGTTTCGAGTTCGTCTTCGGGAATGATTTTCGCTTCGATTAGCGCTGCGTAGAGAGCGATGGCATAGTGGCCGATCGACAGGAGAAAACGGTCGCGGCCCTCCCATTCCGGATCTTCCGGCCGGTAATTGGTGGCATGAAAGTAAGAGACCGCCAGCACGTCGGCGACGCCGAGCGCCTGAGCAATGTAGCCCTGCCCCTGGACCTCGCCCATCCTCAATGCGTGGCGCCTGATGCGTCGAGCACGCTCGCTCAGGCTGATGTTGTGACCCATCTGGTTCATCGCCGGAATATCCTCCACTCAGGCACGGTAATCGGCAAAGCCGCTCAATGGATCAGCATGCCGCCGTTGACGTCGATCACGGCGCCCGTGACATAGGCCGAAAGATCCGATGCGAGGAACAGGTAGATGTTCGCGACATCGCTCGCTTCACCAAGCCGGCTCAAGGGGATGCCCTTGATGATATCCGTTCGCATCTGATCGGTGAGCTTGCCGCCGGTGATATCGGTCTGGATGAGACCGGGAGTGACGGAATTGACGCGGATGCCGGCGGGGCCGAATTCTCTCGCCATGGCCTTGGCGAGACCGAGCACGCCGGCCTTGGCAGCGGAATAATGCGGCCCGCCGAAGATGCCGCCGCCGCGCTGCGCGGAGACCGAGGACATGCAGGCGATCGAGCCGCCGCCGTTGTCGCGCATGTGCGGTATGAACGCCTGGCTGAGGAAGAGGACGCCGGTCATGTTGACGGCCACGATACGGTTCCAGTCGGCTTCCGTGATATCGAGCGTGGTGACGGGCTGGGTGATGCCGGCGTTGTTGATCAGAGAACCGACCGACCCGAACGCCTCGATAACGTTCGCTGCGGCCTCTCCGCAGGATGCCCTGTTGGCGACGTCGCAGTGGAGCCCGATGTGGCGGCCCGCTTCGACGCCCGGCAGGTTGGAGGCGGCGTCCGCCGCGGCGTCCGCGTCAATGTCAAGGATGGCGACCCGAGCGCCATGTTCGGCGAATAGCTGTGCGGTCGCGCGGCCGATACCGCGCCTGCTCGCGCCGCCAGAAATGACCGCGGTCTTCCCTTTTAAAAGCATGTAATCTCCTCCCGATGCTTCCCATGCATCTGGCAAATCAAAACGAGCCAATTGGCTTCGCGGGCTCGAACCTGACGCACTTGCCGGGGTTCGACAAACGCGAAGTTTACAACGGTAGGTGAATCTGCTTCACTAATCCGATGTTACAGATGGCCTCTCTTTCCGCTGTCCGCATCTTCGAGGCCGCTGCTCGGCTGGCGTCGTTCCGGGCTGCTGCAGAGGAACTTCATCTTTCGCCGAGCGCGGTGAGCCACGCGATTTCAAAGCTAGAGAGAGACCTTGGGACGTCCTTGTTCGAGCGGAGCACCAGAAAGGTAATCTTGACGCTAGCGGGTCAGACCTTGCAGGGCCATGCCTCAGCCGCGTTCGAGGAGCTGCGTCGCGGTGTTGAGATGATTTCATCCAACAAGACACATCTTCTTCGCGTTCACTGCGCCCCCAGCTATGCGGCCCAAGTGCTCTCGGCTCGGCTTCCGGATTTTCTCAAGCACAATGAAGGGGTGGAGGTCAGGGTCGCCGCAAGTACGAACTATGCTCGTTTCGTCGACGGGCTCTTCGACGTCGACATCGTGTACGGCGAACCCTCGAATCGCGAGGACCTGATCGTCGTGCCACTCGGAGAGGAGGTCATTTCCCCTGTCTGCTCTCCCGAAATGGCAGAGCGGCTCTCGTCTCCTCGCGACCTCGCGCGCGTGCCACTCATACGGAGCGACCTGAAACGCATTCAATGGATAGACTGGTTCGAGTTGAACAATCTCGGCCCTCCTCCTCTTCCGGCGATGAGCTTCGATAGAAGTTTCCTCGCGGTCGATGCTGCGGCGAACGGACTTGGCGTCGCATTGGAATCAACATCTCTTGCAAGACGCGAGTTGGAGAACGGTCGGCTGGTTCGACCCTTCGCCAGCTGTCGGGACAGTCGTTATATCGGCCACTACCTCGCCTATCCCAAGAGCGGCACTCAGCGCCGCCTCGCCAAACGGTTCGCCGATTGGCTTACCGATAGCTCGAGCACATAATTCGCATTTATGTGATACGAACTGGCGACCGGACGTTTCATTTCGACGCTGAAGGCGTCAAGCTATTGAAACGCTGTCAAATCCGTCCGAATTCACGCGCCACCCTCCGAGCGCTGTCACTTAAGGGACGATGAGCCATTCTGAAGAAGAAGTCACTGCCCTATGAGCGGCATCTTTAGGACCTCCAAAACCTTCGCAGCGTTGTTCCTGGCTGCCTCTGTGGTCTTTGCGGAGGACTTGATTATCAGCCTGTCGCCACCTTTCACCGCGAAAATGTTTACCCCTGATTGGCCGCCACCAAGGTTTCGGAGGGTGATCTGCCTGGCGATGGCTGTTCCTGCGTCGATCTTCTCGATCCTGCAAATCCCGTTCGCACAGACGTTCTCGAGTTCGGCGATGTAGGCTTCATCAGTCCGGTTCGCCTTGCCGATCTCGTCTGTTTGTCGATCGACAGTCACCGAAACGATTTCATCTTCATTCGCCCCGCAGCAGGAGATGCTCATATTAGCAGGGGTCGCCCAATGGTATGCCTGCTTGTCAAATTTGGCTGCGACGGTTTTCTCCATCGTCGTGAGATCATGAGTTTCAAATCCCTCGGCGAATGCTGCGGCGCTGGACGATGCAAGCATCATCCCGACAACAGCTACGAATTCCATCAGTCGCATCGCACCTCCATTCGCGTTTGGTCTGCTCTCCACCACTATGCCGTTCCTACCCTATTGTAAAAATCCGGGATGATGTAGCAAATGTCACAGCCGGTGATCATACGCGGTGACCGCTTTGCGTCCTTAAATCGGTCATACCTACGCCGGTCGGCGACAGCAGAGCATCTAGGATCGACTTGCTCCGTAAGCGGCGCCCGGCGTTTGAAGCACCTCGCAAATGCCGGCGTCTTCGATCTCGAGACGTTCAACTCTATGGTCGCGTCAGGCGCTGGACCCAGCGATGGCGGAGTAAAGCTGTAGATGAGGGTTCGGCTCATGCAGCTGCCAGCTTATAGGCTGACCTGAGAAGGGCGATCGCCTCGTCACGGGTAAACGGTACGTTGAGAGTTTTCGGGTCGAGAGTTGCGTCGGCCTCGGCCAGATCAAGGAAGCGGCGCATGTCGTCGAGAATTTGATCGGGCAAAGTAATCGATGAATCTCCGGGCAGAAGCTGGGTCAGGCGTACCACATCATTGCGGTGCTTCTTGATGTTTTTGCTGTCGATCTTCTCCCCGGCTTCGGCTCTTGCGGACAGATCGAGAAATGCCCGCGCTTTGAAGGGAATGAGGAGTGTTTCGTCGATGACTGTCACGCCCTCGATCTTTCGCTTCGCGGACTGCAACGCTTCATAATATCCGTCGTCGAGCAGAATGGCCGAGAGGCTGACGATGTCTTCCTCGACCGGAATGGGGGTGAGTTCTGCATTTTCCGAAAGGTCGAGCGTGCCGGACTTGCGGGAAAACAGCTCGATCATGAAGGGGAAGCCCTGGTCCGTAGGCTTGTGGAAGCGGTAGAATTCCTTTTCGCCAGTGCTACGCTCGCGTGCCTGGTAGCCGCCAGCATCCAGAAATTCTTTGAAAGCAGTGCCGAAGGCGGCATCGACCACCTCAACACAGAGCACCATGTCGATATCCTTGGTGGCCCTGAAATCGAGGCCAGCTTCATCAAACAGGAGGTCACAGGCCGCGCCACCGATGATGGCGTAGTGGTCCTCATGGCCAGCGAAGTATTTTTGAAATTTATCGATGCCGGTTACCAAGTCAGGTTCTCCAAAAGTCGATCCGCAGCCATGGCGACACGCTCGTCGCGATGACCCCGGAATTGTGCGTACAAGGACAGGACGTCCACTGTATGGGTGTCGGACAAGGCGGCCGGATTGTAGGACCATGTCTCGATGATGCAGTTAGCTTCGTCGCGGTTTGTTTCGGCCAGGTTCGCAGTTTGCGAAATCGCTTTCCAGTCGCTGGCAGCGACGGCGAAAGTGTCGATACGTGGGCTAGCCAGTTCCGTTAGGTGGGATAGTGCCGTTTCCCCGGCCAACTTCAGGTGCGCGCCGGAGGCGTCTCCGCGCACGCATTTCAATGATCGAACCGGACTGCGCAGAAGTGGTGTGGCTTCCTCCAGGAGGTGTCGCCCTTCTGCCTTGAAGTGAATGCGTCTCTCTTTTCCGTGCCTGATGGTTTCAGCGAGGCCGGCGGCGACCAGATCGTCGAACGCTCGGCCGATCGACATAGCCGAGTAATGCAGACGTTCAGCCAGGAGTGATGGTGTTGTCACGCTCCTGTTGGGGTGCAGGATGTGATGAAAAAGGACGGTTTGGGCGGCAGGGGACAGGTCGTCCGCCTGCCGGTGGCGTGGCGCACGGAAATGCTCGCGCAGATCGAGCGCTAGATCGGGCATGTAGAGCTGGTTGCCGGGAACGATAAAGGGGACACCTTGACCGATGAGCCGCGACCGGTTGTGCGCACTGATAGTCGTGGTGGCGAAAGCCACCGTCGCATTGGTGGCATTACGGACGATGTCGATGTGCTTGGCGATGTCGGCGGGAGTGCCCGTGTCTTCGAGCCTCGCGACGATGATGCAATGCCGGCCTAGAATGCGGGCTTCATAGAGGGTGTAGGTTCGTCCGATAAAGGATGGCAAGCTGCGCGTACCCTCGAACGGGCGAACATCGATGCGCTCATGAAGCAGTTCTCCCAGATAGCGCTCGAGCGCTTCCGAAAACTGCGAATCGTTGATGCTGATGTCTCTTTTTAACATTGTTTCGCACACTAACCACGATAGCGTTATTGTGCAATCTTAATGTTATTGACAGGGCGGTTGCAAACGTCGAGTTTGGGCCAAGGCACGAGGGCTGACTGTGCCACGGTGGCGGCCAGCATTTTGATGGTTTGCGTTTGAAAAGAGATATGAACGAGGGAAAGCTGACCAATGCCGTGACCGGAGAGCTGCAAGCGTCTTCTCCGGCAAAAGGAGGGTCTTAGAGGCTATGGAGTGTTGATTTCCACTGAGAGCGGGGAACACGGCGCTACGGTTCGGTCGGATAAAACTCCAATCAAAGTTTCCACACAGCCTCGGCCGGAAGCGGTCACTGAGATAAGCCTGCGCTCTACGGCGGCTATGTCATCCTTGGCGCCCGAAACGGACCGTTCAAAAGTGGCCCCATTGCGGCAAATCGGCTCGGCCTCTTCCAGTTCAAGCGCGGAGAAGATCGTGCATCTCGCGTTGTTTGTGCAACCCGACCTCGCGAACGATATCGGCGATTTGAGCGAACTGCGACGCCAATGGGTTGGTCTTTCGCCAAACAATACCAATCGTTCGGGACGGACGCGGTTCACGCAGGCGAAACATGCAGACGTTGGAAGATCGGCTCTCCGCAGCGACCGCCATTTGCGGGATGAGTGTAACCCCGATCCCGGCGCCGACCATCTGGACGAGAGTGGACAGCGAACTGCCCTCCATCAACTCACGCGGCGAAGGATCCGTGATATTGCAGACAGAAAGAGCCTGCTCCCTGAAACAGTGGCCCTCCTCCAACAATAGCAGCTTCATCTCATGAAGCTTGTTGGAACTGGGCACCGGCTTGCCGGCGTCCTCCAAGGGCCGCACCAGGACGAACTCTTCATCGAAAAGCGGCATTTCCGTCAACGCGGCCTCCGAAACGGGTAACGCGACGATCGCGAGATCGAGCCGGGCTTCCAGGAGATTGCCGATCAGCTTGTGCGTGGTTGCCTCGCGCGGTCTGGGTTCCAGGCCGGGGTAACTCTGGATAAGTGCCTTGATAACGCCAGGCAGGAGATAAGGGGCAACCGTGGGGATGACACCGATGCGAAGCTGGCCAGTCAGCGGGCCATCCGCCGCACGGGCCAACTCCTCAAGTTCATCGACCGAGCGAAGAATTTCCCGAACCCTCTGTGCAAACTGTTCGCCAAGGCTCGTGAGGCGGATCTGCCGCCCTCCTCGTTCCACCAGGGGAGCACCGATCAGCTCTTCGAGATCCTTAATTTGTACGGACAAGGCCGGCTGGGAAACAGTGCATGCCTCAGCCGCACGTCCGAAATGGCCCAGTTTCGCCAAGGCTTCGAAGTAGCGCAGGTGCTTTATCGTCACTCCAATCATAATCCTGTCATATCGGGGTTTTTAGAAGATACAATTGGAAATTATAGCAAGGGTCGATTATCGCAGTCGGGCAGCTGGTGAATCTCAACGGCTATCGTCGCTTTGGAAAGCGCGGAGCCTGCGAGCCACGTTCAGCCGCGGCTTTCCATCTCGGGCAATCCATCGGAGAACAACATGGACGCAACAACGAAGTCAGCCGGCAAGTGTCCGGTCATGCACGGCGGCAATACCGCCCTTGGCAAATCCGTCACGGAATGGTGGCCCAACGCGCTGAATCTCGACATTCTGCACCAGCATGACACCAAGTCCAACCCGCTCGGCAAGACCTTCAATTACCGGGAAGAGCTCAAGAAGCTCGATGTGGAGGCGCTGAAGGCCGACCTGCGTGCCCTGATGACCGACAGCCAGGACTGGTGGCCGGCGGATTGGGGCAGCTATGTCGGCATGATGGCGCGCGTCACCTGGCATGCCGCAGGCTCCTACCGCACGTCCGACGGGCGTGGCGGTGCCAATACCGGCAACCAGCGTTTCGCTCCGCTCAATTCCTGGCCAGACAACGTCAATACCGACAAGGGTCGCCGCCTGCTGTGGCCGATCAAGAAGAAGTACGGAAACAAGATTTCCTGGGCCGACCTGATCGCGCTCGCAGGCACGATCGCCTATGACGTTGCAGGCCTGAAGACGTTCGGCTTCGCCTTCGGTCGCGAGGACATCTGGCATCCGGAAAAGGATACCTATTGGGGCGACGAGAAGGAATGGCTGGCCCCCAGCGACGGCCGCTATGGAGACGTTGCCAAGCCCGACACGCTGGCAAACCCGCTTGCGGCCGTGCAGATGGGCCTCATCTATGTCAATCCCGAAGGCGTTAACGGTAAATCCGATCCGCTTGCGACTGCCGCCCAAATGCGCGAAACCTTCGCACGCATGGGTATGAACGACGAAGAGACGGTAGCGCTGACCGCTGGCGGCCATACGATCGGCAAGACCCACGGGAACGGCAACCCGCTCGATCTCAGCCCCGATCCAGAAGCTGCCGGCCCGGAATTCCAAGGCTTGGGATGGATGAACACGAAGGGCCGTGGCATCGGCCGCAACACCGTTGTTTCGGGTCTTGAAGGCGCCTGGACCTCGGAGCCGACCAAATGGGACAACGGCTTCTTCAAGATGCTGTTCGAACACGACTGGCATCTGGTGAAAAGCCCGGCCGGCGCGACCCAATGGGAGCCGGTTTCAATCACCGAACAGGACAAGCCGGTCGACGTGGAAGATTCTTCGATCCGCCACAATCCGATGATGACCGATGCGGACATGGCGTTGAAGGTAGACCCGATCTATCGCGAAATCTCACTGCGTTTCATGAATGATTTCGAGGCATTCTCGGATGCCTTCGCCCGCGCCTGGTTTAAGCTCACTCATCGCGACATGGGCCCCAAGACGCGCTATTACGGGCCCGACGCGCCTAGCGAGGATCTTATCTGGCAGGATCCGGTTCCGGCTGGCCGCAAGGACTACGACGTCAACGCCGTCAAGACGAGGATCGCTGCTTCGGGTCTTTCGGCGTCCGACCTGGTCTCCACCGCATGGGACAGCGCTCGCACCTATCGTGGTTCGGATTTCCGCGGTGGCGCAAACGGAGCGCGTATCCGTCTGGCTCCGCAGAAGGACTGGGAAGGCAATGAGCCGGAACGTCTGGCCCGAGTTCTCTCGGTGCTCGAGCCGATTGCGGGCGAGTTCGGCGCCAGCCTTGCCGACGTGATCGTGCTGGCAGGCAATTACGGCGTGGAACAGGCCGCCAAGGCGGCCGGCTTCGACATCGAAGTACCCTTCGTTGCCGGTCGCGGCGACGCGACTGCTGAGCAGACCGATGCGTCAAGCTTTGCGCCGCTGGAACCGCTCGCGGACGGTTTCCGCAACTGGCAGAAGAAGGACTACTTGGTCAGTCCCGAAGAACTGTTGCTCGACCGCGCTCAGCTCATGGGGCTGACCGCGCCGGAAATGACGGCACTGATCGGGGGCATGCGGGTGATGGGCACCAATCACGGTGGTACCTCGCAAGGCGTCTTTACCGATCGCGTCGGCGCACTGACGACCGATTTCTTCGTCACGCTGACGGACATGGCCTATTCCTGGGTGCCCGTGGACAACAACCTCTACGAAATCCGCGATCGCAAGACCGGAGCGACCAGGTTCACCGCCACGCGCGTTGACCTCGTCTTCGGCTCGAACTCCATTCTGCGGGCCTATGCGGAAGTTTATGCCCAGGATGACAACAAGGAGAAGTTCGTCAGGGATTTCGTCGCCGCGTGGACCAAGGTCATGAACGCGGATCGTTTCGACCTCGCCGCATAAGGGCTTCGAAACATCATCATAGTGATCCATCCCGGCAGCCGGGGTGGATCACTGTTTTATACGCACGTTATCAGGAACGATCACGGACGATTTTGGGGTTGCCCTCAGCCAGGCCGTCCTTCTTCAGCCCATCACGATGGTTCGTCGGTGCCTTACCGACACGTTCCCGCTCATGTGCGTCGGGACCGGCAACAATAGTACCCGGTTTGGTACTATCTCGGCCTTCGCCTTCCTTGCGATTGTTAGGTCGAGCCTCCTGAGCCATGATATGCAACCTCCTTTTCTTGATCTGTGATCTTAACGGCGGATGCCTTCGCCTTGTTCCCATGGCCGGTGAACAACCCTCAGTCCTCCACCTAAGCCTCCTCGGGCCTGATCCTGCGCCCAGAAAAGAATTGCCGCCTATGTGTGTGCCCTGCCGCTAGACAATACTACGGCCATTTTAACTGGTTATCCGTCCAATTTAAATCGAAAGCCCGGCCGATTTAAATTTGACAGGATGCACCTATCTCAGAACCGTCTCTGGTATGTGACGCGCTCGTGGCTCCAAGATTGTGTCTCGGACGGGCCACCGTTAGTGGCGGTGGCGGCATTCTCCAGGCAACAAATCACCTCATGCGCATGCCATTATCATTGAAGACAAAGCTTCGGGCGGCAGGGAACGCAAGCTTTACAAAATCGCCGTTTGCAGGCTGCCTATCGCCCCGGCTTTCAATGGTGACGCTTTGCCCGTCCGCCAAGCGGCAATAGACGTAACAGGTGCCGCCAAGATATTCGGTGAACTCCACAATTGCTGGCGGTCCGTCCTTGTCGCTCACCGCGATCTCAATATGCTCAGGCCGGATGCCGAATTTCAGGGTCGTTCCCTCGGAGGGTTTGTTCTGAAGCATCGGGGCTGGCAATAGCGCCTCGCCTATCCGAATACGGCCCTCAGTCCAAACCCCTTCCAGCAGGTTCATACGTGGGGAGCCGATGAAGCCGGCGACAAAGATATTGGCCGGATCCTCGTACACCTGTCGCGGCGTGCCGACCTGCTCGATTCGGCCGTCACGCAGGATGACGATGCGGTCGGCGAGCGTCATGGCTTCCGTCTGGTCATGGGTGACGTAAATCATCGTATTGCCGAGGTCACGGTGCAGACGGGCGATCTCGATACGCATCGAGACGCGCAGTTCCGCGTCGAGATTGGACAGCGGCTCATCGAAGAGAAAGACATCCGGTTTGCGCACGATGGCCCGGCCGATCGCCACGCGTTGTCGCTGACCACCGGAAAGCTGTCCCGGTCGCCGGTCCAGCAGATGCTCAATCTTCAGGATCGACGCCGCCTGCGCGACGCGGCCATCGATTTCCGCCGTGGCGGTCCGCGACATCTTCAGACCGAACGCCAGATTGTCACGGACGGTCATATGCGGGTAAAGCGCATAGGACTGGAAGACCATGGCAATGCCTCGGTCCGAAGGATCAAGGTCGGTGACATCGCGCCCTTTGATGGTAACCTCTCCATCGGTGACTTCCTCTAGCCCGGCGATCATACGCAGCAGCGTCGACTTGCCGCATCCGGACGGCCCCACGAAAACGACGAACTCGCCCTCGCCAATCGTCAGATCGATCCCGTGGATGACTGCAAGGCTGCCGTAACTCTTGCGCACATCGCTCAAGGTCAGACTTGTGGGGTGTGCTTGGTTCGTCATTACCCGTTCCTATTTCTCGGCCTGCAGCCAGACGAGCATGCTGCCCGGCTCGCGATTGTCCCAGAGATGGTAGGGCACGAGGCGTATCGAGGCCGGTTTGCGGCCTGCCGGCGCCGTGCGATAGAGTGCATCGCCCCACGCGGTCGTATCCTCCCGTTCAACCGCCAGATCGATAGCAATCGCTCCGTTGAGAGTGGGCAGCACCTCGGTTTGTGCCTGCGACAGGCTCTTCGGAACGACGATGGCATTCAGGTCGCTGCCGTTATCGGTCTCCTCCACACAATAGACAAGCGGCCCGCGCATCAGCGCGACACGGCCAACGTCCTGTCGGACCTTCGGATTGGCATATTGTGGCCGCAGCGAGAGCGGCAGGAACAAGGCCACCCTGTCGCCCTCCCCCCATTCGCGCTCGATGCGAGCATAACCGTCGACCGTAATCTTCGAGAGGTCCAGCATCTCCCCATTGACGCTGAGCGTCGCACCCTCTGCCCACTCCGGAATGCGTAGCGAGAGCGCGAAATGCGCCGGTTCTGCGAGTTCGGCGTTGATGGCGATGCTTCCCTCCCAGGGATAGTTGGTGGTTTGCTTCAGCGACACCCTGGCGCCGTTGGCAAGCTCGCAGCGCAATGTGCTTTCGCCGTAGAGATGCACGGCGATTTCATCATCGGCCACCGCATACATATAGGAGCCGATCGACGTGACGAGCCGCGCGATGTTTGGCGGGCAGCAGGGGCAATGATGCCACTTCCAGCGATGGTGTTTGCCCGTCGATTCAAGGGGATTGTCATAGAAGAAGGTCTTGCCGTCGATGGACAGACCCGGGAGAGCGCCGTTGTAGAGAGCCTGCTCCATGATGTCGGCATAGCGCCGGTCCGGCCCGCGGCCGAGCATCCGATTTGCCCAGAAGACCAGCCCGACCGAGGCGCAGGTCTCCGCATAGGCCGTGTCGTTGGGCAGATCGTAGTAATCAGTGAAGCCCTCGTTGGAGGCCGCCGGGCCAATCCCGCCGGTAACGTACATCTGCTTGGTCACCACGTCGTCCCAGAGCGCGTCCAACGCGTCCGTCAGGCTGTCGTCCTTGTATTCGGTGGCGATGTCCGCCATGCCGGAATAGAGGTACATGGCGCGCACGGCATGCCCCACAACCTTCCTCTGCTCGCGAACAGGAAGGTGCGCCTGGCCGTATTCGTAGGTCTTCTGGATATAGTCCTTCGGGTCCCGGCCGTCGCGTTCGGCCTCCGCGGTGAAAAAGTGCGGCTCGGTCCCACGCTCGTCGACGAAGAACTTGGAAAGGTCGAGATATTTCTTCTCGCCGGTCACGCGAGCGAGCTTGACCAGCGCCAGCTCGATCTCCTCATGGCCATCATAGCCTGGGATTTGCCTCGGGCCATGGCCGAAAACCTCGATCATGTAATCGGCGTAGCGGCACATGATGTCGAGCAGCTTGCGTTTGCCCGTCGCCTGGAAATAGGCGACCGCCGCCTCGATCAGATGGCCGGCGCAGTAGAGTTCGTGGTGGTCGCGCAGGTTCGTCCAGCGCCGGTCCGGCTGCACGCGCTGGAACCAGGCGTTCAGGTAGCCGTCATTGTCCTGTAGCTTCTCGTAAAGATCGATGATCGCATCCGCCCGCGCCTCAAGCCGGGCGTTCGGCTTGCGGTAGAGGGAATAGGCGATGGTCTCGATCGACTTGCCGAGGTCGGAGTCCCAGAACATCTGTGTCGTTCCGCCCCAGTCCAGGATCGGGATGACGATCCCGGGACTTGGCTGATCGACATCGATGGCACGGACCATGCCGGCTTCCACGCAGCGGTCGAGCAGCGTCTCGGCGGTGGAATCGCAGACGGCGTCCTGCCATGTGCCCCAGAATCCTGCAACCTTGACATCCGGGACGGCGACGGGGCGGAACTGGCGGTCTTTGCGGGTCTTGCTCATAGGCTCACTTTCCTTCATTTCACCGCGCCGGCCATCAGACCGCGCATGTAGTAGCGTTGCAGGAGGAGGAAGACGAAGAGGCAGGGCACGACCATCACCGTGACGCCGGCCTGCACGGCGCCCCAGTTGATGGCGCCGAGCCGTCCAGCACGCACTGCCGTCATTAGAACCGGAAGCGTATAGTTCTCATTGCTGGACAAGAGCACGAGGGCGGCCAGGAACTCGTTCCAGGCATTGAGGAAGGCAAAGATCGACACCGTCGCAACGCCTGGCATGACAAGCGGTATCAGCACACGGACAAGCAGCCTCAGATCACGCGCGCCGTCGATCCGAGCAGCTTCCTCGATCTCCTTGGGCACCGCATCGAAGGCGTTGCGCATCATGAAGACCGAGAACGGCAATTGCAGCGTCACATAGATCAGCATCAGCCCGAACAGCGAATTGTTGAGTCCGAGCTTCGCCAAGATGATGAAAAGCGGCGTCAGGATCGACTGGAACGGGATCATCAGCGTGGCGATGATCAGCACGAAGAGCGCGTTCTTGAGCGGGAAGCGGTAGCGCGAGAAGCCGTAGCCGGCGAGTACGCTGACCACCACGGTCAGGACGACGGTGCCCAACGATACGATGAGCGAATTGACAGTATGCTGCCAGACACCGGAGCCGAACCCGTCCAGTGCCCGGTAGGCGTCGATGCTGATGCCGGAGGTTGGCCATGGCGGCAGCGGCGGCTGCCTGTTTTCGCTGTTCGACCGGAACGAAGCGAGAAAGCCGACGAGGAATGGCGCAAGGAAGAAGAACGCAGTTCCAATGCCGACCCCGTGGTAGGCGATGCGGTTCCAGAACGTCTTGCGGGCGCGGATCTCCCGACGAGTCGTCATGGGCGGTCCTCTCCCACTTTGAGCAGCCAGAGCTGCGCGACGCTGATGGCGACCAGGATAGCCAGAAGCGCGATGGACAGCGCTGCGCCATAACCGAGATTGAAGGACACGAAAGACTGGTTGAAGATATAGTAGACCACCGAGATCATCCGGTTCTGCGGTCCGCCTGACGTCATGATGTAGAACTGGTCGAAAGCGAGAATGGAGCCGGTGATCGACAGGATCAGGGCGAGCGCCAGCGTGCGGCGCATCAGCGGCAGCGTCAGGTGCCGGAAGCGCTGCCAGCGGCGCGCACCGTCGATTCGTGCCGCCTCCGTCAGTTCGGCCGGGATTGCCTGTAGACCGGTCAGAAGAATGATCATGGTGAAGCCCGCAATCTTCCAGACCACCATGATGATGATGGTGAGGAAGGCTATGTCGAAGGTCGCGAGCAGGTTTACCCGCCCGGCCGTCAGGCCGAGCGCCTGGAACAACGGCGCAAAGAGTCCGCTGTCGACATTGGCGAGCCACACCCACAGCAGCGAAGCCGAAGCAAGGCCGACGACAACGGGCAGGAAGATGACGGTCCGATAGGCCGAAATAAACGGCTTCTGCTTCTCCACGAAAAAGGCGAGAGGAAAAGCGACCGCGAAGATGGCGATCGTGACCACCACCGTATAGTGCGCCGTGAAGCTAAGGGCGGTAAAGAAACGCGCGTCCGTCAGCATCCGGGCGTAGTTCCCCAGGCCGATCCAGCGCGGCGCACCGAGTAGCGGCCAACGGTGAAGGCTCATCCAGAGCGTGAACAACACGGGGATCACGAAGAACACCGTGACCAGGGCCATGGCCGGCGCGATATAGATGAGGCCGGCCAAACTCGATTTGTTTCGTCTGCGCCGTGCACGAGGCGGCCTGGACGCGACAGGGGGCATCGTCATGGTAGGTTTGCTTTCGATTGGGTGATGCGGGAGGAGCCTTGCGGCTCCTCCCGCGGTTCGGGCGGGAGAGACCCGCCCCGCGTCGGCGCTTATTGCGCTGTGTCAATGATCGACTGCATTTCCGACTGGGCATTCGCGAACGCGCCATCGACATCGTCGCCGTAGATCGCGGCGTTGATGAAGGTGGCCCACGGACCGTTCGCCGAATTGATGAGGTCGTTGAACTGCAACGTATAGGGCGTTTTGGCGACCGAAACCGCTTTCATGGCAACGCCAAGCCGGGGATCGAGGCCGGCAAGCACCTCCTCGGCGATATCCGAACGCGTCGGCAGACTGCCGAACTTGGCCATGATCTTCTGCCCCTCGACGGAATAGATGTACTCCAGGAAGGACTTCACGTTGTCGAGCCGCGCGGTCCCCTTGGTCACGACGAAATTATCGCCGCCGGCGAAGGAGGACGGATTGCCGTCCACCCCCGGGATCAGCGTCACGCCGAAATCGATTTCGGGGTGCTGCGTGACCAGCGTACCGATGGCAAAGGCACCAAGGCTCTGCTGGCCGATCTTGCCATTGGTGATCGACAGGAAGTTGACGCCGTTGTCGCTTGCCGAACCCGCCGGAACCGTGTCCTTGGCGACGAGATTTCGATAGAAATCGACCGCCTTGCGCATCTCAGGCGTATCGAGTGTCGCCGTCTTGCCGTCTTCCGACAGGATGTCGGCACCTGCCCCCCAGACGAGCGGCGTGAAGGTGAAGATCATGCAGCCGCCGCAACCGCCGCCGGAGAAATAGAAGCCATATGTGTCACCGCCAAGCGCGCGGATCTTTTCCGCATTGGCGGTGATCTCCTCCCAGGTCGCCGGCGCCTTTTCCGGATCGAGCCCGGCTTTCCTGTAGAGTTCCTTGTTCCAGGCGAAGATCGATGTCTCCACCGATAGGGGCAGGCCATAGATCCTGTCATCGTAGGTGCCAAGCTTCACATGGGCCGGCGCAAGCGAATTGAAATAGGGGAGCGACTTCGCCCAGTCGGTCATATCCTCGAGCTGGTCGGCCGCGGCAAAGGCCGGCGTATAGATCAAGTCGAGGGAGAGCGCGTCAGGCGCCTGGCCGCCGGCAATGGCGGTCGCATACTTCTGAACCAGTTCGGCGAAGGGCACTTCGGTCAGTTCGACTGTATCGCCACCCTTGGCATTGTAAGCCTTGACCACTTCCTTGAAGGAATCCCCGATGCCGGAGCGCACCCACATGGAAATCGTTTCCGCCGAAGCGGTGGACCACATTGCGACAGAAAACAGGCATGTCACAGACAACAGTTTCTTGAGCATGATTTCCTCCTCATTTCGGGGCGTCCACGACGCTCCCGTCTCCTCACCTCAAATCAGGCGCTCCCACCTCCGCAGGATTGCCGCACGGCCAGCCGGCACGGCAGCTTGCGCAGGCCCGGTTCGATGATTTTCCCCTCCGCGAGCGCCAGCACGGTGCGTCCCGCCTCCCTGCCGAGTTCCTTCAGGTTCATATCGACCGAAGTCAGCGGCGGACGCGCCTGATCGGCCATGATCTCCCAGTTGTCGAAGCCGATGACCGAGACATCCTCCGGCACCCGCACGCCACGCTCACGCAATGCATCGATCACGCCGCGTGCGATCTGGTCGTTGCCACAGAAGATGCCATCCGGCTTTTCCCCAACCCTTCCCCAGAGCTGGGCCACGGCCTCATGCCCCCAACGCTCCGCCCAGACACCGCAAAGCACCTCGGCTTCAGCGCCGGCATGCATGCGGAAAGCCATGGCGCGCTCACGCACCGAGGCGAAGTCCTGGGGGCCGGTGACATGCACCAGCCGCTGGCGACCGAGGCCAAGCAGCCAATCGGTCGCAATCCCCGCCCCTTGTGCATCGTCCGAAGTCAAGGTGACACTGTCCGGCGCGCCTTCGGTGAAAGCGTAGACGACCGGGACGGGAAGCCCGGACAGGTCGACAGGAAGTGAACGATCGATGCGCTTGCCGGTGGCGATGATGCCATCCACCTGTTTGTCCAGCATCGCATCGACATGGATCTTGCCGAGAGCCGGGTCGTCTTCGATCGCACACAGAAAGACCGAGACGCCTTTGTCCACCAATGCCTCGGACACGCCAGCCATTACGGGCAGGGTGAAACGGCCGTAGGTATCGTTCGTCAAAAGGCCGATCGTGAAAGAACGATTGAAGAGCAAGCCGCGAGCAAGCGCATTCGGGCGAAACCCGATATCCTCCGCCACCTGCTTGATCCGGGCGCGTGTCTCGACCGCCATGCGGCCATTATCGTTCAGCGCCTTGGAGACGGTGGAGACACTAACGCCTGCTGCGCGAGCGACATCATGGATTGTTGTCCGTCCCATTCTGGTGCGTTGAATGCTCAGCTTGTCCTCCCGTTCAATTTTGATTGAGAAAACCTTTGCGCAAACCAGTTGTCAAGATGAGAAAAGCTTTTCTCATCTATTTTAAGCCGCACTGCGATGAACACGTGGCTGACGATCCACACCGGCCAAACCCATCTAACCCCTGGGCGTTCGACTTGGTGACGCTCAACTTCCATCCCGACCGTTGATTGTCTGAGGCAACAAGGAACGGGTGCAGTGCAAGGGCGACATTCTTGCAATATCTCGCCCGATTTGCTATCATTGCTCTCAATGAGATCACCGGAGGCAAATCGATGCCCGGAAACCTGCACGTCCGTAATTTGGACGACGAACTTATTTCAAGACTTAAGATCCGGGCAGCCCGGCATGGGCGATCGGCAGAAGCAGAGCATCGCGAGATCCTGCGCCAAGCCCTGGCGAACGAGGACGGATCCGATTTCGACGATCTTGCCGCGGAGTTACGGAAGCTGACAGCATCCCGTAAGCAGACACCCTCTGAGGCCCTGCTACGAGAAGGCCGAGACGAGCGCTGATGGAAACGCTCGTCCTTGACGCCAGCATCGCCATCAAGTGGGTGGTGGAGGAGGAAGGAACCGATGACGCCGTCAGCTTGCGATCGCGTTTCCGGTTTGTTGCCCCGGAACTTATCATTCCAGAATGCGCCAACATTCTCTGGAAGAAAGTTCAGCGTGGCGAGCTTTCGCGCGACGAAGCGGTGCTTGCCGCAAGGCTGCTCGAACGCGCCGGCATCGATTTCCTTTCGATGAGTGGACTGTTGGAGGAAACGACAGCGCTTTCCATTGCGCTTTCACACCCCGCTTATGACTGCGCCTATCTACTGGCAGCGCAAAAATCTGGATCAAGGTTCGTCACGGCTGACACGCGCTTACCGCGTATCATCGCCGAGCGCGCGCCAAGCGAATTCGCACTACTGTGCGTATCTCTCTCAGATGTCCTCAATAACGCGCATTAGTCCTGGAGCCCACCTACGCAATTACTCATTCCAGGCCTTGCCCTGAAGCGATCTGTGATCCGGTCCAAAGAAAGTGCTGTCAGGAGCTGCTGATATGAATGTGAGCGATTTTTTCCCCTATCTAGGGCATTCCGAACAACATGACGGTTTGTCTGGCCTGCTTGCATCCCTCGGTTTTGATGTCGGCAAAATGCCAGGGAAAACCCAGCGAGGCTATGGAACCGCCGGTTATGAGCTGAGCGCCTTCGGCATCGAACTCACATTCGAGTTCCACACCAATTATACCGACGCCTATGGACCGCCGAAAGACGGAGGAAAGGCGATCTTGTCGGGTATTTTCGCCTATGACAGACCCGCAGCGAAGCGGCGCGCCTACACCGGTCCTATCCCTTTCACCGATGGACCAATCCACAATCGCGATGATGCGCTGCGCAAACTAGCGGTACCGTTCCATACCGAACAAGATGATGAAGAGTTCGAATGGGATCATTGGATGAAGGACGGACTGCAGGTAGGTGCGTTCTATCGGCCTGATGCCACGATAAAGTACGTTTCATTTTCAGTGCCTATGAAATCGACCCTCGCCAAACTCGCGCGAAATTCTTGACGATCAAATTGCCGAGCCCCTGCAAAAGACTTTTCGGATGCAGGGGACGGAGGAAAATTTGGCTTGGCGCTCTTCCTGAGTTTCCAACGCGCAGGGCTACGACCTTTCAGGGCTGTCGCAGGAAACTTGTCGTGCCGATGATCAAAACATTGGCCATGTCGACGCCACTAAGTCTCGGAAAGAGGCTAGACATCAGCGCAGACAGTCGCGTCCGAGGCAGCGGCATGGTGCTGGCCTGCCTCTCCCCTCCAGTGGCTCGCTTAGAACCCGCTTCAGGTCTCATTGCAGCTTGAACTCGCCATCGACGCGGCGCCATTCGCTGGGGCCAATGAGACGCTGGTGGGTATAGCGGACGGAATGTAGCGGTCCGTCGAGGTTCTCCTGCCAAAAGTCAAGAAACCTCCGCATCTCGGGAAAGTCGGGCGCGAGATCGTAATCCTGCCAGACATAGGTCTGCAGGACGGATTCGAAATCTGGAATGCGATAGAGGATATGTGCGGTGGTCAGCCCATATCCGTCGAGCTGACGACCCAGGTCAGATGAAAAACGCATGCTTCATCTCCGCTTCGTGACAGTTGGAAATTGCTGCTCAAAACTTCACAGCAACTAACGGGTACGGAACGCATGAAACAAGTTTCTTGTTCCTTTCCAGAGCATTAGCAGCCGCGCCAGGCGAGTGCTAATTTTTCTTATCCAACCTCTTGAAACCGAAATTCAGCAAAACCAAATCGATCGCGCCGATTGCTTTGAAGAAGAGGATCGGCGCCCGCCCGGACTGGTCATCCGGTCCGGCAGGGAGCGTGATCATCAATGTTTGTCCAGGAGGAAGACATGGCGTTCCGACCGCTTCATGACCGTATTCTCGTCCGCCGCCTCGAATCTGAGGAGAAGACCAAAGGCGGCATCATCATTCCCGACACCGCAAAAGAGAAGCCGCATCAAGGCGAGGTGATTGCCATCGGCCCGGGCGCGCGCAACGACCAGGGCCAGGTCGTCGCGCTGGATGTGAAGGTCGGCGATCGAATTCTGTTCGGCAAATGGTCCGGCACCGAGATCAAGATCGATGGTGAGGACATGCTGATCATGAAGGAAAGCGATGTCATGGGTGTCATCGAAGCCCAGACTGAGCAGAAACAAGCCGCCTGAGGCTCCGTCCACCAGTCAAAGTAAGCTGCCTATTGAAGGAGTGAAAAAATGGCTGCGAAAGAAGTCAAATTCCGCACCGATGCCCGTGAACGTATGCTGCGTGGGGTCGATGTACTGGCCAATGCGGTGAAGGTCACGCTTGGCCCTAAGGGTCGCAACGTCGTGATCGACAAGTCCTTCGGCGCTCCGCGCATCACCAAGGACGGCGTATCGGTCGCCAAGGAAATCGAACTGGAAGACAAGTTCGAGAACATGGGCGCCCAGATGGTCCGCGAAGTCGCTTCGAAGACCAGCGACGTCGCCGGTGACGGCACCACGACTGCGACGGTTCTCGCCCAGGCCATCGTCAAGGAAGGCGCCAAGGCCATTGCCTCCGGCATGAACCCGATGGACCTGAAGCGCGGCATAGATCTTGCCGTCGACGCCGTCGTCAAGGAACTGAAGGCCAACGCCCGCAAGATCTCCAACAATTCCGAAATCGCCCAGGTCGGCACCATTTCCGCCAACGGCGACACTGAGATCGGGCGCTATCTCGCCGAAGCCATGCAGAAGGTCGGCAACGAAGGCGTCATCACCGTCGAAGAAGCCAAGACCGCCGAGACCGAACTCGAAGTCGTCGAAGGCATGCAGTTCGACCGCGGCTATCTCAGCCCGTATTTCGTCACCAACCAGGACAAGATGCGGGTCGAACTCGAAGATCCCTACATCCTGATTCACGAGAAGAAGCTCTCCAACCTCCAGTCCATGCTGCCGGTTCTGGAAGCTGTCGTGCAATCGGGCAAGCCGCTCCTCATCATCGCTGAAGACGTCGAAGGCGAGGCTCTCGCCACCCTGGTCGTCAACAAGCTGCGCGGCGGCCTCAAGGTTGCCGCCGTCAAGGCTCCCGGCTTCGGCGACCGCCGCAAGGCCATGCTCGAAGACATCGCCATCCTGACGGGCGGCACGGTCATCTCCGAGGACCTCGGCATCAAGCTCGAAAACGTCACCCTCAACATGCTTGGCCGTTCCAAGAAGGTCACGATCGAGAAGGAGAACACCACGATCATCGATGGTGCCGGTTCGAAAGCCGAGATCGACGGCCGCACGGCCCAGATCCGTGCCCAGATCGAGGAGACCACCTCCGACTACGACCGCGAAAAGCTGCAGGAGCGTCTTGCCAAGCTCGCTGGTGGCGTTGCCGTGATCCGCGTCGGTGGTTCAACGGAAGTCGAGGTGAAGGAGCGCAAGGACCGTGTCGACGATGCGCTGCATGCCACGCGCGCTGCCGTCGAAGAAGGTATTCTGCCTGGCGGTGGCGTCGCCCTGCTTCGGGCGATCAAAGCCCTCGAAAATCTTCAGGCGCCGAACGAAGACCAGCGTGTCGGCATCGACATCGTCCGCCGCGCAATCGAGGCTCCAGTCCGCCAGATTGCCGAAAATGCCGGCGCGGAAGGTTCGATCATCGTTGGCAAGCTTCGTGAGAAAGCCGATTTCTCCTATGGCTGGAACGCCCAGACGAGCGAATATGGCGACCTATACGCGATGGGGGTCATCGACCCCGTCAAGGTCGTCCGCGCCGCCCTTCAGGACGCCGCTTCGGTTGCCGGCCTTCTGGTGACCACAGAAGCCATGATCGCCGAAAAGCCGAAGAAGGACGCCGCACAGGCGCTTCCTCCGACCGGCGGAATGGACTTCTAAGTGACCGATCCGGCCCGTCTCTTTTAAAAGACGGGCCCCTTCTCCAAGGAGGTCGACGTGAGACAGACGGTAGCGGAAAGATCGTCAGCTCCCTTCGAGAGCCGCGATCTGCAGATTTGTCAGCGCGTATTCGACAGTATCAGAACGAAAATCAATATCGCCAAAGACTGCGAAGAGGCCGAACGCATCGCAGCAATTACAGTCGAACTCTACCGACAGGGTGTTCGCGATCCCGATCATCTCGAGACGTTGGTGGCGGCCGCGCGCGGCCTGTTCGAAAAATCGCATTGAATGTGACGCCGGCGGGTCTGGTGACACCCGCCGGCAGACGAACACCGGAGCCAAACGATGAGAGAGGAAACCGAACAAAATATCACGACGAATAAAACCGAAGCGATCGGCACTGCGCACATCGTGCATTCGCAAGATCTCGAACATCCGCATGACGTGCTGATGGCCGACAACATCACCAACGATGAGAAGCGAGCCATTCTTGCCTCCTGGGCCTCGGACAGTTGCGCGGTCGAATCGATGCCAGCCTGGCGACGCCATCCTGGCAGCGGCCGGATCGCCTCCTATGACGAGGTGCTTGCCGCTCTGAAGGCGCTGGACGGCGACGGACAATCCACGCCAACGCAGAACCTGCCGCTTTTCGGATGCCAAGACAGGTTGCAGCGGCAGGTGCGCCGCCTTAGCGGCTTCCACCGGAAGGGAAGGCATTACAGACAATCATCAAGCTCTAGAAATCATCCGATCTGCCGTATGCCTCGCTGAGGATGCGGCCTGATTTTTGCCGACGACGCTTTGCTCATTCGAGGAGGTTTTGCCGATGAAGATCGCCCAGATTGCTCCACTTGCAGAACGCGTACCGCCCAAACTCTATGGTGGCACCGAGCGCATCGTTTCATATCTTACTGAAGAACTCGTCGCCCAAGGCCACGATGTGACCCTTTTCGCTAGCGGGGATTCGGTCACCAATGCCAAACTGGTACGCTGTTCGGACGTTGCCCTGAGGTTGAACCCGGCCGTCAAAGATCATCTGCCGCATCATGTCGTGCTATTGGAGGAGATCCGCAGGCGGGCGCATGAATTCGATGTCCTGCATTTCCACATCGATCTCCTGCACTTCCCGCTCATTCGCGAGTTTGCCGATCGCACAGTAACGACATTGCACGGCCGCCTCGACCTGCCGGACCTGCATCCTTTCTATCAGACCTTCCCGGACATACCCGTTGTATCCATCTCCAACGATCAACGCCGGCCGATGCCGCCGGTGAATTGGAGAGGCACGGTCTATCACGGGCTTCCCGACGACGTTCTTTCCTTTACCGAAAAACCGGAAGGACACTACCTTGCCTTCCTCGGCCGCATTTCTCCAGAAAAGCGACCGGATCGCGCCATCGAGATCGCTTCACGTGCCGGAATGCCCTTGAAGATCGCCGCTAAGGTCGACAATGCGGACAAGGCCTATTGGGAGACGGTAATCGAGCCCATGGTCAAAAGTTACCCGAATGTCGAATTCGTTGGCGAGATCAATGAGCATCAAAAAGCGAGCTTTCTTGGCAATGCAGGCGCCCTTCTGTTTCCGATAGATTGGCCAGAACCGTTTGGACTGGTCATGATTGAGGCCATGGCTTGCGGCACACCTGTCATCGCCTTCCGCTGCGGCTCGGTGCCAGAGGTGATCGACAACGGACAATCGGGTATTCTCGTCGACAGCATTATCGAAGCGTCGGAGAATGTCGAATGGGCGCTGCGGCTTGACCGCCGAAAGGTGCGCGCAACATTTGAACGTCGCTTCACTGCCGAGCGGATGGCAAGCGACTACTTGGACATCTACCGGCAACTACCAGGCACTCGGACTAGGGCGGCGCGGCTGCGCCGTTCGAGCGGCCATGCCGTGGACCTACAGGTCGTCGCATAAGAAGAGGTAACAGATCATGTCTACCGTATTCTACAACGGCCCGCTCGCGCCGGCTGCCGCCGCACAAGGCGCGGCGGTTGCGCAGTTTTTCATTCCGGCCACGGCATCGCTCCAGGAGCGGCGGCCAAGAACCTTGAAGCACGGTGATACCTTCGCAGTTTTTGACCACAATGCCGACGTGCTCTCTGGACCGGGGAGCCCCGAGGGCATCTTCCACCGCGACACGCGATATCTCTCTCATCTCTACCTGACCATCAATGGCAAGCGGCCGATGCTGCTGTCGTCGACATTGCGCGACGATAACGCGATGCTCACCTGTGATCTTACCAACCCCGACCTCTTCGACGAGAACGGGAAGCTGATTCTCAGCCATGATCTCATCCATTTGCGTCGCTCACGTTTTCTGTGGAACGGCGCATGCCACGAGCGGTTGACTGTGAAGAACTATGACGAGCAGCCTCGGCATGTCAGGCTCGAGATTTCCTTCGCAGCCGACTTCGATGACCTTTTTGAGGTCAGGGGCACCAAAAGAACAAGGAAGGGGCAGCACCTGCCCGCCGTCATCGGTCGCGGGCATATCGACCTTGCCTATGTCGGCCTCGACCGTATGAGACGATCGACAAGGCTCTCGTTCGATCCATTGCCTGACGAACTTGGCAGTGGCCACGTGATCTATGATCTGCAGCTCGCGCCGCACGAAACGCGATCGCTTTTCATGGAGATTGCGTGTGATCCAGCCGGCAGCAGCAAGCCGAGCTATCGTTCTTTCTTTTTCGCCCTGCGGGATGCTCGCCGCGCACTACGAGCTTCCTCCTCGCGCGCAGCCTCGATCGTCACCTCGAACGAGATCTTCAACGAGGTTGCGCGACGCAGCGTCTCGGACCTGTACATGCTGATGACCGATACGCCGGAAGGTCCCTACCCTTACGCAGGTGTTCCGTGGTTCAGCACGGTCTTCGGCCGCGACGCGCTGATCACAGCAATGGAAACACTCTGGCTCGATCCAGCGATCGCACGCGGTGTTCTGGGCTATCTGGCGGCGAACCAAGCAACCGAGCTCGATCCTTCTTCGGACGCGGAACCGGGAAAAATTCTCCACGAGCTCCGTTGCGGCGAGATGGCCGAACTCGGTGAGGTACCGTTTCGGCGCTACTACGGCAGTATCGACTCCACACCGCTCTTTGTGATGCTGGCGGGAGCGTACCTGCGGCGAACCGATGACCTGGCGACCATAGCCAGGCTCCTGCCGCACATAGAGGCCGCACTTGTGTGGATTGAAGAATATGGCGATCGCGACGGCGATGGCTTCGTCGAATACGGCCGGCTGACAGAGGAAGGTCTGTTGAATCAGGGCTGGAAGGACAGTCAGGACTCCGTCTTCCATGCTGACGGCACTTTGGCAAAAGGTCCGATCGCGATCGCAGAGGTTCAAGCCTATGTCTACGGCGCCTGGCAAGCGGCCGCGGAGACATTCCGCCGGCTCGACCAGACAGAACGCGCCGCCAGCCTTTTTGCCCAAGCCGAGAGTTTCCGTCAAAAATTCGACACCAGTTTTTTTGACGGGGAAATCGGCACTTATGTGCTCGCTCTCGACGGAGACAAGCGGCCATGTCGCGTCCGCTCTTCAAATGCCGGCCATGCTTTGTTCACCGGCATAGCCTATCCGGAACGAGCCGGAGTGGTGGCACGCACGCTCATGACGGGCTCGTCCTTCTGCGGGTGGGGAATTCGCACCATTCCGTCCACCGAAGCACGCTACAATCCGATGAGCTATCACAATGGATCAATCTGGCCCCATGACAATGCCCTGATCGCCAGTGGTCTTGCCAGATACGGTTTTCGTGGCGACGCAGCACGGATTTTCGAAGGCCTGTTCACAGCTTCGACCTACATCGACCTGCGCCGTCTTCCTGAGCTCTTCTGCGGCATGCCGCGCCAGCGAGCGCGAGGGCCGACCTTTTATCCGGTGGCTTGCTCGCCACAGGCGTGGGCTGCCGCAGCTCCCCTGTCGCTGATACAGGCCTGTCTGGGATTGGAATTTGACCCGCAGGCGCTGCAGATCAGCTTCAACGAGCCGCAACTTCCCGCATTCGTGGACGAAATCACCTTGCGACATCTGCTTGTGGGCGGCGAAGTCGCGGATGTGGCGATAAGGCGCTCTGGCCAAAATGTGGTTGTCGACGTGCTCGAGCGCAGCGGAAACATCCGAATTCTCGCAACCTCGTAGGAGAGATGACAAGATCTCGGGGGATGTGCCTTTCGTGGGATACCGTATCGGTCACTTCCCCCAGGACACAAGTTTTGGAAAGCAGGAAATTGTTCTCCGATGCCCGGTCACCTGCGGCCACGTTTTACGCTACTTACCTTAGCGAAAAGCGTTTTGCGTTCGGCGGAGTAATTCCACTGCCGGAGGCTCCATACGAGGTGTGCCCCAGACGAAAGCAATAACTGCGTACTGCTGGATCGGACTGATTTTGGAACCACAGGCACGAAAATTCCACCAATGGTATTCGAGCCCTGCCAAATCCACTAGGCTCGTCCTGTCCGGTCGGGAGGCACCATGATCAACCTGACGCTTACTCTATCCGCGGCTTACCTTGGCCTTGTCGGCCTTGCACTGATGTTCTTTCCGATACAGTTTGGCCGCGATGCCGTGCCGACGGATGCTGCACCCGAATTGCTGGCGCTGCTACGACTTCTCGGCGGACCGTTCCTCGGCATCGCCGTGCTGAACTGGCTCTCGAGAAATGCCGAACCCTCCACGCTCCGCGTCGTCATGCTCGCGAACATCGTCGGCTTCGGCGCCGTCGCGGCAAACGACATTTGGGGCGTCGTCAGCGGTGAAGCGCGGGACATTGCCAAGCTATTTCTGGTTATCCATCTGCTCTTCACATCGGCCTTCGTGGCGGCAGCCGCTCGCGGAGGCAAACTCTGAGGTTACCCACCCTCGCTCCCAGAACACTGCTGGTCTTCAAATCCCACGATAGCCAATTGCAAGATTACGGGCCAGCTTTTGACCATAGGCACAGGCGCGATCGGCCTTCATTTAGCAAAGCCGTAGCTCGAGGTCAGGCAGTGTGCGAACCAAGATGGGAACTTGCGTTCTGGGTAGCCGGCCAGCCAGCAGCTCCGGCCAACGGAAGCAAGGAGGATCCCTACTATGTTCCCAAAGGATACTAGCTTACTAAGCATAGGGCAGTCCATATTTCCCCAGCGCCAGTTACCCGATTCCATCAGCAAGCGGGACTCGTCAGCCAGTCACCTCGGGAATCAGATTAGATGTCGATTTCGGCTCAAAACTGCGTGCAAACCTGGACGCACGAGCCAGCAAATCCACATGCCTTTGCGAGATCGTTGCTGCTTCAGCGAGCGATCCGACGTCATCGGCCGAGGACTCCTGGTGGGCAGGGCAGCCGAGAGGCCAGTCGTGCAGTGAAATCCTTCCGGGTCTCTGTGCCGCAGGCGGTTTATCAGCATTGCGGCGGCAGCATATTGCACAAGCGATCTAGATTGAATTGGAAGCATAGGGCCGGCGACATGCCACTACCGCCGGCCCTATGACCGCGCGGTGCGGGTTGGGAGATGCCAGCGCGGCTCACGAGAACGACGAAACTGCCGTGAAGCTCCTTGCCACAGGTTATGAATGAAAAGAGTGCCAGGGATAGTAACCCCTCATAGGACCGGCGGCCATCAACCTCGCAGCTGCTACACGATCGCAAACTGGTGCGATCCAAGAGGCCCGACATAGCCGGGGGGAGCCGCTCCCGCCTATTTCTACGGCCGGCAGAAGCGAACCGAGGCGGCCAAGAACGCACTCAATCGCATCGAGAACGTGGAGAAGAACAATGCGAATTTCCGCAAGCTTTCGGATCGCGATCGTTGCCTTGTCTTCATGCGTGACAGCGGCTTGCCAGAGCGGTAATGCGGCTGACGGCTCCAGTTATCAGATCGTGCGCTTTTCCGACGCTCAGGCGGCGCGGCTCGCCTCGCAGGATGCCACGGCCGGCCCGGCGATCGCCTCCAACAACGATCAGTGCCGGCAGGATGCCGGGTGCAGGAGGTAATTGAGTGTCACCGCATATGAGCAGCGTTATCAGCCGCTCATACGCTTCGCCAAGCGCCATTTGATCTCTGTCGGAGAAGCTGGACGCGGGTGCTGCTTAACGCTTGCCAGCCAAGCTTGTTCATCGCGACGCTTTGTAGAGTTTCTCTGCGATCTCGAACATCTCCTCGGGAGCATAGTCTGGTGTAAAGGCCGATGGAACGCCAACAAGCTGATGGATTTTGCCGCCTTCCGGCATGCCGTCCACGACCTCTAATTCGCCAGGTGGATCATCCGGCAGAGCCACTTCACCATTGGCCCAGATACCCGCCATTTCTTTGTAGTCATTGGGGCTGAAGGTATAAAGGCGCCGGTGCGATCCCTCCTCGAGGTACTTTTGTGATTCCGGGATATTGGCGAGCGGAATGTTGGGGACGGGCAGAAACTTCTCAATTTCTACTCCGGTTATCTTCTTCAGCGCGAGCGCATACGAATGGGCATGGACAGATCCCCGCACCAGCAAATAGCCGCAGACCTCGCGGCCGGTCGGATCCGACAGTGTTTCGTAGACCCTGAGTTTGTGAAGCCGGGCGCCACATTCCAGATGGAAGTTATGAAGCAGGTCGAGAATGACGTTGCCGGTAGTGGTAATGAAGTCGTTGTTCCACGAGGCTCCATTGCTGTTGATCGGCATGGCACCACCACCACCGGAGAGGAAGCTGGCGGCGAGACGTATGTCTGTCATGTCCTCGAAAGGGGCGGTGGAGATGTCGCCGCCGTCGCCGGCATCCCCGTCAGGCACGTCTGGGCCGTTTGCCAGCATTGCAACGCCGTTGCTGACCAACTCGACGTGGCCCAGTTCTTCGGCGGTTATGCTCGCGACAAGGCTGTAGAAAGGCCGCAATTTTTCTTTGGATCTAAAATTGAAGCTCTGGAACATATAGTTGCCGAGCGTCGACATCTCCCCGTATTTGCCGCCAAGGAGTTCTTGAAGTGCAGCGGCCGCATTGGGGTCAGCCCTGGCGGGAGCAGGTAGATCCACCTGCAGTTTATCCACTCTCAGAAACATGGGGGAATCCTTTCGTTGAAAGAAGCCCCCCGAACAACCTGCAATTAGGATAGTTCCCATGCGGCCGGCTACCTCACTCTAATTTTGGCTGTTGCTCCCGAATTCTTAAGGGAAGCGCATTTTATGGTGACTGAACGCGTCGATGCTCGCAGTCCTTTGTTGCGTTCCTGACAAGGATTTCGAGCAGCACGTCGGGTGAGGACGTCTTGAGAACCTCCGCTTTCGACAGATCCTGCCGAAATTCGCATTGCGTGCATGCAATCTCGATTATCTCGTCCGGCACATGCCTCAGGGCAACCGCTCTTCTGGGCCTCTCGGCTTCACTACGCAGACTGGTTGCGTCACGCATCACTACCGATAGGAACCATGTATCGATAGTGATGCGTACATATGTGTTGTACCAGAGCTAACCGCCTGATACTCTCGCCGCAACGGCAACAGCGGAGGCGATCATGCCGCAGACTAGCTACAAGATCAGCGAGGCGCGCAGGAATTTCGCGCAGGTGCTCGAACGGGCTCACCAGGGCGAAGAAATTGTCATCATGCGCGGCAACGAGGTCTATGCCCGCATCGGCCCGGCCGACCCCGGCGGCAAACGTCCTTTCGGCCTGCTGCGGCAGCGCGGCCTACCCGACGACCTGTTCGATGCGGTCGACGCCGAGCAGGCCGCCATTGACGCCGGCGACTGGAACGACGATGCCGGCGTCTGGCGGGGCGCGCCGGCAGGCCGCGAGCCCCAGGCATGAAGCTGCTGCTCGACAGCCACGCCGTTTACTGGTGGACGATCGGCAGCGATCGGCTTTCGGCGACCGCCCGATCACTGATCGAGGATAAGGCGAACACCATTCTGGTCAGCGCCGTGTCCTTCTACGAGCTGGATAACAAGATGCGGCTGAAGAAGCTCGACCTGAAGCCGCAGGAATTGCGGGCCGCTGTGACGGCCAGCGGGCTGCAGACACTCGCCATCAGCGATCTGCATGCCGAACTGGCCGCCGCGTTTGATTGGGAGCACCGGGATCCGTGGGATCGGATTCTGGCAGCCCAAGCGCGGCTCGAGCATTGCACCTTCATCTCGACGGATGTGGTGTTCGATGCGGTCCTCCATGAGCGTGTCTGGTGAAGGGCGCTGCAAATGAGGATTTTAGTAGAGATAGCCGAGGCGGCGGAGCGGCTTGAGGAGTTGATCGAGTTCGCAGCTCGCGGCGACCAAATCATCATCTGTGGCGATGAGAGGCCGATAGCAACCTTGACCTTTATCGCAAAAAAAGCAGGAACGATGGAGGAGTTCCTGAAACTCGCGGCCGAGGGCCGGGTCAGCGTACCGGCCGGCACCACCTCCGCACACGACGATCTTTACGACGAGCACGGCCCGCCGAAATGAGTGTCGTCGATCGCCGCGCCCAGGAACTCGACACCTTCGCCGCGGTCCTGCCGATCGAGCGGCGGGACGAACTAGCCGAGCTCCTCACCGACCAGGACATCGAGACGCTGCGCCATCTTGTCAATGAGGGCATGGGCGCCAATACACTGCGGGCGCTGACCTCCGACCTCGCCTATCTGCAGGCCTGGTGCCGGTTGGCGACCGGCAGCCCCCTCCCCTGGCCGGCGCCGGTATCGCTGCTCCTAAAGTTCGTGGCTCATCATCTGTGGGATCCGGTCAAGCGGCAAGACGACCCGACGCATGGCATGCCGCCCGAGGTCGAGAGCAGCCTGCGATCGCAAGGCCTGTTGAAGGCCGCCGGGCCGCATGCGCCCTCCACAGTGCGGCGCCGCCTCACCTCCTGGTCGATCCTCACCCGCTGGCGCGGCTTGGGCGGATTCTTTTCCGAGCCGTCCCTGAAAAGCGCGCTTCGGCTGGCGGTGCGGGCCACCGGCCGGCCGCGGCAGCGCAAGAGCAAGGCGGCGGTCACCGGCGATGTGCTGGCGAGGCTGCTGGCCAGCTGCGCTGGTTCCGGTCTGGCCGAGGTCCGCGATCGCGCCATCCTGCTGACCGCCTTCGCCTCCGGCGGCCGCCGCCGCTCGGAACTCGCCAATCTGCGGGTCGAGGATCTCGTCGACGAGGAACCGGTGCGAGCCGATCCGCAGGACGCGGCTTCCTCTGCCCTGCCCTGCCTTGTGATCCGGCTCGGCCGTACCAAGACGACCGTGGCCGACGACGACGCGCAGTCGCTGATCATCGGCCGCCCGGTCACGGCGCTGAAACAATGGCTGGCGGCGGCGAAGATCACCAGCGGGCCCGTGTTCCGGCCGATCGACCAATGGGGCAATGTCGATCACCGCCCCCTCACCCCGCAATCGATCAACCTGATCCTGAAATCCCGTTGCGCGAAAGCCGGGCTCGATCCGGCGAAGTTTTCCGCGCATGGTCTGCGCTCCGGCTATCTAACCGAAGCCGCCAATCGCGGCATCCCGCTGCAGGAAGCTATGCAGCAGTCGCAGCACAAATCGGTCACCCAGGCTGCGTCATATTACAACGAGGAAGACCGAAAGCGAGGCAAAGCGGCGTGGCTGATCGTGTGAAGTCAACCAGCCCGCGTTTGTCCCTTTCGCCCTTGCGTCATCTGGCGGGCCTTCTGCGTTCTCCTGGATGAGCTGTTCCTGCTTCCCGGATCTTCCAGTTGCCACCGAGGAGCCGTGAGGTTTCAGGCGACATGCAACGTCCCGCATGCATGACCGATACTGGCCCGGGATATGTCCGCGGCTGGCTCGCGGCATCTACCAGAGATCGAACATTGGCTGCGTCTGCACCATAGGGACGGACGACGCCAACAAAACCTCGAGAGCGGCCTTCATCAGGCGGAGACGTACGCTTATTTCTTATCGCAGTATGCGCTGGTCCGCGCCGAAAGCCGAAATTTACGCAAAATCATTCTACCGACCTGTGAGGTATTCGCATTTTGCGATGTGAATGTTCTACCGGCTTGCGCCATATAGGGAGTGTTTAACCCGTAGCGGCGGTCCGGCTTCTACAGCCAAAATGGAACCACTACCACCAATCCATGTTTTCCCAAGTCGAGAACTGGGAGGACTCTGATGCGAACGAGAGCACGACACCACCACCACGAGAGCAATGAATCGTTCCTGCCGATTGTCGGCTTGATGATCGTCTTCATATGTGGAGGCCTGGCACTGATCATGTACGAATCCGACAGCCAGAAGATGGCGAGCGTTTACGTCCAACAGCGCGACGTTGAGCGCGCAGTTCCTTAAGGTTCGCGCGTGCCGCGCAGTTGTGTGGAAGGTGCCGATGAACAATCAGGCTTTATGGCTCAAAGTCACACGATCGGACGGTGTAAATATCGTGGTCAATTTCGAGCAAGTCATCGCCATCTTTCGGCAGGACGACGGCCCATTTACCACATTGATCACCGCGGCTGGCAACATCCTCATCCGCGAGGATATCGCCTATATCCAACAGCATCTTCCGATATAGAACGGCGATGGCTTCCCGCGCAGCTTGCAGGTGAACGCCCTCTGTGGTTACCTGCGAGAGGTTATGGAGCGAGGAAAACAAGATGGCCATCTTTTTAAGGCAGCTTCTCGTATTCGGTCTAACTGCTGTCCTCCTACTCCCGCACCATGCCGCATTGGCGGCTGACCCCTGCAAAGGCGTCGACACCAACCTCAGTGCGCAGCGCAAAGCAGACTACTCCAAGCTTGTTGCCAAGAGCCTCAGACAGAACGTTAAGCCATCGAAGATCAGCGTCATGAAATTTATGCAGGCCGGAACCTGGACGGTTGTGTACGCCGATGTCCCGGTGGCAGACCCAGGCTACTTTTTCTTTGACTCTTCGTCGGGTCTCCCCGTCTTTAAGGACGTCTGGGGTGGCGTTGCTGACAAGAGTGAAGAACCAGAGATTACGAAGTGGGCAACAGCCCTAGGCGCAAACAAGATGATCGCCTCGTGCTTCGCTGATATGGTTATAGGCTGAACGCTGATCCACGAACTCAACCTTGTCTAACAGGACGGATTGCTTCGTACCCGGTCCTTCGCGATCGGCTCGCGCGCGCATTCGCGCTAAGCGTTGCTGTTCTAGCATCAATCGTTCCAGTGACTATGGCGTTCTACCTTCGGCTCCTGCGATCGCGAGTGATCCGAGGGGTGAGCCGATGCTCAGACTGATACCGATTGCTTCTCCAGTATTGCTATCGATACTCGCGAGCTCGTGAACGGTCCGCTGTCCGCTCGCTCCCGATCCATGGCCCTTCAAAGTCCACCGCCAGCTCGCAACACCGCTGCGGTCACGTAGGAGGCGTGCGGGGACAGGAGCCACAGAACGCATCGCGCTATCTCCTCTGGCTCAGCAGAGCGACCAAGCGGTATCTTTGAAGCAACACGGTGGGGACGATCGGGGTCTCCGCCGGTGGCGTGAATATCGGTGAATGTCGTTCCGGGAGCCACTGCATTGATCCTTATGCCAGTTGCGGCGATCTCCTTCGCTAGGCCAACGGTGAACGCTTCGACGGCAGCTTTGCTGGCCGCATAATGGACGTATTCCGAAGGAGCCCCAATAGTACTGGCGACCGACGAGATATTAACGATTCTGCCTTTGGAGCCTGCTGCTTGCCAACGCCTGACTGCCACCTGAGACAGAAGCATTGTCCCGACGACATTCACATCCAGTGTCTGCCGAAGTATCTCGAAGGGTAGGTCTACAAAGTGGCCGATTTTTCCCGTGATGCCGGCATTGTTCACGACAGCAGTCGGTCGGCCAAGCTGTATTTCCGCCTCGCGAAAAAAGGCTTCCCCGAAATCTGGATTCGCGACATCGCCTTGGAACGCAAGTACCCGATTGTCTTTGACCAAGAGCGATGAGACGAGCTCTTCCGCTGCCTTTCGATCATGCAGGAAACTGAAGCATACGTCATAACCCAATGACACCGCTTCGCGTACGATCGCTGCGCCGATCCCGCGCGACCCTCCTGTGACCAGCAGGACTTCACGAGCAGCCTTCTCTCCATCCACCGTCATGCAAATTCTCCTCCACCATCGGCGTTGCTGTTGGCAAACTCTGTCTTCCACATCCTGACTGCCCGAGCGCGGCCCCTATTCGCCCGTCAGGCGCCAAACAGCGCTCAGGCTGATTTTTCGCGAGGAACTGACCTGGAGTTTCCTTCAAGTTCTGACCTGCCTTTTAGGTATGTTTCGTATCTATGGGTGCGGTCAACTCCTGCTTTCTCCTGCATCGTTTGGGTTCGGGCGGCGCCGAGGATAAGTCACCAACATTCACCGCGAGGCGACCTTTTCAGCGCGTTTGGGGGAAGAGGTGCTGAATTTTAAGGACCGCCGTTTCCGCTGGTTCAGTTCCGCCTTGATCATTTTTAGCGAACCGCAAAGCGGCAGAATCCAAGGTCAGGTCGCGATGTGGCTCCGCTTGAGTGTGCGCCAGTCGTTGACATTAGCCAGAATGGGAAGCGAACCGTCCGTACTGTGGTTGGAGAGTTTCCCCGGGTAGCGTCCTAGACGCTGGTGGCCATCTTTCTGTACAGGCGAACGCGATCTCGTCCGGCTCGCTTTGCTTCATACAAGGCTTCGTCTGCTCGAGCGATCAGATCCGACAGAGCTTCTCCCCGACGAGCCTCCGCTATTCCTATACTCACCGTCACCCGCCAATCCCTCGGCAAATCGTTGAACGAGGTCAGCCTAACTTTGGTGCGCAGGCGTTCAGCAATGGTTCGCGCACCCATGGCATCGCAATCTGGAAGAAGTAGCAGGAATTCTTCGCCTCCCAGTCGGCCACAGACGTCAGCGTGCCTTGCTGCCGCAAGCAACAATCTGCTGAAGGTCGTGAGAACAGTGTCGCCGACAGGATGTCCGAATGAATCGTTGACCTTCTTGAAATGATCAATGTCGATCACGATCAGGCTAACTGGCCATGTTCGCGAAACATGCAAGTGCTCTATTGCGATCTCGTCGAAGCCCCGCCGGTTCAGCAAACCGGTGAGTGGATCCAGGGACCGCTCGCGGCGCAGATCCTCGATCGTATCGCTTGCAGCCACCAGGAGAAGAGCCAGGGCGAGAGCCGCCCCCAAAACCGCGAGCGAGAATTGCAGCGCCAGCCAAAAGGACGAGGACGCAAACTCATTCGCGGCCGGTGCAGCCACACCAACTGTCAAAATGGTCCTTGGGAAGAAATGAAGCGAGAAGGATAGTAAGATCCAGAACAGGATACGTTCAGCCGTTTGACCAAGGCGAAGGCTGCGCAAACGCCAGGAAGTTGCGAGGCAAATCAGCCCAAAACCGAAGTTCAGCAGGTAGATGCGGGTAATGAGCTGGCGATCGACATAGAAGAAGTAGGCGATTCCGCCCACGATGAGGAGGATGCTGGCGGCATACTCTGACCAGCGCAACTGCTTCCCGGATCGTCTTAGCAAACCGTCGCACAGGACCAACACGCTTGATGTGTAAAGCAATGCTGACACTATGGCGTTTGGGCCTGCTCCCTCGGGAATCGCCAGCATCTGCGATAGACTTCCGAAACAAAACAGAACGGCGGCTAAGGCAAAAAACAGAAGGTGGCGGCGCCGGCGATCCCCGGCCCAGACCCAGAGGAATGTAGCCGCGAAAAGAAGGAGGATGACAGGCCCGATCAGGACGAGGGGATTTGATGGAGCACGCATCCGACCAGCTTTGGATCAGTGGAAATTTTCCTGTTTCGATATCTGTCGCGTTCCAATGACACAAGCAGGTCAACCATATTGACATCGAGAGCCCGCGATTTTCGAGGTCCGATCTTGTGAATATCTCGGACAACTCGAAACTTTACGCCCTTCCGTGCTCGACGGAACCTACTTGAGCTTTTGAGGAGTCCGGCGCTGGTTCGATGGTTTTGAGGATCATTTTTGGCCGGCCAATCAGCGTGCCGCTCTCCTTGTCAGATAGGCCGTAACGATGCACCGACTGGCGTAGCCTCTTACGGTGGTGGACAGCTGGCCTCCACCGCAGCTTAACGAGACTGAACCGTAGAAATCTCCGCATGCCTTCGGTGCGCCTGCCCAGTCCCGGCTCAGTTGCAAGCGCCGCGCGCCACGGACTGCCGCGCTTACGATATCGATTGTATTGAGGCCGGTGATGGTTCCTGCGATGCCCTACCGCACCCGAAGCAAGGTTCTGCCTCAGGCGATGAGATATCCCCCGTCGATCGGAAGGAACCCTTTGAGATTATGGTCGTCGCTTGATTCAGGCCAGCGGGCTCATATATGACTACTGATAGTCATATGGAGAGGCGACATGAAGGAAATCCAGCTCAAGGACGCCAAGGCGAAGCTTTCTGCAGTGGTTGATCAGGCCGTGGCCGGAGAGCCCACCGTTATCACTCGTCATGGCCGCAAGGAAGCTGTGCTGGTTTCCTTCGACGAATGGCAACGGGTCTCCAGGGTGCCGGATTTCGCCGACCTGCTTCTGGCCTTTCCCGGTGAGCCGGCAGACATTCCCGAACGGTCGCGCAAGCCTGCCCGTGCGTTGCGCGAAAATGGTTTCTGATCTTGTATCTTCTGGACACAAATATCGTGTCGGCCGACGCGCCGACCAAGCGCCAGGTTGGCATCGAGGCCTTCGCGGCGTGGATACGGGCGCATAGCGACCGCCTCCACCTTTCGGCCGTTACCATAGCCGAGATTGAGGCCGGCATTGCCCGCGCGGAAAGGACCGGGGCGACGACGAAGGCGCAGAACTTGCGCCGCTGGCTCGCCACGGTCGAACACTTCTATGAGGGGCGGATCCTGTCGTTCGGCATCGAGGAGGCGAGGCACGCTGGTCTGATCCTCGACCAGGCGCGAGCTCACAACCCCGGCTTTGAGGACATTGCCATTGCCGCCACCGCCGCGGCGCACCGCCTCACTGTTCTGACGGCCAATGAGCGTCATTTCGAGCCGCTCGGTGTGCCGCTCGCCAATCCCCTGAAACAACTGCCGATCATACAATAACGGATCGTGCCCTGTTTGGCCTCTTCGCGACGTGCCAGTATTTTCGATGGCCTTCGCTGGGCTGCCACGCAAGCTATCGATCATGTTGAAATAACCTCGGGAGTTTCCTCCCACCGAATGTGAAGCCATGTAGCGAAAGCACCGATCTGCCACCTCGTCGGTAATCCGGTAATGCCAGCAGCTACATGGCTATGGCCAACATTCTCAAGCGTAGGTTTGATGATGCCTCGCCGCAGAGCGAAGGTTGTCCTTGGCGAATTTGACCGTGCGACCCAAGCCCGGACCGCCCCTATTCATCCCCATCTCGCCTCGGATCGGTGTCAGCTACCTTCACGATCGTTCCGTCCTTGGCAAGGCAAGGCTTGCACGGGAGCTCCATTCTCCTGGGATTGAGATTTGCGACTTCTCTTGACCCCTCCTTCCATTTTCAGTATCTTATACTAGTTCAATATACTGAACAAAGGATACATGATGAGCGGACGCGGCGTCGAGCGTGTTTTGGATATGATCGAGTGGTTTGGGGCTTCACCGGAGGGTGCAAGCCTTTCGGAGATCGCTGCAGCACTTGCGATGCCGAAGTCGAGCGCGCTTCTCATGCTGCAATCGCTGACCGAGCGCGGTTATATCCATCGAACGCCGACCGGGACGTACCAGCTTCTGAGACTTCCCGGCGAAATCTCCGCAGACGGGCGCAACTACGGCGCCCTGATCGCGCTGGTGTCCCCTTATCTCTCCAATGCCGTTGAGGAGACGGGAGAGAGCGGCTTCATCGCCGTGCTGGAAAGCCAGTCGATCCGCTATCTCAACAAGGTATTGCCGAAGCGGGAGATTCTCTACGACCGCGACATCGGGCCGACGCGTCCGGCACACAAGGTCGCAAGCGGGATCGTTCTTCTGGCCGCCGGCAGCGATGCCGAAGTCGATGCCTATGCCGCATCGGCTTCTCTTTCCGACGCCGAACATTCGACCCTTCGCAAGGCCGTCGAAAGTGCCAGGACAGCGGGCTTCTACCTGAACGCCATGGGCGTCGTCGAAGGTGCGGCCGGCGCCGCTGCTCCCATCGTCGGAGTCGGCGGCAAGGCAATCGCCGCACTTAACATCTCCGGGCCCCAGGTCCGGTTCGTCACCCATTCCGACCGCATATGCGAAGTGGTCCGGGAAACTGCGGTCGCAATCAGCGAGGAGCTGGCGCGGCGCAGTCGTCGTCTATCGAAAGGGAGGTAATTGATGAAACTCTTCACGCTTTCGGCCATGGCCGGATTGTTTGCCGGCATTGCCGGTTTCGCCCAGGCACAGGAGGTGCCGTCCTACTATCCGGCCGATTATTCCAAGATCATCGAAGGGTCGCGCTCGGAAGCTGGCCTGATGATCTATTCCAACATGGCCGACAACAATTGGCAGCCTATCCTCAAGGGGTTCAATGCCAAATATCCGTGGATAAAGGTCGAGACCGTCGATCTCGGATCGGGCACCGTCCATTCGCGCTGGGAGGCCGAAAAAGGATCGAGCGCGCGCACCGCCGACGTGCTGGTTTCCGGCGCAAACGACCGCTGGGCCGCCTACGGCAAGGACGGCGCGATGGAGGATTACAAGAGCCCCGAGGTCGCCCATCTGCCGGATTTCGCCCATCCCTACCCCGGCGTGAACGTGCTTTCGACCGATCCACTGGTCATCACCTATAACGCAGCGCTGCTGCCGGAAGACCAGCGTCCGAAGGGTTTCGCCTCTCTGGTGGAGGCTGCGAGCGCCGACCCCGACACTTTCCAGGGCAAGATCACGACCTATGATGCGGCCCGCAACAGCTTCGGCCTTGCCGCGTGGTGGAGCTATATGGACAAGGAAGGTGATACGGCCTGGGAAGGGCTTCGCAAGATCGGCCCGATGATCCGCGGCGAGACTTCCGGCGGCCCGATGAACGAGAAGATCGCGACCGGCGAATATCTGATGGGGATCGCCGTTTCCGGCATCACCATCTTCCCGCGCCTGGAACAGCCGGGCGGCGAGATCCTCGGCTTTGCCTTCCCCGACGACGGCACCATCATGATGCTGCGCGGCATGGGCATTCCCAAGGGTGCAGCCAACCCGAATTCGGCCAAGCTGTTCGTCGACTACGCGCTGAGCCAGGATGGCCAGACGCAGGTCGGCAAAGGCGGGCTCGTTCCCTATCGCGAGGACGTTGCCGAAGATCAGGCCCGCTACACATTCCAGGAGATCGGCAGTCAGATCGGAAACGAAAACATGATCATCGCCGGTTTCGACCAGCGCCTGATCACCGAAGCGGGTCCCTTCGTGGAGAAGTGGAACGCTGCAATTGCCGGCCGTTGAGCCGTGACGGAGGGCTGCCAACGCAGCCCTCCCACTAACCCTGACAGGAAAATTCGATGACGGATATCAGCCACGCCGGCACGGCCGGACGGGGAATAGACCGATCGCGTGCGATCTACTGGGGCGTTGCGGCGCTGACGACGATCCTCGTGTTCGGCCCGATCACCCCGATCATCTTTCAGGCCTTTCTCGACAAGCCCCTCTATGACGATACAGCGGTCCTGACGCTTGGCAATTTCAGCCGCCTCATCAGCGAACCGGGCATGGCCGGCGTCTTCTTCAACACGCTCTACTTCGGCGCTTTGACGATGCTCGTCGCCCAGGTGTTCGGCACGATCATGGCGGTTCTTGTCGGGCGCACCAATCTTCCCGGCCGCAAGTGGCTGGGCGAGATCTTCATTTGGCCGCTCTTCGTCTCGAACCTCGTGATCGCATTTGGCTGGTTCACCATGTACGGCCCTTCCGGCTTCATGACGTTGGCCGCTAAGACCTATCTCGGCGGCGCGCCATGGAACCTCTACAGCGTCACCGGCATGGGCGTGGTCGCGGGCCTCAGCCAGGCGCCGCTGACTTATCTGATGTGCCTTGCAGCCGTCACCAAGGCCGACCCGCTGCTGGAAGACGCGGCGCGCTCGACCGGTGCCGGGCCGTTCCGGGCGCTGTTCTCGGTCACCATTCCGATGATCCGCCCAGCGATCATCTATTCGGCGGTGCTGAACTTCGTCGTCGGCATCGAGATGCTGGCGATCCCGCTGCTCTTCGGCGGCCCCTCCGGCATTCAGACGGTCACGACCTTCCTCTATAATGCCGGCATCAACGCCGCCGTTCGGCCGGAATACGGCATCGTTGGCGCGGCGGCCGTCATTCTGCTGATCGTGGTTGCGCTGCTCGTCTGGCTGCAGGGTTTCCTGATGAAATCCTCCGGCCGCTTCGTCACCGTGCGTGGCAAGGCAAGCCGTCCTTCGACGCTCGATCTCGGAGCCTGGCGCTGGCCGGCCTTTTTCTTCGTCTTCGCCTTCGCCTTCCTGACGATCATCTCGATCTTCGGCGGCATCTTCATGCGCTCGGCGGTGAGCTTCCTGACGCCGCTCATTCCCTTCTGGAAGGTGATGACGACAGCGAATTTCGAGAATGTGCTCGGATCGGCGACCTATGTGCGGTCGATCGTCAATTCCGTCGTCGTCGCGACGATCGGGGCTGCCATCGGTACGTTCTTCATTCTGGTGATCGCGCTCGTCTCTCGGCGTTCGGATTTCCGCCACAGCCGGGCGCTGGAATACATTGCGCTCTTCCCGCGTTCGCTGCCGGGTATCATCGCTGGCCTTGGCTTCTTCTACGCGGTGATCTGGCTTCCCGGGGCAGATATCATCCGCGGCACCGTTGCCGTGCTGATCCTCGCCTTCATGATCCGCTATATCCCGGTCGGTTTCGGCGCCATTGCGCCGGCGCTTGCCCAGGTCGGAGAAGAGCTCGACCGCGGTGCGCGCATCTCCGGCGCCGACTGGTGGACGACGGTGACCCGCATCATCGTGCCGATCCTGAAACCCGCGCTGTTCAGCTGCTACGCGCTGCTGTTCATCCACTTTTTCAAGGAGTACGTGACGGCGGCCTTCCTCTACCAGCCCGGCTCCGAAATCATCGGCACCACCATGCTGCAGCTCGTCGCCCAGGGTGACAATGGCCCGGTCTCCGCCCTCGCAACCATCCAAGTCGTCATAACCGCCGCGTTCGTCATTCTCGCACGCCGCGTCATGGGAGCCAAAATCTATGGCTGATCTCGTCCTCCAGAATCTCACGATCAAATACGGCTCCGTCACGGCCGTCGACAACCTCAATATCCATGTCGCATCGGGTGAGTTCCTGACGCTGCTCGGACCGTCCGGCTGCGGCAAGTCAACCTCGCTGTTTGCGGTCGCCGGCCTCAACCATGCGACTTCGGGCACGATCCGCATCGGCGACCGGGTGCTGTTCGACGGCAATCCGAACAACACGGTGCCGCCGGAAAAACGCAATATCGGTCTCGTCTTCCAGTCATACGCGCTCTGGCCGCACAAGACGGTGGCGGAGAATCTGGCTTTCCCGCTGATCCTCAGGAAGATCGGCAGGGCGGAGCGCGACGAGCGCATCAAGGAAGCCCTCGGTCTCGTCGAGATGCTGCCCTATGCCGATCGCTATCCGTTCGAGCTTTCCGGTGGCCAGCAGCAGCGCGTGGCGCTCGCCCGCGCGCTCGTCTATCGCCCGCCGCTCCTGCTCCTCGACGAACCGCTTTCGAACCTTGATGCGAAACTGCGCGAACGCGCTCGCGTCTGGCTGCGCGAACTGCAGGAAAGGCTGAACGTCACCACTATCTACGTCACCCACGACCAGGCCGAAGCACTCGCCGTTTCCGATCGGATCGCGGTGATGAGCATGGGCCGGATGCGGCAACTCGGAACGCCGCGCGATATCTACGAGCGGCCGGCCGACAGCTTCGTCGCCGATTTCATCGGCTCGTCCAACTTCTTCGACGGCACGATGATCGAGAGCGGCACGGAAAAGGCCCGTATCCGGCTGGCGGACGGCAGCGAGATCGTCACTCCGCCCGGCCCGGCCGGCAAGGATGGCAGCGTCGTCGTCGCCATCCGTCCGGAAAAGATCGAGCTCACCGGCGAGACCGGCCCCAACACGATGCGGGTTTCGATCGAACAGCGAACCTATCTCGGCTCCGTCTGGCAATACGCGGTGCGTTCGGGTGCAGTGGATTTCCGCATCCAGACGCCTTCGGAGCTGAAGGAGAATTCTATCCTCGTGCGCATTCCTCAGGAACACTGCGCCGTTTTCCCCGAAAAACCCGGCGCGAATTGAGGTTTACATGGCAGAGACTAAGAAAACCATCCGTTTCCAGCCGGAACAGAAGGGCCCGCTGCACGGCATCCGCGTCGTCGATCTGAGCCGTGTGGTCGCCGGCAACATGCTCTCCCTGCAGCTTGGCGATTTCGGCGCCGACGTCATCAAGGTCGAGCCTCCGCAAGGAGATGCATTGCGGGAGTGGCGCGACAATGGCCATTCGCTGCACTGGAAGACCTATGGCCGCAACAAGCGCTCGGTCGCGCTCAACCTGCGCCAGCCGAAAGCGCTGGAGGCCTTGAAGAAACTCATCGAAAAGGCCGACGTCTTCATCGAGAACTTCCGACCCGGAACGCTGGAGGAAATGGGCCTTTCACCCGAAGGCCTGCTCGAGCTCAATCCGCAGCTCATCATCGTGCGGATATCCGGCTTCGGCCAGACCGGTCCCTATGCCAAGCTTCCGGGCTTCGGCACGCTGGTCGAGGCGATGAGCGGCTTTGCCTCACGCACCGGTTTTCCGGATCGCGAGCCGGTCCTTCCCCCTTTGGCCTTGGCCGACATGATCTCGGGGCTGACCGGGGCGAACGCGGTGATGATGGCGCTCTTCGCCCGAGAGCGCGGAGATGCGGCCGGCCAGATTATCGACCTTTCGCTTTTGGAGCCGATCTTCGCCTCGCTCGGGCCGGAAGCTTCGATCTACCGCGTGACCGGCAAGGTCAAGCAAAGGTCGGGCTCCGGGTCCAACACGGTCTCGCCGCGCAACGTCTATCTCTGCAGCGACGGCAAATATGTCGCGCTTTCCGGATCCACCCAAGTGATCGCGATGCGGATCTTCGACATCATCGGCCGTCCCGACATGAAGGACGACCCGCGCTTCTCCACCAATATTGAGCGCGTCAGGCATCGCGAACTCGTGGATGCCGCGCTCGGCGAATGGTTCGCGACCCGCACACGCGACGAGGCTCTGGCCGGAATGCGTGCGGCGGGCGCCACGGTCGGGCCAGTCTATGACATTGCCGACATCAGCAACGACCGGCATTTCGCCGAGCGCGAGATCGTGGTGGAGGTCGAGGATGCCGATCTCGGCAGTATCCCGCAACACAATATCTTCCCGCGCTTTTCCGCGACACCCGGCGTCTTCCGCCACCCGGCGCCGGCAGTCGGCGAGCAGACCGAGGCGATCCTTGCGGAAATCGGCATGACCTTGGGCGATCTGGGGGGTGAGGAATGATCTCTTCGCTTCTCTATGTACCTGGCAATGCGCCCCGCTTCCTGGAAAAGGCGGGGCAGCGCGGCGCCGATGTCGTCATTGTCGACCTTGAGGATGCCGTGCCGGAAGCGGCGAAAACCGAGGCCCGCGATGGTCTGGCGAAGTGGGTGCAGGAAATCAAACGGGGCGGTTGCCAGGTCTTCGTGCGCGTCAACCAGTCGGATCGCCTCATAGAGGATGCTATCGCTGCGACCCTTGCAGGCGCCGACGCGGTCTATATCCCGAAAGTCGACAGCCCGGATATTCTTGCGGGCTTGGACAAAACCCTGACGGCGCATGAAGGCGACCGCACACCGATCTCCTTCGTGCCGCTGATCGAGGACATGAAGGGCCTGTTCGAGGTCCGCGCCATCGCGCAGGGGCCGCGTGTCATCGCTTTGACTGCCGGCGGCGAGGATCTGGCGACCGCCATGGGTGCCAAACCGACACCTGAAGTGCTGCGCTATCCCAAACTGATGATCCACTATGCCGCCAAGGAAGCTGGCGTTCTCTCCTTCGGCATGCTTAGGACCACGGTCGATTTCGCCGACAAGGATGCGCTGCGGGCCGCCGCGCTGGAGGCGCGCGATTTCGGTTTCGACGGCGCGAGCTGCATTCATCCCTCTGTCGTGCCGATCCTCAACGAATGCTTCGCGCCAAATCCGGAAGAGGTCGAATGGGCACGTAAGGTCCTCGCAGCCAATGGCGAGAACGCCGCTGCAGGCCGCGGCGCCTTCATGCTGGAAGGAAAGTTCATCGATGCGCCGATCGTGACGCGCGCCCGGAATCTTCTTGCGCGATTTGAGAAAGGACGGGCCACCTGATGATTCAAAACAAGCAACACGGCGAACGCCGACGGCGCATTCTAGTGACCCATAACAAGATCGCCGAAAAGGCGATCCGGCTCTTGAACGAGCATGATGTCGACGTGTTCTTCTCGCCACCCTACGATCCGTCCGACGTGGTGGCGAAACGCGCCGCCGAACTTATGATCGATGGGCTGATGGTGCGCCAGGGGCGCATTACCCAGGAGGTGATTGCCGCATCCCCCAATCTCAAGGTCATCGCCAAGCATGGCGTCGGCGTCGACAATGTCGATATCGCTGCTGCGGCCAAACGCGGGATACCCGTGCTCAGGGCGATGGGGTCGAATTCCCGCGCCGTCGCCGAACATACGATTGCGCTCGCTCTCGCGCTGGTGAAGGAAATCCTGCCGCTCGACAGAGCGGTGAAGAATGGCGGCTGGCCAAAGCCGACCTTCGTGGGCAAAGACATCCTCGGGGCCACCATAGGTCTCATCGGCTATGGCGGGATTGGCCGGGAGACGGCCCGCATGGCCGAAGCGCTCGGCATGGAAGTTGTCGTCCATGATCCGTTCGCTCCCGGCGCCGCCGAAGCCGATGGCTTCGCATCGGCGGACGACATCGACGCCATGTTGCCGGCGCTCGACATTCTCAGCATTCACTGCCCGCTGACGGCTGTAAGTCGCGACCTGATCGACGCGCGCCGTCTTGCCTTGATGAAGCCATCAGCCGTCATCGTGAACACGGCACGCGGCGGCATCATCAACGAGCAGGCCTTAGCCGAAGCTCTCTCGGCAGGGACAATCGCTGGCGCCGCGCTCGACAGTTTTTCCATAGAGCCTCCCCCGGCCGACAGTCCGCTCTGGGCGCTGAACACGCTGATCGCAACGCCGCATATCGGTGGAGTTACCCATGGTTCGGCCGACAGCATGGCCGAAATCGCTGCCCGTCACATCATCAGCGTGCTCGACGGAAATGCTCCCGACGAACGCTCGCTCGCCCGCCCTATCGAACTGTCTGCCTGAGGTTTTCCATGACATACGGATTTAGAGTCAAACTGAGCTGGGATCGTACCGCGCCGGAACTGGTGGAATCGTTCCGCAATCTTCCGGTCGCCAATGTCAGCGATTCCATGTCGCGCATCTGCGCGCTCGGCGCCGATCTGAGGCCGATGCATCGATCCGGCAATCTCGCCGGTCCGGCGCTGACTGTCAGAACACGCCCCGGCGACAATCTGATGTTACACAAGGCGATCGACATGGCAAAACCCGGCGACGTGATCGTCGTGGATGCTGCGGGCGAAACGGCGAATTCGCTGATGGGCGAGCTGATGCTAGCCCATGCGATCCGCCGTGGCGTTGCCGGCTTCGTGATAAACGGGGCGATCCGCGACGCCGAGGCATTCCTGGAGCGCAACCTGCCGGTCTTCGCCTGCGGCGCAACACATCGCGGTCCGTACCGCACGGGACCGGGCGAAATCGGTTTCCCGATCGCAATCAATGGCACGGTCATAGAGCCGGGCGACCTGATCCTTGGTGATCTCGACGGCGTCGTTTCCGTACCCAAGGCGAATACCGCGGAGATCCTGAAGGCTGCGATCAAGAAGCACGAATCCGAAACCCGTCAGATGGCGGAGACCGAGGCAGGTACGGTCAATCGCGAATGGGTGGACAAAGCGCTGCGGGACGGGGGCTGCGAGTTCATCGCCTAATCCGCTATGACGTCCGGGCGGCGGCTGCTTTTGTCTGAGAGCGATAGGCGAACGCGTCCTGGTCAGCAGGGTCAGCCGTGACGCTCATGGTGATCGCGGTCGCGCTGGTGGAGTTCGAAAGAGGATGATCCGCCTGGTTGGCAGAAGCTGAGTAAGGAAATCGAAATCGCGAACGTCGCCGGTCAGTACAATCGCACCCAACTGACGTGCCTGCAGGAACACGAGGGCGTCATTGACGAATCGACGCTCGTGCCCGTCCCCCTGGGTAGATTGCTCAGTCGAAACAGGAGGCCCGCCAACACACCGGCCTGCCCCAGGTCGCAGCGTCGGGTGCATGAAGCCGGTGCTCTGGTATGTCCTCTACCGTCGCCTCGAGTGTTTGGCGGACTCCCTTCGTCGATCCATTCTTTGGGCCGAGCCGGCCAAGGGCGTGAGTCAGTTCGGACAAACAGACAGAGGAATGGTGGCACAGACGATAGGTAAGCAGCCTATCGACCTCAACCGGCGATCTACCCTGCAGCACATCCAGGTAGACACTGGTATCCAGAAACAGCGCCCCCCGATTGCGGGTTCGTCAGCAACCCAAGGGAGATCCTTATCGGCGCGGCCCTTAAGTGTTCTCGTGTGCTTTTGGGGCTTAACAACCGGAGGGTTCCGGAAAGATCAAATCCCAAGATCTATATCCGCTGGGATGCTGCCCTTCCGGCCGACCAAGCGGGCGCCGAAGTCATCTTCGATGGCCAAGCGCGACAGTGCCAGTTCCAACAACTCCGTGTCCGACGTGACTTGGGCGCGCTTCTTGGCCGCCTCGATCAACTCCGAAGACACCCGTCCTGAAAGACGAGTGTTCTTTGCGGCACCGAGGAGCCCGGCAGCTTTCGCTTGCTCAAGCACGAGCTTGTTGCCGCTGCAACCTTTGCTTCGCTTTCTGCGGCAGTCCTTGTTTGCGCAGCCATCAGAAGCTCCTGTGTTGAACAGAATATAGATTGCGTTTCCAGTCTCATCGACCTCACTCCATTTCAAGATCGCCGTTCTCGTCTGATCGACCGATATCGAAAGCGTCACGAACCACCGCTTCCGCTGACTTTACCTCCTCGTCGGTCATCTTTTCGAACTCGCGGCTTCGCCGCTTCTTGGAAAGCGTACCATCGTTCTGACGGATGAGGTTAACGAGGCTAGAGATCATCGCGTCCGGCATCTCAAGAAAATTCTGAATGCGTCCCTTCGCGTCGTCGAAGCGCGCGAGGTGGTCGATCTCGTTTGGCAGGTCCTGCCTGATCGTCTGTACGACGCAAGCATAAAGAAATTCCGTCAACTCCGTGTAGTCTCCGAACCTGTAGAGATCGGCGGTTTCGTTGACTACACGCACGTTTTTCTCCGCTGTCGGCACCCATTCGATAAAGGTTAGTAACGGTACAGTATAGCCGCGCAGACGCGCGCTATACTCCTCTTGACGTTCAAGAAGTACGGAAGAAACAGGAAAGATCATGCCAGGAGGCGTGTATCCGCGTTCGGACAGGACATGGTGTATGAGGTATCTGTGCAGGCGACCGTTTCCGTCTTCGAAGGGATGGACGAACAGGAAGGCGAAGGCCATGACGGAAGCTTGAAGCACGGCGTCAACCCCACTCTCCGCCATCCTGTTTCCTCCGGCTATGATGCCTCCGAGAAGACCGTTAATGTCTTCGTGCCGGGCTGAAACGAATTCTGGGAGAGGATCGCCGTTCCAGTTGCGATCACCAATAAAGCCGCCGGCGTCTCGCAGCCCGTGCTTGATGAATCGGTTCTCCTCGATGACGAGGTGCTGGAGGCGCACGAGCTCATCCACTGTGATTGGCCGCTTTCCAGCTTGGGCGACGGCCCGCATCCACCGCTCGAGGCGGCTTCGCGGCGGGCGTTCGCCTTCAATCTGATAGGATGCTTGGCTGTCCGACAGAAGGAGGAAACTTGCCGTACGGGCGATGAGCCCTTTTCCGATTTTTCCGATGAGTTCCTTGGCTTCAGCGTCCCAGCGGCGGGTGACCGTTTCGACAAGGTATTCGGTGCGCCTTAAAACGGGGCAAAATTTGGGTGTGCCGAGAAGATTGTCCCGCACGCGGTGGCGGGGCGAGTTCACAGGGGTGGATGTAAAGTAGCTCCCAGTATCAAGCGCTTCAACATAGTTCCCCCGTTCCGCATCTGGAATGTCGAGGCGCGTACCGATCAGCCATTCATAGAAGAACCAGATCCGGCGCGTAGCACTGCTTGTCGGCTCGGCTTTGATCAGCGCAACGATCTCACTTGCCGGGACGATGTTAAACAGCTTTTTCAAAATCAACAGGTCGATTGTCTCGTGCCTGAGCGCGAAAGACAGATGTCCGAGTAGGTTGTCCTCTGGAGTGAAGCGCTTGTCAAAGATCGTCCAATCCTCATGTGCTCTCCTCGAGCCATAGACGAAGCCTTTGGCGACACACGAGGGGAGACGAACAGGGGCTGCGATCCCGTATTTCTGGACGAGTGCGGCAAATCCGACGGGAACCGTATCCGTTGGCACGATACGCTCTTGGAAGACCGCCGGATTTGCAAGGCTGGCTGGCATGCCGACTTCCTTTCTCATCGAGAAACAAGTTACATCATCGAAAGATAGTTATTTTTGGCCTATCATATCGAAAACTGATTACATCGGAAATCAATTATTCTTATAGAAAAATGCTTATAAAATATCCATCATATCGAAAATCGATTAGAATCCTCGGCGACTAACGAGTTCGCCTTTTCGCTCACCACGCTACAAGCGTCTATTCGGCAGCCATTACAGTTTGAAACTCCAGTTGCTCCGCCGGCTTCCCTTGGCTTTCGTATTCGGTCGGCTTGATGCGGAACCATGCGGCATAGAGCGCAGGAAGGAAGAGCAAGATCATCACCGTTCCAACTGCGGTACCGCCGATCAACGTGTAGGCCATCGATCCCAGAACACCGAATGGGTGAGAGGAATGAAAGCCAGCACGGCGGCAAGCGCGTCGCCTCGGAACCATTTTTCGCTCAGCGCGCACGTTAGAAATGTTTACAGGATCAGCCGACGTCGTAGTGAAGCCGATGCGGAGTCAATCACATAGACCATGGCAACGATCAGAAAGATGATTGACCAGGCTTCTGGCCATCGGAAGGCATGCATGCGGTCGGCGAGAAGGAACCCGACGCCGCCGGCCCCGACAACCCCGATAATGGTGCCGGAGCGAACATTGGATTCGAAATTGTAGAGAATGATCGAGAGGATCACCGGTAAAACCTGCGGCACGATCCCATAGCGGATCGCCTGCATGTTGCTGCCGCCGGAGACCTTCACGCCATCGACCGGCTTGCGTGACGTATTTTCGATTGCCTCGGCAAAGAGCTTGGCAAACGTGCCTATCTCGGAAACCGCGATGGCAAGGATACCAGCCAAAGGACCAAGCCCGAAAGCGCGAATGAACACCAAAGCAAGAATATCTGTTCGACCGCGCGCAGCGCGTCGAAGCTTCGGCGCGAGAAAAGCCTGAGTCACCCGAACGGGATGATGTTTTTCGCGCCGAGCAGCGCGAGCGGAAGTAAAGCGGCGGCACCGAGCAACGTACCAAGGAAGGCCATGACGATCGTCTGACCAAGTCCCTCCAGAACCTCCTGCCACTCCATCCAGGTTGTCCAAATGTGCGGCGGGAACATAAAGGCAATGATGCCAGCAAGTCGCGATAACCCTTCCGCAAACCTTGTTGGCGTGGCACCAAAAGCGAATGCACCAAGGATAAGCGGGATCAAAAGAATGATAGCGATAGCCCACGGCATCAGCCGGCCAACAAGCGGTCGTTCGAATGCGCCGCGCAGACGGACCTTGGCATCATGAACGGCATTCGTTTCGGTTTGAAAATCAGCGTGGCTCATATCCCATGCTCCGAAATGCCGATGATACGGTGACGCAGGCGCTCGCTCAGAAAATCGATGACAGTCACACTGACCAGGATGATCAGGTAACCGGGTGATACTGGCCAGAAGCGGCCAGGTGTGAGTTTATCTGACGAGAAATAGGGTGGCCTGCGCCAGCACCTGGCAACCAGCGACGGCATGTCGTGGTTCGACGGATTCCTCCTCGTTGTGGCTCAATCCGTCACGGCACGGAACGAAGATCATGGCAGCGGGCGCGACACGATTGACAAACAGCGCATCGTGGAAGGCTCCCGACAGCATCCGTACGCTGTTGAAGCCTTTCGCCGCTGCGGCCCGTTCGACCGCGTCCTGCAGATCTGTAGAAAATGTACAGGGCGGCATGTCAAAGGATCGCGAAATTGCAACCAAGCAGCGCTGCCGCTCGGACTGACTGGTGATGGTCGCAGCAACCAGGTCTTCGAGTTCGTCCAGCCGGCCCGGATTTGGATGGCGGATATCGACCGTGCAGTGTGCCACGTCGGGAATGGCGTTCACTGAGCCCGGCTCGACCGAAATGCGCCCGACGGTGAACCGTGCGTCAGGATCTGACGGCATGATCGTTTCATGGAGGCTGGAAAGTGCTGCAGTCAGCGCCCGTAACGGGTCTCTCCGGTATGCCAGGCCCGTTGTGCCGGCATGTGCGGTCTGCCCCGTCACGGTAACGTCCAGCCACCGCGTCCCCTGGATGCCGCCGACGACGCCGATCGGGATATTATCCGCCTCAAGTGACGGACCCTGCTCGATATGTACCTCGAGATAGGCATGGATCGGGAAGCCGAGGGGGATCATCGTTGCCCTCGGCAGGCTTTCGATCGTCGCCGTCAACTCGTCGGTTAACGGTGCACCATCGGTCGCAAGCTTCTTTCGCCATTCACCAGGAATCTCGCCCGCGGAAAACGCCATGGATCCCATGCAGCCCGGCGCAAAGCGGCAACCCTCTTCATTGGTCCATGCCACGACCACCACGGGACGCTCGGTCTCAATACCGGCATCTTCCAGACTTTCCAGTACCTCGAAGGCCGACAGCGTGCCGAGTGCTCCGTCGAACCGGCCGCCGGCCGGCTGGCTGTCGAGGTGGCTGCCGATCACCAGCGGTGGCAGGCCTTCGTCTCGCCCGGCACGTCGGATGAAAAGGTTCGCCATCGGATCCTGAAAGACTGAAAAGCCTCGCGTCCAGGCGAGTTCCGCAAGAAGCTGCCGGGCACGACGATCCCCTTCCGTCAGTGCCTGACGATTGACGCCGCCCTTTTGCGTGGCGCCGATTGTCGCAAAGGTCTCAAGTCTGCCATTGAGACGGATGCCGTCGATCTCGATCATGCGTTTTCCTCACAGATAAGGAGCGTCGTGGAAGGCGATCTCGAGAGCCTGCGCATGGCCGAATATGCCGCTCAGGCGGGACCGTTCCTGCGGGCTCATAACCCGGCCGGCCGCGTCGAGCTCCGCTTTCAACCACAGTGCCTGCGCGGCGAAATCCTCATGTGCATGCAGATCGACCCATTCCTTCAGCAGTGGGTCACTCATCGGCTGCCGGGCGGCCTCTTTCGACCACGTCCAATACATCCACTCGGCGGCAAACATTGCCGCGACCGTATCGAGATAACCGCCATCACGGGAGATCGCCAGCATACCGTCGCGGAAGGCCGCGACTTCGGGAATGGACGTGTCGAAGGCAGCAGGGTCAATCCCGCGTTCGGCAAAGGTCTTCTCAAAATAGGCGATCTGCTGGTTAGCAAGTGCGTCCAGCACGCCGATCAGCCAGCGTTTCTGCTCGATCGTCTCAGCCTTCGCAGCGGCGAAGGCGAAGATCGAGATCGCCGTGTCGACGAAGGCGCCTTCGAACACGAGGTAGCGCTCGAAGACATGCTTCGGCAGCCGATCGCCCTTGATGTCCTCGACGAAGCGGTGTCCCACCATCGCATCGAGGACGACCTTGTTCTCGCGCAGGATCTGCTCGGAAAGCATCTCACTCATCTCAGGCAGCCAATGCTGGGCGCGCAGCCTCGACGAACGCCTTCACACGGGCGGGCTCGACCGGGTTCCACCAGACACCACCCTCCTTGAGCGACGAGGCAACGATGACGCCGTTGGTGCGCTTGAGAATCTCGACAATATTCTCTTTGGTGACACCGGAGCCGACGAGCAGCGGCAGATGGGTCGCGGCAGCAATCGTCTCGATCTCTTCGACGGTCGCCGAATTGCCCGTGCGCTGGCCGGTGGCGATCACCGCGTCGGCATCGAAGAAGGCGAGATCGCGGGTCAGTTCCTCGATCGTCCGGTCGGCTGTGATCGCGTGTGCCCCGTGCTTTACATGACTGTCGGCGAACACCTTGATGTGCTCGGCACGGAGAGCCGAACGGTAGCGCATTGCTTCGGCCGCCCGGCCTTCCATGAAACCCTCGTTGGCGACATAGGCGTTGGCCCATTGGTTGACGCGGATGAATTTGGCGCCGCCGGCCATGGCGATGGCAAAGGCCGGGATCGGCGCGTTAGCCAATACATTGATGCCGGTAGGGAGACCGACTGAGCGGACGATCCGGTCGGTGACGACGGACATGAAGGCGGAGGTTTCCGGGCCAATATCATCCGGCTTGGAGAAAGGAATATCGCCATGGTTTTCGACGATCAGCCCATGCATGCCACCATCGATCAGGGCTTCGGCATCGCGCATCGCAGCGTCGTAAATCGCGTCCATCGCCGCCCCTCGATAGCGCGGTGCGCCGGGAAAGGGCGAGCAATGGATCATCCCGATCAGCGCCTTGTCAGTGCCGAATATTTCCCTTATGGCGCTGGAATTATTATCCGATATCGTCTGCATTGTCTGTTCCTTTCAAAGGCCTGCCATGCCTGCCCGTGTTCGTGCTCATGTCATCGGTAACGTCGCCGTCGACGAAACCATATCTGTTTCGACCATGCCGGAAGCCGGAGCTTCGATCCTTGGTCGCGAGGAAACCCGCGACCTCGGCGGCAAGGGTGCGAACCAAGCCGTGGTCATGGCCAGAACCGGCCTTGCCACCACCCTCGTCGCGGCCGTGGGCGAGGATTTCCGCGCCCAGACCATTCGCGATCAACTGGCGCCAGAACCGGTCAAGGCGAAGCTCATCGCTCTTGCCGGCCGCTCCAGCGACTTCTCCATCATCTTCACCACGCCCGACGGCGAAAATGCCATCGTCACGACCACCGATTCCGCCGGCTCGCTTGAGCCGGGCGAGGCGATCGCGGCAATCGACACAGCCGCTGCCGGCGACCTCATGGTCCTGCAGGGCAATCTCAGCCAGGTGACGACCCTTAGCCTGCTCGAGGAAGCCCGACGCCGCGGCCTCGTCACCGCGTTCAACCCTTCGCCGCTCCGTCCTTACTTCGCGGACTTCTGGCCGCTGGTAGACATCGCCTTCTTGAACCGGGGCGAAGCGCAAAGTCTCACAGGCTCGTCAGACACCGCCGCGACCGCAAAGCTACTGCAATCTGGCGTCCGCCACGTCGTGCTGACACTCGGTGGCGACGGAGCGATGCTCGCAAGCCGGGATGCAGAGATCGCCACCGTTCCGGCTGCCGCCACCACCGCAATCGACACGACCGGTGCCGGGGACACGTTCATGGCGGTGGCGCTCGCTTCAGCCGCTTTGCGCGGCGTCGAACTGGACATCCGCGCGATCGGCCATGCCACTGCTGCCTCCGCGCTTACCGTCAGCCGCCGTGGTACCCGGTCAGCCTTCCCGACCGGTGACGAGCTGCAGGCGGTCCTAGCGCGCTGATGCTCGCCTGAGCCCGGACCTCATCGTGTGTCGCTCAGCCAGCCGAGAACGTTCTTCCACAGTCGGCCATAGCCGTCCCACTCGCAAAATGCCGGGGAGAGCCAGTGCGGGCCGATATCCGAGGTCCAGGCGGCGCTGCGTCCCTTGCCGAAGCTGCCGGTAACGAGCAGCGGATGACCGCCCTGATCATCCGGCAGTCGGGCGACGACTTCGACATCGGCTCGGTCGCGCACTTCAACTTCGTTGACGCCGAGCAGCAGCGGCCATTCGCCGGACATGCCGGCGACCGTCGGATGATCCGCCATGGTGACGACGGCCTTTGCGCCCTCCGGAATCTCGACGCGGTCGTCATAGGGAAGGCAAGTGACAGGCAGCACGTCTTCGACCGCCGTGCGGCGCCAGCGAGCTTTTCCATCGATGCCTTGGAAGGAGAAGTAGCCGCCGACCATCAGTAGCCCGCCGCCCTTTTCCACCCAGGTTTTGATCAGCTTCAGACGGTTGGGTACCGTCTTGGAATGCAGCCAGACGGCGGGCGGCAGAAGAAGCGAATTCGCCCCGATATCCGACAGGATAATCACGTCATAGGCATCAAGACCCTCCATATCGAATGGAAACTTCTCTACCGCCTCGTGGGCCGGCATGTAGGTCAGCTCGTATTCGCTGCCTTCCAGCGCCTTTACCAGCGGCTCGGCACCGAGATGAAAGGTAACGCTGCCGAACTGGTCGAAGCCTTTGTAATGGGTGGCGGAGCTGATCCAGCTCTCGCCGACGAGGAGGACTTTTTTGGTCATGATCGTTCCATTTCTGTCATTGCTTGGGTGATCAGGCCTTCGCCTCGAACACCGATCTCGGATTGCCGCGCATGAGAATGTCGAGTTGCGCGTCAGTTACCCCATGCCGCTTCAATCGCGGCAGAAAGTGCTTGAGTATGTAGGCGTAGCCATTGCCGCCGTATCTGGTCAGCATCATCTTCAAGAACACATCGTGGGAGAGCAGGATGCGGCCGATATGGCCGCGCTCGATCAGCTTGACGATCGCGCGCGCCGCCTCTTCGTCGCTCGGACACTGCACCTGCTGATCGGCATAGAAGAAGTCCATACCGATCATGTCGTATTCCAGGAAGGCGCCGCGTGAAGCGAGCTCCGCCTGATAGGCGAGATCGTCATGCGACGGATTCATGTGGCAGAGCACCGTATGACCAAGCTCCGCCCCCTCCTGTTCCGCGATGTCCAGAACCTTGTTGCCAAGCCGGAGCCAGCCGGGCAGATGCACCATCAGCGGCAGGCCCGTGCGCGCCTGCGCCCGCGCTGCAGCCCTCAGCGACTTTTCTTCCTGGTCGGTGAAATCCGACGAGACGCCGATCTCGCCGATCAGCCCGACCTTGATGTCGGTGCCATCGACACCGACGGTCGCCTCGGCCACGATCTCGTCGGCGATCTCGTCGATCGTCATCCCGGCGACCTTGGCCGGATGGGAAGAGCCGAGGTAGTAGCCGGCACCCATGACAATGTTGAGTCCCGAGCCCTGCGATATGCGCTTCAGCGCCCGCGGATCGCGGCCGATCCCCTGACAGGTCGGCTCGACGACGGTATTCCCGCCATGCCTGGCGAAATCCTTGAGTTCGATGATCGCCAGCGGCTCGTCGTCCAGCGTGATATTGTGCTTGTTGATGAATGGATCTTGGTGCAACTCGCCCAAGATCTCGATGCAGACGAAACTGTCGGCGAGATACTGCCGCTCCGGCGTCTTCGGCGCATGCCACCAGCAGCGGCAGTCGTTGAGGATGTGCTCGTGCATGAGCGTGACACCGAGCTCGGAGACGGGGATTGCCCCCGCTACCGTCATTACCTTGCCAGAGCGAATATGCGCTTGCGAAAGCTCACTCATTTCCGCCCTCACCTCTTGCCGCCGAAGCGGAAATTGGTGGTGAAGATCTTGGTGTTGAGCCAGATCGCCACGAGGATGATCGCGCCGGTTACGATCTGCGTGAAGAAGGGCGAGATATGCATCAGGATCAGCCCATTGCCGATGACCGCGATGGTCAGTGTGCCGAGCACGGTCCCGAGAATGCTGCCCCGGCCTCCCATCAGCGACGTACCGCCGAGCACAACCGCCGCGATGACCTGTAGTTCGAAGCCAACGGCTGCGTTGGACGAGCCGGAGCCGAGGCGTGCCGCGATCAGCAGACCGGCCAGGGCACAGGCAATGCCGGACACCATATAGACCGACGCGACGATCCACTTGGCCGGCATGCCGACGCGGCGGGCAGCCTCAAGGTTAGAACCGACGGCCACGACCTGACGGCCGTATTTCGTATAGGCGATGACCACGTAACCGATCGCCGCCACGAGCACTGCAATTACCGCCGGAACCGGAAGCCCGAGAAGTTCGCCGCGGCCGAGCCAGAAAAACCCCGGCACGTCGTTGATCGGGATCGAATAACCCTGTGTCAGCCAGAGCGCGAAACCACGCAGGATCGACAGACCTGCAAGTGTCACGATGAAGGCCGGGATGCCCTGATAGGCGACAAACCACCCTTGCGCGATGCCCATGAGTGCGCCGAAGGCGATCATGCCGATTACCACAGTCGGCCAGGGATAGCCCATGGCGAGGATAATTGCGGCGACCGCATTGACCAGCGCCACCTGCGAGCCGACCGAAAGGTCGATGCCACCGGTGATGATGACGAACGTCATCGCCACTGCCACGACAAGGATCGGGGCGGCCTGGCGCAGCACGTTGAGAATGTTGCCCAGGGTCAGGAACGTGTCTGTGGTGGCGGAGAAGAACACGAGGCAGGCGAGGAAGAACGCCGTGATCGACAGGACCTGCGCATGTTCGGAAAGGAAGTCGGCGACCGGGGAGCCGGCCGCGCGTTCGGTATAGGCGCTCAATGTCTGCCTCCGACGATAAGCTGCACGAGGTCCTGCAGGTCGGTTTTGCCGATATCGCGCTCGGCAACCTTGGTGCCTTCATACATGACGGCGATGCGGTCGCAGACGCGGAAGAGATCCTGCAGGCGATGGGTAATCAGGATGACAGAGACGCCGTTTGCCTTGACCCGATTGATCAGGTTGAGCACGGCTTCCACCTCGGCAACTGCCAGAGCAGACGTCGGCTCGTCCATGATCAGGACCTTCGGATTGAAGGAGGCGGCACGCGCGATCGCGATCGCCTGACGCTGGCCACCCGAGAGCTTTTCCACCTTGGCGCCGAGGCGTGGGATGCGGATTTCAAGCGCATCCAGCATGGCCCGAGCTTCGGTCACCATGCGCGGACGATCGAGGAACGGTCCCCTGGTCAATTCACGGCCGAGGAAAAGATTGCCGACCACATCGACATGGTCGCACAGGCTCAGGTCCTGAAACACCATCTCTATATTGCGCTCACGGGCATCGGCTGGTCCACCCAACCGAACCTCATGTCCATCGATCGAGATCGTGCCGTCATCGGGAATATAGGTACCGGAAATGATCTTGGTGAGCGTCGACTTGCCGGCTGCATTGTCACCCACCAGCCCCAGGCATTCACCCGGATAGATGTCGAGGTCGACGCCGCGCAGTGCCTGATGCGAACCGAAACTCTTGCGAATGCCCTTCAATGAAATTCTGGGCTGGCGAATGTCGCTCTCGCCGGACTGCCGGGGGAGAGTTTCTCCTCCCCCGGCCCCTGCGACAGCGGTTGGGAGCTGTCGGTCAGAGATCATTTGAATACGGCCCGGTAGGGTTCGACATTCTCCTTGGTTACGATGGTGATCGGCACGGAGATCGTCTTTTCGACGCTACCGCCGTCCGAGATCTTCTTCAACGCGTCGACTGCGGCCGCACCCATGGCGGCCGGATCCTGCTGGATGACGGCTGTGACGTAACCGGCGTCGATGCCGGCAATGGCCTGCGCCGTGAGGTCCCAGCCGAAGACCTTGATGTCGGACTGCTTGCCCTGGCTTTCGACAGCGGCGATCGCACCCATCAGCGCCGGTTCGCCGGTGGCGTAGACTGCGGTCATGTCAGGGTTACCGGTGATCAGGTTTTCGGCGGCCGCGAGTGCGTTGTCCTGGATGTTCTGGCCATCGACGACGCCCGCGGTCTCGACACCCTCGGCGCCCTTGACGGTCTTCTCGAAACCTTCCTGGCGGACGTTTTGGATGAAGGAGTTCAAGGCTCCGACGACGCCGTACTTCACCTTACCGCCCATATCGCTCTTCACGTAATTTAGGAAAAACTTGCCCATGTCGGCGCCGGCCTTGGCGTTATCGACGCCGATCTGCGCCTTCTGTGGGCCTTCCGGCAGGATGGCATCGATCGCGACAACCGGAATCCCGGCGGCTGCTGCCTGCTGCACGGCCGGCATGATGCCGTTGACGTCGATCGCCACAACGGCGAGGCCGTCGACCTTCTGCTGGATATAGGTTTCGATCGCGCTGTTCTGCGCGGCCGGATCGTTGTTGGCGTTGAAGATGACCAGTTTGGCGCCGGCCGCGTCAGCCGCCTTCTGGGCTCCCTCGTTCATCTGGTTGAAGAACAGCGCCTGCTGGTTGATCTGGACAAGAGCGAAAGTCTTTTCAGCGGCCTGGGCCATGGCTCCGAGGGACATGCCGGCAAAGGCAGTCGCGGCCAGGGCAGTCAACATCCTGCGTGTGAGAATAGTCATGTGTTCGTCCTCTGGTTTGGTTCATGGTCGTTGCTTTTTTATTTTCGACGGCGGTGCAACGGAGTTCCGCACGACGATTTCGACCGGCAGCAGTTCCTCGGTCCTGAGGCTTTCGGTTTCCTGCCAGTTTGTTTCCAGAAGCAGCGCCAGGCCGCGTTCGCCGAGCGCCCGCACGGGCTGACGTATCGCGGTCAGAGGCGGTGCGAAAAGATGCAGCGGCCCGACGTCGTCAAAGCCGATGACGGAGACTTCATCGGGAATGGAGACGCCCTCGGCCAGCAGCACTTCGATCAGCCCGATCGCGATCTCGTCCGAACTGGCGAAGATCGCCGTCGCCTGCTTGCCTTCATCGAGAAAGCGCCGCGCAGCCTCGCGGCCGAACTCCACCGTAAAACTGCCTTCGTAGCGGATGATCTGAAACGGCTCCCCCCGTTCCTTAAGTGCGCGCTCCAATCCCTGGGATCGACGGCGGGTGCTGATCATCTCCTGCGGACCGCCGATATAAAGGACACGCCGATGCCCGTGATCGACAAGATGCCGACCTGCGAGATAGCCGCCCTGCTCATTGTCGGAAAAAAGCTTTGGAACCATCGCATGCGGCACGTCTTCATCAACAATGACAACCTTGCCCGTCTGGTTGATCAACGCGGCCAGTTCCCCGTCATCGGGATGGTTGGTGATAAAGATCAGCCCGTCGACATGGTTGCGGGCAAGTGCGGTCACATAGGAAATCTCACGCCCGGGTCGGTTGAGGGTGACGTGGAGCGAGAGCGCAAGGCCGCGTTTGTCCGCCTCTTCCTCCACCGCCGATACGAGCGTGGCGAAGAACGGATTGCCGATATCGGGCACGACGAGCCCGATTGTGTCTGAGCGTCCGCGACTCAGGCTGCGAGCATGCGGGTTCGGCTCGTATTTGAGATCCTGGATGGCCTTGACGATACGCTGCTTGGTTTCGGCGGGCAATTGCAGCGAGCCGTTGAGAAGGCGCGACACGGTCGCCACTGAAACGCCAGCCGCATCGGCGACATCCTTCAGGCTTGTGGCACGCTTGCTAGACATGATGTCCCTGTGGCAGTCGCAGTTGAGTAAAGCGATTTACTAAACCGCTTTACAATGCCACGTCGGCGGAACGTGTCAAGCGTTTAGGAGATCAACACCTGTTTTGAGGTCGTGCAAGCCGACCATCGGCATGTTGCACCGGAAATGGCCAGGTGCTTCCGGCTGCTTCACCGCTTCTGGAGGCGAGTGCATAGTAGGCGAGGAGGCGACTGTGCTCGGATACGGCTAAGGTGCGCGATGCGCCGGCTGCCTGATTGGCGGGCACGGCGATGCAGTTAGTAATCCAGTTCGGCAACGCCAGAATTAAACCTTGCCGGTTCGAGGTGGTCGGCAAGCGCGTTGAGGGTCACGCCTCTTTCCACAGCGCTTTGGCCGTCATGGTGCGTTTCAGGCGCTTATAGGCTGCGTGGGCGCATCATTACCGGCGTTGCCGCTCTGCCGTTTGCGAAAAATCACCTCCAGCCTGTAGCTCATTATGGAGAACGCTACATCTCGGCACAACCACGGTTCTCAACGAATTCTGGCCGCGTCCCGTTCGGTCGCCTGAGGTGCGTGGTCGAGCAGAAATTGCAAATAAATCGAGTATAAGCTCCCTCCCAACGCACCCAAGAATCACTATGTGAGAACGCCCAGACTTCCCATCTCGCTACGGCCACAGGCGGCAGCCGGAAGAGAAGCAATCAAATGAAGGTCAACCCGGAGAGCTTCGAGCATGTCGCAGCAGCCCAAAGACGCAAGAATTCTCATGTACAGCCATGATACCTTCGGTCTTGGCCATCTTCGCCGGTGCAGGACGATCGCGCATGCATTGGTCGACGGCTTTGATGAGGCAAACGTGTTGATCATGTCGGGAGCTACCATTGCAGGCGCCTTCGATTATCGGGCGCGGGTTGATTTCGTCAAAATCCCGAGTGTCATCAAATTGCGGAACGGCGACTATACGTCCATGAACGGGGACGTGTCCTTTCAGGACACGCTGAAGATGCGCGAATCGATCATTCGGCATACCGCTGAAACCTTTGAGCCGGATATTTTCATCGTCGACAAGGAACCATTGGGGTTGCGGCGCGAGGTGGAAGACACGCTCATCTATCTAAAGACGCGCGGCACGCGCCTTGTGCTTGGCCTGCGCGACGTCATGGACGCACCCCACCTTCTTAAATCCGAGTGGGAGCGCAACGACGTCATTCGCAAGGTCGATCAGCTCTATGACGAGATCTGGGTCTACGGGCCACCCGACTTTTACGATCCGCTGATCGGTCTTGACGTGCCTTCCACATTACGAGCGAAAATGAGCTTCGTGGGCTTCCTACAAAGGCAGGCTTCAAAAGAACCCCGGGCAGACATCCGGGAACGGGATGACTATGTTCTCGTCACAACGGGGGGCGGAGGCGACGGCAGCGAGCTCATCCGTGACATCATCAATGCCTACCAGGCCGACCCGGCATTGACCCAGCGAGCGCTCGTCGTGCTTGGACCATACATGCCCTCTGATCAGAGGCAACACTTCCGGCAGGAGGGTGAGCAAATCCCATGGCTGGAGATCATCGAGTTCGACAATCGCATGGAAGACCTGATCGCAGGGGCAAGAGCAGTGGTGGCGATGGGTGGCTACAATACCTATTGCGAGATCCTGTCTTTCGATAAACCGGCGCTGATTATTCCACGGACACTGCCGCGCAAAGAACAACTAATCCGTGCCATGCGCGCAAGTGAGCTCGGCTTGATCGACATGCTGCATCCCGATCACGCGATAGACGGGGTGCGCTTGGCTGACTCGCTCAAGAAACTCCTCGAGCGGGCCCCTCCCTCCGTCACTGCCCCCGATATGCGGCTTGATGGGCTGTCGAACATCTGCGATATCGTCGATCGCAGCCTCAGCCGAATTCACGGTGACCACCTTTCGATCGTCAAAGGTGGCCTGTCCCATTCCTGAATGGCTGCCGGCCAAGCGTCATCCACGCATTGCAAGAAGTTGCCGAACGGTGGCGGCGGTCTGTCGCGCGCCATTCAGTTTCAACGAAATGCTGTTTGCCGGTTCGAGCGCGAGGGCATTTTCAATCGCTGCGGCAAGCTTGGTTGGGGTTAACTCATCCTCGCCAACGGTTGAAACCAATCCCAGCCGCGTCAGCTTTTCTGCGCGCACGGTCTGCTCGGTTTCGCCTGCGGCTGAGAAAGGAACTAGGACTGCACGACACTTGGCTTGAAGAATATCGCAGACAGTATTGTAGCCAGCCTGTGAGATCGACAGCTTTGCATTCCCCAGCAGGCGAGCGAAATCCCGCCGGAAGCGCACGATTTCGACCTCGGCGGCCGTTGACCCGCTGATCCGAGAAAACTCGTCGGGCTCCAGGTTGGGGCCGGTAATGACGCACCACCGGCCGAGCGGAGGTAGCTCGGCATGGGCCCCAATCGCCGTCTCGATTAAAGCTCCGCCGACCGCGCCGCCGCCTGCTGAAACGATTACGTCGAATTTAGCATCCGTATCGGACTTTGATCGAGGAGGAGCAGGCGCGACAAGCCCGGTGTAGACGAGCTTGTCGGCAATCTGGGCAGCTGGGGGAAATGTCTCCTCCAGGCGCACAAAGTTTGGATCGCCATGAACCAGAACCCGGTCGAAATGCTCCCTTACGAGCGCAATCGTTTCCTCGTCACGACCAGCCTTGCGATTTTGCTGCAATATATCTCGTACGGAGCTCAGGACCAGCGGACGCCATTCGCTCCGTTTTATTTCGTCAAGCAGAGGAAGGAGCTCGAAACGGAGTTGTCGGCGACCGAAGGGAAAGGCTTCGAGAATGACCACATCGGGCCGCTGCGCACGGTAGGCTGTGATAAGCTGGTCACGCCGAAGTGCTTCTGCGGCTTCGGTCACCGGATTGCCGTCAGCATCCTTCAGCTTCGTAAAACTGTCGCCGGCTGCTATCGCCGGCTGCAACTGGATATGTTCGACGCCCGGTGCAGGAAATCCTTCGAGCGGCAGGCCGCCAGTCACCATGCTCACTGCGAACCCGTCCTCGACCAAGGCAGCTGCAATGCGGCTGGCGCGCGCCAGATGTCCAATCCCAAGAAGATGCTGGACGTAGAAAAAGACCTTGGGCATGACGGCGCCTGATGTTTGGAGTAGTTCGGTTCAGGTGTTGAGCAGGGCAGTTAGCTGATGAATACTGTGTCGATGGTCGAATTCACCCCGCACCTTTGCCTCTGCCGTCTCCCCGATCGCCTTTCGCTGGAGCGGGTTGCAAATAGCAGCCTCAAGAGCTCGAGCAAAGGCGGCAGGGTCGTCCGGCTGCACGAGATAGCCATTCTGCCCATCACGAAAGACTTCGGTTATGCCGGAGACTGAGGTCGTGACACAGGCGAGCGATTGGCTGGCCGCTTCGATCAGCACGTTCGGCAGTCCGTCCCGATCGCCGTTATCACTCACGCGGCACGCCAAGGCGAACACATCAGCCGCGCGGTATTGATTGAGAACCTCCTGCTGGGCAAGGGCCCCGTGCCATCGGATGCAATCCGTAATACCCAGTTGTTCAGCCAGCGCCTTGAGATTAGCCAGTTCGCTTCCGCCGCCTATGTGCTCGAGCCGCCAATGGATGTGGGCGGGCAAAATCGCCAGCGCCTTCAAAAGCACATCGAACCCTTTTTTGTCGACGGCACGTCCGACACTCAGTACGATCACAGGATCGGTGGCATCTCTTCCGTCGCGCAGGGGGCGTCCACCTTTAAATGGCGGAAACCGATCCAGGTCAAGGCCGTGATAACTCAGATGGACGTTGCCTCGATCGCGCGACAGATCGCGAAGATGTTCGAAACCGGCTCGGGTACAGGTGACCGTCCACTCGCTGTCGGCAAGCTTGTCGCGCAGCTCCCATTTCGCCGTGGTCCAAATGTCCTTTGCATGTGCCGAAACGCTCCAAGGCAAACCAAGGAGTTTGCTTGTATAGCGCCCGACCGCAGCTGGCGTGTGGATGAAATGAACATGCAGCCAATCCGCTTGATCGGGCCATTCCGCTGCAAGAACTGCGGCCTGGCCGAAACGGCGGAAACGATTAGGCGAAAAATCACGCACCAGATCCCGAAGGAAATTCGCGCACGTCCGCAAGAAACCACGCTTGCAGGATACCTTCACAAGCGATCGCAGCACCCGCAACGGCTCATCACGCAGATACTCCGGCAGATAGAGAACTGGCGCCTGGATCTCGTCATGAATGGGGTGGCGTTTTTTGTCTGTCGGATGGCGCATTGATACGAGCACGAGTTCGAAGCCAGCTCTCTCCAGACCAAGCAGCTCCTGGGCTATAAACGTTTCCGATAGTCGAGGGTAACCCTTCAGCAGGACCACAAGTTTTCGCTGCTTCTGCACGCTAGAAATTTCCCGGGGGTCAAAGTGCCCGAATGATTAAACGTAACCTGCCTATGAGACAGGACCGACAAAGGAGTAATGTCGAAGGCGAAGATTTGCAAGTTGTCCGCAGGTTTCAGTTCTCGTCGAACTGTGTTGAGCACGCTGCCGAAGTACGGGAAATCTACGGCGCCGCAAGCTACCGATAAGGGTCCGCTGCGTCTCGCAACCCATCTCCTAGGAAGTTGAATGCCAAAATGACAACGATAACCGGCACGACCGGAATGAGCAGCCATGGATAAAGCACCAGTACGTTCACCGTGCGCGCTTCGGCCAACAGCACTCCCCAACTGGTAATCGGGGGCCGCAATCCCAGCCCAAGGAAGCTGAGCGTCGTCTCGCCCAGGATCATCCCGGGAATAGTCAAGGTTGCGCTGGCGATCAGGTGTGACATGAAGCCAGGAATCAAATGGCGACCAATGATCCGCCAATGCCCTGCGCCCATAAGCTGTGCCGCCAAAACATAATCCTCCTCCCGCAATGCGAGAAGTTTTGAGCGTACCGCGCGCGCAAGACCGGTCCAGTCGAGCATCGCGAGAATAAAGGTGATCGCCAGGTAGATGGCGATCGGGTTCCAGTCGGCGGGCATGATCGCGGCAAGCGCCAGCCAGAGAGGAATGCTCGGGATGGATTGCAGCACCTCAATGATACGCTGGACGATCAAGTCGACGACCCCTCCGTAATACCCGGCCAGGCCCCCGATAACGATGCCGAGCACGAAGCTGGTGATAATGCCGAAGAGGCCGATGGTGAGCGAGATTCGCGCACCATATGCGATGCGGGAAAATACATCGCGTCCGAGACGATCCGTGCCGAACAGGAATAGATTTCCATCCTTCGCGGGACAGATCAGATGCACGTCGCCTTCGACGAGACCGAACCATCTATAATCGTCACCACGGCAGAAGAAACGAAGGGGCTGGATGTCATTCTTATTGGGCGTGTAGGCCCTTCGTAGCGTCTTCATGTCGAGGGTCATCTGATGACCATAGACAAAGGGACCTACAAACCGCCAATTCTCGTCGAACAATCTCACTCGCTGGGGCGGAGCATAGATATTGTCCATGTTCCTGGTGTGAAGATTGTACGGCGCGAGAAACTCTACGAAGATAATTGACACATAGGCTACGAGCAGGATGATCGCCGACAACAATGCAAGTCGGTGGCGCCGAAATTTCCAGAACATGAGTTCCAGCTGCGATGACCGTCCGAAAGCCTTTTTCTTGTTCTTGACCGCGTCGTCGGCATATGGATCAAAAGGAGCGCTGGACACATAGTGCGGAAGCGGTTCACCATCTCTCGGAAGTGATGTCGTCATTTCATTCGTCCACCTTGAAGACGGATCCTCGGGTCGAAAAGTGCAAGCGCGATATCGGAAACCAGGACGCCGATTACGGTGAGAAACGCAAGAAACATCAGAAACGAGCCTGCTAAATACATATCCTGGCTTTGCAAGGCCTTAATCAGCAGCGGCCCGGTCGTTTCCAGCGACAGCACGACTGCGGTGATCTCCGCGCCGGATATGATCGTTGGCAATATCGAGCCAATGTCCGAGATAAAAAAGTTAAGAGACATGCGCAGCGGGTACTTCACGAGTACACGAAACGGGTGAAGCCCCCTCGCGCGGGCGGTCACGACATACTGCTTGCGCAGTTCATCGAGCAAATTCGCCCGAAGCCGCCGGACCATGCCCGCTGTTCCCGCGGTACCGATGATAATGACGGGAATCCAGAGATGTTCCAGGATTGATGAAGCCTTCGCCCAACTCATAGGCTGGCCCAGATATTCCGGATCCATCAGATGTCCAATGGAGGTGCCAAACCAAACATTGGCGAAATACATCAGGATCAGCGCGAGCACGAAGTTGGGGACGGCAAGACCGAGCAGTCCCAACAGGGTCAATCCGTAGTCGCCCCAGCTATATTGATGGGTGGCCGAGTAGATCCCAATCGGGAATGCTATCAACCAGGTAAGCGCTACGGTAACTGTTGAGACGACAATGGTCAGCCAAAGTCGGTCACCGACGACATCGCTCACCGGCATCCTGTATTCGAAGGAATAGCCGAAATCACCCACAAGCATGCCGCTCACCCACCTCAGGTAGCGGATGGGGGCAGGCTTATCGAAACCGTAGCGTGCGCGTAACTCTTCTATTTCCTGCATCTCGGCATTTTCGCCGATGGCCCGCATTTCTGCGACATAGCTTTCGAAATAATCGCCCGGGGGCAATTCGATGATGGAAAAGACGAGGATAGAAATCAAAATCAGGGTGGGGATCATTATGGCGATCCGCCATAGAATATAGCGGATCATCAATTACCCTCCTCCAACCAGAACGTATCGGGAAGATAGACACCGAGATAGGACGTGGGATCGAAACCGAAAAGTCCATCGACGGGTATATTGCGTAGACGTGAACTGGAGACGATCGGAACCAAGGCGGCATTGACGATGCCGATCGTGAACACCTGGTCGGTATAGACCTCCAACATTCGGTGCCAAATCGCCTCTTGTTCGGCGATAGTGGCAGCTCGGCGCCACGCTTTGAAAAGCCGAAGCAGATCGATGGCCTCTTTCATATCCGGGGCGTGACCATCACTTCCGCCAGAAAGATGGTGCAATCCCCAGACGGGCCATTGATACTGGTCGTCCGAGGTCGGCGCCAGTTCGCGCGGCGACATTTCGGCGGTGGGAATGCCATTGTCCAGGCCCTGGAAGACCGACATGATCGTATCACCGCCCATGATCCGCTTGCGGAAGATCTCGCGTTGAGAGATGCGCGTGAACAGCTTGATGCCGATTTGCGCCCAGTGATCCGTCACCAGCTCCAGCACATCGGACTCAAACGTATTCTCGCCGGCAGATTCCACAATGATTGTCGCCGGCCTACCGTCCGGCAGCAGGCGTATGCCGCCTGGCTTTTCCCTTTTCAGACCTGCTTCATCCAGAAGCCGGTTTGCTTCCTCCGGGGCGTGGGATGCCCAGGCGCGGGCATAGCTTGCCTTGAAAAGCGGACTTTCTGCTAGAATCGAATTGGAACTTTCCCGCGCCAGGCCATAGAATACGGCCTTGTTTATCTCCGTCCGGTCGATCCCAAGCGACAGCGCGCGCCTGACCCTTACATCCCACAGCAGCCTTCTCCAGACGGTATCGCTGCAATTGAGGTTGGGAAACAAGGCAATCCGCGAACCCTGGCTCCTCCTCCATAGATTGACCTTGATCGGTAACCGGTCCTCAGCACTTTTCAGGAATGTGTAATCGGAAAAATCGATACCGGAAATCTGAAGGTCGCTTTCTCCGGCTCCGGTCTTCGCAGCGATGATGTCACTCGAGCTGCTGTTGAGTAAAATCTTGTCGATATACGGGAGTTGAACGGCCCTTTCATCGACGCGGTGGAAATGTGGATTGCGCTTGAAAACAAACTGGGAGGCCGGGGGCGCCGTCGTATTGACCCATGGGTCGAGCGTGGGAAGCTCCGGATTTTCGGGCCTTGAGGTACGCGACATTTTGAGTTGCAGATCCGTCCAATCCTCCACCCGGTATTTTTTGCACAGCGTAGCGAGGGTGTCTGCATCCTGATAGCGGCTGTGGAATTGCTTCAGATAAGCTGCAGGCATCGCCAGCTTAAGCGGCACGGGTGACGCAATGCGCGCAAGCAGGTCGGGATTGGACGCGTGCCAGCTGTATCGTACCGTCCATTTGTCTAAAATCTCGAATTGGGGCTCCCGATCGTCCACACGGAGTTCGATCGGAATGCCGCCTCGATGAAGTTCGCGGTTCTGGTAGATATCTTCCCAGCAATAGCGAAAATCTTCGGTAGTGAACTCACTGCCGTCGGACCAGCGATGGCCCTTCCGAATGCGAAAGGTGAAGATGCGGTCTTCGAAGGTATCGAAGCTTTCAAGAATATCGGGTTGCAGATTGAGATCTGTATCGTAACCGATGAGGCGGGCATACCCGATGATTGGCATAAACCGAATGTCTCGCTGCCCGCCGATCAGCATTCGTATAGTACCGCCACGTCGTCCCGGCATGCGCCCCATGCCAGAAAGAGAGATGACCCTCGGCTGCTCCGGAGGTCCAAAAGCAACTTTGCTTTTGTGATCCGCCGCCCAACCGAGCCGCACCGGCGCGGCCATTGAGGCCAAAAGTGCCAGCAAACTGCGCCGCCCGATCATGGTCTTAATTCCCGCGCATCGACGGTTTCACGAGCCAAAACGAGGTGACCGTTTCCGAGATCGGCATACGCCAAGGCGTTTTGATCGTTCCCTTGCAAGAACTGCCGGCCCCAGTCGCCGGTCTCTCCCGTAGCCCTTGCGAGACTTGTAAAGTCCAATGGCCGGTCCAGATCGGGCACGGGGATGGCCGCGATCAGCTTGCGGGTATAGGGATGGACGGGATTCTTCAGGATTATCTCGCATGGACCGATTTCCACAATCCGGGCCGCATGCATAACCGCCACCCGATCCGCCATGTAATTCACCACTGCAAGATTATGGGAGACGAACAGGTAGGTGAGGTCCAGGTCGTTCTTGAGGTCCTTCATGAGGTTGAGTATCTGTGCTTGCACCGACACATCGAGCGCCGAGACCGGTTCGTCGCAAATCAAAAGCTCAGGTCCGAGGGCCAGGGCACGGGCAATGCCGATGCGCTGGCGCTGACCGCCGGAAAAGCTATGCGGGTAACGGGTAAGTGCGCCATCATCCAGCCCCATCGCCCGGATGAGACGCAGCACGGTATCAAGCCGTTCACGGCGGTTGCCGCGATCATGGATATCGAGGCCTTCGCCAACAATATTGCGAACGGTCATGCGTGGCGAAAGGGAAGATACCGGGTCCTGGAAGACCATTTGGATCTTCTGGCGCACGATGTCCAATTCGCTGCCGCTGGCGTTCAGCACGTCTATCTGCTTGGAATGATCATGGAAGATGACCGATCCGCTGTCGGACGATACACCCCGCATCAGGATCTTGCTGAGTGTGGTTTTGCCGCTACCGCTTTCTCCCACGAGTCCAAGACTTTCGCCACGGCGTATGTCAAAGCTGACGTCACTGACCGCGCGGATTTTGTCCTTGCCACTATCGCCAAGGAACCCGGACTTTCTGGTCGTGAAGGTCTTGCTGACATTGCGTACGGACAGGATGACATCTGTCTCCCCCCGACTACCTGACGGGCCTCGTCCTAAAAGCTTGGAGCTGTCAACGGTGATCTCACGCAAGGGCTTCAGTCTATCCCCAGGTCGCATGTCGAAATGAGGAACGGCAGCCATCAATCCTCGAGGATAAGGATGTATGGTGCGGCGAAATATATCGTCGACTGTTCCAGACTCCATGATCGTCCCACGATAGGCCACGACCACCTCATCTGCGAGGTTGGTCACGATACCGAGGTCGTGGGTAATCAGGAGCATCGCCATGTGAAAGCGCTCCTGAAGTTCACGTAGCAATTTCAGGATCTGTGCCTGGATTGTCACATCAAGTGCTGTGGTCGGCTCATCGGCAATTAGGAGTGCAGGCCGACAGATCAATGCGCTGGCAATCATGGCTCGTTGCCGCATCCCGCCCGAAAGTTCAAACGGATACATTCGGCGCACCTTGGCCGGGTCCTTGAACCCAACCAGCGACAGCATTTCGTCTATGCGTTCAATCTGCTCGCTGGCTGGGGAGGCATCGTGGATGCGCAGTGCTTCTGCGATTTGGTTGCCGACCGTGTGAAGCGGCGAAAATGATGTCATCGGCTCCTGGAAGATCATACCGATCCGGTTGCCGCGTATATGTCTGATTTGACGCCCGTCGCGTGGCAGGCTGAGCAGGTCGACAGGGGCCTCTCCCGAGACAGGATCATTGAAGAGAATACGACCGGCAATTGAGGCGATGGGGCTTTCCAGTCCCACGATCGTACGACCAATGACCGACTTGCCGGATCCGGATTCGCCTACCAGCGCCGTCACTTTGCCTGGGCGAATCCGCATGCTGAGATTTTTGACCGCATCAATCCGGTCTTTGAAGACCGGGAAACTGACACTTAGATTTTCTATCCTCAACAGGTCAGGCTTGGTCTTCATGCGCCCAACTCCGGCGATATCTGCCTTACATGCTGTAATGGTTGGTCCGATACGTGCAAACTGATCACCACCTGAAGCACCCTGCTGTCTGAATTTGAGAGAAACTCGGCATCCGAAACATGCCATCACGAAAGCAAGAAGGCAGGGGCTTTGATATTGTATAGGAAGCATCGTAGCGCGTAATCAAAGCCAGCGTCCATGCATAAAACGAGTTTTTCAGGGGCTCCTTATGAAAACCAGAGAATATTTTAAAGAACAATTGAGACAAGCCGAAGCGCTGATCGCTGCCAAGCGCTTTGATGATGCGCGCGCCATTCTCGAGCCTTTGGCCGGTGATGCGGATGCCCTTGTGACACTCGGTAGCGAGACGTCGCTCGGTCTGCCCCGGCGAATACATTCTTCTCTTCTCAAACTCGCCAAAGCAGAATCCGATCCGATCCGACGGGTTGGGCTCCAATATCACCTCGTCCCCTCCCCTGAGGTCATCACTCGCCATCTGACCTGCGGACCTGAATTGCAAAATGCTATGGCCCGCGCAGCAATCGAAGCCGTTCCGCGCACTATCCACCAGGTCTGGATCGGGGCAAGGCCGGTTCCGGTCACTGTCGATGCCTGGCGGCGACATGCCGAGGGGAACGGCTATCGTTACATGCTGTGGCGGGAAGCCGAACTGAAGAGTATCGGAGTTTATGACAATGCAGTCTTCGTAGACATGCTGGCGGCAGGAGATTATCCAGGAGCAGTGGATGTCGCTCGCTATGTCATTCTCCATGAGCAAGGTGGAATTTACCTGGACTGCGACTGGTACCCCGTCCATACCGGGGTCAGCTTCCATAACCTTCTGCCGATGATAGGCCTTCACGCGATCGCCGAAGCCATTCCACGCAATACCGCAGCAGGCAGTATATTGCTCGCTAATTCATTCATCGCCGCTCCATCAAAGCACCCCGTGTTCCAAATGATGCTTGCCGCCTTGCCTGGTTTGCGCCATCAGTTGCCGAGCGCTCCAGCATGGTGGGTCACCGGTCCGCTGCTTTTTACAGTTACCGCACGGGCCTCCGCACTGTGTCTTGCACCGGCAGATTTTGTCGCGGCGAATGCGTCCTCCGATGCGGTTTTGAACGAGGTCAAGGCACTCGCTGCTGCCCTGGAGAAAAACGCATCGGGCCTACTTATAGCTTGGAAGCCTTGGTGACGGGTGCTTGGGGGTCGCCCGAAGCACATCCTCGCTTCGCATCCAGCGACAGCCGGGATGATCCGCTGTGTGCTCAAACAAGGTTCCAAGAAAGCTCCAGGCAGCCGCGTCATGCACCAGATGGTGCGTCAGGATGCCGACAGTCTCGAGCGGATCGCTCGAAATCTCCTCGACGCGGCGCGCGATTTCGACAAACAGCGTATCTGCCGGCCGGCCCCCACGCGTAACCTTCCAATCTATAATATCGACATGCGTGTTTAACAGCGGAACTGGTGTGAAGCGCTTTTCTTCGCCGAACACGGACAACGCCTGGAAACCCAAGGAAGGCAGGCTCGGCACAAGGGCAGGATCTATACGGTTCCAGGGAGGGACCAGCATCGCCACGGTGCGGGAGCCGAACATCGACTGAACCCGCTTCAGTGCAGCCTCGAGTTCCCCCAAAATCTCCGCCTTTGGCCTATGCAAGCCAAGCTCTTGTTTTTTCTCTCCCGACGGCGCGTGGTTTCGATGCCGCCACCCATGCACCGCAACATTGACAAGCGGCGCCTCTTCCAATCGCGCAGCGATCGCGTTCGTTGCGTCAGCGGGAACAACGGCAAGGGTCAGCGGCACACCGGTGCGCTGCGCCATGTTCAATAGCGTTTCCAACTGAACAGTGGGTTCGATGGCATCGTCGTCGCGAAGCCAGAAAGTGACTTGCCGACCGCTTTCCGTGGCGCGATCAAGCGTTGCTCTCAATAGATCGAGGCTCACGGGACAACTCCGATGCAACGTGCCAATATCTCGTCCAGGTGACACGCGGCCTGTTCAATAGACCGTTCAGCCCTCGCGAACCGGCGCGCCTCGGCGGCCATCCGCATACGGATGGTTTCTGAGTCCAGCAATTGCGAGATCGCCGCGGCATAGGCCATGGTATCTCCCGGTGCGGTCAAATAGCCGGTGTATTTGTCCCTGACGACTTCGGGAACGCCAGCCACATGTTCTGCAACAACCGGCAAACCCGCTGCTTGGGCTTCGAGATAGGCAAGTCCGTAAGCCTCCCCATGGCCGGGCCACACATAAATTGACGCGCTCGAGAGAAGCTCCGCAATCTCCCCGGTGGATTTCCGACCATGCCAGCGGATCCGATCCGGCGGAAGCTGGCTGAACATAAACTCAACCTCATGACGTGCCGGGCCGTCGCCAATGACATCAAGCGTCCATTCCTTGTGCAAGAGAAGTCCAAGGCCTTGTGCTAGAGCCCGATAGCTGTTGAGCTTGTCGCCGGAGCGCATCATGGCGACGGTAACGAGACTATTGGGTTTCGGTGCCGGCGGGCGCAAAAGGAACGGGGCCGGATCGATAAAGGCGGGCAGGCGTTGGAAGCGGGCTCCTGGCACGACAGCGCGCAGTCCCTGTTCGTCACGCGCGGTAAAACAGATGTTGACCGCCGCCATCGCAACAGCATCGAGTACCGCAGCCTGGCTGGTTTGCCAAAGTTCTTGATTGCGCCGGGCAGAGTAGGACGCCTCCGCCGTGACATAGACCAGCCCGAACGCGCGGCTCAGCATTGGCCCGAGCAAGTCAGGAGCTTTGTAATAGGGGTGATAGCTAAACCAAAGGTCGGGCGCGCCACCATTTTGCCATAACTGGGTCAGGCGCTCTATCTCGTCCTGTGCCCGGCTCCGGCGCCTGTCCATTTCAATGGGATCCTGCTCGGGCAGGAAGGCGCGGAGATCGGATGCTACGCGGACATCGTGACCGAGGAGACCAAGGCACCGAATAATCAGCTGCGCCATCAGGCGATCGCCAGAGGGAACCGGGTGGTTCGGAGATTTCATCGGAGAATAGAACGCGATTTTCATGCTGAGTTAATGACGCTTGCGTGATCACGCTCTTGTATTCGCATAGATAGTACCGAAGTGAAGTCGGCCGGCGCCCGGCCAATCCGCACCACACTTGACACATCATCTCTTGTCACTCAACTGTCTTCGCCTTTTGATCCTGTTCGTTGGAACCATCCGGAATGCCCCATACGTCCGTATCGTCAGAGCTGCTTGCCTCCATACATAACAAAACAGCCAAAGCCGCAGTCATTGGTCTCGGGTATGTGGGTCTGCCGTTGGCGATGGCGATCGCTCGGGCGGGATTCAAGGTCATGGGTTTCGATGTCGATCCGACCAAGATAACCGCCATCGAAGGAAACCGCAGCTACGTCGAGGCCGTTTCGGACGATACATTGGCGCGAGAGCGTGCCGCCGACCGCTTTTCTGCCACCTGTGACTTCGACAGGCTCGGCGAGTGCGACATCATCGCAATCTGCGTTCCCACTCCTTTGACGGCCAATCGTGATCCCGATCTATCATTCGTGGAAAAGACGGCACGATCCATCGCGGCGACGCTGCGCTCCGGCCAACTCGTTGTGCTGGAGTCGACAACATATCCGGGCACAACTGACCAGATCGTCAAACCGATCCTGGAAGCCACCGGCTTGAGAAGCGGTGTTGAAGTCTTTCTCGGTTATTCACCGGAACGCGAGGACCCCGGAAATCGCAACTTCGCAACCTCAACGATACCCAAGGTCGTTTCCGGTGACGGGGAGATAGCACGTGAACTGATGGTTGCCTTCTACGGTTCGATCATCAGTTCCGTCGTCCCAGTAGCCGATAATGCCACAGCGGAAGCTGTGAAGTTAACGGAGAACATCTTCCGCGCCGTAAACATCGCACTCGTCAACGAATTGAAGCTCGTCTACGACGCCATGGGCATCGATGTTTGGGAAGTCATCGATGCCGCCAAGACCAAGCCTTTCGGCTTCATGCCCTTCTATCCAGGGCCCGGACTGGGTGGCCATTGCATTCCGATCGATCCCTTTTATCTTACCTGGAAATCGCGCGAATTCGATCAGCCGACTCGCTTCATCGAACTGGCGGGCGAGATCAACACCGCCATGCCGCGACACATCGTAAGCAAGCTTGCAGAAGCTTTAGATGTCCATCGCGGTATGGCCCTCAGCAGATCAAATGTGCTGATCGTCGGGCTCGCCTATAAAAAGAACGTGCCCGATATCCGCGAAAGCCCGTCGTTGCGCCTGATCGAGCTTATCGAGGCTCGCGGCGGCAGGACCAGCTATTACGACCCCTATGTACACGAGATACCCCCGACCCGGGAACATGCCGATCTGCGAGGTCGCAGGTCCATCAATTGGAACGAAGAAACCATCGCTGGTTTTGATGCCGTGCTGATCGCTACGGACCATGACTGCATCGACTATGTTTCGCTGGAGAAGTGGTCGCCGCTGATCATCGACACCCGAAACGTCTTTGCACGCCGCGGGCTTGTTTCCGACGTCGTCGTCAAAGCCTGATCATAGTCAACTTGAGGATAAACGATGAGCCGATTGGATACGTTCATCGCGCGAATGACCGCGCAACGGGATCTGCTGAACCATATTCATGCGAACAATATGGTTCCAGCAGAGGGGGCAATACTCGAAATTGGTCTGGGCAACGGACGGACCTACAGTCATCTCCAACAGTTGTTTCCCGACCGCAGGATCATAGCCTTCGACCGCCGAGTTGCGGCGCATCGCACGAGACTACCCGAAACTGAGAACCTCGTTGTGGGCGAGATAGAGGAGACTGGGCTACAATTCGCAGGATGCAATGCGGCACTGGTGCATGCCGACATAGGGACCGGTTACCCCGAACAGGACGCCCTAATCTTGAGGTGGCTGCCTGAAATGATCGTGGGCATGCTGAGACTGGATGGCATTGCTGTGAGTGGACTATCCCTAAACCATCCCAGGCTCGTGGCCTTGCCGGAACTTCCGACAATGAGCGCCGGCAGCTACCGGTATTATCGCCGCGCTTGATGAGTGGGGACGCACCGCAATTCGCCACCATGCCGGTAAATAATCAACACCGTCGGAGTAACATCCGGTTGCCGCAGACGTGATTTGTGGCTTCCGGTCAGACGAGCTAGTTTACGGTTGTTGTCGCGGAAGGCTTATAGGCTTTTACCGTATCGAGTTCACTCGTGGCGTTCCTCAACCGTTCAGCCAGTGTACGGGTAAGCCGCAATGTCATATCAGGGCAGTCGTGGATAACCCTGGAAAAACTGTCCTTGTTGATTCTGAGCGCATCAACGTGGGTAACTGCCTTGACCGTGTTGGTGCGTTCACCGTCGCACAGCAGGGAAACCTCGCCGATTACGGACATTTCTCCGTTTTCGCCGATTTTCATGGGGCCGGACGGCGTCTCAAGTATCGTTTCGACGACCCCGGTCAATATAACGTAGGCGGAATCGCCGCTGTCACCCTGCCTGAACAGTTTCTGGCCGGGCTCATAACTGACCCGTTCCGACGCAAACGCCAACAACTTGAGCTTGCAGCCGTCCATTTCCGCGAAATACGGCAACTTCCTCAGCAGTTGAACTTCATCACAAAGCAACATCGTCGCCACCACTCAGATGCTTTTGCTCGGCTTCAGGCTACCAGCGTACCAAAGATATCGCTTTCTTCCCGAAGTGTCTTGTAAAGACCATCCTCCACAATTTCGCCATTGTCAAACATAACTACACGCTCGAACAAGCGAGAGAGCGAAATGTTCGATAAAACCCACAGGATGGTGGGATTATTGTCCTGCTGGCGCAGATAGGTCAGAACATCCGTCACGATTTCCTCCTGGAGCCGCCGTTCCAAGCCCGGGAGAGCCTTGTTGAATACATAGTAATCGGAGCGGCGAATAATCGCCCGCGCAAGGTTGAGCTTCTGACGCTGGAGAAGCGTCAATCGCCGGCCACCCGCACCGATGTCGAAATCGAGACCTACGCGCAAAAGCTGCTGATAAAAGCCTCGCTCACGGGAAATCTGTGCCGCCAATGCGCGAATTTCAGCCGGCGCTTCAGCACTGCGGTGGGGAATTTTGCCGAACAAGATGTTCTCTCGCAATGTGGCAAAGGACATGTACCGATCGGGATCATAGCGCTTGACGCTGGCCTGAAGTTCGGCAGGCAGCTCTCCGTAGAAGAGTTGCCTGTTTTCCACGATCTTATCCTGCAGTTCACGGTGAAGGACACCGAGGCGATAACGGGGTTCTATATATGCTAGGGTGAGGCGGATGATCGAACGTTGCTCCTCTTCTTCGAGCGAGTAAGCGCGCCTGGTCCCAAGCTTCTTCAAGATCTGCTGATATTCAACGACCGCTTCCGCGGTCAGGAACGGAACCTGATGGAAGAATGGGTGATCGGGCGCAAGTCCTGCGAAGATTTCGACGAACTGATTGGCAATCGCTAGGCCCGTGTCGAGGAAGGCGCGATGCAGCCCAACGCGCTGAAGCGCCTTGTAGAAATCATCGCTTTCAAAAAGACTGCCCATCGAGTGCATCGGCTGCAATGTTTTGCCGAAAAGGAGGTTCTCGCCGACAGTTGCTTCAGCGTTATAGGCGTCCGGCTTAAACGGGATGATCAGCGAAGTCCGCCCCAAACGCCTCACTTCCTCATGGAGCGCGTGGCGCATCGTCACCACGTCCTGGGCCAGTTTGGGATTTTGCTCCTCATCGAAGGAGGAATGCAGGGCAAACTCCAGAATGTCTTCGGTAAGCTTCACCGTATCAAGGGCCGCGAGCAAGGAAGCCTTGATATCGCTTTGGCCGTGGTTGGGAGTTGAGATCATCCGGTCATCAACCCAGTTTGCTCGCACGTCGAAGTCCGGGTTGGACGCCATTCGAGCTTCGCGGATCTCCCAACGGCGCTCCCTTGCCTCAGGGCCTGTGTATTTCGCCGTCTCAACCGGCGCATGTTTCAAGCCGTAAAGGAGGTTGTCCTTCACACTGCCATGGAAAAAGTAGCTATCCGAAGGGGCGTAAGACACATAACGACCCGAAATCGCCTCAGGCAGGTCCAAAATGCTGCGATCGCCCAATTGAACTTTACCGCCGGCGGGCCAGACCTGACGTCCAAAGGTTTCAGCAAGTGCTTCTGCCCCACGACCACGATGATCCACCAGGGCCACAGTTTCCCCGGGATTGAACTTAATTGACGCCCCCGAGAGTACTTTGGCGCCGCTTTCATCCTCAACCATGAGATTGACGGTCGACAGTTGCGAGCCTTCATAGGACTGCACGCCTGGCGCAATTGCCTGAATCTCGGGGTGGGCTAGGTCTTCAACCTCGAAGTAGTCCCGAACCTGCTCATATTTGACCTGCACATCCTGGCGCGCCTGGTCCCAATCAATCAGCTCTTTGAGCGGCCCGGGAAGATCCTTGTATGCATTGATCACCGCAACGAGCTGACCGACGTCAAGTGTTCCTCTCAAGGCCAGATATCCTCCGACCAGATAGAACAGGAACGGCGTTACCTGCGCGAGAAAGTTGTTGAGAAATTTAACGAGAAACTTCCATTGGTAGAGATCGTACCGGATCTTGAAAATAATGCCCAGACGGTGGGCAATATCCGCCCGCTCATAGTTGGATGTATCGTAGGCATGAACAGTGCCAATGCCGTCGACTATTTCGCTGACTTTGCCGGCCAGGTGCCTCGCGGTGATCTGACGCTGCCGGCCAAGCTCTATCAGGCGACGGCGCATTCTCGGAATGATGATGACCTGCACGGCAACCATTGCAGCGGCGATCATTCCCAGCCAGAAGTTCTGTACCATGATGAAGATCATGGCGACCGCAGCCTGGCCGCCGAGCATGGCCGGCTGCACGAAGGCGTCACCGGTGAAGCCGCCGAAGGGCTCGACTTCGTCTTTTATCATGCTTGCAACTTCCGCGCCGTGAACGCTTTTCATCCGACGAGGCGGAAACCGGAGAACACGGTCGAACAGTTCAAATCGGATGCGGCGCAAAAGCCGTTCGCCTAGGCGGCCCTTGTACGTGTTGATGTAGTACTTGAACCCGTTATTGATGATCACGAGCAGCAGGAACACGCAGCTGAGCGCGACCAGCGTTTGCACGCGCGCGAGGTCGAAACCCTCAAACGAATAAAGACGACCTATCCAGGGGAGATCGATGCTGAATTCCATAAATGGCTGTTTGGAGGTTGCCTCTTCGAAGCCGCTACCCTGGACCGGGCCGTTGATGATGTGTTTTGGCAAATCAAGGGACAGGAAGTAAGGGATCATGGAACCCAGCACCACCAGCAATACCCAGATCTGCTGGCGGCGCGTGTGGTTCCAGATATAGCGTAAAAGTTTTTTTTCCATTTGATTTGTCTGCCTTAAGACAGCTTGAGCCGCCCGGAACTGAGATTCGCCGCCTTCATATAGTTTACTAAAAGGCTCAATCGAACGGTGCTGAGGAAAAAAACACACGTTGAAGATATCACAAGCGCTGAAATGGAAGTGATTGCCCAACATTGCTACGCTCGTTACCTCCTTAGCCGTCCGGGATAAGGACGCATATGCAGCTTTACAGAGATCTGGGGGACACAGCGCGACGAGTGCGAAATCCTTCTTGCCGGGAGGTCAGCCAAGCCGCCAGTGGCGTTGCTTAACCATGCGCGTGAACTTTTCTTCCATTCGCGCGTTGTCGCTCCACATAAACGCGTGCATATTGCGTTGGCTGCAGCCCTTGCGGGCAGCGCGTGAAAGGGAAGATAACAATGAGGAAGTTGTCGATCGTTGCCTTGGCTATCGTCACGGCGTTGTCGGGAATAGCACCTGCGCATGGCTTTTCCACCGGTGTACCGGCACAGACCGTCACCACACAAAAGAACGTTCATCTCGTTCAGGACCGGGGCCCGAGCATACCCGAGCTAAGGAGAGTTCTGCGAGATAGGGAGGATAGAAGAGATCGGCGCGAGTGGCGACGGGACGACCGTCGTGAATGGCGACGGGATGACCGTCGCGAATGGAGGCGAGACTGGCGCGGAGATAGGCGAGACCGCTATGGCTGGTACAATGGCCATCGTGGGTATCGGGATTGGCGCCGCGGCTATCGCCGTCATCGCGATGGCTGGTGGTATCCCCTCGCCGCATTCGGCGCAGGAGCGGTGATCGGTGGTGCAATCGCCAGCCAACCTCGAGTGGTAACCGGCCTGCCGGCACGTCATGTCGATTGGTGCTCTGCCCGATATCGTACCTACCGGGTTTCCGACAACACCTATGTGCCGCGAGCGGGTGTCAGAGCCGAGTGCAGATCACCATATTATTGACTCCTGATCGCGAACCAGAAACATGAACCCGTCGCGCTCAGGCGGGTTCATTGGTCGTAAGCAGGCACGACACTGGAAGTACGCCGAAACGACCCGCGCGACAGCTTGCAATTTCAGCCATGAATGGGCTCGATCAGCCGCCATGTCAGCTGGCACGAGGGCGGGCTTTTCAGGCCAAGCACAAGTCTCGTTGCCAGGCGTGGATGCCATTACGCGGGAAAGCACATAATCCGCCGATGCTGCAAGCACCGGCCGGCATGGTGATCCTGCATCAATTGGCCCAAGGCCACCAGTTCGATATGAGCAGATCAGCCAATGACACGCCAACCGCTGCCAAACTTCTCCACCGCCACGCGGTGCTGATGACCGATGGGCGATTCCAACACGACTTCTCCTTCGGAGAATGCTCTTCGGAGAACTTCAGAATTTCCCTGGATTCGCGTTGGAGCGACTTTTTTCATGCCCATGAAGATTTCGAAAGTGATGGCGGCTTCGACCTGATGGCGAGTGCCATCCCGTAATATCAGGGTCCAGATCGGCAGGGGTTTTTTGCGTTTAACCATCTACTATAGGATGACAAGGGATATAGTTGGCGGGATGAGAAAAAAGGCCCGCCGAAGCGGGCCGAGTCGATCCTATCTCATATACCACAAACGCTTCCGCCAACTGAAAGTTCCCCTGCATGCCTCCTCCGGCCATTTGGTCGTCGCCTGTTGCTTTGCACTGAGATCTGCCCCGGGTTGAGGTGAACCCTCAGGCCGACCTCGCGAATTCATGAGCCTTCTCCGTTTGAGGCCAGGAGAGCGTATCATTTTTTGCGGAAGCGATCGAAGGGGCCGAAGAGGGTCCATAATAGGCGCTCAGAGCGCTAGGAACATCGACGACCGATCTCATCGCCTCGGCTGTCATACCCGCCCAGGACAGATGTTCGAGACTCGATTTCCACGGAATCCTGTCAGCGTGTATGAGCGAACTCAGGGGGTGGGCCACTATCATCACACGATCGGCAGCGGTCTACACATGGCGCTGCGGATGCGCTGCTCGGTGCCGGCTTCGAGTGCGGCGGCCCGGTCGTCGAAGATCATCAAGGCGGGCCTGAGCATCACCGCGCGGAAAGCTGTTCTCCGTGTACCATATCCATGTATCCAAGGGAATCGTCTCCACTTAGTAGATTGCTTCCTTAGATAAACCTCAGCGTATGCCATGTAAGGCACGTTCCTAGCTTAGCCGAAGGTAGCAGGCAGGAATGCTTCGCGGCCAGAGTACGCCTCTTGGTGCGAAGCAATGGTTTGCCTTCGTTCGGTATTGACAACATGTTGATTCATTGTTCTGCCGACTGTCGAACTCGATAAACATAAGGTTTCGATCTTTATCTTAACACGTGCAACATAGGGTGGATTTTGAACGAGTGACTAAGTGTCAAATGAACAAGTTGCGGGTCGGCAAACAAGCCCACGAGGAGGCCGCCTCTCTTTGACTGGAGGTCAAAATGAACATCAAGAGCCTTCTTCTCGGCTCCGCTGCTGCCCTCGCAGCAGTATCTGGCGT
>NZ_LBHV01000013.1 GCF_001005825.1 Rhizobium sp. LC145
GCCGATCGCGGAACCGATCGCGCCGATCACAGGTGCCAGAAAGCCCATCAGTCTACCTTGAATGCACGAGTGACAGCAGAAGCCGGGAGGAACTGAACGGGGCCGCCGTGGGCCCGCGTCATGAAGCCGATCGCCGTGAACACGCCGCCGGAAAACTGGCCGTCCCGCTCGATCACGCCGATATCGCCACGCTGGGCCATCAGGACGCCGATTTCCGGGAACCTCGCGGCAAATGCCTGGGCTACGTTCTCAAAGCCGTGCCTGCGCAGCTTCTTGCCCGCTCCGGCCTCGGTCTTGTAGCCGAGTGCAGCCGGGTACATCCGCTCGCCTATGACCCCCTCGACCGCATCGTCGGGGATCATGTAGCAGTCGGACTTACCCCACTCACCGGGCATAGCCTGATGCTTCGCCACAACCGCGTTGAGGCGATTTTCCCAATCTGGATGTCTCATTGATCGTGCCTGCTACCGCACCAGCGATTTGAACGGCTCGCCGAGAAGGCCGCGCCGCGAAGTGCTGGCGCTGCTGTCTTTGCGGCCCCAGAAGATTTCGACGCGCCCTGCCTTGCCGGCGTGTTCAAAGAACTTGTCACCCGGCGCGCGGCGCTGCTGATCGGCCGTGGATCGCACCCGGCCATTCTTGCGGCTGTAATCGAGCTGGCGCCCTTCGCATCGAGCGGTTAGCACATAGCCCAGGTCCGGATCGATCGCGTGCTCAATGACGTCCAAATAACCGCGCGCGACGGTCTCCACCTGCAGAAGCTCCCCGGTTTGCGGGTGGAAATGGGCGTCCATCACTCGCACCGGCCTATCCCGATAGTCCTCATTCTCGATCTGGACGAGCACAGCCGGCGTAAGGCCATCGTCGGGGCTCTCGGCTAGCGTCAGCGTGAAACTGCCGTCGGCCGTCGTACCGGAGCCGCTCCCGAGGTCCGAAACCTCGATCAGGCCAAACGGCTTGTATTCGACGCCGCTCCAAGTCAGGGGTTCGCTGCGAGCGATGAAGCCGTAGATCCCGGAGCCGAACTGGAACCGGATCATCTGGCGCGTGCTGATGCGCCCCTCGTCGTAGAGGGCTCTTACTTCCGGAGACAGGCTCATCGCAGCACCTGATAAGCATCAAAGCTAGCAGGCTCGAGATCACGTGTTTCCGATAGGCTCCAAGTTTTCCAATCGATGACGAAGAGCGCCATTGGACGCCAAAGGCGAGCGACCGCACCAGATGAGAAATAGCTAGTGTGGAGGAACGGAGCGACCGTAAGGCTTATGACCCCGGAGCCGTTCGCCGTCGCCGGCTGAAGCACAGCGTAGTAGCCATATCGGCCGTTCTGTTCGATGCCAACTCGATCGTCTGGCAGAGCCTGATATCCTGTCGGAAGCCCGGAAACCGTCAGAGCACCGGCTGCACCGAGTGAATTGACGGTGCCGGCGCCATTCCAGCCCGACGAGATTTCAGCCGGAGATTTAGCGTTCCGGTAGGCGAGCGGCGCGGAACGTGCGATATCGTAGGCTCGGATGCGATTTAGTCCACCTCGCAGCGAATGCTTCCATGCGCTCCATACCTGCTTTTCCGGCCGATCGAGACCCCACGTCTCGACGTGAGCTCTCCATACCGGATCTGTGACCTGGGTAAGGTTGAACGACATTCCCCTGTCGAACGGCGAGGATGTCACGCCATCCAACAGAGTGAAGGTGCATTCGACAAACTTGGAAGATGGTAGGTCGAAGACGGCCATCAGATGACCCTCCGCTTCTGAGCATCACGGACGCCGTCTACGATCCTGCCGGGCAGTTCCTTCCTAAGTGTCTCCACCTCTCTACGCACACGCGCAAGTTCGGCAGCATCTGCACCGGTCGCGTCGATATTGATCGGGACGGAAACTGTCACGTCGCCGGAACCGGTTTGCTGGGCGCTGCCATTCTGGTTTGCAGCGCTTATGATCCGATGATTGGGGATGACCTCCTCGCCGCCCTTGAAGCGAACGAGTTCCGGCCCTTTCTCCCCAACCCAGGCAACACCGGGGCGCGCCGACGGAGTGCCGGCGGCATAACCGGCCATCGGAGATGTGTCGAAGCCGTTGTTGAGCCACGACGGCGCGGACGAGCCACCAACGCCCATACCGAAAAGGCTACCTAGGAAGCCGAAGAACCCGCCTCCACTACTACCGCCAGCCCCGTTAACCTTGAAGACTGCGTCGAGCACTTCGTTGAGCAACTTGTCGGTGATGCGATCGAGCACGCCGAGGGCGGCATCACCGAACGATCGCCAAAGACCTTCTCCGCGCTCCAATCCGGATCGGAAGTCGTCTAGGAACCCTCGCGTGGTGTCCTTCGCGAACTCCATCTGATCCTTGATGGCTTTCGTGCCCACCTCGAGCGAGGCCATCCGCTCAGCGAGGCCGGAAAGCTCCGCCCGTTGGGAAGCTGTAAGGGTTATGCCACGCTGCTGGGCCTGATTGAGCAGGTCCGTTTCGAAACGGAGCTTCGCTGCGGCTTGCTCGGTCAGCCCAAGGGCATCCCTCTCCGCCTGCAATGAAGAGATACGGCGGTTTGCGCCGTTTACGATATCCTCGTACCTCTCGGCTTCGGACTTCCCGCGGGATTTCTTGCCCTTCTCGTCAACCTTCTCCATCCAGCCGGCGAGGTCCTTCAGAGCGGCCGCGCCCTTGCTTGCGTATTCCGTCACACCGGACGCAAAATCGCCAAGGTAGTCCCGGCTCAGTGCGTCCTGCACCGCCCTACTGCGAGCGTCGATTGCGCCACCGAGGTCACCGAAGCCGCCATCCCAAGGGGCTATCACGTCGCCAACATCGCCGATGGTTTTCATCTGAAGAGATTCGGGGAGAGCGCTGTTAGCGTAGCCGATCAGGGCATCAATGCCGGTGGCCGCCTGCTTGACCATCTCGTTCACGCCGCGGATCACCGCATTCACTGCGCCTTCAATGGCTTTACCGATGATGTTCCCAAAGTTGTTCCAGACAAATTTGATGTCTTCATAAGCGGCAACGAACGATCCGATCACGAGGTTCGCGCCTCGCTTAGCGTCGGCAACGATGTCTCGCCCAAAGATAGTGGCCAGTTCATCCCTGAAGATGACTGCGGCAGCGACAGCAGCAGTCAGACCCGCTATGAACGCGAGCGCCGGATTAGCAAGCGCGAAGGCGGCAGCCAGCATTCCAAGCTGCGTGACCAATCGGCCGAGCCAGGCGATCAGGCTGATGATCCCGCCAATGATCGTCGGCGCATACAACAAAGCCAGTGCTGCCGCAGCAGCGACAGCATAGGGCGCAACCTCATCAAGAATGTCGGCCAGTCCAGTAAGGGCGGAGGCGGCGAGTTTCGTCCACGGCACCAACTGGATCAGAAGGGCCACGAGTGCCGTCAAACCGATGGAGAGAAAGGTAATCGGCGCAAGCATAGCAGCGAAGGATGCCGCAAGGGTCTTCGCAAAACCGTCTGTGCTCATCATCGCAACCTGAGCAATCTGTAAGCCCTGTTGCAGACCTATGATGCCCGCATTCATCCCGCTAGCCGCCGTAGTTACGATGTCAAAGCCTTGAGCAGCGAGGTTCGCTGTGTTGGCCACTTTGACCACTCCACCGATATTCTGGTTGGCCGCGCGGTTCATCATTTCGATCTGCTTGGAAGCGGTAGCCGCGGCGGCACCCTCGCGTGCGTATGCCTGGGCGGCCGACGAGGCCGCACCGGCAGCGCCTCTGTTGGCGGCGGCCAATCCCTCAGTCGATGCTTCTGCCCTCGCGGCGGCACCGGAGAGATTGTTCAACTCCCCCGTCGCACGGGTTGCGCCATCGGTGCGGACCTGAATGCCGAGCTGGGCGACGTCTGCCATAGGTTGTCCTTTTCAGGAAACGAGCGCTATCGTCGCCTCCCCACGAAGGACGATTCGATGAGAGCGCTATTGATTTTGTTGATGACCGCAGGTGCCGCTTTGGCTGACGAAAAGGTAAAAGCCCTACAAACTTCCGCCTTTTACATTTCGACAGCGTTCCACTGCCAAAGAGTAGTCTCGTCTGGAGCTGATTATCAGCAGGCCTTAGTTGCCGGCCAAGCGAATTTGATGAAGGCGGGGTATTCAGAGAAAGAGGCCGGCGACATGATTGCTTCGGTCACCTCGAAGTTGGGTCAAAAACCAGACCCAGACGGCAAGCTGACCGAGGGGCTCTGCCGAGACATGTTAAAGCGCCTCAAGCAGACGGAATGAAAAGGCCCGCCGAAGCGGGCCAGTCATTTCTTGAAGTATGATGCGTAGATGTAGTCGTGGTTCCCAACGGCGACAGCGCTGTAATCCTCTCGTCCATCCTGGAAGAGAAGGACGCGTATCGAATACGTCCCGCGGATCGTGAAATACCCTGAGCGGCTCGTGACCTTCTCGAAGTTAAGCCCTCTTGTATGCGGTTCGCGCATGAAGAGAGCCATGGCTTCGGCAACGGCATAGGCATCTGTTTTAGACAGGCCCTTAAGATCGCGCAGAAATGGCTTCGTCGGAGTGAGCTTCATGCAGGCAATTAAACCTGCGCTTTCAGAAAGGCCTCAAGATCATCCGGGCTCTCGAAGCTATCCTCGTTAGCATCCTCTTCATACTTCGAACGGAATGCGATCAACGCGTAATAAACATCGGTGTACGCATTGAACTGCTTCACTCGGATATCTTCCATGCGATTGATCTGCTTGCGGAGGAAACGACCTGGCGCGCCGCCGATCTGACCTAACTTGGAAAGCGCTGCTTCATGCTGCTGATGAAAGGGAACGGAATAGGCGCGCTTAGCATCTTCCAGCGCCTCAAGCGCCTCCTCAATCGTCGGGGAAAGGAACTCACGAACCTCGGCCGCTGACGTACTTTCGAATGCGGCTTCCATCTTTGCAAAGCCATCCTGAAGCTTTTGCTTCATCGATGCCCGCCAGCGGGCCATTTGAGCGTCTACACGATCGATGGTTCTTTCGAAATCCTTCAGGTCACTGACGACGTCGAACGCTTTCTGCCAATCGACGGCAGGCTCCGCAGGCAACAGATCAAAATCTTCTTTTCTGAGGGCCAGGCTCATGAACTTCTCCAGTCCTCCATAACGTAGTACGCTTCGATGACTGAATGAAGGCCTCATTTGGTTGTTTCTCGCTCTCTGATCGCTTCGGCTTCCTTATCGATCTCGGCCACATACCGGGTATCCATGGCGCGAATGATCGCTACCTCCTCGCGCCGGAGGATATTGCCGGTGATCTGCAGCCAGGCCAGAAGCTCGGAATTCGAGACAGGGTTTGCGCCGTTGAATCCTGACGCCTGCCCTGCCCTGATCTCCCAGAACCAGTCCCAGAGGAAGGCGCCGGCATCAGGAACATCTGCTTCCGGGCTTTCCACCTCGAAAGCTTCGTTCCGCTCGCGCCGGGTCTCACCTTCCTTGTCTTTGATGCTGTCGTACCGGGCGACGATCGCTACGGCTTCGCAGAGCCTTTCGCCGAGCTCTTCGTAAAATTTGCGCGGTCCTCGCTGGCCGCGGCGACCTGATCGTAGATCCAGCCGGCCTCCTCGACGACCTCGCGCGCCTTCTCAAAGGTGAGTTCCGGTTTTTCGCCCTTCCAGGTGTGCCCGCCCCAATCCCAGGAGGCGACCGAGGCGGCGGCTCGATCGAGGTATTCCTCTTCGACCTTTGCCGAAGTCAGCTTCTTCTTCCGGCTGGCGAGGAACTTGTCAGAATGCTGCCGGACAATCTTCTTGACCTCGCTGCTCTCGGAAGAGCGGATCATGAAGGAGATGCCGAGGGGTTCTTCGGTCGCCGGATCGACGAGCTTAAGCTCGAAGAGGTCTTCCGAGTTGACGAGCTTCGAAATGTCCATGTGAGGTCCTCTTACGGAGTGGTATCGGCAGGATTGACGCGGATCGGGAGCTGGTTGAGGCCGATCGTGAAGCGCTCCAGCTCGAAATCATCCGAACCGCCGCCGGGATACAGCGGGCCAGATACGACGCCGCGGCTATAGAAGGTGGTGTTGCTGAAATCGGCGCTCGGCTTGTCGTTGCGCTCGATCTTGATGGCCATGTTGTTCTGGTTGAGCGGGTCGCCGAAGCTTCGGAGGATGATCTGGCCCGGATCATCGAATATGGAGGCTACCTCAATCTGGGGATCGCCGGCATTCGCGGTGCCCTTCTGTTTCTGGGTCACCGGCGCGTCCAGCGTGTTGTAGCTGTTCGTCGTGGAATCGGCGCCAAAATCACCGACGTTCCCCACCTTGCCGACCTGCACCCAGGTCAGAGCTTCATATTCGGTCTGGGTGAGGTCCTCATTCTGCGCGGTCGCGCATACATAGACCTTGCTACCCTTCTTGGTCGATTTGTTCACCATGGGTCATGTCTCCGGTTCGAAGGCGATGTACGGGATGCTGACGGGAACCCTCATCCGGTCCACGTCTTTGAGTGGGCTTGCTGCCCAGGGCTCGCTGCTGATCGTGATCTTCACGCCAGAGGCGAATAGGGTTTGGTTCTTGAAGCGGTCGATGATCTCGCCGGCGACATCGAGGGCCTCGGTCAGCCCGATACCAAGCGGCCACATCACCGATGCCTGCATGATTCCCCGCTTCTGCTGCGGATCGTCACCCATCGTGATCTGACGGGTTTGGTTCGGCAGGAAGGTGAGTTCGATGAACTTGCCCGGCTTCGTCTGGCCTGAGGCCGGGAACGTGACGTTCGGCCCCGCAATCGGCAGGATGTCCAGCATGGTGCGCAAATGCGTAGCCAGCGCACTGAAGATGATTGCGTCCGTGCCCGTCGCCATGTACCGGTTACCTATGTCTGGAAAGCCGCCACTCAGTGACAGCGAGGTTTACGAGCGCCTGCATGAGGCGTGGGCGGTGCTCGCCAACACGAGGGGCGAGACAAAGCACGGCGATGCAGCCCTACGCGTAGCTCGGCACATGCTCGTCACGCTTGAGGCCGCGCTGGTTAAAAAGATGGATGCTGCTACAGACCGAGACGGGCCCTTATCTCCGCAGCCTTCCGATCAACAATGATGGGCCAGTTCTGGGCCGCCATGCGGACGAATGCGTCTGCTGGCTGACCATTAGCCCCGTACTCGCGATGTGCCGCATAGCCAGCGGTGAACCCAACATAGATCGTATCCGTGATATCCGCCCCCGCTATCACTGCCTCGATTTGGGCGAAGTCGAACGGATATGTCTGCCCTTCAACCGGACCTGAGCCAGCGATGATGCGCGGCATGGCGGTGGTTGATGCAAGCGCCGAGGCTCTCAGAAAGCCGGTGACCACCCTGAGACGGCCACCTTCGCGCGTCGGCTTCAGCATCTCCTCCGAGACTTCCTGCACGCTCTCTTTGAAGACGGCTTCGACGGCTCCGGGAACCTTCTCGGCGAAAGCCGCCACCTGTGCGGTGAATGTCAATTTTGCCATCAGACGGCCTCGGCGCGGTACCTACGGACGACAGAGCCAATGTAGTCGATCTTATACTGCAGCCGGCACCTGCAGCCGGATATCTCGCTCACCGGCGCTTGCGGGTCGCCTGGGTAGCGCAGCAGCGCGCCCGATGGGCTCTGGAATGCCTCATCCACGCCGACGCTCTTGCCGTTCAGCGCTCTATGGGTATGGCGCACCCGATTGTCACCGGCCGTGCGCCAGATCTTGGTGACGTCCTGTGCCTCGATCTTGCCGGCGGCGATCTGCTGGCGAATGGCATTGTCCCGCGCCGAGCTAAGCGCCATCATGGTTTCCGTGCGGGCGAGCATTTCGCCGCGGAGCATCAGGTTCCGGTCGTTCAGCCGCGAAATCATCGTCTGCAGCATGTCCGGAGCGACGGGCCGCTCGTCTCGTAGGGCGGCCAACACCGTCCGGTCAAAGCGCCGGTCCCGCGTCTTCAGCTCCAGATACTGCCTCATGAGCTTTGCATCGCCGGATGCGAGGTTCGCCCTCGCCCGCTCGATGAAATCGATCTGGTGAGCCGTAAGCCCAATGACACCGCCTTCTCGGCGACCGGTGACACGGTTCTGCCGGCCGATGACATCGAGAGCCGTGACGCGAGGGTTCAGGCCTCGGGCGAGCCCATATTCAAGCGCCTGGCGCACTCCCTGCCGCTGGTCCTCGGTGATGTGCGTCACCATGGTCGAGGACAGTTCCCGAAGGATACGCTCCGCTTCCGGATTGCGGACGCCGAAGCGCCAGACGACGCGGGCACCGTCCGGCCCCTTCGTCGGCAGCTCTTCCAGCATGTTGATGCCGCCGGCGTTGAACGCCTCCTGCAAGGCAATCTCCAAGGTGGAGAAGGCCTCCCGATCAAGCTCCATCGCTTCGACGGCGCCCAGGATGTCGCCGCGCTCCAGGCGGTCGATCACTCGGGCGAGAACGATGCTCGACTTGATGGCTTCGATGCTCTCGCGGAAGGCAGCGGCAAGTCGTGGCTCGTAAGTGTCGAGCAGTTCGTCAAACGTCATAGGGACATCCCACCTCGTCACCGGGGAACTGAACAATTTCCTGGACGTTGCCGGTGCTCATCTAAGGGAGAACCGAAGCCATGAGCGAAGTCACAGCAATCGAAAGCCTGGACCTCAACCGTTACCTGGGGCGCTGGTATGAGATCGTCCGCCTTCCGCTCAAATATGAAGACGATGCCGCAACGGACATCACGGCAACCTACTCCCTCAACAGCAATGGGAAGATTCGGGTAGACAATCGATGCTTGGACAACAACGACCGACCCAAGCAAGCGGTTGGCGAAGCGGAGCCTGTCGATACCTCGAACGCAAAGCTGAAGGTCAACTTTCTCCCGGCCGCCCTTCGCTGGTTACCCTTTACCGACGGCGATTATTGGGTGCTCAAGATCGATCCTGAGTACAAGGTCGCACTGGTCGGCACCCCAGATCGCAAATTTCTCTGGGTGCTCGCGAGGGATAGCACAATCCCCGAAAGCACCCTGGAAGACTACCTTGCCGAAGCTCGACGGCAGGGGTTTGACCTAACGAACCTCATCAGGCCGCAGCACACCGGACTGGAAGTCAGCGACGCTATGCTTGAGACCGGATGACGTTTATCCAGCAAGCCTTCCCTGCACGATGTGAACCACATCCGTGACCCCGTCATATCGGTTCGGATCACCATTGATGATGCGGAATGTCTTGCCGTTGGCGGTGACGGTGTCGCCTGGACTGGGCACGATCGCGAGGCCGACCGAGGAGATGTAAATCTGCACATCCCCGGCGAGGATGACCGTCCCGTTTATCTCGTGCGCTTGGTAGGCCATCGGCACGAGCGTGGCCGGATAGTCGATCGGCACCGGCTCGCCGCCCTCTACAGGGTCAGGAGCGCTGAAGCGCGTCACCGTGCCCTGTTGGCCATACTTCCCGATTAGACGATGCGCTACCGACTGCAGGTGGGTGTAGAGGGCGTTAGGCATCAGCGCCCCTTTCCTTCTTCAAATTCGCGCATAGGTAATCCAGGCATGCGCATTCCCGCGCATCACAAGGAGCTAATCGCCTATGGGTGTGTCCGTTCTCGTCAGCATCTTGATCACCTTCCTGGTAATCGTGCTGGTTCTGTATCTCGTCAACCGCCTGCCGCTCGGTGCCCGCATTCGACAGATCGTCCAGGTCATCGTCGTCATCATCGGCATCATTTCCCTGCTCAGATACTTGGCAGTCTTCTAGACGACCTAGACCCTCAGCAGGTCTACAGAAGCGCCGAAAGACTGCTTGAGGTATGAAGCCAACAGATTGTCGATGATAGCGATCTGCGGCCTGATGGAGGCCGCAGAGACCCCACCGGCGTATTCGAATTCCTCTTCAATCGCGCCGACCTTGACCCGCTCCCGTGTCACGGTCTTGGCTGCCACGTAATCCGGGGCGAGCGAGCCAGGGGTGACGATCTCGCGGTAGGCGGCCTCGATGATCGCGTACTTCACCTCGGCCGGCGCGTCCGTATCATCGAACTCGACGCTCCAGCGGGTGTTATAGGTGCTCGCGATGTAATCCTGCCCGCGGCGGAGGGCAGCCATCTTCACCGCCTCATCGCCAGTCCATGCCGTCCAAGCGCGGGCTTGAGCATAGGCGTCGGCTTCAGGCACGGTGACGGCGAGCGTGGTGTACGAAAGCATCAGTGAACCCTCACCGTCTCGTAGTCTTCGAATACCACCGTGAACCACTCATCGTCGCCGACCCGAACGATACCCACGACCGCTGCATTGAAGTCGTCGGTTTCTTCGCCGTCAGCGTCGAACATGTTGGTGATCTCACAGACCAATCCATCATCGGTGACGGCCATCATGTGGCTGCGGTTCACGGCGGCGATATCGCGAGGCATCAGCCGTTTCGCTTCTCGCGTTCGAGGTCTCGCAGCGCGCCGAGATCATCCAGGGCGTCGTTCTGGTCGAACTCGACTTCCATCGCGATCAGATCGGCCTCGATCTCGCGGCGGGTGAGACCATTGGATGCGGTTTCGTTCTGCCGAGCCTCGGTGATCTCAGCCAGCCGAGCGATCAGCGTCTCACGCTTTGCCGCATGGTGCGGCTTCTTGCCGGTTGCAGCCTCGATTGCCGCGCGGAGCTCATCATCGGAAAGACCATCAGCGGGTTCGACTGCTGCGGGCTGACCAGAAGAAGCCTTGTTGCCCGGCGGTGCGAACACAGCGTCGATGATCTTGAAGCCCTGCGACATCAGTTCCTTCTTCCGCTCCGGCGTGACCGGATGCGGCTCATAGACCACTTTGCGTTCTTTCATTGGAAGCTCCTCAGGGTGCGGTGTAAGTGAAGGTTGGGACACCGGCCGCCACCGTGACGGAAATGTTTCCGCCACCTGCAGCGGGGAACGTGTTTCCATTTTTCACGATGCAATCAGTGCCGGCGAGTGTGGTGGTGCCGATCGCCCCCGCGGATACCGTCCGGGTCGCCGTCGAGCTCTTGCCCGCAGCGTCAACGATCGTCTGGTTACCCGCCGCCACTGGGGCAATCGTTGCGGCCAACCTGATGTAGGAGAGCGCGCCGTTCGCCACGGTAGCGGCATGGGAGCCTGCAACTGCAGCACCCGCGCTATTCTGGACGGTCACCGTCCCGCCGTTCGAAATCGCCGCGATGGTCGCAGGCAGTGCCACCCGCGATACTGCATTGGCGGCAACCGTTGCAGTGGCATTCCCGATTGCAGCTCCGGCGCTGTTGGTAACCGGGACCGTACCGCCATTGGAGACGACCGCCTGATCTGCCGGGAGTTCGGGCGCCGGCGGATTGTCGATATCGAACTCGGCAACGCCGCTATATGCAGCCGGGATGGTGCCAGCGACGAAATCGCAAGCCTCAGTGATATCGGCGCCGCTGCCATCCTTGCCGAGACCGGCAGGTATGGATGCGTTGCTGACCTGGACGAGGTAGGGAGGCTCCGCCATGGTGTTGAGAGCGGCGATGTCTGCCAACTCTTGCTCGGAGGCTACCGCACTCGCAGTGAAATAGATGATCTTCTGGGTCATGGAGTTTCTCCATAGAAAAACCCCGCCGAAGCGGGGTTGATGTGTCAAGGATGCCGCGCCAACAAAAGTGCGAGGCTCTTTCTATTGAATTGCTGCCCTGAAGAACTCTCCGTGGTTCCGCATTGCATATGCATCTCTGGCCCGTGCAGCAGCTTCCGCTGTCTCGAACAAGCCAAGGTTGACCCTCTTTCCGTTCGCTCGCACCCGTGCCAACCACTTTCCAGATCGGCGGTCAAAATTCACGCCAACGAAGCCACTTGAATTACTGACCTTAAGCCCAGTGTTGACATTGTTCTGCGGTGGCGTCGCCAAGCGAAGGTTCGCAAATCGATTGTCGCGTTTGTCCAAATTTACATGATCTATATGCTGCTTCGGCCACTCACCGGTCATGTAAAACCATGCCAGCCTATGAGCGTAGTATCGGTGACCGTAGACGCTGACGCGCCAGTATCCATGAACTCCTAAACCGCCAGCATCCATTCCCGCTATTCGCCGATGCGAGTTCGTCTGCAACCACCGGAATTCACCTGTGGCTGGATCATATTCCAAGGCTTCTTTGAGCTTCGATTGCGTAAGATCGCGCGGGGCGATAATCTCGCATTCAGCCATCTCTACCTCCTTACAGGTGGGGCTTGGTGAGAGCCGCCATCGGTTTGCAGACCGTTGGCGGCTCGATCATTTTAGACTTTAAGCCTGCCCGATAGCAAGCACACCGGCCGTGTGCTTGATGGAAGTGGCCACCTTGTCCCAATTGGAACCGGTCGCCAGTTCGGCATCGGTCGGAGACTTGCCGCCGTTCGCCTCGTCCCACGAAAAGCCCTTGAGACCCAGACCGAAGGTGTAATCGATCTGCAGGGTGGTCTCGATGCGCTCCTTGCCGTTGCTCGTCTCGATGTTCGAGATGATGTCCCGGCTATCGTGGACGATGGCCGCATTGGCCGCGAGCGACAGGACACGGCGCTTTGCCGGGACTGCCGGAGGCCCGACCTCAGCGGCGCTGTAGAGGGCCGGAGCATCGGTCACCACAGCCGTCCGGCCGAGGATATCGACAACCCGGACGTTACCCGCCTGGAACAAGGTTTCGTTGTTGGTGAGGTTCTGACCGATAAAGCCGTGATAGGTCACGCCATCCATGATCTGGGCCACCAGAAGGGGCGAGTGGTCACCGAACAGTGCATGGCTGTCGTTGACCGACACGTAATCCACTTTCTTCGTCGCGGAGACATCGACGGTGGTAGCGGTGCCCTGGTTGCTGATAGCCGCGACGAGAGCGGCGATTGCCGTGTTGAGCTGGTCCTGCAGCAGGGCCTCGGCGAAGTTGCGGGATGCAACCTCGATACCCTCGGCGGTCGGCTTGTTGAGCCAGGTCATCTGCGACGGCTCGAACCGAACCGGGCCGAAGCCGCCGGCGACCTTGACCGAGGAGTGTTTGAGCTGCGTCAGATCAGTCGGAGCGGCATCACCGTTCGCCGAATAGCGGTCCACGCGGCGGCGTGCGGAGTGGATAGCGGCATAGAAGGACTCCTGGAGGAAGTCGCCTTCGAAGCCTTCCGTGGTCAGGCGGATCGCGCCGCCGGACGCTGCATTGAACTTCTCGACCATCTGGGCGAGCGTTTCGATGGTTGCAGGCATGAAATACTTGTTGAACACCTGCATCTGCGAGAGAGACATGGCTTTACCTCATAGTGATGTTGATGATGTGGGGTGCCGGTAGTCGGCGGGAGTGGCGCATCGCGCCGAGTGCTGCACCCCATCGAGGGCAGCCAGACCAGAGCTTAGCCTTGGGCCAGCTCCGGGAACTTCGCAGCGATCGCCTTGGTGCGTTCGCTCTTGTCTCCGCCGAAGTTGCCGGCGGGAAGATTCTTGCCACGGCCGTTGCCGTTGTTTCCCTGGGCCTCGGGTCCGGACGCCTTGCCGAGATAGGCCTTGCCCTTCCCGGCTGCCCATTCCTTGACGAACTCGGGCACACCGATCTCGCCCAGGTCGGTTTCGACGATAGCCTTGCGATCGCCGTTGTCGGCGCGCTGAACCTTCACGTTAGGGCGGAGGCTGGCAAGCGCACCGTCGAGCAAATCCGGATCGACGCCGACATCGAGCAGGGCATCCTTCAGGCCACCGTCCGCAAGGGTGCGGTCGATATAACCGTCGCGCTCCCCGATCTGCTGATCCTTGGTGGCGATATCCGCGGCGTGCTTCTGCTTCAGTGCTTCGATGGCGCGGGCGTGCTGATCCTTGAGGGCCTGGATAGCCTCGTCAGGCTTGCCGCCCTCGCCTGCCTTCAGGCGGGCCCATTCGTCGGCGTCGAAGTCTTCCGGCAGCGTGCCTACCTTGCTTTCAAGCTCGGTGACCTTCGCCTTGTATTCGTCGCGCTTGCGGATGTTCTCGCGATTGGCGGTGATGACGCCGCGCACCTTCGGGTGATCATCGATCCCTTCGATATCGAGGACGAATTTATCGCCGTCTTCGCGGTAAAAAGCTTTGTGTTCCTCCGGAATATCATCCGCGGAGGTGTAAACGCTCTTGAGAGCCATCGGCTTTCCTTTCGGGTTAGATGCCCGCCTCGCGGGCCGGTTATTCCGCCGCGCTGTTCGACGGCAGGTTCATCGCCGCGCGCTCCTCCGAGCCGTCGCGGTCGAATTCGTCTTGATCCATCATCTCCAGCTCTTCCTCAGGCGTGCGGCCGTCGGGGATGATGCCGCCCTTCTGTAGGCGATCGAATGCAGAGCGCCAGGAATAGGCGCCGGATTGCCAGCCCGAGACGATCGCGGTGAGCTCCTGTCCGGTGAGCGAACGATCGAAGAAATCGAGGTTCGGAGTGACCTTCACCTTTTCCGGATCTTCGCCGATCCAGCGGGCGAGGTTCTTCAATGCTCGCTCAAGTCCGGATGCGCTGTTCATCGCGATCGTTTTGAGCGTGGATGTCTGATTGCCGAGACGGAGACGCCTCGCCTCGCCGCTCTCTGCCGTCTTGGCAGTGTCGATGAGGATCTGGGCACCGAACACGACAGCCCGTGCGAGGGCATCCTGTATGGCCTGCTTCTGGGCATCAAGACCGGGCCCGGAGAACTCGAGATATTTTGCATCCCCGCCGACCGGGAGAAGCCAGAGCTTGGAGGAGCCGAGCGTCGTCGGCGCCCTTCCCTCCTTCACCGCCGAGGCAGGATCATCGAAGCCGATGGCGACAGGCGTCGGTTCACTCGTCATGTGGAGGGCGAAGACATAGTCCGCATCCAGCCGGTAGATGCGCACAGCCAGCTTTCCAAGCCCGTACAGCGGCACGTCATCCGGCGTGGGTGAAAGGTCGTTGGCATTGATGAAGACAAACGGGAACGCCGCCAATGGCCGCTGCTTGCGATCGAGCGCCACCACATCTTCCGAGGGTTCCCACTTTGCACTCGTCTCCGTCCAGACGCGGGAGACGAAGCGCCCACCTTCCATGAGGCACTGACGGAACTGGCACTTCTCTTCCCACGCGTTCTTGTCACGGTTCAGGACGAGACCGCTTTCATCGAGCACCACATAGTCCGGCTCGCCATTGGTCGAGCTGTCCCAGTTGACGATGCTCTCGGCAATGTATCCCGCGAGATAAGGAGCGCCGCCGCTCGAAATGCCCGGCAGGATGCCATAGCGGCCCGTCACGAGCAGTTCGAGGGCAATCCGACGGTGGAGTGCATCGAGCGTCAGCCCATCGCGTGTAGCCTTCTCCCTCAAGGGCTCCATGCCGGCCGGAAGCTCGATCACGGCCGGCTTGTCGAGGATGGTTCCCGTCGAGCCCCGCACGGTCGGCGCTACGAGCTCCGGGAACTCCGCTCGCAGCTTGTAGGCGTCATAGGCGGCCTGGCGCTTTGCGGGATCATCGATCGCCCTGGTGCCCGACTTCATCGGCAGGTAGGCCTCACCGCGCTGCTTGATAGCATCTTCGCCGTCCATGCAATCGCGCATCAGCCGCCAGGACGGGCAGAACGCCTCGTACAGCGGATGCTTCAAGGTCGGGTCAAAGGCCATCAATAGAATCCTGTGTCTACTACAGCGGCGCGGGCGACGGGCACGGCCAGTTCGTTGAACGCACGCGATGAGGCGTCCACGATGTCTTTCAGCTTCCCAGCCGGGAAAACCTCGACCTCGTCGAGGAACATGTCGTTCCAAGGCCCAGACAAGAGATCGACGTTGCCTGCCTCGCATTGGGCAGCGAACGGTTCAGCTCTGGTTTCCTTGTCCCCGCTCTCCGGAGTTGCGACCGCGATATGCCCGGCCAGCATCGCAACGAGCTGCTGCGCCTGGTCCTTGCCTGCTTGTCCTGGGTCCTTCGGCATCGAGACCTTCACCCGCACGCCTCCGGCATCATCTTGCTCTGCGGTCGTCTTGATAAGCCTTCGCACACCGGCGGGGCTTTCCCTCTCCGCCTTGCAATCGGCTACGATGAAACGCCCTTGCGGGGTTCGGCCGATCTTGACGCCTGCAGTGCGGGCTCCCTCGCCGTCCTTGGTGGCGGCCAAGTCCCAACCACGAACAAACACCGTCCCGGCCGGGATAGCTCTGACGATCCCGAAATAAGACCGCTTGAACATACCTCCGCCACGTGGGGCAGGGCGCTGCTGGTTCTGACCAGCGTGGCCTAGTGATCCGAGCGAGATCTTGTCTCTCTCCACCACTTCACGTGAGAAGCGCTTAGTGAAAAGGAGTTCGCCCTCTTCCGTCCGAATATCTTGAGGGTAGACCTCTTTCCACTCGGATTTCTCGACATATTCCCTGCGGCTCTCAGGGATAGCGCCACCTTCGAAGTACCAGACTTGCTTGGCGGCATCGTACCGGCCAAGCCTGACCTTCTCGTCATGGAAGGATGGCTTGACCACCGTGTAGCAACGGCGCTCCGGCTCGAATTCCATGGGGAGCATCAGATGCTCGTACCCAAGGTTCCGAGACAACGCCACGCCAGTCGTGTCTTCCTCGTGCAGTCGCTGCATCACGACCACGATGGCAGATGTTTCAGGATCGCTCAGACGGGAAGGAACAGCCTCAAGGAATGTCTCCTTCGCATTCAGCCGGTCGGCGTCTGACTTTGCCATATCGACCGATAGCGGATCGTCAATGATCACTCGATCGCCGCGCTCACCAGTCAGTGACTGGAAGGACATCGCGGCGCGGAAGCCGGCCAGATCGTTCTCAAACTTGAGCGTGGAGTTCTGGTCGGGCATCAGGTTGAATTGTGAGCCCCACCTATCCCTGAACCACTGGGATTGCACCAGGCGACGAGCCTTGATGTTATCCCGCTTCGCCAGCCCCTCCTTGTAGGCCGTGGCGATGGTGCGCAGCCAGGGCTTATTGAGAGGCCCCCATTCCCATGCCGGCCAGAACACACCAACGGTAAGGGACTTCATGGTCCCCGGCGGAACGTTGATGATCAACCGGGTGAGGCCGCCGTCGGTTATGGCCTTGAGGTGATCCGAGATCGCGTCGATATGCCAGCCGTGGACGAACGCCCTGCCCGGTTCCAGCACATGCCATCCCCCGCGGATAAAGGAAGCGAGAGAAACGCCGGCCGCTGCCGCCTCCTCCTCAATCCTCTTGTTCGCCTCCCTCGCCTGCCTCTGCGCCTGGATCGCCTGCAGCGATAAGCCCGAGCTTCTGCAAAACTGGGTATGCCGCTTCGAGAGATGTAAGTTCATCGTCTGTTAGCGCTTCCAACTGTTTCGCGGTGATGGTGACGATCTGCACGGTACCCGACAGCCGGCGGTGCTCCACCCCAAGGCCGAAGAGCTTCGCCTTGCCCATCGTGGCGCTCACAGCGGCCGACGATTGCTTTTCCTTCAGTGCTATCGCCCGCGCTTCCTCAAGCTCCTGGGCGAGGCTGTCTACGGTGATCTCGACCTTCTTCACGGTCTTGGACTGCAACTCAGCTATCCGATCACGGATGCTGACATTTGCTGATAATCTAGTGGCGGCGCCGCGGTCCGGTTTGTAGCCAGCCTCTCGATAAGCATCGATCGCCGTCTTGCCCTTGGCGAGTGCCTGGGCGAACTTCTCATGCCGGGCGTTTTTCAGGACTGGCATGTCAAATCGCGACCTTTTATTGCGTAGCTACATATTGCCGCCCGTGCTACAGGTTATGTAGCTACATAAGTGGGGGCAGCATGGCGATCAGAATTGTACCGGCACCGGAGCCGAAGCCGACCGATCTGGTTCAGCAGGTCATGGACCATCAGGCCGAGAAGAAGCGGAAACGCTCTCCGAACGGAAGCCCAAAGCAATTACTGTCCCTCCGCGTCGATCCTGATGTGGTGGCCTGGTTCAAGTCCACCGGGGAAGGATGGCAATCTCGAATGAACGATGCGCTACGAGAAGCTGCCGACCTGTAAGGACTGGCATGGGTTAACGTTGGGAGGATCAGATGGGATTTGCCGAAAAGCCGATGGCATCAACGGGCAAAAAGAAGTTGGGGGACGGATGGCTCGTCCTGACCCTCAACGTTGGCGGTGTTCCGAAAAGAGAGATGTTCTTCCGGAGCGAAGCTGAGGCCGACGTTTATCTCTTGTCGCAGTATCCATTGGTTCACGCAGAGAACGGCCAGTGACGCAAATCATTTCTACCGACGGGTGAGACTTCGCATTTCGCGATGTGAATTTTCTACCGGCTTGCACCATTCACGCCGTATATGAGGGTATGCCTAACCCGGAGCGGCGGCGCGGCTTCTACAGCCAAGATGGAATGCCATGGTCTTCTCGCCGGTGAGAAGTCGAAATGTCCGCTCCATGCAGAAACGAGAAAACCCCGCCATTGCTGACGGGGCTGTGGGGCTCTTCGACAGTGCGCTAGCCTCGGCTTTTCCCGAACATGAGACCGAGGCTAAAGGTGATCGCGCTGAACAGCGCTGGGATGACCGCAGAACGGTCCACCCCTTCCTGAAGCGGGGCAAAGAAAACAGCTCCCAGCAAGCAGATCAAGAGAATAACAGCTATAGATACTGTATTAGTCGGGGCATGATCCTTGGTGCCAAAAATGCCGCCTACCGCACCGGGTTCTTTGGCTTGATTCTGAAGCATCGCGGCGGCAAGATCTTTATCTTCTGGCAGCTCAATCTTGTTCGCCATCACGCCACCCTCTTGAAGAAGGTGTACGACAATATTCTTGGTTTTCGACTGTCGTCTGACGACGACACTGTATTCACCAGGATCGAGATAAAGAGTTCAATACCCTGATGCTGGCCTATAGGGCTTTCCCAGGCGACTCCTAAAGGGTTGTCGAAGTTGACAAGCCCAATCCTTACAGACTTGTCGTCATGCCCAAGCACTTGAACATTCTGTGAGCCACCTGGCCCTTGCGAAAACTCAAAGGTAACTCTCAGATCTTCCAACGGAAGCGAAACAGTCGCGGCGTCAGAAGGAAGGCTTACCGAACCACTGCTCACGACGCCATATGAACCAGGATGTCGGGATCTGCTGAAAGTGATCATCGTGCTCTCCATTTTGGAGCACATTCGATCAGCGTAAGCCGATTCGCAACATCCACTCTCGTTTATGCAGCAGGACCGAGGTTGCGGCTTTTATGCTGCTTGCTTGCGCTTCTCGCGCTGCCGGCGTCGTTCGGCTTGAGCCTCGGCCCAAGAGAAGTCGCGAAGGTCTTCATCGAACCCGCAGACCGGCTTGCTTTCGTCTGGGCGCCAAACTCTGATGTTGGTGTTTTTATCCCCGATTTCGGGCTGATTTGTCAAAGGCTCATCAGCAGGCAAATCGTTATGCTGCAATGGCTTGCGGTCGAAAGCTCGCGCGATTTGTAAAAGAGCGGCATTTTTCCGGTAGTTCCCGACCTGCCGGCTCACCCCTTCAACATTCTTGCACCACTTGGCGAAGGCCTGTCCACCGGCTTCCGATCGAGCCCATGCCCACAGCGCGCGGCGATGCTGTTCATTCGGCACGAGCTTGATGATCTCCATAGCCGCCTGCCAGATGCCCATGTCGTTGCGGGAGTTGCGGAGCTTGTTCGGATCTAGCCATGCCCAGTTGGCGTCGTGCTTATCCTCGGCGAACCAGCCGTTCATGTCTGCCGTGTCGTGGACATATCCGTGATTAATGGCGCGGAGTGCCGCCGGCCGTGCGGTATCGGGAAGCTTCCGATCGACCTCGGCCGCACGGATGAATAGCTCTTTGATTTGATCCACAGTCATGCTGCATTCCTTCCGTCGAAGAGTTCGCCTTGCGGCTCGCCAAAGACGCGGCAAGCTCTTTCCCAGATAAGCCCTACGAGGGCTGCACGCTTATTTGTGATGCCGTCGAGCCCGAAGCACCAGTATTGTAGCTTCCCCACCGGGATCGCGTCAAAGAAGCTCAGGAACCGGGATACGTCGTTTTCCATCATCTCAGGGTAGTTCTTGCGGAACGCCAGGACGATATCGCTGGTTGCCCATAAGCCCGTTTCATCGAGAGCCGCGCGATTGTTGGCGCAGTCGGCCAAGGCCATGACAACAAACCTCGCATGATCGGATCCGTACTTCCGGATGATACGATGGAGGGTAGCAACCGCCCGCGTCTCTCCCACGGCCGGAACAACATTCGCCGGCACGACACGAATGTCGAATTCCGCAAAGATTGCCTCGGCCTCGGGATGACTGGTCAATCCACACCCCTCCATACCCGCCCATGGGCTATGTTGCTGATGGTTGACGGCACCACGCCGAACTCGGCCGCGATGTCTTTCAACATTTCCTTGCCGGAGCTGATGCGGGCTTTGATCTGGCGCACTTGGTCCGGGGTGAGCTTGGCCGTGTTCTTCCGCGCCCTGCCGTCTTGATGAAGGGCGTAGAGCACCACAGTGTGATCCCGGTTGAACAGCGTGCCGAGCTTCGGGCTTGAGAGCTTCGGATATCGCTCTGCCGTCATGCGGATGAGTTCGTACCGCGCCATGACGATGCTACGGCTGCGGCGGCGGCCCATGATGACCGAGCGGTCATATCCGCGAATCTCGCAGGCGAGCCGGATGAACTCCGCCGGCATGGTTCCTTGGGCATACATCTTCTGCCAGCGGCGCCATGCCACCACATGGTGATTTGCATCCGGGCGTACATGGATGAGGACCGACCGATGGAGAGGCTTGGGCGCGGGAACCATCCCGAGGCGTTCACCTGCGCCCCTATATCCGGCGATGAGCTGCTGCTCGTATGAGGATGGGAAGACGTGGAGGCTCATTTCCCGCCTCCCGGCATGGTTATTGCTCCGTTTCCAAGATCGAGTGATGACGGACTTGAAATGGCATGAAATCGGACAACTTGCGCCACTTTAGGCCGGTTGGCTTGGCAATGCACAGCATAGGCCGATACATCGTCGTGCACTCTGTGGAGGAAGCCGCCGAGGCGCTTTTGACCGGCTGGCCGACCGATGATGGTGAAGCATACTTCGAGGCCGTCAAGGTGTGCTTTGACGGCAGGCATGATCGGGCCACGCCGGAAGACGTTCGACGCGCTCTTATTCGAGCAGCCTTTGAGGCGAACGTGATGGTGATCCAGTAGCATCATGCTTCCACCCTCACCCGCTCGACCTCTACCGTCTTCCCGCCTCCGAGAAACAGCTTCTCCGCCGCTGCGCGCTTCACGTCCCTGACGCTGCTGCCGGCGATCTCACGCGAGGCGACAAGGTGACCGTTGAAATACGCGAGGGTATGCCGCAGCACCGCCTTGGTGGCCGATAGCTCGTCCTCGAACACGATAGGCGCACCGCCATCGCCCAGGATCGGCTTTGGCTTCGCATCGCGGGCAAAACGGGTCATTGCCCACCATCCGCCGCGGATTGGATGTGCATATCCAGAGAACTCGTTCACGAGAAAACCTCCTCTTGCGCGAAACGGAGCGGCAAGCAAACGTTGCGACAGGGGTTGTGAGATTCGGGGGATTTATGAACTACGAGACGTTCAAACAAATCAGCTATGCGTTCAGCAGTGACGGAGTTGAGCCAGACGCACCTAATGAAATGATTAATACTCATCAGGAACTGGCACAGTGGCTGAACGGCCAGGCTGTGCAGATGCCGTCGGATAATAGGTTCAGACCACTTTCTGGGGCTGCTAGGATTGCAGCAGAAAATGTAATTCGCAGCCTGAACCAGTCCCCAATAACAGCGATCCAGCAGCTGCAGCGAGTTGCCAGGGAGAGAACCCGAAAATTCATGGATTGGCAGGCTGCCCAAGAGACTAATCCGGACGTCCTTGCCGCTATCATCGCAGCATACGTGTTTGAGACACGTCGCCTTCAATATGAGCCCAACACAAGATCGCAAGATTTGATGCCGGCCGTAATTGGTAGTGAACTTGCAAGCTACGCATCCTGGAAAAATGTTAGTATGGCTGCCAGCAGCTTTGAAGAACAGGTTGGCCGACTGCAGGATGAACTCCGCGCTAACTCCACGCAAATACTGAACGCGGCTCGGGATCAGGTGCAATCCGCGAGCGAAACTGTAATCGGTCTTCAAAAGTCCAACAACGAGGCGCTTCAATCTTTGGACGAAACGAAGAAATTGATCGACGGCACCGCGAGGGAAAGTGCTGGGTACATTCACGAGCAAAGGACTGCTGCAGCTGAAGTCCACGCCAAGATAGATGAGGCTGAGGCAAAACTCGCAGCCGTGCAAGAAAGTATCGGAAGCTTGTCCGCAAAGAAATTGTGGGACCAAAGAGCGGCGTCCAGCAGATGGTCGTTCTGGCTTTCCGCCGGCCTCATCGCTTTCCTGTTGCTCATCATCCCAGGGACGGCGATTTACTATCTCGATTGGACGCTGGAAACACTGAGACACATTGGTGAAGCCACAATGCAAGGGCTTCCACCACAACCCACCGATACGCAACTTGCTGTCTCCGCCATCAATCGGCTGGTTGTGATCACACTGCCCATCGTACTCTATCTTTGGGTGGTTCGGCTGGTTGTTCGCTTCAACCTTCAGTCTCTTTTGCTCCTCGACGATGCAAAGCAGCGCCATACGATGATGGATACGTATTTCCATTTGCTCGAGCAGCAAGCCGCATTGAAAGAAGATCGAGCACTCGTATTGGCCGCCCTTTTCAGACCAACTCCGGGACACGGGCCCGACAACGTTGAGCCGCCGAACTTCACTGAGCTGCTCGATAAGGCCACCGGGAGATAGCTCCATCAGAACATCTCCTCTTGCGCCCTCTTGGGCTTCATGGATCGGTATCGGGTGTATTCAGCCTCGAATTGAAGCGTCTCGCGGATGGTGGGATCGCCAAAGCGGACCTTGGCCGAGCCGATCTCGGCTATCCCCTCGATGTCGCCGACAAAGACCTTGTTGATCTTCTTCCAGTCGGAATCGGTGGCGGCGGTAGCTACGCGCTCTGCCTTGTATTTCTCGGGCCGGTAGAGCCACAGAATGGCGTCATAGTCGGCCTTTGCGCCCTCCCCGCCGTACAGGTCGGCGGCAATCGGCCGGGGATTGTCGCGGCGTGTGCCGAAGCTGTTGCGCTGGTTCAGGATGAGGATCGACGACTGTGTCTCGTCGGCGAGCGCCTTGAGCTCGACGGTCACCTCGCCGGAGATGCGGTCGGCCGAAAGCTTCGGGTCGCGCGGCTTCACCTTGCCGATGTGATCGATGACAATGAACGGCGTCTTGCCGTTGGCCCGCTTCTTGATAAATCGTCGGGCATAGGCGACGAGCTGCGACACCCCTTCCCGCTGGCACCGGATGATGTCGAACGGCTGTTGGCCGATCCAGTGCGCGAACATCACGCACCGGTCGCGCTCGCTGTCGCTCATGAGCCGCATGGGCTCTCTCTGCTGCCGCACGCTTATCTCGTGCACCTGGGCGATCATCTGCCGGACGCACTGAGCCGCCGATTGGTCATAGGAGAGGAAGAGAACCGGATGCCCCTCTTCCACAGCGTGGTAGATGAGCTGCATCGTGAGGCTGGACTTGCCCTCGCCAGAGGATGACAGCAGGCCATAGAGGTTCCCTGCCTCGAATACCGGCTCCGAAAGCACCTTGGCGATCTCCGGCAATGCGATCGGCACGCCAATGACGCCCTGGCGCCGAGCCGATGCCTCGAACATGGAAAGATAGGAAGCGCCAGGCGAAGCGATCGACGTGGTCTCGCGGAACCGGCTTTTCAGCTCCTTCAGGCGCGATTCCATATGCTCGATCTCGTCGGCCAGCGTCAGGAGCGTATGCCCCTCCTGGGCTATCTCGGCGGCGATCTGAGCCTCTTTGGCAAGCTGGCGCCCGAGTGAGACGCTCTTGATGATCTGGATTGAACCCTCGAGCCCGCGCTGAATGGCCGGATTGGTACCCATGATCATCAGGCGTGACAGGTACTCCGCCGGCGAGACGTCGAGCTTCTCAATTTGTTTTGGAATGAACGGTTTCAGTGATACTGCGTTAACATTCTGACCGCCGCGCCAGAGTACCACCGCCTCCTTGAAAATAATTTGGTGGATTGGTTCGGCAAAATCCTCCGGCTCAAGGCCACAGTCGGTCAGGACGGCGTTGTCAACCAGCATGCAGGCGAGAAAAGCCTCGGCGCCTTCGAACGCATCGTCCTCGGTTATGCGGTCGAAGTTGTCGCGGTTTGACATGGCGTTCATTCGCTCACCTCGGCTGATGGTTGGGGTCGACCTGAATAGGAGGCTGATAAGGAAGGAAAATTTTCATGCAGACGCCTTGGAAGAACCCGGTAGTGATCCTGATTGGCGATCCTCCCACCGAGACAATCATCGCTACCACGCAGGGCGCCGCGTTGGTCCTTATTGAGGACTGGCCGCTCAAAGATGGCCCCGCACTGAGGCGAGCTCTTTTGATGTGCGCTGGCGTATTGGAACAAATCAACAAACCTGACGAAGCGCGCGAAGCCTTCATGGAGGCTGCCAGAGAAGCAGGCGTGCTGGTTGAAGCCAGTATCGTCGCCACGGGAAGCAAAGGCTGCTCGGGCTCGATATTGGGCGGAAGTGGGTCTCGATGATGGGCGCTTATGCCGAGACCTCCTGAACCGGCACCTCCACCCCTTGAACCCGAAAACGCGGCACCACAAATCGAATATCGGCGCTGAGCCACAGCGCTTTCCTTGTTGATCACCAACGTTTTCAGTGAGGTAGAAATGATCGCGAAGATGTTCGACAGACCCGTCTACTTGAAAGAAAGACGAGATCTGGTTCGAGAGATAAACTGCGTCGAAGATGCCATCGACTTTCTGGAGGATTGGCCGGAGCCAGACAAAGACCTCGACCATGAGGCCGCGCTTCGAACCTGCTACATGGCCCAAGACGACCTGAAGCCGCTGCGCGTTGCTCGTGACGCGATCCGGAGCTTCGGAGCCAAGAAGGGTATCCTCATGAAGGCTCCGGCTGTCCGGCCGTGGATGATCAACCGCCAGTCCGGCGGTGGTCACGTAATCTTCTAAGCGATCAGGCGAGATGGAGAGGCTGCAACCGCGGCCTCTCTGTCGAAGTTCGACCGCGTTCACTTTACCACCTCCAGCTTTCGCTTTGACGGCGGCCTGCGCGGTCCATGTCCGGTTCCGAAGGTTTGGCTATCGTGCCTGTGACCGATCGGATCATTGCCGAGCTGCTGGCGCACCTTCTCGACGCCTACCTCAACCTCCATTTGGTAGACGCGATCCGCCGGCGTGTGATCGCTGACGCAGAAGAGCTCGATCGGCTCATCGCTGTAGATCGTGAACCCACCCTGGGCATCCATGTTGATGACGACGCGGTTCATGCCGCCGCTCCCTGCCGCTCGTTGCGCTGCTGTAAGAAGCCTTGGAAAGCTGGACGGTATCTTCCGGCATGGATTTCAGCACCGCGCCAGCAGACCGCAATGGCAGCCGCCTCGCCGGCATTGTGTGCAACCGTCTTCTTCGCCGGGAGAACAATGCCCTCACGCTCGCACTGCGTGACGATCGCCTCCTTCCAGAGGTATTCGAGCCGTTCTGTCTTGCCGGTTTTCGGATCAGGCCTTTTGAGCTGATGAACCTTGAAGGGCGGCTTGAAGCCCTGCCCGTAGAACATCTTGCGCCAGGTTGCAGATGAGATCGTGCCCCATGGGATGCCGAAGTTTGCAACGGTGGAGAGGACCGCACCGTGAAGCATGCAAGAAACGACCGTCGCCATCGTGCCGCCGGGGCTCATCTTAAGCGCTGTTTCCATGACGACGAAGTCTGGCCTGAACTCCTTGATCAGCTTCGTGACCTTGAGGCCCATTTGGTCGGCACAATATTCAATCGAGGCTTTGGCAGGGAACTCCAGCACGTCACATTTGATGGAAGAGACATGCCTGGATGTGTCGAAGAAGGCCCATCCGGCCGACTTACTGGTGTCAAAGGCAAGAACCTTCACTGCCCTGCCCTCCGCTTTGCCGGCCGGCCGCGCTTCCGATCCTGATAGCTTTCGACATCGACGCCCTGGAGGACTTCGCGCGTCAGGCCACCGCCGGAAACCTTGTCGATGATGGCCTTTGCAACAGCCGTCGGCGTGACGCCGAAGAACTCGGCATCGTGCTTGAGGTTTTGTTCAGCCTTGGCTTGGACAACAATCTTGAGGCTCATTGCTTCACCGGATGGAAAAGAAAGATCCGAGCATTCGCGCTCGGCAGGTGGGCGGCTCCTGGGAGGTGCGAGCCGCCGCGGTGGATCAGTTGAATTTCGAGGAGGACGGCGCGACGGCGAACGGGTCGAATTCGCCGGATGCTTCGAATGGATCTTCCGTAGCCGGAGGCTCCTCTTTCGAGCGCTCGCGGAGCTTCTTTTCCATCGCGCTCTGCAAGTTCTCGCGAGCAATGCGCTGTCCGTCGTCCCATCCAGCGAGCCACGTTTTGTCTTCGCTGGAACCGCCCGAATATCTCGAGACCCGATCGAGGGCAGCAAGGCCAGCCTCGACGCCGGCGGCAAAGATCATCTGCTCGTTTGTCACCCGATCGGCCAGGAGGTCCGCCTTGCGATCGTCGATGATCAGGCCGAGACGGATGCGGTTCCGCTTGAGCATGTTGAACTGGTCAACCTTCTTCTGCGGATCATCGGTCAGCATGCAGTCGAGGAAGTCTTTCAGTTCCTTTTCGGAGATGCCGTCGTTTTTGGCGTCGGCTTTGAGCTTCTTCTCCTCGGCCTTGATCTCCTCCAGGCGGCGGATGATCTTCACCCGCTTCTGGACATGATGGCCCCAGAGGGCTTGCCGTTCCTGCTCTGTGAGGGAGTTATGGCCGTCGGCTGCCGTCATTACCCGATCCTTTCTCTCGCCAGCCGAACCTTTTCAGCCAGCGCTTGAACCTCGTTTTCCAGATCGCGAAGATCATGGTTTTCCTCGTAGCGTTTCCGGTCCTGTTCGATTTCCTGCTGCAGGGCCCGGACCTCGGCCTCGCAGTGGTCGATGTAAGCTCGGCGGATCGTCGCGAAGGCGTCGATCGTGATGGATTTCGCCCTGCCCGCCCGCAGGTGCATGATCTGCCAGAAAGAGAGATTGTGCCGGCGTGCAAGGCGGCGGACGGCGTTCTCGACGTCACCGTTCCCGGACGTCTCACGCTCCACCATCTTCCTCACGTACTCTGCCGCGACTGCCGTACTCATGGCCTTTTGTCCCTGTGTTTCCTGTGTTTTCGAGGTTGCCGCTTGAACCAAATCCTTTGACACCGTGAATGCGCTCCATGCCGCGTTGGGTTAGCTTCCTGGTGTCGGAGGAAGCGGCCCTGGCAAGGAAAGGAGTTAGTCGCCGGCCGGAACCGAAGACTGATGCTGACGGAGAGCGGCGCGGGACACCCGCCAAGATGAACGCGCCCTGCTCTGCTTTTTGGAAATGACCGGCTCGGAATGAGCCGAGGAAATTGAATGATCGCGGGTTGCTTCCCGGAACATGCGACCAAGGAGGACACCAAGCGGGATGCTGATGAGACCCCATGCAGTCAGGCCGATAGCGATGGAGCTACTCATGCGCGCTCCTCCACCCGCGAGGGGTTCAGCATGGCCTTGAAGATGGAGATATCGGTCTTGCGGGTGACGAGCGGACGAAAACCGACAGCGTCAAACACCACATCGCCGTGCAGAAGTTCGCCATGGACGAGGACATTGATCCGCTGATCCGGTATCTCAACCAGCTTCACGCATGGGACCTGGCCAACAAGGCCTTCCCGGATCGTGTAGACTTTCCCGACAATCGGCTGGCACGGCTCTTCGAGAGGCTCCACTCCATCTGGGTAAAGCTTCTCCAACTCGACGCACACGACCTTCTGCCCGACATGGAAATTGCACTTCATGCCGCTTCTCCGATGATGACGATGGATCGAGCTCGATTTTCAAGGCGGCGGATAAGTCCGCGCTCTTCGAGAGCCGCAACAATCCGGTGGATGCCAGACTTGGACGCCAGGCCCATGAAGTCCTTCATCTCGTCGTATGAGGGTGAAATCCCGCCCTGCTCGGTGCCGTACAGTTTGATGAAATCCAGAAGCTCTTTCTGCTTCGGGGTCATCGCCGCCGACGGCCGGGCGCTTTCAAAACGATGTCCACAGCATGGGCAGGTATTCATGCCGCACCTGCCTCAGCCGCTGCTATCGCGCGTCTCATGCAAGAGAGCACCGCCTTATGACCGTGCCCGTCGTTGAACTCGAAAATGGATTGCTTGCCGCACTGCGCCCGCAGGGCGAGGATCGCTGCGCTATAATCGACGGCGCTCGCCTGAACCCTCTGGATCGCACCGACCATGCAGAACCGCTTGGCGCGTTCGTCAAGCGGACGGACCTCGTTGCCTCGGGCATCCAGGGCGATCGCCTGCTTTGCCCACCTATGCGGTGGGCTGATGATCGCCAGGGCGTCGGAAAGGACAGAGGCCGCGCTCATGCTGCGCTCTCCGTCGGGACCGGACGCATTACGCTCTCCGGCCAGTCCGCCTTTTCCGGCCAATTGGACGAGAACCAAGCAACCACTTCGTCGTACTTCTTCGCGGTGAAGGTCTTCCCTTCCCGTATCCGGGAAAAGAAACGCCCATCGGCAGCGCAAAGGCGCCCGACAGTGGCTTCGCCTAGCTCGCGCGCGGCGCAGAACCGCTCGGAGAGGGTCAAGAGATGATTTGCGAGTTCCGTTTCCATATCCCACTTATAGTAGGATGCATCCCACTTTGCAATAGGAAACTTCCCATTCGCACACTGAGGGGGAAATTTCCTATTCTCCGCGAATGAACAAACTCCAAGAGATCGTCGCCAAGCGACTTAAAGAACTCGGCCTTGGGCCGGTAGAAGCCGCGGTACAAGGCGGCTTAGAGCGGACCTATATCCGCGACATCGTCACCGGTAAGAAGCAGTCAGTGAAGGCGGATAAGATAGCCAAGCTGGCGCACGTGCTCCGCCTAGATGCGGAGGCGTTGGCCCGGAATGAGGCGATACCGGCAGAGCTTATTGAAGCTGATACAGGTGCCGGCCGTCCTCGCTCTAACGCGAGCTTTCCGCCCCAATACCAGAAGTTTACAGACAGCTCACTTCCGCTGCTCGGCCAGACCATAGGTGGCCCGAATGGCCGGTTCATACTGAATGGATCAGAGGTCTCCCGCGTCTTCACTCCTCCCATGCTCGAGGGCGTTGAAGGCGCCTATGCAGTCCGAGTTTACGGCACCTCAATGGAGCCCAGGTACTATGCTGGAGAGACCGTTTGGCTGAATCCACACGAGCCGGTAAGACAAGGGGATGATGTCGTTGTTCAGCTTCTTACAGACGAAGAAAATGGACGCGAGAGCTACATCAAGCGTTTCGTTTCTCAGTCATCAAAGGCGACCAGGCTCTGGCAGCACAACCCCGACGAAGGTGAGCAGAACGAACTCACCTTCGACACAGAACAGGTCTTCTCAATTCATAAGATCGTCTTTCATGCGACGGTCTGAAGCGCGCCATCAGAAATCCATGTCGGCCGGATCGTCAGATTCCGGAAGGACGGAGGGCGCTTCGGGCATTCGCTGCAGCGAATTTTCCGGCAGAGCTGCATGTAGTTATGAACGCCGAGTGTCGCGGCTTGGCGAAGGTTCTGAAGCTTTAGCGTTCGTGAATGTCCGCAATCGTCACATGCGACGTAAAGGCTTGATAACTCAACAACTAACCTCATCGCGTCGGGGTATTCAATTGACGGGCGCGGCATTCATCTCTCCTGTTTGTTCCCATTTCGTTCACGGCAAAAAAGCAGGAGTCATTCCAAGAGTCGAGTCGAAAGTGATTCGTTTTCGGGGCTGAGCATCTAACCCATGAGCAGCGTTAACGATTTTGTTTCCGAGCTGGTGCGAGCGGCAAACGTGGTCGAGAAACTCCGCGAAGATGAGAAGGGTCGGCTCCTTGCCCGAGCTGTGAGGACCATCCGCGATCTCCGTATCGAGGTCGGCATTCCGACGAACGTTTCCATCAAGGATGCCGCGATAGAGTTGCTGGAAGCATATGCACGGATCAAGGACGGCACGGCTGACGCTCACGAAGTTCGCACAGCCCTACTCGACGCCGCCGGCATGATCAGAGACCTGCATATCGTGCGGGATACGGGGACGGAAATTCAGATCGGGGATGGAGGGGGAAGGTGACGGAGGATATCAACAAACATGAATTCGGCGGCCAACACACCGACATCAAACTCGAGATTGTCGAAAGATATCTAAAGCGATACTCGGCCGCACTGCACACATGGTGCAACGATGTCTGGTATATCGACGCGTTTGCTGGAACCGGCAGTCGTACCGTTCGTATCAAAGCTCGCGATGGCGACCTCTTCGAAGAACCTGCTCCAGAGTATGTCGAACAGCGCAGAGGGTCGGCGACAATTGCGCTAGACATCCAACCTCAGTTCGAACGCCTCGTGTTCATGGATTTGAAACCGAGGCATGTTGCAGCTCTAAACCTCATCAAAGACGCAAATCCTCATAGAACAATCGATGTCCTGCAGGGGGACGCAAACGAGCTGATCCGTAGGGAGATTGACATAAACGGCTGGAAATCAAGGCGTGCCGTTATGTTCCTTGATCCATATGGGATGGAGGTAGAATGGGAGACGCTGAAAATGATCGCAGCTACGAAGGCGATCGACGTCTGGTACCTGTTCCCGTTGTCTGGCTTGTACCGCCAGGCAGCTCGCAACATGTCAAAAATCGATGAGACCAAGGCAAGAGCGATAACGAGAATGCTAGGCACAGAAGCCTGGAGGGAGGAGCTTTACTCTGAAGCACCACCCGCCGGGGATCTTCTGGCATTTCTCGAGCCTCAAGAAGTGCTCCAACGAAATGCTGATGTGGCGGGCCTAGAGAGGGACGTCCGGGAGCGGCTACTGACCATCTTTCCAGAGGTCCTAGAGCCGTATGCACTGCCGCCGGTTGAGCGCCCGCAGAAGTTTTCTCTCTTCTGCGCTATATCTAACCCTTCCGAGAAGGCCGTCGCACTGGCTCGGCAGTTTGGAGACGATATCACAAGGTCGGTGCTGCCAAGTGGGGCATTTCGTCGTACGTCCGACCGTTAAGCTCGCGGCCCGCGGCCTTCTTGTTCTTTCCGCCCCACTGCTTGAAAAAAAAGGCGGTGCCGTGATCACGGCACATGCGTTCGATCTCGTGAACCCATGCTGGATCCATATGCCGTGCCTGTGGGCCGGACTCGCCGCCGACTATCGCCCAATGAACGTCCTTCAAGCTTGCACCAGCGACTGAACCTATCAACGGCTCGAAGGAAGCAAATCGCACAGCGGCGGGAACTGCTCTCAGTTCATCGAGACGATGAAGAACTCGGCCGTCCTCTACGCTCGTACCTAGCCATACATTCGGAAGAATTTTGAATTCCTTCCCCGGAAGGATTTCCGCCATCCGATCCGGCCGCTTCGTGAGGATCTGGTACGTGTGCTGCGGCGTGGTTTCCATCGTCTTCCAGACGGCAGCGATGAAATCGACCGGAACATCAGAGTGAAATAGATCAGACATCGAGTTGACGAACACAAGCCGCGGTTTAGACCACTTTGCCGGCACATCCAGGGATTTCCAGTCGAGGTTTATCTTGCCGGTCCACTTAGCGCGACCGCCGCTTTTGCGCGTAAGACCTACATACTTTTCGGAGCCCATGGCTTCCAGCCGTGCTGCCATCCGCATTGCATAGCAGTTCGTGCAGCCGGCGGTGAGTATCGTGCAGCCCGCGACTGGGTTCCACGTCGCATCGGTCCATTCGATTGAAGTTTCTGCCATGGCGGACCCTTTCTTTGATGTTCGCCATTGTATCAGAATCGGTAAATTTTCCGAGAATTTTTACAAGGCTTCGCTGAAATATATTTTCATATCAATCTCTTAGCTATGCATAGTTTACAATACTTGCGGCAATGTGCCGAATGTCGGCAGCGGGTCCCCGCGACTCGCAACAGGTACCTGCACGTTGTTCGGAATCCTTCTATAAGCGCGTTCTAGGATGAAAATCACTCGCCACCGTACCGAAATCGCGGCACCTGACCTCGTTACGAAGCCCATAGCGTGCGATGTCTGTGATCTGCTTCATGCGCAGATCCCCTCCTGACCTACCCCGCCGGCGTTCGGTGGGGTGTTTTTTTTGGCAACAGCATTGCCTGGGGTCCGCTGACCCTGCTTAGGAAGGGTGATCGACACGAGACGTCAGGAGGAAGCGAGGTGAGATTGAGGCTCAGCCTGTTGTTCCAATTGATCAAACGCGGTGGGATCTAGCGTTATGCCAAGGCGCTTGCGATGGCCACTCGCCCAGGCAAGAGCGTTTTCTCGGATTAGAAATTCGCGCTCATCGACCAGGCCGTCGTTAACTCGAACGAGCCATTTGTCTCCGTTACGGAGCACTTCAACTGACGGCATGGGAATTGATCCGGCTAGGTGCTGAAGACCAGATTGGCACCAATCCGTCTGACTGTCGAATCGTTTTAGATGTTGCCGGCTAAGGGCCGTTTGAGCCAACGCATGTATTCGCTCCCCATCTTCTGTCTCAACCTTCTCTGTCAGAGGTGATTTCGTTCCTGAAGGATGGTGAGGGAGGGTTCCGGTCAAAGCTCCCCCTACCCCTCAGAACACGAATGTCCCGAAAGGCAGGGAGAGCGTTTGACGCATCCTGAAGGCCGGAGCCGGGATGGGACACGTGTCAGGACGCCTCTCGGCTAATCCGTCCTCATTTTCTGGCAGCACAGTAGGACTTACGCTCCCCGCGCCTCGGGCTTCACCAGCTCGGGAGTTGCACCCGGTCGCCCGTCGATGGGCATAGGGATAAACTCACAAATCCTACTTCGTCAAACAAAAAGTAGGATGCATCCCACTTTCCTCTTGATCAGTGGGAAGTTTCCTACTATAACCATCTCATCAGCCGCCCCGAATGATCTGCCTCGGCACGAAGAAACGGGACGGCGCCAGCGGGCCGAGTTCGAGTACCCGCGCAGAGTTGAGGATGGGGAACATGGAAAACCGCAAGCATCCGATTGAAGCAAACGAGACCCTGGTGGCGGTCGTTTGCAGCGCGCGCATCCAGCGCAAGTACCTCACCGAGAGCGCCTTCTTCGGCAAGGCCATGAAGATCGCCGACGTGCTCGATGAGCTTTCCGACGACGAGATCGTCACCGTCCTTCGGGTGAATACCGAGACCTGGGCGGCGGAAGACATCACCGAGTATTGCGCCCGCCAGTATCTCTACGACCGCGATGGGCGCGGCCTTGGTGTCGAACTCGATGATGAGGACGGCTTTCCGGCCTTCGTTCGCAACAGCAAGGAGTGGGCGCTCTGGAAGGATGATCTGGAAGCTGCCGCGCCGGTCCAGCCCGATCCCGACCGCCGTCACGACGAGCGCCGCGACCATCAGGCTATGGGGTGGGTAGAGGGGGCTTCGCTATGAGCAAGCACACTCCCGGCCCTTGGTCCTTCCGCACCGACGCGCGCACCGGCGACAACGGCATCATGGCCGATGGAACAGGTGTGTTCGTCGAGGCCTTCGCGGAAATCCGTCACAGCGGCGAAAACGCACGGGATGAAGCTTTGGCCAACGCCCGCCTGATCGCCGCCGCTCCTGATCTGCTGCAGGCGCTAGAAGATCTGCTCCACGCTTATTCGGAGCCAGACCGTCGTCTGTGCTGCGACGGCCGGGACTGTGGCTGCATGGGCTCTACAGTTCACCAACAGGCCGAGCATTACGCTCGCTTAGCCATAGCAAAAGCAGAAGGCCGCTCCGAATCCCTCCCCCTCTCCAAAGGACAGGAGGAAGGCAATGGGTGAGATCAAGCACAACGATCTTGAGGAATCCATCCGCCTAGCTGAGATCGGGGAATATCTCTACAACCGCTCGTACAGCTACGGCAACGGCTACGATGAGCCCCGCGAATTCGGGATCGAGTGGCAATGGCAACAGTCCAAGCCGAATGAGTTCGGTCAGGGCGCCCTTTTGGCCGAGGCCGTCAAGTGGCATTCCGACATGGCCGAAGACGGTCTCAGCACCGAAGCGACTAAGCTGCGAGCTTCCATTGAGAAGAATGCGAAAACGCTTGAACACTGGCGTCAGGAGGTCGGCAAGCTTCATTCGCAGATCGCCTCCCACACGTCTGCGCTGGCGGAAAGGGATGCGCGTATTGCCGAGCTTGAGGCGGCGCTGAAATCGGCGGAAGACGCTTTATTTTGGTCCGCGCGTCAGCATCACGAATACGGGAACAGCAGAGCGCAGAAAGCAACAGAGCTTTCCGCTCATTCCGCCCGCGCCGCTCTCGCCAGGGAGCAGGCCGATGCGTGACGCCCTCTCCGCCCTCAACCGCGCCCGCGAGATCAACGCCCGCATTGAAGCCAAGCGGGCCGAGGCAATCCACGCAATCAACCAGGCGGTGACGCTGATCCTCGCGCTCTGCACCGTCGCCTTTTCATTCCTCGTGTTCGGCCTGCCCGAACAGCAGCGGCTCGACCGCGAAAATCAGGAACAGGTGGCGACATGGGCGAAGTGATCGACCCGGCGGGACCGGAAATCTCAATCGGGACAGCCGCAACCGGCGTCCTCGCAAAAGCAAAACAAGCCATGGAGGCAAGACAGATGGCAAACGCAGTTGAAATCCAGCGTCCGGGCGAGCAGACGGCAGTGGCGCCGGCGGCAGCTATGACGCCTATGGAAATGCTCGACCGCGCTGTTTCGCAAGGCGCCTCGGTCGAAACGCTGTCCAAACTGATGGACCTGCAGGAGCGCTGGGAAAAGAACCAGGCACGCAAGGCGTTTGCTGCGGCAATGTCAGCAGTCAAGGCTGAACTGCCGCGGATCGTCAAAACCCGCAAGGTAGACTTCACCAGCGCCAAGGGCCGGACCAACTACCAGTACGAAGACCTCGCAGGGATCATGGATCAAGTGGGCCCGGTGCTGTCCCGCCATGGTCTTTCTGTCCGATATCGCACGGTTGCCGAGCCGAACCAGCCGATATCTGTCACCTGCATCATCGAGCATTCCGACGGCCACCACGAGGAGAACACCCTGATGGCCGGCCGCGACGACAGCGGCAACAAGAACAGCATTCAGCAGATCGGTTCCACTGTCACGTACCTCCAGCGCTACACGCTCAAGGCCGCGCTCGGTCTGGCGGCAGCTGCTGACGATGATGGCTCGAAGGCCGACGATACCGGCACGATCACCGAAGCCGAGCGCGAAATCATCCTCAGCATGATCGATGAGACGGAATCCGACATCGAGAAATTCTGCGCGGCTCTGCAAATCGAGAGCGTTGCCACGATGCCGGCCGCCAAGTTCCGCCGAGCTGTCGGCATGCTCGAAGCCAAGAAAAAGAAGGTGGCCGCAAATGGATGAGATCATTCAGGGAAGCGCGGAATGGCATGCTCTCCGCTGCGGGAAGGTCACGGCCTCTCGCGTGGCGGACGTTATCACCCGCACCAAGACAGGATGGGGCGCATCCCGGGCCAACTATGCCGCCGAGCTGATCGCGGAGCGCCTGACGGGTGTTGCGGCCGAAGGCTTCACCAACGCCGCGATGCAGTGGGGCACCGATCAGGAGCCGAACGCGCGCATGGCTTACGAGTTCATGCACGACGTCACAGTCGAGCAGATCGCTTTCGTGATTCATCCGTCCATCCCGGATGCCGGCGCGTCTCCTGACGGCCTTGTGGGCGAAAGCGGGCTGGTGGAGATCAAGTGCCCGAATACCGCAACCCACATCGACACGCTGATCAAGCAGGAGATACCGGCCAAGTACGTCACGCAGATGATGTGGCAGATGGCCTGCACCGGCCGGCAATGGTGCGATTTCGTCTCCTACGACCCTCGCCTGCCGGAGAGCATGCAGTTGTTCGTCAAGCGCATTGAGCGGAACGACGACATGATCACCGATCTTGAGGATGCCGTCCGGTTGTTCCTCGATACGGAGGTCGTTTCGAAGGTGGACGCTCTTCGGAGCATCTACGAGCAGGAGGCCGCATAATGGGTAGGGCTCTTCTCGTTTTGGACGGCCCCAATGAGCGCCGCAAAGCAATCGACTGGATCGGCAAGGCACCTGCGGGAACGCGCGTCGAGTTCAAGGCGTCAAGGCGTACCCTGCCGCAGAACGACATGCTCTGGGCACTTCTGACCGAGGTATCTCAGCAGCTCGAGCACGGCGGGACCAAATATGAACCGGCGCAATGGAAAGCGATATTCCTTCACGCCTTCGGTCGGGAGGTCAGCTTCCTGCCGAGCCTCGACCGCAAAACATTCCTACCGCTGGAGCTTTCATCGTCCGACCTGTCAAAGGATGAGATGACCGACTTCATCGAGTTCATCATGAAGGAGGCAGGCGAGCGCGGCGTAGTCTTCAAGGACCACCGCCAATCTGAACAACCTAATTCCGACGAGCTTTCCCCTCCCTCGTCGGGACCCGCTGATGACGCTCCCCTGCAGTCATCAGCCGCAGCGGGCGAAGATATCGCTTCCCCATCCCCGTCTTCGCCCGCTGCCACCCCTTCCGATGCCGAATGGCTGAAAACCGCCGCCCGCATGCTGTGGAGCGCCACGCATGTCACCGGCGACACTGACGCCGACCTGCATCTCCTCAACAATCAGCGGCTCGCCGTAGGCGATATGGAGGCTACTCCATCACAGCCCGCCAAGGACAAGGCCGGCTCGATCTATCGCCAGTGCAAGGCCGTGGTCATGTCCGAGGTCGATCGGGCGATCGCGCTCAAGTTCATCGCGAACATGGCCGGCATGGAAGAGAAGGAACTGGAGGTGTCCAATGGCTGAACTCACGACCGTAAACATCAAAAACGTCGTGCAAGGCATGGAGCGCATCAACGATGTTCTTCCCGATGTTAACGCTGACGCTATGGCCGCCCTCACCTTCGTGCTGGTTGAAACTGCCGTTGAAACTGGCGTCAGCCTGGACGACGTGAAGGCTAATCTTGAGATTGCTTGGCGGTCGCGCAGCGAAGCGGCAAGGCAGGTGATGTCATGAGCCGCTTCGAAGACACCATGGCCCAGAGCCGTTCCATGGCAGCCGTCAACATGATGCGGGATACGGATAAGTTCGTCCGTCGGCTCTACCAGTCGCGCCAGCCTCTCGGCACGGCCAATGCCGACCTGGAGCGGCACATGCTCGCGGAAGGGCTCGTATACCGCAAGGACGGCCCATTGCTCCGCCTGACCCCGAAGGGGAAGGAACTCGCGCGGGAGATCGGGGCATGATCGAAGCATTCCCACTCGCATGGCCTCAACATCGCTTGCGGACCAAGTTACCGATTAAAGCAGCCTTCAACACAAGAGGCAGACCGTTGACCGTCGCTGACGCGATCGGCCGGCTTCAAGGAGAGCTCGACCGCTTGGGAGCGTCTGGTTACGTTTTGTCGTCAAACCTGCAGCTTCGCCTTGATGGCTTACCACGATCCGGGCAGGCCGAACCTCTGGACCGCGGCGTCGCTCTATACTTCAACATCGGTGGCGAACCTCATTGCCTTCCTTGTGACCGATACGATCGGGTGGCTGATAATGTTGCGGCGATTGCCAAGCACATTGAGGCTACCCGAGCAATTGAGCGTTACGGAGTGGCAAACCTCAAGGAGATGTTCGCAGGCTTCACCGCCCTTCCCTCGCCGGGGGCCAAGAAAAGCTGGCGGGAGGTCTTCGGCTACCACGGCACCCAAATGCCTACGGCCGCCGAACTCAACCGGACATGGCGTAATCTCGCCGGCAAGCGCCACCCGGACGCCGGAGGCAGCCACGAACTCATGGCTGAACTCAATGCCGCGCGCGCCGAGGCCTTGAAGGAGATCAAGGGATGAGCCGCCGCGAGTTCTCCCGCAAAACCAAGCAAGAGGCGTTGAAGCGCTCCGGCTACCGCTGCGAAGCCTCCGGCCCTCGGTATGGCTTCAGCGAAGGCCAGCGCTGCAATTGCGACCTCTCGCTCGGTGTCCAGTTCGACCACAACGTTCCCGACCAGCTCGGAGGCGATAATAGCCTCGAGAATTGCATGGCGGTCTGCATCCAATGCCATCGTCACAAAACCCGGAACGATGTTCGCCAGATCAGGAAGTCTGATCGCCAGCGGGACAAAGCTCGCGGCGTGGTCCGGCCGGCCGGCAAGATCAAAAGCGCTGGTTTCCCCAAATTCGAAAAATCAGAACGCCGGCAGGCGAAGCCTCAGCTTCCCCCGCGTTCACTCTTCGAGGCAAAGCCATGAGCACCGAAACGAAACCCTTCGCCTGGTACTGGTACGATGCCACCGGCTGCCTTTTCATCACTGGCGACGATCGCAAGCCAGATGTGCCGGCCGAAGCCAAGCCGCTCTATGCCTCCCCACCACCCGAGGCACATGTGCGGGGCGAACTGGTCGAGTATTTCGAGCGGCAGATCGACTGGTCACGGGAGACATTCGGCCCTGCGTTGCGCACCAATGGCGTTATCGACCACATCCGCAAGGAACTGAAGGAGATCGAGCAGGACCCGCACGACCTGTCCGAGTGGGTGGATGTTGTAATCCTAGCTATGGATGGCTTCTGGCGTCACGGCGGCAAGGCATTTGACCTCCTGCCGGCGCTCCTTGCGAAGCAGCGGAAGAATATGTCCCGCACCTGGCCGGACTGGCGCGGCATGTCCGAAGACAGCGCGATCGAGCATGACCGGTCGAAGGACGCCGCTCTTGAGGCAGCACTTGCTGGCTCCCCCGCGCCGAAGGATCATGTGGGTGGAGATCGCCGTCTCCTGCAATGGGACATTCGAGAGGATCGGAATGCCTATCCAAAAGGTCCGCTCGCTAAGGATAAGGCGCTCTATACCTTCACCGGATGGGAAGGCGGCCACCGTGGTTCCTTGCTCTTGATCAAGGAAGAGGCTGATTTTGTCCGCGAGCGGCTGACGACGGCCAACCCATCACCCTCGCCGAGGGAGGAAGGCCAATGATTTGCCTGACCTCAATCGAACCGCAAAACGGACCTGAAAGGCAGTTCGCCCACCACGCTCCCCTGTTCGTTGCTGATGACGAAGCTTTCTCCGTCGATCACTTCGCCCAATCGGACCTTCTCCGCCAGAATTTCTCGCGCGGCACCGACCGCTTCCTCATAGGCAATCGTTACCGAGGGGAGTTCGGCGCCAATCCTGTCTCTTTCCAGGACACCGCCTTTTCGGACGTGGAAGTAGAACTTTGGCATTCGGGAACCGCAGTTTTTACAGGCCCGAACCCAACCGGACACTCTTCGTTCCATATCTCGAGCTTTGCTCGACCTGTGGACAACCAGCCTGTGAATTACGGGGAAAGCGGGGACTGATGGGACGCCGCGCCGTGGCCTTTACCGAAGATTCAGTGTCCCGCGCGATCCGCGCCGTAAAGAAGGCCGGCGTCGAGGTCAAGACTATTCGCATCGAGCCGAATGGTTCCGTTGTGATCAACGGGGATAACGGGGAAATCACAGAAAAGCAGATTGAAGAAAGCGCGGGTGGCTATCTCTGATGGAGGACATGCCACGCCGCCGCTACCAATATGTTCAGCGCCAAGTTACCAGACACGGTTCGGTTGTCTGGTATTTCCGCGTGGGGGATGGACCGCGGACGCGCCTTCCAGACGAATATGGCTCAACGGAGTTTGTCGAGGCCTGGAAGGCTCTCATGTCAGGGCAATCGATCGAAAAGCAGCCCGCTGGCAAGCACACCCTCCAATGGCTGGTGGACAAGTACCAGCAAAGCGCCGCCTTCAAGGGCCTGAAAAAGTCGACCCAGGCTAATCGCCGCAATATCCTGAAAAAGGTATGCGAGACCGGCGGAAAGCTTCTTGTATCGCAGATCACTCGAACAACAATCGCTGCCGGCCGTGACAGGCGTGCTGAAACACCCTACGCCGCCATCAATTTCATGAAGGTAATGGGCTATCTTTTCGAATGGGCGGTGGATGCAGGCTATGCGAAGATCAATCCAGTTCGCGAGGTCAAGCGCCCGAAGGTGAAGTCCAGCGGCTTCAAGCCATGGACAGCAGAAGATGTCATCGCCTTCTACAAAAAGCACGGCGCCGGGACGCAAGAACGTCTGGCGCTGGAGATCATGCTATTCACCGGTCTCAGGCGAAGCGATGCTTATAGGGTCGGCCCGCAGCATATCAAAAATGGGATAATCGAGATCCGTGCCCAAAAGAACGGAGAAGAGCTATTCATCCCACTCGACCCCATTTTGGCATCGTCTTTGGAAAAAGTTCAAACGGGCCATCTCGCCTATCTCGTGACGCCGAAACACGGTCGACCATTCAAGAGTGAAGCGTCGTTCGGGAATTGGTTCGGGAAAGCGTGTGCAGATGCAGGAGTGAGCGGCCGAGCGCACGGCATCAGAAAACAGGTTGCGCAAAGGCTTGCAGAAGCCGGGGGAAGCAATGCCGAGCTAAAGGCCCTATTTGGCTGGAACTCCGATGCGATGGCTGCACTCTACACGAGAAACGCCGACAAGCGGAAGCTTGCCCAGGCGGCGGCAGAGAAACTAAAGGCGAACAGCCTATCCCCTCACCCTAAACCTAAAACCCCTCACCTTGAAAAAAGATAAGTAGTATCAGTCGTTTATGGCGCGAGATTTCTAAAGTGGCGACCCCTGCAGGACTCGAACCTGCGACCTGCTGCTTAGAAGGCAGCTGCTCTATCCAGTTGAGCTAAGGGGCCTAACCTTCTGCCGCTGTTGGCATTCTGTCCGGCAGCGGGATGCTAATGCGTCCAGGGCTGGAGGCGGTTAAAGCGGAAATTGTCGGTATAGGATACCACCTGACGGGCGGCCTCCTTCGGCAGGATGACCCGATATTCGATGCCCTCGCGCTTGGCATAGGCTTCCGCCTGTTCGCGCGTCTCGAATGTCAGCCTCACCTGCTGCTTCATGTCGCCGGAAGAGGTGTAGCCAAGGATGGGATCGATACGGCGTGCCTGCTCCTGATCGAATTCCAGAACCCATAAATGGGTCTTGGCCTTGCCGGACTGCATGGCGGTCTTGGCGGGACGATAGATCTTGGCAGACATTCCTTAAACACGCTCCATCAAGGGATTAGCCCGTCGGCATCCTCTAAAGCGTGGTCGGAGTGGAGAGATTCGAACTCCCGACCCTCTGGTCCCAAACCAGATGCGCTACCAGACTGCGCTACACTCCGTTCCGACGCTGCTTGCCGAATACAACGTTCGGCTCTGTGCCGCAACTTCAAAATGAACTTGCCGGCCGGCAGCCAACAGGTTCAGTGTCGATTGCCGATACGCCGGCTGGTAACGCGGTCACCAACCTGGATTCCGAGCGCCTTCACACGCCCGGCATTGAGCTCCAGCACGAATTTCACCGCCCCATGCGAATCGATGATGTTCTCCGAAAACGGCTCCGCATTCTCATGGATATGCGCGATTCGCCCGTCGCTGCGGATGAAGAGCATGTCGAGCGGCAGGATCGTGTTCTTCATCCACATGGCTACCGGCCGCGCCACGCCGAAATCGAACAGCATGCCACTATCCAGCGGCATCTTTTCGCGATTCATCAGCCCCTGGGATCGCTGGTCCGGCGTCAACGCCAGTTCCGCGGAAAAGACGTGTCGGCCGCTCGCGGTCTCGATCGTCAGTTCTTCACGCTCGAAGCTCAGTTGCGCGAAGGCAAGGCCGGCCACAAACACAAAAAGCGCCACGAGGGCGCCTTTCGTCACTATGAGAGATCCGTTCATCAGTGCGACCGGCCCGCGGGATTGGGATTGTCCGGATGAATTTCCGCCGCCATCAATCCCTTGTCGCCATTGCCGTAGCGCACCAGCACCACCTGCCCTGGCCTAAGCTCGGTCAGTCCGAAGCGGCGCAGCGTTTCCATGTGCACGAAGATGTCCTCGGTGCCTTCGCCGCGCGTCAGGAAGCCGAACCCCTTGGTCCGATTGAACCATTTGACCAGCGCCCGTTCCAGCCCGCTGCTGGCCACGACCTGAACATGGGTGCGCACCGGCGGCATCTGCGAGGGGTGCACGGCCGTCGATTGATCCATGGAGAGAATACGGAAGACCTGAAAGCCCCGTTCCCGCTTCTGGATCATCGCGACAATCCGCGTTCCTTCCAGTATGGTCTGATAACCGTCGCGGCGCAGGCAGGTCACGTGCAGCAGGACATCCTGCATGCCGTTGTCGGGAACGATGAAGCCGAACCCCTTGGCCACATCGAACCACTTTACCACGCCGGTGATTTCAAGCAGTTCGACCGGCTCGCCGGAGAGCTCCTCGAAATTGGCAACGCCTTTCGATGACATCCTGTCTGCCATATCTGTCGGCCCCTCGACTACGCGTTACGATGTGACGGTACGCTGATTCTCGAAGGATAGTTTAACATCTCGCTAACCATCCAGCGCAAGTACCCGTCTTGGCTTTATCCACCTCCTTCTATCTATGGTGGCTTGCTCCAGGCTGGCGGCTGCGCAATATCGCTCGAGGTATTTCAGTATTAAGGAGGAACGGCAGTGCGCTATCTTCATACCATGGTCCGCGTCAAAGACCTTGATGCGTCGCTTCATTTTTACACGACGATTTTCGGCCTCAAGGAAGTGCGCCGTTCTGAGAACGAGAAGGGCCGCTTTACGCTCGTCTTCCTGGCGGCGGACGAAGATCTGGAAGCCGCCCGCGCCGGCGGCGCACCCTGCGTCGAACTCACCTATAACTGGGATACCGAGGATTACACCGGCGGCCGCAATTTCGGCCATCTCGCCTATGAGGTCGACGACATCTACGGCTTCTGCCAGAAGCTGATAGACAACGGCGTCACCGTCAACCGCCCGCCGCGCGACGGCCGCATGGCTTTCGTCCGCTCGCCCGATGGGATTTCGATCGAAATCCTGCAGAAGGGCGAAGCATTGGCATCCGCTGAACCCTGGGCTTCCATGCAGAACACCGGAAGCTGGTGAAATCCCGCCCGGCGCGGGAGTTTCCTCCCGCACCGGCCTTGTTCTTCCCGCCCCATCGCGAAATGCTGGAAGAGATGATTCGCGGCACCAGCGCCGCTGAAAGAACCTCGGTGGGGCAGGTCTTGTCGAAAACGCCGTCATTTCCTCACAGCAATCTCCTGAGGATTTGCGCCTTCTGGCTGGCCGCGATCATGCTTTCCGGCTGCATGACGGCGAAGAGGCCTGCGGAAGTCGCAAACGACGCCGGTTCTTCCGCCGGGGCGACGAAACAGCAAGGCGCTCGCGGAATGCTCGCCAAAGGCGGCGAGACCGCCGCGAACGGCTATGTCGATCCTTACGTTCGCTCCGCCGCCTCGCTGAATCAGCAGGTCGCAAACGAACCGGCGGCATCGCCGGCGCCTGAAAATCCCGCCGCCGCTTCTCAATCCGCGTCGCTTGCCGAGCTCGTGACGCAACCGACGGGAATCCGCGCAGGCAGCGTCAGCATATTTTCGGGCCAGGCGCCGGCGGCCTACGCGGACCCCGCCGACACGGCCTCCATGCCGGCTGGCCAGCCGCCTCGGCGTATCAGCGCGACAACCGGCAGCGTCTTCAGCGCCGCGCCGCAGAATTCGCCGGCCACAAATGCATCGGTATGCGGGACGGACACCCAGGGCCAGCCCCTAAGCTGCTGATTTCACAAGCCTACCCTCCGGATATCCACGGTTTTTCGAGGCTGTCATTTTTTTGCAAAAAAGACTGTTTTGGCGCTTGCGGGAAAGAAATCACCCCACTATAAGAGCGCTCACCGCAGCGCACGCGCCCTTCGTCTATCGGTTAGGACGCCAGATTTTCATTCTGGAAAGAGGGGTTCGATTCCCCTAGGGCGTGCCACTCTTCCCCGTTCCTATCACTTGTTTTTCGTAGTATGGTGCTGATCTTTCGGCAGCAGGCGCCCATCGTCTAGCGGTCAGGACGCCGCCCTCTCACGGCGGTAACACGGGTTCGAGTCCCGTTGGGCGTACCACGTCTCAAGGTAATCTTTCCGCAGCATCTTCATTTGAAGCGAACGCGGCGCCTTTTGCCTTGTCTTGCGAGGGATGCCGCAAGCCACTATATGGCGGTTCAAGCGAGGACGACCTCCCCCATCCGGGAAATCATTCGGGACGGCCCGGTACACTGGATGGGAAAAATGCGTACAACCGGCGATCGCATCCGCCACGCTCTCAGCTTCGAAATCATTGGCCTTCTGACCATCGTGCCGCTCGGCGCATGGGCATTCAGCATGCCGGCCCACGATATCGGCATCGTCGGCGTCGTCAGCGCGACGCTCGCCACCGGCTGGAACTATCTTTACAACCTTCTCTTCGATCACGCCCTGCTCAAACTCGGCAAGAGCCTGGAGAAGAACCTCGCCACGCGCATCCTGCATGCGATTCTCTTCGAGGTGGGCCTGCTGATCGTGCTGATGCCGTTCATCGCCTGGTATCTCGGCGTAAGCCTGCTCCATGCGCTGGTGATGGATGTGTCCTTCGCTCTCTTTTACGTGGTCTATGCCTTCGTCTTCAACTGGGCCTACGACCGGATCTTTCCGCTGCAGCTCGCACAGGAATCATAGTCGCGGTACGATCACGCCGCCGACCTCAAGCGGCGGCGTGATAAGCCTAACCGGCTGTTTCCGCTTTCCTTTCACCTCTGAAAAGGCAGGCGCTTACCGCCGTCATTTTTTTGCACGCTCGAAGGGAAAAACGCATTTTTGCGCTTGCGGGAATCCGATGCCCTCTCTATAAGGTCGCTCACTGCACGCGCCCTTCGTCTATCGGTTAGGACGCCAGATTTTCATTCTGGAAAGAGGGGTTCGATTCCCCTAGGGCGTGCCACTCTTCCCTGATTATTCAATCAATTCCAGTCTTCCGCTCACAAAGCGGGTGAAGCGTCGAGAATGCGCAACTGCATGCGGCGATTGCCCTGCCACTGGTCTGCGCTGAGGCAGCCGGCCACATGGATCTGGTTGCCGCGGGAGTTGAGGAGCAGGTTGCCGAGCGGCGTGTCCGCGGCGCGGAAGGCGATGCCGTCCAGCCGCGTCCCATCGGCCGATTCCAGCGTCACCTTCACATGCGCGATGCCGACCATGCGGGCGTCCTTCACCCTATGCGCGGGAATAGCGAAGACCGGTTGGGCATGACCCGAGCCGAAGGGGCCCGCCTGCTCGATCTGGTCGAAGAGGTCGAGCGTCGCGCCTGAGGCCGAAAGCGCGCCGTCTATCTTCAGCACATGGTTGGCCACCAGCGCCGGCACCTTTTCCGCCGCCATTTCCTCGAAGAAGGCGCGCAGGCGCCCGAGGTTGCTCCGTTCCACCGTCAGGCCCGCTGCCATCGCGTGGCCACCGCCCTTGACGAGAAGCCCCGCCTCCACGGCCGCACGAACCATGCGGCCCATGTCGAACCCGTTGATCGAGCGGCCGGAGCCCGTGCCCTTGCCCGAAGGATCGAAGGCGATCGCGAAGGCGGGCCGCTTGAATTTTTCCTTCAGCCGCGCGGCGATCAGGCCGACGATACCGGGATGCCAGCTCTCGCGCGCCGTCAGGAGCACGCTGGCGCCCTCGCCCTTGCCGTATTCCGCCAGCACCTCGGCTTCCGCTTCCGCCAGCATCGCGGCTTCCATCGCCTGGCGTTCCCGGTTCAGCTCGTCGAGGCGCCCGGCGATTACTTCCGCCTCGGTCGCGTCGTCCATGGTCAGCAGCCGGCTACCGAGCGCCGCATCGCCGATCCGGCCGCCCGCATTGATGCGCGGCCCTATCAGAAAGCCGAAATGGTAGGGCGTCACCGGCCCGCCGAGCCCCGCCTTGCGGAACAGCGCCGCAAGCCCCGCATTTCCCATATGCCGCGCCGCGATCAGCCCCTTCACCACATAGGCGCGATTGAGCCCCTTGAGTGGCACGACATCGCAAACGGTCGCCAGGGCCACCAGGTCGAGCCAGGCGAGCAGGTCCAGTGTGCGCGCGCGTTCGTCGCCCCGCTCGCGCAGCAGCCTTGCGGTCGCCACCAGCACCATGAACACGACACCCGCTGCGCACAGATGCCCCTGCCCCGAAAGATCGTCCTCCCGGTTCGGATTGACGAGCGCCAGACACGGCGGCAGCTCCTGGCCAAGCTGGTGATGATCGAGCACCACCAGGTCGCAGCCTTCCTCCCGGGCCGCATGAAGCGCATCGTGGCTCGTGGAACCACAATCGACGGTGACGATCAGGCTGGCGCCATTGGCGATCAGCTGGCGAATTGCCGCGGGATTGGGGCCGTAACCCTCGAATATGCGGTCGGGAATGTAGATCTCGGCCTGAACGCCGAAATGGCGAAGAAAACGGTAGAGGATCGCCGAGGAAGCCGCACCGTCGACATCGTAATCCCCGAAGATCGCGACCTTTTCCCCGGCCTTCACCGCCGCCGCCAGCCGTTCGGCTGCCTTCTCGCAATCGGTCAGGGTAAAGGGTTCCGGCATCAGCGAGCGTATGGTGGGGTCGAGAAAGGCCGGCGCCTCGTCCATTCCCACGCCGCGGCCCGCCAGAACGCGGGCGACGAGTTCGGGAACGCCATGCACCTGCGCGATCGCAAGCGCACGGTTCTGCGCCGCCTGGTCAAGACGCGACACCCACCGCTGGTCGCTTATGGAGCGCTCGACGTTGAGGAATGCCCGCGGCACGGGATCGATCGCCTCGGCCGCCGATTGGAGTCCGCTAATCATTCTGGTCATCCACCGCTTGTAGCGCATCGCCTGCAAAAGCGGAACGCCCGGCATGTCACCGGGCGGTGGATAGTGATGTTGATAACCGGTTCGGAAGACGGTTCTAGAATGCCTTTGGCCGCTCGATGCGGATTACCTGCGGTTCGCCGATCAGATAGCTTTCCGCCTTGATGGCGGCCACCGCCTTGCGGACGGAATCCTCGGTCGTCGCATGGGTCACGAGGATGATGGTCTTGAACTCCGATGTCCCGGCATCCGGCCGTGCGCGCTGCACGATCGATTCCAGCGAAATGGCGTTTTCGGCCATGCGGGCGGCGATACTGGCGAAGACGCCGGTGCGGTCTGCCACGGTCAGCCGGATGAAATAGCCGCCCTCGTGGCTGCGCATCCGTGCGCGCTTGTAAGGCGCGAGCGCCGCTGCCGGCGTGCCGAGAACCGGCACGCGCTGTGCGCCCGGACGGCTCTTGGCGATGTCGGCGATATCGCCGAGCACGGCAGACGCGGTGGCGCTGCCCCCTGCTCCCGGCCCGACCATCAGAAGCTCGCCGAGAATATCGGATTCGATCGCCACCGCATTGGTGACGCCGTCCACCTGCGCGATGACGCTGTCATGCGGCACCATGGTCGGATGCACGCGCTGCTCGATCCCGCCTTCCGTCTTCTGAGCCACGCCAAGCAGCTTGATGCGGTAGCCGAGATCGGCGGCCGCATGAATATCCTCGATCGAGATATTGCTGATGCCTTCGAGATAGATTTCGTCGGCGGCAATCTGCGTGCCGAAGGCGAGCGTGGTGAGGATCGCAAGCTTGTGGGCCGTATCGTTGCCTTCGATATCGAAGGTCGGATCGGCCTCGGCATAGCCCAGTCGCTGCGCATCCTCCAGGCAGGCCTTGAAGGAAAGCCCCTCCTTCTCCATCCTCGTCAGGATGTAGTTGCAGGTGCCGTTCATGATGCCGTAGACGCGCGAGATGGTATTGCCGGTGAGCGACTCCCTGAGAGCCTTGATGACTGGAATGCCGCCTGCGACCGCCGCTTCGAAATTGAGAAGGGCGCCCTTCTCCTCGGCAATCGCCGCAAGCTCCACGCCGCAGCGGGCGAGCAGCGCCTTGTTGGCCGTCACCACGTGGAGACCACGGGCGAGTGCGGCGCGAACCGAAAGATCGGCTGGGCCGCTGGCCCCGCCCATCAGTTCCACGAAGACGTCGATATCGGCTTCGGCGGCCAGCTTTTCGGGTGCATCGAACCATGTGACGCCGGCAAGATCAATGCCGCGATCCCGGCTCTTGTCACGGGCGCTGACGGCCGTGATCTCGATCGCCCTGCCGCAGGTGACGGCGAGTTCGTTGGCGCGGCTCTGGATGATCCGCACCAGCGACGCGCCAACGGTTCCAAGACCCGCAATGCCGACTTTGAGGGCGTCTGCCATACTGCTTTTCCTGACTATGGAAGATCGGCGGCCCGGCCGGGCCGCCTGGATGGATTGCCTCAACGGTGCGCGTTGAGCGAAATCACGTTGTGCATCGTATCGTCGGCCGTCGAGAGGAACTTCTTGATGTTCCGCGCAGCCTGGCGGATGCGATGCTCGTTCTCGACCAGCGCGAGGCGCACATAGTCGTCGCCCTGCTCGCCGAAGCCGATGCCGGGGGCAACCGCGACGCTCGCCTTCTCCACCAGGAGCTTGGAGAACTCCAGCGAGCCGAGATGGCGGAACTTCTCCGGGATCTTCGCCCAGGCGAACATGGTGGCGGCCGGCGGCGGAACCTCGAAACCGGCCTTGCCAAAGCTTTCCACCATCACGTCACGGCGGCGGCTGTAGACATTGCGCACTTCGGCGATATCGGAGCCGTCGCCGTTGAGCGCGTGGGTCGCGGCTACCTGGATCGGCGTGAAGGCGCCGTAATCGAGATAGGATTTCACCCGCGTCAATGCCGAGATCAGTCGCTCGTTGCCGACCGCAAAGCCCATGCGCCAACCGGGCATGGAAAAGGTCTTCGACATGGAGGTGAATTCCACAGCGACATCGATTGCCCCCGGCACCTGCAGCACGGAGGGCGGCGGCTCGCCGTTGAAGTAGATTTCCGAATAGGCAAGGTCCGAGAGCACGAGAATGTCATGCTTCCTGGCGAAGCTCACCACTTCCTTGTAGAAATCCAGCGTCGCGACATGCGCCGTCGGGTTGGACGGATAATTGAGGATCAGCGCAAGCGGCTTCGGGATCGAATGACGCACCGCCCGCTCCAGCGGCGGAAAGAAGCTGTCATCCGGCTCGACAGAGATCGAACGGATCACGCCGCCCGCCATCAGAAAGCCGAAAGCATGGATCGGATAGGTAGGGTTCGGGCACAGAATGACGTCGCCCGGCGCAGTGATCGCCTGCGCCATGTTGGCGAAGCCTTCCTTCGAGCCGAGGGTCGCGACCACCTGGGTCTCGGGATTGAGCTTCACGCCGAAGCGGCGGGCGTAATAGGCAGCCTGGGCACGACGCAGGCCCGGAATTCCCTTCGAGGAGGAATAGCGGTGCGTGCGCGGGTCCTGGACCACCTCGCAAAGCTTTTCGACGATAGCCTTGGGCGTCGGAAGATCGGGGTTGCCCATGCCGAGATCGATAATGTCGGCGCCACCCGCTCGCGCGCTCGCCTTCAAACGATTGACCTGTTCGAAAACGTAGGGCGGCAGACGCCGGACTTTATGAAACTCTTCCATGTTATTCCCCGGGAAGGATGACAAAACCCCAATTAGTCGCTCATCTTGGCACATCTTGGGCAGTTTTGCTTTGAGAGCAATTCACCCAAAACGCAAGCGCTAATTCTCGATCTGGGCCTGGGCGGTGCTTCCGTGTTCGGCGGCGAGCTTTCTGAGCTCGGCCACCTGGCGCTGATACTCGCCTTCCGAGATCGCGCCGGAGCGTCGCGCTCGGCCGAGCGCGGCAAGACGGCCTTCGCTGGTAGAGGCGTCGTCGTCGGCAATTTGCGTGTTGGCCGCGGTAAGCTGCTTGTCGAAGGTCGGATAGGCGCCGGTCTTGCGCAGAGTCACCGGACCAGGCGCAGGTCCGCTCGCGGGTGCCACGACCGTCGCCGTCGGCGCGGTATTCGGGATTCCGTCATCGAGCGCAAAGCTTTTGCTGTTGCAGCCGGTCAGCGCGACAGGCATCAGCAGCCCGAGACCGATGAAAAAGGAAAATCTCCCGATCCGGTGCCTCAGTTTTTCCATTTCCGTTGTCCAGTTGTCATGCCTCGAGCACGCTTCGCCCGAAGGTGTCGATTTCTGGCACTTGTATTCGTTTTCGGGCACAATGTACAAACGAAAACAACAACAAGCTGGACAGGATTTCCTGAGGAGGCTGCGAGTGGCGCAAAAGACCGGGGAAACGGGGCAATCGGGACAGGATTTCCCGGGCTTCGACCCTAAAACGGTCGAGGCCTACATGGTCAAGGACCCGCACGCCTTGGCCATGAATCTCGCCCGCGCGCTCGAAAATCTCGGCAAGGCCGCTTCCGAATGGCTCCGCCCGCGCGAAAGCGGCGAAGTCTCTGATTCCATCGCCGATCCGGTCACCGACCTCGTGAAGACCATGTCCAGCGTGGCCGAATACTGGATGTCCGATCCCAAGCGGACGCTGGACGCGCAAACCATGCTGCTCTCCAGCTATATGGGCATCTGGATGCGCACGCTGGACCGGCTTTCCGGCCAGCCCGGAGAAGAGGAGCCCGAACCTCCGCAGAAGGACAAGCGCTTTGCCGACGAGGACTGGACGAAGAACCCCTTCTTCTCCTTCCTGAAACAGGCTTACCTCGTGACCTCCGACTGGGCGGACAGGCTCGTCACCGAAGCGGAAGGTCTCGACGATCATACCAGGCACAAGGCGGCCTTCTATGTGAAGCAGATCACCGCGGCGCTCTCGCCGGCCAATTTCGTGCTGACCAATCCGGAAGTCTACCGCGAAACGATCGCCACCAGCGGCGCCAATCTCGTCGAAGGCATGCGTAAGCTGGCGGAGGACATCGCAACAGGCGGCGGAGAGTTTCGGCTGCGTCAAACGGATCATTCCAGCTTTGCCGTTGGGCGCAATCTGGCCGTCACGCCCGGCAAGGTGATCGCCCGCAACGAGGTCTGCGAGATCCTGCAATACGAACCGAGCACGCAAACGGTTCTGAAGCGCCCGCTTCTCATTTGCCCGCCCTGGATCAACAAGTTCTACATCCTCGATCTCACGCCGCAGAAGAGCTTCATCAAGTGGTGCGTCGACCAGGGCCACACGGTTTTCGTGATCTCCTGGGTCAATCCCGACGAGCGCCATGCGAGCAAGGACTGGGAGTCCTACATTCGCGAGGGCATAGATTTCGCTCTCGAAACGATCGAGAAGGCGACGGACGAGAAGAATGTCAACGCGATCGGCTATTGCGTCGGCGGCACCTTGCTCGCCGCCGCGCTCGCCCTGCACGCGCAGGAGAAGAACAGCCGCATCGCATCCGTCACCTTCCTCACCGCGCAGGTGGATTTCACCCATGCGGGCGATCTGAAGGTCTTCCTCGACGAGGAGCAGCTCGCCGTCATCGAAAAGCAAATGGATGCGCTCGGCTATCTCGAAGGATCGCGCATGGCGGTTGCCTTCAACATGCTGCGCGCCTCCGAGCTGATATGGCCCTACGTGGTCAGCAACTATCTGAGGGGACAGGAGCCCCTGCCCTTCGACCTGCTCTACTGGAACTCCGACAGCACCCGCATGGCGGCCGCCAATCATGCCTACTACCTGCGCAACTGCTATCTCAGCAATAATCTGAGCAAGGGCGAGATGAAGCTCGCCGGCAGGACGATTTCACTGAAGGACATCAAGATACCGGTCTACAATCTGGCGACCCGCGACGACCATATCGCGCCTGCGAAGTCGGTCTTCACCGGCTCCTCGCTTTTCGGCGGACCGGTGGAATTCGTACTCGCCGGTTCCGGCCATATCGCAGGCGTCGTCAACCCGCCGGAAAAGCAGAAGTATCAGTATTGGACGGGCGGCACCTCGCGGGAACGGTATGAGGACTGGCTCGCCGGCGCGAGCGAGACCAAGGGGTCTTGGTGGCCCCATTGGCACGCCTGGGCCGAGGCCAGGGATGCCGACCGCGTGCCGGCGCGCAAACCTGGCGGCGATGCGCTCAAAGCGATTGCCGATGCACCCGGCACCTATGTGCTCGCCCGCGCTTGAATCCATCCATAATGCTGTTCGATCCGCCGCTCATCCCCGCCACTCTGCTGCAGCGCTACAAGCGCTTCCTGTTCGATGCCGTGCAGGAGGATGGCACGCCGTTCACCGGCTCATGCCCCAATACCGGCTCCATGCGCGGGCTCACCACTCCCGGCTCCCGGATATGGGTTTCGCAGCACGACAGCCCCACCCGCAAATATCGGCACATGTTCGAGATGATCGAAGCGGACGGCACGCTCGTCGGCATCAATACCGGGCTTCCGAACCGGCTTGCCGAGGAGGCGATCCGCGCCGGGCTGCTCCCAGGCCTCGCCGGCTATGAAACGATCCTGCGGGAGCAGCGATATGGCCGCAATTCGCGCATCGACTTCCTCCTGCTTGGCGACGGCCTCCCCAATGCCTATGTCGAGGTGAAGAACGTGCATTTCATGCGCGAGCCGGGCCTTGCTGAATTTCCGGACACCGCAACGAAGCGCGGCGCCAAGCATCTCGAGGAGCTGGGCGACATGGCGGAAGCCGGTCACCGGGCGGTGATGCTCTATCTCGTGCAGCGGCACGACTGCACACGCTTCAGGATCTGCGCCGACCTCGATCCGCTTTACGCCGCTGCCTTCCGTCGCGCGACGGCTCGCGGGGTTGAGGCCTATGCGCTGCGCTGCCGGGTAACGCCGCATGAAATTGCCGCGACCGGGCTGATCGCCATGGACGAACCGGCCCCGGCTGTTTTATGAACGAAGAGATTGCGGGAAATAAACATGGTCAGTTACATCGAGGCGGTCTCCGCCCCTCCAAAGAACACGGGTGCGATCCGCCTCTATAGCGCGGAAGATTTCGCGGGCATGCGCAAGGCCTGCCTCCTGACGGCGCGCTGCCTGGACGAGCTTGCGGCGATCGTCGAGCCGGGCGTCGCCACCAGCACGATCGACCGTTTCATCTTCGAATTCGGCATGGATCACGGCGCGCTTCCGGCGACGCTGAATTATCGCGGTTATACGAAATCCTCCTGCACCTCCATCAACCACGTCGTCTGTCACGGCATTCCGGACGACAAGCCGCTTCGCGAAGGTGATATCGTCAATATAGACGTCACCTATGTACTGGACGGCTGGCATGGGGATTCGAGCCGGATGTACCCCGTGGGAGGCGTAAAGCGCGCCGCCGAGCGTCTGCTGGAAGTCACCTACGAATGCCTTTTGCGCGGCATCGCGGCCGTCAGGCCGGGCGCCCGCACCGGGGCGATCGGCGAAGCCATCCAGACCTATGCCGAGGCAGAACGCTGCTCCGTGGTGCGCGATTTCTGCGGCCATGGCGTCGGCAGGCTCTTTCACGATTCGCCGAACATCCTGCATTACGGCCGTGCCGATGAAGGGCCGGAACTGAAGGAGGGCATGATCTTCACCATCGAGCCGATGATCAATCTCGGCAAGCCGCATGTGAAGGTCCTCTCCGACGGCTGGACGGCGGTCACCCGCGACCGCTCCCTTTCGGCGCAATACGAACATACCGTCGGCGTCACGGCGACCGGCTGCGAGATTTTCACGCTGTCGGCTGGCGGCTTGGACCGCCCCGGCTTGCCGCCGCTTCCGAGATAACCATGCCAGGTCGCCGCGACACCCCGCCAGAAGATGACAATGAGTTCGCCTTCGACGGGATGGCGGACGAACGGGGCTTCTTCTCGGAAAGTATTTCGAAATCCCGGCCGCTGAAGAAATCCCCGCCGGCCCCGACGGACGATGGAAAGCATGCGCATTACCACGGCCACCGCGAACGCCTGCGCAACCGGTACCGGGAGCATGGCGATACCGCGCTCGCCGACTATGAAATCCTCGAACTGCTACTCTTCCGGCTGATACCGAGGCGCGACACGAAACCGATAGCAAAGGCGCTGCTCGATCGCTTCGGCACGCTTGCCGGCGTATTCGGCGCGCCGACGACGCTGTTGCAGGAGGTCAACGGCGTCGGCGAAACCGTGGCATTGGACCTGAAGCTTATCGCAACCGCCGGCCACCGGATGTTGAAAAGCGAGCTGCGCGGCAAGCAGGTGCTTTCGTCATGGTCGGCGGTGATCGACTATTGCCATGCGGCCATGGCCTACGAGGCGCGCGAGCAGTTCCGCATCCGGTTCCTCGACAAGCGCAATGCACTCATCGCGGACGAGGTGCAGGGCCAGGGCACGGTCGACCACACGCCCGTCTATCCGCGGGAAGTCGTGCGTCGCGCTCTGGAGCTTTCCGCCACCGCCATCATCCTGGTCCACAACCATCCGAGCGGCGACCCGACCCCGTCGCGCGCCGATATCGAGATGACCAAGACGATCATCGATACCGCCAAGCCGCTCGGCATCACCGTCCATGACCACATCATCATCGGCAAGGACGGACATGCGAGCCTCAAGGGCCTCAGGCTGATCTAGCGAGAGCCGACGAACCGATGAAATAGGCGTCCCGATCGATGTCGTGGATGAGCTTCGGCTGCGCCGGCCGCCATCCGAGCCTTTCGCGCGTCCATGCGCTCGAGGTGGGAGCATCCATGCTCGCGAACAGCGTGAACCAACCGAAATGTCCGGTAGCCTCGTCGGCCGGCATGCTTAAGACCGGCAGATTCAGGCGGTGGCCGATCACGGTAGCGATCTCCTTGAACGGCACGCCTTCTTCCGCGATTGCGTGATACCGGGCGTCGGCGGAACCTCCCTCAAGCACGAGCCGGTAGAGGCGAGCAGCGTCGAGCCTATGCACCGCCGGCCATCGGTTGAGCCCTTCTCCGACATAGGCCGAGACGCCCTTCTCTCGCGCGAGATCGATCAGATATGGAACGAAACCATGATCGCCGTCGCCGTGCACCGAGGGCGCAAGGCGGACGACCGAGGCACGCACACCCTGTTCAGCCAAGGCTGCGGCAGCCGCTTCCGAAGCCCGCGGATATCGGTCGGAGACCGATGGAGCCCGATCCTCCTCGGTCGCGGCACGCCCGACCGCCAGATGGGCGACCCCGGAGGTCACGATCAGCGGGCGATCCGAGCCGGCAAGCTCGGCTCCCAGCGCTTCGATGGCACGGCGATCGATTTCGCAATTCTCCCTGAATTTCGAAAAATCATGGATGAAACCGGTATGGATCACGCCATCGGCCGCTTCCGCACCACTCCGGAGGCTGCCGGCATCCTCCAGCGAGCCCCGATGAACCTCGGCGCCTGCCGCGGCGAGCGATGCCGCGGAGGCATCGGAACGTGCAAGCCCAAGGACCTGATGGCCAGTATCGAGCAATTCCCGCACGACGGCAGAGCCGACGAAACCTGTTGCACCGGTAACGAAGACACGCATATGAAAAGCCCTCATTCTTGATAATGATGAGCTTCCACTACGGTCCGGGCTTATGCGTTAAAAGCCGTGACCTTATACCGGTATCGGGACTAACAGGCTCAACATGGCAAATCCTGACGACAATCCCCTCGGGACCTATCTCAAGGACCGCCGCGCCCGGCTCGATCCCGCCGATCTCGGCTTTCCCGCCACCCGCAGACGGACGCCCGGACTGAGACGGGAAGAGGTGGCTCAGCGCGCCAATGTCAGCGCGACATGGTACACTTGGCTCGAACAGGGACGCGGCGGCGCACCCTCAGCCGACGTACTCGACCGGCTTTCCAGGGCTTTGGCTCTGAACCCTGCCGAGCGGGAGCATCTCTTTCTGCTCGCACAGCATCGGCCGCCGGAGGTTCGATACCAGAGCTTCGAACCGATCACGCCTCAGCTTCAGCGCGTGCTGGATTCGATGGAATACAGCCCGGCCATTGTGCGAACCCCGCTATGGGATGTCGTCGCTTGGAACGAGGCGGCGGCAGCCGTGATGACCGATTACGCAGCGCTTCCGCCGGAAGAACGAAACGTCCTGAAACAGGTTTTCGGCAACCCCACGGTACGGGCGCACATGGTGAACTGGAAGCGCGATGCACGCGCCGCCGTCGCGGCATTTCGAACCGAGGCCACCCGCGCCAGCGCTCCGCAAGCAATTCAGGAACTGGTCGATGAACTCTGCCTATTGAGTCCGGAATTCGAGGCGATGTGGCGAGATTATGCCGTTCAGAATTTCGGCGAGGGCAAGAAACACTTCCGCCACGAGACGGCGGGTGATTTCATGCTCGAATATTCATCCTTCACGGTCGATGGCCGGCCGGATCTTGGCCTCGTCATCTTCAACCCGGCGACAGCCGCAGATGCGGAGCGGATCAGAATGCTGATCGAGAGCCGCAGAGCCGCCGTCCGTTAACTCCCCGCTTCGTCAGGCCACCTGCACAAGGTGGCCTTCGGAAACCTCGCGGTATTCCCGCTTCGGCGGTTGATAGTCCATCGAACGCACCGGGCTTTTCAGCTCTTCGTTGGAGATACCCCGGCGGATGCCGCGACGCGCGGGATCCGGCACCGGAACAGCCGCCATCAGCTTCTTCGTGTAAGGATGCTGCGGATTTTCGAACACCGCCGCGCGCGGGCCGATCTCGACGATCTCTCCGAGATACATCACCGCCACACGGTGGCTCACCCGCTCCACTACCGCCATGTCGTGGCTGATGAAGAGAAAAGCGAGGTTCAGGCTCTGCTGCAAGTCGAGCAACAGGTTGCACACCTGCGCCTTGATTGACACGTCGAGCGCCGAAACGCTTTCGTCAGCCACGATAACCTTGGGATCGAGCGAGAGCGCGCGGGCGATCGCGATACGCTGGCGCTGACCGCCAGAGAATTCATGCGGATACCGGCTCATCATCGCCGGCGAAAGGCCGACGCGCTCGAGCAGGTCGGCCGTCTTGTCGCGGGCTTGCTTGGGGCTCCCGAGTTTGTGCTTGATGAAGGGCTCGGAGATCGCCGCGCCCACGGTCATGCGTGGGTTGAGAGACGAGAACGGATCCTGGAAGATCATCTGCACGCTCTTGCGCAGATTGCGCAGACCCATCTGATCGAGAGCCCGCACATCGTAACCATCGAGGGAGACATCGCCGCTGGTCGGTTCGATCAGCCGCATGATGGAACGGCCGGTCGTGGACTTGCCGCAGCCGGATTCACCGACCAGCGACAAGGTCTCGCCCTGGAAGAGATCGAAGGAAATATCCTCGACCGCATGAACCGCACCGGTCTGGCGCGAAAAGAGGCCGGAGCGGATGGGGAAGCGGGTCACGAGGTTCTTCACCGCGAGAACCGGCGTCCGGCCGCTTTCAACGGTTGCCGCAACCTCGGCCGGCTCGGCCGCCTCACCCGTCTTGATGTCCACCACCGGGAAACGGGTCGGCCACTTGCGCTCCTTCATGGAGCCGAGCTTCGGCACCGCGGAGAGAAGTGCGCGCGTATAGGGATGCCTGCCACGCAGGAAGACCTCGTCGGTCGGCCCGGTCTCCACCTGCTCGCCGCGATACATCACGATCGTCCTGTCGGCGATCTCGGCCACCACGCCCATATCGTGGGTGATGAAGAGGACCGACATTCCCTCCTCTTCCTGCAGTACCTTGATGAGGTCGAGGATCTGTCCCTGAATGGTGACATCGAGCGCGGTGGTCGGCTCGTCAGCGATCAGGAGCTTGGGGCGGGAGGCGAGCGCCATGGCGATCATCACGCGTTGGCGCATGCCGCCGGAGAACTGATGCGGATAGTCGTCGAAGCGCGAGGCGGCATTCGGGATGCGCACCTTTTCGAGCAACCGTACCGTCTCAGCGCGCGCTTCCTGCTTGGAGAGCCCCTTGTGACGGATGAGCACCTCGGAAATCTGCCGTCCGATCGTGAAGATCGGGTTCAGCGAGGTCATCGGCTCCTGGAAGATCATCGAGGCGTCGTTGCCGCGCACGCCGCGCATCTCCCTTTCGGAAAGCGCGAGGATGTCCTTGCCGGCAAGCAGGATCTTGCCCTCGATGCGGCTGGAGCCGGGCGCGAGGAGGCGCATGATCGAAAGCGAGGTGACGCTCTTGCCCGAACCGCTCTCGCCGACGATCGCCACGGTCTCGCCGGGACGAACGTCGAAGGACATGTCGCGCACCACGCTTTTCCATGCCCCATCAACGAGGAAGGAGGTGGTGAGGTTCTCGACGGAAAGGACGGGGGCTTCGCTCATACGGGCTTCCCTCATTGGGGTTTCCATGGAGTTGCGAAGGAGGCCGACGGGCGGCCTTCGGCCTCCCGCGCTGCTTCGAGTTCGGCGATCTTCTGGTCGATGACGCGACGGTCGATCATCCCGTGGGGGTTCTCGCGCGTCGGCATGGTTTCGGCCACGTGCACGTAACGTTCCTGCGCCACGGCATGGAGGCGGCGCAGTTCGGCAAGCGGATCGGCATGGTCGTCCGCGTTGATCCTGAGCCAGGGGTAGTCCTGGTCTCGACAGATGACGAGCACGGCGGACTGCCTGCCACGCTTGTCTCCTCCGGCAGCCTCGCCGGCGTCCATGGCGTCGAGCAAGCGTTCGGCCAAGGGCGCTCCGGCGGCAGCGCGCTCCTTGTAGACCCGCAACGTTTCGGCAATCACCTGCGGCCCGGCAAGCATGTTGCCGGCAACCGAAACGTTGTCGTCCAACAGGTGCCCGGCCCAGTCGATGCAGCTCTCGCCGGTAAAGGCGGCATTGCGGCCCTCGGCGTCGATCAGGTGGAGCTGGCGCTGGCGGTGGCCGCCGTCGCGCGCCGTGAGCGTCTCGATCACCTCGTCCGGCGATTTGCCCTCTTCCAGAAGCTTCAAGCCGTCGGTGCCGTAGAGCGGGCTCACGAAGGCCTGCGTGGCGATGGCGCCCACCCTGCCCTTGATGTGCGGCACCGCACAGCCGACCGCGAAGAACCGGCTTGCGACGGCAACGCCGAAATGGCCGCTCTCGGGATCGCGCGCGACGATCGACCAGGTCATGGCCTACCTCCCCACCGCATAGGCCTGCATGAGGCGCGGCGTGGCCGCGGCGCGCAGGAGGCCATCGGCATCGCGGCGCGCGGCCGTCAGGCGGCCGACGCTCCAGGGATCGGCGACGGTGACCTTGTGACCGCGCCGCCGCAGTTCATCGAGTGCCGCGGCGCCGATATTGCTTTCGACCATGATCTCGCCCGGCGAGCTGGTGCGCGGATAGAAGGAACCGGGGAAATGCGAGGTATGGAAGAGCGGCATGTCGATCGCCGCCTGCAGGTTCTTGCCATGATGCGCGTAACGCAGGAAGAACGGCAATTGCCACTGGTCCTGCTGATCGCCGCCGGGCGTCCCGAAGGCGAGCGTCGGGCGTCCCTGATGCAGCGCCAGCGACGGCGTCAGCGTCGTGCGCGGACGCTTGCCGGGCGCAAGCGAAGTGGGCAGGCCCGGCTTCAGCCAGAACATCTGCGCGCGGGAATTCAGCGCGAAGCCGAGGCCGGGAACGATGGGCGAGGATTGCAGCCAACCGCCCGATGGCGTGGTGGAAACCATATTGCCCCAGCGGTCGATCACATCAATATGGACCGTGTCGCCCTTCTTTTCGGAAAGATGCGCCATGGTCGGCTCGTAGACCGTGCCCTTGCCGCTCATCTCGGCGAGCATCGACATGGTGAGATCGAACTGATTGTCATAGCCCGGCACCCTGCCCGGCCGCAGTTCGAGCGATGCCTCCTTGCCGATCAGCTTGCGGCGCTCGTCGTTATAGCCGTCGGAGAGCAGGTATTCGGTCGGCACCTGCGCGAATTCCGGATCGCCGTAATAGACCTCGCGGTCTGCAAAGGCGAGCTTCATCGCTTCCACGACGGTATGCACGAAATCCGGTCCGGCCGGGTCCATGGCGGCGATATCGAAGCCCTTGAGCAGCGCCAGAGACTGCAGGAGTACAGGCCCCTGCCCCCAAGCCGGCGTCTTGGCGATCGTCCAGTCGTGATAATCAAAGGTCTGCGGCGCTTCGATCGTCGCGCGCCAGTTCGCCATGTCTTCGGCTGTCAGGACACCCTTGTGGCGGGCGCCGCTCGCATCCATCACCTCGGCGTCGCGCAGATAGGTGTCGACCGCCTCGGCCACGAAGCCGCGATAGAAGGCATCCCGCGCCGCCTCGACCTGATTTTCGCGGCCGCTCTTGGCTTCGGCTTCCGCGATGATGCGCTTCCAGGTTTCGGCGAGCACCGGGTTCCTGAAATTGGAATGCGGCTCCGGCACCACGCCACCCGGCACCCAGGTCTCGTAGGAGGTCGGCCACTCCTTCTCGAAGAATTCCGCCAGTCCCTTGATGGTGGCCGAGACGCGCGGCAGCATCGGATGCCCGTGCTCGGCATAATAGATAGCCGGCTCAAGAACCTCGCGCACGCTCATCGTGCCGTAGTCGCGCAGCATCAGCATCCAGCCGTCGAAGGCGCCGGGAATCACCGTGGCGAGCAGCCCGTCGCCTGGAATGAGCTTCAGCCCCTCGGCGGTGTAGTGCTCGATGGTCGCGCCGGCAGGCGCCGGTCCCTGCGCACAGATGACCTCCACCTTGTCCTTTTTCTTCGAATAGATCACTGCCGGCATACCGCCGCCCGGCCCCACGAGGTGCGGCTCGACGATCTGCAGCACGAGGCCGGTCGCAACCGCCGCATCGAAGGCATTGCCGCCCTTTTCGAGGATCGCCATGCCGACAGCCGAGGCGATCCAGTGGGTGGAGGTGACGACGCCGAAGGTGCCGAGGATTTCGGGTCTCGTGGTGAATTCAGTCATTCTATTCGTCCTTTATGAAACTCATGCCTCGCGCGGCCATCATGCTTCGCGGGGATCCAGCGCGTCGCGAAGGCCGTCGCCGAGCAGGTTGAAGCCGATGACGACAAGGAAGATCGCAGCACCCGGCCACATGGCCATCCAGGGCGCCTGGGTCAGGAAATTCTTGGCGACATTGAGCATTGAGCCCCAGCTCGGCGCGGGCGGCTGTTGGCCAAGCCCGAGGAAGGAGAGGCTTGCCTCGGCGATGATGGCGGTCGCGACCGTCAGCGTCGCCTGAACGATGATCGGTGCAAAGACGTTCGGAAGGATGTAGCGGGTCATGATATCGAAATGGCCAAGCCCGATGGCGCGGGCACCTTCCACATAATCCTCCGTCTTGACTGCCAGCACCTGGCCACGCGTCAGCCGCACGAAGATCGGCATGGCCGAGAGGCCGATCGCGATCATCGCGTTCATCAGGCTTGGGCCGAGGAAAGCCGCAAGCGCGATTGCGGTGATGAGAAAGGGCATGGCAAGCAGCGCCTCGGTGACGCGCGAGATCACCATGTCCACCCAACCGCCGAAATAGCCGGAGACGAGCCCGAAGGGCACGCCGATCACGACCGCGATCACGACGGACACGACGCCGGCGAGAAGCGAGGCCTGCGCGCCCCAGATCATCCGCGAGAGGATGTCGCGGCCGATATCGTCCGTGCCCAGCCAGTGGGTTGCCGACGGCGCCTTGCGGATGGCGGACCAGCTCGTCGCCAGCGGATCGGGGATCGGCAGGACGGGAGCAAGCACGGCGAGTGCGGTAAAGAAGAAGATGATGACGAGGCCAACGAGAGCGCTTCTGTTGGCCTTCATCTTGCGCCATGCACGGCTCGGCTCGCGGGCTGCCACAGGCGCGGTTTCTTGGATCGCAGTCATAGGGTCGCTCTCAGGCGCGGGTTGAGCAGCACGTAAAGCACGTCCGCCAAGAGATTCATGAGGATGAAGCCGACGGCCGTGCAGAGCACGACGCCCTGCACCACGGCATAATCACGGTTGAAGACGGCATCGACCGTCAGCTTGCCGAAGCCGGGAATGGTGAAGATCTGCTCGGTCAGCACCGCGCCGGCCAGAAGCTCGCCGAAGAGCAGCGCCGTGAGCGTCACCACCGGCAGCAACGCATTGCGGAAACTGTGGCTGAGGATCACCTCGCGCGGCGAAAGGCCCTTGGCGCGCGCCGTGCGGATATAGTCGGCGCTCAGCACGCCCAGCATGGCGGAGCGGGTATGGCGCATCACCTGCGCGGCAAGCGCGGTCGCCAGCACGAAAGCCGGCATGATCATCGTCTGGATGGAGCGCACCGGATCCACGAAGATAGATTCGTAACCGGATGCCGGCAGCCAGCCGAGGTTCACCGAGACCAGCAGGATGAGCATGATGCCGAGCCAGAAATTCGGCACAGAAAGCCCCGAAAGCGCGACGATATTGGCGATGTAATCCAGCACGGTGTTCTTCTTTACCGCTGCCAGGATGCCCATCGGAATGCCGATCATGAGCGAGATGATCATCGCCATCACGGCGAGCTGGATGGTCACCGGCAGCTTCTGCATCACCAGTTCCAGCACGGGCTGGTTGGTGCGCAGCGATATGCCGAAATCGCCGGTCACGATACCGCCGAGCCAATGGACGTATTGCACCGGCACGGGATCGTTCAGGTGGTATTTCTCACGCAGGAACTCGATCGTCGCCGGGTCGCGCTCCTCTCCCGCCATTGCGAGAATGGGATCGCCGGGCAGAAGCTTCTGCAGCGAGAAGACGAAGATGGAAATGATCAGCAGGGTCGGGATCGCGACCAGCAATCGCTTTCCGATATAGACAGGCATGGCGCGCCCTCATTTCTCGAGAGGAGCGCCGCGCGGACGATACCGTCCACGCGGCGGACAAGGGATTACCCGTCGAACTTCACACCCTGGAGGCGGATCATGCCGTCCGGCGAGGGAACGAAGCCCGTGACACCCTTCTTCGACGCCCATATCCAGGACTGGTGGCCGAGATAGATGATCGGCAGGTCCTCATTGAGGATGACGCCGGCCGCATCGTATTTTTCCTTGCGAACCGCATCATCGGTCGAGGCGCGCGCCTCGTTGAGGAGCTTGTCGACTTCCGCGTTGCAATACTTCGTGTCGTTGATGCCGCCACCGCAGGAAATGAACTGGTGGATGTTGCCATCGGGATCGATGCGTCCCGACCAGTCCGAGCGGCTGAGCTGATAATTGCCGCGCGTCTGCTCGTCGAGCAGCGTCGCGAATTCCGTCGATTTCAGGCTCACGTCGAAGCCGGCTTCGGCCACCATCGACTGGACGATCTGCATCATCTGGGCCGCGACCGGATTGTTCGGAACCTGCAGCTCGACCGGCACCCGCTCGAAACCGGCTTCCTGGATGAGGGCCTTGGCCTTTTCGACATCACGCGCCGGCACCGGAAGGTCCTTGTTGTACCATGGGCTTGTCGGAGGATAGGGCTGGTTGCCGGCAACCGCCGTGCCTTCATAGACGATCTGGTTCAGCGCATCGCGGTCGATCGCCAGCGAAAATGCCTGGCGCAGGCGCTTGTCCTTGCCGAACGGGTTATCGGCCCGCGCGCCGTTGGCGATATTCGTGTAAAGCGCCATGTAGCCGATGTTGACGACGGCCTGATAGTTCAGCTTCGCATCTTCCTTCACCGAAGCGGCATCGGTTGCCGCCAGCCGCTCGATCATGTCCAGATCGCCGGCGCGCAGATTGGCAAGACGCACGGTCGTGTCCGGGATAGGCAGATAGGTCACCTTGTCGATGAAGACATTGTCCTTGTTCCAGTAGTCCTGGAACTTCTCCAGCACGATGCGGTCCTGCTGGATGCGCTCGACGAATTTGAACGGTCCGGCGCAGACCGGATGATTGCCGAAATTGGCGCCGAGTTCCTCCGCCGCCTTCGGCGAGACGATCATGCCGGCACGGTCGGAAAGCTGGGCCAGCAGCGTCACGTCGGGCGCCTTCAGCGTGAACTTGACTTCATAGCCGCCGACCGCCTCGACCTTCTCGACCGAAGCCAGCTCGCTCTTGCGGCGCGATTCCGGCAGCTTCATATTCCGCTCGATGGTCGCGACCACGGCCTTGGCATCGAAATCCGTGCCGTCGTGGAACTTCACGCCTTCGCGGAGCTTCATGGTCAGCTCCTTGGCGTCGCTGGACCAGTTCCACTCCGTCGCGAGCTGCGGCACGATCTTCAGGTCCGGCGAGACATCGACCAGCTTGTCGCACATCGCCGTGTAGACGATGCGGCCGACAAAGGTTCGGGACTGGGCGGGATCGAGGACGTCCGGATCGTCCTGGAGGCCGATGCGTAGTTCGGCGGAAGCGGCCGGAAAGGCCAGGAAAGCGCCGGCCAGCAGCGCGGCTGTGAGCTTGAAAATGGGTTTCATCGATTATCCTCTGTTCTGTTCCCGTTTTTGTTCTTTGCCGTCTCTCCGGCGCTGCAGGGCTCTGGCCCCTGCCCTCAGCCGGTTTCGCTGAGGGGATTCAGTTCCTCATGCTCCATCGACGTGACGCGGATGAGCACTTCCTGCAGGCCGAGAAGGTGCTCGCGCATGGCCTCGCCAGCCCGCGCCGGATCGCGCGCGGCAATCGCCTCGACGATGCGCTCGTGCTGCACATGGATAACGTTCTGGTCCCGCCGGCTGCTGCGGGCGCGCTCGCGGATCACCTGCCATGCGTCGTCCTCGCGGACACGGTTGATGACATCGAAGACCGTCAGGAAAAGCTGGTTGCCGGCGCTCTGGGCGATCTGCCGGTGAAAGGCGCCGTCCCACAGCTCCTTGGCGTCCGCATCGTCGCTTTCGGTGATCTTGCGGCAAATCTCCCGCATTTTCTCCACATCGCGAGGTTTGGCCCGCAGTGCGGCGAGCTGCGCGAGTTGGGGCTCGACGCGCAGGCGCACCTCCATGATCTCCAGGAAATCGGTACCCGCAACGATCCGGCCGAGCTGGCCGTCCCAATCGCTGGGACGCTCTCCGACGAAGGTGCCGGCCCCCTGCCGGCGCCAGACCGATCCCTCCGCCTCCAACACTTCCAGCGCCCGCCGGACCGCGCGGCGACCGATGCCGAGCATTTCGGCCAAGGCTCGCTCGGTCGGCAGGCGGCCATCGCTGGTGAGTTCGCCCGCCTGGAGAAGCTCTCTCAGCTTGTCCAGGGCGTAAACCGAGTTGTTGGAAGCGCTCCCCTCTGCCACCTGCACCATCATTTGAACCAATTTCAGATTGGTTCAGTTGGATGGTATTTCAACGCCGACGTCAAGCCGATTTTTAAGCAAATTTCGCAATGCCTATAATTGCAGCAACTTCCTTTCGCAGAGATCGCAAAACATGCAATCAATTGGTTAGGATGACCTGCTATGGATTGACGCGAAACGCCTATTGCAGTGCAGTAGACGTTCGTATTCGAAGGCGGAGCTTTCCATGATCCATTACGATCTTATCGTCGTCGGCAGCGGACCGGCCGGACGCCGTGCCGCCATCCAGGCGGCTAAACTCGAAAAGAAGGTGCTCGTCATCGAGCAGGGCAAGCGCGTCGGCGGCGTTTCCGTCCACACCGGCACCATCCCCTCCAAGACGATTCGCGAGACGGCACTCAATCTGTCCGGCTGGCGGGAACGGGGCTTTTACGGCCGCTCCTATCGGGTGAAGCAGGAGATCAGCGCCGACGACCTGCGCCGCCGTCTGCTGATTACCCTCGACCACGAAGTGGAAGTTCTGGAACACCAGTTTGCCCGCAACCGCGTGCAGAGCATCCGCGGCCATGCGAGCTTCGTGACGCCGGATACCATGTTGATCGTCAAGGATGACGGCGAGGAACTGCACGTGCAGGGCACATCCATCCTGCTTGCGGTGGGCACCAAGCCCTACCGGCCCGACACCATTCCCTTCGATGGCAAGACCGTGGTCGACAGCGACGAGCTTCTCGACCTGGAGAACCTGCCCCGCTCGATCGTGGTGATCGGCGCCGGCGTCATCGGCATCGAATATGCCACCATATTCAGTGCGCTCGACATTGCCGTGACGGTGATCGATCCGAAACCGACGATCCTCGATTTCATCGACAAGGAAATCGTCGAGGATTTCATCTATCAGCTCCGCGACCGCAACATGAAGCTGCTGCTCGGCCAGAAGGCCGACAAGGTCGAGCGGCTCGATAGCGGCAAGGTCTCGGTAACGCTCGATAACGGCCGTCAGGTCGTAACCGACATGGTGCTTTTCGCCGCCGGACGCATGGGCGCGACCGACACGCTCAATCTCTCGGCTGCGGGCCTCGAGGCAGACAGCCGTGGGCGGCTGAAGGTCAACCCCGAGACCTTCCAGACGTCCGTCCCACATATCTTCGCGGCCGGCGACGTCGTCGGCTTCCCAAGCCTTGCCTCCACCTCCATGGAACAGGGCCGTATCGCCGCCCGGGTCGCCGTGGGCACGATCGCCATGGAGCCGCAGAAATACTTCCCCTACGGCATCTACGCCGTACCTGAAATCTCCACCTGCGGCCTGACTGAGGAGGAGGTGAAGGAGCGCGGCATCCGCTACGAAATCGGCATCGCCCGATTCCGCGAAACCTCGCGCGGCCACATCATGGGCCTCGATACCGGTCTCCTGAAGCTGATCTTCTCCATGAAGACGCGCCGCCTGCTCGGCGTCCACATCGTCGGCGAAGGCGCGACCGAACTGGTGCATATCGGCCAGGCCGTGCTGAATCTCAAAGGCACGGTCGAATACTTCGTCGAGAATACCTTCAACTATCCCACGCTCGCTGAGGCTTACAAGATCGCCGGCCTGGATGCCTGGAACCGCATGGGCGAACGGCCGAAGGAAGCCCCGGTCGCAACCGCTCAATCGCTCGATCCCGCCACATCGGATACGAAAAAAGCCGCCTCGAAGTGAAGCGGCTTTCAACGGATTGCCTATGAGCCCGCCTTTCGGCGGGCTTTTTGCTGGCGGCTCGCGCTCAGCTCAGCGTGCTAAGGCCGCTGCCCCAGGGGCCGTGATGCTTGTCGACGCCGTCGAGGCGGTCGAAGCCGTGGGCGCCGAAGAAGTCGCGCTGCGCCTGGATGAGGTTCGCAGTACCCCGGCCCCGGCGATAGGCATCGAAATAGGAAAGCGCCGAGGAAAGCGCCGGCACCGGCAGGCCGGAGAGCGCTGCATAGGAGACCACGCGGCGGAGCGCCCCATCCGTCTCCTTGACCATCTTGGAGAAGGCCGGCGTGACGATGAGGTTCGGCACATCCGGGTCCCTGGTGAAGGCCGAGGTGATCTCGTCCAGGAACTGCGAACGGATGATGCAGCCGGCGCGCCAGATCTTGGCGATCGTCGGCATCGGCAGGTTCCAGTTATATTCCTCAGATGCCGCGGCCATCACCGCGAACCCTTGCGCATAGGCGCCGATCTTGGCGGCGAGCAGCGCATTTTCGAGATCGGCCAGGAACACCATTCCATCCTTCGGCCTCTCGACCGGCTTCGGCAGGCCGAAGAGCTTTTCCGCAGCCAGGCGCTCGGTCCTCTGCGAGGAGAGGATGCGTCCGGTGACGGCGGCTTCGATGGCGGTGGCAGCGACACCCATGTTCTGAGCCTCGATGACCGACCACTTGCCGGTGCCCTTCTGCCCCGCGGCATCGACGATCACGTCCACCATCGGCTTGCCTGAAATCGGATCGGTAGCCTTCAAGACCTTCTCAGTGATCTCGATCAGGTAGGAATTGAGCCTGCCCGTATTCCACTTGCCGAAGACATCACCGATCTCGGCCGCGCTCATGCCGAGCCCGTCGCGCAGGATGCCGTAGATTTCGGCGATCATCTGCATGTCGGCATATTCGATGCCGTTGTGGATGGTCTTGACGAAGTGGCCGGCGCCGTTTTCGCCGAGCCAGGCGACGCAAGGCTCGTTGTTGAACTTGGCGGAAATCGAGGTCAGCACGCTCTCGACACGCTTCCAGCTCTCTTCCGTGCCGCCGACCATGATCGACGGGCCGTGGCGGGCCCCTTCCTCGCCGCCGGAAACGCCCATGCCGATGAAGGTCAGGCCTGAATCCTTGAGATTGTCGAAACGGCGCATCGTGTCGCGGAAATTCGCGTTGCCGGCATCGATCATGATATCGCCGGCCGAAAGATGCGGCTTCAGGAGCTCCATCTGCTGGTCGACCGGATCGCCGGCCTTGATCATGATGATGATCGGACGCGGCGGGCGGATGGCGGCGACGAAATCTTCCAGCGTCTCGCAGGGAATGATCTTGCCCTGCAGATCCCCGGCCTCGGCGTAGAAATTGCGCGTCGCTTCGGGAGTTCGGTTGAAAACGGCGATTTTGTTGCCCTTTTCAGCGATGTTGAGCGCAAGGTTCGAGCCCATGACGCCAAGACCGATAAGGCCGATTTCTGCCTGTTCCACGGATGTGCCTCCTGTTAGAGATTGGGGGCTTTTTGGCACTCTAAACCGCAAACGGCAAGGCACGCCGGAGATTAAACGATTAAATTTACGCAATGCGAAACCGGTGCGGGATATACGCCCGAGATCCGGGAACGATCCTGCCCCTTTCGGCTTCTTGCGCCATGGACGTTTCATCCCCTTCGCCTATGTTGCATGATGCGTCCTGACGGCGAGGAACAGGAAAAACGGAGACGCGTCATGACACCCATGTCCGCCCGCATTGTCCATATCGGCATCAATCGGAACTGGAAGGAGATCTATGCCTTTGCCTCCAGGCCGGAAAACATGCCCGCATGGGCATCGGGCCTCGCTTCGGGATTGGATCGCGAAGGTGATGACTGGATCGGCGACGGCGGGCCGATCGGCAAGGTAAGGGTGCGCTTTGCCCCGGCCAACGATTTCGGCGTCATGGACCATACCGTGACCATGGAAAACGGGCTGGTGGTGGAAAACGCCTTGCGTGTCATTCCGAATGGCGACGGAGCGGAGGTCATGTTCGCGCTCCTGAAACGGCCGGATATGGATGAAGCCGGTTTCGAAGCCGACGCCGCTCATGTGCGGAAGGACCTCGAAACGCTGAAGCGGCTTATGGAACAGCAATGATGGGAGAGAACCGATGGCCAGCAAAGGTGCCGATCGCAAGATCGATTATGTCGAATTCCACGTAAGGGATATCCAGCCGATGAAGGACTTCTACGGCTCCGCCTTCGGCTGGACGTTCACTGACTACGGACCTGACTATTGCGAGTTCCAGGACGGCCGGCTGACCGGCGGTTTCGCCAAGGCACATACGGTATCGCCGAAGGGCGGAGCGCTCGTCATCCTCTTTGCCGACGATCTGGAAGACGCTGTCGCGCGTGTGGAAAAGGCCGGTGGCAGCATCAGCCGCCCGGTCTTCTCCTTCCCCGGCGGACGCCGCTTCCATTTCGTCGATCCGGAAGGATACGAACTGGGAGTATGGTCGGATAGATGACCACGCCATTCTGGCGCCGAGGCGGGAAATATACTACCTTGGGTGCTTGAACGGAGCGTGTCATGGGCCTGCACAAGCTGGAAATCGAGCTCACGGATGAGCTTCTGTCGAGGATCGACCGCGTCTCGACGCAGACCAACCACACGCGAACGGAAGTGGTGATCGAGACCCTCAAGGATCACCTGCCTGAAGAGGTTGGTTCCAAACAGATTACCAAGGAAGAGCGACTCGAAGCCCTTCAGAGGGCTTGGAAATTGGTGTCGAAACTGGAACCTGGGCGCTCGCAGGCAGAAATCGACAAGCAGATAAGAGAGTTCCGCGAAGATCGAAAATATGACTGACAAGGTCTATGTCGATAGCAACATTCTTATCTACTATGTTGATGGAACGACAGACCTGAAGGCAGCGGCACAGCGGAGTTTGAAAAGTCATGTGGACAAAGGGCGCAGACTTTTCTCCAGCGAACTCACTCTGGGCGAGTGTCTTCGAGGCGCGTGGCGAGACAAAGATGTTGCGGCAACCTTTCTGACCATCCTGGAAGACGACGCCTTCATTTCTTTGACAGGATTGAACAGGGCGATCATAGGGCGCGCCGCCGAAATCGGCGCCGAGCTGAACATGAAGCTCGTCGATGCTCTGCATGTCGCCACGGCGGAAGCCTTGAATTGCGGTGTTTTCCTGGCGAATGACCGGGGCATTCGCGTTCCGGATAGGATCGAGATCTACCACCTTTCCCACTCCGGCTAGCCTGACCGCATCGATATTTGGTGCGGATCGACACCAGGCACTCAGGCTGCGCTGGAGCGGCGTCTGCGATCGGCGGTTTCCTGCATCACGACGAGTGCACCGATGAGCTGCGAAGAACCGGAAAAGCACGGCGACATGCGGCAGTGAATGACGACCGTCTGACCGTTGACCTGATCCGCATAGGTAAACGCCGCGCTTTCGCCGGCAAAACAGCGGTCGAGATTTTCCTTGAATTCCTGACGGAACCGGTGAATGCCGACGAGCTCGGCGATATGCCGGCCGATCAGCGCCTCGCGCGGGAGATCGTGGCGGCTGGCATTTGTCTCGTTGGAATAGAAAACCCGATAGCCGGGGGCGATGACCATGACACGGTCGGAAATGCGGTTGAGAAGGGCGTCGTCCAGAACCCCGTCGACCGTCACATCGCTGATCGCCAAGCCGGTATCCGCTTCCGATTGTTCGCGACGCCTACCGGACTGCTGTATCTCGGGAGAAACGTAGCGCTCGACTAGTGTCTGCAGCAGATAGCCGTTGCGGCGAACGCAGCCGCCGTCATCCGCTTCCTCGTTCAGGAGATCCAGCGCGAACTGGAACTGTGCCTGGATACTGGCCGGATCGCTCGCCTGACTTTCGAAGATCGCCTTCAGCAAGGGATCGAGTTCGCGATCCAGCCGTGCCATGGATGCCGTGTCGCCGCGATCGATCGCATTGAGCAGCTCGGCATGTTTGGACCAGAAAAGGTCGATCAACGCTTGCACGCCACCATCCTCCAAGAAACAGTAGGAGATGTCGCCCTGCGGCAAAACTCTCCAGAGGAATCGCCAGTTTCCTTACTTTAACCTCCTGCAAACTGTTTGAAAACAGTGGCGGAGACGGGGCTCTTGCAACGCAACCGCCACCGATCGCATGCGCGAAAAACAAGTCGGCTTGTCAGAGGGTTTTCTTGATCGCCCAGCGGTCGTGATACCAGAGCCATTGTTCGGGATATTCCCGCACCCAGCTTTCCACCTTGTCGTTCAGCATCTGCGCCGTGGCCTCGACGTCGAGATTGCCGCGTTCGTCGCGGGGAAGCTCGATCCGCGGCTCGATCTCCAGCCGGTAGCGATTATCCGGAAGCCGGATGCACCGAGCCGGATAGACTTCGCAATTGAACTGGCGGGAAAGCTTGGCGAGCAGCGGATTGGTGCGTACCGGCCTGCCGAAGAAAGTGGTCGTGAGGCCCTTCTTGAATTTCTGGTCGACCAGAACGCCGACGCCGCCACCGGCTTCCAGTCGCCGCGCCAATGCAAAGGAAGAGCCGGCATGGGAGGGCACCAGCTGCCCCATGCGGGCGCTGCGGAAGGAAAATACCTTTTCCGCGATATAGGGATTGTTCGGCGGCCGGAAGAGCACCATTACTTCCAGCCCGAAGGCCTTGCCCGCGACCGGCAGCAGTTCGAAATTCCCGGTATGGGCGGTGAAGACGATGAAGGGCCGCGGATTGTCGCGCAAGTCCTGGAAGATCGGAATGCCGGAGACTTCCACCCTGCCCGGCTTCTCCTGCTCCGGATCGAAATCGAAAAGCCGGTCGAGGAAGACATATTCGGTTGCCAAGCGCCCCATATGGCCCCAGCTCGCCACTGCGATCTCCTCGAGCTCGCTGTCGCTCTTCTCGGGAAAGGCGTTACGCAGATTGGTGAGCATCAGCTTGTGGCGGGGCAGATGCGGGCCGACCTTGCGCGCGAGCCGATCGGCGAAGCGGATCGCGGGATCGGCCGGAAACACTTTCAGCAGGTTCAGAAACCCGAACGCCGCCTGCGCCACCGCCCATTGCTGGAAGTTGCGAAGCGCCAGAACGATCCGGATTGCGAACATCTTCACGGGCAATCAGTCCATCCGCAATATGATCTTGCCGAAGACCTGGCGGGTCTCCATGCGCGCCAGCGCCTTGTCGATCTCGCCAAAGGTGACTTCCGTATCGATGACGGGATGGACGATTCCGCGCGCCATCTTCTGCATCGCATCCGCCATGTTCTCCATCCGGCAGCCGAAGGAGCCCAGCAGCTTCAGCTGCTGCTGGAAGAGCATCATGAGGTTCACCTCGGTCGAAATGCCGGAGGTCGATCCGCAGGTAACGAGCCGCCCTCCCCGCTTGAGCGAAAACATCGAACCCGCCCAGGTATCCTTGCCGACATGTTCGAAGACGACGTCGACGCCCTTCTTCTTGGTGAGCTTGCGCACCACGCCTTCGAAGCGATCTGTGCGATAGTTGATGACGTGATCGGCGCCGAGCGCCTTGGCGCGCTCGATCTTGTCGTCGGAACCGACAGTGGTGATGACCGTGCAGCCGATCTTCTTGGCGAGCTGGATCGCCGCCGAGCCGATGCCGGAACCGCCGGCATGCACGAGGATCGTTTCGCCCGATTGCAGCCTCGCATTGTCGAACAGCATGTGCTCGACGGTACCGAAGGTCACCGGCGCCAGCGCGGCGCCGACGGCATCCACACCCGGAGGTGCCGGCACCAGCAAACGCGCCGGCAGGTTGGCCTTCTCCTGGGCAAAGCCGTCGAGATGGAAGCCATGCACGCCGGAGACGTTCTCACAGAGATTGTCCCGCTTCTCCCGGCAAGGCTTGCAGAGGCCGCAGGTGCGCGCGCCGTAGATAGACACGAGCTGGCCGGGCAGCACGTTCGAAACGCCGGGGCCGATCGCCTCGACGACGCCGGAAGCTTCCGCCCCGATCGTCAGCGGCATCTTCCGCTTGGCGAATGCCATGCCGCGCCAGCCCCACACGTCGATGTGGTTGAGCGCAACGGCCTTGACGCGCAAGGTCACTTCGCCCGGACCCGGTGCCTCCGGTTCCGGAATATCCACGGCCTCGAGCCTGCGGTCGTCGATCAATTGCAAAGCGCGCATGGTTTCACGTTTCCTTCCGGATTCATCAGGTCGGCGTGGTCCTGTCATACGCCAAACGTCATGCTCGGAATGTCCGGAGCATCTACCGACCTTCATTCTTTTATCGACGTTCGTGTATCCTCGGCACGGGGCCGAGGATGACGTCCTATTCGTGGCGGTGGCCTTAGACTGGTTCCAGCGTCATGACAAGGCTGGCGTTCTGCCCGCCGAACCCGAAGGAATTGGAAAGCACGGCATTGACCTGCGCATCCCGCTTCTTGCCCGGCACCACGTCGAGCTCGATCGTCGGATCGGGATTGGTGTAGTTGATGGTAGGCGGCAGCGTGCCCGTCCGCATGGTCTGGATCGAGAACACGGCCTCGACGGCGCCAGCCGCGGTGAGCGTGTGACCGATCATAGACTTATTGGAAGAGACCGGAATGCCCTTCAGCTTGTCACCGAAGACGGCGAGCATGGAGCTGTATTCCATCTTGTCGTTTTCCGGTGTCGAAGTGCCGTGCGCATTGATGTAGCCGATGCCGCTCTCATCCATGCCCGCATCGCTGAGCGCTGCATGGATCGTGGCGATGGCCGGCCCGCCGTCGGGCGAGGAGCGCGTGCGGTGGAAGTGGTCGGCCTTCTCGCCGCAGCCTTTGAGGATGCCGAGCACCTTGGCGCCACGCGCGATCGCGGCTTCAAGCGATTCCAGCACCAGCGTCGCGGCACCCTCGGCGATGACGAAGCCGTCGCGATCCTTGCTGAACGGTTTGGATGCCTTTTCCGGCGGGTCGTTCTGCGTGGAAAGGGCCGAAAGAAGCGAGAAGCGGATCAGGGCCTCGGCGCTCACCGAACCGTCCGTCGCGACCACCAGCGAGCGTTCGGTGCGGCCCTGCCGGATCGCCTCGACGCCGAGCTGGATTGCCGTCGCGCCGGAAGCGCAGGCCGTGGAAAGCGTAACCGGCAACCCGCGCGTCCCGAACTTGTCTGCAAGACGCTCCGATATGGAGCCGAACTGGACAGCCTCGAGGAAGACGGGATCCGGCCGCTCGCGCATGGCCGCGAGGAAGCGGTCATAGACATCCCCCGGCTGCTTCGAGGCAGGCGCGCGGTCGGCGAGCGCGAAACGGTCGGACCATTCCGGCTCGACAGGCGGCGCGGCAAGGAAGAGCGGCCCTTCGAAATCGCCGGAGAGACCGGCCTGGGCTAGCGCCTCCGTCGTCGTCTCACGCGCAAACGCATAGGAGCGCTCGACAGCGTTTTCCGCCGGAACCGAGATGAAATCCACCGTGCCGCTGATGCGGGTGGAAAGCTTGTCGGTCGGGAAGCGGCTGATCTTGTGGATGCCGGACGTGCCGGAAGTCAGCGCCGCCCAGTTGTCCGCAAGCCCCTGGCCGAGCGAGGTGATGACGCCCATGCCGGTGACCGCCACGATCGGCCGGCCCAGGTGATCCTTGAAGCGATTGTCGCTCATAACGCTCTCCTTCGCGCGTCGGCCGAAAGCACTGCAACGCCTTCGCCGCGCGTATAACCGACGGTCGTCACCACCGCATGTTTCGCCGGTGCCGGCATCGGCCGCTCGTTTGCCGGGTCGAATGCCGGAACCTTTGCGCCGCCTTTGAGGCTGAGAGCCGCAAGCGCGAGACCCAGCGGAAACTGCGCTTCCATGCCATGCCCCATCACGCCGCCATAGCCGCGGATCGTGGCACCTGGAAATTCCTTTTCGAGAACCGCCTTCTCGCGGGCGACCAGGTCCACGACGCCGCTCGCCCCGGAGAACACGACCGTCTCCGATGCCGCAGCGTCCGATGCCAGACCGGCAAGCCGGACCAGCCGCTTTTCCAGCCTGCCCTCGTCGCGATTGCCGCGATCACCCTCGATCGCATCGATCACCGCATAGATATGAGCGCCGCGGGCCTTTGCATGCGCACGCGATTCCAGCACCAGGAAGGCGCCCACGGAACCCATGATCATGCCGCCGCCATTGTCGTCGGACCGCGACCAGAGCGGGTGCCATTCGCCGGTCGCATGTGCGCGGATGCCCTCGACCAGCAGGATGATATCGGCGCGCTCGGCAACGAAGGCGCCGCCCACGAGATTGTGGGTGGATTGGCCGGCCTTGATCCGGTGGAACGCCGTCTCCACCGCCGAAATGCCGGCCGCCTCCTCGCCCATGAAGGTGCGGGAAGAACCGGTCACCTTGTGGACGATGGAGATATTGCCCGCAAGCAGGTTCGAAAGCTGGGCGAGGAAGAGCGTCGGCCTAAGTTCGGTCGTCAGCTTCTCGTTGAGGAGGATTTCACGGTCGTTGCGCTTCAGCGCCTCATCGACGATCAGCGAATCCACGTTGATGTCGCGTTCGCCGCCACCGGCCGCCACGATCATGTCCATGGAGGCGCAGGCGTCCGCATCCGTCTTCAGGCCGGCATCGTCGAGCGCCAGGCCGGCGGAAAACACGCCGAGACGCTGCCAGTTCTCCATCTGGCGCTGGTCGCCACGCTTGGCGATCTGCAGCGACCAGTCGATTTCCGGCATCGGATGGACGGGATAGGGCGCGAAACGCTCGGTATCCACGTTCGGTGCGCCGGCCTGCGGAGCGGAAAGAAGCGCTGCATGCGCTTCCTTGCCCACGCCCTGGCAGGTGACGATCCCGATCCCGGTGATCACGACATCATTGTCTGACTTGCTCATCTTGTCCTCTTGAACGGACCGCGTCAGGCTCCCGCACGGAGCGCATTCATGAGCCCGACTTCTTCGGCACGCTTGCGCACGATATCCGCAAGCGGCACTTCGCTGAACGGCATGGTGCGCAGCTTCAACTGCGCATCGCAGATCTTCTTGCCGGCCGAGGTTATCTTCGCCTTGGTGACGGCATAGCCGGACCCCTCATGCTCCAGAAACGCCTCGATGTCGAGCACCGCATCCGGTTCCACGAAGGAGCGCATCTTGGCCCCGTCGACCGACATCAGGAAGGGCATGGCGGAAAAATCGGTGGCGGCGAGCACGAGGAAACCGGAGGCCTGGGCCATGGTTTCGATCAGAAGCACGCCCGGCACCAACGGCATTCCGGGGAAGTGACCTTCAAACACCGGGCTCTTGGAAGGCACGACGGATCGCGCCTTCAAGGTCCGCGCCCCAAGATCGACCGTTTCCACACGGTCGATCATCTGGAAATATTCGAGCAGCATGAAGTTATCGGCGGGCCCCGGTCAGGCCTTGGCCGCCCTCAGCTCGTCGATCTTGGCGCAAAGGTTCTTGAGAACGAAATATTCCTCGGTGGAAACCTTGCCTTCGTTCACTTCCTGCGTCCATTGTTCGAGCGGAATCTTGATCCCGAATTCCTTGTCGATCGCGAAGACGATGTCCAGAAAGTCCAGGCTGTCGATGCCGAGATCGTCGATCGTGTGGCTCTCCGGCGTGATCGTCTCCCGGTCGATTTCGCTGGTTTCAGCGATAATGTCGGCAACTTTGTCAAATGTAGCAGTCACGCCCATGTCCTCTGAATGATAGAAAAATCAGGTTCCACATAGGGAAATCAATTCCAAATGCCAATGGCTTCCCGCGATCTGGTGAAAATTTGCCGCGCAATGTTGCCCAAACAGCAATCGAATGCGCCGCTCCTCAGGCCGCTCGGCCCTCCACGATCGCGGCTCGGATGACCTCGAGCACGCTGTCGGCCTGAATATCGGTGCAGACGAGCTGGCTCGGGTGCCCGTCCCAGTCACCCGGCGGGAATCGCCTGCCGTCCGGCTTCTGGATCGTCTGCCCATCGGCTATCCCGCCGCAGACCACGCGGATCGGCCCGCTACGCGTCTTGAAGAGCTCCGGCGCCACCAGATAGACGCAGGCGCAACTGTCGTGCACCACCATGCCGTCGCCGACGCGATGCTTGTAGAAATCGATATAGAACTGCGAGATATCGGAAAGCAGCTGCACCGCCTTGCCGCCGGTCACCGCCATTTCGGCAAGATACCCGCTCGTCATTACCGTTTTCAGCGTCACGTCCAGCCCCACCACCGTCACCCTCCATGGTGCGGTGAAGACGAGGTCGGCCGCTTCCGGATCGCCGTGGATGTTCGCCTCTGCCGCCGGGCTCGTATTGCCGTTGACGTCGAAGGCGCCGCCCATGACGATCACCTCCTTCACCAGCGCGGCGAAATCCGGGTCCGCCTTGAGCGCCAGGGCCAGATTGGTCATGCGCCCGACGGCGACAAGCGTCACCTCACCCGGCTGCGCGCGCACCGTGTCGATGATGAATTGATATGCAGGCCGCGGATCGAGCGGACGGTCGACGGTCTCGGGAATGTCGATATCACCGAGCCCGTTTTCGCCGTGGATGAAAGTCGGCCAATGGCCTTCGGGACGCGAGGGGTCGAACGTGACGCCCGCGCCTTTCGCGACCGGAGCCGAAATTCCCCATTCCTGGGCCAGGAACTGGGCGTTGCGGGTCGTGAAGCCGATCGGCGCATTGCCGAAAACCGTGGTGATGCCGATAAGGTCGATCTGCGGGTGCCGGTGCAGGAAAAGCAACGCCATTGCGTCGTCGATGCCGGGATCGGTGTCGAATATGACCTTGTGCATGATTGTCCGTGTCCTGATCGTGGGGTGGCCGCACCTTCACGGCGCCGCGGCAACATAGCGCCAAACGCGCGCACCGCAATCCCGCACGTTACGCTGCCCGAAGGTCATGAACAGGCTTACATGAACCGAGGATCGGGCTTGCCGTCGCGCCCGTTCGGTGCGACAAGCGCCGCGCCCTCCTCATCGCTCTCATTCGAGTTTCCGGCCTTGGACGACCTCGCCCTCTATCTCGCGCTCATTCTCTTCCTTGCCGCCTTCCTGGCCGGTTTCGTCGATTCCATTGCGGGCGGCGGTGGACTCATCACCATTCCCACCATGCTGATCGCGGGCATACCGCCGCTCGAAGCGGTGGCGACCAACAAACTGCAGGCGATCTTCGGCGTCGCCTCCTCCACGATCGCCTATTCCCGGCGCGGCCATGTGAACCTGAAAAGCCAGCTTCCGATGGCCTCCATGGCATTGGCCGGCGGCGTGGTGGGGGCCTTTCTCGCCAACATGCTGCCCGCGAACTTCTTCGCCGCGGCCATTCCCTTCCTGCTGATTGCGATCGCCCTCTTCTTCGCCCTGAAGCCCAATCTCCACGATGCCGATCGTCACCACCGGGTGACACCGTTCATCTTCGGGCTCACCTTCGTGCCGCTGATCGGCATCTATGACGGAGTATTCGGACCCGGCGCGGGTTCCTTCTACATGCTGGGCTTCGTCCTGCTCGCCGGCTTCGGAATGCTCAAGGCGACCGCACACACGAAGCTGCTCAATCTCGGCTCCAATTGCGGGGCCTTTCTCGTCTTCGCCCTCAATGGCGCGGTCCTTTGGAAGATCGGGCTTCTGATGGGGCTTGGCCAGTTCCTCGGCGCTCAAGCGGGATCGAGACTGGCGATGAAGAACGGCGCCGGCATCATCAAGCCGCTTCTCGTCGTTTCCTGCCTGGCGCTCGCGACCAAGCTGATCGCCGATCCGGCCCATCCCGTATGGAACTGGTTGGGTTTCTAAAGGGCGCAGCGCGCCAAGCCCTGGAGGCCGATGGCTTCTATCCCTTCATCTTGAGCGGCAGTCCGGCCGCCACGAAGAACACCTCGTCGGCGACCGCCGCGATCCGCTGATGCAGAAGCCCGGCATGGTCGCGGAACTCCCGCGCCATCCTGTTTTCCGGCACGATGCCGAGCCCGACCTCGTTGGACACCAGGATCAGTCTTGAGGAAAGACGTCCGATGAGTTCCGTCAGTTCGGCGCCGGCCGCATCGATACCGCGCCCTTCCATCATCAGATTGGTGACCCAGAGCGTCAGGCAATCGACGAGGATGACACGGCCCGGCCGGTCGATCGCAGCGAGATGGGAAACGAGGTCGAGAGGCACTTCATGCGTCGCCCAACCCTCCCCGCGATCCGTCCGGTGGCGGGCGATGCGCTCGCGCATCTCGTCGTCGAAGGCGCGGCCGGTGGCGAGATAGTGCCGTTCGAGGCCACTGTCTCGCGCAAGTCTCTCGGAAAACGCGGACTTGCCGGAACGCGCGCCACCGAGAACGAGGATCGCATGGCCTTTATCTGTCATGGGAGCTTTTCGGCCGATTCGGAAAACATGCCGCCGGGAGAAAGAAAAGGACCGGACGATTCGTAGATCAAGAGGCGTCCGGCCCTGTTGGATGATGAACTTCGCTGACTCACAGCGGTATGCCCAAAATGTGGGGCCTGGCGCGGGCCAAGTCAATCCGGAGGATTTTGAAAAAAGCCGCACGGGGTTGAAACCCGGCCGGGTGGCGGAAGGGAAACACCGCTTCCGATAAAAAAGGCGACCGGTACGCACTACCCAACCCGGCGCCATGCGACCAACCGGCCGCGTTGAAATCATTAGCGCCACATTCTTACCGGAACGTTTACCGGGAACATTTTTGCGGAAGGATTTTTGGTTGTGGATCGGCGGAGGCGTCCAGCGTTTGCGCGCGCCTGGTCAATCCGCCACCAAACGGGGACGAAATCACCACCCCACTTCAATCGCATCAATACCTTGTCACTTTTCTCATCCCCGCCCTCTCCAACCATGCCTACAATCGCCCCGCTTCCGTCGCCGGAGTGTTTCGCGAGACGTTCGCGGGCAGGCGGAGGCCGGCGCCCGCCGTGCGGATATGAATCCTGCCACGCTTCCGGATGCACAATCCGGGAGAATATGACCCTGCCCCGCGAGAACTTCGGCCATGAAAAAAGCCGGGACGTTTCCGGCCCGGCTTTCCTGTTCGGTGAATGACCCGAAGGTTATTCGGCGCTGTCCTCAGCGGCCTTCTTCTTCGGCGCGGCCTTCTTCTTCGGAGCAGCTTCCTCGCCTTCGGCGGTTTCGGCCTTGGCGGCAGCCTTCTTCTTCGGCGCGGCCTTCTTGGCCGGCTTGTCGCCTTCTTCGCCCTCTTCGTCGGCGAGCAGCTCTTCCTTCGTTACCGTCTTGTCGGTCACGTTGATTTCGGAAAGCAGCTTATCGACGACCTTCTCTTCGAAGATCGGAGCGCGCAGCGAAGCGGAAGCACCGGGCGTGTTGCGGAAGAAATCGAGGATTTCCTTCTGCTGGCCCGGGAACTGCTGGAGCTGCGCATAAAGCGCGCGCTGCATTTCCTCTTCGGTCACTTCCACGCCGGCCTTTTCGCCGATCTCGGAAAGAACCAGGCCGAGACGGACGCGGCGCTCGGCGAGCTTGCGGTATTCCGCGCGCGCCTCTTCCTCGGTCGTCTCCTCGTCCTCGAAGGTCTTGCCGGACTGCTGGAGATCCGTGTTGATCTGACGCCAGATGTTCTCGAACTCGGCGTCGACCAGGCCCTGCGGGGTGTCGAACTTGTACATCTCGTCGAGCTGGTCGAGGATCTGACGCTTGACCTTCTGGCGGGTGATGTTGCCGTACTGGCCTTCGATCTGGCCGCGGACGATCTCCTTCAGACGATCGACCGATTCGATGCCGAGCTTGGAGGCGAGTTCGTCGTTGATCTCGATCGCGCCCGGAGCGGCAACGTCCTTGACGGTGACGTCGAAGGTAGCCTCCTTGCCGGCCAGGTTGGCGGCCGGATAATCTGCCGGGAAGGTGACCGTGATGGTCTTCTCGTCACCGGCCTTGACGCCGACGAGCTGGTCTTCGAAGCCGGGGATGAAGCGGCCCGAGCCGAGAACCAGTTCGGCATCTTCGGCGGTACCACCGTCGAAGGCGACGCCATCGACCTTGCCGAGATAGTTCATGGTGACGCGGTCGCCGTCGGCGGCCTTGCCCTTCTTGGTCTCAAAGGTACGAGCGCTTTCGGCGATCTTCTCGATCTGCTCGTTGACTTCGTCATCGCCGATCTCGACGACTTCGCGTACGACCTTGAGGCCGTCGGTCGACTTGAGCTCGATCGGCGGGATGACTTCATAGGAAAGCGTGAATTCGAAATCGGCCTGGGCGTTCAGGATCTTTTCGGCTTCGGCCTCGTCCTCGGTCATGGAGATCGAAGGCTGGGTGGCGGACTTCTCGCCGCGCTCCGAGAGGATCTTGGTCGGGCGCTCGCGGACGATCTCGTTGACGAGGTCGGCCATGATCGACTTGCCGTACATCTTCTTCAGATGCGCGACCGGCACCTTGCCCGGACGGAAGCCGTTGATGCGGACCTTGTCCTTGGCGTCGGCCAGGCGAACGTTGAGCTCCGCTTCCATATCCTTTTTCGGGATAACGACCTTGATTTCGCGCTTCAGCCCTTCAGCGAGCGTTTCGGTAACCTGCATGTCTATACCTTCATATCGTGGCGGCGGTGCTCAGACAGCCGTTGTTTCATCGAGCACGACGCCGGAACTAGTGACCGGTCGCGGTCTTCTGGAACGCCGGTCGCAACCGAAAATCGTTCGCAACTGCGCTCCCGGCGGCTCTGGTGCGGGTAGAGAGACTTGAACTCCCACGCCTTGCGGCACCAGAACCTAAATCTGGCGTGTCTACCAATTTCACCATACCCGCGCTCCAAACCGCATCGAAAACCCTCGCATCGAGGCCTTCCGGAGCGCGCGTCTCTATATCACCCGTTTCGGCGAGCGCAAAGGGAAAATGACGGTTTTTTGGCACCGGCGGAAAGGCAGGAAAGAAGCACCTGCGAGAACCGCATTTCAACCCTGTTTTGCATAGCCGCCCGCAATGCTCGCGTTAACTTTTTATTTATTTCTAAAGTTTAACATCAAGCTCACGGAATTGCCATGCGGCGGCTGCATGTCATCCGGGAGGATCTTGCTCTGCACAACCACCGACTACTTCCCTGATTTTTGCATGAGGCGGGCCGAAACATCGGCAAACCGAACGGCGGGGTGGCAGTCCGCCGCATTGAAACTGCCCTCGGATTTTCCGAGTATTCGGAATTCGGATTGCGCCCTCCTCCTCCCAGCGCATTCCGATCAAGACTGGCGATCCTCCTCCTCCCAAATCGCCAGTCGTTACGCGTAACGCCCACCGGATCCTCCTCCCCCGGTGGGCGTTATCTTTTCTCATCATCCTCCCATTTCCGCTTGGCCCCTGCCCAGACTTTAACCAATTGGTCATAACTGCGACCTGTGGAATGCATTCCGTGCATAGGTGGCATACCGAATGGGCGCTGTTACTCCTTCGCGGCGCAACATATATAGCCGCCATGAGATTGAAGCCGGCGCCAGAAAGGCTGCCGACCACTTGGAAAAGAAGAGGCAGACCATGAACATCGCACGCTCTTTCAACAACTGGCGCAAGTATCGCGAGACCGTATCCGAACTCGGTCGCATGACGGACCGCGAACTCAACGATCTCGGCATCGGCCGCGCCGACATCCGCCGCGTTGCTCGCACCGCCGTCGGTTTCTGATCGATACAGCCATCAGGCTTGAAGAAAGCGCTCCTCTCGGGGCGCTTTTTTATTTGCGCGCTCGGCTGTTGTCGCAAAAAACACCGCAAACCATTGTGCGACATACTTCGGCAGGCGCTGCCGATAATTTATTCAAAGGCGCAAATTTCACCAATCCCATGCACATTTGCATGGCAGTCGCATATTTTTTGCACTGCACTCTCTTATTATTCGGTTGTATAAGGACGCCATCGCCGATGTCGATAACGAGCATCGGTTGGAGTTCTTGAGGAAACAAAGATGAACCCGCTTCGCATGGCAAAGGCCTGGATCAGCTACAGGCGGACTGTGAACGAACTGAGCAACCTGTCCAATCAGGCTCTCAGCGACATCGGTCTGACCCGTTACGACATCCGCCACATCGCAGCCCGCTCCTTCCGCTAATCCGTTTTGACGGACGGCGCGGAGCAAGACCGCGACCGGAAGGTGCCGTGGTTGGCAAAGACAGCAGATGAATGATGTAAGACGGCACCTTCGGGTGCCGTTTTGATTCCGGTTGGACGCCTCGCGGCACCCATGGTATTGAGCCGCCATGACGAAGAACAGCTATTCTCCCATCCATATCATCGGCGGAGGCCTTGCCGGCTCGGAAGCTGCCTGGCAGGTGGCCGAGGCCGGAGTCCCGGTCGTCCTGCACGAAATGCGCGGCGTGCGCGGCACCGATGCCCACAAGACCGACGGGCTTGCCGAGCTTGTCTGCTCCAACTCCTTCCGCTCCGACGATGCGACCGCGAACGCCGTCGGCGTCATCCATGCAGAAATGCGGCTGGCCGGCTCGCTGATCATGGCGTCGGCCGACCGGAACCAGGTGCCGGCCGGCGGCGCGCTGGCCGTGGACCGCGACGGCTTTTCCGATGCGGTGACGGAGGCGATCGAGAAGCATCCGCTGATCACCGTGGTCCGCGAGGAGATCGTGGGGTTGCCGCCGAAGGAATGGGATCTTGCGGTCATCGCCACCGGCCCGCTCACCTCGCCTGCCCTGGCGGCGGCGATCCAGGCCGAGACCGGGGAGGACCAGCTCGCCTTTTTCGATGCGATCGCGCCGATCGTCCACCGCGATTCCATCGATATGGACATCTGCTGGTACCAGTCGCGCTATGACAAGGTCGGGCCCGGCGGCACGGGCAAGGATTACATCAACTGCCCGCTGGACGAAGCGCAGTACAACGCCTTCATCGACGCGCTGATCGCCGGCGATACCGTCGGCTTCAAGGAATGGGAAGGTACCCCCTATTTCGACGGCTGCCTGCCGATCGAGGTGATGGCCGAGCGCGGACGCGAGACGCTGCGGCACGGCCCGATGAAGCCCATGGGTCTGACGAATGCCCATAACCCTTCCGTCAAGCCCTATGCCGTCGTGCAGCTCCGCCAGGACAATGCGCTCGGCACGCTCTACAACATGGTCGGCTTTCAGACGAAGCTGAAATACGGCACCCAGGCGGAAATCTTCCGCATGATTCCGGGCCTGCAGAATGCCGAATTTGCAAGGCTCGGCGGCCTGCACCGCAACACCTACATCCATTCCCCCATCCTGCTCGACAAGACACTGACGCTGAAGAGCAGGCCCGGCTTGCGCTTTGCCGGTCAGATCACCGGCTGCGAAGGCTATGTGGAGAGTGCGGCGATCGGCCTTTTGGCCGGGCGTTTCGCAGCCAGCGAACGCAAGGGCGAAACACTTGCTTCTCCGCCGGTCACGACCGCCTTCGGTTCCCTGCTGGGTCACATCACCGGAGGACACCTGGTTTCCGACGACGAGCCGGGCAAGAGGTCCTTCCAGCCGATGAACATCAATTTCGGGCTTTTCCCGGAACTGCAGCCGGGATCGATCGTCAAGCCGGAAGGCGTGAAGCGCTTCCGCGGCAAGGACAAGTCGATCATGAAGCGCCAGCTCCTCGCGGCCCGCGCGCTGCGGGACTGCGCCGCCTGGCTGGGACACGAGGTCCGCGCGGCGGGCTGAGATCAGGCGCGGTCGGCGGCCGGTTCCTGTTTTTCGGCCTCCCGGTCTTCAGGGCTCACGTAATTATCGAGCAGCCAGAGCGAGACTTCGGCTGCTTCCTGCTCGGTGGCGAAGACGTACTCGCCGTTCTGGCTGCGAACATCCAGGAAATCCACGGAAAAACCCTTGGGATTGCCGGAGGGCGTCACCCGCACGCGGCCGGGCTGGATAACATGGCAGGCGTAGTGCTTGCGATGGTTACGCATGATCCCGGTCTTGCCGTCATAGAGCCGCACGAAAACCGCGCCGCCATCAGCCGTCACATGCAGGGCACGTATCGCCTCATTGGGAAAGGCCCGGCCGAATTCCAGTATCGCAAGGCCGGTGTCCTGGCTGCTTTCCGTTCTCTCCAGCCGTGCCATGCGCGAAGCATAGAGCGCCAAAAGCACGACCAATCCGAATACGATCGACCATACGACGACGGGACTCACGGGCTCCTCCCTTAGAGAACGGCACTTTAGCGTCCGCCATCATTTATCGCACGAGGCTTGCGCGAATGTGGTGTCTGTCAGAGTTTTTTCGCAACAATCGCCTTCAGGAGACGAAGCTGGCGCCGCCATTGCGGCTGCTGGAGGTTCGTTTCGAGCACCTTGGCACCCTCTCGGGCGGCCCGCCGAAGCGCCGGCTCCGCCAGCGCGACCGGCAGGAAGGCGGCGAAGACGGAGGCAGGAACCGGGCCGGCGCGCCGAGCCTTGGCAAGATGCTCCAACCCCAGACCGGCAAAAGCTTCTATCGCAGCGGAAATCTTCGCCTTCTCCTCGCCAAGAAGAAAGGCGTCCCGGTCGAGCCCGGTCGCAGCGAGTATATCGAGCGGCAGGTAGAGCTGCCCGCGGCGGCGATGGATCGGCATGAGCAGCAGCAGCCCCGCGATCGCCTGCGCCACACCGGCATGTCCCGCCGCTTCGGCCGAACGCGCCGCATCGGCCGGTGACAGGATCAGACTTGCAAGCTGGATCAACGCAGAAGCGGTCTCGCCGGCATAGCCTTCCAGCGCGTTCCGATCTGTCAGCGGGTCGTCGTAGAGATCGAAGATCCGACCGTCGATCATGTCGATAAGCGTCTGGCGCGGCAGGCGGTGGGTCTCGATCGCCGAAAGCAGCCCTGCGGCTACTGGATTTGCCGAACTTTCGCCATGAGACGTGCCTTCGAGAAGATCGCGCCACCATTGCAGCCGGATTTCCCCCGGCAAGGGTTCGCGCGCCACGTCCCGCACCCGGGCGATCTCCGCATTGAAGGCATAGAGCGCGGCGAGAGCTCCACGCTTTTCCGTTGGAGACAGAAGGCAGGCAAGATAGCGGTCGCGATCGGTCTCGCGAAGCGTCGCAAGGCAGATATCGGCGTTGTCCGTGGCCGTGTCGGTCACCGGCACCTCGTCAGACGGCAATCAGGGCAGCGGCAACGGCGCGCGATTCCGACAGCATGATGTTGTAGGTCCTGACCGCAGCCCCCGTGCTCATGGGGTCCGATGCTATTCCACGTGCCTTCAGGGCCGCCTTGAGCGCCGCCGGAAGCGGCTTCAGGTTCTGTCCGGTGCCGACCAGAAGCACTTCGATCTCGCCGGCATCCGCCAACACCTTGCCGAAGGCGTCGACCGTCAGCGGCTCGCCCTCCTTGATATCCCAGCCATGAACGCCGGAAGGCAGGCAGAGCAACGAGCCCTTATGGGACATATCGGCGAAGCGAAACCCGCCATTGCCATAGGCGTCGATCGGAGCGCGTCCGGGAAAATGGGCGTCCCGGATTTCGATGCCTCTCGCCATGCCCTTAAGCCTTCTCGAAAAATCAGCTCAGAGCCGCCGCGGCGGCTCTTGGAAAGGCGGGGCATGTCTTCCGCGACACGCCCGCCGCCATCATCAGGAAGCAGCCGCTTCGGTCTTGACCGGCTCGCCCTTCACACGGACTTCCGCGATATAGGCGCGCACGGCGCGGACCTTGACGCCTTCGGCGATTTCAACTTCCAGCTCATTGTCGTCGACGACCTTGGTCACCTTGCCGGAAATACCGCCGCCGAGTACGACCTGGTCACCACGACGGATGGCGGAGAGCGTTTCCTGGCGCTTCTTCATCTGAGCGCGCTGCGGACGGATCAGGAAGAAGTACCAGACCACCATCAGCGGCGCGAACAGGAAAAGCATTTCGAGGCCGGAGCCAAACGCCGAGCCACCCGGGGCTGCGCCTTCGGCCTGGGCGAATGCTTCAGTAATGAACATAGAGAACTCCATATGGTTGCCGGGTCCTCTCCTCGAGCCCCCGCTTCAAGCCGCCGGAATATAGTTGCCATGGCCCGGAATGCAACAAAAACAGGTAGTCCGCAGTACCAAATCCACCTCTCTCAGACTTTCCGGTTGAAAACGTGCATGTTACCGCAGCAGCCACACGCCACAGGTCCCGTATGCCAGGAGATACGACGATGAACGACGAGATGAATACGCTGCTGCTTGCCGAAGTCCGCCGGCTGGCGGATGCGCTCGAACGTCTCGCCGGCCCTCCTCCCGCCGTCAACGACTGGAACGCCGCCGACTGTTTCGTCTGGGTGCCTGCCAACCTGCGCCTGCAGCCGGTGCCCCGGCCGAACCGCGTGGCCTTGAAGCTCATCCGCGGCGTGGACCACGTGCGCGATATCCTGCACGAAAACACGCTACGCTTTGCGGAAGGCTTTGCCGCAAACAACGTGCTCCTCTGGGGCGCCCGCGGCATGGGCAAGTCGTCCCTGGTAAAGGCCGTGCATGAGGATGTCCGCGCTGCGACCCGCGTGTCGCTGAAGCTTGTCGAGGTGCATCGCGAGGACATCTCCTCGCTGCCGGAACTTCTGGACATCCTGAAAGCCTCCGGCCACCGGGTCATCGTCTTTTGCGACGACCTTTCCTTCGATCATGACGACACGGCCTATAAGTCGCTGAAGGCGGCGCTCGACGGCGGCATCGAAGGCCGGCCGGACAATGTACTCTTCTACGCGACTTCGAACCGCCGGCATCTGCTGCCGCGCAACATGATCGAGAACGAACAATCGACGGCCATCAATCCCTCCGAAGCCGTGGAGGAAAAGGTATCGCTATCGGACCGCTTCGGCCTCTGGCTCGGTTTCCATAAATGCAGCCAGGATGATTATCTGACGATGATCGACGGCTACGCCGACCATTTCGAACTCGGTCTCGACCGCGAAACGCTGCACGCGCAAGCGCTCGAATGGGCAACGACCCGCGGCGGGCGATCCGGACGCGTCGCTTGGCAATATATCCAGGATCTGGCGGGCCGGCTCAGAAAGCCTCTGCCAAAAGATTGAACCTAACGCGAAAAAGCCCGGCAATGCCGGGCTTTTCCTCCGTCCCCTTGAAACGCACTACATTATTCAAGGAAGCTGATCGGGTTGACCGGGGTCGCGTCCTTGCGGACTTCGAAGTGAACCTGCGGGCGCTTGGCGTCGCCGCTCATGCCGGATGCTGCGATCGTCTGGCCGCGGGTCACCTTCTGGCCGCGGCTCACGTTGAGATTGCCGGCATGGCCATAAACCGTGACCTTGCCGTCGTCATGGCGCACCAGAACCGTGTTGCCGAGCTGTTTCAAGCCATTGCCGGCATAGATGACGACGCCGTTTTCGGCGGCCTTGATCGGCGTACCTTCCGGAACCGAGATATCGATACCGTCGTTGCGGCTGCCGTTGACGTTTTGGCCGAAGCCCGCGACGACCGCGCCGCTGACCGGCCAGCGATACTTGCCGATGCCCGTGGATGACGGTGCGGCGGCGGTTATGTCGGACTTCGTCGTGACGTCCGAAATCGAGGCGGTCTCGACCGGCGCTTTTGCCTCGGCGGGGGTCTGGGCTGCCTGAACAGGAGCCTCGGCGGCCTTCGGCATCGCCGCCGGCTTCTCCGCGGCGTTCTGCGGAATGGAGGCCGTCCTGACGGGTTCATTGGAGGCGGAACCCGCACCCGGCATCCGCAGCGTCTGACCCACGCGGATGCTTTCCGCGCTGAGGCCGTTGGCAGCCTTGAGATCGGCAACCGACACGCCGGTCTCGCGGGCAATCTTGTTGAGCGAATCTCCGGGCTTCACCACATAGCCGCCCGTCGGCGGAACCGGCTTGCCGCCGGAAGGCGGCGTCAGCTTGGCGGCCTCACCCTGAAGCTTGTCGCGAGCGGCCCCACTCGGCAGCACGGCAACCTTCTGCTCCTGCTGCTGGGCCGGCGCAGGCGCCTTGTTCTGCAGGTCGATATCGGCGGCAGCCGTCTTCGCCGAATTGCGGGCGGGACCGAAAGTCGGAATGGTGACGATCTGGCCGGGCGCCAGCTTGCCGCCGTTGGCTTTCAGAATTTCCTTTTCCGGGACACCATAGCGCGAGGCGAGTGTCGCCGAAGTTTCGCCGGGACGCAGGGTTACCTGCGGAGCGTTGACCGTCGACCAGCCGGACATTGGCCTGGTCGCGCCGGTGGCGATCGCATCCGGCGGCTGGCGAGGCGCGGCAGCATTGGAGACACCCTCCTGTCCGCCGGGGAACGGCTGACCGAGCGCTTCACGCCGCTCAGCCGGCGCAGCATCGCGGGCGGAGGCTACAGGCGAAGGAGCGGCGAGTTCCGTGCGCTGTACGGCAACCGGAGCGGATGCCACACGTGCCGGCGAAGCGTTGTAGCCGCCGGAGTTCGGATAAGCCTGACCATAACCCGGAGAAGGCGAACCATAACCGCCCTGCGGAGCAGCTGACGCCATCGCGCCACCGGTGTTGACGTCACCGCGCGGGACCGGCACCTCGCCATGGGCTCCTGCGCCGTTGCGCTGGATCGACGCGGTGGTGATCTGGTCCGAATTGGAAAAGACCCCGGCAAAGCGCGACGCATCCGAACTGCATCCGGCCGCCGTGCTGGCCAACAGCGCAGCCACCGCAAGCTTCGCTGTAGATTTTCCGATTCTTTGGGAACCCTTCATACGCATGACTCGACCTACACATGACGCTACCATCTTGTGGGCGATTAAAGCGCGTTAGTCTTACCGGCCGGTTAAAGCGAAGGGATTGCAGAGAAATTTTTGGCAAATTGATAACCATGACACCGGACGAGCCGTACCGTCATGGCACGAAAGCCCTACATGGCAGCGGCTATGTGGGGCACGAGCGGAAGATAGGGCACGGGGAAAAGGTCTTCCCGCTCGAAGCGGCTGCCCATCTTGGTCAGGCGCACCATGAGGCAGTTTTCCTCATCGACCATCAGCGGCGCGATCATCGAACCGCCATGCGTGAGCTGGTCGGCATAGAATCGCGGCATCGCGGTAAATGCGCCCGTCACGAGAATGCGGTCGAATGTCCCCTCGCCCGGCATGCCGTTCACCCCGTCCGCCTGGCGAATAACCACATTGCGCAAGCCCAGCGCATCCATGCGGGCCTGTGCGCCGGTGACGAGCGTGCGGTAACGATCGACCGTCAGCACTCGCTCGGCGCGCCTGCCCATGACCGCAGCCGTGAAGCCGCTGCCGGTGCCGATTTCGAGTACGCGATGGCCGGGCTTGACCTGCAGATGATAGAGCAGTCTGACGGCGAGATCGGCGCCTTCCATGAAGGCTCCGCAATCGATCGGAATGGAGCGGCTGGAATAGGCTTCCTCGGCGAGCGTGGGAGGAACGAACTGCGAGCGCGGCGTCTGTTCGACGGCCGTCAGAAGATCGAGGTCGGAGATACCTTCCGCCCGGAGCCGCAGCACCAGCGCTGCAAAACCCTCTTTCTCGACCATTCCCGATTTCAACCGGCAACTCCGAATCCAAGTGCCTGAGCCACCCGATCCTGCACGGAATGGTCCGTAAGGTCCAGCTTAAGCGGCGTCACCGAGATTTTCCCCTCTTTCAGCGCATGGATATCGGTGCCTTCGCGGAAATGCCCCTGCCGCTCGCCGAATCGCAGCCAGTAATAGGGCAGCCCCCGTCCATCGTTGCGGGCATCTATGGTGAGGCCGAAATCCAGCTTGCCCTGCGAGGTGACCTGAACGCCCTGAACGTCCTTCGGTTCGCAGTTCGGGAAATTGAGGTTCAGGAAGGTGCCGTCCGGCAGGTCCAGTTCGCTCAGCTTGCGGATGAGGTCCGGCGCGTATGATTCGGCAACCTCCCAGGGCGCAACGCGGCCGTTCTCGCGGCGCACGGCCTGGCTCAGCGCAAAGGAGCGCACTCCCTGGAGCGTACCTTCTATGGCGCCTGCGATCGTGCCGGAATAGGTGACGTCGTCGGCCATGTTCGCGCCGTCATTGACGCCCGAAAGCACGAGGTCCGGCTTTTCCGGCAGGATCTCGCGGATGCCCATGATGACGCAATCGGTCGGCGTGCCGCGCAGCGCGAAATGCTTCTCGCCCACCTTGCGCAGCCGGAGCGGTTCGGAAAGCGTCAAGGAGTGGGCAAGCCCGCTCTGGTCGGTCTCCGGCGCGACGATCCAGACGTCATCGGAGAGTTTGCGGGCGATGCGTTCGAGAACCGCCAACCCTTCGGCATGAATGCCATCATCATTGGTCAGAAGAATACGCATCAGGACGCTCTCTCGATCCTCGTGATCCCGCCCATATAAGGCAGAAGCGCGTCCGGGACAGTGATCGAGCCGTCCTCGTTGAGGTAATTCTCCATGACGGCGATCAGGCAGCGGCCGACGGCGACGCCCGAGCCGTTCAGCGTATGGACGAATTTCAGCGCCCTGTCGTCCTTGCCGCGATAGCGCGCGTTCATGCGCCGGCCCTGGAAATCACCGCAGACCGAGCAGGACGAGATTTCACGATAGGTGTTCTGACCCGGCAGCCAGACCTCGATATCGTAGGTCTTGCGCGCGCCGAACCCCATGTCACCGGTGCAGAGCGTCATGGTGCGGAAATGCAGCCCGAGCCGCTTCAAAACGGTTTCGGCGCATTCGGTCATGCGCTCGTGCTCGGCGATCGAGCTTTCCTGATCGGTGATAGAGACGAGCTCGCACTTCCAGAACTGGTGCTGGCGCAGCATGCCGCGCGTGTCGCGGCCGGCAGAGCCGGCTTCCGAACGGAAGGAAGGCGTGAGCGCCGTAAACCGCAGCGGCAGCTTCTCCTGTTCCAGCGTCTCGCCGGAGACCAGATTGGTGAGCGTGACTTCGGCAGTCGGGATCAGCCAGCGGCCGTCGGTGGTCTTGAACAGGTCTTCAGCGAACTTCGGAAGCTGGCCCGTGCCGTACATGGCCTCGTCGCGCACCATCAGCGGCGAGGAAACCTCCGTATAGCCATGCTCGGTCGTATGCAGATCGAGCATGAACTGGCCGAGCGCGCGTTCGAGACGCGCGAGCTGGCCGGTGAGCACCGTAAACCGCGCGCCCGAGAGCTTCGCGGCACGCTCGAAATCCATGTAGCCGAGGGCTTCACCGATCTCGTAATGCTCTCGTGCCGCATGGTTCCAGCGCGGCTTTTCACCGACGACATGCTTCACCACGTTGTCGTTTTCGTCCTTGCCGACGGGCACGTCGTCCAGCGGAACGTTCGGGATGCGTGAGAGCGCATCGTCGAGGGCGGCGATCGCCTCGCGCTCCTCCTGCTCGGCGGCAGGCATGCTGCCCTTGATCTGAGCGACCTCGGCCTTCAGCTTTTCGGCAAGCTCGGCGTTCTTGCTCGCCATGGCCGCGCCGATCTCCTTGGAGGCGGCATTGCGGCGGGATTGCATGTCCTGGAGCGTCTGGATGACGGAGCGGCGCTTGTCGTCCAGCGCCACGAGGACAGCCGCCATGGGCTCCGCGCCGCGCTTCCTTAGCGCTTCGTCCAGAGCCGCCTCATTTTCACGAATCCATTTGATATCGAGCATTGTCCAAGCCTTTAAGCGTGACGCCGCCAACTCGCGACGCGGCTTAAAGAACTCAAGCCTTGTCCGTCGTGGCAATCTCCGAAGAGGCTTCGCGTTCGAGGGCTTCCTCGGCGCGTTTGCGCTCGACGAGTCGCGCGGCGTAGATGGAAATCTCGTAGAGAAGGATGGTCGGCAGCGCAAGACCGATCTGGGACAGGGGATCGGGCGGAGTGAGCACCGCGGCCACTACGAAGGCGATGACGATCGCGAACTTCCGCTTTTCTCTCAGCCAATCGCTGGTGAGCAGACCGACGCGGGCAAGCAGCGTCGTCACCACCGGCAACTGGAAGACCAGGCCGAACGAAAGCACCAGCGTCATGATGAGGCTGAGATATTCCGACACCCGCGGCAGGAGCGAAATCGCCACTTCGCCTTCGGTCGGCGCCTGCTGCATGGCGAGGAAGAACCACATCACCATGGGCGTGAAGAAGAAATAGACCAGCGCGCCGCCCAGCAAGAAGAGGATCGGCGAAGCGATCAGGAAGGGCAGGAAGGCCGACCGCTCGTTCTTGTAAAGGCCCGGCGCCACGAACTTGTAGAGCTGCGATGCGATGATCGGGAAGGAGATCACCAGAGCGCCGAACATCGCGACCTTCACCTGGGTGAAGAAGAACTCCTGCGGAGCGGTGTATATGAGCTCCGATTTCGAAAGATCGAGCCCGGCCCAGACGACGGCCCACCGATACGGCACGACCAGAAGATTGAAGAGCTGTTTGGCAAAGAAGAAGCACCCGACGAAGGCCACGAAAAAGGCAGCCAGCGACCAGATAAGGCGGGTGCGCAGCTCCATCAGGTGTTCGATGAGCGGCTGCGGCTTGTCTTCGTAATTACCGCTCATGCATCATCCTTCGGGGTATCGGTCTTCTTCGAGGCGCGTTTCCGCGCCGGAGCCTTCGCGGAATCCTTTTCCACAGCCTTGGCGACAGGCGCCGGCTTGGCGGCAACGCGGCTGCGCTTCGGCTTGTCGGCAGTGGCGGCCTGCGGAGCGGTTTCGGCAGGTTTCGCCTTGGCTGGAGCCTTGCTGACGCGCTTCGGCTTCTCCGCAGCGGCAGGCGCGAGCGTCTCCGGCGGGCTTGAAGGCAGCGTCATGGCGGAGGCCGGCACCGCAAGAGCCGGCTCGGGCTTGGCCGCCTCGCCTTCTACAGGGGCTTGCAGCTCGGCATCGGTCTTCGCCGGAACCTGCGTCGCCTTCTGAAGATCGCTGCGGATCTCCTGACCCATCTGCCTCAGCGGATTGATGGCGTCGCGCAGCGCGTTCGACGGATTGAGCTTCTGCGCATCCGAGATGGTCTGACGCACCTCGTCGAGTTCCGACTCCCGCAGCGCTTCGTCGAATTGCGTACGGAATTCGCCCGCCATCTTGCGAAGGTTGGCAGTCATCTTGCCGAATGCGCGCAGCATCGGAGGCAGGTCCTTCGGACCGACCACGACGATGAGCACGATGGCAATGACGAGAAGCTCGGTCCAGCCGATATCAAGCATTCAATGAGGCTCCCGCAAGCCGATCCCGATCAGGACCGGGTGCTTTCCTTGACCTCATCCGACTTGTGGTCGACGGTTTTCGCCGTCTCCGGGGCATCCTCATCGGTCATGCCCTTCTTGAAGCTCTTGATGCCCTTGGCAACGTCGCCCATCAGTTCCGGAATCTTGCCGCGTCCGAAGAGGACGAGCACGATGACCAGAACGATCAGCCAGTGCCACACACTGAAGGAACCCATAACGCCAAACTCCCTGATTTCACATTTCCCCGATGTAAGCCCTTTATCGGGCTTTTTCAAACACCAAAATGTCCTTTGGCGCGACTGTGATCGCGACGTCAGTGACGCCGGGCGGAAGCTGATCCGCGCGGATGCGGGCGCGCACCGTTTCCTCGCTTCCGGGTACGGCAAGGCTCAGCAGTTCGACCACGCCGAGAAAGCGCCGGGAAAGGATGCGCGCCGGCACGGCGCCGCCGTGAGGCTGGACGTCGATGCCCGAAAGACGGACGGCAACCGAGACCTCCCTGCCCTCGCCGATCCCCTTGGCCGGCACGGGCCCGATCGGCGTGACGACGAGGCCGTTATGAACCACGCCGTCAAACTCGTTGATCTCGGAGAAGAACGCGGCGGTGAAGAGATCGGACGGCCGGCGATAGAGATCGTCGGAAGTGCCGACCTGCACCAAGCGGCCGTCCTTCAAAAGCGCGATCCGATCGGCCATCCGCATGGCCTCCTCGGCATCATGGGTAACGACGATCGCCGTCGCGCGACTTTCCCTCAGAATCGCCAGCGTATCAGCGCGTATGGCATCTTTCAGGCGGGAATCGAGGCCGGAAAAGGGCTCGTCCATGAGAAGCACGCCCGGACGCGGCGCAAGCGCCCGCGCGAGTGCCACGCGTTGCTGCTCTCCACCCGAAAGCGCGTGCGGATATTTTTGCGCATAATGGGCAAGCCCCACCCGCTCCAGAGCGGCACCGGCCTCCGCCGCAGCTTCCCTGGCCGGAAGCGCCGTCAGGCCGAAGCGGACATTCTCCAGCACCGTCATATGTGGAAACAGGGCGAAATCCTGGAACATCAGGCCGATGCCGCGCTTTTCCGGCGGCAGGAACTTATCCGGCCCTGCCGTTTCCTGTCCATCGATGACGATCCTGCCTCGGCTTTGGATCTCTATGCCGGCCGCGATCCTGAGCAGCGTCGTCTTGCCGGAACCGGAGGGCCCCAGCAGGCAAAGGACTTCTCCCGGCTCGGCCGTCAGCGAAATGCCGCGGATCGTCTCCTTGCCGTGATAGCTGTGATGGATATCTTCGAATGTCAGCCTGGACGCGAAGGTAACACCGGTCGTGCGCCTCGTCTTTTCCGCTGCCGACTGTGCCGGTTGAAAACCCATACCCTCGCTCACACGCGCGGAGGCCCAGAAGCAGACCTGCCAAACATGACGCTATTCCTCCGCTTCACCACTCGGTGTCAAGAGGCCGAGCTCTTCCAGATCGAGCTGAGTAATCGGGTCCTCGTCCTCCGTCAGATCGTCGGCGCCGGCGGATGGGACGGGAATATGAAAACCGGGCGGGATGCGTCCCGAAAGCAGTCCGGCGCCCCTAAGCTCCTCGAGGCCGGGCAGATCGCGCAGCTCTTCCAGCCCGAAATGATCGAGGAAATCGGGCGTGGTGCCGAGCGTCACAGGCCTGCCGGGGGTCCGCCTGCGGCCCCGGAAGCGCACCCATCCGGCCTCCATCAGCACGTCGAGCGTGCCTTTCGATGTCTGAACCCCTCGGATTTCCTCGATCTCGGCACGCGTCACCGGCTGGTGATAGGCGATAATGGCCAGCACCTCCAGTGCTGCACGGGAAAGCTTCTTCGCCTCGGAATCGTCCTTGCGGATGACGAAGGAAAGATCGGCTGCGGTTCTGAAGGCCCAGCGATCGCCGCTGCGGATGAGATTGACCCCGCGCGGCGCGTATATGTCCGCAAGCCGCAGCATGATGGCGCGCACATCGGCACCTTCCGGCAGGCGTTCGGCAAGGAAATTTTCCGAAACCGGCTCGGCGGACGCAAAGACCAGCGCCTCGGCGATGCGCTCGGCCTCCGCCAATGAGGGAAACTCCGAAAGGGTATCCCCCTTCTCCTGTTCCATGGCGAAATCGTCTTCAGACGGCGTCAATCAACGCCTCCCCTTCCATCGGCTTTTTCTGCCCCTTGCGCATATAGATCGGCTGAAAGGCGCCTTCCTGGCGAATCTCGAGCTTGCCCTCGCGCACGAGTTCGAGCGAGGCGGCGAAAGCGCTCGCCGTTGCGGTGATCCGATCCTCCGGCGGCAGATAGGTCAGAAGATAGTGCTGCAGCATGGTCCAGTCGGTGATCTCGCCGAGCATCCGGTTGAGCAGATCGCGCGCATCCGCAAGCGACCAGACCTTGCGCTTTTCGATCGTCACCTGTGTGACCGCCTGGCGCTGCCTCAGATTGGCGTAAGCCGAAAGAAGATCGTAGAGGCTGGCGTCATAGGCCGACTCGACGCGGTGCGGAATATGCTCCGGCGCGCCACGGGCAAAGATATCGCGGCCGAGCCGGTTACGGTTGACGAGCCGCGTGGCAGCCTCGCGCATGGCCTCCAGACGCTTCAGCCGGAAGGCCAGCGTGGCGGCCAACTCCTCGCCGCTCGGGCCGTCATCGCCCTTCACCTGCTGCGGGATCAGGAGTTTTGATTTGAGATAGGCAAGCCAGGCGGCCATCACGAGGTAATCGGCGGCCAGTTCGATGCGCACCCTCCGCGCACTATCGATGAACTGCAGATATTGCTCGGCAAGCGCCAGTACGGAAATGCGGGCGAGATCCACCTTCTGGGAACGTGCAAGATGCAGGAGCAGATCGAGCGGTCCTTCGAAGCCGCCGACATCGATCATCAGACCCGGCTCGTCCGTCGCCCGTTCAGGCGCGTCTTGCCAGAGCTTGTCCATCGGGATGGCGCCTTGCGCTATGTTCATGGCCATTCCCACCTCTGTCCGTAGAACGTCAGGCGACTGCGGTAAGTCCCCTGAATTCCGCGCGGATCGCCTCTTCATCCGCGCCGTCACCGGCACCGAAGCCTGCCTCCACCGCTTCGGCGCGTCCCAAGGCCTCGCCGGCGAGCGGCGGCACCTCTTTCACCACCGCTTTCATTTCGTCCATTACGCCATTGCAATGCAAGACAATATCGCAGCCGCCCCCAATGATTCTCGCCGCGCGCTGGCCGATCGTGCCCTTGAGCGCATTCATGGAAGTATCGTCGGACATCAGCAGCCCCTTGAAACCGATGTGCCCACGGATGATCTCCTCGATCACCTTCCGCGAGGTGGTCGCCGGCTCGTCCGGATCGATGGCCGTGAAGACGATATGCGCGCTCATAGCCATCAATTCGTCCTTCAATGCGACGAAGGGCAGGAAATCATGCGCCTCAAGCTCCGCGCGCGAGGCGGTGACCACCGGCAGCTCATGATGGGAATCCGCCATGCCCCGTCCATGGCCGGGAATATGCTTCATCACCGGCAGCATGCCGCCGGCCTTCAGGCCCTCGGCCGCGGCCCTGCCCATTTCCGCCACCGCCTTGGGATCGAACCCATAGGCGCGGTCACCGATGACATTGCTCGCGCCTTCGATCGGCACGTCCAGCACCGGCAGGCAATCGACTGTAATGCCGAGCTTCATCAGATCGAAGGCGTGCAGCCGCGACATCAGCCAGGCCGCGCGCTGCCCCTTCTTCCGATCGTGGCGGTAAAGCTCACCGAGAGCGGCGCCTGACGGATAGCGCTCGATCATCGGCGGGCGAATGCGCTGCACGCGCCCTCCCTCCTGATCGATCAGCACCGGGGCGTTCGGTCGCCCCACCGCATCGCGCATGGCGGCAGCGAGATCGGTGATCTGCGCGGGCTCCACGCAATTGCGGGCAAACAGGATGAAACCCCATGGGCGCTCGGCCTTGTAGAGAGCAATCTCGTCGGCCGTCAGGGTGGGGCCGCTGGCCCCCAGGATCATTGCTTTTGATTCGCTCATGCCTGGATCATACGCATTTCAGCAGGGAAACACGAACGGGCACAGTATTGCCCAACGGAAAACGGGGCGGAAAACCGCCCCGTCTATCAAGCAAGCTTGACGTTCCCTACTGTGCGACGAGGCAACTTCCGCCGGCCCCGCGATAGCGCTCGCAGAGCGATACAGCGTCGGCCTTGCTGCCGGCCGGGATACGGACACGGTAGAAAGTTCCCTTGCCGGGGATCGCCGCCGCCTTGATGTCCACGCCGCGGCCACCGATGACACTGGAAAAGCGCGAGGACAGGCTCTGGTAGGAACGCTGCGCTTCGGCTTCCGAGGGAAGCGAGGCGATCTGGATCACGTAGCCACCCGGAATTGCCGCGGTCTGCTGCTGGGCGGGAGCCGCAGCGGGCTGCGTCGCAGCCTGCTCGCGAACATTGCCGCGATCGGAGACGGCTGCCACGACGTTGACGGGCTGCTCGGCAGGCCGCGCGGTCGGAATGGGCGCGGCGATCGCGGGCGCCTGGACTGCAGGTGCAGCTTCCGCCGGAGCGGCGCCGACGACGGCTTCGGCAGGCGGCGGTTCCGCAAGGGCGGGATCGGGAAGCGCCGAGGTGGAAATCGGCGCGGCGCTGGCAACTTCAGTGGCGTTTGCCGGAACGGCCGGCACGCCGCCCACATCCGTCGCTTCGGCGAGCGCGGGTGCGGCGGGCTGGGCTGCAGGAGCCGGCTGAGTGACCTCCTGCTCGACCAGGGTGCCATCGGGCCGTACGACCATCGTCTTGACCCTGCGCGGCATCACCGCGATCGGCTGATCGGCGGAAGCACCGGCCGCGGCCTGCTCTCCGTCCTGCGGTAGAAGGCGCGGGTCTTCCGTTTCCCCAACCGGCGTAGATCCGATTTCTCCTTCATTTTCGCCTTCGAGCGGAAGCGTTTCCGGCAGCAAGGTTTTTTGGACGACGTCGACCGGCTCCTCGTTCGAGGAAATCAGAGCCTCCTGCTTCGGATCCTCCTGTCCCGCACCGGCGACACGATCGTAAACGGCCTTGTCCTGGTTCGGAACGGTCTTGCCGCCCGGATTTTCCGGCAGCACCTTAATGGGGTCGCTATCGGCGGCGATCACCACCGGCTCGCCGGAACCGAGACCAGCAGAACCGTTGCCCATCCAGGCATAGATCGCGCCACCGCCAATCACCAGCACACCCAGGAAGGCGAGCGGCATGACAACCATCCTTGGGGAGAAGCGGCTGGAAACCACTTCCGCACCCGGAATGACGGCTTCACGCTCCACATCTCGTCCGGCCGGTAAGGGCGTTGCGAGACTGCGGCGGAAATCTTCCTCAAGCGCGCGCTCGAATTCGTCGAGGTCGTTCTGCGCGGCGGGCTTTGCCGCCTGCGCAGGCTCGCCGAAATCGACGAATTCCGGTTCCGCTTCCTTGGGGGCAGGAGCAGCCTTTGCGGGCGCCGGTTCCCGTAGCAGCGAGGCCAGTTCCGCATCGAGATCGAGATCGTAATCAGGACGATAAACCGGTGCCTGTTCCGGCTCTTCGACCGGCAGCGCCGGGACGTCGAAGTCGGCGATGGCCTCCGGGTGCTCGTCGGCATCCGCGATCAGCGCAGGATCGAAGGCCGACGGAGAATCCGCTGGTATCGTTTCTCTTGCGACAACCGGCGGAGGCACGACAACAGGCGCCGGTTGGGGCCGGACCGCGACCGCAACGGGTGCCGAAGAGATCGGTGGTGAAGAGAAGGAAGCCGGTGCGGAGGACACGCGCGAGTGGACGACGGGCTCGAAGCGCGCCGCCGGCGAAGCCACCTCCATCTTGAGCGGCGCTACCGGTTTTGCCGGCGGAACCTGAACGGCCTCCGGCTTCATCGGGCGCTTGTCTTCCTCATCGAGGTTGATTTCGCTGAGATCCAGATCGAGATCGAGCTCATCCAGCGCGAGCTCGAAATCATCGTCCCCGAAGAGATCGTCGTCCATGTTCGCGACGAGCGGCGGCGTTACCGCTGCAGGGGCCTTGACGGCGGCCGGAGCCACGGGCTCCACCGCCGGAGCCCGTGTGGGCGAAGAGATTGCTTGCGCCGGCGCAGCAGCGTCGGCGGCGGCGGCGGGCGGCGTATAGCGCTCAACATCCGAGATCAGCGCGTCGAGAGCGGAGAAGTCATCCTCGGACGAAGCCGAAGCGGGAGAGACCGACCCGAAAGTGGCCGTGGATGCCGCAACCGAGACAGTTTCGACGGAAGAAGCCGTAATCTTCGCTTCGGCCTTGGGCATCTCCTGCGCAACAGGCGCTGCGGCAACCGGCGCTTCCGAAGGAACTACCGGCGGCTCGGAAACTGCGGTGGGCGCGGCGGGCGCGATTGCGGCGCTCGCCACGGCGGTATCCGGCATCACCGATGCCGTCGGACCGGAAGAACGGGCGGCGCTGAAATTGGCGAGCGGCATGCGGAAGCCGGGCTCGTAGGCCGCCTTGCGAACCGGCTCCGGCGCACGCCCGACGACGGGCGCGCCCTGGACCGCCGGCGCGACCCCGATGGACGTTTCCAGTTCGGAGGCGAGATCGAACGCATCCAAGTCGGGGGCGGCGATCACGGCCTCTTCGCGAGGCATGACCTGTTCATTCCGAGATGGAACGAAGGACGGCTCCTCGATATCGGGAGCGTGCGGCGTTTCGGCTGGTACCTCGAACGGCTCCGGATCGGAAAAAGCGGAAACCGGCTCGGCATCCACCTCGACCGCATCAAAGGTGACCGGCTCGCTGTCGTAGCGATCATGCCCGGCAATATCGACATAGGCCTGCGCTTCAACCGCCTCGGCCTCCGGCTCTTCCGCCTCGGGGACCTCCGGACCGGCCGGAGAAAACACAGGCTCGGATAGGCTCGGCTCGACCTCGGGAGAATTCATCTCGCGGGCTTCGGGCTCGACCTGTGCGTCGAAGGAATTGAGCGAAGGCGTCACCGCCTCTTCCTCGACAAGGCCGGGAGCATCGTCAAGCGCGATGTCGTGAGCGGGATCAAGGCGGGGCGTATCGTACCGTTCGAACTCTCGTAAAAGCTCGTCTTCGAGATTGAAGGTCGGCTCCTGACGCGGAGCATCAACCGGAGGCGCGGTCCGCGCCACCGGGCGATCCTCATACCCTACGATGCGCGCGAGTTCCGCCAGCGGATCGTCATCGGCAAGAAAATCCGGAACGTCATTCCGGTTACGTGCAAGATTGTTGTCTGCCATTGTCCCGTCCACTCACCTACACCAACAAGCTTTGCCAGTGCATTGTGGGGAAACGGTGACAATACTATCGCATCTCGTCCGGTGCAGCAGTGCCCGTTATGGCAAGCCCGGACTTCAAAACAGAAGCGACAGCACGCACCAGCCCAAGTCTGGCAATACTCAATTCTCGGTTTTTATCGTTAACAAACCGTAATTCAGGCTGATCCTTGCCTTTATTCCAGTGAGCGTGGAAGAAACTTGCCAGATCATAGAGGTAAAATGCAAGCCTGTGCGGCTCCTGGGACAGTGCTGCCGCCTCTATTAGCCGTGGATACTCGGCGAGCTTGGCGACGAGCTGCAACTCGTTCTCGTCGGCAATATCCTTCGCGGCGGCCGCAAGGTCGAGCGAATCGGTATCAAGGCCCGGAAAAGCCTCCCTCGCCTGCCGGAAAACCGACATGCAGCGCGCATGGGCATACTGCACGTAGAAGACGGGATTGTCCTTCGACTGCTCTGTAACCTTTGCAAAGTCGAAGTCCAACGGTTCCGAATTCTTGCGATAGAGCATCATGAAGCGGACCGGGTCGCGGCCGACTTCGTCCACCACGTCGCGCAGCGTGACGAAATCGCCGGAGCGCTTCGACATCTTCACCGGCTCGCCATTGCGGTAGAGCTTCACGAGCTGGCAAAGCAGAACGGTGAGCTTCGCCTTGCCGCCCGAAACCGCCCGCGCCAAAGCCTCGAGCCGCTTCACATAGCCGCCGTGGTCGGCCCCGAGAATATAGATCATCTCGTCGTAGCCGCGATCGTACTTGTCCTTGAAGTAGGCGACGTCGGCCGCGAAATAGGTATAGCTTCCGTCCGACTTGATGAGCGGCCGGTCGATATCGTCTCCCACCTCCGTCGAGCGGAAGAGCGTCTGTTCGCGGTCTTCCCAATCCTCCGGCAACTGCCCCTTCGGCGGCGGCAGCGTGCCGCGATAGACATGGCCCTTGAAGGTCAGATCGTTGATCGCGGTGCGGATGCGCTGAGCGCCGTCGGCATGCAGCATCCGTTCGGAGAAGAAGATATCGTGATGGACGTTGAGGGCATCCAGATCCTCGCGGATCATCTTCATCATCGCGTCGATCGCCCTGTCCTTGACGAGCGGCATCCACTCCTCTTCCGGCATGTTGTGAAGCCGTGGACCGAACTCGTCCGCCAGTGCCTGACCGACCGGGACCAGATAATCACCCGGATAGAAACCGGACGGGATTTCCCCGATGTTCTCGCCAAGCGCCTCGCGGTAGCGCAGGAAGACGGAACGCGCGAGCACGTCGATCTGGCTGCCCGCGTCGTTGATGTAATATTCCTTGGCGACGTCGTAGCCGGCGAAGGCCAGGAGATTGGCCAGCGCATCGCCCACCACCGCACCACGGCAATGTCCGACATGCATGGGGCCGGTCGGATTGGCCGACACATATTCCACATTCGCCTTCTTGCCGGCGCCGATCTTCGAGCGGCCGTAATCGGTGCCTGCCTCGATCACCGAAGCGAGCAGCCGCTGCCAATAGCCGGTCGCCAGCCGGATATTGATGAAGCCGGGGCCGGCGACCGAAACCTCGCGGACATCCGCATCGTCCCGCAGCCGCTCGGCGATGAGATCGGCGAGCGCCCGGGGATTTGTGCCCAGCGGTTTCGCCAGCACCATGGCGGCATTGGTCGCCACATCGCCATGGCTCTGGTCGCGGGGCGGCTCGACGGTGACACGGCCGAAATCGACGTCGCTTCGCTTTTCCTTGATGATATCAAGGGTTTCCAGCGCGCTCTTAATTCTGACTTCGAAATCGGCAAAAAGGTTCATCTCATCCATCCAGCCTCAGATTGCGGCGAGGCACCCGTATCGGTCGCGGTGCCTATCGCAAATCGGGTGTATGGTCAAACAACTCGCCATGCGCCTTGACCGCATAGGTATCGGTCATGCCGGCGAGATAATCGCCCACATGGCGGGCCCTTGCGGCCTCGCCGAGCCCGGCAATGTGGTTCACCCAATAGTGGCTTCGCATCAGGGTCGGATCGGCCATGTAGGCGTTGAAGAGGTCGGAGAGGATTTGGGCCGCGCCCGCGCGAATGCGCATGATCTCCGGATGGCGGTAGATGTGCGAGAAGAGCAGTTTCTTGATCTGCCGGTCGGTCTCCGCCATCTGCCCGGAAAAGGTGGCGGTAACCCGGTCCGCGTCACGGATATCCTGCGCGCTCTTCGGTTTGAGTTCCTTCAGCCTATCCTGCGCCACGCCGATCACATCCTCGACCATACGGGTGATCTGCCGGCGCATCATCTCGTGCGTGAAGCGGCTAGCTTCGAGATGCGGATAGCGGCTGCGCACTTCTGCCATCAGTTCCGACAGAAACGGAACCTCCTCCAGCATCTCGAAGGTGAGCAGGCCTGCGCGCAATCCGTCATCGATGTCGTGCGTGTTGTAGGCGATATCGTCGGCGATCGCCGCCACCTGCGCTTCCAGGCTCGCGAAGCTTGCGAGTTCCAGATCGTGAAGTTCGCAGTAATCCCGGATCGGCTGCGGCACCGGACCGCGCGTGCCCTCGCCCGTCTTCGTCAGAAGCGGGCCGTTGTGCTTCACCAGCCCCTCAAGGCTTTCCCAGGTCAGGTTGAGCCCATCGAAATCCGCATAGCGCCGCTCCAGCTTGGTGACGATGCGAAGCGACTGGGCGTTATGATCGAAACCACCATAGGGTTTCAGCAGTTCATCGAGCGCATCCTCGCCCGTATGGCCAAACGGCGTGTGGCCGAAGTCGTGCACCAGGGCCACCCCTTCGGCGAGATCCTCGTCGAGCTTCAGGGCGCGGGCCAGAGCGCGGGCGATCTGCGCCACTTCGACGGTATGGGTGAGCCGGGTGCGGTAATGATCGCCATCGGGGCTGATGAAGACCTGCGTTTTGTGCTTCAGGCGGCGAAAGGCGGTGGTGTGAACGATGCGATCGCGATCCCGCTGGAACTCGGAGCGGGTCAGGCTGCTTGTTTCGGGGAAGAGTCGGCCGCGCGAAGACCAGGGGTCGGTCGCATAGACCGCTCTCTCGCCGCTTCCGAAGCCTAGTGCTCTGGTATCGATCGTCATGCTGCTTTCCTGGTTCCTGCCTGCATGCCCATTGACGTGCCGTTCACGCCTTCATACCTATAGAGCAAACTTGCGCAAAGCAGTTGACATCAAATCTCTCCGGGCCTTGACCCCGGCAGGAGGCGGAAAAATGGAAGCGAATGTAACCCTCTCGGATGCCGCCGCAAAGCGGATCGCCGAGATCGTCGGCAACGAAGCCGGCAAACAGGCCCTGCGTGTTTCGGTGGAAGGCGGCGGCTGTTCCGGCTTTTCCTACAAATTCGACCTCGCCGAATCCCCACAGGACGATGACGTGGTGATCGCGAACGGCGATGCCAAGGTGCTGATCGACAGCCTGTCCCTCGTCTATATGGAAGGCTCCGAAATCGATTTCGTCGACAACCTGCTCGGCCAGTCCTTCCAGATCAAGAATCCCAACGCGGTTGCAAGCTGCGGCTGCGGCACCAGCTTTTCCATCTGATATCGATCTTCGCACCTTCCCAAGGCCTTCTCTTTCGTTAAAAAGGAGGCCTACGAAGGAGAGCGGGTTTCATGAAGATCGCCACCTGGAACATCAATGGCGTAAAGGCCAGGATCGATAACCTGCGTCAGTGGCTGGCGGATTCGGCGCCGGATATCGTCTGCCTACAGGAGATCAAGTCGGTCGACGAGACCTTTCCTCGCCTGGAGATCGAAGCGCTCGGCTACCACGTCGAGACCCATGGCCAGAAAGGCTTCAACGGCGTGGCGCTGCTTTCCAAGATCAAGCCGGATGAGGTCATGCGCGGACTTCCGGGCGGCAATGGCCCGGATGGACAAGTGGACGAGCAATCCCGCTATATCGAGGCCGTCTTCTCGCTTCCGGGCCGCGCATTGCGCGTCGCGTCGATCTACCTACCGAACGGCAATCCTGCCGATGATCCCGTCAAATATCCCTACAAGCTTTCCTGGATGGAACGGCTGCGCGCCCATGCCGCAAACCTGCTCCTGCTTGAAGAACCGCTGATTCTCGCGGGAGACTACAATGTCATTCCCGAACCGCACGACTGTTTCGATCCTGCCGTATGGGCGAGCGATGCGCTCTTCCTGCCCGAAACCCGCGCGGCATTCCGGCGGCTCGAAAATCTCGGCCTGGTGGACGCCGTCCGCGCCACCACGGACGCCACGAAACTCTACTCTTTCTGGGATTACCAGGCGGGGGCCTGGCAGAAGAACAACGGCATCCGCATCGATCACCTGCTCCTTTCGGCGGAAGCGGCCGACCGGCTGAAATCGACCGTCATCGAAAAGCATGTGCGTGCCTGGGAGAAGCCCTCCGACCATGTACCGGTTGTCGGGCACTTCGATTTCGCAGCCTGATCAGCCGCATGAAAAGAAATTCTCGCGCCTTGTGAGCGGGTTATCCGAAATGACTCATGCACGCGGAGCGATATCCGCGAGCATCCCCGCTGATAGGTGGATTTAGTCGGCGCCCTTGGCGAATTCCTGCGCCAGCACGACTGCAACGCGCCGGTCCTCTTCGGAAGCCAGCGAGAAGGCCTGCTCCTGCATCTGCTGCATCCAGGGACAATCATTCTTCTTGCAGTGATCGAGGGCTGCCGTAAGGAAGGCAAGCCCGCGCACGGATTGCCCTTCCTGGAAAAGCACGTTTCCAAACACGGCCATGGCGCCTGCATGACCGTTCTTGCGCGCCTGGTTCAGCCATTTCTTGGCCTGCTGGATGTTCGCGGTGCCGCCCTCGCCGGCAAGGATCATCCTGGCGAGCTGGAACTGCGCTTCCGCCACGCCGAAAGTCGAGGCTGCCTGGAAATAGAGCTGGCGCGCCTGGGCCAGATCGGACCTGACCGGGCTGCCGGGAATGCCGCGGCGGTAATAGTTGGCAAGCGACAAAAGCGCGTTGATGAAGAAGCCGGTGTCTTCCGAACCCGGCTCGACGCCCTGTGCCGCGATCTCGTTGTAGATCTTGAAGGCCTCGAAATCGTCCTTGGCGACGCCATCGCCGTAGGCATACATGTTGGCAAGCGCCCAGCGCGAACCGGTATGCCCCTTTTCGGCGGCGTAGCGATAGGCTTCGACGGCATCTTCCTTCTGGCCGTTCTTGTAGGCTTTGAAACCGAACTTGAAGAGGTCGAAGGGACCCGATTCCTTTGAGACCCCCGCATTGATATCGAAGGCCGCAGCCGAACTCGCCAGCACCGAGGCCAGCGACATGCCCAGAAGCAATACTTTCATGGATCCGACGTTAGATTTCGGCATGATACAGTTTCTTCCACTCTACTCGAGACCCAAGCGGAATTGGACCAGCTGTCCAGTCTCGGTTTCTCCCAGCAGCTCGGCCGTCCGAAAAGAGTCGGCAGCCGTCGTCACTGACAGATGAAGGAAACTGTAGCTGCCGTTTTCGGCAAGACTACGACCCGCAGCCGCAACTCTCGAAGATCTGAAAGACGATCGCCTTCCAATCTCTCGAACACCCGGCTTTTTCTCAAGAAACCCGCCCATGATACTCCAAATACCGCGGTCGCCCCCCGCGATCCGCGACTTTTGCCGGTCTATCGCTGCTCCTCGTTTGTGGCGGGAAATGGACAGATCGACGCGGCACACACTATGGACAAATTGTCATAAAAAACTGTTGCCAAATCGACACAGATCCAGCGACCCCTAGCCACCTTCGACGCCCGACCGGCGCTCACTGGAAAAAGGCCCGGACGAACCGGGCCTTTTCATCATTCGAGATATTCCATCAGCGGATCAGAACTTGACCTTGAGCGAGGTGGACAGGGCAGCCACCAGATCGCTGTCGTATTCGTAGGTCGCTTCGCGACCGACGCCAACGCCATCGATGGTCGTCGGACGGGACTCGCCGCCGGTAAGAATGCCGAGAACGCCGGCAAGCCGGATTTCGACATTCTGGTTGGGCGAATAGGCCACGCCCGCGGTGAACAGCCAGGTATCGCTCAGCGTGCCGAACTCCTGGGAGGTACCGCGATCCCAGGTGACGCTGACAGCACCGCTCCACTGATCGTTGAACTTGTGGCCGATACCGCCCGTGATCGTCCAGCCATCACGATAGCCGAGATCGAGCGAGGTGATTTCGGTTGCTCCCCTGTAGAAAACCACGCGCTGCAATTGGCTCCAGTCGGTCCACTTCACCGAACCGAAGGCGAGCCAATCCGGCGCGATGCCCGACTGCACCCTCAACTCGAGCGCATCCGGCATCGCGGCGGAACCCTCGACCGGAATGATCCGGCCACCGAGCGGATGCAAGGCCGACGGCACCTGTGTCATATCCACCGTGCCGGTGATGTTGTCGAGCTTCACCTGGCTGTAATACATCAGGCTCGCGCGCATCGCGTATTCGGGGATTTCATAGGCCACGCCTGCGCGCCAGCCCCAGCCGTCACCTTCGAGATCGAGACGACCGATGCCAGTACCAGGCAGCCCGAGCGCACCGAGAAGCTCCGGCGGAACCAGAAGACGCTCCTTGAAACCATCCATCTCGAGATAGTTGACGCCGCCGATCACGCGGAATTTGCCAGGGCCCATATCGAATTTATAGGAACAGGTCACTGCATAGTTGTCGCTGTTCACCTTGGTTTCGACGTTGTCGCTCGCGCCCGCCCACCGAGCGCCGGGGTTCGCGTGAGCGCCGTAAGGCTGCGAATAGTCGAACATGCAGTCCGCCGCATCGCCGATGGACGCTTTCGCGCCGATACGCGGCGACCAGTAGTTTTCGGAATCGTCCGCCTCGGTGGAATAACCCGGTATCGCGTTCAGATTGCCGTTTGCGGGATTGATGTCCCGGACGTTCTTCACCTTCCGCTGCGGCATCACGAACGTGGCGGTGGATTCCACCGCGAAACGTGACGGATCGAAAAGAAGATCGATGTTGTAGCCCCCGCCGCGCTCAAGACCTCCCGCCAAAGCCGTTGATTGAACGGCGCAACCTGCGGCAACCACCAGCAGGCCCCTCGATATTTTTTTGCTTACCATAATTGCTCCCACTCCCTGGTAAGTGATGAGAATCACTCTAGATGTTTAGCTCTAAATGACAACTTTACGGGGCCGGAGAGCACTGGCCGCGAAGTGTCTTCAAACTTACGTAAGAAAATGAAACAGGGGCAGAGATCCGCCCCCTTACGCATAAAATTACCTAATTTTTCGCAGACATCCGGCGGCGGATAGAATTTTATACTTCACGGGCATGGAATGTTGCCGTTGAGCAACATTTTTTGCTTCTGTGCACCGACAGACATGCAATTGCGGATAAAGAGACCAAGGCCGGGTGTGCGAAGAATGTCGAGCATTCCCGACCAGTATTGATTCCCTCAAATCACATCGGGCGCGCCTGTGGTGAAGTATCCACCACAGGCGCGCCCGAACTTCTTCGATCCGTATGGAGATCGCCGGAACCGGTCAGCTCCGGCTGAAGGCTCAGCCGGCTTCGCTCACTCTTGCATGCGCGGTCCTGAGGCTGGCGAGCTGAACCTCCAGCTCCGTGAAGCGTTCCCGCTCGGCCGCGACGACTTCCGGATCGGCATTCGCGACGAATTTCTCGTTCGCCAGCTTCTTGGCCACCCGCTCCATCTCGGCTTCCGCCTTGCCGATCGCCTTTTCGATGCGGGCCTTTTCCGCCGCCAGATCGATAAGGCTGCCGAGCGGCAGGCATGCCGTCGCCTCGCCAACGACGATCTGCGCTGCTCCCTTGGGAGCGGTCTTGGCAAGTTCGACGTTTTCGACACGCGCAAGCCTGCGGATTGCCGGCTCATGCCGGACGAGGCGGCTCTGCGTCAGCTCGTTGGCGCCGACGACGACAAGCGGCGCCACGGCCGAAGGCGGCACGTTCATCTCCGCACGGGCGGAACGCAGGCCGGAAACCAGATCGATGAGCCAGTTGATCTCATCGGCAGCCGCCGCATCCTCGAACTCCGGTTCGGGCCAATCCGCATGGCAAAGCAGTGTCGCACGCGACGCCGTGTGCTCCCAAAGCTCTTCCGTCATGAAGGGCATGAAGGGATGGAGGAGCTTGTACGTCTCTTCCAGCACATAGGCGGTGCACGCCTGTGCCTCCGCCTTCGCCTTTTCATCTCCACCGGAGAAGATCGGCTTCAGGAGCTCCAGATACCAGTCGCAGACCTGGTTCCACACGAAGCGATAGAGCGAACCGGCGGCGTCGTTGAAGCGCTGCGTTTCGATCGCGGTGGTCGCTTCGCGAATGGTTTTCGAAAGTTCCGTCAATATCCAGCGGTTGACGGTGAGCGTCGCGGTCTCGGGAATGAATTTCGGATCACGCTTGACGCCGTTCATCTCCGCGAAACGCGTCGCGTTCCAGAGTTTTGTTCCGAAATTGCGGTAGCCGGCGATACGGGCAGGATCGAGCTTCACGTCCCTGCCCTGCGCCGCCATGATGGCAAGCGTGAAGCGGAGCGCGTCAGCGCCGTATTCGTCGATCAGTTCGAGCGGGTCGATAACATTGCCCTTCGACTTCGACATCTTCTGGCCGTTCTTGTCGCGAACCAGCGCATGGATGTACACCGTGTGGAAAGGCTCCACAGGGTTGCCCTCCTCATCCTTCATGAAATGCAGGCCCATCTGCATCATGCGGACCACCCAGAACGGAATGATGTCGAAGCCGGTCACGAGGATGCTGGTCGGATAGTAGCGGGCGAGTTCCGGCGTCTGGTCCGGCCAACCCATTGTCGAGAAGGGCCAGAGCGCTGAGGAGAACCAGGTATCGAGCACATCCTCGTCACGGGTGAGGATCTCGCCGGGCTTGAAGTTCTCGATCTTCTCCTGAACCCAGACCTTCCATGGCCCCTCATGTGCGAGATAGTGCTGGATGGCGGCCTCGAGCGCCTCTTCCTCGCTCTTCTCCACGAAGACCTGGCCGTCCGGGCCATACCAGGCCGGAATCTGGTGTCCCCACCAGAGCTGGCGGGAAATGCACCACGGCTGGATGTTCTCCATCCACTGGAAGTAGGTATTTTCCCAGTTCTTCGGCACGAACTTGGTGCGGCCTTCTCGAACCGATGCGATCGCAGGCTTTGCGAGCGTCTTGTTGTCGACCCACCATTGCTCGGTCAAGCGCGGCTCGATCGGCACGCCGCCGCGGTCGCCATGCGGGACCGCATGCGTGTGCGGCTCGATCTTGTCGAGCAGGCCGGCTTCCTCGAAGATTTCGACGATGATCTTGCGCGCCGTGAAACGGTCCTGGCCTTCCAGCCGATCCCAGGCGCCGTGCAACGCGGCGGGATGATCGAGGCCCTCGAGGAAATCCTCGTTGTCCTTGATGGTGATCGTGCCGTCGATATTCATGATGTTGATTGCGCGGAGACCCGTCCGCTTGCCGACATCGAAATCGTTGAAATCGTGGGCGGGCGTGATCTTCACCGCGCCGGTGCCTGCCGTCGGGTCGGCATACGTGTCCGCGACGATCGGAATCTTGCGGCCGACGATCGGCAGGATGACATGCTTGCCGATAATGCCCTTGTAACGTTCGTCATCCGGGTTCACCGCCACGCCCGTATCGCCGAGCATGGTTTCCGGGCGTGTGGTCGCGACGACCAGATAGTCGCGCGTTTCCCACTCCGTCGGCTTGCCGTCTTCATTGAAGGCGATCGGATACTGATAGGTGACGCCCTTTTCCAGCGGGTAGCGCAGGTGCCAGAGATTGCCCTTGATCTCGATCTGCTCGACTTCCATGTCGGAAATCGCGGTGAGCAGTTTCGGATCCCAATTAACGAGGCGCTTGTCCTTATAGATCAGGCCTTCCTTGTAGAGACTGACGAAGACTTCCAGAACGGCTTCCGACAGGCCCTCGTCCATGGTGAAGCGTTCGCGCGACCAGTCGCAGGAGGCGCCCAGGCGCTTCAACTGGTTGAAGATGAGGCCACCGGATTCCGCCTTCCATTCCCAGACCTTCTCGATGAAGGCCTCACGGCCCATCGCGCGGCGACCGGGAAGCTGACGTTCCATCAACTGCCGCTCGACCACCATCTGCGTGGCGATGCCGGCATGGTCCATGCCCGGCTGCCACAGGACGTCCTTGCCGCGCATGCGCTCGAAGCGGACCAGGATGTCCTGGAGCGTGTTGTTGAGCGCGTGGCCCATGTGCAGAGAGCCGGTCACGTTCGGCGGCGGGATCACGATCGAGAAGCTTTCCGCACCCGGCTTGGCATTGGCGCCGGCGCGGAAGGCCTCGGCCTCGTCCCAGGCGGCGGCGATCTTCGGTTCTACGGTTGCGGAATCATAGGTCTTTTCGAGCATTTCCTGCCCCGGTTCTGTTCTTTGAGAGGTATCGCGGTGTAAATAGGATGGGTTGTTCCAAGTCAATAAAAAAGCCGCCGGGAACACCCAGGCGGCTCTTGCCTTCGGTCAAGAGGAAATCAGCGGCGGGAACCGCGCGCCACGCGCTCGATTTCCTCGCGCACCAGACGCTCGACCAGCGTCGGCAGATTATCGTCCAGCCATTCCTGCAGCATCGGACGCAGCATCTCGCTGGCCATCTCCTCCAGCGAGCGCCTCTCTATGCCGTCGAACACGGCTGCCAGTTCGCTGAACGAGCGGGCGACCTGCGCGCCGGCCTCCGCGGAGATCAGGCCGGCGGCACTCTCGATCCTGGCGGGCAGGCTTTTTTGCTCGGGTGCTGAGGCAAAACGCGGCTCCGGCCGCCGCTCCTGCATCTCCGGCTCCAGCTCCATCCTCGCTTGAACCTGGTAGGCCGACGGTTCGGCGATCGGCGCCCTTGTCGGCTGGACGGCTGGAGCAGGCTGCGATGCAGCCGCATCACGCAGTTCCAGCAGGCGGGCGACGGCCGATGGCGCCGGTCGTTCGGCGGCAGGAGGCGGAGCAAGGGGCGCAGACGCGGATGCCGGACGGGCAGTGGCAATTTCCTGCTGGCGTACCGAAGCGGCACGAACGCGGGCCGCGACATCGGCAAGAGACATGGATTTTTCCGCGGAGGCAGCCGGCTCATCCGCCCCCATCATCGACCGGTGACGCGGCTCGCCGGGATCGTTCGCCGGCATTTCGGGCGCGTAATTGACGCCCTCCTCGGCGTCCTCGATCTCTTCCTCCGCATAGACCGGAGGAAGCGGCCCGGAAAAAGCACCCTCGCCCACCGGCTCGTTGCTCTCGATGATCCTGCGGATGGAGGCCAGGATCTCTTCCATGGAGGGTTCACGCACTACATTTGGCTGCGCCATATCAATCCCCTATTGCCGCATCGGGTCCGAAGTCCGCCGAAACTCGAATCAACATAAGTTTACGGCAGCGGCGCAGAGACACAATTGCAGCCGGGTCAATGGCTTGTGCGATACACAGATTTGTTTCGACAGCGAGTCCCGAGGGCAACACCGCCAAAAGAAAGAGCCGGACAAAAGCCCGGCCCGCATCCATTTCTCAAGCGCTGCTTCAGGAGCAGAATGGCTTAAAAGACGAATTCCTTCGCCTTCTGGAAGCCCGGAAGCGGCTTGACCGATGCATTGAAATGCACGCCTTCCGACACGACGCCCTGCTCGCGCACGAAGAGCTTCGCCCGCGCCGCATTGCCATAGCCCACCACGGCGACCAGCCGGCCACCATCCCGAAGCTGATCCATGAGGGAGGCCGGGATTTCCTCGACGGCGCCATTGATGAAAATCAGGTCGTAGGGCGCTTCCGCCGCATACCCCTTCTCGAGATCGCTCGTCACGACCGCGACATTGTCATATCCGAGACGGGCCAGCGTTTCGGTCGCCTGGGAAGCCAGGGCCTCGTCCTTTTCCAGCGACACGACCGAGCCGGCAATCAGCGACAGGACCGCCGCCGCATATCCGGTACCGGCGCCGATCTCCAGCACGACATCTTCCTTGCCGATCGCGCCGAGCTGCAGAAGCTTGGCGAGCGGCGATGCCTCCATCAGGTATCGGCCGGGAGCGATTTCGATATCGGTATCGATATAGGCGAGCGGTTTCGCCGCGGCGGGCACGAATTCCTCGCGCGGCACCGTATAGAAAGCCCGCAGCAGCGAATGCGACGTGACATCCGTCGTGCGGATCTGGTTGTCGACCATCTTCGTTCGTGCTGCTTCGAAATCCATCATGTCCGTCGTCCCAAACCACCGGCGCTCTTCGCCGAATTCATGCGTCCTCGTCTTACTGGCGAGGCGCAACGCTTTCAATGCAAAAAACGCCAAGAGTGGCTCGGGAGAGGTGATAATCCGCTATCGAAGCGGCGAAACCCGCTTTGTGGAAAGGCCGGCGCATCGGTCGTCCTTCCTTGTGTCGACGGTAGCGTTGCCCTGCACGCCGGAGTTCGGAACGCAATCGAAACTTCCCTTGGCGACTAGTCCCTTCCGTTTAGCCCGTAGGGACAAATTGCTTCTCTGCCCGTACAGGATCATCATCATCCTTGGGACCGGGTGGGTCTCAAATGGGGGTGTGAGCGGCTGGGAGATCGAATAGGCCAGCCGCTCACGGTTTTTTGGGGGCCCTGCACGTTTTCCGCACTCTCCGAATCCGCCCGAGCACCAACTCCAGCATCGCCGATCAGGGTCAGAGCCGGCCCGCGCCGAGCAGGATTTCGGCCGCGATTGGAGATCGCTTGATCTCGCCCGCTGCCGGGAGAACAATGAAAAAGAAGGAAGATGGAGGCCTCGCCGAGAATCGAACTCGGGTGCAAGGATTTGCAGTCCTCTGCGTCACCACTCCGCCACGAGGCCGTCCGATGCTGTAAAAGCGAGTGGTGGCCGGGCATTAGAACGAATCTACAATGGGCGCAATACCCTTCATTCTGAACGCTGTCCTTTTTTCATTCTGAACGCTCGTTTCCACAACGTTCGCCTCCTCCTTCCCCGAATCACTCGCCGCCCTATCCTTTCCGGTATGAGCGACATCCCTTCCCCAACGCTCCCTATGGGAGACGAGAACCGGCACATGTTCTGCCAGATGGCGGTCGAGTTGCCGCTGCAGGATCTCATCGAGGATGCGGTAAAGGCTGGATGGGAGGAGACCGAGGTCCTGACGGCAATCATCGAGGTCGCCGACAACCTCATGCTTGCCGCCGGCTCAAATGCGGAGCTGGAGGCGCTGCTGCATGCGCTGAAACGGAAGCTTGATTAGGGAGCGCGGCGATGGACCCAGGCCGGTGGGATACGCCCGTCACATTCGAAGAGGACGATCGCGGCGGGTTTCGCACTATCACCAGCGCGGAGGAAGCCGCTCGGGCTCTGCTGAAGCGCTGGCCCGTTGATGATGGGGAGGAGTTTTGGGAAGCGCAGCGCGTGTGCCTTGCCGTAATGCAAGGGGAGCGACCGGCAGAGGATTCCCGGAGCGCCTTCCTCAAAGCCGCGGCGGAAGCCGGCGTCTTCATCCGCGATCAATAGTCCATCAGCGAGTTCTTAATAACATTCATCATTGACTCATCGCATCGGATGAGAACATAATCAGAACATCGGAGCCGCAATGCGGCGGCGCTCCCTATGAAAAGTTACAAAAGAAGAACGCGCGAAAAGCGCGAAGGAGAAGTCGTGTCCGAAGCCGAGAGGCCTAGAAAACTGGTTTCGCTGAGAGACGTGCCGGAGGAGATAATCGAGATTGCCTGCACGCAATGCGACTTTCGGCAGGATCTGTCGAAAGCGGAGGTTCTCAAGACGTCCTCACCCGATGTGCTGCTTGAAGTCCTCGTCATGAACGCAACAAAGGACTGTGAGCATCGACGCGCCTTCGGAAGCCAGCCGCCGTGCGGCGCCTATACCGACCAGGTGCGCAGTGCCGAGGCGGCTATTCTGGAGAGAAGGGAGAGCGAGCGAAGGGAAAGAGAGGAAGCTGCCCGCCGACGTGCAGAAGAGGAAGAGCGCCGGGCAGAGCGTGTGAGGAACGCCGCAATTCGGGTTGGCGACAACAATGGCTGGATGGGCTGGCAGAAAATCCCAACAGGGTCGAAGCCTCGATACCGCTGGCAACATAGCTGGGCGGAAGAAGAGCCGGAGGATTTCATCGGCCTCGACGGCACTCAGCCGATAGGCAGGGTCTTCCAGCTTGAGACGGTATCCACCAGCAAGGATATCTGGTTCTGGATACTGTACGGCGTCGAAGGGCATCGACGGAAGCGCCCGGGGAAAGGCAGCGGTTGGGAGGGTTCGCGGCTAGACGCCATGTGTCGCGTCGAGCAGCTCTATGAAGAAATGAACAGCAAACGATATGCCTAGCGTCGAATACAAGGGCTTTGCCCATCCGAGGGTGGAAGCGCGGATACCCAGGCTCACCGATGCGCATATGCTGGGCCAGTATGTGAAGATCACCTGCCGCTTGTGCAAGATCACGAGGACGTACCGCCCGTTGGACATTATCAAGCTCGTGGGCGATGTTCATGTCCTGAAGCTCCAGCACCGGTTCCGATGCGAGAAGTGTATGCGCAAGGACTACATGGAAGTGGAGTTCAAGAGCGTGATGGGTAGCGAGATCGTCGGCATGCAGATCCGCGAGCTCGTGGAAATCAGGATGGTGAAAAAGCCGATCTGGCGCGACAGGAAGCTTTAAGGGGAGAAGAGCGGAATGTGCAATCTCTACAACGTCTCGACCAACCAGGAAGCCATTCGGAGGTTGACGAAATCATTCGACCACCTGGGCAACCTGCAGCCGTCCTTGGACGTCTATCCTGACCAGATGGCGCCGATCGTCAGGAACAACGCCGGCGAGCGCGAAGCGACATGGGTGAGATGGGGAATGCCGAGCTCGAAAGAGGCGCTGATGAAAGCGGCGAGCAAAAGGGCCGACAAGCTGCGGGCAAAAGGGCAGCAAGTGGATTTCAACGAGCTGTTGAAGATGGAACCAGACCGCGGAACGACGAACGTCCGACGCGTGGAAAGCAGGCACTGGCGCCGGTGGCTCGGAGAGGCAAACCGCTGTGTCGTTCCATTCACCCGGTTTGCTGAACCCGATCCGGCCAGCGCCGGCGGTGGCCGCATTCCGAACGCATGGTTTGCCGGCGACGAGAGCGAGCCCCTGATGTTCTTCGCCGGGATATGGGTGAAGGATTGGGAATGCGTCCGCAAGGTCAAGGAAGGGCTGATTACGTGCGATCTGTTCGGCTTCCTGACGACCGATCCGAACGGCGTCGTCGGCCCTATTCACCAGAAGGCAATGCCGGTCATCCTGCGGAACGAGGATGAGATCGAGACCTGGCTGTCAGCGCCCTGGGAAGAGGCGGGAAAGCTGCAAAGGCCCCTGCCCGATGATGACCTGGTTCTGTTGCCGAAACGCGAGGAAGCAGCGCCGGAGCCGCAAGGCTTGCTGCTGTAGCTCAAGGGAGAAGTGCGATGGAACTCGACCTGGAGGCCTGGGCACGAGAGATGCGGAGAATTGAGTGGGAAACCAGAGAACCCAAAATCCGCTATCGCCGCCTTATGGAACGGCTCTCGACCATGAAGGCACCTGACCGCGAAGTCGATGTCGAGCTTGCCGCCTTGATCGGGCGCAAGAAGATGGAGCGGCGAGAAGACGGCGAATGGCTCGCCGACGGGAAGGTTATTCCACCCTACACAGCCTCTCGCGAGGCCGCTCTCGCCTTGTGGTGGGAATGCTTTCCCCCGGATTGGGATGTGCCGCCGGACGATGCCGACGCCATAGAAATCTGTTGGTGGAACGCCCAGGAAACCGAATACTAAACGCAGGAGAACGACAGATTGGCCGACGAAGGACGCACAAGCCAACCGGAATCATCGATCCACGTAAACCATTATTGCTGCATTGAAGGATGTGGGCAGTTCGGAGAGTTCGGTTTTGCACGGACCAGGGCGGAGCCGGTCACATGGTGGTGCTACGAACACTATCCGCAGTGGGATGAAATCAAGAGAAACGCTCGGGCTACCGGATCGAGGTAGGCGGAGGCCGATCACCTTCGATCCTCTGCAGGATTTCCCGCACCACCCGGATATCGGAGCCGAGGGTATTCAGCGTGCTTTCGAGCGATCGCATCGATACGGCGGCTTCACTCGCCTGCTTCTCGACGGCGGCAATCCGGATTTCCTGAGTGTCCAGCGTTCGCAGCGCCACCTCCGCCGCGGTGAGGCGCTTATCCAGCCGCTCGATCGCAGCGGAGTTCGCCCGCATCTCGGATTGCACCTGGTTCCAGGTGGCGCCCCAAGCGAAGAAAATCCCGATGAAGCCTATGAGGCTGACCAGGGTGTTCAGGTTCCATTCGAACTTCCAGGTGGGAGTTGGTACCGTGACCATGTCCGTTTCCTTGCTCGTCAATTCCCCGGCCCTCATATGATGCGTGTTGTGGTATAGAGTTCATGCGCCCCTCGATCTGATCGACCGAGAGCGGGATTGGTGCCGATATGCGATGCGAGAAGTGCGACGATACCGGTTGGGTCTGTGAGGTTCATCCGAACCGGCCCTGGGCTGGCCCGAAGGCCTGCCATTGCGGTGGGGCCGGTATGCCTTGCCCCGTTTGCAATCCGGATGAAGGTGAAGAGCGAGAGCCCGACCTCAGGCGAATGATGCGATCGGTGATCCGAGCGCCGGGGAAGACGGTGAACTAGCCTACTTCCGGCACCCGGCATCCTGCCGGCACTGATCATTGTTCGATGCGATCGCCGGGCCGGCCGTGACATCCTGCGAGGCCAGCCGCGCCGCCTGAGCGTCGGAAAACCTCACGATCTGATAACCGGAGCCGTCAGTCGCACTCCCGCTCTGGCAGGCCGCTGTCACGCATGAAGACAAGACAACGATCGCGATCCGAAAGCTTGCGGAAATTCGCATTGTTCTTCTCCAGGTTCTCGATGCGATTGAGGGCGTTCTTTGCCGCCTCGATCTTGACCGCCTCGGTCGCTTCCTGGCGGCCGTAGATATAGGCTGGTGCGGCCATGAGAGCAGCGCCGACGATCCCGCCGACGCCGAGCTTCATCCAGTCGAAGAGGGTCATCAACCGACCTCCGCCTTGATCTCGCGAACGGCGGCGATGATCTGGCTGCGAAGCAGCACGAAAAGGAGAAGAACGACCACCAGCACCACGCCGCCGGCGACGATCGCCTGCCAGTCCATGCCGGCCAGCCAACCGAGGCCTATGGTGCTCAGACCACCACCGCCGGTCAGCCAGGTCAGCCAGTTCGACTTTTCCTTCACCTTCTGCTCGACCTTTTCCGGCACGACCGGTTTTTCAACCGATACTTCGACGGTCTCGATCGGCTGGTCCTCCGCGTGTCGTCGCTTCACCTCGGCAAGTACCGATCGCACCTTGAGGGTGGATACCGCAGCATGCTGGCCGCCATAGTGCCCCTTGCCTGCCGTCGTGGGCAGGCTCGCCCATTCCTTGGCAAGGTTATTGATGAGGGTGTCCTCGCTGAGCCGGCCGGCAAGGTATTTGTCGATGCCACGGATGCCGAGCAGGTAGCAGGCCATCTCGTCCTGGCATTCCTTGTCGAACTTGCGGGTCGCCGGGTACCGATCGGGCAAGTCCTTCCGGATCTTGCGAGCCGTAGTGCGGACAATCTGATACCGACCGCAGGCGGACGAGTTCAGCTTGTTCTTCGGATGCTTGAGCATCTGCGACTGCAGTGCGTCGAGATTCGCCAGCGTCATCTCGGTGAGGTTCACATCGCCGCCGGTGTAAGCGCCGTAGGCAAGCGTTTCGTTGTAGCCGTCGCCCTTGTCGGTGCCCTCAGTGAAGCCGATGAGGTCGAGCATCGGGCGATAAACGTAATAGGAATCCGCCGCCGCGTTGATGCGTCGTGTCATGGTTTTCTCTCCTGATTATGTGCTAGGAATTATCAATCGCCGGCATGGCTGTTACCTTTCCCCGGCATAGGGAGCGCTGAATGAGCATTGAACTTTCGACACTGGACGAACGCGCAGAAGCCGAAGAAGCCATGGCAGAGGCCATGCGGATACTAAACAAGGCTATTCGCAGGGTTCACGAATCCGGCCTCACCGTAGATGTCGAGGTACTGACGATGCTCACCGGACATGGCCAGATGCCCCAGGTGAGCGTTGGAACTCACGACCGGCAAAACGGCGCGATTTAATCGCGGCGTGACGATCGTGATTTTCTTTTGGTCGAAGGGAACCGATTCAGGACGAACGGTGTTCTATGTGCCGCTGCGAACGCCCATCTCCCTCGATCGAAATTCGCAGCCGTGAGGCCTGGTGGAGTAGCAGCCCTACCAGGCCTCTTTCATGTTCAGTTACGTCAAATGACCAATTTGTGGGGAACCCTTGGTGGCACTAGAATTTGGTTGTCGCGGCAATCCCACACCCGCTCGCGGTGGAGAGAGGTCCGCGCGTTCCCAATCAGTCTCGCGCGGGCCTCTCACCCAAAAGACCCAGCCGGGAACAGAACATGCGCCGAGACGTTCAGGAACGTCGCGGCCGAATGCCGATTGACCTCCACCGCGACCGTAGGACCGGTAGGAGTCCATACTTGCCGGTCCTATGCTTGCCTTGATCGAGCATCCTCAAAGGGCCACATAAGGATTGCGGCAAGGCGCTCCTTCAGCAGCCAGCCGCTGGCCGGTGCACAAGTCTTGGAGTGCGCCGGCCGGAAGTTCTAGAGCGGCCACGGGATGGGCCGTACGAGCGCAATCGATGATTGGCGCATCAAACTGCCATTCTTTATCCACCACCTACGATTGACCGGCCTCCCGAGGCGCTGCTATCCCTTACATGCTGTTTCTATGCTGGGGCCTCAATGCATAATAGATATGACCATCTGGACGGTCTCCGGGGACTGGCAGCCTTGGCGGTGCTGCTCGGGCATTTAGAGGCTCTGATTTTGACCGCTGCCTCCACTCAGGGAGTTTATCCGGGACCAAGCGGTATCCTTCCTTCCCTTTACTTGGCCCTCACTAGCGGCACCTTGGCCGTAGCTATCTTTTTCATCCTAAGCGGCTTCGTCCTGATCAAGAAGTTCGATGAGACTCGATCTTCAAGGGTGCTACTCGGAGCCGCGGTGAAGCGGTATTTCAGGCTCACACCGCCCATCTTTGCTTCAATGGTACTGGCGTACCTGCTCTATCGGTTCATTGGCCCGCACACAGCGGAGGCCTCTCGGATCATCGGCGGCCATGGTTGGCTTGAAGCCCGGCCAAACACCTCTATGCCGCTTTCCGAGGTTTTCGAATATGGCTTATTCTCGACCATTATTGGCCGATCAGCCTATAATGGCGTTCTCTGGACGATGAATATTGAATTCGCCGGCAGCCTGCTGCTGTTCTGCTTCGCAGCAGTCTTCTACAGCAGTCCTCGATACATTCTAATCGCCGCGGTCACCGCAAGTGTTTCGGTCTTGGCATTTGGTGAAACCGCCATTCACCTATCAATGTTTCTGCTGGGAAGCACGTTCCTAAAGTTTAAGAGTCTGAAGATCAACGAGATTGGAGCAATAACTCTGATCTGTATTGGGCTCTTCGCTGGTGCCGTTCGAGTGACATGGCCGGAATTTCAAAGCGTCACCGCACTACTCTCGCTTTCAGGCAATGCCGCCAACGCATTCCAGCTCGCGATCAACTCGTTTGGTGCGGCATTAATCGTCACCGCAGCGTGCTTTTGTCCGACCCTCCAATCGAAAATTTCAGGAGCTGCTTGCCGCTATCTGGGCCGTATTTCTTTTTCCCTCTATCTCATCCACCTCCCAGTCTATTTTACGATAGGCGCCTGGACGATTACAGAATTGGCACCTTTTTGGGGTGTGAAAATCTCTTCTGCAGTTGCCTGCCTTGTTGTTGTTGGCCTGAGCTTGCTCATCGCGCATTTTTTTGCGGCGACGGTGGACAAGTTTGCAATGAAGCTAGCCGACGGAGTTGGAGCAGGCATCATTTCCCTCCTTAACAGACAACAGCCGACGTTCCGTCATGGCCATTCGATCGGATCAATACCTGTAATGAATTCGCCCACGCTTGGAGGCGCAATAGACCCTTCTTCGACCGCTGCAAGGCGATCAAACATGTAGCTCAGGGCTGCGTCACGCCACGCGATAAAGGCTTCAGCCTCAGCATTCCATTGGGGGTTGGTGCTGCCCTTGTAGCTGACGATCGTCAGGCGATTGTCGTACTGGCGTTGCCGGGCTACCGCGTCGAGGTGAGCGTCGAAGGCAGCCTTGTAGGCTGACAGCAGGGTCGCGCGACCTTCGGTAGCCTTCTGCTCGGCCGTAACGATCTTGGATAGGTTAGGTTTCCACATCATCGGTCTCCTCTTCGACTGCACGCGGATCTCTGGGGAGATCGAGAACACCATCCGGCGGGCTGACCAGCGGCGCAGGCGAAGCCACCGCCGAAGAAGGATTAGGCCCGTGCGGAAGGATCAGCGTCAGATGGATTTCGCCATCGATCCGCTCGACAGGACCGACAATCCATTCGCAAGGCACCTCGCCTGCAGGAATGGTCGCGCCAGCGGGAAGCTCCGAGAAATCGAAGGATTCTCCGTTGAGAGTTATGATATCGCCGGACTTGTGCGCTTTGAGCGCGTCGTTGCGGCGCTGGGGAGAGAAGGAAACGCGCATTAATTCCACCGTCCTATTCCGGTGACCTGGATTGTGAAGTTCAGAACATCTGAACCTGTCAGCCTACCTAAATGAATCGTACCCGCGTCAGTTTGCGTTGGCGGAAGCGTGGCGTAGATAAAGCATGAGATGTCACCCGATGATCCTGCCGAGGCATGCCTGTTTGGAATTGCAGAGAACGCCGCGGCCCAGCTGCCAAGGAGCCGGGGGCCAGGACTAAGAAAAGCGCTTCCATTCGGAATGTTGATTGGACCAGCGTTCGCGATTGACTTCGTACAAATCTGCGTTCCATCTGCGAAGCGCACATACTCTCCGTTAGCATTACTGCCACGTTCAATTATGGATCCGGTCGGCACACCCGAGGCCTGCGATACTGTGCCGAGAATTCGAAGTTGATTGTTGGGAACAAACCCGTTGGCATCATTTATGCCAACCGCCTGACGGAACTCCGCTCCCAACTCCACCAGCGCGGCAGTCTCAGGTCCGGTGAACACCGGCACATGGTTGGCCTCTGGCGGCAGCGATGCCAGTGCGCTCAGCGAAGGGTTATCCAGCCGTTGAATATACTCCGAAAGCGCCTGAGCATTCCGCAGCACCTGATTGACGTCGTTGTTGACCTGGATGGCGTAGGAATACTCACCGCTCGCGCCTGTCCACTCGATCGCCGCCGTGATCTGCGTGTTGCTGTCCACGCTCAGGATCGGCAGCGGGTTGCCTCCCGCAGCCTGCACATATATGACGCCGCCAACGATGAGCGCGATCTGCCAAGCTGTGCCGGTGCCAGTAACCACGGCACTGCCGTTCGTCAGGGTGATGGTCCCTGTCGTGTAAGGAGGAGTAGCCATTTAAGAGATTGCCCTAGTTGGGAGAGAGAATGGCGGAAGGCGTCAGCGCTTCCACCACAGCATTTTGACCTGGAAGTTCGCGCCGGGGATGTTACCGGTCGATTTCATGATCTGGACGCGGTAGGTATTGCCGCCTCGGACGTCAAAGACACTGATGGCCATATTGTTGATATCGCGCCCTTGCTGGGCCGACGAGCCGCCAGTCGAGAACGAAAAGGCGAAGCTATACGAAACCTCGCCAGTGGTTTCATTGACCACCCGCATGCTGAAGGTGCCGCTCGCATTCGGGCCAAGGCTTCCGCTGTAGCTACCGACAATATGAAGCATGACAGCGGAGGGGTTCGGGTTATCGATCCCCAAGGTGCCGATCGTATGCCAGACATTGTTCGGGTCGGTGAGTGCCAGGCTTCCCGATCCCGAGAAGTCCCCACGTGCGGATACAGCGTTATAGTCCAAGTTCGTTGTCCCGAAGACGGCGTTGTTTATGACTGCGCTTTCGATATCCGCCCACGATATCTGCACGCCGGAGAGCTTCAGCACTCCATTCTCGTACACCATGGGAAGCGTGTATTGGTTCCCATCGGTGACCACGAACTGATCCGCCAGGATGGCGAAGCGCGTGCGCTGGACGCCATTGACGGTATAGAG
>NZ_LBHV01000014.1 GCF_001005825.1 Rhizobium sp. LC145
TCATCAACCTTCCGCTCGAAAAGGCCCGCCTGATGAAGGTGGTGGAAGGGCGCTCGCTGCCGGACTTCGCGCGGGAATTCGAAGCCGCGACCTGGGCGCAGTTTTTCCTCAAGTGGGTCATGGCGCATCCGGCGGTCACGACCGTGCTGTGTGGCACATCAAACCCGGAGCATGCCGAGGACAATGTCCAGGCCATGTACGGGCCCCTGCCGGACGAGGCGATGCGCCGGCGCATGGTGCAGCATATGGAGACGATCCCGGGTTTCGCCGATATAGGACGGATGCCCTGGTATCCCGGCAAGGACGCCCAGTATCAAGGACTGATCCGAGCGGCACAGGCAACGGCCCGTGCTCGTATGGGCCAATGAGATGTTTGTTCGAAAAGCAGACGATCTCACGAACTCTCTATATGTGTGATCTTCACGGACAGGACGCAATGCGAAGCTGCCCAATGACGACCGGGGACGATCAGGACCCGCCGTTTCGTCTCTCATCAATTGCCTTTCGCCGGTCCTGTGATCTGGAGGAATAGGTGAGTTTTTCGCGAGTTCCGGCATGGAGCTTTGGCGCGCGTTCGGCATCCTAGCTGCGGATATGAAAAGCGGGTGGGTCGAGCTGATGGTTGCCTCCAATCGCGGCGAGCCCGCCGCAAGACAAGGATAATTATGAGCCTGGATTGAGCAGGCCGCGATCTGGAAGACCCGACCGGCCCGGTCGGGGACATTCGCTACGCTGATGATCTTTCCGTAGTTGGCGAAGAGCGCGTCGGTTTGCTCGGCATCTGCGCCGGGTGTCGAGCGAAAAGCCGCGTGATGACCGCTTGGATGCCGCGCGGGGGGTGACTTTCTCGAGAACTTGGAATCGGGCGGATACTTCGCCGACCTGCAACACTGAGGAGAATGTAAATGGTTTTGCATGCTAACGACCGAGGCTGAGGGGTTACGTTCGCGTTGATCGTCGCCTGATCGAGGGCTTCCCGTCGCAGGACGGTATCGACATCGGCTGCATGCCCCTTGTACCGGATGGCCTCCGTGCTCCCTCCCACCCTACGTATACGCGATGCGCGTCAAGCACTTGCTCGAATACATGCATCGACCCGATAACTTTGACGAGGCGTAAGAGGCCTGAAATAGCGAGGGCATCGGCGCGCGAGCCCTCTCGTTGGCGCGCCCCAAGGCGGTGCTCAAGCAACTGGACGCGACGGCTGACAGTGGATTGTGGGACCTGAGAGCGGAGGAAGCGTAAATCGAGCGCGAGGTCAGGCATGCGTCCCCCACCTACCGGAGCTCCTCCGGCGCCGCATTGCGGCGTTACTGGATTAATATTGGACGTGTCGCGCCTCCGCCATCTACTCGACGGGCACATGCTGGCGCGATGAGAAACGGACAAGGTGGAAAGGGTTAGGACGCCTGCGTCTGATCCGGTACACGGCGGCAGGCGGAAGATTGGCGAACGTCCCACCGATCCGCTCGGCTTCGAGCCCGAGATGGTCCAGCAATCTCACCGGAACCGGGCAGCGCGGGCCGTAGGTGAACTGATAGAAGGCGCCGTCTGGCTTCATCTTGCGGAATGCGCCCGCGAGGATCGCGATCAGCTTGCGTTGCGGCATAGACAACAGGGGCAGCCCACTGACAACGGCGCCGGCGGGCCTCCCGTCGAAGAGATCGACCGTCCGCAGGCGAGCGGCATCCATCCAAAGTGTGCATGCTCTCGGATAATGGAGATGGAGCGCGATGGCGAACTCGGACCCGAACTCGATCAGGGCGAGGTCTTCTTGTCTGACGCCGCGCGAGATCAGAGCGCGCGTGAACGCGCCGGTTCCAGGTCCAAGCTCAATCACGGGTCCGGTGTCGTGTGAGATTTCGGAGGTGATGAGGCTGGCCAGCGCCCGCCCCGACGGCGCGATGGCGGCGACGCGCAGAGGATTTTTGAGCCAGGCTTGGAAGAAGCCGAATGCCTCGACGATATGCTGTTGCTTCATGATAATGACCTCGATCATGCTTTTGGGCTGCCGGGGATCATCAGGTCCCGCATAGCGCGGCGCCCGTTTTGCGACGGGCGCGAACCCGTCGTGCGAGCAAGAACAGGACCGCCTCCGCGATGAGCAGACAGCCGAGCGCGCCTAGGGCGAGGACCGTCATGTTCGTTGTCTCGATCGAGTGCGAAGCGTAGTAACCGATGCCGATGAACAGACCGTTCCAGACCCCAATGCCGGCCGCCGAAGCAGCTAGAAAGCTATGAGAGTTCTCACGAAGAAGTGCGGCGAAGGCGGGAGCGAAGAGCCTGATGGTTGGCACCAACTGGAGCGCGAAGGCCAGCGCAGTCTGGTTCCGGTGGAAGGCGGTGCTCGCCCGATCGATGCGATCTACGGATATCCCGAAGAGCCGGCCAGCTCTGTGGAGAAGGCGAGTGGATTGTGCGGCCCCCAGTCCCCGAAGCGCGTAGAACAAGGCTACGCAGCCGAACAGGCTACCGGCGACGGTCGAAAGGAAGGCGGCCGGCAGCGACCATGCTCCGTCCGCCGCGCCGATGCCGACCGCCAGCAGCAGCCCGTAGGATGGCATGACCGGCACAAAGCGCTCGGCCAGGGCGACGGCGAAAAGACCAACGAGCCCATAAACCCCGATCCACGCCATGATTGTTCCCACCGGGTCGTAATTCATAAGCAGTTCCTCTTCAGTCGACGGCTGTGATCGTGTTCGCCAGGGATGGAGGGTTTCTGCCTCCTCCGCCCACGCAGGGCGACGGGTGACACGATGAAGACGTCTGCTATGCCGCTGACGGCCACGATTGTTTGAAGCGCAACGAGCGGGTCATTGGACATAATCGCCGCCATACTCGGGAACCACGTCCGGACTGACCGGAACCACGCCGTGAGAGGTGTTGACGGAGAGCCCTGCTTGCGCATTGGCGCTGGTGGCGGACAAGCTGCGTCAGCAGCGAGCATGGTCAAAAGAAGTACACGCATGACAAATCTCCGTCTTGGGGGAGGTAGGGCCACCGGAGGAACTCGCTTTTCGCGATGTGCCTCCGGTGGCTTTGAGCGTCGCCATCGGATCGGCGGGATCAGTGGCGACTCTCGTCGGATCGGGGGAATGGGGGAGACTTCCCTGATCCGAGGCAAGCACATGTGGCTTACGTCGCGATGCGACGCAGAACGGTCCGCCTTCGGCGTTCGCCGTTGGTTTCGGTGATGGCCAGCGGCAGCGAACGTATCCGTCGGCCCGTGGCGGCGTGGATGGCATTGGCTATCGCGGCTGCCACGGGAACGACCCCCGGCTCGCCCACGCCACAGGGCGGTTCGTCGCTCTCCATGATCGCGACCTCTACCGCGGGTGCGTCGGCGATGCGCTGCATGGGAAAATCGTGAAAGTTCGATTCCATGACCGTGCCGGCATCGAGCGTGATTGCGCTCATCAGCGCGGTCGTCACGCCGAAGCTGATGCCACCCTCCATCTGAGCGACAACGGCGTCGGGGTTGATCACCAGCCCGGCGTCGATTGCGCAGAAGACGCGGTCAACGGTGATTTCGCCGTCTTCCGCCACCGTGACTTCGACCACCTGGGCCACGACGCTGCGATAGCACTCTTCAATGGCTATGCCGCGCCCGCGACCCGGCGCCATAGGCGTGCCCCATTTGGCCAACTCGGCGACGCGGTTGAGCACGGCGAGGTGGCGGGGGTTGGCTCGAAGAAGTGCCCGGCGATAGGCCAGGGGATCCGCCCTGGCAGCCAGGGCGCATTCATCAATGAAGCTCTCTGTGAAGAATGTGTTGAACGAAAAGCCGTTCGACCGCCAGAAGTGGATCGGCATGTGGCTGGGCACATGCTGGCTGCGCATCCGCCGATTGGGGATGGCGTAGTGCAGCTTGTCCAGCCCTTCGACCGACAGACGATCCCCGTCTGGACCGGGTGTGAAGGGCAAGTTGCGGCTGGCGATCGCCTGGGTAATCGACTGCGTCGCGACCAGCGCATCATAGGCCATTGGCAGCCCGTCCGCCCCGAGGGCGGCGCGCAACCGCGCAGCGGCGTGGCTGCGGAAGAGCCCACGTGCGATGTCCTCCTCGCGCGACCAGATCAGCTTGACCGGCCGCCCGCGGTGGCGCGCCGCGAGGAACGCTGCCTCGGCCACCACATCCTGATCGCTGCGCCGGCCGAAGGCGCCACCGTTCATGGTGACGTTGCATGTCACCGAGATCGGCTCGATTCCAGCCAGCCCGGCACCACGGGCAACGCCCTGCCGGATGGCCATCGGCGACTGCGACGAGACCCATGCCTCTGCAACCAAGTCGTCGCGGACGAGCACAGTCGCGTTGATCGGCTCCATGCAGGCATGTGTTAGGAACGGGACCTCATAGGTGGCATCGATCGTCGGTGAGGTGCTACCAGCGATGGCAGCCTCCACGTCGCCCTCGTTGATGTTTTCGTATGGCTCCGTACTCCCGAGCGCGGTCTTCAGCCGTGCCGACATCTCCGCGCTGGTGACGCCGTTCGCCTCGGTCTGCGTCCAGGCAATATTCAGCAGCGAGGCGGCCTGCTCGGCTTGCCACCAGGAAACGGCGACCACAGCCACCTTCTGCCCGTCGATGACGGCGACGTCACGCACACCGGGCGCGGCGCGAACCTCGGCCTCATTGACGACGCGGGCCACCTTGGCACCGAAGACCGGCGCATGCCGAATGGCGGCATGGACCATGTCGGGCAGAGCAATGTCCATGCCGAAGACTGGCTCGCCGCGCACTTTGGCGGGGAGATCAACACGTGGTTGCGATCGACCGATGATCCGCCATTCAGAGGCGGGCTTCAGCGCTGGATGATCGGGTGGCTGCAGGAGGGCGGCCTCGCGAGCAAGCTCGCCATAGGACAAGTGCTGACCGGAGGCCTCGTGGCGAACAAACCCGTCGCCGGTGGCAAGATCCGCCGCTGGCACATCCAGCCGCGCGGCCGCCGCTGCCAGCAGCATATGGCGCGCCGACGCCCCGGCCACGCGCATTGGGTGCCACATACCCATCGTCGAGCCCGATGCTCCGGTAGCGATAAAGCCCAGTTGCCCCAGCACGCGCCGGCCCACCCAGACAATGGGTCCGGACGCCTCTTCCGGACGGATCTGAAGGAGGTTGAACCAGGTCGAATAGGCCGGATGCGCCTCCGTCGGGAAAACCACGCTGATGCGGTCATCGAACGGGATGTCCAGTTCTTCTGCCACCACCATGGCAAGCCCTGTATGGATGCCTTGGCCCATCTCGGTTTTGGGCACATTGACGATCACCCGGCTATCCGGTTGAATGACCACGAAGGCGTTGAGCACAGCTCGTTCGCCGTAGAGGTGGCCATCGAGCCCGTCGACATCGACGCTGGCGAGATAGCCGGCACCGCCGACAGCAGCGACAAGGGCGGTGCCGCCCAAGGCCGCACCGGTGATCAGGAAGCCGCGACGAGAAAGAAAACGGGGCATGACTGTCTCCTCAGCGCTCGGCCAGAATGGCGGCGGCGCGATGGATCGCGCGGCGGATGCGCGGATAGGTACCGCATCGGCAGATGTTGGTGATCGCCTCATCTATCTCGGCGTCGGTCGGCTGAGAGGTTGCCTCCAACAGCGCCGTTGTAGCGATGATGAAGCCGGGTTGGCAAAAGCCGCATTGCGGCACCTGCTCGTCGATCCAGGCCTGCTGCACGACGGACAGCATGCCGCCCTGCTGAGCCAGCCCCTCAACAGTCACCACCGACGCGCCCGCGACGGAGCCGATGGGCGTCACGCAGGAGGGGGCCGACTCGCCGTTGATGAGGACGCGGCAAGCCCCGCACTGGGCGATGCCGCATCCGTACTTTGGACCGAGCACTTCCAGATCCTCACGAAGCACCCAGAGGAGGGGCTTGCCGGCATCTGTCTCAACGGTCACCTGAGTTCCATTGATTATCAATTCAACCATACGGGTTCTCCCGGAGCTTAACCTGCCTTGCTTGCCGATCATCCATCTCCTTGTGGCGCCAAACGGCGGAGCAGAGACGGTCCCCGGCCTTTTAGAAGAAGCCCCGTTGGCGAACACGAGTTGGCCGTTGATCCATCCAACGTCGCCAGAGCACAACGGCGGCGATGGCGTTTGTAACGTCTTCCGGTTCGCCGATGCGGCCGTAGGGCGTCATCTGAGCGGTCTGCGGACGCTGGGCGGGAGATACGTCCAGCAGGGATATGTCAGTCGGGCCAGCGTCGCCGCCGCCGAAAGCCTCGTCATTGGCATCGAACAGCACCTTGGCTGCCGCCGGGCCCGCGGCGGTGAGCGCCAGGAAGGTGCCGCGGTGGTTATCGGGGTCGGACATGGGGTAAGATCTCTTTCTCAAAAAAGTCCCGAAAGCTTGCGGGTTACGGCGGCGGCCGGCGCTTGGCAGTCATTCTCCCCGCAGCGAGGCAGCGATGCGCTGATTTGCGATCAGCATGGCGCTGCCGGTCAGGATGCTTGCGACCGGGACGATCAGCAGGCCAAGCCCCAGGCCGTTGGGAACTTGCGCCGCTGTCGCCGTATCGCTGATCATGCCGACGACGAGAGGACCGAGGGCTGGCCCCAGAAGGCCAGAACCGATCATCGCGAGGCTCGTCGCCATCGCTTCCCTGCCCTTGCCAGCCACCAGGTGGGCGGCGCCGAAGCACCAGGGCAGCAGAAACGCGAAGGAGAGCATGCCGGGGACGAAGAGGAGGATGGAAAGCCATCCGACAGGCGCGAACAACGCAGCAGTCGTCGTCAGGCTTGCGAACACGAGGAGGACAGCGGGCAGCCCGAGCACCCGGCCGGTGCCCGAGCGCACTGCGCGGTCGAACAGGCGCCCGCCAATCAGGGTGCCACAAATCCCCATCAGGCCTTGCAGCAGCCCGAACGCAAGTCCGGCCTCGGTGGCGCTGAAGTCGTGAGTGCGGATCAGGAAGGGAACTACAAATGCATAGAAAGGTGCCGCGGCGAAACCCAGTGCCACCGAGCCGATGAACAGCCAACGGAATGCCGGGGACGAAAGCAACCGCAGGCTTGCCTTCAAGAACGGCTCGCTATTGGCGGCCGTGCGCTTGAGCGGTGGGGTCGGACCGACGACAAGGAGCGCCAACAGGCCGATTAGCACGCCCATGGCGCCGGCCCCGACCAGCGCAGTACGCCAGCCCAACGTATCACCGATCGCACCGCCAACGGCGAAGCCCACCATTGTGCCAAGTGGAATGCCCATCGAGAAAATGCCGAGCGCTAGTCCGCGTTGCGCGGGCGGGATCTTTCGGGCGATGATAGCGTGGCTGGAGGGCGTCCCGCCGGCCTCGCCGAACGCGACGCCGAAGCGGGTAAAGGCGAGAAACAGGAAGCTCATGGCGAGACCACCCAGCAATGTCATCGCGCTCCAGAGCAAGATGCATAAGACGAGTACGAAGCGTGGCGATCCTCGATCGGCGGCGCGGGCGAGGGGCATCGACAGCAGCGTGTAGCAAACCGCAAAGGCCAGACCAGTGAGCAAGCCTATCTCGGTGTCGCTCAGATCGAGCTCTTCCTTGATTGACTCGGCCAAGACGAAGGGAAGCATCCGGTCGATCTGGGACGTGGCGCTGACCAGAAATAGTGTGGTAAGCAGCATTATGGCGCGTCGGCCCTGAACATATTCGTCGCCGCTCGCGTTAGATATGGTGGGCAGATCAGCTTGCTTAGCTATTGACGAAGCGGCCGTTTCTGTCATGTTTGGTGCTTCCCTGGCTGTGAGTGACGTCATCAAGCTAGAGGAAGTCTCCCATGACCAGAATGCCGGATACCTCAATAAACTTGCCTATTCCTACAGGCGGCGATATGCTGCCGGTTGAAGGGCGAGTACTGCGCTGGCCTCGAAACCAATCGGAGGTTCGCGTGTCGTCATCGCTGCTTGGCGGGATCACCGCATACATTGAAAGTCAGGGCGGCGGTGAGGGCTTGTTTCCGACGCAGATCGAGAGCGTCAACATCATCCGTTCCTATCAGCAGCGGATGCCTATGCGGCAGATCTATCGTCCATCGCTCTGCGTCGTGGCTCAGGGCGCAAAGGAAATTCTATTCGGCGAAGAGACGCTTCGTTATGGCGCCATGGAATGCCTGGTCGTCAGCATGGAAATGCCGGCCAGTGGGCGCGTCATTGAGGCGAGTGAGCAGACGCCCTATATCGGCGTCACCATCGATCTCGACGTTACGATGCTGCGCGAGGTGTTGGAGCAGTTGGAGACGCCGCCCGTTTCGCCTGCCACGCCCGGTGCATCCGTGTTCGTCGGGAAGGTTGACGAACCCTTGGCGGAATGCGTGCTACGCCTGATCCGGATGTCCCAAACGCCGAAGGCAATCCCGATCCTCTATCCATCCGTCATGCGGGAAATCTGCTACTGGCTTCTGACCGGCCCGCACGGCGCCCAACTCTGCAGCCTGGCCGTGGCGGAATCGAATTTCATGCGGGTTGCCAAGGCCATCTATTTCCTCCGCGCCAATTTCGCCCAGGCACTACGAGTGGAGCAAATGGCCGAGGTGGCACGCATGAGCCCGTCATCGTTTCATCAGCACTTCAAGCAGCTCACCTCGGTGACGCCGCTTCAGTTCCAGAAACAATTGCGCCTTCTTGAGTCGCGGCGCCTGATGGTGGCGGACGCTGCAAGCGTCGAGGAGGCCGCCTACAAGGTCGGCTACGAAAGCGCTTCGCAGTTCAGCCGAGAATACTCGCGGATGTTCGGCGTTGCTCCAAAACAGGACGCGCTGAACCACCAGCGCATGTATAGCCAGTACGCCAGCCGCAAGGCGCAAAGCGCCTAGGCGCGTGTCTCAAGAAGGTCGCTCTGTGCCTGCGCACCTCGAAGCGAGCTTTCCTGATATGAAGAGAACTCCCACGGCGGGGGCTTATGAAAAGGCGGATATGCCGGAACCTCAGTCGCCGCCGGGCGCCCATCACATCAGGTTTTCCTGCGCTGCCTGATAGACGGTTCTCACGACCGGCTGGAAGCCGAGGCGGCGCGCAAACGAGACATCCATGTGCAGGCGCCATGGATTCTCGAGCGGGCCAGAGGACGGTTCCAGCGTGCCCCCAACCAGTCCGACAAGCTCATAGATCGAGGTGGGCGCCTCGTCGGCGATGTTGACGATGCGCCCATCCATCTTGCCGATCAGGGCCAGGTTCATGGCGGTAGCGATGTCGCGATGATGAACCATGCTCATCCGCTGAGCGGGATGCATTTTGAAGTGGGTAACAAGACGCGGCAGCTCTTCCAAATGTCCGTCCTTGTCGCCATAGACGAAGCCGAACCGTTGGATCGACCAGTTCAGTCCGCTTTCCCGTAGTGCGTTTTCGGCGGCGAGCTTGCTGGCCGGGTAAGCTTGTTGCGGGTTGGCTGCATCGTCCTCGCGGGCAGGGCGCGGGCTGTCCGCGTCATAGATATTGGACGTGCTCGCCATGATGAAACGCGCCCCAGGCGCACGCGCATTTGCCGCGGCGATGAGGTTGCGCGTGCCTTCGAGGTTGCTCTTCCAGATCAGGTCGGTGTCGGGCGTTCGAAAAACCGCGGCGAGATGGATGATCGCTGATACGCCCTCCACCGCCCGCATGAGAGAATCAGGATCGAGAAGGTCCGCCTCCGCCACGCTGACGCCAGCGGGCGCCTGTTTCCCGCCGCGCATCAGGGCACGGCAATTCACCCCCGCTTCGACAAGGCGCGGAAGAAGGCGGGCTCCGACGAGCCCCGTTGCACCGCTTACCAAGACTGTCATGACGCTGTTCCTTTCTGCAGCAGTTTTTCGAGACGCTCCGTTGCGGTCTGGAGAACCCGGAGCGCGGCCGCGATGTCGGCGTCGTCGATGCCGTCGAACGCGGCCGAGCGAATGAAAGAGAGATCGGGTAGCTCGCCCCACAGCTTCGCGCCAGTGGCGGTGATGCGCAGAAGCTTCTGGCGCTGATCAATCCGGTCGGGCTCTTGCTCGACCAGGCCCTTGCGCACGAGCGTTGCGACGATCCCGGTCATTGTCGCGCGTTCGATTGTAAGCAACCGCGCGAGATCACGCTGCATGGTCGGCCCGACCGTTGTAAGCTGGTAGAGCACGTACCACTGCACGGACCCGAGATCGTAAGGACGCAGGACCGAATCCATGACCGCCCGGCCCGCGAAGTAGCACCGCTTTGTCCAGGCTCCAATAAGGTCGCGATCTGCATCTTTCCGTTCCTCAACCACCGGCGCATATCTCCAATCTTGCTAGCTACCTAGCAAATATGTAAGGCACCGAACGAATGTCAAGAGGGCTCGCTTCGCTTTGATCGGCTGAAGTGAAAAGAGCCAGCACTGGCGGATGGACCGAAGGCCGATTTCTTGCTTCTTCACGAGCTGCCGCGCGAACTGGATGAGCCACCCTCTTCTTGTTCAACTGCAGGATCAGGCAGAAAATTTGAGCTTCTGGGCATTCGGCGCCGCGCCGTGGACCTGTAACTTCACGGCGCAATGTCCAGGCAGTTGTCCGGCCGGTTCCAAGACCGCGCTCCTTTTGAGGAGAGCCGCAGGATCATTGCATTCATAGAAGCTTCAGGCGGCACGACCTCGCATGTGGACCGGCCGGCCTGAATCGACAAAAAGGAAACGTGCAATGGTGAAGTCAGTTACGGGGCCCTTGCTGGCCGCAGTGCTCACGGCAGGAATGACAGGTCTCCCGGTCGGAGAGGCTTTTGCACAGGCTTCTTCGCCGGATCAGATTGTCGGCGTATGGGAGTCCGAAGACGGCAACATCAAACTCGAGATGTTTGACGCCGGAGAAACCTATGCGGCCCGCGTCCTCTACGGAAAGCTTCTGATGGAGGCCGACGGGAAGACCTTCAAGAAGGACACCCTCAATCCGGATCCGAACCTCCGGAGCCGCTCACTAGAGCGAGCTGTTCTCGTGACCAACCTCAAGTGGGATGCCGCTGACGGTCGCTGGGAAGGCGGAAATTTCTACAGCGGAGCGACTGGCCAGACCCATTCGGCCAGAGCAACGCTTGTGAGCGGAAAACTGGAACTTCGCGCCTACATGGGCACCACCATACTCGGTCGGACCATGGTGCTTCACCGCGCGCAATGAAGCCATAAAGAAGCGTCGGTGAACCGCCCGGGCAACAGACATGCCTTCGAAAGGGAGCATGCAATGGGTGTACGATTTGACACAATCACCATAACCGGCAGTTCCTCGACCATTGGTCGGGAACTCGCCCAACCGAGCGGAGGCTCTCATGGTGCTGCACTGCGCTGGAACGCTCGGCTTCTCGTCGCCGCGAGCTGGATCAGCGGCGCCATCTTCGCCACCTACATCATCGCTTTCTTCGGCGGCGTGGCCTTGGGCGGATCCGGTGAGCGATGGAACGAGTCCCTTCCCGATTTGTACGATGGCGGCGCATTGCTTTCCACGGTAGCCATCGGCTCGCATTTCATGGCTGGAGGCGTGCTTCTGCTGCTTGGACCTGTTCAATTGATCGGAAGCGTGCGCCGCAATTTTCCCGCCCTCCATCGCTGGCTAGGCCGATCCTACGTCGTTTCGGCCGGCTTGGCCGGGTTGGGTGGGCTTGGCTTTATATTGGGAAGAGGCACGATCGGCGGCCCGCTAATGGATACGGGCTTTGGCATCTACGGCGCGTTGATGGTTTTCTGCGCCGTCCTGGCCTACGCCCGCGCCCGAGCTGGCAGTTACGCTCAGCACAGTGCCTGGGCGATCAGGCTGTTCGCGCTGACGGTCGGCTCCTGGCTGTACAGAATGGAATATGGCGCCTGGTTCCTATTGAGCGGCGGTGTCGGAACCGGACCCAGCTTTACCGGCTGGTTCGACGTGATCATGATGTTCTTTTTCTATGTCCCCAATCTCATCGTCGCTGAACTCTTTATCCGGGCACGCCGTCGGGATCGCGGCGTGGTTGCCAGCTTTGGAGCAGCAGCGGTGCTCCTGGCTGCAAGCGCCTCCATTGTCTTTGCGACCTGGAGTTTCACCGTCCGCAGTTGGGGACCGAGGATGATGAGCGGCATCACCGAAGCGTTGCTGTAGGTCGTCTACCAACCAAAACTGGCGTGGCAGACGAGCCGGACCTCGCGCGAACCAGAGCACCATCAGAACCCGGGCTATGGCTTGGCCTCCAATAGCCGTCGTAAGCCGCACGAATGTAGGATCAGGCATGACTTTTGCGATTTCCGGCATGGAGATTTGCCGTGCCGCGGGCATGCTGGCGATGAAGAAGAAAGCCGGTGCGTGGAAACCATCATTACTCGAAGGCTCCGCCGAGCGGTACAGAAAGCAGGATGATTAATGTCAAAGTGGACATTCCGGAACATTCCATCACTACGCGGCCGCTCAGTGGTCGTCACCGGCACCGGTGGGCTGGGTTTCGAGACTGCATTGGGCCTGGCGCGTGCCCACGCGAATGTTGTGATCGCCGGGCGCAATCCTCGGAAGGGTGCTGAAGCCGTCGCGGCGATCAGAAAAGCCGTTTCGGGTGCACAGGTGCGGTTCGGCAATGTGGACCTTGCGAATCTCGCTTCGATTGCTGAATTTGCCGCACAGCTTGCACAGGAACAAGACGGTCTCGAGCTCTTGATCAACAACGCAGGTGTCATGAGAACGCCGGAGCGTCGCGAGACCAGCGACGGCTTCGAACTGCAATTGGGCACCAATTATCTTGGCCATTTCGCTCTCACCGCGCATCTGCTGCCACTCCTGAAGAGGGGGCGGAAGCCCCGCGTCGTGACCCTGGGCAGCATTGCGGCGCGTTGGGGAATGATTAACTTCGACGATCTACAAGCCGAGCGCGATTACAAGCCGATACAGGTTTACTGCCAGTCGAAGTTGGCCTGCATCATGTTCGCCTTCGAACTGAACCGACGCAGCCAGGCCGCCGGATGGGGCGTGCAGAGCATGGCAGCGCATCCAGGCATCTCACGTACCGACCTGATTGAGAATGGACCGGGCTGGTCGAGCATACCTGGATTCGCGCGGCGCTATCTATGGTTCCTGTACCAGCCCGCATGGCAAGGTGCTTTGCCCACACTCTTTGCAGCGGCCGACCCGGCAGCGCGTGGCGGCGCTTACTATGGACCCGATAGGCTGGGTGGGACGCGGGGCTATCCGACCCGCGAGAAACCTCCCAGCCTGGCGCTGGACACAGCCGTCGCGGCTCGCCTCTGGGAGACCTCGCTGGAACTGACCAACGTGGACATACATCTCGGACGGCCCCGGGCTTTGAACGTGCCAACGTAGCCGCGCCAGGTCCGGCATCGATTGCCTTCGGATATTTCCCGCCAGCCGAGGGAATGTAGGAATAGGCATGTTTTTTGCCGATTCGGGCATGGCGATTTGAAGCCGCAGCCCTTCTATTGAGGAAGGACAAAGCGGGCGCGTTGGGGCCTTTCTCATTCGAAGTCCGCTGAACTTTCGAGAAGGCGTGAACCTCAAATATGACCAAGTGGACGACAAGTAACATTCCACCACAACATGGCTGTACAGCGGTCGTCACCGGTACTGGAGGATTGGGTTACGAGGACGCGCTGGCCTTGGCCCGAGCAGGTGCAAGCGTTGTGATCGCCGGGCGCAATCCGCGCAAGGGCGCTGAAGCAGTGGCCGCGATCAGACAAGCGGTCCCTGGCGGACAGGTGCGGTTTGGCAAGGTGGATCTCGCCAACCTCGCATCGATCGCCGAATTCGCCGCGAAACTCGCGCAGGAGCAAGACGGCCTCGACCTCCTGATCAATAATGCCGGCGTCATGACGCCGCCGGAGCGTCGCCAGACTAGCGACGGATTCGAACTGCAGTTCGGCACCAACTATCTCGGCCATTTCGCACTCACTGCACATCTGCTGCCGCTGTTGAAGGAGGGGCGAAATGCGCGCGTCGTCACCCTCGGTAGCGTGGCGGCGCGGAGTGGAGCGATCAATTTCGATGACCTTCAAGCTCAGCGCGGCTACAAGCGGGGGCCGGTCTACAGCCAGTCGAAACTCGCCTGCGTGATGTTCGCCTTGGAGCTGAGTCGGCGCAGCAAGGCGGCCTGCTGGGGCGTGGAAAGCCTGGCGGCGCACCCCGGCGTCTCACGCACCGACCTGCTTCCGAACGGAGCGGGCCGGTGGAGCGCAGCCGGGATGGCGCGCCGCTTTCTGCCGTTCCTTTTCCAGCCTGCATGGCAGGGCGCGCTACCCACACTGTATGCCGCGACCGATCCGGCCGCGCGCGACGGCGCCTACTACGGACCTGACAGGCTGGTCGGAACGCGCGGTTATCCGACGGAGGAGAAACCTCCAAAGCAGGCGCTCGATACCTCCGTGGCCGCACGCCTCTGGGACGCATCTCAGGAACTGACGAACGTAAGGTTCGTATGAAACGGTGCCGAGTATGCTCCCACGTCTCGGCCGCCACGCCCATTTGGGTTGCCTTGAAGGCGCAAGTGTGGCTGGCGCGGGTCGCACTGGGCTGATCAGGCAGATTTGCCGTCGCTAGCTTTTATGGTCAGGTTCAAAATTATGCCATTGCTCTAAGACGATCCATGCCTCATGATCCTACTTATCTTCGCAATCGTCCGAGATGAACGATGGATCCACTTTCAGACGTCCTTTCTCTGCTTAAGCCGCATGCCTACGTCTCATCCGGCTTCGACGCGGGCGGCGACTGGGCTGTCCAGTTCGGCGACCAGCACAAGCTCATCAAATGCTATGCGGTCGTGTCCGGTGACTGCTGGCTCACCGTCGACGATGTTGCCGACTCGGTGTTCCTGGTGGCCGGGGATTGCTTCGTGCTGCCGACCGGTCGCCCATTCCGGCTTGGCAGCGGCATCGATGGGCCCGCGGTCAGGGCCGGGGAGATATTCCCAGCCGCGCGAAGGGGTGGTGTCGTCACGCTCAACGGCGGCGGCGGATTGTTTCTTGTCGGAAGCCGCTTCGGCGTGAAGGGCAATCACGCTGATATGCTGCTGGGCCTGCTTCCGCCGATCGTGCACATCCACGAGCAACCCGAGCAGGCAGCACTGCGCTGGTCTGTCGAGCAAATGATGAAGGAACTGCGCGAAGAGCAGCCTGGCAACGCCCTTGTCGCGCAGCATTTGGCCCATATGATGCTGGTGCAGGCACTACGCGTGCATCTGGACACGGATGGCGGCGACCGTGTCGGCTGGTTCTTCTCTCTTGCGGATAAGCAGCTCGGTGCCGCGATCAAGGCGGTCCATGCCGAACCCGCTTATCAATGGACCCTGCAAGAGCTTGGTGAGATCGCCGGCATGTCGCGCTCGACATTTGCTCTCAGGTTCAAGGAGCGCGTCGGCGAGCCGCCGATGCAGTACGTGGCGCGATGGCGGATGCTGCTTGCCTGCGACAGGCTGGAGAATTCAAGCGATCCCGTCGCGACGATTGCCGCTTCGCTTGGGTATGAATCGGAAAGCGCATTCAGCACGGCCTTCAAACGCGTCATGGGCTGCTCGCCACGTCAATTTGGGCGCTTTCGGAAGGTCGAGCCGGAGACACATTCCGTCGCTGCAAGCTCGCTGTCCAGTGCGCGGCGTCCCGATACCGGAAACGGGAGCCGTCGCGTTCAGCACACGATTGCTGTGGCGGCAGCGGGCGGGCAACTTGCCTCCGATCAAAAGCCTGCACCCTCTGACCGCTAAGATCGTACGGATACGTTGCTGTTGCCGAGCGCGTTGCCGCTCAGGATCGGAAGGCTTGTTGTCGGGGATCCGGTCAGGATCAGCATCGCGTTTGCCACTGCAGGTGCAATCGGCGGCACGCCAGGTTCTCCCATCCCGGTCGGCCTGTTGGCAGACCGGATGATGTGGGTTTCGACCGTCGGCATTTCATTCATGCGCAGGATCGGATAGCTGTCGAAATTGGTTTCCTGAACGAAACCGTCCTTCAACGTCACCGCACCGTAGAGCGCGGCCGTTAGGCCGAAGCCAATACTCCCCTCCATCTGTGCTGCGATCTGATCCGGTGAGATCGGGATGCCGCAATCCACCACGGCTGTCACTTTGCGCACAACAGGGCGGCCTTCCTGAATCCGGACTTCCGCGACCTGGCCGACGACTGTGCCGAAACACTCGGTAATGGCCATGCCCCGTGCCCAGCCAGTTTCGATCGGGCTACCCCAGCCCGATTTGAGGCAGAGCTCGTTCAGCACCGCCAGATGCCGGGCAGCACCTGCCCGCTGATAGAGCGCCCAACGGTAGTCCGCCGGGTCGCGGCGAGCCTGTCGCGCAAGTTGGTCGATGATATGCTCCATCACCATGCCGGTATGCGACAGGCCGACAGAGCGCCAGAAGCCGCATTGAACGGGATGGCTGGGCGAAAAGATCTTGCCGTCGACGACCGAAGCGGTGACGAAATAGGGCGAGCCCGTGATGCCTTCGAAGTTCTGGAAGTTGCCGCCGATCGGTACCATTTCCTGCGACACGACATGATGGCGCCAACGTGCCGGGAAGCCGTCGGGACCAAGTTCGATCCAAGCCCGATGATGCACCATCGGCCGGTAAAAGCCGCCGGCCATATCGTCCTCGCGGGTCCAGATCAGCTTGACGGGACGGCCGTTGGTGTGTCGCGCAATCCGCAGACATTCTACGACGAAGTCCGAGGTTGCAGTGCCCCGACGCCCGAAGGAGCCGCCGGCCGGAAGTACCTCTATATCGACCTTGCCCGGGATCGTCAGGCCAATGCGTGCGGCATGCACCTGATCGAGCGTGACCAACTGAGTGCCCGACATGATCTTGATGTCCCAGCCATCGATCTGAGCGACACAGTTCATCGGTTCCAGCGGCGCGTGGGCGAGATAGGGGAAGTCGAATGTAAACTCGAGGACATCGGACCCGAATTGCGCGTCCGGGTGGCCCTTGGTCTCAAGGACATTCGGTTCAATATCGGTTCGGCCGGCGGCAACCTCGTGATAATAGCGGAAAAGCTCCGGCGTCGAGCGCGTCTCGGCCTTGCTGTCATCCCATTCGACCCTCAGCGCGTCGCGGCCCCGTCTTGCCGCAAAGGTGTTTTCCGCGACGACCGCAACACCAGTTTCGATAGCAAAGGCATCGACGACAGCTGGAATCTTGAGTGCATCGGATGCATCGAACCGGGCAAGCTTGCCGCCGAAGCGTGGACTATGCGCCACCATGGCGACGAGCATGTCGGGCAAATCGACGTCCTGCGTATAGACCTGCCCTCCAGTGATCTTGGGCACGGTATCCTTGCGTCGTACCCGATCGGTACCGATCAGCCGGTAGTCTTCGGGCTGTTTCAGTTCCGGCGCCTGTGGTGGCGTTTGGCGCGAAGCATCAGTCAGCAACTCGGCGAAGGTCGCAGACCGGCCCGAGCCGGTATGGGATACGATGCTGTCCCTGATCGCAATCGACTGTGGCGAAACGCCCCAGCGCGCGGCGGCTGCCGCGACGAACATTGTTCTTGCTGCAGCACCGGCATTGCGCAGTGTATCCCAGTTGCTGGCAACCGAATTGGATCCGGCAGTCAGCTGCGGTCCATAGGCGCGGAAGTTGCCGCGTGCATCGACCACGCGTACGCGATCCCAATCCGCGTCGAGCTCTTCCGCGACCATTGCTGCCAACGCAGTATGGATGCCCTGGCCCATTTCCTGGTGTTTGTTGACCACCGTCACCCAGTCATCGGCACCGATGCGGACGAACGGTCCAAAGACGCTCGGTTCCGGATCGCTGCCGCCGCCTTGCAGAATGGCGCCTGCGACCTGCATGGGATGGGTGGCGGTATAGCCGACAACCAAGGCACCGCCCACGAGCGATCCACCCAGGATCAATCGGCGCCGCGTCATAGCGAAGCGTCGTTTCTCGACCTTTGATTCAGTCATGAGCTTTTCCTCTTCAAAAACGACCAACTCATCTCGGACACTCTCCGCCCGTGTCGAGCCAAGCCTTGATGATTGCCCCGAATTCCGCCTGGGTGCCGGGTGCGGGTGTGCGCTGGCCACCGGGGGTCCATGCCCAGGCGACAAGTTCGTCCTCGACCATATGCCGGAACAGTTCCTCGCGATTCATATGAGAACGCGCGGGATCCAGAATCTGCCGGCAGATCTCGCCGAGCGTCTTGCCCTGCCACGCCATTTCAATCGGCGCGAGCTTCCACTTGGGATTGCCTGGCACGCCAGATGCAGCGTAGTTCTCCTCACGATGGCATGTCGAGCACCGCATGGCCGCTTCACCGGCCCCATCGGGGCCACGAGAGACCCACGGCGTGTGCGGTCGCATGGCATCGGTCTGGGTCGGTCGATCGGTGCGCGGATGGCAATTCATACAGCGCGGGCTCTCCAGCACGCGTCCGGCTTCTCTGAACAGCGCAATCGATCTCTCTTGCAGGTCGGGAATGCCATCGAAATCAGATACGGGCCGCAAACGCTCGATCTGTTCGAGTAACTGGGCTGCGGGAATGGGCTGCGTCTGCGGCATCGTCCTTGGATAGAGTACATAAACGATCGCCAGGACGATCGCCGCAACGACCACGAGCACTATCGGGAGACAGCCGATGCGAAAGCGCCGACGGCGCGGCTCGGGCGAAGATTCTCGCGATCCGATCACGTTGTCTGCCCCCTAAGCGTCCCGGCGGCATCATGGATTGCGGCACGGATACGGTTGTAGGTGGCACAACGACAGATATTGCCGCTCATGGCGGTGTCGACATCCCCATCCGTCGGCGAGCCGACAGTGCGCAACAAGGCGACTGCGCACATGATCTGCCCCGACTGGCAGAAACCGCATTGCGGAACGTCGCGCGCCAGCCAGGCAGCTCGGACCGCTTCGGCCTCGGCGCCTTCGACCGCCTCGATCGTAGTGATCTGAGACGACGCGACGATTTCCAGCGGTAGCGTGCAGGAGCGCATGGGCTGACCATCCACATGGACGGTGCATGCGCCACATTGGGCCACACCGCACCCGTATTTGGTACCGGTGAGCTTCAGCGTGTCGCGAAGCACCCATAGAAGCGGCGTCTGGCCGTCATCTTCGACGTGGTGAATCTGGCCATTGACGAAGATCGCGTACGACATGAACAACTCTCAGGATTTCAGCTATTTCACCTGAGAGGCTATTCTTTTCCGGCTCAGACGAACACGCGCGATCCTTTAAATAAATTGCCCATTCCTACAAAGACTCGATCATCCCGGCCCTGACGAGCAGGTCTACAGGCATGATGGCACAGCCCCATCAGCGAGCTGATTACTCATGCCCATGGTCGAAGACGTGCCATTGAACAGGGCGGAATATGCGCGCGCCTTATCGGTCGGCATGGGCTCGACTTTTGATTTCACGGCGGCGCCGAAGGCCAACAGTAAGCCCACGGGAGCTGCGACGAGTATGCCGTTCAAAGTTCTGCGTCTGGATTTCGTCATGGATTTTCCTCTCTTGATCCTTATCCCTGAAAGCCGCCTGCTTCGAGAAACTCTGCTTCCTGCGCAGTTGTGGCGCGGCCCAGCATGAAATTGCGGTGCGGAAAGCGTCCGAAACGGCGGATGATGTCACGGTGGCCTTCAGCGTGATCGAGCCATGGCTGCCCCAATCGCGCATTGAGTTTCACCGACAGGTCCTGGTCGGTAATATTCTCCGAATGCGTGAACGGCAGACAGAAGAACAGTCTCAGATCGGTTGAAACATGGTCCATGTGTCCGGCATCGAGCGCCAGACGGGCATAGTACCGCGCCAGGGGATCGGTCGCATACATGTGGGCTGTCCCGCGAAACGCGTTGCGCGGAAACTGGTCGGTCAAGACTAGCAGGGCGAGCGCGCCTTTCGCGTGTTCGATCCAGCCCTCATAACGCCGCGCCGCGACTGCCATATGAAGATCGAGGAAGCGGTCACGGAAGAGGCGATCGAATCCCTCATCCTTGTCGAACCACTGACCACGCACACCGGCGTCCTTCCAAGAAGCCGACGACGTCCGAAATCAGCACCTCATCTCCTCGGGACCGCGCCCTAAGCATGGCGATCATGATGAAGCCTCCGGCTCTACAGGCTTACCCCTGCCTGGAGCATTGCCATGGATCAGGTCGCGGCCGGCATAGATACCGCCGACCGTCTCGATCTCGAGGCGCTCAGCGTCACGCTTGCGGATGTCGGCCATCAGCTCGGATGCAGTATCCGGTTCGTCGCCGAGCACCACCAAAGCGCGCTCGCCGAGCTTGAGTGCGGATTCGAAGGTCTCGCGGATCTGGAACTCCACGCCGGCGTGAACCAGCTCAATGGCATGCTCGCGATCCATCGAGCGGGCGAGCACCGGAACAAGGGGAAACTGGTGTTTCGCGAGTTCGGCGATGGTGCTCGCGGCATTCGCATCATCGACGGCGATGACGATCGCCTTCGCGTGTTCCGCGCCGGCGGCATGAAGAATGTCCAGCCGCGCGCCGTCGCCATAATAGACCTTGAACCCGAAGTCCTCGGCATCGCGGATCGCCTGCGTGTCTGTCTCGATGATCGAGATCGAGTGGCCGCGCGCCAAAAGCGGCTGGCTGACGATCTGGCCGAAGCGTCCGAAGCCGATGAGAAGCACGCCGCCCGACAGGTTCCCAGCCACTTCCACGCCGTCCATTGATTGCGCCGTTTTGGGCAACAGGCGGTTGTGCAGGATGATCATCAACGGTGTCAGCACCATCGAGACGATGATGATCGCGGTCAGGGTCGCGTTCCATTCGGGCGTGAGGATGCCGAACTGGGTTGCGGCGGCATAGAGGACGAAGGCGAACTCGCCACCCTGCGCCATCATGACGGCACGCTCCACAGCCTCGGCATTGTCGGATTTGAGGAGGCGGGCGACACCGTAGATCACCGTCATCTTCAGGATCATGTACGCTGGTACGGAAATGGCGATCACCACCCAGTTCGCCGCGATGATGTCGAGGTCGAGCGCCATGCCAACGCCGAGGAAGAACAGGCCGAGCAGCAGCCCGCGGAAGGGCTCGATGTCCGCCTCGAGCTGGTGGCGGAAGGACGATTCCGACAGAAGCACGCCGGCGAGGAAGGCGCCCATCGCCATCGAAAGCCCGCCCGCCTGCATCAACACCGCAGCACCGAGCACGACGAGCAGGGCCGCCGCCGTCATGATCTCCCGGACGCCGAACCTCGCCAGCAGGCGGAACATCGGGTCGAGCAGGTAACGCCCGGCAACCACCAGCACCGCGATGGTCGTAAGCCCGATGCCCACCCCCGTCAGCCGGTCGCCCAGAGTCACGTTCTCCCCGCCCGGCGCGAGGAAGGCCACCAGCGCGAGAAGCGGCACGATGGCCAGGTCCTCGAATAACAGGATGGCGATAATTTTCCGCCCCTTCGGCTGGGCGATCGCGCCGCGTTCCTGCATCATCTGCATGACGATGGCGGTGGAGGTCAGCACGAAGCCGGCTCCCGCCACGAAGCTCGCCCCGACCGGATAACCGAGCGCAAGGCCCACCGAGATCAGCGTGAAGATGGCGAGGCAGACCTGCAGCGCGCCCAGCCCGAAGATCTCGCCGCGCATGCTCCAAAGCCGCGAAGGCTGCATCTCCAGCCCGATGATGAACAGAAACAGCACCACGCCGAGCTCGGCGACATGGATGATCGCCTGCGCGTCGTCGAAAAAGCCTAGTCCGAACGGTCCTATGGCAAGGCCCGCGGCGAGATAGCCGAGCACCGACCCGAGTCCCGCGCGCCGGAACAGGGGAATGGCGACGACCGCCGCCGCGAGAAGCACGACGACGGGAATGGGATCGAACGCCGCATGGTGTGACGCTTCGGCGGCGTGAGTGGCGGCTTCGGTGGACATCGGTCAACCTCTCGTTAGTTGCCAAGCGACCAGCCCGGCGATGACAGCCGGCACGGCGAAGACGACGAGGAGGATCGGCAGTTCCTGCGCCACGGTGTATCCGGCCTTCGCCACGCCGATCCACATGTTGACCAGCGCCACGGCCAGCCAGACAGGCACGAAGACCTTCGCTGCCGTCGTGATCCCGGCGACATCGCCGCCCCAGAGCTTCCCGAACAGGGCGAACACGCCGAGCAGGAGGACGCCTCCGGTGATGACAAGCAACATATGCATGAACGGTCCTTCCCCTCGTGATGGCAAAAGGGCGGCCTCACTCTGTGAACAGGCCGCGCCGAACTGTCCGAGATCCTACTTGGTCGTGTAACCGCCGTTGACAAGAATGGTCTGGCCGGTCATCCACCAGCCCTCCGAAACCATGAAGCGGATATAGGGAACGATGTCCTCGATGTCGGTCAGCCCGGTCTTGGAGAAGCTGGACAGCGCAGCCGCCGTCTTGTGATAGGCGACGGCGTCTTCGCCCTCGGCCGGATAAAAGAAGGGCGTGTCCATCGGGCCAGGGCCGATCGCCGTCACCGATATTCCGCGATCGCCAAATTCTTTGGAGGCCGCCCGCGTGAAATGCTCGACCGCCGCCTTGGTGCCGGCGTAGGCCGCATAGAAGGGCGTAAAGGCGCCGAGCAGCGAGGTGACGAGCGTGCAGATCTTGCCGTTGTCGTTGAGGTGCTTGCCGGCTTCCTTGAGGAAGAAAAAAGCGGTCTTGGAATTCACCGCCGTCATCTCGTCGTATTCGACTTCCGAGATCTCGACGATGGGCTTCTTCAAGACCTTGCCAACGGTGTTGATGGCGATGTCGGGGTTGCCGATGGCGGCGACAGTATCGGCAAACAGCTTCTCCATCGCACCTGCCGTGGTGAGGTCGGCCTGGAACGCGACAGCCTGGGCCCCGGCGGCCTTGGCGGCGGCGACGGTCGCGTCGGCATCGGCCTTGGTGGACGCGCTGTTGTAATGAATGGCGATCGCCTTGGCGCCATGGGCGGCGAGATCGCGTGCGATCAGCCCGCCGAGATTCTTGGCTCCGCCGGCGATGATGACGGTTTTGCCCTTGATGCTGTGGTCGGTCATGGGGGTGGCCTCCTTTGCCAATACGGCGACCACATCGACGGCCGCTTTCGTTATGAAAGCATATCGTCTAGGATTGGCTGATAAAGACGATCACTCTAACATCACTTATCAAAATATCGGCACAATGAAGGGCCGCCCTCCCATTGGATCGTATCGACCTGTTCCGTATCTTCACCCGCGTCGTCGAATGTTCGAGCTTCACCCGCGCCGCCGATACGCTCGGCGTCCCGCGCTCATCGGTGTCGGCTGCCGTGCAGGAGCTGGAGGGCCGCGTCGGCGCGCGGCTGCTCCATCGCACCACGCGCAAGGTGTCGCCGACCCAGGACGGCACTGCCTTCTACGAGCGCTGCCTGCGGGTCATCGCCGATGTCGAGGATACGGAAAACCTCTTCCGGCAGACGGCGGCGCAGCCGTCGGGCAGGCTGCGGATCGATGTCCCGGGCCGCATTGGACGGCTCGTCCTCGCGCCGGCGCTTCCTGAATTTCTCGATCTCTATCCTCGCATCGATATCGACCTTGGCGTCACGGATCGCGCTGTGAATCTGGTGGAGGATAGCGTTGATTGTGTCGTACGGGTTGGCCCCTTGAGCGATTCAGGCTTGATAGCGCGCCCGATCGGCAGGCTGCCGCTCATCAATGTCGCCAGCCCAGCCTATCTGGAACTCCACGGAACACCCCACGCAGTTAGCGATCTCGGGCACCATTGGGCGGTCAATTATGCGTCGCCCTCCAGCGGGCGGGTCGAGGCTTGGGAGTGGATCGAACACGGTGCGCTTCGCACACTGCCATTGCGTGGCCGCGTCACCGTCAACAGCGCCGAGGCCTACATCGCCTGCTGCCTCGCGGGCCTCGGGCTGATCCAGATTCCGGCTTATGATGTGCGGCACCATATCGAGGCGGGAGAGCTCGTCGAAGTGATGCCGGACCACAGGGCCGAGGCCATGCCGATGACCCTGCTTTATCCTCATCGCCAGCATCTCTCACGGCGATTGCTGGTGTTCGCGGATTGGCTCGAGGCATTGCTGAGACAGGACGTAGCTGGGGGATAGGTATTTGCGAGCTTTTCGCATCAAAGTACCCACGGTTTTCCGCCTTTCGCCGGCCCCGGCCCAGTGGCTCCCGGCTCTAACGCCGTAGAACAGCGCGGCCAGCCAGCCTCCCTTCCATTTCTGAAAAAATCGCAGGCTCGCTGTTGGTTCACGATGGTCAGGTCGTTGCCCTAGAAGTTACCGCCGATACGAATGCCGAATGTGTGGTTCTGCGCATTGCCATCGAAGCCGAAAGCTGTGCGGTAGTCGAAACTGAGCGTTATGTCATTGTCGAGCTTGGCGTCGATGCCAACCCCGACCGTCAGGTAATCGCGCATGTAGCGATCAAGATCGAGTGCGTAGGGCGCGGTTCCGAGATCAGAATATCCAATGCTGGCCTGGCTCGATCCAGAGAAGTCGTGGGTGTATTCCAGCCGTCCGCGCGTGTTGAGCACACCCCACTCCATCGGAATTGCGTGTTCGGCGCGCATGCCGATAACCCCCGCCAGCATATCGAATGTCTGATCGCCAAAAGACAGGCTATAGGGTCCTGCCCCCGTCTCGGTAAAGCCATCGAGCTGGGTATGGGCGACCTCAATCCGACCGTAGGGTGAGAACATCAGGCCATTGCTTCTGTGTTCATAGCCAGCGGACAATGATCCGAAGAATTGTGTACCGCCCCGGCTTCCGGTGGCGAAGTCGCCAGTCGTGGTCACATAGCGCGTGCTGTCGAAGTCGAGACGGCTCACCCCCAGAAGACCGTCGAGATAGAACGGTGCGGGATGATAGCTGCCATAGAGCGCAGCGCTGAATGCCTGTCCTGTGCTTGTTGTCCCACTTGAACCGATGTCTGTCCTGTCTCGGCCATAACCGAAACCGATGCCGGCGACGACGTCCGGCGCAAAACGATGATCGACGCCGCCGCTGACGCCGACGAGGGTGTGCCCGAGATCGATGCTGCCACGTTCACTGGTCCCGAAATTGACGAACCCGCCAGTCCAGAAGGCCGTGTCGCCAAACGGGGCGTTTATCGGCTGCGTTGCATTTCCAGTTTCCACGCCTAGTTCTTTATGCGACCGTCCCATGGTGCGACCGGCGGGATCGTTGCCCGGTCTTTCCTCCTCAGCTTTCTTAGGTTCGGTACGGTCGGCGTCTTGCGTGACGCCCATGCGAATATTGAGCGATTGCGCATGTCGGCTCTGGTCGCTGTGCAGCCGCTCCAGGCGATCGTTGAAATTGCTGATCTGAGTGGTAGCAAAACGCTGAGCCGTCTGTGCCTGAGCGTTGATGAGGCCGATTACCTCCGTATCCTGCGACGGATCGGGGCGATAAATGCCGCCAAGCGTCAGACTGTAGGCCGCCTTGCCGGTCAGCCCGTTCTGGTCGCGCACCGTGACGACGACGGTGTAGTTCCCCGGTGTAGTCGGCAAGCCGTGGATTGTGCCTGTGCGCGGTTCGACGCTCATTCCTTCCGGCAGCCCGGTCGCCGAGAAGCTGTAGGGTGCAGTGCCGCCTGATACGGAAACAGCTTGGGTGTATTCGACGCCGGCTGTCCCTCCTGGAATTGAGCCTGACGCCGGCGAGAAGGTGAGGGCGGGTGCGATATAGGTAAAAGCGGCGGTCAAAGTGGTCGTACCGCCTGGCGTCGTCACTGAAACATCGGTTGAACCCGCGGCATTGGCCGGTGCGATGGCGGTGATCTGCGTATTGCTGATAACCGCGATGCCGGTTGCCGCCGCGCTGCCGAGCGTCACGCTGGTCGTGCCGGTCAGATGGTTGCCGGTGATCGTGAGGGCGGTTCCGCCCAACGTGGAGCCGGCTGCAGGAGAAATCCCCGTCAGGCTTGGCGGAGCAGGAGCGACAACAATGGTGTAGCTTGCCGAAGCCGAGCCTGAGATTGCAGCGGTCGCGGTAACGTTGATGGTGAAGGTACCATCTACGTCTGGGGTTCCTGTGATGTTACCGGTAGCCCCGTCGATGATGAGGCCGGATGGCAGGCCGGTGGCGCTGAACGTAATGGTTCCGGCACCACCAGATGCGGAAATAGAACCATCGTTGTAGACGGCCCCGACCACGCCCGCGCTCAAGGCAGAGCCGTTAGCCGGCGACAGGGAGACGGGCAGCGAGGCCGCCGCGACGACGATAATATAACTCGCGGTGGCCGCGCCCGAGATTGCTCCGGTTGCGGTGACCTCAACGGTGAATGTGCCATCGGCCGTCGGCGTTCCCTTAATCGCGCCGGTCGCAGGATCAATCGACAGGCCGGGCGGCAAGCCGGTGGCGCTGAACGTAATGGTTCCGACGCCGCCCGTCGCGGTAATTGAACCATCGTTATAGGCGGCACCGACCACGCCCGCGGTCAAGGCAGAGCCGTTGGCCGGTGCCAGGGAGACGGGCAGCGGGGCGGCCGCGATGACGATGGTAAAACTCGCGGTGGCCGTGCCGGAGGTTGCTCCGGTTGCGGTAACGGCAACGGTGAAGGTGCCACCGGCCGTCGGCGTACCCGTGATCGCGCCGGTCGCTGCATCAATCGACAGGCCGGGTGGCAAGCCGGTGGCACTGAAGGTGATGGTGCCGCCACCGCCGGTCGCGGAAATCGAACCATCGTTATAGGCAGTGCCGACCAGGCCATTCGACAAGGTCGAGCCGTCGGACGGCGTGAGAGCGATCGAGCGCCCCACGGCCAAGGGTGTTCCGTCGGTAAAAGCCGCATTGCTGTTGCCCCCGACGTTGTCGACCGCGTTTGCCAGGATATCAAGACGAAGGGTGCCTGACCCGGATATATCATCGACCTGAACGGTATAGGTTATGTTGTCCGAGGTCTGCAATACCCCCAGCCTCCCGGAGGCGGTACCGCTTGACGTTAGCACCAGGTCGGATCCGGTAAACCCCGTGACCGGCTCGGAAAACGTGACTTCGAACGTCACGCTGTCGGCGTCGGGGTCGGGACTACCGATCACCCTGGTTGAAACAACCTCGGGGTTTACAGCGTATATGAGTACTAAGCTGGTCGAGCCAATGTTGTTGAGCGTGAGATCCGCATTGGTGCCCTGAATGTCCCGGATGGTACCGCCGTTTGCCACGATCGCCGTACCAAGCGATATGCCGCGAAGCGCTACATCCCCCTGCTGGACAGTGTAAGTAAAGACAGAAGAGCTGCTTCCATTGCTTGACAGACTGGCATGACGTGTTGTGGCGCCAATCGCCAAAGGAATATAAGGCGCTCCTCCCCCCGTGTTAACGTCGACATTTCCGTCCCAGCTGACGGTAAAATCCAACCTGTCTCCGGTTCCGTAATAGCCATTGGCTGGCACGGAAACGGATACCACTGTCGGTGGTGGAGTGGCTGCCTCGACCGCTAGCGTATAGGTTGTTTCCTTCGCGTGGGCTCGGGTATTCGCCGCCTGCACGGTGAAGGTGAAGCTCCCCGTTTCCGTCGGCGTTCCCGACAGTTCGCCGGTATCGGCCAGTGCCAGACCTGCTGGCAGCTTGCCACCGGTCAGGGTGTAGGAAAAATCCAGATAGCCGCCTGTGGCTGTAATCGTCTGGCTAAAGGGGACGCCAGCGGTTGCCTTGACCAACGTGGCCGGCGAGATGGAAATTTCCTCAAAAGTGAAAACGATCGAGCAGTCCGCCGTGATGGGGCTGGTATGCCACCCGGTGCCGACAGCGTGAATACCGCATCCGCTGGGCTCACGATATGTCGCGCCCGCATCCGGTGAGACTGTGGAGAACGCTATAATGCGTTCTTCGGAAACTTCCGCAGGGCTGCTGATCGTCGTCTGGGGATCGTCACTGAGGGTCACGTTGGTAACCCGGCCCGGGCCGTTGGATGACCAGGTAACCGTGTGGTCCCGGGCGGGTGCCGCAATCACCGGGATCGTCTGTGTGGCCTTTTGCGAGTCGTTGAAGTTGGCGTCGCCTATACTCTGGGCGCTCAGCACGCAATTGCCAGCATTCAGAAAAGTCACGACACCGTCGGAAACAGTGCATATGTCACCGCTTTCCGTCTTGACCTCGACAACCACGCTCTGGCTTACGCGCAGGGCGCGAGCGGTCACTGCATAGGTCTGACCGACACCTGCCTGGCTCGGCGGAATTGTGTCGAAATAGATGCTTTGATCCGCCTTGGCTATATCTATGACGACGCCACTGCTGACGCCAGGTTCATGGCTTTCGTCGCCTGAATAAACAGCCGTGATGATATGCTGGCCAGCGCCAAGCTCATTGGTTGTTATCGTGAGGCTGGCCCCATTGGTAGTGTCGAATGAGACTGGGTCGCCAATCCTTGTGTTTCCATCCATGAAGGTAATTTCACCATTCGGCTTCGCGCTCGTTCCTATGACGATCGCCTTGATTTCAACCGTCTGGCCGTAGACTCTGCCTTGCGGCAGTTCGTCCACCAGGACGGTCGAAGCCGCCTTGGTGACGGTCAACGTTGCCGGACTTGAGTAGACGCTCTCACCGTCCTTGCTGACCACAGCGCGATATCGCGTGCCGGATTCGCTCACGCGAACTGGTTTAAAAGTGTATGTACTCTCGGTGGCGCCCGAAATTGTCGAGAAATCAAAGCCGTTCGTGCTGACCTGCCATTCATAAGTCGCATCGCTGGCACTGGTCGTGACGGAAAACGTGACGAATTGCCCGGCTGCCACCGTCAGGTCCTGGGGATGCTGCGTGATAGCAGGAGGGGCAGCTTGCGCCGGCGAACCGCACAATAACACGAGCGCCACCAGCAGAAATGCTGACCAGCCGCGTCTCAGGTTCTTCCACGTCGGTGAGGAATCCCTATGCGTTGCATGGAGGCGCAAATTTCTAAAGAAAATGGTCTCAGTCGGGATCATACGAACACAAATCTCAGTCGGGAAAGCCTGACGGTACGAGGAAGCCACCGAGGGAGCGATTTTCCACCTCGGTTGACTTCGTTCTCTCCGTCAGTGGCCACTAGAACTTTACGCCCAGACCAATTTTGACGGCCTGCTGGTCAACATCGACGTTGATGCCCTGAAGATCCTTATCCCCGTAGTCGCTGTACCTGTATTCGACGCGGCCGAATATGTTGCTGTTGAAGGCGTAATCCAGACCGGCGCCGACCGTGTAGCCGTTGAATGTTGCTTCCTCTTTGCCCAATCCCGGCACGTCGACATAACCACGCGTCGCTGCCCAACCGGCTGTGGCGTAGATGAGCGCGCGATCGAACGCATAGCCAACGCGTCCGCGTACCGAGCCTGCCCAATCGGTGCCAAAATCTGCGCCAAAGATTTGCTGTTCATTCCAGTTGTATTCGAGATCGCCTTCAATGCCGACGACGAGTCTGTTGTCGAATTGGTAGTTGTAGCCGGCGAAACCACCAAAGAGCCCACCATTGGCGTCCTCGGATCCGGCGATGCCGAAACCGGAGAATTCGCCATTTGCCCAACCGCCGCCGCCCTGAATACCGAGATATGCTCCCGACCACATAAAGGTCGGTGCATCGACAGAACCGGACGGTGCTGGATTTTCGGGAGTGAGATCGGCCGCAATCGCCGTAGATGCGGTGAGCAAAACAAGTGCAGATAGAAGGCATGTTCTCATGTGGTCGGCTCCGATTCCGTGCGAAAGTTGCCGTTGAATTGATGACCCGCCAGCCTCGCAGGCAGCCATCGAGCGATCTAACGTCCCGAGCAGAGACGTCCTGTGGTGATGGCGCGCGTGAAAGCCTCCAGCGCGCGCCAATGCGCCCAGACAATCAACACTTCGGAGCTGATGGTAAGTGTGAATAAGAGCGACCGGATAAATCTATCCCAGCGCGCAAATTGAACCGTTCAGAATAATCCAGCTACGCAAACTCAGGTTGAGGCTTGCGAGCGCAGATAGCAGCCATCAACGACCCCATTGGGAAGCTCGGTCGAACCAGTTTTGCGATTCGCTCGTCCCGACTATCCGATGTCTTTGCGCTACGGCCCGCGTCTCGCGCGGTGTGATGCCGTAAAGGCGCTGAAATGCGCGCGTAAAATTGTGAGGATAGGTAAAACCGTGCTCGAGACCGATTTCTCCAATGGATTTGTGGGCTTGTGCGGGATCGCGAAGTGCCCGGCGCGCCATATCTAAGCGCCGCCCCTGGATATAGGAAGCAACTCCGCCATCGTTCGAAAAGAGATAGCCGAGCTTGCGCAATGACATTGTGAAGGCTGCTGCAATTCGAAAGGGAGACAAATCCGGTTCCAGTGCATGAGCATCGATATAACGGCGGATACTTGCAAGTTGCGCCCCGGCTATCCCTTGCATCGAATCTTCTCTCGGGACACCATTGAGTGTGGCGGCGACAAGTTCGAGCGTTGGCGCTACCAGCGTCGCGGCCTGTTTCTCGTCCAATTGCGGCAATATCCGGAAAAGGCCCTCGACGTGGTTGCGGAGCAAGCTCACCATCGGCTCGTGAGCCGGGAGGACCCGCATATTGTGCTCATCGGGGTTGATCAACAATCGCGCGAGGAGCGGGCGGGGGACGAAGAGAGTAAGATTGCAGAAATCGCTGGCTGATCCCGCATGGGCCTGTGCCGCGTCATGAACGATCATGTCTCCCGGGCCGGCGTAAGCTTCTTCTCGGCCGTCATGGCGTCTCCAATGACCATCGATAAAAAACTGTATTTCGAAGTGATCGTAACCGTCCGCGCCAATGCGATAGTTGGAACGACTAAGTTTTTGGGCCACGCTGACACAGTGTGTGAGCAACACTTCTCCGAAGCGAAATGTACAATGTGTGGTGTGAAATTCATTTGCCTGGAAAATGTTGAAATCGTAGAGTGAACCAGCTGATTCTTCCCAGAATTCAAGAGCTTTCTTTAGAGAGATCGCGCGCGTATCCGTTTTGAGTAAAAGCGTGGGATGCTCTTTTTTGATCATCGCTCTTCCGGTTTCTCTCTCCAGCAGTATCAAAGCACGCCTTCATCGACATTCCAGGATATCTGCGCGGCATTGCCCTATTCTCAAAATATCTCACGGGTTCTTGAAAAAACTATTAGTACGATCACAGATCGATCACCATCCAAGTCCTGTTGATTGCCGAGCAGCCCACCCTGGATCCCTTGTCGAGGAAGCCCGAGCACACGGCTACGAGATCGACCAGCTAAAGCGAGATATGCCCCAGTTCCGGCAGCGATCCCACTCGATAGAACGCCGATGCGGCTGGACATAGGCGCTAATCTCTCCGATCGACGACCACCGATTTTTTTCTGACTGCTTTTTTGGACAACTGCCTATCCTTCCACTGCGCTCGCTTTTTATCATTGCTCGACCTTCGCAACGGCGAGATTGTTCAAGACGCCGACCGATAGCAATCCTCCACGACCGGGTTCGGGTTTGGCCAGGAAGGTGTTACCCAGCGCCTTTAGAATGTCTGCATTTTCGGCGAACGCGCTGTGTCCAAGAGCATCGTCCTGCTTGGCGTCGAAAGCGTCGATCACGGTGATTTCCATTTAGCTTTAGCAATTTTTCATAGGGCCGGAGAAGCAAGGAAGCTGAGCGAATTTTCGGGGAGACTTTTCCGTATTTGTTGGCCATATCGAAGGTCGTAGGTGCGTCAGCTGGGTCGCCGACCCGTTTCGGCCGACGCGGGACCTCGATCTGCTGGGCTATGGCGAGAACAACCCAAAGGCCATGGCCGAGGCTTTCCATGCCATTTGCACGCAGCCGGTCGCCGATGGCGGCGTCGTTTTCGACGTGGACGCCCTCGAAGCCGCGCCGATCCGCGAGGAAATCGAATATGGCGGTGTCCGCGTGCGCACGACTGCCACCATTGCAGGGGCCCGCATTCCCATTCAGGTGGACATAGGCTTCGGTGATGCGACCACGCCTGGGTCAGTCGACATAGAATACCCATCGTTACTCGACGCGCCTGCGCCGCACCTGCGGGCTTATCCGGTTGCGACCGTGGTTGCGGAGAAATTCGAAGCTATGGTGACGCTCGGCATGGCGAATAGTCGCTTGAAGGATTTCTACGATCTCTGGCTGATCGCGGAAACTTTCGAGCTTGAGCGGTCGGCGCTCACAGATGCGGTGCAGCAGACTTTCACGAGGCGACGGACGAATCTTCCGAAAGAGAGGCCAACAGGTCTCAGCAAAGCCTATGCCGAAGTTTGGGATCGGCAGTGGCGGGCGTTTCTCGGTCGCGAACGTATGGCGGCCGCTCCTCTCGAATTGGCCGTGGTTATCGCTGACCTTGCTCAGTTCCTCCTTCCATTGACTGAGTTCGCCGAAGGCAATTGGCGCTGGGAGCCGCGCAAAGGGTGGGCCTTGTTGAAGATGGGCCAGGAAGAATAAGAAGGTCCGGCAGGACAGGGTGTCTCCATCGACTCGGCCGCAGCTCACGGGGATTATCGCACCATACCGGACTTCATCATGGCCGGCGTTGTCATCGCGTTTGCCATTGTCCTACCGCTGCTTTCGCCGACGTAGTGGCGACGAAGGTTCACGCCAGATGGCGCGGGGCATGGGTTCGAGTGCCGTCACATCGGGAGACAGCGCTGTTCCAAAGCCCGGAGCGGAAAGCGAGCCGATATGGACTTCGCCCCGGGTCAGACGCAGGCGCACGCGTCCATCCTGCCGGTAGTAGAGGTCGGGATGGGCGGCAAGGAACGCCTCGGTCTCGGTCTTTGGACGGTCGCCGAACCCGTCGATGAAGTGATGCGCGTTTTTCTCGACATGCGAAAGCCCCAGCCAGCTGACCAGGGTGAGGTCCTGCTGCAGGGCAATGCCTGGCTCGCAGGTCAGGTCTTCGGCCGAAAGAAAATAGCGTCGAAGCTCCTGGCTGTTCCACACCTCAACACGCGCCGCGTTCAGGATGGATTTGTAAAGACCCTTGCAGACCTTCGATGAAACGCCTGTGTAGCCGAGCGACCGGGCGCGCGGGAAAGCGTCGAGTGCACCGTCGGATTCGTCGATGATGACCGGCACGTGGGCAGCAAGGTTGCTAACCGGCTCCTCCAGGGCGCGGTCACGGCGAATCGGCTGCTCAAGGCACAGGATTGTCTGGGCAAAGCGGCTGAGAATGGGGTTCGCACGGAGACGGGTCAAAAAGGCTGCGATACCGTCACCGTCGGCGAATTGCTCGTTGCCATCGAGGGTGACGCGATAGTCGCTGTCGCTCGCATCCAGAAGTGCTGCGATCCGGCACAGGCGGTCGAGATCAGCTTCCGGATCGCCGCCAATCTTGATCTTGTAATAACGGCAGCCATAGGTGGCGATGACCTCCGAGAGCGTTTCGGGCAGGCCGTCGTTCACACGGCTGTCCTGATCGGCCGCAATCAGCGGGTCGACAAGGCCCACCGTGTGGCGGATCGCGATGGTCGAGGCAGGCCGCAGCGAGGCGAGAAAAGCATCGAGGTCGAACCCGGAAAGTTCGGGTACCAGGGGGCCTGACCGCAGGCCGGCAAGATTGGCCGACATCGCGCGGCAGAAACCGACCGCCTCGGCTCGGCACAGGGCATCGAGTACGGCGCGGTCGATCATCGCCATGCCGAAGCTCGCGATCAGCGGATTGAGCGCTTGCTCCGCGCAGGCGGCGGTCAGCGGCCCATAATTTTCTTCGAACAGTCCATATGCCGTCTGCCGGCCTGATGCGCGATAGGCCTCTATCGCAAGCTCGAGGGAGCGGCGCAGCTGATGGTGGTTCTGATCGTCGGTAAGCGCAAGGTTCTTGTCGAACCACTTGGCGCTCAAAGCCTCGGCCGACCAGCCGGTCGCCTCGCGCCCGTCATCCAGCCGGATGCGGATCCGTACAATGGCCTGACGACCGCCTGTCGTGGTCTTGACGCCGAAGCGAAAGGGAATCCGCAGCCGGTAGGGACGCTCGAAACAGGCAACGTCGACGACCTTCAGCCGCGGCGCTGTCATGCGGGCACGAACCTCGTATGGCTACCCTGGCGACCGGTTAGAATGTCATAAATGTTCAGCGACAGTGTCCCGAATGCGGTTGTGGCGCGGCTTTCGACCGTACGGGGGCGTGGCAGATCGATATCAAGGATCGTGTCGATGCGCCCCGGACGCGGTGACATGATCACCACGCGGTCGGAAAGGAACACGGCTTCTGGGATCGAGTGGGTCACGAAAAGGACGGTCTTGCGGGTGTCGGAGGATTCTCCCCAGATCCGCAGGAGCTCGAGGTTCATCTCGTCACGGGTCATCGCATCGAGCGCGCCGAAAGGTTCGTCCATCAGGAGAAGCTCGGGATCGAGCAGCAGGCCCCGGCAGATCGCCGCACGCTGCTGCATGCCGCCTGAAAGCTCGCGTGGGAGCTTGTTCGCGAAATCCTCAAGACCGGTGAGCTCGAGAAGATCCATCGCACGATCACGGTATTTGCGGGGGTTGAGACCGGCAAGTTCCGCCGGAAGCAACACATTGTCGAGGATCGTGCGCCATTTCAACAGAACCGCCGCCTGAAACACCATCCCTACATTGGAGATGGGGCGGATCACCCTTTGCCCATCGACGGTGACGGTACCTCCGCTGCGTTCACGCAAGCCCGCCACAACCCGCAGAAGGGTGGATTTTCCGCAGCCCGACGGCCCGACGAGGGAGATGAACTCTCCCTGCCGGACCGAAAGATTGATGTCGCGCAGCGCCTCGACCGGACCCGAGGCGGTGCCATAGATCATCGAGACCCGATCGAGATGGATGGAAAGGTTTTCCACGCGTTCCGCCTGTCGTCAGAGGATCATTTCACGTCGAGCGGAAGCTCGATCTTGCTCAGGAAGGTGGCGTCGTAGACGTCAGCGCATTCCACCTTGGTCGGAAGCTCCATATAGGTGTTCACCAGATCGACCGATGCGCACATCTTGCCCTTGTCGATGGCGCCGATGCCGTGATCCTTGAAGGTCTGCGTTCTCATCAGCTCGAACCCGAGGCCCATGTTCTCGCGCAGGGCGGCGACATCGATTTCGGGGACGGCCTTCTTGTAGATCTCCATCGCCCCGTCGGGATCCTTCATTGCATCCTGCCAGCCCTTGTAGGCGGCCGCGAGAAAATTGCGCAGGACCTCCGGCCGTTCTTTGATGGTGGCTTCGCTGGTCATGATCGACATGGCGTAAAGCTGAAAGCCGTAATCAGCCCAGTTCAGCGAAACGGCATTGCCTTTGCCCACGGCCTTTTCCGCGAGCGGCCGGCCGGTGGTGTAGTCTGAAACGGCATCGGCGCGGCCTTCGGCGAGAGCGGCGTATTTGGCCGAGGGCTCGATATTGACCCAAGTAATGATGTTCGGATCGAGCTTGTTGGCGCGGGCGAACGCCGGCCACATCAAGCGCTGGCTGTCGCCGGGAGGGGCGCCGACGGTCTTGCCGGAAAGCTGCGAAGGCTCGGTTATCGGCGCCGACGTCTTGGAGAAGAAGTTCATCGGCGTGCGGTCGAAGATAATCCCCACGACCTTGACCGTCGTGCCCCGCGCCCGTGAACCGATGACGACCGCCGCGTCGGCCAACCCGGCATCTGCCCGACCGGTGTCGACCTTGGCGATCGAGTCGCCCGAACCCTTGGAGTTTTCGAGAACGACGTCGAGGCCCTTTTCGGCGAAATAGCCCTTTTCCTTGGCGACCCAATAGGCGGCGTGGTCGCCAACGGGGAACCAGTTCAGCGCGAAGGTGAATTTCTCGTTCGCGGATGCCGGGGCTGCCGCAAGCGCCGCAACCATGGCTGCCGTAGTCATCAATGCTGTCTTCATCCCTTTTGTCTCCCAGTTGACTGTTATTGGATGGTGACGTGATCAGGCTTCGGTTCCCTCCGCCCAGGGCGCGAGGTAGCGCGACATCAGGCCAACCGCTGCAAACAGCAGAAGGCCGATGATGGAGATGTAGATGAGTGAGGCAAAGGCCAACGCGGTGTTCATGCTGCTCTGGCTGGTGACGATGACGTAGCCGAGGCCAGTCTGAGAGGCCACGAACTCACCCACGATGGCGCCGACGACAGCCGAGGTCGCGGTGACCTTGAGCGCCGAGAGGATATAGGGGTAGGCATTCGGAATACGGATCTTGGCGAAGACCTTCCACTTCGGTGCACTGAAAACGCGGCCCAGATCCACCATGTCGTGATCGATTTGGGAAAGGCCGACCGCGGTGTTGATGACGACCGGGAAGAAGCCGATCAGCGCTCCCATTAGGATGTTGGGAAAGATGCCGTAGCCGACCCAGATCAGGAACAGCGGCGCGATGGCGACCTTGGGCAACGTGTTGAGGAAGACGAGAAACGGCATCAGTGCGCGAGAGATCACCGGCGACCAGGCGATCATCGTGCCCAGCACAATGCCGCTTCCGGCCGCCAGCACGAACGCGCCCAGGATGGCAAGACCGGTCGCCCAGATATGTACCCACCAATTGATCGAAGGATCGAACATGGCCTGCGTGACCGATTTAGGGCTAGGAAGCAGATAGGGCTTGAGCCCACCCCAACTGACGGCCGCCTGCCACAGCGCGAGGATCGCCACGAAAAGGAAGATGGCGGGCATCAGGTTAAGGAGCTTGTCGCGCAGGTTCGCCATCGGATCAGTCCAGCCAGCGGGAGAGATTTGCACGCACGAAATCGTCGTCGGCCAGATCGGCGTGCAGGCGGCTCACGCGGGTGAGTTCTTCGGCCTGACCGGGCGAGAGGCCTTCCGCGGGGTCGAGACACCAGATGCCTTCGAGCAGGCCTTGGCGGCGCAGGATCTCGTGACAGCCGGCGATGCAGCCGTGGAAGTCGTTCGCCACGTCAAAGAAGGCGCTGTTGCAATCCGTCACCCGGGCATCCAGGCCCAGAAGCTCGGCGGAAACGGCGCCGTTCGCAGCCTCGGACCGGCAGCGCTCGAAAATCTTCACCGCATTCCTCGTCCAGACCGACCAGTGGCCAAGAAGGCCGCCCCTGAAGCGCAGCGTCACCGGCCGGCCGTCGCGCATAAGGGTGAAGGGCGTGACCAGATCGAGCACGATATGGTCGTCGTTACCGGTATAAAGAGTGATGCGATCCTCCGCTCCGGCTGCCACGATGCCGCGCACCACGTCTATGGTGCGGTAGCGGTTGAACGGTGCGACCTTGATCGCGACGACACTCGGGATGGCGGCGAAACGTGCCCAAAAACCCGCATCCAGATGCAGGCCGCCCACGGCTGGCTGCAGGTAGAAGCCCACCAGCGGGATTTGCTCGGCGACCGCCTCGCAATGCGCGATGAGCGCGTCCTCGGATTGGCCCTTGAGTGCGGCAAGGCTGAGAAGCCCCGCATTATAGCCCATGGAAACCGCGGACTTTGCTTCATTCACCGCCTGTGCCGTAGGTCCGGCAAGGCCCGCGACCATGGCAAGCTGGCGGTCGGTCCATTGAGCGGCGGTTTCGGCCGCGAGCGACAGCACCCGGTCGTAGAGCCCGACCTCGCGGATTGCGAATTGGGTGGTGTGCACGCCAACCGCCAGACCGCCGGCGCCTGCATCGATATAATAGCGCGTCAGTGCACGCTGGCGGCGCTCGTCAAGCTGCCGCTCTGCGGTCAGCGCCAGCGGATGTGCTGGAATTACCGTGCCTGCGCTCAGAAGATCGATTGCGGCTTGCTGAATGGCGGGAGGGGCTTTTCCGATCATGATCCGAACTCCGGTCGGGGCAGAAGGAACGTGGGCGCATTCATGACGACAGCCGGCTCAGAACGCGCCGCTGCGGGCCTCGAATTTCGTGGGCTTGTTATAGGCGATTTCGCCGCGGGCCACCCAGTCGGCCGTCCAGTCGAGCATCGCACCGAGGGGTACGATCGGATAGCCGAACAATGCATTCGCCTGCGCGGTATTGGTGAGCCAGGCGGTGGTAGCCTCGGATCCGACAAGTCGCGGCTCGACCTCAAGGCGTGCGGCCAATTCCTGCGCCAGCCAACGCACCGAAAGCGTCTCGGGCCCGGAGATATTGATGGGGGTGGTCACATCGGTGCAGTGGGCAAGGCAGCGCAGGGCCTGCGCGTTGGCGTCGCCTTGCCAGATCACATTGACATGGCCCATGAGCGACAGATCGATCTGCGTTCCCGCCTTGATCCTGCTGGCGAGATCGTAGAGCACGCCATAGCGCAGATCGATCGCGTAGTTCAGCCTAAAAAGCCGCCCCGGCGTGCCATGAACGCGGGAGAAATGTTCGAATATCCGCTCGCGACCAAGGCAGGACATGGCATATTCGCCACGTGGCTCTGCCGGTGTGGTCTCCAGCGCGCCCTGCTGCAGCACATCCACCAGCGGATAGACGTTGCCGGTGGAGAAGGCGACGATGCGCGAATTGCGATAGGCATTTGCCACCAGGGCCGGACAATGGGTGTTCATTGCCCAGGTCAGCGCCTGATTGCCGGACGCTCCGAATTTCATCCCGGCCATGAAGACCACGTTGCGCGCCTGGGGCAGCGCGTTCACTTCGGCCTCGTTCAAAAGATCGGCCTTGACGGTCTCGATCCCCCAGGATTCGAGCTGTTCCTGCAGCCCGGCCTCGCTGAAGCGCGCCACGCCGATCACCCTCTTTTCCGGCGCGGCGCGCTTGGCCATGCGCGCCAGCGTCGGACCCATTTTGCCCGCCACGCCAAGGATGATGATGTCGCCGTCGATCGAAGCAAAATCCCGCACGAGCGCCGGCGTCGGACGGGTCATGAACTCTTCGAGATCGGCCACCGTGCCGAAGCGGACCGGCAGACTGGCTTCCGCAAAGCCTGCATCGTTTGCAACTGTGTGGCGCAAGATCGACCCCTCCTTTTCCCTTGCGATGACAGTAGCCGTACTGCAATCAAAATTCAACTATTTGGTTGAATTCGGGGCGCACGTTTTGATTTTTGCGAAAAATTACATGTTTTTCAATGCGTTGAAGCGCGCCAAAGAGGATCTCACCGAAGTAACTGAGGGCCAGAGATGCGGTTCCATTGCCACGCAGCCGCGATAGTCATCGACCTTTAGCGCGCGGATCTGCCCCGCCCAGTCAACATCTCCTCGGGCCAGCAACTCCCATGTGCCATCGCGATGGACGCGAGCATCCTTGAAATGGACGTTGCGCACCAGATGGCGGCAGGCGCCATAGCCTTCGGGCCAGGGTAGGTCGCCGTCGATCAGGGCATTGGCCGGGTCCCAGTTGAGCCCCAGGGGAGCGCCCGTGGCGGCGATAAGCGCGGCCGAGTGCGCGCCGGTATTGGCCCAGTGGCCTTCCTCGTTTTCGATGATGAGCGACATGCCGGCCGAACGCGCCATTTCAGCGGCGCGCGCGAGGACCTCGACCACCTGTGCAGGGGCCGGTCCCGAGGGCTGGCCGCCACGATGAAAGCTGAAGGCGATCAGATGCTGTGCGCCGACTGCCACGGCAAAGTCCAGCGATTCAGGCAGGAGCCTTTCGACATGTTCGTTCAAGAGTGCTTCGGCGTTTGACCAAGCGTCGTGGAATTCCTGGTCCATCCAGGCAAGGTTCGAGGTCTTGGGCCCTTCAAGGGGAAAGGGGATCTTGAAGAGGCCGGGGGAAATGGCGCTGATATGCACGTTGAAGGCATCGATCGCTCGTAAGAGGCGCCGGCGCTGCGTTGGACTTAGTCGCGGCACGCGAGCGTCATGCATGCCGCGCAGCTCGAAATGCCGTACCCCCCATTCGAGACCCAGCTCGAAAGCTGTTTCAGGCGAATCCGACAATTCGTCGGTGACGATGGCAGGGATCATGACAACCTCGCTTCGGCAGTTTGCGCGCAAGGTTAGGCCGAGGCAGGAAGGTATTCAACTATTTGGTTGAATTTCTCAGGGGCGCAGCCCTGCGAGGGTGAGCGTGACGATATGATTGCGATAGGCGGCAAGCGCCTCGGGGGTTGAGAGGTCGCGTCCGAAGATCGCCGACATGGTCAATCCATTGGCGAAATAGAAAAAGGTCATGCCGGCAATCGAGACATAGAGATCCAGCGGATCGACGCCCTTGCGGAAGACGCCCTGCGCCTCACCCTCACGCAGTGTCGCGCCGATCATTTCGATCAAGGGCGAGTTGGTGCGGCGGAAAGCCTCGGAATCCCTGACATGGCGTCCGCCGAGTGCGTTCTCGTCAGCCAGCATGCGAATGAACTCGCGGTGCTGTGCCAGATAGTTGAGGGAAAAGTCGATCAGGCGGACAACGGCATCCTGCGGGGGTAGGGATCGCAGATCGAGATCATGCTCACGCCGGCGGATCTCGGAGTAGGCGGCCTCGAGTGCGATACGATACAGGTCGTCCTTGCTGCCGAAATAGTAATAGACGAGCTGCTTGTTCAGCCCCGAGCGTGCCGCGATGCGGTCGACGCGGGCTCCATTGAAGCCCTGTTCGGCAAATTCGGCGCGCGCTGCGGCCAAGATTATGTCGCGGGCATTTTCGCCTGCCTTTTGGGCTGCGCGAGGCTGGGGTTTCGCCATGGACGATCCGTTTGCTGTGGGCCTTTGTCCACCCGCTCCGCGCCCTGAGCGCTTCACCCACCATATCTGCGGGCGATGGCAAGCTCGGCACAGGTCTGCGGGTCGGACCGGGGTCTCGATCCCGAGCATCCCTGTTAGCCGCCAGCGGTCAGCCTGTCTAGTCTCGCAGGATTCGTGCTCCGAGCATGGGGACGGCGTTTCACTGTCTTCGCTTCCAATAAGATGACGCCGTGTCACATGCACTACACACACGGGCGTTTAACCTGAGCGCAATCCTTAATCGAAACTGACCGAATGTCACACGACAGGAGAGGTGCCCCTATGTCCAAAGTCATGAGCAAGCCTTCGAGCCCAGTCGATCCGGATTCCGTCGATCCGAATAATGTGGGCGCATGGGAGGATGCCAAAAAGCAGGCACAGGACGCGGGCATACGCTGGGAGCGGCCGGCAGGCGACAATCGATCGGCCGAGGAGATCATCAACGACAATCCCCTGCTGAAGAACCTCGGCAATCAGGCGGGGGTGAAGGAATCGCTGGAGCTCAGGGTCGGGGGCGATATCGAAACCGACGCCGATGCCGCCTATCGCGCCGCGCAGGTTCTCGAGCACATCGAAACATTCGACGGTGACGGCGAGCGCCTTGCAAGCAACGACATCGGCAATGACCGCATCGACGGTTTCACCAGCAGCGACGAAGCCCGGCATGATACCGAGGCCGGCCGCCTGCAGGATTTCGGCAAATACGGCTTTTCCAATCTCAAGGGCGAGCTCAACGACATCACCTCCGCGGTCGAGGACCCGGAGGCGCGCAAGCAGGCCGAGGAACTCGGCATTCAGTGGGAGCGTCCGGAGGGTGACGACCGCTCCGCTGAGGACATCATCAACGGCAGCAATCTGCTCAAGAATCTCGGCAACCAGAGCGATGTCAAGGACATGCTGAGGGAGCGGGTCGGCGATTTCGAGAACGATGCCGATGCCGCCTACCGGGCGGTACAGGTTCTGGAGCACATCGAGAGGTTTGACGGTGACGGCAAGGAGATCGTCGGCGGCGATGTCGGCAATGGCAGCGTCGACGGGTTCACCAATAGCGGCGAGGCGAAGCCCAACACCGAAGCCGGCCGCCTGCAGGACTTCGGCAAGTACGGCTTTTCGCATCTCAAGGGCAAGATGGAGAACCCGGACACGGTCGGCAACGACAAGGAGGCTCGCGAGGCCGCGGAAAAGGCCGGCATCAAGTGGGAACTGCCGGAGGACGACAAGCGCTCGGCACAGGACATCATAGACGACAATCCGTTGCTGAAGAACCTCGGCAACCAGAGCGGCGTCAAGGATATGCTCAAGGAGCGCGTCGGCGATTTCGAGAAGGACGCCGATGCCGCCTATCGCGCCATCCAGGTTCTCGATCGCATTACCATGTACGACTCGGAGGGCAAGGTGCAGTCCGGAGACAATGTCTCCAATACCAGCATCGACGGTTTCACCAGCAGCGCCGAGGCACGGCACGGCACCGAGGCGGGCCGCCTGCAGGACTTCGGCAAGTACGGCTTCGAATCGCTCCCCGATGTGCAGAAGACGGAAGACATCGGCAGCTACAAGGACTTCCTCAGCACCAACAAGGATGCCGACGAAACCTCGAAGACCTTGGCCAAATACGCCGCCATCATCGGTGAGAACTACGACGCGATCAAAGGCAAGGTCGGCGCCGACGGCAAGGTGACGGCTGACGACCTGAAGAAATACATGGATGAGAACCCGCAGATCAGCGACGACTTCAAGGAGGCGCTGAATTTCTGGTCGAAACCAGGCGCGTTCGACAAGCTCGAGACGGCCGCCGATCCGCTGAAATTCAAGCCAGACGGCAATGTCAGCAAGGACGACATCTCGAACTGGATCAAGTCGCAGGCGCCCAAGGATGCCGGGTCCGCCATCACGTTCCTGTCAGGGGTGACCAATGGGAATGCGGTTGGCGATGTTGACCTCAGTAAGCTGAACAAGGATATCTTCGAAAACCCGGACAAGTATTCCGCTGAAGAGAAGGCGGGTGCGCTACAGGAATTGCTGGCGGCCCAGCAATTGGTCATCAAGGGCGCCGAGGCGGGCATGTGGGGCGATGATTACGGCAAGGTCGCCATTTCCAACCGTGCACGCACGCATCCCGATCCGAACGAAATCCTCAATGATCTCAACAATCATATCAGCATTCTCGAGAGCGATCCGGAGGTGGTCAAATATCTCAACGAGAATAGCGCCAAGCAGATGTCCGAACTGCTCGAAGACAATCCGGGCCTGAAGGACGCTCTGCAGAAGACCTATGATGACGAGATCAAGTCTGGTGAGTCGCTCAACAAGCTCTGGGAAACGAATACGAAGGACGGCAAGACGGACCAGCAGGCCGCTCTCGCCGAATTCTTCACGTCCGCGAGCCTCTACCAGGAGGTGCTCGGCATCAAGGATCCCGCGGCAATTCGGGACGTGATCGGGTCTTCCGAGCACGCTCAGGAATTCAAGGATTTCTACGAAAAGTCTCTCGTTTCCGGAACACGGCTCGAGGAACTTATGAAGGACAACACCTTCGAGGAGGCGGTGAGCGCCTACAGCGCCGAGGTCGCCCTCTACAACGCGGCTTTGGATCCGGATTTTACCGGCAAGTTCGACAAGGAACTGAACAACAACTTCAACAGGATCGCCCAAGACAACCTCATGAAGGACGGATCCTTCGACGATCTGAAGTCGGCCTTCGGCATCAATGGCGGCGATGAGCTGGACGAGGAAAAGGTCCGGTCGATGGTCGATGAGATCATCAAGTCCAATCCGGAGCTCGTGACCAATCCGAACGGCAGCACCGCCACAGCCGACCAGATCATGGCCGGCATCAGGGGCAGCTGGGACGTTCTGCGGCAGGGCACCAAGTCGCTGGCCGAACTCAAGTCGGAATGGCTGAACCCTGACGTCAAACATCTGGCCGACAAGGGCGTTCTGCATGGCATCAGCGGTATCTTCATGGCCGGCGTCACCATCGCCAAGGGTGCGCAGAGCGGCGGAAACCTGACCGAGAAGAATAAGGTCGATATCGCCACCGGTTCGGTCATGACGGTAACGCTGCTCACCGAAGGCGGCGTCAAAGCCTACAAAGACTATCTGAATAACGTGGCGGAGAAGCATCCCAGCAGCGATCTGGGCAAGAAGATCGGCAAGATGACCGATGAGCAAAAGTCCGCCTTTATCGATGACAAGATGAAAAACTGGGCCAAGGTCGAAAATATCGCCAAGGGTGTCGGCGGTTTGGCCGGCGTCGTGGCGGGAGCCTACAGCATCTTCGACGGCGTTCAGGCCATCCGCAAGGGCGATGACGTGACCGGCGGCATCAATATTACCGCAGGGTCTCTCGGGGCGCTGGCCGGTTTGGCTTCAGCCGTCGAAGGCGGTGCAGGCCTTCTTGGTTCGAATGCTCTCAGAGCGATCATGGCTCCGTTGGCCGGGGGGCTTGGAATGCTGGCCGCAGGTGTCGGCGCGATTGCCATGTTCCTTCCGGGGCTGATCGCAGAAGGCAAGCAACAGACCAGGGCGGACAATTTCGGCAGTCTCCTCGGCGACTATCTGACGAAATACGAGATCGACGGCGTGCCGCACGGCGACCTTTGGGATGTGCCAGACGACGCCTGGCCCGAGACGAGCGACGGCTTGTCGTAATGTGTCCCTTCCGGCCGGGCTTGATCCAAGTCCGGCCGGAAATCCGGTTTGCAGGACGAGCCAGCGCCTTTGAGGCTCAGGTGCACGGACAAAGGACAGAAGCAGGCGGCGAGTTGCCGATCCGCCAGTCCGCTCCCACCCTCATCTTCAGCGCGTCGGAACCGATTCCCGAAAATCGGCCAGATCGCGGTTGAACCGCTGCGTTTCCTCTAGGAATGGTGCGTGTCCAGAATCGGTATAGATTCGCGAGCGGACTGCCGGGTTGAGTGCCCTCGCACGCTCAAGGCTCGGGCGCGCCATGACCAGCGCATCCTTTTCACCATAAACCATAAGCACGGGAGCCTTGATCTTGGGCAGCCCTTCCGCCGCAAAGACCGTCATGGAAGGCACCGTCCGCGTCATGATCCATGATGCCATCGCCGCATTGGACAACAGCCGCTCGAACGTCGCCTGATCAGGCTGCGTCGCAAAGCACAGTGCCAGAAAGTCGCGCATTGCATCGAGGTGAACCTTCAGGTCGTCCGAAGCAAGACCCGCATAGACTTCGGGATGCGGCGTTATAAGCTCAGCTTTCAGTTCGACGACGCCGCCCACATAGATCACGCCGCCGATCTCATCGTCGTCATAGGCTGCAATATAGTTGGAAATGACTGCTCCGCCCAGTGACCAGCCGACAAGAACCGGATGTTTGGCCTTCGTCGCCTCAAGTACGGCGCGCAGATCGTCAGCCCAGCGGCGTCCGTCGCCATAGGCCTCGGCATCCTGTGGCTTTCCAGAAAGTCCGTGGCCGCGAAGATCAAAGGTGATCAGCCGATAACGCGAAAGATCGGGGCTGTTCAACTGGCTCTCCCAGTTGAGATGGCTCCCGAGCAATCCATGGATGAAGACGATGGGTGGTCCGGCAGGATTGCCCCCTTCCTGAACCGCGATGTCGACGCCGTCCGACGACTTCACGATATAGTTCTTCTGCGCCGCCATCGCGGCCGAGGACACCACCATCATCATCAGGGCGGCCAGCCATAGCGCGCGCATCATCGAGACGAATCTGCCTCGCCTCGGACCGCCGGCGTCTGGCCCCGTATGTTGCTCGTTCCACGGCACCGTCAGGATCAGTTTGTTCACGTCCTTCATCCTTATATTTAGTGATCGCTACAAACTAAATGCTTGCCTGATGGTGTCAAGTTGTCTTTAGTGACCGCTATGGATAAGCTCGTGAAGAAACGTCGAGGCGGGCCGCGCACCTTTGACAGGGATCAGGCGATCGATATCGCCATGCGCCTGTTCTGGCGGCATGGATATGAGGGCGTCTCGCTGAACGATCTGACGGCTGCGATCGGGATCGCGCCGCCGAGCCTCTATGCGGCGTTCGGCAGTAAGGCAGGCCTCTACCGCGAGGCGCTCGATCGATATTCCGGCCTGCCGAGGGCGCTGAGCAATCTTGGCGAGACCGCCAATCTTTACGAAGCGGTCGAAACCCTCCTCGATCGCGCAATCGATGCCGTCACCGATCCCGACGAAGAACGTGGCTGCATGATTTCGAGTGGCATGATCCAGTGCGGCGAGGCCCATGCCGCCCTGGCCCGGGAATTGGCGGAGCGCCGAAGTATGATGCGTGACACCATCGCCCTGAAGCTCGAGCCCTGGCTGGATCGGAATCACGCCGCATCCCTGTCACGCTACCTCGTCACCATTCTGCAGGGCCTTTCAGTCCAGGCACGCGACGGCGCCTCCCGCGAAGACCTGAAGCAGATCGCGAGTGAGGTCGTGGCCGGCGTCAAGGCCCGGAACCTTCCGGATTACAAAAGAGGAGCGCCGTAGGGACTGGAATTTTGCCACCGGCAAACCCATTCAAGCCGTGGGCAGCGCCAGTTCCGGAATGCCGAGCGTGGTGAGTGCGATATCGATCTGGGTTACGGAACTCGGCGAGGCATCGCCGTCCTCGACATAGAACCGTTCGCCGAAAATAGTCTTGTACGGCGTCACGACTTCCTGATTATAGAGCATGTCGCTCGTGTATTCGTAGTCATCCTCAGCGGTCGCTTCCAGCTTGGTGGCGTCGCCGCCGAACTCGTCGATCGTATGATGCAGGTTATCGCGCAGCGTCGCCAACTGTTCCGGGGACATGTTGTTCAGCCAGTCGGCGAACGCTGACTGGTGGGCCGGATTGTCGAGATCGAAGCCCTTGTCCTTGGCATATTCGACGAGAAGCGGGACTGGGCTGTGGCCGTCGCCGCTCTGGTCGACCAGTGCTTTGGCGACATCGGTGTCGAGATCGGAATGATCGAGGAAACGCGCCGAGGTTTCGTTATCGTATTTATTGCTTTCGCGAACCTCGGAAACGATCATGGAAGCGCCGACGCCGAGGATGACCACGCCGAGGCCGATCGGTCCGGCGATCGTTCCGGCCCCGAAGGCGGCAGTCACGCCGCCTGCCGCGGTTGCGGCATGGATGCCTCCCATCAGCGGATCGCCTTGCGCGAAAGCCTGGACTGAGTTCACGCCGTCGAAGACGGCGCCGATCGCTCCAAGGAGTTTGGTGCCGCCGCGCAGGCTGCCGTCGAAATGCCGGACCGCGAAGGAATCCGGATTGATCATGTTGAGGCCGCTGCGGATCTCCACGGAGCGCTGCCAGAGACCTGCGGCGTCAAAAGTCGCCTTCAGGATGTTTTCGACGTTGGGCTCCGTGCCGGCCATACGAGCGGAATTGTAGAGGCTGGCGGCACTTCCGGCCGCACCGATCATCCGCAGCAACTGGCCGGGAACCGTCGAGGTCGAGAATGTCCGGATTCCGCTTTGCCTATTGCCATCGAGTGCGTTGAGATCGCTGTTCAGCGTCTCCATTTTCCTCTGGATCATCTCCGGCGTATCGGTTGCGGTCGGCAGCGAGGCTTCGATCGCGGTGATCGCCTTGTTCATGTCCCCTTCGGTCACGCCGAGGAGCTTGGCGAACTTGCTATCGCGGAACTGTGCCAGGCTGTCGCGGACTTCCTGCATGCTTGCGGCATCGCCGGGTTTGAAATCGGTGAATTTCGGCAGGATGTCACGCTGCACGTATTGGGTGAACACCTCCTCGGCCAGTTTGCGGCCGCGATCGGTGAGGCGTCCCTGGCTGCCGAGGAAGTTCAGCATCTGCGGGCTATCGAGAAGCTCCGGATTCGTGCGCAGCGCCGTCTGGATCGCCAGATAGGAGCGATCGTCGTTGAGGATGTTTTCGATCTGCTCGTTAATCAGCGCCTTCTGCTCGGCCGGCTGGTCCGGGAAGTTTCCGAGCTGGGTGAGCTGATCGAGCAGCGTTTCTCCGTGCTTGGCGACCTCTGCTTCGAGCCGCTCCTCGGTCTCGACCCACGCATCGCCCTTCTCGGCCTTGTAGTCCTCGATGGCCTGGTTGAGCTGCTCCGGCGTCATCGTGTCGCCGTGGTTGTCGATCAGCCAGCGCAGTTCCTCCATATGGGCGGAATATTCATCCACCGCGCTGTTGGCGCCGTACTGGGTCTGCTGGACGCCGGGGAGGATATCCTGGGTCAGAAGGGTCGTGTCCGACCCGTTTCTCTCGGACAGTTCCAGCGGATATTGAAGGCTGCCGCCCGCGCCGATGGAGCGCGTCAGTTCGTTCTGCGCATAAAAGCCGATCTCGGCCCAGCGTTCGATGACGCTGTCGCCGAGCGGCGTGCCCTCTATCCGGTCGGCTATCTTCAGCATGGCTTCCACGCCGCCGACCCCGAGCATGGGATAGCCGGTTTGCTCCTGATAGAGGGTGTTGGCGCGCTCAATCTCAGGCATGGCCGCTGAGACCAGTTCCGCAGCCAGCTCGGGCGCTACCCCCTCGGTCATGCCGTCAAGACGCAGGAAGCTTTCATAGGGCTTGGCCTGCAGGTCCTGGGCGGGATCGAAGTCGCCGAGCGGTTCGGTCGCATAATCGGCCATCGAACCGATGAAGTCGCTGGCATAGCCTGTGGCAAGCAGCGCCTGCTGCACCTCGGGGCTGGCATTCCCGTAGCTTTCGGCGAAGGCGTGGAACTGCGCTTGCTCATCGCTGCTCGACGCCTTGGCATTATCGACGATCGAACGGATCTGAGCTTCCACCGCCGGGCCGTTGTGCCCGGTCTTCTTCAGTTCGATGCCCGAGGCCGTGGCAGCCTGCTCGATCGCAAGCTCGGCGGGTCCGGCATCCCTCCAGTCGCGGTCATAAAGGTTTTGAAGCGCTTCAGCGCGTTCGTTTTCCGGCAGCGTCTGAAGGAAGGTTTCGATATCGCTGGCGAGCGCCGTGGTTTCGCGACTATGGTCGACGGCGGCGGAGGGGTCGGCATATTCCAGAGCATTGCCGCGATCATAGAGTTCGGATGCGAAGGCTTCGACCGGATCGCTCTCCAGTCCTGCGTCTTCCACCGCCTGGGAAACGGCCATGCCGGCCGGGCCCGCATCGACCCAATCGGCCTGCGACAGGCGCAACGCCGCGGCCTGTCGGGCTTCGGAAGGCAGGGCGGCCAGATATTCGGCGACGTCCTGTTTCATCGCCTCCGTTTCCGCCGCGGCGTCGATCCCATCGGCTGGTTCGCTATATTCGATCTGGTTGCCGCGATCGAAGAGCGAGTCGATGAAGTCATCTTCGCCCGCGGGCTCTCCCGTGGGATCGGACGGCGTATCGGCGACGATTTCCGGCTCAGGCGCCGGCAGGATGATGATATCGCCGGGATGAAGGAGATCGCCGTTATGGTTGGCTTCGTCGGCATTGATCGCAAGCGCTTCGGCCGGATCGACGAAGTTTTCCCGCGCGATGTTTTCGAGCGTGTCGCCTGCTTCGACGACAAAGACGCGGTCGCCAAGCTCGGGTTGGTCATTCCGGCCATTCTGACCGCCGCCTTCCCGTTCCCGTGTTATCAGATCAATGTCTCGCCGGAATGCTTCACCCTGGGCCGGCGGGATTGGCGTTGCGGTATCATTGCTTTCATCGAAACGATACCGGGCATTCACGTCGATCCTGTAGGCCATGGCGCTCTCTCGATCTGTTTGAAGGAAAAGTCGTCGACACTGCTTTGGACGGCGGGAACTATAGGCAAACGGGCCGGCGCTCGGGTTACAGTTTTATGAATTTTTTATGCTGTCCCTAAAATACGCGGACCTTGGCGCCGAGGCCGACGCGATCATAGAGATCGATCACGTCGGTATTGGTCATGCGAAAGCAGCCCGATGATGCCGCGGTGCCAACCGTCTCGGGCTCGTTGGAGCCATGGATGCGGTAAAGGGTTTCGCCGAGATAGAGAGCCCGCGCACCAAGCGGATTGTCGGGACCTCCCGCCATGTGGCGGGGCAGGTCCGGCCGGCGCGCAAGCATGTCGGCGGGAGGGCGCCATTCCGGCCATTGGCGTTTGGCGCTGATGCGCTCGCTGCCGTACCAGCCATAGCCCTCCTTGCCGACGCCGACTTGGTAGCTTTGCGCAAAGCCGCCCGGCTCGATGAGATAGAGACGGCGCGCGGCGGTATCGATCAGGATCGTGCCGGCGGTTTCATTCGTCTGATAGGCGACGCGTTGCCGCGTGCTGCGATCGGCGCCTGCGGCCCGATTGGCTGGCCCCGAAGGGGTGACGCCGGGGTGCGTCGGCGAAAACAGAAAGTCGATATAGCCCTCGTCAAAGGCAGGACGCGCCCTCGAGGACTGGGCTTGGGCCGGAGCGCTTGCAAAGGTGAGGAGCGCTGTGAGGGGGAGGAGCCATAGGGCAAACTGTCGGGGCATCGTCTTCATCCTGTCCAGCATTCTTGCGGTCATATCAGCTTGGCCGCGACCAACAGGTCGGCTACCCGCTGGAACATTTTCTCCGGCACTGGCTCTCCGGTGCGCGCCGAGCGGGCGATCGCATCGGCGAGGCCGGTATCGCGGATCACCGGAATATCCGTCAGCAGCGCCTCGGTTATCATCGTGCGCGACTGGGTGGGGCTGGCGCGGCAGGCGATCATCGGTACTGGCGTCTCGCCGCGGACATAACGGATGCCGACGGTCCAGCCGTCCGGTGCGCCGACGAGCAGCGAGGCGTTCATCAGTCCGGTCTTGGTGGCATATGCCTGCATTTCGCGTCGTTGTTTGCGACGCTGTTGCAGGATCGCCGGATCGCCTTCGGCGTCGCGTCGTTCCCGCTTCTGCTCGCTCTTTGTCATCTTCATATCGCGCCTGAACAGCCAATCCTGTACGAGCACGTCGATCACTCCGACGACGAAGAAGGCGATGACCGCGGTGATGATCAAGGGCTGGAGCAATGCCTTGAAGACGTTGGTGAGACAGGGCGCACCGCAGGTGGGCGACAGGATGAGCGCCTGCAGTCCCATGCGGAAGATGACCACGAAGGCGGTCGCCAGCACCGCGACCTTGAAGAGCGCCTTGAAGAATTCCACGACGCTGCGCATGGAGAAGATGCGCTTGGCACCCGAGACCGGATTGATATGTTCGAAATTCGGCGTGATCGGCTCCGTTGAGAAGACGAACCCTCTCATGACGACGAGATTGGTGAGAACGATGGCGGCGATCGTGACCGCCAGCAGGGGTACGGCCAGGTTCGTCAGGATGGAGCCGGCAAGGGCGAGCACGGTTGGCCACAGTTCGGCGAAGGCATCGACGTGAACCCGGCGGGCGACGAGGCCCACGAGTTCCTCGATCTTCGCCTGCACGCCCACCAGAGCGTAAGCGAGATAGCCGATCGAGGCGAACATGACCGTGCCGGCGACCAGATCCTGGCTCTTGGAAACCTGCCCTTTCTCTCGGGCGTCGCGGATCTTCTTGTCTGACGCCGGAAGGCTTTTTTCCTCGCTTGTCGCGCTCATCCGAGGCTCCTGCGTGATGAGCTCTCGCAGGCGGCTTGCGGTCCAATCCTTCGGAAAGACGCCTGTCGCGTGTTGTCAGCCCGGATTTGAGCGGCTAGAACCACGGCGGACCTAACGGACGGGATGAAATGCGGCATCACTCTTTGAACGCCCTGGTTCTGCTCGGACTTGTCCTGGCTGGCTGTACCACCACCAGCGAGAAGACCGAGAGCGGTCCGAAGGACGAGGAAGCGCGCCTCATCAAGCTGGCGCAGGATATCGAACAGCGCGGCGATCACAGCACGGCTGCCTCGCTCTACGAGCGCGCGGCGAAGGCCTCCAGTGACAAGGTCCGCGGCTATTCCCGCTTGGGAGACGCGCAGATCGCCGCCGGCGAGCCCGAGCAGGCGGCGCAATCCTTCCGAACCGCGCTCGATGCCTCGCCCAATGACGGGCAGGCCCTTCTTGGGCTCGGCACGGCGCAGCTTCAGTCCAGTCAGGTCGAAAGTGCCGCGCGCACGCTGGCCGTTGCCGCGCCGCTGGTGAAGACCTCGACCGCTTACAATCGCCTCGGTACCGCGCTTATCCTGACCGGCGACGGGCAGGGGGCGGAAACGGCGTTCACGCAGGCGCGCAATCTCGATCCGGGCAATCTCGACACCCAGTCCAATCTCGGGCTTGCCCAGGCTGTGTCGGGCCGCAACGAAGCGGCCGTCGCGACGCTGCGCGCCGTCACGCAGTCGCCACGCGCCGAAGCCCGGCATTTCCGCAATCTGATGCTGGTGCTGACGCTCGGTCAACATGACAAGGACGCGGCCGCCGTTGCCGTTCCGGATTATCCGGAGGCTGAAAAGCGAGCCTTCCTTGCCGAAGCGAGAAAGGTTCGCGGGATCAAGGGGCCTGCCGCCCGGGCCCGTGCTATCGGCTTGCTTGCGTCCAGCTGAGTCCATCCGCACCTCAATTCACGAGACCTGTCGTGCTGACGTTCTGCTGCTCTGCCGGCGCTCGATCAGGAGCGGTGCCGTCGATGCTGTGGCGTGCGGCCCGTACCACCGGAGCGGCCATGGCGGGGCCGGTCCTGCGGCCGCGCACGAGATCGCTCTGGCGCTCCGCCATCAGCTGAAGGTTCATGTTGTTGGCGCATCCAGGCGGCAGATAGAGCGGGTCTTCGGCCACATCCGGCGTGACGCAGGCATCGGGCACGAGACGCCCCGCTTGCTTTTCATAACCTTTGCTGACCGTACCGGTGGCCGCGGTCATGTGATAGTTCGGCGAATAGGGCAGGGGATCGCGTTGAACGCTGTTCTGGCACCCGGCGAGAGCAAGCGCGGCGAGGCTGATGGTAATGCCTGCGAGGGCGCGCGGTGCGATGATCATGGACGATTTAATCGACATAGAAGCCGAACCCTTTGTTGGTCTTGGTGCGCTTGGCCGCGGTCGGGCCAGAGAGAGCACCGGCGGGGCTGTCGAGCGGCGTCTTGAGATTGCGCTCCTCGACAGGTTCGACGAGATAGGGCGTGATCAGGATCACCAGTTCCGTCTCGTTGCGCTGGAAGCGTTTCGACTTGAAAAGATCGCCGAGGATCGGCACGTCGCCCAACATCGGCACTTTCTCGATATCCTGCGAGGCATTGCGCTGGAAGAGGCCGGCAATGGCGAAGGTTTGGCCGCTGCCGACTTCGACGGTCGTATCGGCGCGCCGCACCTGCAGGCCGGGCACCTGGAGATTGGCGATATTGACCATGCCGCTTGCCGACAGGCTGCTGACCTCGGGGCGGACGCGCATGGAGATGCGGCCGTTCGGCAAAAGGGCCGGCGTGAAGAGCAGAGAGACGCCGTATTGCTTGTATTCGATGCCGATCTGTTCGTTGGTCACCGGCACGGGCACGGGAATCTCGCCGCCGGCCAGGAAACTCGCCGTCTCGCCGGTGACCGCGGTAATGTTCGGTTCGGCGAGAACCGTCAGGATGCCGTTGGCCTGCAGGGCTTCCAAAAGGGCATCGACGCGATTGCCGTTCCATGCGGCGCCGGCGCTCAGTGCGTTGGAGGCCCCCCTTGCCGCATCGGCCCCCAGATTGCCACCGGAGACGAAGCCGAATGAGAAATTGCCCGCGCTGACGAAGGCATCCCAGGTGACGCCGTAGCGGAGAAGCTGATTGCGCGAGACCTCTGCGAAACGGACGCGGATATTGACCTGATTGGCGCCGGAGACGGTGGTGTCGTTGATGGCGGGTTGATTTTCCGGGGCGTAGGCCTCGATGGCGCTCGATGTGTCCATCGCCTCCTGCATCGTAGTGGCATGGCCGCGGGCGAAGGGCTGTTCGCCGAACAGCGAGACGTCGATCGTGCTGTTCGGCTGCACGGCGCGCTGCGCATCCTTCACCGGCCGCGAATCCGGCACGACCCAGAAATCGATTGTGCCGCGCGCCGTCTCGTCAGGACTGAGCGCGATGAGGTTCGTGCGGCCGGTCTTGAGCGCGAAAACATAAACCACACCGGGTGAGACGACACGCACGTCGGCAACCTTGGCATCGGCCATGAAGACCGATTCCACCGGCTGGTCGAAACGCAAGATACGCCCCTGTCCCAGCGGAAGCATGATCGCTTGTCCGGATTTCGCATCGACGCTGAACGACTGAGCCCTTGCAAGCGGTGCAAGAAGACTAAAGGCAAGGAGAAGCAGAAAGAGGGTCGGCCCTTTCGCCAAGATGGTCGATCTCATCATTCTGTCAGTATTCTCCCATGCATACCGCGACGGTCGGATGACGCTCAGTAATGATTCGTCCTTCATCCCATGGCTTTGTCGAAAAGGACGCCTGCATCAAGATGAAGTGACTGCGAGAGTGGGCGCGTCCTTCCCCGTTATTTCGTCATTTGTTGTTGATCTAATTGCGCGATTTCGCGTTTGTGAATTTATTGTGACAGACATCAGGGATTGCACGGAATATTCTGGTGCAATCTCCTGATAGGACAGAACGGGGATCTCGATGTCGTTGCGCAGGAGATAGTTTCGCATCACCCTGCGGATATCGAGCGAGGTGAGAAGGACTGCCGCCTGCCGCTCGTCGTTGTCATCGAGCTCCTGTCGCAGCTGGGAAAGCATTGCCCGCGAGGCCTCTTCCGGCAATGCGAGCATCTTGCCAACGCCGGTGACCTTGATAGCGTTTCGTACGCCCTCTTCGGCCGCGCGCGACAGCACATAGGCCGCCAGAACGCGGTTGAGCTGCGCGTGACGATGGCAGATCTGGCGAGCAAGGGCGATGCGCACGCGTTCGGTCAACAACAGCGTATCGGCCTCCCGACCGCCCCATTCGACCAGGGCTTCGAGGATGGCGCGCAAATTGCCGACCGGCACGTCCTCTTCCACCAGGCGGCGCAGAATGTCGGAAAGCTTGTTCAGCGGCACGACACGCGAGACTTCCTTGACGAGTTCGGAATACTCGCCCTCCATCCCGGTTAGTAGTTCCCGCGTCTCCTGGATGCCAATGAAATGTGCCGCATAGCGGCGCAGCGACTGCGACAGGCATTTTGCAAGCGTAGCGGCGGGGTCGTAGAAGCCTATTCCCGCCTCCGCCAGCGCATCGGCGTGATCCTTACCAATCCAGATCGTGCGCTGACCGCTGATGAGGACTGGACCATCGCGGCGCGGCACCTGCAGAAGGTCGAGATGCATCGGGTCATCGTTGAGAAGAAGGCTGTCCTTCGGGATTTCGCCCTCGATGATCGGCACGCCTTCGAGGTCGACGCGGAAGCGGTCGGGCACCAAGGTCGGGTCGGGACGCATCTCCACGGCCGGCATTTCCAGGCCGAGATCCGCCTTCAGCGCATCGCGCACGAGATCCGTCTCGATGCGGAACCGTTCCGGCCAGACGGCTTCGGCGATGTTGACGCCGACATGCGCGATGACGCGATGGCGAGTCGAGCCGCTGGAGATGATCGTGTGCTCGATGACCGGACCTTGGTCGGCCTCGATCGTTTCGATCTCCGGCCTCGTGGCCGACGCTGCGGCGGGCTTGGGACGGCGGCGATAGATCATGAAGGCAAGCGCGCCGAAGAGCGCCGCGAGACCCAGGAAGATCAGCGTTGGGAAGCCCGGCACGAAGCCGGCGCCGAAAAGGATGACGGCGGCTAGCGCCAGCGCCTTGTCGCTCGATCCGAGCTGGCGAAAGATCTCGGTGCCGAGATCGGTTTCGGTATCGGAGGCGACGCGGGTGACGACCGTGCCGGCGGCGATCGAGATCAACAGGGCGGGGATTTGGGCGATGAGGCCGTCGCCGACGGTGAGAAGCGAATAGGTATGCGACGCGTCGCCAAAGCTCATGCCGCGATTGAACATTCCGACCAGAAGTCCGCCGATGAGGTTGACGAAGACGATGATCAGGCCGGTGATCGCGTCGCCCTTCACGAACTTCATCGCGCCGTCCATGGCGCCGTAGAGCTGGCTTTCGCGTTCGAGCCGGGAGCGGCGGCCGCGGGCCTCCGCCTGGTCGATGTCGCCGTTGCGCAGATCGTTGTCGATCGACATCTGCTTGCCGGGCATCGCATCGAGCGTGAAGCGGGCCGCGACTTCCGCGACGCGTTCGGCGCCCTTGGTGATCACGATGAACTGCGCGGCGGTGATGATGAGGAAGACCACGAGGCCGACCACGACCTCACCGCCGATAACGAAACGTCCGAAGGTCGCGACGATATCGCCGGCATCCGCATGCAAGAGGATCAGGCGCGTCGTGGTGATCGACAGCGCCAGCCGGAACAGTGTCGCGATGAGGATGATCGGCGGCAGCGAGGAGAAATCGCCCGGCCGGCCGATATAGAAGGCGACCACGAGGATCAGCAGGCTGAAGGCCATGTTGACGGCGATCAGCGCGTCCACCAGCAGCGTCGGCAGCGGGATGACCATCATGATGACGGCGAGCATCATGAAGCTCGCGACGATCACGTCGGAGCGGTAGGACGCTGCGCGCGCCAGACCATTGAGCGTGCCGAGAACCCTGGTCATTGCGGACCCCGCAATTGCAGATAGTCGCGAAACGAGCGGTAGGCCTGCGGCTTGTCGTCGAGCACCCAGAAGGCGCGCGCCCGCAGGAGGTGCGCCGACGGATCGCTGTCGATTTCCACGAGCCTTTCCAGCGCCCCGAGCGCTCGCTCTCCGGCGCCGTTTTCGATGAGGGCGGCCGCCAGCGTGCGCAAAATACCAGGATCGTCTGGATCGATCCGGTTGGCGATCAGCAGGAAGACGAGGCCGCGTCCCTTCTGGCCGCTGCGCATGTAGATATAGCCGAGCGCGTGCATGAGCTCGGCGGAGTCGGCGTCGATCTTATCTGTCTTGGTCATTCGAGACCGCCTTCCTCGTCCATCCGCGCCTGCAGGTCACGCCGGCGGTCGATCTCTTCCTCCAGCATGGCCTTGGCGATGGATGTGACGTCCTCGTTGGTATCGAGACGGGGCAGGACCGCAGTGATGACGTGGTCGAGCAGGCTCATCGTGCGTTCATTGCCGAAAATGCCGGAATCGGTGATCTCCGGCATGGTCAGGTGGTCGATCTCGCCGCGTAGCGAGGCGCCGTGCGCAAGGCTTCCACGCCGGCGCACGCGAAGCGCGCTCTCGAACGCCTCGATCTGTGCGCGGCTGACCGGATCTGAGCGTTTTGCCGCTTCGGCCAGAGCCTGGTCGAGGCGCTGCCGGTCTATGTTGACAGGTCGCAGCGTGTCGTTCATTGCGAACCTCCTGAACGTCTGCTGCACGTCATAGGGTAAGCTTGAACTCCTGCCCGCCGCGCACGACGAGGATCTGGCCATCTTCGATCGACTTCAGCATCCAGCCATCTTGAAGTGCCGCGCCGGGATAGCGGCGCTCGCCGCGGGCATCGACGACGTAAGGGGTGTTGCCGAAGAACACCGCCTGGAAGACGAATTTCGGCGCATCGGTGACTGCGGCGGCCGAGACGAGGCTGGTCAGCACATAGCGTCCGCCATGGGAGCGGTCGAACCAGCGCTGGACGTCGCGCCACGCCTCCATGCGGTCCGGCGGGACCTGTCCCGACACGTCGATGCGGCGGCCATCGGCCGAAAGCGTCAGATTGCTAAGGCCGGCTTCCGCGATTTTCTGCTGAAGCGTGCCGACGATCTCGCCGTCCGATGGCGCAGTTGCGGCCGGGACGGAGCCGACCGTCAGCCGATCGCTCGGAAGGGCCGGTTTTTGCGGAAGGAGACCGGAAATTCCGGCCTGGACCGCAACGATCGGCATCATGGCAAGCGCGACGACCACCACAGCCGCATAGGGCCACCGCTTGATCGCCGGACCGCTGGAGGCATCACGGGCGATCCGCAGCTTCGCGTCGCCAATCACCAGCGTCACCGGCAGCTTGACCCGGCAGCCGAAGCCGCGCTGCAGCGCCGGACGCCCCTCGACGATGACGCCGCCGCCGATGGCATTGATCGCCACCTGGCGGCCGTAGAAACGCAATTGGAGGTGTTCTTGAGCGATATCCCGATCCGACAGGACGAGATCGCAGTTCGGCGAAGAGCCGATCGTGCAGGCTTCAGCGTCGATCGGGGCACGCACTCCATGATGTATGCCCGAGAGCACATCGAGCGCAAGCGCTCCTGGCTTCGTTGCAACGATGGCCGGCGACAGCGCTGTGGCGCTGGGGAAAGTCAGACTGTTCGACGACACGGTTGCACCCCTTCATCGAATTCATTCTGCAACAGGTCGGCTGGCGCAAACCGACCACGAAACCACCCCGTCATGGGGTGGTGTGGCGCGGACGATTTTCTCGTCCGCGCCGACAGGATTAGTTCTGCGGACGCTGCTTGGTAGCGTCGAGCTCGGTCTTCTTCTCGGTCGTGATCTCGGTGATCTTTGCCGACTTTTCGATGGCTGCGTCGAAGGCAGCTTCCATCTTTGCGATAGCCGCGTCAGCACCGCCGCCGGAAGCAGGAGTTACGTTTGCCATGATGGTCTCCATTCCTGGTTAGGTTCATCGAATACGTCGCGTTGATGCGCCGCAGCGCGGCTCTCTCCTCGAAAGGCCGCGGCAAGGGGAACCTAGATGCTGTTTTCAACAGATTAACGACAAAGTGAGAATTATTGCCGTCTCGTTAAAGGGAAAGTCGCCCACGCGCTCCCCTGGCCGTACTTTATGTAGCAATCCGGATGGTGAACATGTTCGACCGAAATCGGTCATTGTTTAGTTCTGCGGCAAGATCGTGAGCTGATAGGGCTTTGGTCTTGCAAGGGCTGTGAAATGCGAATCAGCCTAGATGGCGGCACCGGGTTGCCGACGGGAGTCATCGCTTGAAAAGCCGGGCATGATATAGGTTGGAATTGCCGCGAAACGCCGTGTCAATTCACGCAGTTCCTGCTGCGAGGAGTCCGCCAGAATGCCGGTCCGTGTGAGTGGCTTGACGTTTGCCCGTTAAGTCACCCACATTTCTCCATGATCAGTGCGCTTTACGGCGAAAGTTCCTCCAGGAGCCGACCCTTCGTTTCGACCGCAAAGAGAGCCGTCACCAAGGCGCCGACCAGCAGGATCGCCGCAAATGCGCCGAAGACATACTGAATCCCTATCGACGACATGATCCAGCCGACGGCGATGGGACCTGCAGAGGATCCGAGGCGCAGCCAGGCACTGCCTGTACCCGTGCCAATGGCACGAAGGCGGGTCGGATAGATCTCCGCCGAGTAGAGATAGAGCGAGAACGTCACGGTCTGGACGATGGCGTAGGCGAGACCGGCGAGGATCAGAACCTGTGTTGCTGACGTCGCACCCAGCCAGGCAAGGATCACAAGAGGAATCGGCGCGATCAGAAGGGCGCCTGTGTACCAGCGCTTGCGGCCGACCTTGTCGATGAGCAGCGCGCAAATGACGGCCGCGATCACGCCGCCGACGGAGGTGATAAAGCCATAGAAGATGCTGGTTTCGAGCGGCAGGTTGAAGGTATGGCGATAGAGGGTCGGAAGCCAGGTGATAGTGCCATTGGCGACCATATAGGCGCAAAACCACATGGCCCAGATCGACAATGTGCGCTTGAGATAGATGCCCTGGAAGAGTTCTCGCCAGTCGGATTTGCGGCGGACGGGAGCAGCCACGACTTTCGGCTCCGGCAGTTCCCTGCCGGCAGCACGGGCGCTGTTCTCCAACTTGGTGACGATGCGGTCGGCGTCCTCATAGCGGCCGTTAGCGGCCAGCCAGCGGGGTGATTCATGCAGGAACCAGCGCAGAGGGATCATGAGGATCGCGGGGATCAACCCAACGACGAACATTGCCTTCCAGCCGTAGACCGGAACCATGAAATAGCCGATCAGGCCCGCCCCGACGAGGCCGAGCAAAAACATCACCTCGTAAAGCAGGAAGAAGCGGCCGCGCCCCTTCGAGCTGATCAACTCATTGATGTAGGCGCTCGCGACCGGAACTTCGCCGCCGGTTCCGATACCTTGAATGAAACGGAATGCCATCATCATCCCGGCGCCGGCGGCGAAGAGGCATGCGACATCCATGCTGACGAATAGCAGGATCGTGAATAGCAGCACCTTGAGGCGACCGAGCCTTTCGGCAAGCCAGCCGAAGCAGATCGCGCCGATCAGCTGCCCGAGATAGCCCATCGACAGGATCATTCCCGTCTGTCCTGGGGTCAACCCCCACTCGCGGACAAGAACCGGCATGGCATAGGCGATGGCGATGACGGTGTAACCGTCGAAGAATGTCGCGGCACCGACTATGTTTCGGGCCCAGAACACCTCCCGGGTCACCGGCAGACGTTCCAGGCGAGCGCTGATTTCAGCTTGTGGATCGATAACCGGCGACGGCACGGTCATCCGTTGTTCGATGTTCATGTTTCCTCCCTTTGCCTCGCCCACTCTCCCGGCTTGGCGTCGAACCTACATGTTGGATGTCTTAAACTTCGGCATTCCTCTGCACGATATTGTCGTGAACCGGAAAGGCATGGCTCTGTCGTCGGCAAGGCATGCACCGGCGTAACAGACGGTGCGGCTGCGGCCGCAATTTTCCTCCCCTAAAAACGCCCCCACACGACGGCGGGGGCGTCGCTGGTTACTCAGCGGCGATCAGCTGTTCGGCTCGGCCAATGCCAGCGGCCTCGAAGGCTGCGAAGATTTCCGCTTCGGCCTTTTCGCCGAGGTTCTTCAGCGGCTCGCGGATGGTGGCATGGTCAAGCACACCTCGATGAACGAGGCCAAGCTTCAGGGCGACGGTACCTTCCATATGGGAGCCACGGTGGTAGACGGCCCGGGTAACCGGGAGGAGACGTTCGAAGATCTGACGGGCTTCCGGATAGTTCTGCGCCTTTCCGGCCTTGATCAGATCGATCAGCAGTTCCGGTGCGATGTTTCCGTAGCCAACAAGCAGGCCGTCAACATCGAACATGGTCGGCAGCAGCCACTCGTCATGGCAGCTCAGGATCTGCAGGTCTGGATTGGCTTTCTTGAGTTCCGGAATCTCGATGTACCAGCGCTTCATGTTGCGGACACCATTTTTGGTGGCAACAACGCCGTCCTGGGTTGCGATGGCAAGCTGGGTGTCCAGGTCGTAGGAAGCCTTGGTGGCATCCGGATACTGGAACAGGATGCACTGCAGTCCAGATTCCTGCCAGATCGCCTTATAGCGGTCCTGCGGCGCACCCTTCTGGAAGCCAAAGCGCAGCCAGCCATGGTTCGGGTAGACGAGTGCGCCGGTGGCGCCTGCAGCCTTGCACTTCTTGGCTTCTTCCGCGGCAACCCTTGTACCTTCGCCAGTAATTCCGGCGATGATCGGAACCTGACCATTGACAGCTTCGACATAGGTGCGGATGAGCTTCAGGCGCTCTTCCTCGGTGAGGAACGTGCCTTCGCCGGCATGGCCAAGAATGACAAGGCTCTTCACCCCGTCCATGCGTGCGAGCCACTTCGCGATACGGGCATTGGCCGCATAATCGACCTCTCCGTCGCGGGTGAACGCGGTAACGGGTGCCGGGCTCAGGCCTCTCAAATCCATTGCCTGCATGGGATATCTCCTCCTTGATAGCCGCTGTCCGACTTGCGATCAGCGATGGGATCGTTAATGGGAACGTTCCCACTATCGTTTCCGATTTTGCTGGAGTCAATACTTTTTTTGATGCATGTTGAGCGCATTGAGTACCGAGAACGCTGTAAACGGAAAAAAGGAAAATGGATTCAAGGTCCGAAGACGCAAACCGCCAGACACGGGTAACCATCCTCGATGTCGCGTCGGCTGCCGGCGTTTCGAAATCCACAGTATCGCGCATCCTGGATGAACGGCTTCCCCGGTCAGACAACGAGACGTCGCGCCGCGTCCGGAAGATCGCGGAGGATATGGGTTATGTTCGAGATGTCTCCGCTGCCAGCCTCAGACGCGGCAAAACGATGACAGTTGGTGTGATTGTGCCGCGGCTGACCGATACGGTCATGGCGATGCTCTATGAAGCCCTGGCGAAAGCTTGCAGCAAAAGCGGCCGCTTCGCCATCGTCGCGACGACCGATGACAAACCCAAGGCGGACAGGCTTGCAGTCGAGTCACTTCTAAAGCGAGGCGTTGATGGGTTGATCCTTTCGACAGCACGTGAGGATGATGATTTTCCTGATGAGCTCGTCGCTAGGGGCGTACCTTTTGTCCTGGCCCTCCGTACAGATGGACGAAGCCTTTCTTCGATTGGTGACGACAGATTGGGTGGATACCTTGCGACGCGCCATCTCCTGGATCTCGGTCACCGTGACATCGGCGTAATCGCCGGCCCTTCCTACGCATCCAGCGCCCTCGGACGCGTCGAAGGTTACAGGCAGGCACTGGAAGAAGCAGGGATTTCAGTTCGTCGGGAAAGCATTGTCCCATCGACATTCGGAATCGACGCCGGAGCAGATGCGGCCGAGCAGCTCATGCGCTTGAAAGATCCTCCCACCGCGATTTTTGCCGTGAACGACAATACCGCGATCGGGGCTCTTTCCGGTCTTTCCCGTCTCGGGATTTCTGTGCCCAACGATGTTTCAGTGGTGGGATACAACGACATTCCTATCGTCAGTCATCTACCGACCCCGCTGACGACACTGCGCGTGCCATTCGACCAGATTGCGTCAAACGCCTTGGATCTGCTTACAAACGGCGCGGCTTCGGCGGACGATCGGATCCGGGTCGCGGCTCCGACCCTTATACCCCGAAAATCTTCCGCCCGAGCCTCGGCTCGTCCTGAGCTTCCATCCTTCCCTCTCCAGTCTTAAAAACGTCGACTGCGGTGAGCGCGGAGCGGCTATACCCAGTTTTCTGTTCGGAGGCCCGGCATTCTAGCGAACTCCCGCATATTGTTGGTGACGACGATCAGCCCTTCGCTGCGGGCATGGCCGCCGATCTGCATGTCATGCGGACCACATGGCATTCCGGCCCGCTCGAGTTCCGCCCGAACCTGCCCGTAATGCACCGCCGCCTTTTCCGCGAACGGCAGCACTTCCAGCCTCGCCACGAAATGATCGATCGCCGCCAGGTTCTCGATGCGGCGGGCCGATTTCTCAGCCCCGTAATGCAGTTCTCCGAGCGTGATGCTCGATATGCAGAGCTGCTCGGCCAGCGTGTTGAATTTTTCTCGCAGTTCTAGCGGATAGTTCTTCATTACATAGATGCAGATATTCGTATCGAGCATATAGGTCAGCATCAGAACGGCTCGCGTTCTTCCGCCACCGGTTGCTCACGCTCGCTCATGAAGTCCTCGCTCACGCGCGGGCCGCTCAAAAAGAGATCGTCCCAGCGTTTGCCTTGCGGCACGATCACCCGGCTACGGCCGATTTTGAGAATATCGACCTGATGCACGTCCTCCGGGAAGGCGACAGGTTTGGGAAGCCGGACCGCTTGACTGCGATTGCTGATAAAGACCGTGGAACGGGTCATGGCGCATCTCCGGTATATCCTATTGGGATATACATAACTCGGCGCACCTGTGAATACAAGATTCCACGCCGGGCGCCTGAATACGTTCCGGTCATGCGGATCGCTGGGGTGCCCTGTTCCGGCTTAGGCCTTTTCGCGAGCGGCGCTTGGCACCACAATGCCGCTGTCTGGGCGCTCGCGGACTCAAACCGCCGTCGCGGCCTCTTGGCTAAGCCAGCAAGACGTTGGCCGCCGGACGACGATACGGGCGTGGTATAGGACGCGTGTGTAGCGCTCGGTATGCCATGGGTTTCGGGTCGTCCAACGCGGTCCCCCAGCCCGTACTCTCTGGCTCATGGGGAGGCAGCTGGCATGTTTATGAAGACCGTCTCGCCATCATCCAGATGAAGAAGATGCCTCCGCAAAGGCCAGTCACGATACCGATCGGGATGTCCTCTGGCGCCATCAGGATACGCGCGGCCGCATCGGCCCAGATGAGAAACACGGCGCCGAAGAAAGCGGAGCCGGGCAGCACACGCGCGTTGTCGCCACCGACGAGAAGGCGGACCAGATGCGGCATCATGAGGCCGACGAATCCGATCACGCCGGAAAACGCCACCATGACGCCGGTGATCAGTGCGCAAACGACGAACACCGTCATTCGAAACCCGCCCGGGCTAATGCCGAGTGTCGCGGCCGTTTCATCCCCCAGCGACATGGCGTTGAGTGCCTCGGCACGCGACCAGAGCCATAGACCGCCGATTACCAGCACCGCTGCGGGCCAGACAAGATGAGACCACTGCGCAAGGCCGAGGCCGCCAAGCATCCAGAACACGACGGTGTGAGTGGCGCGCGGGTCACCGATCAGGATCAGCGTGTTGCCGGCGGCCATGATGACGAAACTCACGGCGACGCCGGCCAGGACCAGGCGATCCGCCGAGGTCGCGGAGGCGAGGCACGCGACGCCGAGGACAAGCAGGGTTGCGGCCATGGCGCCGCCGAAGGCGAAGACCGGCACGGTCAGGATACCGATCACCATTCCGATATGCAGGAGCGCCAGAATGGCGCCGAATGCGCCGCCCGACGATATGCCGAGAAGATGCGGGTCGGAGAGCGGATTGCGGGTGACGGCCTGAAGCGCCGCGCCGACGAGGCCGAGCCCGGCTCCGACCAATCCCGCAAGGAGCGTACGCGGGAACCGGATCTCCATGACGATCTTCGCGCGGCTGTTGCTCCAGTCCGGCTCGATCATGCCCGGCAGTATATGGTCGACCGCCACGCCCCATACGGTCGAAAGCGGTATGGCAACCGCACCGACCGAGACCGCAACGATGATGGATAGCAGCAGAATGGCCGCCGCCCCGAGGGGCAGGCCGAGGCGAAGCCCAATTCGGCGCGGGGCGAGGGCGGCGGTGATCATCACTTACTTGCTCCAGAATGCCCTGGCGAGTTTTGCGACCGCCTCGATATTGCGCGGTCCGGGTGTCGCCTCGACATAGGAGAGAACTGCAAAGCGGTCGTTCTTCACGGCATCGATATCCTTGAAGGCCGGATTGCCCTTCATGAACGCGATCTTCTGTTCAGCGCTCACATCGCCATAATCGACGATGACGATCATTTCCGGATTACGTTCGATGACCGGCTCCCAGGCCACTTCCGTCCAGCTCTTGGCGACATCCTCCATGATATTGATGCCCCCGGCCGCCTCTATGATCGCGGTCGGCATGCCGTTGCGACCGGCCGTGAACGGTGCGTCCTCGCCGGAATCGTAGACGAACACCTTCAGCGGCTTCGACCGGTCGATATCCTTGGTGATCTCCTTCAGGCGGGCGCGATAGCCGTCGACCAGCGCTTTAGCGCGTTCCTCGATTCCGAAGATGCGGCCGATGTTGAGGATGTCGATATACATATCCTCCATGGTCATCTTCGGCCGCTCGCCGAGATGGCTGCAGCTTTCCGTCAGCTCATAGACCTTGATGCCGAAGGGTTCGAGGGTTTCGGGCGTGACCTCGCCGCCGACGGACATCCCGAAATTCCAGCCCGCGAAGAAGAAGTCGGCCTCGGCGCCGGCCAGGACCTCCTTGCTCGCGCGGTTCGGTGCGAGTTCGGGGATGTCACCCAGCTTTGCCGATATCTCCGGCTCCATCTTGTAATAGCGCGAGATCCCGGCATAGCCGACCATATGGTCCTGAAGATCGAGCGCCAGCATCGTGTCGGTCATGTTCACATCATAGGAGACCGCGCGTTCCGGCGGCGCGTCGAATGTGACCTCACGATTGCAGCTCTTGACCGTTACCGGGTGTGCGAGCGCCGGGACGGCGGAAAGGAGAAGAAGGGCCAGGGCAGGGCGGATCATGGCTGTCTCACGGGCTAGAGATGAAAGGAGAAGCGGGGATGAGGACCGGAACGGTCGATCCGGCATCTAACGTTGAAGGCGGTCGCCAGGTAGTCTTCGCTCAGCGCATCGTCAGGCGGCCCGTCCGACAATATGCGACCCTGATGGAGAACGATGACCCTGTCGGCAAACTCCGCTGCAAGACCGAGATCGTGCAGCGTCGTGACGACGGTGAGGCCGAGACCTCGCAGGAGCGAAAGCAGCTCGAGCTGGTGGCGGATATCGAGGTGGTTGGTAGGCTCGTCGAGAACGAGCAGGCGCGGTTCCTGAGCGAGCGCCCTTGCGACCATCACTCTCTGCCGTTCACCGCCCGAAAGCGTGGCGAACCGGCGATCGACCATTCCCGTCAGATCCATCTTGGCAAGGGCGCCTTCGATGACTGCAGCATCGGCAATTCCCGGCGATGAAACCGCGCCGCCCCAACCGCGGCGGTGCGGCAAACGCCCCAGGGCGACGATCTGGCGGACGGACAGGGCGAAATCGGTCGGTTGCTCCTGGAGTACCGCGGCGACGGTGCGCGCGGTCTGTTGCGCCGAGATTGTCCAGATGTCTTGGCCATCGAGTGTGACGGAGCCGGACCGCGGACGCTGGAAGCGGTAGATGAGCCGAAGCAAGGTGGACTTTCCCGCGCCGTTCGCACCGCAGATGGCGGCAATCTGACCGCGCGGAATGGAGAGGGAGACGTCCTTGACGATATCTGCATGGCGCGGCGGCCCCCAGCTCACACGGTCGAGAGAGAGTATATCGCTCATGCCGATGCGTCCGCCGGACGCAAGATCATCGCCGGCAGTCGCGCTAGGATGTTGTTCGCGAGTTTGCCGGGACGGTCGACGGAGCGGCACCAGCCGTCGTCGAGCTCGGCATAAAGCCGCGCAAACCGTACGATGTCAGCTATATCGTCGACGGGATCGAGGTTGAAAAACAGCCAGCTTGCCTTTTCCGGAGCTCGCAGCGCGACCGAGCAGGGCCGGTCACAGCCGCCCATGCAGGCGGTCCCCGTCACTTCGAACTGAGCGGAAAGATCAGCCACGGCGATTGCAGAGCGCAAATTGGCGATCATGGATATGCCGGGCCGGCCATGGCGCTCGGTTCGCTTGCAGCTCTTGCAGACAAGGAACTGATGCGGCGCGGACTGGACCACGGAATAGGCAGGTGTCGCCACCGGCCTGGAAGATGCCTTACCCATCACTTCTCCTGACCGGACTCCCCGCCCGGTTCGGGTTACAATCGTGATGGCAGGTCTCCTGACTTGCGGGTCGTCGCGTCCTCCACCTTCCCAGCGTCCTGCAAGGGTTTGCCAGTGGTAATTGGAGGTTGCTCACCGCTCACAGTTGCGGGGGCAGTCACGGCCTCGGCCCCGGATGGGATCCTCACCGTATTCCCTTTTCACCCGGCGTTGCGAATGCCCGCCAGGAACCATCGACGCAAAACTAACCAAGACGGATCTGAAGTCAACCGGATAGGAAAAGTCGATCTCTCCCTATCCGGTGGCCTTTCCCTGGCGGTGCGAATGTGATTCGGTACGGTGACAGTATTCCGAAACACGATGAATCGCGTCTGATGCAATGCTGATTGAAGCCGAAGTCATTGGTCGCTTGCGTCTGGTATATCTTTTCGTCGATGCTCTAAGTCTTTGAATGACGTTAATAATGCGCTGGAAGCGAAATCGGGGGAGACCAAGGAAGTGCTTAGAAAACTTGCAGACGCCAGTTTGTTGGACCCTTGGCCCGAAAATGTAGGACCGAGAATGATGGCGTTTCGAGGTGGAGCAGTTCATTCCAAACGTCCTGCTACCGCGCAGGAATTCCTTCCCACAGGACACTGGATCGGCGTAATCATGGCGCCGTCACCGGAAATTAAGCTTGCCTTCGGCTCCGAGAAATATCGAACCAGCGCCGCCACGGTCGGCATGCTGGCCGTGCATCCCGCCGGCGTCGACGGGAAGGCGCGCTGGGCCACGGCATTGGAGAACGTCCTCGTTTCGATATCGCCTGAAAGCATGCTGGAGCTTGCCGCCCGGCAATTCGATTGCGTGAACCTGGAGGTCCGACCGACGCATCTGACGCCCGACCGTACCGCTTTGGAACTTGCCGAGCTGATCAAAGCAAATATGAACTCTCCGGATGCCTGCAGTGAACTCTACCTGGATACCCTGATTACTATCCTGGGCATTCACGTCCTGCGTCATTATTCGAACATCGCCTCACCAAGTAAAACGCGAGCGGACGAACTTTCCCCTATCGCTGCCAAACGCATAAGAGATTATCTGCACGAGCATTTCAGGCGGAAACTGACGATTACCGAGCTCGCCGAAATCTGCGGGCTCTCGCGGGGGCATTTCGCCCGATCTTTCGTGCGGACCTTCCGTGTTTCGGTGGATCGATATCTGCTTGAGATTCGCCTCGATTCCGCCGAGAGATTATTGCTTGAAACCGAGCTCCCGCTCTCGGAAGTCGCGCGTTTGAGCGGGTTTTCAGGGTGGCGCGCCCTCACCACCCAAATGATGCTTTACAGGCAGAAAAGCCCGGATCAGTTGCGGTCGGTATAGCTCTCCAATCCCGGCTATCATTCGGGTCCTCAACCTAGGTCCGCCTAATACGGAGGCAGTTTCCATTCTGTCTGCTGCGAATATAAGCAGTTCGTGCCGAACGCCGCTTCGCGCCTTCAATCGCTCGATACCCCGCCGATATGTGCGGGCGATAGTTTGTTACAGTGGCATGAAAACTGCCTGCCGCTATGCGTCGAGACTACGCGGCAGGAGGAGCATTGGTGGCAAGCAGCACACCGAAAAAAACGGCCGGAAGTAACCAGGCAGCCGAGGGAGCGGCATTCAATTTCCTGCCCCCGAGTGCCGGACCTCGGCTCATTACCTCAAAGGGTTGTGCGATTCACACCATTGTCGCGCCGGGTTCTCAGAGGTTTCAACACAAGGAACATGTCGTGTCCGTGCTGTTGATACCCGCACCAGGAATGCGGGTGGCATCCGCCAGCGACAGGGCCTTCGCGTTCAACGCGCCTGCTGGAATGCTCATCGTTCATCCAGCCGATGTCGAATGTGACGTGACATGGTCGCAGACGATGGAACATGCGGCCGTAGCCATCAGGCCGGACAGTTTGGTCGAGCTTGCGCTTCAAGAATTCGGTACGGATTCGGTTGAGCTTCGTATTCTGCCCTACGGAACAATCGATCCGAAGGCGCTGGGCTTTGCCGAGTTGCTGAAAGCCGAACTGACGCAGCAAGAGACGCCAAACGAGCTCTACGTCGAATCCCTGATCACTCTCTTTGGCCTTCATATCCTCAGGAGTTATTCGGCGGTAAGAAATCCGCCTGCGGAAGCGAAGGGCAAGCTTTCCCTCCAGAAAGCTCGACTGCTGCGGGAGTTTCTCCACGAGAATTTCCCCCGGAGAGTGAGTGTGGCGGAGCTTGGGTTGGTCTGCGGTTTGCCGCCCGGCCAATTCCTGCGAAGTTTCCGGCAAACTTTCGGGCAGGCGCCACACCAATATATCCTCGAATTGCGGTTGGGTTTCGCGACCAAGTTATTGAGCGAGGGGAATTTAAGGATCGTAGACGTTGCGCATCTCAGTGGGTTCTCAAGTCAGAGCCATTTGACGGCCATGATGAAGCGGCGCAGGAACATTACTCCCGCCGAACTGCGTCGCAAAGGTCTTAAAAAGAAGCATAACGAGATAATACAGCTTCAACGAGATATAAGATTTCCGCAATATTTTGATACAATCAGCGTTTCATGAAATACCGTCCCTGCCCGATTGTGCTTCTCTGTTCGGCAGAACGCGGTGCTGTATCCAGCCTTTACAGGGTGCAGCGGGACTTTCTGAATTGCGCAGCGGCGGGCTCGTGGATGATGCAAGGAATGTTCAGGTCACTGGATAGCTGTTCAACGACGGGCCGTCCTGCACCAGGCGTGTTGGCGCAGCGGTTCGATGCTGCCCGCGGTCCCGTAAATGGGTAATGTGCCGGAGTCCTAACGGTCATCTCAAAGCCGAAGCACCGCTTCAACACTTCGTCTAATCTCTCAAAAATCATTGGTCCTGCAGTGCAGCAGCCCTTAGGGATGCTGCAGGCTGGAATGTCGGAATGAATCGGCACCTAGATAGACTGGAAGCGGATATCGTCAGACCACCTCAGCGTGACAACGATCATGGTATTCTCAAGATCATTCCTGAAAGCGCTGGCCCGCGAGTGGTGACACCTGGCGGCGGGGTGATTTATTCGCTCCGCCCGCCAGGATCACAGACGGTATTGTCGGAAAACCACTTTGCAGAGGTGATCCTTGCGCCTTCCCCCAAGATAAGAGCTGCTCTGGCAAGCGACCGGCTGCGAGAATATGACTTTCCCGCGGGGACGCTTGTTATTCAGCCGGCGCATGTGGAGGGCCGTATTGAATGGTCGTTCACCAAGGAAAGCCTGATCGTTGCCCTACGGACCGAAACCTTTGCCGATCTCGGCCTTCGGGAGCTTGACCTTTCCAAGATTGAGCTTCAGCCACCAAGCTTTGGAACGGTAGACCGTACCGCCTGGCGCATCGCCGAATTGCTGAAGATGGAATTAGCCCGGCATGAACCGGCGAGCGAACTTTATATCGATTCGCTCATTACCCTCTTCGGCATTCATCTTCTCAGAACCTATTGCGGAACCGGAAAACAACTGGCGAAGGCGAAGGGCGGGCTCTCCGTCTCAAGCGCCCGCAGGGTGCAGGAATATATCAAGGAAAACTTTGCTCGCGCACTATCGGTGGACGAACTCGCGGCCATTTCCGATCTTTCACCTTATCATTTCATCAGGGCCTTCACCAAGACGTTCGGGCAATCGCCGCATCAGTATGTCATCATGCTGCGGTTGATTTCAGCGGGGAACATGCTGATCGAAACCGACTTGACGATTGCCGAGATTGCTTATCTCACCGGCTTCTCGAGCCAAAGTCACCTGACTTCGACGATGAGGAAATACCAGCGGATGACGCCAGCTGAGATAAGGCTGCGGCGATAGAATCACCAAATATTTTCAATGCTGTGCCGAGGGGACCCCGACTCGGGGTTAAATGACGGGCAGATAGTTGGTGCTGAAAAGCCACGACTTGTGTCCAAACCAGCGCGATTTCGTGGCATGGTCGCCGTTTTCCGCAATTTCCTGACAGAAAGCGAAATTTCCTGAAATATCACCTCTCATGATTGTGCTTCCCTATGGTTGCGAAACTATCCGGTACTTGAATCTGCCCCTTTTCACACGAGGGCAACTGATCGGTGCGCTGTGGATCTATCCGGCAATCATGCGACGTGGCGTATTGGACCGTTCAGGGACACGCAGCTCCCGGAAACCCAAATCTTCGCGCCGAAGACCGAGGCAGCGTGGGCCGCGCTGCAGCAGCAATATGCAAATCTGCTCACCGTGGCGGAAATCGATCACCTGCTTGCCTGCTTCGTGTTCGGGCTGACCTCCCCTGCTTTCGCGGACCAGGAGGCCGACCTGCATTTTAATGTCTGCCGCACGCTGATGGCGATCAAACTGCCGCCGGAGCGGGTAGAGGCCGCACTCCATTCAGTTCCCGCACCGACCCAGCCATGGGTCGAGAGCGCCCGCCAAATCATCGAGAGCAAAGGCGTACAGATGGGAAGCGCGCTGCGGCGGGACGCTTTCAATACTGAGAATACCACAGGCGTAGATGCGAACTCCAACCCCAAGGAACGCCTGGGCAACAACGAGGAAAATGTACAATGACTGAATGCATTCAAGGGCATACTCAGCGCATGTTCCGTTTCGGTGTCCCCAACAAGCAGATCGCAGGTGAAAGCGACGGCCGGTCACGTCGTCGGCGGCTGATGGCGATCCTCCGCATGGCCCATCGTGTTCTTGGTATTCGGCGCAAGGGTCTGGGGCTCGGAACACTGGGCGTCAGCGGCGGGTTGACTGCGATCGCCGTCGGCCTCGCGACGCCCGCCCATGCACAATATGCCGCCGGCGGCGGTACCGCGACAGGAACCAGCTCCGTCGCCATCGGTGCCGGTACCCAAGCGAATGGCGCGGCCAGCGTGGCGTTGGGCACCAATAACAGTGCAACGGGCAACGCTTCGATCGCCATCGGCAATGCGATGAGTGTCAATGGCCTCAACGCCATAGGCATAGGTGTCTTCGCGAACGCGACCGGAATCAATGCTCTTGCCCTAGGCGGGAACGCCCGAGCCAATGGGGACGGAGCAAGCTCCATTGGCGTCAACTCGGTTGCAGCCGCAGGCGCAGCCGCTTTTGGCCTGAACGCGCGTGCCGACGGAGTGAACTCGACGGCGATCGGCTATGTCACCCGGGCGACCGGGCTGCGCGCCACCGCGCTCGGGTTTGGGGCAACAGCGTCCGGGCTGGATTCGATCGCCCAAGGCAATAGCGCCGTCGCAAGCCTGCAGAATTCCATCGCCATCGGCTTCCAGGCGACCTCGACTGCGGTCAACGCCATCAATCTCGGCAACCGCACTATTGCGGGAGGGGGCGCCCTTCAACAGGGCGCCATCGCCATCGGCACGGACGTGACGGCAGACGCGCGCGACGCCACTGCGATCGGGCGCCAGAGCCAGGCGACCGGGGCTAATGCCGTGTCGATAGGTGTCCTGGCCAACGCATCGGCCGGTGGTGCCTACGCGTTCGGCACCAACACCGTGGCGTCGGGGATCAATTCCGTCGCACTTGGCAACTCCGCCGATGCGACCGGTGCTGCAGCGATGGCGTTCGGCGTGAGGGCCGCGGCGAGCGGCGATGTTACGATCGCCATGGGCCAGGACGCGACGGCCACGGGCATCAGCGCGATTGCGCTGGGCACCGGCACGATCTCAAGCAACGTCAATACGATCGCGCTCGGCGCTAGCGCCAGTGCCACCGCAGCCGGCGCCAGCGCCCTAGGCACTTTGGCCGTTGCCTCGGGAGGGAACTCCACCGCGGTCGGCGTCAGCTCCACGGCCAGCGGCGGCGGGAGCCTCGCCGGCGGCTTTGGGTCCATCGCCAGCGGAGGGCGTTCCGCGGCGTTGGGCTGGTCGGCCAATGCTTCGGCCGATTTCGCGTTGGCCCTGGGCAATCAGTCCGTGTCGAGCGGATTCGGTTCCGTTGCGGCAGGTTCGGGAGCGCAGAGCACGGGCATCTCCTCGACGGCGCTCGGCAACAATGCTGCCGCGACTGCCGACAATGCCGTGGCGGTCGGCCTTGGCGCGGTCGCCAACTCCGCCGACGCTGTTGCAGTTGGCACGAACGCGACCGCGACCGGCGGCAAGGCTGTCGCCATCGGCGCCGGCAACGTCGCTTATGGCGACGGCGCGGTCGCGATCGGCGACCCGAGCTACGCCAGCGGCACTGGCGCCTTCACAGGCGGTGCCAACAACATTGCCAATGCCGACGGCACTGCGACCGCCACGGCGGCCAATATGGCCAATGGCGCGGTGGCAATCGGTAACGCCAATGTCGCCGTCGGCCAGGGTTCCGTGGCGATCGGCAATACGAGCCGTGCGGGCGCGGCCGGCGCGGTCGCCTTCGGTGACGCCGCGGTTGCCAACAACGCCGACGACGTCGCCCTGGGTTCGGGCTCGGTCACCGATGCTGCGGTCGGCACGGCCAACACGGTGATCGGTGGGACGACTTATAACTTCGCCGGCGCGACGCCGACGAGCACTGTCAGCGTCGGCGCGCTGGGTGCGGAGCGGACCATCACCAATGTCGCGGCGGGCAGGCTCAGCGACAGCTCGACCGACGCCATCAACGGCTCGCAGTTGTTTGCTACAAACCAGCAGGTCACGGCGAATACGACCAACATTGCCCAGAACACCACCGATATCGCCAATCTCGGCGATACGATCACCGACATCAACGACGGTGCCGGCATCAAATATTTCCACGCCAATTCGACACTGCCGGATTCGCAGGCGCTGGGGACCGATTCGGTTGCTATCGGCCCGAACGCAGTCGCGAACAACGCCGGAGACGTGGCAATCGGTCTGAACTCGGCATCCGGGACGACCACGGCCGTCGGCGGCACGACGATCGGAGGTGTGAACTACACCTTCGCCGGCACGACGCCGGCAGGCGCTTTCTCGATCGGCTCGGCGGGCGCCGAGCGCCAGATCCAGAACGTCGCGGCCGGTCAACTCTCGGGCAGCTCGACCGATGCCGTCAACGGCTCGCAGCTCTTCGCGACGAACCAGCAGGTCACGCAGAACACCACCGACATCGCCAATCTCGGCGATAGCATCGGTGACATCGGCGATACAATCAACAACATCGCCGGCGACACGTCCGCGACCTTCACCGACGCAAACGGCGACGGCATCCGGTATGTGCGTACCAATGACAGGACGCTTCCCGTCAGCGATTCCTCTGCTCAAGGCGTAGGCTCCACGGCAGTCGGATACGAGGCCACCGCCGTTGCCGATAATTCGCTGGCGCTCGGCCGGGCCAGCCAGGCGACGATCGACGGTGGGGTAGCGCTTGGTTCCGGATCGGTTTCCGATCGTGCACTGGCGCCTGCCACCGGCCAGATCGCGGCCGGCCCGACGAATTTCATCGAGTACAACACGACGGACAAGACGCTTCTGGGTGCAGTTTCGGTCGGTTCGGACACAGCCTATCGGCAGATTACCAATCTCGCGGATGGCACGGACGCCCATGACGCGGTGACGATAAGGCAGCTCCAGGGTGCTATCGCATCCGTGGCCGCTACCCCCAGCATGTACTTCCACGCCAATTCCACCGCCGGAGATTCGCTGGCTGTAGGGGCTGAATCGATTGCCGTCGGCCCAACGACGGTCGTCAATGGCGATAATGGCATTGGTATCGGCAATGGCGCGATCGTCGACCAGGTGGCACCTGGCGGCACGGCGATTGGCCAGAACGCACATGTGATGCTGGCCGACGGCGTCGCGATCGGCACGAATTCGACGGCCGCCGGCGTTCAGTCGGTGGCGCTTGGCGCCGGTGCGGAGAGCAACCACATCAACAGCGTGGCTCTCGGCGCTCAATCGATTACGACGGTCGGCGCGCAAGCCGGGTATACGGCCTTTGCCCTGACGGGCCCGCAAACATCGTTCGGCGAGGTATCCATCGGCTCGGCCGGCTCCGAACGCAAGCTGACGAACCTTGCAGCCGGTTCGGCCGATACGGATGGCGTGAACGTCAGCCAGTTGAGAGGCGTGGCTTCCCAGATCACCAACCAGTTGGGAGGCGGCTCGGTGGTCAATCCGGACGGCACCATCACGGGGCCGACCTACAATATCCAAGGCGGCAGCTATACGACCGTCTATGATGGCTTCACGGCCGTCGACAATGCCCTCACCAACATCACCAATGGCGGCGGCATCAAATACTTCCATGCCAATTCGACGCTGGCCGACTCCATCGCCTCTGGCATCGACAGCGTGGCGATCGGTCCCGAAAGCGTGGCGAGCGGGACCGACAGCCTGGCGGCCGGTCACGGATCCACGGCGGCCGGTACGGGTGCGGTCGCCCTCGGCCAGGGCGCCCAGGCGAACAATGCCAACGACGTCGCCCTCGGTTCGGGTTCAGTGACGGAGGCGGCCGTCGGCACGTCGGGGATCACAATTCGGGGCAAGCAGTACGACTTTGCCGGCACCACACCGGTCGGGACCGTCAGCGTCGGTGCCGATGGCGCCGAAAGGACGATCACGAACGTTGCGGCTGGACGGGTCTCCGCCGACAGCACCGACGCGATCAACGGTTCCCAGCTTCACGCGACCAATTCGGCGATCCAGGACCTGCAGAACGGCATTGGAAACATCAACGACGATGCGGTCTTTTACGATCTCAATCCCGATGGCAGCAAGACGAACAACATCACCCTGCAAGGCGGCGACGTAAACGCACCGGTCGTCATTTCCAATGTCGGCAAGGGCGTCAGGGATACCGATGCGGTCAATGTCGCTCAGCTGAACCAGAGCTTCACCGAGGCCAAATCCTACACGGACAATCGTATGGACTATGCCATCGAGCAGGCCAACGACTATACCGATCAGAAGTTCGGCCAATTGAACCGGGAACTCGGCGGCATCCGGTCAGAAGCCAGGACGGCGGCCGCGATCGGACTTGCGGCAGCCTCGCTCCGTTATGACGATCGGCCGGGCAAGCTGAGCGTGGCGATGGGCGGCGGTGTCTGGCGCGGTGAGGGTGCGCTTGCGTTCGGTGCCGGCTATACCAGCGAAAACGGACGTGTTCGGGCCAACCTTTCCGGTACGGTCGCCGATGGCGATGTCGGCGTCGGCGCAGGTCTCAGCATCACTCTGAACTGAGGCACGCATGTTCGGGAAAGCGGGTGCCGGCAGTTCAATTTTCACAGCATGCCTTCTCCTGTCCGGTCCGCAAGTGGCCGGACAGGAGACCGCCCCCGGCTACCGGATCAGGCCGTCCGAGGTCGCGATCCCCGATAGCGCAGCTCTCGGCCAATATCAGCGCATGATCAGACCATTCGAGAATTGGACGCTGATCTGCGATGAAAACCTGAAGGCCCGTCAAAAGGTCTGCAATGTCACGCAGACGATCGAAAACCAGGCCGGGCAGGTCGCGTTCAGCTGGTCGCTTGCCGCCACGCCGGACGGCAAGCCCTACATGATCCTGCGCACCGCACCCGTTGCCAAGAGCGACGGCGTCGTCTCGCTGAAGTTTGAGGGCCGGAAAGAGCCGGTGAAAGTCCAGCTCGACGGATGCAATCAGGCGGTCTGCATCGGGATGCTGCCGGTCGGTCCCATCATGCGCGAGCAGATCTCGAAGAACTCGGCGCCAACGGTGTCCTACCCGATAAGGGACGGAAGAACCGTGAGCGTGACCGCAACCCTCAAGGGCCTTTCCAAGGCCGTTGGGGCGATCAATTAACGGAGGCATTTCACGGTGGACCAGCAATCGATTCATGATCGGATAATGTCTCGCAAGAGCGGTGAAGCTCTTCAGAGCCAGGCCGATGATCGGGGCAAGCCGAAGCGGAACTGGCTGAAAACGACCGCTCTGTCGCTTCTCGGCGTCGCCGCGCTCGGCGCTGCCGGTTACGCTGGCATGCACTATGACGCGATCGGGAATTTCCTCTCCCGGCCGGCAGTTGCAGAAACGAACGCGGCCGCTCCGGCGCCGGCCGATACGCCATTTCTCCAGCACGTCAAACAGGCGGGTCTGCAGGCCTGCTCCAACGTCTTTCCGGGATTGGGAGAGCTGCTGACGAATGGCGCGCAATACAGCGTTCAATCGACCTGGAACACCGAGACGCCGGACAAGCACGCGGTGCAGGCCCTCGTCGGCATGAACTATGCCACTGAGGGATACAAGGGCGCGGCGGCAGGGGTCGTGGTGGCGGCGCCGACCGGCTCTCTCTGTGAAGGGTCGATGGTGCGGGTCGCGCCATTTACAGCCCCATGCGCCGATATGCCGGCCTTGCTCCCGAAGGGGAGCAAGCTCGCCAACAATCTCGCGCAGATCAGCGTCTACGAACTTCCCGATGGCGGCAACGCGATGCTGCTGCCGACCGGCGACGGCTGTGCCGTCATTTCCGTGGCTTCGGTAACGGCAACACAAGGAGATGGGAAATGAGGTTAGGTTTTGCCCTGAGAGCGATCTGCATGGCGCTGGTCTCGACGGCGCATCTGGCGGCGGCGGATCTCCCCCTGACCGCGGATGTACCGGTTCCGCCGCCTCAAGAGGAGCGCGGCATCTGGGGAGCGATCGCCTATTCGGAAACAGACGAAAAGCACGGTTTCTTCTGGGGGGCCGACAAGCGGCAGGAGGCGATGGATATCGCGCTCGAGCATTGCGAGAACGCCGACGGCAAGGGATGCGTCGTCGTCGAGGTATTCCGCAATCATCGGCATTGGGAAGACGATGACGAAACCGGCTTCCCCTATCACCATTGCGGCGTGCTCGCGATCGGCGAGCAAAAGGAAAGCCATATCACACCCTGGAGCGCCAAATCCGCGCCGACCCGCAAGGACGCGGAAGACATGGCCATCAAGGCCTGCGAAGGGTCGGGGACGCAATGCAAGGTTCGTGAATGGGTATGCACATGAGGCATCTTTCCAAGGCCATTCTCACATGCGGGGCGATCATGTTCTCGCTGCTGTCGCCGGCGACCTCCCAGCAACAGGTGGCGGCTCTTCCGGGTGGCGCGTCGTCGTTGCGCGAAGCCTATCAGGATTGGAGCGTAAACTGCTCGGTTCGGGAAAACACCAGGACCTGCTCGCTCTCGCAGGACCAGGTTCAGCAGAATGGTCAAAGGCTCCTCGCCGTCGAGGTGCAGACACGCGCCGATGGTTCGGCGACCGCTACCCTGCTTCTGCCCTTCGGCATATTGCTCGATCCGGGTGTGACGCTGCAGATCGACGATCAGCCGCCGCTATCCCGGCTGCGGGTCAGGACCTGCCTGCCGACCGGATGCATCGCCGTGTTGCCGATCGATGTGCCGACACTTGGAAAATTGAGAGGGGGTTCGGTGCTGAAGCTCAACGTCGTGACTGCCGCCGAGACCCAGATGACATTTCCGGTGTCGCTCCAAGGCCTGACGGTGGCACTCGATCGCATGGCTCAGCTAAGCGGAGGCTGAGGTTCTCCCGGTACCCGTGCTCACGCTCCGTCTGCCTCATTCCGGCGATTTGCCCGTCTTGGAGGGTAAGAGGCTACCAAGATCGAGGGGGAACGGAAATATGATCGTCGAGGCCTTCTCGCCGGCAATCACGTTCAAGGTGTTGAGATAGCGAAGCTGCATGGCCTCCGGTTGTCTTGCCAGGATTTCTGCTGCTTCGAGAAGCTTGGCCGCGGCCTGCTGTTCACCCTCGGCATTGATGATCTTTGCCCGCCGTTCCCGTTCGGCTTCCGCCTGGCGGGCAATGGCACGGATCATGGATTCGTTGATGTCGACATGCTTGATCTCGACATTGGCAACCTTGATGCCCCAGGCATCCGTCTGGATATCGAGAATCTCCTGTATGTCGCTGTTGAGCTTGTCGCGTTCGGCCAGCATCTCGTCGAGGTCATGCTTGCCGAGCACGGAACGCAATGTCGTCTGGGCGAGCTGGCTCGTGGCCATCATGAAGTCCTCGACCTGGATGGTCGATTTCTCCGGATCGATGACCCTGAAATAAATCACGGCATTGACCCTAACGGAAACGTTGTCGCGTGAGATGACGTCCTGGCTGGGCACATCGAGCACCAGCGTGCGCAGATCGACCCGCACCATTTGCTGCACATAAGGGACAAGAAGGATCAGGCCCGGCCCCTTGACGCCGGTGAAGCGGCCGAGCGTGAAGACCACGCCGCGTTCGTATTCGCGCAGAATCTTGATCGCCGCTATGATGAGGAGCAGCAGAAGAAGGACGCCCACGAGATAGAAGACAATATCTGCATACATGCCCATGACTTTTCTCCCTGGTTTCCGATACCGTCACTCTTCCGGCGCCACAGGAGCGACCTCGAGCGTCAAGCCGTTCCGGCCTGTTACTTTTACGCCTTCGCCGGCGACGAGCGGCTCAGTGGAGACGGCCTTCCAGCGCTCGCCATGCGCGATGACATAGCCTGACGTGCCTCTCCAGGTATCAACCTTGCCGGCGATGCCGATCATCTGTTCCGTCCCGGTAACGACGTTGCGCCGATGCGCAAGGAAGGCGAGGCGGGCGACGATGAGGCTGAAGATGAGGCTCCCGACGGCGATGCCCGCCAGCACGGGCCAGGAAACCTCGAGGCCGGGTATATCCGTATCGAAGAGGATGGTCGCGCCAAGCACCAGCGCCGCCGCGCCGCCGATACCGAGGGCGCCGAAGGATGGCGAATGCGCTTCCGCCACGGTCAACCCGACACCGAGGGCAATCAACCCGACACCCGCATAGCTCACAGGCAGCAATGCGAGCGCATAAAGGCCGAGGAGCAGGCAGATGCCGCCGATCGCGCCGGGGACGAATGTCCCTGGGGTGAGAAATTCGAAGATGAGGCCGTAGATGCCGACCATCATCAGGATGAGCGCAATGTTCGGATCGGTAATCACCGAAAGAAATCGGGTCCGCCAATCAGGCTCGAAATCCTGGACGGCAAGGCCGGAGGTTTCGAGCCGGACGTCGGTCTGGCCGACCTGTACGACACGACCCTGCGCCTGCGCCAGGAGATCCTCGGTATTGGTCGCCGTGAAGTCGATGACATTTTCGCGCATGGCGGCTTCGGACGAAAGGCTCGCGGCCTCGCGCACGGCACGTTCCGCCCAGTCGGCATTGCGGTTGCGCAATTCCGCAAGACCACGCAGGTAGGCAACCGCATCGTTAATTGCTTTTGCCTCGCCGGCGCTACGAGGAGATTGCTGCGGTGTCCCGTCAGGTTTTTCCGCGGGGTCTTCGGCCGGCTTCGGATCGAACCCGCCGCCAAGCGAGATCGGTGTCGCCGCGCCGAGATTGGTGCCCGGCGCCATCGCTGCGATATGGCTCGCATAGAGAATATACGTGCCGGCGCTGGCGGCTCGTGCTCCGCTCGGCGCTACGAAACCGGCCACCGGCACGGGCGAGGCAAGCACGGTACGAATGATATCGCGCATGGATGTGTCGAGACCGCCGGGCGTGTCCATCTGCAGGATAATCAGGCCGGCCCCATCCTCCTCTGCACGTTGAAAGCCGCGTCTCACATAATCGGCGGTCGCTGGGCCGATGGCGCCGTTCAGTTTCAGCACGATGGCCACCTGCGCGGAAGCCGATGAGAACGGAGTTATCAGACCGATTGCCAACAGAACAAACAACACTGCGGCCATTCGGGACACCGATTGCCAAAAACTTAGACGCCGCATTGTCTTCCGTCGAATGTTCATTCGTTGAAATATATATCAGAGGTCCCGGATGGTAAGGCGGACGCCTTCCGGCGCGGGATTCGATCTTAGAGGTTCCGGGCCTTGACGCCGGCCACGACCTCACTCGTGATCTGCTTCAGATCTTCCGGGGAGGCGCCGTCGCGTGCCTGGACTGAAAGGCCCTGCAGGATGGTGACGAGGTAGCGCGACAGGGATGCGGCGTGATTCCGATCCAGCCAGGGCTCGAGCTTCAGGGCGATGGTGTCGCGCATCATACTTCGGCGCTCCGCCAATTCCCGGGCCAGGGCGGCATGGTCCTCGCCGCACTGGATCATGCCACTCGAAATCATGCAGCCACGTTCCTCGTCGGGATCGGTGACGGCATGGATTGCGCGATCGAGGAGGGTTTCGACCGCTTCGTAAAGATTGGCGGTCTCGCCAAGATTGCTCAGCGCCCTCGGCAGGCCGGAATATCGATCGAGCGCCTCGCGGTAGAGGCCTGCCATATCGCCTATGCCTCGCTCGGCAAAATCCTGCCGGAGAAAGCTCTGGCGAAACTGTGTATCAAGCCAGAGGCCTTTATTACGATCTCTTTGGTCCGGATACCGCTGAACGGGCCATAGACCATGCGGTGATCTTCACCCTCGCCGGCGGCTATGACCGGAGGAAGCGCGTCATCGTGACCGCGATGGTCGAACGACCGTCGTTCGCAGAGATAGAGGGATTGAAACCGGCCGGGCTCAGGTGATGCCAGCCTTCTATGGGGCAGATTCATTAGTTTGATGAATTAGATCAATCTTGGATTCTTTTATAATGTCCAACCCGATCGCATACTGTCGTCTGCATGGCTAGCAGACTGATTGCCGAGGGAGATCGTATTCGCGCCAGTTGAGCTCGCACTAACGCCAATGACAACCCCGGCGTTGATGATCTCGTTATTGCGTTCGATTTGTCCATGCCGAGGTGCAATCCTAATCCTGCTTCCGCTTCAGCGCCCTCAGCAGCGCATAGAGTGCTCGTCGGTCTGCTTAGCCTGCTCGGTTGGTAAACCTAATCGCTTCCGATGTCCCGCAGCCCAAGCGATTGCATTCGACTCGAGGGCAAACTCGCACTCATCGAATTGCTTATCATCGTTGATTTGTACAACCCACTTCTCATCGCGCCTTATGATTTCGACGGAACGCATTCGAACACCTCACATGCAATATTCGCGAGCGGTTCTCTCGTTGCGATCTTCTCGCAATTTTCGAGATACAGATGCGCGGACAATGACTGAAATCTATCACGAACTGGACTTCGACATACGCTTCGTCTTTTAGCGTACGTTTATGTCGGGCACACATCGAGCGGGAGTTCGCCGGTGCATTGGCGCGCAACTGAGATATACGGTGATTGCCTGTGGCTCGATCACAGCTTCCGACTAAGCGCATGCAGTAGCGCCTCCGCCTCTGCATTCGAGCCTGCCGCGACCAGCCGGTGGACCGTGCGCGTCTCGACAAGGATAGAGAGCATACGAGTCCCTCACAGAAATCACGAAGGCCCTCATTTGCCAGGATTGCGGCAAGAAAAACACCTAGCTGATAGCGGGTTATTTCCGGGCGGAGGGATAGGGACCGCCTTGAAATCGGCGTTAATTGGCTTGCGATAACGGGCGTAGAAGTGAGGAACCCATGACGTCGCAAAAGCTCCCGTCCGGCTGTTTTGTGAGCAACCAAGCTTCGCCCTTCCCATCGATGTAAAAGTAGCGCGCGCCGCGTTCGTCCGTCACGGCGATCACGTCGGCCGGGTTTCCATGTTCGTCAATGCAGGCGATTACAACCCTTGAACCCATACGCGAACCCCCGCGCAGGGAGGATCATGTATATGAAGGCGCGCCGTCAATTGCAAAATCTGACATCCCGCCGATGTTCGGAGGCTAGCCATAAGTACTAGCCCGCGAGCGGAACAATTTCCTATACCGGCTGTTGTGGCGGAACAGGAAGGCGGTCCCGCCAATGACCCCATGCGCAGAATCGCACCACTGGCCCCCAGTGGACTATAAGATTATCAGAGCCGCCGTTCTTCGGATGACGTCGAACCCCATATTCGCAATCCCCGACGACACGTCTCAGAAATTCGTGGCCTTGCTCACCGCCCTGGAGCACGCGGAGAGGAAGGCGGCGGCACAGCGTTGACGGGCGGACGGGCACCTATCGGGGTTGGGCGGGCTTTGCCTCGAAATCAATGAGAGGGAGTCCATGCGCTGAATCCATGTGCGCCCGACTTAGCCATAGGCGCCAGCGCGGCATGCAGTACCCGCCGGGTACTGATTGAGTAAACGAATGACTGTTGAGATCGAAGTACGCGGAATCCTTCGCCTTGCCGCCCACCATTAGGAAATCACCGTCGCGTGAGACCAGAATGCCACCCCGCAAGGATCGTAACGACGATACTCCGTGGTCGTCGTCCACGTCGAGAATCCAGTCTTTACCGTAGTTCAGAGAAGGTAGGCCCGGCTCGTAATAGTCAACATATGGAAGCGTTTCTGTTTCCGAGGTCGAATGCAGGACCACACCATAGGAATCCCCGCCGTCATTTCTATAGACGATTAGTAAGTCCGTGCCGCTCTGGTGGATAACTTTCACCAGTTCTCCGACTTCGGCGGAGCCGATATTAGCGAGGCGAAACCTTTTTAACACGGCCATCTTTAAGTCTCCGCGATCTAACTTTGGGATCAATGCACTGCATGGGGAGTATATTGTCAAGGCAAGGTGGCCGGAGCAGGCGTTGACGTGTTGCAAACGTGGTGGGCGGAGCGTCGCAATAGCAAACAGGCCAATGTGCTATAGTAATGGCCGAAGAGGGTCAGTGCACGTTGGGCGGCCGCGAGAACCAAGCAGCCTACGAAAAACCACAATGCCATCGATTTGGAGATGAAGTAGCCATGCGTCCTCCATGTAGCTTTAGCTAAGGGAGTAGGCGAGTCGGACTCGACGCCCAGGCTCAGTTGGAGGCAAATAGGATGATGGCGGCAGGTCAATGAGTTGTAGTGCGCGCCGGTGAGTCAAAAGGAGTCTTTGCTATCGGGCTTCTGCCTCAGAGTTCCCCGCTGTCAATCCTTTGCCGACCCCGGCTCCGCTATCTTGCGATTCTGCTTGGCAAGCATGCTGGCCGGCGTGATATTGGCAGCGGCCGACATCAACTTGTTCTTCCAGCCCGCAACAACATCGCCTTCGCCGTCCATCATGGCCTCGTAGCCGATCTTCGCCACGAAGGCAGGATCATCCTTTTTCACCTGGCCGAGCTTCGTATCCATCAGGTCGGCGCGCTCGAAGAATTCGGTGTCCGTCGCGCCGGGCATCAGGCAGGTAACCGTCACACCGGTATCCTTCAGCTCCTCGCGCAGTAGCCGCCAAGCAGATGCGAATATCCGAACAGGCCGGCGGGCGAATTGCCCCAAAGCTTGGTGACCTTACTGCGGT
>NZ_LBHV01000015.1 GCF_001005825.1 Rhizobium sp. LC145
ACCGGATACGCCGCTGGGGCGATGGCCACCCACAAACAAGGCTTCCCCAGCATAGTTCCAGACAGCTCCTCAAAAACAAGGCCGGGTGTTCATGTGAAATCCGGATGCCGGTGATTTCTAATGTTATCAAGAACTCGCTGATGTAATGTCGGGCATGACCGAGCGCCCGAGAAAACCACCCTTCCAAGCCGCTGCTCAACGAAACCGATCTGCCGCTCCTGAAGCCCGAGGCGCCGCATGGTCCTTCGACAACGATCCGGATGAAATGTTCCGCGATGCCTGCCAGTCGGGCCTGGAAGGCATCATCGGCAAGCACCGGGACCCCCGTATCGATCCGGACAAACCGGCGACTGGCTGAAGATCAAATGTGCCCTCAACGACAGCTTCACGGTCGTCGGCTACGAGCCATCCACGAAAGTGTCGGTCGCGGTCGCAAGCCTTCTCCTGGCGACGTTCAAAGACGTTGGCATAAGCAGAAAGGCTTAAGCACAGGCTTGAGGCCAAGCTTATGTCTAACGAGTATCGACGCGTCGAAGTGATCACGGGTGACCGGCACTGCCTGGATGGTGCTTCACCGCCTCAGCTCCGTGGATCTAGACGAGGCCCTCATCAGGGGGAAGCCAAGATCCGTCGCTTCCGACCGTGAGGGACGCGCCATGGATATTCGTCTTCCATAAACATCCGTCATCATTGTCATTTTGCGGCATCCAACGCGAGGTCAACGATGCGCCTGAATACGTCATCCTCGGCTAGGACGGGATTGTAGCGGCGGGCGGCAAAAACTCCGAGCAGCGCCAGGTAGATGCCCTTGGAGAGCAATTCGGCATCTGTCGCATCGAGTCCCATAAGCGAAAGCTCGCTCACCAGATAACCGATACGCCGCGCTTCGACAGCGCGCACTTTAGCCGCAGCGACAGGGTCAAGCACCGCCCACGCACTAAACGCCCCCTCGGCGTGCGCTACGTCCACACCATTGTTGCTTGCGTTCAGTACTTCTTCGGCAAGAGCATGCAAACGTGCGCGCGGAGTGGGCAGGGGAGCGACGGTGGCGATCAGTTGGTCCGTAAAATCCCTCTCCCATCGGTCAAGCAGGGCGGAAAGCAGATCTGATCGATCCGAAAAATGCCAGTAGAAGGATCCCTTGCTGACCTTCAGTCGTTTCGCGAGACGCTCCACTCGGACGGCATCTATGCCGCCTTCGGAGAGGGCCGCTAGGCCGGCTAGAACCCAGTCGTCGCGGGTCAGGTCTTGCGTGTTTCTATTCAAATACCTCTCTCCGGTGAGCGAACGCCGAGACATCTTTCCATCCATACGTTCGCGTATGGACTTTGGAAAGGCGTTAAGCTACGTACGCTACCGTATGGATCACTTCAATTAACGTCGCTTGCGCGGCCTTAAACAGCGAGGATCGGAAATTATGATCAGGTGGAGCGGAATCGCGATGGTGGTGGTCGGCATTTTGCACATGATCGTGCTGGGTATCGACGCTGTAGGGGAGATCCCTGGCTGGGTGAGGTTTGAGCTTTGGACGGCGGAGCACTGGCGACCGCTCCGCGCTCAGGCGCCCGAGCTACTGGTGAGCAATGCCGCCTTCTGGTCGACGATCGGCAGCTTTGCTGTGCCACTCATTATGCTTGGCGCTGTGGTGATCTGGCTGGACAAAAGGCAGATTTTCCTCCCCGCATTCCTGGGTTGGTCGCTGCTGGTTTGGATGGTCACCGCGTCCCTAATAATCGAGGTGAGCGGCTTTCCGCTAGGTATTCCCATAGCGATCTGTCTTATTCTCGGTGTTAAGCAGCAACGAGCCGTGCCTCACTTGCGTGACGTCCGTCGCGCGTAGCTCAATTTTCCTGAGAGAGTAATTCAGTAAAACATTTGGAAGGGTGGCTGCATTACCGGAGGCCGTGTTGCAGGACTTTACGGCGTTCTGGCCCAGCGTCTCCTGCTGGCGCTGTTGTCGGCAGCGGGAACATTTTTTTCACGACGTCCTCCACGCACGAGGTTCCCTTTCAAGTGGCGCCACTTCCACTTGCCTTCGTGTCCACAGCAAGGCCGTGAGTGGATACGATTTTTTTCAGTTGTGACGCTCGCCCCAGACGAAACGAACCTCACAAGCCAAGCTGGCGCCGTTCAGTGCCTAGCTGCTCCCAAATCGTCGGAATGTCCCTCCTTCAAGCGACGCCATTGAGAGATGGGGCGGCCATCACGTCGAAACGGATGGTTGGTTTTGCCCCAGTGCTGTGGCCAGCCGGCTGGCGAGTCTTCCCAGTCCTCTTGCCGTCCATAGACCGTCAGGTCGAGCAGGCGGTAGCTGTTATCCATCGCCTCGACGCCACGACGGGTGGTCCAATAGGTCTCGAACACGTCAGACCCGCGCCTCAAATAGCAAACGAGGTACATCAATCCGATACGGCGGCCGACGAGCAGCGTATCGAGTGAGTCCTGGGCCGAGTACCAAGGCATCTTCCAACCCATGAAGTCGCGGTATCGGGCGCTCTCCTCATAAGACCCTTGGCTGAAGGTGGCGTAAGTGACGTCGCGGGAATGTATATGGGAGAGTTCGTGCACCTGCGTCGTGAAGAAAGTGCAACCCTCGCATTGCTCGGGTGTCGGCTTGCCTTCGAACCACATGTGATAATAGGCGATGAGCATCTGGCGCCCCTCGAACGCGTCCAACAGCGTCACCGGCCCACCTTCGCCTACGAGCGGAGTGGCGCCATCGACCTTTATCATCGGCAGCTGCCGGCGGGCCGCTGCGATTGCGTCACCCTCTCTGGTATGTGCCTTCTCGCGAATGCGCAATGCGTCCAACTTTGCCTGAAACGTCGCTTGATCGACGACTTCGGGTGCTGCAGAGTTTACTTTGTCATCAGACATGATCGTCTCCTGTTGTTTGATGGATGGCGCTCGAGTTGGTGTGTTGGGCGTTGGCGCCTGCGCTCACTCGGCAGGGGCCAATGCCGAAGCAGGCGTCTGCGAAACCACATCGGGGGCCCGTTGCGTGACAATCAGGATGGCTGCAAGCAGAGCACAGGTGGCGGTCACATAGAGCGGCGCGCTTGTCCCAAAGCTGTCGACAGCGATCCCACCGACGATGGCACCTAGGGTAATGCCGAACTGAATGACGGCCAGAAAGAGCCCACCCACACCCTCGAGCTGATCGGGCGCGGCACGACCCATCCACGTCTGGGTCATCACCGGTCCCGCGCCTATGGCGACGCCCCAGGCAGCGGCGAAGGCAAGCACCGCGACGTAGCTGTTGCTAAGGGTCGACAGGCCTATCGTGGCGATCCCCAGCACCAGGAACGTGGTGGCGAAGCCATCGCGAAGCACACGGTCGGCGAACACGCCGGCGATTGCGCTGCCGAGCAGACTGGCGAGACCGAGCACCAATAGAACGGGAGCGATCGAAGTCGCATCGAGCCCCCCCTCGCTTTCGAGGTAGGGCCGCATGAAGGTGAAGCCGCACACTTCTCCGCCAAAGAACAGAAGTCCAACGACCAATCCCACCCGCACGTGCCGCCGCTTCAGCAAGCCGAACAGGCTCGAAAGGCTGGTTGCACCCGTCGCCGGCACGCTCGGCAAGCAGATGATCTGTAGTAGCAACGCGAGCAAACCGGCCCCGGCTGCGGCCATGAACGCTACTCGCCAGCCGAATGCTTCTCCGATGAGGGTACTGGCCGCCGGCGCAATGACTAGGCCTGCGGAAAGGCCCATGAATACGATAGACATGCCCTTACCCATGTCTTCGATGGAGACAAGCCGGACCACGGTCGCACCAGCCAGGGCAAAGAAGCCGCCAATAGCGATACCGAGCAGCGTACGGGCGGCAAGCAGCACAAGATAATCTGCCGTGAGCGCGACTGCGATGTTGGAGGCAACCACCAAGGCACAGAGCATGAGGTTGATCAGCTTGCGGTCCAGCCGACCGATGATGAGTGCCACCGTGGGAGCTGCGATGCCGGCAAAGACCGCCGTAAGGGTCACCGCCTGACCGGCGGCACCTTCCGTAACGCCTAGATCAGCAGCCATAGGCGTAAGTACCGCCATAGGCAGCAATTCGCTGCTGATCAGAGCAAAGCTTCCGAAGGTAAGCGAGACGACGGAAAGCCAGGTCGATACAGACCAGGCGCTGCTCTTGGGGATCGGTTCAGACATCTTGTCCTCCTAGTTCGACGTTCGTGGCAGTTGCACAAGGCTAACGCCGGCGCGACATCGAGCGAGAGTGACAAATGTGTCGGGATTTAACCGACCCATGTGAGAGCCGGTCGTCCGCGATCAAGCTTCACTTAGTTGAGGCAGAGTTTGCCCCAGGCGGTTGTACGCTCATTTTTGGTCGTTCACCCACTTTCCCTGGAATGCCTGCAAGCGGCCAGTCTGCTCAGTGCTCAGTGAAGTCAGCACTGGGGTGGGAAATGGACTGGCCAGTTTTGGGTGGCCAAGCCCGGAAAGCTGCCCTTCACCTAGTGACCGAACTTCGGCAGCTCTGCGCTCAAATACGAATATCGCACCCCAAAAAGCGTCAACCCTTCGACGGTCCCAAGGGGAACGAGCCATTCGCCAGGCGGCGGCGCATTCCCTTTGCTTCATTGGCCAAAGCGGCAATGGTGTCACCACTTTGGCTACCGCAGGTCCGGTTACAAACCTGCCTCGGCCATCCAAAGCTCTGCGTCCGCACCACCGGGAATACGCAGTGGGGCAGATGGGTCGGTGGCAGCTCGCCAAACCGCCTCTGCCACGTCAGGCGCATGGGTCACGGGACCTGTGTCTTCCTGCACACTCTTTACGAATTGCTGGAGAAGCGGGACGTAGTCCGGATCGTCCATGCCACGCAGATGCGGACGAGCATTGGCGCCAAAGCTCGTTTCCGGCGCACGGCCCGGCAGAACGATATGGACGCGCACACCAAATGGCTCCATTTCCACCGCCAATGACTCGGTGAAGGCGTTTACCGCGGCCTTGCTCGCGCGGTAGACCCCAACGACCGGCAATGTCTTGACCGTCACCGTGGAAGTGACGTTGATGATGACCCCAGCCCGGCGTCGTCGCATTTGCGGCACTACAGCCTGAACCATCGCGAGTGTTCCGATCGTATTCGTCTGAAACAGCGCCTGGACCGTTTCTGGTGCTGTCAGTTCGACCGGAGATGGAGCACCGAAGCCGGCATTGTTGACCAGAACGTCGATGCGGCCTGCTGCCTCCACTGCCCGCGCGATGCTTGTCGAATCGGTGACGTCGAGCGCAAGCATGCGCAGGCGCCTGGAGGCCGGCAGCAAATCTTCGTTGGGTGTTCGCATCGTCGCGATCACGTCCCAACCCCTTTCGAGGAACAGTTTTGCGGTTTCCAGACCGAATCCGGACGAGCAACCGGTGATCAATATCGTAGGCATAGACATCTCCATACAAAAGAAACGATCCTATCGTAATGACCAGACAAAGGACTTAATATAAGCTATAGTCCGCATTTCTTTAGCGTTAGTCCAGATAATGACCGTCGATCCTCTTGCCGAATTCGTCGCTCTGCTACAGCCTGCCGCCCGCTTCTCGAAGCTGGTGGAATGTGCGGGCTCATGGCGAATTCATCGTGAAGCGACAGGCGAACCATTCTATTGCGCGATCTTAGAGGGGAGTTGTCGCGTCACGTTTGACGATCATCAATCATTCATCCTTCAGGCCGGCGACTTTGTACTCGCGCCAGCGATGCGGAACCTGGTCAACGAGAGCATCGATGCGCCGGCCGATCTGTCAGCCATGATCCCGACACAGGTTGGCGAAGGGTATTTCCGGGTCGGACGCCGTGACGGTCCTGCCGATCTGCGCATGCGGATCGGCCATTGCAGCTTCGGCACGCCGGATTCAGCTCTGCTTGTCTCACTGTTGCCGGATGTGGTTCTCGTTCGCGATCGACCCCGGCTTGCCACACTGATGCAGTTGGTCGACGAGGAAACGCGTGAGCAGCGAGCGGCACGCGAGATCGTGCTGGCGCGGCTTCTCGAGGTAGTGTTGATCGAGGCGTTACGATCCGGAACGGAAACCACATCCGCGCCCGGCCTGAGCCGCGGCTTGGATGATGAACGCCTGGCGGCCGCGCTTCATGCGATGCATGCTCGCCCTGAACATCCTTGGACCGTCGCCGATCTTGCTAACGAAGCCGCACTGTCCCGTTCGGCTTTCTTTGCGCGTTTCAACCGCATCGTCGGCCTCCCCCCGATGGAGTATCTGCTGGCTTGGCGCATGGCACTCGCAAAGCAGCTATTGCGAAACAGGAACCTCGCGATCGATCAGGTGGCGGAACGCGTGGGCTATGGGTCGGCAAGCACCTTTAGCGTTGCATTTGTGCGGCATGCCGGAATGCCGCCGGCTCGATATGCACGCACGGTAGGCTAGGAAAGCGATGATGGACATATAGCCAACTGCCAGCGAGGATCACTCAGTTTTGGAATGGCAGGTTTGTGCCAGAAGTGGCCATGGTCGGCTGAGAATCGTACGTTCGCATTTGAGGCGGCCGCGCCGAGAGAAGGCGTCCGGTTCCGGTTCCTGCACTGTCGTACGTTGTACTCGAGCGAACGGCAGGTTTCGGGTGCCGCAGAAACGCTACGAACGGCCGCAATTGGGGTCGGGACCTGCTGTCGTGGGTTTTGAGGCGGCCTCTAGAACTTTCGCGGCAGGGAAAATGTGACAAAGATGCCCGGCACTTTACAATCGAGGTCTGACATGCGTTTTGCCATCAATCACATCGCAGCGCCGAAGCTGACGCTTGCCGAATTCTTCGCCACGGCCAATGCGCTCGGCCTCAAGGAGGTGGAGATCCGCAACGATCTCCCCGATATCGTCGGGACGGTGCGGCCTGAGGTCGTGAGGGAAGCGGCCGAAAAGGCGGGCCTCACCATCATTTCCATCAATGCCCTTTATCCGTTCAACGTCTGGTCGGGTGATCTGCCTGGCCGCGCTACCGCCCTTGCCGATTATGCCGCGGCAAGCGGTGCGAGGGCGCTCGTCATGTGTCCTCTGAACGATGGGGCAAGGGTCCCATTCGGCGACCTCGTCGCGGCGTTGAAGGAGATGAGGCCGATCCTGGCCGATCGCGGGCTGACCGGGCTTGTGGAGCCGCTCGGCTTTCCGATTTCGTCCCTGCGCACCAAGCGCGAAGCCATCGAGGCGATCGACGCGGCCGACGGCGGCGATGTCTATAGGCTCGTGCACGACACCTTCCACCATCATCTTGCCGGGGAGGCCGAGTTTTTCCCTGAGCGGACAGGGCTTGTCCATATCTCCGGCGTTACGGATGGGACCCTCACGGCGGAGGAGATGCTCGACGCTCACCGGGTGTTGGTGGACGCCTCGGATCGACTGGAGAACCTATCGCAAATCAGGGCCTTGATCGCCGGGGGCTTCAAAGGCCCGTACAGCTTCGAGCCGTTTGCCACCGAAATTCATGCGCTTGCGGATGCCAAGGCGTCGGTGCGCGACAGCATGGCCTATATCGATGCCTCGGTTTGAGCCGGCGGCAAAGGCCTCGTTCGGGCCTTCGCCTAAAATACATCGCTTCGTCGTGAAGCCTGCCGTTAGCGCGACAGCTTCATGTGGCGGTTGACGTCCTTGTAGAGGAGGTAGCGGAATTTGCCCGGTCCGGCGGCATAGCAGGCCTGCGGGCAAAAGGCGCGCAGCCACATGAAGTCGCCGGCCTGAACTTCTACCCAGTCCTGGTTCAAGCGGTAAACCGCCTTGCCTTCAAGGACGTAGAGACCGTGTTCCATCACATGGGTTTCCTCGAAGGGGATGACGGCTCCGGGCTCGAAGGTGACGATCGTGACGTGCATGTCGTGACGCAGGTCCAATGGATCGACGAAGCGGGTGGTCGCCCATTTTCCGTCAGTTCCCGGCATCGGCGTCGGTGCGATATCCTGTTCATTGGCGAAGATCGGCTCCGGAGCCTCCAGCCCTTCGACAAATTCATAGGATTTGCGGACCCAGTGGAAACGTGCGGCAGCCGATCCATGATTTCGCAGACGCCAGCCGCTCGAGGGCGGCAGGAACGCGAAGCCGCCGGAGCGCAGCACATGGCTTGCTCCGCCAAGCTCGATCGTCACCTCTCCCTCGAGGACGAAAAGGGCGCCCTCGGCATTGGGATCGACTTCCGGCCGATCGCTGCCGCCTTCCGGGGCGACTTCCATGATGTATTGGGAGAAGGTTTCCGCAAAGCCTGACAGGGGACGCGAAAGCACCCAGAGGCGTGTGCCGTTCCAGAAAGGCAGGTAGCTCGTGACGATGTCCATCATCACGCCTCTGGGGATGACGGCATAGGCTTCGGTGAAGACCGCGCGGCCGGTCAGAAGCGCCGACTGTTCCGGGTGGCCGCCTGTCGGCGCGAAATAGGTTGACTTGCTCACTTTGCACTCCGCGAAATATGGTACATGATTATCCTTGTCCGGCCGGCAGAAACAGTGCCTGTAAGCAGAACACAGCGGCGAGGTATTCGCTTGCAAATATCTTTTTTGGCACTTTCCGCTCCTCAAAAGCAAATCGGATCGTCCGGAAATAGCTGCAAAAATTTGAAAGTCTTTTGCGTTTTTGCGGAGAAATCCCGCACTAGCGGCGCGCGCAACAACAAAGCACAATTCCCCGCCTTGATCCCGCGTCTGGAGGAGATGCAGGGCTATTGCTGTTTGGCGGCGACGGGGATGCTCGCCTAGGGAGGGAAATGTGTTCGAACGGTTTTTCAAATTGAGTGAGCACGGTACGTCCGTGCGCACTGAACTGGTCGCGGGCGTGACGACGTTCCTGACGATGTCCTACATCATCTTCGTCAACCCGGACATCCTGTCGACGACAGGGATGGACCGCGATGCGATCTTCGTCGCGACCTGTCTTGCCGCGGCACTCGGTTCCATCGTGATGGCGCTGGTCGCCAACTGGCCGATCGGCATGGCGCCCGGCATGGGGCTCAACGCCTTCTTCGCCTTCACCGTCGTTGCCGCTCTCGGCTTCACCTGGCAGCAGGCACTCGGCGCCGTCTTCATTTCCGGTGTGATCTTCCTGATCCTGACGGTGACGGGCGTGCGAAGCTGGCTGATCGCCGGCATCCCGCATTCGCTAAGAAGCGCGATCGCCGCCGGTATCGGCCTTTATCTTGGCATCATCGCGCTGAGGAATGCCGGCGTCGTCGTCGACAATCCAGCGACGCTAATCGGCCTTGGCGATCTCACGCAGACCGGCCCGCTGCTCTCCATGTTCGGCTTCTTCGTGATCGCGGTGCTCGATTCGCTGAGGGTCCGCGGCTCGATCCTGATCGGCATCCTGGCAGTCACCGTGCTTTCGATGCTGCTCGGCGTCAGTGAATTCAAGGGCATCGTCTCGGCGCCGCCGAGCATCGCGCCGACCTTCATGCAGCTCGATATCATGGGCGCGTTGCATGGTGGCCTCATCCACGTCATCCTCGTCTTCGTACTCGTCGAGGTCTTCGACGCGACCGGCACGCTGATCGGCGTCGCCAAGCGTGCGAAACTGGTGCAGGAAGGCAAGCCCAGCCGCCTCGGCCGCGCGCTTCTGGCCGACAGCACGGCCATCGTCGCCGGCTCGCTCATCGGCACGAGCAGCACCACGGCCTATATCGAAAGCGCCTCCGGCGTTCAGGCGGGCGGCCGCACGGGCTTGACCGCGCTGACCGTCAGCGCTCTCTTCCTGGCGGCACTCTTCTTCTCGCCGCTTGCCGCAGCGGTTCCTTCCTATGCGACAGCACCGGCTCTTCTCTATGTCGCCGGCCTGATGATGCGCGAGCTGACGGAAGTCGACTGGGACGATCTGACGGAAGCCGCACCGGCGGCGCTCACCGCGCTTGCCATGCCGTTCACCTCCTCCATCGCCAATGGTCTGGCCTTCGGCTTCGTCAGCTATGTCGTCCTGAAGGTCTGCACGGGCAAATGGAACATCATCCATCCGGCCACGCAGATCGTTGCTGTGCTGTTCATCATCCGCTTTGCCTTCTTCTCGCACGGTTGAGGGTCGACTGAGCGACCTGTTCTGTTAATCCCAAGCGAAATCGGCCGGGCCGCATGAACTGCGGCCCGGCCGATTTTTCTTTGTGGTCGGCGAAAAGTCAGCGGATGAGATAGGGATCCGCGTAGAAATGCTCTTCCAGGTTCACGCCCTCGCCGCCGCGATCGACGACGACGAAATCGGATAGGCCATCAAGGGGCGTGAGGATGCCGTGCCAGACGTTGCGGCCGATATTGACGCCTTGTCCCGGACTTGTCCGGAAGGCGAGCGGCTCGCCTGGACCGTTTTCCGTTTCCGGCGCCGCGACGACCAGGAAAGGATTGGCCGTCAGCGGAATGAAGGCCTGGCTGCCGAGGGGATGCCTCTCCACCATCTTGAGTTCCAGCGGCAGCGGGTAGGGCTCGCCACGGAGAAGGCTGATCATCGGCCGCGCCTTCTCCCCCGTGGTTTCGACCTTTGCGAGATCGTGATGGCGGATGCATTTCCCCGCATTGATGGGAAAACTCTGCGCCCCTTCCATTTCGATGACGTCGCCGAAGGGGGCGAAGGCCTCGCGCGTTAGCGGCCGGATTTCGATTACCTTCATTCGTGCTCCTCCGTTTGCTGTCTCCTCACTGCCCCCGGCTGTCGCCAGCCGGAGGCAGATTTGCAAGATTCTTGAACGCGAGCCTTCAGCCAGGCAGCATGGAAGCGAGGCGCAGAAACGCGATCCGCTCCACCTGGCGGCAGGCGGTCGCGAATTCCGTGTCGCGGTCGTTGCCGATGCGCGTCTCGAAGGCGGCGAGGATGCTTGCCTTGGTGTTGTCCCGCACGGCGATGATGAACGGGAAGCCGAACTTCTCCACGTATTGGGTGTTCAACTCGGTGAAGCGGACCCGCTCCTCGTCCGTCAGCGCATCGAGGCCGACGGAGGCCTGCTCCTCCGTCGAGCTTGCCGTCAGGCGTTTGGCCTGCGCCAGCTTGCCGGCGAGGTCCGGGTGGGCGACCAGCACGCCGAGCCGTTCCGCCTCGCTTGCGGCGCGGAACTGGAAGGTGAGCGCTGCCGCAAGGCCGATTGCCGTGTCGTTGGCCCGCGACAGTTCGTCAGCCCAGGCACGCCGGGCGATCCAATCGGAATGTTCGAAGACGCCGCCGAAGCGCTCGACGAATGCGCTTTCGGACAAACGCGAGGGGGGATCGGCAAGGGTCTGCGGAGGATGGGTCTTCGCCCAATGCTCGGCGATGTCGATGCGCCGTGCGATCCAGACCTTCTCATGGCTCTGGACGTAATCGATGAAACGGGCAAGCGCCATAGCCCGGCCCGGCCGGCCGGCGAGCCGGCAATGGAGGCCGATGCTCATCATCTTCGGGCTTCCGGCAAGGCCTTCCGCATAGAGGACGTCGAAGGAATCCTTGAGATAGCTGAAGAACTGATGGCCGCTGTTGAAACCCTGAGCCGTCGCAAACCGCATGTCGTTGGCGTCGAGCGTATAGGGGACGACCAACTGCCTGCGCCCGCCCTGCTCATGCCAGTAGGGCAGGTCGTCGGCATAGGCGTCGGAGACGTAGTCGAAGCCGCCGACCTCGGTGATGAGATCGATGGTGTTGGCCGAACAGCGCCCGGTATACCAGCCGCGTGGCGGCTCGCCGGTGACCAGCGTGTGCAGGCGGACCGCCTCGGCGATCGCCGCGCGCTCCTCCTCGAGACCCATGTCCTTGTGTTCGACCCATTTCAGGCCATGTGAGGCGATTTCCCAGCCGGCGTCGAGCATGGCGGCGACCTGAGCGGGCGAGCGCTTGAGTGCGGTCGCCACGCCGTAGACGGTGACGGGCACGGCCTTTCCCGTCAGCAGCCGGTGCAGTCGCCAGAAACCGGCGCGGGCGCCGTATTCGTAGATCGACTCCATGTTCCAATGGCGCTGTCCCGGCCATTGGGCGGCGCCGACGATTTCGGAAAGGAAGGCTTCGGACGCCGCGTCGCCGTGCAGCACGCTGTTTTCGCCTCCTTCCTCGTAATTGAGGACGAATTGTACGGCGATGCGCGCGCCGTCCGGCCACTGTGCCGCGGGCGGCGTCTGGCCATAACCGTGGAGATCACGGGGATATCGCATGGAACTCTTCTCCCGAATGTCTTATGCGACCGATTTCTAGCTGCAAATCGCGCGCGTTATTCCCCTTGGAAATTTTGAAAGTCTCGAACGATACCGCTGCTTTCCAGGGGAATGAGGCTGGCGGATAGTGCGGGGAGGAATGCGGTATTCGGGAGGAAAAAATGCAATCGCAGTCACACGGAAAGGGGCGCCTGACGACTCATGTTCTGGATACGGCGCTTGGAAAGCCGGCCAATGGGCTGCGCGTCGAGCTCTTCCGGATCGAGGGCAATGCGTTCCATCATCTTCATACCGTGCATACGAATGATGACGGCCGCTGCGATGCACCGCTGCTGTCCGGCGAAACCATGAAGGCCGGCACCTACGAATTGCGCTTTCACGCCGGCGATTATCTCGGCCGCACAGCTGGCCAGCAGCCGATGTTCCTCGACATCGTCCCGATCCGTTTCGGCATTGCCGAGGAGGGCGCGCATTACCATGTGCCGCTGCTCGTCTCGCCCTACAGCTATTCAACCTACCGGGGGAGCTGAACCATGGCTGTCACGATCCGCTCCGAGCTTCGCTTCATTCTGAACGGCCAGGACGTCGCGCTTTGCGATGTGGCGCCGGACCAGACCTTGCTCGATTGGCTGCGCCTCTCCCGCTCGCTCAGGGGGACGAAGGAAGGCTGCGCTGAGGGCGACTGCGGCGCTTGCACGGTGCTGGTCGGCCGCCTCACGCCGACCGGCGGCCTCACCTATGAGAGCGTCAACGCCTGCATCCGCTTCCTCGGTTCACTCGACGGCTGTCATGTGGTGACCGTCGAGCATCTTGGCGGCAGCGACGGGCGTCTTCACCCCGTTCAGCAGGCCATGGTCGATTATCACGGCTCGCAATGCGGCTTCTGCACGCCGGGCTTCGTCATGTCGCTCTACGCGCTCTGGATGCAGACGCCGAACCCGAGCGATCAGGAGATCGAGACGGCGCTTCAGGGCAATCTCTGTCGCTGCACCGGCTACGAGCCGATCCTGCGCGCCGCTCGCGCCATTTCCAGCTATGCCGGCACGGAGAAGGACCCCCTGCTTGCCGAACGCGAAACGATAATTGTGCGCCTCAAGACTTTGAAGGACGGCGCGCGTGTCGAGATCGGCGAAGGCAAGCATCGCCTGGTCGTGCCGGCCAGCCTCGACGATTTCGCCACGGTCTTGGAAGCATCGCCGACCGCGACCGTGGTCGCCGGCTCCACCGATGTGGGGCTCTGGGTCACCAAGCATATGCGCGACATCACGCCGGTGGTCTTCATCGCCGGGCTCGACGAGCTGAAGTCGATCGCGGTGAAGGATGGCGTGATCTCAATCGGCGCCGGCGTCACCTATTCCGAAGCGATCTCCACGCTTTCGCATCACATTCCGGCGTTAGGGCCGCTCATCACCCGCATCGGCGGTTGCCAAGTGCGCAACATGGGCACGATCGGGGGCAATATCGCCAACGGCTCGCCGATCGGCGACACGCCGCCGCCACTGATCGCTCTGGGAAGCACGCTGACGCTGCGCAGGGGCGGGGTCCGTCGGACCATCGCCCTGGAAGATTTCTTCATCGCCTATGGAAAACAGGATCGCCAGCCCGGCGAATTCGTGGAGGCCGTGCATGTGCCGGTTCCCGCCGCGGCGGAGAAGTTCGCGATCTACAAGGTGACCAAGCGCCGCGACGAGGACATCACGGCAACGCTCGGCGCCTTTCGCCTGACGCTTGCTGCTGACGGCACGGTGGCCGGCATCACTATTGCTTACGGCGGCATGGCGGCGACGCCGAAGCGGGCCCTTGCCGTGGAAAAGGCGCTTCTCGGCCAGCCCTGGACCGAGGCCACGGTGGAGGCAGCCATGGAGAAATATGCGGAAGACTATGCGCCGCTGACCGATATGCGCGCCACCGCGGAATACCGCGCATTGGTGGCCAAAAACCTTCTCCTGCGTTTCCATTTCGAAACGATGTCCAGCGAGGCACCCGTGCAGGTGTCCAGATATGAGGCTGCGTGAGCCATGAACAAGCACACTTCTCACCTCACGGGCGATCTCACGGCTGAAAAGATCGTTGGCAGCGTCCATTCCAGTATTCGCCACGATTCCGCGCATAAGCATGTGGCCGGCACAGCCGTCTATATCGACGACATCACCGAGCCGGCCGGCACGCTGCACGTGGGCCTAGGCCTTTCGACCGTCGCCCACGGTATCCTGAAATCCGTCGACCTATCGGCGGTGCGCGCCGCGCCAGGCGTTGTCGATGTGCTGACCCATGAGGACGTGCCCGGCGTCAACGACATCTCGCCGTCCTACATGAACGACGATCCGGTGCTCGCCAACGGCAAGGTCGAGTTCCACGGCCAGCCGATCTTCTGCGTGATTGCCGAGGCGCGCGACCAGGCTCGTCGCGCCGCGCGGCTTGCGAAGATCGAGTACGAAGAACTGCCGGCCGATATCGACATCTGGGACCTCGACGTCAAAACCCACCGGCAGGTGGTCACGCCGCTGACGCTGAAACGCGGCGATGCGGCCACCGCGCTTGAAAGCGCCCCGCGCCGGGTGAAGGGCCGCATGCGGCTCGGCGGCCAGGACCACTTCTATCTGGAAGGTCAGGTTTCGCTTGCCATACCCGGCGAGGATGACGAGATCATCGTCTATTGCTCGACCCAGGGTCCGAGCGAGACGCAGCACATGGTGGCCCATGCGCTCGGCGTGCCGAGCAATGCGGTAACGATCGAGGTGCGCCGTATGGGCGGCGGCTTCGGCGGCAAGGAAACCCAGGCGAACCAGTGCGCGGCGATCGCGGCGATCGCCGCCAAGAAGCTGAACCGCGCCGTAAAGATCCGGCTCGACCGCGACGAGGACATGGCCGCCACCGGCAAGCGGCACGATTTCGCCATCGACTACGAGGTCGGTTTCGACGAGGAAGGCCGCATTCACGCCGTCGATTATACGTTCGCGCTGCGGGCCGGTTTTTCGGCGGACCTTTCCGGCCCGGTGGGCGACCGTGCACTCTTCCATTGCGACAACGCCTATTTCTTCCCGCATGTGCATGCCAAATCGGCGCCGCTCTATACGAACACAGTCTCCAACACGGCATTTCGTGGCTTCGGCGGGCCGCAGGGCATGGTGGGTGCGGAACGCGTCATCGAAGAGGTGGCGTTTGCCGTCGGCAAGGACCCGCTCGAAATCCGCAAGTTGAACTTTTACGATGCGATGGGCGTCGAGGGGTCACGCAACCTCACGCCCTACCACCAGAAGGTGGAGGACTGCATCATCCAGCGCATCGTCGCGGAACTGGAGGAAAGCGCCGACTATGCCGGCCGCCGCCGCGCCATCGCGGAATTCAATGCCAAGAGCCGCTTCGTGAAGCGCGGCATCGCGCTGACACCTGTGAAGTTCGGCATTTCCTTCACCAAGACGGAATCGAACCAGGCGGGCGCGCTGGTGCATATCTACACGGATGGCTCCGTGCACATGAATCACGGCGGCACCGAGATGGGGCAGGGCCTGCACCTGAAGGTCGCGCAGGTGGTCGCGGAGGAATTCCAGATCGACATCGACCGGGTGAAGATCACCGCCACCACCACCGCCAAGGTGCCGAACACCGCACCGACCGCTGCTTCCTCGGGCGCCGACCTGAACGGCATGGCGGCGCAGAACGCCGCCCGCCAGATCAAGGATCGGCTCATCGATTTCGCCGCCGAAAGCCATCAGGTGCCGCGCGATCAGGTGGTTTTCCTGCCCAACCGGGTGCGCATTGGCCATATCGAGATTTCATTCAATGAACTGGTGAAGAAGGCCTATATGGCGCGCGTTCAGCTCTCGGCGGCCGGTTTTTACAAGACGCCGAAGATCCATTGGGACCGTTCCAAGGGCCGAGGCCATGCCTTCTATTACTATGCCTATGGGGCGGCTTGCTCGGAGGTTTCCGTCGACACGCTGACCGGCGAATATGTTGTCGAGCGTACCGATATCCTTCACGATACCGGCCGCTCACTGAACAGGATCATCGATATCGGCCAGGTCGAGGGCGGCTTCATCCAGGGCATGGGATGGCTGACAACGGAGGAACTGTGGTGGGACGGCAAGGGGCGGCTCAGAACCCATGCCCCCTCCACCTACAAAATCCCGCTTGCCTCAGACCGGCCCAAGATATTCAATGTGGCGCTGACCGACTGGTCGGAGGCCTATGAGCCGACGATCCATCGCTCCAAGGCGGTCGGCGAGCCGCCGCTGCCGCTCGGCATCTCCGTGCTGCACGCTCTTTCGGATGCCGTGGCGAGCGTGGCGGATCATAAGATTTGCCCGCGCCTCGATGCGCCGGCGACGCCGGAGCGCGTGCTGATGGCGATCGAGCGTCTGAAGGTTTCGAAAAAGGGGTAAAGACGATGCCGGCCGCGCGAGAAGACGTTCGGGATTTTCTTCGCCGCGAACCGGTGTCGGTCCTGGTCGAAGTGACGGGCGCGGCGGGCTCGACGCCGCGCGATACCGATGCCTGGATGCTGGTATCGGAAAGCGCGATCTTCGGGACGATCGGCGGCGGCCAGCTTGAATATATGGCGATCGACCAGGCACGCCGCGCAATCCGCTCCGGTCTTGCCGCCGAGCCGATGAGCGTGCCACTCGGACCGGAGATCGGTCAATGCTGCGGCGGCCGCGTCGGCCTCTCCTTCAAGGCGCTCGATCACGAGGTTACCGAAACGCTCATCGCGCGCAATGATCGGGAGATGGCCATGAGACCGCATGTCTATGTTTTCGGCGCCGGTCATGTCGGTGATGCGCTCGCATTGGCGCTGTCGCTCGCGCCGCTACGCGTCGTGCTTGTGGACACGCGGGAGGAGGAGCTCGTCGCCTCGACGGTGCCGCATATCGAAACATGCCTTACCGCCATGCCGGAAGCCGTGGTGCGCGACGCTCCGCCCGGCAGCAGCTTCGTGATCCTGACCCACGACCACGCGCTCGATTTCCTCATCACCGCCGAGGCGTTGAAGCGCGCGGACGCCGCCTATGTCGGCATGATCGGCTCGAAGACCAAGCGCGCCACCTTCCGCAACTGGCTGTCGCGCGAAGCCGGTCGGCCGGAACTTTTCGAACGACTCGTCTGTCCGATCGGCGGTACGGCGGTGAAGGACAAGCGCCCGCCGGTGATCGCCGCGCTCGCGGCGGCGGAGATCATGACCGCAGCGCTGAGATGGGCCGGAAACCAGGTGAGCAGGGCGCAAGCCGTCAGCCGGTAGACGCTTCGACCGCGGCCTCGTCTTCTAGCTGCTTGCCGATCAGCCGCTGACATCGTTCCGCCATGAAGTCGATCATCAGCCGGACCTTGGGGTCTTGAAAGCGCTTGTGCGGATAGATCGCGGCGAGCTGTACGGCGGCGGGCGGCGTATCCCTCAGGATTTCGACCAGCCTTCCTTCCCTCAGATAGGCTTTCACCTCGAAGAGCGGCTTATTGATGATGCCGCGGCTTTCCAGCGCCCATTGGGTCAGCACGTCGCCATCGTCGCTGTCATAGGGACCTCCGACTTCGAACTTGCGCGGACCTTCGGCGGTCATCAGCGTCCAATAATATTCCTTTGAGCCGGGATAGCGCAGCAGAAGACAGTCGTGCTTGTCGGCGATCAGCGCGTCGGCGGTCGCCGGCGTGCCGCGGCGTTCGAGATAGGCGGGCGAGGCGCAGAGCACCCGCTCGCAATTCAGGATACCGCGCATGCGCAGATTGGAATCTTCCAGAACGCCGAGCTTGAAGGCAACGTCGACGCCTTCGCTGAGGATATCGACATTGTGGTCGGAGAGCCGCAGACGCACTTCGATATCGGGATATTTGTCGTGGAATTCCGGAATGCCCGACGCGATCAGCCGGCGGCCGATGCCGAGCGGCGCGGTGATGCGAAGCGATCCTTTCGGATTGCGCGACAGGTCGGCGATCGCGGCTTCCGCCTCGTTCACCGCTTCGATGATCTTCACTGCGCCGTCATAGAAGACACGGCCGTGTTCGGTCGGCGAGAGCTTTCGCGTGGTGCGGTTGAAGAGCCGCACGCCGAGATGGCGCTCGAGTTCCTTTATGCGATTGCTGGCGACGGCAGGCGTCACCCGCTGGTCGCGCCCCGCCGCCGAAAGGGTACCAAGTTCCACCACGCGCACGAAGACGCGCACATTATCGAGATAGGACATGGGTTCTTCTACCACATTGAAGTGCAGATCATACCAGGTGCGATCTTATAGATTTTTTTGAAAGTGTTGAGGATTTGTCGGAATATCCTTGGAAATCGCGAGGTGTCAAAAGTCCGGGAAAAGTTTCTGGGAGGACGCCTTGTACGAATATGCCATCGCCTGGGACTGGCTGACATTCGCCGTTCGCTGGCTGCATGTGATTACGGCGATAGCCTGGATAGGCTCGTCGTTCTATTTCGTTGCGCTCGATCTGGGCCTGAAGAAGCATCCGGCGCTGCCTCCGGGCGCGCATGGCGAAGAGTGGCAGGTCCATGGCGGCGGCTTCTACCATATCCAGAAATATCTGGTGGCGCCCGCCAACATGCCGGAACACCTCGTCTGGTTCAAATGGGAGAGCTATGTCACCTGGTTGTCCGGGTTCGGCATGCTGTGTCTCGTCTATTACGCCGGGGCGGACCTCTATCTGATCGATCCGAACGTGCTGGACGTCTCCAAGACGGTGGCGATCGCCATCTCGCTCGGTTCGATCGCCTTCGGCTGGATCATGTACGATCTGATCTGCAAGTCGCCTTTCGGCAATGACAATACGCGGCTGATGGTGGCGCTTTATTTCATCCTCGTCGCGGTTGCCTGGGGCTATACCCAGCTCTTCACCGGCCGTGCCGCCTTCCTGCATCTCGGCGCCTTCACCGCGACGATCATGTCGGCCAACGTGTTCTTCATCATCATTCCGAACCAGAAGATCGTCGTCGCCGACCTCATCGCCGGACGCACGCCCGACCCGAAATACGGCAAAATCGCCAAGCAGCGCTCGACGCACAACAACTACCTGACGCTGCCGGTTCTGTTCCTAATGCTGTCGAACCACTATCCGCTGGCGTTCGGCACCGAGTACAACTGGATCATCGCCTCGCTCGTCTTCCTGATGGGCGTGACGATCCGCCACTATTTCAATACGCGCCATGCGGATGCCGGCAACCCGACCTGGACCTGGCTTGCGACCGTGCTGCTCTTCATCGTCATCATGTGGCTTTCCACTGTGCCGAAGGTGCTGTCGGGTGAACCCGAGGACGCCAAGGTCTCGGCCGCGCAGCAGCCTTTCGTGGCGGCTGAGAGCTTTCCCAAGGTGCGCGACACCGTTCTCGGACGCTGTTCCATGTGCCATGCGAAGGAGCCGGGCTGGGAAGGCATCATCGTGCCGCCGAAGGGTGTGGTGCTGGAAACCGATGGCGAGATCGCCGTCCACGCCCGGGAGATCTACCTGCAGGCGGGTCGCAGCCATGCGATGCCGCCGGCCAACGTCACCCAGATTTCCGACGAAGAGCGGCGCCTGATCGTTGCCTGGTACGAAAGCGCCATCAAAGGGGAGAAGACAGAATGACCGAAGTCCTGATCCGCGGTCGGGTGCTGACCTTCGTTGCCGAGCCGCAGGGCATCGACGACAGCGCATCCTATCACTACTTCGAGGACGGCGCCGTCCTGGTGCGCGACGGCAAGATTGTCGATACCGGCACCTATGCCGATATCCGCAAGCTGGCCGGCGCCAATGCGGAGATTGCCGATCATCGCCCGAATCTCGTTCTGCCGGGCTTTATCGACACGCATCTGCATTTCCCGCAAACGCAGGCGATCGCCTCCTATGGCGCGCAGCTGCTCGAATGGCTGAACACCTATATCTTCGTCGAAGAGCAGAAATTCGCGCGGGCCGCCCATGCGGCCGCCGTTGCCGAACGCTTCATGGACGAATTGCTGTCGAACGGCACGACGACGGCGGCCGCCTATTGCTCGGTGCATCCGGAAAGCGTGGATGCCTATTTTGCGGCGGCTGAGGCGCGCGGCATGCGCATGATCGGCGGCAAGGTGATGATGGACCGCAATGCTCCTGAAGCGCTTCGCGATACGGCGCAGCAGGGCTACGACGAGACGAAGCGACTGATCGAAAAGTGGCATGGCCGCGGCCGGGCCCATTATGCGATCAGCCCGCGCTTCGCCATCACGTCGACACCGGAGCAGATGGAGATGAGCCAAGCGCTCGTCAGCGAGCATCCGGAATGCTTCGTTCAGACGCATCTTTCGGAGAACCGTGACGAGGTTGCCTTCGCGACGTCGCTCTATCCGGAAGCGAAAGATTACACGGACATTTACGCCCGCTATGGCCTGCTGAACGAGCGCATGCTGCTCGGCCATTGCATTTATCTCAGCGATCGCGAGATCTCGGTTCTTGCCGAAACGGGAGCGGTCGGCGTCTTCTGTCCGACATCGAACCTCTTCCTCGGCTCCGGGCTTTTCGACCGTGACCGCTTCGACAGGCTGGGAGCCCGCTGGTCGATGGCGACCGATGTCGGCGGCGGAACCAGCTTCTCCATGTTGGAAACGCTGGCCGAGGCCTACAAGGTGCTGCATCTGCAGGGCCAGCGATTGACGCCCTTCAGCTCCTTTTACCGCATGACGCTCGGCAATGCCCAGGCACTCGGGCTGGAGCAGCATATCGGCTCGCTTCATTCCGGCGCGGATGCGGATATCGTGGTGCTCGACTCCGGCGCCAAGCCGGCCATGGAATACCGCATGCGGACGGCGACCTCGCTCGCGGAGGAACTCTTCATCCTCCAGACCATGGGCGACGACCGCTCGGTCGCGGAGGTCTATGTTGCCGGCAAGCCGAAGAAGGCAAAGGATAAGGCCAACGTCGCGCGGCAGCGCATTTTCGAAACGGCCTGATACGTTCGATCCGGCATGACCCCTCATCCGGACTAACCGGGACCTTCTCCTCTTGCTTGTTGGGAGAAGGTCCCGGGGCACTCAAGGCTTATCCCGCTGATTGGGATGAACCCAAACGTCCGCCCATCGCCTTCGTCAGAGCTTCCGCCGCCGTGCCCACGATCGGGCCGATGATTTCGACCCTTGCATCCGGCAGGCGCACCGCGGGCCCTGAGACCGAAATTCCGGCCATAGCTTCCCCATATTCATCGAAGATCGGCGCCGCGACGCAGCGCATGCCGAGCGTATGTTCCTCGTCGTCGATCGACCAACCACGGCTGCGGATCATTGCGATGTCGTCCAGGAGAGCAGGCAGCGTATCGCGAGTCTTCCCGGTGAAGTGCCGGAGGTCTCGGCCGGCGAGCAACGCCGCGATGCGGGCATCCGTCCAGGTCGAAAGAATGGCCTTGCCGATGCCGGAGGCGTGAATCGGCCCGCGATGTCCGGGGCGGAAGAAGGCACGCATCGGCGAATGGCTTTCCACCTGGGAAATGAAGACGACGTCGCCTTCCTCCTCGATCGCGACATTGGCGGTTTCACCGCAATCTTCCATCAACTGTTTGAGGAAGGGCCGGCTGATCGTGCCGAGCTTGCGGAAGCGCAGATAGGCCGTGCCGATCTCGAAAGCCTTAACGCCGATCGTCCAGGCGCCGGTCTCGGCATCATGGGCCACCATGCCGTGCCCTGCGAGCGAAGTCAGCAGCCGGTGCGCGGTGGATGGCGCCATGCCGGAATGATCGGCAAGATCCGTCAGCGTCGCGCCGTCTGCTTCAGCCACGAGTTCCAGAAGTTTCAGGCTCCGATCGAGAACCTGGACGGAGGACGGCGCGAAATTTTCGCCCGGCTTGCGGCCTGGCTTTCCTCTCGCTTTTTCGTAGTGCTGCTCGGTCATGGCGTAACTCCTCTGCACTTTCTGGCACGTCCGCGCTGTCGTGGATTGCCACAGATTACTTGAAAATGTTTATTTCCGCATGGTGGGAATAATTTCCATTCTTTTATTGCCCGCTACGCTGAATGGGATAACCTCCAGGCCAAGAGACGGAGGAAGCCCATGGCTAAGATGCGTGCTGTAGACGCGGCGGTACTGGTTCTGGAACGGGAAGGCATCGATTGTGCTTTCGGCGTTCCGGGTGCTGCGATCAATCCCTTTTATTCGGCGCTGAAGGCGCGCGGTTCGGTGCGCCACATCCTCGCCCGCCATGTTGAGGGTGCAAGCCACATGGCTGAAGGCTATACCCGCGCCCGCGCCGGCAATATCGGTGTTTGCATCGGCACTTCCGGCCCGGCCGGTACGGACATGATCACCGGTCTCTATTCGGCCTCGGCGGACTCGATCCCGATCCTCTGCATCACCGGCCAGGCGCCGCGTGCCCGCCTTGACAAGGAGGATTTCCAGGCGGTCGATATCGCCAAGATCGCCGCTCCCGTCACCAAATGGGCCGTCACCGTCATGGAGCCGGCGCTGGTGCCCTTCGTCTTCCAAAAGGCGTTCCACACCATGCGGTCCGGCCGTCCCGGCCCGGTTCTGATCGACCTGCCGATCGACGTCCAGCTCGCCGAGATCGAGTTCGATATCGAGACCTATGCTCCGCTCGAGCCCTACAAGCCGTCCGCGACGCGGGCGCAGGCGGAAAAGGCGCTCGCCATGCTGAACGCGGCGGATCGGCCGCTGATCGTCGCCGGCGGCGGCATCATCAATGCAGATGCCTCGGACCTGCTCGTCGAGTTCGCGGAGATCACGGGCGTTCCGGTCATCCCGACGCTGATGGGGTGGGGTACGATCCCGGACGACCACCAGCTGATGGCCGGCATGTGCGGTCTGCAGACCTCGCATCGCTACGGCAATGCCACGCTGCTTGCCTCCGATTTCGTCCTCGGCATCGGCAATCGCTGGGCAAACCGCCATACCGGCAATGTTCCGACCTATACGGAAGGCCGCACCTTCGTGCATGTCGACATCGAGCCGACGCAGATCGGCCGCGTCTTCGCCCCCGATTTCGGCATCGTCTCGGATGCCGGCGCGGCGTTGAAGCTTCTCCTCGACGTTGCGACGGAGTGGAAGGTTGCCGGCAAGCTCAAGGACTGGTCTGCCTGGGCGGAGGAGTGCCGCGCGCGCAAACGCACCATGCTGCGCAAGACCCATTTCGACCAGACGCCGCTCAAGCCCCAGCGCGTCTACGAGGAGATGAACAAAGCCTTTGATCGTGACACCTGCTATGTCTCGACCATTGGTTTGAGCCAGATCGCCGGCGCGCAGTTCCTGCACGTCTACAAGCCGCGCAACTGGATCAACTGCGGCCAGGCCGGTCCGCTCGGCTGGACGCTGCCGGCGGCGCTCGGCGTCCGCGCGGCCGATCCGGATCGCCCGATCGTCGCGCTCTCCGGCGACTACGACTTCCAGTTCATGATCGAGGAGCTTGCGGTCGGCGCGCAGCACAAGCTGCCCTACCTGCATGTGGTCGTGAACAATTCCTATCTCGGCCTTATCCGCCAGGCACAGCGCGGCTTCAACATGGATTTCGAGGTCAGCCTCGCCTTCGACAACATCAACGCCTCCGGAGATGCGGAGAAGGGCTACGGCGTCGATCACGTTGCCGTCGCCGAAGGTCTCGGCTGCAAGGCAATCCGCGTGCGCAGCCCGAACGAGTTCCAGGAAGCCTTCACCACGGCACAGAAGCTCATGGAGGAGCACCAGGTTCCGGTTGTCATCGAGTTCATCCTCGAACGCGTCACCAATATTTCCATGGGCGCCGACATCAACGCCGTCGTCGAGTTCGAGGAACTTGCCGAACGCGGCGAGGACGCGCCGACCGCCACGCTGGTCGGTCTCGACTGAGGGCAATTGCGCAAAATAGAGGGAGAACAACCATGCCGAAGTTTGCGGCCAATCTGACGATGCTCTTCAACGAGGTGCCGTTCCTCGATCGCTTCGCGCTCGCCGCTAAGGCCGGCTTCGACGGCGTCGAATACCTCTTTCCTTATGATTTCGACAAGGAGGCGCTGCGCGCCGCGCTCGATCTCAATGGCTTGACCCAGGTGCTGCACAACCTGCCGGCCGGTAACTGGGCTGGCGGCGAGCGCGGTATCGCCATCCTGCCGGACCGGGTGGACGAGTTCCGCCGCGGCGTGGCGTCCGCGATCGACTATGCGACCATGCTCGGCTGCAAGCAGATCAACTGCCTCTCCGGCATCGCGCCGGTCGGAGTTTCGGACGAGGTGCTGAGAGCAACCTTCGTCGCCAACCTGAAATTCGCGGCCGACGAACTCGGTAAGCACGGAATCCGGCTGCTGATCGAGCCGATCAACCGTTTCGACATTCCGGGCTTCTACCTCAACACGCCGGATCAGGCGGCCTCGATCATCGCCGAGGTCGGCAGCGACAACCTGTTCATCCAATACGACCTCTACCACCAGCAGCGCACCGAGGGCGAGCTGATCGGCACGTTCAAGAAGCACCAGGCACAGATCGCCCACGTGCAGCTTGCCGACAATCCGGGCCGTAACGAGCCGGGCACCGGCGAGATAGCCTATCCCTTCGTTTTCGAGGCGCTCGACGCACTCGGCTACGACGGCTGGATCGGCTGCGAATACAAGCCGCGCGCCACGACCCAGGAAGGGCTCGGCTGGTTCGCCACCGCGGTCGGCCGGCAGGGCAAGAGCGCAGACATTCTCAAGATCAGGAGCTAAGTTATGGCAACAATCGGATTTATCGGCCTCGGCATCATGGGCACGCCGATGGCGCGCCACCTTCAGGACGCCGGCCACAAGGTCGTCACCTCGAAGTTCGTCATCCCGCCGCGCCAGGAGCTTCTCGACAACGGACTGGAATTCGTCGAGACGCCGAAGGCGCTTGCCGAAACCGTCCACACGATCATCCTGATGCTGCCGGATACGCCGGAAGTGAAAGACGTGCTCTTCGGCGAAAACGGCGTCGCCTTCGGTCTTTCAGCCGGCAAGCTCGTCATCGACATGAGCTCGATCTCGCCGATCGAAACGAAGGAATTCGCAAAGAGGGTTCGCGGTACGGGCGCCGAATATATCGATGCTCCGGTTTCCGGCGGCGAGGTGGGCGCCAAGAACGCGACCCTGTCGATCATGGCGGGCGGGTCGCAGGAAAGCTTCGACCGGGCGCTGCCCCTCCTCCAACTGCTGGGCAAGAACATCACGCTCGTCGGCGATTGCGGTGACGGCCAGGTGACCAAGGTCGCCAACCAGATCATCGTGGCACTGACGATCGAGGCGGTTTCCGAAGCGCTCGTCTTCGCCTCCAAGGCCGGCGCCGACCCGGCACGGGTGCGCGAGGCCCTGATGGGCGGCTTTGCCTCCTCCCGCATCCTGGAGGTTCACGGCGACCGCATGATCAAGCGCACGTTCGATCCGGGCTTCCGCATTTCGTTGCACCAGAAGGACCTGAACCTGGCGCTGCAGGGTGCCAAGTCGCTCGGCATCGCTCTGCCCAACACCGCCTCGACGCAGGAGCTCTTCAATCTCTGTGCAGCCAATGGCGACAGCGGGCTTGACCATTCCGGTCTCGTCAAGGCACTCGAGCGTATGGCGAACCACGCCGTCGCATGACGGCTGAGCCGGGTGGCGAAGAGGAGCGCCGCCCGGCTTTTTCTAAAGCCGGAGAAAATCGATGCCGACCATTGCCGATCCGCGCGCCTTTCTGGAAGCGCTTTTCCATGTAGCGGTCGCTGCTGCCGATCCGGAGAAGGTGCTGGCCGCCAATCTGCCGGAAAGGCCGAAGGGCCGGACGATGGTGATCGGGGCCGGCAAGGGTGCGGCACAGATGGCGCGGGCCTTCGAACGGCTTTGGGACGCGCCGCTTTCCGGCGTCGTCGTTACCCGTTACGGCTATTCCATTCCCTGCGAACGGATCGAGGTTCTGGAAGCCGCCCATCCGGTGCCCGACCAGAACGGTTTGATGGCTTCCGGCCGGCTGATGGCTGCGGTGCGGGGCTTGACGGAAGACGACCTCGTCGTCGCGCTCGTCTGTGGCGGCGGTTCTGCGCTTCTGCCCGCACCCGCGGGCGAGTTGACGCTCGAGGATGAGATTGCCGTCAATCGGGCGCTGCTCGCCTCCGGTGCGCCGATCAGCGCGATGAATGCCGTGCGCAAGCAGGTCTCGCGCATCAAGGGTGGCCGCCTTGCGGCGCTCGCCCATCCGGCGCGTGTCGTCTCGCTCGTCGTCTCCGATATTCCTGGCGACAATCCCGCCCTTGTGGCTTCTGGGCCCACCATTGCGGATGCGACGACCCGCGCCGATGCGCTGCGCCTCATCGAGCGTTACCGCCTCGATCTGCCTGAAGCGATCATGCGCCATATCCGCGAGAACAGCGACGCCCCACCCTTGCCATCCGATGTTCGGTTTGCCCGCAACGAGGTGAAGCTTGTCGCATCTGCCGCTGTTTCGCTGGAGGCTGCCGCGGAAGCCGCACGCAAGGCGGGTGTCGAAGCGGTCATCCTTTCCGATGCCATCGAGGGGGAAGCATCCGGGGTTGGGCGTGTTCATGCGGCGATCGCCGCGGAAGTGGTTCGCCGCAACCGACCGTTCCGAAAGCCCACCGTCATTCTCTCCGGCGGCGAGACGACGGTGACGATCAAGGGTAAGGGCAAGGGCGGGCGAAACAGCGAATTCCTGCTCTCGCTGGCCGGTGGCATCGACGGTCTGGAGGGCGTTTCCGCTCTTGCAGCCGATACTGACGGTATCGATGGCTCGGAGGACAATGCCGGCGCGTTTGCCGACGGCACGACCGTCGCGCGCCTTGCCGAACGCCAGGCGGACGCCGCCGAATTCCTTGTTCGCAACGACAGCTGGACGGCCTTTTCGCGGCTGGGCGACCTGTTCGTGCCGGGCCCGACGGGCACCAATATCAACGATTTCAGAGCGATCCTCATCCAATAGGATGGTACCTGGACATTGCTTCTTCATGCGGTTCCAAGATCGGGCTCCTCGTAGCTTCCGAGCTTGTCATCGAAACCTGGAACGCTCAATTGGGCTCCGCGCGAATGAAGTTGAGAAAAGCCCGCAGTTTGGGCGGGACGAGCCGTCGACTTGGATAGTAAACGTAGAGCGGATCGAGCGTCGGACAGAACGTCTCCAAGACCTTCACTAAGCTTCTGTCATGCAAGTGCCTGCTTGCGAGGCGCTCGGTGGTGTAGGCGAGTCCGACCCCCTGTGCCGCCGCTTCCACCACGAGTGGCATGGTGTTGGCCGAAAAGTGGGGATCGGGCGTGAAACCGTATTCGCGGCCGTCCTCCACCAGGTCCCATTGCGAGACGGTGCGTGTCGATGAAAAGCGGTAGGCGATGCAGCGATGATCCACGAGATCGGCTGGACACAGAGGTGTGCCGTGCTCAGCAAGATAGGCGGGACTCGCCAGAACGGCGTTCTTCAGTGCACCGGTTGCCCGGAGGGCGATCATGTCCGCGTCCAGAAGTTCGCCAATACGGACGCCTGCGTCGAAGCCCACGGCTGCGATATCGACAAAGGTGTCGTCGAAGACGAGATCGAGCCGTATATCGGGATAGGCCGCCAGGAACTTGCCCATTAGCGGTTCTATCAGCAGCGGCCCGGCAATCCATGGCAGACTGAGACGCAGCGTGCCTGCAGGACGATCTTTGGCTTCCGCGAGGGCAATGCCCGCTGCCTGAATTTCCTCGGCCGCCGGGCGCACTCTGGCGAGATAAGCAGCCCCGGCCTCGGTCAAGCCGACGCTGCGCGTCGTGCGGTTCAGCAGTCTTATACCGAGCCGCTCCTCAAGTCCCTTTACCGCTTCGCTCAGGGAAGGCGGTGTGACACCGAGTTCGGCTGCGGCTCGCGTGAAATTTTTTGTCTCTGCGACCTTCAGAAAGGCGACGATACCGCTGAGTTGATCAAGTCGCATTATAAGGTTTTCCCGAATAGGCATGTAAAAGGTAGGCGATTTTTCAGGATAATAAAAGGAGGCAAGGTCTTCTCGACGCCGTGTGGTGTCCAATCGAATAGGAGACCAATGATGACCTCCAACCTTCTTGTGCCCACTCGCCGAGTTTTCCTCGGGCAATCCGCCTTTGCACTGGCGTCCGTCGCGAGTTTCGGCTTCTCCACCTTTGCCAAAGCGGCTCCCTTGGCCAATGCTGACGAAGTCGCGGTTCACAAGGTCCGTTTTGCGGCTGGCGACAGCTTTCTTGTCGGCAACCTCTACATGCCAGCCAACTACCGCGCCGACGGCCGCTACCCTGCCATCGTAGTTGGCGGATCGCTGACTGCGGTCAAGGAGATGATGGGCGGCATCTATGCAGCCGAGATGGCAAAACGCGGGTATATTGCGCTTAGTATTGACTATCGCCATTACGGCGAAAGTGGTGGTAGGGCTCGCCAGTACGAGGATCCGGAGGCCAAGGCCGAGGATCATGCAGCGTCCGTTACCTTTCTCGCGTCGCGCTCGGACGTGCGCCCGGAGAGTATTGGCCTTCTTGGCATATGCACCTCGGGCGGAACGGTCCTTTATGCAGCTGCCCGCGACGATAGAATTGCGGCGATTGCTTCTGTCGCCAGCCATCTGGCAGAGCCTGCGGTAACCAATCCCTTGCTCTACGGCGGACCGGAAGGGGTAGAACAGCGCCGCGCAGCAGGCCGAACAGCCCGCGCGGAGTACGAGCGCACAGGTCAAAATCGGATGATTCCTGCTTACCACAACTCTGATCCGAGTGCCTCTCATGTCGGGCCGATGGAATACTACATGGACGAGACTCGCGGCGGTGGCGTGATCGAATGGACGAACGCCTTCGCCGTCATGTCGTGGGAGCCGTGGCTTGCGTTCGATCCCATTCGCGAAACTGGGCGGATAACGACACCGGCGCTGATCGTCCACTCCGACGGATGCGCGTTACCAGATCAGGCACGCAAGGCCTATGATCTGCTGCAGGGCCCCAAAACCCTTCACTGGACTGACGGCAATCATTTCGATTTCTATGACGGCGGGAAGGTGCCGGAAGCCGCGCACGCCGTGGCGCAACACTTCGGCAAATATCTCGCCTAAGAATGCCACCTCTGCTGCCGTTCGAAGCTCATTCCGGGGCGTTCTCGCCTCGGATTCGATCGAAAGGCATTCGCTTTTCCAAGATTCTTAGCCCTCGGCATTCTGTGTTGCTCACCCACCGTGAACGTCGCGGCGCAAGGCGCATCGCCGCCGCAAAGCCAGGTACATCCACAATGATGCGTTTAGCGTCACGCTCGGTTTGAAATCGTTATAGTCTGCAAGGGCCTCTCTACCCCGTCTCAACATCCCATGGATCTTCGTTGAACCCGAGGTGCGGCACTCCGTTCGAAGCGGGAAAGCCAGGCCTTCCTCAAGCCGTGCTGCGGCCGTCCTTTGCGATGACGCTATTTACTTTTGTTATTATATAATGCAAATCTCTTCATCTCGGCTCCGGAGGGGAGCTGACAAGAACGTGAGGAGGGCAATCGCTCATGCGTAATTTCTTCAGGCACGGCCTCATGGCCGCGATAATCGGCAGCTCGCTTGCCGCTGGCGCAATTTCCGTTTCGGCTCAGGGGCTCGAGCTGACGATCACGGCACCCGCCGGAGCTGGTGGGGGATGGGATGCTGCATCCCGTTCGCTTCAGGAAGTGATGATGGCGACGGGTGCCGCAAAAAGCGTGCAGGTCGTCAATGTTCCGGGCGCCGGCGGCACCGTGGGTCTTGCCCAGTTCGTCGGTTCGGCGAAGAGCAGCCCCGACCAGTTGCTGGTTGCCGGTATCACCTTGGTCGGTGCAAGCATCTCCAACAAGTCGCCCGTCGACCTTACCCAGGTAACGCCGCTTGCGCGGCTGACCGGCGATCCGCTGGTCATTGTCGTGCCGAAGGATTCGCCGATCCAGACGATCGACGAACTCCTGAAGACCATCAAGAGCGATGTTGCCAAGGCGATCTGGGTCGGCGGTTCGGCGGGCGGCGCGGACCATATACTTGCGGCGCTCGTCACCCAGGCGGCCGGAGAAGATCCCAGCAAGATCAATTATGTCGCCTATTCCGGAGGGGGCGAAGCGCTGGCAGCCATGCTGGGCGGCCAGGCAACCGCGGGTATTTCCGGCTACGGAGAATGGCAGGGTCAGATCGAGTCCGGCGACCTGAGGGCCCTGGCGATTTCCTATCCCGAACCGATCGAAGGTATCGAGGCGAAGCCGCTGAAAGCCCAAGGTCTCGATATCGAACTCGTGAACTGGCGTGGCGTTTTCGCCGGACCCGGCGTTGAGGGTGCAGACCTGGAGGCGCTGAAGGCCTCCATCGAGAAGACGGTCACCTCCGATAGATGGAAGGAGCTTCTCAAGGCTCGCGGCTGGACGGATTACTACGCTCCCTCCGACGAATTCAAAACCTTCGTCGCTTCGGAAACGGATCGCGTTCAGGGCATCCTGAAGTCGATCGGACTGGCGGACTAATTCGGGAGGCGCAGGGAGGGGCATCCTTCCTGCGCCCTAGAGGACTTTATGAGCGGCAAGACCCTACACACTCCCAATCGCCCCGCCGCCGTGGTGGCGGTCATACTCTTCGCCATCGCTTTCATCACCTATTGGGATGCGAGTGCGATGACGGTCCGCGCCAGCTATGGAATGGGCGCAAACGCGACGTCTTATTTCGTCGCGGTGCTGTTCGTCGCGCTTGGCGTCGGGCATCTCGTCAGCGCGTTCAAGCCTTTCGATCTGGAGGCGGAAGCGTCCGACTGGAAAGCCATCGGCTGGATAGGTTTGGCGCTTGCTTCGCTCATCGGGTCCATCTGGCTCGGCGGCGGTTTCATTGTGGGCTCGACCCTGCTCTTCGCATTCACGGCGCGCGCCTTCGGTCGAAGGGCCCTATTGGCAGACATTTGTATTGGCGCCGTGCTCGCGATCCTGATCTTCCTGTTGTTCAACAAGCTCCTGACGCTGGCCCTGCCCCAGGGGCCGCTCGAACGGCTCTTCTAAGGTGCGATGATGGAATCTTTTGCTCTTCTCTTCGACGGATTTTCGCTGGCGACCCAGCCGGCCAATCTGGTCTATGCGGCAATCGGCGTCATCATCGGCACGGCGGTTGGCGTTCTCCCTGGTATAGGCCCGGCGCTGACCGTGGCGCTTCTTCTTCCGGTGACGTTCAAGCTCGATCCGGGCGGTTCCATCATCATGTTCGCGGGCATTTATTATGGTGGGATGTATGGCGGCTCCACAACGGCGATCCTGCTGAACACACCGGGGGAAAGCGCTTCCGTCGTTACGGCCTTGGAAGGCAACCGGATGGCCCGGTCCGGCCGCGGCGGGCCGGCGCTGGCAACGGCGGCGATCGGTTCCTTCGTCGCCGCGCTCATCGCAACGATTGCCCTGGCATTCCTGGCGCCATTGCTGGTCAAGATCGCGGTGAAGTTCGCGCCCTGGGATTATTTCGGGCTGATGCTGATCGCTTTCGTGACCGTATCGGCAACCTTCGGGTCTTCTCCCCTGCGCGGCCTGACGAGCCTGGCTTTCGGCCTGTGGCTCGGACTGATGGGGATCGACCAGTTGACCGGTCAAGCGCGTCTCACCTTCGGCGTGCCCGAGCTTCTCGACGGGATCGAAGTCACCACGCTTGCCGTAGGCCTGTTTGCAATCGGCGAGGCCCTGGTGGTGGCCTCGCGTCATCTCTACAAACCCGAAAAGCCGATCCCCATCAAAGGCTCGATCTGGATGAGCATGGAAGACTGGGCAAGATCCTGGAAGCCATGGCTTCGCGGAACGGCAATCGGGTTTCCCATCGGGGCGCTTCCTGCGGGCGGCGCGGAGATTCCGACGTTTCTCAGCTACAATATCGAGAGAAAGCTCAGTCGGAAGTCCGAGGAATTCGGTTCGGGGGCGATCGAGGGCGTTGCCGGCCCGGAGGCGGCAAACAACGCCTCGGCGGCGGGTACTCTCGTGCCCCTTCTGACGCTTGGACTTCCCACGTCGGCGACAGCGGCGGTTATGCTGGCGGGTTTCCAGCAGTACAACATCCAACCCGGTCCTCTCCTGTTTGCGCAGCATGCCGATCTGGTCTGGGGTCTGGTCGCCAGCCTGTTCATCGCCAATGTCATGCTTCTGGTGCTGAACCTGCCGCTGATCGGTCTTTGGGTGCGACTGCTGGCAATTCCTTTGCCCTGGCTCTATGCGGGAATTCTCGTCTTCGCCTCTATGGGAACGATCGCCGCCAATCCGTCGGTGGTGGAACTTCTCCTACTGACTGGCTTCGGCGTGGTCGGCTTCCTCATGCGGCGCTATGATTATCCCATCGCTCCCGCAGTCGTCGGATTGATACTTGGTCCACTTGCCGATAATGCGCTCAGAAGATCGCTCCAGATGAGTCTTGGCGATCCCATGGTCTTCCTGCAGCATCCAAGTTCGGCGATCATGACGGGGATAGCCTCCATCGCGCTGGTCGCGCCGTTCATCTTCAAGGGCCTGTCCCGCTTCCAGCAGGATGAAGACTAGGGGATACTGGAATACCTCCGGGCTCACGCCATGTCGGCCGAGCCCGGCGGGATTGGAAAAGCGCAGGTATCTAGATGGCAAGAAACAGTCTGTCTCCTCAGATCAGCAACAGCATCATCGAGTTCGTGAAATCGAAGGAGATGCGGAAAGGCGAACACCTTCCCCTCCAGATGCTGGCGGACGCGTTTCGCGTTTCCCGCGCGCCCGTGATGAGCGCCCTGCGCCGCCTCGAAGGCGAAGGGGTCGTGCGCGCGGAGGCAAACCGCGGCTATTTTCTCGCGGTCGACGCGGAAAACCTGGGCGACGCCTCCCGGCCGACCGAACGGGAAGACGGCGAGGACGCCGTCTATTTCCGGATTGCGGAAGACCGGCTGGCGAGCAGGCTGCCGGAGCGGGTAAGCGAAGCCGAACTCATGCGGCTCTACGAGCTGCCGCGCAGCCGGCTTTTGAAGATCCTGCACCGTATTGCCGACGAAGGCTGGATCGAGCGGCTACCAGGGAATGGCTGGGCATTCAGGCAGACGCTGACATCCAGGCAAAGCTACGAGGACGGCTATGCCTTCCGCGCCGTTATCGAGCAACAGGCGATGCTGCTTCCGAGCTTCGAGCCCGATCTCGAGGAGCTGCAGCGTGCCCGCCAGACACAGACGGCGCTATCGGCCGGCGGCTATCAGACCTGGTCCCGCGCCGAGATATTCAAGGCGAACAACGAGTTTCACGAAATGCTCGTCGGGTGGTCGAAGAACGAGTTTTTCCTGGACTCGATCAGGAGGATCAACCGCCTGCGTCGACTGATCGAGTACCAGATCACCATCGATCGCAGCCGTCTCCCCAAACAGACGGAGGAGCATCTTCACATTCTCGACCTTATCGAGAGCGGTCGAAGAAGCGAGGCTGCGGCGTTTCTCTACACGCACATCATGGGCGCGGGCCGGATCAAGGCCCCGCAGGTTTAGCGTGCAGGCGCATTCCGGTAGAGGGTTTTGTGTTCTCCGAATATTGCATTTTATTATCATAATATGTAGAAATGAAGCGAGCGCCGAAGCAGGTTCGGCAGCGAGTTGGATAGCACGATGACAGCAGTCGACACGTTGGAAGCCGAAGGGTGCGTCTATCAGTTCATCGACCTTGAGAAGGAAACCGATGGCAAGCTGAACCAGATGCCCTTCATCCATCGCATCCTGCTCGAAAACGTCCTGCGGCGCGGGGGCGAGGATGCTGAAGCCGCCAAGGCCGCGATCCTGGCCTGGCTGGATACCGGCACGAGCGAAGCGGAAATTCCCTTCCTGCCCAATCGGGTGCTCATGCATGACACCACTTGCGGCCCGGCCCTGGTGGATATCGCCGGAATGCGCTCGGCGCTGGCCGAGGCAGGTGGAGATCCCTCCTTGCTCAACCCGGTGGTACCCATTGACGTATCGACGGACCATTCGGTCGCCGTCGACGCCTTCGGTTCCTCCGAGGCCCTCAATGTGAACATGCAGCGCGAATACGGTCGCAACAGCGAGCGATACCGCTTCATGAAATGGGCGGCGAACACGCTGAAGGATTTTCGGGTGCATCCGCCGGGCACGGGCATCATGCACACTCTTAATCTCGAACGCCTGGCGACGGTGGTCGCGACCGAGGAGAGCGAAGGCCGGCCATGGGTGGTGCCGGATACGCTTATCGGCACGGACAGCCATACTCCGATGATCAACGGCATCGGGGTGCTGGCATGGGGTGTCGGGGGGCTGGAGGCCGAAAGCGTCTTCTTCGGCATGCCTGTCGCTCTTCGCGTGCCGGAGGTTGTCGGGGTACGTCTCACCGGCCGCCTAAGAGAAGGCGTGCTGGCGACCGATTTCGCGCTGACGGTGACCCACGCCCTTCGCCAGATAGATTTGCAAGACAAGTTCGTTGAGTTCTTCGGGCCGGGTGTCTCGACGCTGACGGCAGGCGAGCGGGCGGTGGTGGCGAACATGACGCCCGAGTTCGGCGGAAACAGCGGCTATTTTCCCATCGACCGAATGACTCTGGACTATCTCGTCTCGACGGGCCGCTCGCGCGAGCATGTCGATCTGGTGGAGCGCTACGCCCGTCGGGCCGGGCTGTGGTTCGATCCCGCGGCGGAACCGCGTTACACGTCCGTCGTGTCGATCGATTTGAGCAGGATCGAAGCGAGCCTTGCGGGTCCGTGTCGGCCACAGGATCGGCTCGCCGTCGGCGAGGCTGCGGCATCCCTCGCGCCCTTGAAGAGGAAAAACTCGAAAACTGGAGGGGAGGGCGAGCCGAACGACGGCGCGGTCGCGATCGCGGCGATAACCAGTTGCACGAATACGTCCGATCCTCGGCTGCTCCTTGCCGCGGGATTATTGGCGAGGAAGGCGAGGGCGTTCGGCCTGCGGCCGTCGCATTGGGTCAAAACCTCCCTTGCGCCTGGCTCGCCGACCGCCGAGCGTTACCTGACGCGCGCGGGCCTGCTTGAAGACCTGGAAGCGATCGGCTTCGGCATCGTGGGGTATGGTTGCACGACCTGTATCGGCAATTCCGGACCATTGACGGAGCCGATCGAGCGGGCGATGTCGGAGCGGGATATTCTGCCGGTCGCGGTCCTCTCGGGAAACCGCAATTTTCCAGGCCGCGTGCATCCGCAATTGGAGGCCGGATTTTTGGCCTCGCCGCCGCTCGTCATTGCCTTCGCCCTGGCCGGCACGGTCGATATCGATATCACCCGTGAACCCATCGGCATGACGGCCGATGGTCAGCCTGTGACGCTTGCGATGCTTTGGCCGACGGCAGCCGCGATCGACGAGGCGGTGGCCGCGGCGTCGGATCATGGGGATTATTCGCCGGCTTACGAGAAAGCTGAAAGCAGCCCCGCCTGGCAGGCGCTAGACGCGCCGACCACGACGCTTTTCCCATGGGACGACAAGTCGACCTATATCCGGCGGCCGCCATTCGCCGGCTTCGGCGAGGGCGCGCTCCTCGGCCGCTATCTGGCTCATCCGATCATGGTGCTGGGAGACGATGTCACCACGGATCATATTTCTCCGGCCGGGGCCGTTCCCGCCGGCAGTGCTGCCGGGAAATACCTGGTGGAACGCGGCGAAAACCCGCTCGATCTCAATGTCTATTCTTCCCGCCGCGGCAATTGGGAGGCCATGGTCAGGGGCCTGTTCACGAACAAGACCGTCCGCAACCTGCTAGGATCGGACATCCCTCCCGGCTCCACCGTGCACGTTCCTTCCGGGCAGGTCATGCCGCTTTGGGAAGCGGCAGAGAGATATAGGCTCGAACAGCAGCCCCACGTCCTGGTGGCGGGAGAGCGCTACGGAATGGGCTCGTCCAGGGATTGGGCCGCCAAGGGCGTGTCTTTGCTCGGGGTCCGGGCGGTGCTCGCGCTGAGCTTCGAGCGCATTCACCGCTGGAACCTCATCGGCATGGGCATCCTTCCTCTGAGGCTACCAGCGGAATGGGGGCCTTCCGGGCTTGCATTGCAGCCGGGCGACCTCGTCGAGGTGGACGCCGAGGAGACGCACATCGCGCCAAGAAAGCCCGTGCGCATCGTCATCAGGAGACGGAACGGCGAGACGATTTCGTTTCAGGCTACGGCTGCGATCGAAACCTCGACCGAGGTGAAGATCCTGCAAGCCGGCGGAATACTGCCGCTCATCCTGCGCAACGCCCTCGAAAGCTCCGAAAACAGGGAAGTCGTGTAATCAGTCATTCGGGCGGAGGCCGGTCAAGAGCACTGGCGAAGGCGCGGCGTGGCCGACTTTGATCCTGTGAGCGGGTGATCTGCCGCTTCAATGCCTCGCAGAGACCGAGAGCGGCGATCGACAATGGCACGGCCCCCACACGTGTTATTCCGAACTTCTGGATCGACCTTGGGCGGAACGGTCGCTGGACTATGGGAAGCTCTCGAAAGAGATTGGCGTAAAAGCTGCTGATGATTGCCACCCCAAGACCGGAAGCCACGTAGGAACATGCGGAGCTGTTCGTGTGGGTTTCGATCTTGACGAAAGGCTTGACGCCGTTTCGAGCAAATGCCTGGTCGAGGACCAGGCGGTTCGGCCTTTGACGGCCGATGAGGATCAGAGGGACATCGACCAGATCGCCGGGGGTCACCTCTGATCGGGCAGTCAGTGGATGATCTGACGGAAGGACGCACACGTTTTCCCCGGTCGCCACTTCATCGACCACGATGCCGGAGCCGAGGTTTTCTTCCAGCCTCAGTAAGCCGATATCGATCACGCGATGTTCGACAAGCCGTCTTATGGCCGTGGTTGTCTCAAAAAACGTTTCGATGCGAACGCCGGGGAAGTGGTGCGTGAAGTCGATCAGCATTGCGGGCGCAAAGTGTTCCCACATGCTGATCGGCAATCCGACGCGAACCGTTTCCTGACCCGAGACCCCCTTCCTCAGATCTTCCGCCCGGGCCGACATGCGCTCGAGCGCCATCAAGACGTCCTGCGCGTCCTTCGCCAACAATATCGCCTCAGGCGTTGGGATCAGGCGGCCTTTTTCGCGCAGGAAAAGGGTCATCGAAAGATCGGACTCGAGCTGCTGCAAAAGGCGACTGACCCCGGATTGGCTCAAGCCGGTCACTCTGGCTGCAGCAATCGTCGAGCCGGTCGTGATCAGGGCACGAAGGATTTCCAGTTGATTGAGGTTCATTCTCGTCAAGCCTCGCGTCAGCAATGAATAGAGATATGAAGAATCTCATAATATTGCAGGATTTTTGCAGATCGTCATAGTGTCCATACAAAGCTGCAAGGCACGGACCTCAGCAGGGGAACCAATGTTACGATTTATACTGAACCGCCTGCTTATGGCGCTGCCGACGATTGCATTCGTTTCGGTGACGGTCTTCGCGCTGATCCGTTTCATCCCCGGTGATCCCGCGGCCCTGATGCTCGGCGATGGCGCCGAACCCCATCAGATCGCCGCGATGCGCACAGAACTCGGCCTCGACCAGTCGATGCCGCAGCAATTCCTGATCTGGGCCGGCAATGTGTTGCAAGGAGATTTCGGCCGTTCCATTGTCAACGATGAGGCCGTGCTGCCGCTGGTGGTGTCGCGCTTCATGGTTAGCGCCGAGATCGTCGTCGTGGCGGTGCTGCTGGCCAGCCTGATCGCCGTGCCGGCCGGCGTAATCGCCGCCTGGCGTCAGAACAGCCTGATGGATCTGGCCTTGGTCGGTACCGCAACGGTACTTCTTTCCATCCCCACCTTCTGGCTCGGCTTGCTGTTGTTGCTGCTCTTTGGCCTGAAGCTCGGCTGGTTACCGGTATTGGGTTATGTCTCGCTCGCCGACAACGTCATTGGCGGTATGCTTTATCTCGTGCTTCCGATCATGACGCTGGTGATCCACGAGGCGGGCGTGTTGATCCGCATGGCCCGCGCTTCGACGCTAGAAGTGCTGCGTCTCGACTACATTACCCATGCTCGCGCCAAGGGTCTCTCCGAAGGAGCGGTGCTCTGGCGGCATGCCTTCAAGAACGCCTTCGGACCGACCTGGACGATGATCGGCCTCATCCTGGGCAATCTGCTCGGCGGCATCGCCGTCATCGAAACGGTCTTCACCATTCCGGGCCTCGGCCGGTTGATGGTGGACAGCATTTTTGCCCGTGATTACCCGGTCATCCAGGGATGCCTGCTCTTGGTGTCGCTCTCCTACGTGTTGGTCAACCTTGTCGTCGACCTGCTCTATCCCCTCTTCGATCCGCGTGTTGTTGCCGAATGAAAAAGTTTACGTTCAACGGGCTCATCGGCGGCATTTTGATCGCCATCCTGCTTGCCACTGCCGCCATCGGTCTCTTCTGGACGCCGTTCGACCCGATGAAGCTCTCCTTCACCGCGCGGCTTGCTGCCCCGAGTGCGGAACATCTTCTGGGCACGGACGAGTTCGGCCGTGACGTGCTCAGCCGCCTGATGATCGGTGCCCGGGCCAGCGTCTGGATCGGGGCGTTGACCGTCGGTTTTGCGACCGTCTGCGGTACGCTTATCGGTCTGGTCAGCGGCTATGCGCGTGGTTGGACGGATGGGCTCATCATGGCGGTCAACAACGCGCTTCTCGCCTTTCCCGGCATCTTGCTGGCGCTCGGCCTGCTGGCCGTCTTCGGCGCCAATCAGTACGGCATCATCTTCGCGCTCGGCATTGCCTATACGCCTTCCATGGCCCGCGTCGTGCGGGGTGCAGTATTGTCGCTGCGTGAGCGGGAGTTCATCGAGGCCTCGCGGGTAATGGGCAACGACGAGCTCTATACGATGTTCCGCCATATCCTGCCGAACTGCCTGGCGCCGATCACCGTTCTCGCCACCTCGATGTTCGGTTGGGCGATCCTGTCTGAAAGCGCGCTGAGCTTTCTGGGGCTCGGCGTGCCGCCGCCGGCTCCGACCTGGGGCAACATGCTGGCGGCGGGGCGTCCCTTCATCCAGCAGGCCGTCTGGCTTGGGCTCTTTCCGGGTCTCTGCATCGCGTTGACCCTTCTCGGCATCAATCTTTTGGGCGACGCCCTTCGCGACAGGCTCGATCCGCGCATGAGAGGTCTGAAATGACGACGGAAACACTTCTAACCGTCCGTGATCTCTCGCTGGAGGTCGCAAGAACCGGCCACGCAGTCGTCAGCAACGTCAATTTCGACATTGCCGCGGGCGAGATCTTCGGGATCGTGGGCGAAAGCGGTTCGGGCAAGACCCTCGCCACGCGAGCGCTGATCTCGCTCCTGCCGCAGGCGATCGCCGTTACCGGCGGATCGGTCGCCTACAAGGGGCGCGACGTAATGGGGATGAAGAGCCGCGAGCTCCGACGCCTGCGCGGCGCAGAGATCGGCGTCGTCTTCCAGGAACCGATGACCTCGCTCAATCCGTCGATGACCATCGGCCGCCAGCTGGAGGAGGGACTTGCCCTCCACACGAAACTATCGGCGGAGGAGCGCCGAGAACGCATTCTCGACATGCTGAAACGTGTCGGCATAGGCGATCCGGAAGGCGCGCTGACCGCCTACCCCCACGAGTTTTCAGGCGGGATGCGCCAGCGCATCATGCTGGCGTCCGTCATGCTTCTGAAGCCGGCGCTCTTGATTGCCGACGAACCGACCACTGCGCTCGACGCGGTCATCCAGCGCGATGTCATGGAACTGATGGTGGAACTGACACGGGCGGAAGGCACGGCTGTGCTCCTGATCAGCCACGACCTGCCCATGGTGGCGCGGTACACCAGCCGCATCGTGGTGATGGAAAAGGGCGTGATCGTCGAGCAGGGCAGGACCGCGGACCTGCTGGAGGCGCCCAAACACCCTTATACCAAGAAACTACTCTCCTCGCTGCCGTTCCGCGGCGAGTTGCGTGTGATAGACACGTCGAAGGCGCCCATGGTGTCGGCGCGCAATATCGTCGTCGATTATGCCGGTCGCAAGTCGCTTCTGAGGAAAGCCGGGTCGAAGCGGGCGCTGCATGGCGTCAGCATTGATATCCACGAAGGCGAAGTCGTGGCGCTCGTTGGAGGGTCCGGCTCGGGCAAGACGACGCTTGGCCGTACCATTGCCGGCCTTGTCAAGGAAAGCGAAGGACAGATCCGGTTCCAGGGGCGCTCGCGCGACGAGGACTGGATCGACTACCGCCTGAACTGCCAGATGGTGTTTCAGGACCCCTATTCCTCTCTTGACCCGCGCATGACGATCGAGGCGCTGGTCGAAGAGGCGCTGAGATTGGTGCCCGGTCTTGACGCCGAGGCCAAACGCAAGCGAGCCCATGAAACCCTTGAAGAAGTTGGATTGGGCGTGGATTACGCCGATCGTTATCCGCACGAGCTTTCCGGCGGTCAGCGCCAGCGTGTGGCGATCGCCCGCGCCATTGCCCGACGGCCCCGCTTTTTGATCGCCGACGAGCCGGTTTCCGCGCTCGACGTAACGGTCCGGGCGCAGGTGCTCGATCTCTTCTCCGACCTGCAGAAGCGCTACGGCTTCTCCTGCCTGTTCATCAGCCATGATCTCGGCGTCGTGGAGCAGGTGGCCGATCGGGTCGTCGTCATGCAAGACGGCCGGATCATCGAACAGGGCGACCGCGATACGATTTTCGACAGTCCGAAGGAGGCTTACACGCGCCGCCTCCTCTCGGCCATTCCCGCCCTTGATCAGAATGCACAGGGTGGCGTGTCACTCAAATGGCGCCTGGAGGCATGACCTTGACCACGAATTCCGAAGCGCTGAAGAAAGCCCTTAACGAGATCTGCGATGCGCAGCCCTTCGCCACCCGCTTCATGGCGCGAAATCTTCTGACTGGCGAAACGGTCGGCCGGGGGGAACACGAGGAAACGCCATCGGGAAGCACCCGTAAGACTTCGATCATGATGGCTGCGCTCAAGGCTGCAACGGAAGGCCGCATCGATCTCGAAGAGCGGATCACCTACGAGAAGCGCTTGTCCGAAGAGGTTGCAAGCGGCATGTTCCGCTATCTTACCCCCGGGGTCGTCATTTCACTGCGCGACGCCATCACCGGCATGATGGTGCTGAGCGACAACGTCTGCACCAAGATGGTACTCGAGCGGCTGACGCTTGAGGAAGTCGACGGCTATTGCAAGTCGCTCGGCATGGTCAACACGCATCATCGTTTTCTCATCCCGCCGCTCGCGCTTGCGGTCGATCATCCTCTCGAAACGGTAACGACCACCTCCGCCGCAGATCAGGTTTTGCTTTTGCAGACGATCCTGGACGCCCAAACCTCTCCCGAGGCGCAGCGGAAGCTGGGATGCAGTCCAGACCTGTGCGTATGGTCGCTTCAGACGCTTCGCAACCAGGTGCTGAGATACGGCATCCATTCCCGCCTGCCATTTGAGACGGCCGTTGCAAGCAAGAGCGGCCGCGGCAAGCGCGGACGCATGGATGCCGGCATCGTCTATCGCAATGGCGCTCCGCTCTTCATCATGACCGCGTATACGGACGACGTTCCGTCCGCGCTGCCCGACGGTACGCCCGGATATACGATGGCACTCGAAACAATCGGCAGACTCACGCGCGCCTGCTGGGATCGCTTCTAGTTCTAAACGCCAAGAAAGGGGAACAACATGAGCAAGATACTGCTGGCAAGCTGCATGTTCATCGCGATGGCGGCGCCATCGTTCGGCTCCGAAATCATCGTCGCGCTGAATGCCGATATTCGCAGCAACAATCCTGGCGTCAATCGCGACGGGAACACCGACGGCGTGATCCGGCACATCGTGGAGGGGCTCGTCGGGCCTACCGATAACGGCGAGATCAAGCCGCTGCTCGCGGAAAGGTTTGAGACATCGGAGGATGGGCTGACCTACACGTTCACGCTGCGGGATGGCGTGAAGTTTCATAACGGCAGTCCGCTTACCGCCGATGATGTGGTCTGGACCTTCAAGCGCTACCTGGACCCCGCTACCAAATGGAGCTGCCTGTCGGACTTCAACGGCACCAAGAAAACCAAGATCGAATCCGTCGAGGCAAAAGATACAAAGACGGTCGTCATCAAGATCAACTCGCCGAGCGGGGCCTTTCTCGGCAGTCTGTCGCGGCCCGAATGCGGTTATTCGGGCATTCTGTCAAAAGCGTCTATAAATGCGGACGGCACCTTCGCACAGCCGATCGGAACCGGGCCCTTCAGGTGGGGCGAGTGGAAAAAAAGCGAATACATCACGCTGACGAAATTCGACGACTATGTTTCGCCGGCAAATGACGGCAAGCCGGACGGCCTGGTCGGCTCGAAGCGCCCGCTCGTCGATCGGGTGAAGCTGATGATCATTCCGGACGGTGCGACGGTGAAAGCGGGCTTGGAATCTGGTGTCCTGCAGGCATCCGATATTCCCCCGAGCCTCATCCCCGAATACAGAAACCACCCGACCCTGCAGCTCATCGTCGCGCCGAACAACGGCAAGAACCTGTTTTATATGCAGACGAAGGACAAGGTGCTGAGCAATCCGGCCGTGCGCAGGGCGATGGCTGCGGCGCTGGATCTCGATGAGCTGGTGGCCGCCGCATCGAACGGCACGGGCAGCGCCAGCGCTTCGATCATCGCTTCTCACTCGGCCTATTTCAGCGAGGTCCAGAAAAAGCGCATCCCCTACGATCCTGGAGCAGCCAAGAAGGAGCTCGAGGACGCCGGCTACAAAGGTGAGCCGATCACCATCATCGCCAACAAGCGAGGGGATGTTCCGAGCTTTCCCGCCGCGGTCATTGCGCAAGCGATGATGCAGCAGGTTGGCTTAAACGTGCAGATTGAAGTCCTCGACTACGCGACTCAGGTGGAGCGCCGCCGCGCCGGCAATTATCAGGTGATTTCCCAGTCGGTCGCACCGCGCTTTGATCCAGTTTTCGCCTACAGCTTTTATGTGGGCGACAAGTCGAAAGATCCATCGCTGATGTGGGATGATCCGAAAGCGATCGAACTCATGAACGCGGCTTACGTCGAACGCGACGAGACCAAGCGGCAAGCCATTTTCGACGAGTTCCACGAATTGATGCTGCGGGAAATGCCGGGCATCTTCCTCTATGACATGGTCGATGTCTGGGGTGCCACCAAGAAGCTGAAGGGCCTGCCGGTCTGGCAGTCCAATCCCAGGCTTTGGGAAGTCTCGATAGAGGACTGAGCCTCTCTACCGCGCCGAGGCAACACTGGCGCGGTTCACCCAACGATCGGAAACCATCGATCCGGCGCGGCCGCCGGACAGTGCTTCTACGTCCATATCGGAGGCACAAGCACATGGACTTGAGGACATGCTATGAAGCGGGAAGTAATGATGTCGATCTCCGCGGCGATCGACGCGATGAAGCCGGCCTATGCCGCGCTCAGCGACAGCATTTGGGAATTCGCCGAGCTGAAGTTCGAAGAGCGGCGCTCTTCCGAAATCCTTGCCAGAACGCTCGAGGAGAACGGCTTCACCGTTCGCCGGGGTGTGGCGGAAATGGATACGGCCTTCATCGGTGAATATGGCAGCGGGATGCCGGTGATCGCCTTTCTCGGCGAGTTCGACGCGCTGGCGGGCATGAGCCAGGCCGCCGATCTTACGCAGCCTCGACCCGTCAACCCCGGTGGCACGGGACATGGCTGCGGTCACAATCTCCTCGGGGTAGGCTCGCTGATGGCCGCCATCGCGCTTGCCCAGCATCTTGAGGCCAACGGCATTTCCGGCACCGTACGCTACTACGGCTGCCCCGGCGAGGAGGGCGGTTCGGGCAAGGCTTTCATGGTGAGGGCGGGTGAGTTCAACGATGTCGATACGGCGCTGACCTGGCATCCAGCACCCTTCAACGGTGTCCGCTCCACCAACAATCTGGCCGTCCTCGAATATTACTACCGCTTCAGGGGCGTTGCGGCACATGCGGCCAATTCCGCCCATCTCGGGCGCTCCGCGCTGGATGCCGTGGAGCTGATGAATGTCGGCGTCAATTTCCTACGCGAACACATGCCGCAGGATTGCCGCCTGCATTATGCGATCACCGATACGGGCGGCAGAGCCGCGAATGTGGTGCAGGCACGTGCGGAAGTTCTTTACCTTATCCGCGCTCCGGAAATGCCGCAGGCCATGGAGCTTGCCGCCCGCGTGGAGAAGGTGGCGCGCGGTGCCGCGATGATGACCGAGACAGAAGTGGAGATCGTCTTCGATACCGCCTCCACCAATCTCCTGCCCAATATAGCGCTGGAAACAGCCATGCACCGGAACATGGTGGAGCTCGGTCCGATCGCTTTTGACGAGGCCGATCTTGCCTTTGCGAAATCGATCCAGCAAACCTTCACGGACGAGGCGATCAGAAGCAGCATCAAGCTTTATCAGATCAAGGGTGACGTCTTCTCCAACGCCAAGGTCGATGGAAGCACGCCGTTGCATCTGGGCCTCAGAGACTTCGATGGTCAGTCGCATTTCCGTGCGGGCTCCACCGATGTAGGTGACGTCAGCTGGGTAACGCCCACCGCGCAATGCTGGACGCCGGCCTGGGCGATCGGCACCAATCCGCACACCTGGCAGGTAGTGGCGCAGGGCAAGAGTGCGGCGGCGCACAAGGCGATGGCGCATGCCGCCAAGGCACTCGCAACCACCGGGCTTTCGCTGATGATGTCGCCGGAACTCTTGGCCGAGGCCAAGACGGAATGGCACGAGAAGACCAGCGGCAAGCCCTATGTCTGCCCGATCCCACCGAATGTGACGCCAGGCAAACATCTTGCGGAAGGAGCAAATCCGTCAAAGGCGGAATGATCCGGTTCGCGCATGCTGGATCGGGTGGAAATCATGCATTTCCCGAAATTGCCCACGCCCCGTCTTCTACCAGCCGATCCCCTTGGAGATTTGCTGCGCCGCATCCTTCAAGAGCACCACGAAACGCTGAAGGTCATCTTCTTGGGTGCGGAATGCGGGTGCGGCGATGTTCAAGGAGGCAACGACCGAGCCGTCGAACGCCAGGACCGGCACCGCCGCTGAAACCAGCTGGTCGCTGACTTCGCCGCGGCTGATGCAATATCCGTCTTTCCGGATAGCCTGCAGCTGAGCGGCCAACCGGACCGGATGGGTAATGGTGCGGGCCGTGAAGCGGCTGAGCTGCTCGGGAAGCATCTGTTTTTGAACCTGCGGCGGGAGGAATGCCAGCAGCACCTTGCTGGAACCAGCATGCAGTGGCCGGCGCCGACCGATCATCGCATGTACCCTCAGATCCCTGGTGGGCTCGAACTTGGCGATGCAAAGGGCTTCGGAGTTGTCGATGATCCGAAGCTGGACGGTTTCGTTCACCTTCTGGCCGACATCTTCCATGATCGGGCTTGCAATTCTCACGAGGTCGACCTGGGTGGACGCCGCCGTTCCGAGGACGAGAATGGCGTTTCCGAGACGGAACCCCCCTTTGGTGGTCTTCTGCACCATTCCACGGTGTTCCAGTGTGCGTAACATTCGAAGGATGCGAGGTTTTGTTTCGCCTAATGACCGGGCAATGTCCGATAATCTGCTGCCAGGATGTTTGGCCACCTCCATGAGTACCGAGATTGCGGTATCAACAGACTGAATTATATCGGGTTTATCGGTCATTCCTGGATCTGTTTCGCTCTTTCTGTGGAGGCGGACGAATGGGAGAGACTGCGTTTTGAAGGGAGTTTCGCACAGCGTAACACGATTTATTTCCGTTTGACAGCCGTGTGACGGATTTCTAACAATTCAGTCAGCGGTCGTACCGCGGGAAGCCGGCAGCAAGACCGGCGGCAGGTCGAGCCTATCGAGAGAGGAACAATGACGAACACAATCGTGAAATCGGCAGCCATGGCGCTGCTCGCAACCGTTGCTATTCCCGCCGTTTCGCTGGCGCAAAGCGTGCCGCTCATCATCGGCATGTCGACGACGCCCACGACGCTCGATCCTCACGAGGACAGCTCGGCGCCGAACAACGCGACCTCGCGGCATATCTGGGACAGTCTCATCGACCTGACGGGAACCTCCGCCAACGAGCCGGAACTGGCAACAGAGTGGAAGGCGGTGGACCCTACCCATTGGGAGTTCAAGCTGCGCGAAGGGGTGAAATTCCACGACGGCAGCACGTTCGATGCGCAAGATGTGATCGCTTCGCTGCTGCGGGCCCGTGACAAGCCCAGCCAGGGCTTCGCCTCCTACACCCGCAATATCGTCAACGTCACGGCGAAGGACCCGCTGACGGTGGTCGTCGAGACCAGCGTGCCGGACCCGCTGCTGCTGAACTCGGTCAGCCGTATACGCATCATCAGCGCGGACTGTGCCGAGGCTCCGGTCCAGGATTTCGACAACGGCAAATGCGCCATCGGCACCGGCGCCTACGTTTTCTCTTCCTTCTCTCCCGGCGACCGCCTCGTCCTCAAGCGTAACGAAGACTATTTCGCGGGCGCCTCCCACTGGTCGGACGTGACCCTTCGCTTCCTTCCCGATGACGGCGCGCGATTGGCATCGCTTCTGTCGAACGAGATCGACATCATCGAAGCCCTGCCGGCTGATGGCATGGCACGCGTCGAAGAGAGCAGTGATCTGCAGGTCATCAACGGTCAGTCCTCCCGCTTCGTCTATATCGGCATGGATGTGAGCAAGGATGTTTCGCCCTTCGTCAAGGCGTCCGACGGTTCGGCCCTGGACCGCAATCCTTTGAAGGATGAGCGGGTCCGCCGTGCGATCCTGATGGCGATCAACCGCCCGGCCATCGTCGAGCGCGTCATGCAGAAGAACGGCACGGTCGCCGACCAGTTCGTTGCTAAAGGCTATATGGGGCACTCGGATGCGGTCGAGCCGGTCGGCTACGATCCGGCGGCGGCCAAGGCGCTTCTTGCCGAAGCGGGCTATCCCGAAGGCTTCCGCCTGACGCTTCACGGTCCCTCGGGCCGCTATGTCAAGGATAGCGAAGTCGTCCAGGCGGTCGGCCAGATGCTGGCCCGGATCGGCATCCAGACGCAAGTTGAGGTCCAGCCGTGGTCGATGTATTCCGATGCCTATGCGAACGGTGACTTCAGCATGTTCCTGGGGTCCTGGGGCGTCAATACCGGTGAAACCACGAACCCGACGGTTGCCCTTGTTGCAACCCGCGACGAGGAAAAGGGCACCGGCCGCTACAATGGTGGCGGCATTTCGGACGCGAAGATAGACGAGGTTCTGGCCAAGGCCAGTTCGACGCTCGATGAAGCGGAGCGGCTTCCGCTGCTCGAGGAATTGTCGAAGTTGACTTTCGACAAGCTCTGGCTGCTGCCGATGCATTACGAGAACGTCGTCCTCGGCGCCAAGGCATCCGTCCGTTATACGCCCCGCGGCGACAAGTACACGCTCGCCTATTTCGTGGAACCCGCTCAATAATCGCGGCAGGAAAGGCGGCTGAAGCCGCCTTTCCGTTTCATTCTCAGGAGATCGGCATGCAGGAACTCGGTACGAGCGGTGCTGCCGCCCGGGCACGGGCGATCTATGACTACGGACAGACGGCGATCTTCGCGTCGTCGGCGGATCCGAGGCTTCATCTTCTTCTCTATGTCCCGCCAACGGCGGCAGAGGGGCGAAAGCTCGATCTCCTCGTGGCGGTTCATGGTACTGGGCGGACATCGGCGATCGACTTCCGCGACGGCTTTTCCGAATTCGGGCTTTACAACGACTGCGCGGTGCTGTGCCCGATCTTTCCCATGAATGTCCTGGGTGACGGCGCGCGATCGGGCTACAAATATATGCAGGAAGGCGATATCCGCTACGATCAGGCGGTGCTTTCGATGGTCGCCGAGATGGCGGCCAAGTACGGGCAGGACTGGTCGAAATTTGCGATATTCGGTTTCTCGGGCGGCGGGCATTTCGCCCATCGCTTCGCGATTCTTCACCCCGAGAAACTCTGGGCCGCCTCCATCGGTGCCCCCGGCTCTGTCACGCTTCTCGATCCGAACCGCGACTGGTGGGTGGGAATCCGCGACATCGAGGCCCGCTTCGGCAAGCGGTTCGACGCCGCGGCACTTTCCAAGCTACCCGTGCATATGGTCGTGGGGGATGCCGACCTGGAAACCTGGGAGATCACCCACAAGTCGGGAAGCGCCTATTACATGGAGGGCGCTAACGATGCCGGCGCCACCCGGCCGGAGCGTCTTGAAGCACTCGCCGCCTCCTTCCGCGCCGCCGGTGTCGATGTCACGCTCGACAAGGTGGCCGGCGTATCCCACGACCGCATGAAAGTGCTCGGCCACGTCAAGGCGTTCCTGGCGAAGGTTCTGTCCGAAAGGCGCGCGGCATGAGGAATGCGACAATCGTTGCGCCGCAGCCGGAGGCCGTGGAAGCCGGGGCCGCGGTCCTGGAGCGTGGTGGTAATGCCGTCGATGCGGCACTTGCCTGCGCCTTCGTCCAGGGAGTGGTCGATCCGCAGATGGCCGGCATCGGCGGGTTCGGCTCGATGCATGTCTACATGCCCTCGAAGGGGGTGCATGACATTCTCGAATTCTATGCCCGTGCGCCGCTTTCGGCGACGCCCGACATGTGGGTCGACAAGGTTCAGGGCCAGAGCCGGGACGGTTTCGGATATATCCTAGACGGCAATATTTCTGATATCGGCTACCTGGCGGTATGCACTCCGGGTTCGCTGAAGGGCTATGAGACGGCTCTTCGCGATTACGGCAGTTTCGACTGGGCAGACATCGTCGCTCCGGCGATCGATTATGCCCGCAACGGCTTCATGATCCGCAACCACATGCACTGGTACTGGAGCAAGGATCAGTCGTCCGACGGTTTCGCCAACACGCGCGACAAGCTCCAGCTTTCCCGGACGGGACGTAACGTCTACTTCCATCCGGACGGCAGCCTGCGCGATGTCGGGGAGATCCTGAAGAACCCGGACATGGCGGATACGCTGGAGCGGATTGCCGCAAGCGGCGGGTCGGACATCTTCTATCACGGCGAGATTGCAGAACAGATCGCCGAAGACTTTGCCGCCCATGGCGGGCTTATCACGCGCGCTGATCTTGCAGCTTACGAGCTTTCGAAGACCGCCCCCATATGGGGCGACTATCGCGGTCATCGCATCGCCACGTCGCCACCCCCCGGCTCGGGCTTTCCGATGATCGAGTTTTTGCACATCATGGAAAATTTCGGTGTCGGCGCGATGCGCCATGGTGGCGCCGAGCATGTGAGAATATTGTTCGAGGCGATGAAGCGCATGACCGTCGACAAGGATGCGCATATGGGCGATCCGGAATATGTCGAGGTTCCGTTCGAGCATCTGATATCGAAAGGCCATGCGGCCGCGCACGCGCATTCCATCCAGGCAGGGGAGCGTGCCGAGGTCAGCCGTCTGGATCGGTCGCAGCGTGACACGACCCATGTGTCCGTGGTCGACAAGTATGGAAACGCGGTGGCGATGACCCACACGCTCGGCAGCCCGTCTGGCGTGATCACCGACGGATTGGGCTTCATGTACAACGGTACGATGAGCCGGTTCAATCCATTCCCCGGCAAGCCCGGTTCCATCGCGCCGGGCAAGCGTCGGCCCAGCTCCGCCGCGCCGACGATCGTCTTCAAGGGCGACGACCCCTTTGTGGTGGTCGGGGCTCCCGGCGGAAGCTACATTGCGCCGACGGTCGCCCAGTGCGTGATGAACGTCATCGACTTCGACATGTCGGTGCTCGAGGCCGTGGTGGCGCCGAGGGTGGTCGGGGTCTCCAACAAGATCGACATCTGCAACCGCATCCGGCGCTCGGTTGAGAAGGAATTGAGCGAGATGGGCTATGACGTGGCCCGCTCGCCGCAGACCTATGCGTTTGCGGCCCTCCATGCGATCAAGATCGAGGATGGCGTGTCCGCAGGCGCTGCGGACCCCCAGCGGGACGGTCTTTCATTGTCGGTGGATTAGGAGAAGGAGGCATCATGGCAGTCTCCCTGATACGGCGGTTGATTCAGGCGATATTCGTCATCCTGGCGATGACCGTCATCGTTTTCGTCGGCGTCAACGTCATCGGCAATCCGGTCGACATCCTGATCAATCCGGACGCCAACCAGGCCGAAAGACTGCGTGTGATTGCGCATTACGGTCTCGACCAGCCCTTGTGGAAACAATATATGCTGTTCCTACAGGGGCTTGTGCATGGGGACTTCGGCAACAGCTTCGTGTACGGGCGTCCGGCGCTTAGCCTCATCCTGGAGAGGCTTCCGGCCACCTTGGAGCTGGCGATTTCCGCCCTGCTGATCGCCATCGTGATAGGCCTGCCCTTGGGTCTCTATGCCGGGCTTTATCCTAACCGCATCTCCTCCCGTCTCATCATGAGCGGCTCCATCCTGGGCTTCTCCCTGCCCACCTTCTGGGTGGGGCTGATGCTGATCATGGTCTTTGCGGTGGAACTGCGCTGGCTTCCGACCAATGGACGCGGTGCGACCGCGGAATTCCTTGGAGCGCAATGGTCGTTCCTGACGCGGAACGGCTTGTCACATCTGCTTCTGCCGGCGTTCAACCTGGCGCTCTTTAAGACCTCGCTCATTCTCCGGCTGACGCGCGCCGGCGTGCAGGAAGTCCTGCCCCAGGACTATATCAAATTCGCGCGCGCCAAGGGTCTTTCCGAGCGGCGGATCGTCTTCGTGCATGTTCTCAAGAACCTGATGATCCCGCTCGTGACGATCATCGGTCTGGAGTTCGGCTCTCTGATCGCGTTTTCGGTGGTGACCGAGAGCATTTTTGCCTGGCCGGGCATGGGCAAGCTGATCATCGACTCGATCAATCTTCTCGATCGCCCCGTCATCGTGGCTTACCTGATGATGATGGTGATCCTCTTCGTCGGGCTGAACTTCATCATCGACGTCTGCTACACATTGCTGGACCCGCGCGTCCGGCTGGATGCGAAGGCTTAAAGACATGACAAACCTTCCTCTTCCAGACGAAACTGCGGCTCCACTGGAACCCGGTCGACGGCGGCGGCAGTTGCGGGACTTCTCCCGATCGCCCGGCGCAATGGTCGGTGTCATTCTTCTGACCCTGATCGTTGCGCTTGCCGTGCTCGCGCCGGTGATCGCACCGCAGAACCCCTATGACCTGACGCAACTCGATATCCTCGACGGCCGTCTGCCGCCCGGCTCGGAATCCTTTTCCGGCCTTGTCTATCATCTCGGCACCGACAGCCAGGGGCGGGATATCCTTTCAGGCATTCTCTACGGGCTGCGCACCTCGCTTATCGTCGGCGTGCTTTCCGCTTTTGCTGCGGCAATCATCGGAACGACGGTCGGGCTGATCGCCGCCTATGTCGGAGGCCGCACGGAAAGCGCGATCATGCGGCTGGTGGATCTGCAGCTGTCCTTTCCGACCATTCTCATGGCGCTGATGATGCTTGCCATTCTGGGCAAGGGCGTTCTCAACGTGGTGATCGCGCTGATCATCGCTGAATGGGCGACCTATGCCCGAACTGTGCGCGGAACCGCGCTGGTGGAGCGCGAGAAGGAATATATCGAGGCCGCGGAGGCCTTCCGGCTGCCGCGCTGGCGTATCCTGTTCCGGCACCTTTTGCCCAACTGTCTTGCGCCGGTGATCGTTATCGCCACCATGCAGGTCGCCCGTGCCATCGGGCTCGAGGCGACGCTCTCCTTCCTAGGATTGGGCGCCTCGGTCACCGAACCGTCGCTCGGCATGCTGATCTCGACCGGCTACCAATACCTTCTCACCGGTCTTTACTGGATCAGCTTCTTTCCCGGCATCGCACTATTGATCACCATCGTTTCCATCAACCTGGTCGGCGACCGCCTGCGCGACGTCCTCAATCCGAGGAATGCGTGATGTCCGCTCTGCTTGAAGTTCGCAATCTGGTCACGGAATTCGGCAAGGGGCTCGGATTGCTTGCCGTCAACGGCGTGTCCTTCACGCTCGATCGAGGCAAGGTTTTGGGTCTTGTGGGTGAATCGGGCTCAGGCAAATCCGTCACGGGCTTTTCGATCATGCGGCTGCTCGACAAGCCAGGGCGGATCGCATCCGGTCAGATACTGTTCGACGGGGTGGACCTAGCGACCACCTCCGAAGGCGAGATGCGTCGGCTGCGCGGCAAGCGGATCGCCATGGTTTTCCAGGATCCGATGATGACGCTCAACCCGGTACTGACCGTGGGCACGCAGCTGATCGAGGCGGTGCTTGCCCATGAAGCCGTGCCGAAGGAGGTGGCCCGACAGCGTGCCCGCGATGCACTCGGCCTGGTCGGCATTCCGAGCCCGGAGGAAAGACTTTCGGCCTATCCGCACGAATTTTCCGGCGGAATGCGGCAGCGCGTGGCGATTGCGATCGCACTTCTCCATCGTCCCGACCTCATCATCGCCGACGAGCCGACGACTGCGCTCGACGTCACGATCCAGAGCCAGATCATTTCTGAATTCCAGCGGCTTACTGAGCAGTCGAAGACGGCGGTGATCTGGATCACGCATGATCTGGCGATCGTCTCCCGGCTCGCGGACGAGATCGCCGTCATGTATGCCGGCAGGCTGGTGGAGACGGGCAGTGTCGCGCATGTGCTCGGAACTCCGCGTCATCCGTATACGCGCGGACTGATCATGTCCGTTCCCTCACAAAATCGGCGCGGAGAACCCCTTCGGCAGATCCCTGGAATTACGCCTGCGATCAACCGCCTGCCTCCCGGGTGCAGTTTCAGGGCGCGCTGCGATCGGGCGACCGAGGGCTGTTCGGCGATGCCTGAGCTCAGCTGGGAGGGCGCGCGCGCATACCGCTGCTTCCACCCCGTGGAGGGACCGACACATGAGCGATGAGACGATGCCTCCAATGATCGAAGCCCGGAATATTTCCCGCCGTTTTGGGGCAAAGCCGGATCTGGCAACCAAAATAGCTCTTAAACTGCGCCTCGCAAAGCCTCCATCGACGGTCCATGCGCTCGACGATGTCAGCTTGAGCATCCGCAAGGGTGAGGTTGTCGGATTGGTGGGCGAAAGCGGCTGCGGAAAATCCACGCTCGGCCGTGTGATCGCCGGGATATTGGAGCCGAGCGAGGGGCAGATCATCTGGCGCGGCAAGGATCGCAACAGCCTTTCGCCGAAGGAGCGCCATGCCGCGGCTCTCGCCACGCAGATGATTTTCCAGAACCCGATGGCGGCGCTCAACCCGCGCATGACCATAGAGGATATCGTATCGGAGGCGCCTCGTGCCCACGGCCTGATACCAAAGGGCGAGCGTCGGGACTATGTCGACCGCTATCTCCGCTTGGCCGGCTTTGATCCGACGCTGAAGGGCCGCTACCCCCATCAGTTTTCAGGGGGGCAGCGCCAGCGTGTGAATATCGCACGCGCGCTGGCGGTCCAGCCGAATTTCCTCGTCTGCGACGAAAGCGTCGCTGCTCTCGACGTGTCGATCCAGGCGCAGGTGATCAACCTCTTCATGGAATTGCGCGAGCGCCTGGACCTTACCTATCTGTTCGTCAGTCATGATTTGGGGGTGGTGGAACATATCTCCGACCGGGTCGCGATCATGTATCTCGGGCGCATCGTGGAGGAGGCGCCGGTGGAGGAGGTCTTCCGCCGGCCCAACCATCCCTACACGCAGGCGCTCCTGTCGGAGATACCCCGTATCGAGCTGACCAGGCGGCGGTTCAAGGCGATCCAGGGCGAGTTGCCGAGCCCTCTCAACCCTCCCAAGGGATGCCATTTCCACCCGCGCTGTCCATTCGCGATGGAGCGTTGCCGAGTGGAGGCTCCGGCAAAGCGCGAGATTGCGCCTCGCCACTGGTCGGCATGTCACCTGAACGATGAGAACGTCACCAGTGCGGGGATTGGCGCCATCGCGGCTTCAGGCGCCTCGATATGAGATGTTGTTCCTACGGAGTTCGCGGGGCGCCGGCTGTCGGTCGGTAGGAAGTCACCCAGGGGAGAATTCGATGGCAGATATCACAACGACCGCGGACGGTGTCGGCGACATAACATCGGTCATCGCGAATATGGTTGCGGGAAACGAACGTCGTTTCATCGAGATCCGGCGCGAGCTTCATCAGTATCCCGAGCTTGCCTTCGAGGAGGTTCGGACGGCTGCCCTCGTCGCTGAAACTTTGACCGAGCTTGGGATCGAGAATCGCACCGGGATCGGCCGCACGGGCGTCGTCGGATCGATATACGGCGCCAAGCCGGGGCCGACGCTGCTGATCAGGGCCGACATGGACGCATTGCCTATTCAAGAGGAGACCGGCCTGCCGTTCGCGAGCAAGGTCCCCAATCGCATGCATGCCTGCGGCCATGACATTCATACGGCCACCGTGCTTGGGGTCGGGGCCGTCCTGAACAGCCTCAAGGATCGACTGGCGGGTAACGTCCGCCTGGTCTTTCAACCCGCGGAGGAGGCCATCGGCGGCGCTGCGGAGATGATTGCGGAAGGGATCATGGAGGGCGTCGATATGGCACTCAGCCTCCACAATCGGCCGGAGATTCCCGTCGGGCGATTTGGCATCGTGCACGGCTATGCCAACTCGTCGTCGGATGCTTTCGACATCGTGATCCACGGGAAAACCGGGCATGCGGCTCGGCCCTATGCCGCCGTCGATCCCATCGTGGCCGCGGCTCAAATCGTCAACCAGGTGCAGACGATCGTATCGCGCGAGGTTCGGGCGCTCGATTCCTGCGTGGTGACGATCGGCTCCATCCATGCCGGGGATGCCAGGAATGTCATCCCCGAGCGTTGCGAGATGAAGGGAACCGTCCGCTGCAGGCAACCCGAACTCCGAGACCTGGCGGAAGAGAGCATCCGGCGCATCTGTGAAGGGGTTTCGAAAAGCCTGCGCGTCGACTGCGAAATTCTCTACAAGCGCGGTACTCCCCCGATCTTCAATGACGAGCGCATGGTAGAGCATACGCTTGGCGCTATCCACGCGCAGTTGGGCGATGTGGCGATCGACTACGAACCGAGCATGGGAGGCGAGGATTTCGCTCTCATCGCAGCCCTGGTTCCATCCTTCAGGCTTCTGGTAGGCTCTTCCCAGCCGGGTCGAAACGACAAGGTCCACAGCTCCGTCTATCAGCCGGACGAGCGGGCGATAGCCTTAGGGACCTTGGCGCTCGCCCGGACTGCGATCAACATTCTGACTGCGTAAAGAGCCGGCCAGGGGTCGGTGGAACCGCTGACCCCGCGGTACACGGCATCTTTTTCAATGCATGATGCTCGCCAGGAAGTTCTTCGTCCTTGCGTGTCTCGGCGTATCGAAGAACGCTGTAGGCTTGTCCGCCTCCACGATCTCTCCCGTTTCCATGAAGACGACCCGGTCGGCGACCCGACGCGCAAAACCCATTTCGTGGGTCACCACGATCATCGTCATTCCCTCTTCGGCCAGCGCCACCATGGTATCGAGCACCTCCTTCACCATTTCGGGGTCCAGTGCCGATGTCGGTTCGTCGAACAGCATGATCTTCGGCGTCATGCAGAGCGCCCGGGCTATGGCGACGCGCTGTTGCTGGCCACCCGATAGCTGTCCGGGGAATTTATTGGCCTGTTCGGGAATCCTGACCTTGGTGAGGAAGTGCATCGCCATTTCCTCAGCCTCTTTCCTCCGCTTGCCTCGGGAAAGGATCTGTGGGAGGGCGCAGTTCTCCCGGACCGTCAGATGCGGGAAGAGGTTGAAGTGCTGGAAGACCATGCCCACCTCACGCCTGATCGCGTCCAGGTTTTTCAGGCTGTCGTTGAGCGAGATCCCATTGACAGCAATGCTGCCTCCCTGATGCTCCTCCAGGCGGTTGATGCAGCGTATCAGTGTGGACTTGCCGGAGCCGGATGGCCCACAGACCACGATCCGTTCTCCTGGAGCAACGCTGAGATCGATATTCTTCAGAACCTGGAAGTTCCCGTACCACTTATCGAGGCCCGAGATTTCGATTGCGCATGACGGATGGTCGGTCATCGGTAGCTCCTTGCCTGAACGCGGCTCTCGAGCCAGCGGGCGTAGTTGGATATGCCGAAGCAGATCAGGAAGTAGATCATGGCGACGAAGACGTAGCTTTCGACATAGGGCGAGGGCCAGGCGGGGTCGGTTGCCGCTACCCGGCTGGCGCTCAGCATGTCGAAGACGCCGACGATCAGCACCAGGCTGGTGTTCTTGACCATGACGATCGCCGTATTCGTCAGGGGCGGGATGACCTTCTGAAGCGCCTGCGGCAGGACAATGTGCCAAACCGCCTTCCAGGAGGGGATGCCGAGGGCTCTCGCCGCCTCGATCTGGCCCGCAGGCACGCCCTGCAGGCCGCCGCGAATGACCTCGGCGAGATATGCAGCCGCGAACACCGTGAGCGCCGCGAGCGTCCGCCCGAGCTTGTCGATGGACCATCCGGCGGGAAGCAGCAGAGGCAACAGGATCGATGCCACGAATAAGAGACCGACCAGCGGAAGGCCGCGAACGAGCTCGATTGTGATGACCGAAAGCAGGCGTGGAACCGGCAGGACTGACCGTCTGCCCAGAGCAAGGAAGACGGCGAACGGGAAGCCGAGGCCAAGGGACAGGAGGGCCAGCAGCAATGTGACGGGAAGGCCGCCCCAGTTCGAGGTGGAGACGGCGGTCATTCCGAATACGCCGCCCCACATCAGGACGAGCATGGCGGCGACAGCGACGACCCACGCATAGACGAGCCGCGTGCCCCAGAGCCTTGGCGACAGAGAGGCAAGGATCATTGCCAGGACCAGTCCCATCACCAGGAGAGGGCGCCATTGCTCCTGCGGAGGGTAGACGCCGAAGATGATGAAGCGGAACTTGGCGGCTATATATGCCCAGCAGGCTCCGCCTTCGCGGCATGCGGAGGGATCGTCGGTCGTCCAGACCGCATCGAACACGGCCCAGTTGACGGCCGGGATCATCGAGATCAGTAGGGCTGCGGTAAGCACGGTCAGGCAGGATGCGGCGAAGTCGCCGAAGAACAGCCGGATAAGCGACCTGCGGGACGGCCTGGGCGGGCCTGGCGACTCGATGTGGCCGATGGGTGGGTTCATGTCGATAGCGGTCATCGTGCCTCCACCAGGGCCACGCGGGCGTTATACCAGTTCATGAAGAGCGATACTGCGATGCTGATGGTCAGGAAGATCCCGAGCAGCAATGCGATGCTCTCGATAGCCTGACCCGTCTGGTTGATGACCGTGCCTACGACGAGGCCGAGTTCCGGGTATCCGACGGCGAGCGCAAGTGTCGTGTTCTTGACGGTCGAGAGATATTGGGAGGTCATCGGCCGGATGATGATGCGCAGCGCCTGCGGAATGACGACCTTGGTCAGCGTGTGTCGCTCAGACAGCCCGATGGCCCGGCCGGCCTCCCACTGGCCGAGCGGCACGGCGTCTATGCCGCCCCGGATGATCTCTCCGATGAAGGCGGATGTGTAAATCACGAGGCCGAGCATCAAAGCTGCGAATTCGGGAGATAGCCTGAGCCCGCCCGTGAAATTGAAGCCCTTCATCTGGGGAGTGTCGAGTTCGAATGAGGGTCGGATGACTGCCGCCAGGGCGACCGCAATCACAATGGCTATCGCAAATCCGATCCACGTCCGAGCGAACCTGCGGCGGAAGTAAGCGAACAGCGCCAGCACTCCTCCCATCGCACATAGGAAAGCGACGGCGGCGGTATCCAGTTGAAGGGATGGGATGTAGAAGCCCCGAAGTGAGAGGAACACGCCCGGCAGCGGATTGAAGGCCTGACGGGGAGCCGGCAGGGCGATTGTCGCCAGCGCATACCAGAAGAGGAGGTGGACGATCAGCGGCATGTTCCGCATCGTCGTCACGAAAACACCCGCCACACCGGATGTCAGAGGATGCTTCGAGCGCCGTGCGAGCCCGACGACGAGCCCGAGCACAGTCGAGAGAAGGATCGCAAGAATGGAGATCGTGAGCGTATTCCCCAGTCCGGCGACGTAAGCCCAGAGGAATGTATCGGAAGGGTCGTAGGGCAGCACGCTTTCCGAAATCGGAAAGTTGGCGGGCCGCGACAGGAAGTCAAGGCCTACCCTTATCCCGCGGGCGTGGAGATTGGCGACGGTGTTGCTGACGAGCCAGGCGAGCAGGGCGGCAAAGCCGCCAAGCAGCAGTACCTGGCCGCCCCAGCTCCTGAACCGTCTGTTGTCCAGAAGAGCCGAGATCATGAGCACCTCCTCCGAAGCTTATTGGAAGGCCATCGGGAACATGAGGCCGCCGTCGGAGAACAGGCGGTTCGGGCCGCGCTCGATCTTCAAGGGGCTGTCCTTGCCGACGTTCCGGTCGAACATCTCGCCGTAGTTTCCGAGCTGCTTGATGATGTTGTAGGCGAACTTGTCCTCAAGGCCGAGCGCCTTGCCGTTGCCGGGCTCGACGCCGAGGAAACGTTTCACGCGCGGATCGTCGGACTCCGTCATCTGGTCGATATTGGCTTGGGTGATCCCGTATAGCTCGGCATTGAGGAGAGCCTGGATCGACCAGTTGACGATATCCAGCCACTGGTCGTCCCCGTGCCGCACAGCGGGCGTGAGCGCATCCATATACTTGGTCGCCGGGAAGATCAGATAGTCGTCCGGGTTGTTCGACTGGGTAGCGCGCACCGATGCCAGCGCCGAGGCGTCGGTGATGAGCGCGTCGCAGCGTCCCGAGAAGAAAGCCTGGCGTGTCGCCGCAACATTGTCGAACACGACCGGCTTCAGCTCGAGATTGAGCTTGGTCGATACGTCGTTGACGACGACTTCCGTGGTGGAGCCCGTCTGTACGCAGACCGATGCACCTGTCATTTCCTCGACTTTGGTGACGCCGGACGATTTCGCAACCATGAAGCCCGTGAACTCGTAATAATTGGGCGTGGTGAAGTTGATGCCGTTGGCGTCCCGCTGCAGCGTCCAGGTGAGGGTGCGGGGGAGAATGTCGATCTCGCCCGTTTGAAGCGCGGGGACCCGCTGCTGACCGCTCAAGGGGACGAACTCGACCTTGTCCTTATCACCGAACACGGCGACGGCGACCGCTCTGCAGGTCTCGACATCGAGACCTCTCCAGTAGCCCTTGTCGTCCGGCGCGCCGAAGCCGACCGTCCCCTGGCTGGCGCCGCACACGAGATGTCCGCGGGCCTTGACCTTGTCCAGCGTCGGCCCCGCTTGAGCTGCGTTTGCCGAAAGCAGCATGCCTAGGGTGATAGTGGCGATTGTCCAGTTCTTCATGTTCTTCGTTCCCTTTGTTGTTTTATCGCTAGGGTCAGTCAGCCGGTCCTCGCCATCGCAGGTTCTGTCGCGATGAGGTCGACGATCGGCTCCAGATCGGCCCAAAGGTCGTCCTGGTCCTCAAGGCCGATGCTGATGCGCAGGATGGTTCCCGGATGGGCGTTGCTTTTGGTTGCGCGCGTGATCGTCATCGGAGCAAGCAAGCTGTGCGTGCCTCCCCAGGAGGCGCCGATCGAGAACACCTTCGCGGCGGTCAACAGATCGGGCAGCGCCGCCTCGGCGTGCGGAGGGATCACGATGCTGAACACGCCGCTGGACCCGGTGAAGTCGCGCTTCCAGGTTTCGTGGCCTGGTGCGCCGGGCAGAGCCGGGTGAAGGACCAGATCTTCCGGAACACGATCCGCGATCCTCCTTGCGAAATCGAGAGCAACGCGCCCGGAATGGGCGAGACGGACACCCATCGTCTCCATGCCGCGCAATGCGAGAGCGCAGTCGTCCGGAGAAACTCCGAGCCCGATCATCCTCATTGTGGCCTTGAGCCGGCGATGCAGGTCGATGTCCTTGACGGCGATCGATCCCATCAGGAGATCCGAGTGGCCGCCGAGGTATTTCGTGAGCGCCATCGACGAGAAGTCCATTCCGAAGGCCAGCGGCTTGAAGTGGAGCGGCGTCGCCCAGGTATTGTCGCAGCCGGTCAGCACGCCTCTTTTTCTGGCGGCGGCGACGATCGCGGGAATGTCCTGGATCTCCATCGTGGTCGATCCCGGCGACTCCGTCCAGATGAGCTTCACCGTCTCGTCGATCAAACCGGCGATCGCTCCGCCTATCATCGGATCGTAGATGCGGTAGGAGATGCCGCGGGGCTTCAGATAGTTCTCACAGAAACCGGCCACCGGCGGATAGGCGGTATCGGGTATGAGGACGGTGTCGCCCGGCATCAGCACGGACAGGAATACGATCGTGATGGCCGCCTGACCGGAAGGAACGAGGACCGTGCGCAGGCCCTGCTCCAGCCCGGTGATCGAGGCTTCGAGCGTGCGCGAGGTCGGCGTGCCGTGGAGCCCGTAGGTATAACCGTCGGGACCGCGCTGGCTTCGCTTGGCATAGGCCTCGGCGCTATCGAACACGATGGTGGAGGCTCGATAGGTCGGGACTGCGAGGCTCGCAAAGCCTTCATGGGATATATCGGGCCGCTTCACGCAAAGCGTCTTGTCGCGCATTGTCTGTCCTTCATTGTCGAATTTTCCCGACTGTACGCGGGGCGGGGGTAGACAAACAATTGACGAGAACGTCTAAGTCCATGCCAAAAGCTTATAGGATGAGGTTCCATGAACTTCCGGCAGATCGAGGCGTTCCGCGCCGTCATCCTGAGTGGGACCGTCTCCCGCGCAGCCGAGCTGATGGGTGTGACCCAGCCCAATGTCAGCAGGCTGGTCGGCGAACTTGAGGAGGCTGTCGGCTTTGCGCTCTTCGACCGGGTCAAGGGCCGGCTGATACCAACTCCCGAGGGGCAGGCGTTCTACCGCGACGTTGACGCGAGTTTTCGGGGGCTCGATCTGCTGCGCTCGTCGGCTGCGCGGATCAGGGACTTCGGATCGGGACAGATACGGGTGGCGAGCCTCGCAGCCGCGGGGTCGACCATCGTACCGAGAGCCGTGAAGAAGTTCAGGCAGGCGCATCCCGCAGCCGTCGTGACACTCAACATCATGTCTTCGGCAGCCGTGCGGAATCACGTCGTCGATGGGGAGTTCGATCTTGGACTTGCGGCGGACGAGGTCGATCTTTCAGGCGTGGAGCACCAGGTGTTCGGCAGTTTCCCCGCGCTCTGCGCCATTCCTCCCGGGCATCCGCTGGCTTCGCGAAAGGTGATCCGGCCGGAGGATCTGCACGAGGTCGATTATGTCGCCCTTTCTCCGGAAGACAGGGCGAGACTGCAGTTCGACCGACTGTGCGGTGAAGCCGGTTCGAAGCCCAATCTGGTGATCGAGACGCCGTTCGCCATCACCGCATGCGCTCTGGCCCTAGAGGGGGTGGGTGTGGCGATCGTCAATCCGCTTGCCGTCGATGGCTTCGAAGACCGCGGACTTGCCTTGCGGCCGTTGGAGCCTGCGGTCTATTTCAAGAGCTATCTCCTGTTTCGTCCGGACATGCAGAAGGCGAGCCTGGTACGGGCCTTCGTCGCGGCGCTGATGGACGCCAGGAATAGCAGGTAAGCGGCTTGCACACCGCATTACTGGAGACTATGCGTAGGTTCTGACCGCGGGTATCCGAACAGCTCAATTGGGGCGGGATGTCGTCTCCGGCCAGGATCTGGCACGCGGCCTAACGCGCATCATCTAGGATATAGCGAACCTCGATATGCCATTCGCTTCGGCGGTCCAGTCCATGCCCGGCAAGCGCTCGGCGCAAGCCAGACCCGCTGTGGTCATCGGACTGAGGGATAAAACCTTTTTGCCAACTCCATGAAACGCATGGTCGTCGCTGTCCGGTCATCGCTGCGTTTTGCAATCAGCATCTCAGCCATCGGCGATTGGTCTGGTGTGAGCGGCTTGTAGACTACGCCTTCCAGCTGAAGCTTCATGATGGATCGCGGGAAGAGCGCGATACCGAGGCCACCGGCGACAAGGCCGAGGATTGCATGGAGTTCGTTGACCTCCTGGACGACTTTGATTTGCACGCCGGCTTTTTTGAAGTGGGGCTGAAAATTTCCCTCCACATAACGGGCCTTGACGCGACGGGTCGTGATGAGACCCTCCTGAGCCAGGTCGGCAAGTCGAATCGTTTTCACCGCGGCCAGCCGATGGGCGGCCGCGATCGCGACGACATAAGGCTCACGATGCAGCAGCGAGGTTTCGAAGTCTCCATCGTCGAAAACAGGGCGCAGCAGTCCGATCTGTATCCGGCCGGCCCGTAATGCCTCCACCTGCTCGGCGGAAATCATTTCGTGCAGGATCAGATTGACGCCGGGATAGCGACGCGCAAATTCCGAGGTGAGGGTGGGCAGGACGTTGAGTGCGGCGGCATCGGCAAAGCCGATCGTCAATCGTCCCACATGCCCTTGCGCGGCCCGTTTCGCCATATCGACTGCCAGCGTCAGCTGCTTCAAAGCGATACTGCCTTCCTCAAGCAGGCTGTTGCCGGCATCGGTCAAGGATACGCGACGGCGCGTGCGATCGAACAATTGCACATCGAGTTCCTGCTCCAGCTTGGAAATCTGCTGGCTGAGTGCCGATTGCGTTATCCGCAGTCGCTCGGCCGCTCGGATGAAATGGAGTTCCTCGGCGAGCACGATAAATGAAGTAAGAAGCCGCTGATCCATCTTCCCTCTTATTAGACTCTCTAATTTCTAAATCAGCAGGAGATAAGGTAGCTTATATTTTGCGCACTGGCTATTGCCAAGGCGCGCGGTTCTTGAGGAGCACCGCAAAGACCAAGGGAGGCATCATGAAAGCTCTGTTTGCAACTGCAATCGCCGCCGCAATCGCGCTGGGAGTTCAGGCACCGACAGCATCAGCACAGGAAAAGTGGCCGGTGAAACCGATCACCTTGATCGTTCCTTTCGCTCCAGGCGGGAACACGGATCTAATTGCAAGAACGATCGCGCCGAAGCTGAGCGAGAAACTGGGACAATCGGTCGTCGTCGAAAATCAGCCGGGAGCAGGCGGCACGATCGCGACGACCGGGCTCAAGTCCGCCGCGCCGGATGGCTATACCATGGCGATCGGCGACATCAGCACGCATGCGATCAGTCCGCATGTCTACAAGAATCTCACCTATGATCCGATCAAGGATTTTCAGCCGATTATCCAGATCACCTCTGTTCCTCTGCTTCTCGTCGTCAATCCTGAGGTCAACGCCAATACGGTCGAGGAACTGATCGCGCTGGTGAAGAAGGAGCCTGACAGTTTCTCCTATGCATCCTCCGGAAACGGGTCCCCGCAGCATTTGGCTTTCGAATATTTCAAGAGCCTGGCCGGCATCAACCCGGTTCATATCCCCTATAACGGCTCGGCGCCCGCGCTGACGGACGTCATTGCCGGTCATGTCCAGATGATGATCGATGGGACTGCCGTTCCTCATGTGAAGAATGGTGCACTTCGCGCACTTGCCGTAACGGGCGCTGAGCGGTCACAGGCCCTGCCGGATATACCCACCATGGCCGAGGCAAGCGTCAAGGACTATGTCTTTGCCTCCTGGCACGGGGTGTTTTATCCGGCCGGCGTGCCGGCGGAGATCGTCAACCGCGTGAATGAAGCGCTCGACGAGGCGATCAAGCAGGACGATGTGAAGAACCGGTTCGCCGAGCTCAACATCGGCATCGCAGGTGGTTCGCCCCAGCAGTTCGCTGACTTCATAGCCACCGAAAACGACAAGATGAAACAGCTCGTTGAAGCCTCCGGCGCGACGAAAGACTGACAGGTCTCGGATATCATGAAACACACCTATCCGGAGGGCAGACAGGTTCGGCCCAATGTCCTCTTCGTGACCGTCGATCAGTGGCCGGGCAATCTGCTTGGCTGCGCGGGCCATCCGGTGATTGAGACGCCGACGCTTGACCATCTCGCGTCCATCGGCACGCGGTTCTCGCGTGCTTATGCGGAATGCCCGATCTGCATTCCGGCTAGACGCTCGATCATGACGGGTACGAGTCCGCGCCGGCACGGCGATCGGGTATTTCAGCCGTCGCTGCGCATGCCGGCCGATCTACCCACGCTTGCCGCCACCTTCGGCAGCAACGGTTATCAGACCCAGGCGATCGGCAAGCTCCACGTCTATCCCCAAAGGGATCGTATCGGCTTCGATGACGCCCTGCTGGCGGAAGAAGGGCGAGGCGCTCTTGGCGGCACGGACGACTACGAAATGTTCCTGGCTGACAGGGGACATGCCGGCCAGCAATTCATGCACGGCATGAGCAACAACGAATACAGTTGGCGCACCTGGCATTTGCCGGAAGAGCTGCACGTCACAAACTGGACCACGTGGGCTGCCGCCCGTAGCATCAAGCGACGCGATCCAACCCGGCCGGCTCTTTGGCATGTCTCTTATACGCCGCCGCATCCACCTCTGATACCGCTCGCAAGTTACTTCGAGCGTTATAGAGCGCGCGAAATGGATGAGCCCTTCATCGGCGCCTGGGCGGAAGATGCCGAGACGCTACCACATCCGCTGAGGTTGACGCGCGACTACTGGGCGAAGCTGCCGCCGGCTCAGCTCGCCGATATGCGCAGGGCATTCTATGCCCTTTGCACGCATATCGATCACCAGATCCGAATCCTCATCGGGACGCTGCGCGAGGAGCAGATTCTCGACGATACGGTTATCCTGATCACCAGCGATCACGGCGACATGCTGGGCAATCATGGCTTTTACGCCAAGCGCCTGATGTATGAGGGGTCGGCGAACATTCCGATGATCCTGGTCGGGACCGCTGCAGACGCGCGGGTCGGTAGAGGTGCCGTGGATAGCCGTCTTGTCGGTCTGCAGGACGTCATGCCGACACTGCTCGCGCTCTGTGATCTGGCGATACCGGATACCTGCGAGGGGCGCCCCATGGTAGGCGACGAGCGGCGCGACTTTCTTTACGCTGAGACCCTTTCGGGAGCGAAGGCCATGCGGATGGTCCATGACGGTCGCCACAAACTGATCTGGTATCCGGCAGGCTCGCACTTCCAGCTTTTCGACCTCGAAAATGACCCGCGGGAAATGCACGACGTGTTCGAGGACGCTTCCTATGCGGACGTCGCTTCAGCCCTGCAGCAGCTTCTGCGGGAAGAGCTCTATGGCGATGATCTGCTTGCCGTCGACTTACAGGAATTCACAGGTGTACCCATTCCCGGTCATCAGGTGGAGCCGAACCGCGGCCTCTCGGGACAGCGCGGCCTCCACTTTCCGGCGCCGCTTCTGCAGGACCCCTCAAAGGTGGTCGGAGGCGTCTGAAGGGTTCAGTGCTGTCATTGTTTATGGGAGGTTTTGAACATGCACGCCTTTATGGGCATTGACCGTTTGGCGGGGCTGATCTTTATCCTGCTGGGTGTGATCTTCCTCTGGCTCGGTCTTGATTTCGGCTTCGGTTCCATGCTGCGCATGGGACCGGGCTTCTTTCCCGTCATCCTTTCCGGGCTGTTGATCGTGGCCGGTCTCGTGATCTCGGTGAAAAGTTTTGCCGCTGACGAGCCAGTTACGATACCTCGTCACGGTCCGATGGCGCGAGTGCTCGGTGCCATGATCGTTTTCGCAGCCTTCATGCAGCCTCTGGGCAGTTATCTGACACTGCCCGTCGTCGTTCTTTTGGCGGCGTCTGCGAGCCGGGCGTTTCGATGGAGGCCCGCCCTGCTGCTCGCGGCCGGCCTGACGCTCTGTTCCGACCTGATCTTCCGCCTCGCCCTCGGTCTGCCGCTTCATCCGATCGGCACCTGGATCGGAGGCTGAAACAATGGAATTGCTCTCCCATCTGGCCCTTGGTTTCGAAACGGCGCTCACGCCTCTCAATCTCTTTTATTGCTTTGCCGGTGTGCTGATTGGAACCTTGATCGGTGTCCTGCCCGGACTGGGACCGGCACCGACCGTGGCCATGCTGCTGCCGCTGTCATTCGGCCTGCCGCCGGTTTCCGCTTTCATCATGCTGTCCGGCATATTCTACGGCGCCCAGTACGGTGGATCGACCACCGCAATCCTTATCAATACACCTGGAGAGTCCTCCTCCGTTGTCACCGCGCTCGACGGCTATCAGATGGCTCGCAAGGGGCGGGCGGGGGAGGCGCTTGCGATGGCGGCCATGGGGTCGTTCGTCGCCGGGACCATCGCCACCTTCATCATCGCTCTGCTTGCCCCGCCTTTGGCGAGAGCTGCACTGCTGTTCGGACCGGCGGAATATTTCTCGCTGATGATCCTCGGCATCATCGCAGCGATAGCGCTAGCCCACGGCTCAATTGTCAAAGCGATCGCTATGGCGATCCTCGGCTTGCTTTTCGGGCTTGTCGGAACGGACGTTACCTCTGGCGTGCAGCGATACACTTTCGGAATGCTGGATCTTTATGATGGCATCACGATCGTGGCGTTGGCTATGGGACTGTTCTCCATAGCCGAAGTCCTGCGCAATCTCGACGACCCCTCCGAACAGGAGGTAGCCGCGGCACAGATTACTGGTCTGTTGGCCGGTTTGGCGCGCTTCCGCGAAGCTCTGGGATCCATCCTGCGGGGCACGGCCATCGGTTCGGTGCTCGGAATTCTGCCCGGAGGAGGGGCGACCCTCTCGTCGTTTGCCTCCTACGCAATCGAAAAGAAGATTTCCAGGGAGCCGGAAAAGTTTGGCAGCGGAGTGCTGCAAGGACTGGCCGGGCCTGAATCGGCCAATAATGCCGGCGCGCAGACCTCGTTCATTCCGATGCTCACGCTCGGCCTGCCGTCCAATCCGGTCATGGCCTTGATGATCGGCGCTCTGATGATCCATGGCATCCAGCCAGGGCCGAACGTGATCTCGGAACAGCCGGCGCTATTTTGGGGTCTCATCGTTTCGATGTGGATCGGAAACGCCATGCTGGTCGTGCTTAACCTCCCACTGGTCGGACTGTGGGTGAGGCTCCTGACATTTCCCTATCATCTGCTTTTTCCGACGATCATCGTCATCACTTGCATAGGCGTGTTCAGCTTCTCCAATTCAATGTTCGACGTGTGGATGCTGATCATCTTCGGAGCGGCGGGCTACTGCTTTGTCAAACTGCGATGCGAGCCTGCACCGATGCTGCTCGGTTTCATCCTTGGGCCGATGATGGAAGAGCACCTTCGTCGCGCGCTGCTGTTATCGCGCGGCAATGCGATGGTACTGATTGAAAGGCCGATCAGTGCGGCCATGTTGCTCCTGGCCGCACTGTTGCTGATAGCGCCGGCTCTTTCGATCGTACGCAGAAGACGTGAGGAGATATTCGCGGAAGAAAGTTAGTTGCCTGACGAACAATGCTGGGTCGACCTCGTTCAAGAGCTGCATTCCTTCCGTTTGGAAGATCTAGTCGGCTGGCGGTGCGATAGAACTATGCACAAATGCTTTCGCTTCGCTTCTGATCGGGTACCACTCCGTTGAGGGCCCACTAGGTCAATTCCGTGACAAATCAGCGAAAGATTCAGCAGCGCCTGCGTGACCTCTTTCCTACCCCATGCCGCCATCTGGCATGCCGCACTTTAAATCAGCCGCCTGCGTGATTTCAAACGGTCACGCCTCGACTTTCAATCAGTCGGCGCCGTAGTTTCAAATGGTCATCAAAGGAATGAAGCTGTGGCGCTGTATCCAAGGCTGGTTGAACAACGCGTTGCCAACGGTCGCAGTGGAGCTGACGGATATGATTCTCGGTGAATGAAATAGCTTCGTAAGCACTAAAGGTGGTCTCATCACCTCCTCATAGCCGGCAACTTCTTGCTCGTCGCGTGTCGTAAACGACCCCAGCCGAATGTTTGCCAGCAGCTTTTCGACCTCTCGGTCGGTAAGGCGTACCCCCTTCGATACGTGTGGAGGAACCGTCGCTTTCGATCGTGGCTACACGCCGGAGGTCGGACAGCCGCTCAGGAGCGATCCGGCCGATCGCACGCCAAGCACCCTTGAATTCGTCGATTTCGGCGATCAGCGACAGGATTTCGGACTTGATCGGACGGTTGCCGTATTTCGAAATTCCATTTGTCCATCCATTTCCATCCAATTTCCACGAGAGAGTTTGTCAGATGTCAGTGGTGAGCTAGCACTCGCGGAGATGCCGTCAAGATTTCATATTACAGACTGCAGCGCTGGCATCGGCCCAGAATGTGCCGTGGCTAGGTACTCGGCGGAGGTTTCCCGGCTCGGACGGCTTGCGAGAGGTGGTAGCGCAGGGGTTTGTCGTACAGACGCAATGCGAAATGGCTGGTCAGAACCACTGCGAGCGTCACGAGCGGGATCTCGAAATGGGGATTTCGGCTGCCCAGGAGCATTTGGTAGATGCCGTTCACCCAGCAGAATATCGGGTAGTGCAGGGCATAAATGGGGAAAGATATGTCCCCGCTGTATTTGGAGAGGCTTCTCTGAAATGCGGTGAGGTCCACATGCGGGCCTGCCAGTACCAGCGCGGGGGCGAGAAGCAGTTTCCAGATCAATTTCGCCGAGAACGAAGCTTCCACCGGTGTGTAGAACATGATCATCATGAGTGAAATCAGGATCCAGAACGATGTTTTGAAGTAAACACTCCATCGTTCTGCAGCCAGATTTCGATGTATGTAAAAAAGCAGTATCCCGATGAAGAATGAAGATCCCACATGTGGGAAGCCATGCCAGAAGGTCTCGGTCGTATCGCCGCCTATGCCCATGAACACCAACGAAATTGCCGAAACGATACCGGCAGCTACTGCGAAGACGACCTGATTCAGGAAACGGCAAGTCCACCAGAAAACATTGGATGCGACCTCCAGGAAGAGCGAAAACTGCGGCCCGTTCAGAGGAAATAACTGCGGCCCTCCCAGGTGATGCGGCGCGTAGAAATAGGGAGCGTTGAGAATTCCCAGAGTGGCGGCCACTGCAATATCGGAAAGCAGAATGCCTTGCTGCGTCAATAAACTGCGGGCTAGGACGTATAGCGCGCTGATTACTGTCGCCAGAACGATGACCGGCATCAGCCTGATGGCGCGGATGAGCACAAAATCCCACAGGGAGAGACGGTGCATTTTCTCAGCGTAAGCGGATGCCAACACAAAGCCGCTGAGTGTAAAGAACGTATCGACCGCAAGATTTCCGTTGGTGGCCAGCCAGGGCAAGTCCAGCCATCGGCCGAGGTGGAAAAACAGGACTGAAATCGCGGCAACACCACGAACGCCATCGAGTGCGATATAATGCTCGGTGTCTTTCGAAGCCATCATGTGAGCTCCGCCGGATTTGTATGGCTTGCAGTTGGGATGCGCTTCAACGGCCGTCTGCTGCGTGCCGATCTTCCCGAATAACTGTTCCTCGCTTGCAAATGACCGGCGAAACCCAGCGGCGATCATCATCCAAGTCAGCCTGCGGGAGCGTTTCTGCAGCATTTCCCGAGCGAAGGACGACTGGCCTCGGTCGAGAGGGCATCAGCCACCGCAACAATATGCCAGATCCCTGCCGATGGAACGCCACCGCAATCGCCCATCATGAGCACCTTTGTAGCCACCCGCCAGCAACAGGTAACCGAGATGGGCAAAGCGTGAGTGCAGGTTCGACTCGTAAAGCTTGCCTCTCGCCTCGACCTGCCTCAGTGCTGCCGACAGCACAGACAGGGCCTTGTCACGTCGAAAGGCAGGAAATCTCTCCTCAATGTCACCAGGCAGGTTCCGGATGCAATCCAGCATCCCTTCCGTCGCCTTTATGTAAGCGCAGTTCTTGCTGTGGATTGCCGCCCGCCCCTGCGTTTGCCGGCGAGAGCGGCTGCCGAACAGGTTTGTGGAATGTTGTCGGTAATCCACCAGCGGCTCGGCGATTTCCACTGTCAGGCCAAGGCTCTGTGACAGGAAAAAGGCCCAGCGATCGTGGGCGATTAGATGTTGTGGCTGGATGTAATCGATAAACCGTTGAGCCGCCGGGATCAGCGTCAGGATCTCTCGCCGGAAGACCATCGAGAAGCCCCAAAAGGTTCCCCAAACATCATAAAACAGGGATGGGCGAACACACGTCTTGCCGATGCCCTGCGTGAAGGTTCCGATCCGGTTCCCATGCTCGTCGATCAGTTCGGCTTGGTGCGCGATCTGCGTCACGCCTTCTTCGTCGAAGAAGCTGCCGCATTTCTCCAGTTTGTCCGCGCGCCATATGTCGTCCTGGTCGCAATAGGCGATCCAATCCCCTGTCGCTTTCGATGCGGCAGCCAGGAAGTTCTCGCGAAAGCCCAAGGCAACCGCATTGCGCAAACGTATGACAGGGAAAGGCGCTTCCCGCTCGAAGCGGTCCAATATCCGCCCCGTGCCGTCTTGTGAGTTGTCGTCGCTTACGACCACCTCGTTAGGGGGGCGGGTTTGACGCAATATGCTCGTCAGCTGCTCGGTGAGGTAACGTTCCCCGTTGAACGTTGCCAGAACTACGGAAATAGTCTGCGTCATGGCAAAATCCCCTCGAGGTCAGGGAGTACAAATTCCGTATGGTGTATTTATCTTAAATCAGAAGCAGTTTGTTCGTTTTGTCAAGATCGGAAGCCTGGGGTTACTGCATCCTCCCGGAACATCCTTCGCCCGCGTCGCCGGGCTCCGCGATGCTGAGGCGGGTGGGCAGGCGATCAAGTGCGATCAAAGAGCAGGCGCTATAATTTCGTGCGGCGGAGTGGACCGGAGCTCCTTTGAGACATACCAGCCGTCCCATTGGGAATACTGCGGGAACACCCGCGCATAGCCGTTCTTCATCAGCAGCGTTTCTATCGCACGTTTCGTCCGGGAGTTTTGCTCCACGGAGATCAGGTTGAAGCGATGCTGCCCGAAGTCGAAGGAGGACAAGATGTCCAGCTCACTTCCCTCGGTGTCGATGGAAATATAGTCGATGGTTTCAGGAGCGTCATAGGCGTCGAGCAGATCGTTGAGCGAGATGGTCTCGACGGAGATCGGGGTCCCGCTGTGGCGGACGTCGGCAAAATGGTCGCCGTTAGCAAACGCCGCAATTCCGCTGAGTTCGGGGTCTACGCCATCCGTCGCGAGGAACGTCACTTGTTCACCGGATCTGGATGAAACGCAGCGATGCTCGATATGGGCGTTGCGATTGGCCGCCAGATCCGCATGCCAGAACGGATTTGGCTCGGCAAGGATACCGCGCCATCCGAAGGCCTTTTCGAGAAGCCAGGTGTTGCTGTTGGTTATGCCGTTCGTCGATCCGAATTCGACAAAATATCCGCCGCGCATTTCCTCAAGTTCATAGCACACCCAGAGATCCTGGAGGATCTGAGCCCTCGAGTTCCGTCGCCTGGCGATGCAATAGGCCAGGAAGCCGAGCTCGTCACTTTGCAGCAAATCGGTCACTTCGGGCCGGTTCAGCCGAACGGCATTGAAGATCAATGCTTGCAGGGAAGGCTTGTGCAACAGCGAGCCGGCATGCCTGGCCGAAGCCGACAGAAAGAAATTTCGCGGACGCATTTCGACTCCTTTCCGCTTCCGCTTCCGCTTGGACCCCAGACGAGCACCGTGTCGACGCGTCGCGCCGGCCATAGGCGGCGGCACGTCACAGCAGGAGGCACAGCTGCGATCTCGGAAGCCTCACTTCCTTCCGAAAGTATCCTCGATACGGATGATATCGTCCTCGCCGAGATAGGAGCCGGTCTGCACCTCGATCATCTCGAGCGTGATCTTGCCGGGATTGGC
>NZ_LBHV01000016.1 GCF_001005825.1 Rhizobium sp. LC145
TACGGAACTCGAACAGGTGCGGGCAGAGCTTGAGCGCGCGCGTGCCGAGGGCGCCGCATTGAAGGATAGGCTTCTTCTCGTGGAGAAGAGTAGATCCTGGCGCTGGACCGCGCCCCTTCGCAAGCTGGGCACCCGGCGCTAGAGCGGACCTCACTTCCGCCGGGTCGGCTTGGCGCAGCCACGCTCGGTATCAACAGCTTCCGGCATCGTTGCGCTTGATGTGCGGGGCAATTGGTGCCTATCTCGGCGTCCGAAGTATCGGCGGGGAGTGTATTGGTGAGAGGGCAGGAAAGTTTCGGATGGCGTCCGCTCGCAATGCCGGTCGCGCCAAGGGCATGCCATGCTTGATGTGATGCTCGCCAACCCGGCCTTCAGCGCCGTGGCTCTGCTCTCCGCCTTCTTCGTCGGCCTTTCGAAGGGCGGGTTGCCGCTGATCGCGATCCTTTCCGTTCCGCTGTTCTCCCTCTTCATCTCGCCGGTGACGGCGGCGGCCCTGCTGCTGCCGATCTATATCGCCACCGATATCGTCGGGCTTTGGATCTATCGCGGCATATTTAGCGGTCGCAACCTGGCGATCCTCACGCCCTCGGCGATCGCCGGGGTCGGCGTCGGCTGGGCAACCGCGTCGTTCATCCAGGAATGGGTGATCACCCTCATTGTCGGGCTGCTGGGCCTGCTCTACTGTTTCAACACCTGGCGCAAGCTCGGCAAATTCGTGCCTCCCCGCCCGGCGGATGTGCCCCGCGGCGTCTTCTGGGGCATGATCTCCGGCTTCACCAGTTTCGTGTCGCATTCCGGCGGTCCGCCTTATCAGATCTATGTCCTGCCCCAGCGGCTGGACAAGCTCGTTTTTGCCGGCACGACCGCGATCCTGTTCGCGATCGTGAATGCGGTGAAAGTGCTGCCCTATTGGGCGCTGGGCCAGTTCGACCGCAACAATCTTTCCGCGGCGCTGGCGCTCGTTCCGGTGGCGATCATCGGCACCTTCATCGGCGCGCGGCTCTTGAGAATGATCCGGGACGATATCTTCTTCCGCTGCGTCGAGATCGCGCTGCTCATCATCTCCCTCAAACTCATCTGGGATGCGCTGAAGGGCTGATAGGCGTAAGTGCGTCGACACGCTTCAGGGTCTGAAACGGCAGCAGGCGCGGATCGCATACCGGGTACGCGGTTTCCGGTATTACCTAAGGACTGATGAGGAGATTGGCTGGGGAACCTGGATTCGAACCAAGATCGACGGAGTCAGAGTCCGCTGTTCTACCATTGAACTATTCCCCAGCAGGCTGGCGGCGAAGCGCCGCCGCTGGTGTGCCGGGCTTATAACCAAAACCGTGCGGATTGCAAATACCCGTTCTGAAAAAATTGACAGCGTTCGAAAAGCGGAAAAAGCACCTGCTCAAAAAGCGATTGGCGAAAGCGTCCCGCGCTGTTATCCTCCGCCCCAACGAAACGATCAGATGCCAGCGGCATGCCTTTTTTAGGTTTTGCGCGGCGAGATGGAATATTTGAATATGGACCCCGATAGCGGCGGAAAGCCGCCAGAAGGCGGGGCGTCTGCGGCGGAGCGCGGCGGGGCGAAAAAGTCCTCGCGGCGCCGGAAGGCGAAGCGTAACGGCAAAAGCCGGAACGCGGCGTCTGTCCCGCATGGTGGCCAGGTCGAAAAGGTCGGCCAGGCCGGACGTCCGGAATTAAACACCGCAGGCAGCTCCCAGCGCAAGCGCAAGCGCCGACGCAACAGGTCGGGCGCGCCGGCCGAAGCCGTGCAGGTTTCGGCCATGGCGCCGGTCTCGCTGCGTTCGCCACCCTCGCAGGAAAGCCAGTCCGCTCCGGGTGGAAAATCGCGCAACCGGCGGCGGAAGAACCGCGGCGGCCGAGGCCTTCAGGGCCGTCCGTTGACGCAGGCAAAGGCCGCACCTGGCGCCGCTGCGGCGCGCTCACTCGGCGGGTCGGCCTCCGGTCCCGCGAAGGAGATGCGGCCGCGCGGCCCTTCAGCCGTTCCGGCGGGCGGCGATCAGCGCGCGGAGAGAGCCGCCTTTTTCCGTGACGATCTCTATGCCGCGCTCGACCTCGGTACCAATAACTGCCGCCTGTTGATCGCCCAGCCGACCCGGCCGGGTCAGTTCCGCGTGGTCGATGCCTTTTCGCGCATCGTGCGGCTCGGTGAAGGGCTTGCCGCCAATCGCCGTCTTTCGCAGGAAGCGATGGACCGCGCCGTGGAGGCCCTGCGCGTCTGCGCCGGAAAGCTTGCCAGCAAGCCGATCCGCCGCATGCGGCTGATTGCGACGGAAGCCTGCCGTTCGGCGGAAAACGGGGAAGAGTTCCTCGATCGGGTCACGGCCGAAACCGGCCTTGCGCTCGAAATCATCAATCGCGAGACGGAGGCGCGGCTTGCGGTTTCGGGGTGCTCGTCGCTGGTCGGCCGTGAGGCGCGTTCGGTCGTGCTCTTCGATATCGGCGGCGGCTCTTCCGAAATCGCGGTGATCCGCATCGGCGAAAACCGCTCCAGCCGGCTTGCCAACCACATCACGCATTGGACCTCGCTGCCCGTCGGCGTCGTGACGCTGTCAGAACGCCACGGCGGCCGCGACGTGACACCAGAAGTCTTCGCCGCCATGGTGAACGAGGTCGAGCGCATGCTTGCCGAATTCGAATGCCCGCCGCTTGGCGAGGATCGCCGCCAGGGCGCGGAGGATTTTCACCTGATCGGCACGTCCGGCACGGTCACAACGCTTGCCGGCGTGCATCTGGAACTGCCGCGTTATGATCGCCGCAAGGTGGACGGGCTCTGGCTTTCCGACCAGGAGGTGAGCGCCATGCAGGCGAGGCTCTTGTCCTGGGATTTCGCAGGCCGCGCGGCCAATCCCTGCATCGGTCCGGACCGCGCCGACCTGGTGCTGGCCGGCTGCGCCATCCTGGAGGCGATCCGCCGGCGCTGGCCGAGCTCGCGCATGCGGGTGGCCGATCGCGGCCTGCGCGAAGGGCTGCTCACGGAAATGATGGCCGATGACGGCGTCTGGCGCAGGGCGCGGCCGCGCCGCGCCTCGAACGAGGAGGCGCAGGCAAGGGGATGACGAAACCGCCGGTCGGCCGCAAACTCGGCCAGAAAGTCAAGAAGGGGAAGCTCAAGGCCTCCTCCCGCCGCTGGATCGAGCGGCATATCAACGATCCCTATGTGCAGCGGGCGAAGCTCGAGGGCTATCGCGCCCGTGCCGCCTTCAAGCTGCTGGAGATCGACGAGAAGCATCATATCCTGAAGGGCGCCCGCCGCATCATCGACCTTGGGGCGGCACCGGGAAGCTGGTCGCAGATCGCTGCGAAGGTCACGGGCTCGACGGAGGAGGATATCCGCGTCGCGGCCATCGATTTCCTCGAAATGGCGCCAATCCCGGGGGTGAAGATCCTCCATCTCGATTTTCTCGATCCGGATGCTCCCCGCCAGTTGGTGGAAGCGATCGGCGGCGCGCCGGACCTCGTCGTTTCCGACATGGCGGCGCCCACGACCGGCCACCAGAAGACCGACCATCTGCGCACGATGCATCTGTGCGAGGTCGCCGCGCACTTCGCTGTCGAGGTGCTGGCGGAGGGCGGCCATTTCCTGGCGAAGACCTTCCAGGGCGGCACGGAGCGCGAGCTCCTGAACATGCTGAAGCAGAATTTCAAGCAGGTCATCCACGTCAAGCCGGGCGCTTCACGTGCGGAGTCGGTGGAGATGTTCCTGCTCGCCAAGCACTTCAAGGGCCGCAAGCCGCAGGCCTCCGAAGAAGATACCGCCGCTTAAGCTCAGCTACTCCCCCGCCTCCGGTGTCATTTCGGTCTGCCTGCGCCCGTGGCCGGAAACGGCGGCGCCCGCATTGCGGTCGAGGCCAAGAAGCGGGCCGATCGCCAGCAGAGAGAAACCGGCCACGATGAAGAAGGCCAGGTGGAAATCGGCAAGCTGCAGGTGCGAACCGGAAAGCACCGAGGCCGCTTCGAGGATGAAGGCCGCGAACGCGACGCCGAGCGCGAGGCTCACCTGTTGCAGCACCGAGGCGATCGAGGTCGCCTGGCTCGCCTGCGCATCGTCGATCTCCGAATAGCTCAGCGCATTGCCACCGGTGAAGAAGAAGGAACGGCAAAGCCCGGAGAACATGAGGAAGACGATAATCAGCACATGCGGTGTCTCGGGCGTGAAGAAGCCGTTGACAGCGGTTGTGGCAGCGCCGGCGACACAGGCGAAAAGCAGGGTCGTGCGGAAGCCGAGCGCTGCATAGACCCGCCGGGCGATGAATTTGACCATGAGCGCGCCGATCGCGCCGGCAAAGGTGATCATGCCGGACTGGAAGGCGTTGAGACCGAAGCCGAGCTGCAGCATCAGCGGCATCAGGAAGGGAATGGCGCCGGTCGAGATGCGGAAGATCGTGCCGCTCGTGGTCGCCGCCCGGAAGGCATCGTTGCTGAATATCGACAGGTTGAGGATCGGCGCCGGATGGCGCTTTGCATGCCGCACGTAGAGAATGCCGCAGGCGATGCCGAGCGCGGTCGTGCCTATCCCGACGGCGGGCGGAAGTGCCGGCAGGCTCACCACCGACAGGCCGAAGACGACGCCGGCCGCGGCCATCGAGGTGAGAAAGAAGCCGATCCAGTCGATCCGCGGCGGTCGCACGGCTTCGAGATCGGGTAGATGGATGCCGGAGAGCCAGATGCCGAGGAGCCCGATCGGCACGTTGATGATGAAGATCCAGTGCCAGGTGAAATAGGTGGTGATGAAGCCACCGATCGGCGGGCCGGTGAGCGGGCCGATCAGGGCGGGGATGGTGAGCAGCGCCATGGCCGAGACCAGTTCGCTGCGCTTGGTGGTCCGGAGCAGAACCAGGCGCCCGACCGGCGTCATCATCGCCCCGCCCATGCCCTGCAGGAAGCGTGAAAGCACGAATTCGAGAAGCGTGGAGGAGACTGCGCAGAAGATCGAGCCGATCACGAAGACCAGGATCGCCAGCCGGAAGATCTTCTTGGCCCCGAACCTGTCCGCCATCCAGCCGCTGATCGGAATGAAGACGGCAAGCGCGACCATGTAGGAGGTCAGTGCCAGCTTGAGCGTGATCGGGCCGACGCCGAGATCCAGGGCGATGGCCGGCAGGGCCGTGGAGATGACGGTGGAGTCCATCTGCTCCATGAAGAGAGCGACGGCGAGAATCAGCGGGACGATGCGATTCATGTAAAAGGCTGCCTGTATGCAGAGGTGAGCCGTCTCTACGCCTCGGCGGGCCGTCTGCCAATCGTAGATTTTCACCTTTTCGCGCTTTGGCTCACGTCTGCGTGAGAGCAGATTTCCGCAGGATACGGCTTGGTTATGTTGCGTCATCATCGCTGCAAACCGGAGGGAGTTCCATTATGACTGTGACATCGGGAATAGAACGGCGAGCCTTGCTGGGATCCGTCGGTCTCGGAGTTCTCGCGGCGCCCGCGGTTCTGGGCGGCGTCGCCCGCGCGCAGGAGAGCAACAAGTTGGAAATCGAGCGAGTCGTGCCGCCAGACAATCATCGTTTCAAGGTCGGCGATTTCGAAGTGCTGGTGGTCAAGGATGGCTCCCGGCCGTCGCCCAATCCCGCAGAGACCTTCGGCACCAACCAGACCCCGGAAGCGGTCGGAGCATTGCTTGAGCAGAACTTCCTGCCTGCTGACCAACTCGTCACCAGCTTTGCGCCGACGCTGGTCAGTACCGGCAGCGACGTCATCCTGTTCGATACCGGGCTTGGGCCTTCGGCGCGGGCGGAAGGTGGCGGCAGGCTGATCGAGGGGCTGGCCGCGGGCGGCTACATGCCGGAAGACATCACCATCGTTGTCCTCACCCATATGCACGGCGATCATATCGGCGGGCTGATGGAAGAGGGCAAGCCGGCCTTCCCGAATGCCCGCTATGTGACGGGACAGGCGGAATACGACTTCTGGACCGATACCGCGCGCGCCGGCACGCCTGCCGAAGGCGGCCACAAGGGCGTGCTCGCCAATGTGAAGCCGCTTGCCGAAAAGATGACTTTCATCGGCGAAGGCGGCGAGGTGGTTTCCGGCATCACCGGCATGATGGCCGCCGGTCACACGCCGGGCCACATGGTCTTCCATATCGAGTCCCAGGGGCGTCGGCTGCTTCTGACCGCGGATACCGCGAATCATTTCGTGCTTTCGCTGCAGAAGCCGGATTGGGAAGTCCGCTTCGATATGGACAAGGCGGCCGCCGCCGCGACCCGCAAAAAGATCTTCGACATGGTGGCGACCGATCGGATCGCCTTCCTCGGCTACCATATGCCGTTCCCGGCGGTCGGCTTCGTGGAAAAGCTCGATCAGGGCTATCGCTTCGTGCCGAAGAGCTATCAGTTCGACATCTGACCGGTTCGGGAGGTGGGCTTCGTGAGCTATGCAAACCCGGAGGGGCTCACCTCCGGGTTTTTCCTATTCCCTTCCTGTCATGAACGTGTTACCAGCCCTCGCCAACTTCCAAGTAACTCTTGCGAGACCGCCCGGGCGGACGATTCGTTCCGGCGCGTTATCCGCATTCCGGATCGAAGGAATTGGCCATGGCACGCATCATAGAAACCGCAACCGGCGCGGATGCGCTTACTTTCGACGATGTGCTGCTGCAGCCCGGCCATTCCGAGGTCATGCCGGGCCAGACGAACATCTCCACCACCATTGCCCGGGATATCGATCTCAACCTGCCGATCCTTTCCTCTGCGATGGATACGGTGACCGAAAGCCGGCTCGCCATCGCCATGGCTCAGGCCGGTGGCATCGGCGTCATCCACCGCAATCTTACGCCCATCGAGCAGGCCGAGGAGGTCCGCCAGGTCAAGAAGTTCGAAAGCGGCATGGTCGTCAATCCGGTCACGATCGGGCCGGATGCGACGCTTGCCGAAGCCCTGTCGCTCATGAAGGCGCATGGCATTTCGGGAATCCCTGTCGTGGAAAACGGTTCCGGCGGCCATAAGGCCGGCCGCCTCGTCGGCATTCTCACCAATCGCGACGTGCGCTTCGCCTCCGATCCGGCCCAGAAGATCCACGAACTGATGACGCATGAGAACCTGATCACGGTCAAAGAAAGCGTCGACCAGACCGAGGCCAAGCGGCTGCTGCACAAGCACCGCATCGAGAAGCTGCTGGTCGTGGATGGCGAGGGCCGCTGCGTCGGTCTCATTACCGTCAAGGATATCGAGAAGTCGCAGCTCAACCCGAATGCCTCGAAGGATATGCAGGGCCGCCTGCGCGCCGCTGCCGCCATCAGCGTCGGGGACGATGGTTACGAGCGCGCCGAAAGGCTGATCGAAGCGGGTGTTGACCTGCTGGTCGTCGATACCGCGCATGGCCATTCCCAGCGCGTTCTGGATGCGGTCACGCGGGTGAAGAGGCTTTCCAATTCGGTTCGCATCATGGCCGGCAATGTCGCGACCGCCGATGGCACCAGGGCGCTGATCGATGCCGGTGCGGATGCGGTCAAGGTCGGCATTGGTCCCGGCTCGATCTGCACCACGCGCATCGTCGCCGGCGTCGGCGTGCCGCAGCTTGCCGCGATCATGGCGGCCGTCGAGGCGGCGCGCGACCAGAATATCCCGGTGATCGCGGACGGCGGTATCAAGTTCTCCGGCGACCTCGCCAAGGCGATCGCCGCCGGTGCCTCGGCCGCCATGGTCGGCTCGCTGCTGGCCGGCACGGATGAAAGCCCGGGCGAGGTCTATCTCTACCAGGGCCGCTCCTTCAAGGCCTATCGCGGCATGGGTTCGGTCGGCGCCATGGCGCGCGGCTCGGCCGACCGCTACTTCCAGGCGGAAGTGCGCGACACGCTGAAGCTGGTTCCGGAAGGCATCGAGGGGCAGGTGCCTTACAAGGGGCCGGTCTCCGGCGTTCTGCATCAGCTCGGCGGCGGCCTGAAGGCGGCGATGGGCTATGTCGGCGGCGCGACCATCAAGGACTTCCAGGAGCGGGCCACCTTCGTGCGCATCTCCGGCGCGGGCCTGCGCGAAAGCCACGCCCATGACGTGACGATCACCCGCGAAAGCCCGAACTATCCGGGTGCCGGCGCCTGAGTCCACGCATAGGGGAGGGGGCGCAGTTGACTTATATGAACGCCATGCTCTGGCCGATGATCGCGCATGCCGCGCTGGTCTTCGGCCTCTATTATCTCCTGTCGAAACGGCGGTTCGCCGCCGTTCGTTCGGGTTCCGCAAAGGCCGAGCAGTTCAAGGAAAACCGGGAGGAGCCGCCGGAAAGCCTTCTGGTTCGCAACAATATCGCCAACCAGTTCGAGCTTCCGGTCCTCTTCCACGCCGGCTGCCTGGCGCTCTACGTGACGACGGCCGACAACATCGTCACCGTGGCCCTGGCATGGGTATTCGTCGCAAGCCGCTATGCGCATTCCTATGTGCACGTCACTTCCAATCGGCTTCGTTATCGCCGCCCGATCTGGATCGTGGGCTTCTTCTCGCTGATGGCCATGTGGATCTGGCTCGCCGTATGGCTGGCGCTGGAATAAGGCTTTCACGCAGAAGTGTTTCTTCGGCCCCTCGATCACCGGAACTTGCGTGGGCCGACCGCAAGCCTTGGGTTTAGTCTTTCCTTCCAGTGAAGGAGGACCATCCCATGGATACGGAAAAGCCGAAAATCACCCAGGCGATGATCAACGCCTATGATGAATACACTCATCTGACGCTCGATCGCCGCGCCTTCATGGAAAAGCTCACCCTGCTCGCCGGCTCCGGCGCGGCGGCGGCCGCGATCGCGCCGCTGCTGGCCGCCAACGGCGCGAAGGCGGAAATCGTGCCTGCCGACGACGACCGGCTGACGGCGGAGGATGTGACCTATCCGGGCGCCAGCGGCACGGAGATGAAGGGCTATCTGGTTCGACCGAAAAATGCTTCCGGTCCGCTCGGCGGCGTCATCGTCATCCACGAGAATCGCGGTCTCAACGCACATATCCGCGATGTCGCCCGCCGTATGGCTCTGGAAGGCTTCATTGCGCTGGCTCCGGATTTCCTTTCGCCGGAGGGCGGCACTCCGGCCGACGAGGATCAGGCCCGCCAGATGTTCTCGTCTCTCGACATGGATGCGACCGCGGCGAACGGCGAAGCGAGCCGTGTCTATCTCGCGGGCCTCGACGGCGCGAACGGCAAGGTCGGCGCGGTCGGCTTCTGCTGGGGCGGCGGCACGGTGAACCAATTGGCGACGAGGTCCCCCGAACTGAATGCCGGCGTCGCTTATTACGGCCAGCAGCCGCCGATCGCCGACGTTCCTGCGATCCGTGCGCCGTTGATGCTGCACTATGCGGGGCTGGACGAGCGCGTCAATGCCGGCATCGAGGCCTATAGGAAGGCGCTGGAGGAGAACGGCAAGACCTTCGAGATATTCGTCTACGAAGGCGCCAACCACGCCTTCAACAACGATACCTCCGCTGCCCGCTACGACAAGGCGGCGGCCGATCTTGCCTGGAGCCGAACGGTCGAGTTCTTCAAGAAGAATCTCGCCTGAGATATGCCGGCGTTAGCCAACCGACTGTTTCGGCGCGCTGACGATCACCGCGTCGCCGAGCGCCGCCATGTAAGGTCGATACGATCAGCGCCAGCCGACCGCCGCGGAATAATCCGTCAGGTCACCAAACGAGAAAAGCCGGGCAATGCCCGGCTTTTTTGTGGATCTGTTTTACCAGCTGAGCGCCTGGCCGCCGCGGGCACGCATCGCCGGCCGTTGATAGGCCTTCATGTCGCCCTCGAGCGTGTCGGAGACCGCGGTCGGCGAGATGTTGTCGAGGCAGGCGGCGATGTGGTCCGTGATGGCGTTCATCAGCGACGGCGAAAGGCCGGGCCGCTTCATGAGGCCGATCTGCACCGGCGGCAGCGGCGGAAAACCATCCGACGAGGACAGCACCTTCATGCCGGTTCGCAGAGCCGATTCCGGCAGTACCGATACCGCCATGCCCGCAAGCACCGCCGCAGCGACGACGGTCGACGACCAGCTCGTGAACAGCACCTGGTATTCGCGCCCGTCGGCGTCGAGCGCCGAACAGGCGAGCTGCCGCCACAGGCAGTCCCGCCGACCGACCGCGAGCGGCACCGGCGCGTCTTCCCGCAGCGGATGGTTGGCCGAGGCGACCCAGCAGAGCGGTTCGGTGCGCACCACGTCGGATATGCGCTGGCGTGGATTGTGGGTGACGAGTGCGATATCGAGTTCGCCGCGCGCCATTTTCTCCGCGAGGCTCACCGAAGGTTCGCAGACGATGTAGAGTTCGACATTCGGATGCGTCTTGGCGAAACGGCCGATGATCTCCGGCATGTAGCGGTCGGCATAATCGTCCGGCGTGCCGATCCTGAGCGTTCCTTCGAGCCGGTTGTCGTCGAAGGCGGCGATCGCTTCGTTGTTCAGCCGGATGATACGGCGGGCATAGTTCAGGAGTTTCTCACCCTCTGCCGTCAGCCGATTGCCGCGGCCGTCCTTTGCAAAGAGCTGCTTACCGATGCGTTCCTCGAGCCGCCGCATCTGCATGGAAACGGCCGATTGCGTCTTGAACACCCGATCGGCCGCCTTGGTGAAGCTGCCGGTATCCACGATCGAGATGAAAGTGTGGAGCTGGTCGATATCGAGAGGAGCGGACATGATGACCATCCATCAGTGAGTTTGATGCTAATCATTAGAAACATTCGTTGGACTGATCAATAGAATTTCCGCATACAGGTATCGTAATTCTCCACCGACCGGCGCTCCGTTGCGAGACGCCCCTTCAGGCAACCTTTTCGCATGTTCTGGCGAGAGGGCGGCCCTACTCGTGCCTAATGAAAGGGACAAACCGATGAGCACGACCGAATGCGGAATCGAACTCGACCTCGCTCATGAACGGCGTGGGGCAGAGAGCCGCCTTGCCGTCGTGCTGAAGCGAACGCAATCCCTCTGGCGCGCCTTTCGTAACCGTGTGGCTACCAATCGCATCTACGAACTCGATGACAATCAGCTCGACGATATCGGCCTGTCGCGTCACGATGTCGCCGAGGCGCTGAGAGACACCAGGCTTCTGGACGATCCACTCCTCCTGCTGACGCACTCCGCCAGACAGCGCGCCCGCACCCGGTTCCAGCGACCTCCCCGCCGCTGAACCGGACCTTTTCCCCGCAGGGTGATAGCCAATAGCCCTGCCTACTGCCCGGCCGGTCGATCCGTGCCGGGCTTTTTTTTATTAGAAGGCCTATTTTTCGGATGGCTTGTCCGGAGCGACCGATGCGCTTCGGAGGTAACCGTCGAAGATCGCTTCCATGTTCTTCTGATAGCTCTTCTGCACTTCCAACCCGCTGTCGAACATGCTGTTCAGCGTGTCGCGATAGAAATCCGCCGCCGCGGGCTTTTCCTTGCGTCCATCGGCAGCAGGCGATTGCGGGGAGGGGCCAGCCCACATTTCCTGGAAAACCTTGGCGAATGGATTGTCGGCGAATGGATTGCCGCTATCCGCTTCCGGCTGCCGCTCCTGCTCGATACCCCAGAATTTCTGGGCGGCCTGGATGAACGGATTGTCCAGGGGATCGGCCGCTTGCGGTTTTGCCTTCGGCTGCAGCCCCATGCTTTCCAGCCAGGGTTTCATCATTTGCCCCATAGGGCCTGCCGCGAAGACTGTGTCGCTGTCCGGCATCTGGCCGGCCATCTGCTTGAAGAGCCCGCCCATGATCGTGTCGGCCATGGCGGGCATCATCTTCTTGAGGATATCCCGGCCGATCCCGCTGAGCTGCTCGGCCTGTGCCGCGATCGCCCGCGAAACCTCCTTCGAGCCGAAGAGCTTTTCGAGCACGGCATTACCGTCGGCGATCCCCTCCGGAGTGAAGGCCTTGCTCATGTCCTCGAAATACTTGGCATAGCCGCCGGAAAACATGTCTCGCGCCAGCGCGGCGAAATTATAAGGATTGGCGCTGCTGCGCGTCAGGGCGAAGGAGAAGGCCGGCATCAGCGCCGCCAGCGCCTGCACCGCCTGTTCCTGGGCCAGGTTGAACTGCTTGGCCATGGCTTGTATGGCCGAACCGTCCTGCGCCCGAAGCATCATGTCGAACAGTGGCAGCATGGCGCACCCTTCCGGCTCCTTGTGGTGAGGAGACTATAAACGGAAAAGTGCTGGCGAAAACCGGTTTTTGAGACGCGCCGAGGACGGCTCAGTATTGGTATTCTTCGAAAACCGGCTCGACCGAGCCGTTCCAGCGACCGTTGTAGAGTGCCAGCATGTCCTCGGCGAGCGTCGTCTTCTTGGCCAGGATCTCGTCGAGTGGGTTGAGGAAGACGCTTTCGTCCACGCCCTCGTCGTTCACGTAGTTGCGGCTCTTGAGGCCCGTCTTCGATATGCCGACCACCTCGCGGGAGATGTCGATGAGGGAAGCGCCCTTGATCTCCGCCCGGAGACCCTGCGCCGGAACGGCATCGCGAAGTGCGCTCACGTCGGCAACGGTCCAGTCGGCGGTGAACCTTTCGGCCGCGTCGAGCGCCGCATCGTCATAGAGCAGTCCCACCCAGAAGGCCGGAAGCGCGCAGATGCGCCGCCAGGGACCGCCATCGGCCCCGCGCATTTCCAGGAAGCGCTTCAGCCGTACATCCGGAAAGAGAGTGGAGAGGTGGTTCGTCCAGTCGCCCATCGTGGGCTCCCAGGCCGTGATTTCGCCCTTCAACGCGCCTGCCATGAACTGGCGGAAGGTGATGTGGGTGCAATCGTGATACCTGCCGTCGCGCACCACGAAATACATCGGCACGTCGAGCGCCCATTCCACGTAATCGGCAAAGCCGAAATCCGCGTCGAACACGAAGGGCAGCAGGCCCGAGCGCCGGTTGTCCGTGTCGCGCCAGATCTCGCCGCGCCAGGAAAGCAGACCGTTCGGCTTGCCTTCGGTAAACGGCGAGGAAGCGAAAAGCGCGGTGGCGAGAGGCTGCAGCTTCATGGAGACGCGTATCTTGCGCGCCATGTCGGCCTCGGAGGAGAAGTCGAGGTTCACCTGGATCGTGCAGGTGCGGTACATCATGTCGAGACCGTGCGAGCCGACCTTTGGCATGTAGCGCGTCATGATCTCGTAGCGCGATTTCGGCATGCGCGGCGTTTCGGCGAGCGACCATTTCGGGCTGCCGCCGATGCCGAGGAAACGGATGCCCATTGGTTCGGCGATCTCACGCAGGACCGCGAGATGCTGGTTGGACTCGTGACAGGTCTGGTGGATGTTTTCGAGCGGCGCGCCGGAAAGCTCGAACTGGCCCCCGGGCTCGATCGAGATCGCGCCCATGCCTGAATGTTCCGCAAGGCCGATGATGTTCCCGCCGTCCATGATCGGCTCCCAGCCGAGCCTGGCTTCCATGCCCTTGAGCAGGGCCGAGATGCTGGCTTCCCCGAAATAGGGAACAGGGCTGTTGTCCTGACGGAAGAAGGCGAACTTCTCATGCTCGGTGCCGATGCGGAACTGCTCTTTCGGCCGCGGGCCCTTTTCCAGGTAGGCGGAAAGCTCGGACACCGAGGAAAGTGGTGTCTGGTCTGTGGTGTCGCGGGCCATGGGAACTACCTTGTTCGGCTGCCTGTCTTGCGGGACGGGTCCGGCTGATTGGACCGGATTGACGTGCCGCACAAGTGAATTTTCTTCAAGATGCTTTCAGAATTTCGCGGGCGCCCTGTCAAGTGTATCGAAGGGCTTTAGCGCCAGTCTCCGATCGCTGCCTGGATCACGGCGAGCGCCGCCACCGCGGCCGTGTCGGCGCGCAGGATGCGTGGCCCGAGCGGGATGGCGGTGACGAAGGGAAGTTCGCGCAAAAGCTTGCGCTCCTCCTCTGAAAAGCCGCCCTCCGGCCCGACCAGCAGCGCCAGATGGCGCTCCTTGATCGCCGAGAGGATCGGCAGCGGGTTTTGGCCTTCATCTCCCTCGTCGCAAAAGATGATGCGGCGTTCGGCCGGCCAGCCTTCGAGCAGATCCTTGAGCTTGACCGGCGCGGCAACCGTCGGGATCGACAGGATGCCGCATTGTTCTGCTGCCTCGATCACATTGGCTTGAAGCCGCTCCAGGCTGGTGATCTTGCCTTGCACATGCTGGGTCGAAACCGGCTGCAGCAGGCCGGCGCCCATTTCCACCGCCTTCTGCACCAGATAATCGAGCCGGCCGACCTTGAGCGGCGCAAAAAGGTAATGAAGGTCCGGCGCTTGCGGCTGCGCGCGAACCTGTTCGGTGATCTCCAGCATTAGCTTCTTGCGGCTTGGAAAGACGAGCCGCGCCTTCCACTCGCCGTCCCGTCCGTTGAACACCAGGACCTCGGCACCTTCCCCCATGCGCAGCACGTTGGCGAGATAGTTGAACTGCTCGGGCGAGGCCTCATGCCTGGCATCTGCCGAAAGGGTCGAATCGACGAACAGCCTTTGCATACGGAAATTGGCGCGCATCTGGATTTCCCGAGTTTCAGAGGAACAGGGCAAACATGAGCATGGCGATACCGGCCCCAAGGGCCGTGGAGGCGGGCAGGGTGATGATCCAGGCGCCCATGATGCTCAGGAAGTGCGAACGCCGCACGAGATAGCGCCTTCGCATTTCGTCCTCGTTCCGCTCCATGGGCGGTGCCACGTCGTACTTGGCTGCTCGCGCCCGTATATATTCGAGCCGACGGCGGGAATTGCGGGTATACCACTCGCGGAAGAAACCCACGCCGAAGACCGCTCCGACGGCGATATGGGTGGAGGAGACCGGCAGGCCGATCCACGAGGCGACGAGAACCGTCAGCGCCGTCGAAAGCGAGACGCAATAGGCCCGCATCGGATTGAGCCTGGTGATCTCCGCGCCGACCAGCTTCACCAATCTCGGGCCGAACAGCAGGAGGCCGAGTGAGATGCCGAGACCGCCGATCACCAGTTCCCATGTCGGAATGCTGACGGCTCCGGAAATGCCCTGCTGCGCGGTGGAAACGATCGCGGCAAGCGGGCCGATGGCGTTCGATACGTCGTTCGCTCCATGCGCGAAGGAAAGCAGGGCGGCGGAAAACACCAACGGGATGCGGAAGAGTTTTCTGAGCGACTGATTGCGGTTTTCCAGCCCCTCCGCCTGACGGCGGATCACCGGGGTCAGTCCCGCCCAGGCCGCAAGCCCGCAGACGGCGGCGATCGCGGTCGCGACGGGCGCGGAAACCCCGGACGTTTCTCCGAAGCCGAGAATAGCGAGATAGCCCGCGAAGGCACCGGTCATGATGCCGAGCAGTACCGGCACCCATTTCGTGGCAGCCGCGATCTTGTCCTCGCGGTAGATGATGGTTTCCTTGACGAAATAGAGGCAGCCGGCTGCGATTATGGCCCCAAGCAGCGGGGAAAAGACCCAGCTTGCCGTGATGCCGAGGACGGTGCTCCAGTTCACCGCGGAAAGGCCGGCCGCCGCAATGCCGGCCCCCATCACGCCGCCCACGATCGAATGGGTTGTGGAGATCGGCGCGCCGAACCAGGTCGCGACATTGATGAGCAGGGCGGAAGAAAGCAGTGCCGCCATCATCGCCCAGATCAGCATGTCGGGGCTGGTGATCATGCCCCCATGCATGACGTCGTTGGCGATGGTGTTGGCGACGCTCCGGCCGGCGATCACCGCGCCCGCCACCTCGAAGACAGCGGCAAGGCCGAGGCCGAAGGCCATGGACATGGCCCGCGCGCCGACTGCCGCGCCGATATTGTTGGTCACGTCGTTGGCGCCGATGTTCATGGCCATGTAAGCCGCGATGGCGGACGCGGCGACCACCAGGACGACGTCCGGCTTGCCGGTCACCGAATAGGCTGCGATTATCGCGGCGAGGATCAGGAAGAGAAGTGCCGTGCCGGGAGCCGCAAGCCGGCGCGACATCTGCCGTGCAGCCTCCTCGAGGGAGGAAATCTTCTCAAGATCCTTGTCGAGCGTCGGCTTAACCAGACGCGGCCGGGGTTGGCCCATTTATTCTTTCAACTCCTAGAAATCAGTGTTGGGCCGCCCCAGGGGCCGCATAGCCGGTTTGGGTAATCGCATCCGCGCTCGAAGGCAATGACGGCGCAGCGAAAGTCAGCCGGCCTTCACCTCCAGAGGTCCGGGGCCCGGCGGTCGCATCCGCTCCTTGAATTGCAGAAGAAGATCCTTGAGTTCCGGTTCGTTGACCCTCTGGGCGGCCTCCTCGGAAGAGACCCATTCCAGGCGCCGTGCTTCCCGTTCCGGAAAGTTCTTCAACAGCTCTTCGACTTCGAGCAGGTGCACCTGCACCCTGACGGGTATCTTGAAGCCGTTCGATAGGGTTTTCCGGTAGTGATAGAAGCCGAAAGGCTCCTTTTCCGCCTTGCCCTTCACGCCGGCCTCCTCATAGGCCTCGCGCTCTGCGACCTGGTGGGCCTTCTTGCCCGACATAGGCCAGCCCTTGGGAATGACCCAGCGGCCCGTATCCCGGCTGGTGGCGAGCAGAACCTCGATCTGCCCCTGTTTCTTCCTGATCCGATAGCATAGCGCTGCATATTGCTGCCGCGGAGGCCGCTGCAGCATCAGACGAACATTGCCCGCCAGTCGTTTCAGGAAGTCCAATTGAGGGTCACCTCCGGGTTTTCTGTTGTAGCCATATCGAATATAAGAACGAATTGACGGCAAAACGAGCGCATACAAGGGCAGCCCGACGAGAATCACCGCAACAAATTCGGCTTGCTGAAAACAATTGTGAGGCAGCTTGGTTTCACGTCAACTAATTTTGCACAGGTGTGCAAAATCTGCTCAGCTTATCCGCTGCTGAAGCCTCAATCGGGCGATCCGGTCCCACTCGCCGGCGCGCTCCGCTTCCGCGGTCATCCTGGCGATGAAGTCGATATGCTCCTCGGCCGCCCGCCGGGCCGCCGCCGGATTGCCTTCCAGGATCGCCGCGCCGATTGCGGCGTGTTGCGCCATGACCGCATCATGCGCATCTGCAATCTTGAATATCATCTTACGATTGTAGAATATATCATCGCTCAACAGACGATAGCAAGCCCTGAGTGTGTGCATCAGGACGATGTTGTGGGCGGCATCGCCGATTGCATTGTGAAATTCGACGTCGGAGACGAGCTCGTCCTCGAAGCGTCCGTCGCTATGCGCCCGGCGCATTTCGTCCAGGATGTGCCGGATAAGCTGCCTGTCCGTATCGGTAGCCCGCTCGGCGGCGAGCTCGGCCGTCAGGGCTTCGAGCTGTCGGCGGTATTCCAGATAGTCGCGGGTCGCTTGGGCGTGCCGCCGGATGAGATCGACAAGCGGGCGGGAAAAGACCTCGCCTATGATATCCGCCACATAGGTGCCGCCGCCATGCTGGCTCACCAGCAGGCCGCGTCCTTCGAGTTCCTTCAGGGCCCCCCTTAGGATCGGGCGGGAAATGTCGAACTTCTGGGCGAGTTCCCGCTCGCCGGGAAGTCGCTCGCCGTCGCGCAGCACACCGTTGAGGATCAGAAGTTCGATCCGATGGACGACCTCGCCGGCGGTCCTGCCATGCGAGACGGGAGCGAAGAGTTCGTGGGTCAAGTCCGGCATTTCCTGCAATTCTCCACCGACGGAAGGCCTCCTTGTATCACTGGTAAAAAAAGTATACCAGTCGTGCGAAGAAGGAGGCTCTCGTGTCTGAGACCATTCAATTCCTGCCACCGCGTCAGGCGGTGCTGTCGCGCCGGACGGCGATCATTGCCGATCTCGCGGACCTTCTGCCGCCCGACTGTCTTGTGCATGAGCCGCGCGAGCTGGTGCCGTTCGAAACGGACGCCTTCGTTGCCTATCGCCGTGTGCCGCTCGCGGTCGTCCTCCCGCGCACGACGGCCGAGGTCGCGGCGGTGATGAAATATTGCCACCGCTATGGCGTTCCGGTGGTGCCGCGCGGAGCCGGCACCTCGCTTTCCGGCGGGGCGATCCCCCAGGAGGATGCAGTCGTGCTCGGCCTTTCCAAGATGTCGCGCATCCTGGAAGTGGATTACGCCAACCGCACCGCCACGGTTCAGGCGGGCGTCACGAACCTGAGCATTTCCGAGACCGTCGGCGCAGACGGCTTCTTCTACGCACCCGATCCCAGCTCGCAGCTCGCCTGCACGATCGGCGGCAATATCGGTATGAATTCCGGGGGCGCGCACTGTCTGAAATACGGCGTCACCACCAACAACCTGCTCGGCGTGAAGATGGTGCTGGTGGACGGCACCGTGATCGAGCTCGGCGGCAAGCATCTGGATGCGGCGGGCTACGACCTTCTCGGCCTCGTCTGCGGTTCGGAAGGCCAGCTCGGCATCGTGACGGAGGCGACCGTGCGGCTGATCGCGAAGCCCGAGGGCGCGCGTCCCGTTCTCTTCGGTTTCGATACATCGGAAGAGGCTGGCTCCTGCGTGGCGGATGTCATCGGCTCCGGTATCATTCCGGTCGCCATCGAATTCATGGATAAGCCGGCGATCGAGATCTGCGAGGCTTTCGCCCATGCCGGCTATCCGCTTGATGTCGGTGCGCTTCTCATCGTCGAGGTCGAGGGTTCCGAGGCCGAGATGGACGCCATGCTGAAGGAGATCGTCGAGATCGCCGGCCGCCATGGGGTAAAGACCGTGCGCGAAAGCCAGTCCGCCATGGAAGCGGCGCTGATCTGGAAGGGCCGCAAATCCGCTTTCGGCGCCACCGGCCGGATCGCCGATTACATCTGCATGGATGGCACGGTGCCGCTCGGCAAGCTTTCCTACGTGCTGAAGAAGACATCCGAGATTACCGACAGTTTCGGGCTGCGTGTCGCGAATGTCTTCCACGCCGGAGACGGAAACATGCACCCGTTGATCCTGTTCAATGCCAACGACCCGGAAGATGCGGCCAAGGCGGAAGCCGCCGGCAACGAGATATTGAAGCTCTGCGTCGATGCGGGCGGTTGCCTCACCGGCGAGCACGGCGTCGGCATCGAGAAGCGCGACCTGATGCGCCACCAGTATTCGGAGGCGGACCTTGCTCAGCAGATGGCCGTGCGCGCCGCCTTCGATGAGGGCTGGATATTGAACCCCTCGAAGGTGTTCCCGCTGGAGGGACGGCCCACCACATGACGCTGATACCCACTTCCGAAGTCGATGCCGCCTATATCATTCGAACCGCCGCGAGCGGAGGCAAAAAGCTTGCGCCTTGCGGGGGCAGCACGCGCGCCGGCTTCGGCAACTCCACCGAACCGGCCGAGAAGATGAGTTCCCGGGGACTTTCCGGCATCGTCGATTATGAGCCGGCCGAAATGGTGATGACCGTGAAGGCCGGTACGCCGCTCTTGGAAGTCGAAGCGGCGCTTGCCGCCAATCGGCAGATGATGTCCTTCGAGCCGATGGATCATCGCGGCATCATGGGCACGACCGGCGAGCCAACGATCGGTGGTGTGTTTGCGGGCAATATCTCCGGGCCGCGCCGTTTCGTGGGCGGCGCCGCGCGCGACAGCCTGCTCGGCATTCGCTTCGTCAACGGCAAGGGCGAACTGATCCGCGCCGGGGGACGGGTGATGAAGAACGTCACCGGCCTCGACCTGGTGAAGCTGCTGGCGGGCTCGCATGGCACGCTCGGCTTTTTGACCGAGGTGACCTTCCGCGTTCTGCCCATGCCGCAGACCGTCGAGACGGTCGTGATCTCGGGCCTCGACGACGCGGAAGCGGCGCGTGCCATGGCAGCGGCGATGGCTCTGCCGGTCGAGGTATCCGGCGCGGCGCATCTGCCCGCGAGCGTCAAGGGTCGGTTTATCGGCGGCGGTCTGCCGGAAGGCGAGGCGACCGTGCTGCGGCTGGAAGGCCTTTCGGCCTCGGTGGCCGTGCGGGCGGATAAACTCGCCGATGCCATGGCAGCCTTCGGGCCGGTATCGAGAATCGCAATGGATGAGAGCCAGGCGCTCTGGCGGGAAATTCGCGATGTCCATCCCTATGCGGATGGCACGCGGAAACCGCTTTGGCGTGTCTCGGTCGCGCCGTCCGTCGGTCACCAGCTTGTCGCCGCGCTGCGGCTGGAGGCCGGCATCGACGCGTTTTACGATTGGCAGGGTGGCCTCGTCTGGATGCGCATGGAGGCTGATCCGGAAGCCGAACTGCTTCGCCGCTACATCAAGGCGCTGGGCGGCGGCCATGCCACGCTCATGCGCGCGCCCGATGCGGTGCAGGCCTCCACCCCGGCCTTCGAGCCGCAGCCGGATGCGGTGGCGCTGCTCTCAGTGCGCGTGAAACAGGCGCTTGATCCGGCAGGCATCTTCAGCCCCGGCAAGATGGGAGGAAATTTCTGATGCAGACCTCCTTCACCGCCGAACAGCTTCTCGATCCGCATGTGGCGGAATCCGAAAAGATCCTGCGCCGTTGCGTGCATTGCGGTTTCTGCACGGCGACCTGTCCCACCTATGTGACGCTCGGCAACGAACTCGATAGCCCGCGCGGGCGTATCTACCTCATCAAGGATATGCTGGAAAATGGCCGTCCTGCGGATGCCGAGGTGGTCACCCATATCGACCGCTGCCTCTCCTGCCTCGCCTGCACCACGACTTGCCCATCCGGCGTCGATTACATGCATCTGGTGGATCACGCACGGGTGCATATCGAAAAGACCTATCGCCGGCCCCTCGCGGACAGGTTGATCCGCAACCTGCTCGCGGCGGTTCTGCCCTATCCGGCGCGCTTCCGCGCGGCACTTGGCCTTGCGAAGCTCGGCCGTCCCTTCGCACCGCTTTTGAAACGGGTCCCGGCGCTGAAACCTCTCGGTGCGATGCTGGAGCTGGCTCCGAAATCCGCCGCGAAAGCTTCGGCAGGCCCGGCCACTCACCCGCCTCAGGCCGAAAGGCGGGGACGCGTGGCGATCCTGACCGGCTGTGCCCAGCCGGTTCTCGATCCGCGCATCAACGAAGCGACCATTCGCCTCCTCACCCGCCTCGGCATCGAGGTCGTGGCGCCATCGGGCGAGGGCTGCTGCGGAGCGCTGGTGCATCACATGGGTCGCGAGGAGCAGGCGCTCGATCACGCCCGCCACAATGTCGATGTCTGGCTCCGCGAGGTCGAAAGAGGCGGGCTCGATGCGATCATCATCACCGCCTCCGGCTGTGGCACGACCATCAAGGATTACGGCCATATGCTGCGGCTCGATCCGGCCTATGCAGAAAAGGCGGCAAAGGTCTCGACGCTCGCGAAGGACATCACCGAGTATCTTTCGACGCTCGACCTGCCGCGCCTCGAGCCGCAGGGTTTGACGGTCGCCTATCACTCGGCCTGTTCAATGCAGCACGGCCAGAAGATCACCATGCAGCCGAAGAACCTGTTGAAGGCGGCGGGCTTTGGTGTGCGCGATCCGGCGGAAGGCCATCTCTGCTGCGGCTCGGCCGGCACCTACAACATTCTTCAATCGGAGATTTCCGAGCAGTTGAAGGCCCGCAAGGTGAAGAACATCGAGGCGACGAAGGCGGATGTCATCGCCACCGGCAATATCGGCTGTATCACGCAGATATCCACCGGAACAGCGATGCCGATCCTGCACACGGTGGAACTGCTCGATTGGGCCTATGGCGGGCCGAAGCCGGGGAAATTGAAGGACAGGTAAGTGGCCTGCGACATCGGTGGTCGTCATGCTCGGGCTTGTCCCGAGCATCTGCCAAGGTCCAACTGGATCTTGAGGTGGTTAGATCCTCGGGACAAGCCCGAGGATGACGATTGGAGAGGCAAGGCTTCCCCTGCTTACAACGATCAGCCGCCGAAGATCGTTCGGAAGATATCGATGCCGCGGTCCTGGAAGGCCACGTCTCCGTGCTTGCTGCCGGGGCCGATAACGATGACCTTGGTGCCGACGGCCGCACGCGCATAGAGGTGCTCGACATCCTTGTTCATCATCCGGATGCAGCCGGACGACAGATTGAGCCCGATGGTCCAGGGCTGGTTCGTGCCGTGGATGCGGAAGATCGTGTCCCGTCCGCCCTTGTAGAGATACATGGCGCGGGCGCCGAGCGGATTGTCCGGTCCTCCCTTCTGCACGACAGGCAGCTTGATGCCGCGGCGGGCTTCACGGGCGCGCATCTCGGCGGGCGGCGTCCAGGACGGCCACTCGGCCTTGCGGCCGACCGACACCACGCCCGACCAGCCGAAGCCTTCACGGCCGACTCCGATGCCGTAGCGAGTCGCGCGGTTCCTGCCTTCCACGTAGTAGAGGAATTTGTTGTCGGTATCGACGATGATCGTGCCGGGAGCTTCGTTCGTCGAGAAGCGCACCATGCGCCGCTTGTATTTTTCCGGTACCTGCCGGTTGCGAACCTTGGGCGCGACGTCGCTTGCCGTCGTCTGCGGGCGTGCCGAAGCCGAGGTCTGCGCGAAAGCCTCGCCCGCGACCATGCCCATCATCATGCTGGCAATGGCCACCAGCGTTGTCCACCTTCTCATCCTTACCCCTCGTGCAAATAGATCCTAAGTCGGGGCAAGATGTCTCGTCTTAGGATTTGGGGCAAGATGAGGCATGGCGAATATAGATGGGTAGCCTGTGTGAAACCGGCCGGATCGTGGCGATCCGGCCACATAAATGCATGTCGCGCACAAGTGTGCGGCGGTTTTGCCATGACGATATGCGGAAAAGAAAGCTCAGATTACTATCACTTTGGTGCCGAGCTTGACCCGTTCGTAGAGATCCACGACGTCCTCGTTGCGCATGCGGATGCAGCCGGAGGAAACCGCGCTGCCGATCGTCCAGGGCGCATTCGTGCCGTGGATGCGGTAGAGCGTGGAGCCGAGATACATGGCGCGCGAGCCGAGCGGGTTTTGAGGGCCGCCTTCCATGAAGGCCGGCAGGTAGTGGCCCTTGGCGGCTTCGCGGGCGATCATCTCCTTCGGCGGCGTCCAGGTCGGCCATTCCTTCTTGGCGGTGACCTTGTGGGTGCCGGCCCATTCGAAGCCCGGCTTGCCGACACCGACGCCGTAGCGCCGCGCCTTGCCATTGCCTGTTACCAGGTAGAGGAAGCGGTTGTTGGTGTCGATGACGATCGTGCCGGTCGGATGCTTGGTTTCATAGGCGACCACCTGCGGCAGGAATTGCGGCTCGACCTGGCTTTTGACGACCTTGTTCGGCCGGACCGCGACCTGCTGGGCACGCTTGCGAGGTTGCTGCCGGATGGCGTCGCGGCGGGTGATCTCACGCGTCGCACGCTGCTGGTAGACACGCGGCTTGGCCGGGCGTTGAGCATAGCCGACCGGCCGCACTCTCGATCCCCCGAGCTGCATGACCCAGGGGGCGGTCAGATCGGGGCTCACGACCACCGGCGGGCGCTCCCGATAACGGTCGTTTGCCGAGGCGGTGTTGGAAAGGGCGGGGCTGAAAAGGGCCGTCGTGAGGCCAAGGACCATAAACAGGGTTTTCTTCATCGGATCTACTCGCTACTCGACAACCGATACGGGGGCTGCGGGTTCACAGCATCTTTGCTGTTGAGAAACTGCCAAGAGAGTGGCGAGCGAATGGTAAACGGGTGGACGCCGCAGCTTGCTGCGCCCGATAAACCTTTTGGCAGGGTTACCGCCTGGTTTTGAAATATGGTTGACGGATGCTGAAACCCGTCAAAACGGGGTTTGAAACGAATGGACGGCATTATCATTGGTGACGACGGCAAGCCGCGCTGCGCCTGGCACCAGGGGCTGGATGATTACCGCCGCTATCATGACGAGGAATGGGGCAGGCCCGTGACGGACGATTTCCGCCTGTTCGAGAAGATCTGCCTGGAAGGTTTCCAGTCTGGCCTTTCCTGGCTCACCATCTTGCGCAAGCGGGAGAATTTCCGTGCCGCCTTCGCGAGGTTCGACTACGGGAAGGTCGCGCAATTCGGCGAGGAGGATATCGCCCGCTGCCTTGCTGATGCTGGCATCATCCGCCATCGCGGCAAGATCGTCTCGACCATCAACAATGCCCGTCGGGCGCTGGAACTGCGCGACGAATTCGGCTCGCTGGCGAAATACTTCTGGAGCTTCGAGCCGAAGGCCACCGAACGGCCGGAGGTGATGGACCTCGAAACGCTGCGCGCCAACCCGACCACGCCGGTCTCGGTAAAACTCTCGAAGGAGTTGAAGAAGCGAGGCTGGACCTTCGTCGGCCCGACCACTGTCTATGCCTTCATGCAGGCCATGGGTCTCGTCAACGACCACCTCGACGGCTGCTTCTGCCAGAAGGAAGTGGAGGCGCAGCGCCTCGCCTTCACGCGGCCCTGATCGTTTCGAGCACGGAACCCAACTGGCCGAGATGCTCGATCTGGCGGAAGCGCGGGGCATCGGTCGGCGGCTCCACATGCTCCACCACCCAGGTCAGCGCATGGGGGATGAAGACGCCATAGCTGCCGGCGGCGATTGCCGGCACAATATCGGATTTCAGCGAATTCCCCACCATCATCGCCCGTTCCGGCCCGTCGGCGAGCTTTGAAAAAATCCGCCGATAGGTGGTGGCGTTCTTGTCGCTGACGATCTCCACCGCATCGAAGAAATCCCCGAGCCCGGATTGGGCGAGCTTGCGCTCCTGGTCGAAGAGGTCGCCCTTGGTGATCAGCACCAGGAGGTATTCGCCGTTGAGCGCCTCAAGCGTTTCCTCCACATGAGGCAGCTTCTCCACCGGGTGTCGCAGCAGGTTTCGGCCGATCTCCAGAATTTCGGCGATCGTATCGGTGGAGACCTGGCCGCCGGTGATCTCGATCGCCGTCTCGATCATCGAAAGCGTGAAGCCTTTGATACCGAAGCCGTAATAGGCGAGATTGCGCTTCTCGGCTTCCAGCAGCCGCTCGGAAATATGCGCGCCCTCGGCGAATTCGCCGAGAAGGTCCACGAAAGACTGTTCCGTCAGGCGGTAATATTGCTCGTTCTGCCAGAGCGTATCGTCGGCATCGAAGCCGATCGCAGTAATCGGGCGCATGGATCACTTCGCCTCCAGACCGTTGATATGGAGGATAAAAAGGTGCCGGGCAAGAAGCCAGCCCTGCCCGGCACCAACTTGTTATTGCCCGCGTGCCTTCAGCCAGGCCTCCATTTCGGCGATTTCAGCCGTCTGCGCCTTGATCACCTCTTCGGCGAGCTTGCGCAGTTCGGGGTCCTTGCCGTGTTCGAGCTCGACCTTGGCCATGTCGATCGCGCCCTGATGGTGCGGGATCATGCTGCGGACGAAATCGACATCGGCATCGCCGGAATATTCGATCGTCATATCCTTGTGCATCTTGTCGTTGGCTTGCGTGAAGCCCTTGGTGGAAGGGCTGGCTTCCGCCGTCGTGGCGGAATGGTCGTGTCCCTTCGTTTCCTGTGCCGCCAGAGGACTGACGACCAGAGGGCCGGCGAGCAGAATGGCCAGAGTTGCAGTCGCAATAATGGTCTTCGAAGACATGGTTTTTCCTTATCCTGTGTCAGATCTGTTGAACTGTGGTGAGAAAACAGTCTCGTCAGGATCGGGGAGGCGGGTCGATCGGCGCCGCCTCGGCGGAGATCAATGCCCGGACCAGGTCAGGCGCCGGATAGGAAAAAGTAAAATGTTTGCCGCCGGCCTGCAGCGGCTCCGGCAGGAGCGTCACACAGGCCGCACAGAACGGCATGACGCAGTTCTTGGCGCCGTGCGGGCAGGGTTTTTGGCTGTTTTTGTGATGTTCGGCCACATCGGCTTTCGCTTTGACCACATGGTCGCCATGGCCCGAATGCTGCTGCGCGGAGGCTGCGGCGTGGTCGAGCGCCGTTACCGCCAATGGCTGGGCAGCCATGGCCGGCATGGCGCCGTAGAAAAGCCAGGCAAGAAACATCAGCAATGGTGCAAGGCGCGACATGCGCAGGAATTTAGTCACTCGGGAACAGAAAGCAAAGGGAAGATCGGCGGAATGCCGAAGACGTGACACCCATGGCTCAGCGGTAGATTTCCCGCCGATGGCCGATCTCGATGACGAGCACTACAAGGCGGTGATCCTGGATATCGCAGATGATGCGGTAATCGCCGACGCGATAGCGCCAATATTCCCCGAACTCGGAGCCTTTCAGCGGCTGTCCGATCTGTCTGGGATCAGGAAGAGAAGCTATTCTCTGTTCCAGGAAGTCCCGGATGCGCTTTCGCGTTCCGGGATCGATTTCTTGGCTAATTTTTGAGCTGCCTGGTCATACTCAATCGTCCAGGCCACGCCAGAATTCCTCCGAATTGATGACTTTGCTCTCACCTCGACGGATCCGTTCCATCGCCGCCTCGGCAGCAGCGATATCGTGCAGGTCCTCGAGATGTTGCTCGAGGATGTCTTTCACATAGGCATCCGGCTCGGCGCCGACTTTGGCCGCATATTCCGCGACAAGCCTGTGCATTTCGTCCGGCATTTCGATCGTAACGCGCTTGTTCATGGCTTTTTGCCTTTCCCTGGCTGGATTATATAGCATCGCATGGCCGCCTTCACCAGCCGCCGCCCTTGCCGCTCCGGCCGTCATCCTCTAAGAAACCGCACACAAATCCGGCCTCCTGCCGAGGTCCGAAGGCAATGGAAATCCGATCATGAGCGACAAGAAACAAAAAACGCAGAAACTCAAGGCCCGCCTGCCGCGCGGCTTCGTCGATCGTTCCGCCGCCGATATCCATGCCACCAACGAGATGATCGAAAAGATCCGCGAGGTCTACGAGCGTTACGGCTTCGATCCGATGGAAACGCCGCTCTTCGAATATACCGATGCACTCGGCAAATTCCTGCCTGACAGCGACCGCCCGAACGAAGGCGTCTTCTCGCTCACGGATGACGACGACCAGTGGATGAGCCTGCGCTACGACCTGACTGCGCCGCTCGCCCGCCATGTCGCGGAAAACTTCAACGAGATCCAGCTGCCGTTCCGCACCTATCGCGCCGGCTATGTCTTCCGCAACGAGAAGCCGGGTCCGGGCCGCTTCCGTCAATTCATGCAGTTCGATGCCGATACCGTGGGCGCGGCGGGCGTCCAGGCCGATGCCGAAATGTGCATGATGATGGCCGACACGATGGAAGCACTCGGCGTCAAGCGCGGCGATTACGTCATTCGCGTCAACAACCGCAAGGTCTTGGACGGCGTCATGGAGGCGATCGGGCTTGGTGGCGAGGACAAGGCCGGCCAACGGCTGAACGTGCTGCGCGCTATCGACAAGCTCGACAAGTTCGGTCCCGAAGGCGTGCGCCTTCTGCTCGGTGAAGGCCGCAAGGATGAGAGCGGCGACTTTACCAAGGGTGCGGGATTGAATGGAGAGCAGATCGAAAAGGTTCTCTTCTTTGTCGGTATCAGGGATTACGCGGAAAGTGCTGTTCAGCTCGCCGAACTCGTAGCCGGTACGGCGCAGGGCGGCGAGGGTGTCGACGAATTGAACACGATCGGTGCGCTTGCAACGAGCGCCGGCTACGGTCCGGACCGCATCAAGATCGATCCCTCCGTCGTGCGGGGCCTCGAATATTACACCGGTCCGGTCTTCGAAGCAGAACTCACCTTCGACGTCACCAACGAGAAGGGCGAGAAGGTCGTCTTCGGCTCGGTCGGCGGCGGCGGGCGGTACGATGGTCTCGTATCGCGCTTCATGGGCCAGCCGGTGCCGGCCACGGGCATTTCCATCGGCGTTTCGCGCCTGATGACGGCGCTGAAGAATTTGGGCAAGCTCGGCCAGGACGAGGTGGTTGCGCCGGTCCTCGTCACCGTCATGGACGGCGATGTGGAGAGCATGGGGCGCTACCAGCGGTTCACCCAGGCTTTGCGCGCCGAAGGTATCCGCGCCGAAATGTACCAGGGCAACTGGAAGAAATTCGGCAACCAGCTCAAATATGCCGACCGCCGCGGCTGCCCGATCGCCATCATCCAGGGCGGCGACGAGCGCGGCCAGGGCGTCGTTCAGATCAAGGACCTCATCGAGGGCAAGCGTCTTTCCGGCGAGATCGAGGACAATGCCGCCTGGCGCGAGGCGCGTGTCGCACAGGAGACGGTTGCCGAGGCCGATCTGATCGCCAAGGTGAAGGAGATTCTGGCGGCACAGGCGGAAGATCGCAGGCGGGCGAGTGATGCTTGATTGGCCCCTCCCCAACCCTCCCCACAAGGGGGAGGGAGCCGGTCGGCGCAAGCCGCCATCCTGGTGTGAAACCGCTGAGTTTTATGTTCCTGCGCTGAACGGTGCGGCGAACCTTACCCTCCCCCTTGTGGGGAGGGTCGGAGCGAAGCGACGGGGAGGGGAAATTCCATGCCCCTGAGCGACATGCCGGAATTTTCCGACGACCTGTTGAAGGAATTCGAGACCCGGCGGACCGAGCGGGTCAATACGCCGGTCATCCAGCCTGCCGAACCTTTTCTCGATATAGCGGGCGAGGATCTGCGCCGCCGCATTTTTCTCACCGAGAGCGAAACGGGCGCCAGCCTGTGCCTGCGGCCGGAATTCACCATTCCCGTCTGCCTGCGGCATATCGAGACCGCGACGGGCACGCCGCGGCGCTATTCCTATCTGGGAGAGGTTTTCCGGCAGCGGCGCGAGGGCGCCCATGAATTCTATCAGGCGGGCATCGAGGATCTCGGCGATAAGGATATCGCAAGCGCCGATGCGCGGGCGATCGGGGACGCCACGGGCGTCCTGAAGGCGCTGCTCCCCGGCCGGAAACTCGCCTTGACGCTCGGAGACCAGGCGGTTTTCGAAGCGGTGGTGCAGGCGCTCGGCCTGCCGCTCGGCTGGCAGAAGCGGCTGATCCATGCCTTCGGCGATATGGAGCATCTGGAAGCCCTGCTGGAACGGCTGGCGCGCCCTCAGCCGGTCGCCGGCCTCGATCCGGAGATCGCCGGGCTGATCGCCTCCGGCAAGGAGGCTGAGCTGGTGGCCCGCATCGACCGGACCATGCAGGAAACCGGCTATTCCACCAATGCCAGCCGCTCGCCGGCGGAGATCGCCCGCAGGCTGAAGGAGAAGCTCGAGCTTGCCGAAACCCGGCTTGATGGCTCTGCTCTTCTTCTGCTGCGCGAATTCCTGACGCTGCAACTGCCGCTCGATGAGGCGCCGGCGGCTCTGGCCGGTTTTGCCGATGCCGCCGGGCTGAAGCTCGGCGCCGCGCTGGCGCTCTTCGATGCCCGGCTTGCCGCGCTCGCCAATGCGGGTGCCGATATCGGCGGCATGACCTATCGCGCCGCCTTCGGCCGTCCGCTCGACTATTATACCGGCCTCGTCTTCGAGATCACGGAAGCGGGAAGCTCCGCGGTGCTCGCCGGCGGCGGTCGCTTCGACCGTCTGCTGACGCTCCTCGGAGCGAGCGACCATGTCCCGGCGGTCGGCTTCTCTCTGTGGCTCGATCGCATCGAGGCGGGGAGGGCGGACCAATGAACACGATCACCATCGCCTTGCCCTCCAAGGGCCGCATCAAGGAAGAGGCTGCCACCATCTTCGAGCGCGCCGGCCTGGCGATTTCAGCCGTCGGCAACGACCGCTCCTATCGTGGCCGGATCGAGGGTATCGAAGGCGTCGAGATAGCCTATCTCTCGGCCTCGGAGATCGCCCGCGAACTCGCAAACGGCGCCGTCGATTTCGGGGTTACCGGCGAGGACCTGGTCCGCGAAGGCATGCCCGAGGTGGATCAGAAGGTTGAATTCTGCGCGCGCCTTGGCTTCGGCGGGGCGGATGTCGTGGTCGCGGTTCCGGAAATCTGGCTCGATGTCGAGACCATGGCCGATCTCGGCGATGTGGCTGCGGATTTCCGCGCCCGGCATGGCCGGCGGCTGGCGATCGCCACGAAATACTGGCGGCTGACCCAGCAATTCTTCTCCCGCCAGCACGGCATCCAGCTCTACCGGATCGTCGAAAGCCTCGGCGCGACGGAAGGTGCGCCGGCGGCGGGCCAGGCGGATATCATCGTCGATATCACCTCGACGGGCTCCACGCTTCGCGCCAACCACCTCAAGGTCCTGGCGGACGGAGTTATCCTCAAAAGCGAGGCCTGCCTGGTGCGCGCTCGCAAGACCGTGCATGACGGCGATCCGCGCATAGCGAAGATCGTGAAAGCCGTCCGCACCGCCCTCTAGCGCCAAAATAAAAAGACCGCCGGATTTGCATCCGGCGGCCGTATCGGGCAGGGAAAGCTCGATAGTTATGCGTTGAGGGCGACCGAGCCGCGGCGGGCATCGATCGAGTAGGCGCCGGCGCCTGCGGCAGCGAGCACCAGGAAGCCGCCTGCGATCGTCAGGTTCTTCATCATGTTGAGCTGATTGAACATGGTCAGCATGCCGTTCGCGGCTTCCGGAAAGTCGGGAATGTTGATCGCGCTCGAATGGAAGGCGAACGCCGTGAAGGCGGAAAAGGCCGCAAGCAGAAGCGCGGCGATCCGGGTCTTGAAACCGACGAGAACGGCGATGCCCGCCAATAGTTCGAAGATGCCGGCGACATAGGCCAGCAGCGTTGCGGCCGGAAGGCCGGCGCCCGCGATCATGCCGGCGGTGCCGGCGGGATCGATAAGCTTTGGATAGCCGGACAGGATGAACATGGCCGAAAGCAGCACGCGGCCGGCAAGCAGAAGCAGGTTTGTGGAAGTGGCGGACATTTTTCTCAGGTCTCCGATGATTGTCCTTGGCCGGACTAAGCGTTGATGACTGGGAACATTCTGCATCGTTTATTCTGCCTCAGGAAGATGAACAATGCGAGACGGTTTGTCTACTATAAGTGAACAACCGCTCTCCTGATGGGCGCCGCATGCAGTTGACGTATGAGGCAATCCGCAGTCGCGAGAATGTGAGCCGCTGTTTGCTTGCCCTATATTCTTCATATGATACGGTACGTTTCGTATCGAAAAGCGAGCAGCGTTCCGATTGGGATACTGCCTTGCTCATCAAGGAGAACGGGCATGAAACGGAGAGTGCTTTATTCACGCTGCGGTCCGGCGCTGGCGCTGAGTGCAGTCGCAACGATGGCTGCGTTGGCTGGTCTGGAGGGAAGGGCGATGGCTCAAGCGAATAGTCCCGCAGCACAGCAGGATATGTCCGGCCGGGCTGCCGGGCTCGAAGCTCTTCCATTTCCGCCGGGTTACCGAGAGGTCGGCGCGGGCGAGGTCGCGATAGACGGCGGGAAGGCGCGGCTCGTCCGCTACGAACGGGCGGACGGGCGCAATTCCGGTCTTGGCGGCGAGCATTTCAGTACGGTCACCGATCCTTCGGGCAAGCTCAAGGGATTCACGCGAATGGACCTTTCTCTTCGGGAAGGCGAGCTTCCGGGTGAGGAAGAGGCGCGGAGCATAGCCATGCGCTTTCTTGGCACCCACGCGCCGGATCTTTTGCCCGGTTTGAGGATCAGCTTCATCGCGCCTCACGAGGAAACGGTCGAGAGCGGCGGTCGTCCGGGGACGCTGACAGGCATGAAGGGGAAGATGCGCAATACGGCCGATGGCCGCTGGTTCTGGGTCATCGTCGGCTCGGACCGCGAGGTCATGGTGTTTGAGCGCGACATCGTCTGGGCCAATCTCCAGGGACGCCGACAGACGGAAATGTGGCTCCATGACCGCTGGCTCGAAGAGCGTGGCGCGGATTTTCTGCGCGATGCGTAGGCTCCAAGGATCAGGCGGCCGTTGATCAAGGTGGCGGGCTTGCGGCAAGGCCGAGAAGCCCGTCACGCAAGGCCTTGAGCCCCCGGTGAAGCCGCTTGTCGCGGCGGATCACCACCGCCAGCTCGCGATGAAGCCGCGGGGAGAGAGACCTTGTGACGAGGTCCGGCCGCTCGCCGGGCGGCACCGCCATGCCGGGCAGGATGGCGCAGCCCAGCCCGGCGCCGACCATCGCCTTGATGGCCTCGACGCTTCCGAGCGACATCGTCGGGTTGAGGGCCACATCGTTGCCGGCAAACCATCTGTCGACGATGCGGCGGGTATTGCCGCCGGGTTCGAAGAGCAGCAGGGGCAGTTTGGAAAGGCTGTCAGCCGTCACCACGTCCGGCAGGGTCATGTCGCGAGGCGCGACGGCAACGAATTCGTCGTCCATGACCGGGGTGATTTCGAGCATTCGCCCGGAGGCCGGCAGGGTGACGAGCGCGATATCGATAAGGTTTTCCTCCACGGCCTTGACGATCTCGGACGTGTTCCCGGTGGTGACGGTGATCTCGAGGCCCGGATATCTGCGGCGAAGCTCTCCGAGAAGCGGCGGCAGCAGGAAGATGCAGGCGGTAGCCCCGGTGCCGAGGCGCACCCGGCCGATCGCGCCGCTCGCATGGCGCGCGACCGCCTCGACGGCGGATGAGACCTCGGCATCGATACGTTCCGCATGGGCGAGGAGTTCGGCGCCCGCCGTCGTCGGTCGGGCCTTTCGTCCGACCCGCTCGACAAGCACGGTTCCGAGCCGCTTTTCCAACTGGCGGATCTGCATGCTGACCGCCGGCTGAGTGAGGCCCAGCCGCTCGGCGGCAGCGGAAAAGCTGCCGTGCTCGATCACGGTCACGAAGGTCTTGAGATAATCGAGATTGAGGCTCTGCATTCAAAAAATCTCTCATGCTTTGCATAATTATCCAAAGCTTCTTTTATGTATTTGCATCCGCCATGATGCGGCTTCAAGATTGGCGCAGAGGAAATTGCAATGATGGAAAGCGAGGATTTTGTGAAGGAAGCATTGGTGACGCCCGCCGGGGGCAGTGTCCTGATCCGCGACGCCGAAGAAGCGGATATGGGAGCGGTGCAGGCGATCTATGCCCGCCATGTGCTTCATGGGCTTGCCACCTTCGAGGAGACGCCGCCTTCCGTAGAGGAGCTTCTTTCCCGTCGGGCCTCGGTTCTTGCGAGCGGTTTGCCCTATCTCGTCGCCGAACTGGAGGGGAAGATCGCGGGCTACGCCTACGCGACGGCTTACCGGCCGCGTCCGGCCTATCGTTTCACGATCGAGGATTCGGTCTATGTGGCGGAAGGCCTCGGTGGACGAGGCATCGGCAGCGCCTTGCTCGGGGCACTCATCGCCCGGTGCGAAAAAGGGCCGTGGCGGCAGATGCTGGCCGTCGTCGGCAACAGCGGCAACGAGGGCTCGATCGCGCTCCATAAGCGGATGGGCTTCCGCGAGGTCGGTATCCTGCGCTCGGTCGGCTTCAAGCTTGGCCAGTGGGTCGATACGGTTCTGATGCAGAGGCCGCTCGGCGAAGGCGACGAAAGCGCGCCGGACCGAGGCCTTGCGGGATGACCGCAGCGATTTCGCGTGGGACCGTTCTGTGCCTGGCACTTGGCTAGCTCGTCGCCTGGGGCATTTCCTACTATCTGATCGGCGTGTTCGGTGATCTGATCGCAGCCGATCTCGGTTGGAGCGCCGAAATCGTGTATGGCGGCTTCGCGGCCGCGTTGCTGGTGATGGGGTTTGTCTCGCCGCTCGTCGGCCCGTCATCGATCGCCAAGGGGGGCGTTCGGTGATGATCGCCGGCGCGCTGCTCAATGCGGCGGGCTGTCTTCTCCTTGCCGTCAGCCATGGTGTGGCGACCTATTATGCCGCCTGGGTCTGTATCGGGCTTGCCATGCGGCTCACTCTTTATGACGCCGCGTTTGCGGCGCTCGTGCGGATAGGCGGGGCCGAGGCGCGTCGTCCGATCTCTCAGATCACCCTTCTGGGTGGGCTTGCCTCCACCACCTTCTGGCCCGTCGGCCATTTCCTGGCCGAACATTTCGACTGGCGTGGCGCGGTCGTCGCCTATGCCGGCTTCGCGCTCTTGACGATCCCGCTCTACCTCTCGATTCCAGACGTGCCGGCGCGGTCGTCGGAAAGTCCCGGGGCCATCACGCATGCGCCGGCGCCTGCCGCCGGCCGCGGGAACGCAGTCGTTCTGGGCGGGCTTTACGCGCTGATCATGAGCCTTGCCAATTTTCTGAATGCCGGCATGTCGGCGCATATGATCGGCGTGCTGGCGGGGCTCGGGCTCGCCGCCTCGGTATCCGTCTGGATTGCCACCCTGCGCGGCATCGGCCAATCTCTGGCGCGCTTCTGCGAGGTGCTTTTCGGCGGACGGATCGACCCGCTGACGCTCAATCTGGCGGCAACGCTCGTCCTGCCGCTTGCCTTTGCCGCAGGGCTGTTTTCGGGAACATCCGTCGTCGCGGCGGGCGTGTTCTCCTTCGCCTACGGCGCCGGCAACGGGCTTCTGACGATCACGCGCGGCACCCTGCCGCTCGTCCTCTTCGATCACCGGACATACGGCACGGTGGCCGGACGCCTGATAGCGCCGAGCTTCTTCTTCTCGGCCGCCGCGCCGGTTGCCTATGCCTATGTCATGCAGCGATTTGGGGAGGCGGGCGCCCTCTATCTCTCGGCTGTCGCCGCCACCGTCATCGTCTTCGCCGCCACGCTCCTTCTCCTGCTTGGCAGAGCAAAGCCTTAAATGAAAAAGGGCGGCCCGAAGACCGCCCTTTCTGAATTTCGGTGACAGAATTTCTTAGAAATCCATGCCGCCACCTCAAGCCTGCTTTGCAGGCTTGAGCACTTTTAGTGATGGGCGGTCATTCTGGACTTCCCGAACCTTGCGGTTCTTAGAAATCCATGCCGCCCATGCCGCCGCCCGGCATTGCCGGCATCGGGGCTTCCTTCTTCGGCAGCTCGGCGATCATGGCTTCCGTCGTGATCAGCAGAGAAGCAACCGAAGCGGCGTTCTGCAGAGCGGTGCGGACAACCTTGACCGGATCGACGATGCCGAGCTGGATCAGGTCGCCGTATTCGCCGGTCTGGGCGTTGTAGCCGTAGTTGTCTTCGTTCTTCTCGAGGATCTTGCCCACGACGATCGAAGCTTCGTCACCTGCGTTGTCCGCGATCTGGCGAACCAGCGACTGCAGCGCCTTGCGGACGATGTTGATGCCGGCTTCCTGGTCGTCGTTTGCGCCCTTGGCGGTGATCTTCGTGGAAGAACGCAGCAGAGCCACGCCGCCGCCCGGTACGATGCCTTCCTGAACGGCAGCACGCGTCGCGTTGAGGGCGTCGTCGATGCGGTCCTTCTTTTCCTTCACTTCGACTTCCGTTGAGCCGCCGACGCGGATCACGGCAACGCCGCCAGCGAGCTTGGCAAGACGCTCCTGCAGCTTTTCGCGGTCGTAGTCCGAAGTGGTTTCCTCGATCTGGGCCTTGATCTGGTTGACGCGGCCCTCAATGTCGGTCTTGGCGCCGGCGCCGTCGACGATCGTGGTGTTTTCCTTGGAGATCGAGACCTTCTTGGTGCGGCCGAGCATGTCGAGGGTAACATTCTCGAGCTTGATGCCGAGGTCCTCGGAAATCACCGTGCCGCCCGTCAGGATGGCGATGTCTTCGAGCATGGCCTTGCGGCGGTCGCCGAAGCCCGGAGCCTTGACGGCAGCGATCTTGAGGCCGCCGCGCAGCTTGTTGACGACGAGCGTGGCGAGAGCTTCGCCTTCGACGTCTTCAGCGATGATGAGGAGCGGCTTGCCGGTCTGAACGACGGCTTCGAGAACCGGAAGCATGGCCTGGAGGTTGGAGAGCTTCTTCTCGTGCAGGAGAATGAAGGCGTCTTCCAGGTCAGCAACCATCTTTTCCGGGTTGGTGACGAAGTAGGGCGAGAGATAGCCGCGGTCGAACTGCATGCCTTCGACGACTTCGAGTTCGGTCTCGGCGGTCTTGGCTTCTTCGACGGTGATGACGCCTTCGTTGCCGACCTTCTGCATCGCTTCAGCGATGTCGAGGCCGACCTGACGGTCGCCGTTTGCCGAAATCGTGCCGACCTGTGCGACTTCTTCCGAAGTGTTGATCTTCTTGGCCTTGGCCTGGAGATCCTTGACGACTTCGGCAACGGCGAGATCGATGCCGCGCTTCAGGTCCATCGGGTTCATGCCGGCTGCAACAGCCTTCTGGCCTTCGCGGACGATGGCCTGGGCGAGAACCGTTGCGGTCGTGGTGCCGTCACCGGCGACGTCGTTGGTCTTCGAAGCGACTTCGCGGACCATCTGGGCGCCCATGTTTTCGAACTTGTCTTCCAGTTCGATTTCCTTGGCGACGGAAACGCCGTCCTTGGTGATGCGCGGAGCGCCGAAGGACTTGTCGATAACGACGTTACGACCCTTCGGGCCGAGCGTTACCTTGACTGCGTCAGCGAGAATATCGACGCCACGCAGCATCTTTTCGCGCGCGCTGCGGCCGAATTTGACTTCTTTAGCTGCCATTTTGAGAACTCCTGAAAAGAGGTGTCAGCGAATTACGAGTGAGCGACCGGCAATCAGCCGATAACGCCCATGATGTCGGATTCCTTCATGATCAGAAGGTCTTCGCCGTTGAGCTTGACTTCCGTGCCGGACCACTTGCCGAACAGAACGCGGTCCCCAACCTTGACGTCGAGCGCGATGAGAGCGCCCTTGTCGTCACGAGCGCCGGTGCCGACGGCGACGATTTCGCCTTCCTGCGGCTTTTCCTTTGCGGTGTCCGGAATGATGATGCCGCCCTTGGTCTTTTCTTCAGACTCGACGCGGCGAACAACGACGCGATCGTGCAGGGGGCGGAAATTGGTGCTTGCCATTGTCTTATCCCTCGATCAAATGACATTGACGGATATCGAAATCCGTATCTCTTTCGTTAGCACTCGTCTCCAGGGAGTGCTAACGCGACCCGAGATAAGGAGGGCCGCAGAGGGAGTCAAGAACGTCGATCAAATTTCTCGTTCGACTTGACCAGCGGGATGTAATCTCGTCTAATCAAGGTATGGGGTCTGCGAGTACCCCACGAGGCGCCATGCCGAAATTCGCGTCCTTCATATGGCTATAACATATGTTTCCTAGAGGACACGGATCATGGCAACCTACAACGCTATATCACCCGAAAAACTTGTCCGTTTGATCGGTACGCCGAAGGCGCCGATCCTCATTGATGTGCGCGACGAGGACGACTTCCCCGCCGATCCGCATCTTGTCCCCGGATCGATCCACCGCGACGACCACGATGTTGCCGACTGGGCCGCAACCTATGCCGGCCGCTGGGTGGTCGTCATCTGCCAAAAGGGCCTGAAGATCAGCGAGGGCGTGGCCGCCTTCCTGCGGCTGGCAGGAGTACAGGCGGAAACCCTGGAAGGCGGGTTCCTTGCCTGGCGGGCGGCGGGCCTGCCCGTCGTGCCGGTGGCTCGTCTACCGGGACAGAATTCCTCCGGCAGCACGCTCTGGGTCACCCGCGCTCGACCGAAGATCGATCGCATCGCCTGTCCATGGCTGGTCCGCCGTTTCGTGGATGTTCAAGCCCGCTTTCTTTTCGTATCGGCTTCCGAGGTCGAAGCTGTTGCCGAGCGTTTCGGCGCGACGCCCTTCGATATCGAGGGCGTGTTCTGGAGCCATCGCGGCGAGCTCTGCAGCTTCGACGTCATGGTGGAGGAATTCGGCCTTGCCTTCCCGGCATTGCAGAGAATGGCCCGCATCGTGCGGGGAGCCGATACCGATCGGCCGGACCTCGAGCCGCAGGCGGCGGGGCTGCTCGCCATATCGCTTGGCCTGTCGCGCATGTATTCCGAAGATCTGGAGCAACTGGAGCAAGGCATGCTGGTTTACGATGCCCTCTATCGCTGGGCACGGGATGCCACGGATGAAAAGCACGACTGGGTATCCCATGGCGGGCGGAAGTGAGGCGGCCATGCACGGAACAATAAAGGAAGAAGCCGCCGAGCGCCCCACGTTCGGCGAGCTCGTCTCCGTCTTCGCGCGCATCGGCATCTTAAGCTTCGGCGGGCCGGCGGCGCAGATCGGCATGCTGCACAAGGCCGTGGTGGAGGAGAAGCGCTGGCTTTCCGAGGAGCGCTTCTTGCATGCGCTGAACTATTGCATGTTGCTGCCGGGCCCGGAGGCCCAGCAGCTCGCCACCTACGCCGGCTGGCTGATGTTCGGCGTGCGCGGCGGCATCGTCGCGGGCCTTCTCTTCGTGCTGCCGGGGCTTGCCGTCATCATGGCGCTTTCGGCAGCCTATGCGCTCTTCCAGGAAACCACCTGGCTGACCGGCCTCTTCTTCGGATTGAAGGCCGCGGTGCTGGCGATCGTCGTGGAAGCGGTGATCCGCCTGGGACGCAAGACGCTGAGAAACCGCTTTCTCGTCGTGATCGCCGCGCTAGCCTTCCTCGCGCTGTTCGTGTTCGGCCTGCCGTTTCCGCTGGTGGTGCTTGCCGCCGGCCTCGCGGGTTTCCTGGCCTCCCGGATCTATCCGGCACGGCTCGCGGCGCAGCCGGCAACCGACCTCATGGAAACCAGGCGACCGCCGCTGCTGGGGTCGCTCCTGACGCTCGCCTTCTGGGTTTTTCTCTGGCAACTGCCGCTGCTCGTTCTTTGGCTCTTTGCCGGCACCGAAAGCCTGGCGGCCATGTTTTCCTTCTTCTCGCGGATGGCGCTCGTCACTTTCGGCGGGGCTTATGCGGTGCTCGCCTATGTGGCGCAGGTAGCGGTGGAAGGTTACGGCTGGCTGATGCCGGGCGAGATGGTCGATGGGCTGGCGCTTGCCGAAACCACGCCGGGGCCGCTGGTGCTGGTGCTCTCCTTCGTGGGTTTCATGGTCGGCTTCCGGTTCTCTCCGGGGCTCGATGCCGTCTTCGCGGGCCTCATCGGCGCCTCGCTCGCCGCCTGGGCGACCTTCGTGCCGAGCTTCATCTGGATTTTCGCCGGCGCGCCCTACATCGAACGGCTGAGAGGCAATGCCGCCCTTTCGGCGGCGCTGGCAGCGATCACCGCCGCGGTCGTCGGCGTCATCCTCAATCTGGCGATCTGGTTCGGTCTGCATGTGCTGTTTTCCGAGGTGGCTCGCATTCCGCTCTGGCCGTCCGCGGCGCCCGGCGGAGAGCCGGTCGCCGGCCTTTGGTGGCCCGTCTGGCAATCGCTCGATCCCGCGGCGCTGGCACTGTTCCTCGTCTCCGCCTTCCTCCTGTTCCGGCTGAAGCTCGGCATGGTGGCGGTGCTGACGGTCTGCGCGGCGGCGGGCCTGGCGCTGAGGCTGTTGTTCTAGATCGGAATTTCCGGTCGCCTCCGAAATTTCCTTGCCATCGCGGAAAAGCTTTGCGATGTCAGCGCCAGTCGAATTCAAGGAATGAGCGCGCATGGCCAGACGAATCGGCAATCTCAGCGAGGTCGCAAAAGACTACGACGTGGTGCTTTCGGATGTCTGGGGCGTGCTGCATAACGGCGTCGATCCGTTCATGCACTCCGCAGACGCGCTCGAAGAGGCGAGGTCGGGCGGCGCGACCGTCGTTCTCATCACCAATTCACCGCGGCTTGCTCATCAGGTCGCCGCCCAGCTTCACCATATCGGGGTTCCCGATACCGCCTATGACCGCGTCGTCACATCCGGCGACGTGACGCGCCGCCTGATCGCCGAGGGGCCGAAAAAGGTCTTCCTGCTCGGGCCGGAGCGCGACACCGCCCTCATAGAGGATCTCGGGGTCGAGCGGGTATCCGATCCGAAGGAGGCCAATTCGCTCGTCTGCAGCGGCTTCTTCGATGACGAGACGGAGACCCCGGAAGACTATACCGACATGCTGCGGGACTTCCTGGCGCGTGACGTGACGATGATCTGCGCCAACCCCGATCTGGTGGTGGAGCGCGGCCATCGCATCATCCCCTGCGCCGGCGCCATGGCGGCCTATTACGAACAGCTCGGCGGCAGGAGCCGTATTGCCGGCAAGCCGCACCGGCCGATCTATGAGGCGAGCTTTGCCGCCGCCCGCGAGGTGCGCGGCGAATTCTCTCTCGACAAGGTGCTTGCGATCGGCGACGGCATGCCGACCGATGTACGTGGCGCGCTCGCCGCCGGCCTGGACCTCCTCTATATCAGCGGCGGTATCCATGCGGCAGAATATACGGTGAAGGGAGAGCCGGACGAGGCGATCCTGAATGCCTGGCTGAAGCGCGAAGGCGCGACGCCGAAATGGTGGATGCCGCGGCTCGCCTGAGGACGGAATTCTCCCGATGACCGTATTCCACCGCAACGAAAAGAAGGAGCCGCTGCCCGAAGCCCTGAAGGGCGGAGTGGTGGCGATCGGCAATTTCGACGGCGTGCATCGCGGCCACCGCAGCGTACTCGAACGGGCGCTTGCGCTTGCCGAGGAGCGCGGTGTCCCTGCTTTGGTGCTGACCTTCGAGCCGCATCCGCGCACCGTCTTCCGGCCCGATGCACCGGTCTTCCGGCTGACCCCGGCGCCGATGAAGGCGCGGCTTCTGGAGGCTATGGGCTTCCGGTCGGTGATCGAATATCCCTTCGATCGCGATTTTTCGACCCGTTCCGCGGAGGAGTTCGTCGAGACGATCCTGGTCGATTGGCTTGGCGCAAGCGGCGTGGTGACCGGCTTTGACTTTCATTTCGGCAAGGACAGGGAAGGCGGACCGGCTTTCCTGATGGCGGCCGGCAAGCGGCGCGGGTTTGCCGTGACGCTGGTGGATGCTTTCCGTGACGAGAATGCCGAAGTGATCTCGTCCAGCCGCATCCGGGCTCTGCTTTGCGAAGGCGACGTTGCCGGCGCCGCCGGCCTGCTCGGTTATCGCTATACGGTGGAGGCGGAGGTGATCGGCGGCGAGAAGCTCGGACGCCAGCTCGGTTTTCCGACCGCCAACATGCGGCTTCCGCCCGAAACGGAGCTGAAGGCCGGCATCTACGCGGTGCGTTTCCGCAGGCCCGACGGCACGCTCCATGACGGCGTGGCGAGCTATGGCCGCCGTCCGACGGTAACGGAAAACGGCGCGCCCTTGCTGGAAACCTTTCTCTTCGATTTCTCGGGTGATCTCTATGGAGAGGTCTGTTCCGTCTCCTTCTTCGGCCATCTGCGCGACGAGCTGAAGTTCGACGGTCTCGACCCCCTCGTGGAGCAGATCAGGCGCGATGAGGAGGAGGCGAGGGCGCTGCTTTCCGGCGTGCGCCCGCTCGGCGACTTGGACGCGAAGATCGCGTTTTAGGGGAATTATTCGCCAGCCGGCGGCCATTGTCGGGACGTGTGGACGATCGCCAGAATCCAGATCGTTTTGTCATCGACTTCGTATACGATCCGGTAGCTTTCATGAGGCACAAGCTCACGGGTTCCGGCAATTGCACCGATTTTCCCATGCTGAGGAAAGTTCTTGAGGCGCGAAACCGCGGCAGCAAGCATATCGTCCATCCGCAAGGCGGCGCTTGGATTTTGGACTGCGATATAGTCGAATATTTCCACGCGGTCTTGTCTCGCAGCCAAAGTCCAGCGGATGATCATGGCGATTAGTTGCCCCGCGCGGCAGCGCGTCGAGCGGCGAATTCCTGTTCGACCTCATCATTCGATAGGGTTTGGCCAGCGGTAATCTGCGCTCGCGCCAAATCGACCTTCTTTTGCAGAAATGCCGCGTAATCCGCTTCCGATTGCTGCTGCTTGATGAAGTCGCGCATCATCTCGCGTACGATTTGTGAGGCTGGCCTGTGAGAGGCTTCCGCGGCTGCCATGAATTCATCCCGGAGTTCCTTCTCCAATTTCATGGTGAAAACAGCTTCCTTGCCCATCGCTTCGTCTCCATGTGATGAAAAGATATATAACTCGTATATACGCCAATTGCGACCGCGCTCTGATGTTTTCCCTTCCTTTCCGGCGCAAAAACCCTTAAAGACGCGCCTCATGAGAATATTCCGGCTGGCCCAGATCATACGAATTATCGGCCCGGCCTTCTCAGCGGCTTGAGAGCGAGCGGCGGGAAGGTCCGGGTTCTCGGCGTTTGTGAAACGCCTTCCGCCACCGAACTTCCATCAGGTAAGCGCCCGTCGCGGCGCCAGAGAAGATTGCCCTCATGACCGAGACAGCCGAAAAACTCGACTATTCGAAGACCCTCTATCTGCCCGAGACCGAATTTCCGATGCGCGCCGGCCTGCCGCAGAAGGAGCCGGAACTGGTCGCCCGCTGGCAGCAGATGGACCTCTACAAAAAGCTGCGCACGTCCGCCGCCGGACGCGAGAAGTTCGTGCTTCACGACGGCCCGCCCTATGCCAACGGCAACATCCATATCGGCCACGCGCTGAACAAGATCCTGAAGGACGTCATCACACGCTCGTTCCAGATGCGCGGCTATGACTCCAATTACGTGCCCGGCTGGGATTGCCACGGCCTTCCGATCGAATGGAAGATCGAGGAGGAAAACTACCGCGCCAAGGGTAAGGCGAAGCCGGATCTGACCGAACCTGCGGCGATGATCGAGTTCCGTCGCGAATGCCGCGCCTATGCGGAAAAGTGGATCAAGGTCCAGACCGAGGAGTTCAAGCGCCTCGGCATCGTCGGCGATTTCGAGAACCCCTATCTGACGATGAACTTCCATGCGGAAGCGCGCATCGCCGGCGAGCTGTTGAAGATCGCCAATAGCGGTCAGCTCTATCGCGGCTCGAAGCCGATCATGTGGTCGGTCGTCGAGCGTACCGCGCTGGCGGAAGCCGAAGTCGAGTATCACGACTACGAAAGCGACACGATCTGGGTGAAGTTCCCGGTGGCAGTCGGGCCGCAGGCACTTGCTGGCGCCCATGTCGTCATCTGGACGACCACGCCCTGGACCATCCCCGGCAACCGTGCGATCGCCTATTCGCCGAAGGTCGCCTACGGCCTTTACGAAATCACGGCGGCTGAAAACGACTTCGGTCCCCGTCCGGGCGAGAAGCTGATCTTCGCGGATAACCTGGCGGAGGAAAGCTTTGCCAAGGCCAAGCTCCAGTACAAGCGCCTGCGCGACGTTTCGGCTGACGAGATGGCGGCCATCACCTGCGCCCATCCGCTGAAAGGCCTCGGCGGCGGTTATGAATTTGCCGTGCCGCTGCTTGCCGGCGAGCATGTGACCGACGATGCCGGCACCGGCTTCGTGCACACCGCGCCGAGCCATGGCCGCGAGGACTTCGAGACCTGGATGGATCACATCCGCGAGCTGGAAGCCAAGGGCATCGAGACGAAGATCCCGTTCCCGGTCGATGACGGCGGCTTCTACACCGCCGATGCTCCCGGCCTCGAGGGCGGCCGGGTGATGGACGACAACGGCAAGAAGGGCAATGCCAACGATCTCGTCATCAAGGCGCTGATCGAGCATGACGCGCTCTTCGCCCGCGGCCGTCTGAAGCATCAATATCCGCATTCCTGGCGATCGAAGAAGCCGATCATCTTCCGCAACACGCCGCAATGGTTCGTCTATATGGACAAGGACCTTGCCGACGGAACGACGCTGCGCACCCGCGCCCTCAAAGCGATCGATGACACGCGTTTTGTGCCCGCCGCCGGCCAGAACCGCCTGCGCGCCATGATCGAGAGCCGACCGGATTGGGTGCTTTCGCGCCAGCGCGCCTGGGGCGTGCCGATCTGCGTCTTCGTGGACGAGCACGGCGAGGTTTTGGCTGACGATGCCGTCAACAAGCGCATCCTCGAAGCCTTCGAGAAGGAAGGCGCGGATGCCTGGTTCGCGGCCGGCGCCAAGGAGCGCTTCCTGGGCAACGAGCATGATCCGGTCAGATGGACACAAGTCATGGACATCCTCGATGTCTGGTTCGACTCGGGCTCCACGCACACCTTCACGCTGGAGGATCGCCCCGATCTGAAATGGCCGGCGGACGTCTATCTGGAGGGCTCGGACCAGCACCGCGGCTGGTTCCATTCCTCGCTGCTCGAATCCGCCGCCACCCGCGGCCGCGCGCCCTATGACACGGTCGTCACCCATGGCTTCACCATGGATGAGAAGGGCGAGAAGATGTCGAAGTCCAAGGGCAATGTCGTGGCGCCCCAAGACGTGATGAAGGATGCCGGCGCCGATATCCTGCGGCTCTGGGTCATGACCACCGACTATTGGGAGGACCAGCGCCTCGGCAAGGCGATCATCCAGACCAATGTCGATGCCTACCGCAAGCTCCGCAACACCATCCGCTGGATGCTCGGAACGCTCGCCCATGATGAGGGCGAGGAGATCGCCTATGACGATCTGCCCGAGCTGGAAAAGCTGATGCTGCACCGGCTATCCGAGCTGGATAAGCTGGTTCGCGAAGGCTACGACACGTTCGACTTCAAGCGCATCGCCCGGTCGCTCATCGATTTCTCGAACGTCGAGCTCTCGGCCTTCTATTTCGATATCCGCAAGGATGCGCTCTATTGCGATGCGCCGTCTTCGCTCCGCCGTCGGGCGGCGCTCGCCGTGATCCGTAAGATCTTCGATTGCACGGTGATCTGGCTTGCGCCCATGCTGCCGTTCACCACCGAGGAAGCCTGGCTCTCGCGCAATCCTTCCGCGGTTTCGGTGCACCTGGAACAGTTCCCGGCCGTGCCGGCGGAATGGCAGAACGAGGCAATTGCCGAGAAATGGGCAAATGTCCGCCGCGTCCGCTCGGTCGTCACCGGTGCACTGGAAATCGAGCGCAAGGACAAGCGGATCGGCTCCTCGCTGGAGGCCGCGCCCGTCGTGCATATCGCCGATCCGGAACTGCTGGCAGCGCTGAAGGGGCAGGACTTCGCGGAGATCTGCATCACCTCCGGCATTTCCGTATTGGCTGGCGAAGGCCCGGCCGATGCCTTCCGTTTGCGCGAGGTGCCGGGCGTGGCCGTCGAGCCGAAGCTGGCGGAGGGCGTGAAATGCGCCCGCTCCTGGCGGGTGACGAAGGATGTCGGCGTCGACCCCGAATATCCGGATGTTTCCGCGCGCGATGCGGCGGCGCTGCGGGAGCTCGCCGCTCTCGGGCGTCTCTGATCGATTGCAAAGTGCCGGATCATTGCGCTTCGGCGCGTGATCCGGTAAATCTGCCCGAAATTGGCCGGATTTTTCCGGCAGTCGGGCTATTGGAGTAATCTCGCAGGCGTCATGGACGGGTGCCTGTTGGTGGAAGGGTTTTCATGAAGACGACACATGCGTTTCGTGCCGGCATGGGCGTGGCTGGCATTCTTGCCGCGACGTTGACCCTTTCGGGTTGCATGGGCAGCCCCACCTATGGAACGGACAAGACGGCCATGGAGCAATTGGCCGACGACCTGGGTTCGGCGGTCTCCGTGGGCGGTAACGACGACAAGCGCCGCAGCGTGAAGTACAATCCGCGCCCCTCGCTGGTGGTCGCCACCAAGGAACAGCAGAACCAGACCTTGCCGTCGCCGCAGCAGTCGCTCGCCGGCCGCGAGAACAATCCCAACTGGGTCGAATCGCCGGAGGAGACGCGCGAGCGCCTGCGCCAGGAAGCGACCGAGAACGAGAACAATCCCCGTTACCGCTCGCCGCTGCTCGCCGGCAGGGGGCAGGCCGGGCAGATGACGGAATCGCAAAAGTGGGAAGCCTTCCGGCAGGCGAGGCAGAATGCCGAGACGGTGAACCTCAGCGCCCCGCGCCGCAGCCTCAGCGATCCGCCGACGGAATACCGTGCCGCCGATGCGGCCAACCTTCAGGACGTGGGCGAGCCTGAGCTGCAGAAGGAGCGCCGCCGCAAGAAGGAGGCCGAGGAAACGGCCAAGACCTCGAGCTGGTGGAAGCCTTTCCAGTAATCCGCGCGGCTTTTCAGCGTTTCGCCTTGAAGAAGCCGGTCAGGAGGCCGGCTGCTTCCGTTTCGCCCAGACCTGAATAGACCTCCGGCACGTGGTGGCAGGTGGGTTGGGCATAGAACCGCACCCCGTTGTCGACCGCGCCGCCCTTCGGGTCTTCGGCGCCGTAATAGAGACGGCGGATGCGGGCGAACGAGATTGCCGCCGCGCACATGGTGCAGGGCTCCAATGTCACGTAGAGGTCGGCGCCGGCAAGCCGCTCCTGCCCGAGTGTTTCGCAGGCATGCCGGATCGCCACCATTTCCGCATGGGCGGTAATGTCGTTTTCGGCGCGGGTGCGGTTTCCGGCGCGGGCGACGACCTTGCCGTCGAGCACGATGACCGCGCCGACCGGCACCTCGCCGCGCTCCGCGGCAAGCCGCGCCTCGGCCAGAGCCTCGTCCATGAACCCGTTCGTTTTGCCCATTCGGCAATTTCCTCTTAACCCGGATGACGCGAACTGGTAGGAAGCAATCCAATTCGAGCCGGTCGCAGGCATGCATCCAGTGGGTTCCAGCCCGATGGATGAAGCAGGCCCCGCCCGTTAAATCAACACGAACATGAATGTCCGGAAATGATTCCGTCCGACATCTCGCTTCAGGCAAACAACAAATGACGTTCAAAGACAAGCCGAAGCGCGGCGCAGGCAAGCCCTTCGATCGCGAAAGCAAACCCCGCTCGGGAGCGAAACCCGGTGCCGCCGGAAAGAAGCGGCCCGATTTCAAGGCCGCCAAGACCGCGCCCGAGAAGACCGCGCCCGAAAAGCCCGCCCGCAGGCCGGCGGTCGTCGCATCCGCTGCCGTGGAGGAAGGGAAGCCCGAGCGGATTTCCAAGATTCTCGCCCGGGCCGGCATCGCTTCCCGCCGCGATGTCGAGCGGATGATCATGGAAGGCCGCGTGAAGCTCAACGGCAAGCTGCTCGAGACGCCGGTCGTCAATGTCACGCTCGAAGACAAGATCGAGGTGGACGATCAGCCGATCCGGGGCATCGAGCGCACGCGGCTCTGGCTCTATCACAAGCCGGCCGGCCTCGTGACCACCAATTCCGATCCGGAAGGCCGTCCCACGGTCTTCGACAATCTGCCGGAAGACCTGCCGCGCGTACTGTCGATCGGCCGGCTCGACATCAACACCGAAGGCCTGCTCCTGCTCACCAATGACGGCGGGCTGTCGCGGGTGCTCGAATTGCCGACCACCGGCTGGCTGCGGCGCTATCGCGTCCGCGCCCATGGTGAGGTCGACCAGGAGGCGCTGGACAAGCTGAAGGAAGGCATCGCCGTCGAAGGCGTTCTCTACGGATCGATCGAGGCGACGCTCGACCGCCAGCAGGGCCGCAATGTCTGGATGACCATGGGGCTTCGCGAAGGCAAGAACCGCGAGATCAAGAACGTCCTGGGCGCGCTCGGGCTGGAAGTGAACCGCCTGATCCGCATCTCCTACGGCCCCTTCCAGCTCGGTGACTTGCCGGAAGGCGAGGTCCTGGAGGTGCGCGGACGCACGCTGCGCGAACAGCTCGGTCCCCGCCTGATCGAAGAGGCCAAGGCTAATTTCGAGGCGCCGATCTACAATCAGAAGGGTCCGGAGGACGAAAAGCCGGCCCGCGAGACCCGGCCGGAGAGGGCCGAAAGGCCGGAACGCTCCGAGCGCCCGCGTGGTGAGCGCCCCCGCGGTGAGGGATCGGCAGATCGGCGCGAAAAGGCTTTGGGCCGCCTGGATACCAAGCGCGGGGATCGCAAATTCGCCGACAAGCCGCGCGGCAAGGGCGGCGCCAGGGGTAATGACCGCGACTTCGGCGACGACCGCCCGAAGAAGCGCCCGCCGATGGGAACGAGCCGCACCACCAATGTGTGGATGGCGCCGGGCGCGCGCCCGACTGCCGACGGCAAGGCTCAGAAAACCTCCGCCCGCGCCGAGGCAGAACGGCTGTTTGACAAGCCGAAGCCCCAAAGCGAACGTCGCGTGGTGGTCAACCGCGCCGAGGACGACAGCGATTGGATTCGCGCGGAAGCACCGGTGCGCCGTCCGCGCGAGGAGGAAGGCCGCGATTTCGACCGCAAGCGTTCCTTCGGTGACCGCCCGGATCGCGGTGACCGCCCGCCGCGTGGCGAGCGCTCCTTCGGCGACAAGCCCCGTTTTGATCGCAAGCCTCGTGAAGAGGGTGACCGCACGCGCGGTGAGAAATCCTTCCGAAGCGAGGGTCGCTCCGAGCGCCCGCGCGGCGAAAAGCCGTTCGGTGATAAGCCGCGTGGAGACAAGCCTTTCGGGGATAGACCTTTTGGGGACAAGCCGCGCGGCAAGCCCGCCGGCGGCAAGAGCTCCGGAGACAAGCCTTCGGGCGGACGTGGCAAGCCGAGCGGGGGTAAGTCGTTCGGGGGCAAGCCCGGCGGGGGCAAATCCTTCGGCGGAAAGCCGGGCGGCAGGCCTTCCGGTGGAGCGCGCCCCGGTGGCAGAACAGGCGGCAAACCCAAGGGACCGAGGGGGTAGCGGAAAGTGCGGATCGTCGGCGGTGAGTTTCGTGGCCGGGCTCTGGCTACTCCCAAATCCAACGCCATCCGGCCAACCATCGACCGGACGCGCGAAAGCCTTTTTAATATCATCAGCCATGTCTATCCGGAGGCGCTGGAAGGCACGCGGGCGCTCGACCTCTTCGCGGGCACCGGCGCGGTCGGCCTGGAAGCGCTGTCGCGCGGCTGTCGGCTTGCGCTCTTCGTCGAAAACGGCGTCGAGGGCAGGGGACTTCTGTGGGAGAACATCGACAGCTTCGGCCTGCATGGCCGCACCCGCATCCTGAGGCGGGATGCAACCAAGCTCGGGCCGATCGGCACGATGGAGCCCTTCCATTTCCTCTTCGCCGATCCGCCCTATGGTCAGGGATTGGGTGAAGGCGCTCTGCTTGCGGCCCATGCGGGCGGCTGGCTGGTGCCGGGCGCGCTTGTAATCCTGGAGGAGCGCGCCGATGCGGAGCTTTCGGTCGATCCGGTGTTCAAGCCGCTGGAAAGCCGCATCTTCGGCGATACCCGCGTCGAATTCTACCGCTACCAGCCGGGCTGACGGAGCTTCGGGATGACGACAAGGCTTGCTCTTCCCGATCTCGAAAAAGATACGCGCCATGGCGGACTGACCTTCGCCGTGGCACTCGGCGGCGGCGGAGCGCGAGGCATCTCGCATATCCAGGTCATCGAGGCGCTGGACGAACTCGGCATCCGCCCGGTCGCGATTTCCGGCTCTTCCATCGGTGCGATCATGGGCGCGGGCATGGCGGCCGGCATGACCGGACGGGATATCCGCGATTACACGCTGCAGACGGTGGGGGAGCGCGGCATGCTCCTCAACCGGCTCTGGAGCCTCGGTCCGGCCTCCATGCGCGACAAACTCGGCGGCTTCCGCTTCGGCCAGTTCAACCTCGAACTCATCCTGGATGCCTTTCTGCCGCCGCAAGTGCCGAGGGATTTCCGCGATCTCGTGATCCCGATGAAGATATCTGCCACCGATTATTACGGGCAGGCGGAAGTGGTGCTGGAGCAGGGCGATCTGCGCACGGCGATCTCGGCCTCGGCGGCCATTCCGGGGCTGTTCATGCCGGTCAGGGTCAATGGCCGCATCATGATCGATGGCGGCGTCTTCAATCCGGTTCCCTACGAGCACCTGATGGAACTCGCCGATGTGGTGATCGCCGTCGATGTCGTCGGCGCGCCGGAAGGCGACGGCACGCATCCTCCGAACCGCATAGACAGCCTCTTCGGCGCAAGCCAGCTCACCATGCAGGCAAGCATCGCGCTGAAGCTGAAGCTGCGCCCGCCGCAGATATTCCTTCGCCCCGCCGTGAACCGCTTCCGCGTCCTCGATTTCTTCAGGGCGCGGGAAATTCTCGATGAATCGGAAGATGTGAAGGACGAGCTGAAGCGCGCCGTCGACGCGCTTCACACGATGGCGGACGGGTAGCCCAGGTCCGCATCATGCGGCTGCGGACTGCCGGGATGTGCTGAAGAGCTTGCCGCCTATGGCGCGGGCGGTTTCCAGATTGAAGTCAGGCTCGCCGACGAGCAGTTCGGAGGTGAGGACGGGCGCACCGCAATAGCCGAATATGCCGTGATCGATCTGTGTTCTCATCGCCCCGAAATAGCCATGGCGGGCATAGGTCCGCATGTCGGCGCCGCCGATCGCCACGAGATGAACGGGAAGATGGCTGAGCTTCCTCACCGTCGGCAGGTCCGGACCTTCGTCATAGGCCCAGCCATTGGAGAACACGCGGTCGATCCATCCCTTCAGCAGTCCCGGCATGGACCACCAGTATACGGGATAGACGAGTACCAGCGCATCGGCGCGATCGATCCTCGCCTGTTCGGCGAGAACATCGGTCGCCTGCTGTGCCTGTCTTAAGTGTACGGCATGATCGTTGGCGGTGAATCTCGGATCGAAGCCTTCGCCGGCAAGATCGGCGATCTCCACCGTATGCGCAGGGTCGGAGGCGAGAACACCATTGGCGATGTGGGTGGCGACGTTGTGGGTGAGCGATTTGGGGTCGGGATGGGCGACGACGACGAGAGCGTGCATTTCAAGGCTCCGGTAAGTGGTTGCGGTTAACGGGATAACGTTATATACTTTTAGTAAGTTACTTTTGGTATATAGCCGATGTCAAGCATGGAAATGAAACCCGCCACCCATCCGCGCCAGCGCCTGTCGCGCGAGGCCAGACGCCGCCAATTGATCGAAACCGCCTGGCGGATCATCCGGGAGGAGGGGACGGAGGCGTTGACGCTGGGACGACTGGCGGAACAGGCGGGGGTCGCAAAGCCGGTCGTCTACGATCACTTCGATACGCGGCCCCGGCTTCTGGTGGAGCTCTACAAGGAGTTCGACCGGCGTCAGACGGCGATCATCGACGAGGCGCTTCGAGCGAGCAAGCCGACGCTTGCCGACCGCGCGGGGGTGATCGCTTCGTCCTATGTGGAATGCGTGCTTGAACAGGGGCGCGAGATACCGGGCATCGTTGCGGCCCTGGCGAGCTCTCCGGAGCTCGAAAGGATCAAGCGCGAATACCAATTGGTTTTCATGGAAAAGTGCCGCGCCCAGCTTGCGCCGTTCGCCAGGAACGGGCTCGTTTCCTCCGCAGGGCTGTGGGCGATGCTCGGCGCGGCCGATGCTCTCTCCAATGCTGCGGCAACCGGAGAAATCACCGCCGAGCAGGCGAAGGAGGAGCTTTCCGGAACGATCGTCGCGATGGTCGAGCGCAGCGGCCCGGCGCAGGAAGGCGTGGGTTAGACGCTCGCCGCCGGCTCCGGCTCGGCTTCGGGTTCGTCGAGGGCGACCGTGCGCTTCGGCTTGATGAGCGGCTCGGGGCGTACGGGCCTGTTCAGCAGCATTTCCTGCCCGGCGCCGAGCCCCTGGACCGCCTGGATCTGCAGCCGCTCCTCGTCGCGCCGGCGAATATCCTCACCGATTTCATAGGCTTCGTTCTCGCTCATGCCGAGCCCTTCCAGCGTGCGGCGGCCGAAAAGGAGACCCGATTCCAGCGTCTCGCGCAGTTCGTATTCGACATTGCGGTCGCGTAGCGAAAGCGAGTGAATGCGGTCGTAGGAGCGGATGAAGAGCCGGACATCGGGGAATTCCGAGCGGATGAGATCGACGATTTGGTCGGTGGTCTCCCGTTTTTGGGTGCAGACCGCCACGATCTTCGCCCGTTCGATGCCGGAGGCGATCAGGACATCCCGTCGCGTCCCGTCACCGAAATAGATGCGGAAGCCGAAACTCGCCGCCTGACGGATGCGGTCGGCCGAATCGTCGATGACGGTCACCTCGCTGCCGCCGGCAAGCAGAATCTGCGCGGCGATCTGGCCGAAACGCGAGAAGCCGATCATCAGCACGTCGGCGCCTGCGCCGTCGAAATCCTCTTCCAGCTCCTCGCGGTTCTCGCCAGAGAGAAGGCGTCGGGAAAGTGCAGCCCCGAGCGGCGTCAGCGCCATGGAAAGCGTGACGCTGGCGATCAGCAGGGAGGCGGTTGCGGAGGAGAACAGGCCGGCGGCGGTCGCCGTGGTGAACAGCACGAAGCCGAATTCGCCGCCCTGCGGCAGCAGGAAGGCGATGCGGATGGCATCGTTGTGCGGCGAGCCCCACAGTCGGCTGAGCGCATAGACGACGGCCGCCTTGACGATCATGAATGCCGGGACGGCCGGCAGAATGAAGAAGAGGTTGTCGAGAATGACCTCAAGTTCCAGCGAAAGGCCGACCGCCATGAAGAAGAGCGCCAGCAAAAGGCCGCGGAACGGCTCGATATCCGCCTCCAGCTCGTGCCGGTAGGAGGATTCGGCCAGCATCACGCCGGAAAGGAACGCGCCCATCGCCATGGAAAGCCCGACCGCCTGCATGGCCGCGGCCGATCCGAGCACCACGAGCAGGGCCGCGGCGATCATGACCTCGCGCGCGCCGGTGCGGGCGATGATCTGGAACATCGGCGTCAGTATGTAGCGGCCGGCGAAGACCATGGCGCCGACGGCCGCCACGGCGATCGTGAAATCCTTGAGCGGCGAGGCAGCCGCTCCCTCCGAACCGGGGGTGAGGATGGTGATCAGCGCCAGCAGCGGCACGATGGCGAGGTCCTGGAAAAGCAGCACGGAAAAGGCGCGCTGCCCGTAGCGGCTGTTCATCTCCCCATCGTCGTTGAGGATCTGCAGCGCAAACGCTGTGGAGGAAAGCGCCAGGCCGAAGCCGATGATGAGGCTGCCGCGCCAATCCGCAAGGTTTAAGAAATAGCCGAGAGCGCTGAGCGCAACCCCGGTGATCACGACCTGCGCCGGTCCGAGCCCGAAGACGTCGCCGCGCATCTGCCAGAGCCGCGAGGGCTTCAGTTCCAGCCCGATGATGAAGAGCAGGAAGACGACGCCGAACTCGGCGAAATGCAGCACTTCCTCGGCTTCCGTGATCTGCTGCATGATCGGCCCGATGATGACGCCGGTGGCGAGATAGCCAAGCACGGTGCCGAGCCCCAGCTTTCGGAAAATCGGCGCGGCCACAACCGCTCCCGCAAGCAGGAGGAGCATTTGCGAAAACAGAGAGCCGGGCGCGGTCATGCGGGGTTACTTTCGAGATCGTGGGATGGCGTGCGGCTCCGAGAGAATCGGAACGCCGCCCTTGATGCTTCTTGTAGTGCACAATAAATGGAGCGTGAATGAAAGGCACAATCATGACCTCCGAAATCGATTCCGCCTCCCTGCTTTCCCGCGCCGGTGAACTCATAGATCTTGCCAGGGCCGCCGGCGCCGATCAGGCGGATGCGGTCGTGGTGCGCTCGCGCTCGCGCTCGGTCTCCGTGCGGCTCGGCAAGGTGGAGGGCACGGAAGCATCCGAGAGCGACGACTTCGCGCTGAGGGTCTTCGTCGGCGGGAAGGTTGCGAGCGTTTCCGCCAATCCCGGTTTCGACATGAAGACGCTGGCCGAGCGCGCGGTGGCCATGGCCAGAGTTTCGCCGGAAGACCCATTCGCCTGCCTGGCGGACGAGAAGGACCTGGCCCGCACCTATCCCGATCTCGACCTTTTCGACGGCACGGAGGTTCCGACCGATGCCCTGCGGCAGGCCGCGCTCGAGGCCGAACAGGCGGCGCGCGACGTGCCGGGGGTGACGAATTCTTCCGGCGCCGGCGCTTCCGCCGGCATGGGTGGCATGGTCCTCGTCACCTCGCACGGTTTTTCCGGCAGCTACATGGCGACCCGTTTCAGCCGTTCCGTCAGCGTCATTGCCGGCGAGGGCACGAAGATGGAGCGGGATTACGATTTCGATAGCCGCCTTTATGCGGCGGAGTTGGACGATCCGAAGGAGATCGGCCGCCGCGCCGGCGATCGCGCCGTCAAGCGGCTCAACCCGCGCCAGGTGAACACCGGTAGCAATGTCACCGTCGTCTTCGATCCTCGCGTCGCCCGTGGGTTGGTCGGCCATATCGCCGGGGCTATCAATGGCGCCGCCGTCGCCCGCAAGACGAGCTTCCTGCGCGACAGGATGGGCCAGCAGATATTGAAGGCGGGGCTCAATATCACCGATGACCCGCTGGTCGTGCGCGGCGCGTCCTCCCGGCCTTTCGATGGTGAAGGCGTTTCGGGCAAGCGCATGGCGATGATCGAGGACGGCGTCCTCAAGCACTGGTTCCTTTCCACCTCGACCGGCCGCGAACTTGGGCTGCCCACCAACGGGCGCGGGGTGCGCGGCGGCAGCAGCGTTACGCCTGCCTCCACCAATCTGGCGCTGGAGCCCGGCGATATCGGCCCGGAAGACCTGATCCGCTCGGTCGGGACGGGCTTCTACGTGACCGAACTGATCGGCCAGGGCGTCAACATGATCACCGGCGAATACAGCCGCGGCGCCACCGGTTTCTGGATCGAGAACGGCGAGCTCGCCTATCCGGTATCGGGGGTCACCATCGCCTCCAATCTCAAGGACATGTTCATGCGCATCACGCCGGCCGATGATATCGACCGGAAGTTCGGCGTCGCCTCTCCGACGCTTGCGATCGAGGGCATGACGCTGGCTGGCCGCTGATGGACGTTGTGAAAGAGAACTGGCAGGACGATCTCGAGCTGATCTGCGATGCGGCCCGGCAGGCGGGCGAGATTGCGTTCGGTTTTTTCGGCCAGTCTCCGGAAGTCTGGTGGAAGAACGAAGGCCGCTCGCCGGTCAGCGCCGCCGATTTCGCCGCCAACGACCGCCTCCAGAGCGTGCTTCTGAAGGCTCGGCCGAACTACGGCTGGCTTTCGGAAGAGACCGATGACGATGCCGCCAGGCTTTCCTGCGAAACGCTGTTCGTGATCGACCCGATCGACGGAACCCGCGCCTTCATCAACGGCGAGAAGACCTGGTGCGTTTCCGTGGCTGTCGTCCACAAGGGCCGGCCGGTGGCGGGCGTCCTGGTCGCTCCGGCGCTGGAGGAGGAGTTTTCAGCCCTCAAGAACGGGCCGGCGCTGAAGAACGGCGAACCCATCGCCGTTTCCGAGCCGAGGAGCGGGGAACCGCTTTCGATCGCCGCCGCCGAAGAGATGGTGAAGAAGCTGGAAGGGGACGTTCGCCAGCAGATTCACCGTATCCGCCACGTGCCCTCGCTTGCCTATCGCCTGGCCATGGTGGCGGAAGGCCGGATCGACGGTACGATCGTGCGCCGCAACTCTCATGACTGGGACCTCGTCGCAGCCGACCTGATCCTGGAGAGAGCGGGCGGCCGCCTGGTCGATCTCGACGGCCGGCCGCTCGTCTATAATCGTGAGGGCGTCACCCACGGCATGCTTTGCGCCGGCGCCGAACATGCGCTCGACCGCCTGATGCGGCATCTCGTGCCGTGAACGGCTCCGGAAGTCGTCATTGCGGCGCCGTGCTCACGCGTTCTTTTGGTTGACCTTTCCGGAGGAATGCCGCAGAGGAGGGCTCGGGGGGACTGTTAATGGACGGTAACGGAAAATGACGGAAACGAGCGAGAAAAAGCAACTTCTGCATCTGGTTTTCGGTGGCGAGCTGGAGAGCCTCGAAGGCGTTCAGTTCAAGGATCTGTCCGGTCTCGATATCGTCGGGATCTACCCGGATTACGCCAGCGCCCTTGTGGCATGGCGCGCCAAGGCGCAACAGACCGTCGACAACGCGCACATGCGTTACTTCATCGTTCACATGCATCGCCTGCTCGATCCGGAAACGAAATCGGCCTGACGAAAGATCTGTTCCGAACAAGTTTGTCTAAGCGGTGGATAAACCTCCAGCCGGTGCCGGAGACCCTTTTTTGACGCATTTGTAAAAGAGAAGAAACTCGTTTAGGACTATTTAATCAGAGGGTTTATCACATTGGGCGGCGGCGGCCGAATACTGGAGGCGGGCGCGGTGAGCAGGGGTTTGGCGCGTGTCGCTCTAGCCGGATACCGGATTGCCGGTATCGCTGCCTATCCGTTTGCCGGACCCTATCTCACCTATCGCGCCCTCAAGGGCAAGGAAGACCGCTCCCGCAAGCTGGAGCGTCTTGGCTATGCCAGCCTGCCGCGTCCGCGCGGGCCCCTCGCCTGGGTGCATGCGGCAAGCGTCGGCGAGACGATGGCGGTCATTCCGCTGATCCGCGAACTGCGTCGGCGCGAGATCCACGTCCTCCTGACCACCGGAACGGTTACCTCGACGGGACTCGTGAATTCCCGGCTTTCCGGCGAGGTCATCCACCAGTATGTGCCGCTCGACCTGAAGTTTCCGGTCACACGCTTCCTGCGCTATTGGCAGCCGGATATCTGCATCACGGCTGAATCGGAAATCTGGCCGATGACGATGGACGAGTTGGCGCGGCGTCACATTCCCCAGATTCGCGTCAATGCCCGCATGTCTGACCGATCCTTCGAGCGTTGGCGCAATAACGGAAAGATCGCCGAGACGCTGTTCGAGAAGATGGCACTGGTGGTTGCCCAATCCGATCTCGATGCCGAGCACTATCGCGATCTCGGCGCATGGCCGGTGATCGTTTCCGGAAACCTGAAGAGCGATACCGATCCGCCGCCCTGCGACGAAGCGCTTCTGGAGCGCTACCGGGGAGAAATCGGCAGCCGCAGGACCTGGGCCGCGATCTCCACCTTCGAGGGAGAGGAAAAGGCGGCCGCCACGATCCACCGGGCGCTGAAATCGAAGAACGGCCAGCTCACCATCATCGTGCCCCGGCATCCGGAGCGTTGCGACGAGATCGAGACCATGCTGCAGGCGCAGGGGCTCTGGGTCGCCCGCCGGTCCCGCAACGACAAGATTACGGAAGAGACCGACGTATTCCTCGGCGATACGATCGGTGAAATGGGTCTCTACCTGCGCCTGACCGAGGTCGCCTTCGTCGGCAAATCGTTGACCGGGGAGGGCGGGCAGAACCCGCTGGAGCCCGCCATGCTCGGCTGCGCCGTGCTTTCCGGCAGCCATGTCCAGAATTTCCGCGATGCTTACCAGCATCTGATCCGCAAGGGCGGCGCCCGCATGGTGCGCGATGTCGAGATGCTGGCCAAGGCAGTGCACTATCTTCTCTCCAACGATCTCGCCCGTCGCAAGATGGTCGATGCCGGGCAGGAGGCGATGGAGGAGATGCGCGGCGCCCTTTCCGCCACCGTCAAGGCGCTGGAGCCCTATATCAACCCGCTGACGGTGACGGCGCGCCTGCAGCCGAGAAGTGCAGCCGCTCAATGAAGCCGGTAGACCTGTCCGGGATTGCGGGCATCCTCTTCGACAAGGACGGCACCTTGCTTCGCTACGACGAAAGCTGGGGACCGGTGAACCGCGAGGCGGCCCGCATTGCCGCGGCCGGAAACGCGGAAATCGAGCCGCAGCTTCTCTTCCTCGCCGGCATGGACCCGGTTTCGGGCCATACCAGGGCCGACAGCCTGCTTGCCGCGGGCAATGCCGCCGAGATCGCCGCCGGTTTTGTGGCCGCCGGCTCTCCGCTTGATGTCGGGGAGCTGACGCGCGAGCTCGACGCGCTCTTTCTGCGGGCTGCGGAATTCTCCGTGCCGGTGACCGACCTTGCCGGTTTTTTCGCCCGGTTGAAGGCGCGCGGCCTGAAGCTCGGCGTCGCCTCCAGCGATAACGAGCGCTCGATCCTGGAGACGGCCCGCCGCTTCGGCTTCGCCGAGCATGTGGATTTCGTCGCGGGCTATGATAGCGGGTTCGGCGTCAAGCCGGAGCCCGGCATGCTGCTCGGTTTCTGCGCCGCGACGGGGCTCGATCCGTCAAAGGTGGCCATGGTCGGCGACAACAATCATGACATGCACATGGGCGAAAAGGCCGGCGCGGGCGTGAGGGTGGCGGTGCTCACCGGCACCGGATCGCGCGAGACGCTCGAGGCCGCGGCCGACCTCTGCCTGGAGGACATCACCGTTCTCGAAACGCTGTTGCCGGAACGGCCCTTCGCCTGACCGGTTGCGGCGGACTTGCCTTTCGGGCAAAAAGCCGTCTTGGCACCGCTTCATTCCGGTGCTGTCGGAGAGTTTGTATGGTTTCGGAAGCGCCGCCATTCTGGTGGAACAAAGCCGATTGGCGTGCCTGGGGGCTCTCTCCCTTCTCCTATCTCTATGGGGTTATCGCCGGTCGCCGCATGGCGAAGGCGAGCCGCGCCGGCGTGATGGTGCCCGTCATCTGTGTCGGCAATTTCACTGTCGGCGGCGCCGGCAAGACCCCGACGGCGATCGCGCTTGCCCGCGCAGCGGTGGAAAAGGGGTTGAAGCCCGGTTTCCTCACCCGCGGTTATGGCGGCTCGCTCGACGGGACGACCATTGTGGAGGCCGGGCATCATCGCGCCGAAGAGGTGGGAGACGAGGCCCTGTTGCTGGCCCGCGAGGCGTTGACCGTCATTTCCCGCCGGCGGGTGGAAGGGGCGCACAAGCTCGTGGCCGAAGGCGTCGATCTCATCATCATGGACGATGGTTTCCAGAGCGCCAGGCTCGTGCTCGATTTCGCGCTGGTGGTCATCGATACGGTTCGCGGCGTCGGCAACGGGCATCTTGTTCCGGGCGGGCCGGTGCGCGCGCCGATCCCCGAGCAGATGCGCCAGCTTTCCGCCCTGCTGAAGGTCGGCTCGGGAAATGCGGCGGATGCGTTGGTGCGTCAGGCTTCCCGCGCCGGCAAGCCTATCTATGTAGCTTCGTTGAAGCCGCGAGGCGACAATGCGCTCGAAGGGCGCCCGGTTCTCGCCTTCGCGGGTATTGCCGATCCCGAGAAATTCTATCGCACGGTGGAGTCGCTCGGCGGCCAAATCGCGGCGCGCCGTTCCTTTCCGGATCACCACTATTTCAGCGAGGACGAGATCAGCGACCTCATCGCCGATGCGGAGAAGGAAAACCTTCTTCTGGTGACGACGGCCAAGGATGCGGTGCGGCTTGCCGGCCATCATGGGCCGGCGGAGGAGCTGGCGAAAAGAGCGCATGTGGTCGAAGTCGAGATGACCTTCGACGATCCGCAGGCGCCCGGCAAGATCATCGATGCGGCGATCGCCAATTGCCGCGAACGGCGGTTGAGGGAAAAGCTTTAGTTGCGGCTCTGGTTCGGCAAGGCGCCGGCGCGCTTTTCGGCCTCGAAGGAGGCAGCCGCGTCGACATAGGCTTCCTGCCGGGCGACGCTCCAGTAGCGCAGTTCGTCCAGAGGAATATGATTGCCCGTCATGGCGCATACGACATAGGAGCCGGCCGTCAGAATCTGGTAGTCGCCGTCGAGATACCGGATTCTTGCTTCGCGGTGTCCGCTTCCCTCGAAACGGTTCATCTGTCGTCTCCTGCGGAAAAACATGGGGATCGTCTACCCCGATATACTTCCGATTGAAAGAGGTTTTCAGCTTCTGCCGAACAGGCGCTCGATATCGGCGAGCTTGAGTTCGATATAGGTCGGGCGGCCGTGATTGCAGGTGCCGGAGCCGGGCGTCGCTTCCATTTCGCGCAACAGCGCATTCATCTCCTCCGGCTTCAACCGCCGGCCAGAACGCACCGAGCCATGGCAAGCCATGGTGGCTGCGACATGTTCGAGCTTGCTTTTCAGCCCGCCCGCCGTGTTCCATTCCGCGATCTCGTCGGCAAGGTCGCGGACGAGGGAAGCCGCATCCACCTCGCCGAGCATGGCCGGCGTTTCGCGCACGGCGACCGCGCCGGGGCCGAAGCGCTCGATCGAAAGCCCGAAGCGGTCGAGTTCGGCCGCATGCGCCATCAGCCGGTCGCAATCCTCTTCCGGCAGATCGATGATTTCCGGGATCAGCAGCACCTGGCTCGCCAGCCGCTTGGCGTCGAGCGCCTTGCGCATCGCCTCGAAAACCAGTCGCTCGTGAGCGGCATGCTGATCGACGATCACCAGCCCGTCCTCGGTCTGGGCGACGATATAGTTTTCGTGGATCTGCGCCCGTGGAGCACCCAGCCGGTAGCGTGCTGCATCGGGCGCTGCGGCTGCCTGAGCGACGCTTTGCTCGGGCGGAATATCGGCGCGTGCGGTGGGCATTGTCAGGATATCGAAATTCGCCTGCGCCCGTTCCTCGAACCGCGTGGCCGGGTGAAATTCCGGCTGTCCCCAATCCTGCGGCTGGTAGCCATCGGGCCGGTAGGGCGATGCGGCAGGCGTCCAGGGCGCTCTCGGCGCGGGGGCCTGCGGCGAAAAACCGGGGCGGAAGGCGCGCATCATGCCGGCCGTGCCGGTCGTGGCGGCCCGGTCTCCTTCCCGCGCCATGGCCTCGCGGATCGCCCCGACAATCAGCCCGCGCACGAGCCCCGGATCGCGGAAGCGCACGTCGGCCTTGGCCGGATGCACGTTGACGTCCACCAGCGCCGGATCGAGGGTGAGCGACAGCACCGCGATGGGATAGCGCCCGGAGGGAATGCTTTCCGCATAAGCTCCGCGAATGGCGGAAAGGATCAGCTTGTCCTGCACCGGACGGCCGTTGACGAAGGCATATTGATGCGCCGAATTGCCCCGGTTGAAGGTCGGCACGCCGGCAAATCCGGTAAGCGCCACGTCTTCCCGCATCGCATCGATCTCGACCGCATTGTCCTTGAACTCGGCGCCCAGAACCTGCGCCATGCGGGCGAGATGGTCGTCTCCGGTCGAGGGGAATTCCAGCGTGGAACGGTCGGAGCCCGAAAGCACGAAGCGGACTTTCGGGAAGGCGATCGCCATACGCTTCACCACTTCGGTGATGGCGCCCGCCTCCGCCTTTTCCGTTTTCAGGAATTTCAGCCGGGCCGGGGTGGCGAAGAAAATGTCGCGCACCTCCACCACCGTGCCGGGATTTGCCGGCGCGGGCCTCACGCCGGTCGTCTTGCCGCCGACGACCGAAACCTGCGCGCCTTCCGCATCTCCCGCCCGGCGGCTGGTGATCGAGAGCTTGGCGACCGAGCCGATCGAAGGCAGCGCCTCGCCACGGAAGCCGAGGGTCCTGATATCGTCGAGAGTTTCCGAAATCTTCGAGGTGCAATGCCGTCTGATGGCAAGGTCGAGGTCGGCGGCATCCATGCCGGAACCGTTGTCGGTAATGCGCATGAGGCTCTTGCCTCCTGCGGCGGTGGCGATCTCGATCCGCGTCGCGCCGGCATCGATGGCGTTTTCGACCAGCTCCTTGGCGGCGCTGGCCGGCCGTTCGATGACCTCTCCGGCGGCGATCTGGTTGATGAGGGTTTCTGGCAGTTGTTTTACGGACATGCCGCATTTTCCCGGATTCGGCGGAGGATGGGAAGGGCCGCTCCTTCATTCCTCTCGTGGCTCCCCATTAATCCCGCCTTAAGATAAAGCCTCTAATTAGTTCAGGGATTGAAATATCGAAGAAATTTGGGAGAACCCTCCACTCTCCTTTCATGACCGATGTGGCGGCCGGCTGGACGCCGCCACGAACGGATCGGTCAGCCGGTTGCCACCAGGCCGGTCCCCAGCATGTCCCACACGACCCCGAAGGTAGCGAATGAAATGCCGAGAGGTATCGATCGGCAGGTGAACAGCCGTGTCCTGAATAGGGTTCGAAATAGCATACGGGGAGTCCGTCCGATGGATGATTTGGCGTCCGGCGACGCGAACATTCAGACTGCGATGCTGGAGGCGATCTCCGAGGCGATCTCGGGCGCCGTGCTTGTCTACGACAGGAACGATCTGATCGTTTTCGCCAGCCAGCAACTTCTCGGACTTCTGCCCGTTTCCAGAAAATTCCTCGCTCCCGGCACGCGGCTGCGCGATTTTCTCGGCGCAGTTTATGATGGCGGAGGACGCTTATCGAGCGACGGTCATGGCTCCCGCCGGATGATGAGCCGGGAGGATTGGATCGCCAAGCAGATCGCCACCCTCTGGAAGGAGCGTGCCGAGGCCGTGGAGCAGCGGGGCACCGATCGCTGGGTGAGCTATAGCAGGCGCCGGCTTCCCTCCGGCTACGGCATCTGCGTCGTCAGGGACGTTTCCGAACATAAGAAGCGCGAGGAACAGTGGCGGGCCGATCTCGACCGCGTGCAGATTACCGAGGAAATCCTCGATAATCTCCCCTTTCCCCTCTGCGTGCAGGACCACACTTTCCACTACGTCGCCGTCAACAAGGCGATCTGCCGCTCCTTCGATCGTCCGGCGGATGCCATTCTCGGCAGAACGATCCAGGAAATCCATCCCGACGCATTCGCCGAGCGCCTGGACGGCGTGAACCGGCAGGTTCTCGAAACCGGCAATCCCTCCACGATGCTTGAAGGCGTCATCCATGCGGACGGGACGGAATCGGTCATCGTCGTTCGCAAGTTCCGCATCGGAAAACCCGGCCGCTACCATGTCGTCAGCGTGCTGGAGGATGTGACCGCCCTCGACAATCTCGATCCGCAGACGCAAGGCGTCACCTCGTGGCCGGACGGAGTGGGGCCGATCTCCTCCGGCATAGGCGGGGTTGAACGGCAGGATGGAAACGCCGCAGACATCGTGCTCGAAGGGGCGGACGGTCGCCGCGTTCTCGTCGTTACCTCCGCCAGCACCACGGAAGCCGCGGCGCTCGAGACGCTTGCGGGCCTTGGCCTAGATACTTCTTCCGTGACGAGCCCCGAAGAGCTCGACCTGTTCCTTCGCATGGCGCATGAGGCGGCGATCGACATAGACCTCGTCATTGCCGATGCCGAGATGGATGTCCGTTGCCTGGGGCTTGCGGATCAGTACGGCATACCGGTTCTGGTGCTCGACGGCCGCTCTGCGGCGGATGATCTGGCCGCCTCGGTGCTGCGAAAGCTGCGGGATGAAACCGCCGCGGACGATATCGATTGGCAGGTCTGCGCCATGCCGGTGGTCTACGAGGGGATCGACGTCCTCGTCGCAGAGGACAACGAGGTCAACCAGATCGTCTTCTCGCAAATCCTCGAGGGCTTGGGCTATCGCTACGTCCTTGCCGCCGATGGCGAGGCCGCGGTCCGCCTCTGGCAGGAGCACAGGCCCCGCGTCGTGCTCATGGACATTACTCTGCCAAAGCGTAACGGTTTCGAGGCGGCGCGGGAAATCCGCGCGCTTGAAGGCGGTCTTCCGGCAACGCCGATCATCGGCGTTCTCCCCCAGGCTTTCGATCGGGATCGCGAGGCCTGCCTTGCTGCCGGCATGGACGGCGTGATCCTGAAGCCGATCAGCCCCGAGGCGCTGGAGGCGGTTTTCCAGACGCATCTGAACGGCGAGATGCGAAAGCTTCAAACCCACTTGTAGGTGCGGCGACTGTCGGCGATTTGCGGTCTGGTTACGAATGCGCGAATCCGTCAGGGCTATGAATTTTTTAATCTTTCTCTCGCATCCTTGCCCGAATTAGGGAGCATGGCGGAATTGGGTATGAAGTCGGCGAGCAATCCATTGCCGCAGGTCAGTCAGAATGAGCTGCAGGCGATGGCCTACAGCGACCCGCTGACGGGCCTCGGCAACCGGTACCGCCTGCGCGACAAGGTGCGCCTGCTTGCGGCCGAACGGGCCGACGACCCCGCGCCTTTCACCATCTGCATCGCCAATCTCGACGGGTTCAAGCCGATCAACGATCTCTTCGGGGCCGAGGCCGGCGACGAGATCCTCTGCCAGGTCGCCCACCGCCTGAAGGCCTGCATGCCGGACGGCGCCACCGTGACCCGCCACGACGGCGACGAATTCGCCTTCGTCCTGCCGCTCGTCTTCGAGCGCACGGGTGCCGAGCGCATAGGCCAGATGATGAAGGATGTCCTCTCCGCTCCCTACGATCTCGGTGATCGCAACGTCCGGCTCTCCGCCTCCTTCGGCTTCTCCATCTATCCTTTCGCGGGCGCGGATTTCGAGGAACTGCTGAAAAGCGCCGAAACCGCGCTCTATCGCTCCAAGCGCCGCGGCCGGGGCCAGATCACCGTCTATTCCCGCGAGATCGCGCAGGAGATGAAGCGTGCGACGCAACTCGAACAGGCGCTCCGCACGGCGGTTATCGCCGATGCCGTCGAGGCGCATTTCCAGCCGATCGTGCGCCTTCGCGATGGCGGAGTGGTGGGATTCGAGGCGCTGGCCCGCTGGATTGATCCCGATCTCGGCTTCGTCTCGCCCGGCGTCTTCGTGCCGCTTGCCGAGGAACGCGGCTTCATCGACGCGCTTTCCGAAACCTTGCTGCGCAAGGCCGCCGAGGCCGCGCTGTCCTGGCCGCGTGAACTCTTCCTGTCCTTCAATCTCTCCTCCGCCCAACTCATGGATACGGGAACGACGGAAGCGATCCTCGCCACGCTCGGCCGGGTCGGCCTCGATCCCGCGCGATTGGAGCTGGAGATCACCGAGACGGCCGTGATGACGTCTGCCGATACCGCGCATCGGATCATCACCGATCTGCGCAGGGCGGGCGTGCGCATCGCCCTCGACGATTTCGGAACGGGCCAGTCGAGCCTCGGGCGGCTCAGGGATTTCACCTTCGACAAGGTCAAGATCGACCGCGCCTTCGTCTCTCGCATCACCACCGACCGAGCTTCCGAGCATATCGTCAAGGCGATCGTCGCCATGTGCGAGGGGCTTGATCTGGAAGTGGTGGCCGAGGGCATCGAACAGAAGGGCGATGCGGAAAAGCTCAAGGCGCTCGGCTGCGGCATGGGGCAGGGCTACTATTACGGTAAGCCGGCCGAGGGCGCCGCCACGCTGCGCTATCTCCACGATCACTACCGCGACGTGGTCTTCGGCGAGCGTGTCTGACGCAAGACGGCTATCCTTTTTCGGGGAAAGCGCCGCTTGCTGGACATTAAGCGGCGCTGGTGACCGTCGCCATCTTGCGGCGAGTTGGCGATGATGCTGGAATGTCCACCTTTCGGCGTTCGAAGCGATGTCCTTGTCCAACGATCCCCTGCTGCAGCCCTTCCGCCTGAAACACCTGACTCTCAGAAACCGGCTGATGTCGACCGCGCATGAGCCGGCCTATTCCGAAGACGGCATGCCCACCGACCGCTATCGCCTCTACCATGTGGAGAAAGCCAAGGGCGGCATCGCGCTCACCATGACGGCTGGATCGGCCGTGGTCTCCGCCGACAGCCCGCCCGCTTTCGGCAACCTGCATGCCTATCGCGACGAGATCGTTCCTTGGCTGAAGCGGCTTGCCGACGACTGTCATGAGCATGGCGCGGCCGTGATGATCCAGCTCACCCATCTCGGCCGGCGCACCGGCTGGAACAAGGGCGACTGGCTGCCCGTGCTGGCGCCTTCGCCGATCCGCGAACCCGCCCACCGCGCCTTTCCCAAGGAGATCGAAGACTGGGATGTCGAGCGGATCGTCTCCGACTATGCCGATGCGGCGGCCCGCATGCAGGCGGCGGGCCTGGATGGCATCGAGTTCGAGGCTTACGGCCATCTGATGGATCAGTTCTGGTCTCCCGCCACCAACCACCGCGATGACGAGTTCGGCGGATCGCTCGACAACCGAATGCGTTTCTCGACGATGGTGATCGAGGCGGTGCGCAAGGCGGTCGGCCCGGATTTCATCGTCGGTATCCGCATGGCGGCCGACGAGGATTGGGAAAAGGGCTTCTCGCGCGAGGAGGGCGTGGAAATCGCCCGGCGGCTGGCAGGCTCCGGCGGGATCGATTTCCTCAACGTCATCCGCGGCCATATCGATCATGACGCGGCGCTCGCCGATGTCATTCCCATCCAGGGCATGCGCTCGGCGCCGCATCTGGATTTCGCGGGTGAGGTTCGCGAAACGACGAAGTTCCCGGTATTCCATGCCGCACGCATCGCCGATATTGCGACCGCCCGTCATGCGATCGCCACCGGCAGGCTCGACATGGTGGGCATGACGCGCGCCCATATGGCCGATCCGCATATCGCGCGAAAGGTGGCGGCGGGCGAGGAAGCCCGCATCCGTCCCTGCGTCGGAGCGACCTACTGCCTCGACCGCATCTACGAGGGCGGAGAAGCTCTCTGCATCCACAATGCCGCGACCGGCCGCGAGACGGAGCTCTCGCATGAGATCGGCAAGGCCGGGCACTGTCGCAGCGCGGTGGTGGTCGGTGCCGGCCCGGCCGGGTTGGAAGCGGCGCGCGTTCTGGCCGAGCGGGGCCATCGCGTCATCGTGCTGGAGGCGACGGGAGAGGCCGGCGGGCAAATCAATCTGCTTGTCCGCAATCCGCGCCGTAAGGAGATGATCGGCATCGTCGACTGGCGGCTTGCCGAGCTGGAGCGGCTCGGCGTGGAGTTGCGTTACGGCGTCTATGCCGAAGCTGACGACGTGCTTTCGCTCGGGCCGGACCTCGTGGTGGTGGCGACCGGCGGCATCGCGCAGGCGCCGGAACTGGAGGCGGGCGAGGACCTGGTGACCTCGAGCTGGGATATCCTGGCCGGAACGGCGAAACCCGCAGGCCCTGTGCTGCTCTTCGACGACAATGGCGGCCATCCCGGCATGAGCGCTGCGGAAGTGATCGCCGAAACGGGGGCGGAACTCGAACTCGTGTCCCCTGAGCGCTTCTTCGCGCCGGAAATGGGCGGCATGAACCATGTGCCCTATGCGAAGCTCTTTGCTGAAAAAGACGTGCGGGTGACGATCAACACCCGTCTCAAATCCGTCCGGCGCGAGGGAAATGCGCTGGTGGCCGTGCTCGGATCGGATTTTTCGAGGGATGCCGTGGCGGAACGGCGGGTGGCGCAGGTGGTGGTCGAGCACGGCACGATGGCCAATGCCGATCTTTATCTTGCTCTAAAGCCGCTTTCGAGAAATCTGGGTGCGGTGGATTATCAGGCGTTGATCACGCGCAAGCCTCCGCTCCCCGTCAAGCAGCCCGACGCAGGCTTCGATCTGGTCCGTATCGGGGATGCTGTCGCCAGCCGCAACATTCACGCGGCCATCTACGACGCCCTGCGTTTCTGTTCGCTTCTGTAGGAGAAAGGGCGGCGCCGTGGCGCCGCCCTTGTTGGTGACCGGATCATCCGGAAAGCCTGTTCCGTTCCGAATATCAGTTCTTCGGTGCCGGGGTCGTGGTGCCGCCGGTGGTCGAGGACGTAGTGGTCGCGTCCTGGGCCGCGCGCTGGTCTTCCAGCGTCATGAATTCCGGCGCTGCCTGCAGGGCTTCCGCGGTTTCGCTGGTCGTCAGGCGTACCTGATTGTTCTCGGCGTCGCGTGACATGGTGATCTTGTCCATCGGAACGGCGACATCTTTTTCGCCTATCCCAAGGAAGCCGCCGACGCCGACCACGGCAGCGACCACGCCGCCATCTTCTTCGATGATCAGGTCATTCACGTCACCGATGCTTTCGTTGTTCGGGTTGTAGACCGCCTTGCCGATATAGTCATTGGCGCTGATCTGGGTATCGGACTGTTCCGTCAGATAGCCGCCCGAAGCTGCCGCAGCGTCACCTGATGGGA
>NZ_LBHV01000017.1 GCF_001005825.1 Rhizobium sp. LC145
ACTGCTTCGGCGCGCTGGCGCGCGATAGGGGCCAGAGCCTCGTGCCCTTGCCGCCGGCCATGATGACGGGAATGATCCTGGTGCTCAACTCACGATCTCCAATTCATTCGTTGCAAAGCATTACGATGCTTGGTGACGCGACCCTGTAGCGCACGGGTTACCAACTCGAATAATAAGCTCCCCGGCGGAATTTTGCGCTGCACAAAACAAAAGCAATCTTGTGAGGAAAAGGCAAGTAGCTAAAAAGCAAAAGAACCAGACGTTCCAGAAGAAACTGTCAGAAAATGCGACGTCGCCACGAACAGGCCGGCCGCGTTACCACAAACATGAGGTAAATTCCAGCAAGGCCGACAGATACGCCTGATGGTGTAGCTCCTTCATCAGAAAGGCGTACGTCGTCCGATATAATGTTTTCTATCACCCCTCGCGAGGTTACCTTCTTCCGAAGCCCGGCTTTGCGAAGAGAGGCGGGCAAGGGGGTTGCACCAGATGTGCGGACATCGACCGCCATGGCAGCCAGCGATGTCGAGCAAGCGCAATGAGGGGCGTTCCTGCAATGGGGCCGGTGCTGAAGAGGTGCGTGAAACTGCTGTCCGCGCCGGCGGCTCTGGCGCAGACTACGATCGCCTCCGTAGCCTTCGGTATCGTTACCTACCTGTATGATGGAAATGGATGGACGGCGCTCGTCTATACGCTCAGCTGCTTCCTCCTTCTGCAGGTCGGCTATTTCGCAGGCATCGTCTACATGGTCTGGGCAGAGCACAAGGATAGATCGAAATAGCTCGAACCGGTTTGCCGCCTTGGGGTAAAAACATAACCAAGAGGCCACAAACCTTGATGATCAGAGGATCGATCTAGCATGTCTTTTCTTGCGAATGCGAGATCCTGGTTGTCGGCCCTGTCGGAGAGCGATGCGCAAAATATCGCCCGGCGAATTGATGCCGAAGGATTTTTCTGCTTGCCATCTTTCTTGACGGAAGAAGACCTTCGCGGGCTGCGCAGCTTCGTGGCATCAGCTATTGCTTCCGCCGGACATCAAACCGTTTCGCTCAATCGCGATCAACTGACCGGGACCGGACTGGATGTGCTGGCCGACCTGGCCCAGTTCCGGGCGCCCCCGTCTCTGCTCCATCGGATTTGGCGGGCCGGCGCCCGAGGTTCGCTTCCATCAGGTCTTGCGTTGCCTGACGGGCGAAAGCGTCTCGAAGCATTCCTTGTCATTCCATTACGATTCCACGCCATCACCGCGCTCGTTCCGGTGGAGATCCCGGCTCACGGCCAGCGGGGTGACTTCCTGATCATTCCGAGTACGCGCGGGATCAGGGGGAACTATTTTTTCAACCTCGTCGACAAGGTCATTCTGGACAACTGGGCCACGCAGCGGCTCCTGCGCACGCGTTTCGTTGAGGAGAAGCGGATAAAGCGCGTGCCGATGGTACCCGACAATCTCTACCTGTTCTGGGGGTACCGCAGTATTCACACCAACGAACCGGTCGACGCGGGCGCGGTGCGTGCAACCGCGCTGTTCCATTACGCCGATCCGCATGCCGGATCGGTTATGAAGCGCCGGCTCGGCCGCGGCCAGCGGCCTCCGGTTAGAAGCGCCTGTCTTTCAGGACGCCACCGCGGTGGCTTTAGATCCCTTCGGAAGGGCGGAAAGATAGACCTCCACGGTCTCGCGAGCTACGCGATCGATCGCAAGATGTTCTATGCGCACCTGGCTGCGTTCCCGCCACATGCGAATTTGCTCGGAACTCGCCAGAAGATCGCAGAGAGCTCCGGCCAATGCCTGCGGGTCCCGGGGCGGAACCAGAATTCCGGCAGCGCCGAATTCCAGCAGTTGAGGAATGCCGTCGATATCGGTCCCGATGATCGCGCATCCCGCTTCGCGTGCCTCGGAAAGGACGAGTGGCGCTGGGTCGGCATGCGACGGCAGAACGAAAATGTCCGCTCCCGCCATCAGGGGAAAGGGGTCGTCGACGGCACCGACGAAAGTAATGGCCTCAGCACATCCTGTATCGGAGGCCAGTTGCCGGTAGGCGGCCTCGAAGGGGCCGCCGCCTGCGATATACAGACGCGCCTCAGGGTGTCGAGAATGTGCGAGACGGAAGGCCTCCAGGAGATCGGGCAGACCCTTGCGGGGGTGAAGCCCGCCGACGAAAAGGATGCCGGGATGCGAAAGGTCCGCGGGCGAACGGTCGCGCCCTTCGAACCGTGCCGATCCGATCGTCCCGTTGAGGACAATCCGCAGTTTGCTCTCCGCCACGCCGCGACGCCGCATGGAAGCCCCGACTGCCTCGCTGACGGCAATGACGCGCGTGCCAAGGCCCATCAGGCTAGCGCTTTTCTCGAATTCGTTGTGCACCGTCGTGACCAGGGGAATGGCGCCTACCTTGCATAGCGGAAAGGAGAGGACCGCACTCGTCATCATGTGCGCATGCACGACGTCCGGCTTCCAGCCGCGCATTTGACCAAGCAGCGCCGGCAGAGATTTCAGCAGGGGCACCGGCTTTCTCTGTTGATCCAGAAAGAATGTCTTGATCCTGTTCCTGTGAAGAAGCGCGTCGAAATCGCCGCCGCCGCTTACGACGCAAACCTCATGGCCCATCTTTGCCTGGGCGCATGCCAGATCGACGGCTGCGTGAACATTGCCGTTCAGGCGTTGGGTGTGGTTGAGAATATGCATTATCCGCATTGAGCTTCCCTATTGGTTCTGGCTGGCGATGAGAACCCGCCCGTGCGGCTGCATTTCCGAGCCGCAAGGGCGGTGGGGGCTACTGGGGTGTCCGTTTGAAGTCGAGCGCGGCCTCCGCATCCAGCGTGGTGGCGCGGGCGGTGGGCAGATAGTTGAAGCCGCCATGGCGCCCGAAGGATTCGATGCCAAACGCGCGAAGCGTCTTGATGGCGTCGGCTGCGTGCTGCGCGGCGCCTTGCCGATAGATGGGGTAGGCGTTGGTGAGGACCTGGCTACCCTCAAGTTTCAGATCGCCACGAAACAACCGGTTGGCGCGCACATGTTCGCGGAAATCGGTCTCCGCATTCGCGATCGAGCCGCCAACATGATCGGCGATGACCTCTGCCGCAAAATACTCCCTGCCATTCGCGCGCCCATAGAAGTCGGAGTAGACGGTAAGCCGTTTCCACGCCCCATCATGAGAAAAATTGTAGATGATGGATTGCCGGAAACCGCGCTCCCCGGAAAAGCTGAAGTAGAGGCTGATCAGCGTGATCGTTTCAAGACGGTGCTGCTGCTCCAGCGCGCATAGGCTTTGCGTTTGCTCGAGCGGTATCGTTGAGATCAGTTTGGGAGTTGCAAGAACGCGATCGCTCAGATGGAGATGGAACTGGCCATGAACCTTTTCGATGGACTTCATCTGCGCGCCCAATTCGAAATGGACCCCGCGCTGCTCCAGGTGCTCCCGTGCCGGATCGTAGAGACGGGCGAAGCCGGCCTTTGGGCGGGCCAGTTGTCTGTTCCGCACGCCTGAAGCCTTCGAAGGGAGGAGCCGGCGTACGAGATTGCCCAACGAGGCATGCTCGCTGATCCACTGCATGCGCTTCTTCGCCAGTTCGATATCGATCTTTTCCGGAGCGATCCCGTAAAATCGCTTCATGTAAGACTCCAGCCCCGAGTGCCAGAGCAGGTATCCACCGATCCAGTAACGCGAGAATTCCTTGGCGTTCCGCATCCGGCGTTGGAAGAGGCGGGCATAGAGCACGGAGGCCATGATGCGGATCATTCCCAGCCCGCCGGCGCGGATGATGTCGTCGCGAACGGAAATCGGATAGTTTGTGATCACTCCCTGAGGGTTCAGTCGCCCCCACTCGGGCTCTATCGGCACATACAATGGAAGAAGCTCAGGAAAATGCGCCAGCAGCGGTGAGTCATCCTGAAAAATGAGGCTGCCGACGTCGAAGGTATAGTCATCCGAGGACCAGTGGATATGGTTGCCGCCGATCCGGTCATATTCGTCCACCACCAGAATATGGCGATATCCCTGGTCGATGAGGACCGAGGCCGCGACCAGACCGCTCACGCCAGCTCCAAGTATAATGACGTCATATTCCATAACGGGACTGGTTTGATGCGGGGTCCGACGGCCTGAGTCATTCATGAAGACCTCCATCGTTAGAGCTAGTAAATTCAGAGTAGCGCTCTGTTTTTAAAAGTCGACACTTTCCATTTATTCTAAAAATTAGTCAGAACAGACTAGATGTGCTTATATTTTGTTCAATTATTATGACATTGTCAAAAAAATTTAACTTGATGGCCTTCGCGCCGCTTTGTTATATTTATGGGTGGCGTTGCTTTTGTTTGAAACGAAATTGGACGGGCGGCGTTCTCTCCCGATGGTAAGTTTACATCGACATCAGGGCGGCGACAAAGTGACGGTGCGAGGGAGTGTCTGATGCTGCGACGAAGCCTCGATGATCTCAAGCGGCCTCTCCCTCATGTCCATCTGATAACCACGGATGTGTTCGATACCTTGCTGCTGCGGCATGGGCGGTCTCTACGATCCCGGATTGTGGCCGGCGAGGAGCAATTCGCGCGCTTCCTGCAAAATGCAGGCTCTTTCATCCACCCGTATGAGCTTGTTCGCGCTAGGCTGCTTGCGGAACGGTTTGCCTATCGCGCGCTGAATGCGGGATGCGGGGCTGGCGAGGTGCGCCTCGCGGACGTCATCAGCCGACAGCTTGCAATTCTTGGCCTCCCGCAAGCTTTGATCGACCGGCGGCTGGAAATCGAAATCGCCATAGAAAAGCATGCGCTTTTTGCAAACGGCGATCTAGCCATGATGTTGAGGTGCCAACGGGAAGCGGGAGTGAAGGTGGTCGCGGTCAGCGATACCGGCCTTCCGGGCGGGAAGGTCGCCGAGCTGATCGACTATTTTCATGGTCCGGGGCTTATCGACAGGGTCTACTCCAGCGCTGATCTGCAGGCGAGCAAAAGACAGGGCAAGCTGTTTCTGAAGGTTCTGGAGGCCGAAGGCGTCTCCGCAGACCGGGTCCTGCATATCGGCGACGACCCGTCGGCCGATAGCCTCGTTCCTAACCGCATGGGAATTCAAGCGGTCCACCTGCCGAAAGCGGCTTTCAAACATCTTCTGTCGCGTGCGGACGGAGCTCTGACGGAAACCATACGGCAGGCGAAGCGCAGAGTTGCCCGGCGGAATTCGATCCCGCCCATCGGTGATCCGGTATCATTCGGCAGAAGCGTATTTGGCCCGATCGTTGCGGAGTTTTGCCTTCTTCTCTGGCTTTATTTCCAGCAGGCAGCCAGCGATCGCAACTCCGCAATCGTTTTCTGCGCCCGCGGCGGCATCGGGATTAGGGAAGCGTTCGAGCGATTTCAGGCTTCGTTCGGACTGTCGCTACCGATAAAGCGCGAAAACATCTTGATCTCGCGACTAATTGCGGCCCGGGCGGCAATCGGAATGAGAAGCTCGGTCGTGCTCGATGAGCTGGCGCGCGAGTTCGGCGGGGCAAGTTTTGCAGCGGTGGGAAATGCACTCGGCGGCGGGCGGTATGACTTTCCGGCGATCTGGCGGCAGAAATTCGAAGCGGGCCGCTTTTTCGCGCTGCTTGACACCGATGCCGGACGCGACGTCGATCAGGACATCCGCAGCCAAAATGACCTTCTCAAGATCCATCTACAGCAGATTGCCGATGAAGCGAAGCGGATCATTCTCTGCGATACGGGCCTTTATGGCAGTACCCAGAGGCTGTTGTCGGCCGGACTACCTGACCGTGACCTCGAAACGGTGCAGTTTGCGCGCTGCAATTACAAGGGGCTGAGCGAAGACCATTTTTCCAAGGTCGCAGGCTTGGTCGTGGAAGACCGGTTCTACAACCCGTTCAAGGTGAGAACGGTGGTCTTGCGATATTGGCAAATCATCGAAAGCCTGTTCGAACCCACGGTTCCCTCGGTCAATTATCTGAGCATGGCGGAGGATGGAACGGTTGTCGGAAACTGCGGTGAGATAGGTTACGGCAAGCTCGACCCAGCCAAGGGCAATCCGCTGTTGGCGGGCGCGCTGCAATATATCGACGAGCTGAGAAGCGGCGCGAACATCCTCCGGGAGGCCGATTGCGCCTGGTTGAGGCTGAAGCAAGCGATCATCAACCCGACCGAAGAGGACATGGTCGTCCTCGGAGTGGGCCCTCGATCCGTGGATTTCGGGCGCCCCGATCTGGTGCCGATCGTAGGCCAGGCGCAGCAAGCCAGCATCGGCCATCAGCTGATTGCGGTGAAGTCCCACCTGTGGCGCGAGGGAGCAATTGCACGGGACTTTCCTCGCTTGAAGCCGGCTCTGTTGCGCGCCGTGGAGATGGCACATGTTCTGCGCAGCGTTTCAGCGCGGATCAATCTTTGACGAACGGGGAGCACCTGCCGCTTGAGGAGAAACAGCAGGTGCGGAACTATCGGGGATTTTCACGGTGGTTGATGCATATGTGCCCTTTAGCCGCCATGGCATTCCGGACTTAGGATAAACAGCCGCAGACGTGGCTGTAAAAGGGATCGGTGTCTCCATGCTTGCTTGGGCAGCTCTCAAAGGTGCCGGTTGGCTTGTTTTTTCTCGCTTCGTCGGCCGCCTGATCGATTTTTTCACCTTATTGATACTCGCACGTCTTCTCCTGCCTGAGGAATTCGGGCTCGTGGCGCTCGCCATGGCGCTCGTCGTGGTGGTCGACACCGTATTGGAGGTTCCGGTCACCCAGGCACTCGTGCGGCTTGCTTCCGTCGACAAGACGCACCTGGATACAGGCTTTACTCTGGGCGTCTTGCGAAGCGCGGCGATCGGCCTGGTCCTTCTTGCCGCCATCTGGCCCTATTCCCTGATCAACGGCAATCCTTTGCTGGCGCCAGTGATTGCGGTCATGGCTGTTGCCCCCGTCGTCAAGGGTTTCATAAGTCCCGCGATCGTTTGCTTTGCCCGCGACCTCGATTTCCGCCCCACGTTTCTTATGGAAATTACGAGCAAGCTCTGCGCCTTTGCCGCCGCGGTCGCTACGGTGTTTTTCGGTGGCGCCTATTGGGCGCTCGTCACAAATTTCGTCACGAGTGCCGTCATGGCCACTCTGATCTCCTATGTCATCGCGCCTTACCGACCGAAGCTCTCGCTGAAGCGCCTGCCGGACTTCGCCGGTTTTGTGGGTTGGTTCAGCTCGGCGCAGCTGATCTCGGCGCTGAACTGGCAATTTGATCGTTTCCTGATCGGCGCGACCGGCAACAACGCGATGCTCGGGCGTTATGTGGTTGCCAACGACATGGCGGTAGTTCCCACTCAAAGCATCATCGGCCCGGCACTGCAGCCGGTCATGGCCGCCTTTTCCCAGATCAGCGCCGATGAACAGCGGATGAAGTTCGCCTTCCTCAAGGCGGCGCGCTTTGCCATGCTGATCTCGGTCCCAACGTCTTTGGGGATTGCCCTGACCGCCGATCTCGTCACCGAAATCCTGCTTGGGCCGCAGTGGCGGGATGCAGCCTTCTATTTGAGCCTGCTTGCTCTTTCCGTCATCCCCATTCCTTATTTCCAGACGCTTTATTCTGCCGGTCTTGCGCTGGATCGCCCGGAGATCGTCTTCAAACTGAACGCAATCGATCTTGGCATGCGGGTCCCTCTGATCTCGATCGGCTTCAGCCAATTTTCCGTCAGCGGCGCCTGCTTCGCCCGCATTCTGTTGTCGTTCGTGATGTTTGCGTTCTACCTCAGGGAGGCGCAGCAGATATTGGGATTGGGGATATGGCAGCAGCTCCAAAAGCTCTGGAAGATAGTCTTTTCCGCCTGCGTCATGACCATCGTCGTTATCTGGCTGCGGGAGGAATTGGCGGCATATGGCCTTCACGTGATGTTGGAGCTCGCCGTGGTGGCGGCGATCGGGGCGGCAAGCTATTTCGGTACGCTGTTTGCGCTTGGAATCCGGCTCGAGGCGGGACGAGGGCGGCTGGAGTTGATCGATCGGCGATAGTCTCAGATCAGTGCCTGAAGGAGACCGCGCATAGAACGCGTTCCCGGGCCCAGACGATAGGCCAGACCCCGGCGAGCGCGTTCGTTCGGAAGCAGGCAGGTGATGATGAAGAACGCCGTCATCGCAGTCTTCGTCTTGACGGGGTGATCATCGCCCCAGAGCCGCGCCAGCAATTGGCCGAGCCTGCCTGGTCCGACCGGTTCGTTTTCCACGACCGAAAGATAGAAGCGACGCTCCAGATAGAAATAGGACTTCTCCGCACGAACGAGGTCCGAGGCCTGCCCGGACCTGGTCAGGATTTGCCGCAGATGCTCCATTCGATCGACGAACCGATGGAGGTCACGCCGCAGCGACTGAGGGTTAAGCTGGTCCCCGAAACCGGAATCGTTGCTATCATGCACACGGTAAAGGCCGAGCTCCTCGGAAAGACTCACCACGTCTCCAAAGAAGGGGGCGGCGAACAAAATGACGCCGTCGACGGCTTTGTCGTAGTCGACCTCCTCGAGCAGGGAGCACACGTCGCGCCTGAATACGTTGCCCGATGTGGGTGGGGTGGCATAGGCGCCGGTCTGCAGAACGCGCCTTGCGAGCTGCCTTCCCCGAAATGCCTGAAGCTCAGGCACAGGCCCGCTGATAATTTGCCCGTCGCAGTTTATCCTCTTCAGAGGAAACTGGAGTTTTGCAACGCCTCCATCGAGCCTCGCAACGATGATCTCGAGAGACCCCGGCAGAAGTTCGTCATCGGCATCGAGGAATAGCACGAAAGGTGCTTCGGTCTGCTTGAGGCCGTAAAGGCAGGCCGCCCTTTGCCCGCCGTTTTCGATGCGATATGCCCGTGCGCCCGTCTCCGCGATGGCCTCCCAGGAACCGTCGGTGGAGCCGTCATCGATGACGACAAGCTCGCAGACCTCGCATTGTTGCGACTGGACGCTGCGGATCGCCCTCCCGACATACCGGGCGTAGTTGTAGCAAGAAACGATGACGGCCAGCTTGGGTGTGCCGCTTGTTCTCTTCGCACCCTCCCCACTTGCAGGCGCCGCATCAGCGGAAGCCCTGTTGAGCAACGCGGAAGGGTCGTGCCGCGGCTTCATGACCTCGCCCGGTTGATGACGGTGCCGATAACCGTTGCCCCGGCCCGGCGCAGTTGCTGATGCGCGTCCTTGACATCCTCGATGGCAGTTCGAGCGGCCCTGGCAATGACCAGTATGGCATCCGCGTGAAAAGCGAGAGCGAGTGCGTCCATCGAGGTGTCGAGGGCGGGCAGATCGAGAATGACATCTCCTTTGAGCCGGGCAGCTTCGATGATGCGCGAAATACGTGGATGTCGAAAATCGGCAAAGATGTTTGTCTGCAGATCTTTCGACTGGATCGGAAGAACCTCTATCCCGCCGATGTTGCCGAAGGATATCTGGTCGAGTTGCAGGTTCGCGACGGCGACGTCGGCTAGGGAGGCCGAGGGTGGATTTGGGCTATCGCCCGGCATTTCCACGGCGGATCGGAAGAGCGTTACGTGACGACCGCTTCGGCTCACTAACTGGGCAAGGCTGAGGCATAGGGTAGACGTGCCGGAACTGGTCCGCGCGCCGACGAGCCCGATGACGATATTGCGCTCGCGTCGTTGTGAAGCGCATGAGATGTCGATCGAGGTTCTGAGGTCGCGAATGGCGGCCGCGTATTGCCGGTGCGACTTGCTATCCATATGCAGGACGGGGCTGGTTCTGTCCCGGCTTTCGGGCACGGTGGCCAGGCACGATATGCCCGTTTCCTGCGTCAGCGTCTTTGCGCTGCGCACCTTGCGATCGAAAGCAACGCTCAGGGCAATGGTCGACATGCCGAAAATAAGCCCCAGAAGCCCTCCGAGCGCCGTGATGAGCGACGTGCGCGGGCTTGAAGGGCTGAGCGGCGGCAGTGCGGCACCGATGATGCGTCCATCCGCATCCGGGGTTGCCACGGCCGGCAGTGTGCCGTTCTTCATTGCTTCCTGAGCGGCCGCGACCTGTGCTGCAAGGGCATCGAGCCGCCCTTGCAGCGTCTCGCTGCCGGCGCGTGCCATCTGTTCCTTAAAAGCGACCGATTGGAGAATGTAGCCGGACACCGTCGCATTGGCGATTTTCGCCGGGCGCTCCGGGTTGGATGACGAGTAGTCGATCTCGACGACGTAGGATTGCCCGACGCGCCGCGCGCTGAGTCGTTTAACGAAGTTCGAGAAAGCGACACGGCGAGCATTTTCCCCGGCGCTGTTGAGGCTCTTGTCGGCGGTGTCTCTTGAGGTTTTGTCGAGCGTTGTCAGGTCGTCGTCCATCAGGCTCCGAACGAAATCCTGGAGAGGGGCGATGATGCGTTCCAGGAGGCTCAACCCCTGGGGGCCGAGTTCCGGATCATCCTGAAGGTTCAGACTGTCGAACACTGCCGAGAGGAGGCGCTCCGATCGAACGATCTGCAGCTCGCTCTCGGCACTGTTCAGGTCGAGGCTTTGCTGCATGGTCGCATCGTAGCCGATATAGGCGAGTTGTCGCGGTTCAAGCAGAAGGGTCGCCGTCGCGGTATAGGTGCGCGGAAGGGATTGCGCATAGAAGAAGGCCAGGAGCATGCCGGCTGTGGTGCATGTGATGAGCCGGATCTTGTTCCGCCAGGCCAGTGAACAGGCAATCCGAAGCAGGGCGAGGGGACCATCGGCGGCACTCTCTGGAGGCATTGGGCCCAGATGCCAAAGCCGGGAAGCGCGTTCGAGTGGACCAGGGCTGTTGAACGTCATATGGCTTTACCCTTGGCTGCTGTCGAAAAATCCTGTTTCGCAGTGAGTAAAGCCGCCCGTTCGGGCTCGAGGTGCCCGCGCAACACGTCAGCGATACCAATGAAATTGCCTTTCAACCGGCCGCGCCGGTCGATGAATGGTTCCGGCCAAAGCAGCCGTCCGAGGTTGCTGGCTGTGTTGCGAAGGACCTGATCCGCCACTTGGCGGCGCGTCATCGTGCCTTTGCGCAGCATGTAGAGGGGATTGACGATCTGTGAGTATCCGAGGCGTTCACCGCTGACGCGGCCGACCTTCGCTCCCATATGCACGCCGATTGCCTCCTGGGATCTCACGAACAGTCCCCCTTGCTTTGCCAGGGCTGCGGCGAAGTCGCGGTCTTCGAGCCAGCCGTAGAGAACCAAGCGCTCATCGAAACGTGCCTCGCCGATGGCGGAAACGCGAAAAGCCATGTTGCAGCCATACGGGCTGTAGGGGTGATGCCACGTTGAATCGGTCGCCGGCGCCCCGTCGATCAGCCGAACGGCATCGTGGAACTGTATTCCAGGTCCTTTGATCCCGTCGGCGATCACACGTCCGGTAAAGCCGACCAGGCGCACCTCGTCGGCAAATGCCGCTGCAGCCGCGCAAAGCCAAGCCGGGTGGGGGACAAAATCATCATCGAAGAAGACCACAATATCGGTGGCGGGAGGCAGACTTGCGAGCGCCTTGTTGCGCTGAGCGGTCAGCCCGGGTTTGCCAGTAACCACTTTCACGCGTGAATCCGAAGCAAGGCTGCCCGCATCCGCGATGTCGACACAGGAGACGATGACGGTGTGTGGCTTGAGGGTCTGGGTGTCGAGCAGATGGCGTACCGTCGCCGTCACGACATCGGGGCGACCGCGTGTGGCAATGACGACGGCAGTCCGGAGCGTGGCCAATCTCTTTGGCATCTTCGACGAAAGCTGTCTGGCGGGTTGTTCAAGCAGTTCCAGATAGCCGGCCGCAGTATGGGACCAGGAGAAGTTCCGGACCTGTTCGAGACCTTGCTCGCGCAATTCGCCGCCGAGTGTTGGCGATTGCTTCAGTGCCTTGATGTGCGCGATCCATTGATCGATCTCGACCGGAGATGCCATCAGTGCCGCTGGTCCGCATACTTCGGGCATGCTGGCGCAATTCGACGCCACGACTGGACAGCCGAGAGCCATCGCTTCGATGATCGGCAATCCGAAGCCTTCGGTGAAGGACGGAAATGCGAGGCAGAGAGCATTCTGGAGTAAATGGGCGAGGTCGTCGTCCGAAACGCGGCCGGGCAGATGCACGTTTGATCGCTGCTCCAGCAGATCGGCATTGAATATCCCGGCACCGCCGCCGGCAATGACGACATCTATTCCCAATCCGTCTAGCGCTTTGGCCGCCCTGATCAACAGCTCGAGGTTCTTGTGCTGGGCGCGGGAGCCCAGCGCCAGGACATACTGCCGTCCCCTTGCGTGGATAGCGTCGACAACGTCCGGTGCAAGCGTCGCAAGAGCCGGATTCCAGTCGAGAACGTGCTCGTGCCCGTTCGGCAGGATCGTGATATCGTCCAATCGGATCGGGAGATAGCGGGCGAGCTGCCGGGCGGAAGCATGGGAGACGGTCGCGATACGCCTCGACCGGCGAGCCAGAATCGGCTGCAGATGGGCATAGTAGGTACGAAAGGCGCGGCTATAGCTTTGGGGTGCCGCAAAGATGTTGGCGTCATGGATGCAGACGATCTGATCCGCTTTCAGGGCGGGCGCCGTATTGCAAAGGTTGAGCAACGGCCCTCGCCATTTCGCCGGCAAGGTGATCTGTTCCCAGGCGTGGCCTTGCAGAGGACCGCGTTGGATCACGGGTATTCGGGCGAGGGTCGGATTGGATGCCTCGGCTGGTGCGATGATCGGCAATCCCGTGTCGTGGGTCAAAGCACGATCGATCGCTTTGACGACATTGGCGGCATAGCGTTGCACCCCGGTCGTGGACTGAGTCAGGAACCGGCCATTGATCGCCCAATTCTCGGTAACCCTCATGCGCCTCCTTTCCTGCCCGCTCACCGTTACAGGGCTCGGAAGGCCGCGCCCCGGAACCCATTCGTTTCGCGCTGACGCTCCCGGCGCCCGGCTAACGTAAGATCGATCGAACCGTCAGTAGCTGCCGTGTGCCCGCAGGACGGCAGGAATGGTCTTGAACATGATGACGATGTCTCGCCAGAGGCTTCGTTCGCGAACGTAACGAACATCGAGTTCGATACGTTGGTTGTAACTGACATCGTTGCGGCCGCTGATTTGCCAAAGGCCGGTCAATCCGGGGCGAACCTGAATGTAATCGACAAAATAGGGACCGTAGAGTTCTGCTTCGCTGGGAACGATGGGGCGCGGCCCAACGATGCTCATGTGCCCCAGAAGGACATTGAGGAGTTGGGGGATTTCGTCGATGCTGCTTTTGCGAAGCAGTGCGCCGAAGGGTGTAATCCGGGGGTCGTTCTTCAGCTTCCGGCTTGCCGACCATTCAGCTCTCTCGGATGGATTGGCCGCAAGATGACGGCGCAGGACGTCTTCGGCGTCTGCCACCATCGTCCGGAACTTCAGGCACGGAAACATCACCCCATTTTTGCCGATACGCCGGTGGGCCACGAAAATCGGGCGTCCTTGCACGGCAAACAGCAGTGCGACGACCATGACGATCAGCGGGGCCAAAACAAGCAGGCCAATCAGGGCAATACTCGTGTCAATTGTATATCTGAAATATCGCGAAAGGCCCCTGGAGGCTTCGCTGCTGAGTTGTGCGAAATGCCTTGACGCTTCGTCGCTTCTGATTCCGCCCCCTTCAATTGCATTGAGATTACGACGGACATGAATGTCACTCATCTGCGTGCTCCCGTACTTAAAGAAAAGTTGAATGGATAGGGGCAGATAATTCATCGCAGCATGCAAAAACACGTTAGCAATTGGTAAATCGTTTGACAATAGTCTTATTGCGGCGCAGTATAAAGGAGAGCTGTACAACACGCTTGAGTATTGCCGGAAAAGGGCGGGACTTGGGGTACCTAAGTCGCGGATAGAACTTTATGATCTCTTCTTTGCGAAAGAAGAGAGGCGAATTTATTGCTTGATTGTAAGTCATCTCTCTGGTTGTCGAGTGTGCTGCATGCGCGTCGCGATTGTGCATTACTGGCTGGTGGGAATGCGAGGGGGCGAAAAAGTCCTCGAGGCCCTCTGCAACATCTATCCGAATGCGGACATCTACACGCACGTCTACGACCCGACAGCGGTCTCCGCGACGATCAAGAGACACCGCGTCCATACGACCTTCATCGACACGCTGCCTTACGCAAAGCGGCTCTATAAAAAGTATCTTCCACTGATGCCGATGGCGCTGGAGCAGCTCGATCTGAGCGCTTACGACCTGGTCATCAGCAGCGAATCCGGGCCCGCCAAAGGCGTTATCCCAGCCTCCCCGACGCCACATATCTGCTATTGCCATTCGCCGATGCGCTACATCTGGAACATGTACAACAAGTACTATGAGGCTTCCGGGATGTTTACGCGGCTGATGATGCCGCCGCTGGCGCACTACATGCGTACATGGGACGTCGGAACCGCGAGCAGGGTCGATGATTTTGTGGCAAACTCGGCGACGGTCGCCCACAGGATCAAGAGCTACTATCGCCGCGAGTCCGAGGTCATCCACCCGCCCGTGGACACGCAGGCATTCCGGCCCGTGCCGACCGGCGAGCTCGAAGACTACTATCTCATGGTTGGCGAACTGGTCGGCTACAAACGTCCCGATCTCGCGATCGAAGCCTTCAATCGCATGAAGGCAAAGCTGGTCGTGATCGGCGGCGGCGAGATGCTCGAGCGCATTCGCAGGATCGCCGGGCCGACGGTGACGATCAAGGGACCGCAGCCTTTTGAGGTTCTGAAGCATCACTATGCGCGGTGCAGGGCGCTGGTCTTCCCCGGTGAGGAGGACTTCGGCATTGTGCCCGTCGAGGCGATGGCGAGCGGCCGGCCGGTGGTTGCTTACGGGCGCGGCGGTGCGACCGAGACGGTGATCGGCGGCAAGACAGGGGTTTTCTTCCCTATCCAATCCGTCGAGGCCGTGATCGACTCCGTAGAGCGTCTCGAACGGATGGACTTCAATCCCGCCGATGCCGTGGCTCGGGCGTCGGAATTCAGAACGGGAGTCTTCGTCGAGAAGTTCAGGTCCTTCGCAAACCGTGTGGTTTTGCGAGAATCCGACTGGGATGAGACCAGGAACATTCAGATCGCCTGATACATCGACAGAACACAGCCGGGGAGTTAAGTCCATGTTGCCGAAGCGTTCTGGATGTAGGAGCTGGCTTGGGAGGGCGGCTACTGGAAGTCTTTTGCGGCGCTGGCACGGTGTCGTTAGAGTGTTGGCGGCTGCCGTGTTTGCCTTGTCGATCCTGTCGGATCCCGCGCGCGCAGACGAATACGTTCTGGGTGCCCAGGACGTGCTCAAGATTCGTGTCTTCGAGTGGCGTCCGAGCGCCGGCGTGGCATTCGAATGGGTTCCCTTGACCGGTGAATTCACGGTCTCGCCCGCCGGCACTCTGTCGCTTCCCATTATCGGAACGGTCCCGGTTGCCGGCAAGACTCTGGACGAGGTGTCGGGAATTATCGGCGAACAGCTTCAAAGGCAGGTCGGGCTTCAGAAACGCCCGACAGCCTCCGTCGAGATTTCGACATACCGGCCCTTCTTCGTCACCGGACTGGTGTCCAACCCGGGCAAGTACAATTATGTCCCTGGGCTCACGGTGATACAGGCTCTCAGCATGGCCGGGGGGCTCGGGGAATCCGATCAAAGCCTGATGGGGCTCCAGCGTGATGCGCTCGTCAACCGCGGCGATCTTCGCGAGCTCGAGATGGAGCGCCTGGGCCTTATGGCGCGGCAGGCGCGGGTCGATGCATTTTTGAACGGAGAGCAGAAAGTCACGTTTCCCGCGGATTTGACGTCCCGGAGCCGGGAGCCGGTCGTGGTGCGGATGATGCAGGACGAGCAGGCGCTTTTCGCGACGCGTGTCCGCTCCATGCAGACCGAAGTCGAATCCCTCGCGCAATCCAAGGTGCTTGCCACGAACCAGCTCGAGACGCTTAAGCTCAAGGAAGCCTCGCTGACCAAACAGATCGATCTGGCCACCAAGGACCTGGATTCGGTAAACAAGCTGGTCGCACAGGGGCTTACCCTCTCCTCCCGGCAATTGGGAGCCAACCAGAACGTCGCTGACCTCGAAAGCCGAAATCTCGATGTCTCGATGGCGATCGTCAAGACGCAGCAAGACCTTGCGAAACTTGATCAGGACATGACCGACGTTCGCGAAAAATACAGGCTTGAGGCGTTGACCGAAGCAGCCGACCTGCGGGATCGGCTGGCTGCCAATGTCGAAAAGGCAAAAACCGCACGTGGTCTTCTGGCGCATCTGGAAATGCGTGCCCCGGCCGCGCTTTCGGCGCTGGCGGTGGAAGACGAACCGGCTTTCGCCACCGTCATCACCCGAAATGTCGGCGGCGCCATCACGATGATGGTGGTGAGTGACAATGATGCGGTCGCTCCAGGGGATGTCATCAGCGTCGAAAGGCTCGAGAAGATCGTTCCGGCGCAGGCCACCGGAGGAAGTTCAGGAACGCAGTAGATAACTCTTCAACCTGAGCAAAATCACCAAGATTTTAACGAAACCAGCTTGCGGTGAACCTTTCACGCATGTTAGCGTTATTATTTACAAGCCAATTTTGGTGGCAGATACGGTCAAAGGGCGCTGATGACGTGGGCTTTGGTCATTTCCTTCATCATAGGCGCCTTCTGCGCGATACGTCTGCCTATTCTAATATTCACCCTGATCGTCATCCTAGTCGTTTTTGTTTTTGCTCTCACGGGCATTGGTCTTGGATATAGCCTGCCGACCATCGCGTTCTGGTCATTTTTACTTGTGGCATCGCTTGAAGCGGGGTGCGCAGCAACCCACGCTTTTTTTTACGTCATGTTTGTACGCAGGCAAGCGATTGAAAAGAAGCGTACAGCCATCAAGATAGCTCGAAACATCAGCGACAAAGGGCCGGTATAAGTATCGGGCACCCCCGAGGTGCTCCTAACAAAGCGTCTCCCGTTCCCTGAAAGAGAGAAAGGGAGCAGGCCCGGACCAGTTGAGGCCAGGCCCGAGCAAAGCCGCAACCTGAAGGCAATATCAATTTTCATCTGCCGCCGGGAAAAACTACGTTCAGCGGGGGCGGGATTCCTGCTAGTATTATTGATATGACCTTCCCTTATTTTCGCAGGTGCAGCAATTTTGTACTGGACAAATGTTGCGGTAGCGTGAAAATCTTTAGCTAAATCCAACTGAGCGGGTGGCCCATCATGAAGGAAATCTATGAGGGTGATCTGTATGCCGAGCGCAACCCGACTTGGCATGAAGAAGACTCCCCCTGGAAGGCCAAGCATATCGCCAATATAATCCGCAAGAATGGCTTGTCGTTCGAGACGATTTGCGAGATCGGCTGTGGAACGGGAGAGATATTGCTGAACTTGGAGAAGGCTTTTCCGGAATCCCGCTTGTCCGGATACGAGATCTCCCCCCATGCCTACGATCGCGCAAGCAGGAAGCAGCCTACCTCGGTGAGCTTTCACCTGAAGGATCTTCTGGAGGAGGATGCGGTCAGCTTCGATATCATCGTCATTGCCGACGTTATCGAGCATGTCGAGGACTACATCAAATTTCTGAAGGCTTTGAAGGACCGGGGGAAGTATAAGATCTTCCACATTCCTCTTGATCTGTCGGTCCAGTCGGTGCTGCGTGCCTGGCCCATAATGGGGCTGCGGGCCAATGTCGGCCATCTCCATTATTTCTTCAAGGATACGGCGTTGGCGACACTGACGAGCTGCGGCTACGAGATCATCGATTATCAATACACGGCAAGTCGGCTCGAGCTGCCGAACCAGGCTTTCAGCAGCCGGCTGATGAAGATGCCCCGGCGCGCGCTCTATTCGGTCAATGCCGATTTCGCCGTCCGCCTTTTGGGAGGCTATTCGCTTCTGGTTCTGGCCGAGTAGCCGCGTTGCTCGCCGGCCATCCTGAGACATTTGGGTGCAATCCGGCCTGCCGGTAGGCCCCTGCAAAGCTTATGGAAAGCTCCCCGGAAGGTCCGCCCGAGTTGGCGAGTAAGGCAGACACGGTTTCTATCTAAAAAAGGGAAAGGTTGCCTGCAAATGACAACAGTCCCAGCCGGCGTAGGCAGGCGCCATCGGCTCAAGCTTCTCTATATTCAGCCGGGAACGACCACGTTCGCCGGGATTGAGCGAGTTGTCGATACCATATGCTGCGGTCTTTCCGAGCGGTATCCGGACGAGTTCGAGGTGGATGTGCTTTATGTCTCGGTCCACAAGAACAGACCTGCAGGTGATCGCAAGTATACCGTGATTGACAGCGTCGCGTCCGGTCGCATCGGCTTGATGAGGAACCTGCGGCGGATCATCGGCAGCAAGGACTACGATCTCGTCGTGGTGCCGCAGATCGAGCCGGCGGTCATCTGCATGGCATCCTGCATCGGCATGCGCCGCAAATTTGCGGTTCATCTGCATGGCAATCCGCGTTTCGAGCGCAGCCACTTGAAGGCGAAGCTGCTCTTCCTGTTGATGAAGGCGTTCTTTCTGCCGCGGGTATCATCCGTGTTCGGTACTTCCCCGCGTCAGCTCGAGGACTTCAAGGCATTGTTCAACAGCACGAGGCCGCAATATTGGGTTCCGAACCCGGTTCGAAAGTTCGAGAATGGCGCTTCACACGCTGGCAGCGAAGCCGGCCGCGTCACCTTCGTCAACGTCGGACGCTTCTCGTTTCAGAAGGGACAGGACATCCTGCTCGCTGCCTTTGAACGGCTTTGCAGACAGCGCCCGAATGTCAGGCTGAAGATTGTCGGCCACGGCGAGGAGGAGGCGGCTCTGCGCGCGGAGATCGCGCGTCTTGGCCTTCAGGGTCTGGTTGATCTGGAGCATCACCCGGATAGCCCTCAACCTGTGCTCCTCGCCAGCGACGTATACGTATCGAGTTCCCGCTGGGAGGGGTGGTCGCTTGCCATCTGCGAGGCGCTGCGGTTTGGCTTGCCGGTGGTGGCAACCGATTGCGAATTCGGGCCAAGCGACATTCTCGTCGATGACCGCCTTGGCCGCCTCGTGCCTGCGAACAGCGTCGAAGGCCTTTCCGAGGGGATGCTTTACTACTGCGATCATCTGGCGGCGGAACGGGCGCATGCGGATTTTCGCAGGGATTTTATCGACCGCTACAGCGAGGAACGTGTTGTCGAGGTTCACGCACAGGCCTTGCGAAGTGCCGTGAACGCGTAGTCTGCCAAAGAATATAGGAGGTGCATCATGAGCTTCCGAATGACCCGTCGTGATCTCGTTTTCGGCTCGGCCATGGCCTATCTCGGGACCGGGCTCACACCTTCGTCAACGGAGGCCACCGAGCCCGAGGATCCGACAGTCGGCCGTGCCCTCGTCTTCGAAGACCGGTTCGAGACGCTCGATTGGTCGATCTGGAACGCCGGACCCAAGCCGACTGCCTCCGACACGGGCTTTTACGGACGTTCGGCCTTTGCAAGGAGTGTCGGGGAGGAGGGGGTCAATCCATACTCCATCGTCGATGATTCGGATGCGACCGGCGGCAAGGCTCTCCAGATCAGTGCGACATTTGTCGGCCGCGCCATGGACGTTCCGAGCTATTACGGCAACGTACACCCGGAATTTCAATGGATTTCGGGAAACATCCAGACCGCCAGACGTGACGGAACAATCATCACCGGCTGGCGGCGGGGTTATCTCGAAGCGAGAATGTTGTTTCCCAAGCACCCTCTCACCTGGCCGGCGTTCTGGTTAATGAATGGGCGCAGCATCCTGCAGCCGCAAACAAGCATCGAGATCGACGTCGTGGAGCATAAGGGCTGGGAACTCACCACCTATGGCACCTATCTGCATGAATGGGGTCAGCCGGGTGAGCACCATGAGGGGACGGGAGTGCAGACGCCTCTCGATGTGACGCAGGCTTATCACCGCTATGGGGTGCTGATCACCGATACGGATTGCACGCCCTATTTCGAGCGACGTCCGGTCATAGACACCAAGACCGGGATGCCCGCCAAGTGGACGATCACGCGCTCGGCCGAAATGAATGAAAACAAGGACGTCTTCTGGCCGCTTCTGACGCTGGCCTTGCGGACCGACGTTCCGTTTCCGCAACCACTTCGCGGCGAAGACGCCTCCACCCACATGCGGGTCGACTATTTTCAGGTCTATGCCTGATCTGACCCCATGCCATTCAAGTCGCCGCAAGAGAGGCATGTTGAGGCAGTGACCCGCGTACGTCCTCCGTTTCGGGCTGGGCGGCCACCACACCTGCCAGGATGAAAAACATCAAGCCGAGATCGACGGTCGGACCTGCGACCAGCGCGCCGATCATTAGGCTACCGCATGCATTGCGTGCTGCAAGCCGCACGTCCGACGTCATGCTGCGGGGAATTCCTCGCCGTTTGAAGAACGTGGTGAAAGCAAATAGCAGAAAGAAGACGGTCCCCGGCACGCCGACATTGGAAAGGAGGGCGATCACGAAACTCGAGGTACGCGACGTACCCAGGCCTACACCCCACCCGTAAGAATCCAGGAAGTTCTGGTATCCGTGGAAGTTCCATGCTCCGCGCTCAGCTGCAGACGATGACGTGGTCTTACTCAGCAGGAGGAGATCGATATAGTCGTAGATCCTCCGGTAGAGTTCATCGTTGAGCACGATGATCAGCAAGCCCAGGAGGAGGAGAGGGGGGACAAACAGCACGACACCGGAACTGCTCCAGGTTCCAGAGCGGCCGCCGGAGCGCATGACGGCTGTTACATACAGGATGAGGAAACATATCGGGAGCGCGAGCAGCCCCGTAGATGAGGTCGAACGCACCATCAGGATAAGCGAGAGCAGGAAGAGAGCGCCAGTCCATCGGTGATATCGGCCGCACAACCACATCGTTCCGCAAAAGCCGATTGCTCCGAGAGTCATCCCGGCGAAGGCCGATGCTTCCGGCCATGATCCGACGATGCGCTTGACGCCCGCCACGACGTCATCGTGGTGGAATGTGTATTGGGCGTTTCGAATGAACAGGAAGATATCCTGGGCGCCGGTGCCATACGTCACCAGATCGAGGATCCCGAACAGCGCATTGGCGAAGCTGAACGAGATGATCCCTATCGTGATCGCCTTGAACCCCGCCTTCGTAGAGCCGATGGCAATCATCAGAAGAAAGGTGAGGAGGTCAGCGGCGAGATAGACCGCCTGCGTGAAATTGCTGGAGACCGGCCCCAGGGGAACCGTGCTGCCGGTGGAAGGATATTCCGAGGCGCCGAGCGGGATGATCTCCGACATTCTTGCAAGCAGGCGGGGTGCGAAGAAACCCGATGCTATACCGTAGACCACGAGGCAGGCCAGCCAGAAGGCCGGCTGGGGAAAGTTGAGCGCTCTGATGGCGACCGAAAAATTCGTTCGAAAAGAGAAGGTGGCGACGGCCAGAAAGGCGAGAAACAGGTGGGCAGGCTGGATGTTCGCCGAGCCTGCCAGTATGGCCCCCGCGGCACCGAAGACGGTGAGGGTGATAAACGCGACGACGGTGGCATTACGACTTGCAAACAGACAATAAAGTCCGAGAACAAGGGTGAAAATCCCGATCGGTTCCAGGCTCATGCGCCACCCATTCGGCCGATTTAGTGGATCAGCATTCTTTCGGCAGTAATACTCGCGTCTTTTCGGTCGTTGCTTGTTCCAGACGAACAACAGCAGTTTCTTGATCGGGAGAATAAATGCAAGCGGCTTTCCGCGGTATGCACGTGCTGACAACAGACAGGATGCGGCTTGAGGTCCGAGGGATGCTCTATTCCGGCTGGGCGGCTGCAGCGATCGGCTTTACCCTCGGCAACGATCTCTTGATCGTCACGGGCGCGCTGGTCGGCTCCTCGGGTGCGATCCTGTCCTACATCATGTGCAAGGCCATGAACCGCTCCTTCGTTTCAGTCATCCTCGGCGGTTTCGGCCGGCACGACAGGTTCGGCCATGGAACTCGAGGGTGAGCAGGTCGCAATCGACGCTGAAGGTGTCGCGGCAGCGCTGAACGATGCCGACAGCGTCATCATTGTCCCGTGTTACGGCATGGCGGTGGCACAGGCGCAACAGGCCGTTTCCGAGCTGACGCGCAAGCTGCGTGCGGACGGCAAGACAGTGCGTTCGCCATCCATCCAGTCGCCGGTCGTCTGCCTGGCCATATGAACGTGTTGCTCGCCGAGGCGAAAGTGTCATACGACATCGTGCTTGAGATGCATGAGATCAACAGCGACTTCCCGAATACGGATGTCGTGATCGTCATCGGCTCGAACGACATCGTCAATCCGGCTGCCCCAGGAAGCCCCCAACTCGCCGGTCGCCGGCATGCCGATGCTCATGGTCTGCAAGGCCAAGCAGGTGTTCGTGTCCAAGCGCGGCCAGGGCACCGGCTATTTCGGCATCGAGAACCCGTTGTTCTACAAGGACAACACCCGCATGTTCTATGGTGATGCGAAGAAATCGATCTCAGATTTGCTACCAAAGATTGGCTGACCTGGCCGGATGAGACTCCATTCTCGCCGAAGCTTGCTCCGGCCGGTGTCGCTTCATTGTAAAGAACCGAATTTGCGCACTAGTGCGCCGCCTCGACGAATTGAAGTTCCATAATAGAGGCTTACGCCGCAGCCAACGCTTCGCTTAAATCAAGTCATCGGATTTTCAATCGCTTAGCGAATCTAAGGCGCGGGTCGGTGGTTCATTCCGCTCAAGAGCAGGGAGTTGCCTTCACCATTTACGGCAGCGTGAGAACAGCATTGGAACGTGTAGCCGGTTTGGTCACTTCCCTGAGGAATTTCAGCATGACCTTGATCGGCGGGAACAGGCTTAGGGACGCCGGTAAGCAGGGTGAGCCTCAACGGCCAGGATATTTCCAGGGATTGCCTGGCGGAGGACAAGATCAAGACCCGACCGTCCGGTGCGGCGGCGTGGGAGGTCGGGTTTGCGGCGGCAGCCGATGGCGGCGCTCGCTTCCGCCTGAAGTATGACGGACGGAAATTGCCTTTCCTGCAGACCTTGCGCAATGCTCACGAAGGGATAAACGTGTTCTGCATCGAACCTGCGACCCACGACCGCCTGCCGCGAAAGGAGTTGCGCGAGATGGAAGCCCTGGCATCAACGCCGCGTGGCGGCTCGCACATGTTCCATCTCGAATGCTTTTCGACAGCGGCAAGTAGCTCTTGTAAGCACAGTTCGCCGGAATGAAAAAGTTCGGAGATATAATGAGCGGATGCTGTTCGGCAATCAGCCGAAACAATGGAAGTGAAGGGGCGGAGAAAACTGCGAAGATTTCATCGCGGGGCAAAGCCGGCAAGGTGATCGCCGTCAAAGGCGGCGAAACCTTCGTCGGAACCAACGATCCGGCCCTTGCAACCGATGGCGAAGGCCCGGAACGCAAAGTTACCGTCAACGACTTCTTCCTTGAATCTGAAACTGTCACAGTCTCACGCTTCGCAGAGTTCGTCGAGGCTACGGGATACATCACGGAAGCGGAGAAGTTCGGCTATAGCGCAGTATTTGCCGGCCTTCTGCAGGACGAAATGCGCGTGGCGGAAAATGTCGCGGGCACGCCTTGGTGGGCGCGCGTTCACGGCGCGATCTGGAATGCGCCAGAGGGTCCTGGGAGTTCCATCGAGGATCGTATGGACCATCCAGTGACCCAGGTTTCATGGAATGACGCCATGGCGTTCGCCGCCTGGGTCGGAGGCCGACTTCCGACGGAGGCTGAATGGGAGCATGCGGCCAGAGGCGGCAACCGTCGCCGGCGCTATCCCTGGGGCGACGAAGAGCCCACGGACGAGAAGGTTTTCTGCAATATCTGGCAAGGTCGTTTCCCTCGCGAGAACACGCTGGTGGATGGCTTTTTCGGTACTGCGCCAGCGCGCAGCTTCAAGCCTACCGATGATGGTTTTTATAATCTATGCGGCAATGTGTGGGAATGGGCGAGCGAGCCATTCCGCGTGAGATCGCTGTCGCGCCAGGCGAAGATGCGAAACGAGCAGGCGAGGAAAAATAGCGACAGGGTGCTCAAGGGTGGCTCGTTCCTTTGCCACAAGAGCTATTGCTATCGATATCGGATTGCTGCCCGCATGGGCCTGTCGCCAGATAGTGCCTCCAGCAATACCGGCTTTCGTATCGCCTATGATGCCCGTCCCGATGCGAGCCGCAATTCCGGTATGTGACCGAGGATAGGGCGGAGGCAGGCTTGCATCGCCATCACCAGGGAAGAATCTGACCGTTGTAATTGTAGAATGTACCGGTCTGGTGAGGACCGGCTTCGGCAATGACTTCCCGCATGCGGGAGACGCTTGCGGAAACCGTCAGACCGACATCGCCTGCAACCGCAACATTTCCGGGATGAATGCCGAGTACGCAGATCTGTCGCGGCGCGAGATCGATCGCGAAGCTCTTCATGATCATGTTCAAGCCCGCCTTGCTTGATCGATATGCGTAGGAAATGCCGGTATTGTTGAGGCCGATCGAACCCATGCGGCTGGAAACGAAGGCGATTACCTTTAGATCACTCCACGCCACATGCTCGATGAACGCTCTGGAGACGACGAAGGCGCCGATAAGGTTCACCTCGAGCATCCGCCGCCAGAGATCAAGATCGGTATCGCAAAGGGAAAAATGAGGGCCCGGGATGCCGGCATTGTTGAGTAGGATGTCTATCCTCTCGGAGCGTAGGTCGTTCGCCAATTCCAAAACGCTGTCCGTATCGGTGACGTCGAGTTTCATCACCTCGACGTTCGAGCCGAAGTCATGCTTGGCAAGAAGCTCTTCAGGGTCAAGGCAGGTGGCGATCACGCGATCGCCTCTTGCTGCATATTGAAGGGCGAACTCTTCGCCCAGGCCGCGGTCGCAGCCGGTAATCAGGACGGTTGCCATGGGTTTTCCAGTTCAAGAACATTTTGGGATGCGCGTCTGAGCGCCGCCAAACGACGTGAATTTCCGATTTGCTCGGGCTTCGCGAGAAAGCAGATTAGTATCGTTTCCGAGAGAACGTCAAGATGCAATTTAAAATTTGACATTTCAGCAATTTACATCTCATCATCAGTTATGAAAACGCTACCATCTGTAACGTGAAGGGTGCATGAGAAAAGCCATATCCCGCCGTCCGAAAATGGCCGATGTCGCGCGCATGGCGGGCGTATCGGTCACCACCGTTTCGCGCTCATATAACGAGCCGGATGCCGTTTCCGAGAAGATCAGGCTGCGGATCGCGGAAGCGGCGCGATCGCTCGCCTATGTCCCGAACGTGATGGCGGGCAGCCTTGCGGCGGCCCGCAGCAAGACGGTGGCGGTGGTCGTGCCGACTCTCAACAACTCGGTTTTCGCCTTGATGCTGGAAGAGCTGGGTGGCGTCCTTAACCGCCGCGGCTATCAGATCATGGTGTCATCCAGCGATTACGTCCTCGAACGCGAGGAAGAACTCGTCAAATCGTTGCTCTCCTGGTCGCCTGCCGGCATTGTGCTGGTTGGCCGGCACCACTCCCGCGGCACGCTGCGCCTGCTGGTCGAGGACGGCCTGCCGGTGGTGGAAGTCGGTGAATATCTGGAAGGCGCGATCGACAGTAATATCGGTTTCTCGCACCGCGATGTGGGGCGTCGCATTGGGCGCCATTTCGCGGATCTCGATATCGGCCGTCTCGGGCTTGCATTGGTGGCATTGCCGGGCGACCACAGGGCGGCGGATCGCGCCGTGGGCTTTCGCGAGGCCGTGCACGAGGCGGGGCTTCACCTGGAGGAATTCGCTCTGTCCGAGCGGGCATCGTCGAAGGGAGGTGCTACGGCGTTCGCGGACTTGATGGGGCGACCGGAACGTCCGCAGGCCATCTTCTTTTCCAATGACATGCTTTGTTTGGGAGCGCTCTTCGAAGCTGGCCGGCTTGGTATTCGTGTCCCCGATGACGTGAAGCTCTGTGGTTATGGAGATTTCGACTTTGCGGCTACCTCATCACCTTCGCTGAGCTCTGTCCGCCCTCCGGATCGGGAGATCGGCAGGCGGGCGGGCGAGCTTCTGCTGGAGAGGTTTCAGGGTGAAGGAGCCCCCGTATCAATCAATCTTGGCTTCGAACATATCGTGCGTGCCTCCGGTTAATTGGATGTGGCGATGTTTGAAGCCTTAGGCGCGAGGAAATAGATGGCAAAACCCCAAAAACGCCCCAACATCATCTTCGTCATAACGGATCAGCAGCGTTTCGACACGATCGCTGCCGGTGGGTTCCCCTATATGAAGACGCCAACCTTCGACCGCATGGTCAGAGAAGGCACGTATTTTCGCAAGACCTACGTGACCTCGCCCTCCTGCGCGCCGTCGCGCGCGAGTCTCTTCACAGGCGTTTATCCGCATACCAATGGGGTTTTTCGCAATGACGAGCCCTGGGCGTTCAGCTGGGTGCAGCAGCTCGCCGAATCCGGTTACCGCTGCGTCAACGTCGGTAAGATGCATACATCTCCTTTCGAGGATTCCTTCGGCTTTCACGAACGGCATGTGGTGGAAAACAAGGATCGCGCGACGGCTCGCCTGCCGTTTTTTCTCGACCAGTGGGACAAGGCGATCTGGACACGCGGTTTAGAAAAGCCGAGCCGCGTCACCTATCGCCGGCGGGAGGATTACCGATCCTCGCTCGGTGCGTTCGTCTGGCCGCTCCCCGAAGATCTCCATTCGGACAATTTTGTGCCCCAGCTCGCTCGGATGTGGGTTGATTCCTATTCCGGCCAGGAACCGTTCTTCTTGCAGATCGGCATTCCGGGGCCGCATCCGCCTTACGACCCGACGCAGGAATATCTCGATCTGTACGCCGATGCCGATCTGCCTGAGCCGATCTTGAGCGAGGAAGATATAGCAGCGCAGCCGTCTGCGCTCCAGAAGCTGCGTGAGCAGCATCTGGCGGTCGATCACGACGCCGTCGTGCATCTTGCGCATCCGACCAAAGAACAGCTGCGGCGCCAGCGGCAGCATTATTTTGCGAATGTCTCAATGATCGATGCCCAAATGGCGAAGCTGATAGAGGCAGTCGAGCGGCGCGGCGTGCTCGAGGACACGATCTTCATCTTCACGTCCGATCATGGCGACAGTCTCAACGACCATGGCCAGAGTCAGAAATGGTCGATGTACGAGCAGAGCGTTCGGGTGCCTGCCATCGTCTGGTCTCCCGGCCGCGTGGTAGAGGGCAGGATGGTCGACGATCTGGTATCGCTCTTCGATTTCGCACCGACCATTCTGGAGCTTGCCGGCCTGCCGGTCCCGGTTTGGATGGAAGCGCGATCGCTGCTGCCTTACCTTAGTGGCGAGGAGTGCGAGCCGCGAAAGTTCGTGTTTTCGGAGCATGCCGGCGACCGGATTTTAAGCGGTACCGAATTCATGACGATGATCCGCAGCCATCGCTACAAGCTCGTGCATTTCGTCGACAGCGACGAAGGGCAATTATTCGACATGGACTGCGATCCGAGAGAGATCGACAACCTCTGGGACGATCCGGCGCATCAGGCGACCAGGCAAGAACTCATCTCGGAAATTTTGAAATGGCGGATCAGAAGCTCGCTCAAAACGCAGAGCTGGACGCTGGCGAGTGTCAAACTGGGCGCAAATTCGGGGCGCACGCCAGTCAGCAACGCCCGGCAGGGCGGCGAATGAGTTTATGAAGAGAGCTGCCAGGACAGGCCAGTACTGTCTTGTTGGCAAATGAAGAACGAATTGAAGCTCGGGAAGGGTCGCTCAGATGGCCTCACCCACCGCTTCGCGCCGCCGCCGATCCAGTTCCTCGCTATATCGTCTCAAGGTGTGAGCCTCGCTCAACTGGCCTATGACCCGGCGCTCGATAAGATTGTTGACGACTGCCAGCGCATCACTGCGTGTTTTGTCAAAGATTGCGGCGGCCTGCTTGGCATTCATCCGCGGCTGGAGGAACTCGTTGCGATAGCGAATGAACTTCTCAAGCGTCGCCTCCTGAACGGTGACTTCCGCGCCATATACTTCCGCAACGAGGACGATGCCGACATAACGATCATCGTCATCGACGATGATTGCTCTTTGGGTCGAGCCGAGGGGAAAAGCCTCGCGGAACTGCTGGAGCGAGAGATTCGCATTTGCCTTTTTGACATCCGGCCGCATCAGCTTGTCGACCGTCAGATTGCTTATCCAGCCGATGTCGTGCGCGCTGCGTATGCTTTCGCCGCGCAAGTGGAAGCGCCACGTGGCGAAGGAGTAGCCGAATGTGGTCCTTACCACGACCGAGGAGCTGATGGTCGCCGCAAGCACCAGCGCGGTAATGGGGAAGTCTCCGGTGATTTCCAGGGCAAGGAATGTCATTGTCAATGGCCCGCCGATCAGCGCAACCGCAAGCGAACTCATGCCGACGACGGCATAGACAGTCGGCGTCAGTGAACCGCTCATGATGGAATCGACGGGGAAAGCGAAGATTTTGCCAAGTAATGCGCCCATGAAAAGGGAGGCGAAAAAGAGACCGCCACGAAAGCCTGAACCGATCGACACGGCCGATGCCGTTGCTTTCAGCAGGAAAATCATCGCGAGCGCTATGAGGCTGTTTTGCGTGTCGAGATTCAGATGCAGCGCGCCATGGCCGGCTGACAGAACCTGCGGGGTGATCATTGCCAGCAGACCGACGACGATACCGCCAAGTGCCGGGCGTAGTGCTGGAGGGATGGAGCTCTTGCGCGCCAACTGCTCGGTGAAGGCTACCCCCTTCATGATAGCGATCCCTATCATTGCGCACAGGGCACCGAGCAGGATCGCCGGCAGGAAGTCGCCCGGCGCGACAAGGCCGATCTCGCCGACCTCGATCAGGAATGTATCACCGGAAAGTGCCCTGGCGACGAAGGTGGCTAAAATGGCAGCGACCACGACCGGCGCAAGCGCAACGGTGCTGTATGTGCCGATGATCAGTTCGAACGCATAAAAGGCACCGGTCAGCGGCGCATTGAAGGCGGCCGCGATGGCGCCGGCGGCGCCGCAGCCGACAAGGATACGAAGATCTTCCCTTCGGAAATTCAGCTTGCCGCCGATCTTCGATGCAATGCCCGAGGATAGCTGGGTATAGCCGGCTTCCAGGCCAACCGATGCGCCAAAACCGTTGGACACGAGATTCTGGACGGCAACGATAATACTGTCGGTCAGGGATATACGGCCACCGTAGAGCGCATTCGCCTCGATCGGGTCGACGATCGGCCGGTTACGCCTTCTTTGGAGCAGCAGGAAAACGATACCCATGATAATGCCGCCCGCGATCGGTGCGGCGAAAACCAGAAGCTGGTTGTCGATTGAGGCGGCACTCAGCCACTCGCCATCGGATATGCCGAAGATCAGGTGATGCAGAGCTTTCGAGATCCAGCTCATGCCGCTTACCACGCAGCCCGAAGCGACTCCGACCAGTGCGGCGCAGGCGATCAGCCCGATCTCGCTACCTCGCGCGAGAGCCTTCTTCTTGAAGAGCTTAAAGCGTACTCGAATGGCATGGAGGAATGTGGAAATCGTGGCGGAATGCATTTGTGCAGCACAATTGGATTGATGGTACCTGCGAAGGTTCAGCGGGGATCGCCGCCCCATTAGCAGGGGCTTCGGGAAACGATTATTTGCACATCGTATTCCCCTTTGATTTCGTCGGCGATGTCGAAAGGGGTACCGATGTGAAATACGGTCGACGTCGCGGAAGTCTAGGCATTCTTCTTATGAGTGCTTTCGCGGGCGACGAGTTCCCACTCGACGATGGTCGTACATGGTTCTGCCCCGTTGATGCGTGCCAGGATCGCCTCGGCGGTCAGCTTGCCGATACGTTCCCGGTCCGGACGTACAGTCGTCAGCGGCGGGGTAACGCAACCGGCTGCTTCGTTGTCGCCAAACGCAATCACGCCAATGTCGTCCGGCACACGCTTGCCGAGCGTCTTCAACGCACGCAGGGCGCCAAATGCCACGACATCGCTGTTGCAGGCAATCGCGTCTATTTCCGGATGGCCTTCGATCAGTTCGAACGCTAGTCGTTCCCCGAGTGCGGGGCTTCCGCCCTGTTGTGCCGTGTGCTTTACAACTTCGGGCAGGCCGGCTGCCGCAGCGGCGATTTCCAATCCGCTCAAACGTTTCTGGGCGCGCCTGTCGTTCTCGCGAACGCTGCCGATAAAAGCAATCCGCCGATAGCCCGCGGCGATCAGGTGGTCCGCCTGCGCGGCGCCGACGCGCGTATGATCGAAGCCGACAGCAGTGTCGATCACCTCGCCATCCGTGTCCCACATTTCGATGATCGGGATAGCTGAGGCCTTGAGGAGTTCGACGACTTTTGGAGGATGATCGACACCGATAATGGCAATTGCAGCTGGACGCCAACTCAGGATGGATCGCACAAGCTTCAATTCCTGATCGGCATTGTACCGGGTGTTCGCCAACATGACCTGCAGGTCGCGCTCTAGAAGCGCGGATTGCAGCGTATCGATGATGCTGGCGAATTCTGAATAATAGAGTGAAGTCACGACGACGCCGACAATATCCGATCTCGTGCCGGAGAGCCCACCGGCGAGCCGGTTGGGCACGTAATTCAACTCCTCCATGGCCGCGTTGATGCGCTGACGCAGCTCGGGGCGAACGGTGTGGGGTGCGCGCAGAGCCCGCGAGACGGTATTGACCGAAACGCCTACCCGCTCCGCGATCGAGGCGAGGGTAGGGACTGACCGCGCCCCCTTGTCGGTAATTTCCGTATCCATTTTGGGCCTATATTTTGGCAAAGTGATCGTTGCGTTACCGTTAACTTTGTGCCATCGTTTCGGATGTGAGGCAAGCGAAAGAGGCTGCAATACCGGTCTTTCGCCTGATGAGCGAGTCCGGAAAACTCGCGCCGCGGAGGAGCAGGACATATGGCTGAAAGGCCAAATATTATTTTGATCATGACTGATCAGCAGCGTTACGATTCGATTGCAGCGCTTGGATTTCCATATGCGGTGACACCCAATATCGACGCGCTTGTCGAGAAGGGCGTGGCGCTGACCAATTGCCATATCACGGCGCCAAGCTGCGTTCCCTCACGTGCCAGCCTGTTCACCGGCTATTACCCACACACAACCGGCGTTCTAGCCAATGGCCAGAAATGGCAGCGGACGTGGGTCGAGCAGCTTCGCGAAGCTGGTTATCGCTGTGTCAATGTCGGCAAGATGCACACGATCCCATACAATTCGGATTCTGGTTTTCATGAACGCTATGTCGTGGAAAACAAGGACCGATACATGGAGGGCCGCTGGTATTTCGACGAGTGGGACAAGGCGCTTGCTGCCAACGGTCTTGTCAAGCAGCAGCGCGAAACCTACCGCGAGCGCGATGATTACGCCAAGCGCCTCGGTGCTTTTGATTGGGAGTTGCCAGAGGATCTGCACTCCGATGCCTTCGTCGGCAATATGGCCAAGTGGTGGGTCAACACCTATCCGCCCACCGAGCCGCTATTCCTACAGGTGGGCTTCCCCGGGCCGCATCCGCCATTCGATCCGCCGGCCCGCTATTCCGAGCCTTATTTGAGGCGCAACGATCTGCCGCTGCCGCAGCCGACGAAGGAGGAACTGCAGTCGCTTCATCAGGAGCTGAAAGACAAGCGCAAGCACGATGTCGAGGTCGATCATGACTCCGTCGTATGGAGCCTTGATCCGACCCCCGAGCAGTTACAGCGGCTGTGGGCCCATTATCTCGGCAATGTCACGCTGATCGACGAGAAGATCGGCGAGTTGCTCGAGGCGCTTAAGGCGCGCGGCTACCTGGAAGATGCGATCATCATCTTCACGTCCGACCATGGTGAATGCCTTGGCGAGCACGGCCTGATCCAGAAGTGGTCCATGTATGACATCGTCACACGTGTGCCGACCGTCATCTGGTCGACCGCGGGACGATTCGAGGGCGGACGTTCCATCGACGGTCTTTGCCAGCTTTTTGATCTCGGTCCGACCATTCTCGAATATGCCGGTATCACGCCGCCGGGTTCGTTTGAGGCAAAAAGCCTAAAGCCGGCTTTGGAAGGGGGAGAATGGACACCACGCAGCCATGTTTTTTGCGAGCAGATCGGCGACGTGGCGATGGCTGGCGGCGTGGAGTTCATGACAGGGGTCAGAAGCGCCAGATGGAAGCTCGTGCATTTCAAGGGCTCGCAGGATGGTCAGCTGTTCGATCTGGGGAACGATCCCCAGGAGGTGAAAAATCTCTGGAGCGATCCGGCCCATGCCGAACAAAAGCGAGAACTTCTGGACGTCATGCGGGACTGGCTGATTGAATCGAACTTCAAGACGCGTGATGTCATGGCGGATGCGCGGTGAGCCATCGGGATCGAGAAACGGACAAGCTTTCGCGGGAGGCATGACCTTGTCAGTCGCAACAACCGAAGAAAAACCCTCGCCGGCGCAACAGGCTTCTATGCTGTCGCGACCGGTGGGTATGCTGGCGATCAATATCGCGGCCGTGGTTGTCGGAATCATGCTCTGGACTGGCGTAACGGTTCAGGGCGTGGTCGGCCTTCCCACGCCGTTGGCGGTGGCAAGGCAGGCTCTTGTGCAGGCCCAAAACGGACTTTTGTGGTCCGATGCACTGGCCAGCCTGGGGCGGGTGTTTGCCGGCTTTGCGCTTGGAATTGCCGTGGCGATACCGGTCGGTTTCCTGATGGGTTGGTATCGCATCGCTCGGGCGATTATCGAACCTTATGTGCAGTTCTTCCGCACGATCCCGCCGCTCGCCATCATTCCCCTGGCGATCGTCACAATGGGTATTGATGAAACGCCGAAGGTTTTCGTCATCTTCCTGGCGTCCTTTCTGTCCAGCGTCGTTGCGACCTACCAGGGGGTTGTCAACGTGGACAAGACGTTAATCAACGCTGCCCGTGTGCTCGGTGCCAATGACTTCACCATCTTCCGCAGGGTCATCGTTCCCGCGTCATTGCCCTATATCATGGTCGGCGTGCGTATCGGCCTTGGTTCGTCCTGGGCAACGGTTGTGGCGGCCGAACTGATCGCCGCGCAATCCGGCCTCGGTTTTCGCATGCAGCAGGCGCAGCTCTATTACGACCTTCCGACGATATTCGTCAGTCTCATCGCAATTGGCGTTCTCGGTCTCATCATGGATCGGATCGTCATGGCGATCGATAGCGTGCTGACCGCCTGGCAGGAAAAACTATGAGCACGAAAATCTCGTTTCAGAACGTTACCAAGACGTTTAATATTGCCGGATCTGCGTCCTTCAACGCGCTCCAGGGGCTCAATCTCGATATCGAGGAAGGCGAGTTCATCACTGTGGTCGGTCCGTCCGGGTGCGGCAAGTCCACCGCTATGAATATCGCCGCTGGACTTACAGGGCCGACTTCTGGAGAGGTTCTGGTCGACAACGTGCCCGTGCGCGGCCCAGGGCCTGAACGCGGCGTGATCTTTCAACAGTATGCGCTTTTCCCTTGGCTGACGGTCCGCCAGAATGTCGAGTTCGGTCTGCAGATATCAGGGCACCCGAAAGCGGCGCGCCGGAAGATCGCCGACCATTTCATCGAGCTCGTAGGCTTAAGCGACTTTGCGGATTCGCTGCCGAAAACGCTGTCCGGCGGGATGAAGCAGCGTTGCGCGATTGCCCGAGCTTATGCCGTCAACCCGAAGATCCTGCTGATGGACGAGCCATTTGGAGCGCTCGATGCTTTGACACGCGTCCAGTTACAGGATCAGCTTCTTGCGACATGGAGCAAAGAGCGTCGCACGGTGATGTTCATTACCCATGATGTTGATGAAGCCGTCTATCTGGCCAGCCGGGTCGTGGTCATGGCTGCTCGCCCGGGCAGGCTTCATAAAATCGTCCCGGTCGATCTGCCTTATCCGCGCACTGAAGAGATGCGTCTTTCACCGGAATTCACGACTTTGCGCAACGAGGTCTGGCGGTCGGTCTATCATCCCGCCGCGGCCTGACCCTTTGCTCCCTAACAGCTGTCAAAAGGAGGAATTGAACATGCTGACGAGACGAAATCTGCTGAGGACGACAGCGGCCGTGGCGACTGCCAGCGCCTTTTCAATCGGCGGAAAGGCAGTTGCCCAATCCGCCGACATGACGATTGGTTACATCGCCGATTTCCCCAATGCGAGCGTGCTGGCAATCGCTGAAGACCAGAAGCTGTGGGAAGCCGAAGGCATCACGCCATCAGTGAAAGTCTTTACCAACGGTCCAATCCAAATCCAGGCGATGGGTGCCGGCAGTCTGAATTTCGGCACCATCGGTCCCGGCGCCCTTTGGTTGCCGGCCAGCGGCCGCGCCAAGGTGATAGGGGTCAATGATATCGGCTTTTCTGATCGGGTGATCGCGCAGGGGGAAATCACCTCCATTCAGGATCTGAAGGGTAAAAAAGTTGGGGTTCCGCAGGGCACGTCCGGTGACATGATCTTGCGCATGGCGCTCACCAGGGCGGGCATGACGATCAATGACATCCAGATGGTTCCAATGGATCCGCCGACGGTTGTCTCCGCCTTCACCTCCAAACAGATCGACGGAGCGGGTATCTGGTACCCGTTGATTGACACGATCAAGCCACGTGTCCCGGATATGAAGGAACTGGCCTCCAACCAGGACTTCTTCCCGCAAACCTCGTTTATCAACACCTTTGTTGCGCGCAACGAAATCGTCGAGCAGAACCCGGAACTGGTGAAGATATTCCTGCGCATCATGAAAAAGGCGATGGACTATCGCGCGGCAAACCTTGATCGCTCCATCGAGATCACCACGGCCTTTCTCAACGCTCCCGCCGATGCGACCGAAAAGGTTGCTCGCAGCCGCAAGATGCTGACTGCTAAGGAACTGGATGCTTTCACGCAGGATGGTACCGTCAATAAGTGGTTGGCCGATTTCAACAAGATGTTCCAAGAGTTCGGCACCGTTCAGACCCCGCTGCCGCCCGAGCAGATCTATATGGGTGATCTCTTCGTGAACGCCTGACCATCAAACCGGCCGGCGGGAACCGGCCGGCCACCCGAAGAGGCAGCTTGCTTGGTAAACTTCTGCTGGCCTTCTTGTTGTGTTCGGCGGCAAGGGTGGACCGACATACAGAAGGCCCGCCTCGCAAACTCTGTTGCCGCAAAGTGAGCCTAGGGGTTAGAACATTTTCAGGCCATCGGTGATCGCCGAAAACAGCGTGTCGATTTCTGCCTCGGAGATGATAAGCGGCGGAGAAAGGACGATTGTATTGCGACCGGTCGTATCAATACGCCTTGCTCGAAACAGTAGTCATAGACCTTCTTGGCCATCGCCTTGCCGGTGGCGGCGTCCTCGCTCAGCTCGATGCCCGCGAGAAGGCCGAGGTTGCGTATGTCGACAATGCCGGGAAGGCCCTTGAGCGCGTGTGTCCGCTCCTGCCAGATCGGCTCGATCGATGCCGCATGCTCGAACACGCCCTCGCCGAGATAGACATCCAGCGCCTTGCCGTCGATGTCTTCGAAGACCGCGGAGTTGCCTTGCGGCCGTTGGAGCCTCGGTCTATTTCAAGAACTATCTCCTGTTTCGTCCCGACATGCAGAAGGCGAGCCTGGTACGGGCCTTCGTCGCGGCGCTGATGTACGCCAGGAATACGAGATAGACTGCTGCTCGTTCTTTGAACGCCATATCACCTCTGGCTTGTTATTTGTTTGTTTCATGCCATATGTAGGTAGTTACCTACATGGAGACGTGCTGTGAACATTGTGACCCTTTCCAGCCGAGAGCTGAACCATGACGTCAGCAGCGCCAAGAAGGCAGCAAAAAGCGGCCCGGTTATCATCACGGATCGCGGTAAGCCTTCCCATGTCCTAATGACCTATGATGAATATGAACGCTTGACCGGCAAGCACCGTAATCTTGTCGAAGCTCTCGTTATGCCTGGACTCTCAGAGATTGATCTCAAGCTGCACCGTCCTGAAATCAGACCGCGCGAAGTGGATCTGGATTGAATTATCTTTTGGATACCAACGTCATTTTCGAACTGCGCAAGATCGGTGACGGAAAAGCCGATGCCAACGTGGTAGCGTGGATCGGAAAAGAAGATGCAGCGCGCTTCTTCCTTTCGGTCATCACGATTCTTGAGTTGGAGCGGGGGGTACTTGGCTTGCAGCGTCGGGATTCCGCACAGGGCGCTCGGTTGCGGTCGTGGCTAGACAGCCGTGTACGCCCGGAATTCGCCGGCCGCATCCTACCGGTTGATGATGCGGTCGCTACCCGTTGTGCGCACCTTCACATTCCCGACCGGCGCAACGAGGCGGACGCACTGATTGCGGCGACTGCTCTGGTTCACGACATGACCGTAGCAACGCGCAATATTAGGGATTTCGAGGGTACTGGCGTCGTTCTGGTCGATCCTTGGCAAGGCTGACTACCTCACCTCTGCTTGGATACAGAAGGATCTGCCTGGTATATTTGCAAGCTCTGTTACCGCAAAGTGAGCCGAACGGTTAGAGCGTTTTCAGGCCATCGGTGATCGCCGAAAACAGCGTGTCGATTTCCGCCTCGGAGATGATAAGCGGCGGAGAAAGGACGATTGTATTGGCGACCGGTCGTATCAATACGCCTTGCTCGAAACAATAGTCGTAGACCTTTCTGGCCATCGCCTTGCCGGTGGCGGCGTCCTTGCTCAGCTCGATGCCCGCGAGAAGGCCGAGGTTGCGTATGTCGACAATGCCGGGAAGGCCCTTGAGCGCGTGTGTCCGCTCCTGCCAGATCGGCTCGATCGATGCCGCATGCTCGAACACGCCCTCGCCGAGATAGACATCCAGCGCCGCCAGCGCTGCGGCCGAGGCGAGGGGATGCCCCGAATAGGTATAGCCATGCGAAAACTCGACAGCGCCCTGCGCGGTGTTTTGCATGAGCGTCTCGTAAATCCCGTTTGATGCTAGCACGCCTCCCATAGGCACCGCGCCATTGGTCATGCCCTTGGCGATCGCGATGAGATCGGGCGTGACGGCGAAACGGTCGGCCGCGAACGGGCGGCCGAGGCGACCGAAACCAGTGACGACCTCGTCGAAGATCAGCAGGATGCCGTGCCGCGTGCAGATCTCTCTCAGCCGCTCGAGATAACCCACCGGAGGGATGAGCACGCCGGTGGAGCCAGCGACCGGCTCGACGATAACGGCCGCGACGGTTGACGGATCATAGGTTTGCAGCATGTGTTCCAGGGCGTCGGCGATCTCGACGCCATGACCCGGCTGGCCGCGGCTGAAGGCATTACGCACCGGATCATGGGTATGGGGCATGTGAGCGGCACCCGGTAGAAGCATGCCGAACTGCTTCTTGTGCGGCCCCATGCCGGCCGCCGAGAGGCCGCCGAAACCGACGCCGTGATAGCCGCGCTGGCGGCCGATGATGCGCTGGCGCTGGCCTTGCCCGCAGGCGTGGTGATAGGCGAGGGCGAGTTTCAACGCCGTATCTGTGGCCTCGGACCCGGAATTGGTGAAGAAGACGTGGTCGAGCCCTTCGGGCGCGATGGATGTCAGGCGATTGGCATATTCGAAGGCGCGAGGGTGGCCGATCCCGAAGGACGAGGCGAAATCCAGCTGAGCCGCCTGCTTCTGGATCGCTTCGACGATCTTCGGATGTCCGTGTCCGGCATTCACGCACCAGAGGCCGGCAATGCCATCGAGCAGTTTATGGCCATCGTTCGTGTGGTAGTACATGCCGGAGGCGCCGGTCACGATCTGGGGCTTCTTCTTGAAGTCGCGGTTGACCGTGAACGGCATCCAGTAGGATTCGAGCGAATTGGCATTGAGTTGCTGCTGCGTGTCCATGAGAAGCCTTGCCGTCTTTCAGGTGGTTGTCAGTTTCGATGCCGCAAGGTCGAGCCTGCGGCCTATGCGCCGGCCGTGATTGGTCTCGGAGGCATCACGTCGTCAGGGATTGGATTGACGAAGGGATTGCCGTCGAGGCGGTTTCTATGGTCGGCCTTGGCCGCCTCGATGAGCGCCGGATCGAGGAAGAGTTCTACCGCGGTTCCCGCCATGGCCTTCGCGGCATGAGCCATGCCCTTGTGAGCGGCCGGCAGCTTGCCCTGGGCAACGAGTTGCCACGAATGGCCAGGCGTGCCGATCGCGTAGGTCGCGCCGCGCATCTGCACGGTCGGCACGACCCAGCTCACGCTGCCGACATCGGTGGAACCGACCATCGATCCATCGCCGGCGTAAAGCGGCACGATGAGATCGCAGAGCGGTTCGTCCTTCTTCGGTTTGAGATGGAAGCGCGCATAGGACGAAGCGATGTCTTCGGGCGTTAAGGTCGCCTGGAATTTCCGGGCCGTCGCCTTGTCGTCCTCGCTGAAGATAGCGGGGCCGAGGCGCTCGAGCTGCGCGTGCATGCACGCCTCCAGCGGCTCGTTGCCCATCAGGTTGGCGTCGCCGGAAATGATTTCCTGGCGCATGGTCGTTTCGGTCATCCAGGCAGCACCCTCCGCAACACGCTTTACCCGGGCAACCAATGCGAGGAGTTCGGGAAGCGTTCGTGCACGGACGAGGTAACGCACCGTGGCATTGGCCTGCACGACATTGGGCGCCGATCCGCCGGTATCGGTAATCGCATAGTGAATGCGGGCGGTGGTCGGCATGTGTTCGCGTAGGAAGTTCACGCCGACATTCATCAGCTCGACAGCATCGAGCGCGCTTCGTCCAAGGTGCGGTGTTGCCGCAGCGTGCGAGGCGCGGCCGGAAAAGTGGAAGTTCATTTCGCTGCAGGCGAGCGAGATCGGGTTGTTGACCCCGCTGAAGGCGGCCGGATGCCAGGAGATCGCGATATCGACATCATCGAAGACGCCGGCGCGTACCATGAAGCCCTTCGAGGAGCCGCCTTCCTCCGCCGGGCATCCGTAATAGCGCACGCGTCCCTTCAGGCCGTTTTCGGCAAGATAATCCTTGACGGCCGCGGCTGCGAGCATCGAGCCCGAGCCCAGCAAGTTATGGCCGCATCCGTGGCCATGTCCGCCGGCAACGATCGGTCGTTGTTCGGCGACACCGGCTTCCTGGCTGAGGCCGGGCAAGGCGTCGTATTCACCCAAGATCGCGATCACCGGGCCGCCTTCACCGGCCTCTCCCATGATCGCAGTCGGAATGCGGGCGATATTGCGCTCGATGCGGAAACCCTCCGCCTCCAGGAGGCGCAGATGTTCGGCGCAGGAGCGGAATTCCTCGTAATTGATCTCCGGCATATCCCAGACGCGGTCGCTGAGTTCGAAGAAAGCCGGGCTCTTTTCGTCGACAATGGCCCAGACGGATTCGGAGTTCTTCATCATGCACTCGGTTTTCCAGATATTTGATCGCTAGGCGGCGATACCCAAGGTCGGTGTCGCCTCCAGGAGAGCCTGCGTGTAGGAATGTTTCGGGTGATCCAGCACCTGGCCGACGCTACCTTCCTCAACGATCAGCCCCTGCTCCATAACGACGATCCGATCGGCGATGCGCGAGACGGCGCCGAGGTCGTGCGATATGAACAGGCAGGCAAAACCGTGGGTTTCCTGTAGCTTGCGGAAGAGATCAAGGACCTGTTTCTGGATCGTCATGTCGAGCGCGGAGACCGGCTCGTCCGCGACGACGAAGGCGGGATTGCGGATGACGGCGCGGGCGATCGCCACGCGCTGCCTCTGGCCACCCGACAGGGCATGCGGATAGCGTCCGCCGAGCCCGGTCAGTCCGACCTCGTTCAGGATTTCCTTCACCCGCTCGGCCCTTTCGGCGCGGCCGAGCTTGGGGCCATGCGCCAGAGGCTCGCCCACGATCTCCTCGATCTTCTGGCGTGGATCGAGGGAGGAGTAGGGATCTTGAAACACGAGCTGGCACTGTAGGCGGTAGTCCCGCGCGGCAGCCTTGTCGGCGGAGGCCATCGATTGGTTGCGGAAAAGCACGTCGCCGCCAGAGAGCGGAAGCAGGCCAAGCATTGCGCGCCCAAGCGTCGTCTTGCCGGAACCGGAGCCCCCGACGACGGCGACCACCTCGCCGGGCTGCACGCTGAGCGAAACACCCCTGACGGCGAGTTTCTTCTGTGCCGTGCTGAACATGTTGCCGGCGCCGGAGAAGGTGACCTCGACATTACGCCCCTCGATGAGCGGCGCTGCGGCGATGGGAGGCTTGCGGTCGTGGTCGCGCTTCGGCAAAGCGTCGATCAGCGTGCGGGTATACTGCTCCTTCGGCCGATAGAGAACGTCTTCGACCGATCCGGCTTCGATCAGCTTGCCACGCTCGAGAACAATCACCTTTTTCGCATACTGTGCAACGAGGCCGAGATTGTGGGTGATCAGCAGGACCGCGGTGCCGAAGGTGCGTGTGAGGTCGACCATGACCTCCAGGACCTCGCGCTGGGTCAGCGTGTCGAGCGCGGTGGTCGGCTCGTCGGCGATCAGGAGTTTCGGCCTCAGCAGCATCACGGAGGCGAGCATGATGCGCTGGCGCATGCCGCCGGAGAACTGGTGTGGATAGGCGGAAAGACAAGCCTGAGGGTCCGGGATCTTCACCCGCTCGAGCATCTCGGTGGCGCGCGCGAGGCCTGCCTCGACGCTGAGCTTTTCGTGGAGCCGCAGCCCTTCGACAAGCTGCGCACCGATCGTCATCGCCGGATTGAGCGATACCATTGGTTCCTGGAAGACCATGCCGATCTCGGCGCCGCGAACCTTGCGGATTCCGCTTTCCGACATCTTCAGAACGTCGCGTCCTTCAAACAGGATCTCGCCCGAGATCGGCTTGATCGCCTTGGGCAGGAGCCGCATCGAGGCGCGGGCGGCAACTGTCTTGCCACTGCCGCTTTCCCCGACCAGCGCGACGATGCTGCCAGCTTCGACGTCGAAGGACACATCGTCCAGGATCGGCAGGCCGTTCAAGGTCGCGACGCGAAGACCGCGGACGCTCAGAAGCGGAGAGGAATTTTCAGCGCTCATCACCGTTGCTCCATTCTCGGGTCGAAGCGATCACGCAGCGCGTCGCCGAGCAGATTGATGCCGAGCAGCGTCATCGAGATGCAGATGCCGGGGGCAAGTCCGAGCCAGGGCGCCTTCTCGATATAAGTCCGGGCTGCCGACAGCATGTTGCCCCAGGTCGGCGCCGGTGGCGGCACTCCGAGACCGAGGAAGCTCAAGCCGCTTTCCGCCAGGACGACCCAACCGAACATCGAGGTCGCGAGCACCACGATCGGCGCAATGCAATTCGGCAGGACATGGAAAAACATCGTGGCGGCTTCGGAATTGCCGATGACGCGCGACGCCTCGACATACTCCCGTTCCCTGGCCGACAGGACGCTGGCGCGGACGACACGCAGGACGGATGGCGAATAGGCGATCCCGAGTGCCAGGATGATGCCGTATTTGTTCGGGCCGGAGATCACCATCAGGCCGAGAGCGAGCAGGGTGCCGGGAAAGGCCAGCAGCGCATCACTGAAGACCATCAATATCCTGTCGACCAGCCCGCGCGTATAGCCGGCGATGAGGCCGGTGATCGTCCCGACGGTGATCGCCAGGGCGACGGTCAGAACCGCGACGATCATGCTCTGCGACGCGCCTGCCATGAGGCGGGAAACGACGTCGCGACCGAATTCGTCCGTACCCAGCCAGTAGTCCGGCGATGGTGGCTTGAGACGGGCGACGAGCTTGATCGCCGCCGGGTCATAGGGCGTCCAGATGAGGGCGAGAAGCGCCATGCCGCCGATGAAGATCAGCAGGATGGAGCCGATGATCATGTTTGCCGGTTGCCTGATCATGAGGCGGTGACCCGCGGATCGAACAGGGGATAGCAGAGATCGACGATCAGATTGACAATCACGTAGATGACGGCCGTGAACAGCAGGCATCCCTGCACCACCGGATAGTCGCGCGCGAAGATCGCATCGACGAGAAGACGTCCGAGGCCGGGCAGGGTAAAGACGGTTTCCAGCACCGCGATGCCGCCGAGAAGACCGCCGAGAACGAGGCCGATCATCGTCCAGGTGGGCGCAAAGGCGTTGGGCAGCACATGGCGCAGCAGGACCTTGCGCTCCGATAGCCCTTTGGCGCGGGCATGCATGACATATTCCAGCCGCAGGATTTCGATGGCGCTGGCGCGCATCATGCGAGTAAGCACGCCGACCTCGATCAGCATAAGCGTCACGACGGGCAGGATGACATAGGTGATCGCGGTCCAGGGATTTTCGGTAAAGGGCACGAAGCCGACCACGGGCAGCCAGCCGAGCTTCAGCCCGAAGGCCAGCAGAAGGACGAGACCGAGCCAGAAGCTCGGGACCGACATTAAAAGCGTCGATACGGCGACGACGGCGATGTCGACATGATCGTTCTGCCGCCAGGCGGCAATCAGGCCGGCGGGGATGGCAATAAGGGTCGCGAGCCCCACGGCCACCAGGACGATGGTGGCGCTGACCTGAAAACGGTCCAGCATCAACGGCAGCACGGCGGCGCCATTGGAGATCGATTGGCCGAGATCACCTTGAATGACGTTGCCGAGCCAATAGACGAACTGGACCGGAACCGGCTGGTCGAGGCCGAGATCGGTGCGCAGGCTGGCGACTTCTTCCGGGCTTGCCCCATCGCCCAGGATGAGCTGAGCGGGGTCGCCGGGAATCATCCGGACCAGGAAGAACACCATCACGGCCACGATGAGCAGTGTCGGAAGCGTCCATAACAGACGCTTCGCGATATACTTCGAAAGGGCATGCATGGGCTCAGTTACCTGGAGCGAAGGACACGCCCCACATGCGCGCATAACCGACCGGCCAGGTCTTGTAGCCTTCCACATTGGAGCGCACAGCACCGATACGCGTGCCGGAATAAAGCGGGATCAGCGGTACGTCTTCGCGGATCATGCCCTCGAGCTTGTCGAAAATGGCCTGGCGCTGAGCCTGGTCGGTGATCGTCGTGCTTTCGGCGATCAGCTCGAGGCCTTCCGGATTGTCCCAGACCTTGTTGGGGCTCTTGTCCTTGTTGCCGCTGACCATGTCATAGGAGAGCGAAGGATCGAGGCGCGCGGAATAGGTAAACGACATCGCGCTGTAATTGCCGGTCGTATACCGGTCGAGCAGGGTCGCCCAGTCGAGCGTTTCCACCTCGATATTGATCCCGGCTTCCTGCGCCATGGCCTGGACGAGTACTGCGGCGTCAAAGAGCGACGGATAGTGCTTGGTCGTGAGCCATTTGATCGGCTGGCCGTTGTAGCCAGCGTCCGCGAGAAGCTTCTTGGCTTCTTCGACATTGCGCGCCGGCACCTCCTTTTGGGCTGCGCCGGAATAAGGGCTCGGCCCCGGAACGACGGAGGCGCTCGCCGGTGCCTGACCATTCGTCAGCGCCTCTGCGATCTGCGGAAGATCAAGCGACAGAAGCACGGCCTTGCGGATCCTGACGTCCTTCAGCAAAGGATCGCGGGTTTGAAACAGCAGGGCGGTCAGGCCCATGGCGGCCGTCTTGTCGACCTTTATCTGCTCGTTTCCGGTCAGTTCCTCGATATCGGCATTGTTGACGTCTGCAATGACGTCGATGTCGCCGGAATAGAGCGCGGCCTTGGCGGCAGCGTCGTCCGGAACGATCATGAAGCGCACGGCATCGATCTTCGGCGTCTTGTCGCCGACATAGCCGGTCCGCTCTCCGCCGGGGGAGATATAGTTGGGGTTGGCCGCGAGCTGCACATACTGGCCGCTGCGCCACTCCTGAAGCATGAAGGGGCCGGTTCCGATCGGCTTCACCCATTTGCCTTCGGCGTCGAGCGAGCTCTTGTGGTAGATGCCCGTGCCGCCGCAATCGGTGCGGGCGAGCGTCGCCAGGAAGAGAGCGGTCGGTTTTTCCAGGGTAAAGACCACGGTCGATGCATCGGGTGCTGCCACGTTCGTGACATTGGCGACGCCGGAGCCGGTCACGTCTTTCAGGCAGCGCCATGCCGTCTTCGGATCGGTGTAGCGTTGCCAGGAGCTCAGCACGTCCGCCGATGTCAGCGGCTCGCCGTTGCTGAACTTCAGCCCGTCGCGCAGCTTGAACGTATAGGTCTTGCCGTCGGCCGACATGTCGATCGATTTCGCCAGCAGGGGAGCGACCGATGCGTCGTCGCGATACCCGACGAGGCCTTCGACCATATGTAGGACGACCGCGTCGCTGTTGGCGTCTCGGTTGACGCCCGGATCCGTCGAGCGGATGTCCGCATTGATGCGCACGCGCATCGTCGACGTTTCCTGCGCGACCGAGGTCTCCGCCGCTGCCGTAGCAAGCAGCGCTGTCGTTGCCGTCATTCTCAGCAGATTAGCGTATTTCATCAGAAGCTCCCGTTTTTGTTCCCTTATTGGTTCTTCGTCAGGCCGCGTCAGGTTGTGCGGCCACCGCCTGATCGATCGGCTTGACCTGCATATCGAGATCGTAGCTCCAGAAGTGGGCCCCAAGTGCTGGCAGCAGGGCAACCTCAAGGCGGCCTTCGCCAGGAACCATGACGATCATCGCGACGGTTGCGGACTGGTTGTTGGAAAGCGACCTGCGCGGAGGACGGCACACCGACCACGGCGTTTCGAATGTATCCGAAAGTGCGTTCTTGACCGTCTCTACCGTGACCTGGCCGATATGCGGCTCGATCAGCTGGCGCACGCGCAGGTCGCGGTAAAGGCTGTCCGGCATGTTCACCACGCCCTTGTCGAGGAGCTTCGACAGCGCGACCTGGCTTTGGAAATGATTGGCATGGACGAGGACGCCGTTTGTTGGATGGATCAGGAAAGTCTCGTCAGGGGCGCATTCGAAATCGATCGCAATCCCATGGGCGTGGCCCACCATCATGTTGTTCGATGCGGATTTCCGCGTCCCATAAACGGCCTGCATCGACATTGCGAGATGCGGCTGCTCCAGCACTTTGCGGCGGATGATGGCAAGCGGCACGCCGAGTTCGCGGTAATCCCGGTCTGTTTCGAGATAGTTGCCGCTGATCGAAATTCCGGCGGAATTGAAGCCGGTGCGGGCAAGGCCGCCGGCCTCGGTGAAGGTGATGATGTCGGGGCCATCGTCGCGCTTGATCTTGAGCACGACCGCGGTTTCAGCGCACTCGGTCTTCCAGTCCCAGTTCTGCGCGTGGATGAACACGTTGTCGCGGCTGACGGACGGCATGACGAAGACGCCGGTGCAGCCGTCCGACTGGATGAAGTCCTGCTGGCCTTTTTCCCGGCGGCGGGCAAGCTTGAGGATTTCCGTTCTCGCATTGAGCAGAAGCACCGCGGAGAGATCCTTGTTCACCGCGCGGGCGATGCCCTGCATTTCCTCGATATACTGGCTGCCGTAGTCTGCGATCGCTCCGGCGAAGCGGTCGATGATCGTCGCAAGGTCATCGTCCTTCAGTCCGGACGTTTGCAGCTGGTCCTTGTAGTGGCCGATGCCCTTGAGAATGCGCTGAGCCGCCTGCTCGCCATATTGTTGACCCCGCTCGAATGGCGTACCAGAAACCTCGATAAGCGGGCAGGAAAGGGGCGCGATCATGACAGTCTGTTCCAGCTAACGAATGATGGGCGAGGCCGGTTGATTTGACTTCGCCAAAAAAGTATTTTGCAAAACAAAAACCAAAACTGATCGGAAGGCAAGCGGAAAATGTCCGACATGGGCACGCCTCTTCAGCAGGATTTGATGCGTCGCATCGTCGACGTCATTCACGAGGATGGCCTCAAGCCGGGAGCCAGGCTTCGCCAGAGCCAGCTTGCCGACCGATTGCGCGTCTCCCGAACGCCGGTGCGGATCGCATTGGAGCGTTTGGAGGAAGAGGGCTTCGTTCAGCACGAGCCCAATCGGGGGATGATGCTTGCGGCCATTCCTCCTCGTATCGAGGCAGTGGAAGCGCCGCCAGCGGGCGAGGAGCTGCTGATCGCGATCGCCAAGCTGCGGCGGGAAGGCAAGCTGGCGGAGCAATTTGCCGAACTCGAGCTGATGCGCCTGACGGGGCGCGAGCGCACACCCGTTCGCCAGGCGCTGATCAAGCTCGAAGGGCTCGGCGTCATACAGCGCAGGAAGGGCTATGGCTGGCAGTTTTTCGATCCGGTGCGCGACATGCGCGCCAGGGAAGAGAGCTATAATTTTCGTCTGCTGATCGAGTGCGCGGCGATCCTGTCGCCCGAGTTTTCGCTTTCCACAGATTGGGTGAACTCGATGAGGAAACGGCACGAAGCCATGCTCGCGAACCCATGGACGGAGACCTCGAGCGTTACGCTGTTCGAGATGAATGCGGAATTTCACCTGGGGATCAGCGCGGCTTCAAAAAATCGCTATATCGAAGAGGCGATGCACCGCCAGAACCAGCTCCGGCGTCTGTCGAACTATAATTGGCAGCATGGGTCCGACCGGGTGGCTGTCACTTGCAGGGAGCATCTGGAAATCCTCGATCGGCTGGAATGTGGCGACAACGAGGTCGCAGCCGCCCTGATGCGAAAGCATCTGACGGGCGCGAGGGAGACGGTGAAAGTTGCATTTTGAATTTTGTAAAATGAAATGCTTATGATTGATCGTTAATGATGGCGCGGAAAGCGCCACTCTCACAGGCCTTGCTCACCAGGCGCGATTAGGTCGGCGTGGCGCTTCGCGGCACGAGCCAGACGGGCGCCGGGCACGGGTGGCTCGATCAGCGCCTTGGCAAGGCGCACCTGATCCTCGCCGGCCAGTTGCAATACGCCCGCCTCCTCGACGGCGCGGAGTGCCTCAAGGCGAGCGGCTTCTGCCTCATTTGCGGGTCTAGGTATGATTGGTCTCCTTGGCTCGATTAAATACGGCCTAATGCCGAAATTATAAGAATCGAATGACATCTCCTTTCGGATTGCCGAGGGCGGGTGAATCCTTGTCGAAGAAGACTTCCGCTTGCGTCAGTTGTTGGGCGAATGAGAAGCGCGAGCCGAGCGCAGGCGCAATGGCGGCGGCGCAAGTCACACACTGTCGTGCCATAACGATGGTTACGCCGCCAAGCCCAGTCGTTGATTCCAATTGCTGATGGCGGGATCGACGGCGGCAATCCTCGTCAGCGGATGACGCGTAGCAAGGCGGGTTCGCCGCTCGATGCCGCACGAAGGGGCGCAGGTGCCACGTCCTTCCCACGCCTTTCCGCCAGGTGCAGATCATCTATTAATCACGCATCTTGGATCAATATGTTATTTTTTTATAAAGCAAAACCCATGAATTCCTGTAGTAGACGGCGAATCGCCTTTGCCCTATCGATGGGATATGAAATCGAGCCTCGAACATCTGCCCGAGAAGAAGCAGCGGGAGCTTGCCCGCGTCGTCGAGATCATCCACGAGGAGTTTGCCGATACACTCGCGGGAAGCTCGGCCACGTTCAAGACGCGCGGGCGCATCCTGAAGATCATCCTGTTCGGCTCCTATGCCCGCGGCACCTTTGTCGACGAGCCGCATACGATGAAGGGCTACCGCTCCGATTACGATATCCTCGTCATCGTCAGCTCCAAGAAACTGGCCGAGCCGCAAATATGGGACAAGGCAACCGATCGGCTGCTATGGGACAAGGGTGTCTCGACGCCGGTCGGGCTGATCGTGCATGGCGCCCGCGAGGTGAACAACTTCCTGGCTGACGGGCAGTATTTCTTCGTCGACATCCTGCGCGAGGGCATCGTGCTCTACGAGCTCGACGACCGGCCGCTGGCCGAACCGAAGCGGCTTTCTCCTGCCGATGCGCTCAGGGTGGCGAAGGAGCATTTCGACAAAAAATATTCAGCGGCGGCCAGCTTTCTCGATACATCACAGTATCTGTTCAAGAAGGGTCAGCTCAATCATTCAGCATTCGAATTGCACCAGTCAATCGAGATAGCCTACTCCTGCCTACTCCTGACCCTCACCAATTACAGCCCGCCATCGCACAATCTCAAATTTCTGCGTGGGCTTGCCGAGGATCACGACCGCCGGCTCATCGACGCCTGGCCACGCGACCAGCACCGCTTCACCGCTTGGTACAACATCCTAAACGAGGCCTATGTGAAGGCCCGCTATTCAAAGCACTTCGAGATCACCGAGGAAGCACTCGCCTGGCTTCTCGAGCGGACGGAGCATCTTCACCGCCTTGTCGAAACGATCTGCAAGGAGCGGTTGGCGGAGTTGGAGCAGGCGAGCTCCGGTCCTTAGACAGGATCAGGACAAGGAGATTGAACCACGGCTGGTATAAGGGGATGCAGTAGAACATGCCCGCTTATACCCCGGGGGAGAAGACTCGGTCGGCGCCTTCAGCATTCAGAAACAGCACATCGCCTTCTATACTGGCCCGACCGCCCTCACTCGCTTCGAACATCGTTGAACGGCCTCAACCATGGCAAAGGCTGCGTCCGATACCGTTGGCCGGAGCAGATGGATTTCGCGGTGATCAGCGACATGCTCGACGACATCCAGGCTCGCGGTGGACTGATGTGCTGAAGCCTGAGCTTCAGCCACGCGGCGCTGCCCGCAGCGATAACAGTCGCGCAACTCACAACTTCAGGCTCGGGCTTTTTTTGATCGTATATTTTTCGCCACCGTCGGTTGGATTCCGCGTTGCAAAAACAGCACTAAATTAGCCGTTTCCTGAAAAGCATGCCGAAATATATCCAGAAACCTACGGATCCTGCAAAACACCTACGTATCCTGAAAGACAGTTTTTTTGATTTCTGCGCTCCTCGGCTTGATTTCGGTCAAGTCCGATTCGCAGCACGGGGTGACATCAGTACGCTGTGAAAAGGCTCGATCGAAGACCTGACTTCGAGGGAGCCTTGCATGCGGAAACCAGTTTCGCTGCGCGATGTCGCGCGTCTTGTCGAACCAGTCCGCGAGGATGCTGAAAAGCACGCCACTCGCCTTGCCGTCGATCCACGGGAGAATGCGAGGCCCCGGAAGGCAAGGTTACAGGTGTCGCGCTCCGAGCGCTTTTTCGGTCTAGCGTCGGCGACCTTGCTTGCGAACGTGGCGCTTTCCGCGACGGCGCTGGCGGCTCCAGGAACGCCTGGTGTGCCACAGGCTCCCATCAACATTTACACGGATAATTTCCAGAATCGCCCCGGCCCAAACCCGATCGTAAAGCTGAACGCCTATACCGGCACAACTGGCCAGACCTATTCTGCCAATCCAGCATGGTTGACGAGCTGCAACGGCTGGATCGCGTCAGCTAATCAGTCGGTCACCGCTGCAGCTCCAGTGGCGGAATGTACGACCCAAAATATCTGGAATATGACGCAGCGCCTGTCGTGGGCACTCGGCCTGCACACGGGACAGAGCCAAGCTGTCGCACAGGGAAATTATGCGGTCTCGGCATTTACATCGGGCAATCCTGGCGCGGGCCTTGTGGAGTTCCAGACAGCCACGAACATTGCGTTTCCCACAAGCAACCGCTTCCTGTCATTCAGCGTCGATGTCGCCGCCGTCAATTGTAACGTGTCCGCACCATTGCTGCAGTTCTCGTTGGTGAACGACAGTGGTGTCGCCACGGCTGCCGGATCGCAGATCAATGCTTGCACCGGGGGAACAGCACGGAACGTGCCCGCTCTCGGGGTCGCTGCCGCGGGGGCGATCAACACCGGCACATATACTTCGAACGGCGCCGTATTGATCAGTGGTTCTTCGTTCGGCGTGCGAATGGTGAACAACAATGGCAGCGGAACCGGCAACGATCACGCCTTCGACAACGTCAGGGTCCTCGATACAACGCCACAGTTGGACAAATCATTCTCTCCGACCAGTGTTGCCGTTGGTCAGACTTCCACATTGACGTTCACGATTACGAATACAAGTGAGCTCGGCGCCAAAAATGGGTGGTCCTTCACTGATGTACTTCCAACGGGTCTGACGGTTGCACCGGGCACTGTAAGCACGACGTGCCCGTCGGGTGTGATTGAAGCACCGGCAGGCGGGGGAGCGATCAGCGTTTCGGGGAATCTAACTGCTGGCTTGGCTTCTTGTACCGCAACCGTGCCCGTATCGGCGGCTACTGGGGGGGCTTATACCAACGGTGCATCAAACATATCGTCCTCCGTCGGAATAAGCCCGCCGGGCAACGCGACCCTGACTGTCGATACGCAGCCGAGCTTCGGTGCCTGCACCTCGAGCATGTACCTGACGCAGAATAGCCCTACGGGGCTTTACCGTCTGGACGCGTCGTCGAACCCATTCGCTGTCCAGTCGATCGGAGCAGCCACCACGGATTACAACGCCACGGCTTACAATCCGGGCGACAACTATCTCTACGCAATTGTCGTTGGGACGAACAGGCTGCTGCGTATTGGTAGCGACGGCAGCACTGCAGATCTCGGGGCTGTGGCAAACTTGCCGACCGGAGTCACCTATAATGCCGGTGAGATTGGGGCTGACGGCACCTTTTATGCCTACAGCAGCTCGAGCAACACCAACACGCTATATCGCATTGATGTTGATACCCGGACAGCGGCTCCACTTTCCTTGACGGCCGCTCCCGGAGGCTTTGACCTGGCCTGGCATAATGGGCTTCTCTACACGCAGGACGCCGTCAGCGGTCAATTCTACTCGATCAATCCTGGTTCGGGCAGTGTCACGGCGATCGGTGCACCACAGGCAACGCGCGTCTTCGGCGCGATGTTCGGCGCCTCTAATGGCGTCTTCGGGGGCAACAATAGCGGCGGTTTCTACAGGTTTGATGTCTCAAGTGGCGCTGTCACACTGATCTCTGATTTGCCTGGTTCGGGTAGCAATGATGGTGCCAAGTGCGCGATCTCCCCGATGGAGTTCGGTGCCGATCTGTCGATCACCAAGGATGACGGCGCCACCACGTATACGCCGGGGCTTGATGCGTCCTACACTATCGTAGTCACCAATGATGGCCCGTTCGGCGTTCAAGGTGCGCGGATCAGCGATCCGCTGCCGTCCGGCATCACCACCGCGAGCTGGACCTGCGGCAACGCGACGGGCGGCGCCCAATGCGGTGTGGCGAGTGGCACGGGGGCGATCGACACGACCGCCGACCTGCCGGCGGGCAGCTCCGTCACCTATACGCTCAGCATGGGCATCCCGACCGAGCAGACGGGAAGCCTGACGAACACGGCGACCGTCACTCCACCTGATGGAACAAGCGACCCGGACACCAGCAACAACACGGCAAGCGACACCAATACTGCGGCGCCGCCACCGACCTCCGGAGTTTGTTCGCCGGTTCGCGTCCTCGGCAACACCACCTTCAACGGTACGCCGCTACCCGTTTCCGGGTCGGTGCAGAAGTCAGGTGCGCCGAATGGTTGGAACGCCACCTCTCCATGGAGCACGCTCGGCGGCAACTACACCTTCCGCTGGACGTTCTCACAGCCGGTACCGGCCAACTGGATCCAGTTCATCGTCAGCGATGTCGGTGCCACCAGCTATCAGAGCACGCCGGCCAGGTTCACCATCAGCCTTGGCGCGGGGAGCACGGCAAACCTGTCCGACTTCTCCTTCGTTCCCGGCTGGCACCCCACCTTCACCAACCTGAACTACAGCGGCGGCGTGCTGAGCTACAATCCTTCGGGGGACGTCAAGCAGGCTGGCGCGCTGCAAGGCAATTCGGCCGACACCGTCACCTCCATCACCATCACCACCAGCAACGTCGATAACGCCGACTATATCGTCAACCTGCTCTACGTCCGTCCTGCCTGCTTGACCTTGCAGAAGGTGAGCGAGGAAGGAACGGGCAGCTTCAACTTCAACATGAGCAATGTGATGCAGGCGAACGGCACGGCCGTGCCCTCGACCGCGTTGACCACGACGACGGCCGGCACGGCGGTTTCCTCGCCTGCCTACAATTCCATTCCGGGTACCGAGCTTGTCCTGAGCGAGGTGGTTCCGGCCGGCTGGAACGCCAGCGGGGCGGTGTGCACCGACCAGAATGCGGGCAATACCGGCAATCCGACGGTGATCGGCAGCTTTGCCACGCCCACGCTCACGATACCGGCCGCCAATGTGCGACCTCAATCGGCTATTCAATGCCTGTTCACCAATGAGATCGCCAATCCGGCGCTGACCACCGACAAGACCGGCACACTGAACGATCTGGACGGTGACGGGCTGATCGATGTCGGAGAGACGATCACTTATTCCTTCCTGGTGACGAATACGGGTGGGGTGACGCTGACCGACGTCACGCCGAACGACCCGCTGCTGACCAATGCCGGGATCTCGGTGACGCCCGGCCCGCAGACGCTGGCGCCCGGTGGTACCGCCACCTTCACGGCGACCTATACGCCGACGCAGGCTGAAATCGATGCCGGCCGGGTGGAGAACACCGCGACCTCCACCGGCACGCCGCCGTCGGGCCCGCCGATCGAAAGCCCACCCGATACGGTCACTGTGCCCCCGGATCAGGGAACCGGGCTCAGGACCGAGAAGACCGGTGTCCTGAACGATCTTGACGGCGACGACCTTCTCGATGCGGGCGAGACGATCACCTATTCCTTCGTGGTCACCAATACCGGTGCGGTGACGCTGACTGATGTCACGCCGAACGACCCGCTGCTGACCAATGCCGGGATCTCGGTGACGCCCGGACCGCAGACGCTGGCGCCTGGCGGCAGCGCGACGTTCACGGCGACCTATACCCCGACGCAAGCTGAGATCGATGCGGGCGAGGTCGTGAACACCGCGACTTCCACCGGCACGCCGCCATCGGGCCCGCCGATCGAGAGCCCGCCGGACACGGTCAACGTGCCGCCTGACCAGACGCCCGGTCTGAGGACCGACAAGACCGGCAGGCTCAACGATCTCGACGGTGACGGGCTTATCGATATCGGCGAGACGATCACCTATTCATTCGTGGTGGCCAATACGGGCGGGGTGACGCTGACGGATGTCAGCCCCAATGACCCGCTGCTTGCGAATGCCGGGATCTCGGTGACGCCGGGACCGCAGACGCTGGCGCCCGGTGGTACAGCGACGTTCACCGCGACCTATACGCCGACGCAGGCTGAGATCGATGCCGGCCGGGTGGAGAACACCGCGACCTCCACCGGCACGCCGCCCTCCGGTCCACCGATCGAGAGCCCTCCGGACACCGTCGTAATACCGCCCGATCAGGCGCCGGGGCTTAGGACCGACAAGACCGGTGTGCTGAACGATCTTGATGGCGATGGTCTTCTCGATGCGGGCGAGACGATCACCTACACCTTCGTGGTGGCCAACACCGGCGGCGTGACGATGACTGATGTCACGCCGAACGATCCGCTGCTTTCCAATGCCGGGATCTCGGTGACCCCCGGACCGCAGACGTTGGCGCCGCGGGGCAGCGCGACGTTTACGGCGACCTATGCGCCGACCCAGGCCGAAATTGACGCGGGCCGCGTGGAAAACACCGCGACCTCCACCGGCACGCCGCCGTCGGGGCCGCCGATCGAAAGCCCGCCGGATACTGTCATCGTGCCGCCGGACCAGGCAACGGGTCTCAGGACCGACAAGACCGGCACGCTCAATGACCTCGACGGTGACGGGCTCATCGATGCCGGCGAGACGATCACCTACACGTTCGTGGTCACCAATACTGGCGCGGTGACGCTTACTGATGTCACGCCGAACGATCCGCTGCTGACCAATGCCGGGATCTCGGTCACGCCAGGTCCCCAAACGCTCGCCCCAGGTGCAAACGCCACCTTCACGGCAACCTACACGCCGACCCAGGCTGAGATTGATGCGGGTCGCGTGGAGAACACCGCGACCTCCACCGGCACGCCGCCGTCGGGCCCGCCGATCGAAAGCCCGCCGGATACGGTCGTGGTGCCGCCGGACCAGACGCCTGGACTTACAACCGATAAGACGGGCAGGCTCAACGACAGTGATGGCGACGGGCTCCTCGATCCCGGCGAGACGATCACCTACTCGTTCCTGGTCAGGAACACCGGTGCGGTGACGCTGACCAATGTCACCCCCAACGACTCGCTGCTGACCAATGCCGGGATCTCGGTGACGCCGGGCCCGCAGACGCTGGCACCAGGCGGGAGCGTCACCTTCACGGCGACCTATACGCCGACCCAGGCTGAGATCGATGCAGGCCGGGTGGAGAACACCGCGACCTCCACCGGTACGCCGCCGTCCGGCCCGCCGATCGAAAGCCCGCCGGATACGGTGGTGGTGCCGCCGGATCAGGTGCCAGGGCTCAGGACCGACAAGACCGGCACGCTCAACGACCTCGATGGCGACGGGCTGCTCGATGCGGGCGAGACCATCACCTATTCCTTCGTGGTGACCAATACCGGTGCGGTGACGTTGACCAATGTCACCCCCAACGACCCGTTGCTGCAGGAGGCAGGCATCTCGGTTACGCCCGGTCCGCAGACCTTGGCGCCCGGTGCAAACGCCACCTTCACGGCAACCTATACGCCGACGCAGGCTGAGGTCGATACCGGCCGGGTGGTCAACACCGCGACCTCCACCGGCACACCGCCATCGGGACCGCCGACGGAAAGCCCGCCGGATACGGTCGTGGTGCCGCCGGATCAGACGTCCGGTCTCACGACCGACAAGACTGGCGTGCTGAACGACCTCGATGGTGACGGGTTGCTCGATGCGGGCGAGACGATCAGCTACACATTCGTCGTGCGCAACACCGGCGCGGTGACGCTGACCAATGTCACGCCGAACGATCCGCTGCTGACCAATGCCGGCATCTCGGTGACGCCAGGTCCGCAGACACTGGCGCCCGGCGGTACGGCGACGTTCACGGCGACCTATATGCCGACCCAGGCTGAGATCGATGCGGGTCGTGTCGAGAATACCGCGACCTCCACCGGCACGCCGCCGTCGGGCCCGCCGATCGAAAGCCCACCGGATACGGTGGTGGTGCCGCCGGATCAGGCAACTGGTCTCAGGATCGAAAAAACGGCCACGCTCAATGACGGCGACGGCGACGATCTTTTGGATCTCGGCGAGACGATTACCTATTCGTTCCTGGTGACCAACTCCGGTGCGGTGACGCTGACCAATGTTACCCCCAATGATCCGCTGCTCGCCAGGGCGGGGGTCTCGGTGGATCAGGGTCCGCAGACATTGGCTCCTGGCGCCTCCTTCACCTTCACGGCGACCTATGCGCCGAGCCAGGCCGATATCGATACGGGCAGGGTGGAGAACACCGCCACCGCAACCGGGACCAATCCGGGTGGCGATCCGATCGAAAGCCCGCCGGATACGGTCGTGACCTTGCCGCAGCCTGCAAGCCTGCGGCTGCAGAAGACCGGCCTCTTCAACGACGTCGACGGCAATGGGCATGCAAGCCTGGGCGATACGCTGACCTACACCTTCACCATCACCAATGATGGCGGACAGACGGTCACGAATGTCTGGCCGGTGGATGTCGGGCCGACCTTTAATGAGAAGCCTGCTGCAGGCTCGCTTTCGAGGTTTACGCCAGAGCCTGTCACTCTCGCGCCGAGCCAGGTCCAAGAGTTCACAGCGACCTACACGCTGACGCAGCAGGATATCGATAATGCGGCCGGTGCTTCGGACGGCGTTGCGAACTCCGCGACAGCAACCGGAACAGCAGGCGGCGGTGAGATCACCTCGGATGAATCGACATCGGTGATCACGATGCCGGCGGCGGCGCCGACCGACATCACCGTCAGCAAGGTGGCCAATCTTCGGTTCATCCGCCGCGGCGAGCAGGCGCCCTTCACGATCCGCGTCACCAACAATACCGGGGCTCGGGCATCCGGACTGACGGTGATCGACACCATGCCGGCTGGCTTCCGCTTCGTGGAGGACACGGCGACGGTCGATGGAGTCAAGGTGACGCCGGAGATCGCGGGGCGTCAGATCCGCTTCCCCGATGTCGCCGTTGACGGCCGTTCCGAGATCGAGATCAGGCTCAGGCTGCTTGCGCTCAGCACGGCCGGACCTGGCGAGCATGTCAACTTCGCGCATGCGGAGGACCAATCTGGCCGGCGGATCACCGGCCAGGCCCGCGCGGTGGTCGAGATCATCGTCGAGCCGGTCTTCGACTGCGGCGATATCGTCGGCAAGGTCTTCGACGACAAGAACCGTAATGGCTATCAGGACAAAGGCGAGCCGGGCCTGCCTGGCGTTCGGATGGCGACCGTCAAGGGTTGGCTGATCACCACCGACAAATACGGCCGCTTCCACGTTGCCTGCGCCGATCTGCCGGATGCGCGCATCGGGACGAACTTCATCATGAAGCTCGATACCCGCACCCTGCCGACGGGCTATCGCCTGACGACGGAAAACCCGCGTGTCGTGCGGCTCACCGCCGGCAAGATGACGGAGCTGAACTTCGGCGCCTCGATCGGACGTGTGGTTCGCCTCGACCTTGCCGATGAAGCCTTCGTGCCGGGCGAAGTGGAGCTCGATGAGCGCTGGGCAGAAGGCGTCGGCCAGCTCGTCGACGTGCTGGCCCAGGAGCAGTCGGTGCTGAGGCTCACCTATCTCGACACGGGCAGCGATCCGGATCTGGCCGAGGCGCGTGTCAAACGCATCAAGGAGCTGATCGCGGAGAGGTGGCGACAACGCAAACGATCCTACCCCCTGGAAATTGAGACGCGTGTGGAGGCGGGACAATGAAGAGCGTTGTAACGAGCACGGAGCGCGGCCGGAAGTCCAACCTGCGTCTGATACTGCTGGCGAGCACGGCATTCATGGGACTTGCGGCAGCACTGCCAGCGGCAGCCCAGGAAGCAGGCCAGCAAGCAGCAGGCAAGGGCGGCAGGATAGCCGCCGACAGCGCGGTGCGTCCGCTGCCGATCGGTGCCAATACCGAAGCGGAGACACCGGCCGACCAGCCGGCCATCCCCTTCATGATCAGCGTCGATGGGGAGACGGTCGACAAGAGCGCCGAGCTGGAGGAGGGCAATAGCTCGGCTACCAGGGCCGGCCAGCCGGCGCTCAAGGCTGACCGGGTTGGCGCGGCAAAGCCGGCCATTCGCCCGGTCGACCAGCAGCGGCAGACGGATATCGATCTTTCCGCCGTCGACATCCAGGTGAAGTTCGACGGCCTGGAAGCCGGCACGCTGCTGAATGTCTCGACCGTTCCGATCAAGCGCACCTATAAGGCCGGCGAGGAAGTCCGCTTCCTGGCCACCTCCAACTATCCCGCCTTCATCGAGCGGTCCGAGATCCTGATATTCGATCGCAAGGGCGGCCGGGACAGGAACAGGCCTGTCGGGGTCGTGCCGGTCGCCATCAACGGCGAAGCGGGCTGGGTCATGCCGGCGGCCGAGGAGGCCGATTTTGCCTATGTGCTGCGCGTCTACGATGGCAACGGCCGTTTCGATGAGACGGCGCCACTGACGATCGCCCGCACCAATCGCGATTTGCGGCCCGATCCGCAAGGGGAGAAGGCCGTGGCGCCCGGCATGGGCGAGGATCGCACCGCGATCAAGAATATCCCCGTCAGTGGCGGGGCGGTGACCGTCTATGGACGCAACGTGCCGCCCGGCCATAATGTCCAGGTGTTCGGGGAAGCCATTCCGACCGACCCCAACCAGGCCTTCGTGGTGCAGCGCATCCTGCCGCCCGGCGACCATTCGGTCGATGTCGCGGTCAAGGGTGAACCGAAGACCGGCGGGCTTTCCTTCAGCCGCGACGTCAACATTCCCGATAATGACTGGTTCTACGTGGCGCTTGCCGATCTGACCATCGGCAAGCGCACCGGTGACGCCCGGATCGAAGAGGTGCGCCCCGGCGAATATGACGACGTCTATACCAAGGGACGGCTTGCCTTTTACCTGAAGGGCAAGATCAAGGGCCAGTATCTGCTGACCGCTGCCGCCGACACCGGCGAAGACGACATCAATGAGCTGTTCAGCAATCTCGACGGTCAGGACCCGCGCCAGATCCTGCGCCGGCTTGATCCGGACGACTACTATCCCGTCTATGGCGACGATTCCACCTTCGTGGAGGATGCCCCCACCAAGGGTAAGTTCTATGTGCGCCTGGAGCGCGGTGACAGCCATGTGATGTGGGGCAATTACAAGACCCAGATCACCGGCACGGAATTCCTGCCGTCGGACCGGGCGCTTTACGGCGCATCTGGTGTTTATCGCTCCCAGGAAACGACCTCGTTCGGCGAGCGCCGCACCGAAGTGACGGCCTATGCCGCCCAGCCCGACACACTGCCGCAGCGCGAGGAGTTCCTGGGCACTGGCGGATCCGCTTACTTCCTGAAGCGTCAGGACATCGTCCAGGGCTCCGAGACCGTGCGCGTCGAAATCCGTGACGCGGTGACGGGCCGGGTGATCGAGCGGCGCGCGCTGACCTACGGCGAGGACTATTCCTTCGATTATATGCAGGGCGTCATCATCCTGCGGCGGCCGATGTCTTCCATGACGGGCACGTCCGATCCGGTGCGCAATGGCGCGCTTGGCGGCGGCAAGACCTATCTGACGGTCCAGTACGAGTTCGAACCGGTGGCAAGCGACGTCGACGGCTATGTCTATGGCGGGCGTGCCCAGCACTGGATCAACGACAAAGTGCGGGTCGGCGTCACCGGCATGGACGATTCCACCGAACTTGCCGACCAGAAAGCCTATGGCGCGGATGTCACCCTCCGGCATTCGGAGAATACCTTCTTGAAAGCCGAGGTCGCTCACTCGAGAGGACGGGGCTTTGATCTTTCCCAATCCTCCGACGGGGGGCTGACCTGGGGCACCAATGAACCGGGCTATTACGGCGATCCGAACGACGACAAGGGATCGGCTTGGCGTGTTGAGGGTCAGGCCGATCTTCAAGAGATCGGCGCCAATATGAAGGGCAAGGTCGGAGGATATTACGAGCAGAAGCAGGCGGGCTTTTCCACGCTGTTCGACGACGTAAGCGTCGATCAGCGCATCTGGGGCGCCCATGCCGATGTCGATCTGACCGGCAAGACCGGGCTGAAGCTCACCTATGACGACTTCACCGACGATCGCGGCCAAATCCGCCGCGACGGTTCCGGCAGCATCAGCCATGCCTTCGACGAGCACTGGAAGCTTTCCTTCGGCGTCACCTATACCGAACTGATGTCGCCGCTTGCCATCAATGCCGGAAAGTCCGGCTATGACGGCTCGCGGCTGGATGCGGGCGTGCGCCTCGACTATCGCATCGACGACGACCGGCTCGTCTATGCCTTCGGGCAGGGCACGCTTTCCCGCTCCGGCGACATTCACCGCAACGATAGGGCAGGGGTGGGCGCCAAATATCAGCTCACTGATACGATCGGGCTGGAAGGAGAGGTGTCCTACGGCACCCACGGCGTGGGTGGATTGGCGGGCGTCACCTATGATCCGAATGCCAACAGCCAGTATTATCTCGGCTATAAGCTCGATCCGGATCGCGCCTTCGATCTGCACAATACCCGTGACCTCTTCGGAGACGACAAGGGCACAGTCGTGCTTGGCATGCGCCGTAAGATGAGCGATCTGCTTTCCGCCTATAGCGAGAGCAATTACGACATGTTCGGGCAGCGCAATTCGCTGACTCAGACCTATGGCGTGGTCTACACCCCTGACGACATGTGGACGCTCGACGGCGGCCTCGAGGTCGGCCAGGTGCAGGACGATACCGTCAATCCCGCCACCGACGCCCAATATGAGGACTTCGACCGCTACGCGCCCTCGCTCGCGCTCGGCTATAAGGACGAGGAGCGAGGCATCAACGCGCGGCTGCGCGGTGAGGTCCGCATCGAGCGGTCGGACAACCACACGCGCGACCAGAACACCTATCTCCTGACCGGTGGCTTTGCCTGGAAGACCGATCCGGACTGGCGGCTTCTTACCCATTTCGACGCTGTGCTTTCCGACAGCCAGGGCTCGGAGACTTATTTTGCCAATACCGACTATGTGGAAGCCTCCGTCGGCTATGCCTATAGGCCGGTCGACAACGAACGTCTCAACGCGCTCTTCAAATATACCTGGCTCTACGATCTGCCGGGCAACAACCAGACGATCAGCGGCGCGACGGGCGATGAGTTTGCGCCCGCGCAACGCAGCCACATCCTGTCGGTCGATGCGAATTACGACCTGACGCCGTGGCTGACGATCGGCGGCAAATACGGCTTCCGCTTCGGCGAGGTGCGCTATCGCAGCGGTGACGGCGGCAGTTCGGGCTTCGAGAAGGAGTGGCAGAAATCCTCCGCCCATCTGGGGATCATCCGAGCCGATCTGCATGTCATCAAGAGCTGGGATATCCTCCTCGAAGGACGGGTGATGCACATGCCTGAGGCCGACACCACCGACTTTGGTGCGCTCGCCGCGATCTACCGCCATGTCGGAAACAACTTCAAGGTGGGCGTCGGCTACAACTTCGGACGTTTCTCCGACGACCTGAGAGACCTCACCCTCGATGATCAAGGCGTATTCCTCAATCTCGTCGGGAAATTTTGAGCCAGTCAGCTCTCCGCACCAGCGGAGAGCACCGGCATTGAAGCGTACCTCCGGGGGGCGGCACACATCATGCGAAACGACAGGACGTGGATCTGCGACGCTTGCGGCTGTGAGCAGGGGCTGCGGAAAATCGACACGCATCGCTGGGTGAAAAGCGGTGGTCCGGGCCAACCGCAGCTATACCACATAAGAATGCTGCAACTCTGCCCCTCCTGCCAGATGCGACTGGTGCGAAGCGTACCTCAAGCTCCTCAAGCGGCTGGCGAGGGATAGATGGAGGCAACCAGCAAACGGCAATGAGAATCCATTCCTAAGAAACTATAGTGGTCGGGTGTGATACCTGCCGTTAAAGTTCAACCGCTGCGATAGGCAGCCAGTGGTTTGGCGGGACTACTTTGTTGAAATGGACAGGAAAATTGCTGACGCTAGTCTACTAGCGCATGTACCCGATCATGTCGGGCCACGAAAGATGGCGTTCCGGGGTGGGGCGGTCCATTGGCGACAGCCACCGGGATCAAGATCCCTTCTCGGCACGGGCCACAGTACGGTGATCATGCTTGCGCCGTCGGAAGGCGTCAGCCTCGGGTTTGAGGGCGAGCGCTCCAGAAGATCGGACGTGACGTCAGGAATGCTTGCGATCCGTCCTGCCAATGTCGAATGGAAGGCGAGCTGGGATGGCGCCACCGAGTGCATCGTCGTTGGTCACTCCGCAGAAAGCATTCTCGAACTTGCAGGCCATGAATTCGGCCGCGTTGATGTCGAGCTCAGACCCACGCATATGACGTTGGACCGTGCCGCGTCAGAGTTCGCGAAAATGATCAGGAGGGAACTGAACCACCTCGACAATTCGAATGAACTTTACCTCGATTCGCTCATCACGCTCTTGGGCATCCATGTGCTTCGAAATTACTCGAGCGCAAGGAAGCCTGCAAAGCCCCCCAAGACGGGGCTGACGCCAGCGGTCGCCAGCAGAGTTCGCGACTACCTCCACGAGCACTTTTTGCGGAAGCTGACAACTGCCGAGCTTGCGGCTATCTGCGGCCTTTCCGTGGGGCACTTCACGCAGGCTTTCTCCAAGACCTTTGGCTGGCCGCCTTATCGCTACGTCCTGGAACGTCGGCTCGATTTTGCGGAAAGACTGCTCTCCGAAACGACGATGCCGGTGGCGGAGGTGGCGTTTCTGAGCGGGTTCTCAAGCCAAAGTCATTTGTCGAACCTCATGCGCACCAGTAGGAACAAGACGCCTAACCAGCTCCGTGAGAAGACGCATGGATGATCTCGACGAGCTGATGAAGGCACTCCCTGAGGACGAACGGCGCGCCGTCGCGAAGCGCGCCGACGAGCTTGTCACGGCTGACAATCGGCGCGAACTGCGGGCAGTGGCCGGATAGACGCAGGAAGACGTATCTGCTTGGACCCGGTCGATGCGAACTGCGACCTTACGCCGTGGCTGACGATCGGCAAATACGGCTTCCGCTTCGGTGAGGTGTGCTATCGCAGCGGCAACGACGGCGGTTCGGGGTTCGAGAAGGAGTGGCAGAAATCCTCCGCCCATCTCGGAACCATCCCGGCCGATCTGTACGTCATCAAGAGCTTTTAGGTAATAAGCATGGACAGTGCTCACGTCTGCACCGACTAATTGGGTGGGATCGCAGGTGTA
>NZ_LBHV01000018.1 GCF_001005825.1 Rhizobium sp. LC145
CGCCCGGCCGGGCGAAATGCTGCAGCTCTACCAGGGCATGCGCACCCGTCATTGCCGCAGGATCATACCGGATGCGCCTTGCGTCGGCGTCGACCGGATCATCATCGAGCGCCGGCGGGTCGAGATCTCGGGGATCGAGATCAACGGCGTCCGGCTTTCGGCCGACGAGATCGAGGCCTTTGCACGCGCCGATGGGTTCGCACCCGAGCAGCTGCTCGGCGCCGGCGGCTTGGACAGCATCTTCGCCCGGCACAATATGGGGATGTTCTGGTCGCTCAATCATCCGGAAGGCGGCAACTTCGAAGGCGTGTTGATCCGCTGGCAGCCTCCCAGAGAAGCGGCATAATGGAGCGTCCGGAAAACGGTCGTTTGTCAGCCGGCGCCGAATGCTTCCACCATAGTTGCGAATCAATGGGAAATCGGAAACATTCCAAAGTTATCGAAATAACGGATGATTCTTGCGCCATGGCTTTGATCGGCTACGTCAGAGTTTCAACTGATGACCAGGACACCACCCTACAGCGTGACGCCCTTACCAGGGCTGGCTGTGACAAGATTTTTTCGGACGTTGCTTCCGGCGCGAAGGCCGACCGGCCGGGATTGACCGAGGCGATGCGCTTCCTGCGAGACGGAGACACTTTCGTTGTCTGGAAACTCGATCGCGCCGGCCGATCGCTGAAACACCTGGTGGACCTCGTCGTCGAGCTGGAGAAGAAGAAGGTCGGCTTTAAGTCGCTCACAGAGGAAATCGACACGACCACACCAAACGGTCGGCTGTTCTTCCATCTGTTTGGAGCATTCGCCCAGTTCGAACGCGACCTCATCAGCGAGCGCACCCGCGCCGGCCTGATGGCGGCGAGCGCTAAGGGACGCAAAGGCGGCCGCAAGCCGGTAGTGGATGCGGAAAAGCTGAAGCGCGCGAAAGAGTTGATCAAGAGTGGACTGAACGTGAAGGAGGCCGCCGGCCGCCTTAAAGTCGGGAAGTCCGCACTTTACGACGCACTCAAGGCCGAGCGGGGCGGCGCGCCGCTGCTGCCGGCAGTTTTAGGAAACACGAGGTCTCAGAGTGAACCGATAAGGGCATAAAGTAAAAGCCCCGCCTTTGGCGAGGCAGGGCTTTTTGGATGATAGGCAACTATGGTGAGCGCCCAAGAACACGCTCAACATAGTCCACAGAATTAAAACCTGCAAGAGTCACGACTCGCGGGAATGCAGATTCTTTGCCCTGAGTCCATGCCCTTCCCAAAGTGGAAGGACGGGAAGCATGTTCAAGCAGATGGGTGCCGCGCTGGCGATCGTGCCGGCGAAGGGTAGGCGTGCGCGCACGCCGGTCCACCGCAACTCGCGGCTTGCGGGTCACTGCGAGGGAGTGTTCTGGCGCCGCACGACGCGTCAGGATGCCAGGCGCATCGTACTCGCCGCACGCAAGTATGAGATCGCCAATAAGCAGCACGGTTGCCGCAATGGCCCGCTTGGTGCTGTCGGTATCGAGATCCTTGAGTATCTTGCAAACCTGATCGACTTCAGGACCGGCCGCCTTGAGCCATCGCTTGATACGATGATGGCTAAACTGCGCCGCTCCCGTGATGCGATCGTGCGTGGGCTGAAAGCGTTGCGCCAGCATGGCTTCATTGACTGGCTGCGTCGCTATGTGCCGACAGAGAATGAAGGCAAGGGCCCGCAGGTCAAGCAGACCAGCAATGCTTATCGCCTCGCCCTGCCCCCGAGGGCTGCCGCATGCCTGGGCCGCTATGGCGAAGCCCCTCCCCTCCCCGAGGATCGCGAACAAGCCGATATGGAGCGTGTAGCCGTTATCGAGGAACACCGTAAAGGCTTAGCGCTGGATCAGCTGGCACTCTTTGACGTTGGCGATAACCGGTTAGGACAAGCCCTCGCCCGGCTTGGTTCTTTCATTAAGCAACGCGAGTCCGCCAGACAGACTGAATCCCCATCTAGATTCCTTAGTAAGAGAGAAGAATGAGCGGTCGCCGCTTACAGCGTCCGCTAACGCGGCCGCGCGGCGGGCACACCGAGATAGGTTTCTTAAAAAGGTCTAGCCTTGCGACCTTTTGCGAATGTTGCATGGGCTCTTGAAAGAGAGCCTGCCGAAATCGCCAATTCCATTATTGACGCATCTGCGTCATGATTAACGCACGTCAACGTAAGTGCAGTATAATGCGGGATGAAGCGCGATAACGCATTTGCGTCCATCATGTAGAATGTTAACGTATGGGCAAGCATTATCGTTGATCATGACGCCTCATCGTCCACCAAAAGAAAGGCTCCCCGATGCCAGTGATCGCCGTTGCCAACCCGAAGGGCGGAGCGGGCAAGTCGACAACGACGCTCGTCCTCGCCACCACGCTTGCCCGCCAGGGCGCGAGCGTCACCATTCTGGACTGCGACCGCAACCAGCCGATAGCAGGATGGAGGGCAGGGGGGTCGCAAAATCCAGTCATCGTCGACAGCGCCACCGATGAGGAGAGTTTTAAGCAAAAGCTCGACGAACACCGCCGGCTCCGCCAGTTCGTATTCGTCGACCTTGAAGGAACCGCAAGCCGCCTGATGTCCCGCGCTTTGTTCCGCGCGCACCTGGTCATAATCCCTATCCAGGCGAGCCCCACGGACGCGGAGCTTGCAGCGCGAGCGATCCACCTGATCAAGGACGAGGGGGATGCCTTCGACAAGACAATTCCGTTCCGCGTCCTGTTCACCCGCACGTCACCGCAGATCCCGACGAAGCTGGAAAAGGCCATTATCAAACAGCTTCAGGCCGGCAGCATCCCGCAGTTCAAGTCGCATCTGAACGAGCGGGCCGCGTTTAAAAGCATGTTCTTCCATCAGCTCGACCTTCAGGAGCTGGACCCGGCCGAGGTGAACGGGCTGCCGCAGGCGCGCGACAATGCTCTCCGGCTGACGGAAGAGCTGGTAGACATCGTCATTGAGAAGGAGGCTGCAGAATGAGCGGGAAAAATTTGGGCTTCGATCGCCTCGCCAGCATCAAACCGGATACCGAGCCGGAAACCGTCGTACCCGATCGCAAGATAGACGAGGTCGCGGAGAAGCATGGCTTCGTTTCGCGGGAACCGGTGCAAAAGATCGTCCGCAGGAAGGAGGCGGAGCCCTCCGCCAACCTGAATATTCGCCCGCCGATATCGACTTATAACCGGTTCGTATCATGGGCGATGCAAAACCGGCTAAGCTATCCCGAGGCACTGAAAGAGCTGATGGATAAGGCCGGCGTTCCTTGACGCATATGCGTTAACGCAAATTGACGCATTGCATGCGAGAATGCCCTACCTGTAATCTGCCGCCGTAGGTACTGAAACCAAAGTCTGTTTTCGGTTTCTAACTGAGGCGAATACCGTCAAGATACAAGAGCTTATGTCGGCAGGAGAAATCCCGTCCATGGAAGTATAAAGCCGCCCCGATCTTCGGAGCGGCCTTTCCTATTGAAGGGCAGGGGTGCGCGATTGTGGTTCCTGCCAAGGAACGCTTGACAGAGCGCTAAAATAAGAACATTTAAAGAACGCGCTTTGCGGCGGCGCTTGATGAAAACATAAGGTCGCCGCCATGGATGATATCACCCGAGAACTCAAGTCTGCCATTGCCGTGCAGATAGGTTGCTTATCAAAACCCAGTATCAATGCATTCGCCGGCACTGGTCGGTCGCGCCGGCGGCATGCCGGCGATATCCATGCAATTGCTCGCCAGCTCATGGAGCGGGGAACGTTCGGTCCATTCTCCTTTCACTGGGACTTCGGAAACAGAGAGCCGGCCGGCCGGCACGATGTCTATCTGACCGTTTTTACCGCACTCTTCGATATCGATGATGACGACGCGAAACGGTGGACGGATAGAGCCGAATGGGACATTGCCCGGCATGAGGCGGCCGGCGACATCGCCCGAGCTTTGACGAGGAAATTCGATGTCGCCAAGCGACGGCTCACTTTATCGCAAGCTGATCCTGAAAATCCCGGCCAGGCTGGCAGCGCGCACAGCCTGAGCAACAGCAGGTATGAGGATAATCGGGACTGGTAGTCTCAAAGAACCATTCCGATACCCTGACGCGCTGTAAGCAATCCGCTTACGATGCTATTGACAATCGTAAGCAACTTGCTTACATTCTCGCCATTGTTAACAGCCAATGGGCAGCGCATGGAAACGTAGGAATGACATGATTAAGACATTTAAGAGCAAAGCGCTCAAAGAGCTTTTTGAAACAGGAAAATCAAGCAAGGTTCGGGAAGATCTTCAAAAGCGGATTTTGGTTCGATTGGACCGCCTAGAACAGGCGACCAACTTAAGCGATCTAAAGCTGCCGGGGTTTAACTTTCACCCATTGAAGGGCTTCGATCCGACGCGGTACACAATCCATATCAATGGCCCATGGTGCATCACGTTTGAATTTGAAAATGGCGAAGCATCCCAAGTTGATCTGGAGCAATACCACTAACAAATCCAGCGCCAGCTTAGACGGCTGGCGCTGGTAACTGCCGAGGCAGCAGTTCCTAGAAAGATGACTATGGAGAAGAGAATGGCTTACGATGTAGCAAGGCCCCTCAAGAGGTGCCCGTCTCATCCGGGCGCGTTACTCAATGACATTATACCGGAGACCGGTAAGAGCAAGATTGAAATTGCCAGCATGCTCGGGATTTCTCGACAGCAGTTGCATGATATTTTGGCCGAAAGGAAGCCCGTCTCCGCGAATGTGGCAGCGCGCCTGGGAAAGCTTTTTGGTGACGGCGCAACGGTATGGCTGCGTATGCAGGCCGCATATGACGCATGGCATGCCGAAAACAGCATTGATCTGAGCGCAGTTCCCACACTGGAAATGGCGTAACCGCCTTCCGCACGGAGAGATTTGAGAAGGGAAGCCAAAGGCCCCTTTATCAAGACCAGAAACCAAAAAAGCCGCCCCGTTTCCGGAGCGGCTTTTTTAGTTCTTAAACAGGCAATCGGGAACGATTCCCATTGATCCCGGTTGAAATGCTCGACGTGCGGAGTTCGTCCGATGCAAGGCGTATGGAGTAAACCGATCGAAGCCGAGCTGGGAAAGATCGGCGCCTATAAGGTTATCAGCGACACAGAGGAGGCGGCCCGTGTCCTGCTTTACGAATGGCCGACAAAAAGAGGCACCGCCTACAGTACGGCAAAACAGGCCTGCCTTGCAGTTTTGGAAGGCAAGCAAGATCCCGATCGTGCACGGGAAGCTTTTCTAGCCGCCGCAACCGAAGCGGATATCAGCACCCGGATATGGCAGCGCGACGTTCCGGAGGGCAAACCGGTCAACACGCGCTTTGGCAAGCGGCGCAGGCGCTGATTACGCCGACTTGCGCGCAATCCATTTCTGCAAAAGCACCTCCATGCCCCGAGGCCCCAGATAGGCGAGGGCGGCGATCAGCCCCGTGGAAACCGGCTGCCCGAGATCGAAGTAGGACGCCGCACTTTCACCGACCAGCGCCATGCCGAGAGCAACCGGAAACTCCCATAGCAGCTCTATGCCGAAGAATTTCCGATGCCCCTTGCGCGCCTCGTTGCCGTGCCACATGGCGCGGCCGACCATGGCGGCAAGTATTGTCGTCGCCGCTCCGCCCATCCAGGCGTTCAGCAGCTCAATGAGCGAATTGTATTTGTCGGGCATGGCCGGCCTTTTCGTCAGTGGGTGAAAGCTATTTTCGGCATGCCGGATCGCGCCGGCACTGCTCGTTATTGGTATGGATGGCCGGCCCGGCAGTGGCATCTTGCGAGGCAAGGCGCGCAGCGGCCGGATCGGAAAACCTTACGATCTGATAACCCGCGCCGTCACTCACACTCCCGCTCTGGCAAGCCGCTGTCACGCATGAAGACAAGACAACGATCGCGATCCGAAAGCCTGCGGAAATTCGCATTGTTCTTCTCCAGTTTCTCGATGCGATTGAGTGCATTCTTGGCCGCCTCGATTTTGGCGGCCTCGGCCGCTTCCTGCCGGCCGTAGAAATAGGCAGGAGCGGCCATGAGGGCGCCGCCGACGATCGCGCCGGCACCAAGCTTCATCCAGTCGAGGAGGCCCATCACGCCATTCCCTCCACCGTCTTCGCCACGGCCTTCCTGTCGGCGCTCTTGCGCCAGTAGAGGAATCCGGAAATCCCGGCCACGGCGAGCAGGACCAGTAACAGGTTTTGCCAGGGCATCCCGCCGATCGCGGAAAGAGCGCTGGACAAACCCGTACCCGTCACGGCCGGCACAAGCACTTCCTTCGACTTCCACCAGGGGGCATCGAGGCTTGGCGGCGTGACTGGAACGGGAACGGGCTTCTCCTCCGTCACCGGAGCAGGCGACACAATCGCGGGGCCGATCGCCTTGGGCGCGAGATCCGCGAGCATGAGGTGGATCGCTGCGCGCGTCTGCGGCCCGTCCAACCCGTCGAGGTTGCCGCGATATTTCCCGGCCGCCTTTGCGGCTTTCTGGAAAGCTAGAATTTCCGTCGCTTTATAACCGAGATATACGAGCCCGAGGCGGGTGTAATAGTCGAGCCGGTCCGGATAGCCGTTCAGGCCGCCGTTCCACCGCCTCGTTATCATCTCCTGGTCGTTGCGGTCGGCATAGCGATTGAGCGACTTGCGATCGGGATTGCCGACATCCCAATACCAGATTGGCCCCAACCCCTCCCAGGGGTCGGTATTGAGCAGTTCCGGGTTCTTGACGAAATCCGGAGGGTTCATGCCCTTCTCGGCGCACCAGTCGCGGAAGGCGGCGTAATTTGCCCGGCCGGTAATCTGCCCTCCGGTGCGCCCCATGAACTTCTTGCCGTCGCCATCCTTCTGCGGCGTGTTGCCAAGGTCGGCGCGCGTGTCGTACCGCTCCTGCGCCGGCGTCGGGCCCCAGATTTCCCGATCGAAACGGAAGCTGCCACTCTCGTGCATGAGCTGCGCCAGATAGGGCACCTCGCGATGCGGAAGGTTGAGGCCAACGGCCGGCCCGAAGCGCTGGAGCGCGATCAGGACAGAGCTGAGATTGCTTTCAACGACGCGCACCTTAGCGGCCGCGCGCACCTGTGCGGCAGTGATCATGATTTTCTCCAAATGTTGAGGGGAGGGGAGGCGCGAACTGGCGCCGGGATTGCGGTCAGCTCCGGCAATGGAGCCGCCGCGATGTCGGAAGGGTGATTGAAGATCTACCGCAGCGGTAGGTTAGGGGGCATAGGGTCTTTGCCGTCGAGGATGATGACCTCACCGACGTCTTTGCCGACGCCACCGCGAACCGTATAGGTGAGATTGACGGAGATCATCGGGAAGGCCGAAAACACCTCGCGCACGCCGGCGCAGTCATTGAGCGAAATCATGAATCGCCCTTTGATCCTCGCCAGGCGCTCGGCCATGACGGTGAAGGTCGAGCGAGAAAACGCATCCTTTCCATAATCGCCCTCGTTCCCGTAATAGGGAGGGTCGAGATAGAAGAGGGTTTCCGTCCTGTCGTAGCGGTCGACGAAGTCAGACCAGTCAAGGTTTTCTATCACCACCCCGGAAAGCCTTTCGTGGACTTCCTCAAGGATGATGCCAAGGCGGCCGAGATTGAACCGGGCCGGCCCGGTCGTATCCACCCCGAAACTACGACCCACGATCTTGCCGCCGAATGAGAGACGCTGCAGGTAGAGAAATCTTGCAGCCCGCTCCAGATCGGTAAGGGTGGAGGGATCGGTTGCAGCGAGACGCTCGAACTCTCGCCTTGAAGTGAGCTGGAACTTCATGACTTCCATGAATTGCGGGTAGTGCCGTTGCAATATCCGGAAGAGCGTGGCGACGTCGCCAGACCGATCGTTGATCACCTCGCTTTTCGGAACGAGAGAGCGGCGGAAGAAAACACCGCCCATACCGATAAATGGCTCGGCATACAGATTGTGCGGGATCTGCTCCAATAGGGAGGCCACCCGCTGTGAAAGCTGTTTCTTCCCACCCAGGTAAGCAGCGGGTGGGGACACGGGCCGGACGGCCGTGAACTGGAAAAAGTCTTGCATTGTGAAGGACCGAATTTTCTGCCAAACCCCTGCCGCCCGAAAGGGCCTTGGGTGTGGCGATGATCCTACCGGATTGCCAGGCGGGAAGAGACGGCAATCAACGCCCGCCGTTGCAGCCGCAGGGCTGCGACCACCCGAAGCCGGGGGCTCAATGGCCGGGAGGAGACTCCCGGCCAACCTCTAGTTCTCGTCGGTGCGCCCGTAGCGGCGGTTATATTCCTCAAAGGTGCGATTGCCGGCCGGAGCCGTAGGCGCTGTACCGTTGGAAGCATCCCCGCCGCCCGAGGTAGAACCCTCGGCGGCCGAGGTCGAACCCGACCGGCCCTCGCCGGACTTGCGATCATCCTTGCCCGCACCGCTCGACGGCTGTTTCAGCTCCAGCGCTGTCGTCGATCCGCCCGATCGGTCGGCCTGATGCGTCACGCTGACAATGCGGTAGGAGCCGTCGATACCGGGCCGCGCACCTTTCAGAACGAACGTTCCTTCGGCCTGCGCTGTCACTTCGAGGTCGAGGGTGACGTTTCCCTTCCCACCTTCGCGCTCGCTTTCAGACTTGCGCCCTTCTGCAATCGCCTTCGCCTGCCCCTCGTCCGCTACTGTCGTGCGAACCTCATCCGTGGCATCGGCTTCAATTCCCGTCTCCACCTCGATTTCCTTGAAGCTCGCTGACTTGCGATCGAAATAGCGAGCCTTCGACTTGGAGAACTTTCCCCGACCGTTGAGCGGGGCGATGTCCCAATTAATGACATTGCCAATAGTTTCGCCGGGAGCCGGAGCAATGCCGACTACGGTCGGCATGGGTTGGCCGGTGGCAGACAATCCTTGCCCTCGCTTTGCAAGCACCGCCTGGTCACCGCGGATCTTGAAGGTGCCGCCCAGTTCGCGGGCGAGCTTCTGGCCGAGATGCAGGAAGCTTTCCGAACCGGCCGACCAATAATCCCGCGAAATGCTGGCAAAGTCTGGATCGATGGTGATGCCCTTCAACCCGGCATTCTTCGCCGCCTTGTCGAGGAACTGCTGAAGTGTCGCGTCATCCATATGATGCGACTGCGGCTCCTTCGCCTTTCCCTTTGCATCGAACCCCTTGGCGCCGACCGATAGCGTTCGGCCGCTTCCGCGAGCCCCACGAGAGCGGACACTATCGACCTTGCCGGTGAAGGCAGAAACACCCTGCAGGAATACCTGCACGCTCACCCCTTCCGCCGGCATCTTGATTTGCCCGTTGCTGTCGTCGAATTCGAGACTGCAGGTATCGCTGGCCGAACCGTCCTTGTCGGAGATCGAGATCTTCAACAGGAATGGCCGCATAGCCGAAGTCATGTCCTCGCCGTCGACGAAGACTTTCCAATCCACTGTCCAAGGCATGTTCAGTTTCCGAAGAGAGAGACGACGGGCTTGAAGACGAAGGCATCAGCGGCCGGCTTATCGGGGATGGTAAGCACCGTACCGAGCGGCAGGAAAGGCCCGAGGCTGGAAAGGCCGGGATTCTTCTCAAGCGTTTCCTCGAGGAGGGAGCGCCCCTCCACGCCGTATGCCTGGTGAAGCAACAGCTCGACCGTCATTCCTTCGCGGCGGATCTTGAAGGTTTGTGGCATCGTCTACTCCATGAGCCCGAATAGGGAGAGTATCGAATTGATGACGGAGGTGGAGGAACGCTCGGGGCTGCTCTTCGTCAGTTCGATGGAATGCCTGATGAAGAAGCCGACCCCGTCGCGCATCAATTCCTTGTGCCCCTCTGAAACCTTGTCGATCGTAAACCAGCCGACGCGCGTACCATCGCCGCGTTGAACCGGTTGCGAGAGTCCGGCGAGCATCATGCTCTTCACCAGCTCCAGTTCCGTCAGGCCACCAGTCTTGAAGGGCAGCAGCTGGCCGGAAAGGATCAGCTTGTCACTACCTTCACCCATGAATTCGCGGGCGATCATGCCGCCCACGATAGGCTTGTCGGCGAAATCGGCCGACATCGTCCGCTGGACCTCGTCCACGCTGAAGGGACGCGTGTCGAGTTTTAGCGCTCCAATCAGATACAACATCAGGCAACTCCATATCCGGTGTCCGCATAGACGCCGGTGACCTCTTCACGAAGCTGCTGGCCGACTATACCCGACACCCGATTCGCCAGCTCCTCGGGGTTGGTGACCCCGTGATTATGAAAGATGAGGGTCATATTGACGTTGGGAGCAGGGCGCGGATTGGTGACGTTGACGTCCTGCGTGCCACGCGGCTGGGCTATGGCGTCGATGCTTGCGGCATCGAGGCTGATAGGCTTGGCCGCACCCAAAGCATCGATGTCGCCCGCCGGCGCTCCACTGGCGGGCGGCGCGGTGGGATTTGTCTGGATGCCGAAGTGATCGCGAGCGTTGAAATCAGGCTCCGCCGACTTGCCCCACCAGAACCGATCCCAGCCGGAGACTCCCTTTTCATCCTGGTTGAGGCCGAGGATGCGGCGAAGGTCTTCCCTGTACTGCTTCTGCAGGCGCACCTGGTCTTCAAAGGTGTCGCCGGGAGTAACAGACATCGCACCCGACATGAGACCGGGAGCACCAGCTACGAAAGCACCTTTTGCCCAGCGCCCCCACTGAGCCAAGCTGGCCAAAAGACCGGTTTCCGCAGCCGGCACACCCGACTTAGCTGATGTTTTAGTCCCTCCGCCCTTTGGCATGGTACCGCCAGACATGACGTCCGCGATCGTTCCAACCGTCTTGAGGGCACCTATGATCGCGGAGGCGCCGCTGAGAAGCATCAACGCCGATGCAAGCTTCCGGACTGTGCCCGCGAGGAAGGCTATGCCGGCACCCCACAGCATTATCTGCAAACCATAAGGAGCGATCTCGGCGAAGAACTGCGCAATCGGGTTCTCCTTCAACGCGGCATTGAGTTCGCGGATCGAAGCCCCCCATTCCTTCGCCTGCATGAAGATCCGGCCGAGCTGGTCGCCGGCATTCGGGTCGATCTTGCCAGCAAAGAGGTCACCGAGATCCTCGACGATTTCACGGATGCCGCTATATCCGAGGCCCTGCGCGAAGCCCTTCATCCCGACTTCGATCTGGTCGAAGATTGAAACGCGCTCGCCGAGCGTGTCGAGGACGTAGCCTATACCTGCGGCAGCTTCCTTGATCGTCGGCAACATCTGGTCGCCCATCGCCCAGAAGACGTTGGAAACCTTGTTGCCGAGCAGCTGCAGCGCGTTGGCGGTCGTATTCGAGCGCTCGATATACTCGTTGAACGCGGAACCGGAATATTTCGTCTTGTCGCCGACACTGTCGAGCGCCTGTTCAAGCAGCCCCATATTTCCGATCAGCGGCGCGAATGCCTTTGCCTCGTCGCCAAAGAAGTCGGAGAGGAGGGCGATATGCCGATCCTTCGGCGCTTTCGCAATCGCCTGCAGGACCTTCTTCATCGCCTTCGGCGCATCCTTCTGCATCTCCTTTGCGATCTGCGGAAGGTTAAGGCCGAGTGCGGCGGCAACCTCTTTCTGTCCTTTCTTCGCGGACGCGCCACGGGTGAGCGCCTTGACGACGTTCTGCATGGCCGTGCCCGCAACTTCGGCCTCGGCGCCGGCGGCAATCATGGCACTGCCGATACCGGCAATCTGTTCCTTGGTGAAGCCGCCCATTTCGGCGAGGGCGCCGACGCGCAGCATGTAGCGCGTGATATCCTTCGCTTTGGAAGCCATGTTGTTCGACAGGTGATTGATGGCATCCGCCATGTCACCGGTCTCGGCAACCGAAAGACCAAGCTGGGTCTTGAGCTTCGCGAGGCTTTCGCCGGCCTCGCCGGCCGACATATCGAACGCGATACCGACGCGGGCCGCCATCTCGGAGAAAGCCTTGAGATCCGACGTCGCCACTCCGGATTCGCCGGCTGCGGCAAACAGCGCAGCGATGTCATTGGCCGCGATCGGCAGCTCGGTCGACATCTGGCGAATTGTCCGGCGCAGGTTCTCGAACTGCTCTTCATTCGCATCGACGACCTTGCGGACGTCGGCGAAAGCGCTTTCGAATTGGATCGCAGCGCCGGCGGTGCTCTTGATGCCTTCCGACACACCCAGATATGCACCGCCGAATGCAAGCAGCTGCCCGCCGAGCGAGCGGAACGGCGCGTAGAAAGACGCGGCCTGACGCTCGATCCCGCCAAGGGCGGCGGAGATCCCGCGCGCACGGCTGGTCACCTGATCCAGCAGGGTAATTTTCAGCCGGCTTTCATGCGTGGTCATGGCCGCGTTCCTTACTTTTCAAACAATTTCTTTGTGCGATTGAAAGCCTGAAGCAGGCGGGCAGGGCGCCACCGCCAGATCATGTCCAGCGGCGTATTCGTCCAGTGTGCGACGTAGATCGAAATCCCCAGCCAGTCGGCGTCTAGATCTCGTTTCCCACCGGGTTGCCGACCTGCTTCATGATGCTTGCCAGGTCGCGGGCCTTGATCTTCCGGAAAACGGGGAGGGGAGTACCGGAGATCGCAGCCATTACGGTCACGATCTTTTCCATTTCGGTGCTGCAGTTGGCGGCATCGAGGAGGTCACCGACTTCGGCTTCGCGGAAAGTAAGCTCGCTCACCATTTGATCGCCGTTCTGGATCGGCGTCTGCAGTTTTACGGTGGTTGTCTTCTCCGACATTGTGTTTTTCCTTTCGACGTGAAAAATTGCCGGCTCGCGGCGGGGCTTTTGAGGTGAAGATGTCAGACGTTGAATTGGGGCTGCTGGTGATTGGGATTGCCAGCATTGGTGGCGCTGCGGGCGCAAAAAGCGGGGGGCAACCGGCATGGAAGGGGTTGACGATTGTACTTCTGTCCATGCTGCTCGCCGATATCGTCTTGCGGATGGTCGCCGCTCAGAACCTGCTAATCGGTCTCTTCCTTGCGATACTTTTCGCCTGCATCATTGGAGGAGCGATGAAGATGAGCGCACGCCAGATAAGCGTGGTCCTGATCGGCGCCATCGTTATTCTTTTGCCGGCGGGCTTAGTCATAGCGATCTAAGCCCGCGAGGCGGATCACCCACCCAGCGCGCGGCGATGGCTCGCAAAACGATCAACGCCGTTGACGCGCATGATGCGCTCCCAGAAATCGACATAGAACAGTTCCTTCCCGTCGAGGTGGAACTCGTAATGCGTCACTTCCGCGAATGTATGGGTGCATCCCTGGAATTCCGCCGGCGCGCTCTCGTCGGGCTCCCATGCGTTGATGACCCCCTCGATAATGGCGCGGCCGGCAACCGGAGCGCCGCCACCAGGGCCGCGCTTCAGGTAACTGCCGGCGAACACCCATTTGTCGACCTCGCCCAGTCCACTGAAGATATCGGTGTCGATGCCCTTTGCGGAAAAAGCCGGCTCGGGCGCTTCGACGCGCGGCAGCGAGAAGTTCACCGCCATCACGCCACCGCCGGGATTATGCTCGCCGGTTGCAAACGTGATGCCGGGCAACGTGAGCGAAGCGATCGTGATGCCGCGCATCGTATCCGGCTGCGACACCCGGCGAACGTCAACCGCGGTGAGCAGGTAAAGAGGCATTTGTGCCATGGGGAATAATCCTTCCGAGCTTGGTTAGTTGACGGTGCTGAGACGGGCGATAATGTCGTTGACCAGGCCGGTGACCGCGTCGCGGTAGCGGCGCACCTCGTGTCGGGCGATCTTGAAGGCGGGCGCCGGCTCGATACCGATGTTGACGGTCAGGTGGCCGAGACGGATTTCTTCCGGGCTGTTCTTGTCGGCACGGAATTTCAGGTCGGAGCCAAGGATGTCCTCGTCTGCCGTATGATCCCGAAGCATGAACTTCAGGCTGTTAAGCCATGCTTCGGTGCGGCTGGCCGAGACCTTCTTTCCGAGGAACTGACGGGTGATCTCCATCATCTTCACGGTCAGGTAATCCGTGCCGCGCACCTGGTGGATCTGCTTCCACAGCTCGCCGGTCGTGGTGTTGTCAGTGCCGATGAACACGAAACCGCCGTCAGCTACCGCACCGTCAACCCCGCTTTCGCCGGCCACGACGATGGAAACTTCGCTTTCCAGCATCTGCTGGCCTTCCGTCGAGCCGTCGAGAAGAGAGAACGGGATCTGCCGCGACAGGCCGGCGATGCCATAGAGCGCCCGGTTTGCGATCGGGTCGAACGGCTTGCCGTTGTTTTCGGAATCGACGCGCTGAAAAAGACCGATGACGCGCGGGCCCATCGGCCGGGTGACCAGGTTGGCGCCTTCATAGATCCGAGCCGCCACGCCGACCGGCATGATGCGTTCGGAATTCAAGGTCTCGCGCGCATCGATCGCGTTGGCGGCCGACGTGTCGTCGACGTCGATGATGGATACCGCCAGCAGGCGTTCGCAGGCGGCATGCAGGGCGGCAGCCACCGGCCCGGCCGTCTCCATATTCGCGCGATAGGCACCGCGACCCGCCCAGATCAGGCGAGGCGTCGCATTCACAGCCGAGGGAATGGCGGCAACATTGGTCGGCGAAAGAGCGGTCGCGATGTTGGCGGCCGTCTCGGCGGCCGTCGCACCTTCCGCCACGCGATAGATCGTGACGTCGGCGCCGGCATTGAGGCCGTTCAGCTGGGCATTGATGCCGTTGACGGCATCGCGCAGCAGGCCGGTTCCGAGCTTGGCAATCATGCCGGCGTCGCCGGTCGAGATTCGGATCGGCTCGCCGATCGGAAAGGCCGTATTGTCGGCATCCGCCGAGGTCTCGATGAGGAGGCCCTTCGAGAAGTCCGCACCCAGCGCAGGTACAGGCTCGTCATCAGGGCGCGAGAAGGTCATGCCGAACACGGGATCGGACATCATAGGCTCCATGAATGTTGGGTAAGCCTTGCCCAAGGGCTGAAAGGGCAAAGAAAATCCCGCCGGAGGCGGGCAATTTCAGAGGTTGTCATCTGAATGATCTGGCGGGTTCAAAGCGTCAGGGCCGCTTCCCACATCGCGTCGATCGTTTCTGACGTGAGGCCGAGCACCGTACCGACCTGCGCTATGAGTGGATGCGTTCGGTTGAACGTCGATGCATATTCCCACTCGATCTTTGCGACCGCCCGATCCTGCGGGTTCTCGATCGCGTCGATCGCTGCCTCGACCTGCTCGATCGCATAACCGTTCATGACGAGGCCGAGCCGGAGTTGCCGGGCCGTAAGCGGCCCGAGGACTTGCGGAGGCGAGACATAAGGCGGAATGACGTTCCCCGCAGCTTCCCATGCCGCGATTTTCTGCCGATCAGCGTTCTCCATGTCGTCGGGGACGAATGAAACGGCTTCGCTCCCATCAAAGATGACACGGATCAGGCCGGCGTCAGTGAAACCGATCACGTTCATATTTCGCACTCCGCCAACCAATTAGTTTCGAAGTAGGTTTGGCTTGTCCCGCTGGCATCGAAGAGCAAGTCGAACTTGTAGATTGTAGGCACTTCGACGCGCAAGTTGATGCCGCCGCCGAGCGTGGCGTTAATCAGGGTGACTGTCGGAGCGGCCCGCTTTGTGACAGCAAATTCAATGCTATTCCCGAGGAACACGGCTTGGTTAGGTCCCCAAAAACGCTTCGTTCCTCTTTCATAGTAGCGCTGGCACATCATCAATTCTTGAGAGACGTGGCGAGGTTCGAACGGGTCGGCCTCGCTTCTGGCGTCACCAAGAACCACGGATACACGCGAGATGTCGAACGTTCCGGAGCGTTGGCCGAGGTTGTCGAAGCGAGAGTTCATGTCGCTTCCAGCCTCAAACCAGAAGGTGAGCGCGGTTCCCGATCCACCATTAGAGCCAATCGTTTTTCCTGCGATGCTCGGAAGGGTCACAAGGAAATCAAAACGCTGCCATGCGGTTGACAGCATAACCTTTCCGGCCGGGATGTTCACCGCTGTGGACGGTGAGCCGCCCACTCCAAATGTTTGGGTCATCTCCACAAACATAGGAAGAGCGGCATTAGCCCTTGCATAGAAGGTTATTGTCACCGTCTTACCACTGAGGAGACGAACATCCTCAATGGTTTGCCGCTTCATGTGGTAGTTTCCCGCACCGGCGGCGTGGGTGACAATGGTTCTTGAAAAGAACGTAGGATTGCCCGGCACGTCGGTTTGACCAAGCGGATGTTGCCAAACTGATACCGTATGCGATCCGCCGATATAGTTGTTGGCCCAACGGTCATCGCTTCCGTAGCCGCTTATGGTTTGTGAGCTTGCCCGCTGCCAGATGTCAAAGTTTCCGTTGAGGAGTTTGTTTCGATATCCGGCGAGGATGTCAGCGCCGATATTGCCGCGTGCCCGCCCTTTCTCTAGTTCCGTGAACTGTTGGGCATTATCAACCCGAACTCGCTTCGCAAGTGCGTTTGCCTGTTCGGTGCTGATAGGCTTGTCTGCATCCTTTGTGTTGTCGACGTTCCCTAGGCCGACATCTTCCTTCTTCAGCGCGATATTGCCGTCCAGGGGCTTGTTGTTGATCGTCAGCGAGGTCGAGACCTTGCCGGCAAGGCCGTCGATCAGCGCCTGCGCAGACGCATAGTACGAGGGAAGCTGGCCGCCGAGCTTCAGCGAATTCGGCGAGACCCCGTCAATGATGATCTGGTCGATCTGGTCTTGTGCGAGCTGGATCGAGGTTTGAAGGTTGGCGATCTGCGGGGCGAGGTTGGCCTGAATGTAATCAAGCGACGCCTGAATGCCCTGCGCCTGAAGAGCTTCGAAGGAGGCTTCCAGATCCTCACGCGCAGTAAGACGATCGGCGATGTCTCCAAAAATGGAATTCCACAGATCGCGCGTGAAGTCGGTAGGCGGCCAGGACGGAAGCTGGTAGCGGTTAGAGCGGTCGGGCATAGTCGATTGCGTCCTCTCCATCCTGCTCGATGATGGCGGCAAGAACCTTGCCGGCCATATCGATTTCGTTCAGCGGCTTATAGGTGAAGGCGCCCAGCTTCACGGGGCGCGCCAACTTCACCTGGTAAGACTTCTCGGGGTTCACTTTCATGATTGGCCTCACAATGCCGAGATGAAGACGTCCTGAACGAATGGCACCGTGACGACATTGTCTGTGGTGGCCGCCATCCGCATCCTCGCAGCCGTGGCGGCGGCGCCGAGGGTATAGGTAGAAAGATACGTGCGCCGGGTCGGCCTGTTCGGATCGACGGAAACTTCCGTCGTCGAGGGCGCGACCACGGCAGCACCCACGATGATGGACGGCGTGAAGGCGTGATGGGCCGGGTCGAACGCATCGACCGTGTACTGCGTCACGATCGAGGTCGTGGAGATCCCGAAATTGATCGCCTTGCTCACCCCGACCATGTTGGCGCGGTTTCGCGAGACGCGGGAAACCGCCTTCTCGTCAAGCTGGATCATCGGCTGGAGGTCAGCCGTACCCATCATCACCATGCGCAGCTCGACGGAAGACGGCAGACCCACGAGCGGGTTTGTCGCCGGATCGCCGTCATCGAGTTCCACCCACTTGTCGGTTCCGGCAGGGCGGATTTCCCAAGCGAGCTGGCAGCCACCAGGCACCCAGCCGGCATAGATCATGTCGATCTGCGTCATCCCGTCAGCGAGGTTGAGCGCCTGCATCGGTATGACTGTGCGCGGGCTGCGGTAACGCGCGGCGTTGACGCGGAAACAGAAGTCGGTTTCCGTCGACCCTTGAGCGAAGGCGCCGTCCGTCGTGACGAACTGCGTCCCGCCCGTGTACTTGTTGGCGGCCGAGACATGGAGCGCGTGCGCCCCTGTCGTGACGGTCATGATCGCGTACCGCTTGCCGCTTTCCAGCAGCGTGATCGGCAGGATGCATTTGTTCCAGCCGACCGACAAGGAAGCATGCGGCAGTACGCCCTGCGCGAGAACGGCGTCGAACTTCGGTGTGCCGGCATTGGTGGTTTCGACGATGAAGACATGGACGTCGCCATCCACACCGACGCGGGCAAACGCGAGATCGACGCTGGTCATCTGCATCGGCTGCGCGACAAGGAAGGTCTGCGCATAGATCGAGCCGTTGACGCCGACTTCCTCGGTCACATACTCCCAGTATGGCTCGTTATAGATCTCGTAACGGATCTGCCGAACGCCATAGGTCTGGTGACCGGGGCCATGGTTGACGTCCTGATAGACGACTTCGAACGTTTCGCCGCCGACGTTCAGCATCTGGCCGACACGGGCATCGCCGCCGAGGCCGGCCCAACCTGCCTGATTCTCGCAGGCCCATTGCGTCGGGCCGTAAGTCATCCGGATACGCGACGCTTCCTTTCGGACGAGCGTCGTTTCCGTATGCACCAGCTGGGAGATGTTCAGCGTGCCATCAAGCGAGGTGTTGGCGATGCGCGTCACCTCGTCAAAGGCGGGCACCATGCGCCGGCCACGGAAGGCGATCTTCGGATCATCCTCCGCCTGCACCTCGAGGCGGGCTTGCAAGGTGGCAGCGAAGCCGAAGCGCACGCCTTCCTCGATCCGTGCCAGCCAGTCCACATGGGTATTGTCCCACTGATCCATGACAAGGCCCTGGTCGAAGGCATAGGCGCGCGCCTCGTCCGGAAGGTCCACCTTCAGGCGAGCCGCTCCGATATCACGCTGCATCTGGCGGATGATGACCGGGCGCGGGATCTCGCTAAGCTTGCCCCAGATGTTTACAATCTGGGTCTCGATCGTTTCTGTGCGCAGGAACAGCCCGCTCAGATCCACTTCCAGCGCCGTAACCCGCCCCTCGATCTCAAAGAGGGTTTTCACGCGGCTGTCGTTACCGGGCTCGATTACGTCGATGCCGGCGGAGGTCAGCAGCACATAGGCGATGCAGGCGTCGGTCGAAGCTACCACCGGCTTACTCGGGACCGGGTTCGCTTCGCCGGGCTGTACGATCAGCGAGACAACGCGCTTGACGGTCTTCGGCGTCGTACGCTGGACGATGATGCTGGTTTCCGGATCTTCGGAAGTTTCGAAGGGCCGGTTTTCGCTGACGATGACCTCTTCGCCGCGCAGCAGGATGGCAATCCACCGCTGATCGGAGGCAGCGGCGGGGATCTGCAGCTGCAGGTTCAGGTTTGTCGGCTCGGCGTGCTCATAGACAATCTCGCCGGCGACATAGCGGCCCGCCGAAACGGTGACCTCCTGCGCTGATTTCTGAGTGACGGTAAAAGCCGCCCAATGAGCGGGATAGCCGATGGCATCGAGCCAGATCCCGTCTGTGGCGTCTTGAGCGTAACGGCCGATATTCTCGAAGTCGCCGTGATCAGCGATCTCGGCGTCGGCGAATGACACGCGGTTCATGATAGCTCCTTAATCGAGACGCAGTCGGTCTCTCCACCCGCCGACGATATGACTGCCGTCGATCGGTATTCCGTCTTGAACAGTGATCGGTCGGCGCCAGGCGAACGTGACCGAATATTGAGTTTCCGGGATCTTCGCGATCGTCATCGCCCGCTTCACCCGGCGCAGCGGCTCAAGATCGACGGGCCGAAGAGCAGCGCGGCCGAATGCCGAGCGACCGATCTGGAAACGGTTGGCCGGTGCCTCAAGGGACACCCGCACCAGGTAGTGAGCAACGAAGCTGCGATGATGGACAGGCGCCCGCCCGAGGATCGCTCGGCCAAAGGTGAAACGGGCGGGATGAGCAATGCGGTCGACGATCTCCGCGTCGACAAAGGCCAGATACCGTTTCAGCCCAGCCAGCGTTCCCTTCAAGGCAGCCAGAGGCGACGCGGGATAGACCGCAGACAGGCCGGCCGACTGCGCGATCATCTCCCGCTTGCGCGCCTCCGACCAGTCGTCGAACCACAGATCGACCGAATGGTGGGCCGCAAGCCATGGGAGGAAGGCAAGCGGTGTCTCATAGGGGTTCATGATCTGGGCATAGGGAACCGGTAGATCATCGGACGCACCGGCGGCCATAGCCCATTCCAGAGGGCCCGTGCCTTCAGCCAAAATCACGCGAGCGTTCGTCATGGGCGGACCTCGACTGTGATCGACAAGCCGGCCATGACCGGAACCGTGTAAGGCTGAGGCTCGATGACGACCGGCGACAGATCACGAACCCGGATAACGCCCGGCCCATAAGCAGCGCCGGCAAGAAGCCCTTCGGGAATTTCGCCTCCGATCATGATGCGGTCGGTCGCCGCCTTGGTGACGCGCGCCTCCGCTTCCGTTCGGATAGTTTCCGCAGAGGGACCGACGCCCGGAACTTCCAGCACAAGCGAAACCGCATACTCCAGACGGGTCGCATGCATGACGGAAATCGCCACAGCTTCCGGAGCGCGGTTCGGATCGGTCACCGCAGCTCGAACCGCTGAGATTTCCGCATCCGAGGCGAGGCGACCAAACGGGCCGATGATGACGACGTCGGTATCGCCACGCCGCCCGTGAACGGCACGGCCATTGATACGAGCGTCCCACAGGCCCAGCGCCCGATCTTCGGACTGCGGCCAAGCGGACCATGCGTCGAACAGATACCGACCGGCCGAACCTGCGGAAGGGACATCGAAGGAAAGCAGATAGCGGCGAAGCAGTGCCTCATCACTTTCCAGAATAGCAGGCTCGTCGGCAGTGGCCGGCGCGATCACAAGCCGCTGGATGTTGCGGCCGGCGACAAGCGCGTCGAGATTGCTTCCCGTCGAGAGCGGCGCCAGCAGCGCCCGCAGGCCATCATTAACCCGCTGGCGATCGAGAAGGCGCAAGTAGGTCCACGCACGGCCGACGACGATCGCCGGGTTCGTCTGCAATCGCTGCTCGTCGAAAGCAGGAAGCGTCGGATCGACGATCCGCTGCTCGGCCCAGAACGCAAGAAAGCGGTCGATATAGGCCTGCAGCAGCGTCGGCGTTGAAAGAGGCTCGATAGCCTGCGGCGCGGGAAGGCGCGAAAGGTCGATCGCCGTAGGAGCATACGTGGATGTCATGATGCTACCGCCCTGATGCCGCCGCCAAAACTGAGAGTGAAGCCGACCACGCGCTCGACCGTGTAATCGCCGAGGTGACCACGAGGCCGGAAATCGGCCTCGATGAGCAGCCCCGCTTTGCCCGTCCGGATCTCGTCGACGGAGCCTGTCGGGACGACGCGCCGAACAGAAAGGCGCGGCTCCCAAAGATCGATCGCCGTAGCGATAAGCTGCTGCCAGGCGGCAAACAAAGATGGCGTCATGCTCCGGCCGAGAAGCTCGATCACCCCACCGCCGAACTCGCGAAGCAGAACGACGGAAGAAATGCGGGTCGAGAGAATGAAAACCGCCGCCTGCAGGGAAGACGAAAGATCGTCGATAATTGCGCCCGTGCGCCGATCAATCCCGGCCATCGTCAGCACCGGCGCCGATCGCGGGAGCCGGCCAATCGTCCGGCACTGGCTGCGCTGCAGGCGAAATGCGACCGAGGCCGAGATCATAGGCCGCCTCCTGCGCATTCAAGGTAACGGTTTGCTGGTCTTTGACGCGCTTTCCGTTGATCCACGGGACGCCCGGCTTGATGCGGTATTCGACCGCGCCGTTTTCAGGTGCAGCCGTCGTCGTCTCGCCGACCTTTGCCGGCGAGCTGGTTGCCTTCTTCATGATCGTTCTCCTGTTAGTTAGACGGCACGCTCGTGTATTCCCCGCCGCGCACGACGCCACCATGCACGTGGGTGGAGCCAACGTCATGGCCGTTATGCGTTTGCTTTCCGCCGGCCTGCTCGAAGCCGTCTCCACTGAAGCGAAAGGTGACACCGCCCGCCTCGATCGTAAGCGCCCCCTCAGCGACTGAAACGCGGACGCCGGCGTCCTCGAAGACGTTGGCACCCATATTGTCGTTCGGGCTCGGGTTATCGTCAGAGTAGCCACCGCGGAACATCAACCCTTGCCGGGGATCTCCGCTCGGATTCACGACGCCAACGACCTGCCCCTTTTTAAGAGGGATGGACGTTTTGCCCGTCTCCGGATGCGGATACCAAGGCGAAAGAAACGGCTCGTCGTCTGTACCGCCGAGGCGCAGCCGATATCCCTTTTTCGCGTCGATGACCTCGACCGGCCCCACCTTCAGGGAGTTTCCGAAGGCGGTTTTCAGCATCTCGATATCAAGGCGCATCGCAACGAAATCGGAGATCATGAGCCGGTCACCGTCACGGAATTGAAGTTTTCGACATCGAGCGTCGCACTCGTCATCGGAGGCGTCGCACGTTCGGCGTCAGCCGCAAGAGGCCCCTGACCAAGCGCAAGCAGCTCGGCGGCCGTCATGCCGCGCCGCCGCTGCAGCTGTTCCCAGTCCTCGCTGGAACCATTGATCAGCGCTCGCATGAAAGCAGCCTGCTCGGCATAAGAGCGATCGCCATGGCCTTCCAAGGCAGTCAGGAACTGCATGAATGGAGTCTGAGGATCAAGAGGCTCGCGCGCCACGGGATCGTCGGCCAGCTCCACGGTAAGCCGCATTTGATGCCCGGCCAGGCGCTGGCCGTCCTCAGCGTTGCGGGCGCCGGCAAATTCGATTTTGGCGATACGGTAGTGCAGCCCGCGCCAGATTTCCGCCCACCGATTATTAGGATCAGCGAGCGCGTCACCTATCTGACGCTGGACAACGTCGAGAAAGAATTCCTGATTCCCGTCAGAAGCCGGGATTCCGACCCCAACCAGCATGGAAGCGCCTGAATTCTCATCCGTTTCAAGCATCGCCGAGGAAATGCCCATTTCGAAGATGATGTCGCAAAGTCCATTCTCGATCAGTGAGCGACCGTTGACCCTTTCCACCTTACCCTGATCGGTAAAGACGGCGATGAAAGGCTTGTCTTCCGCCGTGCGAAGGGTGCCATCCGCCTGAATATCCAGCGCGCCATTCGGTGTATCGAGAACATTGCCACGAACAAGGGTCTTACCCTTGATCGCTTCGACCGCCGCGATGCGCAGTGCAATTCGTGTCAGGCTCATTTCTCGCCAAGCTCCAGAACAAGTCGGGTGTCGCCGCGATCGTCGACCCGCAGAACCTCAAACCAGGGCTGCCCGCGCCGCGCTAAAGCGCGAACACGATCGCCAGTTTTGACTGCAGGGCCGTCATAGCGTGAGCGATCGATATGAAGCTCCGCTTTGCCGGCCGCCAGTTTCGAGCGCCAGGCGCGAGATGCGCCGGGCGCCATGCTGCTTGCCTTGCCGCCGCCAACCCGCAGAACCGCGCTGATCTCGACGGCCGGGCGTTCCGGGTCGGGCTGCTCCTCCTTGAGAAAGGACAGCTTGACCGGCTCGGCCAATTTTTGATCGACCGTGGAGACCAAGCGATCTTGGATTTCTGAGAGGTTTGCGGCGACTGGCATCAGCGCGATCCTGCTTCAATCGCTGCAGTGATCTCCGCCTTCGTCTTTGAAGCGTCGACTTCGATGCCCCGCGACTTGGCCTCGGCGATCAGCTCATCCTTGGTCATGGAGCTGAGATCAATATCGCGTGGGACATCGCCATCACGCCCAGATGCCTCGGCGGGATAACTCATCCCGGCCTTCAGGAATTTGCCGTTGTAGTATCCGGCTTCGGTAGCAATCTTGCTCGTCATTACACTCTCCGTGGGTTTTCGACCACCCGGCCGGGTGGTCGAACAGCGGCCGGCAGGCTTTACTTCGCTCTCGCGCTCCGAAGCATTTCCGGGCGAGTGCAGATGAACAGCGGATAGCTGTAGAGTTCGACGCGGTCCCATTCGTCACGGCCGGACTTGTCTTCGAGCACGAGCCCGTAGAATTCCTGACCGCGCTTATTGAGATACGGCTTGAACTCGCTGGCAGGCGCCCAACCGACCTGGAAGGCGTTGCGCGCACCGATCGGGAAGAACCGGGCCTTTTCGCTACCAATGGCAATCGTGGTGCCATCGTCGGTGCCCTGATAGTTGATGAAGACGATGCCCTCGATCTCGATCGAGGAGTACCCTTCGATATTCTCGAGAGTTGGCGCCTTCTCGGTTCCGAGCTTCGTTTCCTTGATCTGCTTGTGATTGACGAGGAGATCGAAGAATTCGTCGCCGACAAGCGCACCGACCTTCGTGCCGGGCGTCCATGCACCCTTCGCAGCCTTCTGCATCGCACGCTTGATGTCGCGGCACTTTTTGCGGACGTCGGTCGTTTCCACATTGAGGGCGAAGTTGACTTCTTCAGGCTCGTCGATCCCCCAGAACTCGAACCAGTCCACCAGGACGGTGGCGCCGTCAGCATCGATGACCTTGCCCTGAACCGCGCCGAAGCGCATGTGCTCCCACGTAAGCTCCAGATCGTCTTTGATCTGTCCCGTCCGGCTGGTCACTTCATCGGCGACTTCCACCGTCTGCTCGTCGAAGGGAAGAGCGAGCACGCCGGCCAGCTCGATCGCATAGATAGTCGAACCCTTGGCGAGGCGAACCGCCTCCATGGTCCGGATCTTCGCGCCCTTCGGGATCAGCTCTTCGGGAGGAGCGCCGTTGGCCGACGTCGGGATCAAGGTCAGCACGCCGTTGGTATCGGCAATGCCAATCACACGCGAGCGCGAATAGATCGGCGAGAAAAGATTGAGCGTACCGAGCAGCTGGGGCTTGAATGCAACGCGCTCGATGATCTCTTCCTGAACCTCGACCGCGCCCCAGGCGTTCTGATTGAAAATGTCTGCTACAAGAGCCATGACTTTTGCCCCTCCTTAGCGGGCGACGATGCCCAACGCAGCCAGAGCGGCGAGCGCGGCAGTTTTCTGAAGGTCTGTGACAGCTGCACCCCACACGAGAACATCCGCATGGATTTCCGTGTCGCGGGCAGTAACGGTGCGGCGGGCATCCGCCAAAGTCGCGTCGCACCCCTCGTAGAGGATCGCGACGGCGGTCTGGCTACCGTCTGCGCCGGCAGGATTGAACGGCACGTATTTCTTGCTGGCCGTCACCTGGGCAAGGACGGCGCCGGCGTCGAGCTTACCGCTCCCGCTGGCGATCACGGCCTGTTCTCGCGACCGATAGCCGTTGGCCTCGGAGACGATGTAGTGAGCGGTGGGCCGGAGCCCCTTCGAAAGTGTCACCATTGGAATGGTCTCCTGTTAGCGGCGCTTGTTCGCGCGTTCGACGGAAGCAGACAGGACCGCGCGATCACCCCTTGTGGAGCTTGCGAGGTCCGGCTTGTTGAGGCCCTGCGCATTCATTCTGCGAGGACGGTAGTCTCCGGGGTTGTCTTCTTCGACGGCAGCTTTCGGCGAAACGGAAAGCGTTGCCTTCGCCTGCTCGACAGTGTTGCCAAGAGTGAAGAGATGCTCCGCCAGCGCCTCGCGTCCCTTCGATTCTTCAAGGCCCATGATGGCCTCACGGCGCTCCCGATCGGCTTTCAAAGCCGCCTCGATCCCGCCGCCTGCCTTTTCGAGATCTGCCTTCAGCTTGGCATTTTCGGCGGCAAGCTGCTCCGCACGTTCCTTATCCGTCATGGAGGTCTCCTCAGTTGGACGGGGTTGCGCGGCAGATGCCGCCATGGTCGCCGGGAGCGACCAATTCTTCTTCTTCGCCATGGCCGTCAGGTGCTTTGGCGCGTGAGCGAAAAGCCGGTAGTCAAATGCGGCGACCGGCTTTGCTTTCTGTTCGGTAGTCTCGTCAGCGAAGCCCTCATTCACCGCCTCTTCAGGAGTGAGCCAGCGCTCGGCCTTCATGATCTCACGGCACTCTTCCGGAGATTTTCCGGACTTGGCCGCGTAGACGCGAGAATAGGCCGTCGCCAGTGCTTCAAGCGCCTCGACAGTCTTGCCGTGAGCCGCAGAGTTGCCGAACGTGTAGCCGGCAGGGTCGTGGATCATCATCACCGCACCCGCCGACATGGTGACGGTCGCCCCCGCCATAGCGATCAAGGATGCGGCAGAAGCGGCGATCCCCTCGACCACGACGTTCGTCTCGCCGCCGCGAGCGGTCAACAGAGCGTGGATGGCCGCACCCTCTGAGGCTACGCCACCCCCGGAATTGATGTGCACATCGAGAGTGGAATCATCGTCGATCCCAGCCAGGGCAAGCACCACGTCCTGCGACGTGAAGCCATCTTCAAAATAATAGTCGCCGACATAGCCGGTCAGCCGGAGCTTCCCGTCTTCAATAATTGCAGCCATGTTCTTGGATCCTCAGTAGGGGCGCATACGCCCGCTCATTGCGTAGCGTGTCCGCTTCGGCGTTTCGCCGCGGGAGATCTGGCACTCGCGAATAGCTTCGTTGAGCGCCTTAGTGACATCGGCCAGGCTGGCGTTCGCGTACCGCGCCATGTCCTCGCCGAACCTTGCTTCGGTGACCATCTCGCCCATAAGCAGGGCTTCCTCGACGCGACGGAGCTTCGCGGCACGCGCGCACCAGTCGATGGCGATGGGGTCGATCTCGTCAGGCATTATGATCCGGCCTCCTTTGCAGGTTGTCTGTTGCCTTCCATGGCAGCACCTTGGGGCCCGGCTCCGCCTTGCGAGCGGCCGAACGGATGAGGCACGCCGGCAGCCTCGAACTGCTTTTTCTCTCGCCCGAGCTGCACGATTTGCTCTTGCCCGTTCTTGCCGCGCTTGGCGCAGATGTCGGAGAAGGATGAAACGCCAATCTCCATCTCGATCTTGTCAGCCATGACCGCCTTATAGTTGTCGGCTGATGGCGCGCCGGGGCCATGCCACTCCGCTTGGAACACGCTTTCCCGATGTCGGCGGAACGCGACTGCACCTCCCTTGAGGTGGATTTTGCCAGTCTCGATCATTTCCTCGAGCCAGCGTTCATAGATCGCCTGCAGGAAAGGAATGACGATCCGGGTTCGGCGGCGCATGACGATCGGCCAGATCGTTGCAACCGACATCAACACCGACGAATAGGTGGCGTTGGAATGATCCATGGAGAGCGATTCAAAGGTGATGCCGAGGCATCGGGCGATCTCGCGCAATAGGTTCTGGAAGAAGGCCACATAGTCGCTGCTCGGCGTCGACGTCGTATGGAGCTGGAACTCTTCGCCCGGCCCCAAGTGGTTGATGCGAGCCGGGTCAGACATGGAAATGCCCTTTTCCTTCAACGCACCGAGACGCATGTCCCATACTTCCAGAAGGTCCTGCTGAAGCCCCCCAATGAACTCGTCCCAAGTCCCGTTGCTTTCGTCGAAGCCATCGGGCCGCTCGATATCGTTCAACGTCTGCAGAGCCTGGAAGGCCTGGTCGCTTTGCTCCGGACTTTTGATCGTCGCCGCGAAAACCGTCTGCAGCAATGTCTTTGCGAGCGTCGCGTCCGCCAGCTGGTCGGATTGTGCGAGGACCTTTAGAGCGGGCGCTACTTCCGAGATGCCACGCGGGCTATTCAGGTTTGCGCCACGATCCATGACGTGGATGACGTCTGCCGCGTCGATGTCACGATCACGCTCTACGCCACTCTCGCGGACACGAAACTTGTATGCCACCGGCCGGTTGTTGGCGTCGTGGTATATGCCTTGCTCAAGCCCCTCAGTCTCACGGGTCACCCTCGGGCACCGATGGGACGCGATCAGGGAAACCTTGGTGCCGGTCTCGACGCCATAGCGTCGGCGCTCTGCAGGCTCCATGTAGTCCAGAATGCCGAAGGCCTCGCCAGACGCCAAGTAACTGCGCAGAGCCGCATCAGCCATCTCGGCGATGGTCGACTTACCAGCGAGGTCGCATTCCTTCGGGTTCCATGCATAGCGTCGCCATTCTTCCTCGACCTGGCGGCACCAATCGGCGGTTTCTTCCTCGGTATAGCCAAGCCTTTTCAGCTTGGCGCGGCAATTCAGCTTCAGCTCCTCGCCGATCGTGTCGCATAGGATCTGGGTAACAGCGCCGGCGATCCAGCCACTGTTGTGCATGAAATCCACTGCCAGAGCGGCCGCGCGCTCCGCAGCTTCGCGAACGTCGTGGCGGGCATCGCGGGGGATTGCCTTGCGCATACTGAGAACGCCAGACCGATCACCCCGCAGATAACGCGCCACGTGGCGGCGAGATGGCGCCGCCTGGGCTGACCCAGGCGACACCTTTTCCGATTTCGCTTTTACGCGGATGCGCGGCTTTTCTTGGATCACGAGTATGACTTCCACTGTCTGCGCGGCGGCCGAGGTCTGGCATGCGCCGTCGAGGTTGGCGTGGGTTCGGGCTTCTGTTTGACAAACGGGTTCTGCTCGGCCGCCTCGAACAGATCCTGCGGCTCCTCGTGCTCACCGTGCAGCTCGCGAACTAGATCCGCCCAGCGATCGAGCGTTAGGCGTCGCTTGTTCTGCAGGTGCCACCCGAGGGCGAAGGCGTAGACGGTGGCATCGAACCAGTCGTTCATCCGGCCGACTATCTTCTTCCACTGGCGGCCGGCTTTCGGCTTGATCAGCCGGCGGGCTCGTCGGCTGACACTGGAACGGGCTTCTTCCTCGGCATCGACGAGACGCTCTGCCGTAAGCTCCTTTGCGAAGTCTGCGTCGCAGAGATCCGACCCGAAGTGGATCGTGTTACGAGGCCAATGCCCGTTTTCGGAGCGGCCCTGCACCAGGTTTGCAAGAGCGGCCGTCACCGCTGTTTTCACATCGAAGAGGCCGACTGGATAAAGCAGCACTTTCGCCACGACGCGCTTACGCTGATCTTTGATGTCCTTCTTGACCGGCGTTCCCAGCCAAGGAAGTCCGATCGGCTCGCGGCCGTCGAGCGCATAAACGTTCGGGCGGCCGGCGCAGAAGCGATAGACACGGTCAGTAGCCCAGCCGGAGTCGACACCGTTGAGATCGATGCCTTTTTCGCGTGTTCCGTTCTCGATCGGGTATGTCCGCGCCTGAGCGTCTGATAACTTGATCCAAGGTTCGTCGGATTGGTCCGGGGCCCCTTCGAAGATCTCGCGGTCGATCAGCTGGAACTGCTCGCGCGCGCCGATGGCATAAGCAACCCATTTGATCCCGTAGCCCTGAACGTCTGCGGCCGAAACGACAAGCGCCGCCCAGGACGGTATGACGCGCGACGGCTGAAGTTCGGCCTTTGCGGCCTCGACGATCTTTTCCCATTCGACGGTGACGCCACCCGGATCGTAAGGCTCCGCCAGATCCTGCTGGCAGAAGGTCCGCATTTTCGTCGTGTCGCCCTCGGCGTCCAGCCATCGCTTCCAGATTTCCGACCACTTCTCACGAGGCGCATAGGCGGCCCACAAATGATAGCTCGGCTGCCAATCCCTGCACCTGCCTTCACATGGCGGGCATGCCCACGCCTCAATCTCGGCTGATGGAATTGCCATCGGAACCGGATCACCGTGCTCCGGAACGCGTCGGGCAATCCAGTGCCCACGTTCCATCATTTCGCGCTTGTGACCGTCGAGGATTACCTCGTCGCATTTCAGGCAGCGCATGTGCACCGGCAGATCCAGTTCAGGATCTGGGCCGCGCATCATGTCGAAACTAAGTGCCTGATAAGTGTCGCAGTGCGGACAAGGCAGGTAAAAAAATCGCTGGTCTCCAGCTTCGAAATCTTCGCTGATGGTGCACTCGCCGGCAACGCCAGGTGTGGAGCCCTGCCATTCCTTGGCGAGATCGCCGTACATCTTCTGTCGGGCACGTGCCTGGTCGCGCGGACTGCCGCGACCGTCGACATCCTTCGGGTAGCCGGTCGTCTCGTCCATGGCGAGATACTTGATCGACACCATCTGCAAACCCTTGGAAGAGCCTGCATTGACGATCTGGCAGAAGCCGCCGGCGTATCGCTTGAATGAAGTGGTGCTACCTTGTTCGTCGCGGCTGCTGACTGGCATTACCTTGTGAGCGATCCGCTTCGAAGCCTCGATCGTCGGCTGAAGCTTCACGCGGTTGAACTTCGTGGCCTCCTCGATCGAGGGCAAAACAATCATCATCGAGCCCGGCGCCTGGTCAACGATGAAACAAAACCAGTTCTCGATCGCGGTTGACTTACCAAGCTGAGCTGCCCATCGCGCTGTCACCCGCCGCGCCGGGTGGTCAGGGTGCAGACAATCCTGCGGCTCGCGCAGGTACGGCACTCGGTCTGTACGGAAGTCACCGGGCCAAGGCGAGCCCGACTCCGGCGAAACCTTGCGATACCGATCGGCGTGCTCACTGATCGTCAGGTCTTCTGTCGGCCGGCTGGCGGCCTCCATACCTCGATAGATCGCGACGGCACCGTTTGGCAGGTGCGGAAAGCGAGTCCTGATATCATGGATCGTCATTGCAGTGACTGCGTCTGTTCCGAGAAAGCCATGTCGTCGTCACCGGCATCATCGCGGCGCCGCATGGCGTCCAGCTTTTCGAGGACTTGACGGTTGAAGACTGCGAGGCCGGTCTTTGCGAAATTCTTGAGGGCCAGGCGAACTACCCGCTCCTCCCAGCCGTACTTGAGCGACAGCGTGCTTGCCTCGGTGTCGATGGCACGTTCGAAGGCGCTTTGCATCATGGCAACAGCGTCGCGGCCGGCCTGATCTACCTCGGCGTAAGGCGTCAGCTCCTTACGGCGTTCCGCGAGATCCATCTCGCGTAGTTCTGCGTCAGCCTGGGCCTTACGCGCCGCGCCGTCAGATTGAGTGCGCGTCGGCAGCACGCCATGCGTAGCACCGAGGTGAGGGACGGAAATGGCAACAGCTGGGATAGGCAGCGGACGAACTCGAACGTTCTCCGATCGGTGAGCAACCAACGCGCCAAACTCGACAAGGCTCGATCGACCGTCCGGCTTGAGAGGCAGCGCCTCAGAGTGCTGTTTCAGGTAGCGGGATAGCGAGGAACGGTCGATGCGGTCTCCCGCCTCGGTCAACCGCGCCGCCGCATCCGTTATCGAGATCCATTGCTCATCCATCGTGCGCCGTCCCGTGCAACACGTGCATTTGCACGTGTATTCGTGTACCGCTTGCGAAGTATCGCACTGGCAAAATCCCGCAGTCGCGCGCTTCCGTATGCTGGTTTTTCCCCGAAACGGTCCCTGAATGGGGGGGGGGTGGGCGTCAGGGGACTGCCCCACGACAGGCCGCCCACCGGGGAGGGTCAGGGGAGCAAGTCGCCAAGGGCCTTGTCGACCCTCTCCTGCAGGAGCGGTCCGGCGATCCGGTCGAAAGCCGCCCTCGTGGCGCCGCTTGTCATCTCAACCGGAATGATCACGCCGGATCTGGCAAAGGTGATCTTCGTACCCGACCGGTTCACACGATAAAACGCGTGGCCGTCGAACTTCGCGACGTCTTTGCGATCAGGGAAGCGACCGCCGCGCATGAAGGCACCGGGGTAGAGCGTCGTCTTGCCGAAGGGCCGAGCAACGACACCGGCTTCGGTCTCTTTCGCGTTCAGGTATTTCAGGCGGATATTCCCGCCCCGCGTTACCATCTCGTAAGACAAACGCCCCGGTCGCGCCCTTGTCGGATCACCAACCGCTTTCACGATCGTTTTTCGTGGCAAGCCGGTTTGTTTGGTGAGGTTGCGAACGACCTGTGTCTTTGCGCGGTTGCCGACCTGGTTGACGATACGCGGCAGAACGTTTGGAAAGCGCTGATTGAGATCGAGAACCCGCCGCCCGTACTGCTGGAGAACCTTGTCGGCCCATGCGACGTGAACGATCCGCGCCATCACCAAAAGCCTCTGTGACAGAAACGAGAAAGGCGACCCGAAGGTCGCCTGCGATTTGTGCGGACATGGCTCACGCTCTGACCTTGAATCGAAGTCTCTGGCGAGACCGTCAAGGCTGGGTTGCGGAGGCCTGTTCCCTTGACCTTGATGGAGGTCGGTTCTGCCAGCGTCCAGCACTGACATCGGAGGGTGGCGCATCCACAGTGGCCGTTGACCGAATGACTCTCACAGCTTTTCGAGAAACGCAATAGGCAGTCGATCGACAACGACGAATTTGTCACCGACCTCGACACGCACCCTGCCACGCGGCTCCCGCTTCCATTTCACGTCGAGAACGACGCACTCCAATCCGGCCAAGGGCCCTGCGCTGATGCGGCAGCGAGACGACTGGCCGATGGTCTTGTCAACAGGCAGTTCCGCGATGTCTGGCGTAGAAATAGGCTGAAAAACAACGACATCGGCGTCGCGAACCACGTGATAGCCACTCTCGCCGCCAACGAAACCCACGATGTGATCCTGCTTTCGCACCGCTGCAAACGCTTCAGCCGAGGGCACGAGACGAACAAGCAAATAACCGGGAAAGAATGCCCGCTCGCCTTCGATTTTTTTCCCCCGCTTCACCTTCACGATTGTTTCGCGCGGCGCCAAAACCTGAACACCGCAGTCGGTGAAGAGCTTTTCCACAGTGAAGTCGTGCCCGTTCTTCACCTGCAAGCAGAACCATCGGGCGTCATTCGCCCGTGATTCGACTATTTCGCTTGAAGCTGGCCGAAGTTGAGCGCGGGCGAGTTTCAGCACGCGACCCTCGCGTTTTTGCCGCCGCTGCTCGATCGCAGCGCGCGCAGCTTCATCGGTAATGATACGAGCAGCAGCCCGCTTATCCCCGGTCATGGAAAACCTCTTTCACATGCTGTTCAAATGCTGAAATTTCTCCCGGCCCCCCGGCCGGAAACCAAACGACGCGCATTGCGCCGGTATCGGGAAGCCACGGATAGAGCAGCTGCCCATGCCACTGACGCCAATCCTCCCAGACCTCGGAACCGATCGGGACAGGCTCGCAGAAAGGTTTGATCGACGCATGGCGAGCGTCGATCAACGCTGGACCCTTTGTCGCGTCCTGCAGGCGATTGACCTCTGGAAAGCCTTCCGAGATCCGACGCCGGCGCAGCTCCTGCTCTTCGAAATCATCTGGGAAGATGAGGCAGCCGTCTGCGTCGATCGAGAGCCCTTTGCTGGCTGCGTAGCGCCTCGCTCCGGCCGAGCTGGATTTCGCCAGCACTTCGAAGCTCTTCATCACCACGGCGCGGACATCGCCGGGAAGCTCGACGCGAACCGGGCCAGCAAGCAGCGCCACGGTTCGAGCCGAACACCAGGCGGGCCCGAAGATCGGTGCGGCAATGCTGCTGCTGAGAGCCGGAGCCGCGACCGCTGCTTTCATCGCGGCGACGTCGAGGAATTTCTTGTCTCGCAGATAGACGCCAAGCGAGACCGGCTTGCCGCCGCAGGCCGCCAGATAATCATCCCGGCGCTCTTCAGCCTGCATCCGCTCACCGGGCGTTAGCTTGGCAAACTGCATCACTGCCCATCGGGTTTCCTTCCCGAGCGAGCCCGGCCACGGGTTGTTATGCCGACCGATTTCGAGAGCCTTCACCCGCCGTTCGAGCGATTTGGAATTTTCTTCCGCATCATCCTCCTCGTCGGGTTCCTCCCATCGGGTCTCTCGCGCGTCTTTCTCCCTTACGGATTCTCTTACAGTTTCCCTTACAGGGTTACTGTCCAGATTCTGGACTCGGCTTTCGCCGATTTCTGGACTCGGCTTTTGCCCGGTTTCGGACTCGGCCTCCGGCGACCCGTGTCCAGTTTCTGGACTCGGAGCCGTAGGAGAAAATTGCGAGAATTGAGGTTCGAAGGGAAAATAATACCGCGTGCGGTCTTGCCGGCGAGAGCCCGGCTTGCGCCGCCTTTCGCGCGCGATCAGGCCCGCCTCTTCGAGCTGGTCAAGATAGCCATTAAGCGTTGAACGCGGGATTTCGCACCGCTCCGCTAGATACTCCTGACTGGGGAAAGTGCCGCCATAGGCCGGGTTATGGCAGTCGGCGAGATGCCATAAGACCACCTTCAACGCGGGCTTGATGCCGCGCTGCTGGATCGCCCAATTCGTAGCATGATGACTCATTGAACACCCCCTTTCGGAGGAGCACCAAACGCAATCGCGCGCATGGCGGAGCGGGCCATTTCGAGCGCACTGCGAATGGTCTCAGGCAGTTCACCGTCATCGCCGCGCGTCGCATGCACGGCGGACAGACGTATGCCAAGGAAGTCCGCGCCATGGCGGAAACCCGCCGTCAGGAGGATATTTCGGATTGGATCGTAATCGCGCAGGACAATGCCGTCCGGAACCCGCAGGAGCCAATCGGCCCGCTCGGCGTCCTTCGTGCAGTCGTCGAGGATTTCAAGTAGGGGAAGCATCTGCATCACTGGGCACGCCCCTTTTGCAGCGCCTCGATCCGCGAAAGCTTCGCCGCCATTCTCCCGGCGAGATCGTCATCGCCGAGCGAGAGCGCCAGGTCATAAGCAAGTCGCGTCGTATGCAGGACCGGGCCGTAACGGTCGGTTTCCACCGCGCCGAAACGGATCGCGAGCGCCCGCTTGCTCATGGCGATATCGAAATGCACCCACGATGCGTTCCGATGCTTTCCAAAGCTCAATTCAGGGTGCCCCTGAATCCATTTGCGTTGCACGCCGATCCGGTCGGCCATGGCAAGCAGTTCCTCGTCGGAATCCGCCCACATGTGGCACATGATCATGCTGCCGAACCGAGCTTTCATGTCGTCGACATAGACGGTCACAGGTCACCTTTCTTCCAGAGGTAGTATTCGGCGCGCATTGCATAGAAGGCCTCGCGTGCCGGGCCGGGCTCGTTAAGCTGGCGTTTCGATTGGATGTTGAGGAGGAACTTCAAACGCGTATCGGCGGCGCGCTCGTCGCCCAGCATTCCGCCCGGTCCCTTGGTTTCCAGGAAGCGCCGAAACATCACCTGCTCACAGAGCGATTTCGCCGAGAGCGCCGCGCTGTTTTTCCCCTTCCGAGCGGGCGGCGGCGCACCGTTCGGTTTCTGCTCGCGCGGCGCGGACGAGCCCTGCATTGCGATGATCCGCGCAGTCGCGCGCTCGATCAGCGTCAGGAGAAAACGCAAGGAGTCAGCCGCGCTGCAAAAGAGGTCGATTTCGTCGGGCGAGGCGGCCGGGTGGATCGTAATGATCCGTTCCGCTTCCCTACCCCGACGCACAGCAACGAGATGGGTAGAGTTGCGATCAACTTCTATTTCCCAGGCATAGCCTTCGATCCCGTCGCGAACCCTTTTCAGGCGGGTTAGCTGCCTCAATTCCGCTTCGCGATTATTCGTCGTCATTGCTCAAGTATCCGGACAAAAATATCCGAAGCCGCTTGACATTCGGACAAAAATATCCGAATGTATGGGCATCGAAACGGAGACGGGAATGGACAAGAGAGATCGCTTCATCGCCGAAATCAGGGAGGAAGCAAAAGCAGCCGGTCTTTCCTTCCGGCTTAGCAAGTCGAAAGGAAAGGGCGGCCACGCCACAATCTGGGTCGGAGACCGCTTCACAACCCTCCCCAGCCGGGAAATCGATCCGAAGACGGCCGGGAAGATACGCAAGACGCTGGGGCTCAAATGAGCCCCGGCACTACCGTTTCCGAAAGAATGAACGCTGGATTGATTGAAGGATTGAACGCCATGAAAACTTACAGCTACGCCGCTGTTTTCGAGCCGACCGAACGCGAAGGCGGCTTTACCGTCACCTTTCCGGACGTGCCGGAAGCCATCACCGAAGGCGAGGGCATGGCGGACGCGCGCGCAATGGCCGAGGACGCCCTTGGCGTCGCCCTGCTGACCTATCTGGAGATGGGCCGCGCCCTGCCCGAGCCGATCGCCGAAGGATACATGATCGCGCCGGCGCCCGAGATCGCCATGAAGATCGCGGTCATCGAGACCTTCCGCGCATCCGGCCTGTCGCGCACCGAACTGGCGCGGCGCATCGGCAAGGACGAGAAGGAAGCCCGCCGCCTTCTCGACCCGGACACCGCGACGAAACTGCCCCTGATGAACAGCGCGCTTGCCGCCATGGGACAGCGCCTGGTGATCGGACTGGAAGCAGCTGAATGAAATGAACGCCGTCATGCCGCCACCTGCTCAGTCTGCACGGCCAGATGATTGCAGTTGGCGGCAACCAGCGCCTTGGCGACCGGCGGGCATACACTGTTGCCGACGCAAGAAACCTGAACTTCCTTGGAGAACGGCACCCAGACCGGTCCGCCATTATGGCCGATTCTCGCATGATCGAAATAGCCGTCGATCTTGTAGCCGGGCGGGAAGCCCTGCGCGTTGTAAAGCTCGCGCGGCGTCAACATGCGCATGCCGATATCGACGACAACGAAGGTGACGCCGTCTACCGCGATCGTCACGAATTCCCGTTCATCCCAAACGCCATGCGCCCGCAGGAAATCCGCCACCTGACGGGCCCGGCTCGCTTGCTCTTCGGTGAAGGGCGGCACGTCAACGATGGCCTCGACATGCGCATGGCGGGGCTTGACGGTAGCCGTGCGCATTGCCTCATCCGCGCGCGACCCCTCACCCGTCGCGTAGTAGGACTGCAGGTAAGGCATGATCAGGCGGCTCTTGCCCTGCCCTTCCGGCATGATCGTCGCAGCCGGCACATTGACAGCGTGTCCGGTCGAGGTTCCGAAGTCGCGGGCGATGTAGGCAGACACGAGCTGCTGATGGCTGCCGGTTTGCGTGATCGTCGAGGCCGCCTCCGTCATCGGCCGGCCGGGATTGACCCCGCCGATGCGCCGGCTGTCATTGTTCGCCTGCGCCATGTAGGCGCACATCATTCCCAAAGGCGCAGCCCCGCCGGGCCGCTTGATATAACTGTTCGCCGTTATGGTCGGCAGCTGCCCGTCCATTGCTACGCCGGTCGCGCCCGTATTGAAACGTTGGATTGACGGCGAAAGAAGCGCTTTCTCCCCACGATGCGCGCCAGTGATCGTCATGATCGGTTTGGCGATATCCTCGACGCGGCCGCCATGAGTGAGATTGACCAAGAAAGGCCGCTTGGCCTGCAAAACAAAGCGGTCGAAACCGCGGGCGATCCGCGCCTGCGAAGCGCCGGCGAGAGGACGAACGGCACGCAACCCGTGCTTTGCCCATATCTCCTCCGAGGTGTCGAAGATCGACGGGCACGGCAGGTTCCAGTCTATGCAGTCGGCGACGATCGGCCAGGGCAGTTTCCGCCCGGCGATCACGTCGGCATCATCAGGGCTGCCGTGCGTCGGCTCCGGCCAGACGATCGGTTGGCCGTCGAATCGCATGATGATGAACAGCCGCCGGCGGATCGTCGGCGCGCCATAGTCGCGGCCGCGCAGCTGGCGCATCTCGATCTTGGCCCCGAGGCCTCGCAGCTTGCGGCACCACTTCTGGAACGTCTCGCCCTTGCGCTCCGGATCGGGCATCTCGCCCTTGGCCGTCTGCATCAGCGGCCCGTAATCCTTGAACTCTTCGACGTTCTCCATGATTACGACATCAACCTTGCCGCCGCTCTTCTGGATTCGCTCGATCCAGCCGGGAATGATCCAGCAGAGATCGCGAATGTTGCGCGCCACCGGCTTGCCGCCCTTCGCCTTCGAGAAGTGCTTGCAGTCCGGCGAGAACCAGGCGAGGCCGATATGCTTTCCGCGCAGATGGTCGAGCGGGTCGATCTTGTAGACGTTTTCCGAAAGGTGGATCGTCTCCGGATGATTGACCGCGTGCAGCGCCAGGGCGTCGGCATTGTGGTTGATCGCATAGTCGGGCGAGCGGCCAAGCGCTTGCTCGATACCTGTTGAGGCGCCCCCGCCCCCGGCGAAACTGTCGATAATGATCGGGCGGCCGGGTTCGGGCGACAGCAGCGTCGAGGCCGAAAGAGCAGTCAGAAGGGAAGCCTGGTGCATGTTCATTCGCAGGCACCCCACTGATTACAAACGGTAGAGAAGTCGCGAGCGAGCAGCGAATATTGCCGCCCCCCGCGATCGGTCTTAGCCCACTCGACCATGCGGCGAATGCCAAACTGTTCGAGAGAAAATCGTTCGAGCGCCTTGCCGATGCGCTCAAGCTCCAGCCACTCGGCTTGCATAACCGGATCGTTGACGAGATTGAAAAATGTCGCATGGCCGCGCTTGCATGCCTCGCTGACGATAGCCCCCCATTCTTCCAAGCGTTCGATCTGCTCGGGGAAATGCTGATCGACTAGCGCCAGCTCTGCCTTTGCGCAGTTGATGCAAGGGAAGCAGCCGACGCGCTTCAAGCCCCAGCCATAGAGCGGATTAGGATCGACGCCGTGTCGGCGTGATATTGCGAAAACCTCATCCACGCTTTCGACGCGCAATAGTGGGCGGTAAACGTAGAGCCGGCCCGGCAGGTCGGCGTGCTGCCCGCCAATACGCTGGAAAGGCGGAAGGTGCTTGCGCGCTTCACTTTCAGCAGCTCTCACCCCCTGCCAGGAAATCACCGTTGCGCCTGTTGCAAGCAGCGGACGCGTCACGTTCTGATCAATCGGATTGATTTTCAGTTCCTCGGTGCAGAACTGGGCCTTCCTGCTTGGGAATCGCCCTTTCCAGAGGCATAGGTCAAGGAAGGGATTTCCAGTCGGGTGAAGCACCGCCAGCGCGCGGGAAACGAGATCGGCAGGAACGCCGTGCTCTTCCCATTTCCTCTCGATGAATGTGCGCTTCCCTGCGATCTGGCGCGAGAAATCAGCTTTCACCCACTCGACCTTAGGGCCGCCAGTCTTGAGGTGAAGGGTGTTGACCGCCTCATATGTCGCGGGATGTTCATTGCCAGTATCGGCCGCAACAGCTCGAAACGGCAAACCGCGCTCGATCGCTCGGCAATATGTCGCCGTTGAATCCTTCCCTCCCGAAACGGAAACTATATGGGCCAAAGTCATGCCGCAGCCCCTCCTGTCGACCGCAGCACCTTGTGCCGACCAAGCCGGCCTGGTTCGCTCGCGGGCGAGATCAGCCCGCCGGCAACGAACTCGGCGATGATCGCTTCGACAGTGCTGTCGCGCCGGCCGATACCCCGGCAAAGCTCCGCCCGATCGAATTCGTCGCGCTGCAGAACCCATGCCCGTGCATCCTCACGGTCTCGATCGACGCGCTCGTGAAGCTCCAGCTTCGGCGTCGTGCGCGGCGCATCGTCGAAGTGGATGCCGAGGGAATGACCGCCCTCGCCCGGTTCCAGCGTGTCGGTATCGGCGAAATCCCTCCAGTCGATTCGCCGTTCTTTCGTCCAGCCGTCCGGGTCGCCATAAGTGCCATCCTCGTTCCGCTCCCAGACGAACCAGGCGGTATTCATACGGCTCGACGCCTTCGGTCCGTCATAGCCTTCGCGGTGCATCATCGGCAGCCGGCGCTTGAAGACGTAGACGCGCGACGGCGGGCACTCATCCATGACGAAGTTGCGGTCGTCGTCGGCAAAGCCGCATTTGAAATTGAGGTTGAGCAGCAACGCCAGCTTGCGCGGCTTGTGGACGCGCAGCGCATGCGCCACGAAGGCGTTCAAAACTTCGCCATAGGGCGGGTTGGTGACGATGTCTGGCCCCTCCCCCTCGCCTTCCGGCTTGCTCAGGAGGAAGTCGCCGACCGACTGGACGTCACCGGCCTCCGAGATCGTGCCGCGATCGACGAGATCGGAGAGGATGACATCATAGCCTTGAGCTTCCAGCACCCGCGAGATAGCGCCCGCGCCGCAGGCCGGCTCCCAGATCGTCGAGGAGAAACTTTCGAAGGCCAGCAGCGATATCGTCGCGACGGCTGGCGTCTGATAGAAATTGTCGCCGCGCTCTTCCTTCGAGGCCGAGGCCGTGCCGATGGCGGCACGTAGACTTGCCTTCGTCGGCAAGATGCCGTCCGCCGACAAGGCCGCGATCGTGCGACCGATGATGCCGGGGTTAGCTACCTCTTGGTCGCGGAGCTTGCGGGCCTCCGAAAGCAACCGTTTGTCGACACGAAAATCAGCAAGCTTTAAAAGGTCCTCGCCTGAGACCTTTTTCGGGCGACCTCGGGAAGCCACTACCCCTGCCGCCTGGGCACGCTCATATTCATTGGCAAGTGCGATCTTGGCGAGGCTGCGGATTTCAAGCGCCTCAGCGACAAGAGCATGTGCGCGGGCGATCACACCTTCGCTTGCCTTGACCTTGGCGGCAAAGCCATGGGCCGCCTTCGCCTCGTCATAAGCTCCTTCTGAATAGGTGAGAGACGCCATAATGTCGCCAGCGTCCAGCAACTGCCGGGCATGATTAATCCGCTCGGCGAGAGCGATCGCGTCAAAGCGATCGAGGGGGGCCGGTATCGGTTGCGGATCGGGAAGAGCAAGGGCCGCCATCATCAAACCGCCCTCGCCCGATCCATCAGCTCGCGCGCTTCCGCCTCGGAAAGCCCGGCCTCGCGTGCGATTTCGGAAAGCGACAGGCCCTCACCCATCAGCTGGCGAACGCGGGCGGCCTTCGACTGGCGCACCAGGTCATCCGCAGTCAGTTCGTCTTGCGGCCGCGCCGCCCGTTGCGCCGCCCCCCGCATCAGGCAGCCCTCGCCGCGATCTTGCGGTCGATCGTGCTGACAGCTGCCGCAAGAGAGGAAGCAATATCGCTGATCTTTTCCCGCAGCTCCCGCAGCTCGGCGAGGGAATATTCGCCGTCTGCTAATGCTTCGGAATGAGCGCCGAGATACTCGGAAACCTCATGCATGATGTTGGCGGTATCCATGGAGAGCGAGCGGGCGCGTCCTGCAGGAGCCCCGTTGCCATCGGTTACAGTGGCGCCCGACAATCTGGCGTAGGCAGCGGAAAGGATTGGACGGCCAAGATCCGCCTCGAGCGCGATCATCGCCCAGTGCGGCATGAGGTCGGCCATCTCCCAGTTGTTCCAATTGCCGACCACAGTCTTGCCACAGCCGAGGAACAGGGAAACGCGGTCGATGCCGCCGGCGGCCGCGATGAGGTCGCGGGTACTGCCCTTGATGGCCGGGAACCACGGTTGCTTGACGATGTCTTCTTTCTTCACGGTGCCAACCTCCGGGCAAAGCGAAAGCGCAACCGGAATTTTTGCGAAAAATTCCAGTCGAGCGACGAGCGGTGAAAACGCTAATGATGATCCGGAGTCCGCTGGATTACGGAGAACCGAATGCAAACCCTACAAACCCATTCCTGCCGATCGGCACGCGCGCGGGGTTCGCGACCGACCGGCAGGATGTCCCCGGCGTCCGCAGATGCGGGTACGGACGCCGAAGCTCGGAAAGTGCAGCGCCGAGCCGCAGCCAACTGCCACACACGCGGGCGCGGCGGGCTCGGCGCACGGTCTGTCGCTGGGAGGAGCAAGCGCCAAACCGGATGGGAAATCGGGAGAGAATCATGCGCGGGCCACCTTTCTGGTAGCCGTCCGCTCAACGACCTCCGGAAGAACAAGACGAAATACCGCTTTTGGCCAGATTGCGACGCAAGTGCTTTTGCTCGACATCATATGTCAGCCCTCCGCGCTGGACGGAATGCGTCAGGAAGGAGATCCTCGCGGGGGATGCCGGTGAACTCAGACACTTCGGCAAGATGCTCCACAGGAACAGCTTTCCACTGCGAAACAGTTGACTGCCGAAGCCCGAGGCTTTCCGCCAAGCGCTTCTGCGCACCCCTATTCGCTTTGAAGAATCCAACGAGCTTTTCCATGCGTGGCAATTTCAGTCGAATAGAAATTTCAGTCAAGTAGAAATTTCATTCAGCCACTATGGATGCGAAAAACAACGACATGCGAGAATTAGCGTCATGGGAACGCGTAAGAAATTGAAACCCCCGATGGACGGACAGCCACGCCATTTCATCAAGCAATGGCGAGAGAAAAGACGGATGACGCAAGAAGAGCTTGCGAACGCCGTGGGCATGGCCGTTTCCGGCATCTCTATCCTGGAGAACGGAAAGTCCGGCTACAGCCAGCAGACGCTTGAGGCGATCGCAGCCGCGCTAGGCTGCACGCCGGCCGATCTAATCTCCAGACCGCCCGCGAATGACAACGACTGGCGCGCAAAGGCTCGCGAGGCGGTTCAGCTCGCGATCGAAGCAGGAACTGACCGCCAGGACGTAATGGACGAGTTCTTGAAACTCATGCAACTCGCACGCGATCTGGAGAAATCTCATCCGGAAAGAGTTCCAGAAGCGATCGAGGCTGCTCAACGACTACTTTCCCGGACTGACAATCATTAAATTTTTCACACGCAAGGCACTGCAGTACGATTTTGTAAGCTTTCTGTTCGCACTCGTTCATGCGCCCGATCATCTGATAGATCGAAACGTTTACGGTCATCTCAACCCTTAATGCGATCCCTTAAACGCGGGAGCGCGCACCCTCTACCCTGACGAGGGAACATTATAGGAACATATTCCGACCGGCCGTCAACCCACAACTTTGACCAGTAATAAAGTGGCACATCTGTGGCACATATCTACCATACTTGCACCATTTTCAGTCGGCCTGAATTCCGCCATAAGGCAAGAATGCCTCAGTTCAGCGACGATCGACACAATTTGCGCCTTCCGCCTGAATTGAAGAAGAGGCTTAAGCACTCGGCTACAGACAACGGCAGGAGCGTTAACGCAGAGATAGTCGATCGACTGGAAAAGTCCTTCGCTCCCGATCCCCTGCAAAATCTTGAAGCCCTGATGGGCGATATTCTATCGTTGAGTGATGTCGATCGCGCGGTGGTCTCCAAGTCCCTCTCAACGATTGCCACGATCCTCGCCAAGGAGGAACCCCGCCGCTAAAAGGCAGGGTTAGCGTGCAAACGCACGCCCGTTTTCATACCTCACTAGTTGCGTTTGACTGTTAGCGAGCCTCACTCACGGCAGGGGTGATTCCGCATTCAGATTGAAAACGGCCGCTTTTTGGACTTCAGTCGAATTGAATTTCGTGTTGACTGAATTTCAGTCGAACGCTAAGTTCGGCGCAGTTTCCAAACGGGCAGAAGGCAAACCCCCATGACGCAAGACAGGGAAACCGGTCGGCAAGACCGGAATGCGGACGCACGCGCATCCGACAGGAAAATCCACTTCGGCTGGTTCCAGGCGAAGTATCTTTGGCCGCTCCTGCCGTTCGTCGAGTATGCGCGAGAGATCGACCAGCTGCGGTTTCTGGATGGCAATATCCTGCTGGAGCCCTGCACCGAAGGCGGCGCATACCTCGTCGCCGTGACAGGCCACGCGAGCGTTATCATCCGCGACCCCGAGGCGCGGATCGATACGCCGGTGACGCTGGATATTCCCGACCAGGCTTTCTACGCCGCGAAGGGCATCGAAATCCCGACAATGGACTACTGCGGCGAACGATACCAACCGGAGGCACCGGAATGGCTTCAGCCGGGCACGGTTTATGTCTACTCCGCCGGCATGCACATCTCGCCGAAGATGCGGAACCCGATCTGGGCGGAGGAAGATGACGAATTCCACCCCACCCTGTTCAGCAGATCGGCCAGCGTTCGCGATCACACGGTGGGTCTCGACTATCGCATGACCGAGGGCGTCAAGGTGCGCTGGCGTCAGTTGTTGAAGAACATGAACCAGGCACCGTTGGCCGATGCCTCGACGGTTTACTTCAATCCGCGCGTGCCCGCGCTGTTCTCCGAACTTCTGGAATCCTTATGGGCGGAGAATGCCCATGCGCCTATCCCCCACGTCTCCCACACGATGACTGTCGGCGAGAAGGCTTCCGCCATCATCATGCGGTTCAGCGGCCACCCGGACGTCATTGGGCTGTGGGCCGGCATGCAGGCACAGGAGAACGGCCCCGAGCCGATCCCCTCCCACTTCCTTGCTTCCGAAACTCCGGAGGGCGGCCGATGAAAGCCAGCTTGATGGAGACCGCGCCGCCCGCGGATTTCACGCGAGAGCCCATTGAGGACGAGCGGCGCATTGTGACCCGCCGCAGGGTGACTGCAACCGGCTCCGGCGGGACAGCATACGTTGCCGTGAGCCTGCCTCGCATTTCCATGCACGTTGCGGCCATCGCCGAGGCGCACCGCAAGCAAATCATTCGGGAGGCTTCGAATGGCTGAAAACCATCTTGAGGCCGCCGCAACCGCGATCCTCGGTTTGCATATACGCGGCGAAATTCCGGCACTGACGACCAGGCAGGCTCTAAAGGTGGCCGAGGCGGCGCTTTCCAGTATTTCGCCATCGGCGGAAAACAAAGAACCAGTCGGCTATGCAGGCACGCTTGGCGATGTCCTCGGCCGCCATGCTCAGCCGGCTCGGCTGGCAGGGGCCAGCTGCCGCACCAAGAGCGCAGACGACAGCATCTTCGATCACATGTTCGGCGATCATCGGGAGCCGGTCGCGCCGAACGCAGGCGACCCAACGATAACCCAACTCGCCGAGGCGACCGCCACACTAGTCACCAGCCCCGGAATAACAGCGCAGTTTCGCCAGGCGCTAGCGGATCACGGCGTCAATCTGCCGCTGCAGATTGCCGACGAGGATCTTGCCACCCTTATAGACGCGGACGGCAAACCCGTCCTTGTCGTCGATGTCGATCGAGAACGCACCGACGAGGATGCCGCATGGATCGTCGGCATGATCCAAGTCGCGGTCAACACCTGCGGTGGCTTCAAGGCCATCCGCCAGCCCTCCGGCTCGGAGGCCTCGGCCGAATGACCCCAGGCAATCTTCTCCACTACGGCACAATGCCTGTTCCGTTCGCCGCCCTCTGGTCGGCAGAACAGGGAGGCATACACGTCGCCCGTTGCCCGCATATCGATCATCTGGCGCTCTGTGACGTCGACAGACGCGGCGAAGGGAAGCCGATTTTCGGCAAGCCTCACATGGGCCGCCAGCGACAGCTTATCGTGAATGACCTCTGCGACCTCTGCGCTAAACCGCTCAAGGCTCGCACGAAGGTCTCGCTCTCGCATGCCCGCGAAGTCGTTTCCGGCGGCGCGGGCATGACCGTGATGCAGGTCGAACCGATGGTTCACAAGGACTGTGCGCGGACCTGCGTCGAGCATTGCCCGTCGCTCAAGCACGATATCCGCAACGGCACGCTCTTCGTTCGGCAGGTCCTCAAGCATCGGCATCAGGTCGCTTTGCTGGCGGCCGCAGCCGTCGAGGAATTCACGGGAGAACGTCGCGAGGGTTGCGCCGGCCACGCCAAGATCGAGCTACTGCGGTGGAAGAATCGCGATCTGAATTGGCTGATGGAGAGGCGACATGACTGACCTTCTCTCCCCCACCCCGAAGCTCGCAAAGATTACCTCAGCTGATATCAGGGCGGGCATGTCCAAGCGTTGGGCCGCGCCTGAATACGCCATCATGTGGGAAGTATCCAACGCGACCGGCGGCGGGGCCAAGCGATATGCCGATGCGGTCATCATGTCGCTTTGGCCCTCTCGCGGGCTGGAGTTGCACGGCGTCGAAATCAAGATCAGCCGCTCCGATTGGAGGCGCGAAGCAGCCGATCCAAGCAAGGCGGAGGCAATCGCCCGCTTCTGCGACCGCTGGTATATCCATACCGCTCCCGGTGTCATCGACGATCTCTCCGATGTTCCGCCGGCGTGGGGCCTCCGTGAGTTCGATGGAAGGGCTTGGAAAACCATCCGGGAAGCGGAAAAAAACAATCCCGAGCCCATAACCCGGTCATTTCTTGCAGCATTGTTGAGGCGAGCTGACGAGACGATGCGCCTAATGATCGACGAGGCCACCCGAGAAGCCCGAGATCGACAAGCGGAAGAAATGCAGAGGTTTCGGGAGACCCGCAGCAAGGAGATCGACGAGGCAGCGGCGCGGCGAACGGCGCATCTGGAAAACGCATCGAAGAATATCGGTCTTTTCGAGGCCGCCTTTGGCAAGGACTTCAGCACGAACTGGGGAGTGGATCATGCCGCCGTTGGCCGAGCTGCGCGCGCTTTAAGCGAGTGCGGATCTAGGAACTACGGCAACCTAGCGAAACGGCTCCGCGCCGCAGCTGATGAGATAGACGCCATCGCCAGCTTGGTCGATGCGCCCGCCACCTCAGAGGGCTCGAACAATGGCTAACCACTTCTTCGGAATACACACGATCTTTGATGATGCCGGCAGTAGCCGCACCCCGTACATGACCCGAATTTGGATCGGCCGGCTTCGCCTGCACGTTTTTTATCGTGGCGATACTGATCCGGATTGCCACGATCATCCGTGGGATTTCTGGACGTTCCCGCTGACGTCTTATGTTGAGGAAGTGGCAACCCCTGACACTAAAGGTCTCTCCTACATGGAGGCGCTATTTTGCGGGCCGGCGCGGTATAAGCTCCACCGTCAAGTAGTTCGCGCCTTCCGTCTATCCTATCGACCCGCCACCCATTGCCACCGCGTTATTGGCCGCTATTCAGGCGATGAGCTATGGGAGTGGGTCGGCCGGCAGCGAGGCGATCCCCCGATACCACAGACAGACGATCGCAAGATCATCACGCTTGTCTGGCGTGGACGCGCGGGGCGCAAGTGGGGCTTCCTCCGCAACCGTGACGGTAAATGGTGCTGGACCCCATGGAAAGAATACGTGTTTGGCGGCGCCAAGCATGCGCCGTGCGAACCGGCTCCATCCGCAGCGCCGCAGACGAATAACCCCGCATCCCAGACGAAGATGCAATCGCGCAGAACTGCGATTGATCGCAATGACGGGTACGAACTCGCCCTTGAAAGCATCGCGATGATGATCGAAGCCAATGTGATCCAGGACACGAGCGAAGGGAAGAAGCTCGTTCCGCGACAGGAAGGCAACCAGGACGGCCTTCACTACGCCAAGGTCATCAGAGAGTTCGCTGTTGAGACTCGACCGCAGACGAGTATGGTGGCTCTAGAAGAGATCAAGTATCTCGCACTTACAGCCGGAGCGCCAAACTATACGCCGACCCCTGATGCGCTCCGCCGCATCCTCTGGCTATGCCGTAAGGCGGGCGTGACGAAGACGCTCGATGAGTTGGGGGAGTATGCCCAGGGCAGAAGGGACGACACCCCATCGACGCGGACCAACGAACTGCCGATCGAGCTCGATGGCGTTTCCGACGCCCTCGAATACGGCAAGGGCTTCTGGCGCACCTGCACCGGCTGCCATGAGAGCAACGAAGGCCATCCGACCGGCCCTTACAGCAGCGTCATGCGCTGCCACCTTGGCGGCGGCTGCTTTGAGTGCGGCGGGATCGGCGCGGTTTGGGATAGTACCGATTATGAGGACATAGGCCGCTTCGTCGCTCGGATTCTCAAGGAGGATTCGGCAGAATGACGCCGACGCGCTCAATCCTTCGCTGGCATGGCAGCAAGTGGCGGATTGCCCCATGGGTGATCAGTCATTTCCCACCTCATAAAGTGTACGTTGAGCCATTCGGCGGCGCAGCGTCCGTCCTTCTCCAGAAGCCTCGCACCCTTTCAGAGATCTACAACGACCTCGATAGAGATCTAGTCAGGATGTTTCGCGTCATTCGTGACCAACCCGACGAACTAGCGCGGGCAATCGCTCTATCGCCTTACGCTCGCGACGAGTATCGGGAGCTTTATGAGCCGGTAGACGATGACCTCGAGGCAACGCGCCGCTTCATTATTCGCTCATTCATGGGCATGAACTCTAAAGGCGCGCTGTCCAAATCAGGTTTCGATGCGCGTACGAACCCGGACGGCTTCACGTCAAGGCTGCGCTCGCTCGCGGATCTTCCAGAGCAGGTCGCTTTGGTTGCCGGCCGCTTCCTTCATGTGTTGATTGAGAACTGCGACGCAAAGAAGCTGGTGAAGAGGTACGACCGCGACGACGCGCTGATCTATCTGGACCCGCCCTACGTGGCAGAGACCCGCAGCGGCAAATACTACGCCCACGAGATGACGGATGCGGACCACTCCGCACTTCTGGCTGCGATCGATGCTTCACGCGCCATGGTGATCATCTCCGGATACCCTTCCGAACTGTACGACAGCGCGATGAAAGGGTGGCACCGCGTGGAGACTAAGGCTCACACCGATGGAGCGAAGGCGCGCACAGAGGTCCTTTGGATTAATCCGCTCGCCTGGTCGCGCATCGAGCGCAACCAATCCTCCCTTTTCTCCAACCTAAAAGGAGATGCAGCGTGACCGATAAGCTTTTGCCATGCCCGTTTTGCGGCGGAGACGCCGAGCAGGACTATCAACGCTCTTTCCGCCACCTGTCCGGCGGCCGGCTTGATCACGGCGCTGCGGTCTACTGCACGAGCTGCAACGCCGACATGATTATGTGCCGGGCTGATCATCCGGATCTTTCCGACGAAGAACGAATGGCGGTCATGGTGGAGAGCTGGAACCGCCGCGCACCCGCTCCCTTGTCGAATGTGAAGCGTCACACGTCCGGTATCCCGGATGGCTTTGAGCAATATGCCGAAGACCCGGCGCCACATCCGAGGGAGGGATCGGCCAATGGCTGAAAATTCCGCGATCTCATGGACCCGTCACACATGGAACCCGTGGATGGGCTGCACGAAGCTCAGCCCGGCCTGCGATGGCTGCTATGCAGAAGCCCTGATGGACAAGCGGTATAACAAGGTGCAGTGGGGCAATGCGCCCCGCGTCCGAACCGGCGCCCATACTTGGAATGATCCTTTCCGATGGCAGCGCCAGGCCGAGAAGGACGGCGACCGGCCGTTCGTATTCTGCGCCAGCCTTGCCGACATCTTCGACAACCAGGTTGACCCACAATGGCGGGCCGATGCCTTCGAGGTGATGAGCAAGACGCCGCGGCTGATCTATCTGCTGCTAACCAAGCGCCCACAGAACATCGTCAAGATGGCTGATGCGGCCGGCGGACTCCCTGCCAACGCCGCGCTCGGCGCGACATGCGAGGATCAGCCGCGCGCTGACAAGAACTTGCCGGCGCTTCAGGTTGCCAAGGTCGAGCTGTCGCCGCTCTTCACATTCGGATCTTTCGAGCCCCTCATCAGCGATATCATCGTCCCTCCCACTTTCATGCCTGACTGGGTGATCACCGGAGGCGAGACAGACCAGGGCGATCACAAGGCGCGGCCGACGCACCCGGACTGGTTTCGCGGCTTGCGCGACCAGGCGGCTGCCGCCGGCGTTCCGTTTCACTTCAAGCAGTGGGGCGAATGGACGCCGGGCGAGAACGTACCGGCCTCTGTCAAGGGCCGCCGACCCTCAGCGCATTGGCGGGCCGATTCATGGCTGATCGGCAGCACCAATATGAGCGACCCCGAAGATGGCTGGGACGATGAGCCCGACGTCTACCGTATCGGCAAGAAGCTCACCGGCCGCATGCTTGACGGCGTAGCCCACGATGCTTTTCCGGAGATCCGCAATGACCAATGAGGAGGAAACCCGCGCCGTGGTGACCGCCATGGAACGCGTCATCGACATCCTTCCCGAGGATCGCGACCTCGCCTTCGCAGCGCTTGCCTTCGCGATCGTCGACGTGGCGGCAGAAGCCGACATAAGCCGGGAGCAGATCCACGCAAATATCGAGAAGGTATTGAACGCCAGGCTCGTCGCGGCAAGGCAGATGATGTCATGACCCTTATCCAGCACCAGGGCAAGCTGCAGATCACTTGTGATAGCTGCCCCCTCACCTATCGCCGCACCTATGCGCAGGAAGATTTCAGCATCATGCGCGAAGACATCACAGCCGAGGGCTGGCGCACTAGGCGCGTTGCGGACAAGTGGACGCATACCTGCCCCGACTGCGCCAAATGGATCGAACGGAGACTATTCTAATGGTTGCCTATGGCTTCAAGGCGTTCTTCGCGCCGCAGATCGAATCCGGCATCAAGCGCCAGACGGTTCGGGCTAACCGCAAGCGGCACGCCCGGCCGGGCGAAATGCTGCAGCTCTACCAGGGCATGCGCACCCGTCATTGCCGCAGGATCATACCGGATGCGC
>NZ_LBHV01000019.1 GCF_001005825.1 Rhizobium sp. LC145
GGAACCGGGCATGCCCGGTTCCTTCATCCCACTCAACCCGACCACCGGCAAGCGGTACAAGGGCATCAACGCGATCCAGCTCATGGCCCAGGGCCATGCGGACCCGCGCTGGATGACCTACAAGCAGGCGGCCGCCGCCGGCGCGCAGGTCCGGCGCGGCGAGAAAGGCTCGCCGATCCAGTATTGGAAGTTCAGCGAAGAGCAAACCAAGATCGACGAGCAGACCGGCAAGCCGGTCCTCGATGCCAACGGCGATCCGGTCAAGGTGACGGTGCAGCTCGAACGCCCGCGCGTGTTCTTCGCCACCGTGTTCAATGCGGAGCAGATCGACGGCCTGCCGCCGTTGGAGCGCAAGGAACAGACCTGGAACGCCGTCGAGCGGGCCGAGCACATCCTTGCGGCGTCAGGTGCCACCATCCGCCACGGCGAGCACGACCGCGCGTTCTACCGGCCGTCCACGGACAGCATCCATCTGCCCGACAAAGGCCAGTTCCCGACCGCCGACAACTACTATGCGACCGCGCTCCATGAGCTGGGTCACTGGACCGGCCACCCGTCGCGGCTGGACCGCGACCTGGCGCATCCCTTCGGGAGCGAGGGGTACGCCAAGGAAGAGCTGCGCGCCGAGATTGCCAGCATGATCCTGGGCGACGAGCTGGGCATCGGCCACGACCCCGGCCAGCACGCGGCCTATGTCGGATCGTGGATCAAAGCGCTACAAGAGGACCCGCTAGAGATTTTCCGCGCGGCCGCCGACGCGGAGAAGATCCAGGATTTCGTCCTGGCGTTCGAGCAGAAGCAAATTCAGGAACAAACGACCCAGCAGGCCATCGAGCCTGCGCAGGGGGCAACTATGGAGCAACAGCAAGACCAGGTAGCACGACCGGCCATCGCGCCGGCCGACGAGCTGATCGCGCAGACCCTGCGCATGTACCGCGCCGGCGCGGAGCCGGCGGAAGGCAACCAATCGCTGGCCGCGCTGACCGAATCCACGCTGGGTTTCGAGCTACCCGCCGATTGGTCCGGCCGCGTCCAGGTCCAGGCCAACGTCGAGGTCGAGCACGACGGCGAACGGTTCGTGGAGCCGGCCGGCGACCGAGAGCCGGAGTTTTGGGGCGTCTACGCGCATCATGAGTCCGGCGGTCATCAGTGGCTTGCCGACTTCGCCGGTCCCGACGCGCAGACCAATGCCGAAGCGCTCGCCGACCGCCTGGCCGTGATCGACGCCTACGCGACGGCCAACGAGTACGAGCAGGCCGCGAAGTTCGCCCGCATCCATGAAGAGCGGGTTCGCCGCGATCCCAACAGCACCGACGAGGACCGCGTTGCCGCCAAGGAGGCGCGCAAGGCCGCCGAAGGCACGGCCATGCTGCACGACGAGGACCTACAGCGCCGCATCGCCGACTACGAGCGCGAGCAGCAGGAAATGGCCCAGGCCATGAACGCGGCCGAGCAGCCGGCGGCCGCTCAGGCCCCAGCCAAGCCCGAGCGCGCCTACTTGAACGTGCCGTTCAAGGAGAAGGACGAGGTGAAGGCCCTTGGAGCGCGCTGGGACCGCCAGGAACGCGCCTGGTACGTTCCGGCAGGGGTTGACCCTGCCCCGTTCGCCAAATGGGCGCGTGAGGGCGCTACAGCGGCCGTAGAGGCCCGCGCCGAGGGCCAGGCCACCCAACCCACGGCCGAGCGCCGCAACGCGGGCCAGGAGCGCGTCTACCTGGCCGTGCCCTACGGCGAGCGCCAGGTTGCCAAGGCGGCCGGCGCGCAGTGGGACAAGGTGGCCAAGTCCTGGTATGCCGGCCCGAATGCCGACATGGGCAAGCTGCAACGCTGGCTGCCGGACAACGTGCCCACCCAGCAATCCCCGGCCGTCTCGCCGGAAGATGAGTTCGCCGAGGCCCTGAAAAGCATGGGCTGCGTCGTCACCCCCGGCGGCGGGCATCCCATCATGGATGGCAAGAAGCACCGCATCGAGACAGAGGGCGATAAGAAGGGCGAGAAATCCGGCTTCTACGTCGGCCACTTGGACGGACACCCGGCCGGTTACATCAAGAACAACCGTACCGGCGTCGAAATGAAGTGGAAGGCCAAGGGCTACGCCCTGGACCCGGCCGAGAAGGCCAAGATGCAGGCCGAGGCGGCGGCCAAGCTGGCCGCGCGTGCGGAGGAACAAGAACGCCTGCACGAAGCTACGGCGCAGCGCATCGGCCGTCAGGCGCAGGGCTTGGTTCCGATCACGGAACCGACGCCGTACCTGCGCGACAAGGGCCTACAGTTGCACGCCGGCGTCCTCACCGATCAGGAGGGCCAGAAAACCTACATCCCGGCCTACGACGCCGACGGCAAGCAATGGACCATGCAGTACATCCAGGAGGACGGCACCAAGCGCTTCGCCAAGGACAGCCGCAAGGAAGGATGCTTCCATGTTGTCGGCGGCATGGATGCCCTCGCGGCCGCGCCGGCGCTGGTGATCGGCGAGGGCTACGCCACCGCCGCCACCTTGGCCGAAGCGCTGGGGCACGCGACCGTCGCCGCGTTCGATTCCGGCAACCTACAGGCTGTTGCCGAGGCCCTGCACGCGAAGTTCCCGGACAAGCCTGTTGTGATCGCCGGCGACGACGACCGCCAGGTACAGATCACCCAGGGCGTGAATCCCGGCAGGACGAAGGCCCAGGAAGCCGCCAAAGCGGTCGGCGGCAAGGCCATCTTCCCGATCTTCGCGCCGGGCGAGAACGCCTATCCCAAAGAGTTGCCGCCGATCACCCCGGAGAGCTACCGCAACCACCTGCACGCTGAAAAGCGACTCGCTGACGCGGCCGCCGGCAAGGTCCAGTTGAGCGAGGCCGACACGGCCAAGTTCAAGGAATCGCTGTTGGGTGATGACCAGCTCGCGGCGCTGGCGAACATGAAGAAGCACACCGATTTCAACGACCTGGCCGAGCGCAGCAGCCTCGGCAAAGACGGGGTTGAACGCCAGGTGAGAAGTGCGGTCGGCAAGGTGCTTCTCGATGAGGGCCAGCGGCAGAAGGTGCAGCAGCTCAAGCAGCAAGACATCGAGCAGCAGGAACAGCGCCAACGGCGCGCGAGAACCTACTAAGGAGAACCGGAGCGTATGAACAAAGTACAGATCGGGGCACCGCGTACAGCGGCAAGCCCTGGCGAGGGTAGCGTCAAGATCGCCGTCATGAACGGCAGCCGTCAGGTGAACCAGGTAGTGAATGGTGAATGGTTGACGACGAAGGTGTTGCCCGAGGCTGGTCTACCGAAAGGCATCTACCAGTTGAGCAATGCGAAGGACGCGAGCAAGAACGTCCATCCGCATAAGCACGTCGGTCAGGTCCTGCACGACGATGGCCGCAACGTCTATCAGCTCAGCGAAGGCGGAATCGTGAAGCACAATCGGGGCATCTTCGAGAAGCCGCCGGTTGTCGGGCAGAACTACGAAATCGCCTACAGCCGAGGCCAGGGCAAGGTCATCGGCGAGGTGTCCCAGGAACAGGCGGCCAAGGCCGAGCAGAAACGCTCGCGCTCGATCTAGGAGGCATATGTAGCAATAGAAAAGCCGGGCAATGCCCGGCTTTTTTGTGCGCACTTAAGTTTTAGCGGCTGAAATTCAACCGGCGTCATCTTCCGGCGGCCACTGCTGCGCAGCGTGGAGAACACGCAAGATGCGCACGGTAAAAGGGTCTTCCGTGTACACGACGATATAGTTTGCCCGCACGACCATTTCCCGCGTGCCCTCGATCCGGCCAGGCCGGTAGAGCCTCGGATGCTCTGGCAGCTTCGCCGCTTTGGCTTCGATATCGTCTTTCAGCCTTTGTGCGGCGTCGGGGTTGTCGTCAGATATGTAATCGACAATCGCCAGCAGATCGGCGCGAGCTGGTTGCGACCATTCAAGCTCTGGCACGGCGCTTCCTATCGATCAGGGCTTGCGCCTCGTCCATGACCTGCTGATGCGGCACGCCTGGCCGGGTGTCGGCCAGCGCTTCGCGCACCTTGGCACGGAACCATGCGTCATGGGCTTCCGGGTCAGTGGTCAGGCCGGCCGGCAAGCCGCCTTCCTTCGATACGCGGGTTAGGAAGATGCGCACGGCATCCGATACGGACAGGCCGAAGTTGGCGAGCTTTTCGGTCGCGTCGGCCTTGAGCTTGTCGTCTACACGGATGTGCAGCATGGATGTTTGAGCGGCCATCGTCATTTCTCCTGGTGTTGATCTTGCCCCCTATTATGTATCTCAATCGAGATACATTCAAGGGCCGACTACCCTACCCTGGCCCATTAAAGCCAGAAAAATGCGCTAGGCGCATTTAAGTCGTGCGTTGTTATTTTGAGCCATGTGCAATAGACTAGGCGCAAATGGGTATACCCAATTTGACCAAGTGAGAAGGAGACGCGCTATGCAGCAGCCAGGGGCCGACGCCGCGAGCTGGGTTTTGTTGGATTGGACGGGCACCGCGCCGCGCGAGGCCGGCCGGTTCGCCAAGTGGAACGATGCCGATGCCGCCGCGCAGCAGCTCGACGGCAAGACCAGCATCGAGGATTCGCGCACGTGGGACCGGATCAAGGCTTCCGGTAAGCGGAGCGTCGCATGAAGGCACGATTCAGAGCGGCCGCGCTGGCAATCCTCCTGGTCGTGGCTGGCCCGGCTGCGGCCGAGCTGCGCGGCGAGGTCGTGCGCATCATCGACGGCGACACCATCGACGTGCTGGTAGACAAGCGGCCGGTGCGCGTGCGCCTGGTGGACATTGACGCGCCAGAGAAGCGGCAAGCCTTCGGCGAACGTGCGCGCCAGGCGCTGGCCGGCATGGTGTTCCGCCGGGCCGTCCTGGTCGACGAGAAGGACACCGACCGCTACGGCCGCACGCTGGGCATCGTGTGGGTCAACGTCGAGCTGCCCGGCCGGCCACCGCACCCGCGCAACGTCAACGCCTCGATGGTTCACCAGGGCATGGCCTGGGCCTACCGCTTCCACGGCCGCGCGAGCGATCCTGAAATGCTGCGGCTCGAACAGGAGGCGCGAGGCAAGCGCGCCGGCCTATGGTCCGATCCGCACGCCGTCGAGCCGTGGAAATGGCGACGCGAGAGCAACAACCGGAGGGACGAAGGTTGAAGGTCGCCCGCATCTACCTGCGCGCCAGTACGGACGAGCAGAACCTTGAACGCCAGGAGAGCCTTGTAGCGGCCACGCGGGCCGCCGGGTACTACGTCGCCGGCATCTACCGCGAGAAGGCGTCCGGCGCACGCGCCGACCGGCCCGAGCTGCTGCGCATGATCGCGGACCTGCAACCTGGTGAAGTCGTTGTTGCGGAGAAGATCGACCGCATCAGCCGCTTGCCGCTGGCCGAGGCCGAACGCCTGGTTGCGTCGATCCGGGCCAAAGGGGCCAAGCTGGCCGTGCCTGGCGTGGTGGACCTGTCGGAGCTGGCCGCCGAGGCGAACGGAGTGGCGAAAATCGTCCTGGAATCCGTCCAGGACATGCTTTTGAAGCTCGCCTTGCAGATGGCCCGCGACGACTACGAGGATCGGCGCGAGCGTCAACGTCAGGGCGTCCAGTTGGCGAAGGCCGCCGGCCGCTACACCGGCCGCAAACGTGACGCCGGCATGCACGACCGAATTATCACGCTTCGCTCCGGCGGATCGAGCATTGCCAAGACGGCCAAGCTGGTCGGATGCAGCCCGAGCCAGGTCAAACGAGTGTGGGCGGCCTGGAACGCGCAGCAGCAAAAATAAAGCCGGGCAGTGCCCGGCTTTTCTTACCTTTTCGCGTCTCGCAGAGCCGCTGCGAGCGCCCTACCTAGATCCTCGCTTTCCCCTTCGGTGTAGTCCGGCCAGGGCACGAAGGGCGCGGATGCGAACCTGTTGAGCATGTAGACCTTCGGGCAGCGGTAGACCACCGGCGAGGACGCCTTTTCATCCCACCGGGCCAGGATCACGTCAGCATCGCAGTGCATGTCCTTCACCTGGTCGCGGAAGAAGCCGAAAGCCACCATGCCGCTATGTTCGTCGAGGAACGCCAGTTGCTTCGCGCTGGCGATCGCGCCGACGCCGCCGGCCAGAACCGAGGCCATCACCCAGCCGACGAACCAGAAACTGGCATTCCTGCGGTTGACCACGGCCCGCGCGGCCGCGATCAGCACAACGGCCAAGCTGCCCACCAGTGCCATGACGACCGTGATCCGGCCGTTGTGGAAAGCGATGGGCTTACCGGCGTCCGCCTGCATCGCGTCGTAAATGCTCGACCCGATGGGCGCGCACATCAGCACGACCGGCAGCAGCACCAGGAACAGCGTCCGCGTCCATTGCGCGACTGCCTTGCGGTGTTCGCCGGCGGCAAGTGCCTCCATCATCGGCGTGAAGCCCAACAGGGCAACCGCAGCCGCCAGGCCGGCAATGATGCCGCAGGCCATTACATACATACATCCTCCCTAATGCGCGTTGCGCATGGTTTTAGTTAGAGTCCGCGGCCTTTGCGCGGGCCGCTTCGGCCGGAGCGCGGCTGCACCTTGGGGGCCGGCCGCGCGGCCGCCGCCGGCGCGTGCCGGGCCGGTGTGGCGACCTGCGGAGCCTGGCGTTGGGCCTGCGCGAACAGTTCCGAGAACGACAGCGGCGTGGGATCGAGGCCGCAAACCTTGTTCAGCAGCTCGGCCGACTCCCGGCCGTGGACCTGGATCGGAAACGACGGAGCCTTGTTCGCAATCAGCCAGAACGAGCGCGTGACCCCGTTGCTGAAACCAATGTCCACCCGGTCGCGCTCCTGGTGCGCGCCGGCGAAGGCCAGCGGCACAGGATTCTCCCTGCCGTGCGCGAAGCCCTGGACGGCGTGCTTGAACTTGTAGTCCTGCGGCATTTCCGAGCGCAGCAGGCAGTTGTCCGACCGCGTTTCGCGGCCCGTCGAGCTGCTGCGCAGCCAGGCCCGATAGAACGCTTCGGTGTCCACCCGGACCACGAACATTTCATCGTTGATCGCGCCAGGCTTGGCCGACATGAAGCGGTCGGCCTGGCCGGGCACTGGCACGCGCCAAACGGCCTCGCGTGCATCAACCTGGACCAGTTCCGCCGGAGCCGGCCGGGGCCGGCTCACCACGGACGCATCCAGTTCCTTCAGCTCGCGGCGACGAGCAAGGAAGCCCTTCAACCGTGTCAGCATTCCGCCGCCCTCCCCTCAGTAGAACTTGGCGTCGTCAAGGGAGATCGAGCAGCCGTTATGGTCGTAGGACACGTCCTTAACGGTGCCAGTGACGCGCGTGGTCTGGCCGGTGGAAACTGACTTGATGGCGAGCTGGTTATCGGTCCCAGCATGGACCGAGGCGCTGCCAGCGCGCAGCAGGACCCGGTAGCGAGGCTTGAAGCCTTCGGAAATCACCTGCACCTTGCCGGTGGCCGATAACCCTTTCTTGCCGTACAGCTCCGTCGCCCGAACCGGGTTCTTGTCGGCGTCACGGCAGATTTGCGCCACTGGCACGGTCAGCATTTCCGGCGGGGTCGAACCGGGCGGCGTCGGCATGGGGATGTTCAGCAGTGCGCAGCCGGACAGGGCGAGCAGCGGCAGGGCCGCGATGGTGCATTTCTTGAGCAATTGCATACTGGAATCTCAAAGGTCAGGTGAAAAACAAGTAGCCCGCCTCGCGCATCGGAATGCGGATCAGCCAAAGAGCGGCCAGATGCAGCGGGTAGTACGTGTAAAAGGCCCAGCGCAGGCGCGGGACACGAAGATCGACGCCGGCGGCGCCGATCACTAGGGGCACGACAGCAAGCGCCCACAGGTTGCCATTGATGTACCACAGCGACGCGCAGGACAGCAGCGCCATCAACGCGGCCGCCCACGTCGGGCGCTTGAGGTACAACCAGACAGACGCGGCCAGCAGCAGCGCCGGCCAACAGAACTCGACCAGGCCGCCGGCCACGACGAACAGCGCTACAGGAGCGACCGAGCGGCCGCGCTCGACCAGGTAGAGCATCGCGGTTGCGGCCAACAGCGTGAACATGACGTTCAGCGGCCACCATCCGCCCACCACGCCACCCAGCGCAATGAACGGGACCGAGGCGACCAGGCCGAAGCCCAACAGGCGTTTCATCGCTCGCCCGTACAAACCGCGCTCGAGCGCGCCCGGGCGGGCGAGGTTGTACGCCAGGACGAAAACGAAAAGAGGCAGGGCCAAGCGCCCCGCCTCGAACAGATATGGCAGCGTACCGTTGAACAGGTACTTGTTGACGTGATCCCCGGTCATGGCAAGCAGGGCGAGCCACTTCAAGGCTTCAATGGTGCCGTCGGCGATCACCAGGGCAGGCAGCGAGGCCCGGCCGCTGGCGTCGTTCATGGCGCGTGTATTCATGCCCTCCCCCTTGGAGTAAAGACGCCCTGCAGGGCGCTATTTGCGCCCATAGCGCAGCGCGTATTCCCGGAGGACGTGCAGCGCTAAAGGCAGGGCCGCGAGGCCCAGCAGAGCGCCGACGGCGTACATGGCCCATGCGGGCAAGAACGCGAGCAGCGTATGCGCGACCAGGCCAAAGACGATGACAGGCCCGATGCCCAGGACCAGAAGATCAAACGGCGCTTTCGCCTGCGATGCCGCCCAGGCCGCGTAGGCCCTGGCCCCGTTCATGTATCGCTGCGTCAGGTTGCGAATGCCCATAGGCTTTAGCCGCTAAACGGCCGTTCCTCCTTATGGCGTGTTGTTGATGATGAGCTGCCGGGGCACGTAACCGGAGCTGCGGAAGCTGGTACGGGTGATCCGGCCTTGCTTCACCGGCTGGGCTTCGGCCGACGCTGCTGCCGGCGCATCAGCGGCCGCGAGCGTGGTCCCCTTCCCTGCCGGCTGCGCCGGCGAGCTGGGGCCATAGTTGACGGTGACGAAACGCGCATCCAGCCACTTCGCCCACTTGTCGGCCTTCACCATCAGATCGGCGCGATAGATCGCGTTCTTCGACGGCGTGCGTGAGTGATAGTTAGCGGCGCGCGTCCACAGATCGCCCTTGTCGTTGCGAATGTGCCCGCGCAACCGCCAGGCCGCGAGGTCATAGGGATAGCAGCCTGCCGCAGCAACGTCCTGGGCCGTGATCCCGTACTTCGCCAGATCACCCAGGTAGGCGGTGTTGAATTGCAGCTCGCCCACGTCATAGGTGCCATTGGTGTTCTTGACCCACTGGCCCGGCTTGCCGCCTTCCTTTTCCCGGATGGCAAGAAGAATGTTGGCCGGAATCTCGTACTTCGCGGCCGCAGATACCGAGCACACAACGCGCTCTTCCATCTGTTCAGACAGATCGGGGAAGAGCCGTGCGGCATTTGCATCCGCCGCACCGAAGCCAGTGGCCGCCACCAGGGCGACCACCGGCAGAGCGTTCCGTGCCAGCAGCTTGGCAAACGGCATCGCTATCCCCTCCCCTTACCGCTCGAACCGACGGTAGGCGTCGCTGCCATAGCGGCCGTACTGCTGCTGCCGCTCTTTGAGCTTCGCTTCGTACTCCTTGAGCGCGCGGTCGTAGTCCGCTGCCTCGACCCAATAGCCGCCCTCTTCCGGCGTGCCGACGTAGCGCGGCGCGCTAGTGTTGAAGTCGGTATAGGCATGGCCCGTGTAGGACGCGCAGTAGTCCGGCAGGCGGTTGCCGATGTAGAACTGGTCGTCCCAGCTCCGCCACTCACGCAGCACGGAGTTCAGCGAGGACGCATCGCAGCGCCCGGCCCCGCGCGAAATCGCGGAAACGAGCGTCTGCATTTCCGGCGTCTGGTTCGACACCGGGCAGAGGTTGAGGAAGTTCAGCCGCGCCTTGAGCGTGTCCGACAGCTTGCGCTTGTGGATGCCGAAGTACCGCGACAGCGACGGGCTGCACTCGCTGGGCCGGCTGCCCGTTGACAGGCACAGGATGGCCTCGCAGGCCAGGCGGGTATCGCCCGTCAGCACGTCTTGCGCGCTGGCCGAGCCAGTTGCGCCGAGGCCCAAGGCCACCACCAGGGCGGCCGACGAGAACGCTTTTTTCAGTTGCATGGTCGTAGCTCCTAAGAGTCGTTTCAGGATTGGGCGGGCTTGTTGACGAAGCTCGCCACTTCGGAATCCGCGTCGGCGGCCGCTTCCCTGTTGTTGCTTGCGGAAAGGCTGTTGTCGTCGAACGACGGTGCAGGTGCCGGTGCAGGTTGTTCCTGCGCCTGGCTGTTGCTGCTGCTATCGGCGACGGTTGCAGCGGTCTGCGCCGCCGCACCCGCGCCGCGAATTGCCTGCGCGATCTTGCCGCCCACGGTATCGCCGATGCGTTCCTGGGCTGATGCGCGCATTTCGCCGGCCTTGGCCTTGGCGACCGAGCCGGCACCTTTCGCCAGGTTGGCGACGGTATCGGCCGCGATCCGGCCACCCTTGGCCGCCGTGGCTCCGATACCACCGGACGAGCGACCACCACCCGAGCCGCCGCCCGAGCTGCCGCCCGAGCTGCCGCCGCGTGCGCCGCTGCTGTTGTCGCCGGCGGCCGAGGCCATTGGGGTTTCACCACCGCCCGAACCGCCACCACCGCCCGAGCCACCGCCGTCGCCGCTGCTGCTGGTGCCGGCGCTACCACCGCCGCCGCCACCACCGCCGCCCATCATGCTCGACAGAATGTCGGTCCCCGCAGAGACGTTATCGCTGGCCTTTGACGCGGCCGCCATGATGGCCTGCGCGCCACCGGCCGCCGCCGCAGCCCCGGCCGCGACGGCTGCGCCGCCAGTGGCGATTGCCGCGCCGGCCGTTGCGGCCGCACCGACGAGCGTGCCAGCGCCGAACTGACCGATGCCAGCGCCGCCGACGCTCGCGCCGGTGATGATGCCCGCGATGAGCTGCGGCACCTTGTTGACCAGGACGAGCAGGATCAGGCCGACGATCAGCATCACCCCAAGTTCCTTGAAGTTGATGCCTTCGCTCATGCGGCTGTAGTAGTCATCGAGGAAGGTCTTGCCGATGCCGACCAGCAGCACCATTGCGAAGAGCTGCGCGGCGACCCCGAGGACGGTCTTGTAGTAGTTGATCGCCATGTCCGAGGTCCAGCGCGAGCCGCCGAAACCCAGGAAGAACACACCGCCGTAGGCAAGAATCCACCCGGACGCCAGGAGCAGAAGCATGTTCACGCCGACCAAGGCGAGGATGCACAGGATGGCGGCCGCCAGGGCAGCACCGACGAAGCTATCGACGGGCGACCAGTACGAGGTTTCGTCCATCACCTTGAAGAAAATCTCAAAGCCAACATCGACGATGCCGGACGGCGAAAGCCCCTGCCCCAACCCCGTTGCCTGGCCTGCAATTTGCCGCAGGGACGCATAGATGGACGACGCGAAATTCGGGCCGTTGGTCAGCAGCCACCAGAAGAAGCCGGTGAAGATGGTGAACCGCACGAACTCGGCGAAGAACTCGCCAATGTCGGCCTTGCGCAGCGCCATCATGCCGAAGGTCCAGACCATGCTAATCACGGTCAAGGTCCAGAACAGCCACGTTGCGGCGTTCTGGACGACAGTGGCCCAGCCGCTCGCGGCGTCCTGGTAGCGCTGCAATACGTTGTCGAGGATGCCCGAATTGTCGATTTGGGCGTATGCCGCTACCGGCATCAAGGCCAGCGTCAGGACCGCGAGCGCGGCAGCTCTAGTCTGGATTTTCATACGTCATCACCACTCTTTCTTTTCGCTGGGCTTGAAGCCTCCCGGTTCTCCGCGCGGGCACTTCTTCAACAGCTCCGCGCGTTGAGCGGCATCCGTGACCTTCGGCAGATCGGCGCAGGTCAGATTGTCGGTGTCGGGCTTGTTGTCGCAGCCTGCCAGGCTGGCCGCCATGACGGCGGCCAGCGCGGCAACTGCGATGAAGTTGGATTTCTTCATCGCGCCTCCCCTCACCAGCTCTTAGCCGGACTTGCGCGGTACGAGCCTTCGCGCAACTTCGCGCTCGCAGCGTCCTGCTGGGCCTGCCGATCCTGCTGGGCCTGCATCTGCGTGGCGATGGCATTCTGCTGGGCTACCAGGAGGCCACGGATTTGCAGGAGCTGGTTGGCCTGCTGGCTGGCGAACTGGTTGGCATACTGGATCGCTTCCATCTGACCTTGCGCACCCTGCGCCTTCGATTGGAGCTGTTGGAGCGTGCGAGCGTCGGACTTGAGGTTGTCCTGTTGCTGGTCGATGCCCCGGAACAGCGCATCGTTGGCCTTTTTCTGCGATTCAGACGCCAGGCGGCGGTTCTCTTCCATCGCGGAACGCTCGGCATCAGTGCAGCCGCCGAGGGAGAAGCACGGGGAGGACTTGTAGTAGGACACGTCCTTGAACTTGCCCAGGTAGGCGTCGATGCTGCCCGCCTGGTTCTTGTAGTAGTTCAAGGTATCGACGGCGCTCATCAGGCCGTTGATGGTGGACTGCGCCTGGTCCCAAATGTACGCGGCGGGGGCCATCGTGTTTTGCAGCATGTTTTCGTACTGCTGCAACTGCGTCCGGTACTGCTCGATTTGCTTCTGGACCTGCGCAACCTGCTGAATCGCGGTGACAGTGGTTTGCGACAGGTTGGTGCCGTCGATGACCGGGATGCCCGCTTGCGCAGGCGTGACCGCCAAGGTGCCGGCCGAAAGGGCCAGCACCAGAGCGACTTTAGCGGCTAAAACATTCTTAGCGAGCTTCTTCATAAGTTACTCCTTGGAGTTAATAGTCAAACGCCTGGTAGGGCTTGGAAAACGTCATGTCTTTGGTGACGATGACGTTGAAGCGATAGCCCGGACGGATTTCCAGCGTCGGCGCGATATTCAAGTTTTTGGCGATCATCTGCGCCGTTACTTGGCCGAGCTGTTGACCCAACGCTTCACTCATCGCGGAACCCGCGTCTTGTCGTCCGTAACCGCTGTTGCTGTTGCCACGGTCCTGACTCAAGCTGATGCCTGCAACGACGCCCGACATGAGGAATGCCGATGCGAAGGTGCGGAAGTAGTGGTTGTTCACCTTGTCGTTGAAGCCTGCATAGCCAGCGCTATCGCCACCGGGCATGGCTCCAATGTCCATTGCCTTGCCGTCGGGGAAGATGATGCGCTGCCATGCCACCAGAACGCGCTTCTGCCCGTAGGCCACATCGTTCGAGTAGCTGCCCACCAGGCGAGAGCCTTGGGGGATGAGCATGTGCTTGCCGGTCGCCGTGTCGTACACCGACTGCGATACCTGGGCCATGATTTGGCCCGGCAGATCGGAGTTGATGCCCGAGATAAGCGTAGCCGGAACGACGAAGCCAGCGCGCAGCACGTAGGGCGTTGCAGGGGCCTCCGGCTGCGAGTCGAGCCGCCAACGGTCGCCCTCGCTGCGGTTGTCGAACGACCCATAGCCGGCGCTGCCACCACTGCGGTTCGAGGTCTGCACCAGGGTTGGCGCACCCGAGCCGCCCATGCCGCCAGCCCCTGCCCCGCCGCCCATCGTGCGAGCCTGCGCAAGCGCAGCCTGGTAGGCAGCGGTCGGGTCATTGGCGCGGGCGTTCTCAGCCTGCCGACGCAGCTCCTGGATGCGCGCAAGGGTTTCCTCGCGGCCCTGCGGAGCACCGCCGCCGGCGCTGCCTTGGCTGCGCGGCGCGTCGATGCGCACCGTCGTCTTGGCCCTGATCGCCTCTTCCAGCATCTGCAACTTCGCCATGCGGATGCGGTCCAGGTCCTCATTGCGCGCACCCTGCGGCGGCGTCGGGGGCTGGTCCAGGTTCTCGGGCCGGGCGACCGTGATGGTGGTTCCCGGTGCCGGTGCTGGTGTCAGCTCCGTCGTCGGCTGCTGGGCGGTCTGTTCCTGCGGAATCGCCGGCGGCTTGGCCTTGATGATGCCGTCCTGCTGTTTGCCGGCAATTTCGTCGGCAAACATGCTGGTGCTGCCGGCCTTCTCAGCCTTCGCCGCTCCCGGCTGGTTCTGCTGCGCAGCGCGATCCGCAGCAACCAGGGCCATCACCAGCAGGAAGATGCCGAGCACACCGCCGATGAGGTACATCGGCATGTTGTTGACGCGGCGAACCCCGCTTTTCGGCTTGACCGCATCCGGGGATGCGTCCGGTGCCATTTGATCTTCGCTCATTGGCTTACTCCTTCCGAACCCATGCGCCGGCCGGGACCATAGTGTTGTTTTGGGCGAGGTAGGCGCGCGTGAGCGATTGAGAGCCGACCATAACGGTCAGGCGATACAGGTTGCTGTCGCTGAACTGATCCAGCACGTAGCGCAGCGGATAGCCGCCCTGGGCTTGCGGCGTTGCCGGCTTCGCAGCGGCCGAGGACGCAGCCGGAGCTGCGGCCGCGTTGCCGTCGGGCTTGTACTCCATGACGGCATAGCCCTGGGCGCGAAGGTCAGTGACCAGAGCAATGCCGAACGGGTCGGGCGTAGCCTGCTGCAATTCCAGCCTGGTTTGCGCCGGCGGGTAGAGCTTGACGAGCTGCTTCACCGCATCGGTCGCAATGGTCTGGTTGTAGGCGGCCGGCGCGTCATGGACGAAGCTGCCGTACTTGGAGGTTGCGCAACCGGCCAGCGTGGCCGCGAGTGCGATGACGGTCAGAATCTTACGCATGGTTTAGTTCCCCCTCGAAATGGTCACGCGGTCCTGGCTGCTGCCCACACCCGCGATGAGGATGGCCTTGTCGAAAATCGTATCGACGATGTAGCGGTCGCCCTGGACCCGGTAGTTCACCATCACCGTTTCATCGTCGGAGAACAGGCCGCCCTCCTTGCGAACGACCAGGAGCGTCGGCGCTTCCGTCTGCTCCATCGAGCGCGGCATCTGGATGATGGTTTTCTTGCCGTCGTTGTAGACGCGCACCGGCTTCCAGGACGTGGACCCGCTGATGGAGTAGTTGAAGCTCAGGTTGCCCAGGTACTCGCCGGTCTGCGGGATGGTTTTCTCGACGCGATCACGCTGTTCGCGGTTCTTGATGGCGTCCCACTTCGCAAGCGCATCTTCCGGGTAGGTGAACGACACCTGCGGCATGTACTGCGTGCGATGCGAGCGCAGGCGCATGTGGTAGCTGCGGCGATCCGTGGTCACGACCAGGCTGGTTTCCAGGCCCACATCCATCGGCTTGATGATGAGGTGCTGGGTTTCGTTCGCGCCGCTGCCGGTGATGGCCGGCTCGACCGTCCAACGGGCCGTGTCACCCAGGTTGATCGAGTTGACTTGCTCGCCGGGTTGCAGGGCCACATCGCACACTTGCAGCACGGCGCATACGATGCTCGGCTGCTGCGCGCCGAACAGGAAACGCACCGAACCGCCAGGGCCGGCGACCGGTCGCATGCCGGCGGTCCCCGCCTCCCACTTCTTGGCGATGGCGATGGCCGCCCGCTCTTGCGCGGTCAGCTCCGGGTTCTTGCCGGAAAAATACAGGTCGGTCAGGTCCGCGCTGGGATCGGCGGCAAATGCAGGCACGCTAACGGACGCGGCCAGGACCAAAGCAAACAGTTCCTTTTTCATGATTCAGTGCCTCACAGAAGTCTCGACCAGGAGAAGTCCCGGACGTAGATCCCGGCCGGGTTGTTTCGCAGTTGTTCTTCCTTGGTGTCCGCCGTCGGCTCGACGACGTAGACCGTCACCAAGGCCCGCATGCGCACGGGCTGGCCTTTCACCACGCCTTGCCTGTCGCGCGTCGTCTCGACCCAATCGACCTGCCAGGTGTCGGGCGTCTGCGGGATTACGGAAGTGATTTCGGTGCTGACCGTTTCGACGGCCGCGCGAGCGAACGGGCTGGCGTCGGCAGTGCCGTTGAGCCATTCGTTCATCTTGGCGGTCGCCGGGTCATTCGGGCCGAGCTTGGCATAGACGCGGTAGACAGCCTTGCGCTGCAAGGCCACGTCCGGCGTCACCAGGCGAGCATCGCCAACGAACTCAGCCACCGAGGCGTGAATGACACGCGGATCGGTTTTCGAGGCCCTGGTCATCGGTCCCACGGCGGCAGTCTGCCCGAGCTTGTCTACCTCGTAGACGTAAGGCACGAACTTCGACTGGCTGCCGATGTGGATGATGCCGCCGACCGCCGCGAGGACGATCATCAGCGAAAGGATGCCGACAACCTGCCAGGTCTGCTTTTGCGACACGACGGAACCGACGTGGTCGTTCCAGGTGCGCCGCGCCGTCAGGTACGGGTTGTCGGTCTGCGGGCCGGACGCTGCCGGCGTCGCCGCTGCTGCGGCCGTTGCGGGCTTCTTCTTGAAGATCAAGCCCTTGATCTTGTCTGCAAAACTCATGCTGCCTCCAGGTATTCATCAAGGGCGAGGCCCCGGCCGCGCAGCCATTCATCCACCCACTGGTCGCCGAACTTGGCTTCCAGGCTCTTGATGATGGCGACGGATTCCTTGTCGGATGCGCCGACGAACGCGAGTGCGAGCGGGCCAAGTGCCAGGTCGTAGAGACGACGGCCGTTCTCCGACACGTAGTAGTACTGACGCTTGGGAACGGCCTGGGCCAGAATCTCGATCTGGCGAGCGTTCAGGCCCATGCGGCGGTACAGGGCCGCCGTGTCCTCATCCCTGGCGTAAATATTCGGCAGGAAAATCTTGGTCGCGGTCGATTCCACGATCACGTCCAGGATGCCGCTGTTGGCGGCGTCGGACAGGCTCTGCGTTGCCATCAGCACAAGGCAGTTGGCCTTACGCAGCACCTTGAGCCATTCCCTGATCTTCGCGCGGAATGCTGGATGGCCGAGCATCAACCAGGCTTCGTCCAGGATGATGACGGCCGGCTGGCCGGTCAGGGCGCGCTCGATGCGGCGGAACAGGTAGAGCAGCACAGGCAGGGCGAATTTCTCGCCGAGGTTCATCAGCTCTTCGATCTCGAAAACCGTGAAGTCGGACAGCGCCAAGCCATCCTCTTCGGCATCGAGCAGATGGCCCATCGCGCCATCGACCGTGTACTGGCGGATTGCTTCGCGGATCGCCTCGTCCTGAATCGTCACGCTGAACTCGGAGAGCGTGCGCGCGCCGCTGGCGTGCATGCTCATGATCGCGTTGCCGATTTCGTTGCGCTGGGCCGGGGTCGTTTCGACGCCGTTCAACGCCAGGATGGTGTCGATCCATTCCATCGCCCAAGCGCGGTCGCCCTTGGTGCTCAGGAACTGCAAAGGGCAGAACGCCAGGCGTTCGTCGTCGGCCGCCACGGTGAAATGCAGGCCGCTTGTGCCCTTGGTAGCCGCACGAATGCCGGCGGCGAGCGGGTACATCGACATGCCCTTGTCAAAGGCGAAGATCGACATGCCGGCGTAGCGACGGAGCTGCGCGGCGAGGATCGCCAGATGCGTCGATTTACCTGCGCCGGTCGGGCCAAACATGAAGGTGTGGCCGAGGTCGCGCACGTGCAGGTTCAGCCGGAACGGCGTTGAGCCTTGCGTGACGCAGTGCATCAGCGCCGGCGACAGCGGCGGGTACATCGGGCATGGAGCGTTCGCGTTGCCGGTCCAGATGGTGCTGGTCGGCAGCAGGTCGGCCAGGTTCATCGTGTTGATGAGCGGACGGCGGACGTTTTCCACGCCGTGGCCGGGCAAGCTGCCAAGGAAGGCGTCCAGCGTGTTGATGGACTCGATGCGCGCGGCAAAGCCCAGCCGGTTGACGGCCTTCTCAACGTCGCGGGCCGCACCTTCCAGGCGCGTGCGGTCCTCATCCATCAGCACGACGACACTGGTGTAATAGCCCACGGCCACGATGCCGCTGTTGACTTCGGCAATCGCCGCCTCAGCGTCGGCCACCATCGAAAGCGCGTCTTGATCGACCGGGCCGGTGTTCGTGTTGAACACCTGGTCGAAGAAGCCGCGAATCTTCTGCCGCCACTTCTTGCGGAACTTGTCGAGGTGCTTCACGGCTTCGTGCTGGTCCATGAAGATGAACCGGCTCGACCACCGATATTCGCAGGGCAGTTCGCCGAGCGCCGTCAGAATGCCGGGATAGGACTCCAAGGGGAAGCCTTCGATAGCGACCACCTGGACGAACTTGCGGCCGACCTTGGGCACCCCCCCGCCCCACATTTCTTGCCCGCCGATCAGAGCGTCCAGGTACATCGGGTTGCTGGGGAGCTGCACAGGATGGTGCAGGCCCGTCACGCAGAATTGCAGCCAGCGCAGGAAGTCATCATGCGTGACGGTCGTGCCGTCCTCGTTGACGATCTTGTGCCCCTTCAAGCGGGTGAGCGACACGGCCGAGGACAGGCGCGATTCGATGCTACGCACGTCGCGCTTGAACTGGTCGATGAGGCCCTGCGTGCGGGCCTTGCGATCCGGGGCGGTCGCGTCATCGTCAAACATCAGCTCGACGAACTTGCGTTGGGCGAGCAGCGGCGGGAACCAGGGCACGGGGAGGACAAAATAGCCCTCGTACATCGTGCCCAGGTTCTCGAAATGCCGCCGGCGCTCTTCTTCAATCGCTGCCGTCAGGCGGTCAGGGAACGACGACAAGCCCCGCTCCGCGTAGTTCGGAGCAGGACGCCGCACGGCGTCCACATGGATCATCCACCCACTTCCCAGGCCCGCGAGGGCCTGGTTGATGCGGGCGGACACTACTTCGCGCTGCTGGTCGGTGCTGCTTGCGTTGTCATCGCCCTTGTACAGCCAGGCAGCCATGAAGCTGCCGTTCTTGCCCACGATCACGCCGTCATCGACGACAGCGGCGTAGTTGAGCAGATCGGCTAGGCCGGCGTCCTTGGAGCGATGCTTTTTCAGTTTCAGTTCGGCATCGACCGCACGGATGCGGGCAAAGAGGATGAGCAACAGAAGCGCGCCGAAGCCCGCGATTGCAATTGCCTGGATCATCGGTATTGCTTCCCTTGGCTATTGGTGTTCTCGCGGAACGGGGTTGAACGGGCCGGGTAATACGGCTTGTACCGGCGGTGACGCAGGTACACGAACCGCATCTTCGGATCGGCCTTCGCCATGATTCGGAACGCATAGAGCGCTCCGAACCACAGGATCAGACCGACCACAGTGGCCCGCAGCTCTTGGGCGCTGAAAATCAGCGCAAACGCCATCAGGCCCGAGAACATCACCAGTTCACGATCACCACCCATGAACAGGTTTTCTCGGTTGCCTGCGCGACGGATGGGGATCGTGCGCAGAGCCATGATTAGGCGAGCCGTCCAGCCGCTACCGCACGCACGGCATCCGCCGCTGCGACTTGCACCTGGTGCAGCGCCCCGTTGCCGAGGGCCGCGATTTCGGCACCACGACCGAAGAAGGTGCTCATCACGTTCTGCGCGCCGACCAGCAGCGCCATCACCAGAACCAGGAAGATCAGGGTTCGGAAGAAGGCGTTGAGTTCGCCGCCGAAGATCAGCACGCCGCCGGCGACGACGATGCCGATGATGGACAGCGCGAAGGCCACAGGGCCGGTCACGGAGTTGCGCAGGTTCGTCAGCCAGCTCTCATAGGGCAAGCTGCCGCCGGTGCCTTCCGAGGCCATCGCCGGGTGCGCGGATAACGCGAGAGCGAGAACGAAGAACACGGCAAGGTAGAACAAAATGCCGCGATTCATGGTCAGACGGAACGGAACAGCCGTTGTCATTGGAAATACTCCTTACAGGGTTTTGGTGATGTACTGGCCGTTCTCGTAACCAAGAACTTCGAGAATTTCTTGCACTCGACGGCCGCTAGGGGTTCTGGCGATATGGACGACCACATGAACCGCCTCGCCAATCAGCGGCTCAATGGGTTTCGGTGAATCCGGGTGCATGCTGATAAGCATGGCGAGCCGGCTCAGGCCCGCTTTGGGGTTGTTTGCGTGCAGGGTGGCGGCACCTCCTTCATGCCCGGTGTTCCAGGCCATCAACAGATCAAGGGCTTCGGGGCCGCGTACCTCGCCGACCAGGATGCGGTCGGGGCGCATACGCAGCGTTGTCTTGAGCAGCAACGTCATCGAGACGTCGATGCTGGTGTGGTACTGGACGGCGTTCTCTGCGGCGCACTGGATTTCGCCGGTGTCCTCGATGATGACGACGCGCTCAGCGGGGTTGAAGGCGACCATTTCATTGATGATCGCGTTGACGAGCGTGGTCTTGCCCGAGCCAGTACCGCCAATGACGAGGATGTTTCGATGCGCCGCGACGGCGCTTTTAATGACCTCGTATTGCTCGCGGGTCATGATGCCCGCCTCGACGTACTGTTCCAGCGTGAAGATGGCGACCGCTCGCTTGCGGATCGCAAAGGTTGGCGCGGCCACAACCGGCGGCAATTGACCGGCAAAGCGGCTCCCATCTAGGGGGAACTCGCCTTCCAGGATGGGCGAATGCCGCGTGACCTCTTTGCCGTGGAACCCAGCCACCGTTTCTATAATCGCCTGCGACTGGCTGGGCCGCATGTCGCAGATGTACCGCATCGGCTCGCCAAGGCGTTCGTGCCACACCTTGCCGTCCGCGTTGAGCATGACTTCAACGGTTTTCGGGTCGTTGAGCGCGGCCAACAGGTCCGCGCCCATGTCGCGTTCCAGCTTGCGCTTGGCCCGCTCCTTGATGGTCTGAAACTCTTCTTTCCCGCTCACTTTTCAGTAACCCCTACGCAACAAATCATTAGCTACATTATCGCACAGGCAAACGATATACCGAAAGTGTTTAGCCTGCAAGACAAACAGCTAATCGAACCCGTATCGCGTAGGGGTTCTGTAGAAAACAAATGTCAAGGCGCACCCGCCCGGTGCCATTCGCGGCACGGCTTCCGTTGAGGATGACGATATGATGCGCGAGCCGATGGCCCGCAGAGAAGGGGCCGTTTTAGCGGCTAAAGAAGGAAGTGCAAGCCCTAACCCTTGGCGTTAGAGCTTTCCGCGCAGCTTTTTTCGGGTGTCGTCGCCCCACTTCTTTACGATAAACGCCTTGTGTGACGGCAAAACCACACTGATGCGCTCATATCCGGGCGGCACGCTGCTCTTAAAGGGATGACCAGCAATCTCCGCGAGTGCCTCGCGGTCAAGGTCGGTTGACTCCAGGAGAAGAGGCAGGGGAGTTTCCAGGGCGTCGGCAATGGCCTCCATCACCTTCAATGAGGGATTGGCCTTACCGTTTGTTAAGTCTGATAGAAACGAAATTGAAACCCCTGCCCTCTCCGACAGCTCATGTTTCGTCATGCCGCGCTCATCGAGCAGACGAAGAATGTTGGTGAAAAATATCTGGTTGTACACAGCGGAAGCCGCCCCTCGCACCTTTGGTCGCGGCTCGCAAAATTTTAGCCGCTAAAGTTCTTGACAGTGGAACCGATGTTTAGCTAAACTAGAGGCTCCTTCCTCAAGGAGACTTTCGATATGAGCCATAATCAGTTCCAGTTTATCGGTAATCTTACCCGTGACACCGAGGTACGTCATGGCAATTCTAACAAGCCGCAAGCAATTTTCGATATAGCGGTTAATGAAGAATGGCGCAATGATGCCGGCGACAAGCAGGAGCGCACCGACTTCTTCCGCATCAAGTGTTTTGGCTCCCAGGCCGAGGCCCACGGCAAGTATTTGGGCAAGGGGTCGCTGGTATTCGTGCAGGGCAAGATTCGGAATACCAAGTACGAGAAGGACGGCCAGACGGTCTACGGGACCGACTTCATTGCCGATAAGGTGGATTATCTGGACACCAAGGCACCAGGCGGGTCAAATCAGGAATAAGGGCACGTTGCCCCGGCGTGAGTCGGGGCAATCCCGCAAGGAGGGTGAATGAATCGGACGTTTGACCGGAAGGCATACAGGCAAGAACTGATCGACGCGGGGTTTTCCGCCGAGGATGCCGAAACCATCGCAAGCCGCACCGTCATGCGTGCGCCCCGCGAAACCTTCCAGTCCGTCGGCTCGATGGTCCAGCAAGCTACGGCCAAGATCGAGCGCGACAGCGTGCAACTGACTCCCCCTGCCCTGCCCGCGCCATCGGCCGCCGTGGAGCGTTCGCGTCGTCTCGAACAGGAGGCGGCAGGTTTGGCGAAGTCGATGACCATCGACACGCGAGGAACTATGACGACCAAGAAGCGAAAAACCGCCGGCGAGGACCTGGCAAAACAGGTCAGCGAGGCCAAGCAGGCCGCGTTGCTGAAACACACGAAGCAGCAGATCAAGGAAATGCAGCTTTCCTTGTTCGACATTGCGCCGTGGCCGGACACGATGCGAGCGATGCCGAACGACACGGCCCGCTCTGCCCTGTTCACCACGCGCAACAAGAAAATCCCGCGCGAGGCGCTGCAAAACAAGGTCATTTTCCACGTCAACAAGGACGTGAAAATCACCTACACCGGCGTCGAGCTGCGCGCCGACGATGACGAACTGGTGTGGCAGCAGGTGTTGGAGTACGCGAAGCGCACCCCTATCGGCGAGCCGATTACCTTCACGTTCTACGAGCTTTGCCAGGACCTGGGCTGGTCGATCAACGGCCGGTACTACACGAAGGCCGAGGAATGCCTGTCGCGCCTACAGGCGACGGCGATGGGCTTCACGTCCGACCGCGTTGGGCACCTGGAATCGGTATCGCTGCTGCACCGCTTCCGCGTCCTGGACCGTGGCAAGAAAACGTCCCGTTGCCAGGTCCTGATCGACGAGGAAATCGTCGTGCTGTTTGCCGGCGACCACTACACGAAATTCATATGGGAGAAGTACCGCAAGCTGTCGCCGACGGCCCGGCGGATGTTCGACTATTTCAGCTCGCACCGCGAGCCGTACCCGCTCAAGCTGGAAACCTTCCGCCTCATGTGCGGATCGGATTCCACCCGCGTCAAGAAGTGGCGGGAGCAGGTTGGCGAAGCCTGCGAAGAGCTGCGAGGCAGCGGCCTGGTGGAACACGCCTGGGTCAACGAGGACCTGGTGCATTGCAAGCGATGACCGCCGCAAGGATCGACAGAAAGCCCGGCCCGAGCCGGGCTTTTTCATTGCGCGGCCGCCGGCACGGCCAGCTCGCGCCGGCGCTGCGCTATCGACTGCGCCGACACGCCAATGCGCGCGGCCAGCTCCGCATCGGCGATCATCCCGAGGATTACGTCATGACGTTCCGGGTCGTACCGGCCGCGACGCCGGCGGTTGATACCGTAGCCCATTGCGAGCCGGTGACGCCGTATCGCTTCGACCGGCAGGCCAGAGCGCTCCGCAAGCACGTCGTCGGGCACCTGGCCCATCAGCTCCCCGAGCTGCTGCAATGCCGGCACCAAGTCCCGATAGGACGGCAGGCCGAGCGCCTTGCGGCGGTTGAGGATCGTGCGCGGGGCGATATGCAGCACCGCAGCCAGGTCCTGGTCGTACATCGTGCCCAGGAAACGGTCGTAGCGCGCCCAGGGGATCGCGCCACGGCCCGGCCGCAGCTTCGGCCGCGCGGCACGGTCGGCACGCCTGGCGGCCTTCCCTTCCCCCTGCCAGTACGACGCAATGCCGAGCTTCGCCCTGCGCTGCGCCACAGTGGCCGCAGCAAGCCCGGCCAGGTGCGCTACGGCTCGATCCGGCAGTGTGCCCAGCAGCTCGTCGAACGCGCGCGACGCCGGCACTGTCTGCGCGGTGTAGGAAGGCACCCCCTTGGCGTTCCGACGCTTTGTGATCGCGGCTTTGCTAATGCCAACCAGGTCGGCCAGCGCCTGGTCGGTCATGGTGCCCAGCAGACAGTCATGGCGGGCGGTATCGTAACGTCCGGTCATGGATGGAAACTTTCGTTGACACTTGAGGGGCAGCACCGGGGAATTCTCGCCCTGGCGAGAACCGGCTATGTCGTGCTGCGCATCGAGCCTGCGCCCTTGGCTTGTCTCGCCCCTCTCCGCTTCGCTACGGGGCTTCCAGCGCCTTTCCGACGCTCACCGGGCCGGTTGCCCTTGCCGCTGGGCTGGCGGCCGCCTATGGCCCTGCAAACGCGGCAGAAACGCCGTTGGAGTCGTGTGCGAGGCACCGCGGCCGCCGGCGTTGTGGATACCTCGCGGAAAACTCGGCCCTCGCTGACAGATGAGGGGCGGACGTTGACACTTGAGGGGCCGACTCACCCGGCGCAACGTTGACAGATGAGGGGCAGGCTCGATTTCGGCCGCCGGCGTGGAGCTGGCCAGCCTCGCAAATCGGCGAAAACGCCTGATTTTACGCGAGTTTTCCACAGATGATGTGGACAAGCCTGGGGATAAGTGCCCTGCGGTATTGACACTTGAGGGGCGCGACTACTGACAGATGAGGGGCGCGATCCTTGACACTTGAGGGGCAGAGTGCTGACAGATGAGGGGCGGACCTATTGACACTTGAGGGGCTGTCCACAGGCAGAAAATCCAGCATTTGCAAGGGTTTCCGCCCGTTTTTCGGCCACCCCTAACCTGTCTTTTAACCTGCTTTTAAACCAATATTTATAAACCTTGTTTTTAACCAGGGCTGCGCCCGGTGCGCGTAACCGCGCACGCCGAAGGGGGGTGCCCCCCCTTCTCGAACCCTCCCGGCCCGCTAACGCGGGCCTCCCATCCCCCCAGGGGCTGCGCCCCTCGGCCGCAAGCGGCCTCACCCCAAAAATGGCAGCGCCTGCGGCGCTGACTCTTCCGCTGACCAGGCGCAAGCGCCTGGAAATGCTCAATTACGTCTCCGATTACGCTGCGCTATGCCCAAAGGGGCTGCGCCCCTCTGGACTCCCCCTTTTTAGGTCACAGGCGCGGCCACCACCGCGCCCGATCGGAAGATCCGTGCCGGCTGCAACGCCGCAAGGGTTTTTACTCCAAGGAGGGGGTCGGCCTTCCCGGCTCGCTCTAAACGCCCCTCAAGTGTCAATGAAACGTGATGGCGATCACCATTCAACGGCCGCGCTCCCCCTTGGCGTTCCATCCGCCCGCCTGGCAAAGCCCGGTCGGGACCAGGACCGAGCAGTTACCGCAGAATCGGGTACGACTGACAGCATTGTTTAGCTAAATTTGCTTGACAGGCTAGGGCATTATGCCCTAATATTGGTCTTGAGGCCGGGCATTCCGCCCAGGTCAACTACCGGAGAAAGTCCGATGACTGATGTTCAAATCCCCTCCCCTATCGTTGCCACCCGCGTCGCCGAGGCGGATCGCCTGCGGTTTCTGCCGACGTACTTCGGCCCCTCGATGCTGCGCATGCTGCGCGGCGAGGCCCTGGTATTCGGCTGGATGGGCCGCCTTTGCACTGCCTACCACGGCGGTTTCTGGCACTTCTACACCCTCTCGAACGGCGGCTTCTACATGGCCCCGGAGCATGACGGCCGCTTGCGTATCGAGGTCGATGGCAACGGCTTCGCGGGCGAGCTGTCGGCCGACGCCGCCGGCATCGTCGCCACGCTCTTCGCATTGAACCAGCTTTGCGCGGAGCTGGCCGGCACGGCCGACGCTGACGCTCTGATCGACCGCTACCACCACCTGGCAGCGTTTGCGAGCGAGCACGCCGAGGCGGCGGCGATCTACCGGGCTATCGACTAAGGGGCAGGCCCCCGGCCGAAAGGCTGGGGGCCGTTGGAGGCAAGCATGCAAGACGACACCATCAAGCGCCGCAACGATGCCATCGTTGCCGGCCGCTTGTTCAGCGGTTCGGTGCAGGACCGCGAGACAGAGCGATGCCACCACTGCGGCGAGCTGCTGCATCCGTTCCCGGAACCCGAATACTGGATGCAGTACCCGTTGCCGACCTGCTGCGTCCTGGACGGCTTGAAGTTCTGCGATGACGGCCGGAAACCGGATTGCATCGCGGCCTACCTGGTAGCCAACCCGACGCCGGCCGAGGCAACCACCCCGGCGGCTCGCCGTCGGACGAAGGCGCGCAAAAGCAAGCCGCAGGCCGAGGACAAGGACGCGCGGATCGCTGCCCTCGCGGCCACCCTGCCCGATGACCGCGACGGTCTGCTGGCCGTTGCAGCGGATGCGGTAGCGGCGGTGCATGAGGCGGTGCTCAATCGGGCCGACCTGGTGGCCGACGTGGCCGGCGAGCGTTACGCGGCGGCAGTGTGGAAGCTCAACGGCGGGACGTTCTTCGGCTGCGCCGCCGACGAGGATGCGGCCGAGAGGGTCATAGAACGTCATTGCCGCGCCGTGCCCGGCGTTGTTCCCATGTGGGGCCAGGAGGGCGACTTCCTGGCTTCGGTGGACGGGATGCGCGTATGGGTGGAGGTCGAAAGCGGCTACGGCGGCCTAACCACCGTGCATTTCCAGTTCCACGCCGTGGACCTGGACGGCCCTTTTATTTCCGAAACGGGCTATCGGTCCCATTTCGACCATGCGCGCGGAGGCATGACCGTGGACCAGGTAGCGGACGGGGTTTTGCGCGCCCTGTTGCGCTCGCATCGCCGGTATCTGGAACCTCGCTACCAGGACCGCCTTGCCGACGAGCCATTGCCGGCGTGGATCGCGGGTATCACGCCACCGCCGCGCCGTGTGCGGGCCGTCGCCGAGGACTGGAGGGAGCCGGACGAACTGCCGGCGGGCTTCGCCTGGGTTGATGCGGTGCTGCCGGCGCACCAGGCATTCATCGCCCGCAAATGGGCGGCCGGTGCCAAGGCGAAGCTCGCGGCCGCGCGTGCGAAAGCTCAGGAGCCGGCCAGCCAGCGCAGGGAGCCGGCTACACCGGCCAAGCCGGAGCCAGAGCCGGCCAAGGACGAGGACGAGGACGCGCCGGCGTGGCCGGCGACGTTTTTCCCTGGCCTGCGCTGCGAGATTGTGAGCGTGCATCACCCGGTTTTTGCCAAGGAAGTCGGAAAGCACGTCATCATTACGAAAATCAGCCCCGAAACGCGGCAGGTGTGGGCGCACGACGATAAGCCGGCGAGGTATCGCATCAATCGCAACGGCAGAAAGGTTTGTGAATATGACCCGCGTTGCATCGAGTCGTGCTACGGCTACGACCAACTGCGGGCCGCCATTTGAAACGATTAGGAGAAAAGCAGCATGAGCGACGTGAATATCCGGCTTGAGTGCCTGCGCCCGGCGGAACGCTGGGTGCAGCCGACCGGCGCAGAAATCCGGGAGGTTTTGCACCTGGCCGGCCTCACAGGCGGCCAGGCCGCGCGCACCTTGGGCCTGGGGGCTAAGGGGGACCGCACAGTGCGGCGCTGGGTTGGCGAGGATTCGCCTATTCCCTATGCCGCCTGGGCAATCCTTTGCGATTTGGCGGGTCTTGGGCCGATCTGGAAAGGCCAGGGCTGACGCCCGGAGGACTTTACGCCAAGGGAAAGGGTTTTAGCGGCTAAAACCGCCATGCCCCGATGTTGCGATATGCTGCCAGCAGCCCGGCCCGCGAGCCGGGTTTTTCGTGCGTGCTCGCACATTTGTTTAGCTAAAATTCCTTGACTTGATAGGGCATAATGCCCTAATATAACTACCGAAGGCCGGGCACTTCGCCCTGGTCAACAACCGGAGGATCAACCCCGATGAAAAGCAAGATCATGGCTTGGCTCGACGAGCTGCCCGGTGCGAGCGCTACGGATTTTCTGGCCCGACGTGACCAGATCGCGGCGCTGATGGAACAGGCGGCAGACCTCACCCGCCAGGCCGAAGAACTGCGGCACAAGGCGTACCTGCAAAGCTGCATGCTGGAAGGCGACGCAAAGGGCCGCTGGTCCACCGAGGAAGTCGAACGCGCGAAGGCTCGCGCAGGCTGGTAACAGACCGAGGCCCGGCTACGGTCGGGCCTCAATCAAGGAGATGGGGCCATGCCCAACCGCAAGATCGAGATTGTCACCACCAACTGCCGCCGCTGCGGCAAATCCATTTCGACCCTCAGCCGCAGTCTGATCGGGGCGGATGCCTTGCGCCAAGAGCTGGGCGGCATCTGCGGCGACTGCATTACGCCGGAGGAACGACAGCGGATCGAGGAAGGCACCTTGCAGGCCGCGCTACGGCAGTGTGCGGCGGCCGGGACAAGCTGATTGAACGCCAGGGGAAAGGTGTTTCCAAGCGTGACGCCTTGCTGAATATCCCCGGCAGTTTAGCTAAAATCGCTTGACAAGATAGGGCATTATGCCCTATTCTTGTTTTGAGGCCGGGTAGATTCCCAGGTCAATTACCGGAGGCCAGTCCGATGACCGAAAAGTTCATGCCGTGGATCGACGAGTTGCCGAACGTAGACCAGGAGCTGGTCGCGCAGCGGAATGCGATTGCCGAGAAGCAGCGCCGCGCTGACGAGCTGATGCACCAGGTCGAACGCCTGCGCATCGAGGTTCTGCGGGAGTCGTCGGCGTTGGAGGAACGGACGAAACAGCGCTGGACCTTCCACGAAATCGACTTGGCGAAATTCCGGGCCGGTTACTGACGCCAGGGGATGATGATGCAGGTAGGAGATAGGGTGAACTGGCAGCACACTCCGCGCGGCGGGTACGGGTATTCCGTTTGTGTTGCTGGCATAGTGACGAAGATCGCGGCTAAACGTGTGCAGATTCGGGTAGCCGTTCGCAGTGGTAACGAGTGGCAGCAAGTCACCAAGTGGGTCGAGCCGGCCAGGTTGAGCACCAGGGAAAAGCCGGTTCCCGAGTTGGACGGGGCATAGGGATGACGCCCCGGATTTCTCCGGGGCGCTTGACCTCGATGCTGTCACATCACGGTCTAGGCGCGCGAGCGCTGGACGAATTGAACACGCATCGTCGTGGAGGGTCAAGCAATGTCGAAGATTATCAAGTTCCCAGGCGTGGATGTGGAGGCTAAGGCCCCTGCCCCGCGCGTTGAGGCCCCGAGCAAGGCCCCTCCCCGATTCAACGTTGCCAAGGGTGTCCAGGCCCTGGTCCGCTTTGTATGGGTCGTTACTGTCCTGGTGTGGCCGGTGGCGAAGTGGATCATTTCCATCGACGTTTTCTTTCAGTTCCTGCGGATGCTGTACCACTGGAACACCCCTGGCGTTCATGCCGGTTGGACGTTCCTGGCGCATTTCGCGGTGCTGACCGCCCTCACCTATTTCGTGTCGCTCTACAAGCCCAAGGGGCTGTAGGGCGTCCCTTCAAGGAGCTTTGAGCAATGGCAAGACAGGAGCCTAAGCAGCCGGGCTACGTGTGCCCGATGACCGGCCGTGTGGCCGTGCTGGTGAAGGACTACGCCGACAGTGACCTAAACGGCGACGCGCCGGCGTACTGGTTCAATCCGGAGGCCGAGGGCTGGGGTATGGACCCGTGGAAACTGGTCGAGGGCGTAGACCCCCACGCGCAAGGCAGTTCGATGGATGTTTGCTTTGCCGATGGGTCCAGCAAGACGGTCGGGCCGCTGATGACCTTTTTTCTAACCAAGACCGACGCCGCGCGACTGGCCGCAGTGCGAGGACGCCAGGAATGATGCATACCTTTCAAACCACACAGAGCCTCGCAGACCTTGAAAGCCTGCCATTGCACGATGACGCCCGGTTCCCCCGTTCGCGCCTGCGAAAAACCCTGCGGCGCTACCGCTATCGAGGCGAAGCCTTGAAAGCGGAGGTAGAACGGATCATGCGTGGCCCCGGCCTGGAATTGGCACCAGTTGCCGGACGGCGTGTGACCTATCCCTATGGCTGGCAGAAACACCAGATGACCCGGCTGATGAAGCGCATTTTTCACGGGCTGGGCCGGGCGCAGTTGCTGTTCGTGGACGAATTCTGGCTGCTGCATGGGCAGGCCGACATGGCGCGGGCAATGGCCGCGATGCGCCAGGGCTATCCTGAAAAATTTAGCCGCTAAAGGAGTTGACAGCGGCGCAAAAGTTTAGCTAAACTTCTTCCATCGAGATTCAATTAACCCACCGCGAGGGTGTATCGAATGGAAGAACAAAGCGTGAACGCAGCGCAATTGAAGAGGGAGGTTTTGCCCGCCCTCTTCGCGTCGCCGGCGACGATTGGCGAATACGGGGCTGGCATCGACGGGGCGGAATCGCTCAACGAACTGTCGAACCTGATGGAGCATGGCGCGGTTTCCGCGCTGGCCGACAAGATCGGCCAGATCGTGGCGAAGCTCGCCGACGCGGACCCCCGCAAGATCGCGGAAAAGCCTACCTGGTTCGAGAAGTTGCTTGGGCGCGAGGTTGAACGCCAGGTGAGGTATCAGGTCGCCCGCAAGACGCTTGACCAATTGCTGGACGAAGCCGAGGGCGTAGCGCAGCGCGTGCGGGACACGTTGCGCGCCTTGGATGACATGCTCAATACCCATGAGGCCGAGGTAGCCCGGCTCAGGGCCTACATTCAGGCCGGCCGTGAGTTCCTGGACGAGAACCCGGAAGCCGGCGCGGCCAAGGCCGGCGTGATCGAGTTCGACAAGCCGCGCGAACGCTTCGCCCGCAAGCTCGCCAACCTGGCGACCCTCATGGCGTCCCATGAAATGAGCGTCACGCAGATGAAGCTCACGCGGGCGCAGGCCGTGGACATGCTGGACCGCTTTTCCGAAACGGCATCCGTCCTGGTGCCCGTCTGGCGTCAGCATACCCTCGCGCTCATCACCACCAAGAACATGAATCCGGCAATGGTCGCCGAGGCGGCCAAAGCTCACCAGGCGCTCATGCGGAGCCTTTCGCAGAGCCTGGAAGGCATCAACCAATAACACGGCGGAGAACCCTATGAACGCACTGAAAACGACGCAAGAAGCCAAGGCCCCTATCGTCGCCTTCGATATGACCCCGGCAACCCTGCGCGAGCTGGGATTGCAGGAAAGCGACGTGCCGGAAATCCATGCGGTCGCGCAGCGGATCGAGGTCGGCAGTCCGCAGACCGTGGCCGAGTTCGGCCGCGACGTGGCCGAGCACACGTCTCGCTACGCCGATAGTTTGCTGGACCAGGTGCGCAACAGCGACCTGGACGAAGCCGGCGAGAAGCTGACCCAGGTTGTCGCCAAGGCCCGTTCGTTGAACGTCGGCCCGCTGTCGGACAACCGTTCTCGCCTGCCCTTGATTGGCCCGCTGATTGACCGCTTCCGCGTCCGTTCGACTGCGTTCATGGCGCGCTTCGATACGACCCGCGAGCAGATCGAGCACCTGGTCAGCGAAGTGCAGACCACCCAGCAAGGTATCGCGCAGCGCAACGCCTCGCTCGATGAAATGTTCGCGGCCGTGCGCGAGGAACACCGCCTCCTTGGCGTCCACATCGCGGCCGGCAAGGTTCGCCTTGCCGAGCTGCGCGAGCAGGCCGAGGGCCTGCGCGGCAACGTCGGGAACGACCCTGGCCGCGTGCAGGAACTGGCCGACCTCGATGCGATGGTCGCCAACCTGGACAAGCGCATCGGCGACCTGATCGCCTTGCAACATTCGGCCATGCAGAGCCTGCCGACCATTCGCATGATCCAGGCCAACAACCAGATGCTGGTCGATAAATTCCACACGATCCGCGAAATCACCGTGCCGGCGTGGAAGCGTCAATTTATGCTCGCTTTGAGCCTCAACGAGCAGAAGAACGCCGTCGAACTGGCGACGGCCATCGACGACACCACCAACGACCTGATGAAGCGCAATGCGGCCCTGCTGCATCGCACGTCCGTCGAGACGGCCAAGGAAAACCAACGCCTGGTGATCGACGTGGACACGCTCAAGCAGGTTCAAACGACGCTCATCAAGACCGTCGAGGACGTTATTCGCATCCAGCAGGAAGGCGTGCAGAAGCGCAAGGATGCCGAAAAGCAGATCGCCGCTATGCGTGGCGACCTTCAAGCCAAGCTGACCCGCCAGCCCGTGCGCGAGCTGGCCCAACAGGAGTCCGTATGAATGCCACAAACACCGACGTTTTTGCCCAGGTAGGCGGTCTTGAGGCCCGAGGCGCGAAGATGAAGAAGCGGGGCACCCGCTTCCTCATCGCGGCCCTGGTGGCCCTCGCCATTGCGGGGATCGGGGCGGTAACGGGATGGGCAATCAGCCCAAGCGCGACGCCCGGAAGTATTGACGTGCCGCAGGTGCTGGTATCGACACTCAGCGACCAGATGGCAGGCAGTGAGGGCGGCGGCTTGCAGTCCCTGCCCTTCACGTCGGTCGCCGGCTCGCTGATGGACTTCATGACAGGACCGGCGCTTTTCGCAATGGCCGTTCTTGGCGTGGTGGTTGCGGGTGCCGCGCTCGTGTTCGGGGGGGAACTCAGCGGATTCGTTCGATCCATCTGCATGATGGCGGCCGGTGTAGGGGTGATCCTCATGGCCTCGAACCTGGTGAACGGCATGTTCGGCCGCGACGACGCCAAGCAGGCGGACCCTTCGCCGCGTGCGCGATTCATGGCAGCAGTTGAGGCGAAGAACTATGAGCGGGTCCAGACACTAATCAACGAGGCGCCCTTTGGGGCCGCGTCGGCCGCCGACTATGTTCTTGCACAAATCGCGGTCGCCGAAGGTCTGGACCGCAAGCCTGGTGCGCGCGTCGTGGTCGGGAAAGCGGCCGGCAGCATGGCAATGCCGCCTGCGGCGCTGGGTTTTACGCCAAGGGGAGAGGCGGCATACGCCATCGAGCGGTCCGCCTATGGTGAGCCGAGGTCCAGCATTGCGAAGCAATACGAGCAGGAATGGAGCCGCAAGGCCGCAACCTGGTGGACGATGGCTGGGGTGGTCGGAATCATCGGCGCGGTCCTGGCGGCGACGGCGACCGGCTTTGTCGGGCTGGCGGTATCGATCCGCAAACGAGTGAAGCGCGTCCGCGACCTGTTGGTGATGGAGCCGGGGGCCGAGCGGTAAGCGCGAAAGACGAAAAGCCCGGATTTCCGGGCTTTCGTTCTGTTACGCCGAGGGCGAATTTTAGCGGCTAAAGGTATTGACGTGGGGGAATTGTTTAGCTAAACTTCTTTCATGTTCTGGCGGCTGTCACCGCTAATGTTCAACCAAGGCGCGGAGCAAAATATGGGTGTTATCCATGAAGAAACGGCTTACCGAAAGCCAGTTCCAGGAGGCAATCCAGGGGCTGGAAGTGGGGCAGCAGACCATCGAGATAGCGCGGGGCGTCTTAGTCGATGGGAAGCCGCAAGCGACGTTCGCAACGTCGCTGGGATTGACCAGGGGCGCAGTGTCGCAAGCGGTGCATCGCGTGTGGACGGCGTTCGAGGACAAGAACTTGCCCGAGGGATACGCGCGGGTAACGGCGGTTCTGCCGGAGCATCAGGCGTACATCGTCCGGAAGTGGGAAGCGGACGCCAAGAAAAAACAGGACACCAAACGATGAAAACTTTGGTCACGGCCAACCAGAAAGGCGGCGTCGGCAAGACTTCGACCCTTGTGCATCTTGCCTTCGACTTTTTCGAGCGCGGCTTGCGGGTTGCCGTGATCGACCTGGACCCCCAGGGCAATGCGTCCTACACGCTCAAGGATTTCGCTACCGGCCTGCATGCAAGCAAGCTGTTCGGCGCTGTCCCTGCCGGCGGCTGGACCGAAACCGCACCCGCAGCCGGCGACGGCCAGGCCGCGCGCCTCGCGCTGATCGAGTCCGACCCGGTGCTGGCGAACGCCGAACGGCTGTCGCTGGACGATGCCCGCGAGCTGTTCGGGGCCAACATCAAGGCCCTGGCGAAGCAGGGTTTCGACGTGTGCCTGATCGACACGGCCCCGACCCTTGGCGTTGGCCTGGCGGCCGCGCTCTTTGCGGCCGACTACGTGCTGTCCCCCATCGAGCTTGAGGCGTACAGCATCCAGGGCATCAAGAAGATGGTCACGACCATTGCGAACGTGCGCCAGAAGAACGCCAAGCTGCAATTCCTTGGCATGGTGCCCAGCAAGGTCGATGCGCGGAACCCGCGCCACGTGCGCCACCAAGCCGAGCTGCTGGCCGCGTACCCCAAGATGATGATTCCGGCCACTGTCGGCCTGCGCAGCAGCATCGCCGATGCCCTCGCGTCCGGTGTGCCGGTCTGGAAGATCAAGAAAACGGCCGCGCGCAAGGCATCGAAAGAGGTTCGCGCCCTGGCTGATTACGTGTTCACGAAGATGGAGATTTCCCAATGACTGCGGCTCAAGCCAAGACCACCAAGAAAAACACCGCTGCGGCCGCTCAGGAAGCCGCAGGCGCGGCGCAGCCGTCCGGCCTGGGGTTGGATAGCATCGGCGACCTGTCGAGCCTCCTGGACGCTCCTGCGGCGTCTCAGGCCGGTTCCGGCCCTATCGAGCTGGACCTGGACCTGATCGACGAAGATCCGCATCAGCCGCGGACGGCCGACAACCCCGGTTTTTCCCCGGAGAGCATCGCGGAAATCGGTGCCACGATCAAAGAGCGCGGGGTGAAGTCGCCCATTTCGGTGCGCGAGAACCAGGAACAGCCGGGCCGCTACATCATCAACCACGGCGCACGCCGCTACCGTGGGTCGAAGTGGGCCGGCAAGAAGTCAATCCCGGCGTTCATCGACAACGACTACAACGAGGCCGACCAGGTTATCGAGAACCTGCAACGCAACGAGCTGACTGCGCGCGAGATTGCCGACTTCATCGGCCGCGAGCTGGCCAAGGGCAAGAAGAAAGGCGATATCGCCAAGGAAATCGGCAAGTCGCCGGCATTCATCACCCAGCACGTCACGTTGCTGGACCTGCCGGAGAAGATCGCCGATGCGTTCAACACCGGGCGCGTCCGCGACGTGACCGTGGTGAACGAGCTGGTGACGGCCTTCAAGAAGCGCCCGGAGGAAGTCGAGGCGTGGCTTGACGACGACACCCAGGAAATCACGCGCGGCACGGTCAAGCTGCTGCGCGAGTTCCTGGACGAGAAGGGCCGCGATCCCAACACCGTCGATGCCTTCAACGGTCAGACCGATGCCGAGCGGGACGCGGAGGCCGGCGACGGCGAGGACGACGACCAGGACGGTAAGGACGCCAAGGAGAAGGGCACGAAGGAGCCGGACCCGGACAAGCTGAAAAAGGCCATCGTCCAGGTCGAGCACGACGAGCGCCCTGCCCGCCTGATCCTCAACCGTCGGCCGCCGGCGGAAGGCTATGCCTGGTTGAAGTACGAGGACGACGGCCAGGAGTTCGAGGCGAACCTTGCCGACGTGAAGCTGGTCGCGCTCATCGAGGGCTGACCCCCAAAGACAGCGGCGCGGGCCACCCCGCGCCGCACAGACAACGGTTCCGCTACAAGGAGGACCGAAGAATGAATCCGATGCTGTTCTACATCGCGGGAGGCGTAGGCGCGGCGCTGCTGCTGGTTTCCGCGATCATGCTATTCAAGCTGCGCGAGCCGAAGAAGGAAAACCGACCGCAGCGCAAGGCGGCGGCACCGACGCCGGAGCCGGCCGATAACGAGCTGCGCACCTTTCGCCAGCCGTCGCAGGCCAGCCAACCCGAGCTATCCACTACGCCGCCGGCGCGGCGAACTGCCCCGCCGAGCAGCGAACAATCCAAGGGGAACGACGGCGATTTCGTCACGTCGGCCCTGGTGGCTGGGGCGACCAACAGCACCATGCTGGGCTACCTGGCCGGCGGCTCGCTGACCGGGGCCATGCTGGGCGACGCGCTGCGGCCGGATACGCCGTCTGCGGCGTTCGCGGACCCCGCGCCGAGCTTCGGCAGCAGCGACCCGGACAGCGGCTGGACCGATACCGGCAGCTCTTGCGATTTCGGTTCGTCCGACACCGATACGAACAACTGGTGAGGGCCGGCCATGACCAATGAACAACAGAGCCGGCTCAAGGAACTGCGGACGATCCGGCGCTACCTCCAAGGGATGCGACAGGGCGTTTCCGGCCCGGATGCGTATAAGGGCTGGTTGACCGGCATCGGCATCGCAGCGGCCGGGTTCCTGGTCGCTAGGCTGCTGCCATCCCCCGCCCCTGGCGTCGGCCTGATTGTGCCGGTGGCTTGCGTCGCCGGCGTCATCACCGGCGGATGGATCAATCTCAAGGGGCGGTCATGGAGGGCCGCCATCTACGATGCGCTGGCCCGTTACAGCCCGCTCAATGAAGCGGCGTACCGCGACTTGCAAGAGAGGGTGAAGGAATACGGTTTCGACTTTGATGCGGTCATGGAGTGGACCTACATCGAGCAGGCCGCGTTCATGCCGTTGGTGCCCACCAGGGAGGACCTGGCACGCGACAAGTTCCTGACCGCGACGCGGGCCGAAAGAGCCGAGGACGATGCGCGTGCGCGCTTTGTGGTGCTTCATCCGCGTAAGCGAGGTCCCCAAGCATGAAGGGCCTTGCATTGGCGATTGCTGGCTGTCTCGCCTTGGCGGCCTGCGGCGAAAAGACGATGAGTGGGCCGGAGATAGTGGCCGCGATCAATGAATGTTACGCGGCAGGCGGTGTGCCGACGCCCATCTACAACCAGGATCGACCCGGCCGCGTTTTCCGCATGGATTGTCCGAAGCGGGACGCCAAGGAGGCGGTACCCGGTTCCATGCCTTCGCCGGCGTCCATCGTCGGCGAGTCTCAGATTGAGCGGCTACGTGCCTTTTGCGAGAACAGGCCGCCGAAGGACTGCGCCTATCTGTTCGACCCGCATTCCGATGCCTGGACGCCAGAGGATGTAGAGCTGGTGAAGCAGCTAAGGTCCGCTGCGGGCGAGCGCGAAAAGCCGCCCGGCCGCTCCCCCCCTCCCCGCCGCCCCCTTGCCCCGCCGTTGCGGGGCTTTTTTTGGCCTCCCCCTTCAGCCGCTAAAAATCCAGCCGTTAAGTGGGGATTTGTTCAGCTAAACTCTTGCGCTGATAATATGGATAAGAGTATTATTATTCTTACCCATTACCGGAGCCAATCATGGAACTGAACAAAGAGACGCGCGACCGCATCTTTGCGGCTGCGGACGAGCTGTTCGAGCAAGGCGACCGGGAGAGCTTCCCGACCGTGGATGCAGTGCGCAGGGCTGCTCGCGTCAACATGAACGACGCCAGCGCCGGTATGCGCGAATGGCGACGCCAGCGCACGGCGCAGGCCGCCCCGTTGGCCGTCCAGGTGCCTGACGCGGTGCAGCAGGCCGGCAATCAGGCCGTGGCCGCCCTCTGGCAAGCCGCCCAGGCGCTTGCCAATGAGTCGTTGCAGGCGGCGCAAGCCGGCTGGGATCGTGAGCGCAACGAGTTGGAAGTCGTCCGTCGTGAGCTGGCCGACGCCTACGAGGCGCAGGCCCGCGATCTGGAAGAAGCGCAGGCGCGCGTTACATTGCTAGAGCAGCAGGCCGCCGAGGCGGCCGAGCTGGTCGCACGCCAGGCGAAGGACCTGGCCGAAGCCCGCGACGCGCTGGCAGGAGTCGAGCAGCGGGCCGCATTGGCGACGCAGCGCGCCGATGAGGTGGAGCGGCGAGCGCAGGAGCTGCGCGCCGAACTGGATTACGCTCACCAGGACGCACGCGCATTCAGGGAAGAGAGCCGCAAGGCTCTGGACGCGGCCAACCAGGAAGCGCAGGCGCTCCGCAGTGAGCGCGACGCAACCCGGCGCGAAGCGGAAGAGTTGCGCACCGAGTTGGCGGCGGTGAAGGCGAAGGCGCAGGCCGAGGCCGAAGCGCACCAGGAGCAAAAGAGATTGGCCGCTCAAGAAGCGGTCAGGCAGGCCGAGCGCTTTACGAAGGTGCAGGCCGAACGTGACGAAGCACGGCAAGAGGCAAGAACGGCTCAGGAAGAGGCCGCTATGTTGAGGGGTCGGCTAGGCGCGGAACGAGTGGCAGGAAACACAAACAGGGGGAAAAGTAACTGATAAATCGAACACAGTTCACTAAAATAGATGGAACAACCTTGACGCGCCCGGCACTAGGGAAGGCCGGCCTCGAACTGCCGAGGTCGGCTTTTTTTTAGCCGGCAAGCGCGCAAGCCACGTTTAACACCAGAGGCAACCGTCAGGAGTCACCAATGAAACACCGCCTACTGGTCATGAATGGGCAAAGAATTGTCCAGACCGAGAACCAAGGCGCATGGACGAACCAGAAGGTAGATAAAGCCGGGACACTGAAACCCGGCATTTACAACATCTATACGGCCCAAAAGGCGGACAAGTCGCAGCGCCATGACGGCACCATCGTCCATGCAGATAGCGGCACTATCTACCAGCAGGTGGGGAAAAACTTTGTAATGCACGCCCGGTCAGATTTCGATAAAGTACCTGAAATCGGGAGTGCGAAGAGCATCAGCTATGACGCCCAGGGCAAGGCCCAGGTCAGCGCCGAAAGTGTCAAGTTGAGCAGAGGGCGATCCCGCTAGAGTTTTAGCCGCTAAAAAGGGAGGCGTCTTGAGCAGCTACAGCAGAGCCGAGCGCGCACCGTGGGGAGACTTCCCGAAGGTGGTTCGCAACGGCGACCTTGGTTCTTTGACCAACGAGCTTGAATATCAGGCCGCCAAGCAGGGCGACGCAGAAGCGGCGCTCAATTTGGTTGAGCGTCTGATTTCGGACGACACTGTTGCCCAGCTCAAGACGCTGATCGGCGACGAAAAGCCCCGGATCGTTCCAGTCCTGGCCGTCGAGGCGGCCGGGAACAACAAGATTCCGGCCATGATGGCGGTTGTTCTGGCCGACCGCCTTGGCCTGGAGGTCGAGACAGACATTGTGCAGCGGGAGAAGGTGGCCCGCACCGGAGCCGGCGCAGATCATCGCCTGGCGTTCAACCCGACTTTCGAGGGGAAGGTGATCCCCGGCCAGAAGTACATCGTTGTCGATGACACGCTGACAATGGGCGGCACCATCGCCTCGTTACGCGGCTACATCGAGAACAACGGCGGCAAGGTCATGGCGGCATCCGTCATGACTGCCCACGAAGGTGCGCTTGACCTGGCGGTCAAGCCGAAGATGCTTTCGGGCATCAACGAGAAACACGGTCCAGCAATGGACGCATTTTGGAAGGAAACCTTTGGCTATGGCATCGACCGACTCACCCAAGGAGAAGCCGGACACCTCCGCGCTGCCCCGTCCGTTGACGCAATCCGAGATCGCATCGCTGCGGCTCGAAATGAAGCAGTCAATCGAGTGGGGACAAGCCGAACTGCGACGCCGGCGCGAGCAGGGCAACAGCAGTCCCCGGCAGTAAAGCAGTCCAGCGGCAACAGCGGCGAGGATTTGCTACAGGCGGCCCAGGAGGCCGAGACGGAACAGCAGGCCCTCTTAGAATCCGCGCCCATCGAGCAGACCTACCAGCAGACCCTTGCGCTCTACGTGCAGGCCAAGCATGACCAGGTGGAGCGCATCGAGGACCGCCTAGAACAGCTCGTAGACCGTCAGCAGGCGCGTTTGCAGCAGCTACAGTCCAATGCCCCCGGCTTGTTGTCCCTGCCGCGTACAAAGGCCGCCTGGCAGCAGCAGCAGGCCCAGCAGCAGGCCCGCTTGCAGACCCTGCACGCGCGGCTCGACATGGTGCGCGAAATCAAGGAAGGCATGGGCATTCACGCGCCCAAGATCGAGGAACTGGCGACGCGCAAGATGCGCGCGGAGCATCCCGAGCTTGCCGGCGACTGGGATTCGATGCGTGAAGCCGCCCGACGGCACCAGGCCCTGATGCGTATGCAGGAACAGGAGAAGAAACAGGCCCAGGAGCGCGAGCGCGGGCGCAGTCAGAGCTTGGGCCTGTCAAACAAGCCCAGCTAACGCAAAAACAAAGCCCGGCAATGCCGGGCTTTTTCATCTGCGCCGATGCGGTTCATAACGAGGCCCACACCACCAGGGCGGCCGCGAACAACACCATGCCGCCGGCGATCATGTTCATCATCGCCACGCGCCGCGCGTCCGCGACCTTGGCCGCGAGCTGGCGGCCAAGGCCGTCGTCGATTTCCCTGCGGATCGCTTCGGCCGCCTGCGCGGCGCTGTCCTTCATCACCTTCGCCATTGCGTCCTTGCTGGCCGCCAGGGCCGCGTTCAGCATCCGCTCCGCTTTGGCCTTGGCGTCCTCGCCCCAACGATGGGCAATCCCTTCCAGCTCTTCCTTGAACGCAGCAAGGATTTCCTCTTGTTTGGCCGCGCTGTCGGCCATGAGCCGGGCGTTGATGGTATGCAGGATCAGCACCGGGTCGTCGCGGCCGACGGCGATGCCGTGCTTGGCCGCAATCTCCCGGATCAGCTCTTCAATCTGGTCGCTCATAGCACGGCCGCCGCGTCGAGCTGTTCAAACAGGCCGCGCCGCACGATCTTGAGGCGTTGCCGCGTCATGATCGTGAGCGATTCATCGGCCAGCGCCTGGTCGAACGTCAGCCGCTCTTGCAGCATGTCGCTGAAATCGCGGCCGTAGGTTTCTTCCTTGAGGGCCGGAATCTGGATGATGGACGACACGCGGGCCTTGTTGGCCGTGTACGCCTTCATTTGCTCGAAGCTCTTACCCTCATGCTCGATAGGCCCCCAATACGGGTTCAGCCAGACCACGAACAGCGCTTCGGCCGGGAACTGGCTGGCGAGCTGGGCGAAGCCGCTCACCGTGTCCAGGAGAGCCTGGCCGCCGGTGACGACGGTATGGATGACCAGCTCATGCCCCATTTCTTGCAGCAGGGCCGGCACCTGGTTGCTGATGAGGTAATGCGACAGGGGCACGAACGAGCTGGCCCCGTTGTCGATCACCACGTCATCTTTGGTCGGCGCAATCAGCTCGACCAGGGTGTCGAAGTTGCGCGAGTTGATTTCGTCGCCGTCCATGATGTTCAGCCGGCGGACGTTCAGGGCTTTGTAGCCCTCGAACGTCGCGTTCACCGGGTCGGTGTCGATGCACAAGGGCGTCTGCCCTTTGTCCATCTTGTACTGCGCAATGATCGCGGCGATGGCCGACTTGCCGACCCCGCCCTTGCCCTGCAAAACCATGTGAATTTTCGCCATTACAGTAGATCCTTTTTGTCAGGTGTTGGGTTGAAGGTGAAGCCGGCCGGGGCCGCAGCGGGGGCCGGCTTTTCAGCCTTGCCCCCCTGCTTCGGCCGCCGTGGCTCCGGCGGCTTGGGTGCCGGCGCGGGTTCCGCAGCCTTGGCCTGCGGTGCGGGCACATCGGCGGGCTTGGCCTTGATGTGCCGCCTGGCGTGCGAGCGGAACGTCTCGTAGGAGAACTTGACCTTCCCCGTTTCCCGCATGTGCTCCCAAATGGTTACGAGCGCATAGCCGGACGCTAACGCCGCCTCGACATCCGCCCTCACCGCTAGGAACGCAACAGCAGCCTCATCACGCCGGCGCTTCTTGGCCGAGCGGGATTCAACCCACTCGGCCAGCTCGTCGGTGTAGCTCTTTGGCATCGTCTCTCGCCTGTCCCCTCAGTTCGGTAATTGCCTGCATTTGCCTGTTTCCAGTCGGTAGACATTCCACAAAACAGCAGGGAAGCAGCGCTTTTCCGCTGCATAACCCTGCTTCGAGGCCATTATAGCGATTTTTTCGGTATATCCATCCTTTTTCGCACGATATACAGGATTTTGCCAAAGGGTTCGTGTAGACTTTCCTTGGTGTATCCAACGGCGTAAGCCGGGCAAGATGGGTGAAGTTAGCTAACCGGCGAGCCGGTCATCTATCTTCACTCCCCCTTATTCGCACCTGGCGGTGCTCAACGGGCATCTTGCTCTGCGAGGCTGGCCGGCTACCGCCGGCGCGAACGAGGTTCGGACGATGAAGAGAGATGAAACAGATGCGACGGAAGAGCGTCGCAAGCGACGCCGGCACTTACGGGTGCCGGTGTTCCCCGATGAGGCGCAAGCCATTGAAGAGAACGCGGAGCGTGCGGGCATGAGCGTCGCCCGCTATCTGCGCGAAGTCGGCCAGGGTTACAAGATCATGGGCGTCGTGGACTATGAGCACGTCCGCGAGCTGGCCCGCATCAACGGCGACCTGGGCCGCTTGGGCGGTCTGCTGAAACTCTGGCTTACCGATGACCCGCGCACGGCGCGGTTCGGTGATGCCACGATCCTCGCCCTGCTGGCGAAGATCGAGGAGAAACAGAACGAGCTTGGCAAGGTCATGATGGGAGTGGTCCGCCCGAGGGCGGAGCCATGACTTTTTTAGCCGCTAAAACGGCCGGGGTGTGCCCATGATCGCCAAGCACGTCCCGATGCGCGTCAGCAAGAAGAGCGATTTCGCCGAGCTGGTGAAGTACATCACCGACGAGCAAGGCAAGACCGAGCGTCTTGGGCACGTTCGCGTTACTAACTGCGAGGCGGACACCCTTCCCGCTGTCATTGGCGAAGTCTTGGCTACTCAGCACGCTAATACGCGGGCCGAGAGCGACAAGACCTTTCACCTGCTTGTCTCGTTTCCGCCTGGGGAGAATCCTGGGGCGGACGTTCTGCGCGCTATCGAGGATCGAATCTGCGCTGGGCTTGGCTTCGGCGAGCATCAGCGAGTGAGTGCCGTTCATCACGACACGGACCACCTTCACCTGCATATTGCGATCAACAAGATTCACCCAACGCGCGGGACGATTCATGAGCCGTATCAGTCCTACCGCACGCTTGGGGCGCTCTGCACGACATTGGAGCGCGAATACGGGTTGCAGGAAGTCAATCATGTGTCGCGGAAAACTCTTGCCGAGGGGCGAGCTGCGGACATGGAGCGGCACGCGGGCGTGGAAAGCCTGGTCGGCTGGATCAAACGCGAATGCCTGCCGGACCTGCAAGTAGCGCAATCGTGGGATGACCTGCACCGCGTCCTGCGGGAAAACGGGCTTGAGCTGCGCGAGCGCGGAAACGGCTTCATCTTCGAGGCCGGCGACGGCACGACAGTCAAGGCCAGCACCGTTTCGCGCGACCTGTCCAAGCCGAAGCTCGAAGCCCGGTTCGGGGCATTCACGCCGACCGAGGGCAACGAAGTGCCCCGTCGTCGGGAGTATCGCCCGAAGCCGCTCAAAACCCGCATCGACACGACCGAGCTATACGCCCGGTATCAGTCTGAACGCCAGGAAATGGGGGGCGTGCGCAAGGGCGAGCTGGACACGCTGCGCCTGCGCCGGGACCGACTGGTCGAGGCCGCCAAGCGCAGCAACCGGCTGCGCCGCGCTGCTATCAAGCTGTTGGGCGAGGGGCGGGTTGCGAAGCGGTTGATGTACGCGCAGGCGCACAAGGCCCTGCGCGCCGACCTGGACAAGATCAACCGCGAGTACCGGCGGGACCGTCAGGCGGTTCAGGAGCGCACGCAGCGCCGCGCGTGGGCCGACTGGCTCAAGGCCGAGGCGATGAAGGGCGACGACAAGGCCCTGGCCGCTCTGCGTGCACGTGAGGGCCGCAGCGGCCTCAAGGGCAACACCATCCAGGGCAGGGGCGAGGCTAAGCCGGGCCACGCGGCCGTGACGGACAACATCACGAAGAAGGGAACCATCATCTACCGCGTCGGCAGCAGCGCCGTCCGCGACGACGGCGACCGCCTGCAAGTCTCGCGCGAAGCGACCACGGACGGCCTGGACGCCGCGCTGCGCCTGGCAATGGAGCGCTTCGGCGACCGGATCACAGTCAACGGCACGGCAGAGTTCAAGGAGCGGATCGCGCAGGCGGCCGCCGCTGGCCGTCTGGCAATCACCTTTGACGACGCCGCCCTTGAGCAGCGCCGTCAAGAACTACTGACGAAGGAGCAAGCACATGAGCAACCCGAACGAAATGACGGACGAAGAGATCGCGGCGGCGATGGAGGCATTCGACCTACCGCAGCCGGAACCACCCTCAACACCGCAAGCGGCGACGGCGACCGTAGGGACGCTCGCACCGTCAGCGCCGGCGGAACCGTCACAGTCCGCAAGCCCAACGTTGGACGCATTGGACGAAAGCCGCCGCCCCAAAGCCAAAACCGTTTGCGAGCGCTGTCCCAACTCGGTGTGGTTCGCATCGCCGGCGGAGCTGAAATGCTATTGCCGCGTGATGTTCCTGGTCACGTGGAGCAGCAAGGAGCCGAACCAACTCACGCACTGCGACGGGGAGTTTCTGGGCCAGGACGAGGGCTAAAGCCCGAACAGATCACAGCGGCCGAGAAATATGTTGCCGAGCGCGAGCAAAAGCGGCTAAACGGCTTCGATATACCGAAGCATGCACGATATACTGATTATGTTGGTGCGCTGTCCTATGCAGGCACCCGGAACGTCGAGGACCAGGCGCTGGCCCTGTTGAAGAAAGAAAACGACGAGATTCTGGTGCTGCCCGTCGATAAGGCCACGGCGCAACGCATGAAGCGCCTCGCCATCGGTGATCCCGTCACCGTGACCCCGCGAGGCTCCCTTAAAACTACCCGAGGTAGGAGTAGATGAAGAACCGAAACAACGCCGTGGGGCCACAGATACGGGCGAAAAAACCGAAGGCCAGCAAGACTGTCCCCATCCTCGCCGGCCTGTCCCTTGGGGCAGGCTTGCAGACCGCGACGCAATATTTCGCCCATACCTACCAGTATCAGGCTGGGCTTGGCTGGAATATCAACCACGTCTACACGCCCTGGTCGATCCTTCAATGGGCTGGCAAGTGGTACAGCCAATATCCCGATGATTTCATGCGTGCGGCCAGCATGGGCATGGTCGTTTCGACCGTGGGCCTGCTGGGCACGGCCGTCACGCAGATGGTCAAGGCGAACACCGGCAAGGCCAACGACTACCTGCACGGTTCGGCCCGCTGGGCCGACAAGAAGGACATACAGGCCGCCGGCCTGCTGCCCCGGCCGCGCACCGTCGTCGAGCTGGTGTCAGGCAAGCACCCGACCACTTCCAGCGGCGTCTACGTGGGCGGCTGGCAGGACAAGGACGGCAAGTTCCACTACCTGCGGCACAACGGCCCCGAGCACGTCTTGACCTACGCGCCGACGCGCTCCGGCAAGGGCGTCGGCCTGGTCGTTCCGACGTTGCTTTCCTGGGCGCACAGCGCCGTCATCACCGACCTGAAAGGCGAGTTGTGGGCGCTGACCGCCGGCTGGCGGAAGAAGCATGCCCGCAACAAGGTCGTGCGCTTTGAGCCGGCGTCCGCGCAGGGTAGCGCGTGCTGGAACCCGCTCGATGAAATCCGCCTGGGGACCGAGTACGAGGTTGGCGACGTACAGAACCTCGCCACCCTGATCGTCGATCCGGACGGCAAGGGCCTGGAATCGCACTGGCAGAAAACCAGCCAGGCGCTGCTTGTCGGCGTCATCCTGCACGCGCTCTACAAGGCCAAGAACGAGGGCACGCCGGCCACCCTGCCGTCGGTGGACGCCATGCTCGCCGATCCGAACCGCGACGTGGGCGAGCTTTGGATGGAAATGACCACCTACGGCCACGTTGACGGGCAGAACCACCCTGCGGTCGGCTCTGCGGCCCGCGACATGATGGACCGCCCGGAGGAAGAAGCCGGTTCCGTGCTGTCCACTGCCAAGTCTTACCTGGCCCTGTACCGCGACCCGGTTGTGGCCCGCAACGTCAGCAAGTCCGACTTCCGCATCAAGCAACTGATGCACCACGACGACCCGGTAAGCCTGTTCATTGTGACGCAACCCAACGACAAGGCCCGTCTGCGGCCTCTGGTGCGCGTCATGGTCAACATGATTGTCCGGCTGCTGGCCGACAAGATGGACTTCGAGAACGGCCGTCCTGTCGCGCACTACAAGCATCGTCTGCTGATGATGCTCGACGAGTTCCCCAGCCTGGGCAAGCTCGAAATCCTGCAAGAGTCCCTTGCCTTCGTCGCCGGCTACGGCATCAAGTGCTATCTCATCTGCCAGGACATTAACCAGCTCAAGAGCCGCGAAACCGGCTACGGCCACGACGAAAGCATCACGTCGAACTGCCACGTGCAGAACGCCTACCCGCCGAACCGCGTGGAGACGGCCGAGCACCTGTCAAAACTGACAGGCACCACGACCATCGTGAAGGAGCAGATCACGACGAGCGGCCGCCGCACGTCGGCCCTGCTGGGCAATGTCTCGCGGACCTTCCAGGAAGTGCAGCGGCCATTGCTGACGCCCGATGAATGCCTGCGCATGCCGGGACCGAAGAAGAGCGCCGACGGCAGCATTGAAGAGGCGGGCGACATGGTTGTGTACGTTGCCGGCTATCCCGCGATCTACGGCAAGCAGCCGCTCTACTTCAAAGACCCGATATTCCAGGCCCGCGCGGCCGTACCGGCTCCGAAGGTCAGCGACAAGCTGATCCAGACGGCCACCGTCGAGGAAGGGGAGGGGATCACGATATGAGCCGCTTCCAGCGCCTCACCAAGTACGTCGCCATCGCAGGCGGTGCGGCCTTGTTGCTCGCCGGCGCGGCCTACCTCGCCGGCGCGAAGGTCAACACCACCAAAAGCATTCCGGTCGGCCTGTACTGGAAATCGAATGCGCCGGTGGAGAAGGGGGCTTACGTCATGTTCTGCCCGCCGCAGGTCGGCGTGTTTTCGGACGCCAAGGAGCGGGGCTACATCGCCGGCGGTTTCTGCCCCGGCGACTACGGCTACATGATGAAGCGGGTTTTAGCCGCTAAAGGCGACGAGGTTGCCATCACCGACTCCGGGGTGCGCGTGAATGGCGAGCTGCTGCCTCACAGCGCGCTCATCAAGGCCGATCCATCAGGCCGGCCGCTGCCTCGCTATCAGTCCGACAGCTACACCCTGGGGACCACCGAAGTTCTGCTTATGTCCGACGTAAGCGACACGTCTTTCGACGGCCGCTACTTCGGGCCTGTCAATCGTTCGCAAATCATCACCGTCATCAGGCCGGTTCTGACCTGGTGAGGGTAGGGGGATATATGCAATTTGAACGCCTTGTAATCGCTGAAAAACCGGAGCTGGCAAAAGCCATCGTCGAGGGCCTGGGCGGCGGCAGTCGCAAGGACGGCTATTACGAATGTGGCTCCGACCGCGTGACCTGGTGCTACGGTCACATGCTGGCCTTGCTGGACCCGGAGGACTACGACGAGCGCTACGCCAACTGGAACATGGCCGACCTGCCCATCGTCCATATTCCCTGGCGCAAGAAACCGTCCGGCGATGCCGGTGCGAAAGCTCAGTTCAAGACCATCCTCAACCTGTTGAAGCAGGCGAAAAGCGTGGTTCACGCCGGCGACCCGGACGACGAAGGCCAGCTTTTGGTCGATGAAATCCTGGAATACGCCAACTGCCGCCTGCCGGTGCAGCGGCTGCTTATCAACGACAACAACGTGAAGATCGTGCGCCGGCAGCTCGCCGCGATGCGCGACAACCGCGAGTTTGCCGGCCTGTCCGCTGCGGCCGAGGCCCGCAGCGTCGGCGACCAGCTCTACGGCTTCAACATCACGCGCCTGTACACGCTTGCGGCACGCGCGAAGGGCTACCAGGGCCTGTTGAGCGTGGGGCGCGTGCAGACCCCGATCCTGGGCCTTGTCGTGCGCCGTTGCCGCGAGAACGCGGCCCACCAGAAAGCCTACTACTACCTGGTCAACGGCCAGTTCGAGGTCGAGGGCATCCAGTTCCCGGCCCGTTACCAGGTCGCCGACGGCGATCCGGTGGACGAGAAAGGCCGCCTCAGCAACAAGGAGCACGCCGAGGGCATCGCGGCCGCCGTGAGCGGCCAACCCGCCCGCATCGTGTCCGTGACCACCAAGGCGAAGGAAGCGGCTGCGCCGCTGCCCTACAACCTGCTGAAACTGCAAATGGACGCCTCGCGCAAGTTCGGCTTCAAGCCGGACCAGGTGAAGGACATTACGCAGTCCCTGCGCGAGAAGCACAAGCTCATCACCTACAACCGTTCCGACTGCGAATACTTGAGCGAGGAACAGCACGGCGATGCGCCGGGCGTGCTGGCGGCCATCGCACAGACGGCCCCGATGCTGGCCGCTGCTGCGCAGCGCGCCAATCCGACGATCAAGAGCCGCGCCTTCAACTCGTCCAAGGTTTCCGCGCACCACGCGATCATCCCGACCGAAAGCACGGCCGACCTGTCGAGGCTCACCGATGCCGAGCAAAAGATTTACCTGCTGATCGCGCGCGCCTACGTCGCGCAATTCTGGCCGAAGCATCTGTATGACCAGACCGACGTGCTTGCCCAGGTCGGCGATCATCGTTTCGGCGTGCGCTCGAACGTCACCACGTCGCCGGGCTGGAAGATTCTCTACAAGAACGACGCCGGCAACGAGGACCTGGAAGGCAACGCCGACGACATTGAACAGGACCTGCGCAAACTGCGCGACGGCCAGGCCGGCACCTGCACCGATGCGAAGGCCGAGCAGCAGGAGACGAAGCCGCAGCCGCTGTACACGATGGATTCCCTGCTGTCGGACCTTACGCGGGTTGCGAAATACATCCGCGACGACCGCCTGCGGAAAATCCTGATCGAGAAGGACAAGGGCAAGCAAGGCGAGCACGGCGGGATCGGCACGCCGGCGACGCGAGACTCCATCATCGCCACGCTTTTCGAGCGCGGCTACCTAGTGGAGAAGGGCAAGCACATCGTTTCCACGCCGACCGGCGAAGAGCTGTACGACGCGCTGCCCGATACGGCGAGATACCCCGACATGACCGCGCTCTGGCATGAGCAGCAGAAGGCCATCCAGGCCGGCGAGCGCGACACGCTGTCGTTCGTCAACGAGCTGATGGAGTACATCGGCGCCGAGGTCGCCAACATCAAGGAAAACGGCCTCAGCATGAAGATCGACACGCACCCTTGCCCGTCCTGCGGCAAGCCGCTGCGACGCCTCAAGAAGAAGGACAAGAACGAATACTTTTGGGGCTGCACCGGCTTTGCCGACGGCTGCAAGTTCGCGTGCGACGACAAGGGCGGCAAGCCTGTTCCGCGCGAAGTCCCGAAAGTCTCCGAGCTGCACAAGTGCATGGCCTGCGGCCACGGCCTTTCCCGTCGGCCTGGCAAGAAGCGCGGCATGTTCTGGTGGGGATGCAGCAACTTCCCCACGTGCAAGCAGACCTACCCCGACCTGAAAGGCAGGCCGGACTACAGCAAAGGCCGTAACGGCACCAACCAGGAGTGAAAGCGATGAACGATCCCAAGACCGTGCAGCAGGACGACTTTGCGCCGTTCGACGATACCGCGAACGCCAACGCCGCCCTGCGTGAAAAGCTCGCCGACGCGATGACGCCCGGCTTCCAGGTCGAGTTCGACCCGGACGAAGCGGAGAAGGCCGGAGCCTTCCCCGAGGACGCCTTGAGCGAGCAGGACGCCGCCGAGAGCGACATTGACCTGGTGGACGCGACCGTGCCCGAGGACACGACGACCGCGGCCACCGATGACGCGAGGTAATTGGCTATGGCAGAGGTCAAAAAGCCCTTCCACGAGCAGGTTGCCGAACGCCTCATTGAGCAACTGAAAGCCGGCACTGCGCCGTGGCAAAAACCGTGGGAACCGGGCATGCCCGGTTCCTTCATCCCACTCAACCCGACCACCGGCAAGCGGTACAAGGGCATCAACGCGATCCAGCTCATGGCCCAGGGCCATG
>NZ_LBHV01000002.1 GCF_001005825.1 Rhizobium sp. LC145
GTAGCCGCCAAGCAGATGCGAATATCCGAACAGGCCGGCGGGCGAATTGCCCCAAAGCTTGGTGACCTTACTGCGGTCTGGATTGGAACGCTCGCAACCCGAATAGAATCCGCGCCGGCAGAAGAAGCATTCGCCGCAGGAAATGGTGAACGGCACCACCACCCGGTCGCCCACCTTCAGCTTCGCATTGTGCGTGCCGACTTCGACGACCTCTCCCATGGTCTCATGGCCCATGATGTCGCCGCTATGCATGTCGGGCATCACGCCGTCGTAGAGATGCAGGTCGGAACCGCAGATGGCACAGGCGGTCACCTTGATAATGGCATCCCTGCCATCCTGGATCTTCGGATCCGGAACGCTCTCGCAACGGATGTCGTGCTTGCCGTGCCAGGTGAGTGCTTTCATCGGAAGGTCCTCTTAATCGAGCGCCCCGAAGCCAAGATGGCTGTCTGGTTCCGCAGGCCCGGCCTCAACTGTCGCTTCGACGCGGGGACGTACCGGATACGCCGCTGGGGCGATGGCCACCCACAAACAAGGCTTCCCCAGCATAGTTCCAGACAGCTCCTCAAAAACCAGCCTCCAAGCCGCTGCTCGATGAAACCGATCTGCCGCTCCAAAGCCGGCCGAAGCGGGCGAGCGGTGCATCCACGTCAAGCTGTCGTAGACAAAAGCCGAGCTAAGCAGCTTAGTTTGAAGCGTTTCGATGGTCCAGCCCGAGGGGTTCACTCCAAAACCGGCTCAGTTCCACGCGGAAGCCAACACCCAGACCTTCACATCGATCCCACGAAGGTAAAGACGCGGAACTTCCACTAGCACACCTTCGAGCTCGGAGGCTGCTAGGAGCTTAGATCTCCTCGCTATTGATTCCTGCGTTACTTGCGCGCAGTCATCACCGTTGACCAGAACTGCTCCGCGAGCTCCGTCATCCTCGTTCGGGGACGGATAAGGACGATCTGGACAGCAACGGTCCATTCTTCATCGCCGGCAATGGCGAGCTTGCCGCCGCTACCCAGTTCCGCGGCCGCCAGGCTCTGCGGAATCCAGGCGACACCCTTACCTTCGATCGCAAGTGCCTTCAAAACCATGGCAAGGTGGGAGGTAAACACCCGAGCGAGCTTCAGGTGACCTGATCGAGTTGGGATGGTAGCTGCCAGTATCCGACCCATGCCAGACTTCTCGTCGAATGCAATATGCGGGACGGGGTCTTCGAGCGTTCCAGGAAGCTTGTAGGTCGGCTCCCCGCTTTCGGAGCGCATCGCAACGGGTATCAGAAGGTCTCTCGCCAATTCAACATGCTTGAAATCGGTGTCGTGCAGCCGGATCTCGCTGTCCGGATGGTGATGACAGAGGAGAAACTGAGCGCGTCCGTCAGCCATCATCTTTTCGCATTCGTTCATGTTGTCGGATAGGAGGCGTATGGGCACCGTCGTAGTGGAAGAGCCCAGGCCCTGAACCCAGCCTGGAAAGAACGTAAAGGAAAGAGCGTGTGTAGCGGCGAAGGTCAGCGTCGCGCTGGCGGCTCGTGCCTGGTCGAGTTCGTGTTTCGCCCGTTCAAGACGTTGTATGACATCGGCGGCTGCCGAAAGCATGATTTCTCCGGCGGGAGTGATCTTCAGGCGGTGCGTGGAGCGGTCGACCAACGGCGTCCCACTCCAGTCTTCGAGGGCGCGGATCCTTCGGCCGAACGCAGGTTGTGTGATGTTTCGGAGCTCTGCGGCTCTGGAGAAGTTCAGTGTCTCAGCAAGTGCACGCAGGTCGGAAAGCCAGGCGGTATCCATCTCATCTCCTCATGATCGGCATCAAATGAAGCCGGATCGGCATTGGACCGTCAACCGGTAGTCGGCAAAGGTTCGCCGAGGAGCGCCGTTGTTGATGTCAACGGCAGAAGGAGGAGGAAGAAAATGAAGCCCACACTCACTATAGCTGCGCTGGCGCTTTCCGTCACCCCGGTTTTCGCTGCCGACTATCCGGATCGCAGCATCTTCATGGTCGTCCCATATGCGGCAGGGGGGCCTACCGACACGATCGCACGGCTCACCGCAGACGCAATGTCGAAGTCGCTCGGCCAGCAGATCGTGGTTGAGAACGTGGCGGGCGCTGGTGGCACCATCGGTGCTCGCCGCGTCGCCGACGCGGATCCGGACGGCTACACCATCCTGGTTCACCACATCGGCATGGCGACGGCGCCCGCCCTCTATCGCCAGCTTCCTTACAAGCCTCTGGAAGCTTTCGAGCCGATCGGGTTGGTAAGCGACGCGCCGATGACGGTCATCTCGCGTTCCGACCTCGGGCCGGAGACCTTCGAAGACCTTCTCGCCTTCATCAAGGAGAAGGGCACCAACGTCACTTACGCTCATGCCGGACTTGGGGCGGCGTCGCATCTATGCGGTACGCTCTTCATGTCGACGATCGGCACCCGGATGACCACCGTCCCATACAAGGGCAATGGCCCCATCATGACGGACCTTATCGGCAAACAGATCGACATGACTTGCGACCAGGCGACGAATACGGTTGGTCCCATTACGCAGAACCAGGTCAAGGCTTACGCAATCACAAGCGAGGAGAGGGCCGAAACGCTTCCGGATGTGAGGACAACCACGGAAGCGGGCTTGCCGACGTTCAAGCTGGGCGTCTGGCACGGCGTCTACGCTCCCAAGGGCACTCCCAAGGAGGTCGTAGAGAAGCTGTCATCGGCTTTGCAAGCCGCGATGGACGACGCGACCCTCAAGCAACGCTTCGCCCAGATCGCGACGATCCCGGCAACGAAGGAACAAGCAACGCCGGACGCCCTCCACACGAAGCTGGACAGCGAAATCAAGCGCTGGGATCCGATCATCAAGGCCGCCGGCGAGTTCGCCGACTAAGATCGGAGGGGCAGCTCAGGGTATCCTGGGCCGACACCGGGTGTTCCAATGGATATAAAAAACCTCGCGGCATCGCTCGTCTTGCTGGTGACCGGGTTGAGCTTCGGCCTGACGTCCTTCTTCGGGATGGACGTCGGCAGCGCGCTGAGAATGGGCCCTGGCTATTTCCCGCTTGTGCTGTCGATTCTGATCACTGGCATCGGTCTGGCAGTGGGATTGAAGGCCGTAACGGTCAGCGTCCCGTTTCATCCGCAGTATGCCCCCGTTCGTTCGATAGTCGCAATCATTGCTGCGCCGATCCTGTTCGGTATGACGATACGTGGGCTGGGTTTCGTTCCCGCAGTATTGCTGACAGCAATCTCCGCCGCGATGGCCGCAAAGGGTCAAAGGCCACACATTGCAGCCGTCATCGCGTTGGCCATCACGGCCTTCTGTCTTGCCGTCTTCTACTACGGACTCGGCCTTCCCGTCCGGCTGTTCGGGCCGTGGATTGGAGTTTGACGAAATGGACTTCATCAGCAACCTGGCGCTTGGTCTGAGCGCAGCCCTCACGCCGTACAATATTCTCTTCTGCTTCGTGGGCACGCTTCTCGGAACCCTCGTCGGCGTACTTCCCGGCATTGGTCCGACGGCGACTATCGCGATGCTCTTGCCGATCACGCTCTCGTTGTCGCCGGAGACGTCGCTCATCATGCTGGCGGGGATCTACTACGGTGCGCAGTACGGAGGATCGACCACGGCAATCCTGATCAACCTGCCTGGGGAGTCATCATCGGCGGTAACGGCGCTCGACGGATATCAGATGGCCAGACAGGGAAGGGCAGGGCCAGCTCTCGCGGCGGCAGCGCTGAGTTCTTTTTTTGCTGGCACCATCGCGACTGTCTTTGTCGCGGCGCTCGCTCCGCCGCTGACGAAGATCGCCTTGCAGTTCGGCTCTCCAGAGTACTTCGCCCTGATGGTCCTAGGTCTGGCAGCCTCCGTCGTCCTCGCCAGCGGGTCCGTCCTCAAGACTATCGCTATGGTGTCGATGGGCTTGATCTTCGGTCTGGTGGGTACCGACATCAACACGGGAGCGATGCGTTTCACCCTCGGTCGAGCGGAGCTTGCCGACGGGCTCAACTTCGTCGCCGTGGCAGTCGGCATCTTCGGCATTGCTGAAATCCTCCGGAACCTCGAGGTCACGGTTCAGCGCATCGCAGTCGTCAAGCGAGTTGCGGGTCTTTGGCCGAGTAGGGAGGATCTCAAGACCATATTTGCTCCCGCATGTCGCGGGACCGCGCTGGGCTCAGCACTCGGAGTCCTTCCGGGCGGCGGCGCAATTCTGGCGTCCTTCGCATCGTACGCCCTGGAAAAGAAGATATCGAAGACACCCGAACGCTTCGGGAAAGGGGCCATCGAAGGCGTGGCCGGTCCTGAGGCGGCTAACAACGCAGGCGCCCAGACGTCATTCATTCCCATGCTGACCCTCGGCGTACCCGCAAATCCGGTCATGGCTCTGATGATCGGCGCGATGATTATCCAGGGGATCGTTCCAGGGCCACAGGTTGCGACGTCACAGCCCGTTTTGTTCTGGGGGCTCATTGCTTCGATGTGGATCGGGAACTTCCTTCTCGTGGTCTTGAACCTGCCGCTCATTGGACTTTGGGTGAGGCTGCTGACAGTTCCCTATGCCGTGTTGTTTCCGGCCATCCTCGCGTTCGCATCCATCGGGGTCTACAGCGTCAACTCGAATACGTTCGATCTGTACGTCATGGCCGCCTTCGGTGTCTTTGGCTACGTTCTTGCCAAGCTGGAGTTCGAGCCTGCCCCCATGCTGCTGGGTTTCGTTCTCGGTCCGCTGCTGGAAGAACATCTCCGTCGGGCGATGACGATCTCCCACGGCGATCCGATGGTCTTCGTGAACAGACCGATCAGCGCCACCCTTCTTGTGGTCGCCATGGCCGTGCTCGCAATCGCCTTCATTCCCGACATCGCAAAACGCCGCAAGGAAGTCTTCGTTGAAGAAGACTGACACTGGAGATAAACATGAGTGGACAGAAAACGAACCGAATCTACAGGATTGCCTCCATCGCCGGCGATGGTATCGGCAAGGAGGTCGTACCTGAGGGCTTGCGGGTTTTGGAGGCCGCCTCAAAGAAGTTCGGGTTCGAGTTGCAGATCGACTCCTTCGATTTCGCCTCATGCGACTACTACGCAAAGCATGGCCGAATGATGCCCGAGGACTGGAAGGCCCAGATCGGCGGTCACGACGCGATCTTCTTCGGTGCAGTGGGCTGGCCGGAAATTGTCCCCGATCACGTTTCGTTATGGGGATCTCTGATCCAATTCCGTCGGGAGTTCGACCAATATGTCAGTCTCAGGCCATGCCGGCTCATGCCGGGTGTCTCCTCGCCGCTGGCGGGCCGTGGACCAGGGGACATCGACTTCTACGTGGTCCGTGAGAATACGGAGGGAGAATACTCCTCGATCGGCGGCAAAATATTCCCCGGCACGGATCGCGAGACCGTCGTCCAGGAGACGGTGATGACGCGGATAGGCGTCGATCGGATCCTTAAGTTCGCTTTCGAACTTGCTCAGAGCCGTCCGAGAAAGAAACTGACGTCGGCGACCAAGTCCAATGGGATCTCGATCACGATGCCGTATTGGGACGAACGCGTCGAAGAGATGGCGAGATCTTACTCGGACGTCTCGTGGGACAAGTACCACATTGACATCCTTTGCGCCCATTTCGTTCTGAATCCCGACAAGTTCGACGTGGTGGTCGCTTCCAACCTCTTTGGGGACATCCTTTCCGACCTGGGGCCTGCCTGCACGGGTACGATCGGAATTGCACCTTCCGGCAACATCAATCCCGAGAGAGAATTCCCTTCGCTATTCGAACCAGTGCACGGTTCGGCACCTGACATAGCCGGGCAGGGGGTCGCCAACCCGATCGGCCAGATCTGGTCCGCAGCCATGATGCTCGAGCACCTTGGCGAGCAGGAAGCCGCCGACGCCGTCATGGCAGGGATCGAAGGATCCCTTGCGGATGCACGGCTTCGGACGCGCGATCTCGGTGGAACAGCCGACACCGCGACATCCGGCAAGGCCGTGGCGGACTTCCTCGTCTGATTTCGAAAACGACGTAGGAAGGCGGCGCGCTTCCATGCCAAAAGCGAACAAGCGCGTCGCCTTTGCAGTTATCCATTAGGGCCGGTGCGAGTCGGCTGTCGCATGAAACTCGGACGATTCCAGTCCCTGTCCAAGCAGATGTCGGCAGTCAATATGATGCCAAATCGGCATCAATAAAATGACCATTGGCATTAGATCGAGGCCCGTCGGTTCTTTACCACTCCCTATTGGAAATCCGGCCGCAAATGAAGTGCGGCAGGAGGAATAGGAGGAGCACCATGGCACGACGCGTGCTAGGTCAACTATACGTACAAGTTCTAATCGGCATAGCCCTGGGGATTCTGGCGGGACTACTGGTGTCCGAGTTCGCCACGAAGCTGCAGCCTTTGGCAGATGGCTTCATCAAGCTCATCAAGATGCTTCTCGCACCGGTAATCTTCGCAACCGTCGTCCTCGGTATCGCGAAGATGGGCGACATCAAGGAGGTTGGAAAAATCGGCGCTCGCGCGCTCATCTACTTCGAGGTCGTCTCCACGATCGTCCTCGTTCTTGGACTGATCGTGGTCAACATCATGAATCCCGGCGTCGGTATGAACATCGACGTTAGTACCTTGAATGCCGGCTCGATCAACCAGTATCAGCAAACGGCTCAGCAGCAAGGGGGCTTCGTCGACTTCATGATGAACATCATCCCGACGACGATGGTCGATGCCTTCGCCAAGGGAGCGATGCTCCAGGTCATCCTCCTGGCAGTTCTCGTTGGAGTCGCGCTTGTCCAGATCGGCGAACGGGGCAAGCCGGTAATGGACTTCCTCGACGCGTTCCTCCAGTGCCTGTTTCGGATCGTCTCGATGGTCATGCGGCTCGCTCCCATCGGCGCGGGAGCCGGAGTGGCCTATACTATCGGCAAGCACGGGATCGGCACCCTCTGGTCCTCGGGTCACCTCATGCTGGCCGTCTATCTCACCTCGGCCTTCTTCGTGGTGTTCGTGCTCGGAGCCGTGGCCAGATGGTCTGGTTTCCCCCTGATGCACTTCTTCCGGCACTTCAAGGACGAGCTCTTGATCGTCCTTGCGACATGTTCTTCGGAGGCGGTGCTTCCGCGGATGATGGAAAAGCTCGAAAGGCTCGGATGCAAAAAGTCCGTCGTCGGCCTAGTCCTCCCTACCGGTTACACGTTCAACGCGGACGGAACCTGCATTTATCTTACGATGGCGGCCGTGTTCGTCGCTCAGGCGACAAACACGCCGCTTGGGATTGAAGGGCAGCTCGTCATCCTCGGCGTCTTGTTGCTGACGTCGAAGGGATCGGCAGGTGTAGCAGGCGCCGGCTTCGTGACGCTCGCCGCGACGCTGTCCAGCTTCCATGAAATCCCGATGGCGGGCCTGGTGCTTCTACTCGGCGTCGACCGCTTCATGAACGAGGCGCGGGCGGTTGTAAACCTCATCGGGAATGGTGTCGCGACGATCGCCATCGCCAAGTGGGGAGGCGCTCTCGATCGACGGACGGTCGAAGCGGTGATTGCCGAGCAGCACGGAGAGATTCCCAAACAGATCACTGCCGCTCCCGTCACAATTCAACACTGACACTAACATCTTACAACTAAATGGAGTTCATCTAATGCGCATCATCGACATCTGCGAAGTGACAAAGCCGATCGCTTCGCCTATCCGCAACGCCTATATCGACTTCTCGAAGATGACCGCGAGCCTGGTCGCCGTCGTGACCGATGTCGTGAAGGACGGCCGGCGAGTGGTAGGCTACGGCTTCAATTCGAACGGTCGCTACGGCCAGGGCGGCCTCATCCGCGAGCGCTTCCGGGATCGGATACTTGAAGCGCCGGCGGAAAGCCTGATGAACGACGCAGGCACGAATCTCGACCCGCACAAGATCTGGACGACGATGATGCAGAACGAGAAGCCCGGCGGTCACGGCGAGCGCTCGGTCGCCGTCGGCACCATCGACATGGCCGTCTGGGACGCTGTCGCCAAAATCGAAGGCAAGCCGCTCTTCCGGCTCCTTGCCAAGATGAAGGGCCGTGAGGCCAATCCGAGGGTCTTCGTCTATGCTGCGGGCGGCTACTACTATCCCGGCAAGGACAACAGTGCTCTACGCAAGGAGATGCGCGGATACCTCGACCGCGGGTACAATGTCGTCAAGATGAAGATCGGCGGCGCCTCGATCGACGAAGACCGTGGCCGTATCGAGTCCGTTCTCGAAGAGATTGGTTCCGAGGCGCGTCTTGCCGTCGATGCGAACGGCCGCTTCGACCTCGAGACGGGTATCGCCTACGCCAAGATGCTCCGCGACTACCCGCTGTTCTGGTACGAGGAAATCGGCGATCCGCTGGACTACGCCCTCCAGGCCGCAATCTCGGAATTCTACGATGCGCCGATGGCGACCGGAGAAAACCTGTTCTCGCATCAGGACGCCCGCAACCTGCTCCGTTATGCCGGGATGCGGCCGGACCGGGACTACCTGCAGTTCGACTGCGCCCTTTCCTACGGTCTGGTGGAATACCTGCGCACGCTGGACGTCCTGCGCCAGTTCGGCTGGTCGTCGTCGCGCTGCATTCCGCACGGGGGACACCAGATGTCGCTCAATATCGCGGCAGGCCTGGGCTTGGGCGGCAACGAGAGCTATCCGGACCTGTTCCAGCCCTATGGTGGCTTCCCGGACGGTGTGAAGGTCGAGGACGGCCACATTGTGATGCCGGAGCTTCCCGGCATCGGATTCGAGGGCAAGTCCGACCTGATCATGGTCATGCGCGAACTGGCCGAATAACAAGACCCGGAGTGGGCGAATGTCTCGCCCACGCCCTCTCAGGACAGCTCCCATGATCGACGATTTTCGGCAAGCCGCGCTCGACTACCATCTATATTCTCAGCCCGGAAAGCTCGGCATCCAGACGATCAAGCGGATGGAGACGCAGCGCGATCTGGCGCTGGCGTACTCGCCCGGCGTCGCCGCTCCCTGCGAGGCGATCGTGGCGGATCCCAGGGCTGCAAGCCAATACACGGCCCGAGGCAATCTCGTCGGGGTCATCACAAACGGGACTGCGGTCCTCGGCCTCGGAAACATCGGACCACTCGCCTCGAAGCCGGTCATGGAGGGCAAGGCGGTCCTGTTCAAGAAGTTCGCTGGCATCGACCCGTTCGATATCGAGGTCGACACCACGGACGTCTCCAGGTTCTGCGACGCCGTGGCTCTGCTCGAGCCGACGTTCGGCGGCATCAATCTTGAGGACATCAAGGCTCCCGAATGCTTCCTGATCGAGGCGGAACTCCGCTCTCGCATGAAGATCCCTGTCTTCCACGACGATCAGCACGTGGTGCAGGAGCATGCCAGGGAGAGAGGAAGGGAGAGGAAGGAGAGGGGTTCTGTAACGGTTTAAGGGGCCGGAGACACCAAAGAGTAAGAGAGGTGAGGGGTCCGATCGAACGGGCCTGAGCGGGAGAGAGAGGCTTTCCCCGGTCCGTTGACCGGAGAAAGCATCATGAACAGTAAGTCCCGTAAGCCTTTCCCCCGCCGCCGGCGTCCGGACAAGGATATCTATCAGCGCATTACCGGCAAGATCGTAGATCAGCTCGAAACCGGCGTCCGGCCCTGGCATCAACCATGGGGGGCGAATGGCACGCCGACACGGCCGCTGCGCCATAATGGCGTGCCTTATCGCGGCATCAACACCATGCTTTTGTGGATGGAAACGACCGCCAACGGCTACGTTTCCCCCTACTGGATGACCTATCGCCAAGCCCAGGAACTTGGTGGGCAGGTCAGAAAGGGCGAAATCTCCGCCCTCGTTGTCTATGCCGGCGCAATCGAGACGACCGAAGAAGCCGAAAACGGCGAGGAAATTGAGCAGCGCATCCCCTTCCTGAAAGGCTACCCTGTCTTCAACTGCGACCAGATCGACAATCTCCCGGCGCGGTTCACCCCCACTCCGGCCGAACCGCGCTCGCCCATGAAGCGCTTTGCCCATGCCGACGCCTTCTTCGCCCATACCGGCGCCAAGATCCACTTCGGCGGCAACAAGGCATTCTACAGTCCCCTCGAGGACTTCATCGGCATGCCTCCTTTCGAGGCTTTCGAATCTCCCGACGCCTACGTGTCAGTCCTTGCCCACGAAACTGCGCACTGGACGCGCCACCCCACTCGTCTCAACCGCGATTTCGGCCGTAAGACATGGGGCGATGATGGATACGCGATGGAAGAGGTTGTGGCTGAGGTTTCTGCAGCCTTGATCTGCGCGGATCTCGGCATCGAGAGTGAACCCAGAGAAGATCACGCAGCCTATATCGGCAGCTGGCTGAAGGTTCTGAAAAACGACAAGCGCGCAGTTTTCCAGGCCGCCGCGCATGCTGAACGCGCCGCCGCTTACCTACACAGCCTGCAGCCCGATGCTCCTTCGACAGACGATGCGCCGCTCGCCGCGACCGCCTGATCTCAGTGAAGGAGGCTTACCTATGTTATCTGCTTCAGAACTGGCAAACCGTCTCGCGCAAAATGCCGAAGCGGTCTGCCGCTATTATCTCTCGTCCGGCCATCGCGCCGGCAATTACTGGATTGTCGGAGATGTCGCCAACAGCAAAGGCGGATCGCTCTATGTCCGCCTGACCGGCCCGAGTGCCGGCAAATGGGTGGATGCGGCGACAGGCCAGTTCGGTGACCTGCTCGACCTTATCCGGGAAGCCCGCGGTCTCCCCGACTTCCGTGGCGTGGCTGAGGAGGCGCGATATTTCCTGAGCTTGCCGCAACTCCGACCCGAGCTGTCTCACGGAGAGGAGGCGGGCGGTTTTGCGTCAGTCCGCCGATCAGCAATGGAGCGGGCACAGCGTCTGTTCCGGACAACGCAGGCCCTTGGAGGCACGCTTGCCGATGACTACCTGCGTCAACGGAGCATCCTGCGGGCTTCAATCCATCCGGCGTTGCGCTTTCATCCGTCCTGTTTTTACCGCGATTTGACAACCGGGCGGACAACCAGTTATCCGGCGCTGATTGCGGCCGTCACTGACCAGACAGGTGCAATTACGGGCGTGCATCGCACCTGGCTTGATCCCAACGGCGACGGCAAGGCGAAGGTCGAAAACCCGCGTCGCGCACTCGGCAGCCTGCTCGGCAATGGTGTGCGCTTCCATTTCCCGGTTGCTTCTCCCGTGAGAGTTATCGCGGCGGGCGAGGGGCTCGAAACCATATTGTCGCTATCGCAAGTTATGCCCGTCATGGCGATGGTGGCAGGGCTCAGCGCCAATCACTTGGCGGCCTTCCAGTTGCCAGGCGAGTGCCTGCGTCTATATATCGCCGCTGATGCGGATGCAGCCGGTCGGCGGGCCATCGAGCGGTTGAGCGGCCGGGCGCAGGCCCTCGGGATACTCCCATTTGTTCTTCTCCCCGAACTGGGCGACTTCAACGAGGATTTGCGCCAGCTTGGTCCTGACCGGCTGACGGCCACCCTACGGGGACAGCTCGCGCCTGAAGATGCAATGGCCTTTCTTCCCGGCCGATGATGCGGCAAGGGCGGAGAGTGAGCGCCGTGTTGGGGCGGACGAGCCTTCAGCGGGTCAGCCATCGTTGCGACCGCCCCCTCCAGGCCTCTCGGAAACCTTTCCTGTGCGCCACAAGGCCGCAACATGCATCTCTAGCGCGGACCTGGCATTGATCCGTCCGCCAGTATAGACAGCGTTGTGGCAACCGGTCGGAGTGACAATGGAAGACGTAATCATGATCAAGAACCGGGGTGACTTCGGCCTTTGGGCAATTGAAGTCGCCAAGCAGATCGTCAGTGAGCAAGGTTTCGAACTCGCCAGGACAGCCCGTGACGGCACGGAAGACGAGGTTCGCCTTGCGGGCAATGCGCTTGGGCAGGCGATCACCAATGCGCTGTTGGAGGTCTATGACGGACTCCTCCAGGATGTATCAGACGAATAGTTGTCTTCTTGAATTGGTAATGGCGGCATGTTGCCTTCTGCCACGCGCAAGATCCATGAAGACGTGGCCAGAGAGGCCTCGATCATCTTTTGAGCGATGGCTCGAACTGATCGTCGGCGTTCGGGCGGCACAATGTAGAGCCACAGGCTGCGGATGTGCTTCCAGTAGGATTGCATTTCGCCTCATTCTCACACGATCGTCGCTAGCGTATTCGCCTAAGGTGGGGGCTTGGAAGCCGGCGGTCGAGAGAGAGTTTCATCGACGCAACGGCTTAGCTATTTCTACGTTGTCGAAATTTCAGCTTCTTTCTCGGAGACAATGTCATCCGGTATGTCGTCAAAGGAGGCATAGTTGAGATTGTAGAGCCTGGAATAGAGCTTGCCGTTCTCCATCAGTTCATGGTGGTTGCCGCTTTCGACCAGTTCGCCATTCTGCAGAACGATGATGCGGTCCGCCTCGCGGATCGTCGCAAGGCGGTGGGCAATGACCAGGCCGGTGCGGCCTTCGAGCAGTTTCACCAATGCCTTCTGGATCAGCATTTCCGTATAGCTGTCGATATTGGCGGTCGCCTCGTCGAGCACGAGGATTTTCGCGTCCGCCACAAGAGCGCGGGCGAAGCTGATGAGCTGCCGCTGACCTAGCGAAAGATTGCCGCCGCGCTGGCCGAGGATGCTCTCGTAACCGTCGGGCAGGCGCATGATGAAATCATGGGCGCCGACGGCCTTGGCTGCCTCGATTACCTGTTCGCGGGTCGCGTCGGTCTTGTGATACCGGATGTTCTCGAACACCGTTCCGGTGAAGAGGAAGGGCTCCTGCAGCACCATGGCGATCTGGCGGCCGAGCGAATCCTGTGTGAGGTCGCGCACGTCGTGACCACCGACCAGAACCTGGCCACCCTGAACCTCGTAGAAACGATGGATCAGCGACATGCAGCTCGACTTGCCGGAACCCGTCGGACCGACGAGCGCGACCGTCTCGCCGGGGTTCACCTTGAAGCTCACGTGTTTGAGAACCGGATGCTTCGGATTGTAACCGAAGACGACATCGCGGAATTCCACCGAACCATCCATGTCGGATGAAAGCACCTTGGCGTCCGGCGCATCCTTGATGTCGACCGGCACGTCCAGCACATCCGTCAATCGCTGGCCGGAAGCCATCGCGCGCTGCATGACCGAATATTGCAGCGTGAGCGAGCGGATCGGATCGAAGAAGCGCTGGATATAGAAGAGGAAGGCGATCATGACACCGACATCGAGCTCCTGGTCCAGTACGCGCGCTCCGCCGACCACGATCACGAGCGCCATGGCGAGGCCCGTCAGCGAATCCACGATCGGCACCATGACCTGCGCATACTTCGCAGCGGTGAGGTGGGTCTTCAGGTTGGCGCGTGCCTTGTCGTCGTAGAGCGTGAAGTTGACGCGCTCGCGATCCATGCTCTGCACGGCGCGAACGCCATGGATCGCCTCGGCGAGTGCGCCGTTCGCCACGGAATTTGTCTCATGCGCCGCCATGAAGGACTTTCGGGCGCGCGGCAGCCAGAAGATGCGGACGACGAAGAGCACGGGAAGCGCCGAGAGCGTCAGCAGGCCGAGCTTCAAGTCGAGATACAGCATGACGAAAACGATACCGAAGAGCAGAGCGATATCGCCGACCGAAAGCACCGAGGTCTCAAGGAATTCCTGCATTGAGTTCACGTCGCCCTGCAGGCGCGACATCAGGCGGCCGACTTCTGTCTTGTCCATCCAGGACAGCGAGACGCGCTGCAGATGCGCGAACATTGCCTTGCGGATGTCGAAGAGAACGTCCTCGGCGACGTTGCCGACGAGAGTTTCCTGCACATAGCTCGCGCCGAAGTTGATGAGGATCGCAGCCAGAAAGGCGATGATCGACCAGGTGAGCACGCCGTGATCGACGCTGCCCGGCTGCATACCGTGATCGATGGCGTAGCGGATGATCAGCGGAACCAGGAGCTGCATCGCGGTAAAGGTCAGCACCGCGACAACGGCCCAGTAGATCTTCACCCGATAGGGGCGCACGAAGGCCCAGATGCGCTTGATGATATTGCCGTCGAAAACCTTGCCAAAGATTTCCTCTTCGATGCGGTGCGAACCGACGACCGCGCGGGGAGGGCGCCTGCCGTCTTCGCGAACGTCGGCACGCTCGGTTTCCAGTTCCTCGGCCATTTGTAATCCCTCCCTCAGGCCGTCAGCGCTTCTTCGCCGGGGCGGACCTGCAGATCGTAAAGCGCCTTGTAACGGCCGCCGAGCGCCAGCAATTCGTCATGCGTCCCGCTTTCGACGATCCGACCGTTTTCCATGAAGAGGATCCTGTCCGCGTGCATGAGCGAGCTCAGGCGGTGGGCGACGATGATCGTCACGCGATCGGCGGCATATCTGCGCATGGCGCTGCGGATGCGCTGTTCAGTGCCCGCGTCGATCGCGGCGGTCGAGTCGTCGAAGACCATCACGGCGGGCCTGAGCATCAGCGCGCGAGCAATCGAAAGCCGCTGGCGCTGGCCGCCGGAAAGCGAGACGCCGCGCTCGCCGACCACCGTACCGTACCCGGTCGGCAGGCCGAGCACGTAATTATGGAGCTGAGCGCTTTCGCTGGCGCGTTCGATGCGGGCTTCCTTGGCCCAGGGGTCGCCATAGGCGATGTTGTTCTCGATCGTCGTCGTGAACAGGAAGGAATCCTGCTGAACGACAGCGACCGAGCGGCGCAGCGACTGCAGCGTGGCGTGGCGTATGTCCTGCCCGTCTATGGTGATCTTGCCGCCGGTGACGTCGTAGAAGCGGGGGATCAGGTGGGCGAGCGTGGACTTGCCGCTGCCGGGCGGACCGACGATACCGATCGTCTCGCCGCGCTTGGCTTCGAAGGTGACGTCCGTCAGCACCTGGTGCGTTTCGGCACTCGGATAGGCGAAATTCACGTGTTCGAAGCGTAGCGTGCCGTCGCTGACCTTCAAATCCTTGGCATCCTTCTCGTCCTTGATGGCGATATCGAGGTCGAGGAGCTCGAAAAGGCGGGCACCGCAGGTCGAGGCGCGGGCAAACGCGTTCACCATCAGCCCGAGTTGGCGCACCGGCATCTGCAGGATAGTCATGAAGGTGAGGAAGGAGGTGAGCGTGCCCACCGTCATCTCGCCGGCCATGACCTTGCCGCCGCCGAACCAGAGAACGAGACCCATGGCCACGAAGAAGGAGAAGGTCATGGCGCTGGTATTGGCGACGCGAATGCCGACGCGCTGATGCGCGAGCGACAGTGCGCTCTTCGAGGCGGCGTCGAACTTGTCCAGCTCGTGTTTCTGGGCGGCAAAGGCGCGCACGACCCGGATGCCGCCGAGATTTTCTTCCATGACCCGGGTCAGAACCGAAAGCCGCTCCTGCAGGTCGAGCCAGGTCGCGCGCAGGCGAAGCTGGGTGACCGAGGAGCGCCAGCCGACGAAAGGCACGAAGCTCAGCGCCAGAAGGCCGAGCACGAGATCGGTCGAAAGGAGGAGATAGGCGCCGATACCGATCAGCATGGTGAGCAGGACCATGCGCACCAGGGCGGTCGAGAAATACATGCGCACGCCTTCAAGATCGAGAAGCCCGATCGTGATCAGATCGCCCGAATGCATGCTGTCGTGGAAACTGAAGGAGAGGCGCTGGATCTTCTCGTAACAGGCCAGCCTCAGACGATAGCCCATGTGGTGGCCGACAGCCTCGCTGTAATAGTTCTGGATCAGCGTGAAGATGCCGCGCAGCACGCTTGCGCCGAGCAGAAGAAGGGCCGTTGTCAGCAGCGCGTCCTGTGCGGCCTGACCCGCGCCGCCGCCAGTCAAAACCACCTGCGTGTGATCGACAGCCTGGCCGAGAAGCTGCGGGATCATCAGCTGGAAGGTGGATGCGACGAGGGTCGCGCCGATAGCAAAGCCCGATTGCCAGGGATGGCGGAAGGCCATCACGGTAATGCGGGTCAGGATCGAAAGGCCCTTGCCCCAGCCTGCTGCATTCACAAGCGCAAGCGAAGTCGATGGCTTCGCGGCGCGAACTGTCGCATCGCTGCTCACGGTTTTATTCCAAAATCACTGATCTGGATAAAATTATCCAGGAAGGCGGCGGTTATGAGATGAAGAATCGCGTGCTACGCACGGAAGGGTAAAGGCTCCTCCCAAAGCAGCTAAATCCTTAGGGCATCTTCCTGATTCTATCAAGGCCGATCCTGTGTCGTGCTCTATGGCCACAGTGTTTGTTTGAACCGCGGCCCGTCGCGGCGGAGGAAATATGCGCCTCGGGTGATCGTGCATCACGTTTGGTCACGTTGATCGTGCTCAATCATGAAGCATGGATGACGGTGAATTTAAGGGAAGCTTTTGAAATCATAACGTTTTCTGTTTGATAGGGGCCGACTCGGGGAGCCTTCTTCTGGCTATCGACCGTGCGCCGATAGGCCGTCCAGAAGGCTTTACAGGCAGCTTGACGGGGTTGCCTTGAACAACCCGTCTATATACCGCCGATACCTCGCCATGGCCCGACGATGAGATTTTTGCGCTTTCATAGCCTGAATCCCTTCCTGCTTCACGGCTGTTCCCGAAACAACAAGCCCGGGCAGTAGCGGCTCCAAAGCGACGAGTTGCGGCAGCTTGCCTTCACGTTCGCTCAGGTATGGGGAGCCGATCGGGTTCAACGAACTATTACTTCTCCTACGTCGCAGCCACTTCGACCGAACCTTTGGTCACATGAGCTCTGACACAGCGCCACCAATCGCCTTGCGGGATCGAATAGCGCGAGGTAGATGCCATTGTTGATTGAACTTCTACTCGTATCATCAGCACACAGGAGCTCTCTGCGAAAACATGCACAGAGCACATCCACTCCAAGCAGAAGCGCATAGCGCCTAGAAATTCAGCACGAAATGAAACAAACCTCGGAGGTATACGTTAGAGGGAGTTGCATTTCGGCTTGAGAACTACGCGGCGGGGCTTTTGTACATTATATCGGCGCTTCCGTCCTGTGATGGGCACCGCCTCGATTGCGACGAGACGATCAGAGAAAGTAACGCCGCCGATGTCGAATATCGAGGAATTCCCGCTCCCCGCCCGGAAGTTGAGCGAATACGATGCGCTTGTCGCGGCGGCGCCGAGCGTGCTCGATGCTATCCCCGGCGCCGTCTATCTCTGCGATCACGACGGCTGGCTCGTCCGTTACAACAGGGAAGCCGCCGCACTCTGGGGAAGAACGCCAGCGCTTGAAGAGAAGCGCGAGCGCTTCTGCGGCTCACACGCTCTTTTCCTGCCTGATGGCACGCCATTGGCACACGAAGTCTGCCCGATGGCGACGGCTGTTTTCACCGGCAAGGAGACTCGCAATGCGGAGGTGGTTATCGAAAGACCGGAAGGTTCGCGCTTCGTCGCGCTGGTGAACATCCGCCCTCTGAAAGACCACGAAGGCAGGATTCAAGGGGCGATAAACTGCTTCCAGGACATCTCGGTGCATAAGGCCATAGAGGAAGAGGTCCGCCGTAAGAACGCCGATCTTGAGGATTTCTTCGAGAACAGCGCGATAGGTCTTCACATCGTCGGTGGGGATGGCATCATCCAGCGCGCCAATAAGGCGGAGCTGGCTCTTCTCGGTTATACCGGCGAAGAGTATGTCGGGCGGCATATTGCGGAATTTCACGCGGATGCGCCGGTGATCGGCGATATTCTCCACAAATTGGCATGCGGCGAGAAGCTGGACCGCTATCCCGCGCGCCTTTGCGCCAAGGATGGCTCGATCAAGCATGTGCTGATCACGTCAAATAGTCGGTTTGAGGATGGAGAGTTCATCAACACCCGCTGCTTCACGACGGATGTGACCGATCTCTATGAAGCCGAGCGCGCACGTCGCGACAGCGAAGAACGCTTGGCGGCAACCTATGAAGCTGCGACCATCGGAATTGCGGAAGCGGACTCCGCGGGGCACCTGCTGCGGGTCAACGACGCGCTGTGCCAGATGCTCGGACGTTCCCGCGAAGAACTGCTCAGCATGACCTTCTTCGATTACACGCAGGATGGTGATCGAGAGGAGGACGCGGCGCTCTACGCGCGCCAGATTCTCGGGGAGATCGATAGCTACGCGTTGCGCAAACGAGCGTCAAAGCCGGATGGAACCACGGTCTATCTCGATATCCATAGCTCCTCGGTACGGAATGAGGCCGGCGGCTTCCGTTACGGCGTGCGCGTGATCCAGGATGTCACCGCCGCCAAGCAGATGGAGGACCAGATCCGCGCAAGCGAACAGCATATGCGCGATTTGCTCGAAGCGCTGCCGGCCGCGGTCTATACGACCGACGCGGCAGGGCGGATTACATTCTACAACAAGGCAGCCGTGGAAATGTCAGGGCGAACGCCGCAGGCGGGCGACATGTGGTGCGTTACCTGGCGTCTCTTCAATCCGGACGGCACGCCGCTGCCGCACGATGAATGTCCAATGGCTGTAGCGTTGAAGGAAGATCGTCCGGTTCGGGGAGCGGAAGCGATTGCCGAACGGCCGGATGGCAGCCGCATCCCGGTTACTCCTTATCCCACACCGCTTCATGACGCGGACGGAAATCTTGTCGGAGCCATAAACATGCTCGTCGACATCACCGAACGCAAGCAGGCCGAGAGCAGACAGAAAACCCTCATCGACGAGCTCAATCATCGCGTCAAGAATACGCTCGCGACTGTGCAGTCGCTGGCTGGGCAAACGGCAAGGCATGCCGGTGATCTGGACGACTTCCAGCAGCGCTTCGAAGGCAGGCTGCTGGCGCTCGCGCGTGCCCACGATCTCTTGACCAAGCGGCATTGGGATGACGCCCCCCTGGAGGCGCTTGCGCGGGAGGTGCTGACGCCGCTCGCCGGTGGAGCGGCCAAGCGGATCAGCATCGACGGTCCATTGGTCGGTCTCAACCCGCGCGCCGCACTGAGCTTAACCATGGCCCTCAGCGAACTTGCCACGAACGCCGTCAAATATGGAGCGCTGTCGTCGGAGGCCGGCTCGCTTTCTGTCGCCTGGCGCTTACTGGACGAGACCGAGGCTAAACCTAGGCTGATCTTCGAATGGCGGGAACGCGGAGGACCGCCGGTCAGGCCCCCGAACCGACGCGGGTTCGGCACTCGGCTGATGGAACGTTGCATAGAACGCGATCTCGGGGGGGAACTGGATCTGGCCTTCGAGCCCGCCGGCGTATCCTGTCGCATCTCAATTCCGGTTGGGCAGGTGAAGGCATGAGGGACATTTCCGGTCTGAAGGTTCTCATTGTCGAGGACGAGGGCCTTGTGGCTCTTATGATAGAGGACATGCTCCAGGATCTCGGTTGCGAAGTCATTGCTTCCGTATCGCGGCTTGCCGATGCACGAACAATCGCCGCCAAGGCGGAAGTCGATCTAGCGGTGTTGGATGTCAACCTCGCTGGCGAGCCTAGTTTTTCCGTTGCGGAGATCCTCCGCAACCGTCAAATACCGTTCATATTTAGCACCGGATATGGGATGGAGGGGCTGCCTGACGAGTTTGGCGGCCATCCTGTTATCGGCAAACCCTTTTCCTCTGGCGAGCTGCAGCAGATAATCGCGGGTGTCGTGGACGATTGACGAAACCTGCGTCCGACCTGTCCTGTTACCGGTACCCGCGACTGAGTGGGTTCGATCGGAGGGGGCACCTGCTCGCAGCGGGCTTATATAGCTAAGCCATTTGGCGGATATTGAATGATCGCGATTACATGAGGAAGCGTTGCTCTTTGGCTCATCTGGCGCGATCCACAAAATGATCTTGTTGGTTGCCTGACTTGTAAACGAGCTGTTGCCGCCCTATATCAACTTATGATGGCATCGTGAGGTGGGGATTGCTATCGACGGTTTTCCCTGTCCTCAGAAAAGGAGGAGGACGATATGTCTTCCAAGGCCAACCATCTACCGTCTTGGTACTATGAGGGTTTGGCACCGAAAGCGTGTGCCGGACTGAGCATATGCATCCTCCTCTACATCATGGGAAGTGGTTGGCTATGGTCATAGTACTTTCTGCCAAAACGTCATCGGTTGATAATGAAATTCTCCGTCGTGTCCTGAAAAAGGGACGCTATGCGACACTGGATCTGAAGGCGCGCATTGGAGCCGATCACTCCGAAGAGGTGGTCCTCGTTCAACGCATTCTGGACGGCATGATTTCGCCCGAAGACTACCCGCCCTCCCCAAAGGCGCGAAAACGCAGCCCCCGAGGCGAAATCGCGTCATGGGAGAATGAGGGCGGGTCAATTGATCCCAACGTCAAGGAGTAGCGATATGCTAACAGAACACTGGAGTACACCGGTTCGGATCGGTGATAGCTCGATCAATAGCCCATTGCAGGCACATGGCTTCATGATGCGCGAGTGGCCGAATACCAAATACTTAACGTTTGCCGAGGCTCACCTCGCCATACTGGCGGCGCTCGACGGTCGCCAGTCGATAGAGGAGGCACGGACGCGATTTGTCACCGCGGTCCTGGATGCGGAGCTGGACCACCCGGGGTTTGAACGGCTCCCGACGGCGGGAGGCCTCTTTTGAAAGTCTCCGTCTATCCTCGCTATTCCCGGACAATCGACGCGACACTCCCATCCCCGTATAGTTAATTCGAAAGCCGAGATAGAAATTGAATTTAAAGGAGAATAGCTGGCGATGATTGGAGCGGATGTGCAACGCCCAGCCTTCACTAAGAAGCATGCAGCCGGATGCCGCTCTTGCTGCGACTGCGGGACTTGATGCGATCTAGTGCTTGAACTTGGCAGGCCCCATCTGCTTGCATTATCAGATGTCGTGTGACTGCCGGCGCCGCTGGCTTCCTGTGAATCGCGCCTCTGGCGGAGTGCTGCCAAGACTACATATCTCTTAGATGACTCAACCGAAAGTGCGTATTCTTCCTCCACTTCTGCCCTCAGAATGGCATAGTAATGTCTTCTCGGATCTGGATTGCACCAACACGGAGACTGTCCGCAAGATGATCGCGCTGCTTGGCAGTGAGCATTCCGGCCCCAGATCGGATGCCATCCTGCCATGCGGGGCCGCGTTCCCATGCTTCGTTGTAGACGAGGGCAAGGTCTGAGAGCCTTCTGGTCTGTTCAAGCGCCTCAAACAGGAGTGCGGCCTGCCGGATGTCCTTGTCGCGCTTCAGTGCGCTGTCACCTTCAGTTCGACGGCGTGAGGCGACGATGAGCTTGTGGACGGCGTACCTCGCGGGATCCGGGACGGTGACCGGGATCCCGCTCTTGTGGAGTAGGACGGTTCTGACCGGGTCACGAATGAGGAAGTCGAGAAAGCGTAACGGATCCGCACTCGCGCCGCCAAGGGCTGGCATCCGGGAAGGCTGGTCGATGTAGTCATCCGACCCTCGGTTGGATGTCAGAAACTCGACCCGGTATCCCGTCGCGTTCTGGAACGCGCTCGATGCTGTGGATCCGGAGCGGTGAGGAACCGGCCGGAAGGTCGGATCGATACCCTGCAGCAACTCGACGATTGGAGGCAGGCTGTCCTCTACTTCATGGGAGATCGCGTGGTCCTGGGCTATGTCCGCATCCCCAGTCAGAAGCGCGGCCAGGGGCAGGCGCACACCGAGGATACCCGCGTAGGTCTGGAAGGCCACCGTGCCGATCAGGACGCCGCGCAGCCGGAACAGGCCTCCGGTCGCAAGTACCTCCACGATGTCCCCGGACATGGGGTCGGGAGCGATCATGCCGCCTTCACGGGTGAGGGATGACACCATGCGCCTACGAGCGCGCAGATCGTCCTTCTGCTGCTGGTGCGTCTCTACGCGCTGGGCGATCTCGGGATCGTTTGCAGGGCCGACATAGCGGCGCGTTTTGCCGCCCTTGCCGTCAGGGATGTCGAAGTACCAGTAGGCTCGCTCCTTGACGACAACGCGTTGGAATCGGCCCGCCGGCGGGAAGTCCGCTGTCCATGCCGCGTCCATGGAGCGCTGGGCCAGCTCCGCGAGCATGGTCTGGTACGTGAGATCCACCTGCTTCATCACTGCCTTCCTCAAGTTATACCTTTTATGTAAAAAGGTATAGACTGAATAGAAGGAGAGGGGAAGAGGAGCCTCACCTTACTGGATGAATGGATTTCCGGGGCGAGGGTCGTCGCAATGAGACCTGTGCCGATGCTTCCGATGTTCACTTTGGTCATTGTCATACCCTTCCGCCCATCAGGCGATCTACTCGAGAGGATCGATCTCGATGTTTGCGATCGTTCCCGGTGGCAGTTGCCTGTTGAAGACGCGGATGGCTTCGCCGGACATGTGCTGTTCCCAGATCTGGCGGGAGGCCCATTCTTCAACGAACACGTAGACTCCCCTCTGATTGAGGTTGCGGTGGAGATGATAGGAGAGGCATCCCACCTCGGCGCGCGTCGCGACTGACAATTCCGCCGCATATGTCTCGAAGGCATCTTCCTTGCCGGGTGTGATCGTGACGCGTGCCACGACATTGATACTGCTGGTCACTTGTCTGTCCTGTCAGGTTGGCTTCGGCTTGCGATATGGAGCAACGCCCCAAGCTGCTGTGTGCGGGATTGAATGAGGCCGACGCGCCGCTCCGGGATTGGGAGCGGCGCTGGCGGATCGCCCGGCTGGTTTATTTCAGGCGCTTGAGCAATTCGGCGGCGACGGCTGGGGCGGAAGTGGGGTTCTGGCCGGTGATCAACTCGCGGTCGGTCACCACGTTGGATGTCCACGGCGTCTCGTTGCTGACGAAATCGCCGCCTGCCGCTTCCAAGGCCGTCTGCGGATAGAACTTCATCTCCCCGCCGCTCAGCAGGCCCTTGGCAATTTCCTCTTCCTGATTGCTGATGACAGTCATCTTGTAGCCCGCATAGATCCAGCCCTCGGCCTTGGCCGAACCGCTTGTCTCAAGCTTCATGGTGAAGGCTGCTGCATCGGGCAGGGCCGAGAGCAGGGCGATCGGGCCATGGCAGGCGAGCGCCGTGGTCTTGCCCTTCGCATGGAAGTCGGCAAGCAGCTTGCCCAATTCCGGGCTGACGAGAAGATCCTGCATCGGGGCATGGCCGCCCGGCACATAGACCGCATCGAAATGGTCGTAACCGATCTGCTCGACGCGGGAGAGGCTGATCACCGGCGAGGTGCTGTCGGATGTCAGCCTGAGTTTCTCAAGCATGGCGATGCCTTCCCGCATCGCGGCCTCGTCGCCACCGAAATACATCTTGTCCACGGAGGACTTGTCCAGCGTCGGCGCCGTTCCCTTCGGGGTCGCGAAGGTGATGTCATGACCGGCCTGCGTCAGCGCCTTTACCGGCTGCATCAATTCATTGAGATAAAAGCCGGTCTCGAAAACCTTGCCGTTCTTGAGGTCGAGACGGTCGGAATCGGAAAGGACGACCAGAACGTTGGCGGCCTGTGTGCTGAAGGCACTTGTTCCAAGAGCAAGCGCGAGGGCGAGAGTGCGGATAGGCTTCATGTTTTTCTCCATGCGAAAGCCGTTCCCTGCCCAACGGGTCAGGGAAGATCTATGATGTGTCGACTGGGGTGATATCGGTAATGCTGGTTATGCGGTCAGGAGATCGCGGAGCGCTTCGCCGACGCCGGTCGCCGATTGCGGATTCTGGCCGGTGACCAGCCTTCCGTCGATGACCACCTTCGCGGTCCAGTCGGGGGCCGGATGGTGATGGGCGCCGCGAGCGGCAAGCGTGCTGGCCAGCAGGAAGGGAACAACCTTGTCCAGCTTGACGGCCCGTTCCTCGTCGTCGGTGAAGGCGGCGACGTTCTTGCCGGCGACAAGGTGCGCGCCGTTGCTCAACGTGATGTTGACCAGTGCCGCGGGGCCGTGGCACACGGCGGCGACAACGCCGCCCGCCTCGTAAATATCGCGGGCGACGCTGTTGACCGCCGGGCTTGTCGGGAAGTCCCACATCGCGCCGTGTCCGCCGGCGAAGAAGATGGCGGAGTAGTTTTTCGGATCGACATTGGAAAGACGCGACGTGTTGCGAATGGCGTAGCGGAAGCCTTCGCTGTTCCAGTAGCGCGCATTGATCGCGTCATCGAGGTCTAGGCCGTCGACAGGCGGTTCGCCGCCATTGATCGAGGCGAACTCGACCGGGATGCCGGCGACATCGAGAACGGCGAAAGGATGGGTAACCTCGCCGAGGTAGAATCCGGTGGGTTCGCCAGTTTCGCCTTTGACGCCATGGCTGGTGAGGACGAAGAGAGCCGGTTTGATATCCTTGGTTGTGCTTGTCATGATTTGCTCCTGAACATCGCGATGACGTTTCATCACATTCGATGCCCTGAACGTATTAAAGCTACGAAGGTGGATAAATGGGTCTTCGAGGAATTCATTTGTTCGCAGAAGGATAGAATGATGACGAACAACAAGCTGAGGAGCCATAGCGGACGGTTGCGCCCCTTCTGTCCGGCCCACCCGACGCGAAATGCTTCAAAGCAATGCCTTGCCGATCGATGCGCCGCCATCCACAAACAGTGTCTGGCCGGTGATAAATCCAGCGTCGTTTGATAGGAGGAACTGGATTGCGGCCGCGATTCGTCCGGCTTTCCAAGTCGGTACATGGGGACGCCGGCTAGATGCCGTCCCCCCCGGAAGCTGGTCTCATTCCGGCAGACGGAGTTCCAAACCACTTTATTGACGCCGCAATCGAGGATAAAGCTGCCCAAGGGAAACGGACTTTTTCGCAAGGGGTCAAAATGGGGCGGCGGTTTGATCATCTGGGCGACGTGGAGGCGTTTGTCACAGTTGCTGAAAAAGGCTCGATGACCCAAGGCGCGGTTGCGCTTTCAACGACTCCATCGGTTCTTAGTAGAGCGATCACCCGTCTTGAAACCCGTCTAGGCGCGCAATTGATGCGTCGAACCACGCGACGGTTGAGCTTGACGGATGAAGGCCGCGCCTATCTGGAGCAGGCACGCGCCGCATTTTCGATGATCGACGACGCGGAGCGAGCGATCCAGGGGCCGACTGGTGCGTCGTTAACGGGTCAAGTCCGTATCAGTGTGCCGACGACATATGGCCATTATCGGTTACCTGCCACGCTGGGCCGCTTCATGCGGGCCTACCCGGAAGTGCAGGTCGAACTGAGCATCACCAATCGCAATGTGGATCTTGTGGCGGAGGGCTACGATCTAGCGATCCGCCTCGGTCCGTTACCTGATAGCGGGCTGGTGGCGCGCAAACTAGAGGACGCACCGTTGAGGCTGGTTGCCTCTCCGCATTATCTCGAATGGGCTGGCGTTCCGCGGAACGTCGAAGACTTGGCGAAACATCAGTGCCTCCCTTTCGTGATGCCGAGCACAGGGCGTTGCGCCCCATGGCTGTTTCGCGTCGGCGGTCGCGACGTTGACTGGGCGCCACTTGCTCGCACCCGGGTATTTGACGACGTGCTGGGTGTGGTGTCGTTGGCGGAAAACGGCCTCGGAATCTGTCAGACCTACGATTTTATTGTGCGGGACCGTATCGAACAGGGGCGTCTTGTCGAGGTGCTGGAGCACGCGCGGGGCCGTTCCCGGCCTTTCTCGCTCATCTTCGCCCCACACCGTCGCCTCTCGGCGGCAACACGAACGCTGATCGATTTCCTTGCCAAGGAATAGTCACCGGGCGCTCGCCGCAGGAGAAGCAGGGCATCGCTTACGAGACGTTGCTGCAAGCCTGCAGAGATGCCGCCGTCGGCCAGTTTCCGCTAGAGCCAGTAGGGTGTATTGACGAATGAAGAAGCAACCTAAACATGTAATCTCGTCGGCGGCTATAATGGTTGTCCGGTGCGGGCGGATCGATGTATTCAGGGGCTGGATCCTTCACTTATAACCTGCAGGCACATGGAAACGTCGCTTTATCTGCCCGTCAAAGGCTTTCTTGAGAAGGCGGGTTATACTGTCAAAGGTGAAGTTGGCGGTTGCGATCTCGTCGGCTTGAGTGACAACGATCCGCCTGTCGTCGTGATCTGCGAGCTGAAACTAAGCTTCAATCTGGAGCTCATTCTACAGGCCGTCGATCGCGCAGCTATTGCAGACGAGGTCTGGATCGCGGCCCGTGTCTCGCCCAAGGGCAAAGGACGCGGCGCAGACAAACGCTACCGCGATCTCTGCCGCAGGCTCGGAATCGGCATGCTCGGCATTTCCGATACCGGCGATGTGGCCATAATCGTCAGTTCCGTAACACCGATGCCGCGAACCAATCCGAAACGGCGTTCAGGGCTGATACGGGAACACCAGAGGCGGCGCGGCGATCCGGCCGTGGGCGGGAGCACACGCGCGCCGATCATGACCGCGTACCGCCAGCAGGCGCTTGGCTGCGCGTTAGCGCTGGCATCGGGGCCGATGCGCGTGCGCCAAATCAGATCTAGCATACCGGATGCCGGGAAGATTTTGCTTGCGAACGTCTATGGCTGGTTTGAACGTCGCGATCGAGGAGTCTATGGCTTGACCGCCGCCGGACGGGAGGCGCTACAGCGATGGCCGCAGCAGGACGTGCCAGCAACAGTCGCCCTTCCCGACTGATTTTCTTTCTGCAATAGAGCTTTACGCCGCTCAAGCGAAAACAGGGCCAGTAATTCGGGCCTGCTCGAGATGAAACGCCGGAAAGCAGGCGAAACAGGCTCATTCAATTCAACAGTTCAATTTAGCCTGCGAACTGATTTAGCCCAGCTTGAAACTCGGCAAGTGTCGCCTGCACATGCCGTGCGAAGCTTTCCTCCCCTTCGTCGGCGCGCCAGTTCTGCAGCGCAACTTTCCAAAGGGCCGCGCCAATTTCAGCTATCACCCGCGAAAGTGACGGCTGTATGCCGCGTTGCTGCAAGGCCATATCAATTGCCGATGCCAGCATATGCAGCTTCATCAGTTCCCGCTCATGCAAATCACTATGCGTGGAGATCAGGAACTGGCGAAGCTTCACGATCGGGCGATGGCTATCAATAAACGGAGCGACTGCCTCAAAGCTGGAAGCGACAATGCTCAGCGGATGTTCGCCGGTAGGTGCTTTCGCAATCTCCTTTGTTATGGAGGTCTGATGCGCGCCGGCCCGCCAGAACAGTACTTCCCGCTTGTCCGTAAAGTAGCGGTAGAAGGTTCGTTCCGTTAATCCAGCTTTAGAGGCGATCTCCGGAACAGTTGTCTCGGCGTAACCCTGCCTGCCGAAAAGCTCGTACGCGGCACTCTCGAAGCGCTCGCGCGCATTCTCTGCTCTTTGCACCATTCAAGTACCTCTCCGTTTTGTGAACATAGGTCGATTGTCAGGTTCTGACAATGATGATACGCATTGTCAGAGCCTGACAATGTTTGTCTTGGCTGGAAGGGAGGATGGCATGGCAGATAAAACGTCTGACAATCCGGGCAGCGTGGAGGTCACGCGGCGCCTGGTTCTTGCGGTCGGTGCCGGAACTGCCGCCGCCGGCATCTTGCCGCCAGTGCCGCGAGTTAAGGCGCAACAGACCGTCACACGCGTCGAGCCCGGCCAAACGGTCCAAGTCTCGGCGACCGTGAACGGACAGCCATTCACGCTTGAAATCGACTCCCGTGCTTCTCTCCTCGATCTCCTGCGTGAGCGGCTAGATCTCACCGGAACGAAGAAAGGATGCGATCACGGGCAATGCGGCGCCTGCACTGTTCACTTGGACGGCCGTCCGATTTCGTCCTGTCTTACCTTGGCGGCGAAGATCGAAGGGCGGGAAATCACCACGATTGAGGGGCTCGCTAGCGGTTCGGATCTTCACCCGATGCAGCAGGCATTCATCGACAACGACGCACTCCAGTGTGGGTATTGCACGCCAGGTCAAGTCATGTCCGCCGTCGCTTGCGTGACCGGCGGGCACGCAAGCGATCCGGATGCGATCCGCGAATTCATGAGCGGGAATATCTGCCGCTGCGGCGCCTATGTCGGAATTCTCGCGGCCATCCAGCAAGCAGCCAAGGTCATGGAGGGCTGAAGGATGCAGGCGTTGAGCTATAGTGTCGCAACATCTGCGGAAGCTGCCGTTGCGCAATTTGCGGAAGCGGGCGGATTGGCGCGATATATTGCGGGTGGCACCAATCTTTATGACCTCATGAAGCTTGGGATCGAGCGTCCAATCCACTTGATCGATGTCAGCCGCATAGACGGAATGGACGCGATAGAGACCGGCGGCGACGTACTGCGCTTCGGTGGTCGCGCTTTGATGACCGACGTTGCTTATGCGCCGGTTGTCCGGGAGCAATACCCAGTACTTTCCGAAAGTCTGCTCAAGGCAGCGTCGCAGCAGTTGCGAAACATGGCCACGGTGGGAGGCAATCTTCTGCAGCGCACCCGCTGCATGTACTTTCGCAACGGCGCGGGATCCGCCTCGATGGTCGGTGTCTATCCTTGCAACAAGCGTGAGCCTGGTTCCGGTTGCTCTGCCATCGGGGGGCTCGATCGCAATCAGGCTGTTCTTGGCACGAGCGAGGCTTGCACGGCGGTGGCGCCAGGTGATTGGCCAGTGGCGTTGATGGCGATGGATGCGACGATCGAATTGCTTGGTCCTGAAGGCTCACGCATCATTCCCGTCGCCGAGTTCTACCGTCTGCCCGGGGAGACGCCCGACCGTGAATTCAACCTTCATCCAGGCGAGTTAGTGACCGCGATTACCATTCGGAAAACCCATGCTGGTCTTAAATCGACCTATCATAAGGTCCGTGACCGCGAGAGCTATGCCTTCGCACTGGCCTCTGCTGCGGTGGCCCTCGAGATGGATGGCGCTACCGTCCGCGTCGCCCGGATCGCCCTTGGCGGTGTCGCGACAACCCCGTGGCGCTCACCCGCCGCCGAGGCCCTTGTCGTCGGTTCGTCACTGACACCTGAGCGTGCGCTTCAAGCTGGTAGAGCGGCCTTCACCGACGCCCGGAGCGGTGAGCACAACGCATACAAGATCGAGCTCGGCGCGAGAGTCATCGCGGACGCCCTGATCACCGCCGCTGAAAGGAGAGCGTGATGCCTACGCAGGCCTTTTCGGAAATCGCGCGTATCGACGCGAGAGATAAAGTTCTCGGCCGGGCGCAGTATGGCGCTGACGTCAAACTGCCCGGGATGCTCCATGCGATGCTGGTGCCCGCGGCCGTGGCGAAGGGCAGGGTAAGCACCCTCGATGTCGCGTCCGCAACTCAAACCCCAGGCGTTGTCCAAGTTCTGGGTATAGGAGATTTCCCGACACTGCGCGCAGAGATATCGTATCGGGGCCAGCCCATCGCTCTAGTGGTCGCGGAGACCGTGGAGGCGGCGATCGAAGGCGCCGAAGCGGTGAAGGCCGTTTACGAGACTGCGCCGTACATCCCGCTAATGACCAGCCCCGGGGCGCAACGGATAGAGGCTGAAGGGTTCAATGCCGGCGATGTCGATAACGCGTTTCAAAGTGCAGCCCACGTCATAGAGGGTACCTTCGAAACACCAACCCAGCATCACAATCCAATGGAGTTATTCGGCACCGTTGCCGAATGGACTGACGGACGGCTGACTGTATACGAGGGGTGTCAGAACCTTGACGCGGTCAAGGGCGCGCTCATGAGGACATTCGAGCTTTCGCCGGACCGCATCGTGGTCAAGTCAGAACAGGTCGGCGGTGGGTTCGGGCAAAAGTCTCCTCCGAAGATTCAGACCGCTCTGGTCGCGCAGGCGGCACGCTTGACACGTCGCCCGGTAAAGCTGGTAACCCCTCGTGGGCAGCTCTTCCATATAGCCAACTACCGGCCACGCAGCGTCCATAACATTCGCCTTGCTGCTAGCGCGGAAGGGCGGCTGCAGGCCATCATTTACGACGTTGTGCAAGAAAATATCCCGGACGGAGGCTTCCGTTCGACCGGCTACCACGAAGATATTGCGCGTCTGTATGCGATCGAGAATTTTCGGGCGACCGCAGGCGACATTCACATCGACCGCCAGATGCCGCGCCATACGCGAGGCACACATCCCTTTCCTGCAGGCTTTGCGCTGGAGAGCGTGATTGATGAAATGGCTTACAAGCTTGGTAAGGACCCAGTACAGCTCCGGCTGGCTCATGAAGCCAAAAACGACATTGTTGCCGGCCAACCGCTATCGCCACATTTTTTGAACGACTGCCTCAAAGAAGGCGCCAGACGTTTCGGCTGGGAAAGGCGTGTTCCCGAACCAGGAGCCATGCGTTTGGCCGACGGAACACTGGTCGGTTTCGGGGTCGCATGCGGTGTCTTCGGCGCGTCGATGTCGGCGAGCGAGGCGACACTAAGAGTTCAGGCCGATGGCGTGACGCGCATAATCAGTTCCGGTCACGAGATGGGCCAGGGAATCCTGACGGCGATCGCCAACGTCGTTATCGAAGGACTGGATATCAACCCTGATCGTTTGGAAGTGCTGCTCGGAGACACAACACTGGGTCCACAGCTCGCCACCGTAGGGGAGCGCGGGACTGCTAGCTGTGTGCCCGCCGCAGCAAAGGCAGTGGAAGCTCTTCGCGCCAGATTTGCAGAGCTCGCCGGCCCCAATCCGCCAGCCGGTAATTTGCACCAGCAGCTAGCGCGCCTGAAGCGACCCTATATCGAAGTGAAGGTTGCAGAGCTGGCGCCAGGTCAAGACGCGTCCGCCATCGATGCCTATCGCATGGGCGGCCGAGCAGGGGCCGGACCTGATTACCCCGGCTTCACGTCGATGAGCTATATCGCGCAATTCGTGGAGGTTCACATTGAACCGACGACGCGGCGGATCCGCATGCCCCGTGCGGTCAGCATCGCTGACGTTGGGCGGGTGGTTAGCCCCACAACGGCAAAGGGACAAATGTACGGTGGTATTGTCTGGGGATTCAGCACCGCGCTTCGGGAAGAGTCAGAAGTTGATCCCCGCTTTGCCGGTTACCTCAATGACGACCTCGCCGATTACGTGATGGCAGTGAACGCAGATATCGGTGAGATAGATGTAGGGCTGATCGACAAGCCTGATTCCAGGATCAACTCGGTCGGCGTGAAGGGGATGGGCGAGCTGGTAATGCTCGGCACCGCGCCGGCAATCGCCAATGCAATCTATCACGCGACAGGCAAACGCATTCGAAAGCTCCCCATACGCATAGACGACCTGCTCTAAGACAGAACGAGCCGTTGAACACGTAGTTTCACCCTAGTAGCAACCGATTTAATCACTCCGGAGATGAACATGGCCTCTTGGCAAATTCCCTATATCCGAAACTTCGCTCCTCACCTTCTGAGTGTCTTGCGCATCTTTGCGGCTGGGTCGTTCTTCACCCATGGCACCATGAAGTTGTTCGGCTGGCCTGCACCCTTTGAATATCCTCTCAACACGTTGCTTTACACAGCTGGAGTTCTCGAAGTGGTTGGTGGCCTCCTGTTGGTGGTCGGTCTCTTCGCGCGGCCGGTCGCCTTCCTGCTTTCGGGGCTGATGGCCTTCGCATATTTCTTGGCGCACGGGTCGGACGGTTTTTTCCCGGTACTCAATCACGGCGAAGCCGCGATGCTGTATTGCTTCCTGTTTCTCTATATTTCAGCAGCCGGACCGGGGGTCTGGAGCTTGGATGCCCTTCAAGGAGGCGGGGATAGAGCAACTCAACCCGCATAGTCGGTCAGTCGCAAGATAAATAAGATCTCGTTTGCGCGGCAAAGCACGCGTCGTTCTGCCGGTGTCTTCGTCGCGCTTTGCTGTTACCTTCAACTCGGCGGCGTGAGGTGACGATGAGCTTGTGATCAGCGTACCTCGCGGGATCCGGGACGGTGACCGGGATTCTCCGCCTCTCTTCGAGGGCCGGAGACCTGGCCATTAACTGTCGTAGAGTTTGTCCAGAGCAGCAAGCAGGCGCTGCTGGACCGCAGCATCCTCCTGATTGATGATTGAAATGAGGTCCCGCATTGTCCTGCGCATGCCGTAGAGCTGATCGACGAGGTCCATGACAATGTCGATGCCAGCTTCATTGACACCCATGCGGCGCGTCAGGTCGAAAATCAGCGTAGCGCGGGCAAGATCGATATCCCGGAAGCGACGCTGCCCCTTCAGTGAGGCCGGCGATAGCCAACCCTGCTCGATCCAGAAGTCGAGCTCGGCCACCTCGATTTTGAGATGGAGACAGAACTCACGATCGTCCATGTTCATACCTCCATGTCCCTTCTCGGATTTTGCGTACTCCCCGGTGTCCATCCCCTCATGAAATCGGTGAGCTGCTCGTCAGGTTGGTCGGGCAACACGATCTTCAATGTCACATAGACATCACCAGCCGTGCCATTACGCTTCGGCACGCCCTTGCCCTTGAGACGTAGCACCTTGCCGCTGCTGGAATTCGGCGGCAGAGCCACGTTTACGGGGCCGGAGGGCGTCGGTACGCGCACCTTGCCGCCGAGCACGGCTTCGGCCAGCGTGACCGGCAGCTCGAGGCGGATATCGTCGCCGTCGCGGATGAAGAAGCGGTGCGGGCGGACCTTGATATCGATTAGCGCATCGCCGGCCGGGCCGCTGCCGTAGCCGGAACTGCCCTTGCCGCGCAGGCGCAGGGTCTGGCCATCACGTGTGCCAGGCGGAATTCGGATGTCGAGAGGCGGGCCATCGGGCAACTTCACTTGGGTCGTGGTACCAGTGATGGCGTCCAGGAAATCGATCTCCATCACAAAATGGCGGTCACGCCCGGCCGAACCGAACCCCGCGCTGCCACGGCGCGAGAAAAAACTTGCGAAAATGTCGTCGGCATCTCCGAAATCGGCAAAGCCACCTGCGTTGTGGTAAGGGTCCCCGGGACTGCTTGCCGAGGCATAGTCCCGATAGAAGCTGCGTGATGCTTGTTCAGCCCCCGTCATGTCGATCTCGCCACGGTCGAAGCGGTGACGCTTTTCCTCGTCGCTCAGAAGTTCGTAAGCGGCGGAAATCTCCTTGAATTTCGCCTCCGCCTCCTTATCGCCAGGATTGAGGTCGGGGTGCAATTTCTTGGCGGCTTTGCGAAATGCGCTCTGGATTTCCCTCTGCGTCGCATTCCGCTGCACGCCTAAAAGTTCGTATGGATCTTGGCTCATACATGTCTCCGTCGAGGGTACCGAATACCGCGAGTGAGATTTCATACGTATGTAGGTGGTCGGTCTTCGTCTTGGAGAGCGCATGCACGTCTCTAGGACAACTCCGTCAGCCAAAGAGCCCGGATGTTTTTTATGCGTAGTGTTCCGTCAACGCGCGGGCTTACCCACGCGTTGACGATGGCTAAGCTCTGATTTCCTGCAGCTGGAATAGCACATAAGCCAGCGTGAAACAGGACGAGCATCGCGGCGATGAGGCCCATATCTGCGGCCATATGATCAGCAGACTGTCGATCGTCGGCAAAAGCGCCCCTATCACCGCACCCTGTAGCTGATCCATGAACAACGGCCCGACGGATCGAGCGGCAGGATCAAGGAGCAAGGCCGATATCTCCCCGTAGAGCGTCTGCGGCGACAGACGGCTGACTGCCTGCTGGGTCTCGAAGTTGGAGAGTAGCGTCATCGGATTGTAGGGATCGATCGGCGAGATGAAGCCTGCGATCAGGGGTGCAATTATGCTCCAGAAGAGGCTGAGAATCAGCCAGATCACCAGTGCGACGAGAGCAGACGTGGCCGGGGAACGGATGAACGTCGAGAACGCCATAGCAAGCGCCAGCGCCGGCGCCGCCGGAAGCGCGACGCCGACGCTCCATCATCGTCAGCTCCTGATCGCGATGCGCTTGATCTGCGATTGCGCCTTGGCGCTCTTCGGTAGAACGACGGTCAAGACGCCATTCTTGAACCGGGCGTCGATTTTGTCGTCCTCGACTTCATGACCGAGCGGAATGCGCCGTTCGAAGCGGCCGTAGAAGCGTTCGGAGAACTGCTTTTCCTGATCTTCCGTTTCCGAGCGCTTTTCCCCCCTGAGGGTGAGTACGCCCTGGTCGAATAGCACTTCAATCTCCTTTTCCTCCATGCCGGGGACTTCGGCCGTCACCTTGATTTCCTTGTCGGTCTCGGAGATCTCGACGGTCGGCCAGCCAGCGTTGAGGGAGGAGAGGGAGCCGAAGGCCGGAAGGCGGCTGTCGAAGGAGCGGAAGACGTCGTCGAACAGCCGGTTCACCTCACGGTGCAACGACAGGAACGGATCGCGATTGTCGTCGCGGTAAAGGGGCGGGGCCTGATTGCTGCCATTGCGGCCCCATGGAATCAAATCACGGACGCTCATGACATTCTCCTTTCTTTGGTTTCTTGGCAAAGCTCGGCCGCAGGTGCCGAGCGCTGCTCGGCACCTGGGTCATGTTCGGCTGTAGCAAGCCTTAGGCGACCGCCTTGCCCGCTTCGATCTGCTTGGTTTCGGCTTTCGGTAGAGCCTGATCGCGGGCAATCTCGATCCGGCGCGGTTTCATCGCTTCGGGGATTTCCCGCTTCAGATCGATGGTCAAAAGGCCATTGGCGAGGTGGGCGCTCAAGACCTTGACATGATCGGCGAGCTCGAACCGACGCTGGAAGGAACGGCCGGCAATACCGCGGTGCAGATACTCGCCGTCTTCGCCGTTCTGTTTCTGGCCCGACACGACGAGCATGTTCTGCTCCTGCGTGATCGTCATCTCGTCCTGCGAGAAGCCGGCAACCGCCATGGCGATGCGATAGTCGTTTTCGCCGGTTTTGACAATGTCATAGGGGGGCCAGCTGTCGATCGACTCGACGCGGCTTGCGGCGTCAAGTGCGTTCAGCATTCGGTCGAAACCGATGCTCGATCGGAACAGGGGAGAAAAATCGAAAGTGGTGGTTCTCATAGCCACATCCTCCTTTGAAGCAACATGGGTACAAGACGGCGTCAAGTTCAGACGTCCTCGACGCCGGATTGACGAGCCGGCCCCGTTTCGGCAGCCGGCAATAAATAATTTAGTTTAACAGGATGACTGTTCAATAGGCCGCGCTCACTCGTGCTCTCAAGTGTTGACGATTTTGATGACGGCAAGGTGGTGGTGCGATTGGCTTCCTAGGAGGGGAGGACACATCGAAACGGTATCACGGGTTGGTCGGTCTTAGAGCTGACCAGGGTAGCTTGATCTTCCGGCACGCCAATCACGCTTATTGGATCGGGCCCCACATTCCTTAATGGCTTTGATCAAATCGTCTGGATGAGAGGGCTTGTCGATCCATTTGCATTTGCCGTTCATCAGAGGATGATCGCCGTCACCATCCCTTTCCCCGGAATGCACGATGTAGGGAACGTCGCGCTCGACAAGTAACGTGGCGATATCGTCACAAGGGCCATCCCTCAGCCGCGCTTCGATGATCGCGAGCTCCGGTGTATATCCCCGAAGCCAATTGGTCGCGGCGACGCGTGATGAAAAGGTCATAACCGTCTCGAATCCGGCCTGAAGAAGAAGCTCTTCTACATAGATCGCGATCAGCGCCTGGTCCTCCAAAAGCAGAACAGGCTTTCCCCCGGGACGTGCCATCGGCCACTACCTTTCCTCCATTTACTGGGAGATTTCAGGATAGCACTTACACGGGAACGCGGGCTGAGCGTCTGCCAGCGTACGCAAAATCAACTCGACAGACACGATGCTATAGAATCGGCAACCGCCCAGAAAGCTTAAGGGCTCGGCGGTAGGGAGCTGAGCGCTCCCGCCCGACAGCGAGAGCCATGCACGTCTTGGAACATTCCTATTCACGAAACCGCCTTCTTGCGCTCTTGCCAGAGACCGAAACTCAAAAGATCAAGCCTGCATTCCAACCGATCGACCTACCGCGCGGAACCGTCATCGTTGGTGCGGATCGTCCAATCGACTATGTCTATTTTCTCTGTAGCGGCATCGGTTCTGTCGTGACTGTCTCGCAGGAGGGGCAAAGGGCAGAGGCGGGAATGTTCGGCCGCGAGGGGTTCTCACCCACGCCAGCTGGCGTCGGCGGCTCGGTCAGCATTCATGAGGTGCTCATGCAAGTGGCAGGACACGGGTTCCGGATACCCATAAAGGCAACTCTCGAAGCTCTTCCGCAGAACCCGGTCTTTGCCAACCTGCTCGCAAGATTTATCCAGACCTTTGCGTCGCAGATTTCCTACACCGCCCTTTGCAATGCCAACTATCAGGTAGATGAGCGTTTGGCTCGCTGGCTGCTGATGTGTCATGACCGGGTGGATGGCGATGAGATCGCACTGACGCACGACTTCATTTCCCTGATGCTCGCTGTCCGGCGGCCGAGCGTGACCAATGCACTTCATGTGCTTGAGGGCAGGAAACTCGTCCGCACCGAAAGAGGCCGGATCACTATCCGGGACCGCAAGGGACTGGAGGAGTTTGCAGGCGGCGCCTACGGCAAGCCTGAAGAGGAATACCGCCGTCTCCTCGGCGTGTTCTGAGGCTTATTTCCTAAGTTGCTCCTGAACTACTTCGTGAAAAGAGATGATGAGCTGCAGCTGATCTCCCTTATCGCACACTTACATATGCTCGTCGGGACGGTCTCGCCGCTCCTGCGGATACTCAAAAAATAGCCGGCTCATCGCGTCAGCGTCGGTTCCTCATAGGCATGTTCGGCACAAATCTAGCCGATATCTCAGAAAAGGTCTTTCATGAGACGTCGGTATTCTTGCTCCGGCTTGCCGTAGGCGTCATGTGCGAACTCTTCCAGAGCCGCTCGGTTCCGGATGGTGATGATGCCGCGCTCTGCCCTGATGAAACCATTGCCCTCCAGGATATGCAGCGATGTCGTGACGCTTGGCCGCCGGACAGCGAGCATCAGGGAAATGAAGTCGTGCGTCAGTGCGATTTCATTGCCGGTCACCCGGTCATGGCACATGAGCAACCATCGAGCTAATCGCTCGTTCACGTCGTGAATTGCGTTTGAGACGGCCGTATACGCCAACTGGACCGAGAAAGCTTCGATGGAGCGGATCATCACCTTTGAGAGATTCCTGTTTTGCTCCATCCAGCCTCGGAACGAAACGTAGTCCATCCGATAGCCATCCCCTTCCAACTGAATGCCGACGTCATGCGAACTTATCTCGGCCCCTGTCACGGCGGTGGTGGGGACGTAGCCATCAAACCCAAACACGCCCGCCTCCGCGCGATGACCTTCGGGCGTGGTGGCGACGATGGAGCCTATGCCTGATGTCAGGAAGTAGACATATTCGATTGGCTTTCCGGCCTCGGCAATAGAGGTGCCGCGTGGAAGGCCAACATACTTTAAATCCGCAGCGACCTGATCATAGTCAGCCGCCGGGAGCAGCGCCAGAAGCTTGTTCTGCATGGAGGATTGTTGAGGAGCAACCATATGTGCTTCCCTCCCAAAACGGGGCAAGAGCACATAAGAACCCTTAGCCGTCTGCGCCCTGTTCAGTCTGCAGACGATCCGCTTATGTTATCCGCAACATGCCCATAGAACAAGCTTGGTACGCTACCGTACAGAGCGCGGAAAATATTGGAAATCCAGGTGAAAAGCGCAGGATGGCACGGTTCGGTCCGGCATCTATGGTCATCAGATTTCAGAAATACGTGAATAGTCGGGTCGCGGATGATCGCGGGGTACAGATGGTGCCCTGGCGTGGAGGCGTGAACCGCAAGGCGGTGATGATATGTGGCGGCACTCTGCCAGTGGCCAGACGCCTATCGGGTTTGACGATCGTCCGTTTCGTCCGTTCGTCCGCAAAACTGCCAACCGAGCCCGACGGCTTAGACCTGGACATTAGAGTTCAATGCATTCAATAGCTGCTTCGCGCCTCCATATCGCCCGACTCTTAAAAGCGAACATCGCCTATGACCTGACTAGGCGCCCCGTCGGTAAACGGTCAAGCTGGTCCATTCCGTCTTCGTTTCGCGGCTGTGTCGCGCTCGGTGCCCATATGCCACAAACCATCGGATCGAACTGAAGCTCAACGCGATCGCCGCAGCATCGGGACGAGCGTCGGCGACGAGCCGACCTGGATCGCGCCGAGCGGTTCGAAGCCGTAGCGTCGGTAGAACGGAATATTGCGCGGGTTCGAGGACTCCAAATAGGCTGGCACGTGATCGCGATTGCACCGCGCGAGTGCGTACGCCATCAAGGCGTCGCCGTGACCTTCGCCTTGATGCGCCGGGTCGACGCCGATCAGGGGCAGGTACCAATGTGGTTCGGTCGGGTGGTACTCGGCCATCTGCTCGAATATTGCCGTTGTTTCGGGGGCAAGACTGCTCGCAACCGTGCTCTCGAGCACCGCACCAAGCCCTTCCTCGTCGGCATGTATTCCGGGCGGTAGCCACAGCGCCGTCCCGGCGTAGCCGTCGGTGCAAAAGGCGCTTCCGTTGGAGAATGCGCTGCTTCCGAACGCCCGGATCATTCGCGGCATCGCCGCAAGGTACTGGTGTGCATGCGGCCAGGTCCATCGCGCCATAGGATCCGCTGCAAACGCCAGCATGACCGTTTCGATCGCCAGATCTTCTTCGGCCGCGGCCATAACTCTCACCGTTGGCGATTTCACACTGCCCTCCTGACGTAGGTGGTCCGACAAGGCGTCCATGGTTCTCAGCTATACATCTTAACCCGAGTGGCGTTGGAGCGATACCGGGTGCTGCTGGCTCAGCGGTTCTGGAGTCGTTTCGGTCCATTCTGGCTTTCGGATAGGGACATCCAAACATACTACTCAGATGCAACTGGCGTCGACCCGCTCGGGAGTGAACTTCTTCCAGAGGCCGAGAGAAGTCACTGAAATACCGGTTCAAGGTCGATACGGAACGGCCGCTTCTCATCGATGTTATCCCCAAGCTGCCCGTCCGCTGCCGGCAGCAATGCCGGATCCGATTCGTCCAGATCACCATGATCACCGCGATGGAGAAGTTGATACCGGTCTTGACCGCATGCATGACGTCACCACACCTCCTTTGTCTCATGCTCCTCTTCGACGAATGCGCCGGATGACGCGAAGGCGATGCCCGCTGCGGCAGCAGCAAGCAGACGGTTGCGGGTAAGAGACAATCTCATCGCGTTCCTGATTGCGAGACCGGAGTGCTATTCGGCGGCCTGCCGAACCGCGCGGCACTTGGCGAAGCCGTCGCTGATGATGTCCTTGGGCAGATCGCGACCAATGAAGACAAGACGCGTGATCCGGTGTGTTTCGGCGTGGAATATTGAATGCCGATCCGTATGTGGCAGGTGAGGGCGGTGTTCCGGCGTATCTCATGGCAGAGCTCGGAATCCGGAATGTCGTTGACAGTAACGAGGAGTGGCCGACCGTCGGCTGGGAAACTATCGCCAAGGCCAACCCGACGATGATTGTCGCGGGCGACATGACGAGACGGCGCTTCGAGGGCGACGATATTGCCTGAAGCTCGATTTCCTCAAGAACGACCCGGTTGCCCGCGTCGCGGAGGCCGCACAGCAGGGACGGATCGTTGAAATGAACGTCCAGGTCATGGATCCAACAGTCAGAACCATCCGTGGACTCGAAGTTCTTGCAGATGCTTGAGAGATTCGAGCTTGTTCGGTAAGCGGCCACCCCATTTTCATGCATTGGTTCATAAGAGTGCTCAGTGATGCGCATGAATAGATGGAGTGTTGCCGCTTTATCCACCGGAAGTCACACGGCGTCGCTAGTTCGATTGGCGGCGGAAATTGTCGAGCGTGTCGTGATTGGTACCTCGCCAGTCTCGCAAAGCGACCGTCTGATGCCGCAGTTCTTCGCAGGAGGGACATTGTCGTCCTCCCGCTTGATATGGGTACGCTAACTGCATACGGGTGGCGTGTCATGTCACCCGATCACGGCAATTACTCAATCAGCTTGCAGCCCCATTCTTGAAGCGTGGTGCTTCTTCTGCCTGATCCTGACCTTGTCGATGTTGCGCCCGTCGAGGCTGACGACCTCATATGTCAAGTCCTGGAACTCGATCGTCTCGCCCTCACGCGGCAGGTGTCCTAGCCTCCAGAGAAGCAGCCCCGCAAGCGTGGAGTAGCGATCGGCGTCATCGACAAGGTCGGTATCGAGAAGCCGTGAGATATGGCGAATGTCAATCCATCCGTCGACTAGCAACGATCCGTCGTCCGCCCGCTCGACGGTGAGCTGGTCATCGCCATCGTCGGCGAAATCACCGGCGATCGCTTCCAACAGGTCCGTCGGTGTCACCATGCCCTCCACCGACCCGAACTCGTCGAGAATGATGGCGACCTGGAGCGGGGATTTGCGGAGCTGTTCCAGCAGGCGCAATGCACTGACGCTTTCGTGCACCACAAGCGGCTGGCGCAATGATTTCTGGAAGTCGATCTTTCCGTCTTCGAGAAAGTCCCGGAGTAGGTCCTTGGCGAGTGCAACGCCGAGGAACTCGTCAAGGCTGCCGCGGGCGATCGGAAAGCGGGAATGACCGGTTTCGATGATCTTGCGGCGAAGCTCATCGTCGGTGTCCTCGATATCCAGCCATTCGATATCGAGACGGGGCGTCATGACGGATTTCGCCGGGCGATCGGCAAGCGTCAGCACGCTTTCGATCATCTCGTGCTCGACGGGCGTGAACAGTTCGCTCTCCGATGTCCTTTCCGCAATCACGTTGGCCGCCTCTCCAAGGGGGGCTTCGCTTTGCCGCCTGCCGAGCAAAGACAGAACGGCACTCGCCGTCCGTTCGCGTAGGTCACCGGTCGTCATGAAACGCTCGCGATTGCGGCGGCCGATCTGGTTGAAGGCCTCGATCAGCACCGAAAAGCCGATCGCCGCATAGAGGTAGCCCTTAGGTATGTGGAAGCCCAGGCCTTCCACGATGAGCGAAAAGCCGATCATCATCAGGAAGCCGAGGCAGAGGATTACCACCGTCGGATGCTTCGACACGAAGGCCATAAGCGGCTTCGAGGCTAGCAGCATAACTGCGACTGCGATGATCACGGCGATCATCATGACGGAGAGGTGCTGAACCATCCCAACGGCGGTGATGACGCTGTCCAGCGAGAACACTGCGTCAAGGACGACGATTTGCACCAGCACATGCCAGAAGATGGCATGCTCGATCTTGCCCTCCTTAGCGCCGGAGTGTCCTTCGAGCCGCTCGTGAAGCTCCATTGTCCCCTTAAAAAGAAGGAAGAGTCCGCCAAACAGAAGGATGAGATCTCTTCCCGATATCTCAAGACCTGCCACGGTGAACAACGGCGCCGTCAGCGTCACGATCCAAGCGACCGAAGCAAGCAGTATGAGTCGCATGCCGAGCGCAAGACTGAGGCCGATTAGCCGGGCCTTCTCGCGCTGGTGCTCCGGGAGTTTGTCGGCCAGGATCGCGATGAAGACAAGGTTATCGATGCCAAGCACGACCTCCAGCACGATCAAGGTGGCGAGACCCGCCCACGCTGCCGGGTCGGACATCCATTCGAAAATCATTGAGCTTAAAGGCCGCCTTTCGGGCTAGCCAATCCTTCTGTTGTTGAACGGGAAAACGCAAAGAGTGGCCCGGATAACCGGGGCGGCGGACGTGTAGCTGGAGACCGGGATGGGATGACGCAACGCCGGATCAGGACCGTCGCGGTTGTTTCGGCAACTCTCCGAACTCTCATCGGTTTCGGAACCGTCAGGCATCCTGAGGTATCTTCCTCGCCAAAAGCCACGAAAGGCGAGACCACGCCTTTGATCGAGGGCCTTGGCCGTTTCGGCTTAGCGGCAGCTTCGGAGGTATTCGAGTGGTCATGGGTGGGTAAATACCATCTTCCGTTCGATCAACCTACCCAACGAGGCAGCCAAGACAATCTGACAACTTGGTCGATCGGATCCCGCGTTTGTGGTCGCGCTGGATGCTCCGCCGACCGACGAGAAATGGAGGTTCGCCATCTAGATAAGCATGCCGGAAGGCGGGACGCCAAGTCGTCTGGTCCAGCTGGGCCGGAAAAGCAACGACATTTCTGGCAAGGTATTGAGCCGTCGGGGGGCTTGGGAGGATCGGGTGCGCACCCGGCGGCTCAACTGCAGCGGGACGGAACTCAGATGTCCTCGTCGCCGCCGAGGTCCATGTCGTCGGCAGGTGCTTCGTCATTCGGCGCTGTCGCATCCGGTTCCGCGGCCTGCGCCTCGTCTCCCGTGAACATTCCTGCGATCGCGTTTCCTAAAAGGACGCCGCCCGCTACACCCATTGCCGTTTGTGCGGCACCCGCTAGGAAGCCACCACCCGAGCGCTGCTGCGCTGTCTGCTGGCCATAGCCCTGTTGCTGGTTACCCCATGGGGAGGCAGGAGCGGGGCGCCCATAGGCTGCCGGTTGTGGCGACGTGCTTCGGGGAGCTGTGCTGTTCCCGAACATCGATGAAAAGAAGCCACCCCGCTGCTGGCCCTGGGAAGCCTGGTACTCGAGTTCCTCGATGCGGCGCTGCGCGGCTTCGAGAGCCTGTTCCTGCACGACGATCGTCTGCGCCATGTAATACGGCGCGCCCGGATGTTGGTTGATGCGCTGCTGGATGAAACGGTCCGATTCCGCATCGCGCTGTCCGGATTGCTGCTCAACGAGGGCGAGCTTGGAGAACAGGCTCTCGATGGCCTGCTGGTCGTTGCGATCCATGAAATGACTCCTTGGGTCTCTGCTTTTGGCTACTCTTCACGCTGCCCGGTAAAATTCAGCAGAAGCTGGAAGATATTGACGAAGTTCAGGTAGAGAGACAGCGCGCCGAACACGGCGAGCTTCTGTTGGGATTCCTGGTCGTAATTTTCGGCGTAGCGCTCCTTGATGCTCTGCGTGTCCCAGGCCGTCAACCCGACGAAGACGATGATGCCGATCACCGAGATCGCGAACTGCAGCGCGCTCGAACCAAGGAAGATGTTGACGATTGAGGCGATGACCACGCCGATCAGACCCATGATCAGAAAGGAGCCGAACTTCGACAGGTCGCGCTTGGTGACGTAGCCGTAGAGACTGGTCGCGCCGAACATGGTGGCGGCGATGAAGAAGGTCCTGGCGATGCTGGCGCCTGTGAAGACGAGAAAGACCGAGGCGAGCGACAGGCCCATGACGGCACAAAAGGCCCAGAAGGTCAGCTGGGCGGTCGATGCCGACATCGTCTGGATGCGGAACGAAAAGAAAAACACGAAGGCGAGCGGCGCCAGCATCACCACCCATTTCAGTGGGGTGGAGAAGATCGGCACATAAAGCGCCGGCGTCGTGCCGACGATGAAGGCGACGAAACCCGTCACCACTAGACCGAGACCCATGTAATTGTAGACGCGCAGCATGTGCTTGCGCAGGCCTTCGTCGAAGGCGGCAGCAGATGCCTGACTGTAGCCGCCGAAGCGGTTCTGGTTCTGATACATGAAAGTCTCCTTGACGATCAGTAGAGTGAATTCATGAGAAGATCCGCCTCGTCTGAGAGGCCGGTACCGGGCTTGCTTGAGATCACCGCATAAGCGACTTCGCCGAGCTGCCACCATGCGGCCTCGGCCTCGGCGAGAGTGAGGTTCTTTACCTGCTCGACGGCGAAGTGGCCGGGCCTCACCGCGAACAAGGAAATTTGCGTGCCGTCTTTCGTCCGGATACTTACCTCGACACTCGGACCGTAACTGGACGGAAAGACCTGAACATCCGATATCTGCCAATCCGTCGGCAGGTCCGGCATGACGATCGCGGTAGCGGCGCGGATGTCTTCACGGTCGTAGGTATTCACTTCCGGCTGCGAGGGCATGGCTTCCCGCACGAGCGATGTTTGATGGGCGCGCACTGCCTGTTCGATAAAGACCGGCGGAGGAACGGAGGCCACGACCTCGCGGGTTCCCAAAGACGAATTGGCAAACCATCCGGCGGAGACTAAAACCGCCACCGCCGCTACGCGTTGGAGGGCGGCCCACATGCGTCTGCCCGAAAGAACGGATGAAAGGCGGCGTGCTGCCTCGCGCGTGTCTGGACGACACGCCTCAGGCTGCGGGACAAGTATAAGCTTCAGCATCGTTCGCGTTCCGAGATCGGACATGACGCGCGCTGCCGCGGCGGGATGTTGGGCAAGATAGGACTCGACCCGAAGACGACCCGCTGCATCGAGCTGATTGTCGACATAGGCATCGAGATCGGTATCGAGAATGGTTTCGACGTCAGTCATCGCCGCCTCCCACAACTCTCAGGTGACTCGCGTGCTTTCCTTCGGCTTCAAGGGCCCGCAGGGTTGCGCGCGCACGCGAGACACGTGACATCAGGGTGCCGACAGGAACGCCGAGTGCGTCGGCTGCCTCCTGATAGGAGAGATCCTCCACGGCGATAAGATGCAGAGCTTCACGCTGATCCTCCGGCAGGGCCATGAAGGCTTGCTGGACCTGCCGAAGCCTGACCGCGTGCTCCTGGTTCCCCGAATAAGATAGCTCCGCCTCCAGAACGGCTGCGTCATCGCGACGTCGGCGCGCGAGCGCACCTCTGATCCTGTCGATATGGGTGTTGTGAACGATCGAGAGCAACCACGTGCGCAGATTCGCGCCCTTTTTGAATGTGATGCGACGGTCATACGCTCGAACAAGAGCGTCGTGGACAAGATCCTCCGCCTCTGCCGAATCCCGGACGAGGGAACGCGCGTAGCGCCTCAGCGCTCCAAGCTGCCCGATGACGTCGAAAGATCGATTTTCAGGATCCATACCCGCATATACGGATCAGATGTGACTTCTCTTCCCCCGGGTGATTTTTTTATCATCTCTCCCACGATTGTCTCCGGAGCAAAGATCGTGAAAGCGGAGCCGCTTTCGGTCTCTGCGGCAAGGCGAGCCATTCTTAAGCCCCTGCGCTATAGCCTTCGATACGTTCCCGGCGGCACCGCCCCATTGTTGCTCATCGTACCCCGATTTCGAGCAAAGTTTACTTGCGAGGATATGTAAGGGAGGATATTATAATATCCTTAAAAGGATATGCCGCTATGCCGCTCTATATCAAAGATCCCGAGGTGGACAAACTCACCGAAGAGCTGGTCGGACTGACAAAATCCACGAAAGTCGAGGCTGTCAAACTCGCGCTCATTCATGAGATTGCACAGCGCAGAGGCAGTCTGCCAATGCGCCAGAGGCTCGCCAAGTCTCTCGAAATGGCGCGGGTTGTCGGTCCTTTTGCACCGGGAGATCATAAGGTTGAAACCGATGAAATGTGGGGCGAAGACTGATGCTGTTTGTTGATGCGTCAGTCGTCGTCGCCATTCTTGCCCAAGAGCCGGATAGTGCCGAGCTGATGGACCGGCTAGAGCGGGACGGAGGCCCTTTTTATATGTCGGCCATCGTTCGCATGGAGGCTACACTTTCTCTAGCAAGGCGACTGGCCGAGGCCACCGGTAAGGACAAGCCAGCCACGCCGAAAATGTTCGAGCAGGCCCGCCGCTTAGTTGATCAGTTCGCCACTGACCTTGCAGCCCGCGAAGCCATGATCAGCGGTGACGTGGGCAACAAGGCCCTCGATGCCGCGCAGCGATATGGCAAGATCGTCAATCATCCTGCCAAGCTCAACATGGGTGACTGCTTCGCCTATGCCTGTGCCAAGGCTTATCGCTTGCAACTCGCCTATAAGGGAGATGACTTCACCGAGACCGATCTGGCCTGGTAACGACGAAGTCCCCTTTCCCGCGGATCAGCTAACAGTAGAGACAATGAGTTATGTTTCTTCGATAATTCCCATGATCGGCGCATACTCACAAGCTTGGCGGATACGCGCACACCTGTTTCTTTCAACAAGGTGGCGGTGTGTCTCCTCTTCTTTATCTCAAGCCAGCAGCAGGCGGAGCTCTGGAAAGCCGGCGGCCTAGGACTCTTTTCGGCGTACCAGGGCAGGTTCACGAGGGCCGGGCGAGGATCCCGGAGCAATGCTAGCTCCCCCTCGCACTAAATTCATCTTCGAGATTCGATGCCTCCGAAGCCAATTCGTGCCAGAAAGCGGCCCAATTTTCCCCGTGAATAGGCAAGGCCGTGATAGCTCGCCAATACAGCGCGGGCCCAGGCGAGATAGAGTACGGGCTGGTTTAATCGACGCGCCAGCCAGAAGACCCTGTGGCTCCAATGGCTGATCGCATAGCGCATGAGGTAGATCGTCTTGCGTTGCGCGCTCAAGTGATGGCTGCCAGCCGCGACCCGCTTGCGCGGGCGGATGCCCAGTCGAGGCCAGGTGAGCCGGAAGGACAGGCCCTCGCGCCGCTGGCGGAAACCGGCTGCCTGCGTTGCGATGACGAAGTCCGGTTCGACAGGTGACAGCGATAGCCGCTTTTCGGCAATACCGACTTGAATGAGATTAAGAAGGTGAGGGGAGCGGACGATAACCACATTGGTTCCCCTTCCGTCGGAAGAATAGGGTTCATGCCAAGCATCGCCGAATGCTATATCGGCGGTCTCGGCCACCACGTCGTCGCAGAAATTGCAGGCCGAATTCTGAAAGAAACCGGCCCCCCAGTCGCCATCGGCCATATGCCACCAATCGAGCGCGGAGGTGCTTCCATCCATAAGCGTCATCTGCGCCCGATACCAGTTGGCGGGGCGGTCGGGGGACTTCATCCGATAATCGAAGTGTTTCGCCTCACGGAGATCGCGATGCATCTGCCATGCGAAACTTTCGGCCATGCGGGCGCTTTTCATGTGCCCGCAGAAGAGGCCGAGCGTGAAGGGGATCCGCTCCTTCAACAGGGGATCTGCAGCGCAGGAAAGCCGAACGGCCTTGATGAAGCAGGGTACGCCGATGACCGCATATCGGCCGGGGATTTTGCGGATTTCATCGAGCACGCCCGACAGCTCCACGGGATAGTAGCGGGACTTCGCGCCGGCGCGAAGATCCGCAAGCGTCCGCGAAAGCGTGTAGCGGGACAAGGGCTCGTTTCCCTGTGGGTTCGCGTTTTCGGTTACATGCGCCACCCCATCGATCATGCCGCGGGTGAGAAGTTCCTTGGCGACCCAGGTCACGAGCCCGCCCGAACTTCCATTTGCCCGATAGTCCGCTTCCTCGGCATAACCGACGAAGGCTACCTCGAACCGGCCAAGCAGCGGATCCTTATGCGCCGCTGCGGGAAAATGCCGGAGCGCCAGTTCGTCCTCATCGCCGGCGGCCGGAGAGAACGGACAAATAGCAGAAAATTCAGCGCTCGGCTCTCTAAGCCACGCTGCAGCGCCTGTCGGCTTCAATTGGCCGTAGCGGTCGAAGGCCATCTCCAGATCCTCCCGCTCGGACCCGGCGAGGCAGGCGCCGCAGCCGATGCAGAGCCCGGAGCGCAGGATATCCCGCGGTGCGCATAGGTCTTCCGACGTGGGTTTCCGAAGAGCTCTACCGGACGACATGGCGGAGATAGTCATTCGAATTGCGCCTGAGTGCTGCGATTCGCTCCGAAATCACCAGTTCCGGTGGATGATCGAGCGCCTGGGGCAAATCCATGGAGGCGCTTTCCTCTCCTATGAGACGGCGATCAGCGCCGATAAGGGTGGTCAGGTCACGAATCTTGTTGGAGCGGTAGTCGGAAAGCACGCAGGCGAAAGGCTTCCCATTCACCAGGGCGAAGATGCAGCCGTGGAAGAAGTTTGTGACGACGGCGCGCGCTCCGGCTATGAAGCCGGCGTAATCCTCCGGTCCGGCATCGATCCATTGGCTATCGGCCCAATCGTTCCTATAGCCGATGCTGACGAGAGGATATTCCTTCTCTCGTGCCCAAGTCCGCACGGACTTTTGGAACCAGGCCGGAAAACCATGCCCGTAAAGGGCTATATAGTCGTGTCCGGGATCGACTTTTTCGCGCGCGGTGATCACCCGCGGGAACTGGAGGCATGGGTCCAAAACGAGTTCGGGCTCGTAGCCTAAAAGATCGCGGATGAGCCGGGCGGAGTTGAGGTCGCGGACGGATATGTCGGCAAAGTTCAAAAGCTTGTCGGTCCAGAAGCCGTTCATGCCATCGGGAGAGATCTGGTTGCCGAAGCTTGCGGCATAGGAGGCGAGTCGCGAGGAGCGAAAACCGTCGCCGTAAAAGAGCAGAGAGCCTCCATACCAGGGGTGCTTGAGGTTCCAGACTTCGTCGCTGCCGACGATGACGAGATCGAAATCCTCCGTTCGGGCAGGCTCTTCGAGAGGAAAGGGCGCAGACAGCGGCAAGGTCGCGATCGAGTGGAAGAATTTCCGGATCTTGGCCCTATAGAGCGCATGATCGCCATTCTCGTTCGGAACCGGCCGAAGGGCGCATTTCCACTCCGCCCGATCGACGCGGCGGGACCTGTGCTCCAAAAGCACGGCATCGATGCCCATGGAGCTGAGCCCTTCGACCAGGCAGCGCGCCTGCCAATAGGAGCCGTAGTTTATGCATCGATGAAAGGTAAGAACCCCGACCTTGCGCACGGAAATACCCAGACGACAACGTGTCGAGAAGTAACCGAATAGAAGCGACAGAGTTCCATGGGTTTTTCGCTTGCAGGACTCATGCCGGCTGCCGGCATAGGGTCCGATTCAATGGCTCAGAGCGCTACGCTGTGCAGTTATCGGCGACGTTTGCGTCGCTGACGGCAGCCATCCGGACGCTCTGCCCAACGCCTCGGCGCGATGAAAGCCTTTCTCCTGCCACCGGAAAGCCCCATGCGCCCTGATCGAATGAATCCGCTTAACCTATCAGGATCAGCACCAGGGTCTTTACATGGGTATCGATGCGCTCCAGCACGGCATCACGCTCCGGCAGCCCCCACCCGGGCGTCGATGCCCTGTGCGATCTCAGCGATAGCGTTCAGAAGAGCCGGCTCCGAAAGCCTGGCCGTTGGCGAATGCCTTCCAGCGAGCGAGCATCGGCGCCTTGAACACCCGCCCGCCCCCTGGCGACAAAGCCAAGTCATCGGCAGCCATATGGGCGCCAGGGCGGGCGCGTCGCCATCTCCCGGGTAGATCAGCGACCAGTTTTTGAGTGCATATCGCCATTCCCCTTCCCCTTCCCCATGACCATTGACCGGGCGAGCCGCCCGACGAACTCCAGTGCCGCTGTTGAGGCGAACTGACAACGGAGAACGTGTGGTTTTCATATCAGCTTTGCTTCGGCCAAAAGCTCTTCGATATAGGTGCCCTTGACCTTGGATAGTACCGCTTTTCCGATCAAACGGGTGACAATGGGCATCTCCACCTCATGTAGAGGCTTGCGATCGTTGAGGTGATAGAGTGCACTCAGCAGCACCCGGATGTCGAATGAGGATGCAAAAACCTCCGGCACGCCGCGATCGACGCCGGTCAAAGTATAAACCGCCTCCATCGCGGTACGCACCGAATATTCGGTGGTGAACACCGTATCCTTCTCAGTCTCGGCGAAATTGCCGATAAAGGCCAGGTTCTTCGATCTCTCCGGCACGACTAACGGCCGGTCGCCGGCGGCGCGCGGCATGAAATAGGAAGAAATGTAGGGCATGTTGCAAGGGATCGCGCGCGCCGAATTATGCGCGAAATCGTCGATTTCCTCCTCAGGCACACCCAGATGATAAAGCCACTCAGCACATAGTTCGGCACCGGTGCATTCGCGGATCGGCTTTTTGACGTAATCCCCCGGCTTGTCTGAAAACAGGCCATAGAGCCAAACGACAAGATCCTTCTGCGGATCCTGCGCGGCGAAATGGGGCTGCCGGCTCATCGAGAAACCGTATAGCCAGCTCGAATCCTTGATGCTGCACGGCCCTCCGGTTACGATCCTTCCCGAGCGCGGATCGCGGCCGGTAATCCGCTCGATGTAAGGGGCGATGCGGTCGTCGGTCAGAGTGACAGTCGCCGAGATCGTCCAATTCGCCTCTGGGATGTTCTCGCAGAACTTTTCAGGGCGGCCGAATGAACGGTCGCGCGCCGCCATGTTCTTCCACAGCGACCAAGCGCCGCCGCGGTCTGTGACGATCGGTGCCGGCGTTTCATTGTCACCGTAGGTCGAGCTTTCGGTGATCGAGCCGTTGGTGACGAATACCAGGTCTTTAGGCGCGACGTCGATTTTGGCGGGCTTGTCCGCTTACCGTAAGATTGATGGTGGTCGCCACCTTCTCTCCTGCGGCTTCGGTGACCAGGATATCATCGACCTGCGTGTCGTACTGGAATGTTACGCCGTGTCCCTCAAGATAACTAACGAGCGGCCGGATAAGCGATTCATACTGGTTATAATAGGTGAAGCGCAGCGAACTGAGGTCGGCGAGCGTCGACACATGATGAACGAAGCGCAGGATATAGCGCCGCATCTCAAGTGCGCTGGCCCAAGGCTCAAATGCGAACATCGTTGCCCAGTAGAGCCAGAAGTTGGAAGCAAAGAACTCCTCGGTAAAGACCTCGTCGATGCGCTTGTCATCGAGATCCTGCTCCCGCATCAGCGCGAGCGCGACAAGCTCCTCGACCGCTTTCGGCGTCAGCGTCAGGTCCGGCATCTGTTCGATGGGCTCACCCCGCTTGTGGATAGCCCGGCGCGGGTTGGTGGCGGGGTCCGTCTTGTGCAGCCAGTACATCTCGTCCAGAACGGAAGCGTCTGGCGTCCGAAGCGAGGGGATCGAACGGAACAGGTCCCATAGCGTCTCGAAATGCGCCTCCATTTCCCGCCCGCCACGGATGATGAAGCCTTTATGTTCGTCGAGTATGCCGTCCATACTACCGCCCGGCAAAGCGAGTTCCTCGAAAATCGTGATGGCGGAACCTGGCATCTGCGCGTCCCGGATCAGGAACGCGGCACCAGACAGCGAGGCGAGGCCCGCACCGACGAAATAGGCACGGCGACCGTCGATCCCTTCCGGCTTGAGAGGGCGGGCAAACGCCTCGAAGTTACCGCTTGTTCTGTACATCTCGAACTCCGTTGGTTGTATCGGACGTGCCTGTGTTCGAGCATGCCGTATGGGTCTTGGAGTGGCAGCTCGCGAAGCATTCAAGCCTATAGTCACGCCGGGATCAAATGACACTGGCAGCGTAAGGAATGGAACGACTTTGGACGGCTCGAAATCCGACGCAGCAAGGTTGTCGTGCAGATCAGGAAGGACAGGACCATGCGAAAGGGCGACAGTGTTGCCGTTTTCTATACCCCTCAAATCCAGAGGGCAGCGTCACCGTCTCGATCACGAGCGAGACCGACGCGGAGACGGTCAAGGCCAAAGAGATCGCCGCCCAATGGAGTGATAATGATGGCTGAGAAATTCTATGATTTCGACGTAGCAGAAATGCTGACGAGCGACGAGGCTATCGAAGCCTTTCTCGCAGAGGCTATGGAGGCAGGAGATCCCAAACTGATTGCGTCTGCCCTTGGCACGATCGCGCGTGCAAAAGGCATGACTCAAATTTCTCGTGACACTGGGCTGAGCCGTGAACACCTGTATCGCTCCCTGAGCCCAAACGGAAATCCGACGCTTGAGACAACCATCGCGGTTCTGAAGGCCATCGGTTTCCATCTAACGCCGAAGCACAATGCTGCCTGACGGGAGGCGAATGGGCCGGTCATCTCAGGCATGAAACCTTCCATGTCGGATATCGAATCCCGCAATTTCTTGCGGGGCCTTAATCGCGACACCGCCGCAACGGAAGCGGTCGATGCCTTGGCACGGATGAACTCCACTCATCCTTTCCGCGAAGGCAACGGCCGGACCCTGGTTGAATTCTTCGTACCCTGGCCGAAAGGGCTAGGTATTCGTTCGAATTCGGCGTGATTTCCGACGAGAGCATGGCGTTCGTCTCAGTCGCCGCCCACAAGTGCAACGATCTGGCGTCCATGCGTCGCATGTTCGCGGAAATCCTCCGGCATGGATGGTGCGAAAGGCGCCACCCGTTACCATCGATATTCCATAGCCGAAAGGGAAGCGGTTAGACGACGCTGAGCTCAAGCCAGGAGCAATGGGACGCATGAAGGTGCCGCGCAAGGAAGCTGGTGGCTAGACGGCCCGAACCTGCGCCAGCCGCTTGACGGCGTATTCGTCCCTCCAGCAGACAGCGGCCTCCCAGGCCGCCGATGCCTGTTCGGCGATGTCCCATGCGTGTGCATCGAGATCAGCTGCATTGTGGGGCAGTTCTAGGTCAAGATCAGGAACGTCGACATGTGATTCGTCCCAGTCGATGAGCGCGACCCGGCCGGCACTCAGGAGTATGTTGCGTGGATTAGCGTCACCGTGGACGACGCATGTCTGACGGCCTGCAAGCCGCGCCCAGGCCGCCCGGCATCGAGCAACGCCCTCGGGTGGCATTGCGGTGAGATCGATGCGCGTCCCCCGGTCAACTTGCAGCAGGTCGGTAGAGGATTTCCAGCCCGGACGCTGCGGCCAACCCTGCGTCAGTCGATGCAGTTGACGCAGCGTGTCGGCCACGCGGCGCCAGTCGTCCGCTGTCTCAGGCGGCCCGCCCTCTAGGTATTGCATCACCAACAGGCCATCGACGAACATCCGGCCATCCATCGTCGGGATAGGTAACGGGACCGTCATGCCGTTTCGGTCAAGGTGCTGGAGGAGCTCTGTCTCCCAACCCAGATCAGCGTTGCTGCGAGTGCCAAGGCGGGCGACTGCAAGCTGCCCACCAATTTGCACGCTCCAAACATCATTGGCGACACCGCCAGTCAGTGGTTGCAGGCGGCGAGCGTCTTTCCCCCAATATTCGAGTGCATTCCATCCCATTGGCAACACTTTCAAGGCTTCAGGTCAATTGATGGATATCGCCGACACGCTCGAAACGGTGCCGGCCGTGTCGGTAATGATCCCAACGGATAGGTGTTCGCGGTTATCCTCCCTCGTTCTCCGGACCACTGTGATCGATTGTCTGGAGCGGACGGAACATAACAGCTCTGCAGCCGAGCTGCCCATGCTGCCTTTACAGTCATTCGTCAGCCATTTGAGCGCGTTGCCAATTTGGCAATCGATTGAACTAAAAATTATTCTTTATACGAACGCTCCGTTAGGTGATGATCAATTCAATCAAACGTCTTTTGCAAAAAAGAGGGGAATAAAATGTCAGACCTTAGCATCAACAGACGTGGTTTCATGAAGACGGCAGCGGCCATTGGTGGTCTTGCCGCCGCGCAGACTCTCCTGTCGGTTCGACCCGGTTCCGCCGGTGAACCCGCTAAAATCCGCATGCAGCTCGGCTGGCTCGCCTCCAACGGTCTCCTTGGCGAGATCGTTGCGATCAAGAAAGGCTACTATTCCGAACATGGGCTCGATCTGGAGATCGTCCCTGGCGGACCGAATGTCGACGGCGTTGCCGGCGTCGCGGCCGGTCAAGCGTCGATCGGACAAATCTCTTCGAGCCCCTCCGTCATGCTGGCGCGTGGCGCCGGCGTTCCGATCAAAGCGATTGCAGTCGGCTATCAGCAACACCCCTATGCCTACTTCTCCAGAAAGGCCAAGCCGGTTCGAAGCGCCCAGGATATGATCGGCAAGACGCTTGCAATCCAGCCGACTGGCGCGGTTCTGCTGCGCGCGCTCCTGACCAAGAACGGTGTCCCCGAAGACCAGGTCAACGTCGTCAACATGGGTGCAGACATGAACCAGCTCGTGACCGGCCAGGCCGATGTCGTGGTGGGCTGGATCACCAACACGAATGCACTCAAGGTTCTCGGCGATGACAGAATCGATCTGATGCTGTGGGACGCGGGCATACAGCTTTACGCCAACGTCTATTACACGACCGACCAAGAACTTGCGGATCATTCCGAAGAACTAGCCGGCTTCATTTCGGCGACCGCCAAGGGGTGGGGCTATGCACGCGATAACCAAAGCGAGGCTGTCGATCTCCTGATCGACGCCTATCCCAACCTCGACAAGACAAGCGAACTCGAGACGATCGGACCGCTGATGAAGTTCGCTTTCAACGAGACGACGAAGGTGGATGGTTGGGGAACCATGACTGAGGAAAATTGGGCAGCGCAGATCAAGACCTACGCTGATCTCGACCAGTTCAAAGAGACGGTTCCGACTGTCGAGGATGTCATGACCCTTTCGATCCTCGAGGCGACTGCCGATATCCGCAAGCAGGTCGGGTGATCGCCATGCCGATCACTCTGAAGCAGAATTACGCCGCCCCGCCCACTGACGGGACACCGCCGGCTGTTTCCGTAAGCAACCTTCACATCCGCTTCGGCAATGAAGGCTCCGAATTCACTGCCCTGCAGGATGTTTCCATGCAGATCCAGGAAGGAGCGCTGGTGACGATGCTCGGCCCCTCCGGGTGCGGAAAATCGACTCTGCTCCGGTGCATCGCCGATCTGGTGCACATCAGCGACGGCTCGGTCTCGGTGCTTGGCCAAATGCCGCGCAAGGCGCGGGAAGGGCGCGATTTCGCCTTCGTCTTTCAAGACGCAACCCTATTGCCCTGGCGCTCGGCCATCGAGAATGTGCGCCTGCCAATGGAGGTTGGAAGGCGGGATTCCGACACAACCTTCGCCGATCCGGAGCAGCTTCTGGCTCTTGTCGGATTGAAGGGCCGCGAAAACGCCCTGCCGCACGAGTTGTCGGGTGGGCAGCGCCAGCGGGTGGCGATTGCACGCGCCCTTGTGACGCGACCGCGCATCCTCCTGATGGACGAGCCGTTCGGCGCTCTGGACGAGATCACGCGCGACAAGCTTAACGAGGAGCTCCTGCGGCTCTGGCAGGAAACGGGTACGACGATCCTCTTCGTCACCCACTCGATTCCCGAGGCCGTCTTTCTTGGCCAATACGTTCTCATGCTCGCCTCTCATCCCGGCCGGGTGAAGGAGTTCATGAAGATCGATCTGCCTGGTCCGCGTACTCTGGCCATGCGCGACACGGTGGAGTTCATCCGGATCACCGCGCAGTTACGCGCCCTGCTGGAGCAATGCTGATGACCGACACCATTCATTCGGCAGAAAATACCGTGCCCGTGTCGACCAAGAAGGCCGCCGCAGCCAATAAACTACTCGCTCCGTTGCTCGACAACCTGCCTGCTGCGCTTGCGATCGTCGGCTGTATTTTACTGTGGCAACTAATCGTCTGGGGGTTCTCGGTTCCGACCTTCATGGCGCCGAGCCCGGTTGAGGTGCTCTACGCGTTCAAGGAAAACGCCGGCATCCTTTGGACCAACCTGCTGCCGACCCTGATGGAAGCGGCCTTGGGTTTCGTCTTCGGCAATCTCGTCGCGGTGCTGCTCGCCGTCTGGTTCGTCTATAGCCCGCTCGCCGAGAAGGCCTTCTATCCAATCGCTGTGATCATCAAGTCGATCCCGATCATCGCGCTCGCGCCAATCCTTGTTCTGCTTGTGGGCAACGGGTTCGCGCCGAAGATCATCATCGCCGGCCTGATCTGCTTTTTCCCGACGCTGGTCAACATGGTGCAGGGCCTGAAATCCACCAGCCCGGCAATGCTGGACCTCATGCGAGTGTTGTCGGCGAGCAATTCGGAGATCTTTTGGAAGGTCCGCCTGCCGGCCTCGCTGCCGTTCCTCTTTGCCGCGCTCAAGATCGCCGCGACCAGCAGCGTCATGGGGGCCATTGTCGCGGAGTGGATCGGGTCGAGCTTCGGCCTTGGCGCCCTCATCATCGAGGCGACCTACAATTTCCGCTCGCCGCTGCTTTACGCGACGGTGGTGATCGCGGCAACGCTTGCGGTGGTGCTCTTCTTTGCCGTCTCGATCGTCGAGAAAAAGGTCATTCGCTGGAAGCCGGCTGCGCACGATTGATTTCGATTTCATGTCGTCCGTTCAACCGAGTGCGGCGGTCGCCGCCCGCTGTCGCTATTGCGTCGGTCTGCCCGACAGGAGGAAAACACAATGAACAATACGATCAGAGTACCAGAGGGGGCTGCGGCAGTCGTCGATCGCTCCGATGTCGTTGTCGTCGGCGGGGGGCCGGCGGGAATTTCCGCAGCTGTTTCCGCAGCCCGCAACGGCGCGAGCGTGACACTTGTCGAACGTTATCCCTATGCCGGCGGCCTGGCCGCGGGAGGTATGGTGCTCGTGCTTGACGATATGGTGAACGGGCTCGAAATCACCGTGCAGGGCATCTGCACGGAGATGATCGAACGCATGCGCAAGAAGAACCTTTGCGTCGTGCCCGATGAGAACGATCGCCAGCTCGATGCTCGCGACCTGCCGGAAAGCTGGCGGCGCTGGGCGCGCTGGGGGCTTTTCGACTTCCACACGCCTTCTGCGCCGCATCCGATCTGCTACGCCGCCGCTTTTGACCCGGATGCATTCAAGCAGACAGCTTACGATCTGTTCGCGGAAACGCGCGTCAAGCTGCGCACCCACAGCTGGTTCTCCTCGGCGATTGTCGAGGATGGTGTGATCAAGGGCGTCATTTGCCAGACCAAGGCGGGCCTCGAGGCAATCATGGGCAGCGTCGTGATCGACGCGACCGGCGACCTCGACGTTGCGGCGAACGCGGGCGCCGCCCATGTCGAGGACAGCTTCATCCTCACCACCGTCTCGCGCTGGGGCGGGGTCGACACCGAGGCGGCAGAGCGCTTCGAATTCGAGGAGCCGGCGCGCTTCAAGGTGCTCGATCATGAGGCCAAGCGTTTGATCGGCGGCTGCTGGGCTTATTGGTGGCTGAAGACCCCGCTGCCGGGTGTCGTTTGGCTCAACTGCCCGCACATGCCGAAGCTCTCCGGCCTGAAGGTTGAAGACCTGACGGCGGCTGAACTCGAAGGCCGAGCCCGCATGGGCCGCTTGCTGGAATTTGCTCGCGAGAAGCTTCCCGGTTTCGAGAACGCCTTTGTAGTCGATTTCGCGCCCCAGACGGGCGTGCGCCAGACGCGCATGCTGCAGGGCGAGTATGTAGTGACCAAGGAGGACGTCATAAACCGCCGGCATTTCGCCGACACGGTTTGCCGCGGCCGCGACTACTATACGCCCTATCGCGCGCTGCTTCCGAAGGAGATCGACCAGCTCCTCGTGGCAGGCCGTCACTATTCGGCGACGCCGCAGGCGCAAAAGTCAAGCCGTGAGATCCCGCCCTGCATGGCCATGGGCGAGGCTGCCGGCATCGCCGCGACGGTGGCGCTCAACGCCGGCACGACCGTTCGTAAAGCCGATATCAGAACCATTCAGAAACTGATGCGGGCGCAAGGGGCCGATCCTGGCGACATTCCGTCCGCGAACGCCAGCTACCTGGAGGCAGCGGAATGACAAACCTCCCCCTTTCCGGCATCCGCGTGATCGACTTCACGCAGGTGATGCTCGGTCCGTGCTGCACGCAGATGCTCGCCGACTACGGCGCCGACGTCATCAAGATCGAAAAGGAGAAGATCGGCGACCTGTCGCGCTGGTCGCTCGGTTCCGATCCGGACGGGCTGAACAATCCTGTCTTCTGCTCACTCAACCGCAACAAGCGTAGCCTTGCGCTCGACCTGAAGCGCGAGGACGCGCGCGCAGCGGTGCTCGCGCTCGTCGACGGGGCAGACGTGGTCGTCAACAACTTCCGTCCGGGCGTGATGGAGCGGATGGGCTTCGGCTACGCCGCCTTGAAGGCGCGCAATCCGCGGCTGATCTATGCGGTCGGCACAGGCTACGGCTTGACCGGGCCCTACGAACACAAGGGCGGGCAGGACGTGCTCGCCCAGGCGGTCTCGGGCGTGATGCGCCGAAAGTCCGACCAGAGCCATCCGCTCTCCATCTACGCCACGCCGCTGGCCGATTTCTCGGCTGGCATGCATCTCGTTCAGGGTATCCTGCTGGCGTTGCTTCATCGGGATAAGACTGGAGAGGGCCAGCAGGTCGCCGTCAGCCTCTACTCCTCGATGCTCGCCATGCAAATGCAGGAGGGTACCGTCCATATGATGCGCAACAAGGAACTCAACTGGGGCGCCTTCCCGCTGACCGGCGTGTTCGAGACGACTGACGGTGCCATCGTCATGGTCGGCGCCTTCAAGCAGAATCCGCTGCGCGACATCTGCGTGGCGCTGGAGATCGATGATCTGTCGCTTCAGCCCCGCTACGCCGATTTCGACTCCCAGATGGCGCACCGCCCTGAGCTTCAGGCGGTCTTCCGCGAAAACTTCGCGAAAAAGGCGACGGCGCACTGGATCGCGCGCCTGGAGGCGGTGGATATCCTTTGCGCACCTGTCCGCTCGATCGGAGAGGCGCTCGAAGACGAGCAGACGCTGATCAACAAGATGATCCTCGAAGCGGGCGAGACGGCCGCCGGTCCCATCCGCCTGATCGGTTCGCCGATCGACATGTCGGCAGCAACCGTTTCCGTCCGCATCGCGCCCCCGCGTCTTGGCGAACATAACGAGGAAATCCTTGGCGCGCTGAATGCCACCCGGCGGGGGAACGCGGCATGAGCGTCGAGTTCGCCGTTGCCGACCGCGTGGCGCGCGTCACGCTCAACCGTCCCGAACGCATGAACGCCGTCGATGCGACGACGGAACGGGAGCTGGACCGGATCTGGCGCGAGATCGAAGCCCGCGACGACGTCAGTTGCGTTGTGCTGACCGGGGCCGGGCCGAAGGCCTTCTGTGCCGGCGCCGACCTCAAGGGTGTCGGAAAATCTGGTGTCGATTACTGGGTCGAGAGCCGGCCCGACGGATTCGGCGGCCTGGCGTTCCGACGGTCCCTTGACGTGCCGGTGATCGCCCGCGTCAACGGCTTCGCGCTGGGCGGCGGCTTCGAGATGGTGCTCGGCTGCGATATCGTCATCGCCGCCGATACGGCACGCTTCGGCCTGCCGGAAGCGCGCGTCGGTCGCATGCCACTCGATGGCGGCATGGTGCTGCTACAGCGGAAGATCCCCTTCAATCGCGCTATGGCGGTGCTGATGACCGGCAAGCAGTTCAGTGCGGCAGAGATGTTCGAGTTCGGTATCGTCAACCAAGTCGTGCCGGCCGAAGGGCTGGACGAAGCAGTCGACCTCTGGGTTGCTGAGATCGTCGCCTGCGCACCGCTCTCGCTCAAGGCTATCAAGCAGACGGTAAACCGCACCGGGCACCTCTCGCCGGCCGAGGCCCAATCCTTAAGGACACCGGCTCTGATCAAGGCCTTACAGAGCGATGATGCGGCGGAAGGCGTTGCGGCATTCCAGCAAAAGCGTGCGCCGGTCTGGAGAGGCCGATAGACATGCGATAGACAGCAGCGTCGAACCGGGGAAGGGTATGCACGCAAGTATTTTAAAATATTTCGCCGCGGTAGCCCGCTCCGGTTCGATCCGCAAGGCTTCGGAAGAACTGCACGTCGCAACATCCGCGCTCAGCCGTCAGATCAAGAAGCTCGAGGATGAACTTGGGATTACGCTTTTCGAGCGTTTTTCTAACGGATTGCGCCTGACGGCAGCCGGGGAGGAGGTGTTGCGGCATGCAAAGGGAACGCTGCGGGAGTTTGAAATCCTGCGCAGCGATCTCGGCGCCATGCAGGGAAAGAAGACCGGCCGCGTGCGTGTGGCCTGCCTGGATAGCCTGACCGTCAAATTCCTGCCCGAGCAGGTGAGCGCGTTCCATGCGCAGCATCCCGCGGTCAGCTTCTACATACAGACAGCCGGTCATGGTAACATTACCAACTATGTCGCAAAGGGCGATGTCGATCTCGGATTGACCTTCGACCTTGCCCGGCCTGACGACACCGAGATGGTCTTTCGTGTCCCGATGCCGCTGGTGGCGTGCGTCGGCAAGAACCATCCTTTGGCGAAACACAAGACGGTTTCCCTTCTCCAGTGCTCGCAGTTCAATCTGCTTCTCCAACTCGACACGCAGCCGATCCGGTCGTTGATCGAGATCGAGCTCTCGGTGTTTGAGCGGACCGGGCGTTCCTTCGTCATCTCCAACAGTCAGATGATGCTCAAGCCCTTCATCATGTCGGGCCAGGGGGTGGCCTTCTTCACGCCGCTCGGCTTCATGGACGAAATCAAATCAGGCGATATCGTCCCGCTGCCGATCTCGGGATCACGGCTGCAGAACCTCCATATCGGCATTCTTGTGCAGAAACGGCGGCAATTGACGCATGCCGCCGAAGCCGTGATCGAGGCCTTCAGCCGTGGGCTCCAGAAATACAGCGACACCATCATTGAGGTTATACAGACTTGACCCAGAGCCCCGGTATACGTTTTCTGCCGCGGCCCGGCCATGAGCCCGCCCTGCACGACCGTCTACCGGCCAGAGTTCCAGCCGAGGCGCTGAGGCCAGGCGCACTCCTCATGCCCGCGCCCGTCAATGCCCATGATCACGGCTACGGTATCCGCACGCTCGATTTTGGCTGCGTCGACGATGCGCTCGAGGTCTGGATCCCGTCGCTACGCTTGCGGCCGCGCACCGATCCCTATCTGGAGGCGCTCGTAGCCTTCTCCCGGCTGGCGCTGACCGGCATCGGCGCGACCATGCATTGCCACAACTCGCTCAACGTCGACCGTCTGGTCGAGGAGGCCGGGGCAGTAATCCGGGCGGCATCCGAAGTCGGCATCCGGCTCGCCCTGTCTTGTCCGCTGCTCGATTTTGACCCTTGGGCCTATGACGGTGGGCCGCAGCGGTTGAGGCGCTTCCTGTCGACAGAGGACTGGTCGGTGCTCGCCCCTTCGGTCCCCCGCTATGCGCCGATCGCCCGCCAGATCGAGGCTGTCCTGCAGGTGGCGGCCGAAAACGACAATCCCATGATCGACGTGCAATTCGGGCCTATCGGCCCGCAATGGTGCTCGAACAGGCTTTTGGAAACCATCGCCGAGGTATCGGCGCTGCACAGCCGTCGTATCCACATGCACCTGCTCGAAAGCCCACGCCAGCGGCGTTGGCTCGACCGGCGCTTTCCACAGGGCGTGGTGCGCTATCTCGACGAGATCGGCTTCCTCTCGCCGCGGCTTGCCGTCGCCCACGGCGTCCAGCTTCACGAGGATGAACTGGATCTGCTTGCCGAGCGTGGCGTGCAGCTTGTATCCAACCCGTCGGCCAATCTCAGGCTGCGTTCGGGCGTCGCGCCCCTACCGACAATGACACGGAAGGGGCCTGAATTCGCCATCGGCCTCGACGGGACCGGATTCGACGACGACCAGGATCTCTGGCGCGAGCTGCGGCTGGCCTATCTGCTGCACGGCGGTCGCGAGGTTACCCGCAGTCTCACTGCGGCCGATCTGTTCGACGCCGCGATTTGGACCGGCGCGAAGGTCCTCAACATGCCGGCGGCTGAGGACTACGTGGTCATCGACTACGCAGCGCTCATTGCCGACAGTCTGTTTGACGACGTTGATGAGACGGAGGTTTTGATGGCCCGCATGAGCGGCGCACATGCCAAGGGATTAATCGTCGCGGGGCGGGAAATCATGCGTGACGGTCAGTTGATCCATATCGAATTCGAGGCCGCGCGACGGGAATTACTGGAGCAGGCACGCGGCGATTTGCCTCGATTGCAGGCGGAGCGCGCTAGCGCACTAGCGCTCGCACGAGCAACCCGCGACTTCTACACCGAGTGGGAATGACCACCCGCTTCTCGTTGTTCAAAAAATTCCAGCAATGTGCGCAGAGATTTTGTGCCAAGAAGCCGCACGAAGTTGGAGGGTTTCGCCGCGCGCCGCTCTCTTCCGATTATGAGTGCGATGCTGTCATGTTTTTCGGGAAGTCCGCTATGGAAGGATGATCCTTTGCCACGGAACGGCTTCGATCCCACCCGCCCGGGGATCCGATCCCGGTCACGGACGAATAAAAAAACTCGCGGTTAACGTCGAGGAACAGGCGGTTGTCGTCGGTGATCTCCTCATCCCAGACGATCGCATCGACAGGACAGATCGATAGGCAAAGGCCGCAATTGATGCATTCCTCGGGATGGATGTAGAACATCCGTCCGCCTTCATAAATGCTATCGACAGGGCAGGCGACGGTGCATGCGCCATCCTTGACGTCAATGCACGGCGCCGTGATAACGTAGGTCATGATGATCCCCTCCAGGCTTCTGCGAAACCAGAGCAGAAAACCTCCCAGATACTGTTCCAGAAACAGGTATTGTGGGGAAGTTCAGCTTTTTGCTTTAGAGATTGCCGAAAAGGCAACGCTGCAGACGTCCACGATAAACAACATCAAATCATGACGGGCTCGGACCGATGCTTGTGGCCCCGCTCAGGTTCACGGGGGGTGATGCGCGGCGGATGTCGCAATGCCATAAGCCGACGAAAAGTTCTTGATCGCTCTCGTTAGAATGGACTGGCTGAATATCCATAAATGTGATACTCGGATATCCACGAAGGAGATATCCAGATGCCGCTCTATGTTCGTGATGATGACGTGCTGTCCCTCGCCGTCGAATTGCAAAGACTTACTAATGCACCGAGCAAGACTGAGGCGGTTCGGCGCGCCCTGCGCCATGAGATCGAGCGCACCCGGAACGCCATGCCAATTCGCGAAAAGCTTGCCCGCGCGCGCGCCAAGGCGCAAGAGATTGGCCTTGGCGATCCCGATTTCGACATGAAGAAATACACCGACGAAATGTGGGGTGATATATGATGTTCATCGACGCCTCAGCTATCGTCGCTATCCTGAAGCCAGAAGCGGATGCGGATGAGCTGCTGGACAGGCTCGAGAAAAGCGACGGACCCTTTTTCGTTTCGCCGTTGGTTCGCTACGAGGCGACTGTGTCGCTTGCTCGCGCCCGGGCGCAACAAACAAAGAAGCCGACCGCTCCCACCCCGGAGATGCTCGAGATCGCCCGGGAGGCGGTCGACCTATTCGTGCAAGATATTGAAGCGCGCGAGATCGATATCTCCAGCGAGATTGGGAAACGCGCCCTCGATGTGGCCACAATCTACGGAAAGGCAATTGGCCATCCGGCAGATCTGAATTTTGGTGATTGCTTTGCGTACGCCTGCGCCAAAGCGTATCGGCTCAAGCTGCTGTACAAAGGCGACGATTTCGCAAAAACCGGCCTCGCGCTCATTTAGCGGATGCGTTCACGCCAGAGCACATAGATGTAGCCGCTTGCCAACATAACGCCTGCAATGCCTTGACGAGCGGCGCCAGAAACCAGATCAGCAGGCCTCCTGAAGAATGCGGTCCAATCGGTCACATCATGGTGGTAAAGAGGGCGACTCAGTTTAGAGCCACCATGCCAAGCGCACCAAATGTCCGTCCACGATGATTAGGCGGTCCATCGCTTTTCCGTCAGTCTGACGGCAGAACAGCACGCGAACGTAGCCATGAATTCTCCCTTGCCTGGGAGCGAGACTCACGGTTCAATTCTCCGGAACGGGTAAGGAATTAACGGCAGATGGCTTACATTGACCAGATCATCATGTTCTGCGCCGGTATGTGGATGACGGCGGCAGGCCTTGGCTATGTGAAGGTCAATACTCAAGTTCCGTGGGTTGTTAAAATCACACGGCATTTTCGATGGATGGGACCGTTGTTGATCGCCCTCTCCATTATACTGTTGTTTGAACCGCGCTAGTTTTCAAGTCGCCATCATCGACGATGATGCGATCGTACTTTGCACGGCAATGCCGACGCCGCTTGGAACAAGCGGCGTCGCTAAAGGGCCATTTAGCGCAGGGCGCCGATCAAGCCAGTGTGACGTTTTCCGCTTTCGACTTTCCGGTCTTGCGGTCCTGACCCAGCTCGTAGCTGACTTTGTCTCCGTCTCGGAGCGATCCACCTTGCACCGCCGACACGTGGACGAACACATCTGCTCCACCATTGTCGGGCGTGATGAACCCAAAACCCTTGTCCTGATTGAAAAACTTAACCGTACCGGTAGCCATAAACATCCTCGTGAGCTGAGCGGCATTCGTGCCGCGGGGGGAGCTTATTCATCGCAGCGCCAGTCTGCAATCCTTTCTTCCTAGATTCGGCAATCTAAGCGAGTTTTGACCCGGTGGGGCTCCATACGACCGCAGCCGTGCAGAGCCCCGTGGGAGGTAGGCAGTGGAAATATCCTTGCCGCGTGGTGACGACAGCTCAGATATTGGCAAGCAAGTCGTTGATCCGGCTTTCCGCACCGGAAAGCGCATCCTCGATCGATTTGTCGCCGTTCACGGCAGCTCCGATTTCGTCACCGATGATGTCTTGGATGGCGAATTGGCGCTGGACGGCGGCGGGCAGCGAGCGGCCGGTCTCGGCAATCTCCGCAATGTTCTCGCGGTGCGGCAGGCTCTTGAACTCCGGCATGTCGAACACGGTCTTCACAGCCGGCAGGTGGCCGGTGCGTGCCCACTGGAAGTCGTTCTCGGCCAGGAACTTGAACAGCTTGGCTATCGCCGCGGTCTGTTCGGGGGAGCGGTCCTTTTTGGGCATGACCCAACTATGGCCATCGGCATAGGTACTGTCTTGCGCAGGGAACAATTGCGGCACCGGATAGACGGTATAGCCGCCGGAAAGCGCCGTACCCGCCTTTTCCGCTTGCGCGACATAGTCGCCGATCAACCAGGTGCCGTTGACCGATATGCCTCCGTCCCCATTGGCAAAAGCGGAAACGGCGGCCGCATAGTCGAGCCCGAGCGTGGTAATTCCCTCGTCCTTGGTGCGTTTGATCAATTCGACCGCGGCCTTGGCTTCAGGCGTGTTCAACTTGATCTTCGTTGGGTCGGCGAAGAAATCGGCTTTCTGTTGTTGCAACAGGGTGTAGAGAATGCGGGCATAGGACGCCGTCTCGTTTGCAAGGATCTGCACGAGATAGGGCTTGCCGGTCTTTTCCTTGAACTGCTTGCCCTGCGCGATCAGTTCGTCGGCGGAGGTCGGCAGGATCGGCGTGCCATCGGCGTTGAGGAGACCCGCCTCCTTCATCAGATTGAGGTTGACATGGAACAGCATGGTCCAGTTGTCGAAGGGAAGTCCGAATATCTGGCCTTCCTTTGTCACGCCACCGCGAGCCGCATCGGTGAAGCTGTCGGGCGAGATGCCCTGGCTTGCGAGGACCTCGTCGATCGGTTCGATCAGGCCGCGGGACTGATAGTCGGAGATCGCCGAATAGTGCATCGAGACCACGTCGGGGGCCGCCCCCGAGGCAAGCTGTGCGTTCAATTGATCGTAGCCCGGCCATTCGACGGTCGTAACATTCACGTTGATATCCGGATTGTCGGCCTCGAACTTGTTGATCAGCGCGGTAATGATGCCGCACTCACCGACCGCCGAGGATACGTCAGTGACATTGCCGTAATCGGCATCGCATGCGCCGAAGAAGCGCTGGAGTTCGATCGTCGTATTTGCCTGGGCAGCGGAGCCGTATGTGAGGGCAATCAGTGCTGCAGTGCTTAAAAGGATACGTCTCATGGCAGTCTCTCTCCCTTCGGTTTCGGGCGCTCGGGCCCGTTGATTGAAACTGGCGCGACCGAACTCCTCCCGGCCGCACCAGGCTACTTCACAGCGCCGCCTGACACGGCGGTGACGATGTGGCGCTGGAAAATCAGATAGACGACAAGCACCGGCAGACTTGCGAACACGGCCTGCGAGGCCAGAAAGCCCAAGCCCTCGCTCTGCGCGAAATTCGTCTGGGACGACGCGATGCCGACCGTCAGCGTGAACATGTCTTTCTTGGTTGCCGAAATCAGCGGCCACCAATAGTCGTTCCATCCATGCAGAAAGGTGAAAATACCGAGCGTGGCCTGCGCGGGCAGGGTGAGCGGCAGCATGATCTTCCAGAAGATGCGAAACTGGGAAGCGTTGTCGAGCAGCGCCGCTTCGTCGATCTCCTTCGGGATGGCGCGGAAGAACTGCGTCATCAGGAAGACGCCGAAAGCTGAGGACAATCCCGGCAGCATGAGGCCAAGATAGGTGTTGTGCAACCCGAACCAGTTGAACATCTGGTGGCGCGCGATGATCACGGCCTGCTCGGGAACAGCAAGTCCGAACAGCACAATGACGAACAATGTGCGGCGAAACGGGAATTCCAGCCTGGCGAAGGCATAGCCCGCCAGCGAGGAGAGCACCAGGACGCCGAGTGTCTGGCCGCTCGCCACGACCAGGCTGTTGAAGAACCAGCCGAACACCCGCGAGGTTTGCAGGATGTTGAGATAATTGACTGCGGTGTAGGGAAGCCGGAACACCGAATCCGTACCCAGCATCAGTTCCTGGTTGTTCTTGATCGATAGTCCGACCAGCCAGGCAACCGGGGCCATCATGACCACCGAAAGCACGCCGGCAATCCACAGCAGCGTAGGATTGGTCGTCAAGGCGTCGGGTTTGTAAGTCTTGTTGTTCGCAGCCATGCTCAGTTCTCCGTCTTGCGCGTCGAGACGACGTATTGGGCCATGGCCGCGCATAGGATGATGAGGAACAGAATTTGCGAGGCTGCCGCGCCCTTGCCGATATCCCAGCGCACGAACCCGACTTCATAAATGTACATGACAAGCGGACGTGAGGTGCCGTTGGGGCCGCCATTGGTCATCAATTGCGCCTGTCCGAACAGCTGGAACTGCATGACGATCTGGATGATCGTCACCAGCATGATGGTGCGCGCGATGGAGGGCAGGGTGATGCGTGTCAGTACGCGCCAGGGACTGGCATTGTCGAGCGCGGCGGCTTCGTAGAGATCCGCCGGAATTTGCTGGAGCGCGGCAAGGAACAGCATCATCGGCAGGCCGAGGCACCACCAGACGGTCGCCACGCCGATCGAAAATAGCGACCACCCGCTGGTCGACAGGAAGTGGATCGGCTCGGCGCCCAAGTGTTTGAAGATAACCGACATCAGGCCGTCGCCCGGAATGAACACGAAGCGCCAGATCAATGTCACGATGGTGACCGACAGGACGGAAGACGAGAAGAACAGCCCGCGGAAGAAAGAGGTCGCACGGGTCGTCCTGTTGAGCGCGAGCGCGAGGAAAAGCCCAAGCGCCACCAGCGAGGGAACGCTGACGATTACGAAGACGATCGTGTTGCGAAGTGCCTGGAGGAAGACCGGATCGGCAAACACCCGGACATAGTTGGCCAATCCCACGAAACGGCCGGGGCCGAAAAGATCCACCTTGTGCAGGCTGAGCCATATACCCCAGAACAACGGGAAGACGAGCAGCAGAGCAAATGCCGAAAGATAGGGCAGAATGAACAGCCCATGGCTCCACTGGCTGCGACGGTAGGTCTTTGCCATCAATCGCCCCCCGTCCGGTGGGCCTGGCCGCTTTCATCGAAGAGGTGGAGGGTGGCCGGGTCGAAGCTGATATGCAGGCTGTCTCCGATGACAAGCGCGCTGCGGCCATCTACCTCCACAGTCAGCTTCGTGCCGTCTTCGAGCACGCCGTAGACGAGCGATCTGTCCCCCAGCCGCTCGATGACCTCCGCCTTGAGCGGCGTTCCCGTTTGTCCCTGCGGCAGCACGACGATGTCTTCGGCGCGGATGCCGAGAGTGGCACCCCGTGGAGAGAACCCGGCCTGGGGATGGATCGCGGTTTGCAGCGTGCCTATGCCGACAGTCGTGACGGCGAGGCCGCCTGGATTGTTCTGCACGGCGGTGACAGGCAGGAAGTTCATGGCGGGCGAGCCGATGAAACTCGCCACGAAGCGCGTCGCCGGCTTCTGGTAGACCTCCATTGGTGTACCGATCTGCTCGATCCTGCGGTCGTGCATGATGACAATGCGGTCGGCAAGCGTCATTGCCTCGACCTGGTCATGCGTGACGAAGATCATGGTGCTGCCGAGACGGGCATGAAGTTGGGCAAGCTCCAACCGAGTGCGGCCGCGAAGCGCCGCATCGAGATTGGAGAGCGGTTCGTCGAAAAGGAAGGCTTTCGGCTCCTTGACGATGGCGCGGCCGATGGCGACGCGCTGGCGTTGGCCGCCCGACAGTTTCTGCGGCTTGCGCTCCAGAAGGTGGCCGATCTCCAGGGTTTCGGCTGCCGCCTTGACGCGCCGCTTTATCTCCTCCTTCGGCATCTTGATGTTTTCCAGCCCGAAGGACATGTTCTGCGCCACCGTCATATGCGGATAAAGCGCATAGGACTGGAAGACCATGGCAACCCCCCGCTGTCCAGGAGGAAGCGTGTCCACCCGCGCATCCCCGACCGAGATCGTTCCCGCCGAAACGTCTTCCAGCCCGGCGATCATGCGAAGCAAGGTCGACTTGCCGCAGCCGGAAGGCCCAAGGAAGACGACGAATTCTCCCGGCTGGATGGCCAGCGAGATGTCGTCGAGCACGGTCAATGCGCCATAGTGCTTGGTGACATTGCTGATTTTGATCGATGCCGACATGGTTCCTCCTCCCTGTCGTGGCCGCGGTCAGGCGCCGAGCCGGATCATCCGGTAGCTGAGAGGCGAAATCCTCGCCCGCAGCCGTCTGCCCGAAGCGTCGACCCCGGTGCCGTCCTGCGGCACGATCGCTTCGGTTTCAGGACCGTTCGTCGCGCGCAGGCTGTGCCCTTCCATCACCTTGTCCATCACCACCCGTCGCTCGCCGAACCCCTCCAGCGCGAGATCGAGATCGATGCTTTCGCTCTGGTGGCGGTTGACGATGAAGAAGGTCAGTGCGCCATCGCTCTCCGTTTCCACCGCGGAGATGTCGAGATAGGCGACATTGTCGGCGAAATCCGTCGCATAGCCGGGGCAATCCAGTGCCAGCTGCAGCGCCTTGCCGCGTCCGTAACGGGAGGCGAAAAGGTATGGATAATAGGTTGTCTGACGCCAGGCCGGACCACCTGGCACGGTCATGATCGGTGCGATCACATTGACGAGTTGGGCAAGGCAGCCGACCTTCACCACATCCGACCGGCGGATGAAAGTATTGAGGATGCAGCCGACTTGCAGCACGTCCTCGAAATTGTAGATGTCTTCCAAAAGCGCCGGGGCGTGCGGCCAGCCGTCCTTGCCCTCCAGAACCTTCCGGTCCTGCTCGCGCGAATGATACCAGACATTCCACTCGTCGAAGCTGATATAGACATCCTTCTTCGACCGCTTCTTTGCTTTGGTGAAGGCGATGACACCGGCGATGGTGGCGATGTAGTCGTCGAGCTTGGCGTTCTGTGCAAGATAGGCGGCCGTATCGCCGGCGTGATTGTCGAAATACATGTGCAGGCTGATGTAGTCGACGGAATCGTAGGTGTAATCGAGCACGGTCGCTTCCCATGCCGGATATGTTGGCATCTTCGGCGAGGAAGAACCACATACGACAAGCTCGATCGACTTGTCGAAGGCGCGCATGGCTTTCGCGGTTTCAAAGGCCAGCCGTCCATATTCGTCCGCCGTCTTCTGGCCGATCTGCCAGGGGCCGTCCATCTCGTTGCCCAGGCACCACATCTTGACGTTCCAGGGCTCCTCGCGGCCGTTCTTGCGGCGCAGGTCCGACCAGTAGCTGCCGCCGGGATGGTTGACGTATTCGAGGAAGGCACGTGCCTGGTCGAGGCCGCGGGAGCCGAGATTGACCGCCAGCATCATCTCGGTGCCGGCGGCTTTCGCCCAGTCGGCGAATTCATGGATGCCGACGTGATTGCTCTCGGAGCTGTGCCAGGCGAGATCGAGCCGGACGGGACGTTCCTCGCGTGGCCCGATGCCATCCTCCCAGTTATAGGCGGAGACGAAATTGCCACCGGGATAGCGCACGATCGGCACATCCAGCTCACGCACCAGGTCGATGACGTCGCGGCGCATGCCGTTCTCGTCGGCGGTCGGATGATCGGGCTCATAGATGCCGCTATAGACCGCGCGTCCAAGATGCTCGATGAACGAGCCATAAAGTCGCGCGTCGATCGTGCTGACCACATAACCGCTGTGGACGGTCCCGGCTGCCCGCATTCTCTTCCTCCCATGCATATCATATTATCAGATATATATCTGAATTAAGGATAAAATACACGGGTCCGGTCGGCCGTCAAGCCGGTCGCTGGAATTTTGCAGCAGGGGTCGCTCAGGCCTTCAGGCGCAGGATGATGTCCTGGTCGTAATTGCCGAAGCCTCGGCCGAAGATGTTGATGCCACCCGGGTGTTTCGCCGTCTCCGGCACTTCTATGCGTAGCCGGATCGAGCGGTGCTCCAGCAAGGCGAGGTCGGCAAGGCAGGTGTCGGAAACGCGCACACCGTCGATGAAGGTGCCGGTCGGCGTGACGCGAAAACTTTTCAGGACGCCGTATTGGCTGCCGCGCAGCTTCCACCAGTCCGGCGTATACTTGCCGCGGCGGTCGCCGAAATCACCAGGTGAAGTCCAGGTGACAATCGGCTTGCCATTAATGGAGATGGTGATGTCCGACGGCCAGTTATCGGACGTTCCGGGCACTTCCGAGGACAGTTCCAGAAGCAGTTCCAGTTCCCGGATTTCTGCTCCCTTTATCCTGGCATTGTTGGGAAACTGGTAGTCCACATAGCCGCGGGTGAACCAGAGGAGGCCCGCCTTCATGCGGTCCGGCGCCAGAAAGGTATCGGGATTGTCGAGATAGCCGATAATGCCTTCCTGCGAGCACATACCGCAGGGCGCAAAGACGTCATATCCGCTGTAAAGGCCGACCGGCATCGCCACCTCGATCGCCTCATCAACCGTTTCCTTCGGGCTGGAAAAGCTTATGACGATCTCGTCGTGGACGGCATGGCAGATCTTTTGACTGCCCTTGCGCGCCTTCTGAACCTCGGTGCGGATCAATCCGGCCTCTTCCATCTGGTTCAGATGCGTCGACGTGGTGGATTGCGGCAGGTCGAGCCTGTCGGCAATGTCGTTGACATTGAGCGGTCCGCTTGCATGGAGCAGTTCCAGTATAGAGAGCCGGGCGGGGGCTGCAAGACACTTGAGTACTTCTTTGCCGTCCTCAGGCGTGATCATCAGAAACCGACTGCTCAAAATGCGCTCCCTCAATGCATTTTTTGATTTGTATCTGGTTTTCTGATCCGATCAAGGCCAAAGAGGAATCCATCTCGCGCACCTCGCCAGTCAGATTTGACATCGGCAAGGCTGTATTTGCGGACCGGCGGAAGGGAACTCTCCTGTTATCTGCGGGTTTGCAGGAACAACCTGCGGAGGTTCACATGGGCAAACGTACCATCCTTCTGGCGAGCATTGTCGTGCTGGTTCTGATCGCCATGCTCGCAGTCAGGCCGTTCATGGCCTCGGTGGACCCGAACAACGGACCATCGTCGCCGCATGCCATAGATCAATAAACACTGGATTCATGGGTTGAGCGGCGGCCATCTTGTTCGGCATCCGATGAAGCCGCGGCGTTAGCGACGGCGGCCCCGCACCGCCCTTGCACGGCCTCTCCGACACCCCAGCGGCGGCTCGCCGGGCCGGGCGATCAGATATATCTCGACCTGCGGCGCCTCTGTAATGCGCAGAATGGGATTTCTATGCGCCCGACATGGAGGCGGATCATGCCGTCCGCATGGATTTCGATCTGCGCGTTGAGCAAGTGTCATGCCCGACCAGGCATGCCTATCGTAAAAACCAACGTGCCGGAACCAAGCACAAGACAGGGCAGGAAAGATCACTCATCGCGCCATCTCACGCGCAGCCCGGCGGAGAGGTCGAAAACGGTCAGCAGGGTCAGAATGCTTCATGGCCGTTTCGGTAGTTGGTAGGTCTAGCGGTAGCTATTCACCCGTTTTGATGGGTTGAATAAATGGAAAAAATGCATTATTTGTACCATTGAAAGGGTCAATTAATGCGCCTAACGCTCCAAACCCATTTTGATGGTGAGTGGCATTACGCTGCGACGGTGGAAATCAAGGACGCCGCCGCCGGCTTCCAGGGCGCGTCTATCGTCGATTACGATCTCGACTATTTCGTCAATGTGGCATCAGCGGAGTTCGCGGCTGGAAAGATGGTCCGCGACCATCGCGCATTGTCAGTACGTTATCCTGTTGACCTCGAAAACCGATATAGCCGCAGCTGGCCTCCCTTCCTTTTGGATCTTATACCCCAGGGGCATGCAAGGCGAAAACTTGCCGAGCACCTCAGCCTTGCTGAAGGCTCACGGGCTTCCGATCTGCCGCTGCTTCTCCGATCCGCGACAGGCGGCATAGGCAATATCCGGATCAAGGAAGCGACCGAGGCTGAAACGGAACGGCTGCGCGGTGTTGAGCGCCAAGGGGTTACAGAAGCGGAAATCCTAGAGCGCTCCGATCGTTTCATGGAAGTCGCGGATCGCTTTGGAATGCTCGCCTCCGGCTCAAGCGGCCTGCAAGGTGAATGGCCGAAGGTCTCGATGACCCAGGCGAATGACGGGCTCTACTATCCCGACAGCTTCGTGACCGATGATGAGGCCGTGCGCCACGTCATCGTCAAGCTAGTACGCAGCAACGAGCCTGTGGACCGCCTGATCCTCGAAGGCGAAGCCCTCTATTCGCGGATCGCTCAAGAGATCGGTCTGAATGTCAGCGAACCATCAACCTATGCCGAAGGCGTCCTGATTATTCCTCGTTTCGACCGGAAGAAAAAAGAAAGCGGCGGAACCGTCCGGCTAGGGCAGGAAAGCCTTGTATCCGCGATCGGCATTGCCGATTTCGGCCATGTCGGCACGCATGAGGCCTATATCGACGTTCTGCGTCAAAATTCGGCCGATCCCTTCGCGGACATTGTAGAATACCTGAAGCGCGACATCGCCAATCTGGCGCTCGGTAATCCCGACAATCACGGTCGGAATTCCGCATTGAGCAAACACCAGGACGGCACGATCCGGCTGTCTCCGCTTTTTGATTTCGCGCCGATGCGGCTTGCCAAGGAGGGTATCGTTCGCTCCACCCGATGGGCGATGATGCGTGACGGCGGTCTTGACCACCTCCCCAATTGGAAACGGATTTCCGCCGAACTGATGCCTGATCCTGCAGAGCAGAAAGCGCTTGCGACCGCTCTTTCCGAGTTTGCCGAACATCTGCGCCGGGCTCCGGCCATGGCGAAAGATTTGAGCGCGTCTCCAGAGATACTGGACCGTGCGATGGGACGCTGCTTCGCGATAACGGACAGCCTTCTAGCGGCGTGCCAATGATGTCGGAGAACCGTTGAATGGCTCGGTGGAAGAAACCCACGAAAGAAGAGGTTCTTGAAAACCGTCGAACGCTGGCCGAGCGTGCTCGTACTGGCGACCTAAGGCTGCCCGGTGCTGTGGCAGAAATCCGAAAGGGTTTCGGCATGACCCAAGAAGAGTTTGCCAAGACACTGTCGCTTACCAGACGCCAAGTTGCGGAGATCGAAGCAGGCACCGCGAACCCAACTCTCGAAACATTGGAAAAGATCGGTCGTTTATTCGGATTCGGAATTGGTTTTGTACCCAAAGGCGGTTGAACCAAGCACTCGAGTGAGCACGCCAGGAATGCTTTCTCATCGCATCACCAAGGGAAACCGGGAACTGGCGGCATGGACCCGACAACGCAGGAACCCAGACCAGGGCAGTAGCTGGCAGAATGGAGCCGGAAGAGGGAGCCGGCAGACCCTCTGGTCTTGACCGTTTTCCCCGCGACCGAAGCCAGAGTTATATTGCAAGGTGGTACACATCACCATCGACGATGACACGGGCCGGATCCATACTGAGCGAGGCCCGTATCCTTATTTCGGGCTGTTAGGTTTTAAGTCGTTGCGCAGGACATGGAGAAGCGGGGGTGTCGTCCTCCGCTTTTGCCGTCACTCCGCTTCGTTCAACCGAAACGCGGTCACCAATCGCGCTCTCCGTCAGGCTAGGCCGGCCAAGAGCTTGTCGAGCGTGATGGGGAATTCCCGCACCCGCACGCCGGTCGCATTGTAGATCGCGTTTGCCACGGCCGCGCCCGTTCCGCAGACGCCGAGCTCACCGATGCCCTTGCTGCCGAGCACATTCGCCTTGTCGTCATGCTCTTCGAGAAAGACGACTTCGAGAAACGGCACGTCCGCATTCACCGGCACGTGATATTCCGCCAAGTCGTGGTTGACGAAGTGCCCGTAGCGCGGGTCGAGGACGCTTTCCTCCATCAAGGCCGCACCGATACCCCAGGTCATTCCGCCGATGACCTGCGAGCGGGCAGTCTTCTGATTGAGGATCCGGCCAGCGCCGATCGTGCTCAACATGCGGCGTATTCTGATTTCGCCGGTGTCGATGTCGACGCCGGCTTCCACGAAATGAGCGCCATAGGAGTGCTGGGAGAAGTTGCGGTAATCGTCTCCCCGTTCCACCTGGCCCTCCGCCTCGATGCCGGAAGGCGCGAGCCGGCCGACGAGTTGGCCGAGTGGTTCGCCTCGCCCTGCCCAGCGGATTTCGCCATTGGCAAAGTCCACATCGCCTGCCGCAACGCTCGCAAGGGACGGATCCGCCCGCCGCGCTTCGGCAACAATCCGCTCGCGAAGGGCGAGGCAAGCATTGTGGACCGCTGAGCCGGAACTTGCAGCACCCCAGGAGCCGCCGGAACCGGCGGTGCGGGGAAAATTGCTGTCGCCCAATTCGACGGTGATGGCTGAGGGCGGCAGGCCGGTGGCATCGGCCGCGATCTGCGTCAGGATCGTATAAGTGCCGGTGCCGATATCGGTCATGTCGGCCTGAACGGTGAGGTGTCCGTTTCCGCCAAGGCGCACCCTGGCGCGCGTCGCGCCGATATAGTTCGGCCGCATGGCAGCTGCCATCCCGTAGCCGACCAGAAACCGGCCATCCCGCATGGCGCGCGGCTGAGAATTGCGCCTTTTCCAGCCGAAGCGTTTCGCTCCTTCCTGCATGCAGGCGACGAGGTTGCGGGTGGAGAAGGGCACATCCCGCTCCGGATCGCGCGTGGGCTCGTTGCGGATGCGGAATTCGATCGGATCAAGGCCGAGCTGCTCCGCCATCTCATCGATCGCGCATTCGAAGGCAAGCATGCCCGGCGCCTCGCCCGGCGAACGCATCCATTCGCCCCGATTGGTGTCGAGGCCGATCAAGCGGTGACGCGTGCGCCGGGTTTGGGAGGCGTAGAGCGCGCGTACGAACACGGCGGTCTGTTCGCAGAACTCCTCGAAACCCGAAGTCGCGGAGAAGACGTCGTGCGAGATGGCGACCAGCCTGCCGTTTCTGTCGGCGCCGAGGCGGACGTCGTGCTTCATCTTGGCCCGATGCCCGGCATTGGCGAACATCTGCTGACGCGTCAGGGCAATCTTAACCGGCCGCCCCACCACCCTGGCAGCCAGCGCGGCAAGAACGGTGTCGGCATGGACGATGAGCTTGGCGCCGAACCCGCCGCCGACGAAGGGGCTGACGATACGCACCCTTTCCGGCGGCAGTTGAAGCGTATTGGCGATACCGGCACGGAAATTGGCGATCGTCTGTGCCCCGGTATAGATGGTGAGGTCATCGCCCGACCAGACGGCGGTGGTCGCGTGCGGCTCCATGGGGTTGTGATGCTGGTAAGGCGTCGTATAGGAGACGTCGAGCCTGACTTCCGCGGCGGCGAAGGCGCCTTCGAAATCGCCGACGGCACTGTCGGTCTCGAAACCCGCATTGGTGCGCTGCGGCGCGTAGGCCTCGGCAAGGTGGGCCTCCATGTCGTAACGACCCGGTTCCGTCTCGTAACGGACGCGGATCAGGCTTGCCGCGGCCCTTGCCGCCTCGAAGGTTTCTGCCACGATCAGGGCCACCGGCTCGTCGTAGAACCGCACCCGGTCGTCGGAAAGCATCGGCCGCGCCCGGGTGAACACTTCCGGGACGGTCGGCGTCACCGACGGGCCGAAATCGGGCTGAGACGGAGCATTTCGGTGGGTCATCACATAAAGCACGCCGGGTGCCTTTTCCGCTTCCGCCGTGTCGATCGCGGCCATACGGCCCTTCGCGATTGCGGCGCCGAGGATATAGCCATGAACTGCACCGGCGATTTCGACATGTTCATAGGCATAGGGCGCGCCACCGGTGACCTTCAGCCGTCCGTCCACCCGGTCGAGCGGCCGGCCTATATAGGTTTCGTTTGTGTGCGAAGGGGATGCATTGGTTCGGTTTTCCGACATGGGGGCCCTCATGCAGTTCGGATTGCTGCGGCAAGCGTGGCGCGGAGCGTTCGCCTGGCGAGCATTATCTTGAAGTCATTGTCGCCCGAGCCTCTGGCCTTGGCGAATGCGGCGTCGTCCACCTGCTCGAAGGTCTCCTTGGAAGGTTCCGCTCCGCTCAACAGCCGTTCGGCTTCGGACAGCCGCCAGGGCTTCGGCGCGATGCCTCCCATCGCGATGCGTGCGCTTAAGACCCGACCGGCTCCGGCATCGATCACGGCTGCGACGGAAACGAGCGCGAAGGCATAAGAAGCCCTGTCGCGTACCTTGCGGTAGATCTGCCGACCGGCGGGCGGTGGTGGCAGAACGACTGCTGTTATCATTTCACCGTGCCGCAGCACCGTTTCCACATTCGGCGTCTCGCCCGGCAAACTGTGAAGATCGCCGATCGGAATGGCTCGCGTTTCGCCTTCGGGCGTGACGGTCTCGATTTGCGCATCCAGTGCAGCCATGGCAACGGCCATGTCGGAGGGATGAACCGCGATGCAGGCCGAACTCGTGCCGAGGATGGCGTGCATGCGATTGAAGCCCTCGATCGCCGCGCAGCCGGAACCCGGCTGACGCTTGTTGCAGGGCATGTTGGGGTCGTAAAAGAAATAGCAGCGCGTGCGCTGCAGAAGGTTGCCCGCCGTGGAAGCCTTGTTCCTGATCTGCGCCGACGCGCCGGCAAGCAGTGCCTGGGCCAGTACGGGATAGCGGTTCCGCACCCGAAGGTCGGCGGCGAGATCGCTGTTGCGCACCTCGGCGCCGATCCTTAACCCTCCCTCCGGAGTGTCTTCTATCTCGGCCAGCGGCAGCCGGCTGATGTCTACGAGATGCGACGGCCGCTCGATTCCAAGTTTCATCAGATCGAGGAGGTTGGTTCCGCCGGCGATGAACCTGGCATCCGGGTTGGCGGCGACCGCGGCGATCGCCTCTTGCGAGCTCGTTGCCCGCTGATAGGTGAAAGATCTCATGCCTCAAGCCTCTTTACTGACATCGCGGATCGCGGCGACAATGTTCGGATAGGCAGCGCACCGGCAGATATTGCCGCTCATACGCTCACGGATTTCCGTTTCCGTCAGTTCCACCGTGTCGGCGGCAACGTTGTCAGTGGCATGACTTGGCCAGCCGCTCGCCGCCTCCTGCAGCATGCCGACGGCGGAACAGATCTGGCCAGGCGTGCAATAGCCGCACTGGAAGCCATCCCTCTCGACGAAAGCCGCCTGCATCGGGTGCAGCTCGCCTTCCTGTGCCAATCCCTCGATCGTGGTGATCTCGTCGCCCTCGTGCATGATGGCCAGCGTCAGGCATGAATTGATTCGCCGTCCGTTGACGAGCACCGTGCAGGCGCCGCACTGCCCATGGTCGCAGCCCTTCTTCGAGCCGGTCAGCCCGAGGCTATTGCGGAAGGTGTCGAGCAGCGTCGTCCGGGGGTCTAGATCGACGGCGAAGTCGCGCGCATTGATGCGCAAGGTCAGGGGAACGGTTTCTACCTGCGTTGGGGCGGCGGACGCCATCGCCGCCGGCTGCGGCTGGGCCCTCACCGGCAATCCCGTCACGAGGAAAAAGCCTGCTGCGGTCCCGGTTTCAAGAATTGTTCGCCTGGTGACGCCAGGCTGCCTATCATCTGTCATCGGATCGTCTCCGTCTTCGGCGAAAGGGCATCATCGCCGCGTTCGCCGTCCTTCAGAACGATCCTAGTATGGGAATTCAGGCCGGGCCCTTCTTCCACGATCCCGGCGGAACTGTCACGATCCGGGAAGAAATTCCGCGCGGTAGGCTCTTGGCGTCGTGCCTCTCAGGCGGCGGAAGGTCGAGGTGAAATGGCTCTGGCTGGAAAAGCCGAGCGCAAGGGCGAGATTGCCGATCGGCGAACAGGTCGTCTTCAGCAGCGTCTCGGCGCGGGCGATGCGCCGTTCCAGCACATAGGCATAGGGCGCCATCCCGGTCGCCGTCTTAAAGCGTCGCGCGAACGTATCCGCCGGCATGTTGGCGGCCGCGGCAAGGTCGCGAAGCGAAATGTCGCCTTGAAGATGTGCATCAATGAACTCGCCCACCCGCACCAATGTGGGCCGGCTGAGAGGGGCCGGACGGTTGGTAGAGGGTGCGTTCCCGTCGAGGGCGGCGATGCGCATGGCAAGGAGTGCGGCCAGATGCTCCACATAAGCCGCGTCGGGCCGGATGCCGCCGGCCAGATCCATGCAGAGCGAGGATAGGAGCGCGGCCATGACCGGGTCGCTGCCGTTCACCGTCGTCGGCATCTGCGCCAACCGGTCGATGCCGGGGATTTCCGCCGAAGGGTCTATCCAAAATGCCGAATAATTGAGGTCGGCCTCGCGGTAGATGCCGTAGCGCTCGACGCCGGCGGGAACGAAAGTGACGGCACCTGGCCGATCCTGTCCGTCATAGACGAGGTCGCTGCCGGATGAGACGCGCGTCCGCGCCGTGCGCCCACGTTCGGTCAACACGATCACATGGCGTGGCGCATTCCAGCGAAGCTCGACGTCCTTGCAGACCCAGTGCCGATGGTCGAAGGTCACCGCGCCATCGAGCCAGGAGGCCTGGTGAAGAGCCTGCGAACGATCCTCGCGCGTTTGGATACGGCCTTCGCCGAAAAGCGGCTCGCTCGACATGGAAGAAACCTCGCTGGCACCGTGTTCGTCGCTGACATTCCACACAATATAGGCAGGATCGCTCCGCCGCCTGATAATAACCGCGTGTGATCGCCGTGTGCCGATCAACAGGGCGTGAGGCCATCGCCGCTGATTGAAGGTTTGGGTGACGGCCGGATGACCCCTGTGGGCCGGGCATGGAATCGCGGCGGCGCAACGTTTCTTAACGCGATGACATACCGATAGACGGCGCGATCGCTACGGTCTGGTCCGGATCATCTGGGATGCAATAGCTCCAGATCAAGCGGAAGGTCGTTCTATGGCTGGGATATCCCAATCACCAACATCACACACGCGCCTGGCGTTCGGCGTGATTTTTCTTTGGTTCGGTTTTGTGACTGTAACTCAGGCGCAGGACCAGATGCCGGTCACGGTTGTTGTTGCCAGAGAAACTGGAGTGACGGAACGCGTTCCTGTCGTAGGGTCGCTCACCGCTAAGGAGGAGATACACGTTTACCCATCCGTCCAGGGGGAGGCGATAGAGCAGATATTGGTGGAGGCGGGGCAGTATGTCGAAAAGGGCGAGGCGCTGGCCGTGCTCGACATGACCGCTGCCCGCATGCTGCTCGACAAGAATTCGGTCAGCATCCTGCGGGCCAAGGCCGCCGTCTCAGTGGAAACCAGCAGGCTCGACGTGGCGCTGGTGAGCGAAGCGGAAGCCAGAAAGATATTGGAACGCAGCCGCGCCCTGCAGCCCAAGGGTGCGGTTTCACAACAGGTTCTCGATGAACATCAAAACGCGCATGCCCGTGCGGTGGCGGAACTCGGCCTTGCTCGGCAATCACTTGCTCTTGCTGAGGCGGATGCGGAGCTTATCGCTCGGGAGCGGGAGGAGATCGAGCTGACGATTAAACGCAGCACGATCCGGGCTCCGAGTTCCGGGCTGATCCTCAGCAGAACCGCGCGCATCGGCGCCATGTCGACGAGTTCAGGCGCTCCTCTGTTCGTCATCGCAAAGGATGCAGTGATCGAATTCGTCGCCACAGTCACAGATACCAGTTTCGTGCGGCTTCGTGAGGGCATGCGCGCAGAAATCACTTTGCCCAGGCACGAGGCTCCGCTTGGCGGCACATTGAGATTAAGCGCTGCGCAACTCGATCCGGCGACACGCAGCGGCGAGATACGCATTGAACTTGACGATCACGACGGGCTCACACCCGGCGTTTTCGCCCGCGGCAGCATCAACTCGTCTTCGAGGCGCAACATTCTCCTGCCGGGGAGTGCGGTCAAGACCGCGAGCGGCACGAGCAATGTCTTCGTCGTCGAGGATGGCGTCGTTAACCTACGTCGGGTGACGGTCGGTACGCGGCAAGATGGTTTCGTGGAGATCGTGAGCGGAGTCAGCGATGGAGAAATGGTTGTCCTGAAATCCGGCGCGTTCCTGAAGGCTCAGGAAAAAGTCCAGCCAGTCATCGCAGCCTCAAACCCGCCCTCGGTGGATCGTCTGGCGTCGTCGTTTCTGGCCATGGACGGCGAAAGGGTTGCGCCATGAAAAACGGCAATGTCTCGGCCTGGGCAATCCGAAATCCTCTTCCATCCATCCTGCTTTTCGTCGTTTTGACCGTCGTCGGGCTCTACAGTTTCGCCCAACTGCCCATCACCTATTTCCCGACGATCATCACTCCGGCCGTCAAGATCACCGTCGAGCAATCCGGAGCGACGCCGGTCGAGCTGGAGACCGAGGTGACCCGGCCGATCGAAAACGCGATCGCATCGCTGCCGGCAATCGAGGACCTTGCATCAACGATCCATGAGGGGCGATCCGTGACGACCGTCGAGTTCGAACTGGGGCTCGTCTCCCCGGATCGGGCGATGAACGACGTGCGGGATGCCGTTGCCAGAATTCGAGGCGACCTGCCTGGCACGATCGACGAGCCAGTCATTGAGCGGATCGAGGAGGAGGCACAATCCGTCGTCACCTACGCGGTTCTCAGCCAGGATATGACCGCCGCGGAACTCTCCTGGTTTGTCGACGATGTTGTTACCCGAGATCTGCAGGGACTTGCCGGAGTAGGACGTGTGGAACGGGTCGGCGGCGCCGATCGCGAAATCCATGTGGAGCTGGATGCCGATCGCCTCCAGGCGCTGTCGCTTTCGGCCGCGGCGGTCAACGAAACGCTTTTGCAAACGCAGCTCGATCGCTCCGGCGGGCGAAGCGCGATCGACGGAGGCGAGCAGGTCCTGACGACGGCGGCGGCGGCAAAGACGGTAGCAGAGCTTGCCGAGCAGCGCCTTGCCCTTTCCAGAGACAATACCGTGCGACTTGCGGACATTGCGAATGTTCGTGATACGGTGGCCGAGCCTCGAACCTTCGCCACGCTGAACGGCACTGATATTGTCGGCTTTGCCGTCTACCGCTCCCAGGGCGCGAGTGACGTGGCTGTCGCCCGTACGGTCGCCGAAGCCATCGTGAAACTGGGCGATGGCAATCCTGGGATCCGCTTCCGCCTTGTCGATGACAGTGTTTCTTACACAGCCGGAAATTACCATTCCGCGATGGACACGCTACTGGAGGGGGCGGCGCTCTCGATCGTCGTCGTCTTCCTGTTCCTGCGCGACTGGCGCGCGACGATCGTCGCGGCCGTCGCGCTGCCGCTTTCGATCATTCCCACATTCTTCGTCATCGATCTTCTCGGATTCTCGCTCAATATTCTCAGCCTGCTGGCGATTACGCTTGTAACGGGCATCCTCGTCGATGACGCGATCGTCGAGATCGAGAATGTCGTTCGACATCGAAACATGGGCAAGTCTGCTTATCGGGCCGCCCTCGATGCCTCCGACGAGATCGGGCTGGCGGTGATCGCGATCTCCGCCACTATCATTGCTGTTTTCGCGCCGGTTGGACTGATGAACGGCGTTGTAGGCTTATATTTTCGCGAGTTCGGCCTGACCGTCGCCATCGCGGTGTTCTTCTCTCTCCTGGTCGCGCGGTTGATTACGCCGATCATGGCAGCCTACCTCATGACCACCCGGCCGGCCGCGGGAAGGAAAAAGGGTCGGGTAATATCCGCTTATGAAACCGTCCTGAGGACGAGCCTTCGCTGGAAAGGGGTGACCGTCGGATCTGCTTTCGGTCTTTTTGCGGCTGCCATCATCTCTTTGATGACTGTGCCCACCACCTTCCTGCCGGATGAAGACATGGGGCGGCTGACGCTGACCGTCGAATTGCCACCGGGTGCAACTCTTGAAGAAACCCGGACGGTAACCGACGAGATTGCGGCCCGGGTGATGAAGCTCGAGGAGGTGGAGGGCGTTCTGACGCGCGCGGGATCGAGCATGAGCGGTCAGCAGGATGTGCGTTACGCGGTCACCTCGGTCGACCTTCTGCACAAGGGGGAACGGTCCCGCTCATCCTTTGACATCGAGGCAGATATCGAAAGATCGATCGCTTCCATACCCGACACTCGCCTTAGATTCCTTAATAATCGCGGAGAGCGCGAGCTGTCATTCTCCGTACTGGGGAGCGACGGCGATGCTGTTCAGAACGCGGCTGACGATATACTGCTCGAAATGTCGAGCGACAAGAGCTTCGTCAATCCGGCAAGCGACGATACCGCCATGCGGCCCGAACTGAGATTGACAGTGCTGACTGACAAAGCGGCGACGCTCGGGGTCTCCACCGCAGCCGTCGCCAGCACGATGCGCATATCGACGATCGGCGACGTGGACAGCCAACTTGCGAACCTTATCGAAGGTTCGCGTCAGATCCCGATCCGGGTCGTTCTCGATCCCGCAGCACGGGGGCAGCTTCCGGTCTTTCATACGCTGACCGTACCTTCGGCCGACGGCAGACAGGTGCCGTTGGCCACTGTCGCGGAGATCGGCATTGACGAGACCATCTCAGCCATCAATCGCTTCGATCGCCAGCGCCGGATTGAAATAGGTGCGGACATGGCCGAGGGCCTGACATCGGGTCAGGGTCTCGATCGGTTGCTTCAGATGAAAAGCGTGAACAGCCTTCCCGACGGCGTGCGCGTACAGGCCACCGGCGATTCCGATACCGAAGCTGAAGTATTCGAGAGTTTCGCCACGGCAATGGGGGCGGGCATTATGCTCGTTCTGATCGTGTTGATCCTGCTGTTTAGAAGTATCCTGGCTCCTTGGACGATCCTTGCTTCCCTTCCGCTCTCGATCGGCGGTGTTGCAGCTGGTCTTCTCCTGAGCGGCAACGCGATATCACTTCCTGTGGTGATCGGCATACTGATGCTGATGGGTATCGTGACCAAGAATGCCATCATGCTCGTCGACTTTGCCGTCGAGCGGGAAGCACATGGACTTGTCCGAACCGAGGCCATTGTGGAGGCGTGTATCGAGCGGGCGCGCCCGATCATCATGACCACCTTGGCGATGATCGGCGGGATGCTGCCGTCTGCCTTCGGCGTTGGGGATGGTGGCGAATTCCGGGCTCCCATGGCCATAGCCGTCATCGGAGGACTTTTCGTGTCCACCGTACTGTCTTTGATCGTGATCCCCTCGTTGCACCTCATTTTCTCAGATTTCGGCGATCGCTTGAACCGGCTCTTCAGCCCTTTCCTCCAGTCGGCCGATGCCGACCTCGAGCGGCGCTGATGACAGGGGGATCAGTGAGACTGATCCCCCTGTCATGTTTCTCAGCAGGTCTTAACAGGTGGCAACATATCATTAAGCGAGACCAGCCTCGCCTGTGACAAGAAACCGTAAAGATCTTCGAGATGAGGTTTCACGCATCATGGGCAACATTCAGGCTCCGTTCCGGCAGCGCTATCGTATCAATGCACTTCGGGCAGCTGGCGGCCTCGCATTCTGCTTGCTTGCAGTCACATCGGGGCCGCCGGCACCTCCCTTGGTGAGAGCCGTTTTTGAGGTCATGGGAACGCTGGCGATCTTCATTGCAATTGCCGGTCGAGGTTGGTCGCTATTCTACATCGGCGACCGCAAGAATTCGGAACTCGTCACCTATGGGTCCTATTCGATCACGCGCAATCCGCTCTATTTCTTCAGTCTGATCGGCATTGCCGGAGTTGCCGCGCAAACTGGCAGTCTATTGCTCGTCGGCGCAATCACGTTGACGGCATATCTGGCATTCGACATGGCCATGCGAGGCGAAGAGGCCTACCTGGCCAGCCGCTATGGCCAACGCTTCCATGAATACCGGCGGACGACTCCGAGGCTTTGGCCGGATCTTTCCTTGTGGCGGGGAAGGGACGACACACCCCTTCGCCCGCGAAAGCCCCCGGGGGGTTGGGGGGCGGGGGGGGCTTCCTTGCCGCATGGATCGGCGTAGAGCTCATCGAACTTGGCCAGTCGGTTGGTCTTTTGCCAGTGTTCTTGACCCTGCCGCTCTAATGAGCGCTTGCTACGGCGGGTCAGGGACCTGCTTGGCCTTTCCAACCCTCGCAACAAAACTTAATAAAGCGAAACATTCGCAGTCTGCGTCACATGCATTGTGCGCCAGTTGAGGCAAGGAAGACGACAATGCAATCAAGTTCCGCGAACGCGAAAATTCTGATCGTGGAAGACGACCCGGAGATCGGCAAACTTCTCGCGCTCGCGGTGCAGGAAAATGGGATGATTGCCACCGTCGCCGACGATGGGCATATGATGCAGTCCTTGCTGCGTAATAACGAATTCGACCTCATCATTTTGGATGTCATGTTACCGGGCGAAGATGGTCTGAGCATCTGCAGGCGGATTCGTTCCCAAAAGACGACACCGATCATTCTCCTGACGGCGCTTGGGGAGGAGGTGGACCGTATCGTGGGGCTGGAGGTCGGCGCCGACGATTACGTGACGAAACCGTTCAGTCCCAGGGAAGTCGTGGCGCGCATCCGTAGTCTTCTGAGGCGGGCGTCCTATGGCTTGGTCAATAACTCGGCCCAGCGCAAACTTCGCTTCGAAGGGTGGCAGATCGACCCGCTGCGCCGACAATTGCACGACCCCAGCAATGCCAGAGTTGCGTTGACAACGACGGAATTCGATCTGCTGTTGGCATTCTGTCGGAATCCCGGACGTGTCATCACGCGGGAAGAGCTTCTTTCCCTCACGCATACAGGTCTTGCCGGGCCGATCGAACGCAGCGTCGACGTGCATATCAGCCGGCTGCGTCAGAAGATCGAGTCGGATCCGAAAACGCCGGTCCTGCTGCAGACGGTCAGGCTCGGCGGTTATATGTTCACCGCCAATGTCGAGCAGGGCTGACTGTCGCAATAAAGAAAGAAATTAGGTACCAACCGTCACCACTGAAGCGGGTCTTCAGGCGCGAGTACGTGATCTTGTCTGCTGGGCTATGATTTTACGCCGGGCGCCCTCTGGAACACCATTCAGAAGCCTAGGAAATAGCTTGGCCTATAATTGCGGACAGCGTTCTTACCTTGCGGCTCTGGTGGCACTTTCTACATAATTCTGCAAAAAAAGCCGGGTATTTGCCCGGCTTCTCGTTGTTCGTTTTCTTCCAATTCAGAACTTGTAACCGACAAACACCGAGGTGGAGGGCTGCAGCTTCTCTTCCACGATCGGGCTGTCGGCGGCATCGCCCGTCAGTATGCCAAGGCTCGCTTCGCCGCGGATCAACCAGTTTTCGCTCAGCATATACGTGGCGGAGGCTGAGACGTTGACGCGCTTGAGACCAGCATCCGGCTTGTATTCGGACAGACCGGATCGTGCCGCTTGCGCAGCGTTCACACCGAAATAGGCTTCCATGTGCTTGCTGTTGGCGACGACAGCCTCAACGCCGGCGCCGAGGATCAGGCGCTCGGTGACGGACGCCTGATATTCGGCACCGAAGGTCCCGATCAGGCTCTCGCTGCCGTCGATCGTCTGGTCGACGCTGGCATAGAACTCGAAGCCCTTCCAGCTATAGGAAGCCTTGGCGCCAATTGTTGCGGCGAAGTCGATGTCGCCCAGTCCATCGAGACGGTCCGCGTCGTCCTCGTCCCGCCCGCCTTCGTAGCCGACCTTGGCCGCCAGCGCGAAACCCTCGTGTCGAAGCGCCGTGACGGTTACACCTGCCGGGTCGATTTCGAGCCACTCGCCATAAGTGAAGACGATCACCGGTATGGGCTGCACTTCAAACTTGTTGCCGCCTTCATATTCCGGTTCGTAGATTGCGCCGCCGCCAACAATGAGGCTCCAGTTTCGCTGCGGCTTCTCGTTGTTGAACCGCTCCTGATCGAATGGCGGTTCTGGGGTCTGTGCCCCAAGGATCGCGTCGGCGGCGAGTGCGCTCGAAGCCGTGCCGGCGAACACGAAGGAGAGGCATAGGGCGCTTGATCGAAGTCGCCGATCGGTCCGTTGGATAAAAGACATGGGTGCTCCAGTGATTTGACACGGAAGCCGTCGGCGCGCGCCGAGGACCGTGTTTGCAACATCTCCGTCCTGCCATGGGCCGAGCTTGGCCGGCGTGTCTTTGTGTTACGCTTTGTTGCGGATAGGCCTGACGACGGACAGTTCCTGCGGGCATTTGCGGCCGATCGACACAAAACTTAATCTCGGATTTCCGTGGAACGCCCTATTCTCCGCCGGATCGGGTCTGCCATAGAGCCGTTTCAAGTCAACCAGCGGGCATGGAGCCCAAGGAGGCGTTTTGGGATTTCGGATATCCCGGTCGATCTCGACCATTCACGGCCAGATCACCGCCGTCATTTTCGCCTGCCTGATCATTGCCTTCGTCATAGGTTCGACACTGGAAGCCTGGGTGCGGGACGAATATACTGCCCCTGATCTGGAAGGTATGTCTGCCCGCGTTTCGGCAATCGCCTCGGTCTTGGCAACGGCTACGCCCGAGGAGAGAAGCTCGGTTCTGGCGGCGGCCAATCGCGGCGGGCAAAATTTTGTCCTGCGTCCGCTCTCCTATTTTGACGATTTCACCACTACGTCGCCGGACGAGCCTTTCATCCAGGTTGCGATCGATCGGCTCCTGCCTCCCGAAGACCGACCCATACCATTCGGGGGCTGGAGAACCTTCGTCGGCGGTAAGCGCGTCCTCGCAGCCAAGATCGATGACGAAACGCTGCTCGTCATGGAGCTGCTGCCCGAAAGCTTTCTTCGCAACGATGCGTTGCGATTTGGTTCGAACTACCTGGTGGCGACGGTCACGCTGATCATCCTGTTCTCCATGTTCGCTGTCTGGGCGATAACCCGCCCGCTGCGCCGGATTGCCTCCGCGGCTATGAAGGCGGACATCTCTCTCGGCGCGGCACCGTTCGAGGAGCGCGGCAGCGTCGAGATTGTGACGCTTGCGCGGGCGCTCAATGGAATGCAGCGCCGCATCTCGGCTATGGTCGATGCACGCACGCGAATGCTTCGCGGCATAAGTCATGATCTCAGAACACCGCTGACGCGATTGAGGCTTCGCGCCGAGAGAGTGAACGAAAACGAAGTCCGGGAAGCCTTGCTCACGGATATAGAACGAATAGACCGGCTCTTGAAGGAAAGCCTCAGCTATCTGCGGGACAATCACCAGAGCGAGGCATTCCAGCGTGCCGATCTCGGCTCGATATTGCAGACGGTGTGCGATGAGTTCGCGGATATGGGGCATGAAATCGCCTATCGCGGTCCCTCGCGATTGGTTGCAAGCTTCAAGCCACTTGCCATCACGCGCGCGGTGACGAACCTGTGCGACAATGCGACCAAATTCGGAAGCCGTGTCGATGTGACGCTATGCGCGACTGATGGTGAAGCCATCATCGATGTCGCGGATGATGGACCGGGAATTCCCGCTGAGCATCGCGACCGGGTACTTGAGCCATTCTATAAAGCCGATGCGGCGCGGGGAGGGGCGGATATTGGCTTCGGCCTCGGGTTGTCCATCGTCACCGAGATTGTACAGGCGCATCATGGAAAGCTGGAATTGATGGATCGTCATCCGCACGGATTGATTGTCAGGCTGGCTATACCTCAAGAGCAGAGTGCGATCGAGTTGGACCGGTGATCAACCCATTGATAACTACGGCACCAAGAAAACAGCTCGCTATAAGCTGGGCTTAATATCACTTTGGCTGCAAAGTAGACCTGCTCGGCCCGTACTTCCTGAAGTGCCGGCGCGATGATGCATAGACCAAGCGCAACGTATAAGTACCAATCTGGTAATGCGCACCCGGAGTGCCCTCCAAATCTGCATCAGATCAGCTTTCGGGTTGTCACGTCCTTGGGCAGGTGTCCGAAACGCTATCGTAGGACCGGCGGCATTCCGTTACGCCGGCCCTACGGTCGCGGATAGGTTCCGTGGCTTTGGCGCCCCGCGACGCTCCTTAACGCTGAAGTTGAATTTCGGTTCCAGAGCGACACAGCTCATAAGGATGAGGCCTGGCGGCTTCGACTCCGCCAGGCCTCATGGCTGCGACTTATATGCTTCGGGGGACAACGGACTTCGCAGCCTCGCACCACTTGGGGAGGTCAATGACTGGTGCGATAGCAGATAAACCGCGCATCCCCTGAAACGGTTCCCTTCAACATCGGAGAAAATCACCAAGACACGACGTGTCATCGCGGTGGATCCCCGTTACCTCTTATCGTCCGCTGATCGCACAGATTGGCTTCACCAGGGCTCCGACAAAGGCGGCGCACAGAACGAGGCGCTTGCCTATGTCTGCTACACCGGCGGTGATAAATGTGGCAATGCGAGCGAAGCGGTCGTATCCATACGCTCCTCGAAAGCACGCTCAACGCCTTAGGTTGCGACATCCAGGTAGTGCGGGAAATACCGCAGTGGATGGAATGCGATCGTCCGTCGTCTTCGATCAGGTGGGGCGGCTTGTGTTCTCATGGTTAATGGCCCCTTCACCAAAGATGGTGAGATTTCGCACTCCTGAGCCAAAATGAAGTAGAGGCACTGCATCTCAGATGTAAATTGGGGTTTGGGGTAAGCTCATGACGGAGCTTGGGGAAGACTGGCTTGTGCGCGCGATCTTGGCGGTGCACAGCTACCGGCAGATGTATGCTCTGGCCTGCGAAATCGTGGGTAATACGGAAAACGAAGCCGTCAGAGATGCGGCGGACAAGGTCGTCGCTCGGCTCAAGCCGGTCGTTGACCTACCCGTCGCGGACGGCGCGGAATTGTCCATCGCATTGCGGGCGTTCCTGAAGCTAATCGCTCATCTGCAAGTGAATGGACACGGTGGCGCTAAGCTCGATCAGGACGTGGCCGCCACCTACCTCGATCTGGTAGACCACGCAACCGTTTGATCTCGTCCAAATGGGGGAAGTGTTCATCGCACCACCAGGTGACCGGTCCGACTTCTGGCAAAGCTCTTGTTATTCCACACTGGGCATCCTTCTTCTGCCTGGCTTCCTGCTCTGCGAGTTTCTTGGCCTTCATACACATTTCTTCGCTCATCCCGGGCCACGTTCCGGCCAACTGAGCATCATAGCAATCCTCGGACGCCTTTGCCGTAAGCCTCGGCGTATCTGCAATACCCGTTGCAGCACAAGTGCAGGACCGGCCATTCTCCGTCTAAGCCAGCAAAGTGGTCCGGTGTCTCGGGATTGGTTCGGCGCCACGTGTAGCGGGGATCGGGACCACCCGTCTTAGGCATGATCTTTGCGCTCCAAGCTTGGCCGCCAGCCCCTTGTCATTCCGGTGCTCATCGCTCCTTCAGCGAGAACAAGCTCATGACGCAGGTGACGGCAGTCCTCCAGCAAGGTTTGGACCGCGGCGAGGGCGTCTCCTCCATGGTAGGCAAGAACCTCCTCAAGCGCATTGCGAGCTTCGTCTTTTTCAATTTCATGCTGTTTCGTAGACACGACTTCTCCTTCGCGCCGAAGCGCGTTCTTCTTCTGGGATTTTCAAGGGAGCGCCGCCGCATTGCGGCTCCGGTGTTCTAATTATGTTCTCATTCGAGAGTGAGTCAACAGGAGTCTTTTAAAGCGATGCTGATGGACTATTGACCGCGGACGAAAACACCGGCTTCCGCGGCAGCCTTGAGGAAGGCAATCCGGGCATCCTCAGCGGACCGCTCTCCCTCCATCACCGCGAGGCAGACGCGCTGAGCCTCCCAGTATTCGTCACCATCATCGACAGGCCACATCAATAGCAATGCGTGAGCTGCTTCTTCGGCGCTCCATATCGTTCGATATCCGCCGCGATTGTCCTCTTCATATGTGATCGGCCTTTCCCAGTGACCACGTCTCATATGAGCTTCCTCCTGTCTGCCAACGCAGCTCTGATTTGGAGGTTCCGCAATCCTCAGGGTGTTACGGTTATCCACTGCAACCTATCAATTTTGACGGATAGCGACCGAGAGGAAATTGACCTAAGCAATAACGAGAGTTGTCGTAATGAGAAGAGGTTCGCATGGAGGTTGTGATTTACGCTTGTCAGATCATTCCAGGTGACGATGAAGAGCTACATTTCGCCGCCACGCTTGAAGAGTGCATGCGGAATGCCTCCGAAATTCTCAAAGACCTTCGGCAGGATCCGGATGTAAGCGCTGACGAGCTTGGCGCAAGGGCCGTCTATGAGTGCACTTTGCGGACGCCGGACACCGCGACCCTCATTGCCATTCTGAACGAGGATTCCGAGGCGATCCGGACCTGTGTTGCCAGCCGAAAACTGGTGACCATCGTCCAGGAGTGAAATCGTTCCTATTCCACCTCACCACTCGCGTCGGTCGCCAGCATGAGGTTATCCGCAAATTCGATCATGCTGTCACAACTCCGCCTCTTCCCTTCAGGCTTTCACTCGTCGTCGGTATAGACCGCCATGCTCCATCGCCCAAAGATCATCGCATAATCGCCGTGGGGTTAACATGCTACAGTCATATTGTGGCCGGATCGTTCCCCATGCTGGCTACGGGTTTACCCGACATGCTGTTGTTCACGCTCTTAGCTGAAAAGGAATGAAGATGATCACTCGCAACTTCCGTCCAGCATCGCTATCCGCACTGATTTTGAGCTTGGTGTTTTTCGGCAATCCTGCTTTTGCGCAGGAGGCAAATACACAGAAAGGGCCCGTCCAAGGGCAGACGGGTGGCAATGGCATGCCTGCTGCCGCCGTCACCGATCAGAAAATCGAGGCTTTTGCGGTCGCGTACCTGCAGGTCGACAAGGTGAGGCAGGAATACTCGACCAAGATTGGAGCCACATCGGACGCGGCTACAAAGCAACAGCTCCAGACCGAGGCAAGCAAAAAAATGGTGCAGGTGGTCGAAGGTTCTCCAGACATGTCAGTTGAGGAATACAATGCAATCTTAACCGCCGCGGAAAAAGATCCCGCACTCGTTCAGAGGGTGCAGGATAAGCTTCAAAAAGCCACACCGTCGCAGCAGTAGCACGTTTGCAGTCGTGCTCTAGAAGAGGGCGCTCCCCGGCAACGGGTCGAGCGCCTTCGTGTTTTTCCGGGCGTGTCCGCCTGGAAATCGCATCAAAACTCCCGCCCCGAAGCCCTAAATTTTCTGCACAAGCTTATGAGATGGAACAAAATTGCCCCCTTCGCGTTAGGGGGCGTTTCATAAGATGTAACTCATGGGGCGGTAAGGCTATGAAGGACTTATGGCAGCGAACCTGGGTGGACTACGGGGCACCAGTGCTCATCATGTGTGCAGGGCTGGTCGTAACCTGGATAGTCATTCACGTTTGACCTCGGCGGCAACTTTCTGGTTACACAGCAAGCGATTTTCTGAGCACATAATGAGCACTGAACGTTGGACACTCTCGATCAGGCACTGGTCACGCCTGCCGAGTTTAGAGGATATGGGTGAGCGGAGCAGTTGAAGTCAGCGGGCTTTATCGGCTTGTCGAGCTTGGCCACGTCTGCATAGAGAAGGTACTTCTCAGGTACGACCGGCAAATCGGGCCCCTGCCGGTCGTATGGTCGCGTATTCATCAGGAGAAAGAGACCACGACCTTGTCCGAACATCTCGGCACAAATTCTGTTCTCCACGGATATGATCCCAGAGCATAGGACCGGCGACATCTCGTTACGCCGGTCCTATGGCCGCCCGGTGCGGGTTGGGAAATGACAGCGCGGCTCCTAAAAACGCCGCAACCGGCGTGAGGTTCCTGCCGCACGTCAGGAATGAAAATAGAGGCTCGAATCGCAACTCGACAATAGACATAGGGCCGGCGCCCCCAGCCTCGCGCCGGCCCTGCGGTCGCGGACGTGTTCGAGCTATCTGCCGCGACGGCTGCTAACGGAATAAGCAAATGCGAGTTCCTACCAAATTTGGATGATGACCTTTCGGGAGAGAGGCTCACGCAGCGCTGTTGACAACGGGTGTGGGATTGTCACGGCGACCAAATTCTGGTGTCGCCAACGGTAGCGTAAGCGTCCGGCGCAGGCCGCGGACGGGCGGGTTCGCGGTCAGTGACGCTTGTTCTGGCTTTTTAGCGAAGGCCGCTTTCCGAGGGTTCGCCGGCGCGCCAGCTTTGATATCCGCTCTTTGATCGTGGCAACGCTAATGACTTCAGGCTCGAAGCCATACCAGTTCACAACTTCGCATGCTGGGCCTGTCGTGGCTTTGCCATTGCGTTGAGGAGGTTCTTCAAAACCCGGCAAGGCGCCGACATCTTCCGGCGCGCGCGCCGTCGCGATCGATAAGAGCGCCGATCCGAACATTGCGGGCGGCATAGGTCTCGAAGCCTCAGCGGGATCGGAAACGGCATAGCGCTTACCGCCGGCATTGGGCGTGTTGCTCTTGAAGTTTCCTCCTCTTTGTTGACCGGCCATATCGTCATCAACACGCTGGGGAACGGCTTCAAGCGGTCTCGACGGTCGTTATCGTCGGAAGGTTATGCATAGGACCGGCAAGTATGGGCCCCTGCCGGCCCTACGGTCGCGGTGGAGGTCGATTGGCATGCAGCCGCGACTTGCCCGAACGTCTCGACACAAGTTCTGTTCCCGGCGGCTGGGCAGGGCCGTCGAGAGGCCCAGTCGTGCAGTGACGTCCTTCCGGGCCTCTCTGCCGCAGACGATTGATCAGCATCGCGGCAGCAGCAATATTGCACAGCCGATTCAGATTGCAATTGGAAGCATAGGGCCGACGACATGCCACGCGCCGGCCCTATGGCCGCGGAGGGGTGTTGGGGACAGACGCCGCGGCCCACAAAAACGACGAAACTGGCATGAGGTTCCCGCCGCACGTTAGGAATAAAAGGAGAGGCTCGTTCCGGCCTGCAATCCACCCGAGCCTCTCTGCCGCAGATGTGGATCGGCATCGCGACGGCGGATTGTTGCGCATGATATGGAGATCGCAATTCGGCAATAAGCATAGGGCCGGCTTCTCCCAACCTTCTGCCGGCCCTACGATCGCGGACGTATTTGGGCTATCTGCCGCGACGGGTGCAAACGGAAATGCGCGACCGCGAGTTCCTACCGCCTTTGGATGATGACATTTTGGAGTGAGAGGCCCGCGCGAGGCTGGTGGGAACGGGCGGACCTCTCCGCCGCGGCGTAGGGGATGGCCACAGCGTTCAGGAAGTAGGGCCGTGGTGCGGCCCAGCACACCAGACATTTGATCTAGCTAGATATGAAAAAGGCCTGATGGCTGCTCTTCCACCAGGCCTCTCTGCTGCGAATTGCAATCGAGGGAGATGGTCGTTCGCAGCGGCACATAGAACACCGTTCGTCCTGAAACGGTTCCCTTCAACATCGGAGAAAAACATCATGACACGACGCATCAACGGGGCGGGCCCGTGACCGATGGTTCGGCGTCGGCACAACGATCGGTCCTATCATTCCCGAGATTGTCGATGTGAGCAGCGGCAGCAGCAGGTGCTTTCGAGCGGCGATTGGACACGGATTGCGATCACCGTAGGGAAGCGTCGCCTTGACCCTCTACGGCATCTATCAGATGGTGAGGCGTAATGACTTCTACGCCCGCCGGCTTGCAGACTGTCGCAAAACATCAACAAAATTGTTCAACGTGATAACCCTAGCACGATGGGTGCGGGCGTCCCTGGGTGGTATGTGCGGTTATGACTCGTAGCGCATCACCCGGTTTCCTGTTTCTGCTGATTTCGTTCGGCACCATTCTCGGTATCGCCGGAACTGATCTGGTCCTGCCTGCTGTCCCGACGATGCCGCGCGAACTAGGTGGTACGCCGGCTTTGGCCCAGATGGTGCTCGCAGCTTATGCAGCAGGCACGCTTGCGGGATTGCTGACCTTTGGGGAACTCGGAGCGAGGTATTCTCCCCGTAAGCTTCTGGTCTGGTCGCTAAGCCTATTCGCGATCACTTCTATTCTGTCGGCATTCGCACCGAATCTGGAGGGGCTTGTCGCTTTGCGCTTTGTGCAAGGCGCATTCGGCTCTGGCCCGGCGGTATTCGCGCCCGGTTTCATCCAAGGCCTCTATACTGGTGACAAAGCCGCTGGAATGTTCGGAAGACTTGGGTCGATCGAGTCCCTGACACCCGCACTTGCCCCTTTAGCTGGGGCATTTCTACTCCAAGTGGGTGGATGGGAGACTTCTTTCCTCGTCCTTGGTGGTTGTGCGGTCGTCTGCGCGATTGCCAGCAAGACCTACGGCCATTCACTTCCGGATCGGCAGGACGCTCTTGAAGTCCACCAGAGCTATTTTTCGATCGTGCGAAAGGTTGATTTCCTTCGGCACGCTTTAAGTCAGGCCTTTTCCTTGGCGGGAATCCTTATCTTTGTCTTTGGCGCACCGGCGGTGATGACAGGGAATTTGGGTGGAGGTATCCGAGATTTCATTCTTCTCCAGAGTTGCGGCATTGCCAATTTCATCCTGGCATCGAACCTATCAAACATGCTTGCCCGGACATTCGGCATCGAGCGCATGATTGTCATCGGCACAGCCGGCCTGCTCCTGGGATTCCTGCTGATCCTTGCCTACGTTGGAAGTGGCGGAGAAAGCCTCATCGTACTCGTGCCCCTGTGGGTTGTGACGAACGGCGCATTTGGAATCCGCGGTCCGATCGGTTTCCACCAGGCGATCATTGCCTCGAAGGGCGATCATTCTCGCGGTGCCGCATTGGTTGTGGCGGCGATCCTTGGGGTCACCGCTGCAGGTACGGCTGGCGCAGCTCCCTTCCTCGTTATGGGGTGGTGGCCGCTCGCTTTGACAAGCTGCCTGACTGCGCTGTTTGCGCTCATATGTCTGACGCTCATTCCGAAAAGCAACGGTGGGCCCTGAGAGGCAACCCAGCTTTCGAACCAGTTCATGAACCGCACCTTGACCAGCTACGAGGCGCCACGGGCGGCCATATCCAGGGCTTCGTCAAGTGCTTTGCGTCCGGTTCCCGCAAGCCAGGCGTGGAAAGAGAGGAGTTCTGGATTGATTTCGCGCATCGCATTCAGATCTACACGTTCTGCCAGTGGGCCATCTTCCAGGCTCTTGGCCATGTGCGCCAAGTCCGCATTGGCTGCGAGAACCTCATCTGGAAAACGGGCATAAGCGATTGGGCGGCCGGCGACTTCGCTGAAAATGGCTCCCAGTTCATGGCCCGTAACCCTGTCGCTCGCGATCTTTAAAGTTACTCCGCCGAACCGGGCCGCGTCGGCGAAGATTGACGCAACGAACTTCCCGATATCCTCCACGGCAGTGAGCTGGATCGAATGATCTGGTCTGATAAGAGAGAACAACCGCCCTTCGTCCAATCTGAACCCGGGTCGCACGAGCATTTCCATGAAGATCATCGGTCTGACGATGGTTGCTGTGACAGGCAATTGGCGGATGTATGCCTCAATGCGAGGTTTGGCGTCGAAACGCGCCACACCTGTCAGCTCATCCCCGACGCTGGCACCCGAGGAATAGATGAGATGAGCGACGCCGCTTTGGACGGCTAGGTCCGCGATCGAAGTCCCATAGCGTTCTTCTTCCTCTGCCGTCAGATTACCCGGCAGCACGCTGAAAACGCCGTAAGTATCTTTCATCGCTGCGCGGATCGTATCGGTGTCCTCGAACGATCCGCGCACCAGTTCGACGCCTGCGTGCCGTAAGGCAATCGACGCTGGTTTCGTGGGATCCAATACAAATGCGCGAACTGGCCATTGTGCTTTCAGCAAGGCTTTAGCGACCGATCCGCCCTGTCGCCCGGTGGCGCCGAAAACCAGGATTGGATGTTTATCATCGGACATTGAAAACCCTCGTGTTGAACCAGGGGTAACCATATATACCAATGGAAAGTCGGCGGAAGGCGGCACATTTTGCAGCATCAGGCACAAGGATGATACGCATGGACAATTCCATCCAGGTCGGCTCACAGCAGGGACAGGCGGATAACCCGCAATTTACACCAATTCCATCAAACGGGATTTGCACACGGCTAGGCGATAAATGGACTGTTCATGTTGTGTGGCGCCTCTCCCTCGCAAATGAGCGCCGGCTCCGTTTTTCGGCGCTCAAAAAGGAAATCGATGGGGTTACGCAGCGAATGCTGACGCTGACACTACGCAATCTGGAGCGCGACGGTTTGGTCATACGTCATTATTTCCCCGAAGTGCCCCCACGGGTTGAATATGAATTGACAGAAATGGGAGCCGGCATGCTGCGCGCCCTCGAAGGGCTTAATTACTGGGTCCGGCACAACTTGCCTGCCGTTGAGGAACATCGTCGTATCTTCGACGAAGCCAAGCAGTAATTCGCGCTGTAACCGCTCTTTCCAGGACGATGTTTGGCACTTGCCAATCACACGGTGAATGCGGCTCCGATGAGTGCCTTGGTATAGGGTGCGCCCGGACTTTCGAATACCGCCTCGGTCGCGCCCTCTTCAACGATCTTGCCGCTCTTCATAACGATCACGTAGTCGGAAAGAGCCTTCACCACTGACAGATCATGGCTGATGAAGATGTAGGAGAGCCCATGGTTTTCCTGCAGTTGCCGCAGAAGGTCGATCACCTGACCTTGTACAGAACGGTCGAGTGCAGAGGTCGGCTCGTCGAGGATGACCACTTGTGGTTTGAGGATCATCGCACGTGCGATGGCGATGCGCTGCCGTTGGCCACCCGAGAACTCATGAGGATAGCGGTTGCGCGTACGAGGATCGAGGCCGACCTCTTCCAGGGCAGCTATTGCTCGCAGATCGCGCTCAGCCTTTGTCAAACCCGGGTCGTGTACCAAAAGACCTTCGGTGATGATCTCACCGACTGTCTGACGTGGCGACAGAGAGCCATAGGGGTCCTGAAAAACGAGCTGCATTTGCCTGCGTAGTGGCCGCATCTGTTTTCTGTCATATCGTGAGATGTCGACAGTGCCGAAGCGATAATGGCCGCCACTATGGATCAAGCGCAGGAGTGCGCGACCGAGCGTCGACTTCCCCGATCCGGATTCTCCGACAATGCCGATCGTCTGACCTTCTCGCAATCTCACGTTCACATTGTCGACCGCGCGGAAATGCTTCCGTCCTTTCGAGAACAAGCCGCCGATCTCGAAGTCGACGCAGACTTTGCGTCCTTCGAGAATGATTGGTGCGCTATCTTGAGGAGGCGGTTTATGGCCATGTGGTTCAGCATCGAGCAACATTTTCGTATAATCCGACGAGGGACGTTCGAAGATGTCCGCAGTCTGTCCCTTTTCGACCAGTTCACCTCGGCGCATGACCGCAACCCGCGTGGCGAAGTGCCTGACAATACCAAGATCGTGAGTGATCAGTACGATCGCCATGCCGAAACGCTGCTGGAGTTGGCGAAGCAGCGAAAGTATCTGCGCCTGGATGGTGACATCCAGTGCCGTAGTCGGCTCGTCGGCGATCAATATGTCCGGCTCGTTTGCGAGCGCCATGGCGATCATGACGCGCTGGCGCTGACCGCCCGAAAGCTCATGCGGGTAGCTGTCGATCCGCCGAGCAGGCTCGGGGATTCCCACCAGTTCAAGGAGTTCCAGTACTCGTTTGCGGGCTTCCTTGTAACTGCCCCCGCGGTGGTGGACGATCGGCTCCGCGATTTGCCGTCCGATGGTATAAAGCGGATCGAGTGATGTCATTGGTTCCTGGAAGATCATCGTGATCTTCGAGCCGCGGACCTGGTTCAGCTCCTTGAGCGGAAGTCCGATAAGCTCCTTGCCGCGGTATTTCGCCGATCCCGTCACCGTCCCGTTCTTTGCCAAGAGGCCCATAATGGCCATCATCGTCTGGCTCTTGCCGGACCCGGACTCGCCAACGACCGCAAGCGTTTCTCCGGCGCGAACCTCAAGATCGATGCCCTTTACGGCATTCACGGTTCCGTCTGGCGTCGTGAAGCTCACTTTTAAGCTCTTGACGTCAAGAATGGTTGACTTGGCATCTTCCATGTTACCGGTCCTTGGGATCGAGAGCGTCACGCAGGCCGTCGCCGATGAAGTTCAGCGAAAAGAGCGTTGCGACGAAGAAGATTGAGGGGAAAATGAGGAGCCAAGGCGCGGACTGGATGTTATTCGCGCCTTCCGAGATAAGCGCTCCCCAACTGGTCAGTGGAGCCTGTACGCCGAGGCCGAGGAACGACAGAAAACTCTCAAGCAGAATGACTTTCGGCACCACCACCGTCACGAAGACAATAACCGGACCGATCGTGTTGGGAATGATATGACGACGGATAATCTGCCAGTCATTCAACCCGAGCGCCTGTGCGGCTCCGACGAACTCGCGGCGCTTTAATGCGAGTGTCTGGCCACGGACGATGCGTGCCATGTCGAGCCATTCGACCGCGCCGATCACAAGGAAGATCAGGATGAAGCTGCGGCCGAAGAAGACGACGAGCACCACGACCAGGAATACGAATGGGAGCGAATATAGGATCTCCACCAGCCGCATCATGACATTGTCGACGCGGCCGCCGAGATATCCCGAGGTGGCGCCATAGATCACTCCGATGCCGAGAGAGACGAGACTTGCCAGCAAGCCAACCGCTATCGAAATCTGTCCCCCCAGCATCACCCGCGCAACAAGGTCGCGGCCATTGGGATCGGTGCCAAACAGGAAATATTCCCTGTTTACTTGTCCGGTGAGTTTTAGAACACGTCCGTCGTTTTCCGAGCTGACCACCTGCGTGTCACGGAATTCGTTCGCCCGATCGAAATAACGGGTCGTTCGCGGGTCGATCGGATCATCGGCGCTGACGGTCGCCGTGAACGTCTGTCCCTCGACGTCGAAACTGTCGAGTTTCACGCGCGCTCGGGTCGCAACGCCTTCCATTGCGTTCTGAAGCGACGCCTCGTCGGGCCTCGCCTCGAGGCTCGGAGGGACCGCTACATAGGACGTAAACACCTGGTCATAGTTGTGCGGGACGAACAAGGGACCCAGGAAGGAGAATGCCGCGATAAACAGCATCATGAAACATCCGGCCATCGCCGCCTTGTTTCGCCGAAAACGGATCATAGCGAGCTGGAAGAGGCTGCGGCTTGGCGTGCCCGACGTCTCGGATTGGAGTGGCGTGATGGCTTCAGTCATGGCGGACCCTCGGATCGAGAAGGCCGTAGAGAAGATCGACCAGCAGATTGAAGACGATGACGAAAATCGCGATGAGGACCACGGTGCCCATCACAAGCGTATAGTCCCGATTGAGCGCACCGAGCACGAAGTACCTCCCCACGCCGGGAATGGTGAAAATTGTCTCCACGACCGCCGAGCCCGTCATCAGCGCTGCGGCACAAGGGGCCAGGTACGATATGACTGGGAGAAGAGCCCCCCGCATCGCATGCGTAATCACCACCACCCGGGAGGGTAGCCCGTAGGCACGTGCCGTGCGGATGTGGTCGCCATGAAGAGCCTCGATCATCGAGCCACGTGTCAAACGTGCAAAGACAGCCAATTGCGGTAGCGCCAGCGCGATCATGGGAAGAATCAGGAACGAGAGCGACCCATCGCCCCAACCGCCTGCCGGCAGAAGCGATAGCCCGATGGCGAACACCAGGGTCAAGACGGGGCCAACCACGAAGTTCGGGATCGTGGTTCCCACTGTCGCCAGCGACATGATGGAGAAATCAAGCAGGCTGTTTTGCCGAAGGGCAGCTACCGTGCCCGTCAGGACGCCGCCGATCAGTGCCAGGAGCAGCGCGTAAAAGCCGAGTTCGACCGAATAGGGAAGACCCTTGCCGATCAGTTCGGCGACGGTGTTGTCCTTGTATATGTAACTGGGGCCGAAATCGCCTTTCACGGCATTGGAGATATAGGTGACGTATTGGCGCCAGAGCGGCTGGTCGAGCTGATAGGTCCGCATCAGGTTTTCCATCGTCGCGGGAGGCAATGGACGCTCGAGATTGAAAGGACCGCCAGGGGCGAAACGCATCAGAAAAAAGGAAATCGTGACGACGATGAACAGTGTCGGCACGGCGCTCGCCAAGCGGCGCAGAACAAAGGACAGCATACCGGTTCTCCTGCCAAATGGCGCGCCGGGAGCGGCGCGCCATTTGCTCCGTCTGATTATTCGGAAACGCTGAGGAAGCGGCTGAGATGCTCGTTTACTGCATTGTCTTGCCAGCCCTTGATCCGGTCGGAAACCAGCCACAGATCAGCCTGCGTGAGAAGCGGTGCGACCGGCTGGTCGCGCATCACGAGCGCTTCGGCCTCGTGGAGAAGCTTCGACCGCTCCGCCTGATCCCGCTCCTCGTAAGACCTTTTCATCAGGTCGTCGAATTCGGGATTTTTGTACTGGCCGTAGTTGAACGTCTCGTTGGTGCTGAGGCTGAGCGCGAGGAAGTTTTCCGCGTCGGCGTAGTCTGCCACCCAGCCAGCGCGAGCGACGTTGAACTTCCCGTCTTCCTGCAGATAGGCGTAGTGAGACGATACATCGAGGTTTACCAGCGAGACGCTGGCACCAAAGGTGTTCTTCCACATGTCCGCAACCGCGGTGGCCACGCGCTCGTGGTTCGGGTTCGTGTTGTAGCGGATCTCGATATTGAGCGGCTTGCCGCCTTCGCCATATCCTGCCTCTTTCATGAGCTCGATCGCCTTGTCCTCACGGTCGAGCTGGGACATTTCCGCGAAATCGGCCTTGGACGGTTCCCCATAGGTCTCCATGCCAGGAGGGACCATCGAATAGGCCGGAATCTGCGAGCCGCTATAGATCTCCTTGGCGAGGAAGTCCCGGTCGACGGCCATGGAGAGGGCACGGCGGACGCGGACGTCGCTGTACGGTTCCTGACGGCTGTCGAAGGCGTAGTAGTATGTCGCCAAGGTCGGCGATATATGCACCTGATCGCCGTAAGAGCTGCGGAGACGGTCGATCTGGTCGGCGGAGAAATTGTAGACCAGGTCCATCTCCTTGGCCTCGAACCGGCGCACGGAAGCGGCTTGGTCATCGATCGGGTAGAAGATCACCTTGTCGAGCTTGACGTTGGCGGCGTCCCAGTGATTGGGGTTTTTCTCAACCACCAAGCTGTCGTTCGGCACATGACTTACGAGCTTGAACGCCCCATTGGAAACCATGACACCGGGTTTGACGAAGTCTGCACCATTCTTTTCGACGCTCGCCTTGGAGACGGGAAGGGCCGTCTGATGCGCAAGGAGCTCCAGGAAGAACGGGGTCGGCCGTTCCAAGGTGATTTCGAGGGTCTTGGCGTCGACGGCCCTCACTCCAAGCTCGCTCGTAGCGAGTTCACCCTTGTTGATCTTTTCCGCGTTTTTGATCGGATAGAGGATATTCGCGTAACCCGCAGCCGTTTTCGGATCTTCTATTCGCTGGAAGGAGAACACGAAATCCTCCGCCGTGACGGGTGAACCGTCCGACCAGTTCGCGTTTTCCCGCAGCTTGAAGGTATAGGTTGTCCCGTCTTCAGACACGGTCCAGGATTCAGCGGCTCCCGGTACGATCTTGCCGGTTGCGTCATAGATCGTCAGGCCTTCGTAAAGGTCTTTCAGGATAAATTCTTCGATGTTGATGGACGTATGTGCCTGATCGAGTGTCTGCGGTTCGCCGGCGTTTCCGCGGTGGAGAACTGCCTCTGCAAAGGCTGACGTGGTGCCAAGAAGCACGCTTCCAATCAGGGCCGCCGTTCGGAGGTTCAAGATTCGTGATGACATTTTTTATGCTCCTTCCCAGTTTGTGTTTCATCAAGCCGTGAAGTGAATGTGAGAAAAGCCTCGAATGCAACTCAGTTTGCACCCTTCTTGCTGAGGGGTTTCTCCTTGGGCTTGCCATATCGCGGCATGGTTGTGGCTCATCTGCAAGCAGCTTCGGCAAGAGCCGTCCGCCCAACGCGGGCAGAGACGAAAGATTCGAACGTCCAAACGGCACCTTACGTAATATGTGCAACTGTAAAGAGACCTTTTCATCGCCGCTACTGAAAGAAATATTCGAACTGTCTGATAATGATGTACCTCCCCGCACCTCCACAACGAAATTGCGGATCAAGAGAATTCAATCTCTAGATGAATGCGCTCTGTGGATAACTCGGCAGACAAAGATCAGGAAAAACTCCGATAGCGGAGTGACCATGGTGATCTGTCCTTCCGTCGGGCCATTCAACCACGGCCCGGCGCGAGGCCGCCCGGCTGCTGGAAGGAAGCGGATGGCCCCCTGAGGTGCTGCGGCTCCGGTTGACGAGACGCGGCCGAGGCCAGCCCTGTGGCTGGTGCGCTGACGTCGAACCGCCGGCCTTCCTGGCGGACGGCACGGATGCCGAAGAGGCATGATCGATCGCGCGGAGGACGACTGCGCGCATCTCGAAGCGGCAGAATAGTCCCTTCAGACCAGCCTCCACCGGAGGCTCGGCCATTGTGTCGGCTTTCTGATTTCTGAACGTTGGAGCCAAGCACGTCTTGTCGGGAAGAGACGGCTGTGGTCGGCAGGGAGAGGAGAGAGGACCGGAGGGGGGTGAAGCCGGACGATGGAGAGAGGGTTGTCCGGCCTGAACCCTGTCACCTCTCCGGAGATAAAATCGATGCCGACATTCATGATTGCGCGCCAAAGCGCCACCACTGTCCCCCAAGGGCGTCGCCAGGAATTCCTGCCCACTTTGTTCGGTCGCTCGCTCCTGATCGTCGCCGAAAACGCGGTCTACAGCTTCATGGGTCGGCTGAGCCCGCTCGACTATGGCGGCGGCTTCTGGGATTTCTACGAACACGAGGGCAAGCCGCTATTCCTGGCTCCGAAATCCAGATCGCGGTTTCGGATCACCGGCTGGATCACCGGATTTCAAGGGGAGGTGTCCGCCGAGGCCGCAGGCATCATCGCCACGCTGTTCGCCTTCTCCCACCTCTCCTTCCATGATCAGTCCGAACATCTCTCTGAAGGCTACGGCCGTCTCTACGCCTATTCGGCCGACCATCCGGAAGCTGCCGAGATCTTCCAGGCGATCGATTGAGAGCCAATAAGCGCCACTTTCGGGTGGCGCGCCTCAGCATCCCGCCTGCTTGCCACGTCGGACAGACGCCCCGGTGGCAAGTCATCCTCCACTGCACCAGCCCGGTCGTCGCGAAAGCGGTCAGCCGGGCTTCTTCGTTTCAGGCGCTTTCAGCATGATTACCATGATTTCCAGCCCGCGGCCGGTCTCGTCCGGTATCACGGAAGTGGCGGGATATCGCTCTCGGCCACCCTCCAGACCCAAGGCGCAATCTCCGGTCTCATGTCGATCATATTGGTGAGCGCCTGCTCGTAATCATCTCCGGCGCTTGCCGGTACGATGAACATCGCGACGGGGCCGGGTTTCTGTTCCGGCAATGTCACCGACACGATTGGCACATCGCGGGCTAGGTTGAAACGCAGGCCCTTGACGCTCTTTCGCTTGAAATGGCTGAGCTTCTCCAGCAGCCGCAGCTCGTGGATGTCCTCGAATGGCAGCCAATGCTCATTAACCACCATCAGGGCAACCTCTTCGGCAGACGCGATGCCGGCGGTCGAGACGCCGAAGGTCGCGATGATGATCAGATGGAGCGCCTCGCTTAAGCGCCAGAGTTCCAGTTCGGTCTCATAGCGTGCTGCGAGACGCCCCCATGCGCCATCCTCGATCATCAGCGGGAAGGGCAGGTGCCGTACGACAATCTTGTGACCCTCGCGGGCGGCGGAAAACTCCTTCACCTCGGCCACGATCATCATGAGTTTTCGCGGGCCCGAACCAGTCGCCTGTATACTCTTGAGCGCGGTGGCACGCCGGACAGCAATCCCGTCCTTGTCGTCCGGATGAAACACCTCGGGAACGAAGAGCACATCGCTCAGCGAACCGCCCCTTGCGGTCATTTGCGAGGCCGCATTGATGAGGCTCGTGCGCACCCGGCCCCAGCCGCGCCGGCCCGCCCACCTCGAGCGCCATTCCGTCAGTTCGCCGGCCTCCCAGAGATAATGCAGCATCGCCCTGAGCGACAGTTTCCTGACCTCGCCGCGGATGCCCGGCTCCTCTTTTTCAGCCGATGCGTCCTGCGTCGTTCGTGGCCCGCGTTTTGTCAGGGAAAAATCCAGTTTCAGGTCTGCCTTGCCGCTGGCATCGATCTGGATCGCATTGCCGATCAGCGGACCGAGGCCGGAAAGCTCGTAGGGAGGCTCATAGGAGAGGCACGCAGGATCGTGATCGCGCCCCGAAAGTGGCATGCGCTTGATGAGATACTGATCCTCCAGGCGCGCTATATACATCGCAACCGGGGGCTCCTTGCACATGCACATCGGGCGGAGCCTTTGCTCATAGGCGTGCGGAAGCAGTAGCCGAAACTCGGGCGAGGATTCGTCCACTGTCTGATCGCCGATCATGAAGTTTCGCACCTTGGCTCTCCTCTTGCCCCGGCCGAAGGTACACGCGCAACGCCCATTTTACTATCAAAAAACAGATAGTAAAATACTGTAATATCGCGATTTGCACTCTTGGGGCTCTGATCGCGCCGGTCGCGGGGACCGCCGTCAGCGCGCGGCGGGGAACGCAGCTTGGCTGCGGTTCCGCGTTCCCTTTTCGGCGCGGCTGATCAGAATCGGCGCCTCGCCCGCGCCGGGAACTTAGGCAACACTCCAGTCGGCAGTCGACATTTTGGTAGGCTCAATGAGCTGGCTTTCGTCGACGATCTGTCAACCTCCCGAGCCGTTTTCATTCCGTGGGTGGACGGATGGCCCTCAACAGCTTTCAATTTTTTACTTGCTCAGCTACGCCTTTGGGGCAATATTGCCGCCGCAACCGGACCCGCACAGCGGGTGGCTCCTCCGAGCGCCATCCCTCGGTAACCAGCTGCTTCCTTGCTGGTCTTCACAGATACTCCGCAGCGAATATTCCGATTGGACCTCCCAATGACAGTGATGGCGTGATCCCGAACTTGCACTGCAAGCGCTTTTCGATCCGCCATATTGATGGTCAGAGCGTCGATGACGTTCCGCGGCGTTCTCCTCAATCGCTCACCGCTTCTGCAAGCATCCCGCCGCCACTAGTCCTGCTCGACGCAGTCTCTCGGTTCATCGAGATTAGTAGGCTGCTGGGCAGCATCAATCTGAAGTCAGGTCCCGAAAAGGATCGAGCGCCTAACATCGGGTCGAGGCATGGATAGGTCGGAATTTCCATGCTCCCCATCGCGGATCCGCACGGTCTCTGAGGCTCGCAGCAATGGCGTGATCAGGATCATGACCGCGACTGACAGAAATTATGTGGAAATGACCGGGGTTCTGATAGCGTCCATTTCGAGACAACCACATGGTCAGCCCGTAGAAATGATTGTGCTCAGCAACGGACTAACCGGGTACGACAAGCGGAGGCTTCATGCTTGTCAGCGCGGGCGGAGCATTCTGCGTATAGTGGAGCTGGATGAAGAAAAAGCAGAACTACTGTCTGATTTGAGGACCGCACGTCATTTGACTGCAAGCGCCTATGCCCGGATCATGATTCCTGATCTCCTGCCCTCCATTGAGGGGCGCGTGTTGTATCTAGATTGCGATATCGTCGTGAATGCTCCCCTTGATGAGCTTTTTACTCTTGATCTAAAGGGGCGTCCTGCTGCGCTTGTTCGCAATGCGGCATCTCCTGAACGACTTGCACAATTGAACACCGCGCTCGGCCACCCAATTGATGAGCCCTACTTCAATTCCGGTGTGCTGCTGATCGATCTCGGCGAGTGGCGCCGCCAAGAACTCACGTCAAAATGTATGGCCTTCGCTCTTGACTGGGAAGACCCAGCCAAAGATCACGACCAAGCAGTTCTTAATCATGTACTGCGGGGAAACTGGCTCGAACTGGACGTGAAATGGAACCAAAACCCCAGGAAAGTGAGCGTTGAAGAAGCAGCATATCTTCCGGTGCAACACTTCTGGGGCAAGGCGAAGCCGACCCATTGCGAGTATCCGAAAGAGTATCGAGAAGTTTACGATCATTATCGTGCAGGAACGCCTTGGGCCAGCGCGCGATTGCCGGGAAAGCTCGAGCGTAGAATTAGGACGAGATTGTTAAAGGCGGGGGCGGCAATCGATCAGGCGGTCGGAAAACTTAGCTCATTTATCAGAACGTGGCCTTGAAGAGAGGTATCCCTCCAAGCCGAGGGAGGTAGCTCCGATGCCCCGACTTCCAGCAGCGAGGTGTGACCGATCCCTCCGGTGTGATGACCGGTGCGCATCGCATATGGCTCGATCTGGGGCGATGGAAAGGCGGAGGTGAACGATCCCCGCCGCGCGCTTGGCGGGTTGCTCGGGTAGGCTGCGCGCTTCTGTTTTCTCCTCCAAGGCCTCGTGCCGGTCATGGCTGGAAGCGAAGGGCTGAAAGCATCTTGTCGCTCGCGCATGTGATACCGGCATGCCGATAGTCTCAGCGCTGACGATCAGTCACGTTGCTGCCTTTCGGCTGTCCGATAGTTGCCAGCGACCCTACACCGGCGCCGATGCGACCGGCGGCATGGCATCGAGGGATTGAGCCGCCGCGCGCAAGCGCTTGGGATTCTGCCGCTCGTGCTCACCCCGAACTCGGCGATTTTAACGAGGACCTGCGCCGGCTCAGACCCGACCGGCTCACTATGAATCTGAGAGCCTGAATCGCGCCGGAAGACACCCAGGCATTCCTGCTACCTCATGCGGCTGGACGGGACGGTGGGAGAGGGCGCAGCGTGGCAGCGAAGGCCGGTCCGTCCTGGTGCCGTTCGGGTGGGCGCGCCCGCGGGCCTGTCGAGTGGCGACCCCTACCATACGGCTGTCGAGCCTTCAGCGGGTCGGTCGGATTTCTTCCCCGCGCCGTCACCTCATTGACGCATCGGCTGTTCCGAAAACCGGTTCCCACTTTTCGGGCCGATGGTGAAGCCGGCGCTCCTCGCGGGCCAAGAAACCCTTCTTCCGCCGCCCGGCGCTCCGCTGGGCCGCGGCGTGAGGCGCCGCGGTTCCGGCTCGCCCGCCGCATGGAAGGGATCGCCGCCAGGCCGCGAGAGGCGCGGTCAAAACCGACGGAGAACATCATGAACCTGACCCTTCCTATCGACGACGCTTGCGAGCCCCACCACGCGTCTTCCCCGACCGACCGCTCCATCTACGAAATGCAGCTCTACGGTCATCGCCGCCTCCAGGACGAGCCCGACCCGCGGCCGCTGCCCGAGGAGCCGGTGGTCCAGTCGGCGCTGACCGTCATCTTCGACGCCATGTTCGAGATGCTCGGCGACACGCGGCTGGAACCTGATCTTGAAGATCTGCTCTGGTCGATGGTCAATCTCTTCCACCGCGCCGGCGAGCGCATTCAGCGCGAGCTCCACCGCAATGAGGATGCTCAGCGCGCCGGACAGAGCGAGCAGGACGGCTCGGAGGTGAAAAGCGTCGAGCTTGAGCGCCTGATCGCCGAGGGCATCACGCTCCTCGAGCGCCGCAATTCCTTCGAGTTCATGCGCGACCATGCCGCCGACCTCTTCGAAGCCCAGACCGGATCCGCTTGGCGGCCGCGGACCGGCTCGAAGGTCAACCACGCCAACATGACCGCGGCGATGATCGACAGCCGCGACTTTCTTTCCGCTCGCCGCCGCGCCGAGACCGAGGTGCTGATCCCGGTCGGCACCAAGATCGCCTTCGGCGGCGGCATTGACTACAACGATCATGAACGGATCTGGGCGAAACTCGATCAGGCTCTCGCAAAGTATTCCGATATGGTGCTCTTGCATGGCGGCTCGTCGAAGGGAGCCGAGCGTATCGCTGCCTGCTGGGCCGAAGCCCGCAAGGTGCCGCAGATCGCTTTCAAGCCGAACTGGACGAAGCACGCCAAGGCGGCACCCTTCTGGCGCAACGACGAGATGCTATCGGTCATGCCGGCGGGCGTCATCATCTTCCCTGGTTCCGGCATTACCGAGAACTTGCGCGACAAGGCCCGCCGCTTCGGCATCAACGTCTGGGAAATCAGGGAAGGCGGCGCGTGAGCGCCGTTTTCTTGCAAATCTGGATATGATGGAATCAACAAAGGAGTCTGACATGCGGCAGTTTACTACAGGCGATCTCAATAAGCAGGTGGGCGACGTCACGGACGCCGCCGCCCGCGAACCCATCGTTCTCACCAAGCACCGCAAACCCCGTTTCGTGCTGATGAGCTACGCTCCCCGGTTTGACCCGCACCATTCCGGGTACTCCGCAGGATGAAGCTGTTGTCAGCCCCCCCGAGCGCCCGGTAACGACGTTGCCAAAAATGATGCGCCCGCGGGACCCGCCATAGCCGGAAGCGCGTATCCGATCGCCGCGCAGCGGATCATAAAAGAGCCGCAGCAGGCTTCGCGGCGGGACGCTTGCCGAAGAATGAGGTGGGCGGGATGCCTTCGTCGGGCATGCCGGTGCCGCTGAAGATCGGCATTGGGCGGGGACGCAGAGCAACGCAATGGCGCGCCTATGAGCACTGCATGTGGCGGCAAGGGCTGCGTCGAGCAGCGTGATGTGCGTCGCCATCGGTCGCATCCGGTCCATTCCCTTGTTATGTCGACTTGTGGAGGACCGCCTGCTTACTGCGGTCAACCCCTTTGGGGTACAGCCGACAAAATTTCTGGAAAATTCTTTTTTTAGCTTTGCCTGCGGGGACTTTCGTCCCCGAGTTTCGGCAAAAGAATTTTCCAGAAGTTGTGCCGGCCTGACCGCAGCAGGACGGCCCTCTCCATCGCCGCCATCGGGAATGGACCCGATACAACCGAAGGAGAAGTACAATGGCATCCCAAATCGCAACCCTCACCACCGAGGCCGACGGCTCGATGGAAGGCGTCTTCGCAACGCTCAGGGTGAACGCCCCGATCGCCGTCCTGCCGAACACCAACAAGTCCCGCGACGACGCTCCGGACTACCGCATCGTCAACAAGCGCACCGGCTTTGAAATCGGCGCGGGCTGGTACCGGATCTCGCCACGCAGCGGCACGGAATACCTCTCCGTGAAGCTCGAGGCCCCCGAAATCGGCGTCATCTTCGGCAACGTCGCCACAGCCCCCGGCGGAGACGAAAGCAAGAAAGTCATTCTCTGGAACGACCCGAACTGAACAGCAAGCGAGCGGCCCCGAGCAATCGGGGCCGCTTTCGCCGCATTCTGGTTGATCATTGCGCGCAGTATTGGGAGAAAACGCGGGAATTCAAGCCGCTTTTGCTCCTCCTGCTGTGCCGGGGCGAGAGCCGGTCTGCTCTGCTATGAGGGTTCGCGCCGCCTTAAAGACGGCGGCTTACCAATTTTTCCGCCGAACCGCTGAAGCGGCCCGGAGAAAAATGAGTTCCTCCGCGCACCACCGACGGCCGCTGACGCGATCCTGACCCCGGCCCGATTTCACATCCGTGGGCGTTATCTTTTACACTATCCAAGGAAATAGTGATTATACCTATGCAACAATAGAGAAAACCCATATGCCCAAGCCAAGCGGTTCCTATTCAACCAGCGACCTCTCACGGAAGTCGGGCGAGATCATTGCCGAGGCCCTACGCCATCCGGTAACCATCACCCAGCGGAACAAACCCCGTCTGGTTGAATTTATCAGTCGCCGCATGTCTGCCACCGAGATCAGCCGGTTCCGCTGAGCTTGGGTTTCGCGATAGTCTCATCGCTACTGCGCCATTTTGACGAAGCGGTTCGGCTTGGTCGACGCATTCATCTCCTTCCGCCGGAAGTAGATCGCGCGCCCGCAGCGAATCGGGCTGTGGCCCTGGACGACAATGATCTGTTCGTCCTTTCGCATCGACTGGGTGATCTCATGCGGCATGATCAGCGGCCGGCGCTGGAAATTGACGCTCTCCGATTTGCGCGATGCGCCGTTCTTCGTGTCCCAGCCGATATTGCGGGAACTTGCCTTCACCTCCACCGTCATCTCACCGCATTGCGCCGAGACATTGCGCGCCGTGTCGAGCGCCTTGATCGCGGCATAGCTTGCGAATGCGCAGCCATCGATCCACGACGTTGCACCATCTTTCCCGAAATGCCGCTCCAATTGCCCGACCGACTGGTACATCAGCATCATGCTGACGCCATATTTGCGGCCGCGGTCGCGCGCCTCCTCCAGCACCCGCATGTAACCGAGCAGATCCACCTCATCGAGCATGAACAGCGCCCGGCGCCTGAAATCGCCATCGGCCTGCACCATTGCATTGATGAGCGAGCCGATGATCACGCGGCCGATGCCTGGATAGGAGCGCAGGATCGATGCCGGAATGTTGAGGAAAACGTCCTTCTTGCCCATAACGATGTCGGTCGATCTGAAGGCATTGCCACAGACGAGCGCGGCATAGCTCTCGAGGGAAAGCCACTGTGTGTTAACTGATGCGGACTGTCTTCATCGCCACCTTCCTTCTTATGGCCGCCACTTTTCCGGCGCTTACCCTCGAAATTCCGCGCGGCGGGGCGCAGGACAGCCGCGTGCGTTTTGTCGATTACCAGCCCTATAACATCACCCGCATCATCGGCTCGCTACGCTCTTCGGTGCAGGTGGAATTCGCCGCCGACGAGGAGATCGCGCATGTCGCGCTCGGCAACAGCGTCGCCTGGGAGGTGGCTCCGGCCGGCAATATCCTGTTTCTTAAACCGCGGGAAAACCAGCCGGTCACCAATATCTCTGTCGTAACCACCCAGCGCGACGGATCGACCCGAAGCTACCAGATGGAATTGACGGTGCGGGATGGAAAGGTGGAGGTGGGTAATGACACATACTTTTACGTCAAGTACCGCTATCCAGCCGATGAAGCGGAACGACGGCGACAGGCCGCGGCGGCGCGAGCGGTTGCCACGCAGGCGAAGGAGGCCGACAAGGTGCTGGCTCTCCATGAAGCCTTTGGCCCTCGAAACTGGCGTTACTCGGCTCAGGGTTCACAGGCGCTAGCACCGCAGTCCGTTTACGATAACGGGAAGCTTACGACCTTTGCCTTCACCGGCAATCAGGAAATGCCGGCCATCTATATCGAGAACTCGGACGGCAGCGAGAGCCTGGTGCCCAAATCCGTCGACGACAACCTGGTTCTCGTCCATGCGATCAGCCGCAAGTTTATCCTGCGCAGGGGAGGGGACGTGCTTTGCGTCTTCAATGAGGCCTATGACCGGATCGGTATCAACCCTGCCACCAACACGACTTCACCGTCAGTCGAGCGCGTGGTCCGGACCGAGGTCGGCACGGCGCAGTAGGAGGCTGTTATGGTTCATGAAGATGAAAACCGGATACCGGGCGAGCGGGCCGAAACGCACGCCGGCGGGCGGATCGACAACAATCCCGCCCTGAAGCGCGGTGCCGTTGCGCTTGCCGTCGTCGCCTTTGTCGGCTTCGCCCTGTGGTCGATGAGTGGGGGAAGGGAAAAGCAGGAAAATTCCCAGTCGGAGCGAGTGGTCATCCGACAAACCACAGACTTCGAACCAGCCAAGGAAAACATTGAACCGGTTCAGCCGCTACCGGAGGTGAAGTTGCCAATGCCTGTCGTGACCGAGGAGGCGAAAGAGGAAGATCCACTGCTCGACGCGGCGCGCCGAGCGCCCGTCATCGCCTATAGCGGCGGACAGAGAAACACCAGATCGCGCCGTGAAGCCGAAAATCCTGTCACTTCGGCGGAGAGCAATTTTCTGCCGCTTGATGGAAACACGATGGGCCAGAATACCGCCAACGCCGATGAAGAGCGGTTCAACGGGTTGATGCGGCCGACCAAGCTTGAGGGGTCGCGGGCCGGTACGCTCGGCAATCGTAACTTCATCATCGCGATGGGGACCTCGATACCCTGCGTCCTGGAAACTGCCATGGCATCGGATCAGCCCGGCTTCACGAGCTGTGTGATCAACCGTGACATCCTCTCGGACAATGGCCGCGTCGTGCTGATGGAGAAAGGCACCCAGGTTGTTGGAGAGTATCGCGGCGGTTTGCAGCGAGGTCAGAAGCGCCTCTTCGTGCTCTGGAACCGCGCGAAAACCCCGAACGGCGTCATCGTCACATTGGCCTCGCCAGCGACGGATGCGCTCGGCCGGGCCGGGGTGGACGGCTACGTCGACACGCATTGGTGGGAGCGGTTCGGAAGTGCGCTTCTCCTCTCCATTGTCGGCGACGCCACCAGTTATGCCGGCAGCCGCCTGCAGGACAGCGACGTCGACGTAGAGAACATGACGAGTGCCGGCCAGCAGGCGGCGGCGATCGCTGTCGAGCAATCGATCAACATTCCTCCGACGCTGAACAAGCATCAGGGTGAACTGTTATCGATCTTCGTGGCGCGCGATCTCGACTTTTCCGGGATTTACGGATTGCGAGTGACCGAGCCGAGAAATAAAGTCCTCGACCGGACGGTGCTGGGGGACTTCAGGCCGCAGTCAACGCTCGTGACGAAGTAGGAGGCAGGAGCGATGACCGAAGGTTCTGATGCGACAGTCATTCGTGAACTACTTTCTCCGTTGGCGCGATTCCTCGGAGATAGGTCGCTCTACGAAGTGATCGTCAATCGGCCCGGGCAGGTGCTGACGGAAGATGCCGGTGGATGGCGGACCCATGATCTGCCGGAGCTTACATTCGAAAAGCTGATGCGCCTTGCCCGGGCCGTGGCCAGTTTTTCTCACCAATCAATCGATGAGACGCGACCGATCCTGTCTGCAACACTACCCGGCGGCGAGCGCATCCAGATCGTCATTCCACCGGCCACCACCAGAAACACGGTCAGCATCACGATCCGAAAGCCATCCTCGGTCACGTTCACGCTCGATGACCTAGAGGAGCGCGAATTTTTCTCCGAAACCCGGGCGACGAATGAAGACAGTTCGACGACGGACCAGGATTTGCTGGCGCTCTACCGTGCCGGTTGCTTTAAGGATTTTCTGCGGGAAGCCGTCATAGCGCGGAAGAACATCATCATATCCGGCGCAACCGGATCGGCCAAGACAACGCTTTCGAAAGCGCTGATCAGGCACATTCCGCAGCATGAACGGATCATTTCGATCGAGGACACACCCGAACTGACTGTTCTCCAACCCAACCACGTTCGACTGTTCTATTCGAAAGGCGCCCAGGGGCTCTCCACTGCCGGCCCAAAAGAACTATTGGAATCTTGTCTCCGGATGCGGCCGGACCGCATCTTGCTTCAAGAGTTACGTGACGGCACGGCATTCTCCTATATCCGCAATGTGAATTCCGGTCACCCGGGGTCTATAACCACCGTTCACGCCGACTCCCCAGAACTCGCCTTCCAGCAGCTGGCGTTGCTTGTGAAGGAGTCCGACGGTGGACGCAATTTGGGTCGTGATGACATCGACAAGTTGTTGAGGATGTCGATCGATGTCGTGGTACAATGTAGGCGAATAAGTGGGCGGTTCCGTGCAACCGAGGTCTACTACCCAGGTTGAGATTTTTAGGCTTTCAATGCAGCGAGGCGGTAAAAGCTGATTTCTGCGGCCGGGGCGGCACTATCTCACAACGAAATTCGGCGTGGATGTTGGGAGACCATTATAATGGTGAGAAGGATAGTCCCATACCTTCAGCTCACAGCTGTGTTCTTTGTAGCGGCGACGGCAGTCCGGGCAGAGGTGCCATTTGAACGCATTACTGTTGAGCGCGGGCCATGCCTTGGGACATGCCCCGTTTATCGCTTCGTGATGAATTCAGACGGGGTTGGCCTGTTCGACGGACGAAAATTCACAACGGCGAGCGGCGTGCATCGCTTTGCCATCACGCCCGAGGAATGGTCATCCTTCGAAGCCGCCCTAAGGCCTTTTCGCCCACGTGGCACAGAAGACATCACGCGTGGCCATCCGCTGTGCGCGCGCATGGCGACAGATCACCCCATGGTCTCCGTTACATGGGAGGACGGTGATGGCATCGATCACCTCAGGTTCAATTTTGGCTGTCACAATGAAAAAACTGAAGCCATGGCCGACGCGTTGGCAAACGCTCCCGATCTTCTCCCGCGCCTCGCCGATCTAATCGAGCGGGTTCGCTTGGAGAAAGGGGAGCTCCATCACCGAGAATAGCTGAGCCCTGCATATCTAATGAATCCAAATACCTATGCAGCCGCAACGCCTCTTGCCTTGTCTTGAGTGTTGTGTCGATCAGTTCCGCCGCCGCGCAAGCGCCGGCTCCAACGCCTGACCGGAACGATGACCTTATCGAGACGAGAGATCACTTTCGAAGGATCGTGCTTTGCCCGTCTGCGGGTCCAGTTCGCATGTGAATTTGAAGGAGGTCCAATCATTTCCCGTCCGCACGTCGCCTGAACCACTGAGCAGGTGATTGTCAGTGAGGTCCAGAGTGCGAGGATCATCGGTGCCAAGAAATACGCGATCCGCCTGCTTGTTCCACTTTTGTAGTTCGCTCAAGGCAAGGGGCCGGCAGATGAACTCGGCCACCTTCTTTGCGTCGGACCAACCGGCAGCAACTGCACGCTCCTCGGGTGCTTTGAGTTCCTTGATTTGGGAAGCGATCATCGCCTGCTGGGCTTGCGACAATTCACCTGCGGCCTTTGCTGGTGTCAGGATCAAGGCAGATCCAAGCAGCAGTGCTCCACCGAAGATTGATTTGGCTTTTTGCATCGGCTGGTCTCCTTCCGTTGAGCCGCCTATGTAGACTGTCTTGTTTTTCGACAGGTTAACCAGCCCAGGCACTGGCACCCGATGGAGCAGCTGTTCACAGAACGGCACGACAAAACCATAGATCAGCCAATCGCGACTTTCAATTTTTGCGATTATCTCAGCCTAGTGAAAACGTTAAAAAGATCGCATCCTGCTGCTTGCGCAGTCTCAAGAGATGCGAGTTTGGATCGAGCTCGAGATGGCTGAGCGCTATTGCCTCGCCCTCGCGCACCGGCTTTGCAAGTTTGCGATTAGCTACGAGATAGAACGGTGCCGGTGCGTCGGCAGCAAGCGGGGCTGCGGGAATAAGTGCCGATCCGACATTCTCTATCGCATGATGATGACCGGTTGCGGAAAGCAAAGTGCCGGCCGGCAGATCCGTTTCAGCAACTGCGATGAGGTCGAGACGAGGTTTAGGGTCCGGCGCGCCGCTCGACCGTTTGAGCAAGACTGCGTCGAGGATGCTGGTCGCCGCCTCGAGGCCAAGAAGGTGGCGCGGAAGATAGATCATCGCGGTGTCGCCGGTACGGCTCAGGATGTGTCCCTTCTCGGCCAGCATCTTCCAGCTTTCGGCATCGCGGCAACGCACGACGACGAAGACGCCGCCGGCGAAGCTCACTTCACCCGGTAAACGCAGGCAGTGGAAGACGTCGAGGCGTCGGTCACCGCCGAGAATGCCGCCTTCGTCGCGCGTGGAAAAGATCGTCGGGACCTCTGTGATGCGCGCGATCGGGCAATGGAAATCCGGCCGGTCGGGAAAAAGATCGATGGAATGGCTGACCACGCCCATTTCGCAGAGATCGGGAACGGCTCGTTGCGGCAGTGCGGCCGCCGCCCTGGCGCGGGCGGCTATCAGGGTTTCGATATCGGCATTGCCGAGATCCAGGAGATGCGAAAACTCCGGAACCGAGATGGTTTCGCCGTTGCTCGTCAAGGTCGCCGTGGCCGGGTCGAAGACGAAGTCGTATTCACTTGCCTTACCAGCCGCGACAATCTCAAATCCTAGCAATTCCGCCCAGGTAACAAGATCGATCAGAAGGCTCGGTTGGTCTCCGTCCACGGGTGTGACGACCACCCCGCGTTCGGCGGCAATGTGGGCGAGGCCCGGTCCCACCACACTGTCGACCTCCTTGCTGACCAGCGCGACATGGCGGCCGTTCGAGACGGCCATGTCGGTGTGGCGGGCGCCTGCCTCCGGATCGCCGGTTGCCTCCACGAGCAGGTCGAAAGGCAGGTCAATGACATGGGCGAGATCGCCCGCCGCGATAGTGCGACCGTCGGCAAAAGCCCGCGCAGCCTTTTCGGCATTTTCACAGATTGAAATGCGAGCGTCTGGAATACCTGCCGCACGAAGCGCAGCTGCCGCCCGGGTCGGATCCATGTCAACGGCGATCCGGATATCCAGGCGCGGAACGCGGTGGGCAAGCAGGCTGCGGCCGAAGGCACCCGTGCCGACCAGACAGACGGATGCTTTGCCGGAGGCGGGATAAAGAGCGTGACGATACATCGGAACTCGTTCTCAGCTTGCGTTGGAAGGGTTTTGACGGCCGCGTCGGATCAGGTTGCGAAAACCCATCACTTTCCCGATCAGCGGCCAGCCGAGCATAAGGATGCCGAGGCCCATGATGCTGGCGACGAGCGAGTTCGACCAGAAGATCGTGAGAGAGCCGTTCGACATCAGCATGGATTGGCGGAACGCGTCCTCGGCCTTGTCGCCAAGCACCATGGCAAGCACCAGCGGCGCGATCGGATATTCCAGCTTCTTGAACACGTAGCCGACGACGCCGAAGATCAGCACCAGCCACATATCGAATGTGGAATTGGCGATCTGATAGGCGCCGGAGAAGATGACGGCGACGATGATCGGTCCGATGATGGCGAAGGGCACGCGCAGAATGGCGGCATAGAGCGGCACGGTGCTGAGCACGAGCAGGACGGCAACGACATTGCCGAGATACATTGAGGCGATGAGGCCCCAGACGAAATCCGGACGATCGATGAAGAGCATCGGTCCCGGCGTTAGCCCCCAGATCATCAGTCCGCCCATCATCACCGCCGCGGTGGCCGAACCTGGAACGCCGAGGGCCAGCATAGGCAGTAGCGCGGAAGTGCCGGCCGAATGGTCCGCGGTTTCCGGACTGACGATGCCGCGTGGATCACCCTTGCCGAACATCTCGGGATTGCGGGCGAAGCGGCGGGTCATGCCGTAGGCCATGAAGGAGGCAGCCGTCGGGCCTGCCGGCGTGATGCCCATCCAGATTCCGATCAGTATGGATCGGCCGATCGCGATGGCGTGCCGGGGAATTTCAGCCATTGTACGCAGTACGTCGAGTGGGCGGATACGGGCCTTGATGCCTTCGAAGCGGAGACCCTCCTCGGTGGTCAGCAGGAGTTCGCCGATGCCGAACAGACCCATGACCGCCACCAGGAAGGACACGCCCTTGATGAGGTCGGGAACCCCGAAGGTGAGGCGAAGGCCGCCGGAGATCGTGTCCATCCCGACGGTTGCGAGCGCAAAGCCGAGCATCATGGAGACGAGCGTCTTGGCGGGCGCGTTGGCACCCATGCCGATAAAGCTGGCAAAGGCCAGGAAATAGACCGCAAAGAATTCGGGTGATGAGAACTGCAGCGCAAAGCGCGCGACCCAGCCGGAAAGCAGCGTAATCATGATCACGCCGGCGATCGCGCCGATGCCGGCCGACATGAAGGCCAGGGTGAGTGCGCGCGTCGCCTGACCGCTGCGAGCCATGGGGTATCCGTCGAAAGTGGTGGCGACGGAGGACGGTTCGCCCGGAATGTTGAAGAGGATCGATGTCGTCGAGCCACCGAAAAGCGCGCCCCAATACATGCAGGAGAGCAGGATGATCGCCGAGATCGGGTCCATGGCGAAGGTGAGCGGCAAGAGGAGCGACACGCCATTCGGTGCACCGAGCCCGGGCAATACCCCGACGAGAATGCCGAGCATCACACCCACCACCATGATGGCCAGATGATAGCCGCTGATGACAGTGGCGAAACCATCGAGCAGATGGCCGAAATTCTCCATGAAACTTCCTCCCAAACGATATCGACAGGCCGCCCTGCGGCGGCCCGCCCGCCTAGTAGATGCCGAGCCAGTCTTCTATCGGACCTTTCAGCAGCGGCACCTGGAACGCGATCTCGAAGACGCAATAAAAGGCAGCGGTGACCGCCGCACCGGTAAGGGTGGCGATCCACCAGCGATAGCGGCCCTGCCAGATCATCGCGGTCGAAACGTAAAGCAGCGTCGCGACGTAGAGACCGAGCAGAAGGGCGCCGACCATGAAGCCGACGAGAGGCAGGGCAAAGGCCAGAACCGGCCGGGCGCGCTCGCTATCCAGGAAAATCTCCCCGCTCCAATCCTTAACGAACGCTCGTATCAGGTTCGCCAGGCTTCCCAGGATGATGAGAAGCCCGATATAGAAGGGAAAGTAGCCAGGCGCCGGTCCGGTTTCGGTCCAGCCTGTCCCGATCTCGGCGGCGCCGTAGCAGACCGCTCCGCCCGCCGCCGCCGTGGCGATCGCGGTGGCGATCTCCATTGTCCGGCGGCTGAGATGCCTTTTGCTGTCTTCAGCCATGGCAAGCTCCTCCAACTTGGATGGTTACCTGATGAGCCAGCCTTCGCGCTCGAGCACCTTGGAGACGCTCGCTTTGTCCTTCTCGATGTAGGACTGGAATTCCTCGCCCACCATGAACTGTCCGGTCAGGGACGTCTTGGTGAGATATTCCTGCCATTCGGGCGTCTCGGTGACTTTCTTCAGCACGTCACGGTAGAAGGCGATGACATCTTCCTCGACACCGGCAGCCAGCCATACGGTACGCGGCATGCGATAGTTTTCAAGCGCGATGCCGGCTTCCTTGCAGGTCGGGATATCGTGCCAGCCCTTGCCGTCGTGGACGGGGTCGCTCTGCGGGAAACGGTCCGGCCGGAAGACGCAGAGCGGCTTGACCATGCCGGCCTGCCATTGGCCGCGGTTTTCGTTCGGATTGTTGACGTTGGCATCGATATGGCCGCCCGCAAGTTGGGTCGTGGCCTCGCCGCCGCTCTTGAAAGGAATGTAGCGGAACTCGGCTCCGACCGCTTCAGCCAGAGACGAGACGAGGATCTGGTCGGTATCCTTCGACTGGCTGCCGCCGAACTGGATGGCGCCCGGCTTTTCCTTTGCGGCCTTCACGAAGGATGCGGCATCGTCGAAATCAGATTTGCCGTTGACCCAGATCAGGAACTCGTCGAGTGCCATGGCGGCGACCGGCGTGAGGTCTTCCGCCTTATAGGGAACGGCCGCCACGCTCGGAAGCAGATATTCGTTGTTGGTGCCGAAGGTGAGCTTGTGGGGGTCGCCTTTGTAGCCGGCTGCGTAGACGAAACCTTCCGCGCCGCTGCCGCCGCCCTTGTTGGTCACGACGATCGAGGCGTCCATCAATTCATGCTTGGTGATGATCGACTGGATTGTTCGCGCAAAGGTGTCAGTGCCGCCTCCAGGGCCCGAAGTGACCACGAACTCCACAGGCCTCTTGGGTTCGAAAGCCAGGGCCGGCGTGGCAACCGCGACCGCCAGTGTGACGGCGGAGAGATATTTCAGCATGTCAATTCCTCCCTTTCAACATCGGCGCCCTCCAGCGCCTCCGAGATTACTTTTTACTCAAGCGGGGACGCGTCTCCGCTCAGCCATTCTTGCGGCAAGAAGCACCGCCTCGCGCGCGGCCCCGACATCGGCGATGCCGCGTCCGGCGATGTCGTAAGCAGTCCCATGTGCGGGCGTGCACAGCGGGAATGGTAGCCCGCCGATCATGGTCACGCCCTTGTCGAAGCCCATCATCTTCATCGCGATCTGGCCCTGATCGTGGTACATGGTCAGGACAGCCTGAAAACCTTCCTTGAGGCCGCGCAAAAACACCGTATCTGCCGGGAAGGGGCCGTCCACATCCATGCCGAGAGCTTGAGCAGCCTTGACCGCCGGCTCGATGATTTCGATTTCCTCCATGCCGAAGCTGCCGCCGTCGCCAGCATGCGGATTGAGACCCGCAACAGCAATGCGTGGTCGATCGAAACCTGCCTGCCGCAGGCAATCCGCAGTCAGCTTCAACTCGGCAATAATGGCGTCCTGCGAAAGGTGGGAAGCCACCGCGGAAAGCGGGATATGCGAGGTTACGCGTGCGTTCCATATGCGCTCAAGCACATTGAATTCACGCATCTTACCGGGATAGCCGAGCACATCTGAGACGAAGCGGATCTCATCGTCGTAGCCGGGATAGGCGTAACGCATCGCTTTCTTGTTGAAGGGTGTGAAGCAGACGCCCTCGGCGCGTCCTTGATGGGCGAGTTGCAAGGCGAAGCGAAAATTTTCGACGGCGAACTGGCCGCCTACAAGCGTGGCCTCGGAGAGCGTCACGTCGACCGGATCGAGATGCCCAAGATCGACGAAAACATGCCTGCCTACCGGATGGTCGGGAATGCTGTCGCGGGATACGACCTGAAGATCGAGATCGACGCCTGCTACATCGGCACCTTTCCGTAGAATGCGTGCGTCGCCGACGACAATGAAGTGGCAAACGTCACGAAGTTCGGGGAGGGCCAGTACGCGGGCCGTCAGTTCCGGGCTGATTCCCGCCGGATCGCCCATCGCCAAAGCCAGTGTCGGACGTCCTCCAGCCCGCGCTTCGATACCAAGTGCATTCACTATGTCTGCCTCCCTAGCGTTGCGCCCTCCAGAGCGCATTCTGTATTCTGTATACAGGATTATGCGTGCATTGTGAAGACCCCTTCTGATGGCGTAAGATGATTTGGACAAAGCACACGCAAACCGAGGATCACCCTGTGGATGGTACGGCCGAAAGAACAGTTGGACGCGGAATTATCGAACGGCAGTCGCTCCACCAGGAGATCGTCAGTCGGCTGCGGGATATGATTATCGAGGGCGAGCTGCAGCCAGGGGAGCGGCTTTACGAAATCCAGCTCGGCGAATCGCTCGGCGTGTCGCGCACTCCGTTGCGCGAAGCATTGAAGTCGCTCGCAAGCGAAGGTCTGGTGGAATTGATCCCGGGCCGCGGTGCAGTGGTCCGCCAGTTCACCCGCAAGGATGTGCACGACATGCTCGTGCTGATACGCGCGATGGAAGAGCTGGCGGCGCGTCTTGCCTGCGAGGTGGCGAGCGATGATGAGATCCGCCGTGTGCGCGAGCTCCACGACCGCATGAGGGCGCACTACGAAGCCGGCGAGCGGATGGAATATTATAGGCTCAACCAGCAGATCCATACGTCCCTGGTCGCGTTGGCCGACAATCCGCATTTGTCGGCTTTTCATGCCACACTGCAGGCTCGGCTGAAACGAATCCGCTTCATTGGTCACGAGGGACCGGAGCGGTGGGCAGCAGCCATGGCAGAGCACGAGGACATCGTCGCGGCACTGGAAAAGCGCGATGTGGAGACGCTCGTCGCGATCATTGGCAAGCACCTGCATAACGCCTGGCTACGGGTGCGGGACGCTGTCTGAACGGGCGAACCAATTTCGCGCGCTAGGTTATAACCTTCTATTGTAGATGCAGCACGCCCGTGATCTCCGGAACGAAGGAAAACACTTTCTGAAGAGAGGAGGTTTCGTCGGTCACCGCCTCTCGCGCCAGCCTTCCTGCGGTCTCGCCAATAATGCGGCGGGGTGATCTGGAGGTAGCAATCCTGACAGGTAGCGCCTGGGCGAGGTCCAGCCCGTTGAAGCCGGCGATCAGGATGTTCGCGGGAGTTGCAATGCCGAGTTCCATGCAGGCGAAGAGGCCGCCGGTCGCCATGTCGTCATTGGAATAGTAGATGCAGTCGAGATCAGGGGCAGTTGCCAACATGGTGGTTGTCAGCCGCTTACCAAGCGCGATTGAAGAGAAAGCGTCGTCCTGTTGCTGTTCGACGAAACCGAGGCCATTTTCGCGCAAGACGCGTTCGAAGCCCGCCTTGCGCTTGCCCGCGCGCAAATCCCTGTCAAGCGCGCTTCCGATATAGCCGAACCGTTTACGGCCAGCAGCGAGCAGCGCCCGTGCCATGTCCTCTCCGGCCTTGCCGTGCGAGAGCCCGACGTTGAAATCGACGGGCGTGCCGTCGAGATCCATGATCTGGATCACCGGTATCGCGGCACTCTGGAGTATCCTGACGGTCTCTTCCGGCTGGTCGAGGCCGGTGACGATGATAGCGGAGGGTTGCCAGGAGAGCATGTCTCGGATGATTGCGTGCTCTTTCACTGGGTCGTAGTCGGATATGCCGAAAACAGCCTGCATCCCGGACCCTTCCAGTGCAGCCGAAATGCCCGCAAGAACTTCGGGAAATACGATGTTCGACATGCTGGGTACGACGACAGCGACCAGATTGGTCCGCTGAGAGGAAAGCGAAAGTGCCAGGCGGTTTCCGACATAGCTGAGGCGCTCGGCAGCATTCAGAACCTTCGCACGGGTTACTTTGGAGACATCGCTGGCCCCACGAAGCGCCCGGGATGCCGTCATCTTGCTGACCCCGGCTTCGGCGGCGACTTCTTCAAGAGTGGGTTTGCGCATCCCGTTTGGATCCCCCGATTGCCGCTGATTTCTGCAAGCGCGGCTCCCTGTCATAGGACGTTTTGCGGTCAAAGGGAAATGGCGCGCTATTGACATCCACCGGTAAAACGGTCGATGGTATCGATACCGGTATCGGTAACAATGGCGGTTTAAGCGGAAAGGAAGCTCCGTGAGGGATGTGAGGCGAGCAGCCGTCATAGGCTTGGGATCGATGGGCTGGGGTGCTGCGCTTTCCCTGCTCAGGTCGGGCTTTGCTGTAAGCGGTTGCGATGTGCGTGCCGATGTGCTGGAGCGCTTTGCACAGGCGGGCGGCCGTGCCTGCGCCACGCCCGCGGCAGCCGCAGAGGCCGCTGATGTGGTCTTCGTCTATGTCGTTAACAGCAAACAGGTCGAGGAGGTGCTTTTCGGCTCCAACGGGGCGATCGAGGGTGCGCGACCCGCGACAGTCTTCCTCCTCTGCGCTACCATGGCGCCGAGCGCTTCCATAGCCATTGCGGAGAAATTGGAGGCCGCGGGCATGCTGGTCATCGATGCGCCCGTTTCCGGTGGGCACCAGCGAGCGCTGTCGGGCGAGATCACAGTCATGGCATCGGGTTCGGACGAGGCGTTTTCGCGGGCGTCTGCCGCGTTGGATGCCGTGTCCGCCAAGGTTTTTCGTCTAGGAGATCATGTTGGTCCTGGCTCCCAGATCAAGATGATCAACCAGCTTCTGGCCGGGGTGCATATCGCCGCAACCGCCGAAGCCATGACGCTCGCAGCAAAGAACGGGATCGATCTCAAAACCCTCTACGACGTGCTGCGGGTTTCCGCTGGTTCCTCGTGGATGTTCGAAAATCGGGGCGAGCATATTGTCACCGGCGACTATACCCCGCGCTCGGCCGTGAACATATTTGTCAAGGATCTCGGCATCGTGACGAGCGAGGCGCAGAAGGCGGGTGCTGTGGCGCCGCTCGCCACCGCGGCGATGCAGCTTTTCCTGGAGGCTGCCGAAGAGGGGCTCGGACTGGAGGATGATGCCGCCGTCGCGAAAGTCCTGGCGCGCAAAAGCGGTGCCGTCCTGCCGGGCATGGAGGGTTGAGCGCCATGGGCATCGTGCTTGGCTGCATAGCGGACGACTTTACAGGTGCAACGGATCTTGCGGCGCTTTTGGCGCGCAGCGGCTTACCGGTATCGCTGCGCATCGGCGTGCCGTCCGAAGAGCAGAACAACTCCGATGCGACGACTTTTGAAGTCATCGCGCTGAAGAGCCGGACGGCACCGGTACGGGAAGCGGTTGAGCAAGCCCGCCAGGCCTTCTTGTGGCTAAAAGGGGCCGGCGCGACGCGGTTCTTCTGGAAGTACTGTTCAACTTTCGACAGCACGGCCGAGGGCAATATCGGACCGGTCGCGGAAATGCTGATGTCGGAGCTCAACGCTGAGCAGACGATCTATTGCCCGGCGTTTCCGGAAAATGGCCGTAGCGTATTCATGGGCCATCTCTTCGTCGGAGAGCAGCTTCTCTCCGAAAGCCCGATGAAAGATCATCCGCTGACCCCCATGCGCGACTCCAGCCTGCCGCGTCTTCTTGGCTTCCAAGTGCGGGGCAAGGTCGGTCTTGCCAACCGGCAAGTGGTTTCTCAAGGCCCGGAGGCGTTGAAAGCCAGGCTGCGGAGCCTTGCCGAGGAGGGCGTGCACCATGTGATCGTCGATGCTGTTTGCGACGACGATCTCCGGTCGATCACGGCCGCCACGGCGGAGATGCCACTCCTGACGGGCGGCAGTGCCTTCGCCGGCCAACTTCCGCGCTTTTATGTAGAGCAGGGCATCATTGCATCATCGGCCACCGCGCCAGCCGTGACCGCTCCCATGGGCGGGCAGCTTGTCCTGTCAGGCAGCTGTTCGGCTATGACGCGCAGGCAGGTCGCCCATTATGCGCAATGGAGCGCCAGCCTCCGGCTCGATCCGATCGCCCTTGCGAGAGACGGTGTGGGGGTAGCGCGCGAGTGGTTGCAGCGGCAATCTCCCGATGCCCCAAAGCTGATCTTCGCCACCGCCGAACCCGCCGAAGTGCGTCAGGCCCAGGAAAAGCTCGGGCTCGAAAAGGCAAGCCAGGTGGTGGAACAGGCGCTGGCGGAGCTGGCGCGGGAAGCTTTCCGGCTCGGCATTCGCCGGTTCGTCGCCGCTGGCGGCGAGACCTCCGGTGCGATTACGCAGGCGCTCGGCATTACACGGCTGGTGATCGGGCCGGAGATTGCACCGGGTGTTCCCTGGACCTTTGCCGACGTAGAAGGCGAGCGCGTGGCGCTTGCCCTGAAGTCCGGCAATTTTGGGAACGAGCGTTTCTTTGAGAAAGCGTTCGAACTTCTGGAGGGAGCATGAGCGAGGAAGCCCGCCTCAGGGAAGAAATCTGCCTCATGGCGAAATCACTTTATGACCGGGGTCTGACAGCCGGTTCTTCCGGCAATATCTCCGCGCGCCTCAGTGACGGCCGGCTGCTGGTGACCCCGACGGGGAGTTCTTTCGGTCGGCTCGACCCCGCCCGGCTTTCCTGCTTCGACCGGGACGGGCGTCTGGTCGGCGGTGACAAGCCGACCAAGGAAATGCCACTTCACGCCGCTTTCTATGAAACCAGGCCGGAAAAAACAGGCGCCGTGGTGCATCTCCACTGCTGCCATTCCGTGGCGCTCTCGCTCCTGCCCGGGATCGATGTCGACAACATGCTTCCACCCCTGACGGCCTATTCCATCATGAAACTCGGCAAGGTGAAGCTGCTGCCCTATTACATGCCGGGCGATCCCGCCATGGGCGATGCGATCCGAGGGCTCGCCGGCAAGCGAAGTGCCGTGATGCTTGCGGCCCACGGACCGGTCGTCGCGGCCAAAGACCTCGAGGCGGCGGTCTATGCCATCGAGGAACTCGAAGAGACGGCAAAGCTGGCGATGCTGACGAGAGGCGCCAGCCCCTCGCTTCTCAGCGCGACCCAGATTGCCGATATCGTCCGGACCTATGACGTGGAGTGGGATTGAGCATGCTGCGTTTCTCCGCCAATCTCGGTTTCCTTTGGCAGGAACTTTCGCTTCCCGATGCGATCCGGGCCGCAAAGCGGGCCGGCTTTGATGCCGTCGAATGCCACTATCCTTACGACGTCCCGGCTGAGGCGGTGCGGGGTGCGCTTGAGGAGGCGGGCCTCACCATGCTCGGCCTCAATACCATCCGGGGCAATGTAGCAGCCGGCGACAACGGGCTGGCCGCTGTGCCGGGGCGGGAGGTCGAGGCGCGCCGGGCAATCGAGCAGGCGATTGGCTATGCCGCCGCGACAGGCACGCTCAACGTCCATGTGATGGCGGGAAGGGCGGCTGGGGAGGATGCCCGTTCCACTTTCATCGCCAACCTGCGGCATGCCTGCGATCTCGCCGGCCGCGCAGGTCTCGGTGTGTTGGTAGAACCGCTCAACCACCGCGATGCGCCTGGTTATTTCCTCCAAACCGCGGAGCAGGCGCTGGAGATCATCTCCGCTGTAGGGGCTGCGAACATCAGGCTGATGTTCGATTGCTATCATATGCAGATCAATCAGGGCGACTTGACCCGCCGTCTGCAAACCTGTCTCTCTTCCATCGGGCACATCCAGGTCGCCGCGGTTCCCGATCGTGGCGAGCCGGATCATGGCGAGGTCGATTACCGGCACATTCTGCGCTTTCTGAAAGAGCAGGGATACAATCAGCCGATTGGAGCGGAATATCGGCCGGCGACCACCACGGAGGCGGGGCTCGGCTGGCTGACGGCTTATCGATGAAAGAGGCATGCATCGGCTGGCGTGACAACTCGCTGACCACGAGTGCAGCAAGAAGGTCGCCGGCAGCTGGTATCGAAGAGGAATTTGGGAGGGACTGAATGAGTGAGACTTCTTCGAACGGAAGGGGCAAGATAGCGCTGGTGACCGGCGGGGGAACGGGTGTCGGCCGCGCGATCAGCAGGGCGCTCGGCTCGGCCGGGTACGCCGTCGTCGTTTCCGGACGGCGAGTGGATGTACTGGAAAGGGCCGCGGCTGAACTGGCGGAGGAAACCGGGGCGGAATTCCTGGCAGTCTCAGCCGATGTCGGCGATCCGGCTTCTGTGTGTGCGCTATTCGACGTGATTTCCGACAAATACGGGCGGCTCGATCTCCTCGTCAACAATGCCGGCATCAACGTGCCGTCGGTGCCGATGGAGGAACTCTCCTTCGAGCATTGGAACGCCATCCTCGGTGCGAATCTCACCGGGGCCTTCCTCTGTACCCAGCAGGCATTCCGGCTGATGAAGAGCCAGAGCCCACGCGGCGGCCGCATCATCAACAACGGCTCCGTCTCGGCCACCACGCCGCGGCCGAACACGGCTCCCTATACGGCGACCAAGCACGCGATTACCGGGCTGACCAAGTCGACGGCGCTCGATGGACGGGAATTCGATATCGCTTGCGGTCAGATCGACATCGGAAATGCCTCGACGGACATGACGCGGGCGATCTCGACCAACATCCTCCAGGCGAACGGGAGTTATGCAGCCGAGCCGACGATCGATGCTTCTCATGTGGCCGATGCGGTAGTCTACATGGCCCACCTGCCACTCAGCGCCAACGTGCTGACGATGACGGTGATGGCGACCAAGATGCCGCTCGTGGGGCGGGGGTGATGGAGAAAAATCGCAAAGTTCCTCCCAGATATCTACGCAGTGACCTCTGCGTTCCTAGATGGGAGAATGGCTTGCTCTAAGCAGTGCCGGCAGCCGGTTCGATACTCCCAATACTCCGCGCTTGCATGCAACGGTAGCTACACCGCAGCGCAGCCGTATTCTCTCTTCGTTTAGTTAGTGATCCACAGCGGGATAGTGATTCAGCGGTGGGAGAAAAAACGCCCGGGGAGTTGTGTTCGACGTCATTGCGCCATAGTGCTGCAAGAATCGAGTTTGTTTAGGACGTATCATGACCCGCCATTTACTGATCGGCGCATTGGGTGGTCCCAACTTCGGTGACGAAGCCATCTTCTCCGCATGGGTGCGAACGATCCGGGAGAAAGATCCCGCGGCTGAAATCTTCTGCGACGGCTACGGGCTTCAAAACCTCACCCAATACGCCAAAGGCGTGGCCACGGTGCTCCGCCATGAGGAGAGCCTGTGGATGCTTTCCGCATCCATGGGGGCGGGTGACGAGAAAACGTCGATCTGGGCGCATATCGAGAGCGAGCTGAAGCGGGAAGACGTCGCCAAGGATCTGGCCGTCAGGTTGAAGGCTCTGGAGGGCCTCAGGCCGGATGCCATCCACATCATCGGGGGAGGGTATTTCAACGAGCTCTGGCCCGCCAATTACGCGATACTCTTCTTCGCGAGGATGCTTGCCTGGAAGACGGGCGCCGGCCTTTTTGCATCCGGGCTCGGTCTGACGCCGGTCAACCCCAAAAACCTCGGGGGATTACGCGGGCTGCTGTCGACATTCGATCATGTGGACGTGCGGGACCCGGAATCTTATGAACTTTTCGCCGGTCTGGATGAAGGCCGCTTCTCCTGTTCGGGAGACGATGCTCTTCTTCATCTGGCGAATGGCGTGATTTCCTATCCGCTGCGGCTGCTGGACGAGCCGACCCTCACCATCTGTATCCAGAACGACCTGTTTCCCGGCGATACAGCTGCTTCCGGCATTTTCAGCGATGACCTCCTGAGGATCTTGGAGGAGCGGGGAATAAGGAAAATCGTCTTTGCGATCGCCATGCAGGGCGATGTGGAAGGGCCGCCCGCCGGCCTGGTTGAAAGCCTCGATGCGTCCGGCTTTGCAATCGAGACGATCCCTCCCTTTTCCCTGCTGGAGAAAGGCTTCCCCGCCAGCCCGGAGGGCCTGGTGATCACGTCGCGCTATCACCCGCATTTCTTCTGTGCGCTATCCGGTATCAAGGGCGTCGCTCTCACCTCCATCCCCTACTACGACACCAAGCACAAGGCCGTGCGCGAGATGGGAAGCAACTGGCCGGTGCTGGGCGGAGAGGAGGAGGTTTCCGGTTTGCCCGCCGTGGTGGAAAGCCTCTGGCAGCAGGACGAGCCTTCATTCCGTGGGGAGGCGAAGAACGGTTTCATCGAACGCAAGCGCGATGTCGCCGCGCGCATCCTCGATCGCAATGCAGGCAGGGATACCTTCCCCATCGATATCGCCGGCACCTGGGAGGGGCTTCTCCATTCACTGGAGAAGGAGAGGGAGACGGCACGCGAGCGGGAGGCCCAAGCGGGAGAGCGCGAACGCGCTTTGCAGGAAACGATAGACAAGAACCATCTCGAACGCGAACAGACGCAAGCGGAACTCGGTCAAGTTCGCACGGAGCTTGGTCAGGCTCATGCGGAGATCGAACAGGCTCATGCGGAGCTTGAAAAGACGCATACGGAACTCGAACAGGTGCGGGCAGAGCTTGAGCGCGCGCGTGCCGAGGGCGCCGCATTGAAGGATAGGCTTCTTCTCGTGGAGAAGAGTAGATCCTGGCGCTGGACCGCGCCCCTTCGCAAGCTGGGTTCTCCCAGAGTCTAGCACCGGACAATGATAAAGTGGCGTTACTACCGAGGGCGTCGTTGAATAATTTATCCGTTTTGTTAGCGGCTAGGCACAATGATAATATCAGTTCAGCGCGGCGAGTTTTTCCACTTCTACCTCGTCTGAAAGAAACTGATAGTTGTATAAGCGGTGATAGAGACCGCCCTTAGCAAGCAGTTCTCGCTGAGTACCTTCTTCCGCGACACGGCCCTCATCCAGCACGATGATCTTATCGGCCTTCGCAATTGTCGACAGGCGATGCGCTATAACGATCGTCGTGCGCCCCGTCGTCAATTTCTGCAAGGCATCGCTGACGAGAGCCTCTGTTTCCGAATCGAGGGCGCTCGTCGCTTCGTCGAGGATGAGGATCTGGCTGTCGCGCAGCATGGCTCGTGCGATCGCGATGCGCTGCTTCTGACCGCCCGAAAGATTACCGCCGTTGTCGCCGACATTGGTGTCATAGCCTTTGGGAAGCGTCGTGATGAAGTCGTGCGCATTCGCCGCCTTTGCGGCCTCTATGATTTCGGCCTCCGTCGCGCCAGGCTTTCCGAGCGCGATATTGTGCATGATTGTGCCCGCGAAAAGGAACGTATCCTGTCCGACATAGGACATGCGCTCGCGCAGAGAAGCAAATGTCACGCCACGAATGTCAACCCCGTCAATTTCAACCGAACCATGGGTCGGGTCGTAGAGCCTGAGAATGAGGTTGATGATGGTCGATTTACCGCTGCCCGAGGGACCGACCAGCGCGGTCATTTTGCCTGAGGGGAAATTGAGGTCGATATCATGTAGGATGGCGTGATCGCCGGAATAGGCGAAGCGGACCGCTTTAAAATCGATCTTGCCCTTACCCGGTGGAAGGGTGACCGCATCCTCAGCCTGACGCAGAGTGATCGGATGATCGAGAACCTCGAACATCATGCGAACGCCGGTCAAGCCGGCCTCGATGCCGATTCGCATGCGCGCCAAGCGCTTTGCCGGCTCGTAGGCGAGTAACAGCGCGGTGATGAACGACATCAGCTCGCCAGGTGTCCCGCCATGCTCGAGTACCAAGACTCCGCTTAGCGCGATAACGCCGGCGATCGCAAGACCCGAAAGTGTCTCCATGATCGGGCTCGTCGCCGATTCCAGCCGTACAATGCTGTTGGCGCGCTTCTCAACATCCGAAACCGCCTTGTTCATCGAAACCGCCATTTTCTTCTCGAGCGAGAAGGTCTTGATAACGCGAATGCCGATGACGGTTTCCTGGACGATCTGGACGATCTGCCCGAGCGAGGCGAGTTCGAGCTCCATGATCCTGCGCACACGCTTCAAAAGCAGCGTTACACCGATTATCGCTATTGGACCGATGACGAGCGAAACCAGCGAGAGGATGGGTTGCTGGTAGAACATTACCGCTATTAGGCCGAGCAACGAAAAGAGGTCGCGCACAAAGGACGTGACGATCGTATCTATGACGGCACGCGCGGCCTGGGCATTGTGCGTCACACGCACGAGAAGCTCGGAGGCCGGCATGTTCTGGAAGAACGAAACGCCTTGCCGAAGCAGATGGTCATAGATGCGGCGTTGCTGTTCGGCGACGATGCTGTTGCCGGCTTGGCCAAGATAGTAGCCCTGAATGAAGGTGGCTATGCCTTTGACGATGAAGATCACCGCGACGGCGATCGCGATATTCATGACCCTTCCGATGTCACGCGAGACCACCATTTCGTTGACGATGTCGCGCATGATCCAGGCGCTGAGCGACGTCATGGCAGCGGTGACGAGCATCGCCACGGTGGCGATCGCATACCAGAACGCATGCTTCTTGAAATTCTCTCGAAGCAAGCGCAGCAATAGACCTCTATCGAATGCTGATAAGCGTTTTCGGAGCATTTAAATACCTTCTTGCTCTTGCTTCCGAACCCGGATGCGTCGACCGTTGCTAAATCCGAGCCGCAACGGGCGTTTGTCCGCCGTGGCTCGCAATCTTCTCGCCGCCTCCCCCAAAACGCTGCCTATCGAGAAAATCCAACCCCTGCCTGTCTCATGCGTCAGGCCGAGGAATGATCAAGGCCCGGCAAATTTGTTGCGTACTTAGCGCTCTCCGCCGCCATATGCAACAAACGCGATGTTGCTTCCTCTTCCCAAAGCGACCACCATCCCGCCACATCATCTCAACCATACACCGATATGCCGGCCCCCTGCCAATCTCTTGCAGTGGTGTCAATTGAAAACGTCAGCACTTGCTAATGGACCACGCAGAGTATATTGCCGCGTTAAAATATGCATTGATAACGTTCGCTAACCCTGGATTGGCAACCCGATCCAGGTATTTTTTTGCATAATGGTGCCGGAATGAACGCAAGGGAAACGGATGGCTGAGAAATTTCTCATGGTAGGGGCGGGGCTCTCAGGCGCGGTGATCGGGCGCGAGCTCGCGCAAGCTGGTCATGAAGTCGAGATCGTCGATACCCGCAACCATATCGCAGGAAACTGTCATACCGAGCGCGATGATGAGACGGGCGTCATGGTCCATGTCTACGGACCGCATATCTTCCACACCGATGACGCCGAGGTCTGGAGCTATGTGAATGGTTTCGAGACCTTCATGCCGTTCAAGAATCGAGTAAAGACGACAAGCGGAGGTCAAGTTTATTCGCTGCCCGTGAACCTGCACACGATCAATCAGTTCTTCGGCAAGACCTTCCGACCGGAGGAGGCGCGCGCCTTCATCGAAGCGCAGGCCGACAAATCCATTACCGATCCACAGACCTTTGAGGAGCAGGCCCTCCGGTTTGTCGGTAAGGACCTTTACGAAGCCTTTTTCAAGGGTTATACGCAGAAGCAATGGGGCTGTTCGCCTACCGAACTGCCAGCCTCAATCCTGAAGCGGCTTCCCGTCCGCTTCAACTATGACGACAACTATTTCTTCCACAAGTTTCAGGGGATGCCGGAAAACGGCTATACTCGAATGGTGGAACGCATTCTGGACCACCCAAACATCACGGTAAAGCTCGGCGTTCACTTTGACCGCAGCCAGGCGGTGGATTTCGCCCATGTCTTCTATTCCGGTCCGCTGGACGGTTATTTCGCTTACGAGCTTGGCCGGCTCGGTTACCGCACGCTCGATTTCGAGCGCTTTACCTATGAGGGTGACTATCAGGGATGTGCGGTGATGAATTATGGCGATTTCTCGGTACCTTACACGCGAATCACCGAGCACAAGCATTTCTCGCCCTGGGAAGAGCAGGCCAAATCCGTATGCTATCGTGAATTTTCGCGGAGCTGCGAACCCGATGACGTGCCCTATTACCCAATTCGGATGGTCAAGGAGAAGGCGCTTCTTGCCGACTATGCCGCGCGGGCGGAACGGGAATCTAGAGTAACCTTTGTCGGGCGCCTGGGCACATACCGGTATCTCGACATGGACGTGACAATACGTGAAGCGCTCGACACGGCCCGACTTTATCTGTCAAAAAAGGAACAAGGCATAAAAATGCCAACTTTTGTCCATTCGCCTATATGACATAATGCTAGGGTCGGAGCGGAGACCGGGCATGTTGAATGTTCTCGTATTGAGCTTACCCTCGGCTGACGGCCGTCGACGGGCGTCGCGGGCGGAGCTCGGTCGCTACGGGATGAAGTTTGAGTTCTTCGACGCCTTGGACGGGGAGCGGCTCCCCCAAGAAATATTCGGCTGCCGCTATGATGCCGCGACGAATGCTCGGGCCTTCAAGCGGCCATTGTCGGCCGGCGAGATTAGTTGCTATCTGGGGCATCTGCAGATGTGGAGCCATCTCGTCGAATCAGGCGCCAAGGCGACATTGATCCTGGAGGACGATTTCGAGTTCACGCGCGATCCGGTCACGTTTCTGAACGAGATCGCGGGTTATGATCTCTCGAATGTCATCGTGAAGCTCGATGGGAATGCGCCCCGCCGCTCCAGAAGGCTTCAGCAGATTGGTGATACTTGGCTAGTGACGAACAGCCTTCTCCCTCCCCGCACTACCGGCTATATCATCGGCGCCGGCCCCGCGGCTATACTGTTGGAACGGAGAAAGCGTTTCTTTCGCCCGGTCGATATCGACCTGAAATGCCATTGGGAACATCGCGTGCCGATTCTGGTGACTGAGAAGGCACTCATTCGTGAGCGCCAGCACAATGTCAGCAGTCTTGAGAACGCGCGCGCTGAGAACAAACCTTCCACCTTGACCAGATTTTGGCGCAATCTCAGCTATCAGGCTGCATTCCGCTGGGGCATACGGACTGCTGGTCCTTACGAAATCGCCCAATTGAAACGCAAAGCCCGATAGTCTGATGCAGGAAGTATCGTTAAACCTTCCGCCGAGGCCGAACCTTGTCGTAGTTCGCGCCGGCGAACGTTCGCTGCACCCTCGCTGGTTGAACCGCTCTTACGAGGCGCGGACCTTCGATCTCGTCGTCAGCTACTTTTCCGAGGCGGCTTACGCCAGGCATAAAGCCGAACCGGGTGTCCGCGCTGTTCTGATCAGAGGCGGAAAATGGGATGGGCTCTTCAATACGCTGACCACACTGCCGGAACTCGACCGCTATGACTATGTTTGGCTACCGGATGACGATATCGCAACGGACGGCGAGACGATTGATCGTATGTTTGATCTTGCGCGGAACTACGAGTTGGCCGTTTGCCAGCCTGCATTAACGCGAGACAGCTATTTCTCTCATTTCATCTTCAGCCAGTGCCGTGCCTTCCGGCTGCGTTATGTCAATCATGTGGAGATCATGGTGCCCTGCCTCAACCGCGCGCTTCTCAAGCGGGCGCTGCCCTATTTTGAAGGTACCATGAGCGGTTTCGGTCTTGACTACATCTGGTGCCGCTGGCCGGAAAGCGGACCGTTTCGCGCCGCCATCCTCGATGATATCGCCGTCCATCACACCCGGCCGATCGGCAGCCAGCTGAAGGGTGCCATCAACTCGGCCGGGTCCAGAGCGCAGGATGAAGAGGGAGTGCTTAGGGCCCGTGTTGGTCTTAATAAAGGACGGGTCGTACCGCTCGCCTATGCTGGTATTACAATCGACGGCAAGAGCATCGACCGGCAGGTTGCTATGGGCTGGACGATGTTCCGCTCCTGGCTCTCCGATCTTGGAAGCTTCCGCGACTCGCGTCTTGCACTTAAGAAAACGCTGCAGGTCCTCAAGCGCCAGCATATCAAACATTTAGATTTGGGGCTGTTGGAAGATGGCAATCACGGCGGAGAGGCGATGCTGCAGTGCTACAGAATCGCCCCGCCTAACTCCCCTATGAAAAATTAAGCCAATATCATCTAGGTTTGCGGCATTGCGGTGCGGTACGGGAACAACGCAGGAGGTGGCTTTGCGCTTGTCTAGTTGGCGATGTATGAACCTCTCGCGAGATTATGTTTCTTATCAAAAATGTTAATGATGTTAACGATGATTCGTGCCGTGCAATTAAAGGCTTGGCTATGAGGTCCGGTGACAGCCAAAGGAGCATATCGCCGCCACGCTTGGCAGCTCACTGTTTGAATCTTGCTTATATGCGTTATGTTTCGTTTAAAGGAAGCCTTGATGTCGCTTAATATGCGTCGTCCATCATCAGCCGATGAAATTTGGTACGTAAGTTTCGAACGACTGGAGAGTCGAGGTGGTGGACTTGGAACGTACGTGCGTCAGGTGAAACGCGCGGCCGAAACTGTCGACCGGGCCATTCGTATTTTTCAAAATGCTGCAAACGGTGTTGCTTCTCGTCGTGCCGATGGGAACACGACAATCATCGACGTTCCCATGATCGAGACTCCTGCGAAGGATGCTCTCGGCTACTGGATGCATTTGTCGCTGAGCTTTGCCGAGGCGATCTTGGAAGAAATTTCCAATGCTGGACCGCCGAAAGCGATCGAGTTCCCCGACGGCTTTGCTACCGGCTACTTCCTATTCCAGAAGAAGCTGGTAGGGGATGAGCGTCTACAAGGCGTTCCCTTGCTCCTTTGTGCCCACACTCCTATCAGCGTTATCGAGGAGTGGATTGGTATCCCTCACTATGCACTACCGAACTGGTGGACGTTTAGAGCTGAAAAATGGTGTTTTAAGGCTGCGGACGCCGTCATTACCCTTTCCGGGATGATGGACAGCCTCCTTGAGCAAAAAGGATTTTTTGCGACTGATACTATTCGCTTTCGTTCTGTGAACCCCTATCTTCCGTCACCCAAAGCATCAATAGCTGCGCAAGCGCAGCGAAGTCTTACGGTTGGTATGGCCTCACGAATGGTGAATTGGAAAGGCTTGCCCCAAGTAATTTCTCTGGCAGAGGAAGCTGATCGTCAGAATTTACCCATAGTTTTTGAACTTTGTGGTCATATAACGCCTGATTACGAAGTTTTCCAAAAGTCGCATAAAGAGTTGTTTCAGAGCGGAAGGGTAATTTACTTAGGAACTCTGGGCGAAGATGAACTGCAAGAGAAGCGTGCCCAATGGGCTTGTCAGTTGCATCCTTCGCCCAGGGATAATTTTCCATATACAGTGATCGAATGCTTGTCGGCGGGGCTGCCGTGCTTGATCACGAAAGACAATGGTGTTTCGGAAGTTATCTCTGATGAGCTAGGAGAAAAAATAGTAGTCGATTTTGAAGATTCACCTAGTGTAATTGAAAAGATCCTCCATATCGACGAGGCGCGCCAAATTCTTGAAGCCTTTGATCTTTCAATATTCTCGCCTGAAAGCTACTTCTGCGCCCGCGATCGACTTATTGAATCCTTAGCCAAGGGAAAGAGCGTCCGGGAAAAATTCCCGTTTGTTGACGCGGATCAGTCGCGGGGGGGGCTGCGGACGATGGTCAGACCTCCGGCGACGGCCTCAGGAGCTCGATTGACGGTGGTAATCCCTTACTACAACATGGGCCACTACGTAGAGGAGACCATTCAGTCAGTCCTTAGAAGTTCGGCTGCAACGGAAATCATTCTCGTCAACGATGGCTCCTCCGATCGTAGCTCTATTCAGAAACTCGGAGATTACCGGGGGCGAGACAGAATCCGCGTGCTTGATACACCGAACAGCGGGGTGGCCGTGGCTCGGAATTTTGGCGTAGCTCAGGTTGATACAGAATTTGTGGCTCTTCTGAACGCGGATGATACCGTAGAGCCCACTTACTATGAAAAGGCGATCAAAGTTCTTGATCGCTACGATAACGTTGGCTTCGTTGGAAGCTGGTGTAATGACATCAGCGATATAAACAGCAATATAACCCGCCATTGGGTTACTTATAATGCTGAACCTATGCCAAATATCGTTATAAATAACACTAATTGCCAATCTCTGGTATACCGAACGGAGTTGTACCAGAAACATGGTGAGCATGATCCAGATTTGAAGATGTACTTAGATAATTGGGATGGTATGCTTGGTATGCTGGAAGGCGGCTGTTTTGGAGTCATGCTTCCTGAGGCGCTGTTCAATTATCGCCAACGCGCTGGCTCTATCTTTTCGAGTGGACGATCCGCTTGGGAGAAAAACTACGCAAGTATTGTCAGGAAGCGTGTCTCGCTCTTTGAGAAGAATGCGCCGGAGGTTGTGCTGTTCCTAAACGCGAACGGGAGCAACTGGAATTATCACCTCCTGGGCCAACCTTCACAGGGGTTCCTCCCGGAGCTAGCTTCCCCTGCAGGTGACTACAAGTTACCTCACCGCCTTGCTCGCTCGCTCGCGAAGCGGTTGATGCGATTTGCGGATAAAGGGCGCAAATAATGCATACTACGGCAAATTGAGGTATGTCGAGATGGCGGTTTCACTCATGAACGGCTCCATCGACACCCCTGTCTGAGATCCAATTTCCTTCCGGTTTCCGGGGATCAGAGCACACAAACTGAAAGCGATGTTGTGGAGCTGGGCAGCGAAAGATAGATGCCCTCTGCGACTTGATATGCCGGGTTGAACAGGATCTGCTCTAGATCGGTTTACGCCCCTTGTCGCTGTCCTATTGCTCCGGAGAGGGACGTAAGGATTGGCGCTCCTGACGCGGCGCTCTTGCGATATCTTTTCACCGCGCCCTCAACCGGCTTCCCGAATCCGAAGTGCAATGCGGTGGCGGACATTATGCAAACGGCGGTCAAAACAATCGCGGCGTTCACCTCGCCGATGTTGTCAGCAACATATGGAATACGGAGAAGCACCAAAACGGGAGTGTGAATTAGGTAGAGCGAAAAACTTATATCCCCCAGGAGCACCAGCGGTTTTGACGACAGGAAGGAGTTGATACCTTCAAGCCTCCGAAATGCCCCAACCCCCATAATGGGGATCACAGCGACAATCACCGCGAAGTTCAGCAAGCCGTGTTTCTGCCAGAGTATCCCCGATGCAATGAAGGCAAAACACAGGCTTACCAGCGCAAGCTGCCACTGCACGTGCAGGCTTTCCAGCCAGCGGTTCAGTCGCGGCTGATTCTTACAGAGCGCCATACCGAGCGCCATGCCGGCAATGCCTCTCACGAAGCCCAGACTTACGAAGGGAAATACCTCCCCCGCATTAGCCAGTCCGCCGCTGAAGTAAGCCACAAACAGGTAGCTGGCTCCAGAAAGGGATAAGAGAAGGCGTGGATCTAGGCGTACGAGCAACGGAAGTATCAGGGCTGAACCCCAGAACTCTATTCCGATTGACCAAGATGGAGGGTTGATGACCGGAAATTCCATAATCCCCATTGTCATCATGAATGCTACGTTTTTCAGAAGCAATACCGGATCATATATGGCGCCAGCCGGCGCATATTGCCCCATGTAGCGGTTGAACTCATACACTGCGACGCAAATAAGGATGGTTACAATATGCAGCGGCCAAAGTCGCCAGAACCGCATCCAGAAAAATGTCCAGAGTCGGTAGCTGTTTGCGACGAGTGCCCCAGTGAGGACGAAACCGGAAAGGATAAAGAAGATATCAACGGCAAGATAACCGCCGACAAACAACATATCCTTGTCCCACCCCGTCACGCCGCCAACTATGTGAGCCATCATTACGCTGGCGGCGAGAAGACCTCGAAAGCCATCGAGATAAAGTATTCTCTGGACCATACATCCCCCATCAACGCAAACGTTATAGGGGATGAGGGAATCCTGATCAACTCCTACGCCTTTAAAACGAAGACTGCTAGAAACACCCATATAATCTAGGCTGTCCCGAGCGATTTGAGGTGCGCCGCAGTAACTTCGTAGGCGTCGCTCGGATGAAATCAAGGCGCTGGAGTCTGGCGCGAGCGCGCCGGCGATCGCCCATCGGGTGGCGTTCACCCGTCGCAGATCTTCTGTCGTCGTGAGGCTTGGGACGGTCGCCTTCATCCCTTTTAACCGCTTTTCGCTCGACGAGCTTGAGGGCAAATTGCTCAAGCAAAAGAAAAATTTCTCATCTCTACGAGCAACGTTACGTTATTGAAATTCACAAAAGCTGATGGTTGCGGAAGACGGCGATGATCAGCAAAGCCATTGGATGCCATTTATCGGAGCGGCTATAGCAATAATCTTCGGACTCTTGCGACCCGCCGACTGGGCGGACGCTCAGTACGTATGCCCGTATGGTAATCAATGCGGTAATACCCCGCATCACGATGTGGCTAAGCGCAATGGCCGTCTCAGCCAACTTTGCTGCTGGCGTCGCCGCCCTGCGAAGACGTTTGCGTTCGCGCCGATAGTTCAACGTCAATAAGGCAGAACTCGTGTTGAGCGCCGCGTACACATAAGGACGCCTCAGGCCAGATGCTTAACCTTCATCGCAGCACCCGGGCCGGGAGAAGGCAATGCGTGTGCAGCAGGCGCGAGTGATAGAGATTGCCAATTGGGAATGATTCCTTCAATGAGAGAGGTAGATCAGGGTCTCAGGTCACGACGCTAGAAGGAGTCTCTCGTATATTGGTGGGCGTTAAGCGCGCCTATTATCGTCTCAGCAGGTCAATCCCTCAATTATGACGTGTCTCCAGGAGATATGCTCCGTATCTTTCTTCTGGCGTATCTTATTATATCCCGAGGGGCGTGCTTCAGTGAGTGAAGAGCATCCAAAAAATCTAGTTGTTTATGAGCCTCTGGGGCGGTGGAGGGAGTTGCTGGTGTGGTGCTTATGACAAACGTTCGCTGGGCTTCTTTAACTTTCAATTCAGGCTGATCGGCGAGCAGCTTACTGATGAAAATATTGAAAAGCCACTCAGATATAAAGCCAAAAATACGCCTCTCTTGGGTTGAGTAACTAGAGATGTCTATTCTTTTCTCAAGTTCGAATAGAACGTCAAACAGCCATTCGCAATATTTATTATATATTTCTCTTCTCATAACAAACATGTTGGTGAAGTATCCCGCCGATGTCCTGTTAATTGTGTCTATGAATTTCCCATAGTCGGGGTATTTTTCTCTAATGATCTGAAGCGCAGTTTCGTAGTCAGAGATGTGTTGATGTGGGGCCTTACGATAGTGATCTTCAAGTGATATTGAGCCAGCATTCCGCACATCCCAAAGCTTGGGAAGAATGATGTCGAAGTCGTTGATGAAGTAAGAAACCCCCGAGTCGGTAAGATTATTGTCCTCAATGTATCGATCATCTATGCGCTCGTACTGAACTAATCCCCATTGATCTTCATAAGCTTCATTCGTTGAGAATCTCAGGTGCCTTCTATAGTGAAAAAGTCCGACATAATCTTGGTCTTTGGTGTTCTTCCAAATCCAGTACAATGCAGTTAATTCGCAAAATGAATCATTCTTCCCCGAGATATTGTCACCCGTGTCATCGCCAAGCTCGCAGAACGTGGGAGCTTTCCCTCGGCGGCCGACGTGAATCGGTATGAAACTGTTGCCCTTAAGCTGCGCGCACTCCTTATGCTCCGCAACATAAATGCTCGTTATCATCGGGATTGCTCCGTAGGTTTATGGTCTAGATTCAACGCTCACTGCAGGAGATTATATACATATGTCAATAGCGATGTTACGGAGCGAAATACTCCGTCCCCTCGGCAGGAGTAGCGTCTTGGTGAGCATCATTCTCAAATGAGATGAGGGTTCCAATCTCGGGCAATTGCCTGCAGCCGTGCAAAGGTATCGAATCTTCGAGCATGGGTCGCGCGGGTTTCATTGCCGGAGGGCATATAGATGCGGTTGACGCCGGATAAGTTGGTCATGGCTTTCCGAATATCGGGAAACATGCCGGCTGCAACACTCCCGAGAATTGCGGAGCCGAGAAGAACCGGCTCATCGGAGCGGGTGGCGACAACCGGCTTGCCCGTCGCGTCAGCAAGAAGCTGGCGGACGAGATCGAGCTGCCCGGCCCCGCCGCTGATGACAATCTGCTCCGTTGGGGCGCCGGCGGCTTCCTGGGCGTCGAGGATCTGCCTCAATCCGTAGCCGATGCCGCAGAGTCCCGCGATATAGAGCGATACGAGGCTATCGACGTCTTGCTCCATGCCGAGCCCCGAGATAATCGCGCGGGCGTGGGGATCGGCGAAAGGCGCACGGTTGCCGAGGAATTCCGGAACCACATGCAGTCCATCGGCCAGCGTCACCACATCGGAAGGAGAGGTGATCTTCTTTTCGGCAAGCTGCGCGAGGAGAACCGGAAGTGAGAGCCCTCTGGATTGCGCGAGAGCCTGAGCCTCATTTGTAGCGGGGTGGAAGGACAGCAACTGTTCGATCGCCGCACCGGCGGCGGATTGGCCACCTTCGCTGAGCCACATGCCGGGAATCATGGCCGAGAAATAAGGCCCCCAGACACCCGGCACAAACACCGGCTCGTACGTGCTGGTCATGGTGCAGGAGGACGTGCCGAACACATAGGCAAGATTCCGGTCAGGCTTGCCATCCGCGCCCGCGGTACCGATCCCTCCCGCATGAGCATCGATCATGCCGATCGAAACGGGCATGCCGACCGGTAACCCAAGCTCTCCCGCCGCCTGGTCGGTCAGGCCAGATCCGACCGGTGTACCCGGCTCGAGAATCCGCTGGCCGATGCGCGTGAAATCCTCGTCCGCCAACACGCCGAGGCCGATCTTATGGAAATAATTCGGGTCCCAGCGCCGCTCGTGGCTGAGATAGGTCCATTTGCAAGTGACCGTGCAGGTGGAGCGCGCAAGGTCCCCCGTTGCGCGCCAAGTCAGGAAATCCGCGAGATCAAAGAATTGCCAAGCTGCATCAAACACATGTGTACGGTTCTCCCGTAGCCAGAGAAGCTTCGGGGTTTCCATCTCAGGTGAAATCCGCCCCCCGACATAGCGTAATACGGGATGATTGGTCGCGTTGATCCGTTCTGCTTGTTCGACGGCGCGGTGATCCATCCAGACGATGATGTCGCGTTCCGGGTTTTCAGAGGGGCCGACGGGAAGGGGACGGCCGCCCTCTCCCAAGACGACGAGGGAACACGTTGCGTCGAAACCGATGCCCGCCACCTCGTTCGGTGCGGCGCCCGAGCGAGTAACCGCTTCGCGCACGGCCGCGCAGACGGCAGCCCAGATTTCGGTGCTGGACTGTTCTACGATGGAGCCGGTTTCGCGGAAGAGGGAAATGTCGCGCTTCGCCGATCCGAGCATGCGGCCCGTGAGATCGAAAATGCCCGCCCTGGCGCTGCCCGTACCGACATCCACGCCGATGATATATTTTGCGTTGGTCGGTGCGGATGAATTCTTCAACATCACGTTCTCGCTGTCTGTGGAAAGGTCCGGCGGGCTCATGGCCCCACCGGAAAAAGATCAAAGATCCACGCTATTCGGCAGGATCACCAAATCCCTAATGGTGATGCTACGCGGGCGCGAGACCATGAAGAGAACCGCTTCTGCAACTTCCCGTGGCTGCATGAGGCTGCCATTGGCGAGCGCTTCCTCCATCTTTGCTTTGGGCCAATCATCCAGCAGCGCCGTCACGACGGGTCCGGGCAGGACCGCGCCGACGCGCACGCCGTGCGGCGCGAGCTGGCGTCGCGTGCTGTGCACGAAGGCCTGCACGGCGAATTTCGATGCGGTATAGATAGGCTCCCAAACGACCGGAACGACGCCCGCGATCGAGCTCGTGAAGAGGATGTCCCCGGTTTTTCTTTCGATCATATGCGGCATGACGGCATGCACCGAGCGGAAGGCCGCATTGATATTGAGGTTGAGCATCCGGTCCCAGGCATCGGGATCGCCTTCGGCAACCGGACCGCCGACATATGCGCCCGCATTGGCGTGGAAAATATGCAGATCGCCGACGAGTTCGAGGATGCGCGGCAGCATGCCGGAGACTTCGGCTGGCTGAAGCAGGTCCACTACCAGCGGAAGGGCATTCGACCCCATCTCCGCGCATAGCTGCTTCAGGCGGTCCTCGGCGCGGTCGATGAGCACCACCTTGGCACCTTCGGAGAGAAGAATACGGGCGCATTCGAGACCGATGCCTGACGCCGCTCCAGTGATAGCTGCAATCTTGCCTTTCATGAGATCGGCCATTTGAGAAACTCCTGATGGGATTTTAAAAATCAGGCGCGTCCGTGACTGACGCGGGACCTGCGAGCGAGCGAATCCACGATGACGGCAATCGCCAGCACTCCTCCGGTGATCATGTAACGGAGCGACGAGCTGAGATTGAGCAGCGTCAGCCCGTTGGAGATCGCCTGGATGACGATGATGCCGAGCAGTGCCGAATAGGCGCTGCCGCGGCCGCCGAAGAGGCTGGTCCCGCCGATCACGGCAGCTGCGATGGCGTTCAGGTTGACGTCGCCCGTGCCGGCCTGCTGGCTGGAGGAGGCAAGACGCGACGCCGACAGGATGCCGCCAAGCGTGGCGAGCGTCGAGCAGAGCACGAAGGCGCTCAGATAAATGCGCCGCACATTGATGCCCGAGCGGCGGGCCGCTTCGCGATTGCCGCCGACGGCAAACATGGACCGGCCCCATTGCGTACGGGTGAGGGCATAGTTCACGACGACCACGAGGCCGACGAAGAGGGCGAACATCCATGGCACGCCGCGGCCGAGATTGAGATAGAAGACCGCAAATTCAAGGATGGCGGTCAGAACGAGTGCTTTCAGAACCAGCGTGCGGATCGGCTGGGCGGAAAGATTTGCCGCCGTGCGCCGCCGTACCGCGCCGATGCCGGCGATGACCATTACGATGCCCGGGACTGCTGCCAGCGTATGGGAGAGCCAGTCAGGCATGATCAGGATCTGGCCAAAGCGGACGAGCGGCGAGGCATAGGGCAGGTTGATCGAACCGGTCGGGCCGAGGATGTAGAGCTGCATGCCAAGCAGCGCGAGAAGCCCGGCCAGCGTGGAGATGAAGCTCGGCATTCCGAGGCGGTTATAGAGCGCCGCATAGAGAACGCCGATCGCGACGCCGGTAAGCAGGGCCGCCCCGATCGCAAGGCCGAGCGGCCAACCGGAATGGACCCAGAGGACGCCGATCATGGCGGAGGAGAGCCCGCTCATGGATCCTACCGACAAATCGATCTCGCCGAGCATCAGCACGCAGACGATGCCGAGCGAGATCACGCCCACCGTCGCACAATCGAACAGGAGGTTCACGAGGTTGTTCGGCGCAAGAAAGATCGGGTTCAAGGCGCTGAAGACGATGGAGATCACCACCAGGCCGACGGCGACCGGCAGCATTCCGAGATCGCCCGATTTTATGCGGTCGATGAAGCCCTTGACGGCGGCGGCCAGTCCCTGGTCGTGGCGTAGGCGCTCATCCTGCCGGTCCAGCGCCATCATTTGCCGCCCCTGCGGCGCGGTCTTCGAAGCATTCTCACTCATGCGGTATCTCGCTCTGCTGGCTGTGGAGGCCGGACTTTCGTTCCAGGCGGCGTGAGACAGCGTTTTCCGTCGCGCCGGTGATCGCGGCGACGAGTTCCTGATTGGACGCTTCCGGCGAAAAGACGCCGTTGTTGCGCCCGAGCCGCAGGACGACGACACGATCGGCAACCGCCCGGACGTCCTCCATGTTGTGGCTGATGATGATGACGCCCAATCCGCGGTCGCGGACGCGTTCGATCAGGTTCAGGACCTCCGCTGTCTGGGCGACGCCGAGGGCGGCGGTCGGCTCGTCAAGCATGATGAGCTTGGGATCGAGCAGGAGCGAGCGGGCGATCGCGACTGTCTGACGCTGCCCTCCCGAGAGCGAGGCGACCGGTTCGCGTACGGAAGGGATGCGTGCGGCGAGCTCGCGAAGTAGCGTCCAGGCGCGCACTTCCATGGCGACCTCGTCCAGGCGCCATGGAGACATTTCATGCCCAAGGAAGAGGTTGGCCACGACATCCAGGTTCTCGCAGAGCGCAAGATCCTGGAAGACCGTGGCGATGCCGAGATCGAGCGCCCTGCCGGGGCTGTCGAGTGTGACGTTCTGCCCGCGAAATTCGACCGTCCCCGATGTCGGCTGATGCACGCCGGCAAGCACCTTTATGAGCGTCGACTTGCCGGCGCCGTTGTCTCCGACAAGTGCCACGACTTCGCCCGCGTGGACATCCAAGTCGATGTCGGTGAGGGCCGAGACGGCTCCGAAGTTCTTGGAGATGCCGCGCAGGCGCAGGACCGGCGCGCCTGCCTCGGAAGTGCCGTTGATATTCTCTGCCATGCCGGAGGCCTTTCGACTAAGGGCGGCATCCGGCTGTCCTGCCGGATGCCTGGATATGAGAGATCAGTTGATGATGCCGAGTTTACGGCAGGCTTCAACGTATTCTCCGGTGCAAACCTCTTCGGGCTTGTTGATGCCCTTGTCGAAGACCTCAGCCTTGATGTTCTTAGCGGTCACGACGGCCGGCACGAAGAGCTGCGACGGCGTTTCGTAGAGCGTATGCGTCGCCTCCGGCGTCTCGCCCTTGAGAAGCTTCACCGCGGCATTGGCCGCAGCGGCGGCCACGATCTCGGAGGGTTTCGAAATGGTGTTGTACTGCTCACCGGCGATGACGAGCTGCAGCGCCGCGATCGTGGCGTCGTTGCCCGTAACCGGGGGGACCGGATTGACGCCGGCTGCCTTGAAGGCCGCGATCGCACCGCCCGCCGTGCCGTCATTGGCGGCCACGACGCCCTTGATCTGGTCGCCGAAACGGGTGATCTGGCCGGCTGCCCATTCCTGTGCCTTCGGCGGCGCCCAGTCCGGCGTGTCGAACTCCGCAAGCGTCTTGTAGGAAGAGGCGTCGAGTGCGGAATCGATGCCGTCACGGATGAGGCCGGCTGCGGCATCCGTCGGCGAGCCGTTGATCTGGAGAACGCCCGCGCCATCGGGAACGCCCTCGGCCTTGAGGTGGTCGACGAGTGACTGGGCTATGGAGCGGCCGATGGCCTCGTTGTCGAAGGAAACGTAATAGTTGGCGGGCTTGTCGGGGATTGGCCGGTCATAGGCGATGACCTTGACCTCCTGGGACTGGGCTATTTCCACCAGAGCGGCGGCCGCGGCAGAATCGACGGGATCGAGGACAATCACCTTGGCGCCCTGGGCGATGACGGAATTAAACTGCTGCTGCTGAAGCGCCACGTCAGCATTGGCATTCTGATAGATGACGGTGCAGTCCGGGCAGAGTTTTGTCATCTCGGCCTTGAAGCCGGGATAGTCGTGTTCCTCGTAACGCGTCGAAGCCTGGTCGGGCATCAGGAAGGCGACGGTAGCGGCTTCCTGGGCTGCGGCTACGGTGCCAAGGGTTACGGTCATTGCGGCGGATGCCAGCAACAGGTTCAATGTTCTCATCGGTCTCCTCCATGAGTGATGTGAAGCTACCCACCCGAAGCCTCGGGAGCCGGTCCATCCAGGAAGCTGGAATCCATGCGGGACCGTCCTCCTGCTCCTCTCATCGCGGGCATCCGTGGACCGCGGACGGTGCCGCGATTCTTTGAAGTGCATCCTGCGATGTTCTCCCTGGGTCAGCTCTTTCGGGCCGTCTGCTTCATCGATTAAGCGGGCTTGCTCAATCGATGAAGCAACAATTGCCACTTCTCTTCATTGGTGTCAAGGTGACGCTTGAGAAGGAGAATGCGACTCGTGAAACGCGTAAGTCTGGCCAAGAGAAAAACGATTTACGATCTGGCTGAACTGGCTGGCACTTCCGCCAGTGCCGTGAGTGCGGTTTTGAACGGCAACTGGAAGAAACGTCGGATCAGCAGCCAGCTTGCGGAAAAGATCATCCGCATTGCCGATGAGCAGGGCTACGCGCCGAACATGCAGGCGAGCGTGCTTCGCCGCGAGCGGTCAAGCATCATTGGAATGATCGTTCCGAAGTACGACAACCGCTACTTCGGATCGATTGTCGAGCGTTTCGAGGCCATGGCGCGCGAGCGCGGCTTGTTTCCAATCATCACCTGCACGCGCCGAGATCCCGACCTAGAGATGGAAGCCGCCCGGGCCATGATTTCCTACCAAGTCGATTACGTGATCGCCACGGGCGCCACCGATCCGGACCGCATTACCGATCTTTGCGCCGCTGCAGGGGTCAGAACAGTCAATCTCGATCTGCCGGGCACGCATTCTCCGTCCGTCATATCCGACAATTTCCAGGGAGCGCTGGAACTCACCCGCCGGGTGTTGGATAATTGCGAGAAGGAACTGGCGCGCAAGGCGCCTCTCATGTTCGTCGGCGGTCGTGGGACCGATCACAATACTTCGGAACGCATAAGGGGTTTCAGGGCGGCGCATCATGAGATCGGCATCACGCCGGACGAAAACCTCATTCTGGCCTGCGGCTATGCGCCAGAAAAGGCGGAACAGAGCCTGAAGGCGCTCGCCGAAGGGATCGGGGAACTGCCGCATGGAATGTTCGTGAACTCGACCATTTCTCTTGAAGGCGTCATCCGGTGGATCCGCCGTTCGGACCATTATGGCGAACGGAAACCGCAGATCGGCTGCTTCGACTTCGACCCTTTCGTGGCGTTGCTTGGCGAAAACATAGAAATGGTGCGCCAGGACGTGCCGAAAATGCTCGACGCGATCTTCGACATCATTGACAATGGCATCTCGGACCGGCATTTGATCGAGATCATGCCCATCGCGGAAAGCATGGCATGAGGCGGTTGCCGCTTCACTTGCGAATGGCGCCCAACCTCGCCAGCACCTCGTTGGGTATCCCGTAGCGATCGGCAACCTCGCGCGTGTTGCGAAGACCGCAAATTTCCCTCTGGATGAAAAATGCCCAGACGGCTTCGGATGCGTTCTCGACCAGCGTTTCGCGGTCCTTATGACTAGGAGCGTCTTTACTCCAGTTTCGCAAATTCGCGAGCTCTACCTCAACTTTTCGCCCGTGGCGGCCCAGAGCATCAGCCCGCACGGAGGCGAGCTCGTATCCAAGCGCGTTGAAGCTGGAACCCGATTGCTGCGAGAGGGAGCGTGGCAGTCTGAAACTCATGGCAGGCCTCCCTTGCGATCGGTTCAATTATGACCGGAATTGGCTCCGGCGTCACGCTACTTCATATCCGATGAGCAAACGACCACCCCTGAGTAGGGGACTCTCCTAGACTGGGCTTTCAGTGTCTCACGCCGCTGCTGGCGGCATCGGGGACGGCCCTTGCAGAACGACGACACGGGTCCGGGGCGGCACGCGGCGATAGAGGTCGATAATGTCCTGGTTCAGAAGGCGGATGCAACCGCTGGAGACCGCTTTGCCGATCGTCCAGTCCTCCGTCGTTCCATGGATGCGGTAAAGCGTGTCCACCCCGTTCTTGAACAGGTAGAGCGCTCGCGGCCCGAGCGGATTGAGCACGCCCGGCTCCATGCCTCCAGCGAGCGGGCCGTAGCGCTCCGGCTCGCGGGCGATCATTGATTGCGTTGGCGTCCAGCGCGGCCATTCGCGCTTGTACTGCACGATACCTTCGCCCTCAAACTCCAGACCGGCCTTGCCGACGCCTATCCCATAGCGCAGCGCCCGCCCGTTTTCACCGACGAGGTAGAGATAGCGGGCAGCCGTGTCGACTACGATCGTGCCTGTCGGCTCCAAGGTGGGATAATCCACCTCGCGACGATAGAATTGCGGATCGACGCGCGTCAGGTCGGCGGCCTTGACCGGGAAGGGCTCGCCTTCAATCGCCGAATACATGGCGATATATTCCGCCGGTATCACCGGCTTGACCGAAACGGTCTCGCGCCCGGCGCCGACGCAGCCAGACAGGACAAAAGGCGTTGAAATCAAGAGGGCGCGGCGTGTGAGGTTTGGCAAGGCAGGTATCCGATCGTTTGACATCGACCATGGCCTCTGCCCCCTTACGGCTGGACAGGTCTCGTTGTAGCCATTCGTCGAGATTGGGCCGCTGATAGCCGTGAAATAGGAAGACTAGCAATTCACGGACGCTCACCAAATCGTGATAGTATCTAGTGGAGAACAGTGAACGGAGACGTCCGGGAGAACGAATCAGAGGTCTGTATTTGCAAGTTCCGACTTATCGGCTTAGTCTCTGCCTAACATATTTAGTGGGAGGGGATTTCAGTGAATCAGAAGATACAGTCGCTATTTAATACGTTTGGGTACACAGTATTTCGAAAGGATACTGTTGCTAATTATAGAAGTGAAAATGAAAGATTGCGAAGTGAGATTGAGGCTTTAATTTCGGAAAACGAGAATTTAATCCGTTTATCCCTCATTGCCGATTACCTAAATCAGACTAAAAGTGTGTTCGGAAAGGCGCTTATGCCTATTGATGGATCAATTAAGGCGGTCACAAGTATACCAACGGATTCTGACCTTTTTGGTAAAATAAGTGAAGGTATTTTTGCAGCGGAAGTCGATTTAGTTAAAAAATATATTACAACTATTCGAGATCATCGAGTTGAAGGCGATGTTGTCGAATTCGGCATATTTACCGGTGGGTGGATGGAGCGCCTTTATCAAGCGATGGAGAATGCCAAACTAGATCGAACATTATGGGGCTTTGACTCTTTTGAGGGGCTCTCAGAACCTAGCGCTGATCATGATGACCCATATTGGAAAAAAGGCATGTTCTCTGCCGGATTTGAGGAAGTTTCCAATAGACTGAAGGTAAAAGAGCGCGAAAACATTAAATTAGTTCCCGGCTGGTTTTCGGAGAGCCTTGGACAGGAGGCGGCGCAGGGGATTAAATCAATATCATACGCCCGAATTGATTGTGACATTTACGAGCCGACGGTTCAGTGCCTCGAATATCTTGCTACGAGATTGTCTCACGGTTCGTATCTAGTCTTTGATGATTGGAGCTATGATCCACGGCATGGAGAGACTCGCGCTTTCTTCGAGTGGGCTCCCAAAGTGCCAGAGCTTGAGTTTGAGTTTTTGTTTTTCGGAATTTGGGATCACTTTTACATCAGGGTTTGGCATAAAGGGAAAGAACGATTTTAAAGTTGCCGCATCAGCGTAGATGCGCGTTCGAAACACTGAGCGCGCCACCTTCTGCAGGCTAGGTTCCTTAGTCCGCTCAGTCGTGCCGCTTCGCCCAGCCGAGCGCATGATAGAGGCTGATCGCGCCGATTGTCGCCGTACCAATACCGTCAAGTGTAAAGCCTGCAATATCGAGCTTGAAGTTGCCGGCACCGAGTACGAGCGCGACGCCGACCGTGATGAGATTGCGTGGCTCGGCGAAGTCGACCTTGTTCTCGACCCAGATTCGGCCCGCGGTCGCTGCGATGAGGCCGAAGACGACGATCGAAAGCCCGCCGATAACCGGCCCCGGGATGGTCTGGATGAGCGCACCGAATTTCGGGGAGAAGCCGAGAAGGATCGCGACCGCGGCCGCAACCAGGAAGACGAGCGTCGAGAAGATGCGGGTGACCGCCATCACTCCCATGTTTTCAGCATAGGTCGTCATGCCTGCGCCGCCAAAGGCGCCCGAAAACATGGTCGCTACACCGTCGCCGATGAAGGCGCGGCCGAGATAGGGGTCGAGATTGCGCCCCGTCATCGCGCCGATCGCCTTGATATGCCCGAGGTTTTCCGCAACCAGGATAACCACGACTGGAGCGATCAGCGTGATCGCGGAAGCAGAAAAGATCGGCGCTGTGAACCGCGGCCAGCCGAACCAGGCAGCTGCCGCGACGCCAGAAAAGTCAATCGGCGTACCAAGGCCGAAACCATTTGCAAGCACGAGATAGGCAAGATAGGCAAGCGCGCCGCCGATAAGGATTGGCAGGCGCCGCGCCATGCCGGGCGCATAGACCGCCACCAGACCGACGGCGGCGAAGGTCAGGATAGCGATCCAGCGCGAGAGCTGGTCGCCCTCCGGATTTGTTGGGCCGGTTCCCGAGGCGCTGGAAATGGCAATCGGCGCAAGTACGAGCCCGATCGCAGCGACGATTGCACCGGTAAGGACCGGCGGCATCAGCCGCTCGATCCAGCGATGGCCGGCGGCCATGACGATGACGCCGATCAGCGCATAAAGAGCCCCGGCCGCAATGATGCCACCGAGCGCAAGCGCAATGTTCGGATTGGGTGCCCCGGCCGTTGCAGCCGTCGCGGCGAGAACCGGGCCAATGAAGGCGAAGGAGGAGCCGAGATAGCTCGGCACGCGCCCGCCGACGGCGACGAAGAAGATCAGCGTCGAAAGGCCGGAAAAGAGGATAGAGACATTTGGATCGAACCCCATGAGGATCGGGGCGAGCACTGTGGAGCCGAACATGGCGACGACATGCTGGAACCCCAGCACCATTGTCTGCCCCGCGGGCAATCGCTCTTCGGGCAGGATGCGCCCTTCCGTCTTCAGCCGCCAACGGGGAAAATAGCCGCCTGCTTCGCGCATCGCTCGCCTCGCAAAGTTCGATCCCGCCAAACGGCATCGAGGAATTTTCTCGAGCTGGGCCGAAGGCGTGAACTGGAATTATCGGTCGCCCTGTTATCCGATCTCGACAGGAGTCGATTCGCGGTACCGGCGCGCCAAACCTTCGATACTGATATCGATCGCCGCTGTCATGAGGCCGGATGGCTTTCCCACAACACTCGACGGTCAGAATATGCTGCCCTAGGTTTTCTTCGGCGTTCCTGCCCCTGTGGATCAAAGACAGTTCATTTAACCGAGCGTGAGAACTGCCATATCGGTGGAGACGGAACGGCAACAACACGGTGCCGTATTTTTCAGGGAGGTTTGCGTCCTCAATGCGAAACACCTTTGCCCGTATTGCCCTGCTCCTCGTGGCGCTGACCACCAGCCCAATGTCAGCTTGGAGTGAAAACTTGAAAGGTACCGAACTGCACGCGGCAGCAGCTAACGACGATGTTGGCTCCATTAGGCAACTGCTTTCGAAAGGAGCGGATATCGATGCGCGAGACGAGAATGGCCGGACGGCGCTGCTCGTGGCCACGCATGGCAACAAGATCGGTGCCGCGAAAGCCCTTATCGATGCCGGGGCCGACGTGAACGCGAAGGACGACATCAATGACAGCCCCTACCTTTATTCAGGAGCGCGGGGGCATCTTGAAATCCTCGAAATGACCCTTGCACATGGTGCCGACCTGAAAAGCACCAATCGCTATGGCGGTACGGCGCTGATCCCCGCGGCCGAGCGTGGCCATGTTGAAACGGTGCGCAGGCTGATCGCCGCCGGGGTCGACGTCGATCATGTCAACAATCTCGGCTGGACCGCTCTGCTCGAGGCGATTATCCTGGGCGATGGCGGCAAGCGCCATCAGCAGATCGTGGAGCTTTTGGTTGAGGCCGGCGCGAACGTCAATCTTGCCGACAATGATGGCGTCACGCCGCTGCAGCATGCACATCAGCGAGGCTATCGAGAAATCGAAGAGACCCTTCTCGCCGGACGCGCGCGATAGCAATCAATTATCGAACGCTTCCGATGAGATGAGTGACAGACGATAAGAAGCGGACGTAGCCGCCCATCCTGGCTAAGGATGGGCGGCCGTCGATGCGGAAACGGCGGCAGTTTCCGCATCCTCATCTTCGACCGGGCGCTTCGTTCGCATCACCTTGAGGACGAATACGAAGAAGGCCGGGACGAAGAAGATAGCCAGAACGGTAGCGGAGATCATTCCACCGAGAACGCCAGTGCCGATGGCGTTCTGGCTCGCGGCGCTCGGACCTGTCGCGATCGCCAGCGGAACGACACCGAGCGTGAACGCGAGCGAGGTCATGATGATCGGCCGGAAGCGGACCCTGGCCGCATCCACGGCCGATTCCAGAAGCGATTTGCCATCAGCGTAGTAGTCCTTTGCGAACTCCACGATCAAGATCGCATTCTTCGCCGAGAGGCCAATGATCGCGATCAGACCCACCTTGAAGTAGATGTCGTTCGGCATGTCGCGCAGCATGACGGCAAGGACCGATCCTATGACCCCGAGCGGCACCACCAGCATCACGGAAAGCGGGATCGACCAGCTTTCATAGAGACCGGCAAGCAGCAGGAAGATGAACAGGATGCTGAGGCCGAACAGGAACGGCGCCTGGTTGCCCGAGGTGATTTCCTCCAGCGATTGGCCGGACCACTCGAATCCGAAGCCTTCCGGCAGCTCGGACGCAAGTCTTTCCATTTCCGCGATCGCCGCACCGGAAGACTGGCCCGGAGCTGGCGCGCCGGCGATGCGGATGGTCGGATAGCCGTTGTAGCCGACGATCTGCGGTGCACCCTTCTGCCATTGGGCGATTGCAAAGGAGGAGAGGGGGACCATGCCACCATTGGCGTTGCGCACGTTGATCTTCAGGACGTCCTCGATTTGCAGGCGGGCGCGATCATCCGCCTGCACGATGACGCGCTGCATGCGTCCGGCATTCGGATAGTCGTTGATGTAAGACGAGCCGAGATTGGCGGTGATCGCATTGTTAATGTCGGAAAACGAGATGCCGAAAGTGTTGGCCTTCTCGCGGTCAATGACCAGCAGGACCTGCGCCGCATCGGGCATGCCCTCGATGCGAAGTCCCGTCACCACCTGGCTCTGTCCGGCCTTTGCCATCAGTTCCGCCGCCGCCTTGGCGAGCGCCGCCTGGCCCTGGCCGCCACGGTCCTGAAGACGGAACGAAAAGCCGCCAGTCGTTCCGAAACCCTCGATCGGGGGAGGGGACAGCGCGAAGGTGGTAGCATCCTTCAGACCGAAAAGCTTCATATTGGTCCGGTCGGCGATCTCCTGGACTGAGTTTCCTTCGCCGCGTTCGGCCCAATCCTTCAGCGTCACGAAAGCGAGAGCGGCGTTCGCACCGTTGCCCGAGAAGCTGAAGCCTTGGATGGCCACGACGTTTTCGACGGCGGGCTCCGCCTTGAAGATCGCCTCGATCTGCTTGATGGATTCGATCGTGCGGTTTGCGCTTGCTTCCGGCGGTCCCTGAATATCGACGATCAGGAAGCCCTGGTCCTCGTCGGGCACGAAGGCGGACGGAAGGCTCACGAAAAGATAGCCGAGGCCGACGACGAGCGCGAGATAGACGACCATCATCCGTCCCGCCCGGCGCGCCATGCCTGTGACCGACTTCGAGTAGCCTGACGTCAGCCGGTCGAAACTGCGGTTGAACCAGCCGCCGATACCCTTCTTCTCGTGATGGCCATGCTTGATGGGCTTCAGGAAGGTCGCACACAGCGCAGGCGTCAAAGACAGGGCAAGGAAGGCCGAGAACAGGATCGAGGCGACCATCGTCAGCGAGAACTGCCGATAGATGATGCCGGTCGAGCCGGGGAAAAACGCCATCGGGATGAAGACGCATGAGAGCACGAGCGTGATGCCGAGGATCGCGCCCGTGATCTGGCCCATCGCCTTCTTCGTGGCGGCCTTCGGAGACAGGCCCTCCTCGGCCATGATGCGTTCGACATTCTCCACGACGACGATCGCGTCATCCACGAGAATGCCGATCGCCAGCACCATGGCGAACATGGTGAGCACGTTGATCGAGAAGCCGGTCGCATACATGACGGCACATGTGCCTAAGAGCGCGACGGGAACCACAAGGGTCGGGATCACCGTATAGCGGAAGTTCTGTAGGAAGATGAACATCACCACGAAGACGAGGACGACTGCCTCGATCAGCGTGTGTATGACCTTCTCAATGGATGCTGAAACGAACGGGCTCGTGTCATAGGGGACGGAATATTCCACACCGGAGGGGAAGAACCTCTTCAGCTCCTCCATCTTGGTCTGCACCGCTTCCGACACGGCGACGGCATTGCCCGTGGAGGAGAGCTGGATGGCGATGGCCGCGCTCGGCTGCCCGTTCAGACGCGTGGTGAAATTGTAGGATTCCGAACCTTCCTCAATCCGGGCGACATCCCTTAGCCGCACAGTGGAGCCGTCCGGGTTGGCGCGAAGGATGATATCTCCGAACTGCTCGACGGTGGTCAGCTGACCCTGGACGAGCACGGTGGCGGTGAGATCCTGTGAGACGGGATTGGGTCTGGCGCCGATCTGGCCGGCGGCCACCTGGGCGTTCTGGGCGGAGATCGCAGCGCTGATGTCTTCCGACGTCAGGTTGAGACCGACCATCTTGTCGGGATCGATCCAGACGCGCAGCGCCCGCTGGCTCGCAAAGACCTGCGCCCGACCGACACCGTCGAGCCGTCGAATCTCGCCGATGATGTTGCGGTTGATATAGTCACCGAGCGCCACCTCGTCGCGGCTGCCATCGGTCGAGGTCAGCGACACGATCATGAGAAAGCCGGAACTGGCCTCTTCGACGTTAATGCCCTGGGTGCGCACGGTTGCCGGCAGGCGGGCCTCGACGCGACGGATCGCGTTCTGTACGTCCACCGAAGCCTGGTCGATATTCGTGCCGGCCCGGAAGGTCGCGTTGATGCTGACCGAACCGGAATTGTCCGATGTGGACTCGAAATACATGAGCCCCTCGACGCCGTTCAGCTCCTCCTCGATCTGGCGGGTGACCCCCTGGTAGATCTCCTGCGGCGAAGCGCCTGGATAGGACGTCGAGATGGTGAGCTGGGGTGGCGCGACCTTCGGGTATTGCGCGATCGGCAGGAACGGGATCGCAATCACTCCGGCAATCGAAATGAACAGCGCGAAAACCCAGGCCAGGATCGGCCTGCGGATGAACATTTGTGCCATGTGATGTTACTCCGAGGCCTGGCCGGAAACGGCTTCCATGTTGCTGTCTGGAGAGTTCGAAGGCTGCCAGGGCTCCGGTACAACCTTGCTTCCCGGCTGCACCTTCTGGACCCCGTCCGCGACGATCTTCTCGCCGCTGTTCAAGCCCGACTCGACGATCCATTCGGAACCAAGCGATTGGCCGAGCGTCACATTGCGGATCTCCGCCGTGTCTCCTTCTCCCAGGACATAGACCTGCGCTTGTCCCGTCTCGTTTCGCACGACGGCGCGCTGTGGGACCGTGATAGCATCCTGGCGAACTGCCTGCTCGATCCGCACACGCACATACATGCCCGGAAGAAGCTCACCGTTCCTGTTCGGAAATTCGGCTCGCAAGGTTACTTGTCCGGTATTGGGGTCAACGTTGGCGCTGGCAAACAGCAGCCGACCTGGTTCCTGGTAGACGGAGCCATCGTCGAAGACGAGTTCGACGCGTGCCTCGCCCGGCACTGTGCTGGCGAGCTTGCCGGATGAGACTGCCCGCTTGAGGTCCAGAAGTTGCTGCGCCGATTGGGTGAAGTCGGCATAGACGGGATCGACCTGCTGGATCAGCGCGAGATTGGACGTGCCGTCGGCGGTGACCAGCGCACCCTCGGTGACAAGTGCCCCGCCGATGACACCGGTGATCGGTGCGCGCACTTCCGTGTAATCGAGATTGATCTTGGCCTCATCCAGGGCAGCCTCTGCGAGCGCGACATCGGCATCTGCCTGCGCGAGAGCGACGGCCGCCGTGTCGAACTCGATTCCGGTCGCGACATTGCGTTCCTTGAGCGTCCGCTGGCGCTCCAACTGCTGCCGGGCGTTTGCCTGCGTCGCCTTGGCGCGCTGCAGGGAGGCCTGCGCGCTGGCGACCCGGACCCTGAACAGGCGAGGATCTATGCGGTAGAGGACATCGCCTTCCTTGACGAGCGCGCCCTGTTCGAAGACCCGCTCTTGGAGAATGCCGGAAACCCTTGCCCGGACCTCGGAAATCCGGGTAGCCGCGATCCTTCCCGGCAGCTCGTTGACGACCGGCACGGGATGGGCCTTGAGCTCGAAGACGCCGACAACGGGCGGCGGCATCTCGCCCCACTGAGCCACAGCCGGAGCGGAGATGAGGGAAAGGGCGAGAGTTGCTGCCAGCAACGCTTTGCTGCGCGGCTGTCCGGTAATGCAAAACATGGTGTTGTCCTAAGGGAGAGGTGGATCAGGTTTCTGGGAAGGAGGTGTAGATCTTGCGAATGCCGTCGAGGATTTCCTGGCGTTCGGCTTCGGGCCAGCTGTGAAAGCCGAACAACTCGGTACAGTAGAAGCCGGACAGGGCCAGATACGACATCAGTGCTGCCCTCGGGCGCGCACCTGAGGCCATCGCGGCGAGGTCCCTCGCAACCCAATCCCGCATGATCGTCTGGAGACCTTCCTCGCTGGACATCGAGGCGCTGAGCGCCATCGCAACGGCGCGGTCCGTCTCGTCGAAAGCGCTCTCCGCCGAGGCGATCCGGCCGAAGAGCTGCGGATGAGGCGTGTGCGCGCTCTCTTCCACGCAAGCTTCGATATGGGCCAGGTCGGATTGAACGTGCCGGTCGATAAGCGCCTCAAGGAGGGCGCTCTTGCTCTTGTGATCGTAGACGACCCTTGATTTGCTCACGCCGGCTTCCTTGGCGACAGCATCGATCGAAAGCCCCGCCGCCCCAAGCTTGACGACGACACGTTCGGCGGCGTCGAGAATATCGTCAGCGGTGATCTTGCGAACTCTGGTCAAGGTGATTTCCCGAAAAGCAACTCGCATTAAAATATGAACGTTCGTTCTTTTTTGCAAGAGTTTTTTGCTACTGTGAAGAGCGGGGCTGCACATCGTGGACGCATGTTTCTCCTGATTGAAGGCGTTGACCGGAGATGGCCAGGGATGGCAGTTGGTTTCGGCTCCGCAGGGTGGACGAGACTGGAAAGGCATTTGAAATGGCGATGGTTCTTGTTCCCGGCTTCATGCTCGACGCTGATCTTTGGCGGGACATGGAACCGCTACTCGTTCGTTTCGGTCCGATCAGCCATGCCGACCTCACAAGAGACGGTACGCTGGTCGAGATGGCCGAGCGCGCGCTTGCCGATGCGCCGCCAGCTTTCGTGCTCGTCGGTTTCTCGATGGGGGGCTATGTCGCACGGGAGATCGTCCGGCAGGCTCCAGATCGCGTCAGCGCCTTGATCCTCATCGCCACCTCAGCGCGCGGCGATAGCGAGGTGCAGGCCAAGCGCAAGGCAGCGATCGAGGCACAGGCGAATGCGGCCGCATTCCGAGGGCTGAGCGCTGCAGCCGTTGCCTCCTCACTCCACCCGGACAATACGAGACGGACAGATCTCATTATGCGTATTCAGGCAATGGGGCAGCGGTTGGGAGGCGAGGTGTTCCGCCGGCAATCCCTTCTCGATCGCAACGATGAGCGGAGCGAGCTGAGTGCCATTCGCTGCCCGACCCTGGTGATCGCCGGAGATCAGGACAAGCTCAGGTCTCACGACGAGTCCCTGGAAATTCACCACGGCATCAAAGGTTCGGCCTTCGAAGTTATAGAGAACACTGGGCATATGATCCCGCTTGAAGCGCCTGAAAGCCTGGCCTCGACGATCGGCAGATGGCTCGACCGGCAAAGCCTGTTGGGAACAGGGTGAGTGAGGCTCGGATGCCTTCGCGAATTGTGTGATGAAGCTCTCGCTAAGGCAGCAAGGGCAATCGCCGCCTGATCACGACACCCCCTGTTCGTCAATATAGGTCTCTCAGCGTGGGTCGACGTGATGACGATCGCTATCCGGTTTGCAGCGCTTCAGACATGGACAACGAACTCGATAATACGTCTGCAAGTGGCTTGGTCCCAATTGCCAAATGGCGCCAGATTAATCTGCAGAGCAGAGCGAGCGCCCTTGCTCCGGTTTCCGCTTCAGCACCGTCAGCAGCGCATAGAGCCCTCGTGGGTCTGCTTAGCCTGCTCGGCTGGTAAACCTAATCGCTTCCTATGTCCCGCAGCCCAAGCGATGGCATTCGACTCAATGGCAAACTCGCGCTCATCGAATTGCTGATCATCGTTTACTTGTACGACCCACTTCTCATCTCGCCTGATGACTCCGACGGAACGCATTCGAACACCTCACATGCAATATTTGCGAGCGTTTCTCTCGTTGCAATCTTCCCGCGATTTTCGAGACACAGATGTGCGGACGGGTGGCGCTGCGCTTCGCCGGACTTTATAGCCGGTATCAGTCTGCGATCCTCTTCGTCACGGATGACGTGGAAGAGTCGCTGCGGCTGGCCGCCACTTTTCTGAAACCTGCAGCAAGATCAGGCATCAAAACCCGCCCCTGCTTTCCGAAGAGGCCGAGCGCGGTTGCATATCTATGCGCAAGTGGCGAATGACCGGTGATGTAAATCCGCTGCTCTTCTTGAGCATGCAAGGCCTCGAATATTTCCGCGCCGATCATCAGTCCGCTCAGATAGTCCGAAATCTCCGACGCCTTCAATAGACCAAACAGGACGAGACTGCGGGCCGAGAAGATGCGCGCGAGAATGCGCCCGGGCAGGGCGCCTTCGTTATATGCTGTAAGAACGCCGCGGCGGAAGGCTTGCGGCTGTTCCTCATAGGCTAGGGGTATGAGCCGGGAAACGAGCGAATCCCTTTTCAGGAGGTTGAGGATTTCGCCCGACATATAGGTGGTGATGCCGGTGATACGGCCATCCTTCATTCTCACCCATTTCGCATGCGGGCCCGGCAGCACGAACAGGCCATCGGCTTCGGCGAGCCCGAAGAGCGACATCTCCTCGCCGCGCATGACATCGGGCAGCGGCTGCGTCTGCGCTATTCCCGGAAGGAAAAGCAAGGGCGGCAGGCCGGCGATGTTATGGCGCACGGCGTTTTCCGGGAGATCCGAGGGGCCGGCTGGTGTCGGGACAAAGGGGCTCTCGATCCAGCCGTTGCGACTGGTGATCATGCCTGAAAGCAAGATCCGTTCGGCCTTGCCTGCCCAGTCGCCGAGTTCCTCACGAAGGATCGCCTCGAAAGCGCGGTCGGGAACACTCACCGTGCCGCGATCGCTTCGGCGCTCTTCAAGCACCTTGTCATCGTCCATCAGGAGCGCGCGGAAGGCGGCGGAGGTCCACTCAATGGCAATATACATGGGATTTCCTCGCATCAATATGCCGGCTTGACTGGGAACCAGTCCCTGCGTTCGCTGTCGAGATAGGCTCCGGCAATGCCGGCGACGCGGTATTTTTCGAGCTGTTCGATATCCACGTCGACGCCGAGCCCTGGTCCTTCCGGCACCTGGAAGCGCCCCTCCTTCAAAACCGGAGGATCGGGGGAAATATCGCCGCCGAGATAGGCGCGCTCGGTATCGATGGCGATGGACATGTTGGGAAGGGATGCGGCGAGATGGATATAGGCCGATTGCGAAAGCGCCAGTTCCGCGCCCGAATGCAGCGTGACGGGCATGCCGACCGCTTCGCAGATCGCCGCAGCCTTGATCGTCTGCCAGAGCCCGCCGGCCTCGTGCGGATCGAGGAGCACGACATCCGCCGCATTGGCACGAATGATGTTGCCGACATCGGAAAGCGTGTAGGCGCTTTCGTCCAGCGCGATCGGCACGGAAGACCTGGCGACCAGGGCGGCGTGGCCGGCGAGGTCGTCCAGTTCAAGCGGCTGCTCCACATAGGCCGGATCGAAGGGCTTCAGCTTATCGAGCTGCCGCTTGGCGGTCGCCGGGGTCCAGGCTCCGTTGACATCAAGCCGTAGTGGATGGTCGCCGATCGCCTTGCGGGAAGCGTCGGCCAAGGTGATGTCGCTCCGCTCATCGAAGCCGATCTTCACCTTGAACGTGGTATAGCCAATATCGAGGAAGCGCTTCAGCCGCTCCGACAGGCCGTGCGGATCGTTGGTAAAGAGATAGGCTGCTGCCTCCACGTCTTTTCGCCAGCGTCCGCCCCACATGGCATAAAGCGGCAGGCCGGCTTGCTTGCCGAGCGCATCCCACATCGCCATTTCGAGAGCACAGATCGCCATCACGGCCGCCCGCTTGTGATGATAGAAACCGGCGCCCAGCACATGCCGGTGGAAGCGTTCGGCATCCGCGATCCGATAACCAATCGCCAGCGGCGCGACGATATCGGCAAACACGGCCGGCACGTTGGCGATCAGCGAAATCGTCTCGCCCCAGCCGACAATGCCTCCATCCGTCTCAATCCTGCAGACCAACCGGGTCGTGCCGATCCGCCGGCCGGAACCCCATAGAATGTCTTCCGTAAAGGGTATGCGAACCAGCCAATGGTCCACCTTTATAATACGCAAGATATCTCCTCCCTCACGCTGGACAAAGCATCCGTCATGGCTTTGCTGTTGACATGGAACTTAGTTCCAAGATATGTCTCTTGGCAAGAGCGGGACGGCATGCTGTGGGAGCGGCAGAAAAATCGCCGTCTGGGAGAGGTCATGGCCAAGGTGCAATTCGAGGCAGTCGAAAAGGACATTGCGAACGACACGCATGGCGTGCCGGGCGTCCAGGCGCTGACGCGCGGGATCCAGATCGTCGATGCGGTTGCGGCCGAGCCGCGGGGGCTGCGGTTCACCGAACTCCTGGACCAGACGCAGCTTCCCAAGGGCACCCTGCATCGCCTGCTTCAGGCGCTCCTGGATGAACGGCTGCTCGCCTTCGATAGCCGCGATCAAGTCTACCGGTTGGCGCCGCGGCTGTTCCAATGGGCTCACAAGGTCTGGGACAATTTCGACCTGCGCGGCGCGGCCGAGCCGGAACTCGAACGGCTGCGGGATTTGACTGGCGAAGCGATCCGTCTCGGCGTGCTCGACGGCAACAGCGTGCTCTACATAGACCAGCGCGAGGTTCCCCAACCCCTTCGCCTCAACAATGGCGTCGGCTCGCGGGCCGTGCCTCATGCAAGCGGGCTCGGCAAGGCGATCCTCGCTCACCTGCCGCTCGAAAAGCGCCGTGCGCTGCTCGACGGCATCGAGCTTGAGCGCCTGACGCCCAACACCATTGTCAATGTCGACGAACTGACCCGGCAGCTCGACCTGACCAAAGCCCGCGGCTACGCCGTTTCGATCGACGAACAGCATATCGGTATTTCCTCGGTCGCCGCGCCGGTTCTCAATCATCGCGGAGAGCCGATCGGGGCGATCGGTATCATCGGCCCTTCCTTCCGCTTGCCGGTGGATCGCTTGCATGCTTTCGGCCGCGATGTGATCGAGGCGGCGCGCCGCACATCCGGCAATTTTGGAGAATTCGCCATGTCGCTTGCCGTCAAACCGCGTCCGTTGGGCCCGGATCGTACGGACGTTCGCTGCGTCATTCCCGCAAGCGCCTTTTTGGGCGAAGGGCCGCACTGGTCGCCGGAACACGGGAAACTCTATTTTGTCGATATCCTGGCGCCGGCTGTGCACACGGGTGATCCGGTCAAAGGTACCTATAGCTCCATGCAGGTGCCGGAACTCATAGGCTTTGTGGTTCCCAGAAACCGTGGCGGCTTCGTGGCTGCCATGCATGGCGAGATCCGCGGGCTCGATCTGGCGACCGGCGAAATCACCACCATCGCCCGGCCGGAAGCGGATCGCCCCGGCAACCGGTTCAACGACGGCAAGTGCGATCGTCGCGGAAGGCTCTGGGCCGGAACGCTCGCGATCGATACCTCGCCGGACCAGGGTCGGCTCTGGCGGCTCGATCCGGATGGACGCGCCCGTGAAATGGATCGCGGCTTCCATGTGTCGAACGGTCTCGGCTGGAGCCCGGACGACCGGACCTTCTATTTTACCGATACCGCCAAGCAGACGGTCTATGCCTATGATTTCGATCTCGAAAGCGGCGAGATCGCCAACCGGCGCCCCTTCATTGTGGTGCCGGAGGAGGAAGGCAAGCCGGACGGTCTGACGGTCGATGCCGAAGGCTTCGTCTGGGTCGCCCATTGGGACGGCTGGTGCGTCACCCGCTACGATCCTGAAGGGAAGGTGGAGCGTGTCGTGCACCTGCCGGTGCCGCGCCCGACGAGCTGTGTCTTCGGTGGAGCCGACATGCAGACCCTGTTCGTTACATCCGCCCGCATCCGGCTTTCGGCCGCCCAGCTCGCCGAGGCGCCGCTTTCCGGCAGCGTGTTTGCCATCGATACCGGCATCAAGGGCCAGCTCGCGCAGATGTTTGCGGGTTGATAGGGACCGGGAGGAGAAGCTATGGCCAAGCTTGAACTGAAAAATATCCGCAAGTCCTTCGGCTCCGTCGATGTGCTCAAGGGTATCGACCTGATGGTGGAGGATGGCGAATTCGTCGCCTTTGTCGGCCCGTCGGGCTGCGGGAAATCCACGCTGCTGCGGCTCATCTGCGGCCTGGACGAAATTACGTCCGGCCAGATGGCGATCGACGGCGAACTGGTAAACGACGTGCCGCCCGCCAAGCGCGGCATCGCCATGGTCTTTCAGTCCTATGCGCTTTATCCGCATATGACTGTGGCGGAAAACATGGGCTATGCGTTGAGGCTTGCTGGCACGCCGAAGCAGGAGATCGCCGAGCGGGTCAACAAGGCGGCCAAGAAGCTGCGCATCGATACCTATCTGGAGCGTAAGCCGCGCCAGCTTTCCGGCGGTCAGCGCCAACGCGTCGCGATCGGCCGCGCCATCGTGCGCGAACCGCGTATCTTCCTGTTCGATGAACCGCTCTCCAACCTCGACGCGGCACTCAGGGTCGAGATGCGTATCGAGATCGCCCGGATGAAGGAAACCCTCGGCACGACGATGATCTACGTCACCCACGACCAGATCGAGGCCATGACACTGGCCGACAAGATCGTCGTGCTGAATGCCGGCCGCGTCGAGCAGGTAGGCTCGCCACTCGACCTCTATAACAAGCCCGTCAACCGCTTCGTGGCGGGCTTCATCGGCAGCCCGAAGATGAATTTCCTGAAACTCGGGGCAAGGAAAGGCGAAGGTGCCTTCGCGGTGCCGGGTGGTGAAGTGCGCCTGCCGCGCAACCTCTCCTCCGCGCCGGCTGAAATAGGCATCCGGCCGGAACATGTGGAACTCGTCAATCGCGGCGCTGCGGACTCGCTGGCCGGCACGGTAACGATCACCGAACATCTCGGCAGCGATACCTATGCCTATGTGGCGCTCGATGGTTCCGAGGAGATGTTCGTCGTGCGGCTTTCCGGCGACCGCGCCGTCAAGCGCAACGAACCGATCGGGGTGCATGTCGATCCTGCCATGCTTCATGTCTTCTCGGCCGATGGACAGTCCATTGCGTCCGCGCGTCCGGTGGCGCTGGAGGCAGCCTGATGACCGTCCACCCGGAACTCGTCGAGAAAGTACATGTCGAGGCGGCGCACTATCCGAGCCTCAAGGGCAAGGGCGTGCTGATCACCGGCGGCGGGTCGGGCATCGGAGCATCGCTGGTCGAGCATTTCTGCGCGCAGGGTTGCAAGGTCGGCTTTCTCGAACTCCACTCAAACGTGGCTGACGCGACGGCCGAAACGGTCGGGAAAAAGACTGGCAACTGGCCATTTCACCGCGCCGCCGATCTCCGCGACATCGATGCGCTGCGAGCTGGCATTGCGGCACTTCGATCCGAGGTCGGTCCGGTCCGCATTTTGGTCAACAACGCCGGCAATGACGACCGCAGGCCACTGGAAGAGGTGACGCCGGAATATTGGGACGAACGGTTCCAGACCAACCTGCGCCACCAATTCTTCGCAGCCCAGGCGGTTGCCGGCGACATGGCGGAGGCCGGCGGCGGGTCGATCATCAACATGGGCTCGATCTCCTGGATGCGCGGGGCGGCGGGCCTGATCTTCTACACGACCGCGAAATCGGCCGTCATGGGCATGACCAAGTCGCTGGCCCGCGAGCTTGGCGAGCGCAACATCCGCGTCAATTCCATCGCGCCCGGCTGGGTGCTGACCGAGCGACAGGTGGAGCGCGCCAAACGCGTCTACCAGGGAAAATTTTCCGAATACCTCGAGGTCCAGTGCCTCAAGGAACACCTGCTGCCGCCCGATATTGCCCGCATGGCGCTGTTTCTGGCGGCAGACGATTCCCGTCTCATCACGGCTCAGACGTTCATCGTCGATGGAGGAGTGGTTTAGGATCGGACGGGTGTCAGCACTCGCCCTGCGATTTTTTGGAGGTTGAAACAGAGTTTCATCGTCTTTCATTGGGAGGAAGGAATGAACGCAATTCGCAAACTGCTCCGCGCCACGGTAATCTTGGGTGTCGCCATCTCTGGCGCAGCCCACGCGGCCGATACCAGCTTCATGGGCTATAGCTATGCCGAGGAATCGGCAAAGCCTTCCGTTGAGAAAATCCTCAAGGGTTTCACGGAAAAGACCAAATTATCGGTGGAGCCGATCGGCTCCGCCTGGGGCGACATGCAGAAGAATCTCTTCCTGCGCGCCCGCTCCAAGACGCTGCCGGACGTCGTGCAGATTTCCGAGCGCTGGTTGCCGACCTTCAGCAATCTGCCGGGTCTGGTCGATTACAACGAGGTGTTCGGCAAGGAATATCTGGCCAAGACCTATGCGCCCGATGCGCTTGCCATGGGTCAATTGGATGGCAAGCAGCTTGCGCTGCCGTTGATGTCCGGTTCGATCGGCATGGTCGCCAATACGGGCGTCCTCAAGAACGCCGGCATCGAGAAGGTTCCGGCAACGATCGAGGAATTCCAGACCGCTCTCGCTGCCGTGCGAGACAAGGTTCCTAATTCCGTTCCCTATGCGATGGCAACCAAAAACCCGAATTCCATTCTGCTCGACTTCATGATCTGGAACTGGACCTTCGGCGGCCATATCATCGATGCCAAGGGCAAGGTCGTCGTCGACTCGGATGCGGGCCGCAAGGCGCTCGCCTTCATGGTCGGCCTGATGAAGGATCGCCTTTCCGCGCCGGAAATCGATCGTCCGGACGCCCGTCGCCTGATGGGCCAGAACGCGGCTGCCTTCTATATCGACGCGCCGCAGTCGCGTGCCTTCCTGCGCAGCTTCTCCGGCCAGGGCAAGGATTTCGACAAGAATGTGCAGCCGATGGGCGTGCCGGTTCAAAATGCCGGCGACGAACCCAAGTCGATCCAGTGGGGCCATATGATCATCTCGTTCGCCCAGAGCGATCCGGCGAACAAGGATGATGCCAATATGCAGTTCGTCGCCTATCTGGCCGACAATGCCGTGCAGACGCAGTTCCCGGTCGAGCAGAGCGCGTTGCCTGGTACTGTCGATGCCCGCAAGGCTCCCGGCATTGCCGACGATGCCTACCTGAGCGACTGGGCGAAGTTCAACAAGTCTCCAGTCATGAACGAGGTCGGCATCTGGCCGGACGGCGCCGAGCTTACCCAGATCCTCGGCGAAGAGGTACAGGCGGCACTTCTCGACCAGAAATCGGCTGACGACGCCATCGCCTCCATGGGCAAGCGGATGGCGGCGGTCATGAGCAAGGCGGGCTACAGCCAGTAAGCCGGAGCTTATCCGATGCCGCGCCCCAACCGCGGCGTCGGACAATTGAATTTCCAACTTGGCAGGCGACCGATCCCATGACGAATTTAGAGATGACAGGCGGCTTCCGGGTGTCTCCCCTGACACGCCGAGGCGGGCTGAAAGGCGTTGAACGCCGTGTCGGCATGCTGATGCTGCTGCCGGCACTGGCCGCCTTCTCGATCGTTATCGTATATCCCTTCGCGCAGGCGCTCGGCCTGTCGCTGTTCGAATATACGCTGCAGAATTTCGAACCGACTTTCATTGGGTTCGATAATTTCCGCACCATCATGTCGAGCCCCGAAGTGCTCGACAGCTTCATCGTCACGGTGATCTATGTCGGCTGCGCCACAGCCGGCACGGTGGTGCTCGGTCTCGGCTGGGCCCTGATCCTCAATCAACCTTTTCGCGGACGCGGCGCGATCCGATCGCTTTCGCTTTTGCCCTGGGTGGTGCCGAGCACCGTCAGCGCCTTCATCTGGGGCTGGATCTTCAACAGCCGCTATGGCGTTCTCAACGCCCTGCTTCTGGAAATGAACCTGATCGACGTGCCGCAGGCCTGGCTTTCCACGCCCAATGGCGCGCTAGCAGCGGTCGTGCTAACCCGCATCTGGCGCTCGATCCCGCTGTTCATGGCCTTTTTCCTGGCGGGCTTGCAGAACCTCGACAGGGAGCAGATCGATGCCGCGCGTGTGGATGGCGCCGGCAACTTCGCCATTCTGCGCGATCATATCATTCCGCATCTTCGTCCGGTCCTGCTGGTCGTGGTCGTACTGGGGGTCATCGGCGGTCTGCAGGATTTCGATACGATCTTCGCGCTGACGGGTGGCGGCCCGGTTCGGGCAACCTCCGTCCTCTCGATCGAGGTTTATCGCCGCGCCTTCGAACAATGGGATATCGGCATGGCCTCGGCAATCGGCGTGCTTTGGGTCGCAACGCTTCTGCCACCCGCCTACTTCTATCTCCGAATGCTGGTAAAGGGGCGCTGAGATGTTCGATCTTTCCAGCCGTACCGCCAAGGTCGTCTTCTTCGGAACGATGTGCCTGATCGGCTTCTATATGTTCTTCCCGCTCTACTGGATGATCACGTCCTCCCTGAAGGACAATGCCGAACTCTACCGCGTGGTGCCGACGCTCTACCCGCATGAGATCACGCTCAAGAATTACTGGACGGCGATTTCGGAGAGCAAGCTTCTGACCTATCTCACCAACAGCCTGATCACCTCCGGGTCGAGCGCGCTGCTGAACACGATCCTGGCCCTCTATGCCGGCTTCAGCTTCGCCAAATATCGCTACTTCGGACGCCAGCCAGTCATGCTGTTCATGCTGTCCGCGCAGATGTTTCCCTTCGGCCTGCTCCTGATCAGCCTCTATCCGTTGATGACGGAAGTCGGCCTCCTGGATACGCGTCTGGGGCTGATCCTCAGCTATATCGTTTTCGCGCTGCCGGTCGCGACCTACATGCTCTACAGCTATTTCAGTCAGGTTCCGGACGAGTTGATCGATGCCGCGCGTGCCGATGGCGCTTCGGATTTCCGGATCTTCCACACGATCGTCATCCCGATCTCCATCCCGCCGATCGTCACCGTGTTCCTCTATTCCTTCATGTGGTCCTGGAATGATCTTCTCTATTCGATGACCGTCATCGTCTCGGACGAAAAACGCACGATCGGGCCGGGACTTCTCTTGACCTATCTCAACGAACTCAATGCCGACTGGGGCGGCGCGATGGCGGCTTCTCTGCTCGTCTCCGCGCCGATCGTTGCGGCCTTCATGTTTCTCCAACGTTACTTCATTCAGGGCGTCACTGCCGGAGCTGTTAAATGACCAGAACCCTAGCCGGAGCTTTTCCCGTTCTCCCCACGCCCTTCCGCGACGATGGCTCGATCGATGAGGCCGATTTCCTGTCGATCATAGACTTTGCGCTGGAGAGCAAGGTGGACGGCGTCGTCTATCCGGGTGTGGCAAGCGAGGTGGATACGCTGACACCTGAGGAGCGCAGACGGCAAGTCGAACTATTGGCTGAACGGGTCGGCGGGCGCATTCCGATCATCCTCGGCGCCAGCGATCCGGACCCGAAGGCGGCGGCAAAGCACGTGGCGCAGGCAGCGGAGATCGGGGCAGGGGCAGCCATGGTGATGGCACCCTTGTCGCTCGGCAACGACATTGCCGCGCAGACGGACTATTTCCGGCAAGTCGCCGCCAATGCCGGCGTACCGATCATGCTGCAGAATCAGCCGAAGCCGATCGGTGCTGGGTTGACCCCGGAGGAGGTGGCGGCGGTTGCCAATGCTGTGCCGGAAATCCGCTACGTTAAGGAGGAGACGGCTCCTTGCGGTCAGCACCTGACCCGTATCAAGGCAGCCGCCAACGGTTCGGTCGAGGCGATCTTCGGCGGCGCCGGGGGGCGCTACGTCACCGACGAACTGGCGCGCGGCGCAGCCGGTACCATGCCGGCTGCCGAGCTTGCCGATATTCATGCCCAGATGATCCATGCCTGGCAGAAAGGCGATGCCGCCACCACGCGCAGGCTCTACAACGTTTCGCTCCCGCTTCTGAACTTCCAGGCGATTTTCCGCATGCATATGACCAAGGAAGTTCTGCGCCGCCGAGGCGTCATCAAAAACACATTCGTACGCGGCAAAGGCCCGAAGTTCGACGAGGGCGACCGCAAGGAGCTGGCACTGCTTCTGGCGGAGGCCGATTTGCCTTATACCAATCACAAGCCGAACTGAGCCGGGACCCATGCCCAAAAACGTCGTCGATGCGATCGTCTCGGTGGAGACCTTCATCATCTCCATTCCGCGCGAGGTGCCCTATCTCGGACCGCTCAAGGAAGGAGAGGCGATCAACGAGCGCGGCTACCTGATCCGCAAGGGCAACCGTACCATCTATCCCTCGACCGACATGACACTGTTGATCAAAGCAACCGGCGAGAGCGGCAAAATCGGCTGGGGTGAGTGCTACGGCATCGTGGCTCCCGAGGCCACCAAAGCGATTATCGATGATGTACTCGGTCCGGTCATCATCGGCCGCGATCCGGGCGATGCAGCGGTCATCCACGAGGATCTTTACGACCTGATGCGGGTGCGTGGCTTCTTCGGCGGCTATTACCTCGATGCGCTGGCAGGCGTCGATATTGCGCTTTGGGATCTCGCCGGCAAGAATCTCGGCGTGCCTGTCTCGACGCTCCTCGGCGGGCGGCGGCATGACACGATCCGCGCCTATGTTTCGGGTCTGCCGAAGGCGACATTGAAAGAGCGCTGCGATCTTGCCGCCTATTGGGTCGGCAAAGGCTACAAGGGCATCAAGTTCGCAGCTGTCGTGTCCGAGGAGGATATCGTCAAGGAGATGGCGGCGTTGCGGGAGGCCGTCGGCCCGGATATCGACTTGATGGTCGACCTGCACTGGAAGTTCGAGGCAGGCGAGGCGGTCCGCATCATCCGGCGGCTCGAACCCTATAATCTCTATTTCGCGGAAGCGCCGGTGCAGCCGGAGAACCTCGAGGGCCAGGCGCGGGTGGCGGCCGGCATCGGTGTGCCCTTAGCGCTCGGCGAGGAATTACGCACAACCTACGAATACCGTCCGCGTTTCGAGGCGCGCGCCATGAGCATCGTCCAGCCGGAAATGGGCCACACAGGCATTACCGAGTTCATCCGTATCGGTCAGATGGCGCAAGCCTTTCACATGAACATCATGCCGCATGCCTCGATCAGCGTCGGCATCTTCATGGCGGCGAGCCTCCAAGCCGCGTCCGCGCTGCAGAACGTGCCTTACCACGAGTACCAGCATTCGATCTTCGACCGGAACCTCACCTATACCAAGGGCGACATGGCTTCGGGCGAGGGGACCTATGTCGTCCCGACCGGCGCGGGCCTGGGGGTCGAGCCGAAGGAAGAGGTGTTCAAGTTTGCCATTCGCCGCTAGCCGCAAGGACAGCGGTTGTTTAAGGAAAACGGATCTTGCCTACTTACTGAGGCTTAGTAGATCCAATTCGACGAGCGCTCGCCGGACGACGGCATCGGGCTGGTCCCGCGCGATAAGAGTAGCCGCACGCTTTGCGTGCTCCGCAAGCAGATGGTGGGCGGGATCGGCAGCCTGTGCATAGATGTGTTGGGGCTTGAGACCGGAGGCACGCAACCGCCGCACGTAATAGAGTTGGCTGTAGAAAGGTACGGTCCGATCCTCCGGATCGGAAATGACATATATGCGCGGCGACGGCTCGGTTTTGATCCGATCAATTTCCTCTACGGGATCGTAAAAGGCCTCGACATCATAGAGAAAGCGGCCCGGAATATCCCGCCGGTTCTCCCAAAATGCCGCTACCTGCTTTACCGAGGCAAGCGGTGAGGACATGACAGCCGCGTGAAGATCGGCGCGTTTGTTGAGAAGTGCGGCGACAATCTGGCCGCCGGCAGAGTGGCCTGTCAGGACAAAGGAAGATACACCATATCTTTCCTTGAGACGGTCCATCGCTGCATTCATGAGATCGATTTCGCGGCTATGGCGCCGCTGATTGTGGTCTCCTGAAGATCCGTAAATCCCCGGACGCGCCAGGAAGATGGTTGGCGTACCGGCTTCTGTCGACCACTGGGCCATCTCGTCTGTGATGACCGCCGGAGAGCGGTCGGCATAAGAGGAGCCCACATATCGCTCCCCCTTAGGGGTACGCAGCATGACATCGCCGCTGAAATACACAAGAACCAGGGGGGTACCATTCGATGAAAAGCCGTGTCCGTAATATCTGATACACTCGCCTTTGCCATCCACTTCGATCCACATGCCATCGGGAACTTGCGCGCATTGGTCTGGCGAGCTCACCGCTCCATACAGTACCTCTTCCGCGTCAAAGGGCTCGCTTCCAACTGGTACGGAAAGCTGCTTCGGTGCTGACTGCTCAAACGGGCCGAGCCGGGGCTGATCGGCCAGGGTTATACTCGCCGGGCTCGGGATGCCGAAAAATAGGAACAAATACTTGATCACCTGCCAGCGCAGCAGTCGCCAGCAATAGTTGATAAATAGCTTTAACGCGTTCCTTACGCCGCGCATCAGATTTGCCGGCACCGAACAGGAGTTTCACCGGTCTCGTCCCGTGTTCGGTTTGCGTCCTGCTTCAAGGAGGCAACCAGTTTGTGCATCTCGGTGCTGTGGGAACCTTTGAACAGAAGAGTATCTCCGCAGCTCACGCCACTGGTGAGTTTCATGCGAAGGTCATCGAGCGATGTGGTTAAATAGCCTTGGCGGTGTGAGGGAAGGGCATGAAAGAAGTCTTCGTATAATTTTCCGATGCAGTAAAAACGGTCGATGTCGAGCCGTTTGACAAGCAGGGCGAGGTCTGAATGGTATTTGGGTGCGCCTGGACCGAGTTCAGCCATCTCGCCGAGAACCGCAATCTTGCGCCCCTGTGTGATCCGTGAGGCCAGATTTTCCAGTGCAGCGGCCATCGAGCCGGGATTGGCATTGTATGCATCGTCAATGACGGCTACGCGTCGTCCGGCGAGAACGATCTCAAACTCCTCGCCGCGGCCAGGAAGAGGAGAGAAGCATTCCAGCTGCTTCACCGCCGGTTCGATGGGCAGCCCGAGCGCACTCACGGCTGCAAGCACGGCAAGGCCGTTCAAGGCCATGTGCTTGCCCGCGGCCGCCATCCGATATTCGATCTTCTTTCCGGCGATAGATGCCAGCGCACGTTGATCAGCCGTATCGTATTCGAGCAGCTGAAAAGCGCTTTCCCGTGTGGTCCCGTAATGAACGACCTTCTGGTTTCTTGCCACCGCGGCCGAATGAACCGTCTCCCATTCCAGCATATCCCGATTGAGAACGGCAACGCCGCCTGGAGCCATCCCGGAAAATATCGCGCTTTTGGTCAGCGCGATGTCTTTCAAGGTGCTGTTCTCTCCCAGATGAGCGGGCAAGATGTTGGTGACCAGCGACAGATGCGGACGCGCCAGTCTTGAGCTTTGTCCCATGCGTCCAATTGCCAGCTCCAATACGACAAAGCGGGTTTGCCTAGGCATCGAAGCCAGGTTCCAGGCCACCCCGTGAGGCAAGTTTGCGCTATGGGAAGAGCTTGGCGTGTCTTCCCAGATAGATAAAACGTGAGCCAACATCGCGACTGTCGTTGTCTTGCCTGCGCTTCCGGTAACCGCCAGCACGGTGCTGGTCATCTGATCACGTGCATGTCGGCCCATCCCCAGAATAGCTTCATCGGTGTCGCGGACCTGCAGCACCGGCAAATCTGGCAAGCCTTGATCTGGGATCTGTGCGGCAATCACCGCCGCAGGCGGCGGCTTCAATCCAACAAGAGTATGCAGTGGAATGCCTCTTCCTGCGTCCCCCGGAGGGCGAAGAACGGCAAGATGGCCATGTCTCATTGTTGACGCATGGATGCACAGCCCGCTTGCAGACCAGCCCGCCGGCGGCGCTGCCAACCACGTGCCTTTGGTTGCCTCCACCACCTCTTCGGCCGTCCAGTGGGCGTCAGAAATAGTCCGCTCACCATGAAAAGTTTTGAATTTCGGGGCAGCCATTTCCCCAGCATCCATGCCTGGAAGGTTTTTCTTCATCGAACCTCCGGTCTCATGAGCATTGCTCGGCGTTTTGATATTATTCTAGGGTGAGCTTCACCGAAGTCCATTTCGAGGCACGCTCCGGACACGATGAGTGTGGCAATCTACTAATGAGACGTTAACACATGTCCCGGCTGGCGCTCGACAGCCCTCAATCGATCATTCAACCGTTGGGGTGTGATGCCGGTAGATATCTCGTTTGATGTCCCATGCTAAGCTTTTGCGGAAATTAACGAATCACCTATAGTGCAACATACAGGTGTTTAGGATTTTTCCTGCCAGCCATTGGTGTCGCGTGGGCCGGTTGCAGATTTGCTCTCCGGTTCATGGAGCCCAGATGCGTTTAACCCTTCGTCCCTTTATCCTCGGCCTCATCGCTACTGCTGCACTACTGCAATCCTCCTGCACTCAAACATCAAAGCAGAAACCGGTCCAAAAAGAACAGGCGGTCGCATCAAACCTGATCAGGCCGAAGGATGCCCCCTCCGCGGCCTCGGTAACGTCCGCCAAACATCTCTCTGATGTCGAGGCAATGGTGCATCGCGCGGTGAACCGGCACCCTGCAGTTCAAGAGGCGGCTGGGCGTATCAAGGAGCAGGATGAAGTCATTGCGGAGGCCAAGTCGGGCTATCTTCCGTCCGTCGGTGCAGGATTGGATCTGGGTCTCGAAAGTGGAGCGAGCCGGGATTGGGGTCCCAAGTTCAACATTTCCGCCACCCAAATGCTCTATGACTTCGGCAAGGTGTCCGGTCGGGTCCAGGCAGAATCGGCCGTGCATGATGTCCGCAGGGCTGAGTTCCTCGCCGCCGTCGACGATATCATCCGGGAAACCGCGCTTGCCGCCGTGGAGATTATGCGCAACGAAAAACTTGCCGGAGTTGCAAAGGAACAGATCGATGACGTGCAGGCGATTGGCCGATTGGTCGATGCCAGAACTGATAGTGGGGCAAGCACACGATCAGACAAATTGCAGGCGCAAGCTCGCATCCAGGCTGCGCAAGCCACAGAATTAGAGATTTCGGCACAAAAGCAAAGATGGGAGAGCACGCTGAATGCGCTTTTGGGAACGAATGGTCCCGTTCAGCTTCGTTCATCATTTCCTCCCAAGCTGGAGCGCGCCTGTTCAGGGCAGCAGCCGGCATGGGAAACCGTGCCCGCAGTCCTTGCCGCGAAATCCCGCAAGACCGAAGCGGAGGCGAGGGTAAAGCTTGCACGAGCCGAAATGTTGCCGACCATTGCCCTGGAGGCTTCCGGGAATTTCAACGTTTGGGGGAGCGATGATGACCCGGACTACGTTGTCGGGATAAAAGTCAAAGGAGACCTCTATAACGGGGGAGCTTTTAAGGCGCGCCAGAACGCCGCCCAGTATGCAGCCGAGGCTTCGGAGGCGGCAGTCGCGGCAGCTAAGTTCGACATTCAAAAGACGTGGGCCGAATCTGTTGCACAGGTAAGCAGCCTAAGCGCTCTTTTGAATTCTCTTGGTTCCAGGCAGTCGAATATGCGGGAAACCAGGGATCTCTATCAGAAGCAGTTCCTCGACCTTGGGACTCGAACTCTGCTCGACGTTCTCAATGCGGACCAGGAGCTTCATTCGGCACGTCTCGACGAGATCAACACGCGCTTTGACCTTTATAAGCTGAGTGTCGAGTGCGCCTTTGCGGCCGGTCAGTTGAGGGAAATGTTCGGGCTTGTTCCGCAGACGGCGAAGGCGCAAACCGCGCGTTGAAACTGTAAATAGCTACGTCCCAACCAATGAAGGGTTATGGTCCGTCCAACGCCAAATTACGCAGGCGATTTTAAGGAAGACCAAGATCGGCGCGGATTGCGCCGATCTGATTTTTTTGCGGATCACGTGATGGCGCAATTTGAGACGTTCTGCACCCCTTCGATCATGTGGCGGTGACCTCTTTGGTCCACACTGGGATTTTGGTGTCGCGGGTTGATACGCTTCACCTAGGATATGCCCTGCCGATTTCATCGCTCTTTAATGTTGTCGTGAAGCAGCGATCGACCTTGGGTTGAATTACGAGGCCATTGCGGCAGACTTTCCAGAGGGACCAAGGCGACGTAGTTGCCAATGAGATGGCAAGCGGCGGTTGCACCGCGATGTTGCGGTGAAGAGTGCTTCGAGGCGTCGCCTCGTGCACACCGTTGCGCGACAGCGTCGCTTGAATGGGCCGAATGATACGGCATCGATCACGCGAGGAGCATCCCGATGGTAGCAGTTGTCTCGGACAAGGTAAGCGGCGAAACGGTTACTGTAGCAGAAGATCGGATCTTCATATCAAACCCCAGCACCATAAAGCTTTCATTGTCCCCTGGCGATATCGCCTCCTTCAACCGCTCCGGTCAGGATCTGGTGCTACAGCTCAGAAATGGTGACGAGCTTTGGATCCGCGGTTTTTACACGGGTGAAGGCGACCAGCGGAGCGAACTGATCCTTGAGGACTCGTCCGGTAATGTGTGGGTTGGTGAATACACGGATGCATTGGCTGACTTTGAGTTTGCGCCGGCTGGCTCGGGTGACCAGCTTGTGGGTGCTGCTGGCGGGAGTGGGAGTGGCTCGATACTAGGCATTGCGTTGCCGCTGTTGCTTGCGGGAGGTGGAGCCGCATTGGCGGCCGGCGGCGGGTCCGACGATGATGATGGCGATGCTGACGCGGATGCGGATGCCGACGCAGACGCAGACGCTGATGCGGATGCTGACGCCGATGCAGACGCCGATGCGGATGCGGACGCTGATGCCGATGCTGATGCCGACGCGGACGCAGATGCTGATGCCGATGCCGATGCGGATGCCGACGCTGATGCAGATGCTGATGCCGATGCCGATGCGGATGCCGACGCTGATGCAGATGCAGATGCTGACGCTGATGCAGATGCTGACGCCGACGCTGATGCGGATGCCGACGCAGACGCTGACGCCGATGCTGATGCGGATGCTGACGCTGATGCAGATGCGGATGCGGATGCCGACGCTGATGCGGATGCGGATGCTGACGCCGATGCGGATGCCGACGCCGACGCAGATGCTGATGCGGATGCCGACGCAGACGCAGACGCTGACGCCGACGCTGACGCGGATGCAGACGCCGACGCAGATGCTGATGCGGATGCCGACGCTGATGCCGATGCGGACGCAGATGCTGATGCAGATGCTGACGCCGACGCTGATGCGGATGCCGACGCAGACGCTGACGCCGATGCTGATGCGGACGCTGATGCAGATGCAGATGCTGACGCGGATGCAGACGCCGATGCAGATGCTGATGCGGATGCCGACGCTGATGCGGATGCCGATGCTGATGCCGATGCCGATGCCGACGCGGACGCCGATGCGGATGCGGACGCAGATGCCGACGCAGACGCTGATGCCGATGCCGATGCTGATGCGGACGCAGATGCAGATGCTGACGCCGATGCGGATGCAGACGCCGACGCTGATGCCGATGCTGATGCTGATGCAGATGCGGATGCCGACGCTGATGCCGATGCTGACGCTGACGCCGATGCGGATGCCGACGCTGACGCCGATGCGGATGCCGACGCTGACGCCGATGCGGATGCCGACGCGGACGCTGACGCCGATGCGGACGCCGATGCAGACGCCGATGCGGACGCAGATGCCGATGCCGATGCCGACGCTGATGCAGACGCTGACGCCGATGCGGATGCGGATGCTGACGCTGACGCCGATGCGGATGCCGACGCTGACGCCGATGCGGATGCCGACGCGGACGCCGATGCGGACGCTGATGCGGATGCGGATGCTGTTGATGATACTGCTTCCGCGGAGGTTGAGCTCAGCTCCGTCGCCAGCCAGAGAACAGATTTCGCCTCCGACACCGCACTCTTAACGGTTGGCGGATGGTCGCACAGCTACGTGTTCGACGTGCCCGAGAATACGACCACGGACGCCACCTTCGACGTATCGGTCACCAGTGCCCTTAGCCTGCTCGATGTGGCGGAGGCGACACTGGAGATCTGGAACGAAGAAACAGGTCAATGGGATTTTGTGGCTGACACCTCCCAGGGTGGCATTCTCGACCTGATCGGTCTTTCCGGCGAAAGCGCACGCATTACCGCCGCGGACCTGACATCGGGGCAATATCGGCTCACCTACAGCGGTGGCGGTCTTCTCTCTGTCGCTCCCACCGTTGAGCTCGATGCTACGTTGAACGACACGACCGTGCTCGCCGACGGTGTAGCGGTCGAAGGGAATGTTCTCGTCAACGACACCGTTGAAGGGGAAGTGCTGGAGATTCAGGACACCTCCGGAAACTTCGTCACCGTACCGGCTGGCGGCATCACTCTGGAGGGAGAGTACGGCAATCTGACCATCAACCCGGATGGTTCATACGTCTACGAACCCTTCGATGACCCAAGCGTTGCGGGGCAGCAAGATGTCTTCACCTATAGATTGGGAACCGACACCGCCACGCTAACAATTTCGATCGAGGGCGTGGGTGACACAACGCCTCCGGCTGCTCCGACCGTCTCTCTTCAAAACGACACCGGAGCCGAAGGAGATGGCGTCACAAGCAACGGAACGGTGGCGATTAGCGGCCTCGAAACGGGAGCAACCTGGGAGTATAGCACCGACGGCGGAGTCAGCTGGACAACCGGCACCGGCACTGGTTTCGAACTTGAGCCAGGCAGCTACCCGGACGTGCGGGTGCGCCAGACAGATGCCGCGGGCAACGTCGGAGAGGCGGTTTCGCTCGGGCCGATAATCGTTGATACCACACCACCGACGGCTTTGACCGCTTCACTCCAGAACGATACTGGCGCTGCGGGCGACGGCCTCACGGCCGACGGCACCGTCACGGTCGATGGCCTGGAAGCGGGCGCGAGCTGGCAGTACAGTATTGATGGCGGTGTGACCTGGCTCACCGGCGCAGGCAACGGCTTCGAATTGGCGGAGGGCGCATATGCCGATGCCGATGTGCAGGTCCGCCAAATTGACGCCGCCGGCAACGAGGGCCCGGCTACCCCCCTTGGCCCGATTACCGTGGATCTTACACCCCCAGCCGCTCCAACTGCGGTACTTCAGGTCGATACGGGCAGCATTGGCGATGGCCTGACCAGCGACGGCACCGTCACCGTCAGCGGTCTGGAAGAAGGCGCGGTGTGGGAATACAGCCTCGACGGTGGTGGCACGTGGCAAGCTGGTACCGGCAACAGCTTCGAATTGCCATCCGGCAGTTACGCTGACGGCAGCGTTCAAGTGCGGCAAAGCGACGTGACAGGCAATGTCGGAGCGACTGTTTCACTCGGATCGGTAACTGTTTTCGATTTGGAACCAGCGGATGATGCGGCGGCCGTGAACCTCACGGTCACCCCGACCACGGACATCCAGCCGGCTGAGTCCGGATCGGTCAGCACGGTCCTCAATCTAGGGGTTCTGGGAGACACCATCGACGTATCGCTGCTTGCCGGGCAAAGCCCGCTGAGCTTCACAGTCGCCGAAAATACAACTCGGCAAATCAGTATCGAAGGGGGTGGCGATGCTCTGGCATCGTTGAGTCTCGTCGGCGATAATGACTATGATCTGCTCGTCTACCGGGTGGCCGATGGCGAGACTCAAGCTACGTTGGTTCATGAGGTGACGAACTGGCTCGAATATGATCCCGGCGTCCTCGGCTTGCTGTCGAGCTGGGACGGGGCAGAACTCACTCTGCCTGAATTTTCCGGCGGCGGCACCTATTACCTTGTGCTGGCCAATCCTGGCGGATTGCTGGATTTGTCTGCGCTTGCGGCCGTGAGCGTGACAACCACCTCCGATGTTGTGACCGACTATCGCAACGTGAGCGGGTCCGCGGAAGGCAATGTCATCACTGATGATACGGCTCCCGACGGCACTGTAATTTCCCAAGTGAACGGAATAGCAGTGACCACGGCTGGTCTCGACATTCCGGGCGACCACGGTGTTCTCACCATCCATCCCGATGGCTCCTACAGCTACGTGGCTAACTCACCATTCGTTGGCTCCACCGGTGACGAGGATGTGTTTGAATACACGATTACTGCGCCTGACGGATCAAGCGAGACTGCTAGCCTGACCATCACCCTTGATCATCCCGGAGTGCCGGGGGCTGGTGTGATGATGGAGACGTTCTCGGAAGACGTGTTGGCTGGCACCGATGGCGATGAAACCGTGCCAGTCGCCGATCTGAGCGCCCAGGCCGACACCTCACAAGAGGCCGAAGTAGCCGAAAGCCCATCCAGCGCGGCGCTTCTCACGCTTAACGGTCTTATCGAGAGGGGTGCTGAGGACGTCGATCTCTCAGCCCTTAAGGAGGAAGCCGACACAACCCCGCAATCGACCGAGACAGTTCCCCTTCCAAGCACCCCCGAGGTGACGGAGATTGCGGAAATTAACCCCGTCGATCCGTTCGAACCCATCATTCGCGAGGATGAACGACTAGACTTGCCAGTCGTCTGATCGCCGTTGCCGAACCATCTTTGGCAGCACCGTTCCATGCGGATCCGGATCCTCCGGATCCGCGAAAATGGCAAGGGAAGGAAGAATGATTCATTCCTTGACTGGCTCTGAGATTACGGCCACCGACCTCATTCCGGGCGAAGCCTGGGTCGAGGTCCTCGGACATCTTGCAGAACGACTGGGGATTCCGCACTCGAAGTTCGCCGCCAGCTACTTCGCGATTGCGCAAGAAGATGTCCCGCCTGTCCAGCGTATCGAGCGCCTGGCGCGGCGGTTCGGAATTGAGGTGCGAGCGATCGAGCCTGTGGCAGCAGGCATTAGCGCGCGCCGGCTACCCATGCTGCTTCAGCTGCGCGACGGTTCTGTCGGGCTCGCAGTTTCCCTCGAGGGCGATCAGGTAAAGCTCATATTTGGCGGAGACAATGGGCACTGGACGGTGCTATCGCTGCAGGACCTGAGCGATCGCATCGCCTATCTTCTTATCGGGCGCGATGCGCGGCAGAGCGCCGATAAGCGTGTCGAGCAGGTCCCGGCAAGGAGTGGAAGCTGGTTTCACGAGCTCGCGCTCAAGGACCTTCGTCCCTATGGTTATGTGCTGCTGGCGACATTCATCGCAAACACCCTGTCGCTGGCTGGCGTCATCTTCTCCATGCAGGTCTATGATCGGGCCGTGCCGGCGCAGTCCATGACGACATTGTCTGTCCTGTTTAGCGGCGTCATGCTTGCCTTAGGGTTTGATTTCATGATCCGGCGCGTGCGGGCCGCCATCATCGACGTCGTGGGTAAGCGCGCCGACATAAAGATCTCTGATCGCGTCTTCGGGCATGCATTGCGCGTCAAGAACCAACACCGCCCGGTAGCGACGGGAACGTTCATTTCACAGTTGCGCGATCTGGAGCAGGTCCGAGAGCTGTTGACCTCTACCACGGTTGCCGCGATTGCCGACCTGCCGTTCTTTTTGATCTTCCTGGCGATGTTTTGGTATATCGGCGGTATCTTGGCCGTGATCCCGGCCGTTGCGCTGATACTGCTGGTGACGCCGGGCCTGCTTGCCCAAAGACGGCTGCGCAAGATTGCCGGGGAGGCCATGCGCGAATCCGCGCTACGCAACGCGATGCTTGTTGAAGCGGTTCAGGGAATGGAGGACATCAAGGTCCTCCAGGCGGAAAACCTATTCCAGCAACGGTGGAATACCTTTAACGCCGCGAACGCCGATTCCCAGCTGCGGCTCCGCTCGTTGACCAATACTTTGTCCAGCTGGGCGCATCTGGTGCAGACAGGAGTTTTCGCGGTTATCGTCTTCTGCGGCGCGCCGATTGTCATGGCTGGAGACATGACCACCGGCTCACTCGTTGCCTGCTCGATCCTTGGGTCTAGGATGATGGCTCCGATGGCGCAGCTTACACAGGTGCTGAGCCGGTATCAGCATGCCAAGATCGGACTGAAGGGCCTCACCAGCATCATGGAGCTGCCGCTCGATCATCCTGACAGCGAAACGAAAATCAATGTCAGCGGCCTTTCGGGCAGCTATCATTTCAAATCAGCATCCTTTTACTACGGGCAATTCTCCGGACGTCCGGCCCTCGTTTTGGAGAATTTCATGATGAATGCCGGTGACAAGGTCGCGCTGCTCGGTGGAAATGGCGCCGGCAAGTCGACATTTCTCCTGGCTTTATCCGGTATGATCGAGCCTGCTACCGGAGAGGCTTTGATCGACAATCTGGCTCTCGCCCATATCGATCCCCTGGATCTTAGGCGTGACGTCGGTCTCGTGTCGCAGCAATCGCGGCTCTTCTACGGCACCATCCGCGAAAACGTGATGCTTGGAGCGCAAAACGCTCCGCAGTCGGCGCTGCTAGATGCTCTTTCGATCACTGGGGCGGACGGTTTCATCCGTCTATTCCCGAGAGGACTCGATCATGTCATCCAGGAAGGCGGACGAGGATTGTCGGGTGGCCAGCAGCAATCCTTGCTTCTTTCACGGCTCATTATCCGTGATCCGAACGTTGTGCTCCTGGATGAGCCCACCGCCTCCATGGATGAAGTGACCGAGCGCCTCTTCATCGAACGCTTCAGGACATGGAGCAAAGGCAAGACGGTCGTGGTCGCGACCCACCGCATGCGCATGCTGGATATAGCAGAGCGGGTGGTCGCACTGGATGCTGGTCGCATTATCATGAACACGAGCAAGGCCGAAGCTCTCCTCAAGCTGAAGGCACAGCCGCGTACAACCGGTCCTTCTGCGTCAAACCGCACAGCTGCGGCGCGCCCGACCTCGGACCTCGTCCAGTCGAGCCGCCACGGTGCTTCCGTGTTAGAGATGTGAAGGTGCCGTAATGACTATTTTTGCCGATAATGACAAACTCGAAACCTGGCACTACGGCGGCGATGACGACGTTCGGCTTTCCCGTGCCAAGCGCGTTGTCGCGCTTTTTGCTTTATGCATATCAACCGGACTGCTTTGGGCCTATTTTGCGATACTTGACGAAGTCTCCACAGGTTCGGGACGGGTGGTCCCGATCCGCAAAGAACAGGTGGTACAGTCGCTTGAAGGTGGCATCCTGTCGATCTTGCATGTGCGGGAAAACCAGATCGTCGAAGCCGGGCAGATCTTGGCACAGCTTGATCCCACGATGACAGAGTCGGACGTGGGCGAATCTGCCGCAAAATATCGAGCCGCTCTGGCAAGCGCCTCGCGCCTTACCGCGGAGGTCAATCAACAGCCGCTGACGTTCCCTGAGGAGCTCGCCGCCTATTCCGACCTGATCACCAGCGAGACCCAGTTATTCGAAGCGCGCAAGCGCAACCTTACTGAAACGCTGTCCTGGATTGATGAATCGGCCGCGCTCGTGCGTGAAGAGCTTGCAGTGAATCAGGGGCTCTCAAAAATCGGAGCTGCAAGCGCCGTAGAGATCATCCGGTTGAAGCGAGAACTTGCGGAACTCGAATTGAAGAAGGTCGAGACCAGTACGCAATACGTCGTTTCGGCGCGCGAAGAACTCGCAAAGGCCAATGCGGAGGTCGCCTCGCTGCGATCTGTCATTAGTGGACAGGCAGACAGTTTGGCGCGCATGACCCTGCGATCTCCTGTGCGCGGCATTGTTAAAAATATTGAGGTTTCCACCATTGGCGGAGTAGTGCCGCCCAACGGGAAGCTCATGGACATCATTCCGCTCGGAGATCAGCTGCTGATCGAGGCACGGATTTCGCCGCGCGACATCGCGTTCATCCATCCCGGCCAACGGGCCACAGTCAAGATCACGGCGTACGACTACTCCATCTATGGGGCATTGCAAGGCAAGGTCACCACCATCTCGCCAGATACGATCCAGGACGAAATCGATCCGGAAATCTATTATTACCGGGTGTTCGTCGAAACCGAGAGCGACGCCCTGCTCAACCAAGCGGGCCAGCGGTTTCCCATTGCCCCGGGCATGATTGCAACAGTCGATATACATACTGGCGAGAAGAGCGTGCTCGACTATCTGATCAAGCCGTTCAACAAAGCACGCGAAGCAATGAGAGAACGTTGAGAGATGTCCGTGGCAATGTTTTCCTCCACACATTTGAATGAGATGCGCAGACAGGCAAAGGTGAGTTTTAAGCCTCTTGCATCCCCGCACCCCCCCGTCGTCCTTTTCTTCTCGTGTTCAGACGGTAGGGCCAGGGCGCAGGTAATAACGGCAACCGGCTCATCCTTCGAGTCCAGCTGGCAGAAGGGAATGGCGGCTATCCGTGAGTTGGCTTTGAAACTTGATCGCCCTTTGCGGTGGTTGCGGGTGGACTGGCCGGGCGAGGTTCACAAGGTTAACTGGGCTGGGCTTCGAGAGCTACTCTCGTCAACAAAACGCAACTATTTCCGCCTCGGTTTGGCACTTGATGAGGGTTTCTCCTGTGCCTTCCTGGAGCAGGAATTAAATGCCAACGCCATGCTCTATGGTGGCAAAGGAATTGACACCGCAACCTTGAATGAGAAGAATTTTCTGATCTACTTCAGGTCACGATTTCCGGGACTGCCGGAACCGGATTTTTGCAGCAGCCAGCCGATTTACCTGTTTTCCGGCGCCGGCCTGTTTCTGGATGGCGACGACATTTTTCCTCTGCATCCTACGGGTCTTAAGGCGGGCCGTCGAGTGGTGGGCGAGGCCGGAATACCTTTGCTTTCCTCGCTGATTTCCGACGCATCGCGCTATCTGACCAGGCAGGTTTGCCCAGACGGACTTTTCGTCTACGGCTATCACCCTTGCTTCGACCGACAGATCAACGCCTACAATACGCTGCGACACGCCAGCACGACCTACGCGATGATCGAAGCTTATGAACTCACACAAGATGAGGAGCTTCGGTGCGCGATCGAGCGGTCCCTTAAAAAGATGACGCACGACTTCATCAAGCAGGTCGATCTGGCAGATGGCACGCCAGCGGCCTTCCTTACGGAGCGCAACCTTGAAATCAAGCTAGGTGGCAATGCGGTTGCACTGCTGGCACTTGCCAAACATGCTCAGGTGTTTGGAACCGAGGCGAATGCCGCCTTGATGGCCAGACTCGCGGAAGGCATTTGCTTCATGCAGGATCGCAAAAGCGGTGCGTTTCGTCATGTGCTCATGTTTCCCACACTTGAAACCCGTGAGCAATATCGGACCATTTACTACGAGGGAGAGGCGGCTTTTGCTCTGATGCGGCTCTATGAGCTCACCGGTGATCAAAAATGGCTTGATTCCGTCGAAATGGCATTTGGGCACTTTATCGCGAACAATTATGCACGACATCACGATCATTGGCTGGGATATTGCGTCAATGAACTGACACGATATCGGCCGCGCGAAGAGTATTTCCGTTTCGCGATAGACAATGTGGCCGACTATCTGGATTTCGTAGCAACACGCATTACCACCTTTCCAACGCTGCTGGAGTTGATGATGGCGACATCGCAAACGCTGACGCGCTTGAACTCACTTCCCGGACTTCGTCATCTGCTCGGGCTTGTTGATCTGAAGAAATTTGAAAAGGCCTTGGACAAACGCGTCCACCACCTGCTCAACGGCCATTTTTGGCCGGAATATGCGATGTTTATGCGAAATCCGGAGCGCATATTGGGCTCGTTCTTCATACGGCATCATGCGTTTCGTGTTCGCATAGACGATGTTGAACATTATCTTTCAGGCCTGATTGCCTACAAAGCATATCTCGAGAAGCAGATTTTGCGGCGATTGGGAGGAGGAGAAGAGAGTGGTCCGCAGCGTTTGGCAACTGTGGCCTGACAACGCCCTAGCCCGAGTGATCTCGAATGCTCCGCCTGCGGTTTATTGAGCTTAGGCATCGGCCAGCAACCGCATGACCTGTCAGAAAGACCAGCCATCAAAAAGAGAGAGGCCCGCGCCAGGCTGCCAAGCAGGGTATGGACCTCTCTACCGTCGAGATTGGGGTTTGGGGGAACGGCAGCCATATACTGCTGCTTAAGTGTTATCGGAGCTATCCTCAAAATTGAGGGGCTTGGCTGCCGAACATGATTGGGCGCCAACGCCCGTTCCCGGCGACAGCACTGATCTTTTCGCCTCGATTTCATGACAAAATTGAAAATTCGCTGAAAAGCGATTTCACATCACTGACACCGACCTCTCCTAAAGACGGCGCCAGAACGGCTGCCGGTCTCCATCGCGATCGTGCCGCAGCCAGGACCAGACCTGCGGAGCAGAACCGTGAAGATCATTCAGATCACCGATACCCATTTCAGCGCCCTGAAACCTCATTTCAATGGCAACTGGGAACCGCTCCGGCAATGGATCGAAGACCAGAAGCCTGATCTGGTCATCCATACCGGTGATCTTTCAGTCGATGGTGCCGGATACGAGGAAGATATCATCTTTGCGGCCGATCTGATCCGCCAGCTCTCCGTCCCGGTATTGCTTGTGCCGGGCAATCACGATGTCGGACATTTCTGCGCGCCGACGCAGCCCGTAACCACGGATCGCCTTGACCGCTGGCGCCGCCTTGTCGGCCCCGATCGCTGGTTCGAGGACCGCGCAGAATGGCGCTTGATCGGACTCAACAGCCTGCTTGTCGGTCTTAATGACGAAGAGGATGCGGCGCAGATGACCTGGTTTGAGGAGGCGCTTGCCTCCCGCGAACAGCGCCGCGTCGCGATCTTCGCACATAAGCCCCTTTTCGTGGACGATCCGCTGGAGGGCGAGACTGGCTATTGGGGTGTGCCGCAGGCGCTGCGGAGGCACTTCTTCGATCTTATGCGCCAGAACGAAGTGATGCTTTTCGCGAGCGGTCACCTGCATTGGAGCTGGGCGGGCAACCATGAGGCTCTCTCCCTCGTGTGGGCGCCGCCCGCCTCTTTCATCCTGGGAGATCTGGAGCGGGTCATGCCGGGCGAGCGACTCGTCGGTGCCGCCGTTCACGAGCTCGGCGAGAAGGTGGAAAGCCGGCTGGTCTCCGTTCCAGGGCTGATCCCATACCTGCTCGATGATGTCGTGGAGGAGGTCTATCCGCAGGCTGCAAAGAAGGTGGCCGCCGAATGAGTGTTCTTTCCCTCGACGGCATCACCAAGTCCTTTGGCGGCAACGCAATCCTCAAGGGTGTCAGCCTTGAGGCCGATCCCGGGGAATTCATCGCGCTGGTCGGCCCGTCGGGCTGCGGCAAGAGCACGCTCCTTCGCATCGTCGCCGGCCTGGAGCATGCCGATGGCGGTACGATCACGCTTGGCGGACGCGATCTCTCGTCGCTGAGAGCAGCCGACCGCAACGTGGCCATGGTGTTTCAATCCTACGCGCTTTATCCGCATCTGACGGCGGCCGCGAACATCGCCGTTCCGCTTGCTATGCGCCGGCTGACGACATGGCAGCGCATGCCGTTCATCGGCTCTTTCCTTCCTGGGCAGAAACAGATCCGCGCCGGCATCCGCCGGGAGGTTGAGGCGATGGCCGCCTCCCTCAAGATCAATCACCTCCTCGACCGCAAGCCGGGACAGATGTCGGGCGGTCAGCGTCAGCGCGTCGCGCTTGCGAGGGCCATGGTGCGTCACCCCGGTCTGTTCCTGATGGACGAGCCGCTCTCGAACCTCGACGCCAACCTTCGCGTCCATGCCCGTGGCGAGATCGTGGAACTGCACCGGAAATCCGGCGTGCCGGCACTCTACGTCACGCACGACCAGTCTGAAGCACTCTCCATGGCAAGCCGCGTTGCGGTCATGATCGGCGGCCAGCTGCTGCAGCTTGCCACACCGCAGGCGATCTACGACGATCCCGCTCACATCGAGGTAGCCCGTTTCATTGGCCAGCCCCGCATCAATCTGCTGCCGGCGAAGGTCGGTGCCGGAGGTCGCGTGCAATTCGGCCCAATTGCGCTGTGTTCACCTGAGCTGGCCACTGGAGCCGAGGTGACGATCGGCATCCGCCCGGAATTCGTCGGGTTGGTGGAGACATCCGGCCTTCCGGCTAGGGTGCAGCGCCTGGAATTCCTGGGTTCCGAAGTGACCGCTTTCGCGCGGCTCAACGCGATCGGCGAGACAGTCGTGATGAAGTTGACGCCTTCCGAAGCGAAAGGGATTGGCGCCGGCCAGCCGGTCCATCTCGCCATGCAGCCTGAAAAGGCCATGGTTTTTGACGGAGATGGCAGGCGATTGGCCGTGCAGGCGGAAGTGGCGCTTATTCCGGAGCGATCCCATGGCTGACGCGACGGCGGACCTGCATTTCACATCGGCGGAAGTGGCGCAGTGCAAGGCGGCCACGCGCGAAGCCCGCATCGCCTGGCTGCTCGCCGCGCCAGCGCTCGTTCTGATGACGCTCTTCATCATCCTGCCGGTCGTCGCGGTCCTTGTTCTCGGCTTTACCGATTTCGAACTGGGATATGACGACTTCCGTTTCGTGGGCTTCGAAAACTACGCGGAACTGTTTTCCGACCGGACGTTTCGCATATCGCTGTGGAATACCTTGGCCTATGCCGCGATCGTCACGCCGTTTTCGATCCTGATCGGGCTCGGCATCGCCATGCTGATCGAGAGCGAGACGAAAGGGCGAGCTTTCTTCCGCACGATCTATTTCCTGCCCGTCGCATCGCTTCTCGTCGCTATGGCGACCGTCTGGCAATATATGCTGCATCCGAGCATCGGGCCGGTCAACATGGCGCTCGCGCTCTTCGGCATCCAAGGGCCGAACTGGCTCGGCTCATCCAGCACCGTATTGTTGAGCCTGGCCATTGTCGGCATCTGGCAGTCGGTCGGCTTCAATATGGTGCTGTTTCTCGCGGGTCTCACCGCCATTCCCCGCGAGCTCTATGCCGCGGCGGAGGTGGATGGCGCCCGTTCGGCCTTCGATCGGTTTCGCCTCGTCACGTGGCCGATGCTCGGGCCGACCACGCTCTTCGTCGTCGTCATTAGCATCATAAATTCCGTCAAGGTGTTCGAGACGGTGAAGACACTGACAGAGGGCGGGCCCAACAAGGCTTCCGAAGTGCTGCTCTTCACCATCTACCAGGAGGGCTTCGTCTATCTGCGCGTTGGCTACGCCTCTGCCATGACGGTGGTCTTCCTCGCCATTCTCGTGGCGCTGATGTTCCTCCAATACCGTGTCCTCGACCGCCAGGTGCATTACTCATGAACCAGTCGCGTCTTTCGATCGGCCGCATCATCCGTTTCGGTCTGCTTTCCCTCGGCGCTCTCGTCTTCGCCGCGCCCTACATCTTCATGATCTCCACGGCTGGCAAGTCGCAGAGCGAGATATTCTCTTCCTCGCTGTCGCTCGTCCCCGAAACCTGGAGCTACGGCGCCAATGTCATGAAGGCCCTGACGCGGGTATCCATGCCGACGCTGCTCCTGAACGGGCTGATCGTGTGCGGGCTCATCCTCGTCATCCAGGTCGTGGTCGCCATCCCTTGCGCCTATGCCACCGCCAAGCTGAAGTTTCGCGCGGCAAAGGCCATGATGGGCCTGGTGATGCTCGGGTTGCTGGTTCCGATCCACGCCACCGCCTTACCCCTTTATGTCGCCTTCGACCGGCTGGCGATATTGAACAGCTACACGGCGCTCGTTGCTCCGTTCTCGATCTCCGTCTTCGCGATCTTCCTGTTCTTGCAGTTCTTCCGCGCCATGCCGGACGATCTGATCCACGCGGCAAGGCTGGACGGTATGTCGGAGGCCGGCATCGTCGCGCGGGTGATCGTGCCGAACGCCTGGCCCGCCATCACCGCCTTTGCGATCTTCTCCGTCGTGGCGCATTGGAACGACCTGTTCTGGCCGCTGATCGTCGTCACCAACCAGAACTACGCACCCCCGCCGCTCGGCCTGCTCTATTTTCGCGCTGCCGAGGCCGGAGACGATTACGGCGCGCTGATGGCCGCAACCCTCATCATCACCCTTCCCCTGGTGCTCGCATTTCTCGCCGCACAGAAACGCTTCATCGAGGGCATCACCATGACCGGTCTCAAAGGCTGACCGGTTTTTCTTCACCATCGTCAACACAGGAAACCGTGCCATGAAATTCATCAGACACGCTCTTGCCGCAGCGGCAGTTTCGGCAGCGATCACGCTTCCGGCCCATGCCGAAACCACCCTGACCGTGCACTACCCGATGCCGGGCTTCTTCAAGGATGTGATGGACAACATCTCCAAGAAGTTCATGGAGGAAAATCCGGACATCAAGATCCAGTTCGCCAATCCTTCCGCGACCTATGAGGAAGGCATCCAGACGATCATGCGCCAGGCCGGCACGGCGGAAATGCCGGATATCACCTTCATCGGATTGAACCGCCTGCGCATGGTTAACGAGCGCGACATTCCGGTCGATCTCGCGCCTTTCATCGCCGCCGACGGCAACATGGCCGAGCAGGGTTTTTCCGATAACATCCTGAAGCTGGCCCAGGTCAACGGCAAGCAGGTGGGCCTTGCTTTCGCGACCTCCAATCCGATCATGTACTATAATGCCGATCTGGTGCGCAAAGCGGGCGGCGATCCGGAAAATCCACCGAAGACCTGGGATGAGGTCATCGAGCTTGCCACCAAGATCAAGGCGCTCGGCGATGGCGTGGAAGGTATCGACTTTCGCTGGCAGGGCGACGACTGGATGTTCTCGGCCCTCCTGTTCGGCGCCGGCGGCACCATGCTGAGCCCGGACGAGAAGACCGTGGCCTTCAATGACGAACACGGTAAGAAGGCGGTAGCGGTGCTGGAAAACATGGTGAAGTCGGGAGCGTTGCCGGTCTTCACCAAGCAGGCTGGCGAACAGGCTTTTGTCGCGGGCAAGGTCGGCTTTGCCTTCCAGACCACCGGCGCGCTGCGCAACACGATCAAGAGCGTCGGAGACAAGTTCGATCTGCGCACCTCCAAGATCCCGCTGATCGATGCGGCAAATGGTAAGCTGCCGACCGGCGGCAATGCCGTCGTCATCCTCACCCGCGACGCAGAGAAGCAGAAGGCCGCCTGGACGTTCGCCAAATTCGCCGCCGGTCCTTATGGCGCCTCCGTCGTGGTTCCCGGCACGGGCTATGTGCCGAACAATGAGCTGGCCGCGAAATCTGCGGAATACCTCGGCGATTTCTACAACGAAAACCCCCTTTTCGTTGCCGGCCTTTCACAGATGGACCGCATGATCCCCTGGTATTCCTTCCCCGGCTCCAACGGCGTGAAGGTTACCCAGACGATCGTTGAAAACCTGTCGCGCGTCGTCGAACAGCAGGCGACGGGCGAGGAAGCACTGGATGATGCTGCCAAGGAAGTGAAAAGGCTTCTGCCGCGCAGCTAAGCCGTCTTCCAGACGACTTGCTGGAAGGGGCGCTTGCCGGCGCCCCTTTTTGCTTTTGATCTAACCGCCAGCCTGCCGGATATCGCGCACGGTCTCTCCGGCAAACAGCCGATGATCGAGGCGCAGATGTCTGGCCGGCGCGCTGGCGGCAATGTCGAGGAGCAAGGAAGCGGCAGCCGTTCCCATGCTGGCATCTGGCATTTCGATGGTGGTAAGGGGCCGGTCGATCAGCCGGCCAATGGAAATCCCGTCGAAGCCGGCGACCGACATGTCATCCGGTACGGACATCCCCTGCCGTCTGAGCGCGCCGATCACGCCGAGCGCCATCAGATCATTGGAGCCGATAATGGCGGTCGGCTTGAAATGTTCGACGGCATCGATGAGGTCGAGATTGTCGTAGCCGTCCACAAAGGCGATCTGCACGGCATCGAGGGGAGCGATGCCGTTTTCCTTCATCGCCCGGCAATATCCCTTGTAGCGCAACAAGGCGCGATCGGAAGACGTGAAGTGCCCGGAAACGAAGAGAATCCGGCTATGTCCTTTTGACAGGATGAAGCGCGTGATCTCATGACCGGCGGCGAAATTGTCGACAGTGACGGCGGCGGAAAAGCGGCCCATCGGTAGATTGTTGAGGAGCACGGTCGGCGGCAGCTCCTTCTTCAGCACCTCGCTGTCCCCGGTGCCACAGAGCGTCAGAATAAGGCCGATCGGGCGCTGCGCCAGAAGCGTCGCAACGGCGGCCAGTTCCTCGTCGGGCTCGTAGTTGGAAAGTGCGATGAGCACGCCATGGCCGGCTGCCTGCATCCGATGCTGGATGCCCCCAACTGAAGCGGAAAAAACCGGGTTCGTTATGCTCGGCACCAGAACACCGACGACCGGCCGTCCGCGTTTGCCGCTCGTCGTCCTGCTGCCGGAAGCGCCATAGCCGATCTCGGCCGCGGCGCGACGGACACGCCGCTCCATGTCCTCGCTCACCGGACCCGTGCCGTTGAGAACACGGCTTGCCGTGCTGATGGAGCAGCCTGCGCGACTGGCGACGTCTTCAAGCGTGGCGATCGCACGCATCCGGTAGACCCTCACCCCTGGTGGCCATTAGCAAGCGCAAGATATTTCGTCCTGGCCCACCGGCGTCTTATAGCGATCCGGTCCCATCGGGAAAAGGACCACGCCAGAGGTCCAATTGCGGCCGGTCGTGATACAACGTTGCAAATCAGGATCGAGCGGGGAGCAGCCGATGGATGCCATAGATGATGATTTCGATGTCATCCTGGAGAACGAGGAACTGAGCCGGCTGGAGATCGAGCGCCATGCCGATGCCGGCCGGCGTCTCAAGCTGACCAACTGCGTAATGGAGGGCGAAGATCTTGCCCGGCTTCACCTCACGCGATGGCATTTCGAGCGGTGCAGATTGATCCGCGCCGAGTTCGACGGCAGCGCACTTGAAGAGTCGCGATTTGTGGGATGCAGGGGAGCTTTCGCAAGTTTTAATGGTGCGGACCTGACCGAGGCTATCATTGACGGAGGTGACTTCAACAACGCCAGCTTCCGCCGCTCGTCGCTGGCCCACGCCAAGCTTCTGCGATGCAAAATGACCGGCGCGGACTTGTCAGATGTGAAAAACCTCGGCTTGAAGCTGGAGGAGGTGATGCTTTCGCTCGCGAAACTTCCAAAGCTGTCATTCCGTAAGTCCCTGCTAAATCAGGTCGATTTCAGCGATGCCGATCTCCATGCTTGCGATTTTCGGGAAACGGTTTTTGCCGGCTGCTCGCTGCGCGACGCCAATCTCGTGGATTGCCGCTTCGAAGATGCCGACCTCAGGGGCGCCGACATCGGCGGCATCAAGCTTACCGATGTCAAATCTTTCAAAGGAGCCGTAATATCAAAAGCGCAGGCTGCCGAACTGGTCGGACAGTTGGGTCTCAAGGTGGCGTAAGGATGATTTCTCCCGCCTGCTCACCATCGTGCCGCCAAAGGCGCCGGACCATCATGGGAGGGGAAAAGCGGCAAAACGTCCTCGGCCAGTTCCTGGATGATTTCCGCCGCTGGGCGCTCAGCGAACTGGATGCCGAGCGCGGCGTGGTTCACGCCAGCCTCCCGCCACTCGCCCAGGAGATCGATCAATCCCTTGCGTCCCGTGCGTAGTACGAACCCCCCGCGCAGAGGCGTGCGGGGAAAATCCGCATCCTCGACCAGATCCAGCCATTCGTTGGTCATATGCGGGCGGAAACCACGATCGGGTATGCGCGCTCGCCAGGCGTGAATGTTTTGCGCCAGGCGCTTCGGTCCCTCCGAGTTGTGAGCGGCCTGTGGATAGGTCAGCCAGCCGTCGGCATGGGCGGCGATCCAGTCCGGAGGCTGGCGGCTCGATCCGGTCACGATGAGCGGGATGCGACCCGTCACGGCTTTCGGGAACATATCCGCGCCTTGCAGCGTGCCGAGATGTCCCCGCAATGCGGGCGTACCCTGGCCGACCAGTTGGCGGAACCAATAAACGGCCTCCGCAAATCGGGCCGCACGGCTGTCGAAGTCGATGCCGTAGGCGGGAAACTCCACCGGACGGTCACCCGAGGCAATACCCATGATCAATCTCCCGCCCGAGAGGTGATCGATGGTGGTGGCCATTTTCGCCAGATCGATCGGATGGCGGAGCGAAAACACCGCGCTTCCCGTCGCCAGCGCGACATGAGAGGTCCGGGCAGCCAGCCAGGCCATATAGGTGAAAGGGTCGAACACCTGCCCAGCGTCGCCAAAGCCCGGATCGAAGAGCGGCACATCGCGCAGCCAGACGGCGGCAAAGCCGAGCTGATCGATCTTTGCAACGAGATCCCCCTGTGACTGCAATACCGCCATGTCTCCTTGCCAGAACCGCAGAGGAAGGAAGATGCCAAGGGTTAGCCGGTCCGGTGCGAACATGCGACGATAGCCAGGATGGACGACGAAAGCGTCAGCGGAAGCGCCGCCTGGGATCACGCCCTGCGGGTGATGAGCAATTTGCATTGAATTGTCCTTTCAAGGGGCCGTCGCGGGTTCAGGCAGGATGATGCCGCGCTGCACGGCAGGCCGGGCCGCCATCTGCGAGTGCCAGCGCGACAGATGGCGGTGATGGGCGAGGGAAAAACCACAGATCTCCGTGATATGGGTCCAGCCGAAGGTCGCTATGTCGGCGATGGAATAGTCGTTACCCGCAAGCCATTCGTGCTCGCCCAGTCGGACGTCCAATGTGGCGAAAGCCTCCTCACTCAGGCGGCGATAACGGTCGATGGCCGGGGCAATCTTCTCATCTGCGAAAATCTCGAAATGCACTCGCTGCCCCAAGATCGGGCCCATACTGGCGGCATGGAACTGCAGCCATTTGATCGCTTCCCAACGGGCAAGGCCATCGGGTAGAAGTCTGCCGCTCATCTCCGCGAGATAAAGCAGAATCGCCGCGGATTCGAACAGGACGGCGCCAGTCTCGTCATCCGACAGCACCGGAACACGTCCATGCGGGTTCAGCGCCAGAAACTCCGGCGCGCGGTGTTCGCCCTTGTCGATACGGACATGGACGAGGCGCCATGGCAGGCCGAGTTCCTCCAGCGCGATCGTGGCCTTGAAACCATTGGGTGAGGCATCGGTGTAAAGCGTCAGCATGCTAGTGCCGGAATCATTGGTCATCCTCTGAATTAAGCCAGGCTCATCTTTTGAGGCCGGGATGACTTCACTAATATATGGACAGTATGTCGTTCTGAAACGATACGATCTCGTCAAAGACATTAGGAATTCTAAATTATGAACCCTGTTCTACCCCTTCTGGCACTGCGTGCCTTTGCCGAGACGGGCCGTCACCGCAGCGTAAAGCGCGCGGCCGAAGCGATGGGGGTAACACCGGGTGCCGTTAGCCAGCAGATTCGTCTTCTGGAGGAGCGCGTCGGCATTCCGCTCTTCACGCGCACCCGCTATGGGGTCGATCTGACCGCAGCTGGCGCCGAGGCATACCCCGCGCTGGTAGCAGCCTTCGACCAGATCAGCCGCAGCATGGAACGGCTGCAGGCTGCACGCGCTCGGCCAACGTTGACGATCAGTACGGTGCCTTCTTTCGCGGCCTCGTGGCTGGTTCCGCGTCTCGGGCGCTTCACCGCAAACCATCCAGATGTTGAGGTGCGGGTCGAGGCAAGTTCCGCCTTGGTCGACCTGCGCCGCGATAGGGTTGATATCGCCATCCGCCATGGGCTTGGGCACTATCCAGGCCTCAGGACCGAGCGCCTTATGGCTCCGGTCTTTCTGCCGGTTGCCTCGCCTGCCTTGCTGGCCTCCGGCCCAAAAATTCGCATGCCAGCCGATTGCCTGAACTGGCCGCTCTTGCAGGATTCCGACCGGGCGGACTGGCGGCTCTGGTTCAGTGCATTAGGTCTCCCAAATGATCCAAGGGCCGATCGCGGGCCATCGTTCGATGACGATCTGCTACTGATCCGCTCCGCTATTGCCGGTCAGGGTCTGGCCCTGGTGCGTGACATATACGCGACGGAGGAGATTGAAGCAGGTCGACTTGCGCTGGCGCTCAACATCACTTGGCCGACCGATTTTGCATACTACGCGGTGGCGTTACCGGAAGGCTCTCAACTCAAACCAATCGACGCTTTCCTCTCGTGGCTGAAGACGGAAGCGACGGCAGAGCCAACCAGGTTTGTGTGAGCTTTTTCACGCAGCTCTCGCCATCCCGTGTTCCACCAGCCGATCGATGATTTCCGAATAGCCGACGCCGCTTGCGGCCATCGCCTTTGAATACATGCTGATATCGGTGAAGCCGGGGATGGTGTTCACTTCGTTGACAACGAGACGCATGTCTCCCATCAGGAAGAAATCGACGCGTGCCATGCCGTCGCAGCCGAGTGCGCGGAAGGCGCGGGCCGCCATTTCGCGCATCCTTCCTTCGACCTCCGGGGAAAGCTCCGCCGGTACTTTCAGCGCCGCTCCGGCTTCGTCGATATACTTGGCGTCATAGCTGTAGAAGCCGTGGCTTTCGGCCGGCACGATCTCGCCCGGACGCGAAACGAAGAGACCGCCCTTCGTATCTTCCAGCACGCTGCATTCGATCTCGCGTCCGGCGATGAATTCTTCGGCGAGCAGTTTGCGATCATGCTCGAATGCCTCGGCGAGCGCCGGCGCGAATTCCTGGCTGCCGGAGACCTTTCTGACGCCGACCGACGAGCCCTGCCGGGCGGGCTTGATGAACAGTGGCAGGCCAAGCTCGCCTTCGAGTTCTTCCAGGACGGGCGACACTTCCTGATGGATCGTCACCGAGCGGGCGACCGGCAGCCCGGCGGCCTTTAAAAGCTGTTTGGCGATATCCTTGTCGAGTGCTGTCGCCGATCCGAGGATGCCGCAGCCAGCCAAAGGCACGCGCGCCACCTCGCAAAGGCCCTGCACCGCGCCGTCCTCCCCGTGCAGACCATGAAGAACCGGAAAGAGAATGTCGATCCTGCCGCCTTCGGCAGTCTTTCCGTCAGGTCCGATCATCAGGAAACGACCGCGCCCGCCCGGCACGAGGCAGATTTCGATGCCGGTCGCGGGCCGCTCGAGGTCCCCGTTGCCGAAGCGGCTTTGCAGCCATCGCCCCTCACGGGTGACAAACACGGGCAGTGCGTCATATTTCTGTGGATCGAACGCCCGCATCACGTTGGTGCCCGACATGACGGAAACGTCGTGCTCGCTGGAACGGCCGCCGAAAAGCACGGCGATGCGCAGCCTTGTCATGGATGGGTTCATGAAAATCTCCTGAAGGAAAGTCGAGCGGAAGGCACATCAAAGCTTCTGATGATCGATATCTTCTTCGTCATTGGCGCTTGCAAGTGGCTCATTCTAAGGGCAGTTTTTGGGAGTATAACAGAGCCACTTTATCCGAGACGCTTGAGCCACTTGGGAACTGCACGTGATACTGAAGAGAAGACGCGAAGAGCCGTCTGCGGGATTTCAGCCCGCGATCGACCCTTCGTCCGCAGCGCCCTTGCCAAGGCAACTTTACCTCTTGCTTAGAAACGCCGTGGCGGAGAAGCGGCTCACAGCCGGGCAGCGCCTGCCCTCAACCCGTCTTGCGTCGGCAGAGTGGAAGATTTCGCGCGGCGTCATTGCGGAAGCCTATGAAATCCTGATCGCGGAGGGTTTTGCCGTCGCCCGCCATGGGTCCGGGACCTATATCGCCCCATCCATTCCCGAAAGCGTCGCGCGCATCGACCAGCCGGGCGGGGAGGGCGTGTGTCCGATCCGCCGCACCGTGTCGGCCGCGGCAACGGCGATCCTCACCCGCGGCCCAAGCCTTGAGCCGCAGAAGGCTTTGCCGTTCGTCACCGGGCGTATCGCCCATGACGAACGAACGGCTCGGCTCTTGAACCGCATTGCGGCGCGCCACGTGAATTACGCCTTCGAAGGCTATGGAGACATCCAGGGCGAAAACGCATTGCGGGCTGCCATCGGCGCGCATCTTGCTGTCTCGCGCGGCGTGCGCTGTACGCCCGATCAGGTTTTTATAACGGCAGGAACGCAGCAGGCGCTCGACCTTGCCTTTCGCGTGCTGATGACGCCAGGCGATACGGCCATCGTCGAAGACCCGTGCTATCCGCCTGCCAGGCAATGCCTGGCGCTGAACGGTATCAACGTCGTCGGTCTTCCCGTCGATCGGGATGGGCTTGACACGGAAAGACTACTGGTCGGTGCTATTCCGCCGCCCTCGGTCTTCTACGTGACGCCCTCCAATCAATATCCGGTTGGGTCGGTCCTTTCGCTTTCGCGAAGGCTCGGCCTCCTCGCCTATGCGGAGGAAAACGACTGCTGGATCGTCGAGGACGACTATGACAGCGAATTTCGATACCAGGGACATCCGATCGCTTCGCTCCATGGCCTCGATAAGGCCAATCGGGTTCTCTACACCGGCACGTTCAGCAAGGCCCTGCTGCCAAGCCTCAGGATCGGCTATCTGGTGGTTCCCGCCGATCTGGTCGGTGCGTTCAGGGCGGTGCGTCCGGCGGTCGACCGCTGCCCCCCGACCTTTCAGCAGCGCGTGATCGCGGATTTCCTCGAGGAGGGCTATTTTCCTGCGCATCTCCGCCGTCTGCGAGAACGACTTCGCGCCTCGCGCGATATGCTGACGGGTTTCCTGACCGAACGCATGGCCGAACATGTCCATGTGCTGCTGCCGGATCAGGGGATCAATCTCACGGTCAAAAGCACCGGAACCTGGCGCAATGACACTGCCGTTTCCTCCGCGGCTCTGAAGAAGGGCGTCGTCGTCATGCCGCTTTCGCGGATGAACGTGGCTTCCACCGATACGTCGAGGCTGCTGCTTGGGTTTTCGGCGCTTTCGGAACAGGAAGCGGATCAGGGAACATGGCTTCTTGCGGAAGTTTTCAGACGCAAAGCGTTCGTGGACGGCTAGGCTTTGGACCCTGTGCTATCGCTTGGTCGGGCTTCAGTGCCCGCCGCGTAAGCCAGGCGTTGAGAGCTATGGCCATCCATTCCAGAGCCGGGGCTGGAGTGCAAGAATGTCCGCCGATCATCGCGACGGTAAATGGAAAAATCTCAAGCGACGACTGCTTCGGCCGTAACAATGTCCCTAAACTTTAGCCCTCTCGGCTTGAGTGCTGTTGTTGCGAGGTTTGTTCTGAGCTTCGTTTGTCGAAACGCTGAAGGTGAGGGCGTGGGAATTTCTTTGAGTGAACGACGCGTTTCGGTCCGAAGCGAACTAACACGGGGTGTCCACCCATTCTGCCGCTATCTATCCAACGGTTACTCTCGCGCCATTGTCTCTCCCCTTGACCTCAACTTTGGTTGAGGTCGTACGAATTTCAAGGCGGTCGCAGCCCATCGACGGCGCCGCACTTCAAAGGAGAACGCCTTGGTCACCTATTTTCGTTATTCGAAACCGAAGTATTCCGGCGGAACACGACTCGTTGGAGCTGCCGTGTTGCAGCTATTGGGTACCGGATTATTGGCATCCATCTTTTGCCTGTTGGATACGTTTACGATGAAGCCGACGATAACTCTCGGTCAGTTTTTGCCATGCTTGGTGGGGAGTGTCACTGGCTTTCACTTTGTGGCTTTTGGTCGACTAGCTACGGACCGCCAACTTTACCTTGTCGCGGCATCGCTATTGGCATTTGGCACCTTTTATTGGCTGGTGTCCTATTCATTGCCTGATCTTTTGCTGGCAAGATTGATATCCGGGTTTGGATTAGGTGTGGTTGTGGCGAGAACTTTCCGACACCGCTTTCTTGAAAATCCAGTAGTTCCACGCATCCGCTAGAGTGCGCATCGGCAGATGCAAATTGACCGCCTAACCAATTTGGGACATGCACATTGCCGGTTCAATTCATGGCCGCAATTGGCGCTTTGCGTCATCGCGCCTATCGGCCCAAAAGCAGACATGCGAGGGCGAACAGCCAACAGTCCTTGTCCCGCTGGAATAACGCGCAGGGCGCGCGGTCCGGGTAAAGGCGTAGATGTCGGATCATGCGCCGAAACTACTGGTTGACATTATGACTGCCAACTACTATCTAACGTTTATCGATCTTTTTCTTGCTGAGCTTTGGTTACCGCGCGATTGGCACCGCGCCTGAACGAACCTTTCCTTTAAAAACATCGCTATCACCATCCACGATGTCACCGACATTGTGGTCGATCACTAATGCTACGAAAGGGTTCATCGTGACCACTGGCACAGTTAAATGGTTTAATTCCACCAAGGGCTTCGGCTTCATCGAGCCTGACAACGGTGGCGCTGACGCGTTTGTCCACATCTCGGCTGTCGAGCGTGCAGGCATGCGCGAAATCGTCGAAGGTCAAAAGCTCAGCTACGAGCTGGAGCGCGACAGCAAGTCGGGCAAGATGTCGGCCTGCAATCTCCAGGCTGCCTAATATCGGTACCTGCTCTCCTTTGACCACGGATGTACTGGCACTGTCGAGGGCATGAACCAACCAAAGCCGGGCGTGATGCCCGGTTTTTTTTGGCCGACAGAACGGCCGAGCCCGAGAAAGGGAATCCATGACACAGATGTTCAGTAAGACTCGTCAACAGGCGGAAAGCGCCTTCAGCAAGGTACAGAGCCAGTTCTTTGCCAGAGACCAGGCAGTGGAAGAGCAAGATTTCGTAACGCAGGCTCGCGATGCGAAGACGGCTCGGTTGCGGGAAGCCCGGCTGGCAAAAGAGTCGGATGACCGTGCGAGAGCAACCTCAGCTCTCATTACGAGGCGGGCAAAACAGGCGTGATGCCAGCTTCACCATGCACCTAGATAATCCACCAATGCAGGACATCCCATGGCAGACGATACGCTCGAACTTCAGGCAAGCACGACGGCATGGCAGATCGCAATGCAGGAAATCCTTCGCATGGTCGTCCGTGACCTCTATCAATCTCATAGTGAAGTCGCCTTCACGACACATATCAAGCGCCTCGAAGAGGGTGCGGTTGACAGCATCTACAGCGACCTCAGGCTGAGAGGAACGGATGAATGGACAGAAACTCTGGTGAAGGAGAAGGCGACCAACATTGTCACGAACCTCCTGACCTCCTTCACCTTCGAGCAATCTGACCCTCGGCCGCGGACGACATAAGTCTCTGTTGATGTGCCACGACCACCTTTAGTAGGACGAATTTACTCTCACGTGCGACGGTCCAGCCTCGGCCGCCCACATTTACCTCTTGCGAGCCACGATGTAGGGCCGTGGTTCGTTACCCTTCGTTGCGTGGTTCTCAGTGGCAAGAATGTCGAAGCCTGCGGTACATATATGCTGGCCGAGGTCCGCCGCCCCGAAGACGCCGGCATAGGGTGCTTTACCGATCACGCGCATCGCGGGCAGCAAGACAAACCGGATGAGCGGGTTCATATCTCCGATGCAGGGCGTCTTGGAAATGAACAAGCCATTAGGTGCAAGCAAGGCATGGATGCAGCGTAGCGTGCCGGGCAGATCGCGGACCAGATGGATGTAGTTGAAGCCCAGAATTGCATCAAACCGACCCGTTTCAGACATAAGCGCTTCTGCGGTCGCAGTGCGGAAGGCAAGCTTGGGGAAGGGGCCCGCGGCGCGCTTCTCTTCGGCAATCGCGATCATTCCAGCGGAAATGTCCGTCGCAAGATAGCTTTGTACATCGCCTGCCAGTCGAAGCGCCGTCGTCCCTGTTCCGCAGCCCAGCTCCAAAACACGGCCGTTTGATCCCAGCAGCGCACGGGTCCGGTCCAACGTGCGCTCATACCCGGCCTGATCCGTGATCGCACCCTGGGCATACTTGCGTGAACTCCGGTCCCAGAAACGGACATCGCTGGCTATGTTCATGATCGGTGCCTCGTGACAAACTTACTGAGGGTCAGAGCAAGAATTTCTCGAAATCATACGCTAAGCTCGGGCGGGCGTGAACGTTCATCGGGCGCCACTTCACCGCGCCTGCAGAAGATTCTTGAAGCGGAGATCACGAATGGGCTTGATTCGCTTAGGTGGATCAGCCTGGCTCTTCCGTCTTGAATGTTGCGCCGCTTGAATGGTCCCATCGGCGCCTTCCTGCGGATAGTTTCCACCGTCGGTAGCAAGCCAGCTGTTAGCGAGTGATCCAAAATAGAGCATGAGAGCGGTTTACGGGTCGCCGCCGCACCAACTTTCCTACAGCTCGAAAGCGAACTGGTCCGATACAGTACGGTCGGCTCGGGAGAGGGAGGATAGCGTTACGCGCTGCAAGCACACAGCCCGCCCGAGATCAGCGTCAGCCATCACTTCCACATTGCGCGCATTCGGGCGCCGACATCCAGCCTGACCTGACGCGCGCTCCGTTCTCCGGCCGATGCACTGATCTGCGGCCAGGTGGTCGCCTCGAAGAACTGCAGCAGTGTCGCGGGGATGAAACGGGTCCTTGAGGCATAGACGTGACGGTCGCCTTGCGAATTCTGTCCCCCGATGAAAAATCGCTGCGGCGTCAGAAGTGTGAGGCTGTCGCGCGCGCGGGTCATCCCGACGTAGAGGAGACGACGCTCTTCCTCGATTTCCGCCGTCGTTCCGACCGCAAGATCCGACGGGATGCATCCATCCACTACATTCAGCATGAACACCGACCGCCATTCCTGCCCCTTGGCGGAATGAATGGTCGACAGGATCAGATAATCCTCGTCCAACAGCGGCACCCCAGCCTGATCGCTGGTGGCGTCCGGTGGATCCAGCGTCAACTCGGTCAGGAAGCGTTCGCGATTGGCATAGCCGCTTGCTATCTGTTCAAGCTGCAGCAGGTCTGCCTTGCGCGTATCTGCATCTTCATGGACCCGCTCGAGATGCGGTTCGTACCAGGTTCGCGCGAGCGCTATCTCTCCCGGCCATCCCGCCTCCACTTTGCGCAGGGCTGACAGCAGCGTCACGAGAGCAGGCCAGTCGCCGCTCTTCGGCGGTGGGGGAATTTCCGCAAGCGACTGCAGTGGTTCCGGGTCAGCGGCGATCGTGTCGAGAATCTTCCCTGCCGTCTGAGGGCCGACGCCTGGGAGCATCTGCAGAAGGCGAAAGCCTGCCACACGGTCGCGTGGGTTCTGGGCGAAACGCAGCACGGCCAACAAATCCTTGACGTGGGCGGAATCGAGGAATTTCAGGCCGCCGAATTTGACGAAGGGGATGTTGCGCCGTGTGAGTTCTATTTCGAGATTTCCACTATGGCTGGAGGAACGGAACAGCACGGCCTGGCTCTTCAGCGGAATGCCGATCTCGCGGTTTGCAAGCACCTGCTCGACGATATAGCCGGCCTGATCAGCCTCGTCCTTCACGGTCACCAGAAGAGGCCGCTGCTCCGACTGCCGATCCGACCAGAGATTCTTCGTGAATCGCTCTCGTGCGAGGTCGATGACGCCGTTCGCGGCCGCCAGAATGGGCTGCGTCGAGCGGTAATTCCTTTCCAGAGTAATCACGTCTGCCGGCTGGGGAGAGAACTCGTTCGGGAAGTCGAGGATATTGCGAATGGTTGCTGCTCTGAACGAGTAGATCGACTGGGCGTCGTCGCCGACGACAGTGAGACCTCGCCCGCCGGGTTTGAGCGAGAACAGGATAGACGCCTGAAGGCGGTTCGTATCCTGATATTCGTCGACGAGGACGTGGTCGAAGCGATTGCCAACATCGTCGGCAAGATCGGGTTCGGACACCATCTGCGCCCAGTAGAGCAGGAGGTCGTCGTAGTCGAGGACGTTTTGCGCCTGCTTCGCCTCGACATATCCTGCAAACAGTTCCTTGAGCTGCAGCTCCCAATTGACCGCCCAAGGATATGAAGACTTGAGCACGTCCATGACGGAACTTTCCGAATTTACGACGCGCGAGTAGATGGCGAGGCAGGTGCTTTTCGTCGGGAAGCGGCTTTCCGTTTTCGAGAGCCCAAGCTCGTGCCGGACAAGATTCATCAGGTCAGCAGAGTCCTCACGGTCATGGATACTGAAGTCGACGTTCAGGCCGATCTGCTCGGCATAGATCCGTAGCAGCTTCGCACCTACCCCGTGGAACGTGCCCGCCCAGGTTAGCGCGTCTGTCATGATCGCCGACGTGTCACCGAGGACCTGTCGGCAAATCCTTTGCACTCGGCGGCTCATCTCCGCGGCGGCCCGGCGAGAGAAGGTCATCAGCAGGATGCGACGCGGGTCGGCTCCATTGACGATGAGGTGGGCGACCCGATGTGCAAGGGTGTTTGTCTTTCCCGAGCCGGCGCCTGCGATGATCAAAAGCGGACCGCCGATCCCGCTTTCCGGCAGGCCAATCCCATGTTCGACCGCCTGCCTCTGGCGATCATTGAGCTTCTCGAGATATGCCGTAGTCATTCGGTCTCACGTGGCTTTCTTGGACGCTGATCCGCTATTCAGCGCCGCTGAACAAAAGTGGAACATAGCGAGCTTCTTCCTTGATGAAAAGCGATCTCAGACCAAGCTGATGATTCCTGCGGGAGTGCGGCTGCGACACGTATTCGAGGGTTCAGGGGACAGCCAGACGCCAGATGAGGGCATCCGGCCAATGTCATTGGCCGAAGCCAACGACCCGGACTTCCGTCTTGACGGAATTGGCAATGAAGCACTCTTCATGCGCCGAGTGATGCAGTTCCGCTTGCATCGCGGCGGTCGGCTGTTCCCCGGCGTAGACGATGGTCGGATCAAGATCGACGCGGCTGATGACCAATTTTCCGTCGACCTTCTCCATCACGCCGATCGCCTTGTCGATATAGCTCTCGATGCCGATTCCCTTGGGTGCCGCGAGCGAGAGAAAAGTCAGCATGTGGCAGCTGGAAATCGCTGCGATGTAGGCCTCCTCCGGATCGACGTTGCCTTCCACGGAATAAGGAAGTGGCACGATATGCGGCGAAGCCGACGCCGGCACGATCTGGCCGCCGTCAAAGCGCCAAGTATGCGCACGGCTGTAGCGCTTATCGATGAAGACCGCTCCTTCTCGCTCCCAATGTATCTCGACGCTGACTTTCATGTCAGATCATCCTCTGCCGGCATGGAAAGAAGTCTTGCTGTCGTTCGTGTGAGATGACGGCGAAGCCGTTGCGCGGCAGTGTGGAGATCCTGCTTCGCGCAAGCAGCAATGATTGCCGAGTGCTCCACGAAAAAGTCAGTGCGCTCTTTGGCGCCACGCTTTTGGTGAAGCGTCGACCGCCGCGATTCTCGTCGCAGCGTTGTTATGGTTTTAAGCAGCCGAGTATTCTTGCATCCGCTGTACAGCGTGAGATGAAACTGCTGGTCAAGTTCCAGTATGCGCACCGGGTCGTATTCTGCGATGAGCTCGTCGTTGAGCCTTTCAGCCGTCCGCAAGACCGCTGACGAGAGCAACGGGAGCGACTGCTCCAAGGCGGCGATCTCCACAATAGCCCGAAGTTCGGAGAGTTCAGTCGCTTCCCGTTGCGAGAGAATTGCTACCGCCAGGCTTCGATCGCGACGCCGTACGACCAAACCACTCCCAAGTAACCGCTCCAAGGCCTGTCTGACTGGCTGCCGGCTCACCCCGAAGCGGTCGGCGATCACCTCCTGCTTGAGAATTGAGCCTGGTGCTAGTTCACCCGACTCAATCTCATCTTGCAGCTCGCTGAAAATCGCCTTTGGATCCATGGATCCAAATTAGTATGCTTCCTCCTTGCGGGTCAGGCGTGGATCGCGCCTGTTCGAGCTTTGACCTTCGGCACTCAGATCTGGAAGCCGCCGGCAACGTCGATGACGCCGCCACCGATATAGCCGGCGTCTGGGCCTGCGAGGAAGCAAACGGTCCCCGCAACCTCTTCCAGCGTCGCGATCCGGCGAATTGCGTGAAGATCCATGATCGCCTCGGGCAACTTGTCGGCTACCGCCGATGCCATGTCAGTCGGCATAATGCCCGGCTGCACCACCGTTACCGTGATGCCGCGCGGACCAAGGTCACGCTGTACACCTTTCGCATACCCGGCAATTGCCGCCTTGGTGCCCGCATAGTCCGCCACGCCCGGGAACGGGACACGGCTGCCGAGACCGGAGCCGATGAAGATGATCCGGCCGCCATCCGACAACACCGGCGCTGCCGCGCGCGTGGTCGCCACCGCGCCCATGACGTTGATCTGCCACTGGCGATCGAGATTGACCGTGTCGAGATCGGGGTCGTCGACCGTCTTGCCTTGCACGGCGATCGCTGCATTGTTGACGAGTATGTCGAGCTTGCCGAAGTGCGCCACTACCTTATCGACCAGCGGCTTGGCCGCGGTCATATCGGCCTGATCGCTCCGGATCGCGATGGCGCGCACGCCCTTGGCCTCCAGCTTCTCCACAATCGCTTCGGCTTTTTCGGCCGAGGCGACGTAGCTGATCGCAACGTCCGCCCCCTGGTGGGCAAACGCCTCCGCCACCGCGGCGCCAAGCCCGCGCGAGCCGCCGGTAATGAGGGCGACCTTGCCCTTCAATGTGTTCGACATGAAAATCCTTCCATCATCTCTGGTGTCGCCTGATTTCGAAAGCGACTGTGCATAATTTTTGTAACGAGTGTTACGATAACGATTGGTATGAAATATTGACGGAAGCTGTCAAGCAGTTTAATAACAGTCATTATGGAAATGTGGCCGAGCTGAACTGATGGGACGCCATCGCGAATTCGACGTGGAGAAAGCGCTGGACGCCGTGTTGTGCGTTTTCTGGCGCAAGGGGTACGAGGGGGCCTCCTACGCGGATCTGACCGAGGCAGCCGGTGTGGAAAGACCCGCCCTCTATTCGGCATTCGGCAACAAGGAAGCGATGTTCCGCCGAGCGCTCGATCGCTACTACGAGCGATACCTGGACTACCTTCCCAAGGCGCTTCAGCTTCCGACAGCCCGCGAGGTCGCGACGCGCATTCTATTTAGTGCGATCGATCTCAATACGCGTTATCCGGATCATACGGGATGTCTCGGCATTAATGGGGTCCTGGCGGGATCGGATGAAGCGGAGCCGGTGCGGCAGGCTTTGATAGACGCTCGCGCGACCGCCGAGGCGCAACTGCGTGAGCGCTTCGAACGGGCAAAGGCGGCGGGCGACCTGCCGGAGATGGCCAGACCTGACGCTCTTGCGGCCTTCCTGATGGCTGTCCTTCACGGCATGGCGGTTCAGGCGAAAGCCGGCTTCAGCCGCGACATGCTGGAGGCCGTTGCCGAGCAGGCGCTTTCCACCTGGCCTGCCGGCTAGTTCCGCGCTTTCCGGAAAATCATCTTGAACTGAGACACGCGCCGGTATCGTCGCGGTCAGCGTCCTGTCGGGTATCTCCGTCCGGCGAGCGAAGCTCTTATCCTGTCTCTAAAACAGTTCAGCGACGATTTCGATCTTTACAACTACATAACATAGTAGCTAAGTTTCCTTGTGTGATGGCTGCCGTGAGACAGCGCATGTTTCGTTTGCCCCGAGCCTCCGGGAACCGCTTCAACCAAGGACCGTCGATAATGCCTCAGACCTATTCGACCTTTGCCGACGACTGCTTCGCCGGCCGATCCGTTCTCATCACCGGTGCCGCGAGCGGGATGGGGCTGGAAACCGCTCGCGCCTTTGCGGCCAAGGGAGCAGAGGTGGTCATGGCCGATCGAGATGAGGCGGGCCTGGAGCGTTATGGCACCGAGCTGCGCAAGATGGGCGCCAAGATCCACGCCGTACCGGTTGATGTCGGCGATCCGGAAAGCATCACAAGAGCGTTCGATTACTGTGACGCCAATCTCGACCGGCTCGACAACGTCGTGACCTGTGCGGCCATCATCACCGCCAAACGCATCTTCGAACAGGACTGGGCCCATTGGCGCCGCGTTCTCGACGTCAATCTGCTCGGCACCTTCTTCACCGTACAGGCCGCCGTCAAACGTATGCTCGACAATCCCGCAGGAGGCAGGATCGTCTGCGTCGCCTCCGACGCGGGTGTCCATGGGGGCGGCGGATTGATCGCCGACACGCCTTACGCGGCGTCCAAGGCCGCGACGCTTTCGCTCGTCAAATCCGTGGCGCGCGAACTGGCGGGCAAGAATATCCGGATCAATGCGCTCAATCCCGGCCCGACGGATTCACCGATGCATTCGCATATCGATCCGGCGCTGAAGGAGCGCATCGCCGCCAATCTGCCCATGCGGCGCATGGGGCGTCCGGAAGACATGGCCGCGGCCATCCTGTTCCTGTGCTCCGATGCGGCGAGCTTCACCTATGGCTCGGCGCTCGACGTCGATGGCGGATCAATGTTCCGCTAGGGGAGAACGAGGACATGGAGCAGACGGTGCGGCGTTACGCCTATGCGGCCGATATCCCCGAAATCGATGATGTGGACGTCCTTGTTGTCGGTGGAGGGCCATCCGGACTTTCTGCCGCGGTAGCAGCCGCACGCCTTGGTGTGCGGGTCCGTCTTGTCGAGAGGTATGGTTTTCTCGGAGGCAACCTGACGGCCGGCCTCGTCGGTCCCTGCATGACCTCCTATTCGCTGGATGGCGGCCAGCAACTCATCCGCGGCATCTACGAGGAATTCGTCCAGCGGATGATGGCGATCGGCGGCGCCCTTCACCCGAGCACGATTCCGGCGGGCTCGGCCTATTGCGGCTTCATCGTCTATGGCCACGACAAGGTCACGCCCTTCGAGCCGGAAGCCGCCAAGGTCGTGGCGCAGCGCATGTGCATCGAGGCCGGCGTGGAATTGCTTCTGCATACCATGGTCGTCGATGCGATCGTCGATGGCGCCGATATCGACATGCCGCGGGTGACGGGTGTCGTTTGCGCCGGCAAGGGCGGGCTGAGGGTGGCCCGGGCCAAGGTGGTGGTCGATTGCTCGGCGGATGGCGATGTCGCCCATTATGCCGGGGTCCATACCCGGCAGGGACGCGACAGCGACGGCCTTGCCCAACCGCAGACGCTGTTCTTCCGGGTTCAGAACGTCGATGATCGGGTGGTGGAAGACTATGTCCGCTCCCATCCGGAGGATTTCCGTCCCTTCTCCTCGATCGTCGCCAGGGCGACCGCCGAAGGCCGGTTTCCCGCGCCGCGCCGCGGTATCGGCCTCTACAAGACCATGGAGCCAGGTGTCTGGCGCATCAATACGGGCCGCGTGCTTCGCCGCAACGGGGCGGATGCGCGGGAGCTGTCGCTGGCGGAAGTCGAAGGCCGCGAGCAGACCATGGCGCTCATTGATTTCTTCCGCAACAACCTGCCGGGCTTCGAGAATGTCGAATTGCGTGACACGGCGACCCAGATCGGTGTGCGGGAGACCCGCCGCATCGACGGCGACTACGAGCTGACGCTGGACGACCTGCGTTCGGGACGGTCGTTCGAGGATGCTGTAGCGCTGTGCGGCTATCCGCTCGATATCCACGATCCTGCAGGCTCCGGCGGCGGCACCGGTGGCGAAGCCCCGCAGACCGCGAATGTCTATCAGATACCATATCGTGTGATGCTGCCGCGCATCCATGACGGCCTGCTGGTCTCCGGCCGGGCCGTTTCGGCCACCCACGAGGCCTTGAGCGCCATCCGCGTCATGCCGCCCTGTTTCGCACTGGGGCAGGCGGCGGGCGTGGCGGCCGCGCTCTCGGTCGGCAATCGTGCAAGCCCGCGCTACATCCAATATGAGGACCTGCGGCGGGAATTGCTCGTGCAGGGGGCTTATCTCGGTTGATTAAAGCGATACTCTAGCCTGCGAGACTCTATTCAGCATTGACGGTAATGAAGTTTTACATTACCTTGTTGCGGGAATAGAACGTGGAGGCTGCTATGGCACCGTTGGCAGTTACTGTGAAAGGCCAGGTCACCCTCAAGCGGGACTTGCTGCAACACCTCGGCATCAAGCCGGGAGAGCGGATCGACTTTGAAAAGTTGCCCGGCGGTGAGCTTCGATTGCGGGCAGCTCGACCGACCGGAACTATAGACAATTTCCTCGGCCTGCTTGCTGGCAAAACCAAGAAAGTCGCTACGATTGAGGAAATGAACAAAGCCGCCGCCGCCGGCTGGGCGGGCGAAGAGTGAAAGTCACCGTCGATACCAACGTCCTTGTTCGGGGCGTCGTGCGAGACGATCCCAAGCAAGCCAGCAGCGTGGACCAGATTCTGAAGCAAGCCTCGTTGATCGCAGTTTCCTTGCCGTGTCTATGCGAATTCGTATGGGTGCTGCGCCGAGTTTACAGCTTCGACGACGAGCTAATCGCCTCCGCCATTCGCGCATTGCTCGATACCGGGAATGTCGTCATGAACCGGCCAGCCGTCGAGGTCGGGCTTGCAATGCTGGAAGCCGGCGGCGATTTCGCCGACGGTATCATGGCCCACGAAGGGACATGGCTAGGTGGCGAAACTTTCGTCTCACTCGACCGGAAAGCCGTAAGGTTGCTTTCCCAGCAAGGCGAAGCGGCGCAACTCCTTTCCTGAGAGCCTGAAAGGTAGTGATGCCGACACATTTCTGTACCGTCGGTCCGGCCTCATGCCCGTTTCCGATCGATTGCGTGCATCAGGCTTTCAAATGCACAGTCACCAGAACGGTGCATTCGGACCCTTCTTCGAAGCGCGTGGCAACACGCAGCCAGTTGCCGAAATGCCGGACACGCGCTGCCGCGATCCCGTCCAGCTCCCCCGGCATGACGAATTCGGTACCTTCCGGCACCCAATGCATGCCGTCCGGCGAAATCTCCACCCAGGCTTTCGGGACGGCTCCGATGGGGTCCTTCAGGGCCCGGACGAAGAAAACGGCTTCGCGTGCCCAGCCGGCCTCGTAAGGCTCGCTTGCGGCGTCACCGCTCCAGCGCTCATTGCGGGCGACGATGGCGGTGATGTTCTCGGGCAGCATCAGAAATCCCCCGATATGCAAATGGAATCGACGTAGAGGAAGGCGCGCTTGGCAACGTCCGTTTCTGCGAACAGGCAGAAGTTGAGCATACACCACAGGTTCTTCATCGCTGGGATGCGGATGGAATCGAAGCCCGACAAATCGAAGCTGCGGTCGTTGCATTGCAGCCCGGTCGCCTTCATCGAAGCGAGGTCGAAATCGAAGCGCAAATAGCTCCAATTCACCTTGGTGGGGATCTCGTTATAGCAGAGCCGTTGATCGCCGTTCGGCAGATCCAGCCAGCCGTCGGGAGAGAGATGGTAATGGCTGACGGTCTTGTCCTCGCTGCCGATCGAGGTGAAATGCGTCGTCTCGCGCTTGTATTGCCACTTTTGCAGGTGCTTGCCCTCGAGCGCATTCAGGAAACGCAGATGCGGCATGACCCGTTCGCCATCTCCATCCCGGTCTCCGCATTGCAGATCGAACAGGAAGCCGACCGAGCGGACATCCGTTTCGGAAAGCTTCAGTTCCGTCGCTTCCGGCTTGAAGGTGAAGAAGAGTTCGAAACGGATAGGCCCGCGTTTGCGAAACGTATGTCGCTTGATGGCGACGTTCTGAGCCCCTGGCCGCGGCTTGGTGGCGATCTTCAGCGCATAGGAGGAATCCATGCCGCCATGCGAGCCCGCTTCCCAATGTCCGAGGGTCGAGAGCATGGCGCTGGAGTGCTGGGCATAACCCGGGAGCATGGAATCGAGACTGTCCTCGTAATTGCCGACAAGCTGCGACCAGCCGCAATGACCGCGCGAGAAATCGTCGAAGGATAAGATTCGCGGAAGCGGATCGAAGCGGCTGAGCGCCGGGTCGGCGCGCAGCATGGCAAGGCGCATGGCTTCGGTGACATCGGCGGTGATTGGCGTGGCTAAAGTCGTCATCTTCTCGTGGACCTCACTGAATGCGGAGCCGCTTCACGGCATCCCAATCGATTTCGATGCCGAGCCCCGGGCCTGTCGGCACATCGAGGGTGCCGTCCTTCTGTCGAAGGCAACCCGGCGCCAGGTCGGCAAGCTCGCGCTTGAAGGGGCTGAGGTCGCATTCGCATTCCATGACCTTGAAGTTGGGCAGCGCCGCCGCCAGATGCACGCTCGCCGTTTCGCAGACGATGCCGGACATGCCGATATGTGGGGCATAGCCGACGTCGTGCAGGGCGGCGTAATCGGCCATGCGGCGGGTTTCGGTTATGCCGCCGGCACGCGCCACGTCCGGCTGAAGAATGGAAAGGGTACGGTTGGCGACGAGGCGCTGGGCCTGATCGGCGGTGAAATTGCTTTCGCCCCCCGCAAGCGGCACATCGCAGCGCTTGCGCAGCTCCTCGTAGCCCTGCTCGTTTTCGGGGGCGAGCGGCTCCTCGAACCAGAAATAGCCGTTGGCCGACAGCGCCCGGCCGACTTCGATCGCCTGGTCCAGATTATACGCCCAGTTGGCGTCGACGCAGAGTGCGATATCGTCGCCGGCTCGATCGCGCAGCCGCTCGATGCGGCGGCAGGCCTCCTTCACCGGGTTGGACATCTTCACCTTGATGCGTGGGAAGCCCTCGCCGATATAGCGCTCCAGCTCCCGGTCGGCCTCCGTGTCATCCACCCAGTTCACTGCCGCGGCATAGACGTCGATCCGTTCGCGGCCCGTGCCGCCGAGAAGCTTGGAGATCGGCAGTCCGGCCGCCTTACCCATGATGTCCCAGAGCGCGATGTCCACACCCGCGATGGCTTCTATCAACATGCCGCCGGCGCGTCCCGAGAGCGACCGACGCATGGACTGCCACAATGCCCCGATATTGCGTGCGTCCTGGCCGACGAGCCGGGGTTTGAGAGATGTCTCGATCAGATCGGCATAGGCTTTCGGAGAAAAGCGCGCCAGCGTCTCGCCGACGCCGATCAGGCCCGCATCGGTGCGAACTTCCACGAGGACGATGGACACTTTCGTATAGGAGCCCCACGAGGTGACCGTTGGTTTCGGAAGCGTCTGGCTCAGTGGATGGGCAATCACGTCGGTGATGCGGATGGCTTCGCCGGGTGATGTCTGTGCGGGGTCCATCGGGCTTTTTATGCTCCATGTTTTGCTCGCCGTTGGCCGGCTTGTCTGATACTTCTACCGACAGGATGTTATCTTGGCAACTGATAAACCTAGTTGCTAAGTTGAAAACTGCATGATAGGGTTTGCTATATGAGGAATGAGATGACCGACAACTCCGACAGGAAACCTGTATTCACCGACAAGCCTGCCAGCCCTTCGCGGCTTGCGGACGGGGTTTCCGACGCGATTGCCGCGGCGCTGTTCGATGGCCGCATCTCGCCCGGCGAGCCCTTGCCGCCAGAAGGGGAGATCGCCAGGGAATTCGGGGTCTCGAAGCCGATTGCGCGCGAAGCCTTGCGTCAGTTGACAGCCGCCGGCCTGATCTTCACGCAGCAGGGCAAGGTTGCCCGCGCCAAGGCGCTGAGCGGCGACCCGATGGACAAGATCTATGGCTATGCCGTGCGCTCGAGCCTCAAGCGCCTCCAGGAAGCCAACGAGATGCGCCTCGTCATCGAAACGGGCATCGCACGGCTTGCCGCCGAGCGCCGCGATAGCCAAGGCTTGGAAACCATGCAGCAGGCCCTGGCCGATATGGCGGCCTCGCTGCACGAGCCTGCGGGTTTCACGGCAGCCGATATCCTGTTTCATCTCGGGCTCGCCATGGCGACAGGCAACTTCATGATCCGCGTGCAGATGGAGGGCATGCGCTCCGTGCAGCGCGAGGTATCAGAGCTGTTTTCGCGCCGCGCCAATCGCAGTGACGCCGACTGGCGTGCCACGATCGCGCGGCACCAGGCGATCTACGATGCGGTAGCGGCCGGAGATGCCGATCTCGCCGAACAGAAGATCCGCGCCCACTTCGTCGCGGCCGACATCGCCTCGCTCGAGGTTGCGGACAAATTGGGTGGCCGGCCATGACCATGCCGCGCTTCTCCTTGCAGGGACGGCGCACGCTGGTGACCGGCGCCAGTTCCGGCATCGGCCGGGCGGTCGCGCTCGGCCTTGCCGAACACGGCGCGGACGTGGCGATACACCATTTCGGCAATGAGAGCGGCGCAAGGGATGTGGCTCGCACGATCGGCGGAAATGTTCCGGTTTTCGAAGCCGATTTCACCGACAGCGCGGCGACGCAGGCTTTCGCCGATGCCGTGATCGAGCAGTGCGGGCGGATAGACATACTGATCGCCAATGCCGCGATCGAACATCGCCTGCCTTGGCGAGAGGTGAACGATGCACATATCGACAAGCATGTCGCCTCCAACTTCGCCACACTCCTCACGCTGACAAATCGGTTCGTGCCGCCGATGATGGAGCGCGGCTGGGGCCGGGTGGTGGCAACCGGCAGCATCATGGCGACGCGCCCCCGTGCCGAGACGGTGGTCTATGCCTCGTTGAAGGCCGCCCAGTTGACGGCCATGCAAGGCATTGCCCGGGAGGTCGGACATCGCGGCGTGACGATGAACGTTGTCTCGCCGGGCGCCATCGAAATCGAGGCCAATGCGGTGCGCTACGAAGACCCCGCCTTCCGCAGGGCAGTCGTCGCCAAGATACCCGTCGGCAGGCAGGGCAGGCCCGAGGATCTCGTCGGCGCCTTCGTCTTTCTGTGCAGCGATGCCGCGGGCTACATCACGGGCGCAAACATTCCGGTCGACGGAGGATGGTCGATCGGGGATGCGCCCGGCGCTCTTCCGCAAGCTGCCGAGTGAGCGGCGTCGGGAGGGCCTGAAAACGAGACGCAGAGTGCCCTCCGGGATCTCTGCAATTGACTACGCTTTACCGAGCGAATGCCGCGGCATTCATTCGGTAAAGGCCGAAGACCAGCGACCAAAAGGGGAGGAAACCATGAGGGCCGCACTAACAGGTATCGTAGCATCCGCTTTGACGTTGTTGATGACGACGACGTCCGCTCTCGCGACCGACCTGCGCATGACCGTCTGGACGGGCAGCGAGGCGCATCTGAAAATGCTGAACGGCATTGCCGAGAGCTTCAAGGCCAGGCATCCGGACGTGAACGTGAAGTTCGAGACCGTGCCGGTGAATGATTATACGCAGAAGCTGACCTTCCAGGTGGCAGGCGGCAATCCGCCCGACATTGCCTGGATGATGGAGGATGCCGCTCCCGCCTTCGAGAACGCCAATTTGTTGATGGATCTCGGCCCGACGCTGAAGGCCGCGGAGGGCTATGATTTCGCCGACTTCTCGCAGCCGGCAATGGGCCTCTGGCAGAAGGGAGAAACGGTTTATGGCATCCCGTTCTCCACCTCGCCCTTCATGATCTACTATAACAAGGACATGTTCGACAAAGCAGGTCTGGAGGACCCACTGGCGCTTGCCGCCAAGGGCGAGTGGAACATGACGAAGTTCCAGCAGGTCGCCAAGAAGCTGACGGAAGCCAATCCCGGCAAATGGGGTTTCGAGTTCAAGGACGGGGAGGGGTATGCCTCGCGGATGACCCATGCACTCCTGCCGCCGATCCGCGCCTATGGCGGCGACATCTGGTCGAACGAGGAATGCGGGTTCGACAAGCCGGAAGCCGTCGCGGCGATCAAGCAGCTCCACGACATGGTCTTCAAGGATAAGTCCATCGTCCCGCCCGGAGAGCAGGGCGATTATTTCTCTGGCAATTCCGCCATGACGGTGAACCAGATATCGCGTGCCTCCAAGATGGCCGAGGCGGGCTTCAACTGGGGTATCGCGCCACTACCGGGCGGTCCGGGCGGAGAATCGCCCGTTATCGGCCAGGCCGGGCTGGTCGTGTTCGACCAGGGCAAGAACAAGGAGATCGCCGCCGAATTCGTCGCGCACATGACCAACAAGGAAAATGTCGCGACCATGGCGCAATTCTTCCCGCCGGCCCGCAAGAGCGTGCTCGAAGCCGATGCCTTCATCAGCGGCAACAAGCTCGTGCCGCCGGAGATGATGAAGAACGTGGCGGCCGCGATTGCCAATGGCCGTGTGCATCCGGCCCATGAGAAGGCTCCGCAGCTCCTGGCGGCAATGGCCCCCAGGGTGGATGCCCTGTGGAAGGCGGACGCAGATGTCGATCAGGCCATCAAGGGTATCTGCTCGGCCATCCAGCCGCTGCTCTGATTGGGTCGAATATGACCGATAGCATTCATATCACCAGGCGCGGCGGGCAGAAGTCCCGCCTGACGCTGAAGGCGAGGGAGATGATGGAGGCGTGGCTGTTCGTCAGCCCGACCGTCATCGGCTTCATCATCTTCTTCCTCGGCCCGCTGTTGGCGGTGGCCTACTATTCGCTCACCGAATGGAACCTGTTGACCCAGCAGGCCACCTTCGTAGGTCTTGCCAACTTCGAGAATGCGCTGCTGGAAAACCCCGATTTCTGGCATGTGGTGCGCAATTCGGTCATCTTCGCACTCGGCCTCGTGCCGCTCAACATGGCGCTTGCGCTCACGCTTGCGCTTGCGCTCTCACGACCCTTTCGGGGCGTCGTGTTCTTCCGCACGGTGTTCTTCGCCCCGGTCGTCACCTCGGCGATCGCCTGGGCCATCGTCTGGAAGTTCATGCTGCAGGGCGAGGGCGGCTTCATCAACCAGGTGCTGGCACTTGTCGGGATTTCCGGCCCCAACTGGCTACGCGAGCCGAACTGGGCCATGGCGGCTGTCATCATCACCCGCGTGATCAAGATGGTCGGTCTCAACATGATCCTTTACATCGCCGCGCTGCAGGCGATCCCGCGCGACTACGAGGAGGCTGCCCGCCTCGAAGGCGCGTCGCGCCGGCAGATATTCAGCATGATAACCTGGCCGCTATTGGCACCGGCGACCCTCGTGATCATGGTGATCACCACGATCGGCTCCTTCAAGGTCTTCGATCACATTTACCAGATGACCGGCGGCGGACCTGAAAACGGCACTCTGGTGCTCGCCTTCTACATCTATCAGCAAGGCTTCAAGTTCTTCAATGTCGGCTATGCCTCGACGCTTGCGATGATCATGTTCGCGATCGTCATGGTGCTGACGCTGGTGCAGGTCGCGCTGAGACGAAAGGGAATGGAATGAGCCTGCGCCAGACCCGAATTCTATACCGTGCCTGCTGGACGATCGCTCTCCTGATTGCGGCGATCCCCTTCATCTTTCCCTTCATCTGGATGGTTTCGGCCGGGTTCAAGAGCGTGACCGAAATCTTCGGCGCTCCGTCGCTGATCCCACGCGTCTGGCGATGGGAAAACTTCGTCGAGGTCTTCACCTACCAGCCGTTCGCGCGACAGTACTTCAACTCGCTCTACATCGCCATTCTCGTTACCGGGCTGACGCTCGTCATCTCGTCGCTGGCGGGTTACGCGCTGGCGCGGATGCGCTTTGCGGGTGCTGCTCTGCTGATGTTGTTCCTCATCTCGGCGCTGATGGTGCCGGAGGAGGTGACGATCATCCCCAACTTCTTCCTGATGCGGTGGTTCGGCCTGGTGGATACGCACTGGCCGCTCATCCTGCTGCCGACCTTCGGGCCTCAGGGCGTGATGGCGACCTTCCTGATGCGCCAGTATTTCCTGGCGCTTCCGAAGGAGCTGGAGGAGGCCGGCAAGATGGATGGCCTTACCCGTTTCGGCGTGTGGTGGAAGATCGCGCTGCCGATGTCGCGCCCGGCGCTGGCGGCGGTGGCCATCATCACCTTCCTGCATTCATGGAACCTGTTCCTGGAGCCGCTGATCTTCGTGAGCTCGCTTGAAATGTTCACGCTGCCGCTGGCGCTTTCCAACTTCAACGACAGTTATGGTCTGCCGCTCTGGAACCTCCAGCTTGCGGCAACCAGTCTCGCCGTGGTGCCGATCCTGATCGTCTACCTGATCGCTCAGCGGCAGATCATCGAAAGCTTTGCGCTATCCGGCGTGAAAGGATGAGGAATTTCAGCTTATGACGAGTGTATTGCTCAAAGGCATCGAAAAGCGGTTCGGCTCGGTCGAGGTCATTCGCGGCGTGGACCTTTCGATCGACGAGGGTGAGTTCGTGGTGTTCGTCGGCCCGTCGGGATGCGGCAAGTCCACGCTGCTTCGCCTCATCTCCGGATTGGAACATATCAGCGATGGCGAGTTGAAGATCGGCGACCGGGTGGTGAACGAGGTGCAACCCTCGCAACGCGGGGTGGCGATGGTGTTCCAGTCCTATGCGCTTTATCCGCATCTGACGGTGAAAGAGAATATGGGCTTCGGGCTAAAGGTGCGGAAAGTGCCTGCGCAGGAGCGCCAGCGGCGGGTGAACGAAGCGGCCGCGACCCTGAAACTGGAACCGTTGCTCGACCGCTACCCCCGCGAATTGTCGGGCGGCCAGCGCCAGCGTGTCGCGATTGGCCGTGCTATCGTCGGAAACCCGGATGTCTTCCTGTTCGACGAGCCGCTGTCGAACCTCGATGCCGAACTGCGCGTGCATATGCGTTCCGAGATCGCCGCCCTGCACAAGCGTCTTTCCACCACCATGATCTATGTGACGCATGACCAGATCGAGGCAATGACGCTTGCCGACAAGATCGTGGTGCTGCGCGACGGGCGGATAGAGCAGGTGGGTTCCCCGCGGGAGCTTTATGAACGGCCGTCGAATGTCTTCGTCGCGCAGTTCATCGGCAGCCCCAAGATGAACATCCTGCCTGCCGCCGATGCGCCGTTGCTGTGTGCCGGTCTGGCGGCTCCGCAATCAGCCGAAACGCTCGGTATCCGGCCGGAACATCTGACGGTGGTGGAACCGCGAGATGGCGTTCTGCGCGGGACTGTGAGTCTCTGCGAATATACGGGCGCGGTGACGCTGCTGCATGTCCTGCTGCCCGATAACCGGATTTGCCTGGTCCTGCATGATGAGGGGGAGGTCCCCGCCGTCGGCGGCGAGATCGGTCTTTCGGCGGAGGCATCGAACATCCATTTCTTCGACGGGCAGGCTCAAGCCATCAGAGCCTTGCCCCATTGAACCGCAGTTCGCGCCGATTTCCGGGACTTGGCTCATGGCTATATGACACGGAAGAAATGCGTGCCATCGCGATCAAGTTGCGCCACGAGGCCATATTCCCATTCGAGATAGTCCTCCATGGCTTGACGCGGCGCGTCCGTGCCCTCGTAAGGACGGCGATATCTATCGATGCGAGGAGATGCCAAGCGTTCCTCGCCCTCTATCACCGGTAATCCCTTGGCCAACCATCTGCCGGTGCCGCCCTCGAGGACGTATACCTCGGAGGAGGTGAGTGCCTGGATGTCGGCAGCCGCGAATTTGGCCAATGTGCCGGAGGCGCAAGTGACCACAATTCGCTCGGCGGCCCCGATGGCTTTGAGCGCATGTTCGATCTGCGCGCGCAGAGCCCACCAGGCGCCAGGAATGTGACCTTTGACATAGTTTGCCGAACTGCCGACATCGATGACGAGCGTGTCTCCGTCGGCCAGCCATTTTCGAAGGGCATCCGGTGAAACGGTGGCTGCGGATGGGGCTGGAATGGTATTCGCCCGATCATCGTCGCGCTCGCTACACTCGCTGTCGTCAACGGGGGTGATGACATATGTCTCCCAACCCATTTGCGAAAGCCATGATGCCGTCATGTCGGCGCGGGTGCCGTCATCATCCGAAAGCAGAATAAGCGCGCCGCGAACCGGAGCGGTATGGTCGGTTTCCTGCACAAGCTGTCCGCCAGGAACGTTCACGAACCCGGGCAAGTGACCACGCTGATATTCCTCGGAAGGTCGCACGTCGATGCGGTAGACGGTGCGATCCGGGCTTGCCAAACCCTCCGCCTCTTGCAACGAAATGCGGCGGACGCCGGCGCGCTCCGCCACTGCGCGGGCATCTGCCCGTGCCAGCGTGCGTGCGTGGGGCGAGGCTTCAGGAAATTGGCGCGTTGCCCCCCGATCCAATGTCAAACCTGCAAGCGTCCAACCGATCGTGCCGTTACGCAGGCCAGCAACCGGATTCGGGATACCCGCATTGATCAAGGATTGTGTCCCGATAATCGAGCGTGTCCGTCCCGCGCAGTTGACGATCACGGTTGTGTTCGGGTCGGGGGCAAGGTCGCGCACCCGAAGCACAAGTTCGGCTCCCGGCACCGACGTACCTGTCGGAATACTCATCGTGTTGAACTCGTCGAAGCGACGCGCGTCCAGAATGACGGGAGGCGTTTCGGAAACGATCAGGCGCCGCACTTCCTCGGCCGGTAGCAAAGGTGTGTGGCGGTGCGCTTCGACGAGTTCTCCGAAGGATTTCGACGGCACGTTGACATCGATAAAAGTTTCATAGCCCGCTTCTTCCCAAGCGGCGAGGCCACCTTCGAGCAGATGGACGTTGCTGTATCTCCAGCCGGCGAGTTTGAGCGCGGCAAGCGGCGCAAGATCGCGATATTCGTCCTTGCCGTAGAGCACGATCAGAACGTCGCGGCGGGGAATGCGTCGAGGAACGTCGAGCTCGAGTTTTCCGAACGGGAAGTTCGCGGCCCAGAGCGGGTGGCCTTTGGCAAAGGGGTCCTCTTCCCTCAAATCGGCGAGCAGGATTTCCCGCCTTGCCAGCAACTCGGCGCGGACCTGAGCCGGAGAAAGCGTCGGGAAAGCCGGGGAGGCGGCGGCGGGCGAAGACAATATTTGGTTCATTGCATGCGCTCCGGTACGAAAGAGATGAGATGGCACATCAGAAGAATGCGCCCGTCGGCGGCAGGCGCCCGCTCAGGAGATTCTGGCCGAGCAGACGTTCCTTGTAGAGCCGGGGATTATGCGAGGCGATGACCTTGATATTGCGCCAATGCCTGTCGAGCGCCCCCTTTTGCGATACGACCGAGCCGGAGCCTAGGTCGATCAGCCAGCCGGCAATCTGGGGTGCAAGATCGTCGATGACGACCTTCGCTTCCGCAGCCGACAAGGACGCAGCCAGAACGGCATCGTATTCCGCTGCTGTTCCATGGCTGTCCCATGCATGCTGGAGACTGGCGATCGTCCGGTCGATCGTCGCCTCGATCGAGGCTGCATAGGCTCTGATCCGCCCAAGATGCGCCTGTAGAACAGGTTCGTCGGCGGGATGGTCTGCCTCGCCGTGATAGAAATTGCGGCCGCGCGTGCGAAGCACATCCACCGCATCCAGTGCAATCCGTCGCGCCACGCCGGCAATGCAATTGGTGAGATAGACCTGATGGAAGGTGAAGCGCCAGGGTGCTGCGCCTTCACGCGGCGGCGGGTCTTGAGGATAGACCTGCTTGGCCGGAATGGTCGCCGCATTGAATTTCGCGGTGCCGGAGCCGGTCAGCTTCTGGCCGAAGCCGCCCCAGTCGTCGTCTCCGTCGACACCATCTCCGCGATAGAGAACATATTGCACCGCCGCGTTCTCGCGGCTTTCGACGGCAAGGCCGACGAAGGCGTCGTTGTAGAGATTGCCGGTCGCATAGACCTTCCGCCCGGAGCCGCGATAGGCCTGCAGGGCATCATCCCATTCGATCCGCGACAGGACCTTCGACGACAGCGCCCCGGCGGCGGTGGCATCGCTGTCGGCAAAGCTCAACCCGACCGTCTTGCCCTCGGCGGCAAGCGCCAGCACATGGGCATGAAACGGATGCCCCGGCTGGCGCAAGGCTGCTTCGACTTGCCAGAGATGGTTGCGGAAGGCGTGCGCGATGTTGGAATCGGCTGCGGCCAGATCGCGCGCGACGGAAAACAGCTCAGACAGCGAAGCTCCAGCACCGCCGGCATCTTTCGGCAGGCGCAGAGATCCAATGCCGAGCGCCTTCAGTTCGGCGATCTCTTCGTGGGGAAGGCGGCGATCCACTTCCCGCTCGACCGCCGTCTTTGCGATATGCTCGATCGCGGGTGCGAGGCCGAGCGATGATGCGTAAGGTGAAACGAGCCGGAGGGAGGCCCCTCCGAATTTGCTGATATCAGACATTCAGTACAATTCCTTGAACGCTCAGACCGCGGCCGCAAGCCCGTTCCGCGCCTTGGCATCGAAACGCGGCAGGCCGAGATTGTCGCGAAGAGTCCGGCCTTCATAGGCGCTGCGATAACGGCCGAGCTTCTGCAAGACCGGGATGACCTCGTCGGCGATCAGGTCGAGGCCGGTGGGCTGCACGTCGATGTTCAGATTGAAGCCGTCCGCACCCTTCGTGTCGATCCAGTGAAGCATGTCCTGAGCAAAGCCTTCTGGTGTGCCGACGAAGACGCGATGGCCGCCGGTGATGTTCGAGAACAGCAGTTCCCGGATGTTCCAGCCGTTCTGACGTGCTTCCTTTAACATTTCCGCGCGATGCCAGCGCGAGGCGATCGGCACCAGGGATTCGTTCGCCTCGCTTTCGGCGAAGGGGATTGGCGCATCGAGATCGGAAAGAAGCGACACATCGACGGCCATATGCCGCGCCAGCTCTTCGCGGAGCGCGATGGAATCGAGACGGTCGTCCAGGCTGCGCTTGTGGCGCTTCGCCTCCTCCTCGGTCGAGGCAAGGACCGGAAACAGTCCAGGCATGACAAGCAGATGATCGGGGTCGCGTCCGAAGCTTTTCGCCAGTGTCTTCACCTCGGAATAGAAGGCGCGCGCGCCTTCGATGATCCGCTGGCCGGTGAAGAGCGCATCGGCATAGCGCGCTCCGAAGGCGCGGCTGTCGGAGGATTGGCCAGCTTGGAAAATCACCGGCCGGCCTTGCGGCGTTTCCGGTACGGAAGAAGCGCCCCGAGCGGAGAAATGCGTCCCCTTGAAGTCCAGCCGGCGCAGCCGCGACGGGTCGAGATAAACCGTGCTATCCGGGTCGCCGACCAAGGCTTCCTCGGGCAGGCTGTCCCAGAAGGCGGTGACGATCTGGACGAATTCCTCGGCGCGTTTGTAACGCTCCGCCTGGTCCCAGCCTTTTTCCGCTCCATAGGCGTCGAGGGCGGGGGGATTTTGGGAGGTGATGATGTTCCAGGCCGCGCGGCCGCGGCTCACATGGTCGATCGAGGCGATCTGTCGGGCGATGGTATATGGATGGCCGAAGAGCGTCGTCGTGGTGCAGACGAGCCCGACATGTTCGGTATGTGCTGCCAGATTGGCGACGAGAACCGCCGGATCGAGCGCCCGCCACGGACGGGTATAGGCTTCGCTGACCAGGCCGCCCGGATTGTCGGCCAGAAAGATCGCGTCCATCAACCCGCGTTCTGCCGATTTCGCAATCGCGGTGAAATGATCGATGTCGGTCGAAAGATGACGCTTGTCTTCGAATGTCTTCCAGGCAGCATCGTGCCGGCCGGAAGCCAGGACGTTCACGCCGAGACGGATATGTTGCCGTGACATCTACATTCCTTCCTTATACCTGGACGCTATAGTCGGCGACCTTCAGATGCGACTTGATGATCTTGCGGTCGGCGAGCCAATCCGCGGCGCGCTGGAACTGGGCGATGAACTCGGCGTCTTTCGGCTCGTAGAATTTGTTGATCCGCTTCAGACCGGCGAGGTAATCGCGCACCTCATTGGCATACTTGCCTTCCGCCTGCGCGATCCGTTCGGATTCGGCGGCATTCTGTGACTGCCACTCGCCTTCCTTGTAGTAGGCGTCGAGGACGGCGCGCACCAATTCCGAGTTCTCCTCCGAGAACGTGCGGGTGGACACGAGGGAGCTGTAGTCGATCAGGAAATCGAGATCGGTGCCCTCGTTGAAGATGTCCTTGGCATCGTTCTCGAAGCGGGAGATGTCGACTCCGGGCGACCACATCGACCAGGCATCCACCTTCCCCTGGGCAAAAGCGGGGGCTGCGTCCGGAGGATTGAGATAGACGAATTCGACCTTGCTGGTGTCGATGCCGTTCTTTTCCAATGCGGCGACGACAAGAAACTCGCCGAGGCCAGCTTTGTTGACGGCGACCTTCTTTCCGACCAGATCCGCGACGGTATCGATGCCGCTTGTTTTCTTCACGATCACCGCCGTCGAACGCGGCGAATAGACATTGAAGGCATTGAAGACGAGTGGCGAGCCGGCCAGCATGGCGGCAAGCGCGGGCGTCGTCGATCCCCAGAAGCCGAAGTCGGCGCTGCCGCCGACCACGGCCTGCAGCGAAGGCGCATGGTTCGGGAAGGGACCGACCCATTCGACCTTGATCCCCTTGTCCGCAAGCTCTTTCTCGAGGACGCCGCGCTGCTTGGAAATGAGGGGAATACCGCCGCGGCCCCAGCCAAGACGCACGATATCTGTATTGCGCGTCAGCTTCTTCGGTTCTTCGGCGAGCGCGGGTGTCAACTTCGATGCCGCGGCGCCAGCCAAAAGCAGGCCACCCGCCTGCAAGAGGGCGCGGCGGTTCGGTTGGTATTTGGTCATGGAGATATCCTGGGTTTGGATTTGGTTGAAGGAAGGGTCAGTGCGTTGTCACGCCCAATTCGTCGAGGAGCAGCGGCCTCAGTTCGCCCGGAGCATGCTCGGCGGGCCGGTAGGAGGCAGCGATCTGTCCGGAACGCATGACAAGAATGCGGTCGGCGAGGACGACAGCCTCATCCACATCATGGGTCACGATCAGTACGCCCGGGCGATGCCGGGAGACCAGTTCGCGGACAAGCACATGCATCTTGATGCGGGTCAGCGCATCGAGCGCGGCAAACGGTTCATCAAGCAGGAGCAGTTTCGGATCGCGTACCAAAGCCCGAGCAAGCGCGACGCGCTGCGCCTGTCCGCCGGACAGATTGCGCGGCCAGTCGTCTTCCCGCCCGGCAAGCCCGACTTCCCCAAGCGCGCGTGAGGCGCCGTCTTTGCCGATCGCCTTTTCGTTGCCGAGCGCGACGTTCTCCCAGACCGAGGCCCAGGGGAGCAGGCGATGCTCTTGGAAAACCACCGCCGGTCGGCCGGGTGCTTCGATGCGCCCCGCATCCGGGGCATCGAGGCCGGCAAGGGCGCGCAACAGAGTGGTCTTCCCGCAACCGCTTTCGCCAAGAAGGGCGACGAACTCTCCCTTTCGTATTGTGATATCCAGGGACTTGATGACCAGACGCTCACCATAGCGCCGCTCCAACCCGGAAACGGAAACGGCCAGCGGCACGTTGAGAAACGGATCGCTCTCTGCCGGTGCGTTGATGGCAATCGACTTGGCAATGTTGACGAGCTTGTTCATCAGCGTGCTCCCTTTGCGAAATTCGGATGCCAGCCAAGCAACCTGGTTTCGAGCAGGCGCGCGAGCGCATCCGCACCGACGCCGATGACCGAGTAGATGATGATCGTCAGAAGGATCACGTCGGTTTGTAGGAACTCACGCGCGTCCATTGCCAGGAAGCCAATTCCCTTGGTGGTCGCCAGCGTTTCGGCAATCACCAGGGCTAGCCAGGCATGCGCCAGCGCATAACGGACACCGGTCAAAATGGAGGGCATGGCGCCCGGAAGAATGATCCGTCTGACAATCGCCGGCCAGTTCATACCGGTGACTTTCGCCAGTTCCATCAGTTTCGGATCGATCTGTCGTACGCCCAGAACCGTGTTGATGTAGATCGGGAAGAGAACGGCGAGCGACACGAGAAAAATCTTGCCGCCTTCATCGACGCCGAACCAGACGATGACCAGGGGGAGCATCGCCAGAAAGGGTATGGCACGGATCATCTGGATTGAACGGTCGAGAAGGGCATGCGCGAGCGGCGAAAACCCAACCGCGACGCCCAACGCGAACCCGATGCTGCCGCCAATCGCGAAACCCGCTGTGGCCCGCAGCAACGACGCCCCGAGGTGAACGAACAGTTCTCCTGTTATCGCAAGCTGCCAGCCGGTTTCGGCAACCCGGCTTGGAGCAGGCATCACCTGCGATGCGATCAACCCAAGCTGTGATGCGGCTTCCCAAAGGCACAGAAGCAGAAGCGGCGCCAACCAGGACAGCACCGAATACAATGTCGCTTTCCTGATTGCGAAGCCGGAGCGGCTATCGGCGGAAAAATCCTGCAGAGGCGAACTGATTTCAGCCATATCCCCGTCCCTTGATTGGAGTATTAGCCATAAACACTATCGATTTAGTAGAGATTTGGATGATAGGCCGTTCTGAACTTCGCGTTCAGTTGGAAAAGTTTGATGCGTGCTATTGGGGCCGCTGGGGAACAATTTTCCACGGAAGCGGAATTGCAGGTCGTTCGGCCGTCATCGCCGGCAGCCGGCCGTTCACCGGATTCGAGCGGTGCGGTTTTCTCGCTCCGACAGCCTCTTCACTCGACTAGAGCCGACGGTATCGTTGCGGGATAGAATTGCATCGGTTCAGATACGGTTCCCAGCATCATGGCATAGACAGCCATCGGCGGCGCGGCGCAATGCCGGGGGTTGCTTCAGGTCACCGGGAGAGAAGCATTCATGAAATGAGGTAAGCATCGTGCTTAAGCAGTTTTCTCACTCAACTCAGGCTGCCGACGGCCGATTTGCGTGCGTCTGGAAAGGTGCCGTTAACCTTTATTTTTTACCTCATTGATGCACCCACCTGTCTCGTATTTCGTCGGTCCCCCATGCAGTTCTCCCGTAGCAATTTTCAAAAGAGTTCTGGTTCGTCTCAGCCTGACGATGGTGAAGAGGAGACGGCGCCGGAGGTGTATTTCCCACGCCCGCCGTCGGTCGATCCCAATCAGGTGAGCATCGAGGAGGCGCCTTGGCAGTCCGCCTTTACGCTTGCGCCAAACGTAAGATTCACCCGCACGCCAGAAAGCGCGCTGACTCGCGCAAAACATGGTGGCGAGCAGGTTGAAGCCCCCGCAGAACAACGCTTCATCGAGATGTCGTCGGACGTTTATCTGACCTCCGCGTCTGGCCGGTACGCAGCCAATGAACAGCCTCCCGCCGGCGTGATTGCCGAGCTGGAACAAATTGCCTCCGTCATGCGGCAAGCGGTAGTCGAGGAGCGGGTAGAGATCGTAGAGGAGAGCAGCGAATTGGCCAGCGAAGCCATCACCATCGATCAGGTTGAGCCGGCTGTAATGACACGTCCGGAATTGGCAATCTCGGACCATGCCTTCTGGGAGGTCATGCCCTTCGATATCGAGGTCGAGGAGGCGACTGCTGCTGTCGAGAAAGCCCCCGCCCCGGCACATGAGGCGCCTCGACGCCTGCTCGATTCCTCCGTCAACTCGGTGACGGCCCTTTATCGCGAAGTCGCGCAAAGCGCTCGGCCCACCGCGGTGGCGACAAGATCCAGAAGCATCCAGCCGATGCCTTCATTCCGGCCTGCACCTGTCCAGCCATCGGCGCCGGCAGTCCTGTCTGCTGTGCGTGAGCCGGCGCCGGCCATGCAAACCGTTTGCCCCACCCTGGAGACCACTACGGCGACGGAACTGCCGCGACCCCGGCCTCGGGTTCCCGTGGTCGCGGAATATGAATTCCCGCCGATTTCCCTGCTTCAGCAGCCGGTGGGAGACCGCGGCCAGGCCATGCAGCCAGATGCGCTGCAACAGAGCGCCGGTCTCCTCGAAAGCATATTGGAGGATTTCGGCGTCCGTGGCGAAATCATAGACGTCCGCCCCGGTCCCGTCGTCACCCTCTACGAGTTCGAACCGGCTCCGGGAGTAAAATCCTCCCGGGTCATCGGCCTGGCAGACGACATCGCCCGTTCGATGTCGGCGCTCTCGGCGCGTGTTGCCGTGGTACCAGGCCGTAACGTCATCGGCATTGAGCTCCCGAACGCAACTCGTGAGACGGTCTATTTCCGCGAACTCATCGAATGCGAGGACTATTGGGAGACGAAGCATCGCCTCGCGCTCTGCCTTGGCAAGACGATCGGCGGCGAGCCGGTGATCGCCGAACTTGCCAAAATGCCACATCTGCTCGTCGCGGGCACGACCGGTTCGGGCAAGTCGGTTGCGATCAACACCATGATCCTGTCGCTCCTTTACCGGTTGCGCCCGGAAGAATGCCGGCTGATCATGATTGATCCCAAAATGCTCGAGCTTTCCGTCTATGACGGCATTCCGCATCTTTTGACGCCCGTCGTCACCGATCCGAGAAAAGCCGTGTTGGCGCTGAAATGGGCCGTACGCGAGATGGAGGACCGCTATCGCAAGATGTCCCGCCTCGGCGTCCGCAATATCGACGGTTACAATCAACGAGCGGCGCAGGCGCGGGAAAAGGGCGAGGTCATCACCGTTAGCGTCCAGTCGGGCTTCGACCGCACAACAGGTGAAATCGTCTACGAGGAGCAGGAACTCGATCTTTCGCCGATGCCCTATATCGTGGTGATCGTCGACGAAATGGCCGATCTCATGATGGTGGCCGGCAAGGATATCGAAGGCGCGATCCAGCGGCTGGCGCAGATGGCGCGCGCCGCCGGCATCCATCTCATCATGGCGACCCAGCGTCCGTCGGTCGATGTCATCACCGGCACCATCAAGGCGAACTTCCCCACCCGCATTTCCTTCCAGGTGACCTCCAAGATCGACAGCCGCACCATTCTCGGCGAACAGGGCGCGGAACATCTCCTTGGCCAGGGCGACATGCTGCACATGGCCGGCGGCGGACGGATTTCCCGCGTCCACGGACCCTTCGTCTCCGATGCGGAAGTGGAACAGGTCGTCCGCCATCTCAAGACGCAAGGACAACCCGACTATCTCGGTACGGTGACCGAGGACGAAGGCGAGGGCGACGAGGAGGGCGCGGTTCAAGAGGCCGTCTTCGACAAGGGCGCGATTGCCGGCGAGGATGGCGACGAGCTTTACGAGCGGGCGGTCAAGATCGTCATGAAGGATCGCAAATGCTCCACCTCCTATATCCAGCGTCGCTTGTCGATCGGCTATAACAAAGCCGCCTCCCTGGTCGAGCGGATGGAGCAGGAAGGCCTGGTCGGTCCGGCCAACCATGTCGGCAAGCGCGAGATCATCAGGGGACCGGGCATGGCCGTTCCGGACGATACCGAATGATGGGGCAGACGCGCCGACTGTGAAGATAAAGCTGCCGCTCTGTCCATCTCGCCCGTTGGCAGTCAAGGAATGAGCGGCCGCTCCATCAGGCCTTCAGCCAGTCGGGCGCCAGCCGGACATATTTGATGGCTCGGCGATGGAAGGTGAAGGCAAGGTGCAACGTGCCGTCCTGATCCTCCAGAAGCACCGGATAGGAAAGCTCCTTATTCTGGCCGTCCACCGAGTTGTTCGAAAGGCACGTGCCGGGGCCCTCTTCCACCAGCTTGCGGACGGGAAAAGTTCTTCCGTCGTCCGATGAGAAGCAGAGCGTCAGCGGTGCGCGCGGCACGCCCCAGATGGGCTCGATCCCGCCGTCAGAATCGGGCCGGTCGTCCTCCTCACCGAGTTCGTCATAAAGGGATGCGCGCCGGTCTTTGGAATAGGCGGTGGAGATTGGGTTGCAGAGGAGCGCAATCCGACCATCCCGCAGGCGAATGGCATTGATGGAGGAATTGTTGTTGGGAACATCCGTCGCTTCCGGCACGCTCCAGGTTTCGCCGCCATCCTCGCTCGTTGTTCGATAGACGAAATCGGCTTGCCGCCGGCGGAAGAAGGCTGCCATTTTCGAGCCACCAAGGGGCACGATTGTCATGTGCACGCAGCCGAGGGACTGCGGCACGTGAACGACGCGCCAGGTGATGCCCTTGTCGTCGCTGATCGCCAAGGCCGCCGTGTCGTGGCTGCCGTTCCACTTGGCTCCGTGCTTCGCCTTGCACAGGAAGAGCGGCAGGAGAAGCGCGCCGTCGCCTCGGCGTGCGATCGGCGCGCGAATGAAGGTGCCGCGCGGCAGTGGCAGAGTTTTCGAGCTGCCGGATGTCACGCTTTCGCTGGCAAGACGCAGCGGGCGAGACTTGACCTCGCTCCCCTCCTGGTTTCCCGAAACCTGCGAGGTATGGAAGAGGACGAGCCCGCCATCATCATCCACCCAGAGCACCGGGTTCTGCTCCGAGCGCGCGGGATCATCCGTCACTTGCGATGGAGCAGTCCAGCGGTCGCTGCCGGGGATCAGCCGAGTGACGTGGATCGAAATATCGGATTTGCCCTCGAGCGTTCCCCCGAACCATGCACAGCCGAGGCTGCCGTCCGGCAGCCATGCCAGGAAGGCGGCATGATTTTGAATTGCCGGGGAGGGAAGGAAAGCCTCAGAGCGCCCGCCGCCAAGATCGGTAATCACCCCGTTCATCCGACCCTCGATTTCCTCCGGGGACATCGTTCTCTCCTCCTCAAATCGGACGCTATGATGGGGAACATCTGCATTATCCAAAATGTTGTCAAGTTGGAATTTCATGTCTATGTCGACGCCTACTACTTTTAATCTATTGGAAAACATGGATGAAAATCCAAAATCTGTCACCGGGTAGTGCTTGATGAATGACGATTTCATGTTACCAGTTGACATGTTGGCAAGAAAAACGTCAATCTTGGCGCATTGGAAAATGGAGGTTCAGCGGCAAACCGGCCTGCCGGCACAAATTTCTCGCAAGAGCACCGGGTGACGGCAGTCCACATCTTTACAGGGTGTCAAGCCGCGGCAGCCGCGGAGGAAGCCATCGTCCATAAGAATAATCGCGCTCGCCGCAGTGGCGATGATCGACGATGACGCGCATATCTTGCCGGTGGCCTGATCGACAGGTTTTCCGGCGAAAGCTTTGGTGTTAACCCGCCGTGATCAGGGAGGATCACTATGAAACGCAGTCTCATGTTATTGGGCGCCGCTCTCCTGAGTGCCGTTCACCTAGCCATGCCGGCATCGGCGCAAAACGCCTCCAGGGACGTCACCATCGTTCTCGGCGAGGGCGTCGACCTCATGGAGCCGTGCATGTCCACCCGCTCGAATATCGGGCGCGTGCTGCTGCAGAACATCAATGAAACCCTGACGGAATTCGATGTCGTCGGCGACAAGGGGCTGATGCCGCGGCTGGCGGAAAGCTGGGATCAGCAGAACGACAACACCTGGCGCTTCCATCTGCGCAAGAACGTCAAGTTCTCCAATGGCTCGGATTTCGACGCGGAGGATGTAAAGCATTCGATCGACCGCGCCATGAGCAAGGATCTGAGCTGCGAGACACCTCGCTATTTCGGCTCGACCAAGATCACCGCGACCGTGGTCGATCCTTCCACGATCGATATCACCGCCGAGCCGAAACAGGCGATCCTTCCCCTTTTGATGTCGATCGTGACGATCGTACCATCCGACACGCCGGTGGAATTCGTCCGTGACCCGATCGGCACCGGCCCCTACAAGATGACCGCGTGGAATGTCGGCCAGAACATTGTGCTCGAGCGTCGCGGCGATTATTGGGGTGATGCGCCCCAGGTGGAGAAAGCCACCTACGTCTTCCGCACCGATCCGGCTGTCGCGGCAGCCATGGTGCAGACGGGTGAGGCCGACATCGCGCCGAGCATTTCGGTAACCGACGCCACCAATGCGGAGACCGATCAGGCCTATCCCAATTCGGAAGTCTTCTACATGCGCATCGATCAGGGCAAGCCGCCCCTTCAGGACAAGCGCATCCGCGAAGCCCTGAACCTGGCGATCGACCGGCAGGCCTTCGTCGGCACGCTGGTCCCGGCCGAGACCACGCTCGCCACCGCCATGGTGCCGCCAACGACGCTGGGCTTCAACAAGGACATCAAACCCTGGCCCTTCGATCCTGAGAAGGCCAAGGCGCTGGTAGCCGAGGCGAAGGCCGATGGTATCGCCGTCGATTCCAAGATCACGCTGATCGGCCGCAGCAATCTCTTCCCGAATGTGCTCGAAGTGATGGAAGCAATCCAGAGCATGCTCACCGATGTCGGCCTCAATGTCGATCTGCAGATGTATGAGGTGGCCGAGTTCGAAGACATCTACGGCAAGCCCTTCGCCGAAGACCGCACCGCGCAGCTCGTTGCCGCGCAGCACGACAATGCCCGCGGCGACCCGGTCTTCTCGATGTTCTTCAAGTATCACAGCAACGGGCCGCAGTCGGGCTTCTCCGATCCGAAGGTCGACCAGATGATCGAGGAGGCGACGGCTGCGACCGGCGAAGACCGCGCCAAAAAGTGGTCCGAGTTGTTCGCCTATCTCAACAACGATGTGGTCGCGGACGTGCTGCTCTTCAATCAGGTCAGCTTCGCCCGCGTCAACCCGCGCGTGGCCTTCAAGCCGACGATCGCGACCAACAGCCAGCTGCAGCTGTCCCAGGTCGGCTTCAAATAAGCGTAAACGGAAGGCGCGGCGGTCCGCTGCGCCTTCCTTCTGCATGAGGAGAAGGCAATGCGAAAACTCATTCTCGGCCGGGTTCTCTCGAGCTTCTTTTCGCTCGCCGCATTGGTCGTAATGGTGTTCTTCCTGTCGCGACTGACGGGCGATCCCGCGGCCCTATTCCTGCCGAGAGAGGCGACGCAGGAAATGCTCGACAATTTCCGGCGCCTGCACGGTCTGAACGATCCGCTGATCGTGCAATTCGGCCGCTATGTCTGGGATCTCCTCCATCTCGATTTCGGTCAGTCTCTACGCCAGGCCCGCCCGGCGATAGATGTTGTTTTCGAAGGCTTTGCCTGGACCTTCCAGCTCGCCGCCATCACCATTGCGCTCGTCTCCATCGCCGCGATCGTGATCGGGTCACTTGCCGCTTTCCGGCCTGGCGGCATATTTGACCGCTTCGCATCCGTGGTCTCTCTGATCGGGGCGTCCGCTCCGGACTTCTGGGTGGCGATCGTCGCCATCGTCGTTTTCGCCGTCAATTTCGCCTGGCTACCGACCTCTGGCACAGGAACCGTGTGGCATTGGATACTGCCGGTAGCCGTCCTGTTCATTCGTCCCTTCGGGCTCATCTTGCAGATCGTCCGCGGGTCGATGATCCAGTCCTTCGGATCGCTCTATGTGAAGACCGCGCGGGCAAAGGGCGTGGGCAATACGTCGATCATCTTCGTTCATACGCTGCGCAACGCCATGCTGCCGGTAATCACGGTGATCGGGGACCAGGCAGCCGCCATGCTCAACGGGGCGGTGATCATCGAGACGATTTTCGGTTTTCCGGGTGTCGGCAAGCTGATGATCGATTCCATCCTGCAGCGGGATTTCAACGTCGTGCTCGCCGCGATCATGGTGACCGCGCTTGCAATCTTCGTCATGAATCTCCTGATCGACATCGCCTACGCGATCCTCGATCCGCGCGTCCGGACCTAAGGCCATGACCATGACCCAGACTCTGCCGGGAACCTCAACGCAAGCCGAAGTCCAGCAGAAAGGCCGGATCAGGGGTGTGCTCGGCATGCTTTGGCGAGACAAGTTCGCCCTTGCCGCGACCATTTTCCTGTTGGTCGTCATTTTCTGCGCGGTGTGCGGCCCCATGCTGATGGGGGATGCCGCGCTGAGCCAGAACCTGCGCGGCCGCAACGCCCCGCCCTTCAGCATTGCGAATGGCTGGTTCTATGTGCTCGGATCGGATTCCCTCGGCCGGCCGCTACTTCCGCGCGTCGTGGTGGCCGCGCAGAACACGATGCTGATCGCGGCAGGTGCGGTGCTCTGCTCCTCAATCATCGGCGCGCTGCTCGGCCTGGTGGCGGGTTATGCCTCCAGTCGGGTCGGCAATGTCATTCTGCGCCTGGCGGACGTGATCATGTCCTTCCCCTCGCTGCTGCTTGCCGTCGTCGTGCTCTATATCCTGGCGCCTTCGGTGGGAAACCTCGTCATCGTGCTGGCGATCACGCGTATCCCTGTCTATCTGCGCACCACCAGGGCGGAGGTCATGGAGATCCGCCAGCGCATGTTCGTAGAAGCGGCCGAAGTCATGGGCGCTTCGCCGGCGCGCATCGTCTTCCGGCACATCCTGCCGATGGTGATCCCGACGCTGGTGACGATCGCCACGCTCGATTTCGCCTTCGTCATGCTCGCGGAGAGTTCGCTTTCCTTTCTCGGCATCGGCATTCAACCGCCGCAGATCACCTGGGGCTTGATGGTGAGTCAGGGCAGGCAATATCTTGCGACCGCGTGGTGGCTGGCCTTCTGGCCAGGCCTCGCGATCATTCTCACGACCATGTCGCTCAACCTTCTCTCCAACTGGATGCGCATCGCGCTTGACCCCACGCAAAGATGGCGTCTCGAGATCGGAGGAAAGTCCAATGGCTGAGCATCTCTTGGAAGTCCGTAACCTTTCGGTCCAGTTTCATACCGCCGGCGGTACGGTCAAAGCGGTAAGCAACATAAGCTGGTATCTTGATCGCGGCGAGACGCTCGCCATTCTAGGTGAAAGCGGGTCGGGCAAGTCGGTCTCCGCTTCCGCCATCATGAACCTGATCGACATGCCGCCCGGCGAGATAACCAACGGGCAGATCCTCTTCGAGGGCAGGGACCTGCTGACGATGCCGATCGGCAAGCGCCGGATGATCAACGGCAAACGCATAGCCATGATCTTCCAGGATCCGCTAGGCCATCTGAACCCCGTCTATACCGTCGGTTGGCAGCTTGTCGAAACCATGCTCGTACATGGCGCCGGAAGGGACGAGGCCGAACGCCGGGCGCTGGAATTGTTGAAGCGTGTCGGCCTTCCCTCGCCGGAAGCGTCAATGAAGAAATACCCGCATCAGTTTTCCGGAGGTCAGCGCCAGCGCGTCATGATCGCGATGGCGCTTGCCATGAAGCCGGACATCGTGATCGCCGACGAGCCGACCACCGCCCTCGACGTGACCGTTCAGGCCGAAGTCCTCTCGCTGCTCGATGAACTTCAGAAGGAAACCGGCATGGGCCTGCTCCTCATCACCCACGATCTGGGGGTGGTCGCGGAGGTCGCCGATCGCGTCGTGGTGATGAATGGCGGTGAGATCGTCGAGACGGGAACGCCGAGCGAGGTCTATCACAACCCGCAGCATCCCTACACGAAGAAGCTGATATCCGCTGCGCCCGGCCGTGGCGCGATGCACGAACCTCAAGGCCGCGGTGAGGCGCTGCTGAGAGTGTCCGGCATGGAAAAGGCCTACGGCGCCTTCAAGGCTTTGGATGGAGTATCTTTCGACCTCCAGCCGGGAGAAACCATGGCGGTGGTCGGCGAGAGTGGCTCGGGCAAATCGACGCTGGCCCGGTGCCTGCTTCGGCTGGAGGAGGCCGATAGCGGCCAGGCGCTCTGGAAGGGCCGCGATCTCCTGTCCATGTCGCGCAAGGAGCTCTTCGGCCTGCGTCGGCAGATCCAGATGGTCTTTCAGGATCCGACCCAATCGCTCAATCCGCGCATGTCCGTTTACGAGCTGATCTCGGAGGCCTGGGTCATTCATCCCGAAATCCTTCCCAAGGCCCGATGGCGCGAGCGTGTCGACGAATTGCTGGCGCAGGTGGGCCTCCTGCCCGAGCATGCCCGCCGCTATCCTCACCAGTTCTCCGGTGGCCAGCGCCAGCGTATCGCAATCGCCCGTGCGCTGGCGCTCGAGCCCCAGCTCATCATCTGCGACGAAGCGGTATCGGCCCTCGACGTCTCGATCCAGGCGCAAGTGATCGCGCTTCTCGACAAGCTACGCCGCGAATTGAAGATCGCCTTCATCTTCATCGCGCATGATCTGCCGGTCGTCCGGGATTTCGCCGATCATGTCATGGTGATGAAGTCGGGCAAGGTCGTGGAGCGCGGTACGGCCCGCCAAATCTTCGAAAGCCCTCGGCAGGATTATACGAGGCGGCTTCTGGCTGCAGGTCTCGATCCGGACCCTGAGGTGCAGCAGCGTCGCCGCCTGGAGCGTGAGGCAATTATCGCCTGAGGATAATGGCTTTCCAGCAGAAACGGCGCCTGTGGGGCGCCGTTTCACATGAGGCTTGCTCTTCAGGCGCGATAGGCCGTCCTGTAGATCGCCAGGATATCGCTGACAGCGAGCTCACGCGGGTTGAAGTCCAGAAGGCGGCGGATGGCGTGAGCTTCTTTCGCCATCGTCTCCAGATCGCTTTCAGGCACGCCGTGGGAAGACAGCGCCATGTTGAGGCCGAACCCCTTGCAGAAGGCCTGGGCGCCTTCGAGGACATCATGCGCGGTATTCGCCTCGAAGCCCAGTGCCTGACAGACCAGTGCCGTCTTCTCCGGCACGGCCTCATGATTGGCCGCGAGAACATGCGGGAAGATCAATGCGTTGGCGACCCCATGCGCGATCTTGTGCCGGGTTCCAAGCGGATAGGAAATGGCGTGCCCCGCCGTCGTGTTGACCGGGCCAAGGCAGACACCGCCGTAGAAGGCCGCAAGCGAAAGCCCAGCCCGGGCCTCGATATCGCTGCCGTTTCTGACGGCGCGGGGCAAGTACCTGCCCACGAGCCGGATGCCTTCGAGAGCATAGGCATCGATGAGCGGGTGGGAACGCTTGCTGGTGAAGGCCTCCACGCAGTGGGCCATGGCATCGATCCCGGTCGCGGCCGTTATCATGGGCGGTACGGTCATCGTGAGAACCGGATCGATGATCGCGAGATCCGCCAACATCTGCGGGCTTTCGGTGGCAACCTTGTTCATGGTCGCCGGATCGGTGATGAGCGCGCGGGTACCCACCTCGCTGCCGGTGCCCGCGGTGGTGGGGATCTGGATGAGCGCCATCCGGCGAGGGCTCGCGCGGTTTAATCCGGAAATATCGTGCAGCGATTTTCCAGACCCGCACAGCACGGCCACCAGCTTGGCCAAATCCATGGCGCTGCCGCCGCCGAAGCCGATCACCGCATCGGGAGCGCACGCCTGCGCTGCCGCAACCGCTTCCATGAGATTCGGCAGGTCGGGTTCGGGCATGGCCTTTCCGAATGTCGTGGCGCCTGAAATCCCCAAAAGATCCGTCCGGGTGGCATTGAACGTATCCGACACGATAAAGGGCCGGGAAATTTTCTTCTCCGCCAGCCATGAGGCCAATGTCGCGATTGTCCCTTCTCCGAAGCGCACCATCGCAGGTCGCAGCATTTCGAGCGGTCGACTGATTGCCGTCATTATGTCCTCGCATCCCTGATATCGCGTAATCACTGTCGATTGCGTTTGCAGCGGCTGCCGGCAATCTCCCGAGATTTCTCATTTGCTCCAAGCCTGGGTGAAATGAAAAGATTTGTCAATTAGTATTGAAGAGCCTTGCGCAATCTGCTTCGAGCGGCGCCACATCGCAGATTGTGTGGTTGGGGAGGTCCATTAAAAATATCAATAAATCAACATGATGGTGGATAATTCCAGGTGGTTCTCCAGGGGTTTTGTCGCTGGTAAAGCTGTCTTGGGAGCTCCGTAGCTGGTAATTTCTGCGCTTACAATGTTGACAACTTTACCAGAAGGCGCGAAGGTCCCTTAGGCAGCCGGCCGGATTGGCGGTCCGGCCTTTTTTCAATTGGCCGAAATGGAAAAACTCTTCCGCAATCGGCGACTGCGATTTGATAAACCTGGGAGATCCTATGGCTCATAGCGAAACCTTCGTTGCGCTCGTCACCTGCTTCAACGACGATGAAACGGTCAACTTCGAAGCGACGCGCACCCAGGTCCGCCGGCAGGTTGCCGCCGGCAACAACATCATGTGCGCGGGCACCAATGGAGATTTCTCTGCCCTAACTTTCGAGGAGAAGGTCAGGTTGACGGAGGAGGTGGTGGACGAGGTTGCCGGTCGTGCCAAGGTCATCGTCAATGCCGGGATGCCCGCGACTTTCGAAACCAAGCTGCTCGCAAAGGAGTTTGACCGCATGGGCGTGGACGGAATTGCCGTCATCACGCCGTTCTTTATCGCCTGCACGCAGGATGGCCTGATCCGGCATTTCTCCTCGGTCGCTGATGCGGTCGCGACCCCGGTCTATCTCTACGACATTCCGGCGCGAACCCAGAACCATATCGAGCCGGAGACCGCGCGAAAGCTTGCCGGACATGGCAATATCGCCGGTATCAAGGATTCGGGCGGCGCGCAGGAGACCCTGGAGGCCTATATGGCCATAGGCCGGGATGTGGAGGGGTTCGATGTCTATTCCGGCCCGGATCACCTGGTGCTCTGGTCCTTTGAGCAGGGCGCCAAGGGTTGCATTTCCGGTCTTGGCAACGTCATGCCTGAAGTCCTCGCCAGTATCAGCCGGGCTTTCAACGCAGGCGATGTTGCCGAAGCGCAGCGGCAGCAGGAGATTTTTGCCGGCTTTCGGAAGGATCTCTACGGCCTCGGCTATCCGCCGGCGCTGGTTAAACGCGCGCTCTATCTGATGGATCATTCCGTCGGCGCCAGCCGCCAGCCCGCGCTTTTGCCAGATCCGGAACAGGACCGGAAGATCGCTGAGATCCTGCGGAAATATGAATTATTCGCCGGTACGGCGGCGTGAGCGCTGTCGTTGCCACTATATCACCCGGTTTGAAATATCGGCTCCTCGTGAGCTGCATCCGCCCCTACAGCAAGCCGATCAGGCCTCAGCCTGTCCGGTTTCCTCTGCATCATTGTCCATCGCGAGATTGATCATGCTGCCGCCGAAAAGTCGGTCGCGGGAATTACGTATGTGCTGAAGCATTGCCTTTTCAGCGCCGCCGGCATCGCGTGCCCGGATTGCTTCATAGATCGCGCTGTGTTCGGCATAAGCCTGTTCAAGCCCGCGTGGACCATCGGACATCAGCGACTGTCCATGCATCTTCATGCCGACCTGGATGTGTTCGCGAAGAGCCCGTAGCGAGGTTTCGTAGAAGTGATTGTTCGATGCGTGGATGACCGCCATGTGGAAGGCATAATCCGCATCCTCGCGATGCTTGAACGAGCCGGTCGCCGCATCCAAGAGATCGAGCGCCTCCTTGATTTTCCGCAGCGCTGTCCGGTTGTGGCGAAGTGCTGCATGATAGGCGGCGTCGGTCTCGATGGTGATCCGGAATTCGTAACAGCGCTGAATATCGGCGATCGTTTCCACCCGGGCAAAGCCGAGTGCCGCCTGCTGGGGCTTGCGCACGTAGCTGCCGGCCCCCTGTCGCGAATAAAGCAGGCCTTCCTCGCGCAAGCGCTCTAAAGCGTTGCGCAAAACAGGCCTCGAAACGCCGAATTCCTCGGCAAGCGCGAGTTCTGGCGGCAGCTTCTGGTTGGCCGGATACTCGCCATTGACGATCCGGCTGTAAAGGAGATGGTAGATGCGATCACCGAGCGACGAGCGTTGTTTAGCCCGCTCCGGTTTCGCTGCACGTTCTTGCGAAGTGGTCGTCATGGTTCGCTTTCAGCTGCCGTGGAAATATCTTCCAACGATTCTACGGAAGATGCCAATCGGAGAAGGGTATCGGCATCTCCGAACCCGCCGGATTTTGTAATAATTCTCGTGGTTTTGCCACGGAGGACGGCGCTCGCAAGGGGAACGCCGGGAAGAATCTCGTCAAGAACATCGAGCCGCTCGACGCCGAGGCGCTCCAGAAGCGCGTTGGCGGTTTCTCCGCCACAGGCGAGCAGGGTTGCAGGTTGCGTCGTCTCGATGAGAGCGGAAATTCCATCGGCGAACAAGCCGCCCGCGAGCTCGGCCGCAACAGCGGCATTTCCGGAGGTCATCTTCGCGATCGTCAGGTCCGATCCGGGCTCGGCTCCCGCCGGCACCCGTCCATTCTCGGCGATCAGGAAGCCCACGTCCAGCTTTGAGCAAAGCCTTTCGACCTGCGCCTCTGTGATGGGGTCCCGCGAGCCGATAACAAACAGTGCCGGACGCGGAAGCCGGATTTCCGAAGGTGCCTTGCCATGCGGTTTCAGGTGCCGGGCCAATGCCGCGGCAAGTCCGCGCGCCCCGACAAACAGTGTCGTCTCGGAGCGCGCGAGGCCAACGCAATGAACGAGATCCGTATCGCTCTTTGCCTCGGGGATGGCGAGGGGCATTTCCGTTTCGGCAACACGGGAGGCCACGGAGATTGGCCCAATGACGCCGGTTCCCGTAAGATATCCATCGGTAACAAACCGCCCCATCTCCGGAATGGCCGGCGAGACGAGAAGGCAGGTCCGGCCTGTGCCCTCGGCCAGCAGGCGGGCTTCCAGCCCGACGTGACCCTTCAGGCGGGAATCCACCTTCTTGAAGATGTAATCCGGAAAGGGAGGTTCGAGCGCGGCAAGAACGGCGGCGATCGCATCCCGCGCCTGGTTTCGGCCACCTTCCCGCGAGCCGGTGCTGACTGCGCAGACATCGATATCGGACAAGTCGGCCGAGACTAGGGCTTCCGGATGCCGAAGGACGCAGCAGCGCATGCCGCGGGCCGCGAACATTACCGCGGAATCCAAGGCTCCTGTCAGATCGTCTGCAACGATGAGCGCGAGCAAGCTTCCGGTTCCTCCATGCAGGTAAACATGTAAACAGAAAATGCCTTCGGTTCAATCCTAGAGAGAAATCGTCGATTGAGAAAGCCTTTTAATTCAGGAGGTATTTTTAATCGCTGGTTCGAATTTTTCGACCGTTGAAAAGTTGACAAGTTAAGAAAACTGCTGCCAATAAGAAGGATAATAGGAGGAATGTCATGACCCAGGATACGTCACGCGCGCCGATCGCCATCACGATGGGAGATCCTTCGGGCGTGGGTGCCGAAGTCATCGTCAAGGCAATCGCCGATATTCCAGTAGACAAACGGGGTGGCTTTGTCGTCATAGGCGATGCCGACACCGTGGAGCGTGCGGCCAAGGTCTGCGGCGTGGATCTTGCTTTCCATCGATATGGTACTGTCGGCGCTTCCGGCAGTCTCGCGCTGCGCCACGTTTCGGTGGAGGGGCTTCCGGGTGAATTCGGAGTTCTTTCCCCTCGATGTGGCGAGGCAAGCTTCCGCTATATCGAAGCGGCGGTCCGAATGGCCGAGGCAGGGGAGGCTGCCGGCATCGTCACCGCCCCTATCAACAAAGAAGCGCTCAATGCGGCGGGCCATCACTATGATGGCCATACGGGCATGCTAGCGGCGCTGACCGGCTCCAAGTCCTCTTGGATGCTGCTTGCGTCCGAGCGCCTGAAGGTCATCCATGTCTCCACCCATGTGTCGCTCCGCACCGCGATCGAGCGGGCAAAGCCGGAACGAATTCTCGCGACCATCCGCACCGGACATGAGCACCTGAAGCGGATGGGCTACGACAATCCACGAATTGCCGTCGCCGGCATAAATCCCCATTGTGGCGAGAGCGGCCTGTTCGGGACCGAGGACGATGATTCCATTCGTCCCGGAGTTGAGGCGGCAATTGCGGAAGGCATCAATGTGGTGGGGCCGATCTCGGCGGATACGGTCTACCACCGCGCCTATCAAGGCGCTTTCGACCTCGTGATCGCGCAATATCACGATCAAGGCCATATTCCGATCAAGCTCGTTGCCTTCGACAGCGCCGTCAACGTTTCGCTCGGCCTTCCGATCGACCGGACCTCGGTCGATCATGGGACGGCCTTTGATATTGCGGGCACCGGCAAAGCCAATCATGTGAACATGCTGGCCGCGCTCGACTACGCGGCACGCCTTGCCGCCAACCGGCAGCACAGGGCCGCGGCATGAGTTTCGCGGCAAGGCTCAGAAACCGCGAGCGGATCGTCGGTTATTGGACGCAGCTCCCCGTGCCGGCGGTGCAGGAGCGGATTGCGCGTCATGGCTATGACTATGTCTGTTTCGATGCGCAGCATGGTTTTCTGGATTACCAGGCAGTTCTCAATGGGCTGATCGCCATCGACGCCGGTGCCGCACTCGGCAAGAACGATTGCGCCGGGCTGGTTCGTGTGGCGGCAAACAACGTGGCCTTGATCGGCCAGGCTCTCGATGCTGGCGCGCGGGGTGTCATCGTGCCCTTGATCGATACCGCCGATGAGGCGCGCGCCGCCGTCCGGGCCTGCCGTTTTCCACCCTCGGGTCTGCGTTCCTACGGGCCTATGCGTGCGGGCCTTCGCTCGGGACCGGAAACGGACAGAATGAACGATGAGGTTGCCTGCATCGTCATGATAGAGACCGAAGAGGGCCTTAAAAACCTTGAGGAAATCTGCTCCGTGGACGGTGTGGACGGCATCTATGTTGGCCCGGCCGACCTGATGCTGGCGCTTGGCGGCCGAACGATCGGCGATTCCGAGAAGGCTGCCGAATTCGAAGACGTACTCACCCGGATTGCGGAGGTTGCCGCGAAGGCCGATATCGCCGCAGGCATCCATACAAGCGCCGGCGATCTTGCGGCGAGACGGCTTGCCGAGGGCTATACCTTCGCCACCATCTCCTCAGACCTCAACCATATGGACAAAGCGGCTGCAGATCATTTGAAGTTCGCGCGAAATTGATGTCCGCCAGACCGGGGCCCAGCCGTGACCGATCGGGCCAAGCTGGTCGGAACCCTGCACCAGAACCTGCCGGAATTTGTCGGAAACAATCGTGCCGGAAAGCGGGGCGTAAGCCGAAATCAGACTCTTGGCAGTGGTGATGAGATTTGGCGTCATGCCGTAGAGGTCAGGACCGAACATGATACCGAGCCGACCGAAGCTGGTCACGACTTGCGCCGGTACGCAACTATACTCAGACTCTCAACACTCATTCCGTGATATAGGCCCGCCTGAATGTCAATCTCCGGGCCTTGATCCGGAAGTCGCCCAGGCGCTGGTCGAGAAAGCCCGCCAGGCGGGGAGCGAAGGTTGAATTTGGACTCAGATTATCGATATGGTATCTAGAAACCTAATCTAGAAAGGGATGCGCCATGAGTCTGAGCATCAAGACGGAGGAAGCCGATAGGCTGGCGCGTGAGTTATCCCGCCTTACCGGTGAGACCATGACCGAGGCCATCACCAAAGCCATGCGGGAGCGGCTGGAGCGCCTGCGCGCCGAGCAGGCGGCTAATAGCGATTACGTCGCACGCATGAAGGCTTTCGTACGCGAACGCACTGACCGCTATGATCGTCGTCCGGTTACCAAGCGGGAGTGGGATGAAGCGGTCGGAGACACGCCCGAGGAACTCGGCTTTTCTCGATGATTGTCGTGGATTCATCCTCCATCATCGCGATCATGTTTGATGAGGCGGAAGCGCCTGCCTGTATGGCCGCACTTCAGAAGAACGGTCCACGTCTCCTCTCGGCAGTGAACTATGTCGAAGCTGGTACTGTCATGGCGGGCAGGATCAGAAGCGGGGATCGCCACGAAGCGATTGCTGATCTGCACGCTTTCCTGACCGACTTCGACATCGACATCGCCCCGGTCCATGACCGCCTGGCCCGCGCGGCGATGAAGGCGAGGATCGACTATGGTCAGGGGTTCGGCACGCGCGGTGGGCTGAATTTCGGCGATTGCTTCGCCTATGCGCTGGCAAAACAGTATTCCGCCCCATTACTCTATGTCGGCAACGATTTCGCATTGACAGACATTCAATCGGCTCTGGAGCCATGATCTAGCCGGCAGGAAAACAGAGGCGGTGGACGATGAGGATGTCATCGCCGCTCCCGTGACGACGTCTCCTGGATCATGCCTCAGGTCGTCATGCTTCCGTGCGCCTGGCTGACTCGCTCCGTTTCACACGGGAGGCCGACGAAACATCCTGCGAATTACCCGTGCATCGGCTCAGCATGAGGCGCATGACGTGCCGTCAATCGGCGACCGCGTCCGGAACCACGACAAGCTTTCCGACGAAGTTCTTGGCCATGAAGTCGCTCTGGGCCCGGTGGAAATCCGAAAGCCTGTAGATCCCTCCGACGAGCGGGCGGATCTTGTCGCTTTCGATGTAACCGACGAGCCGGCGGAAATCGGCACGGCTTCCCTGGCTGGAGCCGTGTAGCTCGAGTTGTTTCAAGTACATGGTCCTCAAGTCGAGCTGCACGACCGGTCCGGCGATCGCGCCTGCCGTCGTATAGCGACCTTCCGGCCGGAGGATCCTCAGGAGGTCGTTGAACATCGGGCCGGCCACCAGATCCGCCACCACATCGATCGGGGCGCCACCGATCGCTTCAGCGACGGCTTCCACCAGATTGTCCTGGCCGCGCGTCACCACCGCCTCGGCGCCGATATCGAGCACCGCTTCCTCCTTGCCGGGGCCGACGATTGCAATCGGAATGGCGCCGCGAGCGCGGGCAAGCTGGATAATGGCCGAGCCAACACCCCCGGAAGCGCCGGTGATGAGCACCCGCTCGCCGGCGGCGAGCCTTGCTCTTTCCAGCATTCGCTCGCCGGTCAGGTAGGCGCAGCAGAAGGTCGCAAGCTCGATATCGCTCATGCCGGTCTCGACCACATGGGCGTTCTCAGCGGGTAATGCCATGTATTCCGCATAGCCGCCATCGCGGCCATGACCCATGTAATCGATATCCGCCAGGCTGTCGTCGTCGCGATTGTAGATCGAAAAGTCGACCATCACCCGCTCGCCGATACGGGAAGGATCGACGCCTGCGCCAACCGCCACCACGTGACCGACCGTATCGGTGCCCTGAATGCGCGGAAAGGTGAGGGTATTGCCCTGCCGCCGCCATGTGGAGACAGCGGCGGGGTCATCCTCCGTGCCATAGGCGCCCTGACGCACCCAGACGTCGGTATTGTTCATGCCGCAGGCCGTGACGCGGATCAGCACTTCACCGGCTGCCGGTTTCGGCACCGGCACGTCCTGCCGGTACACGAGCTTATCCAAACCGCCATGGCCGGTCAGCAGAACGGCCGCCATCGTATCGGGTATCGAGATCATTGGTCGGCTCCGTCAGCGATTTGCGAAGACGTTGTCGATCGCATCGGCCGTGGCCTTCACCACGATATCCGCCTCCTCGCGGGTGAGGCAGAGCGGTGGCGCAAAGCCTAGGATATCGCCCTGCGGCATCGCCCGGCCAATGACGCCGCGTTCGAGCAACGCCGTTGCGATCTGCGGGCCGATCTTGCGCGCGGGTTCGAAGAACCTGCGGTCGTCCTTGTCTTCGACGAATTCCACGGCGGCCATCAGGCCGTCGCCGCGTACCTCGCCGACATGCTTATGGTCTCCAACGGCCTTGGTCAGTTGGGAGCGGAAGTAGGCGCCGGTCTCTTTAGCATTCTGCACGAGGTCCATCTCGTCGATGAGCTCGAGGTTTGCAATGCCGGCTGCCGCGCAGATCGGATGGGAGGAATAGGTCCAGCCGTGGCCGATCGCACCAAGCTCGTCGGAACCCTGCACGAGCACCTGCCAGAACTTGTCGGAAACGATCGTGCCTGAAAGCGGCGCGTAAGCCGAGGTCAGGCCCTTGGCAATGGTGATGAGGTCCGGCTTCATGCCATAGTGATCGGAACCGAACATGGTACCCAGCCGGCCAAAGCCGGTCACGACCTCGTCGGCGACAAGCAGAACATCGTATTTTTCGAGCACCGCCTGGATCTTTTCCCAATAGCCTTTCGGCGGCGGTACGATGCCGCCAGTGCCGAGGATCGGTTCGCCAATGAAGGCCGCGATGGTCTCCGGGCCTTCGGCGAGGATCAGCTCTTCCAGCTTGTCGGCGCAATATTGCGAGAACTGTTCCTCGCTCATGGAGCGGTCGGGGCGGCGGAAATAATAGGGTGCTTCGGTGTGAAGAACCGGCACGCGCGGCAGGTCAAAGGCTTTGTGGAAGAGCTCGAGCCCGGTGAGGCTGCCGGTCATCACGCCGGAGCCGTGATAGCCGCGCCAGCGGGAGATGATCTTCTTCTTTTCCGGCCGTCCGAGGATGTTGTTGTAGTACCAGATGAGCTTGATGTTGGTCTCGTTGGCATCCGAACCGGAAAGCCCGAAATAGACCCGGCTCATGCCCGCCGGAGCCCGGTCGATGATCATCTTGGCAAGCGTGATGGAAGCTTCCGTGCCGTGGCCCACATAGGCATGGTAATAGGCAAGGTCCCGCGCCTGTTCGGCGATCGCGTCGGCGATCTTCTGGCGGCCGTAGCCGACATTGACGCAGTAGAGGCCGGCAAAAGCATCGAGGCTGGTGCGGCCGTTCCTGTCGGTGATGTAGACGCCTTCGCCGCTGCCGATCACCCGCGTCGGCGTCTCGCCACGCGCGTGCATGCCCATATGGGTCGACGGATGGAAGAAATGGTCCCGGTCCCAGGCGGTGAGTTCGTTGTTTCTCTCGAGCATGGCATGTCCTTTCATGAATGCGTTCAGCCTGCGGTGTCGATGCAGAGATATTTGAGTTCGGTGAAAGCCTCGATGCCGTGGCGGGAGCCCTCACGCCCAAGGCCGGATTGCTTCCAGCCGCCGAAGGGTATCGGCCCGCCGGTGATCTTCACCCGGTTGATGGCGACCATTCCGTATTCGAGGGCGCGAGCGAGGCGCATCTGACGCGCGCCGTTTTGGGTGACCACATAGGCAACCAGGCCGTATTCGGTGTCATTGGCGCGGACGATGACCTCCTCCTCGGTGTCGAAGGCGGTAACGGCCGCGACCGGTCCGAAGGTCTCCTCGCGCATGATGTCCGCATCTTGTGGCACATCGACGATAAGCGTCGGTTCGAAGAAGAGCGGACCGACGCTGTGGCGCTTGCCGCCGGCAATCAGCCTTGCGCCTCGACCGAGCGCATCCCTTACCTGCGCCTCGACCTTCATCACCGCGCGCTCATGCATCAGCGGGCCGATGTCTGCATCATCCGTCAATCCGTTGCCGACCTTGAGGGCAGCGATCCGTTTGGCAAAGGCCTCGTTGAAGGCTTCGAGAATGGACCGCTGTACGAAAATTCGGTTGGCCGCCAGACAATCCTGACCCGAGGTTGCGAACTTGGCGGCGATCGCGATATCGGCCGCTCGATCAATGTTCGCATCCTCGAAGATGATGAGAGGCGCATGCCCGCCGAGTTCCATCACCAGATGCTTCATGGTCGGCGCGCATTGGGCGGCAATCAGGCGGCCGATCTCCGTCGATCCCGTAAAGCTCATGGCCCGGATCCGCGCATCCTCGCAGAGCCTGCCGACGATGGTTGCGGCATCGCCCGTCACCACGTTGAAGACGCCAGGCGGCATTCCGGCACGCTCGGCCAGTTTGGCAAGCGCCAGCGCAGAAAGCGGCGTCTCGGAAGAAGGATGGGCAACGACCGTGCAGCCGGCAGAAAGGGCCGCTGCCGCTTTGCGGGTCACCATGGCGGAAGGGAAGTTCCAGGGCGTTGCGATGCCTATGACGCCAAGCGGCTCGCGCCGCACGATCATCTCCGCGCCGGGAAGATGGCTGGTGACGCTTTCCGCGTTCACCCGCTTGCCTTCCTCCGCGTACCACTCGATGAAGGAGGCCGCATAATCGATCTCTCCGCGCGCCTCGGCAAGCGGCTTGCCCTGTTCGAGGGTCATCAGAAGGGCGAGGTCCTCCTTGGCGCCAAGCATCAGCCTATGCCATTCCTTCAGGATCGCGGCGCGTTCCTGGGGCAGTTTCGAGCGCCAAGCAGGGAATGCTGCCGCGGCGGCGTCGATCGCGAGGCTGGTCTCATCCACTCCGAGGCTCGCCACCCAGGCAAGCGTTGCGGACGTCGCAGGATCGGTGACCTGAAAGCTCCGGCTGTCGGAACCCGCCACCCAGCGGCCGTTCACATAGGCAAGATCACGCAGGAGATGGCGGTCGGAGAGGCGCGTCAAAGCATCATGAAAGGCGGGACGTGCGAAAATTGCGGTCATGGCCAACTCCTCCTTCAAGGGCGTGCCAAGTGTGGCCCGGCCTCAAGCGAGAGATTGTCCATTCCGCAGGGTGGAAATAGAGAGATTGTCTAAACTCGCGGGCCTGCCCGGAGAGACTGTCTATCGTCACCGCTTGCCGAAAACAGAGCCGAAACCGGTACGCCGGCCTCCTCCTTCACGGTCTTGGTGACGATATAGGTAAAATATCGCTCGATACCGAGTTCCCGGTCCAAAAGCCCATCGATCAGGCGCTGATAGGCGTCGATATCGGCCGTCACGACCTTGGCGATATAGTCGACCCCGCCGCCGACCGACCAGCACGCGGTGATCTCGGGAATGGCGGCCACGGCTCGTTCGAACCTATCGAAATCACCTTGGCGATGATTGGCGAGCGTGATCTCCACCATGACGCTGGCGATCGGCGCGATCTTGCGCGCAGCAAGGCGCGCATGATAGCCGGCGACGATGCCCGCCTTTTCGAGCTTACGCAGGCGCATCCAGCAGGGTGTCGGCGATAGTCCGACCTTCTCGGCCAGCGCCAGCTTGGTGATACGGCCGTCGGCTTGGACCGCCTCCAGGATTTTCAGGTCGATTGCGTCGAGCTTCATCGGGTGCCTTGTCGTGCATTGTTGAGAATGACAATGAAAACTCGTTTTGCCATTGTCAATTGAACTGATTTTAAGCACAGTCGAAATCATGACAAATTGGCGCCCCGATCCATCCCAGCTCCGCCGCCCGGCCTATCTTTCGCTCGCCGAGCAGATCGCGCGTGCGATCCAGGAGGGCAAGCTCGCCAATGGGACGAAGCTGCCGACGCATCGTCGCATGGCCGACGATCTCGATCTTTCGGTCCAGACGGTTAGCCGCGCCTATGACGATCTCATCCGTCGGGGGCTGATTTCCGGGGAGATCGGCCGAGGCAGTTTCGTGCAGACGCGTCCGCGCGAGCCGGAGCCACCCTATCTGCCCGAAAGGCTGGGCGAGGTCATCGATCTTTCGATCTTGAAGCCCGTCTGCGAGCATTTCCATCTGGAAAAGATGCGCGAAGCCTTCGGCTGGCTTTCGGAAAACCTGCCGCCAAGTTCGGCTCTGTCGTTCCGGCCGAACATGGTGTTTCCGCGTCACCGGGCAATCGGTGCGGAATGGCTCTCCCATTGCGGGCTGCAGGTTTCACCGCTCAACGTCAGTCTCACCAATGGCGCGACCTCCGGCATGACGGTTGCGTTGATGAGCGTCGCGCCGCCCGGATCGATCGTCGCGACTGAGGCGATCAGCCATCATACGCTCGTGCCTCTCTCCACCTATCTCGGCATTCACCTTGAAGGACTGCCGATCGACGACGAGGGCATGATCCCCGAGGCGCTGGACGAAGCCTGCCGCACAAGCCCTATCCGGGCGGTTTTCCTCCAGCCTTCTGTCATCAATCCGAGAGCGACCTTGATGAGTGCGAAACGCCGTGAGGCACTTGCCGAAGTCGCCAGGAAGCACGACATCGCGATCATCGAGAACGATATTCTCGGTCCCTTGGTCACCGACCGATCGCCGCCGCTGGCGGCGTATGCGCCAGAACGCACGCTCTACATCACCAGTTTCACCAAGATCACCGTGCCCGGTCTGCGCATCGGTTATCTCGTCGCGCCGGACCGCTATGTGGCAGCCGTCGCCAACCGGCATCTGGTATCGAACTGGATGGCAACCCCGGCGATTGCCGAGATCGCCACGCATTGGGTAAGCGACGGCACCGCAGCGGCGTTGGTCGAGTGGCAGCGCCGGGCTCTGGCCAGCCGCCACGATATTGCCCAGGAAACGCTTGCGGGGCTGCGCTACTATTCGCATCCCCAAAGCCTGCATGTCTGGCTGCCGCTTACCGATCCGCATACCGAGGAAGGATTCGTGTCGCAGGCCAGGCTGCGCGGGGTTGCCATCGCGCCGGGAACCTCCTTCCGCACCGCCGGTCAGGGCGGGGCGTCGGCCGTTCGTATTTCGCTCGGCTCGACGTCGGAAGCGGATCTGAGAACCGGGCTTGGTGTGGTCGCTTCGCTTGCCCAGGGAAATCCCGAGGCGCTGCTGCTTGCGATTTGAGGCAAACGCCTGCCGAATGGGCAGACGCACAAATATTGTCATGATATTATTTTCCGAATTGACATGATTTCCTGGCGCCGTCATCGTTAGCCCATTGCTTGTCTCAACAGGGAGAGACATGAATGGCGTCGCCTATCATCCGCATCGACAACATCGTGAAGAGATACGGTCCGCTGACCGTCCTCGATGGCCTGTCGATGGATGTCATGCCCGGAGAGAAGCTGGCACTGATCGGCCCCTCGGGTTCGGGCAAGACGACGATCCTGCGCATCCTGATGACGCTGGAAACGATCAGCGGCGGCCATATCGAGGTCGACGGAGAGCAACTCTACCACATGAAGAAAGGCGCCGATCTGGCGCCGGCTGACGAGGCTCACTTGCACCGAATGCGCAAGAAGATCGGCATGGTCTTCCAGCACTTCAATCTATTTCCCCACAAATGCGTGCTCGACAACGTGACGCTGGCGCCGATCCTGACGCAGGGCGTGAAAAAGGCCGATGCCGAGAAGCGGGCGATGGAGCTTCTCGATATGGTGGGCATGGCCGACAAGGCCAAATCCGTACCGGCGCAGCTTTCCGGCGGCCAGAAGCAGCGCGTCGCGATCGCCCGCGCTCTGGCTCTGTCTCCCAAGATCATGCTGTTCGACGAGGTGACCTCGGCGCTCGATCCTGAGCTGGTGGAGGAGGTCTTGAACGTCATGAAGCGGCTTGCCGCCGAGAGTGACATGACCATGCTGCTGGTGACCCATGAAATGGGCTTTGCCAGCGATTTCGCCGACCGCGTGCTCTTCTTCGATCGCGGCAAGATCGTCGAGGAGGGCAAGCCGCAAGAGATCTTCCGCAATCCGAGGCAAGAGCGCACGCAGACCTTCCTGCGCAAGATCATAGCGGCAGGGCACCGCGTCTGACCGCAAGCGCGGCGACATTGCCCGAACAAATAAACGGGAAAAAACCAGAGGAGAATTGGGAACCATGAAAACAGGATTTCTCGCAGCCGCAAGCCTTGCGGCGCTCATGTCCGTCGCCGGCGGTGTGTCGGCATTCGCCGCGGACCTGGAGGAACTGAAGGAACAGGGGTTTGCCCGCATCGCCATCGCCAACGAGCCGCCCTATACCGCAGTCGGCGCCGACGGCAAGGTTTCGGGCGCTGCTCCGGATGTGGCGCGCGTCATCTTCGAGCGCCTCGGTGTCAAGGACGTCGTGGCATCGATTTCCGAATACGGCGCGATGATCCCCGGCCTTCAGGCCGGCCGTCACGACGTCATCACCGCTGGCCTCTTCATGAAGCCGGAACGCTGCAATGCGGTCGCCTATTCCGAGCCGGTCCTGTGCGACGCCGAAGCCTTCGCCGTCAAGAAGGGCAACCCCATGAAGTTCGCGAGCTACAAGGATATCGCCGATAATCCGAATGCCAGGATCGGCGCTCCGGGTGGCGGCACGGAAGAAAAGCTCGCGCTCGAAGCCGGCGTTCCGCGCGATCGCGTCATCGTCGTGCCGGACGGCCAGAGCGGCATCAAGATGCTGCAAGACGGCCGCATCGACGTCTACTCGCTGCCGGTCCTCTCGATCCACGATCTGATGAGCAAGGCAAACGACCCTAACCTCGAGGTCGTGGCTCCGGTCCAGGGTGCTCCGGTCTATTGCGACGGCGCGGCCTTCCGCAAGCAGGACGTGGCGCTTCGCGACGCCTTCGACGTGGAACTGAAGAAGCTGAAGGAATCGGGAGAGTTCGCCAAGATCGTCGAGCCCTACGGCTTCTCGGCAGCCGCCGCGATTTCGACCAACCGCGAGAAGCAGTGCGCCGCCGCGCAGTAAGCTTATCTCTCACCCCGACCCTCTCCTCGCAAGCGGGGAGAGGGAAGGCTGGACGCCCCGGCGGTCTTGCACATCGACCTTCCACCGCCAGCCTGGGAAAGGGGCCGGCGGGCGGATGAGGGCAATCCCATCAGAAGACTAGGAACTCGGACCCGATGATCGACTGGTCAGGCTATTTGACGCTGATCTTGGAAGGCGCGCTGGTGACGCTGCAGTTGACCGTGATGGGGTCCGCTCTGGCGCTGGTGATGGCTTTCCTTGCCGGACTTGGGCGCCTGTCGCGCTTCTTCATCGTGCGGGCGCTTGCCACGACCTATATCGAATTCTTCCGGGGTACCTCGATCTTCGTGCAGCTCTTCTGGGTCTATTTCGTGCTGCCGTTTGCGGGACTAACGCTGACGCCGCTGCAAGCGGGCGTATTGGCGCTCGGCCTCAATGTCGGGGCCTATGCGGCCGAGGTGGTGCGCGGCGCAGTCAAGGCGGTAGGTCGCGAACAGACGGAAGCATGCGTCGCGCTCAATCTCTCCCGCTATCAGCGCATGCGCCATGTCATTCTGCCCCAGGCGCTTCCTCTGATGCTGCCGACCTTCTGCAACAATGCCATCGAGCTTCTGAAAGGAACGGCTGTCGTGTCGCTGATCTCGTTGACAGATCTGACATTTCAGGCCCAGGTCGTGCGTGCCCAGACCGGCAATACGCTCATCCCGTTCACGACGATCCTCATCCTCTATTTCGCAATGGCCTGGTCGATCTCGATTGGCATGCGCTGGCTGGAGCGGCGCATGAGCCGCAGCCTCGATGGCGTGAGGACCTGACGATGGAATGGGATTGGGAATTCGTCTGGCAGATCATGCCGACCCTTCTCGAAGGGTTCAAGATCACCATTCTGGCGACCGTTCTCGGGGCGGCGGTGGCCGCGGTGCTGGGGCTGGCCATCGCGATCGCCCGGCGTTCGCCGGTTACCGCGCTATCGCGCACGGTGGGCTTCGTTTGCGAATTCATCCGCGGAACGCCGCTTCTAGTGCAGCTCTATTTCATCTTCTACGTACTGCCGGACATCGGGATAAGATTGCCGCCCCTGGTGGCTGGCGTCATCGGCATCGGATTGCACTATGCCACTTATACCGCGGAAGTTTACCGTGCCGGTATCGAGAACGTGCCGCGCGGCCAATGGGAGGCGGCCAAGGCCGCCAATCTCACCACGCGGCAGGCCTGGATACATGTCGTGCTGCCGCAGGCCGTGCCGCCGATGATCCCGGCGCTCGCCAACTATTTCATCGCCATGTTCAAGGAAACGCCGCTGCTTTCGGCCATCACCGTGCTGGAGCTGATGAACCAGGCGAAAAGCATCGCCAACAGCAATTACCGCTATATCGAGCCGATGACGCTGGTCGGCGTCTTCTTCCTCGCCGTCAGCTTGGTTTCGGTCGTCGGACTGCGCTGGCTCGAGGAGCGCTACGCCCGGATGGATGACTGACATGACTTCCATTGACGTACATCTTGCCCGACACAGGCCTCGCCTCGACGACCGGCCGCTTCGAAAGCGGATCGGACTCGTCATCCTGGCGACCGACCATACGACGGAGGTCGATTTCCAGCGCATGGTCGCCGGAGAGCGTGTTGGCGTCTATGTGAGCCGTATTCCCTATGCCAACCCGACGACGCCCGAAAACCTGATGAAGATGCAACCGGTGCTGACCGAGGGCGCCTCGCTCATTCTGCCCGACGAGACACTGGATGCGGTCATGTATTCCTGCACGTCCGCCTCCGTGGTGATCGGCGACGAGAGGGTCGAGCAGGCAATCCGTGCGGCAAAGCCCGGAGTTCCCGTGGTGACGCCGACTGCGGCGGCCGTCAAAGGGCTGAAGGCCGTCGGTGCCAAGCGGATTTCGATCCTCACGCCCTATACGGTGGAGACAAGCCGCCCGATGGCCGACTATTTCGCTCGGCTCGGCTTCACGATCGACCGGTTCACATGCCTCGGTTTCGAGGACGACCGCGAAATGGCGCGCATCGCACCGGACGAAATCGTCTCGCTTGCCCACGAGGTGACGGCGCCGCAATCGGATGCGCTCTTCATCTCCTGCACGGCTGTCCGCGCGGCCCAGGTGGCGGCCCGGATCGAGGCCGAAATCGGCAAGCCCATGGTGAGCAGCAATCTCGCGACCGCCTGGGCCTGCCTGCACCTTTGCGGCGAGACGGCAGCGCGTCCTGAACTGGGGACGCTGATGACCAAGTCCTATCCGGAAGGCTGATGCCATGAGTGTGGGGAGCCTGCCGGTCCGATTTGACGATATCCGCGCCGCCGCGGCACGCATCGGTGAGCGCGTGTTGAAAACGCCAGTGGTGGAATCGGCCGCGCTCAGTGAGATTGCCGGTGTTCCGGTTCATCTGAAGTTGGAACACCACCAGACGACCGGCAGCTTCAAACTCCGCGGTGCCAAGAATGCGGTTCTCTCCCTGACTGTGGAGGAGCGTAAACGGGGTGTCGTTGCCGCTTCCACAGGCAATCACGGCCGCGCTCTCGCGTTTGCGGCAAAGGCGGAAGGCTCGCTCGCGACCATCTGTATGTCCTCGCTCGTGCCGGAGAACAAGGTTTTGGAAATCCGTCGCCTCGGCGCCAATGTCCGCATTGTCGGTCGGTCTCAGGACGAGGCGCAGGAGGAAGTGGACCGACTGGTGGCAGAAAAAGGGCTGGTCATGGTGCCGCCCTTCGACCATCCGGCCGTTGTCGCCGGGCAAGGGACGCTCGGCCTCGAACTATTCGATCAGCTTCCCGACGTCGAAACCGTTCTCGTGCCTCTGTCCGGCGGGGGATTGGCGGCAGGTGTCGCGGCCGCGATCAAGGGACGGAGGACCTCGGTGCGGGTCGTCGGCCTGACGATGGAACGCGGAGCGGCGATGAAGGCGAGCCTCGACGCCGGCATGCCGGTACAGGTCGAAGAACTGCCGAGCCTTGCGGATTCGCTCGGTGGCGGCATCGGTCTCGACAATCGCGTCACCTTCGCCATGTGCCGCGACCTTCTCGACGATGTCGTCCTGCTTTCGGAAGCCGAAATCGCTGCCGGCATGCGGCATGCCTATGCGGTCGAGCGTGAAGTGATCGAGGGCGCTGCCGCTGTCGGTATCGCAGCACTCCTGGCAGGCAAGATCATGGGCCATGGCCCGGTCGTTGCTATCCTTTCAGGCCGCAATGTCGACATGGATCAGCATCGGCGGATCATCAACGGCGACACCATCTGTGGAAAGGACGCTGCATGAGCCGGATGGTCATTCTCACCGAAAGGGATCTACGCGACCTGGTTCCGCTTGATCGCGAGGCGATCGCCTGCGTCGAGGATGCTTTCCACGCGCTCGCCACCAAGCCGGTTGCCATGCCGCCGATCCTGCGCCTCGACATTCCCGAGCATCGCGGCGAGGTGGATGTGAAGACGGCCTATGTGCCGGATCTCGAAGGTTTCGCCATCAAGATCAGCCCGGGCTTCTTCGACAATCCGAAGATCGGCCTGCCGAGCACCAACGGCATGATGGTGCTGCTGTCGAGCCGCACGGGTCTCGTGCAAGCCCTCCTGCTCGACAATGGCTACCTGACCGACGTGCGCACCGCCGCCGCCGGCGCGGTCGCGGCAAAACATCTTTCGCGGCCGGATTGCGCCGTGGCGGCAATCTTCGGCGCCGGCATGCAGGCGCGCCTGCAACTTGAGGCGCTGACGCTGGTCCGGCCGATCCGCGAGGCGCGCATATGGGCCCGGGAGTTCGGCAAGGCCGAGGCGGTCGCTGCCGAACTGACCGCGAAGCTCGGTTTTCCGGTTCGCGCCGAAGCTGATCCTCAAGCCGCAATCGGTGGTGCCGATGTCGTCGTCACCACCACGCCCTCCGAGACGCCGATCCTGAAAGCCGAATGGCTTCGGCCCGGCCAGCACGTGACGGCGATGGGCTCGGATGCCGAGCACAAGAACGAGATCGATCCGGCGGTCATCGTCAAGGCGGACGTCTATGTCGCCGATCGTCTGACGCAGACCCGCCGGCTTGGTGAGCTCCATCACGCTATCAAGGCGGGGCTCGTCGCCGCCGATGCGCCATTCCCAGAGCTTGGTCAGGTCGTCGCCGGCCGTGGCTCCGGCCGCCAAAGTGGCGGCCAGATCACGCTCGCCGATCTCACCGGCACGGGTATCCAAGATACCGCTATCGCCACGCTCGCCTTCGCGCGGTCAACCGCCGCAGGCGTGGGCGCAACATTTGAAAGCTGAACCGGCCTGGGACGCCGGAGGAGAAGGAAAGAAACATGAACCAGCCCAATCTCAAATTCTCGCTCGGCGAATATGCCGCGCGGCTGGAAAAGACACGGCGCGCCATGGAGGAGAAGGGGGTCGACCTCTTGATCGTCAGCGATCCCTCCAACATGGCCTGGCTGACGGGCTATGACGGCTGGTCCTTCTATGTGCACCAGGCGGTCATCGTGCCGCCGTCCGGCGAACCGATCTGGTTCGGCCGCGGTCAGGATGCCAACGGCGCCAAGCTCACCGCCTATCTGAAGCACGAGAACATCATCGGCTATCCCGATCACTACGTGCAATCGACCGAGCGTCATCCGATGGATTACCTGTCGACTAAGCTTGCCGAACGTGGCCTCGACAAGCTGACGATCGGCGTGGAGATGGACAATTACTGGTTCTCAGCGGCCGCCTTTGCTTCGCTGCAGAAGCATCTTCCGAATGCGCGTTTCGCCGATGCGACAGCCCTCGTGAACTGGCAGCGCGCAGTGAAAAGCGAGACCGAGATCAAGTATATGCGCAATGCCGCCCGCATCGTGGAGGCCATGCATCAGCGCATCTTCGACAAGATCGAGGTGGGCATGCGTAAATGCGACCTGGTCGCGGAAATTTACGATGCCGGTACGCGCGGCGTCGACGGTATCGGCGGCGATTATCCGGCGATCGTGCCGCTTTTGCCGTCGGGCGTGGAAGCCTCCGCGCCGCATCTGACCTGGGACGACCGGCCGATGCTAAGAGACGAGGGTACGTTCTTCGAAATCGCCGGCTGCTATAACCGCTATCACGTGCCGCTGTCGCGAACCGTCTTCCTCGGCAAGCCGACGCAAGCCTTCCTGGACGCGGAAAAGGCGACGCTCGAGGGCATGGAGGCCGGTCTCGCAGTCGCAAAGCCCGGCAATACCTGTGAGGACATCGCCAATGCCTTCTTCGGTGTGCTGAAGAAATACGGGATCGTCAAGGACAACCGCACCGGCTATCCGATCGGGCTTTCCTATCCGCCGGATTGGGGCGAGCGGACCATGAGCCTGCGGCCGGGCGACCGCACGGAACTGAAGCCCGGCATGACCTTCCATTTCATGACCGGTCTATGGCTAGAAGACATGGGCTTCGAGACCACCGAAAGCATTCTCGTCACCGATACCGGCGTCGAATGCCTGGCAAACGTGCCGCGCAGGCTGATGGTCAAGGATTGAGATAATGAGCAACTTGGCTTTGCGGCCGTCACCGATCAGCCCTACGGTGGATCTGGATGCCGAAGGCGTACAGCACGGTTTCTTGCGGCTGCCCTACAGCCGCGATGATTCCGCATGGGGATCGGTGATGATCCCCATTACGGTTATCCGCAACGGCGACGGGCCAACGGCGCTCCTGACCGGCGGCAATCACGGCGACGAATACGAAGGGCCGATCGCGCTCTTCGATCTCGCCCGCAGCCTTGAGGCAGAGGATGTCAGCGGCACGGTGATCATCGTGCCGGCGATGAATTATCCCGCCTTCCTGGCCGGCACCCGGACCTCGCCGATAGACAAGGGCAACCTGAACCGCAGCTTTCCGGGTCGTCCGGACGGGACGGTGACGCAGAAGATCGCCGATTACTTCCAACGCGAACTGCTGCCCCGCGCCGATATCGTGCTGGATTTCCATTCCGGCGGCAAGACGCTGGACTTCCTGCCTTTCTGCGCCGCACATGTCTTGCCGGACAAGGAACAGGAAGCCCGTGCCTTCGAACTGGTGAAGGCGTTCTCGGCGCCATATTCGATGAAGATGCTCGAGATCGATGCGATCGGCATGTACGACACCGCCGCCGAGGAGATGGGAAAGGTCTTCATCACCACCGAGCTCGGCGGCGGAGGAACTGCCACGGCGAAAAGCGCCGGGATTGCCAAGCGCGGCGTCATGAACACGCTGCGCCGTGCGGGTATCGTCGCAGGGAGCCCCGAGAGCAGTTCCACGACCTGGCTCGACATGCCGGATGGCGATTGCTTTTCCTTTGCGCAGGAGAACGGCTTGATCGAACCCGTCTTCGATCTCGGCGACCAGATAACCAGGAACGCCGTTGTCGCACGCATTTATCCGACAGGACGAACGGGTGCGGCTCCGCATGAAATCCGCGCCAAGATGGACGGCATTCTCTGCGCCCGGCATTTCCCGGGCCTCGTGAAAGCTGGGGATTGTGTATCGGTGATCGCCGTCGTCGTTGGCTGAAACAGCGCTCTCTAGAAGCCTAAAGCATTGCGCAATGCCATGCCTTCCTGCAGGCGAAGGTCGAGATCGGCTTCGATATGATCGATGTGGTGAAGCATGAGCTGGCTCGTGCGCGCCGCATCGCGCTTCTCCAACGCTTCGACAATAGCGGCGTGCTCGCCGTGGCCGCAGCTCGAGATGCCGGAACGCCCATAGATGGCGATCACCAGCGAGGATCTGGCGACCAGTTCGTCCATGAAACGCTCGAGGATCGTATTTCCGGAAAGTCTGGCCAGCATCAGGTGAAACTCGCCGGATGCCTTGATCTCGGCACGCCGCGCCGCAGGGCCACGCTCGTTCATATAGCGCGCCTCTTCATCCAGCAGCCGGCGGAACTGCTCGATATCCTCGGCGGTGATGCGTTCCACCGCCGCGGCGATGATGCCGGGCTCGATAAGACGCCGTGAGGCGAAGATCTGACGGGCCTCTTCCGGAGACGGGTTCGAGACGAAGGCGCCGCGGTTCCTCTCGATCGTCACCAAGCCCTCGAAGGCGAGTATCTGAAGTGCTGCGCGGGCGACCGTTCGGCTAACGTCGAACAGGGAGCCGACCTCGGCTTCCGAAAGCTTGGTGCCTGGTGCAAGCCGCCTGTCGATGATCGCGTCGCGCAGGGCTTCCCGGATCGCGGCCGAGCGGTCCTCGGGCGCTGCTTCGGTGAGAACGATTTTTTCGCCGATATTCATGTTCAGGTCCGCTGTCTCAGCGTTTGTATCGCGGCCCCGCGGCAAAACCAAGCGGCTTTTGTCAGCGATACAGAAGAAGATTGCATACAATTTTTGCAATGGATCGCAGACAGCCGCTTGTTTTTTGCGCATTGCGCAAGCCATCGAAACGGCCGCCGTCCCGTCGCTCCCGGAAGTATGCGCTTCTTCAAGGACTTGATGGATTTGGCATGTTCCATGCATCGCGATAGCCGACGCAAAGGAGCGTGCGGATGAGTAAAGCAGCCGAAATCGATATCGCCTCTGTCTCAAAAATCTATGGTTCCACGACCGCCGTGCAGTCCATAAGCCTGAAGATTCCGGCAGGCAGTTATTGCTGCCTGCTTGGGCCCTCCGGCTGCGGAAAGACCTCGACGCTGCGCATGATTGCCGGCCACGAAACGATATCGAGCGGCGATATACGGCTCGGAAATACCGTGGTAACCGATTTGCCGCCGGCGCGCCGCGGCACGGCCATGATGTTCCAGTCCTATGCCCTGTTTCCCCATCTCGATCTGGTCGACAATGTCGCCTTCAGCCTCAAGATGAAGGGTGTCGATAGGGATCAGCGCCGCGCAAAGGCGCTCGATATGCTGCGCCTGATGCAGCTTGAAGCCTATGCGACCCGCCGCCCGGCCCAGCTTTCCGGAGGCCAGCAACAGCGTGTGGCGCTCGCCCGTGCGCTCATCACCGACCCAGAGGCGCTGTTGCTCGATGAGCCGCTTTCGGCGCTCGATCCCTTTCTCAAAATCCGCATGCGGGCAGAACTCAAGAAGCTCCAGACCTCGCTTGGCATCACTTTCGTGCATGTGACGCACAGCCAGGAAGAAGCCATGGCGCTTGCCGATCTTATCGTGGTGATGAACGACGGCCGCATCGAGCAGGCCGCCCACCCGCGCATAGTGTTCGAACGCCCAGCGACACCTTTCGTGGCCCGCTTCATGGGTGACCACAACGTGATCTCCGGCCGGGTGATCGAACACAAGGCCGAGCGTCTTCTTCTCGGTGTTCCTGGGGGCGGAGAATTCCTTGCTGATGGGGGGGCGCAGACCCTTCGCGATGCCGCAGATATCGTCATTCGCACCGATCGTGTCCGGATCGGCCAGCCGGCGGAGCTGGGCCTCGGTTTCACTGGATCGGTCACCAACATCGAATATCGCGGCTCCTCGGTGAAACTGTCGGTAAACGGCGCCGGCATCGAGGATTTCACCGCCATCTTGGGTGACACGGAATATTTCGCCCACCCCGTGAAGGTCGGCGAAGCGATCCCGCTCGCCTGGGAGCGCCAGGACGCCATCGTTCTCGGCAGCCCGAAACGTCACTGATATCGAAACAAAAACCCAACAGAGGAGAACAGCAATGATCGATACTCAAAAGAAGAAGGCCAAGGGAATCTCCCGCCGATCGCTCCTGAAGACGGCGTCTGCGGCGGCAGGTCTGGCTGCCGGCTCCGGCGCGATCACCGGATTTCCCACCATCTGGGCTCAGAACCCGATCACCTTGCGCCAGTTCGGCACCGGCGTCTCGAACCTGAATGCGATCGCACAAAAGTGCAAGGAAGACCTCGGAATCACGCTTGAGATGACGGCCACGGATTCCGACGCCGCCGCGCAAAGGGCCGTCACGCAGCCGAATTCCTACGATGTCGCCGACGTCGAATACTGGATTGCCAAGAAAGTCTATCCGGCAGGCGTCCTGCAGCCGATGGACGTGAAGAAGCTGAAATATTTCGACAAGATCGTGCCGCTCTTCGTCAACGGTAAGCTGACGCCCGAAAGCGTCGTCGCCCAGGGCACCGCGCCTCACACCGTAGGCTTTGTCGAAAGCCAGGAGGCAAAGACATTCGCCACGGAACCGACCGAGTGGATGACGATGGTGCCGACCATCTACAATGCCGATACGCTCGGCATCCGCCCGGATCTTGTCGGTCGCGAGATCACCACCTGGGCGGACCTCATGGATCCGGCCTACAAGGGCAAGACCTCGATCCTCAACATCCCTTCGATCGGCATCATGGATGCTGCCATGATCATGGAGGCGATGGGCGAGCTCAAATATGCCGACAAAGGCAACATGACCACCGAGGAGATCGACAAGACGATCGACTTCCTCATCAAGGCCAAGCAGGACGGCCAATTCCGCGCCTTCTGGAAATCGTTCGACGAGAGCGTCAATCTGATGGCTTCCGGGGAAGTGGTCATACAATCCATGTGGTCGCCCGCTGTCGCGGCCGTCCGCTCCAAGGGCATTCCCTGCGTCTATCAGCCGCTCAAGGAAGGCTACCGCGCCTGGGGCGGCGGGCTGGGACTTGCCGCGCATCTCAAGGGTGCGCAGCTCGACGCGGCCTATGAATATATCAATTGGTACCTCTCCGGCTGGGTCGGAGCCTATCTGAATCGACAGGGTTATTATTCGGCGGCGATGGAAACCGCAAAGCAACATATGAGCGCCGACGAATGGGGCTTCTGGGTCGAAGGCAAGCCTGCCCAGGGCGATATTCTCGGCCCCGACGGCAAAGTCATGGAAAAGGCAGGCGCAGTGCGCGATGGCGGCTCCTTTGAGGAGCGCATGGGCAAGGTCGCCTGCTGGAATTCGGTCATGGACGAGGACCGCTACATGGTCCGCCGCTGGAACGAATTCATCGCGGCTTGAGGCATTCGCCAACCTGTTCCCTCCCCGCCAAGCGGGGAGGGAAGCTTGGCACGCCCTGCTACCCTTCCAAAGAAGAAGATGAAATGGCGACGATGACCTCCTCGGAAACGGAAAAGATCGAAAGCACGGGAGCCAAAAGCCTCCGTTTGCCGTCGGGATTGATCTCTTATCTTCAGGCAGCGCCGCTTGCAGCCATTCTCGGCGCCTTCCTGCTCGTGCCCATCCTGATGATCGCGGTCGTCAGTTTCTGGGACTACGATTTCGCCCGGATGTACCCGGATTTCGTGACCTTCAACTATGCCGAGACGCTCGGCTCCTGGGTCACGTGGAAAATCTATCTCAACACGCTGAAATTCGCCCTGCTCGTCTGGGCGATCACGTTGTTCGTCGGCTTCTGGGTCGCCTATTTCCTCGCCTTCCATATCCGCACTTCTGCCATGCAGATGGTGCTTTTCCTCGTCTGCACCGTACCTTTCCTGACCTCCAACATCATCCGCATGATTTCCTGGATTCCGGTTCTCGGACGCAATGGTCTGGTCAACACGACGCTCATCGACGCGGGGATCATTCCGCAGCCGATCGAATGGCTTCTCTATTCCGATTTCGCGGTGGTGCTGGCCATGGTGCATCTCTACGCGCTGTTCATGGTGACGCCGATCTTCAACACGCTGATGCGTATCGATCACTCCCTGATAGAGGCGGCGCGCGATGCCGGCGCCAGCGGCTGGCAGGTTCTCGTCAACATCATCATTCCGCTTGCCAAACCCGGCATGGCGATCGGCACGATCTTCGTCGTGACGCTGGTGATGGCCGATTTCTCCACCGTGCAAGTCATGTCGGGCGGGCAGAGCGCCTCCATCGCGCTGATGATGAGGAACCAGATGTCGCTACTCCAATACCCGGCGGCTGCGGCCAATGCCGTGGTGCTTCTCGTCCTCGTTCTTTTGATGGTCGCGGGCATCCTGCGCATCGTCGACATCCGCAAGGAGCTTTGATCCATGTATCGTGAGAAACGCTCCAGGGAGTTCTATATCCTCGCCATCTTCTTTTCCGTTTTCGTGCTTTTTCTCTATGGGCCTCTGTCGGCGATCCTCATCCTCTCCTTCCAGGGGCCGAATGGCGGATTGACCTTTCCATTGAACGGCACGTCGCTGCATTGGTTCGCCAACCTGCTCGAAACCCAGGCGGTCGGCGATTTCGGAGGCTCCTTCCGCCGTTCGCTGGCGCTCGGCCTGATGGTAATGGCCGTCACGGTGATCGTGTCGCTGCTCGCGGGCCTCGCCTTCCGCCGCCGTTTCATCGGCTCGACCGCGCTCTTCTACCTGGCGGTTGCTAGCCTCGTCGTGCCGTCGATCATCATTTCGCTCGGCATCGGCGTGCTCTTCCAGCAGTTCGGCCTGCAGCCCTCCTGGTACACGTCCGCCTTCGGCGCGCATCTCACCTGGACGCTGCCTTTCGGCGTGCTCATCATGTTTGCCGTCTTCAACCGTTTTTCGCCCGCCTACGAGGAAGCTGCGCGCGATCTCGGCGCCACCTCCTGGCAGACCTTCCGCCATGTCGTATTGCCGATGATCGCGCCGAGCCTCATCGGCGTCGGACTGTTCGGCTTCACGCTTTCCTATGACGAGTTTGCCCGAACGTTGATGACGGCCGGCACCTTCAATACGCTGCCGCTCGAAATCTACGGCATGACCACCAATGTGACGACACCGGTGCTCTACGCGCTGGGTACGGTGACGACGCTCTTTTCCTTGCTTGTCATCGCCGGCACGCTGGGGTTCATCGTTCATCTTAACCGGCGCCGGACTAGGGCCTAAGACCGATGCGTATCCTCGTCGTCAATCCGAATACCACCGCCAGCATGACGGCCAAGATCGCGGAGTCCGCCCGCCAGGTCGCCAATGCCGGGACGGACATTCTGGCCGTAACCTCGTCCATGGGGCCTGCTTCGATCGAAGGCTATTACGACGAAGCCCTGGCATTGCCGGGCCTTCTGCTGGAAATCGCCAGGGGCGAGCGGGAGGGCGCCGATGCCGCGGTCATCGCCTGCTTCGACGATACGGGCCTCGATGCCGCCCGCGCGCTGGCGAATATTCCGGTGGTCGGCATATGCGAGGCCGCGCTTGCCGCAACCGCCTTCATTGCGCAACGTTTTACCGTGGTGACGACAATGGAGCGCTCCCGCCTGCCGGTCGAGGCGCTGGTGCACCGCTATGGCATGTCCTCCCGAGCAAAGGTACGCGCCGCCGATATTCCGGTGCTTTCGCTGGAAGATCCCAATTCCAATGCTCGCGTCCGCCTGTGCGGAGAAATCGCAGCAGCGCTGGAGGAGGATAAGGCCGAGGCGATCGTACTCGGCTGCGCCGGCATGGCCGATCTCGCCATCGCGCTCAGGGCGGAGTTCGGGGTGCCGGTCGTTGATGGCGTGGCCGCCGCCGTCAAGCAGGTCGAGGGGTTGGTGGCTCTTGGCCTTTCCACGGCGAAAGGCGGCGCCTATGCTTCACCCCTCCCGAAATCCTACAAGGGCATGCTCGAGGATTTCGAGCCCCGGAAACTCGGCCGATCATGACGACTGCTCCAACCACTCGATCGCTCACCCTTTTTGAAACGGAAACATTGATGGATTGGGCGCGCATCGAAGGCTGGAACCCCGGTCTTGCCGACGCCTCCGCTTTCCATGCGGCCGATCCCCAAGGCTTTATCGGCTGTTTCGTCGATGACGAGATGGCGGCAGGCATATCAGCCGTGAGATATGGCGACGACTTCGGTTTCATCGGGCTCTACATCGCCCATCCAGGCTATCGCGGCAAAGGCTATGGCCGAAGGGTTTGGGATGCCGCGATGGCACATCTTGAAGGCCGGACGGTCGGCCTCGACGGCGTTCCCGAACAGCAGGCCAACTATCGGGGCATGGGGTTCGAGCCGCATTACGAGACCTTTCGCTGGAGCGGCAGCATACCGGGAGCGGCGTGCAGGGATGTGGCCGCGGCCTCGCCGGATATGAGAAAAAGCATTGTCAGCTATGATCGGCACTTCTTTCCCGCTGAAAGAAGCGGCTTTCTTGCGCAATGGTTGACGCCGCCGAGACTTGCCATGGTGATGGTCCGCGACGGTGTCGTACATGGCTATGCCGTCTGCCGAAAATGCCATGACGGCTTCAAGATCGGCCCGCTATTTGCGGACACCGCGGCCGATGCGGAGTGTCTGCTGAAAGCCTGTGCGGCGCAGACCGCAGGCCGAACCATTCATATCGACGTGCCGGTCTTACAGGCAGAGCTCGCCGGGATCTTGGAAGCCAACGGCTTTTCAAAGGGGTTCGCAACCGCTCGCATGTATCGTGGCCCGGCGCCGCCGGTGCGGATGGCAGGCGTTTTTGCGGTCTCCACTCTGGAGCTCGGCTGATTGCGAGCGGCCGGATGCTATGTGCCGCATCCGCGAGATCACTGTCACGACGCCTTCATATCGCTCTTCTACGGAATAGCTGCGGTAGCGTGGTTGTATTCCCGGGTCGTCGAACTGTTTGAACCCCACTAAAGATGCAGAAAGCAAGCCTCCGTCACGCCTATGGAAAAGCACGCGAGCCGCCATAGATTCCGGTTTACAGGGATGGGTTTTGTTCTAAGCTCACCGCAACTATTGCTCGCGAGGGAGATGCAGCCATGAGCGATGTCGTTGGGAAGACACCGATGCAATATCTTGAAAAGGCGATGGGATCGCTTCGCGATTTGGGCTTGGTCCCGGAGCGGAACGGAGAGGCGCCAATCGTCGGCTTGCTGGAGAAGATCAGCGATCTGGAACCCGACAAGGTCGCTGTGATTACCCGCACGCTCGACCAGATGAGCTTCTTCAACGAGGTGGTGCGCGAGCAGATCTCGCAGATGTCGATCGGCGAGCGCTACGAGAAGATCACCAAGGGCTTCAATTCCATCCGTGACGATGCAAAGCGCATGGTCGACCAGATCTCCGATGGCAAGCTCGATATTTTCGAGCGTTCCACCAATGTCTGGATGAAGATTTCCCGCGGCGATGTCGCTGCGCGGTTCGATGAGATCAAGGACACCTATCTCGAGGTCGCCAAGGATACCAAGGAAAATATCGAGCGCGAGCATGTGATCCTGGAAGCCTATCGCGACTTCCGGGGCGCGTTGAAGCAGGCGGAGGTCTCCGCGCTCGAGGTTCTCAAGACTGCCGAAGCCAAGCTCGAGGACGCCAAGGGTGTCTTGACGAAAGCCTCCGATGAGGTGGCAGGCTTCACCGCCAACGATCCCGCCGGCCGCGCCAAGCTCGAGCTTGCGCGTGACGAAAAGCTGCGGGTGATGCAGAACGAGGAAGGCCGCTATCAGATCGCCAAGGATTTGGCCGACAATCTGACGATCGGCTACAATACTTCCGAGGTCATCATGGCCAGACTGATGCAGACGACCAATGCCAAGGAGCGGGTCTATCAGCAGTCGGTGTCTTTCTTCTCGACCAATGAATCCGTTCTGACCGCGCTTAAAGCGTCCTTCACGGGCCTCTTCGGCCTGCATGAATCCACTCAGACCCTCAACGAGATGAAGGAGGGGGTCTCCAAATCGATCGAGGTTCTCGCCGAGATCGGCGGCAAGGTGCAGGAAGAAGCGATCAAGGCGGGCTACGGTCCCACGATCCGCGCCGATGCGGTCAAGAAACTCGTTGATTCCGTGGTCAACTTCCAGGAACATTCGACTGAGATCATCGCGGAAATGCGCAAGCTGGCGACGCAGAATTCAAACGAAATTCGCGATGCCGTGGAGGACGGCAAGCGGCGCATTGCGCGGCTTGCGGAAAGGGGCAATGCGCTGCTGATCGATGGCTAACGTCCAATCCGCCGAACCGCCGCCCAGCATTCCCGGCGGCCAAGCTCCGGCGCCGAAACTCGATGACCTGATGCTGGCGATGGATGTCGTCGATACGCTCCGTCACCAGGAGGGTCTTGTCGCCAAGGAACTGGCCCAGGAAGAGCGCGATGACGAGCTGAAAAAACGGCTTCGCCAAATCTATGAGGGACAGGGGCTGGAGGTCACCGACCGCATCCTCGACGAAGGTATCAAGGCACTGAAGGAAAGCCGGTTCGTTTACGAGCCGCCGCCGCCGAGCTTTGGCCGTACCCTCGCAAATCTTTGGGTGCGCAGGCACACTGTGGGCAAGGTCGCGGCTTTCGTACTGTTGCTTGCGATCGCCGGGGTGGGCTGGCAGGCCTGGAACTGGCGTGCGGAACGCCAAGCCGCCGACGCCACGCGGATCGAACTGACGGAGACCTTGCCGCAGGCACTCGCCACCGCGGCGGAGGGGGCTTCGAGAGAGGCTCAGGAACCGCAGGCCCGGGAGATGATCGACCGGCTTAGGGGTGATGGTCAGGCTGCGATCGCTGCCGGCGATGCCGCGGCTGCCCGTGCGGCAATTTCCGGATTGGGTCAGCTTCGCGAGCGGCTTTTGCGCGAATATACATTGCGCATCGTCTCCCGGCCGGGGGCGGATACGGGCGTCTACCGCATTCCGGACGTCAACCAGGCGAGCCGCAACTACTATCTGATCGTAGAGGCGGTCACTCCCGACGGACAGACCTTGAGCCTGCCCGTCGCAAGCGAGGAAACCGGCCGCACCGAGAATGTAACGCAATGGGGCATCAGAGTACCCCAGGCGGTCTTTGACGCCGTGCGCCGGGACAAGATGGATGATGGCATCGTCCAGAACAGCAGACTTGGAGAAAAACGACGCGGCATGCTCGATCCCGGCTATCTGATGCAGGTCTCGGGCGGCGCGATCACGAAATGGTAGGGCAGATGATCTCGGGACGTGAAACATTGTCCTCCATAGAGCGCGCTATTCTCGGGGTTCGCTCGCAAGAGGATCAGCTGGTCGCAACGCTTCGCTCCGCGGAGGAGGAGGCCGCGCGGCTGCGGACGCTGAAGGCGGATAATTTCAAGGCGCTTGCCGAAATCCGCCTGGAGTCGCTGGCGCGCGACCAGGTTGTGCAAGACCTGAACGCCGCGGAACAGAGGGCCCTGGAACTCATCGCCCGCCGGCGCAACAGGCTTGCGGAGTTCGCCGATCGGCGCGCCAAGGCGACGGTCGCCGCAACGGTGGCAGAAGCGGACCGTGCTGAAAAGGCCAGGGTCGTGGAGGCGGTCGGCGACCGGATCGATCAACTCACAGCCAAGGTGGAAGCCGCCATAAAGGCCGATCCTGCCTGGATCGCTCAGCAGCAAAGGGTGGCGGAAGCGCAGGTAAAGGCCCAGGCAGCCGCCGACAAGGCCGTCCAGTCCGAGGCGGATCGGGAAAGCAAGGGCAATCCTTATCAGAAGGACCCGCTGTTCATGTATTTGTGGCGCGCCGGCTACGGAACGTCCGAGTACCGCGCAGGCTCCATTACCCGGTATTTCGATGGCAAGATTGCACGCCTGCTCGGCTATCAAAACGCCCGGGCCAATTATCACATGCTCAACGAGATACCCCTGCGTCTGCGAGAGCATGCCGATCGCGTCGCGGAAATGGTTGACGCGGAAATTTCCAAGCGAAGTGCCATCGAGCGCCGGGCGCTCGAGAACGACGGCATCGTGAAGCTGGAAGAGGAACTCGAGGCCGCGGAAAAGGCGCTGGACGAGGTCGAGACGGCACTTGAAAAGGCAAGATCCGACCTTGCAGCCTTGGACGAGGAGCAGGCGGGCGAGACCGAAGCGGCGGGCGATGCCGATTACCGGCAGGCCGTGCAGATACTGGCCGAAAGGCTGAGCAGAGAGGATCTCCGCGTCCTCTATGCGGAAGCAACCAGGACGCCGACCCCGGCAGACGAGCAGATCGTGCAGCAGCTTGGCAAAATCGACGAGGCGATCGCTCGTGCGGACGCTGAGGTCCAGGATGTCCGCAGAACGACGGCCGAACTCGGTAGGAAACGGATAGAGCTCGAGCGCGCACGTGGCCACTTCCGCCAGCGAGGATATGGCGATCCCCTGGGTGAGTTCACGAATGAGGACATGATCGGCACCGTCATCGGCGGCATCCTCAAAGGAGCCCTTTCATCCCGCAATCTAGAAGACGTTTTGAACGAGGGCTTCCGCCGGCGAATGCCCCGGTCTCCCGGCGGCTTCGGCGGCGGCTTGCGGCTGCCCAGAGGCGGCAGTTGGGGCGGCGGTATGGGCATGCCGCCAATCCGCCCTCCCTCGGGAGGAGGCGGCTTCCGGACCGGCGGCCGCTTCTGAGCCGCTTGCGGAGTGAGTCTTCAGGCTCCCTGTTCGCTCAGCTTTTTGTCGAGCATCTCGAAATAGCCGACCAGGCGCTGCATGGCCTCGGGCGTCAATGCGACGATCTGCCGACGTCCGTCGGCCGGGTCGTTCACGCGCCGGACAAGCCCGGCCTGCTCCAGCTCCAGCAATCGCCTTGAGGCCGTCGATATCGGCACGCCGGACGCCATGTACAGATTGGTGAGATATATGACATCGTTCTGCAGTTGATACTCTAGGAGATAGAGCAGCATCTGCCAGACGGGATCGGCGAAGAGTTCATCGTTGAACATTTTCTCGCGCAGCTGCCGGGTACGGATCAACGTGAGCAGGCGCTGCGTATCGGTCTTTGCATCGGGCGGGTTTTCTGTCCGCGCTGCCGATGCGGCAGATCCCTTCGTGTCGGTCCCCTGGAGCAATGTGCCAAGCCGTCGGACTTCCTCGCTCAGCTTGTCGAGCGAATAGGGCCAATCGTCCCGACCCGACCGCCTGCGGCGCTGCGCATTGGAACGCATGATGGCGCGTCCGACTGCTTCCAGCAGCTCGTCGCGGCGAATTGGCTTATGCAGGAAATCGACGGCATCGAGCCTGAGTGCCTCAACGGCTATGTCGAGCGTGGCATGTCCCGTTACGAACAGCACCTGTAGCCAGTCACGATCGGCAAAGCGGCTACGGATCGCCTGTAGCAGCGATATGCCGTCCATCTCGGGCATCCGGATGTCGCTGACGACGACGGCAATCGCGGCATTGTTTTCAAGCTGCCGAAGCGCTTCCGATGCGTTGGGCGCGAGCAGACATTTATGCCCCGCATCCGTCAATATCGAGGAGGTGATTTCAAGCAAGGGTTCCTCGTCGTCGACGAGGAGGATCTGGGTATCGAGCTGCTTTTCGGCAAATTCCATCAGTGCCGCCTTTCCGCTGTCATCTCGGTTGTCCTTTCTTCCTCCGGCTTTTCGGCCTTGGGAAAGAACAGAAGGAATTCGGCGCCCTCGGCGCCATTGCGTACTTCCAATCGCCCGCCGAGGCTCCTGGCCATCCCGTAGCTCAGGGCAAGTCCGAGGCCGGTGCCCTTGCCGACAGGCTTGGTTGTGAAGAACGGTTCGAACACGCGGTGGATCGCATCGGTTGGAATGCCCCCGCCACTGTCGCGAACGCCGAGGCAAGCGAAGCCATCATCTGTCTTGCTGAGATCGATCGCGATCCAGTCCTGTATGTCTTTTCTGTGTGGGTGCTTTTCGAGGATGGCATCTCTCGCATTGAGCAACAGGTTGATCAGGATCTGCTCCAGAGCCGTTATCTCTGCCGTTATCCAGATCGTGCCGGCTTGATAGTTTTTGCGAAGCGCGATGCCTGCGTTTTCGATCTGCCGGCCGGCGATGGTAAGCGCACCCTCGATCCCCTCCACGGGGTCGAGCGGATAGGTGCTGCCGTCGCTGCGACGCCCATAGATGCGCATGTGGTCGATCACCCTCGACGCGCGTTCGGCCTGAGCCGTCATGGTGTCAAGATGTTTCCTGAGAAAGGCCGCATCCGCATTTTTCTGCAGCAGCCGTGCCTGGATATGATCCAGCGTCAGGACGATGGCGCCAAGCGGTTGATTGATCTCATGGGCAAGCCCCGTTGCCATTTCTCCGAGAGTTATGAGCTTGCCGGACTGGTAGATGGCAAGCTCGGCCTCCCGCCGTTCGGTGTTGTCGAAGCCGATCGCAACGAGGTTGCGCACGGAGCCCGCCGAATCCCGGATGGCGGTGACGGTCCATGAAAGTTCGCGCATCCGGCCGTGCTGGTCCATGGTCCGGACGCCCGTTTCCAACGGCAGATGCTCGATGATTTCATCGACGCCCCTATTCAAAGCCGTTGCGAGCCGAAACTGGCCGCTCTCACCAGTTTCAACGCGGCCGAACAATTCCTGGAGTGCAGGGTTGACCACGATGGGCTTTCCGGCGGCATCGGTTACCGCCACCAACGCGCCGCCGGTATTAAGAATTGCCTCGAGAAACACGCGCTCCTGCTGCTCACGCTCCATTTCGATACGATTGTGAATGAGGAATTTCTGATTGCGGATATACTTGCCGAGCATCACGCCGAGGGCGACAAGGGCGCCGCCGAGAGCCGTAAGCGCGCTGGCAACGATGAGGGCCGGGCCGCGCCACGCTTCATAGACGGCCTCGACCGGCGTCCCGACATAGGCCAGCAGAGGCGCGGCGGTGGGCTTGCTGTATGCGAAGATCTGCCGAATGCCAGTGAGTGGTGAGTTGGCGATGCGGATATCGCCCCCCGAGACGTCATGAAGAAGAGGCTTGATATTGCTTCCGATGACGCTTTGGTTGTTGGAAATGCGGATGATGCCGTCTTCACCGACCAGGCCGATCACCCTTCCGTCTTCCTGCGGCAGGTTCACATAGAAGTTGTAGAGGGACGCCTTGTCGATCTCGATCAGCACATAGCCGGCGAAATTGCCGTCCAGATCATTGATTCGCTGGGCAAAATCCATCGCCCACGTCCATTGGCTTTCTGCGATGCCGGAGGAAATTCTATACGATGGGCTGAGATGCCGTGGCAGTCCGGACTGAATGCTCAATGCCCGATAGGTATCTGTTTGAGAGAGGTCCTCACCGACGGGATGAGCCGGGTTGCTGGTGGCAAAGACCCTGCCGCTGGCGTCGACGAGGACGATCGCCTTTGCGGCGGGTTCGGCGGCGGCCCGTCGGTTCAGGACCTCAGAGAAGAGGTCTGGAGGAACGATCGGATCTGATCTGTCTTCGATAACGGCCTTGGCCAGGGCCTCGAGCTTAACGAAAGTGAGCGTTGTTTGCTCGGCCAACGCACCAGCGAGATTGAGATTGTTCTTTGCAGCGGTTTCGAAACTATTATTGTAGTCGCGCCAGCTCATGAAAACCGCGAGCGCGACGGCGATGAGGAGGACGACGCTTGCACCCGTCCAATAGGCAGTCAGCGCCCAGCGGGCAGTCTGATTAAACGCCTTCATTCTTCCTCGATCAGGGGCGCTGCGTCGCCCGTGGAAGCGGTAGCCACAACTCCGAATTGATAGAATACAGGGGGTCCTTTGCCAACAAAAATCGCATTGTCACTGGAAGCCTGTTTGCAGGGACCGTCGGTCCCCGGGCGCCGATCCGTTTGTTTGTTCCGATGACATCAAATCATGGCGGTCGCCAGAACTTTCGGTTCCGATCCGGTGCCAAATAGTTTCACTTCCCAATATTCGGCCGCCGACATTCCTCAGGCCATGCGCGCCCGAAGAAGCTGCTTCAATCGATCAACCTCGCGAGCTTCAAGATTGGGAGGTCCCGTCAGCGAAATCCAGCAGTCAATATAATGCTCGGGCGCATAGACATGCCCGAAACCGAGCGGCGACGAGGTGGCGATCGCCATGTCGAACAGGAGCTGCAGCATGGTCACGATCGGTAACCACTGCAGATCGCGCGAGACATCGGGCCCGCGCGGCTCGCGCATCCAGGCCGGCTCCTTGAACGCGGAAGCCGGCTCGAAGAAAACGATCGGGTCGCTCGCATATTGCAGATAGATGAACCTGATCGGCCCCCATTCGGCATCCGCTTCCGCCAGGTGGTTCGACTGATTGGTGAAGCGAATGGTCGAACCATCCCGAAAGCGGGGCAGCCATGCGGGCGAGGCAGGATTTCTTTGTGCCGTTACCGAGCGCCATCTTGCGCTCCTAAAAGGAGGCCCGGCCCATAACGCTCCCTGGAATGGGTCGGCCACGACGTCGTAAATGTCGGTGGCGAGTTGTGAGTTGAATGCACCGAGACTCAAGCCGTAAAGATAAAGCTGCGGACGGCTCTGCCTCGGCAGGGTCTTCCAGAAGCTGTAGATCTCCTTGAAAAGCGCTTGCGCCGACTCCTGCCCGTCATCCGGCTCGACGAGAAGAGAAAGCCAACTCGTCAGGTAGGAATATTGCAGCGCGACGCTCGCCACGTCTCCCCGGTGCAGGTATTCGAGCGAATCCATTGCGGCGGGATCAATCCATCCCGTTCCGGTCGGCGCGATGACCACCAGTATCCGCCGCTCGAACCCGCCCTGTCGCCGGAGTTCTGCCAGGGCAAGCCGCGCCCGCGCTTCCGCGGTATCGGCATTGTTCAATCCCACATAGACGCGGATCGGCTGAAGGGCGGCTTCGCGCCAGAAGTTGCCGATTTCCGGGGCGCCTGGACCGGCGGATACATAATGCCTTCCCTGCCGCCCAAGTCCTTCCCAGGAGATCAGCGAGGACGCGCTTCCTGTCGTGTCGGATCCTGGTTGCAGGGTACCCTCGTCGATGAGCGCATCGAGCCGCTGGAACGAAGCGTCGGCGGCATCGAGCGCCAGGCGCAAAAGCACGCCCTGGCCGAGAGACCAGAAGATGGCGAAGGCGATCAAGATGCCCAGGAGCAGCGAAACTCGCCGGGGAACATACCGCTTGAGCAGGGCGGAGAGCCGGATGCACAGCCACTGGAATATCCGCCCCAGGATAAGCGCAGCAAGGAAGGTGACTGAGGCGACGGCGGCCAGCCGGAACGGATCGGCACTGTCGAGCGGCGGCATTGCCCAGAGCGTTCGGATCGAATTCTGCCAGCCGACCGCGTGCCAGAGAAACCAGATGCAGAGCAGCAATCCCGCCGCGGCCACGAGGCCCTTCAGCCGCTGCTCGCGGTCTTCCGGATAGGGGAGCTCAAGGTAGCGCCATAGCCAGAAGAGGCCGACACCAATCATGTATCCGGTTGCCGCGCATACGCCCGAAAGCGCGCCTTGGACCAGATAGGACCGCGGCATGAGGCTCGGGGTAAGCGACATTGCGAAGAAGATCAGCCCGACGAGCATCCCGGTGGCGGAGAGGGAACGAAACATCGTGATGAAGGGACGCAGCATGTCAGTCTCTCATTGGATAGTCCGATGGTACTGGCGAAGGATGACGGCAACAGGCCCGAGCTTTTTACGCGGCACCGAATGCCTATGTCGAGACGGCGCGGACCGAAGCGTTGTCTCACCTTCAAGGAGGCTTCGGAAAATGTGCAGATGAAGCCTTCCATCGAGGCGAGGTGAGCCTCGTGCGACCACCCACGACTGGACCGGAAGCTCGGAAATCTCGGCGGTTCGGGCATGTGGAACCAGCCGTTGGAGAGCGGCCGCGATAACAAAATTTGATTTTTTTATGGACATTCAAAGATCGTTCCCATAAATAAGGGCAACCTTTCGCTGCGGGGATCGTCGCTTCCAAAGCAACAATCAAGCATCCTCGCCTATCATAATCGCTGTCTCTCGCGATAGAATTTTCGTATGTAGAGGCAAGCGAAATTCTGTGCTGGCGGAAATAAATTCCGCTGAAAAATGCTGGATACAATACTTGATGAGCGTAGAGATTTACTTTCTGCGCCGTTGAGTTTTGACGAGAAGGAGAGTGCCTCCGCTGTCGAGCCGGGGCCTGTAGTTTTATGGTTTTTGCAACTGAAAATGACGCATCGGTGGAACCGAGTTCGACCAAGATCAGTATCAAGAACGTCTACAAGGTTTTTGGTGAGCGGCCGGAAAAGGCGCTTGATCTTCTTAGGCGGGGCAAGACCAAATCGGAGATTCTCGCAACAACGGGCTGTTCGATCGGTGTCAATGATGCGAGCTTCGATATCAAGGCGGGCGAGATCTTCGTCATCATGGGACTTTCCGGTTCCGGAAAATCCACGTTGCTGCGCCTCCTCAACCGCCTGATCGAGCCGACGTCCGGAAACATCGAGATCGATGGCCGGGATATCACCAATATGTCCCGCCGCGAGCTGATCGACGTCAGGCGTCGCGATATCAGCATGGTCTTCCAGTCCTTTGCGCTGCTGCCGAACCGCACCGTGCTCAACAACGCCGCCTTCGGGCTGGAGGTTGCAGGCGTCGGTGAGGCCGAGCGAAAAGAGAAGGCGAATGCCGCATTGGACGCCGTCGGGCTCGCCGGCTACGCAGATAGCCGCCCGGACCAGCTCTCAGGCGGCATGAAGCAGCGTGTGGGCCTTGCCCGTGCGCTTGCCAGCGAGCCGACCATTCTCCTGATGGACGAGGCGTTTTCGGCTCTCGACCCGCTGATCCGCGCGGAAATGCAGGACGAGCTCGTTCGCCTTCAGGCCGAACACAGCCGCACGATCGTCTTCGTCAGCCACGATCTCGATGAGGCGATGCGGATCGGCGACCGCATCTGCATCATGCAGAACGGCAATGTGGTTCAGGTGGGCACACCCGACGAGATCGTGCTCAATCCGGCCAATGACTATGTCCGCTCCTTCTTCCGCAATGTCGATGTCAGCCAGGTCTTCAAGGCCGGTGACATTGCCCGCAAGACGCAGGTGACCATTATCGAACGGCAGGGTGTCTCGGCCGCTGCGGCCTTGGAGCGAATGAAGAATTTCGATCGCGAGTTCGCCATCATCGTCGGTCGTGACAAGACCTATCATGGCGTGGTGAGCCAGAGCTCGTTGATCGAGAAGGTCCGCGGCGGCGCCGCCGATCCCTACCGTAGCGCCTTCCTGCCCGAAGCCGCGCCGGTTTTCGCCAGCGAGCCGCTGTCGAACGTGCTGGGCAAGGTTGCCGCCAGCGCCTGGCCGGTGCCCGTGGTGGATGACGATAACCGCTATATCGGTTCGATCAGCAAATCGGCCCTTCTCGAGACGCTCGACCGCGCCGGCTGAACACCAGCAGAACGGAAAGACACATGAACTTCGATCTCGGTGACGGCATCGATGCCGCCGTCAATTACATTCTCGACAATTTCGCGCCGGTCCTCGATTTCATCGCGGCCGCGATCGGTCTGGTCACCGGCGGCATCCAGGATGCGCTGCTCGCTATTCCAATGCCCGTAGGGATTGCCATTTTCGTAGCACTGGCACTGTGGCGCGTGAGCTTCGGCTTCGGTGTCTTCACGGCCGCCTCCCTCTGGCTCGTCGACCACATGCAGCTCTGGTCGCCGATGATGGAGACCCTGTCGCTGGTCATTGCCTCGACATTGATCGCCATGCTGATCGGCCTGCCGCTTGGGATCGCAATGGCGCGCGGCGACCGCTTTGCGGCCGTGACGAGGCCGGTGCTGGACCTGATGCAGACCATGCCGGCCTTCGTCTATCTCATTCCGGCCGCCATGTTCTTCGGTCTTGGCGCTGTGCCCGGGACGATCGCGACGGTCATCTTCTCCATGCCGCCGGTCGTCCGGCTGACCAATCTAGGCATTCGCCAGGTGCATGCGGAGTTCATCGAGGCCGGCAATGCCTTCGGCTGCACGTCCTCGCAATTGCTGTTCAAGGTGCAACTCCCGAATGCCATGCCCTCCATCATGGCGGGCATCAACCAGACCATCATGCTGGCGCTCTCGATGGTGGTGATCGCCTCCATGATCGGGGCGGGCGGCATCGGCAATACGGTGCTCACCGGCATCCAGCGTCTCGATGTCGGAACCGGTTTCGAAGGCGGCATCGCCGTCGTCATCCTTGCCGTGATCCTCGACCGGATCACCCAAAGCCTCGGAAAGCAGAGTGCCGGCATCTGGCGCGTGCTTTTCCGGAATACGGCGCAGCAGAAGGTGGCGGAAGCTCCCGCCTGATCCGCAGCGCTCGTTAATGGCGGCTTGCCGCCGCATGCGAACCTTCAAAAAAGGAGCAGATATGTTCAAGACACTCGTTACAATGAGCCTCGCTGCCGTTCTCTTCGGCAGCGCGACCACCGGGGCGATGGCGCAGGACGCCAAGCCGGTGAAGATCGGCTGGGCTGCCTGGTCGGACGCCGAATTCGTCACCAAGCTCGCGGCAAAGCTCATCAAGGACGAGCTCGGTCAAGAGGTCGAACTGGTCCAGACGGATGTGGCGCCGCTCTATCAGGGCGTCAGTCGCGGCGATCTCGATGCCATGATGATGGCCTGGCTTCCGCAGACGCATGCCGATTATTTCGCCAAGGTGAAGGACAAGGTCGAGACGCTCGGCACCGTCTATGACGGAGCAAAGCTCGGCTGGGTCGTCCCGAAATACGTTCCAGAGGATGCGATCGCTTCCATCGAGGATCTCAAGAAGGACGACGTCAAGGAACAGCTCGGAAACCAGGTGCTCGGGATCGACCCCGGTGCCGGCCTGACGCGTCTTTCCGAACAGGCAATCAAGGACTACGGTCTCGACGATTACAAGCTGCAGATTTCCAGCGAGGCTGGCATGCTGACCTCCGTCGATCGCGCCATGCGGTCGGAGAAATGGTTCGTCGCGACCTCATGGAGCCCGCATTGGATGTTCGGCAAGTATGAGCTTCGCTATATCGAGGATCCGAATAAATCCCTCGGCGAAGCCGAGCATGTCGACATCCTCGCTCGCCAGGGCTTCAAGGAGGACAATCCCAAGGTCGCCGAGTTCCTTTCCCGGATGAAGCTGCCGATCTCGGATCTGGAGGCGGCGATGTTCAATGCGCAGGAAACCTCCTACGACGCAGCTGTCGAGAAATACATCACCGACCACCCGGACCAGGTGAAAGCCTGGCTCGGTGGAAACGAAGGCTAGGCCTCGTTGACGGCTCCGCGGAAACCATCCGCGGAGCCGCTTTCTCAGCTCAATCCGGTGGAGCGCTTCAGCATGTATGATGGACAACAGGTTTCGGCATCCGCCGAAGACGATACGATCGGTGGCCGCATTTCGCTTGCGCGCGATGCGTTGAATGTCTCCGTCGAAGAGATTTCCGCGATTATCGGCGTCACGCCGGAAACCTGGCAGGACTGGGAAAACGATCGCGCCGCGCCGCGCGCTAACCGGCTGGACAAGATTGCCGGCGTCTTACAGGTAAGCCTTGCCTGGCTCTTGAGCGGCAGGGGCATCGGACCGTTATGGGATGGTTTCGAAGATAAGGCCCGGTTTGTGGTCAATAGCTCCAGCCGGTTCCACTAGAGGGCAGATTGCCGGCTCAATCGGAAATGAATTCGGGGATTTCCGAGCGCGCGATCTCGCGCAGGCGGATCGCCTCGCGCTCCTCGATCCATCGGTAGGGCCAGCGAAGCCGCGTCCCGACGGGCCCCCAGCCGCCGATCCCGCAGAGCAGCTTGTCGAGGGCAGCATTGGAAAAGCCGTGATCGCGGCGGAACGGGACGATGTGATTGTCCATGAAGGCGCAGATGCGCCCTTCCATTTCCAGAGCCTTATCGAGATCGGTCCGCATGAGTTCCGTCCAGTTCTGCGCCCCGCGCGGACTGAGACACGCCACGTTGGAAAAGGCGCCGGCTGCAATCCCATGCTTGATACCCGTGGCCAGGTGATGGCCAGGTACGAAGAGCGCGAATTCCGACAGATGCGAACGAGCCTCCTCATACCAGCGCTCGTCGCCATCGGCGAGCTTGATGCCGACGACAGAAGGGCAGGGGCCGCAGACCTCGGCAAGCTCCTTCGGTGAAAGCACCCGCTTTGCATGGGGCGGATTGTAGAGGATCAGTGGAATTCCGTCGGCACCCTCTGCGATGCGCTTCAGGAAATCGATCGCCTCGGGATCGGAAAGCGGCCACCAGTCCGGCAGAATAACCTGGATTGCCATAGGCTTGAGTGATACCATCCGGCGCACGCGGCCGAGCATGATGGTGGCGTCCGGCTGGCAGGCGCCGATCACGAAGGGCATGCCGGAACTTCTGCATCGTTCGGCCAGGATTTCCTGGATGCGGCCGAATTCCGCCTCTGTCTGGTTATGGAATTCGCCCGCCGTCCCGTTCGAATAGATGCCGTCGACGCCGGCCTTGATCAGGAGGTCGATTTCTTCTGCCAGTTTTCCAAAATCGATGCTGCCGTCCGCCACAATCGGAAGAAGAAGGCTTGCCCAATTGCCGGCAATCGGATGCCGGCGTGCTCTTGCTGTCACTATCCTTTTCCCTTCAATCTAGATCGTCACGGATGCAGGCCTTGAAATGCCCCGGCGCGGTTTGCCTGAGCTCGGGCACCGCCTCGCCGCAGGCGGGAAGCGCATGGGGACAGCGGGTGCGGAAGACGCAGCCGCTCGGCGGATTGGCGGGGCTTGGAATATCGCCCTTCAGGATCTGGCGGTCGCGCCGGACATCCGGATCGGGCGAAGGGATCGCCGAAAGCAGCGCGCGGGTATAGGGGTGCTGCGGTCTGGCATAGAGATCGGCGCTCGAGGCGATCTCCATGACGCGCCCGAGATAGAGCACGATCACCCGGTCGCAGATATATTCGACGACCGCGAGATCATGGCTGATGAACAGCATGGTGAGGCCGAGGCGTTGCTGCAGGTCGCGCAGCAGATTGATGACCTGGGCCTGGATCGAAACGTCGAGCGCCGAGACAGGCTCGTCGGCCACGATGAATTCCGGACCAAGCGTCAGCGCACGGGCGATGCCGATCCGCTGACGCTGGCCGCCGGAGAATTCATGGGCGTAGCGGTTGATCGCATCCGCCGGCAGGTCCACCCGTTCGAGCGCCTGGCGAGCGCGCTCCAGCCGCTCCTTGCGCGTGCCGATGTTCTGTATCTTCAGCCCCTCCGTCAAAATCTCCCCGATCGTCATGCGCGGCGAGAGGCTCGCGAACGGATCCTGGAAAATGTATTGCATCCGCGGTCGGGTCCGCCGCATTGCCGATCCCGAAAGCGCGGTGATCTCTGTCCCGTCGAAACGGATGCTGCCAGCGGAAGGTTCTATAAGACGCAGGATCGAGCGGCCGATCGTGGTCTTGCCGCTGCCGGATTCTCCGACGAGCCCCACGACCTCGCCCTTGCCGATATCGAACGAGATGCCCTGCAGGATGGTGAGCTTTGTGCCACGCGAAGTATAGTGTTTTTCAAGATCGCGGACGGAGAGGAGTGGTTCGCTCATTTAAATCTCCTGCCAGCGGATACAGCGGCTCTCGTGCCGGGCATTGACCTTCGCCAACGGGGGGACGGCGGCGCGGCAGGCATCGATCGCGAACCGACAGCGAGGAGAGAAGGCGCAGCCCTTCGGCATGGTCATCAGGCTCGGCACGACGCCTGGAATGGCGGCGAGCTTTTCGCCGGCCTGTTTCATGCGGGTCGCATCGCCGAGCTTCGGCATGGAGGCGAGGAGGCCCATCGTATAGGGATGCCTTGGATTGCGGAACACCTCTTTCACGGGCCCCGTCTCGACGATCCTGCCAGCATACATGACCGCTACCCGATGGGCGATTTCCGCGACCACGCCGAGGTTATGCGTGACGAACAGCATGGCCATGCCGCGCTCGCGCTGGAGGTTCTGCAACAGGTCGAGGATTTGCGCCTGGATGGTCACGTCGAGCGCGGTCGTCGGTTCATCCGCGATCAGCAGCGTCGGATCGCAGGAAAGGGCCATGGCGATGGTGGCGCGCTGGCGCATGCCGCCTGAAAGTTCGTGAGGATATTGGCCGGCGCGACGCTTGGCATCCGGAATGCCGACGCTTTCCAGAAGGCCGATCGCCGCATCCATCGCAGTCTTCCGGTTCGCCCGGCGATGGATGCGGATGGGCTCGGCTATCTGATCGCCGATCGTATAGACCGGGTTGAGGCTCGACATCGGTTCCTGGAAGACCATGCCGATGTCGTTGCCGCGGATTTCCCGCATCCTGCCGTCGTCGAGCTCGACCAGATTGATGACGGCGCCGTCCTTGCGCCTCAGAGAGATGCTGCCCGCGGCGATCGCGCCGACATTGCGGGTGAGCAGGCGCATGACCGAAAGACTGGTCACCGACTTTCCGGAGCCGGATTCACCCACAAGCGCCAGCGTCTCGCCGGCGGCGACGGCGAGATCGACATCGTTGACCGCCGTCACCTCGCCGGAGCGGATACGGAAGACGGTCCGCAGTCCCTTGATATCCAGTATGGTTTCGGCTGCCGGTTGCATCATGCTCATCAGGACAGGAGGCCCGTTGCTCGAAGGATCTCATTGATCCTTGCCGTTTCGGCTTCGTTGAGCGCAGCGCGCGGGCGGGGCATCACGGCGGTATCGATGATGCCGAGGCTCTTCATGGCCGCCTTGAATGCGCCGATGCCTGACGCGCCTCCGCTGACGCGCCCTTGCGCCACCCAGACGATCTCGAAGAGGCGGCAAAGCCGCTCCTGCTCTTTGCGAGCTGCTCCCCAGTCGCCGCTTTGGGCGGCGTTCCAGAGGCGCACATAGCCATGCGGATCGACATTCGCGACGCCGGGAACGACGCCGTGAGCACCCATGAGCAGCGCGTTGTCGACGACGATTTCCGATCCGGTCATCAGGAAGACGTCCTTTTTGTCGGCCAGATCGAGCAGCGCATAGCGGAAATTGCCGTCGTCTCCGCTGGAGTCCTTGAGGCCGATGATCGTTCCCTCTCGGGCAAGGGTGACTGTCGTCTGGCGCTGCAACTTCACATGCACGCAGACCGGGATGTCGTAAGCAATCAGCGGTATGTCGACGGCGTCGCGAATGTAACGGAAGTGGTCGACGATCTCGGATTGGCTCGTGACGGTGTAGAACGGCGCCGTCACCACGACAGCGTCGGCGCCCGCAGCCTTTGCCACTTTGGCGTGATGGATGACGCGGTCGGTGGTCGGGTCGATCACGCCGACGATCAGTGGCACGCGGCCATTGATGACCTTGGCTGAATGCTCGATGATTTCCTGTCTGGTCCTGTCGTCATGGAAGATCACCTCGCTCGTCGAGCCGAGCACGAAAAGGCCATGGCAGCCAGCTTCGATCAAGTGCTCCAGAACCCTCGTATAGGAGGGATAGTCGACCGTGAAATTCTGGTTGAGCGGCGTTACGACGGGAGGAACAACACCTTTGAATTTGGTCATTTTGCTTTCTTTCGATTGTCAGTGGAGTTCGGCGCGGGGATCGAAGGCGTCTCTCAGCCCGTCGCCGATGAAATTGATGGCAAGAACGGCGGTGACGAGCGCCCCGCCGGGAAACAGCCACTGCCAGGGATATTGCTCGAGCACGGCCGTGGAGCGGGCCGCGTTCAGCATGTTTCCCCAGCTTGCAGCCGGCGGAGCGATCCCAAGACCGAGGAAGGAGAGGCCGGCCTCGAGCAGGATGGCATTGGCGATCTGCAGAGTCGCGAAGACGACGAGGATGTCGATCGAGTTCGGCAAGCCGTGGCGGAAGAGGAGATGCGGGAGACCGGCACCCATGCCCCTTGCCGCCATCACGAAATCACGCTCGCGAAGTTCGAGGAGCCGCGAGCGTATCATTCGCGCCAATAGGGGCCAGGAAAGCAGCGAAATCACCAGGATCGTCGGCCAGATGCCGGTGCCGGCTATGGAGGCGAGAACCAGCAGGAAGATGACGGGCGGCAGCGTCATCACCAAGTCGACGAAGCGCATGGTTGTGGCGTCAACCCATCGGCCGGCAAGAGCGGAGATCGCGCCCACGAGAAAACCGATGACGGCAGCGATCGCCGTGGAGCCGATCGCCACAAGCAGCGATATGCGGCCGCCTTCGAGAACACGGGCAAAGACGTCGCGGCCAACGCCATCGGTGCCGAACCAGTGCTTGGCCGTCGGGCCGCTGTTCATGGCGAGAAGATCGATATCATTCGGCCTGAAGCTCCACCACAACGGATAGGAGAGGATCAGCACGAGTATTGGTACGATCAGGCAGACGCCGAAGATCGCGACGCGGTTGGTCACGAAGCGGTCGAGGGCACGGGCGATCGGGCCGGGGCTGCGGGTGGGAGTGCGAGCGAGCATGGATCACCCCACCTTGATGCGCGGATCGATCACCGCATAAGTAATGTCAGTCAGAAGATTGACGACGATGACGCAGGCACCGATCACCAGCGTAGCACCCATGATGACTGGGTAGTCGCGGGTTTCCACCGCATCCACGAGCAGCAGCCCCATGCCCGGCCAGTTGAACACGCTTTCGATGAAGATTGCGCCGCCGATCGCGAGCCCGATGGTGGAGCCGATCAGCGTCACGACCGGCAGTAGTGCATTGCGCAGCGCGTGCTTGGTGATCACCCAGAACTCGTAGACGCCTTTGGCGCGGGCGGTGCGCACATAGTCCTGGTTCAGCACTTCCAATAGGGAGGCACGCATGTAGCGGGTGATGAGTGCCGCCTGGGCAATGGCGAGAAGCGAAGCGGGCAGGATGAGATGATGCAGCAGGTCGCCGATCGAAAATTCCGCCCCCGGTGTCAACATTCCGCCGGATGGCATCCAGTTGAACCGGACGGAGAAAATATAAAGCCCGATCAGCGCGCTCAGGAACGCGGGACTTGAAATGCCTGCGAGCGCGAAGACGGAAAAGGAGATATCCAATACCGAGTTGCGGCGCACGGCACTGACCACGCCGATCGCAATGCCGGCAACGACGGCGATCACGATTGCCGATCCCATCAAAAGCACGGTGGGGCCGATGCGGGAGAGCACCAGATCGAGAACCGGCTGGTCGAACCGTTTGATCGAATAGCCGAGATTGCCGGTAACCGCTTCCTTGAGCCAGGCGAGATACTGGAAGGGCAGCGGCTGATCCAGGCCGAGCTGGATGCGCAATTGCGCAAGGTCACTGGGCGACATCGGCACGTTCGGATCGATATAGGCATCGATCGGGTCGCCGGGGGTGAGACGCAGCAGAATAAAGATCAGCAGGCTGAGCGCGAGCAGCATGCCGGATCCGATCAATAGGCGCCGGAACGTAAAGCTGAGCATGAAAATCAATCCCGTGGGGGTGGCGTCGGCAAGCCCGCGCCACCCTTTCTGGTGCTATTTTTGGGCTTACTCGGCCAGCGACCATTTTTCCGGATGGGCCTGATAGGGCCCGCCGCCGGGTGCCGGCGTCCAGATAAAGTCCTTCACCTTGGATGAGACGACTCCATAGCGATTGGCGACCCAGAGCGTGCCCCAGGGAAGCTTGCTGTTCATCACCTTGCAGACCTCCTGATAGCGTTCGGTCCGCTTGCTGAGATCGGTCTCGCCAAGGGCTGCGTCGAGCGCGGCGGTGAGATCGGGCATGCGGGCGCGCACGACGTTGGGGCCGGCCGGCGGGATCTGCTTCTCGTTGAGGCCGACATTGATACTGCCCGGATCTGGCCCGTTCTGCAGTCCCGCAAAGACCATCTGGAACTGCGATACGTCCGGCGTGGGATTGAGCACGATGCTGTTATAGGTTGGCGTGTCCACCGCGCGCGGTGTCACGTTGATGCCGACCTGGGCAAGCATGGCCTGAACCGCCGCCATGACATTGGCTGCGAGCGGCGTGGTATAGTAGGTCAACAGGGTGATCGGCTTGTCGCCGTTGATCTCCGCCCAGCCGGCCTCCTCCAGCAATTGCTTGGCCTTTTCCGGATCGTAGGCATAGGGATCGACGTCCTTTGGCACGAGCTGATCGGCGACATAGGCGCAATTGGCCTGTTTGGCCGCTCCGCCGTAAAGGCTCTGGATGATGGCATTGCGGTCGATTGCATGCATCACGGCCTGGCGGATCTTGAGATCCTTCCAGATCGGTGAATCGTGGTTGAAGCCGAGGTAGTTGACCACGAAGGAATCGCCTTCGATGACCTTGAAGGCGTCATTATCCTTGAAGGTCGGAACATCGTTGGAGTCGACATAGGTGAACTGGATTTCGCCGGCACGAAGAGCGGCGATCGCAGCGGCGGGGTCCGCGAAATAGCGGTTGATGAGCTTTTCCAGGACCGGCTTGCCGCCGCGATAATCCGTATTGGCGGTCAGCTCCACGTATTGGTCGGTGACATATTTGCTGAACTTGAACGGTCCGGTTCCGATCGGGGATGTGGACCACCAGGTATTCTTGGCCAGCTGATCGGCGGGGATCTTCGACAACGCGTGCTCGGGAAGCATCATGACCTTGGTCATGGTGTCGAGAAGGCTGGCCGAAGGAGCGTCCAGCTTGACGACCAGCGTCTTGTCATCGGGCGCCTCTACCGAAGAGACGGCCTTCAGACGGGCGGCGAGAACCGAACCGCTCTTGGCGTCCTTGGCGAGTTCCATGGTGAACTTCGCATCCTTGGCGGTGAAAGGCTGCCCGTCGTGCCATTTCGCATCCGCGAGCTTGAAAGTGTAGGTGCGCTGGTCGTCGCTGACCTGATAGGACGAGGCCAGTACGCCCACCACCTTCTGGAGCTTTTCGTCATAGGCGATGAGCGGCTCGTAGTAGGTGCTGAGCCAGGTAAAGCCGCTGGTCGCAGCCAGCGGATTGAAATTGCCCTGGAAGCCGCCGGGCCCGACGTCGAACCCACCGGAAAGCGTTGCAGCCTTCGCCGGGGCGGTGAATGCCGGAACGGCGGTCGTCGCCATCATTGCGGCCACGGCGAGGGCCGACGAGAGTCTGGTCAGTCGATTCATTGTGTTCCTCCCACATTTGAATTCGTCTTGTTGTTGGCAATCACCCTGGAAATGCCTTCGTAGTGGCGATCCAGGCGCAGCTTGGCCTCCTCGACATTCCTGGCCTCCACCGCATCGACGATCGCGGCGTGATCCCTCCAGGTGCCGATCGGGTCGAGATTGTCGAGATTCACGAAATCGGACGCCTTGTAGAAGGCGAGCCAGAACACATCGATCAGTCGGGCAAGCGTCTCGTTGCCCTGGCAGCGAAAGAGCAGGCGATGGAAGAGCTGGTCGTCTTCGGCAAAGGATTCCCCCCGTTGCGCATGCAGGCCCATGCGGTTCACGGTTCCCCGCAGTTCGGCGATATCGTCCTCGCCGATCATCTCGATCGTCTTGCCGATCAGGCCGACTTCGAGCGTGCGCCGGATCTCGATGACCTCTTCGATCTGCCGGAGAGCGCCGCCGAGCCCATAGGCGAGATTGTCGAGCAGCGGCTCGAAAGAGAACGCCTTTACGAAAATGCCGACGCCGCGGCGCGTTTCGAGGACACCGAGTGATTCCAGCGCCTTGATGCCCTCCCGCAGGGAATTGCGGCTGACGCCGAGCTGCTGGGCAAGTTCGCCTTCCGCCGGCAGCAAGGTGCCCGGTTGCAGCCCGTTATCCGCGATATAGGCCCGGAGGCTCTCCTGGACGGAAACGTGCAACAAAGGCGCGCGGATCAAAGGCTTCATCGTCTTGAGCGTCATGCAGGTTCCATCCAGATTGGCGGCCATGTTCCGAAACATATCCACTTGTAGGATATCTGTCAAATGGACACGAAAAGTAGAGAACCCTGGGGAGATGGTTGAAAGACGATCAGGCGAAGACGCTAAGATTGGCTTCCCGCGCGGCCGCCACGAAGGCAGCCCTTACCTCCGCAGCCGGCATCTCACCGTGCAGCCCGTCCAGACAGGCCTTGACGGCTACATAGAATTCGTCGCCGTCGTCCAGCGGCCAATCGCGGAGCAGGAGGTGGGCTGCGTCCTCGACGGAATTGACGATTCGGCACAATACCGGGCCGTGCACCGCCACCCCAACAGAGCGGAACCGATGCAGACTGTCCGATTTCGGGACTTTTTGCCGCTTGTTCACCATGACGACGATGGCGTTGCAAAATGCATGCCGGAACGGCGGTGAGTTCGCTTAAGGGCGCCTATGCACGAAGGGACGCCGGTCATCAGACCAGCGTCCCTTGCGGATTGACGGATTGGGCGGGCTTTAGTGCGTCGCGCCGGAACCGCCTGCCGCGACGATCGCGAAGGGCTGACCTTCCACCGGAATGGTCCGCGCTTCCTTCAACGTCTCGCTATCGACGAGGCGGACGAGGCTGTGTCTTGGATCGGTAACCGCGATGCGGTCGCCGGCGACTGCAAGGCGCGGGCGCGGATCGCGCCAATGGCCGTCCTTGCTGTAGGGTTCCGTGACCGTCTCGGATTTGGTGACAGCGCCGCTGACGACGTCGAGAAGATGCAGCTTGCCGTCTTCCGTCAGGATATAGGCATTGCGCGGCTTGGCCGGGTCCAGCACGAAATCCACGCGCCTCGTGGCCAGTTCGACGAGCCTGTAGGGTTCATCGCTATCCGGATCGATGAGCACGACCTTGTCCTCGCCATAGTTGCCCAGAAAGAACTGCATGGAAGTGCCGCCCAGCAGGGTCGAGACCTTTCCCTTCGGCAGGGCGTCGCCATAGGCGAGCATTTCAAGCTCCGGACCGTCCATGCCGCCGGGGCGCACGACAAGTACGCCTTCCTCGCAGCCGAAGGCCACCAGCCGCGCGGACGTCGCTTCTCCGTGCAACGCGGTGCAGGGCGCGACTTCGCCAACCTGCTTGCCCTCGATGTCCACGACCCGCAGGCCGAGCCGCGGCGGCAGTTCGCCCTCCTTGACCGCGGCATCCGTGTTCGGCACCGACACCAGGAGGTGGTTGCCCATCGGCACGGCGACGCCGTGATGGGCGGCAATGGTATCGAAGGCCTTGATATCGGCATGGCCTTCGCTCAAAGCGCTTTCCTTGAGCAGATCGAACCTTGCGGTGCGGTCGTAGAATACCGCCACGTCGTCGCCATGGGTCACCACATGGCCGGGCTTCTCGCCCTTGATCGTCGTGGTCAGGAGCTTCGGCTCCGAAATCTCGATATCCCGGTGCTCGCCATGGTCGGAGAGCGATATGCCGGTGGTGATGGCGTGGACGATGTTCTTGTCGCCCTGTATGGCGAAGACGGTCTTGCCCGATTCGCTGAGCGAAAGCGCGGCATATCCCTCGAGGTCGAACCGGCCGAGCTCCTTGCCGCTCTCGACATCCACGGCGCGGACGACGGGGAGCGTATGGTCTGCGATGAAAAGCCTCCAGCTTTCCTTTTCGGCCTCTTCCGCGAATGACGGAAATGCAAGCAGGGCAGTGGAGGTGAAGGCAGCCACCCTGAGGGTGGCGCTCGAAACGGGGCGGGACATGGTTGCTCCTCTTGAATGTAATAACATTACGAAGTTTCTGTTATAAAGTTACGAACCACTTGTCCAGAAGGCAGGCGGGCCCCGGTTGAAAAAAGGGAAAACATGACGGGCGCTGTTGTCGCGAAAAAGAAAGCGCGGCATCGAAGCTATTGACGTAAATTTAACCTCGGCTACTATATCTAGTGTTCGAGGTTCTCCCGATTCGCAAGATCGGGAGCTAAGACGGGAATACGGTGCGTGACGTCCATGATGGGCCGAGCAATGCCGGAGCTGCCCCCGCAACTGTAAGCGGCGAGCGTTCGTTCAGAAAAGCCACTGGGGTCGTGAGGTCCTGGGAAGGTGAAAACGGATGCCGCGACCCGCAAGCCAGGAGACCTGCCTCGAACTTGAACGTCCACGGGCGGGGGTGTCCGGAGGGTCGCGATGATGCGTGGGTATGTGCTCGCGCACACCGCTCCCGAACGCGCCGCAAAGCCACTTCGGGGGAAGTCTTATGTCTATGAGTTCCAATCCGCACCGGCGCGAGTGACGGGCGTATAGCGCCCGGCAATCGGCTACGGCTGCCTTCATTTTCCAACTCCTTCGCTCGGACATCGGCGGATGCCCGAACGAGTTCGCACGCCCTTATCCAAGATACGAGGATTACAAATGACAATCACCGTCTACAGCAAGCCGGCCTGCGTCCAGTGCGCTGCTACCACACGCGCGCTCGACCGGCAGGGTGTCGACTATACCGTGGTCGACGTCTCCGCCGATGCCGAAGCCTATGAACTCGTCCAGGGTCTCGGTTATCGCCAGGTTCCCGTCGTCATCGCCGGCGAACGGCATTGGGCCGGCTTCCGCCCGGACATGATCAGCGCGCTTGCAGCCTGAAGATGCCGTGTAATGGGCGAGATCGTCTATTTTTCCAGCCGATCGGAAAACACCCACCGCTTTGTCAAAAAGCTCGGCGTCCCGGCTTTGCGCATTCCTCTTCGTGCTGATGAGGCGCTGAAGGTCGAAGGAGCCTTTGTTCTCGTTGTGCCGACCTATTGCGGCGAAGACGGTCAAGGGGGTGTGAAGGGTGCCGTTCCAAAACAGGTGATCCGCTTTCTCAACGATGCTGAAAACCGCGCAAACCTTCGCGGCGTGATCGCCGCGGGCAACAGCAATTTCGGAGCGACCTTCGGGATCGCCGGCGACATCATCTCCGCCAAATGCCAGGTGCCGTATCTTTACCGGTTCGAGCTTCTGGGCACGCAGGAGGATGTCGTGAACGTCAGACATGGATTGGAACGATTTTGGACACGCTAACGCTTGAAAGGCCCGCAAAGACGGCCGAGACCGCGCACGACTACCATGCGCTTAATGCCATGCTGAACCTCTACGACGAGCAGGGGCAAATCCAGTTCGACAAGGACCGGCTAGCCGCGCGACAGTATTTCCTCAGCCATGTCAACCAGAACACCGTCTTCTTCCATAATCTCAGGGAAAAGCTCGATTATCTCGTCGCCGAGGGCTATTACGAGCAGGAGGTGCTGGACCAGTATTCCTTTAATTTCGTCCGCGATCTGTTCGACCACGCCTATGCGAAGAAGTTCCGCTTTCCGACCTTCCTCGGTGCTTTCAAGTATTACACCTCCTACACGCTGAAGACCTTCGACGGTAAGCGCTACCTGGAGCGCTACGAGGATCGTGTCTGCATGGTGGCGCTGGCACTTGCGCGCGGCAGTGAGGCCCTTGCCCGTGATCTCGTCGACGAGATCATTTCCGGCCGTTTCCAGCCGGCGACGCCGACATTCCTCAATGCCGGCAAGAAGCAGCGCGGCGAACTGGTCTCCTGCTTTCTGCTGCGCGTCGAGGACAACATGGAATCGATCGGTCGCTCGATCAATTCGGCGCTGCAGCTTTCCAAGCGCGGGGGCGGCGTCGCCTTGTCGCTCACCAACATCCGCGAGGCCGGTGCGCCGATCAAGCACATCGAGAACCAGTCTTCCGGCATCATCCCTGTGATGAAACTCCTGGAGGATAGTTTCTCCTACGCAAACCAACTCGGCGCGCGCCAGGGCGCGGGGGCGGTCTATCTCCACGCTCATCATCCCGACATCATGCGCTTCCTTGATACCAAGCGCGAAAACGCCGACGAGAAGATCCGCATCAAGACGCTCTCCCTCGGCGTCGTCATTCCCGACATCACCTTCGAACTCGCCCGCAACAACGAGGATATGTACCTGTTCTCGCCCTATGACGTCGAACGCGTCTATGGCGTGGCCTTCACCGAAATCTCCGTGACGGAAAAATATCGCGAGATGGTGGCCGACAGCCGCATCGCCAAGAGGAAGATCAAGGCCCGCGACTTCTTCCAGGTGATCGCCGAGATCCAGTTCGAGAGCGGCTATCCCTATCTCATGTTCGAGGACACGGTGAACCGCGTCAACCCGATCTTAGGCCGCATCACCATGAGCAATCTCTGCTCGGAAATCCTGCAGGTGAGCGAGGCGAGTACCTTCAACGACGATCTGTCCTATAGCCACATGGGCAAGGACATCTCCTGCAATCTAGGCTCGCTGAATATCGCCGCCGCAATGGATTCGGCCGATTTCGGCAAGACGATCGAGACGGCCATTCGGGCGCTGACGGCCGTATCCGACATGAGCAAGATCACGTCGGTTCCTTCCGTCGCCAAGGGCAATGACGAAAGCCATGCGATCGGCCTCGGCCAGATGAACCTGCACGGATATCTCGCCCGCGAGCGCATCTTCTACGGCTCCGAGGAAGGTGTCGATTTCACCAGTATCTATTTCTACACGGTGACCTACCACGCCATCCGCGCTTCGAACCGGCTGGCGGTCGAACGCGGCGCCAGCTTCAAGGGCTTCGAAAACTCGAAATATGCTTCCGGCGAATATTTCGACAAGTACACGGAGCAGGTGTGGATGCCCGCCACGGAACGCGTGGCGGTATTGTTCGAAAAGGCCGGTATAGCCATCCCGACCCAGGAAGACTGGCGGGCGTTGAAGCAGGCGGTGATGGAAGGCGGGCTCTATAACCAGAACCTGCAGGCCGTGCCGCCGACCGGCTCGATCTCCTACATCAATCACTCGACGTCCTCGATCCACCCGATCGTCTCGAAGATCGAGATCCGGAAAGAGGGCAAGATCGGCCGCGTCTATTACCCAGCCGCTTATCTGACCAACGACAATCTCGAATATTACGAGGATGCCTACGAGATCGGTCCGGAGAAGATCATCGACACCTATGCGGCGGCGACCCAGCATGTCGACCAGGGTCTGTCGCTGACGCTGTTCTTCCGTGACACGGCGACCACCCGCGACATCAATCGGGCGCAGATCTACGCCTGGAAGAAGGGCATCAAGACCATTTACTACATCCGCCTTCGCCAGATGGCGCTGTCCGGCACGGAAGTGCAGGGCTGTGTCTCCTGCGCCCTCTGATATCCGGTGAGAAACATGAATATCCAAGTGAAAAGCAAGCCTGCCAAGGCAGCAGCGGCCGTGCGCGCCATCAACTGGAACCGCATCGAGGACGACAAGGACCTGGAAGTCTGGAACCGCTTGACCGGCAATTTCTGGCTACCCGAAAAGGTGCCGCTTTCCAACGATATCCCGTCCTGGGCGGCGCTGAAGCCGGAGGAACAGCAACTCACCATCCGCGTCTTCACCGGCCTCACTCTTCTCGACACGATCCAGAACGGCGTCGGCGCGGTGAAGCTGATGGCCGATGCCGCAACGCCGCACGAGGAGGCGGTGCTTTCCAACATCTCTTTCATGGAAGCGGTGCATGCGCGCTCCTACTCCTCGATCTTCTCCACCCTTTGCTCGACGCCGGATGTCGACGACGCCTATCGCTGGTCGGAGGAAAACGAATTCCTGCAGAGGAAATCGGCGCTGATCATGGAACAGTATGCCTCAAGTGATCCGCTAAAGAAGAAGGTCGCGTCGGTCTTTCTCGAAAGCTTCCTGTTCTATTCCGGCTTCTACCTGCCGATGTACTGGTCGAGCCGCGCCAGGCTCACCAATACGGCCGACATGATCCGCCTGATTATCCGCGACGAGGCGGTGCACGGCTACTATATCGGCTACAAGTTCCAGCGAGGCATCGAGCGGATTTCCGAGGAGCGCCGACAGGAGATCAAGGATTTTGCTTTCGATCTTCTGCTTGAGCTCTACGACAACGAAGCCAGGTATACCGAAGCGCTCTATGACGGCGTCGGGCTGACGGAGGATGTCAAGAAATTCCTGCATTACAACGCCAACAAGGCGCTGATGAACCTCGGCTACGAGGCGCTGTTTCCGCCGGAAGCCTGCAAGGTGAACCCGGCTATCCTCTCTGCCCTCTCGCCTAACGCCGACGAGAACCACGACTTCTTCTCCGGCTCCGGCTCCTCATACGTTATCGGCAAGGCGGTCGCGACCGAGGACGAGGACTGGGATTTCTGATCGGAGGGAGCATCGCTTCGGCTACGCCAAATGTGATGGTAGACGCAGGGCTTGGCATGCGGCACCATCGCGAGTGCCTGCGTCCAACACCCGTGAGGAAGTGCGATGACGAGATTGCTTCAGCCGCTTGTCGAGGGTTTTTACGACGAGCGGACAGGCAGCATTCAATACGTGGTCTCGGACCCGCAGACCCGCAAGTGCGCGATCATCGATCCGGTGCTGGACTATGACGAGAAGTCCGGCAGCACGGCCACCCGTCATGCGGACGCGATCCTTGACTACATCCATCAGAAAGGCCTCGATCCGGCATGGATACTCGACACGCATCCGCATGCGGATCACTTTTCGGCAGCAGCCTATCTGAAGGAGAAGACCGGAGCGCCCACGGCGATCGGGGCCGAGATCGTCAGCGTGCAGGAGCTCTGGCGGACGATCTATAACATGCCCGAGTTGGCGACAGACGGGTCGCAATGGGATCGGCTGTTTGCCCATGGCGATCGGTTCCCGATCGGGGAAATGGAATGCCGCGTCATCCATTCGCCGGGACATACGCTCGCTTCCGTTACCTATATCGTGGGCGATGCCGTCTTCGTTCACGATACCCTGTTCATGCCCGACAGCGGCACCGCACGGACTGATTTCCCCGGCGGAAGCGCCGAAAGCCTCTGGAAGTCGATCGAGTTCATTCTGGCTCTTCCGGCAGACGTGCGGCTCTTCACCGGCCACGACTATCGGCCGGAAGGAAGGCAGGCCCGGTGGGAAAGCACCGTCGCCGAGCAGAGGGCGAATAACATCCATCTGTGGGGAAGAGACGGCCACAGCTTCGTTCAAATGCGAAAGGAGCGGGACGCTACATTGCCCTTTCCGCGCTTGATGCTGCACGCGCTCCAGGTGAACCTCAATGCAGGCGCGCTTCCAGCGCCGGAAGGCGACGGCCGCAGGTATTTGAAAATACCCCTGGATGCCTTTCCCGAAACCGCCTGGTAGCGGATGAAGTTGGAAATTTCCGCTTCACAGTAGGGCGGCCCGCGAGGTCTGCCGGCCGCTTGCAAGCAGCGCCTGGGTATATTCGTGCTGCGGACGATCGAAGATGGCATCGGTTAAGCCCTCTTCGACGACCACCCCCCGCTTCATCACGATTGTCCGATCGCAGATCTGCCGGATCACCGCGAGATTGTGCGAAATGAAGACATAGGTGAGGTTCAGCTCGCCGCGCAATTCTTCGAGGAAGGTCAGAACTTGTGCCTGGACCGAGACGTCGAGGGCCGATGTCGGCTCGTCCAGGACGAGCAGTTTCGGATGGAGCGCGACTGCCCGGGCGATGCAGACGCGCTGCTTCTGGCCTCCCGAAAGCTCGTGCGGATAGCGATATTTGAACGCTTTCGGCAATTGCACGGTGTCGAGCAGTTCCTCGACTCGCTTGTCGATGTCACGGCCTCGCATTGCCGTCTGGATGCGCAGCGGCTCACCTATCGCATCGCCGACCGTATGGCGGCCGTTGAGGGCAGAGTGGGGGTTCTGGAAAACGAGCTGCATATCGCGGCGTTTCCGGCGCAATGCTTCGCCTGCAAGACCGGTGATACTGGAACCATCGAAGACAATCTCCCCGCAGGTCGGCTCGATCAGCCGCAGGAGCATGCGCGCCACCGTCGACTTGCCGGAGCCGGATTCGCCCACGATGCCGAGCACTTCGCCTGGCATGACCGAAAGACTGACTCCGTCGACCGCCTTCACGGTGCCGCCACCCATTAGACCGTACGTCTTGCGAAGATCCACGGCCGTCAGGAGAGGCTTTGCAGGAGATGTCTCGCTTTCGAACGGTGCTGGATCCTCACACTCCAGGAGACTGTGAACGCCGGCGACTTCATCGATCTCCGGCACCGCCGCGAGCAGTCTTTGCGTGTACTCGTGGCTGGGATTGCGAAGGATATCCTTCGTCAGCCCCTGTTCGACGATCTCGCCCTTGTACATGACAGCGCAGCGTTCCGCGACCTTGGCGATCGCCCCCACGTCATGGCTGATCATGATCACGGTCAGCCTGAGCGTCCTCACAAGATCGTTGATCAACTCAAGCACCTGTGCCTGCACGGTCACGTCGAGTGCCGTCGTCGGTTCATCGGCGATCAGCAGGTCCGGCTCGCCCGTCAGCGCCATGGCGATCAGGACGCGCTGGCGCATCCCGCCGGAAAGCTGGTGCGGATACTGGTCGAAGACGCGTGTGGGATCGTTGATGCCCACCTGACTGAGGAGTCCTTCGGCGCGTGCCCGGCGGGCGGTCTTGCCCGCCTTCGGCTTGCCCGTGGCGCGGTGATGTGCCGCGATCACGTCGGAAATCTGCTTGCCGACCGTGAAGAGCGGATTGAGATAGGTCATTGGATCCTGGAAGATCATCGAAATCCGCACACCGCGGATTTTTGCCCAGCCGGCATTGTCCAGTGTCGAAAGGTCCGTCCCGTCGAAAACGATGCGGCCGTCCATGATGCGCGACCGCTTCGGGCCGATTCCCATCATCGAGCGGACAAGCACGGTCTTGCCTGATCCGGACTCGCCGACGATGCCGAGCGTTTCGCCGCGGCGGACCGTCAGATTGATCTTCTTCAGCACATGCACGGCGCCGTCGAAAGTATCGATATCAAGGGTGAAATCGCGGATGTCGAGAAGGGAAGTGGTCATCGCTCGCGGCTCCGGGGATCGAGAATATCGCGCAGGCCGTCGCCCAGAAGGTTGAAGCCAAGGACCGTCAGGAAGATCGCCGCGCCCGGAAAGAACGAATACCACCACCAGTCGGGCATGTAAGATCTCGCGACTGAGACCATGGCCCCCCATTCGGGTGCCGGCGGCGGGGCGCCGAGGCCGATGAAGCCAAGGCCGGCGGCCGACAAGATCGCCATGCCCATGTCCATGCTCATCTTGACGATGATCGGCGACATGCAGTTGGGCAGGATGTGGTGCCAGAGTATCCAGGGCGTTTTGGCGCCGATCGAGCGGGCGGACTCGACGAAGAGCTCCTCCTTGACGGCGAGTGTCTTCGCCTCCACCAGGCGGACATAACCGGGCCACCAGACGATCGCCAGCGCGATCATGCAGTTGGTGAGACCGGGTCCGAGGGAGGCGACGATAGCAAGCGCCAGCGCAAGACCGGGCACCGCCAGGAAGAGTTCGGTCACCCGCATGATGCAGGCGCGGACCCAGCCGCCCTTGTAGCCGGCGATGATGCCGAGCGGCACGCCGACCAGCGCGCCGAGGCCGGTGATGACGATGCCGATCCAAAGCGAGGTACGGGCGCCAACGATGACGCGCGAGAAGATGTCGGCACCCATCTCGTCGGTGCCGAACCAGTGCTCCGCACCCGGCGGCAGAAGCCGCGCTTCCATGTTCACCGCGCCCGTCGTGTCCTGCGGATAGGGCACGATCGATGGGCCGATGGCTGCCAGGATCAGGAAGAGCACCACGAGCGTCAACCCGAACATGGAGGAGAAGCTGCCGCAAAACATGTGCGCATAAAGCCGCAGTTGGCGGATTCGGCTGGCATGTCGTTCGCGGAAGGAGAGCGGCGTTTCGCTCGTCAGATCGACATGTGACATCAAGCCCTCCGCAGGCGCGGATCGATCCAGGCATAGGCAAGATCGACCAGTGTATTGGCGATGATGAAGAAGAAGCCGATCAGCAGCGTCACGCCGATCACCGGCTTGAAATCGGAGGCGAGCGCGGAAGATACGGCATAAAGCCCGATCCCTGGCCAATCGAACACCGTTTCCACCAGAACCGTGGAGCCAAGCATCCAGCCGAAGCGAAGTCCGATCATCGCAAGTGTCGGCAAAAGGGCGTTCTTCAGCGCATAGATCATGACGATGCGGCGCGAAGACAGGCCATGGGCGCGGGCGGCGACGATGTAGTCAGATTGCAGGACTTCGATCATTTCGGCGCGATTGACGCGCAGGATCGAGGCGAGACAGGGAAAGGACAGCACGAAGGCCGGCAGGATGATATGGGAAAAGGCGGTCTGGAAGGTACCGAAGCGCCCGGCGATGAGCGCGTCGATCAGCAGCGAACCCGTCATCATTTCAGGCGGGCGGGTCACCAGCGGCAGCCGGCCCGATACCGGCAGCCAGCCGAGATCGACGGAAAAGAAGAGCTGCATCAATATCCCGAACCAGAAGGCCGGGATCGCAACGCCCGAGATCGACAGGATGCGAGTGACATGATCAAGCGGCCCGTCCTTGTAGACGGCTGACAACATGCCGAGCGGAACGCCGACGACGACGCCCAGCGTCATCGCAACCAGGACGAGCTCAAGCGTCGCAGGAGCATAGCGTATGAGTTCATCGAGCACTGGCCGGGTGCTGACGATCGAGGTGCCGAGATCGCCGCTCAGGAGATCCTTCATGTAGATCGCGAACTGTTCGATGATCGGCCGATCCAGGCCATATTCCGTGCGGATCGTGGCGACCATGTCCTCGGTCGCGTTCGGGCCCGCAACAAGCCTGGCAGGATCGCCGGGGGCCACATTGGTGATGACGAAGGTCAACACCGCAATGCCAAGCATCGTGCCGACGACGGTCAGCAGTTTGCGCAAGGTGAAAGACAGCATGCCGGCCTCGGATCAGGAAAGGGAGGCGGCACCTGCCGCCTCCGGCATTGATGGAATGGACGAGTGGAGGCTTATTCCTCTTCCTTGATCCACAGCGGGTAGAGATCGACCTCGCCGGTAAAGCGGACCGGGCTAAACTGGAAGCCCTGCAGATAGCTCTGGTGTGCCCAGCGACGGTTCTGCAGCATGCCGAAGACTTCCGGCTGGTCCGCGACGATCTGCTTCTGGATCTCGGTGTAGAGGGTTGCCCGCTCGTCCCAATTGGTGCTGGCACGCGCCTTATCGATCATCTCCGAAACCTTCGGACTGTCGTAGAAGGCCATGGCGTAATATTGGCCCCAGCTGTTCTTGTGATATTGGTAGGCGACCGCATCCGGATCGATCGAGATCGGTGTGGTAAAGACCGAGGTCATGCTTGGCGACGTATCGACGCTTGAGCCGGCCGCCACCATGTTCGGCCATTGCTCCGGCCTGATGTTGACGTTGATGTTGAGCGCCTTCAAGTTATCGAGCAGCACGAGGCCGATGCGGCGCGCTTCCTCAAGACCTGCGACATGCACGTAGTCAAGCGTGATCCCTCCATCCTTATAGGCGGACTTGGCGAGATATTCCTTGGCCTTCGCAAGATCCTGGCGCGGAATGCCCGGCACCTCGATATGGCCTTTCATCGCATCCGGCAGCGGACTGGTCTCGAGCGTTGCCGCGCCGTTGTAGATCTGGATCAGGGCGTCGTAATCGAGAGCGTAGGCGATCGCCTTGCGCAAATTGATGTCTGCGGTCGGCCCCTTCTGGGTGTTGAACTTGATCCCGAACGTCGTCATACCCTTGTGATCCTGGATCACGATGCCCGGGATGTTCTTGACCTGCACGTAATCGTCGGAAGTCAGCCCTTCCACGATATCCGCCTCGCCGCGCTGAAGCGCAGCCTTCTGGGCGGCGGGCTCGCGGATCATCCGGTAGATGACCCCTGCCGGTCGGTTGTCGCCCTGCGGCCAACCCTTCCAGTAGTCATCGACCGCTTCGACCTCGTAGAGCACGTTCGGCTCCCAGCGTCCCAGCTTGAAGGGGCCAGAGCCGGCGGCGTGGTCGGTCAGCCATTTCTGGCCATAGTCGCCGTCGACCTCGTTCGCCTTCACCTCGTTCGGATTGACGATATACCACCATGGCAGGAAGGAGAGGAACGGCGCGTAAGGCGCCTTCAGCTCGAACTTGATAGTATGGTCGTCAACGACGCTGATGCCCTCTGGGGCCAGAAAGTCCTTCAGCATCCAGGCAACGCCCTTGTTGAGCTTCAGGCCGCGCTCGAAGGAATAGCGGATCGCTTCGGCATTTACCGGGTCGCCATTGTGGAACTTGGCGTCTTTGACCAGATGGAAGGTCCAGGTCTTGCCATCCTCGCTGGTTTCCCAGCGTTCCGCCAGCCAGGGCTTCAGCTCGGCCGGATCACCCTCGTATTTCAAGAGCGCGTCATAGACGGCCTGTTGGATCATGCGTGTCGACCAGTCGTAGCGGACATGCGGATCGAGCACCGGAATGGCCTGGCGTCCGCCGAAGACGATGACGGTGCCGCGGTCGGTGCGTTCAAAGGCGGCGACGGGTGAAACCAGCGCAGAGCTGGCCAGCATGGCAAGGGCGCTCAGGCCCAGTGCGAATTTCGTGAATGTGGCATTTCTGTTCATGTCCGTTCCCTCTTTTTCTTATTGCAGGAGCTGGTTGTCAAAGCATTTGGCGGAGCACGCCGGCGACCAGCCGCCTAGAAAGGAGCACTGGTGCGCGGATCGATGTCTTGGCCTGGGCAAGCATGTCGGCGGAGTAGCCCATGCAGTGCATGATGACGAGATCGCAGTTTGCCAGGCCCGCTGCCCGTTCTTCTATGTCGTCGCCGGCATAAGGCGAGGCGGCCACCACCTTCGGCTCGCCTGCGAAGACATGCCGTCTTGAAAATTCCCCTACCTGACGCTCAAGGGGCACGATGACGCCGAGCCGGCGGGCGGATTGAGCAAGCGCTTCTACGGTCGAATCGACGATACGCTGGGCCTCCACGACGAGCGTACGCCTGAGCGGTTCGACCTTCGTGCCCGTGCACAGCAGCACGATGATGTCGAAGCCCTGCTGGTCGATCTTCTGGAGCAGAAGGTTCAGACGCTCCTCGGTCCGCTCTTTGGAGGTGACGATTTCGTCTCCACTTGTGAGACGCGTGGCGAAGGAGAGCTCGCCAGGCCTCGCCTCCATGGCGGCAAGCTCCACGGGCGTCATACCGTCAAGCACGCCAAATTCGATCACATCGAACTTGCGATCTTCCTGGCCCGCGGTGATATCGGCGATCATCTCCGGCACGATGTCGCTTCGCGGCGTCTGGCCGATTGTGACGAATGCGATGCGCGGAGAAGAATTCATGTCGGCTCCAGGACGATCCCTTAAGGACTTCTACTGATCCAAAGCCTAGCGTGTCCCTTATGCCGCCTACTATCAGGGAGTTTCCCTATCCGGCCCACGATTGACGGAAAAGTGGATGATGAAACTTTGGGCAGGACCTGCTTTCTCGCTCAATGGGATCGGCAAAGCGAGGCCGCGGCTCGCCTTGGAGGTCAGAAAAACCCGGCGGAGACGACCAGCCGTATCAAGGCGCCCACTGAGGTCACTTCCATCTTGCTCATGACATTGGCGCGATGGATTTCGACGGTCTTGGGGCTGATTCCGAGCTGTCGGGCGACTGCCTTGTTCGACAATCCTTCAGCGACCAGCGAGAGGACCTGTTTTTCCCGCGGCGTGAGTCGCATCAGCCGTTCGGAAAATTCCGCGTGCACATCAGGCAGCGTAGCCGCTTGGGCCTGGCTGAGCAGCAGGCGGATTGCGCCGGCAACGATACGTCTGGCAAGCACCACCGGCTTGCCGCTCGCCTTGGCCACCATCTGCTGGTCGGCTTCCGTGAAGCTCACGGAATTAAGGACGATGATGTCGCACTCGGCGAGATCCACAAGGGCGCGGGCAAGTGATCCCCTGTCTCCATCGTGCGCGTGGGTCGCCGTCACCCGGAAAAGTCCCAGCGCTGGGATATCCAGCTCGGCAACCTGCTGCTCAAGCGGCTGGATAATGCCGATGGCCTCACCTTGCGAGGCGAGCGAGATGATGGTCGATTCCATGGCGCGCTGGGCATTGACGGTGGGGCAGGTGCTTTCGAATTCCCGAAAAATGCCGGTCGAAAGAATGACTACCAGATCGAACTCGTGGGGGTGAAAGCCGGCGACGATGCCTGCCATCCGTTCGGCGATCCTCGGCTTCGAAAGCACGATGTCGCCGCCGTCGCGCAATCGTGTAACGATTCCCGGCTCGCCCGGTCGCGGGCGGAATTGATCGATCTCCTCAATCGAAAGCCTGTCAAGGGCTCCGATTTCCAACGCCTCAATGGAAAGGTCGAGGCTGGACAGCATGGTCTCGATTAGATCTGCCCGAGGGGAGTGGCCGACACTAACGAACATCACCTTGCGTTTGGCTTCGCGGCTTTCCTTCGCTGGGTGACTGTCGTGGACGTTTGTCTGGGCCAATTTCGATTCTTCTCCCTGGTAGCCGTGAGGGCAAGCTTTGCTGCCCAATTTTTGTGCGCCGCTCCTCTAGGTGCAGTCCCTTATATTCTCGACGCGCCGACGAAGCTAGGTTCATCCCCGATCTTCGGAGGTGATTATGATCCGTGAATTCGAGATGGGCGAAATCGAGCCCTTGGCGGTCGGGGCCTGGATATTGGGGACCGGCGGCGGCGGCAGTCCGTACTTGGCGCAACTCAACCTGAAAAAGCTCTACAAGGAGGGAAAGCGGGTCCAGCTGATCGATCCGCTTGCGCTCGACGACAATGATGCCGTTGCGGTCGTCTCCAAGATGGGCGCGCCGCTGGTGGGACAGGAACGCCTGGTCGATCCGGCGCATCTGGCACGCGCCATGGAAGTCATGGAAGACTACACGGGCAAGAAGTTCCGGGCCGTCATGAGCGTGGAAATCGGTGGTGGCAACGCGCTCTCCCCCTTCCTGGCCGGGGCCATGCTGGACATTCCCGTCGTCGATGCCGATGCCATGGGCCGGGCCTATCCCGAGGCGCAGATGACAAGCTTCGCGATTGGCGACCTCACCATGTATCCGCTGACGCTCGTCGATTGCCGCGACAACGAGGCGATCGTTAGCAAGGCGGCCTCCTGGAAGTGGATGGAGCGGATTTCTCGCAAGATATGCACTGAGGTCGGTTCGACTTCCGCTACCTGCAAGGCCCCGCGCACCGGCAAGGAAGTCAAGGAGTGGGGCGTGCTGCACACGGTGACCAAGGCGGTTGCTCTCGGCCGCGCCGTTCTTGATGCGCGTGCCGCCCATGCCGATCCGGTCAAGGCGGTTCTCGACCACGAAGGCGGAAAGACCCTTTTCAGGGGAAAGATCATCGACGTAGATCGCACCACGACCGGGGGCTTCTTACGTGGCTCGGCAAGGATCGAGGGTCTCGACGGGGATCGTGGCTCGACGGTGGAGCTCGCCTTCCAGAACGAATGGGCGGTCGCCTTCAAGGACGGCGACGCGATTGCCATGACGCCTGATCTGATCTGCCTGCTTGATACGGTTTCTGGCGAGGCGATCGGCACGGAAACCGTACGCTATGGCCAACGGGTGACCGCGATCGCGCTTCCGGCGCCCCAGGTGCTTTGCACGCCCAAGGGCCTGCAGCATGTCGGCCCTCGCGCCTTTGGTTATGACCTCGACTTTAAATCGGTATTTGCAGCATGAAACGCATAGGCATCGACGTGGGCGGCACCAATACGGATGCCGTCCTTATCGACGGCGAGAAGGTTGTCTCCGCCGTCAAGTTTCCTACCACGGCCGACGTGATGCAGGGCGTGGTCAATGCGATCCAGAAGGTGACCGCGGATCAGCCGGCAAGTGCATCTCCTGTCGACGCGGTGATGATCGGCACGACCCATTTCACCAATGCGGTCGTCGAGCGGGCCCGTCTGGAACGGGTCGGCGCGATCCGTATCGCCATGCCGGCCGGTGCCTCCCTGCCGCCGATGATCGACTGGCCGGAGGATCTTCGCGATGCCGTCGATCCGCTTTCCTTCATGGTCGAAGGTGGGCACGAATATGACGGGCGTCCCCTGGTGCCGCTTGATGTGCCCGCGGTCCGCGAGGCGGCGATGAAGATCCGCGACGCTGGTATCACCTCAGTCGGCATCACGGCGCTGTTTTCGCCCCTCACCACCGAATGCGAGGATGAGGCGGCCGAAATCGTCCGCTCGATCATTCCGGACGCCAGGATCACGCTTTCCAACTCGCTCGGCCGCATCGGCCTTCTCGAGCGCGAAAACGTGACGCTTCTCAACTCCGCCCTGCAGAATCTCGGCTCCGTCACCGTGGCGGCCTTCGAGAGGGCGTTGAAGGAAGCCGGGATCGGCGCGCCTTTCTATCTCACACAGAACGACGGGACGGTCGTGCTCGCGGAGGTCGCCGCGGCCAATCCGGTCTACAGCTTCGCCTCGGGGCCGACAAATTCCATGCGCGGCGCGGCTTTCCTCACGGGGCTTACCGAGGCCATGGTGATCGATGTCGGCGGCACCACCTCCGATGTCGGCTGCCTTGTGGGCGGCTTTCCGCGCGAGGCGAACAATGTCGTCGAAGTCGGTGGCGTGCGCACCCTGTTCCGCATGCCGGACCTTTTGCCGATGGCGCTCGGCGGTGGCACGATCATCGATCCCGAAACCGGCAAGATCGGTCCTCGCTCGGTCGGCTACCGCATTACCGAAAAGGCGCTCGTCTTCGGCGGCGACACGCTGACGACGACAGATATCGCTGTGGCCGCCGGGTTGGTGGAGATCGGTGATCGCGACCGCGTCAGGCATCTTGACAAGACGCTGGTTGCAACCCTCCTCAAGCGCATCGAGGCGATGGTCGAAGATGGCGTGGATCGCATGAAGACTTCAGCCGAGGGCGTGAAACTGATCGCAGTCGGCGGCGGAGCCTTCCTTATCCCCGAGAAGCTGAAAGGCGCGTCCGAGGTGCTCAATGTCGAGCACGCAGGTGTTGCCAATGCGCTCGGCGCCGCCATGGCCCAGGTCTCGGGCGAGGTCGACCAGGTCTTTTCGGGATTGAGCCGTGAGGAAGCCCTGGCCGAGGCCGAAACGCTTGCTCGACGGCGGGCGGTCGAGGCCGGTGCACGGGAAGGCTCGATCAATGTTCTCGATACGGAGGATATTCCGATCGCCTATCTGCCGGGGAATGCCCGCCGCGTGCGGGTGAAGGTAGTAGGCGACATCAGTTTCGCCGCCTGATGTTTAGCAAACCTCTGCCCTGACCTCGGTCGGGGCAGACGTCAGCGTCATTGATTGGCGCTGGCAAACCGGCCGAACCGGCCGCGCGAAAAGCATAGCGGATCGCCCTCGCGATGCGCGGCGCGCAGGACGCGCCCGACGATCAGCGTATGATCGCCCGCATCAAGAAGGGAAGAGCGCTCGCATTCGAAGCGGGCAAGCGTGCCTTGAATGACCGGCACCCCTTCGCAGTTCTCGTCCCACAGCAATCCGTCGAAACCGCCGCCGCTGCGCGTGAAGAGCGCGCTCAAGCCGTCCTGTTCGGCGCTCAGCACGTGGACGGCGAAATGCGTCGCATCGATATAGACGCTGTGGCGCGATGAAGTTTTGGCGGCCGACCAGAGCACCAGCGGCGGATCGAGCGACACCGAAGTGAAGCTGTTGACCGTCATGCCGACCGGCCCCTCGGGCGTTCTTGCCGTGACAACCGTCACTCCGGTGGTGAAAGTTCCAAGCGCATTGCGGAAGGTGCGCGTGGTGGATGCGTCGGGCACGAAGATATGCTCGTCAAGCGTAGAAGTCAGCATCAGGGCACCTCGCGTCCATTCGCTTCCGAGTAGAGCTCGAACCACGTTTGCCGGTCAATCTGCACCTTGGTGGCATCAGCAATGCTGGCGATACGCTTTAGGTTGTTGGTTCCAAGCACAGGAATGATCTGTGCGGGGTGACGCAGCAGCCAGGCGACCGCAACCGCCGTGGGATCCACGCCTTGATCGGCGGCGATCCGCTCGAGCACGCCTGCTAGCGTTGCGCGCTCGGTGCTGAAGAGCGAGCCTCCGCCAAGCGGCGACCAGGCCATTGGCGGCAGGTTGCGCTCCTGCAGGAACGCGAGATCGCCGTTGACGAAGGCGCCGGTCGAGACCAGGCTCATCTCGATCTGATTGGTGACGAGCCGCATGTTCATGTTGGATTGGAGAAGCGTGAAATCCCAGGGGCGGAAATTCGAGACGCCCACGGCCCTGACCTTGCCGGATGCGACCAACCTATCGAGCGTCTCACCGGTCTCGACAGGATCGAGCAGGGGATCGGGCCGGTGGATCAGCAGAAGATCGATCCGGTCGGTTCCCATATCGCTGAGCGAGGCTTCGACGGAGGCGTGGATGTGATCGGCCCCGGTGTCATAGTGCTTGACGCGGGCCGCCGAATGCCGGCCGGCCGGTGCGACGATCCCGCATTTGGTGACGATCTCGATCTGGTCGCGCAGCGATGGCGAGGCCTTGAGCGCTGCGCCGAGGATCGCTTCGGCGGTGTAACCGCCATAGATGTCGGCCTGGTCCATCGTGGTGATGCCCTGCGCCAGGCAGGCCTCGATCTTAGCCTGCACGTGAGCGGGCGAAGTATCCGGGTCGTCGCCGATCCGCCACATGCCGTAGACGAGCCGGCTCAATTCGAGATCCGGAGAAAGCTTTATGCGGTCCATCAGTGGCGTCTCCCCTTGCCGAGCGGCGTCGGCGGTGTTTCGGCTGGCACGCGGCCATAGATATGCGGAAGTGAACAGGTTTTGAGTTGAGGCAGGACCTTGGTACCGAAATGCTCCGCTTCGTCGAGATGTGGATAGCCGGAAAGGATGAACGCCCGAATGCCCATCTTCCGATATGCTTCGAGCTCAGAAAGTATCTGGTCCGTCGAGCCGACGAGCGCAGCGCCGCAACCGGATCTCGCCCGCCCGATGCCGGTCCACAGATGCGGTTCGACATAGCCGTATTTATCGGCAAGCTCGCGGGTCCGGGCCTGATGCGAGACGCCGAGCGAGATGCTGTCATGAGCACGTCCGCGGATGAGGCGCCCGTACTCGTCATCGAGCCTGGAGACCAGATGCTCGGCATATTCGCGGGCTTCCTTCTCCGTGTCCCGGACGATCATGTGGACCCGCAAACCGTAGTCGAGCGTTCGCCCATGCGCCTTGGCGCGTTCATGGACGGCACGCATACGCTCGGCGAGCTGCTCCTTCGTTTCCGGCCACATGAGGTAGACATCGCATTGGGCGCCGCACAGTTCGAGCGCATCCGGCGAATAGCCACCGAAATAAAGAAGCGGACCGCCATTCTGCTGGTAGGGCTTGGCCGGATCGGTGGGGACGCCCTTGAACTGGTAGATCTCCCCTTCGTGGTCGATCGTGTCGCGAGTCCAGGCTTGGCGCAGGATTTCCACCACTTCATGACTGCGCCGATAGCGCAACGCGCTGTCGGCGACTTCGCCGGGAAAGTCGGAGCTGATGATGTTGAGGGTAAGGCGGCCCTTCAGCATGTGGTCGAGTGTTGCAACGGTGCGGGCCAGCATGATCGGCTGCATCTCCCCGCAGCGGATCGCAGCGAGAAAGTTGATGCTATCGGTGATCGGCGCACATCCGGCGACGAAACTGAGCGTGTCCTGCCCGACCTGATAGGAGGATGGGCAAAGGATATTGCGAAAACCCAGCGTCTCGGCTTTCCTGGCGATGGAGGAGCAATGATCCCAGCTTGAACGAAGGTCCCCGTCCGGCACTCCGAGATAGGCGTAGTCGTCGGAGCACAGAGCCGCAAACCAGGATATTTCCGCAGCATCGACATCGGCGGATGTTATGGGAACGACGGTCATGAAATCCTCCTCATGCTGCTGGCGTGGGATTGAATATCATCCGCATCTGTGTAAATCAATGGTGTATCAATTTGAGGGGGAGGAAATTCAGGTCATGGCACGCCATTCCGGTAGCCTACCGATCTATCTGCAATTTGCCGAGTTGCTCGCGCGCGACATTGCCGCCGGCCGCCTGGTGGATGGCGAAAAGCTTGCGCCCGAACGCGACATGGCGGTGGAACTCGGCATAGCGGTCGGCACCCTTCGCAAGGCGCTTGCCGAACTGCAGAGCAGGGGACTGCTTCAGCGGGTTCAGGGATCGGGGAATTACATCCGTGCCATCAGCGATCCGAAGAGCGTCTATGCCATGTTCCGGCTGGAGCTTATCAAGGGCGGTGGCCTTCCCACCGCCGAGGTCCTGGATGTGGAGCGGCTCAAGAAAGCCGGGGGGCTGCCGGAATTCGGCTCGTCCGACGAAGGGCATCGCATTCGCCGCATTCGCCGGCTTTCCGGACAGGTAGCGGCACTGGAGGAAATCTGGCTCGACGGGTCCTATGTGGAAGCGATCGCGCCGGAAGATCTGTCGGAGTCTCTCTATCTCTATTACAGGAAGCAGCTTGGCCTATGGATCGCCATGGCGGAGGATAGCGTTGGCTTGGATGTCGTGCCGGACTGGGCGCCACCGGCCTTCGGCCAGAAAGCAGGAGCGCCGATACCGCATGTTCTGCGCATCAGTCACGCCCAGGACGGAGCGGTCGCAGAGGTCTCCCGCACATGGTTCGATCATTCCGTGGCGCGCTATGTATCGCGGCTGCGCTAGCGGGTGTTGTCCTGCGAGGGCCAATCACGCCCAGACCATTCCGATCCTTGCCGATTGTCATGTTCTCCAGAACGCGCGGGCGGGACGGAATTGAGTATGATATGCTAGTTTAATCAGCATCTTAAGCATATGATTTCTTGCCTGAAAATAAAATTGATACACCATTGATTTCCTTTCTTGGGGCGATATGATCCCGCATGGTAGGAACATCGGGCCTTTGCGGCTTCGGATGTTGAGGAGGAATGAATGGCTTCAGTCAGCCTGCGCAAGCTGGACAAGAAGTACGGCTCGCTGCAAGTGGTCAAAGGCATCGACCTGGAGATCGCCGATGGCGAATTCGTGGTGCTCGTCGGCCCGTCCGGCTGCGGCAAGTCCACCACCTTGCGCATGGTGGCGGGTCTGGAGACGATCACCGCCGGCGAGGTCCGTATCGGCGAACGCGTGGTGAACAAGCTGCCGCCGCGCGAGCGCGACATCGCCATGGTCTTCCAGGATTACGCGCTCTATCCCCACAAGACCGTCCACGAGAATATGAGCTTCAGTCTCAAGGTGCGCGGCGTGAGCGCTGCCGAAACAGGCACCCGCGTTGCCGAGGCGGCGGAAATGCTCGGCATTTCTCATCTTCTGGAGAGGCGCCCTGGCCAGCTTTCCGGTGGTCAGCGGCAGCGGGTCGCCATGGGGCGCGCCATCGTGCGTCGCCCGCAGGTCTTTCTGTTCGACGAACCGCTCTCCAATCTCGATGCGAAGCTCCGTGGCCAGGTAAGGACCGAGATCAAGCGCCTGCATCAGACGATCGGCACGACGATCATCTATGTCACCCACGATCAGGTGGAGGCGATGACGCTTGCCGATCGCATCGTCATTCTGAGGGGCGGCGATATCGAACAGGTCGGCACGCCAGACGAGGTCTACAATCGGCCGCAAAGCATATTCGTCGGCGGCTTCGTCGGGGCGCCGGCGATGAATTTCGCAAAGGCGAAGGTCGTGGGCGATGCGCTCGTCTTCGGCGGAGGAAACACGCTGCCGGTTTCGGCGGTCGAACTCGGCAGGTCGAGCGCAATCGATGGCCGGGAACTGATCGTTGGTATTCGTCCGGAGCATTTCACGGCTGCAGGTGGCGCAGATGGTTCGCTTTCCGCCGAGGTCCAGGTCATCGAGCCGCTGGGCTCGGACACCCTGGTTCATTTTACGGTCGGTAGCGAGGCCATGACGGCGCGAATGCCGCCGAATTTCCGCCCCAAGCCCGGCACGCAATTCAGGCTCGGGATCGATCCTGCCAAGATACGCCTTTTCGATGTCGCCTCGGAGCGCGCGATCAATTGAAGCCGGGCGCGGCCGGCATGATAAGAACCGCGCGATTGTCAAAACGGGAGGATGAAATGAAGCTTCAGACACTCATGAGGGCTATGCTTACGGCAAGCGCGGTCGGTCTTGCGCTCCCCGCCTTCGCCGATACCGAGCTCAAGATCTATATCTCCAGCCAGCATCAGCCGCAGGTCTGGCGTAAGGTGCTTGACCAATACGAGACCAAGACGCCGGGCACCAAAGTAACCATAGAGACCGGCGGCAACACGTCGGAAGCGCAGGCGCAGTACCTTAACACCATCATGTCGGCGAAGGACGCTTCGCTCGATGTCCTCATCCTCGATGTCATCCGGCCGGCGCAGTTCGCGACGGCAGGATGGACGACCGCTTTCACCGACAAGGACATGTCCGTCTATCTGCCGGCCTATGCCGAGGCGAATACCGTTGACGGCAAGGTTGTGGCGCTGCCGGCCTTCGCCGACTCCATGTTCCTCTACTACCGCAAGGACCTGCTCGACAAATATGGCGTGACGCCGCCCAAAACCTGGGCCGAATTGAAGGCTGCCGCCAAGAAGATCACCGAGGGCGAGGGCAATCCGGATCTGCAGGGACTGTCCTTCCAGGGCAAGGCGATCGAGGGGGCTGTCTGCACCTTCCTCCTGCCGTATTGGAGCCAGGGCAAGACGCTCGTCTCCAACGGCAAGCTCGATTTCGACCGCGAAGCGGCCGAGAAGTCGCTCGCCCTGTGGAAGAGCTTCGTGGACGAGGGCATCTCCAAGAAGAACATTGCGGAAGTCGCCACCGACGATACCCGCAAGGAGTTTCAGGCCGGCAATGTCGTCTTCGCGGTCAACTGGTCCTATGCCTGGGCCCAGTCCCAGGGGCAGGAATCGGCCGTGGCCGGAAAGGTCGGCGTCGAAAGGCTGCCGGCGGTCGAGGGTGGCGAGCAGGCGACTTGCCTCGGCGGTTGGGAATTCGGCGTGTCGGCCTATTCCAAGTCGCAGGAAGAGGCAAAGAAGCTGGTAGAATATCTCTCCAGCAAGGATGTCTCGAAGTTCATGGCGATCAACGGTTCGCTTCTGCCGACCTATGCCGATCTCTACAATGACGCAGACGTGACCAAGGCGGCGCCCTGGTTCGCCGATGCCCGCCAGGTCGTTGAGACCGCAAAGCCGCGGCCGGTCACGCCCCGCTATAACGAGGTCAGCGAGGTCATCCGCACGACGGTCAATGCCGTTCTTGCAGGCGTCACGACGCCGGAAGACGGCGCGGCGCAGATCGAGAGCCGCCTCAGGCGCATCCTGCGGTGATTTCATAGGGGCGGGGGGTGGAGGACCTACTCCACCCCTTTGAACCGGTAGGGCGAAGACTTCTCTTTCAAGAAGACGCGGGAATGGCGGTATTGAGCATATCAGCGACGGACAGCGCAAAGGACAGCGAAAGACCCTCCCCGGTCTGGACCCGCTGGCTCGACCTCAGCGATCGGGCCATGGCGGTCCTGCTCCTGCTACCTGCAGCGGTGCTTCTGGCACTCATCATCGTCTATCCGATCGGAAGGCTCGTCTACACGAGCTTCTTCAATCTTTCGCTGACCTCCGGGCTGCCCGCCGAATTCGTCGGCCTCGAAAACTACCGGATCATGCTCGATGATCCGGTCTTCTGGGAAACCACTTGGAATACGGTGCTGATCACGCTGATCACGGTTCCCGGAGCTCTGCTCCTCGGCCTCGGTCTGGCGCTGCTGGCCAACCTGCCGTTTGCCATGCAATGGCCGGTGCGCCTGTCGCTTTTGATCCCTTGGGCGCTGCCGCTGTCCTTTGCGGGCCTCATCTTTGCGTGGTTCTTCCATTACGAATACGGCGTGGTGAACGACGTTCTCAACCGGCTCGGGTTCGAAGGCATCATCTGGTTCAACTCACCGAACTGGGCGTTTGCGGCGATCTGCCTGACGATCATCTGGAAGACTTCGTCCTTCATGGCGCTGATCATCCTGGCGGGCCTGCAGACCATACCGCGTTCGCTCTACGAGGCCGCCGATGTGGACGGGGCGGGGCGGCTGCGACAGTTCTTCGAGATCACGCTTCCACTCCTGAAGCCGGCGATCGTCGTCGCGCTGATCTTCCGTACCATCACCGCGCTCCAGACCTTCGACATTCCCTACATGATGACGGGAGGCGGGCCGGGAAGTTCGACCGCCACGCTTGCCATGTATATCCACCAGAACACGGTTTCCTTTCTCGATCTCGGCTACGGTTCGGCGCTGGCCGTGGTGATGTTCATCCTGTCGATGGGGGTAACGGCGATTTATCTGCGCATCATCCGGACCAAGGAGGCTTGAGATGAACGCTCTCGTTTCCTCCGGCCCGGCCCAATTGCTTTCCGGCAAGCCGCTGCGCTTCATCGCCGCCGGCATCCTTCTGATCAATGGATTGTTTCCGGCGCTCTGGATTCTTTTCACATCGCTCAAGACCGAGGGCGAACTGACGGCAAAGCCGATCACCTGGGTCCCGCATGCACCGACGCTCGCGAATTACGCGCAGGCTTTTTCCGACCAGCCGCTGCATCTCTTCCTGTTCAACAGTTTCATGGTCGCACTCCTTTCGACCTGCCTGACGCTGCTGATCTCGGTGCTCGCGGCTTACGCACTGGCGCGCTTGAACCTGCGTTATCGCGGCGCGATCCTGTCGGTGATCGTGGCCGTCTCCACCTTTCCGCTCGTTACGCTCCTCGTGCCGCTTTTCGAAATTATGAGGGCTTTGAACCTGCTCAATACGTGGATTGCGCTGATCCTGCCCTATACGGTTCTTTCGCTTCCGGTCTGCACGCTGATCCTGGTGTCCTTCTTCGAGGGCATCCCGCGGGATCTGGAAAACGCCGCGATGATCGATGGCTGCACGCGGCTTGGCGCTCTCTTCAAGGTGGTCGTGCCCTTGAGCGCGCCGGGCGTCTTCACCGCGGGTATTCTCGCCTTCGTCAACGCGTGGGACGAGTTTCTTCTGGCGCTTTCCTTCAATTCCAATCCCACCCTGCGCACGCTTCCCGTCGGCATCCAGCTCTATCAGGGGGAATTCGCCTTTCCATGGCCGGTGATTTCCGCCGCACTCGTGGTGGGCATCGTGCCGGTCGCGATATTGATCGTCATCTTCCAGGAACGTGTGGTTTCCGGCCTGACGGCCGGGGGAATAAAGGGGTGAATGGGAGATGCCGATGGAGGATGTCTTGATACGCGACGCGCTGCAATCGGCCATGGTCCCGGAGGCCGGGCGGGGAAAGCTGAAGGTCGAGAAGACGGCCGACGGGTTCTCCATTTCGCTCGAAGACCGCGTCGTCCTGCGGCACAGCGCATCCCATCCATCTCTGTTCGTGGGGCATGGCCAGGAACGGATGGACATGTACCGCGGCAATTTCGAGGTCGAGGACTACATCATCGAGCGCAGCGCGCTGCGGCATGCCGAGGTTCGGGCGGACAGGATCGATCTATCCGACGCAGAGGGTAGGGCTCCCCGGCTGGAGCTCGTAGTCTCGGATTGCGCCATCCACTTCCGATCCCTGGACCCGTCGATCAACCGCTTCTGGATCCGGATCCATGCCGATAACGACGAGCATGTCTGGGGTGGCGGCGAGCAGATGTCCTATTTCGACATGCGCGGTCGACGCTTCCCATTGTGGACCTCCGAGCCCGGCGTCGGTCGCGACAAGACCAGCGAAATCACCTTCCGGTCCAATGTCAAGGACAGGGCCGGCGGCGACTATTACAACACCAACTATCCGCAGCCGACTTACATCTCCTCCGCGCGTTATGCGCTGCATGTGGAGACGACCGCCTACTCGGTTTTCGATTTTCGCCGCAAGACCTTCCATGAGGTCGAGGTGTGGGCGGTGCCGGAGCGTATCGAGTTCCACGCCGCATTCACCTTCATCGAGCTTGTCGAGGCGCTTTCAACCCGCTTCGGGCGGCAACCGGAACTGCCGGAGTGGATCTACAAAGGCGCGATCATCGGGCTGAAGGAGGGTGTCAACTCTTTCACCCGGCTGACGAAGATGCGGGACGCCGGCGTGCAGGTTTCCGGCCTCTGGTGCGAGGATTGGGTCGGTATCCGTGAGACCTCGTTCGGTTCCCGGCTTTTCTGGAACTGGCAGGCCAATGAGCAGCGTTACCCGGACCTGCGCCAGAAGATCGCCGAGCTCAACGATGATGGGATCCGGTTCCTCGGCTATGTCAATCCGTATCTCTGTGTCGACGGCGCGCTCTTCGCGGAAGCCGAAGCCGCGGGCTATTTCGCAAAGGACGAAATCGGCCGCACGGCCATTATCGATTTCGGCGAGTTCGATTGCGGCGTGGTGGATTTCACAAATCCGGAAGCGGCCGAATGGTTCGCCGAGGAGGTGATCGGCCGCCGGATGCTCGATTACGGTCTCTCCGGCTGGATGGCTGATTTCGGCGAATATCTGCCGATCGATGTCGAGCTCGCCAACGGCGTCGACGCGAAGCTGATGCACAATGGCTGGCCAACACTCTGGGCCGAGGTCAATGCGAAAGCCGTGGCCAGCCGGGGGAAGACGGGCGAGGCCCTGTTCTTCATGCGGGCAGGCTTTACCGGCGTGCAGAAACATTGCCCGCTTCTCTGGGGCGGTGACCAGTCCGTCGATTTCTCGCGACATGACGGACTGGTCACCGTCATATGTGCAGCACTTTCGTCAGGCTTGCTCGGCAATGCCTATCATCACTCGGATATCGGCGGCTATACGAGCCTCTTCGGCAATGTGCGCACACCCGAACTGCTGATGCGTTGGGCGGAGATGGCGGCCTTCACACCGGTCATGCGTTCCCATGAAGGAAACCGGCCCCGCGACAATATCCAGATCGACCAGGATCCCGAGGTGCTGGAACATTTCGCCCGCATGACACGGATCTACGTGCACCTGGCGCCCTACCTGAAATCTCTCTCGAAGGAGGCTGGCGCACGCGGCCTGCCGGTGCAGCGGCCGCTTTTCCTGCACTACGAGAACGACAGGAAGACCTACGACATTCAGGACAGCTATCTCTACGGGGCCGAGCTTCTGGTGGCCCCGGTCTGGCAGGCGGCGCAGGAAGAACGCGTTGTCTACCTGCCGGAGGGAGCAAGCTGGGTACATGTCTGGAGCGGACACGAATACCAGGGCGGGGCGGATGTGACGGTCGCCGCGCCGCTTGGCAGCCCACCGGTCTTTTATCGCGCCGATGCTGCCTTTGCGGGAATATTCGCGGCAATCAGACAGCTATAAGTCAGTGCGCTGCAGCGTTGCCGGGACGCAGAAGCAGATATCCCGCCACGTCGCTGGGCAGCCAGACCTCCCGGTCGTAATATCGAATTGCAATTCCACCGACTTAATATATCGTATTGCGATATATTGACGCTTGTCGAACAAGGAAAGTGATTGCGGCATGAGCGACTTTCTTTCGGATGCCGATTATGAGGCGCTTGCCAATCTGCGCTTCACGCTTCGCCGCTTCATGGACTTTTCGACCTCGGCGGCTCAGGAAGAAGGACTTCCGGGCCAGCAACACCAGGCCCTGCTCGCCATCAGGGGCTATCGTGGCGACGATCCGATGACCATTGGCTTGCTTGCCGAACGATTGCTGATTGCGCCGCATACCGCCACCGAATTGGTAGGAAGACTGGTGTCCGCAGGTTATGTGACGCGCCGATCCGACCCAAGGGACAAACGGCGGCAGACGCTGGAGCTGACAGGCAAGGCGGAGGATGCACTGCGACGCCTCAGCGCCATCCATCTTACCGAAATACGGGATTTGGCACCGAGACTGATCGACCTGCTGACAGAATTGCAGGACAACGAGCCGCAGCGCAGGAAGGTGCCTGCTTAATCCATGATTGTCGAATTCCAACCGAACGGCGATTTCATTCTCGACGGAGCCGAACTGGGTGACCGCTTCGGTCTCTCCGAGCGGGATTTTCACCGCTATATGAAGCTCGGTCTGATCCGGGGGACAGTGGAGGTCGGCACCGGTGAGGACGAAGGCACGCGGCGGCTTTCCCTGCGTCTCGGTAACCGCATGTGGCGCGCGGTGCTGAATGCGGATAATTCGATCCGCCACGAAGAGATGACCTTTTTGCGCGGAAAGCCGCCGAAACGGCAGCTCTAACGGGAGCGGCGGGCACCCTTCCGGTCGGCGTCGCGTGCCGATGCGCGGGGGTCGACCCGGATGATGACCTTGTGGGGCCGGCCGCTGTCGCCTCGCCTCAAGATACTGATGACGCATTCTCCCGCGCTCGGACGTACCGAAAGGAGATGCCCGTTCGTGGCCGCGACCGCCTTGTCAGCCGCCGCACCGCAATCGAGCGCGTGATCCGATATCATGAGAGGGGTTGCGGTCTGGGCTCTTGCAACGGTCAAAAAGGTTGCTGCTGCGAGTATTGTCAGGACGATCATCTTTGCCTCGCTGCCTCAACTTCGTCGTAGCGGTTTTCGCAAGTTTCCTGCGGTCACCTTCTGCTCTTGGAATTTATATCGTGCTACGATATATTGTAAAGAAGGAGGGTTCTCGTGGCCCGACCGGGGCCTACCTCCATAAGGGAGATCCCGAAATGACGATCCGCGATGTGTTTCCTACTGTGGATATGAAGCTCGACCGGTTCGGCGAACAGCTCCAGAAATCCCGCGCTGCCTTCGATGCACATGGTCCCTGGCAGGAGCCCGAGGACCGATCTCCGGCAATGCTCAAAATGAGCAGCCTTCGCGATCAGCTTCTCGCGCGTTCCGCCTCGCAGGGCATGTCCTGGGACCTTCTCAAGCTCGAGTGGAGATATGATCTTGCGCTTCTTCTGAGCGATTTCAAACACTGGATGCGATACGTTGACGAGCATTTTAACGTTTCCAACTGGCGACGTTGACCGGAGGCGCCGTGCCGGTACCCCGGCAGGTGCAATGGAACCTAGTGGCTCCCCAAAAAGTTGGCATCCGCCTGTTTTTGGAGTCATGTAGATGGAAACGCGACTGAACTTCTTCACGAGATTTGCCGCAGCGGTTGCGGAACGGTCGGGCAAGCCCGTCACCTTTACCTTCGCAGTGGTGATCGTCGTCATCTGGGCGGTTTCCGGGCCGTTCTTCGGATTTTCCGAAACCTGGCAGCTCGTGATCAATACCGGCACGACGATCGTCACCTTTCTGATGGTCTTCGTGCTTCAGAACAGTCAAAACCGCGACGGAAGGGCATTGCAGGCCAAGCTCGATGAGCTGATCCTGGCAACCCACGCACAGAACAAATTCGTCGGCATCGAAAAACTGGAAGAGAAGCAATTGCGTATGTTGAGCGAGCGCCTTGCTCAGCAGGCAGAACGGATCGAAGACAAGGCGGACGAACAGGCTGTGTCCCAGACGGGAAAAACATAGCGGCAAGCCTATCGATCCGATCTGGGCCTGACGTCGCGAAGCAGATCCAGGAATTGCTGTTGTGCAGTGGTCGGCATCCATCCGTGACGGAAGGTGAGGCCGATCGGCCGCGACGTGTGGCTGAGATCGATGTCCAGGGCCGTCATCAACCCACGTGCGATTTCCGCCTTGGCCTGGAGATAGGAAACGCAGCCGAGATGATCGCTCTCGTCCAGGAGTTCGCGCATCAGGATTAGCGAGCCGGACTCCACGATGCTTCGCGGCGCCCGGTTTCCAAGGGGAGCGAACAGCTCGTTGAAGTGCTTCCTGGTCGGGGTGCCGGCCTGCGCCACGATCCAGGGATAGAAGGCCAGCTCGTCCAGCGCGATATCGGATCTTCCCACCAGGGGATGGTTCAGGCCCGCGACGATGACGACGGTATCACAGAAGAGTTCTTCCTGTTCGACGTCGCCGATGGGCACCGGATCGCGTAGCGCGCCGATGAGAAAATCGATCTCACCGCGCCGCAGACCCTGCAGAAGGTCGGCATATCGGCCCTCCATGATGTGGATCGGCAGGTTAGGGCGCAGCTTCCGGAAACAGGAGATGGTCTTGGGAAGCATGTAGGAGCGCGAAAGCGGCAGCGAGCCGATCACGATGCGACCGGCTTCCGCGCGCGTGAGGTCGGCAAGGTCTGCCTCGGCTTGCGCCAGTTCCGCAAAACTCAGCCGTGCCGCCTGAGCGAGCGCCTGGGCCGCCCGCGTCGCCACCATGCCGTAGGAGGTACGTTCGAACAGCGGGCGTGCGGCTTCCTGCTCCAGCTGACTGACCGCACGATGCACGGTGGGCTGGGCCAGCCCTAGACGGCGGGCGGCGAGCGTGAAATTTTCCGATTCGCGGACAGCCACCAACGCCTGTAGCTGTGCCGAGGTCGCGGTGATCCTGAGCCGTGGCGAGAGGTCCGTCAACGCGGGATCAAGATAGCCGAAGGCGCGCCTGACCCGCGTCGCGAGCTGCTGGCCTGCCCTGTTGGAGAACAGACCTTGCGTGGTGCGGTCGAACAGGCTGATGCCGATGCTTCGCTCGATCTTCGAAAGCGCCTGCGTCACCGCCGGCTGGGAGACGTGACAGAGCTCGGCTGCCCTGGTTGCCGAGCCTGTCTCCACCACGGCCAGAAAGACCCTCAGGTGACGAAGGTTCTGCTGGAGCACCTGAACAGAGTTATCGGAGGCAAGCCAGTTCATTTATGAAAGCTCGCCAAGGATTCGATCCGCTCGGGCACCAAGCGGTTCGTCTTCGTCTTTGAGCGACAGGGCGGCGATCTGTCTCTGCCAATCGGCAGCCGCGGTCGTCATCCGATCAGGCAGGTCGAGATCGCGCAGCGTCCTTGCGACTTCCTGCATCTCGGCCGCGCGCCTGGCTCCATGCACCATCATGCGTTCCAGGTTGTAGGCCGCGCGCTTGATCCAGTCGATGCCTGGGTCGGAAGCCTGCAACGACGAAAGAACAGCGTCCTCGACGCCTGCCCGGCGCGCGGCCAGCACGCATTCCGCAGTCAGTGCTTCCAACCCCTTGACCATCACCGAACGCAGCATCTTGATCGTGGATGCCTGGCCGGGTTCGCGACCGGCGATGCGGGCGTTCATTCCAAGCCCCGTAAGCAGCGCGAGCGCCTCTTGCGCATGACTGCCGGCGATGAGGAGCGGGGTGCGATGACGTGCGGGATGGACTGGCGCCATGACCGCGACGTCGACATAGCGCACGCCGTGCGTCGACAACATCTCGGCGGCTTGCGCCTTCGTCGAGGGGGCGCAGGAATTGCAGTCGAAATAATAGCTGCCGGTTTCGATCGCGGATACGGCAGTCTGGGCCGCCTCCAGCGCCCGGTCGGCGGTGACGAGGCTGAAGATCGCGCCTCTTCCGGAGAACGCCTGTGCGGGATTGTCAGCGCACAAAACGTCGAGCCGCGCGCAGGCCTGCCGCAGATTTTCATGCTCAGATGGATTGTCGACCTTGATGTCGTAGGTGGCGAGCCCCTCTGCCGGCGATTGGGGCAGCTCCTTCCATCCGGCGGTAAATGCCTGGCCTGCTTCGCCGAAGCCCAGCAGCGCGATCCGCACCATTTTTCCTCCTCCCACTCCATGCGCGAAGGCGATGAAGCGGCACTCCGCGCGAGCTCGATCCTGCCAGAGGCCGCCGGCTTTAAACAGGCCTTATAGCAAGAACTTATGACCCGTACCCGAATCCAAATTGGCGGCTGGCTTCGTTCGGAGCGAGAAGGGGAGCGGACAAGGAGGATATCCATGGCTGAAAAGAAAACTGCTCTCGTCATCAGCGCGCATGCTGCGGACTTCGTCTGGCGCTGCGGCGGCGCGATCGCCCTGCACGCGCAAAAGGGCTACGAGGTCACCGTCGTATGCCTTTCCTTCGGCGAGCGCGGCGAGTCGGCCAAGCTCTGGAAGGAGCCCGGCATGACGCTCGAAAGGGTGAAGGCAGCGCGCCGGGCGGAGGCTGAGAGGGCGGCGCAGGCGCTCGAGGTGCATGACCTCGTCTCCTTCGATCTCGGCGACTACCCGTTGCGGCTCACCGACGCGGACAAGTACCGTCTGGTCGATGTCATCCGGGCCGTACAGCCGGCCTTCATGCTCAGCCACTCGCATTACGACCCATACAACACCGACCACATGTATGCGACACAGGTGGCGCTGGAAGCGCGCATGATCGCCCAGGCCTGGGGCCATAATCCCGGCCAGCAGGTGCTCGGCGCGCCGCAGCTTTATCTGTTCGAACCGCATCAGACCGAGCAGATGGGATGGAAGCCGGACGTCTTTCTCGACATCACCTCCGTCTGGGACAAGAAGCGGGCCGCCATCGAGTGCATGGAAGGGCAGGAGCATCTGTGGGAATTCTATACCCGCGTCGCACAGAACCGCGCCAATCACTTCCAGCGCAATTCCGGCGGCCAATCGGGCGGTCGGGCAGCAAAATATGCGGAGGGATTCCAGTCCGTATTCCCGCGGACCGTCGATGAGCTCTAGAGCTCGCCGGGAGGAGGGTGAAATGGAACGTTCGTTCGACATCGCGCACCTGGCGCATGTGGAAATGTATACCGACAGGTTCGAGGAGAGCCTGGATTTCTTCGTGCAGGTCTACGGATTGACGCTTTCCGGTCAGGACGAGGCCTCCGCCTATCTGCGTGCCTGGGACGACTACGAGTTCCACACGCTGAAGCTCACTCGTCACAGCACGACAGGGGTGGGCCATATCGCTTATCGCGCGGCCTCGGAGCAGGCTTTGATGCGGCGGGTGAAGGCGATCGAGGAAAGCAAATACAAGGTCATAGGCTGGGTGGATGGCGATCTCGGGCACGGCAAGGCCTTCCGCTTCGAAGACCCGTTCGGGCATGTCTTCGAAATCTACTGGGACACGGTGCGCTACGAGCCGCCGCCGGAAGAAAAGCCAAAGCTGAAGAATCTTGCGCAGCGGTTCCATGGGCGCGGCGCTCACCCCCGCAGGCTGGATCATCTCAACCTGCTTGCCGAGGATGTCGCCGAATTTCGCGCCTTCATGGAAACCTGCCTCGGCTCGCGCGTCACCGAGATGATCCGGCTGGACAACGGGCGCCTCGGTGGCTGCTGGTTCACGATCAACAACAAGACCTATGATCTCGCCTGCACGGAAGAGCATGGCGGCGGTAACGGGCGCCTCCATCACGTGACCTACGCCACCGATACGCGTGAGGACATTCTGCGCGCGGCCGACATCTTCCTCGAAAACGGCGTCCACATCGAAACCGGTCCGCACAAGCATGCGATCCAAGGCACCTTTTTCCTCTACCTCTGGGAGCCTGCCGGAAACCGGGTTGAACTCGCCAATTCCGGCGCCCGCCTGATCCTGGCGCCGGACTGGGAGCCTGTCGTCTGGACCGAGGCCGAGCGCAAGAAAGGCCAGGCCTGGGGGCTAAAGACGATCGAGACGTTCCACACGCACGGCACCCCACCGGTTAAGAAGGAAGGACACTGACATGGGAATTGTGGTGCAGACCGTTGCGCGGGCCGAACAGTCGATCATCGACAGGCTGGGACAGGCGGGTGTTGCCACGGTGCACGAAGCTCAAGGCCGCAAGGGCGTGCTGGCAAGCTATATGCGCTCGATCTATGCCGGCGCGCAGATTGCCGGCTCGGCGGTGACGATTTCCGCGCCTCCCGGCGACAACTGGATGGTGCACGTCGCCATCGAGCAGCTGAAGCGTGGCGATATCCTCGTCCTTGCGCCGACCTCGCCCTGCGACAACGGCTATCTCGGCGATCTTCTGGCAACCTCCGCGATGGCGCGGGGCTGCCGGGGGCTGATCATCGATGCCGGCGTCCGCGATGTTCGCGACCTCACGGCCATGGGCTTCCCCGTCTGGTCGAAGGCCGTTTCCGCCCAGGGCACGGTGAAGGAGACGCTCGGTTCGGTAAACGTGCCGATCGTCTGTGCCGGGACCTATATCGAGGCAGGCGACGTGATCGTCGCCGATGACGATGGCGTCTGCGTCGTCAGGCGTGAGGAGGCCGAGACCGTGCTGGCGGCGGCGGAAAAGCGGCTCGCCAACGAAGAGGCAAAACGCACACGACTCGCCGCCGGCGAACTCGGGCTCGATATCTATGACATGCGGCCGGCACTTGCGGCGAAGGGGCTGAAATATGTCTGAGGACGGCATCCCCTGCCTCTGGATGCGCGGCGGCTCCTCCAAGGGAGCATACTTTCTGGCGAGCGATCTGCCCGCCAATCCGAAAGAGCGCGACGAGCTCTTGCTGCGGATCATGGGCTCGCCCGATCCGCGACAGATCGACGGGATCGGCGGCGCGGACCCGCTCACCTCCAAGGTGGCGGTCCTTTCTCCGTCCAGCCGCGACGATGCCAATGTGGACTATCTCTTCCTGCAGGTCTTCGTGGACCAGGCGCTGGTCAGCGATGCACAGGGCTGTGGCAATATCCTTGCAGGCGTTGGCCCCGCGGCCATCGAGCGCGGACTTGTCGCTGCGACGGACGATGAGACCGAAGTACGCATCCACATGCGCAATACCGGAGAGGTGGCCCTGGCGCGAGTGCAGACACCGGGCGGTCGGGTGAATTACAAGGGCACGGCGGAGATCGCGGGCGTTCCGGGCCGTCATGCGGCGGTGCCGCTCCTGTTCATGAATATTGCAGGTTCGATGTGCGGCGCGCTGCTCCCGACCGGCAATGCGGTCGACCTCATCGATGGCATCGAAGCAACGCTGATCGACAACGGCATGCCCTGCGTCGTCATGCGGGCCTCCGACTTCGGGATTTCCGGCAAGGAAAGCCGCGAAGAACTGGAGGCGGATACGGCGTTGAAGGCAAAGATTGAGGCGATCCGTCTGAAAGCGGGCCCAATGATGCGGCTCGGCGACGTGACGAAGGCTTCCGTTCCGAAGATGACGCTCGTTTCCGCGCCGGAACACGGCGGCGCGATCGCGACTCGGTCCTGGATACCGCATCGCGTCCACGCCTCGATCGGCGTGCTTGCCGCGGTGACGGTCGCGACCGCCACGCGTCTCGACAAGAGCCCGGCAGCCGAGCTGGCGCAAAGCCCCTCGGGCGGCCGCTATCTGGTGGAGCATCCGACCGGCTCGATGGAGGTCTTCCTGGATCTGGCCGAGGACGGTTCGATCCGTGGCGCAGGTACGGTCAGGACGGCGCGCAAGCTGTTCGAGGGAAAGGTTTTTCCCCGGTGAAAGCCGGGCTCAATCCACATGACGGGAGGCAATCACAATGACTTCGGCTCTCACTGCCAGCGAAACGCGGCGCAAACCGGATTTTATCCTGCCTGCCGGCGCCTGCGATGCCCATTGCCACGTGTTCGGCCCGGGTGCTGTCTTTCCCTATGCGCCGGGACGCAGCTACACCCCGGAGGACGCGCCGAAGGAGGCCCTGGCCGCACTTCACGATCGGCTGGGTATCGAGCGGGCGGTGATCGTCCAGGCAAGCTGCCACGGCACCGACAATCGGGCCATGCTCGACGCCATCGCGTGGCGGCCGGACCGCTATCGCGGGGTGGCGATCGTCGATGACAGTTTCGACGACCAGGCCTTTCAGCGGCTTGACGACGGCGGCGTGCGCGGCGTCCGGTTCAATTTTGTCCGTCACCTCGGCGGCGCGCCGGACATGGACGTCTTCAACAGGGTCATCGACCGGATCAAGGGACGCGGCTGGCATGTCGTGCTGCATCTCGACGGCGCCGACATCGTGCCTCTGTCGGAGATGATCCGCAGCTTGCCCGTTCCTTTCGTGATCGACCACATGGGGCGGGTCGACACCAGCCTCGGGACCGAGCAGCCGGCCTTTCAGGCGCTTCTGGAGCTCGTCAAACGGGAGAACTGCTGGATCAAGGTCTGCGGTTCGGAGCGGATCTCCCGCTTTCCTTTCGATGCGGCGGTGCCGTTCGCTCGCGCTCTCATCGAGGCAAGTCCGGATCGTACTCTGTGGGGCACGGATTTCCCGCATCCGAATCTCAAGGAGCCGGTGGACGAGGCCGATCTCGTGGATCTCGTGGTGCGCCTCACTGACGGGGAGGGCGCGCGTCGCCGGCTGCTCGTCGACAACCCCGCGCGGCTTTACGGCTTTGCCGCCTAAACGGCGGCCTGACAAAAAAATGGAGGAGGAGAAGATGTTCAATAGCATGGCAGAAAAGCCGGCAACGCTGTTCAGGCGTGCCTCTAACTTGGCGACGTCACTGGTCGTTGCGTCCGCTCTCGCATTGACCGCGCCGACGCTCGCATCGGCCGAAGGTTATCCGGAGCGGGACATCACCCTCGTTCTGCCGTTCGGGCCTGGCGGAATCGCCGATATCACGTCGCGCGTCGTTGCCGACGCACTCGGCAAGAAGCTCGGTCGGCAGATCGTCATCATGAACCAGCCGGGGGCGGCCGGTGCGGTTGCCGCGCGCGCGGCGCTCAACGCCCCGGCCGACGGCTATACGCTGGCGCTCCTTTCGAACGGCACGGCGATCAGCGTGCCGCTGTTCGAGAACCTCCAGTTCGATCCGATCAAGGATTTCGTGCCGGTATCGAGCCTTGCCTATTTCGATTTCGTCTTCGTCACCAAGGCGGGCGGCAAGTTCAAGACTCTCGCGGATGTTCTTGAGGCGGCGAAGGCCGAGCCCGGGGCGCTGAATGTCGGCACCATCAATGTCGGCAGCAGCCAGAATCTGGCCGCTGAACTCTTCAAGTCTACCTCGGGCATCGATTTCACTATCGTTCCCTACAAGGCCACCCCGGACCTTCTTGTCGCCCTGCTCGGAGACGAACTCGACGTCATCATCGATAGCCAGACGGCGCTGAAGGCAGCGCTGACGCAGGGTCAGGCGGTCGCCGTCGCATCCTCCGGTCCGACCCGTTCGATCCTGCTGCCCGACGTTGCTACGGCACAGGAGCAGGGGGTGAACGGTTTCGACGTCACCTCATGGAACGCCATCTTCGCACCGACCGGCACGCCGCAGGACGTGGTCGACAAGCTGAACGTGACGCTGGTGGAGGTGCTCGCCGATCCGGCTATCCAAAAGCGCTTCGCCGAGCTCGGGGTGGAAGCCCGCTCCAGCAAGCCACAGGAGATTGGCGCCCGCCTGGAAGCCGACATCGGAAAATGGTCGGCAGTCATCGAAAAGGCAGGCATTCCGAAGCAGTGATTCCATCCTCTTCGGGATTAAAACAGGAAATCTGCGCATGAACTCGGCGGCCGTCACGACGGTCGCCGAGCCTTTTTCTTTTTCGAACTGCGCCGGCAGCAGCCTGCCGCAGCGAAGTGATTGACACCTCTTCCAGCTTCGCTATTCTGTTATAAAGTCGCTTATAACATAATAGTGGAACTCAACTGGGAGACTGACATGAAATTGAAACTTGCTTTCCTTGCGGCCACGGTGCTCCTCACCGCGCCCTCCATGCTTCTTGCTCAGGAAAAGGGCGGCATCATCAATGTCGCGACGATCGGAGAACCGCCGACGCTCGATCCGATGTCCTCGACGGCGGACCTCGTCGGCATCGTCACCCAGCACATCTTCGAAACGCTCTACACCTTCGACAAAAGCTGGAAGGTAACGCCGCTTCTGGCGGAAAGCCTGCCCGAAATCAGCGCGGACGGAAAAACCTACACGATCAAGCTGCGCACCGGCATCACGTTCCATGACGGCACCGACATGACCTCCGAAGACGTGGTGGCGTCGCTCAACCGTTGGACCAAGCTTGCTTCGCGCGGAAAGCAGGCGGTCGGCTTCATCGAATCGACCGAAGCGCCCGACGCCTCCACCGTGGTGATCAAGCTGAAGCAGGCCTATGCACCGCTCACCTCACTGCTTGCCTTCAACAACTCCGCCGCCATCATCATTCCCTCGGAAAAGCAGGCCGAGCCGATGACCGACTTCGTCGGTACTGGTCCCTACATGCTGAAGGAGCGCAAGGCTGACCAGTATATCCAGCTTGCCCGCTTCGATGGCTACAAGTCGCGCGATGGGGAGAGCGACGGCTATGGCGGCGCGCGCCACCAGTATCTCGATGAAATCCGCTTCGTCCCCGTCCCTGATCCCAATACCCGCCTCGAGGCGGCGGTCTCCGGGCAGTACGAATATGTCGATTCCATCGCGGTCGAGTCCTTCGACAGGCTGAAATCCTCCTCCGCCTCGCAACCCGTCCTGCTGAAGCCGTTCGGCTATCCGGTCTTCGTCTTCAATACGGCCGAAGGCGTCGCGAAGAACGTCGAAATCCGCAAGGCCATCCGTCAGGCGCTCAGCATGGAAGACATGATGGCGGCCGCTTTCGGCGGTACGGATTTCTACACGGCCGATGGAAAAATCTATCCGGAGAATTTCGTCTGGAGCACGGATGCCGGAGTCGAGGGCAATTATAACCTGGCCGATCCGGAAGGGGCGGCCGAGGCCGCCAAGGCAGCCGGTTACAATGGCGAACCGATCCGCATCCTGACGAGCCGTCAGTACGAGTTCCACTACAAGATGGCGCAGGTCGCCGCCGAATATCTGAAACTCGCCGGCTTCACGGTGGACATGCAAGTCGTCGACTGGGCGACGCTGACCCAGCGCCGCGCCGACAAGGGGCTCTGGGACATCTATATCAGCCACAGCCCGTTCCTGCCGGAACCGGCTCTCATCGGGTCGCTTTCGACCAGTTCGCCGGGCTGGTGGGATACGCCTGCCCGCAAGGCGGCCGTGGATGCCTTCACGGCGGAGGTCGATCCGGACAAGCGCATCGAGCTCTGGGCTGAGGTCCAGAAGGCGATCTATGCCGACGTCCCGTTCATGAAGATCGGCGATTTCAACGCGGTTTCGGCCAAGTCGAACAAGCTTGAGGGCGTCGATCCGGCCCCATGGCCATATTTCTGGAACGCTTCGATCTCGAAGTAAGCAAGACCGAAGCGGGCGCCGGTACTTCGGTGCGGCGTCCGCCTCCTTTGATGCCTTCCGGACAGCGGAAAACGTATTCATGATACGATACATTCTTCAGCGCCTTGCCGGCATGATTGTCGTGATGTTCCTGGTCGTCACGATCGTTTTCGTGATCGTGCGTGTCACCCCCGGCGATCCGGCGGCCGTGATGCTCGGCCCCGACGCGACGCCGCAGGATATCGCCGATCTGCGCACGCGCCTCGGGCTCGATCAGTCGCTCGTCATCCAGTACGTCCTCTATATCGGGCAGTTGCTGAAGGGCGATCTCGGCCAGTCGATATTCCTCAACATGCCGGTGACTTCTGCGCTTTTGGAGCGGGCGGAGCCGACCTTCTTCCTCACGATTTTCTCGCTTGCGATCGCCAGCGTGATCGCGCTGCCGATCGGCATCTATGCCGCCTATCGGCGCGGTTCCTTCGTCGACCAGGCGGCGACCACCATCGCCATGCTGGCGGCCAGCATCCCGAGCTTCTGGCTCGGCCTGATCCTGATGCAGTTCTTCGCAGTCCGGCTCAACATCTTTCCGGTATCCGGCTATGGCGGTCCCGGCACGTCGTTCATCGGACGCATGTACCACCTGACGCTGCCGGCATTCGCGCTCGGTCTCGTCTCGTCGGCGCTCATCCTGCGCTTCACCCGCGCCTCTATGCTCGATGTGCTCGGCGACGATTATATCCGCACCGCCCGCGCTAAGGGGTTGATCGAACGGCGCGTGGTTCTGAAGCACGCGTTAAAGAATGCGCTGATCCCGATCCTGACTGTGATCGGACTGACGGCCGCCGTGCTGATATCCGGCGCGGTTGTCACCGAGACGGTCTTCGGTCTGCCGGGCGTGGGCAATCTTGTGGTCTCGGCCGTGCTACGCCGCGACTATCCCGTCATTCAGGGAGCACTGCTGGTGATTGCCGGTCTCTATGTCCTCATCAATTTCGCGATCGACATGCTCTATCTGCTCGTAGATCCAAGGGTGCGCTACTGATGACGGAAGTTGTTTCCACAAAGCCGGCCGCAAGCGAGGGATCGAAGTTCCTCCGCCGCTTCGTCAAGCGCAAGACGGTGGCGGTCGGTCTCCTCATCCTGGCAGTCTTCGTTCTGCTCGCTGCCTTCGCGCCGCTGATCGCACCCTATTCGCCGTCGAAACTATCGATCGTGAACCGGCTGAAGCCGCCGAGCGAAATGTTCTGGTTTGGCACCGACGAGTTCGGCCGCGACGTCTTCTCGCGCACCATCTATGCCGGCCGGCTGTCGCTGCTGGTGGGCGCCGCCGTGGTGGTGCTCTCGGCCGCAATCGGCGTCACGCTCGGCCTGCTTGCCGGCTTCTTCAAGCGGCTCGACACGCCGATCGCTCGCCTCATCGATGCGATGATGGCCTTTCCCGACATTCTGCTCGCAATCGCGTTGGTCGCAGCACTGGGTCCTTCGTTGACGACCGTCATTGTCGCGCTCTCGGTCGTCTACTCGCCGCGGCTGGCGCGCATCGTGCGCGCCTCGACGCTGGTGATCCGTGAACTGCCCTATGTGGAGGCTGCCCAGGCGCTCGGCATATCGACATTCCACATCATGACGCGGCACGTCTTGCGCAACCTGATGTCGCCGATCCTCGTTCAGGCGACCTTCCTGTTCGCCAGCGCCATGCTTGCCGAAGCCGGGCTTTCCTTCCTGGGGCTCGGCGTCAGCCCCGAGATTCCGACCTGGGGAACCATGATCTCCGCCGGCCGCCAGTATATCGGGCAGGCCGACTGGATGACCTATTTCCCCGGCTTCGCCATCATTCTTTCCGTGCTCTCGCTGCAGATGGTCGGCGACGGCTTGCGGGACATGCTCGACCCAAGACTGCGAAGGGATTTGTAAATCATGACATCCGGAGATCAGGCGAAACCGCTTCTCCTCGCTAATGTGAAGCCGATGGCGTTCGGCGCCAATGCGCCGGCCGGCGCGACCGACATCCTGGTCGGCACCGACGGCAAGATTTCCGCAATCGGGCAGTCGCTCGCCGCACCAGCCGACGCGATCCGCATCGATGCCAAGGGCGCTTTCCTCTCGCCGGGCTGGGTCGATCTGCACGTGCATATCTGGCACGGCGGCACGGACATCTCGATCCGGCCTTCCGAGTGCGGCGCCGAGCGTGGTGTGACGACGCTGGTCGATGCCGGTTCCGCCGGCGAGGCGAATTTCCATGGCTTTCGCGAATATATCATCGAGCCCTCCCGTGAGCGCATCAAGGCCTTCCTGAACCTCGGTTCCATCGGTCTGGTCGCCTGCAACCGGGTGGCCGAACTTCGCGATATCCGCGATATCGACCTAGACCGCATCCTCGAATGCTATGCGGAGAACAGCGAGCACATCGTCGGCCTCAAGGTGCGCGCGAGCCATGTCATCACCGGATCCTGGGGCGTGACGCCGGTCAAGCTCGGCAAGAAGATCTCCAAGATCTTGAAGATACCGATGATGGTGCATGTCGGCGAACCGCCGGCGCTTTACGACGAAGTGCTCGAAATCCTCGGGCCCGGCGACGTCGTCACCCATTGCTTCAACGGCAAGGCCGGCTCGAGCATCATGGAAGACGAGGATCTGTTCAATCTCGCCGAACGCTGCGCCGGAGAGGGTATCCGCCTCGATATCGGCCATGGCGGAGCCTCTTTCTCCTTCAAGGTTGCGGAAGCGGCGATCGCACGCGGTCTCCTGCCGTTTTCGATCTCCACCGACCTGCACGGCCATTCGATGAACTTCCCGGTCTGGGACCTGGCAACCACCATGTCCAAGCTGCTCTCGGTCGGTATGCCTTTCGACAAGGTCGTCGAAGCGGTCACCCATGCGCCGGCCTCCGTCATCAAGCTTTCGATGGAAGACCGCCTTTCGGTCGGACAACGGGCGGATTTCACGATCTTCGACCTGGTAGACGCGGATCTAGAGGCGACCGATTCCAATGGGGACGTCTCCCGCCTGACGAAGCTGTTCGAGCCGCGCTATGCCGTCATTGGCGCCGAGGCCGTCGCCGCCAGCCGCTACGTCCCGAGGGCCCGGAAATTGGTGCGTCACAGCCATGGCTATTCCTGGCGCTGATGCAGCAATCCTAATTTTCATAACGAGGAATTTGCGTGAAACACTCTTCCACCTACGCAGAGCCGGAACAGGCGACGCCCTATCAAAGGCTCGCCTCCCTCGGCATAGAACTTCCCCCTTCTCCACCACCGATTGCCAATTTCGTGACGCATGTCCGCGAGGGCAATCTGCTCTACCTCTCAGGCCAGGGACCTCGCGAGGCAGACGGCCACCTCCATTCGGGCAAGGTGGGAAGCGAAGTGGGCGTCGATCAGGCCTATCAGCACGCACGGCTGACGGGTATCAACCTGCTTGCGGTCATGCATGATGCGCTGGGCGATCTTTCCCGCGTCAAGCGGGTGGTCAAGCTGCTCGGCATGGTCAATGCCGTTCCGCAGTTCGAGGATCATCCGAGCGTCATCAACGGCTGCTCGGATCTGTTCATCGAAGTGTTCGGGGTTGCCGGCCAGCATGCCCGCTCCGCTGTCGGTTTCGGCTCGCTGCCCGGCAATATCACCGTCGAGATAGAAGCGATCGTCTCGCTGAGGGACTAACGGGATGAGATCAGTGGTTGCGCCAGCCCATCACCTTTTCGATCCGCTCGGCGGAGGCGCGGACGTGCTCGGTGTAGTGGTTTTCGTCAGAGAAGACCTTCTGCTCCGGCAGCACGATGGAAATGGTAGCTACGCAATGGCCGCTTCGGTCGCAGACCGGCGAGGCGATGCAGGCGACGGCATAATCGGATTCAGCGACTTGGATCGACAGGCGCTCCTGGAATGCGCTCCCAGCGGCGTCCGAGAGCGTCTTGGCATCGATTTCCGCCCGACCGGTCGGCGAGGTGCGGGCACAGCGCTTGAAGAGTTCGATACGTTCGGCTTCGGGGAGATGCCCGACCAGAAGCCGACCCGATGCCGTCCAGTTGAGCGGCACGCGGGTTCCAACGCGCGACGCGACCTGAAAATGGCTCGGCCCGTCCGCCATGGCCAGCACCAGCATGTGGTCGCCGTCGCGTCCGCAGAGCTGCACCGTTTCGCCAGCTTGGCGGCAAAGATCATGCATTTCGTGGGTAGCAACGCTCATGAAGTCGAGCGATCGGGCATAGGCGAGCCCGTAATGATAGAGCCGAGCGCCAAGCCAGAGAGAGCCGTCGGCGTTGCGCGCCAGCATGTTCTTTTCCACCAGATCGTCGATGATGACATACACGGTGGAAAGCGGCGCGCCGATCGCCTTGGCGATCGCGTAGGCGCCGGCTGGCGCGCCGGTCTCGTAGAGATAATCAATCACCTGCAGTGCGCGATCAATGCCGCTCACGCGCGAGCGGCGCGTGGCTGGAGGCTTGCGATCCCCTTCGGAGGCTATTGCCGATGATGTCTTCGCGCCCAATTCAACGCTCCTCATTCTATTTGAGGAGGTTATTACATTATTATGGCATAGCTGTCGATGGGAATCCTCGAGCTGCCGTCACTGAGGAGAAACTGAATGTCCGATGATATCCGCCCTTCGATTGGCCTGCGGCCGGTGATCAACGTATCCGGCACGATGACGAGCCTCGGGGCATCGATCGTGGTGCCGGAGGCGATTGCGGCCATGTCGGCCATCCTACCGCAATTCGTGGAGATCAATGACCTGCAGCGCAGGGCGAGCGCCGTCATCGCACGGCTCACGGACGGCGAGGCGGGGTTTATCACGGCCTCCTGCTCGTCCGGTATCAGTCTGGCCGTCGCCGGCGCGATCACGGACGACAACCTCCTGGCAATCGAGAAGCTGCCGGATGTCACGCCGGAGAAGAACGAAGTCATCGTGCAGACGGGCCATGTGGTGAGCTATGGCGCGCCGGTGGATCAGGCGATCCGGCTGGGCGGCGGCAAGGTGGTGCTGATCGGCCAGGCGACCTCGACGCACCGCTTCCACATGGAAAACGCCATCAACGAAAAGACGGCTGCTGCCGTCTACGTCGTTTCCCATCACGTCGTCGATTACGGATTGCTGCACCTTACCGAATTCGTCGAGATTGCCCATGCGAAGGGCGTGCCGGTCATCGTCGATGCGGCGTCCGAATACGATCTCAAGCTTTTCCTGGCGCAGGGTGCCGATATCGTGCTCTATTCCGGGCACAAGTTTCTCGGCGGCCCGACCTCCGGCATCGTAGCTGGCAAAAAGGAACTGGTGCGGCACGCATTCCTGCAGAACATGGGCATCGGCCGGGGCATGAAGGTCGGCAAGGAAAGCATCTACGGCGTCATGGCGGCGCTGGAAGCCTGGGAAAAGCGTGACCATGCCGGCATCCGTGAGCGCGAGACCAGCTATCTCAACCTTTGGAAAAAGACGCTCGATGGCCGTCCGGGCGTGACTGCGCTGATCGAGCCGGACCCGACCGACAACCCGCTCGACCGCATGCGCGTGATCGTCACGCCGGCGGAAGCGCATATCACGGCCTGGGATCTGGCGGCGGCGCTCGCCCGCGGCAACCCGCCGGTAATCGTTCGCGACCACGAGGTGGAGCACAACCACTTCTACCTCGACCCCTGCAACCTGCATCCCGGCCAGGAAATGGTCGTCGCACAGAGACTGACCGAAGAACTCGACAAGGCGCGTGCCTCCAACGAGATCATCGCCACGCCCATCGAAGAACGAAGCCGCCACCGCTTCGACAGCCTTCTGCGCTGGCCGGATTGAGTCTCGGCCAACAAAGAACAAGGGGAACGATCATGAGCAACACGCAAGCCGAGCCCGTTTCGACCGCCGAACCGGTCTTGTCGGTCGAAAACCTCACCACCTCGTTTTTGGTGGATGGCGAATGGAAGCCGGTGGTGCGCGACGTTTCCTTCTCCGTCGCGCCCGGCGAGACGGTTGCCATTGTCGGCGAAAGTGGCTCGGGAAAGAGCGTGACATCGCTTTCGATCATGCGGCTGCTGCAGGAGGATTCGAGCCGTATCGACGGCAGGATCATGCTCGGCGGCCGTGACCTGTTGACGCTTCCCGAGCACAAGATGCGCAAGGTCCGCGGCAACGAGGTCGCGATGATCTTCCAGGAGCCGATGACGAGCCTCAATCCGCTCTTCACTATCGGCGACCAGATTTCCGAGGCGCTTCTGTGCCACAAGGCCATGTCGAAGGCGGAGGCTAAGGCTGAGACCGTCAGGCTCCTCGAAAAGGTGCGCATTCCCTCGGCTGCTTCACGTTTCGACGAATATCCGCACCGCTTCTCAGGCGGCATGCGCCAGCGCGTGATGATCGCCATGGCACTCGCCTCGAAGCCTAAACTCCTGATCGCCGACGAGCCGACGACGGCGCTCGACGTGACGATCCAGGGGCAGATCCTCGACCTCATCAAGATGTTGCAGGAGGAGGAAGGGACCTCCGTTCTCTTCATCACTCACGACATGGGCGTGGTGGCCGAGATCGCCGACCGGACGGTGGTCATGTATCGCGGCGAGCAGGTCGAGACCGGAGCGACGCCCGACATCTTCCATCGCGGCAGGCATCCCTATACGCGGGCGCTTCTTTCGGCCGTTCCGGTTCTGGGCTCGATGCAGCGATATGAACGGCCGCTGCGCTTTCCTGTGGTCAACCCAGCCACGGGCGCTTCCGATACGCCGGTCGAAGTGCCGGATACCGTCGCCAAAGGAAAGCCGATCCTTGAAGTGAAGAACCTCACCAAGCGTTTCGACATCCATTCCGGTCTGTTCGGGCGCTTGAGCGGACGGGTGCATGCGGTCGAGGACGTTTCGTTCGATCTCCATGCCGGCGAAACGCTCTCGCTTGTGGGGGAGAGCGGTTGCGGCAAATCCACCACCGGACGAGCGATCATGAGGCTCATCGAACCGGATGGCGGCTCGGTGATCGCCGACGGCAAGGACGTTCTCGGTCTCGATAAGCATGGCATGCGAGGAATGCGAAGGACGATCCAGATGATTTTCCAGGATCCGTTCGCCTCGCTCAATCCGCGCATGACTGTCGGTCAGGCGATTGCGGAGCCCTTCCTGGAGCACAGGATGGGCACGGCGAAGGAGGCCCGGGAGGTGACTGCGGAGATGCTGCACAAGGTCGGCCTGTCTCCCGACATGGCACGTCGCTATCCGCACGAGTTTTCCGGTGGGCAACGGCAGCGCATCTGCATCGCGCGGGCGCTCGCCCTTCAGCCGAAGGTGATCGTCGCCGACGAAAGCGTCTCGGCACTGGACGTATCCATCAAGGCGCAGGTCATCAACCTCATGCTCGATCTGCAGCAGAGCCTCGATCTGGCCTTCCTGTTCATCAGCCATGATATGGCCGTGGTGGAGCGGGTAAGCCATCGGGTCGCGGTCATGTATCTGGGCGAGATCGTCGAGATCGGCCCGAGGGCAGCGGTCTTCGGCAATCCACAGCACGAATACACGAAGAAGCTCATGGCCGCGGTTCCCGTGCCCGATCCCGATCGCCGCCGCGAGAAGCGCATGGCTACGAACGAGGAGTTGAAGAGCCCTATCCGCCCCGTGGATTATGAGATCCGAACACGGCCGTACCGGGAGGTATCAGCCGGACATCTCGTAGCCGCGGATTAAGATAGGAAAACCAGAGCCGACCGAGGTCGTTGAAGCCTCCGACAGCAAGATCGGCGGCTTATGAGACCTATCCCTTTGATGATGGATCGAAAAAGAGCAGCATGCCTGCGCGCTGATCTTTGGTCTTCGGTGGCTAGTCTCGGACAGCTGCCTTGTTTTCGACGTTAATGAGGCCAGAATTTGAGCGGCGTCATCACATTTCTGTGATTGGAGCTGGGGATGAGGGCATTACCTGGCCGAAGAGCCATAAACATCGAATTGGCCTCTTTGAATAAAATCAAAAAAGAAAATTAGAGAATGCTCGATTTCTCTGATTTTGCATTGAGTTCCAATGGTCTGTGGAAATATGTTTCCGCTTCGATTTGATACAAATTGTTGCGCTCTTCGGCACAATAAAGCGTTTGTCTTGGCTAACGCTTACTCTCATTAATTGTTTGCATACTGCATCATCAAGCCGAACTTCTCTTTTTACATTGGCTTCCTACCATCTCCTATGGTCGTAAGATCTCTGCTGGTCGCGGCTCAGGGTTGCGAATCTGTCATACCTATGGCGTACTCAGAACCGTCAGAGGGAATTGGCTGGGAAAGCATTTCAATTTGACAGGGGAGACGATGAACAATCGTACCGAGTTGCAAGGCCTGAAGCGGTTCCTGCTTTCCGGGAGCTGCCTGGTATCCGGCGTAATCCTTTTCTACTCAGAGCCTGTCAGTGCCGCGTGCACCTTTGCTCCGCCAGTGGGAGACGATACCTACACCTGTGACAGCGGCATATCGGTCGGGGGGCTGACAGATCCCGCCGGCAACAACACGCTGCTTCTTCCCAGCGGCGGCACAGGGACGATTGCCGGCGACGTTACATTCGGACCTGGGGCCGACAGGATCGAAATTCATTCGGGTACCATAGACGGCGCCGTGGTCCAGGGCGACGGCAACGACGCCTTCGTGATTTCCGGCGGCACCGTCACCGGCAATGTGCAGCAGGGTAGCGGCATAGACGATTTCCGGATGACGGGCGGAACCATCCAGTCCCTCAACCAGGGCGACAATCTCGACACTTTCTTCATGTCCGGTGGGCGCATCATCGATGCCTTCGATGACGGCGATGTCGCCACCATGACGGGTGGCCGCATCGGCCGCGTCAACATGAAGCTCGACGACAACATTTTCGATATGTCGGGTGGGACGATCGACCGCAACCTGGTCACCGGCTTCGGCAACGACACGATCATTCTTTCGGGCGGTACGATCGGCGGCAATATCAGCGTCAGCGGTGGAACCGACAGCGTGACTGTGACCGGCGGCACGGTCGGCGGCAATGTGATGCTCAGCTTCGGCAACGATAGGTTCGACTGGAACGGCGGCGGCATCATCTATGGTGCGATCGATCTCGGCGGGGATAACGATACCGCCACACTCACCAACCTGACGAATTCCCATATCGGCGCAACCACGCAGATAACCGGCGGCGCCGGCACAGACGGCTTGACGATGAACAACGTCAAGACCGCAGGCGTAGCCCGCTTCGACAGCTGGGAAACGATCGACCTCACCAATGATACGGAACTGGTATTCGACGGCACCATGGTGCTTGGCGACGCCGGCACCGGCACCGGCACGCTGACGGTCGATTCCGCCAGCACCGTCTATGGCGGCGGTGCCAACGGCGGGATAGCCTCCTTCACGGCGGGAGCACTCGTCAATATGGTGAATGGCGGTCGGATCGATCTCACCAATGGTGGCGCCAGCACTTCGGATACGTTCACTGTCATGGGCAATTACACCGGCAACGGTGGCCAGATCTTCCTCGATACCGTTCTCGGCGACGATGCCTCGGCTTCCGACAAGCTGGTCATCGACGGAGGGCTTGCCTCCGGAAGCACGGGAATGAACGTGGTCAATGCCGGAGGCGCGGGCGCGCGCACGACCGCGGACGGCATCATGGTCGTCGAGGCCGTGAACGGCGGCACCACGGCGGGCGGTGCATTTGCGCTCAACAGCCGCGTTGCTGCCGGCGCCTACGAATATTACCTGTTCAAGGGCGGTGTTTCGGCCGGAACTCAAGACAATTGGTATCTCCGCTCGACGATCGTGTCCGGGAGCGGAGCGATCGCCGGGGCCCCGAGCCCGGTTGAACCGAATACCACGCCGCAATCCGAGGAGCCCGATATCGTCGAGGCACCCCCGCCTTCGGAACTGCCCCCCACGCCCTTGCCGACCGAGGGAGACGCGACGACGGACCCGACGGACCCGACGCCTCCCGTCAATGCCGGGGATCCGCAGCCGGAAGCTCCACCCCCACCGCCGGCGGCGGCCGCGGCAGATCCGCCGCCACCGCCGCCTGCGCCGCCCACCACGCCTGCATTATCAGCCGTACCGCCTACCCCGGGGGCTACGCCGGTGATCGCCGACGTCGTGCCGCTCTACCGGATCGAGGTTCCCACCTATTCGGCCGTGCCGCCGATCGCCCAATATCTGGCGCTGTCGACGCTCGGTACCTTCCATGAACGGCGCGGCGAACAAGCCTTGCTCCATGGTGGTGGATGGATGCCTACCACATGGGCGCGCACCTTCGGCCAGAACACCGAATTGGAGTGGGACGGAACCGTTCTGCCCAGTTTCGACGGCAATCTCTTCGGCTTCCAGGCGGGCCAGGACCTGTTCGGCCGCGAGACCGAGGATGGGCATTTCGACCGCTTCGGCCTTTTCTTCGGTTATTCCAAGATGAGTGGCGACATCAAGGGGCAGGCGCTGGGTTGGAACAACCTCTCCGTGGGCGATGTGGACGTCAGCGGAACCAGCCTGGGTGGCTATTGGACCCATATCGGGCCGCAGGGCTGGTATCTCGATGCCATTCTCATGGGCACGTGGTTCGGTGGCGACGCCACCTCCAGGGCAGGCGAATCGCTCGATATCGACGGGACCGGCGTCGCGGCCTCTCTCGAGGGCGGCTATCCGGTCGCGCTTAGCGAGGATTGGACACTGGAACCGCAAGGCCAGATCATCTGGCAGCATATTTCCCTGGACGATTCATCCGACAGCTTCTCCTCCGTATCGTTCGACTCCGACAACGCCTTCACCGGGCGGCTCGGCGTCCGGCTACAGGGGAACTATCAGACCAGTGCCGGTCGCATTCAGCCCTATCTCAAGGCGAATATCTGGCACAACTTTTCCTCCGACCAGACGGTCCGCTTCGGTGACGATTCCATCGTCACCGAGATCGGCGGAACGTCGCTGGAAGTCGGAGGAGGCGTGGTCGCCAGCCTGACTGAGAGGGTCAGTCTATACGCGACCTTGGATTATACGACCAATCTAGGCGGTGAAAGGACGCGCATCTTCGAAGGGAATATCGGTCTTAACATTAAGTGGTAATCCGCTGGCGGTCAGCGGATTGAGCGACCATAACGGAGGAATCCATGGAAGCTATTATCGCACAGTTGATTGGTGGTGTTCTCGGCGGAACGGCCGGTGGCAAAGTTGTTCCGAGCTCTGATCTGGGAGGCATCGGTAACCTGATTGCCGGCGCGGTCGGAGGTGTCGGCGGGGGCCAGTTGCTCGGCGCTCTGCTTGGCGGGGCGACGGGTGCGGCAACCGGTGACGCCGCGGCGGGATTCGATATCGCCGCCCTGGCAGGCCAGTTCGTCGGCGGTGGCGTGGCCGGCGCCGTTGTTCAGATCGTTGTCGGTCTGATCAAGAACAGACTGGTGGCGCGCTCCTGAGACCAGCCGCGCAAACGGTTCGGGAACTCTGCTTCCCGAACCGTGCAGGCTGACACGTGCCGTGCAGCGGTTTGCGGTTGCGGCATAGGTAAACACAAAGGCTTAAGGCGCGGGAAAACGCATCCGAGGGATCGCGCGCGCTTTGGGTTCGATTGGTTATTCTGATTGCTGATTTCATGGCTCCCGACTTCGTCAAGAAGTCGGGTGGGTAAACTCGCTCCTGAAAATCACCGAGGAGTGCACTGCATTGGCGACACGATTTTACTCCGCGGCAAACGCGGCCTGAAGCGCAGATCGAGAAAATTGCCGTATCGACGGAATTTCCGCCGCTCACGGACCATGATTGCTGGCTTGCAGAGCATTGACGAGGTCAATGCGAAGCGTAACCCGAGGAAAGACGATGCGGACGAAAAACATTGCGGCAATGCTTGCCCTACTGCTGGGGATCTCGCTTCCCTCGCTGGCGGAGGCGGCCAATGCCTATGCCACGGGCAACGTGAACATGAGAACCGGCCCGGGCACGCAATACGGCCGCGTGGGCACCATTCCCGCTGGCGCGACGCTCACCATCCGTGGTTGCCTGAACGGCTATAGCTGGTGCGAGGTGACCTTTGCCGGTATGCGGGGTTGGGCTTCCAGCAACTATCTCCAGGCCACCTACCAGAACCGGCGCCGGCCGATTATCCACATCGGTCCGGTGATCGGACTACCGATCATCGTGCATAGGCCGCGTCCGCCGCATTGGGGAGGGCATCGCCCGCGACCACCGCATTGGGGTCATCGCCCGCGTCCGCCACACTGGGGTCATCGTCCGCGTCCCCCGAGGCCGCAACCTCGTTGAGGCGGGCTAATGCACGGGAACAAACATCTCGCGAATGCGGCGCGAGCGCTCTCCCTGTCAGACAGGGAGATCGCCCACCGGCTCGGCCTGTCGGTCGCTGTCTTGAGATCGGTCGATGGCGCCGCATCGCCTGAATATCTCCGTCTTGCCCTTGCGGCGCTCGTGGTGGGGCTTGATCCGGATGTCGTGCTCAAGTCCGATGCGGTTCCCTCGCTTCCCGTTCAGAAGGGGAGGGAGCCCATCGGGCATCAATCCCTCAATATTCCGAGTGGTAGCCAATGAAACGGTTCTGGTCTGCAGCGTTCCTGGTTTTGCTTCCGCTGCTCATCGGCCAGACGGCAGCGCAGGCCCAAAGCTGTGGCTCCGCCCGGAGCCCATCGGACGGTTCAGGAAGCGAAAGGGTTGCGCAGTTGCAAAGACAGCTTGCTGCAGTTCGCGCCATTGAGCGCAAGCGGCAGTGCATGTCGGAAAAGTCGCAAGGTGGATTTTTCAACGCGTGCCGCGACCTTGCCAATCAGAGGCGCAGGGTGGAAGCAGCACTCGGTGCTGCGCGTGGAGGCAGTTTTGCCCGCAGTTTCGAAAACTGCCGCACCTCGGCGCGGCAGCAGGCAAGACAGCGGCAGCCGACCGAGGCGACAGCAAAAGGCGCACAAGCGCCACAACAACAGAAATCAACGCTTAAAAAATACGGCAATGTCGTTAGGCCCGGCAAGGCCATGCTCTATTGCGTGCGCCTGTCTGACGGCTATCTGTTCCCTGCGCCGAACTCCCAATTCGTCAGCAGCGATGCGGCGGAAGCTGTTTTGCGTCAATGCCAGTACATCTGCGAGGACCAGGCAATGGATGTCTATGTCCTGGAAGGTTCCGATCTCGAGACGGACCAGATGATCTCGATCCGGAGCAAGACGAGCTACAAGGATCTCCCGCGGGCCTTCATGTATCGCAGCCAGGAAAATTTCCAGAAATGCGACTGGAACCGCTATGTCGACCGCATCCACGAGCTCCAAATGACCCAGATGATGTCCGAGAACATGGAGGATGTTTCCGTACCTGTGCCGGAAAGCCGCCCGGAATCGGACGAAGACGAAATATCGACGGAAGCGACGGCAAGTATAACGGCAGATCGGCCTTTGATCGACCGGCCGATCAGGATCATAGGTACTCCCTTCCTGCCCGCGCAGTCTTCGGCTCAGTAAAAGACGAATTGCCGGCTTTCGCCGGCAATCAGGTCATCCAGCGATATGAGCCGTTCGCCGTTGATCTAGCGCGCGGCCCAATTGGCGCCCCGGCGGAAAATGGACTTCATCTGCGGGATGTCGAATTCCTTCGCCTGATGGCCCAGCGAGGAATAGAAGACGCGACCTTTTCCGTATTTCCGCTTCCAGGCGACCGGCATGACCACGCCATCGATCCAATAGGCATGTTCCCCGGTAAAGGTGGTCGTCGCCAGCACCTCGTTGGAAGGATCGACGTGCATATAATATTGCTCGGACGTGTAGGGAAAATCCGTGATGCCCTCCATGATCGGGTCGTCAGGGCGAGTCACGTTGACCGTATAGTCGATGATGTTGCCTGGATGGGCGACCCATTGGCCGCCGATGATGAACTGGTAGTCGACGGATTCGCGGAATGCGTCTCCCGCACCGCCGTGATAGCCTGCAATGCCAACGCCGCCTTCCACCGCGGCTGCGAGGTTCTTCACCTCTTCCTTCTCGATCTTGGACATGGTCATGATCGGCACGATCAGGCTCAAATCGTGAACCGACGGATCGGCAAAGGCTTCGGTACTGTGCTCCAGATAGACCTTGAAGCCGTCTTCCTCGAGCATGTCCTTGATGATTGCCGCGCATTCCTGCGGTTCGTGGCCGCTCCAGCCGCCCCAGACGATCAATGCTTCCCGCATGTTTTCCTCCTCAACAATTTCAATTTGCCAGCTGCCCGTCGACAAGCGACTGTGACAATGCTGCTGGGCGCTCGGTTGCAGTGGTAATCTCGACTGTCCGACCGGATTCCGAAGCGAGATGGAAGGCTTCCATGACCTCAAGAACATGCAGGGCGAGATCGCCATTGGCCCGGTGAGGGCGGTTCGAACGGATCGCGCACGCCATGTCCGCTACCCCAAGCGACCGGAAATTGCCGTCCGCATAGGGTAGCGTCACGGGTTGTTCCTCGAACTGGCCGCCCTTCTTCAGATACTCGACCGAGCCACCAAAACGGTTCGGATCGGGAACGATCAACGTCCCCTCGGTTCCGTAGACCTCGAGAGGCACATGCTTGTGGCCGGCAACGTCGAAGCTCATGCCGATCTGCACGACAGCGCCACTTGCAAACGCCATCACCCCTGCGACATGGGTCGGCACGTGCACCGGAATCCGCTCTCCGTTGCGAGGCTCGCTGGTGATGATGCGTTCTTTGCGCGGTGTGGTCGCAAACCCCGCGACCTTTGAGACCGGTCCCAGCAGGTTTACCAGATCGGTGATGTAATAGGGGCCCATGTCCAGCATGGGGCCGCCGCCGACCTCGTAATAGAAAGCTGGATTCGGGTGCCATCGCTCATGTCCGGGGCACATGAAAGTGGCAGTTCCGCCAACCGGCAGTCCGATGACGCCTTCATCGATCAGGGCGCGGGCGGTCTGATGGCCGCCCCCGAGGAAGGTGTCGGGAGCGGCTCCGATGCGAAGCCCTTTACGTCTCGCCGCATCCGCCAGTTTTTTCCCTTCCGCGAAATTAATGCCGAGCGGCTTTTCGGAATAGGTATGCTTGCCCGCGTCGAGCGCCTGAAGAGCAACCGCGACATGGGCTTTCGGCACGGTGAGATTGACGATGATCTCGATCTTAGGATCGGCAAGAAGTTCCTCGACACTCCTGGCGGCAAGGTTGAATTCGGAAGCCTTCGCCTCGGCGAGATCACGATTGAGATCGGCCACGCCGCGAATATCGAGGATCGGAAACGAAGACATCGCCTTCAGATAAGCGCCCGAAATATTGCCGCATCCGATGATGCCGATACCAACCTTCTCCATGAAATCCTCCCGATGAATTGATCTTTTAAAGTGCAGGCCCCGTCGTGCTCCAGGGCGACTCGTAAAGCTCATAGAGAGCAACCGCAGCAGCGCCCTGGGCCCAGAAATCGTCTGCGGAATCATCGAAGACGAGTTCGCTGACACCTTTCAGTGAAGGCGGAATGGCCAGAGCATAGGCTTCGCGCAGGCTGTTCAGAAAGGGCTCTCCAAGCGCCAGCGAGGAGCCGACAAGAATGACGCGCGGCGGCGCAAACAGCGTAACGATATTGGCGATCGTCAAGCCGACCGCTTCGCCCGCGCGCTTGGCCGCTTCGATCAGACGGTTGTCATCGGCTTCGATCAAGGCCTGGGCACGGCTCATGCCCCGGCCAAGCCGAATGGCCTCGGCAAAGCGACCATCGGTTTGCTGGTCCCCGAGGATCGCGCTTTCTCCGGCTTGGCTGGAGAGCCGCACGATGCCCTGCAACCCCATGCCGAGCACGAGATCTCCGAGATTGTGGCTAAGCCCGCCCGCCCCACGAAAAAGCTTGTTGTTGTGCAGAACGCCGAGGCCGAGCGTCTGCTCGAGTGAGATCAGCACCATGTCTTCCAGCTCGCGCGCCTTGCCGAACCAATGATGGGCAAGCGTAATGGCATGCGCATCGCTCTCGACGATGGTCGAGGTGGACAGTCTCGCCGACATTTCTGTCGCAAAATCAACGTTCACATCCCGAAAGATCGGACTGCTGCGAATATGGCCGGTACGGTGTTCTATGACGCCGGGCAGACTGAGGCAGACGCTTGCCACGTCTTCCAGCGACAGTCCCGCATCGACCACGCAGCGCCGCACACCGTCCTCGACGAGATCGGCGATGACGCCGATCGGCTGGCGATCGATGCGAATGGGCAGCATCAGTTTCGACAGCACGTCGCCGCGGAAATTGGTGACGACGAAAACCATCCGGCTGGCGGCGATCTTGGCGCCGACGACGCGCGCCGCATCCGGATTGACCTCCAGCATGACGCGCGGTCGTCCCCGCACCGCTTCGTTGCGAATATCGCCCTCGTGGCGCGTGAGGATAAGGCCGTCATCAAGCAAGGAGGCGGTGATGGCCGAAACGGTCGTGGTCGACAGTTCCGTCTGCTCGCTGATCTCGATGCGGGCGATCGGTCCGTGCCGCCGAATCGTGTCCAGCACGTTCAGGCGGTTGATCGCGCGCATCAGTTCCGGATCGGCAGTCTTCATCGGCACTCACGATGCCTAACGATCCCATCGCGGACGCGATTTATTTCGTGAGGCAAATTAAATTTGCCATGTTGTAGGATCGATTTCGCGCTGTTTGCAACTGAAATTTTGATGGGCGGGCGGAAAATCCGCCGGTTTTGAGCTTTGTCCGGCACCCCTATTGACAGGAAGGGTCACGTGGCGCTTTTATTTATTCCGGATACAGAAATAAGTGCCACTGGGGAGGAGCACCTTATGCTGACCATCAATCGAATTGCGTTTCGCTTTCTGTCGGCCGCTGCCATCGGCGCGCTGGCCTTCAGCTCAACCGCCTCGGCCGATGCGGTCGTCAAATGGCTTCATGTCGAATCCAATCCGGCCTTTGTGAAGGTCTGGCAGGACATTGTCGACAAATACCAGGCGGAGCATCCCGGCGTGAAGATCGAGATGCAGTTTCTCGAAAACGAAGCTTTCAAGGCGAAGCTGCCGACCCTGCTGCAATCGAGCGATGCGCCTGACTTTTTCTATAGCTGGGGCGGTGGCGTCCTGAAACAGCAGCAGGCGACAGGCGCCTTGAAGGATATCACGGAGGCGATGAACGCCGATGGCGGCGCCTGGCTGAAAACCTACAATCCGGCCGCGGTGAAAGGCCTGACCTTCGATGGCAAGATGAGTGCCGTGCCGTTCAAGATGAGCACCGTCAGCTTCTTCTACAACAAGGAGAATTTCACCACAGCCGGGGTGGACGCCGCCGGCATCAAAACCTGGGACGATTTCCTCGGCGCGGTGAAGAAGCTCAAGGACGCCGGCATTACGCCGATCGCAGGTGGCGGTGGAGAGAAATGGCCGATCCATTTCTACTGGAGCTATCTCGTCATGCGCAATGCCGGACAGCAGGGCTTTGACGAAATAAAGACCGGCGAGGGCGATGGTTTCCTGGCGCCGGCTGCGATCAAGGCCGGCGAACAGCTTGCCGAGCTCGGTAAGCTGGAGCCCTTCCAGCAGGGCTATCTGGGCTCCACCTGGCCGCAGGCGCTGGGCGTCTTCGGTGACGGCAAGGCCGCTATGATTCTCGGGTTCGATACGACGGAAGCCAATCAGCGCAAAAATGCCGGCGACGGCAAGGGACTGGCGAGCGACAATATCGGCCGTTTCGAATTCCCGGTCGTGGAAGGTGCTGCGGGTGCTGCAACCGATACACTCGGAGGCATCAACGGCTGGGCGGTAACCGCCAAGGCGCCGCCGGAAACACTCGATTTTCTGGCATACCTGACAGGTATCGAAAGCGAGCGTCTCATGGCCAAGGCCGGCCAGATTCTGCCGGCTGTCGCCGGGGCCGAGGACAGTGTGACGGACCCTCTCATGCACCAGTCCGCCGAACAGCTCGCGCGCTCCACATGGCATCAGAATTTCTTCGATCAGGAGCTCGGTCCATCCGTTGGCCGCGTGGTGAACGACGTGTCGGTCGCCATCGTATCGGGACAGATGTCGTCCGAAGAGGGCGCGCAGATGATCCAGGATGCGATCGAGATGGAAAAAATGTGATGCCGAAGACCGGCGGGCGTCCGCGCCCGACGGTTTGCATTCCGCGATCCTGAGACCCGGAGCGAAGATGACGAATTTTTCTGCAGCGACGGCCGCCGGGCCCGTCGCGGAGGCGAGGCCCTCTGCACGGCGAAAAAGCCCTACCGTTCGCGGACGGCTTCCGGTGTTGGTTCTGTTCCTGCCGCCGGCATTGCTCCTGTTCACGATCTTCGTGATCCTGCCCATGGGCGAGGCCGCCTTCTACAGCCTTTATCGGTGGGACGGCTATGGCCTGCCCACGCAGTTCGTGGGCCTGAGAAACTTCGAGGTCCTGTTCAAGAACAGCGCGTTCCTGACTGCGCTTAAGAATAATTTCCTGATCATCGTGGTCTCGCTGATCTTCCAGATTCCGCTCGCGCTCTGGCTCGCGACGATGCTGGCGACCCGGATCAAGGGCGTGGTGTTCTTCCGGTTGATCTTCTTTCTGCCCTACGTTCTGGCCGATGTCGCCGCGGGTTTGATCTGGCGCTTCGTCTATGACGGCGACTACGGCCTGTTTGCGGCCATTGCCGGCCTTCTTGGTGTCGAAACGCCCTATGTGTTAGCTGACAAGGACCTGGCGATCTATGCGGTCCTGGCAGTCATCGTGTGGAAATATTTCGGCTTTCACATGATGCTGTTCATCGCCGGGCTGCAGTCGCTCGACAGAAGTGTTCTGGAAGCTGCCGAGATCGACGGCGCCACGGGCTGGCAGAGATTCCGCTTCGTCACCCTGCCGCTGCTGAGCTCGACGCTGCGGCTTTCGGTCTTCTTCGCCGTGGTCGGTTCGCTGCAGCTTTTCGACATGATCATGCCGTTGACGGGCGGCGGCCCGTTCAATTCGACCCAGACCATGGTGACCTTCCTCTATAATTTCGGCGTCACCCGAATGCAGGTCGGTCTTGGCAGTGCGGTGGGCGTCGTCCTCTTCGTGATCTGCGTGACTCTCGCCTTCAGCTACAAACGGATATTCATGCGCAATGACTGAGATGTCCTCGTCCATTCGAATGAGCACGGGCACGAAGATCTATCTCTACGTGTCGCTCATCATCATCGCGGCGGTCGTCGTCGTTCCGCTGCTGACCACCGCGCTCGGAGGTTTCAAGACCTTAGGCGATCTGCGCACCAATCCCTTCGGCCTGCCGGTGGATTGGCAGTGGACGAACTATACCGATATCCTGTTCGGGGAACGCTACTGGCGGCAGATGATGAACTCGCTGATCATCGCCGTCCTAACGGTGACGCTGACGATCTCCGTCTCGGCCATGGCGGCCTTCACGTTCGCGCATGTCCGGTTCTTCGGCTCGAACTTCCTGCTCAACTATTTCCTGATCGGGCTGATGTTTCCGGCGGCAACGGCCATCCTGCCGCTCTTCATCCGCATCCGCGATCTCGGGCTCCTCAATACCTATTGGGGCGTGGTCCTGCCGCAGGTCGCCTTCGGCCTCGGGATGAGCATCCTCTTGTTCCGTAACTACTTCCGCAATCTTCCCGAAGAGCTGTTCCAGGCGGCTTTCGTGGATGGCTGCGGCTATATCCGCTTCTTCTGGCATGTCTCGTTGCCGCTTTCGCGCCCGATCATCGCCACCGTCGGTATCGTCTCCTTCGTCTCGAGCTGGAACAGCTATATCCTGCCGCTCATCATGCTGAACTCAGAGGCCATGTATCCGTGGCCGCTCGGCATCATGGTCTATCGCGGTGAATTCGGCACGGAATGGCAGCTCGTCCTGGCGTTCATCACGGTCACCATCCTGCCGACGATCATCGTCTTCTTCCTGGCGCAAAAGCATATCATTGCCGGATTGACTGCCGGCGCCGTGAAATCCTGATCCCGCAGATTGGAGCAGCCAATGGCATCCGTTACACTGTCGAACATCAAGAAGTCCTACGGTTCGCTGGGGGTCATCCATGGCGTCTCGCTATCAATGGAGGACGGTGAATTCATTGCCCTCGTCGGTCCCTCCGGATGCGGCAAGTCGACGCTTCTGAGGATGATCGCAGGGCTTGAGGAGATTACCGACGGCGACGTCTCGATCGGTGGCAAGGTGGTGAACGAGTTGACGCCCCGCGAGCGCAACATTGCCATGGTCTTCCAGTCCTACGCTCTTTATCCGCACATGACGGTCGCCGAAAACATGGGCTTCAATCTGCGTCTTTCCGGTGAGCCGAAGCCGGCGATCGCTGAGCGGGTGGCGGAAGCCGCCCGCATGCTGGACCTCACCGATCTCCTCGACCGCAAGCCGGCGCAGCTATCCGGCGGCCAGCGCCAGCGTGTCGCCATGGGGCGCGCGATCGTTCGCAATCCGGCTGTCTTCCTGTTTGACGAGCCGCTTTCGAACCTCGATGCCAAGCTGCGCGTGCAGATGCGATCCGAGATCAAGACGCTGCACCAGAAGGTCAAGACAACCTCGATCTATGTCACCCACGATCAGATTGAAGCGATGACGCTTGCCGACCGCGTGGTCGTGCTCAACCAGGGCAGGGTGGAGCAGCAAGGCACGCCGATGGAGCTTTATCGAAAGCCGGCCAATCTTTTCGTGGCCGCCTTCATCGGATCTCCGGCGATGAACATTCTGGACGGCACCGTGGAGGCCGATGGCGGAGAGCCCGCCGCGCGGCTCGGTGACGGGACGGCTGTTCGCATTTCCGCCGATCGCAAGGTGAAACCCGGCCAGCGGATCAAGGTCGGCCTGCGTCCGGAACATCTGAGCCCCGGTGCCGGCCGAGGCGCTCTTGCCGGTCAGACCCTTCTGGTCGAGCCCACGGGGGCCCAGACGCATGTGGTCTTCGATCTCGCCGGCCAGGCGGTGACGGCGGTCGTCGACGGCGAATATCCCGCCCGCTATGGGGTCCGCTTCCAGGCCAGCATTGCTGCCGAGCAGGTGCATGTATTCGACAGGGAGAGCGGGATCGCCCTTTAGGCGGCAGGCCGGCTGCTATTCATCGTCCTGAGCGAGTACTACCGGAGGCGATGACTTCGCGTGTCAGCTCTTCGACTCTTGAACAGCCGAGATGGCCAAGTGTCGTCCAGAATTCCCGTTGCAGCAGCTCGAGGGTTCGTCGCACGCCGTTTTCGCCGTCGGCTGCAAGCCCGTAGGCGATGATGCGGCCAAGCGCGACCGCATCGGCGCCAAGCGCAATCGCGGCGGCGATATCGCTGCCGCGGCGAATGCCGGAATCGAATATGATCGGAACGCCCTTGCCGACCGCTTTACGGATCGTGGGCAACGTCTCCAGTGCGGGCGGCGTGCGGTCGATTGTGCGGCCGCCGTAATTCGAGACATAGAGCCCCACGGCTCCGGCATCGAGGGAAGCCCTGGCGTCGCGCGCACTTGAGACGCCCTTGACGATGCAGGGCAGGGGAGCCCGTTTGATGACGCTTGCGGCCTGCGCCCAAGTCCAGCGCGGCTGTGTGAAATCGAGAAGTTCATGCAGTGCTGCGGGATCGGATTTGCCGGGGCCGAAGTTCGAAGGGCTGGCTTCACCTCGAATGGTGAAGCGGTCCTCCATCATGCGTTCGCGCCATTGGCGGATCGGCGAATAGGTGACGCAGATATATTTATAACCGGCGGCCTTGGCGCGCTCCATCATGTCGAGTGCCGCGCCTTCGTCCCCGACGAAGGTCATCTGGAAGACTGAGGCGACAGGTGAGGCCTTGGCCACTTCTTCCAGTGAGTGAGCGGCCGCGACCGGCACCATCTGCTGGATACCAACGGATGCGGCAGCCCGGCCGATCGCCAGATGGCCGTCGGGATGGAAGACAGTCTCGCCGCCGCCGAATGGGGCGATGAAGGCGGGGAAGCTCAAGTCGAAACCGAGCACCTTCGTGCGGGTGTCGGGATTGTCGATGCCGGCAAAGAGCGGCACCTCGAAACGAATACTATCGAAGACCGAGGTATTCTCCTTGAGCGTCACCTCGTCGCCCGTGCCGCAGGAAAGATAATTCCAGTCAATCTCGGAAAGGCGGCGCTGGGCATCCTTGTAGATGCCGCGCAGCGTCGTATATCTCTCGGTGGCTGCGTAACGATCGTCGATCCGGTTCGGTTGGTCGGCCATGTCCGTTCCCTCGTCGGCTGAAAGTCGGACGGGCGGAACGAAACCCGCCCGTCGCGGGGTGGTTACTTCTTCGCAGCGATCAGGACGATCTCGATAAGGCGTCGCGGATCGCCAAGATCGGCAACGCCGATCGTTGCGCGCGACGGCAGGTCGTCGCCGTCGATCCATTCGAGCCAGGCCTCGTTCATCTCCTCCTTGCGCGACATGTCCGTCAGATAGATGCGAGCCGAAAGAATGTGGTGCTTATCGGAGCCGCATTCGGCGAGCACCTCGTCGAGCTTGGCGCAGGTCTGAAGGGTCTGTTCCCTCATGCCGAGCGAAATGTCGTTGGCAGCATGGCCGCCGAGATAGAGCACGCCGTTATGCTCGACGACGCCGTGCATGATGCGGTGCTTGCGGTGACGTTTGATCATCATGGGTTCCTTTGACAATGAGGGAGGATGCGGCCCCGTAGGCGGCAGCTCGGGGTGAGAATCAGCGCCCTTGCGGGGCATATTTCTCGATCGGGATATCCGTCGCCTGGCCGGTTGCGAGCTTGGCGAGCTGGCTGCCCGCGAATGGTCCGATCGTCAGTCCGCCGGCGCCGAGGCCGTTGCCGATCATCAGGTTTTCGATGCCGGGCACACGGCCGAGGATCGGGTTCATGGTTTCGCCGGCGGGGCGGAAGCCGATGCGGGTCTCGATCAAAGTCGCATTGGCGAGGCCCGGCGCGATGTTGAGACCGGCGCTGAGAACCTCATGCTCGCCGGCGGCCGTCACGCGGTAGTCGAAGCCGGAATTGGTCTCGCGGGTCGCACCGATCACCACGCGGGAGTCGTCGAAAGCCAGCATGTAGTGGCTGCTCATGGGCAGCACGACGGGCCATTTGGCTGTCGCGACACCCGGCAGACGCAAGTGGATGATCTGCCCCTTCTGCGGCACCACGGGATGGGAAAGGCCGAGCGGTCGCAGGATCTGCGAAGCCCAGGCGCCGGCAGTGACGATGATCTCCTCGGCTTCGATCGTAAGACCATTGCTATCGAGGCAGCGGGCGCGGTCGCCGTCGAGCTTCAGCGTCACATAGTCGCTGCGCAATTTCGCGCCCATGGTAACTGCGGCACGCACCATGGCGGCTGAAAGCAGCCGGGCATCGACGCGGGCGGCTCCCGGAATATGGATCGCATCCAGATCTTCACGCAGCGGCGGGAAATGCGCGCGGGCCTCGGCAGGCGTCAGATGGCGAATTTCGCCCGCCTCGGGGGCGTCCTTCACGCGCTGCGCGATCCTCTCGGCGGCGGCATGGAATTCCGACCGGTCTTCGGCGACGACAAGCGCTCCGACCTTGCCATAGCCGAGGTCTGTCTCGCCCTTTGCCCTCAGTCCTTCGATGAGGCTGTCGTAGAAGCGGGCGCCCGAGGCATACATGTAATACCAGTCCGGATCGTCAGCCTTGGTGGCCCACGGGCAGACGATCCCCGCACCGGCCATGGTGGCCTTGCCCTGATGGGCTTCGTCGACGATTTCCACATCAAGCCCCTGGCGGGCCAGATGGTAGGCGGCGCTGGCCCCGAGGATGCCGGCACCGATAATCAAGACACGCATTTCAACTTCCTGCATTTCAACATGAGATAGGCAAGGCCCAGAGATGCCGGCGGTCTCAACCGCCGGCATCCGGGTCATTCGACGGTGACACCCGAAAGACGGCTGGTGCCGAAGATCGCCGGCACATAACCTTTGACGGACTTGGCGACGGCCGTGATCGTATCGGCACCGCCCAGGATCACGGCGGGCACCTCGGCGTGGAGTTCCTTCTGGGCTTTTTTGTAGAGCTCGATGCGCTTGGCTTGATCGGTCACGGCACCCGCCTCGTTCATCAAGCCGATGAATTCCGGATCGCACCATGCGCCGATATTGGATGGGCTCGGTTTGCCGGAGGAGTCGCAGGTGAAATAGTTGTTCGGGATTTGGCTCGGGTCCGGAAAGTCGTAGATGCCGCCGAACATGCCGACTTGCGCCTCGCCGGCACGGGCACGGGTGATGTATTCGCCCCATTCATAGGAGACGACCTCGGCCGTCACACCGATCTTTGCCCAATCGGCCTGGATCATTTCGGCGGCCCGGCGGCCGTTCGGCATATAGGGGCGGGAAACCGGAACGGCCCATAGTTGGGTGGAGAAGCCATCGGGGAAACCGGCTTCGGCAAGCAGCTTCTTGGCCAGTTCCGGATCATATCCATGGGCGCCGAGACCCTTGTCGTGACCCCAGAGCGAGGGCGGAATGACCGCGCCCGTCACGGTTCCCATGCCGTCATAGACGAGATCGACAAGCGGCTTCATGTTGATGGCATGCGCCAGCGCCTCGCGGACGCGCTTGTCCTTGAACTTCTCCTCCCGGAAATTGAAGGTGATGAAGCCGGTCGAGGCGACCGGTGTCTGGACGAGATCGAGGTTTGGGCTTTCCTCGATCATCTGCCTATCGGCGAGATTGGGATAAAGTGCAATCTGGCATTCGCCGGCCATGGCGCGTTGCAGGCGCACCGAAGCGTCGGCACTGATGGCGAGGATCACCGCATCGAGCATCGGCGTGCGGGCCGGGTCATTGATCGCGGCGCCCCAGGTTTCCTTGAACGGCGCAAGGCGGACGGCGGCATCCTGCTGGTAGGCTTCGAGCCGGAACGGTCCCGTACCGACCGGCTCACGATCGAGGAGTTCCGGCGTACCTGCCTTGGAGAGTGCATCGGCATATTCGGCTGATGTGATCGCCAGCGACTGGTGAGCCATGATACCGATGAACGGCGCTAGCGGCTTCTTCAGTGTGAAGGCGACCGTATGGTCGTCGATCTTCTCGACAGATTCCAGCGTGTCGGCGAGCTTGGTGCTGAAGGTAATGAAATTGCCGCCGTTTACCTTGGCATACGGGTGATCCGGCTTCATCATCCGCTCGAAGGTGAACATCACGTCGTCGGCGTTGAAATCCCGTGTCGGCGTGAACCCTTCGCTCGACTGCCACTTTACGCCCGGGCGCAGCTTGAACGTATAGGTGCGGCCGTCATCGGATACGGTCCAGCTCTCGGCAAGAGCCGGCTGGATGTCCGACGAGCCGGCCTTCACCGAGACGAGGCCGTCATAGATCTGGCCAAGCACGTAAGAGGTGGTGCCGTTGCTGGTAAGCTGGGGGTTGAAGACCTCCGGCGATCCTTCGATGCAGACGGAGAGAATTGCTGCCTTGGCGGGCGCCGCCGCCATGAGAGCCAGCATGCATAAGCCGAGTGTCTTCTTCATATGTCTTCGTTCCCTTTGTTCCACCGGCCGCTTGGTGCGGCCTTGACATGATTGTGCTTCAGCCGGCCTCGCTTAAGACCGCCCGCCGGACAGATGTGCCCCGCAGATTATGATGTGAACTGGAGACGGGCCCTTCTTCGGTGGCTTGTTCCGCATCCGCATGTCGCCGGCTCCATTTCCAGAAACCGGCATAGCTTGCATGATAAAGCGCCTCGGCAATATGATTGTCAAATAGCTTGTTATCCAATCATTATAACCAGAACTCATGTTGGTTCCGGCACACCGAAAGGCCTCACGCGACAATGAACATCAGGCAGCTCGAGGCATTCCACGCGACGATCGAGGCGGGATCGGTAACCCTGGCGGGCGAGAAGCTCGGGATATCGCAGCCCGCTGTCAGCAAGCTGCTGCGCAGCTTCTCCGAAGCCTGTGGCTTTCAGCTTTTTACGCGCAGCGGCGGACGGCTGGTGCCGACGCTTGAGGCACGCATGCTGGCGGTCGAGGTGGAGCGCATGTTCTCCGGCACCAAGCGGATAGCGCGGCTAGCCGAAGCCGTTCGCAATCGGGAATGGGGAGAGGTGACGATTGCCGCGCCGCCGGCGCTTGCCACGCGTTATCTTTCACAGGCGCTCTCACCCTTCCTAAAGGAGCAGCCGGATATCCATTTCACGCTGCAAAGCCGCACATCTCCGCGGATCGGTGAACTCGTGGCCGCCGGCCAGATCGATATCGGGTTGAGCGTGCTGCCCTTCGATCATCCGAATGTCAGTTCACAGGTCATCATGCGTTTCAGCATGGTCTGCGTCCTGCCGGTGAGCCATCCGCTGGCCAAGCGGCAAGTGATCGAGATCGACGATCTACGCAACGTACCCTTCATCTCGCTCGCCCGCGACGACTGCTCTCTCATGACGATCGATCGCGCCTTCCAGCTCAAGGGCGTGCAGAAGCGCAACCGCATCGAGGTGCCGCTGTCGGAGACGGCCTGCAGTCTCGTCGCAAATGGTGTCGGCATTTCCATCGTGCCGCCTTTCGTCGGCCTCGATTATGCCGAGGACCGTCTCGTGCGTAGGACGCTTCTGCCCGAAACCTTCATGGATGTCTGGCTGTTGACGCCGAGCGGAAGACCGCTGTCGCTGGCTTCCCAGAAGCTCGTGGATTTCATCCGCGCGGCGGTCTCGCCCTTCGATCAGCGAGTCGGTCGTAAAGCCGGCTGACGGAACTTACGGGTCGCGTACGCGAGTTCCGGCCCTGTCGAAAAGGTGGAAATTGCGTGGCTCGGCCGTCAGCGTGACCGTCTCGCCGATCCGGATGCTCGAACGTCCGGGTACGCGGAAGATGATGGCATGCCCATCGTGCATGCTGCCGTGGACGTAGCTTTCGGCACCCACCAGTTCCACCGCAGCGACCTGTACTTCGGCCCGAAACGCGCTGGGAACGGCCGCGCCGGCGATGGTGATATCTTCCGGACGGATGCCGATGGTCGCGGTCCCGGACGGAAGCCCGGCTTCGGTCGACCAGCCACTGCCCTCGCGAAGCTCCATCAGGTTCATCGAAGGCGAGCCGATGAAAGTGGCGACGAAGGTGGTCGCGGGCTTCTCATAAAGCTCGATCGGAGTGCCAACCTGCTCGATGCGGCCACCGTTCAGCACCACCAACCGATCGGCAAGCGTCATGGCCTCCATCTGGTCGTGCGTGACGTAGATCGAGGTGGTTGCGAGCGAGCGTTGCAGCCGGCGGATTTCGACGCGCATCTGAACTCTCAGCTTGGCGTCGAGGTTGGAAAGCGGTTCGTCGAACAGGAAGGCCGCCGGCTTGCGCACGATCGCCCGGCCCATGGCGACGCGCTGGCGCTGTCCGCCGGAAAGCTGTCGCGGCCTGCGCTCCAGGAAGGGCTCGATCTCCAGGGCTCGCGCGGCCTCGGTGATGCGCCGATCGATCTCGTCCTTCGGCGTGTTGCGGTTCTTCAGGCCGTAGGCGAGGTTCTGACGAACCGTCATGTGCGGATAGAGCGCATAGTTCTGAAAGACCATGGCGATATCGCGCTCCGCCGGCTCCAGCCCGTTGATGACCTTGCCGGAAATCAGGATGTCGCCGGAAGTGATGCTCTCGAGCCCCGCCACCATGCGAAGCAGCGTGGATTTTCCGCAGCCTGAGGGACCGACGAGAACGATCATCTCGCCGTCCTCTATGTCGAGCGAGACGCCCTTGATCGCCTCCACGCCGCCCCCATAGACCTTCCGGACATCCTTCAGTTCAATTTCTGCCATTACTTTTCGGTCTCCACCAAACCTTTGACGAACCAGCGCTGCATGAGCACCACGACGATGACGGGGGGAATGATCGCCAGGATCGCTGTGACCATGACGTAGTTCCAGGGCGTCGAGGCGTCGGTGAAATCCACCATGCGCCGCAAGCCGATGATGATCGTGTTCATCTGGGCCTGGTCGGTGACGAGCAGCGGCCAGAGATATTGTGTCCAGCCGTAGATGAACAGGATCACGAAGAGCGCCGCGATATTGGTCGTCGAGAGCGGCAGCAGGATATCCCGCATGAAGCGGAACGGGCCGGCATTGTCGATGCGCGCGGCCTCCACCATCTCGCCGGGGATCGTCAGGAAGAACTGGCGGAACAGGAATGTTGCGGTCGCCGATGCCATGAGCGGTAGAGTAAGCCCTGCATAGGTGTTGAGGAGCCCCAGATCGACGATCACCTTGTAGGTGGGCAGGATACGCACTTCGACCGGCAGCATGAGCGTGATGAAGATCATCCAGAAGAAGCCCATGCGGAAGGGAAAGCGGAAGAAGACGATGGCGAAGGCGGAAAGAAACGAGATGACGATCTTGCCGATCGCGATCGCCAGCGCCACCACGAAGCTGTTGAACAAAAGCCGCTCCAGACTGACGCCGACCACCCGCTCGACGCCGCCCGACATCGCCTCGCGATAGTTTTCGATAAGATGGCCGCCGGGAAGCAGCGACATCGGTGGGCGTATGATCCCGATCGAGGTCGTCGTCGAGGCGATGAAGGTGTAATAGATCGGGAAGGCCACGATGATGATGCCGATGACCAGCATCAGATGCCCGAAAAGCGTGGCGAGAGGTCGGTTTTCAATCATGTTACCTCACCCGTAATGCACGCGCCGCTCGACGAAGCGGAACTGGAAAGCTGTCAGCATGATGACGATGATCATCAGGATGACGGACTGGGCAGCCGACGAGCCGAGATTGAGGTTCACGAAGCCATCGTTATAGACCTTGTAGACAAGCGTTTCCGTCGCCTTGGCCGGGCCGCCGCCGGTCACGGCATGGATGATGCCGAACGTATCGAAGAATGCATAGACGGTGTTGACCACCAGCAGGAAGAAGGTGGTCGGCGCAAGCAGCGGAAAGACGATCGTCCAGAAGCGCCGGCTGCCGCGCGCGCCATCGATCGCCGCAGCTTCAAGCAATGACTTAGGAATCGCCTGCAAGCCAGCGACAAAGAACAGGAAATTGTAACTGATCTGTTTCCAGGCGGCGGCGAGCACGACGAGCGCCATGGCCTGGTTGCCGTCAAGCAGAGGATCCCAGCCGATGCCGTTGCGCCTCAGGATATAAGCAAGCGTGCCCATTGCCGGATTGAACATGAAGAGCCACAGCATGCCTGCGACGGCGGGCGCGACCGCGTAAGGGATGATCATCATGGTGCGGTAAAATCCACGCCCCCGAACGACGAGATCGGCGGCGGTGGCCAGAAGCAGGGCAAGAGCCATCGAGATGAGCGCCGTCAACAGGCTGAAGATGACGGTGACCCGCAAGGAGTGCAGGTAATTGGCGTCCGAGAGGATAGCGCTGAAATTGGCGAACCCGACGAAGGTGCTCTGCAGGCCGAACGGATCCTCCCGCATGGCGGACTGATAAAGCGCCTGGCTGGCGGGCCAGAAGAAGAAGATCACAGTGAGGATGATCTGCGGCGCGACCAGCAGATAGGGCAGGATCTTGTTGGGGAAGACGACGCTCTGCATCCGGTCTCTTTCGAAGGTAAGGGAAAGCCGCCCGCAGGAAAGTGCGGGCGGCCACGGATCATGTCAGTTGCCGAGCGCCTGCTGGATGGCCGCATTGCCGCGCTCGACCGCCTTGTCGAGGGCGGCCTTGGCGTCCTGCTGGCCGGCGAGCATGGCTTCGTACTCCTCGTTCATGATGTCGCGGACCTGCGGCAGGTTGATGAGGCGCACGCCCTTGGAATTCTCGGTCGGTGCCTTGCCCATCATCTGCTGGATCGGCGTTTCCCGACCGGGGTTCTTCTCGTAGAAGCCGGATTTCTTGGTCTCCTCATAGGCAGCCATGGTGACCGGCAGATAGCCGGAAACCTGGTGAAGCCGCGCCTGGATATCGGTCTGCGAGAGGAAGTTGAAGAACTCCGCGACGCCCTTGTATTCCGCGTCGCTCTTTCCGCCGAAGACCCAAAGGCTCGCCCCGCCGGGGATCGTATTCTGCGGCCGGCCTTCGCCTTCATAATAGGGGAGCTGGCCGATGCCGTAATTGATGCCGCTCTTGACGACATCGCCAAGCCCGCCGGAAGACTCGGTCAGAATGCCGCATTCGCTCGACAAAAAGAGCTGCTTGGCCTCGGACGTGCGCCCGCCGTAGCGGAAGACACCATCCTTGGCGAGATCTGCGATCGTTTGGAAGTGATTCACGAAGGGTTCGGAATTGAAGGCGAGCTCGACGTCGGTATCGCCCAATCCGTTTTCGTGATTGGCATAGGCGACGTTGTTCCACGCTGCGAAGTTCTCCGTCTGGATCCAGGTCAGCCAGGTGGAGGTGAAGCCGCAGGGTGCCGCGCCGCTCGTCTTGATCTTGCGCGCCGCTTCAAAGACCTCCGGCCAGGTCTTCGGCGGGTTGGCGGCATCGAGGCCGGCCTTCTGGAAGATATCCTTGTTGTAATAGAGGATCGGCGACGAGGAATTATAGGGGAAGGACAGCATGGTGCCGTCCGGCTTCGAGTAGTAGGCGACGATGCCGGCCAAGTATTGCGATTTGTCGAAGGTGTAGCCGCCCTTTTCGAGCACTTCCGCCACGGGCACGATCGCGCCCTGTGCTCCCATCATGACGCCGGTGCCCACGTCGAAAACCTGGATAATATGCGGCGGCTGTTTGGCGCGAAAGGCGGCGATGCCGGCATTCAGCGTTTCGGGATAGGTGCCCTTGAAGACGGGCACGATCTTGTATTCGGACTGGCTCTCGTTGAACTCCTTGGAGAGCGTGTCGACCACCTCGTTGTTGGCACCCGTCATGGCGTGCCACCATTGGATTTCCGTCACCGCCATGGCACTGGACGCCATCAGGAGCGAGGTTGTTGCGGCGATTGCCGATGCGAGAATGACTTTCATGGACATTGTTCCTCCCTTTTCATGAACATGACCGCAGCCTTCGAGACGACGGCATTCCTTCAGTTTCTCCCCGCGGCCGCTCTCAGATTCCGGCGAGCCGCTGAAGATCGGCGACCGCGCCGGGGCCGGCCGCAAGCACCATGGAACCGGTGGTCAGCCCGTCTCCCTCCACGGGGAAGGGCAGATGCCAGCCGCCGGCTTCCTGCACCAGGCAATAGCCGGCCAGGCAATCCCAGGCATGCATATGGGGCTCGTAATAGCCGACCAGCCGGCCGGCGGCGACATAGGCAAGCGTCAGCGCTCCCGATCCGATCCGGACGAAATTGCCCCCGCCTTCCAAAAGATCCTTGACCATCTTGCCGACGATGTCGGGCCGGACATGATGGTTGGCGCCGATCCCGGTCACGGCATTGCGAATGTTTTTCGAAGCGTCGAGTTTCAGCGGCTTGCCGTTCAGCGTCGCGCCGAAGCCGGATGCGCCGGAGTAGAGCTCGTCATAGCAGGGCACGTAGATCACCCCGACCACCGGCCTGTTTTCATGAAGGACGGCGATCGACACGCACCAGTTCGGCATGCCGTTGATGAAGGGGCTCGTTCCGTCGATCGGATCGACGACCCAAGTATAGCCGGAGCTGCCATGCACCAAGCCGGACTCTTCGCCAAGAAAACCATCCTCTGCCAATATGGCCGCGATCCGGGCGCGGATGAGGTTTTCGACCTCGCGATCTGCAATGGAAACAAGATCTTGCGGATTGTTCTTCGTCTCAACCACGAGGCTCTCGCGGTTGCGAAAATATTCAAGCGCGACCCGTCCCGCCTCAATCGCGATCTCCTGCGCCAGGCGGTGGCGCTTGACGGTGTTTTCGTTTGTATCCTTGACGGACCGTTCGGTGATCTCAAGCATGTGCTTATTCCGTTATGATCGCGATGCCGCGGTTCCTGAGTCCGATCGCCACCTGCGTGCCCGGCGCGAGCGGCCGCTCCACGGAGTGGTCGACGATGAAAAGCCTGCCGTCGTCCGTTTCCGCTTCGTATTCGATATGATCGCCGAGATAGGCCGCATGGCTGATGCGGCCGGCGAATGCGGCGCTTTCGGCGGGTTCGACAGTGATCGAATTGGGGCGCACCGCGAGCTTGCCGCGGCCGGGCCTTGCCCCGCGCGAAGGCACCTTGTGGTTCAAGCCGGCGATGCGGATCGTCGCCTCTGCGCCATCCACGTCCAGGATCTCGCAGGGCACCACATTGGCCTCGCCGATGAAGTCGGCGATGAAGGCCGAGGCCGGCGCCTCATAGAGATCCCTCGGCCCGCCTTGCTGTGCGATATTGCCGTCCTTCATCACGACGATGTGGTCGGAGACGGCAAGAGCTTCGTCCTGGTCATGCGTGACGTAGACGGCCGTGAACTGCAGGCGCTGCTGCAATTCACGGATTTCCGTGCGCACACGGCGGCGCAATCGGGCATCGAGATTGGAGAGCGGCTCGTCCAGTAGAAGGACCTGCGGCTCGAGCACGAGCGCGCGGGCGACGGCGACGCGCTGCTGCTGACCGCCGGAAAGTTCGGAGGGCAGCCGCCCGCCCATGCCCGCGAGCCCCACCAGTTCCAGGCCATGCTCGGCCTTCTGCCTTGCTTGCCTGCGGCCGAGGCCGGAGGATTCCAGCCCATAGGCGACGTTTTCCAGCGAGTTCATGTGTGGGAAAAGGGCATAGGATTGGAAGACCATCGAGACATCCCGCTCGTTAGCCGGCAGCATGGTCACGTCCTTGCCGCCGATGAAGATACGGCCGGATGTCGGATGCTCCAGGCCCGCGAGCATGCGCAGGGTCGTCGTCTTTCCGCAGCCGGAGGGCCCGAGCAGCGTTACCAGCGTGCCGGGTTCCACCGTCAATGAAAGATCGTGAATGGCAGTGAACGCGCCGAACATCTTGCGGACGTTCTGAAAAACGACGGAGCCGGGCTTCTCGATCATGCGGCTTTCTCCTGCGTGAGTGCGGGCGCGTTGGGGCGGGCAAGGCCGGCGACGCGGTTCTCGCGCCTCAATCGACGTTCGCCGACCAGAAGCTGGAAGCCGGCTATGACCGCGATCATCACGACGATCAGCATGGAGGAATAGGCGATCGCCACCCCGTATTCGCCGTTTTCGACCAGCCCGACAATATAGGAGGTGGCCATGTTGTACTGGGCGCTGACGAGGAAGACGACCGCGCTGACCGAGGTGATGGCACGCACGAAGGAATAGACGAGCGCTGCCGTGATGGCTGGCCTGAGCAAGGGCATGATGATCTTTCGGATCGTCCGGAAGCTCGTCGCCTTGAGGGTCATGGAGGCCTCGTCGAGAGACCGGTCGAGCTGGCTCATCGCCGCGATCCCGCCGCGTACCCCGACCGGCATGTTGCGGAAGACGAAGCAGGCGACAAGAATGAGCGCCGTGCCCGTCATTTCGAGCGGCGGCAGATTGAAGGCCATGATATAACTGATGCCGATGACCGTTCCTGGAATAGCGAAGCTCATCATCAGCGCGAACTCGAAAAGTTCGCGGCCGGCAAAGCGTTGCCTTACGATGATGTAGGCTGTCGCAAGCCCGACCGCCGCCGTCAGCGGTGCTGCGATCAGCGCGATCTTCATCGTGGTCCAGAAGGAGTTCCAGGCGACGCCGGTCCATACGAGAGCACCGTCGCGCACTGTCACCGAAAAGGCGCGGGCGTAGTGGTCGATGGTGAGCGTGTTGTCGAGGCCCCAGGTCTTCACGAACCCGCCGACCAGGATCATGCCGTAGACCACCAGCGTGAAGATCATCCAGGGGATTACCACCGCATGGACTGCGACGGAGAGCGGGCGAGGCAGCGCAATATTAGCGCCGCTGTCGCCCTTTCCGGTAACCGTTGCAAAGTTCTTGCCTGCCAGCCAGAGCCTCTGCGCCAGGAAGGCCGAAAGCGTGAACCCGAGCAGGATCATGGCAAGTACGGCTGCCCGCGCGGGGTCGTTCTGCGATCCGACGACGGCGAAGAATATCTCGGTCGAAAGGACGCCATGGCTGCCGCCGAGCACCAGCGGATTGCCGAAATCGGCCATGCTCTCGATGAAGCCGATCAGGAAGGCATTGGCCAGGCCCGGCTTCATCAAGGGCAGGGAAACGCGCCAGAAGGTGCGCCAGCGGTTCGCCCTCAGCGTCTGCGAGGCTTCCTCCATGGATGGGCTGACACCTTCCACCACCCCGATCAGAACCAGAAAGGAAATCGGCGTGAAGGAAAGCACCTGGGCGATCCAGATGCCGGTGAGGCCGTAGAGCCAGCGGCTCGGTTCGATGCCGAAGAAGCCGGAAAGCCCCTGGGTGACGATACCCGCGCGCCCGAACAGCAGTGTCAGCGCAAGGCCGATGACGAAGGGCGGCGTGATGATCGGCAGAATGGTCAGCAGGCGCAGACCCTTCTTGAAGGGAAAGTGCGTGCGGGTGGCGACGAGCGCGAATGCAAGGCCGAGCAGGGTGGAGGCCGACGCCGTCATGATCGCAAGCCAAAGCGTGCGCCATGCAATACCGCAACGCGTCCCCCCGGCAAGACAATCGAGGCTCCAGATCGACGGGTCGAGGAAATTGCGCGTGAAGCCCGAGAAGTTCACCGAGCCGTCGAAATCCTGAAAGGCGGCGATAAACATGCTGGCGATCGGATAGAAAACGAACACGGTGACGAGGAAGATCAGAAGCGAGATGGTCGCGGTGACGAAAGCATCCCCCTTCATGACGCCGCGCTCGGCAAGGCCGAAGGACAGGATCAGCACGAATGTCACCGCCAGAAGGACAGCGCCTGCTCCCATCGATGGCTGTCCATCCCTCAAAGGTCCGAAGATCGTTTCGCTGATGCTCCAGTTCCATCCCGTCAGGCCGATCGCAAGGCCTTGAAGGGCAAGAAAGCCGATGCCGACCGCGCCGGCTGAGACGAGCAGCCTGCTGCGCCGTTCGGGATCGGTCACGAAACGCGCCACCGCCGCCAGCACTACTGCAAAGAGGGCCGCAAGCAGCCACCAGCGGCCTTGCCCGAAGATTTGCGCCACCGCCGGGACCGCGGCGGCATCGGTCAGGAATTCCGCAATCCAGGAAAAGGAGAAAAAGCCCCGCTCTATCCTATACCACGGCAGCAGGATCATCGCTGCGGCACCGAGAGCCAAAGCGAAATCGAGTCTGCGATTGCGGTTGGACATGGCGGCTGCGACCTCGACGGAGCTGAATTGCATCAGGTTTGCCGGGCCCCTCCGTGGAGGGGCCCGGCACTTACGCTCCCCTCATTAATTGGCATTGGCCCCGATTTCGCTATCCCAACGCTCCAGCAGCCTCTTGCGGGTATCGGGATTGCCGTAGGTCGTAAAATCATAGTCGATCAGCTTGATCTCTTCGAATTTGGGGGCTTCCTTGGGTACATCGGCGCTCTTGTTGGAGGGGAGCTGGAAGGATTTCGCCTCCTTCATGTGCGACTGCACGTCGGCTCGCAGCGCCCAGTCGTACCACTTCTTTGCATTTTCAAGATTGCGGGCGCCCTTGACGATCGACATCGAACCGATCTCGTAACCGGTGCCTTCGCAAGGTGCCACGGATTTGACCGGGAAGCCTTCGACCGTCTGGGCGACGGCGTCATGCATGAAGACGATGCCGATAGCCGTTTCGCCACGCGCTGCGGCCTTCACCGGCGCGGAACCCGATTTCGTATACTGGGAAATATTGGCGTTCAGCTTCTTCAGGTAGTCGAAAGCCTGGTCCTCGCCCATGATCTGCACGAGGGTGGCGAGCGCGGTGTAGGCCGTTCCCGAGGAATTCGGATTGGCCATCTGGATCTCGCCCTTGTAGGAGGGGTCGAGCAGATCGGCCCAGCATTTCGGTTCATTGAGGTTCTTGGACTTGAAGAGCTCGGTATTGTAGCCCCAGCCGAGCGCGCCGGCATAAACGCCGACCGTCCGATAGCCCGAGCTTTCGGCCTGCTTCTTCGCCCAGTCCTGAAGCTCGTCGAGGAGGGGTGACCTGTATTCCTGCGTCAGGCCCTCGGAAGCGGCCTGCAGATGCGGATCACCCGTTCCGGCCCACCAGATATCGGTTTTGGGATTACGTGCCTCGGCGCGGACTTTCGCATAGGTCTCACCAGAGGACAGGCGCACCATGTTGACCTGGATTCCGGTTTCCTTCTGGAACATGCCCTGCATCAGCTCGCAGATTACCACGTCGGCGGAGCAGATAAGGTTAAGCTCTTCGGCGGCTCGAGTTGCCGCTGCATTCGACGTCAGGCCAGCCGCCAACGCGGCTCCTGCCAACATAGCCAGGCGCATGATGATCCTCCCAGATTTGGCGACGCCTCCACATCACCCGCTTTTTGCAAGCGTGTGCAATGGTTCCATGCGAGTGAGGAGGTTGTCAATAATAAATTTCTGAAGAATTTCGGAAATGAAGCGGCGGACTGTCATCAATTTATTGCACTCGCTTGCAAAAAGATGCATGAACCGGATCGGGAGGGAGCCCACCATGAGCCGCAAGGTCTTCGTCAGCGCCAAGGAGGTCGCCGATCGGGCGGGTGTTTCCCGGTCAGCAGTTTCGCGTACTTTCACGCCTGGCGCCAGTGTCTCGGAGGAGACTCGGCGACGCGTGGTCGAAGCGGCCGAGGCGCTCGGCTACCATGTCAATCATCTCGCCCGCGGGCTCATGCGAAACGAGAGCGGCATTGTCTGCCTCATCGTCTCCGAACTCGACACCCCCTATCGGGCGCGCCTTCTCAAAGCCCTGACGCAGCAATTGCAGAGTGTCGCTAAGATTGCCATGGTAATCAATACCGACCGGTCCGATGACAGCGTCGATCTGGCACTCAGGCAGGCGATCCGATACCGCGCGGATGCTTCCATCATTCTTTCGGGCATGCCGGACAAGTCGATCACCGATCTGTGCCTGAAGAACGGACAGCGGCTGGTGCTGATCAATCGCGACGAAGACCGCGAGGGGCCGCTGCTCATCAACCTGAACGACCGGGAAGCGGCCCGCCGCGCCTTCATTGCCTTGCAGCGGGCGGGTTGCCAGACTTTCGCATTCGCCAACTCCGCCGCGATGACGCCCAGTCTGATGGCGCGGGAGGAAGGTTTTCGCGAGGCCGGGCGGGCGCATGGCATCGAGGTGGTGGTGGAACGCTACGGCCCGACCTCTTACCGGAGCGGCGCAATCGTGGCGCAGCGCCTGCTGACGCGCGAGAAGCGGCCGGATGCGATCTTTTGCGCCAGCGATCTTCTGGCCTGCGGGCTGATGGATGCCGCCAGGCATCAATTCAATCTCGCTGTTCCTTCGGAACTTTGCGTGATCGGTTTCGACGACATAGAGCAGGCCTCGTGGTCATCCTACAATCTCACGACGTTCGCGCAGCCGGTGGAGCGCATCGCCGCCGAGGCGGTGGCCTGGCTCGCGCAGCCCTCCCAGACGGAGGCGAATTCGCACAAGCTCGAAGCGGAACTGATCTGGCGCGGATCGGTGCGAGGCGGTTAGCAACTTCGCCTGCGAAGGGACATTCACATATGGATCATACAGCGGATACTTGTCCGCCATGGGCTACTCAGTCTTCTTGATAGCCGGCAGGTTCAGGGCATAGCGCGTGTGCCTGCGTTCGCCGGTCCGCGTTAACGCACCCTTTTGAACCAAGTCATGAAGATCGCGGGTCGCTGTCGCCCGGGAGGTACGCGTGATGGAAATGTAATTCTCAGCGCTCAAGCCGCCCTTGAACCCTGTGGGGCCTTCACGGAAGATGCGGGCGACAACCTTTTCCTGTCGCTCGTTGAATTGGCCGCGGAATCGGTCATGGAACTTTGCCTTCTCGATATAAAAGGCAATTCGCTTGATGGTCGTTTGCTGCGCCTTCAGGATGGTCTCGGCAAAGTAGACCAGCCAATCGGTGATATCGAGCGTCCGCTGGTGCCGTTCGAGTTGATCGTAGTAGGCTTTTCGATCCCGCTCTATCGTATAGGCAAGCGCGATCAAGCTGGGTTGTCCGATATTCTGCGCAAGGGATTTTTCGGCAAGGGCGCGGCCAATTCTGCCATTCCCGTCCTCAAATGGGTGGATGCTTTCGAAATATAGATGGCCTATGCCGGCGCGTGTCAGTGGCGGCAGGGGGAGCGCCCCACCCGGTGATGATTTATTGAACCACTCGACATAGGCCGTCATTTCTTCAGGCACTTGTCTTGATGGTGGAGCTTCAAAATGGATGATAGGCTTGTCGTGGCGGCCGGAGACAATCTGCATGGCATCATCATGAGCCCGGTATCCGCCGATAGTTCCGATATGGCGGTTTCCTGCCATCAGCATGTTGTGCCAGTGAAACAGGGTTTGGTGATTGAGCGGAATGGCCCAGGTGTCATAGACGCCAACCATCATTTCAGCGATCCCGCGTTCCTGCGGTCGCACCGGTCGACTATCGGCGTCAAGGCCAAACTGCCTTCGCAAGGAAGATTGGACGCTCAATCGATCGAGCATCTCGCCTTCGATTTGCGACGTTTTTACCGCCTCTTCGCTCAAAAGTTCGATGCGTAGCAGATCGCGTTCATCATCGCTGACATGCCGAACAGCACCGATCACTTCCCCTGAGACTAGGAGGAACCGGTTCTCAAAGTGTTCCAAAGCGGCCGCGTCATAGCTGAATCGCGGCCAGGCTTCCTGTGTCCAATTCCATGTCATGAGCTATAGGTCGCGTTTCTATAACTCAATATACGGGCAATCGTGAGTTATAGCAACATATCCTATCGCTCAGAGAGACTGGAGCTTCTCGGCAAGCTCCGCCTCCTCATGTCCAACATAAGCAAGCGCTTAGGGCGCCCATTCCGCCCCAAGCCTCACTCAATCCAGATACCGCGGGGGAACTGGGTACTCCCCGCGGTATCCTTCTCGGGAGGTTACTTGGTGGCAAGCGCTTCGTTGATCTTGGCGACATCCGCTTCGAGGTTCTTGTAGGTCTCCTCGAGGCTGAGCTCGCCGACGATCAGCTGGCTCATGCGCTGCACGATCTGCTGGTAAACGGCAGTGCCGCCCTTCATGCGTTCGAATTCCCGCGCGGCCTGAGGCACGTTCTTTCTGTTGTCGAGAAATACGGCCATGGAAGCCTTGGCGTCCTCGTTGGAGATTTTGTATTGCGGGTCGCTGATATCCGCGCCCGTGAGGATGACATAGGTCTCGGCGATCTCACGCTGGACTTTTTCCGAGCCGAGGAACTCGATAAACTGGGCGACCGCTTCGGGGTGTTCCGTGCGCTTGAAGCCGACGATCGCAGTGGCGCCGGGCATCGCATAGCAGCCCGCGTCGGCGCAGGGAGCATTGATGGCCGTCCATTCGAAGGCATCTCCGATTTTCTTCTGGAACGGGTTCACCATCCAGTTGCCGGCAAGATAGGTCACGACATTGCCGTTGACGAATTCGTCGCCCATATTCTTGTATTGCGAGCCGCCGGCCGCTCCCCACATCTCCTTGGGGAAACTGCCGTCCTGCGTCCAGGCGTAGAGGTCTGCGATGTACTTGCGGGCCGCTTCATCGGGAAAATTGAACTTTCCGTCCTTGACGTAAGTGGAGCCGTAGGAATAGGCGCCGCCCGAAAAGCGATGACCTGAGCGGTCCATCGTGAAGGGTATCTGCACGCCGGTTGCCTTGGCGACGCGCGCGGAAGCTTCGACGATCTCCTTCAGCGTAGCGTTCGGTCTCGGCAACGGTTCGCCCGCCTGCTCGAACAACGTCTTGTTGATGAAAGGCAGGTTGAGCGTCTGTGAGGCGACGTAGCCGTTGATCGACTGTGGATCGTTCACGCCCGGCAGGCGAAGCTGATCGAGGCTGGCGCCGTGCAGCTCGGTATAGGCCTCCGGATCCTTCATGTAGCGGCGCATATCGAGGTAGTATGGCGCGAGCTGCCAATCGGTGATCTTGGCGAGATCGGGGCCCTTGCCTGCGGCCAACTGAACCGGCAACTGCTTTGCCACGGCGTCATAGCCCGAGGACACGAAGTTGACCTTGATGTCCGGATGCGAGGCCTCGAATTCCTTACTCAGGGCGGCCATGTGCTCGACATAGCTCTGGTCGTCATCCGTGAAGAGAAAGGTGATGGTCTTGGTTTGCGCCAATGCGGCGTTTGAAAGGGAAATCGCTGCGAAAACGAACGCACTGATCCCCGTAAGAAGTTTCTGCATTTTCATCCTCCCAATGAAAATATTTTCATAAATCGAGATCGCCTCCATCGGCGCCATTCTCGATTTATCTCTTTTTGATACTTGACAACGTAAACGTCAAGCTGTTTCGTCTCTAAAAACGAGGAGCAGTCTTCATGTGAAAATTGTTCCTGAATTGTAGTGAAAATATTTTCATAGATCGACGGGAGGCGATCCAATGCAGCAAGCGGCTTGCGCCGACAGCGATCCGGCAGATCCGACCTCTACCGTCCGCCCTGGCGAGACGATCACGGCCTGGGTGGTTTCCGATCTCACCGAGGAATATTTCCCGGGCGTGCCCGCGTTGGCGGAGGATCGCGTGAATTATCGCTTCATCAACGGTTTCGTGGATGTCGGCGATCTGCCGTGCCGCAAGGCATTCTGGGCAAAGATGGTGGGGCGTGACATCTCCCCCCGAACGGATTGGCAGTCTTCCTTCCTTAATCTTCCCGGCTCAAATCGGCGCGTCGAGTTCACGAGCTTCTGGCATGTGCCCACGCATGTCAGCCGCTGGCTACGGGGAACGTTCCGCAGCGAGCGGGAACGCGAGCTTCTTCTGCGGCTGAAAACCTGCGGCGGGATGCGCATCTGGGTAAATGGCTTGGAACAAGCGCGATTCGAACCTTTCCTGCGGAATGTCGAAAGCGAAACGGATATTCGTTTGAGGCTGAAGGCTGGCGACAACGAGATCCTCGTATTGACTGAGGATCTCGCGGAACGCGATACGATCTGGTTCTTCGAGTTGGAACTGGCGGACCCGGAGCCTCTGACGGTTGTCCTGCCGGTTGCCCTGGACCGGGAAGAGGTGAGGCAGCTGGAACTGTTGGTGCGGGGCATCCGTCCGGCCCTCGATGTTTTCGTGAACCAGCCGCTGGAAATCGTCTTCGACAGTCCGCCTGGCTCCGACCTGCCCGTCCACGTCGAGGTCTATAGTCACGGCCATGACCGGGCTATCCTCGCCAGTGCCGATCTGAAACTCCATGCGACCGAAACACGACTGAGGGCAGACGATATCGCGGGGATTCCTGACGGATATCACGGCATCAGGCTCAAGCTCGGTTCCGGTGCCGGAACCGTTACGCGCAACATAGACGCGGCTTTTCTGAGCGAACTCACGCCTTCCGCCCCGGCATTGCTTTTCGAGCGGAAACGGGAAGCTCTGGCTTTCAGCGCCCGCTTCGGCGCCGAGCGCATCGGGCGCGTCCTGGCCATGGCTGCGCGCGGTGAAATCGATCATGAGGTCATGGAGCGCATCGTCGACGCGACCTTGCGGTCCATCGACAAGCGCGAGGATTGTTCCGATTTCGTCATGGTGCCGCTTCTTTGGCTCCTTGGAGACTATGGGCATTTGCTGCCGCCCGTCATCGTGGAGCGGATCCGTGCCTCCATTCTCGGCTACCGCTATTGGGTGGACGAACCCGGCAACGATGTCATGTGGTTCTGGAGCGAAAACCATGCCCTGTGCTTCCACACAAGCCAACTGATCGCAGGCAGGCTCCTGCCCGAGGAATCGTTTTCGGCTTCCGGCAGGAAAGGGCGCGAACAGGCTGAACTCGCGACGCAGCGGCTGCATCGCTGGTTCGACAGCGTCGAAGCGCATGGTCTGGCAGAATGGAATTCCGCTGCCTACTATCCGATTGATTTCATAGGTCTCTTTGCTCTGGAGCGGTGGGCTGAACCGGCGATCGCGGCAAGAGCCAGGCACCAACTCGACTGCATTTTCCGGATGGTCGCGCTGCATACGCTGGCGGGAGTGCCGGCGGGGTCGCAAGGGCGCGCCTATGACAAGGAATTGCGAGCAGGCCCTCTGACGGAGCTTGCTCCTTTCGCAAGGGTGGCCTTCGGCGACGGGTGGCTGAACGGTGGGGTGGCTTCGCTGCCGATGTTCTGCGCCGGCACCTATGAGCCGCCCTCCGACCTTATTGAATTGGCCCAATTGACGCCGGGACGGGCAATCGAGGCGCGCTATACGCAAGGCCTCGAAGAGGCCCGGCTCGTGCTGTTCAAGACCGAGGCCTCGCAACTTGCCACGGTGGTCGATCACAAGACGGGCGGGAAGGGGCACCAGCAACACGTGCTCGACATTCGCCTGGCTGGCCATCCGATGGCAAGACTCTGGATCAACCATCCCGGCGAGGATGACCCTTGGGGCACGCAGCGCCCCTCCTATTGGGCCGGTAACGGCATTCTGCCGCGCGTCATGCAATATCGCGACGTGGCCTTGCTCATTGCCGATACGAAAGATGCCCGCAACGCCTGGACCCATGCCTATATCGGCCGTGACGGTCTCGATGAAGTCATCCTTGAAGGCGGCTGGCTCGTGACCTGGTCCGGGCGTGGCTTTGCAGCCCTCCACGCGACGAACGGGCTCGAGCTCGTCGCTCAAGGCGCAACGGCCGGGCGGGAGATACGCTCGCACGGAACGCTGACCGGCTGGGCGGCTATCGTCGGCGCCGGAGACGACGCTGCCTTCCAGCGCTTCATCGAGCGGATCCGGGCAACGCGCGTCACTTTCGAACCCGAAAGCCGAATGCTTTCCCTCACTCCGCCCGGACGGGCAACGCTGAAACTTGCCTATTCCGGGGTCTTCACCGTGGGCGATGAACCCAAGCCTTTCCTTCATGACCGGCCGGTGCCGAGCCTGACCTATGACAGCCTGGAGGCAGATGGCTCAACCGACCATCCCTTCTATGCGTAAAGGACAATCAAACCGATGGATGCGATGACCCTCACCAAGCCGGCCTTGCAGGACACGATCGACCGGGTAGCGGCGGCATTCAGTCGCCTCAAGGGCATCAAGGAAGGTCTTGCCGGCACGGATGCAGGCAGGGGTATCCAGTTCGATGAATGGGACTGGGAGGTCGGGGTTGGGCTTTACGGCTTCCTGCGGCGGGCGCTTGCCGCCGGTGATCGTCGCGCGCTCGACGATCTCGTCGATTGGTATAGTTGGCAGATAAAAAGAGGCCTGCCGCCGCGACAGATCAACAGCACGGCTCCCATGCTGCCGCTCGCCATCCTGATCGAGCATGTCGACCGGCCGGATTTCCGCGCGCTCGTGGAGGATTGGGCGGATTGGCTTGTCCGCAAACTTCCCAAGACCGAGGATGGCGGCTTCCAGCACGTCGTCAAGGAACGGCTGAACGAGGGCGAGCTTTGGGATGACACGCTGTTCATGGCCACCCTTTTCCTGGCCCGCGCCGGCGTCGTATGCGGAAGGCGCGACTGGATCGACGAGGCGGTCTACCAGTTCATGGTGCATACGCGCTATCTTTCCGATCCGGTGACCGGCCTGTGGTATCATGGCTGGACCTTCATCGGCCGGCACAATTTCGCCAAGGCCTTCTGGGCACGTGGCAACGCCTGGATCACCGTTGCCATTCCCGAACTCTTTGAGCTCGTTCCGGATCTCGACGAGAAGGACAAGCGTTTCCTCTCCAATGTCCTGGCAAGTCAGGTCCGCTCGCTGAAGGACTTCCAGCGGCTTGACGGCATGTTCCACACGCTTGTCGATGATTTGACCTCGCCCGTGGAGACCTCGGCCACAGCCGGTATCGCATACGGTATCCTGCGTGGCGTCCAGGCGGGCATTCTCGATGCCGCAGATCGTGAGAATGCCGAGCGGGCGCTCTCCGCAGTGCTTGCCCATATCGATGAAGAAGGGGTCGTGGAGGGCGTCTCGGACGGTACCCCCATGGGGCATGATCTTGAATTCTATCGCCGCATCCCGAACCTGCCGACACCCTACGGGCAAGCGCTGACCATGCTGCTGCTCACCGAGGTATTGCTGGAAAAGGAGGGAAAGGTATGACGCGGAGGATTTCCCATTCCATTCCGGCCCGGCAGGAAGAGGCGACCTTGCATATACAGGCAGCCATAGACGAGGTCTCAGCGCTCGGGGGTGGACGGGTCGAGTTATGCCCCGGCATTCACGTCATCCGGGGGCTTCGGTTGAAATCTGGCGTTGAACTTCACTTGCCCGAGGGGGCGGTCCTGCGGCCCGTTCCTGATTACGAGGCTTATTCCGCAACGACGGTTTCGGTAATTGCCGAAAAATCGGACCGCGGGATCATCACTGCAAGGAATGAGGTGGATATTGCCCTGACCGGGCATGGACGGATCGAGGCGGGCGGGGAGGGGTTCATCGCCGGCGACGACCAGGCAATGGGCACCTACATCCCTGCCGAATTTCGTCCGCGGGTCCTCGTGTTGGAGGCTTGTAAGGACGTTCGCCTGGAGGATATCGAAGTCATCGACTCCCCAATGTGGACCTTGCATTTCGTCAATTGCGAGGATGTGCATGTCTCCCGCGTGACGGTCTCCAACAATCGCCGCCTCCCCAATACCGATGGCATCGTGCTCGATGCCTGCCGGGGCGCAGTCATCGAGGATTGCGTAGTCTCGACCGCGGACGACGGCATATGCCTCAAAACGAGCATGGCGCCGAACGGCGGCGCCATAGGCAGTTGCGAGAACATTGTCGTTCGCCGATGCACGATAGAAAGCCAAAGCTGCGGACTGAAGATCGGCACGGAATCACACGGCGATTTCACCAATGTCGTTTTCGAGGATTGCCGCATCCGCAATTCCAACCGCGGACTTGGATTGTTCTCACGCGACGGTGGGCGCATTTCGAACATCCGCTTTTCGCGGATCGACGTGGACTGCCACGAAACGCTCGACGGCTTCTGGGGATCGGGCGAAGCATTGACCGTGACCGTGGTCGACCGCGTGCCGGAACGTCGGGCCGGTGCGGTGGAGAACCTGATCGTCGAGGATTTGAGCGGGCGCATGGAAGGGGCGATCGTGCTCGTCGCGACCTCTGCCGCCGGTCTCCAAAATGTCCGGCTGTCGCGCCTGAGGCTCCGGCAAGCGGCCGGCCAATTGGGTACAGCCTCGTGCTATGATCTGAGACCGACCCATGCGGACATCGCGCCGAGCCTGGATGCGGTCGGCCGCGCGAACGCCTGGACGAGGGGAGCCGATGGAAAGGTGATCGGGATTGTCGATTATCCGGATGGCCTACCCGCCATTTTCACCAAGGGCATGAAGGACCTTTGGATGGACGAGGTGCATATTGAAAGGCCTGAGCCGCTGCCTGAGAGGTGGAATGCAAACGTCCTTCATCAAGCGAATTGAACCTGGCGGGAGCAGGGTATGGGAGAACTGAAACTTACCGGTGTGAACAAGGCGTTCGGCGCGCTGACCGTGCTGCACGACATCAACCTGACCATAGAGGACGGAAAGTTCGTCGTCTTCGTCGGGCCGTCGGGTTGCGGCAAGTCTACGCTTTTGAGGATCATCGCCGGGCTGGAGGACATTTCCGCCGGCGGCATTGAGATCGGCGGCCGCGATGTCGGCCGGTTTTCGCCCGCCGAGCGCAGGATTGCCATGGTCTTCCAGTCCTATGCGCTCTATCCGCATATGAGCGTGCGCAAGAACCTGGCCTTCGGCCTGGAAAACCTCAAATTCAAGCGCAGCGAGATCGAAGCGCGGATTCAGGAAGCGGCGCGCATGCTGGCCATCGAGCCTTATCTGGACCGGAAGCCGAGGCAGCTTTCGGGCGGCCAGCGGCAGCGCGTTGCCATCGGCCGCGCGATCGTGCGCAATCCAGATATTTTCCTCTTCGACGAGCCGCTCTCCAATCTCGATGCGGCCCTGCGCGTCCAGACACGTGCGGAAATCACCAGACTGCACCGCGAGCTCAAGACCACGATGATCTATGTGACCCACGACCAGGTCGAGGCCATGACGATGGCCGACCAGATCGTGGTGCTGAACAGTGGCCGGATCGAGCAGGTGGGAACACCGCTCGAACTCTTCGACAATCCCCGCAACCTGTTCGTGGCCGGCTTTTTGGGCTCGCCCCGAATGAACATGCTGAAGGGAACGGTGACCGCCATCGAAGACGGTTCTGTGGCGATCGACGTGGGCTACAGGATCGCCTTGCCTGCAAAACTCGATCCCGCCGGCGCCAGGATAGGTCAGCCCGTGCTGGCCGGCATACGTCCGGCTCACTTCACGTTGTCTCAGGAGGAAGGGCTGCCGTTCATCGTTCAATATCACGAGAGCCTCGGCACCGAGACCTATGTCTATGGAACCCTCGACGGCCAGAGCGAGCAGATCATCATCCATCAGGCCGGTCATTTTGCTCCGAAGGCAGGGGGGCGCTTGTTCCTCATGCCCATGCCGGAGCGCTTGCACGTTTTCGACCCCGACACGGGTCTTGCCCTGCCGCGGGCCGTCGAGGAGCCAAGGAGGGTTCATGAGCACGCCTAGGATAGCGACCCTGGCCGACCGGACGCTCGATTTCGTCATGCGGTTGGTCGAGGCGCCGATCAACGGGTTTGAGTGGCTCTTTGGCAGGAAGCGGATGCCTTATCTGTTCCTGGCGCCCAATCTCGTGCTTTTCGGCATATTCACATTCCTGCCGATTGCGATTGCGGTCGGTTATGCCTTCACGGGGGGAACGGAACTCTTCGTTGCCGACCGGCCGTTCGTCGGTTTCGACAATTTCCGCCAACTCTTAGCCTGCGAGGACTACTCGAGCCCCGGTAGCTGCCGCGAATCCCTGTTCTGGACAGCGATATGGAACACCCTGTGGTTCGTCGGCTTCAACGTGGCGGCGACGCTTCTCGTGGCACTCGTCACCGCGCTGATCCTCAATCGGGCGATTGCGGCGTGCGGCTTCTTCCGCGCCGTCTTCTTCTATCCCGTTCTCTTGTCGCCCGTAGTCATCGGCCTCATCTGGAAATGGTTCCTGGATCGCAACGGCCTTCTCAACGCTTTCCTGCAAATGCTTGGCGTTCCACCGGAAATCTTCTTGCTGGATGTAGGCTGGTCGCGGTTCTTCGTGGTCGTGGTTTCGGTCTGGTTCCATATGGGGTTCTATACATTGATCCTTCTCGCCGGCCTTCAGGCCATCCCGAAGGATCTCTACGAGGCTGCCGCGATCGACGCGGCCTCTCCGAGACGGACGCTGCTGCGCATTACGCTGCCGCTTCTCGGCCCGAACCTTCTGGTCGTGCTCATCCTGCTGATGATCCGATCGGTGCAGATTTTCGACGAGGCCTGGGTGTTGACGAATGGCGGCGGTCCCGGCACGGCCAATAGTTTCATCGTCCAGTATATCTATCAGATGGCCTTCGGCAGCGATCTGCGTCTGTTCGGACTGGCTTCGGCCGCCTCGGTGCTGATGGGTGTCGTCCTGCTCATACTGACGCTCATACAGTTGCGGCTTGGCCGCAGGATGGAGTCGTGATTCCATGTCGACCAGCCTCGATCCCGTCGCTTTCCTGACCCGCACGCGCCGGCCCGGACGTGTCGGCGTGACCGACATCCTCTCTTGGTTGTGGCTGATTGGTGGGACGCTTGCGGTCCTTATCCCGGTTGCCTGGGCGGGGCTTTCCTCGCTGAAGCCGGAAGCGGAGATCACGCGTTTTCCACCGACGCTGCTGCCGAGAGCAGCCGTCCAGAAAACCGTCACCGGCTTTGAAAACCCGCTCAGCCTCTGGAAGGTCACAGTCGACGGAGAGACCCGCGAGATGGCGATGGTCCGTCGCATCGGCCTCAAGGCCCAGATGGTCGATCCGAATGAGCCCGGCAAACCGGTCAGCATCGACGTGAAGGATATTTCGCCGGTCCAGCAGCTTACCGCCGCGACGGAGAACTACACCGATCCTTTGACGAAGTTCGACTTCCTGACCTTTCTCAAGAACTCGGTTTTCGTCACTTTCGTCGCAACCATCCTGACGCTCATCGTCAATGCACTGGCTGCCTTTGCTCTGTCGAAATATCGCTTCCGCGGCGACAAGGCGATTTTCGTGCTTATCATTTCGACGCTGATGATCCCGCTGACGGTGGTCATGGTGCCGGCCTATCTCGTGGTCGTCGGCGTGGGGCTGGTGGACAATCTGTGGGGTATCATCATTCCGACGATCGCCTCTCCCACCGGCGTTTTCCTGCTGCGCCAATACATGCTGACCATCCCGGACGAGTTGATAGAAGCAGCGCGCGTCGATGCGGCGAGTGAATTCCGCATCTTCTGGCGCATCATTCTGCCATTGACCGCGCCGGCGCTCGCGGTTCTCGCGATCTTCTCGATCCTGTGGCGCTGGAACGACTTCCTCTGGCCGCTGATCGTGCTGAGCAGCCGCGAAAACTTCACGCTGCAGGTCGGGCTCAATGCCTTCCAAGGCGAGTTTTCGGTCCAGTGGCATTATATCCTGGCGATGACCTTCCTGAGCCTTCTGCCGGTCACCATCGTTTTCTTCTTCCTCCAGAAGTACATAACCACCGGCATTGCCGGGACGGGCATGAAGTAAGTTCAGTCGCGGGGCGGTGCCACGCTGCCCCGCAGGACAAGCCTGCAGCCGAGCTCCAGCCGATGCGCCGGCCGCAGCGGATCATTGGCGATCAGCCGCTGTTCGAGCAGACCGAGAGCGGCCGCTCCGAGATGCTCGACCGGCAGGTGTATCGTCGACAGCGGCGGTGAACTGAATTCACCCCGTACGATATCGTCGAAGCCGAGCACCGAGATGTCCTCGGGCACCCGCAGTCCAGCGACGGCAAGTGCCTTGAGGCAGCCGAGCGCCAGATTGTCCGCAGCGCAAAAGATTGCCGTTGCACCCTTCAATATTGGATCCGTAGCCAACAGCTCCCGGATCGCTCGCTCCCCCTGCACAGGCTCGAAACCGTCTGCTTCCACGACCATGTCCACCGGCAGGGAAAGGCCTGCAGCCAGATAGGCATCCGCATAACCGTCATATCGCCGGCGGATGGTGGTTCGGCCTTTCCAGGTAAGATGCAGGATGCGGCGGTGCCCGAGCGCCATAAGATGTTCTATGCCCTGGCGGGCACCGAAGCGGTTTTCACCGGTGACCGTGTCGACAAGCATCGAGGGATCCTCGCCGTTGAGGATCACCAACGGCGTCCTTGCCTGCGCAAGCGCGCGAATAAGCTCGGGCCGGTCATCGTTGAGGACAACGATGCCATCGACATTTTCAGCCTGAGCGATCCGCCGGACCTCCGCGGGATCGATCCGGTTGCCGGCACTGACAAAGGGAATGATCCTGATGCTGCGGCGCTCGCATTCCTGCCTGAGGCCGTTCAGCATCGTCCAACTGACCAGGTTGAGATCGCTATGCGGGGCCGCCTCACTAGTGATCGCAAGCAGTATGGTGCGAAGGGTTGCAATGGTCGCGCGGCTTTTCCTGCGCTCCAGATAGCCCAGCCTTTGCGCGGAATTCAGGACGCGATCACGGACCTCGAGGGAAATTGGTGCGGTCCCGTTCAGGACATGGGAAGCGGTGCTGAGAGAGACGCCGGCATTTTGGGCAACCTCCCTTAATCCGATCTTTGCCTTCACACGCACCCCCTCAGGACACATCGACGATTGCCGGCTGCATGGATGGCAGCGCGTAACTGTTCTAATGCGCGGCGAGATCGGATTGAAGTGGTTCGTTGGCTGACAATAGAGAATGTTGGCCGACAACGACAGACATGACCGACTTCTGCCCGCCAATCCTAGGATTACGTCCCGGAGCCCTCCAGCACGGCAATCAGATCCTTGCGCACCGCCGCGATGTGGTCGGCCAGAAGCCCGGCGGCTTGCTCGAAATCACGGGACCGGCATAGCCCTATCAGCTCGCCATGCTCCGTCATCGCGCGTGCCATGGCCGCCTCGCTCGATAGCTGCACGCGGGTATAGCGATCGCTGGTCTGCAACAGCGACGCGACGATCTGCTGCGTACGCGGCATGTTCGCTCGATGATACATCGCCATGTGAAGCTCCGCGTTGAGCCTGCCATATTCGTCTATCTGGCCGCCGGCGATTGCCCTCACATAGGTCGCCTGCTTCTCGTCGAGGCGATCGAAATCTTCCTGGATGAGCTTCGGAGCCGAGGCCAGGAACAGGCGCGGTTCCAGCAATATGCGTAGATCGAAGACGTCGTCGATCTCTTCTCGCGACAGTTGAGAAACGATCGCGCCCTTCTGCGGCAGGATCTTCACCAGCCCTTCGGCCTCGAGCTGGAACAGTACTTCCCTGATCGGAATGCGGCTAACCCCATAGGCCTCGGCAAGAGCATCCTGCCGCAACTGGCTTCCTGCCGCATAGCGTCCAGAAAGGATTGCCTGGCGGATCTCGTTGATGAGTGCGCCCGAAAGGGTGCGGTGCTTGAGAGGTGAGGTCATGACGTTTCCCGCTACACGAAATTGATTAAAAAGCCAGTTGACTCATCAAATGTATAAAATCTACATTATACCAAAATAAAGGGAACAGGAATGTCAGATCAGCTATCACCGCCGGGGACGGCGGCTTGGCCCATCCGTGCGATCATCGCCGTTTCGGAAGCGGTTCTTACCTGTGAGAAGGTGCTTGTCGGCGGCCTGATGGCGCTGCTTCTCACTCTTATCCTGCTCAATGTGGTGACCCGTTACTCCGGTACGCCGCTCTACTGGGTGGATGAAGCAGCCGTTTACGCAATGGTGTGGCTTTCCTTCATCGGCGCCTCCGCCTTGACGCGGCTCAGGCTCGACTTTTCCGTAACACTTCTCAGCGACAAACTCTCGGTGGTGAATGCGCGGCGTCTACAGGCGGTTGCCAGCCTGTTCGGCACAGCCTTCGCCATTGCGCTTGCGGTAATGTGCTGGAACTGGATGGACCCGCTCGGCATCGCCGCAGCCGGTTTCGATGCCAAGGCCTATGCGGGGCAGAGCTTCAACTTCCTCTATACCGAGCATACACAGACCCTCGGCTGGCCGACCTGGATGGTCAGCCTGGTGCTTCCGCTCTTTGCTGTCAGCATGACGATCCACACGCTTGCCAATCTCGCCGAGGACGCAGGGCTTTCCCCGCGTCGCCGTCGTCCGGACTTCTCGAACGCGGAGAGCGTGAACTGATGGTGACCTCTGCCGCCTTTCTCGTCCTGATGCTGGTCGGCGTGCCGATCGGGCTCTGCCTTTGCATTGCCAGCATGGTCTACATCTTTGCCAGCGGAAACACGCTACTCTTCCAGAGCCTGCCGGTTCAGCTCTTCGGCGGCGTCGATAATTACGGGCTGATCGCCATCCCGCTCTTTGTCCTGATCGGCGAGGTGATGAACGGCGGCGGCATCACGAAACGGATCATCGACATGACCATGGCCTTCATCGGGGCCATGCGTGGCGGGCTTGCCTATGTGAACCTGTTCGCCAATATGTTCGTCGCCTCCATTCTTGGGTCGGCCACCGCGCAGGTCGCCATTATGGCGCAGATGATGGTGCCGGAAATGGAGAAGAAGGGTTACGACAAGACATTCTCGGCCGGATTGACGGCCTATGCCGGCATGCTTGGCCCGATCATTCCGCCCTCCATCATGTTCGTCGTCTACAGCGTGCTGGCGCAGGTGCCGGTGGGCGACATGCTGGCGGCCGGCATGCTGCCCGGCATCCTTCTGACGATCATCTTCTGCATCGTCATCGCGCTGATGGGCTTCGTCTACAATTACCCGCGCGGCGAACGCATGACGCTCGGGCAACGCCTCCGCGTCATTGCGGATGCGCTGCCGACGCTCCTTATCCCGCTCATCATCGTCGGCTCAATCATGGCCGGCATCGCCAATCCGACCGAGGCAGCCGCCGTGGGGGTGATCGCGGCGGTACTGGTCGGGCGCTACTGGATCGGCGAACTCAGCTTCGCGCAGCTTCCCAAAATGCTGCTGCGTGCCGGTATCTACTCGGCCGTCGTCCTATTCCTGGTTGCCGCCGCTGCCGTGTTCTCATGGGTGCTGGTCTACGGCATGGTGCCCCAGAAGGTCGCCGCCTGGGTCCAGACAATCGCGTCTGATCCGATTACCTTCATGCTTCTCGTCAACGTCATCCTGCTGGTCATCGGCACGGTTATCGACGGCGCACCGGGGCTCATCATGACAGTGCCAATCCTTCTGCCCATCGCCACCGAAGTCTACGGCATCGACCCGGTTCATTTCGGCGTCGTGGCCGTGGTCAATCTCGTGCTCGGCTTTCTCTCGCCACCGGTCGGTCTCTGCTTCTTCGTGGCGTCTGCGGTGACAGGAGCAAAGCCGGGCAAGATGTTCATCGTCACGCTGCCGTTCTTCTTCGCGGCCTGCGTGCTTCTCGTCCTGCTCTCGATCTTCCCGATCCTGTCTACCTTCTTCTTGAATCAGTCGTAAAAATAAAACTCCAGAGGAACAACGCCATGACGATTACCCGCAGACAGTTCATCCATACAGCAGCCCTCGGCGCAGCCGCGCTTTCCGTCCCCACCGTCCTTCGTGCCCAGGAAGCAAAGACACTTCGGCTCGGCATCACCACGCCGCCGGGGCATCCCTGGAACAATGCCGCGCTGAAGGTCGGCGAGATGCTGAAGGCCGAGACCAAGGGTCGCCTCGACATCGCGGTCTTCCCCGCCAACCAGCTCGGCACGGAAGCGGCGATGCTGCAGCAGATGCAGGCAGGCTCGCTCGATCTCGGCTGGATCATGACCGCCGAGCTCGGCTCGCGCATTCCCGCCGTCGCCGCGATCAACGCGCCTTGGGTGGTGGATTCCACGGCCAAGGTGGCGAAGCTCGTGCGCGAGCCGGTCGCCATGGGCCTGCTTGACGTGCTCCCCGCGGAAACCGGTACGATCGGCCTTGCCTGGGGCATCACCACGATGCGTGTCGTCTTCACGGCAAAAGAGATCGGTGGCCTGGAAGACCTCAACGGTATGAAGCTCCGCATCAATACCACGCCCGCTTACCGCGACTTTTATCAGCTCCTTGGAGCCGCCCCGACGCCGATCCCGACCCCTGCCGTATTCGATGCCATGTCGAACGGCCAGGTGGACGGCCTCGAAGCCGATCTCGACTTCTCCTGGAACCAGCGCTTCGACAAGGTCTCAAAGACCATGCTGAAGATGAACGCCATCTTCATGCCCTGCGTGGCGCTTGCTTCCGGCCGGGTCTGGCAGGGGATGCCCGCCGCCGATCGCGAATTGATCACCCGCCTCACGAAGGCCGCGCTCGACGAGCAAATTGATGCGACAGTCGCAAACGAAGGCAAGCTCCTCGAGGAATTCGGCAAGGCGATCGACATCAAGGAGGTCCAGGTGACCGATGCCGGCAAGATCATCGCCGAATACGACAAGATCTGGCTGCCCAAGGCACCGGTGCTTGCCGAACTGCGCAAGGTCGGGGCAACGCTTTGATAAACCGGGCGCTGTCCGGCCGACCGGGCGGCGCCATCATCTGAACGAAAAGGAGTTTCGAAATGACCACCGGCTGGCGCGGCGTATTTCCCGCCGTCACGACGCAGTTCAACGAAGACATGTCCGTTGATCTCAAATCCACTCAGCGTGTCCAGGATGCGCTCGTCAACGACGGGGTGACCGGCCTGATCGTCATGGGCACCTGCGGCGAGAACAATTCGCTCGATCCGGAGGAGAAGCGCACGATCCTCAAGGCGGCCGTCGAGGTGGTCAACGGCCGCGTGCCGGTTGTCACCGGTGTATCGGAACTCGATACGCGCCGCGCCGTCGCCTATGCCCGGGATGCCGAAAAACTCGGTGCCGACGGCCTCATGGTGCTGCCTGCCATGGTCTACGTGCCGAAGCCGGAAGAGCTCGTCGCGCATTTCAAGGCAGTGGCGGAAGCGACCTCGCTGCCGATCATGCTCTACAACAACCCGCCCGCCTATCGCGTCAATATCGGCGTCGATGTGCTGAAGGCCCTCGAAGACGTCCCGAACATCAAGGCGGTAAAGGAAAGCGCGCCCGATCCGCGCCGCTTCACCGATCTCATCAACGCTTTCGGCGATCGCTTCGATATATTCGCTGGCCTCGACGACGTGGCGCTCGAAGGGCTGATGCTCGGCGCCAAGGGCTGGGTCTCCGGCCTCACCAGTGCCTTCCCGCAGGAATCCGTGCAGCTCGTCGCCGCCGCCGAGAAAGGCGATTGGGAAGAGGCGCGCCGTATCTATCGCTGGTTCATGCCGCTTCTGCATCTCGATGCTGAGCATGATCTCGTGCAGTCGATCAAGCTTGCCGAGCAGATCATGGGCCGCGGTTCCGAGCGCGTCCGCATGCCGCGCCTGCCGCTCTCCGGCGCCCGTCGCGCCGAAGTCACCGCCATGGTGGAAAAGGCGGCCGCAACCCGCCCGAGCCTCGGCAAGAAAGCAGCCTGACGATACCAAGCGGCCGGGACTACCGGCCGCCATCCGCAGGATAGGTTCTCGTCTGGAGATTTTGTCGCGCCAGTGTTGCGCAGATGCTAGAGCTTCAGGAGCTTGATTTGGCCGGTGGCGGTTTTTCCTGCCGACGGTCTGTTTCTCCTATGGGGGGAAGTATCCAGATGAAGAAACTTCTTGCCGCCGCCCTGCTTGCATGCTGGCCGTTCTTTTGCGGGCCAGTCCTTGCGCAGGATGAAAACGATGTTGCCGCAATGGTGCAGGAGGATCTCGCCAGCGGACGGCTTGGCGAAGCTGACCAGCGGCTGAGTTCGATGGTCGCCAGGACGTCCGACAGTGCCGATGCCCGCTTGGGCCTTGGTTTCATTCGTACCGCGCGGGCCTTCGAAACGCTGGTGCGGTCGCTCTATCGCTACGGCTTCTCGCCCCGATCCGAGGGTTATGAACTGATTTTCGGTTCCAGGATCGACGCCATTGCCTGGAATCCCGATCCGGAGCCGATTACCTACGACCAGTTTCGAGGGATATTGTCGACCTTCATCGGGAATCTGGACAAGGCCGACGAGGTTTTGGCCGCCGTTGGAGACGAGCCCGCAAAGTTGAAACTTGATCTGTCGGTCATCCGTTTTGATTGGAACGGCGATGGCGTTCTCGGTCCCGAGGATCAGTTCGGTCGTGCCGTTTCCGACCGTGACGAGAACGGCAATCCGCTGCCGTTTGTCGTCGGGTTCGATACGGCCGACGCCAAATGGCTTCGGGGCTATAGCAATCTGTTAAGGGCCGCTGCAAAAGCATGGCTTTCGCATGATTTTTCCGAAAGCTGGAATAGCGGCTTCGCGCTGGCCTTCCCGCGCGCGGTTTCGACAATGAACGCCGAGGCCGCAACCGGCTCTGACGAGACGATATTCGGCTTGCAGAAGGGACAGGCCAGCGACATCGCGGATTTCATTTCGCTTATCCATACCATTCGGTGGCCGGTCGTGGACGAGGTCATGTGGAACGAAGTGCGCGGCCACTTGAAGGAAGTCATCGAGCTCAATCGCGAAACATGGGCACTGATCGCGAACGAAGATGACGACGACCACGAATGGTTGCCCGGTCCGAAGCAGAAAAATGGCGTTCTGCCCGCATTGGACGTCACCGAGGAAAGGATCCAGGCTTGGCTGCAGGTTCTGTCGCAGTTCGAAGCCGTTCTCGACGGCAGGCTTCTGGTTCCGCACTGGCGCTTCGATAAAGGTGTGAACATGGCAAAGGTCTTCGACGATCCAAAGCCCTTTGATCTTGTTCTATGGATCACGGGTCCTGCTGCCGTGCCCTATCTGGAGAATGGCGCGACGATGGCCTCGGGAGATTGGAACCAGCTGACGTCGATCTTCGGAGGCAATTTCATGAGCTACGCCTTCTACTTCAACTAATTCTCACCGGCATGATCGTCTGGATCGGCCGGCGATGTGCCGGCTCATTGGAGGAGCGCCGCTCAGGCCGCATCTCTTCCTTGCTCATCTTCCATGCCCGTCAGACGCAGTTCCTGATCCGGTTCGTCGAATCCCAGAAGGCCGCCATGGCGGCTTTGCCGTACCTTGTTCACGTGGGCGCGCGGGCTGAGGCCCAGATTCCGTTTGAACATGCGTGAGAAATAATAGGGGTCGGTATAACCCACCTCCGCGGCAGCGGCTGCAACCGGCATCCCGCCCTCCAGAAAGTGCATTGCCCGCTCCATGCGCTTGAATTCCTGGTATTTCCGCGGTGTCCTTCCCACGCGCTTCTGGAACGCGCGCAAGAAGTAATCATGGTTGTAGGGAGAGGCCTCCACAGCGCGTATGGCGATGTCCACATCGAGCGGATTGGCCGCGATCATCGTGGCGGCCTTCATGACCGCAAGGTCGAGCGCATCTCCGCCCTCCGGTTGATAGGCAGCGCTCCCGCGCCAGCCGATGAAGGCGTCCTCGATGAAGGCGATCAGGAAATACATGAAAAGGTGGTGCTGCCCGAGCGTGATGGAGGAGGGTGGGGCACCCTGGCGGTAGTGGCGGGCAAGCGGTTCGAGCAGGCTCCATCGGCTAAGCCTGATCTTCGGTTGTAATTCCATCTGCGCGAGCAGGTCGTAGCGGCCGTATATGTCGAGCGTGAAGTGCTGCGCGATCCCGATATAAGTCTCGGCTCCTTCGTTCCAACCCTGGAAGCGCTGTCCCCGCGTGATCAGCATGGCATCGCCGGGCTCCATCACCCTCGGCTCTCCATCGATCAGGTAATGCCCGCGCCCTTCGAGACAAATCACCAGATCCTCCACCGGGTTCGTCTTGTCGATCCGCCAGGTTTGCGAATGCTCCATGCGAATTGTCGCGCGCGTGAGGGTCAAATTCAGCGCCGAGGGTGGGATGCTCGATAGAATGCCGCCTTCGATTTCATCCATCTTTTTCCTCCTCTTTGTTAATTCAGTCTGCGCCAAAAATGCGGTTATGTCATCACCGACACCGCAAAAGCGGGCCGAATTCAAGGGAGGAGATCGGAGTGTGAAGGCACTAAGCGTACCGGCGCATTGTGCTTCTCCGATACGGGAGCCTGATTTGTACGAAACCGAACCTCTAATTTTTATGCTCCGGGTCCTTTCGGGAGATGCCGGATGAGGGGCCAGCGCATCCTTGGGCTTGCTTATTTGGCCCCCTATATCGTCGGCCTCGTGGTCTTCACGGCCATGCCGTTCCTCACGTCGCTTTATCTCAGCTTCACGAGCTATGATCTGATGAGCAGTCCGAAATGGTCGGGTCTTGCCAATTACGAAAGGCTGTTTACGCGCGACCGGACGTTCCTGAAATCTCTGAACGTCACGCTGCTCTACGTCTTCATCACCGTTCCGCTGAAGCTTGCTTTTGCCCTCTTCATCGCTGCGATCCTCAACTACAAGCTGAAGTTTATCAACTTCTTCCGCACCGCCTTCTATGTGCCGTCGATCCTCGGCGGTTCCATCGCGATCGCCGTTCTGTGGCGCTATATCTTCGCCAGCGAGGGGCTAGCGAACATGGCGCTCGGCACGGTCGGCCTTGCGCCGGTCGATTGGTTCGGCGATCCGACCAATGCGCTCTTCACCATCACTCTATTGCGCTGCTGGCAGTTCGGCTCGGCAATGGTGATCTTCCTCGCCGCGCTGCAATCCATCGACAAGTCGCTTTACGAGGCCGCCGCGATCGATGGGGCGGGCAAGGTTCGCACCTTCATCTTCATCACCCTGCCGCTGCTGACGCCGGTGATCTTCTTCAACCTCATCATGCAGATGGTCCAGGCATTCCAGGAGTTCAACGGTCCCTACATCATCACCCAGGGCGGCCCGCTGAAATCCACCTATCTCCTACCCCTCTACATCTACGACGAGGCGTTCAAGAAGTTCAACATGGGCTATGCCTCGGCGATCGCCTGGGTGCTCTTCGTCATCATCATGGGCCTGACCCTGGTCGCCTTCTGGTCATCGAAGAAGTGGGTCTACTACGCCGGCGACAAGCGGAGCTGAGCCATGGCAAACTCTCAAACACTCACAGACACGCAGGTTCTCGAGGATGTGCAGGCCGCCCGTCGCGTAAAGATCGGCCTTATATCCGCGACCGTCCGTTACGTGTTGCTGTTCTCCGTCGGGCTGGTGATGCTCTATCCGCTGATCTGGCTGATCGGTGCGAGCTTCAAGACGAATTCGGAGATATTCGCCGGCGCGGGGTTTCTCCCTGAAAGCCCGACACTGGATGGTTACATCAAGGGCTGGCAGACCTCGACACCCTATACTTTCGGGCGCTTCTTCTGGAATTCGTTTCTCATCATCCTGCCCAAGGTGATCGGCACGGCGATTTCCTGCACCATGGCGGCCTATGCCTTTGCCCGGTTCGAATTCCCGTTGAAGAAGATCTTCTTCGTCTCGGTCATCGCCATCCTGCTGCTGCCGAACGTGGTGACGCGCATTCCGCAATACATCCTCTTCCGCGACCTCGGTTGGCTCGACAGCTTCCTGCCGCTCTGGGTGCCCTCGGCAATGGCAGGCGATGCCTTCTTCGTCTTCATGCTGGTGCAATTTCTGCGCTCGCTGCCGAGGGACATGGAGGAGGCGGCGCGCGTCGACGGCGCCAACAGTCTGCAGACGCTCGTCTATATCGTCGTGCCAATGCTGGCGCCCGCGCTGATCTCGGTCTGTCTCTTCCAATTCATGTGGACGATGAACGACTTCCTCGGACCGCTGATCTATCTCTCATCGGTCGACAAATATCCGGTGAGCCTGGCGCTCAAGCTCTCAATCGACACCACCGAAGCCTTCGAGTGGAACCGCATCCTGGCGATGTCGGTCCTGACGATCACCCCTGCGCTGATCGTGTTCTTCGCGGCGCAACGGTATTTTATCGAAGGCATCTCTGCGGGGGGAGTCAAAGGCTGACATGGCACGCGTTCAACTGAAAAAACTGGAAAAGGTCTACGGCAGCTTCAAGGCTGTCCATGGCATCGACCTCGATATCGAGGACGGCGAGTTCATGGTCCTGGTCGGACCCTCCGGCTGCGCGAAATCCACCACCTTGCGCATGGTCGCGGGCCTGGAAGAGATCACCGGCGGCGAAATCCAGATCGGCGAGAGGCGGGTCAACGACCTGCCGCCCGGCAAGCGCTCAATCGCCATGGTCTTCCAGAATTATGCGCTCTATCCGCATATGAAGGTGCGTGGAAACCTCGCTTTCGGGCTGAAGATAGCGGGCCGCCCACGCGCCGAGATCGATGCGGCGATTGAGCAGGTCGCGAAGATCTTGGAGATCGAAACGCTGCTCGACCGGCTGCCGAAGCAGCTTTCGGGCGGACAGGCGCAACGCGTGGCGCTCGGTCGTGCCCTCATCAAGAAGCCGGAAGTGTTTCTCTTCGACGAGCCGCTCTCGAACCTCGATGCGAAGCTGCGCGCTTCCATGCGTGTCAGGATCACCGAACTCCACCGGAGGCTGAAAGCCGAGGGTCTTTCCTCCACCGTGATCTACGTCACCCACGACCAGATCGAGGCGATGACCATGGGCGACCGTATCTGCGTCATGCAGGCGGGCGAGATCATGCAGGTGGCCACCCCGAAGGAGCTCTACAACCATCCGGCCAATCTTTTCGTGGCCGGTTTCATCGGCACGCCCGAGATGAACCTGCTGGATGGAGCGCTGGAAGGAGAGGAATTTGTGATCGGCAGTCAGCGCCTGGCGCTTGGCGCCCATGTGACGAGCCGTCTTTCCACGCTGCCCGGTCAGGCCGTGCTTGGCGTCCGCCCGCAGCATCTTTCGCTTGTCCGCGAGGCGCCGGCGCTCACCGCGCGGCTCTCCAATGCCGAATTCATGGGCCACGAGGTCTATCTCCACGCCGATCTCGAGGGGCGCAAACTGGTGAGTGTGGTCAGCGCCGGGGAGTTCGAGGCGCTCGGCGGCTCCGAACTGATCCGCCTGCGTCCTGATCCGGCGATGCTGCACATTTTCGACAAATCCAACGGCCGCAATGTTTCTCTGCTGGGAGGCAGGCTTGCGGCATAGGCTGAAGAGGAGGAAGACAATGAAAACCCGATATATGCTGGCGGCTCTCGCAAGCGCCGCCGTGACGACCCTCGCGCTCTCGACGGCAGTCCAGGCAGCCGAACTTCGCATGGCCTGGTGGGGTGGGGAAAGCCGCCATGTTGCCACCCAAAAGGCGGCCGAGGCCTGCGGCGTCAAGCATGGCCATACGGTGAAAGGGGAGTTTACCGGTTTCGACGGCTATCTGGAGAAGCTGACGACCCAGATGGCCGGCATGACCGAAGCCGATATCATGCAGGTCAACTGGCCCTGGCTGCCGCTCTTTTCCAAAAATGGAAACGGTTTTGCCGACCTGCGGACGCTGAAAGGGCTCGATCTCGCCAACTGGACGGATGCCGATCTTGCCGCGGGCTCGATGAACGGCGTGCTGCAGGGCCTACCTGTCTCCACCACCGGCCGCGTCTTCTTCTTCAACAAGACGACCTTCGATAAGGCCGGCGTTGCGATCCCCACCAATTGGGATGAGTTTTTCACCGCCACCAAAGCGATCAAGGAAAAGCTCGGCTCCGACCATTACACCTTCAACGCGGTGAAGGAGACCGCGCATCTGGTCACCATCCTCGCGGTCACCCAGGCAACCGGCAAGGACATGGTGGACCCGGCGACCAACCGCGTGGCCTGGACACCGGAAGAACTCGCCCAGGGCATCAATTTTCTCGGCAAGCTCGTGGAATCCGGCGCGATCCGGTCGCAGAAGGAAGAAGCTGCCGACGGCAATGTGAACCTGTTCGAAAAGCCCGCTTGGGCGGAAGGCAGGATCGCAGGTTCCTATGAATGGGATTCGACCTATTCGAAATATGCCGACCCTCTGAAGGAGGGGCAGGTGCTGGAACCCGTGCCGATGCTGAAGCTGGCCGGTGCTGTGACGGACGGCGTCTATCGCAAGCCCTCGATGGTCTTCTCCATCTCCAAGCATTCGAAGGACCCCGAGGCTGCTGCCGAGATCCTGAACTGCCTGCTCAACGAGCCCGAAGGGATCGACGCGCTCGGCACGTCGCGCGGAATTCCCACATCCAAGGCCGCGCTCGAGCGTCTGGGTGACAGCGACAAGCCGGAAGTGCGGGCAAACAAGATCGTCATGGCTTCGAGCGGGCCGGTCGTCTCGCCGTTCAACGAGCATCCGGAAATCCGTGGCGCCTTCATCGATACGCTTGAGGAATATGCCTATGGACAGATCGATGCGGACGGTGCCGCCGAGCAGATCATCGATACCGTGAACGACGTACTCGCCAAGTTCGACTGACGAGCCCATCCGCCTGCCGCTCCACGACGGGGTGGCAGGCCTTGACATGAGACAGACCAATGAACCGACCGACCCTCGTTGCGATCTCGGCGCGGATCGCGGCCCTGCGCCTCGGCATGCCCGGCGCATGCTACCGCTTGCCCGCTGCCGTGGCTTGGCGGCTTTCGCCGATCGGGCATGACGAGGCTGCGCGCGAGGGGCGCACCGATCTGGCGGTGATCCTGCTCGAAGGGCTGGCGCCGGCAAGGCGCTACCGCTTCGAGACGGAAGGTTTCGCCCCGCTCGAACTTGCCACGCGGCCCTGCGCAGGCCTGGTCGAGGCAGCGGATCATGGCCTGGTTGCGGATATCTCGCTGGACGATATGGAGGCGGCGAGGAATAACGCTGTGGCGTTTGCCTCGGTTCTTGCGGCCGTACCCCAGGGCGGGACCCTCCGTCTTGGCCCGGGCCTCTGGACCGCCTTTCCGATAGCACTTGGCAGCGACATCACGCTTCACCTTGCCGCAGGAGCGGTGCTGCGCGCGCCCTCACTGCGCACTGGCTGGCCGATCCTGCCGGCGCGCGACGCGTCCGGCTCGATGCTCGGTAGTTGGGAGGGATTGCCTGCGGCCTGCTTTGCAGCACCCGTACATGCCGTCCGCGCCGAGCGGCTCGTCATCGAGGGGAGGGGGGCGATCGACGGATCGGGTGACCGCGGCGATTGGTGGAGTTGGCCGAAGGAAACGCGCGAGGGCGCGCGCCGGCCGCGTGGCCTCCATCTCATCGGCTGCTCGGATGTGACGCTCCTCGGTTTCACGATCCGCAACGCGCCGTCCTGGACGATCCATCCGCAAGGCTGCCGGAACGTTGTCGCCGCTGGCCTTACCATTGCGGCCCCGCATGACAGCCCAAACACGGACGGCTTCAACCCGGAAAGCTGCCGGGATGTCCGCATCGAAGGCGTACGTTTTTCGGTCGGAGACGATTGCATCGCGATCAAGGCGGGCAAGCGCGATGCGAACGGCGAGGTGGATCATCTTGCCGAAACGCGAGGGGTGCATGTGCGCCATTGCCTGATGGAGCGCGGTCATGGTGGGCTGGTCATCGGTTCGGAAATGTCAGGCGGCGTTCACGATGTCACCATCGAGGATTGCGAAATGATCGGCACCGATCGCGGTTTGAGGCTCAAAACCCGCAGGGGAAGAGGCGGGGCGATTACCGGCATCTCCATGCGCCGGGTGCGGATGGATGGCGTTCATACCGCGCTTTCCGCGAACGCCCACTACCATTGCGATGCAGACGGGCACGACGAATGGGTCCAGTCGCGGCTACCCGCTTCGATCGGGCCCGGCACGCCGTTGATCGACGGCGTCACCGTGGAGGATGTGGATATACACGGCCTTTCGCACGCGGCGGGCGCTTTCCTCGGACTGCCGGAATCCCCTATCCGGAATATCCGCATTCGTGGCCTGCGCATCCTTTCCCTGAACCCGGATGCCGAACCGACGCCGCCGATCATGGCAGATCGCGTCCGCCCGATGCGCCACGAGACCATTGTCGCGGAGCAGGCGGACGTCGACTGCGATGATCCGGCTCTTCTCGCCCCAGGCTCCGTCAGCCTTCCTCTCGCATGAGTGCGCGCCCCATGAACCCTATCGATTATTTCGACCAGTTTTGCCGCAACTACGAGCCCTACAAGGGCGGCGTCTGGTGTTACGAGGATGGCTGCATCTATCGCGGCCTCGATCTCCTGCACGAAGCGACCGGCGATGCGCGCTGGCGCGAACATCTCCTGCGGCTGAGTTCGGCACAGATCGGCCGGGATGGAAAGCTTGCCGGCTATGATCCGGAGGAGTTCAATATCGACAATATCCTTTCCGGGCGCATCCTCTTTCCCCTTACGAAGGAAACGGGCGATCCGCGCTATATGGCGGCGGCGCGTCACCTTGTCGGGCAGCTCGACAGGCACCCCCGCATCCTCTCGGGCAATTATTGGCACAAGAAGCGCTATCCGCATCAGGTGTGGCTGGATGGCCTCTATATGGCTTTGCCCTTTCAGATTGAGTATGCGCGGGCTACCGGCGAGATGTCACGCATCGCCGATGCGCTGTCGCAGTTTTCCACTGCCCTTGCACTGACTTCGACGGCAGGCGGATTGCATGTGCATGGCTATGACGAAAGCCGCAGACAGCGCTGGTCGGATCCCGCCACTGGCAAATCCCCGGCCGTATGGGGACGAGCCATGGGCTGGCTCGCCATGGCTCTGGTCGATGCGCTGGCCCTGTTGCCGGAAGACGGCGCGACAAGGCCTCTTCGGATCCGCGCCCGTGCCATCCTGCTGGCGCTTGCGGAGCGTCAGGCTTCTTCCGGTCTTTGGCCGCAGGTGATGGATGCTCCTCCGGATCTTGTTGGAAACTACGAGGAAAGCTCCGCCTCGGCCATGCTCGTCTACGCCTTCCTGCGCGCCGTGCGTACCGGACTGGCGGAAGGAAACGAGACCGATGCCCTTCGACTTGCGGGTGAACGAGGCCTCAATGCCCTGATCGGCACGCGCCTTGTCCGGCAGGGTGGCGGTGTTCGCTTTACTGGCATCTGCCAGGTCGCAGGTTTGGGGACCGTATCGGGGCCCTATCGCGACGGAACGCCCGCCTACTATCTGACCGAGCCGGTCGTCGCCGACGATTCCAAGGGTGTCGGCCCGTTGATGATGGCGTTCGCGGAAGCCTTCATGCTGGACACGAGGCAATCGCTTGAACTCGTTATTGATGCGATGGCTGGCAGGCCACAGGGCGTCAAGCACCCCTAACCTGGGACACGGCACGCGAGAACACCGTTGCGCCGCCCGGCGCCTGGATGGCAAGGCTGGCGGCACGGATTCCTGCCTCCAGCCACTGTTCTTCCGGCGCGCGCCGCAGCCAGGCATCGATAAAGCCCGCGTTGAATGCATCGCCCGCGCCGGTCGTGTCCACCACCGGCACTTTTTGGGCGGGGACGTGTAGGACGCGCTCGCCGAATTTCAGCCATGCACCGTCGGCGCCGCCCTTCAGCGCGACCAGCGGAAAGGCCCGGCTGAGATTTTCCAGAGCCGCCTCGGGATCACGCCGGCCGGTCATGGCTTCCGCTTCCTCCAGATTGGGCAGGAAGATATCGACGCCTTTGCAGGCGTCAAACAGGCCGGGATCACGGATCAGTTTCTCATCCCAGCTCGGGTCAAGGGAAACTGTCAATCCCTTCGCTTTGGCAAGCGAAACGAGTTCCGGGATCTCGTGCAGCGTGGCGTATTCGGCGATATGGAGATGGCAGGCCTCATCCCAGGACAGGCTTTCGTCCAGCGTGGAGGGCTTGGCGCCGCCAGCCCGGCGCGTCAGAAAAGCACGCTCCTCACCCACAACGGATGCGACCGTCACCTGAGGGCCGGCTTCCGCGGAATGCTCGATGAAACGTAGATCGGCGCCGCTCGCCCGTATCTGGGTCTCCACCTCGGCCGAGAGTGGATCAGTACCGAGCCTAGCTACCAACGCGGTCCGGCGACCGGCATGAACGAAATGCGCGGCTGCGATGAAGGCCCCGCCGCCGGCCGCGATTTCCATGCCCTCGGCGAACACTTCCCTGCCAAGCTGAGGAAACCCGCCAAGGCCAGTGAAGATCAGGTCGCAGTAAATCCGCCCTATGCAGAGCACTGCGGAAGCATCGTTTGTCGGGGTCATCATGAACGGCCCAGGAATTTCTCGGTTCCGGCATCGAAGAGATAAAGGCTACCCGTCGCCGCTTCGCAGCTAAGTTGACGTCCCACTTCCGGGACGAACTTGTCCCGCGCCGTCGCGATCACGGAAGTGCCCGCGGTATCCAGGTGCACCAGTGTTTCCGGGCCGAGAGGTTCGACGGCCGTCACCCTGCCGGTCAGGCTGAAACCGTTTCCGCCTGCCGGCGTGGGCCGGGCGAGCAGATCATGCGGACGGACGCCGATCAGAAGATCGCCGGACGCGACCAGACTGACGCCAGCACCGGTCCGCTGCCCGGCCACGAGGTTCATCGACGGGCTTCCGATGAAGCGGGCGGTGAAGACATCGACAGGGTTTTCGTAGAGTTCCGACGGCGTGCCGACCTGCAGGATATTGCCGTCCTTCATAACGACGATCCGGTCGGCCATGGTCATCGCCTCGATCTGGTCGTGGGTGACATAGACAGTCGTGGTTTTGAGCCGCTGGTGCAAGCGCTTGATCTCGATGCGCATCTGCGAGCGGAGCTGGGCATCGAGGTTGGAAAGCGGTTCGTCGAAGAGGAAGGCTGCCGGATCACGAACCATGGCGCGGCCGATCGCGACGCGCTGGCGCTGGCCGCCGGAAAGTGCCGCCGGGCGGCGGTCGAGCAGCGCTTCGAGGCCGAGAATCTTGCCGGCGTCTTCGATCCTCTTGTCCTTTTCCGCCTTGCTGAGCTTTGAGGTATAGAGCCCGAAGCCGATGTTCTGGCGCACGCTCATATGCGGGTAGATCGCATAGTTCTGAAAGACCATGGCGATGTTGCGCTGTTTCGGTTCGCGCTCGTTGACGACGTCCTCGCCGATTTTGAGCGTGCCGTCGGAGATTTCCTCCAGCCCTGCGATCATGCGCAGCGTCGTGGATTTGCCGCAGCCGGAAGGGCCGACGAAGACGACGAATTCCCCGTCTGCGATCGAGAGGTCTATACCCTTGACCGCTTCGATCTTGCCGTAGCGCTTCACGATCTTGTCGAGTTCTATCGTCGCCATCAGCGGGCTCCCAGGGCGGTGAACTTTTCTTTCAGCTCCGCGGCGGCGGCGGCTTCGTGATCGGCAGCCTGCCTTGCGTCGGCCTCGAAAGCTCCAAGCTTTTCGCGATAGGCGGTGATGGCCTCGGTCATCGGCTCCGGCGCCGGCCCGCCGAAGCGCCCGCGCACGGCGACGAAATGCTCGGGTGAAACGATCTCCTTGAACTTCTGGAAATCGACAGAAGGCTTGCGACCGGCCAGATGCTCGAAAGCCTTGAGGAAGGGCTCGTAACCGTCATCGGTCAGGCTGCCCTTGGCAGCGACGACGCTCTTTGCCGTCGCCGCGGCGATCTCGTGCGCTTCGCGGAAGGACAGGCCCTCGATCCGCACCAGCGAGTCGGCTAATTCCGTAATCGTGATGCAGGAGCGGCGGATGTTACTCTCGACGCGCTCCGGATCGATCCGGATCTGGGCGATGAGGGCCGTAAGCAGGTCGAGCACCCGCGAGGCGGAAGCGAAGGCTTCATAGCCCATGCCTTGCGTCTCGCCCTCGCTGTCGTTCATGTCCGTGAAGGGCGTGTTGTGCATCACGTCCAGCATGGTGCGCGCCCGGCCGAATGTCTGGCTTGCGAGATGGCGCAAGTGCTCGATCGGTACCGGGTTGCGCTTCTGCGGCATGATCGATGAGATCTGCACCAGCGCGTTCGGCACGTAGATCTGGCCCACCTCGAAGCTTGTCCAGAACTGGAAATCCTGGATGAGGCGCCCCAGATGCAGGAACATCAGTTCGATCGCTGAATAGGTCGCGGTCGTGTAATCGACGGCCGCGATGCAGGAATAGGAGTTGCGAAGCGGTGCGGAAAAGCCGAGCAGTTCCGCGACGCGTGCGCGATCGATCGGAAAGCCGGACGTGGTGATCGCAGCAGCGCCCATGGGCGAAAGATCGACGATCCGTCGCGCATCCGCGAAGCGCTCGATGTCCCGGATCAGCACCTCGATCGCAGCAGAGAGATAGTGGCCGAAGGTCGTCGGCTGGGCCGGCTGTCCATGCGTATAGGCGACGATGAGGGTGGACTTCTCCCGTTCGGCAGCGTCGATCATGGTGGCGAGCAGCAGCCTTGCCTTTTCCATCAGCGCATCGATCTTCTCCTTCAGGCCGAGCTTGAAGAGCGTGTGATCGATATCGTTGCGCGAGCGGGCGGTGTGCAGACGGCCGGCGATATCGACTCCGATCCGCGCCCTCAGCTCCTTCTCGATCAGGAAGAAGAAGTCTTCGACCTCGCCGGTATAAACGAGCGTTGAAGGATCGATTTCCCGGTCGATGGCTTCCAGCGCATTGGCGATCTTGGCCGCAAGCTCCTTGTCGAGGATGCCGGTCTCGACCAGCATTACCAGATGTGCGCGGTCGATCCTGCGGAATCCATCCACATGATGGCTCTTGGCGCCGTCGAAGAGCGGCTTGAGCACGGTTTCCTTGTAGATCGGATCGGGAAATTTACTGGTATCGGAAAGGCGCGGGTCCGCCATGGCACTATCCTTTCAGGCCCGCCAGCATGACACCGCGGACGATGTAACGCTGCAGGACGATGAAGACGAGAAGCGTGGGAATGGTGGCGATCGCCGCGCCGGTCATGATCATTTCCCACTGGATGGACTGCTCGACGGCGAAGCTCGAAAGCCCGACCGGCAGCGTGTAGAGTTCCTTGCTGGTCGTGACGATCAGCGGCCAGAAGAAGGCCGTCCAGTTGCCGAGGAAGGTGAAGATCGCGAGCGCCGATAGTGCGGGTGTGACCAGCGGCAGGGCCACCTTCCACCAGATCTGGAATTCGTTGAGGCCGTCGACGCGAGCCGCTTCGATGAAATCGTTCGGGACGGTTTCGAAGAACTGCTTCATCAGAAAGGTGCCGAAAGCGGTCATCATGCCCGGGAACATGATGCCCCAATAGCTGTCGAGCCAGCCGAGCTGGCTGGACATCAGATACCACGGGATGACCAGCATTTCCGTCGGGATCATAAGCGTCGAGAGGATGGCGAGAAAGATGAAGTAGCGGCCGCGGAACTCGAACTTCGCAAGCGTGTAGCCGACCAGGCTATCGAAGAAGCAGTTCGACAGCGTCACGATGATGGCGATCAGCGTCGAGTTGAAGAACCAGCGCAGGAAGCGTCCATCCGCAAGAACCGCGACATAATTTGCAAGCGTCGGCGCGGCTGGAATGAGGCGCAGGTCGTAAACCTGGTCGGCAGTCTTCAGCGACGTGGAGAACATGAAGAGCAAGGGCGAGATCATGATGAGCCCGCCGATGAACAGAAGAGTCCAGGTGACGATCGTGCCGGGGCGGATGTTCGGGCGATGGAGGGCTGGTGCTTCGCTCATTTCTTTTCCCTCAGGATCCAGAGTTGCAGGAGCGAGACGATCAGCAGGATGGTGAAGAGCACCACCGTCTGCGCCGCCGCATACCCCATCGCATATGAATTGAAGGCAGTCTGGTAGATCATCAGAACCAATGGCTTGGTCGACCCGAGCGGCCCGCCCGGGTCGTTGGTGGTCATGTTGTAGACCTGGTCGAAGATGCGCAGGAAGCCGATGGACGAGAAGACCACTAGGAAGACCGTCGTGGGTTTGAGAAGCGGCAAAGTGATCTTGCGAAGGATCGCCCATTCGCCGAGTCCATCGATGCGGGCCGCTTCGTAGAATGTCGTCGATATGGCGCGCAATCCGGCCATGAAGATGATGATCTGGAAGCCGAGTCCGGCCCAGATGGCCGTGACCATGATGGAATAAAGTGCCTGATCCGTCGAGCGGATGAAAGGCTGTTGAGGGAGCCCGAGCATGCCGAAGACGTCATTGATGATGCCGATCGGCGGCGGCTGGTAGAACCAGCGCCAGACCCAGGCCATGGCGGCGGCGGTCGTCAGATAAGGCAGGAAATAGAGCGCACGGATGAAGCCATGCAGGAACCGCACGCGATCGAGGAAGAAGGCGATCGCGAAGGCAAGCACCAGGCTGATCGGTGTGCCGAGGATCAGGTATGTGAAAGTGTTTTTAAACACCTTCCAGAATTGCGGATCGCTGAAGAGCTTGGTGTAATTGGTGAATCCGATGAACTTCGCCGGCCGCAACAGGTCCCAGTTGGTCAGCGAAAGCCAGAATGCCTGCAGCGTCGGGTAGAAGCGGATCACGGAATAGAAGAGGATTGGCAGGGCAAGGAACCCCCAGACCCAGAGCAACCTTTTCGTGCGCATCGAAAAGCCGCTTGCGCGCATGCCGCCGGGGCGGGCAAGCGCCGCCCCCTTTCGTTCAACCGACACAGTCATCGAAACCTCCGTTACGGCTTGGCCGCGTCGATGATTTCCTGTTCGGCCTCGGCCGCCTGCTTGATCGAATCCTCGACCGACTGGCCCTCGAGCAACACACGGTTTGCCATGTCTATGGCGTTCTGGCGCTGGGCGGCTTCATCCTTGAACAGCGTCGTATGCGCGTATTCCAGACCTCTCAGGAAAGGACCGTAGATCGGGTCTTGAACGTTCTTTTCCGTCAGGGCCGCCGAACGGCGGGCCGGGAGCTCTCCCACTTCTTTTAGCCAGAGATCCATCGCTTCAGGCGAGGTGAGATAGGCCAGGAACTTCTTGGAGGCTTCCAGCTCTTCGCCTTCCGTCTTGGCGCTGATGGCGTTTGCGAAATAGCTCGCATAGTTCGACCGCACGCCTTCGGCATTGGCCGGCAGTTCGGTCACGCCCCATTCGAAATCCTTGATCGTCTTGAACGATCCCAGCCGGAAGGTGCCGTCGATCGTCATGCCGGCCATGCCGGCGCGGAAGGCGGCCTGGCCCTCGTCCATGAAGCCCGCCTGGCCGATCTTCTTTTCGAGCTGCAGGCTGGTATAGAATTTCAAGGCCTGAATGCCGGCTTCGTTGTCGTAATTTACCTTCTCGTCGTTGTCGGTATAGGGCGTGCCGCCGTATTGGCGGATCAGCACTTCACGCCACCACTGGTGATCCTGGCCGCCCATGTCGAGCGTGGAACCGGCGACCGTCAGGTTCCCCGAGGCATCGTGCTTGGCGATCTTTTCGGCTGCGGCCACGAATTCGTCGAGCGTCTTCGGCGGGTTGTTGGGGTCGAGACCAGCCTCGGTGAAGAGCTTCTTGTTGTAGAAGAGGGCGAGCGAGCGGACAGCGGTCGGCAGCCCGTAATAATCTTCGCCGCGCTTCATGGCGCTGACGATGGGGAAGAACTCGCTTTCGATCTTGTCGTGCGGGAAGGTGTCGGCCGGCAGCGGCTGCAGCAATTCGCCGGCGACGAACTTGTCGAGCCAGCCATAGAAGAGCTGCATGACATCAGGCCCCTGGCCAGCCATATTGGCCGCGATGACGCGCGTCTGGTAATCCGCATAGGGAAAGGTCACATGTTTGACGGTGATATCCGGATTGGCCTTCTGGAACTCGGCGATAAGCTGATCCATCGCCTTCACGCGCGTGTCGAAGACATATTGCCAATATTCGATTTCCACCGCCTGTGCGGCATTGAATGCGAACGTGCTGAAGCCGGCAACGAGACCGGCGAACAAAGTTGCCTTGCGCATGTGAGCCTCCATTTTGCCCCGCCGGGTTTGCCGGTCTGAGGTCACGTTTGTTCCCTGCGGCCGGCTGCCTATCGACCGACCTGCTTATGGATATGCGGAGGGTTCACGTTCGCTCCTCCGCCGCTGCGCTCAACCCCCGCAGCTGCCCCCTTACGGTTCCCCGCATCGGTCCGTTTGTCAATAAGATAATTTACTTGAATTATTTTATTCCCCGAGGCAGGTTCCTGCGATGGCACATACCGGCAACTGAAAGTCGGCGACATGACAATACAAACGATCGGCGCGCATCCGGTGGCTCTGGGGAAAAATCCTGAACGAAGCCGCGAGCACAACCGGCGTGTGGTGCTGGATGTGGTGCGCCGGCACGGCTCGCTCGGACGCGCGCATATCGCGAAACTGACCCAACTCACCCCCCAGGCGGTCGCCAACATCGTCGACGAACTTGTGGGAGAGCGGCTGCTGATGGAAATGGGGCGCCTGCGCTCTGGACGCGGCCAGCCGCCAATCCAGTTCGCGGTCAATCCGGAAGGCGGCGCGACGATCGGCGTGGAGATCGCCGCAGACCACATGGTGGCGGTCGCGCTCGATCTTTCGGGTCGGCTTCGAGACAAGCGCATTACGCCGCTCAAGGACACGACGCCGGACCACATCCTTTCAACGTTCGCAGAAGAGCTTTCCGCCCTCAACCGATCCGTCGCTTCGAAGCTTCTCGGCGTTGGCGTCGTGATGCCGGGTCCTTTCGAGATCGAAGGAATGACTTCGGTCGGACCGACAACACTTGCCGGTTGGGCAGGGGTCGATGCGGCTGCGGCGCTCAGCAAGGCTTGCGGACATGCGGTCGTCGTCGAAAACGACGCGACGGCCGCGGCCGTCGGCGAGCGGCTGTTCGGTGCCGGTCTGGCGATCTCCAATTTCTGCATGATCTATTTCGGCGTGGGTATCGGCCTCGGCATCATCCAGGATGGTTCGCCCTATCGGGGGGCTTTCGGCAATGCCGGGGAAATCGGCCATGTCACCGTCGCGCCGAAGGGACGACCGTGCCCCTCCTGTGGGCAGCGAGGCTGTCTCGAGGGCTATGCCTCGGCCTATGTGCTGAAGGAGAAGCTCGCCGGCGTGGGAATAGAGAATTGCGAGGTTGCCGATCTCGAAAGGCTGCATGCTGCCGCCCATCCGGTGGTGGAGGGATGGGTCGAGGAGGCCGCCGCCTATCTCGGCCCCATGGTCGCGATGCTTGAAAACATCCTCGACCCGCAGACGGTGATCCTCGGCGGTGCTCTGCCGGACGCCGTCATCGATGACATCATTCGCCGCATGGGCAACCTGCCCACGTCCGTGGCAAGCCGGCGTCAGCGCGCCTTGCCGCGCGTGCTGCGCGGCCAGACGGGGCAATTGACCGCGGCGCTCGGAGCCGCATCGCTGCCGCTGTTCCATGTCGTGACGCCGAAGCTGGAGACCTCGCTTACGGCGATCGCCGATATTCCTGCGTGATATACTGGAGGAGTTTTCATGCTGACCGCCCGCGAACGCATCGAACGGCAGATGGCCGATCCCGCCCTCGTGCGGCTTCACCGCAAGCTGTCGCGGTTGAAATCCACAGTCACGGTGATGAACACCGGAGCGCATCCCGACGACGAGCAGAACGGCATGCTCGCCTGGTTCCGGCTTGGGCTCGGCGTTCGGGTCATCATCGCCTGCTCGACACGCGGCGAGGGCGGCCAGAATGCGCTCGGTCCGGAGCGCCTCGGCGCGCTTGGGGTGATCCGCTCGCGCGAGCTTGAAGAAGCTGCACGCGTTTTGGATGCCGATGTCTGCTGGCTGGGCCACGGTCCGCAGGATCCGGTTCACGATTTCGGTTTTTCCAAGGATGGGGATGCGACGTTCGGCCGATGGGGCGAGGCGCGCATCGTCGAACGGCTGGTGCGCGCCTACCGTCAGGAGCGTCCGGACATCGTCATTCCAACCTTCTTGGATGTGCCGGGCCAGCATGGGCATCATCGGGCAATGACACGTGCTGCCGAGGCCGCGATCGCGCTGGCAGCCGACCGACAAGCCTATCCCGAGCAACTGGCCGAGGGGCTGAAGCCCTGGACGGTTTCAAAATACTATCTTCCGGCCTGGTCCGGGGGCGGCGGCACCTATGATGACGAGGTACCACCGCCCGATGCGACGCTGACCGTAACGGTCGATGGCCGGGAGCCGGTAAGCGGTGCGGAATACGACCGGATCGGCGAGTGGTCGCGCTACTATCATGCCTCCCAGGGAATGGGTCACTGGCCGAAAGAACCGGATCGGGCCTGGCCACTGCATCTGAAACTGTCCGCGACCGAGGTAAGGGAAGAGCGCTCCATCCTCGAAAACCTGCCGTCATCGCTTGCCGAGCTTGCCCGTATTCCGGGCGCCGGCGGCGAGGCGCTGCGTGCGGCAGATCATGCGATTGCGGCCGCGATTTCGGCTTTTCCGGATCGTGAGAGGATCATAACCGCACTTGTCGAGGCAGCGGGCCATCTGGAGCGTGCCGTCCTGTCGGCATCTGAAGAATTCCTCGCTTGGCACGGCCACCGTGTCGCCCGCAAACGGGCGGAGGTGGACGCAGCGATCCTTGAAGCCGCTGCCGTCTTCGAACGGGCCTATGTCGAACCCCCCGCCATTTCTCCAGGCGGCGTGGCGAGGCTAACGGTGGAAGTGGGCGAGGGAGCGGAGCGCATGGTCAAAGTGGTGCCGCACCTGCCGGAAGGCGTCTCGTTCTCGCGGCTCTCAACGGACAAGGACCAGGTCTTTTCGCTGACGGCGGATGCCGATGTTCCATTGTCGGGCCTCTATCTGCCGAGCTGGACCTCTCTTGAGGGCAACGGCCATGCCTGCGTCGCCCTCTCGGCCGAAATCGGCGGCCGCACCGTGAAGGGGGCGTTCGATCTGGAGGAACTTTTCGCAGTCGTGCCAGCCCAGTCGCTCACACTTGTTCCGGATGCGTTGATCATCCCGCTCGACACATCGCCAAGGGAATGGCCGGTTCAAGCCAAGATTTCAGGCGCCGAAGCGGCGGTATCCTTCAACGTTCCCGTCGGCTGGACGATGAAGAAGAACGAGGAGGATTGGCTGCTATCTTCAGCAGAGGCCGTGAAACCCGGCCTCGTCGAGATCCCGGCTGAGATCGGTAGCCGCCCCGCCTACCAGACGACGCCGATTGCCTATCCGCATATCGGCCGAGCGAGCTTCCAGGCACCGGCCGTGCTCAGGATTTTGCCGCTCGATCTGAAGCTGCCGGAAGGTGCGCGGATCGGCTATGTCGGCGGAGGCGCCGACCACGTCGGTAGCTGGCTTGGGCGCATGGGCCTCGACGTGACGGAACTCGATGCGGATGCTCTTTCTGGCGATCTCTCTCGATTCACCACGATCGTGGTCGGGATATTCGCTTTCGGCATCCGCAGGGATCTCGCTTTGGCGACGGAACGATTGCATCGCTTCGTCGAGGAGGGCGGCCATTTGGTGACGCTGTACCACCGCCCAAGCGATGGCTGGAGCCCTGAAAGGACACCGGTGCGTCGGATCGAGATCGGCTCGCCGTCGTTGCGCTGGCGGGTCACGGACCCTCAGGCGGAGGTTATCGTGCTGTCGCCGGATCATGTTCTGATGCAGGCCCCCAACGTCATCGGGGCCGAAGACTGGCGGGACTGGGACAAGGAACGCGGCCTCTATTTCGCGTCCCGCTGGGACGAGGCCTATGAACCTCTGCTCGCCATGCACGACGTCAACGAGCAGCCGCTCGAAGGGGCGCTGATCTCCGGCTCCATCGGCAAAGGCCGCCATACCCATACCAGCCTGGTTCTGCATCATCAGCTCGACAAGCTGGTGCCCGGCGCTTTCCGGCTGATGGCCAATCTCGTGCAACCGGCGTGAGCGGGCAGGCGGCACAAGAAATGGAAGGAGAGCGGGCATCCAATGCTCGCATCGGGGTGGGCTGGCTATTGTTGGACATGACGCTCGTTGCGGGCGGCATGACGGCGCTGGTCAAGGCTCAGGGGGCCACCTATCCCGCCTTCCAGCTGGTGTTCATCCGCGCGATGGTGGGGCTTTTCTTCATCCTGCCGCTGATCTGGCGTCATCGGCTGGAAATGACCCGCATCAAGCACCCGTGGCGCAACATCGTTCGCATCTCCTGCAATGCCGCCGCACTGTCGAGCAACTTTCTGGCGATCACCATTCTCCCATTGGCGACCGTGAATGCCGTGGGCTTCTCACGGCCGCTGGTCACCATGGCCATGGCGGTGGCCATGCTCGGCGAGACCGTGAGCTGGCTCCGATGGCTCGGCGCCCTCGGTGCATTCGGAGGCGTCCTGATCGTGATCGCGCCGGGGACCGCCGGTTTCGATGCGAAGGTGCTGGTCGTGCTGGTTTCGGTGGTTTTCGGTTCCCTGGCAATCATCCAGACGCGAGCCTTGAGGGACGAGAACACGACTGTGATGATGGTGTTCTACACCCTTGGCCTGGCGGTGATCACCGCCATTCCCGCCATCATGACCTGGCAGCCGGTCCGGCCCTCCGATTGGCTGCCTCTGCTCGGCATCGGTTTTCTCGCCCAGATCGGCCAATATTGCTTTCTGCGGGCTTATCGTATCGCCGACGCCAGTGTTCTGGCGCCGGTGGGCTATCTTTCCATCGTCTTCACTGCGGCGGTCGGCTATGTCTTTTTCGGCGAAGTGCCGGAGGCTCGCGTGATCCTCGGCGTCGTGGTCATTCTCGCTTCGCTCCAAGCTTCAGCCTGGCTGGAGAGAAGGATGAAACGACGCGCCATCCCATCGCGAGCTAAAGCCCGGCATGAGCGTCCTCGATGACCGCCCTCAGGTCGTCGATCGGGGTCGAGCCGGCCATCTTCTTGCCTTCCAGTTCCCGCGGCACCTTCCAGCCGGGATCGATGCCTTCCATGTTAGGAAGTTCATGCGCAATACCCTTGTGGCAATCGATACAGGTTGCCTGGCCCGACAGCAGATAGCGGGTGTGTATCTCGGCGGCGCGCTGCGTCTGCTTTTGAAGGTCCATCGCCATCGACGAATGGCAGTTGCGGCATTCCAGGCTATCGTTGGCCTTCAATCGCGCCCATTCGTGCTGCGCCAGTTCCAGCCGTTTTTCCAGGAATTTCGGCCGGGTATTGATCGTGCCGAAGATCTTGCCCCAGACTTCCTTGGACGCCTGCATCTTGCGGGCGATCTTGTCGGTCCAGTTGTGCGGAACGTGGCAATCGGGGCAGGAGGCGCGGACACCAGAGCGGTTGGAGAAATGGATGGTGCGGGTCAGCTCCTCGTAGACGTTGTCGCGCATCTCGTGACACGAGGTGCAGAATTTCTCGGTATTGGTTATTTCGAGGGCGGTGTTGAACGCCCCCCAAAACATCACTCCCCCGATGAAACCACCAAGAGTGAGGAAGCCGAGGCCGAGTGTTCCGGCGGGCGTGGCGAGGATATTCCAGGCCCAGAGGATGATTTTCTTGATCCAGGCGATCATAAGTTCACTCGCTTCCCGCTTGCTTGAAACCCATCTCGCTCATGTCCTTGAAAGCGTTGGGCACCAGCGGCCGCGTGTCGGCCTGGGGTACATGGCAGGCGGTGCAGAAGTATCGCCTTGGCGAAACATCGGCGAGCATCTGCCCATCGCGGGTCATGTAGTGCGTGACGCTAATCATCGGCGCGCCCGAAGCCTGCATGAACTCGCGCTTGTGGCAGGACAGACACCGGTTTGCGTTCACCGAAAGCTGATAGCCTTCGATCGAGTGCGGGATGATCGGCGGTTGATCGGGATAGGCACGCATGACCTGCTTGTCGTCAACCACCCATTTCGGCAATGGCGCGGCAGCGCCCGTGGCCATCGAGGGTGTCGGGCCTTCGAGTTGCGGCACCATCTGCTGCACCACCTGGGCGAGGGACGCGGTCGCGAGGAACAGCACGAACCCTGCGGCGACCATCATCCATTCGGATCGCCGGATCAGGCGACGGGAAGTATCTTGACCGCGCATTTTTTGAAATCCGTCTGTTTGGAGATGGGATCGGTTGCGTCGAGGGTGACCTTGTTGATCAACTGGCTGGCATCGAACCAGGGAACAAAGATCACCCCAGGCGGCATACGATTGCGGCCGCGGGTTTCGACGCGAGAGCGGATTTCGCCCCGTCGGGAGACGATGCGGACCTCGGCGCCCTGGTTGATACCGCGCTTGCGGGCATCGTCGCCGTTCATGAAGACGCGGGCACCAGGAAAGGCCTTGTAGAGTTCGGGAACCCGCATCGTCATCGAGCCGGAGTGCCAGTGCTCCAGCACACGGCCGGTCACCAGCCAGAAATCGAATTCCTCATCCGGCGATTCGGCTGGCGGCTCGTAGGGAACAGCGAGGATGACCGCCTTGCCGTCCGGCTGGCCGTAGAACTTCACGCCTTCGCCCGGTTTCACATACGGGTCGTAGCCTTCGCGGTAACGCCAGCGGGTCTCCTGCCCGTTGACCACAGGCCAGCGAAGTCCGCGCACTTCATGATAGCTGTCGTAGGGCGCAAGGTCGTGACCATGTCCGCGGCCGAAAGCGGCATATTCTTCGAACAAACCCTTCTGGATGTAGAAGCCAAAATCCTTGGCCTCGTTGTTGGCGTATTCTTCATTGACCTCGCTGAGCGGGAAGCGGTCGACCTCGCCGTTGCGGAAGAGCACGTCATAGAGCGTCTTGCCGCGGTAGTCGGGATCGGCATCGAGGATATCGGCAGGCCAGACTTCGTCGGTGGTGAAGCGTTTGGAAAACTCGACCATCTGCCAGAGATCCGAACGGGCATCGCCTTTTGCCTGGACGAGCTGATGCCAGACATGGGTGCGGCGCTCAGCATTGCCGTATGCTCCCTCCTTTTCCACCCACATAGCGGCGGGCAGGATCAGGTCGGCGCTCATGGCCGTAATGGTCGGATAGGCGTCCGACACGACGATGAAATTGTCGGGGTTGCGGTAGCCCTGCCAGGTTTCATTGCTCGTGTTGGGGCCGGCCTGGACGTTGTTGTTGACCTGCACCCAATAGAAATTGAGCTTTCCATCCTTCAGCATGCGGTCCTGTTCCACCGCATGATATCCGGGCTTTTCCGGGATGACGCCGTGGGGAATGCGCCAGATCTCTTCGGCATGTTTGCGGTGCTCGGGATTGGTCACCGTCATGTCCGCCGGCAGGCGATGGGCGAAGGTGCCGACCTCGCGGGCGGTGCCGCAGGCCGATGGCTGGCCGGTCAGCGAAAACGGGCTGTTGCCGGGCTCCGAAATCTTTCCGGTCAGGAGGTGTAGGTTGTAGACCATCTGATTGGCCCACACGCCGCGCACATGCTGGTTGAAGCCCATGGTCCAGAGCGACATGACCTTAGTCTTCGGATCGGCGTAGAGTTCGGCAAGCTGCTCGAGGAAGCCCGCATCGACGCCCGTCAGCTCCGCCGTCTTCTTCAGCGTGTATTCGGAGACGAATTCCTTGAACGCCTCGAAGTCCATGGGCTCGGTCTTGGCCGGATCGGCAGAATTGGCTGCGTTGACTTCCACCGGATTGTCGGGCCGCAGGCCGTAGCCAATGTCGGTCACGCCGCGGGCGAACTTGGTGTGACTCTGGACAAAATCCTGGTTCACCCGTCCGGTTTGAATGATGTGGTTGGCGATATAGTTCAGGATCGCCAGGTCCGTTCCTGGCTTGAAGACCATCGGAATATCGGCGAGGTCCATGCTGCGGTGGGTGAAGGTCGAAAGCACCGCCACGCGCACATGCGGATATCCGAGCCGGCGATCGGCGATGCGCGTCCAGAGAATGGGATGCATCTCCGCCATGTTCGAGCCCCAGAGCACGAAGGCGTCGGCATTCTCGAAATCGTCGTAGCAGCCCATCGGCTCGTCCATGCCGAAGGTCCGCATGAAGGCGTAGGCCGCCGAGGCCATGCAATGACGGGCATTCGGATCGAGGTTGTTCGAACGGAAGCCGGCGCGCATCAGCTTGGTTGCGGCATAGCCCTCGAAGATCGTCCACTGGCCGGAACCGAACATGCCGACGGCGGTGGGGCCTTTTTCCTTCAGGACCTTTTTGCACTGCGTGGCCATGACGTCGAAGGCTTCGTTCCAGCTCACCGGCTCGAACTCGCCATCCTTGTCATAGACGCCGCCACGCTTGCGCAGGAGCGGGGTCTGCAGCCGGTCTTCGCCGTACATGATCTTGGAGAGGAAATAACCCTTGATGCAGTTGAGACCGCGATTGACCTCCGCCTGCATGTCGCCGTGGGTGGCGACGACCTGGCCATCCTTGACGCCGACCATCACCCCGCATCCTGTACCGCAAAAACGGCACGGCGCCTTGGACCACTTGATCTGCAGAGCCTCCACCCCGCCCGGTATAGGCTGCGCTTCCGCCGGCAGAGCCACCCCGGCGGCAGCTGCCGCGACCCCGGCCGCATGCGCCTTCAGCATGTCACGCCGTGTCAGTTCTCCCGTCATGGTTCGGCTCTCCTCGTGTTTCCACATGTTCAAACACCATGTTGGCCGCGACGACCCCGTCGAGCACCGATATCCGGCTCAGCATCTCGCCAAGGGCGCCGGTGCTTGCTCCTTCGAGTACGATGACGATTTTCGCGCCGTTATTTGCATGGACCTCAACGCCGGCCATGTCTTTGATGTGAGTCAAAACGCTTTCGGTCGATCCGGGCTTCGTCGCGACCACTGCGCTGGAGATGTGCCAGGCCGTTTGATCAGCCATGGGCTGCCTCCTGGGCAAGGGGCCGCATGCTTATCGCGTTGACCGGGCAAACCTGCAGACACGCGCCGCAACCGGTGCAGAGCATGTCGTCCAGGTCGGGCAGGAAAGGACCGCCCATCCGCGGTCGAAAACGGATGGCTTGAACGGGACAGCTCTCACCGCAGGACTGGCAGGCGATGTTGCTCATCGGAAGGCATCCGTCACCGATGAGGGCGGTATGGGGAAAGCGCGAAGCGGGCTTCTCGTCGAATACGGCTTCAGGACAGCTTTCCTGGCAGGCGGCACAGAAGGTACATTCGCCAGCCGAAAAGTCGACGCTCGGAAGTCCGCCCACGAGGCGGATTATGCCGGTGGGACATCGCTCCGCGCAGAGGCCGCATCCGGTGCAGTTGCGTAGGCTCTCAAGGGAGGCTCCGGGTGGGCAGAGGCGAGGCGGATGGACCGAGGAACGGCCGGTCAATAACTCTCGTCGGGAAAGCGGTGCCGGCCTCATGGACGCTCTCTCAGTGCACCGGAGGGCCGGGAGGCCCGAAAATCATCTGATAAAACCAGACGAGAAATCCGTAGCCTCCGACGACACCGATGGCCACTATCGGCCAGACTCCGAAAGCAAGGGCGAAGAATGCAAGCAGTTCATTACGCCGCCTGCGCCGCAGGTTTGTTGGGGAAGGCGGATCAGAAAGAACGTCCGACATGCAACCTCCTGAATATACACGAATGATAATATACAGTCGGAAAATGGCAACCCTTCCGAGAGTATAAAGAGCCCCGAGCTTCCGGTCGGAGCATTCGTCAGGAGGTATGCGAGCAGTCCATGAGCGGAAGTGGCCGTTCCCAACGATGTGGGAAAGCCCTTTTTTTGTACGGGACTGCTTTGGTCAAAAAGGCTCTATTGCCGTATCAGCCACAGATAGGCGGCAGCCGTCCAGGAGAAGCCGAGCCCGCCGCAACCTTCACCTGTCGTCGGGTCGAAATATTCGGCAAAGCCTTCGGTTTCGATTGCGTCGATGGTGGACTTGCGCAGCTCTTCGGCAAGATCCGTCTGGCCGTTGCGCTTCAGCCCGTCGATCAACAGCCAATTAATGATCGCCCAGGCGGGACCGCGCCAATAACGCTTCGGCTCAAAGCTCTCGATACCGGGCTTGGTGGTGGGAAAGGCGACCTTCACGCCTTTCGACCATGCTTTCATCTCATTCACCAATGCTCCCGCGATTTCCTCCTCCAGGTCCAATGAGAGAAGCGGGATGAAGCCTGCCTGGGTGGGAGCCGCCACGTCCTCGCCCGAGATCAGATCACGGGAGACGAAGCGCGAAAATTCCGGCCGCCACTGGGCAAGCAGTGCCTTGCGGCTCAGAGCATTGAGTGCTGCGATTTCAGCTGCGTCATCTTGCCTTCCGAGCAGTCGGGCGAGATGCTCCAGATCTTCGCCGGCCTTGAGTAGGATCGCGGTCGTCTGAACTTCCGCCACCTTGAACGGTGCCTTTTCCCATTGCCTGGCCGGTTCCCAGTCGCAGGCTGCATAAGTATCGACCAGATGAATGAAGCGCCTGTAATCCTCATCGCGCGGACGCATCTCGGCATTGACGTGACCGGTATCCTTGCGCGCGACCGCCGTTTCGGTCGTGGTCGGCACTCGGGCAAGCGCGAGGTCCCAGGCGGGCGAGTTGTCGCTGCCGCTTTCCCATGGGTGCAGGAGCGCAACGAGCCCGGTTCCCTTGGGGTCGCGGGCGGAATACCACCAGCGATGCCATTTCAGGGCAGCCTCGTAGAGGGGAGGCGTTCTTGCCTCGGCAGGGCCTGCAGCCTCGTGTACCTTGCGCAGCGCGATCGCAAAAACCGGAGGTTGCGTGATGCCCGAGGTCGGGACCGAATGGCGCGTGCGCCAGACGTTAGCGCCGGGGAAATAGGTATCGCTCGGCTGATGGAAGACGATGTGCGGGATCATGCCGTCCGCCCACTGACCCTCGGCAAGCCGTTCCAGTTCACGATAGGCGCGGTCGACGTCATAAAGTGAAAACCCCATGGCGACGAAGGCGGAATCCCAGTTCCACTGGAAGGGATAGAGCCGATCGGTAGGCACCGTATAGCCGCCGCGGTCATTGACCGCGAGAATCCGCCTCGCCTCGTCGAGATGCTTGCTCATTCTTGATACTCCAGGGGTTTCAGGCGGCCGCTGCCGGATAGGATTTGCCGCTTTCGGGCGAAAGCCAGGTGATTCGGTTGCGGTCGAGCTTCAGCCCGATCACATCGCCGCTTCTGACGGTTTCGGATGCCGGCAGGATGACGCGCACCGGCTGGTCGTGGATCGATCCTGTCAGGAGCAGGTGCGATCCCATCGGCTCGGCCACGCGGACCTTCATTTCCATCCCCTCCGGCAGGTTTGCGAGCTCCACGGCTTCGCCGCGAAGGCCAAGCACGATCTCGCTTGCGGACCCATCCGGCACGACCAATTGTTGAACCCCTGCGGCTACACGGCCGTTTTCCACCGGCACCTTGATGAAATTCATCGGCGGATTGCCGATGAAGCCGCCGACGAAACGTGTCGCGGGATGGTTGTAGACGTCGACCGGCGAGCCCACCTGCTCGACCACGCCGTTATGCATGACGGCGATACGGTCGGAGAGGCCCATCGCCTCTGTCTGGTCATGGGTGACATAGATCGTCGTGGTGCCCGCCGATTGCAGCACGGTTTTGAGTTCGGTGCGCATTTCAAGCCGCAGCAGCGCATCCAGATTCGAAAGCGGCTCGTCCATGAGCAGCACCTTGGGCTCGACGGCGAGTGCGCGGGCGACCGCCACGCGCTGGCGCTGTCCACCGGAGAGCTTGTTCGGGTAGCGGTCGAGATAGGGTTCGATATGCAGCAGACCGGCGGCTTTCTCGACCTGCTTTTTCACCCGCGCGTCGTCCACTTTCTGCATGCGTAGGCCGAAGGCGACGTTCTCGTAAACTGTCATGTGCGGGAAGACGGCATAATTCTGAAAGACCATCGCCAGACCGCGGTCCTTTGGTGGCAAGCCGATCACCGACTTCTCGCCGATGCGCACGTCGCCGGAGGTTGCGCTCTCCAGCCCCGCGATGATGCGCAGAAGCGTGGTCTTGCCGCAGCCCGACGGCCCGAGCAGTGAGACGAATTCTCCGTCGTTGATCGTCAGCGAGATTTCCTTCAGCGCCTGGAAGGAGCCGAAGTTCTTGCGGATGCGATCTATGACAATATTGGCCATGGAAATGGTCCCGTTACTTGGAGGAAATGCCCCAGATCGCGAACAGGTAACGCCTGACCGCGAAGATGAAGATGACCGAGGGAAGGATGAGCAGCAGGCCGCCGGCAAACCGGTAATGCATCGGGCTTTCGGACAGCACCGTCAGCAGGTAAGCCGTCAATGTGCGATTTCTGACCGTCAGCACGGAAGCCGCGAAGACCTCGTTCCAGGAAATGACGAAGGCGAAGACCGCCGTCGCCACGATGCCGGGTAGCGCAAGCGGCGCGACGACCTTGAAGAAGGCCTGGATACGGGTGCAGCCGAAGACCCAGGCGGCCTCCTCGAGTTCTCGGGGGACGCCGAGGAAAATGCCCTGCGTCACCAGCGCCGCGAAGGGCAGCGCCAAAACCGTATGGATCAGGCCGACGCCGATAATGGTATCGTAGAGACCGAGCCGGATGTAGGAGACGGTGAGCGGCAGCGCCAGGATGGCTAGCGGAAAGGCGCGGGTGAGCAGCACCAGCAGCCGATAGCTATCCTTGCCACGGAAATTGTACCGGGCAAGCGCGTATCCGGCCGGCGCCCCGAGCAGGATCGACAGCGCTACGGTGATCCCGGCAGCACCGAGCGAATTGAAAAAACTCTGCGTCACACCCTCGGTTCTGAGGAAGAGCAGGAACGGGTCCAGCGAAATGCCCATCGGCAAACCGGTTTTCGGCCACTGGTAGACGCCTTGGCGTCCGCCGAGCGCACCGAGCGCCACGAGGTAAATCGGCACCAGCACCCAGGCGCAGAGCGCGATGATGCCGCTCCACAGCAGCCAGCGGCGAGAAGAGACGAAACCCGCGGGGTTGGCGGTGCTCATGGCAGGCGCTCCGGATCGACCTTGATGGCCTTGAGGTAGACGAGGGTCGCGGCAAGCGAGATGACCATGATCAGGACCGCATAGGCAGCCGCCACCCCGTAATTCTGGTTCTGGTTCTGCCAGTTGTAGGCTTCACCCACGAGAACCGGGAAATTGCGGCCTCCGAGCGCGTAGACGACCGCAAAGACTTCGAAGGCGAGTACGGTCCGCAGGATGAGGGCGGATTGCAGCGCCGGGCGGATGAGCGGCAGGGTGATGCGCCAGAACCGCGTCCAGGGTCCTGCGCCGAAGATTTCGGCGGCTTCCTTGAACTCCTTCGGCACCTGGTTGAGGCCGGCGACGATAATAACCATGACGATCGCCGTGCCGCGCCAGATTTCGGCGATCGCGATCGCGATAAAGAGCGCCACCGGCGTCTGATAGGAAAGCCAGCTCGTTTGCCGCTCGATAAGGCCGAGGCCGAAGAGCAACGAGTTGAAATACCCGGTATTCTGCAGGATCGAGAGCCAGACGAGGCCGGCGGCGAGATCCGAAATGGCAAGGGGAATGGTCCAGATCCAGAGGATGGTTTCGCGGCCGCCCGCGATTTTGGCGACCATGGTGCCCATGGCAAGCGCGATGGCGAGCTGAACCGGTACGACAACAGCGGTGAGCAGGAAGGTATTCTGGACCGAGCGCCCGAAATTGATGTCGTTCACCATGCGCTGCGCATTGGCAAGCGAAGGCGCGCCGTTATCGGAGATCGCCAGCCAGATCGTCTGCACCAGCGGCACGATGAACAGCAGCGCCAGGAAGGCGACGGAAGGCAGGATCAGGAGATAGGGGACCCAGGGTCTGGTTTGCGTCATCGGCGTGCCCCGCAGGCGGATTGAAGAACTGGGTCCGGGCTTGCGCCCGAACCCGAACAGCCTTGGGAGGCGCTCATTCGACGGGGCAGGGGCCGTCGCTCTTTGCATCTGGCGCCCAGCAGGCAGCCTTGGTGTCGGTCATCAGCTTGGAAAGCGTTGCACCCTGCGCCTTGAGTACGTCGGCCACCGGTTCGTTCTGGAGAACGATACGCTGGAAGCTGTCCATGTAGACCTTGTTGAATTCGCCGCCCTTGTCTCCGAGACCGACCGGAAGAAGCGAAATCAGCGCATCGTCGGCAGCTTGTGTGGCTGTGACGGCGCCTGCAAGCAGGGCGACGCCCGGATCGAGATCCGGCGGGAGCTGAACGTTCAAGGTCGGGAAGAAGCCGACGCGCTGTGCGGTCAAAAGCTGCGTCTCCTGCATTGTCAAGTGCTCGATGACCTTGGTGGCGCCTGCGGCATCCGGTGCCCCCTTCGGGATCGCCAGTCCGGCGACGACCGGCATATAGCCGCGCCCCTTCGGACCAGCCGGCGCGGGGAAGACGACATAATCGTCAGGCGAGGCGGAGATCGCGTTCCTGAGACGCGCGACATGGTCCCAGGCAACCATCACTTCGCCGGCGGCAAGCGGCTCCTGCATGAAGTCATAATTGGTGGAATTTGGATTGACCTGAGCCCACAGTTCCTTGAATTTCTCCCAGCCGGCAGCGGCGTCCGCATTCTGGAAGGTGCGCACCACGCCACCCGTAAAGGACGGATAGAAATAGCCCTCGAAATAGCGGGCCATCAGCCCTTTCGGACCCGCCGGAAAGCCGATCTGCGGCTGTCCGGTCGCCTCCTGCAGCTTCCTGCCCCATTCTATGAGCTGGTCATAGCTGAGCGTGTTCACGTCCGCGCCCTCGGGCAGGTGCTGCAGCGCATCCTTGTGGGCAGCCATGACATAGGTGGCCTGCATCCATGGGATGTATTGCTGGCTGGTCTTGCCGAGCTTGCCGAGATCGAGCAATGACTGCGGCATGCCTCCATCGGCCAGTTTCTTCGCCAGTTCGTCGAGCGGCTCGAAACCATCCCTGTCGGCGATCGGCGAAAGCTCGCCATGCAGCGCCCCGACAAGGCTGATCGTATGCTTGCCGGCCTGGCGCTCCGCCTCCATGCGCACGGCGAACTGCGGCGGCTCCTCGACGACATAGTCGATGTCGCCGACGCCTTGCAGCAGTTCTTCGCGCACGACGGTCGCTTCCTCGATCGGGCGAAGCTGGGTGGACAGGAATACAGTCTGTGCCAGCGAGGGTGAGGCGAAGGTCAGCACCGTCGAGGCCAGAATTCCGAATGACAGCAAGCGTTTCATTTGTTTCTCCTCCTTATTGTCTTTCTGTTTGCTTCGGCTGTTGACTAAACATCCGGGAAAGAACGGCGATGGCTTTCCCGATCCACGAATTCGATGGGACGCAGTTCCTGAAGGTTCTCGGCGGGTTCTCCCGCGATGGCGCGAAGCAGCAGGGAGGCGAAGCTCGCGCCGAGGTTTTCGCCGGTCATCCGCATGGTCGATAGCGGTGGGCTTGCGAATGCGCCGATCGGCAGATCGTCGTGGCCGACGATGCTGATGGTCTCGCCACCCTCGATTTCACGCAGTGCCCGCAGCGCGCCGATCGCCATTTCATCGGTGGCGCAGACAAGCGCCGTCGGACGCAACGGCCGGCGCAGAAGCTCAAGCGCCGCAAGATAGCCGCCTTGTTCGGTCGGCGCGCCTTCGGCGCAGAGGCTGGCCTCCAGACCGCATTCATCCAGGGCAGCCTGCCAGCCGCGACGACGGGTGTGAGCGAAATAGTATTCCTGCGGGCCAGCGATATGGCCGATCCGGCGATGGCCGGCGGCATGGAAGCGCAATGTCGCTTGGCGGAAGCCGGAAAAACCATCGCCATCGATGAAGGCGTGCGGCGTGGGGGATTCGGTGCGCCCGTTGGTGACGAAGGGAATACCGCGAGATTGCAGGAATTCGACGCGCTCGTCATTGCGTTTGGTGCGCACCAGCAGCATGGCATCCACCCTTCGCCCGTCGACAAAGCGGCGGCACATCTCGAGTTCGCTTTCGCCACGCGGAACGGGCGCAATCACGAGGTTGAGACCGGCGCCGGCGAGATGCTCGGCACAGCCGGAGAGCATGTCGATGAAGTGGGGAGGGCCGATATGGCCCGGATCGCTGGGAAGCGTGACGGCGACGAGTTCGGCCCGTTGCTTGCGAAGCCGGCGCGCCGAGGCGTTTGGCCTATACCCGACCTTGTCGGCGGCTTCTCGAACCCGCTCGCGCGTAGTGGGGGAAACATCCGCATAGCCGTCCAAGGCACGGGAAACCGTGGTGATGGACAAGCCGAGCGATTGCGCAAGCTGTTTTAGATTGGACAAGGTTTCCTCCCTCGTCTCAAGGTTCATCCAAAACGTTTTGGGAGTCAAGCCGAAACGTTTTGGATAGGATTCAGGAGAGGCGAGAAGGGAAAGAGGAGTGTTTGCTAAAGCGCGGCGCGTCTGTCCCGTCTGGCAAGCCGCTCAAGCAGGTAATCCACCTCGGCCTTGGCGGTCGCGGTCAGCATCTGGCCCGGTTTGCGCTGCGCATCTGAGGTAATGACGCCGCGGCGCTTCAACACGTGCTTTCGCACCGCAAGCCCAATGCCGAGCTGCTGCTCATAGCGGATCAGCGGCAGGTGAGCGTCGAAGAGGTCGTGGGCCTCATCACGCTTGCCGGCTGCGAACAGCTCGACGAGTTCCACCAGCATGTCCGGAAAGCCGTAGCCGGTCATCGCGCCGTCGGCGCCGCGTTCCGGTTCGAAATCGAGGAACATGCCGCCATTGCCGCAAAGGATCGAGAACTCCCGCAGTTCGCCGGCCTTCTGCATGGCTCTGAGCTTCGAGATCTTTTCGAGGCCCGGCCAGTCTTCGTGTTTCAGCATCCGGCAGGAGGAGTGGTTTGCGATGACCTTGGCAACGACACTGGCTGACATGACGACGCTGAGCGTCAGCGGATAATCCTGCAGCACCCAGGGGATGTCTTCCCCGATCGCTTCAACGGCCTGCTCGAAATAGCCTACGATCTGTTCGTCCGTGCGAAGCGCCGGTGTCGGCGCGATCATCACGCCGGCGGCTCCCATCTCCATCGCGTCACGGGCAAGCGACCGCATGGCGGCGAAGCCGGGTGCGGAGACGCCGACGATGACGGGCACATTTGCGCGCGATACCACCTGTTTGATGATGGCGCGCGATTCCGAAGGCTCCAGCTTCGGCGCCTCGCCCATAATGCCGAGGATGGTGATGCCGGTAACGCCGCTCTCGACATAGAAATCGGTCAGGCGGTCGATGGATGGGTGGTCGAGCGCGCCATCCGGCAGGAACGGCGTGGTGGCGATGGCATAGACGCCCTTCGATTGTGTGCTGAATGTCATTGTGCGTCCTTCCAGGCCTGGTAGCGCGCCTTGGTTTCCGCGTTCATCGGATAGAGACCGGGCAGCGGCACGCCGCGATCGACCTCGGTCATGATCCAGGCTTCCATGCGCTCCTGTTCGGGCGCCTCGGCTAAAACCGTGTCAAGCAGCTTTGCAGGGATCAGGACCGCGCCGTCTTCGTCCACCACCACGATATCGCCGGGGAAGACGGCGACGCCACCGCAGGCGATAGGTTCCTGCCAGCCGACGAAGGTAAGACCGGCAACGGAGGGCGGCGCGGAGACGCCGTCGCACCAGACCGGAAGCCCGGTGCCGAGCACGCCCGCCGCATCACGCATGACGCCATCGGTCACCAACCCCGCGACCCCGCGTTTGACCATGCGCGAGCAGAGGATATCGCCGAAAATGCCGGCATCGAGCACACCCATGGCATCGGCCACGGCCACGCAGCCCTCAGGCATGGCCTCGATCGCCGCGCGCGTTGAGATCGGCGAGGACCAGCTTTCCGGCGTTGCGAGATCCTCGCGGGCGGGCACGAAGCGCAAAGTGAACGCCGGCCCCACGACGCGGGGCTGACCTGGTCTGAGCGGTTTCGTGCCGCGCATCCAGACGTTCCGGAGCCCCTTCTTCAGGAGAACGGTAGTCAGCGTTGCAGTGGAAACGCCTTTGAGCGTTTCGACGGTCTGCGGATCAAGCGGCATGTCTGGAACCTCGTTGACTGAAAGGAAAGCCCTGACGAAGGGCAAAGGACGGCCTTTGGCGGCATTATGGTCAGCCTAAGAAGAAGAAAAATGTAGCTCTTCCTGCTTTTAGACGATAGCTTTTGTTTTGATGGAAACGCGTTTTCTCGAAACCTTCCTATTGGTCGCCGAGCTTGGTTCGCTGGCCGAGGCATCCCGGCGGCTCGGCATTACGCCTGCCGCTGTCGCGCAACGCATGCAGGCGCTTGAGGAGGATATCGGGGTGCCGCTGCTCACCCGAGCCGGCAGGCGCGTGAGCCCGACCGAGACGGGTCATGCACTCATCGAGAAAAGCCGCACTATCATTGCGGAGGTCCGCGACCTGCGCGCGCTCGCCAATGCCGATCTGCCTTCCGGGGAGTTGCGGCTCGGTGCGATCTCGACGGCACTCACCGGGCTTCTGCCGCCGGCCTTGCGCTCCGTCTTCGCGAGCAGGTCGCAGGTGGAGGTTTTCCTTTTGCCGGGTACCTCCGCTGAACTCTACCAGAGGCTCCGGAATGCCGATATCCACGCAGCAATCCTCGTCAAACCGCCGTTTCCTATCCCGAAAACATTTGAATGGGAGCTGCTGCGGGCAGAGCGCCTCGTACTTTTGGCGCCGGGCGAATGCCGTCGACAATCACCCCATGACATCATCGCGACGCGGCCCTTCATTCGTTATGACCGCAGCAATTGGGGTGGGCGCCTGGCAGACGGCTATCTGAGGAGCCAGGGCCTCAAACCGGTGGAGCGGCTGGAGCTGGATTCGCTGGAGGCGATCGCCGTGATGGTCAGCAACGGTCTCGGCGTTTCCCTGGTTCCGGACTGGGCGCGACCATGGCCCGGAGACCTGGATATCTGCGTTCTCGAGCTGCCGGCTACATCTCCGCCGCGGGAAGTCGGCATGTTGTGGCCTCGCAGCTCGCCCGCGCGCCGGCTCATCGCGATCATGCTGGATGCGCTCAAGGGTCAGAAGTAATAGTTGGCGATCCGATTGCCGCCCAGCTGCCTGTGGTCGACAGGTAACCTAGTATGCGGCATCCGGCAGCCCGGCCATAATTTCCGGAAAACGTCGGCAGCGGCGGGAAGCATGTGCAAGGCGAAAAAGACCGGCGGGAGCGTGACTCCGCCGGTCTTGGCTATGGAAGCCAGGCTCAGGCAGTAGGCTGTTTGGTCTTCCTGAGATAGGGCAGGACCGTGTCGAACGAGCCGAAACGGGTGACGGCGTCTTCGTTCGAGACTGCAGCCGTGATGATGACGTCGTCGCCCTGCTGCCAGTTGGCCGGTGTCGCGACCTGGTGCTTGGCGGTCAACTGGATCGAATCAATCGCGCGAAGGATCTCCGCGAAATTGCGGCCGGTCGTCATCGGGTAGGTGAGGATCAGCTTGATCTTCTTGTCGGGGCCGATGACGTAGACCGAACGAACGGTGGCATTGTCGGCGGGCGTGCGGCCTTCCGAGGAAGAGCCGGCCTCGGCCGGCAGCATGTCGTAGAGTTTCGCGACCTTCAGATCGCGGTCGCCGATCAGCGGATATTCGACATCGAAGCCCGTCGCCGTCCTGATGTCGTCCTTCCACTTCGTGTGGCTGTCGACCGGGTCCACCGAAATGCCGATGATCTTCACGCCGCGTTTCCTGAATTCGCCCTCCAGGCCGGCCATCGCGCCGAGCTCGGTCGTGCAGACCGGCGTGAAATTCTTCGGGTGCGAGAACAGAACCGCCCAGCCATCGCCGATCCAATCATGAAATTGGATGGTGCCTTGGGTCGTCTCGGCAGTGAAATCGGGCGCGGTATCGTTGATGCGCAGGCTCATGGCGTGCTCCTCTCTAGCTGGTTCGTATCGGCAAAGGATGGGTCGAAGTCCCTTGAAAGTCCACCTCGCGGGCGCCTCCATTTTTGGAATGCATGCGAGAATTTGGGTTGCAACCATTTTGCGCGGATGTGGCGAATTTAGAACGCGTATTTTTGTGAAGTGAGCCCCGGCCGTGGCACCGTTTTCCAATCATGAGGTCGATTGGAGACGGACGTTCCAGGCCGCGGTTGCAGCTATTGCGCGGTCCCGGCCATGATTTGCGAAAACTGGATAATACCAGTATAGCTCCAGCGAGAAAATCGGCAAGATTTTTGCGAGGCAAGGCGATGGCGACAGTAGATCTGATGGAACTGGTGAGCAGGGAGCTCGATCGTCCGGCTTCCGACGTCCCCCTGTACAAGCAACTGAAAACCGCGATCGAGACTGCGATCCGCTCCAATGCCCTGAAGGCCGGAGCCACGCTGCCAGGCGAGCGGGTGATTGCCGAAACGCTGTCGCTATCGCGTGTCACGGTGAGAAAGGCCCTGGCGCTGCTGGAGGAGGAGGGGCTTTTAAACCGCCGGCATGGGGCGAGAACGGAGATCGGGTCGCGGGTCGAAAAATCCCTTTCGACCCTTACAAGCTTTTCCGAGGACATCCGCGCTCGCGGCCTTGAGCCCGGATGTGCTTGGCTTTCAAAGCAAATCGTCAGGCCATCCCCGGCTGAGATGATGGCGCTTGGGGTTGCCGGCATTACCCATGTGGTTCGGCTGAAGCGGGTGCGCACCGCCGATGGGATACCAATCGCGGTCGAGCATTCCGCTGTTCCTGCCCGTTTCCTGCCAGAGCCTGAAATGGTCGGAGATTCACTCTACGAGGCGTTGGAAAAACGTGGCTTCCTGCCGCAAAGGGCCGTCCAGCGCATGCGCGCGCGCGCGGCCTCTGAGGAGGACGCGACACATCTGCAATGCGAGCCCGGCGCGCCTATCCTGGCGACGGAGCGGCGCTGCTTCCTTGCCGATGGACAGATCGTCGAATATTGCGAGACCCGCTACAAGGGTGAGGTCTACGACTTCGTTTTCGAACTGCGTCGATGATACCAGTCAAAAGCTGGTTGCAAGCTGGTATTTTCTATCTATCGTGATGCTCCGAATGGAGTGTCGCGAGTGCTCAAGCTGAAGGAAGAGATCGCCAACAGCCTCATCGTATCCTGCCAGCCGGTTCCCGGCGGGCCGATGGACGATGCCGATTTCGTAACAGGCTTTGCCAAGGCCGCGCTCGATGCCGGTGCCAGCGCCCTTCGCATCGAATCCGTCGCTTATGTCAGGGCGGTGCGGTCCGCGGTTTCCGTGCCGATCATCGGCATCGTCAAGCGTGACCTCGACGATAGCCCGGTCCGGATCACTCCCTTTGTTGCGGATGCGGAGGAACTGGCGGATGCCGGTGCTGACATCGTTGCCTTCGACGCGACCGATCGGCCGAGACCCGCTTCCGTCGAGGAGCTGGTGAAGGCGGTGAAGGCGAAGGGCAAGCTGACGATGGCGGATTGCTCCTGCCTCGAAGATGCCCGCCGGGCGCTTGCAGCTGGCGTCGATTTCGTCGGGACGACGCTTTCCGGTTATGTCGGAGGCCCTGAGCCGGTCGAGGCCGATATCGACCTGATTGCCGCTATGCGGGAGCTTACGCCTTACGTGATCGCCGAAGGCCGCATCCGCTCGCCAGAACAGGCGGTTTCCGCCGTGCGGGCCGGCGCCTGCGCGGTCGTGGTGGGCTCGGCAATCACCCGCACCGAACACGTGACGTCATGGTTCCAAGAGGCCGTCTCGAAAGCGTTCAGAGCGCAACGCGGTGAGCCAGTGCTGGCGATCGATATCGGCGGAACCAAGACCATGGCGGCGCTGGTTGCAGGCTCCAACGTGCTGGAGGAAATCACCGTTCCGACCATTCGCGAGGCCGGCCCGGACGCTTGGCTTTCCGCAGTGGCGAAAAGCACGGCAGCTTGGGCCGGGCGGTATGAGTGCATCGGTATCGCCGTCACAGGATTCATCCAGGCAGGCAGATGGTCCGCCCTCAATCCCGCCACCCTCGGAATCCCGAATGGCTATCCTCTGATCGAAAAGGCCGAAAAGCTGTTCGGCAGGCGCGCCTATGCCGTGAACGATGCGCAGGCGGCCGCCTGGGGCGAGCATCGGTTCGGAGCGGGCAGGGGCTCCAATCTGGTCTTTCTCACCATCTCGACGGGTATTGGCGGCGGCATCGTCGTCAACGGACGGCCGCTGCTCGGACTTGCTGGCCATTTTGGTCTGATCCGCAGTCCTTCACGAGGGGAATCGCCTCTGGAAGACCATACATCCGGGCGCTGGATCGCTGCCGAAGCCACTCGGAACGGGCACCAGGCGGATGCGGCCACAGTTTTCGGCCGGGCACGCGAAGGTGAGGCGTGGGCACGGGACATCGTTTCCCGCTCGGCCGAAAACGTCGCCCTGCTTTGCAGGGACATCCAGATGATGCTCAATCCCGAGGTGATCGTCATCGGTGGAGGTATCGGTCTCGCCCATGGCTATCTGGACGCGGTTCGAGACCATCTGGCAGGGCTTGCCTCACCGGCTGCCCCCAATCTCATTGCAGCAAAGCTCGGCGCACACGCCGGCATCATCGGGGTTGCCGATCTCGCTCGCGAGGCGGGATAGGCGCACCGCAATGGCAGGCATTCAAATGCAACGATAAAGAAGGGAACCAACGATGAAAATGATGAGAACATCTCTTGCGGCAGTTGCCGCTCTGCTTTCGAGCATAGCTATGCCGGGTCTTAGCAATGCCGCCGTCACCGTGCTCGGCTGGCCGGGTGGTTCTGAGGAAACCGCCCTTCGCGCCGCCGTGGAAGCCTATAACGGCAAAGCTGCGGAAACCGACAGGGTCGAGCTTCTCTTCTTCAACCGTGACGGTTTTTTCGACAAACTGCAGGCGGATATGGCCGCCGGCTCCAGCGCCTTCGACATCAATCTCGTCGCTACCTATTCGATCGGCCGCTATGCCCCCTATATGGAGCCGATCGAGCTTGGGCCGGATGCCGCCAAGGTCTTCGGCGAATCCGTGCTGAAGACCATGCAGTTCGACGGCAAGCAATATGGCGTGCCGACCGATCTTTCCCTGCATTTCATGTATTATCGCAAGGACCTGATCGAGGCGCTGATGGCGGATGATGCTGCCAAGGCAAAATATGCTGAGATCGCCAAAGAGCATCTTGAAAAGGAGCTGCAGCCGAAGGATCCCGATCAGTGGACCTGGGAGGACTGGGCGGCGACCGCGCTCTATTTCAGCAAGCAGGTCAACGACGAAAGTCCCGTGCGCTATGGCACCGTATTGCAGATGAAGAACCTGCTCTTCAACATGATGGTCTTCCAGTCTCTGCCACGATCCTACGGCGGAGATTGGATGGATGCGGCCGGCAATGTCACCATTGATTCCGAAGCTTATCGGACAAGTCTTGAGCTCTACAAGAAGCTTTACGACGCCGGCGCCTCGCCGCGCGATTCCTTAAGCTATGAATTTGCCGAAACCAACGCCGCCTATAGCGCGGGCCAGGCTGCGACGGCACTGCAATGGAACGCCGCGGCCGCCGATCTGACGAACGCGGAAAAGTCACCTGCCGTAGCCGATGTGACCGGTGTCGTCGCACCACCCGCAGGGCCGAACGGCCGCGCCGATCATATCCACGGGCTCGGCCTCGGCCTCAACAAGAATGCCAAGAACAAGGAAGGGGCGATCAAGTTCCTGAAATGGCTGGCGAGCGAGGAGGCGGCGCTCACCTATGCACGAGGCGGCGGTTCACCGGCGCTTGCCCCCGAGGTGGTGGCGAAGGTCGCTTCCGAGCGCCCGGACCTGGTCAAGCTCGGCGAGTTTGCCAGCCGGTATGGCTACGTCATGACCGGCGCGACATCGGCCAATGCCCTTTCCATCTATGAACTCCAGGCCAAGGAGTTTACCGGCTATTGGTCCGGCCAGCAGAGCCTCGACGACGCACTTGCCCATACCAAGGCGGGCATGCAGGATCTTCTGAAGAAGTAATTCATTCCCGGACGCGGCCGAATGGGCGCGCGTCCGGCATTTCCCGGCGGATCGAGATGGCTATTGTAAACCGCGCCGAGGGCAGGCTCTATTTCACGCCGCTCGTCGGCTTCCTGCTGCTGTTCCTTGGCTTTCCGGCGATCGTCAATCTCGTCTATTCCGTTTCGACGGTGAATTTCGAGACCCTGCGCAGCCCGACGATCACCGGCTTCGGCAACTATCTTTCGGTCCTTGGCGACCGGGAGTTCTGGCGTTCGGTTTCCTTCTCGATGCGCTTCGGCATCGTCACGGCGCTTGCCGAGTGTCTTATCGGCCTTTTTCTGGCGATCTTCCTGGCGCCGCTCCTCGCGAGACGTTCGGTGCTGATGGCGCCGCTGATGCTGCCTCTGATGGTGGCGCCTGCCATGGTGGGGCTCATGTACCGTCTGGTGCTCCACGAGTTCGCCGGCCCCGTGCCCTATTACCTGTTCGAGTGGTTCGGCGACAGCCCCGCCTTCCTCGACGTCAACAATGCTTTCCGAACGCTCGTGGTGGTCGAGGTACTGCAGTGGACGCCCTTCGCCTTTCTGCTGTTCTACATGGCCTATGTGGCGATCCCGCTCGATGTGCGCGAAGCCGCCGCCCTCGATGGGGCGACATCTTTCAAGGCACTGTGGTGGATCGAGCTGCCGCTCATGCTGCCGACGCTCACCATCGCCTTCTTCATCCGCTTCATCGACGGCTTCCGCGTCTTCGACAATGTCTATGCGCTGACCGGAAGCGGGGCAGGGGGCTCCACCACCTCGCTGTCGATCTACATCTATCACGCCTTCTTCAAACAAGGGGCGATCGGCAAGGCGGTCGCCGCATCGGTCCTCCTGTTCCTGGCGTCACTTGTGGTTCTCTGCGTTCTTAATTGGCTCGCCGGATTGCGGAGGAGGTAAAATGCTGAACGGCCTGCGTTGGATCGTCTATGCGATCGCCGTGCTGGCGATGAATTTTCCGGTGATCGTCACGCTGGTGACCTCCTTCAAGAGTGCCCGCGAACTCTCGACCAATGCCGGTCTCTGGATCAACCAGCCAACGCTGGAGAACTATTTTCGCGTGCTGAGCGACACAAGCCGCTTCAATATCTATATCTATCTGGCGAACAGCGCCGCTGCCGCGCTCATCGGTACGGGGCTTGCGATCCTGCTGGCCTTTCCGGCAGCCTATGCAATTGCCCGCAGCGAGGCCGGAAGACGCATCCTGCTGCCGGTCGTCGTCAATCTGCGCGCCGTGCCGCTCATCATCTTCGCCATCCCGCTTTACATGATGTATCAGTGGCTCGGGCTTCTGGACACGCAGCTCGGTCTCGGCTTGATCCTCACCATCGTCAACGTGCCGCTCGCATTGGTAATCCTGGTGAACGCCATTTCCGACGTGCCGGCCGAGCTGGACGAGGCGGCCAAGGTGGATGGCGCGAGTTCCCTGCAGGTGATGCTGATGATCATCCGCCCGGTGATCCGGCCGGCGCTCGTCACCACCTTCATCTTCGGTTTCATCACCGCCTGGAACGAGTTCCTCTTCGGCCTGATGCTGACGACGAGCCGCGCCGTGCCGATGACGGTTGGCTCTTCCTTCTTCTTTGCGGCGAGCGGCGGGGGCGTGCAATGGGGCACTGCATCCGCGGTCATGATCCTCGGCGCCCTGCCGCCGGCGCTGCTCGGCCTTCTCATGTACCGGCAGATTTCCGGCTCGATGATGGCCGGAGCGGTGAAGGGTTAGAGATCGAAGGTGTCGCTTTCGCCAGGCACGAGTTCCATTGGCCATAGCCGGCGGACCGCCGCATCCGGATAGTGGTTCGAATAGGTTGGCATAGTGGCGAGCAGGGATTCGGCCAGCGAAATTCCGAGCTCCCGCAGGGCCAGGCTGAAGCAGGTCAAGCGTGGCGAGAGAAACTGCGAATGCGGGCTCTGGCGTCCGATGACGGCGATGTCGCGCCCCGGTTTCACGCCAGCTTCGTTGAGCCCGCGATAGAGGCCGATCGCAATCGCCTCGTTGACGAGCACGATGGCGGTCGGACGTTCCCGGCAGGCGATGAGATCCCGCGCGATCTGGTAGCCGCCCGCCTCGTTGGGCGTGGAGCGAAAGACCTGGGTTTCATCCAGAGCCAACCCACGACGCGCGAGCGCTTGCCGGCAACGATCGACGAACACATAGCCGAGATTCATGTCGTCATGCGGGCGGGTGACGGCGATGCGCCTGTGACCGTGGGAAACGAGCCGATCGATCGCGGTATCGGCCATGCCTTCGAAATCCAAGTCGAACCACGGCTGGCCGACATCGGTCAGGCTGCGCCCGAGTGCGATGAAGGGAATATTGCTTTTTGCCAGGAACTCGAACCGTTCGTCATGCCGGCGTGTGGCGGAGAGGATGATGCCGTCGGCAAAGCCGCGCGCGACGACGCGCTTCAGATAGGCCTGCGGGTCTTCTTCGGAAGAGCATAGCAGAGCGACGAGATCGAGCCTGTGGCGGGCGAGCACCGTTTGGACGCCGTCGAAGACGCTCATGAAGAAGGTATCGCCCTGGCCAGTGATCTCCCGGCCCGTCTGCATCATGAAACCGATGACGCCGGTGGAGCCCTTGCGGAGCGCCCGACCTGACTGATTGGCGACATAGCCCAGCTTCTCGGCCGCCTCAAGCACGCGCCGGCGGGTCTCCTCATTCACATCGGGCTTGCCGTTGAGCGCTCGCGAAACTGTTCCGATCGAAATATCGAGATGCCGTGCAAGCTCGCGAATTCCCGTCATTTCTGCTGCTTCCTCCCGGAGACCGAGTTTCGATCCCATATCGGCTATTGACATGAAATCCGCTTCACGCATAGTATCGTAAACGTTTACGGAAGCCAATCGAGGAGTTGACGGCGACCGTTTCAGGAGGATTTCAGTGACGTACAAGGCAGTCTTGTGCGGGTGCGGTGCAATGGCCAAGGGGTGGCTGAAGGCGCTCGCATCCAGCCCCGGTCTCAAGGACAAAGTGAAGGTCGTCGGCCTCGTGGATATCAACTGCGAGACGGCCGAGGCGCGAGCAGCGGAATTCTCCCTGACGGATGCGGTTATCGGAACGGATCTGGGCGAGGTGCTCGACGCAACGGGCGCCGATATCCTGTTCGACATCGTCGTACCGCCCGCACGCCGCACGGTCGTTGCCGCCGGCCTTTCCCGCGGCTGCCACGTGCTCAGCGAAAAACCAATGGCGACGTCGTTGGATGAAGCCCGCCAGTTGAGGGAGCTTGCCGATAAGGCAGGGCGGCTGCACGCGATCGTGCAAAACCGTCGCTATATCGCCGGTGTACGTCGCATCCGCCGACTGATCGAAAGCGGCGCCCTGGGCCAGCTCACCGGGCTTCATTGTGATTTCTTCTTAGGCCCGCACTTCGGCGGCTTCCGCGAGGAAATGGACAATGTCCTGCTTCTCGACATGGCAATCCACACATTCGATGCGGCCCGTTTCATGTCGGCTAAGGAGCCGCTTGCCGTCTATTGCCATGAAACCAATCCGCCCGGTTCCTGGTATCGCCATGGCGCGGCGGCAAGTGCGATCTTCGAACTCTCCGACGACGTCGTCTTCACCTATCGCGGCTCTTGGTGTGCGGAAGGAGCCGCCACGAGCTGGGAGAGCGCCTGGCGGCTCACGGGCACGAGGGGCTCGCTCCTCTGGGACGGCGCCGATCGGTTCGAGGCCAATGTCGTGGCAGGCGAAGAGGGCTTTTTTCGCCCCGTCGAGCCGATTGCCGTGCCCGAACCCGAACATGCCGAAGATACGCACGGCCATGCCAGCGTGATCGAGAGTTTCATTGCGGCGATCGAGACGGGGCAACGGCCCGAAACCGACGGCAGCGACAATATCAAGAGCCTTGCAATGGTCTTCGGCGCAATCGAGAGCGCCCGAGATCGCAAGCGCGTCACCATAGCAGCGTGAGGAAACAATGACCGATCCCGCCAAGTCCATCCGCATCGGCACCATGGTGAGCGCCACCAAGGGCGACGCCGCCCGGCGCATCGGACAGATCGCCGATATGGGTTTCGAGAGCTTCGAGCCTTTCTTCTGGCAGACCACCAACGGACAGGACCTCGCCGAACTCGGCAAGCGCTGCGTCGATGCGATCGGCGACCGCGACATCACCATCTCGACGATCGGCATGTTCGGCAATCCGCTGGAAGAGCAGGAACTGGACCTTCAGACGCTGCAGGGCTGGAAAGACTGCATCGACAATGCCCATCACTTCGGCGCCACCTGCGTGGCGGGGTTCACCGGCCGTGTCCGTAACAGGCCGCTGCCGGAAAGCCTGCCGCGCTACGGCCAGGTCTGGCGCGAGCTTGCCAAGCGCGCCGCCGACAAGGGAGTGAAGATCGCCTTCGAGAATTGCGCCATGGACGGCAACTGGACGACCGGCGACTGGAACATCGCCCACAATCCGGATGCCTGGGAGCTGATTTTCAACGAGACGCCGGACGACCATATCGGGCTCGAATGGGAGCCATGCCATCAGATGGTCTACCTGATCGATCCGCTACCGCAGATCCGCAAATGGGCTTCCAAAATCTTCCACGTACACGGCAAGGACGCGACGATCCGCTGGGATGTCATCCGCGAGCACGGCATTTTCGGTAAGGAAAAATTCGTCTTCATGCGTACGCCCGGCTTCGGCGACACGAACTGGACGGACGTCATCTCGGAACTGCGTCTCGCCGGTTGGTCCGGCTCCATCGACATCGAGGGCTGGCATGACCCGGTCTATCGCGACGCGCTGGAGATGACCGGCCAGGTCCACGGCCTGAACTACTTGAAAGGATGCCGGGGAGGCGATTTCGTCACCGATCCGGTGTGAGTGAGGCATGCGGCCCGGCACGGAGGATGCAGGTCCGACAGGATAACCGACAGGAGGAGACTATGGGTATCCGCAAATACGCAATGCTTGGCGCTCTGGCGCTCGCAACCGTCTCGAGCTTCTGCATTCCCGCACAGGCTGAGGACGTGACGATCACCGTCTGGTCGCTCGATCGCGACATCCAGCCGGCCCCGAACCTCATCGCCGACTACAACAAGCTCAATACGGGCATCAAGGTCGAATACCGGCAGATCCAGTTCGACGACGTGGTGAGCGAAGCCATGCGCGCATTTTCGACAGGGCAGGCGCCGGACATCATCGCCGTCGACAATCCCGAGCATGCGCTTTTCGCCTCACGCAATGCCTTTCTCGACCTGACCGACATGATCGCCAAGTCCGAGGTGGTCAAGACCGCGAACTATTTCCCCGGTCCGCTTGCCTCCACCATGTGGGACGGCAAGAATTACGGCATCCCGAAAGCCACGAACACGATCGCGCTCTACTACAACAAGGACATGTTCAAGGCGAAGGGTCTCGACCCGGAAAAGCCGCCGCAAACCTGGACCGAACTGGTGGATGCCGCGCGCAAGCTGACCGACCCGGCAGCGAACGTCTATGGGCTTACCTTCTCCGCCAAGGCCAATGAGGAGGGGACCTTCCAGTTCTTGCCCTGGGCGCAGATGGCCGGTGCGAGCTACGAGAACATCAACGCGGAAGGCGCGGTCAAGGCGCTCGACACGTGGAAGACGATCCTCGAGGAAAAGCTCGCCTCTCCCGATACGCTGACCCGCAGCCAATGGGATTCGACCGGCACCTTCAATTCCGGCAATGCCGCCATGGCGATTTCGGGCCCTTGGGAGCTCGATCGCATGACGGAAGAAGCGAAGTTCGACTGGGGCGTGACGCTGCTGCCGGTCCCGGAGCAGGGTGCCGAACGCTCCTCCGCCATGGGGGACTTCAACTGGGCGATCTTCGCCAATACCGATCACCCGGAGGAATCCTTCAAGGTGCTCGAATATTTTGTCTCGCAGGATAACCGAATGTTCAAGGACTTCGGCCAGCTTCCGGCCCGCTCGGACATATCGATCCCTGAAACGGGCGAGCCCAAGAAGGACGCCGCGCTGAAGGTCTTCGTCGAGCAGCTTAAATATGCGAAGCCCCGCGGCCCGCATCCGGAATGGCCGAAGATCTCCAAGGCGATCCAGGATGCCATCCAGGCGTCGCTCACCGGGCAGATGACCTCACAAGAGGCGCTCGATCAGGCGGCCGCGAAGATCAAGGCCGTGCTCGACTGAACGCAGGCTCCAACAGTTCCTCCCGGCGGGGCTGGCATGGCGCAGCCTGCCGGCCCTGACCGGAGGAGGGGATCATGAAAAGAATTCTTTCGAGCATCACCGATGGCAGAGGGTTCGACATCGCGCTTGTCGCCTTGCCGCTTGCCTTCCTGCTCCTGCTTTCGGGCCTGCCGCTCCTCTACAACGTGCTGATGAGTTTCCAGGAAGTGGACATGTTCTCGCTCGGCACGCTCTGGCGGCCCTTTGTCGGCTTCGAGAACTACAGGGAACTCTTCGAACAGCCGGAAACGCTGCCGATCCTTGGCAATACCGCGATCTTCGTGACCGCCTCGATCGCCGGCCAGTTCCTGATCGGCTTCGGGCTGGCGCTTTTCTTCTGGACTAATTTTCCGGGAGCCTCCTGGTTGCGCGGCCTCTTTCTTGTTTCCTGGGTCATGCCGGGTCTCGTCGTCGGCGCGATCTGGAACTGGATTCTCTCCGGCGACTTCGGTGTTCTCAATTTCCTTCTGCGCGAAAGCGGGCTCATCAGCGGTAACATCTTCTGGCGCTCGGACCCCAATTATTCGCTGTGGGCCGTTGTCATGGCCAATGTCTGGCTCGGCACCTCGTTCAACATGATCCTGTTGTCGGTGGGTTTGTCCGCCATCCCGGGTGATCTCTACGAGGCGGCTGAACTCGACGGCGCCAATGCCTGGCAACGCTTCTGGACCATCACCCTGCCGATGATGCGCTCCTCGATCGGCGCTCTGATCGCGCTCGGCCTTATCTTCACGCTGCAGCAATTCGATCTCTTCGCGGCCATCACCTCCGGCGGCCCGAACAATTCATCCAATGTCACGCAATACTGGGCTTGGGATATGTCGTTCAGACAGTACGATTTCGCCAAGGGCGCGACGATTTCCGTCATCATGATCGTCTTCGTCATGCTGGCATCCATCGTCTACGTGCGTTCCACCCGGCATGAGGTGCGCGGATGAGCGATACCTTCCGCGAAAGATCGATGCTCGTCATCGCGCTGGTACTGGCAGCGATCTACCTCTTCCCGCTTTATTGGATGTATATCACGGCGCTCAAATCCGGTTCGGCGATGTTCGCAACCCCGCCGGCCTTCTGGCCCAGCGATCCGCAATGGCAGATCTACGGCCAGGTATGGGAAAGCCGGAATATGGGCCGCTACGTCTGGAATTCCGTGGTGATCGCACTGGGCTCCGTCGCCGTCATCACCGTGCTGGGCGTCGGATGCGCCTATGTGCTCGCCCGCTACCGGAATGTCTGGGTCGATATCGGGCTCTTCCTGATCCTCATGCTGCAAGTCCTGCCGGCTTCCCTGATGATCACGCCGATCTTCGTCGGCTTCTCTCAGGTCGGGCTGCTCGAATATCCGCGGCTCGCCGTTATCCTGGCGATCGCCGCAAAAAGCATGCCCTTCTTCGTCGTGCTGGTGCGCGCGACATTCATGAGCGTGCCGCAGGAACTGGAAGAAGCCGCACTGGTCGACGGCAATTCCCGGATCGGCGCCTTCTTCAGCATCGTGCTGCCGCTCGCCCGCAACGGCATTCTCGTCAGCGCCATCCTGATCTTCATGCAGGCCTTCGGCGAGTTCGTCTATTCGAAATCCATGATCCAGGCGATCGAACTGCAGCCGGCAAGCGTCGGGCTCAATAGTTTCATGGGGCCGAACACCAATGAGTGGAACAATATCATGGCTTACGCCACCATCTATGTGACGCCCATTCTTGCCATCTTCGTTCTTCTGCAGCGCCGTATCGTCTCCGGCCTCACATCGGGAGCCCTCAAATGACCCCCCAGATCGAGTTTTCCGGCGTCAACAAATATTACGGCGCCTACCATGCGCTCAAGAATGTCGAGCTTTCGATCAAGAAAGGCAGCTTCACGGCACTCGTTGGCCCTTCGGGCTGCGGTAAGTCCACCTTGCTGCGCTCGCTTGCGGGTCTCGAGAGCATTTCTTCCGGAACCTTGAAGATCGCCGGCGACGTGATGAACAAGGTGCCGCCACGCAAGCGCGACGTCGCCATGGTGTTCCAGTCCTATGCCCTTTATCCGCATATGACGGTTGAGCAGAACCTGACCTATAGCCTACGCATCCGCGGCACACCGAAAGCCGAGGCGAAGAAGGCGGCGGAAGAGGTTGCGGCGACGACCGGCCTTTCCCATCTGCTTGGCCGCTATCCGCGCGAGCTTTCCGGCGGCCAACGGCAACGCGTCGCCATGAGCCGGGCCATCATCCGCCACCCCAAGGCGTTCCTGTTCGACGAGCCGCTATCCAATCTCGACGCGGCGCTCAGGGTCCATATGCGCAAGGAGATCCGGGCCCTGCATGACCGGCTCGGCGCCACGTCCGTCTATGTGACGCACGACCAGATCGAGGCGATGACCATGGCCGATCACGTCGTGGTCATGCGCGCCGGCGTGATCGAGCAGCAGGGAAAGCCGCTCGATCTCTACGACCGCCCGGTCAATAAATTCGTGGCCGGCTTCATCGGCTCGCCTGCGATGAACTTCCTGCCGGCGATCGGCAGCGACGATGGCCGCTCACTTGTCGTCGATGTCGGCGCGCCGCAGTCGATACCGATTTCGATTAATGTCGAGCCCGGTCGCAAGGTCATCGCGGGTATTCGTCCCGAACATATCAGCGTCGTGGCAGCCGACAGCGGGCTTATGCGCGTTCCCGTCGCAGTCGTGGAATCCACCGGTTCGATGAGCTACATCACCACCGCGACAAAACCGGAGCTTGCGATCGTCGAGACCGGCCGCACCGACGTTTCCGGGGGCGACCTCATCGGCCTGTCGTTTGCTCCGCAATCCGTCCATGTCTTCGATGCGGAAACCGAAGAACGCATCGGATAACGAAAGAGACACCGACACCTCAATTCACGAACTCCAGCACTTGTGCATGCGCAGCTATTGGTAGGAGAGTACGGGGTACCTCGACCAACTCTCTCTTCCAGCTGCAGTGGGGTTCACCATGAATCTTCGATTCATAGAGACGTTTCTCTGGATCGTACGGCTCGGCAGCTTCAGCGCCGCCGCGGAGAAACTGAACGCCACCCAGGCTTCGATATCGAATCGCATCGCCACATTGGAGCGGGAACTCGGAGTGCAGCTTTTCGACCGCGAGAGCCGCAATGTGACGCTTACTTCCATCGGCCGGGCTGCGGTACCGAAGGCCGAGGAGATCATCCGCGCGGCCAACGAGTTCCGCGAGGCAATCGCCTCTCCGACGACCCTCAAAGGAACGGTCAGTATAGGCACGATCGATTCCATCGTGCATTCCTTCCTGCCCCATCTCTTCGAACGGGTTCAGGAGCGCTATCCCGGTATCGCCATCGACCTCAACGTCGATACGAGCCTCAATGTCGCACGGGAAATTACCGACCAAAAGATCGATCTCGCCCTTATCATGGGGCCGGTTCAGGACCCGGCGCTCATAAACCTCGAACTGGGCACATATCGCTGCGTCTGGGTCGCCAATCCCAAATATGGGCTGCACGGCCGCCGATTGAGCTTCGAGGATCTCTGCGGATATCCGATTTTCGCCTTTTCGAAGGGAAGTGCGCCGCATCATGGATTGCTCAAGCAGTTCCGTGACGAGGGGCTCGATCCGCCGACGATCTCCAACTCGAATTCGCTCGCAACCATCATGCGGCTCGCCAGCGATGGTCTCGGCATCGCCCCTTTGCCGCGCGTCATTCTGGATGAGCATCTTGCTTCGGGGAAACTGGTGCAGCTCGACGTTTTTCCGGCATTCAAGCCGCTGACCTTCCACGCGGTCTATCCGGATCACCCCGACAATCTCCTGCCTTCGATCATCGCTGCCATGGCGGCGGAGGTTTCGCTTTCCATGGCGGATGTATGAACGCGGGGATGTTCGGGCAGGAGACGCATAAGAAAATTCTATGGGAACGGGTAAGTTTTTCCCGTTTGTCCTGATGGGTGATTTCGCCCACCATTCCTTCGTCCAACTGGAGGTGCGAAGGTGAAAGTAAGCCTGGTACAAATGAATTCGCAGGCCGATAAGGCGAAGAATATCCGTGATGCCATCGACTTGATCGAAAACTGTATTGCCCGGGACAGTCCGGATCTTGTCGTCCTGCCCGAATATTACGCCTTCCTCGGTGAAGGTAAGGAAAACATCTATGCAGCCGGGGAGAATTTTCCTGACGGCGAAGCCTATCGTGCCATGTCCGAACTGGCGGCCAGGCATAAGGTCACGATCCATGCCGGCAGCGTCGTGGAAAAGGATGGCAACAATCATTTCAACACGACCGTCGTCTTCGGGCCGGAAGGCCAGGAACTGGCGAAGTACCGGAAGATCCACCTGTTCGATGTCGACACGCCCGGCGGCACAGTCTACCGCGAGTCCGACACGATCAGCCGCGGACAGGATGTCGTGACGTACAAAGTGGCCGGCAAGACCGTCGGCTGCGCGATCTGCTATGACATACGCTTTCCCGAGCTGTTCCGCGCACTTCGCGACGAGGGAGCGGAGGTGATCGTGCTTCCCGCAGCCTTCACGCTGATGACGGGCAAGGATCACTGGGAGGTGCTGGCCCGGGCACGCGCGATCGAGACGCAGACCTATTTCCTTGCGGTCGGTCAGGCGCTCTCCCATTCCGATGGGAAGAAGTGGTGCTGGGGGCATTCGATGGTGATCGACCCCTGGGGGCATATCGTGGCCCAGTGCTCGGACGGTGTCGGGACGACGAGCGCCCGGCTCGATCTCGATTATGTGGAAAAAGTTCGCGGCGACGTACCGGTCGCGCAGCACCACGTTCTGTGATGGAGGCGATACGGATGTTCGAAGTCAATCCCATGCCTGCCCAACTCGATCCTCATCTGATCGGGTTGCTCGAAAAAGTGGAAGTCGCCACCATCGGCCATTTTCTGCACTCCGGCTTCATGGACCGCGAACTGCGCGCCGTGCTTCCGGAAAAGCGTGTCGCCGGGACGGCGGTCACCGTTCGCCTTCCGCACGCGGATTCCACCATTCTCCATTACCTGACGAAGATCGTCAGGCCCGGCGACTTCGTCGTCGTCGAGCGCTGTGGCGACGATCGCCATGCCTGCTGGGGAGGTGTGGTCACCCATGCCATGAAGATTGCCGGCATTGCGGGCGCTGCAATCGATGGGCCGGCCACCGATTTTTCCGAAATTCGGAAGGTCGAGATGCCGATGTGGTGCCGCGGTCCTTCGCCCATCACGACCAAGATCCTCGGGCTCGAAGGCGCCATCAATGTGCCGGTGACGGTGGGCGGCCAGGTGATCAAGCCCGGAGATGCCATCCTTGCCGATGAAAGCGGCGTCGTTGTTCTAGCGCCATCCTCCGCCAAGGCGGCTGCCGAAAAAGCGATCGGCATGCAGGAAAACGAAATCAAGCTCCTGGAACGGCTCCGCAACGGAGAATTCCTGCCGGATATTTCCGGGGCAACCAAAATCGTGGAGGACGAAAGCCGCCGCGTCGCCTGACAACTGTCTTTCTCAACGTCAAAAAAGAGGGAACGAGAAGATGTTAGCCAGACTTTCAATCGCCGTGTCGATCCTTGCTCTCGGAGCCGCAACTGGGGCGGCTGCCGAGACGGTCACAATCACAGCCTATAGCGGGATATTTCAGGATCACTACACGAAGGCCGTCGTAGAGCCCTTCATGAAGAAAAATCCCGACATCAAGGTCGAATTCTACGGCCTGCCGAACTCCGCACAGATGCTCGGAACCCTTCGCGCCCAGAAGGACAGTCCACAGATCGACGTCGCGATCCTCGACATCTCGGTGGCAAAGGCCGGAGCCGACGAAGGGCTCTTCGAAAAGGTCGACGAGAGCGTCAGCGCCAATGTGAAGGATCTTTATCCCAATGCATTCGCCGAAGGTGTCGCGGGCGTAGCCGTCACCTTCGACAATCTCGTACTGATCTACAATACCGACCAGATCAAGAAGGCGCCGACGTCCTGGAACGCGCTATGGGATCAGAATTACGCGGGCAAGCTGGTCATCCCGGCCGTTCCCGACATCCAGGGAACGACGCTGACGATCATCGCCAACAGGCTCGCCGGCGGCGGCGATTACAAAGAGAACGTCGATGCGGGCATCGAGAAACTCGGTGAACTCGCGCCCGGTGTGCAAACCTGGGAGCCCAAGCCGGACGTGTATACGCCGATCGCGAACGGCCAAGCGGCTATCGGCATCGGCTGGAACGCACGCGCGCAGATCTATTCCGGCACCTCCGGCGGCAAGATGGCGGTGGTTCTGCCCGAGGAAGGCAGCGGTTTCCAGATCAACACGATCAACCTCGTGAAGAATGCTCCGGCAGGCGATGCGGCGAAGAAGTTCATCGATTATGCGCTGAGCCCGGAAGCGCAAGCCGCCTTCACCGCCGAGATGTTCTATGCCCCCACCAACAGCAAGGCGCAGGTCTCTGGCGAAGCGCTGCAGCGGACGGCGGCGGGCCAGATGGACAAGATGATCGATATTGATTGGCTCGCGGTCGCGAAAATCCGCGACTCCATAACGGAGAAATGGCGCCGACAAGTCATCCCGCTCAGCCGCTGATCCGCGGTCAGCCAAGATTGGAGGCGCTTATGATGCATCAGAACATAGCCCGGGACGGCAAGCTGGCATCGACCGATGCCCATCTTTCGCTGGAGGGCGTCTGCAAGAGCTATGGGAATTTCACGGCCGTTTCGAAACTGGACCTCGGGGTTCGCAAGGGAGAGCTCATCGCTCTCCTGGGCCCCTCCGGCTGCGGAAAGACCACGACGCTCCGTATGATCGCCGGCCTTATACAGCCGAGCGGAGGCCGTATCGCAGTGGCGGGCAGGGAGGTGACCTTCGCGCCGCCCTATGCCCGCGACATGGGGTTGGTCTTTCAAAGTTATGCGCTCTTTCCGCATATGACGGTCGCTCGCAATGTCGCCTTCGGGCTCGAAATGCGCAAGCTTGCACGGTCCGAGATCGCCGCGAGGGTCGAGAAGGCGCTGGACATGGTCCAGCTTCGGCATCTGGCCGAGCGCAAGCCGCGCGAACTTTCCGGCGGTCAGCAGCAGCGCGTGGCGCTCGCACGGGCTCTGGTGATCGAGCCGTCGATCCTGCTGCTCGACGAGCCGCTTTCCAATCTCGACGCGAAGCTGCGCGACGAGATGCGAACCCAGATCCGCGATATCCAGCAGGAGCTCGGCATCACCACGGTCTTCGTCACACATGACCAGGTGGAGGCGCTCAGCATGTGCGACCGAGTGGTCGTCATGCGCGGCGGCGCCGTGGAGCAGGTCGGCACTCCCCATGAGATCTATGAGGAGCCCGCCACCTCTTTCGTGGCATCCTTCGTCGGACGCACGAACCGCCTCAAGGGGATACGCGAAGGCAAGGGAGCGGTCAGGCTCGGTCCCGAGCTCGTCAGGATCTCCTCCTACGTTGCGGATGGAGAGATCGAATTGATGATCCGGCCGCATCGCATCTCGATCGCGTGGCATGAGGGTCAGCCTGTCGGAAACGCAGCCGATGGCGAAAACCGCCTGACCGCATCGCTTGCCCGCATCACCTTCATCGGCGATCTCGTGCAGTACCACTTCCATTCGGCCGGCGGAGAAATCATCGTCGAGCAGGCGACCGCCAGGGACACCTCGCAGCGCCGGGTGGGTGACATGGCGACGCTGAGCTGGCGTGTGGAAGACACGTTCGCCTTCGGAGCGGAACGATGACGGCTGGCACCGCAACCTTTCTCGAACCCGCGAAACGTCGCGGAACCGGCAATGTCGCCGTTGCGCTCCTGCTTCCGATCGCGCTTGTCAACGCGGTCGGCTTCATCTGGCCCATCCTCAATCTTGCCGGTCTTTCGATTCGGGAAGCGCTTCCCGGTGGGGGCATCGGCGAGAACTTCACCGCCGCCAACTGGTCGGGATTGCTGGGAGACGGCTTCTATATAGATCTCATCGTCAATTCGCTCGTCGTCAGCCTGACCATCACGCTGCTGACGCTGCTGGTGAGCTATCCGATCGCGCTTTACCTGCATCGCGCCACCGGCGCGTGGAAGAGCTTTCTGACGGTGCTCGTCATCTCACCACTTCTGACGTCTGCGGTGGTGCGCACCTATGGCTGGATCGCCCTTCTTTCCGATACTGGCCCGGTGGTGAAGGCCATGACTGCGCTTGGAATTCCGGCGCCGCGCCTGATGTTCAACACCACCGGCGTGGTGATCGGCCTCACGGAAATCCTCATGCCGTATATGATCCTCGCATTGATGGCCGGTTTCGGCCGGCTCGATCCGAGGGTGGAGGAGGCAGCGAGCACGCTTGGGGCGAGGCCCTTCGCGGTTTTCCGCCGCGTCGTGCTGCCCTTGACCGCGCCCGGCATCGCGCTCGGCTGCCTGCTTTGTTTCGTTCTGGCGGTGTCTTCCTTCATCACGCCGAAGCTGATGGGAGGGGGACGTGTCTTCCTGCTCGCAACGGAAATCTATGACCAGGCGATCGTGACGCTGAACTGGCCGCTGGCCGCGACGCTTTCCGTGCTCGTTCTTGTAATTTTCGGCGCGGCGCTGGTTCTCTATTCCCGCGCGATGCGGCTTCTGGAGCAAGGATAGGACCATGGAAAACCATCAGACATCCCTGCCGATGAAGATCGTGGTCGCCGTACTTTTCCTCTTTCTGCTGGCGCCCGTTCTTCTGGTCTTTCCAATTTCCTTCAGCGGCGAGCAAATCCTGTCCTTTCCGCCGGAAAGCTGGTCTTTCCGCTGGTATGCGGCGCTCGCGAACAACAGCCAAATGATGTCCGCTTTCACCACCAGTCTCGGGCTGGCGCTGGTCGTGACGGTATTGTCGCTGGCGATCGGCATTCCCGCGGCCTATGCCATTGTTCGCCTCAAGGTCGCCGGATCGCAGATCTGGTATAACCTCTTCACCGCGCCCCTGCTGCTGCCGACGATCGTCCTGGGTCTGGCTATCCTGATCATCTTCGCGTCCACCGGATTGCTCGGAACCTTCACGGGCCTCGTCATAGGCCACCTGGTCGTGACGCTGCCTTATGCGTTGCGGGTTCTGGCCGTCTCACTCGGAAATCTCGAATTGGCATGCGAGGAGGCGGCCTCGTCGCTCGGCGCAAAGCCGCTGACCGTGGTCCGTCGCGTGACACTGCCGATGATGGCGCCCGGCATTGTCGCAACCGCGGTGCTTGCCTTTCTCGTGTCGTTCGACGAAGTGGTGATCACCATGTTTCTGGCCGGTCCGCGACTGACGACCCTGCCGGTCGCCCTGTTCCATCATGTGGAGAGCCAGGCCGATCCTCTCGTTGCCAGCGTTTCGGTGCTCCTCGTCCTGCTGACGCTTGCCATCGTCCTTGTCGTCGACCGGACCCTGGGCCTGACACGGACTTTCGTGAAGTAGGGCTCCGTCATCGCTGCCATAGGCCGCGACATTGCGGCCGGCTCATGATCATTCAACCTGGATTGCCTGGAGTTCGACTAGAAAGGCCGCGACTTGACCGGATAGTGCCACTCGATCCCATTCATCGGGAGCAAGGATGAGGCAATCGAGGGCATCGAGCGTCAGTTCGCCGCCAGGTATGCTGACCTGCAGTTTCCCCTGATTACACAGTACGAATCTGATGTGAGGAGACGGGACAAGCACGCACGGGGTTTCGATCCGCTGGACATAATGGGTGTAGTGCCCGCGCCTCGTCATCACGTTGAGGTCGGTGATCGTACCATCAAGCAGTCGTGCGGATGTCGGTTTGTCGGCCGGAAAGGAACAGGGAGGGGAGTTTCGATCGAGTATGACCGGAACGCCGTTGTCGATCGACAGGATGAGCCCTGCGCCGGAAAGGATCGATAACGTCCGGTCAACGCCCGCAAAGCTGGAGAAAGGCCCATCGGCGGCGACTGTCGCGGTGCTTACGCGCCAGTCGAACTCCTCCAATCCGGCACCCGACGGGAAGACGGCGATTTCCACCGTCTCGCCGCCGCCATTCTTCCACGGCATGCGCGTGTAATCGGTCGCGCGCAAAACCCGCACGATCTCAGTTCCCGAGAATGCCGGGCAGTCGCAGCCTCTGCTCCTTGGCGCACTCTATAGCGATGTCGTAGCCGGCATCGGCATGGCGCATGACGCCGGTCGCCGGGTCGTTCCACAATACGCGCTCAAGGCGACGATCGGCGTCCTCGGTGCCGTCACAGCAGATCACCATGCCGGAATGCTGCGAATACCCCATACCGACGCCGCCGCCATGATGCAGCGAAACCCAGGTCGCGCCTGATGCCGTATTGAGAAGCGCGTTCAGCAGCGGCCAGTCGGAAACGGCGTCCGAACCATCTTTCATTGCTTCCGTTTCACGGTTCGGCGAGGCGACGGAACCGGAATCGAGATGGTCACGGCCGATGACGATCGGTGCTTTCAGCTCGCCGTTGCGGACCATTTCGTTGAAGGCCAGGCCAAGGCGGTGACGATCGCCGAGCCCCACCCAGCAGATGCGTGCCGGCAGGCCTTGGAAGGAGATGCGTTCTCTGGCCATGTCCAGCCAGTTATGCAGATGCGTGTTGTCCGGCAGCAATTCCTTCACCTTGGCGTCGGTCCGGTAGATATCCTCCGGATCACCGGAAAGCGCCGCCCAGCGGAAAGGGCCGATGCCGCGGCAGAAGAGCGGGCGTATATAGGCCGGAACGAAGCCGGGGAAGGCGAAGGCGTTTTCAAGACCTTCGTCCTTGGCGACCTGCCGGATGTTGTTGCCATAGTCGAGCGTCGGCACGCCCGCTTCCCAGAAAGCGACCATGGCCTCCACATGGGTTTTCATGGACGCGCGCGCGGCCGCCTCGACGGATTTCGGATCACTCTCACGTTTGGCTTTGGCCTCTGCAATCGTCCAGCCGATCGGCAGATAGCCGTTGCGCGGATCATGAGCGGAGGTCTGGTCGGTGACGATGTCGGGGCGCGGGCCGCCTGCCTTCATGTGCTTGACGAGTTCCGGGAAAATTTCGGCGGCGTTACCGAGCAGGCCGACGGATTTTGCTTCACCCGCCTTGGTCCATTGATCGATCATGGCGAGTGCTTCGTCCAGCGTCTTCGCCTTGGCATCGACATAACGGGTGCGCAGGCGGAAATCGATGCGGGTTTCGTCACATTCGACGGCAAGGCAGCAGGCGCCGGCCATGACGGCCGCGAGCGGCTGGGCCCCGCCCATGCCCCCAAGCCCGCCGGTCAGGATCCACTTGCCCTTGAGATTGCCGCCGTAGTGCTGGCGGCCGGCCTCCACGAAGGTCTCATAGGTGCCCTGCACGATGCCCTGGGTGCCTATATAAATCCACGAACCTGCGGTCATCTGCCCGTACATGGCGAGACCTCGTCTATCCAGCTCGTTGAAATGGTCCCACGTCGCCCAATGCGGCACCAGGTTGGAATTGGCGATCAGCACCCGCGGCGCATCCTTGTGGGTGCGGAAGACACCCACCGGCTTGCCCGATTGCACCAGCAGCGTCTCGTCCTCGCTAAGCGTCTTCAGCGTCGCGGCGATCCGGTCGAAATCCTCCCAGGTACGCGCGGCGCGGCCGATCCCGCCATAGACAACAAGCTCGTTCGGGTTTTCTGCCACGTCCGGATCGAGATTGTTCATCAGCATCCTGAGTGGCGCTTCCGTCGTCCAGCTCTTAGCGTTGAGTTCGGGACCGCGGGGAGCGCGGATTTCGCGGATGTTGTGGCGAGGATTGGTCATTTCAGATCTCCAACGCGGGAAGAATATCGGGCGAAACGGCAGAATGCAGGATGCCATCGGCGACCAGCCGTGCGGCAGTCTTGAGGTCACCTGCCATATAACGGTCCTCCTCCAACGCGGGAATTTCCGTCCTGAGGGCAGCAATGGCGCTGGTGAGTTGCGGGCTGGTCGTCAGCGGCGCGCGGAGATCGACGCCCTGCGCCGCTGCCAGCGCCTCGATTCCGATAATGCCAAAAAGATTTTCCGTCATCGCAAGCAGACGCCGGGCGCCATGGCATGCCATGGAGACGTGGTCTTCCTGGTTGGCCGAAGTGGGCGTCGAATCCACCGAAGCGGGATGCGACATCTGCTTGTTCTCGCTCATCAAGGCAGCGGATGTGACTTCGGCGATCATCATACCGGAATTCAGCCCCGGCTTCTTTGCAAGAAATGGCGGAAGCCCGTAGGAGAGAGCCGGATCGACGAGAAGCGCGATGCGGCGCTGCGCGATTGCTCCGATTTCGCAGACGGCAAGGGCGATCTGGTCGGCGGCAAAGGCCACCGGCTCTGCATGGAAATTGCCGCCCGAAACGACGGAATTGTCCGAGAGCACCAGCGGATTATCGGTGACCGCATTGGCTTCGATCTCCAGCGTGCGGCCGACGGAGCGCAGGAGGTCGAGACAGGCGCCGTCCACCTGCGGCTGGCAACGGATGCAATAGGGGTCCTGCACCCGCTCATCGCCCTGCAGATGGCTTTCTCGGATGACGGAGCCGGCGAGCAGCGCACGCAGAGCTGCCGCCGTATCGATCTGCCCTCGATGTCCGCGAAGCGTATGGATGTCCGGGTGGAACGGAGCGGACGAGCCCATGGCCGCATCGGTCGACATGGCGCCGGTGATGAGGGCGGCCTGGGCGGCGCGATGTGCGCGGAAGAGGCCTGCGAGCGCCAGCGCAGTCGAGACCTGGGTGCCGTTGATGAGGGCCAGGCCCTCCTTGGCGGCGAGCACGACAGGTTTCAAGCCGGCGCGCCGAAGAGCCTCGCCGCCGGAGAGCGTCTCGCCTGAGAAGCTGGCCTCCCCTTGGCCCATCATCACGGCTGCAAAGTGCGCGAGCGGTGCAAGGTCGCCCGAAGCACCGACCGATCCCTTTTCCGGAATGATGGGAATGACGCCTTGCTCCAGCATCGCCTCGATCAGTCTCACCAGTTCCAGCCGCACGCCGGAGGCGCCACGGCCGAGCGAGATGAGTTTCAGCGCCATGATGAGGCGCACGACGTTTTCCGGAAGCGGCGCTCCCACGCCGCAGCAATGGGAGAGGATGAGATTGCGCTGGAGCGTGGCCACGTCCGCGGCATCGATCTTGATGGAGGCGAGTTTGCCGAAGCCGGTATTGATGCCGTAGATCGGCTCGTTACCGGCAGCGATCTCGGCGATCCTCGCGGCACCCTTTTCGATCGCCGCATCGAAGGTCGGATCGAGTCGAGCTGAACCACTGTTCCAATAGATATCCGCAAGCGTGGCGAGTTTCACGGCGCCGGGAGAAAGAACAAAGCTCATGCGGAAATCCTTTCGCCCTTGAAGACGCGCGCGGCGAGCGGGTTGAAGCCGAGCCGATAGACAAGTTCCGCCGGCCGCTCGATATCCCAGATGGCGAAATCGGCCGATTTTCCGATTTCCAGCGTGCCTGTTTCGGAAAGCAGGCCGAGCGCTCGCGCCGCTTCGCGCGTCACACCCGCTAGGCATTCTTCCACGGTGAGACCGAACAGCGTCGCCCCCATGTTCATCGTCAGCAGAAGGGAAGTCAGAGGGGAGGTGCCGGGGTTGCTGTCGGTGGCAAGCGCGATATGGACACCTGCCTCCCTTAACGCCTTCACCGGGGGCGCCTGCTTCTCTCTCAACGTATAAAACGCCCCCGGCAGCAGCACGGCGACCGTGCCAGCGGCAGCCATGGCCCTCGCATTCTCGGCTGTGAGATATTCGAGATGATCGGCCGAAAGCGCGCCATAGGAGGCCGCAAGCTTTGCTCCGCCGAGATCGGAGAGCTGCTCGGCATGCAGTTTGACGGGCAGGCTCAACTCTTTGGCCTTATCGAAGACGCGGGCGATTTCGGCAGGGGAAAAAGCGATCCCTTCGCAGAAGCCGTCGACGGCATCGACAAGCCCTTCCGCATGTGCCGCCTCAAGTCCCGGCAATACCACTTCCGTTAAGTAGTCGCCATTGCGTCCTTTATACTTCGGAGGCGTGGCGTGCGCGGCAAGCCAGCTCGCCACCACGCGGACGGGCCTGACCTCGCCAAGCTTGCGGGCGGCGCGCAGCATCTTGAGCTCGCCCTCGATGTTCAGCGCATAGCCTGATTTGATTTCAATGGTGGAGACGCCTTCAGCCAGCAGAGTATCCAGTCGTGGAAGCGCCTGCTGCACCAATTCGTCTTCGGAAAGAGCGTTGGTTGCCTTGACGGAGGAGATGATGCCGCCGCCGGCACGGGCGATTTCCTCGTAAGTCGCGCCGGCGAGCCGCATTTCGAATTCCATTGCCCGGTCACCGCCGAAGACGAGATGCGTATGGCAGTCGACAAGGGCAGGGGTGATCCAGCGGCCGCCACAATCCATGGCCTCCGCATCAGCGGCGAATTCTCCAGGCAGATCGGCTTCGGTTCCGACATAGGCGAGCCTGCCATCGCTCACCGCGATCGCTCCGGCTTCGATGACGCCGAAGCCTTTGGAATTTGGCGTAAGTGTCGCAATCCGCGCGTTCCGCCAAAGGCGGGAGGAACCTCCCGTACCGGATGCGGCTTTCACAAAATCGTCCCCATACATCAGCTTTTCGCCTTTCTTTATGTGTCAACATGTATATACATAATGGACAAAGTGACAAGCCGGAATTTTCGGCTCCGACGGCAAAGGAAAGAGAAGCATGGTCACGCTTCATGCAGATAGGGCGCTCTTGCCGGAAGGCTGGCGGAAAAACGTCCGGCTGACGATCGAAGAGACCCGCCTCTCCAGTGTGGAGGCCGATGTCGAGGCGGAGGCGGCCGACGAGCGTCATGAGCTGCTCTTACCCGCGATGCCGAACCTCCATAGCCATGCCTTCCAGCGCGCAATGGCCGGTCTCACCGAGAAGCGCGGCCCCGGCGAGGACAGTTTCTGGAGCTGGCGGACGCTGATGTACAAGTTCGCGCTCTCCATGACGCCGGATCAGATGGAGGTGGTGGCCACCCAGCTATACATGGAGATGCTGGAGGCCGGTCTCAGCCGCGTGGGCGAGTTCCATTACCTGCATCATGACAAGGATGGCAGACACTACGCCAATATTGCGGAAATGGCCGAGCGGATTGCTTCTGCAAGTGCCGAAGCCGGCATTGCGCTCACCTTGCTGCCGGTCTTCTACGCCCATTCGGGTTTCGGCGGCGCAGAGCCGATCGAGGGGCAGCGGCGCTTCATTCACTCGCCCGAGGCGTTCGCGGCGCTCATGGAGCTTTGCGAAAAGCTCACCGCAGTTCTTCCCGGAGCGCGGCTTGGCGTTGCTCCTCATAGCCTGCGAGCTGTAACGCCGGAGGAGCTCGCAAGCATCGTGCGGATGACTGATGGGCCGGTTCATATCCATGTGGCGGAACAGGTCAGGGAGGTTGAAGACTGCCTGGCCTGGTCGGACGCAAGGCCGGTCGAATGGCTGCTGGCCAACATGCCGGTGAACGAGCGCTGGTGCCTGATCCATGCAACGCACATGAGCGAACAGGAAACACGAGGGGTGGCCAAAAGCGGCGCGATCGCCGGCCTTTGCCCGATCACCGAGGCCAATCTGGGCGATGGGATGTTCAACGGCGCGGCTTTCCTCGGCGAAAGCGGGCGGTTCGGCATCGGATCGGATTCAAATGTCTTGATCTCGGTGCCGGGCGAGCTGCGGCAGCTCGAATATTCGCAGCGTCTGGCCTCAAGGGCGCGCAATGTGATGGCTCGGCCGGAGGGTTCGACCGGTGCGCTGTTGTTCGAACAGGCGCTCCTTGGCGGCAGTCTCGCTCTCGGTGCGCCGGCCGGTTTGGCGGAGGGTAATTTTGCCGACATCGTATCGCTCGATCTCGGGGAAGTTCCCTATCTCTCTCCGGCCCAGATCCTCGATCACTGGATATTTGCGGGTGGGGTTGCGGTCGACTGTGTGTGGGCGCTCGGTCGCAAGCAGGTGGAGAACGGCCGGCATATCCGCCGCGACGCGATCAGCCGGCGGTTCCGTGCCACGATGAAGGAACTTCTCTCGCTATGACAACGGCGAAGGAAGCGACGCTTCATCAACGAATCCTGAGCGATCTTGAAGGCAAGATCGTCTCCGGGGAGTGGCCCCCGGGCCATCGCCTGCCGTTCGAGGTGGATCTCGCCGCGCAACACGGCTGCTCTCGCATGACGGCGAACAAGGTGCTGACGCAGCTTGCCAGGAGCGGCCTTATCGAACGCCGCAGGAAATCCGGCAGCTTTGTCGCCCAGCCTGCGGCGCAAGCTGCCGTGCTCGAGATTCATGACATCGAGACCGAGGTGCGGTCGCTTCGGCTTGCCTATTCCTTCAGGCTGGCAAGCCGGATGGTGCGGAATGCAGGGCCGGCGGACCGGATACATCTGGACCTGCCAGAAAGCAGGCCCTTGCTCGATCTGACCTGCATCCACAATGCCGGCGACCGCCCGTTCTGCCTTGAGCAGAGGCTCATCAATCTGTCTGCCGTGCCGGAAGCGGATGGCGAGGATTTCTCAAGGGTGGCGCCCGGCGCCTGGCTGATCAGCCGTGTGCCCTGGAGTGCCGCCGAACATCGCATTTCATCCGTTTCGGCCGGGGCAGATGCTGCTGCGGCGCTTGAGATCCCCCGCCATACTGCCTGCCTTATCATCGAACGACGCACCTGGAGCAGCAGCGGTCCAGTCACCTTCGTGCGCTTCACCTATCCCGGTGACCGGCACATGCTGATTGCTCGCTTTACTCCCGGTGGGGAGAACTAGGTCGTGAACTACATCTCGCGGATAGGCAGATGCTTGTGGCGGGCGTCCCAGGATTGGCATGGTTTAATCTTGGGGATTAAGAATTACGCTACTTATACATTGCAGCGTCTCCAGCCCCGATGCACTATGCATTTAGGCGGCTTTGACTTGGTGGTGACTGAACGAAAATGCTCGTACACGAAGGTGATACGCGAACGGCATCCGTAGACCTGCTGCTCGCTGCCATACTGGCGTTTGTCGCCGGCGGAGTGAATAGCGCAGGATACATGGTCTACGGATACTTCTCGGCGAATATGACCGGGAACGTCTCCATTGCCTCCGAGCTGTTGTCCGTATGGCAGCTTAACGCCGCGTTTGCGTTTTTGACTGTTGTAGCGATGTTCATATTTGGAGCTTTCCTGGCTTCCCTTTTTATCGAGATCGGAAAAGGTAGAAAGCTCACCAACATCTATGCGCTCACGTTGGTGGCAGAGGCGGCCGTGTTGATGGCAGTAGGACTTGTCTTGGTACTTAAGGCGCAACCACCGAATGGCATTCTCGTCGTCGGTCTACTCAGTCTGACAATGGGCATTCAGAATGCCGCCTCAACCAGGATTTCCGGTAGCAGGGTTCGTACCACTCATGTTTCCGGGATTGCTACCGACATCGGCGTTGGACTTGCTATGTTATCGGGGAGCAAAGCCGATCCGGCAAAAGCAGATATGATTCGGCGCCTGAAGCTTCATCTCGCGACGATAATCTTCTTCGCCTTGGGAGGGGTTATCGGGGTTCTCAGCTACGAAAGCCTGCGCGGCTCGGCATTTTGTGTATTCGCCGCAATCCTTCTGTCCCTAAGCGCGCGCTATCTAAGAAAGCCTCCTACTCGAGAGCGGCCGGGTGCGAAAAAGTCACCACGCGCGACGATGGGCTGACGATGACTGCTCTCTCGAGGTGGTACGCCCGGTACTTATAATTGCCGCTATCACTCGGAATAATCTTGATCAGCACCGATCAAGAGATAGGTGCGCGCTCCTTCAACTGAGAGGGCCACAATGGCGGATACAGACACTACGACGGCTAGCCGGATCAGAAACATCATCGCCGAACAGCTCGGGGTCAGTTCCGATGAGATAACCGATAGCGCGCGTTTGACCGACGACCTGGGTGCTGATTCATTAGAGATCGCTCAGATCGTTATTCTAATCGAGGAAGAGTTCGGAATCGACGTTCAAAATGATGTCGCGGAAAATCTGGTTACAGTGGCTGACGCGATCGATTTTGTAAAAGCAGTCGTGAAGGAACAAGGCGCCTCAGCAAAGCCTGCGTAACCTCGCAACAAAAAAGGCCGGGGCGAAACCGCACCGACCTTCCTCATCATCGCTATCTTTCCTGCCAGTACATCCGTGGTCAAAAGTCGAAGCGACGACGGCAATTGCGAGCGGCGATTTCATTCAGCGCTCATCAGCAATGCCGATGAGTGCAATATAGGATGCAATTGCGTCTTAAACAAGTCGAGGACAATTATATGGCTACAGCGGAAGCGCAATCCTCACGCTATTGAGGCGCCTCCTCAAGACGCTGCTTCAGCAGCCAATCCCATAGTTCAGCATCATTCAAGGTCGCCCACTCGACGCCCGAATGATCGACACCTTCCAGCACGGTCAGTCGAGCGTTGCGTTTCAGAGTCTTAAGTCGCTCATAAAGCACAACCGAATCCGATAACGGGATTACATCATCATCTGAGCCATGAAACACCCAGAACGCAGCTTTCTCGTTCGTTCTATTCAGATAGTGCCGATTGCCGCCGCCAGCGATCGGCACGATAGCGGCGAATTTGTCCGGAAACTGTTCAGCCAAGGCCCAGGCGCCGAAGCCCCCCCGGCTAAAACCGACGACATAGATGCGTGAACGGTCAACGCGATATTTCGAAATTACTTCCTCAAGAGCAGAGTCCACTTTCTCGATTGGATAAAGCAGCTCTTCGCTCGGGTTTTGAGGAGAAAAGACGAGAAATGGAAATTGCTTTCCGTCTTCGATCAGCTTTGGAATGCCGCTCGATTTGACTTTTTCAATATCACTTCCACCCTGATCCCCTCCGTGGAGCCATATGACGAGAGGATAAGATTCCGTGGACGCCTCGTATCCATCCGGCGTGTACAAAAGATACTTGAGATCATTCTTGACGCTCGCACTCGATGTGAGCGCGACCTGTCCGGCATTTGCAGCGCCAAGATTGAACAACCCAAGCGAAACCATTGCAACCAAAGGCAAAATCGTACGCAACATTACACCACCTCCTCTGAAACGTTCGGAGGATAAGTTGGCACATGGCCTGATTCCGGACAATTGCTTCCCGCCGTTCATGATCACCGCGTCCGGTCCTGCCTGGTGCGCCGACAACGAACCGCCGTTCGGAAGCATTCCTCCTTCCAGATTGCGACCTTGAAATTCCGATTAGCGGGGCATTGAATTCCAATCGGCCGAGATTCGAGAAAGCTCAATGCTTTGCCTAGGCATCCGCCTCACGGGCAGTAAGAACCTGCACCACCTGACGGCAGTTCTCGTTGCTCTGCGGCAGCAGTGTAACTGGATCGACCAGACCGGCCGCAACACCCAGGCCATTTGCCGCCGCCCATCCCCAGTTCTCCTGCGCACGCTGGAGCAAGTTCGGTCCTTCAGACGTTATGCAGGCCCTACCAGCCGCAACAATCTCCGCAGATGGGACGCCCTGAAGACGTTCAGAAATCTCAGCCTGAAGCGGCGTTACAACGAAGATGGCGAAAAGGTAGCTGATGAACTCTGACAAAGCGGTCTCCTGAGATTTTGCAGGAGATAGGTATACTCCGCGAGCCGCACCAGTGTGACACCCCGATTTTCAGCCCTATGCCGCCTCCGTTTTTGCCTCGCGTTGCCGGCGGCGCTCGTTCTGCACCTCGCCTCCAGGGAGATCTCTCGTCAAACCGGCAAGTAGAAGGTCTTGCGTCATCGGGGAGCCAAGCTTCGATGTTGGATTTCTTAAACTTGACTTATGGAGCGGTCAGCCGCGCCAGGCGCATTCGCTCTATGATGTGGCGGCCTGACCCCTCGACATGACGCCCGATCATGCGGGCAGCGCCATCCGCGTCCTGTGCCTTGATGCAGGCGAGTAATTCGCGGTGTTCGTCCAGCACGTTCGACTGCCGGCTCAACGACGTTGGAAAACGGCGGCTGATCGCCCACAGGATGTGACGATGCCGCATCCATAGATCCACTGCATGCCGGTTGTAATGGCGGTCGTACATCAGTTTGTGGAACCGCAGATCCAGATTGGAGTGCTTCATTTCATCCGCGAAATTGAGCCCTTCGATCTCCGCCTGAATGCTTTCCAGCTCCTCGATGTCCTCCTTGGTGACGATCCCGACGAACCAGCGGGTCAGCGCCGGCTCGATCAAAACTTCGATCTCGCAGATATCGCGCACGAACTCCTCATCGATCGGCCGAACCCGCGCGCCACGGTTCGGCGTCATGATGACGAAGCCTTCGCCGCGAAGCTGCTGCAGCGCCTCTCTGACCGGGTTGGTGGACGTGCCCATGCGGCTTGCCAAATCAGCCACTTTCAGCCGTTCATTGGCCTTGACCCGCCCGTGGATGATGTCGTCGCGCAGCCGCTCGTAGATGGAGGAACCGCCGTCCTCCATGGAATCATCGCCCTCGGAGCTCGCGTCGCGAATGTTGGTGATCGTGCTCATGTGCTTGCTTTTAATGCACTTTCTTCTCGGTTGCAAAGAGTGAAATAGTTCACTTTATACATTCTGATTGACAAATAATGTACGATCTGGAAGCTTTTGTCCATCTTGGGCCGCAACGGCCTATGGGGAGCAGGCCGGCGGTGAGGGTTGGCCCAAGAGGAGGAGAGAAGATGCTTTATCAGCGGAAGCTGCGTGGCCTTGTCATGTCGTCAGGCCTGGTGGGGACGCTCATTCTAAGTTCGATGGCCCCGGCCTGGGCGATGGAGTTCAAGCAGTCGCCGATGCTGGAAGAAGAGGTCAAGGCCGGCAAGCTGCCCGCTGTTTCCGAGCGCCTTCCCGAGCAGCCCTATGTGGAGACGATGGTCGGTGGCGTCGGCAAATATGGCGGCACGCTGCGCACGACGATCCTCGCCAATGGCGACCACTATAACCTGACCCGTACGATCGCCAATGAACTACTAGTGCGCTGGGACCCCGAGTGGAAGAAGGTCGCCCCGTCACTGGCCGAGGAGTTCACCGCATCCGAGGACGCGACCACCTACACGTTCAAGCTCCGCAAGGGCTTGAAGTGGAGCGACGGTCAGCCCTTCACCGCCAACGACATCATGTTCTGGTACGAAGACGTGTTCATGAACGATGCGCTATCTCCTGCCAAGAACCCGACGTTCACGGTCGCCGGCAAGCCGGTGAAGGTCCGCAAGATCGATGATGTCACCGTCGAGTTCAAGTTCGACTCGCCCTACGGTCTCTTCCTGCAGCAGCTCGCCTATGGCCAGGGCCATTTGCCGGTCATCTATCCCAAGCATTATCTCAGCCAATTCCACGAGAAGTACAACAAGGACGGCATTGCGGACCTGCTCAAAGCCAATCCGGCCGCTGGCGACTGGGTGGCGCTCTTCAATTCCAAGGTTTCACTGACCTTCCAACCGCCCTTCTGGCAGAATCTCGAACTGCCGACGCTGAACCCGTGGGTCCTGACGGTTCCCTATGCCGACAGTGAGCGCGTGGTGGCGACCCGCAACCCCTATTACTGGAAGGTCGATCCGGAGGGTAACCAGCTTCCCTATATCGATGGCATCACCTGGGCAAAGCTCGACGATCCGCAGCTCATGGCGCTGAAGATGACCTCCGGTGAATTCGATTTCGCCTTCCGCCACATCAACAACTCGACCTTCAAATCCGTCCTTTTCGACGGACAGGAAACCGGAAACTACCGGTTCGTGGATGTGAAGGATCTGCCGGCAAACGACGCCGTGGTCCTGCTCAATCTGAACTCCACCGATCCGCTGAAACGCAAGCTTTTCCAGAACAAGGATTTCCGCATCGCGCTGAGCCACGCGATCAATCGGCAGGAAATCATCGATCTCGTCTATGTGGGGCAGGGCGCTCCTGCCCAGGTTGCGGTCCAGCCCGAGCATGAACTCTTCAATGAGCGCGAGGCGACGCAATATACCGAATACAATCCCGAACTCTCGAACGAGATGCTCGATAAGATAATGCCGAACAAGGATGCTGCGGGCTTCCGCCTGGATGAGACCGGCAAGCGCCTCACCATCAACTTCATGGTGGCGGATGTCTTCGGTCTCTCCTATCCGGACGTGATGCAGATGGTGCAGCAATATGCCAAGGATGTCGGCATCGATATCCAACTCCGCACCACCGATCGCGCTCGGCTTAACACCATGTGGGCGGCAAACGAGCAGGACGCCTATATCTGGAACTGTGTCGGCGGATTGTCGGAGGTTTACACCGATCCGCGCTGCTATATGCCCTTCCAGAAGGCCGACATCTTCTTTGCCGTGAAATGGAGCGAGTGGTACTCCGATCATTCGACGGGGGAGGAGCCGCCGGCGGAAGTCAAGGCACTGATGGCGGCCTATGACAAGGTGAACGCCGCCGTCACCGATGACGATCGCCGCGAGAAGATGAAGGAATTCCTGAACCTTTCGGCCGACAACTTCCTCAATATCGGTATTTCGCGGCCCATGCCGAAATACATGATGGTATCGAAGAACCTGAAAAACGTCGTCGACGGCATCCCCATCACCGGCAATCTCTGGCATCCCGCACCGACCCTGACCCAGTGGTACTTCGACAAGGCGAATTGACCGCCTCCTCCCGAGGCCGCCGGTGGCGCCCCTGCCATCGCCGGCTACCCCTTCGATCCGTTCGAACGGTCCCAAACCATGCTTCGTTTCATCATCAAGCGGCTGGTGTTCGCGATCCCGACACTGTTTGCCGTCTCCATCATCGCCTTCATCATCATCCAACTCCCGCCGGGCGACTATCTCACGACGCTGATGGCGGATTGGGCGAGCCAGGGCGGGGCGGTGGAGGCCGGCACGGTCGCGGCCATGCGGGAACGCTACGGCCTCGATCAGCCCATCTACTTCCAGTACTATAAATGGATCGCCGGCATCCTGACGCGTGGTGACTTCGGCATATCCTTCGAGCTCGGCAGGCCGGTGACGGAGCTCATCTGGAACCGGCTCGGGTTTTCCCTCCTGCTTTCCGTGCTCACGCTTTGCTTCGTCTGGGCGATCGCGATCCCGATCGGCATCCTGTCGGCGGTGCGGCAGTATTCGATCTCCGACTATACCGCGACCTTCCTCGCCTTCTTCTTCCTGGCCATTCCCGATTTTCTGATGGCGCTTTCGGCCATGTACATCATGTCCGCCTGGTTCGGCCAAAGCGTGGGCGGGCTTTTCTCGCCGGCCTATGTCGATGCGCCGTGGAGCTTCGGCAAGCTCACGGATTTTGCCCGGCATGTCTGGTTGCCGGTCATCGTCATCGGCCTCGGCTCGCTGGCCGCGCTCGTTCGCATCATGCGCGCCAACCTGCTCGACGAGTTGTCGAGGCCCTATGTCACGACGGCACGGGCGAAGGGCATGTCGGAATTCGAACTCCTGATCCGCTATCCCGTGCGGCTTGCCCTTAATCCGCTGATTTCGACACTCGGCTGGATACTCCCGGCCGTGATCTCCGGGGAGATCATCGTCTCGGTGGTTATGAGCCTGCCGACGACCGGACCGCTGCTCCTGCGCGCCCTGCTTGCCCAGGACATGTATCTCGCCGGCTCGCTCATTCTCCTGATATCGGTGCTCACGATCATAGGCACGCTGGTTTCGGACATCCTGCTCGCCATCACCGACCCGCGGATACGCTTTCAATGACAGACATCACGCATCTTCCGCCCGATACCGGCCCCTCTTTCGATCTTGCGGGTAAGGATATCGCTGCCGCCGGCCAATGGCGCCTTTTCTGGCTCAAGTTCAAGAAGCACAAGATCGCGCTCGTCAGCCTGGTCGTGATCATCTTCATGTATCTGGTCGCGGCCTTTGCGGATTTTATCGCGCCATTCGACCCGAACGCCACCAATGCACGCTTCACCTATGCGCCGCCGCAGGGGCTTTCCCTCATGCATGAGGGGGCATTCCGACCCCATGTCGACCAGCTCCGGATGACGCTGAACACCGAGTCCATGCGCCGCGAGTTCACGCCCGATCCGGCCAGACCGGTTCCTGTCGGCTTCTTCGTCAAGGCTCCGCAGCCCTATCATCTGCTGGGCTTCATTCCCATGGAGACAAAGCTCTTCGGGATGATCGACCCGAAACCCGGCGACAGCATGTATATTTTCGGCGCCGACCGGCTCGGCCGGGATATTTTCTCGCGCGTCGTGCACGGCGCCAAAATCTCGCTGTCCATCGGGCTTGTCGGCGTCTTCATGAGCCTGATCCTTGGCGTGACGATCGGCGGGGTATCCGGCTTCTTCGGCGGCTGGGTTGATCTCGCGATCCAGCGTGTCATCGAACTCCTGCGCTCTATCCCCACCATTCCGCTATGGATGGGCCTTGCGGCCGCGATCCCCGTTGGCTGGCCGCCGCTCAGGACGTATTTCGTTATCACGTTGATCGTCTCCCTGATCGGCTGGACGAGCCTCGCCCGCGAGGTGCGCGGCAAGTTCCTGTCGCTGCGTAGCGAAGATTTCGTCATCGCCGCGCGTCTCGACGGCATGAGTGAGATCGGCATCATCTTCAATCATCTCGTGCCGTCCTTCATGAGCCACATTATCGCGACGCTGACGCTCGCGATCCCCTCGATGATCCTTGCCGAGACGGCGCTTTCCTTCCTCGGCATCGGCCTGCAGCCGCCGATCATTTCCTGGGGCGTGCTGCTGCAGGAGGCCCAGAATATCCGGGCCGTCGCGCAGGCACCGTGGCTGCTCTTCACGCCGGCCGCCGCGATCGTGATTTCGGTCCTTGCGCTGAATTTCCTGGGTGACGGCCTGCGCGATGCCGCAGACCCCTATGAGGACGTTTCATGACCAAGACTTTGAACCCCTCCGGCGACACGATCCTGAAGGTTGAGGACCTCAGGACCTATTTCCCGACCCGCACCGGTGTGTTCAAGGCCGTCGACGGTGTCTCCTTCGAGCTTCAACGAGGTAAGACGCTCTGCGTCGTCGGCGAATCCGGTTCCGGCAAGTCGGTCACGGCCCGTTCGATCCTGCAGATCGTCGACAAACCCGGACAGATCGAAGGTGGCTCGATCCTGCTCACGCGCGCCGACGGCTCCAAGACCGATCTCGCCAGGCTCGATCCGCGGGGGCGGGACATCCGCGGCATTCGCGGCAAGGAGATCGCCATGATCTTCCAGGAGCCGATGAGTTCGCTGTCGCCGGTCCACCGCATCGGCACCCAGATCGGCGAGACGCTGCGCATCCATTTCGGCATCCGCGGAAACGAACAGCGCGCCCGTGTTTTAGAACTGCTGAAGCAGGTGGAAATCCCGCGGCCGGAAACGGCGATCGACCGCTATACGTTCGAATTCTCCGGCGGCATGCGCCAGCGCGTGATGATCGCCATGGCGCTGGCATGCAATCCGTCCGTGCTGATCGCGGATGAGCCGACAACCGCGCTCGACGTGACAACCCAGGCCGAAATCCTCGACCTCATCAAGAAACTGCAGCAGAGCCACGGCATGGCTGTGCTCTTCATCACCCACGATATGGGCGTCGTCGCCGAGATCGCCGACGAAGTACTGGTCATGTATCGCGGCAAGGTGATGGAGAAGGGCCCGGTCGACCAGATATTCCACGCCCCTCAGGACGACTACACGCGTCGGCTGATCGGCTCCGTCGTCAAGCTGGAGAAAAAGGCTGAAGTTCGTGTCCGGCGAGCTGAGATGCCGACCGAGACACCGCCTCTTCTGGAAGTGAAGAACCTGTCGCTGACCTTCGCGTCGGGGCTCAAGGCGGTCGATGATGTATCGCTCGCCGTGCGGCCGGGGGAAACGCTCGGCATCGTCGGCGAATCCGGTTCCGGCAAGACGACGATGGGGCGATGCCTTCTGCGCATCTATGATCCCCAGTCCGGCACGATCGACTACCGCCGCACGGATGGCCGAACGCTGGATATCCGCACGGCAGACAATGCGACCTTGAAGGATATCCGCCGCGAGGTCCGGATGATCTTTCAGGATCCTGTCGGCTCGCTTAGTCCGCGCAAGACCGTCGGGCAGATCATAGCCGAACCCCTGAAGCTTGCCGGCATGAAGGGAAGCGAACGCGACGATCGCGTTGCCCATCTCATGCGTCAGGTGGGGCTCGAGCCGGCTTGGCGCGAGCGCTATCCGCATGCCTTTTCCGGCGGCCAGCGCCAGCGCATCGGCATAGCACGCGCCATTGCGGTCAATCCGAGGCTCATCGTCGCCGACGAGGCGACATCGGCGCTCGACGTGTCGCTTCGCTCGCAGATGCTCGATCTGATGATGCAGCTCCAGGACGAGATGGGCCTTTCCTATGTCTTCATCTCGCATGACATGTCGGTGATCCGCTACATGTGCGATCGCGTCGCGGTCATGTATCGCGGCCGGATCGTGGAGGCCGGCGAGACCGATCGGGTCGTCAACGATCCGTCCCACGATTACACGCGCGCGCTTCTTTCCGCCATTCCCCACCCCGATCCGCGAAGCCGGCGCATCCACAACCGGTTCCGCTACGAACCCGCAGTCAAGCGGGCACAGTTTCAGCCAATGGATAAGTCATGAAAATTACCGATGTCAAAATCATCGTCTGCTCGCCGGGGCGCAATTTCGTCACCGTCAAGATATTCACCGACGAAGGGCTGACAGGGGTCGGCGACGCGACGTTGAACGGTCGCGAAAAGGCCGTCGTCGCCTATCTGCAGGAGCACCTGGCGCCGCTATTGATCGGCCGGGACCCCTCTCGCATCGAAGACATCTGGCAGTATTTCTACAAGGGCGCCTATTGGCGTAGAGGGCCGGTGACCATGGCGGCGATCGCCGGCATCGACACCGCACTCTGGGACATCAAGGCCAAGGCCGCCAGCATGCCGCTCTATCAGCTTCTCGGCGGCGCCAGCCGCGAGAAAGTGCTGTGCTACACCCATGCGCATGGGCGCGATATCGCGCAAGCCGTGGAGGCGGTCGGCCGGCGCAAGGAGGAGGGCTACAAGGCCATCCGGGTGCAGGTGGGCATTCCAGGCCTTGCGGACGTCTACGGCACGGGTGCGAAGTCGGTCACAAACAATGCTGATGACGACGCCTTTCCGCATGAAGAAACCTGGTCGACCTCTAAATATCTCCGTCACATACCGGAGCTTTTTAAGACGGTGCGCGAGGCACATGGCTGGGATATCGAGCTGTTGCACGATACCCATCACCGCCTGACCCCGATCGAAGCGGCGCGGCTCGGCAAGGATCTCGAATTCGCCCGCCTCTTCTGGCTGGAAGACATGGTCGCCGCCGAACATCAGGAAGGTTTCCGCCTGATCCGCCAGCATACCACGACGCCGCTTGCGGTCGGCGAGGTATTCAACACGATCTGGGACGCACGGCTGCTGATCGAAGAGCAACTGATCGATTATATCCGCATGACCACCGTACATGCAGGCGGCGTGACCGCGCTTCGCCGGATCATGGATTTCGCGGGCGTCTACAATGTCCGTACCGCCTGCCACGGCGCGATGGACATGTCGCCCATCTGCCTCGGCGCCAATCTGCATCTCGATCTCTGGGCGCCGAATTTCGGTATCCAGGAATATTCCGGTTACCTGCCGCAGATCCTGGAAATCTTCCCGAGTGCCTGGAGCCTTGCGGATGGCTACCTGCATCCGGGCGAGGCGATCGGTCACGGCGTCGATATCGACGAGAAGCTTGCGGAAAAATTTCCATACCAGCGCGCCTACCTGCCGGTGAACCGTCTTGAAGACGGCACGCTGTGGCACTGGTGAAACGAGGACGTTATGAAAATCACGACGATCAAGACTTATGCGGTCAAAGTCGGCATTCGAAACCAGCTTCTGGTGAAGATCGAAACGGATGAAGGCATTTTCGGCTGGGGCGAAAGCGGCCTTTCCGGCCGCGAAAAGGCGGTAATCGGCGCCTTGGAGCACTATGCCGAATTCCTGCGCGGATGCGATCCCTTCAAGACCGGTGCGCTGTGGCAGGAAATGTATCGCAGCCAGTATTTCGAAGGCGGGCGGGTGCTACAGGCGGCGATCTCCGCAATCGACATCGCACTTCACGACATCAAGGGCAAAGCGCTTGGCGTGCCGGTCTACGAACTCCTCGGCGGCAAGCACCGCGACCGCATCCCGACTTTCGCGACGACCTTCGCCGAACCCGGCCCCGCCATGATAGAGCAGGCGAAGATGCTGGTCGAGCACGGCTGGACCGCCATGCGCCTATCGCCCTCCGGCCATGAGAACAAGGAGATCTACGAACCGCGCGAGCATATCGCCACGACCGCCAAATGGTGCGTGAAGGCCCGCGAGACATTAGGCGAGGAGGTCGCGCTCGGCATCGACTATCACCACCGCCTGACGGTGGCAGAAGCCGCGAGCTTCTGCCAAAAGATGCCCTCCGGCACGCTGGACTTCCTTGAAGAACCGATCCGCGACGAGTCTCCGGGCGCTTACGAGGCCCTCCGCCGGCTGACGGACATACCTTTTGCGATCGGCGAGGAATTCGCCTCGAAATGGCAGTTTCAGCCCTTCATCGAACGCGACATCCACCAGTTCAATCGGCTGGACGTCTGCAATGTCGGCGGGCTGACGGAATCGATGAAAGTCGCCGCCTGGAGCGAGACCCACTATGTCGACATGATGCCGCATAATCCCCTTGGACCGGTCTGCACCGCCGCGACGATCCACTTTTCCGCCGCAGTTCCGAATTTTTCCTGGCTCGAGACGCGTGCAAGCCCTGCCGAAACCCATCTAGGCTTCGACAATTCGGACTTCTTCCCGGTCCAGCCGCGGCTTGAGGGAGCATATTATCCCGTTTCCGACGCCCCCGGTCTCGGGGTAGAAGTCAACGAGGAACTCATCGCCAGGCAGAGCTTCGAGTTTTGGGAGGCGCCGCACCTGAAGCGCAGGGATGGTTCCGTGACGAACTGGTGAAAATACAAAAGCGCAGGGCTCGATATCGACGCGCCCTGCGCTTTTACGGGCATTGTTACTGAAGCCCGATAGTTCGAACCTCCAGCGACTATTCCGCGGCGGCCCGGGTAGCGTCGTTGGCGTTCAGAATCTGTTCCAGAAGTTTCAGTTCTTCCGTTGTAAGGTCGGTGAGTGGTGGCCGCACCGGCCCCGGATCCCGTCCCAGCACCTTCAGGCCTGCCTTGATGATGGAGACTGCGTAGCCCCGCTTGCGATTGCGCAGGGCCACGAAGGGGAAGAAGAAATCCTTCAGTATCTGGTCGACCGCAGGCTGATCGCCTGAGCGTAGAGCCTGATAGAAGCGCTGGGCGAGGGCGGGCACGAAGTTGAAGACTGCGGATGAGTAGGTCGTCACCCCGGCGGCAAAATAAGCCTGGGCGAAGACTTCGTGGGTCGGCATGCCGCCGACATAGACGAGGCGGTCTTCCAGCTTCGTGGTGATCTCTATGACGCGATCGACGTCTCCGACACCATCCTTGAAGCCGATGAGATTGGGGCACGCATCGCAAAGCCTCGCGAGGCTATCGGCCGAAAGAACCGCGTTATCGCGATTATAGACGATGACGCCGATGCCGACAGATTGGCAGACCGCCTTCACATGCGCGACCAATCCCTCCTGTTCGGCGAACATGAGATAGGGCGGCAGGAGAAGCAGGCCGTCGGCGCCGGCCTTCTCCGCCGATCTTGCGATCTCGATCGCAAGCGAGGTGCCGTAACCGGTTCCCGAAACGATCGGCGTCTTGCCGGCCGATGCCTTGGCGGCGCGTATGACAGCCGGAATTTCGGAAGGATTGAGCGAGAAGAACTCGCCGGTGCCACCTGCCGCAAAGAGAACGCTGGCGTCATATTCCGCCAACCATCCCACATGCTCGCGATAAGCTGCCTCATCGAATGCAAGATCGCTGTCGAAATGCGTTACCGGAAATGAAAGGAGGCCGGCGCCGACTGCCTTTTTGAGAGTGTTTGGTTCCATCTGAAAATCCCTGGCTGTCCGAAATCGACATCTGTAACCGCGGCGGTGCGGTCAGAGATGCCTGGCCTCAAGCGCTTCAAGAATCGCCGCGATGTAGCCGTAGCAATAGGCGAAGGCGACGCCCGTGGGGTCTCTTCCGCTGATGCGCGGCACGTGGTCCGGCATCACCATGTATTTGTAGCCGACCTCCTGATAGATCTTCAGCGAGCGGATCATGTCCATATCGCCCTCGTCGGGGAATGTTTCCATGAAGGATAGCTTGCCGCCGCTGATATTGCGGAAGTGAAGGTTGAAGATTTTGCCGCGCGTGCCGAACCAGCGGATGATGTCGTCGATTTCCTCATGCGGGTTGTCGAGCATCTCGCCGATCGAACCCTGGCAGAAATTCAGCCCGTGATAGGGGCTTTCGCGCATCATCACGAACTTCTTGAGGCCTTCCACAGTTCCAAGCACGCGGGTAACGCCCTTGTAGCCCGGCGGCGTATAGGGATCGTGCGGATGGCAGGCGAGGCGCACGCGGTTGCTCTCGGCAACAGGAACGACCCGCTCGAGGAAATAGTCGATGCGCTCCCAGTTCTCGTCTTCAGAGAGCGTGCCGGCCAGGCCGGGTGCCGCCTGCTGATCCGCCTTTTCCCACCGGAAGGCTTCATTCAGGGAGCCGCCGCGGCCCAGCTCCAGTTCTGTGCGGGGGATGCCGATCAGGTTGAGATTGTATTTCGCCGCCGGGATGCCCGCCTTGGCGCAATTTTCGATCAGGCGGCAGACCGCGTCGATCTGTCGGTCACGATCAGGACCGGCCAACAGGATATCGGGATAGGAGGCTTTCTCGATCGGTTGCGAAGGAAGGGGGAGCTGGATCATGTCGAGAACGATGCCGAAGCTCTCCACCTTGTCACGATGGCGCTCCAGATCCTCAAGCGTCCAGCTCGCCGGATCCCCCGGCGGATCGGCCGAGATGTTTTTCACTCCAAGCTGCGCGAAGACCTTGTAGTCATCGTCGTCGCGAACCGTCACCTGCGTTCCCAGATACAAGAAAGCCTCCCGAATATCGTTTTGATATCACATGTCATAATATGACTCTCCGGGTATGTCGAGAGAGCCTGCGGAATTCTGGTGCAATACGGCGTTGTCGGTTGGTCGCGATGCGAGTTCCCAACCTATTGTTGCGATTGCATTGTTGATCAACTAATTGCCGTAATTTATTGGCTTTTTCCCATTGATCGGCGGCCCTTGTCATTTAGCATCAACTTCGATAATCGTATTATGACATGAGGATAAAGATATTATCTGACCGATGATCAGGGAGGACATCATGAGGCATATTTGTACCCGGCTTCTCGTTGGCGCTGTGGTCGGCGCCTTGACGCTCACTTCACCCGCCGCTTTTGCCAAAACGCCTGCCAACCAGCTCGTCATCGCCACCTCGCTTGCGCAGGTTCTATCGCTTGACCCGCACCAGGCAACGGAAGCGAAGGCCAATGAAATCATGGCCAATCTCTACGATCGGCTGATCTCGGTCGACAGCTCGGGCAAGGTTTCGCCTCAGCTTGCCGAGAGCTGGGAGGCTGACGACAAGGGCATTACTTTCCATCTTCGCGAGGCTGAATTCGCCTCCGGCAACCCGGTCACCTCCGCCGATGTCGTCTATTCGATCACTCGTCTGCTGAAGATGGATCAAGCCTCCGCCGCCAACCTCAAGCGGGTCGGCTACAACGCCGGAAACGTGGAAAAACTCGTGACGGCGCCGGACGAAAAAACGGTTCGGATCGATCTTTCCGGGGAAACCACCTCCGAACTCCTGCTTTACCGGCTAGCAATGGTAATTGCGAGCGTCGTCGACAGCGAGGAAGTCAAATCACATGAATCGAACGGCGATTGGGGAAATGGCTGGCTGCGTACCAATTCCGCAGGCTCCGGCCCGTTCACGCTGAACCGCTGGACGCCGAACGAGATCGTCATCCTCGAAGCGAATGAAAATTACGTCGGCGGCGAACCGAAAATGCGGCGCGTCGTGGTCCGTCACGTGCCGGAAAGCCAGGTGGAGCGGCTGATGCTCGAGCGTGGCGATGTCGATATAGCCAGTGCGCTGAGCGCTTCCGATCTCGCCACCTTCAACGGGAAGGAAGGCTTCGAAATCCAGCGGGTGCCGACCGGCGGCTTCTACGTGCTGTCGATGAATGCCGGCAAGGAGCCGCTTTCGAACCCGAAGGTTCGCGAGGCGATCGCCTACGGCATCGACTACAAGGGCATGGAAAAGGCCATCATGGGTCCGTATGGCCGAGCGCGCACGGTTCCTGTGCCCGAGAACTTTGAATACGCCATTCCCAGCCCCGATTGGCAGCTGGATGTTGAAAAGGCAAAAGCGCTGTTGGCTGAAGCCGGTTACAAGGATGGCTTCACGCTGACCTTGAAGACGATCGCCCAGACACCGCGCATCGATCTCGCAACCGCCATTCAGGCTTCGCTCGGCGAGATCGGCATCACCGTGAACATCCAGCAGGGTAACGGCTCGGATATCATCGCGGCGCATCGGGCTCGCGACTTCGATCTCCTCATCCCGCAGACCGGTGCCTACATGCCGAACGTGCTCGGCTCGATGGAGCAGTTCTCCAGCAACCCCGACAATTCGCGGGAAGCCAACAATGCCGGCAATTTCGTCTGGCGCTCGGCCTGGGACATTCCGGAGCTGACTGCGCTCACTGCCAAGGCCTCCCTGGAGCCGGATTCCAAGAAGCGTGGCGAAATTTACGTGCAGATGCAGGAAATGTTCGTGGCGCAGAAGCCGGCTGTCCTGCCGCTTTTCGAGCGCTTCGAGCCGATCGTCGTCAGCAAGCGGGTGCAGGATTATGTCGGGCATCCGAGCCAGACGACCCGCCTCGAAGGCGTAACCAAGACTGATTGAACAGCGACAGGCGGCCGATCATGAAGGAATTATCCCTAGGCGGGTTGACGCGACGTCTCGTGCATTTCGCCGTCAGTCTGTTCATACTGTTATGCGTCACCTTCGTGATCGGCCGGGTCATGCCAACGGACCCGGTCGGCGCGATCGTCGGGGAGCTCGCCGAACCGGCCGCCTACGAGGCGATGCGCGCGAGACTGGGTCTCGATCTGCCGCTTTACCAGCAGTTCTTCATTTATCTGAAAGGCCTGTTGCACGGCGATCTCGGTACCGCGATCCTCACGGGAAATCCGGTGGCCCGCGATCTGACACAGGCCTTTCCGGCAACCTTGGAACTGGCGACGCTGGCGATCATCATCTCGACCGTCGTGGGTGTCCCGCTCGGTCTGGTCGCGGCGCTCTTCCGGGACAGTTTCATCGACAAGTTCGCCCGCGTCTTCGCGCTGATCGGCCATTCCATCCCGGTCTTCTGGTTCGGGATCGTCGGCCTTGTCGTCTTCTATGCCTGGCTTTCGCTGGTGGGCGGTCCGGGCAGGGTGGACGTCTTCTATGAAGGCATCATCGAGCCGACGACCGGTCTGATGCTCGTCGACAGTCTTCTCGAGGGAGAGCCGGAGATATTCTGGAATGCGCTTTCGCATATCATCCTGCCGGCGGCGATCCTTGCCTATATGGCCATGGCCTATATCACCCGGATGACGCGCAGCTTCACGCTGGAACAATTGAACCAGGATTATGTGATCGCCGCACGCGCGAAAGGTGTCGGCCCGGCGCGAACGGTCATCAGCCACGTGCTGCCGAACATCGCCGTGCAGCTCATTACCGTGCTCGCCATCTCTTATGGCAACCTGCTGGAGGGCGCGGTCATCACCGAGATCGTCTTCTCCTGGCCGGGGATCGGCCAGTACATGACCAACGCGCTGATGATCGGCGATATGAACGCCATCCTGGCAAGTACGATCATCATTGGTTTCATCTTCATGTTTCTGAACTTCGCGGCCGACATCGCCTATGCGCTGCTCGACCCGCGCACACGGGAGGTCGCACGATGACCGACACCCTTCACGATACCAGCGCCGTTCAGCAGCCCGGCCTTGCCCAACGGGTGCTGAGCGGTTCGGGACGTGTGATCCGCAAACTCGGCGACGAGCCGCTCGGGATGGCGGGCTTCATCATCCTCGCCCTGCTCATCCTGGTCGCGATCTTCGCGCCGGTGATCGCGCCCTATGATCCCGTACGGCAAGTACTGAGCGATGCGTTGCAACCTCCGAGCCTCGCGCATCTGGCTGGAACCGATGAATTCGGCCGGGATATCTTCAGCCGGCTCGTCTACGGAACTCGCATCACCATCCAGACCGTGCTTTCGGTCTCGGTCATCGTCGGACCGATCGGGCTCATCATCGGAGTGGTCGCCGGGTTCTTCGGGGGCAGAACGGATGCGTTCCTCATGCGCGCCACCGATATCGTCCTGTCCTTTCCCTCGTTGATCCTGGCGCTTGCCTTTGCCGCCGCGCTCGGCGCCGGGCTCGGCACGGCCATCATCGCGATCTCGCTCACCGCCTGGCCACCGATCGCCCGTCTGGCCCGCGCCGAGGCCCTGGTTGTACGCAACGCCGATTATGTGGCCGCCGCCCGCCTTTACGGCGCATCGCCGCTGCGCATCCTGTTCTTCTACATCGCTCCAATGTGCATCCCCTCGGTCATCGTGCGGCTGACGCTCAACATGGCGGGGATTATACTGACGGCGGCGTCCCTGGGTTTTCTCGGCCTTGGCGCCCAGCCTCCGCTGCCCGAATGGGGTGCGATGATTTCCAGCGGCCGAAAATTCATGCTCGATTACTGGTGGGTCGCCGTCATGCCCGGTATCGCGATCCTGCTGACCAGCCTTGCCTTCAACATCGCCGGCGACACGCTGCGTGACCTCCTGGATCCCCGCCATGCCCGATCGTGATATGCAGCCCGTACTTTCCGTCCGCAACCTGAACGTCCGCTTCGGCCGCAATGCGATCGCCGCAGTCTCCGAGGCGAGCTTCGACGTTGGCCGGGAGCGCATCGGCATCGTCGGAGAATCCGGTTCGGGAAAATCGACCACCGGCCGGGCGATCATGCGTCTGTTGCCGGCAAAGGCCAGCATCACGGCCGAACGGCTCGATTTCAATGGTGAGCCGCTCCTTGCGAAATCGGAAAAGGAGATGGGGCGGCTGCGCGGCAAGGACCTGGCGCTCATCATGCAGGACCCGCGCTATTCGCTGAATCCGGTGCTCACCATCGGCAAGCAGATCGCCGAATCCGCAAAACTCCATCTCGGCCTTAAGGGAAGGGATGCGCTCACCCATGCGCGCCACATGCTGGAACGGGTCAGGATCAAGGACCCGGAGCGGGTGTTGAAGCTTTACCCGCATCAGATTTCGGGCGGCATGGGACAACGTGTGATGATCGCCATGATGCTGATCGCAAAGCCGAAGCTGGTGATCGCCGACGAGCCGACCTCGGCACTCGATGTCAGTGTCCGCAAGGACGTGCTGATGCTGCTCGACGAACTGGTTCGCGAGAACAATTCTGGCCTCATCCTCATCAGCCACGACATCCGCATGGTCGCCGCCTTCTGCGAGCGTATTCTGGTCATGTATTCCGGCCGCATCGTGGAAACGCTCACGAGCCTGGACGATGCCCGGCACCCCTATACAAGAGGGCTGATCGCCGCGATGCCCGATCCCCGCCATCCGGTCTCCCGCCTCAAAGTTCTGGACCGCGCATCGATCGAAGCGGAGATTGCCCGATGATCAAGGTGGAAAATCTCGACGTCGTCTATGGCGTCAACGAAACCCGCAACCACGTGGTCCGGAGCGTCAGCTTCGAGGTCGGACATGGCGAAACGCTGGGGATCGTCGGCGAATCCGGCTGCGGCAAGTCGACCTTGCTGCGATCGCTCGCAGGTCTCGAAGGGGGCTGGACAGGTTCCGTCCATTTCAACGGCAAGCCCGTGGGCAAGGCCCGCAATCGCGAAGAGCTCAAGCTCGCGCAGATGGTGTTTCAGGACCCTTACGGTTCGCTGCATCCGCGCCACCGCATCGGCACGGCGCTTGCCGAACCCATCCGCGCCATGGGTACGGGCGACGGCTGGTCGCAAGTGTCGAAGGCACTGCAGCAGGTCGGGCTGCCGGCGCATTTCGCCAGCCGTTTCCCGCATGAGCTTTCCGGCGGCCAGCGCCAGCGCGTGGCGATTGCCAGGGCGCTCATCCTGTCGCCGCCGATCCTTCTTCTGGACGAGCCGACCTCGGCACTCGACGTCTCGATCCAGGCAGAGGTCCTGAACCTGCTTGCGGATCAGCGCGAGGAACGGAACCTCACCTATGTGCTGGTGAGCCATGACCTCTCGGTGATCGCCCATATGTGCGACCGGGTTCTGGTCATGCAGAACGGGATATTCGTCGACGAGTTGACCAAGGCGGACCTGCGGGCCGGCACGACGCATGCGGACTATTCGCGCGAACTGTTCGAAGCCAGCTTTCTATAAGCTGGCGCGCAAGGGCGCTGGCGTTTGATCCTCCCGCAGCTCGGACTGCGGCAAGGTCTTGCCAGCCACCTCCAATTTGCCGAAGCCCCGGCCGATGCCGATCAGCACCGGTTCGTTGACGCCGATCTCGGCGATCGCGGCGGGCATGCTGCTGAGCTGCCCCGTCCACAGTCTCTCGTTGGAACGCGCGATGGCGCTCACGATCGCCACCGGCATATGCGTGTCCATGCCTGCTTCGACCAGCCTTGCGGCGATCTCGCCGGCGGTGCGGCCAGCCATATAGTAGATGGTCGTCGTGGCGGGGTCGGCGAGGCTCTGCCAGTCGAGATTGTCGGGCAATTGCCCCTGGCGGGAGTGGCCGGTGACGAAGCGTACGCCCTGCGCATGGTCACGGTGGGTAAGCGAAACTCCGAGCCGCGAGGCCATCGCGCTTGCGGACGTGATACCCGGCACGACCTGTACTGGAATGCCCTTTTCCTCGAGCCAGGCGATCTCCTCGCCGGCGCGGCCGAAGATCATCGGATCGCCGGATTTCAGACGAACGACATGTTTGCCGGCGCTCGCGAACTTCACCATCATGTCATTTATATCTTCCTGCCTGCAGCTTTCGCGGCCGCCGCGCTTGCCTACCAGCATGCGCTTCGCCTCGCGGCGGGCAAGTTCCAGGACCTCGTCCGAGACGAGATCGTCGAAAAGAATTACGTCGGCCGCTTGAAGGGCGCGAACGGCTTTCAGGGTCAGAAGCTCCGCATCGCCGGGGCCGGCGCCGACGAGGGTGACCCGCCCTTGGGATGCCGGGGTGGAGGCCAGTCGAACCGTATCATTCAGCACCTCTGTCTCGTTTTCGGCTGCGGGCTTACCGGCAAAAGCATGATCGACGAACCGCTCCCAGAAGGCACGCCGTTGCGGGCCGGGCACCAGGCGCGCGTTGATTTTTTCCCGCAGCGACTGGGCGAGCTCGGCCCAACCCTTCAGCGATTGCGGCAGCAGAGTTTCGATGCGGCGGCGGATCGCCTGCGCGAGAATGGGAGCCGCGCCATCGGTCGAGATCGAAACGACCACCGGCGAACGGTTGACGATTGAGCCGAACTGGAACTGGCAGAAGGCAGGCTTGTCGATGATGTTGACAGGTACGCCGGCCGCCCGTGCCGCATCGAAGAAAGACCGTGCCTCGTCCTCTTCCTCGCAATCGGCGATCGCGAGGGCTGCATTTGAAAAGATTGCGGGGTTCCAGTCTTGTCTATGCGTAACGAAACCGCCTTCGGAATGTTCAGCACCGCGTTCGATTAGTCGCTCGAACGTCTCCGAAAGCTCTTCGGCAAAGACATGCACTTCCGCACCGCAGGCGGCCAGCAGTTCGGCTTTCCAGGCGGCCGCGTCGGAACCGCCCGCAACGATTACACGCTTGCCTTCCAGCGCCCAGAAGACAGGAAGTTTGGCAAGTGGTGCCATACGGGCAGGCACTTCATTCCGCCGCGGCTGCAAGACATCCATCGATGATCCCCCTGATTTCGGCGCGGCAGGAGCCGCAATTGGTGCCGGCATTGGTGTGCTTGCCGACGGCTTCCACACTGTGGCAGCCGCCGCGCACGGCCTCGATGATCCGGTTGACGCCGACGCCGAGGCAGGAGCAGACCGTCGCGCCCGGATCCGGCACATCGGCGCCGGGTCGGCCCGCGATGAGTGCGAAACGCTTGCGCAAATCCGCATGGCTGACTGTGAGCTGGCTGACAGCCCAATTGCGGGCGACCGCCACCGGCTGATGGCTGAGAAAAAGAGCGGCCAGCAACCGGTCACCATCGAAAAAGGCGAGACGTAGATCACCGGTTTGCCTGTCGGCATAGCCGAGCGGCTCGATCTCGCCGGAAATGCCGAAGGTGTCGCGGCACCACGACGTCCAGTTCTCAGGCGCATCGATGAACGCAAGTTCCGTCCGCCATCCGCCGTCCGCCTTGGCAAGCGCCCAGTAATCCGCATGCGGCGTGATCGGCCTGCCGGCGGAAACCGCAAAACCGTAACGGGAGGCCGGGAAGGGGCGAGCGGCGATTGCCACATTCTTGGAGGCCGGCTGACCTGAAAAGGGATCGGTCAGCGGCGCGACCAAGGCATCGATACGCGCCTTGGCGGCGAACTGATCGTTCCAATGCATCGGCACGAAGATGTTGCCGCGCGCCTGCCGTTCGGTGACGAGTGCGCGGACGATCGCTTTTCCGTATGGGCTCTCGAGTTCCACCAGAGCTGCGCCGTCAATCCCAAGCTCGATGGCATCGGCCGGATGGATTTCGGCGAAGGGCTCGGCGAGATGGGCGGAGAGGCGGGCGCTTTTCCCGGTTCGCGTCATCGTATGCCAATGATCGCGGACACGGCCGGTATTCAGCGTTAGCGGATATTGCTCGTTGGTGCGATCGGTCGCCTGGGGCGGGTAGACTGCGATGAAACGGGCTTTGCCGTCCGAATGAAAGAACCCGCCCTCGGCGAAGAAACGGGTGACGACCCGCTCGCTAGCCATAGGCTGCGGCCACTGGAACGGTGCCAGCGCGTCATAGGAGAAGCGGTCCATTGCGGCATAGGCGCCGATATCGAAATCGCGGCTTCCGTCGTTTTCGAAGGCGGAAAGGGCCGCATGCTCGGCAAAGATGTCGGCCGGCTCACGGTAAGCGAAAGCATCTGCAAAACCCATGCGGCGAGCCACTTCGGTCAACTGCCACCAATCGGCCTTTGCCTCGCCCGGTGCTGCCAGGAACGGACGCTGGCGTGAAATGCGACGCTCGGAATTGGTGACCGTCCCATCCTTTTCGCCCCATCCGAGCGATGGGAGCAGCACATGGGCGTGCCGGACCGTATCGGTCTCACGAAGCACATCCGATACCACCACGAAGGGACAGTCCCGAATAGCGGCCTCCACGGTATCGGCATCCGGCATGGAGACGGCCGGATTGGTCGCCATGATCCAGAGCGCCTTGATGCGTCCGTCGGCGACCGCCCGGAACATGTCGACCGCTTTCAGCCCCGGCTTCGCGGCAATCGCCGGCGAGGCCCAGAAACGCTGTACCCGATCGCGATCTGTGGCACTTTCGATCGCCATATGAGCCGCGAGCATGTTCGCCAACCCGCCCACTTCACGACCACCCATGGCATTCGGCTGGCCGGTGAGCGAGAAAGGCCCCATGCCGGGCCGGCCGATCCTGCCGGTTGCCAGATGGCAATTGAGGATGGCGTTGACCTTGTCGGTTCCGGAGGAGGATTGATTGACACCCTGGCTGTAGCAGGTGACGACTTTCTCCGTCGTTTCGAACAGGCGGAAGAATTCCCGGATATGCATGACCGGCAGGCCGGTGCTCTCGATCAAATCCGCCAGAGAAAGCGCGGAAGCGGCGGCAAAGGCTTCTCCAAAACCCTCCGTATGGGCGGCGACATAGTTCTCGTCGATGGCCGGGCTCTTCGCGAGATGAGCGAGCAGGCCGGCGAACAGCGCGGCGTCCCCATCGGGACGGATGGCCAGATGCAGGTCGGCGATATCGCAGGTCATGGTGCGGCGAGGATCGATGACCACCACTTTCATGCCCGGCCGCGCTGCCTTGGCCGCGGCCAGCCGCTGGTAGATGACCGGGTGGCACCAGGCGAGATTGGAGCCCGTCAGGATGACGAGATCGGCAAGCTCCAGATCCTCGTATGTGCCGGGCACCGTGTCCGATCCGAAGGCGCGGCGATGGCCTGCGACCGAGGACGACATGCAGAGCCTGGAATTGGTGTCGATATTGGCCGAGCCGATGAAGCCCTTCATCAGCTTGTTCGCGACATAATAATCCTCGGTCAGCAACTGGCCGGAGACATAGAAGGCAACCGAATCCGGTCCGTGCTCGGCGATAGTGTTTGAAAAACGTTGCGCAACGAGGTCAAGCGCCTCTGCCCATTCGACCCGCTCTCCGGCTATCTCCGGATGGAGAATGCGGCCGTCCAAATCGATCGTCTCTGCAAGCGCCGAGCCCTTGGAGCAGAGCCGGCCGAAATTGGCTGGATGATCTGGATCGCCTTTGACGGACACGATGCCGTCATTGGCGATTTTGGCGATCACACCGCAGCCAACGCCGCAATAGGGACAGGTTGTCTTGACCTCCGTCTCCATCTATTCGGCCGCCACCATCAGATTCTCCAGCGCGATCGAAAGCGCGCCGTTCTCGCAACGGACGGGGATGGTCCGCACCTCTCCTTCGTCGGCCCCCAATGCCTTTCCGGACTCCAGCGAGATCACCCAGTTGTGGAGGGGGCAGGTCACCGCCCGGCCATGGACGATGCCCTGGCTGAGCGGCCCGCCCTTGTGGGGGCAATGGTCCTCGATCGCGAAAACCTCGTTCTCCGCCGTGCGGAATACGGCGATCTTGCCCTGAGGCGTCTTCACGCAGCGCGCGCCGCGCAGTGGAATGTCGTCGATGTGCCCGATTTCAATCCAGTTCATCGTCATCTCCTCACTCGGCCGCCTGGTTGAAGCCAATGGTCGCCATGGGCTTGAATTCGTGCTTGTCCTTGCCGGAGACGCGCTCTGACCAGGGGTCGACCTGGGCGAATTTCTGGCTGAACACGAAGCGGTCGTAATAGGCCTTGCGCTTTTCGGCATCGCCCATGATCTGGCGGCGGATTTCCTCCAAACCGATGCGCTTCGCCCATTTGTAGATACGCTCCAGATAGCGGGCCTGCTCGCGATACATCTGGGTCAGTGCCACGATGTGCTCGAGCGCATCATCCTCAGACTTGACGAGGCCGAGAACCTCCGTGCCCTTGATGTCGAGGCCGGCGGCACCGGCGAAATGGATCTCGAAACCGGAATCGACGCAGATGACGCCGATATCCTTGCAGGTCGCTTCCGCGCAGTTTCGCGGACAGCCGGAGACAGCCATCTTCAGCTTGGCCGGCGTCCACGAGCCCCACATGAACTTCTCGATGCGGATGCCGAGGCCGGTCGAGTCCTGCGTGCCGAAGCGGCACCAGTCGGAACCGACACATGTTTTCACGGTGCGCAGGCCCTTGGCATAAGCCTGCCCGGAAACGAAGCCCGCCTTGCCGAGATCGGCCCAGACGGCCGGCAGGTCCTCCTTCTCGATGCCGAGAAGATCGATGCGCTGGCCACCGGTTACTTTGACCATCGGGATTTCGAACTTGTCGACCACGTCGGCGATGGCGCGCAGCTCCTGCGAATTGGTGACGCCGCCCCACATGCGCGGCACGACCGAATAGGTGCCGTCCTTCTGGATGTTGGCGTGGACACGCTCGTTGATGAAGCGCGACTGGTAATCGTCGGCATATTCGTCCGGCCAGTCGCAGACGAGATAGTAGTTGAGCGCCGGGCGGCACTTGGCGCAGCCGCAGGAGGTTTTCCATTCCAGCTCCTGCATAACGGCAGGAATGGTCTTCAGCTTCTTCGCCTTGATGAGGCGGCGCACATCATCATGGCCGAGCTCGGTGCAGGTGCACATCGGCGTGACGGCAGAAGGATTGTAGCTATCGCCAAGCGTCAGCGCCATCAACTGCTCGACAAGGCCGGTGCAGGACCCGCAGGACGCCGAGGCCTTGGTGTGAGCACGCACGTCGTCGAGCGAGGTCAGGCCCTTATCCGAAATGGTCGAGGTGATTTTGCCCTTGCAGACGCCGTTGCAGCCGCAGATTTCCGCATCATCCGGCAAGGCTGCAACGGCCGCCATAGGGTCCAGGGGCGCTCCTCCCTGATAGGCCTGGCCGAAGATCAGCGTGTCGCGCATCTCCGAGATATCGGTCGCCTTCTTCTTCAGGTCGTTGAACCAGGCGCCATCGGAGGTCTCGCCATAAAGAACCGTGCCGATGATGCGGTTGTCCTTGATCACGAGGCGCTTGTAGATGCCCGCGGTGGCATCACGCAGCACGATCTCCTGACGGTCATCGCCGTCGGCGAAATCGCCGAGCGAATAGAGCTCGATACCCGTGACCTTGAGCTTGGTCGGCGTATCGGAGTGCACGAAGGCGGGCTTGCTGTCGCCGGCGAGATGCGAGGCGGCAATGCGCGCCATTTCGTAGAGCGGAGCAACGAGGCCATAGACCATGCCGTCCACCTCGGCGCATTCGCCGACCGAATAGATATCGCCGTCCGAGGTCTGCATGCCGGCATCGACGACGATGCCGCGATTGACCGCCAGACCGGCATCCTTGGCAAGACCAGCATTCGGACGGATGCCGACGGCCATGACGACGAGGGTCGCAGGGATGATGCGGCCGTCGTCGAGCTCGACCCCTTCCACCTTGCCGTTGCCGATGATCGCCTTGGTATTGGCCTTACAGATGACCTTGATGCCGCGTTCTTCAACCGCCTTCTGGAGGAGATAGCCGGCGGCCGGATCGAGTTGGCGTTCCATCAGCGTCGGCATGACGTGCAACACCGTCACGTCCATGCCGCGCTGTGCGAGGCCTGCGGCAGCCTCGAGACCGAGAAGCCCGCCACCGATGACGATGGCCTTCTGACGCGATTGTGCGGCGAGAAGCATGGCCTGCACGTCGTCCAGATCGCGATAGGTGATGACGCCCGGCAAGTCCTTGCCAGGCACGGGGATGATGAAGGGCACCGAACCGGTGGCGATCACCAGCTTGTCGTAGCTTTCAGTGACGCCGTGGTCGGAGGTCACGGTCTTTTGGGCGCGGTCGATCGCAACGATCTTATGGCCCTTGTAGAGCGTGATGCCGTGCTTGATGTACCAGCCGTCGCCGTGAATGATGATCTGCTCGTAGTCCTTCTCGCCGGAAAGTACCGGCGAGAGCATGATGCGGTCATAGTTGACGCGCGGCTCGGCGTTGAAGATCGTGACTTCGTATCGGCCGGGCGCCTGCTCGAAGAGGTGCTCCAGCATGCGTCCCGGCGCCATGCCGTTGCCGATGATGACGAGTTTCTCGGTCATGGTTTTCATTTCCTTGGTTCAGGTGGCCGCCACGGCGGAGACGGAGAGCCCGCGGCGGTCCATCTGCTTGATCGACACATGCATCCAGATCAGCGAGACGGCGACGACGGCGAAGAGAAGCAGGAAGCAGCTGGACCAGAGGCCGGTTGCGTCCTTGAGCAGCCCGAAGGCGATCGGCAGGATGAAACCGCCGAGCCCGCCGACCATGCCGACGACGCCGCCCACCGCACCGACGCTCTCGGGATAATAGACGGGGATATGCTTGTAGACCGCCGCCTTGCCGAGGCTCATCACGAAGCCGAGCACGAAGACGACCACGATGAAGACCATGGGCGTGACGCCCACCGGCAGCGACAGGATGAGCGTCGAAACCGCGGAGACGCCGAACATCCAGTACATGACGCTGCGAGCGCCCTTCTTGTCGGAGAGCATGCCGCCGAAGGCGCGGAAGATGCTGCCGGGGATCGAGTAAGCGGCGGCGATCATGCCGGCTACGGCAAGATCGAAGCCGTAGACGCCGACCAGATAGCGCGGCAGCCAGAGCGACAGCGCCACGAAGCCGCCGAATGCGAAGAAGTAGTAGAGGCAGAAGCGCCAGACCTGCGCGTTCTTGAGCGGTGCGAATTCCTGGGCAAGGCTGCGGGGTGCGGCACCCTTCTCACGGCGGTCGCGGTAGGCCGGGTCGTCAGTGGTGGTAAACCAGAAGACGACCGCCATGACAACGAGAGCCGCAGCCCAGATCTGCGCGACGGCTTGCCATCCCCAGGCGAGAAGGACGAACGGGGCTGCGAATTTCGTTACCGCCGCGCCGACATTGCCGGCACCGAAGATGCCGAGTGCGGTGCCCTGCTTCTGCGGCGGGAAGAATGGCGAGATATAGGCGACGCCGACGGCGAACGAGCCGCCGGCAAGTCCGACACCGAGACCGGCGAGCAGCATCTGCGGATAGGTGGTCGCATAGGAGAGCAAGAAGGTCGCCACCGCCGAGGCGAACATGGTCAGCGTATAGACCAGGCGGCCGCCATAGCGGCTTGTCCAGATGCCGAGCACGATGCGCACAAGCGACCCGGTCAGGATCGGGGTACCGACGAGAAGTCCGAACTGGGCTTCGGTGAGGCCCAGATCCTGTTTGATGCGGACGCCGATGATGGCGAAGATCGTCCAGACGGCGAAACAGATGGTGAAGGCGAGCGTGGACATCCACAATGCCTTTTCCGGTTCGTGGCCGCTGCTGATGCCTGTTGTCGAAATCTTGGTCATGCACATGTTCCCTTGTCTGGTGGCCGACGGATTTTCGGACATAAAAAAACGCCGCTCGGAAACCGTGTCTCCAGGGATGGGAGGATCCCGGGACACGAAGACCTTGCGACGTCGATGTCTTTGTGGGCGCTTATGGCGCGCTCATCCGCACCGATCGCCGTTGACCGGTGCGCAAGTTACCATGCAAACTGCATGCCAGTTTTGGATCAGGCAGGTAAGCCTTTGTAAAAGAATGGAATTCTTAGGAATAATTCGGAGATTAATTTTTGGGCAGGCGAACTCGCCTGCAAATCATTTATGCTGATGCTTTTCTGGAGAGCCTGACTGATAGGCAGCCAGGGCTGGAAGTCTCAGACTTCGTCGCCGTTCGAGCCCACGCTGAAGCGGCTCCTGACAGCGAACCGGTCCACGTAACCGCCGATATCCGCAGGATCGAAAATGTGGCCATCCATGAAGCGGTCGCCCTCGCCATTCCCTTCCACGCGAATGTCTCCGCCCTCCGGCATATCTGCCTTGCCGAGCGCGGCGCGATAGAGATCGGGACGATAGGCGCTCGCAGCAGCTTTGAGCCCTTCGTCAGTCAGACGGGCCTGGCCCCAACGGATCATCTGGCTGTAGATCCACAATGCCTGGCTGGGACGGGGATAATTTGCAAAGCCTTCGTGGAAGGTGAAGTAGCGATCTATGACGCGTCGGTTGCCTCGGTCATCGAGGCTGAATTGCCCGCCGAGCACCTGGCGGATGATATCAACCGGGGCTGCGATGTAGCGGGGATCGGCCAAAGCTTCGGCCAGCGCATCGTGGTTTTCGGGCTGGTCGCACCAACGGGCGGCGGCGTCGAGCGCCACGATCAGGCGGGAGACGGTTTCGGGATGGCTTTCGGCCCATTCCGGACGCATGCCGATCACCTTCTCGGGCGCGGATGGCCAGATATCCTGCTTGGCCGCAACGATGCGGCCGACGCCACGCTCGGAGGCGACCATGTTCCACGGCGCCCCGACACAGAAGCCGTCGATCCCGCCCGCCGCAAGCGCGTCGGATGTCAGAGGCGGAGGGACCACGACCAGTTTGACATCCTTATCCGGATCAATGCCGCCGGCTGCCAGCCAATACCGGAACTCGTAGTTGTGGGAGGAGAAGGGATAGGTCATGCCGAGCGTCGGCAGAGGCTCGGCACGCTCCTTCATCTGCCGCACGACAACTGCGAGAGCCTTGGCATTGTCGAGCGCGCTCGCCGTCTCGGAAAGACCGGCCGCATCGCGCATCCGTTCGAAGAGCCGCACGGAAAGGGTAATGGCGTTGCCGCCTCGCCCGAGAGCGAAGGGGGTGACCGTCGGGGAGGGGTTGGAGCCGAGGCCCAGCATCGAGGCAACCGGCATCGGCGAAAGCATATGGGCGATATCGAACTGCCGGAAGGCGAGGCGATCGCGCACATTGGCCCAGGAAACATCGCGCACGAGATCGAGCGTCAGCCCCTCTTTCTTCGCAAAGCTAAATTCCGCCGCCGCGATCAGCACCGATGCATCGACCAGCGGAATGAAGCCTGCCCGAAGGGTCTTCGGTCCTTCGCCGGCAATTCGGCGCGGAGTGGAAAGAGCGTCTCGGCTGCTGTCAATCTTGGTCATCATGCTCATCCGACTTCCTCGGGGACATTAAGTCCGGGACTTTTTCACATCAAAAGCCCTGCCGCAGTCACGACGCTCTGGGCGATTTCCGCGATCTTCTTCTTCTCGTTCATGGCCGATTGGCGAAGCAGCGCGAAGGCCTCTTCCTCCGAAAGACCTTTCATCTTCATGAGGATGCCCTTGGCCCGTTCGATGACCTTGCGCTCCTCGAGCGCCGATTTCGCTTCTGCGAGTTCCCGCTGAAGCCGGCTGAAGGCGTTGAAGCGACTGACAGCCATGTCGAGGATCGGCTTGACGCGCTCCTTCTTCAGCCCGTCGACGACATAGGCGGAGACCCCGGCCTCGACGGCGGCCTCGATCGAGGCGGTATCGGAGCGATCGACGAACATGGCGATCGGCCGGCTGACGGTGCGCGTGAGCTGAAACAGATGTTCCATCATGTCGCGGTTCGGGTTCTCGATATCGATGACGATCACGTCCGGCTTCAGCGTCTCGATGATCTTTGCAACCCCGTTCACCTCATGGATGACGGTGACCTTGCCATGGCCAGCCTCGCGCAGCCCCTCCTCGATGATCGAGGCGCGGATCGCGTTTTCGTCTATCACGAGAATGGTCAGGTCAGGCGCCAGCATTGACTAGTGATGCCGCACTGCAGCAAGCTTGGCAAGCGATCTGCAAAGAAGATTATTCGCGTGGGCGCTCCGCCCGCTTCCGCCAGGTCGCACGATAGCCGGACAGGTCCAGCGGCAAGGTCTCGGCTTTTGTTTGAGGTCGAACAGATTGCGGAGCGCCCGCCAGCATCGCCGCGCCCTGGCTCGTGCCTGTGGAACCGGAGATCGCGATAACCTCACGCTTGAGAAGGGCTCCGAGCGCCTGCAGATAGGCAGGATTTGCCGATAAGGGGCCTTCCACCAGGATAGGCCCTCTTGCGCCGATAAGGTCCAGGCAGGTTTCCGTCATCAGAGCGAGATAAAGACAGGCCGCCGCCCAGCGCTCATCGGCGGTTGCGTTCTCTTCATTCACCCATTCGAAGCGGCGTCCAGGGAAGGGCCCTGCGCCCGGCGCGATGTTCGGCAGCAGTATGAGGCCTTTTTGAACGACGTGCGGCATGGCGCAAAGCGCAGCCTGGGGAGAAAGCTTTCCAAGCTCGGCGGTCAGCAGCTCGAACTCGCGGCCGCCCATAAAACGGGACGAGGGGACAGCACGGCCATAGGCATCGACATTGGCCAGCGTGTCGCGCTTGGGATCGAGGTGGTCGAGATCGCCGCCGACGGCGAAGCTGATGACCCAGGTGCCGGTCGAGACAACGGCGAAAGGCGCCTCCCGGACCATGAGGTGCGGCAGCAGCGAGGCGTTGGAATCGTGAATGCCGCAGAAAACCGGGATCGGCTTTGGAAGCCCCAAGCTTTCGGTGATTTCCTGCCGAACCGGCCCGAGCGCATCGAAGGCCGAACGCACCGGCGCCATGAGATCCCCGATGCCTAGCCCGTCGACCAAAGAGGAATAGCGGCCATGCCGAGGGTCCCAGAGGTCCGTGTGGCAGCCGAGTGACGTGCCTTCGTTCGCCGCTACGCCCGTCAACCGCCATGCCCAATATTGCGGATAGGTCATGATGGTTCGAACTCGGGCGAACGCATCTGGAAATGCAGTCTTCTGATAATGGAGCTGCGCGCCCGCGTTTAACCCGCCGGAGAGGGCGGGGGAGAAGGTTTCGGAAAAAGGCGGGCGGATCGCCCGGTAGGCCTCCTGAATTTCCCGCGGGTACTGGTGCTCATAATCGAGCACGGGCAGAGCCAGCTTTCCGCCGGCATCGAGCAGAGCCATGGATGCACCGTGCGTGGTGATCGATATGGCGTCGAAGCCAGGCTCCTTGGCGAAGGCATTCAGCGCTTCCAGGGTGAAGGCCCACAAGGCTTCTATATCGTAATGCGGGTAGGGTGGGCCGGGCAGGACCCGGTTCGGCGTTCGTTTCTCGCCGATCTCCTCGCCTGTCGCACAATCGAGCACGACGACTTTGGCATTGGTCTTGCCGATATCGAGGACGGCGATCTTTGCAGGCTCGCTCATGGCAGATGAAAGACCGTCACGAGATCGGTCGCGACCGGCGAATTATCCGGATTTGTTTCCATGATGTCGGCCATATGCGCCCACCATTTCTTCATGACGGGATGGTCGGGAAGCTTCGCCATGGTGTGATTTTGCGGGCGCGTCAGCACACCGAACAGGATATTGGTCTCTCGATCCAGATGGATCGAGTAGTCGCTGAAGCCGGCCTCATGAAGCAGGGCGACCAGCTCCGGCCAGATCTCATCATGCCGTTTCCTGTATTCGGCCTCCATGCCGGGATTGAGCTTCATCTTGAAGGCATGTCTTTCGAGCGTCATCGGCTCATTTCCTTGATGCGGCGGGCGACGATCGGGATCGCTATGGTGGTGATGAGAAGCAGGCCGACGAAGATGGACATGACGATGCCCGGCACGTTCAGAAGGCCGAGCCCGAAGGTGACGAGCCCCATGACGAAAGCCGCGATGACGACGCCGGCGATAGTGCCTGACCCACCAAGGATCGAGACCCCGCCGAGCACGACCATGGTAACGATCTCGAGCTCCCAGCCCTGGGCGATCGAAGGCCGTGTCGAGCCCAGCCGGGAGGTGAGGCAAACGGAGGCGATACCCGCCATCAGTCCCGTCAGCAGGAAAAGGATGAATTTCACCCTCTCGACCGAAATGCCGGAGAAACGCGCGGCGAACTCGTTATTGCCGATGACATAGATCTGGCGGCCGAAATTCGTCGCATGCAGCAGGATGGCGAAGACGATCGCCAGTAGGATGAAGAGAACGAATTCGAAGGAAAAGACCCAGAAGACGTAGCCCTGGCCGAAATAGGCGAAGCTGTCAGGATAGTTCCCATAGGCCTTGTCGCCGAGCACGATATAGGAAATGCCCCGGAAGAGGCTCATCGTACCGATCGTCACGACGATCGAGGGTAGCCTCAGAACCGAAACCAGGAAACCGTTGAACGCACCGCAGGCGAGCCCGACCCCGAGGCCGATAGCCACCAGTCCCGGCGTGCCGATGCCGGCCTGTGCGGCCGCTCCCATGGCGGTCGAGGCCAGCGCGATGATTGCAGCGACCGACAGGTCGATCTCTCCGGCAATGACGAGCAGGGCCATGGCAAAGGCGATCATTGCCTTTTCGGTGAAATTGAACGTGGCGTCCGAAAGGTTCCAGGCGTTCAGGAAGTATGGCGACGCGAACGAATTGAAGACGAAGATCGCGACCGCGACCCCGAGAAGCAGGACCTCCCAGCTCGACAGCAGCCGTGACGTCCGGGTTCCAAGCCGATCGGGGATCACCCGTTTTGAGTTGGCGGTTTCACTCATGCGGAGGCCTCCGGAGCAGCCCGATCCCGCAGGATGATGCGGCCAGCCTTGCGTTCGGCCCGGGCGTTGAAGACGACGGCGAGCACAATGACGATGCCGGAAATCGCCAGCTGGGCGAAAGGCGAAATGCCGATCACGGGCAGCGCATTCTTGATGACGCCGAGGAAGAGAGCGCCGAGCACGGCACCGGCGACCGAGCCGATCCCGCCGGCAATCGAGATGCCGCCGATGACACATGCCGCGACGGTATCAAGTTCGAAACCGACAGCGATATCGACATAGGCCACAGCATAACGCGATACCCAGAGATAGCCGCAAAGGCCGGCAAGCGCGCCGGAAAGCACGAAGGCGATGAAGCGCGTCCAGCCGATATCGATGCCCGCATAGACGGCGGCGGTCGGATTGCCGCCGGAAGCGTAAGCCGCGCGGCCGAAGGGCAGGCGGGTCAGCACGAACCAGGCGCCAAGCACGATAGCGATGGCGATCCAGGAAAGCACCGGCAGACCAAGAAGCTGCGTGCGGGGGATATTGAGAAACTGTGCCGTCATCTGGTGGGCGTTCACCCAGCCGCCGCCCGAAAGGACAAAGGCCATGCCGCGATAGATGGTGAGCGTACCGAGCGTGACGACGATCGGCGGTATCTGCAAGGCCCAGACGAGGAAGCCGTTGATGGCACCGAGAAAGGCGCCGATACCGATCGCCATGACGATCAGGGCTGCCAGCGGCGGGTCTGGATAGGGGGCGTTCGTCAGGGCAACCGCCATGCCGGTGAAGGCGAGGTTGGCGGCAACCGACAGATCGATCGACTTGGTCAGAATGACAGTCATCTGGCCGAGCGCCAAGATGATCAGGATCGATGTGTCGTTGAAGATATTGGCAAGATTACCGGGTGCGGCAAAGCCCTGTGCGCGGGTGGAAAAGCCGATCACCATCAAGCCTATGATGACGATGAGCAAAAGTTCACGGTTCTTCAGAAGATTGGTCATCGGCTTTCCTCACGCATTACCGGTCGCCGCGCGCACCAGCACCTCGGCGTTCAGGCGCTCGCGATCGAAGATGCCGGCTGCAAGCCCCTCGCGCATCACCATCACGCGATCCGACATGCCGAGGATTTCCGGCAATTCCGACGAGACCATGATGATCGAGAGGCCCTCGGCGGCCAGTTCGCTGATGAAACCGTGGACCGCTGCCTTGGAGCCGATATCGATGCCCTTGGTCGGCTCGTCGAGAATGATCACCTTCGGCTGTGTCGCCAGCCATTTGCCGATCACCACCTTCTGCTGATTGCCGCCGGAAAGCGTGCCGACCGGCACGGAGAGCGCCGCCGCGCGCAGGTCAAGCCGCTCAGCATATTTGCGGGCGAGCGCCAGTTCGTTTGCGGCCTTGAGAAAACCCGATCGCGAGGTGCGCGAAAGCGAAGGCAGCGACATGTTCTGGAAGATAGGCATAGGCAGCGCCAGGCCGTGGCGACCGCGCTCTTCCGGCACATAGACGATGCCGGCGCGTATGGCGTCGCTCGACGAGCGGATGTCGAGGGGTGTTCCCTCCAGCGTCAGCCGGCCGGATGAAGGGCGTGTGATTCCGAAAAGGGCCTGGCAGAGCTCGGATCGTCCGGCCCCGATCAGACCATAAACGCCGAGGATTTCACCACGCCTGAGTTCGAAGGAGATGTCGCGGAATTCGGTCGGATGGCTGTAGCTTTCGACGGCAAGCACCGGCGCGCCGATTTCCACCTTTACCTTCGGGAAGACGTCCTTGACGTCCCGTCCGACCATCAGCCGCACGATCTCGTCCTGTGCGGTCTCCTTCAATCTGCCGTTCCCGACAGCGCGACCATCGCGGAAGACTACGAAATTTTCGGCGATCTCGTAGACCTCGTCGAACTTATGGCTGATGAAGAGGATGGCTTTGCCCTGCCGCTTGAGATTATTGACGATGCGGAAAAGGTCATCGATCTCCTTGCGGGAAAGTGCCGCCGTCGGCTCATCCATGATGACGATGCGGGCGTCCACGGAAAGCGCGCGAGCGATAGCCACCAGATGCCGCTGGGCGATCGAGAGATCCTTCAAACGGATCGTGGGATCAATCTCGCTTTCCAGGGCTCGCAGGAGCTCGCCTGCCCTTAAATTGATCTGCCGCCAGTCGATCGTGCCGAAACGGGTTCGCGGCGCATGGCCGAGGAAGATGTTCTCGCCGACGGAGAGTTCGTCGAAGAGCACGGTCTCCTGATGGATGGCCGTCACCCCTGCATCGATGGCGGCCTGTGCGCCATGGAAGGCAATGGGCTCGCCGTCGATCAGGATTTCTCCCTCGTTGGGGCGATAGATGCCGGTCAGGATTTTCACCAATGTCGACTTGCCGGCACCGTTTTCCCCGATCAGCGCGGTGACCTGGCCGGGATAGAGTTTGATGCTGACGCCATCAAGCGCCTTTACGCCCGGAAAAATCTGCGAGATGCCGCGCATTTCCAGGATCGGCGCAGCTTCGGTCGCTGGTGCCTGTGCGACAGGCCTCTGGTCGGTCATGGATGCTACAGCGCTCATTATCCGTTTCACCTAAAGCCCCTCATCTGCCTGCCGGCACCTTCTCCCCGTACGCGGGGAGAAGGCTAGGGTGAGGGCAAATGCCAACGCCTCAGAAGATCTTCGAGAACTCGTCGATGTTCGAGGCGTTGTAGACGAAGGGGTCGGCCATCGCGGCCTCGCCATTGTCGCCGACCTTGATCTTGCCCATGCGGCCCGCTTCGATTTCCGAACCGGGTGCGCCGTCCGTATCACCCTTGACGATGTGGTAGGCGATCTGGGTTGCGGAATAGCCGAGGTCGATCGGGTTCCAGATCGCGAACTCCTTCGTGGCGCCCGACTTGATGGCGCCAGCCATCTCGGAGGGCAGGCCAAGACCGGTGACATAAACCTGGCCGATCTTGCCGGCATCCTTGACCGCCTGAGAGGCGGCCAGCACGCCGACCGTCGTCGGGGCGACGATGACCTTCACGTTCGGCTGAGAGGTCAGGAGACCCTGGGCTTCGCGATAGCTCTTGTCCGCCAGGTCGTCTCCATAGACGGTGGTAGCGAGGTTAAGTCCGGGGAAATCCTTCAGCTGCTTCTTCATCTCCTCGATCCAGGTGTTCTGGTTGGTCGATGTGGTGGTGGCGGAGAGGATCGCGAAATCGCCCTTGCCGCCTTCCAGATGATTGGCCGCGAGCTGCAGGCACATCTTGCCGATCAGCTCGTTGGACGAGGGGTTCAGGTGCATGATGCGGCCTTCAGCCGCCACGCCGCTATCCCACGAGATCACCTTGATGCCTCGCTGCGCCGCCTTTTTCAGCGCCGGCACGACCGCATCGGGGTCATTCGCGGAAATGGCGATCGCATCCACGCCCTGGGCGATCAGCGAATTGATCACCTCGATCTGGCCTTCGGCGGTCGTGGTCGTCGGTCCGGTATAGATGATCTCGACGCCGCCAAGTTCCTTGGCGGCTTCCTGCGCGCCCTTGTTGGCGGCTTCGAAGAAGCCGTTGCCGAGCGATTTGACGACAAGCGCGATCTTCATGTCGGCGGCGCTTGCCGCCGTGCTCATGGTGGCGAAGGCAAGCGCCACGCCGAGAGCGAGTTTCCTTGCAAGTTTCATTTCCAGTCCTCCCAGTTTAAGATTTAAGTCCCCTCCCATCGGATGGCTCACGCCGCCGACGGGGAATCCTCCTTTGCGGCGGAAGCATCGACTGCACCGGCAACGATCAGCCTGATGCCCGCGTCCTCGATCATGCGCACGGCTTCGTCCGAAACGCCTTCATCGGTGATGATGGTGGTGACCCGCTCCAGCGGGCAGAGAATGAGGCTGGATCGGCGGCTGAACTTGCTCGAATCCACCATGACGATCAGCTCTTCGGCCTGGTGCATCAGCTTTTGCTCGCTCTGGATCACCAGCGCATCGGCCTCCATGATGCCGAGGGGTCCGACGCCTTGTGCCCCGATGAACATGCGCCGCGCATAGAAATTGCGGATCGCATCGTTGTCGAACGGCGAAAGGATCAGGCTCTGCTCGCGATAGATCGCGCCGCCAGGCACGGAAACGGTGCTTTTCGAGTGTTTGACCAGATGCTCGGCGATCGCGAAGGAATTGGTCATCACCTGCAGCCGCCGCGCCGACATATAATGCACCATCTGGAAGGTCGTCGTGCCACCATTGATGATGACGGAGTCACCTTCCTCGCAAAGCTCGACGGCCGCACGCGCGATTGCGCGCTTCTTGTCGATATTGACCGATTCGGAAACACGGAAAGGGCGGGCGGCGAGATTGCCGAGTTGCGGGGGATGAACCGCTTCGGCGCCGCCGCGCACGCGCCGGAGCTTGCCCTGCACATGCAGCGAAGCGATGTCTCGCCGGATCGTCGCCTCGGAAGCATCGGTCAGCTCGGCGATATCCTGCACGGTGATCACCGGCTTTTCCTGGATAGCGCTCAAGATGATGCGATGACGTTCACGTTCGTGCATGGGGCTCCTCCTGATGCTCAACTATCGCTGGAAAACTTATGTTGTCAATCATAAACGATCAACTTCGAATTTATTGCAACGCACAATGAATGTTTGTGATCGTTTTTGATTGACATGAGCCAAAGCAATGCGCGATACCAACGACATGGGATAGCGGCCACCCTGGTCGCCGTGAGCCGAAACATCTGGAGGAAAGCGATGTCGGGCAAAACCCGCCTTCTCGAAAATCGTTGGGATGATTCCCATGCCGCCGGCCTCGATGAGCCGGGCAAACTGCTCTATCGCTCGAACCTCCTCGGCGCCGACAAGCGCATCACCAACTACGGCGGGGGAAATACCTCGGCCAAGGTCATGGAAACCGATCCGCTGACCGGCGAGAAAGTCCGCGTCATGTGGGTGAAGGGCTCCGGCGGCGACGTGGGAACCATCAAGCTCGACGGTTTCGCCACTCTCTATCTCGACAAGCTGGAAGCCCTCAAAGGCATCTACAAGGGCGTGGAAGACGAGGACCGCATGGTCGGCTTCCTGCCGCATTGCACTTTCAATCTCAATCCGCGCGCCGCATCCATCGACACGCCGCTGCACGGCTTCGTGCCCTATTCGCATGTCGATCACATGCATCCCGACGCGATCATCGCGATCGCGGCGGCGAAGAACTCCAAGGAACTCACGAAGCAGGTTTTCGGTGATGAAATCGGCTGGTTGCCCTGGCGGCGTCCCGGCTTCCAGCTCGGGCTCGACCTCGAAGCCTTCGTGAAGGCCAATCCGGATGCCAAGGGTGTCGTGCTCGAAAGCCACGGCCTCTTTACCTGGGCGGACGACGCCAAGACCTGCTATGAACTGACGCTCGATATCATCAACAAGGCGATCGATTGGTTCGCGGGGCAGACGGAAGGCAAGACGATCTTCGGCGGTGCTGTCGCACAAAGCCTGCCTGTGGCGGAGCGTCGCGCGATCGCCGCCCGGCTCATGCCGGAAATTCGTGGACGGATCGGCAAGATTGAACGCAAGCTCGGCCATTTCGACGATCAGGACGCGGTGCTTGAATTCGTCAATTCGAAGAATTTGAAGCCGCTTGGGAGCCTCGGCACGTCCTGCCCCGATCATTTCCTGCGCACCAAGATCCGCCCGCTGATCCTCGATTTCGACCCCGCCAAGCCGGACATCGACGGGGTGGCGGCCTCTCTCGATCAAGCGCTGGAAGACTATCGCGCCGACTACACGCGCTACTACGAGACTTGCAAGCACGACAATTCGCCGAAGATGCGTGACCCCAATCCGGTTATCTTCCTGGTGCCCGGCGTCGGCATGCTGTCGTTTGCGCGCGACAAGGCGACGGCCCGTATCGCCGGCGAGTTCTACGTAAACGCCATCAACGTGATGCGCGGTGCCTCGACTGTCTCAGAGTATCAGGGACTGCCGGAGCAGGAAGCCTTCGACATCGAATATTGGCTGCTCGAAGAGGCAAAGCTGCAGCGGATGCCGAAGCCGAAGAGCCTCGCGGGCCAAGTGGCCTTCGTCACCGGCGGCGCCGGCGGTATCGGTCGCGCGACCGCCGCGCGGCTGATGGGCGAGGGGGCCTGCGTGGTGCTTGCCGACATCGACGGCGGAGCGCTTGACGAGACCAAGGCGGATTTCGAGAAGTCCTTCGGCAAGGATGCCGTTCGTGCCGCCGTCCTGGACGTCACCAAGGAAGATGCGGTCATCTCCGCCTTCGCCGAAGCCTGTGTTGAATTCGGCGGTGTCGATATTCTCGTCTCCAATGCCGGCATTGCCTCCTCTGCGCCGGTGGAGGAGACGACGCTGGCCATGTGGAACAGGAATATCGATATCCTGGCGACCGGTTACTTCCTTGTATCCCGAGAAGCCTTCAAACTTTTCCGCAACCAGAAGCTCGGCGGCAACGTCGTCTTCGTCGCGTCCAAGAACGGGCTTGCGTCCTCGCCGAACGCCTCGGCCTATTGCACCGCCAAGGCGGCCGAAATCCACCTCGCGCGCTGCCTGGCGCTCGAAGGGGCGGAAGCTGGCATCCGCGTCAATACGGTCAATCCCGATGCGGTGCTGCGCGGCTCGAAGATCTGGAGCGGCGAATGGCGCGAGCAGCGTGCCTCATCCTCCAAGATCGAAGTGGGCGAACTCGAGGAGCATTACCGCAAGCGCTCGCTCCTGAAACTCAACGTCTTCCCGGAGGATATCGCCGAGGCGATCTATTTCCTGGCATCCGACGCGTCCGCCAAGTCGACCGGCAACATCATCAACGTGGATGCCGGCAACGCACAGAGCTTCACGCGCTGACAGCTGCCAGGGGAGGAAGAAATGGCTGATCTCAAGATTGCGGCGGATGTGATTGCCGCCGAAAACGAAAGACGCACGACAGCGCTGAAATCCGATTATGAGGCGCTCGGCGAGAACCTGTCCCGGCGCGGCATCGATATCGAGGCGGTGACGAAAGAGGTCGCGGAGTTCTTCGTTGCCGTCCCCTCATGGGGAGTGGGCACCGGCGGCACGCGCTTTGCCCGTTTTCCGGGGCAGGGCGAGCCGCGCGGCATCTTCGACAAACTGGACGACTGCTCCGTCATCCATCAATTGACACAGGCGACCCCCACCGTTTCGCTTCATATTCCATGGGACAAGACCAATACGAAGGAGTTGAAGGCGAAGGGCGACGCGCTCGGCTTGCGTTTCGACGCGATGAACTCCAACACCTTTTCCGATGCTCCTGGCCAGGCGCATTCCTATAAGTACGGTTCGCTCAGCCATACGGATGCCGCAACACGCAACCAAGCGATCGAGCACAATCTCGAATGTATCGAGATCGGCAAGGCGATCGGCTCCAAGGCGCTGACGGTGTGGATCGGCGACGGCTCAAACTTCCCCGGCCAAAGCCATTTCACCCGTACCTTCGAGCGCTATCTCGCCTCCATGGCGGAGATCTACAAGGCGCTGCCGGACGACTGGCGGCTGTTTACCGAACACAAGATGTACGAGCCCGCCTTCTATTCGACGGTGGTGCAGGATTGGGGCACGAGCTACCTCATCGCCAATACACTTGGACCAAAGGCCTTCTGCCTCGTCGATCTCGGACATCATGCGCCGAACACCAATATCGAGATGATCGTCGCGCGCCTCATCCAGTTCGGCAAGCTCGGGGGCTTCCATTTCAACGATTCGAAATACGGCGACGACGACCTCGATGCCGGCGCGATCGAGCCCTACCGGCTGTTCCTCGTCTTCAACGAGCTGGTCGATGCGGAGCATCGCGGCGTGAAGGGTTTTCATCCGGCGCATATGATCGACCAGTCGCATAACGTCACCGATCCGATCGAGAGCCTGATTTCCAGCGCCAATGAGATCCGCCGGGCCTATGCCCAGGCACTTCTTGTCGATCGTGCAGCGCTAGACGGTTATCAGCAGGAAAACGACGCTCTAATGGCGTCCGAAACCCTGAAGCGCGCCTACCGCACCGACGTGGAGTCGATCCTTGCCGAAGCTCGTCGCCGCGCGGGCGGAGCCATCGATCCGGTTGCGACCTACCGCGCCAGCGGCTATCGGCGAAAGGTTGCGGCCGAGCGCCCGCAGTCTCAATCCGGCGGCGGCGGGATCGTGTAGTTCCTGCCGGCCACTCTCCCGAAACTAAATCGCTCTCGATCTCATGGCTGCTCCCTTCGCGTGAGCAGCCAGAGAAGGTAAGGCCCGCCGATAAGGGCCGCGAACAGCCCGACGGGTACCTGATAGGGATAGATCACCACACGCGACAGCCAGTCCGCCAACACCAACACGCCGGCGCCGATCAACAGCGTGGCCGGCAGTTGGTGAGCCGGTCGGTGAAAACCGATAAGCCGCGCCAGGTGCGGAGCGATCAGCCCGGTAAGGCTCAGAGGGCCCACGAGGAAAGAGGCGATCGCCGTCATTAGTGCCGCCAGGACGGCCAGCACGAGCCGGGAGGGCATGATCCGCAACCCGACGCTTCTGGAAAGTCCCGAACCGAGCGGCAGTATGGAAAGCCAGCGCGTCATCAGGAAAAGCGGGGCCACCAGTACGGCCAGCGAGATCAGCGCCGTCCACGCCTCGAATGTCCCTGCGCGGCTGGTGGAACCGGAAAGCCAGGTGAGCAGGGTATAGCTTCGCATATCGCCTTGGGCGAGAACGATGCTGACGATCGCCATGGAAAACGCGCCTACCGCGATCCCTGCGAGAAGCAGCCGTTCCGCAGACAGGCCGGAGCGGGCGGCGACCACCATCATGATGCCGAAGGCAGCCAGCGCACCGAACGCCATGCTTGCAATCATCAGGAGCGAAGAGGGAAAGCCGAGGAAAAGAAGCGCCAGGGTCAGTCCGGCACCGCTGCCGCTCGATATGCCGAGCACTTCGGGACTAGCGAGCGGATTGCCCGTAACCCGCTGCATGATCAGGCCGGCGGCCCCCAGCATGGCGCCTGCGCCCATCGCAACCAATATGCGAGGCAGGCGGAACGGCAGGAGATCGGATAAGAGCGCGCCTGTAGCGATGTTCCAGCCGGTATCGTTCCGACCGAACACGAGCGCGATCCCGAGGAAAACGACAAGCAGGAAGGCAAGCAGGATCAGCATTCTTCCTGGTTCGCCGAGGCGGCGGATGCCCGCGCCGGCTTCCACCGTGACGGCAGAAAAGCCATGGACGCGTGGCAGCAGGAAGAGCAGCAAGGGACCGCCGAGAAGCGCGGTGGCGACTCCCGCCGGCACGAAATCGGAAAAGCCGGAGCCGAGCAATTGCGTGAGGCAATCGGCCAGCAAGAGGATCGCGCCTCCCGCAAGCGGTGCTGCCAGCATGACCTGGCTTGTGGTGCGGGCGCCGCAAAGCCTAGCAAAGGTCGGGGCAGCCAGGCCGAGAAAGCCGATAATGCCGACCGTTGCCGTGACGGAGGCCGACAGCCAGACGGCAAGCAGAAGGATCGCGAAGCGCACCGTTTGCAGCGCCACGCCAAGGCTTTTTGCGCTTGCATCGTCGAGTGCCAGGACCGTCAGCGGCCGGCTGAGGAAAAGTGCTGCGGCAAAACCGAGTACCAGCCGCGGCGCCAGTGACAGCACGCCGCTCCAATCCTGTTGGCTGAGCGAGCCCGCGCCCCATATATGGATCGACATCGCATATTCGCCGCGCGCCAGAATGGTCGTCACGCTGAGCGAGCCTGCAATCAGGCTTACGATCATGCCGGAGAGCGCCACCGTTACCGGATCGAGCCCGCGCCGCCAGCTCAGCACGAGAACGACAAGGAGAGCAGCGAGCCCGCCGCCGAACGCGAGAAGTTCGCGTGACGCGCCGATGAGCAGGGGCGAGAAGCTCAATCCGAGGGTAAGCGCCAGTTCCGCTCCGGAAGCGATGCCGAGCGTCGAGGCGTCGGCGATCGGATTGCGCAATACCCTTTGCAGGAGCGCGCCGGCAAGACCGAGGGCCGCACCGGAAATGAGCGCGATCGCGGCACGTGGCAAAAGGCTGTTCCAGAACAGGAGATCGTCGAGGGCCGCAGCGGTGGCTGGGTCTCCCGGTACGCCGGGGCGATAAACAAGCAGCAGCGCGAAACTGAGCACGCAGGCAAGGCCGAGGACGACGATGGGAACAACCCCCGTCCGGGACCCACGGTTTCCCGCTGAAAGGCTAACGGTTTCGGGCACTGGAAAGTCCCTCCGCCAAGAAATCGGCAAATCGGCCGGCCGCGGGCAGGGCCCCATACGGATTGACCGAACCGATGGTGAGAACCCGGCCCTCGCGCACCGCCGGCAGCGCTTTCCAGAAGGCGCCTTCCGTCAATGCCCGGAACGCATCCTCGGGATGCGGCGGGATCAGCACGATCCAGGCATCCGGCATGGTGGCGAGCGTTTCTATCCCCACCGGAGCCATGGCTGAATAACTGGTCGTCCCCGTCCAGGCGTTGGACAAACCGAGACGCGCCAGAACTTCGCCGAACATGCTGTCCGAGCCGAAAACACGGTAGTGGCGCGCATCGCCGAGATTGATCGGCAGGATCGGCCGGTCGTTGCCGTCGGCGAGCTCCCTTCTATAGCGGTCGAGCCGTTCCGAAAGCTCGTCGACCAGGCTGCGGGCGGAGGCCAGCTGCAACCGCTCGCCGATCGCGAGCGTCGCCTTTTCGGCAAGCTGATAGGGACTCTGGCCCGGCACATAGACCGAATGGCTTTCGACCGGAGCAATCCTGCTCATCAAGGGATCGGCCCAGGCATAGAAGTTCGAATTGAAGATCAGGTCCGGCCTGGCGAAGCGCAAAACTTCGAAGTTCGGCGTACCGCGCAAGCCGAGATCGGCCACGGTTCCCGGAACTTCGGGTGCCACCGCCACCTGCCGGAATTGCCGCAGCTCGGTTCCCGCCACCACGTTCGCGCCGATCGCAAGCAGCGTCTCGATCAACGCCCAGTCGAGGGTTGCCACCCGTGGGCCGGATTGCCCTGCGCGCGACCGTCCGGCGGTCGCCAGCAAGGCGGCGGCCCCGGCCAGCATGGCCCTGCGCGTCAGCGAAAATGGTTTGCTCAAATGGTTCTCCAGTCGCAGAAGAAGGCCCGTTTACGGGCCTTCCTGCAAAACCACACCTCTGGAGTCAACTTACCAGACTTTGCTGAGCTTGAAGGTGAAGGTGCGGGCATCGCCATAGCCGCAGGCGCCAATGCCGCCGCAGCTCTCGACATATTCCTTGTCGAACAGGTTCGCGACGTTCAGCGAAGCGGTCCAATCGTTCTTCTTGTAGCGAATGGCCGCATCAACCACCGTCGCATCCGGAACCTTGAGCGTGTTGGCCTCATCGGCCCAGGATTCTCCCTTGTATCGCAGGCCGGCGCCGAGGCTTAAGCCCTCGAGCGCACCGGTCGTCACCGTATAGTCGAGCCACAGCGAGGCGGTCACGTCCGGCACGATGTAGGGCGTCTTGCCGACCAGGGCAGGGTTTAGCGGGTTATCGGTGACTTCGACGTCCGTATAGGTAAAGGAGCCGAGCAGCCGCCAATTTTCATTGAGGTTTATCTTGGCCTCGAGCTCTATGCCTTTCGATTCCACCTCGCCGATCTGCGAGCGCGTGAACGGGGGCGTCGGCAGGGAAACGACGTAGTTCTGCTTGTTGATGTGGAAGACGGATGCGGTCAGAGAGCCGTCGAAGAAAGTCGGATCATATTTGATGCCCGCCTCGAACTGCTCTCCTTCCTCGGGAACGAGAGGACCGGAAGCCCCGGTTCCGACGAGAGGATTGAAGAAAGTAGCGGCGCTCACATAGGGCGTCAGACCGTTGTCGAACTCGTAGGCAAGCCCTGCACGGCCGCTCCAGGCGTTGTCGGAGCTTTTATAACTGCTGGCCGGTGTGAGCTGGTTGTCGAAATTGCTATGGACATAGTCATAGCGGCCGTTAAGGGTGAGAAGCCAGTTCTCGCCGAAACGGATTTGATCCTGAACGTAGAACCCTACCTGGTTCATCGTCAGGACTTCATCGTAAAGCGGGCTCAGCGGTGGCTGTGTCTGCCCATAATTTGGGTTCAAGACGTCGATCGTGCCGGGGAAGGGCGAGGGCGGAAAGCCAGCGCCGAAAACAGAGTTCTGGACGTTGTCGATGCGGTAGTAGCGATAGTCGATACCGGCCATCACTTTATGCGTCGCGCCGCCCAGTTCGAACTCGTTCTCGATGCGGTTGTCCCAGGCGAGGCTGTCGGCGGTCGTATCTCCCTCGAAGCCGATGCGATTGAGCGCTGTCGGCGTAGCATAGAGATAGGGATAAGGGCCGAATTCATATTTATCGAGATGACCGTAGCGGAAGTTCGACGAGACCTTCCAGCCTCCGTCGAATTCGTGCTCCAGGTCGTAGCCGATCATCTGCTGATCATACCGTCCCTTGTCGAGATCCGGCTCGCCGGGGAAGAAGTCGCGGGGAATTCTGCCGAAAGGCGCATCGACGACCGTGCCGACATAGGGAAGGAAGCCGTTTCCGACATGCACCTGATCGAGCGCACCGGCATAGCCCCAGATCGTGAATTTCGTCGCATCGTCGGGCGAAATCGTCAGCTGCGGCATGATGAAGCCGCGCAGATCGTGACTGTAGTCGGAGTAGTTGTCGCCGCCGGCGATCTTGCCCGTCAGGCGATAGGTCATGGTATCGCTCGACCCGACCTTGTCGGAGATATCGAAGCCGCCGAAAGCGTTTCCGTTACTGTTGATGCCCGTCTCGGTATAGTAATACGGCTCGTCGGTCGGCCGCTTGCGCACCATGTTGACGATGCCGCCGGGATTGGAACCGCCATAGAGGACGGAGGCCGGCCCTTTCAGAACCTCGACCCGTTCGAGCATGAAGGGATCGATCTGGAACCCGCCGAAGCCATAGCTGAACAGATGCAGGCCATCCATGAAGACGCCGGTCTGTGTGGCCTCGAAACCGCGGATATAGAACCAATCGGTATCCGGATCTGTTCCGTAAGGCGCGGCGACGACGCCCGGCGTATAGCGCAGCGCCTCATCGACCTTGTTGACCACGCCGCGGTCGTCCATCTCCTGCTTTCCGACGACGGAAACGGCCTGGGGAATCTCGTTGAGCGGCGTTCCGGTCTTGGAACCCGCGGTAGAACTCTTGGCCACGTAGCCCTGAACTGGCCCTGTAGCATCGGACGCCGCATCGGCACGGATGGTGATCTGCTCGAGCACCGTCTCCTGCTGCGCGAAAGCGGGCCAGGCCGCCGCAAGGCCGATCGCTGCCGTGCCGGCCATCAAACCCGCTCTTACCTTGAAAACCGCAGCCCTTTGCATCGTCTTGCCCCCAGTTAGCCATATGCGGCAACGCAATAAGATGAGCCATTAACTCAGATTTACTTGCGGGGCTTGCCTGGTTCCACGGCAATTGAATGTTCTTGGGCAAATTTTACTTTGTCGAGCAGAACTTCGTGATGTTCCTAAGCTCGCCGGGCCTTTTGCCAGCGGGCGGGCGTTGTTCCCACATGCTTGCGGAATACCCGCGTAAAGTGCGCCTGATCGGAAAAGCCGGTTTCGACGGCGATATTGGTCAGAGGCTGGTCTTCCGCGGCCAGCAACTGCTTGGCGCGCGCGAGGCGGGCATTCATCTGCCACTGATGCGGCGCCATGCCGGTTGAAGCCTTGAAGGAATGGCTGAAATGGGAAGGCGACAGACCGGCGAGGCTGGCCACTTCATCAAGACGGATATTGCGCAGGCAGTTGGCCTCGATGAAATCGGTTACCTTCCGAAGCTGCCAGGACGTAAGTGCGCCACGCCGGCGGGGCGCGGTTTTCGTGAGTTTCAGAACATCGATGATGAGGGAGAGCGAAAGCCCGTCTCCGTAAAGGTCGTGAAGCGGTTTGGGATTGGCCACCTCCGCGGCTATCAGTTCGGCAAGCGCCACCACGCGCGGATCGTGAAAGAGCAATTGCGGATCTTTAAGGCGCGCCGGATCAATCTCTTCCATCAGGCGCCGGCTGATGGTTTCGGCATCGAAATGCAGGTCGAGATGTCGGATATACTGGACATCCGTGATATCGACCCAGAGATCCATATCGGCAGGAACATACGAAATAGCGCTTTCGCGGCTATCCTGCGGGGCGCCGCGCGCGGTCGGAGAGAGCTTGACGGATGGACGGCCCTTTCCGCGGTGATCGAGCAGGATGAACAGCCGGGGATCACGCGCCACATAGTATCCGCCCGCATAGGACGCGCACTCCACGTCCCAAAGATCGGCAGTAATGCCGTTCCAGTGACGACGCCGCAATCCGCCGATCACCGAAAAACCCTCGATCTTGTTGCGCATCTTCGGCTGGAAAGTCATGCCGGTGTCTCTGCAGCGATCAGCTAAAACTAGCCTCTACCTATCAAGTTTTGGAGGTGCTATCAACGCCGGCCCTTGCATCCTGCCGGATGCCCCGAGCTGGGCGGCGTGAAGCCGGTTATAGGCGCCGCCATCCCGAGCAACCAGGTCCTGATGGGTACCCTGTTCGACGATGCCGTTTCCATCGATGACGACGATCCGGTCGGCGCCCTGGATGGTGGCGAGACGATGCGCGATGATAAGCGTGGTGCGTCCCTCGGCGAGCTCCGCCAGCGACCGCTGGATCGCGCGTTCGGTTTCGGTGTCGAGCGCGGAAGTGGCTTCGTCCAGAATGAGGATCGGCGGATTCTTCAAAAACATACGGGCAATCGCCACGCGTTGTTTTTGACCACCGGAAAGCTTTACGCCGCGTTCGCCGATGATCGTATCGAGCCCCTCGGGAAGAGCTGCAAGCATGTCTTCCAGGTGGGCCCGGCGGGCGGCTTCGAGGATATCGGCCTCGCTCGCTTCAAGTCGGCCGTAAGCGATGTTCTCGCGGATCGTGCCTGCGAAGAGGAAGACGTCCTGCTGCACGATCCCGATCTGCTGACGAAGCGATCGCTGCGTCATCCTGCGGATATCGATCCCGTCGATCGTGATGCTACCGTCAAGGATCTCGTAAAAGCGAGGCAGCAGCGAACAGATGGTCGTCTTGCCCGCGCCCGACGGACCGACAAAGGCGACTGTCTCGCCGGCGCGGATATTGAGGTCGATGTCCCGCAGGACCGGGTTTTGAGGCGTGTATCCGAAGGAAACGTTTTCGTAGACGATCTCGCCCTTCAGATGATCGACGTCTATCGCGTCCGGTGCGTCGGCGATATCCGGTTGCGTATCGATAAGCTCGGTAAAACGGCGGAAGCCGGCGATCCCCTTCGGATAGGTCTCGATCACCGAATTGATCTTTTCGATGGGACGGAAGAAGACGCCGACCAGCAGCAGGAAACTGATGAAGCCGCCGGTCGTGAGTTCGCCGGCGAGCACGAAATAGGCGCCGCCGATCATCACGATCATCTGCGTCAGGCGCATGCTCATATAGCTCAGAGATGTGCTCGCGGCCATGATCTTGTAGGCTTCGAGCTTCACGCGGCGATAGTTCTGGTTGTCCTCTTCGAACAGCCTTCGCTCGTGTTGCTCGTTGGCGAAGGCCTGCACGACGCGGATGCCGCCGACATTTTCCTCGATGCGCGTATTGAAAGCGCCGACCCGGTCGAAGAGCCTGCGGAAGTTGCGGGTCATGCGGCTGCCGTAGCGGCTCGTCACCCAGGCGGTCAGCGGCACGATGACAGCGGTGAGCAGCGCGAGCTGCCAGTTGACGGAGAACATCAGCGCCAGCGCACCCGCGAAGGTCATAACCGCAATGAAGAGGTCTTCCGGCCCGTGATGGGCGACCTCGCCGATCTCCTCGAGATCCTTGGTCAGCCGGCCGACGAGATGACCAGTCTTCTGGTTGTCGTAGTAGCTGAAGGAAAGCTTCTGCAGGTGATCGAAGGCGGCGCGGCGCATGTCCGTCTCGATGTTGATGCCGAGCATGTGGCCCCAGTAGGTGACGACGACCATGAGACCGGTATTGACCGCATAGACGACGAGCAATGCCGCCGAAGCGAGCAGGATCAGCAGCCATTCCTGGCTGAAGAGCAGCCGGTCGACGAACAGTTTCACCGCCATCGGAAAGGCGAGCTCCAGGATGCCCGAGAGGATCGCGCAGGTAAAATCGAGGATGAAAAGGCCGCGATAGGGCCGGTAATAGGTGAAGAAACGGCTTAGCATGCTGAATCTCGAGGCGGGCAATATGGAAGGCCGGTTGACCATGCGGGTGAAATTGGCGAAAGGTGAGCCGATTTCTCCATATTGAAAACCGATCCGGGCGGATAGTGCTCCAATGACACTGCATTTGAACGAACGGCATCTTGCGGTGCAGAATTCTCCACTGCTTTCCCTGAAAGAGGTGAGTTTCGCGATCGAGGGACGGGTGCTTCTGCATCCGCTCAGCCTCGATCTGCCGGCGGGCAGGTCCATTGCCCTGATCGGACATAATGGCTCGGGCAAATCGACGCTGCTGAAGCTGATCGGTCGCCAGCAGGAGCCAGCATCCGGCAAGATCCTGTTCGAGGGGCGGGCCCTGGAAACCTGGCCGGCACGCGCCTTTGCGCGGCGGCTGGCCTATTTGCCGCAGCGGACGCCCGCGGCACCGGGAATGCTGGTGAAGGAACTGGTGGCGCTAGGGCGCTATCCCTGGCATGGCGCGCTTGGCCGGTTCACCGCGGCCGACCACGCAAAGGTCGAGGAAGCGATCGAACTGACCGGCATCGGCCCCTTCGCCGACCGCATGGTGGACAGTCTCTCGGGCGGCGAGCGCCAGCGGGTCTGGCTTGCCATGCTGGTGGCGCAAGATGCCACATGCCTCCTGCTCGATGAGCCGATCTCGGCGCTGGACATCGGCCATCAACTCGAAGTGCTTCAGCTCACCCATGATCTTTGCCGGGAAAAAGGCATCACGATCATCACGGTGCTCCACGATGTGAACATGGCGGCCCGCTTCTGCGATCAGATCATCGCACTCCACTCCGGCCGGCTCATTGCCAATGGTCGTCCGGACGAGGTGATGACGCCCGAGGAACTGGCACGCATCTACGACGTACGCATGGATATTATCCACCAGCCGTCGAGCGGACGGCTGGTGGCCTTGGCGCAGTAGCCAAGGGTCGGGTCGAGGAGGCAGGGCGAACAGGCACCCCGCCTCGGCGCCGAGTGTCAGACGGCGATCTTGCCGCCGCCGATCTTGGTGATGGCGAGAACGGATGGCCGCACCGGCATGTCGTCCTTGAAATCGGGCCAGCGGGTGGAAAGGTCTTCATAATAGGACGGGCGGCCATGGCCATCCCAGTCCTCGCCGCCATCGCCGGGATGCTGGACGGCAACGAAGGCCGTCTCATCATCGGGCGTGAAGAGCGGACCACAGAGTTCGGCGCCCACCGGCACACGGAAGAACAGCTTCGAGGTCGCGCGAGCCTCTCCATCGGTATCGACCGCCCACAGGCCATCGGTGCGGCCGGTCGCCTTGTTGTTGTTGCCGTCGGTCGAAACCCAAAGCCGTCCGGCCGAATCGACCGCACAGTTGTCAGGCATGCCGAACCAGCCGTTCTTGGTCGTTTCGGTCGAGAAAGTCGCGCCGACCTCGGCCACGGCAGGATCGCCGCATTTCAGGAGCACTTCCCACTTGCCGGAGGTCGCGGTGAAGTCGCCGCCGTCCTCTGCAATCTCGATGATATGCCCGAAAGCATTCTCCGCCCGCGGATTGGCGGCATCCACCTGGTCGGCCTTGCGTTTGGTATTGTTGGTCAACATGACGTAGACCTTACCGTTGACGCCGTTCGGCTGGACGTCTTCCGGACGGTCCATCTTGGTGGCGCCGAGAAGATCGCCGGCGCGGCGGGTCTCGATCAGCACGTCAGCCTGGCTGGCAAAGCCGTTCTCGGCCGTCAGCGGGCCTTCGCCATGCACTACCGGCAACCATTGCATGGTGCCATCCTCATTGAACTTCGCGACATAAAGCGTGCCGGTATCCAGCAGGTCCATGTTCGCCGCGCGATCGTCAGGATTGTAGATGCCTTCGGTGACGAACTTGTAGACATAGTCGAAGCGCTCGTCGTCTCCCAGGTAGAAGACGACCTTGCCGTTTTCAGCCACGATGGATTCCGCACCCTCATGCTTGGTGCGGCCGAGCGCGGTGCGCTTCTTCGGGGTCGAAGTCGGGTCCATGACATCCACCTCGACGATCCAGCCAAAACGATTGGGCTCGTTCGGCTCCTTGGAAAGGTCGAAGCGGTCGTAATAGTCCGCCCAGTCGTAGCCACCTTCCGGAACGCCGTAGCGCTTGTAGTTCGCAGCTTCGGCATGATCGGCGGGGAGCTCGCCGGAGAAGTAGCCGTGGAAATTCTCCTCCGCCATGATGTAGGTGCCCCAAGGGGTCACCCCGCCCGCACAGTTGTTGAGCGTGCCGATGACTTTGGTGCCGCTCGCATCGGCGGACGTCTTCACACGGTCATGACCGGCGACCGGCCCGCTCAGCGCCATCTCCGTCGTCGCGGTGATACGGCGGTTGAACTTGCCTTCCGGAACGACCTGCCACTTGCCGTCCACTTTGCGGATTTCGACGATCGTGCCGCCATGGGCCGCCATTTCGATGTCAACCTGTTCCTTCGAGAGCTTGCCCTGCTCGATCTTGCCGTCGACGACCTTGACGAGGCCAGGGAACATCAGGTGCGGATTGGTGTATTCGTGATTGACGACAAGCAGTCCGTGCTCGGCCGAACCTTCCAATGGAATATAGCCGACGTAATCGTTGTTGTAGCCGAATTGGCGGGCCTGCGCCTCCGCCGTCTGGGATTTCGCGTCGAAGGCGGGGGAATCGGGGAAGAGCGCATCGCCCCAACGCAGCAGGACATCCGCATCATAGCCTTCGGCGACATGATGACTGGCGTCCACACCGGCTTCGACTTCCGGGAAGGAGAAGGCCGATCCGCCGGCCGCGCGCGCCTGTTCCGCCGTCATCAGCGCAACAGGGCTCACGGTCGCCGCGATCGCGGAGACGGCAAGCGAGCCCTGGAGAAAGTTGCGGCGCGAGAAGCGCTTGCTGATGATTTCCCCCATGGTCGGGTTGATGCTCGGATTATGACCGTCGCCATCGGCATCTTCTAGTTGGGTGGTCGGGAATACCTTTTGAGAAAGATGTTCGGTCATCGCCTATCTCCGGGATTTAAGGGAAGACTACCAGTTTGGAGCCGTTCTAAACCTAGAGAGGTCGTATTGCGGTTTTGCGACAGTTATCCGGGATAGCTCTCGTGACGGCACCTGTTCCACAGGCGATGAAATCCTGTCCTAAGACCTTGGTCGTAAAGGCGCAATGCAAAGGTCCGATGGACGGCGGATGCGGGAACAGTCGCCTGGTTGGGCCGTTCCAGACTTAAGGTACGTAGGAGCCACGAGCTCATATTTTCGCGACTTGGGCTTCGCATGGCCGGCAGGGACGGGATGACAGAAAACAATATTTTGCGGTCGCTCGATTTTCGTGAATCCTGCAAACCTGCGCCGGCCGTGTCCCTCCCTGCGCAGGTCGTTTGCTCGCCGGTCGGTCAGCCGGCGAGTCTTTTACTCTTCCGCAGAATACTGGCGGCTTTCACCTTCGGCCGCCACATTGAAGAAGCTGAGCACCATTGCTGTCGATGACAGGGAAGCCGTCATGTTCTCGCGCAGAAAATTTCTCTCCAGTCTCGGTCTCCTGTCCTCGGCGCTTGTCTGTGCCGCCTCGCCTTACCGGCTTTCCGGCGATCCGACTTCTTTCCTGCGAGAGCAAAAAGCCCTTGCCAAGAACGGAGACGGAGGAAGCGGGGGCGAGGGAGGAGGAGGACAAGGCCGAGGCGAAGGCAGGGGAGAGGGCCAAGGAGACAGCCGAGGCGAAGGCAAGGGAAATAGCGAGGGAAAAGGCGGACGAGAAAGAAGCTCCGGTCGCGAGGATGGTCGACGCTCCAGGCGGTCCGGGGAGAAGAGCCGGAAACGCGAAGCGAAAGCGAACGCAAAGACGGCCGACGATTCACAGATCGAAGTGAAACATCGCAGCGGCATCGCGGAAGAGACACGAGGCGGGCGCTACATCATGCGGGATCGTCGCGGCCGCACGATCATCAACCGTGCGGCCACCACAGCAGACAAGGACCGGCTAAGATCCCTGCAGAAAAGGTGAGGGCACTGCCGCCGAAGCCATCAAAGAAGCCGGCTCGAGATTGCCGGAAGTCCTGCTCTGGGCCGCTTCCCTCCATATGATCGCAGCGGTCGTCCGGTTGCTGACCTGCAGTTTCGCGAAGATACGCGTCATGTGATGCTTAACGGTTTTCTCATGGAGATCGAGCTGGCGTGCGATTTGTTTGTTGCTCAAACCGATCGCGACGAGATCCAGGACCTCCCGCTCGCGCGATGTCAGTTCTTCCAATTGCTCGGCCTGGCTGCTCTCGTTCGAGGCTGTGCCGGTATCCGCCAGGATCTTGGCCGAAAGGCTTGGCGAAACATAGCTTTCTCCGCCGGCGATCGAACGCAGGACATCGGCCAGATCCCTTGAGCCGACGCCCTTCGGCACATAGCCCTTGGCGCCGCTCTGCAGGGCGCGCCGGATATCCTCGCCGGTCTCCGATACCGTCAGCATGACGATTTTCTGATCGGGGCATTCGTCGAGGATCGGGGCGAGGGCATCCAGCCCGCCTCCCGGCATTGAAATATCCATGAGCAGGATATCAGGCCGTTGCGTGACGGCGATCACCACCGCGTCGTCGCCCGTGCTGCCTTCCGCAACGATCTCGAACCCGAGTTCCGACAAGCTGCGCGAAACACCTTCCCTGAACAGCGGGTGATCGTCGACGACAGCTATACGCAGGTTTCTCGTCATGCTTGCTCCGTTTCACAGATATTCAAGGACATCGTCACCGTCGTTCCGCGTTTCGATGAGTTGATCTCGAATCGGCCACCAAGACTTTCGACGCGTTCACGCAAACCGGCAAGACCCAGGCTCGCCGGTTTGACCTGAGCGGGATCGAAGCCCGGCCCGGTGTCGATGACTTCGACAACAACGCAATTGTCCTCCAAACGTTGCACCACCCGTTGACCGATGCCGCCTGCATGGCGCCAACCATTGTTGAGCGCTTCCTGCACAAAGCGATAGATACAGATCTTGGCTGCGTGGGAGATATCCTGCGGCAGATCGGTGAGAGACAGTTGCACCTCGGTCCCGGTTCGGTCGCGATGCGCCTGAACGACTCTCTCCAGCATCTTGGCCAATCCTGTCGATTCGATGTCCGGCAGGATAAGCCCGGCGCAGATGTTGCGGATTTCCCGCATCGCCTCGTTCAGGCTGCCCTTGATCGAGGCAATCTCGCGCTCACGTCTATCGACGGGCGTCTGCGGATCCAGCACCGCCTCGCTATCCAGCCGCAGGGAGGCGTAAGCCACCAGCTGGGCCGGGCCATCATGGAGGTCGGCGCCGACCCGGCGTAGAAAACGTTCGTTCAATGCCGCGGTCCGCTGGGACGCCCTTTGCACCCGGGTATTGAGCGCCTGGTTCTGGGCCAAGAGAGCGGAAAGCTCGTTGACGCGATCGTTCAGCATGTGCCGCTGCTTTTCGATCGTGCGGCTACCGCCAAGAACGATGAAGGAAAGGGCGAGGAAAAATGCGAAAGTCGCCGCTGCCACGGCAAGCCAGCTATGCAGCCTGGCGTTTCGCAGGCTCCGCTCGAAGTCGTTCGCGACTTCGTAGAATTCTATGACGGCGACCACTTCGCCCGACCAGGGCTGGAGCACGGGATTGTAGATTGCCAGGAGCGGCAGGTCTCTCGCCTGCTCGGGAATGTCGGCGGTATTGTCGATCTGATCGAATTCGGCGACCATTTGTCCCGAAAGAGCCGTGCGCAGGTCTTCACCCGGCTCGAAACGCTTCCCCGTCAGGCTTTTGTCTTTCGAATAGAGTATCGTCCCGTCTTTCCGCCAGAGCTTGAACGATAAAAGGCGTGTTCCCAGCGTGCCTTGCGTCAACGTCTCGTCCAGCGCCCGCGCTACCGATTCATCCAGCGTCTCGGTGGTCGTCATGTCCGGAAGGATGGGCGCTATCACGCTGTCGACGTAGAGCGCTGTCGACGCCGCCGAATTCCGGGTTACCGCCTGCTCGATCAGATCCGAAACGAATGCGCCGATCAGCAGCATCGCCGCAACGGCTACCAGTCCGCCGGTGAACAGGAACTGCCTAGCCAGTGACTGGGAGCGCCAGTACGCAAGTAGTCTGTCTAGCCGCACAAGATGTATCGCCACGTTTCAGTTCAGCGCTCATACCTATGTCATGGGCAGCGCCCGTCAATGGCCGAGCGGCGGCAAAGCCGCGCTGGTGCCGGACTGGCCCGCGTGAGCATATGCTCACGCTTGGAGGTAAATGTCACATGGCGGTTATGAGCTCTCCTTAGAACGGGGACAGGCGCAGGCTTGCGACGCCTGTTGTTTCCAGCGGCCTTCCCACAGTGTCAGAGGATTTGTTCAGATGATCCGTTTCCGTAAAAGCACGTTAGCTGCCGTTTCCATGTTTGCCGTCATGGCCATGCCGGCATGGGCGCAGGCCAAGACCTCCATCGAGTGGTGGTATGCCAATGGCGGCCGCATCGAGGAGGGTATCCAAAAGATCATCGCCGACTTCAACAAAAGTCAGGACGATTATGAGGTGGTCGGCATTCGAAAGGGCAATTACGAGGAAACCTTCGCGGCCATGATCGCCGCATATCGCGTCGGGAAACATCCGACGATCATACAATCGAGCGAACGCACCTTCCTCACGATGATCGATTCCAACGCTATCGTCCCCGTCAGCGAATTGATGACGAAATACGACTATTCGATCGATTGGGACAATTTCGTCAAACCTGTCGCTGATTATTATCTTGAAGGCGACAGGCCCGCGGCCATGCCGTTCAACTCCTCGACGGCGATCTTCTGGTACAATGCGGATCACTTCAAGGCGGCCGGCTTCGATGCTCCCGGCGAAACTTGGGACGAGGTCGAAAAGCAACTCTATGCCATCAAGGATCAGGGTGTCGCCAAATGCGGCATGGTGCTGGACAGCGATTTCTACTGGAGCCTGATCGAGGGCTATGCATCGATTAACGACTATCCGTTCGGCACCAAGGGCAACGGCTTCGAAGGGCTCGACACCGAATACGTCTACAACAAGACGCCTGTGGTAAAGCAGGTCGAACGGCTGAAGCGCTGGATCGACGACGGCATCATCCAGCTTGCCGGGCAGGGTCTTTCGCCGAAGCAGCTCTATACCTCCGGCACCTGCTCGACGATCGTGACCTCCACAGCGGCCCATGCCGAGGTGGAGACCAATGCAAAGTTCGACTGGTCGGCGACCTACATGCCGCATGAGACCGACGTCTCGCCGCGCAATAGCAATATCGGCGGGGCAGCGCTCTGGGTGCTCAAGGGCAAGTCCGAAGCCGAAAGCGCGGCGGCAGCAGCCTTCCTCAACCATGTCGCCAAGCCGGAGACGCAGGCCTATTGGGCCGAGTGGACGGGCTATGTGCCGGTGACGAACGCTGCTTACGAAAAGATGAAATCGGATGGCTTCTTCGAGAAGCATCCGACCCGTGAAATCGCCATCCTTCAGCTCACCCGTGGCGAGCCCACGGTCAATTCCCGCGGCTTCCGCTTCGGCAACAGCAACCAGAGCTCGGCCATTCTGGTCGAGGAACTGCAGGCGGTGTGGACCGGCAAGAAGACGCCCCAGGAAGCCCTCGACTCCGCCGTCGCGCGCGGCAACCAGGTTCTCCGCCAATACGAGGCTCTCAATGGCGGCAACTGATCTAGGCATGGTGGAGGAGGGGCGGTCCCGCTCCTCCTTTCCCGCTCGGCGGGGTGCCGTCCGCAAATGGCTGGCGCCCAGCGAAAGCGGCCTGAAGCGCGCTCACTTTCGAGGAGCGGGGCTGGCCGCAGCGCTGATTTCGCCTCAGCTCATCATTCTGCTGTTCTTCTTCTTCGTGCCCTCCTGGAAGGCGCTCTCGCTCGCTTTCGTGCAGATCGATCCGTTTGGCGGCAAGGCGATGTTCGTCGGCATGCAGAACTTCATCGAGCTTTTCACAAGCGAAACCTATCGTTACAGCGCCTGGCTGACATTCTGGTTCACGCTCGCACAGAACGTCCTGACGTTGGTGATCGCCGGCGCGCTCGCTTTCGCGACCGACCATGTCATTCGCGGCCGCTACGGCTATCGTACCGTCATTCTGCTGCCCTATGCCATCGCGCCGGTCGTATCCGGCACCATTTGGGCATTCCTGTTCAATCCGTCCGTCGGCCCGATCGCGACCTGGCTGCAGAGCATGGGCTATCCCTGGGATCCGAACCTCAGGACGACGGATGCCGTCATTCTCATCACGCTGGCCTCGGTATGGAAGCACGTCTGCTACGACTACATCTTCCTGACCGCGGCCATGCTGGCAGTTCCGCAATCCTTGCGGGAGGCCGCCGCCATCGATGGCGCCAGACCATGGCGGCGTTTCGCCACCGTTTCGGTACCGCTGATCATGCCGACGGTCTTCTATCTCTTCATCATGAACTTCGTTTATGGGTTGTTCGAGACCTTCGGCATCATCGACTCGGTCACACGCGGAGGCCCTGCCGGATCGACCACCACGCTCGTCTACAAGGTTTACCAGGATGGCTTCGTCAACCTGAACCTCGGCTCGTCGGCGGCCCAATCCATCGTTCTCATGGTGCTCGCCATCCTCTTCACCGTCCTGCAGTTCCGGGCAATCGAGCGCAAGGTCAACTACGAGGTCTGAGCATGGTCGAGCGAAATCCGCTGCTTTCCGTCATCTGCCATCTGATACTCATCCTCGGAGCGCTGATGGTGGGCCTGCCGCTCTACTTCACCTTCGTCGCCGGCTCGCTGACGCCCGCCGAAATGCATCAGGTTCCGTTTCCATTACTGCCAGGCGATCATTTTACCGAGAACCTGTCCATCGCGTGGGAGAAGGGCGATTTCACCAGGGTCTTCCTGAATTCGCTCTTCGTCACCCTGGGCATCGTCTTCGGAAAAATCTCCATTTCGATCATCGCGGCCTTCGCGATCACCTATTTCCGTTTTCCCTTCCGGATGACCGCCTTCTGGCTGATCTTCATTTCCCTGATGCTGCCGGTCGAAGTGCGTATCATTCCAACCTACGAGGCGGTGGCGGATGCGGCCGGGCCGCTTCGCTGGCTGCTCAATGCGGTCGGCATAGGTCCGGTCCTTCAATGGCTGGCTGGGATCAGCATCGACGCGACCATGAACTGGAGCCTCGTGAACACCTATTCCGGCCTGATCTTTCCGATCATTGCATCGGCGACGGCCGTCTTCCTGTTCCGCCAGTTCTTTCTGACCGTGCCGGACGAACTTTGCGAAGCAGCCAAGCTGGACAATACCGGCCCGCTCAAATTCCTGTTCACGATCCTGTTGCCGCTTTCCGTGCCGAACATGGCCGCGCTCGCCATCATCCTCTTCATCGGCGGCTGGAACCAGTACCTCTGGCCGCTGCTGTTCACAACGGAAAAGGAAATGGGAACGGTCATCGTAGCGCTCAAGAACTTTGTTCCCGTCGGCGATTCCGAAGGCGGTTGGGAAGTGGCGATGGCCGCTTCCCTGCTGGTCATGCTGCCGCCGACGCTGGTCATTCTCTTCCTACAACGCTGGTTCGCCAAGGGACTGGTCGACGCTGGCAAATAATTCCACCCAAGACATGCAGGTATGAAATGACGAAAATCGTAGGACATCGTGGCGCCAGAAACCTCTGGCCCGAGAATTCCATGGAGGGCTTCCGTCGGACGCTTGAACTGGGCGTCGATGCGATCGAGTTCGACGTGCATCTCACCGATGCGGGCGAGCTGGTCGTAATCCACGATGCGACGCTCGACCGGACAACCGAAGCAACGGGCTCCGTCAGGGCACTGTCTCCGAAGGATCGGTCGGCCATCCGCCTCAAGGGTTCGCCTGAGGGCATCCCGACACTGGACGAAGTGCTGGCGCTCTTCGCATCCTCGCATCCCGTCGACCTGCATGTGGAACTGAAGGCGGACGCGCACAGCGTTCCCTATCCGGGGCTGGAGGCTCTTGCCGCAGAGGCAATCCGGCGTCATGGCCTGACCGGCCGAAGCCTGCTGACCAGTTTCAATTTCGACGTGCTTGCCGAGTGCCGGCGCGTGGCGCCGGATATCGGCCGTCTATGCTCGATCAATGCGAGGTCCGCGGAAGCCCTGGGCGTCCAGGCAACGGTCAGAAGGGCGGCGGCGCTGGTCGAGATCGTCGCCGTGGAGAAGACAGTGCTCGCGACCGCCTTCGAGGAAATCAACGCCATCATTCCCCGAACGCGCTTGTGCGCCTGGGTGTTGAACGACCGCGAGGGGCTCGAGACCTGGCTTGCGCACGGTGTCGGCTGGATCACCAGCGACGATCCGGCCGCGTCATTGTCGGTTCGGGCGGAGGCGCTCGATGCCATCCATTAACCGCCGCACGGCGCTCGGTGGGGGATTGGCGTCAGTTGCGGTGTTGAAGCTTTCTCCGGCAAAAGGCGCCAGGCAGGTTCAGCCGGAATTTTCCCTGGGCGTGGCCTCCGGTTGCCCACGCCCGGAAAGCATCGTCCTGTGGACTCGACTTGTCTTTCCCGAAACTCCGGCAGACCCGTTCTCCTTTACTCCTTTAGAGCAGCAAGAATACGCCCCTTGCGAGGTGGAGTGGACCCTTGCACGGGATGCGGCGCTGACGGACGTGGTGCAGCGCGGGACCACTGTCGCATCGGCGGATTTCGGCCACTCCGTCCACGTGGAAATTGATCGTCTCACGCCGGCGACCACCTATTACTACGGCTTTTCCTGTAATGGAGCGGCAAGCAGGATCGGAAGGACGAAAACCGCTCCGACCGCCAATGCCGAGACGCGTGTGCGTTTCGCATTCGCCTCCTGTCAGCACTTCGAGCAAGGTTTCTATGCAGCCTACCGCGACATGGCCGCTCGTGAGATCGATTTCGTGCTCCATCTGGGCGACTACATCTACGAAGGTGGCTCCAGAAGCGGCAAGGTTCGCTCTCACGAAGCGGGTATCCCGACGACGCTGGACGAGTATCGAGCCCGTTATAAGACATACAAATCGGATGCCGATCTCCAGGCCGCACATGCGGCTTTTCCCTGGCTTGTCATCTGGGATGACCATGAAGTGGTCGACAACTATCATTCGACGTCGGCTCCCACCGCTACGAACGAGCCACATTTTCTGACACGGCGGCAGGCCGCCTATCAGGCTTGGTACGAGCATATGCCAGTGCCACCGCATCTCGCGCCGGATTTCCGGAACCTGCGCATCCACGATCATTTCGCCTTCGGATCGATGCTGGACCTGTTACTTCTGGACGCTCGCCAATATCGCTCCCATGTCGCGGCTAATCTCGCCGAAGCTGCACAATCCCAACGGACGATGTTCGGATCCGAACAGGAGAAATGGCTCGAGGAGCGGCTCAGCCAGGCGCATGCGAAGTGGACCCTGCTAGCCCAGCCGACACTGCTTTCCGAGCGGATAGGAGGATACGGCCGCGAAAAGGATATTCTGGATGGGTGGGACGGTTATCAGGTTGCGCGCAGGCGATTGATGACCATGATCGACAAGGCTGCTTTGCGCAATGTGGTTCTGCTCGGCGGGGACCTTCACTCCTATTATGCCGCACAGATCCCAGAGACGTTCGATATGCCGGCCGCAAAACCGCTGGCGACAGAATTCGTCGTCGGCTCCATCACCTCGAACGGTCCTTCTCAGGCAGCCCTAGACAAGGCGCTTAGCGCCAATCCGCGTCTCCGCTTCGGCAGGGGCGGAGCCCACGGCTATGCCCTCGCTACGCTGACGCAGGATCGCTGCATCGTGGAATTCGTCGCCGTGTCAGACAAGAACGATCCGGAGGCGACGGTCGAAGTCTTCGCAACTTTCACGATCAAGGACGGCATTTCCGCCATAGAGATTTCAAAGTGAACAACGGGCTCATGAATAGCATTGATCTTCTTATTTTCGACTGCGACGGTGTTCTCATCGATAGCGAACCGCTTGCGGCGCGCACCCTGGCACAGGCCGTAACGCGAGGCGGGCTGCCCATGACGGCCTATGATGTCCTCGTCGAGTTTACCGGCAAGTCCGAGCCCGAAATGCGTGCAATCCTCGAAGCACGGGGTCTTGAGAACATCGGAGCCGTCTTTTCGACATGGCATGCGGAGATATTCGCGGCCTTCAGACGCGAACTGAAGGTCATGCCCGGCATGGCGGAGGTACTGCGGACGCTCGATGTCGCCAAATGCGTCGCCTCAAACAGTTCCGTGACGCGGCTGAAGGCCAGCCTCGGACTTCTAGACATATGGGACGACTTCGCGCCTCACGTGTACAGCGCGGAAATGGTGGCTGCCCCGAAGCCGGCGCCCGATCTCGTTCAACTGTGCCTCTCGAAGATGGGCGTTGCGGACACGAATAGCCTTCTCATCGATGATAGTCCGGCCGGCATCGCGGCTGCGCGGAAGGCAGGCGTAAGGGCGATCGGCTTTGTCGCACCTGGCGATCCTCGGCCAGGCAGGCGCAAACTCCTGCTGGAGGCCGGGGCGCAGGCAGTAGCTTTGGGTGCCGTTGAGCTGCACAAGCTGCTCGGCGAATTCGTCCACAAGCGCCAACCGGTTCAGACTTCGGTCGGAGGGTTTGGAAATTGACCAGTATCGCGCGATCCAGCGCACGTCGCGCATCGAGGTCATGCCTCCGGCTTGGATGCCGGCATGAAGAGGGGAGGGATCACCATGGTCGTCAAAAGGGATGTTAATAGCAGCCGTCTCGACTTCACGGCGAAGGCAGGCTGGCTCTACTATATCGCCGGCAATAGCCAGGACGAGATCGCTCATAAGCTGGGCGTCTCGCGTCAGACGGCGCAGCGGCTTGTATCCCGCGCCGTTTCACAGGGATTGATCAAGATCCGGCTCGACCATGCTGTCGGCGATTGCATGGAACTGGGCGCCAGACTTGGTGCAAGATATGGGCTCAAGTTCGTGGAGGTCATCCCGTCCGACCCCCAGGTGCAGACCGCAACCGCGGGATTGGCACAGGCGGCGGCAGCCGAGATCGAACGCCGGCTGGCATCGGAAAAGCCTCTCGTCATCGCGATCGGAACCGGCCATACGCTCAAGGCGGCCATTGAGGAGATGGTGCCGTTGGATGCCCCGCATCACAAGATCGTATCGCTGACCGGCAATATCACCCGCGAGGGTTCCGTCTGGTTCTATAACGTCGTCTTCAAGATGGCCGATCTCATCACCGCCAAGTGTTTTCCGATGCCGGTACCCGTCATCGCCTCGTCCCAGCAGGAGCGGGCGACGCTTCATAGCCAGCCGGGCATTCGTCAGACGCTGGGGCTTGCGGCCAGGGCCGACGTTGCCTTCGTCGGCGTCGGTGACGTAGGGCCTCAAGCAGCGCTCTTCATAGATGGCTTCATCGCCAAGGATGAGCTGGCGTTGCTGCAGAGTGCCGGGGCCGTCGGGGAGATCGTCGGCTGGACATTCGACAAGGACGGAAGGCTCATCAAAGGCATCACAAACGATCGGGTCGCCAGCGCGCCCATACCCTCATGCGACAGGACGCTGGTCATCGGTGTCGCCAAGGGCGAGAGAAAGCTTGCGGCTCTTTATGGCGCCTTAAGGGGGCATTTGATCAATGGCCTGATAACCGACGCGCTGACGGCCGAAAACCTGCTGGCATGATGGAAGCTAGAGGACTAATCGCTCCGCCCATGCCTTCCTGGCCTTGAAATAGTCTCGCGAACACGGCTACCCGCTTTCAAGGGTGCACTGCCCTCCCGACCATTCGAACGACGCACGATCGCCGTCAACTCGGTTGACAACGGTCAATTTCTTCGCGAATGTATTCTACATGGATACGACATATTCAAATAGAATACAAGAGGAAAGCGGAGTCCGCCCCCTCTCCACCGTTTTGAAGACGATGGCGGTGCTCGACGTGCTGGCGGCAAGCCCACGGGGGATGAAGCTGCCGGAGGTGGCCTCGGCCATGCAGCTCTCCCGGCCGACCGCTTATCAACGGCTGCTGACGCTCATCGAGGCGGGATGGGTCGAACAGGACAAGGAGATGCGCTACCGTCTCTCCATGCACGCCTGCCGTATCGCGGCCTCGGCCCTGGAGCAGGCCGATCTCGGCACGCGTGTTCAGCCGATCATCGAGATGCTGGTGCAGCGGGTGAAGGAGACGGCTTCATTGGCGGTGCTCGACCGCGGGCTTCCCTGCATCGTATCGCGTGTCGAATCCGAGAGCGTGCTGCGCGCCGAACAGAAGATCGGCACGACGATGTCGCTCGAAGGCTCGGCTTCAGGCCGCGTACTGACCGCGTTCGCCGACGAGATGACGCTCGGCAAGCTGAAAGAGAGCGGTGAACCGCTCGCTTCCGAAGACATCCTGACGGCGACGCGGGCCGACGGCTATGCCGTTTCCAGCGGCTATACCAAAAGCGGCGTGATCGCGATCGCCGCGCCGATCTTCGATCTCAACGGCAAGTGCACCGCGACCCTTTCGCTCGTCATGCCGGAGTTCCGGTTCGACATAGAGACGTTCCGTGAGCCGCTGCTGGAGGCGGCAAAGACCATCACCAAAATGCAGCAGGGAGAACGTTGACGGTCATGACCGCGACTTCCGAACAGGCGGCGATGCCGCTTCCAAGACCCGGACACGAGGTGATGAAGACCTCACGGCTCGCCGCCATCCAGCCGAGCCGGTTGAGCATCACCCGGGCACTCATGAACAAGATGATCCGCGAGCGCTGGGACATTTCCAACCTGCTCTTCGATGTGGACGCCAATGCCGAGGGTACGGTGGTCTATTCCATCAAGACGCCCGGACAGGAGTTCTCCTTCATCGGCTTTTCGCGTCCGCCGAGCTCGACGGCCCGCACCGGCCGCATCATAGGTCAGGCCTGGGACATGATGGGCGCCCTGATCGAAGGAGCGGCCACGGAGGCCGACGTCGAGACTGCGCGGCGGGAGATCCCAAAGCTCTACATGGGGCGCGCAACCCCCGGAACACTGATCTGGTGCCGGTCGAACCGCTCCATGCGGGTCTTCAATCAAACACTCGAAGCGCTTGCCGAAGGGCGGCAGCCCGAGGTCGCCGACCTTGCCAAGGTCTGCTACCTTATGCGCAATACCGGGCTCGACGGCAACGGCACGTTCGGCACGCGCTCTTTTCCTTCGCTCGGTGCCGGCCATGCGCTCGGCGGGGTTCTGCAGGCTCAGCTTCTCACCGCCTATCTCATGCGGGAATTCTCCTGCGACCTCGTCGAACATCTTGCCGCCAAGAAATCCGACAAAGCGGTCAAGCTCGATCCGAAACTCCGCCGCTATATCGGTGTAGGCAACGGTTCGGCGCTGGGTCTCATCTTCTTCGTGCATAAGCACCCGAAGCTGATCAGTGCGCTTCTCAGTGCCCGCGAGACGGCGATCGCAAAGGCCAGAGGGCTGAAGCTTGCCGCAGGCGATGGGCGGGTTTCCCGCCTCATCGCGCTCCTGCGACAGGCGATCGTCTTCCGCAAACAGGACCAGATGCTCTACGAGACATTCACATCCAGCGACCAGATTGCCGGCGATCTCGAACAGGTGGTCACCGCCCTCGAAGAATTCCAGGCGAACGGCACGGTCAACGGCCGCGCGGCCGACCAACCGCTCGACATTCTGGCCTGCGAATTCGACGGCGACCTTTCACCCGAGGCCTACGAAACATTCCTTTCCCTGATGATCGAGCTCGTGCCGGAAGACGCCGACCGGCTTATCGAGGCGATATCAGGAGCCGACGAACTCAACGTCTCTCCCGCCGAGACCGTGGAGCACGTCTCCCGCCTTCTGCGCGAGGAATACCAGTGGGCGCTCGAGACGGACATGTCCGGTCCGGAAGCCTATAAATATGTGTGGTACAAGTCGGAAACTGCCGAGGAGCCGAGGCGCGGTGCCCGCGAGGAGGTGCCCGATGCGCTTGATCTCGGCTTCGATGCATGCGGTGAAATACAGGCGCTTGCCGCTGATCTCGGCGGGGCTGAAAGCTCGCTCACTATTGCACGCTTTCTCATGAGGCATCCCGAGCACCGCTACATCGTCGCGCGCATCCAGAGCCTGCGCGGGCACGGCTATCACACGCCGCTCGCCAACATCAACGCCGAGCAATTCGTGCCGATCGATCTGGTGCGGCTGATGAATGTCGGCATCCACGGCATCGACAAGACCCGCGACTTCCTCAGCCGTAACCTGCGTGGGGTGCTCTATCACGGGGCTCCGACGCCCGACGATCTTCGCGCCGGCTATACCGGCACCTGGTACTACCCGTCGGAGCCTGTCCTATGACTTCTTCATCGACCCAGACCACGATGCGCGTCATGCCCCGCGAGATGCGGATGATGTCCGAGCGCATCTTTTCGCTCACCAGCTTGCCCAAGGGCTTCTTTCTCGTCGTCGGTGATTTCCCGATGTATTCGCAGAAGCTTGGGCTCGGCGGTTTTCGGCTGTTCGAGGAACGCTTCGAAAGCTTCGGCTCGGCCGATCCGTCCCGTATTTCGATTACCTCGGAGGAGGGGGCACGGATCGTGCTTGCTGGCGCCAGGCAGCATGCCTGGTTCGTGCTTCCGGCAGTGATCGATCTCCTCGGAGAACTCGTTCAGAAGTTCGATGCGGCGGAGCTGACCGTCAATGATGCCGTCGACCCGGCCGAACTTGCGGTTGCTGCAAGTCTCGGGGGGCGCACGGGCCTCGCGATCACCGTTTCCGGCAATGTACTGAACGCAGTGGCTGCACCGGTTACCGGGGACGTCCGGCAGGACGATCCTCTGCTTTGGGCGTTGTTCGAGGGCGGAGTGGAGGTCGAAGCCGATCTCTGGTGGCGCATCTACCATCTGGCCAAGAAGGCGCTTGCGACCGACAGCGTCGTTTCCCGCCGCCATGCCGGGCCGATGATCATCACCGAGGATGGCACGGTTATCGGTCGCAAGGACAATGACGACGAAACGGATGTGAGCTTCCTTGCATCCAAGCTCTCCGAACGCGAAAGGGAAGGCGCCAAGGCATGATCATCGACGGGTTGCAATGTGGACATTTCGATCGCGGCGCCTTTGAAACCCTGCTCAAGGGAACGGTTGGCGGCATCGTAAACACCTGTGGTTTCTGGGAAGGCACGGTGGAATCCCTCGATTCGATCGGCCGCTGGCGGGACCTGGTGCGCGAGAACTCAGACATTGCCGAAATCGCGTTGACGGCAAGCGACATCACCCGCATTTCCAATGCGGGCAGGCTCGCCATCATCATGGGTTTCCAGAACAGCAATCTGTTCGAGGGCCGGATCCGCTTCGTCGAAATGTTCGCCGAACTCGGCGTGCGCGTCGTGCAGCTCACCTACAACAACCAGAACGAACTCGGCGGTTCCTGCTACGAAGCGGAGGATTCCGGCCTTGCCCGCTTCGGCAAGGAAGTGGTGCGCGAGATGAACGCGGCCGGCATTCTGGTCGATTGCAGCCATGTGGGCGATCGCACGACGCTGGACGCGATCAAGGTTTCCGAAAAGCCGATCGCCGTGACCCATGCCAATGCCCAGTCGCTATTTTTCCATAAGCGCAACAAGTCGGACGACGTCATTCGGGCGCTGAAGGATACCGGTGGCGTGATCGGCTGCGCCGCCTATCGCAACATCACTGGCGACGAATTCTGCGCCTCGATCGAGGCTTGGTGCACAATGGTCGCTCGTACCGTCGATATCGCCGGTATCGATTCCGTCGCGATCGGCACGGATAAGAGCCATAATTTTACCGCGCCCGACTATGCCTGGATGCGCAAAGGCCGCTGGACCCGCGGAGAAGACTACGGCGCAAGCGCCGCCGGCAAGCCGCTCAAGGCTGCGCCGCCGGAATGGTTCCAGAAAGTCGAGGACATCCGGGTAATCCCCGACGGTCTCCGTACAGTGGGATTCTCGGAAGAAGAGGTAGCGAAGATAACCCACAAGAACTGGCTTCGGCTCTATGAGGCCACTTTCAGAAAAGCATAGGAGGAGAACAGACATGCCTGCAAGGAAGACTTTCCTCATGCCGGATCGGCGCACGTTTCTGAAGACGGCGGGTGCGGCCGTGAGTGCTTCGCTCGCCGCACCCTATATCGCGCGCGGCCAGGAAAACGTACTCTACGTCAACACCTGGGGCGGACCTTGGGAAGAGGCGGCCAAGGCGCATCTGATCGACCCATTCACCGCAGAGACCGGAATTCAGGTGAAGACCGTTTCTCCGGTCTCCTTTGCCAAGCTCGCCCAGCAGGTGAACACCGGCATCTACGAGTTCGACGTGACGACGCTCGGTGCCGGCGAACTCGTGCGCGCCAACGACGCGGGCATCATCGAGGAGCTGGAAGCCCCCTATGAGGGCGGCCTGTTCGAGAACGGCATCGCTTCGCACGCGTTTGCCACGGTGCTTGCCTGGCGTTCCGACAAATACAAGGAGGCGCCGAAGACCTGGGCGGACTTCTGGAACATGCAGAAGTTTCCCGGTGGGCGTTCGCTGCAACGCTATGCCGCCCGTGTTCTGCCGATCGCGCTTCTCGCCGACGGTGTCGCCGTGAAGGACCTCTATCCGCTTGACGTCGACCGGGCCTTCGCCTCGCTCGACAAGATCAAGCCTCACATCCGGGTCTGGTGGACGGCCGGAGCCCAATCGACCCAGATCCTGCGCGACGGCGAAGTCGACATGATCGGCATCTGGCACGGCCGCTTTTTCGAGGCGGAAAAGGCAAGAGCACCGGTCGCCATGACCTGGGACCAGGGTGAAATCGATCGCTCCTACTGGGTGGTGGCCAAGGACACGCCGAATCTCGAGAACGCCAAGAAATTCGTCCAATTCGCAACCAGCGCCAAGCCGCTGGCCGGGTTCTGCAAGGCGGCCGACTATGGGCCACTGAACCCCGCTTCCGGTGAATTCGTCACCGCGGAGGAAGCCAAGCGCATGCCCACGTCGCCGGAGAACTATTCCCGGACCTTCGAGCAGGACATGGCGAACTTTGGCGCCGATCCGGCAGAGATTGCCGAGCGCTTCGAAGAATGGATCGCGAGCTGATCCGCTCTTCAAGATCGCCTGCATCATCCATTTAAAAGCATCGCGCGGATCACCGCGCGATGCCATGCGACATGCCGAAACTAGAAAAGGGGAGCGGCAATGGGCACAAGTCTTTCAAAACTCACAGAAAAGCCTAACATCTGGCCCTGGCTTCTCCTGTCGCCGCTGGGCATCTATATGCTCATCTTCTTCGTGGTTCCGCTCGCCGACGTGGCGATCATGAGCTTTACGGAGCCGCGCCCCACGCTCGCCAACTATACGAAGGTGCTGACCGGAGCGCTTTACCAGCGTGTCTTCCTGAACACCTTTCTGACGGCAGCTTTCGTCACTGCATGCTGCCTTCTGGTGGGATATCCGCTCGCCTACCTGATGGCCCATTCCAAGCCTCGCACCGCGATGCTGATCCTGCTTCTGGTGACCATGAGTTTCTGGACCAGCTTCCTGGTGCGCACCTATTCCTGGATGGTGTTGCTCGGCAATAACGGGCCGTTGATCGCCTTCCTGCAGATGATCGGCATCGAGAGCCCGCCACAGCTTCTCTTCACGCGCTTCTCCTCCACGCTCGCGATGATCCATATCCTGGCGCCCTACATGATCATGAACATCTATTCGGTGATGAAAAAGATCGATCCGGCGCTCATTCGTTCAGCCGAAAGTCTCGGCGCCAAGGGCTTTTCCCTGTTCCGGCACGTCTACCTGCCGCTTACGGCGCCGGGCATTGCAAACGGCTCAGTGCTTGTCTTCGTCATCTGCCTCGGCTTTTACGTGACGCCGGTTCTGCTCGGCAGCCCGCGCGAGCAGATGATCGCCGGCCTGATTGGGCACCAGATCGAAGAGTTCCTCGCCTTCGGCCTCGGTTCGGCCATGGCCATGGTGCTGCTCGCGGTCACCCTCGTCATCCTCACCATCTATCACCGCCGCTTCGGCCTCGACAAACTCTGGGGGTGATCGTCCATGAACACATTCATGCGCTGGGCCGGCTTTCTTGTCGTTCTTTTCATCGCTGCACCGCTCGTCATCGTCGTGCCGATGTCGTTCTCCGACGCCCGATCGCTACAGTTTCCGCCACCAGGCTATTGGCTCGGCTATTACCGGGCCTACTTCACGGACATGAGCTGGCTGATCCCCACCTGGAACAGCATCCTGATCGCCACGGCGACGATGATCCTCACCATGCTTCTGGTGGTGCCGGCCACCTTTGCCCTGGTACGGCACCGCTTCCGCGGCAAAGGTTTCGCCGACCTCATGATGCTGATGCCGCTTGCCGTGCCGCACATCGTAATGGCGGTGGGCTACTATTCCTATTTTGGTCAGCTACGGCTCGTGCCCACCCCTTTCGGTGTCATCCTGGCCCATACCTGCCTGTCGGTCCCGATCGCGTTCCTGGTGTTGTCGGCCAATCTGAAGGGCTTCGACAGGAACCTTGAGCGGGCGGCTCAAAGCCTCGGCGCCAACCCGGCAAGAACCTTCATCCATGTGACGCTGCCGATCCTGAGGCCGGGCCTCATCATCAGTGCGCTCTTTGCCTTCGTCCAATCCTTCGACGAAACCGTGGTGGCGATCTTCATCTCCGGCCGCGGCGCGGAGACCCTGCCACGCAAGATGTTCGACAGCATCCGCCAGGAAGCCGATCCGGTGATCGCGGTCATCTCCACGCTTCTGTTCGCCATAGTCCTCGTCGGCATCGTGGCTCCCTATTTCATCAGCACGCTCCGAAGCCGCGCTCCGAAGCCGAGCAAACCTACCGGCGCACACTGATTTCCAAGGAATTCCCATGACCAGTTATCTGCAGCTCTCCAGCATCACCAAGACCTACGGGCATTTCACGGCGCTCAGCGACGTCAATCTTTCGGTCGAAAAAGGAGAGTTCGTGACCTTCCTGGGCCCAAGCGGCTCAGGCAAGACGACGACACTGATGATCATCGCCGGATTCGAAAAGGCAACGTCCGGACTTGTTCAGGTGGGCGGCCAGTCGATCACGCAGCTTGCACCGCATGAGCGCAACATCGGCATCGTCTTCCAGAACTACGCGCTCTTTCCGCACAAGACGGCGGTGGAGAACGTTTATTTTCCGCTACAGATGCGCGGGGTCAGCCGCAGCCAGGGGCTGAAAAAGGCGGAGGACATGCTCTCGCTCGTCGGCCTGAAGGGTTTCGGCCACCGTCATCCGAAGGAGCTGTCAGGCGGCCAGCAGCAGCGTGTGGCGCTGGCGCGTGCACTGGTGTTCGAGCCGTCGCTGCTCCTCCTCGATGAGCCGCTAGGCGCGCTCGACAAGAATTTGCGCGAGCAGATGCAGATCGAGATCAAGCGCATCCAGCGCAGCCTTGGGGTCACGACGATCTTCGTGACCCACGACCAGTCGGAAGCCATGTCCATGTCCGACCGCATCGTCGTCTTCGAAAAGGGACGCATCGAGCAGGCTGCAGCGCCACTCGACATCTATCATCGCCCGCAAACCTCATTCGTCGCCGCATTCATCGGCGAGAGCAATCTCATTCCCGCAACGGTGACGAATGCGAGCGCCAGGATAGCCGAGAACCCGGTACTCGATTCCTTCGACTATGCGGGCACGGAGGTCCTCTCCGATGGCCAGCCGGTGACGCTGCTGATCCGTCCCGAACATATCAAGCTTTCCCGCAGTCCAATCGAAGGCCGCAAGAACGTGCGCATGACGGTCGAGACGATCGTCAACTACGGCGACAATGCACTCGTTATCGGCCGGGCAGGGGATCTCACCATGCGGGTACGTGTGCTCGGCGCCGATGTCGTCATCATCAAGGAAGGCGAGGAATGCTGCATAAGCTGGACGCCAGATTCCGTATTCGTCATCACGAAGTAATCAGGTGATCTATCTCATGACGCAAGATTTCTCCTCCATCATCCACCGCTTCGGCATCGGCAAGCGCGGCAGCCTCGCCGTCGTTCACCAGGGTACCGGTTATTTCGCCTGCACGCCGCAAGCGCCTTATGACGGATCGCTTAGTGCGGCCGAACAGACCCGTCAGTTGCTCGCCAAGGCGGAAGGGCGGCTGGCCGAGATCGGCTCGGCCAAGCAGGGCGTGATCTTCTGTGCCATCATGCTCGCCAACATGGACGACTATGCCGCCATGAACGAGGTCTGGGACGAATGGGTCACCGACGTCGCCCCGCCGGCGCGCGCCTGTTTCGAGGCGCGACTCGCAAGCCCCGACATGAAAGTCGAGATGATCATGGTCGCAGCGACCAGGGCAGCATAGGGAGGTCGTCCGCTGCGGATGTCATGGCCTCCGGACCAGGTTGATCAGGCCATCACGGCTTCTATGAGGAACGGTCCCTTGCATCCGAGCGCCCCCTCATAGAGCTTCACGAACTCTTCCGTCGTCGTGGCGCGCCCGGATTCGACGCCGAGCCCTTTGGCGAGCGAGCACCAATCAAGCTTAGGCTGGTCGAGATCGAGCATTTTGCGAGCGTTCACGCCGTAGGAATTGACCCCGACATTCACCATCTCGCCCTGCAGAATGCGGTAGGCGCTATTGGCGAAGACGATGGTGACGACGTCGAGCTGTTCGCGCGCCTGCGTCCACAATCCCTGCACCGTATACATGCCGCTGCCATCTGCCTGCATGGCGATCACCTTGCGATCCGAGGCGCCGATCGCAGCGCCGGTCGCCAGCGGAATGCCGATGCCGATGGAACCGCCGGTGATCGGCAGATGGTCATGCGGATGAAGGCAAGGCGCTAGGGCATTGTGCTGGCCGATCGAGGTCAGCGCTTCGTCTATGACGATCGCGTTTTCAGGCAGATGGCGGGCGATGGCCAGGCTGATTGCGTCGGGCGTCAAGGCGCCTCTGGGAACCTGGATGTCGTTCTGCCGGAACGGATTTTCTACGAACGCGGCATTCGGCGCGATGCCGAGTTCATCGGCCAACTGCTCCAGCACTTCGGCAAGATCGTGTTCATGTCCGGCCAGTTGGATAACATCGCAGCCGGGAGGCAGCGTGGTGCTCGGCTTTCCCGGATAGGCGAAGAATGTCACCGGCCGCGAGGCGCCAATGCAGATTGCCACCTCGAAATCCTTCAGCGCCTCGATTGCCAGCTCGATATTGTAGGGCACCGGTCTGACAAGGGCACGACCTGCCCCGCGCGCGCTTCTCGCGGAGGAGGTGGAGAAGAGAGCCGCACCGGTCGCGGCGGCGATCCGGCCGGCGGTATTCACCGGCTTTTCCCGCATGGCCTGGCCTGCAAGGAGGATGACGACACGTTTGCCGCTGCGAAGTGCATCGGCGGAAGCCTTGAGCGCTTCGGGATCGATAGAGGAAGGGGAGGGAACCACGACGGGCGAAAGCTGCACGGGCGAAACCTCGCCCCAGGCGGCATCCGCGGGCAGGATCATGGAGGAGACGCCCCGCCGGGCAATGGAGGCCGTGAAACCCTCCTCCGTGCAACGGCGGATGTCCTGGGCGCCGGCGGCGCGCCCGACCCAATGCGACATCGGTCGTGCGAGGCTCTCGATATCACTCGTCAGTGGCGCGTCATATTGCAGGTGATAGGAGGCATGATCGCCAACGACATTGAGGATCGGCGTGCGGGCGCGGCGGGCATTGTGAAGGTTTGCCAACCCGTTTGCGAGACCTGGGCCAAGGTGCAGCAAGGTAGCAGCCGGCTTGTCCGCCATGCGGGCATAGCCATCCGCCGCACCGGTCACTACACCTTCGGAAAGTCCGAGCACGCAGCGCATGGCGGGCTTCCTGTCGAGCGCGGCGACGAAGTGCATCTCCGATGTACCCGGATTGGCAAAGCAGACATCGACGCCATTCACCAAAAGGACATCACAAAGCATATCGGCGCCGTTCATGGACATTTCCTCTTCTAGGGGAGTGGCGAAGCGAACCGGGTTCGGTCCATTTTCGGAGAGCAAGGATCAGGCCGCTGCGGACGCGGTATCCGAGAAGGCGGCCTCGATCGAGGCCTCTAGGATATCCAGCCCTTCCTCCAAGACCTCCCATTCAATGGTGAGAGGTGCCAGCAAGCGGATCACATTGAGGCGCGTTCCGCAAGACAGAAGAATGAGGCCCCGCGCTTCCGCCTCCGCGACGATGCGGGTGGTGATAGCCGGTGCTGCAGCCTTGGAGACGCGATCCTCGACCAACTCGAAGGCGACCATGGCGCCTGGGCCGCGGACATCGCCGATCCGCTCCATTCCCTGGCGCGCGGCGATGGACGTGAGGCGATCGTTGATCCTGCGGCCGATCTCGGCTGCACGCTCGCAGAGCCTCTCTTCTTCGATGACGTCGAGCACGGCGTTGGCGGCGGCAACGGCGAGCGGATTGCCCGCATAGGTGCCCCCGAGCCCGCCCGGATGCGCCGCGTTCATGATCTCCGCTCTGCCGGTGACGGCCGAAAGCGGAAACCCGCCGGCCAACCCCTTGGCCATGGTGACGAGGTCCGGCTTCACGCCCGCATGCTCGAAGCCGAACATTTTGCCGGTGCGGGCCATGCCGGCCTGAACCTCGTCGGCGATCAGCACGATGCCGTGCCGGTCGGCGATCTCGCGCAGGCGGACCAGGAATTCCTTCGGCGCGACGTTGAAGCCGCCTTCACCCTGGACGGGCTCGACGATGAAGGCCGCGATCCGCTGAGGGTCGACGTCAGCTGCGAACAACCACTCAAGTCCGGCGACTGCTTCATCGGTCGAGACGCCGAGATAGGGATTGGGGAAGGGCGCGTGGAAGACCTCGGCCGGGAAGGGGCCGAAGTTCTTCTTGTAGGGCATGACCTTGCCGGTGAGCGCCATGCCGAGCAGCGTGCGGCCGTGGAAGGCGCCGGAAAAGGCGACCACGCCGGAGCGGCCAGTATAGGCGCGGGCGATCTTGATGGCGTTCTCGACGGCCTCGGCACCGGTCGTCACCAGCATGGTACGGTTTTCCGCACCGGTCGGAGCGATCCCGTTCAGCCGCTCCGCAAGCCGGATTAGCCCTCATAGGGCGCCACGTGGAAGCAGGTATGGGTGAAATGCTCGGCCTGCTCTGCGACCGCGCCCATGACCTTCGGATGGCGATGACCGGTGTTGTTGACGGCGATGCCAGCCGCGAAGTCGATAAAGCGGCGCCCCTCCACATCCCATAGCTCGGCATTCAGCGCCTTCTCCGCAAAGATGGAGCGGGTGCCGACCCCGCCCGCAACTGCGGATTTCTGGCGTGTTTGAAGATCTGCTGAGGCGGTCATGACAATCTCCCCTGTTGTCGATGACTCAGCTATAATGCTGCTCATTATATTGAGCAATAGATGCCGTCCAGAATCATAAATAAGGTGGCGAGCAGGCCGAAATGACGATGGTGCGACGGTCGGAAAGATTGCGGAAGCGGTGAGGCACGCGGCTGTCGAAGAGATAGGCTTCGCCCGCCTTCAGCACCCGGACCTCATCACCCACGGTTACCTCCAGCTCGCCTTCGACGACAAAGCCGCCTTCGGAAGACGCATGCTGAAGAAGCGTATCGCCCGTATCGGCATTGGCCTCGTAGATCTCGTGTAAAATCTGAAGGTTATGGGCTCGAGCATCACCGATTTGTCGAAAAATCAGCGTGCCGTCGCTGTCCGAGATCGGGGAGGCTGCTATCTTGGAGGTGAGGTCGACCAGTTCATGAGCGGAGAAGAACGGGCCTTTCGGGCGGGCTTCTTTCCGGCTCGAAGAAATCGCCCATGCCGACCCCGAGGCCGTTCAGGATTTTCCTCAAGGTGGCGACCGAAGGGCTGACCTTGTTGGTCTCGACGTTCGATATCTGAGCATGCGGCACGCCTGCGCGCTCGGCCAGCTGGCGCTGCGAAAGGCCCGCCGCGACGCGCATGGCGTTCAGGCGGGCGCCGATGTCGAATTTCTGGTCCATTTCACATCTTTCCACTCGCTGTCGGCAGGTTATGACGTGGAACGATGGATTGTTCAACTGGATGATATTTTGAGCATAACTATTAAGAAACGAGATCCATTCATCGGTTACCGCAGATCTGACACGGTTTCCGCTGCCACCGGGGCAGGTGAAGGCTCGGCGGGCAAGGGCGCTGGGCCTACGAGCGGGAAGTAGGCAGCTACTGCCAGCTTGCTGCCGTCGACCGAGAAATGCTCGGCGTCCTCGTACAGATACTGGCCTTTTTCGCGATACGGGCATTCCACGCCGGAGCAAAGTGAAGGCAACGGATCGATGAATGCAGCCGCGCCAGCATAGTGCTTGATTTCAGCGTTGATGGCCGGGTCGAAGAAGATCTTCCATTTGTCCACGGCGTCCGGCTCGCGGCTTCCCTTAGCATAGGCGATCACCTGCACGCTGGTGGAAAACTGCGGCGACTGGCCGATGACGTAAACCTTCGTACCAAGCGGCTTAAGTTGTGCGAGCGTGCTTTCGAGCTGGTCCAACCCGCGCAATTGCAGGTCCGTCCAACGGGCGCTGAGGATCACCGTGTCGATGTTCAGATCCTTGATGATCTTCAAAGCATTGGCATTGAACTCGGTGCAGCGCGGCCGGGCATAGGAATAGTAGGAAATGATCGGCGGGCAGCCCGCGGCCGTGTACTGGAGGATCTTCATCGGGATCCGTGCGGAATTGGCTGCGATCCCCGGAACGTATTGAGCGGCAAATGAGTCGCCCCACAGAAGTGCCACCGGCCCGTCACTTTGCGTGATCGCGCAGTCGTCGGCACTCCATTTGCGATAGTCCGGGTCGTTGGACAGGAAGCACTTGCCCTGGTTCCATTGCTCGTGGCCGGCAATCTTCTGCTCGGTAAAGTCTGGAGTGCGCCCGGGAAAGCCTCCGGAAGCGATGCCGACAGCGCCGGCCGCCGCGAAAACAACGATCGCAGCCACGCCGCCTGCCAGAAGCCGCGGCTGCGTGATCGCCGGGTTGGGTGTGCGGAACGGCTGTTCGACAAAGCGCCATGACAGGTAGGCCAGGATGAAGCTGGCGGCGACGATGGCGAATGCCTGGATTGTGGTCGGGTGGTCGAGGGTCTGGTAGCGGAAAAAGGAAACGATTGGCCAGTGAACCAGATACAGGGAATAGGAGATCAGGCCGATCCCGACCATCGGAGGCAGCGACAGGATCGATGTCGCCAGGGGCCGGGCAGGCGATTTGCCGACATAGATCAAAAGCACGCTGCCGAGGCATGGATAAAGCGCGTTCAAGCCCGGAAACGGCGTGGCCTCATCGAACGTGAAGACCGCAAAGGCGATCAGGCCAAGACCGAGAAACCCGATCGCCTCGGCAAGCCAGCGGGACCTCACCATGGGTATCATGCCCAGGGCGAGCGCTGCTCCGAGCAACAGCTCCCAGGCCCGGGTCGGCAGGACGTAGAAATTGGCGGTCGGAGCGGTGGTGGTCGCATAGACGCTCAGCACGAAGCTGACGAGAATCACAGGCAGCAAGGTCAGCAGCCATCGCTTTCCGAAAAAGCGATAGATGATGAACGTCGCGATCGGCATGAATATATAGTATTGCTCTTCAACTGAGAGCGACCACGTATGCAGCAACGGACTGAATACTGAATCGGCGGCAAAATATCCGGACGCCTTCCAGAAATACATGTTGGACATAAAGATCGATGTCGCAAGCAGACTCTTTGAGAAATCAAGAAAGTACGAGGGGATAAACAAAAGATAGGCGATGACGCATGTGATGGCGACGGTGACGAAGAGAGCCGGAAAAATGCGCCGGACGCGCTTGGCGTAAAAGCGCAAGATCGAGAATTTTCCATTCTCGAGATCATTGAGCAGGCTCAAGGCAATCACGTAGCCGGAGATAACGAAGAAGACGTCGACACCGACGAAGCCACCCGAGAAACCAGAAACACCGGAATGAAAAAGCAGGACCGGAAGAATGGCGACGGCTCTCAGGCCATCCACGTCGGGGCGATACTTCATGTACACCTCACTGTCTGAACATAAACCTAGAACCGTGAATTCGTGACGACGCAGGAGAGGCGCAGCCTCTCAATTCATAGGCATGCTTGTGCTGGAGGCCACCGCAATGCGGGAGAATGGCCTCACAGACAGATGAGGTGAAGCACTCTGGATCAAACGAGTGCTCGCCTTTCGGGCTAGCGACAACCGGTCAGCCCAAACGCATGTAACGGCAGAAATGTCACGAGAACAAGAAGGTTGTCATCTTAGGTTGGAAATTTGCCCTGCGCTGTCACGGATTCACTCGGCATCACATGGAACGATCACTGCCACTTTGTGAGTCAGCTTCCGCCTTTGCGGATTACAATGGGTTGGCTTCCGCCGATTTGCCGACCAGCCATCGGGACGCCATCGCTGGAGCTTGTTCATGAAACTTTGGGCGCTATTTAGCTGGCATGACAGAGAATCCTTCAATCCCAGAAGAGAAACTTCGCCCGATGGATGAGAGGCGGCGCCGCTTCGAGCGGACCCACGAAGTCGCCATATCGATAATCGACGAGGAAATCGAACGGCGGCGCGCAAAGACGGAGAAGCTGAAAGCAATGAGGCTGGCCCGCGCGAGGTAGTTTAAGCGAACGACACGCAGGTTTGGAATGCTAGGTCCGATCTGCCGGGACGTAGCAGCATTCAAAGGTACGAGTGAAGTCACCGTAAGAGCGTGGCCAACTCGCACAGGTCGTTTCGGATCGCGGTCGCGGCTACGCCTGCTTGTCCCATGGCATGACCGATCTGGTCGAGTCCCACGACGACGTCGCCGGCAGCGTACAATCCAGGCACCGTAGAGCGCTGGTGGGCATCGACTATGACGCAGCCGTCACCAGATCGCCTCGCTCCCAGGCCCTTCACCAACTCCGAGCGAACATCGGAACCGAGCGCCGGATATACAGATGCGAAGCAGAGCTTCATCCCACCTAGATCGGTGCTGATCGTTTCCTCCTGGAGTTCGAGCTTGGCCACAGGGCCAGACACCGTGCGTACGTCGCACTCGGCAAGATGCCGCTCCTGCTTCGGAGATAGCTCATGCGAGCCTTCCGGTGAGATCAGCGTAACGTCGCGGGTGTAGCTGCGTAGGAACAGCGCTTCCTTGTAGCCTTTCGTCCCGGTGCCGATCACCCCGATTGCCCGATCGGTCACCTCGAATCCATCGCAGACGGGGCAGTAGCGGATCAGACCCCGTGCCACAGCTTCGTCGTGCTGCGCCTGAGGCATTTGCGGCCGGCGGTTGATTACGCCAGTTGCCAGCAGGACGGACCGTGCGCTGACCGCGCCGCCGTCATGATGTGCGGTGAACACGGCGCCGCTCTTCTCAAGAGCTGAAACTTTCCAGCGGTGGATGGCAACTCCATAGTGGATGGTCTGCTTCCGCATCCGGTCGAGAAGGTCCTTGCCGCTGATCCCGTCCGGAAATCCTGCATGATTGTGGGAGACAGGAATAACCGCCGCGCGGCTCGTGTTGTCATCGAACACCGTGACTGACAGATGATAGCGGGCGAGGTAGATCGCCGCAGTCAGTCCAGCCGGTCCGCCACCGATCACGATGCAGTCTGCCACCTCATCTGCCATGCCTTAGCCGCTGCCTCCTCTCCTGAGGTCGTCCTTTTCGGGCAGGTCACGTTCCGTCTGGTGATCAGGAATCTTCAGTGCGAGGTCCTGCATCATCGACTGATAGTCGGGGTCGCGGACGTGTTGTTCGTGGTCGTTGCACATGGGGATAAAGTAGGGCGGGTGCAGGCCGCGGAAAGCAGTGTTGCCGGACGTCAGGGCAGGCGACCTCGATGTTCAGTTCACAGAGCGCCCGCATGGGAGTATATGTGTCTCATTGCGGCTTCCTTGCGAGTGACAACCATTGGTACCATTCGCAAGTCGCACTTCATCCTTGAACCCACCTGGCTAGTTCCGATGTCAAAGCTGGTTAGAGGTGCGGCGCCGCCAGCCAGCTAGAAACGCGACACTGGCTCTGCCGATCAGCGCCCGAGCATGCGGCTGGTCGGGGTTGCAAGCGTGGTCGGGCGCGAGTGGGACGCGCCCCTTGGGCTTTAGCTTTGAGACTATGTTCACACCCGTTCATTCCGCCGCTTCCATCCTCGCCAGCGCCTTCTGCCTTTTGGCAATCACCTCTGGATCATTCATGAAATCCTTCCGCCGACCGGGCTTGCGACCGCGCTTCTGATAGCCATTGCTCTTACTGCCATCCGGTATCCCAAACATATGATCCGTCTGGCCAGTGCGGCGAGGGCCGCTCTTGCTACGTTGCTGTTGGCGTCCGGCCTGCATCTCGGCGACGATCGACAGCACGTCGTCCAAACGCTTGTTCTCAACGACTTCGGATCGATGCACCGATCGCAACTTGTCGAAGGTTCTATAGGGCAGGGCAAAGCTCTCGTGCATGATCTCCAGACGGCCATCCGGATAGTCGCAAACGACGACCTTCTTACCCGCCATGGATCTGGAAAGATCAGTCGGATCGAGAATGAACAGCACCTTGTCATAGCGCAGCGTCAGGGCTTGCGACAGCGTGCGGACTTCCTTGCGGCACATGGCGCCGTCAAGGTTCTCATGATCGGCCAGTGGCCGGTGCATATCTTTCGGATTGCGTGGCGGTTTACCGAACCGGGAATTGAAATCCGCAATAAATTCTGACGCATAGATATTGGCTGCCTCGATAGTATCTATGCCGCGAAGCCGTAATTCCTTCACGAGGCGATCCTGCAGCGTCTGATTGGCGCACTCCACCAGGCTGAAGGTCGTCATCCTTGCTCCCAACGTTGGCATTGACCAGAACGTCGAGAGGCGAGGGTGTCGCATCTCTAACTGGCCCAACTGTCGCATTACTAAATAGCCTCTACATCCAAAAATCACATAAGATAGCTTATGGAACTATAAATTATATAATGCAGCTCAAAGGCTTATGAAACACCGCTTATCCAAAATGGAATGTTGGATGTCACTGAATCCTGCCACTTTGAGTGCACTCGTGTCTTTGCGCGCCGTCTTTGACAATTGTCCAAAACGACGCCGCGCAGGGATACGATTTGGATCCTCAGGGGACCGGCTGGAGGTTTGCAAACGCCTCGGCGATCCGCTGCGGAGCTTTGGGGCGTGCATACATTCGCTCAAGATACGCCTTAAGATTCGGGAAGCCGTCGATCAGCCCGTTTTCGTCGCCCCAATCCAGAACATAGGCGGTAACACAATCGGCGACCGTGATCTTGTCCCCGACGATAAATTCACGCCCGTCCATGTGGCGCTCAAGCACAGCCGCCATCTCCAAAAATTCCTCTTTGGCGAGAGCGATGTCTTCCGGCAGCCGCTTGTCCTCGGGATACAGGAAGCCATGCTTGGCCATCCGCCATAGCGGCTGCTCGAGCTCGGTGACCCCAAACAGCGACCAGCGATAGACTAGCGCCCTCTCCTTCAGGTCGGCAGGCATCAGACCTTTGTCGCCATACTTCTCGGCCAGATACATGACGATCGCAGCGGATTCGGTGAGGACGAAGTCGCCGTCGACCAGAACCGGAAGCTTCCCGGCGGGATTAATGCGCAGGAAGTCGGGATGCCGGTTCTCGCCAGCCATTATATTGACCGGCACGAACTCGAACTCCGCATCAAGCTCCTGAAGAGCCCAACGTGCACGAAGCGAGCGCGTCGGGCCCAGCCCGTAAAGTTTCATCATTTCGGCCTCCTAATTCTTCACGGTCATTGAAATCGTGTAGCGACTCCAAGGACGCCTGTCGGCGACCCGTGCCGACAGGCGAATAAAAAAAATCGTAACTGGATCCTGCACTACATACGCCGCCGTCCCGTAGGGGCTCAACTTCTGGCGCTGAAGGATAGCAAGATCAGCGAGAAGCGTGCCCACTTCGATCCCTAGGACATCCGCAGGGAGTTGGAGGCTGGCCATCGATCACAAAACAGCGTGGCATTCGGCCGCGCGACATCGGACAGGGTTGGCTGGGATCCAGCCGCCTCTATTTCTGGGACAGCGCCGCCGAATTTCGTCAGAGACACTGCCCCCGGCAGTACTGCGGTGGTTAGAGCCAATGTCGTTTCAAGGAGCCGTCATGACCTTCATGGGCCTCGAAGCAGAGATGCTTGCGCGAATCCAGTTCGCGTTCACCGTCTCGTTCCATTTCATCTTCCCAGCCTTCTCGATCGGGACGGCGAGTTATCTGGCAGTTCTGAACGCACTCTGGCTCTGGAAGCGCGATGAAGCCTACCTCAGGCTCTTCGAATACTGGAAGACGATCTTCGCCGTTACCTTCGCCATGGGCGTGGTCTCCGGCATCGTCATGAGCTACCAGTTTGGCACAAACTGGTCCGCCTTCTCCGACAAGGCTGGTCCAGTCATCGGGCCGCTGATGGGCTACGAGGTCCTGACCGCCTTTTTTCTGGAAGCTGGTTTCCTCGGCATCGCCCTGTTCGGCCGCAAGCGAGTCGGCGATGTTGCCCATATGGTCGCCGTCGCTATGGTGGCCATAGGAACTCTAATCTCGGCCACATGGATCACCTCAGCCAATAGCTGGATGCACACTCCTGCCGGGTTCAGCATCGACGCCAATGGCGTCTTCATCCCGGAAGATTGGTGGCAAATCATCTTCAATCCCTCCTTCCCGTACCGGATGACCCATACTGTGCTGGCAGCCTTCCTGACTACCGCCTTCGCAGTCGGTGCGGTGGGCGCATGGCATCTCCTCAGGGATCGCGAGAATCGCCAGGCTCGGATCATGTTCTCGATGGCGATGTGGATGGCAGCCATTGTCACGCCGATCCAGATACTCGCCGGCGACCTGCATGGCTTGAATACGTTGGAGCACCAGCCCGCCAAGATCGCCGCCATGGAGGGCCACTACGAGACTCATAAAGATGGTGCTCCGCTAATCTTGTTCGGCATCCCCGACGACGAAGCCGAAACCACCCACTACTCCCTCGAAGTCCCGAAGCTTGGCTCGCTGATCCTGAAGCACGAGTTTGATGGGGAGATCAAAGGGCTGAAGGAATGGCCGCGTGACCAGCGTCCTCCCGCGCTCATGCCCTTCATCACGTTCAGGATCATGGTAGGCATCGGGTTCCTGATGCTCGGCATCGGCGTTTGGTCGCTCTGGGCCCGTTGGAAGGGGCAACTATACGACACGCCGTGGCTTCACCGTATGGCGGTCGCCATGGGAGGTTCGGGCTTCGTCGCCGTCCTCGCCGGCTGGTACACGACTGAAGTCGGACGACAGCCATGGACCGTCTACGGCCACCTGCGAACAGCCGAGAGCCTGTCGCCTGTCTCGGCCCCAGCCGTAGGCGCGTCGCTTCTAACCTTCATCCTCGTCTACTTCATCGTGTTCGGCGCAGGCGTCTACTACCTCCTGAAGCTGATGCGCAGGTCGCCGACTCCGCTTGAAGACCACGAGTTGGAGGCAGGTCCAATCCGCACTGCGGGCATCACTCCGGGACCTGCCCAGGATCATCCGTAAGGAGGACATTATGGACATTGATCTCTCGTTCATCTGGGCCGGCATCATCGCCTTCGCGGTACTGGCGTATGTCGTGCTGGACGGCTTCGACCTCGGCATCGGCATCGTCTTTCCCTTCTTCCGCAACCGTCGGGATCGGGACGTCATGACCAACACGATCGCGCCCGTCTGGGATGGCAACGAGACGTGGCTGGTACTCGGCGGTGGAGGATTGATGGCGGTCTTTCCGCTCGCCTACGCAATTATCCTTCCGGCCCTCTACATGCCGATCATCCTGATGCTTATCAGCCTGATTTTCCGGGGCGTGGCATTCGAGTTCCGCTGGCGAACCCATCACGAGTCCCACCTGTGGGACTTTGGTTTCTGGATAGGTTCAAGCGTCGCGGCTCTGATGCAGGGTATCGCCCTTGGCGCTCTTGTACAGGGAATCACCGTGAGCGGCAGGCAGTATGCGGGAGGATGGTGGGATTGGTTGACCCCCTTCTCGGTGTTGACCGGCGTCGCGGTTCTTGTCGGTTACGCGCTCCTTGGCGTTACCTGGCTCAATCTCAAGACCAGCGGAGACATCCAAGCTCGATCTGCCAAGCTTGCTAGGCCTCTGAGTCTCCTGCTTCTCGCGCTCATCGGCATCGTATCGCTGTGGACGCCGTTCATCAACGAGATGTACTTCGAGCGCTGGTTCCGCTGGCCCACCGCCTTCTTTTCGTCCTTCGTTCCGCTGCTGCTGGCGGTCTGCGCCATTGCGCTCTGGCATGGGCTCACCCACGACAAGCACCTACAGCCTTTCCTGGCGGCGCTCGGCTTATTCGTATTGAGCTTCACAGGACTTGGGATCAGCTTCTATCCATATATGATCCCCGGCGTTCTAACGATCAAGGATGCCGCAGCGCCGGAAAGCTCTCTCAAGTTCCTATTGGTTGGCGCTGCAGTGCTCGTGCCGACGATCCTGGCCTATACGGGTTACGCCTACTGGGTGTTCAGAGGCAAGGTTGATCATGGAGAGGGCTATCATTGATGAATACCAGCTTCCGCAAGACAGCGTGGTTCATTGGACTGTGGTTGGCTGGCGTTGGTACGGTCACAGCGGTCGGCCTGGTCATTCGAGCCTTTTTGCAATGATGTTCTGCCAATCCTTCCACGCTCTTCCTCACGACGCTTGTCGGCCACGGCTGTGCCGACAGCAGACCTCGACGAGCGGCACATTTCCTGCCGTGCGCTGGATGAGGGCGTACTTGTTCGGCATTCACCTGAAGGGGTGATTGGCGCCAAGAATCCCGCACGCTTTTCGTCAAGACTGTGAAGACGAAACCCGCATCGATGCGATTCACGACTCTCCGAAGTTTCACCAGGCTTGGCGAACTGTCCTCCAGCGGAATGGTCGTCCGCGCGCTACCGCTCCGTTATAAGGTTTTGGCAGAGACTTATAACCACGAGGTGAGGTGAGTAGGAGATAGCTTCTTACGTCGACGATGCACTGCGAAAACGCGGTGGCGGAATTTGCCGCCCAGAGAGCCGCTGCACTCGGACGCGCTGGACCGTGTGAAGGCCGACAAAGACCTAACGCAAGCCGCCTTGCTCTTTGAAGCTCTCACGGAGAGGCGCCACAATGACGAGTTGGCGATGCCTGGGAAGAAGCCTGGGAGCGCGGGACGCGTGGAAGGAGGGCATCGTTAGCGGCTTGTCGAGACTGCCCATGAACGGTGTCAAAGCACTCGAACGCGCACTCGGCCCCGATGTCGTAAGGTGCCTGCTGAAAAGGTGACCCCGTTGACACTGGGGTATTCGTTCACCGCAGGCCAGGACAAAGCCACCCACGCGCCTAGGGGCACTGCCGCGAAGTTTTTAGTTGGATGGAAGTGGATGTTCCCGGTCATCGGCCATGACCGACGACCTTTTCCACAGCCCGGACGTCGCGCACTTGAGCGCCTCGTTCTGGCGAGGCATTTCCATCGTGTCTATAGAACCTCCTCGTTCCGAAGCGAGTTGCCTTTGCGGCGCAGATGGGAGCCCTTCCGTGCCCCGCTGCTAGTGGTCGTCGAGGGAGCCCTGAGCGTAGAAATGCTGGCGGATTGTCTTGGTGTACGAGGCGAACTGCGTCGATGCCATGACGCTCAGGTCCCGCGGCCTCGGCAGATCGATGTCGTAGATCGCTGCGATGGAGCCGGGTCGCTCGCTCATGACGACCACCCGGTCCGATAGGTACACGGCTTCGGGTATGCTATGCGTGATCAGCAGAACCGTCTTTCTCGATTCGAGCCAGATCCGCTGCAGCTCCACGTTCATCTTCTCGCGCGTCATCGCGTCCAGCGCGCCGAAAGGCTCGTCCATGAGGAGCACCTGCGGGTCATGGAGCAGCGCACGGCAGATCGATGCGCGCTGCTGCATGCCGCCGGAAAGCTGCCACGGATACTTCTTCTCGAAGCCCTGCAGGCCAGCCATCGCGATCAGGGCTTCGGCGCGTGAACGCGCCTCCGCCTTGTTCATGTTGCGCATCTCCGCCTGGAGGAGGATGTTGTCGATGATGTTCCGCCAGGCCAGAAGCACCGAGCTTTGGAACACGATGCCGACATCGGTCTGAGGACCCGAAATCTTCTTTCCAGCGAGCAGAAGCTCGCCGTCAGAAATTGGCGCAAGTCCCGCGACCAGCTTAAGGAGCGTGCTCTTGCCGCAGCCCGACGGGCCTACGACCGACACGAACTCCCCTTCCCTGATCGAGAGATCGATGGGTTTGAGAGCCTCGAAGGAGCCGAATTTCTTCGTGACCCCGTTCAACTGGATGAGGGTCGATCTGTCCACTTGCTTCGGGAACCTATTTGTCATCATTTCCTCGGATGCGCGGAGCGATCTCATGCCGACACCTCACGGAAGGAAGGCATCGGTGTAGTACTTGCCGACATCTTTGTCTGATGCCTGGAGTGTACCGACCGCGATCATCGTTGCGATGGTCTCTTCGACCTGCGCATTCGTAACGCGCAACGGCCGCAGGTTCTCAGTCCCCTTGGCCTTGAAGAGCGGGATGGCGGTCTGTAACCCAGTCATCAGGCTCTCCGGCGTGCCGGAATTCGGATACGCCTTGTGGACTGCGTCAACGGCTTCCTGTGGATGCTCGGACGCATATTCGAACGACTTCGTAGCCGCACGCATGAACTTCCTAAGGAGCTCGGGGGTTTCCTCGACGGTCTCGGTGTTCACGATGAACGATGATCCGATGCTGTTGACGCCGAAGTCCGCGAACAGCATGTTCGTGACCGGCTTGCCGGTGGCCGCTTCGATCTGCGTGCCCTGGTCGGTCGCGAAGCCGAGAAGGGCATCGGCCTGGCCGGTAATGACGGAGTTGACCTTGGTCTTGGCATCACCGTTGACCGTCTTGAAATCACCCGCCTTGAGATTGTTCTTCTCAAGGAAAAGAGGCCAGGATTGGGACGGAGAGTCCCCGGCTGTCATGGCGATCGTGAGCCCCTTCACCTTCTCCGGAGTATCGATGCCTTTCTCCTTGAGGCTGATGACGGCGAACGGGCTGCGCTGAAGCGCCGAGCCGATGGAGATGACCGGGGCGCCTTTGACTGCAAGCGCCATCATAGTCGTCAGGTCGGCGAAGCCCATGGTGACGTTGCCGGCCGCGACTGCCTGAACTGTGGGGCCGGAGCCGCGGCCTTCCTGGATCTCAAGGTCGACGCCCTCCTCCTTGAAGAACCCTTTCTCCTTGCCGAGAATGATTGGCGAATGCAGGCCCGTGACATACCAGTTGAGCATCAACGTGACCTTCTCGGCCTCCTGCGCAACGGCCAGATTCGGTTGTGACAAGGTACTGGCGACGGCGACGGCTGCGCCGAGAAACAGGGCAGAAATTTTCATCAGACTTTCCTCCTCCTTGATGAATTCTTCTAATGCGCGCCGGCGGTGGCCAAGCGGTTGGAAATGTGCCACGGCAGCATCAGCTTCTCGGCGATGTCGATAATCACGAAGAGCAGCACGCCCATGAGCGACAGGATGATCAGCGCGGAGAACATCAGAGGCAGATCGAAGTTGCCGTTCGCCCGCTGAAGCACGTAGCCGATCCCTGAATTCGAGCCCACGAACTCGCCGACGACTGCTCCGACGACTGCGAGCGTGATGGAGACCTTCATGCTCGCGAAGATCGCCGGCAGCGCGTTCGGCAAGCTGATCTTGTAGAACATCTTCAGCTTGGTACTGCCCATGGACTTGGCCAAATCGATCATGTCGGATTCCAGCGACTTGAAGCCGAGCACGGTGGATACCACGATCGGGAAGAAGCCGAGCAGGAATGCCACGATGACCTTCGGGAAGAGGCCAAAGCCGAACCAGACAACGAATAGGGGTGCGATCGCGACCTTCGGAATGCTCTGCGAGAAGACGAGCAGGGGATAGACATAGCTCTCGATCGTCCTGGAATAGGCAATGAGCATTGCGAGCGGCACACCGATCACCACGGAGAGCAGAAAGCCTCCGATCGTCGCCTGCAGCGTGGGAATGGTCTCTGCCAGCAGCATGGGCCATTGCGCATACATCTGTACCGCGACATCGATCGGCGCCGGAATGAGATAGGCGGGGATGTCGAATAGACGAATGGCAAGATCCCAGACGAGGACCAGAAAGAGGACCAGCAGCACCGGTCTCACGATCGGAGAGTTGATCGAACGCATCAGCGTGGCCTCCGGATTTCCGTTTGGTGGGTACGACGCATCACGCATTCTCCTCCTCTAGAGAGCTCTGTGGTGCCGGCCAGTCGGGTCTGTGAACTCTGTCTTTTCTGGCGTTCTAGATACCGCGTCCCCTAACCCAGGCATGCCGCGGCCAAGCCGTATGGGATCAGCAATTCGGCGGATTCACTAATTCACCATCTAGGGAATTAATGAAAAAATTTGCGTCGAAAGTCAATAAGTCGCGCCTTCAATTTGAATGATCCGGTGTGAAATCCGCGCGAGGGATCAGTTCCCGTTCTCTGATCCGTAGCGCCCAATTCTCGTATCGCCCTCCAGACATATGTCAGCAGCCGACTGCCCTATCGACGATCGTGCGCATCACTTCGTCGGCGTCTCGCTTCCACCAGTTGTTCGTGGAGAATATCTCCACCTCGTTGAGGCCCTTGAAGCCGTTGGCTTCGACACGCGATCTCAGCCTCGGAATATCGATAATCCCGTCGCCCATCATGCCGCGGTCAAGCAGGAGATCCGTGGTCGGTACCAGCCAATCGCAGATGTGAAAGGCCATGAGGCGCTCGGGCCCTGCCCTGTCGATCTGCGCCTCGACTTCGGGGTCCCACCAGACGTGATAGACGTCGACGGCCACTCCGATTCCAGGGCCGAGCCTGTCGCAGATATCGAGTGCCTGGCGCATGGTGTTCACACAGGCGCGGTCTGCGGCATACATTGGATGCAGAGGCTCGATGGCAATCTTGACACCACAGGTACGGGCATATTCCAGCGACCTGGCGAGCCCCTCCTCGACGATCTGCCTGGCTCCAGCGATGTCCTTTGATCCGGGGACCATACCGCCGACGACCATGACCAAGCACTCCGCGCCGATGGTTGCCGCGTCGTCGATCGCCTTCTTGTTGTCGTCGATCGCCTTCTGATCGAGCGGGTTCGCGATGGTGTACCAGCCTCCGCGGCAAAGTCCCGACACGGAGAGGCCCGCATCGCGGATCAACCTTGCCGCCGTTTCTGCGCCAAGCTCGTCAAGCTTGTCGCGCCATGGCGAGATGCCGCCGAAGCCGTGCCGGGCGCAGCCTTCGATCGCCTGGCGGAGGTTCCACTGCGACCGGACGGTCGCGGTGTTGAGGGAAAGATGTTGTGCCGCGAGCATGTCAGATCCCGATCCCATAGGTTGCGAACACACGAGCCGCGCGGGTGGCCGCGCGATCGGGGACATCGAACAGGCCTGCCTTGCTTGCCAGGCGCACGATGTCGGCAAGATGCTGGGCTGATCGCGTGCTCTGCTGACCTCCGAGCATGGTGAAGTGATCCTGGTGCCCGTTCAGATATGCCATGAACACGACGCCGGTCTTGTAGAAGCGGGTGGGAGCCTTGAAGATATGCCGGGAGAGCGGAACCGTCGGATCGAAGGCCGAATTATAGGCCGCCATGTCACCCCTGTTCAGCGCGCTGAGCGCCTGGGCAGCGGCGGTCGCGATTGGATCGAAGATGCCGAGAAGAGCGTGGCTGTAGCCCTGCTCGTCTCCCGCGATCAGTTCCGGATAGTTGAAGTCGTCACCGGTATACATCCGTACGCCCTTTGGGAGCCGACGGCGCATTGAGACTTCCTTCTCCGCCGAGAGCAGGGAGATCTTGATACCGTCGACTTTGGACGCATTGTCGGCGATGACGCCGAGACAGGTGTCCATGGCCGCCATGTGGTCGCGGTCACCCCAGTAACCTTCGAGCGCGGGGTCGAACATCTCGCCGAGCCAATGGAGGATGGCAGGCTCCTTGAGCGATCCCAGTATGCGGCCGTAGACTGTGCCGTAGTCTTCCGGAGACTTCGCAACCTTGGCAAGGGCGCGCGACGCCATGAGGATGATCCGACCACCTGCCGCCTCGACAGCCTCGCATTGCTTTTCATAAGCGCCAATCACGTCGTCGAGGCTAGAAGCATCCGACGGCGCTAAGTGATCGGTTCCGGCACCGCAGGCAATCAGATGGCCGCCCGACTTTGCCAGCGAGACACTCCGCTTGATGAGTTCGAGCGAGGTTGGCCAGTCCATGCCCATGCCGCGCTGCGCGGTGTCCATGGCTTCGGCGACACCGAAGCCCTTGGACCATAGATGTTCGCGAAACGCCAGTGTCCTATCCCAGTCAACCGCACAATCCAGCCATGGATCATTGTCGGCATAGGGATCGACGACCACATGCGCAGCCGCATAGGCGGTGCGGTTCCATGCGCCTCCCTGGGCGGCCGCAACGGCGGGGCCGATCTCAAAAGTCTCGAGCCCACCATCTCTTGTAGGAAGGATAACCGAAGCCATCGTCACAGCCCCAGGTCTTCGAGATCGATCCAGCGCCGTTCGCGAGCACTTTTGTATCCTGCTTCGGCAAGCTGGACCCCCTTCGCGCCCTCAGCGAACGTGTAGCGCCATTCAGAGCCTTCCAGAACATGGCGGAGGAACTGCTCCCACTGGACCTTAAAACCGTTATCAAGCGGCACATTATCCGGAACCTCCTCCCAGGATTCGTAGAAGTTGAGCGGCTGCGGAACGTCCGGATTCCAGACGGGCTTCGGCGTGTTGACGCGATGCTGGCTGTAGCACTTGTGGAGGCCGGCGACGGCTGAGCCGTGGGTGCCGTCGATCTGAAAAGTCACAAGATCGTCGCGACGGACGCGGGTGCACCAGCTCGAATTGATGTGAGCGACGATATCGCCTTCGAGCATGAACGTTGCGTAGGCAGCGTCGTCCGCGGTAGCCTTGTATTCTTTCCCGGCTTCATCCCAACGCCTATCGATGTGGGTTGCCGTCGTGCAGCTCACCGACCTGACGGGAGCGATGACGTTGTCGAGGACGTAGCGCCAGTGGCAAAGCATGTCGGAGACCATGCCGCCGCCGTCTGCCGCCCGATAGTTCCAGCTCGGGCGCTGCGCCGGGAGATAGTCGCCTTCGAACACCCAGTAGCCGAACTCTCCTTTTACCGAGAGTATCTTGCCGAAAAAACCGCTGTCGCGCAGGCGCTTCAACTTGACCAGCCCGGGAAGATCGAGTTTGTCGTGGACGATGCCGTTTTTCACACCCCTTGCCTTCGCGTATTTTGCGATCTCGATGGCTTCTTCGAGCCCCTCGGAGATAGGCTTTTCGCAGTAGACATGCTTGCCAGCGTCGATGGCCTTGCGCAGAAGCGTCGGACGAAGTTTGGTGGAAGCAGCGTCGAAGAAGATCTCGTTATAGGGATCGGCCAGGGCACTATCGAGGTCGGTGGTCCAGCGCTCCACATTGTGAGCCTTGGCAAGACGCTCGATCTTCGCGCCGTCGCGGCCGACGATGATCGGATCCGGCACGACCCGACTGCCATCAGATAAAACCAACCCGCCCTGGTTTCTGATCGCCAACACCGAACGGATGAGATGCTGGTTCATCCCCATCCGGCCCGTCACGCCGTGCATTACGATACCGATCTTCCTGTCATTAGCCACGGTTAGCCTCCCCGTTTCGTCGGACGCCCGTCCTTCAAAGTTGCCTTAGAATTTAATTCACCGAATGGAGAATTGCCAATTCTATTACAGACGTCAGCGCGTTTGGCAAGTTGACAATTCATCATCCGGTGAATTATTTGAATTCATCGCTGTGAGGGTCGCAGCCCTAGCGGAGCCCACATCCATCACCGCCGTCAGATCGTCCGCTCCCATTGATGAAGCCGATCGGCGCGCTGCCAAACCGCAAGGAGACGTGACGTTGGTTCCCGGACTGAAAGAGGTTTCGAGCCTGATCGATGGATGGACGCATATCTTCCCAGAGGAGTACTTTGAAAAGATCAAGTCCGTTTCGTCCGCATCCGGGCCGCTCAAGCGCTGGGTAAGTCTGAAGCCTCTGTTCGATCTCAATGAACGGTTCAGGTTGATGGACAAGTTCGGAGGCTATCAGCAGGTCCTGACCCCCTCGATGCCTGCCTTCGACGAGATCGCCGATGCCCAGGAGGCGACAGCCCTGGCCCGGCTCATGAACGACGGTCTGGCGAAATTGGTGCAGCTCTTTCCGGACCGTTTCCCCTACTTCGTTGCAGGAATTGCGATGACGAACGAGAACGCGGCGGTCGTTGAAATCGAAAGAGCGATCCAGCTCGGGGCGATCGGATTTCAGCTGCCTACGCATGTCAGGGGAACCGCTCTCGATCATGAACGGTTCTCCGGCATCTGGGCCGCACTCGCCGCCACAGGTCGGCCGATCTGGCTCCATCCGATCAAGGGGCCGACGCCCGATTATCCCACGGAGGAGAAGTCCAAGTTCGAGATCTGGTGGTGCTTTGGTTGGCCTTACGAATCGACCGTCGCGATGTCACGGCTCGCGCTTTCGGGTCTGTTCGACCGCCATCCCCATCTCAGGATCATCACCCATCATATGGGCGGCATGATCCCGTTCTTCTCCGGACGCATCGAGCAAGGTCTAGGCCTTGAGATGGGAGCACGAACGCCCCCTTCCGATGCGCACCTGCTCCCAAACGACCTGAAGCACCCCATATCGAAGTATTTCAAGGCATTCTATGGCGACACCTCCCTGTCGGGAGCGGCCGGCGCGCTTCGGTGCGGCATCGACTTCTTCGGCCTCGATCATGTGGTCTTCGCCACCGATTTCCCGTTCGACGCCGAGGGCGGCTCGTATCTCGTCCGAGAGACCCTTCGATCATTCGACACGGCAGGAATGTCGCAGGACCAGATCTGGACGATCGGGAACCGGAACATCCACGCGCTCTCCAAGCCTTCCTTTGCTTCGCAATTCTGATCTGCGAAACAGGGCTCGTGCGGGAGCGACGCGAACGCACAACTTGCTCACTGGTCGTCCTCAATGTCTGGACTATAGTGGATTTGGGAAAGTTATTTGAGGACGCGGCCTGCGGTCGGAATCGAGCGCTCCGACGAAAATCCCGTGACCGGCTCTATTTTAGTGAAAGGCTGACGCCCAATGGCGCGAGGTAAATTGAACGCATCCGGTTCAGAGGACGCAATGCAGGCGGACGCCTTCACGAAATTCCGCGATGCCGATCGATCGAAGAGACTAATTCTCGAAGTGGCCGGGCTTGAGTTTGCCGAGCACGGGCTCGGCGGCGCACGCATGGCGCGAATTGCCGAGCGGGCGAACATCGACAAGAAATTGATCTTCTATTACTTCGACAACAAAGAACGGTTGTATACGGAGGTCCTCGCCGACGCCTATGCAAAGATCCGCAAGGCGGAATCCGAACTCCATTTGACAGAACTTGATCCTTCGGAAGCAGTATGCCGTCTGGCCGAATTCACCTGGAATTACTACGTCAAGAACCCGGAATTCATCACCTTTCTCAACAGCGAGAACTTGCATCGGGCACGGCACATACAGACGCTGCCAAACATCCGGAACCTCAACTCCCCCCTTGTCTCGATGTTGGGGTCTATTCTCAAGCGCGGAGAGGAAGAAGGCACATTCAAGAAGAATATCGACCCGATCCAGCTATACATCTCTATCGCGGCGTTATCGTACTTCTATCTCTCGAACAACTACACGCTCTCGGCAATCTTCGGGAGAAATCTTCTTAGCGAAGAGGCCCGATTGGAACGGCTGGATCACATAAAGCAATTCGTCCTTAGCTACGTCACTCTTCCCACCTCTGCGGGAGGGAACGCCGAGGGCTGATGGGGGCCTTGGTGGCATTCGGATCGGCACGGTCGCAAATTGCCTTGCCATAAAAAACAAACATGCTACTCAGTCTCAAGTTTAATGGCTGGCAGGCCGAATGCACGGCCATGATCTCCTAAATGCCGTTGAGGGAACTGACCACATGTTCCATCGCAATGTTTTACCGGTATCGATACCCTCCGCCACCTTAGGCACGGACGGATTGCGACCGTGAACTACCGGCACTCCATGACCTGCTATACGGAAGGCATTCGGCCGATCGCTCCGGTTAAATGGCGCGGCCTCGACGGTGTCATGAGCGTTTTCTGGGATGCAGAAGGTCAATCCGGGGCAAAGGCCTACTACCTGTCACCTGACCCGCGGATCGTGATTTTCTTCAACGACGTGTCGCCTCATATCCGGATGTCCAACCGGGAGGGAGGTTTCGGTGAACATGACCGGCCGATGACCCGCGCGCTCTACGTGCCCGCTGGCGTTCCCCTGTGGACGAATTTCACGTCCTCGCATCGTTTCTCGCATCTCGACCTGCATTTGCACAAGGACCGGCTCTTAAGGTTTCTATCACCTTCGGTGGGAACATCAGCCGCGCTTGCAGCCTTGCGCCGTCCAGTGGAAATCCAGGATGTTCCGGCCATCGAGACGCTTGCGAGCCTGGTGGTCGATGAAGTTTCAAACCCCTCCAAACATCCGGTATTTGCCGAAAGCCTTGTGGGCAGCATCGTTGCCGGCCTTCTCGATATCCCGGAACATGGCGCAGAGCCGGCGAATGGCAGGCTGACACAGGCGCAGATGAAGAAACTCATCTCGCGCGTCAACGACCGCCCCGATTGCCGCCTCACTGTCGCCGAAATGGCCGGGACCGTCGGCTTGTCGGAAAGCTGGTTTGCCAATGTCTTCAAGCAGACGACAGGCAAGACGCCGCTGCAATGGCAGCTCGGAAGGCGTATCGAGCTTGCCCAAAAGCTGCTGTCGGAAAGCGATCTTACCGTGGCCGACATCGCGGCCCAGCTCGGGTTCTCCGATCAGGCCCACCTGACGAAGGCCTTCCGGCAGATCGCGGGAGAAACGCCCGCCGCCTGGCGCCGTCTACAGCGGATTCTCTGACAACGAAGGATTATTCCGCCCGCAGATGCTGCGGGCGGAATAATTGTCTCACCAAGTCTGGCGCAGCGTCGCGTAAATCGCGCGACCGGGATTATAGTAGATCCCGCCGCTATCCTGACTGGCGACATGCTTCTCGTTGAACAGGTTGCTGACGTTCAATTGGAACGTCGTGTTCTCCTGAATCTTGTAGGTGAAGGCAGCATCGAAAACGACGGCGCTGTCCGAAGATGTCGTGTTGCCGATGTTCATATAATAGGAATCCGTGTAACGAGCCCCGATCCCGAAGGTCATGTCCCCGCGCATGCCGTTGCCTGGCAGCGTATAGGTGCCCCATACCGAAGCCAACTGCTTGGGAACGCGCATGAGACGGTTGCCATCGTTTGCTCCGCCCGGCTCTTCGATCTTGGAATCGATATAGCTATAGGCTGCGATCAGGCTGATATTGTCCGACAGCTCGGCCTTGGCCTCAAGCTCGATGCCGCGATGCCGGACTTTTTCGACCGATGTCGGCAGATACGAGACGCTGTCATAGACGGTAATGTTCCCCTTCGTCAGGTCGTAGACGGAAGCGGTGAACAAAGCAGGGAATGCATCCGGCCGATACTTAATGCCGGCTTCATACTGCTTGCCGGTCGTGGGATCGCTCCCGATACCAGGAGGTGCCGCGGATTCGGCATAGCTTGCATAGGCCGCCAGTTCCTCGGTGATCTTGTAGCTCAAACCGAACCGCTTGGTGAACTCGCTGTGGTCATTCGCCTGCGTGGCGCCCGAGAACAGGTCCGTTTCGCTCAGATCAAGCCAGTCATTGCGCAGGCCGACGCTTGCGGTCAGCCTGTCGGAGAAGGTCAGATCCTGCTGCAGATAGATTGCCTTGGTCTTCTGGTCGTTTCTCGTTCCGGAATTAGGCGCCGTCGAGATGGGGCCTCCCGAATAAATCGGGTTCTCCCAGTTGATGGCAGGAGCGCCAGGAATATAAAGGCCGTAATTTTGCGAATTGAAATTGTTGTATTCGATACCGGCAAGCGTGCGGCTGTCGACATTGTCGATGCTCGTTTCGTAAATCAGATTCGCATCGATGATGAACTGCTCGGTCGACTTGTCGCTGCCGAAATAATAACGGTCGGCCAGGTTAGAACCATCGGTCCGCGTCGTGGAGAGATAGGCGCCGCCGAACGCATCGCGTGACCTGCTGTAGCGGGCGTTGGAACCGAAGCTCAACCCATTGCCGAAATCATGGTCGAACATGAGGCTGTACGAATTGCGGTTTGTTGTTCTGAAATAATAGTCCGGCTCTCCGAAGAAGCGATCCCTGTCAAAGTCCGTGCCGAGCGGGTGGCCACCGCTGCCGGGAACGCCATCCTTGTTCAGATGATCGAAGACGAATGAAAGGCTGGTCACATCGGTGGGGCGCCATGTCAGGCCGCCCATGATGAACTTCTCGTCATCCCGCGAATAGTCGTATTCGGCGTCCGCGCCCTGAAGCTTGCCGGTCAGGCGATAGGACAGGGTGTCGTCTGCGGTGATGTTGTCACCGAAATCCAGGCCGACTTCCTTGTGATTGAAGGAGCCGCCGGTGACGTAGGCTTCGCCGAAGCGTTCGCTCTTTGGCAGCTTTGTAACATAGTTCACCGAGCCGCCGGGTTCGGACGCCCCGAAGCCTGCGGAACTGGTGCCCTTCAGCACCTCGATGCGCTCATAGGCGTAAGGCTCTTCGCGAACTCCACCGAAAGTCCTGCCGATGGCCAGGCCGTCGCGATATGTGTAAGGGGTGAAGCCGCGGATGTCGAAATAGTCATAACGATCATCCGAACCGTAGAAGTCGGTCACCACGCCGGCGGTATATTGCACGACCTGCTCGATGCTGGTGGCGCCACGCTCCTCGATTTCCTTGGAAGTGATGACCGAGACGGATGCAGGCGTTTCAAGGATGTCCGTGGGCATTTTGCCGGCGCCTGTGCTGCGCGTCGCGACAATCGAATTCGCATCGTCGTCGCGAGCGGCACCTTCAACGGTAATCGTCTCGAGGACGGTGCCGGCACCCGTATCTTCGGCCTCCTGAGCCCGCAAGGAAACCGGCGCGAAGGCGACGAGCGCCGTGCAGCCGAGAAGTACCGCTCTCCGGCAACCCGCCAGTGTCTGCCTGTTCTTGCCGCCTGCTTTTTCGATGTCCATAGATCAATTCCAAACTGATGTTGCTGTCGCAGGCACTCGGCAATGATGAGCACCGGCATTGTCTAAAGGCTTGCCGGGAAGCATCACCGCGCGCATCTGCGGGCCCGATACGTCCGAGATCTCCCTTGGACTGCCGGTCCCGTCAGATGGATTTCATGCCCCTCGCCTCTCCACTAACTTGAGACGATTTGTCCAGTATTGTAGATTTCCCCGTTTTTGTACAAATCTACGGAAACTTCGCCGCGCTTTAGGTGATGCGCGGGCATCGGAGTTGACGTTGCATGATAAACCTGAAACGGAAAGTCCACTTCAAACCATGGAGGGCTTGCCGATGCTGCGGTTCTTTCGTTCTCCCGTGCCATTGGCCGCGATATGCCTCATAATTGCGGGCTTCGGCGGGGCATGGGCAGATGAAACCACCTCTTACCCCATCACCATCAAGCATGCGCTCGGTACGACGACCATCACCAAGAAGCCTCAACGGGTAGCGACCGTCGCCTGGGCGAACCACGAAGTGCCACTGGCGCTCGGTATCGTTCCCGTCGGAATCGCCGCAGCCAACTTCGGCGACGATGATGGCGACGGGTTTCTGCCATGGGTTGCGGAAAAGCTTGCAGAACTCGGGGCCGGAAAGCCGGTGCTTTTCGATGAAGGCGACGGCATCGATTTCGAGGCGGTCGCCGCGACCCGGCCCGATGTGATCCTGGCCTCCTATTCCGGGTTGAGCCAATCGGATTACGACACGCTCAGCCAGATCGCTCCGGTCGTCGCCTATCCCTCATCCGCCTGGGGGACCGACTGGCGCGAGATGATCCGTTTCAACAGTGCCGGGCTCGGCATGGCGGCCGAGGGCGATGCGTTGATCAAGCGGATCGAGGGTGAAATCGCCGAAGCTGTCGGCAGGCACCCCGAACTCAAGGGCAAGTCGGCGATGTTCATCACTCATCTGGACACTTCCAACCTTAGCATCGTCAATTTCTACACGACCAACGACACGCGGGTAAAATTCTTTCAGGATCTGGGACTTGGCTCGCCGCAGAGCGTGATCGAAGCATCGAAGCCGGGACAATATTCGGGCGCGATCAGCGCCGAACGGATCGATGCCTTCGACGATGTGGACATAGTCGTGACCTATGGAGGCCAGGATTTGCGCGCCGCGCTGGCCACCGATCCTCTGATGTCGCGGATGCCTGCCGTCAAGCATGACGCGGTGGTCATGCTCGGCCGCGATCCGCTGGGTACGGCGGCCAATCCGACGCCACTGTCGATTCCATGGGTTTTGAACGGTTACGTGGATCTACTGGCCAAAGCTGCCGCAAGAAACGAATGATGGTGCGCACCATACCCTCGGCACGGGCCCCTTCCTATCGGGCAAGCGGGCTCAGGCTGCTGTGGCTGCTTGCGGTGGTCGCGAGTGTCGGCGTCCTGCTCGCTCTGTCGGTCGCAGTCGGCACGCGCTCCGTCGGATGGGGCGACATCATGACTGCGCTCGAAGGCAAGGTCGACAGCATCGATCAAGCGGCGGTGGCCGCGCGCATCCCGCGAACCCTGCTTGCAGGGCTGGCCGGCGCGGCGCTCGGGCTTGCGGGAGCGATCATGCAGGGGGTGACCCGCAATCCGCTCGCCGATCCCGGGATCTTGGGCGTCAATCTCGGCGCCTCGCTGGCCGTCGTTATCGGGGTCGTCTGGTTCAATATCGCCTCGGCCAACGCCTATATCTGGACGGCGGTGCTGGGAGCCGGTGTCTCGGCCATCTTCGTCTATACCATCGGCTCGCTCGGCCGCGGCGGCGCGACGCCGCTGAAACTGGCGCTGGCCGGAGTGGCGACGTCTGTCGCCTTCTCGTCACTTGTCCTTGCCGTCGTTTTGCCTCGCGCCGATATCGCGGGCGGCATCCGCTCCTGGCAGATCGGTGGGGTCGGAGGGGCGACCTTCAATGCCGTCTCGCATGTATCACCTTTCCTCGCGGCGGGCTTCCTGCTTGCGTTGATGTCGGCGCAAAAGCTGAACACGCTTGCACTGGGCGACGAACTCGCAGCCGGGTTAGGGGAGCGTGTCGAGTTGGCGCGCGCAATGGCAGCACTCAGTGCGATCCTTCTATGCGGCGCGACCACCGCGGTTTGCGGGCCGATCGGTTTCGTCGGGCTGATCGTGCCGCATCTCTGCCGCCTGCTTGTCGGGGTCGATCATCGCTGGCTATTGCCGTTCTCCGCATTGGCCGGCGCTTGCCTGCTGCTCGCCTCCGATATCGTCGGCCGCATCATCGCCCGTCCGAACGAACTTGAGGTTGGCATAGTCACCGCCTTTGTCGGCGCACCGTTCTTCATCTGGATCGTCAGACGCCAGCGGGTTCGTGACCTTTGATGATACAGTCTCTACCCGTCGATATCGTCATCCATGGCCGCCGCAGCCGCGCGCATAGGCGCCGTCTGGTGATCGCGCTTCTGCTGATCCTGCTTGCAGCAATCTTCGCGCTGACGCTGGTGATCGGCCAGAACTATACGCCGCCCGGCGACGTCATGCGTGTGCTGCTGGGTGAGGACGTACCGGGCGCCGCCTTCACCGTCCGGCAACTACGCCTACCCCGCGCGGTCCTGTCGCTGTTGGCAGGGCTCAGTTTCGGGCTCGGGGGAGCTGCATTCCAGATCATGCTGCGCAACCCGCTTGCCAGCCCGGATATCATCGGCATCAATCTCGGCGCCAGCGCAGCGGCGGTCTTTGCCATCGTTGTGCTGTCGTTGAACGGCTCCGCTGTGTCCGTCTTCGCCGTAATCGCGGGATTGAGCGTAGCGCTCCTGATTTATGCGCTCTCCTTCCGCAATGGCGTCGCAGGCACCCGGCTGATCCTTGTTGGGATTGGTGTGGCTGCCATCTTGGAAAGCTTCATCTCCTACACCCTTTCCCAGGCCCCCGCCTGGAACCTGCAGGAGGCGATGCGCTGGCTGACCGGCAGCGTCAACGGCGCGCGGCTCGATCAGGCTGTCCCGGTATTGTTGTCGCTTGCGGTCTTTGGCGGGCTTTTGTTAAGCCGCGCCCGCGATCTCGACACTTTGAAACTCGGGGACGATACCGCCGCAGCGCTGGGCACCAACGTCGCCCTCACCCGTATTGTCGTGATGGTCACTGCGGTCGGCATGATCGCGGTCGCGACGGCCGTGACCGGCCCGATCTCCTTCGTGGCTTTCCTTTCCGGATCGATCGCCGCCCGCATCATCGGCGGAAACGGATCTTTGCTGATCCCCTCTGCTTTGGTCGGGGCCCTGCTGGTGCTGCTCGGAGATTATGTCGGCCAGTTCCTGCTGCCCAGCCGCTACCCCGTGGGCGTCGTCACCGGCGCATTGGGAGCGCCTTACCTGATCTACCTCATCATTCGCGTCAACCGAAGCGGAGGTTCCCTATGACCGCCCATACCCTGACCGCCAGCCAGCTTTCGGCCGGATATGGCGACACGGTTATCCTCGAGGGGCTGGACCTGGAGGTGCCGCCCGGCCGGATCACCACCATCGTCGGCGCCAATGCCTGCGGCAAATCCACCCTTTTACGGGCAATGTCACGGCTCTTGTCGCCGCGCCAGGGCCATGTCCTGCTGGACGGCAAGTCGATCCATCGCATGCCGCCGCGGCAGTTGGCGCGCACGCTGGGTCTGTTGCCCCAGTCCCCTATCGCGCCCGAGGGAATCATTGTCGCCGATCTCGTCAGCCGCGGGCGTCACCCTCATCACGGCGTGCTGTCCCGCTGGACCCGCGGCGATGACGAAGCCGTGGCGGCCGCCCTGGAGGCAACCAAGACCGCGGCATTGGCCAGCCGCCCCGTGGATGAACTATCCGGCGGCCAGCGCCAGCGTGTCTGGATCGCCATGGCGCTTGCTCAGCGGACCGATCTTCTGCTGCTGGACGAGCCGACGACATTCCTCGACATCAGCCATCAGATCGAGGTGCTTGATCTGCTCACCGACCTCAATCAGACGCGTGGGACCACGATCGTGATGGTTCTGCATGACCTGAACCTTGCCGCGCGTTACGCCGATTACCTCGTCGCGATGGCGGGAGGGCGGCTGCATGTTTGCGGCAAGCCGGAAGACGTGCTGACGGAAGAGAACGTGCGCCATGTCTTCGGCCTCGAAAGCCGCATCATCGCCGACCCTCTCTCCGGCCGACCTATCATGCTGCCAATCGGCCGCCATCGGATGACGGCGACGTAAGGAGCGCTTGAGCGCGAGAGTATTTCCGAAGATAAGAAGGGGCAGTTTCCAAGAAACAGAAGGCAGCCGCCCGTGCACCTGCGTCATCAGATCGTTGCCCTGGCCATCGTTCCGCTGATAATCGCTATCCTGACGATCACCGCCTTCATCACATGGCAGTCCGCGACACTCGTCCAGACGAGCATAGACACGTTCGAGCGGAACATGCTGAAGGCCAAGGAGACCGAGCTTCTGAACCTGACGAATCTCGCACTTTCCGCGATCGCCGAGGTATATCAGTCGGCTGGGGAAAACGACGATGCGGCCAAAGAGGAAGTCCAGCGCATCCTGACTTCCCTTGATTATGGCCAGGACGGTTATTTCTTCGTCTACGACTATAACGGCAACAATGTCGTGCATCCCCGCCAGACGTTCCGACCCGGACACAATTGGCTGAATCTCGTGGATCCTGACGGCGACAGGGTAATCGCCAACCTCATCGAAAAGGCCGAAGCCGGCGGTGGGCTCCACCAGTACAAGTGGGAAAAGCCCTCGACCGGCGAGATGGCGGACAAGCTTTCATTCGCCGTAGGCCTGGACAAATGGCGGTGGATGATCGGCACCGGGGTCTATCTTGACGACGTCTTCGCGCAGACAGCGGCGGCGAAGGCCGACCTGCGCGACAACATCCGCCGAACATTCTTGATCGTGATGCTGATCGCCGTTCCTTCGGTGCTGATCGTCTTTGCCACGGGCCTGTGGATCACCCTTCACGAGCGCCGGATGGCCGACGGCAAGCTGAAACAGTTGACGCAACGCATCGTTGACGCCCAGGAAGAGGAACGGATGCGGCTCGCAAGGGAGCTTCACGACGGAATTTCCCAAAACCTCATCGGTGTCCGTTACGTGCTCGACCTTGCCAGCAGGAAGGTCAGCGCCAAGGGCGAGGAAGCTGGCATGGCGATCGACCGGGGCATCGAGGCCCTGAACGGGGCAATCAAGGAAGTGCGTAATCTTTCCCATCAGCTCAGACCGCGCATGCTGGACGACCTGGGACTGACCGCCGCGCTCACCTCGCTCGGAGAGCAGTTCACGGAACGGACAGGTATAGAAACGAGGATCGAATCCACCTCGAGGGAAGTGCTGAATCCGGAAGCGAACACGGCGCTTTATCGTATCGCCCAGGAGGCGCTGACGAATGTCGAGCGTCACTCCGGTGCGACGAAGGTGGAAATCAGCATCTGGAGCACGAAAGGGCGTGTGAGGATGACGATCTCGGACGACGGAATAGGCTTCGACGAGTCTTCCAGACGAAACGGTTCGAGATCGGGCGGGCTTGGGCTTAGAAACATGCAGGAGCGTCTTGCCCATTTCGGCGGCGTGCTGCTGGCGAAATCGACCGGCGAAGGCACCGTCCTGACCGCGATGCTTCCAAAATCAGCCAATCTCGGCAAAATCATCTCCCGCGAGGCCGCATGAGCGAGCGCGAAAAGATTAAGGTCCTCCTCATAGACAACCACCCGCTCGTGCTCGAGGGTCTGAAGGCCGTGCTGGAGACCTTCGCGCATATCATGGTTGTCGGCACGGCGCATCTCGCCAGGCAGGGATTGGAGCTGGCGGCGCGCACGCGCCCCACCGTCGTGCTGATGGATATCAATATGCCGCAACTGAACGGAATAGACGCGATCGAGCTGTTCAAGCGCGAAGTTCCCGATGCGAAGATCCTCATGCTCTCGATGCATGACAGCCGGGAATACATCTCGGCATCCGTCCTCCAGGGCGCTGCGGGCTATGTCCTCAAGGACGTACCGAACGAAGAGATCGTCGCTGCGATCGAGACTGTCGCAGGGGGAGGCACCTATTTCTCCTCCGGTGTTCCGGAGGCCCTCCTTCAGCGGCGGGAATCCGAGGACGCGGCGATCCTTCCCCTCACCTCGCGCGAGCGGGAAATCCTGATCCTCCTTGCCGCGGGGCAAAGCAACAAGGAGATCGCGACGGTCTTGGCGATTTCGGCGTTTACGGTCGAGACCCATCGCAAGAGCATCAAGAAGAAACTGGGTATTTCGACAACGGCAGGACTGACGCGTTTCGCGCTGGAGCGAGGCCTGATCGCCGAAGCGTGATCGGCATACCCAGAAGTGGGTAGCCGCATTCCTTTTGCCTTCGCAGCTATATTGTGAGGCAAGTCCGCAGCACGTAGGTCCAATCCGACGGTCGTCCAAGCGGCCATCGGGGAGGATATTTCATGACAGGGCTGTTATCGCTCTCGCGCGCGATCGACGCGATCAATACGTTTTTTGGCAAGGCCGTATCCTGGCTGCTGCTGCTGGCCATTATCATCAGCGCGGTAAACGCCACCACACGCAAGCTTTTCAATCTCAGCTCCAACGCCTGGCTCGAAGCGCAGTGGTACCTCTTCTCCGCCGCCTTCCTGGTTGCCGCCGCCTATACGCTTCTGTCCAGCGAGCATGTGAGAGTGGATCTCGTTTACGGCAATCTGCCACGCAAGGCACAGCTTTGGGTTGAAATTCTCGGTACGATCTTCTTCCTCTTCCCGTTTTGTCTGGTCACCATCTACCTATCCTGGCCGACGGTGATCGAGAAATTTTCGACCGGTGAAGTTTCGAACAATACAGGGGGCCTTATCCTCTGGCCGGTCTGGGCGATGATTCCGCTCGGGTTCGGTCTTCTCGCCTTGCAGGGCCTTTCCGAACTCATCAAGCGCATCGCGATCCTGCGGGGCGATCTGCCGGACTCGGTGGCGCTCGCCGATGCCGAAGCCAAGGCCCTTTGAGGGAATTCCATAGATGTTTGCTTTCTTCGCGGAAAATCTCGCACCGATCATGTTCCTGTCGCTGATCGTGGTGCTGCTCATCGGCTATCCGGTCGCCTTTGCCCTTGCCTTCGTGGGTTTTGTCTTCGGGTTCGTCGGCATCGAAATGGGCCTCCTGCCGGCCAATCTGTTCGGCGCGATCCCGGACCGGATATTCGGGCAGATGTCGAACGAGACCCTGCTTGCTATCCCCTTCTTCACCTTCATGGGTCTGATCCTGGAGAGAAGCGGGATGGCCGAGGATCTACTCGACACGATCGGGCAGCTTTTCGGGCCGGTTCGAGGTGGTCTCGCCTTCGCCGTCATCTTCGTCGGCGCCATTCTTGCCGCAACGACGGGCGTGGTCGCAGCCTCCGTCATCTCCATGGGTTTGATCTCGCTGCCCATCATGCTCCGCTACGGCTATGACCGGAAAGTCGCTTCAGGCACCATCGCCGCTTCCGGAACGCTCGCGCAGATCATCCCACCCAGCCTCGTCCTGATCATCCTCGCCGACCAGCTCGGCCGCTCGGTCGGCGACATGTACAAGGGCGCGCTCGTTCCCGGTCTTCTGCTGGTCGCCGCCTATGCCGGCTACATCATCCTGATGTCTCTGATCCAGCCCGCAAGCGTGCCGGCACTTCCGCTGGAAGCGAGGACACTCAAGGGCTGGAAGCTCTTTCAGCGCGTGATCATTTCCCTCGTGCCGCCGCTGGTGCTGATCTTCCTGGTGCTCGGCACGATTTTCATCGGTCTGGCAACACCGACGGAAGGCGGCGCTATGGGGGCCGTCGGCGCGCTGGCGCTTGCTGCGATCAATCGCCGGCTAACCATTGCCATGATCAAGTCGGCGCTCTACGCGACCGTGAAGCTTTCCTCCTTCGTCATCTTCATCCTTCTCGGCGCTCGCGTTTTCTCACTCACCTTTTACGGCGTGAACGGCCATATCTGGGTAGAGCACCTGATGACGTCCATCCCCGGCGGCGAAGTCGGCTTTCTGATCGTCGCCAACCTGCTCGTCTTCTTCCTGGCCTTCTTCCTGGATTATTTCGAGCTCGCCTTCATCATCATTCCGCTACTGGCCCCGGTCGCGGACAGCCTTGGGATCGCCCTCATCTGGTTCGGCGTGATGCTGGCGATCAACATGCAGCCCTCGTTCATGCCCCCGCCGTTCGGCTTCTCGCTGTTCTACCTGCGCTCTGTCGCTCCCAACCGGGCCTATAAGGACAGGGTGACCGGCCAGACCATCCAGCCGGTCACTTCCGGGCAGATCTACATGGGAGCCCTCCCCTATCTGGCCATACAGCTCGTCATGGTGGCCCTGGTGATCACCTTCCCGCAGCTGGTGACGCACTATAAGTCCGGTCAAACTGCCGTCGATCCGGCCACCATCGAGCTCAATGTGCCGATGCCGGGCGAAGACGGAGGCAACCCGTTCGGCACGCCCGCACCGCCTTTCGGCGCCGAACCCTCGGAAGGCGAGATACCGCCGCCGGCATTCGGCTCGCCCACACCGGATTTCGGTTCTCCCACCCCGAGTTTCGGAGCACCCCAGTCGGGCGCAAACAGCCCCTGATCGACAAATCCGCGCCCGACATCACGGGCGTGGCCATTATCCGGCCAAGGCACTTGACCGTGATCCAACCCAAATGAGGAGGACAGACATGACCGATACATTAAGCCGTCGCGGCTTCCTGACGAAGGGCGCGCTTGCAGGCGCCGCCACGGCGGCCGGCGCCTCGCTTGCCGCCCCGGCCATCGCCCAGGAGCTTCCCACGCTCCGCTGGCGCCTGACATCCGGCTTTCCCAACAACCTCGACACGATCTACGGCGGCGCCGTCGTCATGGCCGAGGCGCTTTCCAAAATCACCGAGGGCAAGTTCCAGATCCAGGTCTTCCAGGCCGGCGAACTGGTTCCCGGTGCTCAGGCGATCGATGCAGTGAAGGCCAACACCGTCGAACTGGCTCACACCTGCGGCTACTATTTCACCGGAAAGGATCCGACGTTCGCGATCGGCTCCACAATCCCCTTCGGTCTCAACGGACGTCAGCAGAACGCCTGGCTCTATCATGGGGGCGGCAACGAAGCCTATAACGAGTTCCTGGCCGACTATGGCGTCGTCGGCATTCCGGGCGGTGCCACGGGCGCTCAGATGGGCGGCTGGTTCCGCAAGGAGATCAAGAGCGCGGCCGACCTCCAGGGCGTTAAGATGCGTATTGCCGGTGTCGCCGGCGAGGTGATGTCGCGCCTCGGCGTCGTCCCGCAGCAGCTACCGGGCGGCGACATCTACCCGGCGCTGGAGCGTGGGACGATAGATGCGGCCGAATGGATCGGACCCTATGACGATGAGAAGCTCGGCTTCTATCAGATCGCCCCGAACTACTACTATCCGGCATATTGGGAAGGCGGGTTGACGATCCACTTCTTCATCAACAAGGCGCAGTATGAAAGCCTGCCGGAAGCCTACAAGGCGGCTCTCGACACGGCCTGCAAGGCGGCCAACGTCAACATGCAGGCGCTCTACGACGTCAAGAACACGACGGCGATCCGATCGCTTGTGGGCAAGGGCGTGAAGTTGCGTCCTCTACCCCGCGACGTGATGGATGCCGCCTACAAGGCAGCATTCGAACTCTACGGCGAATATGCCGAGAAGCACCCGGCTTGGGCGAAGATCTATCCTGGCTGGAAAAAGTTCCGCGATGAATCCTTCGAATGGTTCCGTGTCGCCGAATATAGCTACGACAGCTACATGTATGCGGCCCAGGCTGCAAAGAAATAAGAGCTGAAAGACCGGGGCGAAAGCCCCGGTCATTCTCCCGGCTTCGCTTGCCGAATATCTTTCGAGCTATTCATTGAGCTCTTTCGCCATTTGAAGATGGTGCTCCAGTGCCGAGACCTTGCTGGCGGCCCAGGACTTGAGCTCCGCGTTTTCACCTTCTTCGCCGTAGCGCTTGAACAAGTCCACAGCTTCCTCATGCGCCTCGACCTGGTCCGATCGATATTGCTGGGTAAACTCGTCGCCCTGCAGACTGTTCAACTTGTCGAGCAATTCCTGGTGAGCCGTCGTCATGGCTGTCGGTAGGGCCGCATTCACCTTTTCGCCGTCAACCAATTGCTTGAGCTCGGCCGTCGTCTTCTGATGATCCTGGATCATCTGCTGCGCGAAAGTTTTCGTCGCGGCATCACTACGTTCGGCCGCGAGTTTGCTCGATTCAATTTCGAACATATCGCTCGATGCCGCCTCCTTCACGAAATCCTCGGTCTTGGGAGCCACGCCCATCAGCGTGTTCACGCCGGATTTTTCCGCCGCGGATTGCGCAAGAGCTGATGTTGCCGCCAGCATGGCGGCCATGACAACGATCTTTTTCATGTAGTTCTCCTTCCAATGGAACTGAAAGACGAACAGGGAGCCAGCAATGTTGTTCCAGCCGATGGCGACAGCAACCGCCGGAGATCTGACTTTTAATTCTGGCGATGTTGCATGTATGCACTCGACTCTCCGCAGGCCGCATGTATCGATTGGCGGACAGTGCGTGCGAGGGGACGAGCCGTGTTTTTCGAGTGGGACGCTTACCTTATCAAGATGCTCATGGCCTGGGTGGCCGCAATCATGGTTGCGGGCTTTCCGGTATGGCTGCTCGTCAACGCGGTCACGATCTAGACGCGTTTCCTCCTAATTCCGAGACAATATTATCGACGTGCGGCCGGTCGAGACGAGCTTTGGCTATCTCGCGCACAGAGTAGCAGCGCTCAGAAGTCCCCATCCATAAATCACATCCTTGCCTGGCGCTCCCATGTCCGCAGCGCTTCGCATCAATTCCGTCTCGATCTCCCGCGAGGTGAGTTCCGGGCGGGTGGCCCGCAGGACCGCAGCAGCCGCGGTAACGAATGGAGCGGCAAATGATGTGCCGCTCTTTTGCCGCGCACCGGAGATCGAAGCCGCTGTCCAGACACCGACGCCTGGAGCGGCGATATCGATATGCGGCCCGCGCACCGCGCGGCGATAGGGGTTTCGCGCGCGATCCACCGCGGTGACAGCAATCACATCTTCATAGGCTGCAGGATAAACCGGTTTTGCATTGGGGCCATCATTGCCGGCGGCAGCGATCAGGATGGCACCCTGCCCGACCGAGGTACGGACCGCTTGCTCGAGCAGCAGGTTCGGCGGGCCCGTAAGGCTCAGATTGACCACCCTCACCCCACGCCGAGCAAGAAGATCCAGCGCTCGCACGAGATCATATGCGCTGGCGATATCGGTCGTATTGCCGAAGCGGTGAAAGGCATCAACAGCGATGAGTTCGGATGAGGGAAGCAATCCGGGGGTTCGGCCTTCGGGCGAGCCGACGAGAAGTGCGGCGACCGCCGTGCCATGCTGCTCGCCCGATCGGGGCAAGCTCTCTTTACCGAGACGGATCACCTCTATGCGGGCGCTGTCGAAAGCGGCATGATCCGCGTTGATGGCCGTATCGACGAGGCCGATCGGCTGCGGGGCGACGCAAGTATGGCTTTTGCCTGGTTCGACCGGCCACCCAACCATGTACCGCACCAACGCGCAGCCACTCTTGCCGCAAGCCGATGAGCCATCCTGTTCGGGCCTGTAGTAATGGTTGAAATCCACCGACGCTGAAGGAGCCTGCGTCGCGACCATCTGACGAGCAGCATCGAGCGTCATGCCCTGTGGGATTGTCAGCCGCACAAGTTCGCTCCCGACAAGCGCAATCTGCTGGCGATCGTCCACCGCAAAGCCGGTCTGCACCAGGCTGGCGATCGACGCTTCGTCCAGTCCGAGCGCAGCGATTTCGTTCGGGGCTCGATCGGGAACGACGACCCGGCGCCGGACCGGGGCCGGCCGTGATTCACGCCTAGGTGCACGCCATAGCGAGCGGATGTCCCTGCGCCTATCATCGTCATCATCGCGGTAGTACCGGTCGCCGTCTCCGCCGTCATCATCGTCTCCCCCATCATCGTCATCGTCATCCGCATAGGCGGCGGAGGCGCCGGAAAAGCCGATGTGTTGGGCAGCAGGCAGCGCCAGTTCCCCTGCAAGAATGAGGCAGAGGAGTGCGGCCAACCGGCTGGCAAAGCTTGCAAGCGAACAGGTCATTTCACCATCTCCGATTGAGATCATGTCGATTCATGCGGCGCTAACGCGTTCCATGCTACTGCGAGTAGACGGATGACTCGACAGAATATTCCGCGCCGTGCCAAAGATTTCCGATGACGAACGATATGCTCACCGTGCCCGAACGGCTGGTCGCCTTTCTGCCGAATCTTCGGCGGTTCGCGATTTCGCTCTGCCATTCGCGTGAGCTTGCCGACGATCTGGTGCAATCCACCTGCGAGCGCGCGATTGCCGCGGCGGACACTTTCGTGGCGGGCACCCGCTTCGACGCGTGGCTGTTCAGAATTCTCCGGAACCTCTGGATCGACCACCTGCGGCGCGCCAAGACGGCCGGACCGCAGGAGGATCTCGACCAGGCGAGTGAGGTCTCCACTCCTTCCGGCGAAGCAGCCTCGGATGCCCGCATGGCTCTTCTGGAGGTCACCGAAGCGCTTCAAAAGCTTCCGGAAGAACAACGGGAAGTTCTGGTCCTCGTATGCGTCGAGGAGTTGAGCTATCGCGATACCGCCGAGGTCCTGTCAATTCCGATCGGTACGGTGATGAGTCGCCTTGCGCGAGCCCGCAAGAATCTCGCCGATCTGATGGGAATAAGCATCGAAGGAAAACGTTCGTCAGGCATGAAAGGCGGCGTAGCATGAAACAACCGGAATTCGACGACGAGACATTGATGGCTTATGCCGATGGCGAGCTAGGCGATGAGACCACCGCCCGGCTTGAAGCCGCTCTCGAAACCGATGAAGCCCTCGCTGCCCGCCTTGCTGTCTTTCTCGACAGCCGGGCCACAGTCGCCTCTGCGCTGAAGCCGCTGATTCATGAACCGGTTCCCGAAGCGCTTCTAACCTCCGTCAGGCGCATGGCTGAAAAGGCCGGGCCGGTTGAAGACGGGCTGGAGAGGAAGGTCATCGCATTCCGCCAGAAACAAACGGCGCCGTCGCGGCCCATTCATCGTCCCTGGCTCATTCCGATCGCCGCATCGCTGGTGGCTGTCATTGCAGGTTTTGGGGGGTTCATGCTCGGGCGAGAAATCGGCGTCACAGGAGCGGGCACCGATGCTGCACTTGCCGCTGCGCTCGACCGTGAAACTTCGGGGAATGACGTGACGCTCAGCGGCTCAAATGAAACGCTGCGTGTGGTTGCCAGTTTCCGGGACGAGCATGGTGATCTCTGCCGAGAATACGAACGCGTGCGTCACGGCGTAAGTACGGTCTCGATTGCATGCCGCGAAGCCGGTACGTGGGTAACCCGGCTGGCATTGTCTGCTCCGCATGCGGAGGGCTATACCACGGCTTCCGCCCAGGAAACGATCGACGCCTATCTTTCTTCCATCCACGCAGGCGCCCCGCTCACCCCTGAGGAAGAGCGGGCGGCGCTCGCTGCCCTTCGCTGAAAATTTACATATCCACGGGAATAATCTCAACTCCCTGCCGTTTCCCTCATCATTGAACATGTGAGGAGACCGCGATGAAGCTCTCTCTGCTGAAAAAGCCGCAGCCGATGATAACCTTCCTCTGCCGCAAGGAGGACGAGGGCGTGATCCCTGCGCCCGTGCAGGCAAAAACTGCCCTGCCCACCTGGTTCCGCAAGCTGCCACCCGTCAGCGAAGATCACGTCTCGCCCAATGACAGTGGGCTCACCGTAAAGCGCTGCATGCCGTTTCTGGACGCCATGACTGCCGGCTGGGTGATCGGTCTTGCCGCAACGGTGCGGATGGAAATCGCCGATAGCGGCAGTACGGTGAAATGCGGCTGGGATTTCGATCGCACCATGGTCAGCAATCACGCGAGCCATCAGGTCGCCGGAAATCCCCGCGAGCCGCTACCGCCCTGCAAGTTTCACAACTATTGGACCATCCGCACGCCACCCGGCTGGAGTTGCCTTTTCGTGCCGCCGCTCAATCGGCCGAACGGAGTATTCGAGATCGTCGCCGGTATTGTCGATACGGATAGCTACCAGTCCGAAATTCATTTTCCCTTCTTCGCCACGGGGGAGGACGGCCTGCATGTGCTGGAACGTGGCACCCCGATCGTGCAGATCATCCCCTTCCGCCGCGAAACGTCTGATCTGTCGGCCGAGATCCGCGCCGAAAGCGGGCAGGAAGAGGTGGTTCGAAAGACGATCTTCCGCAAGACGCTCGCTTCGGATGGCTGGTATAGAAAGTTCGCGCGCGCCCAGCGATAACGCCATCAGGAAAATGCATCTGACACCGTCACCGGGATACGAAACCGGCGACGGCGCTCGCCTGTGAGAAAACATCGATAAACTACTGAAATATTTTAAATATTTTGGAATAAATGCGACTTCACGCCGTTTCTCCTTTGCGGCCGGCAAACGGCTGTTATTGAAGGAGAAACACCATGAAAAAAGTCATCGCAATGTTGAGTGCTTTTCTGGCACTAGGGGGCGTGACTCCCGCACCGGCCAATGCCGATGATCCGCTCACGCGCTTCCTCGACAAATCGTTCCACAGCGGCAAGGCAACCTATGCCTCTTCCCGTCGTAGTCGGGATGATGGCCGGAAAGGCTGGTCGAACTCCAGTTCGAACCGGAATTCGAACAGCTCGTCGAATTCGTCGAGCGACTCGAACTCCAATTCAAGCTCCAACAGCAATTCCAATTCGTCCAGTAATTCGAGTTCCAATAGCAATTCGAACTCTTCGAGTAATTCCAGCTCGAACAGCTCGTCCAACTCATCCAGCAATTCGAGCTCGAACTCCTCCTCCGACGACGATTGATGCGTCTAGAGATGCCCGCCGCCTTTCACAGGGCGGCGGGTGCCGGCCGTCCTTGGTTTACACCCGTTCGAGCGCGATCGAGATGCCTTGACCAACGCCGATGCACATGGTGGCGAGTGCGAACCTGCCGCCGGAAAGCTGCAGTTCGAGTGCGGCCGTGCCGGTGATGCGAGCGCCCGACATGCCGAGTGGATGGCCGAGCGCGATCGCGCCGCCGTTCTTGTTGACGCGAACGTCATCGTCGGCAATGCCGAGCTGGCGCAGCGTGGCGAGGCCCTGGCTGGCGAAGGCCTCGTTGAGTTCGATCACGTCGAACCGGCCCTGCGTAAGCCCGAGGCGCGCCATCAGTTTCTGTGAGGCCGGTGCCGGGCCAATACCCATGATCCGTGGAGGGACGCCTGCCGTCGCACCACCAAGGATACGCGCGATCGGCGTCAGACCGTGCTTCCTTGCCGCGGCTTCCGAGGCGATGATGAGTGCGGCGGCGCCATCATTGACACCGGAGGCATTGCCCGCCGTCACCGTACCGCCCTCCCTCTTGAAGGGCGTACCTAATTTGCCCAGCGCCTCGATCGTCGTTACGCGCGGATGTTCGTCCTTCTCGACCACGACCGGATCGCCCTTGCGCTGCGGGATCGTCACAGAAGTCATTTCCCTCGCCAGACGACCGTTTGCCTGTGCGGCGGCGGCCTTCGCCTGACTACGAAGGGCAAATTCATCCTGGTCTTCGCGGCTCACCTTGAAGTCTTCCGCGACGTTCTCGCCCGTCTCCGGCATGGAATCCACGCCATATTGCTTCTTCATCAGCGGGTTGATGAAACGCCAGCCGATCGTCGTGTCGTAGATCTCCGCATTGCGCGAAAAGGCAGTTTCTGCCTTCGGCATGACGAACGGCGCGCGGCTCATGCTCTCCACGCCGCCAGCGATCATAAGCTCGGCTTCGCCGGATTTGATAGTTCGGGCAGCGGTAATCACCGCATCCATGCCCGAGCCGCAAAGGCGGTTGATCGTGGTTCCGGTCACGGAGACGGGAAGACCCGCCAGTAACAGCGACATGCGTGCGACATTGCGGTTGTCCTCCCCCGCCTGATTGGCGCAGCCGAAGATGACGTCCTCGATTGCCTCCCAATCCACCTTGGCATTGCGTTCCATCAGCGCTTTGATGGGAATGGCCCCAAGATCGTCGGCACGGACGGAGGAAAGCGACCCACCAAAGCGGCCGATGGGCGTACGGATATAATCGCAGATATAGGCTTCGGTCATGGCGTCCTCCTCAAAGCTCCGGCACGACGAGGTCGGCCACCGCGCCTTCCACGTGTAATGGCGCACCAGTCATAGCCTGCAGTTCCTCTATCGTCATGGCAGGCAGCTTCTCGCGCAGCACGAAATGGCCGTCCTTGATATCCACCACCGCATGGCTGGTATAGACGCGCGTGATGCAGCCGACGCCGGTCAGTGGAAACGTGCATTTCTCCACCAATTTCGGCTCACCGTTCTTTGCCACATGCTCGGTGATGACGAAGACCTGTTTGGCGCCGTGCACGAGGTCCATCGCACCGCCGACGGCCGGCACACCCTTGCTGCCCACGCGCCAATTGGCGAGGTCTCCGTTTTGCGCCACCTGATAGGCTCCCAGGATGGCGACGTCGAGGTGACCGCCACGCACCATGGCAAAGCTGTCTGCATGGTGGAAGAAGGCAGCACCCGGCTTCAGCGTGACGGCCTTCTTGCCGGCATTGATCAGATCCCAGTCTTCCTCGCCCTTCGGCGGCGCTTCGCCGAAGTTCAAAATGCCGTTTTCCGTGTGGAAGATCACTTCCCGGCCCGGCGGCTGGTAACGAGCCACCATTTCCGGAAAACCTATGCCAAGATTGACATAGGCGCCATCTGCGATGTCCTGCGCCGCGCGCCAGGCGATCTGCGCATTGGAAAGCTTGATGTCTTCTCGGGTCTCGATTGCGTTCGTATCGGGGATCATACGTATGCCACTCCGGCCTGGATGAGTTCTTCTTCCTGCTGCGGGTCGGCCACTTCGACGACATGATCGACGAAGATGCCAGGAGTTACGACCTGCTCCGGGTCTATGCCTCCCGGCGACACGATCTTCGAAACCTGGACGATCGTCTTTTCCGCCGCCATGCACATCAGCGGGTTAAAATTGCGACCCGCCTTGTTGTAGATGAGGTTGCCGTGGGTATCGCCGACATGCGCCTTGATGATCGCGAAGTCGGCCTTCAGCCAACGTTCCTGCACATATTTCCGACCGTCGAACTCGGCGATCGGTTTACCCTCCGCAAGTTCGGTGCCGTAGCTCGTCGGCGTGTAGAAGGCTGGGATGCCGGCGCCGCCGGCGCGTATGCGTTCTGCAAGCGTCCCCTGTGGAACCAATTCAAGCTCGATCTCGCCGGCGAGGTATTTTTCCGTGAAGGCGCGCGGATCGGAGGAACGGGGGAAGGAGCAGATCATCTTCTGGACCATGCCGGCGTCGATCATCGCCGCGATGCCGATCCGGCCATTGCCCGCGTTGTTGTTGATGACCGTGAGCCCCTTAGGTCCCCTGTCGATCAAGGCATGGATGAGTTCGATCGGGGCGCCGGAGCCGCCGAAGCCGCCGATCATGATCGTGGCACCATCACCTATGCCGGCCACAGCTTCCGCCAGGCTCCCGATTGTTTTGTCCATCTGGTCTTCTCCCATTTATGGCCTGCCAAGCCGCGCAGTCCACAAGCTCAGAAATACGGCGGAGGATCATCGACGGCAATCAATTTGTGCGCTATATGTACTTTGTTCGAATATCGCACAAAAAGGCAGCCACGCAGATGAAAGAGCGCGACATGATGGGGAGCCTCGCCAAGGGCTTGAAGGTCATAGAAGCCTTCAGCGCCGAGCGCCCGCGTCTCAGCATCTCCGAAACCGCCGAAATTGCCGGGTTGGACCGAGCGACGGCCCGGCGTTGCCTACTGACGTTGGCCGAACTCGGCTATGCGGATTACGACGGCAAATTCTTCACGATCACACCGCGCGTCTTGAGACTGGGTACGGGCTGTCTCGCCACAATGCCGCTGCCGCGGCTCGTGCAGCCATGGCTCGACCGGCTTTCGCAGGAAATCGGTCAGAGCACCTCCGTCTCCATCCTTGACGAAGGGGAGATCGTCTATGTTGCCCGCGCGGCCCAGCAGCGGGTCATGTCCATTGCGCTCATGCCAGGCTCCAGGCTTCCGGCCTATTGCACATCCATGGGACGGGTGCTGCTTGCTGCGCTCGACGAGCAAAGGGCGCGGCAGATCCTTTCAGCCAAACCGCTCATCGCAAGAACGGAGAAGACACTGACAGATATCGAAGCGCTGATGCGCGAGCTCGCGGCAACGCGAGCGCGGGGTTATGCGCAGATCGATCAGGAGGTGGAAATCGGCCTGCGATCGCTGGCGGTCCCGCTCTTCGACGCCCGTGGCCAGACCATCGCAGCGCTCAATGTCGGCCTTCCTGCAAACCAGGAACCGATGCAGGAGATCGCCAAAAAATATCTCCCGGCCCTGCTCAGGGTTCAGGGCGAGCTTGCTAAAATCTCGATCTGAAGACCGCAAAAACAACGGCCGGCTTTTCAGCCGGCCGCATTCAACCGTTCAAGCGCGCTGCTTATCGCCTTTGGTTATAGACGTCGACGCAGACGGCGCCGAGCAGCACCAAGCCCTTGATGACCTGCTGGTAGTCGATGCCGATACCGAGGATCGACATGCCGTTGTTCATCACGCCCATCAGGAACGCGCCGATGACGGCACCCGTCACCTTGCCGACGCCGCCATAGGCGGATGCACCACCAATGAAGCAGGCGGCGATAACGTCGAGCTCAAAGCCCGTGCCGGCCTTCGGCGTGGCACTGTTCAAGCGGGCGGCAACGACGAGACCCGCGAGAGCCGCCAGCACGCCCATGTTGACGAAGGTCCAGAATACCAGACGCGTGGCCTTGATGCCGGAAAGCTCCGCTGCGCGGGCATTGCCGCCAACGGCATAGATCTGCCTGCCGATGATGGTGCGATTGGTGAAGAAGCCGTAGGCAACGATCAGCACCGCCATGATGATCAGAACGTTGGGCAGACCACGATGCGAAGAAATCAGGTAGGCGACGTAAGCGATCGCAGCAAAGACGAGAATGTTCTTGGCGACGAAGAAGCCGAAAGGCTCGCTTTCCACATCATGTGCAATGCGCCGCGAGCGGTTTTTGAAGTTCTGCCAGATCAGGAAGGCAGCGAGGATCAGGCCGACGATGAACGAGGTCGCGTAAAAACCGGTACCCGCGGAGATCAGCTCGGCCACATAACCGGAGGACAGCTTCTGGAAGATCGGCGGGAACGGCCCGATCGCCTGGCTGCCGAGAATGGCGATCATGAAACCGCGGAAGACCAGCATGCCCGCAAGCGTCACGATGAACGACGGTATCTTGAAATAGGCGACGAAATAGCCCTGAATGGCGCCGATCAAGCCGCCGACAGCCAGGCAGATGAAGATGGCAGCTGGCAGATTGACGCCCCATCTGACCATCAGCAGGCCGGCGAGACCGCCGATGAAGCCGGCGACGGAGCCGACGGACAGGTCGATATGGCCCGTCACGATCACCATCAGCATGCCGAGCGCCATGATGACGATATAGCTGTTTTGCAGCACGATATTGGTGACGTTGAGCGGCCTGAGTAGAATACCGCCGGTGGCGATCTGGAAGAAGATGACGATCACAACCAGCGAGATCAGCATGCCGTAATCGCGAAGATTGTCCTTCCAGAAACCGGTCCCCCTCTTGGGAGCTGAAATTGCTTCCTGTGGAGTGCTCATGATTAATTCCCCTTGCGGCGCATGATGGCGCGCATGATATTTTCCTGCGTTGCCTCTTCGCCGGCGACTTCGCCGACGAATTCGCCTTCGTGCATGACCATGATCCTGTCGCAGGTGCCAATGAGCTCAGGCATTTCCGACGAGATCACGATGACAGCTTTACCGGCATCCGCAAGTTCGTTGATGATGGAATAGATTTCGTATTTGGCGCCGACATCGATGCCACGCGTCGGCTCGTCGAGGATCAGGATATCCGGACCTGTGAACAGCCATTTCGACAGCACAACCTTCTGCTGGTTGCCGCCAGAAAGCTTGCCGGTTTCCTGATAGACGTTGTGGCTGCGGATCCGCATACGGGTGCGGAATTCCTGTGCCACCTTCATTTCCTTGATGTCGTCTATCACGCCGCCGGTCGATACACCGCCCAGATGAGCAAGCGAGATATTCTTGCGGATGTCTTCCGCAAGAATCAGCCCCAGCTGCTTTCGGTCTTCCGTGACATAGGCCAGCCCTGCCTTGATGGCGCGGTGGACATTCGACGTATCGACTTCCTTGCCGTGGATCTTGACCGTGCCGGAAATATCGCGGCCCCAGGCCTTGCCGAATACGCTCATGGCAAACTCGGTGCGCCCTGCCCCCATAAGGCCGGAAATGCCGACGACTTCGCCGGCACGGACCTTCATCGAAACATTCTTGACGACCTTGCGATGCACATGCTGCGGATGGTGTACGGACCAGTTCTCGACCTCGAAGATCACGTCGCCGATCTTCGGCGTGCGCTTCGGATAGCGGCTTTCGAGATCACGATCGACCATGCGGCGCACGATCTCGTCCTCGTCGACTGCGCCTTCGTGGCAATCAAGCGTGCCAACTGTCTTGCCATCGCGCAGGACGGTGATGCGGTCGGCGACCTCGGTAATCTCGTTCAGCTTGTGGCTGATCATGATCGAGGTGATGCCGTGGCGGCGGAACTCCTTCAAGAGCTCAAGCAATGCCGCACTGTCTGTTTCGTTGAGCGACGCAGTCGGCTCATCGAGGATCAGGAGGCGCACGTCCTTGGACAAGGCCTTGGCGATCTCGACCAGCTGCTGCTTGCCGACGCCGAGATTGGTAATCAGCGTTTCCGGTGCCTCGGTGAGGCCAACCTTTGCAAGCAATTCCTTGGTGCGGACGTAGCGGATATCGCGGTCGATCACGCCGAATTTTGACGGCGCATTGGCGAGAAAGATGTTCTCGGCGATCGACATCAGCGGAATGAGCGCGAGCTCCTGATGGATGATGATGATGCCGAGCTTTTCGGAATCGTTGATGTCGCGGAAACGACGCTCTTCACCGTCGAAAAGGATGGAGCCCTCATAGGCGCCATGCGGGTGGACACCCGATAGAACCTTCATCAGGGTCGACTTTCCGGCGCCGTTTTCGCCAACGAGCGCGTGGATCTCGCCTTCCTTGACGGTGAAGCTGACGTCCGAAAGCGCCTTGACGGCGCCGAAGCTCTTCGAAATGCCGCGCATTTCGAGAATGGGCGGTTTTTCCACCGCAGATAATACGGGATCAAGCATGACCCACTCCCAACAGAAAATGGGCCGCGCGGTCCTTAAACCGCGCGGCCTTTCAAAATTACTTCAGCTGGTCTTCGGTGTAGTAACCAGCTTCGACGAGCGTCTGCCAGTTGGTCTTGTCGATAGCGACCGGCTTCAGCAGGTAGGACGGGACGACTTTGACACCGTTGTTGTAGGTCTTGGTGTCGTTAACCTCCGGCTCCTTGCCGCTCATCACGGCATCGACCATGTCGACCGTCACCTTGGCGAGATCGCGGGTGTCCTTGAAGATGGTGGAACCCTGCTCGCCCGCGATGATCGACTTGACCGACGGGACTTCAGCATCCTGACCGGAAACGTACGGCATCGGCATGTCGCCAGAGCCGTAGCCGACGCCCTTCAGCGAAGACAGGATACCGATCGAGAGACCGTCATAAGGAGACAGAACGGCATCCAGTTTCTTATCGGAATAGGTCGACGAAAGGATAGCATCCATACGGGCCTGCGCAGTTGCCGGGTCCCAGCGAAGGGTAGCAACCTTATCCATGCCGGTCTGACCACTGCCGACGACGAGGGTGCCCTTGTCGATCAGCGGCTGCAGCACGCTCATCGCGCCATCGTAGAAGAAGTAGGCATTGTTGTCGTCCGGCGAGCCACCGAAGAGCTCGATGTTGAAGGGGCCTGCTTCAGTATCGGCCTTGAGTGCCTTCACGATCGACTGCGCCTGCAGCACGCCGACCTGGAAGTTGTCGAAGGTGGCGTAGTAGTCGACATTCGGCGTATCGCGGATCAGGCGGTCATAGGCGATGACCTTGATACCCTGATCGGCTGCCTGCTGCAGCACGTCGGACAGCGTCGTGCCGTCGATCGATGCAACCACGAGCACCTTGGCACCCTTGGTGATCATGTTCTCGATCTGCGACAGCTGGTTCGGAATATCGTCTTCCGCGTACTGGAGATCGGTCTGGTAGCCGCGCTCCTGCAGCACCTTCACCATATTGTCGCCATCGGCGATCCAGCGAGCCGAGGACTTGGTGGGCATCGCGACGCCGACCAGACCCTTGTCCTGCGCGGCGGCCGGCATTGCCAGAGCCGCCGAGGCCAGCATTGCTGCGGCCGTCAGATATTTCAGCAGTTTCATGACTTCTCCTCCTTTTGGCTCGGCTCCCTCTGAGCCTGCCGAGTTATAGGCGGCCGCTTCTGCCACCGCCTTTTTCCAACTCAGTGGTTGTCGCGCGGAATTCCTTCCGTCTGTGCGATCCGCTGGTATTTCACGGCGGGCTCGAGAACCGCGCCCGTCTCCATCTGGCTGACGATGCCGCGCTGGATTTCCTGCCACGGCGTCTGATGCTTCGGATAATGATAACCGCCCTGCGCCTCAAGTTCCTTGCGACGCGCGGAAAGCTCCTCGTCCGAGATCAGGATGTCCGCCTTGCCACGGCCGACATCGATGCGGACGCGGTCGCCGGTCTTGAGCAGCGCAAGCCCGCCGCCGGCCGCCGCTTCGGGCGAGGCGTTGAGGATCGAAGGGCTGCCGGACGTGCCCGACTGGCGGCCATCGCCAATGCAGGGCAGCGACGTGACGCCTTCCTTGAGCAGGTAGTCGGGCGCGCGCATGTTCACGACTTCCGCCGCGCCCGGATAGCCGATCGGGCCGGCCCCGCGCATGAAGAGGACGGTGTTGGCGTCGATACCGAGCGACGGATCGTCGATACGCTTGTGGTAATCCTCCGGTCCGTCGAACACCACGGCACGGCCCTCGAAGGCATCCGGATCGTTCGGATTCGAGAGATAGCGGTTACGGAACTCCGGCGAAATGACGCTGGTCTTCATGATCGCCGAGGAGAACAGGTTGCCGCGCAGCACGCGGAAGCCCGCGCGCTCCTTGAGCGGCTGCTCGTAAGGACGAATGACCTTCTCGTCCTCGATGATAGCGCCGCGGCAATTCTCGCCGATCGTCTTGCCGTTCACCGTCATGGCGTCCTCATGGATGAGGCCCTGGCCCATGAGCTGGTTGACGACGGCCGGAACGCCGCCGGCGTGATAGTAGTCCTCGCCGAGATATTCGCCGGCCGGCTGCAGGTTGACGAGCAGCGGAACCTCTTCGCCGTACTTCTGCCAGTCGTCTACGCTGAGCTCGACGCCCATGTGGCGCGCGAGGCCGTTCAGGTGGATCGGGGCATTGGTCGAGCCGCCGATCGCCGAATTGACGCGGATGGCATTGATGAAGGCTTCCCTCGTCATGATGTCGGAGGGCTTCAGGTCCTCTTTCACCATTTCCACGATCCTGAGACCGGTCAGGTAGGAAACCTCCTGACGGTCGCGATAAGGCGCCGGGATGGCGGCGGAACCGGGAAGCTGCATGCCGAGCGCTTCGGCAAGCGAGTTCATGGTGGTGGCCGTGCCCATGGTGTTGCAGTAGCCGGTGGACGGCGCCGACGAGGCAACGAGCTTCACGAAGCCGGCATAGTCGATCTCGCCCTTGGCGAGAAGTTCACGAGCCTTCCAGACGATGGTGCCGGAACCGGTGCGTTCGCCGCGGAACCAGCCGTTCAGCATGGGGCCGACGGAGAGCGCGATCGCGGGAATGTTGACGGTGGCCGCCGCCATGAGACAGGCCGGCGTGGTCTTGTCGCAACCAATCGTCAGCACAACGCCGTCGAGCGGATAGCCGTAGAGCACTTCCACGAGGCCGAGATAGGCAAGATTGCGGTCGAGACCGGCGGTCGGGCGCTTTCCTGTCTCTTGGATCGGATGAACCGGAAACTCGATGGCGATGCCACCCGCTTCGCGGATCCCCTCACGCAGGCGCTTGGCAAGCTCAAGGTGATGCCGGTTGCACGGGGAGAGATCCGAACCTGTCTGGGCGATGCCGATGATCGGCCGGTCCGACTGTAATTCGGCCTGGCTGAGGCCGAAGTTCATGTAGCGCTCGAGATAGAGCGCCGTCATGTCGGCATTGGCCGGATTGTCGAACCATGCGCGCGAGCGCAGCTTGCGCACTTCTCCGCGCTTCGCGTTCGTTTCGGCGATCTCGGTTGAAGGCAGGTTCTCTGAATTGCTCATCGGTCTCGGTCTCGTGATAGCGGGTAGATAAGGGGCGTCAGTCGTCGAACGCCTCGACGACATGGCGGCGGCCGAGCATAAAAGCGTCGGCCACATGGACGAGCGGTGAAAAATCCGCATCGCTACGGCGCTCGCCGACAAGCGAGACGAAATGCCGATAGAGATTGCGGTATTCGCGATCTTCTTCGACGATCTGGTCCTTGCCGTCAACCGAAAGCCGGCTGCCGCCATGGGTCAGCACCACCGGGCCCTCGTCGGTCTCGACGCGGATATCCCAGGTCTGCGGACCGGTCTGCCGCCAGTCGAACTCCGCCGTTACAGGCAAGCCTGACGCGGTTTCGAATGCAAGGTTTGCCGCGATCGGGGCGGCCCGATTTTCGGGGAAGGACAGGTCGGAACGAACGAGGTGGAAACTTTCCGGCATGATGCGCGTGACGATGGACAGCGCGTTGATACCGGGATCGAAGACGCCGAGGCCGCCCGGTTCCCAGATCCAATCCTGACCCGGATGCCAGTGGCGAACGTCTTCCTTCCACTCCACATGAACCTTGCGGATCGTGCGCTCGGCCAAAAGTGCGCGTGCCGGCTCAACGGCTGCAGCCGAACGCGAGTGCCAGGTGGAAAAGAGGCTGAGGCCCTTCGCCTGCGCCTGCGCGTCGAGCGCGAAGACTTCCGAAATCGTCGCGCCGGGCGGCTTTTCAAGCATCACGTGCTTGCCCGCGTCGAGCGCCGCTTTCGCCAGGGCGAAACGGCCCTGCGGCGGCGTACAGAGCGACACCGCGCCTATCTTGATGTCGGAAGCCAACAGTTCCGAAATATCGTGAAAGCTCGGAACACCTTCCAGCGACGCATTGCGGCTTGCCACGGCAACCAGCTCGACCCCTTCAGTGGCCTCGATTGCGGCGAGATGCTGATCCCTCGCGATCTTCCCAAGACCGACAATGGCAAGACGGATGGGCGCCATGGCTTCGCTCCTCAAAGCTTGCGCACCGCGACGGAGGTCGCAGCCGCTACCGTAAGCTTGTTGACGAGCGGCAGCTTGAAGGGTGCAGCCGAAATTTCGAAGACGTCGCCCGGCTCGGTCTTGATGCCTTCCGAGAAGGAGAGGGTCGCCGTGCCGAAGAAGTGCACATGCAGGTCGCCTGGACGGCGGAAGAGGTCATATTTGAAGTTATGATGCTCCAGATTGGCGATCGTGTGCGACATGTTCGCCTCGCCCGACAGAAACGGCTTTTCGAAGATTACCTCATTGCCGCGGCGAACACGCGAGGTACCCTCGACATGGTCCGGAAGATCGCCGACCAGAAGCTCGGGCCCAAGCGCCGCCTGGCGCAGCTTGGAATGGGCGAGCCAGAGGTAGTTGCCCTTCTCCGTCACATGGTCGGAGAATTCGTTGGCAAGACAGAAGCCGAGGCGAAACGGCGTACCGTCCGGCCCTATAATATAAATGCCGGCAAGCTCTGGCTCCTCGCCACCGTCGAGCGCGAAGGCGGGAGAAACGAGATCGGCGCCGGTCGGCCGCAGTTGGGAACCATCACCCTTGTAGAACCACTCGGGCTGCACGCCCTCCTCGCCGGGCTTCGGCTTGCCACCTTCGACGCCCATCAGGAACATGCGCATGGAATCGGTGGGCTTTTCAGCCGACTGAGCAGCTTTGTGCATCTTGTCGCGGCCATCTGCCGAGCCGAGATGCGTGAGGCCCGTCCCCGCGACGATGAAATGCGCCGGATCGGGATGGGAAACCGGCAGGGCAAGCCGCCCCTCGTCCGTCGCCCTCTTCAGATCGATCTCATCGGCCTGCCCCAGTGCGGCGATCTTTCCGGCGAGCGATTGCCCGGCCGCGATCGCCTGCATGGCAAGATCATAAGTGGAGGAAACGCCATTGACGACACGCGCCACCCCTTGCCCATCCCAGGCGACGACCTTCGTCGCGCCGGCGCCATCCAGTACCTGAAGAATTCGCAGCATTAGAAATCGACCTGCAAAACGTTGTTTTTCCAACGGGACGTCGCCCCGCGCTCCTCCCGCCGACGCCTGCTGGCTGCAGCGGATATAAAATAGCACTATTGGATTGCTGCCTTCATTGTCAAGCTGGCGAAAGGCGAGGCTCGCGCACCTCATAGCTAAGCTATCGCAAAAATAATTATTCAGTTTCAACGGCTTATTTCAGTTTCTTTTAAAGCGCACTTCGGCGAGATGAAAAAACTGAAGGAAATATCGCTTGCAAAAGTAATACGATATGCTCATTCTGCTCGACGTTATTGCTATTTCATCTCTGGGAGGATTAAAGATGAGAAAGGCACTTGCGACGCTCACCGTGGCGTTCGCCACTTGCATGGCTTCAAGCGTTTCCGCGCAATCACTTACAGTCGGTTTTTCGCAGATCGGTTCCGAATCCGGCTGGCGCGCCGCTGAGACGACCGTTACCAAGCAGGAAGCCGAAAAGCGCGGCGTCGATCTGAAGTTCGCCGACGCCCAGCAGAAACAGGAAAACCAGATCAAGGCCGTGCGCGGCTTCATCGCGCAGGGCGTCGACGCGATCCTGATCGCGCCGGTGGTCGCCACCGGCTGGGATGCCGTTTTGAAGGAAGCCAAGGAGGAGAATATCCCGGTCATCCTGCTCGACCGCCAGATCGAGGCGCCGGACGATCTTTATCTCACGGCCGTCACCTCCGACCAGGTGCATGAAGGCAAGGTCGCCGGCGAATGGCTTGCCAAGGAAGTCGGCGACAAGGATTGCAAGGTCGTCGAGCTTCAAGGCACGACGGGCTCTTCGCCTGCCATCAACCGCAAGAAGGGCTTCGAGGAAGGGATCGCCTCGCATGCCAATATCAAGATCGCGCGCTCGCAGACCGGCGACTTCACCCGCACCAAGGGTAAGGAAGTGATGGAAAGCTTCATCAAGGCCGAGGGCGGCGGCAAGGATATCTGTGCGGTCTATGCCCATAACGACGACATGGCCGTCGGCGCCATCCAGGCGATCAAGGAAGCTGGCCTGAAGCCTGGCTCGGACATCAAGATCGTCTCGATCGACGCGGTTCCGGACATCTTCAAGGCAATGGCGGACGGCGAGGCCAATGCCACCGTCGAGCTGACGCCGAACATGGCCGGCCCGGCATTCGACGCCCTCGACGCCTATTTGAAGGACAAGAAGGAACCGCCGAAGTGGATCCAGACCGAATCGAAGCTCTACACCGCCGCTGACGACCCGATGAAGGTCTATGAGGCGAAGAAAGGCCTCGGCTACTGATCTCCCGCTGCCCGGGACCAGACCCGGGCACAACGACCGGAGCGATATGAACTGTCGCTCCGGTTTCTCAGACAAATGCGGGAATTGATCATGTCGGAATTCCAATCCCTCCTGGAAGCGCGTGGGATCGGCAAAAGCTTCCTCGGCATCGCCGCGCTCGACAGCGTTGATTTCAGCCTGAAGCGCGGAGAGATCCATGCGCTGCTCGGTGAAAACGGTGCGGGAAAATCCACGCTCATCAAGATTTTCACCGGCGTCTACACCCGCGATCGCGGGACGATTCACCTCGATGGCGCGGACGTTGCGCCGGGAAATGTCGGCGAGGCCCAGACGCTCGGAATCGGCACCGTCTACCAGGAGGTCAACCTCCTCGAGAACCTGACGGTCGCCGAAAATCTCTTCCTCGGCCGGCAGCCGCGCCGTCTCGGCCTCGTCAATCGGCGCGAGATGAGCCGCCGCGCCCGAGCTCTGTTACAGCGCTACGGTCTCGACATCGACGTGGATGCCCTGCTCTCCTCCTACTCTGTCGCCGTCCGGCAGATCGTCGCGATTGCCCGCGCCGTCGATCTCTCCGGCAAGGTTCTGGTACTCGACGAACCGACCGCCAGCCTCGATACGCATGAAGTGGAGATGGTGTTCGCCGTATTGCGGCAGCTTCGGGACGAAGGGCTCGGCATCATCATCATCACCCATTTCCTCAATCAGGTTTACGCGATCGCCGACCGTGTCACCGTTCTGCGCAATGGCCGGCTGGTCGGCAGCCGCGATATCTCGGGTCTTCCGCGCATGGAGCTGATCTCGATGATGCTCGGCCGCGAGCTGCAGCACATCACTCGCGAACAGCAAGCGAGCGATGAAACGCTAGCACCCGGCGCGGCGCCGATCCGATTTTCAGGATACGGCAAGCGCGGCAGTGTCGCGCCTTTCGATCTCGAAATCCGCCCCGGCGAGGTGGTGGGCATTGCCGGCCTCCTCGGCTCCGGCCGCACCGAGACCGCCTTTCTCCTCTTCGGTATCGATCGGGCCGACAGCGGCACGGTGAGCGTCGACGATGCCGAGGTGAAGCTCACCTCGCCGGAAGCGGCGATCTCCAAGGGTTTTGGTTTCTGCCCGGAAGAGCGGAAGTCAGACGGGATCATCGGTGATTTTTCCGTGGCCGATAACATCGCACTTGCCCTGCAGGCGCGCCAGGGATGGGCAAAGCCGCTCTCTTCCCGCCAGAAGGCCGCTCTTGCGGAACGCTTCATCAAGTCCCTCGATATCCGCCCCGCGGATGCCAACCGACCTATAAAATTCCTTTCCGGCGGCAATCAGCAGAAAGCCATCCTGGCCCGCTGGCTGGCCACCGACCCACGCCTCCTCATCCTCGACGAACCCACCCGCGGTATCGATATCGGCGCGCATGCGGAAATCCTCAAGATGATCGGCAAGCTCTGCGCCGACGGCATGTCGCTTATCGTCATCTCTTCCGAAATCGAGGAACTGACGGCAATCGCCCATCGAGTGGTCGTGCTTTCCGACCGGCGGCATGTTGCCGAACTGAGAGGCAACGAAGTGACCGCCGATAACATCATGCACGCGATCGCGACGCCTACGACCCCGGAGGCCGCATGATCAACCGTATCGCAAGGCGCATCAGGCGCATCGCCCCTCAGATCATAGCGCTGGCGGTCATTCTCGCCGCGATCACGGCGATAGCGCCGGGCTTTCTCAACGTCTCGTTTCAGAATGGCAGGCTTTACGGCAGCCTGATCGACGTCCTGGTGCGCGCCGCACCGGTGGCGCTTCTGGCAATCGGCATGACACTCGTCATCGCGACCCGCGGCATCGATCTTTCGATTGGCGCGGTCATCGCGATCTGCGGCGCGGTAGCCGCCACGCTTATCAGCAACGGCTATCCCCTCCCCTATGTGATCCTCGTATCTCTGAGTGTCGGGCTCGCCTGCGGGCTCTGGAACGGGCTGCTTGTCGCGGTTCTCGATATCCAGCCGATCATCGCAACGCTTATCCTGATGGTTGCAGGTCGCGGCATCGCCCAGCTCATTACCGAGGGCGTCATCCTTACCTTCAACAATGACGACTTTGCCGCGATCGGCTCCGGCTCGCTTGCCGGCGTTCCGATCCCGGTCCTCATCTGGGTCGGTGCCGCATTGCTGATCGGCCTGCTGGTGCGCAATTCCGCGCTCGGCTTCCTGATCGAGGCGACGGGCATCAATCGCCGGGCTGCAACGCTTGCCGGTATCCGCGCGCGCTTCCTGCTCTTCTTCGTCTATGCGGTTTCCGGCATCATGGCAGCCGTCGCCGGTCTCATCGTCACCGCCGATATCCGTGGCGCCGACGCCAATAATGCCGGCCTCTGGCTGGAGCTGGACGCGATCCTTGCCGTCGTCATCGGCGGGACGTCTCTCAATGGCGGGCGCTTCTCCATTCTCGCCTCTCTCATCGGTGCGCTCATCATCCAGTCGATCAACACCGGAATCCTGGTTTCGGGCTTTCCGCCCGAGTTCAATCTCATCATCAAGGCCGGAATCATCATCGTGGTCCTCACGCTTCAATCACCGGCAATCATGAGTCTTCTTGGCTTTTTGAGACCTGCGCGCCGGCAGACCACGGCCGCCAAGGCGGAAGGAACGGCACGATGATCCACAGCCGCAATCTCCCGTTCGCCGCCACGCTCGCGATCTTCGTCATCGCCTATATTTTGTGCGTGATACAATTCCCGAACATGCTGTCGACGCGCGTGATCGGCAACCTATTGACCGATAATGCCTTTCTCGGCATCGCGGCGGTCGGCATGACCTTCGTCATTCTTTCAGGCGGCATCGATCTTTCGATCGGTTCGGTCATCGCCTTTACCAGCGTCTTCGTCGCGGTGATGGTCGGCTCGCTCGGAATTCATCCGCTGGTGGCGTTTGCAGCGGCGCTGGTGATCTCCACGCTTTTCGGCAGCCTGATGGGTGCGATGATCCGCTTTCTCGCCATCCCGCCCTTCGTGGTGACGCTCGCCGGCATGTTCCTGGCCCGCGGCGCGGCCTATCTGATCTCGACGGAATCGGTGCCGATCTCGCATCCCATGATAGATGCCATCCAGGGCTTCTATTTCCGCTTCCCCGGCGGCGGGCGGCTGACCGCCATGGCCATGCTGATGCTTGCGGTCTTCATCATCGGCGCCTTCATCGCCGGCCGCACCCGCTTCGGCGCGAACGTTTACGCGCTCGGCGGCAACCAGCAATCGGCCGAGCTGATGGGAGTACCGGTCGGTCCGACCACGATCGGCATCTATGCGCTTTCCGGTTTTCTGTCGGGGCTTTCCGGCATCGCCTATACCCTTTACACATCCTCCGGCTATTCGCTGGCGACGGTTGGCGTCGAACTCGACGCGATTGCCGCCGTCGTCATCGGCGGCACGCTCCTGACCGGGGGCACAGGGCTCGTGGCGGGCACTTTCGTGGGAATTCTCATCCAGGGCTTGATCCAGACCTATATAGTATTCGATGGAACCCTGTCCTCCTGGTGGACGAAGATCGTGATCGGCGTCCTGCTGTTCGCCTTCATTGTCTTGCAGCGGGGAATCATCTGGTATTCAAACAGGCGCATGGCCGAGGGACGTTTGGTGGCATAATGGGACTTCTGGAGACGACAATCACAGGGCGCAAGCGCAGGAACAGCCATGCTCATGTCGTGGCCGAGCTGGGCAGTGCCATCGTCTCTGGAAAGATCCCCGAGGGCTCCCTGCTTCCTGGCGACGCCGAGCTTTCCGCCCGCTTCGGTGTCTCGCGGACTGTGCTGCGCGAAACCATGAAGACGCTCGCCGCCAAGCGCCTGGTCGAACCGAAAGCTAAGGTCGGCACGCGCGTTCTCGACCGCGCGAGCTGGAATTTCTTTGATTCGGACGTCTTGAGCTGGCGTTGCGAGGCGGGGCTCGATTTCGAGTTCATCGAGCATCTTGCGGAAATGCGCATGGCATTGGAGCCCGCTGCGGCGGCCGCCGCCGCCCTGCGGGCGACAAGCGACGATATCGTGACACTTTACGCGATCGCCGCCCGGTTCGACGATCTTTCCCATACGCCCGAAACGGTCGCCAAGGTCGATCTCGAATTCCATCTGGCGATCGCTCACATGTCCGGCAACCCGTTCATGCGGGCTGCAAGCGCGCTGATCGAAGCCGCGCTTGCCATTTCCTTCCAGCTTTCATCGCCCGCCGCCTCGCCTGAGAAGATCGACGAGGTTGCGACCAACCATCTGCGCATTGTCCACGCGATCGCCTCTCGCGATCCGGAAAGGGCGATCGCAGCCATGCGTCATGTCATTGAAGTCGGCAAGCGTCGCATCCGCGCCTCGCTCGTGGCTTCGGCCCGTGCGGACGAACCTGTCGCCCGATCATAGGAAGGCCGTCGACAGGATCGGAAAGACCGCGATCAGAACGAGCCCGATCAGGAGCGCGCCGATATAGGGCCAGATCGCCTTCATGGCCTCGTCCGGCGAAACGGCGCCGATCTTGCAGGCAATGTAGAAACCGATGCCGATCGGCGGCGCGATGAGGCCGATGTTCATCGCCGTCACCACGACCATGGAATAGTGCACATCGTTGATACCGAGCGTCTTGGCGATCGGGAACATGATCGGCGCCATCAGCACGATAGCCGGCAGGCCTTCCAGCACGCAGCCGAGCACCATGAAGATCGCGATCGTCACCGCCATGAACGAGAGCCAGCCACCCGGCAGATCGGTAACCGCTTGCGCAAGCTGGAAGGCAAAGCCGGTCTGTGTCAGTGCCCAGGCCATCGCGGAAGCGCAGCCCAGGATGATGAGGATCGCGCCGGAAAGGGCTGCGGTTTCCACCAGCATGGAATAAAGCCTGCGAAATCCTATGCCTCCGTAAAGCACTGCGCCGATGATGAGCGCATAGACGACAGCGATCGTGGAGACTTCGGTCGCCGTCGCCACGCCACCGCCAACCGCACTGCGGATCAGGAAGGGTAGCAGCAGAGCCGGCGCGGCGACCAAGGCAGCCTTGCGGATGGTTACGAAGGACGCACGCTTCACGCCCGCCATGGATTCATGCCGGGACTTGAAACGGGCGAGTACTGCCAGCACCAAGAGCAGCACCATGGCGATGGCAAAACCGGCGGTGAACAGCCCGGCGATCGAAACGCCCGCTGCCGAACCCAAGACGATCAGCACGATCGATGGTGGCACGGTCTCGGCCATCGCCGCCCCGGTCGCCAGAAGCGCGATCATTTCCGGCGGCTTATGGCCACGCCGCTTCATCTCCGGAAACAAGGCCGGCGCAACCGTCGCCATGTCGGAGACCTTCGAACCGGAGATGCCCGACACCAGAAAGAGGGAGCCGAGCAGCACATAGGACATGCCGGCGCGCACATGCCCGAGCAGCGAGGCCAGGAATTCGACGATCGCCTTGCCCATGCCGGTGGCATCGAGAATGCAGCCGAGCAGCACGAAGATCGGTACCGAGAGTAGAATGATGCTCGACATGCCCTCGTCCATGCGGCCGACGATCACAAAGATCGGCACATTGCTTGCGAAGGTCAGGAATGAAAGCGCGCCGAGCCCGAAGCAGAAGGCGATCGGAACACCCATGATCAGCAGCGCGCCGACGCCAAATACCAGGAAGAGGACGATATTCCAATTTCCGAGCATTTGGAGCGCGGGTGTCAAAGCCCAGAACGCGCCTGCCACCCCGCCGATCACCGCCGCCGCAGCGAGCAGCATTCTGACATTGCCGAGACGAACGCCGTGAAGGAGTACCATGGCCAACATCATGGCAAGTCCGACGGGAAGGGCCGACGCACGCCAGCTCATGGGGATCATGAGAGCGGCCGAGGTGACGTAGCTTTCCTCGATCGCATATTCGACCGCCGGATAGAGAAGACTGCCAAGGAAAACGGCTGTCAGCAGGAGCCCGAGAGTGGTGACGAATTTTTGGCTGCGTTCGCTGAGGAGGTTGAGAAACACCGTCAACCGCAGATGCTCATGACGATCGATGGCAATTGCCGCACCCAGCATTGCCAGCCAGAGAAAAGCGATGGATGCCGTCTCGTCTCCCCAGATGATCGGCGACGAGAATACATAACGCGCGATGACCCCGATCAGCAGGATCGCGATGATGAAAGTGAGCAAGGCCGCGCAGGTCATCTCTATCGGCCGCATCCACACCGAGCCGCGTACCGGCTGCTCGAGTTCTGTTGCCGCAAGATCGCTCACGGCGTCTGTATTCATCGTCATGGCATACCCTCCCCGACGCCCGCCTTGCGGTTCCGCCGTCTCCTGAAACTCAACTATCGATGGACTCCTGCCCAGTTCACGGCAGGTTCTCCCGGAAAATCACTTCGCTGCGCAGTGGCGCCACATCCTCATCCGCCGGACGCCCATCGCGCAGGTTTTGAAATACGCGTGCGACCCGGCCGATCGTGTCGCTGGGGTTTTGGGTGATGACCGCATCCATCGTGCCGTCGATCAGGAAAGCCCGCGTATCGGGCGTCAGCCCGTGGCCGACAAAGACGAGCGAATGCTCACGCCGTGCGTCCTTGATGGCCTTGCCGACGCCGCTGGCGCCGCCGCCGATATTGTAGATGCCGGCAAGATCCGGATGCTGGCTCAGCAGCATGCGCATCTGCCGATAGTTCATGGTCTCGTCGTCGTGCCCCTCGCGAATGCCCACGACCTCGATATGCGGATAGCTTTCCTTCAGCACATGCAGAAAACCCATCTCGCGTTCTTCATGGGCGCGATAGCTGAGGCTGCCGGCGATCATCGCCACCTTTGCAGGCGCCTTGCCGACGAAGCGGGCGATCAGATAGCCGGCAAGCCGCCCGGTCGAGCGATTGTCGAGCCCGAGATAGGCGACGCGCTGGGCATTGGCGATGTCCGATATCAGGGTAACGGTCGGCACGCCTTTGTCGGCCAATCGGTTCACCGCCTCGCGCACGGCCGGATGTTCGAGCGCCATGAAGGCGACGCCATCGGCCGAGCGACCATGCCTTTGCAGCGCGGCCGCCAGAATCTCCGGATTGAAGCTCTTGATGTATTCGACTGTCGGCTTGATGCCGTGCTTTTCGAACAAGGGCGCCTGGTCGACGATCGATCGACCCAGATGCGTAAGATAGCGGTTGGTGCCGGCTGGCAAGAGAAAGGAGATGTTGGCAAGCCTGCGGGGCTCCGCCGGATTCAAATCACCCTCATCGACATAGCCGAGTTCCGCGGCGGATTTCATCACCCTATGGACCGTCGGTGCACGGACCCCCTGCCGCCCGTTCAGCACACGATCGACGGTCGCGGTCGAGACCCCGGCATGCCGTGCCACGTCCACAATGGTCGGCCGGCGGCTCTTCTCAGTCGTGTCGAGAGGCGTTTCAAGCATATGATCGCATCAAATTACATCAGAAATCGTGTTTGACTTCATCATTCATATGATCGAATTTCCGGCTTGGGAAGTGACTTTCTTATGGGGAGGTAAAAATGACGATGACACTTGACCGCCGCACCCTCTTAAAGGGCATGGCCGCCGCACCTGCCGTGGGCATGGCGTTTTCCGTTCCGCGCTTCGCGCGTGCGGCCGAAATCCAGCTCCGCTACGGCAACAACCTGCCGCTCAGCCATCCGCTGAATATCCGCGCCAAGGAAGCGGCCGACCGGATCGCCAAGGAAACCGATGGCCGAGTGGAGATGATGATCTTTCCGGCCAACCAGCTCGGCGGGGATACGGACATGCTATCCCAGGTGCGCAGTGGCGCCCTGACCTTCTTTACGCCCTCCTCCCTGGTCATTGCGACCCTCGTGCCGACCGCGGCTCTCAATGCGGTCGGCTTTGCTTTCAAGGATTACGATCAGGTCTGGAAGGCCATGGACGGGCCCGTGGGCGCGCTCGTCCGCAGCAAGGTGGCGGATGCGCGTCTTTATGCCCTGGAGACCATGTGGGACAACGGGTTCCGCCAGACGACCACGAGCGGCGACCCCATCGCGAATGCCGATTCCATGGCGGGGTTGAAGATCCGCGTGCCGGTGAGCCCGCTCAGCATCGATATGTTCTCGGCGCTCGGAGCGTCGCCGACCAGCCTACAGTTTAGCGAGGTCTACTCCGCGCTGCAAACCAAAGTGGTGGACGCCCAGGAAAATCCTCTGCCGATCATTCAGGTCTCCAAGATCTACGAGGTTCAGAAGAATTGCGCCCTGACGAACCACATATGGGACGGGTATTGGTTCATTGCCAACGGCCGGCAATGGTCGGGCCTTCCGGACGATGTCAAGGATGTGGTCGCCCGCGCCATCAATGAAGCCGGGCTCAAGCAGCGCGAGGATATCAGGACGCTGAACTCGAGCGTCCAGTCGGACCTCGAAAAGACTGGGCTTGCCTTCAATACCGTGGAAACCGACAGCTTTCGAGCCAAGCTCAAGGAAAACGGCTTTTACGCGAAATGGAGCAAGGAATTCGGCGACGAGGCCTGGGGGGCGCTGGAAAGCGTCGTCGGCACTCTGGCCTGATATTCCCAAAGCGGCGGCGATGTTCGCCGCCGCATCAAAATACATCAATCATGAAGACACAAAGACATCAAATGAGTCGTTTTTTCGGAAAGATCCGCCAGGCGGGATACGTCGTTGACGATATCGAAGCGGCAATGGACTATTGGACCCGCGTTCTGGGCGTCGGCCCCTTCTTCTACAATGAACGGGTTCCGATCGTGAACTATCGCTATCGCGGGGAAAGCCACGCTCCGCATAATTCGGTGGCGCTCGCCAATTCCGGCGAATTGCAGATCGAGCTGATCCAGACCCGCAACGACGTGCCGTCCATGTATCGCGACTTCCGCGAGGCCGGCCATCGGGGCCTCCAGCACGTCGCCTACTGGACCGACAGTTTCGATTCCGATCTCGAGCGCATTACGAAAGAGGGTTTTAAGACGGTCATGAGCGGTGAAGTAGGCGAAAACGGCCGTTTCGTCTATTTCGACACCCATTACCATCCCGGCACGGTAATAGAACTCTCCGAGGTCGCGGGGCCCAAGGGACGCATGTTCGATGCCATTCGGAAGGCCTCCGAAAGCTGGGACGGCAAGAACCCGGTGCGTCCCTTTCCCGACCTTTCCAAGATCTGAGGGCTGGCGGTGACGGATACGCATTTCGAGGCGGACTACCTGATCGAGACGCCGCTGCCATTAGCGAAGGTCGCGGATATCATGGCTGGTGAACAGTCCTGCGGCACCTTCACCAAGGTCGAGGGGGAGACCGACGACTTGCGCGCGCGCGCAGGAGCCGAGGTGATCGGGATCGATGACCTCGGCGAGGTGGAGACGCCCACGCTGCCGAGCGCCTGGCTCCATCGTCGCGGCGTAACGAACCGCCCCCTCAGAGCGCGGATCAAGCTCCGGTTCCCGATCGCAAATATCGGCGTCAATCTCGCCGCGCTCGCCTCGACAGCGGCCGGCAATCTCTACGATCTCGGCGAGGTAACGGGTCTCAGGCTGGAAAGCATTACGCTTCCCCCATCCTGGCGCCGCCAATATGCCATGCCTAGACAGGGTATCGTCGGAACGCGACGGCTTGCGGGCGTCACAGGCCGGCCCATGATCGGCTCCATCATCAAGCCCAATGTCGGCCTATCGGCCGCGGAGATCGGCAGGCTGGTCGAGCGGCTTTGCAACGCCGGCATCGATTTCATCAAGGACGATGAGATTGCCGCCAACCCGGCTCACGCGCCACTTTCGGAGCGGATTACGTCCGTCATGGCGGCCGTCAAGCGAGCCGAGGACAAACTTGGCCGTCGCGTGATGATCGCCTTCAACATCACGGACGAGACGGATGCGATGCGACGCAACGCCGATCTCGTCGCGCGTCAAGGCGGCACCTGCATCATGGCCAATCTGAACTGGTGCGGCTTTTCCGCCGTCGAGACGCTTCGCCGCTCGACCGATCTCGTGCTGCACGGCCATCGCAACGGCTTCGGCGCGCTGTCGCGCTGCGATGTGCTCGGCATATCCTTTTCCGCCTATCAAACGCTGTGGCGGCTTGCCGGCGTGGATCACATGCACGTCCATGGACTTGACGGAAAATTCGCACAGGAGAACGGTGAAGTCATAGAAAGCACGGCGCTTTGCCTGACACCACTCGATGACCAATCGGACGATCGCGTGCTGCCGGCATTCTCCTCGGGACAATGGGCCGGCACCGTACCGGCGACCTGGAAAGCAGTCGGCGGCGACGACTTCCTGTTCATGGCCGGCGGCGGCATCATGGGACATCCGGGCGGGCCGACGGAGGGCATTGAAAGCATTCGGGCAGCCTTCCGCGCCATGCGGGAAAAACAGACGCTCGAAGACGCCGCCAAGACATCGCAGCCCCTCCGCAAGGCGCTCGATTTTTTCGGGAAGGTTGCATGAGAGGCGAGATATCGAAGCCGTTCTACGGTTGGTATGGTGATGACTTCACCGGCGCGACGGATACACTCGCGGCCCTCTCCATCCGCGGGGTTAAGTCATTCCTCTTTCTCGGCCCTCCGTCGGAGCGCCATCTCGATGAGATCGGCAGCCTTCAGGCGATCGGCATTGCTGGCTCAGCCCGCGCCATGACCTCGGCCCAGATGCGAGAGGAACTGGAACCCGTCGGGCGGTTTTTCGCCGATATCGGCGTGCGCGTTCTGCATTACAAATGCTGCTCGACCTTCGACAGCGCCCCCGATATCGGAAACATCGTCGTGGCGATGGAAGTGCTGCGAGGCTCCTGCAGCCAGACGCAGGCTATCGTCCTCGGCGGACAACCCTCGCTCGGACGGTTCTGCGCCTTCGGCAATCTTTTCGCCTCTGCCGGATCAGGCGGAGAGATCTACCGCCTCGATCGGCATCCGACGATGAGCCGGCATCCATCGACCCCGATGGCTGAAGCCGATCTGCGCAGACATTTCCAAGCACTCGGCGCCAGAGAAATCGCGCTCGTGCCGTGGACGACGTTCGACGGCCGGGAAATCGAGGTAGATTCGGAATACGATATCCTGCTGGACGCGCTGAGCGACGATCATGTGATCGCGATCGGGCAAGAACTGAAGCGCCGCGCGCGCAGGGGCTCTTTTCTGATTGTCGGCGCAAGCAGCGTGGCGGAAGCTGTTTACAACGATCAGCCAATCGTTTCGAGGGGGCACCCCCTAGGAAGCACCGAGGGTCCGGTTTTGGCGGTTACAGGCTCCCTGTCGCCGCTGACGCGCCGGCAGGTCGAAGCCGCGCGCGCATTTACCTGCATCAAAGCCGATGCGGGGCGTTTCATCGATGAAGACGCCTATCGCGAGCACCTTGCCGGAGAGATAGCTCCGATCCTTCGCAACGGGCGCAATGTGCTCATGACGACGGCGCCGGAAGATCCTTTCGCAATGATCGGCGCGGATGCCCGGCTCGCACGAATGACGGGGTGCTTCGTCGATCGACTTCTGAAGGAGGTTCCGGTACGCCGCCTGATTGCCGCTGGAGGCGATACGTCGAGCCACGTTGCCCAGTCTCTCGGTCTCTGGGGGCTTGCTTATGGTGGCCAAATCTCCCCCGGCGTTACCATTTCTGTCGGGCGAAGCGACGACGCTTTCCGGGATGGCATGAGCCTGATGCTGAAGGGCGGACAGATGGGCGATGAGGATATTTTCGACCGCTTCGAATCCATGGGATGAGCGGCGACAGGTCGCAATTTATCTCGATGAAATGACCAGCCTCCCGGTCAGAAATGAAAAAGCCTGCCGCGGGAGGAGGTGCGGCAGGCTTTTTCAAACTGTCCGAACAGCGGCATGGGAGGAGGAGAGCCGCTGTTCCCCGCGAAAAACCCTGGGAGGAGGAGTAGGTTCTTCGCGAACACGAAGCTCTGTGGGAGGAGGTACATCGCTTCGTTGGATTGATAGTTACCTGGGTCCGGGCTCAATTCCTAGGCACGAATTTACAGGGCAGCTATGCACATCTCGAATATCTCTTGAGCGCTCCGGACAATCAAAGCCCAAATAACCCCACAAAACAAAAACGCCCCGCTTATCTTGGCGGAGCGCTTCGTAATTGGCTGTCAGAAGTCGATATCAGAAGCCGGCCGCAGCACGAGCAACGGCATGGATTCTGCCGCGTTCGATACCGAGATCCTGCAGCTCACGGCTCGACATACGGCCGAGTTCTGCGACAGTCTGACGATACTTGCGCCAATTGTTGAACGAACGTGCGATATTCATAACGGTCCCCTTTCCTTGGGCTTCGAAGCCGGCTGCCAGTCTTCGGCGCCCGTTTGCTTCGATGCACTGTATATACTATGCACATGGCCTAACTTGCAGTGCCAAACAATCAGCACACCCATGCACGCATTGCATAGATAGCCGTCGCACTGCCTAATCGGCAACTCGTCATGGCAAAAGGGGCGGCCCCGACCAACTGCCGGAGCCGATGGTATCGCCGAACGTCCAATCCTTGCCGTCACACAGCCAGGAGAATATCGTGGATGGCTTCTCCGACGCCGGTCGCCGATTGCCGATTCTGGTCGGACCGTGTCTGCCAGCTATTCGAATTTCTCCGTCGCATCGGCCTTGCCCTTTACCCAATAGCCGGAGGCCTTCAGCCAGCCGGTTGGTAAGCCTCGTTCCATCAGATGGACACGCAATGCGCGCACGACGGAGGCTTCGGCCGCGATCCACACGAAGATCTCCGGCTTGATCTCCGTGCGGCGGAGCTGATCCAGCAGCCTTGCAACATCCGTCGCCTCGCAAAGCGGCCGATGAATCCAGTGGCAAGTCACCTGCGCCTTTGTCTTGAATTCCTGTTCTTCCGCAGGTCCCGCAACCGCCGCGATGACGGTGATCTCCGTTTCCGGGCCACTCTCCTCGATCCTGCGACCGATCGCGGGCAATGCAGTCTCATCACCGATTAAAAGCCACTGTCTTACGGTTGGCGAAACGACGGCGGAGCCACGCGGCCCGCCTACGGTCAATGCATCGCCCGGACGGGCGCCGATCGCCCACTGGGTCACCGGGCCCGCCTCGTGAAGGGCGAAATCGATGGTCAGCGTGCGCGCCGCATTGTCATACAGGCGCGGCGTATAATCGCGATGTTCCTCGGAACCGTCTTCCACGGGCACGAAGATCTTCACATGATCATCAGGCGCAAGGCTGACGAAATCGACGAGGCTGTCCCCGGTCAGCATGATGCGCTTCATGTTGGGCGTGACATCCTCGATATGCGTGACGGTCAGGGACCGCCTTTTCAATTCGTGGCGGACGCGTTCGATGACGGGCGCTGGTGGGGTTTGAAGCGAAATATTGTCCATCCGTGTCCTTTCGCAGCTTCGGGCGCGACCTGCAGGACACAGTCGCGCAGATCGAAGCCGCACAGCCGTTCGATCATACGCGTTGGGTGACGTTAACGCTTACGTGACCGGGCGAGCCGGTCAATGACGCCAGTTCAATAGCGGAGCTTCGCGCCGCGGGCAATAAAAACTTTCAATTAACACTCAAGAAATAGAGCGCTCAAAAAATTTGAACGGCACACGGCCATAAACCGCATGGCTCCGCCGTCCGTAACGGCGAAGCCAATGGTAAATATCCCGGAGCTCGTTCAGGCCGCGCGCGCGCCCGCGTTTAGCGGGATTTCGACATCGATCTCGAGGATCGACACCTGCTCGCCACGATCCATCTTGACGGTGACCTTGTCGCCGTCCACCTGCACATGCTTGGTGATGACGGCAAGGATTTCCTCGCGCAGAAGACTGACCAGATCCGAATGGCCGACCGAGGCCCGCTCATGGGCGAGCAACACCTGCAGACGTTCACGCGCCGTCGGCGCCGAATTCTGCCGTTTGAAGAAACTGAAGATGCTCATGCTGCCCTCCGTCCGAATATCTTGCCGAAAAGGCCGCGCTTCTCGCCAGGTATGGTCATCGGTACGGCTTCACCCGCCAGGCGCCGCGCCGCATCGTGATAGGCCATTGCCGGTACGCTGCGTGCATCGGCAAGCGTCACCGGCGCCCCGATATTGGAGGCCCGCAGGACGTCCATGCTCTCCGGGATAATGCCGAGAAGCGGAATGGAGAGAATCTCCAGCACATCGTCCACCTTCAGCATGTCACCCCGTTCCGCGCGATTTGCATCGTAGCGGGTGAGCAACAGGTGCTTTTCGACCCGTTCGCCCCGTTCCGCCTTCGCGGTCTTGGCATCGAGCAGGCCGATGATGCGGTCGGAATCGCGAACCGAGGAGACTTCCGGATTGGTAACGATGACGGCCATGTCGGCGTGGCGCATCGCAAGGGTCGCACCACGCTCGATGCCGGCCGGGCTGTCGCAGATGATCCAGTCGAAATGCCGCTTCAGCTCGTTCATGACGCGCTCAACGCCTTCCGGTGTGAGGCTGTCCTTGTCGCGGGTCTGAGAAGCCGGCAGGAGGAAGAGCGTGTCCAGCCGCTTGTCGCGGATCAGCGCCTGCGGCAGCTTGGCTTCGCCCTGGATGACGTTGACGAGGTCATAGACGACCCGCCGCTCGGCGCCCATGACGAGGTCGAGATTGCGCAGCCCGACATCGAAATCGACGACAACGGTCTTTTCGTTCCTCTGAGCCAGGGCTGCTCCGATGGCGGCACTCGACGTTGTCTTGCCGACGCCGCCCTTACCGGATGTGACTACGATTACTTTCGCCATTTTGCTCTCCTGTGTGCTGAGCGCCGGGGGCTCAGACGAGTGTCTCTGCCATAATCGCATCGCCTTCGAGCCAGAGCTGGACAGCTTTGCCGCGAAGATTGGGGGCCAGGTCTTCGGCCGTTTTGTAAATTCCGTCGATCGCCAGGAGTTCGGCTTCCAGCTTGCGGCAGAAGATGCGTGCCGAAGAGTTGCCGACCGAGCCGGCAAGCGCCCTGCCCCTCAGCGTCCCGTAAATGTGGACCGAACCGCCAGCGATGATTTCCGCTCCCGAAGCGACCGAGCCGATGACGGTGACATCGCCTTCCGGGAAGATGACCGATTGGCCGGAACGCACGGGTTCACGCACCACCATGGAGGGGAACGCTCTTACCGCAACAACAGCCGGTTCAGCGGGCGGGGGCGGCGGTTCCTTGCGGCTGGAGGCCGGCGACTTGGCGTCCGCGCCCACCTCCGCCGACGGGACCTCGACATCGGCCGCAGGCCTGCCGCCCTTCATGGAAGGGGGCATTCCCGGCTCGAAGAGCGATGCCCGCCCGCCCTCGATACCCATGATGGCCACATTGCGCTTGCCGAGTTCGGCGATCAGGCTTTTCAACTGCGGCCGGTCGATGTCGATCTCGGACACGTCGAGAACGACCGGCCTGCCGAGGAAGAAACCGGCGGATCGAGCTGCCAGGTCGTCAAGCCGGGCAATCCAGTCGTCGAGCGGATGCTCCGGAGAAAGAACGACCGCCAGAAACGAGCGGCCCTTGATGCGGATGGAACGGCTGTCAGTTAGCACTTTGGTCATCTGTGTTAATTTTTCCTTGCCACCGATGTACGCGAAACATGGTTAACAAATGGTTACCGCGCGGCTCGCTCGGGTCATTTAAAACGCCCCGTCGCGCACAGGCTGAAACCGCAAGCAGTCGCCGGCATTGTGGTCATCATACCAATATCAAAAACATCATCTGACTTGACGAAATACAGCAGACAAGCAACAACAAAGGTCACCTGTCCTCATTCGGTTTTCCCTTGCCTCGCGTCCCGCTCATCTTGTCGGTGGCTTTGTTCATGGAAAGCATGGACGCCACGGTCATATCCACCTCCCTGCCGGCGATCGCCACCGATATCGGCACGACCTCGGTGGCGCTGAAGCTCGCCTTCACCGCCTATTATGTCGCAATGGCGATGTTCGTTCCCATGAGCGCCTGGCTTGCCGACAGATACGGTTGCCGGAACGTGCTTCGGTTCTCGATCGCGCTTTTCATGCTCGGCTCGCTCGGATGCGCCGTATCGCAATCGCTTGCCCATTTCGTCTGCGCCCGGTTCGTGGAGGGTGCGGGAGCCGCTTTTATGGCTCCCGTCGCCCGCCTGGCGCTTTTCCGCATCACCCCCGCCAAGGATCTCGTCGGCGCGACGTCCTGGCTGACGATCCCGCCGACCGTCGCTCCGATGTTGGGGCCGCCGCTTGGCGGCTTTCTCACCACATTCGTCGCATGGCAGTGGATCTTTCTCGTCAATCTTCCCGCTGCGCTGGCCGGCATCGTCCTGATGACGCGTTTCATGCCGGACCCGGTCCGGCTCCCGACCCGGCGCCTTGACCTGATTGGCCTCCTCCTCGTCGCCATCAGCCTGTCCGGCCTCGTTTTCGGCGCTTCGCTGATCAGCATGCCGGTGCTGCCGATATGGTTCGGACTGGCATGCATCGCGCTCGGGGTGGGAGCCGGAGCGATCTACGTCCTACATGCCCGAATCTCGCCAAACGCCATCCTCGATCTCACAGTCTTTCGCGAACACACCTTCCGGGCAACGACGATCGGCACCACCCTGATGCTGATGGGCTGCGCCGCCCTTCCCTATCTCACCGCATTGATGCTGCAGCTTGGCTTCGGAATGAGCGCTTTCCAGTCCGGCCTCCTCGTCTTTTCGGGGGCGATCGGCGCGCTTGCAGCAAAATTCATCGTCGCGCCTTTGTTCAGGCGCTTCGGTTTTCGTCGGGCGATGATCTATTCTGCCCTTCTGGCCGGCCTCGGCGTCGCCATCAAGGCGACGCTCCTGCCGAGCACGCCGGCCTTGCTCATCGTCGCGCTGCTTTTTGTCAACGGCCTGATCCGATCCATCTATTTCACCGGCCATGCGGTTCTGACCGTCGCCGACACGGCACCCGAACAGGCCGGCCACGCCACCGCCATCGCAGCAGTATCACGGCCGGTCGCCTCGGCGCTTTCCTTCGCGATCGCGGGCGGCTTGCTGGGGATACTCGCGCCAGACGGAGCCAATACGATCACCGATTTCCACTTGGCGATCGGCATTGGCGCGATCCTGTGCGGAAGCGCCGCAATAGCCTTCCTCGCATCTAGAGCCCCATCTGCTGCGCGATAGCTTCCTTCAAACTCGTCCGTTGAAAGAAGGGGCTATTTGTCATACATGTGATGAATCAGGATAGCATGCTCATGCATGCTTCATTCAAGCCGATGCGAGGGTATGGAAGCGTGGCTATGCAAGTGAAGGATCGCAGCAGAGGTCCTGGATCGCTGGTCTCACAAGTCGGGGAAAGCCTCCGGCAGGCTATATCGAGCGGGCAGTATTCGCCGGGCGACAAGCTTCCGAGCGAGGTCGAGCTCACCGAAACCCATCGCGTCAGCCGGACCGTGATCCGCGAGGCGGTGGCGGCCCTTCGCTCCGATGGGCTTGTGGAGGTACGCCAAGGTGCTGGGATCTTTGTCCTCGGCGGCGAGGTAAGCCCTTCCGTTTCGGGGCGAAAGATCGACAGAGCGCGCGTTTCCTCGGATTTGGAGGTTCTCGAGATCCGGACGCCTGTGGAGATCGAAGCTGCGGGGCTTGCAGCCCTGCGGCGCTCACCGGCGCAGGAAGAGGCTATATTCGAATGCCACCGTAACATCCTTAAATGCATCGAGGATGACAGATCCATCCGCGACGCGGATCTGGCGCTTCACGTCGCGATTGCCGAAGCCACGAACAACCCGCTATTCGGTCAGTTCCTCGAATCTCATGGCCCCGCTGCCATTCCACATTCCAGGGTAGTGCCCGAATCACGCGCTGCTGAACAGACCGCTTACCGACGAATGATCCATAAGGAGCACGAAGCGATCGTGATGGCGATTTCGGACCGGAACGAGGACGCCGCGCGCCATGCGATGCGCGATCATCTGAGAGGCAGTCAGCTCCGCTATCGGGATATGCTGAAGGATTTTCGCGCCTTTTCCAGCTGAGCCGACGGCGCCACCGCTTGTCGGCGATCAGCCAGCCTCTCGCTTCAACTCTTTCCCCCACACCTCGATTTGCGTCAAAGCCGGAAACGGCGACGGATCTTCGGCCTTGATCAGGTTATGCAGCCTGATCCATTCCACGGTGCGCGGCTCCACGGAAACGCACTGCGCAGCACCCGACTTCGCAAGGGCAAAACAGGAGGTCTGGCCGTCGGAAAACGTGACGCTTGCCTTCTCCCACCAGGAATCATGCGGGAAATCCGCCCTTAGATAAAAAACGATCTCGTCCACCTGCACGGGACGGCCGAACTCAACCGTCAAGGCCGCCTGCGGATCGCGATTGATGCCCCAGCTCGTATAGGGCCAGAACCCATGATTGTCGTTGGCCTTTTCTCCATCGATGGCGTTGCGCGCGGCAAATGCCGCCTCGCCTCGGGTTTCGACATTCGCCGTCGCATGCGGAAAAAGCGTTCCATTGGCGTGATCGTCCCAGGGGTTGAGAGCGAGGTTGCGCCGCAACTCGATCTCGTCCCGCCGCGCCTTACGCACATAGAGCCGGTGGATATCGCCACTAAAAGCACGTGGAGAATAGGAGGCGCGCTTGTCTCCGAAGGGTATGGCCAGCGAATAGGACCGCCCCTTCAGGTAGACAACCGCCGGGCTGATCGCGTCGTCCAATGCGAGGACCACATGCCCGGCTTCCGACGCCTCTACCACAAGCCGGTCGCCCTCGTCATACACCCGGCGATAGACGAGCAAGGTCTCGCTCCCTCCTGTCGCGCTGGCCAAGACAGCACCATTGGCGTTCACAACCTTCAACGTCAATTCCATCCTCGTCCTCCTCAGACGATCCGCATTTTCAGGTAGTTCTTCGTGAAGGGGATGCGCAGCCGGTAAATCCGGGCCGGCCATGAGAGCCGAAGCCGGGCATCTTCGATATCGATCGGCTCGATCTCGACCTCTCCCGCACCATCCAGCAGAATTCTTCCGAGATCGGGAAGATCGATCCCGCCCATAGCGACCGCCGGCGCTGCGCATGTCATCAGCGAGAGGACCACCGGCAAATCCCCCTCATGAATATCGATGATTTCAACCTCACGGCCCCGTCGAAGCGTGACGGTGCGTCGATAGCTGCGCACCTTGGCTTCCGGCGGATAAGCGCCGGCGATATCGAGCGACATGCGGGCTTCTTCGGGCCTAAAATCCGTCTCGACATCGCGGGCGGCAAACTCCGCGCCGGCCGACTGCATCACCCCGCCGAAGGTCGGGAGATTGTGAAACGCCGACTGCATCGTCCAGATCTCATACCGGCGGGGTGAAAAAGTCTTGGCGGTATAGGTCTCCACCCCCACGTCGATCAGCAAGGGGCGTCCGTTCTTATAGAGCGTCACGCTGCCGACATCGTTGTGGTTGTGGCTTTCACCGTTGTGGCCGCCTTTCACGGCAAGCGCGAAGCGCTCGTCGCGGGCGATGAACAAACCGATCCCAGGGTAGAAGATATCCCGTTTATTTGTCTGCCGCGGCTCGGCCATGGCGATCGTTGGATCGGCCAGCAATTCCTGCACGCGGTACCAGAGGTTCCATTCCTTCGGCAAATGCGGGCTGTCACTATGGGCCCTGTCGGCCGCGGCAAAAGCGACCAGTGCTTCCGAACCGACCGCCTTCCCGAACAGGTATTCGCGTATGCTACAGGGTTCGACAACTGCCGAGGAATCCGCAAAATTGAAATAGTAGCGGCCCGCCACATGCATGTTGAGAATGTATTCGGCCATGTTGCGGATTTTGGGCTCCGATAGGAGGCGCGCGAATACGCCCGGGGCTGCGGCGTCCAAAATGATCATCGCACCATGCAGGCAAAGCGCTGCGTGACGATAATAGACGACACCTTCCTCACAGGCCCCGTCCTCGGCATAATCCTTCAGGAAGGCATCGAGGCTGCCTAGCGCTTTTACGAGGATTTTTCGACGCAGCGCCTGATCGGTGTTGAGGCAGAAGGCCGAAAGCAGGACATTCTGGGTGATCCAAGCGGTCCAGTTGTTCATCCTCTCGTCGCCGCGGCCCATCCACCAGAAATGTCGGCCGAGATAGGGCGTAAAGATACGGCTTTCGACCTCGCGCTCGATACGGGTGACGATCTGCGGACTGATCGCATCGAGCTGATCGCGCAGCAACGCGGCAAGGGTCGCCAGTTGCGCGGCGGTTTCGGCCGCGAAGAGATCGATGACAGGCCGCGAATTATCGGGAAGAGGCAAGCGGGGGCCGCCTCTCTCATAGCCATTATGCGCCGGAAGTTGCCAGCCGCTTTCCTCCGCGATCAGGAAAATCCCATCCACGATCGCAGCCAGGAACCTCCCCTCGCCCTCGAGCATTTCGCCGAGCACCAGATCGTTGAGCATGCGACGGCGCGTAAAATAGAGACCTTCAAATCGCGATCGATTGCCCGATGAAACGTATTCCCGATAATCGGAGGCCATGATGACGGGCCAAGGCCGCGAAAGGCTTGCCTCCGCATCCGTGACGACGAGATCGCGCAGCGGTTCCGAAACGGCACTCCAACTGGCGCGATCCGAAAAGGCAGCCCCTGGGATGAAATCCCTCAGAACCTTCGGCAGGTTGCCCGCAATCTCGCTGAACATATCCTCTCCCCGCGCCGAAAAAGCGATGGCGGCATCGGCTTTGATGCTCACCTATCATACGTCTTCGGCAATTTCTATAACATTCGTATGATCTATTCAGAACTTGTTTGACCAATGCGCGATATATGCTATGTGGTCACCAGGAGGCGGGAGCGGACGCCACGGTCGTCGGCTCCAACGTGCGGAGGCTTCGGGCTCCGGACCGTAAGGGGCAGTACGCCAAGCTGGGAGGAAAGGTATCGGTGTCCATATCCAATTCGGCCATCGCAACGGACCGCACGCCGGCAATCCCGGCCCGGAAGGTCAAGATTCTGTCCAGGCGTCGCCGGAAAATCCAAGACGCACTGATCGCCTATTCCTTCATTGCGCCGAATTTCATCGGCTTTGCCGTCTTCACGCTTGGCCCCATCCTCTTCGCCTTCGTATTGGCCTTCATGCATTGGGACGGCTCCAACGCGATAACCTTTGCAGGCCTCGATAATTTCTGGCGCCTTTTCGAAGACAAGGCGTTCATTTCAGCCTTCTGGAACACGGTCATCTATACGGTCGTATCGGTGCCCGCGACGCTCGCCTGCGCGCTCGGCCTGGCTATCCTCCTCAATCAGAAGATATTCGGGCGGGATTTTTTCCGCACCGCCATGTTCTTCCCCTATGTAGCCTCGCTGGTGGCCGTCGCGGTCGTCTGGAACATGATCTTCAATCCGGAGATGGGTCCGGTGAACATGATTCTCTACACGCTCGGCGTCGATCCGAAGGACATGCCCGGTTGGGCCGCCGACCGTCATTGGGCCATGGTCACGGTCATCCTCTTCGGCATCTGGAAGAACATGGGCTATTACATGGTCATCTATCTGGCCGGGCTGCAGGGCATCAATTCCGAGCTCTATGAAGCGGCTGATCTCGATGGAGCGAATTCCTGGCAGAAGTTCCTCTATGTCACCGTGCCCCAGCTTGGCCCGACCACCTTCTTCGTCACGGTGATGCTGACCATCCAGTCCTTCAAGGTATTCGATCAGATCTACATGATCACCCAAGGCGGGCCCGGCACATCGACGCTTGTCCTCGTCTATCATATCTATAACGAGGCCTTCATCTCCTGGGATCTCGGCTATTCCAGCATGGTCGCACTGGTTCTCTTCTTCCTGGTTCTGGCCGTCACCATCGTCCAGTTCCGCCGCCAGAGGGAGGATTGAGATCGTGAGAATCGCCGGACGCCGAATCACCGCAAAGACAGTCGCCATCTACGCCCTGGTCATCGCCATCACCGTCGTGATGCTGATGCCCTTCGCCTGGATGCTTTCAGCCTCGCTCAAACTCAGCCGTGACGTCTTCGTCTTCCCGATCGAATGGATTCCGTCGGAGCCCAGATGGCAGAACTACGTGGATATCTGGACCAAGATTCCGCTCGCACTGTTCATCTACAATACGTCGAAGCTGACAATCATTGTCACGGTCCTGCAGCTCCTGACCTCGAGCTTTGCGGCCTATGCCTTCGCGAAGCTCAACTTCCCCTACAAGAACGCGCTGTTTCTCGGCTACATCGCCACAATCGCCATGCCCTGGCAGGTCTATATGGTGCCGCAGTTCCTGCTGATGCGCGAGTTCGGCCTCAACAACACGCATCTGGCACTGATCTGCCTGCAGGCCTTCACCGCCTTCGGGGTGTTCCTCATGCGGCAGTTCTACATGTCGATCCCGACTGAACTCTGCGAGGCCGCCCGCATCGACGGCATGAACGAGTATCAGATATGGGCCAGCATCATGCTGCCGCTGTCGAAACCGGCTCTCTCGACACTGACGATCTTCACCTTCGTCACCACCTGGAACGACTTCCTCGGCCCGATGATCTATCTGACCAAAACCGAGCTGAAGACGATCCAGATCGGCTTGCGCATGTTCATTGCGCAGTATTCGGCCGAATACGGATTGATCATGGCCGCATCGGTCGTGGCGCTCATTCCGGTCCTGATCGTCTTCCTGTCACTCCAGCGGTTCTTCGTCGAGGGTGTCGCCTCGACGGGGCTCAAGGGTTAAGTCCATGAATGCAGTCTCGTCCTTCACCCCTCAACCGATCACCGATACCGAGGTGAAGGCTGCGCTCGATCTTGCCGTCGAGCAGGTCCGTCGAAACCTTCCGCAGTTCACCCATGCCTCGCAGAACCATTCGAGCATCGGCAACTTCTATCCGGCCGTTGCCAACGACCAATGGACGGCGGGCTTCTGGCCGGGAGAGATCTGGCTCGCCTTCGAGCACACCGGCGACAAGGTCTTCCAATACTCAGCGCAGATTCAGGTCCAGAGCTTCTTGCATCGGATCGAAAACCGCATCGAGACCGATCACCATGACATGGGCTTTCTCTATTCGCCCTCCTGCATCGCGGCCTGGAAGCTTGTCGGAGACGAGGACGGCCGCAGGGCCGCGATTCTGGCGGCCGACCAACTCATCGAACGCTTTCAGCCGATCGGCCAATTCATCCAGGCCTGGGGCCGCAAGGGCGTCGCCGAAGAATATCGCTTCATCATCGACTGCCTGCTCAACCTGCCGCTCCTCTACTGGGCGAGCCGCGAGACCGGTGACCCGAAGTACCGCGACATCGCGCTCATCCATGCGCGCACCACGCTTGCGAATTCCGTTCGCCCCGACGATTCCACCTATCACACCTTCTACATGGACCCCGTGACGGGGGCACCGGTGCGGGGCGTCACCAAGCAGGGATACAGCGACGAAAGCTTCTGGGCGCGCGGACAGGCCTGGGGCATTGCCGGAATGGCGTTTTCCTACCGCTACGAGCGGATCGAGGAATACCGCCGGACCTTCGACCGGCTGCTCGCCTTCTATCTGAACCGGCTTCCGGCGGACATGGTGCCCTATTGGGACCTCATCTTCTCGGATCAGGACGGGGAACCCCGCGACAGCTCATCCGCATCCATCGTCGCTTGCGGGCTTCTGGAGATGGCCGAACTCGTCGAGCCTCAAGCCGCCGCGCGCTACCGCGAACTGGCCCGCCGCATGATGAAGAGCCTCGCCGAGCACTACGCCGTCAAGGACCCGGCCATCTCCAATGGCCTCGTCCTGCACGGTACCTATTCGAAGAAATCGCCGCTCAACACCTGCCGCGGCGAGGGCGTCGATGAATGCGTCTCCTGGGGAGATTACTATTACATGGAAGCTTTGACGCGCCTTTCGCGTAATTGGTCTTCCTACTGGTGAGAGGACCGATGGCCAGCATTTCGCTCAAGAAACTGAACAAGACCTACGGCGCTCTCACGGTCGTTCACGACATCGATCTCGAGATCGCCGACAAGGAATTCATCATCCTGGTGGGGCCGTCGGGCTGCGGCAAATCGACGACATTGCGCATGATCGCGGGCCTCGAGGAAATTTCCGGGGGAGAGCTCAAGATCGGAGGGGATCTCATGAACGAGGTCCCCTCCAAGGATCGCGACATCGCCATGGTCTTCCAGAATTATGCCCTCTATCCGCACATGACAGTGTACAAGAACATGGCATTCGGCCTGCATCTGCGCAAAGCCCCCAGGGATGTCATCGACAAGCAGGTCCAGGACGCCGCACGGGTTCTCGACATCACGCATCTCTTGAACCGCAAGCCGAAGGCTCTTTCCGGCGGGCAGCGCCAGCGCGTCGCGCTCGGCCGCGCCATGGTGCGCAATCCCGCAGTCTTTCTGCTCGACGAGCCGCTTTCCAATCTCGATGCCAAGTTGCGCGGGACGATGCGTGCCGAGATCACCAAGCTGCACAAGCGCCTGGATGCGACTTTCATCTATGTCACCCACGATCAGGTGGAAGCCATGACCATGGCAGACCGGATCGTGGTGATGAAGGACGGCCATATCCAGCAGGTCGATACGCCGCAAAACCTCTACGACCGTCCGATCAACATGTTCGTCGCCGGCTTCATCGGGGCCCCGCAGATGAACATGCTGCCATCCGTCATTCATCGCCGGGACGACCGTTTCTTCGCCGTTTTCGACGGCCGTGAACTGCCGCTTCCGGCCCATTTCGATAAAAGCCGCATTGCACCCTACGAGGGGCGCGAGCTGGTGCTCGGCATCCGGCCTGAAAATTTCCACGAGCTGCCGCCTGGCGATATACCGCTGGAAAACCTGGCGCCCTTCAAGGCCGTCGTGGAACTCGCCGAACCCATGGGCTCGGAAGTGCATCTGAATATGGTTGCCGGTGGACGCAGCCTTATCGCCCGCGTCTCTCCTCGCTTCAGGGCGGGCCTCGGCGACGAAGTCAAGCTGGTCGCGGACGTGACCAATGTGCAGCTTTTCGACACGGAAACGGAGCGCTCGATCTTGTATTGAGACGATCGCCGGGGAGACGGCCATGCAGTGGCTGCAGGATATGTGGACGAAGGAAGGGACGGGCATCCCCAAGGATGCGCCGAAGAAAACTGGCCTTGCCCTTTTTGCCGCGATTTTCGCCCGCGAATGGTGGGAAATGGTGAAGCTCAACATCCTGTTCCTGCTCACCGCCATGTTCGTCGTGACGCTTCCCGCGGCACTGGTGGCGATGGCCCGCGTCTGCGTCGCCTTCACCGAGGATAGGAACACATACCTGCTGCGCGATTTCCTGGAGGCCCTTGTCCGCTATTTCTGGCGCGCCACGGCCTGGGGGGTCGCATTTGCCGCCGTTTTCGGCATCTGGGGCTATGCCGTCATTGCCTACGCAGCAAGCGCAAGGGACAATCTTCTCCTGACGGTGCCGCTCACTATCAGCCTCGTCATGATCGTCTTCGTCACGGTCGTCGCGTGCCACCTGCTGGTGCTGATGGTGATGCGCGATCTTCCCGCATTGAAGATGTTGCGCCTTGCGGCACTCGCTTCGATCGTCCGCCCGCTGCCCGCACTCGGCGCCCTGGCTTTTGCCATAGCCCTCTGGCTCGTCCACATCGCCTTCTATCCGGTGTCGGTCTTCATGCCGGCAACGGTCAATTTCTCACTTGGAATGTTCGCGGTCACCTTCGCCGTCCATCGCGCGGCGACAATGGTTCTGGCAACCCAGCAGGACAGCGAGCCGCATGCCCGTAATGCTTCGCAAAGCGTCTAAATCAAAAACTCAAGGGAAGGAGAGTTTGAAATGTATCTGGATCATCTTGGGAGGTCGGTGAAATTCGCCCTGGCCGGATTGGCCTTGGCGGCAACCACCGCAAACACTGCATTCGCCCAATCGGGCGAACCCGTAACGCTCAGATGGGCGCTCTGGGACTGGGACAAGGTCGCCTATTACAAGCCTCTGATCGAGGCCTATCAGGCCAAGCACCCCAATGTGAAATTCGAACCTGTCGATCTCGGCTCGCAGGATTATCAGCAGATGATCTCGACACAGCTGACCGGCGGCTCGAAGGACATCGATATCGTCACCGTCAAGGATGTTCCCGGCTACGCCAACCTGGTGCGCGCCGGCAATATCACCGATCTCAGCGCCTTCATGACAGAGCAGAAAATCGATCCGGCTGGCTATGGCGGGCTGATCGAGGAACTGACGATCGACGGCAAGATCTATTCCCTGCCATTCCGGTCGGATTTCTGGGTCGTCTATTACAACAAGGACATCTTCGACAAGGCCGGCGTAGCCTATCCGACGAACGACATGACCTGGGCGCAGTTCGACGAGATCGCCGGCAAGCTCACGGGCGGCATGGGCGCCAACAAGACCTATGGGGCGCTGCTGCATACCTGGCGCTCCACCGTTCAGCTGCCCGGTATTCTGGACGGCAAACACACGCTCGTTGAGGGCGAATACGACTTCCTGAAGCCTTGGTACGAACGGGCTCTGGCCTTGCAGGAAGATGGGGCCATTCCGTCCTACGCCTCCCTCAAGACGTCGAATACGCATTATTCGGCATATTTCTTCAACAGCACGGTCGGCATGCTGCCGATGGGAACCTGGTTCGTCGGCACACAGATCGCCAAGGTTGCCTCGGGTGAATCCAAGAGCAAGAACTGGGGTATCGTGAAGTTCCCGCATCCAGATGGTGTCGCGGCCGGCACGACAGCCGCGCAGATCTCCGGTCTCTCGGTCAACGCGAATTCCGAGCACAAGGAAGCCGCGCTCGATTTCATCAAGTTCGCCGCCGGACCGGAAGGCGCAGAAGTCATCGCCGCCACAGGCACCTTTCCCGCCCTTCGCACCGACGACGTGAGTGCGAAGATCGCTTCCCTGCCCGGTTTCCCGCAGGATGAAACCAGCAAGGAGGCGCTGAAGGCCGGGAAATCCTACCTGGAGATGGCTGTCGATCCGAATGCCGCGAAAATCGAGGTCGTGCTCAATCGTGCGCATGACTCGATCATGACGGACAACATTTCCATTGAAGACGGGTTGAAGGAAATGGCCGAAGGCGTGAAGGCCATCAAGTAGCCTCCACGACACGTCGACGGTCGCGGGCATGCTTTTGCCCGCGACCGATCCTGTTTCGCAGCATTTGAGTTTCGATGATGATATACGATCCTGCCCAAGCCAATCCTCTCTTCGGCAATCCCCTAAGGACACGAGAAGATCTTTCGAAGGCCGTCATCGACCTCTTCAGGCCGCTTTTGCCCTATTTCTCCGAGGGCGGCGCCAGGGTACGCCTGGGCGCAACCGGCGCGATTTTCGACCGGGCCGCGGCGGATCTGGAGGGATTTGCCCGCCCACTCTGGGGGATTGTCCCGCTGGTCGCAGGCGGGGGCGATTTTCCGCATTGGGATATCTATCGACGCGGGCTGGCAAACGGGACGGATGCCGCACATCCCGAATACTGGGGCGATCTCGCCGACCGCAATCAGCGCCTGGTGGAGCTGGCGGCCATCGGCTTTGCGCTGGCCATGGTGCCTGAACATATCTGGGACCCGTTAACCGACGGTCAGAAGAAGATGGTCGCCGCCTATCTCTTGGCGGCCCGAGAAAAAGAATTCGTCGACAACAATTGGAAATTCTTCCGCGTGTTGATCGATCTCGGGCTGGAACGGGTCAGCATCGAATTCGATCACCGCAAGACCACGGCCTATCTTGACGAACTGGAGACTTTCGACCTCGGCGAGGGGTGGTATCGCGACGGCCCGGTTCGGCGGGTCGATCACTACATTCCCTTCGCCATGCATTTTTACGGCCTGATCTATGCGGTGCTGGCCTCGCGAGACGAGGCCCGCAGAAACCGTTTCCGGGATCGTGCCCGGATCTTCGCAAAGGATATCCGTCACTGGTTCGGGCCGGATGGCGCGGCCCTTGCCTTCGGGCGGAGCCAGACCTACCGCTTTGCGGCCGGCGGCTTCTGGGGAGCACTGGCCTTTGCCGATGTCGAGGCGCTGCCATGGTCCGAAATCAAGGGCTATTACATGCGCCATATCCGATGGTGGGCGCAAATGCCGATTGCCGACCGCGACGGGGTGCTCTCGATCGGCTACGGCTATCCGAACCTCCTGATGAGCGAGAGCTATAATTCCCCGGGCTCGCCCTATTGGGCGCTCAAGTTCTTCCTTCCGCTCGCCCTTGCCGAGAACCATCCGTTCTGGACGGCTGAGGAAGCGCCGCAGCCGCAGTTTTCGCAGCCTGTCGCGCTCAAGCAACCCGGCATGGTCGCCATGCACACGCCCGGAAACGTCATCATCCTGTCCTGCGGGCAGCAGCACGATAAGATGCGTGGCGCAAACGAGAAATATTCCAAATTTGTCTATTCCACCCGCTACGCATTCAACATCGAGGCGGACGACCGGAACTTCGCCGCGGCAGGTTTCGATGGCATGCTGGGACTATCCGACAACGGCGTTCACTTCCGCATGCGGGAGACGCTGGAAGAGGCCCTGATCGCCGAGGACAGGCTCTACTCCCGCTGGCGCCCGTGGGACGACGTGGTTGTCGAGACCTGGCTCGTGCCGGCAAACCCCTGGCATATCCGGATCCATCGCGTGGTCACCCCCCGTAAGCTCGAAACCGCGGAAGGCGGATTTCCGATAGAGCGGGCCGATTTCAATCTCGACCGGCCGGAACAGGGCGAAGGTCGAGCCGTGTGGCATGGACAGGCCGATGTAAGTGCAATCCTCGATCTTGCGCCGAGCAACAGGCGGATGGGCTGCGCGATAAGTCCCATCGCCAATACCAACCTCATCCACGCAAAGACATTGCTGCCGCAATTGCGCGGTGAGATCGGCCCCGGGACGACAATGCTTTTCACCGCAGCAATGGTACTACCGAACGGCGAAGCTGTCTCCCAGGTGTTGCACGCTCCCCCTGCCCGCCCGGATATGGCCGAACTGGAAAGCCTTTTCCGCGCAAAAGGCTCAAGGATTCCGGCTTTCGATCTCGATCGCTAGTCAAGCTTGGGCTTTGTGGCGCAGATAGCGTATCGGTGCTGCATTCCCCGGGCAAGCGCCTTGAAATAGGACCAGTTCCTGGCCTGCGTCTTGTGAATGTGCTTGAGATCGGTGTCGATCGCGACCGGCTCGAATCCGGCCGCATTCAGAAGCGCCGCCACGGCCTCGGCGCGCGCGCCATCGGAAAAATATACGCGGGAAAGTATGCTTCTGTGGCTCTCCGCCAGTTCCTGTGGCGCGTGCTGAGCATCCGGCTTGACGATCCCCATCCTCTCCAAAAGAGAGGCCATCCGTTTCACGAACCTTTCGCCGGGACCAGCATTGACGAAATCGCCATCGATGATCAGCAGCCGTCCACCCGGTTTCAGGACCCGCAGCCATTCGCGAAAACAGGCAGCGGGATCCACCAATGTCCAAACAAGATGCCGGGTGACGACGGCATCGTAGGTCGCGTCGGGCTCCATGGTGTTTTCCGCGTCCCCCATTCGAAAGCGAATATCCCGGCCGCGTGTCCTGGCCTTGCCGCCGGCGCGTTCCAGCATCGCTTCCGACCAGTCCAGGCCCGTAACCTTGTAGCCAAGCTCGTCCATCAGGTGCGACACGACCCCCGTCCCGCTGGCGAGATCGAGTGCCTTGCGCCCTTCGCCCGCACCCAGATGTTTCAGCACCAGCGCATGCCAGGCCTGCCGCTCCTCCTCGGAAAAAATCTCATGCCCCGGCGACAGATCGAATGTCGCCGCGCGCGCCGACCAATAGGCTTTGATCTCATCGCGAAGATCATAATTCCGGCCGGGCATGTCCATGTTTCTCGTCCTTACGAAGTCGTGGCAGGTTTAGTTTCGAATTGCTCTAAAAGATAAAACTTGACCAGTGCAATCATAAAATAATAGAGCCCGCGGAATTTCCACGGAGCGATTTCGATGCGCATCACAGGCAAAGCCGCCTTCCTTGCTACAGGTCTCCTTCTGTCCGCCGTATGGCCGGCTCTGGCCGACAAGATCACATTGAAGGACGTGACAGGTCGTGACGTGGAGGTCAACGTCCCGGTCAAGAACATCATTTTGGGCGAAGGTCGGCAGATCTACTTCCTGGCCGCGCTCGACAAGGAAGCTCCGTTCGAGCACGTGGTCGGCTGGCGCGACGACCTGCCCAAGGCCGACCCGGAAACCTACGAGGCCTATCTCGCGAAATATCCCGAAATCGCCAAGCTGCCGACTTTCGGCGGAATGAAGGACGGCACTTTCGATATCGAGCAGGCCGTGGCGCTGAAGCCCGATGTCATCCTGATGAACATCGACGCGAAGACAGCGACCGAAGAAGCCGGTTACATCGAGAAACTCGGCAAGGTAGGCATTCCGCTCGTTTATGTCGATTTCCGCGAGAAGCCGATGGAAAACACCGAGCCGAGCATGCGCATCATGGGCAAGTTGTTGGCCCGCGAAGAGATTGCCGAGGAATTCATCAAGTTCCGCGCCGACAGCATCAACCGCGTGACCGATGTCCTTGAGAAGAATAATCCGGAAAGGCCCGTCGTCTTCGTCGAGCGCGCCGGCGGCTATTCCGAAGATTGCTGCATGTCCTTCGGCGACGAGAATTTCGGCAAGATGGTCGAGATCGCCGGCGGCATCAACATGGCCAAGGATATCATTCCGGGCACTTTCGGCACGGTCAATCCGGAACAGGTCATCGCGGCCAATCCCGACCAGATCATCGTCACGGGCGGAAAGTGGGAGGCCTATGTACCGGGCGGCGATTGGGTCGGCGTCGGTTACGGCGCGGATATCGGCGAAGCGCGCCGCAAACTGGAAAACCTCACAAAACGTCCCGCATTCACCGGCGTCAAGGCCGTGAACGAGGGTAACGTCCACGCGATCTGGCATCAATTCTACAACAATCCGTATCAGTTCGTCGCCATCCAGGAGATCGCCAAGTGGCTGCATCCGGATCTGTTCAAGGATCTCGATCCCGAAGCGACCTTCAAGGAACTGCACGCCCGTTTCCTGCCGCTTGAATACAAATCCGGCTACTTCGTCTCGCTGAAGGCGGATCATTAAGAGCATCCGGCCGGCGTCATATCCGCCGGCCGGAATTTCCCGTGAACAGGCCCAGGATCACCACTTCCGGACCTGCCGGATTATCTTTTGAAAGGCCCCTTCATGCGGTTTGTCGCGTTCCATCGCATTGCCGTCCTCCTGCTCTCGCTCGCCGCGGGACCTGTCATGGCGGCGGAGATCACCGACGTCGCCGGCCGAAAAGTCGAAATCGACCTGCCGGCCAAGGGCGTTATCGTCGGCGAAGCGCGTCAGATCCATGTCATTGCCGCCCTCAAGGGAGACAAGACCTTCGAGACGGTGGTGGGCTGGCGCGACGACCTGATCAAGAAGGACCCGGACAGCTACGCAGCCTATCTCGAACGCTTTCCGGAGATCGAGAACCTGCCGCGTTTCGGCTATGTACCCCAAGGCGATTTCAGCTTGGAGGCGGCTATCGCGCTTTCGCCGGATGTCATCACGCTCAATCTCGAGGCGCAGAAAGCTGCAGAGGAAAGCGGTTTCGAGGAAAAGGCGGCGGCAGCGGGGATCAAAGTCGTCTACCTCGATTTCCGTCTTGATCCGGAGAGGAACAGCGAGACCTCCATCGAAATTCTAGGCCGCCTTTTCGGCGCGGAGGAGCGCGCAAGGGAATTCATTGCCTACCGCCGTGCCGAGATTGCGCGGGTCACTGATCGGCTCGCCGCGATCAAGGACCTGAAGCGGCCCAGGGTCTTCATCGAACGTGCCCCAGGCATTTCGGGCGAGAACAATTGCTGCCGCACCTTCGGTCCGGTCAATTTCGGTGCAATGGTCGAGCAGGCCGGCGGCCACAACATTGCTGCCGATGTCATCAAGACCACCTTCGGTGATCTGAACCCCGAGCAACTGGTCGTCTCCGATCCCGATCAGGTGATCGTTACCGGCTCCAACTGGGCGGCGGAGTCCGACATCAACCAGTTCGTTCCCGTTGGGAGAGGCGCCGATTTGGCGCTTGCTCGAGAGCGGCTGGCAAAGCTGATGACGCGCATGCCCTTTCCTGAACTGCAGGCTGTGAAGACCGGTCAGGTTCATGCAGTCTGGCATCAATTCTATGGCGCGCCATACGAATTTTATCCGATCCAGCAATTCGCCAAGTGGTTCCATCCCGATCTTTTTGCCGATATGGATCCCCAGCAGACATTCCAGGAATTTCACGAGAAATTCCTTCCCGTCACTTACAAGCCGGGTTACTTCGTTTCTCTCGATAAGGGATTGAACTGATGGCTTCGACAACGGAAGCAGTCTTCGAGACGGCCGGTCGCGATCGGTATCGCGCCCTTGCGGCAAGAAGAATCCTGATCCTCGTCGGCCTCCTTGTCGCGCTCTGTGTCAGCATCGCCGTCGATATGGCGCTCGGTCCCGCGAACTACCCCTTGTCGCAGGTGCTTTCCGCACTCTTCGATCCCGCAGCGGCGGGTAACCAGCTTCGCGTCGTCATCTGGGATATCCGCATGCCGATTGCATTGATGGCAGTCACGGTCGGCGCGTCCCTGTCGGTCGCCGGCGCGCAGATGCAGACCATCCTGTCCAATCCGCTGGCAAGCCCGTTCACGCTCGGCATCTCGGCGGCCGCCAGTTTCGGCGCGGCCTTGGCGCTGGTCGGCGGAGTGGCGCTCTTCCCCGGCGCCGTGCAATATATGGTCCCGCTGAATGCCTTCCTCATGGCGATGGTCGCGGCGCTCTTCATTCATTTCGCCTCGACGATGCGCGGCGTCACAGTCGAAACCATCGTCCTGCTCGGCATCGCTCTGGTCTTCACCTTCAACGCGGCGCTCTCACTCCTCGAATATCTGGCCTCGGAACAGGCGCTTGCCGCCGTGGTGTTCTGGACCATGGGAAGCCTGACCAAGGCGACCTGGCCGAAAGTCTACATCACCGGAGCCATCCTCCTCCTCACGGTTCCGCTGTTCATGAAAAACGCCTGGGCACTGACGGCGCTGCGCCTGGGAGACGACAAGGCGGCCAGTATGGGTGTCAACGTGCGACGCCTTCGGCTGCAGACCATGTTGACCGTCAGCTTGCTGGCGGCCATTCCGGTCTCGTTCGTCGGAACGATCGGCTTTGTCGGGCTCGTGGGGCCGCATATCGCACGCATGGTCGTGGGCGAAGACCAACGCTTCTTCCTGCCGGGCTCGGTGATCTGTGGCGCCCTTCTCCTTTCCGTCACGTCCGTGGTCAGCAAGATGCTCATTCCCGGCGCCGTCCTGCCCATCGGGGTGATAACCGCGCTTGTCGGCGTGCCCTTCTTCTTCGTGCTCATCTTCAGCAACAGGAGGCGCGCATGGTAACCCTCGCGCTTAGGCAAGTCGGCGCATCCTACGGGCGCACCACCGTCCTTTCGAACGTCAGCATCGACATGCTGCAGAGCGGTAGCCTAACCGCCATCATCGGCCCCAATGCGGCCGGCAAGTCCACGCTGTTCAAACGGATCGCCGGCCTCATTTCCGGCCCCGGACTGGTACAGCTCTCGAATGCCGCAGGCGGCGACCGCACCATATGCTATATGCCGCAAGATACCGGCGCCAACGCCGTGCTGACGGTCTATGAATCCATCCTGCTGGCTTCCAAACAGGGCAGCGGTTGGCGCGTCCATGACGACGAGCTTTTCGAGATCGATGCCATATTGAAGGCCTTGCGGATCGAGAACCTCGCATTCCGCGGGCTCGGCGAGCTTTCGGGCGGCCAGCGGCAGCTTGTCTCGCTCGCGCAGGCACTGGTGCGGAAACCAGAAATCCTGCTGATGGATGAGCCGACCTCCGCGCTCGATCTGCACCGCCAGGTGGAGGTTTTGGACTTCATCTCCCGGCTTGCCCGGGAAAGCGGCATGATCGTCCTCATCGCGCTGCACGACCTCAACCATGTCCTGCGCTACTGCGAGAACACAATCGTGATCGCGGATGGCGAGATGGCCATGAGCGGCTCCACCGCGACCGTCATCACCCCGGAAATGCTGCGTGAGGTCTACAGGGTTTCGGCCCGGATCGAGACCTGCTCACGCGGCCAGAGGTTCATTCTGGTCGACGGAACGGCGTGACGACACTTTGCCGAGAGCTCACCTAAAGAGTATTGGCAAGGGCGATTGCATCGGCCACCTCCTCGCAGCGGCTTGAAAGCGTGGCGGTCGCCACGCGTATATGGTTGCTCTGCATGATGGAGAACTTACTGCCCGGATTGACCGCGATATTGCGCGCGGCAAGCGTCACCATGGCATACTGTTCCGACGCAACCGGAACCCACAGGCAGAGCCCGCTGCCGGGCGGTATATGGATACCCTTGTGCGCGAGCGCCTGCGCAAGGCCGTCACGTCGCTTCTGATAGATATCGCGGGCCTCGGCGATCACCTGCTGCGTTGACGGATCGCGCAGCAGCCACGCGCCGGCCGCCTGCAGGATACGGCTGGTCCAGCCGGCGCTGAAACTGCGATAGGATTGTATCTGATCGACGATGGCGGGCGAACTGGAAAGCACGGCAAGGCGAAGGTCCGGACCGAGCGTCTTGGAGTAGGAAACGATGTGGACGGTGCGCTCCGGGAATCGGCTTCCCAACGAGATGGGCGGCATGGCGGAAATGTCACCTGTGCCGTCATCCTCGATGATCAATGCGTCGCTTCCCGCCAGAATATCTCCAAGCAGATCGAGACGGCGGGGGCTGACCGTGGTGCCTGTGACGGAATGAAGTCGTGGCTGAAAGAGAAACACGGTCGGGCGCTGCTGCAGCGCACCGCTTAGCGAGGAGGGCAAAGGCCCCTCTTCATCGCAGGCCACCGGTATGATCCTCGCGCCGAGATCTTCGAGAATATCAAGAAGCCGCATTGCCGTCGGATGCTCGATGGCAACGGGGGCGCCTGGTGAAACCAGGGCATGCAGGGCCGTATAGACGGCATTGTAACCGCCGTTGGTGGCGAGAAACGCTTCTGCCGAATAGGGCCATCGCGGCGAGACGACCTCCTCCAGCTCCTTTACGATGCGGCTACGCTCATAACTGTTGAGGTTCTGGACGGAAGCGCCGTAGGCCATCGCCTCAGCAAGCCCCGGCAGAAGCGTGGCGTCGGGCACGGCCTTGGTAAGATCAAGCGCTCCGGGCCCATAATTGCCCGAACTTGCAAGCCGTTCCGGCTTGGCGACGAAACGGTCGCCACTGACCCAGGTGCCGTTCCGGCCGCGGCCGGTGATGATTTTCTGGCGCCTGAGTTCGCTCCAGGCTTCAGAAATGGTCGCCGGGCTGACCCGCATTTCATAGGCGATATCCCGAATGGGCGGCAGCCGAGTGCCGATCGGCAGGGCTCCGGCGCGAATGAGCGCCCTTGTTCCCAACGCGATTCCGCGAATGGTACGATTGGCTATTTTTTCGGCAAACCAAGAGGCTTCGATGGTGTCGCTCATTTTCTAGCATGTTAAATGTTCAATAACGTAATAACATTTGTGCTTCAATTTTTGAACATTTAGCTTCCGGCCCGTCAAAGATTTTTGTGAGTATTTTCCGCATGACTGTGAAGCTTCGCCTGGCCCTCCGTGATTGGGATTATATGACCCCGCTGGTTCTCGGAGACGTCTCCTCGCCCCGGCTCGACATAGAGGTCGATCGCGTCGGGACACTCGTCTCCAATATCGCCAAGGACGAAGCGCATGACGCGGCGGAAATGTCCTTCAGCCGCTATTCCCAGCTGCGCCACGATGGTGATGAAAGCGTTGTCGGCATGCCGAACTTCGTCATGCGCGGCTTCCGCCATCGCTGCATCATCACCACCAAGGAAAGCCCGATCCGCAAGCTTTCGGACCTTGCCGGGAAGAAGATCGGCGTCACCGGCTGGCGCGATTCCGGAAATACCTGGACCCGTGCGGCGGTGCGCCGCGAAGGGGTCGGCGTAGAAGATGCCATGTGGTATGCGGGACGCCTGACGGAAGCGCATCCCGTCACCGATCGTCTTGACGGTTTCGGTCGGCCGGGCCGCATCGAGGCCGCGCCCGGCGAGCGCCCGATGGCCGACCTGCTGCTGGACGGGGGACTGGATGCCGTCTTCACCCCGTTCATGCCAAAGGGCTTTTTCGATCAGGATTCTCCGTTTCGCCAAGTGCTCGACGATTTCCGCGCGGCCGAAGTTACCTATTTCAACGAGGTCGGCTATGTGCCGGGCATGCACCTGATCGGCTTCAAGGCCGAGATCGTGTCGGAGCATCCGTGGATCATGGACGAGCTCAGCGCCCTCATCGATGAGTCACAGCGCGTCTGGCTGGAGAAGCGCGAGAAATACGCGGACACCACGCCCTGGATGATCGACGAGCTACGTCGTTGTGCCTCCGATCTGCCCCCATCCTGGAATATCAGCGGGTTGGAGGCAAACGAGAAGATGATCGGCGACTTCGCCACCGAGCTTTTCGAGCAGAAGATCCTTCCGAGACGGTTGACGCCCGCCGAACTCTTTCCCTGGCACGCGAAAGCCGGGTGACACCTCTATCCTTCGCCATTGAATGAACCAGCTGGCAGAACCAAAAAGGGGAATACCAATGCCATCGAAATCGATCGTTTCCGCCGCCTTCATCGGCCTCTTGCTCGCAAGCCCCGCGCTTGCACAGGATGCGGCCATCCCGAAGCTCTCGGTCAACGAGGAATTGCGCGCGCGCCTACCCGAAAATGTCCGCACCGAAGGCAAGATGATCTCGGTCAACAACGGCTCCTTTCCTCCCTATGAGATCGTCACCGGCACCGAGATGACCGGCGCCAGCGCCGATCTTACCGACGCGCTCGGGCAGGTGCTCGGCGTCAAGATCGAGCATGCGACCGTCGGCGGCCTTCCGGCACTGCTGGCCGGCGTCAATTCCGGCCGCTACCAGTTCGCCTTCGGGCCGGTCGGCGACTTCAAGAGCCGTGAAGAAGCCAATGATTTCGTGGATTGGGTTCAGGAATTCGTCGTCTTCGCGGTGCAGAAGGGCAATCCCAAGGGCATAACATCGCTGGATACCGCTTGCGGCAACCGCATCGCCGTCATGGCCGGCGGCTCGGCCGAGCGGGTGATCCAGGTGCAGGCAGAAAAATGCAAGGCCGACGGCAAGGATCCCATCGAGGTTCAGTCCTATACGGATCAGCCGAGCTCCATTCTGGCGGTCCGCTCGAGGCGCGCCGACGCCTTCTTCTCCTCCCAGGCGCCGCTCACCTATTTCGTATCGCAGGCCAATGGCCAGCTGGAACTGACCGGCGTCGGCCAGAAGAACGGCTTCGACGACCTCTATCAGGGCGCCGTCGTCCCAAAAGGTTCGCCGCTCGGTCCGGTCCTTCAGGACGCCATCAAGGTTCTGATGGACAACGGCACCTATGCCGCGATCATGAAGAAGTGGGGCCTTGAGAACAACATGCTCAAGGAGCCGGGTATCAATCTCGGGGGCCAGTTGCCGAAATGAGCCAGCCGACCGTAACACGCGCAGCGCCTCCTGGCGCTGCGGACTTCCGCGATGTGGCGACGGCCCATGCGCCATTCCGCTTCGGTCGTCTCGCCCTCTGGCTGATCGTCGCGATCATCGTCGTCGATTTCGGCTGGATCGTCTCCAACAACGAGAATTTCGGCTGGCCGGTCGTCGCCCAGTATTTCTTCGACCCGACCGTCATCCAGGGCCTTTACGTCAGCCTCGGCCTGACCGTCGTTGCCATGGTGCTCGGCGTCATCCTTGGCCTGCTGATCGCCATCGCCCGCATGTCGAACGACCGGCTGGCCAGTTCGTTCGCCTCACTGTTCATCTGGTTCTTCCGCGGCACGCCGCTGCTGGTCCAGCTGATCTTCTGGTACAACATGTCGACCCTGTTCCCGCAGCTGTCGATCGCCATTCCCTTCGGCCCGACACTGGCAAGCTGGGATACCAATTCGGTAATCACGCCAATGACGGCGGCGATCGTCGGACTTGCGCTCAACGAAGCGGCCTACATGGCAGAGATCATCCGCGGCGGCCTGCTTTCCGTCGATCGCGGCCAATCCGAAACGGCGGAAGCCTTCGGCATGACCAAGGCGCGTGCACTGCGGCGGATCATCATTCCCCAGGCCATGCGCTCCATCGTGCCGCCGACCGGCAACCAGCTGATCAGCATGATCAAGGCCACCTCGCTCGTCAGCGTCATCGCCATGGCCGACCTGCTCTATTCGGTGCAGTCGATCTATAACCGCACCTTCGAGATCATCCCGATGCTGATGGTTGCCGTCATCTGGTATCTGCTCATCACGTCGATCCTCAATGTCGGCCAGAGCTATATCGAAGCCTATTACGGGCGTAGCGACCGCCGCAACGGCGGTGCTACCAAGCCTGCCGCCGCCACAGAGGAGGCAAGCCATTGATCGCAGCCGTGAATACAAAGGGCGAGAACGCAAAGCCTCTCGTCCAGGCCCGGGACGTCCATAAGGCCTTCGACCAGCTCGAGGTGCTGAAGGGCATCGACCTCGACGTCATGCCAGGCGAGGTAGTGGTCATCCTAGGGCCTTCCGGTTCGGGCAAATCGACCTTCCTGCGCTGCATCAACCATCTCGAAGCCATCCAGAAGGGCTATATCGAGGTGGATGGCGAACAGATCGGCTACCGGGTCCGCAACGACCGGCTGGAAAAACTTTCTCCAAACGGCATTGCCCGCCAGCGCCGCAAGATCGGCATGGTGTTCCAGCAGTTCAATCTCTACCCGCATATGACGGTGCTGCAGAACATCATCGAGGCGCCCGTCGGCGTCCACGGGATAAGTCGCAAGGATGCGATCGAAAATGCTAGGCAGCTTCTGCAGCGCGTCGGCCTGTCGGAAAAGGCAAACGCCTATCCCCGCCAGCTCTCCGGCGGCCAGCAGCAGCGTGTGGCGATCGCCCGGGCGCTGGCGATCAAGCCGAAGCTTATGCTGTTCGACGAGCCGACCTCGGCACTCGATCCCGAACTCGTTGGCGAAGTGCTTTCGACCATGCGGGATCTTGCCAAGCAGGGCCTGACCATGATCGTCGTCACCCACGAAATCGGGTTTGCCCGCGAAGCCGCCGACCGGGTGGTCTTCATGGATGGCGGCAAGATCGTCGAAATGGGCAAGCCTGAGGATGTGATCGGCAATCCGCAGCATCCGCGCACCCAGGCCTTCCTGTCGCGCTTCCTATAAACTCCCCACCTTGCCCCGGCTCCAAAGGCCGGGGTCTTTTTTGATTTCGAAACGTCTGGACCTCCAATGCCCTCGCAAGACAATCTCTACGCCCGCGTCTCCGATTTTGATGCCATGGAAGCCGAGCTGAAGGCGACCCGGCAGTATCTGCACGCCCATCCCGAGCTTTCCTTCGAGGAAGCCGAAACGGCGCTTTTCGTCGCCGAGAAGCTCGAAGGCTGGGGCTGGGACGTCACACGCAATGTCGGTGGCCATGGCGTGGTCGCGCGCCTTAGCGCCGGCACAGGAAGCAAGGGGATCGCCATTCGCGCCGACATGGACGCGCTACCGATCCTGGAAGAAACGGGGTTTGCCTATGCCAGCAAGGCTCCGGGCAAGATGCACGCCTGCGGCCACGATGGACATACGACGGTGCTTCTCGGCGCGGCCGAATATCTGTCGCGCACACGCCGCTTCAACGGCACGGTGACATTGATCTTCCAGCCTGCCGAAGAGGCGGGCAAGCCAAGCGGTGCTCAGAAAATGATCGCCGACGGCCTTTTCGAGCGTTTTCCCTTCGATGCCATCTTCGGCCTGCATAACCATCCGGGCGCTCCCGAAGGCACACTGCTCCTGCGCTCCGGCCCGATGATGGCTTCCTCCGATACGGTCAACATTACCATCAAGGGCAAGGGCGGCCATGCCTCGCGTCCCCATCTGACGATCGATCCGGTCGTGGTTGCCTGCAACCTCGTGGTCGCGCTGCAGACCGTCGTTTCGCGCAATGTCGACCCAACGCAGACCGCCGTCGTGACGGTCGGCACCATACACGCCGGCGAAGCCGTCAACGTCATTCCGGAATATGCCCGGATGGCGCTCAGCGTCCGCTCCTTCGAGCCAAAGGTTCGCGACCTCCTGCAGGAGCGGATCACCAGGCTCGCCCAATCGGTTGCCGAAGGTTTCGGGGCGACGATCGAGATAAATTACGAGCGCGGCTATCCAGTGGTCGTCAATTCGGAAGCCGAGACCGCCTTTGCCCGCACCGTCGCGGAGGAGCTCGTCGGGTCGGACAGGGTCTCCACCTGCCATCTCATCCCGGGCAGTGAGGATTTCGCCTATTTCCTCGAGCACAAGCCCGGCAGTTTCCTACGGCTCGGCAATGGCGTGGATTCGGCGATCCTCCACAGCCCGAAATACGACTTTGCCGATGGCAGCCTCACGACAGGAGCGGCGATGTGGGCACGGCTTGCCGAGCGTTATCTGCAAGACACTGGCGCCTGACGACTTTGACGCTAGATGCGCCGACGCCTCGCGTCGGCGCATCTGCCATGTCCTTGCCCTCTCAGAGCCGTTGGCCTGTGACGGATTCAAAGAGATGGCTGTTGGCGGATGCAAGCGTCAGGTTAAGTACGTCGCCGGTCTTGATGAAGAGACGCTCGCGAAGCTGCACAGAAATCTTCTGGCCGTCCACCGCGCCCTGCACGAAGGTTTCCGAGCCGGTCGGCTCGATATTGGTAACCGTTATCGGAATGCCCTCGCCGGGGGCCGCAATCGTCAAGTGCTCCGGCCGGATGCCGTAGGTCACCGCTGTACCGGGCGCAGCGGAGGCTTCGGCTCCCAGCGGCAGCCGAACGCCGTTCTCCGTCACCACCGATTTGTGGTCCTCCGAAACCTTGGCCGAGAGAAAATTCATCGAAGGCGAACCGATGAAGCTTGCGACGAACATGTTGGCCGGCTTGTCGTAAAGCTCCAGCGGCGCGCCGACCTGCTCGACGATGCCGTCCCGCATCACCACGATCCGGTCGGCCATTGTCATGGCCTCGATCTGATCATGGGTGACGTAGACCGTCGTCGTCCGGATGCGAGCGTGGATGTCCTTCAACTCCGCGCGCATCTGTACGCGCAGCTTGGCATCAAGATTCGATAGCGGCTCGTCGAACAGGAAGACCTTAGGGTTACGCACGATGGCGCGTCCCATGGCGACGCGCTGGCGCTGGCCGCCCGAAAGCTGCTTCGGGTAACGCTGCAGGTAGTCGGTCAAGCCTAAGATACGTGCCGCATCCGCCACTCGCGAGGCGATCTCCTCCTTGGATTTCTTCGCAAGCCTGAGCGAGAAGCCCATGTTCTCGGCGATCGTCATATGCGGATAAAGCGCATAGTTCTGGAAGACCATGGCGATGTCGCGGTTCTTCGGCTCGACCTCGTTAATGACGCGGCCATCGATGCGGATCGTGCCGCCGGTGATTTCTTCCAGTCCGGCAATCATCCTAAGCAGTGTGGACTTGCCGCAACCCGAGGGGCCGACCAGCACGACAAAGGCGCCGTCCGGTACATCCACAGAAACCCCCTTGATGGTTTCGAAAGCACCATAAGCCTTGCGGACGTTCTGAATCTCAACGGAAGCCATGAAACTATCCCGAAATAGCGTGTGATTGGGGCTTGAGCCGATCGGCCGCATGGATGGCTGCGAGCAAGCTGAGGCCAGTGTGATAACCGGGGTCGAGATCCGGTGTGGCAGGCACGAAGTCGACCGGTCCGTCCTTCGACATGGTCTGGTAGGCGATCGGCGGGGTGCCACGCCAATAGCCCTCAAAGAACACCGCATGCGCCGCCTTCCAGACCCCCAGGCTCTCGGCACTGCCCGTGCGCTGATGACAAAGGGCTGCGGCGCGGATCGTCTCCGGCAGCGACCACCACGGACAATAGGGGCTCAGCGGCCTACCGGACGCGATCGATACCGTAAGCGCGATGCCCGGTCCGACGAAGCCTTTCTTGAAGGACGAAACTAAAATGCGCTCCAGCGTCTCGATCAGCGCTGGCTCGGCATTGCCGTCGAGATAGTCAAGCGCGAAGCCGACGAACTCGATGCCGTGGCCGACATTGCAGGCATCTTCGCCCGGCACATTGCGGAGCAGGTCGGTTCCGGCATCGTAATGCCGGTCAATGACGTGAGCGATGAAGCGATCGGCAAAGGCAAGATGGGCCGTGTGACCAAAGCGTTTCAGCATGCCTGCTGCGCCTAAAAGGATCATGCGCGGCCCGAAATCGTCCGCCTGGGTGGCGAGATTTTCGAGCGACAGAGGCCGGCGCTCGTCCATCTGGAAACGACCGTTACCGATCGACGCCACGACCTGTGCGAGATAGGCAAGATGGTCGGCCACGCCTGGCAGACCGTAGCGGCTCGCCGCGGCCACTAGTCCCTTCGCCACGAAGGCGTCGGAATAGGTATAGATCACCGCCGGCATTTCCTGCTTGCGCAAGACGCCGGCCTCGTCCGCATAAACCGGCACCATGTCACGATCGTAGCAGAAATAGGCATGGCCATCCGATTGCTGAAGAGCGGCGAGCAGATCGTAAAGACGGCGGCCCGCGATATCGAGCTTGACGGCGAGCGGCGGCAACTCCCGCTCGAAGAATTCCGCATGGGCAACAAGGGATTCAAGGGCCCTGCCCTGGATCCAGCCATAGGTATAATCAGGCCCGCGTACGCCGTCCTGCGTCCCATAATCCCTCAACGTTACACTGTTCTGCTTGGTATTCAAAAACCCACCGCCGAGCACCCGCCGCTGCAACATCCAATAGAGTGTTCCCGCGTTGGCCGCGGCATAGGTGGTGCGCGCCTCCTCGATAAACTCCATCGCCGTCACTCCTTGAGGCCGGTGCTGGCGACGCCCTGCACGAAATTGCGGCGCAGGATGACGAAGAGCAGGATCGACGGAATGAGCACAGTGGCGGAGGCGGCGCTCAAGCGGCCAAGATCGACCGTGAAGCCTGTCTGGAAAAGCGCCAGCCCCACCTCGATCGTGTAGCTCGTCCGCGTGGTCGCGACGATCATCGGCCAGGCAAACGCGGTCCAAGCCTGGAAGAAGGCAAGCACTGCCAGCGCACCGAGCGCTCCGCGCAGGAGCGGCAGGACGATATGCAGGAAGATCCAGAACTCGCCGGCGCCATCGATGCGCGCCGCCTCCAAAAGCTCATCGGGGATCGAATGGATGACGTTCTGACGGATCAGGAAAATGCCGAAGCTCATCACCAGGTAACCGAGCAGCAGGCCCCAGACGGAATTCAGGATGCCGAGGCTTTTTGCCTGGAAATAGAGCGGGATCATGTAGACCTCGAAGGGCACGATCGCGGTCGCGAGAAACAGCGCGAAGATGAGGTTCAAGGTTCCGAAGCGGAATTTCCCGAAGATATAACCGGCAATCGCCGAGGTCGCGACGATCGCGACGGTCGAGAGCACCGCAAAGGCGAGGCTGTTGCCAATCCAGCGGATGAGCGGCGTTTCGCCAAGCACCGCCGAGAAATTGGCAAGCGTCGGGTCACGAGGGAGGATGGTCGGCGGCCAGGCGAGCATTTCGGCGGGCGTCTTGAAGGCATTCGCCACCAGGAACACGAGCGGTAGCAGCATCAGAAGAGAGACGATGACAAGAAAGACATCGATCGCGAGATTGGTCAGGCGCTTTCTGCGGCGCAGGCGGCGGCCCTCGGCAAGTTCGTCCGCAGTCGGTCCGATATCGACGGTCGCGATTTCGGCGGTCATATCCTGCCCCTTTCCCGCAGCATCGAGAACTGGATGAGCGTCAACACCAGCACGATGACCAGCAGCACCACCGCTTCAGATGCGGCGTAACCAACGCGATAGTTGCGGAAGCTGTTTTCCAGCATGTCGAGAACCAGCACACGCACCTGCCTTCCCGGCGCGCCTTGAGCATCCGATGCCAGCACGAAGGCCTGGGCGTAGACGTTGAAGCCGGAGACCAGCGTTACGACCGAGACGTAAAGCGTGATCGGTTTGAGCATCGGGATCGACAAGAACCAGAAACTCTGCGGACCGGAAGCACCATCGAGCTTGGCCGCCTCATAAAGCGAAACCGGCAGGTTCTTGAAGCCGACGATGTAGATCAGCACCGCGTAACCCAGCGCCTGCCAGGAGCAGAGGACGATGATGCAGATGACAGACAGTACCGGGTCGAACAGCCAGTTCTGCGCCGGAATTCCGAAGAAATTCAAAAGCGCGTTGAGCGGCCCGAGCCGGGCATCGAAGATCCACTTCCAAGCCATGGCAGCCGGCACCAGCGAGACGACATGCGGGATGAATACGGCTGTCTCATAGAAGCCGGCCATCCTCGAGCGCGTGCGATGGAAGATCAAAGCGGCAATGACCAATGCCATGGGGATGGTCAGCAGAAGCACGCCGAAGGCGATGATCGTTGTGTTGACAAGCGCATCAAGGAACAGGTGATCGCCCATCAGCTCGCGAAAATTGGCAAGCCCGATGAACGGCTTGTTCCTGGACAGAATATCCCATTTGAAAAGGCTGAGCCTCAGCGTATCGGCGATTGGATAAAGCCGCACATAGCCGAAGATCGCCAGCGTCGGCAGGATCGCGAGGATCGCAAAGATAAATCTTTTGCGCTTCAGCATTATGTCATGGCCTGTAGATAAGCGGGTTCGGCCGCGAAGCGGGTCGACCCTGATCCTCGGAGAGCCCGGGACGAACGATGCCCCGGGCAGATGCGATTGGCGAGGCTTATGGCGGATTATTTCGCAGCCAAGCCTTCGCGATCGAGGATGGTGTTCACTTCGTCGCTCGCCTTCTTCAGGAAAGCGTCGATCTTGGCATCGTCGCTAGCCATCGAGGCGTCACCGAAGGCGACCACGAGCTGGGCCGCGACGCGGGTCAGGATCTCCTCTATCGGGCCGATCGACGGCAGCGTGAAGAACTCGTAGCCCTGCGGATAATTGACGAAAGCGGCAAAGGCCGGCTGCTTGGTCGTAACGCTCGAATAATCGACGCCCGATCGGTTCGGCAGCCAGCCAACGTTCTCAAGCAGCCAGACGAGATTTTCCGGCGAATTGGCCGCCTGGGCGAATTCCCAGCCGATATCGGCATCATCGCCAGCGACATAGAGATTGGTCGGCAGCGCGATCGAGCCCTTCGGCAGCGGCGCGGTTGCGTATTTCAGATCGGGCGCCTTCTTGGCGATATCGCCGATCACCCAGGATTCACGGATGAACATGGCGGTCTGGCCGCGCTCGAAAGCATCGGCATCGGCAGGCATTTCCGGCGTGACGGTCTTCAATGTGTAGATGTTTTCGAGATACTGTTTCAGCGCCTTGCGACCAGCCTCGTTGGCGAAATCCGCCTTCCACTTGCCATCGCCGGCGGGCACCAGGATCGCCCCACCATACTGATGCATATTGATCCAGAATTTTTCGGCAATGCCCTGACCGCCACCGGAAAGGCGCAGGCTCCAGCCGGAAACCGTCGCCTTGCCGGAACCGTCGCGCTGCGTCAGCTTCTCGGCATATCTGGAATAGTCCTCCATGGTTTTCGGGGGCTCGGTGAGGCCGGCGGCCTTGAACATGTCGGTGTTGTAATAGAGTGCACCCTGGCCGCGGAAGAGCGGCACACCATAGACAGTGCCGTCGTAACTTGCTGTGTCACGGAAGAACGTGTCGAAGTTCTGCGGATCCGTGACGAAGGCCGCGACATCATCCGGCGCTTCCGGCAGGAGGCCGTTTTCAAGATAGCGGGTGGCGGTCGAGCCGGAAAGCTCGATGACGGTGATACCTTCCTGGCCACCCGTCAGGCCGAGCGCTACGCGCTTTTCATGCTCGCGCAGCGCAATCGCCTCGACCTTCACTTCGAGATCCGGATGGCTGGCCTTCAGGCCTTGGGCAACATGTTCGTAAAACGGCGCCATTTCCGGATAGCCGCTCCACACCGTCAGCGTTTGCGCAGAAGCGGAAGAGAGGCCGGAAAGCATAGCGGCGCCGAATGCCATACCCAGAAGCCGCCCACGGGTGGAAATCCTGTTTTTCACTGATACGTTTTTCATGGCCCTGTTCCCTCTTGTTATTGATAAAAAGCTCTCATGCAACCGGTTGCGTGTCAAGCATCGGATCAGTCTTGCTCGTCGCGGATTCTACCGCTTCACGCCTCCTCCGCTGTCGTTTGCCAGTTCGATCGCACAGGCGGCAAGCGCTTCGGCCGAGCCGGGCGCGAAGCTCGCGGCCAGACCATAGTAGCGGTGCGCTTCGTCGACTTCATAGCCGCCATGGGTAAACTCACCGGCGGGCGGGATATAGCCCGGATTGTCATCGGCAAAGCCGATGACAAAGGCGGGTCTTTCCGGGCCGAGTGCTGCGCGGATCGACAGAGCCGTTTGGGCAAAAATCTCGCCTGGCAGCGCCACGATCGGAACGCCGCCCCAATCGAGCACCGTCACTCGCGCGGCAAGCGGCTCCGGCTCGATGGGAGCGATATCGCGCGCCCAGTCGGCCCAGTAGCCGAGCAGATTTTTGCGTGCGGGTTCGGCGACCAAGACCTCCTCCCGCCAGCGCTTTTCGAGGATTTGCGGAGTATCCGTCTCCCGTCGCCGGAAGCTCAGCGCAACGGTGCCGTTTCGCGCATTGACGGTTTCCGATGCGAGGGTCTCCGAGGTCGCGAGGACTGCTTCGGCAATCTTGCGGCCGATCCGCTCGGCGGCCTCATAGGTCCGGCCCGCACTGGCGGCGAGCGTGATGGATGCGTGGGCCGAATGGCCGGTATTGGCGTCACCGACGCAGCCGGTCATGAAGAGAGCGACCGCGCCGGGATAGGCTTCCTCCAGCGCGTGGCGCACGAAATGCGGATAGTCCGCCGTCCATAGAAGATTGTCGGCGGCAAGCACCACCGGATGGCAGGCATAGGCCGTTATAACGGCGATCATGTCACCCCGTTCGTCGCGAATACGCAGCGTCGGCAGGGAAGCGTCCACCGGTCCGCCGGGATGACGCCGGTTGCGCGCTACCCCCGGGTCGCTCCCCTGCCCCGCCGCCGCCCTGGCCGGCCGGCGGGCTGCGGCGGCCTTGTCGATCGCCGCCACACACGCATCCTCCAGCCGCTCCAGGTAGGTCGGATCGGCAGCCATACTGAGCCTGCCGGTCATGGAAACCGGCCCGCCATGATTGTGGAGTGCCGCGACGACCACGTTTTCGGCAGGGAGCATGCAGCGCTCACGGATGCGCGCGCTCATGCCGGCATCGATGCCGATCACGTCGGCCACGACGACAGCCGTATCTCCGATTACCACCGCGCGTGCCGTCAGCGTATCATGGATACCTTTTGCGGGCAGGCTGCGGGCGGCGAAACCGGACATCAAGAGCCCCGGCGGCGGCGTGATATCGACGACGGCTGCCCCGGCTTCAATCATGCGCAAAACGCCTTCTCGCCATGGACCCAGGCTTCGCGAACCCTGATTTCGCGATCGCCCTGCGACCAATCGAAACGGATGATATCCGCCCGCGCGCCCACCTCCAGCCGCCCTCGTCTGCCCACGAAGCGGCCGGGATTTCGTGTTGCCAGAAGCAAGGCGTCGGCCAGGGATAAGCCGGCCATCTCAGCGGCGATCGCCACATTGGCGGAAAGGGGCAAGCTGGCGCCGGCGAGATAGGGCGTGCCGGCAATACTGATGCGCCCTTCCGGCGAAACCTCGACCTGTCCGCCGACCGGTTGTTCGTAGAGGCCCCGCGGCATGCCGGCAAGCGCTACCATGTCGGAAACGAGGATTGCCCTTTCCATGCCCTTGGCCCGCAACATGGCCTTGAACGTATCCGGCGGCAGATGCCAGCCGTCGGCGATGAAGCTCGCCATCAGACGGTCATCGGCAAGTTGCGCCCAAATGAAATTCGGGTGACGCGGCAGCATGGCCGCAGCCCCGTTGCCGAGATGCGTCGAGAGCACCGCACCCGCCTCCGCGGCTGCGTGAATCTGCCCGGGCGTCGCCGCCGTATGGCCAAGCGCCACATGCACCCCGCGCTTAGTCAAGGCACGGATATAGTCAATGCTGCCCTCATGCTCCGGTGCGATGGTCACCATCGAAACGAGATCGCCGGAAGCCCTCTGCCAGCGATCGAATTCCGCAATCGAGGGTGGCCGGACATGCTTTTGCGGATGGGCGCCGCGCGGACCATCCCTGTCGCAGATCGATGGTCCCTCGACATGCACGCCCGGTACCATCTCAGCGATCAGCCGATGCCCGGCGCGGATCTTGCCGATCGCCTCCAGCGTCTGGAGGATCGACGCTTCCGACGCGGTGATGATGGTTGGCAGCCATACGGTTACGCCGACACTCAGCAACTCCTCGCAGAGCGACAGCATGACGTTCGGCGTAACTTCGCCGTCATTGAGATCGAAGCCCCGGAAACCGTTGATCTGCAGGTCGATCAGCCCCGGTGAGAGAAAATGAGCGCTTGTATTTTCGGCCGCACGAACAGCGGCAATTTTGCCCTCGGCGATGTCGATCGCAATACCTTTGCCGGTGCGCGGATCGATACCGTCGACGGTCGTCATCAGAGCGCCCTCACCCGGCCTTGGAAATCAGCGATGAAGCGATTGTTCGCCTCGTCTCCGCCTGGCGCATTGCCGCTGCGCCAGACGGGCGGCTCGACGCCGCGTTCCACGAGCTTGGCGACCGTGCGGATGACGAGGCAGTTCAGCGTGAAGGCATTGGCGAAGGTGGAGATCGCCGCAATGTTCTCGTTCATCCCCGGCGCCGTTACCACCGCATCGCCGACCGGTACCTTTGTATCGATGGCTATATCGACGATGTCGTGCAGGTTCTGCCTGGTCGGATGGCGCGCGGGGTGTTCCGGCGACGTGCTCGAGGCGTGCAGGCGAGAGCTGACGCCAATGAGAAACGTGCCGCGCCGGCGCGCCTCCAAAGCCGCATCGATCAGTGCCGCATTGATGCCGTAGGCATTCACCAGGATGAGCAGGTCGGTTTCGCCGAGCCGCTGGTTAGCGATGACCACCTTGCCGTAACCGGGCGTGCGCTCGATCGCCATGGAGCGCAGCGCGCCGTTGGAAAGCAGCGTGCCCTCGTCGAGGATCGCGCTGATATGCATCAGCCCGCCGGCGCGGAAGAAGACTTCCTGCGAGGCCAGATTGGAATGGCCGCCAGGCCCGTAGATATGCACGAGCCGGTCGGCGGCGATTTGCCCGGCCAGCTTTAGGGCCGCCTGATCGAGCGAAGCCTTTTCCTCCTCCAGCACCCGCCGCATCAAGGCCTGGGTGGAGGCGAAATAACCTTCGCAGAGCGCATCCGCATCGATGACAGGCCCAGGGGCTTCAAGTTCAGGCATCGGGATCGGACCCCTTGTCGATATAGAGAGTGCAGGCGGCGTGAGTACGCAGAGCGCTTGCCGGGCAGTCGGTGCTGAGCGGGCCGTAGAGCGCATTGCGAACAGCATCACGTTTGACGATGCCCGGCACCACGCAGAACAAACGGCTCGCCCGAAGCAGTCGCGGCACCGTCAGTGTGATTGCCTCATGGGGCACGGATGCAAGATCCGGGAAACAGTCGTCATGGACCTGCTGCTGACGGCAGGTTTCATCAAGCTCGACGATCTTGACGTCTAGGGGATCGGAAAAATCGGCAACGGGCGGATCATTGAAAGCGACATGCCCGTTGACGCCGATGCCGAGGCAGACAAAATCGATCGGCGCCGCGTTCAGAAGATCAGAATAGCGACGGATCTCTGCCATCGCATCCGGCTCCGGCTTGATGCGGTGGACGGCGGCAAAAGGCAGCTTGCCGAAGACATGCACGTCCAGCCAATTGCCGAACCGGGCCGGTGAGGACGGCGAAAGGCCGATATATTCGTCCATATGAAAAGCGGTGACGCGGTTCCACTCAATGCCCGGTACCGCGCAAAGGGCGGCAAGCATATCCGCCTGGCTGGGTGCTGCCGCAAATACCATTCGAACATTGGCTTGTTTGCCGAGACGCTCGGCAAGTGCAGCCGCGATATCCGCCGCCGCGGCCGCCCCCATCTTAGCCCGTGTGGCAAAGCTTTCGACCACGAGCCGGTCGAAGATCCGCCGTGTGCTTGGCGAAGGACGAAGGGTGGTTGCGAGGTTCAACGCAGTCTCCATGGCGCATGCGGGGAGATCGGACGGCTTCGCCGCGCCCCGTTGCAGATCCCCATTTTTCTATTGGTGAAAGAGTTCCATGCAACCGGTTGCATGTCAAGTGGATGAATGGCAGTCTTCCGTCTCAAAGTGCCAACTTAAATTGAAGGTTCCGTGGAATTCGTGGTAGTCGAAGCAAAAAAGGGCGAGTTTCCAGAATCCATGATCAAGCGGACCAAGGGCGTCACCATCAGCCAGGTCGCGGAAGCGGCCGGGGTGGCGCGTTCCAGCGTCTCGCGCGCTTTCACCCGGCCGGACATGCTGAGCCCGGAAACGGTGGAGCGGATCATGAAAGCCGCCGAGGCAATGGGCTATGTGCCGAACCATACGGCGCGCGCCCTCAGCACCGGCCGGCACGGCAATATCGGGCTGATCGTGCCGGATATCGCCAATCCGTTCTTTCCGCCGATGATCCAGGCGGCCCAGCTCGAAGCCGACCGTTCGGATTTCTGTATCTTCCTCGGCAATACCGAGGAGAACCCTAAGCAGGAAGACAAACTCGTCGGCCGGTTCGCGGGCCAGGTGGAAGGCCTCGTGCTGGCCTCCTCCCGGCTTTCCGACGAACGCATCCGCGCCCATGCCGGCAAGCTGCCGCTCGTGCTGATCAACCGCGATCTCGACGGGATCCCGCGTGTGCTGATCGATAGCGGTTCGGGTGTGCGGGAAGCGGTCGAGCATCTCGTCAAGCTCGGCCATCGCAAGATCGCCTATGTGAGCGGCCCTTCGACCTCCTGGTCCAACAAGCAGCGGCGTTCGGCCATGCGTGCGGCCGCCTCCGGCCTCGGGGTCGCAGTCGAAACCGTGCCTGCGGTGCTGCCTAGTTATAATTCCGGCCGCAACGCGGTGGGCGCCATCCTCGCCACCGGCGCCACGGCGGCGGTCGCCTTCGACGACCTGACGGCGCAGGGCGTACTTGCAGGGCTGGCGGAAAAGAGCATTTCAGTACCCTTAGATTTTAGCGTGATCGGCTGCGACGACGTGCTCGGTGCCGTTACCTATCCAGCACTCACCTCTGTTTCGAACCGCTCGATGGAGGCCGGTCGGGTTGCCGTATTCCTGCTCCTGGACATGCTGCAATCACGCGCCGTCCGCGATGTGCGCTATGTGCTTGAGACCCACCTGGTCATGCGCGAAACAACAGCGCTTCAGTCGAAAAATTGAACGCACAGGCGCTCCCGCTCGCCCATGGCTGCTGCCGTCAGTCTGCCTTGCGAATCGACATCGCTACATCGGCTTGGATGAACGCACCCGGAGTGAGCGCGGCCAAGCCGAAAGCTTTCTTCTCGCTGTCCGGATAGCGGAGGGCGCCGCCAAGATGCGAGACCGGCTCAAGGCACAGATAGGTCGGCATGCGATGGACAACGAGATAATCCAGTGGCGATTGCCAATTCATCCGCACGATGAGACCGCAATCGACAAGAACGTCCGCACTTCGGGCTCCTGAAAAATGCCGCGTGAATTCGCCTGCCAAGAGCTTGCATTCCGCAGCATATGGTCTTGTCTCGTGCGTCGGAAGGCTGGCACGATCGCTCGCGTGCTCCACAAGCGCGTCGCAAAAAACCGGGCGCGACAAGTCCGCCGCGAAATAGGGATGCCATCCGAAACCGGCCGGCATCGTTGCCTTCGCCTTGTTCTGAAGCGAAAGCCGAAGGGCAAGGCCGGCGCTGTCAAGCGTGAAACTCTGCTCCGCCCGGAAATCAAACGGCCAGTCGTCATCCGCCGCATAGTCCAGCACCATCGTCAACGACGTCCGCTCATGCGCTGTCACGCACCATGGCCGCCGGTGAGCCGGACCGTGAAGGGCATCCGGCGGGCTCGTGGGATGCGGCATCACCTGGAACGCTCTTTCCTCGAAGCTGAAGGTTCCGCCTTCGAGCTTGTTGTGGAACGGGAAAAGGGGATAGGCACCACCCTTCGGCCAGTAAAGGGGATCGAAAGGATCCGTTCCCAGGGGAACGAGGACCTCGCCGTGATCCCTGTGTGAAAGGCGAAGCATTCGACCGCCGGCTTTCGGTTGAAAGACGGCGGTCAGCGGGCCGTTTTCCAGAACGACCAAGCCCTCAGGCGAAGGCATACGATCCGTCCGGCCGCTTCGGCACGCGTCGCTGCCAATGCACATAACCGTCCTCGTTCATCGCCTTTTCGTCCATTTCAACGCCCCAGCCGGGCCGATCGGGCCTCAGCTCCAGATAGCCGTCCTTCGGCAGATAGGGATCGGCGACATAGCGGGTTGCATCGATGCGTTTCTCCACCTCGGTGCCGCCATAGACATAGCCCTGGCCGACGGGCAGACGATATTCGAGGATCTTGAAATTCTGCGTGGCGGCGGAAAAGTGGACATTGACGGCCGTTGCCAACGGCCCCATGGGATTGTGCGGCGCCACGCCGACGAAGAAGGCCTCGGCCAGCGTCGCAATGCGACGCATTTCGCTGATGCCGCCCACGACGCAGATGTCGGGCTGGATCAGGTCCGCGCCCTTCACCTGCAATAGGCGCAGGAATTCATAGCGGCTGTAAAGCGACTCGCCGGTTGCCAGCGTGCAGTTCAAACCCTGCTTCAGATCACCCCAGGCTTCGATGTTTTCCGGACGCAGCGGTTCTTCGAAGAAGAGCGGATCATAGGGCGCAAGCGCGTTGCCGAGCTGGCGGGCAGCCGCCGGCTCGAATATCTTGGCATGGGCATCGAAGGCGATCTCATAATCGTCCCGGACGGTTTCGCGCAGCGACCGGAAATAATCGGCCGAGGCCTTCACGACATTGCCCCAACGATGGGCATGCATATCGATCCGCCAAGGGCTGAGCTTGAAGGCCGTGAAGCCCCAATCCGCGTTGAGCCGATCGAATTCGTCTCGGGCAGCAGGTGCGTCCGGTGCCGTATATACGCCCGCATAGACCTTGACGCGATCGCGAACCTCGCCACCCAGCAGTTTGTAGACGGGAACATTGGCAGCCTTTGCCGCAAGATCCCATAGGCAATGATCAAGGGCGGAGATAGCGGCAAGGCCGAGCGCCCCCGGGGGGAAGCGGCTTTGCTGGATCAGCAGATTGATCAGATAGTCGATGCGGGTCGGATCCTGGCCGGCAATGAATGCATAGAGATAGTCGAGCAGAGGCGGCAGGGCCTTGTCGGGACCGTGATTGTAGCATTCGCCCCACCCCGTCAGCCCGTCGTCGGTATCGAGGGCGAGGATGACACGCGGGCGGTCCTTGTCGCGGGTCATGAAAACCCGCATCCGATCGATCTTCATTTTCAATTATCCTCAGATAGTCAGTTTTTGTGGTTTGCCCAGATTTCTAGGGATTGAAGTAGCTGCGCCGCGACAGGCGCATCTGCACATAGAGGCGCTCGCGATGGGAGCCTGCGGTTTCCGGCGCCGGGATCGGGATATTGCCTTCGCTCGGAAAACGGGCGACGAATTCCTCGTCGATATCGCAGCCGAGTCCAGGCGTGTCCGGCACGGCGAGCGACCCATCCTGCTGCACAGGATGCGGCACGATCGTGAGCTGCCGGCCTTCCCAATCATCGTCGAGCCGTTCCAGCATCAGCGCGTTGGGGATTGAAGCCATCAGATGCAGGGCGGCATATTCCGCCACCGGACCGAGCGAGCCGGAATGCGGAGCCATCTGGATGTGATGGGCTTCCGCCATGGCGGCGATCTTCTTCATTTGGGTGAGGCCACCTGCTCGACCCGTATCGGGTTGGATGACGTCGACGAGTTCCTCCTCGATGAGCTGGCGTTCGCCGAAGATCGTCGAGGCGCGCTCGCCCGCTGCCAGCGGCACCTGAGCGGCATCGCGGATGCGGCGGTAACCCTCGAGGTTTTCCGGCGCCAGCGGCTCCTCCACCCAGAGCAGATCATAGGGTTCAAGCGCCCGCGTCAGCCGCGCGGCGTCGGCCGGCGTCAGCCATGGCGGGCCGTGCAGGTCTATGGCGATATCCATGTCGTCGCCCAAACCTTCGCGCAGCATGGCAACCTTTTCCACCGGATCGGCAAGACCGCTGCACTTGATCGCCTTAATGCCGCGCTGCCTGAGCTCTCGCGCCCGTTCGACGGAATTGGCATGCGAATAGATCGGGATGCGATCGCGCAGCTTGCCGCCGAGCAGCATCCAGACGGGGACGCCGAGCGCCTTGCCCTTGATGTCCCACAGCGCCATGTCGATGCCGGTCATGGCGCCTCCGCCGACCGTGCCGAGCATGCCATGCCCCATCATCGCCACCTGCATCTTCTGCCAGATCTTTTCCGTGTGGAGCGGATCTTCCCCGATCAAGAGCGGTGCGAGGTCCTTGATCGCGGTTTCGATCACGCGCGGCCAGCCCGAGCACTCCCCGACGCCGGTAATGCCTTCGTCGGTCTCGATCTTAAGAAATAGCCAGTTGCGGGTTCCTGCAAACGGCTGCTCGGCCTTGGAAAGCGGCACCCCTTGCCGTGCGCCCACGTCCGGAGCTCCCGCCCGCATCAGAAACGTTCGGATACCGGTGATCTTCATCGTGCTGCTCCTCCATTCGTGATGGCTGCCACGTTCGGCGCGGCGGGTTCGACGTAACGGAACCGCCGTGAACGATCGCGGTCCCGAGGATCAGGTCGCGGAATGGCCGAGATGAGCGCCTGGGTGTAGGCATGATCCGGCGCGTTGCAGACCTTGTCCGCCTCGCCCACCTCCACCAGTTTGCCGCGATACATGACGCCAACGCGGTCGCACATATAGCGGATGACGCCGATGTCATGGCTAATGAAGATGTAGGCGAGGCCGAGCTCATCCTGCAGACGCATCAGGAGATCGAGCACCTGGAAGCGCACGGAAACGTCGAGCGCGGACGTCGCCTCGTCCGCGACGATGATGCGCGGATTGAGGGTGATTGCGCGCGCTATGCCGATGCGCTGGCGCTGGCCGCCCGAGAAGGCATGTGGATAACGCTCGCGCGTGGCCGGGTCGAGGCCTACCTGCTCCATGAGATGGCAGACGCGCTCGTCGAGTTCCTTGCCCCTAGCGACGCCGTTGACCAGCAATGGCTCCCCGATCACCTGGGAAACCGTCATGCGCGGGTTGAGCGAGCCGAACGGGTCCTGGAAGACCATGCGCAGCTCGCGGCGTGCCGTTTTCAACTCCGCACCTTCGATCCTGGCAAGATCGATGGTCTTGCCATCGGACCGGCGGTAGCGAATTTCACCGGCGGTCGGGTCGTAAAGCCGCATGATCGAGCGGCCCATGGTGGTCTTGCCTGAGCCGCTTTCGCCGACGATGCCGAGTGTCTCGCCGGGGAGCAGCGAAATGGACACCTCGTCCAGCGCCTTCATGTCGCCGAACTGCATGGAAAGCCCACGAATGTCGAGGATCGGCTCTGCGCTGGTATCAAGCGGCGGTCGGGCGAGGCGGATTTCGGCCTTCTGCTCCAGCTTCAGCACCGAGCCTATCAGCATGCGCGTATAGGGATCCTTCGGCGCATGGAAGATCTCATCCACCGGTCCGTATTCCTTGGCCACCCCATGATGCATCACCAGAACGTCGTCAGCGATCTGGGCGACCACGCCCATGTCGTGGGTGATGAACAGCACGGCCATGCCATGTGCCTTCTGGAGCCGCGAAATGAGATCGAGGATCTCCGCCTGCGTCGTGACGTCCAGCGCCGTGGTGGGCTCATCGGCGATGAGAAGCTGGGGCTTGCAAGCCAGTGCCATGGCGATCATCGCGCGTTGACGCATGCCGCCGGAATATTGGAAGGCGTAGCGATCGATCGCCTTGTCCGGATTGGGAATCTCGACCTGGCGCAGCAGGGAGATAGCCTCCTTGCGCGCCTCCGCCTTGCTCATGTTCAGATGCAGGCGAAGTACCTCCGTAATCTGATCGCCGACGGTATGGACCGGCGAAAGCGACGACATCGGCTCCTGAAAGATCATGGCGATGTCCCGTCCCCGAACCGAGCGGATCGCCTTTCCCCGCGGATCGAGTTTGGCCAGATCGAGCGAGGTGCCGTCCTGACGATTGAGCATGATCGAGCCTGAGGCGATGCGGCCGGGAGCATCGATGATCTGCAGGATGGATCGGGCGGTTACGGATTTGCCCGACCCGCTTTCTCCCACGACGCAAAGCGTCTTGCCGGGCTCGATGGAAAAGGAGAGATCGTCGACCGCCTTGAAGATGCCGGTGCGCAACGGGAATTCCGTCACCAGGTTCTTGACTTCGAGCAGCGGCTTGCGCGGCGCAAGGGTGAGGATATCGGTCATCGGCACCTCATTTATTGTAGGGATCGGCTGCGTCGCGCAGACCATCACCGAGGAGATTGAGCGCCATGACGGCAATAACGACGGCGAGCCCCGGCATGAAAAGCCATGGCGCAGTCGCAATCGAACGGATGTTCTGCGCCTCGCGCAACAGCACGCCCCAGGAGATGGTCGGAGGCTGCAGGCCAAGACCGAGGAAGGAAAGCGACGTTTCCGCAAGGATCATCGCCGGCACGGCGAGGGTGACGGAGGCGATGACGTGGCTCGAGAAGCTCGGCAGCATATGCCGGAAAATGATGCGGCTTTCGGGCACCCCGTCGAGGCGGGCTGCAGCGACGAATTCCTCCGTCCTCAGCGACAAAAAGCGCCCGCGCACGACGCGGGCGAGCTGCGCCCAGCCGGTGAAGGACAGGATGATGGTGATCATCAGGTATTGCAGCGTCGCCGGCCAACCTTGCGGAAGGGCCGCAGCAAGCGCGAGCCAGATCGGAATGGTCGGCAGCGACAGCACGAAATCGATCACCCGCTGCATGACGAAATCGATGCGACCGCCGTAATAGCCGGAAATGCCGCCGAGAACGATGCCGAGCAGCAGCGACAGGCAGACGCCGACGAGACCGATGGAAAGCGACACCTGGGCGCCTTGCACAACGCGGCTGTAGACGTCGCGACCAAGGCGATCGGCCCCGAACAGGAAGAGAGGCCTCGCCTTGTCGGCGGATGCGACGAGATGGATGTCGGTTTCAAACAGACCGAGCACCGAATAGGTGTAGCCGCGCCCGAAGAAGGTGACCGGAACCTTCCTCGACGTGTCCTCGATATAGATCGCGGCAAGCGTGTTCGGATCGCGCGTCAGCCGCATCGGATAGTAGTGCGGCCCGAACTCGATGCCATTCGACGTATCGAAGAAATGGATCTTCTGGGGCGGGTGGAAGGTCGCGCGGGCATTCTGCGCGGTCGGATCGTTGATGGCGAAAAAACCGGGCACCAGGGCCACGACATACATGGCAACCGTGACGACCAGCGCCGCCATGGCGAGCTTGTGTCGTTTGAAGGCCCACCAGATGAGCTGCCATTGCGAGGCGACGGCAGCGCGATCGGGACGGATATTGGCAATGGAGACGTCGACCATCGGATGCCCTCCTATTCGAGCCGGATGCGCGGATCGACCAGCGCAAGCAGAATGTCGCTGATGAGCGAGCCGATGAGGGTGAGCGCACAGATCAGGAGAACGAAGGCACCGGCAAGGTACATGTCCTGCGCCATCAGCGACTGCAGCAGCAGAGGTGCCGCTGTCGGCAGGTTGAGGACGATCGCCACGACCACCGAACCCGAGATCAGGTTCGGCAACAGCCAGGCGATCGTCGAAATGAACGGGTTGAGCGCGATGCGCAGCGGGTATTTCGTCAGCAGCCGGAATTCCGACAGTCCCTTGGCCCGCGCCGTCGTGACATAGGGTTTCGGCAGCTCGTCCAGCATGTTGGCGCGCATGACGCGGATCAGGCTTGCCGTGGAGGAAACCGCCAGGATCGCCACCGGCAGCCACAAATGCGTAAGCAGATCGAACATCTTTCCGATGCTCCAGGAAGCCGTTTCGTATTCAGGGGAAAAGAGACCGCCGACATCCTGTCCGAATTCGACGGCAGCGACGTACATCAGCACCAGCGCCAGCAAGAAGGACGGAATGGACAGGCCGAAGAAGGTGAAGGCAGTGAATGCATAATCGCCGATCGAGTATTTCTTCACGGCGGAGTAGACGCCGATCGGCAAGGCGATGGCCCATGTCGCGAGTAGGCTTGCCACCGCCAGGACGAGGGTAAGCGCCATGCGCTCCCAGATGAGGCCGGAAACGGGCTGCTGCCATTCGAAGGAGATGCCGAAATCGCCGCTCGTGACGATGCCCCATATCCATTTGAGATACTGCACCAGCATCGGCTGATCGAGCCCGAAACGTTCGCGCAATTGTGCCGCGGTGTTCTGGTCGACAACCTCGTTGGATGAGGCAAGCGTGGCTATGTACGTCGTGACGAAGTCGCCGGGCGGAAGCTGGATCAGCACGAAAGCCAGGAAGCTCACGGCAAACAGCGACGGTATCATCCACAGAAGTCGCTTGATGATGAATTTCAGCATGGGCACACCCGCATTCAGGTTTGCACGGCGCATCAAACGGGACCAGGAGGCCTGCTCGACGGGCCGCAACGGACTTCACGGGCGCCGCCACTGTTGTTGCGACGGCGCCCGTGAACAAGATCAACTTGTGAAGGTGAACTGCTGCGGGAGTGCCGGACCCGGGTTTGGCCAGGACCAACTATCCGGCTGTTTCTCCGGCACATTGCGGAGATTGTTGCGGATGACGCCGAAGCCGCCGACGGCCATGCAAATCCCCATGACCTCGAAGTCTTCCGCGGCAAGATCGAAGATCTGCTTCATGATCGCCCCGCGCTTGTCGAGATCGGCGGTGGAGCGGGCCTCGTCGAAGAGCTTCATGCGCGTCTTCTGGCTTTCGGGCGGTTCCTCGCCCTCCTTGCCATTTGAAGTGTACCAGAGCGTCCAGGGTATGGCGTAGCGCGAGCCTTGCGGATGGAAGGCGAAATAGTCGCGCGGATCGAGCATCGGATCGAGCCCTCCCGGACCAGGCCAGACCTGCGCATCATGGGCATTGTCATCGCCACGGGTATAGTAGAGGGCGCGCTCGATCGTATTGACCTTGATGTCGATGCCGATCTGCGTCCAATGCGACTTAACAAGCTCCAACACGTCGACAAGATCCGGATAAAGCGTCGGGATGACGTCGATCGCGAAGAATATGGGCTGCCCGTCCGAGCGAAGGCGGATGCCGTTGCCGTTCTTCTTGTCCAGCCCGATCTGGTCGAGCATGGCATTCGCCTTGTCCGGATCGTATTCGGTGAACTGGCGGGCCAGTTGCTCGTGATACCACGGATGCCCCGGGCGCGGCCCGGTCTGATAACCTTCGCTCTGCGCGAAATAGATGATGTCGATGATCTCCTGGCGGTTAATGCCGATCGACAGCGCCTGACGGAAGGACTTGTCCGCGAATATCTTTCGCAGCTCCGGATCCTTGTGGGTCATGTTCAGATAAAGCGAGCATTGCTGGGCCGCCGACGGCACCAGCGATAACAGCCGGTAGTCGCCTTTCTCCATGTTCTGGGAAAGAGTCGGCTTGTTCGCAAGGCTGTTGATATGCCGTTCCTGAATGTCGATCTTGCCGGAAATGACGTTGAGCATCAGCGACTCGACGTCCTGCGAAATGCCGAAGTTGAGTTCGTCGATATAGGGAAGCTGATTGCCTTCGGTATCGACCTGCCAGAAATAGGGATTACGTTCCATGACGACGCGGGTCGCGCCGCCGGAATAGGGTTCCTTGACCACCCAGGGATCGAGCGTCGGCTTCTCGACATTGCTCCAGCGCGACGGGATCTCGATGTCGCCGCACTTGGCGCGGAAAAGTTCCGTCCAGCCAGCGGCGCCCGCTGCCTTCACGTCCGCATCGAGATTGGAATTATACTTCGGCAGGAACTTGCTGCAGTAGTGTTTGGCAAACAGCGTCGGGTGCTGGCCGAGCGGAGTGGCCAGGTTTTCGAGGTAGAGCGCATTGGCCGCCGCGAAGGTGAATTTGACGGTGTAGTCATCCATCTTCTCGACCACGACCGGCTTGCCGGCCACCACGATCTGGGCCGGCGGCGCGCTGTAAAGCTCGTTGTTCTTGACGACATCCTCGATGGCGAAGACGACATCGTCGGCGGTGAACGGATGACCGTCCGACCAGCGCACGCCCTGGATCAGATGGAAGGTGAATTGCGATGCGTCTTCGTTCGTTTCCCAGCGCTCGGCCAGATTAGGCAGGACTTCCGTGAAGTCCATGTTCCAGCGCACCAGCCCCTGATTGCCCACCATGCGCAGGATGCCGTTATGGTCCGATGACCCCCTCAGCCCGCGCCGCAGCGTTCCGCCATAGGTCCCCACTTTCTCGTAGGGCGTCACGATCATCGGCTTTTTCGGCAGGCGCTCCGCAAGCGGAGGCAGCTTTCCCTCCTTGGCAAGCTGCGCCAAGGCCGGCGCTTCGCCGCCGGCCGCGGCCGCACGCCCGGCAAGGGACAGCGCCGCCACGCCAGCCATGCCGCCGAGCACCGCGCGGCGTGTCACGCCGCGAGACAAGATTTCATCGCGCATTGATTTCCTCCCCATATTGGACCGAAAGGACGGACGTCCTTTGATCAATGACGACGGCTCCCAAACCGCCGCGCAACGCCCTCCTCGACGTCACGAAGAACGATAGACACGTTCTCAGATAATTACAAGAGTTGACAGATATTAACAGATTTAGTAGCCCTCATGCCCGAAAGTTAAGAACCGGGCGACACCTGCCTCCCGACTGCCAGGCGAGAAATCGGATGCAGAAATTCCGCCGCAACCGGCAGCAGAAGGGACGATCATGAGACTGGCAACCGGCACCGACATGGGCAGGGCCGCAACGCGCTTCAGCGACATCATCTACGAAAAGATCGTGGGAATGATCGTCGACGGAAGTTTTCCGGTAAACGAGAGACTGCCGGCAGAAGCCAGGCTTGCCGAGACCTTCGGGGCTTCCAGACCCGTGGTCCGCGAAGCGCTCGAGCGTCTGAGGGCGGATGGTCTGGTCGTGTCGCAGAAGGGATCCGGTTCCTATGTCAGGCAACGGCCGGACTCCTCCATGCTCACCATGGTGCCGGTCGGCTCGCTTGCCGATGTCCAGCGGTTCTTCGAGTTCCGCGCAGGGCTGGAAGCCGAGGCCGCACTGCTGGCGGCGCGAAACTGGCAGCCTGCCGACAAGGACCGGATAAGCGCTGCCCTGTCAGCGATCGAGCAGTGTCTGCGGAGCGGCAAGCTTGGGGCGGAAGAGGATCAGGCGCTGCATGACGCGATCGCAAGAGCGACGGACAACCAGTTCCACATAACGGTAAGGGAGTGGTTCCGCCCACACTTTGCCATCGGCCATTCGGTAACCCGCAGCCTCAGCCTCAAGCGGACGCCGGACCAGATACGCAGCGTCCAGGACGAGCATGCGGTGATCGTCGAGGCGATATTCGCACGACAGGAAACCGAGGCCTACCAGGCGATGAAGGCGCACATATTGAACGCTCGGGCCCGCATGTTCCAAGGCGTCTGAGTTCGATCGGGAGGGGAATGAACATGAGTATCGCAAATCTTCGTCAGGCACTCACGGGTGTGTCGGGCGTTCCCGTGACAGCCTATGATGCGGACGGCGAGGTCGATCCGCGGGTCACATCAGCGGTCTATGCCCGCGTGGCGGCTGCCGGCATCCACAACATCGTCGCCGCCGGAAACACGGGCGAGTTCTATGCCCTGACGCCGAGCGAAATCCGCAAGGTTTTCGAGGCTGCCATATCCGGCGTGAGCGGCAGAGCCCCGGTCACCGCGGCCATCGGCCGATCCCTGCGCGAAGCGATCTCCATGGCCAAGGATGCCGCTTCCATGGGCGCAACGGCGGTCATGGCGCATCAGCCGGTCGATCCGTTTGCGGCGCCGGCCGCCCAGATCGACTATTTCCGCAATCTCGCCGATGCCTCGTCATTGCCGCTGGTCGCCTATGTGCGCGCCGACGGCTTCAGCGTTCCCGACATGGTCCGTCTGGCAGGCCATGCCAATATCGCCGGCATCAAGTTTGCCACGCCGGACCTGATGCTTCTCTCGCGCGCAATCGCCGCATCTGACCCTGCCGGCGCCCTGTTCGTCTGTGGCCTTGCCGAAAGCTGGGCGCCCAGCTTCACGTCGGCCGGGGCGCGGGGTTTCACATCCGGCCTCGTCAATGTCGCCCCTCATCTATCGCTTGCCGTGCACCGCGCACTGGCGAGCGGCGATTACGAAACGGCGCGCGCGATCGTCAACCAGATCGAGCCCTTCGAACGGATGCGGACGAAGTTCCGCAATGGCGCGAACGTCACCGTCGTCAAGGAAGCGGTCACGCATTCAGGCCTTGATGTCGGTCCCGTTCGCGTTCCCGGCCTGCCACGGCTCGATGCGGAGGACCGTAAGGAGCTGTTTGCCCTGCTCAAGGGATGGGAGGAGACCGGACACGTTCGAGAGGCAGCCGTAGGAGCGAGCGGCTGAGAACCTTTCAGGTTCGCATATTCGCATGAATGAGCATGAATGCGCGGTGATGGCCGCGCGATAAGATTGGGAGGTCTTAACGATGCTGAAGAACCTATTCGCAACACTTGCGGTCACCGCCGCCATGTTCACCGCCCTGCCGTCATGGGCGGCTTCCCCGCCCAATATGCTGGTGATCGGCACCAACCTGACGGGCATCCGCACGCTCGACCCGGCGCAGAACAATGCCCGTACCGTTTCCGAGCTGATTTCCAACCTCTATGACAATCTCGTCCAGCTCTCGCCGGACGACCTGCAGACGCTGAAGCCGATGCTTGCCACCGAATGGAAGGTTTCGGAGGACGGCAAGCTCATCACCCTCACCCTGCGCGATGATGCGGTCTTTCAGAGCGGAAACAAGGTCACCGCGGAAGATGCCGCCTGGTCCATCCAGCGCGTCATCAAGATGGGCCAGGTCGGCTCGACCGATATCGCGCTCTGGGGCTTTACGCCTGAAAACGTCGATCAGCTGGTTCGGGCAAAGGACGATCATACGCTGGAAATCGAGCTGCCGCAGCCGGTCAGCAGCGACCTGGTTCTCTATTCGCTCGCCGGTTCCTCGATCGGCATCGTGGACAAGAAGACGGCGATGTCACATGAGGCCAATGGCGATTTCGGCGGCGCCTGGCTGTCGGCCAATTCCGCCGGCAGCGGCCCGTTCACGCTCGCCCAGTGGCGCCCGAACGACGTTGCAATCTTCAACGCCCAGCCGGATTACTGGGGCGGCAAGCCGGAAATGGCGCGCGTCGTTGCCCGCCATATCCCGGAATCGGGCAATCTTCGCCTACAGCTCGAAGCCGGCGACGTCGACGTCGGACATTATCTCGCCAGCGGCGATCTCGATGCGCTTTCCAAGAGCGAGGATATCGTTATCGACAGTGTTCCGGGCCTCGGTTTCTACTACGTCGCCCTCAACCAGAAAGACCCCGATCTTCAGAAGCCCAAGGTCCGCGAAGCCTTCCAGCACGCTTTCGACTGGAAGGCCATTGCCGACAATATCATGCGCTATACCGGCTTCCCCTGGCAGTCGATGATCCCGCGCGGCATGATCGGAGCTCCGACCGAGGTGGTCGATCGGTACAATTACGATCCGGCCAAGGCCAAGCAGCTCTTGGCTGAAGCGGGCTATCCGAATGGGCTGAAAAAGGTGCTCAATCCGTCCGGCGCTCCGACCCTGCCCTTCGCCGAGGCCCTGCAGGCCAGCGCGCGAGCCGCAGGCATAGAGCTCGATCTCGTGCCGGGCGAGTTCACGCCGGCCTTCCGCGAGCGGAAATACGAAGTCCTGCTCGGCAATTCCGGTGCCCGCCTTCCCGACCCTTTCGCGGTGGCGACGCAATATGCCTATAACCCGGACAACAGCGATGAGGCCCGCCTTGGCAGCTATTATCTCTGGCGCACGGCAATGAAGGTGGATGAGCTCAACGGGCTGGTCGACCAGTCGATGAAGGAACGCGACACCGCCAAACGCACGGAGATCTTCAAGAAGATCGACACCATCTACGGCGGCATGAATTCACCGCTGATGATCTTCTTCCAGCGCACCGACCCCTATGTCATGCGCGCCAATGTCAAAGGTTACCAAGGCCATACGACATGGTCGACGCGTTGGCATGACGTGACGAAGGAGTAAGCGACGTGGCAAGCGCCGATCTCCAATCGGAACGGGATCCGAACCGGAACATCGACGCCTTCGCAGCGGCGTCGCCACACCCGATCCTGATAACGTTGCGACGCCTGGCAGGGCGCGTGGTGGCGATCGTCACCACGCTGCTCGGGCTCCTCTTCCTGACCTTCTCCATGGGACGGCTGCTCCCGGCCGATCCCGTCCTCGCCATCACGGGAGCCGAGGTCAGCAAGGAGGTCTATGACCGCGTCTACAGAGAACTAGGCCTCGACCAGCCGATCTGGATGCAGTTCCTGACCTATGTGCGCAACGTGGCAACCGGCGATCTCGGCAGATCGACGACCACCGGCCAGCCGATCCTCAGCGATCTCCTGACCATTTTTCCCGCAACCATCGAGCTTGCCCTGGTCGCCATGGTCGTCGGCATCGTGGTAGGCGTTCCGCTTGGCATCATCGCCGCGGTCCGCCGTGGCTCGATCATCGACCATATCGTCCGCATTCTGGCGTTGGCCGGACATTCCATCCCGATCTTCTGGACCGGACTGATGGCTCTGTTCATCTTTTACGCGAAACTTCGCCTGGTCGGAGCTTCCGGACGCATCGACGTGTTCTACGAAGGCCTCGTCACCCCGGTTACCGGCTTTCTGCTGATCGACTCGGCCCTTCAGGGCCAGTGGGAGGTCTTCAGGAATGCGCTCAGCCACATCATCCTGCCAGGATCCATCCTCGGCTATTATTCCGTCGCCTATATCAGCCGCATGTCGCGCTCGTTCATGCTGGAGCAGTTGGGACAGGAATACATCCTCACAGCCAAGGCGAAGGGGCTTGGGCGACGCCAGGTCGTGTGGCGGCATGCCTTCAGGAATATCCGCGTCCAGTTGCTCACGATCATGGCGCTGACCTTCGGCGGCCTACTGGAGGGAGCCGTTCTGATCGAGACCGTCTTCGGATGGCCGGGGCTCGGGCAATATCTCACACGTGGTCTTCAGATGAATGACATGAATGTGGTGATGGGTGCGGTGCTGACCATCGGCGCCGTCTTTTTGACCATCAACATGATTTCAGACGTGCTCTATCGCATTCTCGATCCGAGGACACGGTGACAAGATGACAATTCCGATCGAACAGACGAACCGTTCCGAGCCTGGCGGCTTTCGCCAATGGCTGCTGGCGCCCGAACCCGAGGGTTTGTTTCAATCGTCCGTCCAGCAGTTCTACCAGGGCTGGCTCAAGTTCCGGCTGCATCCGCTCGGCCTCGTCGGCCTGGCGGTCATCATTCTGCTCATACTCGTGGCCGTTGCCGCACCGGTGCTGACGCAATACGACCCGATCGTCCAGGATATGGCGAGCCGATTGGCGCCTCCATCGGCGGAGCATTGGCTCGGCACCGACAATTTCGGTCGCGACGTCTTTGCACGCATCATCTATGGCGCGCGCACGACGCTCTACATCATCATCCTCGTCACCGTGATCGTCGCCCCGATCGGCCTTTTGATCGGCACCTGTTCAGGGTATTTCGGCGGAGTCGTCGACGAGATATTGATGCGCATCACCGATATCTTCCTGTCCTTCCCAGGCCTGGTACTGGCGCTCGGTTTTGCCGCCGCCCTCGGTCCCGGCATCACCAATGCGATCATCGCGATTTCACTGACGGCCTGGCCGCCGATCGCCAGGCTCGCGCGTGCCGAAACGCTCAGCCTGCGCAATGCCGACTTCATCGCAGCCGTCCGCCTGCAGGGCGCGTCATCCATGGCCATCATCACCCGTCACATCCTGCCGATGTGCATTCCGTCGGTAATCGTGCGTGTGACCCTGAACATGGCCGGGATCATTATCACGGCCGCTGGCCTTGGCTTTCTCGGCCTCGGCGCGCAGCCGCCATGGCCGGAATGGGGCGCCATGGCCGCCACCGGTCGTGAATTCATGCTGGACAGCCCCTGGGTCATCGCGGCGCCCGGTATCGCTATTGCGCTCGTCAGCCTAGCCTTCAACCTCGTCGGCGACGCCCTTCGCGACGTACTCGATCCAAGGGGTGGCGAATGACAGATTCACTCATCGATATCCGCAATCTGGAGATCGCCTTCGGCGGCGGCGCGGTGAAAGCCGTGCGCGGCGTAAGTTTTACTCTCGGCCAGGAGAAACTCGGGATCGTCGGCGAATCCGGATCGGGCAAGTCCACCGTCGGCCGCGCGATCATGAAACTGTTGCCCCCGACCGCGAAGGTCACGGCCGAACGAATGATGTTCAAGGACGTGGACCTGTTGAGCGCCAGCGAGCAGAAGATGATGACCGTGCGCGGGCGACAGATCGGATTGATCCTTCAAGATCCCAAATACTCGCTCAATCCCGTCATGCGCATCGGCGAACAGATTGCAGAAACCTACCGTCTGCATGCTCCCAAGGCGAGCGCGAAGCAAGCGGCCGAGCAAACGCTGTCGATGTTAACCGCGGTACAGATCCGCGATCCCGAACGAGTAGCACGGCTTTACCCGCATGAAATATCGGGCGGCATGGGCCAACGCGTCATGATCGCGATGATGCTGATCGCCGAACCCGATGTTCTGATCGCCGACGAGCCAACTTCGGCTCTCGATGTCACCGTTCGGCTCGAGGTGCTGGGCCTATTGGAAGAGCTCGTCGAACGGCGCAATCTCGGCCTGATCTTCATCAGCCACGACCTCAACCTGGTTCGGCATTTCTGCGATCGCGTGCTCATCATGTATGCGGGACGGATCGTCGAGACCTTGGAGGCGAGAAACCTCGTGAACGCGAAACACCCCTATACGCAGGGCCTGCTTGCATCGCTTCCATCGATCGAGGAGCCCCCTGCCCGGCTGCCGGTCTTGAAGCGTGAGCGCTCCTGGCTGGACGATACCGCCACGGAGACGCGCGCATGATCGAAGTCGAAAACCTCACGATACGTTTTGGTGCGGGCAAGAAGCCGGTCGTCAGCAATTTCAATCTCGCCATCGAGCCAGGCATGGCATTCGGCCTGGTCGGGGAATCCGGTTGCGGCAAGTCGACGGTCCTGCGTGCGATCTCAGGCCTCAACCCGAATTACGAAGGGCAGATCAAGCTGGACGGCAAGATATTGGACCATCGGCGGGAGCGTTCATTCTTCCGCCAGGTTCAGATGGTGTTTCAGGATCCATATGGCTCCTTGCACCCTCGCAAGACGATCCGCTCCCAGCTTAAGGAGCCTCTACGCAATCAGGGTATTTCGGCAAAATCGACGAGCCTTGATGATGCCCTGCAGGCGGTCGGCCTCGATCCGGTGCTGAGCTACCGTTTCCCACATCAATTATCGGGCGGCCAACGGCAGCGCGTCGCCATCGCTCGTGCACTCGTTCTCAATCCAGCGATCCTGTTGCTCGATGAGCCGACCTCGGCGCTCGACGTTTCGGTCCAGGCGGAAATTCTCAATCTCCTGCAGGATCTGCGCACGGAGCGTGGTCTTACCTACCTGCTCGTCAGCCATGATCTCGCTGTCGTCTCGCACATGTGCTCGCGCATCGCGATCATGGAAGCCGGCGAGGTGGTGGAGGAGACTGATATCGAGAATCTCCGGAAAGGCACCATCACGCATCCCTATTCCCAGCGGCTTCTCGGCGCGAGCAGGAGGTACGGCAAGAGCGCCTGACGCTGTCGCCACCTCCGACATTATGCCTGTTTACAGCTAACATGTTAGTGATATAGGGTGACGATGTCAGTTGGGAGGAGCGGGCATTGAAAACGAGATTCGGCCTATCGGCAGCACTTACGACCCCTTTTGATGATGGGGGCGAGATCGTCCTGCCCCTCATGACGGAGCATGCGAAGCGTTGCCTGGAAGCCGGCTGCGATAGCATCACGCTGTTCGGCACCACGGGTGAAGGCAGCTCGATCGGCAACAGGGAACGCGCTTCGACTTTGGAGGCGTTCGCCCATGCCGGCATAGCGCCGGAAAGATTGGTCGTCGGCGTTCTGGTCGATGCCGCGCACGACGCGGCCGAACAGGCCGCCCAGGCGCTGGACGCCGGAGTGCGCAATATTCTTCTGGCTCCGCCATCCTATTTCAAGAACGTCGCCGACGACGGCGTCTTCGAATGGTATTCGAAAGTGTTCGCCCTGCTCGGCGCCAAGGCGCGCGACATCATCCTCTACAACATCCCCTCGGTGACGATGGTCGGGATCTCCGTGGAACTGGTCGGCCGCCTGCGCAACGCCTTTCCCACGGCAGTTGCCGGGGTGAAGGATTCAGGTGGCGACTGGCCCTATACGGAACGACTGCTCAAGGAGCATGGCGACCTCACCATCCTCATTGGGGACGAGCGCCATCTGGCGCAGGGCACGCGTCTCGGTGGGCAGGGCGCCATTTCGGGAATGGCCAACATATTCCCGCGGGAGATCGGCGCCATGGCGGTCGACGGCCGGGACGACGAGCGCGTCATCAGCCTGGTCGAGGAGCTCCTGACCCTCCCCGTGACGCCGGCCGTCAAGGCCCTGGTTGCCCAAGCAAGCGGCAACCAAGTATGGCTGAATGTGAGGCCGCCTCTGGTAACGATTCCATCCGAAGGACGCGAGCGGATTGCGCGCTCCTTCGAAAAGGCGTTCTCGCCCAAGGCGGCCTAAGGTCAAATAGGAGCGCATCGCGTGGATGAAGCCGGCGAGCAGGTGAGATTGAGGGAAAAGGCGTATGAAAGCTTCACGCGCCACCTGCTGGCGCGGGATGTGCGTCCCGGCCAGTTCATCTCCCAGCGCCGTCTTGTCGAGCTGACCGGCCTGACACTCGGGGCCATCCGTGAACTCATTCCGAGGCTTGAGGCCGAGGGGTTGATCAAGACCGTGCCCCAGCGCGGACTGCAGATCGCCCATATCGATATTCACCTCATCCGGGAGGCATTCCAGTTCCGCCTGATTCTCGAAAAGGAGGCGGTGGCGCTCTTCACCCGCAATGCAAGCGACGCCGAAGTGCAGCGTCTGTTGAAGCAGCACCGCGATATCGCCGAGGAGCTTGCCGCCGCCGGCCCCTCGGCCGAACTGGAACAGCGCGCCCAGGTGACGGACTGGGGGATGCATGATGCGTTCATCGATGCCATGGGCAATTCGATCATCTCCAATGCCTATAGGGTCAACTCGATCAAGATGCGGCTGATCAATCAGGAGCGTTTCCGCATCGAGGGCCGGGTGGGACCCGTCATGAAGGAACATCTTTTGGTTCTCGAAGCGATCGAAAGCCGATCGATAGAGGATGCGGTCTGGTGCCTTACGGCACATATCTGCAACGCGAGGGACCGCGCACTGGCAGTATGAACGTCAACGGGCCACGCGAGGAGGCGTGGCCGCCAAGGGAGGACAGGGTATGACGACTTCGATTCTCAAACCGACACGACGCCAGTTCCTGGCTGCAAGCGCGGCGATCGGCGGTACTGCGCTCATCGGCGGCCGTCCGGCTTCCGCCGCGGTCGACTGGAAGCGCTTTGCAGGAACCACGCTCGACGTGAACTTGGTCAAGAGCCCGCGTAGCGAGATCATCCTGAAACACCTGTCGGAATTCGAAGAGCTAACTGGCATCAAGGTCAATGCGGAAGCCACGCCCGAACAGCAGCAACGGCAGAAGACCGTCATCGAGCTGAGCACCGGCAGGCCAAGCTTCGATGTCGTACATCTGAGCTATCACGTGCAGAAGCGGCAGTTCGAGAAAGGTGGATGGCTCGCCGATATCAGCGGCTTCATGAAGGACCCGTCGCTGACCGATCCGTCACTGGTGGAAGGTGATTTTGCCGAAGCCGGTCTGCTCTTCGCCAAGGATTCCGACGGCACGATGCGCTCGCTGCCCTTCTCTGTGGATTACTGGATCGTCTACTGGAACCGGGAGCTTTTCGAAAAACACGGCCTTTCCTACCCTACATCCTTCGATGAGCTGGTTGCCGCCGCGGAGAAGATAACCGACCCCTCCAGCAACACCTACGGCTTCGTCGCGCGCGGTCTCAAGAACGCGAATACGCCGGTGTGGACCTCGTTGATGCTCGGCTATGGCGCAACCCCGATCAGCGCGGATGGGAAGGTGCAGGCCACATCGAAGGAGGCCGTGGAAGCCGCCAAGCTTTACCAGCGCCTGATGACGAAAGCCGCCCCTCCCGGCGTCTCCGGCTTCAACTGGGCGGAGGCGCAATCCGCCTTCCTGCAGGGAAGGATCGGTATGTGGTTCGATGGCGTGGGCTTCGCGCCGCCGATCGAAGATCCGCAGAAATCCCGCGTCGTCGGCAAGGTGGGCTATGGGGTCATTCCCAAGGGGCCGGCCGCGCAGGCAGCGGGCACTTTCGGCGACGGTATAGGGGTGGTCGAAGCCAGCACCAAGAAGGAAGCCGGCTATCTCTTCTGCCAATGGGTGATCTCGCATGACATGGGCGCCCGCCTGCTGCAGGCTGGCGCAGGCGTGCCCTATCGCCAGTCGATCCTGGAAGACGCCAAGGTGCGCGAGGGCGTGAAGATGCCCGGCGAATGGCTGGACGCCGTCGTCGCTTCGGGCAAGGTCTCCCGTCTCGCCCTTCCCGTCATCATCCCGGTCACCGAGTTCCGCGACATCTACGGCGTGGCCCTCACCAATATGATCGGCGGAGCCGACCCGGAAGCGGAACTCAAGAACGCAACCGCGCAGTTCGAACCGGTTCTGGCGCGAAGCGAGGGATAATGGCGTCCGTGAGCATCGATAATCCGATGACGCGGGGCAAGCAGGAGAAAAGGAGCAAGCCTTCACGGCTTGCTCCCAACTACTGGCCCTTCGTCCTGCCCGCCCTGATCGTGATCGCGGCCGTGATCGTATTTCCTTGGGTCTTCACCTTGTGGATGAGCGTCAATAGCTGGACGCTCGGCCAGCCGCGCGTTTTCGCAGGCTTTGCGAACTATGTGCGCCTGGCGCAGGACGCCCGCTTCTGGGAATCGCTGTGGCATACGGCGACCTATACGGTCCTTTCCGTGATCCTGCCTCTGTTTCTCGGCACGCTGGCGGCGCTGGTCTTCGATGCGAAGTTCCCCTTGCGCGGCTTTTTGCGCGGCGTCTTCGTCATGCCGATGATGGCCACCCCCGTGGCGGTGGCGCTCGTTTGGACGATGATGTACCACCCGCAGCTCGGGGTCCTGAACTATCTGCTTTCCCTTGTCGGCCTCGGCCCGCAGGAATGGATCTACAATCAGTCGACGGTCATTCCCTCCCTGGTTCTGGTGGAAACCTGGCAGTGGACGCCGCTCGTCATGCTGATCGTGCTCGGAGGTCTGGCCGCCGTACCGCGCGAGCCCTATGAAAGCGCGGAGATCGATGGCGCCAATGCCTGGCAGAAATTCCGCTACCTGACCATGCCGATGATCGCCCCGTTCCTGATGATCGCCGTAATCATCCGCTCGATCGATGCCGTCAAAAGCTTCGACATCATCTATGCGATGACGCAGGGCGGGCCCGGCACGGCGTCCGAAACGATCAACATCTATCTCTATAATACCGCCTTTGCCTATTACGACATCGGCTATGGCTCGGCCATGGCGGTCGTGTTCTTCGTCATCATCGTCGCGCTCTCCTTCGTATTGCTGATGGTCCGCCAGCGCGCCAACTGGTCCGATGTGGAGAACCGCTGATGAAACGCAAGACGCTCGACAAACTCGGCCTTCTCTTCGTCGCCCTGGTGATGGTCTCGCCGGTCGTCCTGTTCTTCCTCTGGATGATCTCGCTGTCGCTCAAATACGAAATCGACAACGGTGCCTACCCGCCCATCCTCATCCCGGAAAACTTCGCCTGGTCGAACTATCTGAAGGTGTTCGAGGAGAATAACTTCTTCCTCTATTTCTGGAATTCCGTACTGGTCACCGGAGCGGCGACGCTGCTCGCACTTCTGATCGGGGTGCCGGCCGGCTACGGGATTGCGCGGCTGAAGGCCGAGAAATCGGCGGTCGTCATCATGATCGCCCGTATGACGCCCGGCCTATCCTTTCTCATTCCGCTTTTTCTGCTGTTCCAGTGGCTGAACCTCATCGGCACGCTGTGGCCTCAGATCATCATTCACCTGGTCGTCACCGTGCCGATCGTCGTGTGGATCATGATCGGCTATTTCGAAACGACGCCGATGGAGCTGGAAGAGGCGGCCAGCATCGACGGCGCGACCTCCTGGCAGGTCTTCCGCCTGGTCGCACTGCCGATAGCAAAACCCGGCATTGTCGTTTCCTTCATCCTGGCGCTGATCTTCTCGTGGAACAATTTCGTCTTCGGCATCGTGCTGGCAAACCGCGAGACGCGCACGCTCCCTGTTGCCGTCTACAACATGCTCTCCTTCGAGCAGGTAAGCTGGGGGCCATTGGCCGCGGCAGCACTGATCGTGACGCTGCCAGTGCTGCTTCTGACGATGTTCGCACAAAGGCAAATCGTGGCGGGTCTCACCGCAGGCGCAGTCAAGGGAGGGTGAAGCCGCTCGGCTTCCCTCGCAAAAGGCAATCATCATGGCACACGTCAATATCCAGAACGTCCAGAAGCACTTCGGCCCCGTCAAGGTCATTCACGACGTCAGCATCGATATCGCCGATGGCGAGTTCGTCGTGCTGGTCGGGCCATCCGGCTGCGGTAAGTCCACCCTGCTTCGCATGATCGCGGGCCTTGAGGAAGTCAGCGGCGGCGAGATCCGGATCGGTCCGCGCGAGGTGTCGAACCTGCCCGCCCGGGACCGCGACATAGCGATGGTTTTCCAGAACTATGCGCTCTATCCGCACATGACTGTCGAGGACAATATGGGCTTCGCGTTGAAGCTCAAGAAGGTCAATCCCGCCGAGATCAACGGCAAAGTGAGGAACGCCGCCTCCATCCTCGGTCTCGACAAGCTGCTCGATCGCTATCCGAAACAGCTTTCCGGCGGCCAGCGCCAGCGCGTGGCGATGGGCCGCGCCATCGTGCGCGACCCTCAGGTCTTTCTGTTCGACGAACCCCTGTCGAACCTCGACGCCAAGCTTCGCGTGCAGATGCGCGGTGAGATCAAGACCATGCACCAGCGCATCGGCACGACGACGATCTACGTCACGCATGATCAGGTCGAGGCGATGACCATGGCCGACAAGATCGTCGTGCTGCATGATGGCTATATCGAGCAGGTGGGAGCGCCGTTGGAACTCTACGACCGCCCCGCCAACACGTTCGTCGCCGGATTCATCGGTTCTCCTGCCATGAACTTTCTGAACGGTCGCATCGAGGAAGGGGTTTTTCGCACCAAACAGGGCTTGGTCCTTCCCTTGCCGCAAGATGTGCCCTCCACAGCAGGCGGGCGTGAACTAGTCTACGGCATTCGCCCGGAGCATATCCGGGCGGTTCCCGGCGGCATCGAAGGCAAGGCAACGCTCGTGGAGGGCACCGGCTCGGAAATTTATGTCCGGCTCGATGCCGGGGGAGAGGATATCGCCTGCCTTTTTCGGGAGCGTCTCCACATCAATTTCGGCGATACCATCGGGATCGCCGTGGACCCCACCGCTGTTCATCTGTTCGACAGGCAGACGGGCCGTCGCATTTGACGGCCATTTAGGCGGTGTGTCTCCAGGTTCCCATCTGGTTCATTGAGCCCATACCTGCGCGGGTTGACTGGGCAATGTCCGCTTGAATTGGGCAAGCACGCGTTTCGCATCCGCCCCCTCCAGCGTGATCGCGTAACGGACGGCCGCCGCAATAAGCGTCATGCTCAGCCGTGAGAAGATTTCCAGCTCCTTCGGATCACTGTCGATGAAGCGCGACAGGGCGTGCTGGAAAAGACCAGCCAGATACTCACCGTCGAATTTGTCGAGGCTCTGAAGGGCGCGATCGGCGAGCGTGGCTTGCCAGATCACCACCATGGCCGGTTCGTCACGATACATCCGGTAGAAGCCGTCGGTGATATTCGCGAGGGCAGCGTGCACGTCCTCGGTGCCGCGCATCGCTTCCAGCTCCTTGCGAACGCATTCGTGTCCAAGGAGATTGTATCGCTCCGCAAGCGTTCCGATGATCGCGGTCTTGTCGGGAAAATACTGGTAGAGCGATCCGAACGGAACGCCTGCGCGCTCGACGACGTCGCTCATACGGAAAGCGTCGCTCCCCTTCTCCAGCAGCAGCTCCTCGGCACAGGCCAGGATTTTCTCAAAACGCTCCCGGCTGCGCTTTTGGGTCGGCGCCAATCGAGCGACCCCTTCCGTACCCGTTACCGTGTGAACCTGTTCGGCTCTCGCTTTCCGCATTTTCCAAGGGCTTTCGAAACCACTTGACTTTCAAAATACGAGAGTTTATCGATTTGTCAAATACGAGATTTCCTCGTATTTTTGGAGGAATGACCATGCGACAGGACAGGATCCTCATCATCGGCGCCAATGGAAAGACCGGTGCTCGCGTGAATGCGCGGCTGAAGGAGCGCGGCATCGAAACACGCGCCGTCTCGCGATCCAGCGAGATACCGTTTGACTGGGAACGGCCGGAAAGCTGGGCCGCGGCCTTCGACGGCATGACACGCACCTATGTCACGTTCCAGCCGGATTTGGCCGTGGAGGGCGCTGCCGAAGCCATCGAAGAGATCTGCCGGATCGCGCGCGAGAAAGGGCTGAAGCAGGTGGTTCTTCTGTCGGGCCGTGGTGAACCGGGGGCCCAGCGCTCGGAGGCAATTTTGCAGACTTCCGGCATTCCCTGGACGATCGTGCGCGCGAGCTGGTTCAGCCAGAACTTCTCGGAAAGCTATCTGTTGGACAGCGTTCTGGCAGGCGAGATCGCATTGCCGGCAGGTCCCGTGCCGGAACCGTTCATCGACGTGGAAGACATCGCCGATGTGGCCGTGGCGGCGCTGACCGATGATCGGCACATCAACCGGCTCTACGAAGTGACTGGGCCCCGTGCGCTCACCTTCGCCCAGGCCGCCGCCGAAATCTCGCAGGCGGTCGGAAGACCTGTTGGCTACCGGCAGATTTCACCCGAAGAGTTCGCTGAAAGCTTGGGGCCCCATGCTTCCAGGGAGATCATCGATCTACTTCTTGAACTCTTTACGGTCGTGCTGGATGGCCGCAATACATCTGTGACGCATGGCGTGGAACAGGCACTGGGGCGCCCCGCCCGGGACTTTTCCGATTATGTCCGCAGCACCGCGGCCACCGGAGTTTGGGAGGCGTGACAATAGCTCCTCCAACCACCCGCATGCAGTTTTGTGTCGCCCGCTGCGGCCACGGACGAAGCCGTGGTGCGCAGCAGCGCATTGTTGCCGCACTGCAACACAGTTTGTCAAAACGGAGGCAAAAAGGAAGCGCTTTGTTGTCCTGACACGGATGCCCGCTAGGTTTTGCTTTGGGCTGGGGACTGTCTGTCAACAACGGAGATGAGCTCCCCATGAAGATACGCATCTGGTTGACCTCCACGGCTCTTTGGCCGGTGCTTGCTGGAGCCTGGACGATGTCCGTGGTTTCCCCGGATCTGGCGCTAGCGGCCTGTTCGACGCTCGGGGGTGTCACCACCTGCGACAGCTCAGCCCCCAATCCCCACACCGCGACGGTGGGAACAGGCAGGGGAGATCACGGCGGAACGGTAACGCTCGGCTCGGGCGCGCAGATCAACGTCAACGGCGCCAATGCGATCAGCCTGGGCAATAACGCCAGCATCACCCTCCAAAGCGGCTCCACCGTCGGCAACACCGCGAATTCCTGGACCGGCGGGCTTTTCAATACCGGCCTCAACACGATCGAATTCAACAGTAATGGTACCTTGCTCGTTGAGGAAGGCGCCTCGATCATCAAGAAGGGATCGGGCGGCAATGCCGAAACCGTCAACGTTCATGGCTTCGGAAACCGGATCGAAAACCGTGGCCTCATCCAGGCGGAAAACAGCGCCGCGATCTGGTTCCAGGATGAAGTCCGCGGAACGAAGAACGTCGTCGACAACTACGGCACCATCGAGAAGGTCGGCGGGGTCGGCAGCGTGATCGGTTCCAGCGGCGGCGCCGGAATCCAGTTCTATAACCGCACGGGCGCTCAGGTCATCGGCGGCATCAGCTTCGGCGGCGGCAATGACGATCTCTTCTTCGAGGCCAGCTCCCTCGTCACCGGTAACATCAACGGGGGCGGCGGCACCAACAATCTGACGCTTCAGGGCGCCTCCGGCTCCGACGATACTTTGCGGGGCAATATCAGCAATTTCAGTTCACTTACCAAGGACGGCGAAGGCAAGTGGACGGTCGCCGGCAATCTCGGCGGTTTCACCACAACAACGGTCAGGAACGGCACGCTGGCTCTCACCGGAGACAACGCCAACTATACGGGCGCGGTTATGGTGGAGACCGCCGGCACACTGGAAGCACGCGCGCAGAGCCTGCCTACCAGGGCGAACGCCGCCGACAACGTCAACAACGTCACCAACAACGGCCTCGTCCGTTTCACCCAATCCGACGACGGCACCTATATCGGGCAGATCACCGGCACTGGTGCGGTCGAAAAGGTCGGCGCCGGCGTTCTCACCCTCGCCCCGGTCGTTGCCGCGGGAAACACCTATTCCGGCGGCACCTCGATCAATGAGGGCACGCTCGCTGTCGGCGCCGACAATGTGCTGGGAGCCGCCACAGGCGGAGTTTCGTTCGACGGAGGTACCCTGCGTTTCGACAGCGAATTCGACTTGGCGTCCTCGCGTGCCATAACGATCGAGGACGGCGGCGGCACGATCGACACGCAAGGCTTCACCACCACGATTTCACAAGGTACGACCGGCGACGGCAAGCTCACCAAGGTGGGCGCCGGCACGCTCGAACTGACGGGTGACAACGCCCATACGGGTGGTACGAGCGTCCAGGTAGGCACACTGGCGCTCGGCGATGCCTCCGGGGCGGCGGCCGCCCTGTCGGGAGGCGGCGCGGTGGATATCGCTTCCGGCGCCACGCTCGGTGGCTACGGAAACATTACCGGCGATCTCGTCAATAGCGGCACCTTCGCCGTTGCGAATGCTCTCTCGACGTTTTCATCCGGACCGAACGGCAATTTCACCGTCAACGGCAACGTGACCAACAACGGGCTCGTCCAGATCGGTGGGACCGGCATCGGCAACAGCTTGACGGTTTCCGGTGACTATGCCGGCAATGGTGGCACGGTGGGCCTCAATACCTATCTCGGCACCGATGGTTCCCCCTCGGACAAGCTCATCATCGACGGCGGAACGGCAAGCGGTACCAGCGGCCTGCAGATCACCAATGTCGGCGGTTCCGGAGCACTGACACAAGGCAATGGCATCCTCGTGGTCGAAGCCGTCAACGGAGGAAGTACGGACTCGGGCGCGTTCTCGCTGGCCGGGCCTGCTGCGGCAGGCGCTTACGACTATTATCTCTACAAAGGCAGCGTCGACGGCGGATCAACCGACAACTGGTATCTGCGCAATACCGTCTCGTCTTCCGTACTGAGTGAACCGGCACCAGGCACTCCCTCGCTTCCGATCGCCATGCCGGGGAGCCCTTCACCGACGCCGCCAACTCCCGGCGCAACACCGGTCGTGGGGGATGTGATCCCGCTCTACCGGCCGGAAGTCCCGACCTACTCGGTCATTCCGCCTGCAGCACGAGAGGCCGCACTCGCCACACTCGGCACGTTCCATGAGCGGCGCGGCGAGCAGAGTGTTCTTGCGCCCGGCGACGACCTTTCCGCCGCCTGGTTCCGTGGCTTCGGCCAAAGCACGGAGCAGAGCTGGTCGGGCACTGTCTCACCATCCATCGACGGCTCCACCTGGGGCATCCAGGCCGGCTTCGACATCTTGCGACGGGAGAGCGGCGACGGCCATAGCGACACTGCCGGCGTATTCCTCGGCTATGCCGGGCTCAGCGCCGATGTGCGCGGTCAAGCGCTCGGCTGGAACAATGTGAAGACCGGCAAGATCGATGTCGATGCCACCAGCCTGGGTGCCTATTGGACCCATATCGGTCCTTCGGGCTGGTATCTGGACGGCGTAATCATGGGCACATGGTATGGCGGCTCGGCAAGCTCGGATCGCGGCTTTGACGTCGATATCGACGGCCACGGCTTCACCGCCTCGCTCGAAGGCGGCTATCCGATTGCGATCACTGACAACTGGGTGCTGGAACCGCAGGCCCAGATCATCTGGCAGAGCCTCTCGCTCGACGACCAGCGCGATGCCTTCTCGCCGGTCTCCTTCGACAGCGACAACGCTTGGACCGGCCGCATCGGCGCCCGCCTGCAGGGCAATTACCAGACGGATCAAGGCCTCCTGCAGCCCTATCTCAAGGCCAATATCTGGCACGGCTTCAAGACGTCGGACACGATCCGTTTCGACACCGACGCAATCACCACGGAGGGTGAGAGCACGTCGCTGGAGCTCGGCGCCGGCCTCGTCTATGCCCTCACAGAGAATGTCAGCGCCTTCGCCGCCGTCGACTATACGTTCGATATCGGCGGCGAGCGCAAGCGGGCCTTCGAGGGCAATATCGGCCTGCGCGTCAGATGGTGATCTGACTATCGTGACCGCAAGCTGCTCCAAATCGAAGCTTGCGGTCACGCAACCGCCACACCGGCGCTTTATCAGGAAATCGCCACGACCAAAGCACCAGTGCGAGGTTCTGCGATGTATTCGACGAATTCCGACGGCATTCCCGTCTCTATCATTATCACCAATTTCAACTACGCCCGCTTTCTGAGACGCGCGATAGACAGCGCTCTTTCCCAGACGCATTCCGATGTGGAAGTCATCGTTGTCGACGACGCATCGACCGACGATACGGTCCCCATCATCAGGTCTTATGGAGAGCGGATAAAACCCTGCTTGAAAGAGATCAACGGCGGCCATGGCGCCGCTTTCAATACCGGCTTTGAGGCCAGCCGCGGCCGGATCGTCCTCTTCCTCGATGCGGACGACTACCTTTACCCGAACGCCGTTTCCGAAATCGTGAAGGCTCACGACGCCTCGACGTCGCAGGTGCAGTTCCGGCTGCACATCGTCGACGAGGGCCAGAACATCAAGGATGTCTTCCCTCCCCCCGAAGTGCCTTTCGATTCCGGAGACGTAACCCGGCAGCTCCTGCGAAAAGGCCGGTATCAGACGACGGTCACCAGCGGGCTTGCCTTCGACCGGGCAACGCTGGACCGGATCATGCCGGTTCCTGAGGCGGAGTTCCGGCAAGGAGCCGACGGCTATCTCGCCACCGTCGCGCCGCTTTACGGCCGGGTGAAGTCCATCGAAGAATGCCTCGGCGCCTATCGCATGCATGGCGAAAACCATTCGGTCTTTGCCGAAAGGCTTGGGCAAAGGGCGCGTTGGCGCGTCCAGCATGATTTCCTGCGATTGCAGGCCTTGACCGGCGAGGCTGCCCAGGTCGGGATCAAGGTGCCGGACAATGTCACACTTCGCGACCCGGTCCATCTTGAAGAAAGGTTGGCCTCTCTATGCGTGGACCGCCGTCGGCATCCTGTCCCGGACGATTCCAGACTGGCTCTCGCTGTAGCCGGCGCGGAGGCGAGCCTTAAGATGAACATGTCGCTGCGGCGGCGCATGATCCTTTCCGCCTGGTTCCTGGCGGTCGGAGTGCTTCCGCAGCGCATGGCGACGGCGGTGCTTTCCTGGAAGTTGCTGGCCTCCTCCCGGCCTACCTTTCTCGTCCGGATGTCCAAATCGATCCGCCGGGCCGCGGGGTAGACGCCGAGATTGCCAAAAACAAACCCCGCTCTCGCGGGGTTTGCTTCTTCAACAGATGTCGGTGGCCGGTTTGCGGTCGACTACTCGGCGGGCTGCAAGGCCGGTTGCTCGGCAGACGATCCAGGCGCGCCCTTCAGGGCCTCATTGAGCTTCTCGACGTCGAGCTCGTTTTCCCAACGGGCAACGACGATCGTCGCCACCGCATTGCCGACGAAGTTCGTCAATGCACGGCACTCCGACATGAACCGATCGATGCCGAGGATCAGCGCCATGCCGGCAACCGGCACGGACGGCACCACGGAGAGCGTCGCGGCCAGCGTGATGAACCCGGCACCGGTGATGCCCGCCGCACCCTTCGAGCTCAACATGGCGACGAGCAGCAGAAGGATCTGATCCCCCAGCGACAGCGGGATATCGACGGCCTGCGCGATAAAGAGCGCGGCAAGGGTCATGTAGATGTTCGTGCCGTCGAGGTTGAAGGAATAGCCCGTCGGAATGACCAGGCCGACGACCGACCGCTTGCAGCCGGCCCGCTCCATCTTCTGCATCAGCCCCGGAAGCGCTGCTTCGGACGAGGACGTGCCGAGGACGAGGAGCAACTCCTCCTTGATGTAGCGGATGAGGGCCAGGATCGAGAAACCGTTGTACTTCGCAACCGCGCCAAGCACCACGAACACGAACAGGAACGAGGTGATGTAGAAGGTCGCGATCAGGAAGGCGAGATTGGCGACGGAGCCTATGCCGTATTTGCCGATCGTGAAGGCCATGGCGCCGAATGCGCCGATCGGAGCCGCCTTCATGAGGATCGCCACCAGGCGGAAGACCGGTGTCGTCAGCGCTTGCAGGAAATCGACGACCGGCTTGCCCTGCTCGCCGACCATGCCGAGCGCCACACCGAAGAGCACCGAGAAGAACAGGACCTGCAGGATATCCCCATCGGCGAAGGCGCCGACGATGGTCTGAGGAATGATGTTCATCAGGAAGCCGGTAATGGTCGATTCATGCGCCTTCGTCGCATAGGTGGCCACGGCATTGGCATCGAGCGACGCGGGATCGATGTGCATTCCCGTACCCGGCTGGATCACGTTGGCGACAATCATGCCCACGACCAGCGCGAGCGTCGAGAAGGTCAGGAAGTAGATCATCGCCTTGCCGGCAACACGCCCGACCTTCTTCAGATCGGACATGCCGGCTATGCCGGTCGCAACCGTGAGGAAGATCACCGGGGCGATGATCATCTTCACCAGCTTGATGAATGCGTCGCCGAGCGGCTTCAGGCCGGCGCCGAAATCGGGATAGTAGTGGCCGACAAGCATGCCGGCGACAATCGCCACGATCACCTGCACATAGAGGTGCCGATAAAAAGGCAGAGCGTCACGCTTTTCCGTGACGGCGGATGAGATGTTCACGATTTCCTCCTTTCGCACCCCGACCAGGGACCTGGCTCTTCCCGGGGACTACTTGCTGTTATCGAGGGAGGAGCAGCAAGCATCGTGCCAATCGCCCGCGACAACGCTAACGCCTTGAAATTACTTCAATCTCACCACAGAGATGTCATGCCTGCGCGACACATGTGCGAAATTTCGCACAAATTCGATTGAGCGCAGTGCGATTTTATGCTCAATATTTCCGATGGATGCGCGCCCGACACCGAACAAAGAAGCAGAATTGCTCCGCCGGGCGCGGCGGCAATGGATCGCGTTTGGCGCGGCACTTCTCCTCATATCGGGGGCCGCACTCCACGTGGCCGGAAACTACGGGCGCTCCTCCGCGCTCACGGTATTGGAGGACCGGGGCCGGACCGACGCGAACCTGAAGGTCGCCCTCCTGCGCGCCGTCCTGGAGCGTCCGCGCGCTCTGCCTTTCCTGCTCTCCCTTGATCGGGACGTCGAGGACGCCTTGGCAAGCCCCGAGCCATTGAGACGGCAGGCACTCGATCGCAAGCTCGAAGAACTGGTGGCCGGCACGAGTGCTGCGGTAATCTATGTCATCGACAGCAAGGGCATGGCGATCTCGGCGAGCAATTGGCGAGAGCCAACCAGTTTCGTCGGCAACGACTACGCTTTCCGGGCGTATTTTTCCGGCGGGATGAAGGATGGCACCGCAGAGCATTTCGCGCTCGGCACGGTCAGCAAGCGGCCTGGCCTTTATATCTCCCATCGGGTCGGACCGGCGGCATCGCCCCTGGGTGTCGTCGTCGTCAAGATGGAGTTCGATCAGCTTGAAAGGGATTGGCACGAGACATCGCGCCCATCCTTCGTCGTCGACACCAACCAGGTCGTATTGATCACCAGCATTCCCTCCTGGCGCTTCATGACGACGGAAAGGCTTCCGGCCGAAAATCTCTCCGCTATCCGGCAAAGCCTGCAATTCGGTGAAGCCCCTCTTCTCCCGCTGCCTCTTCGAACGACTGAGACGCTTGCCGGCGGTACCTCTCTCATCCGCGCCGTTCAGCCAGGCGGCAGTTCGGAAACCTATCTCAAGATCACGACGCCGGTGACCTCGACGCCCTGGCAGTTCGAATATCTTGTCCCGGTCGAAGGAGCCGTTGCCGCGAGCGTACGGGAAGCGCGCCTATTGGCGCTGCTCGCCCTGAGCGCAATCGCCATTACGGCCGCCATCTGGCTGCGTCGGCGGCAGGGGGCATTTGCCAATGCGATAAGAGAACAGGCAGCACGCGAAGAACTCGAACGCCGGGTGATCGACCGCACTCGCGATCTGAGCCTCGCCCGCGACCGCCTACAGGGCGAAATCGCCGACCACCGTGAAACCGAGACGAAGCTGCAGGCCGTGCAGCAGGATCTCGTGCAGGCAAACCGGCTGGCCATCCTCGGCCAGGTCGCCGCAGGTGTGGCGCACGAAATCAACCAGCCTCTCGCCACCATCCGCGCCTATGCCGATAATTCGAAGATATTCCTCGAGCGCCGCAAGCCCGGGCCCGTGGTCGAGAACCTCGATCTCATTGCCGGACTCACCGATAGGATCGCCGCGATCACGGAGAACCTGAAGACATTTGCCAGAAAGGGACGCACGGGAGAAGAACCGGTCGATCTTCGCGAGGTCATCGCCGGCGCGGTGATGCTGCTTCGCAGCCGCTTCACCGGACGGCTCGAGCGGTTGATGATCGACACGGTGCCGGACGGCCTTCGGGTCATGGGCAGTCGATTGAGACTGGAACAGGTGTTCATCAATCTCTTCCAGAACGCGCTCGAAGCGGTGGAGACCCGACCGAATGGCCGTGTGGATGTCTCTATCGCCACCCAACGTTCCGAAGTCGTTGTCTCAATCTCCGACAATGGTTCAGGCATCGAGCCTGATATCCTGGGATCGCTTTTCGAACCCTTCAATACGTCGAAAGAAGGCGGGCTCGGCCTCGGCCTCGTTATCGCGAAGGACATCGTCTCGGATTATGGCGGGCGCCTGGAGGTCGAAACCGGGGAGAGCGGCACCTGCTTCCTGGTCCGTCTGCGGAAGGCTGGAGAATGAATGCACCTATACCCATCCTGCTGATCGATGACGACCGGCAGCTTCTACGCGCCACGGCCCAGACGCTGGAACTCGCCGGTTTCGACGTCTCGCCTCTTGCCTCCGCAACGGAAGCCCTGCCCTTGCTCGGTCCAGCATTTCCGGGCGTCATCGTCTCCGATATCCGTATGCCCGGCATGGACGGCCTGCAGCTCTTCGAGCGCATTCGGAATCTCGACGCTGAAATCCCGGTCATCCTGGTGACCGGTCACGGCGACATTCCCACTGCCGTCAAAGCCATTCAGGATGGCGTCTATGATTTCATCGCCAAGCCCTTTCCCGCCGAACGCCTGATCCAATGCGTCCGGCGTGCTGCGGAAAAGCGCCGTCTCGTGATAGAAAACCGCCGCCTCAGGGAGGCGTCCCGTCAGATGGAGGATAATTTCCCCCTTCTCGGCCAGACGCCCGTCATGGAGCGGCTTCGCGAAACGCTGAGGCAGATCGCCGATACGGATGTCGACGTGCTGGTAACGGGCGAAACGGGCAGCGGCAAGGAAGTCGTGGCGCGCCTGCTTCACGATTGGAGCCGCCGCGCGCAAGGCAATTTCGTGGCGCTCAACTGTGGCGCCCTTCCGGAACAGGTGATCGAAAGCGAGCTTTTCGGCCACGAGGCGGGCGCCTTCACCGGAGCACAGAAAAAGCGGATCGGCCGTATCGAGCATTCGCACGGCGGAACGCTCTTCCTCGATGAATTGGAAAGCATGCCGCTCTCCACGCAGGTCCAGATGCTGCGCGTGCTGGAAATGCGCGAGGTGACGCCGCTCGGCACAAACGAGGTCCGGCCGGTGGATATCCGCGTCGTGGCGGCCGCCAAGGTCGATCTGGCCGATCCCGCGCAGCGGAAGTCTTTCCGCGAGGATCTTTATTATCGGCTGAATGTCGTTGCGCTTTCCATTCCGCCGCTGCGCGAGCGGCGTGACGACATCCCGCTGTTGTACACCTATTTTGCAGAGCGGGCGGCACGGCGCTTCCAAAGAGACACTCCGGCCATCTCCCCCGAAATATTCCGTCACCTGCGGGAGCACGACTGGCCGGGCAATGTCCGGGAACTTTCCCATTTCGCCGAGCGAGCCGTGCTGGGGATGGCCCCAGCCGCCGTCTCGCCGAATGCAGCCACGCCTGAGGCGGCCTCCGGCACCCTTCCTGAAAGGCTGGAGCGGCTCGAGGCAGAAATCATCCGCGACACGCTGTCGGCCCATGGCGGCAACGTCCAGGAAACGATCGCCGCGCTCGGCATTCCCCGCAAGACCTTCTACGACAAGCTCCAGCGCCACGGCATCGTTCGTCGCGCCTTTTCGATGAGGAACGGCGAAGGATAGCCGCTGGAATTCGGAAGACCAACCGGCTATATGTCCATCTATATGGTCAGGAGCACAGCATGGCCACGATCAATCTGGCGGATGCCAAAGCCCATCTGAGTGAGTTGGTCGACCGTGTCGAGGCCGGCGTTTCGATCGATATTACCCGCCGCGGGAAGCTGGTTGCGCGGCTCACTGCCGTGGCCAGGCCGCGCAGGCCGATCGATGCCGCTCTGCTTCAATCGCTGACGGCAGCGATGTCGCCGCAGTCCCAAAGTGCCACCGATCTCGTACGATCAATGCGGGATGGCGATCGTTACTGATGCCGACCATTTTGGCGATGATGGGCTTGGTCGCGGCCATGCTGCGAGGATTCTGTGCTTGCTATAGGCTTGAGCGTATCCAGGGCGATTGCCGCCATGTCTTTTACGCCCAGCCTCCATCCCCCGGGCATCCTCATCCGCCTGGATTGTTGTTAATCATCCGCATGTGCCCGTCCCCGCTTCAATTCAGTCGGCGGCCTGTCCATAGCCGAGGGATCGACCGCCGAAGCGCCTCACCCTCAGGTTGCACTGCTCGGCATGGCCTACAAATCCCTCGAGGAGGCAAAGGCGCGAACCATAGGAGCCAATCATTGTGGCCGCTTCGTCCGTAAGCACCTTCTGGTAACTGTGGGTTTTGAGGAATTTGCCGACCCACAGACCACCGGTGTAGCGACCGGCTTTCTTGGTAGGCAGTGTGTGGTTCGTGCCGATGACCTTGTCTCCATTGGCGACATTGGTGCGTGCGCCGAGAAACAGGGCCCCATAACTGTGCATGTTCTCCAAATACCAGTCGTCTCGATCGGTCATGACTTGAACATGTTCGCTTGCAATTTCATTAGCAACGTCGAGCATTTCTTCATGCGTATCGCAGACGATCACTTCCCCGTAATTCTCCCAACTGGGCCGCGCGGTCTCCGCAGTCGGCAGGATGGCGAGAAGGCGGTCGATTTCTCTCAGCGTCGCATCTGCTAGGGTCCTGCTATTGGTCAACAGGACCGCGGGAGAGTTGTAGCCGTGCTCGGCCTGCCCCAGCAAATCCGTAGCGCAGATTTCCGCATCGACCGTGTCGTCGGCGATGACCATGGTCTCGGTTGGGCCGGCAAATAGATCTATGCCGACGCGGCCGTAAAGCTGGCGTTTCGCTTCGGCAACGAATGCATTGCCTGGACCGACAAGCATGTCGACCGGGCTGATCGAAGCGGTGCCGATCGCCATCGCCCCGACGGCCTGGACCCCTCCCATGACATAGATCTCATGCGCACCGCCGAGCTTCATTGCTGCGATGACTGCCGGGTTCGGCTCTCCCCTGAATGGCGGCGTAGCTGCCACGATACGGGATACTCCGGCGACGGCGGCAGTCACCACCGACATATGTGCCGACGCGACCATCGGGAACTTGCCGCCGGGAATATAACAGCCCACCGAGCGAACCGGTATGTTCCGGTGGCCAAGGACCACCCCTGGCAGCGTCTCGACCTCTATATCCTTTATGGAATTGCGCTGAGCCTGTGCGAAGTTGCGAACTTGCGCCTGCGCGAACTTGATGTCTGCCATATCCCGGGGCGACACCCTGTTCATCAGGGCATCGATGTCTCCGTCACTTAGGCGGAACGACACCGGCATATACTTGTCGAATTTGGCCGACAATTCGCGTATCGCAGCATCGCCGCGCATCTCAATATCGCTGAGGATGCCTTCGACAACTGAGCGTACCTGGGTGTTCTCTTCGATGCGCAGCGTATCGGGCTTGCCGCGCTTCAGATAGGTAATGGCCATGGGTGTCCTTTATGCCCAGCGGATATGCGGGCCTGGATGGGAACTTGCAGAGGAAGACTCGAGTCGTCGGTTGCGCCTTTGCCTTACACCAACGGAACGATGACCCGACCCCGCACCTGTCCTGCGAGAATGCGGTTTGCCGCTTCGGGCAGATCGGCAAGGCCGACTTCCTCCACAAGTCCGCCATAGGCGGCAAGATCGAAGTTCTTGGCGATGCGATCCCAGGCGGCAATCCGCGCAGCATACGGCTGCATGACGCTGTCGATACCGCTCAACGTCACCCCGCGCAGGATGAAGGGCAAGACATTCGTCTCGATATCGATGCCCGCTGCATTGCCGACGGCGGCGATGGCACCGCCGTATTTCACCTGCCTGAGTGCCTTGCCGAGGATTTTGCCGCCAACATTGTCGATCACGGCTGCCCAACGCGCCGATTCCAGCGGTTTATCCGACTGAGCGAGAAACTCCTCTCGCGCCAAGATTGCTGTGGCGCCGAGTTTCTTCAGAGTCTCCGAATGCTCCGGCCGACCGGAGAGCGCCACGCCCTCATAACCGAAACGGGCGAGAAGTGCTATGGCAATGGACCCCACTCCGCCGGCCGCTCCTGTCACCAGCACTTCGCCGCCCTCGGTGTTTAATCCGAGTGTTTCCAACCGGCCGATCGCCAGCATGGCGGTCAGCCCTGCCGTTCCAACGGTCATCGCATCCCGCGTTGAAAGCCGGTTCGGTAGGGGCACGAGCCAATCCGCCTTGACCCGGGTTCGTTGACTGTAACCACCCCAATGGGTTTCCCCCACGCGCCACCCTGTCAGCACCACCCGGTCGCCAGGTTTGTAGCGGTGGTCGAGACTGTCGCGCACAGTGCCGGAGAAGTCGATCCCCGCCACATGGGGGTAGTTCCGCACGAGCCCCCCGCCACCTGCGAGGCAAAGCCCGTCCTTGTAGTTGAGCCCTGCCCATTCCACGTCAACAGTCACATCGCCCTCGGGAAGACGATCCTCATTCAAGGTTTCGACCCTTGAGGATAAGCTTCCGTCTTCTCCACGCGTGGTTACCAAAGCCTGATACGTCATGTGACTGTCCTTTCAAACCGCACCTTCTACGGCCCGGCGTCAAAGCTGTGTCTTTACCCTCGCTGCCGAAGCAGGGCTTCCTAGATCTTCCAGTCGTCGCCCCAAAGCTGGACAATGTGACCAGGCGAAACTTGCCGGTATGTTCTCACCGGCGGCTTATAGTCGACGGGCCGGATCGGGCTTCTGACCTCGTCGTTGTTAACCGGCCGCAATTGCTTCCGGCGTGCCGGGTCGGGCACAGGAACGGCAGCCATCAGGCGCCGGGTATAGGGGTGCTGCGGATTACCGAAGACGGCTGCGACCGGCCCCTTCTCTACGATCTCACCCAGATACATTACCGCGACTTGGTGGCTGATCCGCTCAACGACTGCCATATCGTGAGAGATAAACAGGTAAGACAGTCCGAACTGCTCCTGCAAATCCATCATAAGATTGACCACCTGGGCCTTGATCGAGACGTCGAGTGCCGACACGCTTTCATCTGCGACGATCACTTTCGGTTCCAGGGAAAGGGCCCTGGCAATGCAGATGCGCTGCCTCTGCCCGCCGGAGAATTGCGACGGATAGCGACTGGCCATCTCGGTGGCCAGTCCTACCTTTTCGAGGAGGTCCATGGCTTTGTCACGGGCCTGTGCCCTGGTGCCAAACCTGTGAGTGAGGAAGGGCTCAGCGATAGCATCGCCCACCTGCATGCGCGGATTGAGACTGGCATACGGGTCCTGGAATATCATCTGGATATGCCGCCGCATGTCACGCATGCGATGTCTGTCAAGCACTCTGATGTCGGTGCCATCTATACTGATTTCACCACTGTCGGGCTCGACCAGCCGCATGATGGCACGCCCCGTCGTTGACTTGCCGCACCCAGATTCTCCCACCAGCGACAGCGTCTCGCCGGCTCTAAGATCGAAGCTCACCTTCTCCACGGCATGCACACGACCCGTGGGACCGGAAAACAACCCGCCAGCAATATCAAACCGCTTGACGAGTTCGTTGACCCGCAGCACCGGGTCTGTCTTGCGCACAGTGTCCGGTCGTTCGCGGCCGGCGACGACCATGCCCGTGGCACGGTCGAGCACCGGAAAATGCTGCGGCCCCCTTTCGCTGCCCTGCCCCAGTCGCGGCACAGCGGCAATCAGCGCGCGGGTGTAGGGGTTCTGGGGTGCTTCGAATATCACCTCGGTGCTGTCGGATTCGACCGCGCTGCCCTGCAACATCACCACGGTACGATCAGCAATCTCCGCGACCACCCCCATATCATGGGTGATGAACAGAACCCCCATGCCCTCCTCCTTCTGCAATTGCTTGATCAACTGCAGAATTTGAGCCTGGATCGTCACGTCGAGCGCGGTAGTCGGCTCGTCGGCAATCAGAAGATTAGGCTTGCAGGCGAGCGCCATGGCAATCATCACGCGTTGCCGCATGCCGCCTGACAGGGCGTGGGGATAGTCTTTGAGACGTGAGGACGCAGCGGGTATGCGCACGCGCTCAAGCAGGCGCCCGGCCTCCTTCATCGCTGCCTGCCCTGAATGCGTACCATGGATGGTCAGCACTTCGGCAATCTGCTGACCGACCGTCTGGAGCGGATTGAGGCTTGTCATCGCCTCCTGGAAAATCATCCCGATCTGTCGGCCCCGGATCTTGCGCATGGCGGCCGGAGAGAGCTTCAGCAGATCCTGGCCGGCGAGCTTGACGGATCCCTCGATCCGGCTCATCTCAGGGTCGAGCAGACGCATGATCGACAGCGCCGTCACCGATTTTCCCGATCCCGACTCGCCCACGACCGCCAGCGTTTCTTCAGCCCCGATATCGAAGTCGATCCCTTTCACGATCTCGGTCCAGCCCTGCTGGGTCAGGAACGAGGTCTTCAGGTTACGCACTGATAGCAGCGGTTCAGGTCCGCCAACGGGAAGAATGCGTTCTGCCATCGTACCTATCGCGTTCATGCCTTACTCCTATCGTGCCGTCGACGGATCGAGTGCATCGCGGATGGCATCACCGACCAGGTTGAAGGACAGCACTACCAGCGTGATGGCGATACCCGCCCCGATGATTGGCCACGGCGAGCCGAAAAGGCTGTTGAGCCCGTCACGAATGATGTTGCCCCAGCTCGGATTGGGGGCTCTGGTACCTATACCAAGGAAACTCAGCGAGGCTTCGATGCGGATCGCCGACGCAACCCAGAGCGTCATCAGCGCGACGATCGGCGCCATGATGTTGGGGATGACGTGCCGGATGATGATGACCGGTGTGCGGACGCCCACCGCGATTGCCGCTTCGACATAGGGCTCCTGCTTGATCGACAGCGTCTGGGCTCTGGCCACGCGCGCAAAGCCTGGAATGAAGGCCACTGTGATCACCGCAATGATGTTCCAGAAGCCACCGCCCAGTACCGCAGCGATCAAGATCGCAAGCAGCAATTCCGGAAATGCCAGCAGCAGGTCGATGAGACGAGAGATCAGGCGGTCGGCGATACCCCCGAAATATCCGGCGATCACGCCGAGTATCGTACCAAACAAAGCCGCCAGAACCGGAGAGATGAAGCCGAAAAGCAGTGAATTGCGCGATCCATAGATGAGCCGGCTCAACACATCGCGCCCGAACTGATCAGTCCCAAGCCAGTTGTCCTGGCTGGGCAGGCGGTTGATCTTGATGATTGACTGGGCCAACGGATCATAGGGTGCCAGCCAAGGGGCCAACAGCGCGACCAGGACGAACACCACGATAATGACGGTAGCAAAGACAGTCTCGGCTCGGCCGAAAAGGATCTTCCTGGCCTTGGTGAAGACGCCTGGCTCAACAGCCGGAACGCGGAGAGTTTCTTCTGTAAAGAGCGACATCTTACTTCACCCGCACACGTGGATCGACGACAACGTAGACTAGGTCCATCAGCAGATTGATGAGTACGACGAAGCCGGCAAAAACCAGAACCCCGCCCTGGATCACGGCATAATCGCGCTGGGCAATGGCATCGATCAGCAAACGGCCAATGCCCGGCCTGTTGAACACCAGCTCGATGGCGACAGATCCGGAAAGCGTCGACAGGAGGCTTAGTCCGAGCCCTGTCGAGATCGGCAGGAGGGCGTTTCGAAGAGCGTGTCGGTATATCACCCGGCTCTCCCTCGCGCCCTTGGCCCGGGCAGTGCGCACGTAATCCCGTCCGAGGACCTCGAGCAGGCTGGTGCGGGTCAGTCGACCAAGAAAGGCCGCCTTGACGAAGGCAAGCGTGAGTGCCGGAAGAAAGACGTGGTGGATACGGCTCGCCAGGTCCGTGCCGGCGCCGTTGATCGGGAACCATCCAAGATTGAGCGAGAAGGTGATCAGCAAGACTGCCCCCAGGAAGAAATCGGGGATGGCGTAGCCGATCAGCGAAAAAACACGTACGCCCGTATCGGGGATCCTGTTTCGGTTGGTGCCGGCGAGCACCCCGAGTGGAATGCCCGCGATGATTCCCATCAGCATTGCCGCAACGGTAAGTTCTATCGTGTAAGGAAGGTTCTGGGCGATCAGGGTGACCACCGGCGTGTTGGATAGGAGCGATCGTCCGAAATCGAGGGTCAACACGCCACCGAGGAAATTCAGATACTGCTGCCAAAGCGGTACGTTCAGACCCATGCGCTCGCGGAATTCGGCCAGCTGCTCTGGCAGAGCAGCGTCCCCGAGTGCCGCAAGCGCCGGGTCACCGGGCAGAATTCGCATCGCGATAAAGACAAGTGTCAGCACCAACCAAAGCGTCGGAATTGCGTCAGCCATTCTAAGAAGGATGTAACGGGCCATGCGGATCACCCAAATTGGGGATTCTCGCCTCGGCGAAGATCCCGAGATTGTTGAGGAAGCACTAGGCCGTCTTGGTCGCGCGATGGAACCGCCACCGCGCATAGCCGCTTTGGACAGGGTAGCCGAGATCGACGCGGGCGGCGCGGACCGCCGTGAAGCCGAGAGAGGACAGGCCGATCAAGGGAAGGTCCCGCAGGACCTGCAATTCGATCTCCTTGCAAAGCGCAAGGTAGGTATCGTAGTCCGTCGCCTGCAGGGCCTTTGCGAGCTTGTCGTCGATACCGGGCATGACAGCGCCATAATGGCTGTAATTGCCACCCCCAGAGCCATCCGACTTGACCTCGGATGCTTTGGCCAGCTGCTGAAAGTAGATCTGTGTCGGGATGGGTGGATAGCTCGACGAATGCATCGCAAGCGTGTTCTGATCCGACCGGTTTGCCGCGTGGTAAGCGGTGTGGTCCATGATCTTCAGGTTCATGTTGAAGCCGGCAAGACGCAATTGCTCCTGCACGATCAGCATGGTCGAGGAATAATCCTCGCGCTGGCTACAAAGCGCGTCGAAACTGATGCCGTTGGGATGCCCCGCTTCCGCAAGGAGCGCCTTGGCCTTTTCCGGATCGTAGGGATACTGCAGCTCCGGTGGCAGGTCCTCCGTCTTGAAGCCGGCGGGGAAGAAATCAGGCTGCAGGCCTGCCATCGTGCCTCCCATCGGTGCAAGCGCCTGGGCCACAGCGGGCCGATCGATCGCATGCATCAAGGCTTGGCGGACCTTGAGGTTATCGAAGGGTGCACGAGTCAGGTTCACATGCAGCGTGTTGAACGAGCCCGGTGATGTCATGTCGATCTTGAGAGTCGGGTCGCGCTGCAGCATGGAATCGATCCATCCGGGCGCCCGCACCGCCTCGATGATATCGACATTGCCCGAAAGCAGCGCCAGCGTCCGCGCCGTGGTGTCGGCGATGTAAACGCATTCCACCCTGGCGATTTTCGCCTTTTCGCCCCAGTAACCTTCGTGGCGCTTGAGGCTCGTTCCGGTTTCCGGATCAAACTTCACCAGTTCATAAGGTCCGGTTCCCACCGCATCGGTCGCAAACTTCTCCGCTCCGATTTCGTGATAGGCCTTCTTCGAGACGATGGATGTGTTGTTGTTGAAGATCGAAGTACCGAGCAGGTTTACGTCCGGCTGCTTGAGATGAATGGCCACCTCGTGGGGACCGTTTGCGACCACACTGTCGATGTTTGATAAAATGGTGCGATTGGTTCCTTCCTTCATGGCTCGCTCGAAGGAGAAGACAACGTCGTCCGAGGTCATCTCGCCGTAGCCGCGATGAAACTGCACGCCCTGACGAAGCTTGAAGGTCCACACCTTGGCGTCATTGGACTGCGTCCATTCGGTGGCCAGCGTCGGCAGGTATTCATCCGGAGTGAGCGCGAAACGACCATCTTCCGGGCGCACCAGCTGCTCGTAAATCTGTTCTGTGGCCCAATTGTCCGATCCCTGCGTCGTCAGGTTCGGATCTGAGTGGCGCGGACCATTGGCGGCAATGCCCATCCGCAAGGTATCGACATCCTGCGCCCGGGCAGCGCTGATGCCAACCGCCGAGAGTGCCGTGGTGGCCGCGGCCAGTTCCAGGAAATTGCGTCTTGTCAAAGCCATGGGGTTCCTCCTCCCAGCTTGTATGCGGCGCCGGCCCCTCGCCTGCGCCATCACGGGTCACGCCCTATGTCGCGGTGCAGTCTCCGGCATGCCTGTTGACCCTCCATGGTGTGGAATGCCTAGCCAACACGGCGCGCCTCCAGTTCCTCACCTATCACTTCCAACCCGAGGCCTGGCCCGATCGGGATCGCGAACTTGCCGTCAACCGGCTTGGGTGGATTGCGGAAAGCCGGATGCATGCGTGTGTCCGGGTCGGCAAATTCCGCCGGCTTGGTGAGATGCATGATCGTCGCAAGCACATGCAGGTTGGCCGTGTGGCCGATCGTCGGCTGTGTCTGGTGAGGCACCAATTCCACTCCGTGTGCATAGGCAATGGCCGCGCACTGCATGAGCCCGGTGATACCTCCCATCTTGACGATGTCCGGTTGGACCATGCGCACGCCCGCGTTGATGATGTCCACCAATGCCTGCGTGGTATAGGTCTGCTCAGCCGCCGACACGGTGATGTCGAGCCGCTGCGCCACCTCGCCCATAGCCCTCACGTCATAGTGCTGTACCGGCTCCTCGAACCAGACATAGCCCAGTTCTTCGAGCGCGCGTCCGACCCGGATGGCACCGCCAACCGAATATTGATTGTTGGCGTCGAAGGCGAGCGGGAACGTTTCACCCACAAGCTGCCTCACGGCTTTTGCCTTGGCGATGTCACCCGGGATGTCATAGTCCTGTCGGGTGCGGTCGCCGTCCCAGCGAATCTTGATTGCCGCCGGCTTCTCCGCCCGCCAGCGCCGTTCGACTACGCGCACCGTTTCGTCGACGCTGCGATTGGCATTGCCCCCGATCGAGGAGTAGAATGGTACCTCTTGACGCCAAGCACCACCCAGAAGCTTGTATATCGGCAGACCGAAGAGCTTGCCCTTGATGTCCCAAAGCGCGATGTCGAGCGCTGCGAGCGCGCCCGTTACGGCGCCTTCCGGACCGAGCTTGACATAGCGGTGCAGCAGGCGGTCGTAGATGACGGCGTGATCCAGAACATCTGCGCCGATCAGCGAGGTCGCGGCGTCGCGTATCACCCAAAGCGAGTGCTCTCCGCCGAACATCGGCGAAGCTTCGCCATACCCGACAAACCCCTCTTCGGTGGTGATCCGCACAATGGCACTGCGCCGTCCCGGCGGATCGTCCCCATTCCAGGCGACCTGGAACGCCTCGACGGATTTGATGACGGACGCTCTACCCATGAGCTACTCCTGAGGCTGGTAGGGTCATAATCGATTCAAGATGAGCCCGAAGCGACGCCGGAAATGGCGCGGGGCGCTTGCTGGCGGCATCGAGGAAGACGTGAATGAAATGGCCGTCGGCCGTCGCCTCATCCGACCCGTTGAGGAACGCGGCGAGCCTGTATCGCACCGAGGAGGTCCCGATACTCTCTACTCGCAGGCCCATCTCGAGCCGGTCGGTAAAGATGATTTCGCGATGAAATCGGCAGCCATTCTCAACCACCACCATTGCCCCGCCATCCCGGCCCAGCCCTAGTTCCTTCTGATGGAGGAAACCAAGCACGGTGCTGTCGAAGAACTCGTAATAGCGGGCGTTGTTGACATGCCCGAAGATGTCGATGTCGTTCCATCGCAGCGATACGGCGGTGAACCACGCGAAAGCCTGCCGCCGTTCTGTCGGTCTGCGCTCCGTCATGGCAGCCACAGCGGTGGCGCATGCATGCGCGACAAAGATGCGTTCATCTTTCGAAACCTCCCACTTCGGAGCAGGGCCTCTCCCGCAGCGCCACACTCTAAGTCTGCTCCTAGGATACAGGCTTTGCATCCGTATGCAAGCGATACCGTGGGGAGCGCCTTCATGATTGCAGCCACTTCATCAGATGTTCGGCGACAGCCACCACGGTGCCGGACTGGTTGGTCACCTCGATATCGGCAACAGACCTCTGCCGCTCGAGATCGAGCCCCCTCACGCGATAGGTGACGGTCAACCTATCGCCGGGATAGACTGGCGCTACGAAGCGCAGCCGATCGTAGCCCAGCGAGACCGGGACCGTGGTGTTTCCCCGCAACCGCGCCTCCCGGATCGCCTTGGTACCGGCTGCCGACATGTAGCCCACCAGAAGCGCACCGTGGGCAATGATGCCGCCGAACCGGGACCCGGCCATGGCCCCGGCGTCCGTGTGTGCCTCGTAGTCGTCGCCGCTCAGCCCCGTGAAACGGGCGATATCCTCGTGTCCCACCGTCGTTGCATAGGATGCCACCAGGCCTGTTACTGTCCGGCTCAACTCATCAGCCATAGATCTGCGTCCTCCTGAACCGTGCAGCAGGTCGACCGTCGGCGAGAAGAACCTCATCGGTGACCAGGTAGTGCTTACCCTTGCGTTCGAATGTTTCGGCCACATGGCCGGCCGTGCGGATCGACTGACCTGGATAAACTCTCTCAAAATGCTGCGTTTCCACTTCGACCAGGACGACGGCCGCCGGGAATTTCCAGCCTGAATTGGCGTCACCCATGGACATGCGCATCAGCATCCCGGAATGGACGAAGCCGATATCGTCGTAAATCGGGTGGGTTTCAGCAAATGCCGACAACGAGGTCTTGAAGTCTGCGGCCGACAGAACCCGCTCACGGCTCTTGAGCGGTGAGCCCGGCTGGATTTCGCCGGGACTCACAGCAGGTGGATCTTGCGGTGTCGGAAGCAATTGCAATCGAGCCGGATCCGGCGGCGAAACCGCTTCATGAGCCAGCGCGACCCATCCGCTCGCCACCTCCTGGCCGTCCCCATTACGGACGCTGACCATGCTGCGCTGAAACACTCCGTCGTCGGTGAGTGGTCCGGCTGAAACCGTCACTTCGTCATGATTGTAGACGGGCTTGTAAAAACGCGCCGAGATGGCGCCACGGTCGGCCCAATCGGCACCCCAGCTGTCGATCGCCACCCTGCTGATGTGGCCATAAACAAAGGCGCCGGGAATGAGGGCCGCCTTGTAACCTCGGGCTCGAGCGACGGCGTCGTCATGGATCGTTCCCTTGTAACGGGGCGCGTCGTCGAGGAGGATCCGGACATCGAAGCAGCATGGGAAAAGTTGCGTCGGCTGATCCATGCTCACGCTCCCTGTAGTGGTTCGGTCGCCATGGCGTCACTTGTCTCGATGGCGGCGATCTGATCCGGCGGAAGTTTGATGATGTGCTCAAGAACGTGCCGGTTATGCCAGCCGAAGGGCGGGGCCGACGCCAGCTGTGCCCCCGGAGTGCCGCTGAGATGGATCGGCAGGCCCGGATGCTTGTGCCGCCCCGCGTCAGGGTGCTGGAGTTCCGTAAAGAAACCCCGATAGGCGAGATATGGATCTTCCGCTAGATCCCGGGGCGTTTGCACCGGCGCCGCCGCCACGCCGGCAGCCTGCAGCCGCGCAGCCAGTTCATGCTTGTCTTCGCCCGCAGTCCAGGCAGCAATGAGCCTGGTGAGTTCATCTTCATTGACGCGCCGCCGCTCCAGATCGGAAAAACGCGGATCCGCCGAAAGCTCCGGCCGTCCCATGATCCGGCACAGGGTCTGCCACTGGCCCTCGTCAAGCGCCGCAATGACGATCCACTGGTCGTCGCCCCGGGCGGGGAAAGCATCATGTGGGCTGGCAAAGCTGACGCGATTACCATTGGGTGCCGGGTCCTGCCCCGTCTCACTGGCAAGCAGGATTTCGGGGCCGATCAGGTGCATCGCTGCTTCGACCTGCGGAACCTCCACATACTGGCCCTCGCCGCTCCTCTGGCGGTGGATAAGCGCCGTCAGGATCGCTGCAGCAGCGTTAAACCCGCCGATTGGATCCAGGTAGGACGGTCCGGTCACCTCAGGCTGGCCGCCCTGATAGCCGATCATCGCCGACATGCCCGCTGCCATTTCCATGGTCGGGCCGAGGGCCGCATAGCCGGACATCGGCCCCGTTGTACCAAAGGCCGGCAGTTCGGCGACGATGATGTCCGGCTTTATCGCTCTGAGAGCATCATAGTCGAGACCGAGCTTCTTAAGGGTGCCTGGCCGAAAATTGCAGATCAACACATCCGCGACCGACACTAACCGACGCAGCGTCGCCCGGCCTTCTTCAGTCTTCAGATTGAGAATACAGCTGAGTTTATTGACATTTTGAGAGTTGAACAGGAACGATCGGTCGTACCAGCGCTCACCTGGCTGTCGTGCAGGGAAGTTGATCGGATTGGGCTCGTCCTTGTTGAGGCGCCAGGAATTGACCCTGTTCGGCGCTTCCACATGAATCGACTCGGCGCCAAAATAGGCAAGCACTCGTCCGGCCATCGGGCCTGCCCATGCGGTAGTCAGCTCAATGACGCGCAAGCCTTCCAAGGGACGACCCTTGAGTTCCGAAGCAGACAGGGGCGCTTTTTCCGAAGGCAACCGAGCGCTGCCTTCATCGCCGGTGCCCGCATCACCGAGGCGCGGGGCCAGACCACATACCCGGCGCGGCGTCGCCGACAAACGGAACGGCGCCCCGAGAATGGTCCGGCCATCCAGTGTTTCCCAATACCCTCGCTCGACGAGGTGGCGGCTCCTGATCAGCTCGGACGGCCGATATGCCTTGGCTGCAATGACTTGCGCCTTCTGGAGTATCTCCACCAGATCCTCGGCTGCCATCTCAGCCACCCTTGACTGGAAGATAGAAAACAGCGCGTCCCAGTTGGCGCGGCGGTTGGCAGGATCGGCAAAGCGCTCTTCGTGTTCCAGTTCAAGCAGGCCAAGCGCTTCCAGCAGGGCGTGCCACCGGAAATTATAGATCCAGATGCAAACCCAGCCGTCACGGCAAAGGACCTGCCCCGCCTGCACAGCCTGTTCAGTCCGGCGCCTGGTCGTGCCATTGTAGATGTACTGCATCACGTAGGGGAAACACATGGATACGGCGGCCTCAGCCGCGTCGATGCGGACGACCTGACCGCGCCCGTTCTCCTCACGGGCATACAAAGCCACCAAGGCCCCGATATAAGCGCCGATACCGCTCGCCACTCCGGCGCGGTTTCCGGTCCCAAACAGCGGCTCCCGATCGGCAGCGCCATTGTTGTGCATCATCCCTGACAAAGCCTGAAGGACGATTTCCGGCCCCTGCCAATCCGCGCGTGGGCCGTCGCCACCAAAACTGCTCGGTTGCACGACGATTGCATTGGGATTGCTCTGGCTTATTTCGTCTGGATCCTCATCTGGAGGAACGACGATTACATCCGCCGCAGCAAGGATCAGGTCGAGCCGGCCGCGTGCTCCCGGATCGCCGCGATCAAGCACATAAGAGCTCTTTCCGGAATTGAAGTGGAAGAACGGCAGCGAGCCCCCCCTTCGCGAAAATGGCGCAGAACGTCGGATTGGCGACCCCTCCGGCCCCCCCCCCAGCATCCCCGCCGCACCATAATCCGCAAGCAGCCGGGCGCAGTACTGCCCCGCCAATGTATCGGAATAATCGACCACCCGCAGATGGCTGAAAGCGCCCCTCATAGCTCCTCCCAAAGACAAGCGTAGACAAGACCAAGACCGTCTCCTCTACCCGTCTTGTGAAGCAAGGTTAGGGAACATTGCATCCGTATGCAAGCGACGATTTGCATACGGATGCATGTCTGTGCGATATACCGCTCATGCTGCTGCGGGTCGTGCGGCAAGAACACGACAGGGAGTGATGATGAACAATGCCGATGACAATATAGCCTCGCCTCGAACCAAACCGCTGACGGCGCGTGAGCTCGCGCGGCTGATGGGTGTGAGCCAGTCTGCAGTATCCCGGGCCTTCACGCCGGGAAGCTCGATTTCTCCCGAGCTTCGGCAACGGATTCTCAAGGCGGCCGGCGAACTCGACTACCAGCCGAATGCGATTGCCTCCATGCTCTCAACTCGGCGTAGCAATATCGCCGGCATCGTCGTTTCCGAAATGCAGAACCCGTTTTATCCGACACTGATCGAAAAACTCTCGCGCGGGCTACAGCGGGTCAGGCTCCAAAGCTTAATGTTCAACATCACTCGCGGCTCCAATATCGAAGAGCAGCTCGTCGCACTGCGGCAGTACAATGTGGATGCGGTTATCATCATCTCAGCTACCGTGCTGTCCGGCGCTTCGGTGCAATGGGCAACCGATGGACGGGCCGCCGTCCTTGTGAACCGCACCATTCCCGATCTCCCCCTCACCTCCGTCAGCTGTGACAATGTCGAGGGCGCTCGCGCCATTGCCGATCACTTCCATGCACTTGGCCGGCACCGGGTATCCTATGTCGCGGGCCTGCCCCATACCTCCACCAATCTCGAGCGGCAAAACGCCTTCGTGACACGGGTGGCGGAACTTGGGATGCGGCTCATCCACAGCGTCGCCGCCGGGGAATACAGCTACGAGGCGGGTCATCGGGCAGCGCTTGAAATCGCACGCGGAGAGAAGACGGATGCTATATTCTTCGCCAATGACATTCTTGCAGCGGGCGGCATGGACGCGCTGAGGGAAAGCGCCGGACTGCGCGTACCGGAGGATGTCGCTGTTGCCGGCTTTGACGACGTGGCTTTGGCGCGATGGCCGCACTACTCGCTCACGACCTTCCGACAGCCCATTGATGCTATTGTAGAAAAGACTGTAAGCTCGGTCACGCAGCAGTTGGAAACGCCTTCTTTGCCGCCGAGCCGGAATCCGATAAGCGGCGAACTCATAATACGCCATTCCACCGTCGCGGAATGGTTACCGGAAATCATCGAATGATGCCATTAGACAGGCGCTTTCATGTGCGGTCATCAAAGAACCAGCCCTGTCACGGCGACCTGGAATACATGTCCACCCAATGTGCCATAACGGCATCATTGATAGGGAGCACCACTCGGTCGGCGAATTTTTGGGAGGGGCTACGCTAGCCATCCACTCGAGCCTTCGGTGAACCTACTTCGTTTCCTCGCGCCTTTCACCGGTATCTTGCAATTGGCTTTTCCAGGGAAATTCGCCGAGCCGGGATAGTTCCCCGAAGAGGAAGGCGATGATGCTCGAGCATTCCTCCCTACTTCATCAAAACGCATCAAACCGGTTGACGGTGCTCAGGACTGATGTATTCTAGACTGATCAGTCAAACTATTAATTGAGCGAGGGCCCAGATGGCGCGCAAAGCCGATCCCGAACGGCAAGAGGCACGCCGCCAGGAGGTGGTGGCGGCGGCGATGCAATGCTTCGCAGAGAAAGGTATCCACGCCACATCGACGGCCGAGATTTGCAAGGCTGCCGGCATGAGTGCGGGCAACCTCTTCTACTATTTCCCGAGCAAGGACGCGATCGTGCAGGCGATTGCCGAATACGACCGGCGCGACATGACCATGACCTTCGAGGAGGCAAAGGCGCACGCCGATGCGATCGATGGCATCATGTTCATCCTCGACGCCTCGCTGACCCAATCCGGCGATCCGATCTTCGCCCGCCTCAGTCTGGAAATCGCAACCGAAGCCACCCGAAACCCTGCGGTGGCCGCCATGTTCGTCGGCCACGAAGTGCTGATGATCGAAGCCTTCTGCGCGCTTCTCGAGCGCGGCGTCGGGCAAGGCACGGTCGATCCTGATCTAGATTTCGAGAAGGCCGCGCTCTGGCTGATTGCTATTGCCGAAGGGGCAATCGGCCATGTCGTCCTTGGCCGCCCGTTTGATCCCAGGACGCACCACGATATCCTCGCCCGTCTCGTCAAACGCTTTCTCGCGCCATGACCCAAAACGATGCGGGCGTAACATTGCGGCGGCGCTTGCCCTTGTTTGGCGTAATGGCGGCAGGCGCATTCTCGATCTTCGGGAATGCCATAGCCGGCCTGACCTTGCCGTGGTTCATCCTGTCGCTCACGGGCAGCGCCACATGGATGGGCGTTGCGGCCGCAGCCAGCATGAGCGCGCTGGCGCTCGGATCGCTGTTCGGCGGACCGCTGATCGACCGCCTGGGTACGCGCGCCATGGTTGTAACTGCCGACATGGTCAGCGCCGCCAGTGTCGCGACCATCCCGCTGCTTTTCCTGACAGGACACATAACGATCGGGATCGTCATAGCGCTGTCGGCGCTCGGCGCCCTCATCGACGGACCTGGCATGGCGGCAAGCGATGGCCGCTATCCCGAACTCGCGCGGCTCGCCGATATCCCCCTTGAGCGCGTGACGGCCATCGACGAGTTGATTGAAAACGGCGCCACAATCCTCGGGCCGCCGATCGCCGGCGTCGTGATCGGCCTTTTTGGGATCGCGCCCGCCCTATTTATTACCGCATCCTGCTCCCTGATCGCCGCCACCCTCGCCTGGTTATCGTTTCCAAAGCGATCCCGGCCCAGCAACGGCAAGTCAATCGGCTTCCTGGACGGCGCCCGCTTCCTCATCGACGATCCGGCATTGCGGCTCCTGCTCATTCTGTCGATGGCGGTGGTCGCCGTCTTCGGCGGTCTCAATGCCGTCGTCATGCCCGCCCTGTTCGGAAGCGCTGGGAAGACGGCGCTTAATCTCGGTGCCTTCCTCACCGTCGCAGGCTGCGCCGCAGCAGTCGCAGCTTTGAGCTTTGCTCGCTGGGGGCCACACCTCGATCGCCGCCTGGTTGTCCTTGCCAGCCTTGCCGGGACATCCATCGGTCTCATCCTCATGGCTGTGACAGGCTCCGGTCTGCCGCTGTTCGTCGCGGGAGCAATCCTTGGCTTGGCCACGGGCGCGCTCGCACCATTGGTGCGGACCATTATCATGCGCCGCGCGCCTGCCTCGATCCGTTCCAGCGTGATCGGCGCATCAACAGCCGCAGCGCTGGTGGCAACACCTCTTATGGCGCTGATCGCTGGCGTCATGGTCGATCGTTGGGGCGTCACTCCAGCTTTCGCCAGCTTCTCCGCGCTGCTTGCTCTCTTGTCGGTGGTCGCAGCGTTCAGTCCCCATCTGGCGCGGATCTCGCGTGGCTCTGGAGATCGGCCATGAGCGCAAACGCTGAACGCCTCCGAGGGAGGCCTCCTGCTTCGATCGAACTCAAAGCAGCGCTGTTCTTTTCAGTACTACTCGCGACGAGTTTTGGCCTTGGCGCTGCCACAAGCCTGGCGGGAGCGCTCGCCGGTTTCGTAATGATCGTGGCTTTGCCGGCGTTGGTCCTCACCCTGCTTGTAGGGACTGCGATCTTCTTGCTTCAAGGTATTCGGCTCGCCAGGAGGCCGGGCCGGGCCGTCGGTCTCCGCATCGCCAACATCGTTGTCGCTCCACTTCTTGGCCTCGGCGCTTTTGCCTTCGGCATGCCTGCCTTCTCGACAGGCTCTCTTGCTGGCGCCTGGCTGCGGCTGGTGGACAACCGCAGCCAGTACGAAGCGATCATCGCTTCGTCCGTATCCGGTCAGCGCAATCCAGCCGATGACCAGCATCGGGCCGAGCGACGCATCCGATTTATAGCCGACTCAGGACCACCGCTGCGTGTCGCCTTCGATCCGCAGGGCATTTTGGACAATTGGTCCGCGATCGTTTTCGACCCAACCCAGGTCGTCATGGGCGCCGCCGGCTTCGATCCTGCCTCTGGCAAGTTCGCCGCGCCGGACAGCATCACCAAACTCTTCGGTGGCGATCTCGTCCAGTGCCGCCGCCTTGGCGACAGTTACTTCTTTTGCAGCTTCACCTGAGGAAGGACGATGCAGCATAAACCTGAGTATTGCATCTCAACTGAAAAATCGACGTGCGCTCCTATTTTGAAATCGGTTCGTGCAACCGGCCGCTCGCGCCCCTCCGGGGATGGTGAATGCACGAGATTCCACGGCGTCACCTTCTTGTCGGGCGATCCGTCGGCAATGCGAGCACTGACACTTAAAACCGAGATCGCCCTCACCAAGAGGAACTAACCATGCAAAGTTTTCTCGACGCTAAGACTATGGCCAGGGCGCTTCGGCAGTCCATGTCGGAGCGAAAAGTGGAGTTGTCGCACAGCGAAGCCCTTGACATCGTGGCCCGACAGTTCGGGGTTGCTGACTGGAACGTCCTGGCGGCCAAGATTGGCACAGTGGCGCGCAAGGATAAGGCGCCGCTGGAGCTTCCCGTCAACTGGCTGGCCAACGACAACAGCGGCCGCGGCCTCTATCGTATGGGGCTCGATCCGGCCGAGCCCGGCACCGTGCTGATCGCGTGCAGTCTCGACCGGTCAGCCAGCATCGGTTCTGGTGAGGAAGACTTCGCAACGCTGATGCAGAGCATCAGCGCTGACGCCTATCGCGGCAAACGAGTCCGGTTCGCCGCCGCCCTCCGAACAGAGGACGCCGATGTCGGTTCGATCTGGCTTCGGGTGGATGATGCCGCCGGCGCCGTGTTGGCATTCGACAACATGATCGAGCGCAAGAGCGGCGCTCTTCACGGGACCATGGATTGGACAGTGCGCGAAATCGTCCTCGATGTCTCCGCAGCAGCATCGAGCATTCACTATGGGGTTCTGCTGCAGGGATTTGGAAACGTCCGAGCGCGCGATGTCGGCTTCGGCGCCTTGACCGGAAACGTGGCCACGACCGGTGGCCGGCCTCATTTGGAGCGCCCGGCCAATCTCGACTTCGATCGATACAGTCCAATTCGTTAGCCTGGGGAGGCAGGTGTGATCAGTCGCACCTGCCTCGACCGACTGATCAGGCCATGTTCCATGTCTCGATTGAACTCGTCGAACTCGGTGCAAGGGGATTCGACGCTGTTGACCTCGACACGACGGAGTGGTCGCACTGGGTCGATGTCGATCCGGCGGACACCCTAACACCAGCCACGGGCAAAGACTGGGTCTGGCGTGAGGACCAGGTGCGCGAGTTGCTGTCTGCGCCTCGTGAACGACCGCTGTTCGTCAGCGGCTGCGCTGCGAACATGGAACGGCTCTTTCCTTGGATCGACCGGATCGTCCTGCTGTCGGCTCCGCTTCCGACAATCCTTCAAAGGCTCGCCCAGCGCGGACCAGGCGCTTACGGCCACTCGGAAGAAGAGCGACAAAACGTGATGGCTCTGATTTTGAAGGTCGAACCGCTGCTCAGGGGCTCGGCCGACTTGGAGATCCAGACAACGAAATCGCTGTCGGCGACAGCAGAAGAGATCGCCGCTATCCTGGGAGATTGATGCTTCCAGATTGTCCTTGGACAAGCAGTTGGTAGATACGCGCCTGCGGCCGGACACGCTCCTTACGAACACGATCATGTTGTCATCGCTAGGAGCTGAGGCGTAGCAAACGAGTCCGACTTGCTGCCGCCGAGCAGCCGGGCACGATCTGCGGTTGGGCCTAGGTAAAAACCGTTGGAGAAGCCGGTCTCAGCGGCCACCGGCGTGTCGCTCATGCGTCGAGAGACCAATGCGAAATAGCTACGAGCAGGATTTTGTAAATCGAGCGGGAGCAACGTGAAAGCTCTTCTTGCGGGGAGCGCAACAGACATGCCTGCCTTCCGCGGCGTTCGACATATAGATCGGCAATATTGACCCTGCTGAGACCCCGGCGCGTCCATAAGGTGCAGATTTATTTGCCTGCGATGCCAAACTGCTGGCGATACGCCGCCGGTGGCCGCCCCGTCAGCTTCTGAAAGATCCTGCGGAATGCGGCCGGATCGGAATAACCCACCTCCCAGGCAATCCGGTCCACCGGGGTCAAGGTCCTCTCGAGCGCCTCGCGCGCCTTGGCGATGCGGACCTGCTGCAGGTACTCGACAGGCGTAAACCCGGTCGCTGCACTGAACCGGCGCAGGAACGTGCGGCCCGTCATTCCGGCTGCGGCCGGAAGGTCGGTCACGCCTTGCATCGTGGTGGCATGCGAATGGATGTAGTGTTGGCACTTGCGGATCGCATCGTCGTTATGGTCGAGGCGCGGTAGAAACTGGGCGAAGGGACGCTGGCTGTTCCGAGGCGGCTCGGTCAGCAGAAAACGTGCGGTGGCCAGCATCGTGGCCGGGCCGAGCAAGCGATCGACCAAAGTGAGGCCGAGATCTGCCCAGGCGAGAATTCCACCCGCGGTCATGATGTCGCCCTCGTCGATCACCATGTGCTCATCAGCCAACTGCACCTTGGGAAACCGCGCGGCGAGTTGCTGTGCAAAGGCCCAGTGCGTCGTGGCGCGGCGACCATCCATCAGCCCGGTTTCCGCCAGGACGAAAGCTCCCGCGCATACGGAACACAGGGTCGCACCTGCGGAATGCTGATCAAGGAGCCATGACGCTGCGCGAGGTGCGGGGGGCATGTGCTCCGGCATGATGATGCTCGGCGGCGCAATGACGTGAGTGAGCCTGTGGTTTGCTCCTGGATGGCTGTCCCAGATGCAGGTGACTTGATCGTCGTCCGCCTTCCAGTGCGAGACGCGGATGGCGCGCGGGTCGTCCCCCGACCACTCCCCCGCGATCCGGAAAAGGTCGGTCAATCCATAGATCGCTGCCAGCTGACATCCCGGATAGATCAGCAGACCGATGTCGGCCACCAGCTTCGCAGTTTTTGCCATTGTCTATTTTGCCCCGACTATTGTCATTTCTGCCAAGCCCGGTCTGAAATACAGCGCCTATCTTGTCAACATCGATCAGAGAGGCAGCGCAACACACCAGACGCACACCGTTAACACGGGGCTGCTGAACTCCCCTTCTTGTCATGCAACGCATACCACCGCTCAAACCCAAGGAGACCTTATCATGGCTACCATCAAGACCCAGGACGGCACCAATATCTTCTACAAGGATTGGGGCCCTCGCGACGCCCAGCCCATCGTGTTCCACCATGGCTGGCCATTATCCAGCGACGACTGGGACAATCAGATGCTCTACTTCCTCGAACAGGGTTATCGGGTTATCGCCCACGATCGCCGCGGGCATGGACGTTCCGATCAGACCGACACGGGCAACGAGATGGACACCTACGCCAATGATGTGGTCGAGCTGGCCCAAGCCTTGGACCTGAAGAATGCGATCCATATCGGCCATTCTACGGGTGGTGGCGAAGTGGCCCGTTACGCGGCACGGGCCGAAAAGGGCCGCATCGCCAAGGCCGTATTGATCGGCGCGGTGCCGCCCGTGATGGCCAGGTCCGCAAACAATCCGGATGGCATTCCGGTCGAGGTGTTCGACGGCTTCCGTGCCGCGTTGATTGCCAACCGTGCGCAGTTTTTCCTGGACGTCCCGTCCGGCCCGTTCTTCGGGTTCAATCGTGAGGGCGCCAATGTCAGTCAGGGCCAGATCCAGAACTGGTGGCGGCAGGGCATGATGGGCGGCGCCAAGGCGCAGTACGACAGCATCAAGGCCTTCTCGGAAACCGATTTCACCGAGGACCTCAAGGCCCTTTCCATCCCGGTCCTGCTGATGCATGGCGAAGACGATCAGATCGTTCCGATCGAGAACTCGGCTCACAAGGCGATCAAGCTGCTGAAGAATGGTACGCTGAAGACCTATCCTGGCCTCTCGCATGCACCTTTTGCGACACATCCGGAGCTGATCAACGCGGATTTGCTGGTTTTTGCCAGGGCCTGATCAACTCGCGCGAACAGGGGACGGATACCCGCCCGTCCCCTGTTGTATTATTCCCGACCCGCAAATCGGCGTCGTAGCGGAACCCTAAAATTGCAATGATGAGGTGGGCCGCCGCGCCGGTGCAGACATTGAAGCATGCGGCTATCGATCTCCGACCGCTATCCCTACGCCAGCGGCGAGGGTACGCGCCGCGCATGGTGTCACTCCATGGGCCTAATGTTCACGTGTTCCCGAGGTTGCTTGCAACTGGAGCACTTTCCCGATAGAAAGCCCACATGCGCGAAAGCCCCGCTTTGATTGTTGCCCGGCTGGCCTGCATCCCAAGAGGCGGGATGCAGGAAACTCGGTTGCGCTCCTAAGGGGAGCGTCGCGCGGTTCCTTGGCCCTGCCGGAAACGGACGGGGCCTTTTATTTTGTCTGCGCTCCGTCGGCCGGCCCTAATCGGAGACAGACATGGCTCAAAATATCTATGACATTGCAGAATTCTACGAAGGTTACAGCACCCTGCCGCGCTCGGTGCATGGGCTGAGTGGCGCACCAGAGTGGCCGTCCGTGAGAGAATTGCTGCCAGACATCGCCGGAAAACGTATTGTCGATCTTGGCTGCGGTTTCGGGTGGTTCGCGCAGTGGGCGGCGGCTCAGGGCGCAACTTCGGTCCTCGGCCTCGACTTGTCAGAAAACATGCTCGCGAAAGCGAGGGCGGAAACAACCCATGCCGGAGTCCGATACGAGCGAGCCGACTTGGACACTTTAACGTTGCCAGCCGCGGCATTCGACCTTGCCTATTCGTCACTCGCATTTCACTATGTGCAAGACTTCTGCCGGCTTGCAGGTACGATCTATCGCTCCCTCCTTCCCGGGTCGCATTTCGTCTTCACAATCGAGCATCCGATTTACATGGCCTCCGCATCGCCGGGTTGGATGCTCCGGCAACAGGAAACTCGCACCTGGCCAGTCGATCACTATGCGGAGGAAGGCGAGCGGCGAACGGACTGGTTCGCGAAGGGCGTCGTCAAGTATCACCGCCGGCTTGCCACGACAGTGAATGCACTCGTTGACGCAGGGTTTTCGATTCGCCACTTAAACGAATGGTCTCCGACCAGCGCTCAATTGGAAGAGCAGCCGGCGCTGATTGATGAGATGGAGAGGCCGATGATACTGATCGTCGCGGCTCAGACCTAAGCACAGTGTTTTGGGCTCACCGGCCACGAAGGAGAACCTGGCCGGTGACTCACGCAGCAAAGTCGCGGCTCTCCCGATCCATGCCTCCGGGAGACGCGCACCTCTGGCGACCCCACGCCGAGCGTCATGAAAATGCGTCCCGCCTTGCCACCGGCAATCAGCTGACTGTGGACAGCGGTGGCTTGGGACCACGCCGCACTCAAGTGCCCTGGACCACACATGCTCACGTGCTCCCACAATCACATATCTACACATGTATCGCGGATATCCGGCGCTCGAGAGCCGATTCAGCCACTCATCGCGACGCCCACCTCAAAGACCCTCTAGTGACAGTCGTTCGGCGAGCAGGTCTACGAACGCGCGTACCTTAGCCGGCGGATATTTGTTCTCTTGCCAAAGCACATGGATGGGGACTGGCTCCGGCTCATAATCCTCCAGAACGGTCAGCACGTCACCGTTGTCGATCATGTGCTTGATTTGCCAGAGCGGAGAGTAGCCCAAGCCAAGTCCGCACCGCACGGCGCTGTATATGCCCTCCATCGAGTTGCAGCGAAACGAGCCACTTACGCTGAATTTTCGTGGCCGGCCGCCTGCCCTGAAGGTCCACTGTCCGGGATGCCTGTCTACCGTTCGGACCACGCAGCAATGGTCGCGCAGTTCTCCTGGATGCTTCGGTATCCCGCGCTCCTTCAGGTAGGAGGGCGCCCCGAACACCACTCTGCGCAAAGCTCCCAGCCTCTTTCCTTGAAGACCGGAGTCCGGCAGTTGCGCGATGCGCACGACCAGATCAAATCCCTCGGCCGCCAGGTCGACAAACGTATCTGTCAATTGAAGATCGACCTCGATCTGCGGATAGCTTCGCATGAACTCTGCGATGATCGGCACCAGGAAATCCGGCCCGAAAAGCGTCGGGGCTCCAATTTTCAGAAGGCCCCTCGGTTCCAGCCGCCGGTCGGAAATCTCCAATCGTGCCTCGATGATATCCGTCAACGCAGGCTTGACGCGCTGATAGAAAGCTTGCCCCGCCTCATTCGTCCTGCATTGGCGTGTCGTCCGATGGATAAGTTCGATGCCCACGTCATGCTCCAGCGCGCCAAGAGATCGGCTGACGGCCTGCAAGGACCGGCCCAGCTTTCTCGCAGCGCCAGTCAGACTGCCTGCCTCGATGATCGCGACGAATGTTTCAAGATCTTCTATTCGGCTCATCACATAATCTCGAACTCGTTGATTAAGACTCACACCTTCTACGCATTGTCTCGCTTACTGAAATAATTAATTTGGCGCCTCAATCAACAATGAAAGGCGGATGCGATGACAAAAGGAGCTCAGACAGTTCTTGCAGTGGGTGCGACGGGGAAGTTCGCGGGATATGTTGTCCCGGAGCTCGTCAAGCGAGGCGCCAAGGTGCGGGCGCTGGTCCGCGGTCCGGCGCAAGCTGATGCGGCCAAAGCCGCCGGTGCAACGGACGTGGCCATCGGCGATCTTCGGGATTCCAGGAGCCTGGCGAACGCCGTAGCCGGGGTGGATGGTATTTTTCACATTGGGCCGGCATTCGCCCCGGACGAAGCAACGATGGGTGTCGCGTTGGTTGACGCCGCGCAGCGCGCAGGGGTGTCGAAGTTCGTGTTCTCGTCGGTCATCCAGCCGACCAACACACGCCTGAAAAACCACGCGAGCAAGATCCCGGTTGAAGAAGCGCTGTATTCGTCCCGGCTGGAATACACCATCCTGCACCCTGCGAACCTCATGCAGAACATCGGATTCGCATGGCAATCCATTCTGCAAACCGGGCAGTTCTCGGAGCCGTTCCCAAGAGACGCCAGTATCGCACGGGTAGACTATCGTGACGTCGCGGAGGTTGCAGCGATCGCCCTCACCGGGCCGACGCTTACCTACGCCACCCTTGAGCTCGCTGCCGGCATGCACAGCCGGACCGAGGTCGCTGCGATAATGACAGAAGAGCTCTCCCGGCCAATCAGCGCCGAGGAGTCTACATTCGGAGAGTGGGTCGCGGCATCGAAACTCCCATACGACGAGAGCCAGTTACAGCTTCTTTCGAAGGTTCACGAGCACTACGCGAAGTACGGTCTCGGCGGGAACACTCTCACCCTGCGGGCCGCCTTGGGACGAGAGCCAAGATCGCTGCGCCAATACATCCGTCAGCTCGCACTACAGACATCGATTTCCTCCAGCCGGACGACACGAAGCCAATGAGTATGCCGAACACCCAATCTCGACCCGCCCGCCGGAAGCTCTCTCCAAAGTACGGATGGATCGTCATGCCACTCGTACTCTCAATATTGATGTCTGCCGTGGTGTCGGCGGTATCGACGGCGATGACCGTCGGTGCCATCACACAATTTGGTTCTCGCTGGCCAAATGCCTGGCTGGTGTCGTGGGTGGTGGGCTTTCCAACCCTCATCATCGTGTTGCCCGTCGTGCGGCGGATCGTAGCGGCCATCGTCGAGCAACCGAGATGAGGAAAACGTGCCATCTCCTCACCTCGCGCGAGTGGCCCCGACCCCAGGTGGCGAGGCTAAACTGACGAGTTGAACGGCTTGGCAAATCGTTTCATCGGCTCCTCAACAAGCAGACCGCCCTCCAAACGCCTAACTGCAGGATAGCGCTCATCCGCCTGAAGCGGATGGGCGTCTTCCTATAGCGAGGTGGTTTCGGCCTCGCTGTGGCGCCCTCACCCGTGCGGCGCGCGTCCGGATCGACCTCGCAGCAGGGTTGGACGCATCCAGCAAGCAGGGCAAGGTACCTCCCAATGAGGTGATCATCGAGATCACTGGAAAGCGCAAAAGTGGAGAGTCCGGTCGGTTCCGGTATGAGCTCGCTAATCCAGATGGCGCCGCCGCGATGAGCGCACGCGGCGCCGCCGTCGCCATCGAAACCCTGCTCGGTCTCGTTGGTCGCAGTTCGAAAACGGGCCTGTTCCTTCCCGAGATGCTGATCTCCGCTATAACGAGTTGACAGTGATTTTAAGTGGTGATTGAGTGGTAATACCACTGGAGGCCACTTGAACGTGAACTCACTTGTCGTAGACGCACCTGCAGACCTCGCCGGCACGGAGAAGGTGCTCGCCTTCTTTCGCGAGCAGCTTCTCTCCGGTGCTCTACGTGAGGGCGATCGCCTTCTAGGCGAGCGCGAGCTGGCACTGGCGCTGGGAGTCTCAAGGCCGGTCCTTCGAGAGGCTCTACGATCGCTTGCAAATCTGGGCTTCCTCGACATCCGCCATGGCAAGGGCGCCTATGTCCGCAAAGCCGACATGGCCGTCATCGGAGACTTTCTAACCTTCTGTCTCGCCCAGCAGCCCGACATGATGGACGACATCATGCAGGCCCGTATTGCCATCGAGTGTCAGGCCATCCGTCTGGCGTGCGTGCGGGCGACGGACGGGGATTTGTCGAGGATCGGCTCCCTCCTCACACGGCTCCTGGATACGATCCATGACGTGGATGAAGGGGGCGCTGCCGATTTCGCCTTCCATATGGCATTGGTCGAAGCCAGTCGCAGCCCTGCGCTCGTCACCATCTACCAGTCGATCGCCACGCTGCTGAAGCGCAGCCACGTCCAACGCCGCCTCGAGACGAGCGAAACAGCCGGGATCCTGGACTATCTCGTGGAGGCCCACCGGGAAGTGTACCTCTCCGTGCTCGCTCGAGATCCGGATCAGGCGGAAGACAAGCTTCGACAACACTTCGCCATTGGCGATGAGCTTCGACGAAAGAGCTACATCGCGGCATTCACGAAAAAAGACCTGCCGAAGGAGGAGTGACGCAGGCCTGCTCGATTACAAGGGAGGAGAAGGAAATGCTGAACATCTCTATCAAGGGGGCGGTGGCCGCCCTCGCCATAACTGCTTCGCTTGCCGGTACCCAGGTTGGGGCTGCCGAACTGCGTTACGCCCATGTCGGTGCGGAGGGAGATATCCAGACGGTCTTCGCGGCACAGGCTGCGGATGGTATCAAAACGGCCACCAATGGCGAGGTGACCGTCACCGTCTATCCTGCAAGTCAGCTTGGCGGCGTCGCCGAGATGGTCGATGGCGTTCGAATGGGATCGATCTCCATGGGCCATCACGATTTCGCATCCCTCGGCAAGCTTGTACCGGAAGTCGCCGTCTTCAACGCGCCGTTCATCTATCGTGACGGAGCACACGCGCTTGCCGCCACTGATCCAGAATCGTCGCCAGCGCTCCAGGCGATCAATGAGAAGCTCGTCGCCCAAGGCGTGCGCATCATCGGCCGCATCTACCGTGGTGATCGGCACATTTCATCGAACTTTCCGGTGAAGACACCGGCGGATCTGGCCGGCAAGCCGTTCCGCGCCGTACCGCTGGAGCTCTGGGTTTCGATGGTCAAGGGGTTTGGCGCCATTCCGACGCCAGTCGAGGTCGCGGAACTTCCGACAGCCCTGATGACAGGCGTCGTGGTCGGGCAGGAGAATCCGCTGACGATGATCGCATCGAACAATCTCAACGAGGTCCAGTCGCACCTGGCCATGACCGGGCACATGCGTGCGGTCCTTGCGGTGTTCGTGAACGAGGAGGTCTGGCAGGGCCTCACCGACGAGCAGCGCGCCTCGATCACTAAGGTGCTGGATGAAGAAGCTGACAAGTCGCTTCAGATGGCGACGGAGTCCGAGGCCAAGCTCGTCGAAGATCTGAAAGGGCGCGGAATGACCGTCATCACGAAGGCAGACGGTCTGGACGTGGCCGCTTTTCGTGAAAAAGTGAGCGCCCAGATAAAGCAGGATTTTCCAGACTTCGAACAGCTGCTCGGCCAGATCGAAGCCGTCAAGTAAATCTGCATCGAGGGGTGGCCGTGCGCTGCCCCTCAATTCGCCTTACCGCTTTCATGGAGTTTGCCAGATGCGTCTAGCCGAACGCGTCCTGACCGCCGTCGTCGCCCTGCTGACTGCCGGACTGGTTCTCGTACCGACCGCTCAGGTCGTCATGCGTGGCGTCTTCACGCTACCCTTCATAGGCGCAGAGGAACTGACACGATTCCTGCTGATCTGTCTGGTCTTCTGCTCATATCCCCTCGTCGTGCTGAAGGGCGAGAATATCGTCATGGGCGAAATCAAGGCTGCGCTTCCCGTCCGCCTGCGCCGGATCGTCGATATCAGCATCTCCATCAGCGCGATCGCCATCACGGGATTCCTGGCCTGGGTCACGGTTTCCAACATTTCCAAAAACCTGGCGAACGCCACGCCGACGCTCGGCATTCCCTTCTGGCTGTTCCTAGGCGCCACGGCCTTCGGATTCGCCGGCGCCGTCCTGGTCCACCTGATCCACCTGCGCAAACCGCCGCAGGCGGACACAAATATCGCTGTGTGAGGTGCGATCATGGGATTCCTTGTGGTCATCGCTTTCCTCGGTTTATTCATTCTCGGGTTTCCGGTCGTCTATGCCATTCTGCTGCCATCGATCGCCTATGTGCTGATCGAAGGACTGCCTCTCGGGTTGCTGGCCCAACGCATTACCTACGCCCTGGATTCGTTTCCCCTCGTCGCCGTCCCGCTCTTCATCTTCGTCGGCAATCTGATGAACCTCTCCGGGATTACCGACCGCATTTTTCGCTTTGCCTACACCCTCGTCGGTCGTGTTCCCGGCGGCCTGGCGCAGGTAAACGTCTTTGGAAGCCTGATCTTTTCCGGGATGTCGGGGGCTGCACTGGCGGATATCGGTGGACTTGGTCGCATCGAGATCGACGCAATGAAGAAGCGAGGCTTCGATCCCGCCTTCGCCGGCGCGGTAACGGCCGCCTCCGCAACCCTTGGACCGATCTTCCCGCCTTCCATCCCGCTGATCGTCTACGGCTCGGTGACGAGTGTTTCGATCGTGCAATTGCTGATCGCGGGCATCATGCCGGCTATCGCATGTACGATCCTGCTAATGCTGACTGTTCTGATCGTCGCCATGCGGCACCGCCATCCACGCGCGGAACGCTGGCCGACAGGACGTGAAATCGTCGAAACGCTCCTGCCTGCCCTACCTGCAATTATCGCACCGGTATTCATGGTCGGCGGCATGACCGCCGGCGCCTTCACGCCGACGGAGGCGGCTGCGATCACGGCTGTCTATGTCATATTCATCAGTGGCGCGTTCTACCGCGAACTGACCGTTGCGCATCTTTGGAACTCCGCAGTTCTGACAGCGCGAAGCTCCAGTGCGATCCTCATTATTGTGGCCGCGGCAGCCCTCTTCGGCTGGATCCTGGCAGTGGAACAGGTGCCGCAGACGTTCGCATCGGTTCTGCTGGGCCTTTCAAAAGACCCGCTGATGCTGCTGATCATTGCCAACCTCATCTTCTTTGTTGCCGGCATGTTCCTGGACTCCACGACTGCGACCCTCTTGCTGGTGCCGATCATCGCGCCACCGCTCGTGATGGCCGGAGTCGACCCGGTGCAACTCGGCATCGTCACGATCTTCAATCTGATGATGGGTCTTTTGACGCCGCCGATGGGGCTCTCGCTGTTTCTCGTATCCGACATCGCCAAGGTTTCGGTTCGGGCGCTGCTGCGTGCCCTCCTGCCCTTCTATGTCCCGCTCCTTGCCACACTTGCTATCCTTACCTTTGCGAAGGATTTCACGCTGTGGCTGCCCCGTCTCATTGCTCAGTAACTCTGGAGGAACGAAATGCGCATCGTCATCGGCTCCGATCACGCCGGCTTCCCGCTCAAATCCACCATTATCGACCACATCAAGTCACTCGGGCACGAGGTCACCGATGTCGGCTCCTATGATCCCAACCCGGTCGATTTTCCTGACGTGGCAAAGAACGTCACGTCCTCGATCATGGCCGGCGCAGCCGAGCGTGGTCTGCTGGTGTGCGGCACCGGCGTCGGCGCGTCGATAGCAGCCAACAAGGTCAAAGGGATTCGAGCCGCGGTATGCCACGACGTGCACTCGGCACATCAATCGGTGGAGCATGACGATGTTAACGTCATGTGCATCGGTGCCCAGATTGTCGGCGCTTGGCTGGCAAAAGACCTGGTCGCGGCGTATCTCGCGGCGGAATTCTCGACCGACGAGGACTTCCGGCGGCGAGTTCGCAAACTTGCGGAGATGGACGGGGACCGCTGATTTCTCTGCTGCCGCGTCAGGGTCTTTACCTGTGAACCAAACGGCCAAAACCACTGGCTGTCCGATACCTTCCTTTTTCCTGATCGTGAAAGGATAAGCTTAAAGGTATGCCATCCAGTTCCAGACCTACGACATGACGACAAGCTAGACCGCGCACGTGCCCAGGATCGGCGTCATCGCCTTTATATGCGTGTCGATCCGCTCGAGCACCTTTGCTGGAACGACCTCGCGCTCTGGCAACGACCACCAGATCTGGTTCACGCGCTCGACTGTTTCGGTCACTGCTTTGAGAACGGCAGCTTCCGGCAGACGCGCCCGATTGGCGAAGGTTTTCCATCGCTGCGCGTTCATTGCCTTGAAGGAGCGCTCGCCGGCGAGCGACAGCGCCATGACATCTGCCGGGATATAGGGAATGGTCGAGAGTACATCATAGACGGGCGCGAGTGCCGGCTTGTCCCCTACACCGCGGTAGATCAGCGACCAGTTCTTGAGGTGCATGTCCCCATTGCCGGTCATGGCCGCCAAAGCCAGGCGACGAACGAATTCAATCGCGGCCGTAGACGATACTGCGATGCCGAGAGCAGCGGCAATATCGTTATAGGCTGCACCTTCGTACTTGCGCGAAGGATAGATGCCGAACACCTGAGCGAAATCCTCGATATGGATACGCTCGCTGCCAGCGCCGCGATCGAAGCGTTTGACGAGCAGGACTTTTCCATCCGACAGCGTCTCGAACTCCTCAGGTATGCCCTCGAACTCCGATTGTTCGAGAAGCTCGCGTTCTGGCACGTCCATGCCGATCGCTTCCGCCAGAGCAAGATTGGCATATTCGTTTTCCGAGACACCGGGAAAGGATGTCGACGGAAACTTGGCAATATAGGAGCCCTGCTCATCCCCCAGTGGCAGTGTAAGGCCGCCACCCTTTCCTGTATTCTTGATAACAGAAAGCTTCATCTGCACGCCGGCGAGCGAAAACCGGGCTTTCGGTTTAAGATGCAACGGATCGTCGAGACGAGAAACCGTCCCTCCACTTGGCACGATGCGGACAGCACCCGGCAGATCCGACCCGAGCGCGATGAGTAGATCGAAATCATTCCCGGGGCGAACGCTACCGGCGTGGTGCTTCTCCATCGCCTCGCGCAGCTTGTCCTCCGGAAGAAGATTGGCAAAAAACGCGGGCAAGGCTCTGGCAACAGGCTTGGGGTCTTTGCGCAAACCTCCGGTGGCCGCGCGGAAGGACAAGCTCAGCACAGGAAAGCCACCCGTTGCGCGGTAGCTATCACCGAAGCTGAACGCAGTGAAGTCGCCTGGCGTTCTGACAATCGTGCCGATCTTCAGGTCGTTGAGTAGGACCTCAAGCGACGAGATGGATTTCGGATCGAGATACTGCTCAGGCATTTGCGCCGCCATCAGGGTTGGCGACGAAGGCAGGAAGATCGTCGTCCTCATCGTGCGGTCGCAGCAGAGCATCGACCGCCGGTACCATCGCCTGCGGGATGAGCATCAGTTCGAGCCCGAGCGCCCGCGCAATATTGATCAGGTTTGTCGTGCGGGCAGCGCTGCTCCCGACTTCGATGTCGCGATACCTTGGACGCGATATGCCAGCCATGTCCGCGACCTGTTCTTGAGTGAGAGCTAGGCGCTTCCGCGTGCCCTTCAAGAGACGACCGATCTCCACCAAAGCATCCGATTCCGACCCCATATGATACCTATACATATCTCCGTTTATCAAATGATACGTTAATGTATCTTCGTTCTTTAACGACATCAAGAGGAAGATATGAATAGGGATCATCAGTTTATATTTTGATCCGCCTATAGATCATTTTTAGGTAATGCCGGAAGTTGCCCGTGGCGTGGCGCGCATGCGCAACTTTATGATCGCCTTGGGTTCCAATTCCTCCGTCAGACCGTTCACGGCGGCGACGTCGAGCTTCGTTTTCCAGGCAGGAAGCCCGACTGAGCCTACCTACTCGGATGCCAAAGCCAGTGTGCATCTGAGCAGGACATCATCTCGCTCTTGAACGGATCTGAACCTACGATTTTGTTATTTCCCTTTTTGGTCTACTTGTTGAGTCACTGGTAGGATTGCGCAGGCGCAGCGAAAATGGCACTCGCATCGCTCACGATCGACACGTGATCGTAAGCTGCCTGACCGGCCTCTTCAGGATGACCCCGCAAAATAGCATTAACGATTCTGTCGTGCTCCTCGTAGGATTTGGAAAGTCTGCCCGTGAGCCGAAACTGTGCCCGGCGAAACGGCGCGAGCCGTGCCCTTGTCTGCGTGGCTAGCTCCAGAAGGTGCTCGTTATGCGCTCCACGGTAAATCCGGCTGTGGAACTCGGTGTTGTGCGCGGAATAGTGTTCCAGCAAACCGCGATCTACGAGCCGCAAAGAGGCCCGGTGTTCGACACTCAGGGCACGCCGCTCGTCCACAGTCATGCGTGCCGCCGATAGTCTGGCACAAATGCCTTCAAGTTCCGCCATCGCTTCGAACATGCTGTGAAGCTGGGTATCCGTCACGTTCGTCACGATCGCGCTGCGATTTGGCTCCCGGCCCACCAGTCCCATTGCCCCGAGTTCGCGCAACGCTTCCCTGACAGGTGTTCGTGAAACGTCGAATCGAGCGGCGAGCGAAACCTCGTCCAGTTTCTCGCCAGGCAACATCGCCCCGGTCACGATCATGTCGGCAATGGCTCGCACCATCTGCTCCACCGTTGTTCCCGCGCGGATGACCTTCCTTCGCTTTTGCTGCGTCATGATGATTCCAGAGCTACCGCCTGCACAGTGTATGCAGATGCATGAGGTCATACCGCAAATTAATGAACCGACTGAAGAGGCCTCCTGAGTTTGTGGAAGCCTCCATGCTCGGTCCAGTGACAGGAGAACCAATAGAACAGGCGATGACTGAAAAATAGTCGCTACATACAAAACTGCATACACTTTCATCTGTCACGAGTACGCTCGCAGAGAAACATCCAGAGAATCAATGCTCTAGCGACTGGCACAAGGTTTGCTTCAAAATCGCTATCCAACAACTAAAGGCCAAGCGCCGCGGGAGCATGACGATGACCCATTTCCCTTCCATGAACCGCCGAAATTTCCTTCGAGCTTCAGCTATGGGCTTCGCAGCAAGTGCCGTGCCCGGCTTCATGGCGTCTTCAGCGCTGGCGCAGGCCGAGCTGGCGGTCGGGTTCATCTATGTCGGCCCCAAGGACGACTACGGTTACAATCAGGCGCACGCCGAGGGCGCCGCGGTGGTTAAGGCGCTGCCAGGCGTCACTGTGATCGAGGAAGAGAATGTCGCCGAAACCGTCGATGTGCAGAAGTCGATGGAGTCGATGATCAACCTCGACGGCGCGGCGCTGCTGTTCCCGACTTCGTTCGGCTATTTCGATCCCCATGTGCTGGCAACGGCTGCAAAGAACCCAGATACGCTGTTTCGCCATTGCGGCGGTTTGTGGCAGGAGGGAAAGCATCCGGCCAACACCGGATCCTATTTCGGCTATATCCACCAGGGGCAGTTCCTGAACGGCGTCGCCGCCGGCCACGCTTCGAAGACCAAAAAGATCGGCTTCGTCGCGGCAAAGCCGATCCCGCAGGTGCTTCAGAACGTCAACGCCTTCCTTCTCGGCGCGCGCTCGGTTGATCCCTCCATCACCTGCCAAGTCATATTCACCGGCGAATGGTCGCTGGCCGTCAAGGAGGCCGAGGCGACAAACGCGCTGGTGGATCAAGGCGCTGACGTCATTACCTGCCACGTCGACAGCCCCAAAGTGGTTGTGGAAACTGCGGCCGGTCGCGGCGCCTTCGTTTGCGGCTACCACGCCAACCAGAGCCCTCTCGCACCGGAAAAATACCTCACCGGCGCCGAATGGGCCTGGGGCAACGTCTACAGCAACTTCGTCAAGTCGGCGCAGAACGGCGAAAAGCTCGGCAATTTCGTCCGCGGCGGGCTGAAGGACGGCTTCGTCAAGATGAGCCCGCTTGGCACGGCCGTGACGGAGCCTGCCCGCAAGCAGTTCGAAACGACGTTCACCGAGATCATGACCGGCAAGTTCTCAGTCTTCCAAGGTCCCCTCAAGGACAACAAGGGCAACGAGGTTGTCGGCGCGAGCCAAGCGTTCGCCGAAGATGCGATCGAGCTGGAAAGCATGGCATATCTCGTGGAAGGCGTCGTCGGTTCGACTTCTTGACCGGAAAGGAACCTTCCATGACGGTCGAGGCTGAAAACGCCGTCTTGCCGATCGCCATCCGGCCTTCGCCTTTCCGTCCGTTCCTGGAATGGACGGCACGGCGGGCTGAGCCGGTCGTGATCAGCCTTGGTGCGGTTCTCGTCGGGCTGGCACTGTTCTCGCTGTTCATCCTGGCGATCGGCAAGTCGCCGGTGCAGCTATTCCAGGTCATGTACACGGGCGCCTTCGGCAGCTGGTTCTCGATCCAGAACAGCTTGTCGCGTGCCGCCCCTCTTCTCCTGACCGCGCTTTGCGTAGCGCTTCCTGCACGTCTCGGCCTCATCGTCATCGGAGGCGAGGGCGCGGTCGTGCTGGGCGGCGTTGCCGCCGCGGCGACGGCCCTTCCACTGGTCGGAACAGTGTCGCCGATGCTGGCGCTTCTTGCCATGGCGATAGCCGGCATGCTGGTCGGGGGCCTCTGGGTCGGCCTGGCCGGGTTCCTGCGCCACTACCGCGGCGTCAACGAGACGATTTCCTCGCTGCTGCTCGCCTATCTCGCCATCGCACTGATGAACCAGCTCGTCGAAGGACCGCTGCGTGATCCGGCAAGCCTCAACAAGCCCTCCACCAGCCCGCTTCCCGCGGAATACATGATGGGCGACATCCCGGGCATGACGTTGCATTGGGGCCTCCTTATCGGGATCGGTGCCTGCATCCTGTCCTGGGTGCTGATCGAACTGACAAGCTTCGGCTTCGCAGCGCGCATCGCCGGCGGCAACGTCCGCGCGGCGCAGATCCAAGGCCTGCCCGTCGGCAGGCTGATCGTTGGTTTCACGGCGATTGCCGGCAGCTTCGCAGGGCTTGCAGGCATGATCGAAGTGGCCGCCGTTCAGGGTAGCGCAAACGCCTCGATCGTGACCGGCTACGGCTATACCGGCATCCTCGTCGCCTTCCTCGCCCGGCACAACCCGCTTGCGATAATCCCGGTGGCGGTCCTGCTCGGTGGTCTCGAGGCCTCCGGCGGGCTCATCCAGAGACGGCTTGGACTGCCGGATGCAACCGTAATGGTTCTGCAGGGCACGCTGTTCGTAGTCATCCTGCTTTGCGAAACCTTCTACGACCGGTTCAAGGTCTTCAACCCCGATCTATGGAAAAGGAGCTGACCGATGGAGGACACCGGTCTCGGCCTTTGGGGCGTGCCGCTCGCGATCATCGGCGGCGCCATCCGGGTTTCCACGCCGTTCATCTTCGTCAGCCTCGGTGAAACGATCACTGAGCGCTCCGGCCGCATCAATCTCGGCCTGGAAGGCACGCTCGTTCTCGGCGCGATGACCGCCTACGCCGTGGCCGCCACGACCGGGTCGACTTGGCTCGGCGTTCTCGCTGCCATGTTCGTCGGCTCGATCTTCGGCATCGTCCACGGCTGGATTTGCAAGTTTCCGAAGGTCAACGATATCGCGATCGGCATCGCCATGATGCAGTTCGGCCTCGGGCTCGCCTTCTTTCTTGGCAAGCCATTTATCCAGCCGATTGCGCCCAAGCTGCCGTCGATCCCGCTCGGGGCATGGTCGGATACGCCGCAGGTTGAGGCGGCGCTCAACATAAACGTGCTCTTCTTCATCGGCGCCGCCCTCGCCCTCGTTCTGTTCTGGGCTTTCAGGCACACTCGGATCGGGCTCATCCTGCGCGTGGTCGGAGACAGCACGGATGCGGCCCGGGCAATGGGCATCCAGCCCGACTTCGTGCGTCTGGTTGCAACTGCCATCGGCGGCTCGCTGGCGGCGATCGGCGGCGCCTATCTTTCGCTCTACTACCCGGGATCGTGGAACGAAGGCATCTCTTCGGGACAGGGATTGATGGCGATCGCCTTGGTGATCTTCGCCCGCTGGAACCCGGTCGGCTGCTTCCTTGCCGCCCTCCTGTTCGGCGGTGCCGGCGCGCTCGGTCCGGCCCTCCAGTCGGTCGGCGTCACCCAGGGCTACTACCTTTTTTATGCTGCACCCTACGTGCTCACCCTCATCATCCTGATCATGACCTCGTCGCCGAACCGCCCACTTATCGGCGCGCCCGGCGCCCTGTCGCTAACGAAATTATAGGAGCCATCAGATGAACGGACTTGGCGGTCTCAACAAATCCGAAAACGGCATCGGCATCGGCTTGGTACAGCTGCAGCTGCCGGTCACCGTTACCAAGGCGGATCTTGCAAAACAGACCCAGGTGATCGTCGATCTCGTCGGCAAGGCTCGACGTAACCAGCCGGGAATGGACCTGGTCGTGTTTCCCGAATACGCGCTTCACGGCCTGTCGATGGATATCAACCCAGAGATCATGTGCAGCCTCGACGGCCCGGAAGTCGCGGCGTTCAAGAGGGCGTGCGCCGACAACAAGATCTGGGGCTGCTTCTCCATCATGGAGTTAAACCCCGGCGGTATGCCCTATAACTCTGGCATCGTCATCGACGACGCGGGCGAACTGAAGCTCTATTATCGCAAGATGCACCCGTGGGTCCCGGTCGAGCCATGGGAGCCGGGCGATCTCGGCATTCCCGTCATCGACGGGCCGAAGGGTGCAAAGCTGGCGCTCATTATCTGCCACGACGGCATGTTCCCGGAAATGGCCCGCGAATGCGCATACAAGGGCGCCGAGATCATGATCCGCACCGCCGGCTACACGGCGCCAATCCGCGAAAGCTGGAAGTTCACCAACCACTCCAATGCTTTCTGCAATCTCATGGTCACAGCCAGCGTGTGCATGTGCGGCACCGACGGCACGTTCGATTCCATGGGCGAAGGCATGATCTGCAACTTCGATGGCACGATCATCGCCCGCGGGACATCGGGCCGGGTCAACGAGATCATCACGGCGGAAGCCCGGCCCGATCTCGTTCGCGAAGCGCGGCTGGGCTGGGGCGTTGAAAACAACATCTACCAGTTCGGTCATCGCGGCTACGTCGCCGTGGCCGGCGGCGCAGGCGACGCACCCTACACCTACATGCACGACCTCGTCGCAGGACAGTACCGCCTGCCATGGGAAGCCGAAGTCAGGGTGACCGACGGCACCTCCTGCGGTTTTGCCAAGCCGACGCGCCGATACGGCGAAACCTTCAAATCCGCAGCCGAATAGGAGAGACGAGATGGACACGCTGGTCGAGGCAAACACCCGTTATGTCACCGCCGATCCCTATCCCTGGCCCTTCAACGGCAAGCTGAGGCCGGACAACACGGCGCTGATCATCATCGACATGCAGACCGATTTCTGCGGCAAGGGCGGTTATGTCGATAACATGGGCTACGACCTTTCCCTCGTGCAGGCGCCGATCGAGCCCATCAAAGGGGTGTTGGCGGCGATGCGAACGAAGGGCTACCACATCATCCATACCCGCGAAGGCCACCGTCCCGATCTGTCCGACCTGCCGGCCAACAAGCGCTGGCGCTCCCAGCGCATCGGCGCGGGTATCGGTGACGCCGGCCCCTGCGGCCGCATCCTCACCCGCGGCGAACCCGGCTGGGATATCATCCCCCAGCTCTATCCGATCGAGGGCGAGACGATCATCGACAAACCGGGTAAGGGCTCGTTCTACGCCACCGATCTAGAGCTCATCCTCCACCAGAAGCGCATCGAGAACATCGTTCTGACCGGCATCACAACCGATGTCTGCGTTTCGACCACCATGCGCGAGGCAAACGACCGCGGTTTTGAATGCCTCCTTCTGGAGGATTGCTGCGGCGCCACCGACTACGGCAATCATCTTGCTGCGATCAAGATGGTGAAGATGCAAGGTGGGGTCTTCGGCTCCGTCTCCTCGTCGGGTGCGCTGATCGGAGCGATCTCCTGATGGCGTCCATGCGTGCATCGGTTTATCGGGTACCGGCCGCCGGGCCCGATGATGTTTCCGGAGTCGAGGCCCTGTTTGCCGCCGGCCTTAATCCTACCAATATCGTTGCGGTGCTCGGCAAGACAGAAGGCAACGGTTGCGTCAACGACTTCACCCGCGGCTATGCGACGCGAAGCTTCGAAACGCTGTTTGCCCGGCATGGTGTGAAGAACGTGCCGCTTGTCATGTCCGGCGGCACTGAGGGAGCGCTGTCGCCGCACTGGACGATCTTTGCGCGCGAATCGAGCCATGCGCCGGCGTCGCGGGCACTCGCCGTCGGGGTTGCCCGAACGCCGGACCTGCCGGCACAGCATCTCGGTCGTCGCGAGCAGGTACAGCAGGTCGCCGAAGGCGTCAGGATTGCGATGAAGGATGCCGGTATCGACGATCCGGCCGATGTCCATTTCGTCCAGATCAAATGCCCGCTGTTGACGCTCGCTCGCATCCAAGCGACGCAGGAAGCCGGTCAAACGGTGGCGACCCGCGACACGTTGAAGTCGATGGGATTGTCGCGCGGGGCCTCCGCGCTTGGCGTTGCCGTAGCCCTTGGAGAAATTGCGACGGATGCAATCGCCGACGAGGATATCGGCACCCGCTTCGATCTCTTTTCGTCCTGTGCCTCAGCATCCGCCGGCGTCGAACTGCTCGACCACGAGATCGTCGTGCTGGGCATGAGCAACGCCTGGTCCGGGCCAATGGCGATCGATCATGCGGTGATGCAGGACGCAATCGACACCGCCTCCGTTCGTGATGCCCGCGAGCGTCTTCCCGCCGAAGCCAAGCTTGCCGCCGTTCTTGCCAAAGCCGAACCCGATCCGTCCGGCATGGTGGGAGGCTGCCGCCACACCATGCTCGACGATTCCGACATCTCCGCAACGCGCCACGCCCGCGCCTTCGTCGGCGGCGTCCTCGCCGGCCTCTTCGGAAGAACCGATCTTTATGTTTCGGGCGGCGCCGAGCATCAGGGGCCGTCGGGCGGCGGGCCCGTCGCCATCATCGTGGATAAGGGAAAACTGACGTGAAGACGATACGCGATAGCGTCCTCCCGCAACCCGGCAAGGCCGTCGGCATCGAAACGATGGGGATGACCATGCGGTTTGGTGCCTTCACCGCGCTCGACGACGTGTCGATCAGCATACCCGCCGGGTCCTTCCACGCCCTGCTCGGTGAAAACGGCGCCGGCAAGTCGACGCTGGTCAAGTGCATCATGGGTTTCTACAATGCATCTGGCGGATCGCTTTCGGTGGACGGTCGGGAAGTCGTGATCGATTCACCCAAGGCTGCCGCCGACTACGGGCTCGGCATGGTCTACCAGCACTTCACGCTGGTTTCCTCGCTGACCGGCGCCGAAAACCTCGTCATCAGCCGCCGGGAGGTGCCGGGCGTCATCAACTGGGCCAAGGAACGCACCGATCTGGCTTCCTTCATGGAGCGGATGCCGTTCAGGATACCACTCGATCGTCCGGTGCGGGAGCTGGCCGCAGGCGAAAAGCAGAAGCTCGAGATCGTCAAGCAGCTCTATCTCGGCCGCTCCTTTCTCGTGCTCGACGAGCCGACATCGGTGCTGACACCGGCGGAGGCCGACGAGATGCTGGGGCTGGTGCGCGACCTCACCGAGCGCAAGGAACTGACGGTGCTGATGATCTCGCACAAGTTCCATGAGGTGATGAAGTTCGCCGACGCCGTCTCCATCCTGAGGCGCGGCAAGCTGGTCGGCGGCGGCAAGGTCGGCGAACTTTCCACCGCCGAGATGGCGGCAAAAATGATCGGCGACGTCAAGCTCGCCCAGCTCGACAGCCGCTTGCCCGTTGCAAATGCGGCCAGACCGGTTCTGAAGGTCGAGCACCTCAAGGCTCCCGACCGGACAGGACTGAAGACGATCGAGATCGACGGGCTCACGGTATGCGCCGGCGAGATTGTCGGCATCGCCGGGATTTCCGGGAACGGGCAGAAGGAACTCACCGAGATCCTGGTTGGTCAACGGCCGAGCGAGACCGGCCGGGTCGTCGTCAACGGCGAGGTTTATGGAGCGACCCGTCAGGAGGCACGCACGAACAATGTCCGCTTCATTCCCGAGGAGCCGCTGCAGAACGCCTGCGCGCCCAAAATGACGGTCAGCGAGAACCTGGCCTTTCGGATGTTCGACCTCAAGATGGACGGCCGCAAATCAATCTGGCTGTCGCGGCGGCAAATGAAGAGCTGGGCAACCACGCTCATTTCCGACTTCAAGGTCAAGACGGCATCGACGGCCTCCCCGATCGCCGCACTTTCCGGCGGCAACGTGCAGCGTGCCGTGCTGGCGCGCGAGCTGACGGGAAAGGTCGACCTTCTTATCGTTTCCAATCCCTGTTTCGGTCTCGACTTTTCCGCGGTGGCGGAAATCCGGGCGCGCATCGTGCGGGCACGAAATTCCGGTGCCGCCGTCCTGCTCCTTTCGGAGGATCTCGACGAGCTCATGGAACTATCGGACCGCATCCATGTGATGTCAGGGGGCCGGCTAGTCTATGAAACACCCGCACGAGGTGCCGATATCGGCATTATCGGCGCACATATGGCAGGGCATCACTGATGGCTGCGATCGAGGCACAGCCCTTCCCCTTCCCTGCGCGCCCGAACGAGCTGGCGCTGATCGTGATCGACATGCAGCGCGATTTTGCCGAAGCGGGCGGCTTCGGCGAAAGCCTCGGCAACGACGTCAGCCGCATCGGCAAGATCGTGCCGGACGTGAAGCGCCTGCTGGAGGGTTTTCGCGCGGCGAGCCTCCCCGTCATCCACACGATGGAGTGCCACCGGCCGGACCTTTCGGATCTGCCGCCGGCCAAGCGCGACCGGGGCAACCCGACCCTTCGGATCGGAGACCAAGGCCCGATGGGCCGCGTCCTGATTGCCGGCGAGGCCGGAACCTCCATCATCGCCGAGCTTGCGCCGGTCGACGGCGAGATCGTGATCGAGAAGCCCGGCAAGGGTGCGTTCTACGCTACCGGCCTCGGCCAAGCACTCGCGGAAAAGGGCATTACCCAGCTCGTCTTCGCGGGCGTCACCACGGAAGTCTGCGTGCAATCGACGATGCGCGAAGCCAACGATCGCGGCTTCGAATGCCTTCTTGCCGAGGAGGCGACGGAAAGCTACTTCCCGGAGTTCAAGGTGGCCGCGCTCTCGATGATCCGCGCCCAGGGCGCGATCGTCGGTTGGACCGCCCATGTCGACGACATCCTGAAAGGAATCTCCCATGCCTGAGACCATCCGTGAACAACTGACGAGAGATGGATGGAAGCAACTCCCGTTCACTCCGTTTCGTGGCGACGTCACCATCCACTGGATCCGCCCGTTCGAGGGAGACCAACCCGGTGTGGCGCTCCTGAAATATCCTGCCGGCGCCTCCGTGCCGCGCCACCGCCATGAAGGGCTCGAGACCATACTCGTGCTCGACGGCGTCCAATCTGACGAAAGCGGCGACTACGGGCGCGGCAGCTATATCGTCAACGCTTCCGGATCCCAGCACTCGGTCTGGAGCGAAAGCGGCTGCGTCGTCCTGATCCAGTGGGATCGGCCCGTGACCATTCTGGAAGAGGAAGTAGCATGACCCCCACCCTGCCAGCGCTCGACATCGCATCACTTCACGACTTCTATCGCAAGGGCGGCAACGTCACCGACGTGATCGAGGCGGCCTACGCCCGTATCGAAGAGGTGAACGATCCAGGCATCTTCATCCATCTCGCGGACAAGCACAAAGTTCTGGCCGAAGCAAAAAAGCTTGGCGCCTTTGATGCGGCAAAGCCGCTTTTCGGCATCCCTTTTGCGGTCAAGGACAATATCAACGTTGCTGGCATGCCCACCACCGCAGCCTGCCCTGACTTCTCCTATCTGCCAGAAAAAAGCGCCACTGTCGTCACACTGCTGCAGCAGGCAGGCGCACTCGTCATCGGCAAGACCAATCTCGACCAGTTCGCCACCGGCCTGGTTGGCGTTCGCTCGCCCTATCCGATCCCCAAAAATGCCATCGAGTCGACCCTCGTACCGGGAGGCTCGTCCTCCGGTTCGGCGGTAGCTACCGCCCGCGGTATCGTTTCCTTCGCACTCGGAACGGATACGGCTGGCTCAGGCCGCATCCCTGCCGGCCTCAACAATATCGTCGGCCTGAAGCCCAGCCTTGGCGCACTATCCACCACAGGTGTCATCCCCGCCTGCAGGACGCTCGATTGCGTCTCGGTCTTCGCGCTGACCGTAGACGATGCCTGGCGCGTTTTTGAGACAGTCGCCCGGCCGGATGAGACCGACGCCTATTCGAGGCCCATACCCGCCAAAGGCTTCGGGTCCGTCCCGCCTGTTCTGACGATTGGAGTTCCCGCGAATGCCGATCTCAGATTCTTCGGCGACACGGCAATGGAAGAAGCCTACGGGCAAGCCCTTGCGGCGCTGGAGAAGCTTGGCTATAGGCTCGTTGAAATCCCCTTCGCCGATTTCTATACGGTGGCCAACCTGCTCTATGAAGGCGCCTGGGTGGCAGAACGCTACGCAGCGGTGAAGGATTTCTTCGATGCTCAGGAAGATAAGTTCCACCCGGTGACCCGCAGGATCTACGGCGGGGCGAAGATGCTTTCTGCCGCGGATGCCTTCAACGGCCTCTACGCTCTTCAGGCATTGAAGAAAAAACTTGCACCGGTGATCGCTTCCGTCGACATCTTCTGCGTACCGACAGCGCCACGCCACTTTACGGTGGCAGAACTCGAGGCCGAACCGCTCCGAGAGAATTCTCGCCTCGGCACCTATACGAATTTCGTCAACCTCATGGATATGTGCGGCGTTGCTGTACCGACCGGCACGAGGCGGGACGGCCTGCCTGCAAGTGTTACCCTGCTCGCCACGGCTGGCAAGGATGGTCTGGCAGCAACAATCGCACGCCAACTTCACGTGGCAAGCGGCCTGACACTCGGAGCGACACGCTGGCGACAACCAGCGCCTGCCCAGGTCGAGCCGTCGGATGTCGCCGACGACCTGATCGATCTCGTCGTCGTCGGTGCGCATCTCTCCGGCATGCCGCTCAACCATCAACTGGTCGAACTCGGCGGACACTTTTCCCGTATCGCCCGCACCTCTGGGGACTACAGGTTATACGCCCTCGCCGGCACCGTTCCTCCCAAGCCCGGTATGGTAAGGGTGCCTCAGGGACAGGGGGCTGCGATCGAGGTAGAGATCTGGCGCCTGTCGCCGGCCGCCTTCGGCCAGTTCGTAGCCGCCATCCCTTCTCCCTTGGGGATCGGCACGGTCTCGCTTTCGGATGGGACCTCGGCCAAGGGCTTCCTGTGCGAGCAGATTGCAATCGAGGCCGGCGGAAAAGACATTAGCAGCCTTGGGGGCTGGCGCGCTTACTGCTCTGCCGGTGAGGCCGTACTCGCTTAAATCCGACAAGCCAGCGCAACCATTTCGGCATCACATGTGCACGAAAACAGCAATAGCCCGCCCCACAGTCTGCACCTAACGTTGCGCTGCTACCCAACCTGCCATCACAGGAACCGGGGCAGCCACCGCAACAGATGGTCCTTAGCGCGTCACCATTGGCAAGCCACAGATCGGATAGGCGACTTCCGCCCGCATGATCGGCCTCGGCGAAGTCATGCACGCCTTGCGACGATGTTGAGGAAGACAAGACCTTCAGAATGGGAACAGAAATGAGAAAACTCATCCGATCGCTGGTTATACCCGTACTTATGTTTGCCTCGCAGGCACAGGCCACAGATCTACCGATCAAGCTGACGCTCGACTGGAAAATCCAGGGCATCCACTCGTGGTTCTACATGGCCAGAGACAAGGGCTATTTCGCCGAGGAGGGACTGGATGTTCAGATCGATCAAGGCGAAGGCTCGGCGGTAACGGTCACCCGCATCATGTCAGGCGCCTATGATGCCGGCTTCGGCGACATGAATGCCATTATCCAGAACGCATTGTCAAAGCCCGACGAAGCACCCGTCATGGTCTACCAGATCTACAACCAGCCACCTTTTTCCGTGCTGGTCAAAAAGGATGGGCCTGTCAGTGACCTCCAGCAGCTCGCCGGCTTGAAGGTCGGCAGCCCGGCTGGTTCGGCTGCAGGCCGCCTCTTCCCCGCGCTCACATCCAAAGCCGGCATTGATCCGGCAAGCGTGGAGATCGTCAATGTCGCACCAAACCTCCAGGAGCAGATGCTGATCCGGGGGAATGTAGATGCGAGCCTGGTCTTCAACGTCACCAGCTATCTCAATCTTGTCGGCCTCGGCCTGGATCCCGATGAGGACTTCACCTGGTACAACTATGGCGACTGCGGTGTGGACATCTACTCGAATGGCCTCATGGTTTCCCGCAAATTGATAAACGAGCACCCGGAAGCCGTTCGGGGGTTGGTAAAAGCGGTCAATCGCGCCATGGTGGAGATCGTCGGTGATCCGGCGCTCGGTGCTGCCACGGTCAAGGCGATTGAGCCGCTCGTCGACGAAGCGTTGGAAAAGCGCCGGATCGAGTTCGCTATCAAGAACCTGATCGTCTCAGAAGAGACCGGCAAGGTGGGATTGGGCGGCATGGATATTCCCCGTCTTGCCCGGTCGATCGAGACCATCAAGGCAGCCTATGAGCTCCAAGGTGAGGTGGCGCCGGAACGGGTATTCTCAGCCGAATACCTGCCACCTGTCGCAGAACGAACCCTTAACTAACCCTTTGGAGGCCTCGGAGCCGTCCGAGGCCGTCACCACCGATACCGGGATGATCATGACCGACCGGCAAATCATAGTTTCGCAAGCCTTGATCGGCCCCGATTACGAGCCGACAGGACCTGTTAAGCTTCGGATCGAAGCGGGACATGTTCGCGAAATCCGGCCCGTATCTCAGGAGGACACGGTACCGAGGCTTCTAGCAATCCCGGCTCTGGTCGACGGGCATAATCATGCAAGGCCTCTGTCGCCGACGTCGTTCGGGGGGGGTATGAAGCCACTCGAATCCTGGCTGCCCTCCCTCGCCGGTATCCCGTCCGTAGATCCGTACCTTGCTGCGGCCGCCTCATTCGGTCGATCCGCTCGGGGCGGCTGCGTCGGTGTTATGGTGCATCTTATCCGTCCCATGGGGCGCGAGCCTTTGACGAAAGAGGTACACCACTATGCGCGCGCCGCATCTGACGCAGGCCTATCGATCGGCTTTGCGGTCGCCATGCGGGACCGCAACCCGATCGTCTACGGCAGTCATTCGGCGATCGCTGCGAAACTGGCGGACCGATTTCGGATAGACGATATCTGGCGGGCCGAAACCATGTCGCCGGAGGATCAGGTCCAGCGTGTCGCCGATGTAGCGGCGGAAATGCAAAGCCACTCCCACGTGGATGTGCAATTCGGTCCTAACGGCGTCCAATGGTGCTCCGATCGCCTCCTGCAAGCAATCGCTAATGCATCGGCGGAGACCGGGCGTCGGGTGCACATGCACTTCCTGGAAACCCGCGAACAGCGGAAATGGGCCGACCGCACCTATCCTGGGGGCATCGTCGAGCGTTTGCGCGAAATCGGCCTTTTGTCCCCACGCCTCACACTTGCTCACTGCGTTTGGGCGAGGCCGATGGAGCTAGCTGTCCTGGCGCAACACGGAGTGACGGTCGCCGTCAATCCATCGTCGAATTTGCACCTGCGGTCGGGCATCGCAGGCGTCGGGCGAATGAAGGCTTCTGGCTTGCGGTTTGGACTGGGTTTGGACGGATGTGCCTTCGACGAGGATGACGACGCCCTGCGGGAGCTGCGCCTGTTCCGTCTGCTCAACGCCGGAATTGCCTTTGACGAGCAGATAACGCCCGCCGACGCGTTGGCCGCAGCCTGCGCGACCGGTCGGGAAATTATTGGCCTTGGCACCGGAGGACGGATCGAGGTCGGCATGCCTGCCGATCTACTCCTGCTCGATCTCGACAGGCTCGATAAAGACCGCGTTACAGACGTCGATCCGCGCCACTATCTCTTCGCCCGCGCCACACAGGAGCACATCATCGAGGTCATCAATGGCGGGCGGACGATTGTTCGCGATGGACAGGTTGTCGGCTTCAACCTGGATGCCGCAGAGAACACTCTTCGCCAGCAATATCGGGTGGCGATGAGTTCGACGCGGCATGTCCGGGAGGCCTTTTCGGCGCTTGAGCCATTGATCGGTGAACATTACCGAGGCTGCTGCTAAGGGTGTCCGCTGGCCGCGGAGCGAAAGACCGGTTCGTCACGCAGGTTCCCGTTCCTACTTCATTGCCCTGATCAGCCTGTCCGCGAAGCTGGCTGCAGCGATCGGAAGAACCCGCCCTCGAAGCTGACAGAGTACAAGGTCCGAGCGGGGTATGTCGCGCTCGTCGATGGCGCGGCCGATGATCCCCATCCCGAAATCCTCGCGCGGCGCTCCAGCTTCGATCTGGAACGAGATCATGTTTCCACGAAGGGCTAGCCCTCTCAACATCTCGAACGAATTGGATTCAGCCATGATATCGAAACGAAAATCGCGGCGGGCGATGACTTCATCCAGAACTTGCCTGCCTCCGAGACTTTGATCGGGCAGTGCGAGCGGATAGCCGACGCAGTCCGACAGCCGCAGCATCTGTTTTGCAGCCAAAGGGTGATCGTCCCGCATGATCGCGACCAGCCTTTGCGGAACCGAGGTGAGGATGCGAACGGCAGGCCGCATGACGGCACGATAAACGAGAGCGAGATCGACGTCGTACTCGATGAGCGCTGCGATCGCGGCGCCATGATCCATCACCTTAAGATCAAAGACGAGGCGTGGGTTATCTTTTCGGAAGTCGCCGATCTGAGAGGGCAGAAAATCAAGCGCCAGGGCCTGGCTGCAGGCGATCTTGACCGGACCACGCCGTAGTCCGCGCAAATCCTCCACCTGTGAGCTGAGGCGCTCGGCATCGGCGATCTGGCTCCTGGCATAGCGAACGAACATCTCGCCGGCAGTGGTCAGCTTCACGCCTCGCGCACGTCTTTCGAAAATTGGAGTCCCTATCTCGGATTCGAGATCCTGAATCTTGCGGTTCATCGCCGAAGCCGTGATGTTCATCCGCTCCGCAGCCTGCCGGATCGAGCCTGCTTTGGCAATTTCAGAAACCTGCTGCAGCAATTTCAGGTGACGCATCGCATACTCCCAGTGAGGCCTTTTTGGCACCGCTAATGAACGATAATTGCGGTTGAGATACACACTGGACCGTGTACTCTCGCATTGCAACATAAACGAATGAGCCGTCGTGAACGGCGGCCTCCACCGACCAGACAAGGGAACAAAAAATGGCTGATCACCAGATGAAGACGCGCGCCCGCAGAACAATACTGGCCGCGATGGCGGCTTTTGCACCGCTCAGCGCAGCCCCTGCTGCGCAGGCCGAGACCGACATCAAGCTTGTCCTCAATTGGAAATACCAGGGCCCGCAGGGCCTGCTGTTCCTCGCCGAGGACAAGGGTTACTTCAAGGAAGAAGGCTTAAGCGTTACCATGGACCAAGGCAACGGTTCCGGCGCAGCGGTTCCACTCGTTGCCAACGGCGCCTATGACATGGGTTTCGGGGATATCAATGCCCTCATCGAACTTGCCGCCAAGAAGCCTGAAGATGCGCCAGTCGGCATCTTCATGATGTACAATCAGCCCCCCTTCACCATCGCAGTCAAGGCCGACAGCCCGATCAAGTCGCCGAGTGATTTCCCCGGGCACACATTTGGTGGCGCTGCCAATGATGGCGCACTCAAGCTCTTCCCTGCTCTGTGCTCGATTTCCAAGACCGATTGCTCGAAGGTCGAAGTAACCAACATGCAGCCGAACTTGCGCGAGCAAATGCTGATGAAGGGCCAAGTCGATGGTGTATTCGGTTACGTCAACACCATCCGCTTCAGCGCTAAGCTGATCGGTGTCGATCCGGACAAGGAAATCCGCCTTATCAACTACGGCGACTACGGGATGGATCTTTATTCCAACGCCATCATCGTCGCCAAGAGCTTTGTGAAGGAAAACCCGGAAGCCGTGAAGGGATTTCTGCGCGCGCTCAACAAGAGCATCAAGGACGCCATCAAGGACCCCGATGCGGCCGTCGCGGCGGTAAAGGCGCGCGAACCGCTGATCAAGACCGACGTGGAGCGCGAACGTTTCGACGCAACGCTGGCCGACGAAATGGCGCATCCCGAAGTCGCCACGATCGGCCTTGGCGATGTCGATGAAGCACGCCTTGCAAAGTCCATCGACATCCTCGTCCAGGCAAACGGCCTGCCGCGCACGCCATCGGTCAACGAAGTGTTCGACCGCAGCTTTCTGCCGGCCAAGAGCGAGCTCCTGACCTCAGTCAAATAAGAAACGGCGCGTAACGCGCCGTTCCCCCTCCCCCAGACGATATGAACGGAACAACATCATGGACTTGATGCTGAAGGATAAGGTCGTATTCATCACCGGCCCGGCAAAGGGCATGGGCGCCGCCATCACCGTTGCCTTCGCTAAGGAAGGCTGCAAGCTCGCGCTTGTCGGCCGTGATACGGCGGCCATGGAACCGGTGGCCGAAGAGGCTCAGTCCAAAGATTGCTCAGCTGTCGTCATTGGTTGCGATCTGACGGATGCCGCACAATGCGACGCAGCTGCCAGCAAGACGGTTGAAACCTTCGGCCGCATCGACGTGCTGGTCAATGTTGCCGGCGGCTCCGGTCCCATGGGCAAGACCGGTGTCGAAACCACGCCGGAGGAATTCGACGAGATCGTCACACTTAACATGAACGGCTGCTTCCACACGATCCGCTCGGTCCTGCCGGCGATGATCGAGAACCGATATGGCAAGATCGTCAATGTCGGCGGCACCTTCGGGATGAAGGGGCGCGCGGGACGTCTCGCCTACTCTGCCTCCAAATGGGGCCTGCGCGGCATCACCAAGAGCTTTGCGCTGGAAGTCGGACAGCACAATATCAACGTCAACTGCGTTGCCCCAGGCATGGTCGATGGGCCGCGTTTCCGTGACAAGGTCTGCAGGACCATGGCCCTTAAGCTCGGCATTTCCGAGGAAGAGGCCGCCATCCGCCACGCGGAAGACTACGCGCTGAAGCGCATCACCGTCGATGAGGACGTCGCTAGTGCCTGCCTGTTCCTCGCCAGCGACGTCTCGCGCCAAATCACCGGCGTCGATCTGCCCGTCGATGGCGGATGGGCTGCCCTTTAAGGAGATTTCAACATGACCAGCCAGATCATCGCGGACCTCGTCGTCAACGGCGGGACGATCGTCACCCCGGATACGCAATATCAGGCCAGCATCGCCATCAAAGGCGGCAAGATCCTCGCGATCGGCGATGAAGAAGCCATGCCCGAGGCGAAAGAGAGCCTGGATGCAACAGGCCTCCATATTTTGCCCGGCGCAATCGACGTGCATGTTCATTTCCGCGATCCCGGCTATCCGCAGAAGGAAGATTTTGCCAGCGGCACGGCGGCAGCCGCTTTCGGCGGTGTGACCACCGTCTTCGACATGCCGAACACCCTGCCCGCGGTCGCCGATGCCAGGTCCTTGGCAGAGAAACATGCGCTTGCCGCCGCCAAGGCCCATGTTGATTACGGCCTCTACGCCGTGCTCGGCGAAGACAGTCTACCCAATATCGCAGCGTTGATCGAAGGCGGCATCATCGGCTTCAAATGCTACATGGGCAATACGTTCGGCCGCATTCCGTCTCCGACGACCGGTGCCATGCTCGAACTTTTCGAGATCGTGGCCCCGACCGGCAAACGCATCTCACTGCATGCCGAAACAAACTCGATCATGGAACGCCGTGAGGCGCGTCTGCGCGCCATGGGCCGCACCGACCCGCTTGCACACCTCGCCGCCCGCCCAGCAATCGTCGCCACCGAAGCCGTAGAACGCGCGGCAACGCTTGCGGAATGGACCGGAGCCCGCATCCATATCCTGCACATCTCGTCAGCGGCTGAACTTCGGCCTTTGGCGGAGGCCAAGGCCCGGGGTGTCGACATCACCGGCGAGACCTGCCCCCAATATCTGCTTCTCTCGACCAACGATTACGAGGAAAAGAGCGGCGTCATCCGCGTCAACCCGCCGGTGCGCGAGATCGAGAACCAAGGCCCTATCTGGCAGGCGCTCGTCGGCGGCACGATCGACATGATCGCCACCGACCATGCTCCCCATTCCGTCGAAGAGAAAACGCGTGAAGATATCTGGACCGTCGATTGCGGCTTCCCCGGTGTCGAAACACAGATGCCGCTGATGTTGACCGAGGTTGCCCGCCGGCAGGCGAGCCTGTCAGACTACGTTCGCTGGAGTGCAGAAAGGCCAGCAAAGTGCTGGGGTCTGTACCCGACCAAGGGCGCGCTGATGGTCGGCTCCGACGCAGATCTTGCCATCGTCGATACCAATCGCGAGTGGACGATCGACGATGCCAAGACCCAATCGACGGCCAAAATCTCGCCATGGCACGGCATGAAGGCCACCGCACTGCCGGTCCATACCATCGTGCGGGGCCGCTTCGCGATGAAGCACCGTACGCTGCAGAACGAAGCGAAGGGCTGGGGCCGTTCGGTTCATGCGATCCAGCAAATGCCGACACCCGACATCCGTAACGCCGACCAGACAATGGCAGCCGTCACTGCTCCCCGGAAGGGTTGATCGCCATGAACCAAGCTCTCGCGACTGGGGTCGCGCCCCGTAATCCTGTGATCGATCTGGAACGAGTAAACGTCACCTTTGGGGGCGAAAAGAACAAAACGGTGGCCCTGGCGGAGACGTCGCTGCGGATTGAGAAGGGGGAGTTCGTCGCCTTGGTCGGGCCATCCGGCTGCGGCAAGTCGACGATCCTGAAGCTCGTAGCCGGCACGCTCTCGCCGTCCGAAGGCCACATCTTCGTCACCGGGCGAGAGATCGGTGCCAACGAGGTGCGGATCGGCATGGCGTTCCAGAATCCGACCCTGCTGCCGTGGCTCAACATCCGCGACAACGTGATGATGCCGCTGAAGATCGTTCCGCCCTTCAAGCATGGCTATGCGAAGAAAAAGAAGGGCGAGTACCGGGAACGCGCTGAGGCGCTTCTCGCCAAGGTCGGGCTGTCCGGTTTCGGTGAAAAATTCCCCTGGCAGCTCTCAGGCGGCATGCAGCAGCGCGCCTCCCTATGCCGCGCACTGATCCACGATCCGACCCTGCTCCTGCTTGATGAACCATTCGGCGCGCTCGATCAGTTTACCCGCGAGGAACTCTGGGAAATCATGCAGAATCTCTGGATCGAGAAGAAGCCGACAGTTCTCCTGGTGACCCATGACCTCAAGGAGGCAGCCTACCTTGCCTCGCGTATTTGCGTCATGCAGGCGCGGCCGGGACGCATCATAGAAGACAGTACCGTGCCTTTCGCCCGGCCACGTACAATCGATGTGTCCTTCGAACCCGATTTCGTTTCCCTCACGCAGAGGCTCCGCGAGCGCATCGTCGCGGTCCGAGCCGTCAAGGAGCAACAGCCATGAAGCCGGACACCAGACGCCGCGTTCTCTCCGCCTGCTGCATTCTCGGCTCCTTCGTTGCCTGGGAAGCCATCTGCCTTGCATTCGGCGTTTCGGATATGGTTCTGCCAAGGCCGACGCAAGCGGTCTACACGCTGGTCTCGCAGTTTCCCGCGATCTGGCCGCACGCGTTCCAGACCATTTATACGACTTTGGTCGGGCTGGGGCTCGGCATCTTGATCGGTGTCCTTCTCGGCATGTTGATCGGCTCCTCGAGGCTTGCCTATGACGTCGCCTATCCAATGTTGGTCGGCTTTTCCTCGATCCCCAAGGTCGCCATCGTGCCGATTCTCGTGCTCTGGTTTGGCGCTGGAACGGTACCGGCCATTCTCACGGCGATGGTCATGTGTGTCTTCCCGATCGTGGTCAACGTCGCAACAGGGCTTGCTTCGACGGAGCCCGAACTACAGGATGTCATGCGAACGCTGAAGGCCACGAAGCTCGAGATCCTCTGGAATATCGGCCTGCCGCGGACGATGCCTTATTTCTTCGCATCGCTTAAGGTCGCCGCGACCCTCGCCTTCGTCGGCACGGTCATTGCCGAAACAGTCGCCTCGAACCGGGGCATCGGCAACCTGATGATGATTGCGAGCTCCAGTTTCGACGTGCCGCTCGTCTTTGCCGGACTGTTCATTCTCGCCGGCCTCGGCGTCACCCTCTACATCGTATTCTCCGCCATCGAAGCCCGCGTGACCGGCTGGGCAGTGCGCAGCGACGATTTCGTCTCCAACGGCTGATCTCTTTAAACCCACTCTCGCAGTATCCCTCTCGTCGAGAGAGGCCACATTCACAGGAACCGTCATGACAAAGCTCAAGATCACCGCCGACCCCTTCACCTTCGATGCCCGACTGGAAACTCAGGATGCGCCGAAGACCTGCGCTTCCTTCCTCAAGCGCCTCCCGTACGAAAGCAAGATCGTTCACGTCCGTTGGAGCGGTGAAGGCGTCTGGGTCCCGCTCGGCGACGAAGACTTCGAAGTCACCTATGAGAACCACACGAGCCATCCGGCCCCCGGCCACATCATCCTTTACCCGGGCGGTATCAGCGAGACGGAAATACTGCTTGCATATGGCGGCGTCGACTTCTCCTCCAAGATGGGGCAACTGGCCGGCAATCACTTCATCACCCTGACCTCAGGGCTCGACAACCTGAAGGCACTCGGCAATATGACACTCTGGGAAGGTGCCCAGCCCATCCGCTTCGAACTAGCCTGATCGGTATGCCTCATCACGACGTCTTCCCCACACCCAGAACCGTGCATTGGGGCAGCCTCGATGCCAGCCTGCCAGCAGTTCTCGAGATCGAGCAGGGAGACACGGTGACGATTCACAGTGTCAGCGGCGCGCCTGGAGAGATCTCCAACGATCCAGCGTATTCGGTGAGGCCGGAACTGCGGGCGATCCATGAGACCCAGGTTCCGTCGCCGGGCCCTCATATCCTGACAGGTCCCGTCCATGTTCGTGGAGCGGAGCCTGGCGACATGCTGCGCGTCGAGATCCTCGACATACAGCTGCGCGACGATTGGGGCTTCAATATCATCAGGCCAGGCAAGGGCGCGCTGCCGGACGATTTCACCGAAGACCAGATTGTGCATCTGGGCATCGACCGTGAAGCCGGAACAATTGACACACCCTGGGGCATGGTCCTGCCGGCTCGGCCCTTTTTCGGGGTCATGGCGACGGCGCCACGCACCGAAGACGGCCCTCTGACATCAATCATTCCGGGTTACTTCGGTGGCAACATGGATAACCGGGAACTGACTGCCGGCTCCGTGCTCTATCTACCCGTCTCCGTCGAAGGCGCCTTGTTTTCCGCCGGCGACGGGCATGCGTCGCAAGGTGATGGCGAAGTCTGCTTGACCGCCGTGGAGACCGGACTGAGCGGCACGTTCAGGTTCGACCTCATCAAGAACGCGACATTCTCAATACCCTATGCGGAAACGCCCGATCACCTGATTGCCATGGCTTTCGATGAGGATCTGCAGCAGGCGATGCAGGCCGCTTTACGTGCCGCGATCCGGATGATCGTCCACCGGTGCGCGATAACATCGGCGCAAGCCTACAGCCTCTGCAGCATGGCTGCCGATGTCCGCATCACTCAAGTCGTCAACATCAAGAAGGGTGTGCATGTGATGATCCCCAGAACCCTTCTGCTCCAGAAGGCCAGGGAGGCCTGACATGCTGGAACATACCACTGCAGCCCGTCTCGAAAGCCTGTTTGGCAACAAACGCCTGATGCAGCAACTAACTTTCATTCTTGAAGTGGAGAAGCTGAAGACCGTCTTGCGAAGAACCTCACTCCTCGACCGCTCCCGCGTCGAAAACGATGCAGAACATACGTGGCAACTGGCCTTGATGGCTATGGTACTGTCAGAGCATTCGCGAGAACCCGTCGATCTCCTGCGTGTCATCAAGATGCTGCTCATCCATGACGTTGTTGAGATCGATGCCGGCGACACCTTCGCCTATGACCATGTTGCCCAGGTCAGCCAAGCCGAGCGGGAGATCAAGGCCGCCGACCGGATATTTGCGATTCTGCCCGAGGGGCAGGCAAAGGAGTTTCGGGAGCTCTGGGATGAATTCGAGTTGAAGGCGACGAAAGAATCTCGCTTCGCCAATGCCATGGACCGGCTGCAGCCTACGCTCCATAATTTCCTCACCGAGGGCGGCACCTGGAATACCAATGGCGTGACCTCCATCGACGTCGAACATCGGACGGCGCCGATCGCCCTTGCATCCGAGAGTCTCGGCCAACTCTGCGAGACGCTGATCGCCATCGCGATCGAACAGGGCATTCTTACCCCGGGGCCTAATGCCCAGCGCCTTTCCACCACCCAGCGGTAATAGCAGCAGGAGTTCCACCATGTTGACGATTAAGCGGCTCAGTCTTGCCGACGCCCGTATCCTGATTGAAGGCGCCAGCGCCAAAGCCGTCGAAATCGGCGTGCCGATGTGCATCGCAATCTCGGATGAATCCGGTCAGTTGATTGCCTTCGAGCGGATGGATGGCGGTAAGATCACCAGTTCGATTATTGCCCAGGACAAGGCCTATACTGCGGCCGGCGCCAAGCGGACAACTGAGAGCTACGGGACAGCCAGTCAGCCCGGAAGCCCTGCCTACGGGATCAACTCTGCGATCGGCGGTCGGCTCCTCGTAGTTGGCGGCGGCCTGCCTGTTGTGGTCGATGGCGAGGTAGTTGGCGCAATCGGGGTAAGCTCGGGTACACCCGCGCAGGACATCGAGTGTGCGCAGTCAGGAATTGACCGTTTTATGACTTGGATGAAGTCAAAAGAATGAGCATGTCGGGCTGCAACACACACCTGAGGTCTTGATGGGATCAGGGTCGGTGACAAGCTAACGCCTCTTTCCTCACTAGAATGAGGTTTGTACCTGCAACCCAAGATGTGAGGCGGTCAAGTGCGCGATCGCGGCAAAGGGAATAATGCCTAGCGATTGTCCAATTATTCCTGGACCGGTTGCCAGCACAGGTACACGCTCGCGGGTGTGATCGGTTCCCGCCCAAGTCGGGTCGTTGCCGTGATCGGCGGTGATGATCAACAGGTCTCCCTCACGCAGCCGCCTCGTCAGCTCCGGCAGGCGGGCGTCAAAAGTTTCGAGCGCGCGAGCATATCCGGAAACGTTGCGGCGGTGGCCCCACAAGCTGTCGAATTCGATGAAATTCGCAAAGACGAGATCGCCCGCGGCGGCTTTTTGGGTCCAGTCAAGAACATGGTCAAAAAGTGCCATATCGTCCTTGCCCTTGGAAACGTCGGTAATGCTCTTCATCGCGAAGATATCGCCGATCTTTCCCACGGCATGGACCGCTCCGCCAGCTTCGACAACCCGGTCGCAGATCGTCCCGTCCGGGGGCGAAATGGCGAAATCCTTGCGGTTGGCGGTGCGGGTGAACCCGCCCGGTGCCTCACCGACAAAAGGCCGGGCGATGATGCGCCCGACGTTCAACGGATGAAAGATCTCGGCGGCGATGCGGCAGGTGTCCAGTAGCCGGTCGAGCCCGTAATGGGTCTCGTGCGCAGCGATCTGTACGACGCTGTCGGCCGACGTATAGACGATCGGCTTGCCGGTCGCGATATGCTCCAGACCGAAAGCATCGATGATCTCCGTGCCGGAGGCGTGATTGTTGGCAAGCGTGCCGGAAAGACCAGCCCGTGAAACCAGTTCCGCCATCGGTTTGGCCGGGAAAGCCGGAACGGTGCGCGGAAAATAATGCCAGTCACGTTCCACCGGAGCGCCCGCAAGCTCCCAATGGCCGGACTGGGTGTCCTTGCCAGCAGAGATTTCCTGAGCCGCGCCATAACGACCGGAGGCAACGGCCGAGAGACCCGGTGCAACCATACCCGACGCAAGAGTGATCGCCGCGCCCAGGCCAAGCGCATCCATGTGAGGCACCTTGAGCGGTCCGCTTCTGCCGGTCTCGGCGCGACCTTCGGCGCAAGCTTGCGCGATGTGCAAGAGAGTATTCGCCCCCTCATCGCCATAGTGAGAGGCATCGGGTGCGCCGCCGCAGCCGACGGAATCGAGAACGCACAGGAAGACGCGTGCCATGACCTATCTCACGAAAGCTGAAACCGGCCGAGCGAACGCCGGCGGATCAACTCGATGACCTCGTAGAAAGCCCAGCCGATCAATGACAGCAGGATGACCATGCCGATGACAACCGAAGTATCGCTGTTTTCCTGACCCGAAGACAGAAGATAGCCAATGCCTTGGTTGGCGCCGATCAGTTCGCCGATGACAGCGGCGGTCATGGCAAGCGTTGTGGCAACTGCCATGCCGGCGAGCACCGAAGGTAGCGCGGACGGCAGTTCGATATGGGCGAAGCGCTGCCATGAGCTGAGCTTCAGTACTGCTGCAAGGTCGCGGAAACTGCCCTCGCCGTAGCGCAGGCCCGTCACCATACCGGCCATAACCGGGAAGAAGGTAACGATTGCGATCAGTACGATCTTCGGCATCGGCCCAATGCCGAGCCACAGAAGCAGAAGCGGTGCAATCGCGATCTTCGGGGCAGTCTGCAGAAGCAGGATGAGCGGCGTGGCAAAGCGTTCGATGCGGGGGAAGCGCGCGAAGACAACACCGGCGACAATACCGGCGATGGTCCCGGACGCGAAGCCCGCGATGATCTCCGACAAGGTCACCCAGACATGCTGTGTAAGATCGGCGTTCTTGAACAGGAAAACGACGCGGTCGAACACTTCAATGGGGCCCGGCAAGAGATATGCCGGGACGTCGAAGATGAAGACGATCGCCGTCCAAAGGACGAAGGTCGCGATCAGACCCGCTATGCCACGCAAGATCATGATTTATTGACCTATCGTGGACGGGTCGACGACGAAGTCCGCAGCCTGCGGCGCGGCGTCGATCACCTTGTACTGCGCCAGAATATCGGCATTCTTCTGCCAACCGGCGATATCCGCAGCACCGAGGCCCTTCTCCCTGGTCAAAGCACTCTGCCAAACGGAGGGTACGAAAGTCTGCTCGAAGGCGGTGGTGAGGATCGACTTCTGGTCCTTCGGCCAGGTCGGAGCATAATTCTCGAGCGCGATGTCCAACGCTTCGGACACGTGGCCGTCGATAACCCACTCATAGGACTGGGTTATGGCGGTGGTGAAGCGCTTGACGACGTCGGCGTCTTCCGCAAGCTTGGCCTCGCTGGTGACGACGACATTGCCGAAGGACGGCAGAAAGTCGTTCGACAGGATCATCGTGACCTTCGTGCCGTCGGCCTCGAGGTTGTACTTGCGCAATTCGGAGAAGACGATCGCATCGACCTGATCGGCCTGCAGGGACTGGATGATCGCACCGGTGGCAACGACTTCGACATTGACGTCGTCGATCGTCAGGCCCGCCTGCTGCAAGCCAACCTGTAGTTGGAGATAATTCGGGCTAGCCAGGCTGGTAACGGCGACCTTCTTGCCCTTCAGGTCGGCATAGGTCTTGATGCCGCTCGATTCCTTGGCCAACAGCGCGCCGATCCCACGCTGGTAGGTCGTGTGAACCACCTTCACCGGCAGCCCGTTAGCGGCTGCGGCAACCACGGCGTCACCGTTCGGGAAACCGAAATCGACATTGCCGGCGGCAATGTTGGTCAGGATGTCGGCGGCTGCGGCATAGATGAATTCGACCTCGATGCCGTTCTTTTCAAAAATGCCCTGTTCGACGCCGGCATAAAGCGGCGCGTAGAACGGCGCGGCGGCGCCGTCGATCTGCAGGATCACCTTGTCGGCTGCTTCGGCAGTCATGGCGTAGAACGGCGACATCAGCAGAGCGGCAAGGCTTGCTGCCGTGGAAACGCGGAACTTGAACATTGTTTTGATCCCCTGATTGTTCATTGTTTCGAGAAGGCACGTCCTGCAATGCGCAGGAGATTTCGTTGGGTGGCGTCGTAATCGTCGAGCCACTCATCCGTGGCGCGATTTCCGTGAATTCCAAGCAAGCAGCCGGTTTCGAGCCCGATGGCGCTCCCGACCGTCATGATGATCTCGCTTTCCATCTCCACGCCGATCGCGCCCTGAGCCTGGAAACGGCCGATGAACCCGGCGGCCAGATCCCGGCCGTCATCGAGCGGACGATAACGGCGATCCTGGCCGAAATAATAGCTGTCCGTGGAGGCGACCATACCTGTACGGCAGGTAAGCCCGAGATCGGCCGCAGCATTGACTAGTCCTGCCACGATCGCAGGCGAAGCCTTTGCGCCGCCGCCGGCTGCGCGATAGGTACGCGCCGTACCGGTATCGCCGATGGCGCGGTCGACGGCGACGAACGATCCAGTCGCATAGCCCGCCACCAGCGCCGACATGCCGCCGATGCGAACAACGCGCTTTGCGCCGAGCATAGCAAGCTCGACCAGCGCTATCTCGGTCGATGGTCCACCAATGCCGGTGGAGCAGATCGTCAGCCGCTGTCCTTCGTACGTGCCGGTGATGATCGCGAATTCGCGCTTGCGGCCGAAATCCGTCACATCCTCTAGCATATCGGCAAGCAGGCTCACGCGATCGGGATCGCCGGGCGTCAGGACGTTCTCGGCGATATCGCCCGGACCACAAGGCAGATGTGGTGGACGGCCGTTCTTCCAGGGGAACGCTGCGCTCGTCACCGCTTGGCTCCCTTCCACGAGAGAAGCCGGTTTTCCAGCAGGGTCAGGACGACATGCATGAGGAGACCGAGCACGGCCGTCAGCAGGACGGCGGCAAATAGAAGCGGCGTCTTGTAGGTCGCACCGGCAAAGGTCATCAGGTAGCCGAGGCCGAGCTTGCCGGCCATCCATTCGGCCAGAACCGCGCCGACCAGCGCCTGAACAGCACCGATCTTCAGGCCGACGAAGATTTCAGGCATGGCGGACGGCAGCTCGATCTGGCGGAAGCGCTGGATATTGCCCAAGCCGAGAAGCTTTGAAAGATCCTTCATCTTGGGATCGAGCGTGCGGAAGCCGGCCACCGCGCCGATGAAGACCGGAAAGAACACCAACGAAAAGATCAGGATGATCTTCGACAGGATGCCGAAGCCGAACCAAACGACGAAAAGTGGCGCCAGCGCGATCTTCGGTGCGGTCTGCAGGATGACGAGGGGCCCGTCGAGCCAGATGGCAAGTTTCGGAAAGCGCGTCATCACATAGGCGAGCGCGATGCCGGCAACAAGGCCGAAAATCAGGCCCAGCACGATGTTCTGCATGGTGAAGCCGAGATGCAGCCAGAGCTCGCCGCTCATGGCAATGCCCGCAAGCGCATTCCAGGTGCGCGCCGGCGACGGCAGAAGATAAGTCGGCATCGCCATCGGACCGGTGGCGAACCACCAGGCGCCGAGAAGCACGGCAAGCGCCAGCGCATAATCGATCCAAGCGGTGACGCGCTTGATCATCAGTGCGTCCCCTCATCGGAACCGCCCGACGTACGCAGATCGCGGCGAAGCTGGGCAACGAGTGCGTGATAGGCCATATCGAGCTTGGTTTCCTCGCCGCGCGGACGGGCAAGATCGACGTCGTGAACGCATTTCAGCTTGCCGGGGCGTGCGGTCATCACCATGACGCGGTCTGCAAGATAGGCTGCCTCCTCGACGCTATGGGTGACGAGCAGGATCGTCTTGCCGGTCGACTGCCAGATACGCAGCAGTTCGTCGTTGAGTGTGTCGCGGGTCAGAAGGTCGACGGCAGAGAAGGGCTCGTCCATTAGCAGGATCGGCGGATCGTCCGACAGCGAGCGGGCGATGGCCGCGCGCTGGCGCATACCGCCGGAAAGCTGGCGCGGCAAGGCCTTTTCGAAGCCGGCAAGGCCGACCATTTTGATCAGGTCGAGAGCAGTCCTATCGGCCTCGGCGCGGGATACGCCGGCGGTATCGAGCGGGAAGCGAACGTTTTCGAGGACCGTCTTCCACGGCAGGAGCACCGGCTCCTGAAAGACGAAGCCGACGGGGCGCTTGCGGCCGGCGGTATCGAGCGTGATCGTGCCGCCGCTGGCATGGTCGAGACCGGAAATGAGTCGCAGAAGTGTCGACTTGCCACAGCCAGACGGACCGACGATCGATATGAATTCGCCTTCCTTGATGGTGATGGTCACCGGCTCCAATGCCGTTACCGTTCCGTGGTCAGCGACGAATGTCTTGTGAACACCCGCAATATCGATCATCCGCTCAGACTGTGCCACCCAAAAACTCCGTACGTAAGAAACGGGAATGCAACGCGGTCTTGAAGGCTCCGCCTCTCGCACCACCAGTCTCCCCGGGAAGGCCGCAAGCTTTCACAAAATATCCGCCCACGCAACCGAATTCTCAAAGTTGAGATTTGTGTCAAAAAAGAATACAACTGAAATTCTAATGTGAGGATCGGCCAGCCCCACGGTGTAAAACGTTCTCTTCGATGAAGTCCGCCGCCTGATCGCCCTTGAGGCTGCGGCGCCAGAGTTGGTCGGTCACGCTGCCGTAAAGCTGTACGGCTTCGGCCGCCGCGGTGATGGTGGCGACGCCGACGCGGATATTGGCGAACGAGCCGAGCCGGAAGGGACTGACGGCGACCTGCGCACGGTCGGCCCGCTTGAACACCTGAAAACTCGCACCCGGCATGGAATCGATCACGACGCCGATCTGCACGCCGATCGGCTGCTCGCGCAGCATGCGGACGATATTGCGGATTTCTTCATGTGCCGCCGCCTGCCGCTCCATCAGATCGACACCGGGCGGATTATGGGCACCGACGAAGCCGACGCGGCCGAAGTCTTCGAGCTCGGCAGCCGAAACGAGGCTGACGATACTAGGACTGCGACGGCGAAAGGTTTCCTTGCGCGTCTTGAGGATTTCAATCAACGCGCCGATTTCGCGAATGGCCACCGCGCGGTCTCTGACATCCTGCGGGATGCTCTCGTCAAGGATCTTCGGCAGCAGTTCATCGTAGCGATCGGTGGTGAGCAGGTAGGAGATCGGCCCGAACATGACAGTGATCTGATCGACATCCTCTTCCATCTGCCGCATGCGCTCGAAGAAGCTGATGGCCGACGCGATATATTCCACCCCGACGCCGAGCAGCGTCGGCAGCGAGACGCCTAAGAGATCGGCGATCTTGCCGAGCGTATCGACCTTCGGCGGCTTGCCGGATTCGTAGCGGTAAATGGCCGCGCGCGAGACGCCAGCCTTAATTGCCAGCTCTTCCGGGGTGAGCCCCGCGCCCATACGGAAAGCGCGGAGACGACGCCCAACATCCTCAGTGGAACTTACAAAGTCCAAGGCTCTTCCCCTGTTGGCTGACGATAAATCTTCGAATCCCTAAACAAAACCGCGACAATTCGCAATGAAGATGTTGCTGGCGGCGAAAATTCTCATTTTTGAGAATAATCTTGACAGTATCCATATTTTCAAAATAGGCTCTGTTTTTGAACGCAGGGAGAGCCCTATGACGTCCGATCGCCCTTTCGCCCGACGCTGACTTTCAGCAACCGGCCGCATGCGATGACGGACACGCGTTAGTCGTCGCCAGCCCTTTTCCAAGACCGACATGAGCCTCGCCTGGCGGCCAAACCGCTGCGGGGATCGCTTTTTTCATTTCTCTCTTCCGGAAACTCTCATGCCAGCCAGTCCCTGTGTCGTTCCCGATACCACATCCGCCCCCCTCACTTTGGGGCGCCAGCGCTCCATCCATGAGGTTGAGGCACGCATCAAAAGCCATGACTGGGTCAACGGCCAGTACCGCCTGATAGTGCTTGCCGCGCCCGACACGGTACTTGATTGCCGACCGGGCCAATTTTTCCATCTTCTGTGCCCGCAGACGGATCGCTTCCAGCCCTATTTCCGCCGGCCGATGAGCATCTATTCCTATGATCGCGAAAAGGGCGAGCTTGCCTTTCTCTACAAGGTTGCAGGCGCCGGCACCAGCGCGATGGCCGAGTTGGAAACAGGCGACACGCTGAATATCGTCGGGCCAATCGGACAGGCTTTCGAAATCAAACCGGAATGGCAGCGCCCACTGCTTCTTGCCCGTGGCGTCGGGCTGGCAACGCTTGCGCCACTGGCCAGGGAATGCGCGAGCCTCGGTCGGTCGCTGACGGTGATCTGCAGCGCCCGGTCCCCAGAGCTTCTCATGTCGACCGAACTTTTTCGCCACTATGGCGCGGAGGTCATCACCGTCACCGATGCAGAGGGCAATTCCGGTGTCGAGAGCCTGACGGGTCTGATCGAGGGATTGATCGCAAGCCGCGGCATCGACGCCTTCTTCACGTGCGGCTCGGCCCGCCTGACGCGCATGCTGCAGGATATCGGCAGCCGCCACGGAATTGGCGGACAGGTGGCGCTGGAACAGCACATGGCCTGCGGCATTGGCATGTGCCATGCCTGCGTGTGGCCCTTCCGGCGCGCCGATGGCGCGGTCAACCTGCGCGTCTGCCGCGAGGGCCCGGTCTTCGATCTGCAGGAGGCAATGTGATGGCCGACCTTTCCACCCGGGTCGGCGCGCTGACCCTGAAGAACCCGATCATGCCAGCGTCCGGCACATTTTCAGAGGAACTCGCCGACGTCTTCGACCTCGATTGCCTCGGCGCGCATGTGACGAAGACGATCACCCGCGAAAGGCGCTCCGGCAATCCGGTCCCGCGCGTCTGCGAACTCAATGGCGCGATGCTGAATTCGATCGGCATTCCCAGCAAGGGCGCCGGCTGGTTCGTAAAGAACACCATCCCCTTCTATGCCGATTACGATGCGCCGCTGGTCATCAGCATCTCGGCCAGCACGGCGGACGACTTTGCCCGCTTTGCCGAAGAGGTGAGCGTGCCAGGCGTGGCGGCAATCGAGGTCAACATTTCCTGCCCGAATATCGAGGATCACGGGAAGGCTTTTGCCATGCGACCCGGCTCGACCGAGGACGTCATCAGGAAAATTCGCTCCGCCACAGACGTGCCGATCTGGGCAAAGCTGTCCCCCAATACCGGGGAAGTTGTGGAAGTGGCGCAGGCCTCAGAAACGGCAGGCGCCGACGCGCTGGTGACGGCGAACACGATGCTCGCCATGGCAATCGACAGCCGCAGCGGCGAAATCCGCCTCGGAAACGTCATGGGCGGGCTCTCCGGCCCTGCGCTGAAGCCGATCACACTGCGCATGACCTATCAATGCGCAAAGGCCGTTGCCATTCCGGTGATCGGCTGCGGCGGCATTTCCACCATCGATGACGTCATCGAATACCTGATGGCCGGCGCACGCGCCGTGCAGGTGGGCACCGCCACATTCATCAGCCCCAACACCATGCCGCGCCTTGTCGGCGAGCTGGACGCAACGCTTGCCGCCCGTGGGCTTGCCTCCGTCGAGGCATTGATCGGCACGGCGAGGCTCAGCGGCGAAACGACCACCCTTGCGGAGTATACCTGATGTCCGTTGCCGTTCTGAAGACGACTGAGACCTACGACCTGACCGGCGAGGCCGCACGCCTGTTTGCGGAGATCGCAGCCTGTACCGCAGATGTCGAAGGCGTCAGCCGACCGGCCTTTTCCGCAATCGAAACGAAAACGCTGGAGTTCCTGATCGATTTTGCCCACTCGGAAGGCCTGGTGGCGGAATGGGATGCCGGCCGCAACGTCGTCTTTTCGCTGCCGGAACACCGGACGGCCGAGCGCTATGTGCTGATCGGCTCGCATGTCGACAGCGTGCCGCGCGGCGGCAATTTCGACGGGCTGGCCGGTATCCTCTCCGGCCTTCTCTGCCTTGCGCGCGCACGGCGGCAAAGCGTTCACTTCCCTGAGCCGGTAAAAGTCATAGCCATGCGCGGCGAGGAAAGCGCCTGGTTCGGCCCCTGCTATATCGGCTCCAAGGCACTACTCGGTGCTCTTTCGGCCGATGAACTTGCCGCACAGCATCGGGTGGATGGCCGCAGCCTCGACGTACATATGGAAGCGATTGGCATCGATATGGCGCCGATCCGGGCCGGCAAGCCGCTTCTCGACGGAGCAAGCGTCAGCGCCTATCTCGAAGTGCATATCGAACAGGGCCCAGTCCTCGTCGAGCGCCAGCTGCCGGCGGCGATCGTCTCCGGCATCCGCGGCAATTTCCGCTATAGGAAGATAGCCTGCCATGGCGAAGCCGGCCATTCGGGCGCCGTTCCCCTCGCCTACCGACACGACCCGGTGCTGGCAATGGTAGAGCTTTTGAATGTGCTCGATGCCGCCTGGCACGATTTCGTCGCTAAGGGGCGCGACCTTGTCGTCACCAGCGGCATGGTCTCGACCGACCAGCAGAAACACGCGCTGTCGCGGATTCCCGACAGTGTCGAGTTCAGCCTCGATATCCGCAGCCAGGACAGCGAGATGCTCGAGTCGATGCATGCGCTGGTTCTCTCCAACGTCGCCCGCATAGAGCGTGAACGTGCAGTCCGGTTTGATCTCGGCACGGCACTGTGGACGAGCCCGGCGCCCTGCGACGAGACGCTGATCGGCATGCTCGGCGAAGCATCACAGGCAGTCGGCAATCCGTTCACGCAAATCCCCTCGGGCGGCGGGCATGATGCCGCCGTCTTCTCCAAAGCGGGGATTCCCTCCGCGATGATCTTCATCCGCAATCGCAACGGCTCTCACAATCCGGACGAGGCGATGGAGATCGCCGACTTTGGCATCGCGACCGACATCCTCTACCATTTGCTGGTCGACTTCGCTGAAGCCGCTGTCAGGGCGAAACCGTCAAATCAGACAGGAAAGGCGAACGTTTCCATGTTCCGCAGGATTACCGACATCATCCGCGCGAAGGGCAATGGCGCTCGTGCCTATCACGCCGCTGCTGCCGCCGCCCGACAGGCCGCGCTTGCCGAACCGCAGCGCGCCGCCGGCTATTTCATTCTTGCTGCAGCCGCACAGGAATTCGGTGACATGCACTACGGCGAGGCGTCGCACGGTGACATTTTCGGATTGGAACTCAAGCGGTTCGACGCGTATGTCAAACTACTGGATGAGGCATTCGAAGACATTGATGTCGAGCAGCAACTGAAAGCTGTGTCCACCATCGCCACAAGTTTGATTAGCAACAAGATGGCTGACCGGCAGCCCTGATATTGTCAATCACCTGCAGCGGGGACGGTCTTATATCCTCTATCAGGACCGGCGAGATCTAGATCTCACGCGAAGGTGGCCTCGAGTTCCTGGCATGGTGTGAGGCTCGAGACGCCTGATTGCTGAAGGTTACCACGGCGACCGCATTGCCGGCTGGATCGAGGAATGACCGGCACAATTCAGCGCCGACGACCAAACACTACCTGGCGGCGACACACCATTCGTGCGACTGGCTGGTGCCTGGTCACACTTCACGCCACGCAACCCGATCCATTAGGTCCGGGGCCAAACATCTCCGCCGGCGAGACCTACACAAGATCGCGGATGTTCTCTTCCGCTTCGACAGAAAGCTAAAGCGCGTTATTTGCTGCCGCGCGTGCGACCGCGGCAGCAAAGAGTTCGTCCTTCGACCGACTGCCAACACCACTTCCGAAACCCTCCTCGACGAAGTGTTGCGTGGTGGTAGTCTTATCACTGCGCGCCTGATCCCTCGCGATCAGATCGCGAACGTAGTCACTAGCATTAGAATATCGCCCGGTCCTCACTTGCGCCTCGACCCAATCCTTCATTGGGTTCGGCAAAGATATATTCATCGTCGCCATTCGAGCCTCCATATGCCCTTGATTTAATCGAACTTGGCAACGTCTGTCGAACTCGATTCTTTAGACCACGGAAACATAGCCCAATAGGTTCATTCACCACCTAAGAGGCGGAGGTTGGAATAGACAACTCAAAATACCGCTTCCAAGATATTACAGAAATTGGCGAGATTTGAGCTTGCCTCAGGTATAGCGGATGCGGGGGTCGAGCCAGGCGAGCAACAGGTCCGAAAGAAGCGTTCCAATCACCGTGAGTGCGCTCAGCATCATGATGAAACTGCCGGCGAGGTACATATCCTGCGAAATCAAAGCCTGCAGCAGGAGCGGACCTGTCATCGGCAAGTTGAGCACAACCGCAGTGATCGTTGCACCCGAGACCAGGGTCGGCAACACCCAGCCGACCGTCGAGACGAAAGGATTGAGCGCTATGCGAACGGGATACTTCAGGAGCAGCCTGCGTTCGGAAAGTCCGTAGGCGCGAGCGGTGACGACATAGGGCTTGTTCAGCTCGTCGAGCAGGTTGGCGCGCAGAAGCCTGATCAGCGCCGCCGTACCATGAAGCCCGAGCACGATGGTGGGAATGATCAGGTGCATAAGAAGATCGGCGACCTTGCCCAAACTCCAGGGCGCCGTTTCGTATTCCGGCGAGAAAAGTCCGCCGATGCCGGCGCCGAAATAGCGGAAGGCGACATACATCAGTACAAGCGCGAAGAGGAAATTCGGGATGGCGAGGCCGATGACGCCAAAGAAGGTGGCGACATAATCGCCCACCGTATTCCGACGTACCGCCGTGTAGATGCCGATCGGTAGCGACACGGCCCAGATGAAGAGCAGGCTGCAGAGCGCCAGCACGAACGTGAGACCGAGGCGATTCCACAGGAGATCGGCGACCGGGCGGCGCCATTCGAGAGAATAGCCGAAATCGCCGCGTAGCAAGATGCCGGACATCCATTTCCAGTATTGCACATACATCGGGTCGTCGAGACCGTAGCGCTCGCGCATCACGGCCATGGCGCCGGCATCGACGGTCGTGCCCTGCAGATTCAGCTGGGCGACCATTGAGGTAACGAAATCCCCCGGCGGGAGCTGGATGATGATGAAGGTCATCACCGAGATCGCAAACAAAGTAACCAGCATGTACAGAACGCGGCGTGCGATGAAGGCTGCCATGAAACTCTCCGAAGTTGATGCCGGCTGCAGGCCGATGGCCCCCGCCCTCATCAAGAGCGGGCGCCAATCTTCGCGCGCTATTTTTGCGCGAAGTAGAACTGCTCGGGATTGGCGGCGCCGGGATGCGTGTATTCGGTGCTGGCGAGCAGCGTCTTCGGCACGTTGCGCAGTTGTTTGTTGATGATGCCGTAATCCGTTGTCGGTTGCATGATGCCGATCGTGTAGAACTGTTCCTTGGCGATCTGCATCACCTGTTTCATCAGGTCGAGACGCTTGCCGACGTCGACGGTGGCGAAGAGCTCGTCGTAGAGTGCCATTTGCTTCTTGACGACCTCCGGCGGCTCCTCGGCATTGCTGTCCTTGGCATACCACTGGCCCCAAGCCGTAGCGTAGAAGGATGCCCAGGAGGACGGCAGGAAATATTTCGGATCGAACAGCGTATCGGCGCCGCCCGAGGCGGACCAGACCGCCGCATCGTGATCATTGGATTCGACACGCTGGTTAAGCGCCGTCGTGTCGGTCGTGTTGATCAGGAGGTCGATACCGACATTGCGCCAATATTTCTTGATGAGCTCGGCGGTATCGATCCACGGCTGGCGCAGCACGGAAATGTCGATGGTGAACTGGATCGGCTTGCCGTCCGGACCGAGCCGGATGCCGTTGCCGTCCTTCTTGGCGAAGCCGGCTTCGTCGAGCATCTTGTTGGCCAGGACAGGATCGAACTTGGTAAACTGTGTCGCCATTTCCTCGTCGAAAAGAGGTGACTCGGGACGTTCGACGGTCTGGTACGGCAGACCCTGGCCGAGCCAGACCACCTCGATGATCTCGTCTCGGTTGATCGCTGTCGATAGGGCCTCACGGAAAACCCTGTTGCCGAAGATCTCACGCTTGACCGGGTTCTTGTTCGTCAGGTTGAGCGACACGATCATCAGGTTGGCGCGGTTCGGCAGAACCTCGTAGAAGTCGTAGTTGCCGCGCTCCTGGTTATCGAAGAAGGTTCCCTTGTTCTCCGGCGTGGTGACGAAACCGATATAACTGTCGACCATGTCGAAGTCGCCGTTAGCCGCCTTGAGCAGCGTTACCTGCGGATCAGAGATGATGTCGATCGTCGACTGATCCATGTAAGGCAGCTGATTGCCCTCCGTATCAACCTTGAAATAGTAGGGATTGCGTTTTGCCACGACCTGGCTGCCATTGCCCTGGCCGATGCCGCTGGACACGATCCAGGGATTGAGCCGCGGCAGGTCGGGGTTGCGCCAGGCATCTGCCTTGGCATTGAAGTTCGACACCCAGTTCTGACCGCCGGAGGCCTTCGCCTCGGCATCGGCATTCTCGTTGTATTTGGCGTGGAACTTCTCGAGATAGTGCTTCGGATAGGCTGTCGGCACGTTCGGTTCAGGATCGTTCGCCGGCGTTGCGAGCGCCTGCAGAAGCAAGCCATTCGGCGCGGCGAATTTGAACTTCACCGTGTAGTCGTCAATCTTCTCGACGACGAGCGGCTTGCCACCGCGTACGGACCAGGTCGGTTTTGTCGGCATGACCTCGGTATTGGAATAAACGTCCTCGTACCAGAACATCACGTCGTCGGCCGTATAGGGCTGGCCATCCGACCATTTCATGCCTTCCCGTAGCTTGAAGGTATATTCCGTACCGTCGGTATTGATGTCGACCGACTTGGCGACGTTCATGACGACGCCGGGAACGATATCCTTCTGCTCCATGCCGGGCTGCCATGTTTCCCAGCGGGTGAAGTTCTCGTAGCCGATCGTGCGCACCAACGAGGAAATGTCGCTCGCCGAAGCCATAGTCAGACGCCAGGTTCCGCCATACTGTCCGACGCTTTCGAAGGGTTTGACGACTAGCGGCTCCTTTGGCAGCCGTTCGGTCACCGGCGGCAGCTTGCCGGCTGCGACCTCCTGGGCAAGGATCGGCGCTTCCTTGTAGTCCTGCGCGAGGGCAGTACCCGCCGTCAGCGCCAGCAAGGCGGCAGCCGTCGAAATCCGTCGCAGTAGTTTCATTCCGGTATTCACGTCCATAAGCTCTTCCTCCTCAAGGCAGGACGGTCATTGCCGAGCTGCCTGCTCCTCCATTCCTTGCGCGTCAGCGCTTCCCCTCCACGGAAAGCGCCTCGAATGCATCAACCGGTGGCAGGTCGAACCAGGTGTAGCCGTCGCCGTCAGGCCCGGACGCCGCAACCAGCGACCGACCGGAGACGAGCGCCTGTGCGTTGTCCCCTGCGTTGCGGATCCCGAGCCGCAGCCCGTGCACGGCAGGCGCATCTTCGTAGAGATTGTTGCGCTGGCCGCCGAAATTGACGACGTGCACGAGCATGCGTCCGGTCGACGACTGGTGTTGGATCGTCACCTCCAGCGAACCGCGGCCATCAAGCTTCACCGGCGCTGGCGCAATATTGCGGTTGAGCAGGTCTGACACCAGCAGGCGGTGGTTGGGCAGGCTGTCGCGGAAGTACTGCCATTCCGGATTCCACGGGATGTAGACCACCTTGCCCTTCCCGTAACCGCCGGTGATGACGCCGGGCAAGTCGCTCTCGATATCGGGAAAGCACAGTTCAGGCGGGCCGAAGCGCTGGGGAGGCAGAAGCGTCAACAGCGTCTCGGCGCCGTCCTTCGGATGGGCGACGAAATAGCGGCCATCGAGCATCAGCAACGTGCTGAGCGGCGTCGGCAGCTCGCCTTCCGCAATCCGGAAGTAAGATCCGCGCATATGCATGCGGACGGAGGGTCTGTCCTTGACGGGCAAACTGTCGAGCGCCGGCATGTCGCGTACGATGCCGCGCTCGTCGTAAAAGCCGGTATCGCCGGTGACAAGCAGAACGCCGCCCCCCTTGACATAGTCATCGAGGCGCCTTGCCTCCTCATCGCCGAGGCAGGAAACGTTGGCAAGCACGATGGCATCGTAGCCCGCGAGTATATCCTTGCCGTTCTCCGCCTTGACCAGATCGTCGCTGACGAAATCGAAGGGCAGCCGCGCCTCGACAAGGGCGCGGTAGGCCCCGCGAAAGGCCGTGTCGCCCAGGGCTGCACTGCCTGTTCGCTTGCGGAAAACGCCATTGCTGTGGGAGTGATAGAGACCAATGCGGGCGCCGGAGCGCAAGCCGGTGTAGTGCGCCTCGTTGTCCCGGTGCCAGCGAAAGAGTTTCGAAATGTCGGAAAAGGGCGTCTTGTCGTCCTGATCCATGACACCGAGCAGGTAATAGTCGAGCGTGGCGCCGCTGGCGAGTTGCTGGGCGAAGCGCAGCATGTGATAGCCGCTGGTTTCGGAGTGGAAGCGCCAGGCGAAATCAACAAAATTGGTCGAGGTCGAGGAGAAGGTTTTGCCCTGTCCATAGGCAGCCGCCCACCGGGCCTGCTCGCCGGCCTGGTAGGGCCATTCCGGCTGCGGCCGGTCCACAGCGCGCTGTACCTCCATGCGGATCAAGTCGGAATCGCCGCGATGGCCTGTCATCGCCACCTTAGGATTGACCTGCTTGATATGTTTGTAGACCTTGCTGCGCAGCTCAAGCGAGGTGCGCTCCTTAAAGCTCAGATAGTCGGCATAGGACGGATCGGAAAAATCCTCCTTGAGCGGCAATTCCTTCTTGTACATGGCGCGGAAGCGTCTGCGGCAATTATCGCAGACGCAGATGCCGAAATAGTCGCCGGAATAGGTGAAGTTGGTATAGCCGAACATGTTGAAGAACACGCCGTCGACATCGTACTTGCCGAGCGATTCCGAAATGATTTCCAGCGCGTAGTCCTGATACCAGCCGCCGTTGACGCAAGCTTGGTAGGTGCCGTTGTATTCGAGCGCATCGCCCTTGATGTTGTGCACAAACCAGTCGGGATGGGCCTCGTAGGCGATCCGGGTAGCCTTCGACATGTCGAACCGGCCGACCAGGGAGAGGCCTTCCGCATGTGCCGCCTCGATGGCATCGCCCAGAGCGTCACCCTTCATGAAAGGGTTGATGGCATGAAGCGGCAGCTTGGTTGGATAGAAGGCGAAAATGCCGCCGATATTGTAAAGCAACACGTCGGCGCCGAATTCACGGACCTCCTTCGCGAGCTTCTTTTGATCGTAGAGCGCGTCGGGCTGGCGCAGATTGGTCTGCACCATGCGGTAGGGCCGCCTCCACCAGACCGGCTGCGCCGCGGCCGCGGCCTTGTTCTCAACAGCATCAAGCAGCATTCTCGGTTACTCCCTTCAAATCGAGATTTTCGGCGTGGTGGCAGGCGACCTGCGTTCCGTTAACGTCCTTGGCCGCCGGATCCTCCGTCCGGCAGAGGTCGGTCGCGAACGGACACCGCGGATGGAAGGCGCAGCCGACCGGGCGGTTGGCCGGATCGGCAACCTCGCCCTTCAGCCGCATGCGCTTTTGGCTGCGTGCAAGGCGCGGATCGGGACGCGGCACCGAAGCAAGAAGTGCGGCCGTATAGGGATGGCGGGGGCGCGAGAAGAGCTGGTCAGTCGTCGCCAACTCCACCACCCTGCCCGCATACATAACGGCGACGCGGTCGGAAATGTATTCGACGACGCCCAGATCATGCGAGATGAAGAGGTAGGTCAGGTCGAACTCTTCCTGCAGGTCCTGCAACAGGTTGAGCGTCTGCGCCTGGATGGAGACGTCGAGCGCCGAGACGCATTCGTCGGCGACGACGATCTTCGGACGCACCGACAGGGCGCGGGCAATGCCGATGCGCTGCCGTTCGCCGCCTGAAAAGGCATAGGGATAGCGTGCCATATATTCCGGGCGAAGTCCGACGCGACGCATCAGGTCGGCGACCCGGCTCTCGACTTCCGCCTGGTCGGTCACCCCAAAATTGCGCAGAGGCTCGGCGATGATGTCGATGACCCTCCGGCGCGGGTTGAGTGAGGCGAAGGGATCCTGAAAGATCATCCTGATGTCGGCACGGTAGGGCCGCATCTCGATAGGCGTCAGATGCGAAAGGTCGACCGTCTCACCATCCTTCCGGTAGAGGATACGGCCGTCGGTCGGTTCCAGTACTCGCACCAGCGCCTGTCCGAAGGTGGTCTTGCCGCAACCGGATTCCCCGACCAGGCTCAGCGTCTCGCCGGCCCGGATGGCAAGCGTAACGCCATCCACCGCCTTGATATGGCGCACCGTGCGCCTGAGGAAGCCCGACGTCACCGGGAAGTGCACCTTGACATTCTCGGCCCGGATCAGCGGTTCCCCGGCAGAAAGCTCGTTTCTGGTATGGCCGGTATGGATCATGTTCATACTCCCGCTTCCACCGGATTTCTGCTCTTGATATGCTGCGGGTCGCGAAGGTGGCAGGCGCCGAAATGGTTGGGCCGCAGTTCCTTCAGCGCGGGATCCGCCCGGTCGCAAAGGCCGGCCACGGCCTCCGGACAGCGCGTGTTGAACGGACAGCCGGTCGGCCGGTTCAGCGGATGCGGCACCATGCCCTCGATCGCCGTGAGGCGCTTGCCGGTCGAATGCCGCGCGCCAAGCTTGGGGATGGAGGCGAGCAGCGCCAGCGTGTAAGGGTGCTGCGGCTCGTAGAAGATGTCTTCGACGCTGCCACGCTCGACGACTTGGCCGAGATACATCACCGCCACCTCGTCGGCGATCTCCGCGACCACGCCGAGATCATGGGTGATGAACATGACCGCCATGCCGGTTTCGTCCTGAAGCGTGCGCATGAGCTCGAGGATGTTTGCCTGTGTGGTGACGTCGAGCGCCGTTGTCGGCTCATCGGCGATCAGCATGGCCGGCCGGCAGGCAAGCGCCATCGCGATCATCACGCGCTGCCGCATGCCGCCAGACAACTCGAAGGGATAGGCGGCGAGCCGCCGGCGCGGATCGGGTATGCCGACGCGATCGAGCGCCTCGACCGTTCGCTCGATCGCCGCTTTGGTGCCGATCTTGTGGTGCAGCAGGATCTTTTCCACCAGCTGGTCGCCAACCGTGTGCACGGGACTGAGCGAATTCATCGGCTCCTGGAAGATCATCGCGATGTCGCGCCCGCGGATCGCGCGGATCTCCTTGCCCGTCGGGTCGAGCGCCGCGATGTCGACACTGCCGCCGCCGTCACGGCTGAACATCATGCTGCCGTCGACGACGCGGCCGGGCGGCGTGACGATCTGCAGCACAGAACGCGCCATCATCGACTTACCGGAACCGGATTCGCCGACGACGCAAAGGGTCTTGCCGCGGCGGACGTCAAGATCAACGCCATCGACCGCCTTGATCAGGCCCTCGCGAAGATGGAAGTGGGTCTTCAGTCCGCGAACCGAAAGGACGGGTGTCTCGGATGTCGTGCTCATGAGTATGGATCCGCAGCATCACGGAGGCCGTCGCCGAGGAAATTCAGGGACAGCACCGTCACGATGACAAGGACGCCCGGCGCCAGAAGCCAGGGCGCCTCTGCCAGCGAGCGGATGTTCTGGGCTTCCTGCAGCAGCACGCCCCAGCTGACGACGGGAGGGCGAAGGCCGATGCCGAGGAAGGAGAGCGAAGTCTCGGCGATGATCATCGCCGGGATTGCAAGCGTCGTCGCCGCGATGATGTGGCTGACAAAGCCCGGTACGAGATGGCGGGTGATGATCTTCATCTCCGACGTGCCGTCCAGGCGGGCGGCGACGACGAAGACCTCGTTGCGCCACGACATGAAACGCCCCCTCACCTCGCGGGCAAGCGAAGTCCAGCCGATCAGTGAGATGATCATGGTGATGATGAAATAGACGAGGATCGGCGACCAGGTCACCGGGATTGCCGCGGCGAGACCCATCCACAACGGGATCGTCGGCACCGACATGATGAATTCGATGACCCGCTGAATGGCATTGTCCACCACGCCGCCGACATAGCCGGAGATACCGCCGAGAAGGACGCCCAGTATGAGGCTGATCGCCACGCCGATCAGGCCGACCGAGGTCGAGACGCGCGTGCCGTAGATCAGACGACTGAGCACATCGCGCCCGAGCCTGTCCGAACCCAGGAGGTAGAAGGGCTGTGTGGGATCCTTCGGCCCGATCAGGTGGATGTTGGAGGGAAACAGGCCCCAGAGCTTATAGGGCTCCCCGCGCACGAACAGGCCGACAGGTATCCGCACATTGGGATCGGCCGCAAAGACCTTGCGCAGTGTCTTCGGATCACGCTTGGAGCTGAACCCGGTCACATGCGGCTCGAAGTGATAGGAGCCGGCCTCGTCCACGAAGAACAGCTTGATCCCCTGCGGCGCCAGCATCGTATAGGCGGAATCATAATAGTCAGGAGTGCGCGGCGCCAGGAACTCTGCGAAGACGGCAACGAGATAGATCAGAAGGATAACGATCCCGCTCCAATAGGCGAGCTTGTGCTCCTTGAACTTGAGCCATATCAGCTGGCGCTGGCTGGCAAGACCGATGGCCGCGGCAGCGGCTACAGTCTGCGGCGGCGCAGGAGCATCCGCGATCACCGCCATTTCGGTGCACTCCGGCTGGCACCTCCGGCCGGGCTGTTGATCCTATCGTAAGGCAACGCAGACATGGCCATAGGCTCCTCCCTTAGCCGCAACTCCCCACTCAAACTGGAGCATTGTTTGCTTGTTGTTAGCCTAAATTGATGACAAAAAACCCATGCGTCAAGCGGATTGTTTGCGCGCCGCGATCAAAACAGCAGATAGAAAGAGCCTTGCTGCGTCTGCAAGAACGTCAGTATTGCAGGAAATCCATAGACATATCTTCCGGAAAATGATGATTTCTGCAGGAAACCTCGCATGGCGTGGTGCATCGCACTACGTGTTTTGGTTGACAGGCGCCGCAACACTAACATAACAAATACAAAAATTGCGCTTCTTGCCTTGCCGCAATTTGCCCCATTGGAAAAGAACACCATGAGCCGCGTCACTTTGCAGGAAATCGCCGATCATCTCGGAATTTCGAAATTCGCCGTCTCCAGAGCGCTGACCGGCAAACCGGGCGTCAGCGAGGATACGCGGCGCAGCGTACTTTCCATCGCCGAACAGTTTGGGTACATCGCAAGGCGCACGAAAGTGACTTCGCAATCGATCGAGGTGATCTTTCATGACCGGACCGTCGCCAATCGGGAGCTCTGGATCGACGTCCAGCACGGCATCGAGATGGAGGCGACGCGTTTCGGCTGTTCGATGGCGGTGCGCTGGACGAACGATCACCGCATCATAGAGCGGCTGGAGGATGCTTCGGTCGGCTTCATCATGGTCGGCCCGCAGGAACAGAAGATGTTCAACGCCGCCCGCGACAGTTCAGTTCCGGCCGTCGTCGTCGCCCATATCGTCCCCGAACTCTATACGATGGACCAGATTACCGCGACAGACGTCGAGGCCGGCGTCTTCGTGGCGAAATTCCTCTACGACCTGGGGCATCGACGCATGGTCTATGCACACGGACAGCTCGGCTATCCCGGACGCTATGCGCGTCTTCGAGGCTTCTCCGAGGCGATCGCCGAACTTGAAGGCGCCGAGCTGCGGGAGATCGCGTTCAAGGAGGACTACATGGCAGCCGACCTTCGCGAGGCGGTGGTGAAGATGGCCAATGAGGGCTTCGAGCCCACAGCGGTCTTCTGCGGCAGCGACGGCGTTGCCGTCACGGTCGTTTCCGAGTTGATGCGCATGGGCATTTCCGTGCCTGAGGATATTTCGGTGGTCGGCCATGCGGATTATCCGATCGCCACCCAGGTCTCACCCAACCTGACGACGATCCACATGCCCCACAAGCAGATGGGGATCGCCGCCGTGCGCCAGCTTCTGTCGCGCATCGGCCTCAACGGACAGTTGAACGACCTGCCGCCCCAGCGCTTGAGCCTCGTTCCGCACCTGGTCGAGCGGCAGTCGACGGCGCCGGCAACGACGAAATCCTGGAAATCCAAGCTTTGACGACGAGAGAACATGTGAGGAGACATTCATGAACATCGGATTTGTCGGGCTTGGCGTCATGGGGAGGCCAATGGCCGGGCACCTGATCGACGCAGGCCATGCGCTGTCGCTCCACCGGGTCAAGGAAGCTTCACGCGATCTCGTCGAGAAAGGCGCCTGCGCGGCAGAAAGCGCAGCGCAGGTTGCCGCGCAGTCCGATGTGGTGATCCTCATGCTGCCCGACACGCTCGATGTCGAGGCTGTTCTTTTCGGTGCAGAGGGCCTCGCCGGGGCCCTGTCGCCAGGCAAGCTGGTGATCGACATGAGCTCGATCTCGCCGATCGCCACCAAGGATTTTGCCGCCAGGATCGGCAAGCTCGGCTGCGCCTATCTGGACGCGCCTGTTTCCGGCGGTGAGGTTGGCGCCCGCAACGCCGCGCTGACGATCATGGTCGGCGGCGAGGAGGAGGCGTTCCGGCGCGCGCTGCCGCTCTTCGAGAAGATGGGCAAGAACATCACGCTGGTTGGCGGCGTCGGCGACGGCCAGACCGCGAAGGTCGCCAACCAGATCATCGTCGGGCTGACGATAGAAGCAGTAGCGGAAGCATTGCTCTTTGCCAGGAAAGCCGGTGCCGATCCTGCGAAGGTCAGGCAGGCCCTGATGGGCGGGTTTGCCGCCTCGCGCATTCTGGAGCTGCATGGCGAACGCATGATCAACCGCACTTTCAATCCGGGCTTCCGCATCGCTCTGCACCGCAAGGATATGACGCTGGCGGTCGACAGCGCCCGAGCGCTGGATCTGGCCCTACCGAATGTCGCCATGGTGCAGCAGATGATGAATGCCGCAATTGCGCTCGGCGACGGCGACAAGGACCATTCGGCGCTGATCCGCACGCTGGAGACGCTCGCAGGCCTCCCCGACGCCTAGCGCCGCCACCGGAGGACGAGAAATCGGACCACGATGAGCAACGTCACTCTCGACATGATCGCCACGCAGCTCGGCGTCTCGAAATTTGCTGTCTCGCGCGCCCTCTCCGGCAAGCCGGGCGTCAGCGAAAAGACGCGACGCAGCATCATCGCGGTCGCCGAGCAGCTTGGCTACCGCATACCGCGCCTGAAGAGCGGCGATGGCCGGTCGATCGACGTGATCCTTCACGATCGCAACGTCGCAAATCGTGAACTTTGGGGTGACGTGCAGCACGGCATCGAGGCCGAAGCGAGCCGATGGGGCCTTGCGATGGCGGTGCGCTGGACCGGGGATCACAGGATCGTTTCCCGGGTCGAAAGATCGACGATCGGCTTTGTTCTCGTCGGTCCTCACGACGCCGAGATGCACAAGGCGGTTCGCTGCAGCCGCCGGCCAGCCGTCACAGTCAACCACCGCGTTCCGCCGCTCGACGGCATGGACCAGGTCACGGCGACCGATGTCGAGGCTGGTGAGTTCGTCGCCGATTTCCTCCTCGGCCTCGGCCATCGCCGTATGGTCTATGTGCACGGACAGGCCGACTATCCCGATCGCGAGGCGCGCTTGTACGGTTTTGCCCGTACGGTCGCCGGTCGTGATGATGCAAGCGCTCGCGAGATGATCTTCGAATATGACGAGGAGACCTCGGCCTTCCGCTCGTCGCTGATCACCATGGTCGATGACGGTTTCGTGCCGACGGCCTTCTTCTGCGGCAGCGACGGCGTGGCCGTCACCGTCGTCTCGGAGCTTGTCCGAATGGGGCTGAGGGTTCCCGATGATGTCAGCGTCGTCGGCCATGCCGACGATCCGATCGCATCGCAGATATCGCCGAAACTCACCACACTTCACACGCCGTACAGGCAGATGGGGCTGACCGCAGTGCGGCTGCTGCTCTCAAGGGCAGGCCTCATTTTGCCTGTCGCCGACCCGACGCCGGTGCGCGTCAGTCTTGTCCCGCATCTGGTGGCCCGCCAGACGTCAGGGCCGCCAGGCCCGGGATCGTGGCATTCACGGCTCCGTCGCTAAACCCGTCGTCCGGTCACGCGTCGGCGATCTCGGGCGCGAAACGGACGCGATGCATCATGCGCTTTTGACGCGGATCGGGACTGGGCACGGCCGAGATCAGGGCCCTGGTATAGGGCTCGTCGGGGCTGGTGCAGATCTTTTGCGAGGATCCGACCTCCACGATCCTGCCCTTGTACATCACCGCGACGCGGTCGCAGAAATAGCGGATGACCGATATGTCGTGCGAAATGAAGATGAAGCTCAAGTCGAGACGCGTCTGGATGTCGAGCAGCAGATCAAGGATCTGGGAGCGGATCGAGACGTCGAGAGCCGACGTCGCCTCGTCGGCGACGATGACCCGCGGATCGAGCGCCAGCGCCCGCGCGATGCCGATGCGCTGCCGCTGGCCACCCGAAAAGGCGTGCGGATAGCGGTCCATCGTGTCCGGCGACAGGCCGACCATACGCAGCAGTTCCGCGACCCGGCCGTCGCGCGCTCTGCCGCGCGCCATGCCGGCGATCCGAAGCGGGTCACCAACGATCTGTTTCACGGTCATGCGCGGGTTGAGCGAGGCGAAGGGATCCTGAAAGATCAATCGCACCTGCGCGTGATAGGCGCGCAAGGCGGCGCCGCGCATATCCAGGACGTCGCTAGTGACGCCATCGGCCTGGCGGTAGCTAATCGATCCCATCGTCGGCTCGGTGATCCGCATGATCAGCCGGCCGAGCGTCGTCTTGCCGGAACCGCTTTCGCCGACGATACCGAGGTTCTCGCCGGGATAGAGATCGAGGCTGACATCGTCGACGGCACGCAGGCCGCCGCTCCAGCTGCCGTCCGCAGCCTGCTTCGATCCGTAATATTTGCTGAGGTTGCGGACAGACAGCACCGGTTCGATCCTGCTTGCGGTGCGATCGTCGCGCTCCCGAGAATTGTGCTCGAGCTTGCGCGTGGCCTCCAGCAGGTGACGGGTATAGGAGTGCTGAGGGTCGTGGAAGATCGCTTCTACAGGCCCTTTCTCGACGATCTCGCCGTTGCGCATCACCGCGACCTCGTCTGCCACCTCGGCCACCACGCCCATGTCGTGGGTTATCAGCAGAACCGCCATGCCGCGGCGCTGCTGCAGCCGCTTGATCAGGTCGAGAATCTCGGCTTGCGTTGTGACGTCCAGTGCCGTTGTCGGTTCGTCGGCGATCAGCACATCGGGATCGCACGCAAGCGCCATGGCGATGCAGACACGCTGGCGCATGCCCCCGGAATACTCAAAGGAATAGCGGTTGGCCATTTCCGCCGGATTCTTGATCTCGACCTGGCGCAGCAGTTCGATGGTGCGCCTGCGCGCCTCGGCCTTCTCAAGATGCAGATGGATCTGTAGAACCTCGTCTATCTGGTCGCCGATCGTGTGGAAGGGCGACAGCGCCGACATCGGCTCCTGGAAGATCAGCCCGACCTTGCCGCCGCGCACGGCACGGATCTGCGGCCCATTGGCCTTCAAGGTGGTGATGTCGATCACCTCGGCCTCGCGCGTCAACACGATCCTGCCGGAGGTGATGCGGCCAGGCTTGTCGACGATCTGTAGCAGCGAGCGTGCCGTCACCGACTTGCCCGAGCCGCTTTCGCCCACGAGGCAGAGCGTGCCGCCCCGCTTGATCGAGAAGCTGACATCCTTGACCGCCTTGAACACCGAGGTCCGCAGTTGGAATTCGATGGAGAGCTTTTCCACCTTGAGAACGTCTGCCGTCATGGGTTCGCTCATCGACAGTCTCCTAATCGGAATAGGGATCGGCAGCGTCGCGAAGACCATCGCCGAGGAAGTTGAGGGCCAGAACTGTCGTGATCACGGCGACGCCGGGCAGAAGCAGCCAAGGCGCAGTGGCGACGGTGCGGATGTTCTGTGCCTCCTGCAGGAGCACGCCCCAGCTGACGACAGGCGGGCGCAGACCGACACCCAGGAAGGAAAGCGCCGTTTCGCTGAGGATCATCACCGGGATCGCAAGCGTCACCGCAGCAATGATGTGGCTGGCAAAGGAAGGCAGCATGTGGCGGAAGATGACGCTCATCTCGCGGGCGCCGTCGAGACGTGCTGCCGTGACGAAGTCCTCGTTCTTCATCGCCAAGAATCGCCCCCGCACCACCCGCGCCAGGCCCGTCCAGCCAACGAGCGAAAGGATGATGGTGATCATGAAATAGACCTGCAGCGGCGGCAGGGTCGGCGGGATCGCCGCGGCAAGTCCCATCCACAGCGGGATGGTCGGGATGGCGAGCAGAAATTCGATGACGCGCTGGATCGCCGTATCGATGCCGCCGCCATAATAGCCGGAGAGACCGCCGAGAATGATGCCGAAGACGAGGCTGAGCGACACGCCGACCAGACCGACCGTCATCGAAACCCGCGTGCCATGGATGACGCGGCTCAGCATGTCGCGACCCAGCCGATCCGCGCCCCACAGATACATGGGCTGGCCGGCCTTCACCGGACCGATCAGATGGATGTTGGAAGGAATGAAGTTCCAGAGCTTGTAAGGCGCGCCACGCACGAACAGGCCGACGGGAATTTTTGTCTCCGGGTCGATGACGAATTCGCGGGCGAAGCTCTCGGGATTGACGCGCACCTTGTAGCCGTGGACGTAGAGGCCGAATTCGCCATTGTCCCATATATGCAGCTGCTGTGGCGGCGCATAGGTATAGCGTGCCGAATAGTCCCCGGCTCCCTGCGGCGCCAGGAATTCGGCGAAGGCGGCCACGAGATAGATGCAGATCACCACGATGCCGCTCGCCACGGCGAGCCGGTGCTTCCTGAATTTCCACCAGGCCAGTTGCCAGGCGCCGGCATGTTCGGCGTCCTTGATATGCGTGACCTCCTCGGCTACGCCCGCACCAGTGGCAGCCGTCGACTTGGCGGTCTTGTTCCGGGTCCAGGTGAACAAAGGTCTTACTCCGTCAGTTCGTGCCATCGCCCGTGCCTCACTTGTAGCGAATGCGGGGATCGAGCCACGCAAGCAATAAATCCGAGATCAGTGTGCCGATGACGGTCAGCACCGAGAGCATCAGGATCATCGCGCCGGCGAGATAGACATCCTGCGCGATCAGCGCCCGCAGTAAGAGCGGGCCAGTCGTGGGCAGGTTGAGGACGATCGCGGTCACCGTTGCACCCGATACCAGTTCCGGCAGCGTCCAACCGAGTGTCGAAACAAAGGGGTTGAGGGCGGCGCGCACCGGGTATTTCAGGATCAGGCGCCATTCCGAAAGGCCCTTGGCCCGGGCGGTCGTCACATAGGGCTTGTAGAGCTCATCGAGCAGGTTGGCGCGCATGATGCGCACCAGCGCTGCCGTGCCGGAGCAACCAAGCACGATGACCGGCACGATCAGGTGCTGTGCGAGATCGACAAATTTGCCCCAGCTCCAGGGCGCATCGACATATTCGCGGGAGAAGAGCCCGTCGATACTGATGCCGAGGAAACGGAGCGCCGCATACATGAGGATCAGGGCGAGCAGGAAGTTTGGGACCGCCAGGCCGACAAAGGCAAAGAAGGTAGCGGCATAGTCGCCGATCGAATATTTGCGAACCGCCGAGTAAATGCCGATCGGCAGCGAGATCACCCAAGTGAAGACCAGCGCCGTCAATGACAGGACCACGGTCAGGCCGAGGCGATTCCACAGGAGATCGGAAACGGGCGCGTCCCAGTCGAAGGACCGGCCGAAGTCGCCGTAGAGCACGATGTTGGAGATCCAGATCCAGTACTGCACCCAGATCGGCTGGTCGAGCCCATACTGGCGCCGCAGCATGGCCAGCGTGTTCGGATCGACCGTATCGCCGGCCTGCGACATCTGCGCCGCCAGTGTGGTGACGAAGTCGCCGGGTGGCAACTGGATCAGCGCGAAGGCGACGATGGAGATCGCGACCAGTGTCGGGATCATGTAGAGCAGGCGTTTCAAGACGTAGCGTGGCATGGCAGTCCTCCCCTCAATCCTGCTCAAGCATCCCTGGTCCAAAGATCTTCCTTCGTCATCCGGTTGAGCATCGGTTCCCCTGCCCGATAGCGACGGAAATTCTCGGTGATCACGTCGACTGACCGGTCGACCTTGTCGGGCAGGGCCGCAGTGAAATGAGGGGTAATCAGCACGTTCGGCGTATCCCACAGCGGATGATCGGCCGGCAGCGGTTCCGGGCTCGTGACGTCGAGACCGGCGCCTGCGAGCCGCCCGTCCTTCAGCGCCTCGATCAGAGCGTCCTGGTCGATGACACCGCCGCGGGACAGGTTGACGATGATCGCCGACCGCTTCATGCGGGCGATCTGCTCGCGTCCAATCATTCGGTAGGTCGCATCCGAAAGGTTGAGCACCAGCGCCAGAATGTCAGCCTGTTCGAGGATCTCGTCGATGGTTTCTTTCCTGTCGGCGCTGTACATGCGGTCGACACCTGGAGGCGGCGGGAGATCGCGGCGACGATAGCCGAGAACGCGCATGTTGAAGGCCTTCGCCCGGCTCGCCAGTGCAATGCCGGTATGCCCCATGCCGAGAATGCCGATCGTGCGGCCGTAGAGCGCGCGGATATCCATCATCTCGGGCGTGCGGCGCCATTCATGGCGCTTCTGCGCATCATAGAAATCCGGGTAGCGCGAGCAGAGCATCAACGAGAACATCAACACATGTTCGGCAAGCGCTGGACCCGATCGGCCCGCAGAGCCGGTGACTACAAGGCCGCGCTCGAAGACTTCGGGCCTTGCGGATTTCGTCAGTCCGGCATGGTCACAATGGACCCATTTCAGATTCGGAGCGGCGACGTGGCGATCGTCGAGGTCGCCGGAAAGGATGGCGATTTCCGCTTGTTCAAGCGCAGCCGAAACCGCAGCCGGATCCCTAGTATCCACGAGTAGCATACGGCCGGAGCCGATCGCTTCCTCCAACCGCTGCCAGTGCCCGGCGTCGAAAGGGAGGTCACGTGCGACGAAGACAATAGGTTGCGACATCGATCATTGGTCCTGGAGTACTGTTTGACGGGGTTGCGGGCAACTGCGCCTGCCCGAAGGGCAAGGCGTCTGGAAGGCCCGCCCCGGGCGGAGGAGACCACGGGGCGGACCAACGGGCCTTACGGCCTGGTCATGAAGTATTGCTCGGGATTGGTCGGACCTGGCGTCGGATAGATCCAGGAAGCAGGCATGGAAGCCGGCACGTTGTGGAAGTTCGTCTTCTTGACGCCGTAGCCGCTCGCCTCCCAGGCAATGCCCATGGTCCAGAACTCTTCGGCAGCGATGTCGAGAATCTGGTTCATCAGCTTGATTTGTTCGTCGGCGCTCGCGGAGGCCTGCAGCTGGCCATAGAGTTCCATCTGCTTGAGGGCGGCCGGCACGGGCTTTTCGGGCTTGACCTGTGCGGAATCCGGATTAACGCCCAGGAAGTAGGCAGCCCAGGCCGGCGCCCAATAATAGCTGTCGGTGTTGGACGGGAACCACCAGCGCGGATCGAGCACGACCTCCTGGCCGGAACCGCCGCCGCGCTCCCAGGCAACGCCTTCGAGTTCACCGGCATCCTGACGTGTCTGGATCAGCGTACGGTCGAGCGGCGTCGGTGTCATCGCGATGCCGACCTTTGCCCATTGCGCGGCCACCAGTTCCAACGCGTCGCCGAAGACGGGATTGGCGGCGCTGTAGGCGAAGGTGAAGGCGAAGGGCCTGCCGTCGGGGCGCAGGCGCATGCCGTCCGATCCCTTGTTCGGCAGCACCTTGTCAAGGAAGCTGTTGGCCTTTTCGACGTCATACTCGGTGTACTGCTTGGCAAGGCGCTCATTGTAGTAAACCGAGCCCGGCGTCACCGAGCTCTGGGCGATTTCGCCCTGCCCCAGCCACACCACGTCGAGCACTTCCTGGCGGTCCATGCCGTAGGACAGGCCGACACGGAAATCCTTGCTCTGGAAGATCGCCCTCGTGTCGGGATCCTTGTGGTTGAGATTGAACATCATGACCATCAGGTTCGGGCTCGCCGGCTTTTCCTCGAAGAATTCGAAGCCGCCCTTTTCGCGGCCCTCGAAGAGCACAGGCTTGTTGGCGGCGACGGCCAGATTGCGATCCTGGAAGTCGATATCGCCAGCCAGCGTCTTCGCCACCAGGACCTGGGGGTCGGAGAGCACGTCGAAATGGCGAATGTCGATGTAGGGCAGCTGGTTACCCTCCGTATCGACCTTCCAGTAATAGGGATTGCGCTCGGCGATCGCCTGTGTTGCCGAACCGCTGCCGTAGCCGGTCTTGAAGATCCATGGATTGATCGTCGGCACGTCAACATTGGACCAGAAGTTCGACCGGTTGACCATCAGGCCCACCCAGTCGGACTGCCCGGAGGCGGAGATCTCCTTCTGAATGTCTGGATTGTACTTCGGATGGAATTTTTCCAGATAATGCCGGGGATAACGGACCGTTGCATTGTCGAGCGGCCGCGCCGTGGCGAGATACTGCAGGAAGATGCCCTTCGGGTTCTTGAAGTTGAACTGGAAGGTGGTCTTGTCCACCATCTTGAAGTCGACCGGCGATCCATCGGTATTGATGAAGGGTTCCGAAGGCGTCGGCGTGAACTGCTTGTTGGTGAAAAGATCCTCGTACCAGAAGCGCACATCGTCAGCAGTGAAGGGCGCACCGTCCGACCATTTCATGCCGTCGCGAAGATGGACGGTGAAACTCTTGGCGTCGTCGCTGACATCGATCGATTCGGCGATGTTCGGCACGACTTCCTTCCAGTCGGGAGACCAGCGCATCAGATTTTCGTAGGAGACTGTCCTCAGGATCCAGCCGTCGTCGGAGCCGCCGACCAGGGCCGAGCGCCACGTCCCGCCATATTCGCCGACGCGTTCGACCGGCCTGACCACCAGCGGGTTCTTCGGCAGGCGCTCTTCAAGCGGCGGCAGGCTCTTGGCTTCGACCAGCTTGGCCAACATCGGCGATTCGCCGGCTGCCGCGGGAAGCGCGGCGCCCAAGGCAAAGGCAAGGCCGCAGGCGAGCGACATCCGCCGTGCCGCCGCAGCCACAAACATTTTCGCAAGCATGTTCATCCGACCCCTCCCAAAGTCTGCGTACAGGAAGCGACCGCGTTACGACCCGACAGTCCTCCGTCTATTCAGAGGATCACCGGAGCCACGCAGATGTTCGCTTCATGGGGATGATATCGGATAGTGTGCGATTTTTGTACAAAAATCCACAATGTTGCGAAAGTTAGGTAATTTAATGTGTTATTTCAGCCAAATAGGGGGCGCACCACTGCCCCTTGCAGTTTACATCGCCTCTTCGCCCGCATCCCGCAGGCGATCGCGCCGCATGTTGGCAAGGAACACTGCGCGCGAGTTGCGCATATGCCGCTCTATGACCTCGACGGCCTTGTCGGGGTCGCCCTTTTCCACCGCTTCAATCAACTCCCAGTGCTCGCTACTCGAGCGCCGCATGTGAGCGAGTGTGAGCGGATTCTTGCGCGACAAGGCCCGCAGCCAGCCATTGTGCTGCTTCATGATCCGTACTGCCTCGACATTGAAATGCCGCTCGATAATGAAATCATGGAAGGCGAGATTGTTCTGATGGAAACTCGGATAGTCGGCCGCATCAGCCGCCGCCTGGCAGCCCTCCTGGTAACGCCTCAAAACCGCGACATCCTCAGGTGTCGCGTATTCAACGAAAGCCCTGACGAAGTAAGGTTCCAGGAGGCCGCGGATATCGAAGATGTTCTGGACGAGGTCCTCGTTGATCAGCCGTACGCGGGCGCCGCGGTTATGCATGATGACGACGAGCCCCTCGCCTTCCAGGGCCTGCAATGCCTCACGGGCCGGGTTGGTACTCGTTTGGTAGCGCTCGACGATTTCCGATACTTTCAGCCGCGCGCCGGCCGGGATGCGGCCCTCGAGAATATCGTCGCGAAGCAGCTGCTGCAGACGCCCGTAACCCGGCTCGCGCACCTCCCGGACCTCGGTGGCCTTGCCGCGTGCTGCGGATGACTGTCGTTGCCTGACGGCGCGCTGCTCCATGATCTCTCCCTTGGTGGTAGGGCAACTGTTCTCCAAGCCTAGCATCAATCTTAGGATACAGATCAAGAATTTTACACGTTTCCCCTAAAATCCGGCACTCGTCTGGCTGGATATTGACATATCACACACTATCGTGGACGTTTTATGTGTTATTTGTTGATGCCGCATGCTGGAAAAGGGCCGGTGCCGTGACTGCGCCTGCAAAAATCCGCAAATCGGGAGGAAATCATGACGGAGTGGTGGCGCCGCACGCAGCGCATTGTCCAGACCAATCTACGGCTGATCGATGGCACCCTAGATCCCGAACGGCTGGCGGCCGATGTCGCAGCCTTCGGCGCGACGGCTATGCTGTTCAATGTCGGCGGCATCTTCGCCTGGTATCCAACCGAACTTGGTCTGCAGGCGAAGAATCCGATGCTTGAGGGTGACCTGCTCGGCCGCATGGTCGATGCCGCGCATCGCCACGACATCCGCTTCATAGGCCGGTACGACCTGTCGAAGGCAACACGGATCGCCTACGAGGCACGCCCGGAATGGTTCTGCCGCGACCGCGACGGCCGCCCCTTCGAATATAACGGCACCTATCAGGCCTGCGTCAACGGCGGCTGGTATCACCATCAGGGCGTCCAGGTGCTCAAGGAATCCCTCGGGCGCTACGATATCGACGGGCTGTTCTTCAACATGTTCGGCTATCTCAGCACCGATTACAGCTACCGCCAGTACGGACTTTGCCACTGCAACAACTGCCGGCGCGAATTTCGCACCTTCTCGGGCGAGGACCTGCCTCATCGCGCCAATGTCTCCGACAGGCTCTACCGCACCTATCTGCGTTTCCAGGAGGTCACCAGCCGGGCCCTTTCCGAAGAGATCTATGACGTCGTCAAATCCGTCCGGCCGGGCGTTGCCGTCTCGAACATGGGCCGCAGAAGCGACTTCTTCCGCGGCGAGGTAAACCGCCGGCTGGACCGTCCGCATCCCGAATGGGCGCATCTCTCCGGAGAAGAGGCCCGCAACTTCCGTTCATTTGGCGGCGACCAAACCCGCTATTCCAGCGCGTTGACGCATTTTGTCGACTTTCCTTGGCGTTACAGCGCCGAGACGGGCGCAGCGCAGGCATTACGTCTCGCCCAGCAGCTCGCCAACGGAGCCGATCCGCATTACTATTTCATGGGTACACTCGATCAGGCCGACCGCAAACCGCTAGCCGCCGTGCGGGCGATTTTCGACTACCACCGTCACAATGAGACGCTCTACGGCGATCTCGAATCCGCCGCCCGCATTGCGCTCTACACGTCCCACAAGTCGCGCCGCTACCACCCGCGCCGCGGCGCGTCCGTCGCCGCCTTTCGCGGTGCCTATCGGGCGCTGGTCGATGCCGGCATCGCCTTCGACACGATCCATGATCTGCGGGCTGACGATGCGGATTTCGCCGAAGCGCACCGCCGCTACGAAACGATCATCCTGGCCGGTGCCGGCTGCATGAGCCAGGCCGAGGCGACGTCGCTGGACGCCTTTGTCGAGGCGGGCGGCACGCTGCTGATGATCGGCGATGCGGGCAACTATGACGAAACAGGCGATCCGCTGCCGCAGAACCGATTGAACTGCCGCCCGTTCACCAGGGTTGAGGAGGTTTTCGAGGAGATGCGCGGCGGCTATGTCAGGACGGACGCCGGCACGATCGGTGGGCTCGATTCCGATCTCATTCTGTTGGACGGCTCCTACTGGCGTGTCACCCCCAAGCCCGACGCCCGGACACTCTATTCGATCCTTCTGCCGCAGCGCTTCGGGCCGCCGGAACTCTGCTATCCGGATCCGGAACTCGACTCCGATCTGCCAGGTGTGTTGCTTGCAGATCACGGGAAGGGACAGGTGATCTATATCCCGTGGAACGTAGACATGCTCTATCACGAGCACGGGCTGCTCGAGCACCGTGCGCTGCTCGCACAATTGGCGTTGAAGTTCGCACCGGCGAAAATATCCCTCTCCGCGCCGCGGCGGCTGGAAATGACCGTGCAGCGCCATCGCGAAAGCGGCGATCTCGTTGTGCATCTGGTGAATTACTCCGGCCAGAATGACAATTGCTACGACGAGCCTATCGCCATTCACGACATGGACCTCCTGCTTGACCTGCCGGTTGTCAGCTGCCGTGCGCTGGTGGCAGGCAAGGCTCTCACAGTTGAAAACGATGGCAACGGCCGCCAGAAAGTGAGACTTCCGCCGATCGGCTATTTCGAGGCAATCCGCATCAGGTGGACCGGAACTGATGCTTGAAATCGCGTGACGGCCGTCTCCGAATTTTAGATAAAAGAGGCATGGTCAAGATGCGAGCGGGACACCGCTTACGTCTCTTCCGCTGAAAATGCGCTTTCGTCCGACATTGATGTGGGCGGCAAGACATAGATATCGTAAGCTGGTACGACATGACTGATGGCGATGCTTGCTATCGCCAGCTGGCTGTTCCTTATCTCCATCATCTGAATAGACTACATATGGGGACTAGCTTAACTGCGATGAAATCAATGACGTCGGTCGCTATAATAGTCTTGTCTACTGTAAACGCCCCTTATGGGACGAGGCTTTCGGCTGAGCAGCTGGCGTCAAAGCTTGCCGACCCGGCTAGCGCCGACCATTGTGATGTATTTGCATTTGCGTTTTTTTCGGACGTTGGAGAAGCCCTTCAGCTTTCGTTCCTGGACGAGATGCATATCAGCCTGGCGGATGCATCTATCGTTGCGCAGAAGTTTTCCGGCATGGCTGGATACCAGTTACCGCTGGCCCGGGCATCCTAGTGGCACAGCCGCAAATTAGCCACTGGGGCAATCTTTGATCAAGCCCAGAAGATAATCAGCCACGCCAATTCAAAGTTCACCTTGCTCGACAGGTGGAGCTTCGGCGGAGGCACCTCACTAATGCTTCAGATCGATCATCGGGAGAGCTTCGACGCCTATAGTTCCGACGGAACGCACGCGCTCAAGATTGTGTTTAAAGATATCGGCGAAATCGACTTCATCGTGGCGCCAGCTCTCACACCGGAGCCATATAGGGAAAAAGAGGTACGCGGACAAATAGTTAACCTCGAAACCCCTGCCGAAATTATTGCAAAGAAGATATTCTACCGCGGAGCCTCGATGCAGCCGCGCGATATGTTTGATATTGCGTGTGTCCGCAAGAGTGAGGGTGATGCCCGCCTTATCGATGCGCTCACCCCGTTTAAAGATGCATGCTCACAAGCCCTGAACGCAGCACGTAAGATGAATCCTCGGCTCGCGGAAACGGTTATGTCCAAGCTACTCTATAGGCCGAACTATTCAGAGATTCCGTCCCAAGCGCAGCAGAGAACAATAGAGCTTCTAGAGGAAGTTTGCGCCCATTAGCCAAGGATCAACGAACAAGCCGCTATAAGGTATTGATCCGAGGCAAACCGCCTGCATTTTATCCAAAGCAGCATAATTTTTGCCTACTCAGGTTTTTGAACACCTCCATCCTGTGACTTTACGGTGATTAACATCACCCACAGCGCCTTGAATCTGGCTAGCGAGTGCCTCTTGCGCTATTGTACGACATAGTACCAATACTTCGACGTGAGGGAGCTAAATGAGACGAAGACGCGACAGTCTGGCCAGCGTTGTGGCGAAAGATATCGCCCAACGCATCGACACGGGTGAGTACGCGGTGGGAGCCAGAATTCCCATCGAGACTGAGCTCTGTGAGATCTACAATGTCAGTAGAACGGTCGTTCGCGAAGCGATCGCCTATCTGCGTTCCGAAGGACTGGTCGACTCTCGTCAAGGAATCGGCGCCTTTGTTACCGGCCGGGGGAACGTAACCCTGAAGATACCGCCTGAGGCGGCGGAGGAGCTGTCCGAAATCATCGACATTCTGGAGCTTCGAATTGGCGTCGAAGTCGAATCTGCGGGCCTTGCGGCGCAGCGTGCGAACGAAACCGAGCTAGCCAAAATATTGGAGTGCCTTGAGAAAACGGCGGACCCGGACGCCTTCAATCAGAATCCGCGTCAGCTTGATTTCAATTTTCACAAGGCAATCGCCATCGCCTCGGGCAATGCCTACATGCCCCGCTTCATGGATTTTGTTGGGCCGGTGATCATACCACGCAGCCAACTGATCCACTCAACCGTGCCTAAGATCACTCGCGAGTATCTTGCAAAGATGACGGAGGAGCACCGGCGCATCGCTGTGGCAATCAAACGGAAAGATGTGCTCGGTGCGCGCGAAGCAATGCGGTTCCATCTCGCCGGGAGCCTGGAACGCTACCGAGAGCTCCAACTCGAAAAGTGAGTCTCTGGCCCACTATTGTCTGTTGACAGTCATCATACAATTGAAATAGGAAAACAGCCATCGACTGGGAGCGAGGGTTTGGGAGCCTTCGGCGAAAGCCGGAGGGAGGCCGATGTTTTTCGACGGCGCCGACCGAGGCGCCGATTGAGGGGAAGGCCCAACCTGGCTGGCAATTTGGCATTCACTGCCAATGGGAGGAGCGATGGGACATCTAGCGAAATTATATCTGCGACTGCTTGAGTGGGTGGTTATCACCAGCATCCTCGCAATCCTTTTTCTTATCTTCGCGAATGTTTTCCTGCGCTATGTATTCAACTCGGGCATCTTTCTGGCCGAGGGCATCGCTGGATTACTATTCGTATGGATGACGTTCATCGGTGCGCTTCTCGTTCTTTATGATCGGGGACATATCGGCGTCGACATGGCAGTTCGCAGGCTGCCGTTGCGGTTGCGTCGTGTGTGCTTCGTGCTGACCCACGGGATCATGATCTATGCCACGTGGCTGTTGCTAAAAGGCAGCTGGGCGCAAGCGCTTATCAATCTTCATGTCCTCTCCACTGCAACACGGCTTCCAATCGCCCTGCTCTATCTGGCCGGGGTGGTCTTCGCAGCCGCAAGCGGGCTTTTCCTGGTATCCCAGCTTCTCCTGATGCTCACGGGCAAGCTCAACGACGAAGATCTGGTCGTGAGTGTCGGAGAGGATGAAGCCGAAGCCGATCGAATGGCGTCCGAACTTCAGCGCGATGACCTTGCCGATGCCAGGGGTGTGTTCAAATGACGATCGCGATCTTCACCGGAACGCTGCTCCTCGCAATCGCCGTCGGTGCGCCCATCGCGTACGCCCTTATCATCACAGGCGCGGCACTGATGTGGCAGCAGGGGCTGTTTGACGGCCAGATCCTGGCGCAGAACATCCTGAATTCCGTCGACAGTTTCGCGATGATTGCCGTCCCGCTATTCATATTCGCGGGAGAGGTCATGAATACCGGCGGCCTTTCTCGCCGCATCATCGCCCTGGCCCGAGCCCTCGTCGGCCATAGGCGAGGCGGATTAGGCTATGTGGCGATCTTCGCGGGCGTGTTGCTCTCGAGTCTGTCAGGCAGCGCGCTCGCCGATGCTGCGTCTCTCTCAGCTCTCCTTCTGCCGATGATGGTTGCGGCCGGGCACGACAAGGCGCGCGCCGGTGGTCTCATTGCCTCATCCTCCATAATCGGGCCGATCATCCCCCCAAGCATCGGGTTCATTGTATTTGGTGTTGCCACGAACCTGTCCATCAGCAAATTGTTCCTGGCCGGAATTGCCCCAGGCCTGATGATCGCCGCGGCGCTCGCCGTGACATGGTTTTTCGTGGCCAGACGAGAGGATGTGGAGGCAGCGCCGAAAGCGACCGCAGCCGAGCGTCTTTCGGCATTCGTCGACAGCCTGTGGGCCCTTATGCTGCCGATCATCATCGTCGTGGGGCTCCGTTTCGGTATTGTCACACCGACCGAAGCCGCGGCCCTGGCGGCTGCCTATTCGTTGTTCGTAGCGCTGTTTGTCTACCGCGAACTCAAGATCTCGGATCTTCCTGACCTTGCGCTGCGCGCCGGTAAAGTAGCGGCGGGCGTGATGTTTCTGGTAGGGGCCGCAGCCATACCGGCCTGGATGATCACCATCGCCGACATTCCTGGCCAGATCGTCGATATGATCGGTCCATTCATGGACTATCCCAGATTACTCGTCTTCGTTCTCATGCTTGTCATCATCGTCGTGGGCACGGCGATGGACCTTACGCCGACGATTCTACTTCTCGGGCCGATCCTTGTGCCGGTTGTCGCTCAAGCGGGTGTGGATCCGATCTACTTCGGCGTCCTGTTCATGATCAACGGTGCAATCGGGCTCATTACGCCGCCCGTGGGAACCGTGCTGAACGTGGTCTGCTCGATCGGCGGTATGAAGTACGAGTCGTTGCTCAAGGGTACGTTGCCGTTCTTCCTGGCGCAGCTGCTGGTGCTTTTCCTCCTGGTTCTGTTTCCGGAACTCGTCACGGAGCCAGCGCGCTGGATCGCGCACTGACCAAGCCACGAAACCTTCAATCTCAACCAACAAAAGGGGAGTAAAATGAAACGATTTGTTGGAATGGCCATCGCCTTTGCGTTGCTGGTCGGCGGCGCCGAGGCACAGGAGTACCAAACTCGCACGATCAAGTTTGCGGCGACCGGGCAGGAAGGCACGCCTCCGGTCATGGGGATGCATATCTTCGCCGAGAAGCTCGCCGAACGCAGCGGCGGCAAGCTCAAAGCGCGCGTCTTTTCGAACGGCGTATTGGGAGGTGACGTGCAGGTGCTCTCGGCACTCCAGGGTGGCGTCGTGGAGATGATGGTCTGGAATGCCGGTAACATGATCGCCCAGGAGAAGGATTTCGGGATCTTCGATCTACCCTTCATCTATCAGGACGTGGACGTCATGGATCGCCTGCTCGACGGAGATTTGGGTAAGCAGCTGATCGACAAGCTGCCCGCCCACGGCGTCGTTGGTCTCGCCTTCTGGGAGCAAGGCTTCCGTCTTCTGTCGAACAACCGGCATGAAGTGCATGATCTCTCCGACATATCCGGCCTGAAGATTCGGGTGCAGCAGAATCCATTGCTGGCGGACATGTGGGCGGCTCTCGGGGCGAACCCGACGCCACTGGCAATCACCGAGCTCTACACTGCGCTCGAGACCGGAGCTGTTGACGGCCAGGAGACCACCGCACCCTTCATGCTCGGTTCGAAGTATTATGAGGTGCAGAAATATATCACTGTTACTCGCCACAACTACAACCCTCAGATCGTGCTGATCGGGAAGCCGTTCTGGGATCAGCTTAACGACGACGAAAAGGCGCTGATCATCGACGTTGCACGAGAGACCGCCGTTGAACAGCGCAAGATCTCGCGCGATGCGCAGACCACGGCACTCGACAAGATACGCGCTGCCGGCAACGTCGTGACCGAGCCTGACCCGACCGCCCTGGCCGAGATGCAGAAGGCGGTTAAGCCCGTCATCGAGAAATACGCCAAAACCTTCGATCCGCAGCTCACCAAGACTGTATTCGAGGCAGTTGGCTTCTCCCTTAACTGAAAGACCAAGCCGCACACGGCGTGCCGTGTGCGGCTCCAACCTGACCGGATTTGCTCATGAAGATTTCCTTTGCCCAATTTCCACCGATCCATGGCGATACCGTCGCCACAACGCGCCTTGTTGCGCAGAAGGTCCGCGAGGCGGCAGCGGACGGCGCACAGCTTATTGCGTTTCCCGAATGCTTCCTGACCGGCGGCTCTTTCGATGATCGCCAAAGCCTGCTTGACGCGGCCATCAATATCGAGCGCGGCGATCTGGAGCCGATCCTGGCCGCAGCACGTGAGACAGGAATATTGGTCGTGGTGGGTTTCTATCAGGCCAAAGGCGACCAGGCGCTCAATACGGCGGCTGTCATCGGCCCTGAAGGCATAATTGGATTGCATCATAAAATGCACCTGCCTTTCATGATCGGCGACCGGTTCGCGGAAATTCCCGAAGTCGAAGGGCCCTCGGTATTCGATACGCCCATCGGACGGATCGGCGTCGCCATTTGTTACGAAATCCGGTTTCCGGAGGTTGCGCGGACACTGGCGCTGGAAGGTGCCGATCTTATCGTACTTCCGGCAGCCTGGCCTGAAGCGGCGCGCATCTTGCCAGATCTGTTCACGACAGTGAGGGCTGCCGAGAACTTCGTGTTCCTGTTGGCGGTGAACCGCAATGACGTAGACGAGGGGATGGCCTTCATGGGATCCAGCCATGTCATTTCGCCCGATGGTCGCGAAATCATCAATGCAGGCATGGAGGATGGCATCTTCTCGGTCGATATAGATATCGAGAGTGCCCGCGTTAAGTCGATCATCCGAGAGCCCGGCGTTTACGAGGTCCACCCTTTCCGAGACAGGAGGCCGCAGGACTACCGGATCTGCGCGATGCCCAGTGCGGTCTGATGCAATGTTCGACAACTCGGCCTTGAAACAGAAACTCCAGGCAAACGAAGTCGTTTTTGGAATTAACGTCTATTCCGGGGCGCCCGCTGCGGTCGAAATCGCGGGACGGATGGGGCTTGATTTCGTATTCATCGATGCCGAGCATACGGTGCTGGGCCTCGATTTGCCCATGGAGCGCATGGTCCTCGCGGCACGGCTTGCAAACATCTCTCCCCTGGTCCGCGTGCCCGACAGCGGTGCGGTGGGATTGCGCAAGGCGCTCGAACTTGGGGCGGCAGGTGTCATCGTTCCCCAGGTCCATACTGCAGAGCAAATGCGGGCAATCATTGCCGCGACCAAATTTCCCCCGCTCGGACGGCGCGGTGGGGATAGTTCCGTCCGTTCCGCCGGCTATGGAGGACCCGGTTTTAACTGGTCCTCCTATACCGAGCAGGCGAACCGCGAAACGCTGATCATTCCGATGGCCGAAAGCTTCGAATTCTTCGAGGAGATCGAGGACATACTCGATGTTCCGGGGATCGATGCGGTCCATTTCGGTCCAGCGGATTATGCCCTCTCCCGCGGAATCGAAGTGGACTACGCGATGAACCATCCGCAGGTGCGGGCGGCAATGCGTGAGCTCGTTGCCAAATGCCGTTCACGCGGAATCAAAGTGATGCTGCCCTGCTTTCCAGCCGAGAGCGCCAAGGCACAGGAACTGATTTCCGAAGGCGGAGACATGCTTCTTCTCGGCAATGATCTGGGCTTTCTGCATCAAGGTTGCGAACACGCGGCTAACATCGCCCTCAATACGCGGAGGCAAGCATGATGATTTTGCATCCGCGCGCAGCAGTGTCCGATGACGCCGACCTGTTCAACAGACTAGCGCAGGTGCAGCCTGCTTCTCTCGGTCATTATCTTGCTTCCGGTTCCATATCATCGGGAATCCGTGCGCTCGTACCCGTGCAGCGTATGGTCGGACGCGCCTTGACGGTCAAGCAACCACTCCCGGATGGCGTGCCGGTTCATCTCGCGCTCGATGAGCTTCGTGAGGGTGATATCCTCGTCATCGATCGACAGGGCGATCATCAGGTCGCATGTGTCGGTGAGATGGTCGCACGTGCCGCGTTTCACGCCGGGGCGGCAGGCATCGTGGTGGATGGGGTCGTCACGGATATTGAGGAACTCGCGACGATTGGGTTGCCGATCTATGCTCGAGGCACGAGCGTGATCACGACGCGAGCACTTGGCCTGCCCGGCGCAGAACTATTTGGAACTATCTCGCTCGGAGGGGTCGCCATTTCGACCGGCGACATTCTTTTCGGAGACATGAATGGTGTTCTTCGGCTCGACGTCTCCGGCGTCGACATCCAAAACTTGATCGAACTCGCATTAGCCGATGAACGGAGGGAGGTGGAATGGCGACAAAGGTTGGCTTCCGGCGAATCCCTGGCTGAATTGAACGGAGCCCGGCAACGTGCAGCGAGTGTACGCTCTGTAGCGGACACGCCTTGATATGGAATCTGCCGCAAGGTTAAGGTCGCTCGGGTCCGCACTATCCAGACCCTCGAGGTGAGCACCAGCAGTCAGCGACTGGCAGAGCCGGCTTGACATCCTGTCCACGATACCGCTCTACGTATCATCATAACTTTCCGAACCTCAAAAGTCGCGAGTATAGCTCATATCGTGTGTCATCGAGGTAGGAGAGAGGTGGTAAATAAGAACGGTCACCGAGCATGGAAAGAATATCAGGCGACAACATTCGTCGGCGTTACGGGACGCTAACACGTCATGTCCACGACACGCTCAAAGAGGGCATACTCGGCGGCAATCCGGCGCCTGGCGAGAAACTGCCAAGTGAAGCCCAGTTGATCGAGCGTTTCAGTGTGAGCCGGACTGTCATCCGCGAGGCTATTGCCCATCTGCGTGAGGAAGGCCTGGTCGATCCGCGCCGAGGAGCCGGCGTGTTTGTAGTAGAACCAGCCGCTGCGATTGATCCGGTGTCGGGCGGAATAGACGCTAGTCGGATTTCCTCGGTTGTCGAAGGTTTGGAGCTCCGTACGGCGATTGAGGTGGAAGCAGCTTATCTCGCCGCAGCGCGGTGCTCGCCTCTTCAGGAAGAAGCGATCATCCGCTGCCATCAGGAAATCGGAAAGCGCATCAGAGAAAGAAAGCCGACCATTGATGCCGACCTCGCTTTCCATCTCGCGATCGCGGAAGCGAGCAACAACCGTCGCTTCATCGAAATACTGAAATCACTGGGAGCCGAGATGATCCCACGTGCCGCTCTTGAGGGACCGGGCGCCGCCTCTCCTGCTTATCTCGAGCGTCTCCACGAGGAGCATCGCCTGATTGTCAAAGCCATCACGGATCGTGATCAGATGGCAGCAAGGGAAGCGATGCGCGCTCATCTCGCAGGAAGTCAACAGCGCTACCGCTCCTATCTGAACGACGATACAAACTTATCATAATAACTCTATTGACATGTATCCTCAAAGAGGCATAACCGGGCTGTAACGGTCATCAGAAAAGGTTGTGCCATTCATGGATTTCTTGACTCTCAAACAAACCCTCGGGGCCGGCCTTCTGTCGTTCCCGGTCACCCATTTCAATTCCGAAGGAAAGTTCAATCCCGACAGTTATGGCGAGCATGTCGAATGGCTCTCAGGCTTTGGAGCCGCAGCACTCTTTGCCGCGGGTGGAACGGGCGAGTTCTTCTCGCTTGCACCGGATGAGGTTCCTGCGGTCGTCAAGGCGGCCAAGGCAGCGGCAGGCGCAACTCCGATCGTAGCCGGCTGCGGCTACGGTACCGAGGTAGCCGTTTCGCTCGCGAATGCTGTCGAGAAGGCGGGCGCGGACGGGATACTCCTGTTGCCTCATTATCTGATCGATGCACCGCAAGAGGGCCTCTATCATCACATCAAGGCCGTCTGCCAGGCCACGGCGATCGGCGTCATGGTCTATAATCGCGACAACTCGGTCCTCCAGGCCGATACTCTCGCCCGGCTTTGTGATGAATGCCCCAATCTGGTCGGCTTTAAGGATGGCACTGGCGAGATCGGGCTCGTCCGTCAGATCACCGCGAAAATGGGTGACCGGCTGACCTATCTTGGTGGAATGCCGACTGCCGAGCTTTTTGCCGAGGCTTACCTGGGGGCAGGCTTTACCACCTACTCCTCGGCGGTGTTCAATTTCGTGCCGGGGCTTGCGGTAGAATTCTACGATGCCCTGCGTGCCGGCGAACGTGCCAAGTGCGAACGGATCCTGCTGGATTTCTTCTATCCATTTATGGCGATCCGGAACCGAGCCAAGGGCTATTCGGTTTCCGCGATCAAGGCTGGCGTACGAATCCAGGGGTTCAATGCAGGCCCGGTCCGGCCACCTCTGAGCGATCTTTCCGCCGAAGAGGAAGACATGATGGCTGAGCTGATCGCGCCATATAAGCGCTGACGTGGTATAAGCGGCGCGTCGCCTCGGCCAAGATGGGGCGACGCTCTCTGTGAGGGGCAGAGATTGCCTCCCGTCGCATAGGAACCTCCCCACGATAAAGGAACGGAAACGATGACGTTTGTCCCTCATGGAATGCACCTGATTGCTGGCGAATGGGTCCAAGGCAAAAGCATCTTCCAGTCGGCGCCCGCTCACGGGATGTCCCACAGTTTCTCGGTCGGATCACCTGCTCATGTCGAGAAGGCCTGTGAGGCCGCAGAAGAAGCGTTTTGGATCTATGGCTATACGTTGCGCGACGAACGCGCTGCGTTTCTCGACGCAATCGCCGATGAAATCGAAACGCGCGCTGCCGATATCACTGAAATCTGCACCCAGGAAACCGGCTTGCCTGCCGCTCGGATCGAAGGCGAACGCGGACGAACTACCGGCCAGTTGCGGCTCTTCGCCAATCATATCCGCAAGGGCGACTATCTCGATCGTCGCGTTGACGAGGCCCTGCCTGATCGTAAGCCGGCACCGCGTCCGGAAATCCGCCTGATGCAGCGTCCGATCGGCCCGGTCGCGGTCTTCGGCGCTTCCAATTTTCCCCTTGCCTTCTCCACGGCCGGAGGCGACACGGCGGCCGCGCTTGCCGCGGGCTGCCCTGTGGTGGTGAAAGGTCATTCGGCGCATCCGGGAACCGGCGAGATCGTAGCTGAAGCCATTCATGCCGCCATCGCCAGGACCGGCATGCCAAAGGGGGTGTTCAGCCTCATTCAGGGCGGCGATCGCAAGGTCGGCGAAGCGCTTGTCACCCATCCGCTCATCAAGGCTGTCGGCTTTACCGGTTCGCTTGGCGGTGGCCGCGCCCTGTTCAATCTTTGTGCACAGCGTCCCGAGCCTATTCCGTTCTTCGGCGAACTGGGTTCGGTAAATCCAATGTTCCTGCTGCCGGAAGCCATGAAGGCACGTGCAACGTCGCTCGGTGAGGGCTGGGCCGGATCGCTGACCATGGGAGCAGGCCAGTTCTGCACCAATCCTGGCATCGCGGTGGTGATTGCCGGTCCGGATGCCGACAGTTTCGTGCGATCCACCCGCAGTGCATTGGAAAAGGTTTCGCCGCAGGTCATGCTGACCGACGGCATCGCCAAGGCCTATCAGGACGGCAAGACCCGTTTCGACAGCCGCAATTCCGTCAGCCCTATCCTTACGACCGAAAGCAAGGGACGCGAGGCTTCGCCCAATCTTTACGAGACAACGGGCGAAGCCTTCCTCAGCGACCATACGCTTGGTGAAGAAGTGTTCGGCCCGCTCGGGGTCGTCGTTCGGGTGAAATCGGTTGACGATATGGTGCATCTGGCAAAGGGTCTTGAGGGGCAGCTCACCGTCACCCTGCATGTGGACAAGGACGATGTCGCCGATGCCCGTAAGCTGATGCCGGTTCTGGAACGCAAGGCCGGACGCGTACTGGCCAATGGCTTTCCCACCGGCGTTGAGGTGGTCGATTCGATGGTTCATGGCGGCCCCTACCCGGCCAGCACCAACTTCGGCGCGACGAGCGTCGGGACCATGTCCATCCGTCGGTTCCTGCGTCCGGTCAGCTATCAGAATATCCCTTCAGACCTCCTGCCTGTGGACTGAGAAGGCGCGGCGCGAGATGGCATGGCGAAGCGCCTCGAAGTCTTCGCCATACCGAGTTAGACGGTTGCGAAACTGCGACGTCCTCGATGAGGATCCGTGCGCCATCGACAGGCGAGACAACTCCGCCTGAAGCCTCCGTCGAAAGATCGCAGGAGACAGGCCGCCCCGCCGCCGCCAGATAGGCGAACAACGCGCTCCCGTCGCTGTCAGGCCCGAGAAGAGACCCGTGTCGAAGCGGTGATCCTTCGTTTGGTTTGACTATGATCACGTTCAGGCCCATGGCCGCTGGAAGTTTTCGGACATAGGCGGCGGCGCCGGTCGAGCATTTCACGCACCATATGCTGGCAAGAGGACGCACTGTCTTCATCATCCGCTTCTCCCTTGGTTGCCGCACGACCGGAAGCTCTAGATCGGCGTTCCCACCGTTGAAATGTTCGGATGCGCTCGCCCGCCACCCGCTCCGGGTTGCGAAGCAAATGTCTCCGAGCTTCATCGCCACCTTGAACACTACGCCATGGTTGCGGCTGCGACCACAACCGACGAGGAAGCCCATCATGTCCACCCGCAAGCACGGCTGAGTGGATGCCAGCCTTTAAAAAAAACGCTGTAAAAAATATTTCGTCTTGCGGCATTTTCTTCTAAGTCTCCCAGGCAATAGCACAGCTCGTTATGCCAATTATTTCTGATAATTATCGCCTTCGACCGATAAAACTCATGAAAGAAAGGCCGCTCCGGGCCTGAATTTTTTTACAGCCCTCCTGCGATGCGATTTTCCTTTCATGAAATATTTATTGCAAAGACTGGCCGATGCGCTCTTAATTGAAAAAAAGGAACCATATGAATGCTCACAAGGTCCGATTACGCTCTCGCATCACTTTCCCCCGAAACCCTTCTCGACGGGTTCCGGCCAAGCTTCGAATTCGAGCCCGTCAATCCGTTGCCGGAGGAGGAATTCGCCGAACGTCTGCGTCATATCCGGCGCGAGGCCACCATGGCCGGCCATGACCTCATCCTCGTCCATGCCGACTCCATCGGCTCCTACCGTGTGTCGAATTCATACCTGCGCTACATCTGCGACTGGATGCGCGAGGGTGTGCTCGTCATTCCGACGGACGAAGACCTGCCGATGACGCTGTTCTCCTTCTTCAGCAGTTCCGTTCTGTTGCCCCCTGCCGGCGAACCCGTGCTCGTCGACGACATCTGGCAGATCGGCACCTGGGGGCGCGAAACCTATAATCGGCCCGGCCGCGCCGTCGACCGTGTCGTCGAGGCGGTCGCCACGCATCTGGAAGGACGGGGATTTGCCTGCAGCCAGATCGGCCTCTTCGGCGACGCCACCTCCTCCTCCTACTGGGAGGGCCTTAAAACCCGGCTGCCACGCAGCCGTTTCGTTCCCGATGCCGGCATCATCGAGCGAATGCAGCGGCGGCGGAGCAAGCGCGAGCAGGCCATCGTCCGGGCGGCAGCACAGCTTGCCGACATCGGCATACAGGCCGCCTATCACGTGACCCGTCCCGGCATCACCGATCATCAGATCTACGCAGCCTTCACCTATGCCCAAATGGCCCGGGGCGGCGAATGGGGGGATGGTTACCAGATCGGAGTCAATCGCTTCGGCACCCATTGCGGCAAGCCCTATGGACATGTCGTCAGCCCCGGTGATCTCGTCAATCTCTATATCTCCAGCGTTAGCTATCACGGCTACTCCGCCCAGATCGCCCGCATGATCGCAGTCGGCGACATCACCGACGAACAGGAAGAAGTCCTGCAGATGTGCGTCGAAGGCGTCGAGGCCGCGGCATCGCGCGTGCGCCCGGGCGTGCTGGTCTCCGAAGTCGCCAACGCATCGTTCGAGCCCTATATCCGCCGCGGATACCTGAAATCGGCCGACAGTCGAACGATGCCTTACAACTGGCAATCGAATGAAGACGGATCGCCCCGCCAGATCCCGCGCAGCTATGTGGCTGACCCCGATTGGGAGCGGCAGGGACGCCGGCTGATGCATGTCTATCCGGCGACCAAAGGCCCGCATAATCCCAATGTCGGCCACTCCGTCTCGATGGCCAAGTTCACACCCTACAACATCGCCTCCAACAATCATGACCGGCTAGAGGAAGGGATGACCTTCGTCCTGCATTCGCAGTGGCTGGATCCGCTGGTGGCGGGCTGCAATGTCGGCGACTGCTATCTCGTCACCGACGACGGCTGCGAGAACCTCAGCTGCAACACGCCCCTGACGCCATACCGCGTCAAGGCATGATCCAAGAACCACGATAAATCGAACAAAAACAAATAAATAAACAAAAGAGGTGAACGAAAATGAACAGAATTTCCCGGCTAACCGGCGCTTGCGCCATCATCATGGCATTCGCCGCGGCAGCACCTGCCGCGACGCAGGGCAAGGTGACCCTCGTCGTCTCGAATTCCCAATGGCTCGACGCCTTGCGCGGCGACGCGCTGTGGAAGGCGGTTAAAACCTATGAGAACCACGCTGCGAATGTGCAGCTCGAATCCCTCGGTATACCGTCGAAGGATTATGGCGACCGACTGATGACCGAGTTCGGCGCCGGCCAGGGACCTGACGTGGCGATCATCCAGGAAGGCGTCTTCTTCGCTCTGGCCGATGCCGGCCTTCTCGTCGATGTCGGCTCCGCGACCGAAGATGTCACGCTCAATGACACGGCGAAGAATGGCATCGTCGACGGCGTGACGCTTGGCGTCCCCTGGCAGCGCGCTGCCTACGCGCTGATCTATAACGGCAAGCTGACCGAGGCGGCCGGTGCTGCCGTGCCGAAAACCATCGACGAGCTCATCGAAAACGCCAAAGCGGTGCAGGACAAGACGGGCGCGATCGGCTTCACCTCGCGCCACCAGATCAACGACTTCTCCGGCTTCTACATGGATTTCCAAAGCTGGGCCTATGGCTATGGCGCCAACTGGGTGAATGACAAGGGCAAATTGACAATCAACACGCCCGAAGCGGTCAAGGCCGTGACCGAGTTCAAGAAGACGTACGATGCGAAGGTCATCCCTGTCGGCGACGACATGCCGACCCAGCGCACGCGCTTCAAGGAAGGTCGGGTCGGGTTCAGCATCGACAACTCGGGCGGAACGCTCAACATTGGTTCCGGGGGCACGATCAAGAGCGCCGACATGCATGCGGCACCCCTGCCCTTTCCCAATCCGGGCGCCCATCAGCAGATCTACGTCGTCGTCAACGCCAACAGCAAACATCCCGACGAAGCCAAGGACTTCCTCAAGTGGCTGATGAGCCAGGAAGGTCAGACCGAACTACGCAAGGCGTCCGGTCCGGACATGCTGGCAACCGACGTGCCGCTGACCGAAGATTTCGTCGCCGCCAACCCCTGGGCTCCCGTCTTCGCTGAGATTGCACCGAAGACACGCTCGGTCCTCATTCCCGGCTACGAGGTCGAGACGACCCAGATCATGCGTCCCGTCATGGAGGCCGTCGAGGAAGTGCTTATCAAGGGAACCGACCCTGCCGCCGCGCTCGCAAAGGCTCAGGAAAGAGTCGACGGCATGTTCTGACGAACAAGCCGCTGCTTGAAAGGAATTGGGTCATGACCGAACAAACCCTGCTGGAGCGGCCGTTGGCCGTCCCAGCATACTCCGCGCGAACATCCACAGCCCGCAGGCGGCTGAATGGACTTCTGCCCTATGCCTTCGTCATACCTCCAGCGCTCTATCTGCTGGTGTTCATGTTCTGGCCGCTCGGCAAGCAGATTTATCTGAGCCTGACCCGCACGCGGCTTGCCAATCCGAACCGCAGCACTTTCATTGGATTGCGGAACTACGAAAGACTCCTCGACAATCCCGATTTCTATACGACGCTGAAGATCACCCTGATCTACTCCGTCATGGCAGTCATCGTCGGTGTTGCCGTCGGCCTGGTCGCAGCGCTCGCGCTGAACCGGCCGTTCCCCGGGCGAACGCTGGTGCGCGGTATCCTGCTGTTCGGCTGGGCGGTTCCCAATGTCGCCGCCGCGCTCGTGTGGCTCTGGATATTCAACGAGCGGTCGGGCATCCTCAACACGATCGTCACCGGTCTTGGCCTCGAACGGGTTTCCTGGCTGACCAGCACCGAGATGGCGCTGCCGTCGATCCTTCTCGTGACCGTGTGGCAGGTCTCTCCCTTCGTCATGCTGGTGATGCTGGCGGCGTTGCAATCCGTTCCGGAAGAGGTGAAAGAGGCAGCCGTGGTGGACGGAGCCGACAAGCTCAACGTCTTCAAGTCCGTGACACTGCCCCACATCCTGCCGACATTGCAGCTCGTTTCCCTGCTCGTCATGGTCTGGTCGATCCGTCGCTTCGACATCATCTATCTCCTGACAGGCGGCGGCCCGGTCGGAAGCACCAGCACCCTTATCGTCAAGCTGCGGCAAGTTGCCTTCGAGAACCATGACCTCGGCCTCTCCAGCGCCTACGGCGTAGTCGGCCTGATGTTGGCGCTCTCGGTCGCTGCGATCCATGCCCTCTTCAATCACCGCCGCCAGAAAATGAGTTCGCGATGAACAATGTCCATCAGATTCCGACCCGGCTACTGCATATCCTTCTTGTTCTGGCGCTCACGGTTTTCGGCGGCTTTCCGATCTACTGGATGGCGACGACCGCGCTTTCGCTGAATTCCGAGCTCTACAACAGCGGCCAGGTGCCGTGGCCACAGCTTGCCAACCTGCCGAGCATGATCGCCGAACTCGCCCAGTTGCCGCTGATGCGCTGGCTGATGAATACCAGCATCGTCGCGGTCGGAACCACCGTCCTCAGCCTGGTGCTCGGCGCCCTTGCCGGTTATTCCCTCAGCCGCTTCAAGTTCCACGGCAAGGGCATCCTGGGCTTCCTGATGTTCATGACGCAGGTGGTTCCCGAGGCGCTGATCCTCGTGCCGCTCTACGCCATGTTCATCACGCTCGGCCTTCTCAACAGCCTATTCGGGCTGGTGCTGGCGAACGTCGGTTTCTCGCTGCCGGTGGCCGCCTTCATCATCAAGGGCGCCATCGATGCCGTTCCTTACGAAATCGAGGAATCGGCCGTCATCGACAATTGCCCGCGCATCAGCGTGCTGACGATGATCATCCTGCCGATCATCGCGCCTTCCATGGCGGCGGCCGCGGTGATTTCCTTCTTCGCCGGCTGGAACGAGTATCTCTTCGCCGCGACCTTCCTGATGGACAGAGACCTCTGGCCGGCCAGCGTGGGGCTCGCGTCCTTCGTCGGTCAGTACGAGACGCCGCTTTCGGCGGTCATGGCAGCGGCCTTGATCTTCAGCCTGCCGGCCGTCGTCTTCTTCCTTCTCATTCAACGCAAGATCGTCGCCGGTATCACCGCCGGTGCAGTGAAGGGATAATCCAATGCCCCAGATCACAATGAAAGGCGTCAGCAAGAATTTCGGCGACGTCACCGTCATTCCACAATTCGATGCCTCGATCGACGACGGCGAATTCCTCGTCCTTCTCGGTCCCTCGGGCTGCGGCAAGTCCACCCTGCTGCGTATGATTGCCGGGCTGACCGGCATCACATCGGGAACCCTCGGCTTCGATGGAGAGGACGTCAACGAATGGACGCCCAGCCGGCGCGGTGTCGCCTTCGTCTTCCAATCCTATGCGCTTTATCCACATATGACCGTGCGCGAAAACATCGCCTTCCCGCTGCTGATGGACGCGTTCCGCAAATGGCATCACATACCGCTTGTCAGCAGCGTCATGCGCTGGAAGCTCATGCGCCGCCCCGATATCGTTGAACGCACCAATCAGATCGCCGAGCAGCTGGAACTCACTCCCTTGATGAACCGGCGCCCGGCAAGCCTATCCGGTGGCCAACGCCAGCGTGTCGCTCTGGCTCGTTCACTGGTACGCGACCCGTCGCTTTATCTCCTGGATGAGCCGCTCTCCAATCTCGATGCCAAGCTACGCACACAAATGCGCTCGGAAATATCGACATTGCATCAGCGCGTACGCAAGACCTTCGTCTACGTCACCCATGACCAGGTCGAGGCCATGACGATGGCGACGAAGATCATCGTCATGAACCGCGGCGAGATCCAGCAGATCGGCACGCCCGATGAGATTTACGAGCATCCGGCGAATACCTTCGTCGCCCGTTTCGTCGGCGCGCCTCCCATGAACCTGCTGCCCGTCCGGCAGCAAGGACAGCAATTGACACTCGAGGCCGGCGCCACTTTTACGCATCCGGGCCAACTGCCGGCCGACAAGGAACTGATCCTCGGCCTGCGTCCCGAACGACTGAGATTGCAACCGGCGGAGCAGCCCGGCATTCCCGTCGAGGTTAGCGTGGTCGAGAAGCTTGGCGCCGAAGTCATCCTCGGATGCCGTGTCTTGCATCCGGGTGGCGGGCAATCCGGCGACCTCTTGCGGCAGGATCTGGTCTTCGTGCGTATCTCCGGCAATCCGCATGTCGCGATCGGCACACGGGCTTCGCTGGGATACGATGCCGCGGGTGTGAACTGGTATTCGCCACAGACCGGCAAGGCGCTGCATCCAGCCGCGGCTCCTCTGCTCTCCTGCAGCGCCTGAGGAGCGAATATGTTCGATTTTCATGTCGCCGCAACCGGCCAGAGCCTGAACTATCTTCCGCATTATATTGCAGCCCGAGAGGGTTTCTTCGAGGCGGAGGGCCTACGCGTCACCGTCAGCGTGCCGTGCCCCTGGGACCTGGTGCTCGAGGAACTCCGCCGGGGAACCGCCCAGGCTGCCCTCGGCGGCATCTGGGTGCCGTCGATGTATCTTGGTCGCGGTACGCGTTTCACCCCCTTCGCCCAGATCGCCGCCCGCGCGCCGCTGGCGGTCGTCGGGCGAGAAAAACAGGACGAGTTCCGATGGGATAGGCTGCCCGGCAAGGTGGCTCTGATGAAGGGTAGCAATGGCGCAAGCGTCGGGCTCTTCTTCAAGCAGTGCCTGCGCGAACATGGCATCGATCCCGGCCAGCTTGGCTATATCCAGGATCTCGACGGCGCCATGCTGGCCGAGCTCTTCCACGGCGGCATGGGCGACTATCTGATCGTCGATTACCCGAATGCGCTGCGGATGGAGGTGGAAGCCCGTGGCCATGTCGTGCAGCCGCTTGCCATCACCGGAGGCAATGTACCGTGGAGCGTCTATTATGCGCTCGGCGAGAGTGACCCGCAGCGGCAGGAACTCCAGGCGCGTTTCGCGCGCGCCCTCAATCAAGGCATGGAATGGATATTGGCGAGAGATCCGGAGACCTATGCCGGTTTTCTCGCTGAGACCTTCCCCAGCCTGCCCTTGAGCATCGTGTTGTCTGTCGCTCGGACTTACATTGCGCACGGGATGTGGACGACGCCGAGGATCGATGCGGATGGCTATCGCCGCTGGCAGGAGGGCATCATGGCAGGTCATCTCACCTCAGCCGCGATCCCCTATGAGCAGTTGATCGATTCCGTTCCCACCCGGCAATGGCAAAGGGCTGAAGAAACCGCATGAAAATAGCCGTTATCAACCCGAACACGACGGCCGAAATGACCCAGGCGATCGGTGTTGCCGCGGCACGATCGGCCGCACCGACGACCGAACTCCTGATCCGCCAGTCGAACCATGGCCCTTCAGCGATCGAAGGCCCGTTCGACGGCGCAATCTGCCTGCCTGGCCTACTAGGCGCCATTCAGCAGGCCGAGGCCGAGGGCGCGAGTGCCCATGTCATTGCCTGTTTCGACGACACAGGACTGGATGCGGCGCGTGCGCTGTCTCATCGCCCCGTCATCGGCGTCGGCGAGGCGGCGCTCCATGTCGCGAGCCTCATCGCCCAGGAATTCTGTGTCGTCACGACCCTTTCGCGATCGGTACCGACGCTGAAGATGAACATCCTGCGCTACGGATTCGAGCGACGCTGCCCGCAGGTTCTCGCCAGCGACATTCCCGTGCTGGATCTGCATCGGCCTGAAAGCGGAGCCCACCAGAAAATATCCAGCCTTATTGCGCGAGCAATGGAGAACGGCGCCGAGGCAGCCATTCTGGGCTGCGCCGGCATGGCGGATCTGGCTGCAGCGCTGCAGCAAGAGCTCGGCGTTCCCGTCATCGACGGCATTGAGGCAGCCATCCGCCTGGCGGAGATGCTGGCGGCATCCGGGTTTACCCCCTCGAAGCACCGCGGTTGGGCTTTCCCATCGCGCGCCGGCGATTTCCTGCAGATAGCCTAACCTTTCGGCCGCGCGGTTTCCCGTTTGGGCGTGGCGACATCGTCGATCAGTTCGACCATTCGGTCGATCCTGCGGAACCGTTCGACGCTGATGTCACCCAGCCGCGCCGCAACGGTCCAGGAGATGTAGTCGATCATCGTCGCAGCCGCGGTGAAAGAGTTGAATGCCGCCAGAGAATGGCAGCGGCATCGAATGACGTGATCGGCAGCCTTTGCACTTTCGGCCGCGCTGATATCGGTAATCAAAACCGCGATAGCACCGGCCGCGCGGATCTCGTTCAGCAGCAGCGGAAGCTTGCGCGGCCGGCGACGAAAAGCAAAGCAGATCACGAGGTCTCCCTCGCGAATGCCCGACAATTCATGCGCCATCGAGGTGCCGGTTGCCGGTAAAACCCGCACATCGTTTTTGATCAGGCCAAGATAATGCGCCGCATAATGCGCGAGCCCAAAACCGTTGCGCATCCCGACAACGAAGATCCGTTCCGCCGCGATGCATGCGTTGCAGATGGCATCCAGCGTTTCCGGTGAAGTCCCGTCCGCAGTGGCGCGAATATTGTCGATATTGGTCTGAACCACGGACGCTAAAGTCGGGACTTCCGCGGCGTGCTGTGCGGTATCGATCGCTCCGCCTTGCGGCGATCCCCAGTGGACTGCTTCGCGTATCTGGCGCTTGGCGGCGGGATAAGACGAATAACCGAGGGTTCGGATCAATCTGGCCGCGGTCGCCGTCGAAACACCCGCCTTGCGCGCGAGCTCGCCCGCCGTATAGAGAGCGAGATCCATCTGATGCTCGAGCATCACATCAGCCAGCCGGCGCTCTGAAGGAGAAAGGCCGGCATAGACGGAATAGATTCTGGATTCCAACGACCTCGTCGGCTGCGAATTCTGCACGTCAATCGTCCGCTGGGAACACAAGATTGCTGGCCTCTATCCATAAACCTGCCGCCATTTTCTATCTTATGTTTGCCAGGGTCGGGTCAAGGACGGCCTTGCTGCCACATGGTATAAATAGCGGCCGTGAGCAGATCGGCGACCACTTGCCAACGCATCGAGTTCGAAGTCTGGACACCATGGAACGACGCGAAGCCCTCGCCCGTCCTTTTCTGCCAGGATGACCACGAATGCAGCCGCGCTGACCAAAGTTTCGATATATTTTTTGGTCAGAAGGGAACCAACGGAAGCAATGCGGTGTCGTCGCTGCTCGCAGATCTGCAGGCAGAGCCACCGCAGCCGAAGACACATGATTTGCCGCTCAAAAGTGCGCCAAAGCCGGAATAACGGATAGCGCTACGGAAAATCGCGTACAACAGCAACGGCGTCTCGAAATAAGGGACGCCGCAGAAAGCCACGTCCCGGTGCTCAGCTTTACCGCGTCTTCTGCGATCGGCACATTCTGCTGACGGTCTAGGACCCGCGGTCGTGGCACTGATCTGAGTTCTGCCTCAGTTCACGCTTTGCGCAGTTGCAAAAACGTTCCCGGCAGACCAGATTGAGGCGCACTTCAGTTTGGATTGATCCTGTTCGAGATTCTCGGCAATGCGTTAAGAAGCGTGGGCAGGGCTGCGCATGGCTGACCGTTTTGGCATTGTCCAAAGATGACGCCACCGAGACCTGGGAAACCCGACCGATAAAAGAACAGGGCGCTCGACCCTTGCGGGGAGCGCCCTGTCGGACCCGGACGACCGCGCGGCAGACAAGCTGCTCGGCAAAGGCGATCATCGATACGGGTGGTGAGCAATAGATGATGACCGGCTGCCCGTTTTTCAAGGTCCTTCAACCCGCGATAGTTCGAAAAAGTAGATCCGCTTGTCGTCCTTGATGGCCATCGCGCCCATCATCCTTTCCGCATCGATCCGTCGGAAATGATCGACGATGGGTTGATCGTCATAGATCATGGCCGCACTCTCGACGCCGCCAAACACGGTTGTCTTCACGGAAGCGACGGGACCGCTCGCCCGCAGCCGACGCTGGAGATAGGAAAACATGTTTCGCGCGGCGCGCATCCTGCCGATCCTGTAGAAACGCAACGTCAGCCGAAGCGGGATCCACTTCGGATCAACGGCGACCAGTCGCCGGTCTCCCGATCGAAACAGCAAGGCATCAGCGCGCATGTCGGGCGTGAACCGTTTGCCGAACCAGCCAAGATTTTCGAGCACTCCGTCGAATGGGTGCCCCGTCGGGATGCCATGTCCTTTCCAAAGCCCCACCATTTCCCGCGGCGCGATCGGCTGCAGGCTTCGGAACTCCTCAAGCGCTGTCTGCTGGTCTTTCACCGGAAGCATCCTTCTTGTCCTTGCGCTCTCTGGCCCGTCGCCTGGATTTGGCGTCGCGGCGCGCGATCCGCAACTCCTCCAGCGTCGGCATCCACCAGCCCCTATTGAGCTCGCGCTTGTTAGGCGGCGTTCGTGCGGGCCAGGTCGTCACCAGTTCTTCGAGCGAGCCCGGCCGCCAGGATGCCCAGGCATATTCCTCGCTATCTGCGGCGGGGAAGTAGAACGTACCGATCGTCGCAGGATCGGCCAACTCGCCGTCCGTTCCGATGAAGAAGACGACGCCGATATGCGTGCCGATCGCGCGCTCGAAGGGCGGAGCATCATCGGCAGGAACGGGATATCGCTTCCGCCGGCGTTCCCTCATCCTCGCCTTGGATGCGTCGTCTTCTTGCGTCCCCTTGATCGCTTCGCGCCGTGCACGCCGGGCTTCCGGCTCGTTGCGCTCTGCCGCTGTCTCGATCGCCGGCCATCGCAGCCGCAGTTCCTCGAATGACCGGTAGGGTACGGTCCACAGCCGGCGATCGGCGTCCCAGCGGGCATGCGAGATTTCCCGGATCTCATTGACGATGGTTCGGGAGTAGGGCGTCCGAATCTGAATGACCGTCGGCGTCGTCTCGAGATAGCGACTTTCGATCGGCTCGAAGGCGAACGCGTCCCTGCCCTTCTCATCAGCGAATCTATCAGCCTCCGCCTCCATCTCGGCCAGCCAGCGGCTGATGCGCTTTTCGGCAGTGCGACCCGGCACGAACCACGCGTTCAGCCTGTCGCTCCAACGGGCACGCGGAAACGCCTCCCGAAACCGTGCGACCGTTATCCGGTCATGCGGCAGGTCGGTCGTCGCACCCGCACGGGTGGGCCTGGAAGCCTGGTCTTTCGTTTGTTCGTTCATCGGTCATGGTCCGGACCAACACCCGAGCGCTCACGCGGCCCGTTTTGATTCCCCCAGGCGCTTGATCGCCTGTTCGAGTGGACGCTCGCCATCACAGTAGTCCTGCCAGGCCGTGGTTTTCGCGAGCAACGCCGGCACGGTGCGGACGGTAAACCGCTTCGGATCAAGATCGGACTTCACCTGCGTCCAGTTGAGCGGCATCGACACAGTGGCGCCGGGTCGCGCGCGAGGCGACAGCGGCGCCACGGCAGTCGCCATGCGATCGTTTCGGAGATAGTCAAGGAAGATCCGGCCACCACGAAGGCTCTTGCTCATCTTGATGAGATAAAGGTCGGGATTGTCGCGTGCCATTTGCTGGCAGACGTCATGCGCAAATCCCTTGGCCTCGGCCCAGGACAAAGGATTTCGCCTATTCACAGCGAAGGGCGTAACGACATGCAGCCCTTTGCCGCCTGTGGTCTTGCAGAAGCTGACGAGGCCGAGTGCATCGAGCCGATCGCGCATTTCCCGCGCCGCCGCAACGACCGTTGCAAACGGCATGTCGGCTCCAGGGTCGAGATCGAACACCAGACGGCCCGGCACTTCCGGCTTGCCGGGCTCGCAGTTCCACGGATGCAATTCAATACCGCCGATCTGGGCGATCGCCGCAAGCCCCTCAATCCGGTCGATCTGGAGGTAGGGCTTCTTGTCGCCGAAGACGTTCACCAGTTCAAGCAGGTTAGACGTACCGGGCATCGCATGTCGCTGGAAAAACTGCTCGCCGCCAATACCGTCCGGCGCTCGAATGATCGAGCAAGGCCGGCCCCTGATATGCTCAATGAGCCAGGCGCCGACAGCTTCATGATAGCGGGCAAGGTCCTCCTTTGTGACCGGCTCGCCATCCCCGGCGTCCGGCCAGAGTGGCTTGTCGGGACTGGAGATGAGGACGCCCATGACCTCTGCCTTCGCGCCTTTGCGACGGACAGCTTTGTGTTTGGCGGTCGCGACAGGTTCAGCGGTATCTGTCTGGGCTGGCGACGCCGGCTTCTCAGCCTCGATCTCTTCCGCCGGCTTGTCCTCGCGCAGACCCTTGAAGGCCGCCTGACGGACAAGGCCGTCAGCAGTCCAACCTTCGAATTCGATTTCGGCGACAAGCTCGGGCTTCACCCAAACAACTTCCGCCTGCTTCTTCGGAGCACCCATGCCGGTGAACGGCGATCTCGTCGTCTCGAGCGCCTTCAGTTTTGGAAGCAGCATTTCGACTTTCTTGGCGGCGTAGCCGGTTCCGACACGGCCGACATAGACAAAGTGATCGCCGTGGTGAACGCCTACCAGGAGCGATCGGAATTTGCCGTTTGCTCTGGCATAGCCGCCGATCACCACTTCGTGGCCGGCCCGGCATTTCGATTTCGCCCATGTGTCGGTGCGCCCGGATTTATAAGGGGCATCCATCTGCTTGGAGACGATGCCTTCGAGCGACAACTTGCAGGCGGAGCGCAGCACCGCGTCACCGCCGGTTTCGAAGTGTTCGACATAGCGGATACGCGGATCATCGCTCCCGGCAGCGAGGAAGTCTTTGAGCCGCTTCTTCCGCTCGACCAATCGCATCGACCGCAAGTCCTCGCCGCCATAGAAGAGCAGGTCGAAGGCGAAATAGACCAGGTTGCCGGTCGTGCCTTCCGAGAGCGCGGCCTGGAGGGCTGCGAAATCGGGGGCGCCATTGTCGTCGAGGGCGCAGATTTCGCCATCAATGACGCAATCGGGCAGTTCGGATGCAGCATCGGCGATCTCTGGATATTTCGCCGTCCAATCGAGGCCCTTGCGCGTCTTCAGCGTCACCATGCCGCCGGCGACACGCATCTGGATCCGGTACCCATCGAATTTGATCTCATGCAGCCAATCGTCACCAGCCGGCGGCCGTGAAAGCGTCTCGCATAGCTGCGGCTCGATGAAATCCGGCAAGTCGACTGCGGTGGAGGTTGCGACGTCCTTCCGAGATCTCTTCTTACGCTCGTCAGCCGCCAGGCCATGTTTGCTGTCCCAGACCGCGTCCGCTTCGACATCCGCATTGGCCATCATGAACGGCCTCGGCTTGCGGCCCTTGCCTTCCGCGATTTGCTCCATGCTTCGGCCGGAGGCGACCGAGGTCACGTTCTCCTCCAGGATTGCCGCGCCGTTCTTCTCCACCGAGTGGCCATCATGGTGCTTGATCAGCAGCCAGTTGGTCCGTTTGCCGCCATCGCGGTCATTGCGCATCCGTACCAGGACGAAGCTGCCCTGCAGCCGCTTGCCCTTGAGCGTGAACTTGAAGTCGCCTTTCTTCAAGGCTTCTTCCGGCGACTTCCTACCTTCCGGCTCCCAATAGCCACGATCCCACAACATCACCGTGCCTCCGCCGTACTGGCCTTTGGGGATCGTACCTTCGAAGTCGCCATAATCGAGCGGGTGATCCTCGACCTCGACAGCGAGCCGCTTGTCATGCGGATCGAGCGATGGTCCCTTTGTCACCGCCCAGGACTTGAACACACCGTCGAGCTCGAGCCTGAAGTCATAGTGGAGCCGTGTGGCGTCGTGCTTCTGGAGCACGAACCGCCTCTTGTTCGACGGTTTGACGTGCACCTCCCCGCTCGGTTCGCTGGTCTTCTTGAAATCGCGCTTGGCACGGTATTTTGAAAGATTGTCGGCCATGATGTTCACGGACCCCGCCAGTATCACTGGGAGCGGCGCCGGCGTCTGCCTCCCAATCGTTGAAGTTCACAGGACGACAACGCCGTTGCTGGCCTGTAGTTTCGCGGGGCCTGGACCACGGGATCGGTCGAAACAGTTGATCTCGCGGCAAAGGTTGATATGTTCTCTATTTGTTTCGGCAACGATCTCCGGATGATGCGCCGATCCCATCGCGATCGCCGAAGCCGCAGTGAACGACATGACCCAGCCTCCCATCCGGAAGATCGTCCACGTGGACATGGACGCGTTTTATGCTTCGGTCGAGCAGCGTGACGACCCAGCCCTGCGCGGCAAACCGATTGCGGTTGGTGGGTCGGCCGCCCGCGGCGTTGTGGCGGCAGCGAGCTACGAGGCACGCGCTTTCGGCGTCCATTCGGCGATGCCATCGGTGACGGCCAAGCGAAAGTGCCCGGACCTGATTTTCGTTCCGCCGCGCTTCGACGTCTACAAGGCGGTATCCCAGCAGATCCGAGAAATCTTTGCGGAATACACGCCGCTGATCGAGCCGCTATCGCTTGACGAGGCCTATCTCGATGTCACCGAGAACCTGAAAGGCATGGAGATCGCCACCGAAATCGCATTGGAGATCCGCGCCAAGATCAAAGCGGTCACCGGCCTCAACGCGTCGGCCGGAATTTCCTACAACAAGTTCCTCGCCAAGATGGCGAGTGACCTGAACAAACCCAACGGCCAGGCCGTCATAACGCCGAAGAACGGGCCAGCCTTCGTCGAGGCCCTCCCCGTCAAGAAATTCCATGGTGTCGGTCCGGCGACTGCCGAAAGGATGCGGAAATATGGGATCGAGACCGGGCTCGATCTGAAATCGAAGTCGCTCGCCTTCCTGCAGGAGCATTTCGGAAAGTCCGGCCCGTATTTCTACGGCATTGCCCGCGGCATCGACGACCGCCAGGTGAAGCCCAACCGGATCCGAAAGTCCGTGGGCGCGGAGGATACCTTTGTCGAAGACATCGCTGATCTCGATTTGGCCACCGCGGAACTGAAACCGCTCGCAGAAAAGGTCTGGCGCTACTGCGAGGCACAAGGCATCAGTGGCAAGACGGTGACCGTGAAAATCAAATACTCGGACTTCACCCAGGCGACGCGGAGCCGGACCGCGTCAGGCGTCTTTGCGGGCATTCCTGAAGTCCTTGCCTCGGCGTCGGACCTCTTAGCGACAGGTCTACCCCTTCAAGCGCCCAGTGCGGCTGCTCGGCGTCACGCTTTCAACGCTGACGGCCTGCGAAATCGGCGATGCCCAACCACAGTCCCAGCTTGATCTAGGGCTCTGACGTCCCATCTCCCCGAAATAAAAAAGCCTGCCGCGGGAGGAGGTGCGGCAGGCTTTTCTAAAAGAACGAACAGCGACTTGGGAGGAGGAGTGCCGCTGTTCCCACAGACGTCCCCTTGGGAGGAGTGGGTCGTCTGAATTCGAAGCGTTGCGGGAGGAGCATCGCTTCGATGAAAACCATCATACTCGCGCCAGCGCTGTCCGCCAGAGTTTATGCTGCACTGCAGCCATGCATCAGCCGCAACAGTCTTTGTCATACATGAGTTACAACCGTCATGCCCTGAAACGATCGAAGGCAGTGAGGTACTTGGTTGGAGGGTCTGCCTCAGGGTATCGGTAGATTTCGGACCTGAAATAGCTGTTTCTTCAGGTTGCTCAAGCCCGGACGGCGGATAACGGCGCAGTCAGCGTTGGAATCGCTCCAGCATCCTTTTCAGTTGTGCATTCTGCAGCTGAAGCTTGCGTGCCAGTTGCTCCCGGAGCAGCCGGATCTCCTCATCCAGGCTGATGGCATTGTCAGAAACGGTGGGAACCTCTGGAGAGGGCGGCGGAACGGCTTCAATCGTTGCCGCTGTCTTGCCCCGCCTGCGGCGCTTACGCGTTGCACCTCTGCCAGGCGGCGAGGTTTTTTGTGCGTTGCGAGCTGCTGTATCGGCGTCATCGGATAAGGCCGGATCAGTCGCCTCCGCGGGCCCGGCGCCGTCGATATCTGCCTTGCCATGAACACCGCTTATTTCTTCGGAATGATCCGGATCTGCTGACACCGGCTCCGATTGATCGTGAGGGACCAGTTTTTCGTCGATCGGAGGAACCGCAGCGTTCAACCCATCATCGGCGGCCGTTTCAGTGGGCTTGGCGATGGCCAACAGTTCCGGCGTCACGTCGTCGGTAGAACCGTTTTCTTGCCTCTGCTGCCGTCGCGGCGACACCAACCGGGTCAGGAACTTCCATGGAGACGCCATCTTATTCGACCTCGAATTCTAATCCGCATAAAACCTGCGAGCAAAAGCCTTGGCGGCAGGATCACTGCCACCAAAATATTCATGTCGATAAGCATAAGAATGCGGCCGGCGCTTGGCCGAATGCTGCCGATCAACCGAGGTTGAGTCGCTTTCTCAGATCGGCATTTTCAGCACGGAGCTTCTCGGCCAGTTGCTTGCGCAGTCTTTGGTTTTCCTCTTCCAGCTGCAGAAGATCCGCAAACTCGTCAACTGCCGCCACCGACGGTGCGGTCGCTGTCTGCACAGCCTTCGGAGCACGTTTGACAGGCGCACGTCTGGCGCTTGTCGCACCTTCGTCGGACTTTGCCTTGCGTCCTCTCCTCTGCTTTCCAGCTGCGGCCTTCGAAGCCGCCGCCGGTTGCGCCGAAACATCGGCTGAGGCCGCTTCAGGCGCCGCCTTCTTCTTGGCGCGAGGCTTGCGTTCCTTCTTTGGTACATCGGGCGCCGCTGCAGGCGACGCGCCAGCATCAGTCATCGTATTGTTTTCGTCGGCCATTTTGGTCTCCTGTAAAGCCGATGCATTTGTCTCCTGCTCAATCGGCTGTGTCAACATCGCCTCGGCCTGATCTTCTTCAGGGAAAGACATCCCGCTGCTGCGAATCTGAGAAGCTTCTGGCCAAAATGGCGTTGCCTCGTCCTGCAGATCTTGTGCAACGGATTTGAGATCCATGTCTCCCCAGATCGAGTTCGGGTTTGAATTGAGTTTCCGTCGACCAGATCGGTATTCGACGGCAAAACTGCGCTGGACTTTTTTCACTTTGAGAGACCTTGGGCACCTGTGGTGATGGTTTCGGCGATATTTTCAGCATCGCAACATGCCTGCAAATATATACTACTGCGCCGTCGGTCTAGAGCCTCGGCGATACTCGGCCCTCACCGCGCGAGCCCACGTCGCCGCGCCTGCTGGCTCGTCCGACTAAGTCCAGCCTTGGCCAAATGCCATTCAGCCGCTTATCGCCCTGAGTACACAAATCCCGGACCAACTCGATCCCCATTGTGGATAGGCCATGACTGCTTGTTGGGATTGCTTTTGCAGTTGAAGGGTACGAACTGTCGACCCTGCTACTCCACAGTCGTGCGCCTTGAACGGATATGAACCTACGATCCGCTTTGCGAATTGAGCTAAGTATCTGATTGAAAATTAAATCTGCAGTGCGGAGCGCAACGTGGCCTATCTCGAGAAGCGGATGAGCCGACGGCGGATTTCGCCTGATGGCAAGCGGCACCGGGGGTGATTTGCTAAGCGACTAAGGCCGGAATGCAAATGCTCGAACTGCACATGGCTGCCATCGGCGAACTGATCAATCACCCACAGCACACCGTGCATTTCAAGCCTCTCGGCAGTCGCAAGCTCTCGAAGCACTCCGTCACCCGTAAGCAGTCCCCAACCCCGAGTTTGCGCTAGCACGAATGCAAACGTGTCAGGAGCAGAGAGGCGAGCGTGGGCACGGTTGACCTCGGTGGCCCTGCGAACCTCAGCAGACGTCAGAGGTTCTACCCTTAAGCCGAGTCGCACGAGCGTCTGTCCCATTTCGCCGACCAATTCCCGTTCATATAGCAGGTCAGGGACGGCGAACTCGAACGGCAAAAGAAACATGAACTCGAGAAGGCCGGCCCTTTCCAGGTCAATTAAGACTGAGGTATCGGAAATCAGAATCGCCATGCGTCAGACTGCCGTCTGGTCCAGGCGTTTGTCGAGTTCGCGAACGGAAATACCGAGCATTTCAGCGGCACGGGACTCGCCCAATATGCCCTCAACCAAAGCACGATAGCATAAACGCTCGAACCTTTTAGGTTCCTCAAGTTCGGGAGCCATGCTCTCTGGCTCTTCGTAAGGATAGTGCCGCCACCCTCTCTCTTCGAAAACTTTGAACAGTCGTGAACATGCCGCCTGGCTGATAATTCCCAGATCTTTGCACCGATAAGCGAGTGCCTGAACACTTACCCCGAACCTTTTCTTTAGCGCGACAAGCTCGCCAACACTTATAGACGACCGATGAGCACCGGCTTCTGCTCGCAAGACGTCGGCTGGCATCAGAAAAGCACCGGCGAAGCGATGAGCTGCTTTTTCCACGTCGACTCCCTCGGCTGGTGCAATCACCATATGTCCAAGTTCGTGTGCCAGGTTGAACCGCTTACGCTCTGACCACGTTCCCCGCTTGATAACAATTACTCGAGCGGCGTCGCGGTCCTTGCGACGAACCCTCGCCGCTAAACCGTCGACGTCGTTCAAGTCCATCGAGAGGACCTTTATTCCTCGTTCCTCTAATAGCTCGGCTAGCTGCGGGATAGGGTCGTTTCCAAGTCCCCAATCATCACGGACCGAGCGTGCTGCATCTTCCGCATCGCGAATGTCTGAAACTGGATATGGCGCGCTTCGCGGTTGCTCCCATTCGACACTGCGCAAGTGAAGAAGGTCCTCGATCACAAGATATCGCTCGAGCATATGGATGGCTCGCGCCTGGACTGCAGCTTCCTCTTTGGAAGACGTTCCGAGCTTTTTTCTGAAGTCCACGCCTTCGAGGGATAGCTGATCTTCACTTAGAATGAATTCCTCGGACACACCCAAAGCTTTGGCCAAAGCTATCAAAGCTTTGGAGCCGGGCATATCTTCATTTCGCTCATACTTGCCGATCGCCTGCGCTGACACCACGCCATTCATTGCATCCGCTAATGCCCTCAATGACAGCCCAGCCGCTTGCCGTGCGACCTTCAATTTGTTGCCGATCATATCGATCTCCTAGATTTCAGTTTACAAAATAGTTCATAATTGCATTTTTGTAAACCTCCCCTCTTGAAATGAGCGGTCAGATGCCTGATCTTTTCTGGCAAAGAGCAACCACCGATTCCTGCAGAATTCGGATCTTCGCGGCATTCATCGAACTACAGAGCTCCTTCGCAAAGAGATCACCCTCGATCTAGGAACTGCTTCATGAAAAAGGACCGGTTTACACGCAAGGCACACCCGAGACAGCTGTCGTCAGGTTACGTCACCTCGGTCCGTGAGACTCTCGTTCGCCGTCAGGCTACCGATGCGAATGAGAAAACAAGCTACTTCCATCCTTGCCGAATGTGCGGTGCAACGATCCTGACAAGGCGCTTGCCCAACGGCGGTTGGGCGCACTTCGAAGGAAGGGACGGGCTAAGCAGGGTGAAGCACCCATGTCAAACCCGTGGCGCCGGACTGAGCCGGCGGCGTGACCCTTTCACGCTGGAGCTTTTCCCAGTCCAACCACCGATGGGTCGGCTTCGTCGCAAGACAGCCGCAGCATGAGATGAACACATCGATTTCCCCACCAAACCACATTTTTGAGGTAACAGGCCGATGAGCATTGCCGACACGTTCAAGCAGTTTCTCAGCAATATTGCGGTAGACAATGACGATACCATTAGCCTTCGCTACGGCGAGGTTACGGCCGCACTAAACAAAAAATTCCGCGACACCGACTCAAAAGTTTCGAACTCTCTGCAAGTTGGCTCATACGGCAGGTGGACCGCAATCAAGGGCATTTCTGACCTCGACATGCTGTATATTATGCCCGCCGGGAAATGGGATAGTTACAAGGACGGCGGGCAATCTCGTCTTCTCGATGACACCAAAAATGCGATCAAGAGCCGCTATCCGAACACAACTGTTCTCAAGGATCGCCTTGTCATCCAGGTGCTCTACCGAGACTTTCATATTGAAGTCCAACCGGTTTTTGAACAGGCGGACGGAAGCTTCAAATACCCTGACACCTATGATGGTGGGTCATGGAAAATTACGAAGCCCCGCGAAGAGATCGCCGCCATGAAAGAGGCGAACGTACAGAAGAACAAGAACCTGCGTCGCCTCTGCAAGATGGCTCGAGCTTGGAAGAACAAACATGGCCTTGCGATGGGTGGGCTGCTGATCGACACACTGACCTATAATTTTCTAGAATCGACGAATGAATATGATGAAAAGAGCTACCTCTACTACGATTACATGAGCCGCGATTTCTTCAAATTCCTCTCAGAACGTCCTGATCAAGACTATTACGCCGCTCTTGGGAGCGGCCAGCGTGTCAAGGTGAAGAAGAAATTTCAGAAGAAGGCAAAAAAGGCCTACGAACTGGCTTTGGACGCCATCGCTGCCGCGGGCTCGACTACCGAGAATGAAAAGTGGCGCAAAATTTATGGTCGCGGTTTCCCTGCTGCAGAACAGGCGGCGCAAAAGGCAGCCTTTACCTCATCTTCGTGGAGGAACACCGAGGAGTTTATCGACAACCGGTATCCGGTCGATATACGCAATAGCATCACCCTAGATTGTGAGGTCTCGCAAAATGGGTTCCGAGAACGGTTCCTAAGAGAGATGTTGCGGCTGAACCTGCCGCTCAAAGCGGCCAAGACGCTGACATTCAGCGTTGTCGATCACGACATCCAGGGCGACTTCAACCTTTATTGGAAGGTGCTCAATCGCGGCGAGGAGGCACGCCGCCGGGACTGCATCCGTGGACAAATTGACGGAGATCGAGGCAGCATGAGACGAACCGAGCACACCAATTTCAGGGGAGATCATATCGTTGAATGCTACGCCGTCCAAAATGGCGTTGTTGTTGCGACCGATCGCATCCATGTTCCTATCCAGGGCAGTCAGGTAAGCGCTGATGCAGCTTGAACAGCAACCAGACCGGGACAACTTCTCGCCGCTTGAGGACCAGATCCGCGAATGCTTTGGCCGTGTCGTCTACACCCACAAGACTCATGAAAAGATGGCCGACCGCTGCTCAGCGACGCTGCAGCGATATAAGCTCTGTCAGATTGGCGTGTCCGTTCTGACCACGTCCGGGGCGTTGTCCGTCGTGTTTCTCGACCAGTTTTGGCTGAAGCTTGCCACAGCATTTCTGTCGATCGTCGGCCTGTGGGCTTCCGGCTACATGAAGGGTTTTGACCCAGGCGGCACCGCACAAAAGCACAGGGACGCCGCCGCCAACTTATGGCCGATACGGGAATCATATCTGTCTCTGCTGGCCGATCTACGAATGGGAGGGATCCCATCGGAAGAGGCGTTAAAGCGCCGGGATGAACTACAGAAGAAGCTGGCGGCAATTTATCTAGGGGCGCCACAAACTACCGCCAAAGCCTATGCCGATGCACAAAGAGCCTTGCAGAGGAACGAAGACTATACTTTTCGCGACGAAGAAATCGATAAATTTGTGCCGAAATCGCTTCGAAAGAAGTAGCGCTGTTGATTTGCACTGAGAGCTGACCCGGGATTGGAGTGCGCCCCTTGGGGCGGACAAGGATCAGGCTGCTGATTTGCCAGTCTGCCGGATGTGTTGATCCTCGAACTGTTGTGGGCTCAGGTAGCCGAGCGCTGAATGGAGCCGGCGCTTGTTGTAGACCTCCTCGATGAAGTGGGGAAGGTGCTCGGTGATATCCTCGAAAGTTTCGAACGCCATCGGATAGACCGCCTCGACCTTCAGTGTTTTCATGAAGCTCTCGGCCTTAGCGTTGTCGTAAGGGTTTCCCCGGCGACCCATCGAGCCGACCAGTCCGTTGGCGGCCAACGTCTCGCGATAGAGAGCGGCAGCATACTGTGAACCGCGATCGGAATGATGCACGACGCCCGGCGGAGGGTTTCGCCTGGCGATCGCGGCATTCAAGGCTGCCACCGTCAGCCGCGCGTCGATCGACCGACCGATGGCGTAACCGACGATCAACCTCGACCAGGCATCGAGGATAATGGCGACGTAGATGAAACGGGTCGGCAACGCGACATAGGTGATGTCGCTGACCCAAAGCTGGTTGGGGCCGCTCGGGATGATCTCCTTCGCCAGGTTCGGAAAGATCGGCCCATCGTGGTCACTGTCGGTCGTGGCAATGAACCGTCGCCTGATCTTCGGCCTCAGATCGTGTTCGCGCATGAGGCGACGAATCTTCTTGTGGTTCACGACAAGACCCTGCTGTCGCAAGGCCGCACCGACGCGGCGGTAGCCGTAGAACTCGAACCCGTCGCAGATTGAGAACATTGCTTCGACAATTGCGGTGTCGTCGGTCGGCCGTTCCGGGAGGTCATAATAGGTGGAGCGCGCGATTCCCATCAGCCGGCATCCCTCCGCGACGGAGATGCCGCGGGGCCGGTGATGACGGACGTAGTTCCGTTTTTCGGCCGCGGTGCGCTTTTCAGAGCCCCCTTTAGAAACTCCAGTTCCAGAGCCTGCTTGCCAACGAGCCGTTCGAGGGCGGCGATCCGGGCCTCGTATTACTGAGCGTAATCCGACGCTGGCATTTTCGAGAGCATCTATCGATCCGGGAGGTTTGCCGCAGGACCGGCCTGTCCCGGAACACTGTCCGCAAATACCTGCGCCTGGACGGCGTAGAGCCGAAGTTCAAGGTCCCAGAGCGACCGAGCAAGCTTGATCCGTTCGCGGATCGGCTGTCGGCCTGGCTGAAGACGGAATCCAAGAAGGGCCGCAAGCAAAAGCGCACCCTAAAACAACTCCATGCCGACCTGGTGAGCCTCGGCTATGATGGTTCCTATTGCCGTGTTGCAGCCTTTGCCCGGGAATGGAAGGCAGATCGGCAGAGGGAATTCCAGACGACAGGGCGCGGAACGTTCGTGCCCCTGGCCTTCGAACCGGGCGAAGCGTTCCAGTTCGACTGGTCGGAAGACTGGGCTATCATCGGCAATGAGCGCACCAAGCTGCAGGTCGCACATACGAAGCTGAGCTATATCCGCGGCCACGTCGAAGGCTGGTTGGCTAGTTCAAGCGCCGATCTTTCACAATGCAATCAGCTGTGGGCTTAGGCTAGAGACCGCTTTGAGTAACGCGAGTATCGTCGGATTCGTGAAACTCTTGATTCGCAATACTTTGATGGCGACCGCATGGAGATCGAAGCTCAAACGATAGAAGCAATGTGGCGTGCCTTGCAAAAGCCCGCACCGGCGATGTCACGTCGCGCAAATGCGATGGACGGGCGCATCGCGGCGTCGGGGTGGGCCTCCGCCGTTGATCTCGAGGACTATCTTCTTTCACAGGATCGCAGACTCGATCCTCCAGCCGTCGTCGACCCCAAAATTTTGGCAGGAGCGCTGGGCCTGCCTTTTCGCTCGGTGTTCCCTCGACCGCAGCGCCGCAACGACGACGACTCTGGATATGACATGCTTTCAGCGGCCGATACCGCGGCGCTTTGCATTTGGCTGGAGCGACTCGGCTTCCGCATTGATGTCGCCGACCTTTGCGCGCGCGTTCGCCCGCGTCTGGACGCAACAACGCACCTGACCGACGAGGAGATTTCAGTGCTCTTCTACGAGGCGAACCGGCACCGCCTCCCGCCGATCACGCTTTCTGCCCCGCATCGGGAGTGGAGGGGCATGATAAGGTCGCGCTTCAAGACATCATCGGGATATCGCTTGGAATGTGCCTTTGACGACGACGGTCACGCGTTGTGGCTCACCGCTCGGTCCCCAAAGTACCGCAAGCGGCCCGAAGCGATAGCAGTGACATGCCCCGATTGCGGAATGACGTACGTCAAGGGCTCTCGGACCGATGAGCAATTGCATCGTTCTTTCCACCGGAAGCGATTCTCCGTCATCGAACCCAAGCCGCATCGACGCTTCAGCGAAGCACTCAATCGAGATCTGGATGCCGCATGGGTAGATGCCAGGTCCCCGAAATGGAAACGCGCAGAAGTCTACAGCCGGGCGCTCGAATTTAAGCGCGAACTCGGCTACGACTTCACACAGTGGTCGTTAGAAGCCCAGCACGATCCCGACGCGATCGGGTTCCTATTCTCCGACGAAGAGGAGCGCATCATCGGCGCGTGCTCTTTCCGGCCGCAGGATGGGGCGAGTGAAAGGCCGTGGCGCCTTGATTGGATTTGGATCTGCCCGGACGCCCGCCGCCTTGGCCAGCTCGATCGACATTGGGACCGCTTCCGCCAGCGTTTCGGCGTTTTCGACGTCGAGCACCCTGTTTCCGATGCAATGCGTGCTTTTCTGCGCAAGCGAGGTAGCGCCGACTTATTGCGGTAGCATGCAGACGATCACACGGTCACCTCGGGTCTCAGGTTTTGACCCCGTAACCCTCACGCTGCTGGATTTAAAAAATGGCAACGAACGAACCTCGCGACCATCACTACGTTCCACAGTTCTTCCTGCGAAACTTTGCCGTCGACGAGGCGAAAACCAGGATAACGACGGTCGGAAAGCATGGCTCAATGGCGGTCTGGGGCGAACGTTCCATCGAGAGCCTCGGCTACGAACGTGACTTCTATGTGCACCTGCGCGCCGGCATTCCGGTGTCGGCCGAAACGGATATCAACCGTCGCGTCGAAACGCCGATCTCGCAAAGCGACACGTGGGCAAAAATCGTGAGCGGCCGGACCGACGCCCTCGATCAATCCGACAGAGCGATCCTTTATGCCCTGATACGGCATCTCGAGGCCCGGACGCCGCACTACCAAGGCACAATGAATGAGCTCACGCAGATGGCGAGGGACCCGCTTGCGGAAATCGCTTTCGCCGATGAGGAACGCGCCGCCTACGCGGCGATGCACGCTGATCCGAACCTGGCCAAAGCAATGCAGAATCAAATGGCCTCATCAACGGCATGGGCAGAGAGCAGCTTCAAAGGCGCTCTTATGATGATACTTCGCTCTCCGATCGCCCTACGTTCCTCAACAACTCCAGTGTTCTCGATGCCCGCTCCGCACCATCCGGCAATGGCGCTCCCGCTTCCCGGCATGGTTCCATACCAACTCGTGTTGACGCTCAACCCAACCACGATGGCCTGCCTGGTCCTCGGCGACTTCGATGGCGCATTTTCAAATCGAGAAATCGACGCTGCTACTGCCATGGGTTTCAACCGGCACTTCGTTGGTCAATTCGCCAAATTCGACTATGTACGCCACTTGATCACCCCTGCCGACAACATCGCTGTGGATATGACCTGGGCACCCTACGACCTTGTTGAAAGTTCACAGCGCAAGATTGTCTTTCGCCGGCGCGCTTAGGTCTCATCTCGACCAGTTTTTGACGACTACAAGTGAGCGGCAGCCTGCTATTCTTTCTGGCTTCTTTGAAACAGTTCAAGGACCCAAGGGGAAAAGTGCTGCTCCTGAAAAACCAGGCTGAGGTGTTTTTTCGGCCGAGTCACGCCGACATAGAACAAGCGCCTTGCTTCTCGAAGCCCGGCCGGTGTGCGTTTATCCCGATCGCTCGGGAAATCTGTGTTGTTGACCCCGTACATGATGACGGCGTCAAACTCCCTGCCCTTCGCGCTATGCAGTGTACTGAGGTTAACGCGCCCTGCTCCTTCGATACGCCCAGCGAAGTGCGCCAGCGAGAGATCGAGGTCACGCGCCGGATCCGTATTGGCGATCATTTCGTCGCAGAGTTGCCATTCTTGTTCGGAATTTCGCGCAACGTCACTCCATGGCGTTATGAGCTCTCGCGAGAAACGCTGCAGCCACGCATGCGTCGTCTCCGCAGTCCCGATTGATGCATTCAGGAACGCCATAAGCTGCGCGGACAAATCCTGTTCCTCGCCTTCGCTGGCATGCCGCCCGAACACAAGCGTGATCGCCTGCGACAAAAGCCGCGCATAGGGTGGATCGGCATCACGCCAACCACCGGTCGCCCAGCGCGCGCACTCCTCAATGAAGCGCGCAAGGCGCGAGTTTCTCCTAACCAGGGCGTTGGTGTCGGTTCGAACAAAGGGAATGTTGGCATCTTTCATTACGGTGGCGACCTTGTCGCCGAGCCACGCGGCTCGGTAAAGGACCGCGATCTGCCCAAGCTCGAATCCTTGCTCGATAAGCTTTGGGATGATCGTATCGGCGATGACTTGCGCCTGCGAGTCAAGGCCATAGGGCGCCTCCCAGAAGCTCAGATCTCCTTCGGGCGCGCCGTCGACGCCACGGTAGTCGCGTTCTTCACCGAGCGCACCCAGAGACGCGCGAATAATTTTTCCGCCGGAACGATAGTTGAACCGCAGTTTGATGGTCCGCACATCCGTGCGGCGCGTAAGGCTTTCGAGGAGTTCGGGATTGGCGCCGGCAAAGGCATAGATCGACTGGTCAGCATCGCCAACGGCGAAAAGCCGGATTCCGCCCTCAAAGCACAAGAGCAGAACGAGTTCATGTAGCGCATGGCCGAGATCCTGATACTCGTCGACGAACAACACCGGGAAACGCGCGCGAAGTGCCTCACGGATCCAGACGTTTTCCTTGATCATGCGATAGGCCAGAAGCGGCATGTCATCGAAATCGAGCAGACCCTGTCGCCGCAGTTCCGCCTCATAGGTCTCGATGAAAGCGGCCAGTTCGGGATTGCGCCCACGCCATTCAGGACGCGAACGATCAACGTCGCGCTTGCGCTTCTCGGACGCGAACTCCCAACGCTGGTGCGGATTGTCGGTACCGTTGATGGCGTTCCTGTACGCGACCTCCACCGCAGCTCTCGCTTCCAATCGCGTCGCAACCCTGAAGTTCGCAGGAAGGCCGATTGGCACACAGCGGGCATAGGGGCCAATCACCTGGCTCGCCGCAAAGCCGTGCACGGTGCCGATGAAGGCGCGATCTCCAGGAACAACGCCAAGGCGGGCGAGACGGGTTTCGAGTTCGATAGCGCACTCGTTATTGTAGGTGATGCAGGCGACACCTCGGGGTTCGGCGACGTCTTGGGCCAAAACCCGCGCCATAGCCGTGGTCAGAGTTTTGGTCTTCCCACTTCCGGGACCGGCCAGCACGATGCAATGCCCGGTTTCAACGACAGCGGCCGACTGTTCCGGGTTCGACTTGAGCTCCGCTAGGGCCTGAAGAAGCGAGCGATCACTAGACATGAGCAACCAATCCAACGATCGCGTTGATCGCGCTTTCGATATAGGCCGGCGGCTTGAGGCCTACGGATTTCTTCGCCAGGCGGGCGCCGAGCCGCCCCTTGCCAATGTCGGCGATCATGGCAAGCAATTGTGGGGCATCGACCGCCGCACCAGCTCGCCAGGCGGCGATGCGTCCCGTTCGCACCGAGCCAAAGTCCTGCTCACCCAGGATATCGAGAAGCGGTTTCAGCAGGACGGGCGTATTGGCAACAGACACTTCAAAGGTTTGATCGTTGAGAAATATGCCAGATTTTGCTGCGTTCACGCTGAACGCGGCATGGTCCATTGGCTCCCATGTTGCCAGTTGCGCAGGCGTGAGGAGCGGCAGACCGCGAACCGCGAGTATATCCTGCCAGAGATCCAGAGTCCGCTTCTTTCCCAGAGGAGGCTTGGTGCCATCGAGAGGATCCCAGTCGGTGATCACGCTATAGGGAAGCTTCAATGCTTCAGCGAGCTTTACATAGGGGCGGAAGTTGACCCCGCCGACATTGCAGACCGTTATCCCAAGCTCATCCAGCGAATGACCGAGTGATGAGGCGAAGATGGGCAGGAGCGCTTCCTCCGCGTCTCCCTCAATGAAAATGGCGCCTCGGGCGAACAGCAGCTCAGCGCGTGTCGCATTGAGATACGTTTCAAGATCGTCGATCTCGTCCGGCGTTACCGGCAGGTTCGCCAACGAGAATGCCTGGGTCGCCCCAGCCTGCTTCTTCAACTGGACGATTGAGCGCAACGGGGTGACTGCTGCCAAGGTCGGCGAATGACTGGTGACGATCATCGACTGCGACGCGTCGACGTTGCCAAGCAGCTTCTTGAAGACGGATCGCTGGAGTTGCGGATGAAGATGCGCCTCTGGCTCCTCGATGCAAAGGAGCGAGAAGTTTCGTTCGTTCTTCTTCCGGCGCCATGAGAATTCTGCGAGCTTCAAAGCCAACAACGCCACGTTGGCCGAGCCAAGACTGGCATCCCCAATGCCACGCTTTCCATTGTCGATGAACATCGCAATCGCCCGAAAAAGGCGCAGCGGGTCGTTCGGCGCGAATCTCAGGCGAGCATCGATGTCGTGTGCCTTTCCGGAAAGATGGACGATACCCGCCCGCAATTCATCTTCCAGCGTCTTGATCGTCGGAAACGTTTCGAGCGTCTTGGTCGCCTTGTCGAGTTCGGCAGCCACTGCGTCGATGTCCGCGCGGCTGATCCCGGAGACGGCATCCTCGAGCAGAGGGCGCAATGGCGAATTGCGCCAGCTGCCCAATTGCCCTTCGGCATCGCGCAAGGCGTCCAATAACTCGATCGCGATGCGGCGACGCACCCTGCTAGGAAGCGAGCGGGTTTCGTCGCCGCCACCGAAAACGAGAAACTCACAATCGGCACTTGATTGCGGAGCGCCTGTGATGTCGGACTTCTTGCGGAAGACGTAGCTGAGCTGCGCGACCGTCGGATCGTGAGCGGCGCGAAAATCGGTCAAAAGCGCAGTCAAGGCCATGTCGGTAGCGAAATCCGAGAGCTCCAAATGGACCTCAATGGGTCCACTGAAATCGGCCGGCCCACCATCCCAGAAGTCGGTCAGCTTCAGTTGTCGGGCCGAGTCAGGCAGGGTTGGATCGAGTATGAGCTGGATTGCGAACAGCAGATTGCTTTTTCCGACTCTATTCTGCCCAAGCAGCACGACATTGCCAGATAGTGGAATATCGATAGATTGAAAGTTCCTGAAATTTCTTATGCTCAACTTGCTCAGACGCATTGCATCCCCCCGGGAATCATAAGCTTTTACTACGTAGCATTTGAGTAGATCGAGAGCCTGGGCAATGATCGAGACTCGGTCGAACAATAGCGTAAAGTAACAAGATGATCACTCGCTCTACCCACATCGTCGACGGTTTGCTAGCTTTGCGCAGCGCTCGCGCTGCAGCCGCCATGGGCGGTGCCATCGGCCGCGAAATCCTGACGCTTCCCCTTCTCGCCGGCCGCCTTGTCGGCGGGTTCACGACACCCGCAGGGACCGATGTACTTTACCCGGCGATCCAGGCAGCACTTGCTGCCGGCGGTTTTCAGGATATTGCCGACACCGCAGGTTTGCCGGGCATGCCACGGGCGGTCCTTCAATCGCTCGATTCGGTCTGGCGGACGGACTTGGATTTGGCCTCACTCGCCCACGAGGCGGCGCGATTCCACGACCTTGCCCTGATCGAGGCGAGAATCCGTGAGAGCATACCGGCTACCCATTTGCTACCGCGCGACCTTCGCGACGCGGCCGTCAAACGTGCCAATCACGCCCGCCGTCTGCTAGGATCCGTCACGCTTGCCGGAATCGTCGAGGTTGATCCGGTTTGGCGTCCGCTTCTCACTGCGATCGTGCGCGTCACCGACCTGTCCTGGGATATGCCGGACGGTGTGGAGCAGCCTTGGTTCGGCGGCGCGATCCGAAAGTGCGCAGCCCCTGGTCCCACACAGATTTCTGCCGAAGCGAGCGCCGATCCGAAGTCCGAGGTCGTGGAGGCGCTGAGATGGGCTAGGCGACTGCTATCGACGGGCCAGGTCAAGGCAGAAGACATCGCAATCGCCGCGACTTCGACGCAAGACTGGGACGACCACTTTCTTGCCTACGCGAGAAGTGCGGCGCTGCCGGTCCATTTTTCTCACGGCGTTCCGGCGCTGAGCACAGCGGACGGCCAGACCTGCGCCGCTCTCGCCGATATTCTAGTCAAAGGTCTCACCCAGGAACGCGTCTGGCGCCTAATCCGGCGCCTTCCGGCGCGGCCGTTCGCCAGGTCGCTTCCCGAAGATTGGTTCGCCAGCATTCCGAGAGGCGCAGCGTTACGGACGCTTGATCAATGGCGCGAAGCGCTGACGGCGGCCAGGCCCCGGCGGGCCGCGGCCGAGCTGGCCGAGCAAACGCTTCTGCCGATCCTCGATCTCCTTGCCCGAGGACCAGAGGCTGGAAGCGAAGCCGGGACGCGGCTTTTGAGCGGAGCCAGCCTGACGATGTGGGAAGAGGCACTGCGAAGCGCCCCGCCGCACGCAATTGCGCTATCGCTCCAAGCACTACGCGTCGCGGATCAACGCGAACCGGCCAATAGCGTTGTCTGGTGTCCGGCATCGCAGTTGGTGTCGTGTCCGCGACCGTTCACACGTCTCCTTGGCTTCACCAGCCGATCCTGGCCACGTTCGGACCATGACGATCCCCTAATCCCACATCATATGCTTGAGCGCCGCAAGCTGCATCCGGTGAGCACCGCCGAGCGAGACCGCCTTCATTTCGAGATCATAAGGGCACAATCGCGCGAGCAACTTGTCTTGTCGCGCGCTCAGCGAAACGCCAGAGGCGGCCAGCTATCACCAAGCACCTTGTGGCCGGGCGACTTGGTCGTTCACAAACGCGACCGTGTGCCAGAACACGCCTTCAGCGAAGCCGACAGATTGCTGGCGCGCGCCCGCGACGCCGGGCAGCTCGCCCATGTGCGCCAGGCTCAGCTCTGCTGGCGAAACTGGCAGTGGCGCGCGGATCTCACCGCACATGACGGATTGTCGAACGCCAATCACCCAGCGATCGAGGCGGCCCTGATGCGGGTCCAGTCGACGACCTCCTTGCAGCGTTTGTTGCGTGACCCACTGGGATTTGTTTGGCGATATGCGTTGGGCTGGCGCTCGGCTCGACAAGAGTCCGACCCGTTGGAGCTTGATCCAACGTCGTTCGGCGAGCTCGTGCACGAGTTGATCAGCGGTGCGATCTCAGCGCTCGAGCCCACGCCGGGTTTCGCGCGCGCAAGCGCCGATGAAATCGACGCAGCAATCGAAGGCTCTTCAGCGGCTATCCTCGCCGCATGGCCGTTGCAACGATCCGTTCCGCCGTCGATCCTCTGGCGCCATACGGTAACAGAAGCGGCCCGCAGGACGGCGAAAGGCCTTGCTTCCGACGATCCGGTGCGATCCGACACGCGAAGCTGGACCGAGGTGCCATTCGGCCAAATCGATCCGGTAGCCGAACAAGTGCCATGGGAGGCAACCTTGGCGGTTCCGATTGAGCCGACGGGCTTGGTCTTCGGCGGCCGGATGGACCGCCTGGATATTCGCGCGACCGGCGACGCCGCGCGGATCACGGACTACAAAAGTATCAAGCCGCCTCCAAGAGCCCAACGGATCACGCTTGGACAAGGGCGCGAGTTGCAGCGCGTGCTCTACGCAATTGCAGTGCGGACCTTGTTGCCCGAGGTCAGAACAGTGGTCGCGCGTCTGATTTATCTGGCGGATGACCCGGCAACCTTCGAGCTCAAGGGGGACGAACTCGACGATGCGGTCACCCACGCCACCGGCTACCTATCGGCGGCGACGGCAATTTTGCGCAGCGGCCGGATTGCGCCCCGTTGGGAGAAAGACGCGTTCTATGACGACATGCGTCTTGCACTTCCAGCGGACCGCGAAACTTATCTTCGTCGCAAAGCCTCTGAATTCCGCGCAGCCAACCAGCAGCTCAATAAGCTCTGGAGCGCCTCCACATGACGCTCGTCGATCAGGATAACCGTTGCCGGGCAATGGCAGACTTCTCGTCGATCCTGCTGGTGGAGGCGGCTGCAGGGACCGGGAAGACGTCGCTCATGGCCGGGCGCGTGGCAATGATGCTCGCCGCAGGTCATCGCCCCGGTGAAATCGCCGCGATCACCTTTACCGAATTAGCGGCAAGCCAACTTGCCGCGCGAATCAAGGAGACCGTCGAACTCCTGCTGGCGGGCAAGATTCCAGCTTTCCTGAAGGCGGTCATTCCGAACGGGCTCTCCGAGCAGCAGCGAAGCGCCCTTGTCGCCGCATCCACGCAACTCGACGAGTTGACTGCGACAACCATCCACGGCTTTTGTCAGGCGATCATTCGCAGCCATGGCGTCCAGGCCGGCCTTGATCCTGGCGCTCGCATCGCTGACGCGACCGTCGCTGATAATTTGTTCATGGCGGAATTATCAGCGTGGTTCTCACGCCGGCTCGCGATTGACGCCTCAGAGGACGATCCGATCGTCGTCTTGGCAGAGCAAATCCCGCTGCAAGTGGTCGACCTCGTCCGCGAACTTGCACTCCTCCGGCGCAAGCACGCCGATGCTCAGCCGATCGTTCCGCCCCGAGGCTTGAGACCTGACATCGACTTCGTCCAGGCGGTCGACGACTTCGAACGATGGAGAGCAAGCGTCGAGGAGGAGGTATGGGAGCGAGAAATCGCACAGGAGCTCCGAAGGCTTGCGACGCGCTACCAGGGCTGCTTCACCGGCGATCCGGATTTCCGCTCGCTGTGGCAGCTTTGCGACCCAGGATCGGGCCGGTTGTTTGGACGGAAGGGATTGCAGCTCAAGACCTATGACGAGGCCGCCCGTGGTTTTGGCGCTCACACCAATGACATTGGCAACGATGCTGGGCGGGCGCTGTACGAGGCGGTCAACGATGCATGGGGCCAGCTCATTGGCAACATCGCGAGCACGCTCGTCTGTTCGCTATCAGGCTCGCTTGACCAACTCCTGGAGAGCTATCGCGCCCGGAAACGCGCGGCGGCAATTTTGGATTTCGACGATCTGATAATTCACGTGCAGTCTCTCATGCGCTCACACGAAGAGGTTCGGCAGGCAGTTGGGCGGCGCTATCGGTATGTTCTGGTCGACGAATTTCAGGACACAGACCGCATTCAAATTGAAATTTTGTTCTCAATCGCTGCGACCGCCGAACGCCCAACGCATTGGGAGGCCGCGCGGCTGCGTGGCGGAGCACTTTTCCTTGTCGGCGATCCGAAGCAGGCGATCTATCGCTTCCGGGGTGCCGATATCGAAGCCTACGAGCTTTGCCGCAGGCTGATCCAAGGCCAGGACGGCGGAGCTATCATCGAGGTCACGGCCAATTTTCGATCGCTTAGCCCGATCATCCACCACGTCAATGCAAGTTTCGAACCGGTTTTTGCGAAGCCTTCGCAGCCCCGATATGTCGCTCTTGCTCCAACACTGTCCGACGTGTCGCAAACCCTCCCCTGCGTGGCACGTTCCACGATCGAGATCGCGACCGACGAGCGCATTTACGCAGAGACGTTCCGGGACGCCGAAGCCGAAAGAGTCGCGGATATCTGCGCAGGATTGGTCGGAAACCTGCCAATTCTGCGGGCCGACAACACGCGCACGCCCCTGCGGGCCGGTGACATCGCGCTGCTATCGCCGGGTCACACAGAACTCTGGCGCTATGAACGGGCGCTCGAACAGCGAGGCCTCGCGGTGTCGTCGCAAGCTGGCCAGACCTTGATGCGACGGCAGGAAACACAGGACGTCCTGGCGCTTGTAAGGGTGCTGGCGGACTCGTCGGATACATTCGCCTTCGGCGCATTCATGCGCGGTCCATTGGTTGGGTTCAGCGAACAGGAGCTGCTCGACATAACCGCCGCCCTATCCGCCGATGGGACGGGGCAAACCTTCTTTACGGTGCGCACAGACCCCGACTTGGTGCAGCATCCGCTGGCCAAGGACATTCTCATTCTGCTGCAGAGCCTGCGGCGCAAGGCGTCCGTCACCACCCCGAGCCTCATTCTCGCCGAGGCCCTCGAGCGTTTAAACGCCCGCGTCATCATCGCGGCGCGCCATGGTAACCGGAACGCGCGGGCACTCGCCAACCTCGATGCGCTAATCGAGAGAGCGCGCAGCTACGGAGTTGCCGGCCTGCGCGCTTTCGTCCGCGATCTCCACTCTGACTGGGAGCGCAAGGCGAGAGCACCGGAGGGTCGCATCGACGCCGCTGAGCATGCGGTCGAGATTGTCACGATCCACAGTGCGAAAGGGTTGGAATGGCCGGTGGTCATTCCGATCAACTCGACGACAGAGCTCTATCGGCCGGACCAGTTCGTTCACAGGCAATCTGACAACAGCCTGCATTGGATGATCGGTGGCGTCGCGCCCCCGGAGCTGGCTGCGGCGCGCGCGGCGGAAAGCCTCGAAGATGCCAATCAGCGGGAGAGAATTTGGTATGTGGCGTGCACACGGGCGCGAAACCTTCTGATACTTCCTCATATCCCCCAAGCGTCAAAGGATTCGTGGTTCAGCTCCGTCGATCTTCGTCAGCTTGAAGTCCCGGAGCTGGATCTTTCTTCATTCACGCCACTGACAAACCGTTCGGGCGCCTCTCAACCGAATGAACAATCGGCTCAAATTTTTGCGACGGAACAGCGTTTTGTCGAGGACAGCGCGCCGCCTCTGGTATGGCGTCGGCCGAGCGAGCATGACGGTGATCGTCTTGGCGATGCTCTCGACGGGGTGATCACCTTAGACAGCCAGGCCGAGCGTCTCGAAATTGCAGGCGCCGGCGCTCGGCGCGGGGTGATCTTGCATAAACTTATGGAGGAGCTCCTAACCGGCGAACTCGCGAATGAACTGGCGGCGAGCGTCTCACGCGCCCGCTTCCTACTCGATCAGCTAACGCCTGGCACCGAAGATGATCGGGCGCGACCCGATCCCAATGAAATGGCGGCGGCGGCCCTTCGTACGCTTGCCTTGCCTGAAATTGCTGAGCTGCGGCCTCGTCTAGTGCCTGAAATGCCAGTCTGGGCGTCGGACGAGAACGTTCTTGTCGCCGGTCGTGCAGATGCTTTGGCCATCAGCGACCAGGGTATCGACACCGCATTTGATTGGAAGTCGGATGTCAATCCCACGCTCGCCGTTCGCAAAGCACACGCGCAACAATTGCGTGACTATCTCTCGGCGACCCATGCCGCTCGGGGAGCTGTTGTCTATCTCACCAGCGGCGAGATTGTCTGGGTCGAAGCTGAAAATGGCGAGCACGTATCGCGAGAGCCGGTCGCCGACCGTGACGCGCCTTGAAGCCGGCGCGCGCTGGAAGTCACCAAGAAGCTTGCGGTCCGCTTGTTGGCGGTGCACGGCCGTTTCCAGCGTGACGTCCGAATTCGCGAAGCGGCATTTCCGCGTCTTAATTGCCGCGGCGACAAGTCTACGACGGCAGCACCACTCCCGGATCGGCACGAGCTGCCGCCCAGACGGCTTCTCAACCACAGCGGTCGGGCGGCTTTCAGACGCCCGCAGCGTGTAGTCCCAATTCGGGCGAGTTAGCGCCCAAAGGCCGATCAGTGTCCGCGTAAACCGAACTCCGCGATAATAGCAGGCCGAGCGGCCAAGAGGCGTTCGAGATGGCTCTCGGGCCACATCTCAATGCGCGGCGACGCGCCATTTGCATTGTGCTGCTCGATCCAAGTCACGGCATCAGCGGTGAAGCGCCCGCTGGTTGCTATGATCAGCACATCGACCCTAGGATTGGGCCAAAGCGACATTTGATCCTTCGTCGACGAGACCTCAGAGAGGCTCACGCTACGGCTCGTCCAATGCTTACACTGTATTACAACACGAAGGCGCAACGTGCCCGACAGCTCGTCCTGAATCACGCGCATCACAGATAGATCTCGACCTCTGTCAGGCGCTCTCGTCTGCATCAGCCACTCTGGATTCTCGTAGCCCAGGGTGTCGCTGATGAGCGTGAAAATCAGACGTTCAAAAGTCTGGTCATCGATCTTAGACCAGCTCAATGCCGTCGTGATTGGGCCAGTGGGCCGCGTGGCGACCAAGGCCGACAAGTCCTCGACCTGGACAGGGACCGCCTCGTTGACGCCGTACAAACCCTTACGCAGGCTGTCCTTTACGTCAGGCCAGTCCATCGCTTCGATATCGTGGAGGTCGCCGACGCATCCAAAATGAATGTGCCGCATCATGTCGGACCACCGCGCCGGCTTCTTCACGCTCGAACCAAGCAGCACCTCAATCTGCTTCATGTGCTCACGCATGTCGCTCCATACTTCTTTGTCGATCTGCTGCCGGCGTTCTGCGTCCACGCCTACGACCGCGCGAACCCCTCGAAGGTCCGCATCGATCTGATCAATCAAACCGATGAGCGCGTCACGGATAAGTGCCCTTCGCATATTGTTGAACCGGAAGCGGTACTCCTGCAGTTCACGCCCTGGCTCCTCGATCCAGCGTTCGACGGATACATGCGCGCTTGGCTCATCGAGCTCCATCGCATCCAGCCGGCTTTGCGCGAGCCCGTCGAGATCGGGAGGTGTCGCCGTCGGCTTCCATCCCCCGATTTTCGGAAGGCTTGCGACGAGAACATCGAAAGAGCGCGCCCGATCCTCGTATTCGACATTCCCACCGAAAGCGATTCCAGTCGGGATCAGCGCTGCCATCTCGTCCCAGAGCCGTTCCAGCTTGATGAGATTGGCTTCCGTCGCCTCGAACTGCTCGAGAGCCGCCATGATAGCACTACCTGTTGCATCCGACCTAAGCATGCGTCTCCACTCCGCCTCGCCATGGAGGCAACACAATGAAACCGAGTCTTTACTGAAACCCCTCTCTCAATTTTGCCTTTCCTGCCTCCAGAAAGCGCGACAACATCGCTTCCATCGCCTCGGCGAGATTGTCGGGCTTTTCCGCCCGCAGCTTTTCCGATTCCTCCACAAGGCTAGAAAGCACGTCCCGGAGAACTTCCGGCGACGCCGTCAATGTCCTCAATGTCTTCAATCCATTCTGCGCATAACCAAGAAACTCGGCGTTTCTCTCGGTGATCTCTTCAAGCATTTCGCTGGTAATGCGTTCATTTGGCGCAACGAACTCGCCGCCAACCCAGTCCACATAGAACGACGCGTTCTTGTTTTGATTTGACTCGCGATGAAATTCGTCTTGAGCCTTCCTGAACGCTTCCATCGCGGCGTCCCAGTCGCCACGCGCTCGCGCCTCCCGCTCGTCCTCGGATGGTTCGAGCATGTAAGCATTGGATTTGTTTTTCGACGAATGCCGCGCAAACGCGGCCAAGACCTTCTTCTGATCAACCTCAAGGCCGAGGACAAGGCTAACACCCCACGCTCCAAGATTGTTCACCTTCGAACACTCCTCGAGCGAAATCTGGTGCAGGCAAAGGGCGCGGGCCACCGCACCGGCCTTTGCCAGCAGCTCCGCCTCAAAGAAGAGCTGCTCCGCATTGGCGAACATCTTCTCTGCGCCCTGGAGCAGAGCGTCCAATGACGCTTCATTCTCACTCGCCTTGCTATCCGCCATGCATGCTGCCCCTCAGTCGTTCGTGTCCATATCCACCTCCGCGATCAGCTCTTCGGCCAATTCCGAAAGCCACGATGAGACATCATCAATCTGCACCGCGTTGCCGTGAACCGCGTAGTAGTCGCCGACTGTTCGAAATCTCTCTCCGAACCGATCCGCAAACATTTTCTGCAGCTTGCTGTTTCTGCTCAGCACGCTCGACATTGCCCGGCCACCTCGCAAAAACCTGATCGCATGTTCGGTCCCGAGCAGATAGAGGTGCTTGCGCTTCATCGTTGGATGTTCGGCAAGCAGCAGATAATCCTTGAAAACGGAATTCTGGCGGATCGTTTCCGCGCCGCCACGCCATCGGATGAACTTGAATTCGGCAACCCGAACGTTGGTCTCAAGATCGAAGTCGCGGCCCGTATTCCCGGCGCCGAGCGACACAGATTCGACCCGCTCGTCCGGCTCGAGAATGTGGGGCAGGCACATTAGGATGCCGAGCGCATGGATCGTGACGTTGATTTGGCCGGCCAGCCGCTTCATCCCCGCAGCCGCCGCGAGAACTTCGCGGCCGGCCCCTGCACTTTCGAGGAAGCCGGTGCAGTCTCCTGCCGTAACGCCGCGAACCGCGCCTTCGATGCGCGAAAGCGTTTGTGTAAGGTCCGGACCAGTGAATCGTCCGACCAGCTTGACGATCTCGGCCGGGTCCGCGGTCAATCTGCTCCCTCCAGCTCGAGGTGCATCCATCCCGTCAACTCTTCATCCAGTTCGGAGTCAACATAGACGTCGCAACGAGGGGCAACCCCCGCCTTCACGTCGATCACCAGATGAAGGCCGACCCTATAACCATAGGGTCCAGCTTGCTCGGTCATGCCCTTGAGCTTCCGGATGTCCCCCTCGAAGTCCTTGTTCGTCGACTTCTTGACCTCGACGACCAGCAAGTTCTCCCTCTTTCCGACCCGATGCACAATGAGGTCAGGCACGATGGCGTCCTTGCCAATCAGTTCATGATCGCTGAGACCGTATCGAAGACGCTTTATGACATCTTCGCGGCGATTCCATTCGAGATCGATCGACCAACCGGCATACTGCCCATGCAGTAGATCGCGAATTCGAGCGACAAGCGCGCGTTCGGCCGGATCGGCATAAGCAAGATCCTTGTCCTGCAGCAGTGCGCGCACTGCGGCCGCGAATACTGAAAGTATTGCCTGCAAATCGTCCCTCATGACACTCACATATCATGAAATACTTCTAAAAAAATCGGGGGCTTCCACGTGAACATCGAAATCGGCAGCAAGAATGCGATAGCGCCCGCCGGGCGCTTCAGCCCGACGTCTCCCGAACGCAGCAGACCGCTGCGGTTATCGGACACTGGGTCGCCTGGCGTCACTCGCCCTCTGAGCCGTCTCCGTTTTCGTGCATTCGCAGCTCACGGCCAGCACACCTAGCCTTTTGCGCCGCCAGCCGTCCCATCGATTTCGCCTAAGAGAAGGGATAACTTAAAAGAAAGCGGGAGGAGATCCCTCTTAGGAGAAGCGAAAGAAGTATCGACATGCCGGGAAACACAGACATGGAATGCTTTCGCATCGATGAAAGCGGATATACGGGGTTTGACCTCCTCAATGAAGATCAGCGGTTCCAGGGCGCTTCCGCGATTGCCGTCAGCAACGAGGATGCCGCACGCCTTATCAAGGAACACTTCCCACGGCTCCAAGCGTCGGAACTTAAATATCGCTCGCTGTCGCGCCGCCCTGCCAATCACCAGAGGCTGCTCTTGTTGCAGCGCGATCTTCTTACCCACTACAAGAGCGTGACCTATGTCTGCCACAAGCGCTTCCTGCTTGTGCTTATGTTCCTAGACTATGCCGTCGAGCCCTTCTACTACGAACGGGGCATCAACTTTTACGAACATGGGCAGAACTACGCGATGGCGTCGTTGCTCACAATGGCGGGGCCCACGCTTCTCGGACGGGCAGCCTTCGACAATATGCTTGCGGCATTCCAGCACGCTGCCAAGGAGAAGACGCCAGACGCTCTGAAAGCGCTCGTCACAGCCGCTCGGTCAACAAGATGGCGAGAATTTCCCGAAGCGTTGGGACCACTTGCCCAGTACGCCGCACCCGAATGTCTCTCGGCAATCGCAACGCCCGGTGTGAGCACTGACGCTGCACTGGTAGTATTGCAGTCGCTCATCAGCCGAATGGAGGTAATGGCGGAGGGAGCTTATCGCGTCGAGCACGACCAATCGAAGAATTTGCTCACCTACCACGACCTCCTGAAGCGCTTCATCGAGCATGACCAAGAAATCGAGTTCCACCAAACCGAAATCGCATCCATTAAATTCCCCCTCAAGCTCGCGGAAGTGACGCAGGTCGATTCCAAGAGGAGTTCCGCCGTGCAACTCGCCGATGTCATGATCGGTGCCGCGATCGAAGCTGCAAACAGTATGACGGGCCTTCGGTCCGGTGGGCCTGATCCCGAAGCGGTCATGTCACTCTATGCCGACAATCAATTCATCCATTTGATCCCATCCGTCGACTTCGAGGAGCAGCGGCGTTTCAGGCAAGGTACCCAGGCGGCCGAGCTAATCGACTATTTTTCTACAAACTTCTTTGGTTCACGCGGAACCTGACGCGCATCATACGCCCCACGCCCGAAACCTCCCCCTCCCCGTCATCTCCCGCAGCCCGAGCTCCTCGACGATCCTGCCCCCCGCCTGCGGCGTCACGCCAACCGCCTTGACGATCATGCCGGCCGACACCAGCGGCCGTGGCATCACCAGGTCGACCAGTTCCGGCAGTTTTGATGATGTGCGCCGACCAACCAGCCTTCGCTCCATCGAGTGCCGGGCAAGGGTCAGCCGGTCGTGTTCCTTGAGGCCGAGCTCCGCAGCGGCGATGAGACCGGCGAGAATGGCCAGCAACCGGGTTTCGCGATCGCGATGCCGGCGGCGATCGACGGGTATCGACTTGAGCCCAAGATTGAAGGCGGCCAAATGCGCCGCCGTGGTGAGGCCCGCCTGACGCAGAATCGACGCAGCGAGCAGCCGGCCGAGCCAGGGCGCATGCTGCAAAACTTCGAGGGTATTCCAGGCGTCGAGGGCGACAATCGCCTGCAGCACCGGTGGGAAACTGTCGAGCTCGCGGAGGACTGTCCGCCATTCCCCGAGCCGTTCGTCCTCGTCCCAATCGAGATCATAGATGAAGGGATCCTTTTCGCGACCGCCGGCGCGGCTGGGCGCCGTGGCTTCTGTGAGTACCGCTTCCGAGCGCGTGAGCACAGCGTCGATCGCCGCCAGCTCTGCCGCGAGCGGATCAGAAACATCAGACCCCTCCCCTCCTCCGTTCTCCACCTCATCAGCGGGTGTCGGCTCGTCATCGGCCGCGACAGGACCTTCCACGGCGAGTGTTTCGCTGGCGGCGCCGTCGGCGACGATTTGCCCCTGCCCGCGCAGGCTGCGCAGACCGGCGGCGCTGAGCGCCCAGCCGGCCGGCTGCGCCGCGATGCGCCGTCTCGTGCGCAGCACATCGCGGGCGATGGTGAGTTCGTGGGTGGGGGTGCGGATGTCGCGCGTGGCGTCGTGGAGCACGAGGTCCTCGAGATGGACGAGTTCGCCGTCGATCCACAGCGAGGCGCAGGCATCGGCGAAATTCTGGCGTTCGATCCAGCCCCGCCCGACCGGCGAACGGGCGATGCGCTCGTCGAGACGGGCGAGTGCGATGCCGGCGTCGGAAATCGGCCGCAGCAGGGTCTGCATGGGTAATTTTGAAACATCATAAGGCATTGAAATCATGGTAAATGATTTGATAAACGAACTCTATCTCGGAGTTATCATTCCTCACTCCCGATGATGCCCCAGCGCACCGCTGGCCATCGATAAGTATCGGTTATCGATGGTTACATCTTTATCAATCATTTATTCTTTGAATAAGCTTTGGTAGCCGTGGACTCATTTGGAAAACACCCGGTTAAATCTAGCTCGTCGTCTTCATTACAGCGCAGACGCTCGCTTCAGGTCGTCATGCTCGAATGCACTTGCCATACGATTGATTTCGCTGCTTCGCGCTCCGGCTGCCCTGGCGGTCTCACGCCAAGTCGCGGTGACCGTTGCAACCTCCTTGATGATGGTTCGTGCCTGGGCCAGCGTCAGCGCAAAATATTCTGATGCAGCCTGCAATAGATCGAGGGAGCAGGTGCCTTCGTCCAGATCTATGTTGGTCGTCAGCACCCGTGCCTTAAGATCGCTCGGAACGGGGTTGAGATCGTAGGCCGGCGAAAGCGACCAGCCGGCTCTGCCCAGCCATAGAAATCCGTGGTTGCGCAGATGATCGTCGACGTTGGAGATCAACACGTTGAAAACCACGCGCCGATAGAGAGCGTGCGCGTCGGTCTTCCCTTGCGCTCCGCGCTCCGCGAGTGCATCGACAATTTCGGGATAACTGCCGCGCTCGCCATCCCTGGCACCCATCATCGCCATCGCTGACAGAAACGGAATGCGGATGGCCCCGTTCCGGTCGAAGCGTCGAGACAACATGACGGCTTTGCCAGCCACTTCGATGAGCTCGTGTTGCGGAGTGGCGATGCCGGCCTGGTCAGCAAGCCGGAGGGCGATCTCCTCCCAGGTCTCCATACTGTATTCGTCGGTCTCTTTCGGAAACTTAGCAATGGAAAGATGGCCATGCTGATCGATGACCGAAGCTTTCGGGCGGGCGCCGCCCAATGACGAACCGGGAGCGAAAATGAGCTGCAGGTCTTCGTCTGTCTCTTCATCACGCAAAATGCGCTCGGTGATCTGCAGAAACCGACCAAGCTCGATGACGGCTGGGACGCCAGTTTGGATGGGAGCCTGGAAGATCTCCTCCCCGACCCACCGGAATCGAAGCGCGCCGAGACGAGTTTCGTCGGCAACCCCCAGCAGGTAGTCACTTTCGGCGAGGGTGCGAACAGCTCGCGCCTCGCGTTCCGCGTTGCGACGCTCGGCGCGTTGCATGAGCCGTCGTCCCCAGGTGTCGGGGGCGGAGTCGCCGATAGATCCGAACGTTGCCAATCCTGCCGGCGGAGCAAAGGCCCCACGGGTCAATGCAATCGCGGGTTCCAACGAGAACCGATCAGGATCCTTCAGCCAGGCATCGTCATACTCGAACAGTATGGTCTCGGAACCGCGGATACGATTGCTCCTCGCAAGACCAATTCTGCGGGTCTCCCCACCAAGATCGATATGAACTTCGAAGTCAGCCATCGCGAGACAATCCCGATGCGGACTTCAGGCGAACGCGCTTCGGCAGATCGGCAGTGGCAAGTGCCTGGCCGACACTGTCGTTGCTGATGTCAGCAACCTTGGTCAGCCCGTCGAGTAGCCCTAACGCTAGGAGAACGCCCGCATAGATTCCGATGCTGACATTCGTGTCGCCCGCCTCGATCTTTTGCAGCGTGGAGCGCGAGGTAAAGGCTCGCTCTGCCACCACTGCCATCGGCAGCTTACGTCGGCGCCGGGCATCCTGGATATCGGCACCGAGCTTTCGCAAAGCCCGCCTAACGGCTACCGATGGCTGATGGGGGGTAGGCATATGGGACCTTCGCGCTACAGAATTCGCCTTTATGTAGCACGAAGCTCACAATAGTTCTAGTACGGCGTACTGCTCCGTCAGAAGGGTAGCCTGTGCGTGTGAATGCTTCACTGGGCCTTTGCGACATCCGGTCACCTGCCTACCTGTTCGCTCTGGACGTTACATCCTTTGTTAAACGAGAGCTTCTATTTCGGCTCGCCCTCGGCATTGGGGCCGAGAAGGAAAATTAGCATGCCGAAACAAGATATTGCCTCACGTCAGTTTCAACGAAAAATCTCGGAATTCTGTAATGTGCGCATCGCACCGTGCACATCCAAACGGGCCTTGGAGAGTATAAGGCCCTACCTGAGAAGCTTAATCATTTATCGCAAGTCACCGCCCTTGCTGAATGGCCGCATCAACTGGACGGCCATTGCGGATGCCTGCGGGATCGAAGACGACCTGACACCGGAGCTGAAAAAGCAGCTCCGTCCTGGCCTCGACGCCATTATCCGCTGGCTCGGCGCGCCGGCGGCTTTGGAAGACAGTCGACCATCAAATCCGAAAAGCAAAGCGGCCAAGCCTGATATCCGCGCGCCAACGTCGACCACATCGTCCACGCGCAAGCCGCAAAGAATGGGAAATGACGGGGCTGCCTTCCAATCCGCTTCAGCACAGAGAGGCCCAGAGCCGAAACCGATACAGGAATTTCCGGAACCGCTGTTCGAGGTAGCGGACGATCCGGAAAGTTTCCACGACGCGCTCGTCTATCACATGCGCCGGTTCGGCGATAGCTATTGGCAGCTCTACCGTGCCATCGTTCGCCTCGGTGAGACTGTCGACGAAAAGACCCTGTTGTCGTGAATCCAGGGCGAACGTGCACCAAGGTCCATTGCTAGTTTCGATATCCTCTCCCGCATCGAGCGACGCTACCAACTCGCGGAAGGATATTTCAAGGCCAAGATGCCTCACCAATCCCGATCGCTCCACGGTCATGATCTCGGTGACATCAACCCCGCCGAGCGGAGAAGACTGGCTTGGCACCTGCCCGATAACTTTGGCAGCCTCCCACTTCCGAAGCGAGAGGAAATACTCGACTGGATGCGTCGAGTCATCATCTCCGGCTCGACCGATTATCGCCGCTACCAAGCCACCGCCAGCAAGCAGCGTTATGCCATCCGCTTTCCGGGTGTCACCTATGGTAGAGGCTCCTTATCTCCCCGGTCGTCCCTTCTCGCCACTAGCACCAGTAGCAGCGCGGAGAATTCCATCGAGGATCCGGACCTGCTTTCCGGCGTGGCCGACGCACCGCCTCGGCTGGCGATGGAAATGGCGGACCTGATCCGCTTTAAGACGTCGACGCTGACGGCGATAGGTTTCCAGCGCAACGGCGTCTGGGGCGAGGAAACGGCATCGCAGAAGATCGAGCATCTCAGGCTCATGTTCGGCGCGCTCGCCGCTTCGTCTGCCGGCATCGTCAAAGGCGGCGGTATCCCGCTCAGCCAGTTGACCTTCGGCCTGCTGATCTTTCCAGGCGTCTGGGACTGGTATTTGCAATGGCGTGAGCAGCGGCGTGGCTTCTACACCAAATGGGAAGAGGACATGCTGATGGTGGCACAAGCTCTTACCCGGGCGGGGGTCGGCTGGATCCGCCAGCACCCGGAGCTTCTGAAAAATGTCCGGCCGATCGAAGGATTGATCGCACCGGAAGAGATCGAGTTCGCGGCGCGCGACTGGCACAGCGCTTCGATGCGTTTCACCGTCATGCCGCCAATCGTTCCAAAGAAATCCAGCGGGTCATGCGTGTCCATCGCGATCCATTCGAACCCATCATGTGCGTTCTCGAAGCCGACAGCCCTCTTGCGGAATATCGCAAGATCGCCGATGAGATCTTGAAGCGTATGCCAGATGAAGACCGCTATCCACGATCGGCGGCGGAGGCAGTCCGCTCTTTCCTGATGCTTCGGCTCGGGCTGCACTTGGGGCTACGGCAGAAGAACCTCCGCCAGCTTCGCGTGTGCCCGCGTGGCCATTTTCCGACCTCCGAACGCCGGCTGGAAGACATGAAATGTGGCGAGCTGCGATGGAGCGATCGCGAGCGCGGCTGGGAGGTGCTGATCCCATCGGTCGCCTTCAAGAACTCAGGCTCGTCCTTCTTCGGACAAAAACCATTCCGGTTGATCCTGCCGGACCTACTCGATCTCTACAAATACCTCGAGGCCTATATCGATCGCCACCGCAGTGTATTGCTCGGCCCGGCAAAGGATCCCGGCACGCTGTTCGTCAAAACAGTGAAAACAACCAGCCTGGACGCGGCATACGATTCCACCAAGTTTTACGAAGCCTGGCGGACCGTGATCCAGCGCTACGGTATCTATAACCCGTATACAGGTCGTGGTGCCATCAAAGGCCTGCTGCCGCACGGCCCGCACAATCTTCGGGATATTCTGGCGACCCATATCCTCAAGCAAACCGGATCTTACGAACAGGCAAGCTACGCGATCCAGGACACGCCGGACGTGGTGCAGCAGCACTACGGACGTTTCCTGCCTCAGGACAAGGCCGCGCTTGCTGCCCGAATTCTGAATCAGGTATGGAAGGCTGCATGACTTTCCCTTTCAAACCTTGATGGATATAGCACTTAGTGCTATATATATAGATATCAGAACGAGTGTTCAAAACAGCGTGGTTTACCAAAGCGGCGAAGAAGGCGCGGATCTCAGACAACGCGTTGTCGAAGGCAATCCATCAGGTTGCCCTTGGGCAGGCCGAATCTCGGCGGTGGCGTCTTCAAGAAGCGGCTCAACGACAACATGCATCGTTCAATCGTTCTGGGAAAGGCCGGAGAGTTCTGGGTGTTCGCCTATCTCTTCGCCAAGAAGGATCGGGCGAACATCGATAATGACGAACTTCTAGCGTTCCGGAAGCTCGCAGACCTCTACCGTCGCAAGACGAAAGCCGACCTGGAAGCGGAAATCGTGACCGGTGCCCTGTTGGAGATTGACCATGGCGACTAAACGCAAGTTCAAAAGCGATGCCTTCGAGGCGATTCATAGCGCTGTCGAAGGCATGTTTGCTGCTGGGACCATCGACAAGGAAACGATGCGGACCTTCGATGAAGATTGCCTTGTGATCCCGCAGGAACTGACGCCTGACGAGATCAAGGCGCTCCGCGAGAACAACCATGTAAGCCAGCCGGTGTTTGCCCGTTATCTGAACACGAGCCAGTCGACGGTCCAGAAATGGGAAACGGGGGCTAAACGGCCGAGCGGGCCTGCGCTCAAGCTCCTGTCGCTCGTGCAAAAGCACGGGCTGCAGATGCTCTCATAACGGGACCGCCCAGTCGGTGCGTAAAATTCCGAACTCTCGAACAGAAGTATAACTGCCCGACAGTAGTGCTTATCTGAGGCGAGATGGCCAATCACACGGCCATCTAAACTTACCTGCCCATCCGAGGATGGAGAAGGCTCGGTCTGGAGAATCCTTGCCACAAGCTTAGATTGCTTTTTCATTTCATGAGCAACCTCTAAGAACTCACGGCGTCATTCGTTATCCCAGATAGATCAATCTTCAATTCTTTCATAACGTCAAATCCATGAATTCCGGTAGTAGACGGCGAATCGCCTTTGCCCTATCGATGGGATATGAAATCGAGCCTCGAACATCTGCCCGAGAAGAAGCAGCGGGAGCTTGCCCGCGTCGTCGAGATCATCCACGAGGAGTTTGCCGATACACTCGCGGGAAGCTCGGCCACGTTCAAGACGCGCGGGCGGATCCTGAAGATCATCCTGTTCGGCTCGTATGCCCGCGGCACCTGGGTGGACGAGCCACACACGATGAAGGGCTACCGCTCCGATTACGATATCCTCGTCATCGTCAGCTCCAAGAAACTCGCCGAGCCGCAATACTGGGACAAGGCGACCGACCGGCTGCTATGGGACAAAGGTGTCTCGACGCCGGTCGGGCTGATCGTGCATGGCGCCCGCGAGGTGAACAACTTCCTGGCCGACGGGCAGTATTTCTTCGTCGACATCCTGCGTGAGGGCATCGTGCTCTACGAACTCGACGACCGGCCGCTGGCCGAACCGAAGCGGCTCAGCCAACTCGAGCGCTATCAAGTAGCTAGTGGGCACTTTTCCGTCATGTTGCCGGCATCTGAACGTCTCATCGAAACCGCGCGCTTCAATCTCCAAAAAATGACCGGGGATTCAGAATGGGCAAAAGATGCGGCTTTCACACTGCATCAAGCTATCGAGCGATTGTATTCGACTTTCTTATTGACGCTGACCAATTACAGCCCGCCATCACACAACCTCAAATTTCTGCGCGGCCTCGCTGAGGATCACGACCGCCGGCTCATCGAAGCCTGGCCGCGCGACCAGCACCGCTTCACCGCCTGGTACAACATCCTCAACGAGGCCTATGTGAAGGCGCGCTATTCAAAGCATTTCGAGATCACCGAGGAAGCACTCGCCTGGCTTCTCGAACGGAC
>NZ_LBHV01000020.1 GCF_001005825.1 Rhizobium sp. LC145
TCCCTCGTCCAGGGCGACAAGGGCGAGCACAAGCTCATCTGGTCTCGCTGACCAGAACCACGGCGCTCCGCTCAAAGCGGGGCGCCCTCATTCGATCACATAGCCCAGCGCGCGATAACCCAATCGTCGCTTTGCGGCCATCCGGGCCAGCACCGGAACGGTGCTGTCGACATAATCGACGACCAGGACGTCCCGCTTGCCATCATGCTGGCGATGCAGACGGCCGACATACTGCGCCAGAGTTCCCTTCCAGGCGATCGGCATGGTCAGGAACAACGTGTCGAGCCGGGCGTCATCGAAGCCTTCCCCGATATAGCGCCCTATCGCAAGTATCAGACGCTCATCATCGTCTGCGACATTCAACGCCGTGTTGGCTTGCTTGCGATCCTTCGCCGACATGCCACCGCGCAGCACCACCAGATTTTTCACGAACGGCGAGAACTTCTGCTGCAGATAATCGAGGTGATCCTTCCGCTCCGTAAGAAGGATGGGCGAACGTTTTGCCTCGAGGGATTTCAGCACGTCATCGAATATCAGGTCATTTCGGCCTTGGTCCTGCGCAAGGGCCGCATAGATCGCTGGCATTGACGGGCGCTCTGCCGAGACGAGCGACGCTGGCAACTCAAACTTCGTCGAACGGTCGCGGGCACGGTGGCGAATGCCACGCTCGGCAGCTTGAACTCTCGCATCGACCCGATGGCGAACGGGCCCGCATTGCATGAAGATAATCGGATGATGTCCGTCTTTTCGGGCGACCGTCGCTGACAGCCCGACGACATATCGCGCCTTCGATCTGCGAGCGACAAGTTCAAAACTTGCAGCGGACAGATGGTGGCACTCGTCGACAATCAGATGACCGTAATTGCCGACGATGTCATCGACCTCGCCATTCCTAACCAGGCTTTGGATCAGCGCTACATCAATGATCCCTGTCGGCTTCCTTTTCCCGCCACCGATAGTGCCGATCTGCTTTGGGTCGATGCTCAAGAAGGAACTCAGACGCTCAACCCACTGGGTGAGAAGCTCCCTGCGGTGAACAAGAACAAGCGTGTTGCGGCTTCGATGTGCAATGAGTGCAGCTGCGACAACTGTTTTGCCGAAGGCGGTCGTGGCGGCGAGCACGCCGTTATCGTCGACGACAAGAGCATCAAAGGCCCGCGATTGTGGCCGTCGCAGTTCCCCTAGGAACGAGACGCCGACGGGTAGCGCGTCTCCGTCCTCGCGGTGATCCTCCAGAATGGCCGTCGTGCCATGGCTCTTAATGAGCTCAATTGCTTCGTCGAAGCAGCCTCGTGGCAGCGCGACATGGCGTGGATGAAGCTCGGCACAGGAGATGATCCGCGGCTTGCCGAATGTCGGCAATCGCATTGCTTGCGCACGATAGAATTCCGGGTTCTGGAATGCTGCCAGGCGCACGAACTGCGCAATCAGCGCGGACGGAAGCTCGGTCCTATCAATGTAAACCTGATCAGCGATCACGACCTTGATGCTTTGCGGGATCGCAGCCTCAATTCGCCGCGGCTCGCTACGACGTGACGGCAACATCTTCCACGGCTCATCGGCATGTTCGTCATCGACTGGCATACGGACGCCCAAGACCCGCCCCGACAATTCGGCTTCGTCGGCAATCCTGAAGACTTCGTCCGCCGATAACCTGGGCAAAGACGACAGGTATGCCCACTGGTCATCGTAAGGTCGTAGGTCGCCATCGACAAAAACGCTGTTGCCATTTTCACGGGCTTTCCTTTGCAGAGGAAGCGCGATCAGATTGCCGAAGCCGCCAAGTGGCATCGTGTCCTGGTTGGGGAAGAAACGGTCGTAAGACGTGAAGCCGATCTCAGGACGGTTTTCCATCGTCTCCGTTATTAGCGCGGCACCAAGTTGTCGTGCGATCTTTGCGGGAACGGGTTCGGAGAAGAATATCCAGACATGGCCACCGTTTCCAGACCTCGACCGTTCGAGGGCAGCGGAAATTCCTTTTGCACGGCAAGTGGCCAGCAGAGCTCTGGTGTCGTCTACCCAGCTTTCCTTGTCGAAGTCAGCAGCAAGGAACCAGCATGTCTCGTCCTGCAGCAATGGATATACGCCGGCAACAAAGTCACTTGAACGGGCATCTCCGCCACGAAGGTGCTTTTCGATGATATCCTCGGAATATGGGATGAACGCCTGATGCGGGCAGTCCCCACATTTCACCTTCGGCTTGCCGCAGATTCCTTTCGCCCACTCATTAGAACAGGCCGGTGAATAGCCGGAGCGTCCGTCCTTCTTGTTGTTCCAGCCAACCGGAAAGACGTCGGGACGTCCGGCAAACAGCTGCCGGAACAACTGCACCTTTTCCACTGACGGTGAGCTGTTTGTCACAGGAGCATCTGCGAAGACCGGCTTATCTGCGTGGGCCTGGCTATCGGAAATCAGCTGCTGCTTAAATGCTTCCAGCTCACGCTCAAGCGCCATCTGCTCGTCACTCAGTTCGGCTAACCGCCGTCGAATGCGAGCAATGTTCTCCCAAGCATCATTCTTTTCCGCCAACTTTGCAGCTTTCGCCTAACTGATCGTGGGTATCAGCATAGGCCAAACGCGTCCCTATTTTAAGACGCACTATCCATCACCGCCTCCGGGATTATGCGGAGCAGGATCCGCCGAAATCATCGGCAAATACAGCCTTCAGCGACCGGCACTCCGCATAATCACCGTCTAAGCATAATCGACGCTGCCGGCGTAGACGCGGAACTGCGGGCCCTTGTCGGAGGGGTTTTCGACCCGGGCGATGCGGGCCTTGACGTTAAGGGCGAGCGTGCGGATGGAGCCGGTGAAGCCGTTTTCGGTGGAGGTGAATGTGCCGATGGTTGCCATTGTCGTATTCCTTTTCTCATGTTCGGGCCACGCCCATCGCGGCCTCGATGGCTGTCGCAAAGACCGGTGACGATCGGACCGCACCCAATAGGGCCGTAATGCAATGAAGGGCGGCAAGTCGCAAATTTGTTAGTCGGAGAGGAGGAGCCTAGCTGGGGTCCCCACTCGACTTGTCGAGTGGGGTAGGTTGGCTCCGGGGTAAGAAATTTGCGGAATGCCGTTGCGGGAAGACGATCGAGGCGCAGCCGGTCTCCGGTCAGACATGCCTCATCGAGCCCGCAGATGGGTTGCCGGAAACTCTAGCGTGAAGGGATATGGCAATGGTGTTCCGCCGCTCTCGCCTGGGCACGAATGGCATCTTGCGCCATCCCCCGCTTCGACCGTCGTTGCTGATTCAGTCGGGACACAAGTTCGTGCAAACATTGGCTCGCTTGCCCGATCTCCCAGTGAGATATCGTTGCATTCGCGAATCGCAGCCCGGAGGATCAATGCGCCAGCAGACCAAGCCGTTCATCGTCGAACGTAGACCGACCCGCAAACCCAAACCCGACGCTCAAAAACCGTCAATCTGGGGAAGGCTGGATGCTGACATCGCACAAGGTCTGAAGGACCAACGGAACATGGAACAGGGGGCCGCCACTGGTGGTGACGACCGCGCCTGAGCGTCAGGCGGCAGCCTTCACATCCGCTTCCGGCTGCAAGGAATGCAGGAAACTCACGGCGCGCTGCGCATGGGCTGCCGCCTGGAAGATCGCCCGCTTGTCGTTGGCCAGCACCGATAGCCACGACTGAAGATAGGACGCATGATCCGGCCGCGGCTCGAGCTCCGGCGCGATGCCGAGATCGGCGCAGAGAAAGCAGCTCCCGAGCTCGGCAATGAGTTCTTCGCGCGCGCGCTCCGTCCGGTCCTTCGCATAGCGCGATAGATCTCGTCCGACGCGATGTTCCGCCGCCGTCCAATGGGTCGCCTCATGGCTGAGGACAGCCGCGTGGCCGGCAGCATCGCGAAACGCTTCGAAGGGCGGCATCTGGATAAAGTCCATGACCGGTGAATAATAGGCCTGATTGCCACCGTGCCGGATCACGGCGCCGGTGTTGCGGAAGAAGAGATCGGCGCGCTCTATTCGCTCGACAGGATCCCGGATCTTGGCCGGCGGGGCATGATAGGTGTCGGGCAAACCGTCGATCTGCTCGATATTGAACACAGAATATGCCTTCAGGAACGGAATTTCCCGATCAACATCATTGCCGTTTCCGTCGGCTACCGACTTTGTGAAGCGGCTGGCAAAGACGACGGTCGAGCCCGTTTCGCCTTTCCGCACGGCCCCACCCAGCTCGAGCGCCTGTTTGAAGGTCATCCACATCGAGGAGGAGAAGCCCCGCGATACCTGCTCCGACCACAGGAGCAGCACGTTCATGCCGGAATAGGGCAGGCCGTTGTGGCGCATCGGTCGGCTGATGCGACTATGCGTGTTGGCGGCGCTCCATGGTTTCATCCAGGGGCGCACGCCCTGTTCGAGATCTTCAACGATCCGATCAGTGATCCGCGTGTAGATATCCGCACGGTCCGATTCCGATTTCTTTGTCATGAGTTCTTCTCCTTTTCCCAGGACCGCGCCTGTCGCGGTCCGTCACGGAGGTCCGAAGTCAGGGGCCGATGGCGCGGCCATGCACCGGAACGGCCGTAACAGCGTGGAGGACGGCAAAGCCGTTGCATGGGCGCCCGGCTCCTGCAGGACCGCCGAGCGGGACGGGCCGCAATAGGCGCGTCTTCAGCCTTTCTTCTCGAGATGGAAAAGGCCGGCGCCCACGAGCGCCAGCCTCGGAACATGAAGAAAGAGCGGGGTGCGACCCCGCCAATGTGTTATACGAAAGCGGCCAACTGAGCTTCGGCCGCTTTGCGGTCGAGCGATGCGCCCGGATTTTCGACCGGCCGGTCGAAAGGTTTCCAGGTCTCGCCGATGACCTGTTCGTAAGCCGCGACGGCGCCCTCGGCTGCCATGCGCAGCGCGTGCGATTGGACACCCATGTCGGCCGCGAACTCCCGCTTGCGCTGGGCAGCGCTGTCATAGCCGACCGGACCATCGAGATCCTCGTCGCGGGCATCGTTGGACGCCTTGGCCGTTGCGTCGCGCGCCTCTGTGACGGCGCGGGAGTAGAATTGCCCGGCGCCATGCGCGGATCCGACAAAGGCCCCGACGATGCGCTGGAGGTGGATCTGCATCGCCTTCTCGCCGAGGCCTTCGGACAGGCTTTCGGCGGTCTCGACGATCAGCCGCTCGTGAAGGCTGCGGATGCCATCGCTGTCGACGACTGCCGTGCCGAAGCTTGTCGCGATCTTGGACGCCTGGGTGGCGTCGGGGCAGGAGAGGCGGACCATTTCGAGGGTTGCGCCCTTACGGAGTTGCGACGACCTGGCGTTGGAGCGGTTGGGGGTAGAGGGCTTGGCCATGTCTGTTCCTTCCTTGGTTGCGAAGCGGTTCCGGCCCGTGCCGGTCTGCCCTTCGATGCGGACGACCAGGAACCGGCAAGGGACGGGCGGCTTCACAGGTTCGATCCGGCTGAGCCAGCAGGGCAGGGTTGCGGGCCAGCAGGTCTTGACCTGAGCAGACCTCGCGAGCCTGCCCTCGCGCAGAGAGGCTGGATCGGCCGCCCCGCGGCGCGACAGCGGCCTTGAAACGACCGGCCGCCGGTTCAGACCGCAGCGAACAAGAAGGGCAGTCCGGCACGGGTCCGATATCAATCCCAAGGCAAGCGATAGACATGGCCAAGCCCCCAATGACGATGACGTCGAAGCCGGGTAAGGACATCGCCTGGTCCTTTCGCCTCGGGTCTTCCTATATCGCCGGATGCCGCACAGGCTCGCAGTCGCGATGCTGGAACGCCCCGATGACTTGCTCCTGCATCGCCAGCGTGCAGACGAGCGTGTCGAGTTCGCCCCAGCGCTCGAAGGCAAAGCGGTCCGCAAGCTCATGGTAGTGGGGACGGGGACTGGACCGGCGCCGCACGCGGCTCCGGACCTTCACCGTGGTCGCCTGTCTTCCGGCGCGCGCCGCAATCTGACGGGTCAGACAATCGAGATGCCGCTGGGTCTCGCGCCGGGCGCCGATTGCTTTCGCCAGCGGCCTCAAGAGGCGGATGTCGATCATGACCCATCCCCCCGGTTTCGCCAGCCAATGAAGGAGGAGGGGCCATCATATTCAGGGTGGCGAGCGAGATCGATGACGAAGCCGAACCGCCCCCGCCCCGCATATTCGTCGCTTGCCACCAGAAAACGGCGTTCTTCACCACCGCGGATATGGCCTCCGCCGATCTTCGCCACGACCTCCGTCATGCCGGGGCGCTGATCGGACAAGATTGCCGACATAGCGATGTAGTCCGCCGCATGGCGTTGACCGAACGCCCGGCGATCCCTGGCCCAGCTCTCACCCTCGGCAAGCGGGCAACCGCGGATCGTCTCCCAGACGTCGGGCCAGGTATTGCGGAAGGTCTTTTCTGCCATCGACCGCTCGTAGGCGGTGAACAGGTCCGGGAAACTGATCGCGACGATCGCCCATTCGCAGTCTTCCTCGTACCAGGGCATATCCTTCCGCAGCAGCGGATGGACCTTGGCATTGCGCTCTGTCGACAGATGGAAGCCGCCATGCCCTGATGTCATGTGGGCGACGACGCCCACTGCGTACACGACCGCCATCTGCGATCCGCCCCATGGTGTGCTTACCGACATGCGGGTTTGCGCGCGGTGCAGCTTGGCCACATCGCGTTTGTGATCAGCAGTCTCGGCAACGCGCGCCCGGAACTCGGCCTCATCGGCAACCCGGCCGTCATGCCCGATGAATTCTGCCCGCGTCAGATCGGCGAGTGGCCGACGGATCGCACCGGCGCTTGCAACAAAAGCAAAGCCGCTGGGTGATGTGACCATGGCAAGGACCAGGTCACCGATGCGGGCCAGGGGCAGGCCGTCTGCGCTGGTGGCAAACTCCACCCCCGAAAGATCGGGGGTGGAGTTTGCAATGTTCGACTGGAGGGCGGCGGTCATGCTGCATCCCTCAGATCGACATCTTCATCATAATCATCATGACCGGGCAAATCCGCATCCTGCGGCTCGCCACCGACCGCATCGTCGGTATCGTGTTCTGGCTGATCTACTGATAGGTCATCGAGATCGCTGTCGCCGTGATTTTGGGACCCCGCGTCAATGACATCCGTGGCGGCGCCTGCCCGGATCCAGTCCAGCAGTTCGTCAGCCGGCGGCGCGAAGCGGGCCGACGCATGCACGAAGTGCTTAGTTGCGAAATGCTCGACGAGCGCTGTACGCGTCTCGCGGACCTTCGGGCGCGGCTGGACCGATGCCTCAGCGCAAGAGGCTTCCAGTGCCTGCCGCGACAGGCACATGAGGAATTCTTCAGAGCCCATGTTTGGCAGGAACGCGTCGGCGCCGATCGCCTCGCCGGCGATGCGCGCGACCATGCCGCTGTTCGACATTCCCCGCCTGCACGAGAGGACGTCGATCAGCACCGAGCGGGCGGCGACCCGAAGCGTGTCCTGATCGAAGGCGAGCTTGCCATGCTCGTCAAACAGTCCGACGGCATGACGCGAGAAGCGCTTGCCGCCGTAGAAGGTGCCATCTGCGCCGGAGTCGATGCGGACATTCTGGCCGGCGAACGCCAGGACCATCAGCGCCACCAGCATATCATCCTCGATCGGCGCGCGACCGAGCGCATCGTGCAGGGCATCAGTGCGGAAATCGCCGATCATGTCGTGGCCCTTCTGCGTGACGTCGGGCCGGGCTTTCGGCGTGGCGACTGCGTCGGTGTCATCGCCGCCAGTGACCGATCCGTCGCCAACAGCACCCTTCGGCTTCGCCGCCTCGGGCATGCGGTAGTGCACCGTCTGGACCTTGCCGTCACGATCGAGGTAGAGCGCCGTAAGGTCGGACTTGGACGGCTTGCCGTAAACTTGGGATCCCTTCTTCGGCAGTTCCGGCTGGCCCCAGCTGTTGACCTCGACGATCGCGCCGCGCTTCGGCAGGTTGCTCGTCATCCATTCGTGCTGGGCGCCAAGAAAACCTTCGACATTGGTGGTGTAGCGACCGTCCTCGTCGGCCGGTGCGAAGAGATCCTCCACCCATTCGATGCCGTAGGCCTGAGCCAGATCGTCACCGAAGCTCGCGTCCCTGGCATACATGCGCTTTTTCGTCAGCGCATTGGCGATCTGCCACCAGGCAGCGGTGTCACCCTTCTTGGGGCGGTTAGCCTTCCAGACCTCCTTCTGGTCGACCTGGCCCGCCGCCGCGATCACCCGCAACTGCTGCTCGGACGGCATGTCACCCAGCGCCATCTGCTCCAGCATAGCTGGCAGCACATTGGCAAGCAGGCGCAGCTTACGGATCTGGCGGACAGGAAGAGCGAGAGCGACGGCGATCGCTTCCTCGGTCCAGCCGAGAGCAACAAGGCGTTCAATACCTCGCCATTGGTCTACCGGATTGAGCGCTTCACGGACGCTGTTCTCGACCATGGAACGCATCGCGCCATTGTCGTTGGCTGCATCAACGACGAGTATTTCGATTTCTTCGAGACCGGCCGCGATGGCGAGACGCACCCGACGATGCCCGGCGTCAATGATATAACCATTTCCGCCATCCGTTTCCGGAGCGACCACCGGCGGCTGAACGATGCCGACGGCCTTGATCGTCGCCAGCATCAGCGCATCGGCCTGCGGCGACGACTTCGACTGGCGCATTCGGTCGGGGTTTTCCTTCAAAGCGCGCGGGTCAACCTTGATGATCTGCATGGGATTTGTCCTTGTCTAGAGGGTTCCGGACCGGCGCCATGCCAGCCCTTCCTGTCTTCATTTTTCTCGAAGACACCTCCCGGACCGCCGAACGGCCGGACTGACGCAACTGCGGCCGAGCATCCCTGCTGCGAAGGACGAGCGGGGCTGACAGCCCTGCGAAGAACGAGTAGCCGGGATGGCGCAGGCGGCGGTTGAGCGCACGCGTCGGCAGGAGGACCGATCTGCGACCGGTTCTTTCCCTCCTCCTTCTGTTCCATTTTTCCATTAGAAGAGCGGTCCACGTACGCCGAGGCGCGAACGACATGAAAAACCTCGACCGGAAACCGAAACGCAAAAGGGCGCTCGACCCGCGAGGGGAGCGCCCTTTTTCTGATCCCGGACGACATCAAAAGCCACAGCGATTGCGGCGGCAGGACATCATCTGAACGGGAAGTGATGCTCAGATATTGTTGATGGCAGGAAAATTCAAGTCGCGACCGTGAACACTCGCTGATAAATGTCGCCGTCGTCCAAGAGTGCCAGTCGAGGAAAGATGCATACAGATCCTGCAACCCGGAGGGCCATCGCACAACGCGCCATCGATCGCGCGAGGTCCCGTGGTACGCCGATCGACGAGGACCCAATCTTTATGGCTCTGCTGGATGCATGGATCAGTGGCGACATCGACATGTGTACGATGCGCGAGCGCTATCTCGACAGTTTTTCTCGCAAGGAAGAACAGCACCGTGGTCGTCAGCCTGGCCAGAATGAGATATCTCTGGATGATAATGTGCAAGAAAAAAGGGCCGACGGAGTAACCCGCGGCCCATAAAGTGTGGAGATCTTTGACCTCCAGAGGGGAACAGCTGCGGCGGCGGAACTGGGAGGAGACCGCCATATGCATCAGCTGTAGGCTTTATGCCTGATTTTTGACCAATCGGAAAACATTTATCGTGCAATGCAGCTATGCGGCCAGTGCGTTGGTCTCATTGCCGAGGTCAGCCGCCAGCTGCGTTTCGATGTCACGTAGTTCACGCCTTTTCCGTTTCAGGTCGTCAGCGAACGCAAACGCTCCTCCGTCTCGCGAACGGTATGAGGCCAGCCGGCACTCGGCCTCTTCCAACCGCCGGCGATACTGAAGCTGTTCCTGCTCGAAGCCGTCGAGTCCGTGCTCCAGCCGTGAGATGGCGCCGAGCGGAGTCACCGTGATCGCCAGGTCGATCTCGTAATCGGCTCCGGTGCGTTGGAGCAGCGTCTCGTAGCGATAGCTGCCACCCTTGCCGAACCTCTCACCCTCATAGACGAGATCGAAGCCGCCGATCGTGGCAAGATGCACATCGCCCTCATGCTGAAGCTGTAGAAGCGTGAGGATTTCCTTCATCAGCGCGCGACCGGCCTCCTTGCGCTCGGCATGTTCTTTACCGAGCACCGTCATAGTGAAGGCATCGCCTGTGGTCGACTGTAGCCGCGCGATGTCCTGGCCGATTTCCTCAATCCGCCGGGTCGAGAGCTCGATTTCGCGCTCTGCATCACGCATCTGCCGGCGAACGGCGTATTGATCGTCCTCGTGGGCGGCCCGCAGCCGTTCGAGCCGTGCGATATCGGCTTCCAGGCCTGCCTTCTGCATCAACCGTTCATCGCCGGATGCGATCGCCTTCGCCATGGCGAACTGGTTGGCCGCCCCTTCACCAACATCCTCCAGTCGCCTGATCGAGGTGTCGCCAGACAGGGCCGCGGCAATGAACCGGGCTTTGCGCTCATTGTTCTGCCACATGCTGGCATCCAACGAGCCTTCCGTCGCATAGGCGAAGATATCGACCTCGTCGTGCTGGTTGCCCTGGCGAACGATCCGGCCTTCCCGTTGCTCGATCTGCGACGGCAGCCAAGGCACATCCAGGTGATGGAGCGCCTTCAACCGAAGCTGGGCGTTGACGCCCGTGCCCATAGTTTCCGACGAGCCGATCAGGAAACGAACCTTGCCGGCCCTGACATCGCCGAACAGTCGCTGCTTGGCCTCGGTCTTCTTGAAGTCCTGCATGAAGGCGATTTGCGGGGCGGGCACGCCGAGCCGGACCAGCTCGTCGCGGATAAAACGATAGGCCGAGAAGCCGCGGGACTTCTCGACATTGATCGTGCCGAGATCGGAGAAGATCATCTGCGCAGCCCCTGGTAGATCGAAGTCTTTGCCGTCGGGGCGTCGATAGATCGCCTCGCCGGTATCCTTCCAGATCCCGTAGGCATTGCGGACGAGCAGATTGAGCTTGTTGTTCTCCTCGTTGTCGGTCGCCGGCATGACGAAGCGCAGGTCGATCGCCGCATGGCGCCCATCAGTGATGACGGACAACAGAATGTCGTCGCCCGACTTGGCGGGCCCCTCGCGCTGCTCGATCGCCTTGATCCTGCTGCCGAGGGTCTGCTGATAGGTCTTGAACAGCGCCGTCGGCTTGGCCGTCATGATCTGCCGCCGGCCGGTCGAGATGTTGGGCACCTTCACGTATTGCCGCAGGTCATTCGGCATCACCACATCGGCAAACGAGCGGAACATGGCGATCAGCTCGGGCACGTTGACGAAGGAAGCAAAGCGGCTGACCGGCTTGTATTTTCCCGATGGCTGGATTTCGAGTTCGGTGGTCGTGTCGCCGAAGCAGGAGGCCCAGGCGTCGAACTCGTGCAATCCGCGCTCAGAAAGTGCCGCATGACCGAGCAGGCGCTGGATGGAGAACATCTCGCCAAGCGTATTGGTGATCGGCGTGCCGGAGGCAAGCACGAGCGCGCGGCCTGGGTTCCGAGTCTCGATGTAGCGCGATTTGACATAGAGATCCCAAGCGCGCTGCGAGCCATTCGGATCGATGCCCTTCAGCGTCGACATATTGGTGGCGAAGGAGAGCTTGCGGAATTCCTGCGCCTCGTCGACGACGATCTGATCGACGCCGATCTCGGAGATGGTCAGAAGGTCGTCCTTGCGGGTCGCCAAGCCTTCGAGCCGCTCCTGAAGACCTTCCTTCAGCCGCTCGAGGCGCTTGCGCGAAACGCGGTCCTCGCTGTCGACCTTGGCCATCAGGTCTTCGTAGAGCTGCAACTCGTCCTGGATCATCTCCTGTTCGAAGGCAGAGGGTACCGCGATGAAGCGGAACGCCGAATGCGTGATGATGATCGCATCCCACGTTGCAGTCGCCGCACGCGACAGAAACCGGGCGCGCTTGTCCTTGGTGAAATTGGTCTCGTCAGCGACGAGAATGCGGGCATTCGGATAGAGGCTTAAGAACTCGCGCGCCGCCTGCGCCAGGCAATGGCCAGGCACGACCAGCATGGCCTTGGCGATCAGTCCAAGCCGGCGCTGCTCCATGATGGCCGCCGCCATCGTCATCGTCTTGCCGGCGCCGACGGCGTGAGCGAGATAGGTCGAGCCATCGGCAATGATCCGCCAGATGCCGCGTTTCTGGTGCCCATAAAGAACAAAGGCGCCAGAGGCGCCGGGAAGTTTCAGATGAGAGCCGTCGAATATGCGCGGCGCGATGTTGTTGAAACGGTCATTGTAGTCGCGGGCCAGCCGGTCGGTTCGATCCGGATCGGTCCAGACCCAGTCCTGGAATGCCTGCTTGATCCTTTGGAGCTTGTCGCGCGCGGCTTCGGTATCGACAACATTGAGCACCCGGCGTTCGCCATCGGCATCCTTGAAGACGTCGAAAATCTGCGGGACTCGACTGTTGAGCGCATCGGCAAGCAGCTCGCCGGCATGCCGGCGGCTGGTGCCCCATTCGGATGTGCCAGCGGCGCTATAGCCGAGCTGACGAGCCTCGACTGTCCATGAACCAAGCTCCGGCATATGATGGATGCGGATATCTGCGTCCATCTTTTGCCTGACGAAGGCGACGACATCGGCGGCCGGGATCCAAGGTGCGCCGAGACGGGCGGTAATGTCGGAGGGGCGCAAGTCTGCCGGCTGAACGACTGCCAAGGCGCGCACGTTGCGCTCATACGTCGGATCGAGCTCGGCTGCGGCCTGCGCGGCAGCGAGCTTTGTGCGGACGGCCCCTGAGAGATATCCGTCTGCCGTCTTCCACGATCCATCGGCCGGATCACGGAAGATGGCGTCACCCAGTTCGTCGACCACAGCCACAGGATCGCTGTGCAGCAGCTCAGCGACATGGTCGATATCGACGTGGCCTCGTTCATTCAGAACGACGGCGAGCGCATCTGCAGGAGACGTGATCGTCGGCGCCGCGGGCGGAGCAATCACGCGTTCGGAAAAAATCGCACCGGGCTTCGCGGTGTCGGTCTCCAGATCGTAATCTTCGATTGAGGCCACAAGCCAGCAATCCGGGTCGTCGCGGAAGGGAGCCAGGTTCGGCTGGCGGTGGGTCTCCTTGACCTCACCGGTCCCGGCATCTTCCTGGATCAAGACTGTTGTGTGGTTGATCGGCCCGAAATCGCGCACAAAGCTCGACCAGGCGATGCGCAATCGCACCTGGAGATCGCGCCATGGCCGATCGGTTTCCTGCGCCTTCAGGACCTCGCGCACTGCATCGCGGATCGGGATCAGCTTTGAGACGATCCGGACGTACTTTTCCGGGACCCCATCGCCTGAGCGCCCCTTACGGACGGTGACCGGCACGGTGGATCCGTCGAGCATCTGCATCAGACCCTTTGACCGGTCGAGGAAGAAGCTGCCCTCGCGAACAGTCCCGCACTTCGGCTGCAGATCGACGATTTCGCCGAGTTCTTCCTCCAGATCAATATCGATCGGTGTCGGTTCGCCGTCATAGAGATCGGCCGGCAGAAGCTCGATGGCAGTGGCAATGGCGGCTTCGAGATCCTCTCCATCGCGTGGGCGGCATGTGTAGGTCTCGCCGAACGGGCCGGAGGTCAGGGCGTGTGTGCCGAGCACGAGGTCCGGATGCCGACCAAACCAGCGATTGACCCTGATGGCGCCTTCGTCGTCGGTGGCCGGCGTGATCTCATCGACATCGAGCCACAGCTGATTTCCCTCCGGCTCTCCGGGCTTGCGCTTGCGGAAGAAGAGGATGTCGACGACGACGTCCGTGCCGGCGTCGCGACGGAAGCTGCCCTCGGGCAGGCGGATTGCTGCGATCAGGTCGGCGGATTTCGCAATATGCTCCCGTGCCGTGGTATCGGCCTTGTCCATGGTGCCATGCGATGTGACGAAGGCGGCGAGCGCGCCGGGCTTCAGCAGGTCAATCGACCGGGCGATGAAATAGTCGTGCAAACGAAGGCCAAGCGATCGGTAAACGCGGTCCGAGCGGACGGTGCGATCAGAGAAGGGCGGATTGCCGATGGCGAGATCGTAGATCGGAGCCAGATCCGTACGGGCAAAGTCGCCATTTATGATCCGCGCCTTCGGCTGAAGCAGGCGGGCGATGCGAGCGGTGACCGGATCGAGCTCGATCCCGGTAACATAGGCGGCGTCACGATAGGGCTCTGGCATCAGGGCAGGGAAGAGCCCCGTGCCGATGCCAGGTTCCAGCACCCGGCCGCCGCGCCAGCCCAGTTTTTGGACCCCAGCCCAAATTGCCCTGATGATGAATTCCGGCGTGAAATGCGCATACTGGGTGCAGCGGGCAAGCGACGCGTAGTCGCACTCGGAAACCGAGGTCTCCAGCAAAGAACCAATATCGTCCCAGCCCTGGCGGAAATCGACCTCGCCCGGCCGACGGAACATGCCATTGGCCAGTTCGCCGGCGCCGAAGCCGGTGAAACGGATCAACTGCGCCTGTTCTTTTGGCGTCGCCGGCCGGTCCTGCTTGGCAATGCCGTCGGCGATGAGGATCGCGGCGACATTGGCGCGGGCGCGATCTTTCCAGGAGGACGCCAGCTTGCGGTCGCCGTCCAGATAGAAGTTTGCCCGAAGCCTTGCGCGCCGGACGGGCGTGGTAGCGACGGGGACGGCAGGAGCAGGTGCTGGCGGCAGGGGATCCGGATCGTCATCATTGGCGGCATTAGACGAAAACCCGCCGAACGCTGTCACACCAAGTCCGAGGCCGGCGACAAGCACATTCGAGCCGAACATGTCGAGCGTGAAGGGATCGTTGCTCATGGGAAAGCTCCTTGAAATGAGGGCGAGCGCCATCGCTCGGCCACGGAGAAGGCCGCTTAGGGCGCGAAATTTGCGAATGATGATCTGGCTCAGGCGGCCAGGGCTGAGGGGAAGTGGCGTAGATGCACCGGCAGCTTGGCCGCGATCTCGTCGTCAGACAGGGTGTCGAGCAACTTCAGGAACGTGCCTTCACTGCCACCGTAGAGCATCACCGTGCGATGTCCTTGCATCTGCTTCGGCCAGCGGTCGCCGGCATAGCCACGATAGTCGTCGGTCGTCGTGCTCCAGATGTGCTCAAGCCGTTCTTCGCGGCTCATCGCCCGGACTGGTCGGGTTTCGCGGTCAACGATTGCGGTCCGCATCGCCTCCACAGAGTTCGGGTCCGAGAGGTCGCAGTAGGTGTGAAAGTAACGGACCGCTTCGTCGATCCGGATCGCGTAAAATACCGAGGTCACCGACCCGGTCATGAACTCACGCATCGCAAAGATCGGCCCGCGCATCCAGAGCGGCGGCAGGATATCGAGCATATAGGAGTAGGAGGTTTCATCGATCTCGAACCATTCGCCGGCATAGACGGCAGACTGGTCGCCATCAAAGCGGTCCGGGCGCATCGCGTGCCTGTCGAACATCCGGAACATGTCGGCGCGCTTGGCCGCTCCTTGAAAGATTTTGCGGGGAGGGGCTATAGAGGTCATCAGCTTGATCCTTTTCGGGGTTTTGGACCGAAGGCAGCACAAGTCGTTTCAACCTTGCCATTCTCTTCAGTCCTTCATGACCCCTTCCACGCTGCCGGCCTCGTGTCCGGCCGGGTCAAGGGCCGGCGCATGCCGGGCGAAGCCTCCCTTGATGCGGCCGGCGCGCATGCGGCAGGCCCCGTTATTCCCTGCGGTTTTCCTTTCCCGTTTTTCACTTTCCCTGTTTTGGAGAACCTCGTTCCAATCCTCCGCCGGCGGACGGAGCCGCTGCCAGTCGCAGCCGGACGCCTCGGCGAGCGCGCGCAGTCGCTCGGCGTACACATCACCCTGAGAATTGGCATCGGTCGCGGCCACCAGTGTCAGTCCCGGCCGCACAGCAAGTTCGGCAAGCGCCGCGTCTGTCGCCGGAGACCACCCGCCGCCAGTGCTGAGATAGAGAGTTTGCTCGCGCGAGCCCTCGAGCGCTGCGAGGCTCATCGCGTCGATCGCGGCCTCGGTAACGCAGAGACGAGAGGCATCGCTTGGTCCAAAACGGAAAAGAACCTTAGAGCCCCCGGTGGCGAAGCCACGCCAGTCGGTACCGCGCTCTTCCCAGCCGACGACGCGTCCCTCGCTATCGACATGGGCCGCCCACATACTGCCGAAGGGCCCTTCCCGAAGGACACCCGCTCGAATGGCCTGCCGGGCGATGGCCGTCGGGATCCAGCGCTCCCAGCACAGATAGCGCCAGGCACCGGATCCGGGCGAAGGCGAGCGCCGGCTGCGCCAACGGTCGCCAATGTCTTTTACTGGCACTGAAGACCGCGAGGACTTCCATTCCGACCGGGAGAGTTGATACCCGACAATTGACGCGACCGCTTCCGTTGCGGACGGGAATGAAATTCCTTCCAGGAACATGGCAAGTCCAAAGACATCGCCTTTCTCATCGCTGAGCGGATCGAACCAGCCGCGTCCGTCATGCGTGACAATGACGATGTTGCCGCCACGCCGGTATTTGACGGCGCGTCGCGTGCTTTCCTTAATATCGATGTCGTAACCGGCCTGCTCCAGTACGGCTTCGCAACTCACCTTGGCGCGCAGCGCCTCCAACTCTTCTCTCTTCATTGTTTTCCGATCACTTGTCGATCGCCCTTCTTTTCCAATCCGCATACCTGCGGCCATCCTCGTTTCCGCCGCGAAGAATGGAGGGGGCAAGGGCGCGGCAATCAAGGTGCAGATTTGCACCGGCCGCGGCGGAGCTTCCCTTGCGGCCGACAGGTCGCCAGCGGCAGGGACATGCGGGTCTCAATGAGACCCGCGGGGGAAATATTCGTGCTTATGCTCACCTCCGCATAAGCATGAATATGCGCCGTGGTGACTTATGGTCACCTCATGCTCAAACGCCCTGCCTGGCAGGGCATTTCCGCTTTTCAACTGCACATAATCGGCTCGCTGAGCCGCGCTCCTCAGCGTCGGGCAGAGAAACGGAGGCAACCTGGCAATTGCAACTCTGAACAGAACAGGAGAACGCAATTGCCGACCCCACTACACCTCCGTCTTCGAACCGAAGACCCCGGAAACATTTTGTCGCCGCTCGCCCGGATGGTCCAAGACCATTGTGAGCGCCGTGATTATGAGGCCGCGCGCCGGCGCCAGTACACCGCCGTCGTGCTCCACTTTGGCTATTGGCTGGCCGACCGTGATGTCGCCATGGACAGTTTTAGCACCGATCACATTGAGGCGTTCCTTGCTGAGCACCAGAACGGCTGCTCCTGCTTCTGGAAGATGCGCACGGGGGTGAAGGCGATGCGATACGCTTTGAACCTTGCGGTGAAAATGAGGGCGCTGCGCCTGATCCCACCCACGAACCTATCGGCGATTGATCGCGAAGTCCTGGCATTCGACGCCATGGTCGCCGAAGTTTGGGGTTTGTCCGAGGCTTCACGCCGCAAGCATAGCAATATCGTCCGGCGCCTTCTCGTTGGAAGTGTAAGAGACGGCCGTGTCGATATGGCCGACCTGACCCCCTTGCACATCCGACAGTTTGTGCTCGGCGGGAACAGATGGAAGCCTGCCACCATTCGTAGCTATGCGGGCTCGGTCAGATGCTATCTACGATATCGAACGCTGGTGGGCGATGACGTTCGTCGCTTGAAGAGAGCCATACCAGCGCCGGCGATGAGAAGCCCGACCAAACTTCAAACAGGCTTCAGCCCTGCGGAGCTGGAGCAATTGTTGGAGGTCTCGGCGGAAATCGGCCAAACCCGAAAAAGAGTTCATGCCATCGTAAGGTGTTTGGCCGACCTGGGAATGCGGTCAATCGAGATAACTCGCCTGACGCTCGATGACATCGACTGGGAGAAAGGGCTGATCCAGGTGCCCTCCACCAAGTCACGCCGGTCCGATCCTATGCCGCTCCCATTCGCGACCGGTGAAGCGATCGCCGACTATATCGTCCACGAGAGGCAAGCCACGCAACACAGGGAAGTCTTCGTCCGGCATGTAGCGCCTATCGGAGAGCCGATCACCCCGCGCGCGGTGCAGCGATCGGTGTATGCGGTTTACGAGCGGTTGGGCTGGGACTGTACCAGAATCCATATCTTCCGCCACACGATTGCGAGCCGCCTGGTCAACGGCGCCGTGCCGATGAAGCAGGTTGCGGACGTGATGCGGCACAGGAGCGTGGTGACAACGGCGGGCTATGCTCGCGTGGATCAAAACAGGCTGGCGGCCGTGGCCCTGCCGTGGCCGGGAGCGCGGGCATGACTGGATCAACAACGATGCTGTCTCGCGCCGAGACCTACCTTGCTTACCGCTGAAACCTTGGCTTCAAGCTGAAAACTGCGGGGAGGCAGATCATCTCCTTTGCCCGGTATGCCGACGACAGAGGACACGAAGGCACCCTCTCTCCCGATATCGCGCTCCGCTGGGCAAAGGCCAACGCGACTATTGCCGACCCCTTCACCTGGGCAAAACGCCTGGAGGTGTTGAGGCCATTCGCCACCTTTCTCGCGGCAGAGTACGGCGAAACCACTTTCCCAGCCACCAACCCCTTCGGTCGCACGAAACGTCGGCTTGCCCCGCATATCTTTACTATCGAAGAGATCACGGCCATCATCGCCGAGGCGCATCATATTCGCCGTGTTCAGGCCGCCGGGACGCTCATGATGCCCGCCCTGGTCGGGCTGCTGGCTGCGACCGGCCTGCGGATATCAGAAGCGCTCAGTCTCCAGCTCCGCGATCTGGATCTTGAAGCGGCGCAGATTTTAGTCCGGGAAGCGAAATATGGACGTCAGCGCCTTGTCGCCCTCCACCCGACCTCGGTTGCCGCGCTCGAAAATTTTCTTGATCGACGAAACGCGATATTCCCATCCAGCCCGACCGATCCGGTCTTCTTGAGCGAACTGTCCGGCAAGATGCTGACCTACATGAACGCCTGATATGCCTGGTTCCGGATTACCCAGAGATTGGGGATCCGGCCGCGCGGTGGCCATCCGTTAGTGCGCATCCATGACCTTCGCCACAGCTTCATATGTCGCCGGCTTATCCTCTGGCAGCAGAGTGGAGCCGAGATCGATGCCGCGATGATGATGTTGTCCACTTATGTCGGGCACGTCAATTTACGCGATACCTATTGGTATATCGAGAGTGTGCCCGAGCTCATGGCGATTGCCGGCAGTCGCTTCGAAGATGCGGCTATCGTCGGAGGCGACCTCGATGACTGACACCGCGCCTTCCTTTCCAACCCTGCTGCAGCGTTTCTTCGTGGATCATCTGCGCCAGCAACGAGCGGTGAGCCCCTGCACGGTCGCGGCCTATCGGGATACGTTCAAGCTACTGCTGGCCTTCGCGGAGAAGCGGATCGGGAAATCCCCGACCGACGTGACCTTGCCCGACCTCAACGCCGACCTAATCCTGGCCTTCTTGGACCACCTTGAGCGTGAACGGGCCAATAGCGTCAGGAGCAGAAACGCCCGCCTCTCCGCCATCCGCGTATTCCTCAAATATGCCGCACACGAGGATCTAACCGCCTTGGCGGTGATTGAGCGCAGCCTCGCCGTCCCGCAGAAGCGGCACGATAAGCCTGTGCTCGGCTATCTCACCCGGCCCGAAGTTCACGCGATCATCAATGCACCTCATCCAAAAACCTGGGCCGGCCGCCGGGACCGAGCGCTGTTCGCGTTCCTCTACAACACCGGCGCACGCGTGTCCGAGGCCATCAACCTTCAGGTCGGCAGTGTCATTCTGGAGACTGCACCGGTCGTTCACCTGCATGGGAAGGGACGGAAGCGCCGAAGCGTGCCGCTCTGGAATGAAACCGCAAGAACCCTAAAGCGATGGATACAGGATCTCCGTGATTGTCGGCCGGACGCGTATCTCTTTCCCAATAGTTCAGGCGGTCGGCTATCCCGCTCCAGCGTAAGGCAACGCCTCGACCTCGCCGTCGATACTGCCGGCCGGGACATTCCATCGGTCAAGGCGAAACCGATATCGCCACATACCTTCCGGCATACGACCGCAATGCACCTGCTGCAGTCCGGCGTCGACCTTACTGTGATCGCGCTTTGGCTCGGGCACGAGGACACAAGCACAACGCATATCTATATGGAGGCCGATCTTGCAATGAAGGAGGAGGCACTCAGCCGGCTTCAGCCGGTCACCGCAACTGGCGTACGCTATCGGCCGCCTGACAAGCTTATGCACTTCCTGCAATCGCTCTGATTATGTGCTGCTTGTCTGCCGGCAGCCGCCCGCTCATCCGGGCAGCTGCTCGTGGGCTGAGCATAATCTAGAACGGCGCATATTCATGCACGATCTCAAGATCGTCTTCGTCATCGAGTTCGTCGGACGGAAGGACGCCGAATTCGTCGCCGGATTTGAACAGGGTGACGGGAACCATGAGAATGCGGGAAAGCGAAAATGCGTGGCTTTGGGCGAGTGCAAGATCCTGTGCCATGTGAGAAACCTCCGTCCGGAGCGGGCCAATCCCGCTCGATGGCTCCTCAAAGGACCGGGGACGGTCGCGATCACCGCGAAGCCGAAGGCGCAAGCGGCGGCAGCTTGCTAGCCGACCCCGATAGTGGGTTGATCGACGGAGATCCGGACATGGTCCAGGACGCCATCCATAAAGAGCGGGATTGGTTTGCTTCGGCGGGAATTGAGGTATCCGGCACAGATCGTTCACGGAAGCCAGCTCAGCATTTGTTGCCGAGCACCTGTCTGACCAGCCCACCAGTCAGCGACGGCCGGCTTTCTCCTGATCGGACAAGGCCTTGAGAACAGCGAAGTCCATCTCAGCGCGTGGCTCTATCCGGGCTATCTCGCTGGCGACTTTCGACCAGTGCCAGAACTCGTCGAGATCACCACTGGACCGGCTATGCAACGCACGGCGCTGTGCTTCGTAGTAGGAGCCGGCTGGATCCGAACTTGCGAGAAGCCTGGCATCAGCCTGCCATCGCCGCCCTATTGCCCGGCGATGTGCGAGCCATCGTGTGAGGAAGTGGATCATCAATCTCTCGAGACCGGTGGCGATATAGGCAAGTTACCACAAACTCGATGGAGAGGCATTAATATATTGATATTCCAACATCTTAGAGAAAATCAGATAATCGTTATTATGGAACAAAGCCGCTATGCTCTTTTGCGGAAGGTGTGTATATTCGCAAGTTTTAGGATGCGGACTCATTAGCTGAGGCGATCCATGTCCTCGTTGCGGCAAGTTTGAGGGCGGCCATGTAATTGTCTGCACGCCGGTCGTATCGTGTCGCAACGCCGCGCATCTGCTTGATACGGTTGAAGAAGCGTTCCACGAGGTTGCGCTGACGGTAGACCCAGCGGCTGAAGGATCGTGTCCCATGGAGTGGTGTAGCTGGATTTCATAGCCATCGGTGATTTCCGGTAGGGTCGGGTTGCTTATGACCAACCTGAGGGACACCACCGATGACCGACGACATGATGAACCTGCGCTCACTCGTTGAGAAGAGCGCTGATGCCGATTTGCTGCGCGAGATGATCGGCTTTGCTGCCGAGAAGCTGATGGCGCTGGAGGTCGGCACGAAGACCGGCGCGGCCTATGGCGAGAAGAATGGGTTCCGGCTTGCCCAGCGTAACGGCTATCGCGACCGGGATTGGGAGACGCGGGCGGGCACTGTCGAGCTGCGCATTCCCAAGCTTCGCACAGGCAGCTATTTCCCGAGCTTTCTCGAACCACGCCGAATGGCCGAGAAGGCCCTGACGGCGGTAATCCAAGAGGCCTATATCCAGGGCGTTTCGACCCGATCCGTCGATGACCTCGTCAAGGCGATGGGCATGAGCGGCATCTCCAAAAGCCAGGTATCCCGGCTGTGCGAGGAGATCGACGAGAAGGTAAAGGCCTTCCTCGACCGTCCCATCGAGGGCGAGTGGCCATACCTCTGGATCGATGCGACCTACCTCAAGGTTCGGCGCGGTGGTCGTATTGTCTCCGTCGCCATAATCATCGCCGTTGGCGTCAACACCGACGGCCGACGCGAGGTGCTCGGCATGGAGATCGGTACGTCCGAGGCCGAGGCAATCTGGACCGAGTTTCTTCGAAAGCTGGCCAGGCGGGGTCTGCGTGGCGTCAAGCTCGTCGTCTCCGATGCGCATGAGGGCATCAAGGCCGCAGTATCGAAGGTGCTCTCCGCGACCTGGCAGAGGTGCCGGGTTCACTTCATGCGCAATGCGCTCGCCCATGCGGGAAAGAGCGGACGTCGCGTCGTCTCCGCCTTTATCGCTACGGCCTTTGCCCAGGACACACCAGAGGCGGCGAGCACTCAATGGCGCAACGTTGCCGACCAGATCAGGCCAAAGGTACCGAAACTCGCCAGTCTCATGGACAGCGCCGAGCATGACGTGCTCGCCTACATGACCTTTCCCAAGCAGCATTGGGCCAAACTTCACTCGACCAACCCGATCGAGCGTCTCAACGGCGAGATCAAGCGGCGCACCGAGGTCGTCGGCATCTTCCCCAATGATGACGCCATCGTCAGGCTCGTCGGCGCGCTCCTGCTCGAACAGAACGATGAATGGGCCGTCCAACGATCCCGCTACATGACACTGGAAACCATCGCCACAATGAGCGATGATCCGCTTATCAGCCTGCCAGCAGCAAGCTGACACTCATCCGCCCCTCTGGGATGAGCCGTGGTCGTCTAAGCTACACCACGTCCTGGGACACGATCGGCTGAAGCTGAATGTCTGCTTTCGGTTGGCCTTTGCAGGGATGTTCGCCCAGCATTTGCGTTGTTTGGCAAAGTTACGAATTGCGTCGGTGTCATATGCCTTTTCGGCGAGGATCGTCGCGCCGGGCCGTAGGTCGCTCAACAGCTTTTCAGCCATTGGTGCATCGGCGGCTTGGCCGGCGGTGAGTTCCAGCCGAACCGGTCTGCCATCTGCATCGACAAGAGCATGGATTTTTGTCGTCAGGCCGCCGCGCGAACGTCCCATGCAAGGATCGGCAGAGCCCCCTTTTTAGCGTTGGCACCATGCTGGTGAACACGAACACAGGAACTGTCTATCATCACTATGTCTCCATCGTAACGCTTTGAAACGGCGTCTAGAAGACGATCCCAGACGCCTGCCTTACGCCAGCGGGAGAACCGATTATAAAGCGTCGTGCGCGGGCCATAACGCTCCGGCACATCTCGCCAGGACGAACCAGTCCTGAAACGCCACAGGATGCCATTGATCACTCGGCCATCATCGACACGACGTTCAACTCCACGGCTATTGGTCGGCAGGAGTGGTGCGATGATGTCCCATTCTTCGTCGCTCAATTCGTGACGGCGCATGGCAATCTCCTTTTACGGAAATTGAATCACACACCGTCAATAAGATGAACCCAATTTATGGGGACACTGCCTAGTAGGAATATATAGTATGCAAGTGGTCTGCGGATGACAGCGGCGGTCGATGGAGTTGTTATCGGCCGCCGTCGTCCTTCACGGCTTGGCCGGCAATCTTTCGGTTGTCCAAGCGGCGATGTAGTCGAACAGGTTCTTCTGGGAGTTCGCATAGGCATTTTCAGGCCCGCACAGCTTGCAGGGCGCAAAGCCGTGGTTTGCTCCTTCGATGTAAATCAGATCCCGATCCTTGGCGACAGAATGCTCGTAGATCTCTTCGGAGTCGCGGATAAACAGATATCCCGTCATTCCGGCGACTAGGGTCGGGACCGTTATTTTCTCCACGGCGCAGATCGTGGAATTGTTGGAAGAACAATGATCGATACCGTCGAGCGAATTGGTCGAGCGAACCGCTTGCGTCGTCAGGAAGGACGTCAGCGTCAGTTGCTTTGTGCCCTTACCGAAGGAATTTGTCGTCTGCTTGGCGTCGAGTTCCGGCGGGCTGACGGACGTGACAATTTCCTTGACGATGGAAGCGTCGTTTTTGATCAGCTTCTGCGGTGCCCGCGTCTGTCTGAGGGCGATCGCGGTGTCCATGCTATGCAATTGCGATGCACCACCCGGGCCGGCTCCCGGATTTCCGCCATGAGGAATGAAGAAGGCTTCATCATCCGGGTAAGGTCCTTTGCCTTCCTGAATTTTTCGTCTCTCCGCCAATGCCTTGTCGATGAGCGCGTTCATGCGCAGCGACTGTGCCTGATAATACCGTGTCTGGAAATCCTTTGGATAGTGGGAGGATCCCGATGGATTATACCCGTTCTCAGTTGCATATGGATCGAGTTTTGCGTCGAATTTCCCGGGTGTTTCGTCCATGACGGAGCCATTGAGGCTTCGCAGCAGAATGACCGGTACGCCAGGATGGGCGTCGGCCAGAACGATCGCATCCGCCTTGGGAAGGCCGGCCAGATCGTCTCTGCAGGGCACAAGCTTCTTCGGATCCTGACAGAAGGACAGGCCTGCTTCGGCCACCGCCTGATAGAAGCTGAGCGTCGGCCCCCCTCCGCTATGGCCCAGCAGCACGACATAGCGAATACCCGGCTGCTTGCGCAGGAACTCCACCCCAGCCTTGACGTCCAGGGCGATCCGGTCCCAATCGACCACCATCTCGTTGTTGTTGAAGCGGGTATTCATGCAAAGCGCCGCGAACCCGCGCTTCGGCATTTCAGCGCATGTCGGATGGGTCAGATAGTTTGCAGTCCTGTGGATCGCCAAAAAGGCAACCGTCGCCTTGCCGTCTGCCGGCATGTGAAAAATACCGGACGCGGCGCCAAAGCTGACATATTCCGGCGGCGGCGCCGCGAGCGCCAGGTTTGCCGAAAGGCACGCCACGCCGGCGCAAATCAGCGCATAGATGGTTTTCTTCAAAGTCGAACTCCTCCCTCATATGATAGTGATGGTCAAATTTCGCCCCGTATTCCGGGCGATGTTATGCAACGATCCGCAAAAGCTCCCTCGCCATGCGGGCATCCTTATCCTCATTGGCACCGATGGATGTGCCGATCCCGAGATAGCGCTCTGCTATATCTGCAGATCCGGCGAGCGCGGCCGCCGCGCCCTCCATGACCATCTGCCCGTTTTCGATGACATAGCCGCGGTCGGCGATCGAAAGCGCCTGTCGGGCATTCTGCTCGGCCAGCAGAATGGTGATGCCTTCGCCGCGCAGACGCTGGATCAGCTGAAAAATCTCGTTGACCAAAAGCGGCGCCACTCCGAGCGACGGTTCATCGAGGATCAGCAGCCGCGGCCGCGACATCAGTCCACGTGCGATCGCCAGCATCTGCTGCTGGCCGCCGGAAAAATTCCCTGCCACATCGCCGAGGCGATCTTTCAGCACCGGAAAGAACATGCAGACGAATGCCAGCTGGCTCTCGATATCCATCGACAGTCGCGACGGCACACTGTAGGCGCCGAGCCGCAGATTTTCGAGGACCGTCATGCCGCCGAAAATCTGTCTGCCTTCGGGAACATGCGCAATACCGAGCCGGAGCCGGTCCGATGCTGAAAGGCCCTTGACCGACTTTCCATCGAAAATCACTTCGCCCTGCATGGGCGTCAGGATTCCCGACACGAGTTTGGCAATCGTGCTTTTACCGGCACCGTTGGATCCGACCAAGGTTGCGATCTCACCGGCATCCAGGGACAGAGTAATCTTGTTCAGCACACTCGCGCCGGTATAGCCCGCGGAAACGCCTTTCAACTCAAGCAGCGGCATTCTGCTCCCTCCCCAGATATGCTTCGATGACCTGCGGGTTTCTCTGAACCTCCGCGGCCGAACCAGCGGCGATGACCCTGCCGGCGTCGAGAACGACCACGTGATCGGCGACATTCATGACCAGTGACATATTGTGTTCCACCACCAGGATCGAGATTCCGGCAGCGCGGATCGCTCTCAGAAGGGCGGCCAGTTCCTCGGTTTCCGTGTCGTTGAGACCTGCGGCCGGCTCGTCGAGACAGAGAAGCCGGGGGCTGCCCATCACGGCGCGGACGACTTCCAGCAACTTCTGGGCACCCATAGGCAAGTCCACGGCATGCGCATCCTTGAAGCGCTCGAGGCCGACGATTTTCAGCATCGCCAATGCCTGGGACCGGATCCTCATCTCTTCGCGCCGGCTTTCCGGGCTCCACAGCATCTGGCCAAAATCACTGCTTTTAATCAGGCGATGGCGACCGACCATGACGTTTTCCAGAACAGTCAGACCCGGAAAGACACGTGCCGACTGGAATGTCCTGATCAGGCCGAGATTGGCGATGTCCATGGGGCTCCAACCGGCAATCTGCTTTCCAAAAAATGCAACGGTTCCTTCGTCGGGCGGGAAAATGTTGGTGATCAGATTGAAAACCGTCGTTTTCCCTGCACCGTTGGGTCCGATGAGCGCCGTGATGGAATTCTCCTGTACGGAGAAATTCACGCCGTCGGTCGCCTTCAGCCCGCCGAACTTTTTCGATAGACCGTCCACTCGCAGGATATCCGTGCCGTTCGGCTGTTTTAGATCCTGGCTCATTGAGCACCTCCTTCCGCCAGTCCCTGGCTGTTCGCGACGGTTTTCGGGGTCGACACGCGGCTCATCGCGTGCGCGATAACGCCGTACATGCCGCGCGGCAGATAGAGGAAACAGAGGATCAGCAGCGCCCCGCTGAAGAAGGTCTTGTACATCGCCAGCGGCTGGAAGATCGTCGGCAGCATTGTCAAAAGCACGCTTCCGAACACAGGGCCGACAAGCGTCCCTTCGCCGCCGATGACGAGCATCGAGACCAGTTCCAGCGAGCGTGCCGTCCCCACCATTTCAGGAGCGAGGAAGTTGAAGGAGTAAGCCAGAAGACTGCCGGAGATCGATGCGAGAGCGGCGCTGATCATGAAGACGGCCAGCTTGTAGCGGACAATGTTGATACCGAGCGCGCTGGCCGCCATCTGGTCAGACCGTATCGACTGCAGGGCGCGGCCGAAACTCGTGCGTAACGCACCGAAGAGGCAGAAAAGCACCACGACATCGACCGCGACAACCAGGAAGTACATGGACATCGGCGTATCGAAATACAGGGGACCGACCGAGAAGGACGGGATCCCGACCATCCCCGACGGTCCACCGGTGATGTCGATGAAACCGATGGCGCAGGAATCGATGAGCAGTCCGAATGCCAATGTCGCCAGTGCCAGATAGAGACCACGCAGCCGCAATGTCACGATCGACAGCACCAGGGCGGACAGAAGCGACAACATGACGCCCGCCGCAATACCGAAGACAGGCTCTATCCCGTAATTGATCGAGAGATACCCGGCCGTATAACCGCCGATCGCCATGAAACCGGCCTGGCCAAGGCTCACCTGTCCCGTATAACCCATCAGCAGATCCAGGCCGATCAAGGCAAGGAAAATGATCGCGGCAATGGTCAGGCTCGAGATATACGCAGCCGGAATGACCAGCGGGACGACAACGGCGATGACGATGCCGACTGCGGCGGCGATCCAGGCGGTTTGCGGCGCGAGCCTCGTGAGGTGACCCCAGACTCGCGGTTCCTCGCGAACGTCTTGCCGGCGGGTAATCTTGGACGGGATAAGACCGGTCGGCGCATAGATGAGGATAAACAGCAGCAGGATCAGTGCGATGGCGTTGCTGAACAGTGACGAAACGTAGGCCGTTGCAAACTGGGTGACCAGTCCGAGAAAGAGACCTCCGACGATCGCGCCGGGGAAGGACGAGATACCGCCGATGACCACCGCGATGAAGCCGGATATGGTGAAAAGCTGTCCGGTATTGAATTGCAGCGTAGTCGTCGGAGCGACGACCACGCCGGCCACCGCCGCAATCAGTGTCGCCAGCGTGAAGCTGAGCAGCGTCATGCGCTTGACGTTGATACCCATCAGCGCGGCGGCGGATGGGTTTTCCGAACAGGCGCGCAGGGCCTTGCCGACCTTCGTCCGGGAGATCACGAACCAGACCGCCAGGAAGATGACAATTGCCGTGCCAATGATCCAGAACGTTTGCGTCGTGATCCTCAATCCGCCGATTTCGAGCGGCTGCTCGCCAGAGAATGCGGGAACAGAATAGGGCTGGCTTCCCCAAACGATGAGCGAGAAGCCTTCGATCAGCGTCAGGATGCCGACCGTCAGCATCAAAACGTTTGCATTGGAAAGCTTCTTCAACGCGGGTACGAAGGTGAACCATCCGATCGCCAGTCCTACGACCGTCGTTCCTCCCACCGCGCACAGAAGCGCGATGGGAAGGGGAAGGCCTAGTCGCTGGCTGAATGTGTAACCGGCGAGCGCCGCGAGAACTGCAAACCCGCCCTGCGACAGGTTTACGACCCCCGTCACGCGGTAGATCAACGAAAATCCGAGGGCGATCAACGCATAGATTGCGCCCAGCAGAACGCCGCCTACGAAAATCTGTAGGACTTCAGCCATGGTGGACTCCGAGTTTCGACTGGTATTACTTGAGCGGAGTTCCGCCTACGTCACTGACGGGAACCCAGGTCCCACCGGCGGTGTCCCACCGGGTTATGACGACATTGGATTTGTCCAGGCCGCGCTGGGGATCCCGCTTGAAATCGTAGACGCCGTTGATGCCTCCGAAATCCTGAAGGTTGTTCAGGTAGTTGCGGAGAGCATCGGCATCCGCCTTCGCCGGCATTGCCTTCAAGGCGCTGACGACGAGAAGTGCCGGGTCCCAGGCAAACGTCGAAGGCCCGTCGGGTTTCACGTTCGCCGATTCGAATGCCTTGTAAAAGGCTGCCTTTGCCGCCGCGACCTTCGGAGAAGCGTCGCCCTTTTCAGACTTCAGCCAATGGGGAGCGGGGATATATAATTCCTTCGGCAGAAACGAGGAATATTGCTCCATCTGCGCGTAGGTCATGTTACCGTCGGTAGTTCCTACCGGAACGTCAAAACCCGCATCGCGGATCGCCTTGAAAATCGTCCCGATCGGTGCGCCTGTGGACCATGCGATCACTGCGTCGGGATTGGCGCCCTTGATCCTTTGAACCAGTGCGCTGGCGCTGACTTCTGTCGGGTTGAATTGCGCTTCGGCAACGATCTTGATGTCGGACAGATCGCCCTTGCCCACGGATGCGGTAATATTCTTGTAAGCGTCCTGCCCGGTTGCGTCCGTGGAGGTTATCAGCCCGATATTCTTCCAGCCCCGGTCGCGGAAATATTTGAGCAGTCCTTCCGCCAGGCCCTTGGTGGAGACACTCGAACTGAAGACGAACTCTCCCGGCTTGGGATTCATCGACGGGGAAAGACAGTACAGAACCGGGCCGCTTCGAACCAGCGGACCCATGGCGTTGCAGAGGCCAGACACGGCCGAGCCGATAATGACCGGCGGAGCCCCAGCCTTGATGCTATTGACCAGCTGCACCGCGATCTGAGGGCTGGATTGGTCGTCGTGGAAGACGAACTTGATCTGTTTGCCATGCACTGTTTCGGTGGCTGCAGCCTTTTCGTAAAGTTGCAGGGCCTGTTGTTCGGCCTTGCCGAGAAAGGCACCGCCTCCGGTAAGCGGCAGGACCACATTGATGTCGAGTGTCTCCGCCTGTGCGATGTGCGCACCCACAGATACGGACATGGCTAGCGTTGCAAAGATAGTCTTAACCAGACCCAAAACCAAAACCTCCCTTAAATCGCGATCAATTTTTTCACGGGCATTTCGCTCCTCTGCGAATGCGTGGGTAAATTCTTAGATATCTTAGGATTTGTCAAGGATCAATTTCTGCCGGCCATATCGACAGAGAAGTTCAAAATAGCCGCGATCTTTTCCTGCTACGGACCTAGTAAATGCCCCAATTTTTTAGGTTTCGGCACAACCTTGGCGTATCGTTTGATATCTAATTATCTATGGTTGATGCCTGTCTTCGCGTGATTGCTATCGACACATGCTCATGTGATAGTGAGGACAAATGGAGTTTCTTAGGTATGAAAGCTGATACGGCTCAAAACGCCGATCTCGTCGCCGGCTCGGAAGAGCAAGTCGCCCTGCCGTTCGCCGCAAGCTTAGGTTACCAGGTGCGCCTGACTCACAGGCTTATCCAGAAATATCTTCAGCAGCGGATCGAGCCATACGGCGTATCGCTGGGAATGTGGTATTTTCTTCGAGCCCTATGGAACGAAGATGGATTAACGCAAAAACAGTTGTCGCTGATCGTTGGAACCATGGAGCCGACAACTCTTTCCGCGATCAAGGCGATGGAGCAGAACGGATTGGTCAACCGCAGTCGCAACAGCGAGGACAAGCGCAAGATCAACATTTTTCTTACCGAGCGCGGCCATAAACTGAAGCATGAGCTGATGCCCATCGCAAAAGAGGTCGTTGGTGCGGCAGCTTCCGGGTTCACCGAAAGGGAGATCCAAATGTTGATGCAATTCCTTGGTGCCATCCAGGCCAATATGACGACGAAGATTCAGCCTGAAGTCGCCACCTAACGTTCTTCGTTTCCTAAGTGAAGACGAGTTGCCAAACGCCGAATCCTGCCGGATTTCATGGCTACGCGGCACTGCCGTTCTAAATTTTTGCAGAAAAAGCCCCACCTACCCCTGTTCTTATCCCCAGAACTAACTTAGCTTTCTAAACATTGACCTGAAGTGGCTAAAAGGGCCAGCGAAAGCGTCAGAACCTTCCCCTGTAGAGAACCAATCAATGTCAATTGCAGCCGCCTCCAGTTCCGCAAGAGTGAATGCCAGATGTAGCGGCTTTCTGATGGTCAGGGCATGACCGGAGAGATTCTGGCGTTCATCTCTGCGTTATGTTTTGCGTTGGGCAGTATTGCGATTGTCAACTCGTCGAGGAAAAACGACAACGGTCTCCTTCTGTCCGTTGTTCTGACCGGCGGTTTCGCGCTCATTGCCTGGGCGTTTCTTGGGCGGCCGTTTTTCTCGGCCGACATTCAGGAGCATTTCTGGCCGGCGATTGCCTGGTTCGCCGCAGCCGGCATATTTTCGACGGTATGGGGGCGCACCACGCTCTACAGGTCGGTCCAATTGGCCGGCGTGGTCCGGGCGACGACAATCCGGCGGCTGACGCCATTCTTCTCCGCTCTCTTTGCGTGGCTTGTCCTGGCGGAAAGCCTGTCAGTCCCCGCCATGCTCGGAATGGCTGCGCTGGGCGCGAGTTTCGTCATGCTCTATTTCGACAATCGTAAGCTGAGCGCCGATTCCATCTCGAAAGAAGATCTGTCCCGAGGCTGCATGCTGGCTCTTCTGTGCGCGATGACCTATGCGGTCAGCTATGTCGTTCGCCGGAGCGGCCTTTCTCTCATGCCGGACCCCTATCTCGGTGCATTTGCCGGGTCGTTAGCTGCATTAGTTTACTATCTCGTCGGGATGACGGGGCTCGTCGGGATGGTGGGGCGCGCGGGGGGAGAGCGCAGGCGCTTTTCGTTCCGTTCCCTCGACAGACCCCAGCTTGCCGCCGCCTCGCTGATTTCCCTGGGCCAGGTCATTCAGTTCGTGGCCCTGAGCCATACGACGGTCGCACGGGTCGCCGTGGTCAACTCGATAGAAATATTCCTGTCGACCTATCTCGCGGTGTTCATCTTCAAAACGGAAAAGTTTCCGTCGATGCTTGCCGTGTTGGCAACGGCACTGGCCACTGTTGGGCTGGTCGTCGTGGCCGCAGGATGAGGAGTTTCGGGACTGGATCCCGCGCCGACGCCCGCCTGTCTGCCGGGTGCGCTTGGAGCAGCTGGCGCGCCGGATCCAGCCTGAGGGATGAACGCGCAGCTTTCCGATCCCGGTCAATCTGGAGATATCATGGTTACGGCCCCCCAACGTCTTAATATCGGGCATTTGGCCTTCGCCATCCTGCCGCCGCTCTTCTGGGCGGGCAATTTCTTTCTTGCTCGCGCTTTCCGCGATGATATTCCGCCCTTCCAGATGTCGTTCTGGCGGTGGCTGATAGCCTTTTTTCTGCTCCTGCCTTTCGTGTTGCCGAAACTGCGCCAGAATCGCGATCGGCTCAGGCGAGAATGGCTTTGGCTTTCTGCCCTGGGCATCGTCGGCGTTACAGCGTTCAATTGCTTCATCTACGTTGCACTGCATCACACGACGGTGGTCAATGCCGCGCTGATAAACTCGCTCATGCCGGTCATGACGCTTGTTTTTGCTTATATTTTCCTGCGCGTGCGGATCGCTGGGCTGCAAGTCCTCGGCGTCGCGCTGGCACTGACCGGGGCCGTCGTCATTATAGCGCGTGGCAATGTCCACATACTTTCCGCCCTGGCGCCCCAGTATGGCGACATTCTCGTCTTTCTCGGCATGAGCGCATGGGCCCTCTATACCGTGCTGATCCGCTGGAAGCCGACTGCACTCGATCCGCTGGTCTTTCTGTTGACGACAATAGGTTTCGGGGTTCTAGGCCATATGCCCATTGCCGTCTGGGAGGCGGCCGTCGTCGGCACCATGACGGTGAGTGCCGGAAGCCTTCTTGCACTGGTCTATTTCGCCATCTTCCCCTCGCTGCTGGCCTACATATTCTGGAACCGGGCCGTCAGGAGTATCGGGCCGGCACGGGCGTCTCTGTTCATGTATCTGATGCCATTGTTTGCAGCCGGGCTCGCGATCATATTCCTCAACGAAAGCCTTCAAGCATACCATGTCTTCGGCATGGCGATCATCGTCGCCGGCTTGACGATGTCCATGCGCGCTTCAGCGCCGGCGCCGGCTAAAGGCCTGCCTGATCGACAACCGCAACGCGGCTGACACGACGGTTCGGGCCATACAATGCGAGCTGGAACTGCCGGGCCAGCCGACAGCGTCGGCCCTCAATCATGACATCGCACGAATCATGAAGCCCGCGCCGTCCTTCGACGACGCGGGCTTCAATTGGACAAGACGCGAAGCGCCGTTATGCGTCCCTACTCTGCCGCGAGCGGCTGATCGGGGTCTACCAGCGTGCGCCAATCCACGGATTTCGGATAGACGCCTTCACGCGAAGCGATCAGCGCCTGCGGAAGCCGGGGGGCATCCGTGCCGATCGCGCTGCCGCCGGCTGCAACTTGGCGGGCCGCGTCCACCATCAGTCGCCGGAATTCGACGATTGCGAGATCTGATGCGCCGAGGACGTCGTTCGTCCGATCGACGATCGGGCCCATGCCGACCCACATCGCAATATCCTGGTTGGGAATACCCTTGATGCCGGTGAAGTTACCGAGTTTCATGGCCTGCCGGTCCTGCAGAAAATTGTTTTCCCGGGTCCGATGGGTTTCCCACCTGTCATTGAGGTGGATGCCTTTCTGGGCATGGTTGAACTTCCGCCAGTCCTCGGTGCTCGGGCAGTCCGTGCCGCCCCAGGCTATGAAGTGAAACGCTGTCGTGACGTCGTCAATCGGCACGATGACGCTGGCGACGTTATACGAGCTGTTCGGCGGGATCAGGGAGTAATACGGCGCCACGAATTCAGTGATGCGCAAATAGTTGTGGGTATCAGCACCCTTGATGGGACGGCGGATGGCTGCATAGTGAAAGCCGTAGCTGGTCGTCTGGGTCTGCATTTTCGGCGACTTGTCGGTCGACGGCCGATACCATGACTTGTCGTCTGCCGCCGCGCCTTCGACACGGGCTGGCACCATGTCCGACGAGTGAAGGCTGGAAGAGTGGGCGCTGTCGATCTGGCCCTCGTGGATTTGAGCCCAGTTGCACGGGATCCTGATTTTCAGGATCGAAACCTGTGTACTTTCCGTCGGCGCGAATGCAGGGGGATCGAATTCCGGAACCTGCTCCTTGTCGCCGAACCAGGCCCAGACGAATCCGCCCCATTCCTTGACGGGGTAGGAGCGATGCTTGACCTTGTTCATCAACGGGCTGCCTTCCGGCTCGGAGGACATCGCGACCACGTTGCCGTCCACGTCCATCTTCCAGCCATGATAGAGGCAACGCAGGCCGCATTCCTCGTTGCGCCCGTACAGAAGCGAGGCGCGGCGGTGAGGACATAATTCGTCAAGCAGGCCAAGCCTGCCGTCGGTGTCGCGGAAGGCGACATATCGCTCGCCAAGGACTTCGACCAGCAACGGCGTACCATCGCGCTCGGCAACTTCCTCGATCAGACACACGGGGGTCCAGTGCTGACGCATCAGCTTTCCCATCGGCTTGTCCGCAGATACCTGCGTCAGAACATCGTTTTCTTCGGGAGTAAGCACGGCTACGGTCCTCCAAGTTAGCTTTCTAAGGAAATTATCACTGCATGAGCCATCTCGTCTAGACCTTGACAAAAAATAATTAGGCATCTAAGTAAACCTCCGTGGCCGCCGGGTCGGCGTGACAGGGATGCAAGAATGACTGAAGATGCAAACGCGCGTGCTATGAAAGTGATTGGCCGCCGCGATCTCACCCCTTACATTACCGAATTTTCGCTCGTTTCGACGGATGGGGCTCCGCTGGAGACCTATGGGCCGGGGGCTCACGTCACGGTCGAAACCCCCTCGGGCGCGATGCGTCGCTATTCGCTCGTCGGCGACGGCCTAAACCCGGAACGCTATCTGATTGCCGTGAAACGTGAACGTGAATCGCGTGGCGGCTCATCATCGATGCATGAGCAGGCGCAGGTCGGCACGACCATTATGGTTCGGCCGCCGGAGAACAACTTTACCCTGAAGTCCGCTGCGAAATATCTGTTGATCGCCGGAGGCATCGGCGTGACGCCGATTTATTCCATGGCGTCTCGCCTGGCGGCGGAGGGCAAGGATTTCGATATCATATACTGTTCGCGGAACGCACAGGAGGCTGCCTATCTCCCGGAGATGAAGGAGGCTTTCGGTCGTCGGCTTAAGATCCATCACGATGACGGCGATCCGGCCAAGGCCTACGATTTCTGGGACCACTTTGTCGATATAAAGAACATGCACGTATATTGCTGCGGGCCAAAGCCGCTGATGGACGAGATTGTGTCGATCTCCGGCCACTGGCCCGAAGGCCGTGTGAATTTCGAGGACTTCAAGCCCGTGGAGGTGGTTCGCGTCGACGACGTCGCCTTCGACGTTGAACTTGCAAAGTCGGGGAAAACGGTGTCCGTCCCAGCGGACAAATCCATCCTTGAAGCGGTTCGCGAGAGCGGTATCAAGACGACGAGTTCCTGTGAGAGCGGGACCTGCGGCTCGTGCAAGTGTCGCCTTCTTGCAGGAGACCCCGATCATCGGGACATGGTTCTGATGGACGACGAGAAAGACGATTTCATCATGATATGCGTCTCGCGCGCGAGGACCGGAGGCTTGGTCCTTGACCTTTGACGAGGCTGCTGCATCACCTGTGCGCATCGGCGTCGCAGGCTTGGGAAGGGCGTTCGTCCTGAGCCGGACAGCCTTTGTCGAAGACCCGCGGGTTCGACTTGTCGCAGCCGCCGAACCGCGGGAGGTATCGCGACAGGCTTTCCTCCGGGAATTCGGAGGCAGGGCTTACGAAACGATAGACGACCTCTGTGCCGATCCAGAGGTCGAGTTGGTCTATATTTCGACGCCGCACGAAATACATTTCGACCATGTTTGCAAGGCGGCTGCGGCCGGCAAGCACGTGCTGGTCGAAAAGCCGCTTGCCATCTCGCTGTCCGACGGCATTCGCATGACGGATGCCTGCGCCGCGGCCGGCGTACACCTTCTTGTCGGCCCCAGCCATAGTTTCGATACGCCGGTGCAAATGGCGCGCGCAATCATCCTCAGCGGAGAATTCGGCCGCGTTCGGCTCATCAACGCCTTGAATTACACGGATTTCCTCTATCGCCCACGCCGCCCGGAAGAGCTTGACACCGCCCGCGGCGGCGGTGTCGTCTTTTCACAAGGTGTGCATCAGGTCGATATCATCCGCCTGCTCGCTGGCGGCCTGGCTCGGCAAGTTTGCGCCTATACAGGAAACTGGGATTCGGAACGGCCGACGGAAGGCGCCTATGTTGCCCAGATTGCGTTCGATGGATGCATCGCGTCGATGACTTATTCCGGATACGGCTTCTTCGACAGCGACGAATGGATGGACGGCTTCGGCGAGCTGGGCGCCCGTAAGGACATGCAGGCTTACGGGAATGCCCGTCGCGCCCTCAAGGCACGCGGCGCTGCGAGCGAGATGGACCTCAAGGCGGCCCGTACCTACGGTTTGCCCGACAAGCCTTCAAGCCCTGAAACATACGAGCATTTCGGCCCGATCATCGTATCCCTGGAGAAAGCCGATCTGCGGCTGACCCCGGAGGGACTGCATGTATATGCAGAAGATCGGAGGGAATTCCGGCCGGCGCCACCCTTCCGGTTTTCCCGGTCCGAAATGACCGCTGCGATCCATTCCGCAGTCCGGTTGGGACGCCCGCCCGCACAGAGTGGCCGCTGGGGACTGGCAAGTCTGGAAGTATGCCATGCGATATTGAAATCGGCTGCGTACAACGCACCCGTAAGACTGGAACATCAAGTGGGAGCGAATGACCATGTCTGACCTGAATTTGTCCCTGGCTATGGGGAATTACGACCGCACCCGTCCGATCTATGACGGGCTCGTCAAGATCGACGGCGTCGATCCGACCTGCATGCTGCTGTCGCCGGAGGAGATGTTCTTCCGAGCCTTCCGGCATGCTGCGTTCGACATCAGCGAACTCTCGCTTTCGTCCTACTCGATCTCGGTGGCTCGCGGGGCCTCGCAATACATCGCCATCCCGGTCTTTCTGTCGAGAGCCTTCCGTCACACTTCGATGTATATCCGCAAGGACCGCGGCATCGACAGTCCGGCAGCGCTGCGCGGCCGCAGAATTGGCATTGCGGAATACCAGCTGTCGGCCAATGTCTGGTTCCGTGGTATCCTGCAGGATGAATACGGCGTGCATCCCTCGGAGATAGTCTGGGTGCGCGGCGGCATGGATACGCCCGGCCGCCCGGAGAAGATCAAGGTCGATCTGCCGTCTGATATCAGGGTTGTCGATGCGCCGGAAGGCGACACGCTGAATGCGATGCTGGAGAGAGGCGATATCGACGGCTTCGTCGGCCCTCGCTCGCCGCGCTGCTTCGATCAGGGCAATCCTGCGATCGGAAGGCTTTTCCCCGACACGATCGCTGAAGCGGAAACCTATTTCCGTAAGACCAGGATATTCCCGATCATGCATGTTCTCGGCCTGCGGCGGTCGCTGGCCGAGACGCATCCCTGGCTTCCCGGCGCCCTGCTCAAGGCGTTCAACCGTGCCAAGTCGCTTGCCGAGGAAGCGCTGATGGATACATCTGCAACCAAGGTGACCATGCCCTTCGTGGAAGACAGCCTCAGCCGCGCCCGCGCTTTGATGGGACCGGACATCTGGAGCTACGGCCTGCAGCCCAACCGGCACGTGCTGGATACCTTCCTGCGCTATCATTACGATCAGGGCCTGTCGCCGCGTCTTGTCTCGGCCGATGAGCTTTTCCATCCCGCAACGACCGAAGCCTATAGCCTCTAGGGCACAGGCATCATAACCGAGACGAGGAAAACCAGATGCAATTCAGCCCTGGCGACGTGGTCGAGATTTCCACCCCCGAAGGCCTGGCCTATGTACAGGTCACCCATACGCATGTCGCCTATCCCGAGGTCGTGCGTATCCTGCCTGGCATCTATAAAGATCGCCCCGCGCTTGCCGTCCTGTCCTCCGCAAAGACAAGAAGCGTGGTGATGATGCCATTGGGTGGTGCGCTGCAACACGGAAAGATCGAAGGTGCCAGGATCGGGACGGCGGAAATTCCGGCTCCGGACAAGAAGTTTCCCACCTTCAAGATGCCGATCCGCGGCAAAAAGGGAGAGATCGTTTACTGGTGGCTGTGGGAAGGCGAGGGTTTGACCTATACGCTGGAGGACGATCCGCGTCTTCAGAACGCCTCTCAGCGCGAAGTGCCGACACTGCAGGACTTCCTGTCTATGCTCGGTTGATGGTTGAGCCGAGAGCGAGTCCTGTCGGTCCCCGATTGTCCTCGGGTGCCGCCCACTGCTGACCGCTTCCTGAGCGCGAATGCCCTCGAAGCATAGCACCGTCGCGTGTCTGCGACCGCCGTGCTGAAGCGGAACAATCCGCTGGCCGGCCTCACCTACCCCTCGAACAAACTCGTCGCCCAATTTGTCAACAGGTCAGCTGCCCGCTCCTGAAGATCGAATTGACCGCCGAGGAAATGGTTGGCGCCTGCAATGATTTCGAACCGGCCTCGCCCCGCTGCTGCATCGACATAACGTCGCACGGCGTTGTCACGTTGTTCGTGGCTTAACGGTTGACGGATAACCGGACGTGATGAGCACGCCGACCATCAGCTACAAGAACCACCGTTTCCCACCGCAGATCATCGCCCATGCGGTCTGGCTGTATTTCCGGTTCCCGTTAAGCCTGCGGCTGGTGGAAGAAATGCTGCTGGAGCGCGGCATTGTCGTGTCCTACGAAACGATCCGGCGCTGGGGCCGGAAATTCGGTGCGGCCTACGCAAAGCGACTGCGCAGAAAGGCGCCGTCGCGAGAGGATATCTGGCATCTGGACGAAGTGGTCGTAACGATCGGCGGGCGAAAGCATTGGCTTTGGCGAGCCGTCGACCAGGACGGATATGTTCTCGACGAGATCGTGCAGACCCGTCGAGACACCAAGGCTGCCAAGCGATTGCTGATCAGGCTGCTGAAGAAGCAAGGCCTCGCGCCAAAGAGGATTGTCACCGATAAACTGCGTTCATACGGGGCGGCAAAGCGAGATGTGATGCCGGCCATTGAACATAGATCACACAAGGGCCTTAACAACCGTGCGGAAAATTCCCATCTGCCGCTGCGAAAACGAGAACGAGTGATGCAGGGCTTCCGATCCGTCGGCAGTCTGCAACAATTTGTCCCCGTGTTTTCAGCGGTTAGAAATCATTTCGTCCCGCCGCATCAAAAACACTCCGCCCTCGCCACCCACATTCATCGGATCCGCGTCATGGCGCACTGGAAGGCCGTGACCGGCGCAACTGCCTGAGTTTAACTGAAAGCGCTTCGTCCGGCCTCAGTCGAACAACGTGACAACGCCCT
>NZ_LBHV01000021.1 GCF_001005825.1 Rhizobium sp. LC145
CCAGGGCGACAAGGGCGAGCACAAGCTCATCTGGTCTCGCTGACCAGAACCACGGCGCTCCGCTCAAAGCGGGGCGCTACCTTCAATCCCACCGGGATTATGCGGAGCAAAATCCCTTACAACCGCCGGGAATCCAGCCTTCAGCGACCGGCACTCCGCATAATCACCGTCTCAGCATAATCGACGTTTTGCGGTGCACCGCAAAACGTCGAGCTAGGTGCCGCGTGGCAGAAGACCTCCGAGCAGGGCCGCGACTACCTCTCGGTCAAGCTCGACGATCCGAGCTTCCCGGCTCCGATCTACGCAACGCTCGCCGAGGTCGAAGGCGAGGATGGCCTCCAGCTCATCTGGTCCCGCCCGAACCGTGACTGATTGACATCACGGGGCTCCGCCACCGGCGGAGCCTTCTCCTCTGCCGAGAAGTCAAAACCGGACCCGGCATCGAGCCAGGTCCGGCTTTCTTGGTGGCATACGGATAGCGGGGGAAGCTGCTCAGAATAAGCGATCGTACCAAGCAGGCATCGCGGCCCCAAGGATGAGCGGTTCCCCCAATTTGCTACACCCGCCCGAAGGGCAGCTTGCGCAAATCGGCTCCCCCACTCCCCGGCCCTGCCGGTCGCTGGCGCGATCCCTGACCCCGCCATCCCCTCTCGGACCCGTCGGTCATCTTTCACAAACGTCAAGGAGACGAAGATGACTTACGAACTCGAAATCCAGATTGAGGATAACGCGCCGAACTCAAGAACGCTTTTGACGCTGATGAGCGCCGAGAGATTGCGGCCGAACTCGAGCTGGCCGAGGCCGAGATGATCGTTGCCATGGCCGAACAGCACGGCCTTGTCGACGCCGAGCCGCCCTTCTGAGGGCGGCATATAACGACAGCCAGGCTGGCGGTTTGCGGTGTCGAAAGGAGTTGGACGCGCCATGGCGTTCTTGCCGAGCGAGGTCACCGATATCCGAAAAACTGTCGCCGCCAGATGCGGTCACCATATTCAGCATTTACATCAATGCTGTATTTGCTGTATTTTGTCGCCAACCGAACTATCTATCCAATTCACTGTGATTTTACTGCGAGGAGACGCTCAAATGACCAGCAGCACCGGTTCCTACACCACGAGTGACCTCTCGCGGAAGTCAGGCGACATTATAGCCGAGGCCTTGCGCCATCCAGTTACCATCACTCAGCGCAACAAACCGCGACTGGTGCTGCTGAACATCGAGGATTATGAACGGCTGATGCGCCAGTCCGATATGCGTGCTGCAGGCACGCTTGAGACCATGCCCGACGCATTACTCGCCGAGTTTGAGAGTGCTGTCGACGCTTACGCCGACAGCGATGAGACAAACCGATGAGTGGATATGACGAGATCCAGACAGCGACGGTCATCCGTTATCCCTATCTCTGGAGCCGTGAAGCCGGAAAGGGCGAAACAGAGGGACGCAAAGATCGACCGGTAGCCGTCGGCGTCCGGATCCCTCGAGCGGGTGGTGACCTCGTGCTGTTCTTTCCCATCACGACGAAGCAGCCGGAGCGAAGCCGGTTCGCGGCGGAGATACCAGCAATCGAAAAGCGCCGCGCCGGGCTTGATGTCGATTTGCGCCTTTGGATCATCCTCGATGAGTTCAACAGCGACATTGTCGGACGGTCGTTCTATCTCGAACCTGAACCGCCGATCGGTCGCTTCAGCAAGGCATTCTTCCTGCCACTCCTCAAGGAGTTCATCTCACGCCGCAAGTCTTTTGCCGAGGTCAGCCGATCCAGATAGTGCCGTCCGGCGACGCCACGAGCGTCACCAATTCTGGCCGGAATATCGTTTCACAACGTTGCAGATTTTTTGTGTAGGTAGGAGCGGCTTCCGCGTTCTTCACGGACTGCGGGACTGTATCCTCTTGCTCGCTTCTGAGAAATGAGTTCCAGAAAGAGCTCCACCGCCTCCTCTTCTCGCTCGAAGTGATGAACCTTCATCTGGCCTCTGGTTCCGATGCGTCCCCAGCGCCGCATAAGACATGCCTCTCCGAAGAGGGTCGGTTCGATCGACATGGCATAGAAGCGCGCCATATTCTTCTCAGCATCCGAGCGTTCGATATAGAGGTGATAGGGCTGGGCGATCATGGTGAGAGGATCGCGCAATCGGGCCCATGCGTCCAACGACAGTTGTGAATCGATGGTCGCGGAGCGATTCAGTTTTGTGAAGTATGGACAGAAGGAGCACCGGGCGGTCCGCCTTTGGCGTACGGCTCTATTCGCTGAAGCGAACGAAGCCCAACTGTGGTCTTCGCCGATCCCGGTAACGATCCTCTCGCGATAGCAGACCGCCATTGATCAGTATCCCAGGTAACCGAGAATCTCGGCGCCACGATAGTCGGCTTGCTCGTCTGGATGAGCGATGACATCACCGGTCGTGACGTGACATCCACCAAAGCGCTATCGCTTTCGCGAACGATGGCCTCAATATGATGGACGCGGCATTCTTCGATGGCCTCTTCTGCCGTGACCTGTGCCTCGCAGGCTTCCCAATATCTCATCGCCCGATCTCCGGATCTGGGTTCTCCCTCAGACCCTGATTTCCAATGGTCCACGTTTTCCCTGGAAGCGGTTATCGCCAACGCAGGACTTCATGTCGGCTCGCCGGAACCACATCGCGCGACCGCATCGAAGCGGCGCATTTCCCCCGGTGAACACAATCTGCTCATCGGCACGCATGCGCAGGACTTCGTGCGGCTGGATCAATGGTCGGCTGGCAAGTTGCTTTGATCGGGTTCGTGACGAACCCCTCGCCTGAAAACTCCGGCTGACCTGATCGATCTCGACTGTCGTTGTTCCACAACGCCGGGAGATATAGTCCGCGGTCTCCGGATCGTTGATCGCTGAGAAACTGATCCAGCTCGCGCTTTCGAACCACTTGCTGGTGGCGTCGAGTCCGCCATAGGTTTCGCGCATCTGACCGATCGACTGATAGATCATCAGAAGCGTGATCCCGTACTTGCGGCCGGCATCGCGTGCCGTCTCAAGGATCCTCATGAAACCCAGGCGAGCGACCTCGTCGAGAAGGAACAGAGCGCGTCCCGGCATCGCCCCGTCACGATTATAGAGGGCGTTCAGGAATGAGCCGATGATCACCCTTGCCAGACCACCATGGGTCTCCAGCGTTTTAAGATCCAGGGCGACGAACACGTCGGTCTTTCCCGATGCGATGTCATCGGTCGAAAAGGTCGAACCGGACACGAGACCGGCATAGTTCGGATAGCTCAGCCAATGGGTTTCTTTGATCGCATTGGCATAGACGCCGGAGAAGGTTTCGGGCGTCATGTTCACGAACGCTGCCACGTTCTCCTTTACGAAATCGGACTCGGAGTTGTCGTAGATTTCCTGCAGCCGCGCCCGCAGCTTCGGCTCCGGTTCCGAGAGGTTCATGCGCACTGTCCGCAGCGTTTGATCCTTTTTTTCCGTATGACCCGAGAGGCAGACATCGGCGATGATCGCCGTCAGCAGCTGCAAGCCGGATGCCCGAAAGAAATCGTCCCGTACGCCGCTGGCGCGGCCGCTCTCGCTCATGATCCACGAGGCGACCGCGGCGATATCCTCTTCTTTCGTCCCGCCATGCTGACCGATCCAGTCGAGGGCATTGAACCCGATATCCGGATCCTTCGGGTCAAGCACGATCACATCACGGCCGGCTTCGCTCCGGTGCGCCTTGACCATCGGCGCCACCTCATTGGATGGATCAAGTACGATTAACGTGCCGCCCCATTTCAGCGCCGTGGGAATCGTGACCGACGTTGTCTTGAAACCGCCGGAGCCGGCGAACACGATGCCATGTGACGATCCGAACGAACCGTCGAAGCAGAGCAGCGGTGACTTTCCCCCGGCGCCCCATGTCTCAGGCATATCGGTCCGAAACGAGAGTGCCGCCGTGCTGTCGCGATCGACACGATATCGCTCGCCGATGACGATGCCGCCGTCCTCTGCGAACAGCTTCCCTGCCTCCGGCAGTTTCATCCATTCCGCCTCGCCATGCAGCGCGCGTTTACCCCGGATACGTTTCGGCTCGGAACGCGAGAACGCGGCGTTGCCGATCACCGCAACGCGAAGCGCGAACATGCCCGAGAACAGAGCTGCCGCAGCTCCTGTCATCGTTGCCGGATCGATATAGGACAGGATCGACCTGGCCGCAGGCACCTGTCCGGCAAATTGCGAAAGCCGTATTCCTTCCCGAACGATGGCGAGGGCAATAACGGTGCCCGATCCGGCAGCTACGCCACACCCTGCGGTCTTGATGTTGACCGATCCCTGGGCACTGAGGAGAAAGATCAGCCCGATCGCAGCACTCGCCACATAGGGCAACGCTAGGCCGATTCGGCCGAGCGTCAATTTCGCCTCCGCCGTTTTTCCGAACGTCGCGAGCCACTGTTCGATCCCCGGCAACATCAGTGCGATGGCGATCATCGCCAGCGGCGGAACAACGGCGAGCAGGATCTTATTCGCTGTCATTGCCGAATGCCTCCGCGCCGATTGCGGTCAGACGGGATCGCTCCGCCTCATCGCCCTTGATTTTCTTTTGCGCTTCGATCAGCACACCCAACAGAAGCGCGCGTTTCTCATAGCGCAACCCGGCTTTGACGATCAGGCCGCCCAACTCGATCTTCTCGCGAGCGTCCTTCTTTCTGGCCTCTGCTGTGGTCAGCCGCTGCATCCGCTCAAGCCTCGCCAGCCTGGCTCGTAGCCGCGCCAGCGCTGAGCGACGTGGCCGACGATGTTCCGGTCGCTCCAGCGGCACCCTTTTCTTTTCCGTTCGATCCGGCTTTCGTTCCGCGAAACCGCTTTGCAACGTCCTCGAAAGCTGCCTGAAGGTCGGCGTCGTCGACTTCGATCTCTCCAAGTCCGGCCTTCAGCGCAATGCGGCCGATGCGTTCGGCGTCACGCGTTTCTGCCTGCTTCAGCTGTTCCTGCAAGCGGGCAAGTTCTTCGCGGATTTTCGACGTTGGCTTCTTCATCGGGATGCAATCTCCAGTGATATCCGTGGAATGATGGCAGAGAGTCCCCGATTTTTCCCCGGCAGGACAGGTACAAATTTGTACCTCGCCAAAGCGTCAGCATTTGGCGAATGATCCCGCCGCTCGACAAGAGCGGATCCAAGGGCGCAATTATACGTCGCTGACGCGACGTTCTGCTTTTGCCCCCTGGCGGGGCAACCTCTTGCGATCAACCAGTTGATTTCGTTCGCAAGAAGGAGCGATCCGCCCGTGGCCGTCCCGCATTTCTCAGTCAACATCGTCGCCCGTGGCTCTGGGCGCAGCGCCGTGCTGTCTGCGGCCTACCGGCACTGCGCCAGGATGGAGTATGAGCGGGAAGCACGCACAATCGACTACACCAGGAAGCAGGGTCTTCTGCACGAGGAGTTCGTGATCCCTGCCGATGCGCCAAACTGGCTGCGCGCCATGATCGCCGATCGATCGGTCTCGGGAGCCTCAGAAGCGTTCTGGAACAAGGTCGAGGTGTTCGAGAAGCGGGTCGACGCCCAGCTTGCCAAGGACGTCACCATCGCGCTGCCGATCGAGCTATCCTCCGAGCAGAACATCGCGATGATGCGAGACTTCGTTGCCGAGCATATCACGTCGAAGGGTATGGTCGCGGACTGGGTCTATCACGATGCACCCGGCAACCCGCATGTCCACCTGATGACGACATTGCGGCCTCTGAGCGGGGACGGGTTCGGTGCTAAGAAGGTTGCTGTTCTTGGACCAGACGGCCAGCCCATTCGCAATGACACTGGCAAAATCATCTATGAACTCTGGGCGGGTGGCACCGAGGGCTTCAATTCCTTTCGTGATGGATGGTTTGCTGTGCAGAACCGGCATCTGGTGCTTGCCGGGCTGGATATCCGCATCGATGGCCGATCCTTCGAAAAGCAGGGCATCGACCTGACACCGACCATTCATATCGGGGTCGGTGCCACCGCCATCGAGCGAAAATCGCAAACAGAAAACGGGCTGGCGACAGCCGGGTTACGGAAGCTCGAGCGGATCGAATTGCAGGAGGAGCGGCGCGCGGAGAATGTCCGGCGCATCCAGCGCAATCCCGGTATCGTGCTCGATCTCATCACTCGGGAGAAGAGCGTCTTCGACAACCAGGACGTGGCGAAGGTCCTCCATCGCTATGTCGACGATGCGGCTCTCTTCCAAAGCCTGATGGCGCGGATCATGCAGCATCTGGAAGTGCTGCGTCTCGACCGCGAGCGGATAGACTTTACCTCCGGTGTCAGGACGCCTGCCCGCTACACGACACGCGAGATGATCCGCCTTGAGGCTGAGATGGCAAACCGGTCCATATGGCTGTCCGGGCGCAGTTCCCATGGCGTCCGCGAGCCAGTGCTTAGGTCGACGTTTGACCGGCACACACGGCTGTCGGATGAGCAGAAAGCGGCGATCGAGCATGTCGAGGGGCCGGCACGCATTGCAGCCGTGATCGGGCGCGCCGGCGCCGGCAAGACAACAATGATGAAGGCGGCGCGCGAGGCTTGGGAAGCGGCCGGTTATCGTGTCGTTGGTGCCGCTCTGGCGGGTAAGGCGGCCGAAGGATTGGAAAAGGAAGCGGGTATTCTTTCCCGCACATTGTCGTCCTGGGAACTGCGCTGGGCCCAAGGTCGCGACCATCTCGATGACAAGACCGTTATGGTCCTCGACGAAGCCGGCATGGTCTCCTCCAAACAAATGGCGCAGCTTGTTGAAGAGGCAACGGTGCGCGGGGCAAAGCTCGTTCTCGTCGGTGATCCCGAACAGTTGCAGCCGATTGAGGCCGGTGCTGCGTTTCGGGCAATCACCGATCGTATCGGCTACGCCGAACTCGAAACCATCTATCGCCAGCGCGAGCAATGGATGCGCGACGCGTCGCTCGATCTCGCCCGCGGCAACATCGCCAAGGCTGTCGAGTCCTACAGCGCAAACGGTCGGATGATGGGATCGACCTTGAAGTCACAAGCTGTCGAAAACCTTATTTCCGATTGGAACCGCGAGTACGATCCGGCCCATTCCTCGCTGATCCTCGCACACCTTCGCCGCGACGTGCGGATGCTCAATACCCTGGCGCGCGCCAAGCTGGTCGAGCGCGGCCTTGTCGATGACGGTTACGCCTTCAAGACGGAAGACGGTATCCGTCATTTTGCCGCTGGCGACCAGATCGTCTTCCTCAAAAATGAAAGCTCGCTTGGCGTCAAGAACGGCATGCTGGCCAAGGTCGTGGAAGCCGCCCCGGGGCGTATCGTTGCCGAGATTGGCGAGGGCGAGCGCCGGCGGACGATCAGCGTAGAGCAGCGGTTCTACAACAACGTCGATCATGGTTACGCGACGACGATCCATAAGAGCCAGGGCGCGACCGTCGACAGGGTCAAAGTTCTGGCCTCGCTGTCCCTCGACCGGCACCTGACCTATGTGGCGATGACCCGTCATCGCGAGGATCTCGGCGTCTATTATGGCTCGCGGTCCTTCGCCAAGGGGGGTGGCCTTGCCGAGCTTCTATCGCGCAAGAACTCCAAGGAAACGACGCTCGATTACGAGAAGGGCGCCTTCTATCGCGCGGCCCTTCGCTTCGCCGACGCGCGGGGTCTGCATCTGGTCAATGTAGCGCGCACCCTCGTTCGCGACCGCCTCGACTGGACCGTTCGCCAGAAACAGAAGCTCGTCAATCTCACCGCCCGCCTGGCGACGATCGGCGCACAGCTCGGTCTCAAGCGCCCGAATCCCCATGTGACCCCGAAACCCTTCATGGAGGCAAAGCCAATGGTATTAGGCATCACGACGTTCCCGAAATCGATCGACCAGGCCGTTGAGGATCGTCTGACTGCCGATCCCGGTTTGAAGAAGCAATGGCAGGAGGTCACGACACGCTTTACCCAGGTCTTCGCCGAGCCGGAGACCGCGTTCAAGGCGGTCAATGTCGATGCCATGCTGAAAGATCCGGCAAGAGCGCAGACAACGCTTGCAAAGATCGCAGCTGAGCCGGAAAAGTTTGGAGCGCTCAAGGGCAAGACCGGCATCTTCGCCGGAGCGAACGAGAAGGCGGCGCGCGACACCGCACTTGTCAACGCGCCTGCCTTGGCGCGAAACCTCGAGCGATATGTGACGGCGCGGGCCGAGGCAGAGCGCAAGCATGAAGCGCAAGAGCGGGCGATCCGTCTCAAGGTCTCCGTCGACATCCCTGCCCTCTCTCCATCGGCCAGGCAGACGCTGGAGAGGATCCGCGATGCGATCGATCGCAACGATCTTCCTGCCGGCCTCGAATATACGCTGGCCGACAGAAACGTGAAAGCCGAGCTCGAAGGCTTCGCCAAGGCTGTGTCTGAGCGCTTCGGAGAACGCAGCCTGCTCCCGCTGTCGGCGAAAGATGCAAACGGCGAGACCTTCCACAAACTGACGGCCGGGATGAACCCCTCGCAGAAAAGCGAAGTTCAGTCGGCCTGGAACAGCATGCGCACTGTGCAGCAGCTCGCCGCGCACGAGCGCACCACGCTGGCATTGAAGCAGGCTGAAAAAGCGCGGCAAACCCAGACCAAGGGGCTCTCCCTCAAATGATTATGATGATGCGTGAAGGTTGGACGATGCCTCGTCAACGACGCCGCGCCTGCGTCACGATATCTGTGGCCGCCGGCATGTTTGGCGTCCTCTTTGCTGCCGGTTGGAGTGGTGGTCTGCGCATCAACACGACGCCGAGTGAGCCGCTCGGCCTGTGGCGCATCGTTCCGCTCACCCGCTCCGTCTTGCCCGGCGAAACAGTTTTCGTCTGCCCGCCTGACAATCCCGCTATGCGCGAGGCGCGACAGCGCGGATATCTCCGGCGGGGACTTTGCCCCGGTGGTTTCGGACCGTTGATAAAGACTGTCATCGCGGTGGCGCGACAGCGCGTGGACGTCAGCGATCACATCGCAGTTGATGGCGTGCCAATCCGCGGATCCCGCATCGCAGAGAAGGATGCACAGGGGCGATCTCTTCGGCACGATCAAAGCAGGATGGTGCGGCCCGGAGAGGTGTATTTGCATTCCGGCTTTATCGGCTCATGGGACTCCCGGTATTTCGGGCCGGTGCCTCAGTCCGGCGTACTCGGTCTAGCACAAGAGGTGTTGACCTATGCGCCGTGAGGTCATGATAATTGCCGTTCTCGTTTCGCTTGCCGTGGTGGTCGGGGCGGTTGGCTGGAGCGGGCAGGTGTCCCTGCTCCCTGCGGCAACCCTCTTCCCGCTTCTGTGGGCCCTTTCATCAACGCGGATCGCAGCGGCCGTCGTCGCGGCCGGCTATTTCCTGGCGGCGTCGCGAGGATTGCCGTCGGGCGTCGCACAGTTCTTTGCTGCGGATCTCTGGGTCGGCCTCAGCTTCTGGGTCGCGGCGGCATCCTCTTTCGTTGCTGTCCATGCGGTATTCTGGACAGCACGGTCGGGCTTGGTAAAAGCGGTGCGATATCTCCTCATCTTGGCTCTCACCGGTCTGCCTCCGCTCGGGATCACAGGCTGGGCGCATCCGTTGACGGCGGCGGGAATTCTGTTTCCGGGATGGGGATGGTGGGGGCTGCTCGCTTTGACAGCCGTCCTGATCGGTCTCGTAACCCGGATCGGGCCGGCTATCGCCATTGCTCTGTCAGGTCTATGGCTTTGGTCCGCCGCATCGGGGACAAATCAGATTCTACCGGTGGGGTGGCGTGGTGTCGACCTTGAAATGGGTGCGAGCCTTGGCCGCGACAGCTCACTACAACGTCAACGCAACCTGATCGCACTCGTTCAGGAGGTTGCGGGATCTGGCGCAGCCGTGGTGGTTCTGCCTGAAAGCGCGCTGGGCTTCTGGACGCCAACCCTTGAACGTCTCTGGCGGGAAGGATTGCAAGGGGTCAGTGTGACGGTAGTTGCCGGTGCGGCTGTGATTAATGCGAATGGCTACGACAATGTGATGGTGGCTATTGATGGGGGTGGCGGACGTGTCCTCTATCGCGAGCGCATGCCTGTGCCGGTTTCGATGTGGCGTCCATGGGAGCGATGGATAGGAGAGACTGGCGGCGCCCGCGCCAGTCTCTTCGCCAATCCCGTCGTCGAGGTCGCGGGCCGAAAGATCGCGCCTCTTATCTGCTACGAGCAGCTCGTACTGTGGCCCATTCTCCAGTCGATGCTACACCGACCCGACGCGATCGTTTTGATCGGCAATGGCTGGTGGACGACGGGTGGCAACATCGTCGCCATCCAGCGCGCGAGCGCCAAAGCCTGGTCCGCCCTGTTTGGCGTCCCCCTTGAGATTTCCTTCAATACCTGAACTTTGGAGCCTTCGTCATGGATGCTGCCTTTATCGCGGAATGCGCCGATCCCTCCCTGAAACCCGCCATCGTCGAGCAGTTCGTAGCCGCTGTCGGTCCTGGCGATCCGCTGGCCGTCACGGTGAAAGCCGGTGGACGGCTCATCCTCGTACCAAAACCGAAGACGCCCGACGAGGCTATGGAGATCATACGCCAGTATGTCGGGCAAGCCGTCGTGCGTGTGGGCCTTACACAGTTCCCGGCGGGTGTCGGCGTGAAGGACGCGTCCGAGCTGAAACCAGATCTGATTGAGCCTTGCGAAAATCTTCGCATGGGGACGAGGATGTTTTCCAAGATCATGCGCATCGTTGCTAAATGGTATGGCAACCCAACGAGCAAAGAGGTGCTTCCACAGATCTTCGAAGATGCCGTTTACGCTTGGAACACTGGCCAGTTCGAGGGGCAAAGCGTGTTTCAGGCGGAGGATCCAGGTGGAACGATCGTCGATCGGAAGGAAGTTTCTCCGGATGCCGCAGACAAACCTGCTGATGCCACCGCCTCCCAGAGCGAAGTGGAGCCCTCAAACGAAGGAGAGGTTGGGACTGCGGGAATTCGGGTCGATTTGTCCCGGATCGGTGGGCAGAAGTAGTGCTGTATCCGACTTCGACGACAGGTAAAATATCAGGGATCAGGTTCGACAATTGCGACATTGAGGTCGTTGAGTATATCAGCCAGACCCGGCGCGCGGATCAGCTTCGTCGTGCGGACCGCCTTCAGTTTTCCAATAGCTCGATCGAACACTGCAAGGTTGGTGTGGCCGTTGAGCCGAGACGGGTAGATGATGCCGTCCACCTGGCTGTCGTGTTCATTGAAGGCGACCGCCCACTTCCGTGCGAGGGATTGCTTTGAGCCCTTCGCGACATCCGTCGGCACACCCATCTTGATCGGCCCGTCGTCTCGAAGATCGACCATCATCAGCGGATTGATGACCTCGATCTCTGCGAAATTGCGGTCGTACAATTCGGATTCAGCTATCGGCAGGTCGCCGAGGACCCCATCGCGTTGATCGCGCAAGACGGCTTCGAGAAAGCACACCTTCACCGTATCGCCCAAATAGAGCACCCCGAACCGGTTAGCGAATTTGCGCCGGCGTGGATCGCTGAAACGGCTCGGCGTTTTACCGAAGCCCAGTGGATCAGGGTAGGTGCCCAGATAGATGCGACCGAACCGAAGTCCGGCTGCGACCGTATGCAGGTGAAGGCTTGCATTTGCAAAGCCGGGAGGCGGCAGAGTACGTGCCATTCAGCGGAAATCTCGACCAATGCTCTCGACGACCTCGAGCGCTTGCTCGGTCCGTCCCCGCTCCAATGCCTCGCGACCTGTCAGTCCGTCCAGCTCTCCGTGGGGCTGGACCAGGAACCGGTAAACCGCCCAGGCTCCGCCCAGTCGCTCGTGGAGCGTTGCAAGCGCTGCAAACGGCTTGCCATCGGCATCGATCTGCCAATCCGGGAAGCGAAAGCCGCGTTTCGCGCCATCCAGCCCCAATACCAGTCCGGTCTGGCGCTTTGAATTCACCGTTACCCTTGTCGTGCCAAGCAACTTGGCGAATTCGTCGGCATTCAGCATGTCAGTGCCGCTGAGCACCTCAGCAGCCTTTATGCGTCCCCGCGCCCGTGCGGCCACCAACGCCTGCTCCAATTCCGGATCCAGCGCATCGTTTTCCTCTACGACAGGCACCGTTGTCATTTCCACCGCCTCAACGGGAGTGACAACCATCTCACCTTCGGAATCGACATCGACACGGAAGCTGACCGGGTGGCCAGCAGAACGGCTTTTTGCGATCGCCTGACCGTATTCCTGGAGGAGCGCCTTGACGCGATTTGGATTGCCGGTCAGGGCTTTTGATGCATTGTCAGGGATCTTGATCTTGAAGGCGGCTCTCCCCTTCGCCAGCGGGGCGGCGCCTGTGGTCAGGAAAAAAGCCATGGATTCAGCGCCCGGTTTTTCGCGCCCGCTTGCACCGTCACGTATGCTGGTTTTGGACTTCAGAGATGCCATCACTCACCCTCCGTTCGGAGAGCTATATATGGCAAGGTTGGTTAAGTTCGTCAAGTTGGTAAAGCCGTAGTGCTCCTGATCCTCTGTGTCCTGATTGCGGCTACGTGGACGACTGCGGAGTGATCGACGGCAATCATGGTTGATGCAGGTCGTCGAGGATTTCTTTCGGGGACGATGTATCAAGCAGCGGTAGGGCAGAAACCTTTTCTCCGATCGCTGTCATCTGTTCGACGGTCATGCGATGTCTCACAGGCAGGTCGCCGAAAACCCCGAGGGCCTGAGCTTCACGTTCGAGGGCAGCGCGTATGATATCGTCCGGTCTGCGCCCGACACGGGCCGCAATTTCGCGGGCAAGCTGTTCGGTGTCGTGGGTAAGCTGCAACATGGGTTCGCTCTAAATGGGTCCTTCCATGTAAAGCATTTCGCGAAACAATGACAGATTTCTGCTCAGGCCATGAAACCTAGATCGCTTGGCCAATTGTGAGCTGACACGTTTTCCGCGAGTAAGCAAAATCCGTGGTTTGCAATTCCGAGAAAACGATTTAGAAAACCATTCCGTGATGGTCAACTTATGCGATTGAATATGCTTCATTCTTTACCAGGTCACTGTTCGCGCGCGTCGCGGTCCCTTTGACTGCCGACGCATTTCGTCACCGCGCAACGGGTGCGATTTACAGGGAGAGTATGGATGACAAACTGGGTCGAGAAACTGCTGGATATCACTGTGATCGGAAACGATCAGTCCATGGTGAAGGGTGCACTGGCCAATCTTGCTGATCGGTTCGATTTTGTGGGCTATGCCTTCGTCAACATTCGTCCGGGGCAGACCTATGCGGTCTCCAACTACGATATCGACTGGCAGAGAATCTATGACACGCTGGACTACCGGTTCATCGATCCGGTCATGCGGCAGGCCCAGCTGATAAGGCGCGCTTTCGCCTGGTCCGGCGAAGCCGACAAGAGCTCGCTGTCAAAAGAGCAGAAAAACTTCTTTTCGAAAGCCGCTGATTTCAACATTCGCTCGGGCGTTTCCATCCCGGTCGCCACTGCCAACGGTGCGATGTCCATGCTGACATTTGCATCGGCGAAGTCTTCTCTTGCCAGTGATATGGAGATTGATGCCATTATGGCTGCATCAGCGGTCGCTCAACTTCATGCCCGTCTTGAGCACTTGCGGGTCACGCCCTCCATCGAGGAAAAGATCGTCCTGACGCCGAAGCAGGTGAACTACATTCGCTGGCTGTCGCTTGGCAAAACCGTCGAGGTGATCGCTGAACTGGAGCAGGCAAAGTATGCTGGCGTCCGCTCTGCGATTGACGATGTCAGAACGCGCTACAATCTGGCCAATCATGCGCAGTTGGTGGCTTTGGCTATCCGACGCGGCCTGATTTAGGCTGATGTGGCGTTGTCAGGCCTTGGGCGTATAGCCTAGAATGTGCAGCAGGGTGGTCAGCACCGACATTTGCGCGTGCATCCTGATGGTTGCCTCGAGATAGGCAATATGGGTATCGCCAACAAGCTCCTTACCGGCTTTAACGTCAGCCGGCAGTTCATTGAACAGATTTTCTGCCCGCTCCAACAGTTCGCGATGTTCGCGGATTGCATCGATCGTGAGACGTTCGACGAGCGGTGACGGAAGCCCATGCAAGAGGCCTACCAGCGGCTTCAGATCGACTGCCTCTCCATTCAATCGGTCGTCGGCGTCCATGTTCAACTCCCAAAACAGGAATGCGCGGTGCGCCCCCGCATAGTTCCTGACCCCTGGCGATCGGGGAGTTAGTAACCGAGCATGCGTCGGCCCATGGACCTTTAGTTCCGAGGAACCTGGACATACGTCCACGGCTCCCCGACCATAGGTCGAGGAATTCGGCGCCCTAACGGCGGACGCCAAACCGGCATGCGTCGGGTTACTAAGCCCGGAGGCAGCGCGTACTACCTCACCAGCGCTTATAGCGACCTAACCCAGTCCGTGCCACCGCAGATTTGCTGACGTGCGAGGTCGGCTCGCGGCCAGCGATTGAAGAAGGAGACTGCGTCGTTGTCGCTTTGGTGTCCAAAATGAAACGCGGGGATCGTTCAGTAGTCGAACTATATCAACCTCCGCGTCGCTACGCCTCTCCACGTCGAGAGGTTGCGTTTGAACCATGAAAGCAATCAGGCTACAGCACAATCCGTTGAAGTTCCGCATCACTGCCGAACTCGTTTGGCTGATCATTCGATCTCTGCGGTGGATTGTCAGTCCGCAGTGCTGGAAACTTATATTGACAGGATCTCTCGCCGATTTTTCCGACGTCAAGGAGCGCCTTGCAAAGACGGGCTCGGTGACCGAAGCGCTCCATTTGATACAATCCGCTTACCGCGTCGACTTCATAACCTACCATCTCGCTTCGACGGTGGTTGGTGATTTTGACGCCCCGTTCGTGCGGACAACCTACCCGGATGCGTGGGTATCCACCTATCTGTTGAAGGGCTATGTCACCATCGATCCTGTCGCGCGCGAGGGCTTTCTGCGCCAGGTGCCATTCGATTGGCGAGAACTCGAAGTCGCGCCCGAGATGCTGATGTTTCTGGAAGACGCAATACGCCATGGGATCGGCCGCTTTGGTTTTTCCATCCCGATATCGGATAAAGCAGGTCGACGGGCCATCCTCTCTTTGAATTCGAACGCCTCCGCCGAAGACTGGGAGGATCTGGTCGATGCTCATCGGAGTGAATGGGTCGATCTCGCGGATCTCGTCCACCAGATGGCAGTGTTCGAGCTACATGGCGCGAGCGATCCGATCCCGGTCTTGAGTCCGCGGGAACGTGAGTGCCTCTACTGGAGCGCGCTCGGCAAGGATTACAAGGATATCGCGCTTATTCTCGGCCTTTCCCATCACACGACCCGCAGCTACATCAAATCGGCCAGGACGAAACTTGGTTGCGCCACCATCTCGGCGGCGGCCACTCTTGCCCTTAAGCTACGTGTGATCGCGATATGAGCCGATCGCCCGGATACCTCTGAGCAATACCCGCATATGGGCTTGAGCATATGCGGGAATATCTGGCTTCCCCGTGAGGCGGCATCTTCCAGCCAAGATCAACAGCTGGAGATAAACCTTGTTCATTCTGGTTCAGGCGCATCAGTACACCCGTTATAAGCCTCTCATGGATCAGGCATTTCGCCTTCGCAAACGCGTCTTTCACGATCAACTCGGTTGGGCCGTGACAATCGACGATGATTGCGAGCATGACGAGTACGATGCTCTACGGCCGGCTTACCTGATGTGGTGCAATGATCGCGCGGATCGCCTTTATGGAACGCTGCGGCTGATGCCCACCACCGGCCCGACGCTTCTTTACGACGTCTTTCGCGACACGTTTGCGGGTGCCAGCCTGATCGCACCCGGTATCTATGAGGGGACACGAATGTGCCTCGATGAGGAAACACTCTCCGAGGACTTTCCGAGCCTGGAAACGGGCAAGGCTTTCGGCATGCTGTTGCTGGCATTGTGCGAATGCGGATTGTCGCACGGTATCGAGACGCTGGTCTCGAACTACGAGCCGCAGCTGGCGCGCGTCTATCGTCGGGCGGGGCTCGCGGTTGAAGAGGTTGGCCGCGCAGACGGCTATGGTCGCTCTCCGGTTTGCTGCGGTGTTTTCGAAGTTTCAGAGGAAGTTCGCACGCGCATGCAGCAGGCGCTTGGTGTCGCGACACCCCTTTATGCAGGATATCGGCCGCGCAAAATTGCGGACAGCGAGACCGTGCGCGTATCGGCCTGATCCAGGAGTTGTCCAAAGGGCGGTTGCGACAACGTGTGCCTCAACCGCCATAATTGCCGGGAAAGACAATATCTTGGTCTACGAGAACGTTGAACTTGTAGCCCGGCCGGATTTGGATGGTGGGCTGAACATTCAAGTTCTTGGAAATCGTCTGCTCCGCGACGCGGCCGAAGGTCTCGGCAAAGTTTCTACGCGCCGCGTCTGAAGCCGTATCCTGTGTGGCGAGGGTCGAACTCTCCGGAACCGCCATATCGATGCCGGTACCTATAAGTGCAACAAGCGCCGCCGACCCAAAGGTTCGAAAATAGTGATTGTTGACCTTGTCCGAGAAGCCGCCATAGCCCTGCGAGTCCGTTCCAGCCATGCCGCCGATCTGCAGTGTCGAGCCGTTCGGGAAGATGACATCCGTCCAGACCACCAGAACGCGGCTTTGGCCAAACGAGACCTTGCTGTCATAGCGTCCGAGTAACTTGGTACCCTGCGGAATGAGAAGAAAATGTCCTGTGGCGCTGTCGTAGATGTGCTGGCTCACCTGCGCTGTAATCCGGCCCGGCAAATCGGACATGATGCCGGTAATCATGGTCGCGGGGATGACGGAGCCGCGCTTCAGTTCATAGCGTGACTGCTGAGGTACAACCTGGTTCGGCAGGTAGCCGAGATCCTTGATGTCGGCGTTGAAGAAATCTTCTTTCGCAATCTGCCCATTTGGATCAACATTCTGCCCCACCAAACCTGATTTCATGGCCGCGGCATAGAGATCGGAGGCACCGTTATTGGTGGCCGGCTGCCGGTCTGTTGTTCTGGTGTTGTTGGAGATATTTCCCAGCTCCGAGATTTTGACCTTCAGCGGCGAGTCAAACGCAGTGGCACGGGCCTGAAGGCTGGCCATCCGCTGTCGTTGCTGTTCACGAAGGACTTGCTCGCGCTGCTCGCGTCGAAGTCGGGCCAACCATTCTTCTTCCGAATCCATTTGCGGTCGGCGCTCTTCCCGTGCCTGCTGCTTTATCTGCTCCTCTTCAATCGGCTTGGCATCTACAATTGTTTGGGTTGCGGGTGTGGGCTGGAATACAGGCTGCTCTTCACGATCCCCGATGATGCCGTCTTTCACCCCGCGCTTCATCTGATCAGCGAAGGTCGAGGCCGGGACGTTCGAGCCTGCTTCATCCGGAATTCTGTCGCCGAACCCCAGTCCCCGGGATGATATGCCGTAGACAAGGACACAGGCGACGACGACTGCGATACCGATGCCAAAGAACACCGGCAGGCGATTAAGCCGTTTCATGCCCTTTTCCTGCGAGGCGCTGCTCGGATTGCCGAGCTGGAGCGACTGGACCATATCTGTCTCTCCTCAGTTTCGCTTCATCAATGAAAGCGGGCTTGCCGGCGTGGCGCCACCTGATGACACCGAATAGGCTCGCCCAAGCTCGAGTGTCTCGCTGGAAAGTCTTGCCAGCACCTGTCCGTCAACGTCGATCAACGAATATGCCAGCTCGATCGGCTTGGCGGTGTCTTTCAATGAGCGCGCCTTGTCATCCGTCACGACAGTGAAACCCCACCCCTTCAACGCGGCCTCGAGCGCGGTCGCGAAATCCGATGTGTCGTTGTGAAGCCTGATCGGCGTGGCGGTTGACCCTGCCTGCTCGGCGTAACGTCCAGCCATGTCGCCGGCGATAGCGCTTGCCACGGGGCCTGTTACAGTCGAAGGCGCGGCGCTCGTCGTGATCGCGTCTGTTCCGGTCTGGCAACCAGAGAGAAGAACGCCAGCAACAAATAGAAGAAGGCAAAGGCGCATCGATCAGCCTCCCCGCCGGATGGTGATTTTCTGCTGACGCCAGCCGACGCCCGAAACAAGGACAGCCTTGTCGATGTTGTAATCGACAATCATCATGTCGTTTTTCATCCGGTAGTTTACGATCCGGTTTTGCCCGCCAGAGACCACGAAGAGGACCGGCGCATCCTGACCGGAGAGCGTTCGCGGAAACTGTATGTAGGTCTTCTGCCCATCCGAATAGACGCGCTTCGGCTTCCAGGGCGCGCTGCCGCTCAGCGAATAGGCGAAGGCAAGTTGCTCTGGCGGTACGCCGCCGTCGGAATTGGTCATCGTCTGAATTCGAGCGTTGATGTCGGACAATCTCGTCGCGGCCTCTTCCGGATACTCGAAACCAACGCGGGCCATGTACTGGCTTGGATGCGATTTGAGCTGAATGTGATACGTGCGCCTCGACGTCGTCACGACCATCGATGTGACCAGCCCGGCCTCAGACGGTTTGACGATCAGGTGAATTGCCTGTCCGCCCGCAGCACCGGATGTGGCCGGCTCGACCTTCCAGCGTACCGTGTCGCCGACAAGAACGTCGCGGACAATCTCCCCACCCTGAAGCTCGATGTCGCAGACCTGTAAAGGTGAGCAGACGACAGAAGGCTGCGTCTCACCGAACAGGAAGATGACTTTTCCGTCGGCGCCCGTTGTAACCAGTCCCCGCTGCCCACGCCATTTGTTGGAGAGGGTGGTTCCTTTCGCCTCATTCGTCGTCAGGCTCTGGGCAAAGCCCGATGTCGTCGCCATGGACCAAAATGCAAGCGCCGTCATGCAGCATAGCGCTGTCCTGTTTATCCTTGTATTCATTGAAGTCCCCTGCCCTTACAGTTGCGCGGTCCAGTCGAAGTCCTTGACATAGAGGCCGATGGGATTGAGACGGATCGTCGCCTCGTCCTGGGGTGGGGTGATCGCCACCGTGGCTATGCCGCGAAATCGGCGTGTCGCGATTTCCTTGCCCTTGCGATCACGCTCATATTCGGTCCAGTCGATCTGATAGGTCTGGTTCGACAGCGCGACGATGTTGTTCACCTCGATGGCGACGGTCGCATTCACGGCCCTCTCGAACGGCGAGTTGCCCCGGAACCAGGCATTGATCTTCTGGGTCGATGGATCGCTTGTCCTGAGAAGCGCATATGTCCGGTCGATGTATTGCTTCTGGACGACGGCGTCGGGCGTAATGGAGCGGAAGCTCGTGACAAAGCCTCCGAGCGTGGCACGGATGACGCGTGCATCGGCATATTCGATCTGCTGCGGAAACCCGGCGGAGACGGTGTTTCCGAGCTTGTCGACCTCGACGATGTACGGCACGAGTTTGACTTGCGTGCTGAGATACAGCGAATAGCCAAAACCGATCACCGCCATACCCAGGCTTAAGATTCCGACCGTCCGCCATGCCGAAGCCGCCTTGACGTAAGAGCCGTATCGTTCCGACCATTCCTGCCTCGCGGCAAGGTACGGGTTCTCCGGGGCGCGTTGCGCTGCCATATTGTTATCCCTGTCTTGAAATTACGGTTTGTCTTGTCGTTCCGGCGGTTGACCGGGCGAGGCTCCCTTGCCACGAGCCTGGTCGAGCTTCGCGTTCGCCAGGCCAAGGATGGAGCCGGCATAGGCACCGGGCGACCCGATCGCCTTCTCCTTGGCTGCGGATCCTGCGGCCTGCCCGGCCGAGCCAAGGCCTGCACCCACTCCGCGAATAGCCGCTCCTCCAAAGGATGATCCGGCAGCCCGCGCTGCTTGCCCTGCAGCAAATCCTGCTCCAGCCGCACCTGCGGCCAGGAAGGCTCCGCCGGTCGCGAACGACGCCGCCTGCCCACCGTGCTGAATGGCTTCCATCCCGCCGGAAACAGACGCCCCCTGAACGACGCCCTGCATAATGTTTGGAACATACATCGCGATGATAAACACAACGACCGAGATGCCGGCGATCGCAAGTGTCGTGATGAACTGGTCGGTCTCGGCGGTAGGGGCCTGAGCAAGTCCCAAGAGGACATTGGAGCCGATCTTTGCGATCATGACCAACGCCATGAGCTTCATGCCAACGCCGAAAGCATAAACGAGATATCGGACAGCAAAGTCCTTTGTGAACGAGGATCCACCAAGGCCGAGCATAATCATTCCCGCGAGTAGGCCGACATACATCTCGACCATCACAGCCACGAAAATCGCCGCCACCAGCGAAAAGCAGATCACAACAATACCCATGGCGAGAACGGCTGCGATCGCAAGGGCATTATCCTCGAAGACACCGAACTTAGCCTGTTCCGACATCTGCGAAGCGACACGGATACCCGCATCGAAAACCTCCGCGGGCGAAGCTGACCCACTGCCGGCCCCAATCTGATAGAGACTATCGACAACAGCTTCGGCAAACGTCGGTCCCTGGGTCAAAACAAAGGCAAAAAAGCCGATGAACATGATCCTCCGCACAAGCTCTGCGAACCAGCTGTCGAGGGATGCCGACTGAATGGCGAGCCACACCGCGGCAATCCCCACCTCTATTCCGGCGAGGATCCAGAACAGAGACCTTGCCGCATCCATGATCGTTGTTTCCCAGCCCTTGGCAGCGGAAGAAACCTGATTTTCAAGTTCCGTGAGGACTTGGCCCTGCTGTGCAAACGCTGGGCCGGCCAGCATAAGGCATGCAAGTCCTGTTGCGAAAAGCATCAACTCGATCCGTGCCCTCACCATCTTGGACGCATTTCCTGGCCCTTTTCGATCGGGGGTAGGTCCTTTTTCACACCGAAAAACTTCTCACCCATTTTGGATGCTGACCGCTCGTCGGATTTCATGATGAACACCGTTGCTGCGGATACGGATGCAACTGCTACCAAAAGCGCGATAGCGATGATAACCGCGCGGCTCACCAGCGTGGCTCCATCTTCTGACCTTCGGGGACGCCACTGGTGTCGGCGTTGAAGAACTTTTCCCGTCGGGCCTGTGCCAGATCCTTGTCGGTTTGCTCGCTTTGCAGCCACGTCCCCATCATCGTCATCTGCTGGGATACGAGACCACGCAGCTTCTGCATTTGCGCAACCTGCTGCGCCGCAATTTCGTGGCCGACCTGGAGAGCTTTCATTTGGCCATCGGCAGATTCCGACATGTTTCTGAGGGAGCCCATCGTATCCTCCTCGCTGTCGAACTGGTCAGCCGTCAGGCTCGCAGCCTTGAGCGTGCTGGCGATGGTGTCGCGGTTGGTGTCTGACCAACGGGCATAGTTCGAGGATAGGTCCGTCCCGTTGGCGGCGGCAGTCTGAAGATCAGCATAGGATTGAAAGCGCTGCTTCAGCACATCATCTGCGCTCCCCATCGAGAAAGAGATGCTCTGTCCTTGGTCGACGATATCCCGCAGCCGGTTGAGGTCGTTTTCGACTTGGCCCCAGATGTGATCGGGCAGCTGCGCGGTATTTTGCAGCATGTTTTCGTAGATGTTCAGCTGGTTTTGGATCTGCTCGGCCAACTGGCTGATCTGTGTCAGCTGATTGTCGACTTGCAGGACGGAGCTTTTAAGGAGGTCGACGAGCTGTGCATTGTTGGCAAGCTGTGTCCACTCGGTTGCAGCGCCCGTCGCTGAGCCGGCAAATGCTGGTGCCGAAGCGCAGACTGCAAAAGCTGCCACGACAGCCGTCGCGGATTTGCTTCTGAGCGATAGGATATGGTCAAGCATAGCGATTGATCCCTCTTTCAATGAGCCATTGGGTCGGCCAGTCTTTGCCGTAGGTTGAGAGAAGTTCCCGGATGCGGGCGAGGTCGGCTTTGCCAGAAGCGCCGACGAAGGACAGCGTGAGTGGCCCGAGCCCCATATCAAAGAGCCGTCGTCCATCAGGCGACGTCACGTAATATTCACGCTTTGGAATGGCGGTTGCGACGATTTCAATCTGGCGAGGATTGAAGCCGATACGCTCATAAAATTCTCGTGTCCCGGATTCCCGAGCCGCCCCGTTTGGTAAGCATATCTTGGTTGGGCAGGATTCCTTCAGGACATCGATGATGCCCGAACGCTCTGCGTCCGAAATTGACTGGGTGGCGAGAACGACAGCGCAGTTCGCCTTTCGCAGCACCTTCAGCCACTCGCGGATCTTGTGGCGAAAGACAGGATGGCCGAGCATCAGCCACGCCTCATCGAGAATGATGAGACTTGGTGCCCCCGTGAGCCGTTTTTCGATCCGGCGAAACAGATAGGTTAGCACGGGTACGAGATTTCGCTCGCCCATATTCATCAGTTGCTCGATCTCGAAGCACTGGAACAGACCGAGGGTTAGCGAATCCCGTTCAGCGTCGAGAAGCTGGCCCATGGGACCGTCAACAGTATAGTGGTGCAACGCGTCCTTGATCTCCCGCATCTGCACGCCGCTCACAAAATCCGACAGCGACCGGCCTGGCGCCCCCGCCATCAAGCCGATCTGCCGAGATATGGCGTTTCGGTGGTCCGGGGTGACCGTGACACCCTGCAGGGAGACGAGTGTTTCGATCCATTCGGAGGCCCAGGCGCGGTCGGTATCGGTCGAGAGGTCGGAGAGAGGGCAAAAGGCAAGCCTAGCCCCCTCCCCTGCCTCGCCGCCGATTTCGTAGTGATTGCCATCCACGGCCAGCGTCAGAGGAAGGATGGAGTTGCCTTTGTCGAAGGCGAAAACCTGCGCACCCTCATACCGGCGAAATTGCGCTGCGATGAGCGCGAGAAGCGTTGACTTGCCGGAACCGGTTGGTCCGAAAATCAGCGTATGCCCGACATCATCCACGTGAAGGTTCAGTCGGAAGGGTGACGATCCGGAAGCCACCTGCGTCAGTGGCGGCGCGTCGGGTGGATAGAATGGGCAGGGCGCAAGTAGACTGCCCGACCAGACGGAATTGAGGGGGATCAGGTCTGCGAGATTGCGGGTGTTTATCAGAGGTTCCCGGATGTTGCAGTACCAGTTGCCTGGCAAGCTCCCGAGGAATGCGTCCGTCGCATTCAACGTCTCGATCCGCGCGCCAAATCCTTCAGCCTGGATCAACCTTCGAACGGACTCGGCTTTATCGGCAAGATTCTCTCTGCTTTCGTCGAATAGAATGATCACCGGCGTGTAGTAGCCATAGGCGACCAGCTGCGAAGATGCCTCGGCGATCGCGTCTTCAGTCTCCGCGACCATGGCCATTGCGTCCTGGTCAACGGATCGGCTGTGCGTCTGGAAAAGTTGGTCGAAAAACGGCCGCACTTTTTGCTGCCATTTCTTGCGCGTGCGCTCCAACCGCTGTTTGGCTTCCTCAGCGTCCAGAAAGATGAAGCGCGACGACCAGCGATAAGTGAGCGGCAGGAGATCGAGGCTGTTGAGGATGCCTGGCCAGCTCTCGGCCGGCAAACCGTCGATCGCTATCACGCTGAGGAACCGGTTTTCGATCTTCGGGGTAAGGCCGTGCTCTAGCTCCGCGGTGGCCAGCCAATCCAAATACATTGGAATTTCAGGTAGACGGACTGGGTGGTTTTCACCGGTGATGCAGAATCTGATGAACTGGAACAGCTCATCATAACGGGCAATGCGGGTGCCACCGCGTTCCGGCACCTCACGCGTCCGCATACGCTCAATGGAGATGACGTTGCCGAGGTACTGCTCGATCTCTCGGGTGGAGCGCCTGAAACTGTCGAGCACTGTATCGGCATAGGTAGCCGTCCGGCTCTCGGTGTCCGAGTAGATGTACCGCGTGACGCCAGAGCGCCGGCGCTCAGGAGGGCGATGTGTCAGGACGAGCGCATGCCGGCTCTCGAAATGCCCGCGCTCTTGTTCGAAGTGCTTGCGCCGCTCATCATCGATCATGCGAGTGACAGCATCGGGGAAATGACTGCGTTCCGCAGAAGGATAGTCAGTCGTCGGGATGCGCACGGCCTCGACCTGGATCATCCAGCCGGAACCTAGCCGTGAAAGGATCGTATTGATTTGACGGGACAGCTCGTTGCGCTCGAAATCCGTGGCGCTCTCGGAGTCAGGGCCGGCAAAATACCATCCCGCCATGAGACTTCCGTCCTTGAGAAGAATGATCCCGTTATCGACCAGTCCGGCATAGGGCACGAGATCGGCGAATGACGGTGCGGACGGACGAAGGGAACGCAAAGCGACCATCATTGAACCTTTAGAAACGCCGCCACGGCGAAGACGTGGGCAGGTAGTGGTGCCGGTAGCGCAAATGCCGCACGTAGACGTGACGCATGAGGGGATCGGATTTTGCCATCATGCGCAGCGCGCCGACGATCACGAACCAGATGGCGATGCCAAACAGCGCTGAATACAGGGTGAGCACGACGAAGATCAGGATGATTGCCACCAGCCCTGTGACAAGCAGGAGCTCCCGGTCTGCCCCCATCAAAAGGTTCGGCCGTGAAAGAGCGCGGTGAATGCGATTGCGTTGGAGAGCGGAATGCGGCTCACCCATTGGCCCCCTCCCATCTTGCAACGGACATCGGATGGGAAACGGTCCCTGGCAAACTTGTGGCAGTGATGCCGATCGACGCGCCGGTCGCACCGAACAGTCCGACAATCGTCGTCGCCCCCAGCAGGATACCGGCGACCAGTACGATGTAGACGAGGCGTCGCGCGAAATCGTTGAGCTCGCCGCCGAAGATCAGCATTCCGCCGGCGATCGCCATGGCGGCAAGGGCAATTGCTCCTGCGACTGGCCCAGTGATGGATTCCTGGATCTGTTCAAGCGGTCCCTCCCAGGGAAGACTTCCACCGGAACTGGCAAGGGCGGGCGCTGCAAACGCTGCGCAAAATATTGCAGCGAGTAGCCCGAGGCGAAAAAAGCGATTATGCAGCATGAATGTCCTCATCAATTTGAGCGTAATGTTCGGTCTGGTACCGGCTACCGCTGAAGCCTTCGACGTTGATGACCTCTCGTACCCGTCTCCCCCTCCCCGCGCGCTCGATCGAGATAACAAGATCAACGGCCTCCCCGATCACAGCCTGCATCGGCTGCTGACTGACCTCGGCAGTCAGCTGCTCGAGACGACGCAAGGCAGACATGGCGGTATTGGAGTGGACGGTGGTGACGCCACCGGGATGGCCGGTATTCCAGGCCTTCAACAGCGTCAGTGCGGCGCCATCGCGGACTTCGCCAACGATGATGCGGTCAGGACGGAGGCGCATGGTGCTCTTCAGCAGCCGCGCCATATCGATCGTGTCACTGGTATGTAGGCACACTGCATTTTCTGCCGCACACCGGATTTCCGCAGTATCTTCAAGAATGACCATGCGGTCGTCCGGTGCTGACGCTATGATTTCGGCGATCACTGCATTGGCGAGGGTCGTTTTGCCTGAGCCCGTTCCCCCGGCGATCACGATGTTGAGGCGGTTCGCGATTGCGCTGCGGATCACAGCTGCTTGTGCTTCGGTCATCACCTTCTCAGCGACATAGTCGTCGAGGGGAATAAGCCGAGAAGCTCGTCGCCGTATTGTGAAGGTTGGCGACGCGACAACTGGAGGTAAAAGCCCCTCAAATCGATGGCCCCCGATTGGCAGTTCTCCGGAGATGATGGGACGCTCATCGTCGGCTTCTGAATGCAAGGCATGAGCGACGGAGCCAATAATGGTTTCGGCAGCTGCCGCCCCCATTTCACCGGCCGGAGCGATTCCGTGGCCCAGCCTCTCGATGAACACTTTGCCGTCCGGGTTGAGCATGATTTCCACAACACCAGGGTCGTCGAGGGCGATACAAAGGCGATCGCCTAGTGCTTCTTGAAGCTTGCGCACAAGGCGGGAATGCGACTGAAGCATTGCGACGTTCTCCTCGCTGATTGATTTGCGGGAGAAAAAAGCGGGACGGGACCAAGCTGTCCACGTACAAATTTGTACCTCGCGATTCTCTGTCGTTTCCTACACGGTGGCGCAAGTTGGAGAGACGGCCTGTCGGCGTCTTGGATATTTGAGAACAGATTGTGAGGGAAAGAGATTTTGGGCGGGAATTTATACCAGGCTAAAACTTTGGAAACGTTGAATAAAAGGCGCGAACAATTTGTTGCATCAAAGTGCGTTAAGGTTTTGTTAACCCTATTTCTCTTGCGGACAGATGGGAATCGTGCGCTATCTTCAGACGGTAATAGCGCGTCTGACGCTGATAAACCGTCTTGAACCTGAGGCTAAAGTGAACGTGATCGACAGGCACATCAGTAGGGCAGCAACGTCCGCACATATTACGCAGCGCGCGGAAGCTCTATCCGCGAGACTCCGTGCGGTCGGTGAGCGCGCCTTTCCCCCGACCGCGCAGAAGTCGCTTCGGTCGTTCACCTCTGGGGAGGTAGCCGAGATCGTTGGTGTTTCGGATGGCTACCTGCGCCAACTCTCCCTAGATGGCCTCGGCCCGGCACCTGATATTGGGACCGGTGGCCGACGCTCCTATACACTTGAACAAATCAATGGCTTGCGCCAGTACCTCGCCGAGGCACGTCCTAAGGAAGCGGCGCGTTTCTGGCCCCGTCGCCGGGAGGGTGAAAAACTTCAAATCATCACTGTCGCCAATTTTAAGGGTGGCTCGGCCAAGACGACGACATCTCTATATCTTGCGCAGGGTCTGGCGCTCCAGGGTTATCGAGTCCTTGCCATAGATCTTGATCCCCAGGCCTCGCTCTCCGCGATGTTTGGTTATCAGCCCGAATTCGATGTTGCGGAGAATACCACGATATACGGCGCCATCCGGTATGATGACCAGCGTGTGGCGATGAAAGATGTGATCCGCAAGACCTACTTCACTGGCATCAGCATAGTTCCCGGCAATCTGGAGCTGATGGAGTTTGAGCATCAGACCCCGCGATTTATGCTTCAGAACCGAGGACGGCCAGAAGATTTGTTTTTCAGGCGTGTTGCAAGCGCCATTGATCAGGTCAAAGACGAGTACGACATTGTAGTTGTTGATTGCCCTCCTCAGCTTGGCTTCCTCACCATGGGTGCTCTGAATGCAGCGACAGGAATGATTGTCACCGTCCACCCACAAATGGTGGACGTAGCTTCCATGAGCCAATTTCTCCTAATGACGTCCGATCTTGTCTCCGTAATCGAAGAGGCGGGAGGTAAGCTCGACTATGATTTTCTGAGGTTCCTTGTGACCCGCCATGATCCCCGAGATGTACCTGAACAGGAAATCGTCGGTTTACTTCGGGATGTATTCGGTACCGATGTGATGGCTGCGGCAGCATGGAAATCGACCGCAATTGCCAATGCCGGTTTGACCAAGCAATCTCTTTACGAGTTGTCGCGTGGTGCGGTCGGTCGATCGACCTATGATCGCGCGATGGAATCCATTAGTGCCGTGAATCACGAAGCTGTCGGCCTAATCAATGAAGTGTGGGGTCGATGATGGTGCTCCGCTCTCAAAAGAATCAATCGCTTAACTTGTTGTCAGCTGACGACGTGATGTCGTCGGGGCTAGTAGTTAAACGTTCTGATTGGGGAAATGATAGATGAGCAAACGAACTCAGTCAGTTCGCAATCTCTTTGCCGCAGGGCCTGATGAGGCGCCGACCGCGGACACACGTCAACCAATGCAGCGCGTAGCGTCAGGAGCGGTTCGGTCGTTGAAGGACACTTTTTCGGAAGTTGAGAGGGACTACGAAGAACTCAAGCAAAAAGTTGCTGACGGCGCTCTTCCGATTGACCTCGATCCGTCTCTTATCGACCCATCCCCTTTCGCCGATCGTTTTGCGGATCAGGATGCTTCGGCTGTCGAAGCTCTCAAAGCCTCTTTCCTTGAGCACGGGCAAGAAATACCAATTCTGGTACGGGCTCATCCCACTGAGATTGGCCGTTACCAGATTTCTTATGGCCATCGTCGCGTACGAGCTGCCACTGAGCTTGGTCTTAAGGTCAAGGCTTACGTGCGCGAACTTAGTGACGATCGCCTTGTTGTCGCACAAGGCATTGAAAATTCAGCTCGTGAAGATCTTACCTTTATAGAGCGTTCAATGTTCGCGCTGAAACTCGAGGAAGGCGGGTTTGAGAGGACTCTCATTCAAACCGCGCTGTCGGTTGATCGGCAGGAAGCATCCAAGCTCATCAACGTAGGCCGCGCAGTTCCAGGTTGGCTGGCCGAAGCGATCGGCCGGGCTCCGAAGATAGGTCGTCCGCGGTGGCAGGAGCTTGCTGACGGTCTGAAAAATGCAGGAGCGGAAAGCAAAGCGCGTAAGGCTACAACTGACAAGTCTTTTGGTCATAAGACTTCGGATGATCGCTTTATCGCGGTTCTTCGCGCGATAAAGGCGATCGATAGACCGAGCGCGGAAAAGACGCCGGTACTTTCCGTAAAGTCTGCCGAGGGTACTAAGATCGCTACCCTCGCGGTCTCCGGCAGGGTTTGTAAAATTGAGATTGATAGAGATCGGGACGAGGCGTTTGCCAAGTTCGTGATGGATCGAATTCCTGATCTTTACGAGAAATTCCGGCAGACCGAGCCCGGATCCGAAGGTTAGAAAAGGAAGAAACCGCAAAAGAAAAAGGCCCCCAAACGTTGCCGTCGTGGAAGCCTCTCTCATTGGTCTAAGCAGCCTGAGAATCGCATTTCCATGAATCCCAGTCAATAGTCTTTGGCACCGATTTGGTGAGCTGATTCCTTTTGCCGATCGAAAGGTGAAAGAAAAATGCGAAGTGGAAGTGTAACGACGCCATTCGGGCGGCGGCCGATGACGCTTGCCTTGGTCAGGACCCAACTCCAGACAGCGGACATCCGTAAGGGGAAAGTTGCGGACAAATGGAAAGTATACCGCGACGCCTGCGAAGCACGCGCGCTACTTGGCCTGCGCGATAGGGCGCTTGCTGTGCTCAACGCTCTCCTGTCGTTTTATCCAGAGACGGACCTCAGCGAAGATGCGAACCTTGTTGTCTTTCCGTCTAATGCTCAACTGAGCGCACGAGCGAACGGCATCGCGGGCACGACTCTGAGAGAGAACTTGGCTGTATTGGTGGGTGCCGGACTGATAAATCGTAACGACAGCCCCAATGGTAAACGCTACGTGAGACGTGGCAAGGACGGCGAGGTGGAGACAGCATATGGGTTCAGTCTTGCCCCATTGCTTGCGAGGGCGGAAGAACTTGCTCTCATGGCGCAGCGGGTGGCCGAGGAGGCACGACGCTTCAAGGTAGTTAAGGAGCGGACGACTATCGCGCGCAGGGACGTGCGTAAGCTTATCACGGCTGCTGTTGAAGATGGTGCGTCTGGCGACTGGACGACGATGGAGACAATCTACATAGGGGCCGTAGCAAGGCTTCGGACCGCCAAGTCTATTGAGGCCCTTGAATCGATCCTGGACGAACTAGAACTATTGCGCGAAGGTGTACTCAGCGTATTGGAAAGCAACGTCTTTTCACAAAAAACCGCTACCAATGATAACGAAATCCGTCAGCACATACAGAATTCAAATACCGAATCTATAAATGAATTTGAACCTAGCTCAGAAAAAGAGCAGGGCGAGAAACCGATGTTAAAGTCAGACCGACCGGCGGAGCCGCTAAAGAGTTTCCCTATTGGTTTGGTGATGCGAGCGTGCCCTGAAATTGCGGCCTATGCGCCCGAAGGCCAGGTCCAGAGTTGGAGGGACTTGATGTCCGCCGCAGTCGTGGTTCGGTCGACCTTGGGAGTAAGCGCTTCAGCGTATCAGGACGCTTGCGAGGCAATGGGCGCCGAGAATGCGGCCGTCGCGATGGCAGCGATACTTGAGCGAGCTGGGCACATCAATTCGGCTGGTGGCTATCTCCGCGATCTCACCTCCAGAACTCGCCGCGGTGAGTTTTCGCTCGGCCCGATGATAATGGCGCTTTTGAAAGTGAACTCTGGCGGGGCTATAAGTGCGTGATGTCCCCGATCCCAGGAGCTTTCGGAAGCCGTCGATTGTAGGCAGCTGACAACAAACTAACCCCCTGTTGCAGCTAAGGTTTCTTAATCGCCTGCGCGGTCCAGATCAGGAGTCAAAACAGGAGTTTGCAACTGAAATAGCCGAACGTATTTCGAAAGTGGCAGCATTGGTCGTTCTTTCCGCCGCGCGGTAGAGTAGATAGAAGCTTCAGCGTTGCTTTGGGAAACAGCGCGACGAAATGCGCCTTGAGCATGACCTTCGTTTACCAGCTCGTTTCGCCAATGCCACGGAAATACAGTTTCAGTGAACATGCTGTCATGGCTGTGCGGAGGACGACGGCGCCCTTATAATAATCGCGTAGCCCGGCCGCTCCGACGGGTCGCGTTGTTGTAGTAGCTTGACGCCTGCTGTACCGATCGGTGGCGCGACTGCTCCATCGCCTCCGGCAAAGGAATGCCTCGGTTTGCGGCTTCGGTCAGATAGCCCGACCGCAACCCATGCGCGGAAAACTCCCCCGCCTCCAGCCGGGCCATAGTCGCCCGCTTTTTGACAATATCGTTGATCGCCTTCGGATCGAGCGCCCGACGGGAGACATTTCCCCAGCGATCAATCGCCCGAAACACACTGCCACTTTCAATCTTGGCGGCAACAAGCCAGGCGTTCAGGGCATCAACCGGCCGGCCGGTCAGGTAGACAACTTCATCGCTGTCGCCGCTGCTGGTCTTCGTGCGGCCGAGATGGATTGACAGCGAGGGCAGGGGAGCACCGCCCTCAACGGCGATCGGCCGCTCAGCCGTCAACTGTTCCCTGCGCAACCCGGCAATCTCGCTGCGACGGCGCCCACCCGACGCAAAGCCAACCATCAGGATAGCCCGATCGCGGATGTCACGAAGGCTTTCGCCTGCACAAGTGGCCAGCATTTTTGCCATGATGTCGCCGGTGACCGCCTTGGCGCTCTTGCGGCGGCGTTGGCGTGGCACGGCACGAACGGCGAGCCGGATCGCGGACTTAAGGGCAGGGGAGGCGAAAGCGCCGTCGAAACCGCGCCACTTAGTCAGTGTCGACCAGTTGGCCAGACGACGGCGCACGGTATCGGGCGCGTGCGGCCCGGTTGATCTGAGAAAGCCGCCATCTCGAAGGGCCTGGTCAACCTCAGCTGGCATGCCATGGTCCGGATCGGTTTCGCGCCTCGCTGGGTCCCAGAGGTGATGGGCGACAAACTTGAGGAGCAGCGCCTCAGGCCCCGGCCAAGGAAGGGCGGTGCCAGTCGCGGCATGCGACCAGGCTTCGAGATAGCCGAGATCGGAGGTCAACGCCCGCAGCGTATTCTCACCCATACCTTCGTTGACCAGATGACGCAGGGTCTCGACGTCCTGGTCGGTCAGGATTTCGGCAAGCTTGTCACGTCGGTCGATCGGCAGCACCGCCGCGATGTTGTCGAGCTTTTCGGCGCGGTTTAAAACATTCTGGGTGACCGACGATACCGACAAGGTCTTTTTCGTCATGGTACATGTCCAATGCTAATCGTACGTTTGCAAAAGTTGCGGAAAGCCCGTATATTCCGGAATAAAGGAGTTATGCCATGACCTCGACTGTGACAGCAGCAGCCGTTTCCAAGAATTTTGGCGCCTATCAGGATGCCGCAGTTCGCGAGCCGGTGATTATCACCAAGAACGGCCGGCCGCGCACGGTTCTGATCGCCTATGAGGACTATCTGCGTCTGGCCAGACGCGACCGTCGCGTAGATCTCACCACGGCGATGAGTGACGATGAACTTGCCGCCATTGAAGCGTCTCAGATGGAGTCGGGTCTCGATCATCTAAACGCCGAACTGCTGACGGGCAAACATGCTGCCGACTGAACCAAAAGTCGGTTGGGTTTTTCGTTATTCCTATCTCTGGCATTGGCAGCATCTCGAAGGCCGGGAGGAGGGCGACAAGGACCGCCCGGCGCTGGTGTTGGCGATTGTTGCGACCCTGGACGATGGCACGCCCGCAGTCCGTGTCCTGCCGATCACGCACTCGCCGCCCTCTGATCCTAGTGACGCGATCGAAATCCCGCCGGCGACAAAACAGCGTCTCGGACTGGACGACGAACGATCCTGGATTATCCTGACGGAAAGCAACCGGTTTGTCTGGCCGGGACCGGATGTCCGGCCCGTTGACAGCGAAACAGGCTACCTTGGCCCTTTGCCACCGGCATTGTTCAACGAGATCAAGCGCCGCTTTGTCGAACTGGCGCGCGGCCAGCGCCATCGCGCCACGGCCCGCAGCGAGTAGCGGCTTGGCTGCGGTCGCGAACTTTGGCCGGCCGCGTCTTTGATCTGTAATATCAAGCAAGATGGGTCCTTTGTGACCGTCCCTGCGCCCAGTTTTACTGATTTGCGGCCTGAAATCAATCACCTCCGATAAGAGGTACTTATCGGAGGCTAGATCGCAGACATAGGATCGTACTCAGTGACGGACGGTAAATGAGAAATAGCGTCCGTTTAACGGTTCGTTTACCATGATTTCAATGACTTACGATCCTTCGAAAATCGGCATTTCTAACTTGCTGCGGCCTACTTTCGACGCCGGGATCGTGCTGACCCGTCTCGACGAGCGCATCGCCCGCGACGTGCTGCGCACCCGCCGGCGCATCGCCGCACAGTCGCCGGATTGGGCGTTGTGGGCCGACGGTATCCGCTCGCTGCGGAAAACCGCAGAGATCACGACGGTTGACACGGAAGAGGCGCAGACGATCGGTGCCAGATCGTGTCCCATGGAGTGGTGTAGCTGGATTTCATAGCCATCGGTGATTTCCGGTAGGGTCGGGTTGCTTATGACCAACCTGAGGGACACCACCGATGACCGACGACATGATGAACCTGCGCTCACTCGTTGAGAAGAGCGCCGACGCCGATTTGCTGCGCGAGATGATCGGCTTCGCTGCCGAGAAGCTGATGGCGCTGGAGGTCGGCACAAAGACGGGCGCGGGTTATGGCGAGAAGAATGGCTTCCGACTTGCCCAGCGCAACGGCTATCGCGACCGGGACTGGGAGACACGGGCGGGCACCGTCGAGCTGCGCATTCCAAAGCTTCGCACAGGCAGCTATTTCCCGAGCTTTCTCGAACCACGCCGCATGGCAGAGAAGGCCCTGACGGCGGTGATCCAAGAGGCCTATATCCAAGGCGTCTCGACCCGATCCGTCGATGACCTCGTTAAGGCCATGGGCATGTCGGGCATCTCCAAGAGCCAGGTATCCCGGCTCTGCGAGGAGATCGACGAGAAGGTGAAGGCCTTTCTCGACAGGCCCATCGAAGGGGAATGGCCCTACCTTTGGATCGATGCGACCTACCTCAAGGTCCGGCGCGGCGGGCGCATCGTCTCCGTTGCCGTCATCATCGCCGTCGGCGTCAACACCGACGGTCGACGCGAGGTGCTCGGTATGGAGATCGGCACATCCGAGGCCGAGGCGATCTGGACCGAGTTTCTTCGAAAGCTGACCAGGCGGGGTCTGCGTGGCGTCAAGCTCGTCGTCTCCGATGCCCATGAGGGGAGGCGTCGCCTTAACCGGCTGGTGCGGATCGAGGCAATAGTCTATCGGCATGACTGACGATGCGTCCGCCCGATACAAACGCCACCGCTTTCCAGCCGAGATCATCGCGCATGCGGTATGGCTCTATTACCGGTTCCCGCTGAGCCTGCGCGATATCGAAGACCTGCTTGCCGAGCGCGGCATTGCCGTCTCGTTTCAGACCGTCTCAGAATGGACGACTAAGTTTGGCCTGAAATTCGCCCACCAACTCAAGCGGCGGTCGATCGGCAACTTCGCAGACAAATGGCATCTTGATGAGATGGTCGTATCGATCAAGGGCAAGAAATACTGGCTGTGGCGCGCCGTCGATGCCAACGGCTACGTTCTCGATGCTCTGCTGCAAAGCCGCAGAAACAAGGGAGCCGCTCTTCGGCTGATGCGCAAATTGTTGAAGAGCGAAGGTGTTGCGCCGCGCGTGATGGTGACAGACAAGCTGCGTTCTTATTCCGCCGCAAAGCGAGAGATCATGCTGGGGATCGAACACCGTTCGCACAAAGGGCTCAACAACCTCGCAGAAAATTCTCACCTTCCCGTTCGACGACGCGAGCGACGCATGATGCGGTTCAAGTCGACAGGTCAATGCCAACGTTTCGTCTCAACCCACGGCCAAATTGCCAATCTTTTCCAACTTCATCGAAAACACCTAAATGCCGCTGATCATCGCCAACTCCGCGCACTCGCCAGCGCCACCTGGCGTGAGATCGCGTTGCCGATCCAAGCCTGAAATTCAGGACAAAGAAATGATTGCGTCCTACGTCAGGTTAAGGCGACGCCACCCGCTGGCAGGCCCGGGTGCCGCGCATTCGGCGCCGGAGATGTTGCAGGCGATCTCGATATAGGCCGGCTTCCTCTCGCGCAGCGCGGTGCGGATCGCATGGTCGATCAGTGCCGGCGCCTCGTCGGCCGAGACGATGGAGACGGCGGCGCAGGTGAGCTTCCGTGCGATTTCGAGCTGATAGAGGAAATCCTGCGTGCCCAGCGTATGATGCAGCAGGTGCCCGGAGGCGTAGTCGTTGCTGTTCGGCGCGCCGGAGATGAGGATGACGGGCAGGTTTTCTGCATAGGCGCCGCCGATGGCGTTGAGCGCGGAAAGCGCGCCGACGCTATAGGTGACGACGGCGGCGGCCGCGCCGTTGGCGCGGGCGTAGCCTTCTGCGCTGAAGCCGCAGTTGAGCTCATTGGAGCAATAGACCTGCCTCAGATCCTTGTTCGTCAGAAGCTGGTCGAGCAGAACGAGATTGTAGTCGCCTGCAACCGCGAAATGATGCTTCAGTCCTATTTGGGAAAGACGGGCGGCGAGATAGGTTCCGACAGTGTATTTCACGGGAAACTCCATGTGTCTGTGACAAGAAAGATGAGTTTCCTTAGCAACCGTCTCGGATCGATACCTTATTCCGGATCAAAAAATGCGATTTTTCTTGAAACTGGTGGATTTCGGTAACGGAAGATTTCACCGTTCCGGAAATATTCGGAAGGCGGCGAGAGCCTGTTCGACGAGATGAAGATGCTCGACTGTGGACCGCCATTCCGGAGGGGCGGGCTCATCGACGAGGGGCAGGTCCTCCCCATCCGGCAGGCGTTCCTGCATGTTCTGGCCGTTGCTGATCTCGGCGCAGCGTCCGGCCACCCGTTCGACATGCGCCAGCAGGCCGTCTGGAACGGGCGTTGCGCCTTTTCGCAGGGCATCCGCCACCGACTCGCCGAAAAGCAGGGCCGAGGCGTAAAGGCGGATCGCGTGCCGGTCGTATCGCGCCGCGATCTCGTCGACCTGGCGTGCGACGAGGCGGCCGCGCAGCGACCACCGGGCGGAATTGCGCGCGGTGACGATGCCGGAACCGAGCGCGATGACGCTGTCATGGGCGCCCGACAGGCTATGCAGCGCGGCTTCACCCTTCTTCGGATCTCGCTCGCGCAAGGCTTCCGCGCATCTCGTAAAACCCGCGGCGAGGTTGCTCAGGAGGTCGCGGGCCGCGGCATCGACCATGCGGACGGGATCGGGCGTCAGCACGACCTGGCTGAAGAACAGGCCGACGGCGGCGCCGGTGGCGACGTCGAGCATGCGCACGGAGCCGGCATTGGCAGGCCCGAATGCGAGGACCAGGATCGCCGACACGCCCGCCTGGATGGGGACCACGGCGGAGAGCCCGTAGGTGGACGCCACGATGATTGCGATAAAGGCGGCGAGGCCGAGCCTGAAAAGCGGCACGCCGTCCGGCAGGAAGAGCGCCAGTTCGCCGACGACGATGCCGGTCGCGACGCCGATCAACAGCCCGATCGCCTGCCTGCCGTGGCTGGGCAGGCTGGGCGAAAGGCAGACGATCGCGCTGATCGCTGCGAAGAGGGGCTGCGGGTGCCCGAAAAGGTGCACGGCGAGCTCCCATGACAACACGGCTGCGACGGCGCAGGCAAGCGCATCGCGCCATGCCGCGGACAACCGCTCGGCAACCGTCAGCGAAAGGCTCTTCAAAACGATCTGCATTCCTGTTCCGTCCGCTTTCCCATGCATGCAGGGCTTGCCTGCCGTTCGACACGTTATCGGCGCCCGCCGACCTCATCAATGTGGTGCAGCATGTCGGCGGGGTCCTCATAGACGCGGAAGGCGCCGGACTGGCGCAGTTCGTCGAGCCCGTAGCCGCCGCTCAGCAGCCCGACGCCGAGCGCCCGGCAGCGAACCGCCGCCAGCATGTCCCAGACGCTGTCGCCGATGACCACCGCCGTCTCGATGGGTGCGCCGAGCCGTTCCGCCGCGGCCAAGAAGAGGTCGGGATCGGGCTTGCGTATTTGACCTGGTCGCGGGTGACGACAGGTATCCGCTGCGGGTCCACCCCGAGGGCCGCAAGGTTGACGGCGGCCGTCTCCATCCGCCCGCTCGTGGCGATCGCCCAGGAAATGCCGGCGTCCGTCAGCCAGGCGAGAAGCTCGCGCGCGCCGGGAAGCGGGCGGACACGGCCGGCCTGCCGCTGGTAGGCGGCCGCATGGCCCTGCCGCAGCCTTTCCACCCGCTCGGCGCTGATCTCCAGTCCGGTCTCGCGCAGGAGCTGGTTCGTGAACAGGCCGCCGCTCATGCCGATCTTGCGGTGGATGCGCCAGACGGACAGGTCGATGTCTTCCGCGTCGAGCGCGTCCTTCCAGGCGAGCACATGTTGGTAGACGCTGTCGACGAGCGTACCATCGAGATCGAAAAGAAAAACCGGCTTGATGCGCATGCTGTTTCTCCTGGTCGGACGAGTATGGCAGGTCAGATATGGCGCAGGATCTGGGCGAGGACAGGGGCGACGAGGATATTCATCAGCCCGACGAGCACCATGACGAGACCGGCGATCGAGCCTTCCTCCCTGCCGATCATGTGGGCCTTCGCGGTTCCCGCCCCATGCGCCCCGACCCCCAGGAGCGCGCCGCGCGCAAGCGCCGAGCGCAGCGGGAGCCATGCCAGGACGATATCGCCGAGCGCCGCGCCGAGGACGCCTGTCAGCACCACGAAGATCGCCGTCAGTTGCGGAATGCCGCCGATCTCGCCGGAAACCTCCATGGCGAAGGGCGTGCTGATCGAGCGCGGCAGCAGGCTGAGCCTGATCGCGCCGTCGAGGCCGACCACGGTTGCAAGGCCCCAGCCGGAGAGCACAGCGGTGGCCGTTCCGGCCAGCATGCCGGCGGCAAGCACCGGCCACTCCCGGCGGATGAGCGCGCGGTGCTCGTAGATCGGCACGGCGAATGCGACCATGGCCGGGCCGAGCAGGGCGACGAGCCACCCCGTGCCGCGGATGTAGTCCCGGTAGCTGGCGTGGAGCGAAAGGACCGCGATGACAAGAAGGACGGGCGTCACCGCCAGCGGCATCAGCCACCAACGCGGCCAGCGGCGGTGGAGGCGCTTGGCCGCGAGATAAAGGCCGATGGTGGCCAGGGACCAGAACAGGCCGCTAAACAGGCCCTGGGCGAGCGGATCATTCCACGACGTGATCGGCAGGGTCATTGCCTCGACCTCCATCTCCAGCAGAAATCGACGGTCAGCGCCGTCACGGCCATCACCGCAAGCGTTCCCACGAGGATCACGACGAGGATCTTCAGCCCGAGCAGGCCGAGGAATTCGGGATGGTCGATCACCGCCAGCACCGCCGGAACGAAGAAAAGCAGCATGTCGGCAAGGAACCATTGTGCGCCGCGCCGCATGCTGAAGACGCTGATGCGGTGGCTGGCCAGCAGCGCAAGCACGATCGCCATTCCGATGATGCCGCCGGGCAGCGGCAGGCCGACCAGCCGGGCCAGCGCTTCTCCGGCGAGCCAGAACGCAAGCAGGAAGCCCACCTGGAGCAGGCGGCTCGAATGGATGTGGCGACGGAATGAGACGGCGAACCTGCGAATGAACATGATCGTTCTCCTGAGGGAAATATATGTTGCGTCGCAGCATGATGGAAATGAATTGATTGAATAGATTATATTCTGATATGGAATTCTGATGGAAATCCGAACGCTCCGTGCCTTCGTCGAAGTCGTGCGCCAGGGGGGCTTCTCGCAGGCCGCCAAGACGATCTTCTCCACGCAATCGACCGTCAGCAAGGCGGTCAGGCAGCTTGAGGACGAGATCGGAACGCGGCTGCTCGACCGCATCGGCCATCGCAGCACGCTGACCGTCGCGGGAGAGGTCGTCTATCGCCGCGCGGTGAGAATCCTGGCGGAACGCGAAAGCCTGATGGCGGAACTCGACGACCTGCGCGGCCTCAAGCGCGGGACGCTGCGCCTCGGCCTTCCGCCGATCGGAAGCAGCACTCTGTTTGCGCCCCTGTTCGCCATCTATCGCAACCGCCATCCGTCGATCGACATCCGCCTTGCCGAACATGGCAGCGACCGGCTGGAGGAAATCCTGCATGTGGGCGAGATCGACCTCGCCGCCTCGCTTCTTCCTGTATCGGACGAGTTCGAATGGCAGGAGGTCCGCCGCGAGCCGCTGGTGGCCCTCCTGCAGACGGACCACGCGCTCGCAGCAAAGGCCTCCATCACCCTTGCGGAGCTGAAGGACCAGCCGTTTTTGCTGTTCGAGAGCGGCTTCGCGCTGAACAGGATCATCGTCGACGCCTGCCGGCGGGCGGGCGTCGAGCCCTCCGTCGCCGCGCGCAGCAGCCAGATCGATTTCATCGTAGAGCTGGCCGCCGCGGGTCTCGGCATAGCCTTCCTGCCGCGCATGATCGCCGAGCAGCGCAGCCACCCCGCCGTCCGCCACGTCACGCTCGTCGATCCCGGGACCGAATGGCATATCGCGATGATCTGGCGGCGCGGCGCCTATCTGTCGCATGCCGCGAAGGCCTGGCTGGCGCTGACGCGGGAATTTCATTCCGGCGATTGAGGGCAGCAACCTTTGCCTGCCGGTTCATTCTCGAAGGCGGCGATATATGCAAGTGGACTTTGCGATATCCGGAAACTATCAAATCACGACATGGATCTTTCAGTCGGGGGTTGACGTGGAGCTCAGGCATCTTCGGTATTTCGTCGCGGTCGCCGAGGAACGCCATTTCGGCCGGGCGGCCGAAAGGGTCGGTATCGGCCAGCCGCCGTTGAGCCAGCAGATCCAG
>NZ_LBHV01000022.1 GCF_001005825.1 Rhizobium sp. LC145
CGCTGCTTCTTCTCGGGCAGATGTTCGAGGCTCGATTTCATATCCCATCGATAGGGCAAAGGCGATTCGCCGTCTACCTGTTGATTGGCACTGAGAACTGACCCGGCATAGCCCGATAGGGTCAGTTCTCAGTGGCAATCAACACCTAGATGTCTTTGCCAAACAGCTCTCGCCGGCTGGAGGACTCCCTGTATGGAGTTTGATCAACCAGCTCCGCCGCGGTGAACCGTCTGATAAGAGCATGGCTTGACGTGAAGCGCATCCGTTATGCTTCTATACGAGTGCTTATACTCAAGTCTCTGTTTTGCCGGAACAATGGCCGCAAATTGACTGGTCGTAGGTTCGTATCCTATCAAGACCACCGGATCTCAACCAGCGCAGCTAGGGGATAGTGCGACTGAGACAGTATTCTACGACCTCGCCTTCTATCTCCCGGCAGACGACGATGTACTCCTGAAGCAGGCCGTCATCAGCCTGGGAGCTTTCTCTTTGAAGGCGAGCGAGTGTCACGATGGCATCCTCATACGCTTCGCACAAGGCTTCCAGAGCAGGGGAGGTGCCGGCAAACATTCGAAGCCGGTCGCGCACGACTGGAAGCTTCAGCATCAGTCGCAAAAGGCCTCGTCGAGCTCTGTCTTTGGCGTCGGGATCGTCATCGTTAGGCATCTGCACCTCGCCTCTTTGGCATGCAACCACCGAGGCGATGGTCGGTGCTGAAAAGTCATTCAGAAACTCAAACAGCTTGGGCACAAGATACCGCCGTAGACAGCGTGGAGGCGGTACAGACCAGTTCGTCTAACGAGGCAAATTCTAAAGAAGCAGTAGCTTCTCCAGTACCTCGAGAAGGTCATTCGCTGGCACTCTTGTCACCACGGCAACGGCAAAGGGAAGCAACGCTGCTGAACCCACGGCCAGACACGCGCCTTTATCGACCAACATCGTAGCCAGGTCCTGCGCTGCTCGGAACTGCTCAGTAACGTCTAGGCCCACCTCCTGCTGGTTGTCTTCTTCAGGCAAGCTCGTCACCACGTTTACACCAAGCGTCTTGCGTTCAGCAGCCCGCTGGAACGACGTGGCATGTGATCCGAATATGAGTAGGCTGCTTTCCTTCAGATGCGACAGAGCTATTGAGAATGCTGAAAGAGGGAAGGCGAAAAAGGACAATACAAAGATCAACCAACCTCCGGCGATGCTGGCAAAGATCCCCATGCTGATATCTTCGTAAAGGAGGTGCTTAGCGACGGCTGTCGCAACGGCGGAGCTGGCACCGAGCACGAAAAGGACGTAAGATTTCGGATATTCCGCGAGGAAGCCAAGGCCGCCTTTCCCATCTGGATGCGTGGCTACGAGCCGAAGATCGAACGATGCGAACTTGCGCAAAAGCAGCGCCCAGACCAGGTGCCTCCAGACAGCTCGAAAAAACAAGAAGCCTACTAGCGGCATGCTTACGAATAGCGCCCACCATCCGGCGAGTGTTAGCCGCGGTCCATCAAGCGCCGGATAGGCCGCCCAGGACGTATTGGGCAGGCTGCCGAAGACAGCGATCACGGATATGGTCAAACCGCATAGAAGACATATGACCTCCGCCAACACTGAGTCCTTAAGCTGATGAGCCCGCGCTAACGCTTTTGCCGCGTCGGATGTTGACCTCGTTGGGATGAGGGGCACTTTGAAGAAATGTGCAAGTTTCATCAGCAGCCCTCGCTCGACATGCTGCTCGGCAAGCACGAAGGCACCGACGGCTACCAGAAACCTCGCCCAAGTTCCCGGGTCTGACAAAAACATCCGGTAGTTTGCTCCGGATAAGACAAGAGGAACCAGCCAAGCAAGGGCCGTGAAGACGAGCGCTCGTCGTACGACTAAAAGAGCGTCATCATTGGCCAATGAAAGGCGCTTTAGGATATCAAAGAAGGGACCGCCTCGGGATGCATAATATTCTGGTAGGGTCCCGCTATGGGAGGCGCCTTGTTTTACACTAGGGTCCTGGGTCACCCCCGCGTGCCCCGTCATCTTGCTAGTCCTCCGTTATTTCCCAGCTGTCATCAGGGTTGAACTCATGCATCTCTGATGCAAGGACTGCAGAATGCGGCCCTAGGTCGGCCTGGTAGACGATGCCATTCCGATTGACGACAAAGGTTTGGACCCCGGTTTGGCCATAAACGACCGGCCATGCAACGAGGCCGAAGCCGGCGATCATGTTTCCGTTGATGACGTACGCGAACGTGCCGCCGGCGATATTGCTTCCCTGCCGTGTCAGCACCTTGAACCGATAGCCGAAGTATCCTTCATCCGCCTTGACTTGTTTAAGTCCGATCTGGCTCAAGTCGCCGGCAGGGCTCAAACCATTCCCTTGTCCTTCGGGCCAGTAGAGCCCGTCCCTAGAACCAGGGGTGCTGATTAGCTTCTGCGCATACTCCAGCACGGCGTCACCGTCGAAGTCGGCGAGAGCATATTCTTCTTGCGCATCGACATATGCGCGAAGCGTCGTAATAGCCTCTATTTCATTTTCTCCAACCCGGCGGTTGGTGATCTCCTCCAGGCCCACCTTGGTGTCGAAGGCCCACCGACCGTTTGCTTTTACCAGTGGGAACGGTAGGGGCCACTGAACTTGGCCTATCTCCACGATGAACCTGTTGCCGTCGTCCTTTAACAGAAGTCGGTCCGAGGCGGCACGTTTGATGAGGGAGAAGCTGTCTATTGCTTCGCTACTCGAGGCTAGCTTTTCAGGATCTAACCCTAGTATCGCGCCCAATCTTGGTAAGTCGTCATTCGCAACAGCCTCCCGGAAGGACGTAAGCGCTTCCGTTGGACCGTCAAACTGCACGGGCGACTGGTGCGACATATATTGCAGGAGTTCCGCCGTCTGCGCTTGCGCACCGGCCGATGAAAAGAGGCTTGGTGCGACCGCCAGGAGGGCATGTCGTAGCTTTGATGGCATGATCATTTCTCCCGATTAGCGACGAGGCAGAGAGCGCCTACCGCTGAAGTCCCGGTGCTGACGTCCACCGCCTTTGATGCCGCCGCCGAGTGTTTCCCCGCCGCGGCGCGAATGCGCCACTGCAACTCTGCCGGGCCTAACATCGCCAAGGCCAGCAGGTTGTTTCGTCCGATAATCTTGCTTTGTTGCGGGCCGCGGCCTGATGGGAGAAGTCTCGCCCCTTCCTTTAAGACCGACGGCGGGAGGACGGTCAGCGGCGGTACGGGCTGTCGGACGAGGCGAATTCTCGATAGCTGCCGGTTGATTGGGACGGTTTGTACCCTCGATCCTGGTCGCACGCACATCCCTGACGCCCGTAGAGCGGCTCGGGGACGCTGTAGTCGAGGGCCGACGCTCGGCGCGCGCTCTTTGCTGAATGTTGGTGCCTTCAGTCGCTTCGAGCCTGCTCTTGATGCTTTGACCATCGACCTTAGCAAACTGGGCACTATCAAAGCTGATCCTGTTGATATCGATGTTTTTCCAATCGACGTCCTTGAACTTGAGCTTTCCGTTGATGTCGATGTTGTTCATGCACTGGTTGCAGTTGATATCGATATCTCCGCCATCGAAATGGCCACCCCAAATGCTCCGGCCATCCCAGTCGATCACTGAAGCAAAGACTGCACCTGTTACGGCGCCCGCGAAGAAGGTGGCTGTTGGATACCAGTAGTTCGGATAGGCAGCGCTGTTATACGCGATGGCGACTGGCTGGGGGTCTGCTGCATAGAGTAAGGCAGGGTTATAGGTGGGAACGAAGACCGCTCCGGGTTGCGTCGCTTTGATAACGACGATGTCGCGCTCTTTGGAGAAAATCAACTTGTCATCACTCTTGATGATGCCATCCGATAAGGCCCTGCTTCGAAGTAGTTGGATTGCCGCCAGCATCTCGTCCTGCTGAAAAGCTACTGCATCCCCAAACCGCTGGAGCCAATCGAGGTCGTCAGCCAACATCGTGATGAGTTCAGGATAGTTTAGCAAAGCAATCACGCTGCCGTCCCAACTCTCCTTGGGCTTCAGGTTACTGTTCGTTTTCCGTCGATCGAGAAAGCGGGCGGCTTCAACGATCTGCAGGGGATAAAGTGTGGCAGTAGCGATAAGAGCGACAAGCTCATCAGGGTAAAGCGCAATTCTGGCGACCAAAACCCCAAGCTCATCTTCACCTAAGGGATCGGGCCGTAGCGGTTGGGAGGGCTGAGCAGAGGCTGCGGTGATCGCCGGCGTTGCTGCGGTCGCCAAGGGCGGCTTGCAGAGCGATACCGCGGCAAACAATGCCGTACCCACAATTGCCCAACGGCCGATGAGACGTGACGCGCTGCTGCTCATACTTTCCTCCACTTGCCTACCATAGGTGCTGTCAGCATCGCCAGAGGGCGGTTCTCGGTCTGCGCCTTCTTCGAGATTACAGGAGGCTTGCCACGTGACGCAGGGTGAGAGTACGGCGAGCTTTATGGAAGTACGTTACGGTAAATGCCGTCGTCTTGCCGTCCAAGGACGAGCCTCTGAGCCAGCTGCAGAACATTTCTGTAGGAAGACCATCAGCTCCCCTTGGCGTGGGCAGTCAGTCGATTTGGACTGGCCAATCAGGCCATCCGGACTGCTGGCCGGTTGTTATTTACTGTAACGTACTTCCAGTTAACGGGCGAGAGGTGATGCTCTACGGCATGTTCTGGAGGTCCCATGACACTTGCCGCGACTAGCATTCATCAAGACACCACAAATGCTGAAGGGATGATTTGGATCGCCGGCCGAACATTTGGCATGGGATCAAATGATCACTACCCTGAGGAGGCACCCGCTCACCCAGTTACCGTCGATGGTTTCTGGATCTCAGAGATTCCGGTAACAAACCGTCAGTTCAAGGAGTTCGTGGACGCGACCGGCCACGTCACCGTCGCCGAGAAGGCGCCGGATCCCAAAGATTATCCAGGTGCAATCCCGGAGATGCTCCGGGCTGGTTCACTCGTGTTCACAGCACCGAAGACAGTCGAGGGTTCCAACATCTCCCAGTGGTGGAGCTTCAAGTTCGGTGCGAATTGGAGGCGCCCGCTTGGTGGCTTGAGCGACCTCCGTGGGAAGCTCGACCACCCCGTCGTTCATGTAGCCTATGTCGACGCACTGGCGTACGCACGCTGGGCTGGGTGGGATCTGCCTACGGAAGCCGAATGGGAGCTTGCTGCCCGAGGCGGCCTGGAGCAAGTAGAGTTCGCATGGGGTGAACATTTGCTGCCGGACGGTCAACAAATGGCAAATACCTGGGTCGGCACTTTTCCAACACACTCGACGAAGCCAAAGGGGCATGAACGGACGTCGCCCGTCCGATCCTTCCCTCCAAACGGATATGGTCTCTACGATATGATCGGCAACGTCTGGGAGTGGACGAGCGACTACTGGTCGACGCGTCATCCGGAACCTGCAAAGCACTCGTGCTGCATCCCCAGCAATCCCCGCGGCGAGGACGTCGTCGCCAGTTATGACCCACGGATGCCAGAGATACGCATTGCGCGGCGGGTGCTAAAAGGGGGGTCGCATCTATGTGCACCTAACTATTGCCGCCGCTATCGTCCTGCTGCTCGTCATGCAGAGCCCGAAGACACATCTACGAGCCATGTCGGCTTCCGCTGCGTCAGGCGCCCCACGAGGTGAAGGAGACCGACGTGAACCGCACTCAACCGAACACTGACAATATCGTCGCTGCCTTCGTCATAGCGCTCGTGCTCCTTTTCAGCGGTCTTGTATTTCCTGCAGGCGCCCAGGAGCCGCTGCCTTCATGGAAAGATGCCGCCGCAAAAGGCCGTATTATGGAGTTTGTCGAAGCCACGGTAACAGAAGGGGGAGGCGGTTACGTTGCCCCAGACAGCCGTATTGCTGTTTTCGACAACGACGGAACCCTCTGGTCGGAACAGCCGAATTATATACAGTTTACCTTCATGCTCGACCGCGTGAAGACGCTTGCTCCTCTACATCCTGAATGGAAGGTAACAGAACCTTTCAAATCGATCCTCGCAGGCGATCCAGATGCGCTGGCCAAAGGTGACCAGAAGGCTCTCATGGATCTTGCCACCTCTACCCACGCTGGGATGACGACCGACGAGTTTGATAAGATTGTCGTTGACTGGTTTGCGGTTGCCAAGCATCCAACAACGGGCAAGTCGTACGAGCATATGACATACCTCCCAATGCAGGAGCTTCTCACCTACCTCCGCAAGAACGGCTTCCGGACCTTCATCGTTTCAGGCGGGGGTGTGGAGTTCATGCGACCTGTATCAGAGAAGCTATATGGCATCCCGCCAGAGCAGGTCATCGGCAGCACGATCACTACCGAGTACGCTATCGTTGGGGACGTCCCGGTTCTGAAGAGGCTGCCTAAAATCGAGTTTATCAACGACGGCAAGGGCAAACCCGCGGCAATCAACAAATTCATTGGCAGAAAGCCCATCTTCGTTGCCGGGAATTCTGATGGCGATTATGAGATGCTGCGCTGGGTATCTAGTGGCAATGGACCAAGCTTTGCGATGATCTTGCACCACACGGATACTGATCGGGAGGTTGCCTATGACAGAAAGAGCGACATTGGCCGACTAGACATGGCATTGGATGAAGCAGAAAGGCGCAACTGGCTGGTTGTCGACATGAAGGCAGACTGGAACAAGGTGTTTGCCTTTGAGAAATAGCCGGAAGGATTGATCATGAGATGGATCATCGCGGTTCTGATCGGCGTCTTTGCAACAATCGCTGCTGCCAAAGCGCAGGACGTTGCGGAGCCCGCAAAGATAGCTGACCTCATGCGCCTGCTTCAGGATCCAGAGGTACGTTCATGGCTGGAGACGCGTCCGGTTGGTGTAGCCAAGCCCCCCACGCAAAGCTCAAGCGGCCTCGCCGCCTGGGAAGCATCGATCCGAAACCGGATTAGCAGTGTCATTGGTGTGATCCCGTCGATCCCAAACGAGCTGTTGAAAGCCGCTTCCCGAACGAGGGAGAATGCGATCTCTCATGGTGGCGCGCCGGTCTTCCTTATCTTTTTCGCGCTCACACTCTTTGGGATCGTCGCCGAGCGGGCGTTCGCGATGTTGCGACGCACCCCTAGAAACCTAGTCGATAGGCTTTTAGGCGTTGCGGTGTTTTCAGTTGCAATGGCCTTTGTGTTTTTCGCTCGCGAGTGGCCTCCCTTGGCGCGTATCGTGCTCCTGGTCGCGCTGGCAGGGCTTGTTAGCTATCGAATACTCTCTGTCCTCCTGGATTCGAGCCAAATGGCGGCGGCCGTCCGCCATCGCGTGCGCGCATTCATGGCAGTCGCGATCGTCGCCGTAGCGACGGCCACGCTAGGTGAGCCCTTGTCCGTTAATCCAATGGTCGTGACTGGCGTCTCGTTCTGCTTTTCCATCATCCTTTTGATGATCGCAGTCGAAGGCTTCGTTAGAAAGTCCAGGCGTTCGCTCCGGGTTCGCATCGCTTACGCCCTTGCTTGCCTTGTCGCGTGGGGTTTATGGGCGGTGGGACTTCCAGGAGTTTTCTGGCTGACCGTCTATGCGATGATGTTGCCGCCGACACTTCGTCTGGTTGAACGTGTGGTGGCGAATGCGCTTTCTCGTGACGAGGATAACCTGAAGAGAGTGGTTGCGATCCGTGCCAGTCGCGCCACGGTCATCGCTGTCGCCATTGTATGGATCTCAATCGTCTGGCGCCTTAACCCAGACTCTCTAACGCAGCGCGATCCCATTGTCGCCGCATTGACGCACGGCATCTTAAAGAGTGTGATCGTTGTTCTGCTTGCCGATCTTGTCTGGCACCTCGCGAAGTCGTGGATTGACCGAAAACTTGCAACAAGTTCGGACACTAGTCTCCGTCCAGAGGAGTTGGCGCGCCAGGCTAGGATGCGTACTTTGTTGCCCATCTTCCGCAATCTCCTCGGCGTCATGGTGGCCGTCATTGCGACCCTGGTCGTTCTGGCAGAACTGGGCGTAGAGATTGGGCCATTGATTGCTGGCGCCGGCGTCTTCGGAGTGGCGGTCGGCTTTGGCTCTCAAACTCTAGTCAAGGATGTCATCAGCGGTGTCTTCTACATGCTCGATGATGCCTTTCGTGTCGGGGAATACATTCAGGCAAAGAGTTATAAGGGCGTTGTCGAAGGGTTCAGTCTGCGTTCCGTGAAGCTTCGGCATCACCGAGGTCCGTTGTTCACGGTCCCGTTCGGGGAACTCGGCGCTGTCGAAAACCTCAGCCGCGACTGGAGCGTGGTCAAGTTTCGGGTATCAGTCAGCTTCGACACGGATGTCGAGCAAGCCCGAAAGTTGACCAAGAGGATCGGCGCCGCTCTGGCTGAAGACGAAGAATTCGGACCACTCTTCATAGAGCCTCTAAGGATGAAGGGCGTTGAAGAGTTTGGCGACTACGGGATGGTGCTCAGCTTCGGGATGACTCTGCGACCAAGCAGCCACCAGTCGATGATCCGTCGCCGCGCCAACCTCATGCTACGCGAAGCGTTCAAGGAAAACGGCATAGCCTTTGCTCAGCCGACGGTGCAAGTTGGCGGCGACGAAAAGACAGCCGCCGCAAGCGCGGCCCTGCGGATACAAAATGCGAAAGCCATGGCTATGCCCACACCGTAAGGTGGTGACCGCCGCGGCCAGTGCTCGGCGCGATCCAATTCTACGCTCATGCAAGGATAGTCACCACGCCTATTGACGCGAAGTAGCAGTGGAACTGTGTCTCACTTGGGAAACAAAAATGTCAAACCAACGCGAAATCCCAAACCTTCCGCGCCGCCGTCCGGTGCTGCCGCCCAATAGCGGATACCAGCGGTCAGGCTGATCGGCTGCTGGTTGATCTTCAGTAATTTCGACACAGTAACGTTGATCGGAACAGACCAGTCGCGTCCTGTCCAGTCGTAGGTTGACTCCGTGTTCAAGGCGAAGGTCCACGCGTCTGCCGTGGTGTAAGATAAGAACGGCTGTAGAAACGTACTGCTAATGTCCCTCCGGTCCTCATTGCCTGCAAATGACCAAATGTGGTTGGCCAGAGCGCCATATGTCCAAGGGCCGTCCTGCTTCAGGGCAACGATTGTGGGACCAGCGCCCCATTTCTCACTGCCCAGAAGATCGTCTGTCGCCGTCGGTATGAGGAACACGGGACCAGCTCCCCAAACAATCCCGCTCTCGGTCGGCTTCGCCGGCGACAGGAAAAAGCTCTGAACGGTGTCGCCTAGGCCAAACTGTGTTCCAGACGGGCCGGCGATGTCGTTTTGCCAGATCACCGGCAGGACCGTGCGGGAGATCAGGTTCCAGTCTTCGTTGAGCGAGATGGGAATGACAGGTTGTATGTTGAGCGTCGCCCTATCCCCATCCAGCGGCCCGTAACCGTGATCGTAATTGAACTGGAAAGGCACGCTGATCAGTGAAGCGATCGGGTTTGAAAGCTTCTTTGCAAGATCGGCGCCAGAATCTTGTGCTTGAACCAGGCCTGTCGTTGCGACAAAAACTATGGAACAGATCGTGTATCGAGATGCAAATTGTGCCACTGCCGACCTCCCAGTCAGTCAGAAATGATCAGAACTTTATCGCTAGCTCGAGGATTGGGCCCTGCTGGACAACGTCGAACCTGAAGCCGTCGTTGCTATAGTCGACTCCAAGCGCGCGGTAGCCGACGATCGCCGAAATACGCTCGTTGAATTCATACCCCAAGCCCAGCGCAACATCCCAGTCGACATCTGCTCCGCCTGCACCGACAAGCCCCCAGCCGGTGAGGTAGATCTCAGGCGTCAGGGAATATCTTCCACGTAGGCCGATCATGCCGTCGACCCAGGTGGCGCTGTCGCTTCGTTCAGTGCCACCGAGGAGGCCGCCCTCGAGCGAGATGGTCGTTTCGACTGACCAGAGTTTCACCCCCGCAACGACATCCAGGTGTGCCTCCGGCCCTTGGTAGACGGCGTAGCCAACGCCGAGAAGGCCGGAGAAGCTCGAGGTTGTTACCTCGACCTCATCCGCCAGCACACCGAAAGGCGTTTCGCCGTCCGCGGACAACTTCGTATAGATCACATCACCGATAATGCTAAAGCGGTCATTGCGGGCTTCGCCGGCCGCCATGAAGGCGAAGTCGAGATTTTTCAGGATGTCGCCAAAGTCTGCATCTATGTGAACGGTCGGAAGCCCGAACTGCGAAGTGTCGCCTGAAAGTCCAGCCACCCAAAAATATGGTGCCAGCGAAAACGTCCAACCAGCATCGGTCGCCGCGGCCTGCGGCTCTTGGTCAGTTAGCGAGGCGTCAGCCGCTTTGGCACTCGTACAAATCGCGATGGCAGCCACGGTGAGAAGGCAATACCTCAGAATGTTCTTCATGCCATGTCCCCTCTTCCGGCAGTCCCCTGCCTCTGTTTCGTCAAAGCTACTGGGCGTCACATGCCGTACCGGTCGCCACACAAGTTTCTGACGCCACGCGCTGCTTACCTCCGGTTTGATTTGAGACTGCGTTTAGATGATGGGCGTAATTTTCGCGAGTATGCTGATCTACGATCGCAACCGGAGCCGCTAGAATGAGACCCGCAGTGCTGCCGGCTGCGGCAGCCACGCCCGTGGTACCCGCGATAAGATGGTCGCCAAGTCCGACCCTGCTGTCGGTCAGAGTCTGGCCCTCTGCAATGCGCGCGCCAATCATTTTGACGACTTCAGGTGATTGCGCAAACTTACTGTGGTGAAGACCGTCTCCCGCCTTGACCTTCGTAAGGTCGATCACAGTAATCTTGTTATTTTCCATCTCCTGCTTATAAGGCGCTTCCTCAGGATTTATCGACCCCAGCCGGGGAATGTCGCCCCAGACCCTGCGTGAAAAGGCAAGCGCACGGTCATCCGCCGATACGAACAAAGTGAAGCGAGGTCGATGGTGTCCCATATCCTCGATCTGTGAGCGGAACACGTCGACATCGACGTCTGGAGCGGCGAGCATCACGTTCTTGAATTTCGCTGGCAGGCCATCGTTGCGTATCGCCATCTGCCTCAATCCTTCGAGAGCCAACCAGTTGCCCATCGAATGTGCAAGGATCGATACCTCTTTGACGCCAGGATCAGCGGCGAGATGTTGGAAAAGGGCTTCCAGCGTATTGCGGGTGTAGTTGGTGCTTTCCCGATCATAGCCGTAGCCCAAAAGGCTGCCGCGCGAGGGCCAGGTTACCAGTACAGGGGCACTTTTGACGCCAGCATCGTGCACGATCTGCGCAAAGCGGTAGACGGAGTCTTCGAACCGGTTGTTGAATCCGTGGATGAATACCAGCACGCTACGGTCCGGTGTCTTGCGCACCGCAGCGCTGAGCCTGGCCGTCGCGCCGTCCTTGTTGAGTTCATCTGCTTTCAAGATAGCGAAATCAGTCGCAGGGTTGGGTGGAAGTCTTTTTGGCCAGGCAACCTCTCCAACCTTGCGCACCTCCGGTAGTGAGACCGTCATGTCCGCAAAAGCGGGGCTTCGCGCTCTTTCTCCTGTAAACATCTCTCCTGCATGCTGCGATCGCCCTCGGGTCGTTGCTACAAGCATGGTGACCCTGCTGGACTTTGGCGTTGTGTCAGCAACGGGCGTCAGCACGTTTTTGGGGTGGCCCCCGCAACCGGGCGCTATAGCAAGCGACGCCAAAAGCGCCGAGATACGCGTCGTGCGGAGTGACGGAAAGCTTCTGTGCCAGCATTTCCGCTCTGTAATGAGGCTTTTGAAAAAGTTCGGGCGCCGGCAAGCCTGCTTCAATATGAAGGCGGCTGGCCCCAAACGATCAAAAGCGATGCTCACACGGACGCCCCTTGATTCATTGGCTTCAACCTGCCAAAGGTAGTCACAATTTTAGCCTTCCTTTTGGCAGGCTAGTCGATGATGACCAGCTTGGATATTGTACTTTTGGGCAGTTTTGTTACTGGCATATCCGGTTGTATTCCGAGCACCGCTCAGATAGGCTTCGCCACCTCGTCGGGGGCGCGCAATGGGAGTTCTGCGAGACTGGATTAGGCGGTCGCGATGGCTCACGGTCGTCTGCGCTCTTTTTACATCTGCTATTACGGCCGCTGAGGCATCCGAATTTGTTGAACGCGTTCCCCGCGTGCTTGTGCTTTACCCCTATGACGAACGTGTTGCAGCAACAACTGTTGCGGGTGAAGCGGTTAGAGCCCGACTTCTCGAAGCCACGGGCGGCAAGATCGATCTGTTCTCTGAATTTCTTGATCTTGCCCGGTTTCCCGAAGTTCACCACGTCGACCATATGGCGCAGTTCCTCGCTGAGAAATATTCCAATCGTCAACCTGACATCGTTATTGCACTGGGCGAACAGTCTGCCAAGTTCATCGCAACGCATCGGACATTGCTGGCGAAAAACGCGCGGATCATAGTTGCGGGTTTCAACAGAACAACGGCTCTAAGGATCAACCTGCCAGACGATGTTCTTGGCGTGTTCACCGAGTTCGACATTCTGAAAACGGCTCAAATGGCGCAACATCTGCAGCCGGATGCGCATCATCTTTTTATAATTGGGGGATCATCAGACTTCGACCGTTGGTGGCTCGATACCGCAAGAGCCGGTCTAGCGAGTTTCGCAAAGAACTACAAAACAACATATTTGGAGAACCTAACTATCGCCGAATTTGCAGCGGCCGCGGCAGCGTTCCCTCCCGACAGCATTGTTTTGGTACTAACCATATTCAAAGACAGGAGCGGCCGTAATTTCATCCCGCGCGACGCAGTCAAACAAATCGCAGCCGATGCGACAGCTCCAATCTATGGCCCGTACGCCACCTATATCGACTCTGGGATCGTCGGCGGCAACGTCGTTACTTTCGAGTCGCTAGGGTCTAAGGTGGCTGACCTTAGCCTGGATGTTCTTGGCGGCAAGCCGGTCGATCACGTCGATGCACCGCATGTCGATATGGTCGATGCGAGGCAACTTGAGCGATGGGGATTGTCCGAAAAAAGGCTGCCACCAGGCACCGTCCAGATGTTCAGACAGCCAACCTTCTTGGAACAGTATTGGATTTCTGCTCTAGTAACTCTTGCTATTGTTGCGACGCAGAGCATCGCGATCGCAGTGCTGTTGGTAGAGCGACGCCGCCGCCGCTTGGCGGAGAAGCAATCCAGAAGTAGGTTGCTCGAGGTCATACACCTCAATCAATCAGCAACTGCAGGCGCGCTTTCGGCTTCCATAGCCCACGAACTGAACCAGCCTCTCGGCGCTATTCGCAGCAACGCGGAGGCCGCCTCAAGCCTATTGCGGTCATCTCATCCAGACCTGAAGCTAATCGAGCAAATCTTGATAGACATACAGGATGATGATCAGCGTGCACATGACATAATTTTACGGATGAGAGGTCTCCTAAAAAAACGAGCCGAGATCGACTGGCAGCGGTTCGACTTGAATGAACTAACCACGATCTCCATTAAAATTCTGCAGGGAGAAGCATCGCGCAGGGGCATCTCCGTAACTTCTAATCCGGCTGACGGCGCTTTGCCCATACGAGCTGACAAGGTGCACATTCAGCAGGTCATTCTAAATATCGCGATGAACGCCATGGACGCAATGCATAGTAGGCGGGGGATGCAGAGGAAGCTGATGCTTGAGACTCGATTGACAAAGGATTCTAAGGCGGAGCTGTCAATCTCGGATTCTGGTCATGGCATTCCTGAAAATTTGCTAAGCGTGATCTTCGATCCATTCTATACAACGAAGGTCGCAGGAACAGGCCTTGGACTTTCCATCGCCCGAACCATCGTTCATACCTACGGTGGCGAGATCTGCGCGGCCAATCGGTGTGAAGGTGGGGCTGTCTTTCGTGTTAAGCTTCCTTTGGCGGAAAAAGGATGACCACCATGTACTCGACCGTTCACATCGTGGACGACGATCGTTCCTTCAGAATAGCAGTTGGCCGGCTTCTCTCTGTGTCAGGATTTAATATACAGCTTTATGCGTCGGGGCAGGAGCTGCTTGCGCATCTCCCTCTGGCTACGGAGATAGGCTGCATCTTGCTTGACCTCGACATGCCTGGGCTGAACGGGCTGGAATTGCAGGAAACTCTCGCGGAACAAGCTCCTAACTTTCCAATAGTGTTCCTAACCGGGCACGGGGACATACGAGCAAGTGTCCAGGCAATCAAAGCCGGCGCCGACGATTTTTTGGAAAAGCCGGTAAAAAGGGAGGCGTTGCTGCCTGCCATCGGTCGGGCACTGCTTCGTGCAAAAACAAGTCGTGACGAGCGGGAACGGATCAATTCAGCCCGCAGCCGTCTCGACGCTCTTTCGCCACGCGAGTTTGAGGTCCTACGCTTTCTAGTCCACGGCAAACTCAATAAGCAAATTGCCTATGCGTTGGGATTGTCGGAGCGGACGATCAAGGCTCATCGACACAATATCATGGAGAAGTTTGGCGTCCGATCGCTTGCGGAAATCGTTTCTGTCGTGGAGCGGCTTGGCCTTGTCAATGCTGTAGACGATCCACCGGCAAGCTGACGGCGATATCTTCACTAAAGGACAATAGGCGGGCCTATGGCCGCGCGATAGCATGGGCCGAGACGTCAGGTGCGCCGTCGTATTGGCTCTGGAAAGGCGTACTTTTGGAAACCTCATCTGGCATCGTGGCTGTAGTCGATGATGATCGAAGCATGCGTCGGAGCATGGAGCGACTACTGGGCGCGAACGGCTTTTCGATAGCGAGTTACGCCTCCGCAGAGGATTTCCTCCAATCTGCAAAGACCACTGTGATCCGCTGCATCGTTCTCGACATCCATCTTGGCGGCATGTCGGGCATTGAGCTGTGGCAATACCTAAAACAGAAAGGGGGCAGTCCCCCGGTTATCTTCATCACAGCTTCCGACGACGAGACGTTGCAATCCGAAGCGGTTAAAGCCGGTTGCGTTGCTTATCTCCAAAAGCCGTTTCGAGCTGACCTGCTGATTGGTGCGATCAACAGTCTTCCTTTCGTGCCTGGAAAGCCCGATTTAGAAGGTTAAGGGGAGCAGCAAGGCGGTGATTGAGAGGATTTGTTCGTCTGGCAGCGCAGACGGCCCCGTCATGCTTCCCCAAAGTACAATAGACTGAGCAAAGATCTTGGCGTACTGATCCGGTAACCGGACACTCTGGCCACCGCCAAATCTAAGTAATGCGGTCGCATCTGGTTGTGCCATGAAAAACGCTGTCGAGGTGGCCCATCGCTGAACGATTGTTTGGGCTTGAGCCCACCATCGCGGACGGGCGAGTTCGATCTGCAAGTTTCTAAATTACGATGACGACCTGGGCTGCTTTCTGCACAATCCAACAAAACGGGGTGCTGCGTCATGAGTATCGAGGAGTATGACACCGATACCCAGGACGTATCCGTCGCCGAGGCGAAGCGCGAACTGACCAGGTTGCTCTCCGACGGGAGGTTTCATGCGACCGACCGACAAAAAGCCATTCTAGTTTATCTTGCCGAGCGTAAATTCGCTGGCTGTGAGGCTGGAACGAAAGCCTTTGCAATTGCCGTCGATGTCCTTGGAAGAACATCGAGCTTCGACTCCGCGGTCGATCCCATCGTTCGCATAGAAATAGGCAGACTGCGCTCTTCCCTTGAGAACTACTACGAGGCGTATGGTCAAAGCCCGGGGACGAGGATCGAAGTGCCTCGAGGGCGATACGTCAGCATATTTACCAGAAAGGGGTTTGAGAAAGGGTCGTTCTCCACAACCCGGGATGATACAGCGCACAAGCAAGATAATCGCCCGACAGACGACATAGCTCCTTATACAGCATCAAAGAGTGCCGTGAGACGCCCATGGCGAGTTCTCCCCACCATCGTTTTAGCGCTTTGTTTAAGTGCTGGCGTGGTGGCGGCGGCTTGGATGTACAGCCGTCCTCCCGTTACTGACCCTCCTATAGTTTTCATATCAGTTGATGCAGGCGATCCGGAATATCATGACGAGGCCAGTCTGGCAGAGGAAATTTTGCTCGCTACGCTGACTCGGTTTCGGAACCTGACAGTCGTAACCGAGCCACCAAGTGCTACGCCGTCCACGGTAACATATCGGTTGAAAGTCGCGTTTCAAGCGACGATGACCAACGGGAGCATGCGGTGGCAGTTTATCGACATGAGGTCCGGGCACCACCTGGCGGCAGGTGTCGAGACGACCGAAATTCTTGAAAACGATCGTGGTGCAGCTAGACTAGACCTCGCATCCGCGCTGGCTGGCAAGCTGGCAGCGGCTAGAGGTATAATCAACCATTTCGAGCTACGAGCGGCTCCCGATCACGCGTTGGGGAACATCTGCGTACTTCGAGCGGAAGGAGCTCTTGATGATGGCGATCTACACGAAATTGATCGCGCCTCCGAATGTCTTGAAAAAACGTTGGCGCTAAACCCGAAGCATGCGGATGCCGCAGCCGCGCTTGCTGGGATACTTGCGATGAGCTCGGATGAGCATTCGATTGGAAGAGCCATTGGGCTGGCAAAAGAAGCCTTGGCTGCCGATCCGAGATCGGATCGCGCCCATATATCGCTGGCCCGGGCACTGGCTGCAAGAGGGGAAGTCGCCAGAGCTTTGACTTCGGCGAACCGCGCACGTTCACTGAACCCCTACAATCCCGACGTCACGGCTGCCTTGGCCACCATCCTCTTTGCCGCCGGCAGTTGGGATGCTGCGGTTGGCATGGCGACAGAAGCTGGTCGCATCCCGGATGTCGTGCCGGGCGAGGTGGTTCTGGTGCAGGCGCTTGACGCATACAGGAGACGTAACTGGATAGAAGCGACGAGCCAAGCCGATCGGCTTCATGCAGGAGAGGTCGGGAGCATGCTGAAGGTTGCAGCTCATGGGCAACTTGCGTCTCCCCAGCTCGCGCGGCGACTGTTGGATCTCCGCAGGGAATTTCCGGACTTCGAGAGCGCATTCCGAGCGCGGATCGCCGTGCTCCGGCTTGACCCAAGCTTGGTGGACTCTATCGAGGATGGTCTGCGGAAGGCTGGAGCGGCACTCAAGATGCCAAGCAAGGCTGACGCGCAAAAAAGCCGGCAGTAGCGGCACGCTGCCAGAATTTACCGTAACGGATTTACCGTAACGTACTTGAGCAGAAGGGCTACGTGTCCGAGATGGCTTTCCAGAGCCAGTGGCTTGGGCGCGCTTACGGCACTCCTGTTCACGAAGAACGAGGCAGGCACTGCAACCGTGCTGGACGTCCGCAAGGGGCGCAAGAAATTGAATGGCCGTGGCGCCCGTCCTTAAGGGGGTTTTGTATGAACAAGAACGAACCTTCGCGATTTCAGGTCGGGCTAACCTACGTCGTGGTTGTCACCGCCGTCGTCTTGTTGCTGATCGGCATCTTGCTTCACGGTCTGTCTCTGCAGGTTCAGCAACGCTTCTGGTCAGACATATTCGGTCGGATTTACGGTCCGATGAGCTTTCGCTTCCTCCTCCAGCCTGCGATGGCGTTCATTGCTTCTGTTCCTGATGGCATAGCCGACGCGCGACAAGGTCATTCCTCATTCTTCTGGACCAAGCCGCTCGATCGCACCGTTCAGCGAGGGCGACTGCGGCAGGGGCTGTTCTCCACCGCCAGGGTCTTGTTCCTCGGCATCATCATGGATGTCATCTATCAGCTGAGGGAGTTCGATCAGTTCTACCCGGCTGAGGCGGTTATCATGGCGGTGCTGCTCGCGCTCATACCGTATTTCGTCTTCCGTTGGCTCATCCAACATTTCGCCCGCCGATCGATCCGTACCAGTGGGAAGAGGAGCTGATCGTGGAGAAATTTATCTCTGAGGACAAATCGGTAGAGCTGTCTTCGCGGCGAACGGGCATGTCGTTCCAGCGCACCCGAATGAGCGCGGACCGAACGTTGATGTCTGTGATGCGTACATCGCTCTCGCTGATCTCCTTCGGTTTCACCATCTTCCAGTTCTTCGAGAAAATGCGTGACTCCGGCACAATTACCCACGGAGCAGCGCCGCGAAACTTCGGCATGACATTAGTCCTTCTGGGCACTGTCATGCTCGTCGTGGGTATCATCTATCATGTGCAATTCATGGCAGGTTTGAGACATGAGCGTCAGGCCATGCACGAGGCGAACCTTCTCCACGCTGAGAGCAAGTTTCCACCTTCGATGACTTTGATCACGGCGGTCTTGCTTTTGATGATTGGTCTGATCGTCGCCGGCAGCATGCTGTTTCGAGCGGGACCATTCGGCTGATCGTCTCAAGCATACAGGCAAACTAACAAGACAATTCCGAAGAATCACACACAGCTAACAAGGAGATAGCGACATGGCCAAATCAGACAAGCCTAACATTCTGGTGATTTTCGGAGATGATATCGGAATGTGGAATATAGGCGTCTATGCGAACGGCATGATGGGCCATACGCCCAACATAGATCGGATCGGGCGGGAGGGCATTGTCTTCACCGATCATTATGGACAAGCAAGCTGCACTGCAGGTCGGGCAGCCTTCATCACGGGCCAGATCCCAGTACGAACTGGTATGACAACGATCGGGATTCCGGGGTCCACCCGTGGTATCCAGAAGGAGGATCCGACGCTCGCCGAGGTGCTCAAATCACAAGGTTATGCAACTGGTCAATTCGGCAAAAATCACTTGGGTGACCGTAACGAATTCCTGCCGACGATGCACGGTTTCGACGAATGGTTCGGCAACCTGTATCACCTGAACGCGGAAGAGGAGCCGGAAGAACTCGACTATCCTGGCCAGAAGAACCCGGAATACCTGGCGAAATACGGTCCGCGCGGGGTCTTGCATGCGTGGGCGACCGACGTGGACGATCCGACCGATGACCCTGTGTTCGGCCGCGTAGGCAAACAAAAGATCGAAAACACCGGCAAACTGACGCGCAAGCGTATGGAAACCTTTGACTCGGAGGTAGTCGATCATACTCTTAACTGGTTGGATCGTACCGCCAAGGAGGACGCTCCGTTCTTCTGCTGGTTCAATACAACTGCCATCCACATCTGGTCGCACCCGCAGAGCAAGTACGTTCAGATGGCGGTGGATGAGGGGCGCGCCGAAGAAGATCTCGTTCGTGCGAAGATGCTGGAGCACGACGAACAGATTGGCATGCTTCTGAACAAGCTTGAAGAGCTTGGCGTCGCGGACAATACGATCGTGATCTACACGACGGACAACGGAAACGAGCTCTTGTTGTGGCCTGACGGAGGCTACGCGCCCTTCCGCGGCGAGAAGGGAACCACATGGGAAGGCGGACTTCGTGTACCTTGCGTGGCTCGCTGGCCTGCTAAGATCCCACCTCATTCCATTTCCAACGGAATTCAAACTCACGAAGACCTTTTCGCCACCCTCGCGGCGGCCGCCGGCTTACCCGATCTAAAGGAAAAGCTGCTGAGTGGGTACGAGATGAATGGCAGCACCTACAAGGTTCATCTCGACGGCTACAACAACCTTGATCACTGGACCGGATCTTCGCCAAAGTCGGGCAGGCGAGAGTTCTTCTACTATGACGAAACGGACCTCATGGCTGTGCGCGTAGATGCCTGGAAGATGCATATCGGTGTAAAACGCGAAGGCAGTTGGTTTAACGAAAAATACTATCCGAGCGTCCCTTACCTGTTCAATTTGCTAATGGATCCTATGGAGAAGATGGATCCTGAATCTCACGAGTGGGGCTATGCCGGAAGAAAGTTCTTTGCGCAAAAAATGTGGGCTCCCACGGCCGCGCAATCTTTTATTGGCGCGCACCTTAAGACTTTGAAGGATTATCCGCCTCGCCAGGGCGCTGATACTCTAAGCCTGCACAAGGCGCTTGAAACAGCGATGGCGAGGATGGAGGCGGCCAGAACAGCCAATAACTGACGCCGACGCAGAAAGTTGGCTCCGCGGCAACCAGCCTCTATCTTAACAATGAAGATGGGAAGATCTGGAGCCTTCACATGTAGGTGCGGCGAAGGGTGTTGAAACATGCTTCGCCGCACCATTTTCTATCTTCGAGTGAGAGGTAATAGGATGACCGCTTTGGGCAATGCGTCGTCAGTACTGATCGAGATCAGCCATCAAGCTCCTTTGCCGGCGCCTCATAGGCAAGGTGGCTTCGCTCCAAGTAACATCCGGTCTGGCGGCGGTCCGGGAGACGTTCGGAGATGAGAGATTGGCTGGTCATCTCAACAGAGACTGCGATTCTTCTAATCAACTGGATGGCGCTGATCATCGTGGTGGCTGGGACGGTGCAGGCGTTCTTGCGAGGCCTTGTGGTATTGCTTCTCACTCGTTCCGGTCACGAAAGGCGCGACATCTGGTTGAGCTATGCTCGTTGGTTAGTCGCGGCACTAACCTTTCAGCTCGCGGCGGACATCATAGAGACGTCGATTACCACGGATTGGCAAGCAGTCGGGAAGATCGCCGTGGTTGCCGTTATTCGGACTTTCCTGAACTACTTTTTGGAGCGCGACCTGGTGGAGGTCCGCGAGCGTCAGACTGAGGGACGGGATGCACTAACTTCGGCTGGCGCGAGCTAACTGCCAGAATGAGCAGATAGATTAGGCATCGAGAGGCGATTGGGGCAGACCCATCGTCGGGATTAGATATTCCGGGGCGATCCAGGTTAACCCTTTCGATGACCAAATCAATTGGAATTAGAGGCAAAGGGACGTGAGTCCGAATCCTCTCAAGGCGAAGAGCTCGTTCTATAGCCCCCCGGGATACAGCGGCCGACGCTGACCGGCGGGTGCCGGGCCCCTCAGGCTTCGGGCACAACTCGCAACCGGCGACGTTAAGCCTGATCTGGCGTGCAGCGTGGTAGCGACTTGCCCCAAGAGTTGCCAAACGACACACTTCGATCGTGACCGAAGCTTTGCTTGCGCGAAGCTGCCATAAGAGCCCGTCGCCATCGGAGCCCAGGTCATGACATCTCACCAGCCATCCAGGACAATACCCTTTTTCGGCTGGCATGTGGTCGCCGCGACCTTTGTGCTGGCAGTCTTTGGTTGGGGTGTCGGTTTTTACGGACCACCGATCTACCTGCAAATGGTGGTCCAGCGAACGGGATGGTCCGTCGCGCTCGTCTCGAGTGCCGTAACGCTGCACTTTCTGGTCGGTGCGGTCGTCGTGGCGAACCTTCCGCGACTGTATCGGCTTGCGGGCGTTCCCGCGATCACAGTCACGGGCGCGGTACTTCTCGCAATCGGCGTCGTCGGTTGGTCTGTGGCCGATCGGCCGTGGCAGCTGTTCGCCGCCGCTCTCTTGAGCGGAACAGGCTGGGTTGCGATGGGCGCTGCGGCAGTGAATGCCATTGTCGCGCCCTGGTTTGTCCGGGCCCGCCCGGCGGCACTGTCCATGGCGTACAACGGAGCAAGTGTGGGCGGTGTGATATTCTCGCCCCTGTGGGTCATGCTCATCGCCTCAAGCGGGTTTGCACAGGCAGCCGTCATCGTCGGGATTTCCATGGTCATCACCGTGGCCGTCTTGTCTGTTGTGGTATTTTCCAAATCTCCCGATGGTCTCGGGCAATTTCCAGACGGAGCATGGCTAGGCTACGGAGTGCCCCCGACGACTCCGTCCCTCGCTGCGCCGACGGTAGGCGTTTCGCTGTGGCGCGACCGCCGCTTCCTGACGCTGGCGGCGGGTATGGCTGCCGGATTGTTTGCACAGATCGGACTGCTGGCCCATCTGTTTTCGATCATGGTTCCGGTCTTCGGATCACAGGCGGCGGGCCTGCTGATGGGAGGGGCTACCGTTGCGGCAATCGTGGGCCGCACCGGCATCGGCTGGCTGATGCCGGTTTCGGCGGATCGCCGTCTGATCGCGTCTGCAAGCTATGGCGTTCAGATCATCGGCACCCTGATGCTTTTGACGACGGGCGGAGAAAACGCCGCCGCGATGGTTCTCGGGGTCCTGCTTTTTGGCCTTGGCATCGGCAACGCCACGTCGCTCCCGCCTCTCATCGCCCAAGTGGAGTTCAACAAAGCCGATGTCTCCCGCGTGGTGCCGCTGATCGTTGCTCTGAGCCAGGCGACCTATGCCCTCGCGCCCGCGCTGTTTGGCATTGCCAGGACGGTCTCCAACCCCGCTGTTTTCATTCTGGCGGTGGCGATCCAGTTTCTGGCGGTTATACTGTTCTTAGCGGGACGGCATAAAATAATTGCTTCGGGGCAATCCCATCGATCGTTCTAGTGCGTTCAGCCCTCGGATGGATGAGGGGCTCCGACATCGAACTTGACCGCTGGCCGGAAGTCGCAGCCTACATGTGGGGCTTGAGGTTCGTCCTTCGGTCGCGGCGGCGCTGGAATGGGAAGCCGCAGTCCCGTTTGTGGCGTGCGCAATTGCTCGTTAGAACAGGCGAGGGACCGACACGTGCGCCGCACTGTATTGCGGGAACGGTGTGGCGTGGCTGGGGTCCGGGAGGACTGGTTCCAGAGCTTGATCTTCGGCTACTGCCACGCGCTGCCGCACCTATTGCGGCTGCAGATGCTCGGCCATGAAGTCGATAAACACCCTCAGTTTGGGCGTGATCTGGCGGCTGGCCGGCCAGAGCACGTTGAACTGATCGGTCTCGGCAACCCACTCGTCCAGGATGGACACGAGACGTCCGTCAGCGATCTCGCTACGGATCGCAAAGGGCGGCAGACAGGCAATGCCCAGCCCCTCGATCGCCAACGCGATCAGAGGATCGACCGCCGTCGCGCTCATCCGTTCGGGCAAGACAATCTTCGCCTGCCGTTCCCCGCGAGCAAACGGCCAGGGTCGGATCTTGCCGATGCTGGGCGAACGTTGGTGAAGACACTGGTGATGCGCCAGATCGTCAGGAGTTTCCGGCACGCCGCATCTCGCCAGATATTCGGGTGAGGCGACAATTCTCAGTTTAAACCTTCCAACATTGCGGCTCATCAACCGGCTGTCCGAGGGTTGCCCGGTGCGAATGACCGCATCGAACCCTTCCTCCACAACGTCCACCAGCCTATCGCTGAAATCCAGGTCGAGCTGCACCTCTGGCCAGGCGCGCATGAACTTGGCCATTACCGGTGTCAGCAGCATGCCGACCAGCGGCAGACTGACGCGCAGCCGCCCTCTCGGCGTTCGTTTGGAGCGAGCAAGCTCGGCTTCCGCCGCCTCGACCTCCTCGAAGATGCGGCGGCAGCGTTCGAGGAACAGCCGCCCCTCTTCGGTCAGCGTCATATTGCGCGTGTTGCGATGGAACAGGCGCACGTCCAGCTGTTGCTCAAGGCGCACCACCGCCTTGCCAACCGCAGAGGCGGAAAGGCCGAGCTTGCGGCCAGCCGCCACGAAGCTGCCGGTTTCAGCCGATTGCACGAAGGCGTCGAACGCTGTGAGTTTGTCCATGCGCAGACTACTACAGGAAATTTATTCCGTAGTCACCGGAATACCAGCCTGTTTTTCCGCAACAGGCCGTCCGCTATCCCTTGGCCTTCCGCAACCAAGGAGACGATTATGATCCCCTCGTTCACGACCCAGCCCGCCCCAACGACATTCATCGTCAACGTGATCCACGTTCATCCTGGCAAGCAGGAGGAAGCCTTTCGGCTCATCCAGGATGTCGTCCACTATGTCGCCGAGCGGAAGCCTGGCTTTTTGTGGAGCAACCTTGCAAAGAGCACCGATGGACTGACGGTCGTGAACATCGAGGCGATCTCAGACCCCGGCGACGTCGAGATTTTCTTTTCCGATCCGGTGTTCCTCGAAAAATTCCGTAAGCTCGACACCGTCTCGTCGAGCGAGTTTCACACCTACACCGTTGGCGACCTGGTGCTGCCGAAGGCCTCAGCGTGATGCGCCGGGTCGAACGGCTGCCGGTAGCGGGGCTATGCGCACTGGCGATTGCCGGTTTCGTTACCATTCTGACGGAGGCCCTGCCTGCCGGTTTGCTCCCGCAGATCGGGGCATCGCTTGACGTGAGCGAGGCCATGGCGGGACAATGGATCAGTATCTATGCACTCGGGTCGCTGCTTGCAGCGATCCCACTGACGGCGGCAATGCGAAGCTGGCGCAGGCGGCCGCTCCTGCTCGGTGCCATCATCGGTTTCGCTATCGCCAATCTGATTACGGCCCTGACTGCGAGTTTTATCGTCGCGATGGCGGCACGATTCGTTGGCGGCGTGTCGGCCGGTCTGCTGTGGGCGTTGCTGGCCGGGCCATGGCTATTGCGATGGCGGGGACGCCGTTGGCACTCTCCATCGGCATCCCGGCCGGCGCATTTATCGGCAACCTCGCCGGTTGGCGACTGACCTTCGGATTGCTGAGCGGGATCGCGTTGCTGCTGGTCGGCTGGATCATCGCAAAGGTCCCGGATTTCGCGGGCGAGCCTGAAACGCAACGCCCTTCCTTGGCCCAGGTCTTTGTGGTTCCGGGCGTACGCCCAGTGCTGGCGGTGACGCTCTGTTTCGTCCTGGCCCACAACCTCCTCTATACCTATATCGCGACACTTCTGGCCGGCCAGCGCATGACGGGCCAGATCGACAGTGTCCTTCTTGTTTTCGGGGTTTCCGCACTTGTCAGTATCGGTCTGACGGGCGTGTTGATCGACAAATGGCTGCGACCATTGACCTTCACCGGCATCGGCCTGTTTCTTGTGGAGGTCTTGATACTTGCGGTGACGACCGAAGCGCCGTTGGCGATCTACGGGGCCGCACTTATCTGGGGACTGGCTTTTGGCGGGTCGGCGACGCTCTTTCAGACCGCATCAGCCCATGCTGCCGGTCCTGCGGCCGACGTGGCCCAGGCAATGATCGTCACGGCATGGAACATCGCCATTTTTGGCGGAGCCGTCATGGGCGGTGTTATTCTCGAAACCGCAGGAGCAGGTGGGTTGTCGTGGGCAGGTATCGCCCTACTGGCGGGCGCTGCCGGATCGGCACTTTGCATGAAGCGCTGATCCAGCAGGTCCGCCTGCCGCCAATGTTTGGCGCAGATCAATGTGACTTTTGCTTCTACTTATTGAGCTTGTTCGACTGGCGAAGCGTCACTCCGTATTGCCAGTTCCGCCAATATGAGGGAACTGGCGCCAGCGACAAGGAAACCGACTGCCAGGTTCACAACTGACCCGTCATAGAATCTCCCGATGCCAATAGCGTAGAGGGTTGCGACCAAGCTTGACCCCGATGCGATCAGCGATGCCCCAAGGCCAGCGACCTTGCCGAGAGAGCGCATCGCCATGGCGTTGAGATTACCGAACAGTATCCCGATGCAAAAGAAAGCCGAGAACCCGCACACCATCAGAGCGATGAGCGGCAATCGACCATCCCAAGCTAGCGATAGGAGCAGCATAGCAAGACCAACCGATGTCAAGCCAATGAAGGCGGCGCGCGCCATGGCGTCCATGCCGAACCGCTGCACGAACTTGGCATTGAGAAACGATGCTAGCCCTATTCCTGCAGCCAGGATGGCAAAATATGCGGGGAAGGTTTCATCGATCTGATAGGCGTCGAAAAACAGATCGGCAGCCGTGCTCAGGTAGAGGAGTTGCGCGCCGAAGACGAACCCTGTTGCGATGATCAGCAAGGTGACACGGCGATTCGACAGGATGCGCCTGACGTTGTGGAACAGGAGTTTCGGACGAAAGGCTATCCGTTTGTCATCTGGCAGAGTTTCCGGATGTCGCGTCATGAGCCAAAGGCCGAGCAGTCCGGCCATCACGAGATAGATGGCAAAGACGCTCCGCCACCCGCCGAGAGAGATCAGGCCCTGTGCCAGGGCGGGGGCCAGCATCGGCACGAGAATGAAGAGTGTGAACATGAAGGACATAACGCGGGCCATCGCATCGCCCTCGAACTGATCGCGGATCATGGCGCGCGTTGCGATCTTCGGCCCGGACACACCTACGCCCTGAAGGAACCGGCCAAGGATCACCATCTCGAGAGACCCTGCCAGCATGGCAGTGATGGTGCCGGCGACATAGACGCCAAGGCCGAGGACGAGCGCTTTCTTGCGCCCCATCGCATCGGACAGCGGCCCCAGGAGCAGTTCTCCGAACGCCATGCCGAAAATAAAGAACGATATGATGTGTTGCGTGGATAGTGGCGGTGCGACGCCGACCTCTTCTCCAATCTGACGTAGCCCCGGTAGGAGGGCGTCGATGCTGAGCGAGGTCAGCGAGGTCAGAAGGGCGTAGAGCACAATGCGTTCGCCAAAACTGATGGAAGATCTCATGGGTTATGGGCCGTGTAACACGAAAGATGTAGCTGGGATCTGTACCAGTTTCCCAGCAAAGGTCTCGAAATATCACGTCGTATACTCAACGGCGGCGTTCGGGCACCGCATCCCGCCGGGCCCGGAAATGGATGCCTGGGCGGCAGCCGTGCGCTACGCGATCGGGCCCGAGCCTCGAAGGGTACTGGAACTTGCCTGCGGCACGGGAGAAGTGACGAATGTCCTGCTCTCGTCGGTCATGAGATGACGGCACTCGATTTCTCCGAGGATATGCTTGGCGTCGCCCGAACAAAGCATGCTGGCAATCCGAGTTCGGTTCGGTCTTGCGGATGCCGAGCGGACGATGGAACCAGACGAGACCTACGATGCGGTGATCTGCCGTCATCTGGTCTGGACACTGACGAAGCCGGAACAGGCGCGCGCCGACTGGTTCCGCGTGCTGAAACCAGGTGGTAAGCTGCTCGTCTTCGACGGTGACTGGACCAAGCCGACGCTCTTCGGGCGGATCGCGAGCCTCGCTGTCCGCGTGATCGAGGGCTTCATTGAGCACGATCCCTATTACGATGGGGCCATGAGCGAGAAGCACGCAGATATCATGACCCGTCTACCATTCAGCGCCGGGCTCACCGTCGAAGGCCTGAAGCCTCATGTTGCAGCCGCCGGCTTTGCGGATATCCGCTTTCCTTCCCATCGGCCGATCACAATCGCGCAACGCCGCAACGCCAATCTCAGGAACCGGTTACGGACGCTGTTCTATCGCCGCTTCGTGCTGACTGCGTCCCGTCCAGATGGCGCAACCGCAGGTCCGCATCTCAACCGCCTGTCAGGAGCCTCGTCTTGAACAAAGCCAGTGCACTCGTTTTAGTGGCCCTTGCCGCTTCCGCCGTATTCTTCTGTAGCGCACAGCAGGGCGCCGCCCAGGAGACCCACTATCCTTTGTCGATCAAAAATTGCGGCCGGACACTGATATTCGACAAGGCGCCGTCGCGGGCGGTTGCCGATGGCCAAAACTCGGCGGAGTTTTTTTATCTTTTGGGTCTCGGGGACAAGGTTGTCGGTTCAGCACTCTGGGTTGGCCCCGTGCTTGAAGGCTTCGAGGAGGTGGATGCCCGCGTTCCGCGCATTGCCGAGCTTTATCCGAGTTTCGAAGGAATCTTGGCGACGAAGCCGGATTTCGTTTCGACGCAGTTCCAGTGGCAGATCGGTCCGCAAGGCGTGGTGGCCACGGTCGAACAGTTTGAGGAACTGGACATCCCGGTCTACACAGCACCCGCCGATTGCCACTTGAAGGCTAGGAAGGCGGATGGGACCGAACTGCGGAAGTTCACGATGAACTTGGTCTACCAAGAAATCGAGTAGATTGCGCGTATCTTCAACGTTTCCGCGCGGGGAGAACAAGTCATCTCAGAGATGAAGGCCCGCGAGAAGGCGGCGACAGCCCGAATTGCGGCACTGAAGGGTGATGTTTCCGCTGTCTTTTGGTATTCCAGCGCCAAGCTCAATGCAGACCCTTATCTGGCGGGTCAAGGCGGTGTTCCGGCCTATCTGATGTCGGAACTTGGTATTCAGAACGTGGTCGACAGCAATGAGGAATGGCCAACTGCCGGTTGGGAAACCGTCGCTAAGGCGAACCCGACCCTGATTGTCGCGGGCGATATGACGAGGCGCCGTTTTGAGGGCGATGATATTGCTGTAAAGCGCGGTTTCCTTGCGAAGGATCCGGTGGCGAGCGTAATGGACGCGGTGCGGCAGGGGCGAATCGTCGAGATGAAGGTTCAGTTCATGGATCCTACAGTCAGAACGGTCCGCGGGTTTGAGGTTCTCGCAGACGCGCTCGAGCGGGTAAGGCCGCGGCCCACTGGTGCCAGTGATGGTCTGGTTTTGATGGAGCGACTACTGCCGGGATTATCCGAGGCTCGTCACCGCGGTACCCTTCAACGGCAAAACGATGTCAGAATAGCAGGGTCGCCAGTTCGGTTCTCATCAAGAGCTTTTAGGTAATAAGCATGGACAGTGCTCACGTCTGCACCGACTAATTGGGTGGGATCGCAGGTGTATGCAGCAGGGCGC
>NZ_LBHV01000023.1 GCF_001005825.1 Rhizobium sp. LC145
ATATCCGCGCCTTCCTGGCGGGCACCCTTGATCCCGAATATTCCCGTCAGCTGACCGAGCAACTACGACAGGCAGGCGTCCCGGTTTGACCATGCCGTCGCTGGCAATTAATCTGAGCACGTGGGGGATGTTTGCAAGCAGACCCGGATGTTTGCGAGCACATTGGCAAAGAGCGTGAGCACGACGCCCGCTCCATTGTCAGATAATTCGAGCAGAAAATGCCGATGTTTGCGAGCAGAGGCGCTTATGTTGGCAAGCCGCTACAGATAGAGGGTCGCGCGATGCACCTTCAGGAGCCGCGCGACCTCAGCCACGGGCTTGTCCTGGGCGATGAGCTGGCGCGCATGCGCGACCTGATCGGCCGATAGGGCAGGGGAGGGACCGAACCGCACCCCGCGCGCCTTGGCCGCGATCCGGCCGGCGCTCGTGCGCTCCGCGATCAAGGATCGCTCGAAATCTGCAATGCCGGCGAACACGGTCAACACCATGCGGCCGGCCGGCGTCGTCGTGTCGGCCCATGGCTCGGCCAGGGATCGCAAGCCGGCCTCGGCCTCCTTGATCTGCTCGGCAATGTCGAGAAGGTCGCGCGTCGATCGGGCAAGCCGGTCTAGCCTCGTGACCGTCACCACGTCGCCAGGGCGCAAATGGTCGAGCAGCTTCACCAGCTCGGACCGATCGCGCTTCGCCCCGGAAACCTTTTCCTCAAAGAGGCGAACGCAGCCGACCGCGCCCAGCGCCGCGCGCTGCTGGTCGAGGTCCTGGCCCTGAGTGGAAACGCGGGCATAGCCGATCATCATGCGGCGGGATTCCTGTCGCAAGTTATGTCGCACGAGACCTACCACTTGCGACAAAAACATGCGACACGAAAACTCCTGATTTTCCAGGGGCGGCCGATCTGTTGCAGGTTTTAGGATTTCCGCGACAGTTACTCGGGCAAGGCAGGCGAGCGTTGCGGTTGCCTGCTACTTGCTACGTGCAAGCTTAAAGTGCCCTTGGCGGGAGTCGTCAGAGCCTCAATCACGCGGCATTCGGCCACGCGGCCACGGCCACACTCACTGATCATACGACGCAACTCATCACGCAATTTGAGAAGACGGGCAATCCGGCTTTCAACCGCCTCAAGCTGGTCCTGTGCAATCAGGCTCGCATCGTCGCACGATACCTCAGGCTGTTCCTGTAAGGCCAGCAACACTCGAACACTCGTCAGGTCAAAGCCAAGGTCGCGGGCATGGCGGATGAAGCCTAAGCGCACTGCGTCGGCGGGACTATAGGTGCGCCGCCCGTTCGATTGGCGAGCAGGCTTCGGCAAAACCCCAATGCGTTCATAATAGCGTATCGTTTCGATGTTTACGCCTGTCCGTCGAGATAGATCGCCAATCTGCATTTTTTTCCTTGCTCCTGTAGTCACTACAGGATGTAGCACGGCAGGGTTAGAATTTCGAGGATTGACAAATGACCGTCGCCGCAACCGACATCATCCGCTACCAAGTTACCGGCATGGACTGCTCATCATGCGCAGCCAAGATTGAGGGCGCAGCCCGCAAAGTCGAAGGCATCAACGGTGTGAAGGTGTCAATCGCATCGCAGATTATGACGCTCGAAGTCGATGATCCGGCGCGGCGTCTTCCGATGTTGGAGGCCGCCGTGACAGGCCTCGGCTATCAGCTCGATCGTGTGGGTGCGCCGAAAACCGAAAACGTAGACGGTGATGACGACCATCATATTCCTGACCTGTCGCATGTGACCCCTGCCTATAAGCGGGCGCTCTGGATCGTCGTTTTGCTCAATGCCGGATATGGTATTATCCAGATTGGCGGTTCGATCCTGTCGGGATCGCAAGCTCTACAGGCCGACGCTCTCGATTTCATCGGGGATGGCCTGATTTCCTTCTTGGGCTTGGTCGCTGTCGGGTGGGGGCTTGCTGCCCGCGCCAAGGCGGCGCTGCTGCAAGGCGTATTCTTAGCTCTGCTCGGCCTTGGTGTCGTCGGCTCGACGCTCTACCGCGTCTTTGTCGAGTACGAGCCGCAAACCCTGCTCATGGGAGGCTTCGCTATTGTCGCCTTCATCGTCAACGTACTGGCAGCTGTGGTGCTGATCCCGCATAGAAAAGGCGATGCTAATATGCGAGCTGTTTGGCTATTCTCACGCAATGACGCAATCGGCAACCTCGCCGTGGTCGCTGCGGCCGCGCTCGTCTGGTGGCTGAACAATCCTTGGCCCGATCTGATCGTTGCCTTCGCCGTCGCGGGCCTATTCCTGCAATCGGCATGGTCGATCATCCGGGATGCGCGGCAGGACCTCGCACAGGCAGGCCGCTCGTGAAGGTTGGCACTGCTGCATTGATAGTTGGCACAGGTGCGGCGCTCGATCTTGCAACGAAGGCATGGGCGCGGGCGAGTCTCGATCCCTATGGCCCTGCTTTCGACTTCTTGCCCTTCGTATCTCTGCACCTGACCTTCAACGAGGGCGTGTCGTTTGGTCTGTTCGCTTTCGAGGGCGATACAGGCCAAGCCGCTTTAGTGGTCGTTACAGGATTGCTGACGCTTGCCATGACCGTATGGGCCTATCGGTCGCAAGGTTGGCACAGGGCGGCCCTTTCACTGGTCGCAGCGGGCGCTCTAGCAAACTTGATCGACCGAAGCACACGCGGCTCTGTCACCGACTTCCTGAACCTGCATTTTGGGGATTGGCATTTCTTCGTGTTCAATCTGGCAGATATATGGATCAGCTTAGGTGCTGCCTTTCTGCTGGGCCTACAAATCATCCCGCAGAAGAATCCGGCTAAAATCACATAGATTCCGTAAATATCGGACGCAGCTCGAACTAGCGCCAAGGCTACTGAGGCACTGCCATGGTGACCGTGCAACGTTGTTCTTTCTTCGCCTTGGCGGCCGCCTCTGCGCACGCCGCAAGCGTCTCCTGATTGGCGCGCACAAGATTGCTGGCCTCAACCAGGTTGCGCCAGCCTCCTGGGCTTCCCGACTGCATGAGCGAGATTCCCGCATTCCAGCGGTCGGCATTCATGGCGATCGAGGCTACGGCCATATCGACCGATCCGGGCAGAACGCGCGGAAGGAACAACGTCAACAGCACGCCGGCGACCAGGCCGGCCGCTCCCACGCCCCAAAGCCACCAATCCTGTTCCCGACGAAGGCGGGCGGCCCTGACGAACTCGCGAAGATCGCCGGTCACGCGCTCGAGGGCTTGTCCTCGAGCCTCGATCGTGCGCCCAGCACCCTCCGAAATCCGGTCGCCGGCGTTCTCGAGCGCGCGGGCGTAATGATCGGGGCCATTCCTGAGCGCCGGCGACTTCTGCAAGGCTTCAAGGGCCTGTCCAACGGCGGTAACCTGCTTGACCATACGGCCAAGCTCCGGGCCGTAATCGGGCGGCTGCTGGATTTTCTCGAATTCCTCGAACGCCGCTTCCACCCCCTTGCGGATGACGGTCATTTCGCCGCCAACGTCGCGCGTCAGCTTCTCGACAGATCGCCGCAACGTATCGAAAGCCTGGGCCGGGTCGCTGCCTGCGTCCTGCTCGTCTGGTTCTGTACCCTCGCTCTCGTCCGTCATGGCGTCTCCTATCGTTCCATCCCAAGGCCCTGGCTCCGGCCGCGTGCAAGGCTCTGCTCCATGTTGCGGGCGAGGCTTTCACTCTGCCGCACATGACCGATTCCGAGGTCCTGGCTGCGATTGCGCAGGATCGATTCAACCTGCGGATCGCGCTCAAGGTTCTTTGTCATGCCGCGCATTTGCCCCTCGACCTTCCCGCGCGCCTCGTCGTGCTGCCAACCGCGAAGCTCCTGGCGTTCGCCCTGTAGCTCCTGCCAGCGCTGCACGAACCGTTCGGCCCTGACGTTCGGGTCCGCCAGTGCGGCGCGCTCCCGGTCCATGCCGGCGCTGAGTTGGCCGACACGCTCGCGGCCGGAAAGCTCCTGCATGGCAGCCCGCGTCTCGGGGTCATGCTGCAAGGCGGACACCATCAGCGCCGACGCTCCCGGCCGCGCCTGGTCGAGCTGCTGGCCGGCCTGCCGCAATTCCTGCTTCTGCGTTTCGAGTACGGGCAAGCCCTCACTGTGATTTCGCTCGGCCGCGTCATAGGCCCGCGCATAGCGGTCTATGGCGCGCTCCATGTCGGACGGCCGCCGCAAGCGGTCTGCCTGCCGGTCGGGCGCGGGCACCTCTCGCACGCTCTCCACTCTTTCCGGCTGCGCCTGGCCGGTTGAGACGGCATTGAGCTTCAGGCCGTCGAACATGGAGCGCCGGGGAGTCTCGTCTCTCTCTGGCCGCTCCTGGGCCGGCGCGACGCGGTCCTGCTGCGGCCCTTCAGCCGCCGCGCTCCGCCCGAGTTTCAAGCCCTCGAACATGCCTCGGCGCGGGCGCTGCTGCTGATCGTCCCCATGTTCCTGAATACGATCCTGGGCGAGATCCTTGGACAGCGAAGAAACCCGGTGTGGATCCTCGCCCCTATTTTCGGCCTCGATGCTCGGCCGCTGCGATTGACGATCGGCCCGGGTTTGCTCCTGCGTCGGCTCTCTGTCCGGACGTAGCTCGATCTCGCTGCGAACCCCCATCTGCTCTGCGATCCCGCGCCGCTCGGCAAAGTCGCGGGTATAATCGAGCGTCGTTTCCTTCACGCCCGACCGGCTGAGCCGGTTTTCAAGTTGGGCGTAGGCCAGCTCGCCGCCTTCATGCACCTTCCACGCATTGCGCTCGGCCGTAGTCCCGTCTGGAAGACGCACCGTCTCCGATCCGCGATGCTCAAGGCCGATCTTGTCCCCGATCTCTGGCGCGGCCTCTTTCATGGCGCGCTCAAGGTCCACACCCCAAATCGTATGTTTCTGGCCGCGATCGTTTTCCAGCGTCACGAAATAGCTGTCGCGGTTCTTCGGGTCGTGCTGATAGGGCGCGGCCCCATGATCGACCAAACGACCGGCGTTACGGTCGGCAAACTCATCCATGCCGGCATAGAGCTGCGCGCCGTCGCGATGCCGGGTCATGGCGACATAGGTCAGATGCCTGTCCATCGTGCCCGACGCCATCACAAAGGCGCGGTCCACTGTCGCGCCCTGGTTCTTGTGAATCGTCGTCGCATAGCCATGGTCGAAAGCCCGATAGTCGTTCGTCGGCACGCTGATACTGTCGCCCCTGCCCTTTCCTCCGGGACCGTCGAGCTGCGCGACGATCCGGCCAGCCTCGACGCTCTCGACCGTGCCAAGCATCCCGTTCTTGACGCCAAGGTCGCGATTGTTCTCCAGGAACACGATACGGTCGCCCGGCGCGAACTCGCGCTTGCCGTCATTGGTCTGGAAGGTCAGTCCACCAGCGTCCGAGCCCTCACCGGGCACACTGCTCTTCGCCAGCTCGCCGCGCTCCTGCAGGGCCGATCTGATTTCGTCATTGATGGCGCGAACATCGGCACGGCGATGTGCCATCGCAACGCGCGTGCCCTCCGGCCGTTCGTCGCGATCGGCAAGGTAGTCGCGCACGATCTCGCCGCGCGCCTCGTCCCGCGTTTCGCTAAGCCGGATGCTCCCGTTATCCCGGTAGGCGGCCAGGCCCTCGGCCGTCCGATGGGTGGCGAAGTCAACCGACGCCTCCCGCTGCCAGTCCACGCGCTGCCGGCGAATCTCCGAAAGCTCGGCATGGCCGATTTGCTCGGCGATGGCGCGGAACGGTGCGCCGGCCCCGATCGCCTGGAGCTGCTCATGATCGCCGACGAGGACGATCTTCGCCCCCCGCGCCTCGGCCTCGTTGATGAACCGGGAGAGCTGCCGGCTCCCGATCATGCCCGCCTCGTCGATCACGAACACGTCGCCGCGGCCGAGTGTGCCGCGGTCGTTCTGCCAGCGATATTCATACGACGCGAGCGTGCGGCTCTGGATGCCGGAGGATTCCTCCAATCCCTCGGCCGCCTTACCCGACAGGGCCGCGCCGTGAACCGTGTAGCCCTGCGCCTCCCATGCTTCGCGCGCCGCCGCGAGCATCGTGCTCTTGCCTGCGCCAGCATAGCCGACAACCGCCGCGATCTGTTCCGGCCCGGTGATATGCTCGATCGCGCGCCGCTGCTCGTCCGATAGCCGTGCCGAAAGATCGCCAGCGCTCTGACGAATGGCAGCGTCTTGGGCGTCGATCGCGCGGCCGACATGCTGCCGATCGACGCCATGGGTCTGCGCCTCGTGCAGCCTTGTCGCGCTCATCGCCATGCCGGATTCGATCCCGACCATTTCGCGGGTCGAATATCGCGCAAGCTCGATCTCGCCTGTCTCGGGGCTCATTCGCTCGCCCTGCAACTCCACCAGCGCAGGCGAAGCCATGACGGTCGCAAAGGCATTCTGGAACGTCTGCGCGTCGTCGTTGATGTAGCGATGCAGTGTCCGCGCAATGTCGTGCCGATCGAACACGCTCTTTTCGTTCGTGACGATCGCAAGAACCTGTTCCGGCTTCTCCCGGATCAGCTCCGCATTCCGCTGCGCCGCTTCCGCATCAAGCCGGGTGCGCGACACGTCGAGGCCGCGCCGCTGCATCTGCGTGGCATGCACGCCCATATGCTCGGTCGGCTCAAGCTCAAGTCCGCGCTCCTGATGCGAGCGATGATCAATCCGCACATCGAGACCGGCCTTTGCCAAATGCTCGTTCGCATGCTGCTCCCACGACTGTCTGATATCGCGGAGCTGCATTTGCGTCGTCGGCAACCCCTCGTTCAACAGACGCACATTCTTCCACTCGATATGCGTTTTCTCGCCAAGCCGTTCCTCTGTGACCTGGCGCGTCGTCATCAAAAGGTGCGCGTGATAATTCCGAACGTCGCTCGCCGAATGCGGCGAATGGATCGCGAAATCGACCGCCCCGCCATAGCGGTTCGCCAAATCCTGGGCGAACGCCCGCGTTAGCTCTAGCCGCTGCTCGGCTGTCAGCTCGTGCGGTAGCCCGATCTCGATTTCACGAGCGACACGCGCGTCTTTCCGATTTTCGGCAAACTCCGCTGCGTTCCAAAGCGCCTGGCGGTCCTTCGCCCATTCCGCACTCACACCCTCGGGCAACACGATTTCCACATGCTCAACGCCCTGCTTGCGGGTGAAGTCATGCGTGAGGCCATCGCGTTCGTTCGTCAGGCGCTCGCCGGCACGATAGGCAGCAGAGGCAACGGCGCTTCTGCCGCTGGCCCGCGATACCGGTTTCATGCTCGCATGATAGATTGCCAAACGCTGCCTGCCCTTTTCCGATCTGCGATCGGCGCAACTGACTTGCGAAGCAAGTCGTAAGTGCGCCCTTCGTAATTTGCTCGCTACGCTCTCGAATGCCTCGGTGTGGCGCTCGCGGGAACATCAATGCGATATATTGAACAACGAACTTGCAGCATAAAACGGCGGAAATTTCAACTGGGACAAGATCAGAAAATGCGCGGGGGCTGGAAAAACGGAAGCTTTTGAATAGTATCGGCTCGGGATCAATAAGGAGGCGACGACATGGCCCGAAAATCTATTGAGGAACGGCTTGCCCAACTGGAAGCGCAGAGAAAGGCGCTCAAGGCTCGGCTCGGAAAAGAGGAACGCACCAAGGACACGCGGCGCAAGGTGCTGCTCGGCGCGCTCGTGCTGCACCGGCTCGAAACCGGCCGTGATGAATTTTCCAAGAGCCTTGCCGACTGGCTGCGTCGCGAACTACCGGGCTTCCTGACACGCGACGGCGACCAGGAGCTTTTTGACGATCTGCTGAAGAAGATGACAGCGGGGAACACCGGGGAGGCCGCTTCATGAGTCAGGCGACACTGGCATGGGCCGCTTTCAAGAACATGATGCGCGCGGCGGCCCGTGATCCTCTATGGGCGTTCCTCTCACTGATCGCCATGCCGTTTCGCGTCTGGAAGCCGCTCCTCGTACTTCTGTTCATCCTCATCATTGTGACATTCGTAATCGGCATGGGCGGGCGGTTCTTTCTCGAACAATTGAGCTTCAGTCCCGGCTCGATTCCTTTTTTCGCGCTCGATCTCGTCACGCTGCTGGTGCTGATTGCGATCACCTTCCGGCTCGTCACCAATCCGCTGATTTTGCATTTCGGGGATATGGAGGGAGAAACCCACGGCTCGGCCCGCTTCGCCACAGACAAGGAAACAGCCGCCCTCGCCCGCACCGGTTCCGGCTTGCTGATCGGCCGCGATCCGAAATCAAGGAAATTGCTGCGCTATGATGGCCCGGCCCATCTGCTGACCATGGCCCCGACGCGCACCGGCAAAGGTGTGGGAACCATCATTCCGAATCTGCTGACCGCCGATCGCTCCGTGATCTGCATCGATCCCAAGGGCGAGAATGCCAGGATCGCCGGTCGCGCCCGTCGCCAGTTCGGCCCGGTCCATGTTCTCGATCCTTTCGGCGCGACGGCTGAACCGTTGGCCGCGTTCAATCCGCTCGACCAACTCGACCCGAACAGCCTGGACGTGGCCGAAGATGCAAGCACCTTGGCCGATGCTCTCGTATTCGATGAACCAGGCATGGCCGGCGAGGCGCATTGGAACGACGAAGCAAAGGCGCTCATATCCGGAATGATCCTCCATATCGTCGCGCACGAGCCGGCCAGCAGGCGTTCGCTTATCACCCTGCGGGAGAACCTGACGCTTGCGCCTGAAGGTTTCGCCGGGCTCCTGAAGGACATGCAGGACTCGACTGCCGCCGGCGGCCTGGTCGCCCGCGCTGCGAACCGTCACCTCGGCAAGTCTGATCGCGAGGCGGCCGGCGTGCTCTCGGCGGCGCAGCGCCATACCCATTTTCTCGACAGCCCCCGCATGGCCCGTGTGCTCGGTCGATCGGATTTCCGTTTTGCCGATCTCAAGAGCCGCAACGCAACGGTCTTCCTTGTGCTGCCACCCGATCGGCTCTCGACCTATTCGCGCTGGCTGCGCCTGCTCGTCACCCAAAGCCTGCTCGAAATGGCTCGCACGCCCGACAAGCCCGCCGTGCCAGTCCTCTATCTGCTCGATGAGTTCGCGGCCCTTGGCCACCTGGCTCCCGTCGAGCGCGCCATGGGCCTCATGGCCGGCTACGGCGTCCAGCTCTGGCCGATCCTGCAAGACGTTCACCAGCTGCGCGCCACCTATGGGCAGCGCGCCGGCACCTTCCTGTCGAATGCCGGCGTCCTGCAAATCTTCGGCGTCAACGATCATGAAAGCGCCCGGCTCGTCTCCGATCTGCTCGGGCAGGAAACCGTGGTGTTCCAGACCATGGGCCGCGCTCTCGATTCCGATAAATCGGGGATCTCCTACGGTGAACAGCATGTCGGCCGCCCGCTGCTGACTCCCGACGAGGTCCGCAATCTGCCGGCGAATCTCGAACTGCTGTTCCTGGCCGGGCAACGGCCGATCGTCGCCGGCAAGCTCGCCTATTATGCCGATCCGGAGTTCAAGGGGGTGTTCGATGCCGCTTAAGTACCCGCTACCTGTCCTCGTCGCGATCGGAACGCTTCTGGCGCTTGCCGCCTGCACTCAGGCCCCCGCCCCTACAGCTACGGCCGAAACGGGCATCTGCAATCCCGACGCAGCGCGACGCCTCGTCGGCCGGCCCAGGATAACCGACGACGAGGCCAAGCGGCTCACCGGGGCCGGCTCCGTGCGCCAAATCACACCTGGTCAACCCGTCATCCAAAACTACAGCAACACGCGCCTCACCATCGAGACCGATCCGGCAACCGGCCGGATCACGGCGGCGTCCTGCGGGTAAACGGACCCGGCTGACGCCGGGACTTCTGAGTGCGTCCCTCCGGCTCTCTACGGCGCGATGGGAAGCGCGCTCTCCGGGCCGGTCTCGTGCCCCTGGAACGTCCGTAAGAAACGCGCATGGGCTCGCACCGCATCGGCAGCGCCGGCCGCCGCCCCGTCGCCCTGCCGCGCCCGTAAATCCATCACGATGGCAGCCAGATCATAGAAGCTGGCGCGTTGTGCAAACCAATTCCGATCCGCCGAACTCCAAAGATGCGGACGGCGTTCGTACTGTCGCCGATCTCCCTCGACGTAATCGCGAACCCACGTCGCCGGCATGAGCGGAATGATATATTCGGGCATGGCAACCTCGTCCCCTCGTAACGTCGAGTGGATGACATTGATTGTCAGGTCGATCTCTTGGCGTGCGATACCGAGGCCAGCGAGGAAGACGCGATGCGCCTCGATCTCGGCCGCACTCATGACCGTTGCCTTGTTGTCGTGACGGACGGCAGCGAGCGCCTTTTCCAATCCTCTGGTCATTTCGTGTTCCTTCGACGGTGGCCCTCGGCCGGCCCGCTCTCTCCATAAAGGGCCGTAGGGGCGGCCGAGGGCGGGTTACAAGCACGGATTTAGCTATTTACGTATTAGCGTATCAACGTGAATACGGCTCGATCGGGGGCAAGCCATGTTCGCCAAGCACGGCTGAAAAGCCCGCCTCGGCCATCGCCTGGATCGTCGTGCCCTCGGCGTCCGCGAGCTGGCGCAAGCGCTGCCAGTCCGAGCGCCGCACCTTCACCGTGAGCGCCACGGTTTCGCCCCCGCCCCTTTTTCGCCTCGGCGTCGGCATCTCGACGCTCGGTCGCGCCGCCTCGGTCATCGTGTCGCCGGCGTTCTCCGTCCCCTTCGGGCGGGTGAAGGCTGCAAGCCCGGTTTTCTTGGTCGCCATCTATGGGCCTCCTTACTCACGTTGATACGTATTAAGCTATTAACGTTTTAGCGTATCTCTGATCCAGGCCCAAAGGGCGCGGATTTCCTCGGCCGCCTTGCCGTCGCTCTCGAACTCGGTCACGGCGCTGCCACTCGTCACCGCGCGAGCGAATGCCCGCCTGTCCGTGATCTCATGCGGGACGATCGGCAGGCCGTGCGCTTCCAGCGCCGCGCGTGTCTCACCGATCTCAGGCGCGCGGAACGGGCACGCCGACAGGATGAAAGCGCCGCGCACCTTCGCGGCCCTGACGATCTCGACAGCGGCCGGGACCGCTGCCAGGTCGAAAGCCGAAGGGCGAACCGGAATCAAAACCAGCTCCGAACGCCTGGCGATCTGACTGGCGGCCGGCGCGGCATGTGGTGGACTGTCCACGACGACCAGGCTCATGCCCTCGCCCTTGGCCGCCCTTAGCGCCGCCTCAAGGTCGCCGGCCTGGGCCGTCGCCACGATCGGCGTTTGCGCTTCCCGTGCGCCCGCCCAGGCCGTGGCGCTCTCCTGGGGATCGGCATCGATGACGCAAACCCGCTCACCGCTGGCCTCGGCCGCGACAGCGGTATGAACGGACAACGTGGTTTTGCCGCTTCCGCCCTTCTGACTTAAAAACGCAATCACGTTCATGCGTTAATCCTTCTATGCGTCAATACGTATTCAAGTATACAGCTAAAGACGTCAAAACGTCTTTAAGTCAGTGCGGCCAATCCTCGGCGGGCCAGTCCCGCGCCGTGTGGATAATGCGCACGATCACGACAGTTTCCCGCCCGGCAATCTCACGCAGCTCATAGGCGATTATGTAGGGATGGCGAGGGAGAGATTTTTCGTAGCTTCCGCTCACTCGCCCTGGCCGACCGGTCGCAAATTCGCCGAGCTTGTTTCCCGCTTCCTCGATCGCATCCACAACCCGCTCGGCGGCAAACGGGTTGTCTTCTGCGATGTAGCGCAGGATTTCGATGTTATCCCGTTGTGCTTCTATCGACCAGACAACCGGCCTCATCCTTGCGCGGCCTTCCGACGCTTCGCGTCCTCGATGACCGCGCGCATTTCTGCGACGGCCTGGTCATGCGGGATCACTCGGCCGGCCGCTGCATCGGCCATACCGCGTTTGATGCCGTCGATGATTTCAAGCTCGCGCTCGACGTAAGCCGCGACGGCCTCGCCGGCCAGGAACGACTTGCTGCGCCGGGTATCGGTCGCGATCCGGTCGAGCTTCTGCTTTACCTCGGGGCTGACCCGAATTGTCATTGTGGTGCTAGCTGTCACGGCCGGAACTCCTATGTTGAATTGTGTACACCTTAGCACATTCGAACTCAGTTCGGCCAGCCCATCTTTCGATAAGCAGGCACGCAAAAACGTTAATACGTATTCACGCATTGATATCTGGCAGACCCTAACCACCTGCTTTTCTCGAAAGCAAAATGCGACCTCTCCGCGAACTCAGCAGCTGAATTTTTGCTGTGTGGGTGCCGGCACCGGCCCGCACTTAACGCGGGCCGGAACCGCCGCAGGGACGCGATAGCGGCCCGAACAGCGGCGTCCGCTTATGTCTTCCTATCTTTAATAGAACTAGATGGGGATTCAGTCTGCTTGGCGGACTCACGTTGTTTCATCGATCTCGCAAGGCGGGCGAGCGCCTGTCCCAAGGGATTGTCGCCCACATCGAACAGCGCCAGCTCGTCCAAGGGAAGGCTTGCCCGGTGCGCCTCCGTCTCGGCCTGACGCTCGGCCTCGGCCTGTACGTGATCGTCGGGCGGGGGAGGGGTCATGCCAAAGCGGCCAAGGAACTGCTTGGCGCGCGCCGGCAGTGACAGCCGATAGGCATTGCTCGTCTGCTGCACCTGGGGGCCGCGCCCCTCGTTGCCGGTCGGCACGTAGCGCCGTAGCCAGTCGAGGAAGCCATGCGCCCGCAAGTTCTTCAACGCCCGCACGATCGCGTCACGCGACCGCCTGAGCTTGCTCATGAGCGTGTCTATCGCCGGATCGAGCCGGCCGGTCCTAAAATCCACCAGGTTGGCGAACAGCTCTAGCACCTCGATCGCCACCGATCCCAGCGGCCCGCTGCGCTCGCCTGGCTGGCGCTGGGCCAGTTCGTAGCGCTTGGCGGCTAGGAGGATCGTCCGGACCTCCTGACGGTTCGTCCGTCGCCAGAAGACCCCTTCGCAGCGGCCGGCCGCGCTGGAATGCCGCCGCACGGGCGTGCGCTCCCGCTCGGCCGGTGCCCCTACGAGCACCGCCCCAATTTGTGCAAACATCGTCCCTTCGTCCTCCGTTTAGGAGGGCACGGACACCGGACAAAGATTCAGCGTTCCCGCAAGACGCATGTCTTGCAGGCTTACGTGTAACCGACTATGTTGGGCGCTGTGTTAAGGCGGTTCCCAACATAACCGTTCCGAAATCCAAAACCCCTTGCCGCTGCTAACGGCGAGGGGTTTTTCGTTATGCCCTCTGCTGCTTCTCGATCAGTAACCTCAAAGCTTCTTCGATGATGGGGCCGCGACCAGCCGCCCCCCTCTGCTCCTTGATCTTGTCGATTTGCTCTAGAAGATCAGTCGGAACGTAAGTGGTCAGCGCAATACGTCCAGCCGCGATCTGGCGCGCCCTGTGGGCGGCGACCTTCTCTTTGACGGGTGTTGCGCTTCGACTCATAGTTAGCAGTAACGAACGTTTTTCCCGATTCTGCAACCCCTTATGATTAAGTGCCAGAAATTACTCAGCTTTGGGCGGCGGTCGGGCTTGTTTGGATGTTGGAAAACAAACAAAGCCGTCCGAACGCAACGACTCGACATCCCTAACCCTTAGAGAACTCAGAGAGATTTTTGTTTCGTACGATACAAAATCGAACTGCCATTAAGCTGCTTTCAACGCACTTAGCTAAATACGTATTGGCGTATTAACGTTAGCTATGTGGTCAGACCGTCGCGGCCGTCGCGTCGGCAAGTGCCCGATAGATGTAGCGGCTTGCCAACATAAGCGCCTCTGCTCGCAAACATCGGCATTTTCTGCTCGAATTATCTGACAATGGAGCGGGCGTCGTGCTCACGCTCTTTGCCAATGTGCTCGCAAACATCCGGGTCTGCTTGCAAACATCCGCCACGTGCTCAGATTAATTGCCAGCGACGGCATGGTCAAACCGGGACGCCTGCCTGTCGTAGTTGCTCGGTCAGCTGACGGGAATATTCGGGATCAAGGGTGCCCGCCAGGAAGGCGCGGATATACGGACATGCGCTGTGGCTTTCCCTCCTTGGCGCTTCGGGTGCAGGAGGTTCTGCAGCATGATCCGTTGTCAGGGCATCTCTTCGTCTTCAGGGGCCGCAGATCGGATATTTTGAAGATCATCTGGCATGATGGTCTGGGCGCCTGCCTTTTTACCCGGCGGCTGGAGAAGGGCCGGTTTATCTGGCCGAATATGGGATAGCATCCGTCAAGGTGGTGTAGAATTGGGACCGGGCCGTCATGATCAGGCGGCTCTGGGTGAAATTTCTCCATCGCAGCTACGCGAGGAGGTAGAGCTGAGTTTAAGTGCTGTCATTGAAGTTTCACGAGCCTGATAAACGGACGTCATATGTCGCCCATAGTGATGTAAATATTCAATCGATGCACCACTAACGATCAGGATTATTGTGATGCTGGCTCTGAACGGAGTTGCCGTGACCTATGCCAACGGCACCCAAGCTTTGAAGACAACGACATTGACGTTCAACCAGGGTCAGTTCGTCGTGCTCCTCGGTAGATCCGGCGCAGGCAAATCTACCCTCATCCGGACACTCAACGGCTTGGTTGCGCCGACGTCTGGTTCGATCACTTCTAACGATATTGGTGCTCTGGATGCGGAAACTAAGCTTCGCATTCACCGAAGGCGAACTGGGATGATATTCCAGCAGCACCAACTCATAGGGCGCTTGAGCGCGCTCGACAACGTCATGACGGGCCGCCTGGGCTACCACTCTGGCTGGCGTACGTTGTTCCCTATGCCGCGTTCGGATCGAAGGCTGGGGTTGGAATGCCTTGAACGCGTAGGCCTTCTTGATAAGGCTCTCGTCAGGGCGGATCAACTATCCGGCGGTCAGCAGCAACGGGTGGGCATTGCGCGCGCGCTGGTCCAGAAGCCCCAACTGGTCCTTGCAGATGAGCCCGTTGCAAGTCTGGACCCTGAAACGGCTGTCGAGGTCCTGTCGCAGCTTCGCGAAATATGCACAGCCGACGGCATCACTGCTGTGATCAGCCTTCATCAGATCGATCTAGCTCGCCGGTTCGGCGACCGGGTCATTGCTATGCGCGACGGGGAAGTGGTTGCGGACGCCGCTGTCGACGAACTGACCGATCAAATGTGTGCGTCGATCTACCGCAGCGCCCCAAGAAATCCGACCACAACACAAGATTTGTCCAACTACGAGTATGATCAACCTTTAGCTGCCATGGAGGCCGCATTATGAAGAAGCTTCTGTCCCTCGCATTCCTCGCCGTTCTTGGCTGGAGTTCGTTGGCGCATGCTGGCTCAAATCCAGAGACATTGCGCGTCGCGTTGCTACCGGACGAGAACGCCGCCACTGTCATCAAAAACAATCGTCCTCTCGAGGAGTATCTTGAGAAGACACTCGGTCGGGAGATTGAACTGATCGTAACGACCGACTACTCGTCAATGATCGAAGCGATGCGTTTCGGCCGGCTTGAGTTGGCTTATTTCGGGCCGCTCTCTTACACGCTCGCGAAAACCAAGGCTGATATCGAGCCTTTCGCAGCACTTATGAAGGATGGCGAAACTACCTATCGCGCTGTAGTTGTCGCCAATGCAGAGGCTGGCATCGAAAGCCTTGAAGATGCAAAAGGGAAAAAGGTCGCGTTTGGGGACGTGGCTTCCACCTCAAGCCACCTTATCCCGAAATCTATGCTGCTTAAGGCCGGAGTTGAGGCTGGAAAAGACTATAGCGAGAACTTCGTAGGGTCGCATGATGCCGTGGCTATTGCAGTGCAGAATGGCAATGCTCAGATTGGCGGACTTTCGTTGCCCATCTACAATTCAATGGTCGCTCGTGGCACCATTGATCCTAAGAAAGTTATCGCCCTCGCCGAGTCCGATCCGTTCCCGCAGTACCCCTGGACCATGCGGTCGGATCTTGACACTTCGTTGAAAGAGGCGATCACCAAAGCCTTCATCGACCTTAAAGACGAAAAGGTATTGGCATCCTTCAAAGCCGATGGGTTCGCTCCGATCGATGACAAAGCCTACGACGTCGTCCGTGAGCTCGGTAAAGTGCTGAACTTGGACCTGAGTCAGTAAGGCGCGTTCGAGACAGTTTCTCACCTTTCGACGCAGGCGCTGGCCTGCGTCCTTTCTTCCAGGATATGTGATGACACAGCCGTCGGCCGACTACGACTCTATCCTTCAACATCAAAACAAAGCTTGGACCAGAGCTGGCGTGATCGCGTTGGCAATTGCGTGTGTGATCATTGTTAGCAGTTATCACTCCGGTCTTCTTGATCTGGAGCGTCTGGGATCTGGGTTTCCTGCGCTCTGGCAGCTCGGTACGGAAATGTTTCCCCCGGATTTCAACCGAGGCTTGGAGTGGATCAGCCCTCTCATCGACACTCTGGCGATGAGTATAGCTGGGACTGCGATCGCGGTACTGATATCACTTCCAGTTGGCTTTTTCGCCTCAGGGAAAACAGCACCCAACGCTGTCATCTATATGATCTCGCGTGGATTGTTGAATGGTCTACGGTCGATCCCGGAGCTGATTATGGGCATCGTCTTCGTGGCGGCAGTGGGATTTGGAGCGCTCCCAGGCGTGCTGGCTCTTGGTCTTCACTCGGTTGGCATGGTGGGCAAGTTCTTTGCGGAGGCGATCGAGCATTGCGATAATGCGCCTATAGAAGCCGCACGCGCAGCTGGTGCGTCGCCGTTCCAGATCGTGACGCGGGCGATCTTGCCACAAGTTCTACCGCAATTGGCCGATGTGACCATCTATCGGTGGGAGTACAACTTCCGCGCCTCGACAATCCTGGGCACTGTGGGAGCTGGTGGTATCGGTTTCGAGTTGATGACATCCCTCCGGATCATGAATTATCAGGAGGTTCTTGCGATCATGCTCGTTGTCCTTCTGATGGTCACCATCGTTGACCAGGTCGGCGCTCTCCTCCGCCGCCAGCTGCAATAGAAGGATAAATTAAATGCTCCCAAAGGTAGTAATCACCCATCGCGTCCACGAGGAGATTATCTCAAAGCTATCTCCCCACGCTCGTTTAGTTTGCAACGATACTGATGATACATGGCCCCGCGAGAAACTGCTCGCAGAATTGAGCGACGCCAAGGCGATGATGGCGTTCATGCCGGACATGATCGACGCGTCTGTACTCGCGCACGCTCCCGATCTTCAACTTGTGGCATGTGCGCTGAAAGGCTTCGATAACTTCGACATCGAAGCCTGCACGCAGCGTGGAGTCCACGTCACGATAGTGTCCGATCTTCTCACTGACCCGACAGCCGAACTTACAATCGGTCTGATGATTGCTCTTGGGCGGCACATTCTGCCAGGCGACAAGAGCGTCAGGAGGGATTACAAAGGTTGGCGCCCTCGGTTTTACGGCCTTGGGCTGCAGGGCACAGCAATCGGCATTTTAGGGATGGGAGCGATCGGAAAAGCTATAGCACAGCGCCTAAGTACCTTCGGCGCCATTGTGTCGTACTGGGATCGTCAATCCCTGGACAAAGCCGATGAGATCAGACTGAACGTAAAGCCTCTTGAATTTGACCAGTTGATCTCGTCGTCTACCTTTCTTGTGTGTGCACTCCCGCTTTCGGCCGAAACGAAGCATCTCCTCGGCGCTGAACAACTCGCCAAAATGCCCAAAGGAGCACTTCTTATTAATCCTGCACGCGGAAGCGTGGTTGATGAAGAGGCTGTTGTCGCTGCATTGCAGGCGGGGCGCTTGGGAGGCTACGCCGCTGATGTTTATGAGATGGAGGACTGGGCCAGACCCGACCGGCCTGACAAGGTCCACGGGGGTCTCCTCAATCGCGAACATGATTCGATCTTGACACCCCACATAGGCTCAGCAGTGGCGAAGTCGCGTTTGGCTATCGAGCACGAGGCTGCTGACAACATTATAGATTTTGTCCAAGGCCGAAGACCTCGTGCGGCAATTAACGAGGTTCAACTAATTCCTTGATTAGAGAAAGTAATGTTTAGCCTTTCGCATGTCGCAGCATTCATAGAGGTAATCGAAACTGGCAGCTTTCACGAGGCGTCGCGACGGCTTCAGATATCCCAACCGACTGTCTCACATAATGTGAAACGATTGGAGGATATACTAGGGGTGCGGCTGGTCGAGAGGAGGAAGGACAAGTGTGTGCCGACTCGGCAAGGGCTCGTATTCTTGCCATTCGCACGCAGCCTTTTGACCGTCACGAAGAGATCTCTGGACCGCCTGCACAGCGGCCGGATTACGTTGGGTGCCAGTACTAACATCGGTACCTATATTTTGCCAGTCCACTTGAAGCGTTTACAGGATGCTCAAGGCCGGCCACCTGAGGTGGCCGTTGCCTCAAATCCTGAAATCATCGAAAAGCTCTTGAGGAAGGAGATTGATCTAGCCTTTACCGAATGGTGGGACGATCGAAAAGGATATCAAGCCCGCCTTTGGCGGAAGGAAAAGCTGGTAATAATCGTATCCCCACAGCATAATTGGAGGACGCGAAAAACAATTGAAGCGGCAGAGTTATTTCAAGAGTCCCTCATTGGCGGAGAACGTGGAACCGGTACCGGATCCGTGCTCCGCGAGGCCTTCGGCCAAGCGGCAGAGCAATTCCCAATCTCATTCAATGTCGGGAGCACTGAGGCTGTGAAGCATGCAGTTCGAGCTGGTCTCGGCATTTCGATCGTGATGAGGAGCACTGTCCTCGATGAGCTCGCGTCGGGTAGGCTTTATGAGGTTTCTGTTGAGAATGTGGTTCTCGAAAAGTCTGTGTGGGCTGTACATCCCGTACATATGGAGGATGGTTCACCGGAAGCAATCGCGCTTAAGGTTATACTCGATGCGAGCGCCCCTCTGGGTGACCTAGAGCACGTCCACATTACTCGGGGTCATATCCGCAAGATTTGAAGTAGTTGGCGCATTCCTGCGGCTCGAACATGGTAACGGCCTGGCCGACCGCATCCTTTGGTATCGCCGCCTCAATTCCCGGAGTATCCCATACAAGGGGGACAAGATCGGGGACCGCCCGATTTTCGATGCGTAAGGTTCCCTGCTCCATGTCGCGAATATTCGGCCGTCAGACACATAGTTGGTTTCCATGGATCGTTTGTCATAAACGAGGGTTTTTGAGCATGCCATAGCGCATGCCGTCACGCCCCTTGAATGGCGCGATGGAATCTTCTCAAAACTGTTATAGAAACGGTTGTCGCAAAATGCTATGTGTCCAACGACTTTCAAGAACATTTGGATGGCTATGCGGGTCGGGTACGCCAGGGTCAGCACGATCGATCAAAATCCGGAGCTTCAGCTTGAGGCGCTGAGACGCGCCGGTTGCGAGAAGGTGTTTACCGAGCGCGGGTCAGGCGCTCGCGATGACCGCCCGGAATTGGGCCGAATTCTCTCCGACGTGCTTCGCACTGGTGACACGCTCGTTGTCTGGAAACTCGATCGGTTGGCGCGATCGCTAAAGAAGCTCATCGCGACGGCGGAAGAGTTGGAGCGCGCGAAGATCGGGCTCGTGTCCTTGACCGAGAGCATTGATACGACGACGCCGGGCGGCATGCTGACCTTCCATGTCTTCGGTGCGATCGCCCAGTTCGAACGTGCTCTGATCCGCGAACGCACGACGGCTGGACTGGTCGAGGCGCGGCAACGTGGCCGCAAGGGTGGCCGCCCGCCCGCGATGCGCCCGGGCGATATTGCCGCGGCGCGCGCCCTGATGAAGGAAGGCAGCATACCGGTACGCAATATTGCGCAGCGCATGGGGGTTTCTGTTGCAACCCTCTATCGTCATATCGGCAAGAAGGGTGGCTCTCCCAAAACAGTGGAATCCGAGGACGTCCATGGCTGAGCGGAGAAAGCGGCCGCCCGGAGAGGCTCTTGTCGATCTTCGACGCCGATTGTCGCTGCTTTCTCCCCGTGATCCAGGCCGTACCGAGATTGTTGCTCGTGCCGCCGATGCCTACGGCATCTCGATCTGGACCCTGTATCGGGCGCTGCGGGAGTTGAACCGCCCGAAATCCGTACGGCGCGCCGATCACGGAACCTCCCGGATCGCCCCGCAGCCGGAGATGGAAACCTATGCCGAAATCATCGCGGCCCTGAAGATCAGAACGGCGAACCGGAAGGGGCGGCATATCTCCACGGCGCGCGCCATCAAGCTGCTTGAGGAAGACGGCGTGGTGACGCCCGATGGCCTGGTCCGTGCACCGCCCGGCATCTTGAAACGCGCAACGGTCGATCGGCTGCTGCGTGTTTCCGGCCTGGATTATGCGCGCGTCACCCGCCCGGTGGCTGCCGTCCGATTCCAGGCGCGGCGTTCCAACGAACTCTGGCACTTCGACATGAGCCCGTCCGACCTGAAGCAGGTGGAAGCGCCGCTTTGGGTCGAGGAAGGGCGCGGCCGGCCGACGCTGATGCTGTTCTCCGTGGTCGATGATCGCTCCGGCGCGAGCTATCAGGAATACCGCTCCGTCTACGGCGAGGACGCGGAGTCCGCCTTGCGCTTTCTCTACAATGCCTTCGCCGCCAAGCCTGAACCGGAACTGCCGCTTCAGGGGATTCCAACGACCATCCATATGGATAACGGGCCGGTGAGCCGCTCGCGCGTTTTCCAGTCCGTCATGGGTAGCCTTGGTGTCCGGGTTCTCACGCATATGCCCCCGTCGGACAGCGAGCGGCGCACGCCGGCGCGAGCGAAAGGCAAGGTCGAGCGGCCGTTTCGCACGATCAAGGAAGTGCACGAGACCCTCTATCATTTCCACAAGCCGAAGGACGAAGAGGAAGCCAACCTTTGGCTCAGGCGCGCCTTGGTCACCTACAATATCCGCGAACGCTTCCAGGCGCGAAGAAAGGAAGAATGATGCTCGCTGACGTTCAATCCAGTTACGGCCTCGACCGGCCTTTCCAAGGGGCCGGCAACTTTGAGACCGAGCATCAGCGCACGATCATCCGCGAGGTGTGTGCGGCCGTCCAGACCGGTCGGCTTGTCGTGGTCTCCGGCCTGGTCGGTTCGGGGAAAACCCACCTTTTGCGCCGCATCGAGGCCGAACTCACCAAAGCCGGCAAGGTCGCACTCGCCAAATCGCTGGCGGTCGACAAGCGGCGCACTTCGCTGCCATCGCTCATTGAAGCCCTGTTCTACGACTTGTCTCCCGGCGATCGTGCGCAGGTCAAGATCCCCAAGCAGGCCGAGCGCCGGGAGCGCGACCTGCGCGACATCATGAAAAAAGGCAAACGGCCGATCGTCCTCGTGGTCGACGAGGCCCATGACCTGCACCACAAGACCTTAACCGGCCTGAAGCGACTGATGGAGGTGGTCGCCGACGCCGGCGTGCTCCTTTCCGTACTTCTTGTCGGGCATCCCCGGTTGCGCAATGATCTGCGCCGGCCGCAAATGGAGGAGATTGGCTACCGCACGACCATTTTTGACTACGAGGGGATCGGCTCCGCGCGCCGCGACTATGTTGCCTGGCTGCTTGGCGCCTGTGCGGCCGAAGGCGTAAAGGTTGGCGAACTCCTCGAGGAAGAAGCCATCGACCTCATCGCCGAACGTTTGCGCACGCCGCTTCAGATCGAGATGCATCTCACCCTCGCATTCGAGCAGGGCTTTCGCCTCGGCGCCAAGCCGGTTACCGCCGAAATCGTCGAGCAGGTCCTGTCCCGCGCCATCGACGATCTCGAACCGACGTTGACCCGAAATGGTTACGATGCGACGGCTCTGGTCACGCACCTCAATGCTCGGCCGTCGGATATCCGCGCCTTCCTGGCGGGCACCCTTGATCCCGAATATTCCCGTCAGCTGACCGAGCAACTACGACAGGCAGGCGTCCCGGTTTGACCATGCCGTCGCTGGCAATTAATCTGAGCACGTGGGGGATGTTTGCAAGCAGACCCGGATGTTTGCGAGCACATTGGCAAAGAGCGTGAGCACGACGCCCGCTCCATTGTCAGATAATTCGAGCAGAAAATGCCGATGTTTGCGAGCAGAGGCGCTTATGTTGGCAAGCCGCTACA
>NZ_LBHV01000024.1 GCF_001005825.1 Rhizobium sp. LC145
CCGCATGCGCGATGATCTCGGCTGGAAAGCGGTGGCGTTTGTATCGGGCGGACGCATCGTCAGTCATGCCGATAGACTATTGCCTCGATCCGCACCAGCCGGTTAAGGCGACGCCTCCGCTCGATATCCCCGAAGGCAATTCGATGCGCGCGCCGGGGGAAGCGCCCGGCTTGATGGCGCTCGAAATCGCCATGGACGAAATGGCGGAAAAACTCGACATGGATCCGGTTGAGTTCCGCATTCTCAACGACACCCAGGTCGATCCCGAAAATCCGGAGCGCCGGTTATCGCATCGCGATCTTTTCGGCGGCCTCAAGCTCGGCGCTGAGCGGTTCGGCTGGAAGGGGCGCGGCACGCCGGGCGCGCGGCGCGATGGCAGCTGGCTGATCGGGCAGGGGATGGCTGCCGCCTTCCGCGACAATCTGCTGGTTCCGTCCGGAGCGCGGGTGCGGCTCGACAAGGATGGGGGTCGTCACCGTCGAAACGGACATGACCGACATCGGCACGGGCAGCTATACGATTATCGCCCAGACCGCCGCTGAAATGCTGGGCCTTCCCCTCGACAAGGTGGCCGTTCATCTCGGCGATTCCCACTTCCCCGTATCCTCCGGCTCCGGCGGCCAGTTCGGCGGCAACTGTTCGACATCGGGCGTCTATGCCGCCTGTGTCAAATTACGCGAGGCGGTGGCGAAGAAGCTCGGCCTCAACACGCAGGACGTCAGCTTCGAAAATGGCGAAGTGCGCTCCGGCAGCCGCTCGGTTCCACTGTCGGAGGCAGCCGGTCCCGACGGGATCACGGTCGAGGACAAGATTGAATGGGGCAAGCTCTCCGAAACGCACCAGCAATCGACATTCGGCGCGCATTTTGTCGAGGTCGGCGTCGACAGGGCGACGGCAGAGACCCGCATCCGCCGAATGCTGGCGGTGTGTGCGGCCGGCCGGATTCTCAATCCGATCACCGCCCGCAGCCAGGTGATCGGCGCGATGACGATGGGAGCGGGCGCCGCGCTGTCGGAAGAACTGGTTGTCGATACCCGCCGCGGCTTTTTCGTCAACCATGATCTCGCCGGCTACGAAGTTCCGGTCCATGCCGATATTCCGCATCAGGAGGTGATCTTCATGGACGAGACGGATCCGATGTCGTCGCCGATGAAGGCGCAGGGGGTCGGCGAACTCGGTCTTTGCGGCGTGGCCGCTGCGATCGCCAACGCCATTTACGACGCGACCGGCGTTCGCGTGCGCGACTATCCCGTGACGCTGGACAAGTTGATCGGCGGCCTACCGGACGTCGCGTAGTTGAGCGCTTTGCCGGTTGGCGTGGATGTCTCTTCCGTCGCCAGGCCCGGATTTCGCGGCGCCTGAATGAGAAAGCCGCAAAGTCTGGAACTTTGCGGCTATGGATGAGACGGAAGTCTGTCAGCGCTTCGCCGATGCAGAGTGCCGCGAAGCTTCCTTTGGCGTCTCGGCGGTGCGGCGAGCGTTATTTCGCGAACTCGTCGTCCGTGACGAGTTCGCCCCAGGTCACGTTGCTGCCGTCGCGCATGTAGGAAATCGCGATGTGCGCCATGCCCGACGTATCGGTGGCGCCATGCCAGTGATTGACACCCACGGGTATCCAGACGACATCGCCGGGTTTGATTTCGCGCTTTTCAGCACCTTCTTCCTGGACCCAACCCTTTCCCTCGGTCACGATCAGCATCTGGCCGGCCGGATGCGTATGCCAGGCGGTGCGCGCGCCCGGCGCGAACGTCACCAGCCCGCCGGTTGCTCCGGTGAACTCGTTGGCCGGGAAGAGCGGATCGATCACCGCATGGCCGGAGAATTGCGCCGGATCGCCGATCACGGAGGGCGTCGAGCGGTTAGATGTGATCTGGATGCTCTGCCCGGTCGCGGCAGAGGCTTCCTGCGCGGCGGCGCTGCCAGCCATGCCTGCCGCGATCGGCATTGCCGCAGCCAGGACGGCGCCGGCCTTGAGAAGATTGCGGCGGCTCTTATCTGCGGAGTGACGTTTGCCAATGTATTCTTCCGACATAGAGAATCCTTTCGGGTGCTTGATCGAAACATCTTTTGACGGTCTCAGTTCATCAGATCGACCGGGCGCCCACTAGCCAGGCAGTTCCGATTACACTTATGAGCCTGGTTTCTGGAACATCCGGATTTGATCGATTGTTCCCTGCCTTCGCAAAGCTACAAGACTGTCGGCGTGACCCTGACGGTGGCGGCGCGCGCCCGGTCTCCGATCATCGCAGCGAGATACCGGCTCGTGCCGTATTTGGACCGATAGGCCGCATCGACAAGATCGTTGACGGCCCCCTCGACCGGCTCGAATGAAACGTCGATCGTTTCGCCGGCCGCCTTGATCCGCCCTTTCTTGTTTTCCATCGCCGAGCGATACCAACGGGAATTCCGCCCGTTATAGGCACGCACATAGAGATCGCCGTCCACGACCACCGACCAGATCCAGGTCGGCGTCCCGAAGGTCACGAGGTCGTCGCGCAGCGGAGCGATATGGAGATCGTCGCTCCCGGCGATCCGTTGCAAAAGGTCGTTGTTCCAAGGACTCACGTCAGCATCCTTGCAATTTCGGATATCGAACCGCTCAGCCGGCGGGCGACAGCCTGATCAGGCTGTCATTGGACGCGCCTTGTCCGCGCGGCGAGCGATTGGTGGTGATGACAAAGAGATCGCTTCCGACGGGCAGCACCTGCCTGTAGCGTTCGCCGGTCTCGAACACGGGTTTGAGGCTGCGATTTGCGCCGTCAAGGACATAGAGGCCTTTTCCCTGGAGGGCGGCCACAAGCAGTTCCTCGCCAGCGAAGGCGATGCCGGACTGCGCCCAGGTCGAGCGACCGGAATGGGCGAAGGGCGCCTTCATGCCATCCCGCGTCTCGTCCCCCTGAATCTCGGGCCAGCCGTAATTGCCGCCGGGTTCGACGCGGTTGATTTCGTCGAGCGCGGACTGGCCATGCTCGGAGACGAACAGCTCGCCCGCGGGGCTCCAAGCCAGCCCCTGGGGATTGCGATGGCCATAAGAATAGACCTTCGAGCCGGGAAACGGATTGTCCGCGGGCACCGCACCGTCCAGCGTCACCCGCAGAATCTTGCCGGCCATGCTGTCGGGGTCCTGGGGCAGATCGTAGTTCTCTGTCCATCCTGTTGTCACATAGAGGTGGCCGTCGGGCCCGATCGCGATCCGGCCGCCGTTATAGAGGCGGTGGCCGGGAATGCCGTCGATCAGAATGCCGGTTTCGCGCCATGCGCCGCCATCAAAAACGGCCGACACGACGCGGTTCGCGGGGCCTGAAGAGGCAACGTAGGAGTAGTAGAAGAAGGCCCTGCCGCTCGATGCGAAATCCGGCGCCAGGGCGATCCCGAGCAGTCCCGCACCGCCCTCGGTGCGAAGCGGGTGTGACGTTTCGAGCGTGTGCCGTTGAAGTTCGCCGCCAGCGACCGTGACGACGGAACCCGCCTTCTCGGTCAGGATCAGGCGTTCGCCGCCCAGCACGATGTCCCAAGGGTAATCCAGCCCTTCGGCGACGACGGTCGATGTCCATGCGCTTTCACTACGGCCGAGGATCGGCGTGGCGGCATCCTGCGCCTCGGCGATCATGGGCGCCGAGTTGGACAGCGCGAGAGATATCAGCGCCATGCCGATGAACCGACACGTCTTGCGCGCAGTGCCGTCGCTGGCCATGCTGGTATCGATGAATTTCTTCGGAGTGTTTTCCATTGTCTCTCGCGCGGGCTGGCCGACGAAACGGCCAGCCGAGAGCTCCCTACATCTCGTATCCGGGTTTCTTGTAAAGCCTGTCCCGATGCCCCTGAATGTCGGGCAGGTAGACCTCGTCTTTCCATCGGCCGGATGCCACGTCCTCGAAAGCGACCGAGACCGAAGCCTCGTCGCATTCGAGGATATCGACGACGTCACGCGCAATGGCCTGGGCCAGGCGCTTCTTCTGCTCTTCGCTGCGGCCCGCCATGGCCTTTATGACAATGTGCGGCATGTTCCAGTGCTCCCGTTTTTCGAAATCGAGGCGACCCGCAGGTGCGGCATCCGGCTCAATAGGCCTGGCTGGTCGGACGGAAGAGGACTTCGTTGATATCGACGTCCTCGGGCTGGCTGATCGCGAAGGCGACGATGCGGGCAAACGAGCTTGCCGGGATAGCCGCCTCGTAAACCTGCTTCATGCCGGCTGCGACATCCTGGTCGGTGATCGTGTCGGTCAGTTCGGTCGCTACCGCGCCCGGGGAGACGATCGTCGTGCGGATATTGTAGGCTTTCACTTCCTGCCGCAGCCCTTCGGAGATGGCCCGAACGGCCCACTTTGTTCCGGCGTAGACCGCACCGCCGGGGCCGACCTTGTGACCGGCGACAGACGACACATTGATGATGTGCCCGGACTTCTGCTTCTGCATATGGGGAAGCGCCGCCGCGATGCCGTAGAGAACGCCCTTTATGTTCACGTCGATCATCCGATCCCACTCGTCGATCTTCAGTTTGTCGAGCATCGAGCTCGGCATCAGGCCGGCATTGTTGACGAGGACGTCGATCCGGCCATGCAATTCGACCGCGCGCTCGACCAGCGCCTTGACCTGACGGCAGTCGGTCACGTCCGTCTCGACGATAGCCTGCGTATCGAGATCGAGTTCGCTGGCGAGCGCTTCGAGCCGGTCGAGACGGCGGGCGCCAAGAACAACCCTGGCGCCGGCCTTGACGAGATGGCGGGCGGTTTCCGCGCCGAGCCCCGAGCTTGCGCCGGTGATGACGACGACTTTTCCTTCGATGTTTTCACTCATGTTTTTCTCCATCGGGCGCGAAGCGCCTGCAAACATATGGTTGAATTGCGCTTCTGATCGGGGTCTTCACTCGGCGACTTCAAAGCGGGCCTTGAACGGCTGATCGCGTCGTAGCGCTTCGACGCCGTCATCGAATGCACCAAGCCGCACGAGGCCGGCCGAGTCGCTGAAGCCGCGATAGAAGATCGCGAGATTGCCCCAGGGCGCGTAATAGGTGATGTCGCCTGCCGAAGGCTTGTAGCTGCGGGGGGCGCCGTCGGTCGAAAGGCGACGCGGCAGGTCGCTGACCTTCTCGGTCGAGGCATAGTCCGAGAGAGTCAGATCGAGCGGCAGCAGCGATGCGAAGTCTTTCGCCGCCGTGCTGTCGTCGAGGGTCGCCGAAAGGGCTTGCCCCTCTATGATGATACGTATCTTCATACTTCCGTCCTCCGATGTGCCCTTTGAGCCCCCTTGCGCGTGAGCGGAGAGCATTGCGCCGGGGGTAAAGGCGAGCATTGCACCGATGGCCGCAATGCAGTTCAAAGCCGTCTTTCTGCAGTGAAGTCGCATTCCGGCGCCACCTCTCGCGTTGTACCGATACTCGTGGTGTCGGCGCCGGCGAATGCCTGTCGCGCCATCGCTGTCGTCAATATCACGTACGGGCAGTCAAAAGATTAGCCGGGGCAAGCTACTAGAACTCATGAGTTGTGTTCATAAATTAAGCGGCCGCATGACAGCGGCGATTGCGGCGCCTGCGATCGAGAAGCCCACCGAGACGAGGACGGCGATCCTCCATCCGGAAAGGAGGCCCGCCACGCCGCTTTCGGCGCCATGGGTGATAATGATCGTCGCCAGCGAGATGCCGACGGCGGAGCCGAGATAACGGGCGGTATTGTTGGCGGCGCTTCCCATCGCCGTGCGCTCGGCCGGAACGCTCTGTACCGCCTGATGGCCGAGGGCGGCATTCAGGATGCCGTTCGCAATCCCGGCAATGAGCAGGCCTGGCAGCACCCAGGCGAAACCGCGCTCCGGCGTCGCCAGCAGCGTTGCGGCCTGCCCGGCCGCGCAGCCGACCATGCCGGTGACGAGAAGCATGCGTGGCGAGATGTCCTCCGGGATCAGGCGGGCGCCAAGCGCTGCGACCGCCGTCGTCGCCGACCACGCCATCAAGATGACCGCCGCCCGGAACGGCGAAATGCCAAACCCCTGTTCCATGATCAGAGGGATCATCGTCATGATGGCAAGAACACCCGCGCCCGAGGCGAAGGCGCCGGCCGTGGCGCCGACGAAATCGGGACGTCTGAACAGGCTGAGTCGCAGCACGGGATTGGCCGAGCGGCCTTCGACAAGGATGAAGGCGACGACGAGGACGGCGCTGCCTGCAAACAGCGCCAGCACATGCGGTTGCAGGCCGAAGCGGCTTTCGGTCAACGCGGCGAGAAAGCACAGGATCGCCGCCGCCATCACCAGCGACCCCGCCCCGTCGACGCTGCCGCGCGTTTGCCCGCTGTCCTGAGGAAGAACGCCCCGTGCCATGAGGTAGAGGCCCGCGGAAATCGCGGCGATCAGCCAGTGCGACGCATGCCAGCCGCCGACGGGCAGCAGAAGGGCCGCCAGGACCGGGCCGACCGCGACCCCGGCGCCGAGCGCCGACGCCCATATGGCCGCGGCGCGGGCGCGCGCCAGGCTTTCCGCGAAAACCTGGCCGATGAGACCCAGACCGCAGGCCATGATGGCTGCGCTTCCGATGCCCTGGACGATGCGCGCGACAATCAGCAGGATCGATGTCGGCGCCAGGGCCGCCACGAGGGACGAACCCGCCGTGATCAGGAGGCCTGAGAGAAAAATCCTGCGCCGGCCGTAATTGTCTCCGAGCGCTCCGAACCCGAGAAGCCCGACGGCGGCCCCGACCGGCATGCCGCTCAGGATCCAGGCCTGGGCGTTGGGACCGGCCGACAACGAGCGGGTGATGTCGGCCAGTGTGGTTAGCGGCACGGTGAAGACGACGAGCGCGAGCATCGTCGCGAAGGCCACGATGGACAGGGTCGCCGTCTGCCCGGCGGAGGCCGTGGCCGGTGATGAACTATGCGACATGTCTGCGAAGAACCTTGTGACGCAGCCAGACCGTGCCGGCCTCGAGCGTTTCGTTGCCGGCCAACTGGAAGCGGAAATCGGAAGACGGCTGTGTGGTTCGGCTGCCGTGATAATCGACGATGGAGGCGATACCCGCCATGCCGTCGACCGAGGGAAAGATCAGGGTGCTGAACTCGTCGATCAATCCGGCCGCCAGGAACGCGCCATTGATCGTCCCGCCGCCCTGGAGAAGGATGGTCTTCACGTCGAACATCTCGCCCAGCGCCGCCACGGCGTCTGAAAGGCCCGATCCGTCGGAACCGGACAAGAGATAGGACACGCCGTTCCGGCGCAACGACTCCAGATAGGCTTCTTCCACACGCTCCGAGACGATCGAGACGACATGATCGCCGTCGAGGTCGTCGCCGGCATGCAGCAGCTTTCCGGACGGATCGAGAACCACGGCGAGCTTGCGGCCGGCCGGCGAACCCTTGAAAGCGGGCCGCTTCAGCGGCTGTTCGAGAAGTTGCGGCTTGCGCTGATCTTCGATGTAGTGAGCCATCGTCCTACGTCCGACCATCCATCCCTGACCGCCCAGTCGCCCGGCCGCCTCTTCGTAGACGCGGTGGATCAGGCCGGTCGCAGGTTCGCCGTTCGGCGCGTTCCAGCGTTCGGTGAGAAGTCGCCCGTCGATGGACGAGATCATATGGCAGATGATATTCGGGCGCATGGCAATGCCTGTCTCGCTTGTTTGAATTCGCGAAAAAGTTTCGGCCGGCGAAAGGGATGCGCCGGCCGTCTCTCCAGATTTGAGGGAGCGATCAGACGCCGTAGTCGGCGTCGCTCACCTTCTCCATCCAGGTGACGTTGCTGCCGTCGACGGTTTCCGTGATCGCGATATGCGTCATCGCCACATCCGGGGCCGCGCCATGCCAATGCTTTTCTCCTGCGGGGAACCAGACGACGTCGCCGGCCCGGATCTCCTCAACGGGACCGCCCTCGCGCTGGACACGGCCAAAGCCGGATACGACGATCAGGGCCTGACCTGCCGGATGCGTATGCCAGGCGGTACGCGCACCGGGTTCGAAGGTGACGGCGCCCGCACCGGCCCGGCCCGGCGCTTCGGCGTTGAACAGGGGATCGATACGAACAGTTCCGGTGAACCAGTCCTCGGGGCCTTTGGTCGAAGGCGTGGAGCCTGCTTTCGTGATCTTCATCGTTGTTTCCTTTCCAGGGGACTTTCAATCTTGTCGGTAAGATAGCGCTCGCGGGAATGTTGGATTAGCCTTCTTCACGTACTGTCTCTTATGAGCAAGACTCATGAATTCTAACGAAACCTGCTGAAGCGGTAGGTCAACTTCGCCCCGCCCGGCTGCGAATAGGCAAGCTCGGCCGTGACCATCGCGAACGGCTCCGCGAAACGCCCGGTGCGCAGCGGCCCGACGTCCAGCGGCTCATAGCCGATATCCTCGATCAGGCCGGCTGCTGCCCGCTTCGCTCCGTTATCGTCGCCATAATAGAGGAGTTGCGGCCGCGGTTCCCTGTCTCTTCCAGCAAAGACGTCGAAGAAGGCTTCGCTTGGGCTGGTGTTGAACGCCGAGACCCAGCGCGCACGCGGGCGCAGGCGCGCAAGTTCCTCGGCACCCGAGGTGGTGACGCCGACCACGAGATCACGGTTTTGCTCATCGAGCGGCACGCAGCAGTTCAGCACGATCTTGCCGTCCAGTTCGCCCGCCTGTTCCAGAACGTCGGAGATACGCGACCAGTGAACGGCCAGGAGCACGGCGTCGGCTCCCTCGACCGCTTTGGCAACAGTACCGGCCTTCGCTCCCGCCTCCCGCGCAAGTCGATCGAGCTTGCTCTGGCTGCGCGCATAACTGAACGTCACCTCATGGCCGGCTTTCGCCCATAGCGTTCCCAGTTTTCCGCCCATCAGGCCGGAGCCCAGAATCCCTAGCCTCATCTCATGATCTCCTTCCGCCTCATGTCGATTTTCCAAGAATACCCTGTTCGGTGGGCCTCGATTATCCTATGTAATATGCCAGGTATTATGAAGGTGGCTCATCAATGCTGAAAGAGAACATCGATGACCTCATGGGCTTCGTGGTGGTCGCACGAGAAGGCAGCTTCACGCGCGCGGCGGCGCAGATCGGCGTCTCGCAATCCGCGCTCAGCCATTCGGTCAAGGCTCTGGAAGACCGGCTCGGTGTCCGGCTCCTGAACCGCACGACCCGCAAGGTTGTTCCAACCGAGGCGGGCGAGCGCATCATGAAACGGATGGCGCCGCATTTCGTGGAACTGGAAGACGAGCTCGCCTCCATCGTCGAATTGCGCGACACACCGGCCGGCCAGTTTCGCATCACCACGACCGATTATGCCGCCGAGACGGTTCTCTGGCCGAGGCTGAGGCCGCTTCTGCGCAAAAACCCCGATATCTCCGTCGAACTCATCACCGACTATGCACTGACCGACATCATCGGGGAGAAGATCGACGCAGGCGTGCGGCTGGGCGAGCAGGTATCCGAAGGGATGATCGCCGTCAAAATCGGACCCGATTTCCGGATGGTCGCGGTCGGCGCGCCATCCTATTTTAGGAAGCACGGCGTTCCCGAGACCCCGCAGGATCTCACCAGGCATCGTTGCATCAATCTGCGCCTGTCCACCCCTGGCGGGCTCTACGCCTGGGAGTTCGAGCAGGACGGCCGCGAGCTTCGTGTGCGGGTGGAAGGGCAGGTCACGTTCAACACGATCTATCCTTGCGTTCAGGCAGCCGTGGAAGGTTTCGGGATCGCCTATGTCCCGGAGAGCATGACGGCCGCCCACGTCAAATCCGGGCGGCTACAGACCGTGCTGGAGGAGTGGAGCCCGCCGTTTCCCGGCTACTTCCTCTATTATCCGCACCGGCGGCAGTCTTCGCCCGCCTTCTCGCTCATCGTCGACGCCCTGCGTCATCGCGAGTGAGCGCGCGTGACTGATGAAGTGCCTTCATAAGTGCATGCAGGTTTGGCCCGCTACAAGCCTTGCGCAAAACCGCCCATTCTTTCCTGATCTATCACAGAACAGGAGAATGACATGCGATTGCGTACCGTCACGGGACTCGGCGTAAGCGGGGTGCTCGTTCTCGCCACCCTTGCTTTTGCCCAATCCGCCAACGAGGAGGTGTCGTTCCCCGAGGCATATCGTGACGGCGTGCATTATGCGACCGTCACCCGCGGCAATATTCGCGAGGAGATCTTCACCTCGCCGGAAGCCGTCGCCGCAGCGCGCGAGGGGCGGACATTTCCCGACGGCACTGTCATCATGATGGAAGATTATCGCGGCGATGAACTCCACCGGTACATCATCATGGAAAAACGCGCGCAATGGACCTCGGTTTCCGAGGCCGGCGCGTGGCTTTTCCGCGAATTCGCCCCGGACAGGTCACCGAACGGGAGCGAGGACGGCTCGCGCTGCGCGTCCTGTCATCAGTCGCAGGCGGCAAACGATTTTGTGTTCACGACCCGGCAAATGCGCGAGCATAATTAACGATCGACCTGCCCGAACGCCGTTCGGGCAGGTCGCTCTCGTTCCTGATCAGTTGGAGCGTTTCTCGAGAACCTCTTTCGCCACGGGCAGCGCCGTGAACACATTGGGCCAGCCGGTATAGAAGGCCGCATGGGCAAGCACGCCGCCCACCTCTTCCCTGGTCAGGCCATTGTCCATCGCGCGATTGAGGTGATAGGGCATCTGCGCGACCTGCCCTGATGCGATCAACGCGACAACGGTGATCAGGCTGCGGTCGCGCGGCTTGAGATCCGGACGCAGCCACAGGTCGCGGAACAGGAAGTTTTCGGTATTATCGACGACGCCCTGCGAGACGCTTCCGAAATTCCCCTGCACCTGCGTCTGCCGCGCATTTTCCGCTTCCTCGTCGAGCGGCAAGGGTTCCGGCTTGACGGGCGGCAACGCATCAGCGCCGACACCACGCTCCTCATAGACATCCGCCGCCGCCTCGACCGCGGCCATCGCATTGCCCCAGCCGGCATAGAAGGCAAGATGCGTGATCGCTTCGGACATTTCCGCCGGCGTGACGCCGGCATCGAGCGCGCGGGCGATATAATCTTCCAGTTCGCCCGTCTGGTTGCGGGTGATCAGGATCGCTACAGTGACGAGCGCGCGGTCGCGGGCGGAGAGATCGGCGCCTTGCCACACCTTTGCGAACAAACCGTCCTGTGTGTAGGCCCCAAGCGCTGGGGCAACCCGTTGAATGTCGTCCGCCATTATCGATGTCCTTTCCTGGGCAAGTGCAGGCCCCGTCGTGAGGCCGGCGGTTATCAGAATTGCGGCGAGGCGCTTCATGTCAGATCCTTCCAAGTCTGCGTGGCTCATGTTCTGGCCCCGTCAATGTAGGGTCTGGCGCGGACCGGATTAGGCGCGTTTGTCGAATAAGTTTCATGAACATCCCTCATGAAACAATTGGACGGGGGGCTGCCCATTATCTGATGCTTGGGTCACCGTTCAGCGCAAGGACAGTGCTCGCGCTGGTGGCTCTCCATCTCGGCCCGATTGATGATCTCCCCTCATAACTGCAAGCAACATCGACCATCTAGTGCGCCTTTTCCGCGTGGCCCATATTCGGCGGAAGAAAGGAAACAGGTATGCAAAAGCACGACAAACCCGGAGCCGGGGCAGGGCACGCGTCCGGTTCATCCCTTCGTCGCCGCGAAGTCCTGAAGCTGACCGGCGCCGGCATGGCCGCGCTCAGTGCGGCGTCACTTTTCAATATCTCCAACACAGAGGCTCAGACCATGTCAGAAGAATGGGACAAGGTTTTTCCCAAAAGCGAAAAGATCGACCATCAGAAGGTCACGTTCAAGAATCGGTACGGCATCACCCTGACGGGCGATCTCTATCTGCCGAAGGACCGTGCCGAAAAGCGGCTTGCGGCGATTGCCGTCAGCGGCCCGTTCGGCGCGGTCAAGGAACAATCCTCCGGTCTTTACGCGCAGACCATGGCCGAGCGCGGTTTTGTCACGCTGGCCTTTGATCCATCCTTTACCGGTGAAAGCGGCGGCGAGCCCCGCAACGTCGCTTCTCCGGACATCAACACCGAGGATTTCAGCGCCGCCGTCGACTATCTCGGCCTGCAGCCTTCCGTCGACCGTGAGCGGATCGGCATCATCGGCATTTGCGGCTGGGGCGGCATGGCATTGAATGCCGCAGCTTCCGACAAGCGCGTCAAGGCCGTCGTCGCCAGCACCATGTACGACATGACCCGCGTCATGTCGAAAGGCTACAACGACAGCACGACCGCGGAGCAACGCGCGCAGACGCTGGAACAGTTGAGCCGGCAGCGCTGGGAAGATGCGGAAAAGGGCACGCCCGCCTATGGTCCGGTTTCCCTTGAGCTGAAGGGCGGCGAGCCGCAATTCGTCGTGGAATACGCCGACTACTACAAGACGCCGCGCGGCTTCCATCCGCGGGCGATCAACTCGAACGGCTCCTGGACGCTCACGACCCCGTTGTCCTTCATGAACATGCCGATCCTGAGCTACATCGGGGAGATTTCCCCGCGTCCGATGCTGTTGATCCACGGCGAAAAGGCCCATTCGCGCTATTTCAGCGAGACGGCCTTTGCGAACGCGGCAGAGCCGAAGGAACTGATGATCATTCCCGGCGCCAATCACACCGATCTCTATGACAAGCTGGATGTAATCCCGTTCGACAAGATGACCAATTTCTTTGATCAACATCTTGCCGCCTGAGTTGAAGAAAGGGGCCTACGCCGATGCACTAGGAACATGAACCCGGGAGGGACTCGGGGCATATGCCGTGCTTCGCGCGTCTGCTCGTCATCGGAGCAGCCATCTGCCCCATTTGGGTTCGGAGCCTTTTCACGGTGGCGACAGCGGTCAAACGGACGCTGTCGCCACCGCGAGCCCATCAAATTGACCGCAACGACACGCGCTTCTCAAGCTCGGCCGTTTGCTCTTTCCGCTCGCTGTAGCGGTCGGTGAGGTAGGCGGAGGCGTCGCGCGTGAGGATGGTGAACTTCACCAGCTCCTCACAGACATCCACCACCCGGTCGTAGTAGGACGAGGGCTTCATCCGGCCATCGGCGTCGAACTCCTGATAGGCTTTGGCGACCGAGGATTGGTTCGGGATGGTGATCATCCGCATCCAGCGGCCGAGAATGCGCATCTGGTTCACTGCATTGAAGGACTGGCTACCGCCAGACACCTCCATAACGGCAAGCGTTTTGCCCTGCGTCGGCCGGACCGATCCGACCGAGAGTGGAATCCAGTCGATCTGGGACTTCATTATCCCGGTCATCGCGCCGTGGCGTTCCGGGCTCACCCAGACCTGCCCTTCCGACCATTGCGAAAGATCGCGCAATTCTTGCACCTTCGGGTGGCTCGCCGGCGCTTCGTCAGGGAGCGGCAGGCCCTTCGGGTCAAAGATACGAATCTCGCATCCAAGGCGTTCGAGCAGCCGGCGGACCTCGAATGCGAGCAGGCGGCTATACGACACCTCACGCAGCGAGCCGTAGAGGATCAGGATGCGCGGCTTATGCGTTGAGAACGCCGGACGCAGGGCATCGAGATCTGTCGAATATAGGTGATCGTCCTGCAGTGCTGGGAAAGTGTCAGGCAATGCGCTTTCCTTCCTGGTCGAGGATCTGTTCACCGTCCTCCTTGAAGAACGATCCCCTGAAGGTGTCGGGCAGGATGTCGAGCACCGCCTCGGACGGACGGGCGAGCCGGGTGCCGAGCGGTGTCACGACGAAGGGGCGATTGATCAGGATCGGCGTTGCGATCATCGCGTCAAGCAACTGCTCGTCAGTCAGGTCTGGGTTGTCCAGACCGAGTTCGGCATAAGGCGTGCCTTTCTCGCGAATGGCTTCCCGAACGTTCAAGCCAGCGTCCGCGATCATCGTCGCAAGCTGCTCGCGCGTCGGCGGATTCAGCAGATACTCAATGACAGCAGGTTCGATGCCGGCAGCGCGGATCAGCGCTAGCGTGTTGCGGGACGTCCCGCAGGCGGGGTTGTGATAGATGGTCGCGTCCATGGTCAGTGCCTTTCGGTAACGGTGGTTCTGGAGACGGCGGGGGCGGCCTCGTACCAGTCCTTCGAGCGGTTCACGATCCAGACGACCGAGAGCATGACCGGAACCTCGATGAGCACGCCAACGACGGTGGCGAGTGCTGCGCCGGACTGGAAGCCGAACAGGCTGATGGCGGCAGCAACCGCAAGCTCGAAGAAATTGCTGGCGCCGATCAGAGCCGATGGCCCGGCAACGCAATGCCGTTCGCCGGTCATCCGGTTGAGCAGATAAGCAAGCCCGGAGTTCAGATAGACTTGGATCAGGATCGGCACGGCGAGCAAGCCGATGACGGCGGGCTGAGCGATGATCTGCTCGCCCTGAAAGGCGAAGAGCAGAACCAGCGTCGCAAGCAGCGCCACCAGTGAGATCGGCTGCAACCTTGCCAGCACGCCATCCAGTGCCTGCGTCGTACCGCCAACCGTGAGGCGGCGGCGGATGACCTGCGCGATAATGACGGGCACGACGATATAGAGGGCGACGGAAAGAACGAGCGTATCCCAAGGCACGGTGATCGCGGAGAGGCCGAGCAGCAAGCCTACGATCGGAGCAAAGGCGACGACCATGATGGCATCGTTCAACGCGACCTGAGACAGCGTGAACAATGGCTCCCCGCGCGTCAGGTTGCTCCAGACGAACACCATAGCGGTGCAGGGAGCCGCGGCGAGAATGATCAGCCCTGCGATATAGGAGTCGATCTGGTCGGCAGGCAGGTATGGGCGGAACAGCCAACCGATGAAAAGCCATCCGAGCAGTGCCATGGAGAACGGCTTGACGGCCCAGTTGATGAACAAGGTCACGCCGATACCGCGCCAGTACGTGCCGACCTGCGCCAGAGACCGGAAATCGATCTTGAGCAGCATCGGAATGATCATCAGCCAGATCAGGATCGCGACGGGAATGTTCACCTTGGCGACCTCGGCCGCGCCGATGATCTGAAAGAGGCCGGGCATGAGATGGCCGAGGGCGACACCGGCGACGATGCACAGGAATACCCAGATGGTCAGATAGCGCTCGAACGTGGACATCAGGCGGACTTCCACTGCGGCGATGTCGAACCTTCCATAGCACCGATCTGGCGAAGCTTCGTCTCCAGAGCCATGTGATCGATGGATGCCAGCGGCAGGCTGACGAACGCGGCAATCCGGTCCTTGAGGAAACGCGCGGCCTGTGCGAAGGCACGCTGGATCTCGACGTCCGATCCCGTGACGGCGGCAGGGTCTTCGACACCCCAATGGGCGGTCATCGGATGGCCGATCCAGACGGGACAGGCTTCGCCGGCGGCGCTGTCGCAGACGGTGAAGATGAAATCGATCTGCGGCGCGCCGGGCTCCGCGAACACATCCCAGCTCTTCGACGAGAAGCCCGTCGATGGATAGCCCAACGCTTCCAGCTCCTTCAGGGCATGTGGATTGACTTCGCCCTTGGGCTGGCTGCCGGCGGAGAAGGCTTTGAATCGTCCGCCACCTTCCTTGTTGAGGATGGATTCGGCGAGAATAGAACGAGCGGAATTGCCCGTGCAGAGGAAGAGCACGTTGTAGGTCTTATCGGTCATGGTTGTGGTCCGTGGTTAGGTCGGCGGCCTGATAAGCTTCATGATCGTCGCCGATGATGGGCAGATGGAGGAAAGCTGGCGGGTCGCCAGCACGGCTGCGGGAACGCTGTCTCGCAGGACTTCAGAAAATCCGACACCCGTAAGACGGTGCTTTTTGTAACTCATTCGATCCCTGAAGCGGTGTTTCTTTCCGACCGCGTAGTGATCATGTCACCGCGTCCGGGGCGGATTGATACGATCCTCGATATCGAAATGCCGCGACCGCGCACGGTTGAAAGCCGCGCCACCGCCGAGTTCGGGGCGTTGTCGCTGAAAATTTACGACATATTCACCGGTCGTCAGGGTGCCAATGACCCGAAATTCGTCCCGGCATGATCGCGCCGCGGCTGAACATTCTTGATGTCACCTGTTTCGAACGGCCTTATCGGCTGCGTATCCCTTTTCGCTTTGGCGTCAAGACTGCAACCGGTGGTCGTCAAGCTATTGTTTCGGCCCGTATCAGGCTTGAGGACGGACGCGAAGCTATCGGCTGGTCGGCAGAAGCGCTGAGTGCCAAGTGGTTTGACAAGAACCTGGGGCTGACGGACAATCAAAATCACCACCAGTTGCGCCGCTCTATCGAGCTTGCAGCTGAGGCCTATCGCGCCTCCGGTCCGCAAACAGCTTACGGGTTGTTCGAAGAAAATTACACGCCGCTGGTTACCGCTTGCACAGCCGAAGCCCTTAATCCGCTGATCGCCAGTTTTGGCATGGCCATGCTCGACCGCGCCGTCTTCGATGCCCTCTGCCGCGTCGAGGCCATGAGCTTTGCCGATGCCATGTCGGCCAATCTTGCCGGTATTCGCATTGGCGTCCTGACACCCGAGCTTGCAGGCTTTGATATTGATGCCTTCCTTGCTTCGCTGCGCCCCGCATCATCCATCGCAATCCGCCACACTGTCGGCCTTGTCGACCCGCTGGTTGCGGCCGATCAGGAAAGCGGGGTCAATGATGGCCTGCCTGAGACGCTCTCAGAAGTCATCGCCACCTATGGCTGCCGGTATTACAAGATCAAGATTGGCGGCGATCCTGAGGTCGATCTCGATCGCATACGCCGGATCACTGCACTTCTGGACGCAAGCGGGATCGATTATCGCGTCACGCTTGACGGCAACGAGCAGTTTGAGGATGGCGATAGTATCGCGGCCTTCTTCGCTCACCTCAGCGCCGATCCCGCCCTGCACCGTTTCGCCCGAACAATCCTGTGCCTCGAACAGCCGATCCGCCGAGACCGCACCCTGGAGCAGCCGATCAGCGCCCTTGCCGCTTGCATTCCAGTTATCATTAATGAATCCGATGGTACGCTTGACGCTTTTCCGCATGCCCGGTCGCTTGGTTACACAGGTGTCTCGTCAAAGGTCTGCAAGGGTCTTTACAAATCCATCCTGAACGCCGGGCGCGCGCAGGTATGGAACCAACAGGAACCTGGCCGCTATTTTCTATCCGCCGAAGACCTCACCTGCGAGCCCGGCATCTCGCTGCAGCAAGACCTCGCACTGGTCAGCTGGCTCGGACTGCCGCATGTCGAAAAGAACGCACATCATTTCATCGACGGATTCGATAATCGCCCTCAGGCCGAGGCCGAAGCTTTCCTTACGGCACATCCCGATCTCTACCACCGGCAGGATGGCCGCGTGCGCCTGCGTCTGAGCCGAGGTGACGCTCATATTGGCTCACTTTCCGTCCCGGGCTTTGGAGCAATGCTGTCACCCGATGTGACAAACCTTGAACCTATGTCACTTGCTGTGTGGCCCTGATCCGCCATATCGTCGATGATCAGGAGGAGCTGGTGCCTCGCCCACAGTTTTTCGCTCGGCCATGCTATAAGAGAATCCACGAGGCCTTACACGAGATGCGTAGTCGCCGCTCAACATGGGGGTACGGCTGAGGTTGGAGGCAGAAATCTTTCGATCCGGGGGCGCCATCTCTTGAACTTCGGGATGAAGGTTCCGATGGCCCTCGACCCAAGGGACTATCCCTTGCTGATGCCGGACAAAGGGTCGTTCTCCGCCCCAGCCGCACCAAGGTCACTGTTTCCCTACTCGTTTGCTTGCCCAGCTGGCACCGTGATCGCTAAGTGCTGATACTGACTATAACAAGGAGCTGAGGATGGGGTACACGCTTTCAAACGATCATGTTGAAGAAGCAATCCGCTGGCGTCAACATCTGCACGAAAACCCTGAGCTTGGGTTCGACGAGAAACAGACGTCCGCCTTCATTTCGTCGAAGCTCTTCGAATGGGGGTACGAAATCGCGTCGGGTTATGGAAAGACTGGCGTTGTCGGAACCCTTAGAAAAGGCTCGTCGAACCGCTCGATAGGTATTCGGGCTGACATGGATGCCCTACCGATCGTGGAGAGCACTTCGCTTCCTTACGCCTCGAAGAAGCCCGGCATCATGCATGCCTGTGGGCACGACGGACACGTCGCGTCAGCACTCGCAGCGGCCCGTGCCCTGCGAGGCATTGAGTTCGACGGTACCGTTACATTCATATTCCAGCCAGCTGAGGAAAATGAGGGCGGAGCCCGCGCGATGATTGAGGATGGTCTTTTCAAAGACTACAAGGTGGACGCAGTCTTTGGGATGCATAATTGGCCAGCTTTGCCCTTGGGTTCAATCGTCGCTCGACCCGATCAGATGATGGCAGCATTCGCGACCTTTGAGATCGTCGTTAGGGGTAGGGGAGCCCACGGCGCGATGCCACACGAAGGCGCTGATCCCGTGGTTGCCGCTTCACAGATCGTTTCTGCGCTTCAGACCATCTCCAGCCGGAATGTTTCACCGCTCGAATCTGCGGTGGTTTCTGTCACACAAATACATGGTGGCGACGCTTGGAACGTAATCCCGGAAGAAGTCGTCCTTCGAGGCACTACTCGTTGGTTTGACGAGGAGATCGGAGAGCGCATCCAGCAGCGGGTCAAGCAGGTCTCCGCTTCGATCGCTGAGGGTCTTGGGTGCCACGCTGCTGTCGATTACTTTATCCGATATCCGGCCACTATCAATGATGCCCACCAAGCTGCTGTCGTGAAAGAGGTTGCAGCAACATTGCCAGGCCTGACCATCGTCGATGCCCTCCCCAGCATGGCGGCTGAAGACTTCGCGTTCATGCTTCAAGAACAGCCTGGCTGCTACTTCTGGCTTGGAGCTGGTCGTTCGTCAGGAGAAAATCCCGGCCTCCACTCTTCCAAGTATGATTTCAACGACGCCGTTCTTCCGCTTGCTGCGACCATGTGGGTGTCACTTGTCCAGTCGGAACTACGGGCCGCGTCTTGATGGCGAAAATTACCTATTCCTGTTGCTAAACAGGAACTTGCAGGGCGTTGTCACGTTGTTCGTGGCTTAACGGTTGACGGATAACCGGACGTGATGAGCACGCCGACCATAAGCTACAAGAACCACCGTTTCCCACCGCATATCATCGCCCATGCCGTCTGGCTGTATTTCCGGTTCCCGTTAAGCCTGCGGCTGATGGAAGAAATGCTGCTGGAGCGCGGCATTGTCGTGTCCTACGAAACGATCCGGCGCTGGGGCCGGAAATTCGGTGCG
>NZ_LBHV01000025.1 GCF_001005825.1 Rhizobium sp. LC145
CGTTCAACCAGAATGCCGACGGCCAGCTCGTGACGATCGACGGCTATACCGTCGTCCCCAACATCGTCTTCCCGGCGGATGTCAGCGAGACCGTCATCAGCCGCACCGGCCAGGTGAGCGTGCGTGTCGGCAACGAGACCGAGTTCCAGGAGATCGGCCAGCTCACGGTCGCCAACTTCGTCAACGAAGCCGGCCTGCAGCCGCTCGGCGACAACCTCTTCGCACAGACGGCCGCATCCGGCGACCCGATCGTGGCCGTACCGGAAGACCCCGGCTTCGGTTACATCAAGCAGGGCTATCTCGAAGCTTCGAACGTCGATGCGGTCAAGGAGATCACAGATCTGATCTCGGCCCAGCGCGCCTATGAGATGAACCCCAAGGTCATCCCCACCGCCGATGAGATGGCGCAGATCGTCAGCAAGAACCTGAAGTAAGCAGGAGACGGGCAGACATGATGTTTCGCCGGATGAACAGGATTGGAGGCAGGCTCGCCCTGCCGCTCTTGGCCGCCTTGCTCGCTCTTGCCGGCCGGCCGGCTTTTGCAGACATGGGCTTTGCGGTGGTGCCGACCCAGACCATCTATCCCGGCGAGGTGATCTCCGCCGCGCGGGTCGAGGAGGTCGAGGTCACCAATCCCAATCTTACCGGCGATTATGCCCGTTCCACCGGCGAAGTTGTCGGAATGGTGAGCAAACGCACGCTGCTGCCCGGCCGCATCGTCCTCGTTTCGGCGCTGCGCGCGCCCTATGCGGTAACCCGCGGTTCCGCCGTGCGGCTGACCTTCGCGATCGGCCAGCTTGCGATTTCCGCCGGCGGTTCGCCGCTGGAGGATGGCGCGGTCGGGGATGTGATCCGGGTGCGCAACACCGATTCCGGCATCACGGTAAGCGGCACGGTAATGGCCGACGGCACGATACAGGTGATGGCGAAATGAGATCTTCCCGCTTCCTTGCTGCACTCGCCGTTCTTGGAGCGCTTCTCGGCGTCCAGGCGGAGCCCGTGCAGGCACAATCGGCACGCATCAAGGATATCGCTTCGCTGCAATCGGGCCGGGACAATCAGTTGATCGGCTACGGCCTGGTCGTCGGCCTGCAGGGGTCCGGCGACAGCCTGCGCTCCTCGCCCTTCACCGAACAATCCATGCGGGCGATGCTTCAGAACCTCGGCATCTCCACGCAGGGCGGGCAATCGAACGCCAAGAACACGGCGGCTGTCATGGTGACGGCGAACCTTCCGCCCTTCGCCAGTCCCGGCAGCCGTATCGATGTGACGGTGAGCTCGCTCGGCGATGCCACGTCGCTGCGCGGCGGCACGCTCATCATGACCTCGCTTTCCGGCGCGGACGGGTTGATCTACGCGGTGGCTCAAGGGGCCGTCATCGTCTCTGGCTTTACCGCCCAAGGGGACGCCGCGACGCTGACGGAAGGTATCACTACCGCGGGCCGCGTTCCCAATGGCGCCATCATCGAGCGCGAGCTGCCGTCGAGCTTCAAGGACTCGGTCAATCTGGTCCTGCAGCTCCGCAATCCGGATTTCTCGACCGCCGTCCGGGTGGCCGATACCGTCAATGCCTTTGCCAGCCGCCGCTATGGCGGGCCGATCGCCGAGCCGCGCGACAATCAGGAAGTGATCGTGCAGAAGCCGAAGATCGCCGACCTGACGCGGCTGATGGCGGAGATCGAGAACCTCGTGGTCGAGACCGACAGCCCGGCCAGGGTGGTCATCAACGAGCGCACCGGCACCATCGTCATCGGGGCGGACGTCCGCGTTGCCCGCGTCGCCGTCAGCTACGGCACGCTGACGGTTCAGGTGACCGAGACGCCGCAGGTGATCCAGCCCGAGCCCTTCTCGCGCGGACAGACGGCAATGCAGCCGCAGACGGATATCATGGCGATGAAGGACGGCGGCCAGGTTGCGATCCTGGAAGGGCCCGATCTTCGAACGCTGGTCTCCGGCCTCAACAATATCGGCGTCAAGCCCGACGGCATCATCGCCATCCTGCAGGGCATCAAGTCCGCCGGCGCCCTTCACGCGGAGCTCGTGCTGCAATGACCGACACGCCTCTTCTGACCGTTTCCGTCTCCAGGAGGGCCGCGCAGCGGCTCCTTCTTCTCGGCGCGATGCTGATGCTGGTGCCGCAGGTCAACGCGCAGCAGCCGGCGGTCGTCTCGGAACTCTCGACTGCCGACGAGATCCAGAAATTCTGCACCAACATCGCGGATGCGGCGCGCGATCAGCGCTACCTGATGCAGAAGCAGGAGCTTGAAAAGCTGCAGGCGGATGTGGATGCGCGCATAGCCACGCTCGAGAACCGGCGTACCGAATACGAGGATTGGCTGAAACGGCGCAACGACTTCCTGAGGCAAGCGGAGTCCGGTCTCGTCGATATCTTCAAGACGATGAAGGCCGATGCCGCCGCACCGCAGCTCGAGCAGATGAATGTCGAGGTCGCCGCGGCGATCATAATGAAGCTTCCCGCGCGCCAGTCCGGGCTCGTCCTTAGCGAAATGGACCCGCACAAGGCTGGCATGATCGCGACGATCATCTCCAGCGCTTCAGACCCCAATACTTCGAAAGAACCCTCATGACGAAGCGCGTTCCCGCCCTTATGGCTGTACTCCTGCTTGCCGGCTGCCAGAGCCAGACCATGCGGGAGATCGGCAATGCCCCCGCGATGAGCCCGATCGGCAGCGGCCTGCAATACGCCCAGACGCCGCAGATGGCTTCCTACCCGAAGCAGCCGCGCCAGCTCGCGAGCGGCTATTCGCTCTGGAGCGACAGCCAGGCGGCGCTCTTCAAGGATGCCCGCGCGCTGAATGTCGGCGATATCCTGACGGTGGATATCCAGATCAACGACCGCGCGTCCTTCGACAACGAGACGGAGCGCAAGCGGACCAACGCCACCAGCCTCGGCTGGGGAGCGAATGTCAGCAACCTGTTCGGCTGGACGCCGGAAGCGGGCACGACGGGTGATCTCGGCACGGATTCCAGCTCGGATTCCCACGGCAAGGGTTCAACCGAGCGCGCCGAGCGGCTGAAGCTCCTGGTCGCGGCGGTGGTCACCGGCATCCTGGAAAACGGCAACCTGCTCATCAGCGGTTCGCAGGAAGTGCGCGTGAACCATGAAATCCGTATTCTCAACGTCGCCGGCATCGTGCGGCCGCAGGATGTCAATGCGGACAACATGATCTCCTACGACAAGATCGCCGAGGCCCGCATCTCCTATGGCGGCCGCGGACGCCTGACGGAGATTCAGCAGCCGCCGGTCGGCCAGCAGGTCGTGGACCTGTTCTCGCCGTTCTGAACGGAAGGCGCATTGCAGCGGTTTGAAGGTTGAAGACCATGGCGGAAGAAGCGATATCCGGCGGTTCGAACGAGACGGGCAGGAGCCCGCTCGTCATGATGATCGCCGGCCTGGCGGTCCTGACCCTTGTAGGCGCTGGCGGGGGCTGGCTGGTCGGGGGCCTGATCGCGCCGGCGCTGCCAGAAGCTGCAGCACCTTCTCCCCAGACCGCTGCGGGGGGGCAGGCTGCCGAGGGCAATGCCGGCATCCCGCACCTCTCGGCCGAGGCGAACGGCATTGTCGCGCTCGATCCGATCACCACCAACCTGGCCTATCCTGCCGAAAACTGGATCAGGCTTGAAGTGGCGTTGGCCTTCAAGGGACCGCCGGAGGCCGCGCTCGCGGAAGTCATTCACCAGGATATTCTGGCTTATCTGCGCACCGTTTCCCTGCAGCAGATAGAGGGTCCGCGGGGCTTCCAATACCTCAAGGACGACATCCAGGAGCGAGTCGATCTGCGCTCGCAGGGCAAGATCACGAAGGTTCTTTTCCGGACCTTCGTAATAGAGTGACCGGTCCGTCCTCAACCGCAGGCAGAAGGCCGGCATCTTCCTGTTCAAGACCTCCGCGCAGAGGCCTTATTCGGTTGACCACGCTTCCCGGCGGTGTCTATCGAGGAAGGGTGTCCAGGACCTTCGTGACCGCATGATTCGGCTGATTTCTCTGATTGCCGCCTTTTTGGCGGTCCCCGGGTTCGCGTTTGCGCAGCAATCGCCGGCCGACCTCCTCAATTTGCCGATCGACGGGTCCGCCGCGGCCTGGATCATCCGCACCTTCGGGCTCCTGACGGTGCTTTCCGTCGCTCCCGGCATTCTGGTGATGGTGACGAGCTTTCCGCGCTTCGTGATCGCCTTTTCGATCCTGCGCACGGGAATGGGGCTCGCGAGCGCTCCTTCCAACATGATCCTGATCTCGATGGCGCTGTTCATGACCTTTTACGTCATGGCGCCGACCTTCGACCGGGCCTGGGACGAGGGCGTGCAGCCGCTGCTGCAGAACCAGATCCAGGAGGCGGAGGCCGTGCAGCGGATCGCCGAACCCTTCCGAACCTTCATGAGCGCCAACACGCGGGACAAGGATCTTGCGCTTTTCGTGGAACTTGCTCGCGAGCGCGGCCAGAGCGTCGGAACGCCGGAAGCCGTCGATTACCGCGTGCTGGTTCCGGCCTTCATGCTCTCGGAAATCCGGCGCGGCTTCGAGATAGGTTTCCTGATCATCCTGCCCTTCCTCGTCATCGATCTGATCGTCGCCGCCATCACCATGGCCATGGGCATGATGATGCTGCCGCCGACCTCGATCTCGTTGCCTTTCAAGATACTTTTCTTCGTGCTGATCGACGGCTGGAACCTGCTCGTCGGCAGCCTGGTGCGGTCGTTCAGCTAACCGTTAACCATGCCTGCTTACCGGGCGTTCACCATAGCTTTAGTCATCACCTGAGCCCTGCTCGGATTTAAAGAAGTTGGCAAGAATTGGCTGCCAGTTTCTCCCTCACACGACGGGGTTGGTAGCCAAGATGCGGCACCGAATGGCATGAAGCCGGGCTGTCGTGACCGGTAATTTTCATTCAGTCCGGTATGTCCCCATCCAGTATCTCGTTCAAAGGGACAACAAAATCATGGCTAGCATTCTCACCAATGCCGCTTCTATGGCAGCTCTCCAGACGCTGCGCACCATTTCCAACGACATGGCGACCACCCAGGACCGTATCTCCACCGGCCTCAAGGTCGGCGCGGCATCGGATAACGCCGCCTACTGGTCGATCGCGACCACGATGCGTTCCGACAACGCTGCTCTTTCTTCCGTTCAGGACGCTCTCGGCCTCGGCGCCGCGAAGGTCGATACGGCTTATGCCGGTATGGAATCGGCAATTGATGTCGTAAAAGAAATCAAGAACAAGCTGATCACCGCAATGGAGCCGACGGCTGACAAGGCCAAAATCCAGGAGGAAGTTACGCAGCTGCAGGAGCAGCTTAAATCGATTGCCGATTCTGCCAGCTTTAGTGGCGAAAATTGGCTGCAGGGTAAGGTCACACTTAACGGTGCGGCGCTGACTGATGCTGCGGAAATTGCCGCAACTAATAAGCAGGTGGTTGGCTCCTTCACGCGCACTTCCAGCGGTGTTTCCGTTTCCACGATCGACTACAAGTTAAGCACATCCAACGTTCTCTTTGACTCGGGTCTAACTGCTGATGGCACTGCCGGTGCCGGCGGTCTTCTCGACAAGGCTGCAAAGGCTACCGTTCTTAAGTCGTCGGTATCGAATCTCGATATCACGGACTTGTCCATTTACAAGGGCGGTACGACCGCTGCTGTAGATGCTGACGCGCTTGTTGCAGCGGATGCAACGGATAAGGACGCTCTTGAAGCACTCCTCAAGCACGTCGATACGCAGCTGGAAGCAATGGGAAGCGCAGCTTCCGAGCTTGGTTCCATCTCGAAGCGCATCTCGATGCAGGAAGACTTCGCTAGCAAGCTCTCCGATACGATGGAACGTGGCATTGGTCGTCTCGTCGACGCCGACATGAACGAAGAGTCGACCAAGCTGAAGGCTCTGCAGACTCAGCAGCAGCTCGCCATCCAGGCTCTGTCGATCGCAAACAGCGACTCGCAGAACATCCTGTCGCTCTTCCGTTAATAGGAAGTCCGGTTCGCGGCCTTGGCTGCGAACCGTTTCCAAGCTTATCGAGCCGCATCCGGAAACGGGTGCGGCTTTTGTCATTTCTTAAGCTTTTTCGGTTACGCGCGCGTGCACGCGATGGCTGCAAAATAAAATTCAAGGCTGTGCCGATTTTCGTTTCCGTTTAGCTCTTCATTAACCAAGGCAAGGTTACGTAAAGCCCATCGAAACGGCGAGTTAACCTTGTTTATTAATAGGTTGGCAAGCATGACGCTGACCGCCGTTCGCCGGTGAATACCGGAATGTCCCTTCTTAATCAGCCACTAAGGGGCAAATCTACCATGACGAGCATTCTCACCAATATCGCAGCGCAGTCCGCACTCCAGACGCTCCGCACCATCGGCCAGAGCATGGAGCAGACCCAGGGCCGCGTCTCCTCCGGCCTGCGTGTCGGCTCAGCGTCGGACAACGCCGCCTACTGGTCGATCGCGACCACCATGCGTTCGGATAATGGCGCTCTCTCCGCTGTTCAGGATGCACTTGGCCTCGGTTCCGCCAAGGTCGATACCGCCTATGCCGGTATGGAAAGCGCGATCGACGTCGTAAAGGAAATCAAGAATAAGCTGGTTGCTTCCCGTGAAGCTGGCGTCGACCGGGCGAAGATTCAGGAAGAAATCGATCAGCTGCAGGATCAGTTGAAGTCGATCACCGACTCGGCTTCCTTCTCGGGCGAGAACTGGCTGAAAGGCGCCATCGGCCAGGCCTCTGCAACTGCAGGCAACCTCGCCACCGATGTAACCGTTAATAAGCAGATTGTCGGGTCGTTCACGCGCGACAGCGCCGGAAATGTCAAGGTTCAGACGATCAATATCGCCCTGAACAGCTCGAACGTTCTGATCGACTCGAGTGGCAATGGCAAAGGCATCCTTGATTCCGCAGCCTTGAAAGCTAACGTTGCCCAGTGGACCGACGGCGCCTTCTACACCGCCACAACGAGCTTGGGCGCAACTTTTTCCGAAGGCGCCAACGGCGTTTGGAGCGATGGTGCCGATTATTACAAGCAGGTTGACGAGGGTAAGTGGCTTCAGGTCACTACCGCAGCGGGAACAGCCCTTGCGGGCGCTCCTACTCCATTGGTCACGACTGCTGGTGTCTATGCCGGCGGCACCTCGATCCTCGATCTCGACATTACAAAGCTTGATGCTGCAAGAACCGCGTTCAGCATGGCCGGCGCTTCCGATGAAGCTGTTCTCGACAAGCTCATCTCTCATGTCGATGCTCAGCTTGAGGCGGCCATCAGCGCGGCAGCAGACCTTGGCTCCGTTGCCATGCGTCTTGACCTGCAGGAAGATTTCGTCGCCAAGTTGACGGATTCCCTTGATAGCGGCATCGGCCGCCTCGTCGACGCCGACATGAACGAAGAGTCCACCCGCCTGAAGGCCCTGCAGACGCAGCAGCAGCTCGGCATCCAGGCTCTCTCGATCGCCAACACCTCTTCGGAAAACATTCTCACGCTCTTCCGTTAATCGGAACGGATCTTTCCGCAGAAAATCGAACCGCGCCTTCGGGCGCGGTTTTTGCGTTTTCCGATGCGGCTCCGCGAGGCGAGAGAAATGTTCACTCACTGTTAATTTCGGTAAACCGCCGTTTAACCTTTGTTAACCATCCTTACCCTAGAAGGGGTCATCGAAAGGATGGGTTAACCAAGACGAAGCAAAGGTTAACAGGCATCAGGCCGCGCCATCCTCTCCGGCGAATTCCGGAATGTCCCTCTTCAGTTCAGCCAAGCTAGGGGCACGTGATGACCAGCATTCTGACGAATACCGCAGCCATGGCTGCCCTCCAGACCCTCCGCGCGATCGATTCCAAGATGGAAGAGACCCAAGCCAGGGTTTCCTCCGGCCTGCGGGTCGGCACCGCCGCTGACAACGCCGCCTATTGGTCGATCGCAACTACCATGCGTTCTGATAACGGCGCGCTCTCTTCTGTTCAGGATGCCCTCGGTCTCGGCGCTGCCAAGGTGGATACGGCCTACGCCGCGATGGAAAGCGCGGTCGATGTGGTAACCGAGATCAAGAACAAGCTCGTCGCATCCCGTGAAGCCGGCGTAGACAAGGCAAAAATTCAGGAAGAGATTGTCCAGCTTCAGGATCAGTTGAGGAGCATCGCGGAATCCGCTTCTTTCTCCGGTGAGAACTGGCTGCAAGCGGCGATCAGCGATGGCGCAGGCAACCTGACCGATGTCATCAAGCAAGTGGTCGGCTCTTTCACACGTGACGCGAGTGGGAGCGTTGCGGTCAAGACGATAGACATTCCCCTGAACCGCAGCACGGTACTTTTCGATACTGCCGGTAATGCGGGCATTCTCGATCAAGTGGCATACTATTCCGACACCGGCGTGACCAAGGCGTTCGAGATTACCACAGGCGCTCCTCCGGTGACGAAGGTGCAGGTGGCCAAGGTGTTCACGGAGGCGCAGCTTCGAGCATTGCCCGAGCAAACTGCGGGCACCCCTGTCACTTTTAATGCGGACGCTACGACTGGTTTGGTGACCGTTGCCAACTCCACTACGGCTGCGAATACAAATGGCGTGTACTTTAAGATAGGGGATGATCAATACGTCAAAGTTACAGCAGCGACGGCTGACAACGGCGGTGCAACAGCTGCGCAAACCGCTGCACAAGCGACGGGTACTTCCGCGATCGGCAGGACGGCCGATGGCGTGAATGTTTATTTGGAAACCGGAGCCAGCGGTCAGCTCGCCACGCCTCTGACTTACTCGGTTTCTGACCTCGACATAACCAAACACCTGACGCTGAACGGTCTCACCGAGAGCGAAGGTCTCGACGCGATGATCCAGTTTGTGGAAACGCAGCTGCAGGCAATCACGAGTGCAACCGCTGGCCTTGGTTCGGTTTCCATGCGTATCGGTCTGCAGGAAGACTTCGTCTCCAAGCTGACCGACTCGATCGACAGCGGTATCGGCCGCCTGGTCGATGCCGACATGAACGAGGAATCGACCCGTCTCAAGGCGCTGCAAACCCAGCAGCAGCTCGCGATCCAGTCGCTCTCCATCGCCAACACCAATTCGGAGAACATTCTGTCGCTCTTCCGCCAGTAAGCGGCGCCCGGGTCAGGGCTGGCTTGGCCTAGGGCGGTTTCGTCCCGCTTCGGCACGACATGAATTTCCCGAAAGAAGACCGCGTCTCCAAGGAGGCGCGGTTTTTCCGTTTCGGCGAGGCTTGCGCGAAACCTGCGGGGGCGTCGCGGCCCTTCGTTTGGTGTCTTGCAATTGGCGGTTACCCTTTGTTAACTGCGCTCTTAACGATTTGTTAAGAACGACAGGCCGCCCGACCGTTTGAGTGAAGGGCAGGTAAGCATGATGCCCCTCGTCGTTGCCGGTAACCGACTCCGGATTTTCTCGAGTTTCCGACCAGGGGCGACTGCCATGACGAGTATCCTTACCAATGCCGCGGCCATGGCCGCGTTGCAGACGCTGCGCGCCATCGACCGCAATATGGAGACCACCCAGGCTCGAGTTTCCTCCGGCCTTCGGGTGGAAACGGCGGCCGATAACGCGGCCTATTGGTCGATTGCGACCACCATGCGGTCCGACAACTCGGCGCTTTCGACGGTGCAGGATGCGCTCGGCCTCGGCGCCGCCAAGGTCGATACCGCCTATGCCGCAATGGAAAGCGCGATCGAGACGGTCACCGAGATCAAGACCAAGCTCGTTGCCGCCTACGGTGTCGGCGCCAACCGCGGAAAGATTCAGGAAGAGATCGCCCAGCTCCAGGAGCAATTGAAGAGCATTGCGGAATCCGCGACCTTTTCGGGCGAGAACTGGCTGCAGGACAAGATCAGCATCCCTGCAACGCCGCCCGCCACGGGAGTAATCGAAGCGCCGGTTATCAAGCAGGTCGTTGCCTCCTTCACGCGAACGGCGACGGGCGAAGTGACCGTCCAGACGGTCGATTATTCCCTGGATAGCAAAACCGTTCTTTTTGATCTGAGCGGCGGAAAGCTCGGTATTCTTGACAAAGAAGCAAAGCTCACGCCAACCTCGACCGCGACTTTGGGCTTCTCCGTTTTCACGCTCGACATTACCAAACTTTCGAATGTCGCGACGACCATGAATGGAGAGCAGGCGGGCTCCGCGCCCACAGACGAAGCCGTGCTCGATATGATGGCGCGCTTCGTCGACGGGCAGCTTCTGGCAATGACGAGCGCGGCCTCCAGTCTCGGCTCCATCCAGAGCCGCATCGATCTGCAGGAAGATTTCATCGCCTCGCTGATCGATGTCATCGACAAGGGCGTGGGCCGCCTGGTGGATGCCGATATGAACGAGGAATCGACCAGGCTCAAGGCGCTGCAGACGCAGCAGCAGCTCGGCATCCAGTCGCTCTCGATCGCCAACACCAATGCGGAGAACATTCTCCAGCTCTTCCGCCAGTAGCAGTAGCCGGTTCCGATCGGGCTGAACGGAGAATGAGGATGGCGGACCGTCCTCCTCCGCTTGAGCGCGGAAACAGCGGCTGGCGGGTTGCGGTGCGGCATCGTCATCATCCTCGCACAAGTTTGACTGCCTACCGTCTGCCACTGTCCGCCAGCTGTTTCGGCGGCCCGTGATGAATTCTGCAGGATGAAGCAGGCAGGGAATTTGCGATGACCGCTTCGATAGCGCGCTACTTGAAGGATTTCGGCGAGCCGCAGCCGGCTGTCCCGCCGGTCCTCGGCGACGATTTCGGCGCCGGCTTTCAGGGCGGGATCGAAGACTTTCCGGCGATGGTCGACGAGCCGATGGATATCGAGGCCGAGCGAGCGGAAGCCTATGCTAAGGGGCATGCGGCGGCATCGGAGGAATTGCAGCGGCAATGGGCGGAGGAGCGCGGAGAGCTTCTCGCCGCTCATGCCGCGGAACTGGATGCGCTCCGGGAGCGGTACGAGGTTCAAGCCGTTGCGATGATCGAGGCCAGGTTCCAGGAGGTCGCAACCGCCACCGCCGAGGCGGTGAGCGACCAGACCGCGAAGATTTTGGCGCCGCTTCTGGAGGAAGTGCTGGCTGCCAAGGCGGTCGCTGATATGGCGGGCCTCATTCGTGCGGCTGTTCTGGAAGGCGATGTCGGCACCCTGACTGTCAGGGGACCGGCGCACATGTACGAAAAACTGCAATCGGCGCTCGGCGGCGAAACGCCGCTCCTGCGCCACGTCGAAGCTCCCGATCTCGATATCGCGGTCGATATCGGCGAAACGGTTCTCGTGACCCGGATGTCGGCCTGGGCGGCGAGCTTGAGGAAAGTGCTGGGATGAGCGAAGGCGAAAATCACCACCACGGCAAGAACGCGGTCATCATCGTCAAACGCCAGAAAAGCAGCGATGAGGGGCATCATGGCGGTGCCTGGAAGATCGCTTATGCTGATTTCATGACCGCCATGATGGCCTTCTTTCTCGTCATGTGGCTGGTCAACGCCGCTAACGAGGAGACTAAGGCCTCGATGGCGAGCTACTTCAATCCGATCAAGCTTTCGGATGAAACGCCCGCCGAAAAGGGGCTGGAAAAGCCGGTGGACCGGGCGGAAGGCCGCGAAACCGACGAGCGTTCGCGGATCAAGGACGACGGAGATGTCATCGGCTCGGCGGCGGCGACCGGTGAGGACATGACATCCACCTCGGGTGACGAGCCCAATTATTCGGAGGCGGATTTCTTCGAGAATCCTTATTCGGTTCTTGCCGAAATAGCCCAGGAAGTCGGCCAGCAGGCGAATGTCAGCGCCAAGGGCGAAGGCGGTGCCGCCGATTCCGGCCCGGCAACGGGTGCGGAAGGCGGCGAAGCCTATCGCGATCCGTTCGATCCGGACTTCTGGACGAGACAGGTGCAGGTAACGCGCGCCACCGGACCGGAGCGATCGGAGACCTTCCCGCAGACCGAGCGCCCGACGCCCACCGAAATGCAGACGGCCTTTGCGGCTCCACAGTCTCAGCCGGACGGCGCCCGCATCGATGCCTCGGCGCCGGCGCAACAGCCAGGCGCGGACGTGAAGGAGAATGCCGGGGACAAAAAGTCGGACAAGCCGGTCGAAACGCAAGGCGGTGCGGCGCAGAAGCAGGCCGAAGAGCTGCGCGAGGAAATCGAGCGGCAGATTTCCGGTGTCGCGGGCAAGCTCGCTGAAAGCCTGATCGTGACGCCGACCGAGGGGGGTCTTCTCGTCTCCATTTCGGAGCAGACGGACGCCCCCATGTTCAACATCGGCTCGGCGGTGCCTCGCAGGGAAATGGTGCTGGCGATGGAGAGGATCGGGCAGATTCTTAAAGATCGCGGGGGCGATATCGTCGTGCGTGGACACACCGACGGGCGGCAGTTCAAGGGCACGGAAAACGACAACTGGCGCCTTTCCATGGCGCGCGCCCACAGTGCCTATTACATGCTCGTGAATGGCGGGCTCGCGGAAGATCGCGTCAAGCAGGTCTCCGGCTTTGCCGACAGGCGGCTGCAGGTTACGGATGATCCTCTTGCCGCCGCCAACCGGCGCATCGAGATACTCATACAGGCGGGCGAGGGGTGATGATGGCATCAGCGCCGCTTCGCATCCTGGCCATCGCGACCCTGCTTCTGGGCACGGCCCTGACACGTCCGGTGTTCGCCCAGGATCATGGCGACCTCGCGCCGCATTCGATATTGCGTTCGCTGCAGTTCGTGCAGGATTCCGTGGTGCTCGGCGATCATTCCGCGGGCGAGATGCAGCGGTTCCTCCTCGCCAAGATGGACGAGCGGTTGAGGACGGCCGATCCTTCCGTCTTCGATGACCCGCGCAATGTCGATGCCGCGCTGATCTATGCCATGAGCGGCGGAAACCCCGCCACGCTGGAATATCTCGCCTCGCGCGACGTCGCCGGAAATTTCGACAGCCGCGTGGCGGATGCGCTGCGGAAATATCTGAGCGGCAAGGGAACCCTCGTCGCCAAGAGCATGGGCGCCATGGCCACGGAATACCGGGATCAGAAGATCGGCCCGTATCTGGCGCTTGTCAGCGGCAATGTCTCGGTCGCGAATGACCCCAAGGAAGCCCTGGCGTTCTATGACTGGGCGCGGTTGACGGCGCCCGGAACCATTGTCGAGGAAGCCGCGCTCAGGCGCTCGGTGGCGATCTCCCTGGATGCCGGCCTGGTCGACCAGGGCGTGGCCTATTCCAGGAAATACGCCAGGCGCTTCGTGCATTCGCCCTATGCGAGCCAGTTCGTCGATCTGTTCGTCGACCTCGTCGTCAAGCATTACGGGCAGATCCATGAAGAGGACTTGGACGCGACGGTTGCCTTCATGGATGCCGACCGCCGGCGCGAAGTCTTCCTGCGGATCGCACGTGCAGCCGCGATCGCGGCAAGGAGCGATCTTGCGCGTCTAGCTTCGGAGAGGGCGGAGGCTCTCGCCGGTGCCCCCACCGGGGGATCGGAGGCCTTGGCGCGCCTCTATGGCGGATTGGCGAATATCCCGACGGGCGATGTCGCGGAAGCCATGCGGTCCATTGCCGACATTCCGCAGGAGGATTTGTCGCCGCGCGACAGGGCGCTGCGCGAGGCGGCACGGACGATTGCCGAGCAGATGCTGAACCCGCCCACGCAGGCAAGCCTCGGGCAAGCCATCCCGGTCAACATGAACGGCACAGATGACGCGGGAATATCAGCCGCGCTGCCCGGAGATGAAGTGGCCGGGCCCGCCGCCTCCGGCGAGGTTTCTCCGGATGGCCGCGCTGTAGAAATCGATCCGGAATTTCAGACGTTCGTCGACAGCGGCCGCTCGAAATTGAGCGCTATCGATGATTTGCTGAAGGAGGAGGACCCATGATTACGGACAATGCGGGCCGGACGAGCCCCCTCGATGGCACTTCGGCTGCGAAACCCGAAAAGGGTGGCCGCAACACGGAGGGCGGTTCCGATTTCTCGCTCACCCTTTCCAATCTCGAGCGCAAGGACCCGCAGCAGCGGAATGATGCCGGAACGGGCGAGGGCAGGCCGGCTTCCGTCGAGGAGCGGTTGGGCGCAGCCGGCCAAGGGGAGGATGGCAGAATGAGGCCACTGATCGACCTGAGACCGGATACGCTGCGACGGCAATCGGCAGCCGGCGAGAATGCGTTGCGCGGAACCCCCGTTGGAAACGCCGAAGAAGGCGAGGCGGCCAGAAAATCCGTGGGCAACGGGTTCTCCCTGCCTTCGGTGGCACAAGGGCCGCAGAGCGCGAAGTCGTCGCGGCAGAAGGCTGAGGCGGATGAGGACGCGACTTCCGAAGCGGCGGCGCCGGAAAAACCAGAGACCGATATTCCGCCCACAGCGGTTCTCGCTGACATGCTTTCGCTGCTTGCAGGCGGGGAACATCTGATGGCGGCCGAGGCGGCGGGCCTTGGCATTTCCAGGCCGGGTGGAACGGCGAATGCGACCACGACGCGGCGCGGCTCGATTGCCATGGAGGATGGAGCTGCCGGTGTTGTAGGCCCGCGGCGGGAGAAAGCCCAGGCCGAGACTTCCGAGCTGCTTTCCATGCCCTCTTCCGATCAGGCCGGCGTCGATCGAGACCGGCTGTTCCGCTTCTCGAACGCGCGAGGCGGACAGACCGTCGACATGTCGGTAGCGGGCGGGCGAGGCGAAAAGGCCGCGATAGAATTCAAGAACTCGACCGGAGCTTCGGCCGAAAACATCACCGTTCTGGATTCCCGCCGGTTCCTCGGGCTTGCGCCGAATTCCAACAGCGCGCTGCTGACCTCGGCCCTTTCCGGTGATCCGGAATGGGTAAGCGCCATGCAGCCGAGTTCGGGTCTCTCCGATGTGGCGGGCCACGGCAGCACCGGCGGCGTGGTGAACACGCTGAAGCTTCAGATGAACCCGCATGAGCTGGGTGCGGTTACGGCCACCCTGCGACTGGCGGGAGATGAGCTGAGCGTGCATCTGACGGTGGAGACGCGCGCCGCATATCGCCAGCTCAGCGAGGACAGCGGCGGCATCCTGGATGCCCTGCGCGCCCAGGGCTTTGCCGTCGATCAGGTGACGGTCAGCGTTGTTTCCACCGCCGATACGGATGCGAACAAGGGCCAGCAGAGCGGCGGACAGGCGGGCCAGTCGATGACGGCAAACGGCGAGCGCCAGCAGGATGCGCAGGGCAGGGGACAGGGTCCGGCAAACGAGCGCGGCGCACGCGAAACGACGGGGAATGGGAATGAAGTGGTCTCGGAGAATGCGGCGGCTGGTATCCCTGGCAGCGCTCGCCCTGGCCAGCTTTACCTCTGAGGCCATGGCGTCACCGGGGGCCTGCGAGCGCGAGATCCAGGCCGCTGCGGCAAAATACGGAGTGCCGGAAGGCATCCTCTATTCCGTCGGCCTCACCGAAACGGGACGGAAGGGGAATCTTTCGCCCTTCGCGATGAATGTCGAAGGCAAGGCCTATTTCCCGCCCTCGCGGCAGGAGGCCATGGTGACTTTCGAGACGGCGCGGCGCGATGGCAGGAAGCTCATCGACATCGGCTGCATGCAGATCAACCATCATTTCCACGGCGAAAATTTCTCGTCCGCCGCGGAGATGTTCGACCCGAGACGCAATGTGGAATATGCGGCGAAGTTCCTCCGTAACCTCCATGACAGGCATGAAACCTGGACGATGGCAGTGGCACGTTACCACGCCGGACCGAACAATGACCCCGCGCAGAAGAAATATGTGTGCCGCGTGATCAGCAATCTGGTCGCGACGGGCTACGGAAAGTGGACGCCGAACGCGTCGCATTTTTGTAACAGTTGAGCAACTTTAAATTGAAGTCGCAATATGCGAGACTCGCGATGCGGCATTGCGGCAAGTTTGGGGCAAGATTCAGATGCGCAAGCCCTTTCGCGCGGATTCTTAATTTTTCCACGAAATAATTGTGCCCATTTTGGGAGGGCATACTACATCTAGTGCAAATCGCTCCCAAATGGTTAATCAACTATTAATTTGTTTAGTTAACTTCCCACAGCTTGTCTGGGATTCCTCCGATTCGTACCCATAGACCACCAAGGCACCACAAGTGATTCGGAGGCGGGCGAATGATCGTAGTGGTTGATGAGCGCGAGCTTGTTAAGGACGGATATACTTCTCTTTTCGGACGCGAGGGCATTCCCTCGACGGGGTTCGATCCAAAGGATTTCGGCGAATGGGTGAACACGGCGGCCGATACTGATATCGCCGCCGTCGAGGCGTTCCTGATCGGCCAGGGCGATCGGTCGCTTGACCTGCCGAGGGCCATCCGCGACCGTTCTACGGCGCCGGTGATCGCCGTCAGCGATCAGCCTTCGCTGGAAGCCACGCTCGCCTTCTTTGATAGCGGCGTGGACGACGTGGTCCGCAAACCGGTCCATCCGCGCGAGATTTTGGCCCGCGCCGCGGCGATCCGCCGGCGCATCAAGGCGATCACCAACTACACCGATGTCGGTCCCGTCCGGGTCTTCTCCGACGGCCGCGATCCGGAAATCAATGGCGATGTCTTCCCGCTGCCGCGCCGGGAGCGCCGCATCCTGGAATATCTGGTCGCCAACCGCGGCCGCCGCGTTTCCAAGACCCAGATTTTCAATGCGATCTACGGCATCTTCGACGAGGAAGTCGAAGAGAACGTCGTCGAAAGCCACATCAGCAAGCTGCGCAAGAAGCTGCGCAAGAAGCTCGGTTTCGACCCGGTCGATTCCAAGCGCTTCCTTGGCTACTGCATCGACTGGAGCTGATTTTCAGCAGGGTATTTTTCTTCGGTTTCCGCCGAAGGAAGCGGAAATCAGACAGCCTCACGCAAGGCCCGCCGCATAGCCTCCCGAACATGGGCATAACGAGGATTTGGACATGAGCCTTTACGGAACGATGAGAACCGGTGTCTCCGGCATGAACGCGCAGGCCAACCGCTTGAGCACGGTCGGCGACAATATCGCAAACGCCAGCACGGCGGGCTACAAGCGCGCGTCCACCCAGTTTTCCTCCCTCGTTCTGCCGTCCTCCCAAGGCTCCTACAATTCCGGCGGCGTCAACACGACCGTTCGCTACTCGATCTCCGATCAGGGCACGTTCAGCTACACGACCTCTGCGACCGATCTCGCGATCAACGGTCAGGGCTTCTTCATCGTGCAGGGGTCGGATGGCGTCGAATACCTCACCCGCGCCGGCTCCTTCGTCAAGATGGACGATGGTTCGCTGCTCAATTCCGCCGGCTTCAAGCTGATGGGCTACGAGTATTCCTCCACGGAAGATCCGACGATCGTCATCAACGGTTTCGAGGGATTGACCGAGATCAACCTTTCTGCCGGCGGGCTTGCCGCCACGCCGTCCACCTCAGGAACTCTGAAAGTCAATCTGCCGTCGAACGAAGCGACGGGCTGGTCGAAGTCCACGTCGCTCGTGGCTTACGATAGCCAGGGCAATAGCCGCAAGCTGGACTACACATACAGCAAAACGGGTGACAATGCCTGGAGCGTAAGGGTCGATTACACGGCTCCGGACGGCACGGTGCACAATCTGATGCCGGCGACTGCGCTCACCTTCAACGCGAGCGGCCAGCTTGTGACCCCCGATCCGGCCACGCTGACGACGACCGGCCTGACGATCGGTGGGGCCACTCTCGGCTCGCTTGCGATCGACATTTCCGGCACGACCCAGCTCAACGGGGATTTCAGCGCCGAAGGTAACGTCAATGGCAAAGCTGCAAGCGGCGTGGTCGATTACCAGATCAGCGAGGACGGCGTCGTCTTCCTCAAATATGCGAATGGCGATCTCGTGCCCAAGTACCGCATCGCCATGGCGAATGTTCAGAGCCCGGACATGCTGAAGCCGCTGGCCGGCAACGTCTACAGCCAGAGCAACGATTCCGGCGTCA
>NZ_LBHV01000026.1 GCF_001005825.1 Rhizobium sp. LC145
TTGAACTATAAATATGCCACCTCTTTTTCGAGCTCCCGGATTACCAAGGGCTTTCGAACCAACCGCACGTCGCACGGATATTCTTCGTCGATTTCGGCGTCGGGTCCGGCGACGACAATCAGTTTCAGCGGGCGCATGCGTTGGAGAACGGTGAGGCAACGACGAAGGTCGACAGTGTCGGCGTCGATCAGCGCAACGGCTATATCCTCATCCTCTGACACTGCCCTGCCCGCCTCCCCCGGGATCGTGGTGAAGAGTGACCGAAAGCCGAATTTATTGAACATCAGATCGTAGTCGATTGCATATTCGGATTGACGTTCGACGACCAGCGCCCTCGGTCTTTTGTCCCGAACGTAGCGGTGGGAGGAAGCACCCCAACGTGTTCTGGAAAAACTGAACGCACGCGCACCAACGCTCGCCATCGAACTCTCCATTGGATTAAATCCGTGTAATGTACCGGGCACCGTTCCTGGCGCTCACTTTTCTGCTTCAGCGATGTGGTCTGATCCGTGCTGCATCGTATGCAGGCCTGTCATCGCCCGGAAGAAGGCCAGCAGCATCTGTTCTCGTGGCATGGCCTGGGCCACGTCGCCCTGCATGGCCATACCCGACCAGAGAGCATAAAGGCCGATGCCGATTTGCAAGGGAGGCAAAGTTGGAAGTAGATCATAGTTCTCAACGAGATCCTCGATGAGTTCGCAAATCACCCGATAGCAGGTCGCCTTCGTGGCATTATGGCGTTTGGCAAACGCCTCGTCCCGGCGGGCATGGAGCTGCAATTCGATCGACAGAAGCGACCATTCGGGCTCGGCGGCGATATACGCAAGTCGCTCGGCCAGAACGCGTAGCGTTTCTTCAATGGTGTCGCTGGCTGCCTCGTGCACAATCCGTCGCAAAAGCGAAACTTCCTCAAGGATATGAATCTCCATCAGATCGACGAGGAGATCGTCCTTGCTCGAAAAATTCGAATAGAAAGCACCTTGCGTGCGCCCGGCGGCCGCGCAGATGCTACGGATCGAGAACGACGCGACGCCTTCCTGCACAATCGATGCATGGGCGGCTTCCAAGAGCTTCTCGCGTGTCTGACGCTGGGTTTCTTTTCTGCTCGTCGGCATTTTGTCTCCACAAAGCAAGCCGTGCTGGAACATTTCTGAAGGTAAGGCATTCTTATTTCAGATATCAAGCGATATCTCAACCCGAGCAAAGTCGATATGGTTTCAAGATAGATTTGAGGCGATCATTTGAGCGAGTACGTTCCCTATCATGCAGATGTCGAAATTCGAGCAGATGATGAGGATGCCCTCACTGCTGAAATCCTCGACATAATGGCTGAATCGAACCGCAAGGCATTCGAGCGCCACCGCCATGCCGTCCGCGACGCGCATGCCAAAAGTCATGGTTTTCTCAAGGGTGAATTGGTTGTGCCGGAACTTCCTGACCATCTGTGCCAGGGATTGTTTGCGCGACCGGCCACTTACTCCGTGATCATTCGCCTGTCCTCCGCACCTGGCGACATTCACTCCGACACCATCCCGGCACCACGTGGCATGGCGATCAAAGTCATCGGCGTCGATGGCGATCGGTTGCTGGCCGACGATGCCGGGCACAACCAGGACTTTCTGCTCGTCAACATCCCGGTTTTGAGCTTTGGCACGATCAAGAAGTACCGCCAGCTTGTCGGTCTCCTGGAGAAGAACGCGGAGAACCCGGCGTTCCTCCAGCGGGCCATGGCTGGTGTCGCGCGAGGCGTGGAGACGGCCGTGGAAGCGGTCGGCATCGAGCCAGGTGCGACCTTGAAGGGGTTGGCGCGCGATAATGCCCACTTGCTTGGCGAGACCTATCATTCGATGGCCGCGATCCGGTTTGGCGATTACATCGCCAAGATCAGCGCCGCGCCTTTGTCGGAAAACGTTCGCAATCTGACCGGTCAGGACGTCGGTGATATCGAGGACGGTACGATGCGCGATCTCGTCGTCGATCACTTCAGACAACAGGCCGCGGAATACGAACTGCGCGCCCAGCTCTGTCGCAGTTTAGACCATATGCCCGTCGAAGATGCCGCCGTGCTGTGGCGCGAGGAATTGTCTCCGCAACAGCCCATTGCAACGCTCCGCATTCCCGCTCAGGAGGCGTACTCCCCTGCCCGCCGGGTCTATGGTGACGATGTCTTATCCTTCAATCCCTGGCACGGGATCAAGGATCATCAACCGCTTGGATCGATCATGCGTATCCGCATTGCCGCATACAAGCGGTCGGCGGCACGCCGTCACGCGCTGAACGCGCAGCCCCGTTTAGAGCCGACATCGATCGACGAAATTCCGGATTGAATAATTCCTCATCGCCAGACAATTCATGAATGTCATGGAAAGGAGGCCAGCATGGCCGACACAGACGACACCCCACAGATCGACGAGACGCGTTTGCAAGCCATTCGGCGCAGGATCGAGGAGGTGGTCGGGGACGCCCCGCAACTCGCCAAGCTTGCGCTTGAGCAGATGGTCACAAAGCACAATCCCGATCTCAAGGGTACCGCAGGCTCCGCCGGTCGGGTCGGAGCCCAATCCGGCAATGTCTCCGAGCTGACGGCCATCGCCGATCTTAAGCCCGGTGGCGCCGACCGGCTTCGGCGCATTTTCAATCTGGTGAATGGCAATTTCGACGGCGCTCAGAAGGTTGGCACGCTGCACAACATGCGTTTCGTCTTCTTTGACAATGACACGCGCATCCTCTTCGCCACCGCCTATGATGGCGACTGGGATACCTATATCAACGACTTCGCCACCAAAATCCCGGATCTGATGGATCTGCTCTTCGCCTCCGTCGAGGGCTGGCCTGGCATCGCAAGCCCCAAGGTCAAGGACTTTATCGCCGAACATCAGATTACCGCGGCCGGATGGTTCGTTGCCAATCCGCAGGTCACCGTGGTCGATGTGCGGCGGCTGCAACGAATGGAGCATGCCGTCAATGAATTCCTAGACAAGGTGGGCTGAGTATGAACCTTCTCCAATCGATCAGGCAACGGTTTCGACGCGACAGCGTCTCTCTCGAGCTGGATGACATCCAGGCACTGATCCTCAGAAGCCGCCCCGAGCCTTATGTCGGCATCCACGCCATGCTCCACTTCGATGAGCCCGAGGGTGCAAGGGATCTTCTTGGTCGCCTTGCGCCTCACATTGCCTCGGCAGACAACTGGACCGACAATCTCGATTTCTGGATCGGCGCGGCACTGAGCTTTGAAGGTCTGAAGGCACTCGGCGTTCCGGACGCTCAACTCAACACCTTTCCCTTGCCGTTTCAGCAGGGTATGGCGGCCAGGCGTGAACAGCTTCGCGACTTCGGTCCAAATGCGCCTGAGCAGTGGGAGGACGTGTTCAAACCCGGAAACTGTCATCTGGCGTTGACTATATATGCCGTCGACGACGCGGCACTCGACAAGGCGCTGGCGACGGCGCGGGCAGAACTCGACAGAAGCAGCGGCGTCACGCTCCTCGGTGAGCATCGCTTCGGGGCACCTGATGGTGCTAAAAATCCGTTCGGGTTTCGGGATTCGATCTCGCAGCCGGCCGTCGAAGGCAGCGGGATTGATCCGCTTCCCGGCGAGGAGCGGCCGATCAAAGCTGGGGAGTTCATTCTTGGTTATGAAAGCGAAAACGGCCAGGAACTGGCCATGCCGCAGCCTGCGGTGCTCGGCAGGAACGGCACCTTCGTTGTCCTGCGCAAGTTCCAGAGCCGCGTCGGATGCTTTAATGCGTTCCTCAAGGCCCATGGTGAGACTGAAGAGAAACGCGAGCTCCTTGCTGCCAAAATGTTCGGTCGCTGGCGATCTGGCGCCCCGCTCATTCTGTCGCCGGATCACGACGATCCGCATCTCGGCAATGATCCACAACGCAACAATGACTTCAATTTCAAGGATGATCCGAAGGGACGCGTCGTACCCCTTGGCTGTCACATGCGCCGGCTCAATCCGCGCGACTCCGAACTGACCCTGCTGACCGACGTCAACATCCATCGCATCATTCGCAGATCATCGACGTTTGGTCCGGTCTATTCAGAGGATGTCACGCCGCAAGATGACGGCAAGGCTGACCGGGGAATTTTCTTCATCTTCATCAGCGCGCGGGCCTATGACACGATCGAGTTCATGCAGCAGGAATGGATCAACCGGGGTAACTTTGTCGATCTCGGGGAAGAGCGAGATCCGATCGTGGGATTGCACGAAGAAGATGGCCAGTTCACCATTCCGCAGACTCCGGTTCGTAAGCGGGTCGACGGCGTTCAGACCTTCAACGTCATGAAGGGCGGCGAATATCTGTTCATGCCAAGTCTTTCAGCGCTCAAGTGGATCGCTGATGCCGGATGGAAAAGGCAGCCGGCAGATGCCTCTGCGCAATGACGGATATCGGCAATCAGGCCGCACCCTGGATGGATATCGAGGAATTCACCCTGGCTGCTCGCGGAATGGTGTTCTCGGGCCTGGCGTGCGGGCCGAAAGAAGGGGAAACTGTCCTTCTCCTTCATGGCTTCCCGCAATTCGCCGACAGCTGGGCGGAAGTGGCAGTGGCGCTGGCAAAAGCCGGCTATCGCGCGATCGCCATCGATCAACGCGGCTATTCGGCAGGTGCGCGGCCCGAAACAGTACGCGATTACGCGGTGGATGACCTTGTCGCCGACGTGCTCGCAATCGCAATCGCTCTTGGTCTGGAGCGGTTTCATCTGGCCGGTCATGACTGGGGCGGTATCGTCGCCTGGAGCCTTGCAGCCAGATATCCGGATCGGCTTCAGTCGCTATCGATCGTTTCGACACCGCATGTCGATGCACTGCTGGAGGCCCGCCGGACCGACAGGGATCAAAAGCGGCGCTCACGCTATATCACTGTTTTTCGGCTTCCCTTCCATGTCGCGGAATGGCTGCTCTTGCGACGCGGCGCCAGCGCGCTGAAGCGAGTATTCAAGGACAAGCTGCCGAAACCGCGTCTCGATGATTACGTATCCCGCTTGTCACAGCCCGGCGTGCTGACGGCTGGACTGAGCTGGTACCGGGCACTCGATCTTCACATCCGCATCGGCAGGATTAACGTGCCCACCGTATTTATCTGGGGAAGCAACGATCAGGCGCTTGGCCGGGCCGCGGCGGAAGCGACAAGCGCGCATGTCAACGCTTCCTATCGCTTCGTCGAACTGCAAGGAGGCTCTCACTGGCTGCTGGAAGAGTCTCCAGGGCATCGTAAAGTTAACGGAACTTGGGGCTTGATAGGCGATGAAGAGGCATGACAGACCGTGATCCGCTCTACCGTCGCCACCGCTTTCCCGCTGAAATCATTGCCCACGCGGTGTGGCTCTATTTCCGTTTTCCCCTGAGCCTGCGGATGGTCGAAGACATGCTGGCCGCTCGTGGCATCATTGTCTCGCATCAAACGATCCGGCTGTGGGCAGAGAAATTCGGACGAACTTTCACCAACCAAATCCGTCAACGTTCGCGCGGCCGACTCGGCGATAAATGGCATCTCGATGAGGTCGTTATTTCGATCCGGGGCAAGAAGCATTGGCTATGGCGCGCCGTGGATCAGGACGGTTTTGTCCTGGAGGTTCTGGTGCAAAGCCGCCGCGACGCCAAGGCGGCCAAGCGCCTGATGCGCAAGCTTTTGAAAGGCCAGGGACGATCGCCGCGCGTGATGATCACCGACAAGCTTCGCTCCTATGGCGCCGCAAAGCAGGAAATCATGCCCGGTGTCGAGCACCGCTCCCATAAAGGCCTGAACAATCGGCGGAGAATTCCCACCAGCCGATCCGACGGCGAGAGCGGATCATGAAGCGCTTCAAGTCAAAGCGACATCTGCAACTCTTCGTTTCCATCCATGATCCGATTGCCAACCTCTTCCACATCCCGCGCCACGACATTCCCTCCAGCCATCATCGCGAACTGCGCAAAGCGGCGATGAACCTATGGGCGAAGATCGCTCGCGCATGAGCAGTGCACGTGGCGGGCGTCCCGCTTTTGCTTCGCTGAAGTTAACTTTACGATGCCCTCGGCAGGTGTCCTCCAGCCAAGTCCAGAATGGTCCATGATTGTTGTAATCGATGCGCCAGTTTAAGAGCGCTGATCGAGCATGGGTCAGTGACGAGAAGAGGGCGTTGTCACGTTGTTCGACTGAGGCCGGACGAAGCGCTTTCAGTTAAACTCAGGCAGTTGCGCCGGTCACGGCCTTCCA
>NZ_LBHV01000027.1 GCF_001005825.1 Rhizobium sp. LC145
GCCCATAGCCCCCCAGCCCACTGGCCCCCAACCCACCGGCCCGTGGAACCCGCAGGCCTCAGCGCCCTCGGCGGGCGGCAGTTTCCTGCGCGGCGCGCTCGGCACCGCGGCCGGCGTGGCGGGCGGCATGCTGCTCGCCAACTCGCTTTCAGGTATATTTTCGAGCCACATAAATTCCCTCGGCTGGGGCTCGCCTCTTGCCGGCGGAAGTCCCTTCGGCAATGGCCCGGCCGAGGAAACCGTCGTCAACAACTATTACGGCGATGACGCAGTCCGGCAGGCGGCCGATGACGGCAATACGGATGACGGCTTGCAGCAGGCCGATGACGACAACGACGACCAGTCCGACTTCGACGCTGATAACTCCGGCGGCGACGACACGATGGACGTGTGATCGGGGGTCCACCCTCCCCTTGAGGAAGAGGGTCGGAGCGAAGCTCCGGGGTGGAGTGAAGTGGATGACAGCCTGACGCCGATCGCGAGGTTCGTTATCCCCTTCACCACCTCGTCCCCTCCCTGAGGGGACGAGGTGGGAATATGCCTCGCCGTCTCCCGCGCTTCGCTTTGGCTCAGCGCGTTCGTCGCTGCAATCGATTCACCGGATCGATTGCTCCGGCTTCGCCGAACCGCTCCTCACCCCCGCCCGCGATAGGTCGGCACGCCCTGCTCCGGCAGCCACACGCCGGCCGGCGCCTCGCCCGTCTGCCAGAACACGTCGATCGGAATGCCGCCGCGCGGATACCAGTAGGCGCCGATCCGGAGCCACTTCGGCTGAAGCAAATCGACGATCCGCTTGGCGATATAGACCGAGCAATCCTCATGGAACGCACCATGGTTGCGGAAGGAATGCAGGAAGAGCTTCAGCGACTTCGACTCCACCAGGAAACCGTCCGGAATGTAGTCGATGACGATATGCGCGAAATCCGGCTGGCCCGTCATCGGGCAGAGCGAAGTGAACTCCGGTGCGGTGAAGCGCACCACGTAATCCGTTCCCTGGTTGCCGTTCGGCACTTTTTCCAGCACCGCCGCCTCAGGGCTCTGCGGCGTTTCCACTTTCGAACCGAGCTGGGAAAGGCTCGATACGTCCGTCGTCGTCATGATGGTGTTCCTTCCACTTTTACCTTCTGTCCATGGGCGCGCTCGCCTTCGGGCTCCACATGGATCGCCAATGTGGCGCCGGGAATAACCGCTTTGATCGCATCTTCCAAGCGGTCGCAGATGTCGTGGGCATCACCGACGCTCATGCCGGCCGGCACGACCAGATGGAAATCGATGAAGGCCGCCGCCCCTGCCCGCCTGCTCTTCAGGTCATGCACGCCGAGCGCACCCTGCGAATGGGCGGTGATCGTCTCGCGCACAGCCGCTTCCTCCTCCGGCTCCAACGCCTTGTCCATCAGCCCGCCGAGCGAATGGGAGATCACCTTGTAGCCCTGCCACAGGATGTTGAACGCGACGAGGATTGCCAGCAGCGGGTCGAGGATCGCGTAGCCGGTGAAGACGGCGAGGATGAGGCCGACGAAGACGCCTGCCGAGGTCACGACGTCCGACATGATGTGGTGCCCGTCCGCTGTCAGCGCCGGTGATCGCTGCGCCTTGCCGGCCCGGATAAGCATCGTTGCCCACACCGCATTGATGACCGCGGCAAGCGCGTTGATCGCAAGCCCCAGGACCGGCGCGTCCGGAAGCTTCGGCGCGAAAAGCGCCCCCCAGGCCTCCTGGATGATCATCAGCGCCGCGACCACGATCAGCACGCCCTCGACCACCGCCGAGATATATTCCGCCTTGTGATGGCCGAACTGATGGTCGTGATCGGCGGGCCGCTGTGCATAGCGGATGATGAAATAGGCAAGGAGAGCCGCAACCACGTTGACGAAGGATTCCAGCCCGTCCGAAAGCAGCGCGACCGAACCGGTCACCCACCAGGCGAACATCTTCAGGCCCATCACCCCGATCGAGACCGGAATGCTACACAACGCCAGCCGTTCGACGATTTTCGTGTCCCTTGCCACGGTTTTCATCCTTATGCGCATGCGAATGATTTGCAGGACCGAAGCCCCGAAACGGCGAAACCGCCGGAGCGAGATCGTCTCGCTCCGGCGGTTTCGGATGGCCGTGCATATGGATCAGGTGGGGCTATTTGTCAAAGGGTCGACGGCCTACCCGAAAATCACCGCCATCTGGATCGCGTCTATGAACCGGCCGTCGATCTTCACCGCATCGCGGGCCACGCCCTCGCGCACGAAGCCGACCTTTTCGTAGAGCGCAATCGCCCTCGGATTGTCCGCATGCACATGCAGTTCGACGCGATGCAGGCCGAGTTCGCGGGCCGCATCGAGGGCTGCCGTAATCAGCCGCCTGCCCAGCCCCCTGTCGCGATAGGCCGGCATGATGCCCATGCCGAGCGAGCCGCAATGGGCATGCGTTTCACGGGCATTGCGGCGGATGTCGCACCAGCCGACCACCTCACCGTCGACCACCGCCACGACTTGCGGATGGCCCTCGACGATATTGCTTTTCACGAACGCACGCACCGAATCGAGTGGCGGCGCTTCCAGAAAGGTCAGATATTTCCGCTCCCGGGAAACCGTATCGAGAGCCCTGTGAAAGCTCTCGACATGGTCTTCGCGGATCGGCTCGATGGCGATCTCTTCGGTCACCTCACGCCGCCTTCGTCTCGCGCTTGCGCGCCAGATGTGCCACCACATTCTCGATCATCCGCATGCCCGCGTCGCCGCCGAGCGTCATGATCGATTCCGGATGGAACTGAACGGCCGCGACCGGCTCCTTCACATGCTCGATGCCCATGATCGTCCCGTCCTCGCTTTCGGCGGTGATCATGAAGTCGGGATCGAGCGTCTTCGGATCGGCGAAAATCGAGTGATAGCGCCCGACCGTCACCTCATGCGCCAAGCCGGAGAAGACGATGCCCGGCTCCAGCACGCGGATGCGCGACGGCTTGCCGTGCATGGGGATGGCCAGATGCCTCAGTTCGCCGCCATAGGCCTCGGCAAGCGCCTGCAGGCCGAGGCAGACGCCGAAGATCGGCAAGTGCCTTGCCCTGGCCTTCTTGATCGTCGCCTTGCAGTCGAAATCCTGCGGATTGCCGGGGCCCGGCGAAAGCACGACGAGATCGGGATCGAAGCGCTCGAACACCTCTTCCGGCACCGGCGTGCGCACGGTCGAAACCGTCGCGCCCGTCTGGCGGAAATAGTTGGCGAGCGTGTGGACGAAACTATCCTCATGGTCGACGAGCAGGATCTTCACGCCCTGTCCGACGCGGGCCACGTCTCGGCCGGCCTTGGCGGCATTGCCCGTGCGGGCGTCGCGAATGGCAGCAATCATGGCGGATGCCTTCAGTTCGGTTTCTGCTTCTTCCTCGTGCGGATCGCTGTCGTTGAGCAGCGTCGCGCCTGCCCTGACCTCGGCGATACCGTCCTTGACGCGGATGGTGCGCAGCGTCAGCCCGGTGTTCATGTCGCCGTTGAAGCCGACCATGCCGATCGCCCCGCCATACCAGGCGCGCGGGCTCTTCTCGTGGTTCTCGATGAAACGCATCGCCCAGAGTTTCGGCGCGCCGGTCACGGTCACCGCCCAGGCATGCGACAGGAAGCCGTCGAAGGCATCCATGTCTTCCCGAAGCCGTCCTTCGATATGATCGACCGTGTGGATGAGGCGCGAATACATCTCGATCTGCCGCCGGCCGATCACCTTCACCGATCCCGGCTCGCAGACTCTGGACTTGTCGTTGCGGTCGACATCCGAGCACATGGTGAGTTCGGACTCGTCCTTCTTCGAGTTCAGGAGTTTCAGGATCTGCTCGCTGTCGGAAATCGCATCCTCGCCGCGCTTGATCGTGCCGGAGATCGGGCAGGTCTCGATGCGGCGGCCCGATACCCGCACGAACATCTCCGGCGAAGCGCCGATCAGATATTCCTGATGGCCGAGGTTGATGAAGAAAGAATAGGGCGACGGGTTGATCGCCTTCAGCCGATTGGAAATCTCCGAAGGCTTCGAGTCGCAGCGCTCCATGAACTTCTGGCCGGGCACCACTTCAAAGAGATCGCCACGCCGAAAACTTTCCTTCGCCCTTGTGACCAGTTCGGCATATTCGCCGGGCTTGTGGTCGCCCTTCGGCGGGATCACGTCGGTACGCTTGAAGGGATCGGGCGCGATATCTCCCGCCTTGCCGTCCGTCGTCGCGCCGTCCTTGGAAAAGTCGTAGCGGTCGATCCAGGCCTTGGCGGCATGGTGATCGACGACGAGGATTTCGTCCGGCAGGTAGAGCACCATGTCGCGCTGGTCTTCCGGCCGCTGCATGGAAAGCTTGATCGCGTCGAACTGGAAGGCAAGATCGTAGCCGAAGGCGCCGAAGAGGCCGATCGCCGAATCCGCGTCCGAATGGAAGAGATCGACGATGGCGCGCAGCACGGTGAACACCGTCGGCATCTTGGAGCGCTCTTCCTCCGTGAACACGCGGGAAGGCTCGTTGACGGTCAGGTCCAGGCGGCGCGCGGTTCGGCTTCCGAGGGTAATCTCGGAAACGGTCTGCAGCCGGTCGGCGACGAAGCCGAGCAGCACTTCGCCGCGCTCGTTATAGGCTTCGATCCAGACCTTGCGGCCATTGCAGGAAAGCCCTAGCGGCGGATCGACGATCGCAGTATCCCAGCGGGTATAGCGGCCGGGATATTCATAGTTCGAGGAGAAGACAGCACCGCGCCGCTCATCGAGCCTGTCGACATAGGAAGAGATGGCGGTCGCATAATCTGCCGCGCGCCGCTGCCGGCTGACGGTAATCCCGCCCCGCGTCTCGTAGGTTTCCGAACCGTCATCCCGAATGATCGTTACCATATCTGCCTCTCCGATCCTGTTCGTTTGCCGCAATGCCCGGTCCCCTTGCGGCCAACAAAAAAGCCGCCTCGGTTCTCGGGCGGCTTTGTGTCGTCTTGTCGATGGACATGACTGGTCAAGGCCGCGCGAAGCGTGCCCACCACCAGTTGCCGATGTTCATCGAAATCGTCATGGGCGGAATTGTTAGCGTGGGTCTTTAAAACGCGCAAGCAAATTTCTTGGCGCTTCGGATGCGACCAAATCCGGCTTCGCGCGTTGCCCTCCCCGGATTACGGTTTGAAGAAGGAAACAGGCATGCAGCGATCCTGGTTGGCACTTCTGTTAGGCATCCCCCTCCTGATGAGCGCCAGCCTGCCCAGTAAAGGTCCTCTCCCAGCCAAAAAGCCCGACACACGAACCGAGGCGCAGGAGCCTGCCAAGCCAACGGAACCGCCCACCTCCGAAACCATTCCAAAGCCGGAACCCAAACCCGAAACGCCATCGACAACGCCGGAGAAAGAGCCCCCGTCCGCGGACACCCCTCCTCCCGGCAAGCAGGAGGACGACAAGCAGGAGGC
>NZ_LBHV01000028.1 GCF_001005825.1 Rhizobium sp. LC145
CCCGTCGACCCGGCCGCCATCTCCCTGGCGCACGAGACAAGCTGCGCCCGACATGGGATTACCGCCATGCCGAGCGCGATATCAGATGAAGCGGATCAGACCGTACCGGTGGGGGACTCCGCTCTGGGGCTCACCCGTTCTGACTACGTCGATATTTCCAAATCAGAAAGCAACGATGCGATCAGTGCATCCGGAGCCTTAAACCGGCCCCGCCTCAGTTCTGGCGGAACAACCGCCTCGACAGCTTCCAATTTTTCGGACGGGTCCATGCGGAGGTAAACCTCCGTCGTGCGGATATCTGCGTGGCCGAGCCAGAGGGCGACCTTGCGGATGTCGTGGGTCGCCTGCAGCATGACGACTGCGCAGCCGTGCCGAAGCTGATGAGGTGAGACGCGACGGTCGCGAAGCGATACGCAGCTCCCGGCTGCTTTGACGACATACTTGTCGAGGACATACTCGAAGCCGGCACGGGTCATCGGGTCGCCCTGAGCATTGACGAAGAGCTCCGGCACACGGACCTCGCCCCGGACACTTAACCAAGCGCGAATGTCGCGCGCAGTGTCTTTCCAGAGCGGCAGGCAGCGTTCCTTGCGGCCCTTTCCCAGAACTGTCACGCTCGCGCCGTGGCGAAGCGACAGATTTGCCGTCAAAACTCCGATCAATTCTGACACTCGCAAGCCTCCGGCGAAGCAGAGATGCATCATCGCCCGATCACGGATGCCAGATCTCGTCGTAAGGTCGGGTCCGTTAAGAATCGCTCGGACCTCTTCCATTGTCAGATGGCGAATGAGCTTCTGATCGTGGCGTTTGGTCGGGATCGCATGGACCCGCCCGATCTGCTCCAGTGCGGACGGCACCTTGTGCTCGAGGTAGCGCATGAACGCCTTGATGGCGGCGAGCCGCACATTGCGCGTCGATGCGCTGTTGCCGCGATCTTGTTCAATGTGCGCGAGGAAAGCCACGATCATCGGTGCATCGAGGTCTTCGATCCTGAGCAAAGACGGGCGAGTGCCGAGCCGTTTTGCTGCGAAGTTGAACAGCAGCTTGAAGCTGAACGCGTATGTCTCGCAGCTTTGTGGGCTGTAACCTCGCTGTCGAGGCATGTAGTCTCGCAGGAAGCCGGTGATAAGAGGGGCGAGCTTCGTCATGCGGCATTCTCCCCGACCAAAGCCTCTGCCGCCGCGGCGATGTCGGCCATCATTTCCGGCGTCGCCTGAAGATACCAGTATGTATTGTGGATACTGACATGACCCAGGTACGTCGACAGGGCGACGAAGTGCCTGGCAACTGCGCTGCGATCGGCGCCGCATTGTTCCAGCACCCGGGTTGCGAACGTATGACGAAGGTCATGGATGCGTGGCGGTTGACCTCGCTCCGGGGCAATACCCGCTCGTCGCAGCAGGGAGCGGAACGTACAATTGACGGTCGTCGGGTAGAGCTGTCGGTGCTGGACGGATGGGAAGAGCCAATCGCTCTCGCCAGCGCGTTGGCGCCGGATCTCAAGATAGCCTTGGAGCGCTTCGATGACGGTGGCGTGCAGCGGCACTAGGCGGCTCTTGCGGAACTTTGTTTCCCGAATGTGCAAAACGCCATCGGGCAAGATGTCATCGAGCCTGAGTGCAAGAGCTTCGGAGATGCGAAGTCCAGTGGCCGCGATCAGACCGAAGAGCGTGACATAGAGTTCGCGACGCAGCGGATTGGGCTTTTGGAGCCTGAGATTGCCGGCAGTATCGAGGATCCGGGCGATCTCGTCCTTTGTGTAGATGTAGGGCACCGGTCGATTGGTGGCCCGCTTGATATCCGCAGGCGGGATCTCGTGACGCGGATCTTCCGCATGAAGAAAGCGGGCAAACCCGATCAGGTTCGTCAGGCGATGCGCCATGGAGTTCGGCGTTTTAGCAGCCGTCGGCAACCATGTGAGAACCGTTGCAGCCCGAACGTGGCTCTCGCCCCGCTCGGATGCAAAGCGCGCGAACGCCAGAAGATGCCGTTCGGCCTTGATCAGCTTATAACCGAGCGCTCGACGTAGACTAAGATAGCGACTGACGTCAGCGCTCAGCATGGCAACCTCCCGCCCCAAGGCTGCGCGATTTCCGACAGCAGGCCGATGTCCACCTTAGCGTACAGCGCCGTCGTTGATGGAGAACGGTGGCGCAACACGGCCCCGACTCCGGCAAGGCTTGCGCCGTTACGCAGCATCGCCGTCGCTGCCGAGTGACGCAACACATGTGCACCGCGATGGATGCTTTCAATTCCTGCTCTGTCGAGCGCGCGACGCACGATGCACTTCACGGCAATGCGGCTCAGTGGTCTGATTGGCGCGATATCCGTCAGGAACACTCGCGTCGTCGCAATGCGCGGCCTTGCCCGTTCAATATAGGCCAATATAGCGTCGCCAACCTCCTGGGGCAGCGGCAGCCATTCCTCGCGCCGGACCTTACCGATAAGTGCTATTCGGCCATTCCTCCAGTCAATGTCATCGAAGCTGAGAGTGCTGACTTCGCTTGCCCTGAGGCCCAATCGAGCCAGCAAGAGCATGACAGCGCGATCGCGTAACCGGCTTTCGCCGTCACATGTGGCAAGGAGGCGGTCGATGTCACTTTGCGCAAGAAAGCGCGGCGTCGTCACCAATTGCCAACTTGCGAAGTTCGGAACCGCGTGCTCCCGACCAGCGGGACATTTTCCCATCGCGACGAGATATTTTAGGTAGGCGCGCGTGGCGACGGTAATACTCTGTGCCCAATGGCGTCCGTGCGGCTTGGCGGACTCGAGCACGAACATGCGGATTGCTGAAGCTGTATAAGCAGCTGGATCTGCACCCAAGGACATCATAAATTTCACGAGGACGGCTTGATAGGTATCAAGAGTGGAAGCCTTGACACCGCGTTGTTCTCGCATCCACCGACGGAAAGTAGCCAATTCAGGCCAGGTTTCGTCCAATGAGGGGCGTTGCTCCGGCGGCAGGATGTCCAGCTCGCGAAGGTATTCGACGAACAGCTTGGCAGCACCCTGTGGCGCACGGGCAGTTCTGTTGCCGTGGAACACTGATGCAGAAGCGCTCAAGCCCGCGGTAAGTGTGTCGACGTCGTGGCCGGCGGCACGTACCCAATCGCCCCACAATGCCAGAAGGCGCACCACCTCCGTTATCGTCGCGGCCGAGTAATTCCGCTGGACAAGCCAGTGCTTGAAGCCGTCGACATGTGGTTGCAGCCAATTGATGCGAACATTGACGCTGCGGCGATGTCTGTACTTTCGCTTTGTCACGCTATTTTCCTCGATTTGATCGTTGGTGCCGGTGAAGTCCGGCGTGTCGAACAAATCGGAGGTTTCAAATCCATTCCAGCGCTAGGCGAGCGACATTCCCGTTCCTTAAACTCCCCGAGAGCCAACAAGGCAAAGGTTGGCATGTTGTCTGCGCCAGGGAGATGGCGGCCGGGTCGACGGGAGGGATGATGGCCCAGGCGGCGGCTAATCATGCGGATGAGACGGCGCCGATCAATCACGTCA
>NZ_LBHV01000029.1 GCF_001005825.1 Rhizobium sp. LC145
TGTCGTTATCGGGACCAGGGATTGATCACCTTCAACCCAGCAGCCTCGAACGGGCTTGTGTCGCGAGTGGCGATTGCAAGACCATTCGCTGCTGCTATGGCGGCAATGTAGCCATCAGCCGGGCCGATCGCCTTCCCAGATACTCGAGCGCGTGCCATCAGTTCCGAGTAGAACTGTGAAGTCGCCAGATCGAAGGGCAGGATGCGCTTGGAAAAGTGAGGCAGCACTTCTCCCTCAAGGCGGTCGCGAAGGGTAGTTTGCCGTTTCCCTGAGGGCATAGCAGCAATCCCGAAGCGAAGTTCGGCGATCGTTATTGCAGAGAGGAAAAGCGTTTCGATGGCTTGGGCGTCCAACCAGGCAACCACTGCCTCGTCAGGAACCGGTTTCCACGGCTCGGATATAACGTTGGTATCCAGCAAGATCATTCGAAGGTCATCGGTTCAGCGGGCGTCTTGTCGCGACTTTTCTGCAGGGCCTCAACGTCGCTGTCGGAAAGCTCAGCGTCGCGGCCAATAGCCGCCAGTAACGAGCCAAGCTTAACACGCTCTGGGGGACGGACCGCGGCCTCAATAATGTCGCGGATCTCGGCCTCGGTGCTTCGGCCGTGATGAGCCGCTCGCAGCCGCAGAGCACGATGTGTTTCGTCAGAAAGATTTCGAATGGTGACCGCCGGCATTGATATCAACCCCATAGGAATGATGGCTTTGATATCAAAATATGCTAAATGTCATCAGGCTTCAAGGATTCAATAATGAGGACGAAAACCAGGTTTGTTCAGGTCTCCGAAGTTGATGGGATTCGAACCGAAATCCCTGAGACAATTCTGATCGATAAGCAGTTGCCATATTAACAGGACGGCGTAGATTTTGGCACCAAATGGTGCTATAAATGCCGCTTTAATATGGGAGTTTTTTCATGCGTTCGACTATCAATCTCGACGATAACCTCATGGAACGAGCAAGATCCCTTACCGGAACCAAGGAAACGGCCGCGCTTGTTCGCCAAGCATTGGAAACGCTCGTGCGAGTCGAGTCTGGAAGGCGGCTCCTCGCGCTCGGGGGCTCCATGCCCGATGCAGAAGCAGCTCCTCGCCGCCGGAGCGAAGCGGCAAAGTGATCCTTGTAGACACGTCCATCTGGATTGATCATTTTCGCCACGGAGACTCGGAGCTACGCAGAATCATTGAGGACAACCTGCTACTCTGCCACCCTGCAATTATCGGCGAATTGGCGCTTGGCAGCTTGCGGGACCATGATGCCGTAATGGCGTATTTAGCGGCACAGCGCGAAGCATTCGTCGCCACCCACGCCGAGGTCATGACGATGATTGATCGGCATTCGATTTTCAGCATGGGCATTGGTTACACCGACGCCCACTTGTTGGCTTCGACGTTGCTTGACGGGCGATCGAGCTTATGGACCAGAGACAAACGTCTAACAGCAGCAGCTGAAAAGGCAGGCGCCCTGCTGCATACACCTGCGATCCCACCCAATTAGTCGGTGCAGACGTGAGCACTGTCCATGCTTATTACCTAAAAGCTCTTGATGA
>NZ_LBHV01000003.1 GCF_001005825.1 Rhizobium sp. LC145
GGGTGGAGCAGCCCGGTAGCTCGTCAGGCTCATAACCTGAAGGCCGCAGGTTCAAATCCTGCCCCCGCAACCAAGTCTTCCAAAAGATCCACTCAAAGCCCGCCTCGCGCGGGCTTTCTGCGTTCTACCGCAAGCGCCGCGCGCCGACTAACCAAGCGGCTGCCGCAATCCGCCCTCGCCCAAAAGGCGACCACCCCAGCAACCTCCTTCGGATTAAAACGCAAATGGATATGAAGGCCGAGGAGGGAAGAAAATTGATCCAGCGAAACAATTCCACGCAACGGGAAAAGGTCGATCACGGCTTGGCTGATATACGCAGGAACGGCCAGGCCGGCCGGTTGCATCGGAGACTGGCGGTGATGACGCGGCATCGTTTCACCGTATCCGGTGGCAAATTCTGACCGCTTAGATCGTCCTAGTTCTTGAAGACCGTACAGGATCCGCCGGCCCCCTTGATGCGTTCGCAAAGGGAAACCGCCTCCGTGCGGCTTGCCCGTCCGATCCGGGCGGCATAACGCGGTCGGGCGCCAAAATTGCCGCCCTTCTGGCGCACGATCAGAGCTCGCTCGGAATTAAGCGGCGACGGCAGTCTGCCGATGGCATTGGCGAAAAGCCGGCTGGCGATGCCCGGATTGTAATGGGCTGCAAGCTGCACGCCCCAGGGCGCCCAATCCGCCGAGCGGAAGAGAATGGGCTCTCTCAGGCGCCGGTTGCTGGCAAGCTCCACGCAGCTTTCGATGAAGGGCTTGGCCTTGTCGAGGGGAGGAGCGGGCGTTTCGGGGGGATTGTCCTTCCAGGTCTCGGCCGTATGCCCGGTGATCGCAAAGACGTAATCGCGCGTTTCGAGCGGTAGCCGGCCGGTCCTCAGAAAGGATTCCAGGCCGGTTTCACCCGCATTATAAGCCGCTGCAGCAAGGCCAAGATTTCCGAACCGGGTTCTCAGGTCGTTGAGATATCGGGAGGATGCGGCGAGCGCTTCGATGACGTCGAAGCTGTTCGCCAAGCCGCGAAGCTTTGCGGTCGCCGGCATGAATTGGGCGATGCCCTCCGCTCCCTTCGGACTAATGGCATCCGCCCTGAACAGGCTTTCCCGCCAGATGAGGCGTGCGAAGAACTCCGGTGGAAGCGAATTTGTCGATGCCACATGCTCGATGATCTGGCAAAGGTCCCGGTTGTAGCTTTTGGTGCGAATGCACAAGGGCTGGGAACCGTCGGCCGAGATGCTTCGATAAACGCAGGCATCCTCGCCTTCATTCTTCTCCGAGGCAGCGGTGGGTGTCTGGCAGGCTCCCGCCACCCCCAGCGCAATGCCGATGATCATCAGACCGCGATATAGCTTGAACCCGTGAAACCCCGTCATGGCTCGCCCTTGCAGAACTGCATCTCCTCAAGCTGTGGTAGCATTCTAAGCGAGAGCGGCATGAAGATGGAAGCCGTCGATCTTGTTTCTGGTTACCGTCTGGGAAATAGTTCTAAATTGCCCGGCCAGGGACGCGCAGGTGCGGCAAGGCGATGTTCAAGCCGGAGCAGGGGAGGTGAAAATGCGGATGGAGCGGGGATCGTCGCGCGGATGGTGGCCGACGTGAGCGGCTTCGTTTTCAACACCACGAAATCCATCGTTTCGGAAGTCGACGCCAGCGCCCGCATTGCGGATTTGGCCGGTTCGCTGCTCGGCCGCCGGATCGTCCTCGTCACAGATAGAGGATTGCGCCGTTTGGGCATTGTCGATCCCGCGCTTGCCTCCTTCGCCAGGGCGGGCGTCGATGTCGCGGTGTTCGACGATGTCGATGCCGATCCGCCTGAAAGAAATGTATCCGAGCTCGTGGACCTCATCAGATCCCATCATGCGACTGGAGTGATCGCCATCGGCGGCGGGTCGCCCATGGATGTCGCGAAGCTGGGATCGCTGATCGCCGGTGGCGGCGAAAAACTGAGCGATGTCTACGGCGTCAATGTCGCCAAGGGGCCACGCCTGCCGCTCGTCCTCGTGCCGACGACGGCCGGTACCGGTTCGGAAGTAACTCCGATCGCTATCATCACGACCGGCGGCGCGGAGAAGAAGGGCGTTGTCTCGCCGCTTCTTCTGCCGGATATCGCGGTTCTGGATGCAGACCTCACGCTCGGCCTTCCGCCGGCGGTGACCGCCGCGACAGGGATCGACGCCATGGTGCATGCGATCGAATCCTATGCTTCCGCCTCGCCCAACAATAATCCGGTCTCCAACGGGCTTTCCAAGCAGGCGCTGCGGCTCCTGGGCGCCAATATCCGGGAAGCGGTATTCAACGGGAAGAACCGTGAAGCGCGCGGAGCCATGCTGCTCGGTTCGCTTCTCGCCGGCCAGGCTTTCGCCAATTCGCCCGTGGCAGCGGTTCATGCGCTGGCCTATCCGATCGGCGGGCATTTCCATGTCCCGCATGGTCTATCCAATGCGCTGGTCCTAACGCATGTGCTGCGCTTCAACCTGCCCAAGGCAGCTGGCCGGTACGCGGAGATTGCCGCGGATGCATTTCCGGAGCTGGCGGATATCTCCTTCGCCAGGCGGGCGGATGCCTTTATCCATGCGCTGGAAAGACTGGGAAGGGAGTTGAATTTGCCGCAAGGGCTGCGCGAGGTGGGCATTCCGCGAGAGGCGCTGCCGATGTTGGCGCGCGATGCGATGAAACAGACGCGCCTCCTCGTCAACAATCCGCGCGAAATGACCGAGGGCGACGCGCTGGCGATCTACGAGGCCGCTTATTAGCCGCGTTCATCATCTGCCGAGGCCTGTGCTGCTCACCGCTCCTTGACCGATTCCATCACCACCGATGTCGAGGTGCTGGAAACATAGGGAAGGCTGGAGATCTTCTCCCCGAGAATCTCCCGGTAGCGCCGGATGTTCCGCGTCCGGATCTTCAGGAGGTAGTCGAAGCGGCCGGCGATCATGTGACATTCTTCGATCTCGGGAATTTTCCTGATCGCGCGATTGAACTCTTCGAGCGCATTCTCCCGCGTGTCGGAAAGCTTCACCTCCGCAAAGGCGACATGGCTGGCATCGAGCTTTTGGGTATTCAGAATTGCCCGGAAGCCGAGGATGAAGCCCTGATCGACAAGGCGCTTCAGCCGTGCATTCGTCGGCGTCTTGGAGAGTCCGATGCGATTTGCGAGTTCCGTCACGGAAATGCGGCCGTCTTCCAGAACGGCCTCAAGGATCTTGCGATCGAACGCGTCCAATTCGCCTGAGGAATCCAAATTCATGGCCGTTTTCTCCTTGATTGATCCAATCATTGATAAAAAAGACCACAAATCTCAATAGAAAAGTTCGGGTGGTCCGCAGGCCTCATATTATACTTGGTCCATGTATCCCGAGGCGGTCTGAAGGCGCGATCTGTCTGTTTCCGCCGGTCGGGACTATCGGCGCATCCGGCCGATCGATCACCGATGACTATCATTTGGGAAAATATATGCCGTCCATGGAAAACGCCCGCCTCCGTGCCGAGGCCCAGCCAGTTCCGCCGTTCACCGATTTTGCGCCGCCGATCAGGCCCCAATCTTCGCTGCGTGCGGCAATCACCGCCGCTTATCGGCGGCCAGAGGAGGAATGTCTGCCGCCGCTTCTCGACGCTGCCACTCTCCCGGTCGATCTGGCGGACGAGGTCAGACAGACCGCACGGACGCTGATTACTGCGCTGAGGGGCAAGAACCGGGGCTCCGGCGTGGAGGGATTGGTGCAGGAATATGCGCTTTCCAGTCAGGAAGGCGTGGCGCTCATGTGCCTTGCCGAAGCCCTGCTCCGCATTCCTGATACGGCTACGCGGGACGCGCTGATACGCGACAAGATCGCAGACGGGAACTGGAAAGCCCATCTTGGCGAAGGCCGTTCGCTCTTCGTCAATGCCGCCACCTGGGGTCTCGTGGTGACCGGCAGGCTGACGTCGACGGTCAACGACCGGGGACTCGCCGCCGCGCTCACCCGGCTTATCGCGCGCTGCGGCGAACCGGTCATCCGCCGTGGCGTGGACATGGCGATGCGCATGATGGGCGAGCAGTTCGTCACTGGCGAGACGATCGACGAAGCGCTGCGACGCTCCAGGAGTATGGAAGAAAAAGGGTTCGGCTATTCCTACGACATGCTGGGAGAGGCCGCCACGACAGCGGCCGATGCCGAGCGCTACTACCGGGATTACGAAGCCGCGATCCATGCCATTGGCAAGGCGTCCGCCGGCCGCGGGATCTATGAGGGACCGGGCATATCGATCAAGCTTTCGGCGCTGCATCCGCGCTATTCGCGCGCGCAGGCCTCGCGCGTCATGAACGAATTGCTGCCGCGGGTGAAGGCGCTCGCCTCGATCGCCAAGTCCTATGACATCGGCCTGAACATCGACGCGGAAGAGGCCGACCGGCTGGAGCTTTCGCTCGACCTGCTGGAAAGCCTCGCTTTCGACCCCGATCTTTCCGGTTGGGATGGCATCGGTTTTGTGGTGCAGGCCTATGGCAAGCGCTGCCCCTTCGTCCTGGATTTCGTGATCGATCTCGCTCGCAGGGCCGGGCGCCGCATCATGGTGCGCCTCGTCAAGGGCGCCTATTGGGATGCCGAGATCAAGCGCGCTCAGCTCGATGGCCTTGAGGGTTTTCCGGTCTTCACCCGCAAGGTCCACACGGACGTGTCCTACATCGCTTGCGCCCGCAAGCTCTTGGCGGCGGTCGACGTGGTCTTCCCCCAATTCGCCACGCACAATGCGCAGACACTCGCCACTATCCATCATCTGGCCGGTCCGGATTTCGAGGTGGGCAAGTACGAATTCCAATGCCTTCACGGCATGGGCGAGGCGCTCTATGAGGAAGTCGTGGGTCCCGGCAAGCTCAACCGCCCCTGCCGCATCTATGCGCCGGTTGGCACGCATGAGACGCTGCTTGCCTATCTCGTGCGGCGCCTCCTCGAAAACGGCGCGAACTCCTCCTTCGTGCATCGCATCGGCGATCCCAGAGTGTCGGTGGAAGAACTGATCGCCGATCCTGTGGCGGTGGTCCGATCCATGCACGTGCCCGGTGCAAAACATGACCAGATAGCCTTGCCTGCCGATCTTTTCGGCGCGGCGCGGGTCAACTCGGCCGGCTTCGATCTCTCCAACGAGGCCACTCTCGCGGTGCTGTCTAAAGAGCTTGCGGACAGCGCGAAGCTGGACTGGAAGGCTGAGCCCCGGCTTGGCGAAGGCCTGGGAAGCGGCGAAGCCCGCCCTGTCCGCAATCCCGGCGATCATTCCGATATCGTCGGCGAGGTGACGGAGGCTTCGGATGAAGCCGTCCGCAAGGCGGCAGAGTTGGCGCTTGCGGCGGTCGGCCAATGGTCGTCGGTATCGCCGCAAGAGCGGGCGGCATGCCTCGTCCGGGCAGCGGACCTGATGCAAGCCCGCATGCCTCGGCTTCTCGGTGTTGCCATGCGCGAGGCCGGCAAGTCGCTGCCAAATGCCATTGCGGAGGTTCGCGAAGCGATAGATTTCCTGCGCTACTACGCCGAACAGACGCTTCGCACGCTCGGGCCGAACCACAAACCGCTCGGCCCCGTCGTCTGCATCAGCCCCTGGAACTTCCCACTTGCGATCTTCACGGGCCAGATTGCCGCAGCACTTGCCGCGGGCAATCCCGTCCTGGCAAAGCCCGCCGAGGAAACGCCGCTGATCGCCGCCGACGCGGTGAACATTCTTCATGAAGCGGGCATTCCGAGGGGAGCGCTGCAGTTCCTTCCAGGCGACGGCCGCGTGGGTGCGGCCCTCGTTGCGGCCTCCGAAACCGCGGGCGTCATGTTCACCGGCTCTACCGAGGTCGCGCGCCTCATCCAGAAGCAACTCGCCGGAAGGCTGTCCGCGGCCGGCAAACCTATTCCGCTGATCGCCGAGACGGGCGGCCAGAATGCGATGATCGTCGATTCCTCCGCTCTTGCCGAACAGGTGGTAGGCGATGTCATCGCTTCCGCCTTCGATAGCGCCGGCCAGCGCTGCTCGGCGCTGCGTGTACTCTGCCTGCAGGAAGATATCGCCGACCGCACCCTGGCCATGCTGAAGGGTGCATTGGCCGAGCTGCGCATCGGGCGGACGGACCGTCTTTCGATCGATATCGGCCCGGTCATCACCGAGGAGGCCCAGCGCAATATCGAGGCGCATATCGAGAAGATGCGAGCTCTCGGCCGCAAGGTCGAGCAAATTGCCCTGCCGCCGGAGACTGCGGCCGGTACCTTCGTTTCCCCGACGATCATCGAACTCAAGTCGTTTGCCGATCTCGAACGGGAGATATTCGGTCCCGTGCTTCATGTCGTGCGGTTCAAGCGGGAGGAGCTGGATCGCCTTGTGGACGATATCAACGCCACCGGTTACGGCTTGACCTTCGGGCTGCATACTCGGCTCGACGAGACGATCGCCCATGTGACCAGCCGGGTCCGGGTCGGCAATATCTATGTCAACCGCAATATCATCGGCGCCGTGGTCGGCGTGCAGCCCTTCGGCGGCCGGGGACTTTCGGGCACCGGACCCAAGGCGGGCGGGCCGCTCTATATCGGTCGCCTGGTTCAGGATCCGCCTGTGCCGCCGCAGCACAGCTCGGTCTATGTGCATCCCGCGCTTCTCGATCTTGCCCGGTGGCTGCGCGGCCGCGACAACGAGGCGCTTGCCGAACGGGTGCGGAACCTCGGCAGCAATTCCGCGCTCGGATTGAGCCTCGAGCTTCCGGGTCCGGTGGGTGAGAAGAACCTCTATGCGCTTCATTCCCGTGGCCGTATCCTGCTCGTGCCGGAAACGGAGGAAGGCCTCATCGTCCAGCTTGGAGCCGTATTGGCGACCGGCAATACGGCTGTCGTCGATGCCGGCTCCGGTCTCAAGGAGCGGATGGCTGATCTGCCTGCTGCCGTATCCTCGCAGATCACATGGGCGAGCGACTGGAAGGCCGCCGGCCCCTATGTCGGCGTCCTGATCGAGGGCGAAGGGGAAAGACTGCTGGAGATTGCCGGGCGCATTGCCGACCTGCCCGGCCCGCTGGTTCTCACCCAGGCGGCATCTACCGCCGAGCTCCTGGCGCATTCCGAAGCCTATTGCCTCAATTGGCTGCTGGAAGAGGTTTCCACCTCCGTCAACACCGCGGCGGCAGGCGGCAATGCCAGCCTGATGGCGATCGGCTGAGGTGCATATCGAGGAGAGGTGAACTTATCGTTTTCGGTCGAAAGAAACGCCCGCGGCCAACTGGTCGCGGGCGTTTCGCTGCCTTGGGAGGGAAGGCATGACACGTGAAAGGTTCAGGCGACCTTGCGTTGGCGACAGGGTTCGCAGAGCGCCTCGAGCATTCTGATTTCCTCCGCCGTGAGATCGGTGAGCGGCGGACGGACGGTGCCGGCATCGAAGCCCATCAGGCGGACGCCGGCCTTGATGGCGGAAACGGCATAGCCCTTCTGCCGGTTGCGGATCTCCATGAAGGGATAGAAGAAGTCGATGAGAATGCGGTTCGTCGTTGCGGTGTCCCCGGCGCGTAGCGCCTTGTAGAACTCCTGGGCGAGTGCCGGAACGAAGTTGAACACGGCGGAGGAATAGGTCGTGACACCGGCGCCGAGATAGGCATCGGCGAAAAGCTCAGCCGTGGGCATGCCGCCGAGATAGGTGAGCCTGTCACCCATCGTCGCCGTGATCTTGCGCACGAGGCCGATATCGCCCGATCCGTCCTTGAAACCGACGAGATTGGGGCAGGCGTCGCAGAGGCGCGCCAGCGTTTCCGACGAGAGGATCGAGTTGTCGCGATTGTAGACCATGACGCCGATCGACACCGACTGGCACACCGTCTTGATGTGCTGGAAAAGCCCTTCCTGGCTGGCATCCATCAGGTAGTGGGGCAATAGCAGCAGGCCGTCGGCGCCCGCCTTTTCGGCGGACCTTGCGATCGATACAGCGATCCGCGTGCCGTAACCGCAGCCCGAAACGATAGGCGTCTTGCCGGCGGATGCTTTCGCCGCGGCGATGATCTCAGGGATTTCAGCAGGCTCCAGGGAGAAGAATTCGCCCGTGCCCCCCGCCGCGAACAGAACGGCGGCATCGAAACCCGCGAGCCATCCGACATGCTCCTCATAAGCCTTGCGGTTGAAGAGGCCATCCTTGCCGAAAGGGGTGACGGGGAAGGAAAGCAGGCCCGCGCCGAGCGCCCGTTTCAATTCATTGGGATCCGTAGACACGGGAATAATCCTCCAGGAGTTGGCTTTGTCCCGGAAGCTATAAAGAGATACGATCTCTGTCAATAGTTGTATTATGTTTGATGCGGCGCCTATGTACGCCGCATCAGCGAGCGGTAACGCTGCTGGCTTCCTTTGAGGTGCATTCGCATCGCCTCGCGCGCGGCTGTCTCGTCGCGCTCGGCAATCGCGCGGGCGATTCGCTCATGTTCGTTCTGTATTTGCGAAAGATAATCCGGCGGCGAAGTGTCCCCTTCGTCCTCCTGCAGCAACGAGCGCGGGATCATCTGCTGGCCTATCGCTTCCAGGAGTTCGCGAAAGCGCGGATTGTTGGTGGAATCGGCGATGGCAAGATGGAAGGCGCGATCGCTGTCGATGGTCGAAGCGCTGGCGGCGATCTGCTGCTTCATGCTGTCGAGACATTCGAAGATCAGTTCCTGCTGGGCGGGCGAGCAGCGCCCGGCGGCAAGTCCGGCAGCTTCGATCTCGATCGCCGCGCGCACTTCCAGCATCTCGATGATCGAGGAAACCCGGCTGGGATCGACGCCGCGCAGGCCGCGATGGAGGCCCGGTTGCGGGGCAAGCACGAAGACTCCGACGCCATGGCGCACTTCCACGAGCCCGTCGGCACGGAGCGAGGCGATCGCTTCCCGGATGACCGTCCGGCTGACCTGATATTGCTGGGTCAATCCACTTTCGCTGGGGAGCTTCTCTCCGGGTTTCAACTCGCCGCGCAGGATTGCCTCGCGCAGGCGCTGGCTCACGGTTTCGACGAGATTGCGTCCCTTTCTGGGGGGAGCCTCCAGCGTGGTATGATCTGATCTTCTCAAGACGGCCGCTCCGGCTTATTTCTTGGTATTTCCTGCTACTTACTGGCGTAAAAACCTCTTGCTTTGTCAAGAGAGCGAAAGAAATTAATTGACGGCTTCCTGTCGCCTTGTAGTATGACATTTTGCTGAGATATGACGACATGGAGCAGGAAGACAAAATCCTGCTTTCGCCGGGCAGCCGAGATTCCCGCCCCGGCCGGGACAGGAGGAGTTTCGTGAAAATCGTAGATGTCAACGTGCGGGTCTTCGCCCACACGACCCGCCGCCATCAGGATAGCGCCGGCCATGCCCATCCCGGCCCGCCGCACAAGGTCAATCTGGCTCTGATGACCATCGTTGCCGACGACGGCAGCGAAGGCCACTGCTTTGCGGCCCCGGAAGTCGTGCGCCCGCATGTCGTCGACAAGTTCGTCAAGAAGGTGCTGATCGGGGAAGACCCATTCGCGCGCGAAAGGCTCTGGCAGGAGCTTGCCCATTGGCAGCGCGGCAGCGCCATGCAGCTCACCGACCGAACCCTGGCGATCGTCGATTGCGCGCTCTGGGACCTTGCGGGTCGCAAGCTCGACATGCCGGTGCATAAGCTGATCGGCAGCTATCGCGAGAAAATTCCCGCTTACGGCTCGATCATGTGCGGCGACGAGCTGGAGGGCGGCCTGGCGACGCCGGAAGACTACGGCCGCTTTGCCGAAAAGCTCGTCAAGCGCGGCTACAAGGGCATCAAGCTCCATACCTGGATGCCGCCGGTCTCCTGGGCGCCGAATGTCAAGATGGACCTCAAGGCCTGCGCCGCCGTCCGCGAAGCGGTCGGGCCGGATATCCACCTGATGATCGATGCCTTCCATTGGTATTCCCGCACCGAAGCGCTGGAGCTCGGCAAGGGGCTGGAAAAGCTCGGTTTCGACTGGATCGAGGAGCCCATGGACGAGCAGAGTTCGGCCTCTTACGCCTGGCTTGCCGAAAATCTGGATATTCCGGTGCTTGGACCGGAAAGCGCCGCCGGCAAGCATTTCAACCGGGCCGAATGGATCACCTCAAAGGCCTGCGACATCCTGCGGACCGGCGTGCACGATGTCGGCGGGATCAGTCCGGCCATGAAATGCATGCATCTGGCAGAATCCTTCGGAATGCATTGCGAAATTCACGGCAATGGCGCGCCGAACCTCATCGTTGCCGCCTGCTCCAAGAACGCCAAGTGGTACGAGCGCGGCCTTCTGCACCCCTTCCTCGAATATGACGACGGCTTCGAATATCTGAACGCGCTGGCCGACCCGATGGATGAGGAAGGCTACGTCCATATTTCCGACAAGCCCGGCCTCGGCGAGGATATCAACTTCGATTTCATCAACGCTAATCTCGTCGGCTGATCGGCGAACTGCCTCCCAAGTAGGAAGAAGCCCGGTTTTCCATCGAGAGCCGGGCCATTTTCTGCGTGGTTTTGAGAATTAGAGGTGACGGTCGAGCCAGTCGATCGCGTAATCCTGCTGCTCGATCGGGAAAGAGTGGGCTCCCGGCCAGAACCGGGTCTCGATCCGGTCGCAGGCACCCGCGGCGCCCCAGATGTCACGCAATTGCCGAAAGGCTTCATCCGTCACCGGTTCGGGAAAATGCCGGTCCTGCCGACCGCTGAAGATCAGAGCCGGTTTAGGCGCCGCCAGCGCCGCGAAATGCGGGTAATCCAGTTTGCCGGCGATCTGCGGATGCAGCATGCAGAAGGCGGACTGGCCGCGAAGCTGATTGTTGCCGGGCTGCATGAGACCGGCGAGCGTTCCCATCCAGCCGCCGGCGACGCAGGCTTTGACATCGTCGGAAAGGGCGGCGAGCTGCCAGGCGCGCGAGCCCCCCATCGAATAACCGAAACTCGCCAGACGGTTCGCATCGACATCCGGCAATCTGCCGAGCCAGACCAGAGCCTCCAGATCTTCGCGCAGGATGACCGAGGCGAGCGAGATGCCGAATTGCATCAGGTTAGCGGCAAGAGCCTGCTGCGCCTCGTAACCATTGCCTTTCCGGCTTCCCCAGCCAATGGCGTCGGCGCTGAGCACGGTATAGCCGCGCCGGACGAGTTCGTTGCCGACATGACGGCCGCCATATAGCCGCGCCGTCCAATGATCGATCTCGGCAGCGATTTCCGGGCTCTCTCCCGGCCGCAGGATCATCTTTTCCTTGCCGATGGAGAAGTACGAGCCGTGGTCATGCAGCAAGAGTACCGCAGGCGTCGGGCCGCCGGTATCAGGCCGAAGCAGATAGGCTTTTGTTACCTCGCCGTTCGAAAAACGAAATTCGAGTTCTTGGCCCCTGCAGCCCTCGTCGCTCCACTCGCCGACGACCAATGTCTCGGCGGGGGCGATCGCCTCGATGCCCAGCGCCTCCCGGACCTTGGCTCGCGTGCGGTGCTTCCAGGTGGTGAAATCTTCATGCAGGTCGAAATTCCAGGCGAACGAGAGATTATCGCGCAGCCTCGCGGCAAGGCTCGACATGTTCTCACCATCTATCATGGCGTGTTCCGAGACCTCTCGATCAGTCGATCGCGGCTATCTGTGAGGTGCTTGCGCATGGCTGCACGCGCTTCGTCGGCATCCTGTGCTTCGATCGCATGAAAGATTGCGCGATGCTCCTCGCTGACGCGCATGAGATGCCCGATGAAAGTCGCGTCACTCACCGTATGGGCCTGCATGCGCATGCGGGGCATCAGCGTTTCGCCGAGATAGTTGAATATCTGGTAGAAATGCTCGTTCTGGCTGGCGGCCGCAACGGCGCAATGGAATTCGAAATCCGCCTGGGTATTGCGGTCGAGATCGCGGATTGCGTTGTCCATCGCCGTGAAGGCGGCGGCCATGGCTGTAATGTCCGCCTGGGTTCTTCGCTCGGCGGCAAGCGCGGCGGCTTCGGACTCTATGCCGATGCGCAGCTCAAGGCCCTTGAGTACGTTTTCGACCCTCATGAGGTTTTCACCCGTGAGCCGAAACGGCGTCACGCCGGCATCCTCACGAACGAAAACGCCGATACCGTGGTGGATCGAGACGTGCCCGCTCGCATTGAGATTGGCGATTGCCTCGCGGACGACCGTCCTGCTGACGCCCAATTCGTCGATCAGCGCTTTTTCCGTCGGCAGCTTCGAGCCGCGCAGATATTCCCCGAGCTTGATACGCTCGGTGATCGTGCGGACGACCTGAGAGCTGAGCGTTTCCTTTCGACGCCAGGTTGCCGTCTGTGGAAGAGACTTCTCGGCTTCAATGGTCATCGCTGCTCCTCTCGGGATCAAAGCCCAAACCTAGACAGCTTGGTCGTATTCGAGGCTCGCCTGTATGAGGTCCCTGGCATAGGGGTCGCTCGCCCGGCCGGTGGCCAGAACGTCACGGCTCATGATCTCGACCAGCCGTCCGTGCTGCATCACCGCCAACTGCTCGCACATATGGTCGATCACCGCCAGATCGTGCGAGACGAAGAGATAGGTAAGGTTTCGCCTGGCACGTATATCCGCAAGCAGGTTCAGCACCTCCGCCTGCACAGAGACGTCGAGCGCCGAGGTCGGTTCGTCGAGAAGCAGGATGCGCGGTTCGAGGATGAGCGCCCGGGCGATCGCCACGCGCTGCCGCTGGCCGCCCGAGAGTTCATGGGGATAGCGCGACAGGAAATCCGGGTTGAGGCCGACGTCGATCAAAGCCCGCTCCATGCGCTCCACCTGACGGTCCATGCGGTGGATACGCAAGGGCTCCTGTAGCGCCGTGCGGATCGACTGGCGCGGATGGAGCGAGCCGTAGGGGTCCTGGAAAACCATCTGTACCATCCGGCAGTATTCGTCGAAAGGCATGTCGCGCACCGATTGACCGGCGATCAGGATATCGCCCTCCCAGGCTTTCAGCAGTTGCGCGATGCAGCGCAGGATGGTGGATTTTCCCGAGCCGGATTCCCCAACGAGGCCGAAGGATTCGCCCGCTTCTACCGAGAAGGAGACATCGCCGAGGATGCGCCGCTTGGCTGCGCCAAAGCCGAGATCGATCGACAGGTTGCGAACCTCGATGGCGTTCATGCCCGCACCTCCTTGATGTCGCGGTTCAGCACCGGAAGCGGCTTGCGGCTGCCGCCGATATGCGGCTGGGCGGCCAAAAGCCCGCGCGTATAGGGATGGGTGCAGTTCGTCATGTCGCGGGCGGCCCGCTCCTCGACGACCTCGCCGGAGCGCATGACCAGCACCCGGTCGCAGAAGTTGCGCACCAGATTGAGGTCATGGCTGATCATGATGAGGCCCATGCCCTTTTCGGTCACCAGCTCGTTCAGGATTTTCAAAACCTGCATCCGCACAGTCACGTCGAGTGCGGATGTCGGTTCGTCGGCTATGATGATCCGCGGTTCGGGGATCAGCATCATGGCGATCATGATGCGTTGGCCCATGCCGCCCGAGACCTCATGCGGATAAAGGCCGAAGACGCGTTCCGGATCGCGGATCTTCACCGCCTCCAGCATTTCGAGCGTCTTCTGTTTCGCGGCGTGCGAGGAGGCCCGCGTGTGCACCCGATAGGCCTCGGCAATCTGGTCGCCGACGCGATGCACCGGATTGAGCGAGAACTTCGGGTCCTGCAGGATCATCGAGATGCGCCGGCCGCGGATGTCGAGCATCTGCTTTTCGCTAGCGGCCAGAAGATCGGTGCCGGAAAAATCCATTCGGTCCGCTTCGATACGGGCTGTCGGCAACAGTTTCAGAAGCGCACGGCCTATCGTGGATTTGCCCGAACCGGATTCTCCGACGATGCCGAGCCTTTCCCGCCCGAGCTCGAAGGAAACGCCCTTCACGACGGTGTTGTAGGTTTTGCCGCTGCGATAGCTGACGCTCAGCTTTTCGACGCGAAGGAGAGCTTCTTGGCTTTTGTCCATGGCGTGATCCTCAGCGCTGTTTCGGGTCGAGCGCATCGCGCAGCCCGTCGCCCAGCAGGTTAAAGGCCAGGCTGACGAGCAGGATGGCGCCGCCGGGGAAGGCGACCAGCCACCAATTGTCCAGCATGTAGCGGCGGCCGGTGGCGATCATCGCCCCCCATTCGGGCAGCGGCGGCTGGGCACCGAGGCCGAGAAAACCGAGGCCCGCCGCTGTCAGGATCACGGTCGCCATGCTGAGCGTCACGCGCACCAGAACCGAGGGCAGGCACATGGGCATGATCGATTTCACGATGATGCGCAACGCCGAGGCGCCCTGCATGCGCGAGGCCGAGATATAGTCCGCACCCCGAAAGGTGAGCGTTTCGGCGCGCGCCAGCCGGGCGATCGGCGGCCAGGCCGTGAGCCCGATCGCGATGATCGCATTCTCGAGCCCGGCACCGAGGGCGGCTACGAAGGCAAGCGAGAGGATGAGGCTCGGGAAGGAAAGAAAGATATCGGTGATCCGCATCATGAACGTATCGTACCAGCCACCGAAATAGCCCGCCGTTGTGCCGACGATGAGGCCGATCGGCCCGACGATGACCGAGACGATGGTGATGATGGTGAGGCTGATGCGCGTGCCGTAGACGATGCGGCTCAATATGTCGCGGCCGAGCTCGTCCGTCCCGAACCAGTGGGCGGCGCTCGGCGGCTGCAGCGCGTTGCCGAGGTTGATGATGTTCGGATCATAGGGTGCGATCACCGGCGCAAGAAGCGCCGTGAGCAGCAGTATGGTGATGACCACAAGACCGAAGGCCGAGGTTGGGCTGCCGAGTAGCTCGCGGAAAAGCGAGACAAGCTGGCGCAGCGCCAGGCTCTGCTTTCGACGGGTTTCGGGCATGGTCGCATCCTGGGAGTGTAGAAGGTTGGCTGTCATGTCAGCGCGTCCTCGGATCGAAAATCTTGTAGAGGGCGTCGGAAAGCAGGTTCAGCGCGATGAAGATGACGCCGACCAGGAGCACGCAGGTCATCACGGCATTCATGTCGCCGATCAGCATGTTGCTGGTCATGTATTGGCCGAAGCCAGGCCAGGAGAATACCGTCTCGATCAGCACCGCGCCTTCAAGAAGACCGCCATAGGCGAGCGCCACGATCGTCACGAGCTGCACGCGGATGTTCGCGAATGCATGATGCCAGATCGTGCGGCTCTTCGAGAGCCCCTTCACGCGGGCGGTGGTGATATATTCCTGGTTTAGCTGGTCCAGCATGAAGCTGCGTGTCATGCGGGTAATGTAGGCCATCGAGGAATAGCCGAGAATGCTGGCCGGGAGCATCAGGTGGTTGACCGCATCGGCGAAGACTTCCCAGTCTCCGGCAATGGCCGCGTCGATCAGGATGAAGCCGGTTCGGTCGGGAACGAGGCCGACATAATAATCGGAAAGGCGTCCGCCGCCGCCGACTAGATCGAGCGCGGCATAGAAGATAATGAGGCCGATCATGCCGGTCCAGAAGATCGGCATGGAATGGCCGATCAGAGTGGCAAACCGTATGACGTGGTCGGCCGGCTTGTTGCGCTGGACAGCGGCAAGGATGCCGAGGGGAATGCCGAAACCCGCGCCGAAGATGATCGCGAAGGTGGCAAGTTCGATCGTGGCGGGCATGACATGCAGGATATCGTTGATGACCGGCTGCCCCGTCCGGATAGAGACGCCGAAATCGCCATGCGTGAGGTCGTTCACATAGCGGATGAACTGCTGGTAGAGCGGCAGGTGCGCGCCGATGCGCTCGGCGACCATTTCGTAGGTGGCCTGGTCCGCTTCCTCCCCGACGATGGCCCGCACCGGATCGACCGGCATCAGGCGTCCGATGCAGAAGGTCAGGACAAGCAGGCCGATAAGGGTCGCCGATACGGTGCCCGCCTGCCTTGCGAAGGCGAAAAGACGCTCGTTGCTCATGGAATTTCCTCGGTATCGCAAGCTTTCCGCCGCCGCGCGAGGCACGGCGGCGGCAGGCGATTATCTTTCCTTCGTCACGGTGCGAAGTTCAGTCGACCAGGACGCGTTGAGCTCCAGACCCCTGATGTCGGCCCGGAAGCCGACGCTGTCGACCACCTCGGCGAATGGCTGGATGGCTGGAACCATGTCGGCGTAATAGGTCTGGATTTCCTCGTATTTCTTGATCTGAGCCTCCGGATTGGCTTCCACGAGCGCCTCGTCGATCATCTTGTTGATCTTCTCGTCGTAGAAGGAGGTCCGCCAGCCCTGGAAGTTGGTTAGCTTCGCCTCGTCCGAATTGTCGGGATTGTAGACGATGGAGCGCAGATTCGAGTCTGGATGCGGCAACTGCCCGCCGCCGCCGCGGCCGACGATAAGCTCGAACTTCCGTTCGCGCATCGCGCCATAGATCTGGTCGCCGGAACCGGTGATGATCTCTGCCTTGATGCCCGCCTGAGCGAGCGTCGCCTGGATGGCCGGCGCGAGATTCACGAACGGAGTGTCCGAGATCGCCCGGAGCGTCGTCGAGAAGCCGTTCGGATAGCCGGCCTCCGCAAGCAGGGCCTTGGCCTTCTCCACGTCCAGCTTGTAACCGATACTGGGAAGAGCGCCGGAGATCCCGGTCTGGATCGGACGGTCGCGGAACTTGCCGAAATAGGGCAGGACGCTGTCGTTGAGCCCCTGGTAGTCGATGAGGTAACGCAGCGCCTCGCGAACCTTCTGGTTCTTGAATTTCTCGTCCTTCATGGAAACGGCGAGATAGTAGAAGCCGCTGCCGCCGATTGTCTGGACCTTCACGTCTTCGTTGTTCTCGAGCGCCTTCAGGTCGGCTGCCGACATGGAATAGGCGATGTCGATATCGCCCTTTTCCAGCATCAGCCGCTGGCTCTGGGATTCGGCCAGATGGCGCATGATGATGCGACGCATCGCCGGAGCGTCGCCCCAGTATTCGTCATTGCGGTCGAGGGTCACCCGCTCGTTGGAACGCCATCCCTCGAGCTTGAAGGGACCGGAGCCCGCCGAATTATTGGTCAGCCAGGCATTGCCGAGGTCGCCATCCTTCTCCTGCTCCGTCACGGCCTTGCTGTCGAGCACCGACCCCGGACCGACAAGGCAGAGCGTCATGATGATGATCTGTGGATCGACCTTCTTCGGAAGCTTGATGACGACGGTATGCTCGTCCGGCGCGGTGAAATTCTCTTCCGCATTGGCGGCCGTGAAGCCGTGCGTCTTCAGCGAGGTCGATTGCGCAAGATTGAGCTTCATCACCCGCTTGAGCGACCAGACGACGTCGGCCGAGGTCACCGGATTTCCCGACGCGAAGGTGGCGCCCTCGCGCAGCTTGAAGGTGATCGTGGAATTGTCGTCGCCGACCGTCCAGCTTTCCGCCAGTTGCGGGTCAATCTTCGAGCGGTCGGCGGCGTTCAGCGAAACGAGGTTATCATATATGTTCGCTAGAACCTGCACGGCCTCCTTGCCGGTAATGGCGGCAGGGTCGAGCGTCAGGATATTGTTCATCGAAAAGCCGACCACCAGCATATTGGGCGGTGTTTCGGCATAAGCAGGCTGCATAAGCAGCGCGGACCCGATCAGGATCGACGATATCGTATTGAAGATTGGCTTCATCAGTGCTCCTCCTGCGCCACCATGATCCTGCCTCCGCAAGATCGCTCCTCACTTAAAAGAGATATGACCTCTTATATCTCCTGTCAAACGGAAAGCGTCCAGTGCCGGCCCGGTGCTGCGTTCCTCCTTGTATTCTCTTGGCCTTTTCGGAATGGGCGATTTCGGGACGCCGGAGCCATGTCGGATGACGTAGGCCCTCGCTCAGGGCATGCTATCTGGAAAGGCGGTCGAGGAAGGCGCGCATTTCCTTCACGATCCCGGCGTCGGTGGCGTAGGATCGTGGCGGCTGGAAACCGAAGGCGACCGCTCGCTCGTCTTCGTTTTCAACCAGCCGGCGGCAGGAGCTATGGACCTCTCCCGCGCCTGTTTCCATCACCACCCGCTCGACGGTGGCGAGATTGACGCCGCCGCCAGGCATGATCGACACCCGGCCGCTCGCCTGCCTTACGAGGCGTTTCAACACGTCGATGCCATCCAGGCTGGCTGTCGCAAGTCCGGAGGTGAGGATGCGCTCGACGCCGAGGCTTGCGGCCTGTTCCAACGCCGCATCCGCATCGGGGGTCAGATCGAAGGCGCGGTGGAGCGTAACGCCGAGGCCTCGGGCGCGCTCCATCAGCCGCTGGAGAAGCGAAAGATCGAGCGTCGTGTCCGGGTGGTTGGCGCCGGTCACTACGCCCGCAAGTCCGGCCGCGCGAACTGCATCGATATCCGCCATCATCGCAGCCTCGTCATCGCCATCGAAAACGAAGTTGCCTGCGCGTGGCCGGATCATTGCGTAGACGGGGATCGGCGCTTGCGCGGCAAGCGCCATCAGGCCGGGAGAAGGGGTGAGGCCGCCTACATCGAGCGCCGAGCAAAGTTCGACGCGGTCCGCGCCGCTTTCGATAGCCGCAGCCAGGCCCTGCGGGCTATCGACACAGACTTCGAGAAGAATGCGCATTTCAGCCTCCCTGATGACCGAGCACCGCGGCCCCCACCAGACCGCCGTCCTCCTGGCGAAGCGCCGGCGTCACCAGCGGATGGTCGAAGCGGTTGAGGACGCGCCCACGCACGGCCGCGTCGAGAGCGTCGATCAACGGCGTGACCGACGCAAGCCCCCCGCCGACAGGCACGATTGAGGCGCCGGTAATGTGGACGGCAAGTGCCAGTGGATCGGCGACGAGTTCGAGATAGACGGCGACCGTCCTCGCCGCACGGCTTTCACCCGCTAGCCATCCCTCCAGAATGCGGTGGCTGCTCTCTGTCCGGCCATGCAGATGAAGATGCAGCCGCTCGATGCCGCGTGCCCCGCCGATCGTATCGACGCAGCCGGATTGCCCACAGCCGCAGGAAAAGCGTGGTATGTGGATCGGCCCCTCACCATTCCGAAGGTCGACCGAGGTGTTGAGGATCGGCCCGTGCCCCCATTCGCCGGTCACGCCGCCGGCGCCCTTCACGAGCCGTCCGTCGATGGCAAGTCCACCGCCGATGCCGGTCCCCATGATCGCGCAGAAAACGACGGAATGTCCGCGCCCGGCGCCTTCATTGGCCTCGGCGAGTGTCAGGCAATCGGCATCGTTTGCGGCAAGAACGGGTCGGCCGAGGATCGCCGCCAGCGCGGTGCTGAGATGCCGGCCGGTCACGCAGGGAACATTTGCAGAGGTCGCGATCCCGTTGCGGGGATCGACGAGGCCGGCGATAGAAAGCGCAAGTGGCGATGTGGGCGCTCCTGCGCCGGCATGGCGGTCGAGCAGCGTAGCGAGGGCGGCGGCAAGTTCGCTCCAGGAGTTCGCCGGTGTCGCTACCTTCTCCAGGAGCTCGAGCGCGCCCGGAGAGGTGGAAACCGCAAACTTCATGAAAGAGCCGCCAATATCGACGCAGTAGACGGGAATGCTCATTTGCGCGGGTCCAGAAGGTCGCGCAGGCCGTCGCCGAGAATGTTGAAGCCGAGCACGGTTATCATGATGGCAAGCCCCGGAAACAGCGACATCCAGATGTTGAGGCCGAGGTAGTTGCGGCCATCGCTCATCATCGCGCCCCATTCGGGAAGCGGCGGCTGGGCGCCGAGCCCGAGGAAGGAAAGGCTTGCTGCCGAAAGGATCACCGTGCCGGCGGTGAGCGTCGATTGCACGATGATCGGCCCGATGGCGTTGCGCAGGATGTAGTGTGTCATGATGCGGCGGCGGGAGATGCCGAGCGAGATAGCCGCCTCGACATATTCCTGGCTTTTCAGCCCGAGCGTGAGGTTGCGGCTAAGCCTAGCATACACCGGCACGGAGAATATTGCGATCGCGATCAGGAGATTGACGAGGCCCGGGCCGAGCACGCTGACGATGAGGATGGCGAGCACGATGCCGGGGAAGGCGAAGAGAATATCCATGATCCACATGATCGCCTGGTCCAGATAGTGGCCGCTCATGCCGGAAAGAATGCCGAGCGGAACGCCGAGGATGACGGCAAGTCCGACGGCGAGCACGACCTCGATGAGCGAAATGCGCGCGCCGTAAAGAACGCGCGAGAGGATGTCCCGGCCGCTGTCGTCGGTGCCGAAAGGATGTCCCCAGGAGGGAGGCAGCATGGTCGCAAGCAGATCCTGCTCGTATGGATCGGCAGGCGCGATCATCGGTGCGAAGATGGCGGCCAGCACAATCAACCCGATCAGCAGACCACCGAGAGCAATGCTTCTGTGGGATGCCACCCAGCGCAGGCTGCGGACCAGCCAGGATCGGCGCACGGTTTCCATTCCGGTTTCGAGCGCCGCCATCAGTCGAGCCTTATCTTGGGATTGAGGAGGGCGATCAACATTTCAGCGAGGAAGTTCATCATCACCACGCCGGTCACGGCGACCAGTGTCACGCCCTGGATGACCGGATAGTCGCGATAGCGCACCGCATCGACGAGCAGCCGGCCGATGCCCGGCCAGTTGAAGACGGATTCTGTGACCACCGCCCCGCCGATCAGGCTGCCGAAATTGAGGCCGACAATGGTGATGATCGGGATCAGCGCATTGCGGAGCGCATGGCTCCAGTAGATGGAACGCGGCGCGACACCCTTGGCATAGGCGGTGCGGATATAGTCCTGCGACATCACCTCGATCATGCTGGAGCGGGTCATTCGGGCAATCACGGCCATCGGCAGCACGGCGAGCGTGATCGAGGGTAGAATGAAACTCTTCCAGGAAGAAGCGCCGAGCAGCGGCAGCCAGCCGAGCTTGACGGAGAACGTGTTCATCGCCATCAGCGCCAGCCAGAAATTGGCGACGGACGCACCGGCGCTTGCCAGGATCATGACCGCCTGATCGGGCCAGCCGTGCCGGTGGATGGCGGCGATCATGCCGGCCGGTACGCCGATGCCGATCGCCAGAATATAGGCGGTGATAGCGAGGCCAATGGTGAAGGGCAGGCGCTCGGCGATTTCGTCCACCACCGGCAGTTTCGACTTGATCGATATGCCGAGATCGCCCCGGATCGCGCCATGGGCGAAGGAGGCATATTGTTCGGGCAGGCTGCGGTCGAGGCCGAGCCGCCCGGTCATGGCATCGACCGCCTCCTGGGTCGCTTCCGGACCGGCCATCAACCGGGCAGGATCGCCCGGCAGCGCCCGGATCGCCACGAAGACGATGAGCGAAACGCCGATGAGGATCAGCGGCAGGGCCAGCAATTTCTTGGCGATATAGGCTTTCATCGACCGCTATTCCGGCTGGATACGGGCGGCCGAACCGCCCGGCACCCGGCTACTCCTTGGTTGCGTCCTTGACCACGATGAGGCCGCCCGGAATGACCCAGGCGCCGCTCACATTGGCGCTGGCCGCATAGAGGTCCTGTTTGGTGAAGAGCAGCACATGCGGCGCCTCTTCGTTCACCAGCTTTTGTGCCTCGACATAGATCGCGTTGCGGGCGGTTTCATCGAGCGTGGAAGCCGCCTTGTCGATGAGGCCGTCCAGCTTCTCGTCGCTGAAGAAGCCGAGATTGGCGCCGGTCGGCGAAGCGCTCGCGGAATAATAGAGCGGGCGGAATTGCAGGTCCGCGCCGTTCACGCCGGAAGACCAGGAGGCGATCGCCGAGGCCGTGCCGTCCGCTTCCTTGCCGGCGGGGTCCTGGAAGGCTGCCTTGGACCACACGCCGCTTTCCATGCGGCGGACGTCGAGCTTCACGCCGACCTTGGCCCACATGGCCTGAAGGAGTTCGCCGATGCGCGCCTCCTGCTCCTGTACGATGGTCGACATTTCGAAACCGTCCGGATAGCCGGCTTCGGCAAGCAGAGTCTTGGCCTTCTCGACGTCATTGCTATAGGGAGCAAGCGACTTGTCATAGCCAGGCGTGACTGGCGCGAGTGGCGAGTTCGCGGGCGTGGCGAACCCTTGCGTGAAGGCTTTCACGATACCCTCGCGGTCGGTTGCGTAGTTCAGCGCTTGACGTACCCGCACGTCGTCGAGGGGCTTCATCTTGGTGTTGAGTGACACCCAGAAGACGGCCGAACCATCCGTCTTGCTGAGCTTCATTTCGGGATTGGCGCCCGCCTGCGCGGCAAAGGCGGAAGGGAAGGGATTGACGACGTCCACCTCGCCGCTCTGGAGCGCCATGTTCATCACCGAGGGCTCGGCTGTCCAGGTCCATTTGATCTCGTCTTCGCCCTTGGGCGCGCCGCCCCACCAATCGGTGTTCTTCACCTGCAATACATATTCGCCGGACTTGTATTCGGCGAGCTTGTAGGGGCCGGTGCCGACGGCCTGACTGCCGATCGTGCCGGCGGCTTCCGCAGCGGGGCTCACCATCAGGCAAGGCCCCGTGCTCAGAAGTGCGAGAAAGGCCGGGTACTGGGTCTTCAGCTTGAACTCCACCGTCATGGGATCGACGGCGATCACGCTTTCGAGGAAGGTGCGCAGCCTGCCGCTTGCGGCAAGGCCACGCTTGGTATCGAGATGGCGATTGAAGTTCTTGACCACGGCATCGGCATTGAAGGGCGTGCCATCATGGAATTTCACGCCCTCGCGCAGCTTGAAGGTCCAGACGAGGCCGGAAGGATCGGAAGACCATTCGGTGGCGAGCGCCGGCTTCAGCGAAAGATCGGGATCGCGCTTGATAAGCCCTTCATACATGGGGTCGAGCAGGGCGGCGGTAAACGTGGCGGTCTGGTCGCCGGGGTCCATGGAACGCGGCGCTTCGCTCTGCATGACGTTCAGGGTCGCCGCCATGACGGCGGCAGGCATCATCAGGCTGCCGGCAACAGCAGCCGCCAGCGCGAGGCGCCTGGCCTTGGACGGATTCCGGTGGAAGATGTTCATGATCGTTCACCCCTGATTGTTGTTGAAACAGGGCGGATCGCTGCCGCCTTAGATCATTTTTTATAGTTATTGCCGTTGATTTGTTCATTTTCTGAACTTAGTGTCAAGCACTTCCAAATCCCGGATACCGCCCTTGAACGCGATGCTCACTTCCTCCCAACGCCAGTTGTTGCGCGTCATCAGCGAGTCCGGCCCGCTCAGCCGCACCGAGATGGCCAATATTCTGGGTTTGAGCAAAGGGGCCATGAGCGGTCTCGCCCGCGACCTGCTCGATCGCGGCGTGCTGCACGAGACGGAAACGATCTATGGTCAGGGGCGACCTTCCATACGGCTCGACCTGCATCCGGAATGCGCGTTCTTCGTCGGCGTCTCGCTCCTCGAAGATCCGGCTCCGATGATTCTCGGTGATCTCAACGGCGGCATCATCGCAAGATGCGCGATGCCGCTCTCGCGGGATCCGGAAGTGATTGCCAATGCGATTGCGGAAGGCCTGCCGGCTCTGCTCGGGAGCCGGCCCGACGCGAAGGAAAAGCTTTCCGGCATTGGCGTAGCGCTTTCCGGCTTCGTCGACGAGACCCAGGCGAACTGCGTGAAATCAACGTTGCTCGGCTGGCAGGACGTTCCGCTGGCCAGGATCATCCGTGAACGGACGGGCATCGAAACCTTCATCGAGAACGATGCGAAGGCAGTCGCGGTCAGCGAGAAGCTCTTCGGTAGCGCCCGCGAGGTCCAGAACTTCAGCGTCGTCTCGCTGGGCGACGGCATAGGCTGCGCCCATTTCATCGAGGGTAGGCTCTACCGCGGCAATCACGGCGGCGCGGGCGAGATCGCCCATTGCACCATCGAGCCCGGCGGCGCGCCCTGTCGCTGCGGCAAGCGCGGCTGCCTCGATACGGTCGCCTCGATGAAGGCGATCAAGGAAATGTCGCGGGCCGAGGGACTGGAATGCACATCCCTTTCCGATATCGAACACCAGGCATCGGCCGGCAATGCGGCGGCCATCCGCATCCTCCACCGGGCGGGTTCGGCGCTCGGCCTCGCGATCGCGCATCTGATCCAGATGAACGACCCGGGCCTCATCCTCATCACCCATCTCGAAGGCTCCTTCGATGGATTGTTCGGCACGGTGGTGCAGCAAGCCGTCGAAATGAACGTGTTGCCCCGATATGCAGGCCAGACGCCGATCCGCATCAAGCGCGTCGATAGCGACATCTGGGCACGCGGCGCGGCCAGCATCGCAGCCCACAACTTTCTGATCGGCCCCAACGTGAATTGAGGTTTCCCATGCGCATCGCCGTCGGCGGCATCCATATCGAATGCAGCACCTACAACCCGGTCCTCAACGAAGAGAAGGACTTTCGCGTGGTGCGCGGCGAGGAGCTGACGGCGTCGCCCTATTTCGCTTTCCTCAAGGATTATGAAGCGGAATTCCTGCCCACCATTCATGCTCGCGCCATTGCCGGCGGTCCGGTATCGCGCTCCACCTATGAGCGTTTCAAGGCGGAGTTCCTGGAGCGCCTGAAGCCGCTCCTTCCGCTGGACGGGCTCTATCTCGCCATGCACGGCGCCATGTATGTGCAGGGCATGGAGGATGCCGAGGGTGACTGGATCACCGCCGCCCGCGATCTGGTCGGACCGGACTGCACCGTTTCGGCGAGCTACGACCTGCACGGCAATGTCAGCCAGCGCATCATCGACGCTCTGGACATGTATTCCACCTATCGCACCGCGCCGCATATTGATGTGGAGGAGACGATGCGCCGCTCGGTCTCCATGTTGGTGAAGAGCCTGAAGACCGGCGTAAAGCCGATCCTCGTCTGGGCGCCCATTCCTGTCGTCCTGCCGGGCGAGCGCACCAGCACGGTCGATGAGCCGGCAAAGAGCCTCTATGCGATGATGCCGGAGATCGATGCGCTCGAAGGCGTCTGGGACGCGTCCCTGATGGTCGGCTATGTCTGGGCCGATGAACCGCGTGCGACGGCAGCCGCGATCATGACCGGCACGAACCGGGCGGTCCTGGAGCGGGAGGCGAGGCGCGTCGCACAAGCCTATTGGGATGCGCGCGAGAAATTCGTCTTCGGCTGCGAGACCGGATCGATCGAGAAATGCGTGGAGAGGGCGATCGCCAGCAGGACCGCGCCGGTGGTGCTGGCCGAATCCGGCGACAATCCGACGGGCGGCGGTGTCGGCGACCGCGCGGAAGTGCTGGCGGAGCTGATAGCGAGGAAAGCGCAGGGCGTCGTCTTCGCAGGCATTGCCGACAGGGCAGCAACCGATGCCTGCTATGCCGCCGGCATTGGCGCCGAACTCGATCTTTCGATCGGCGCTTCTCTCGATACGATCGGAAGCAGGCCGGTGAAGACCCTTGCTCGGGTCAAGTTCCTGCACGAAACCACCGATCCGGCCGACCGTCAGGCCGTGGTCGTCATCGGCGGCATCGAGCTGGTGCTCTCGGCCAAGCGCCGGCCCTATCACAACATCGCCGATTTCACCCGGCTCGGCCTCGATCCGCACCACGCCAGGATCATCGTCGTGAAATCCGGCTACCTCTCGCCGGAACTCGCGCTGATCGCCAATCCGAACCTGATGGCGCTTTCACCGGGCGTCGTCGACCAGTTCGTCGAGCGGCTGGAGCGGCACCGCAAGCTGCGCCAGACCTATCCGTTCGACAAGGATTTCGCTTTCAAGCCGCAGGTTTTCCTTTCGGCTCGCTCCGCCGGGCGCTGAGGGGCGGGATCAGGCTCACTTATCTGCTGCCGAAGGTCGGCGAGGTTTCCAGTGCGAGCGGCCGGACGGCGGAGCGGCTACCGCCGCGAGCCGGCCTTTCGGTCTGCCGCGGAGCGTAGCGCTCCACCATTTCGCTGCAGAAGGCCGCAAATTCCTCCGGCACGAAAGGCGGGCTCGTATGATGCGCGCCGATGCCGCGATGTTCCGGCGTGAAGCAGAAGGTGACCGTCACGTCGAAATCCTCGAGCGCGCGCATCTGGCGGTCGAACCAGTCGAGTGCATTGGGGCGGAACCGGTCGGCCCATGAAAGGCCGGTGCGGACGGATTTGACTCCGAGCCGCTTCATCCAGTTCACGGCATCCGTAAGCCTCGGGTCCTCGAAGTGGAACCATTGCACGAGGCCTAATTCCGGCGTGTGCCTGACGAATTCATCGAAGGCCGGTTTCGGCGTACCGTCCTCCCGCAGAAGGCCCATGTAGTAGTGGCGATAGTAGGAGGAGCCTTCGGCCTCCCGGTGGCGCGTCGTCGCTTCCCAGGCGCGGGGGAGATCATAGAGGCTGTACCACTGGCAGCGCTCCACCTTGCCCTTCAGCAGCTCGGCGGTGCGCTTCAGCCCCCAGAGCTGCACCTCTTCCGCGCCGAAGGTCGATACGCCGACCTCGCTCACCCAGACCGGCAGGTCAGTTACAGCCCTGATTTCATCGATCTTGGCCGGCCATTCGTGGATCTGCCAGAGGTTCCAGTCGAGCGGAAAACCGTGAACAGCCACGGCATCGAGATGGTCGAGCACACCGAAATCGCGCATTCGCGTTATGAAATGCGGATCGATTGGCGAGATTCCGCCAAGGACCCGGATCAGATCGGGATTCTTCGCGCCGATCGCATCGGCGGCGAGCATGGCCATGCGGGCAAACTGGCTCCAGTCCGGGTCAAGTTCCGGGTCCCAGTGCGATTTGTTGTTCGGTTCGTTCCAGATCATCGTGGCTTCGATCATGCGTTTTCTCCAGGATCCTGGGTTTCATGCAATCGTCTCGTTGAGGGTCAGAACTTTCGCGCCCCAGTGACCGGCCGCAATGCTGGTAACCGAGGCGGGCGCGATATCGAACCTCGGCCAGGCGTCGATCGGCAGGCCCAACACATGGCTCACCGCCGCTTTGATGACATCGGCATGCGAAACCAACACTAGTCTCCCGCCGCCATCGCCGGCAGCAAGGGTTGCGATCAGCTCCAGCGCCCGGCGCTGCACGTCCAGCATGGTTTCGCCACCCGGCGTGCGGGCAAGACTGCGGATCGTATTCCACCGGCGCCATGAGGGGTCCGCATCGAGCGTCTCGAAGGTCTTGCCGGACCAGTCGCCGAAATTCACCTCGTCCAGCGCGTCCGTGATCTCCGGCTCGCCGAGCCCGCAGGCCGTCGCGATGGCTACGGCCGTTTCCCGCGTACGCTCGCGGGGGCTCGTGTGAACCGCACTGATCTTTTCCCGCTGCATCCTTTGCCCCAGGCGCCGGGCCTGCTCCTTGCCGGCCGCCCCGAGCGTGATGCCTTCCTTCCGCCCGGCCAGAAAGCGCCCGACATCGTCATGGGCGGCATGGCGGACCAGGAAGAACGTCACCGTCATTCGGCCGCCCCGCGCAGGATATCTTCCTGATCGTCGATGAAATTCTGCGTCCTCCGTCGCGCCTCGTGATCGGTGAATTGCTGCGGCGGCGACTTCATGAAATAGCTGGATGGGCCCGTCAGCACGCCGCCCACGCCGCGGTCGAGCGCGAGTTTCGCGCAGCGTACGGCGTCTATGACCACGCCGGCCGAATTGGGAGAATCCCACACCTCGAGCTTGAGCTCCGCATTCAACGGAACACCGCCGAAGGTGGTTCCCTCGAGGCGGATATAGGCCCATTTCCTGTCGGCGAGCCAGGGCACATGGTCGCTCGGCCCCACATGCACATCATCGGGCGGCAAGGGAACATCGAGCTGACTGGTGACCGATTGAGTCTTGGAAATCTTCTTCGATTCCAGCCGCTCGCGCTCCAGCATGTTGAGGAAATCCGTATTGCCGCCGAAATTGAGCTGGTAGGTGCGGTCTACCCGCACGCCGCGCTCGCGGAAGAGATTGACGAGCATTCGATGGACGATGGTGGCGCCCACCTGGCTCTTGATGTCGTCGCCGATGACCGGCAGGCCGCGCGCGGCGAACTTCCTCTGCCATTCCGGTTTTGAGGCGATGAAGACCGGAATGCAGTTGATGAAGGCGCAGCCGGCGGCGAGCGCCTGTTCGGCATACCATTTGGTCGCCTCTTCGGAGCCGACCGGCAGATAGGAAACGAGCACGTCCGTGCGTGTCCGTCGCAGGATTTCGGCCACATCCGCTTCCGGTTCGGCCGCTTCCTCGATCTCGTCCCTGAGATATTTGCCGATCCCGTCGAGCGTCCTGCCGCGTTTCACGGCAACGCCGGTCGGCGCGACATCGGCAAACCGCTTCGTGTTGTTCGGCTTGGCATAGATGGCTTCCGCCACGTCGCGCCCCACCTTGGACGCGGCGACGTCGAAGGCGGCGGAAATCTCTATGTCGCTCACCTGATAGCCGCCGAGATCGACATGCATGAGGCCTGGAACCGGCTCGTTGTCCTGGACGTTACGGTAATAGGTCAGGCCCTGGACCAGCGAGGAAGCGCAGTTTCCCACTCCGACCAGGCCGACGCGAATGGAACTCGAAACCATCTTTTTCTCCAGCATCTACAAAGCCTGCGAACAAACCGCGGCGCCATGTGTTCCAGGAAAACTTCATTTTCCCGGAGTTGCGGCAAGAAGGCTGGCTTCAGGCTTGAAAGGGAGAAATGTCGATGCTGGTCTATGGCGACCTCGAACGTGTCGAACGATCGGCCGTGATGCGCGGGGAGATCGCCGAGACGCTTGCCGGTTGCTTGCGGATGCCTCCCGGCAGGCCGCGCCATGAGGCACTGGTGAACGCTTTCATCGCCACGGGAGAACTGGTCCAGGGACTGGCGGATCGGGAGTTTGCCGAAAAGGGCGTGGATGATCTTTCGTTTGTCCAGGAGACGGGCGCGAAACTTCTTCACGCGCAGGCCGGAGCCATCATGCAGTCGTGGCGGAGCGGCTTTGCCGGCGAACTGTCGCTGCCCCGGCAATGGCCGGACCTGCTGCAGGAATTGGAGTGCGCCGAACCGCTGCGCGTGAAGCGGGGAGAAGGCTATGCCTTCTATGCCCTTTATCCGGAAAGCTATATCGAGGCGGCGTCGAGGTCGGGATTGACTGCTCGGACTATCGTGATCGGGCTTCGCAGCATCGGTGCAGGTCTTGCCGCGCTCGTGGCCGCCGCCCTCGGCTCCGGGCCAGCCTGGTCGCTGCGTCCGTCAGGCCACCCCTTCGACCGGCGCCTGCGGGTCGCGCCGGCGCTTGCTAAACGCATTCTGGGTGAGGGGGACCGCGATTTCGCGATCGTTGACGAGGGACCTGGCCTCTCGGGAAGCTCCTTCGGCAGCGTCGCGGATTGGCTGCAGGCCAATGGCGTGCCCGCCGGCCGGATACATTTCTTTCCCAGCCATCCGGGCGATCCCGGTCCACGGGCAAGCGCGGCGCATCGAAAGTTCTGGAGGGAGCGCCCCCGTCACCACGTTTCGATGGACGAGCTGATTATCGATACGCGGGAGCCCGCTCACCGCCTTTCGACCTGGGTGGCCGATCTCGTTGGCGCCAGGAAAAGATCCTGGCAGGATCTCTCCGGCGGTGCCTGGCGCGCGCTACGCCATCCCGACGAGCGGTTTTGGCCGCCGAGCCACATGCAGATGGAAAAGCGGAAATTCCTGATGCGGGCGGATGACGGGAACTGGCTCGTCAAATATGCCGGTCTTGGTGGGAGCGACAAAGAGAAGACGCGTCGGGGCGCCCTCCTGCACGAAGCCGGTTTCACGCCGGAAGTGGCCGGCACCTGCCACGGTTTCCTGGTAGAGAAATGGGTCGATGGGACCCCGCTGAGCATGATCGCCATACCACAAGGGCAGCTCATCGATCATCTTGGCCATTATCTCGGCTTTCGTGCGCGTCATCTTGCTCCACCCGGTAGAGGTGCGTCGCCCGAGGAGCTGTGTCGTATGGCGGTTTTCAATACCAGCGAGGCGCTCGGCGAAGACGCGGCGGAAAGGCTTAGACAGCAGATTGGTCCCGTTGGGAGGTTTTCCCGCCGGCTTCGCCGGGTCGATACGGATAATCGGCTTCACGCCTGGGAATGGCTGATGACCGGCGACGGCCGGCTGGTGAAGACGGATGCGCTCGACCACAATGCCGCGCACGATCTCGTCGGCTGCCAGGATATCGCCTGGGATGTCGCCGCCGCCGGCGTCGAGTTCGATCTTTCCGGCGCGGAGCGGGATCGGCTCGCCGCGGCCATCGCGCAGCAGACGGATTGCGATCTGCGTAAAGACGTCCTCACGTTCTTCGAAGCCTGCTACCTGGCCTTCCAGATCGGCCTCTGGTCAGGCGCGTTCGCCTCCGCCGACGGCCTCGAGAAAGCAAGGCTGGGGGCGCTGGTGGAACGCTATGCCGTCCGTCTGCGGAAACTGCTCGAAGTCACGGACTGTCAGGGCGAAGTCGGCTCCCCAATGCAAGCAGGGATTTTCGGCCTACCCGGATGAACGGAAGCGAAGTCAATGCCTGGATGTCAACTTGCGTTGTCGTTTCAGGCTTCTGATAGCCGCCCGTATCAGCTTCACTGATCGGTGCCCCACGCCTCTCAGTTTCAGCAACTCCCCGTCCGTGAGTTCGGATGCTTCGCTCAGGCGGCGAATGCCGTTGGCCTCAAGCGATCGGGCGACCCATTGAGGAAGACAGTTGGTCAGCAGGGGATCTAAAGGGCCATCCGGCTCGCTTTCCAATCCCGTTCGAGACGATTGCGGCATGGCAATTCACGGATTCACCGTTCAAGGTCGAGGGTCGAACCTCGTGAATCGTCCGCTGTTCCAGGGACTCCGTTAAATCTTTCGGGAAGCGATGCCTTCCATTTATCGTAGCCGGCTAAATTCCTTCCCGAAGCCTATAGCCGACGCCGGTTTCGGTGAGGATGTATTGCGGCTGATCGGGTGTCTTCTCGATCTTCTGGCGAAGCTGGCGCACATAGACACGCAGGTACTGCACGTCGGTGAGCCCGTCCCAGACGTGCTCCAGCAGGAAACGGTGCGTCAGTACCTTGCCTGCATGCTGCACGAGAATGCGCAGGATTTCGTATTCCTTCGGCGAGAGCTTCACCTCCTCGCCCGCCACCTTCACGATGCGCTTGACGAGATCGACGGAAAGCTCGCCGGTCTGGAAAATCGGCTTTTCGCCGTGGCTTTGCAGCCGGTGCCGGAGCGCGACGCGGATGCGGGCCACGAGCTCGTTCATGCCGAAAGGCTTGGTCACGTAGTCGTCGGCTCCGAGTTCGAGCGCTCTGACGATACCCGCCTCGTCGGTACGGCTTGAGAGGATGACGATCGGCAGATCGATGCCGTCGCGGCGCCATTTCTCAAGCAGATCGTGACCCGCCATGTCGGGGAGCCCGAGATCGAGCAGGACCAGGTCCGGCTTGTCCGTTTCTACGAGTTCTGCCGCGACCTTGGCGTTCATCGCCTCGCTGATGGCATAGCCCTGCGTGGAGAGGCCCACGCGCAGCAACTTCCGGATCGGCGGTTCGTCGTCGATTATAAGAATGCGGACGGCGGAATTGGTCATTCGTCTTCTCCCATTGTCGGCGCTTCGCGAGGCACCGGCATGCGGATGGTGAAAATTGCGCCCGAGCGGTCCGGTCGGTTGGAGGCCTTGATCGTGCCGCCCATGGCCTCGATGAAGCCACGGCAGATGGAAAGGCCGAGTCCGGTGCCGGCTCGCACGTGATCCCCCTTTCGAACCCTGTAAAAGCTGTCGAACACACGTTCGAGGTCGCCGGACGGAATGCCTGGCCCCTCGTCGGAGATCGAAAGCAGCAGGCTGTCTCCGTCCCGCCAGGCGCGGATATCGATCCGCGTTTCGTCGGGTGCGTATTTGGCGGCATTGTCGATGAGATTGAACAGAACCTGCTCGAACAGAACCGGATCGACCCTCAGCATCGGCAGATCGGCGGGAGCATCTACATGGACCCTGTGCCTCGCGGCGATCTTCGACGCTCGTCCGAGTGCGGTGCCCACGATATCGCCAACGAAGTGGAAGGCGTAGTTCGGCTGCATGGCGCCCGCGCCGAGGCGCGTCATGTCGAGCAGGTTGGAAATGAAGCGATTGAGCCGCTCGGATTCGTCGATGACGGTCGAGAGCAGCTCTGCCCGCGCCTCTTGGGGAATGTCCGGGCCGAAATCCTTGAGCGTTCCCGCCGAACCCATGATCGCCGCAAGCGGCGTCTTGAGATCATGCGAGATCGAGGTCAGGAGCGCGGTGCGCAGCCGGTCGGTCTCGGCGGCGAGCTTCGCCTTGTCGATGTCGGAAACGAGCTGAACGCGCTCGATCGCAAGCGCTGCCTGGTCCGCCAGCGCGTCGAAGAGGCGCTGCTGCTCCGGCGTGAGCAGCGGACCCTGCCTGTCGTTGTCCAGACCGATGACCCCGACCGCCTCGCGCCCCGTGCGCAGCGGCAGGTAAAGGCGTTTCGCCCCCGGCAGCGTGTCGGCCGCTCGTCCGGCGGGCCGGTTGTGCTGCCATGCCCAGTTGGCGGCTGCGATGTCGGCGTCGGCCAGGGTGTCGTCCGGCGGATAGCCGGCCTTGACGGCGATCGTGCCATTTTCGGGAAGCAGGATGACGACCCTGACCTTCAGCATCGAGGCGATCTGGAAGGCTGCCGCCCAAAGCACGTCGTCCAGCGTGCCGGTGCTCGCGAGCTTCTTGGAGAAGAGGTAGAGATCTTCGGTAGTGCGAGCCCGCTGCCGGGCCGCGGCGGCCTGGCGCTGCACGGCGGCCGTCAGATTGCTCGCCACGACCGCCACCCCGAGAAAGAATGCCAGTGCCACGACGCTTTCTGGGTCGCGCACGGTGAAGGTATAGCGCGGCTCCAGGAAGAAGAAGTTGAAGGAGAGGGCGCCGATGAGCGACGCGAAGGGGCCGGGCCCCAAACCGCCCCGCACGGAAGCCGCCAGTACCGCCATCAAGAAAACCAGCGCGAGGTTCTGCACGTCCAGCGCCTGATCGAGCGCGATGCCGGCGATGAGTGCAAGGCCGACGAAGACGGCGCTGCGGATATAGGGCCTGATCCTTACCGGCCGAGGTTTTGCAGTCTTCACGCCGCCGCGCGGCTCCTCCGTCGCATCGCCCGAGATCACGTGGACGCTGATGTCCCCGGCATAGCGGATGAGGTCGTCGGTTACGGTGCTTTGCCAGATACGCCACCAGGCTCGTCTTCGCGGCCTGCCGACGACGACATGGGTGAAGTTGTTGGCATTGGCATAGGCGATGATCTCGCGCGAAATGCGCAATGCAGGAAGCGTCACCGTTTCGGCGCCGAGCTGTTCGGCAAGCCGCATATTGGCGGCGAGCCGGTCTTTCTCCTCGTCCGGCAGGCTGATCGCCTGCGGAGTTTCGAGATGCAGCACCGCCCAGGGGGCACGTAGCCGGTCGGCCTGCCGTTTGCCATAGCGCACCAGCCCCGCGCTGCCTCTGCCGTGGTCGAGGCAGACGAGCACCCGCTCGCCCGCCGCCCAGGGGCCGGGAATGGCATGCGCCTGCATGTGGTTGAGAAGCTGCTCGTCCACCCGCTGCGCGGTGCGGCGCAGCGCCAGTTCGCGAAGCGCCGTCAGGTTGCCGGGTGAAAAATAGTTCTCGATGGCGCGGCGGGCAGTCGCCGGCACATAGACCTTGCCTTCCTTCAGCCGCTTGAGGAGATCATCCGGCGTGATGTCGATGATCTCGACGTCATCGGCCCTATCGATGATCGAATCTGGCACAGTCTCGCGCACCCGGATGCGGGTGATCTGCGCGACCACGTCGTTGAGGCTTTCGACGTGCTGGATGTTGAGCGTGGAATAGACGTCGATCCCCTGGGCGAGGATCTCCTGCACGTCCATGTAGCGCTTGGGGTGGCGGCTTCCCGTGGCATTGGTGTGGGCGAGCTCATCCACCAGCACCAGTGCCGGCCGACGTGCGAGGATGGCATCGAGGTCCATCTCGTCGATCTGCTGGCCTCGATAGTCGATCTTCTTGCGTGGGATGATCTCGAAACCGTCGACAAGGGCTTCGGTTTCTCTCCGGCCATGGGTTTCCACCACGCCGATGACCACGTCGATGCCGTCGGCCTGGCGCGCGCGCCCGGATATCAGCATCTCGTAGGTCTTGCCCACTCCCGGAGCTGCGCCGAGAAAAATCTTCAGGCGGCCGCGACCTTCGCGCTCGGCATTTTCCAGAAGCGCGTCCGGCGAAGGCCGGTTTTCCATGTCGCGGTTGTCATCGGGCATAGGCAGGTTCTCTCCCGAACGGGAATGCAGCGGCCGGCAAAATGCCGCCCGCTGCCCATTTCAAGTCAGGGATTGGCTTCGTCAAGCGCCAGGTTCAACGCCAACACGTTGACCACAGGTTCGCCGAGCAGGCCGAATTGCCGATCCTCCACATGAGCATCGACCAGCGCGCGCACCGCCGGCTCGTTCATGCCCCGCGCCTTGGCGACGCGCGAAACCTGGAAATAGGCGGCTTCGGGTGAGATGTCCGGGTCGAGCCCGCTGCCGGAAGTGGTAACGAGATCGATCGGCACCGTTGCATTCGGGTTTTCGGCCTTCAATGCCTCGGCATCCGTTTTGATGCGCTCGATCAGCTTCGGGTTCGTCGGGCCGAGGTTGGAGCCGCTGGAGGCGGCGGCGTTATACCCGTCGCCGGCGGCCGATGGGCGACCGTGGAAATAGCGTTCGCCGGTAAAGGCCTGGCCAATCAAGGCCGAGCCAACCACCTGGCCATCCCGCTCGATCAGGCTGCCGTTCGCCTTTTCGGGAAAGAGCGCCTGGGCGATACCCGTCATGCCGAGAGGGTAGACGAGGCCGGTGATGACGGTGAGGGCGACCAGTAGGACGATCGCGGGTCTCAATTGTTTCAGCATGGGAACTGCTCCTTATGCGAGGCCAAGGGCGGTGATGGCCATGTCGATGGCTTTGATGCCGATGAAGGGCACGATCACGCCGCCGAGGCCGTAGATGGCAAGATTGCGGGAGAGGAGGGCGCCGGCACCGATCGCTCGGTATTTGACGCCTTTCAGCGAGAGCGGGATCAGCGCCACGATGATCAGCGCGTTGAAGATGATCGCTGAAAGAATGGCGCTCTGGGGTGTCGAAAGCCCCATGATGTTCAAGACGCCGAGCTGCGGATAGAAGGCGAGGAACATGGCGGGGATGATCGCGAAATATTTGGCGATGTCGTTGGCGATCGAGAAGGTCGTCAGCGCGCCGCGGGTCATCAGGAGCTGCTTGCCGATCTCGACGATTTCGATGAGCTTTGTCGGATCGCTGTCGAGATCAACCATATTGCCGGCTTCGCGAGCGGCCACAGTGCCGGTGTTCATGGCGACGCCGACATCTGCCTGGGCAAGCGCGGGGGCATCGTTCGTGCCGTCACCGCACATGGCTACCAGCTTGCCCTTGGCCTGCTCTTCGCGGATCAGCGAAAGCTTGTTTTCGGGCGTAGCCTGAGCGAGGAAATCATCGACGCCCGCTTCGGCGGCGATTGCTGCGGCCGTCATCGGATTGTCGCCGGTGATCATAACAGTGCGGATGCCCATGCGGCGCAGCTCCGCAAAGCGTTCGCGAATGCCGCCCTTGACGATATCCTTGAGATGGATGATGCCGAGCAGGCGCCCGTCGCGCACCACGGCAAGCGGGGTGCCGCCCGACTTGGCGATGTCCTCGGCAATTCCCTGTGCTTCACGGATGGCGTCGCTGCTGGTCGCGGCAGCGTTCGACCGGATGTAGTTCAACACCGCATCCACCGCGCCCTTGCGGATCGAGGAACCCTCGAGATCAACGCCGCTCATGCGGCTCTGCGCGGTGAAGGGAATGAAGGTCGCGTGCAGGCTCTGCATGTCGCGGGCGCGGATGCCGTATTTCTCCTTGGCAAGCACGGTTATCGAACGGCCTTCCGGCGTTTCGTCGGCAAGCGAGGCGAGCTGGGCGGCATCGGCCAGTTCCTCGGCAGTCACGCCGGGCACCGGGCGGAACTCGGTCGCCTGGCGGTTGCCGAGCGTGATCGTGCCGGTCTTGTCGAGGAGAAGCGTATCGACGTCGCCCGCCGCTTCCACGGCGCGGCCGGACATGGCGAGCACGTTGAAACGCACCAGCCGGTCCATGCCGGCAATGCCGATCGCTGAAAGAAGCGCACCGATCGTGGTCGGGATCAGCGTCACGAAGAGCGCGACGAGGACGGTGACCGGGATATAGCCGCCGGCATAAGAGGCGAAGCTCGGGATCGTCGCGGTGGCGATGACAAAGATCAGCGTCATGCCGGCAAGCAGGATGTTGAGGGCGATCTCGTTCGGCGTCTTCTGGCGTTCCGCGCCTTCGACGAGCGCGATCATCCGGTCGATGAAAGTAGAGCCGGCGGCGGCCGTGATGCGCACCCGAACCCAGTCGGAAAGCACCTGCGTGCCGCCGGTGACGGCCGAGCGGTCGCCGCCCGATTCGCGGATGACGGGAGCGGATTCGCCGGTGATCGCCGCCTCGTTGACCGAAGCGATGCCTTCGATCACTTCGCCATCGGAGGGGATGATGTCGCCGGCCTCGACCAGCACGACATCACCGACCTTCAGGCTGGTGCCTGGCACCAGCTTGAAGTCGCGGCCATTGCCGTTGAGAAGTTTGGCCTGGGTTTCGGTGCGGGTCTTGCGCAGCGATTCCGCCTGCGCCTTGCCACGCCCCTCGGCCACCGCTTCCGCGAAGTTGGCGAAGAGCACCGTGAACCACAGCCAGATGACGATCTGAAAGGAGAAGCCGATATCGGCTCCCCCGGTCACCACATCCCTGATGAGCAGGATCGTGGAAAGAGCGGAAACGACGGCGACCACGAAGATCACCGGATTGCGGGCCAGGCTCTTGGGATTGAGCTTGGCGAATGCGCCGCCGATGGCTGGCACGAGGATGCGGGCATCCATGATGCTCGCGGATTTGGACTGGCTCATGACGAGGCTCCAGTATGGGTGTTCTTGTTAGGCAAGCCGGGGCAGGACATCAGAAGGTCTGCCCCCCGAGCATCGCCAGGTGTTCGACGATCGGGCCAAGCGCGAGCGCCGGGAAGAATTCCAGGCCGCCCATGATGACGATCACGCCGAGAAGCAGGGCGACGAAGAGCGGTCCGTGTGTCGGGAAGGTGCCCGCCGATTCCGGCGCGGCCTTTTTCGTAACCAGCGAACCGGCAAGTGCCATGGCAGGCACGATGATCAGGAAACGGCCGGCGAGCATCGTCAGCCCCAGCGTGACGTTGTACCAGGGCGTGTTGCCGGTGAGCCCTCCAAAGGCCGAGCCGTTGTTGGCGGCCGCCGAGACATAGGCGTAGAGGATCTCGGAGAAGCCGTGCGGACCGGGATTGGCGATCGAGGCCACCGCATTCGGCAGCACCACGGCGACCGCGGTAAAGCCCAGCATGAAGAGCGGCAGGCAGAGAAGCGCCAGCATCGCCATCTTCACTTCCTTTGCCTCGATCTTCTTGCCGAGATATTCCGGCGTGCGGCCGACCATCAGGCCGGCAACGAAGATCGCCACCACGACGAAGAGCAGGATGCCATAGAAACCTGCGCCCACGCCGCCGATGATGATTTCGCCGAGCATCATGTTGATGAGCGGGATCATGCCGCCGAGCGCCATGAAGCTGTCATGCATGGCATTGACCGCGCCGCAGGAGGCTGCCGTGGTGATGACGGCGAAGAGGGCGGAAAGCGGTATGCCGAAACGCGCCTCCTTGCCTTCCATGTTACCGCCGTCGATGCCGAGCGCGTGGACGAGCGGGTTGCCCGCAGCTTCCGCCCAGTAGCAGACGGTGACGCCGGCCAGGAACAGGATGCCCATGGTGGCGAAGATCGCCCAGCCTTGTTTCTCGTTACCGACCATGCGGCCGAAGACGTTGGTGAGTGCCGCGCCGATCGCGAAGATCGACACCATGTGGATGAGGTTGGTGAGCGCCGTCGGGTTCTCGAAAGGGTGAGCCGCATTGGCATTGAAGAAGCCGCCGCCATTGGTGCCGAGATGCTTGATCATCATCTGCGAGGCGACGGGGCCTTGCGCGATCGTCTGCTGCGCGCCCTCGAGCGTGGTCGCGACGGTATAGGGGTTGAGGTTCTGCGGAACGCCCTGCCAGACCAGCACCAGCGTGCCGATGACGCAGATGGGCAGGAGGATGTAGAGTGTGCAGCGGGTGAGATCGACCCAGAAGTTGCCGAGCGTCTGTACCGATTTGCGCGCAAAGGCGCGGATCAGCGCCATGGCGATTGCCACGCCGGTCGCGGCCGACAGGAAGTTCTGCACGTTGAGCCCGAGCATCTGCGTCAGGTACGACATCGTGCTTTCGCCGCCGTAGTTCTGCCAGTTGGTGTTCGAGACGAAGCTGGCAGCGGTGTTGAAGGCGAGGTCTGAGGGCAAGCCGCTCATACCGGCCGGGTTGAAAGGCAGGCCGCCCTGCAGCCGCTGGAGGGCGTAAAGAAGGAAGAATCCGGCTAAATTGAAGAGCAGGAGGGCGACGGTATAGGTCGTCCAGTGCTGCTCCTCACGTTCGCCGGTGCCGGCAAGCCCATAGAGGCCGCGCTCGATCGGGCGGAGAAGCGGCGAGAGAAGCGTGCGCTCGCCGTTGAAGACGCGCGTCATGTAGCCGCCGAGCGGCTTCGCGAGCGCGATGATGATCCCGCAATAGAGAAGGATCTGGAACCATCCGTTGAGTGTCATGGGATGAGCCTTCGAAATGTTGAGTCGATCCGGCGGTCAGAACCGCTCGGGGCGGACCAGCGCATAGGTGAGATAGACGAGGAGGAAGAGCGTGACGGCGCCGCCGAGGAGATATTCGAGAAGCATTTTATGGCTCCTCTCACAGTGCGTCGCAGGCGTGTGTGTAGGCGAGGAACAGGGCGAAGCTGACGACACCCATTCCGATCATGATCACGTCCATTTTGATGGCTCCTTGCATGGATCGAGTGAACCAGGACCGCTCCGGAAACGGCGGCATGCCGATGCGGCCGCCGGAGATCCGGCAGCGCTCGTCCTGGATTTCAGCAGGAAACATGGGCCCGAACCGCATAAAGGTTCGAGAGAGCCCGCATGGGAAAGAAATAAAAATCCTATAGGAATTTGTGTGGGACTACCCGCCGTAGAAGCCGGTGACCGCGTCCGAGGCAGCGGCGATATCCGCAGGCAGCCCTTGGGCCCGCAATGCCATGCCATAGGCCAAGACATTTGCGAGCACGATCTCTAGGCGGGCGCGCCGACCAGTGTGATTGAGCCGCACGAGCCGTCCCGCACCCGGCCCCACGCCCGCCGTCAGCGCAGCCCCGAAGCCGTCCGCCGCTTTCAGCAAACCGTCCATATCCGCGCTTTCCGGCAGCTTCACCGTCGTGACGAGATGCGAGCCGCGCCCTGCCGCGGCCCAGGGTTCGGCGCCAAGCGCCAGCAGACCGGCGCGGCTTGCCGCCGCTGCCTGCGCATGTCTTGCGAGGACATTTTCCAACCCCTCCGCCTCGATGCGATCAAGAGCGGCTTCGAGCGCGAAGAACTCCATGGACGAAGGTGTGCCGGGCAGGGCGCCGCGGCCTTCTTCGATCCAGTCCCTCTGGTCGAGAAGGGAAAGGACTGAATTTCGCGGCGCGCCGTTTCTTGCGACGAATTCCCATGCCTTCCGGCTTACGGAAACGGCCGAGAGTCCTGCCGGTCCCGCAAGTGATTTCTGTGGGCCGATGACGGCAATGTCGATGCCGAGCGCATCGACATCGAGCGGGTGGCCGCCGATGGAAGCCACGGCGTCCACCACGGTGAGGATGCCTCTTTGCCGGGCGAGCGAAAGAATATCTTCCAGCGGATTGAGAATGCCGCTTGCCGATTCCGCATGCACCAGGGAGAGCACACGTATATCCGGATTGGTCTCCAGGGCCGCCGCAACCGTGGAAGCCTCGATCGGCTTTGCCGGCTCGGCCATGATATCGATGACCGAGGCTTCGCCTCGCCGCAGCCAGCCCCCGAACCATCCGCCATAGGGGCTGGTGACGATGTTGGCCGCCCTGAGGCCAGGTCTTGCGAGGCTGGCGGCGACGGCCTCCAGCGCCACGATGGCTTCCGCCTGGATGAGAACCACATCGCTCCCCGTACCGAGAAGCCGGGCGATCCGATCGGCAATGGACGCATAGCGATCTGCCGAAAAGGCCGGCAGATCGTTCAGGAGGTTCCATAAGTCAGAAGCCATGTTCCGCCTGTCCTTCCTGGCGTGCGATGATGAGACGCGGGACGGCCGCAATCAGGGCCTTGGCCGCCGGCGAGCTCGGCGCATCGATGATCTGCCGCGGGGGGGCCGTTTCGACGAGCTTGCCGGCATCCATCACCGCGATCCTGTGTGAAACCGCGCGCAGAACCGCAAGATCATGCGATACGAAGAGATAGGCGATGCCGCGCTCCTCCTGCAATGCGACGAGCAGCTCAAGGATCTTGCCGCGTACGGAAACGTCGAGGGCGGAAACCGCCTCGTCCAGCACGATCAGGGAAGGATGCGTGGCAATGGCGCGCGCAATCGCCACCCTCTGCCGTTGGCCGCCGGAGAGCTCGCGGATCGAACGGGCGGAATAGGCCAGCGGCAGACCGACCCGGTCGAGAAGGGAGGCGATCTCACGGGGCCGTTCGCTTTTTGCCACCACATTGTGGATGCGCAGCGGATCGTCGATCACCGAGGCCACCGTCGCTTGCGGATTGAAGGCGCTGAGCACATCCTGGAATACCATCTGCATGCGCGCGCGCCGCCAGCGCAACTCGCGGCCGGAATGTGCAAGCCAATCCTCCCCTTCGAAGCGGATCGATCCCGCATCCGGGTGGATGAGGCGAAGAAGTACGCGGGCCAGCGTCGATTTTCCGCTGCCGGAAGCGCCGGCAAGGCCGAGTGTCTCGCCGGCTCTCAACGTGAGGGAAACGTCGTCCAGCGCAGCGACCTCTCGATCGCGAGAGAGGAAGCGTTTCGACAAGTTCTTGATCGTCAGCAGCTCGGTCATGCGGAGCGCCTTTTCCGGATCAGCGGCGGGCTCCGCAAATCGAGATGGCTTCCGATCAGCATGCGCGTATAGGCCTCGCGCGGCTCGGCCAGCACCGCCTGCGCCGCCCCCTCTTCCACGATGTCGCCGTCCTTGAAGATCGCAAGCCGGTCCGCAAAGCCGGAGGCAAGCGCGATATCGTGGGTGATGAAGAGCATCGTCGTGCCGGCCTCAAGCACCAGCTCGTCGAGCAGCTTCACGATCTCGGCCTGCACCACCATGTCGAGCGCGCTGGTCGCCTCGTCGGCGATCAGGAAGGCCGGCTTGCAGATGACGGCCGCGGCGATCGCCACGCGCTGGCGCTGCCCGCCGGAAAGCTGGTGCGGAAAGGCCTTCAGCGCCTTTTCCGGCTGCGGGATGCGCACGCGCTCCAGCATCTCCAATGCCCGGGCATAGGCATCCCTCCAGGCGAGGCCGAGATGCCGAGCCGCACTTTCGGCCACCTGCTCGCCGATCGTCAGCACCGGGTTGAGGCTTGCAGAAGGGTCCTGGAAGACGAAGCCGAGATCGCGGCCGGGTACCGGCCGTTGCCCCCGCGAGGGCCAGATGATTTCGCCGGCTATGCGCGCGCCACTGGGCAGCAGGCCGGCGAGTGCGCGCGCAAGCGTGCTTTTCCCCGAACCGCTTTCGCCGATGACGGCGAGCCTCTCGCCTGGCATGATGTCGAGGTCGATATTCTTCAAGGCGAGCGTCTGTTGTCCGGGATAAAGCACCGAAAGCCCGCGTATCTGGCAAAGCGGCGCGCTCATCTCATCCGTATCCCATGGCCGGAGATGGCTTTGCTCAAGCCTTCGCTGAACAGATAGACGCCGACGACCGTCACCACCAGCGCGATGCCGGGGAAGATCGAGAGCCAGGGCGAGGAACGCAGGACGTTGCGGCCTTCCGCGATCATTGAACCCCAAGTCACGACGTTCGGATCGCCGAGGCCGAGGAAGGAAAGCGCGGCTTCCGTGAGGATGGCGGAGGCGACGATGATGGCCGCAAGCGCCAGTACCGGCGGCAGGGCATTCGGAAGGATCTCCTTGAATGCTATTTCGACCGGATGCATGCCGACGACGCGCGCGGAGGCGACGTAATCCTGTTCACGGATCGTCAAAACCTGCGCCCGCGTCAGCCGGGCGGGATCGGCCCAGGCGCCGAGCGCGATCGCTAGCACGACGACCGGCACGGATGGACCGATGACGCTGACGAAGGCGAGCGCCAGCAGGAAGCTCGGCACGATCTGGAAGGCATCGACTACCCGCATCAGCGCCTCGTCCGCCAATCCGCCGGCAAAACCGGCCGCGAGCCCTACACACAACCCGAGCGCCAGCGCCGCCAGTGCGGCGGCGATCCCCACCGCAAGCGATGTCCGTGTGCCGTGTATGATGCCGGCCAGGACATCGCGTCCGAGCCTGTCGGTGCCGAGCGGAAAGGCTGGATCAGTGAAGGGAGCCAGCAGCGGACGGCCGGCAATGCTCAAGGGATCGCCGGGCGAAAGCAGCGGCGCGAGAATGGCCGCAATCGCGAGCACGGTCAGGATGAGAAGGCCGCCGATACCTTCGGGCGTGCGCAGAAATCTCCCCGTGACCGTCATGTGCCGGCCTCCGAGGAGCCCACGCGCGGGTCGAGCGCGGCATAGAGAATGTCGGTGAGGAGATTGACGCAGATGACCAGCACGGCGCTAACGAGAATGATCCCCATGAGGAGGGGTGCATCGCGGCCGCTCACCGCCTCCTGCGCCAGCCGCCCGAAGCCGGGGATCGCGAAGATGCTTTCGATCACCACGCTGCCGCCGAGCATGGCCGCCGATTGCAGGCCCAGCATGGTGACGAGCGGCAGGAGCGCGTTGCGGGCCACGTGGCGTAGCACGATCCTTGCTCGCGAAAGCCCTTTGGCGCGGGCGAAAAGTACGAAGTCCAGAGGCCAGATCTCCGCCATTCCTGCCCGCATGACACGCAGGAAGAGCGCGAGATAGATAAGAGAAAGAGCGCCGACCGGCAGCACGAGATGGGCCGCTATGTCGGCCGCCCGTGCAAGGCCGGTCTTTCCCGAGGCGATGGTTTCGATGCCGGAGGTCGGCAGCCAGCGGAGCTGAACCGCAAAGATTATGCTGAGCACCAGGCCGAGCCAGAAACTCGGAATGGCGTAGAGCACCAGCGATCCCGTGGAAAGCAGCCGGTCGCGGAAGCTTTCCGGCCTTGCCCCCGCGAGAATGCCGAGTGCCGAGCCCAGCCCGAAGGAAAGTGCCGTGGCGCTTCCCATCAGCAGTAACGTGTTGGGCAAGCGTTCGAGAATGAGGTCGAGAACCGGACGGTCGAAAGCGACCGACCAACCGAGATCGAGCATTGCCAGCGAGGAGAGATAGAGCCAGAGCCGCGCCCACATCGATTGGTCGAGCCCATAGGCCTGCCGCAGCGATTGCGTGAGCGCCGCATCCCCGCCGCCGATCGACAGCAGATAGGCATCGACCGCATCGCCGGACGCTTGCTCCAAGAGCAGAAAAGTCAACGCCACCACGATCAGCAACACGGGAATGCTGCTCGATGCGCGGCGCCTGATCAATCGGAGTGCACGCTTCACGCCCTAAAACGCCTCGGGAAATCGATGCCGGGAGCCGATCCTATCACGATTGCAGGGCCGTATCCGCCCAGTTCGACACGGCCCAGCGCGGATTGTTCGAAACGTTCAGCACTGTGTCGCGGGCAACGGTGATGAAGCCCCATTCGGCTACGTTGATGAGCGGCAGGTCGGTAGCCACCAGTCTCTGGAACTCGTTGTAGAGCTTGGTCCGTGCGGTCGCATCCACGGTTTCGGCCGCTTTGCCGATGATCGCGTCGAGTTCGGCATTGGCATAGCCGCCCTGATTGGAAAAGGGCACACCGGCCGGAATGCCGGACTGCACGAGAATGGTGGTGGAGATCGCCGGATCGCCCCGGAAGACAGGCGGAGCGACAGCGAGATCGAAATCATGATCCGTATAGACCGCCTTCTGGTGCGCGGCGGAATCGGCATTGACGAGTTGGGCGTCGATGCCGATCGCCGCGAGCGCCTGGCGCAGATAATCGCCGAACTGACGCGTCTCGTTGAAATAGGGAGCCGGTCTCAGCTTCAGCGAGAAGCGCGCGCCGTCGCCGGTTTTCGGATAGCCGGCTTCGTCCAGCAGCGCATTCGCTTTGGCAATGTCGAAATCGTAGGCTGGCACATCGGCGGCATAGAATTCCGGCGCATTCTTCGGCACCGGGCCGGTCGAGGCAGCAGCGTAACCGAGAAAAATCGTGTCGACGACGAACTGCTTGTCGATCGCATGCGCAATCGCCTGCCGCACCTTGAGATCGGCAAGTTCCTTGCGCCGGTGATTGATTTCCACGACGAGCTGGTAGGTCAGCGCTTCATAGCCCTTGGAAATGACCTTGATACCCGGCACTTTGGAGATCCGGTCGAGATCGGTGAGCGGCACGGCCGAGAAGGCGGCGAGGTGGATTTCTTCCGCCTCCAAGGCGGAGCCGGCGGCGGCGCGGTCCGGAAGCACGCGGAAGATCACCTCGTCAAGTTTAGGCTCGCCTTCGCCCCAGTAATCGGTGTTGCGCTCCAGCCGGTAATATTCGCCCGGCTTGTATTCTGCGAACTTGAACGGCCCGGTGCCGACGAGCTTCACATTGGCCGGATTGGTGGCGATGTCCGTGCCTTCATAGAGATGTTTGGGCACGACGCTGCTCACCACCGGCAGCGCATTGCGGATGAGCTGCAGCGGTGTCGGCTTGGAGAAGCGGAAGACCGCTGTCGTCTCGTCGGGCATATCGACCGCTTCGAGGTTGGCAAAGACGATGCGGCCGAGGTTTTGCAATGGCTTCCAGATATTGAGGGCGGAGAAGGCGACGTCGGCAGAGGTGAAGGGCTTTCCGTCGTGCCAGGTCACGCCCTCCCTCAGCTTGAAGGTGACCGATCGGCCGTCGTCGGATCCTTCCCAGGATGTCGCGAGGCGCGGTTGAAGCCCGTCTTCTCCCTCAAAGGAGGCTTCAGCCAGGGGCTCGATCACCTTGCTCGCCACGAAGAAGACCCCGTTGGAGGCGACGATCGCCGGATTGAGGTTCTTGGGCTCCGAATCCGCCGCCACGATCAGCCGGCCGCCGCTCGGTACATCCTGGGCCATCGCAAGGCGAGGCAGCGCGGTGGAGGCGAGCAGCAGGCCCGTCCCCTTCATCAGCAGGCGGCGCGAGACGGCGAACTGGTTCATCTTTTTCTCCACATGGATTCGGCTCCCCATATTCCGTCCGGAATCCAATTTTCCAAAGCGATGAAATGTCGGAAGCAGTCGGCGGCGAGGCATTTTATTGTGTGCGTCGCGCGTTGGAGAGTAAAGTCATTCGCTGGTTCAAAGTGAAGCCGGCAAAAAAGAAGGCGGGCATTGAGCCCGCCTTCAACATTCGAGACCTTCTATGGTCTTATTCCGCCGCGATCTGCCGCACCTCATCCGTGTTCGCATGGGCGGTTTCGGGTACCCGGCCGTGGTTGATCAGCGGCCGGTTGCCGGTGAGCTTGCGCACCAGTACGTAGAAGACTGGCGTCATGAAGATGCCGAAGAATGTCACCCCGATCATCCCGGAGAACACCGCGACACCCATGGCGGCGCGCATTTCCGCACCCGCGCCGGTCGAGATGACCAGCGGCACGACGCCCATGATGAAGGCCATGGAGGTCATGAGGATCGGGCGAAGCCTCAACCGGCTGGCCTCGATGGCCGCCTGCACCGGCGTTCGGCCTTCGAATTCCAGCTCGCGGGCGAATTCCACGATCAGGATCGCGTTCTTCGCCGAGAGCCCCACCAACACCACAAGTCCAATTTGGGTGAAGATGTTGTTGTCTCCGCCAGTCAACCAGACGCCGGTCAATGCCGCCAGCACGCCCATCGGCACGATCATGATGATGGCTATCGGCAGTGTCAGGCTCTCGTATTGGGCCGCGAGCACGAGGTAGACGAGCAGCAGCGCCAGCGGGAAGACGATGATGCTCGAATTACCGGCGAGGATCTGCTGGTAGGTCAGGTCCGTCCATTCGAAATCGATGCCGGGCGGCAGCGTTTCGCCGGCGATCCGCTCGATCGCGGCTTCGGCCTGTCCGGAGGAGAAGCCCGGTGCCGGCCCGCCGTTGATGTCGGCGGCAAGGAAGCCGTTGTAGCGGGTCGTACGCTCCGGCCCGGTTTGGGCGTCTACCTTGAGTAGGGCCGAAAGCGGGATCATCTCGCCCGACTTCGAACGTACCTTGAGCTGGCCGATATCCTCGGCCCGCGCGCGGAACTGCGCATCCGCCTGTACCCGCACGCTGTAGGTACGGCCGAAGGCGTTGAAGTCGTTCACGTAGAGCGAGCCCAGATAGATCTGCAGCGTTTCGAAGACATCCGTCACCGAGACGCCGAGCTGCTCGGCCTTGACGCGGTCCACGTCGGCATAGAGCTGCGGAACGTTGATCTGGAAGCTGGAGAACAGCCCCGCCAGTTCCGGTGCTTGAGAGGCCTTGGCGAGGAACGCCTTGGTGGCCTCGTCGAGCGCCTGGTTACCGAAGCCGGCGCGGTCCTCGATCTGCATCTTGAAGCCGCCCGTCTGGCCGAGACCGTTGACCGGCGGCGGCGGGAACATGGCGATGAACGCATCCTGGATGCCGGCATATTTCTGGTTCAGCGCCATGGCGATCGCGCCGCCAGAGAGTTCCGGCGTCTCGCGCTTGTCGAAATCGTCGAGGATCGCGAAGACGATGCCGGCATTCGAGCCGATGGTGAAGCCGTTGATCGACAGGCCGGGGAAGGCCACGGCATTCGCCACACCAGGCTGTTCGAGCGCGATGTCGCTCATCTGCTTGATGACCTTTTCGGTGCGGTCGAGCGTCGCGCCGTCGGGCAGCTGTGCGAAACCGATCAGGTACTGCTTGTCCTGCGCCGGCACGAAGCCTCCGGGCACGGTGGTGAAGACGCTGTAGGTCGCGCCCACCAGCACCAGGTAGATCGCCATGATGATGGTCTTGCGGCCGAGAAGTCCGCCGACGCTGCGGCCGTAGCCGTTCGAGGCGGCGCCGAACGCGCGGTTGAAGCCCCGGAAGAACCAGCCGAACAGCTTGTCCATGACCCGCGTCAGCCAATCCTTCGGAGCGTGGTGATCCTTCAGGAGAAGGGCGGCGAGCGCCGGAGAAAGCGTCAGCGAGTTGATGGCCGAGATGACGGTCGAGATCGCGATTGTCAGTGCGAACTGACGGTAGAACTGGCCGGACAACCCGGTGATGAAGGCAAGCGGTACGAAGACCGCGACCAGCACCAGCGCGATTGCGATGATCGGGCTCGATACTTCCTGCATGGCCCGATAGGTGGCGTTGCGTGGGGTAAGCCCGTTCTCGATATTGCGCTCGACGTTCTCCACCACGACGATCGCATCGTCCACGACGATACCGATCGCGAGCACGAGCCCGAAGAGCGTCAACGCGTTGATCGAGAAGCCGAAGGCGTACATCACCGCGAAGGTGCCGATAATCGAGACGGGAACCGCGATCAGCGGAATGATCGAGGCGCGCCAGGTCTGCAGGAAGAGGATGACGACGAGCACGACGAGGCCGATCGCTTCGAGCAGCGTGTGGAGCACCTTCTCGATGGAAGAGCGCACGAACTTCGTCGTGTCGTAGACGATCTCGTATTTTACCCCGGCAGGCATGGCGAGCTGCAACTCGTCCATGGTTGCGCGCACGTTGTCGGCAATCTGCAGCGCGTTCGAGCCGGGAGCCTGCAGGACCGCTACGGCCACAGCCGGCTCGCCGTCGAGCAGCGAACGCAATGTGTAGTCGGCGGCGCCGAGCTCAATGCGGGCGACGTCCCGAAGGCGGGTCACGGCGCCGTTCTCGTCACTCTTGACGATGATGCTGCCGAATTCCTCGGGCGACTGGAGGCGGCCCTGGGCATTCACGTTGAGCTGCAGGTCGACACCGGGAACGCTCGGGGATGCGCCGATGATGCCGGCGGCAGCCTGAACGTTCTGCTCGCGGATGGCGTTGGTGATGTCGCTGGCGGCTAGCGAGTGTTCGGCCGCCTTCTGCGGGTCGATCCATATGCGCATGGAATAGTCGCCGGCGCCGAAGACCTGCACCTGCCCGACGCCTTCGATCCGCGCGAGGCGATCCTTGATGTTCAAGGTCGCGTAGTTGCGGAGATAGGTGATGTCGTAGGCATCGGTCGTCGAGACGAGGTTCACCACCATGATGAAGTCGGGCGAGCTCTTGACCGTGGTGATACCGAGCGCGCGGACTTCGGCCGGCAGGCGAGGCTCTGCCTGGCTGACGCGGTTCTGCACGAGCTGCTGGGCCTTGTCCGGGTCGGTGCCGAGCTTGAAGGTGACGGTCAGCGTCAGCACGCCGTCCGAGGTCGCCTGGCTGGACATGTAGAGCATGTCCTCGACGCCGTTGATCTGCTCTTCGAGCGGCGTAGCGACGGTCTGGGCGATGACGGTCGGGTTGGCGCCCGGATAGGTGGCGCGCACCACGACCGAAGGCGGCACCACTTCTGGATATTCGGAAATCGGCAGCGCGCGCATGCCGATCAGGCCCGCCACCACGATGAGGATCGACAGCACGGCCGCAAAGACCGGTCGGTCGACGAAGAATCTGGAGATGTTCATGTCAAAGCCCTCTCCGGGGTTGAACAGAGGCGAAACGGTCCCGGCTTGCGTTCCCGAGGGACCGCAAGCGACACGAAACCGGTTGTGATTGGAGCTGCCGGAAAGGTCCGGCAGCCGTAATTACTGTTGGGCTACCTTGGCCTCGGCCTGCGGATCGACAACCGCGCCGGGGCGGATGCGCTGCAGGCCGTTGACGACGATGCGCTCGCCGGCGGTCAGGCCATTGGTAACGATCCTGTCGCCACCCACGCCTGCGCCGAGCTCGATCTGGCGGTAAGCCACGGTGTTCTTGTCATCGACCACGAAAACGAACTTCTTGTCCTGATCGGTGCCGATCGCCCGTTCGCTCACCATCAGGTGCTCTTCTGCGCGAGGCTGGCCCATGCGGACCCGCACGAACTGTCCGGGAATCAGCCGGCCGCCGGGATTGTCGAAGACTGCCCGCACGCGAATCGTGCCGCTGGAGGCGTTCACCTCGTTGTCCACGAGCTGCAGCTTGCCGCGGATCGGTGTTCCCTGGTCGCCGAGGGTGCCGATTTCGACCGGCACCTGGTCGATTGCCGGAAGACCGTTCTCGGAGGGAAGCTGGGCGAGCGTGCGGCTCACCAGTTCCTCGGTGGCGTTGAAGCTCGCATAGATCGGATCGATCGAGACCAGCGTGGTGAGCGCCGGCGAGGCGGAGCCGGCGGCGACAAGGTTGCCGGTCGTGATCTCGAGCTTGCCTGCGCGCCCGGCGATCGGTGCGCGGATCTGCGTGTAGTCGAGATTGATCTGTGCGGTCTTCAATGCCGCATTGGCCGACTGCAGGGTCGCGAGCGCCTCGCTATGGGCGCCCTGCCGCTGCGCGAGATCGCTTTGCGAGATCGTGTTCTTGGCCGAAAGAATCTTGCCGCGATCGAGCTCGGTGCGGGTGAGTTCCACCCGCGCCTTCGCCGAGGCGACCGTGCCTTCGGCTTGAGCGACGGCGGCGGCATAGGGCTCCGGATCGATCGTCAGCAGCAGATCGCCGGCCTTCACCAATCCGCCTTCGCGGAAATGCACGGACTGGATCGTCCCTGCAACCTGGGAACGGACCTGCACGCGGTCCACGGCCTCCAGACGGCCGGAAAATTCCTGCCAAGTCGTGACGCTGCGCGGTTCGACGGTGGCCACCGTCACCGGAGTTGCGGGCGCTTGCGCGGCCGCGGTCTCCGCCGGCGCAGCATTGGCCCCGCTCGGAAGTTCCAGATAAAAGGCTGCCCCGGTTGCGGCGACAGCAAACCCTAGGCCGGCGCCCCACAGGGCCCAGCGTGCCTTTTTCGAAGTCATCGGTATTCTCCTTGGCTCCTTAGAGCGAACCTGTACTCGTCTTGGGATTAATCGTTTTCAGTGTTTCAAGTCTTGGACGAAACCGGCGAACTGACGACAGAGAACGTCGAGCCATTCGCCACTTTCCTCGTTGTAAATGCCCGTCCAGCCAAAATCGGCCGGAAAGATATGCTGCCGCACCGGCACGCCCGCTGCCCGCAGCCGCGTGGCATAGCCCACCGTCTCATCGCGCAACGGATCGTCTTCCGCTGTCACGATCAGGGCCGGAGCGACACCCGAAAGCCGCGTGCACTGGCATGGCGCGGCATATGGGTGGAAGAAATTCCTTGCCGAAGCCAAATAGTGGGCCCAGCCATCGGACCAGCGTTCGCGCATACCGATCGAATCCGCTTGCCGGAAGGAAGTCGTCGCCATCATCGGGTCGATCATCGGCGAAAGCAGGATCTGTCCGTCGAGCTCGCCCGGCAGCAGATCGCGCGCCTTCAGCGCCACGCCCGCCGCGACATTGCCGCCCGCCTCCTCGCCTGCCACGAGAAGAAGCGATTTCGCCCCGCCGAGCTGTTTCCGGCGGCTGCTGAGGCAGTTGAGCGCGCCGAACGCATAGTCGAGCACCTTGGGAAAGGCGTTCTGCGATTGGCTGCTGTAGTCTGCCTCCAGCACGACGGCGCCCGCTTCGGCCAGTGCCCTGGCGATTGGCCTCTCGCGCTCCTCGCGCTCCACGTCTAGGAAGGAGCCGCCGCGCAGATAGAGCACCAGCGGCGGGGCCTTGCCGCGGCACGGGCCTTCGTAGAGGCGCACGCCCAACGGCGGCCTCTCGGACCGGTCGAGCGATATATTTTCCCACTGCGCGGCCATTGAAAAACCTCTGCCGGCACCCCTAGTGAAGGAGGGGTGCTTGCCTACAATCCACACAAAATATTATTATTGCCGGTGCGCGCCACAAGCGCGGCTGGTTCGACAACACTGTTCCGGAATTTGGGATAATGTTGCGATGCAAAAAGGTGAGCGGTCATGGATCAACTTTCCGCAATGCGTGTTTTCGTACGAGTCGTGGAGACCGGGAACTTCACCCGTGCCGCGGTGACGCTCAATCTGCCGAAGACGACGGTCACCAATCTCGTCCAGGCGTTGGAGGCGCATCTGCGCACCAAATTGCTCAATCGCACCACGCGGCGTGTCGCCGTGACCACCGATGGGGCGCTCTATTACGAGCGGGCGCTCCAGATCCTCACCGAACTCGAAGAGCTCGACGGCAGCCTGTCCAATTCCCAGGCCCAGCCTTCCGGCCGATTGCGGGTGGAAATGGCCGGGGCCTTCGCCGATCATGTGGTGATCCCGGCGCTGTGCGACTTCGCTCAGCGGTATCCGCAGATACAGCTCGATATCGGGGTCGGCGACCGTCTGGTGGATTATATCGCGGAAAACGTCGATTGCGCGTTGCGCGCCGGCACGCCGACAGACCAGTCGCTGATCGCCCGCAAGGTCGGCGAACTGGACATGCGGACCTATCTGTCTCCGATCTATATCCGCAATTTCGGCGAGCCGCAGCATCCCAGCGAGCTGGAGACGGAGCATTTCTCCGTAGGTTATCTGCATGCCCAATCCGGACGGGTTCTTCCATTGGAGTTCCGGCGGGGGAACGAGGCGATTGATGTCACCGCCCGCTATGTCGTCTCGGTCAACGACAGCCGCAGTTACGTGAATGCCGCGGTCTCCGGAATGGGTGTCGTTCAATCCCCGTATTTCATGGTGCGCGAGGCATTGGAGAAGGGTGAACTGGTGCCTGTCCTTTCCGACTGGCACCGCGAGCCGCTACCGCTTTACGTGGTCTATCCACAGACCCGGCATCTCAGCAACAAGGTGCGCGTCTTCGTGGATTGGCTCGCCAAGCTCCTGCAGAAGCTGAGCCGCGATCCGGCTCTCGATATACGCAAGAAAATGGCCGCCTACCGGCAGGAGGTCGCCTGACCTCGCTTCGAGGCTGGCGAAAGCCGGTTATTGACCGGTCGCGGTGCCTACGGTGTTTTCCAGAGCACGGCCAACGCGATTGAGATGTTCGTCATAGCTGCGGCGGGTGACCGGGTCGAAGACGGCAATCGGCGCGCTGACCGCCGCACCTGCGACGCCGCCCACCGTCTGCGCCGTTCCAAGCGCGATCGCGCCGAGCCGGTCGCCGAGACCCACTTGTGAATCCGTTATCGTCTGGCCCTGGACCAGTCGCGTACCGATCAGCCGCACGACCTCCGGGCTTTCCGCGAATTTGCCGTGATTGAGGCGATCGCCGCCCTTGAGCGCGGTGAGGTCGATCACGGTGATGCCGGCCTTCTCGAACTCCGTGCGGTAAGGTTCCGCCGTCGGATCGATCTGGCCGAGGCGGTCCACATTGCCGGAAATGCGCCTCGACAGGCTGAGCGCCCGGTCGTCGCGGGAGACGAAGAGCGTGAAGCGCGGCCGATGTTCGCCCATCTCGCTCCATTGTTTCCCGAAGACGTCGACGTCGAGATCGGGCGATGCGAGGATGACATTGGTGATCTTCGTCGCTACATGGCCGTCGCGAATGGCCATCTGCCGGAGCGCTTCGACCGTCAGCCACGAACCCATGGAATGGGCCATGACGGTGATTTCCCCGACATTCCGCTCCCTTGCGATCGAGCGCAGCAGATCCTCCAGTGCATCGCGGGAGTAATTGGTGCTTTCCTTGTCGTAGGCATAGTCGAATATCGAGGCACGCGACGGCCAGGTGAACAGGACCGGTGCCGCATCCGCCTTGGAATCGTGAACGATCTGGGCGAAGCGATAGACGGCATCTTCGTAGCGGTTGTTGAAGCCGTGGACGAAGACCATGACGCGGCGGCTTTTTGGCAGATGCTCGGTGAGCCAGCGACGGGCCTCGCTGTCGCCTTCCATCGGGGTGACGCTGACGGTCGCGAATTCTCGTTCCGGGTTCGGCGGAAGTCGCTTCGGCCATTGCACATGCCCCACCTGCCTCTGGCTGTCGGGCGGTATAGAGACCGAGATTTCAGTCAATTTCGGGCGCTCGCCGCGTTCGCCGGAAAACAGCACGCCGGGGCTTTGGGAAGGAGCGCGCGTGGTCGCGACCATCACGTCGACCGTGCTTGCGCCGGGCGCGGATTGGTTCGTCGGAATGAGGACGCCCTCAGGCCGCCCTGCGCAGGCCGAAAGCAAGGCGCAGCCCATGAGCACCCCGATCCATCGCCGTCCCATCGACGTGATGCCGCCCTGCCGACCGTTCATGGTCCTCGCGCCGTTCTCCATCTTCAATGCAAGAAGCTCTACGGGAAACGAAGCCGGGAAGGCAAGGTGAAATACATCCATTCCGATTGAGATCGCCCGCCGGTTGTGATGCTGCGGCCACAATGATCGGTCTGCGGCCGCAGTCGTGGAATGTTGATTTTGATGGTGGCATGGGCAATCTTTTCGGTAGCTGAACGGGGAGGATGGCGTTGGAGGAATTGGATTGCGTGGTAGTCGGGGCCGGTGTCGTGGGCCTGGCCGTGGCCCGTGCGCTTGCCCTTTCCGGCCGTGAGGTGCTGATCCTCGAAGCGGCCGATGCGATCGGCACGGAAACGTCATCGCGCAACAGCGAGGTGATCCACGCCGGCATCTATTATCCTGCCGGTAGTCTGATGGCGCGTTTCTGCGTGGCGGGGAAGGAAGCGCTCTATCGCTACTGCGCCGAGCGCGGCATCTCCCATAGCAGATGCGGCAAGCTGATCGTCGCGACGTCCGAAGCCGAGCTGGAGATGCTGCCGGTGATCGCTGCGCGGGCGGCTGCGAACGGCGTTGCCGATCTTCGCCGGATTTCCGCCGCCGAGGCCCGCGATCTAGAACCGGCGCTTGCCACGGTCGGGGCGCTTCTCTCTCCGTCGACCGGCATCATCGATAGCCACAGCTACATGCATTGCCTTCTGGGTGACGCGGAGAACGCGGGTGCAATGCTGGTGCTGAAAAGCCCGGTGCTTGGCGGCAGGGTGGTGGAGGGCGGCATCGAGCTCGATGTCGGCGGTGACGATCCGGTGACGGTTCGCTGCCGGCTCCTCGTCAATTCGGCCGGCAATGGCGCGCCTGCACTGGCACAGAGCATCGAGGGCATGCCGAAAGAGCATGTTCCCAGGGCCTACTATGCCAAGGGCAGCTATTTCGCGCTTTCCGGGCAGGCGACGCCTTTTAGCCGGCTCATCTATCCCGTCCCCGTCAAAGGCGGGCTCGGCATCCACCTGACCCTCGATCTTGCCGGCCGGGCCCGCTTCGGCCCGGATGTGGAATGGGTCGATGCGATTGACTACGCAGTCGATCCGGCTCGGGCGGAAAGCTTTTATACTGGCATCCGGCGCTATTTTCCGGAGCTCAAGGACGGCGCGCTCATTCCCGCGTATTCGGGCATCCGGCCGAAGATCGTGCCACCGGCGATCGCCGCTCAGGATTTCAAGGTTGAAGGCCCCGAGACCCACGGCATTGCCGGGCTCGTTAACCTCTTCGGCATCGAATCACCCGGCCTCACCTCCTCGCTTGCCCTGGCCGACCACGTCTGCGAATTGGCGCGGGCAGCGATCCCGTCCCGTAGACTGGTGAGCTAAAGGGGGTGTTTTGAAACACCCCCTTTAGCCACGTCGGTTGGGTTATGCCTCGCCTATCTTGTCCTGCGTCTTCGTCTGGAAATCGGAGGCGTCGTGGCGCTCGTGCAGCTGTTCGGACGGATCGCCGGACGTGCGGTTGACCATGCGGCCGCGCTTGACCGCCGGGCGGGCCGCGATCTCCGCCGTCCAGCGCTGGACGTTCTTGTAGGTCTCGACGTCGAGGAAGGTTCCTGCGTCGCCGTATTGCTTGCCCTGAGCGAGGCTGCCGTACCAGGGCCAGATGGCCATGTCGGCGATCGTGTATTCGCCGCCAGCCACGTATTGGTTGTCGGCGAGGTGCCGGTCGAGCACGTCGAGCTGGCGCTTCACTTCCATCGCATAGCGGTCGATCGCATATTTGATCTTCATCGGCGCATAGGCGTAGAAATGGCCGAAACCGCCGCCGAGGAACGGCGCGGAGCCCATCTGCCAGAACAGCCAGTTGAATGTTTCGGTGCGGGCTCTGAGATCGGTCGGCAGGAAGGCGCCGAACTTTTCTGCGAGATAGACGAGAATGGAGGCGGATTCGAATATCCGGACCGGTTCTCCGCCGCCCTTCGGCGCGTGGTCCATCAGCGCCGGAATTTTTGAGTTCGGATTGACCTCCACGAAGCCGGAGCCGAACTGATCGCCATCCCCGATCCTGATGAGCCAGGCATCGTATTCCGCTTGGCTATGACCCGCCGCCAGCAGTTCCTCCAGCATGATCGTGACCTTGATGCCGTTCGGCGTGCCGAGTGAATAGAGCTGCAGCGGGTGCTTTCCGATCGGCAGGACCTTTTCGTGAGTCGGGCCGGCAATCGGGCGGTTGATGCTCGCGAAAGCGCCGCCATTGCCCTTTTCCCAGGTCCATACTTTCGAAGGCTCATAGCCTGTGGGGAAATTGTCGGCGGGGGATTTCTCGGTCATGAAAATCGATCCTCTTTTCGGGTAGGCTTCGCATTCTTGCGGGTGTCGCGCGGCCAATATAGGCATGGCTTCGGCACTTTGCCGCCCTCGCAGAAAAATTGTGCCGGCAATGGGCGGTCCTGGTAGTGCAAATCACCAGCGCCCGAGAATGTGTCTGTTCAGGACGGAGCCGCATCCGCTATCCTGCCAATGACCGGAGCCCGAGACAACAGAGCAAAGGAATACCCATGCAAGCCCTCGTCCTAGAAGAAAAAGGCGTTCTTTCGTTGAGGGAGATCGATCTGCCGCTCGTCGTCGGACCGGGCGACGTGAGGATCGCCATCCATACGGTCGGTGTCTGCGGCAGCGATGTGCACTACTATACCCATGGTGCGATCGGCCCCTATGTGCTGCGCGAGCCGATGGTGCTGGGTCATGAGGCTGCCGGCACCATTGTCGAGGTGGGCAGCGAAGTGAAGCACCTCAAGGTTGGCGACAGGGTCTGCATGGAGCCCGGCGTTCCCAATCTTTCCTCGCGCGCCTCCAAGCTCGGCCTCTACAATGTCGATCCGGACGTGCGTTTCTGGGCGACGCCGCCGATCCATGGCGTGCTGACGCCCGAGGTCGTGCACCCGGCGGCCTTCACCTATAGGCTTCCGGACAATGTCACCTTCGCGGAAGGGGCCATGGTGGAGCCGTTTGCGATCGGCATGCAGGCGGCCACGCGTGCGCGCATCCAGCCGGGCGATGTGGCCGCAGTGGTCGGCGCCGGACCAATCGGTATCCTGGTGGCGCTTGCGGCCCTTGCCGGCGGCTGCGCCCGTGTCTTCATTTCCGATCTCAGCGCCGAGAAGCTCAAAATCGCCGGGCAATATCCGGGCATCGTCCCGGTCGACATCACCAAGAGGCCGTTTGCGGAGGTAATCGCGGAAGAGACCGGCAGCTGGGGTGCGGACGTCGTCTTCGAGGCGAGCGGAAGCCCCAGAGCTTTCGACGGCATCTTCGATATGGTGAGGCCGGGCGGCGCCCTGGTGCTGGTCGGCCTGCCCGTCCGCAAGGTGGAGTTCGACGTCGCGGGGGCGATCTCCAGGGAAGTGCGCATTGAGACGGTTTTCCGCTATGCCAATATCTTTGACCGGGCGCTGGAACTCATCGCCTCCGGCAAGGTCGATCTGAAGCCGCTGATCACCGGCACATTCGATTTCAAGCAATCGATCGAGGCCTTCGAGCGGGCGGCTGCCGGCAGCCCCTCGGATGTGAAGCTGCAGATCCGCCTGGTGGAATGAGTCCAAAGCCTCCTTACCGGTTGAACAGCAGGTTCGGCAGAAAGAGCACCGTCTGCGGAATGAATATCAGGATCAGCGTCACGAGGCCGACCGCGAACATCAGCGGCAGTGATTCTCGCGTATAATCGCCGATCCTGACCTTCAGAATCGAGCAGACGGCATACATCGCCGCTCCGACCGGCGGAGTGAAATTGCCGATCGTCGCGGCGACCACGAAGACGACCCCGAAATGGACGGGATCTCCACCGAGCTGCTTGATCAGCGGCAGGAAGATCGGCGTCAGCATGATGATCAGCACGGTCGCGTCGATGAAGAAGCCGCAGGCGAGAATGAAGAGCACGATCAGCATCATCACGCCGTAAAGGCTGTCCGTCACGTTGAGGATCGCGCCGGAGATGAGTTCCGGAATGCGCTCGAGCACGATGCCGTAGCTGAAGATCGCCGAAAGCGCGATGAGGAACATCACCGCTCCGACGTCGGACAGGCTTCCCTCCAGCGCCTCTCGGAAGGATGCCGTCTTCAGCTTTCGATAGGCCGCGATACCGATGAAGACGGCATAGATAACGGCGAAGGCGCCGATCTCGGACGGCGTGAAGATGCCAAACCGGAGGCCGAGGAGCAGGATGATAGGAAAGAGCAGCGCCCATATTCCGCCCCGCAGTGCCGTGGCGATCTCGCGCATGGATGCGGGCTTTGCGCGCGCTGCTGGATAGCCGCGCCTGTTGGCGACGATGGAGACGGTGGCCGCCAGCCCTACCCAGAGAAGAAAGGCGGGCGCAAAGCCGGCGGCGAACAACCGGCCTATGGAGACCTGGCCGATAGTGCCGTAGATGATGAAGCCGAGCCCCGGCGGGATGATCGGCGTCAGGATCGCGCCGAAGGAGAGGACGCCGGCGGTGAAGCCCTTCGACATTCCGCGGTTGATCATTTCGTTGCCGAGCATTCGGCTCTGCATGGCCGCATCAGCGATGGCCGAGCCGGAGACGCCGCCCATCAGTGCCGAAAGAGCGAGCGACATTTGAGCGAGCCCGCCTTTCAGCCGTCCCGCGATCACCGAGGCGAGGTCGAGCAGCCTTTCGGTGATGCCCGAAGCGTTCATCAGATTGCCGGCCATGATGAAGAGCGGAATGGCGAGCAGCGCGAAATTCTGCGTCGTCGAGATCGTCTGCTGCAGCGGAATGGTGATCGGCAGCTCGGGATGCTGGAGGAAGAAGACGACGCCCGAAATGCCGATCGCAAAGGCGACGGGCATCCCCATCAGCATCAGGAGGATGAAGGCGATGGTGACGAGGAGCATGGCGTCACGGTCCCGAAACGGAGGGATGGGCGGCGGGCACTTCGCCGCGATGCAGATCGACGAGCTTGAGGATCGTGGTCATCAGGAGCAGCAGCCCGCCGAAGGGCAGGCTGGCGCTGATCCAGGAATAGCTGATGCTAGGGATTCCCATGAAGCTGCGGGCCCGGCTCGTCCACGCAAGCTGCGTTCCATAGATGACGATGAACAGCAGGAAAGCGATCAGAATCAGGTAGTTGATGTAGATCAGGATGCGCTGGGCATTGGTCGGCAGGCGCTCGGTGAGGAGTTCTATCGACATCAGGCTGTCGCGCCGCCAGGCGATGTCGGCGCATATGAAGCAGGCCCAGGCGAAGAAGCAGGTCGCGAAATCGATGGTCCAGTTGAGCGGGTGGGCTGCAAGCCGGGCAAGCCCTCCCAGGAAGATCAGCAGGACCATCAGGATCAACAATGTCCCCGCCGCCACCGCTTCGAATTTTCCGATCGCTTCATGGATCCGTCGCATGAGCTTGTTCCTGTCGCCGGGACGATGAGGGTTACCTGCCGAGTTCGGCCTGCACGGCGTTCCTGGCTTCCGTGATGCCGAGCGTTTCGTAGGCTTTCTCACCGGTTTTTTTGAAAGCTTCGAGATCGACGTCGGAGACCACTTCCATGCCCTTGCTCTGCAGGTCTGCCTTGATCGTGTCGGCCATCTCGGCGATCTTCTGCGAGGTCTCTCGTCCGGCGGTCCTGCATTCCTCAACGAGCGCCGTCTGGAACTCCGGCGGCAGCGTATCGAACCATTGCGAACTAACAACCTGGAAGTTGATCAGCATGATGTGCTTCGTCTCGTTGGCGTATTTCAGCACTTCGTAGAAACGGCCGCCCGGAATGTTCGCATAGACGAGCTCGACGCCGTCGATCGCCTGCTGCTGCAGCGCCGGATACATGTCTCCAAAGGCCATGGCGGTGGGGGCGGCACCCAGCGCTCGGACCGATTCCTGCCAGATCGGTGCGGGCGGCGTGCGGATGCGCAGGCCGGAGAGGTCTTCGGGTTTGCGGATCGGCTTGTTGGTGAAGAAGTGGCGGAAGCCCTGCACCCAGTCGAAGCAGACCACCTTCAATCCATGCTGCGCGGCAAGCTCCTCCTGCCATTTGGCAAGCGTCGGGGATTCGGAAAGCTTCCAGACATCTTCGAGCGAATCGACGAAATATGGGCCGTTCATCACCGCGATGCTCGGCACGTAGTTGCCGAGCCGGGCGGAATCGGTGTTCTGGCCGACATTGGCGCCCTGGCGGATCTGTTCGATGATGTCCTCCTCGACACCGAGCTGGGCGCTGTGGAAGACCTCCATCTTCAGCCCGCCATTGGTACGCTCCTCGACGCGCTTCGCCCAATTCATGAAACCTTCGTGGAAGGGTTCGCTCGGCGCGAGCACATGGTTGAAGCGCAGCGTGAATTCCTGTGCCGCGGCGGATGCTGCTCCGAGCGCGGCGAGGCTTGCGGCCGCCAGAAGCGGCAGAATTCCCTTGGCAATCATGCGCATGCTTTCCTCCTCCTCTATCGTTCACGACACGGGATATCCCGTGTTCCTGATCGCGACGCCGTGGCCGGCACTCCCCCTTGGCCGGCCACGGCGGACATCAGGCCGCAAAGGGCGGCACGACGTCGAAACGGCTTGCGAAATTCCTGAACGCCTCGCACGTGGCGGGATCGAGCGGAACGCCCGTTCTCTCGCGTTCGGCGGCCACGGCCCATTCCCGGTCTCCCGGTGCCATCACCTTGAGCCCCTCTCTGGCCGGCGAGGCGCGCAGCATGTCGAGATATCGCTTCATGCCGGCCTGGAAGACTTCCTCGCCGACGAAAGCGCCGGGTTTCAGCGCCATCACGAAGGCGCCAAGCTCGCGCGGGGTCGAAATGTCCGGACCGTTCATCGGCAGGATGTCGAAGCTGAGCCGCATTCCTGAAAAGACGGCGCTTAGTATCTCCGCAAGGCCGCCGAGCCCCGCGCCCTTGAAGCCGAACTCGCCGCCGACGGGCGCCAGCATCTCCACGAGCGCCGGATCGCGGGTGTCGTTACCGTCCACATCGGAGGCGACGCCCTGCGGCAGTTCGCGTCCGAGGCTGCGGTAAAGCTGGACCCGGTTATAGGGGATCGCGCTGGTCGCCATGTCCAGAAGCCAGGGATTGTCGCCCGTGACCGGCACTGCAAAGGCGATCGGATTGGTGCCGTGGAAGCGCATTGCGCCGTCGTGCAGGCGCACGAAACTGTCGGAATTGCAGAAGGCGAGACCGGCATGACCCTTCATGGCGGCATCCATTGCAAATGCGCCGGCCGGGCCGAAATGCGAGCTGTTGCGGATCGAGACCGCGCCGATGCCGAATTTCCCCGCAAGCTCGACGGCATGTTCCATGGCGCGATAGGCGGCAAGCGCGCCATGGCCGTGGTCCGCGTCGAGGGATGCGACTGCGCCGAAGGATTGCACGATCCGAACATCCGGGCGTTTGTTGACGCGGCCGCCCTCCATCACCGTCACGTAATGATTGAGAAGGCGCACGCCGTGGCTGTCGACGCCAAGGCGTGAGCCGTGCATCATCGCCCGCGTCGCGGCATCCGCCGTTACCGCATCCGCGCCGATCGCCTCGAAGACCTGCCGGCAGAAGCGGTCGACCGCCTCCAGGGGGGCATGGATCACTCCATCTTCGGCGGGAGGGTGGGCGGCAAGCTTCATAGGGTCTGTCCTCCATCGACGACGAGAACATGGCCCGTCATGAATGCGTTTTCGTCACTGGCGAGGAAGACGGCGGCTGCGGCCATTTCCTCCACCTTTCCGAGCCTGCCCATCGGCTGGCGGGAAATGAAGGTGCGCCGCATCTCGTCCGGATCGTCGGCGAGATCGATGCGGTTCTGGAGAGAGGGCGAAAGCGTCGTGCCGGGGCAGAGCGCGTTCACCCGCACGCCGCTCGCGATCACGTCGCGCGCGGCGGCCTTGGTGAGCCCGATCACGGCCGCCTTGCTGGCGCCGTAGGCCGCACGGTTCGCCACGCCGGTGATGCTGGAGGCGACCGAGGCGACATTGACGATCGCTCCGCTGCCGCGTCTCACCATTTGCGGCAGCACTGCCTTCATGGTGCGGAACACCGTGGTCGCATTCTGCTCGATGCTCCTCTGCCAGTCCTGCTCGTCGCAATCGAGGATGGAGCCGTTGTGCACCCAGCCGGCGCAGTTGACGAGAATGTCGATATGTCCGGCATCGTCCACGCTGGAGCGCACGGAAGCGCCATCGGTAACGTCGAGCTGCATGATCTGGATGCGTAGAGAGATGTCCGGCAGATCGGCCATCTTCGAGAGCGTGCGGCTGGTCGCGACCACCTCGGCGCCTTCTTCCGCAAAGGCGATCGCAATGGCCCGGCCAATTCCTTGGCCTGCCCCGGTCACGAAGGCGCGCTTGTTTGCCAGGCGATCCGCCATTCCCTCCTCCAAGGGAGCCGCTCTCTTTGCGGTCAAAACGTCTTATGTGTACACTATACGCCGCGTGCCATTTGGCAAGCGGTTTTTGGGTGACAAGTCAGGAGGGCGGCTTACCCACGCGAATTGAACGCATTCGATGGAACTGTTATTTTGATCCGTGCGGATATTGAAAAAGCAATGAACGAAGGCGCTATGTCGCCCTCCGGGACAAAATCGGAATGGCCGGGATGGTGCAGCGGGGAGGGAATATGGCCGCAAGCCGAATGCCCGGTGCGGAGCGGCAGGGACCGAAGGTGCCGGGCGGCACGGTTCCGCGCCTCTACCAGCAGGTCTTCGATATTCTGGCAGGACAGATTGCCCAGGGTGCCCTTGGGCCGGGCGCTCGCCTCAGCGAATCCTCGGTTGCCGAACAGTTCGGCATCAGCCGGGCGCCGGCGCGCCAGGCGCTGGCGGAGCTCGAACGGCAAGGCTTACTCGAAAAGTCCTCGGGCCGCGGCTATTCGGTTCATCGCGCCGCCGCGCCGCCCGCTTCAACCGAAGCTGCGCCCTTAGCGGAGGCGGGTGACGACCTGCGCCTGACCCAGCTTTCGAGCTGGGAACGTATCTATGGCGAGGTGGAAAGCGAGATCGCCGCCCGCTGCTCCTTTGCCGGATGGCGGGTAAACGAGACCGAGCTCGCCCGCTTCTACGACGTCAGCCGTACCGTGGCGCGTGATGTCGTCGGCCGGCTGCAGCAGCGTGGCGTCGTACGCAAGGACGATCGAGCCCGCTGGATCGCGCCGGCCATGACGCCGGATCATGTAGGCGAGCTCTACGAACTGCGCTGGCTTCTGGAGCCGGTCGCGCTGGAAAAGGCGGCACCCTATCTGCCGGATGGCTTTCTCGCTGGCATGCGCAGCCACCTGGAAGAGGCGATCGCCAATGCCGGAGAGCTGGCCGGCCCCGATCTCGACCGGCTGGAGCAGGAGCTGCACGTCACGCTTCTCGGCTATTGCGGCAATCGCACGCTGATGCAGGCGGTCAGCCTGCCGCAGGCGCTTCTGGTGGCTCACAGCTTCCTCTATCGCTGGATGCCGCGGCTGTTCGGCGCCGAGCCCTTCCTGCCGGAGCACATGGAGGTCGTGGAGCGGCTGGAGGCGGGACGGGTGGCGGAAGCCGCCCAATCGTTGAAGCGGCATCTGCAGGTCTCGCGTGAACGCGCCATCGACCGGATCGGTCGGGTGACGCGGGAAATGCAGCCTGACGATTTGCCCTATCTCGAAAAACTCGACTGACGGACCATATTGCCCGGTATGGGGATCGTGTGGAGATAAAGGCGCGTCGCGCGCCTTGACCTTTGCCCGCTCCTGGGTCATTTGACCGCCTTTGCTTGACGAAGCGCCCGATCCGGGACGATCCCCGGCATCGAAGGCGCCTAAGAAGAGAAACAACAATGGCCAAAGCAACCTCCTCGGCGCCCTCCCAGCGCATGCTTCGCGTTGGCGAACAGGTACGCGCCGCCGTCACGCAGGTTCTGCAGCGAGGCGAAGTGCGAGACGAACTTCTCGAAAAGACGGTTGTCTCCGTCTCGGAAGTCCGCATGTCGCCTGATCTCAAGATTGCCACCGCCTATGTGGCGCCCCTCGGGCTTCCCGACCACAAGGCCGTCATCGACGCGCTGAACCGCAATGCGAAATTCATCCGGGGGCGGATCGGCGGTCATCTCCGGCAGATGAAATATATGCCGGAAATCCGGTTTCGCGACGATACCAGCTTCGACAATTACAGGAAGATCGATGAACTTCTGCGATCCCCTGAAGTGAGCCGCGATCTCGGCGAAAAATCCGCTGAAGACGAAGAATAAGAAGACGACAAGAAGAGAAGAATGTCCAAACCAAGGAAGCCCAAGGGCCGCCCGATTTCCGGCTGGCTGATCCTCGACAAGCCGGTGGATTTCGGCTCGACCGAAGCCGTCTCCAAGATCAAATGGCTGTTCAACGCCCAGAAGGCCGGACATGCCGGCACCCTCGATCCTCTGGCCTCCGGCATGCTGCCGATTGCGCTGGGCGACGCGACGAAAACCGTTCCCTACGTCATGGACGGTCGTAAGGTCTACGAATTCACCGTGACCTGGGGCGAGGAACGCACGACCGACGACCTCGAAGGCGAGGTGACGGTGACATCTGAACTGCGGCCGGACGAAGAGGCGATCCGCGCCCTTCTGCCGAAGTATACCGGCACGATTTCGCAGGTGCCGCCGCAGTTCTCGGCTATCAAGATCGCCGGCGAGCGCGCCTATGATCTGGCTCGCGACGGCGAAGCGGTGGAGATCCCCTCCCGTGAGGTCGAAATCTACCGCCTGACGCTTCTCGCCGTCACGGGAGATAGCGCCCATTTCGAGGTGGAATGCGGCAAGGGCACCTATGTGCGGGCCTTGGCGCGCGATTTCGGAAGGGATCTCGGTTGCGGCGGCCATATCTCCGAGCTGCGCCGTACCTTCGTCGCTCCCTTTGCGGAAGAGAGGATGGTGCCGCTTTCCGAACTGACGGCGCTGGAAGAGATCGAAGACCGGGAGGAGCGCCTGGCCGCCCTCGACGCTTTCCTGATCGACACGGCCGAGGCGCTTTCCAATCTGCCGCATCTCAAGGTGACGGACGACCAGGCCTACCGGCTGAGGATGGGCAATCCGATTATTCTGCTCGGCCGCGATGCGCCGCTCGCCGAAGCGGAGGCCTATGCCACCGCCCGAGGAAAGCTGGTCGCCATCGGCGAGATCGGCCAGGGAGAGTTCCGGCCGAAGCGGGTTTTCGGCTGATCGGTGCCCGGAATATCGCCTCTTCCCATTGCATGCTGAATGGTTTATAGGCAGCGCCAGTAAAAGGGCTGCCTTCAGGCGCTGCTTTTGCATTCACGGCCAAGGCTGGACGACATCCCGGCCTTTTGGCGACCCATAATCCTCATGAAAGAAAGGATAGTCCGATGTCGATCACTGTCGAGCGCAAGGCTGAGCTTATCAAGGAATACGCAACCGTAGAAGGCGACACCGGTTCTCCGGAAGTTCAGGTCGCGATTCTGACGGAGCGGATCAACAATCTCACCGAGCACTTCAAGGACCACAAGAAGGACAATCACTCCCGTCGTGGCCTGCTGAAGCTCGTTTCCAGCCGTCGCTCGCTTCTTGATTACCTCAAGAAGAAGGACGAAGGCCGTTACACCAAGCTGATCGCCAGCCTGGGTATCCGCCGCTAAGATTTCTCCGGCGGGCGCCGTCCCCGGCGCCCGCCGGACTGCTTTTCGGGCCTGCCCGATGAAATGTTTTCGACCACACCGCCTTTATAGGTGTGGTCAACGCCGGCAGACCCGGATGGGCCGGATCTGTCAACCAACCGCTGGCCTGTCATGGGGCAGGATTGCCGGATGCTTTGGCTGTAGCCTCAAGGGCACTGGCCCGATCTTGCAAGATCGCAACGCAAAGCCTCCCGTTGTCTTGCCCATGATATGTCACACTGATTGCGGTCGACCATGCGCTGCGTCCTTTCGGCGAAGACGTGTGCTCCCGCATTGAAGGACAAGACATGTTCAATACGCATTCTGTCGAAATCGAATGGGCAGGCCGCCCGCTGAAGCTGGAAACGGGCAAGATCGCCCGCCAGGCTGACGGCGCGGTGCTGGCCACCTACGGCGAGACCGTCGTGCTCGCTACCGTCGTTTCCGCCAAGGCTCCGAAGCCCGGCCAGGACTTCTTCCCCTTGACGGTCAACTATCAGGAAAAGACCTACGCGGCCGGCAAGATCCCGGGCGGCTACTTCAAGCGCGAGGGCCGTCCGTCGGAAAACGAAACCCTCGTTTCCCGTCTGATCGACCGTCCGATCCGCCCGCTCTTCCCGGAAGGCTACAAGAACGACACGCAGGTTGTCGTCACCGTCGTCCAGCATGACCTTGAAAACAATCCGGACGTTCTGGCAATGGTTGCGACCTCTGCAGCGCTGACGCTCTCCGGCGTTCCGTTCATGGGCCCCGTCGGCGGCGCCCGCGTCGGCTACATCAACGGCGAATACGTGCTCAACCCGCATCTCGACGAGATGGACGAGTCGAGCCTCGACCTCGTCGTGGCCGGTACGGGTGATGCGGTTCTGATGGTCGAGTCGGAAGCCAAGGAACTCAACGAAGAAGTCATGCTCGGCGCCGTCATGTTCGGCCACCGTGGTTTCCAGCCGGTCATCGATGCGATCATCAAGCTCGCCGAAGTCGCCGCCAAGGAGCCCCGCGACTTTCGGCCGGAAGACTATTCCGCCCTTGAAGCCGAAATGCTCCAGCACTTCGAAGCCGAGCTTCGCGAAGCCTACAAGATCACCCAGAAGGCCGATCGCTACGCTGCCGTCGATGCCGTCAAGGCAAAGGTCAAGGCGCATTTCTTCCCGGAGGAAGGCGAAGCGAAGTACACTGCCGAGGAAGTCGGCGCCATCTTCAAGCATCTGCAGGCGAAGATCGTTCGCTGGAACATTCTCGATACCAAGAGCCGCATCGACGGCCGTGATCTCGAGACCGTCCGTCCGATCGTCTCGGAAGTCGGCCTCCTGCCGCGCACCCACGGTTCTGCCCTCTTCACCCGCGGCGAGACCCAGGCGATCGTTGTCGCCACGCTTGGCACCGGCGAAGACGAGCAGTACGTCGACAGCCTGACGGGCATGTACAAGGAGCGCTTCCTGCTCCACTACAACTTCCCTCCCTATTCGGTTGGTGAAACCGGCCGCATGGGTTCGCCGGGCCGCCGCGAAATCGGTCACGGCAAGCTCGCATGGCGCGCTATCCGCCCGATGCTGCCGACCGCCGAGCAGTTCCCCTATACGCTGCGTGTCGTTTCGGAAATCACCGAGTCCAACGGCTCGTCTTCGATGGCGACCGTCTGCGGCACCTCGCTCGCACTGATGGACGCCGGCGTTCCGCTGGCCAAGCCGGTTGCCGGCATCGCCATGGGCCTCATCCTCGAAGGTGAGCGTTTCGCCGTTCTCTCCGACATCCTCGGCGACGAAGACCACCTCGGCGACATGGACTTCAAGGTAGCGGGTACTGCCGACGGCATCACCTCGCTGCAGATGGACATCAAGATCGCCGGTATCACCGAAGAGATCATGAAGGTCGCACTCAGCCAGGCACAGGGTGGCCGCAAGCACATCCTCGGTGAGATGGCCAACGCTCTTTCCGAAAGCCGCGGCCAGCTCGGCGAATTTGCACCGCGTATCGAAGTGATGAACATCCCGGTCGATAAGATCCGCGAAGTCATCGGTTCGGGCGGCAAGGTCATCCGCGAGATCGTCGAGAAGACCGGCGCCAAGATCAACATCGAAGACGACGGCACCGTCAAGATCGCCTCCTCTTCCGCCAAGGAGATCGAAGCGGCCCGCAAGTGGATCCACTCCATCGTCGCCGAGCCGGAAGTCGGTCAGATCTATGAAGGTACGGTCGTCAAGACCGCCGATTTCGGCGCCTTCGTGAACTTCTTCGGCGCCCGCGACGGCCTCGTCCACATCTCTCAGCTCGCCTCCGAGCGCGTTGCCAAGACCACCGATGTGGTCAAGGAAGGCGACAAGGTCTGGGTCAAGCTGATGGGCTTCGACGAGCGCGGCAAGGTCCGTCTGTCCATGAAGGTCGTAGACCAGGCCACCGGCCAGGAAATCGCCCAGGAGAAGAAGAAGGCTGACGACGGCGAAGCCGCCGAGTAAGCCTGCCTCTTCACGACAAGAATAGGGGCGCGGAAGTTATTTCCGCGCCTTTTCCATATCAGGAAGCTTAACCCATCGAGACCCCATGAGCCGAGACGCCCTCAAGACCCTGTTCCATCCCTTCGCCACGGAAGTGGTCCCGATGCCCGGAGAGGGCGAGCGTGTGATCTTTCTCGGCGCGGAAGGTGGTCATCCCTTTCCGGAGGGCTTTGCCGCTGAGGTGACTGCCGTTCAGCCGTTCCGACCGCTGTTCCGCGGCCTGCGCGAAGGCGCGTTCCCTGAGGCTGAGGGCGACGGCTATGATGTTGGGCTGGTCCTCTGCGGCAAACATCGCGGCGAGAACGAGAACCGCGTTGCGGAAGCGCTGGAACGCGTCAGAGCAGGCGGTATGATTGTGATCGCCGGGGGCAAGGAAGATGGCATCCAGCCGCTGAGGAATACGCTTCTGAAGCTCGGTATCGAACTCGATTACACGCCGAAGTACCACGGTGTCGCGATCTGGTTCGCACGGCCGGAGAATGTCGAGGCGGCCGTCACGGCTTTGAAGAAATCATCGGACGTGATCGAGGCCCGCTACGAGGCTGCACCCGGCATGTTCTCGCATGATCGCGTCGATGCCGGCTCCGAACTGCTCGCAGGCCGCCTGCCGACGGATTTCGACGGCAATGCCGCCGATTTCGGCGCCGGTTGGGGCTATCTCTCGGTCATGCTGGCGGAGAAATCTCCGCGAGTGAACCGCATCGATCTCTATGAAGCGGATCATCGGGCGCTGGAGTTCGCGAAGAAGAATCTCGCCCGCAACTGCCCGGATCTGCATGCGCGTTTCTTCTGGCACGACCTGGGCGGCGAGCCGGTAAGGGAAAAATATGACCTTATCGTCATGAATCCTCCCTTTCACGAGGCGCAAGCCGCCGATCCGGAACTTGGCAGAGCGATGATCCGCGCTGCCGCTTCCGCTCTCAGGGGCGGGGGGCGTCTATTGCTGGTGGCCAATCGGGGCCTTCCTTACGAGCCGGTGCTTGCGAGCGAATTCCGCGAGCATGGAGAAACCTGCCGCAATGCCCGCTTCAAGGTATTGTGGGCGAAGCGCTGAGGCTGAGATAGCTCTACTGCGGCGTGGAAGGATCGAATGTCGGAAGCTGGAAGTCCTCGCAGGGCCGTATCTCTTCGACGCCGGGAATCTGCTGCAATCGCTCGAGCGTTGCCTGATCGGCGCAGCCGAAGATCGCGCCGATCTCCGATACGACTTGCCTGACCTCGAAGCCGCGGGCGCTTGCCGCCTCGGCGATCGAGTTCGTCTGCGTGAGATGCGTCTCGTCGACGACGATGGAATAGTACAAGCTTTTCATGGCGATAGGCTTTCCGCCCCGTATCGGGTGATCAGGATGCCCGAATTTCATGCGACGAGGCGTGAAACCACGCTCGCCTCCATGCCAATATAGCCCCTCTGCGGTAGGCATTCAAACTTGTCGTTGGCCGCCCCGTGTCTTCGGCGCCTGCACGAGGCCAGAACCGACGTCGCGGCTTTCCAGGGCCAGAGCTTTTGCATTCTGCTGCAGGGCCGACCAGAGCGCACTGCCGCGCAGCGACGGGTCCGATTGCGCCCAGAGCGCCGCCACGCCGGCAACATGCGGGCAGGCCATGCTGGTGCCCATCAGGGTCCGGTATTTCTGCGGAAGGGGAACGCTCGAGAAGATGCCGACGCCGGGAGCTGCGATATCGACCTCGCCGCCCTCGGGATTGACGCCGCCGGAGGAAAACGATGCCACGTCGAGAGCTCCGTCGACCGCTCCGACTGCGAGGATGCTTGGCGCATTGGCCGGGCTTGCGACCGGGGCGATGAAGCCCAGGCTACGGTTGCTTTCGTTGCCGGCAGCCGCGACGATGAGGCTGCCATTTCTGAGCGCGAGCTTTCCGATCCGCTCGTAGAGAAGACTGTGGCGTTCACCTGGCCTCACCGGGCCGCCGACAGACATCGAGATGACTTCGCACTTCTGGCCGATCGCCCAGTTCATTCCGTTGATGATATCGCCTTCGGTCCCGAAACCTCGATTGTTGAGGATCTTGCCGACGAAGAGGCTCGCATCGGGCGCCACACCGTAGCGGGGAACGCCTGGATCGACCGCCTTGCCTGCCGCTGTTCCGGCGCAATGGGTGCCGTGGCCCTGCTGATCGTTTACCGTTTCGCCGGCGACGAAGCTCTGCGTGACGATGGTGCGCTCCGCAAAATCGGGATGCTTCAGATCGATTCCTGTATCGAGAACGGCGATCTTGATGCCTTCCCCGGTAAGGGAGGTCTCATGTGCGCCGACAGCCGCTATGCCCCATGTCGAATCCTGACTGTCGACGTACTGCTGCTGGAGGAAGACGAAGAATTCCGGCCGGGCTTCGAGGATCGCTTCCTCGTTGACGAGCTCGATCATCCTGGATGCATGCCGCGCCGCAATTGCGCGAGGAATGAAGGCGGTCTGCAATTCGGGGAAAAACGTCACCTTGTCCGCGGAGATGGCGGCGTTTTCTTGCCCGCCGAATGTGCTGACGCTGACCTCAGATTCCGTCTGCCGCTCCATGATACGGACGCAGTCCGCTAGGTCGGCATCGTCGCGCAGCGCGACGATCATCGCTCCCGTCGCTATCGGACGCTGGTTTTCCAATACGGGACTTGTCACCATCGCCACACTCCATTGTCACAGCGTTTCCATTTAGCGTTGAAACGCGTTGAGCCAAGGGTGGCTAAAACGGCCGAAGCCGCCAAGTGCGAGATGTTGCACTCCTGTGAACCGGGAAGCCCGCCGAAGCGGGCATCTCCTCACGCCGGTTTATTCCGCGTCGGCGTGGCGCAGCCGCTCAAGCGTCGGCAGCGAGGTTATGTTGTAGCCCGCATCCACATAGTGGATTTCACCGGTCACGCCATTCGATAGGCCGGAGAGAAGGTAGAGCGCCGAGCCGCCGATATCCTCGATTGTCGCCGTGCGGCGCAGCGGTGCGTTCTTCTGGTTCCAGGAGTACATGGCCCGCGCATCGGAAATGCCCGCGCCCGCGAGGGTGCGGACCGGACCGGCGGAAATCGCGTTGACGCGGATATTGTTCGGACCGTAATCGGCTGCCAGATAGCGTACCGAAGATTCGAGCGCCGCCTTGGCAACGCCCATGACGTTATAGTTCGGGATGACCCGCACCGAACCGCCATAGGTGAGGGTCAGCATCGACCCGCCATCCGTCATCAGATCCGCGGCGCGCTTGGCGACTTCCGTGAACGAGAAGCAGGAGATCACCATGGTCCGGCTGAAGTTCGCGCGCGTGGTGTCCGCGTAGAGACCCTTCAGCTCGTTCTTGTCCGAAAAGCCGATCGCGTGCACCAGAAAATCGAGCTTGCCCCAGCGCTCCTTGATGGAAGCGAAGGTGGCATCGACGGACGCGATGTCCTCGACATCGCAGGGCAGGACGAAATCCGAGCCCAGTTCGGCGGCAAGCGGCTTCACGCGTTTGCCGAGCGCCTCGCCCTGAAAGGTGAAGGCGAGTTCTGCGCCCTGCGCGGCGACGGCCTTCGAAATGCCCCAGGCGATGGAATGATTGTTGGCGACCCCCATGATGAGGCCGCGCTTGCCCTGCATAAGTCCCGTCATCGAGTTAACCATTGAAGCGCTGGAAGACGAGGGTGGCATTGGTGCCGCCGAAGCCGAAGGAGTTGGAGAGGATGGTGTCGATCTTGGCATCGTCGATGCGCTTGCGGACGATCGGGACACCGTCGAATTCCGGATCGAGGTTTTCGATATGGGCGCTTTCGCCGATGAAGCGCTCCTGCATCATCAGCAAGCCGTAGATCGATTCCTGCACGCCCGCCGCGCCGAGCGAATGGCCGGTCAGCGACTTTGTCGATTGAATATGGGGAACCTTGGTCCCGAAAACTTGGCGGATGGCGCCGATTTCCTTGCTGTCACCCACCGGCGTCGAGGTGCCGTGCGTGTTGATGTAGTCGATCTCGCCCTTGACGGTCGAAAGCGCCTGCCGCATGCAGCGCACCGCGCCTTCGCCCGACGGAGCTACCATGTCGTAGCCGTCCGAGGTCGCGCCATAGCCGGTGATTTCGGCGTAGATCTTCGCGCCGCGTGCCTTGGCATGTTCCAGTTCCTCGAGGACGAGCACGCCCGCGCCGCCGGCGATGACGAAGCCGTCCCGATCGACGTCATAGGCGCGAGAGGCCTTTTCCGCCTGGTCGTTGTACTTGGTGGACATGGCGCCCATGGCATCGAAGAGGTTCGACATGGTCCAGTCGAGGTCCTCGTGTCCGCCGGCGAACATCACGTCCTGCTTGCCCCATTGGATCATTTCAGCGGCATTGCCGATGCAATGGGCCGAGGTGGAGCAGGCCGAGGAGATGGAATAATTGACGCCGTGGATCTTGAACCAGGTGGCGAGCGTGGCCGAAGCCGTCGAGGACATGGCCTTCGGCACGGCGAAGGGCCCGATCCGCTTCGGGCTGTTGTTCTTGATGGTGATGTCGGCAGCTTCGATCAGCGTGCGGGTGGAAGGCCCGCCCGAACCCATGATGATGCCGGTGCGCTCGTTCTCGCTGTAGTCCTTCTCCTCCAGGCCGGAATCGGCGATCGCCTGTTTCATGGCGACATGGTTCCAGGCGCCGCCTTGCGACAGGAAGCGCATGGCGCGTCGATCGACCAGGTCGGTCGGATCGAGCGTCGGCCTGCCCCAGACCTGGCACTTGAAGCCGTGCTCGGCGAAATCCGGCGAGAAGGAAATGCCGGATTTCGTGTGGCGCAGGGATTCGGTGACTTCAGCGGCGTCGCTTCCGATGGAGGAAACGATACCGAGACCTGTAACAACTACCCGTCTCATTTCTCGGACCTTTTGACTGTTGCGGTTGGACAGGGGCCGGTCAGGCCACCTTGTCTTTCGACAGACCCACGCGAAGATCGGTCGCCTGATAAATGGTTTCGCCGTCTGCCTTCAGCCAGCCGTCGGCGGTACCCAGCACCAGGCGACCACGCATGACGCGCTTGAAGTCGATGCCGTATTCCAGCAGCTTCGTATGCGGACGGACCATGCCCTTGAACTTCACTTCGCCGGTCGAAAGCGCCATGCCGCGGCCTTCTTCACCCAGCCAGCCGAGGAAGAAACCGGTCAACTGCCACATGCCGTCCAGGCCAAGGCAGCCCGGCATGATCGGGTTGCCTTCGAAATGGCAAGGGAAATACCAGTCTTCGGGACGCACGTCGTATTCGGCGCGAAGATAGCCCTTGTCGAAGGCACCGCCCGTTTCCGATATATCCGTGATTCGGTGTACCATCAGCATGGGCGGCAGGGGCAACTGCGCATTGCCAGGTCCGAACAGTTCGCCATGTGCACAGGCGAGGAGTTCTTCGTAGGTGAAGCTGGACTGTCTGGTTTCCATTAAATTTCCTGTACCCCCTCTTGCCGTCGCCCCGAAGCTTTAGAGCAAGATCGGCAGAAAATGAAGCTCGACGATAGCCAGGCTCCACCCGAAGGGCGGGGCGGAGACCTTGCCCACTCAGGTCCGCATATAGGAAGCCATCGATGCAAACCAGAGGCAAAGTGCCCAAATAACGCGTTTTTAGCCGCCGCCGGCCCGAGCTGCCCCTTGCGAACTATTGAAAGCGCCTGCCGTAAAAGTTATATCCGAAAGTCAAGATACAACGTAACCCTCGGGATTCAGGAGCTCACCGGCACTATGGCAGAAGCCGCCACCGACATCGAGACGAGACTGCGCGATTGCGGGCTGCGTCCGACGCGTCAGCGCGTAGCGCTTGCCGATCTCCTGTTCGCGAAGGGAGACCGCCACCTGACGGTCGAGGAGCTCCATGAGGAGGCTCAATCGGCCGGCGTTCCGGTTTCGCTGGCGACGGTCTACAACACGCTGCATCAGTTTACCGAAGCCGGTATGATCAGAGTGCTCGCCGTCGAGAGCGCCAAGACCTATTTCGACACCAATGTTTCCGATCACCACCATTTCTTCGTGGAGGGCCGAAACGAGGTGCTCGATATTCCCGTCAGCAATATCGCGATCGGAAATCTGCCTGAGGCTCCCGAGGGCATGGAAATAGCCCATGTGGACGTCATCATCCGCCTGAGGGAAAAAAGGGCCTGACGGTCCTTACCTATCCCGGTTCTTCAATGAATCCTCCGGAAGTCTTCCGGGCCGCGGCTTGTAGCGCGGCAAGGTCCAGCCGTAGTGGATCGCGCCGCCGCGTAGCCCGAATGCGACCGTGACTCCCAGCGCCAAGCTTAGATATTCCGGTAGGCCAAGCGCCTGGCCGGCTGTGAAGCCGCATGCGCCGGCAAGCGCCGCGGTGATATAGATTTCCGGCCGAAGCAGCACGGAAGGCTCGTGGGCAATGAGATCGCGCATGATGCCGCCGAAAGTCGCGGTGAGCGCTCCCATGATAATGGCGATGGTCGTGGAGCCGGTGGCGGCAAGTCCTTTGTCCGCGCCAATGACGCTGTAGGCGGCAAGCCCCACGGCATCGAGCCAGATCAGCAGCCGATAGCGTGACTCTACCCGATGGGCCGTGAAGAACAGGAGGATACCTATCAGCACACAGACGAGGATATGGGTGGGATCGTCCACCCAGAATACCGGATTTAAGCCGAGCACAAGATCGCGCACGGTTCCGCCGCCGAGCCCGGTCATGGCCGCGAAGAACAGAAAGCCGATGAGATCGAGCTGTTTTCGAGAAGCTGCGAGCGCGCCCGTCGCGGCGAAGACAGCAATCCCCGCATAATCGAGAACCGTCAGCAGGAACATTTCAGTCTCCCTTCCAAACGCGAGCAAGCGTCGCGCAAGTGCGCGGCCGTAGCATACGCATCGCCAGCCATGCCCGTCATCCGGGGCGGCCAGCTTTAAACAGATGAAATTTCGAGGAATGACCGCCGTGAAGAAGTTTTTGGTCGTCGCCCTGTACCTGGCCGCGCTCGTCTTCGTTCCTGCCAGCTCATTTGCCCAGCAGCAGTTGCTGAGCGATCCGGAAATCTACGAGAAGGATCACTTCCGCCAGCAATGCGGGACGGCCGATTTCGGCCCCGATTTCATCAGGCGCTTCGACATCAACAACGATGGCATTATCGATGCGGTGGCCAATCATGCCGAACTCACCTGCAACGGCGCGAAAGGCTCTGCCTGCGATGAGGACGGCTGCCCCTATAATTTCTATCTTCAGGCCAAGGAGGGCGGCTACTTCATGATCGCCACAGCCCGGATCTACGGCTACGACTTCGTCAAATATTTCGGCAACATGGTTTTCATGTTGAAGATGCACCCGCGTTTTTGCGACCGGACCGACACGGAGCCCTGCGTGATGCGCGTTCGTGTTCGCGGCGGCCGCTTCGTCACCATCTCCAAGAAGTGAGACCTCAGCGCGGGAAGATCTGGTCGATGCGGCCGGTCAGGTAATAGGCGAGAAGTCCGATCCATTCGCGCATGGCGGTCGCGGTGAGTTGCGCATTGGATGTCGGTTGGGTGAAATCGGGCGAAAGCGTCGCGATGCCGCTTGTGCGGTAATCGGTCGGCCAGGGAGTGACCGATATGCCCGCCTTGCGGAAGAGACCCATCGCCCGCGGCATATGGAAGGCGGAGGTCACGAGCAGGCAATCGCTCAAGTCCTCCCGCGCCAGCAGTTCCGAGGTCTGTCGCGTGTTCTCGTAGGTCGTGCGCGACGCGTTCTCCTTGACGAGCCGGTCGGGCGAGATGCCGAAGGCGGCGAAGAAGCGTTCAGAGGCTTCCGATTCACCCTCGTACTCGCCGCTGAGCGATCCGTCGCCGCCCGAAACCAGGATACGGGCCTGCGGATATTTGAGCGCAAGCCGCAATGTCTCGACGTAACGATCGGCGGCCTGGTTGAATTCCGTGCCGCCGCGGGAGGTTGTCACCTCGTTTTCGAGCGCTCCGCCGAGCACAATGATGCAGGAAAGCTCGGCGGGATCGGCGGATGGCTTTGCAAAGCGGTTTTCCAGAACCTGAAGGGCGACCGCCCCGCTGGTCGTATAGAGTGTCACGAAGAGCACGAGTGCTGCCAGCAGCGATGCGGCGCCGGAGAATTTACGCCAGCCGAAAAAGCCGAGAAGGGCGGCAAGAACGGCAAGCAGGAATGCGATCGAGAGCGGCTGGGCGACGAGCCAGAAGATTTTCGAGATCAGGAACATGGCCGCCTGTGTCGCAGCCGGATACAGCCGATGTCAATGTGGCCGCCTATCACCGTCGTGCGAGCCATGCCGCTATTCCGCGCGCCGCCGCACGCCCGGTGGCGAAACAGGCGGTGAGCAGATAGCCGCCGGTCGGCGCCTCCCAATCCAGCATCTCGCCGGCGGCAAAGAGGCCGGGCATGGCTTTCAGCATGTAGTTTTCGTCAATTTCGCTCCAGGCCACGCCACCGGCAGACGAAATGGCTTCCGCGATCGGACGGGGGCGAAGGAGTGGGATCGGCAGAGCCTTGATGAGTTTCGCGAGTTCTTCCGGGGGCATGCGATTGGCATCGGACACAAGCTCGCGCAGAAGAGCGGCCTTCACGCCTTCCAGCCCCGTCCGCTTGCGCAGCCGGTTGGAAAAGCTCGCCTTGGTATCCTGCCGCGCGAGATCGCGTTGAATGCGCTCGACGGTGCGCCCTGGCATCAGGTCGAGAAGGAGCGAGGCCTGACCTCGCTCCGAAAGGCAATCGCGCAGCGCCGCCGAATGGGCGTAGACCAGGCTTCCCTCGACGCCATGCCTCGAGATCACGAATTCGCCCTGAAAGGTGCCCGCATTCGAAGTTGCGGCGACGGATTTCAGCGGTTCGCCGGCAAATCGTTCCCGGAACGTCTCGCTCCAGGCGACATCGAAGCCGCAATTGGCGGGCTCGAGATCGCGGACCGCAATATCCTTTTCCCGGAGCCGGCCTACCCAGGCGGCATCCGAGCCCAGCTTCGGCCAGCTCGCGCCGCCGAGCGCGAGAAGCGTCGCATCCGGTCGCATGGTGATCTCACCGCCCGGCGTCTCGAAACGATAGCTGTTTCCGTCGAAACCGACCCAGCGATGACGGGTTTTCAGCGCCACGCCCTGGGCCTCCAGCCGCTTCAGCCATGCCCGCAGCAGCGGCGAAGCCTTCATGGCTTTCGGAAAGACGCGGCCGGACGTGCCGACGAAGGTTTCCGTGCCGAGGCCGGCGGCCCATTCCCGCACGTCGCTTGGGGTAAATGCCTCGAGGGAGGGCCGCAGACGCTCAGAAGCCTTGCCGAAGCGCTCGGCGAATTTCAAGAACTCTTCCGAATGCGTGATGTTGAGCCCGGATTTTCCCGCGAGCAGGAATTTCCGCCCGAAGGTCGGCATCGCCTCGTAAACGGTGACGCCGAGGCCGGCGGCGGAAAGCACCTCCGCCGCCATCAGTCCCGCCGGGCCTCCGCCGATGATCGCAACCTGTTTCATGCCTTCCGGTTACGGCAGATCAAGCGATTTTGCCATAGCCCCCTGCCGTCGGCGTCTGGACTGTAACAGCCTCGCCCGCTTCGATGACGGTCTGGGCGCAGCCGCCGAGCTCTTCGAACGTACCGTCGAGGCGCCGCACGGTGGTCCGGCCCAGCTCTCCTGCTTCGCCGCCCGCCAGCCCGTGCGGGCGGATCGTCCGGTGTGAGGAAAGAATGGCGCAATCCATCCTTTCCAGAAAGCGGATCGTGCGTTTCGTGCCGTTGCCGGCGGCGAATTCCCCCCTGCCGCCCGAATTTTCCCGGATATGGAAATCTTCCAGCAGCACTGGGTAGCGCGTCTCGAGAATTTCCGGATCGGTGAGGCGCGAATTGGTCATGTGAACGTGCACGGCATCCGTGCCGGCAAACCCCGTCCCGTCGTTGAATTGGCCGGCCGGCGAGCCCGAGCACAGCGTTTCGTAATACTGGTAGATCTCGTTGCCGAAGGTCAGATTGTTCATGGTTCCCTGGCTGGCGGCCAGAGAGCCGAGCGCGCCGAACAGTGCATTGGTCACATGCTGGCTGGTCTCCACATTCCCGGCGACGACGGCGGCCGGATATTGCGGCTTCAGCATCGATCCTTCAGGCACGATGATGCGGATAGGTCTCAGGCAACCGGCGTTCATGGGAATCGAGCTTTCCACCATGACGCGGAAGACATAGAGCACGGCGGCGCGTGTGACGGGTTCCGGCGCATTGAAGTTGTTCTTCTGCTGCGGGCTCGTGCCGGTGAAATCGACGGTAGCCTCGCGCCTTTCGCGATCAACGCTGATCTTGACCTTGATCGTGCTGCCTTGGTCAGTGGAGTAGGAAAACTCCGCATCGCTCAGTTTCTCGATGACGCGACGGACGCTCTCTTCCGCATTATCCTGCACATGCCCCATATAGGCCTGCACCACGTCGAGGCCGAATTGCGCTATCATCTTGCGCATCTCGTATACGCCCTTCTCGTTGGCGGCGATCTGGGCGCGCAAGTCCGCGACGTTCTGGGCGACGTTGCGGGCCGGGTAGGGATGCTCGGAAAGGAGTTTCGTGATGCTCGCCTCGTCGAAACGGCCTTGGTCCACGAGCAGCACGTTGTCGAAGAGCACGCCCTCTTCATCCACTGTCGTGGCGAGCGGGGTCATCGAGCCCGGTGCAGTACCGCCGACATCCGCATGGTGGCCACGCGAGGCGACGTAGAAGAGGATGTCCTTGCCCCCACCATCGAACACTGGCGTCACGACGGTAATATCCGGCAGATGCGTGCCGCCGTTGTAGGGCGCATTCAGCGCGAAGACATCGCCGGGGCGAATCCTGCCCTTATTGGCGGCGATGACCGTCTCCACCGAACGGTCCATGGAGCCGAGATGCACCGGCATATGCGGCGCGTTCGCCACCAGCGCGCCACTGGCGTCAAAGACCGCGCAGGAGAAATCGAGCCGTTCCTTGATGTTGACCGAGGAGGCGGTGTTCTGCAGCGTCACGCCCATCTGCTCGGCGATCGACATGAAGAGATTGTTGAAGACCTCCAGCAGCACCGGATCGGCCTCTGTACCGATCGGCTTGGCGCGGGAAAGCGCCGCCACGCGGTTCAGCACGACATGATTGAGCCTGGTGATCTCGAAGGCCCAGCCGTCCTCCACCACGATCGTCTGGTGCGGTTCGATGATGAGGCATGGCCCGCTCGCGCGGGCACCGGGCTTGATGCCGCTTCGCTTGTAGACCGGCGCTTCGCGCCACGCGCCGCCGGAGAAGAATTTCGTCTCCTCCGCTGCGGCCGGTGCCGACGTTTCGAGCGGGAATTCCGGCTCGGCGGAATCGGCGCCGCCGCCGATCGCCTCGACTTCGTAAGCCTCGAAGATGATCTCGCGGTTCTCGAATATGAAGCCGAACTGCTTTCTATGCGCAGTCTCGAAGGCTGCGGTCATTTCGGCGGGGCTGCTCAAGGTGACGGGCAGGGTCGTGTCCGTGCCCTGATAGCGCAGATGCGCCCGGTGCAGAACGTCGGTATCGGCTTCGGAAACGCCTTGGCTTGTCATCTCTACCAGAACGCTGGCGGTAAGTTCCTCGCGGATCGGGACAAGCGTTTCGAGTGCTTCCGCCAGTCCTTCGGAGATGGTGCGCTGGCGGGTGGCGCGGATATCGGCGAGCCCCATGCCATAAGCTGAAAGAATGCCTGAGAACGGATGGATCAGCACGGTCGATATGCCGAGCGCATCGGCCGTCAGGCAGGCATGCTGGCCACCGGCGCCGCCAAAGGAGGTGAGCACATATTGGGTCACGTCGTAGCCGCGCTGCACGCTGATCTTCTTCACCGCGTTGGCCATGTTCTCCACAGCGATGGCGAGAAAACCGTCGGCCACCTCTTCCGGCGTGCGGCCGTCGCCGATCACCTTCGCCATCTCCTCGAAGGCGGCCCGTACTGCGTCCGCATCGAGCGGCTGGTCGCGGTTCGGACCGAAAATCGACGGAAAGAGCTCCGGCGAGAGCTTGCCGAGCATGACGTTGGCGTCGGTGACGGTGAGCGGCCCGCCGCGACGATAGGCCTTCGGCCCCGGATTGGCGCCCGCCGAGTCAGGCCCGACGCGGAAGCGGCCATTTTCGAAATGCAGGATCGAGCCGCCGCCGGCTGCGACCGTATGGATCGACATCATCGGCGCGCGCATGCGCACGCCGGCGACTTCCGTTTCGAAGGACCGCTCTAGCTCGCCGTCGTAATGGGAGACATCCGTCGACGTGCCGCCCATGTCGAAGCCGATCATGCGTTCGAAGCCGGCAAGTCGGGAGGTTTCGACAGCGCCGACCACGCCGCCGGCCGGACCCGAGAGGATCGCATCCTTGCCCTGGAAGAGGCGCGCGGCGGTAAGCCCGCCCGAGGATTGCATGAACATCAGTTGCGGGCCGTTCTCTTCGTCGGCACCGAGTTCGCCCGCCACCTGGTCGACGTAGCGCCGCAGTATCGATGAGAGATAGGCGTCGACAACCGTCGTATCGCCCCGGCCGACCAGTTTGATGAGCGGCGAAACCTCATGACTGACGGAGACCTGGGTATAGCCGATCTCGCGGGCGATGCGGGCGACGAGCTGTTCATGAGCCGGGTAGCGGTAGGCATGTATGAAGACGATGGCGACCGCGCGAAGGCCGGCGTCGAACTGCTGTTGCAACTCCTTGCGGATTGCCGCCTCCTCAGGGGCGGCTTCCACCGTGCCGTCGGCGCGCATGCGCTCGTCTACCTCGACGACAGCGGAATAGAGTAGTTCCGGTTTGATGATCTTCTTGGCGAAGATATCGGCGCGCGCCTGATAGCCGATAGCCAGCGCATCGCGGAAGCCGCGGGTAGTCACGAGCAGCGTCCGTTCGCCCTTGCGCTCGAGCAACGCATTGGTGGCGACGGTGGTGCCCATCTTCACCGCGCCGATGAGTTCGGATGGGATCGGCGCGCCCGCGGGTATGTCGAGCAGTTCGCGGATGCCATGCACGGCGGCATCCCGATAGGCTTCGGGATTTTCGGAAAGCACCTTGTGCGCGGTGAGCGATCCATCCGGCTTGCGTCCGACGACATCGGTAAAGGTGCCGCCGCGATCGATCCAGAAATCCCATTTGCCGCTGCTCATGTTCCGCCTCTTATTGGAAACCGTTTTGGCAACGAAAACAGTTCGTCGATAAAACGTCAATGTTTAGTTGACAGGAAAATGCCCATTGAAGCATCATGCCTGTCGAAAGGGCAAAAGGCCGTAAAGAGCCTGCCTGACAACGGCAACCGAGGGGAGCCGATCATGATCTTATGCCGTGCATGTGCCGGGAGGACGTCGCATGTCCTCCGTTGATCCGCGTCACAGCGTCCTGCCGGAATGGCTCCGAAAGTCGCTCGACGGCCTCTATCTCGTCTCCGGCTGGCTGGCCGGGCTTTTCCTGATTGCGATCTTTCTCATCATGCTGGCGCTTTCGGCCGGGCGTCCGCTCGGGATCGACGTGCCGGCGGGTGATGATTTCGCCTCCTGGTGCATGGCGGCAACCGCCTTCCTCGGCCTTGCGCATACGTTCCGATCCGGCGAGATGATCCGGGTCGGTCTGCTGATCGAGCGGATCAAAGGGCCCATGCGGCAAGTCATGGAAGTGGTCGCGCTGGCGATCGGCACCGCGGCCGTCATCTATTTCGCCTGGTACGCGGTCGACATGACGCGGACCTCGTTCCGCTTCAACGATCTGTCCCAGGGTGTCATCGCGGTTCCCTTGTGGATCCCTCAGCTCGGCTTCTGTGGAGGGCTTGTCATCCTGGCGATCGCCTTCGTGGATGAGCTTGTGCATGTGCTTTTCGGCGGCATGCCGCGATATGAGAAACCGGCGCCGGAAACCGCCGAGGAAGTCATCGAACGCGCCATCCAGAGCGGGGCATGATCGATGGGAACGCTGGAACTCGTTGAAATCGCGGGCATCGTTCTGTTTGCCCTGCTGGCGCTGCTGACGGGCGGTGTCTGGATAGGCATTGCGCTCCTGATCTGCGGCTGGATCGCCATGCTCTTCGTGCAGGGCATTCCGATCGGCGCGGTGCTTGCCACCAATTCCTGGAGCGGCAGCGCCTCCTGGTCGCTGGCAGCTCTTCCCCTGTTCATCTGGATGGGCGAAATCCTGTTTCGGACGCGGCTTTCGGAAGAGATGTTCCGCGGCCTGTCGCCCTGGCTCGGCTGGCTGCCGGGCCGGCTGATGCATGTGAACGTGCTGGGTTGCGGCCTGTTCGGCTCGATCTCCGGCTCCTCGGCGGCCACGACCGCGATGATCGCCAAGATCGCCCTGCCGGAATTGAAGAAGCGCGGCTATGACGAGATGGTGAGCCTCGGCTCGCTCGCCGGTGCCGGCACGCTCGGCATCCTCATTCCGCCGTCGATCACCATGGTCGTCTATGCCGTTGCGGCGAACGTCTCGATCATCCAGATATTCCTTGCGGGCTTCCTGCCGAGCTTGATCGTGATGGCGCTCTATTCCGGCTATATCGCCGTCTGGTCGCTCATGAACCCGGACAAGACGCCGCCCGCGCCGCCGAAGATGAGCTTCAGAGAGAAGCTGAAGGAGTCCGCAAACCTCATCCCGGTGGCCCTTCTCATTGCCTTGGTCTTCGCAACCCTGCTGCTCGGTTGGGCGACGGCAACCGAATGCGCCGCCTGGGGCGTGCTGGGATCGCTGGCGATCGCCGCATGGTCCCGTTCGCTGACCTGGAAATCCTTCTGGGACAGCGTCATGGGCGCGACCCGGCTCACCTGCATGATCATGCTGATCCTGACGGGCGCGGGCTTCATGTCGATCGCCATGGGCTATACCGGCATTCCGAACGCTCTCGCCTCCTGGGTGGAGAGTTTCGATCTCAGCCCCTATGCACTGATCGCCGTGCTGACGGTCATGTATATCCTGCTGGGTGCCGCCCTCGATGGCCTGTCGATGATCGTGCTGACGACGGTGGTGGTGCTGCCGATGATCCAGCAGGCGGGCTTCGATCTCATCTGGTTCGGCATCTTTCTGGTGCTGATCGTCGAGATGGCCGAGGTATCGCCGCCGGTCGGCTTTAACCTCTTCGTCCTGCAGACGATGAGCGGGCGTGATAGCCTGACGGTCGCGCGCGCCTCGCTGCCCTTCTTCTTCCTGCTTGTGGCGACGGTCGCCATCATCACGGTCTTCCCGGATATCGTGATGGTTCTGCCGAAAATGGCCTTCCCGGGTTAACTTGCAAAAAGGGGAATGAGATGAAACCGATGATTTCCAGCCTCGTTCGAACGGGGCTTGTCACCGCGGCGATCTTCGCCGCCGCAGGCTCCGCACTGGCGCAGACCACCTGGGTCCTGCCCTCGGCCTATCCGCCGGCGAACTACCATGTCCAGAACCTCAGCCAGTTCGCCTCGGACGTGGATGCGGCCACCAACGGCGCATTGAAGATCGCCGTCCATCCGAATGCCTCGCTCTTCAAGGCGCCCGATATCAAGCGCGCGGTGCAGACCGGCCAGGCTCAGGCCGGCGAAGTGCTGATCTCGCTGCACGAGAACGAGAACCCGGTTTTCGGCATCGATGTCGTGCCGTTCCTCGCCACCAGCTTCGAGCAGTCGAAGAAGCTTTGGGAGGCCTCCAAGCCGGCGATTGAAAAGGCGCTCGACGAGCAGGGCCTGAAGCTCCTTTATGCGACCCCTTGGCCGCCGCAGGGCATCTTCACCAAGAAGGAGCTGAACTCGGTCGACGATCTCGCCGGTCTCAAGTGGCGTGCCTATAATGTCGGCACCGCACGCATCGCCGAACTCGTCAACGCCCAGCCCGTGACAATCCAGGCAGCCGAGTTGCCTCAGGCGCTGGCAACGGGTGTCGTGGACGGCCTGATGACGTCGAGCGCGACCGGAGTCGACTCGAAAATCTGGGAGTCGCTGACCCATTACTACGACACTCAGGCCTGGATTCCGAAGAATGTCGTCTTCGTGAACAAGGAAGCTTTCGAGGCGCTTGATCCGGCCGTCCAGAAGGCCGTCATCGACGCTGCCGCCGCAGCGGAAACGCGCGGCTTCGGTCTCGGGGTCGAAAAGACAGCCGCCTATATGGATTCGTTGAAGCAGAACGGCATGCAGGTGGTCGCGCCGAGCGAGGAGCTGAAGACCGGCCTTGCCGAAGTCGGCGCCAAGCTCACCGAGGATTGGGCCGCCAAGGCCGGCGACGGGGGCAAGGCCATTCTGGACGCTTACAGCAAGATGTGATTTTGAGGCGCCGCGGCCGAAAGCCCGCGGCGCCCTCGTTTTTCCGGGAGGAGAGTCATGTCACCAAAGGATCAGTTCGGGCCGATCGTGTCCTCGGGACATCTGGCGAGCGGCGCATTGCCGGCTCTTTCCGAGATCGAGTTCGGGCTTATCATGTTGAACCATGCCTTCAGCCGCTGGATGGTGCGGTGCATGGCCGCCTCCGGCGTGCCGGACCTCTCTCCGGTGGATATCCTCGTGCTCCACAATATCAACAGCCGCAACAAACCCAAGACGCTCGCCGATATTTGCCTCGTGCTGAATATCGAGGACACCCATGTCGTGACCTACGCCCTGAAAAAGCTCGAGCGCCTGAAGCTCATCAAGTCCGGCCGGCGCGGCAAGGAAAAGCTGGTCAGTGTCACGGAGGCGGGCGCCGACGCTTGCGCCCGATACAAATCATTGCGTGAGGCATTGCTCGTCCGCTCGGTGCTCGCGACCGAGGTCTCCGCCGAGAGCCTTTCGGAAGTCGCCGCCCGGCTCAGGGCGCTCTCCGGCCATTACGACCAGGCCGCCCGCGCCGCCGCTTCGCTTTGAGGCACTTCAGGATAGCAGGGCGCCCACCATCGGGTGGCGCGGGTCGGCCAGGCCGTCGACGATGGTGAAGTGATGCTTATCGGGCTCCTCGACGTAATCCGTCTCGGCACCCAGTCCTTTCCAGATGTTGGCAAGAAGCGCGCTTTGTCGGATGAACTCCGAGCGCTCGGCGCCGCCGACCCAGCAGGTGAGCCGGACGCCGGACAGCGGCTCGAGAAGCGCCGGGCTTTCCCGCCAGGCTTCCTGCCGGTCGATCCTCAGGCTCTTGTTCATGCCGGTGTGTATCAGGGGCCTCAGATCATGCAGGCCCGATAGCGAAACCGTCTTGACGATGCGTTCCAGTACCGGCTCGGCGAGCGGCGAGGTCGTCGATATCATCCGCGTCACCAGCTGTCCGCCCGCCGAATGGCCGATGAGGCGGATCGGCCCGCCCACGATGGCCGAAGCCTCGGAAATCGCGGCGCCGATTTCGGCGGTGATGCCGGAAATGCGGATATCCGGACAGAGCGCATAGGAAGGCATCGCGACCGCATAACCATGTTCCACCGGCCCGCGCGCCAGATGAGATAGATAGCCCCGGTCGAGCCTCAGCCAGAAACCGCCATGCACGAAGACGACGAGGCCGACGGGATCGCCGACTGGAAGGAAGAGGTCGAGGCGGTTGCGCTCTCCTGGGCCGTAGGCGATGTCGAGCCTGGCCCGCCCGGTATCCATCAGCACGTCGCGATAATGCCGCGCGGGCTCGACCCAGAGCCCCGGCCAGCGCTCCCCACCGGGGATGTTCGGACCGTTGGCATAGGCATCGTTCCAGTCGGTTATGCGGTGGCGCATGCTTGATGCTCCTCGTCTTCTTCCGCAGGCATACTGGCACCGCAGCACGCTCGACGGAAGGCGCGAAGTGCTGAAAACCGCCGCTTCGAAAATTATTACAAACTTAAAATTTCTCTCTTGCCAGACGCTGAAGGCGGTGCAATTCTCATCAAAAAGGCGAAAAGCCGCGCGCGATCGGACCCGAGGAGGCAAAGCCTCCCGCCAGCCGACCGCACCAGAACGAGTGGGAACATGGACGATGCTGGGACCGACAGGCCATCTGGATTCATTTGCGCGCGACAATCTTCCGCCGGCGGATCAGTGGCCTGAACTCAAGCTCGATGGCTTCGACTATCCCGAATGGCTGAATGCCGCAGTCGAGCTCACCGATCGAATGGTCGAGCGAGGTTTCGGGGACCATACGGCGCTGATCGGCAATGGTCGCCGCCGCACCTACAAGGAGCTTTCCGACTGGACGAGCCGCATCGCGCGGGCGCTTGTCGAGGATTACGGCCTGAAGCCCGGAAACCGCGTGCTCATCCGTTCGGCCAATAATCCCGCCATGGTCGCCTGCTGGCTCGCCGCGACCAAGGCCGGCGCGGTGGTGGTCAACACGATGCCCATGCTGCGCGCCGGGGAATTGACCAAGATCATCGACAAGGCCGAAGTCTCCATGGCGCTTTGCGATACGCGGCTGATGGACGAACTGGTGGCGACCGCCAAGGAAAGCGCCTTCCTGAAGCAAGTCATCGGCTTTGACGGAACCGCCAATCATGACGCTGAGCTCGACCGTGCCGCGCTGAACAAGCCGGTCCGCTTCGATGCGGTGAACACCGGCCGGGACGACGTGGCGCTGCTCGGCTTCACCTCCGGCTCCACGGGAGTGCCGAAGGCCACCATGCATTTCCATCGCGATATTCTAATCATCGCGGATGCCTATGCCAAGGAAGTGCTGAACGTCACGCCGGACGATGTCTTCGTTGGCTCGCCACCGCTTGCCTTCACCTTCGGGCTCGGAGGGCTGGCGATCTTTCCCTTGCGCTTTGGCGCGGCCGCCACCCTCCTGGAGCAGGCGACGCCCCCGAAGATGATCGAGATCATCGAGACCTACAAGGCGACGATCAGCTTCACCGCACCGACCGCCTATCGCGCCATGCTCGCCGCACTCGACCAGGGCGCCGATCTCTCTTCGCTCCGGATCGCCGTCTCCGCCGGAGAGACCTTGCCGGCACCTGTCTTCGAGGAATGGACGCGCAAGACCGGCAAGCCGATCCTCGATGGCATCGGTTCCACTGAGATGCTGCACATCTTCATCTCCAACCATCTCGGCGACGCGAAACCCGCCTGCACCGGCAGACCGATCAAGGGCTTTGAGGCGAAGATAGTCGATGACGACATGAATGAGGTACCGGTCGGCACTATAGGGCGGCTTGCCGTCAGAGGACCGATCGGCTGCCGCTATCTCGCCGACGAGCGGCAGAAGGATTATGTCTGCGACGGCTGGAACCTGACCGGCGATTCCTTCGCCCAGGACGAGGACGGCTATTTCCATTTCGCTGCCCGCTCCGACGACATGATCGTTTCGGCCGGTTACAATATCGCCGGTCCGGAGGTGGAGGCAGCACTTCTCAAGCACGAGGCCGTACTGGAATGTGCGGTGATCGGGGCGCCGGACGCCGAAAGGGGCACGATCGTTCAGGCGCATGTGGTATTGGCCGATCCCTCCGCTGCCTGCGACGCGCTGGCGAAACTTCTGCAGGAACACGTGAAGAGCGTGATCGCACCCTATAAATATCCGCGTTCGATCGTCTTCACCGATACATTGCCCAAGACGGAGTCGGGAAAGATCCAGCGGTTTCGGCTGAAACAGGCCGCGAGAGCCTGAAAGCCTGAGAATAAAAACATCTTCGCCGTATCGAGATGGTGGAAGTTTCGCAGCGAGTGTGAATTATGGGAACAATAAAACAACTGGGAGCCATAAAATGAATAAAAGTCTTGCTGCGGCCACGCTGGCCTTGAGCCTTGGGGTCTCCGGCCTTGCCATGGCCGAACCGCTGAAGATCGGCATGATCACCACGCTTTCAGGTGGCGGCGCCGGGCTCGGCATCGATACCCGTGACGGTTTCATGCTGGCGATCAAGAATTCCGGAAACAAGGAGATCGAGGTCGTCACCGAGGACGATGCGCAGAAGCCGGAACTGGCCGTGCAGATCGCCGATAAGATGATCCAGAGCGACGAGGTGGACATCTTGACCGGCATCGTTTGGTCAAATCTTCTGATGGCCGTGGCTCCGAGCGCGGTGGCCCAGGGCAAGCTCTACGTCTCCACCAATGCCGCACCGGCCGCACTTGCCGGCGAGAAGTGCAACCCGCTTTATTTCAACGCCGCCTACCAGAACGACAATCTTCACGAGGCCATGGGCGAATACGCCAACAAGGGCTACAAGAAGATGTTCATCATGGCGCCGAACTATCCTGCGGGTAAGGATTCGCTCACCGGCTTCAAGCGTTACTATAAGGGCGAGGTCGCGGCGGAAGTCTATACGCAGGTCGGTCAGACGGACTATGCTGCAGAAATTGCCCAGATGCGCGCTTCCGGCGCCGACGGCATCTTCATCTTTCTGCCCGGCGGCATGGGCATCGCCTTCATGAAGCAGTTCGCCCAATCGGGCGTCGATATTCCGGTCATGGGCCCGGGCTTCTCCTTCAGCCAGGACGTGCTGCCGGCGATCGGCGATGCGGCGCTGGGCGTCAAGGCATCCGGCCAGTGGGCTCCGGACTTCGACAATCCGGCGAGCAAGAAGTTCCTGACGGATTTCCAGAAGGAATATAACCGCCTGCCGTCGATCTATGCCGTCCAGGCCTATGACGCCGCCCAACTCATCCTGTCGGCGGCTGGCAAGGCGGACGTCAAGGATACCGATGCGTTTCGCGCCGAACTTCTGAAGGCCGACATCCAGTCGCCGCGCGGAAACTTCAAGTTCAACACCAACCAGCATCCGATCCAGGATATCTATGTCACGGAAGTGGTGAAGGATGGCGATGTGCTCACCAACAAGACGGTGGAGAAGATCTTCACCGATCATGGCGATGCCTATGCCAAAGACTGCAAGATGTAAGGGTTGGTTGTGACCCTTGCACTTGCTCTCGAGCAGTTGCTGAACGGCCTTCAGCTCGGCGTCATGTTGTTTCTCATGGCGGCCGGGCTGACGCTGATCTTCGGCGTCATGGGCCTGATCAATCTTGCACACGGCTCGCTCTACATGGTCGGCGCTTTCGCCTGCGCCGCGGTGGCGGCCGCGACCGGCTCCTTCTGGATCGGTCTCGTCGCGAGCCTGATTGCCGCTGCCGCTGCCGGCGCGCTCGTCGAACTTCTCGTCATCCGCAGGCTCTACGACCGCGACCACCTGGATCAGGTGCTTGCCACCTTCGCCTTGATCCTGATTTTTTCCGAAGGGACACGCTGGCTCTTCGGCTCCTTCCCGCTCTATCTCGATATTCCGCCCATTCTAGGCGGCGCCGTCATGTTGCCGGGTGGGTTGCAGTATCCGGTCTATCGCCTGGCGATCATCGCTGCCGGGGCGCTGGTCGCCTTCGGGCTCTACGTGCTGATCTCGAGGACGCGTCTCGGGATGCGTATCCGCGCCGGCGAAAGCGATCGGGAGATGATCGGCGCGCTCGGCGTCGACATCCGCACTCTTTACACGGTGGTCTTCGCGCTCGGGGCGGCGCTTGCGGGCCTTGCCGGCGCCATGGTCGGCGCGCTGCAATCCGTGCAGGTGGGCATGGGCGAGCCTGTGCTCATCCTCGCCTTCGTGGTGATCGTCATCGGCGGCATCGGGTCGATCAAGGGAGCGCTTTTCGGCGCGCTGCTGGTCGGCGTCACCGATACGATGGGCCGATTCCTGCTGCCGCAACTGCTGGCGCTTTTCGTGCCGCCGGCGCAGGCGGGCATGATCGGCGGCGCGGCAGCTTCCATGCTCATCTATATCGTGATGGCCTTGATCCTGGCGGTGAAGCCGCGCGGCCTCTTCCCGGCGGCGCATGCGTGAGGCCATGATGATATCACGCGAAAACCTCATCAACTTGATTCTGGCTGCGCTTCTGCTGGCGGTGCCACTCGCCGCCTATGCTTCTGGTGAGCAGTTCTACATCACGCTCGCTACTCGCATCGCCATCCTGGCGCTCGCCGCGACTGGCCTCAATCTGGCGCTGGGTTTGGGCGGTCTCGTATCCTTCGGCCACGCGGCTTTCTTCGGCATCGGCGGCTATGCGGCGGGCATTCTGGCGACCCATGGCTTTTCGGGCGATCCATTGCTCCTCGGCTTGTCCGGTACCAATCAGATGCCGGTGATCTGGCTTGTGGCGGTTCTCGCTGCGAGCTTTGTCGGGTTGGTGATCGGCGCGATCAGCCTTCGCACATCCGGCGTCTATTTCATCATGATCACGCTCGCCTTCGCCCAGATGGTCTATTATTTCGCGATCTCCTGGCCGGCCTATGGCGGGGAGGACGGGCTGTCCATCCTCGTCCGCAACCAGTTTGCGGGCATCAACACCATGCGGCCGCTGAACTTCTTCCTGATCTGCTACGTGACCCTCCTGGTCGCGCTCGGCCTCTTTTCGCTGATCCGGGGCTCGCGCTTCGGTTCGGCTCTCCAGGCTGCGCGGCAGAACGAGGTGCGGGTGGCGACCGTCGGCATCGCCCCCTTCCGCATCCGGCTGACGGCTTTCGCGATCTCGGCGGGGATCACCGGGCTTGCCGGCGCGCTATTTGCCGATCTCAACCGCTTCGTCAGCCCCTCCATGCTGTCCTGGCACATGTCGGGCGAGTTGATCGTTCTGATCATCCTCGGCGGCGTCGGCCGCTTGTTCGGTCCGGTCGCCGGCGCCATGCTCTATGTCATCTTCGAGTATGCGCTGGGCGGCGTCACCGAGCGCTGGCAGTTCTTCCTTGGGCTGATCCTGCTCGGCGTCGTGCTGTTTGCCCGCGGCGGCTTGCTGGGGTTGCTGGCCGGGAGGGCCAAGCATGGTTGAAGTCATGGCTGATCCGGTTCTTGAAATTTCCGGCCTCGTCAAAAGCTTCGGCGCGTTGAGGGCGACCGATGGCGTGTCGCTTGATCTTCGCCCCGGCGAGATTCATGCGCTGATCGGCCCGAACGGCGCGGGCAAGTCCACCCTCATCCACCAGATCTGCGGCACGCTGCGTCAGGATGCCGGCACGATCCGTTTTGCCGGTCAGGATATCGGCGGTCTCTCGGTTGCCGAGCGTGCGCGCTTCGGCCTCGGTCGCACCTTCCAGGTCTCATCGCTGGCGCCGGAATTTTCCGCGCTCCGCAACGTCATGTTGGCGGTGCAGGCGAGGGAAGGTTCAAGCTTCCGCTTCTTCAAACCGGTGATGTGGGATGCTTCGCTCATTGATACAGCCATGGCCATGCTGGAGCGTGTGAGCCTTGCGGAACGGGCACGCGTGCCCGCGGGCGAACTTTCCCATGGTGAGCGCCGGCAACTCGAGATCGCCATGGCACTGGCGCTTCAGGCAAAGGCCTTCCTGCTCGACGAGCCGATGGCGGGCATGGGGCCAGAGGGTTCGAAGTCGCTCACCCGCTTTCTGGATGTGTTGCGGCACGAGGCGCCGATCCTGCTGGTGGAGCACGACATGGACGCGGTCTTCGCGCTCGCCGATCGGATTTCAGTGCTTGTCTACGGACGTATCATCGCGACCGGCACGGTGGAGGAGATCCGCCGCGACCCGGCCGTGCGCACCGCCTATCTCGGAGATCACGCCTGATGCTGCTCGATGTCGAGAAGATCGAAGCCTTCTATGGAGCGAGCCAGGCGCTTTTCGGTGTCGATCTTTCCCTAAACGAAGGCGAGGCCGTGGCTCTGATGGGCCGCAACGGCATGGGCAAGACGACGACCATCCGCGCCATCTGCAACCTCACGCCGCCGCGTGCGGGTGCGGTGAAGCTCGGCGGCGTGGATACGAAGGGCAAGCCGCCGCATCAGGTGGCGAAACTCGGCATCGGCCTCGTGCCGGAAGGCCGGCGTTGTTTCCCGAACCTGACGGTCCACGAAAACCTCGTGGCTGCCGCCCGGCCGGGAGAATGGACGCTCGCCCGCGTCAACGAGCTCTTTCCGAGGCTTGCGGAACGGCACGCCCAGATGGCCCGCTCGCTCTCAGGCGGTGAGCAGCAGATGCTGGCGATCGGGCGTGCCCTGATGACCAATCCGCGCCTCCTCATTCTCGACGAGGCGACCGAGGGACTGGCGCCGGTCATTCGGCAAGACATCTGGAAGGCGATCCGCAAGCTGAAGGCAGAAGGGCTTTCGATCCTGGTGGTGGACAAGACGCTTTCCGAGCTGCTGCCGGTTGCTGATCGCTGCACTATCCTCGAAAACGGCCGGAGCGTCTGGCAGGGCACTCCGGGCGAGCTTACCGCCGACCTGCAGGACCGTTATCTCGGCGTCTGAGCCTTCGCGAACATCGGCCCGCCCTTGTGGGCAGGAAAGCCGTAGCCGTTGATCATCACCAGATCGATATCGCCTGTCCGTGCCGCAATGCCCTCCGCAAGCAGTACCTCTCCCTCGGATGCCATGGCACTCAGAAGCCGACTAATGATTTCTTCGGAGGAAAACTGGCGGGATGTGATGCTTTTCGCCGCCCGGCAGGCTTCGATGATCGCCGTCACCTCCGGATCGATCGTGCGCTTGCCGTCAGGGTAGGCATACCAGCCGCGCCCGGCCTTCTGGCCGAGACGCCCGGCTTCGCAGAGCCGGTCGGCGATCTCGACGTAGCGCTCCTTGCGATCTCGGCTGGCGGCAAAGCGCTTGCGCCGCGCCCAGGCGATTTCAAGACCGGCCATGTCATAGACAGCGAAGAGTCCCATGGGAAAGCCGTAGCCTTCCAGTGCCGCGTCGATTTCATGCGGCAGGGCCCCATCTTCAAGCAGGAATTCCGCCTCTCTTCGGTATGCCGAGAAGATGCGGTTTCCGATGAAGCCTTCCGTCACGCCGGTGACGACCGGCAGCTTGCGCAGCTTCTTGGCGACGGCAAGCCCGGTCGCCAGCACGTTCGGTGCGGTCCTGCCACAGCGCACCACTTCCAGCAGTCGCATGACATGGGCGGGTGAGAAGAAATGCAGGCCGAGTACGCGTCCGGGGTGAGCGGTCGCGGCTGCGATTTCGTCAGGGTTCAGATAGCTCGTATTCGTCGCCAATACTGCATCGGGGCGGACGACGCGGTCGAGCCGCCGGAAGAGATCCGTTTTGACGGCGAGGTCATCGAATACGGCTTCGATCACGAGGTCGCATGGGGCGAGGTCTTGATCTGCTGCGGTGATCGAGAGGCGGGCAACCTGCTCCGCAAAGCCGGCTTCATCGATGCGCCCGGAGGCTTTCGCCCGCTCCAGCAGACCGATGATGCGTTGGCGGCCTGTTTCTGCGGCTTCCTCGGTCTGATCGAGGCCGATCACGGTATAACCAGCGCCGAGCGCCGCGACAGCGATCCCGCTGCCCATCAGCCCGAGGCCGCAAATGCCGATTACCTTGACCGGACGAGGCTCGACGCCTTCAAAGCCCGGCACCTTGGCGGCCTCACGCTCCGCGAAAAATACATGCCGCAACGCTGCGGCCTCCTGGCCGTCACGCAACGCCAGAAAGGTGGCGCGCTCGTCCGCAAGGCCTTCGGCAAAGGGACGCGCTACGGAGGTGACAAGCCGGATCGCCTCGGCGGGGGGCCGCTGCCCGCGCGCCTTGGCGAGAATTTTGGCCGAAAGCTTTTCCACGTCGGCCGGATCGGCGGGAGAAACGGGAAGTTGGCTTGTCCGTCGCAATGGACTGCCGGCAAGTTCGAGGGTGACGGCGACGGCGGCCTTGGTCAGATCAGTGTCCACAACGTCATCGACTATACCGAGGGAAAGGGCCTCGTGTGCCTTCACCGATCGTCCGGAGGCGATAAGGTCGAGCGCGGCGGGAATACCGATGAGGCGCGGCAGGCGTTGCGTGCCTCCGGCGCCGGGGACGATGCCGAGCTTCACCTCCGGCAGGCCCATTTGTGCGAGCGGCGAGGCGATGCGATGGTGGCAGGCGAGCGCCACTTCCAATCCCCCGCCGAGCGCTGACCCGTTGATCGCGGCGACGACCGGCTTCGACAGCGCCTCCAGAGCCTCGATCACCGTCGGCAGAGTGGGCTCCACCGGTGCCTGGCCAAATTCCCGGATATCGGCGCCGCCGATGAAGGTCTTGGCCGCCCCCGTCAGCACGACGCCGCGAATGTCGATCGCTTCCTCGGCATGGGCCAGCGCCTTGGCAAGCCCACCGCGGACATCGGCCGACGCGGCATTGACCGGCGGATTGTCGATGGTGACGACGAGTACGCTTTGCCGAACTTCGCCCGAGACGCCGGTGGAGAAATCGGTCTGTTCTCCCATCGTCTCACTCCGGAACGACGGCAATTGCCTGGATTTCGATCTTGGCGCGATCTTCCACCAGCGCTAGAACCTGCATCGCCGCCATGGCGGGAAAGTGCCGCCCCATCACCTCGCGGTAGACTTTACCTATGCCCTTGAGGTTTTCGACGTACTCCGACTTATCCGTGAAGTACCAGGTCATGGAGGTCACGTGTTCGGGCCGCGCACCGGCTTCAGCGAGCACAGCCACAACGTTCTTCAGGGTCTGACGCACCTGTTCCACGAAATCGTCGGTTTCGAAACGGCACTGGCCGTTCCAGCCGATCTGCCCGCCGACGTAGATCTGGCGTCCCCTTGCCGCAACGCCGTTGGCATAGCCCACCGGTTTCGCCCAGCTCTCCGGCTGCAGGATGTCATGCATGTCTTGTCTCCGGCTTCAGGAGCTCGCGGGCAATGATGAGTTTCTGGACTTCGGTCGCACCCTCGTAGATGCGCAGCGCCCGGATCTCGCGATAAAGTTTCTCGGTGATCTCACCGCTCTTCACGCCGCGTCCGCCGAAAATCTGTACGGCACGGTCGATGACGCTCTGGGCGGTTTCCGTGGCCGCCATCTTGGCCATGGCGGCTTCCTTGGTAGTCGGCAGCCCCTGCACGTCGCGACGCCAGGCGGCGCGATAGGTCAGAAGCGCTGCGGCATCGATCCCGGTAGCCATGTCGCCGAAAGCGGCCTGGGTGAGTTGCAGGTCGGCAAGATGGGCGCCGAACATCGGCCGAGTTTTGGCATGGGCGAGAGCCTCGTCCAGCGCGCGTTTGGCAAACCCTAGGGCTGCGGCCGCCACGGAGGCACGAAAGATGTCGAGCGTCCGCATGGCAATCTTGAACCCCTCGCCGGGGCTCCCGAGCAGACGCGAGGCGGGGATGCGGCAATTCTCGAAGCGGATCGTCGCCAACGGATGCGGGGCGATCACCTCGATCCGCTCGGCGATGGAAAAACCCGGATCGTCGGCGAAGATGACGAAGGCGGAGATGCCGCGCGTGCCCGGCGCCTCGCCGGTGCGGGCAAAGACCGTATAGACATCGGCGATGCCGCCATTGGAAATCCAGGTCTTCTCGCCATCGAGGATATAGAAGCCACCTTCCTTGCGCGCAGCACAGCTCATCGCCGCGACATCCGAGCCGGCCTGCTTTTCCGAGAGCGCGAAGGCGGAGAGCCATTCTCCCGAGCGTGCTTTGGGCAGCACCCTGCGCCGCAGTTCCTCCGTTCCCGAAAGGCCAATTGCGCCGGTGCCGAGTCCCTGCATAGCAAAGGCGAAGTCGGCAAGCCCCTCATGCCAGGCGAGCGTTTCGCGCGTCAAGCAGGCGGCGCGGCTGTCGATTGGCGTTTCTCCGCCCGCGCCGGTTGCCGCATCCAGAAGCCCGGCTTCGCCCAAGGCCCGAACGATCCTGCGGCAGCCCACATCCAGGTCCGAATGGTCGATAGCGGAAAGTGCGCCTGATACCGTGAAATCATCGAGCTTTGCGGCCAGCACCTTGTGGCTCGCGTCGAAGAAAGGCCAGTCGAGGAAGTCTCGATCCGGTCCACTGAGGGAGTTAGGCCCGCCCATCAGTCGCCCTCGAATGTCGGTTTGCGTTTTTCGGCAAAAGCCTCAAAAGCGCGGCGGAAGTCCTTGGTCGCCATGCAGATCGCCTGGGCCTGGGCTTCCGCTTCGATCATCTCGTCGATGCCCATGGCCCATTCCTGATTCAGCATGGTCTTGGTCATCGTATGGGCGAACCATGGGCCGTCCGCCAGCGAATGGGCGAGTTTCAGCGCTTCGGCTTCGAGGCTGCCCACGGCATGCAGCGCATTGTAGAAGCCCCAGGCTTGCCCTTCCTCGGGACTCATCGAGCGGCCGGTGAAGAGCAGTTCGGCGGCACGACCCTGCCCGATGATGCGGGGCAGGATACCGCATGCGCCCATATCCGCTCCGGCAAGTCCGACGCGGGTGAAAAGGAAGGCAGTTTTCGCTTCCGGCGTCGCCAGCCGCATGTCCGACGCCATGGCAAGGATCGCGCCCGCACCCGCACAGATGCCGTCGACGGCCGCGATGATCGGCTGCGGGCATTTGCGCATGGCCTTGACGAGCTCGCCGGTCATCCGCGTGAACGCAAGAAGGTCCGGCATCGCCATCTTCGTCAGCGGCTCGATGATCTCGAAGACATCGCCGCCGGACGAGAAATTGCCGCCAGCGCCCGTCAGCACCACCGCCCGGATGTCCGAGGCATGGGCGAGATCACGGAACAGATCGCGAAGTTCCGCATAGCTCTCGAAGGTCAGCGGGTTCTTTCGCTCTGGCCGGTTCAGCCGAATGGTCGCCACGCGCCCGTCCTCGCTTGCCTGCCAGAGGAAATGCCTAGCCTGGTAATCCTTGAAGGGGCGCAGATGCCCCGCCATCGAAGCATCGCTCATCCTGCCATTACCTCCCCGCCGGCGATCACGATCGCCTGGCCGTTGATCGATGCCGCGGCGGGCGAGGCGAGCCAGAGCACGGCGTCCGCGACTTCCTCCGGCCTGACGAGCCGGCCCTGCGGATTACCCTTCGTGAATTCCTGCATGGTCTCCTCCGCCGTGCGGCCCGTTTTCGCCATGATGGCGTCGATCGAACGGCCGACCAGGGGCGTATCCGTGAAACCTGGGCAGATTGCATTGACGGTTATGCCGGTCTTGGCGAGTTCCAGCGCCAGCGAGCGGGTGAGGCCGACGACCCCATGCTTTGCCGCGGTATAGGCCGAAACGTAAGGGTAACCCGTCAGTCCTGCCGTCGAGGCGATGTTGATGATCCGAGCCCCGGCGCCGTAAGCTCTGAGGTCCGGCAGGATGGCCTGGGTCACCAGGAAGACGCCGGTCAGATCAATGGCGAGCACTTGGTTCCAGATATCGATCGTAGTCCTCTCGAATGGAGCGCTCGGCGCTTCGCCGGCATTGTTGACGAGAATATCGACCGGGCCGAAGCTCGCATGGGCAGCCTTCAGCCCGTTGTCGATGGCGATATCGTCGGTCACGTCGAAACCATCGGCCACGCAGACCATGCCCGCCCCGAGCGTGCCCGCGAGTCTTTCCAGGGGTTCTGCCCGGCGGCCGGCAAGTGTCACGCGGGCGCCAGCCTCCACGAGCGCGGTTACGATTGCCGCGCCGATGCCTCCGCCGGCCCCGGTGACGAGAGCGTGACGATCGGCGAGTTTCCCGCTTGCAGTCATGGAAGCCTCCTCACTTCGCCGCCGCGCGGGCGAGATTGGTCTCGTATTGCAGCTTGCCGGAATAGTATTGCCTCGGCCAGGGAATATCCGTCAGCCCGATCTTCGCCGCCTCGTGCAGCACCCAGGCGGGGTCGGCAAGATGCGGGCGGGCGATCGCGCAGAGATCGGCGCGACCGGCGGCGATGATCGAATTGGCATGATCCGCTTCCGAGATGGCGCCGACGGCGATGGTCGGGATGCCGACCTCGTTGCGGATCTTGTCGGAGAAAGGTGTCTGGAAGAGGCGTCCATAGACCGGCTTTTCTTCTTTCCATACCTGTCCGGACGAGCAATCGATCAGGTCGGCGCCGGCTTCCTTGAACATGCGGGCGAAGATCGCCGCATCTTCCGGCGTATTGCCGCCCGCAGACCAGTCGTGGCAGGAAAGGCGTACCGAGATGGGCTTGTCATCCGGCCAGACGGCGCGGATCGCCCGGAACACTTCCAGCGGATAGCGCGCCCGGTTCTCGTGGCTGCCGCCATATTCGTCGTCGCGCAGGTTCGTCAGCGGCGAAAGGAAGCTCGACAGCAGATAGCCATGGGCGCAATGCAGCTCCAACCAATCGGCACCCGTGGTGGCCGCAAGCTCGGTGGCGCGCACGAAATCCGCCTTCACCCTGTCCATGTCGGCGCGGTCCATCGCCTTCGGTACCTGGCTGTGCGGCAGGTAGGGGGTAGCGGAGGCCGAAAGGAGCGGCCAGCCGCCTTCCGGCAGGGGCTGGTCCATGCCTTCCCAGGCGACCTTGGTCGCGCCCTTACGGCCGGCATGACCGAGCTGGATGCCCACCTTGGCGGCACTGTTCTCATGTGCGAAATCCACGAAGCGCTTCCAGCGAACCGCTTGCTCGTCATTCCAGAGGCCGAGGCAGCCGGGCGTGATGCGGGCATCCGGCGAAACGCAGGTCATTTCGGCAAAGACGAGCCCCGCGCCTCCGAGTGCGCGGGAGCCGAGATGAACGAGGTGGAAATCGTCCATCAGGCCGTCCTTGGCGGAATACATCGCCATGGGCGACATCACGATGCGGTTGGAAAGCTCCACGCCGCGCACCGCATAGGGCGTGAACATCGGCGGCAGCACGCGATCGTTCGTTCCGGTTTCGATTCCACTCTGTCCGGCAAACCAGCGTTCGTAACCCTCGAGCCAGGTCTTGTCGCGAAGCCTCAGATTCTCGTGGCTGATGCGCTGCGAGCGGGTCAGCATGGAATACATGAACTGTGGAGGCTCCAGCGTATCGGCATAGCGGTGGCCGACCACCTCGAACCATTCCATGGCGTTGCGCGCAGCGTTCTGGATGCGGGCGACGTCGACGCGGCGGATTTCCTCATAGGTTTTGAGGACTGCCGGGATATTCTCCCTGTCGTGCCCCTGCAGGTCGAACTGGCGGGTAAGCTCGATGGCATCGTCGATCGCGAGCTTTGTGCCGGAACCGATCGCGAAATGCGCGGTATGGGCGGCGTCACCCATCAGCACCACATGGGATTTTCCATTGTAATGGCTCCACCGGCCGCAGATCAGCCGGTTGAAGTTGAGCCAGGCGCTCCCTCGCAGATGCCGCGCATTGGTCATCAGTTCAGCGCCTTCCAGCACCTCCGTGAAGAGCTCCTCGCAGAAGTCGATCGAACCCTGCTGGTCCAGCTCGCCGAGACCGTGCTTCTCATAGGCCTCCTCCGTGGTTTCCACGATGAAGGTCGAGGTGTTCTCGTCGAACTTGTAGATGTGCGCCTGGAACCAGCCATGCTCCGTCTTGCGGAAGTCGAAGGTGAAGGCATCGAAGAGTTTGCTTGTGCCAAGCCAGATATAGCGGTTGGGGCGGACGAGAAGATCCGGCTCGAAGACTTCACGGTAGCGGTTGCGGATCCTTGAATTGAAGCCGTCCGAGGCGATGATGAGGTCTGCATCCGGAAAGTCGAGGTCGCTCTCCGCCTCGGTCTCGAAGATGAGCTCGACTCCGAGCGCCTCGCAGCGGCGCTGCAGGATGTTGAGCAGCTTCTTGCGGCCGATGCCGACGAAACCATGGCCGGTGGTTCGCTGGCGGGTGCCCTTGAAAAGCACCTCGATATCGTCCCAGTGGTTGAAGGCATCCTGGATTTCGGCAGCGCTCTCCGCATCCCAGGCCTGCATTGAGTCCATCGTCGCATCGGAGAAGACCACGCCCCAGCCGAAGGTGTCGTAAGGGCGGTTGCGCTCGACGACGGAAATGCGGTGCTCCGGATGCTGTTTCTTCATCAGCAGCGCGAAGTAGAGGCCGGCGGGGCCGCCGCCGATGCAGACGATGCGCATGAACCAAACTCCTCCGGACGATTCGCCACTGTTATTATTTTAAGTTTAAACTATATGGGTACAAGCCGGTGCGTCAAGAGCTTCCCGATACACCTGAAACGCCTTTGACATTTGAAATATCGGCCCGTAGTTCTGAGACAAGAGCGGAGGGTAAATTGGTGGAAACGGCAGAAGTGGAAACGGCAAGCGCCGATCTGGAGATGATCATCCATGGACGGAGCGGGCGGAACAAACCCGAGACCCGCCTATGGCTGCGCATGCTCTCAACCACCAAGCTGATTACCGCCGAAATCCGCCGCCGGCTGCGCGCCGAGTTCGGTGCCACGCTGCCGCAGTTCGACCTGATGGCGCAGCTCTATCGCGAGCCGGATGGCTTGCGGCTCGGTGAGCTTTCCAGGCGGACCATGGTGACGAACGGCAATGTCACCGGTCTCGTCGAGCGGCTGGAGGCGGACGGCTTCGTGCAGCGGGTCACGCCGGATGGCGACCGCCGCGTGACGGTCGCACGGCTGACGCCGGCCGGGACGGAGTTCTTCGAAACCATGGCGGCGGCTCACGAAGGCTGGCTGCGCGATATCATGGCGGATGTCGAACCCGCAGCGATTGCCGCGCTCTGGTCGGAAATCGGCGCGGTGAAGACATCCGCCAGCAATCACCTTTCCGGCGCTGCTTTCGAGTAGACGGAATTTCATCGAAATCAGGAGCGGATATGGCGGACCTTCAGGCCATCGTCGACGAGATTCACGAGAAGCTGACCCCGCGGCTCGGCGAAGGCAAGGTCGCCGATTATATTCCTCAGCTCGCGCGCATCGATCCGAAGAAGTTCGGCTTGGCCGTCATCGGCGTCGACGGTGAAGTTTACAAAACGGGCGACTGCGACGAACCTTTTTCGATCCAGAGCATATCCAAGGTCTTCACGCTGACGCTGGCGCTTGGCAAGCATGGCGAGACGACCTGGAACCGCGTCGGGCGCGAGCCTTCGGGCTCGGCCTTCAATTCGATCGTCCAGCTGGAACACGAGGGAGGGAAACCTCGCAACCCCTTCATCAATGCCGGGGCCATTGCGATCAGCGATCTTGTGCTGGCCGGCCACACGCCGCGCGAGGCGATCGGCGAGATTGTCCGCTTCGTGCAGTATCTGGCCGATGACGAGGCGATAGCGATCGATCCGGCGGTGGCGAAATCGGAGCAGGCGACAGGTTACCGCAACTTCGCACTTGCCAATTTCATGCGTTCCTTCGGAAAGCTCGATCATCCGGTAGAGCATGTGCTCGGCGTCTATTTCCACCATTGCGCGCTTGCCATGACCTGCACGCAGCTTGCCCGCTCGGGCCTGTTTCTAGCGGCTGCGGGTTCAAACCCCCTGACCGGTCATACGGTGGTCTCCAAGCAGCGGGCGCGCCGTATCAACGCGCTGATGCTGACCTGCGGTCACTACGATGGGTCGGGGGATTTTGCCTATCGCGTCGGTCTTCCGGGAAAGAGCGGGGTCGGCGGCGGCATCCTGGCGGTAGCGCCGGGCAAGGCTTCGGTCGCAGTCTGGTCGCCGGGGCTCAATCACAATGGCAACTCGCTGATCGGCTCGCTTGCTTTAGAAATGCTGGCGGCAAAGACCGGCTGGTCCGTCTTCGGTCATTGAAATTTCCGAACGCATGAGGGGCGGCGCTGCTGGCGCCGCCCCTCATTTCTTGGTCTTACTGCTTCGGAAGGCTGAAAGCGACGATGTAGTCGCCGCGATCGGGGGACTGGCGCGAGCCACCCGCCGAAATCACGACGAACTGACGCCCGCTTTCCGGCGAGACATAGGTCATCGGTGTACCCTGCGTGCCTACCGGCAGGCGGGCTTTCCAGAGCTCTTCGCCGGTGCGCACGTCGAGCGCCCGCAGGTAATAGTCCTGCGTGCCGGCATAGAAGACGATGCCGCCGGCGGTCGTCATTGGGCCGCCGAGCGAAGGCATGCCGACTGGGATCTGCAGGCCGGTCTTCATGCCGAGGGGTCCGCTATCCTGCAGCGTGCCGGCTGGCACCTGCCAGACGAGCTGGCGTGTCTTGAGGTCGATGCCGGAAATGGTGCCGTAGGGCGGCTGGTGGCACGGCACGCCGAGCGGTGACATGAAGCCGTTCTTCCAGGCGGCATAGGGTGTGCCCGTCTGGCTCGAAAGCCCATCATGGGCGGCAGCGCCGCTGAGGCCTTCGACCTCGGCTTGCGGGATCAGCCGCACGAATTGCGGCATGCGGATGTCGTTGACGACCAGCATGGCATTTGCTTCGTCGATCGACGCCGATCCCCAGTTCATGCCGCCGTAATAGCCCGGCATGATGAGCGAGACATCTGTGCCCGGCGGCGTGAATTCGCCCTCGTAGCGCATCTTCTTGAACTCGATGCGGCAATAGAGCTGGTCCCAGGGGGTTGCGCCCCACATTCGGGCCTCCGTGAACGGTTCGGTGCCGATTGATGGCATGCCGGTGGAATAGGGCTGCGTCTTCGAGACCCAGTCCTCCGGAACACCGCCTGTCTGCGGCACCGGCCTTTCCTCCACCGTCGCGATCGGCTCGCCGGTTTCCCGGTTGAGCATGAAGATCTGGCCGCGCTTGGTGATCTGGATCAGCGCCGGCTGCGTGCCGCCATTGCCATCCGGAACGTCGTAGAGCGCCGGCTGGGCCGGAACGTCGTAGTCCCAGATGTCGTGGTGGACGGTCTGGAATTTCCAGCGTTCGCGGCCGGTGGCGATATCGAGGGCAACGACGGATGCGGAATATTGCTCGGCAGCCTCCGAACGATGTGCGCCGAAGAAATCGGGCGTCGCGTTGCCGGTCGGCAGGTAGACGAGGCCTAGTTCGTCGTCGAAGGCAGGCGTCGACCAGACGTTCGGCGTGCCGCGAGTATAGCTTTCGCCCTCAGGCGGATAGCGGGTGATATTGGGATTGCCGAGGTCCCAGGCCCAGACGAGTTCGCCGGTACGGGCATTGAACGCACGCACCGCGCCGGAGGGTTCGTTGATCTCGCGATTGTCCCAAACCCAGCCGCCGACCAACACGAGATCGCGCATCACGGTCGGAGCGGAGGTCTGGAAGTAGAAGCCATCCTTCACCTCGCCCATGCCTTCGCGAAGATTGACCGTGCCGGCATTGCCGAACTCGGCGCAAGGCTCGCCGGTCTTCGCATCGAGCTCGATCAGCCGGGCGTCGATGGTCGTCAAGACGATGCGCGCGGCGCATTGCGCGGGTGCAGGCGGTGCTGCGGGTGCCGCAGGAGCCGCCTGTTCTTCCGGCTCCTCGATCGTGGGTGCCGCAAGCGCCGGAGCCGTCGGATCAATCGGTTCGGCCGGCGCTGTCGGCACTGGTTCTGCCGGCTGCACGGCGGCAACGACAGGCGGCTCGTAGTAGCTCACCCCGCGGCAACGCTGCCATACCGGAGACGTCGCCTGCGGATCGAATTTCCAGCGAACCTCGCCGGTTTCGGCGTTGAGCGCATGAACGATATTGTGCGCGGTGCAATGATAGATGGTATCGCCCACCTGGAGCGGCGTATTCTGATCTTCTGCTCCCTTGTCGGCGGGATCGCCGGTCCGGAAGGTCCAGGCGACCTGAAGGTTCTGAACATTGTCGCGGTTGATCTGATCGATCGGCGCATACCGGGTGCCATGCGGCGTGCGGCCGTAATGGCGCCAATCGGAGGCGGAACCTTCCGCGGCAGCCTGGCCTTGCGGTGCGGGAGCCTCCGCCACTTCGTTGCGGATCAGATGCTGTGGCTGAAAGGCCAGATAGCCCACGCCGGCGAGGCCGAGCGCCAGGAGCGCAGCGATGCCCAAGGGCGCTGCTTTCGATGAAGGGCGGTTGGTCGGAAAGAGCGGGGTGATCAGCGCGACGATGATCGCAAGCACCGTGGGCGCGACGATGCGCGGTACCAGGGGCCAGAAATCCAGGCTGCCGACTTCCCAGAGCGCCCAGGCGATGGTGGCGATATAGAGAAGGGCAAAGAGCCAGACGCCCGCCTTCCTGCGCAGAAAGAACAGGATGCCGACGAGAATGAGCGCGGCTCCGGCAAGAGCGTAATACCAGGAGCCGCCGAGCGAAATAAGCTGAACGCCGCCTGCGAGCAGAGGCAGGCCGCCAAGGAAGACGAGTATGCCGACGAGCTTGAGCAACCAGCCGCCGGATCGGGCGCTGTCTGGAGAGGAGAGATTTAAGGACATGGCGATTCCTATTTGCAGGTGTTCGCCGGGGGAAGGCGAAGCGGACCGGAAAGGATTCAAAAAAAGAACTGGCCGAATGGCCGATGCTTTCGGAAGGTTGATCACCCGGAAATAACGCCGCTTTGATTCTTGGCAAGAAAAGGATGGCCACTTTTTTGCCACAAAGCACATTTTTGCGGCACCGGAGTCAAAAAAGGGAGGCGGTTGCCCGCCTCCCTTCGCGTCTGGAATTTGCGAGGAATCAATCCTCGCTTGCAGCCATCTGCGACAGCACCTCGCCCCTGCCGCGCGCGCGCAGGATGAGCGGCAGGATCAGCGCAATCGCCGCAACCGCCAAAAGCACCGCGGCGATCGGCGAGGTGAAGAGCACCGTCACGTCGCCCTGGCTGATCGCGAGTGCCCGGCGTAGCTGTTGCTCGGCGAGCGGCCCGAGGATGAGGCCGACCACGACCGGCGCGATCGGATAGCCGAATACGCGCATGACATAGCCGAGCAGACCGAAGGTGAGCAGCATGCCAAGCTCGAAGACGGAAGGGTTGGCTCCGATCGTGCCGAGTGTGGCGAACACCAGGATGCCGGCATAGAGCCAGGGTTTCGGGATCGTCAGCAGCTTCACCCAGAGGCCGATCAGCGGCAGGTTCAGCACCAGCAGCATGAGATTGGCGATGAGCAGCGATGCGATGAGACCCCAGACGAGCTGCGGATTGGTCGCAAACAAAAGCGGCCCCGGCTGCAGGCCGTATTGCTGGAAGCCAGCAAGCATGATCGCCGCGGTCGCGGTGGTCGGCAGGCCGAGGGTCAAGAGCGGCACGAGCGTGCCGGCGGCCGATGCGTTGTTGGCAGCTTCGGGACCGGCCACGCCTTCGATCGCGCCGTTGCCGAACTCTTCCGGATGCTTGGTAAGGCGCTTTTCCGCCGCATAGGAGAGGAAGGTGCCGATTTCGGCGCCGCCTGCCGGCATGGCGCCGATCGGGAAGCCGATCACGGTGCCGCGCAGCCAGGCCTTCCAGGAGCGCGCCCAATCGGCGGCGTTCATCCAGACGGAACCCTTGACCGCTTCCACCGTTTCGGGCCCGCGATTGCCCTGCGCGGCGATATAGAGCGTCTCGCCGATCGCGAACATGGCAACCGCCATGGTCGTGACCTCGATGCCGTCGAGCAGGTCCGGAACGCCGAAGGAAAGGCGGTTCTGGCCGGTCAACTGGTCGATGCCGACGACCGAGAAAGCAAGCCCGATGAAGAGCGATGTCAGTCCGCGCAACGTCGAATCACCGAAGGCCGACGATACGGTGACGAAGGCGAGCACCATCAGCGCGAAATATTCGCGCGGGCCGAAGACCAGCGCCAGTTTCACGATATAGGGGGCGATGAAGGCGAGCAGCAGCGTGGCGATGAGGCCGGCCACGAAGGAGCCGATCGCGGCTGTCGCGAGCGCCGGTCCTCCGCGCCCGTTGCGGGCCATCTTGTTGCCTTCGAGCGCGGTGACGATCGAGGCGCTTTCGCCGGGCGTGTTCAGCAGGATCGAGGTGGTCGATCCGCCATACATGCCGCCGTAATAGATGCCGGCGAACATGATGAGCGAACCGGTGGGGTCGAGCCGGTAGGTGACGGGCAGGAGAAGGGCGACCGTCAGCGCCGGCCCGATGCCGGGGAGTACGCCGACGGCGGTGCCGAGCGTCACGCCGATCAGCGCATAGAGGAGGTTCATCGGCTCTGCTGCCGAAGCCAGCCCCTGCAGAAGGAATTCGAACGTGCTCATTGGCTTACTTTCGGAAAGTCATCAGAGAAACAGGTGTTCCAGCGGTCCCGCGGGCAGCGAAAGCTGCAGCAGGCCGGCGAAGATCAGCCAGATGACGAGACAGAGGACGATGCCGATGGGCAGCGTGATCCAAAGCCTCTTCTTGCCGAACCCGGCCGCCGTCAGGGCGAAGAGAACACCGGTCGCGATCGAGAAGCCGGCGGTGCGAAGCAGCAGCATCTGCGCGATCAGGCCAGCCACGATCCAGACGACAGGACCGAACTCCTGATGCTCGCGCTCCGGGAAGTCGCGCCGGAAGGCGGCGATCACGGTCCAGATGGCGAGGCCGACGAGCGCGAAGGCGATCCAGTCCGGAATGGTGGCGGGGCCGATCTGCGAATAGCCGGCCATGCCTTTCAGCCGGGCGACATCGAAGAAGATAGTGCCCGCGATGGTGACGAGCACGGCGGCAATGGCAAGCGCCGCCCTGTCGGGGCGGCGCTGTTCCTTGACGGAATTCTGGCGGTCGAGACTCATTTGACCAGTCCGATGTCCTTGAGCACGGTTTCCGTGGCGGCAATGTCCTTGGCGAGCTGTTCTTCGAACGCCGGGCCTGCGAGATAGGTGTCCGCCCAGCCCTTGGTCTTCAGGGTTTCCTGCCAGGTGTTCGACTTCGCGAGCTTGTCGACATCGGCGAGGACGGCAGCCTTCTGCTCGTCGGAAAGGCCCGGAGCGGCTGCGACCATACGCCAGTTCTGCAGCACGACGTCATAGCCCGATTCCTTGAGCGTCGGGGCGTCAATGCCTTCCACGCGCTCCTCGCTCGAAAGGGCGAGCAGGCGCAGCGTGCCGGCCTTCACCTGGGATTCGAACTCGCCATAGCTCGAGATGCCGGCGGTCACCTGGCTGCCGAGAATGGCCGCAAGCGCTTCGCCGCCGCCAGAATAGGCGATGTAGTTGATCTTGGTCGGATCGACGCCGGCAGCCTTCGCGAGTAGGCCCACCGCGATATGATCCGTGCCGCCGGCAGAGCCGCCGCCCCAAGAAACCGAGCCCGGATCCGCCTTCAGCTTGTCGACGAGCTGGCCGATGTTCTCGATATCCGAGGAGGCCGGAACGACGATCGCCTCGTATTCGCCGGTGAGGCGGGCAATTGGCGTGACCTCTTTCAGCGTCACGGGCGCGTTGTTGGTGAGGATTGCGCCCACCATGACATAACCGCCGACGATGAGGGCGTTCGGATTGCCTTTCTGCTGGCTGGCAAATTGGGCAAGGCCGATAGTGCCGCCGGCGCCAGGTACGTTGATTACCTGCACATTGCCGGAGATGCCTTCCTCCTGGAGAGCGGTCTGCAGTGAGCGGGCCGTCTGATCCCAGCCGCCGCCGGGGGCGGCTGGCGCCATGATCGTATAGTCGGCGGCATAGGCCGGAAGGGCGAGCGCGCCGGCAAGAAGGGAAGCAAGAAATACGTGTTTCAAGGGTCGATCCTCCGGTAGGCGTCCAAAATCTGACGCAATGTCTGTTTTTTATGATGGGAAAGAGTTCGGGGCGGGTGCTTGCCGCTTGTTTTCTTCCTCCCAGCACAAATCGAGCGCCCGCCTCCATGGGGCGCCGATCGCTCTAAGCCAGCACATCAAGCTGACATCTACCTGACATTTTTCGCGGCGGGCGATTTTGGCAAGGGCTGGCGGCCGGAATGCGCCAAATTTCCGGCTATTGCAGCCGCAGAACCTCGTTCCAGCGGTCGATGAGCCGCGCCCGCTTCACCTGGTCGAGATAGACCATCAGCCCGAGACTGACCGGCACGGGCTTCAACTGGCCGCCCAGCATTTCCCGAAGCGTTGTGGCGGTATTGTTGCCGGCCACCTCAGGGCTGACGGCCGGGATCTGTAATTCGCGCGCCATGATCGTCTGGCCGCCCTTCGACATGAAGAATTCGAGATAGCGCTTGCCGAGCTCCGGGGAGGCCGCTGCATGCGGCACCAGCCCTATCCGGGACATCACCACCGTATAATCCTTCGGCAATACGATCCCGACATCCGGATGCCGGGAGGCCCAGTCGGCCGCATAGGAGCCGAGGATATTGTAACCGAGCACGAATCGGCCATCGGCAACGCGTTCCACGATCGCCTGGCTAGTGGAATAGAGCTTGACGCCGGCAGCTCCCATGGCCTGGATCACCGACCAGATATCGCCGAACTGCTCTTGGTCGCGCGCCATGAATAGAAACCCGACGCCCGAGCGTTCGATATCATAGGTGCCGATCCGGCCGTAAACGGCGTCGCCCTTCTTCCGCAGATAGTCCACGAACTCGGCGCGGGTCGCGGGCGGCGGCTCATCCCGGAAACTGGGCTTGTGATAGACGAAGACCGCGGGCTCGAAGGTCAGCGCGTATGCCGTGTTGCGCCAGTTCGCCCAGCTTGGCCATTGTTCGCTCATCGGCAGATCGCTTGGCTGCGCGTAGCCGTCGTTGGCAAGCTTCACCTGCAGGTCCATGGCGGAGGAGAAGGCGAAGTCGGCGGTCTTCTGGCCGGCATCGGTCTCCTTGACGATGCGATCGTAGACCTCGCCCGTCAGCATGTCCTCATAACGCACGGCAATATCCGGATTGACGGCCTGGAATCCGGCGATCATCGGCTTGGCGAGAGGCTCGTCGAGCGAGGAATAAACCACCAGGACCGGCGCATCCGTCTTTCCCGAAGGAGCCGGATAGAAGGTCGTATCCGCCGCTGCCGAAGCGGGCAACGCGGTAAGACAGAGCAGGAACTGGAAAATGCGCATCATCGGGCAACAATGCCCGAGGCAAGTTTCGGAGACAAGCAACGGCAGCTGGTTCGTGCCTGCAACACGGGTGAAGATAAGGGACGGGCAGGGGAGGCGGAGGCTTGTGTAATGCCCGGCCGTCACTACCTCTTTGCCGTCCAGGCGCGCCCGGTGCTTCCGCTCGCGCATTCCACATAAAAGGTCATGTCCATGTCGCTCTCACTCTATGATGTCAGCATTCCGGTCTTCATCCGCGCCTTCGGTAACCTCTCGGAAATCCTCAAGAAAGGTGAAGCCTTCGCCGATGAGAAGGGGCTCACCCACCAGGAGCTCCTGGAAGCCCGGTTGATCGGGGACATGTATCCGCTGACCGGTCAGATCCAGCGAGCCAGCGATTCCGCCAAATTCGCCGCGGTTCGCGTGGCGGGAATCGAGAACGTGCCGATGGCCGACGAGGAGGCAAGCTTCGCCGAACTGCATGCCCGCATCGAAAAGACGGTGGCACTGCTGAAATCCATTCCGCAGAATGCCATGGACGATAAGGAGGGAATGGAGGTCGTGCTCAAGACCCATAGTGGTCCCGTCGAATTCACGGGCAAAAGCTACATCCTCAATTTCGCGATCCCGAACTTCTTCTTCCACGTGACGACGGCCTACGCCATCCTGCGCCACAAGGGCGTGCCGGTCGGCAAGATGGATTATCTCGGCCGCCGGTAAATAACCATCCTCCGTGACATCTCCCCGTCCCGGCGTCTATAATCGGCGCCGAAGCGGGGAGATTTCGTGCGCATTCTTCTGGTCGAGGACAATCAGGCGCTGGCCGAGGGCCTGACGACGATCCTGCGCGGCAGCGGCTATGTGGTCGATGCCGTGGCCGATGGCGCATCGGCCGAGGCGGTCGCTGCGGCGGAAGCCTATGATCTGGTCATCCTCGATCTCAATGTTCCCGAAATGGACGGGCTCGATGTCTTGCGTTCCATGCGGGCGCGGCAGAACAAGGCGGCGGTGATGATCCTGACCGCCCGGGGCACGCCGGAAGAGCGGGTGAAGGGCCTCGATCTCGGCGCCGACGATTACATGATCAAGCCCTTCGACATTTCCGAATTCGAGGCGCGCATCCGTGTCCTGTTGCGGCGTCAGGCCTGGCTCCGAAGCTCGGTCGTGCAATATGGCGGCGTGACGCTCGATCTTCCCTCGCGCACCTTTTCCAGCCATGGAGTGCCGCTCGATATCCCCGCGCGTGAGGTGGCGCTGCTGGAACTCCTCTTCATGCGCGCCGGCAAGGTGGTCTCGAAGGATGCGATCGTCGCTTCGCTGACCGGTTTCGGCGACGATCTGTCGGCCAATGCCATCGAGCAATATGTCAGCCGGCTGCGCCGGCGGCTGGCGCCGCACGGATTGACGGTCAAGACCGCGCGCGGCATCGGTTATTATCTCGAAGCGGCAGCTCCAGGCGCATGACCCGGACCGCCGCCTATTCGCTGCGCCGCCGGCTGCTTGCCTGGCTCCTGCTTTCGACCGCCGTGATCGGCTCCATTGCGATGGTCGATACCTGGGGCGAGGCGGTGGACACGGCGAATGAAGTCTCCGATCGCGTGCTCGCCGGCTCGGCGCTGGCGATTGCCGAGCGGGTGATCGTGGCGGAGGATGGCTCGCTCGAGGTCGATATCCCCTATGTGGCGCTTGAAATGCTGACATCTGCCGCCCAGGACCGCGTCTTCTACCGGGTGGATGGACCGCCGGGGAACTTCATCACCGGTTACCAGAACCTGCCCTCGATCCCCCGGCGCGAGGGACAGGCGCCCGCTTTCCAGAACGCGACCTTTCGCGGCGAGCCCATCCGCGTCGCGGCGCTCGCCCGCTCGGCCTCCACCGGCGTGAATTCCGTACCCTTCATCGTCACGGTTGCCGAAACGACCATCGCGCGCCAGCAGTTGACGCGGGAAATCCTGATCCGGTCGGCACTGCGCCTTCTGCTCATGATCGCGGGCGCTGCAGCCATTGTCTGGGTGGCGGTCACGCTGTCCCTGCGTCCTCTCTATCGGTTCAGCGAGGCGATTGCCGAGCGCAGCCCCGACGATCTGCATCCGATCAACGAACGCGTGCCGAACGAGGTGCAGGGGCTGGTCGATACCGTGAATTCCTTCATGGTGCGTCTCGAGAGCGCGCTGAAGGCGCTGCGCCACTTCACCGGCAATGCCAGTCACCAGCTTCGCACGCCGCTCGCCATCATCCGCACCCAGTTGGCGCTGGCGGCCCGCGCAACCGGCCTTGATGAGGCGAAGGAAGCGGCCCGCAAGGCCGACGAGGCGGTGGCGGATGCCGAGCGCATCGTCGCCCAACTGCTGCTGATGGCCAAGATCGATGCGGCCACGCGGTCTGCGTCGCTCGTTTCCACGGATATTGCCGCGCTGGCGCGCAGTATCACGGCGGATCATGTACCGCTTGCGGCGGAAGCCGGCATCGATCTCGGCTTCGAGGGTGAGGCGGAAGCGGTGGTGGCTGCGGAGCCCCTGCTTATCGGAGAGCTTCTGAAGAACCTGCTGGCCAATGCGCTGCTTTATGCCGGCCATGGTGCGGAGGTGACGGTCAGGGTGGCGAGAAGCGGGCAGGCGGTAGTGCTGGAGGTGGAGGATGACGGACCGGGCATTCCGAGGGAAAACCGGGACGCAGCGCTGAAACGCTTCGATCGCGGCGGCCGGCAGGACAGGACGGGAAGCGGTCTCGGCCTGCCGATCGTCGAGGAGGTCGCCGGCCTTCATGGCGCCACGGTGAGCCTGCTCGATGGCGCCAAGGGTCGCGGGCTGAAGGTCGCGGTCCGCTTTCCCGCGGCCTGACTACTTGAGCGTCCTTTGCTCTATCGATGCACGCAGTCGCCACCGATCCAGGTGCTCTTCATGTCGAGGCTATCGCTCAGCAGTAAGAAATCCGCGTCGTATCCGGGTTTCAGCGCGCCTTTGCGATCGCTGAGCCCCATGGCCTCGGCCGGATAGGCGGAAGCCATGCTGACCGCCTCTTCGAGCGGCAGGCCAAGCGCCTCATGCACGAAGCGGACGGAGGAAAGCATGTCGATATCCGCGCCGGCGAGCGTCCCGTCGGCAAGCGTCAGCCGTCCGTCCTGGCGCAGGATTTCGCGCCCGTTCAGCATGAAGCTCTTCAGATCGGTGCCGATGGTCGACATGGCATCGGTGACGATGAAGATCTTGCCCGGCCCATTCTTGGCGCGCAACGCGGCCGCCATGGAAGCCGGGTGCACATGAATGCCGTCGGCGATCAGCCCGGCATGGAGCGAGCCGATATCGAGTGCTGCGCCGACCAGGCCGGGTTGGCGGTGGCCGAGCGGACTCATGGCGTTGAAGAGATGGGTGACGGTCCGGGCTCCGGCCTCGGCATAGCGTCTTGCGGTATCGTAATCCGTCTCCGTATGGCCGAGGCTGACGACGAAACCTGCCGCCGCAAGCCGCGCCACCTGTTCGGTGGTAACGTTTTCCGGTGCGATGGTGGTCATCAGCGCAGGCATCTTGCCCTGGCAGGAAAGGATGAGGTCGAGGTCGGCCTCTTCCATCGGCCGGATCAGTTTTGGATCGTGCGCGCCCTTGCGGGCGAGCGAAAGATGCGGGCCCTCGAGATGCAGGCCAAGGAAACCCGGAACGCCTTCTTCGGTCGCCCGCTTGCCGGCGGCAACGACGGCCGCCGTGGTCTCGCGCGTATCGGTGATCAGAGTCGGCAAGAGAGCCGTGGTGCCGAATTTCGCATGCGCCGCGCAGATCTTGCGTAGACCAACGGCGGTTGGTTCGTCGTTCAGCATCACGCCGCCGCCGCCATTGACCTGCAGATCGATGAAGCCGGGCACGATGAGCCCACCCGCGGCATCGGTCTTCTCGGCGTCCGAAGGAACGGCTGCCGGCGCAAGGATCGCTTCGATTTTGCCGTCGAAAATCAGAAGCGCGGCATCGTCGTGCCAGGAGGAGCCGTCGAAGATGCGGGCGCCGGTGATGGCTTTTCTGCTGGTCATCGGGTTTCGGTTACCTTCTTGAGGGCTGCCGGCGCATCGGGGTTGAAGCCTCGCGCACGTGACCAGGCCTCGACGAAGCCGTAGAAGGGCAGGATCAGCGCCAGCGCATCGGTGATCGGGTGGCCGGTCGCAACGAAGGGCAGGGTTTGGGCCTGTTTTACGTTGGAGGAGGTGACGAAGACCGAAGCCCCCTTGGCCGCCAGACCGTCGGCGATCTCGACGGCCGAGGCTTCGGCCGCGTCGCGCGCGGCAAAACCTATGACCGGAAACTGCTTGCCGACCAGTGCCACCGGCCCATGCAGCACCTCGGCCGCCGAATAGGCCTCCGCATGCATGTTGGAGGTTTCCTTGAATTTCAGCGCCGCTTCGCTGGCGATCGCGAGAGCCGGGCCGCGGCCGAGCATGTAAAGCGATTCCGCCTCGCCGAGCACCTCGGCAAGCTCAGTCCATTCGAGCGCGACGGCCCTTGCGAAATGGTCCGGAAGATTGCGGATCGCTGCCTTCAGCGCCTCGTCCTCGGTCCATTCCGAAAGCACGGCAAGGCCGGCGACGATCGAGTTGACGAAGGATTTCGTGGCTGCGACGGCAAGCTCGGGACCGGCCTGAATGTCGAGCGCGTGGCGGGAGGCCGAAGCAAGCGGCGAAGGGATCGTATTGGTGAGCGCGATGGTGACCGCGCCGGAATCGGTGGCGGCCTGTGCCATGGAGACGATGTCCGGGCTCTTGCCGGATTGCGAGATCGCGATCGCCGCGCCACCCTGCAGCTTCAACTTGGCGCCGTAGATCGATGCGAGCGACGGCCCCAGTGAAGCCACCGGCCGACCGGCGGTGAGTTCCGCGGCATATTTGATGAAGGTTGCGGCGTGGTCGGAAGAACCGCGGGCGATGGTGATCAGGAATGCCGGATCTTTCTCCCGCAGCGCCCGGCCGGCTGCCGCGAAATCCGCAGCGCCCTTTTCCAGAAGCCGTGCCGTCGCTTCCGGCACCTCGTTGATTTCTTGGCGCATATGGGTCTGCATCGTCTCGTCCTGTCAGTTTCCGCCGATCGTAAGCTCGGCCACGAAGTCATAGGCATCGCCGCGATAGAGCGAGCGGGTGAATTCCACCACGCGCCCCGAAGCGAGATAGGAAATGCGCTCGATCGAGAGCCCCGCAGCACCTACCGGCACCGCCAGAAGTCCGGCATCCGGGTTCTTCACATTGCAGGCCGAAATTCGCTGGATCGCGCGCATCGGCCGCGAACGGGTCTTTTCGAGCTCCGCATAGAGCGAGGTATCGACCGTGCGCGGATCGGGCAGGAACTCCGCGGAAAGGCTGGCGCGCTCGATGGCGAGCGGCATGTCGTTGGCGATGCGAAGCCGCCCGAGTCGGGCGACCATGGTGCCGGGCGCAAGGCCGAGCATCATCATTTCCTCGGGCGAGGGGTGGAAGAGCCCCCGTTCCAGCCATTCGGCGCGGGTCTCCAATCCGCGTCTCGCCATGTCCTCGGTGAACGAGGTGAGCTGCGAAAGCGGCTGCTGCACTTTTGAAACCGGCTTGACGACGAAGGTGCCGGAGCCCTGCCGCCTGGCCAGCAATCCGTCCTTCACGAGGTCGTCCACCGCCTTGCGCACGGTCACGCGGCTGACATTTGCATAATCTGCCAGGTCGCGTTCGGCCGGCAGGGCGTCCCCATGGGCGAGCCGGCCGGAGTGAATGGCCTCCTCCAGCGTCTGGCGGAGCTTGAGGTAGAGCGGCCCGCTTCCTAACGATTGCAGGGCATCGAGCGGCAGGATCGCGGAAAGCGCCTGGTTCATGATGCAGCCCTCGCATCGGCCTGGAAGGTGCTTGCCGCGAGCGCCACCGCGCCGGTCAGCGCATCCGCAAGCGGCTCGGAAAAGCGGATGCGATGCCGGTCCGCAAGATATGCGGGATAGATCCCGGCAAGTCCGCCGAGCAGGCAGAGCCTTCCGGTCCCGCCGGTAATGGCGGCCACCGCATCCAGCGCCTCGTCCACATGGGCCGCCGCATCCCGCATCAGCCGCAGCGCGCTTCTGTCCCCCTTCGCGGCAAAGTCTATGACTTTGGGCGCATAGCGCCCGAAGAGGCCTGGATGCGCATTGCGCGCGAAATCGACCACCTTGGTCGGGTCGTTGTCGAATTCGCCGAGGATTTCTTTGCAAAGCTCGGTCATGGGCCGGATATGGTCGTAGGCAAGCAGGCTTTCCTGCAGGGCGGCATGGCCGAGACGGGCGCCGCCGCCGAGATCGCCAGCCTGAAATCCCCAGCCGCCCAGGTAGTGCAGCGCCCCCTGGTGCCGGACGATGAAGATCGTGCCGGTGCCGACGATAGCAATCGCCCCGTCCTCGTCCCCGATCGCGCCCTGCAAGGCAATGAGCCCGTCCGACACGATTTCCGACCGCGCGAAGGGCAGCCGGGCGCGTACGTAGTTGACTGCATCCCCGACATTGTTGCCGGCAAGTCCGAGCAGGGCGGAGGCCGCTATATGGAGGTCCTCGTCGAGCCCGGCATCGCGAAAGGCGAGCCGCGCGCATTCGGTGATATGCTTGAGAGCGGTATCCGGATCGGTGAGGATGTTGGAAGCGCCGCTCTTGCCGCGCCCCAGGATGCGGCCGTCGACATCGGCCACCGCCGCGCGGCAGCTCGTTCCTCCGCCATCGATTCCAATCAGATAGGACGCCATGGATACCTCCGAGAGGAATAATACCAAAAAACTACCATTAACCAAGGGTCAATTGCCTGCTTGAAAATGAATGGTTTTTAATTGATTGTTTTTGCTAAGTAATTTCGTATTCTAGGCAGTTGGTGTTTGTCGTCGTGCATAAAAGTTAATTTTCCTTCTGGACAATTGGTATTTTTTTGGCATCATTTTGTCATCAGGGGAGAAGCGGATGAGCAGAATTGCCACCGAAGCCAGGCATGGGAAAGCGGAAGGGCTGGATAGGCTCGATCCGAAGGAGATCCTGACGCTTCTGGCAATGGGCCAGCAGGAGGCGGCGAGCGCCGTCGATGGTGCCGTCGAGGCAATCGCGAAGGCCGCTGATCTCGTTTCCTTGACTTTGCGCGCCGGCGGCAAGCTCGTCTATGCGGGTGCCGGAAGCTCCGGCCTGATGGCCATGGCCGATGCGCTAGAACTTCCTGGAACCTACGGAATTCCCCGCGAGCAGATCGTGCTTCTCCTGGCCGGTGGCATCTCGAGCCTCACGGATATGGAGGGCGCGCCGGAAGACGATGTCGCGCTCGCTGAGAAGGATGCGGAGATAATTGCCGCGGGCGATTGCGTGATCTGTGTTTCGGCCAGCGGCTCGACGCCCTATGCGCTGGCGATTGCGCGTGTTGCCAAGGCAAGTGGCGCCCGTATCGTCGCCATGGCCAACAATGCCGGTGCGAAGCTGTTTGCCGATGCGGATGCTGCGATCCTGCTTGCCACTCCGCCGGAACTGGTGGCGGGTTCCACCCGCATGGGCGCGGGAACCGCACAGAAGATCGCCTTCAACATGCTGTCGACGCTGACCGCCGTCCAGCTCGGTCACGTGCATGACGGCCATATGGTCAATCTGCGCGCCGACAATGAAAAGTTGCGCGTCCGCGCCGCCCGCATGGTCTCGGAAATCTCCGGAACCGGAATCGACGAGGCTTTCCGCCAGATGCAGGTGGCCGGCGGCTCCGTGAAGATTGCAGTATTGCTTGCCGCCGGCGCGCCGGATGCCGACGCGGCGCGCGAGGCTTTGGCGCGTTCGGGCGGGGTTTTGCGTCCGGCCCTTGCCGAATTTGAAAATTCAACCGGGTTCCACAAACGCGCTTGAAGGCGCAAAAGAGGGAGAACATCATGACCCGCATCTTGAAAGGCATGCTTTTTGCCACGACCGTGCTCGCTCCGGCGGGCATGGCCTATGCTCAGGACGTCACACTGACGATCGAGAGCTGGCGTAACGACGATCTGCCGATCTGGCAGGAGAAGATCATTCCGGCCTTCGAGGCGAAGAACCCGGGGATCAAGATCGCCTTCTCCCCGACGGCGCCGACCGAATACAACGCCGCGCTCAATGCCAAGCTCGATGCGGGCTCTGCCGGTGACCTCATCACCTGCCGCCCGTTCGATGCATCGCTCGAGCTTTTCAACAAGGGTCAGCTCGCCAGCCTGAACGACCTGCCGGGCATGGAGAATTTCTCCGACGTGGCCAAGTCCGCATGGACGACGGATGACGGCGCCACCACCTTCTGCGTTCCGATGGCCTCTGTCATTCACGGCTTCATCTATAACGCCGACGCCTTTACCGAACTCGGCCTCACTCCGCCGACCACGGAAGCCGAGTTCTTCGCGCTCCTCGACAAGATCAAGGCCGACGGCAACTATATCCCGATGGCCATGGGCACCAAGGATCTCTGGGAAGCTGCGACCATGGGCTATCAGAACATCGGCCCCACCTACTGGAAGGGCGAGGAAGGCCGCAAGGCTCTCATCAAGGGCGAGCAGAAGCTGACGGACGAGCCCTGGGTCGAGCCCTATAAGGTGCTTGCCAAGTGGAAAGACTATCTCGGCGATGGTTTCGAGGCGCAGACCTATCCCGACAGCCAGAACCTCTTCACCCTTGGCCGCGCCGCCATCTATCCGGCCGGCTCCTGGGAAATCGGCCCGTTCAACACGCAGGCGCAGTTCAAGATGGGCGCCTTCCCGCCGCCGGTGAAGAACGCAGGCGATACCTGCTACATCTCCGACCACAACGATATCGGCATCGGTCTCAACGCCAAGAGCGGCAATGCGGAAGCGGCCAAGAAATTCCTTTCCTTCGTTGCCTCGGCGGAGTTCGCGGATCTCTACGCCAATGCGCTGCCCGGCTTCTTCAGCCTGAACTCGACGGCGGTGAAGATGCAGGATCCGCTGGCGCAGGAATTCGTCTCCTGGCGCGAGAAGTGCCAGCCGACGATCCGCTCCACCTATCAGGTCCTCTCGCGCGGCACGCCGAACCTGGAAAACGAGACCTGGGTGGAATCGGCCAATGTCATCAACGGCACCGATACGCCTGAACAGGCCGCTGAGAAGCTGCAGAAGGGCCTCGATAGCTGGTACAAGCCGGCGAAGTGAGCCTGTTACCCTCCCCGTGAGGGGAGGGTCGGCACATAGTGACGGGGTGGGGTGATTTCGCCTCGACTTAGGAAGAGTTTGTCACCCCCTCCGGCGGCTACGCTGCGACCTCCCCCACAAGGGGGAGGTGGTTGCTTGCCTCAACCTTGGATCAGAACATAATGACCGATGCCGAAATGACAGAGATCGAGACTGGCCCGGCCAAGCGTCCGGTGCGCTGGCATATCGCCGTCTTTCTGGCGCCCGCGGTCGTCGTCTACACGGCAATCATGATCCTGCCGCTGATCGAGACGCTGAGGCTTTCCTTCTTCAACCTTGTCGAAGGGCAGGTGCGGTTCGTAGGACTTGCGAATTTCAAGGTTCTGTTCGGCGATCCGCGCTGGGCGGCGGAGTTCTGGAACGCGCTCAAGAACAATATCATCTTCTTCGTGATCCACATGCTGGTGCAGAACCCGATCGGCATTGCGCTTGCCGCCATGCTTTCGGTGCCCAACCTGCGCTTCGCCGCCTTCTATCGCAGCGCCATCTTCGTGCCGACGCTGCTTTCCTTCGTCATCGTCGGCTTCATCTGGAAGCTCATCCTCTCGCCCATCTGGGGCATCACGCCCTGGATGCTGGATCTCGTCGGCCTCAAATGGGCCTTCGCGCCGTGGCTCGGCAAGCCGAATACGGCGCTTATCGCCGTCTCGCTGATCTCCGTCTGGCAATATGTCGGCATCCCGATGATGTTGATCTATGCGGCACTCCTCAACATTCCGGACGAGGTTCTGGAAGCCGCCGAATGCGACGGCATTACCGGCTGGAGCCAGTTCTGGAAGATCAAGCTGCCGCTCATCCTGCCGGCGATCGGCATCATCTCGATCCTCACCTTCGTCGGCAACTTCAACGCTTTCGACCTGATCTATACGGTTCAGGGGGCGCTTGCCGGTCCTGACAAGTCCACCGATATTCTGGGGACGCTGCTTTACCGCACCTTCTTCGGCTTCCAGCTTCAGCTCGGCGACCGTTCCATGGGCGCGACGATCGCTACCGTGATGTTCCTGATCATCCTGGCTGGTGTTTCGCTCTATCTTTTCGTCATCCAGCGGCGCATGCGCCGCTATCAGTTCTGAGGTCGGAAATGTCGAAAGCACGCTTTTCCCCGACCCGCTCCGCATTCGTTCACCTGGCGCTGATCGCCTATACGCTGGTTGCGCTCTTCCCCGTCTTCCTGACGATCGTGAACTCGTTCAAGAACCGCAACGCGATCTTCCGCGAGCCGATGTCGCTACCCACCCCGTCGAACTTCAGCCTGATCGGCTATGAAACGGTGCTGAGCCAGGGGAATTTCCTCGGCTACTTCCAGAACAGCTTCATCGTCACCGTGGCTTCGATCGCGCTGGTGCTGCTGTTCGGCGCCATGGCGGCTTTCGCGCTTTCCGAATACCGCTTCCGTGGCAACACGCTGATGGGCCTCTATCTCGCGCTCGGCATCATGATCCCGATCCGCCTCGGCACCGTCGCGATCCTCCAGGGCATGGTGGCAAGCGGTCTCGTCAACACGCTGACAGGGCTGATCCTGGTCTATACGGCGCAAGGATTGCCGCTTGCGGTGTTCATCCTGTCGGAATTCATGCGTACGGTTTCCGACGACCTGAAGAATGCCGGCCGCATCGACGGGCTTTCCGAATACGCCATTTTCTTCCGCCTCGTCCTGCCGCTGGTTCGTCCGGCCATGGCGACGGTCGCGGTCTTCACCATGATCCCGATCTGGAACGATCTCTGGTTTCCGCTGATCCTGGCGCCCGGAGAAAGCACCAAGACGGTCACGCTCGGCGCCCAGATGTTCATCGGCCAGTTCGTCATCAACTGGAATGCGGTGCTGTCGGCGCTCTCGCTTGCTATCCTGCCGGTCCTCGTCCTCTATGTCATCTTCTCGCGGCAATTGATCCGCGGCATCACCTCCGGAGCCGTGAAGTGACGTCATCCGAAAAACCGATCCGCGTCCTCGTGGCAGGTCTCGGCAATATGGGGCGAAGCCATGCGCTCGCCTATCATCGCAATCCGGGCTTCGAGATCGTCGGTCTGGTGAACCGTTCGGCAGTCGCCCTGCCGGAGGAGCTGCGGGGCTATGAGATCCACCCCCGCTTCGAGGATGCGCTGGCCGAGCTGAAACCGGACCTCTGCTCCATCAATACCTATTCCGATACCCATGCGGATTATGCGGTGATGGCTTTCGAGGCAGGTTGCCACGTCTTCGTGGAAAAGCCGCTTGCCACCACGGTTGCCGATGCGGAGCGCGTCGTCGCGGCAGCGGAAAAGCACGGCCGCAAGTTGGTGATCGGCTATATCCTGCGCCATCACCCCTCTTGGATGCGCCTGATCGCAGAGGCCCGCAAGCTTGGGCCGCCTTACGTTTTCCGCATGAATCTCAATCAGCAGTCCAGCGGCCCGACATGGGAAACGCACAAGGCGCTGATGCGGACGACCAGCCCGATCGTCGATTGCGGCGTGCACTACGTCGATGTGATGTGCCAGATCACCGATGCAAGGCCCGTGCAGGTACGCGGCATGGGGCTGAGGCTCTCGGACGATATCGCGCCGAATATGTATAATTACGGCCATCTGCAGGTGATGTTCGAAGACGGCTCGGTCGGCTGGTATGAGGCGGGCTGGGGCCCGATGATCTCGGAAACTGCCTTCTTCGTGAAGGATGTCATGTCGCCCAAGGGCTCCGTCTCCATCGTCATGGACCCGAACATCAGGTCCGACGACATCGATGCTCATACCAAGACCTCGATGATCCGCGTCCATGATGCCGAGACGGGTCCGGATGGCCGCTTCCTGCGGCCCGACGAGCATCTCGCCATGGAAGGCGAACCGGGCCATCAGGATCTCTGCGATCTCGAACAGGCCTATGTGTTGAAGGCCATCCGTGAAGACATCGATCTTAGCCGGCACATGAACGATGCCGTGCAGTCGCTCCGCATCTGCCTTGCCGCGGATGAGAGCGTTCGCACCGGCACGCCGATCTTTCTTTAAAGGAAAACGCTTTTGGGTTCGCTGCAGCTTAATTCCATCCGCAAGGCCTTCGGCAGCCACGAGGTGCTGAAGGGGATCGACCTCGAAGTCGAGGATGGCGAATTTGTGATCTTCGTCGGCCCCTCCGGCTGCGGCAAGTCCACGCTCCTGCGCGTCATTGCAGGCCTTGAGGATGCGAGTTCCGGCAGCGTGCGGATCGACGGCCGGGAGGTCTCCGTCACTCCGCCGGCGAAGCGTGGCATCGCCATGGTGTTCCAGTCCTACGCGCTTTATCCGCACCTTTCGGTGAAGGACAATATGGGCCTCGGTTTGAAGCAGGCCGGCACGGAGAAGGCCGAGATCGACGCACGCGTCGCCAAGGCGTCCTCCATGCTCTCGCTCGATCCCTATCTGGCCCGCCGGCCGGCGGAACTCTCCGGCGGTCAGCGTCAGCGCGTCGCCATCGGCCGCGCCATCGTGCGCGAGCCGAAGCTCTTCCTGTTCGACGAGCCGCTCTCGAACCTGGATGCGGCGCTGCGCGTCCAGACACGGCTGGAGATCGCCGGGCTGCACCGGAGACTGAAGGCGACAATGATCTACGTCACCCATGATCAGGTGGAGGCGATGACGCTTGCCGACAAGATCGTCGTGCTGAACGCCGGAGCGATCGAACAGGTCGGCTCGCCCATGGATCTCTACAACAGGCCGGCCAATCTCTTCGTCGCCGGCTTCATCGGCTCGCCGCAAATGAATTTCATTCCCGCCGAGCGGCTCGGCCAGTCGGGTGCCCAAGGGGGAACAAAGACGATTGGTATCCGGCCGGAGCATATTTCGCTTTCACGCGAAAGCGGCGAGTGGAAGGGCAAGGTGATTCACGTGGAGCACCTCGGCGCAGACACCATCGTCTATCTCGAAACCGAAACGACCGGCCTTCTGACCGTCCGCCTCTTCGGCGAACACGCTCATGCGCCGGACGACGTGGTTTTCGCCACCCCGGACAACGCGAGCATCCACCGCTTCGACGCGGATGGGAAGGCGATCGTCTGATCCCGCGCTGCGGGCATGCCGGCGTGCTACATCCAAGCCATCTTGCTTGACCGCTTGCCGCGTGAACGCGGCAAGCTCTCTTGCGTTTTCATGCGCAGGAAGCGGAATCTGACCTGTCTCAAATAGACAGGCGCAACATATCAATATTTTATGGAAGGATTTGGTGGAGCTAAGCGGGATCGAACCGCTGACCTCTTGCATGCCATGCAAGCGCTCTCCCAGCTGAGCTATAGCCCCATCAGGGTGGTCCGGTGTTCTTCCGGTCCTGGGAAACTCGTCGGGGCCGGTGTGCCCTTCGGAGTGGCGGCTTATTACTTCCGGTTTTCGCAGAGTGCAAGCCGAATTTTTTCAGCCCGGCGATTTTTGTTGAGATCGCCGGGCCGAATGTCTCGATCAGACTTCGTCGTCGTCGCCGGTCACGCCGATGATGCCGGACATATCGTCGTCGTCTTCGTCCTCGTCGGCCTCGAGGAAGGTATCGTCGTCGTCATCGCCGAGATCGACGTCTTCGTCGTCGCCCATATCCGGAATATCGTCGCCGCCGGAAGCCTCGTCGCCTTCTTCCAGCGAGACGAGTTCCACTTCCGGATTTTCGGTATCGACTTCCTGAACGTCCTCTTCCTCGGCCTGTTCCATCTTCACGGCGGCGCTGTTCTCTTCGAAGAAGGAAAGCGGCCAGGACTTGCCGGTATAGGGGGAGACCACCGGATCACGGTTCAGGTCGTAGAACTTCTTGCCGGTATCCGGGTCGGTACGTTTGGTTCCGAGTTCCGCTTTTGCCACAGTCAGAGCCTCATCAGGATGGCCGAATGGATCGGCACGCCGCTTGAGCGGCAATTGTAGGGTGAAAAATCTAAGCCGGTCCCCATAAGGCTTGCGCCGTTTGATGTCAAAGACAAACTTTCATGGGTTCCATAACGGCGGCGTGGATGATCTCCGGAGCGCTTTGTGATAGGTACCGCCCATCATGAGCGAAGGACGAGACGAATGTATCAGCCACCGCATTTCAGGGAAGAAAATCTCGACACGCAGCACGCGCTGATCCGTGCTCATCCTCTCGGGCTTCTGGTCACTGCCGGCAGCTCTGGCCTGATCGCCAATCTCGTGCCGTTCCATTTGGATTCCGCAGCCTCCGCGAAGGGCGTACTGAAACTGCATCTCGCCCGCGCCAATGCGCAATGGAAGGACATTCGCGACGGCGCACCGGTTCTCGCCGTTTTCCAGGGTGCCGATTCCTACGTCACGCCTTCCTGGTACCAGACGAAGCGTGAAACCGGGAAAGTGGTGCCGACCTGGAACTACGCGATCGTGCAGGCGCGTGGGCTCGCGCGGGTGGTCGAGGATGCCGATTGGCTGCTCGACCAGATCAATGCCATCACGGCGGAGCATGAGGGCTCGCGTGCGGCACCTTGGGCTGTCGGCGATGCTCCGGAGGATTTCATCCGCGCCCAGTTGAAGGGCATCGTCGGCATCGAAATCGAGATCGCCGAAATTGAAGGCAAGTGGAAGGTCAGCCAGAACAGGCCTGCGGCGGATCGCCAAGGCGTGGCGGAGGGGCTTGCACAAGCGCCCGGCCAAGGCGATATGGCGGAGCTCGTGCGGCTCTATGGTGCCGCGCGCGAAGCATAGGCCCCCAGGGCCACTAGGAGAATGTCTGGAACATGATTATCGCCATCGATGGGCCTGCCGCGGCCGGCAAGGGCACGCTGTCGCGGAGGATCGCTGAGGCCTACGGCTTCCATCACCTGGATACCGGGCTCACCTATCGGGCGACCGCCAAGGCCCTGCTCGATGCCGGATTGCCGCTGGACGACGAGCCTGTGGCCGCGGCAATGGCCGGAAAGGTCGAGCTTTCGAGCCTTGATCGCGATCTGTTGTCCAGCCACGAAGTCGGCGAGGCCGCATCCAGGATCGCTGTCATGCCCTCGGTCCGCCGGGCGCTGGTCGAAGCGCAGCGTAGCTTTTCGAAGAAAAAGCCGGGCACGGTGCTCGACGGCCGCGATATCGGCACGGTGGTTTGCCCCGAAGCGCCGGTTAAGCTCTACGTGACGGCTTCGCCGGAGGTGAGGGCAAGGCGCCGTTATGACGAGATCATCGCCAGGGGTGGCGTGGCCGATTACGAGGCGATCTTCTCTGACGTGAAGAAGCGCGATGAACGCGACATGGGCCGAACCGACAGCCCGCTGAAGCCGGCAGGCGACGCGCACTTGCTTGATACGTCGGAAATGAGTATAGAGGCGGCGTTTCAGGCCGCGAAAGCGATCATCGACGCTGTCTTGAAGACGAAATGAAGACCTGCCGGCTTGCCGGCACGTCGAAAGCCTGCAGTTCAGTCCTCGCGCCGGATTGCCTCTGAAAGAAGAGGCGGACTTGGACTTCGGGCGTGTTTAACACGAACCACCGGCGCATCTGTGTCCTAGACGGACACGATCAGGAGATTTCATGTCAGTATCTAACCCCACGCGGGAGGACTTCGCAGCCCTCCTCGAAGAGTCCTTTTCCAAGACCGATCTCGCCGAAGGCTATGTTGCCAAGGGCATCGTGACCGCGATTGAAAAGGACGTAGCCGTCGTTGACGTCGGCCTCAAGGTCGAAGGCCGCATCGCTCTCAAGGAGTTCGGCGCCAAGGGCAAGGACGGCACGCTGAAGGTCGGCGACGAGGTAGAGGTCTATGTCGAGCGCATCGAGAACGCGCTTGGTGAAGCCGTTCTGTCGCGTGAGAAGGCCCGCCGCGAAGAAAGCTGGATCAAGCTCGAAGCCAAGTTCGAGGCTGGCGAGCGCGTCGAAGGCGTCATCTTCAACCAGGTCAAGGGTGGTTTCACCGTCGATCTCGACGGCGCTGTCGCCTTCCTGCCGCGTTCGCAGGTGGACATCCGTCCGATCCGCGACGTCACTCCGCTCATGCACAACCCGCAGCCCTTCGAAATCCTCAAGATGGACAAGCGCCGCGGCAACATCGTCGTCTCGCGCCGTACGGTTCTCGAAGAGTCCCGCGCCGAGCAGCGTTCTGAAATCGTTCAGAACCTCGAGGAAGGCCAGGTTGTCGAGGGTGTCGTCAAGAACATCACCGATTACGGTGCGTTCGTCGACCTCGGCGGCATCGACGGCCTGCTGCACGTCACCGACATGGCATGGCGCCGCGTCAACCATCCGTCGGAAATCCTGAACATCGGCCAGCAGGTCAAGGTTCAGATCATCCGCATCAACCAGGAAACCCACCGCATCTCGCTCGGCATGAAGCAGCTCGAGTCCGATCCGTGGGATGGCATCTCGGCCAAGTATCCGGTCGGCAAGAAGATTTCCGGTACCGTCACGAACATCACCGACTACGGTGCGTTCGTCGAGCTGGAGCCGGGCATCGAAGGCCTGATCCACATCTCCGAAATGTCCTGGACCAAGAAGAACGTCCACCCCGGCAAGATCCTGTCCACGAGCCAGGAAGTCGATGTCGTCGTTCTCGAAGTCGATCCGACCAAGCGCCGCATTTCGCTCGGCCTCAAGCAGACGCTGGAAAATCCGTGGCAGGCATTCGCCTACTCACATCCGGCCGGCACTGAAGTTGAAGGCGAAGTCAAGAACAAGACCGAATTCGGCCTGTTCATTGGCCTCGAAGGCGATGTCGACGGCATGGTTCACCTCTCCGACCTCGACTGGAACCGTCCGGGCGAACAGGTCATCGAGGAGTTCAACAAGGGTGACGTCGTCAAGGCTGTCGTTCTCGATGTGGACGTCGAGAAGGAGCGCATCTCGCTCGGCATCAAGCAGCTCGGCCGTGACGCGGTCGGTGAAGCTGCCGCTTCCGGCGAACTGCGCAAGAACGCGGTCGTTTCCTGCGAAGTCATCGGCGTCAACGACGGTGGCGTGGAAGTGAAGCTCGTCAACCACGAAGACATCACCTCCTTCATCCGCCGCAACGACCTGGCACGCGATCGCGACGATCAGCGTCCGGAGCGTTTCTCGGTTGGCCAGGTTTTCGACGCCCGCGTCGTCAACTGGTCCAAGAAGGACCGCAAGGTCATGCTGTCGATCAAGGCTCTCGAGATCGCGGAAGAGAAGGAAGCCGTCGCTCAGTTCGGCTCGTCCGACTCGGGCGCGTCGCTCGGCGACATTCTCGGTGCGGCTCTGAAGAACCGCAACAGCGCCGAGTAATCAGCGTTTGAAAAGAACAAAAACCGCCGGATGCAAGTCCGGCGGTTTTTTATTGTCTTGGTATCTCGTCCTCGGGTGATCCTCGGGCTAAATCGGAGGATCACCCGAGGACGAGGATCAGGACCAGCCGGCCATCCGCAAGTAGTAATCTTGCGCCTGCACCGCCGCATCCGCTTCCTGGACGGATGGATCACCCTCTCCTTCGCCGGCTTCCTCCTGGCCGGTTTCCTCGTCATGGCGATTGAAGCCGCCCTGTCCCGAAGATTGCTGTTCGCCGTCTTCGTCGGTCCGGTCCACTTGCCGTGCCGTCGGCTCTTCGGCTTCCGGTTCCTCGGCTGCCGGCGGGTAGGCGACATAGGGGAGTGCCAATCCTTCGCGAATGGCTGCGGCCGCGAGTTGCTGCAGCATTGCTCCCTGCTGCGCGATGAGTTCCGCCATGGCCGGTAGTCCGGCCTTGGCGCCCTCGGCAAGTCCGGCCGGCCTTCTCATTGGATCGGATGCGTTTTCACCGGTTGGAGGATTGCGGTTTGCGCGTCCTGCGGGCTCCTCATCGGCAAGGGGCGTGGCATGGGCTTGTGTTTCGGGAGTATCGATCGAGCTGGCCTGGGGCGGGAATGCACCGGCGCGAAGCGGCCTTGCCTCGCCCTCTCCGGAAAGCGCCTCCGTCAGCCATTCTGTCAGGGCTGTGAGCGCCAGCCGTTCGGGATCGTAGGGCACCCGTTGCGGATGGCGTGCCTGCTCCGGTTCGGCGGAACGCTGCGACATGCGGATGAGCGCGGGCGCGTCATAGAGCACCGCCGACGATGGAGGCGACGGACGAGCGCCTGCAGATGCTTTTCCAGTGATACGCTCTTCGCCTGTGATTCCAACGGCGCCATTGCCGCTTGCCCGGGCGGGGGAATTGCCCTCGTTCGAATGGGGCGGAGCTTCGACCGTTTCGGGCTTCGCGGCTCCGGTTCTTGCCGGCACAGTCTGGACCGCGCCCGGCACCGGTTTCGTCGGGAGGGATGTCTCCATCGCCCTTTGCCCTGGAGCTTCAACATCTCCGCCGCCGGAAGCTCCGCCCAGAACCCTCTGGGATTGAAGGAGGAGCTTTTCCCCGCGGGCGGCCCCAATATCTACAGGAGAGGCCCTATCTACGGAAGAGGCCGCGCCCGCGCCGGGCGGTCGTGCTTCTCCCGCTGCATTCGCCGTAGGGCTGGGTGTTGTGCTGCCGGTAGCTGCCGAACCGGTCGCTGGAGGCGGGATCGGGGATGGCGGCCGGGCAGAGGAACCGAGCAGAAGCGTGGTTCCCGCATTCTGGCGATAGGAACTGGCGACAGCTCTTGCGGCGAGGTCACGCCCGAGGAATTGAGCCAATTCCATGCGAAGGCTGAGTTGCGCCGCCTCGGGACCTGCCGGGTTCTTGAGTATTTCGGCAAGCAGGCGCAGTGGAATACCTTTGACTATCTGGTTGAGGCTGCGCTCCAGCGCCGCCCGATCGGCTGGGCTCAAGGCGCGGATGGCTTCCGCCAGCCGTTGAGCGTAATCGGCGAGCGGTTCGCCTTCCTGCCGATCGATCTTCAGGAGCTTGCCGATTGTCTCGGCAAGGACGGATAGCCCCCGCGCCAGCGATAGCTGGCCGGCGAGCGCGAGAATGTCCAGCCGCCCGCCCGCAAGTGTCTCGGCCTCCACGGGAGCGGTATTGGCCGTGTTGGCCGGTGGCTGGGCAGCGGCCGGCGGCGTGGGGCTCGGGTGCTCGGCGCGCGGCCTGAACGTGGCACTGACCGGAGGCAGCATGGCTCGCTCCATGTTGTCGGGGAGACAGCTCGGCTAGTGGTGAAGTGTTTTCACAGCGGAGCGGCGCTGCGGCCGGGACGCCTCATGGCATCGCCAATGCCGAATACATCCTTTTAGTGTGCGAAAATGGTTAACATTCCGCAAACATCGCCTCGAAAATCTTGGGACCGATTATGGAAAGGGTGCCGGCCAGGAGAAATCACCTCAGGCTGAGCGTCGTTCTTTCAGGAGCTCGTAAAGCCCGATATCATCGATCGAGATTGAAAGGACATCCAACGGTTGTTCATGGGACGTCTCGATGATGGCTTCTGCCATCCGCGCGGCAATCTCTTTCACCGGCGCTTCAGCGCTCACCGAAGCTGGGTTTGACGTGGCATCGCCATCGATCTGATCCGTGGCCTCATCCTCGGCGTTTTCCGGCAACCGCTCCGCGGCAGCGGCCAGAATAACGAGTGTCTCTGCACCGCCGGTGGATGGCGCGTCCGGGTCATCGGCATGGGAAGGTGCGGCGTCGTTCCGTTCCTCGACCGCATCCTGCATTTCCTTGACGTCTTCGAGCTTTTCCGAGGCCTCGGCCGCCTTTATGTCGTCCTGACGCTCGGCCCGTGTCGCCTCGTCCTCGATCCGGGTAGGATCGTAGCCCTGCGGTCCGAGCTTCAACTCCTCCAGCGTCTTCGGGTCGGCGACGTCTTCGAGCCGCTGGACGACGCGTTCGATCTCTGTGCCGAGCTTGCCGCCATTCGCCTTCTTCGTGAGGCCTTCCATCAGACGTGCGTTGTCGTCGCCATATGGATTCTTGATGGCTGCCAGCAGCGTGTCGATGGAGACGCCGATTTCCTTCAGCCCGAGTTCGTCCTCGAGCTTGCTCTTGGCCGCAGGGTCCATCGTCTTGAGCACGTCCTCGAGTGCACGGCCGAGCTTATAAGAGGAGCGTGCCTCGTCCGTATCGATGCCGAGCTTTGTCGCGAGCCGCTCTATGAGCTGGATCTTGAGCGCATTGGCATCGGTGCCGTTGCTGCCGAAGAGGGCTTCGGAGATTTTTTCGCGCGCTCGTTGAGCCTCGATGCTGGCGCCGATGCGGGCCTCCGCGAGCGGGTCCCTCTTCTCGCCTGTGCGCTCCTCTTCCTGGCGCTTGCGGTTTTCCTCCATGCCGTCGAGCATCGACTGCATCAGATTGGTCGCTGCAAGTCCTTGGGTCTGCTGGGTGGGAAGCAACATGCCCGGGTCCCGATCTCCTGGAGATGATACGGGCAAAAGGTAGCCGCTTGTGGTTAACGAGAAATTTCAACCGGCAGTATTTTCCGGGCGAAATTCGGAGCGCGTGGCTTGAGGACCAGCGTCACCAGCACGAAGCTCACATAGAGCAGCAGATACCATGATCCGAGCTTGCCGAGCGAGACCGCATGCCAGGTCTTCTGCGTCGGATAAAGCCAGGTGCCGGTAAGCGTTCCGATATTTTCGGCAACCCAGAGGAAAACCGAGGACAGAAAGGCCGCGACCACCAGCGGCATATGCAAGGTCGTCCGGTCGGTGGTGAAATGAATGCTGACATGTCGGAAGACGATCACGGTCGCGGCAAACAGCACATAGCGCGCATCCGGCAGGTAATGGTGGGTGAAGAAATTCACGTAGATCGCGGCCGCGAGCAGCAGGGTCTGCCACATCGGCGGATAGTGCGTGAACCGCATGTCGAAGATGCGGATCGTACGGGCCATGAAGGAGCCGATCGAGGCATACATGAAGCCGGAAAACAGCGGCACGCCCGCGATCTGAAAGATCGCCGGTTCCGGATAGGTCCACGAACCCATGTGAACCTTGAATATCTCCATGATCGTGCCGGTGACGTGATAGATCAGGATGACCCTGGCCTCCTCCCAGCTTTCCATCTTGAAGCGCAGGAGGAGGGCCTGAAACGCGAATGCGGCAAGGAATAGCGCATCATAGCGGTAGAGCGGCCAGTCGGGTTGCCAGACGAGCTTGGTGGCGATGATGAGCCCAAGCATGATCGCCGCGAACAGGCAGGCCCAGGCCTGTTTCAGTCCGAAGAGGATGAATTCGGATAGCCACCAGGGAAGCGGGGCGAGTGCCCGCCGGACGGCAAGGCGCACCGGCTCGAGATAGGGACCCGTCTCATGGACGGGCCGGCCTTTCGAACCGCGCTGCTCCATCAGCTATGGGCGAATATGTCGGTTTCCTCCCAGCCGAGCAGGTCCAGCTTGGCGCGCGTGGGCAGGAAGGCGAAGCAGGCCTGCGCAAGCTCGTTCCGGCCGTCGCGGATCAGCCGCTCGGTGAGCTTGTGGGCAAGGGCATGCAGGTGGAGCACGTCGGAGGCGGCATATTCGAGCTGCGCCGGGGAAAGCATCTCGGCTGCCCAATCCGATTGCTGCTGCGCCTTGGAGACGTCGATGTCCAGCATTTCCTTGAGGTTATCCTTCAGGCCGTGCCGGTCGGTATAGGTGCGGGTAAGCCTGGAGGCGATCTTGGTGCAGAAGACCGGTGTCGTCGTCACACCGAAGGTATGAAAGAGCACGGCGATGTCGAAACGCCCGTAGTGGAAGATCTTCTGGCGGGCGGGATCCGCCAGCATTGCAACGAGGTTCGGTGCCTCGCGCTGGCCGGCGGCGATGCGGATGATGTCCGCCGAGCCGTCTCCCGGCGAAAGCTGTACCACGCAGAGGCGGTCGCGCCGCGGCACGAGGCCGAGCGTTTCGGTGTCGATGGCGATCGCGCCCGTGTAGCGCGCCGCATCCTCTGCCGAAATGTCTCCCTCATGATATCGTATCGCCTGCATGCCCGTCTCCGTCCGCACGTGTTCTTGCGTCCGCTATAAACCACGTTTCCGGGGAAGGATACTGGCTTGTGGCCTGGAGCCCGCTGTGGCGGGTGTGGATCACGAGCAGGTGGTGTGAGCCTGGGCGGATGCTCAAGCATTGCGTCCAACGCATTGCTGCGTTGCAACAGTAGGGCTTGGCGTGCTTAATCGATTAGCCTATATGAAGGTCATCCAACGACGCACTCCTCCTCCCAGCGAAGTTGGATAGAGATCGGCAATATCCTCCTCCTCCCAATTGCCGATCAAGTTTAAAAAGCCTGGCGCCTCCTCCTCCCGCGCCAGGCTTTTTTGCTTTTTGGGTACAATTTCCCCGACGTCATATCACGAGCTAACCGCACAGCATCGATCGCGGCCACAGAGTGTTATGCGAACTGCGATCGCCTCAAGCTTGACCTCGCTAAACCACAGGAGGCCTTCCTGTGATTGTTCTCACTCGCACGTGGCTATGACTGGCAATTGAACGGAATCTGAACGGACCCGCTTTCGCCCGGTGGCGGAGCCGCAACGGGAGACGCTTTCTGGACTGAGGAAATCATGTGATTATCGATGCGGGAATCTCCGGAGGACCGGGAGACCGAGATCGATCCGATGTTTCCACCGCCATCGACGCGGATACTAACGGTCACCAAACCATCGCCTGGGCACTTGCGTCGAGTCGCTATGCGCTTGATCTTGGCAAAAACTCTGTCCTTCCATTTCACTTGCGAAGCGGATGGCGAGGACGAGCCCGCCGAGGTCCTGCTGGCAGCCGTGCGGTTCGATTCACGAGTCTGCAGCTTCGCCTGGCTCGCTTCCTTCTGAGCTTGCTGCTGCCGCTGTTTCGGTCTCTCTACGACCTTCTTCTCTGGCTCGGGCTTCTCGACCTTCTTGGGTTCGGGCTTCGGCTTTTCCTGCACCGGCGGCGGGCGCATCACCGGAAGCGGAACCTCGACATTTTCGAGCGCCGCCAGCACCTGCTGCTCGATCGGATCGACTTCCTCGATGGGCTCAGGCTCCGGAGCAGGTTCCGGCTCTACGGGTTCCGCCACGTCCTGGGGCGGCGGCGGTTCGATTGGTTCGGGCTCCGCTACCGGTTCGGGAATGGGCTCCGGCAGGGGCTCCGGCTCCGGTTCGTTGGAAGCGCTCTTCACTTCCGGCGAATCCTGCGTCTCCGTGGCGACCTGATCTTCTTCCACGTTTGTCGCCTCGGGCTCGGGCGCGAGATCGATCATGATCGCCGCCGGCGGCTGGTTGTCGGCAGCCGCTACCGGTTCCTGGCGCATGAGATAGACCGCGCCTGCGACGTGTACCGAAAGCATCAGCACCGCCGCGCTGCTCCAGAGCGCGAGCTCTCCGACGCGCCCGGTAGGGCTGCTGCGGAAGGCAAGCGTGCTCATGGGGCGCCTCCGCCGGCGGGGGGTGCTGCTGCGGGCGGCTGTGCGGCGCCGGGAGCCGGTGCGGCCGCCGCGCTGGAAACGCTTTCCAGGCCCACCAGCGCGATCTTCAGATAGCCGGCGTCGCGCAGCAGGTTCATGACTTCCATGAACTGGCCGTAATCGACCGCCTTGTCGGCGCGCAGGAAGATGCGCGTATCCTTGTTGCCCTGCGTGGCCTGCTCGAGAGCGGCCGCAAGGGCTTCCCGCGTGACCGCATCATTGCCGAGATTGAGGGTCAGGTCTTCCTTGACCGTCAGGTAGAGCGGCTCGTCAGGCCGTTCCGCCGGCTTGGCGGAGGAGGCGGGTAGGTCGACATTGACGTCGACGGTGGCAAGCGGAGCCGCCACCATGAAGATGATCAGGAGAACCAGCATGACGTCGATGAACGGCGTCACGTTGATTTCATGGTTTTCCGAAAGCTCGTCGCCGTGATTTTCGCGGATGCCGCCGGCCATGGCCTTACTCCCCTGCTACGAGCGACACCGATGCTTTCCGGCCGGGCGGGATCTTGCGGAAGTCGAGGTCCCGGCTCACCAGCCGCTCCACGCCGGCTGCGGCATCGGCCAGTAGCTGGCGGTAGCCAGTGATCGAGCGGGCGAAGACGTTGTAGATGACAACTGCCGGAATGGCGGCGACCAGGCCGATGGCGGTCGCCAGCAGTGCTTCGGCGATGCCGGGCGCTACCACTGCGAGGTTGGTGGTCTGCGATTCGGAAATGCCGATGAAGGAGTTCATGATACCCCATACGGTGCCGAAGAGACCGACGAAGGGTGCGGTGGAGCCGATCGTCGCCAGCACGCCCGTGCCGCGCGACATGCGCCGGCCAGCATAGGCCTCGATGCGCGAGAGGGCTGAGCCGACGCGTTCCTTCACGCCCTCGCCATGCGTGTGGTCGATGGCGGCTTCCGAAAGCTCCACCTCCTCGGCGGCGGCCCGCAGCATCAGGGCGGCAGGCCCGCCGCGGCGCTCGACCGCCTCCACGGCGTCCGAAAGCGTCCGCGAGGTGCGGATCACCTTGATCGTGCGGTTGGCGCGGGCCTTCGCGCCGGCGATCTCCAGCGACTTGGCCAGCCCGACCGTCCAGGTCACGAGCGAAGCGAAGGCAAGCCCGATCATCACGCCCTTCACCACCCAGTCGGCAGCCATGAACATGCCCCAGGGCGAAAGGTTGTGGGGCAGGTCGGAGCGCTGCTCAGGCTCTAGGAACTGCGTGAACATATCCGCCGGCTCTTCCGCCGGGACAGCGGCATCGGCCGCCGGCGCCTGGGTCGGAGCAACACCGGTAGGTTCGGAAGGTGCGGCAGGAACGGGAGCTGAGGGAGTTTGCGCCTGCTGTGCGCCGGCATCCGGCGCGGCCGGCGAGCCCGGCTGAGCAGCGGGAGCGTCCACCGGGGAGGAGGCGCTAGGTGCAGTTGCCGAAGGCGTTGTAGCGGAGGGGGCGGCTGGGGCCGGGACAGACGCCGGTGCCTGCCCTTGGCTGGCAGGCGCTTCAGGCGCCGTAACCTGCGGGGGGCTCGTTTCCTGCGTCTGCGCAATCGCCACGGGTGCCGTCAGCATCAAGGCCGCCGCCAGAAGGACCAGACGCGGACGATGGGTGGAGAAAACGGGCTTTTTGGCAATGGACATGGCAGGCAACTCTCCGGACATGGAAACAAGCAGGCTGCGCTGCTTTTACGCGTGCCTGCTCCGGCAAACAAAAACCATCCGGTCATCGCCCGGTTGCTCCGAGCGGCCCGTGAGGTGTTGCTATCCCGATAATAAAGTTGACTTGCTTTGGCAACTAATAAGTTGATAACGCCGCTCACATTATGGAGCGCGGCAAGCGATCCGATATGGTCGGTGAAACCTCACGGGCGACAGGCGCCGCCCGTGAAAAGCGCGGGTTCGTGCTCCGGTCAGCGCGCCAGCCAGCCGCCGTCCACGGGCAGCACGATGCCGTGCACATAGTCCGAGGCGGGCGAGGCAAGGAAGACTGCGGCTCCCCCGAGCTCTTCCGGCTCGCCCCAATGTCCGGCCGGAATACGTCCCAGGATCGCCGCGTTGCGGTCGGGATCGTTCCTGAGGGCTTCGGTATTGTTGGTCGAGAAATAGCCGGGCGCGATTGCGTTCACGTTGATCCCCTTGCCGGCCCACTCGCAGGCGAGAAGCCGCGTCAGCCCCGCAAGCCCGCTCTTGGAGGCGGTGTAGGAAGGAATGCGTATGCCGCCCTGGAAGGAAAGCAGCGAGGCGATGTTGATGATCTTGCCGGTCTTGCCTTGGCCGATCACGTGGCGTGCGAACGCCTGGGAAAGGAAGAATACGGTCTTGAGGTTCACGTCCATCACCGCGTCCCAATCGGCTTCGGTGAAGTCTATCGCGTCGGCGCGGCGGATGATGCCGGCATTGTTGACGAGGATATCCGCGCGGCCGGTCCAGGCAAGCGCGGCATCGATCACCTCACCGGCCGGCTCTATGGTCGACAGATCCGCTTTGATCATGTGGCTTCTTCCTCGGCCCTGGGCGGCAATCGCCGCTTCGGTCTCGGCCATGGATGAACGCCCGACCAGGGCGACATCGGCGCCCGCACCCGCAAGTGCTACCGCGATCGCCTGCCCAAGTCCTGTGTTCGCACCGGTGACGATCGCCGTCTTGCCGCTGAGATCGAACGAAATTGCCATGAACTCTCCTCCTCATCCGTCTTGATCTGACAAGAAAAAACCGCCGGAAATCTCCGGCGGTTTCTGTTTGCTTGGTCCGGCGCTTAGAGCGTGCGGGTGACGTGCTCCACGCGGAAGCATTCGATGACGTCTCCGGCGCGGATATCCTCGTAGTTCTCGAAGGCCATGCCGCATTCCTGGCCGACCGGCACTTCCGAGACCTCGTCCTTGAAGCGCTTGAGCGTCTTGAGCTTGCCTTCGTGGATGACGACGTTGTCGCGGATGAGGCGCACGCCGGCACCACGCTCGACCTTGCCTTCCGTGACGCGGCAACCCGCGACCTTGCCGACCTTGGTGATGTTGAACACCTCCAGGATTTCGGCATTGCCGAGGAAGGTCTCGCGCCGCTCGGGCGAGAGTAGACCCGACATCGCCGCCTTCACGTCATCCACCAGGTCGTAGATGATGTTGTAGTAGCGGATTTCGATGCCGGAACGCTCGGCGAAGGAACGTGCCTGTGCATTGGCGCGAACGTTGAAGCCGATGATCGCCGCATCCGATGCCTCGGCAAGCGAGATATCCGACTCGGTGATGCCGCCGGCGCCCGAATGGACGATGCGCGCGCGGACTTCGTCCGTGCCGAGCTTGTCGAGCGCGCCAATGATGGCTTCGATCGAACCCTGCACGTCGCCCTTGATAACCAGCGGAAACTCCTTGAGACCGGAGGTCTGGAGCTGGGTCATCATCTGTTCGAGCGAGCCGCGCGAGCCGGACTGGCGGGCAGCCGCCTTGTCGCGGGCAAGCCGCTGGCGGTACTCGGAAATCTCGCGGGCGCGGCTTTCGCTTTCGACGACGGCGAACTTGTCGCCGGCCGCGGGCGTGCCCGAAAGGCCGAGCACTTCCACCGGCAGGGCAGGCCCGGCTTCCTTCACATGCTCGCCCTTGTCGTTGACGAGCGCGCGAACGCGGCCCCACTGATCGCCGGCGACGATGATCTGGCCGGGTTTCAGCGTACCCTTCTGTACGAGCACGGTCGCGACAGAGCCGCGGCCGCGGTCGAGCTGGGCTTCGATGACCGTGCCCTCGGCCGTCCGGTTCGGATTGGCCTTGAGGTCCAGGATTTCCGCCTGCAGCAGGATCGCTTCGAGCAGCTTGTCGAGGTTGGTCTGGTTCTTCGCCGATACTTCGACGTCGAGTACCTCACCGCCCATGCTTTCCACGAAGACTTCGTGCTGCAGCAGTTCGGTGCGCACCTTCTGCGGGTTGGCCGTCGGCTTGTCGACCTTGTTGATCGCCACGATGATCGGAACACCCGCCGCCTTGGCGTGGTTGATGGACTCGATCGTCTGCGGCATCACGCTGTCGTCGGCCGCGACCACAAGGATCGCGATGTCGGTTGCCTGGGCGCCGCGGGCGCGCATGGCGGTGAAGGCGGCGTGGCCGGGAGTGTCGATGAAGGTGATCTTCTGGCCGTTCTGCTCCACCTGATAGGCGCCGATATGCTGGGTGATGCCACCGGCTTCGCCGGCAACCACGTTCGCATGGCGGATCGCGTCGAGGAGCGAGGTCTTGCCGTGGTCGACATGGCCCATGATGGTCACGACCGGCGGACGCGACAGCATTTCGCCTTCGCTGTCGGCAACGTCGAAGATGCCTTCCTCGATGTCGGACTCGGAGACGCGCTTGACCGTATGGCCGAATTCGGTGGCGATCAGTTCCGCAAGGTCGGCGTCGATGACGTCGCCCGGCTTCATCATCTGACCTTCCTTCATCAGGTATTTGATGACGTCCACGGAGCGCTCGGACATGCGCTGCGACAGTTCCTGGATGGTGATGGTCTCGGGAAGAATGACTTCACGCACCACCTTCTCGCGCGGCTCCTGCATCTGGCTGCGCCGGAATTTTTCCTGCCGGCGGCGGATCGAAGCGAGCGAACGGCCGCGGGATGCTCCTTCCTCGTCCACGGCGGCCGTGGTCACGGTGAGCTTGCCCTGGCGGCGGCCTTCGTCGCCCTTGGGGCGCGCAGGAACCTTGGCGGGCACCGGAGCGGCAACCCGGCCGCGGCCCGGTATATTGCGCGCCGGACCTCGATCGTCTTCTTCCTCATTGCCGGGACGGCGGCCGCGAGTGGCGGCTGCCGGTTGCGGAACGGCTGCGGTCCTGGTCGGCTGCGGGCGTTCCTCTGCCGGCCGGGCCGGCGCGACGCGATCGTCAGCTCTGGCTGCGGCGGGTGCCGGAGCATCGGCGGCCGGTTGTGCGGGTTCCTCGGTAGGCTGGGGAGCCGGCTCGGCAGCGCGACGCGCGGCCTCGGCGGCTTCTTCCGCCTTGCGGAGCTCCTCTTCGGCCCTGCGGCGAACTTCTTCCTCGGCGCGCTGCTTGGCTTCCACCACTTCACGGGCCTGAGCCTCGACGAGCGCGCGGCGACGGGCCTCCATCTCTCCGGCAGAGAGATCGTGGAGCACGTTCGGTCGCTGCGTCCCGGAGGATTGCGGCCGCTGGCCCTGCGGAGCCTGGGGACGCTGTCCCTGAGGCGCAGGCTGGTGAACGCGCGGCTGCGGACGCTGTTGCTGCACCGGCTGGGCGGCTTCTACCGGCCGAGGAGCCGGCGGTGCGGGCGTGAAAGTCGGCTTTTCGTCTTCGGGGCGAAGAGGACGGCGCTTGCGTGTTTCGACCACGACCGCCTTGCTGCGACCGCGACCGATGTCCTGGCGCACGGTGCCCTGGCTCATCCCCGAGGGCTTCAGGGTAAGCGTCTTCTTGCCCGTAACGCTGAGTGTCTTGTCGTCTTTGTTGTCGGTCATTCCGTTCCTGTTCCTTCAAACGAGGATCGGATGGCGACATCAGACCTCGTTTTTCGATGCGTGCATTCCAGTGCGGCGGCCGGTCCCTGCCGGTGACCGCGTCATTGTTTTGGCTGGCCAGCGCCGCCCTCTGCCCCGGATTGACCGAACCCTCGGTACTTTTCGAGCATGGTTGCGCGCTTCACTACACCCTCACCCGCCTGCCCTGCAAGCGCGCAAGCATGGATAAAAGCATTCTGGCCCATCAGTTCGTCCATTTCCGCGCTCGTGAAGAGCGAAAAGGACGGTATGTTTTGCCCGGCATCCTCGCCGAGCGACCGGGCCTTGCGGGCCTGGTCTATCTTTCTCACCCCGTCTGCGGCGGCATCCGCCGCGTGAAAGACCGCGATCGCCGCGCCGGAGCGCACGGCGGCGTCCACCTTCATCGCGCCCGTGACGAACTGGCCCGCCTTGCGCGCCATGTTCATCATGCCGGCAAGGTCGGCGGCGATCAGCCGGTCGACCAGCGCGCCAAGATCGGCGTCGGCCTTCGCCTCGGTCTTCAGCGCCCGGGCGAAGAGCTTTTTCTGCGCCGCCCGGTCCACCAACGCCCGTTCCGCCTTTATCCAGCATCCCCTGCCGGGGAGCTGCCGTTTCAGGTCCGGCACCACCCGTCCATCGGGTGCTGCCACGAAGCGGATCAACGTTTCCGGCGATCCGGCCTCGCGGGTGACGATGCAGGTGCGGTCGTTCACGATAGCGTCGCTCCGCCCGTCATCGTCGTCATGCGGTTCGCTCACGAGCGGCATCATTCCTGTTCGGCGGCGTCCGCCTCTTCGGCTTCTTCCGCTTCGTCGGTTTCCGCAGCCTCACGGGCGAGATCCTCTTCCGTGATCCAGCCGGCGAGCAGGCGGGCCTGGACGATCATGTTCTCGGCCTCGACGCGCGATACGTCCAGCTTGGAGAACAGACCCTCGTACTTCTTGGTCTCGCCATCCTTGCGCTCGCTCCAGCCGACGAGGTCGTCGGCGGCGCAGCCGGCGAAATCCTCGACCGTCTTGATGCCGTCCTCGCCGAGCGCCACCAGCATCGGGCCGTTCAGGCCCTGGATCTGGCGGAGCTCGTCGGAAACGCCGAGTTCCTTGCGCTTGGCATCCATCTCGGCTTCCAGGCGCTCGAGATATTCGCGGGCACGCATCTGGATTTCGTTCGCCGTGTCCTCGTCGAAGCCTTCGATCGAGGAGATTTCGTCGAGTTCGACGTAAGCAAGTTCCTCGACCTGCGCGAAGCCCTCGGAGGCGAGCACCTGGCCGATCATCTCGTCCACGTCGAGCGCGTCCATGAAGAGGCCGGTCCGCTCGTTGAACTCCTTCTGACGGCGCTCGGATTCTTCCTGCTCCGTCATGATGTCGATGTCCCAGCCGGTGAGCTGCGAGGCCAGGCGCACGTTCTGGCCGCGGCGGCCGATGGCGAGCGAAAGCTGCTCGTCGGGCACGACCACTTCGATGCGCTCGGCGTCCTCGTCGAGAACGACCTTCGCGACTTCGGCCGGCTGCAGCGCGTTGACGATGAACGACGCCGGATCCTGGCTCCACGGAATGATGTCGATCTTCTCGCCCTGCAGTTCGCCGACCACCGCCTGAACGCGCGAACCGCGCATACCGACGCAGGCGCCGACCGGGTCGATCGAGCTGTCGTTCGATATCACGGCGATCTTGGCGCGCGAACCCGGATCGCGTGCGACGGACTTGATCTGGATGATGCCGTCGTAGATTTCCGGCACTTCCATGGTGAAGAGCTTGACCATGAACTGCGGATGGGTGCGCGACAGGAAGATCTGCGGGCCACGCTGCTCGCGGCGCACTTCGTAGACATAGGCGCGTACGCGGTCGCCATAGCGTAGCGTTTCGCGCGGGATCATCTCGTCGCGGCGGATGATGCCTTCGCCACGGCCGAGATCGACGATGACATTGCCATATTCGACGCGCTTGACGCTACCGTTGACGATCTCGCCGACGCGGTCCTTGAACTCGTCGTATTGACGGTCGCGTTCGGCCTCGCGCACCTTCTGCACGATCACCTGCTTGGCCGATTGCGCGGCGATGCGGCCGAAGTCCATCGGCGGCAGCGGATCGGCAATGAAATCGCCGATCTTGGCATCGGGGTTGCGGTCGCGAGCAAGCTCCAGCGGAATCTGGGTGGTATAGTCCTCGGCCTGTTCCACCACTTCCAGCAGGCGCTGGAGGCGGATTTCGCCGGTCTTGGAATTGATGTCGGCGCGGATATTGGTTTCCGAGCCGTAGCGGGAGCGGGCAGCCTTCTGGATGGCGTCGGCCATCGCGGCCAGCACGATCTCGCGGTCGATGACCTTTTCGCGCGCCACTGCATCCGCGATCTGCAGAAGTTCAAGCCGGTTCGCACTCACTGCCATTGTCGTTGGTCTCCGTAGATCGAATTATGAGGGGCTCTTCTGGAGGCCCGATGTCTCTGTTCGGTTATTCGTCGTCTGCTTCGTTCTGGTTCGCGGCTTCGGCCTTGGCGAGCTTGTCGGCCTTCAGCGCGTCGCGGATCAGATCGTCGGTCAGGATAAGCTTGGCGTCTGACAGCGCCGTGAACGGAATCCTGACGCGCGGCTCTTCGCCATAGGCCACCTGATCGCGCTCGATCGTGAAGCCTTCCCCGTCCGCATCCGAAATCTTGCCCCGGAACCGCTTGCGGTTGTCGATGAGGATCGACGTCTCGCATTTCACCAGATGGCCGCTCCAGCGCGCGAAATCCGACTTGCGGACCATCGGCCGGTCGATGCCCGGCGAGGATACTTCGAGATGATACGCTTTATCGATCGGATCTTCCACATCGAGAACCGGCGAAATGGCGGTCGAGACCTTTTCGCAATCCTCGACGGTCATCGTTCCGTCGGTGCGCTCGGCCATGACCTGAAGCGTCGCGCCGTTCTGGTTCATCAGTCGGACTCGCACGAGGCGATAGTCCATCGCGACAAGTACGGGTTCGATGATTTCGGCGACCCTGAGATCGAGACCGGTCTCGACGATGAGCCGCGGCTCGTTTTCGGTTGGCGGCATAAGCTCTCCGGCAATGATTGACCCTTGGGATTGGCCCCCTGGGGATTGGCCCTAAGGCTGTTTTGCTGCGAGCGCCTAACAAAAAAGAGCGGGTCCTCGCCGAACCCACTCTTCATCAGACGATCAAGAATATGGCCTGCATATAAGCTTTCCGGCCGCCGATTGCAATACTTGCCTGGGAAAGAGGCCGAAGCGAAAAAATCCGCTTGTCAGGCCGGGAACATTCTCTAGTTAGGGAGTGAACAGCAGCCGGACAAGACGAGGGAGGAAACGTGCCGGATCGGGTATCGCCGCTGGCTCCTTTCGGGCATGAGACTTTCCGCAACATCTGGGTTGCGAGTCTGGCTTCGAATTTCGGTGGTCTCATCCAGGCGGTCGGCGCGGCCTGGATGATGACTTCCATTTCGGATTCCGAGAACATGGTGGCGCTGGTGCAGGCCTCCACGGCCCTGCCGATCATGCTGTTCTCGCTGGTCTCGGGCGCGCTTGCCGATAGTTTCAACCGCCGCCGGCTGATGATCACCGCGCAGTGTTTCATGCTTGCCGTTTCGGCATTGCTCACGCTCTTCGCCCATTTCGAACTGCTCACGCCCTGGCTCCTGCTTGCCTTCACCTTCCTGATCGGCTGCGGGACGGCGCTCAACAATCCCTCCTGGCAGGCTTCGGTGGGAGACATGGTCCCCCGTGACGTGCTTCCGGCGGCAGTGTCGCTGAACAGCATGGGTTTCAACATCACCCGCAGCCTCGGGCCGGCGCTCGGCGGCGCGATCGTCGCCGCTGCGGGGGCCGCCGCTGCCTTCGCGATCAACACCGTTTCCTATTTCGCGCCGATCACCGCACTTCTGCGCTGGAAGCCGGACATACCCAATACCACCCTGCCGCGCGAAACGCTCGGCCGCGCCATCTCCGCCGGCTTCGGCTACGTGGCGATGTCGCCCAATATCCTCAACGTGCTGTTTCGCGGCCTCTTGTTCGGTCTCTCGGCCAGCGCCATTCTCGCCTTGATGCCGATCGTCGCGCGCGATCTCGTCTCGGGCGGCCCCTTGACCTATGGCGTCATGCTCGGCGCCTTCGGCGTCGGTGCGATCGGCGGCGCGCTGATGAACACCCGTATCCGGGAGGTCTTGTCGAGCGAAGCGATCGTCCGGCTCTCCTTCCTCGGCTTTGCCGCGAGCGCCGCCGTTGCCGGCCTCAGCACCAGCACCTGGCTCACCTGTCTTGTGCTGCTCGTGCCCGGCGCCTGTTGGGTTCTGGCGCTTTCCCTCTTCAACACGACGGTGCAGCTCTCGACGCCGCGCTGGGTGGTCGGCCGGGCGCTCTCCTTCTATCAGACGGCCACCTTCGGCGGCATCGCGCTCGGCAGTTGGGTCTGGGGCCTCGTTGCGGAAGCCTCCGGCGTGTCGATGGCACTCACGATATCAAGCCTTGTTATGCTGGTCGGCGCGGCGGTCGGGCTGCGGGTGCCGGTACCGCAATTCGGTGCCGTCGATCTCGATCCGCTGAATCGTTTCAACGAACCGCTCTTGAAGTTCGACCTGCAGCCGCGCAGCGGTCCGATCGTCTCGCTGATCGATTATACGATTGCGGCGGAGGACGTCCCGGAATTCCTGGCTCTGATGTCCGGCCGCCGGCGGGTCCGCATCCGCGACGGTGCTCGCCAATGGGCTTTGATGCGTGATCTGGAACACCCGGAAATCTGGACCGAGACCTATCACACCGCCACCTGGGCGGATTATGTGCGCCATAATCAGCGCCGCACGAAGGCGGACCAGGAGATCTGGGATGGTATCCGTCGACTGCATCGCGGCGATGATGGCCCGCGCGTCCACCGGATGATCGAGCGTCAGACCATTCCGCCGAAAAGTGACATCATCTACAAGTCGCCACCCGATCTGCATCATTAGGGCCACCCATGTACACGTTCCGAAAAGCCCGTCGTGATGATCTGACCGCCATCATCAGCCTGCTGGCCGAAGACAAGCTTGGCCAGTCGCGCGAGGTGGTTTCCGAACCTGTCGATACCCGCTACCAGGAGGCGTTCGCCGCCATCGAGGCGGATGCCAACCAGCTTCTTGCCGTGGCGGTGGGCAGGAATGATGTCGTGGTCGGCTGCCTGCAGCTTTCCTTCGTCCCCGGCCTGTCGCGCACCGGCATGTGGCGCGGCCAGATCGAGAGCGTGCGCATCGCCTCCGACGAGCGCGGCAGCGGGCTGGGTTCCGCATTCATCGAATGGGCGGTGGAAAGGGCGGCCGAGCGGGGCTGCGGACTGGTTCAGCTTACCTCCGACAAGGCCCGGCTGGATGCCATTCGATTTTATGAGAAGCTTGGCTTCGTCGCGAGCCACGAGGGTTTGAAGCGCAATCTACCTTAGCTGCGCCTTCAGGGAGGCGTCGGGATAGCAGGTCTGGACAAGGCCGTTCTTCGCCTGCCAGTCGCCGAGCGAACGGCGCGTCTTGAAACCAGGCAGACCATCAACATTGCCGACGTCATAGCCCCTGGCAACCAGCGCCTTCTGCATGGCGAGCACGTCCGAGCGCAGCATCTTGCCGACATCGCCCCAGTTATCCTTGAAGGATCCCGCACCGTGGGCGATCCGGTCGGCGAGGTTGCCGATGAAGAGCGCGTAGAGATCTGAATTGTTATATTGCTTGAGCACGTAGAAATTCGACGTGACGATGAACTCCGGCCCATGCCGGCCAGCCGGGACCAGCATCATGCCGGGCGCCCTCATCTCCGAGGACGGAAAAGCCTTGCCGGAAATCCGCTCGATCCCCGCCGAAGCCCAGGCGGAAATCGGTGATGCGAGATCGGGCCCTTCCTGCGCGCAGCTCACATTCGCAGGGATAGCCACCTCGAAGCCCCAGTCGCGGCCTCGGCTCCAGCCTTCCTTCTGAAGATAATGGGCGATCGAGGCGAGCGCATCGGGCACGGAGTTCCAGATGTCCGGATGGCCATCTCCGTCGAAATCCACGGCATATTTCAGGTAGCTGGAGGGCATGAATTGCGGCTGGCCGAGCGCGCCGGCCCAGGAGCCCATCATCTTCGAAGGTGCGATATAGCCGCGCTCGACCATGGTCAGCGCCGCGATGAGTTCGGTGCGGAACATCTCCTTGCGGGTCGACATGAAGGCCTTCGTCGCCAGCACGTCGAAAGCGGAATAGGGAAGCTTCGCGCGGCCGAAGCCGGATTCTCGACCCCAGATTGCCACGACGATCTCGCCCGGCACGCCATAGGCAGCTTCGATCTTTTTCAGCGTCGCCGCATGGGTGGCGGCGAGGCTTCGTCCGGTTGCGGCAAGCCCCTGCAGCCGCTTCTCCGAAAAATAGGCGCCCGGCGAGGAGAATTCCGCCTGGCTCTGGTCCTGCTTCTTCGGCGGCTTGGTTCCCGGTGGCACCAGATCGGGCAGGTCCCAGTTGAGCTTTATGCCCTGAAACGCGGCCTTCAGCGTGCGTTCCGAAATTCCCGCCTTCTTAGCCTCCGAACCAAGATCGCCGGCGATCCATCGCTGGAACTGCCGCTCCACATCCGCGCGCGATTGGGCAAGCGAGGAAAGGGGGAGAAGAAAGATCAGGGCGGCAAGGGCAATTGCAGCTTTCTTCATTGCATATCCCTCAGATCGTCGTGCGCGCCCGAAGCGCCGCCGTCAGCGTTCCCTCGTCGAGATAGTCGAGTTCGCCGCCGACCGGCACGCCGTGCGCCAGCCGGGTGATCTTCACGTCGATGTCGGAAAGCTGGTCTGTGATGTAATGCGCTGTCGTCTGCCCCTCGACCGTGGCATTGACCGCGATGATCAGCTCGCGAACGCCCCCTTCGCTCACCCGGTCGATGAGGCCGCGGATGTTGAGGTCTTCGGGACCGACGCCGTCGAGCGGCGATAGCGTGCCGCCGAGAACGTGATAGGCGGCGTTCAGCGCGGCGGCGCGTTCCAGAGCCCAGAGGTCGGAGACGTCTTCCACCACGATGATGACGGACTGGTCGCGGCGGATATCGGTGCAGACCGTGCAGGGATCGACGGTATCCACATTGCCGCAACGGGAACAGACCTTCACCTTGTCATAGGCCTCGCCCATTGCCAGCGAAAGCGGCCCGAGAAGCTGCTCCTTCTTCTTGATGAGGTGCAGCGCCGCACGGCGCGCCGAACGCGGCCCGAGGCCCGGCACCTTCGCCAGAAGCTGGATGAGTTTTTCGATTTCGGGGCCGGTGACTCGCTTTGCCATGCTCGCTGTTTAGCTCATATGCCGGCAAAACGGAATCGCCGAAGCCTTCGCCTCACGCGAAACTTATGGCCGTTCGGGGAAGGCGTTTTCAGCGCGCAGCGATCGCCGCGGCCGCACCCGCCATGGTGCCCGCGGAAAGCCGGTTGGCGATCCTGACCGCCCGCGGGCTTTTCAGGAATTGCCGTGCCTTGGCGGCAAGCGATACCCACAGGAGATCGACGGCCGCGAGAACGATGACCATCGTCGCGACGAGTTCGAGCCAGCCAGCGAGCGTCACGCGCCCAAGATCGATGATCGACGGCAGGAGCGCCATGTAGAACATCATGATCTTCGGGTTGCCGAGCGTGACGGTCATTCCGGCGAAGAACATCTTGAGCGCCGATCGGGTTTCCGGCAGTTCCTCGCCGGCGCCGGCGGGTGTGGCGAACCACATTTTCCAGGCGAGATAGAGGAGATAGGCGACGCCGATCCATTTGATTGCAAGGAAGACCGTGTGGAAGCTTTCGGCGATGGCCGCAAGGCCGGCGACCGCCAGCGAAAGCCACATGGCCTCTCCGATCCACATTGCCGCGATGAAGGGCAGCACGTCGCGATAGCCTTTGGTGAGGACGCGGGCGACAAGCGCCGCGATGCTGGGGCCGGGCGAGCCGGCTGCCACGAACAGTGCGGCGGCGAAGACAAGCAGGGATGCGAGCGTCATGATGCGTCCTCCTCCGCGTGCAGTTTTTGCTGCGCGTCGAGGTCTGTCAAGCTGGCGTCAGAACGGGAATTTCATGCCGGGCGGGATCGGCAGGCCGGCGGTGAGTTCCTTGGTCTTTTCGGCGGCAATCGATTCGGCGCGGCTCTTGGCGTCCTTGTGAGCGGCGACGATCAGGTCTTCGAGGATTTCCACTTCCTCTTCCTTGAAGAGCGAAGGATCGACCCTCAGCCCCAGCATCTCACCCTTGCCGTTGAGGCGCACAGTCACGAGGCCGCCGCCGGAAGTGCCTTCGATCTCGAGAGCGGCGATATCCGCCTGCATCTTCTCCATCTTGGCCTGCATTTCCTTCACCTTGCCCATCATGCCCATGATGTCGCGCATCGTCTTTTCCTTCTCTTATGGTTCGATGTCGTCGCCGGGCAGGATGTCGCCTTCGGCGGATTCCGCGATTGCCGGCGCTGCCGCTTCTTCGTCCCCGACCTCTTCCTCCGCGCGGATGCGTACGTCGGTGATTCGTGCGCCGGGAAATTGCGCAAGGATCGCCGCTACGTCCGGATCGGCGCGCGCATCGGTCTTGCGCTGCTCCTTGGCTTGCTCCTCAGCCTGAGCCAGCGTCGGGGCCCCAGGCTCGTTGGAGAGCGTCACCCACCATGTGATCCCGGTCCATTCCCGAAGCTTCGAGGTCAGATCGTTGACGATGGATTTCGGTGCGTCGGGCTCAAGGCTGATTTCAAGCCGGCCGGGTTCAAGCCTCACCAGATGGACCGATTGGCGGATGCGGGCGCGCAGCACAGGCTCGCGGTTCTTGGCGCAAAGATCGCCGATGTCCTCCAGCGACCGGATATGGACTTTCGGTTCCGGCTGGGCTTCTGCGGCTGCCTGCATCACCGGGCGCTCGAGCGTATCCCTCGCATGTTCAGGCGTGGGAACGGCGCGCAGCATGGCGGTCGGCCCGCCGCCCGGACCGCGTGCGGCGGGCATTTCCATCCCGCGTGCTTCGATGGGAGCTTCGCGGGAGACTGGCCGTCCGCCGTTGCCGTTCGAAGAGGGCGTCGGACGCTGGCCGTCACCGCCCGAAAAATCGGAAAGCCGGCGGGCGGCGTCTTCCGGAGCTGGCAGGTGGGCGGCATGCGTAAGCCGGATCAGCACCATCTCGGCCGCACCTGCGGGCCGGGAGGAGTTTTCCGCTTCCGGAATGCCCTTGAGCAGCATCTGCCAGATGCGCGAAAGCGTACTGACGGCGACGTTTTCGGAAAACTCCCGCCCGCGCAGGCGCTCCACTTCGCTCAGCGAGGGATCGTCCGCCGCGTCGGGAATATATTTGAAGCGGGTGACAAGATGAGTGAAATCGGCAAGATCGGTCAGCACGACCACCGGGTTTGCGCCCGCTTCGTATTGCGCGCCGAATTCGGAAAGCGCGGCCGTCACGTCACCGCGCACGATATGCTCGAAGAGATCGACGATGCGCGCGCGGTCGGCAAGCCCTAGCATGCCGCGCACGGCCTCGGCCGCGACCCGGCCCCCGCCATGAGCGATCGCCTGGTCGAGCAGCGACAGGCCGTCGCGTGCCGAACCTTCGGCGGCGCGGGCGATCATCGCAAGGGCTTCCGGCTCGGCGGCGATGTCTTCCTTCTCCGCGATGGTGGAGAAGAGGCCGACGAGGTCTGCGGCGCTGATGCGGCGCAGGTCGAACCGCTGGCAGCGGGAGAGCACCGTGATCGGAACCTTGCGGATTTCGGTGGTCGCGAAGATGAATTTCACATGCTCCGGCGGCTCCTCGAGCGTCTTCAGCAGGCCGTTGAAGGCCTGTGTCGAGAGCATGTGCACTTCGTCGATGATGTAGACCTTGTAACGCGCAGAGACGGGCCGGTAGCGCACCTGCTCGATGATCTCGCGGATGTCGTCGATGCCGGTATGCGAGGCGGCGTCCATCTCGATGACGTCGACATGCCGGCCTTCCATGATCGCCTGGCAGTGTTCGCCGGGAATGCGCAGGTCGATCGTCGGCTTGTCGATCTCGGGCGTCTTGTAATTGAGCGCGCGGGCAAGGATGCGGGCGGTGGTCGTCTTGCCGACACCACGAACGCCGGTCAGCATATAGGCCTGCGCAATGCGGCCCGTTTCGAAGGCATTGGTGAGCGTGCGGACCATCGGCTCCTGGCCGACCATGAGATCCGAGAAATCCTTGGGACGGTATTTGCGGGCGAGCACCCGATAGCCGCTGCCGGCCGGAGAAGAAGGGGTAGAGGATGTCGGCCCGGTATCGCTCATAAGGTCCTGACTATAGGCCTTGAGGCCTGTACGGGCCATTCCGGCTGCCAGGCGATCTTGACCGGACCGGATCTTGACCAAGATGAGAAGGTGGGAGGCTGGCACGGCGACCCGTGCCTGGCTCGTTAGGGCTGCTTCCTTCCGGACCTGACCCGGTTGGCGAGTGGCTCGTCCACCACCAACCTCCCGCCGCACATATCGGCAATAATGCTGGCAAATGCAAGCCAACCCTGTAAAAAACTGCTATTCAATAAGAAAACCACAGGAGAAACGCTTGGGCGAATTTGAACTGGATGCACGGCTCGCCCGGGATTCCGAGCTCATAACCGTGCTGGGCCTGTGCCAGCTTCGCCTGTTGAACGACAGCCGCTGGCCTTGGGTGATGCTGGTGCCGCAGCGCGCCGGTATCAGCGAGATCTTCGAGCTGACGCCGCTCGACCAGGCCCTGCTGACCTTCGAGACCAATACGGTCGCGGCAGCGCTCAAGAAGGTCACCGGTGCGAAGAAGATCAATATCGGCGCACTCGGCAATGTCGTCAGTCAATTGCACATGCATGTCATCGCCCGGTTCGAGGGCGATCCGAACTGGCCCGGCCCGATCTGGGGCTTCGGCCAGGCGGTTCCCTATGCCTCTTCGCAAAAGCAAGATTTCGTCAAAGCCCTGGTTGAAAACCTCTGATCATGACAGCGAGCATTTTCGATACCAACGCCCCGCATCCCGAGCCAAGCAGCCTGACTGCTTTTTCCGGCAACATGCTGGACCGCCAGGCCGAATACCGGCAGGACGATTGCGTGGAAAAGGCGCTTGCGGTCGAGGGCGCCCATATTCTCGCCTTCACCGGCAGCCAGCTCATCCTCAAGCATGATGGCCAGATCCTTGATCCTCTCTTCTCTCCTTATGAATTGCCTGACCTGAAACCGGATTTCGAGAATGCCGTGCTGCTCGGCTACAAGGAAACCGGTGAGCCGCGCATTGCGGTGCCGGTCACGGTCCCGCCCGAGGAATTGGCAAGCCATTTCAAGCCGACCGAGGCCCGCGCCCTTTTTCGCGACAGCCTCATCGAGGGCGAACTCCAGGGCGAGGTAGCCCAGGCCGTGTCGCTGCTCAACTGGAATGCGGCCAACCGATTCTGCGGCAAATGCGGGTCACCGACCGAAATGGGGATGGGCGGTTACAAGCGCACCTGCACCAACTGCCAGCATCTGATGTTTCCGCGCACCGATCCGGTCGTCATCATGCTGACCGTCGATATCGAGCGCGACCGTTGCCTGCTCGGCCGCAGCCATCATTTCCAGGAAGGCATGTATTCCTGCCTGGCAGGCTTCGTGGAACCGGGCGAGACGATCGAGAATGCGGTGCGCCGCGAGACCTTTGAGGAAGCCGGCATCGAGACCGGCCGCGTGCGCTATCACGCCTCCCAGCCTTGGCCGATGCCGCATTCGCTGATGATCGGCTGCTATGCCGAAGCGAAGTCCACCGAGATCAGGATCGACCCGCAGGAGATGCAGGACGTACGCTGGTTCGAGCGGGCCGAAGCTGCCGCCATGCTGGATGCCGGGCCGGACAGCCCCTATTTCGCTCCCGCCAAGGGGGCGATCGCCTATCGCTTGCTGCGTGACTGGATCGAGTGGGGTGAGGAACGGTCAAGCGTAGCTTGAGCAATCGATCCAGTGAATCGATTGCAGCGACGAACGCCCTGAAGCCCGGCAAAGGGCCGGAGCAGTCGGCGTAGCCTGAGCAATCGAAGCCCGAGGCGGGCCTTACTCCCTGTTCAGCGCTCCCCGCATCGGGTGACCTTTGTAGACGCCGAGAATGCGCACCTTTTCGGAGAAGAAGCGCAGTTCTTCCAGCGCCCGGCGCACAGGCGCATCCTCCGGATGGCCTTCGATATCCGCATAGAACTGGGTCGCCACGAACTTGCCGCCGAGCTGGTAGCTCTCGAGCTTGGTCATGTTGATGCCGTTGGTGGCGAAGCCGCCGAGCGCCTTGTAGAGCGCGGCCGGGATGTTGCGCACGTTGAAGACGAAGGTGGTGACGATGATCTCGTCGGTCTGTTCGTGGCCGGTCCAGCTCTCGTCGCGTGAGAGGATGACGAAACGGGTGACGTTGTCCTCCCGGTCCTCGACGTTTTCCGCCAGGATATCGAGACCATAGAGATCGGCGGCAAGGCGCGGGGCAAGCGCTGCCATCGACCGGTCTCCGGCTTCCGCCACCAGCTTCGCGGACCCGGCGGTATCGCCCGCGACGACCGCTTTCCAGCCGTTCGAGCGGATGACCTTCCGGCATTGTCCGAGCGCATGGATATGGCTGTGGACGGTGCGGATTTCCTCCCGCGCCACGCCCGGCAGGGTCATGAGCTGGAAGTGGATCGGCATGAAATATTCACCGGTGATATGCAGCCGCGATTCCGGCAGCAGGTGGTGGATATCCGCCACGCGTCCCGCAATGGTGTTCTCGATCGGGATCATCGCGAGATCGGCCTCGCCGTTTTCAAGCGCCTGGAAGGCATCCTCGAAGGTCGGGCAGGGCAAGGGCTCCATCGACGGGAACATGTCGCGGCAGGCCATGTCGGAGTTCGCGCCGAATTCGCCCTGGAAGGCGATCCGATTTGTGGTCTGGCTCATGGGAAAATCCGTCAGGAGATGCGGCCGGCGAGGATCGCTCGGGCCTTTTCGAGGTCGGCGGGAGTATCGACCCCGAGTGGGACCGAGTCAACGATTTCGGCATCGATCCGCATTCCCGCTTCGAGAGCGCGGAGCTGTTCGAGCGATTCGCGCTTTTCGAGCGCCGAACGCTCGAGCGACACGTATCTTTCCAGCGCCGCGCGGCGGAATGTATAGAGGCCGATATGGTGATAGAGCGGCCCCGGCCCGTAGGGGGCGGTCGCGCGCGTGAAATAGAGCGCTCTCAGGCGAGTATCCGAAATCGGCGAACCGACGATCTTCACGATGTTGGGATTGGTCTTTTCGTGTTCCTCGGTAATCTCGGTCGTCAGTGTCGCTATATCGGTCGTCGGGTTGTCCAGAGGCCGAAGCGAAGCCCGCACCACCTCGGGCTCGACGGTCGGCAGATCCCCCTGCACATTGATGACGAGGTCGACTTTCCCTTCCGGATCGGCTTTCTGCAGCGCCTCGAAGATTCGGTCAGAGCCGACCTGGTGGTCCGCGCGGGTCATCGTTGCTTCGAAGCCGGCATTGGTGACCGCGTCGAACACATCCTGATGATCGACGGCGACGATGATTCGCCCCACCTGTGCTTCCTGGGCGCGGCGCGCCACCTGGACGATCATCGGCAGCCCGTTGATGTCCGCCAGCGGCTTGCCCGGCAGGCGGGTGGAAGCCATTCGTGCGGGGATCAGCACGAGCGTCCGTTCGAAAGCGGAATTCTTCATCGGATGGCCCTTCAAATCCCCGTCCAATAGTGTCAAAAAGTCTCACGCGGGGGATTACAATTCGTGTTGCAACGGCAATGCAAAAGACATAGGTTCCGCGCAATTTCAAGATGGCCCGCCCTCTGCCGGCGGTTGGGAAGGAGCATTTGCTGATGAGCCCCTATGTGAACATGGCGACTGGCGCCCTGCTTGCCTCGGTTTTCGTCATGATGTCGGTGTCCATTGCGTCGGAAGGCCTTTTCCATTCCGAAGCTCCGGAAAAGGAAGGTTTTGCCATCGTCGCCGCTGAGCCCACGGAAGGCCAGGGTGGTGGTGCCGAAGCGCCTGCCGCGGTGCCGATCGCTCAGCTCCTGGCCTCTGCTGATGCCGCAGCCGGCGCGACTGTTTTCAAGAAGTGTCAGAGCTGTCATTCCATCGAGAAAGGCGGACCGAACAAGGTCGGCCCGGATCTTTGGGGCGTCGTCAACCGTCCGATCGCCTCGCATGAAGGCTTCAGCTATTCGGCTGCAATGAAGGATTTCTCCCAGGGCGGCGCCGTCGTCTGGGACTTCGAACACCTGAACCACTTCCTTGCCGCGCCGAAGGCCTACATCAAGGGCACCGCAATGGGCTTTGCGGGCCTGAAGAAGGACGATGAGCGCGCCAACCTGATCGCCTATATCCGCGAGCAGGCTGATTCTCCGGTTCCGTTGCCGGACCCGAACGCCGCGCCCGCCGAGGCTGCGCCGCCGGCGACGAACTGATCCCCTCGAAATTCCATCGGAAAGCCCGGCCTCGCGCCGGGCTTTTTCGTTGCGCTGGACCCTGTAGGATCAGCCAAGCAGCCAGGCCCAGAAGCTGACCGAAACGACGCCGAGCGCCGTCGTGATGCTGATCGTCGAGGCCGCGAGGCTTTGGCCCGCGTGGAAGCGTTGGGCGATCAGCCAGGCATTGATGCCGGTCGGCACCGAGGAGGTCAGCACCAGGGCGGAAGTCCATGCCGGCGAAAGGCCGAGCATCCGGCTCATCGCGAAGACCACGGCGGGCATCAGCAGGAGCTTGAGGGCGGATGTCGCGCCCGTGAGATCGAGATGGCCGCGAACCGGATATTTGGTAAGCGCCATGCCGATGGAGATCAAAGCGGCCGGAGCGGCGGCACCGGCGAGCTGGTCGATCACGGTCTTCAAGGGAGCGGTGAAGGTCAAGCCCGAGAGATTGAAGGAAAGCCCCGCAGCCAGCGCGATCACCAGCGGGTTTCGGACGAGATTGGTCCCCACCTGCTTCAATACCATGGGCAGGTTGCGTCGGCCGCCCCCGTCCACCTTGGCGACTGCGTGCTCCATCAGGATCGTTCCTGCGATCATCATCAGCGGCAGGTGGATGGCGAGCAGGATCGAGATCGCTACCAGCCCATCCTCTCCGACGCTGCGCCCGACGAGCGGCAGGCCGATGAAGACGTTGTTGGCGAAGGCGCTCGAAAGGCCGGCGACGACACCGATCTTCGCATCCCGCCCGAAGAGCCGTGTCGCCAGGAGATGAGCCACGGTCCAGGTGACCGCGACGCCGGAAAAATAGGCGGTCCAGAGCCGGAACGGAGAAGTGCCTTCGAAATGGGCCTCCGCCAGGGTGCGGAAGATCAGCATCGGCACCGCGATCTTGAACACGAATTCGCCTAGCGCGTCACCGGTCTCCTCCTTCAGGATTCCGGTTCTGGCCACGAGCCATCCGATCAGGATCAGGAGGAAGACGGGAGCGACATTGACGAGAACGGAAGACACTGGGGGAGGCTTTCGGGAGAGTTGACCCTTATGCGTCTAACGCATGTCGTCAGCCGCGACAAATGCGTTTACCGCAGAAGTGCTGCTCTTCTTCGGATTCTCTTGCTTGTGAGGCGGTAGGTGGACAAACAAAAAGCGGGGCACTTCTCCCCGCTTTCCGTACCGGCTTTGCCGGCCGCCGATCACCGCCGCCATTACATCCATGGTCGGCCGCCGATCAGGCTTGAATTCTTCTAGCAAGGCGTGATGACAGGGGTATGACATCCGGGACTTCTGCGGTATCCGGTTCTTTCCTCTTCCATTCTCGGGGAAAGCCGAATACCGGTTCTCCACCACCAGCCACCAAGGGACCGACACCGTATGCCAGAATTCGACGTGCTCGCCATCGGCAATGCCATCGTGGATATTCTCGCCCGTTGCGACGATCAGTTTCTCGACGACAACGGCATCATCAAGGGAGCGATGAACCTGATCGATGCGGAGCGCGCGGAGCTCCTCTATTCGCGCATGGGTCCGGCGGTCGAAGCTTCCGGCGGCAGCGCGGGCAATACGGCGGCCGGTGTCGCCGGGTTTGGCGGCAAGGCAGCCTATTTCGGCAAGGTAGCGAGGGACCAGCTCGGCGAGATCTTCCAGCACGATATCCGCGCTCAGGGCGTCTATTACGAGACAAGGCCCGAGGGCAACCATCCTCCGACCGCGCGCTCGATGATCTTCGTGACGCCGGATGGCGAGCGTTCGATGAATACCTATCTCGGCGCCTGCGTCGATCTCGGCCCGGAGGATGTCGAACCTGCCGTGGTTGCCGGGGCCAGGGTCACCTATTTCGAGGGCTATCTCTGGGATCCGCCGCGCGCCAAGGAGGCGATCCTTGAAAGCGCCCGCATCGCGCATGAGAACGGCCGCGAAGTCTCCATGACGCTTTCCGATCCCTTCTGCGTCGATCGCTACCGGGCCGAGTTTCTCGATCTGATGCGATCAGGCACGGTGGATATTGTTTTCGCCAACAAGCAGGAGGCCCTGTCCCTCTACGAGACCGAGGATTTCGACCTGGCGCTCAGGAAGATATCCGAGGATTGCAAGCTCGCGGCTGTGACCCTGAGCGAGGAGGGCGCGATTATCGTTCGCGGGGACGAGCGGGTGAAGGTCGACGCCTATGTCGTCGAGGAGCTGGTCGATACGACAGGCGCGGGAGACCTGTTCGCGGCAGGTTTCCTGTACGGTTATACCCAGGGCCGCTCGCTCGAGGACTGCGGCAAGCTCGGCTGCCTGGCAGCGCACATCTGCATTCAGCAGATCGGCCCGCGTCCCATGGAATCTCTGAAGGAGTCTGCTGAGCGGAAAGGCCTTATTTGAAGGCCTCGCCCGGATAGGCGCCCCAGACCTCCCCCTGATTGACCCAGCCTTCGGTGCCGTTGGCCTCGCCGCGGCACCAGTCGCCATTGCATTCGCTGATACGCAGCACGACGCCCGGCTGCAGCTTGGCGACGACCGGTCCCGAATTCTGCGGATCGCGGCGCATGTTGACGTAGATGTCCTTGCCCTTGCCGCGCATCCATGGCGCGGCGACGGCGGTTCGTTCGCCGGAAAGCAGAGCCTGGTTGACCCAGCCCTCCGTGCCGTCCGCATCGCGTACCCGCCGCCAGTTCTCGTATTCCTGGATGACCTCCATGGGAGTGCCGGATTTCATGTACATCCAGGCAACCGCATAGTCGGTGCTCGGGCCGATGCGGATATTGACCTTTCTGGACTTGAGGCTGACGAAGCGCGGCAGCGGAAGTCCGCTCGCCCCCTTTGCCGCGCCTTGAGCGTAAGCCGGCGCCGTTGCGACGAACGTGGTGGAAAACAGGGCCGTGATGCCGAGGGAGAGGGCGATGCACGACGAGAAAATTGCGCGACGCATGGGTGTATCGATCCGTGTTCGGCGGCCCTGACGATCGCAAGCCGCACCGATTCCTGCCGGGGCGGAATCATGACGGTCAGCCCCCTTGCGAGGTTTTGTTTGTCTTCGCCGACGGGTCTGGTAGAAACGCCCCTGAATGCATCGAATATCGCGCGACTTGGTTAAGGACCTCCTAAAAAGATGTCTCATGGTAGCGAGCCCATGACAGCGAAGAAGAAGCCCAAGGTCTATATCACCCGCAAGCTGCCGGACGCGGTGGAAACCCGCATGCGCGAGCTTTTCGATGCCGAGCTCAATATCGACGACCGGCTGCGCACTCGCGAGGAACTGGCGGCGGCGATGGGAGCTGCCGACGTTCTGGTGCCGACCGTGACGGATCGCATCGACGAGAAGCTGATCGAGACGGCCGGCCCGCAACTCAAGCTGATCGCGAGCTTCTCCAACGGCATCGACCATATCGACGTGGATGCCGCCGCCAGGAAGGGGATAACCGTCACCAACACGCCGAACGTGCTGACCGAAGACACGGCCGACATGACAATGGCGCTCGTCCTGGCCGTCTCGCGCCGTCTTACCGAGGGTGCCCGCATATTGACGGATCATCCGGGCGAGTGGGCCGGGTGGAGCCCGACCTGGATGCTGGGGCGGCGGATTTGGGGCAAGCGGATAGGGATCGTCGGCATGGGCCGGATCGGCACCGCCGTTGCCCGCCGCGCCAAGGCCTTCGGCCTTTCGATCCATTATCACAACCGCAAGCGCGTCAATCCGGCGACGGAGGAGGAGCTGGAGGCGACCTATTGGGACAGCCTCGACCAGATGCTTGCCCGCGTCGATGTCGTTTCGGTGAACTGCCCTTCGACGCCGGCGACCTTCCACCTTCTGTCGGCGCGCCGGCTGGCGCTGATGCAACCGACCTCGATCATCGTCAATACGGCGCGTGGCGACATTATCGACGAAGCCGCGATGATCCAGCTCCTTCGCGACGGCAAGATCGCCGGCGCGGGGCTCGATGTCTATCAGAATGAGCCGGCGGTGAACCCGAAATTGGTGAAGCTCGCAAACGAGGGGCGCGTGGTCCTTCTGCCGCACATGGGCTCGGCGACGATCGAAGGTCGCATCGACATGGGCGACAAGGTCATCATCAACATCCGCACCTTCTTCGACGGCCACCGCCCGCCGAACAGGGTACTGCCCGGCCGCAACTGAGGTCATGTTATCCGCTTCTGCATCTCGATCGAGGTGACGCGGGCAAAGCCCGGATGTGAGTTCTCCGCCGTCTTCGTGAACCCCCATTTTACGAAGGTCGCATGGTTGCCGGCAAGCTCGATGCGGGTTTCGAGCCTGAGCGCCGGCAGACCATTCTCCCGGGCGGTATTCTCCGCAATCTCCAGCAGCCGGCGGCCGATACCCTTGCCCTGATGGGTGGGCGCAATGGCGAGCTTGCCGAGGTAGAGACAGCGGGGTTCCGGTTTCATGAAGATGCAGCCGACGAGCCGGCCGTCCTCGATCGCCGCAAACGCGATCTCGTCACGAGCCTTCCGCGCCAGCGACGCGGGCGTCAGCCGATGGGCCGAGGAGAGAGGGTCGATAACGCCGTCCATATAGGCGAAGGAGGACAGGATGAGGGCGAGCAGTTCATCCCAGCGGCCGAAATCCTCGCCTATTCCAGTGATATCGATCATTCGGCGGCCGCAGTTCCGGCGCGGCGCTTGTAGCGGATGGTGTCGAAACGGGCGGAGAGCCCGTCATAGAGCATCAGCCGGCCGACGAGGGGTTCGCCGATGCCGGTGATGACCTTAAGTGTCTCCATTGCCATCAGCGTCCCGATGACGCCGGTCAGCGCGCCGAGAATGCCGGCTTCGGCGCAGGAGGGGATGAGGCCCTCGGGCGGCCGCTCGGGAAATAGATCGCGGTAGGAAGGATTGGGATTTCCGTCCGGTCCGGCCTCGTAAGGCTTCAGCACCGTGACCGATCCGTCGAAGCGCCCGACGGCGCCGGTGACCAGCGGAACCTTCGCGATCTCCGCCGCATCGGCCGCCGCATAGCGGGTATCGAAATTGTCCGAGCCGTCGACCACGAGATCGAAAAGCGAAAGATGCCGGTCCGCCCATTCGAGAGAGAAGCGCTCTTCGAAGTTCAGGGTCCGGACGAGCGGGTTGAGCTTTTCGATCGAGCGGCGCGCGCTTTCGGTCTTCAAATCTCCGATCGTTCCCGAATCGTGGATCACCTGCCGCTGCAGGTTCGAAAGGGAAACCCGGTCGTCGTCGATGATGCCGATCGTGCCGACGCCGGCGGCTGCCAGGTAATAGAGCACCGGAGCGCCGAGCCCGCCGGCGCCGATCACCAGCACGCGGGCGTTCTTGAGCTTCTGCTGTCCCGTCCCGCCGACCTCCGGCAGGAGGATATGGCGGCGATAGCGTTCGATCTCTTCGGGTGTCAGGTGTTCTTCCATGCCTGCCATCATATCACCGCCGGGTGGGACGTGTAACTCAGGATGTGACGGCCCCATGCGAGACCGTGAAGAATTGCGCGCGATCCGCAAGCGCGGCGAACATGGCCTTGTCCGTGCCGGTCATGAAGGATTGGCCCCCGAGGTCGTGAACCAGATCGAAAAGCGCTGCCCGCCGCCCTTCGTCGAGATGCGCGGCGATCTCGTCAAGCAGCAGGACCGGTGCAAAGCCGGTCATGTTGGCTGTAAGCCGGGCATGCGCCAGGACGAGGCCGATCAGCAGCGCCTTCTGCTCGCCCGTCGAGCAACGCTCGGCCTCCATGTCCTTTTCGCGGTGACGCACCAGAAGGTCCGAGCGGTGCGGTCCTTCGAGCGTGCGGCCCGCGGCGGCATCCCGGTAGCGGTTCTCGCGCAACATGGAAAGATAGTCGTCCTCGAGCTCGGCGGCGGGCTTATCGCCGGCCCCATCCATGAAGCCCTGAAGAGAAAGGACGGGGGAGGGGAAAGGCGTCTCGCCGGAGGCTGCGGAGAGCGTCCTGAGCAGCCCGAGCATCTCGTTGCGGGCAGCGGCCATGGCAATGCCGAGCCCCGCCATCTGCGCTTCGATGGCGGAAAGCCAGGCAGGATCGAACCGGCCTTCCGAAAGCAGCCGGTTGCGGCTGCGCATGGTTCGCTCGAAATCGGCAGCGCGCCGCCCATGGGCGGGATCGAGCGAGAGCACCAGCCGGTCGAGAAAGCGCCGCCGGTCGGAGGAGGGGCCCGTGAACAGCCCATCCATCGCCGGCGTCAGCCAGAGCACGCTCAGGTGGTCGGAAAGCTCCTCGGTGGATTTCGCCGGCGTGCCGTTGACGCGGAGCTTGCGGGTAACGGCCTCGCCTTCGCCGGCTTCGATACCCGTGCCGATCGACACCTCGCCTTCCATGCCCTCGACATCGGCGAAGATGGAAAAGCCGCCGGCGGCGCCGACACGCGTGACATCGGCAAGAACGGCGCGGCGCAAGCCCCGGCCGGGCGACAGGAAGGAAACGGCCTCGAGCAGGTTGGTCTTGCCCGCGCCGTTCTCGCCGGTCAGCACCACATGCCGCCCGTCGAGCGCGAGCGCGGCTTCCGCGTAGTTGCGGAAGTCGGTGAGCTTGAGCCGGGAAAGGGAAACCTTCTGCGCCATGGGAATCGCGTTCTTCGTTGAACAGGAGCTAAGGGTTATAGGCGAGGAAGGCAAGGCTGGGTGTTTATTCGGGGTGGCCCGCTCGCATGTGATTACGCCTTATCCGGGGCCTCCGGACGGGGTGAGGGCTGCGACCTCGCGTGGAGCCCCTCCCCCTTGTGGGGAGGGGTTGGGGAGGGGATCTTTTGCTGGTCTCAAAGACCCCTCCCGCCTGCCGGCCACCCTCCCCACAAGGGGGAGGGTTAGACATGCCGCGCTGCCTCATACTCCATGCAAAATAGCGCACACCGCGTTTCTACCCCACCACCTATCATCACTCCGCATCCATCCTTCGCCTGCCATCATATTTGGGCTCGTCGTCCTCCTTCCTGCCACCAAGCTGCCTCATGCCCGCCAGCACCTCCGGCTGGCGTGCCCCGCGAGGGCCGACACAGGGCGGAAAGCTATTATGGTAACTCGGCTCGGCTCGATATTGCGCCTCGGTGAGAAAGCCCTTGCAGGCTTTGGCCCGGCGGCAGGATGAAAGGTTGCAGGTTTTCCAGAAGCCGAGATAGGTCGTGACATATTGGGTGAATTTCTGGCGTTCGCGGGATTTCTGACGTTCGGATAGCGCGCTGAATTCACCCAAGGTCATCCATGGAAGATAGAGCTGCCTGTTCTCTTCTTCGATGATGCGGCGCCATTCCTCTTCGCTTTTCGGCATCGTTCCTTTCTCCCTGATCTTCTTTCCGGCACGATATGGCGCGCGGTTTCGTTCACGCGGCCGGTTCCGGCTCCCGTGTTCGGTCCTGGTTTCCTTTCCCGGCGGACCGGCCTGCCTTTTTCTTCGGAGAGCCCACACGAATGCGGAACCTCGCAATTGTTTAGTTCAGTGGCTCCGCATTCGCGTGGCCTTCGGCGTTCTCTAGGGGCTTCCGGCCCCTACAGGTGAAAAGCCTCGCCTCGCTGCGCGGCCCTTTCAGGCCACTTGCACGGCTCAACCGAACCTGGCCTGGCGGCCAGGGGAAGGCTTGATAGGGAGGGTTTGCCTTTCGGCGCGTCTCCCATGGCTTTCACCCCCCTCACCTTTCCCGCACGTTACGGTTCCGATGAGGGCGCCGGCCCCCGCCTGCCCGCGAACGTCTCGCGAAACACTCCGGCGACGGAAGCGGGACGATTGTAGGCATGGTTGGAGAGGGCGGGGATGAGAAAAGTGACAAGTGATTGATGCGATTAGGATGAGGTGGTGGTTTTATCCCCGCAAGACGTGTCGTTTGCGAGAAGGCGAAGCGCTCATAGGCCGATCCCCGGCTCATCCTCGGGCCGCCCTCGGGTTAAACCCGAGGGCGAGGCCCGAAGATGACGAAAGAGAGCGGAGCAGGGGTGCCCAAAGTCACGGCACTTCGATAAAGAAGGTTTGGATGGAATTGGAAGCACCAGAGGAGCCTAGCCCAATTGTCCGCTGACGACGAACGCATTACCCGTCTCGAAGAGACCGTCGCGCATCAGGCGAAGACGATCGAGGAACTTTCCGATCAGCTCGCCGAGCAATGGAAGGTGATCGAGCAGGTCCGCGCCAAGCTCGACCGGCTGACGGAGCGGTTCCTCTCGCTGGAGGAGGCTTCCCTGGAAGCCCCGCCGATTACCAAGCCGCCGCATTTCTGATACGCCTTCAGGCGCGGATACCCTCGGTCAATTGGCGGGCGAAGAGGCGCAGGTCCTCCGGGTCCGGATCGAGCCGGTTGGTGAGCAGCCGGTTCCAGGCAAGGCTCGAAACCATTTCCGCCAGAAGCTCGGGATCGGCCCACCCCGCCACCTCCTTCCGCGCCTGGGCGCGGCGGAAAATCTCGCCGATATATTTGCGCCGGCCGGCCGCATAGGCTGCAAGCGCTTCCGCAGCAGCAGCGTCCGACTGTGCCTCGGCGATAACCGAGCGGAAGATCGCGCCGCTTCCGGTCTGCCGCCAGTGCTGAAAAAGAGCGGTCAGGAAGAGGAATATATCTTCCGCGACGTTACCCGTATCGGATATCGGCACCGTCTTCTGGCGATGATAGACATCCAGCAGGAGGACCGCTTTCGAAGGCCACCAGCGATAGATGGTGGGCTTGCCGGCCTTGGCGCGCTTGGCGACGGCCTCGATCGAGAAGGCGCTGAGCCCGCTTTCGACCAGGATCTCCTCGGCAGCCTTGAGAATGGCTTCCTCGCTGGCGGGATTGCGTTGTGCGCCGATCGAGGTGCGGCGCCCGATCGCTTCCTTCACAGCCATGTCGTTGGTCCTTTCGCTCCTTCCGCCGTCATACCGTATTTTTCCCTTGAACGAAACGTTGCGTTTCATTATATACGAAACGTATCGTTTCAATGGAGAGAGAAATGACCACCATCACTCCACAAGCCGCTCCAGTTGCTGCAGCAACTCGCTCCGCTCCGTCGAAGTTTCGACTGGCTTCTCTCTTGATCGTCGCCGTCTATCCGCTGATCACCGCGCTGCTCTACGTCGTCATGCCTCTGACGGAGGGCTGGGCGCTCTGGCAGAGAACGCTTGTCATCGCGCCGCTGATGGTCTCTGCCATCGTCTTCGGCATCTCGCCGGTCATCCAGAAGCATTTCGGCTGGTTCGTGGCGCCGAAGCCGCGGTAGGCGCGTTGAAGAGCGCGCACCGGCATCTACGAGCCGCATAAGGTGATGGACGATCCGCGAAGCGGCAGCCGCGATAGGTTCTGAAGGGGTTGGGAAAAACGCCGTCGCAAGATTCGCTGTTCGCGTCATCCTCGGGCTTGTCCCGAGGATCTAACCACGGTTCGGCGGGCTCGGGCTTGCTATTGGGCGGCTTAGATCCTCGGGACAAGCCCGAGGATGACGGCGGCGCAAAGAGGGCCAGCGGCAAGCTCGACGCTTTACCGGCCCGTCGCTTTGGCTCCGGGCGTTCGCTGCTCAAAACGCTCCACCGGAGCGTTTTGCCGGCTGACGCCGTCGCAGCTCACCCCTCGAAGAATTCCTTCATCCGGGCAAAGAAGCCGGTGGATTCGGGATTGTTCTCCTTCGACGAAATCTGCTCGAATTCCTGCAGGAGTTCGCGCTGCCGCTTGGTGAGCTTCTGCGGCGTCTCGATCTGGATCTGGATGTAGAGATCGCCCGTCTGGCTGGAGCGGAGCACCGGCATGCCCTTGCCCTTGAGACGGAACTGCTTGCCGGCCTGCGTACCTTCCGGCACGGTGACTCGGGATTTCGTTCCGTCGAGGGTCGCCACGTCGAAGGTGCCGCCAAGTGCTGCCGTCGTCATGGAGATCGGCACGGTGCAATAGAGATCCGCGCCGTCGCGCTGGAAGAACTGGTGCGGTTTCACCGACAGGAAGATGTAGAGATCGCCAGCCGGGCCGCCGCGCGCGCCGGCTTCGCCTTCGCCCTGCAGGCGGATGCGGGTGCCGTCCTCGATGCCGGCCGGAATGTTGACCGAAAGCGAGCGCTCCTCGGCGATACGGCCCTGGCCGTGGCACTTCACGCAAGGATCGGGAATGATCTGGCCGCGGCCGTGACAGGTGGGGCAGGTGCGTTCCACCGAGAAGAAGCCCTGGCTGGCGCGAACCCGGCCGCTACCCTGACAGGTGCCGCAGGTCTTCGGTTGCGTGCCGGGCTTGGCGCCCGAGCCCGAACAGACGTCGCAGGTGATCGAGGTCGGAACCCGGATCTGCGCCGTCTTGCCGCTGAAGGCCTCTTCGAGCGTGATTTCCATATTGTAGCGAAGGTCGGCGCCGCGTTCCCGCCCGCCGGAAGAACGGCGTGCGCGCCCGCCGCCCATCATTTCGCCGAAGATGTCCTCGAAAATATCCGAGAAGCCGCCGGGCCCGAAACCGCCGCCCATGCCGGCGCCGCCCATGCCGCCATGCTCGAAGGCGGCGTGGCCGTAACGGTCGTAGGCCGCGCGCTTCTGGGGATCCTTCAAGGTCTCGTAGGCCTCGTTGATCTCCTTGAACTTCTTCTCGGCCTCATGGTCGCCCGGGTTCTTGTCCGGGTGGTACTTCATCGCGAGCTTGCGGAAGGCGCTTTTCAGCTCCTTCTCGTCAGCCGACCTGCCGACACCAAGAGTTTCGTAAAAATCTGCTTTTGCCATGGAGGTAACGGCTCCGGAAAGGATTCCGGCTGCACGATGGCAGCCGGATTTCTAAGTCGACGATCGAAGGTCCGCCAAGAGGGCGGCTTTCGTCAAGCCGACTTCTTGTCGTCCTTGATTTCTTCGTAGTCGGCATCGACGACGCCGTCGTCATTCTGCTTGCCTTCCTCGGAAGCATCGGCGTTCTCGGCCTGCTGTGCCTCGTAGATCGCCTGGCCAAGCTTCATGGAAACTTCCATGAGGGTCTGTGTCTTGGCCTGGATGTCGTCGGCATTCGGTTCGGAAGCTTCGACGGCGGTCTTGAGCGAGGCGATGGCATCCTCGATCGCCTTGCGGTCGGTCTCGGAAACCTTGTCGCCGTAATCCTTGAGCGACTTCTCGCTCGAATGGATCAGGCTTTCGGCCTGGTTCTTGGCTTCGACGCCGGCACGGCGCTGCTTGTCGGCCTCGGCATTGGCTTCGGCGTCCTTGACCATCTTCTCGATCTCGGCGTCGGAAAGACCGCCCGAGGCCTGGATGCGGATCTGCTGTTCCTTGCCGGTGCCCTTGTCCTTGGCCGAAACCTGGACGATGCCGTTGGCGTCGATATCGAAGGTGACTTCGATCTGCGGCACGCCGCGCGGCGCCGGAGGCAGACCGACGAGATCAAACTGGCCGAGCAGCTTGTTGTCGGCAGCCATTTCGCGTTCGCCCTGGGAAACACGGATCGTCACGGCCGACTGGTTGTCGTCTGCGGTCGAGAAGACCTGGGACTTCTTGGTCGGGATCGTGGTGTTGCGATCGATCAGGCGGGTGAAGACGCCGCCGAGCGTTTCGATACCGAGCGAGAGCGGGGTCACATCGAGCAGCAGCACGTCCTTGACGTCGCCCTGCAGAACGCCGGCCTGGATCGCGGCGCCCATGGCGACCACTTCATCCGGGTTGACGCCCTTGTGCGGCTCCTTGCCGAACAGCTGCTTGACGACTTCCTGGACCTTCGGCATGCGGCTCATGCCGCCGACCAGCACGACTTCGTCGATTTCGCCTGCGGTGACGCCGGCATCCTTCAGCGCGGCCTTGCAGGGCGCGACGGTGCGCTGGACGAGATCATCGACCAGGCTTTCGAACTTGGCGCGGGTCAGCTTCATCGTCAGGTGCTTCGGACCGGAAGCATCGGCCGTGATGAACGGCAGGTTGATCTCGGTCTGCTGCGAGGACGAAAGCTCGATCTTGGCCTTTTCAGCAGCTTCCTTGAGGCGCTGGAGGGCAAGCTTGTCGTTCTTGAGGTCGATACCCTGGTCCTTCTTGAACTCGTTGGCGAGATATTCGACGAGACGCATGTCGAAGTCTTCACCGCCGAGGAAAGTGTCGCCGTTGGTGGACTTCACTTCGAAGACGCCGTCGCCGATTTCCAGAACCGAGATATCGAAGGTGCCGCCGCCAAGGTCGTAGACGGCGATCGTCTTGCCGTCCTTCTTGTCGAGACCGTAGGCAAGTGCTGCCGCAGTCGGCTCGTTGATGATGCGAAGGACTTCAAGACCTGCGATCTTGCCGGCATCCTTGGTTGCCTGGCGTTGCGCGTCGTTGAAGTAGGCCGGAACCGTGATGACGGCCTTCTCGACCTTCTCGCCGAGATAGGATTCGGCGGTTTCCTTCATCTTCTGAAGGACCATCGCGGAAATCTGGGAGGGGGAATAGGACTTGTCGTGCGCCTTCACCCAGGCATCGCCATTGTCGCCCTTGACGATCTCGAACGGAACAAGGCCCTTGTCCTTCTCGACGGTCGGATCTTCGTAGCGGCGGCCGATGAGGCGCTTCACGGCAAACAGGGTATTGGTGGGGTTGGTGACCGCCTGGCGCTTGGCCGGCTGGCCGACGAGGCGTTCGCCGTCCTCGGAAAATGCGACCATGGAGGGCGTGGTGCGCGCGCCTTCGGCGTTCTCGATCACCTTTGCGTCCTTGCCGTCCATGATGGCGACGCAGGAATTGGTGGTACCGAGGTCGATGCCAATTACTTTAGCCATTTCTTCTCTCTCCTTTAAGCGAACCGTCGGAACCCCGATAGGCATTCCGCTGACAGTCCCTCGACTGGGATGGTCTTCTTAGGATTTCGCAGCATCGGCTGCGGTCATGCGGCGTATATAAGGACGGGATTTTCCGACTGCAAGGCAGGAAATCGCCCGTAGCCTAGCAAAAATAACGGTTTGCGGAACTCCTCGAAGGCGGCGTTTTCAGCGTCCCATGATGAGGTCGAGGAGCGTGGTCTGCGGCGGGTCGCGCCCGGAGCCGGAACCGCCCACCTCGCCGGGCGGGATGGGCCCGCCGCCGACATCCGCCGGGGGTACGGGGCCGGACGCGTCATAGGGCCCGCGATAGTCGCGATAATCGCGCACCGGCAGGTCGGACGGTGGAGCGACGTCCCGATAGGAACTGTCGGCCGGCGCGGGAGCCGGCGGATATTCGTCCTGATGGCGGCCGCCGGAAAACACGCCGGAAATGATATCGCCGATGGTCGTCGGGTCGGAGGGCGCCTGCGGGGAGGCGGGTGGCAGGTCATAGCCGCCATGGCTGCCGAAGAGCGGGGTCGGCGTGTAGCCCTTCATCGCCGCCGTCATGAATTCCTGCCAGGCGCGCGCCGGAAGCCCGCCGCCGGTGACCTTCTTCATGTAGGCGCCGTCGTCGTTGCCGAACCAGACGCCGGTGGTCAGCGTGCTGGTATAGCCGACGAAGAGCGCGTCGCGGAAGGACTGGGTCGTGCCGGTCTTGCCTGCCGCCTGCCAGCCGGGAATGCGGGCGGCCTTGCCGGTGCCTTCGGCGATGACGCGCGCCATCATATTGTTCATGGTGGCGGCGATCGCCTCGCTCAGCACCCGGGGCGGATTGGCATAGTCGCTTTCGTAAAGGACATTGCCGTCGGCATCCAAGATGCGCTTGACCACATGCGGAGTCGCCTTGTAGCCGCCGTTCATGAAGGGCGCATAGGCCGCTGTGAGCTCCACCAGGGAGACTTCGGAGGTGCCGAGCGCGATCGAGGCATTCGCCTGAAGATCGGATTCGACGCCGAGCCGATGGGCGAGGCTCACCACTTCCTCGGGACCGACTTCCATGACGAGCTGGGCCGCGATGGTGTTCAGCGACTGAGCGAAGGCGGAGGAAAGCGTCACCTCGCCGCGATATTTCTCGTCGTAGTTTGAGGGCGTCCAGTTACCGATCCGGACCGGCGCGTCGTTGCGGACGGAATCCGGCCGGATGCCGGCCTCCAGCGCTGCGGCATAGACGAAGGGCTTGAAGGCGGAACCCGGCTGGCGCCGCGCCTTCGTTGCCCGGTTGAACTGGCTCTCTGCGTAATCCCGGCCGCCGACCAGCGCGCGGATCGCGCCCGTGGCGTCTATGGCGACCAGGCCCGCCTGCGAGGCGTTGAGCTTGGCGCCGTTCTTGTCGAGCACGTCGGTAAGCGCCTTTTCGGCTTCCCGCTCCAGCCTGAGATCGATGGTAGTCTCGACCGTCACATCGCTCTTGATCTCGCCGATCAGCGATTTCACCTCGTCCATCGCCATATCGGCGGCATAGTGCTCCGCGCCGGACCAGTAGGAGCGTGCCTTGGTGGGCGGCTGCGACATCGCCGTCTTGATCTCGTCGGCGGTGATATAGCCTTCCTCCTCCATGGCTCCGAGCACGACCTGGGCGCGGGCTTCGGCGGCCGCGGGATCGCGTGCGGGAGACAGGCGGGAAGGAGCCTTGAGGAGGCCGGCGAGCAGGGCGGCCTCGCCGAGGTTCACCTCACGCGCCGATTTGTTGAAATAGCGCCGCGACGCCGCCTCGACCCCGTAGGCATTGGAGCCGAAGAACACGCGGTTGAGATACATGGCGAGGATCTGGTCCTTGGTGAACTTGTGCTCCAGCCAGAAGGAGAGCAGCACTTCCTGGATCTTGCGCTCGAAAGTGCGCTCCGGCGACAGGAAGAGGTTTTTGGCGAGCTGCTGGGTGATCGTCGAGCCGCCCTGGATCGGCTGGCCGGTCAGGTTGTTGACAAACGCGCGTGCGAGCCCGAACGGATCGACGCCGAAATGGTAATAGAACCGGCGGTCCTCGATGGCCATGACGGCTTGGGGAATGAAGGGCGACATTTCCTCGAGCGACAAGGCCTCGCCGCCGGTGGCGCCGCGATTGGCGATGACGGAGCCGTCGATGGCCGTGATCTTGATGTTCGGCGGACGGTCGGGGATGGACCAGCTGCTGGCGGCGGGCATCTGCGCGCCGTAATAGAGCACGATGCCGCCGACGCCGATGCCGGCCCAGATGCCGAGCACGATGCACCAGTAGACGAGCGAGCGCAGCGATCCGAAAAAGCCGCCGCTACGCCGCGAGGCGGGCTTCCCGCGGGGCTTGCGCCCAGATGTGGATTTGGCGGGTTTCGGCGCACGCTTCGCCGCGCCTCTTGCGCCGGCGACCCTGTCCTCGGCTTCGAGGCGGAACTCATCCTCGTCCTTGTGGTCTTCACCGTCGAAGGAGGGTTCTATCCGCTGCCCTGATCTGCCTCTGGCCGCCATGATGAACCGGCCCGCCTCCTTGGTTCCCGCCCGTCCCGATGACCGGCTCTGTCTCGCATTCGTCGCCCAGGCTCTCGCTGGAGTCTAAATGCGGCAATTTAAAGGGGGGTTAAAAGGCCAAATCGCGAAAAACGAGCATCTTCAAGCCCTTGTTATCAGGCTGGTCACGATCGCAGAAGGCCTTGACTTTCGGCGGGAAACATGAGAACAAAAAGAGAACATATTGAAGTGGAGATGGCGATGACCAGGACCGAACAGGTAATCGAACGCGCCATGGCGGCAGTCGCGGCGGCGCGAGCAGCGCGGGAGGCGGATGAGCGGCGCCGGCGCGAGACCTTCCAGCGCGTGCAGATTGCAAACCTTCGACGCCCCACGGTGCCGAAGGGCATCCAGCTTCCGTTGGATCTGTTTCGGCCTAACTGAAATCTCGTCAGGCGCGTATGAACAAGGCTCCTACGAGTGTGAAGACGACCAGCGACTGCAGGATGAACATCGGCAGTTGATCTGACATTTTGGGTAACCTCCGGATTTTCGGGGGAGAAGTGCTGGAGCGCCCATTAGGTTCCGTCCACGGCTTTCTCACCGATTGAACCAGGTCGCGCGCTTGCCGGCCTCTTCTTCTCTCCTGTGCGTGTTTCCCGCGAACAAAATCCATGATGGCTTGTTATGAGGCTCCAGGAGAGAAGCCGATGAACAAGATCGTGGAAGCTGTGATCAGGAAGAAGGACGGATGCGTGCCGGTCGGGCTGATGAATGTCGGGCAGGCATTGAGGATGCCCAAGGAGCCGGCGGTCGAATTCAGCCATCCCGCCTTTGAAGCAGGCGAAACGGATGTCTTCATCGACCGTGACATGCTGTCGAAGCTGATGCCGCCAGGACGGCCGGCAGAGCCGGCCGCCGGGCGGGTTTCGGATGGTGCCGTTCAGCACCGGTCGATGTAGCGGTTGCCGTTGCGGTCGCGATAGTAGCAGCGGCCCGGCTGGTCGGCGACGTTGCCGATCAGGGCGCCTCCTACGCCGCCGATGGCCGCACCTACCGCTGCGCCTCGAACATTGCCCGTGGCCACGCCGCCGACGACGGCACCCGTGGCAGCGCCGATACCTGCGCCGCGCTCCGTGGCGGTGCATGCTGCAAGGGAAAGACTAACGCAGGCCATGGCGATAATTTTCTTCATTTCGCTCTCCATCCTCTACCAGCCCGCCATTCCTAACGCTTGAGCGCGGAACTGGTTGCAGAAGTTCCAGTCCCGGAAGCGTCAGGCGTTCGCCCGGGCGCATGAAAGCCGCTCTAACTTATTGAATTCACGCATCCTGCTTTCCGAAAGTCGATTTTGATTTTCGGACCGATGCCGCAAGGGCGCGAATTCGTGATTTCGGATTTACCCGGCCGCGGGTTACTTTCCCCTCGCAACCGAAAGCGAAGGAGAATGACATGAAGACATTTCTCGTAATCGCAGCAACTCTCGGCCTGACGTCGTCCATGGCGCTTGCGGATTGCGCAGGTCATGTGACGGCTTCGAAAGAGGTCGACAAGAATCTCACCACCGCCAGCATCACTAAGGCGGAAGAAGTGCGCAACGAACAGGCAATGGTTCTGAAGCGCGACGAGGCCGCCAAGGAAGCTCCGGCAACCGAATAATCGCTGCAAACCGCGCCGGCTGCCATGACCGGCGCGGTTTTTACGAGGCTTGTCGCGATCTTTCGGGTTCTCTTCCCATATTTCCTGCGCAACTCCGTCCGCCCGTCCGTGGATCGGCGCGGAACCTCTTGCGCCATCTCCAAGTTGTCCTTGCTAGAAAAAGGGAGGCAGAAGCATGGCAAGAAGAACTCTCGGTGCGGGCTTTACCGGCGATGTGACGGAGGAGACAGGTGTTGTCGCGAAGGCAAAAGGCGCGGCGCGTCATGTGAAGGACGAAGCCGAAATGGTCGCGGCCCATGCGGCCGATCATCCGGCCGCGAGCGGTTCGGCGGTGGCATTCGTCGGGGTCCTCGGCTTTGTGCTTGGCTACCTCTGCGGAACCTCCTCCACCTCACGCCACCGGTGACGACCGAAGCCGGTCTGCGGATGTGCCGCAGGCCGTGACGCCAAAGCTCCGGCCAAAGCTCCGTATGTAGCGGCAAGCATTTGTGCGCCACGAAAAAACCATAGAATCCCAGTCTCGATTCCAGTTCACGGCTTTCGCGATTCGTCGAAAGCCGGCCTGTGCCGTGTCATGTGGGATACGGAGACAGGAAGCGCAATTCTCGCTGGCGGGCGTAGGGATGCGCGAAGCGATCCCGCCGACCGGTCGAGGCGGCGCATCGCCAAGGTTACGCAAGTCCGTTCACGGGGGACGGGCGGGGTGATCGGGAGGTTGACAATGCCGATGCAGACGACGATCCGCAATCCGGTCAGTCCGGATCAGTTAACCTTGCTGCAGCAAGTATTCGACGAGACCTGCGCCCAGCACCAGATCGACAAGGCAAGTGCCGACGGGGAGGCGCTGGCGATCATCCTCGTCCACACCCTCCAAAAGGGGTTGGGCGATCGCGAGAAGCTGGAGGCACTCGCGCAGATCCTGGCCGAGAACCGCTGAAATCTACGTTTCCCGGAACCTATGCGGTCTTTGAAAGTTCATCGGTCTTCCTGACAATCCAAGGAGGCCGGCATGGCAGAACCCATCAGAAACCTGAAAACGCCCGGTAAGCCCGAAAATCCATCTTTCGATCGAGAGGTGGGGCCGGATGTGAATCGCGAGATTGCCACGCTGCGCACCGAAATCGCGTCCTTGCGCGAAACGCTCGCGGAAAAAACCGGCGCGGCCTATGAGCAGGTCGCCGAACGCGCCAGCAGCGCCGCCGGCTACGTGGCCGGGGAAGCGAGCTCGGTGGCCGGCACCATCCGCGAACATCCGGCGGCCACGACCACGCTGTTCACGCTGATCGGGGCGATCGGCTTTGTCATAGGATATGCTGTGGCGACGGCTTCGGCCGAGAGCAAGCAGGCCTGGTATCGCCGCTACTATTGAGCCGCAACGGCCTCGGGCAAGGGGTCCTGGCCGACATCGATCCAGATGGCACCGGTCAGTTCCGCCATGCGCTGCGGGTTGATGCGCACCGCGGCGTTGGTGGCGCCAGCGGCCGGGACGACCTCCGCAAACCGCTGCAGCGAGACGTCGCAATAGATGGGCAGCGGCGAGGTGAGCCCGAATGGGCACACACCGCCGATCGGATGGCTGGTAATTTCAGTCACTTCTTCGCCCGCCAGCATGCGGGGCTTGGCGCCGAACCGGTCGCGGAACTTGCGATTGTCGAGGCGGCTCGTTCCGGCCATCACGACCAGCGCCGTCTGATCTCCGGCGCGAACGCAGATCGTCTTGGCGATCTGCTCGGGCGCCACGCCATGCGCAAGGGCGGCGAGCGCGACCGTCGCCGAGCTTTCCTCGGTGACGACGACCGGAATATCGGGTGCGTGGGCGGCGAAGAAGGCACGGACGGATTCGAGGCTCATGGTTCGGGAAGATAAGCCGCAGAGCACGCCTGAGGCAAGAGAAGGAGGAGATATGCGATTTGCGCAATGCTGCACTGCGATATCGTGTCTGTTTTTTGAGCGAACCCTGGATATATTTACAAGCATCGAAGGGCGCACTCCTCCTCCCAGCGCCTCTCGACGGGACTGACAACACCTCCTCCTCCCGGTTGTCAGTCAGTTTCAGAAACCCGGCGCACCTCCTCCCGCGCCGGGTTTTCTGTTATTTCGGGCGCCTGTTTCCGAAACGGCAGGCGGGCGGCCAGCCTTGACGCGGATAAGCCGCGGTCCTAAAGGCGAATAATCGATATTTGTTTGACAGCCAGCATTTCGGCCTCAAGCCACCTGCGACGATCTCTCCTGCAAATTCGACATCAACATATTTTCGCGATCTCGCGGAAAAACATCGGCTCACGTTTGCAAGAGAAAGGCATCGAAATGGCCACCGGTACTGTAAAATGGTTCAACGCCACCAAGGGTTACGGCTTCATCCAGCCGGATGATGGTTCCAAGGACGTATTCGTCCATATCTCCGCCGTCGAGCGCGCAGGCCTCGGCCAGCTCCAGGACGGTCAGAAGGTCTCCTACGAGCTCGTCACCGACAAGCGTTCGGGCAAGGCTTCTGCAGACCACCTCCAGGCTGCCTGAGACTCATCCTTTTGGATGATCGGAAAGGCCGGCTTTGTCCGGCCTTTTTTTATCATCCCTTGCAATTGGGCTTGAGGCTTCCCATCTATCCCTCAACGGCATTCCGGTGCAGTGGAAGCAAATGCGGGAAACCGCGCCGTTTCGCGGCGGTTCTCATATCCGTGTTAACGGGATGTTAACCAGCAGGCGAGACGATGACTGCAGAGCCGCAGCGGTCTTCAAGATCGATAATCGGCCGCGCCGGAATTGCCTGTCCTGTTTAGTGTGACCACGGATGTACTGGCACCGACAAGCAGGAGTGGAAAGGTCGGGCTTGCCCGGCCTTTTTGTTTTCAAGGGCCTGAAGCGTCAAGCTTCAGGCCCTTTTTGCGTTCAGGCGGCTTTTGCGTTTAGGCAGCAAGCGCCGCGAGAATCCTCGCCCAGGAGCGGATGCCCTTGTGGAAGGATTTGAGGTCGTATTTCTCGTTCGGCGAATGGATGCGGTCATCGACGAGGCCGAAGCCGACCAGCAGGGAATCCATGCCGAGCATCTTCTGGAAATCGCCGACGATCGGGATGGAGCCGCCCATGCCGATCACGACGGCAGCTTTCGGCCATTCATCCGAAAGCGCGCCCTTCGCCTTGGTCAGAACGGGGGAATCGTAGGAGAGCTGGATTGCCGGCGAGCCGCCATGCTCGTGGAACTCGGCCGTGCAGTCGGCCGGCAGCTTCGAGCGCACATAGGCGCGGAAGCTGTCGCGGATCTTCGCCGGGTCCTGCTGGCCGACGAGCCGGAAGGAGACCTTTGCGGAGGCCTTGGCGGCGATCACCGTCTTGAAGCCTTCGCCGGTATAGCCGCCGGTAATCCCGTTGACCTCGGCCGTCGGCCGCGCCCAGGTGAGTTCAAGCACGGAGCGGCCCTTCTCGCCGGAGGGAACCGAAAGGCCGACTTCGCCGAGGAAACTTGTCGCGTCGCGGCCGAGCGTCTCCCAGCTCGCCTTGATGTTGGCGGGCGTTTCCTCCACGCCGTCGTAGAAACCTTCGAGCGTCACGCGGCCGGTTTCGTCATGCAGGCCCGCGAGAATCTCGGCAAGGATGTGGATCGGGTTGGCGGCAGCGCCTCCGAACAGGCCGGAATGCAGGTCGCGGTCGGCGGCGGTGATGGTGACTTCCTCACCCACGAGGCCACGCAGCGTGGCGGCGATGGCGGGCGTATCTGAGTCCCACATGCCGGTGTCGCAGACGAATGCATAGTCTGCCTTGAGTTCGGCGGCGTTGGCTTCCAGGAAGGGTTTGAGAGAGGGGGAGCCGGACTCCTCTTCGCCCTCGAAAAGGATGGTGACGCGCACCGGCAGATTGCCGTGCACCTCCTTATAGGCGCGGCAGGCCTCCACGAAGGTCATGAGCTGGCCCTTGTCGTCGGAGGTGCCGCGGCCCGTCACGACCTTGCGGCCATCGCCGAGATCCTTGATCGCAGGAGCGAAGGGATCGTTCTCCCAAAGTTCGATCGGGTCCACGGGCTGCACGTCGTAGTGTCCGTAGAACAGCACGTGAGGAGCGTCTTCAGCGGCGCCGGCATGATGGGCGACGACCATCGGATGGCCGGCCGTATCGCGTACCGAAGCCGTAAAGCCGATATTGGAAAGCGTGGCTACCAGCCACTCCGCCGCCTTGCGGCAATCGGGCTTGTAGGCCGGATCGGTGGAGATCGATTTGATGCGGACGAGTTCGAACAGGCGCTCCAGGCTGCTGTCCAGGTTTTCGTCGGCGCGGGTAAGGACGGGGGAAATATCGGTCATGGCGGGGTCCTGTCTTTGGAATCGACCGGACCTTAGACCAAGAAGTTCATGGTTTCGAGACCGGATCTTGCCTTGGCGAGCCTCACGGCTTGCGGGCGTTATCGACGATCCTGCGCATGTATTCGATCATCAGTTCCCGCTCGAAGCTGCGAAAGCCGGCGAAGAGGGCCGCATCCGCTTCGGCTGCGGCTTCCACGGCCCTGCCTTCGAGATCGCGGCCAAGCCGGGTAAGCATGATGATCTGGGCGCGCCGGTCTTTCGGGTGAGGCTCCCGCTCGATGAGCCCGTCGCGCTCCATGCGCGTCAAGGTATTGGCAAGCGTCGCCTGCTCCACTTCGAGCCGATCCAGAAGCTGCTTCTGAGTGAGCCCATCCTCGTTCCACAGTTCTAGAAGCACCGGAAACTGACCTGGAGAGAAGCCGAGGTCGGTCGACCGCCTCTGCAGCGAACGTGCAAAACCCTTTGCGAGCTGGCTGGCGAGATATGTCGCCGAATGCGAGCGGTCGAATCCCATAATCGCAGTCTCCATCCCTCCCCTAAAGTCGATATATCGCACGCCATGCTTTCGCCAAGCCTGCGTCGAGCGCCCGTGAATCGATGTGATTGCGTTTGGTGAACAAAGGAAAACCGCCATGGCCGGGAGGGGACAGCCATGGCGGTTCCGATGAAGGGGCAAAGACCCGGAGAGGGGGATAGGTCTTTGCCCGGTCTGGCGCGGCGGGGGACTGGCCAACTACCAGACTGCGGCGTGATCAATGCCGGTAATGAAGAGATGTGCGGCGCAATGCGGCTTTTCAAGGGAACCGAGAATTACAAATCGGTAACGTTGCGGTGATGGCCACGAAGGTGCGAGAGGGCTTGCCGCCGGGCGAAGTTTTCATGGACGGAACGAATGGCCCGCGCTATTCCATTGCCCATGAAAAAAGGCGATCATCTCTTCCTTGTCGACGGTTCCGGCTTCATTTTCCGTGCCTTCCACGCATTGCCGCCACTGACCCGCAAGTCGGATGGTTTGCCGGTGGGCGCGGTCTCCGGCTTCTGCAACATGTTGTGGAAGCTTCTGACCGATGCGCGCGATACCTCGGTCGGCGTGACCCCCAGCCATTTCGCGGTCATCTTCGATTATTCGGCCAAGACCTTCCGCAAGGAGATCTACGATGCCTACAAGGCCAACCGTCAGGCGCCGCCGGAGGAGCTGATCCCGCAATTCGGCCTGATTCGCGAGGCGACCCGGGCCTTCAACCTGCCCTGCATAGAGATCGAGGGCTACGAGGCCGACGATATCATCGCTACCTATGCACGTCAGGCCGAGGCGATCGGCGCGGATGTCACAATCATCTCGTCCGACAAGGACCTGATGCAGCTCGTGACGCCGAACGTCCACATGTATGACAGCATGAAGGACAAGCAGATCGGCATTCCCGACGTTATCGAGAAATGGGGCGTGCCGCCGGAAAAGATGATCGACCTGCAAGCCCTGGTCGGCGATTCGGTCGATAACGTACCCGGTATCCCCGGTATCGGGCCGAAGACGGCCGCCCAGCTTCTGGAGGAGTTCGGCGATCTCGATGCGCTGCTTTCCCGCGCGGGCGAAATCAAGCAGGTGAAGCGGCGCGAGAACATCGTCGCCAATGCAGAGCTTGCCCGGCTCTCCAAGCGGCTGGTGACGCTCTCGACCGACGTGCCGGTGGATATGCCGCTCGATGCTCTGATGCTCGAGGTCCAGAACGGCCCGAAGCTGGTCGCCTTTTTGAAGACGATGGAATTCACCACGCTGACGCGGCGCGTCGCGGCGGCGTGCGATTGCGACGCGGACGCGATCGAGCCCGCGGTGGTAAAGGTCGAATGGGGCGAGGCAGCGCGGGGCCCCGATCTCGACGGTGCCGAGGCCGCTCCGGCCGATACCGGCGAAGCGGCGGCTGAGGCGCCGGCCAGTCCGCCCAAGGAGCCTGCGGCAAAAGGCGGAGCAGCGACGCCCGAAGGTTTCGCCGCCGGCCGTATCGAGGCTTTCGGCAAGGCCAAGCTCGATCCAAGCTGCTATGTGACGATCCGCGATACGGCGGTTCTCGACGATTGGATCAGGTCAGCACGGGAAACCGGGATCGTCGCCTTCGACACCGAAACCAATTCGCTGGACCCGATGCAGGCGGAGCTGGTCGGCTTTTCGCTGGCGGTGGCGGATAACCTGGCCAATCCTTCCGGCCTCGATGTCCGCGCCGCCTATGTCCCGCTTGGCCACAAGACGGGCGTCGGCGATCTCTTAGGGGGCGGACTGGCGGAGAACCAGATCCCCATGGCCGAGGCGCTTGCCCGGCTGAAGCCGCTGATGGAAGACCCATCCGTCCTGAAGGTGGCGCAGAACCTCAAGTTCGACTACCTCATCATGAAGCGTCACGGCATCACGGTCGAAAGCTACGACGACACGATGCTGATGTCCTATGTGCTGGAGGCCGGCAAGGCCAACCACGGGATGGATGCTCTTTCGGAACAGTGGCTGAATCACAAGCCGATCACCTTCAAGGATGTCGCCGGCAGCGGCAAGGCCGGCGTCACCTTCGATCTCGTCGATATCGACAGGGCGACCGCCTATGCCGCCGAAGACGCGGACGTGACGCTGCGGCTCTGGATGGTGCTGAAGCCGCAGCTCGCCGCTATGGGGCTCACCAGCGTCTACGAGCGGCTGGAGCGGCCGATGGTTTCGGTCCTGGCCCGCATGGAAGAACGGGGCATCACGATCGACCGGCAGATACTTTCGCGCCTTTCCGGCGAGTTGGCCCAGAAAGCGGCAGCCTTCGAGGATGAGATCTACCAGCTTGCCGGCGAGCGCTTCACCATCGGTTCGCCGAAACAGCTAGGCGATATCCTATTCGGCAAGATGGGCCTGCCCGGGGGCGCCAAGACCAAGACCGGCCAATGGTCCACATCGGCCAGCGTTCTGGAGGATCTGGCCGCCACAGGCCATGAACTGCCCCGCAAGATCGTCGACTGGCGTCAGCTCACCAAGCTGAAATCCACATACACGGATGCGCTGCCCGGCTATGTGCATCCTGAAACCAAGCGGGTCCATACCTGCTATTCGCTGGCTTCCACCACAACCGGGCGCCTGTCTTCCTCGGAGCCGAATCTCCAGAACATTCCGGTGCGCACGGCCGAGGGCCGGAAGATCCGCACCGCCTTCATCTCACCTCCCGGCCGCAAGCTGGTTTCGGCCGATTACAGCCAGATCGAGCTGCGGGTGCTGGCCCATGTGGCGGATATTCCGCAGCTTCGCCAGGCCTTCGCGGACGGAGTTGATATTCACGCCATGACGGCTTCGGAGATGTTCGGCGTTCCGGTGGAAGGCATGCCTGGAGAAGTCCGCCGTCGGGCCAAGGCGATCAATTTCGGCATCATCTACGGAATTTCCGCTTTCGGTCTGGCTAACCAGCTCTCGATCGAGCGTTCCGAGGCGAGCGAATACATCAAGAAGTATTTCGAGCGCTTCCCCGGCATCCGGGACTATATGGAGAGCACCAAGAATTTCGCGCGCGAGAACGGCTATGTCGAAACCATTTTCGGCCGGAGGGCGCACTATCCGGATATTCGCTCGTCCAACCCTTCCGTGAGGGCCTTCAACGAACGCGCCTCGATCAACGCACCGATCCAGGGCTCGGCTGCCGATATCATCCGCCGGGCCATGGCGAAGATGGAGCCGGCGCTGGCAAATGCGGGGCTTTCGGCCCGCATGTTGCTGCAGGTGCATGACGAACTGATCTTCGAGGTGGAAGACGAGGAGATCGAGAAGGCAATCCCCGTAATCGTCTCGACCATGGAACAGGCGGCCATGCCCGCGATCGGCATGAAGGTGCCGCTCAAGGTGGATGCGCGTGCAGCCACCAACTGGGACGAGGCGCACTGAGCCGAGCGAACATCGGTGCCACCGGGTTCCGGCGGCGCCTCAGGCTGAACGGACTGTTGCGGACCGGCAGGCGGAAAGCGCCTCAATCAAGGCCTTGCCGGCGTCTTCCAGCGCGCCGCTATTGTCGATCGTCACGACGTCGTAATCGCCAATGACGGCGAGCGAGCTGCGCTCGAGCCGTTTCAGGATCTCTTCGCGCGTTTCCCGGCCTCGGGCTTCGAGGCGTGCGGCAAGGACTTCCGGTTTCGCCGTGATATTTACGACGGTGAGGGCCGGGAAGGCGACCTTGAACTTTCCGAGCGCCGAACGGGAGCCGTTGGCGACGAGAAGGCGGCCGCGGGCCACCTCCTCCAGTGTCTCGGCGGGAATGCCGTATTTCAGGCCATGCGCCGCCCAGGAGACCGCAAACCCGCCTGCATTCTCGAGCGTATCGAAATCTTCGTTCGAAACGCCCTCGTGGTCCTCCCCGCCGGCATCGGCGCTGCGGGTGATAACCCGGCGAACAAAGGAGATGTCCCCGCAATCTGCGAAATGCCGGGCGGCATAGGCCATCAGCGTGTCCTTGCCGGCGCCGCTCGGGCCGACGACGACCACCATGCGGCCGCAGGGAAGCGCCGTGGGCAGCGTTTGCATCATGCTACCCGCCGGCCTTCACGCCAGACGCCGCGCACCACCGGAACACCGCTGGCGCGGCGCACGCGCACGACATCGGCGCGCAGGCCGACAGCGATGCAGCCGCGATCGTCGAGGCCGACGGTACGGGCCGGAGTGGAGGTGACCATAGCAAGCGCCTTGGGAAGGCTGATGGTTTCCAGTTCGTCCGCCAGGACGAAGGGCGCGTGCAGCAGGCTGAGCGGTACGTAATCGGAGGAGAGCACGTCGAGCACGCCCTTTCCGGCGAGATCACGGGCGGCGATATTGCCGGAATGGGACTTGCCGCGCACGATATTGGGGGCGCCCATCAGCACGCTCATGCCAGCCTGGTGGGAGGCCTTGGCGGCTTCGAAGCTGGTGGGGAATTCCGCAAGCCGCACGCCGTTTCCGATGGCCTCGTCCACGTGATCCAGCGTGGCATCGTCATGGCTTGCGACCGTGACGCCGCGCTCGGCGCAGACCTTGGCGATGGTATTGCGGTGGCGCGTGGAATTGCGGGCCGAATCCGCCTGACGGCGGGCGACGAAGAGCGCGAAAGCCTCGTCGCTCAAGCCCCGCTTCTTCTGGTAATAGAGGGTGTACTGATCCATGGTCTGGAACTGCCGCTGGCCGGGCGCGTGATCCATCAGCGAGACGAGCCGGACATAGGGGTCGTCCTCGAAATCGGCGAAGTGCTCCAGCACGTTGTCGGCCGAGACCTCGCAGCGCAGGTGGATCAGGTGTTCCGCGCGCAGCCGGTCCTCGCGCTCTGCCTCCTGAATGGCGTCCGCCATGGCCCGCATCTCGCCGTGCTCGAAGCCGCCGTCCTCGTCCGCTCCCATCCGCAGGCAGTCGAAGACGGTGGTGATGCCTGAGCTTGCGACCTGAGCATCATGCGCCTGGATGGCGGCGATCGTGTTCCACCGCACGCCGGGACGAGGCGAATAGTGCTGCTCCAGGTGATCGGTATGAAGCTCGACCAGGCCGGGGATGAGGAAGTCGCCCTCGAAATCTTCGCCAGTGCGAGTGGCGCCCTCGGAGATATCGGCAATGAGGCCGTCGCGGATCAGCACGGAGCCGGAGACGATATCGTCTTCGAGCACGATGCGGGCATTGGAAAGGACGAGTTCGGCGCTCATGGGGCGGTCTTCCTGTGTTCTAGGGCGGGGGCAAGCGGTAGCCGGCTATGGATGGTGAAAGGGGCGCCGCGTTCGGTTTCGCTGAAGACGGCAAGGCCATCGACAAGGAGTGGCCGGTTCGCGAAGGCGGCAAAGCGCCGGTCGAGTTCCTCGCGCATCGGGCCCGCAAGCTCGGGCTCGACCGGGCCGGTCAGCGTCATGTGGAAGCGGAATTCCTCCATGACATATGGATAGCCCCAGCGGTTAAGATTTTCCCGCTGCGGAGGGGTGAGTTTCTCCGGCTTGCGGCGGTCGATGTCCGCTTGCGAAAGCGGCGCGCGGAAAGGTTCGAACTCCTCCACCACGGCGGCAGCGAAATCCTGGAGCGGCGGGTGAAGGCTAGCCGGTACCAGCGCGAAGAAAGGGCCGAGCTGGCCGACCACGATCCTCGGGATATCGAAAGCCGGGGTTTCGGCCGCAAACCGCTCCACAGCACCCATAAGCTCCGCTTCGCTCACATCATCCTTGAGTTCGAACGGCGCCTTCAGCGTCGCATGGAAGCCGTAGCGTCGCGGATCGGCGGTAAGCCGGGTGATTTCGCCTGCCGGCAGTTCCGTATCATCGGGGGCCGGATATTCGGCGCTGGAAAAGGCATTGCGGCCAAGCCAGCGGCTGGCCGCCTCCGTCAACGGATCGTGTTCGGCGGGCGTGAAGTAGAGAGCATATCGCAAAGCGGAATTCCGGAATCAGAGGCAGTTGGCGGAGAGCTTAGCTCGTTCCCGCCATGCGGCGAACAGGGCTCTGCGCTAAAAGATTTCCATGACAGAATGATGATGGATCGGGCTTGTCAGTGGCTCTTTCTTCCGATGAGGCGGGAACGCAGCGCATTGGAGACGTTGTCGAACACGAAAACGACCAGGAGGATGAGCAGCACCATATAGGCGACCTTGTCCCAATCGGCGTTCGTCTTCATCGATTCGAGCAGCTTGAGGCCGATTCCACCCGCGCCGACGGCGCCGATGACAGTCGCGGAGCGGGTATTCGATTCCCAGAAATACAGCGATTGGGACACGAAGACCGGCAGGACCTGCGGCACGGTGCCGTAACGCTGCACGATGACGGGAGAGGCGCCGACGGATTTTACGCCCTCGCGCTGCTTGTCGTCTGCGTTTTCCAGCGCTTCGGAATAGACTTTGCCGAGCGCGCCCGTGTCGGTGAAGAAGATCGCCGCGATGCCGGGGATCGGTCCGGGGCCGAAGGCGCGGGTGAAGAACAGCGCCCAGATCAGCATGTCGATCGAGCGCAGGAAGTCGAAGAGGCGCTTCATGCCCCAGTTGACCGGGCGGCTTCGCGTAATGTTGCGCGCCGCGATGAAGGCGAGCGGGAAGGCGATCAACGTCGCGAACAGCGTGCCGACAAAGGCCATGACCAGCGTCTGCGTCAGCTTCGAGAAAATGTCGGCATGCTGCCAGCTCGCATTGTTCAGGAAGTTGTCGAGCGCGAGCGACGCGTTGGACTGGTTGGGATCGAGCCGCTCTCCGGAAAGCATCAGCCCGGCGACTTCGGGAAGGCTGCGGCCCCAGAAGGGCGATTGCGTATCGAAGAAGAAATTCGCCCAGCCGAGGAAACGCCGCTGGATATAGACCTGGCTGGAGCGGATTTCCGCCTGGCCCTCGAAACCGAAATAGACCATCACCTTGTTGCCGTCCTGCTCCATCGCCGCCGGTGCGCCGGGCGGGAGGATGGCCTGGTCGGAGGTTATCTCGACCGGGTAGGACCTGCCGTCGAGATGGATGTCGACGCGGGCGGGGGTGACGTCGAGCCGATCACCGCCGCCGAAGGATACGGTGTAGCCACCATCTGGCATGGGCTGCATCCATGGGATGTTCGCCCCTTGCGGATATTGCCCGCGGCTCGTCCACTGCGGCACGACCTCACCGTTCTGGAAGCGCAGGCGCGGCTGGGCGCGCCAGGAATACCAGTCCTGCAGATAGATCGACGCGCGATCCCAGTTGCCGTTCACGAATGTCGGAATGACGTTGAAGAACGCGAAGCAGAAGGCGAGGTAGACGACGACCACCGCGGCAGATATGGCCAGGCCCCAGCGCTGCATCAAGCTGCGGTGGAAGACTTGCGGATAGGTTGCCAGAAGGCGGTCGCGCTCTGCGGCGTTGATGGTCGGAACGGATGACATCAGGCTGCTCCCCGGCCGAATTCGAAGGATTGGTGACCGATCAGCCGGCGGCGTAGCCAGGCGGAGAACTGGTCGACGCAGATGACGGTGATCAGCAGCAGGATAATGATCGCATAGGTCTTGGCCGCATGGTCGCGTCCGATCGACAGGCTGAAGACCTCGCCGATGCCGCCGCCGCCGACCGCGCCGATGATGGTCGAGGCGCGCACGTTGATCTCGGTTCTGAGCAGCGTATAGGAGACGAAGTTCGGCAGCACCTGCGGCAGGATCGCGAACCGCACGCGCTCCACCCAGCTCGCGCCGGCTGCCCGCAGGCCCTCGTCCGGCTTCATGTCGGCATTCTCGACCACTTCGAAGAACAGTTTCCCGAGCGCGCCGACGGTGTGGATCCAGACGGCGATGATCGCCGAGATCGGGCCGATCGACAGGATGGCCGCGAGAAGCCCGGCGACGACGATTTCCGGGAAGGCGCGCATGATTTCCATCACGCGGCGGACGAACCACCGCACCGCCCGCGACCCTACCATGTTGGATGCGGCGAAAAAGCAGAGTACGAACGCGCCGCTGGCGCCGAGAATGGTCGAGACGATCGCGATGTTGATGGTGATCGCCAGCTGATAGAAGAAATTCGGGATGTAGAAGCTGTCGGTGATCCAGATACGGTCGCTGGTATAGTCGTATTTGATCGATCCGTCCGCATAGGGCGACGGCAGGTCGAACATGGCGCGGAAAATCTCCAGCGGACTGTCCGGCACGAAGCTTTTCATGAAATCGAACAGATAGGGAAGGCGCTCGAAGAATTTGCCGGAATTGGCGTTGTTGGCAAAATCGAGCGAGGCGCCGAGCACGATCAGGAAGACCACGATCGAGACGAGGGTATAGACGCGCCGGGTCCGCACCTGGCTCTGGTAATGGGCGAGGATGGTGCGGGAGCTTCCTGTGAGCCCGCTCAAGTGGTTGGCTCCGGCCGCGTGCGCCATGTGGGCTTCCTTCTTAAACGAGCGGCGGCATCGTCATGATGCCGCCGCAGGAGTGTTCGGGTGAAAGATCAGCCGCCGATGACCGACTTACGAGCGTCGATGATCGTCTGGTAGAAGCTCTGGTCGACCGGTGCCCAATCGACATAGCCGCCGCCCGTGAAGTTGTCGAAGCAGCCTTTGTCCGTCTTCGGCAGTTCGGCGAAATAGGCGGTGACCTTCTTCTGGATGTCGGCCGGCAGCTTCTGGGAAACCATCAGCGGGCCGTTCGGAATGAGCGGCGACTTCCAGACTTCGACGATGTCGTCCATGTCGAGCAGGCCCTTGGAGACCATGATGTGCAGGTTGCCGGAGGTGTAGCCCTGCGACCAGTCGCCGGTGCCGGAGCCGAACGTGGTGCCGACATCGAACTTCTTGTCGAGAACGCCGAGAACGAGGTTTTCATGGCCGCCGCCGAAATCGGTCGAAGCGAAATACTGCTTGACCGGCGCGCCAATGTCCTTGGGCAGCGAGACGTTCGGCACGAGGTAGCCGGAGGTGGAATCCGGATCGGCGAAGCCGAGCTTCTTGCCCTTGGCGTCGGCGAGCGTCTTGATGCCCGAGTCCTTGCGGGCGACCATGATCGAGTAGTAGCCGGTCGAGCCGTCGGCCTGCTTGGTGGTCAGAACCGGGGTGACGGCGTTCGGGTCCTTGAGGTAGATCGAGGCATAGGAGGAAGCACCCATGACGGCGAGGTCAAGCGTGCCGCCGAGCAGGCCCTGGATGACGCCGTTGTAGTTCGGCGACGGGAAGAGCTGGACTTCCGAGACGCCGGTGGCCTTCACCAGACCGTCCTTCACGCACTCGGTGCGGCGAACCTGGTCGGCTTCGTTTTCACCGCCGTCGAGGCCGATGCGCAGGACTTTGACGTCCTGGGCGTGAGCGGCCTGGCCGGCAACGGCTGCGATGGCGATCGTGGCCATCAGGATTTTGCGGATTGCAGACATGGAAGTCTCCTTTGGTGAAATGAGTGGCATCAGTCTTTCGGCCGTCATCCCCTTGATCGGCCGGAAACGGATCAGCGCATGACGGCGGCTTCGGCCAGCCGGCCGGATGGGGCGGCCTGCGCGGCGCGTACCGGCTCCAGGCTCGTCGACGTCATGGTTTCATCGATGCCGGCGCCGTCCTTGTCGGAGCCGTAGATCTCCCGCACCGCGGCGGAGGTGAGCTCATGGGGCGGGCCGTCGAAGACGACGCGGCCGGCAGCCATGCCGATGATGCGCTCGCAATAGCTGCGCGCCGTATCGAGCGTATGCAGGTTGGTGACGACGGTGATGCCTTCGCGCTCGTTGATGCCGCGCAGCGCATCCATGACGATCTTGGCGTTCAGCGGGTCGAGAGAGGCGATCGGCTCGTCGGCGAGCACCATCTTGGGCGCCTGCATCAGCGCCCGGGCGATCGCTACGCGTTGCTGCTGTCCGCCGGAAAGCGTGCCGGCCGGCTGCAGCGCCGTCTGTTCGATACCGAGCCGTTCGAGCGCCGCCATCGCCATGACGCGCTCGTCGCGGCTGAATATCTTGAGAAGGCTGAGAGCCGTTGAGCGATGATTGAGACGGCCGAGCAGCACATTCGTCATCACGTCGAGGCGAGGCACCAGGTTGAACTGCTGGAAGATCATCGCGCAGTCGCGCTGCCAGTTGCGCAGCGCAGCCCCCTTGAGACCAGAGACTTCGACGCTGCCGAAATGAATGGAACCTGAGCTCGGCTCCTGCAGGCGGTTGATCATGCGCAGAAGCGTGGACTTGCCGGCGCCGGAGCGGCCGATGATGCCGACCATCTGGCCCTGGGGAATTTCGACGTTTACGGCGTTGACCGCGATGCGGTCGCCGAAACGGCGGGGGGTGGTTCTCCGTTCGAACTTCATGGTCTCTCGCCTGTCCAGCAGTTTCATGAAGTTCGATTAGTCGCCCTTCATGAAGCTTGAATGTCGGTTTTGTTTCAGTCCCGCGACAATCGCGTCACAGTTTTATGACGCGCTCATGCGCCATGTCGGGACAGAAAGTCCTCTGCTGAAAGGGTTCGGAAATCATCGAGCGCATCACGCAATTTCGCATGATCCCAATCCCACCAGGCGAGCCGGTCCATGCGCTCGCCCGCCTCTTTCGTGAAACGCTGGCGGATGAGTTTCGCGGGCACGCCGCCGACGATCGTGTAGGGAGCGACCTCTTTGGAGACGACAGCGCCGGCGCCGATCACCGCGCCGTTGCCGACCGTTACGCCCGGCAGGATTGTTGCACCGTGGCCGATCCAGACGTCATGACCGATGACGACACGCTGATCCCGCCGCCATTTGAAGAAATCCTCTTCGTTTTCGGCGTCGTCCCAGTAATTGGCGGCGCGGTAGGTGAAATGATGCAGTGTCGCGCGCCAGGTGGGATGGTTGGTGGCGTTGATGCGCACGGAAGCGGCGATGTTGACGAACTTGCCGATCGTCGCGCACCAGATCGAGCCGTCCTGCATGACGTAGGAATAGTCCCCGATCTCGGCCTCCTCGATGCGGCACCGCTCGGAGACTTCGGTATAGCGCCCGATCGTGGAGTTCTTGACGCTGGCGCTTTGATGGATCGCCGGCTCAAGTCCGACCTTGACGCTCATGCCGCCACCTTCCGGGGGGAGAATTGCGCCACATCGAGGATCCGGTCGGCGACCGCCTCGCGCACTTCCTCGTCGTGGAAGATGCCGAGGAGTGCAACGCCGGCCTCCTTCTTTTGCCGGATCATCTCTACCACCACGCGGCGGTTGACGGCATCGAGCGAAGCGGTCGGCTCGTCGAGAAGCAGGATCTGGTGAGTTGTGATGAAGCCGCGGGCGATGTTGACGCGCTGCTGCTCGCCGCCGGAAAAGGTTGCGGGCGGCAGCCCCCAGAGTTCCCTGGGCAAATTGAGCCTGGCAAGCAGTTCGGAAGCCTTGTCTTTCGCTTCCGCCGCCTCCACGCCGCGCGCGACAAGCGGTTCGGCCACGACATCCAGGGCCGGCACGCGCGGAACGGTGCGGAGGAACTGGCTGACATAGCCCATGGTGTGCCGGCGTACGTCAAGGATGGCGCGCGGATCGGCGGTGGCGATATCCACGATCCGGTCGCGATGATCGACGAGGATCTGCCCGGCATCGACGGCGTAGTTGCCGTAGAGCATCTTCAGGATCGAGCTCTTGCCGATGCCGGAAGGTCCGCCCAGCACGACGCATTCGCCGCTTGCGACCGAGAAGTTGGCATTGTTGACGACCGGCAGACGGATGCCGTCGCGCAGATGCATGGTAAAGCTCTTGAAGACTTCGGAGACGACGAGGGGCGTGGCCATCTTTGTTTTCCTCACACCTGAAGGATCGATGAAACGAGCAATTGCGTGTAGGGCTCGCGTGGGTCGTCCAGCACCCGGTCCGTCAGACCGTGCTCGATGACGAAGCCATCTTTCATCACCATCATCCGGTGGGAGAGGAGACGGGCGACGGCGAGGTCGTGGGTGACGATGATCGCTGCGAGGCCGAGATCGTTGACCAGGCCGCGAACCAGGTCGAGCAGGCGGGCCTGCACCGAGACATCGAGCCCGCCGGTCGGCTCGTCCATGAAGACGAGGCGGGGATTGGTCACGAGATTGCGGGCGATCTGCAGGCGCTGGCGCATGCCGCCGGAGAAGGCGCGAGGCTGATCGTCGATGCGGTCGGTGCCGATCTCGACCCGGGTGAGCCAATCGCTCGCCGTATCTCTTATCTTGCCGTAGTGCCGGTCGCCGACCGCCATCAGCCGCTCGCCGACATTGGCGCCGGCGGAGACCGTCATGCGAAGCCCGTCGGCGGGGTTCTGGTGCACGAAGCCCCAGTCGGTGCGCATCAGGAAGCGGCGTTCGGCCTCTCCCATGTGATAGAGGTCGCGGAAATTGCCGTCGCGCATGCGGTATTCGACGCTGCCCGCCGTGGGCATAAGCCGGGTCGAGATACAGTTGAGGAGGGTCGTCTTGCCCGAGCCGGATTCGCCGACGATGGCGAGCACCTCGCCCGGCCAGAGATCGAAGGAGACATCCTTGCAGCCGATCCGCTGGCCGTAGAATTTCGAAACGGAATTGACCTTGAGGAGCGGTGTGTCGGTCATTCTGCTGCCTCCTGGCTCGGCATCTCGCCGGTATGGCCTTCCTCTCGGCGTTCCTCGCAATGGTCGGTATCGGAACAGACGAACATGCGCCCGCCCTTGTCGTCGAGCACCACCTCGTCGAGATAGACGCCTCTTGCGCCGCAGAGCGCGCAGGGCTGCTCGAACTTCTGAATTTCGAACGGGTGATCCTCGAAATCGAGACTGACCACGTCGGTATAGGGCGGGACCGCATAGATGCGTTTTTCGCGCCCGGCGCCGAAGAGTTGCAGCGCATCGGACATGTGCATCTTCGGATTGTCGAACTTGGGGGTCGGCGACGGGTCCATGACGTAGCGCCCGGCGACCTTCACCGGATAGGCATATGTGGTGGAGATCCGGCCGTTGCGGGCGATATCCTCGTAGAGCTTCACATGCATGAGGCCATATTCCTCAAGCGCGTGCATCTTGCGCGTCTCGGTTTCCCGCGGTTCGAGGAAGCGCAGAGGTTCCGGAATCGGCACCTGATAGACCAGCACCTGGCCTTCCCCGAGCTTCTGCTCGGGAATGCGGTGGCGGGTCTGGATGATCGTCGCTTCCTTCGTATGGGTGGTGACCGCGACATTCGCGACCTTCTCGAAGAAGGCTCGGATCGAGACCGCATTCGTCGTGTCGTCGGCGCCCTGATCGATCACCTTCAGGATGTCGTCCGGGCCGATGATGGAAGCGGTCACCTGCACGCCGCCGGTTCCCCAGCCGTAGGGCATCGGCATTTCGCGGGAAGCAAAGGGTACCTGATAGCCCGGAATGGCGATCGCCTTCAGGATCGCCCGACGGATCATGCGCTTCGTCTGCTCGTCCAGATAGGCGAAATTGTAGCTGGCAAGGTCCGTCATTCGGCAGCCTCCTGCATGGGGTTGTCGCCGTTACGGGCGGCTTCGATATCGGCGCGCATCTTGCGCACCAGCGCGAGTTCGGCCTGAAAGTCGACGTAATGCGGCAGCTTCAAGTGCTCCACGAAGCCCGTCGCCTGCACGTTGTCGGAATGGGAGATGACGAATTCCTCATCCTGCGCCGGCGCGGTGATGTCCTCGCCGAACTCTTCCGCCCGCAGCGCGCGATCGACCAGCGACATGCTCATCGCCTTGCGCTCGCTCTGACCGAAGATGAGCCCATAGCCGCGGGTGAACTGCGGCGGCGCCTTGGCCGAGCCCTTGAACTGGTTGACCATCTGGCATTCGGTGACTTGGATGCGGCCGAGCGAGACGGAAAAGCCGAGTTCGGGAACCTCGATTTCAACTTCCACCTCGCCGATCCGGATTTCCCCGACGAAGGGGTGGGTGCGGCCATAGCCGCGCTGGGTGGAATAGCCGAGCGCCAACAGGAAGCCCTCATCGCCGCGGGCAAGCGACTGCAGACGCAGATCGCGAGGCATGGGGAATTCCATCGGCTCGCGGGTGATATCGCCCGCCTGATGGTCTTCCGGGAACTCGCCGTCGGATTCGATCAGGCCCTCATGGGCGAGAATATCGGCGACGCGCATGACGGCATCGCCCGTGGCTTCCCGCCGCTCGGGCTCCTCGACGGGGGTGTCGGCGATCAGCGAGGGGTCGAGCAGGCGGTGGGTATAGTCGAATGTGGGGCCGAGAAGCTGGCCGCCCGGCAGGTCCTTGTAGGTGGCCGAGACGCGCCGCTCCACCAGCATCTTCGCCGTATCGATCGGCACCGAAGTGCCGAAGCGCGGCAGGGTGGTGCGGTAGGCGCGCAGCAGGAAGATCGCTTCGATGAGGTCGCCGCGCGACTGGCGGACGGCGAGTGCGGCGAGCGGCCGGTCGTAGAGGGAGGCCTCCGCCATCACGCGGTCGACCGCAAGGCCGAGCTGTTCGACGATCTGCTCGATGGTGACGGAAGGCAGCGTCCGGTCGCCCCGGCGTCGATCGGCAAGCAGCCGATGGGCGTTTCTGATGGCGGTCTCGCCACCCTTGACGGCAACATACATGGCTTATTCTCCTGCCCGTGAAGCGGCGATCCTGGTCGTGCGCGGCAGGCACAGGAAACGGCTGCCGGCCGTCAGCACCGCGTCCACGCCGCGCGGGAAAAGCGCCCGGTTGTCGGCCCAGAGCCGCTGGAAGACTTCCGGCAGCCCGGCGATGGAAATGGTGGTGGATCTCTGGATGCCGGGTCCTGAAAGCGTGAGGGTCTCGCCGGCATCGAATTCCGCGACTTCTATGATGATCGTCGTGGAGCGGTCCGGGTATTCCTGCGTGCCGGCCGAGAAGAGCCCGAACGAGGCGATGGTCGCGCCGGCTTCCACGAAGGCGAAGCGGGCCTCGGCCTTTTCCCGGGTGATCGGCGCGCCGGTGTGGAAGCCGATCCAGTTTGCGGCCGGTGATTTCGCAAGCCCGACGCTCAGCCATACGGACGTCTCATGGTCCAGCAGCGTCAGCGCGATGGCGCCGGCGGCCGCGCCGAGCGGCTCCGGCTGCCCCATCGCATCCTCCACGTGGTGGATGCTGCCCGGACGGGCCATGCCGTCCATGAGCTTGCGGAACACGCTTTGGGATTGGAAGACGGGATCGTTGAAGCCGCCGGTTAAAGCTGCGGTCTTTATGTTCATCAGTCCTCTCCCCGTACCATGGTGAAGAAATCGACGCGGGTGGCGGCCGTCTCCTGCGCCTTCCGCTCGTCCTCGGCGGCAAGCCGGGCTTCCGCGGGCGACAGGAGTTCTCTTTCGACGAAATCGCGCGTGCCGGGCTCCTGCCACAGCGCATCGAAAATGGCGGCGAGCCGGACGGCTTCCTTATTCGTGCCGAGCGCCTGCGCGTGCCCGGCCGTGCCGGAGGCCAGCATCACCGTCGCGCGGGTTATCGTCGCCTCGCCCAGATTGAAGGGATCGCCGCCGCCGCCGATGCGGCCGCGCACCATTACCAGCCCGGTCTCGGGGCCGCGGATAGGCTTCGCCTCGGGTTTTTCCGGAAGGGTTTCCCAGGCCGTTCGAAGCTCGCCGGGTGTCGCGCGCGCGAGCAGGCCGACGGTCCGGCGGCGCTCCGCCTGGTCCGGCCCTGTTTGTTCTGCAATATCCATTGTCAGGTCCTCAAATGTCTATTGATATAGACAACCATACAAGTTACTATACTGGTAACCCGCAAACGTAACAAGCATGTGACATGGACAAGGGACATTCGAACGTTCAACGGCAGAACGGGGTGGCGTTGTGGCGGCAGATCGCCGACCGCATCCGCACCTCGATTGCCAATGGCGATTACGACGCGACTGGCAAAGTGCCTCCGGAAATGGCGCTCGCCGCCGAATTCGGGGTCAATCGCCACACCGTGAGAAGCGCGCTTGCCGCGCTGGCGCAGGAGGGCATCGTCCGCCCCATGCAGGGGCGGGGCACGCTGATCGAGCGCAAGGAGCGGTTGACTTTCCCGATCCGCCGGCGAACTCGCTTCATTGAGGGGATCGGAGACCAGGCGCGGGAGAAGGAAGGCCTTCTGCTCCATTCCGCCGAGGAGCCTGCCTCTGCCGAGCTTGCCGCCCGCCTGCAAGTTCCGGAGGGCGCATCGGTGATCCGCCTGGAGATTGTGCGCAAGGCCGATGGCCGGGCCGTTGCGCGCTCGACGGCATGGTTTCCGGCCGAAAGGTTCCGGGGATTGGAGCAGGCCTATCGCGACAGCGGCTCCATAACCGCCGCTTTCGGAAAGCTCGGCCTGTCGGATTATCTCCGTGCCGCGACCGAGATCACGGCTACCCACGCGGATAGCGGTGATCTTGCCGATCTCAAATTGTCACCGGGGGCAATCGTGCTGGTGACGCGTGCGCTGAACACGGATACCGAAGGCGTGCCGGTGCAATATGCCATCACCCGGTTCGCGGCCGATCGGGTGCAGTTCACGATCGAAAATTGAGGAGTGCTCTCGACCAGGGCGCGCTCAATGCGCGCCGGACATGTCGCCGAGAACTTCCTTGGAGGCCACGGTGGAGTCGGCGTTCAGCCTGTAGACCATCGGAACGCCGGTCGCGAGGTTGAGCTTGAGGATCTCCTCCTTGCTCAGCTTGTCGAGCACCATCACCAGCGAGCGCAGCGAATTGCCGTGTGCGGCGACCAGTACCGTCTCGCCGCGCAGCACGCGGGGCAGGATCTCGGTCAGATAATAGGGCCAGACGCGTGCGCCCGTGTCGCGCAGGCTCTCGCCGCCGGGCGGCGGAACGTCATAGGAGCGGCGCCAGATATGCACCTGCTCCTCGCCCCACTTGGCGCGGGCATCGTCCTTGTTGAGACCGGAGAGATCGCCGTAGTCCCGTTCGTTGAGTGCTTGGTCGCGGATGGTTTCGAGACCGGGCTGGCCGACCTTGTCGAGCACGATCTTCAGCGTGTCCTCGGCGCGCTTCAGCACGGACGTAAACGCGATGTCGAACTTGATGCCGGTATCGGCAAGCGCCTGTCCGCCGGTTTCGGCTTCCTGGATGCCGAGCGGCGTGAGGTCCGGGTCACGCCAGCCGGTGAACAGGTTCTTGAGGTTCCATTCGCTCTGGCCGTGGCGAACGAGGACGAGGGTACCGCTCATGAAATTCCTCCAGGAAATGTCAGTGGGAGAGCCCGAGAACATCGAGCATGGAATAATAACCGGCCTTCTTGTCGCGCGCCCAGAGAGCCGCCGCAACCGCGCCGCGGGCGAAGATGGAGCGGTCACGCGCGCTGTGCGACAGCGTGACGAGTTCGCCCTCGCCGGCGAGGATGACGGAATGGTCGCCGACGACGGAGCCGCCGCGCAGCGTCGCAAAGCCGATGGTACCGGCCTCGCGGGCGCCCGTGTGCCCGTCCCGGACCTTGACCGCATTCGCCGGAAGTTCGATCCCGCGCCCCTTGGCGGCCGCTTCGCCCAATAGGAGCGCGGTGCCGGAGGGGGCGTCGACCTTGTGCTTGTGGTGCATCTCGACGACCTCGATATCCCATCCCGCCGCGGGCAGGGCGCGGGCGGCCTGTTCGACCAGCACGCCGAGCAGGTTCACCCCGAGGCTCATATTGCCGGACTTGACGACGCGGGCGTGGCGCGCAGCGGCCTTGATCTTTTCCTCGTCTTCCGCCGAGCAGCCGGTCGTGCCGAGCACGTGCACGATGCGTGCCTGGGCGGCCAGCCCCGCAAAGGCGACGCTTGCCGCCGGCGCGGTGAAATCGAGCACGCCCTCCGCATGCAGGAAGGCGGCCAGCGGATCGCTGGTCACCGGTACGCCGAGCGGGCCAACGCCTGCAAGCTCACCGGCATCCTTGCCGATGAAGGGAGAGCCTTCGCGCTCGATGGCGGCATGCAGGATTGCGCCCTCGGTCTCGTGGATGATGCGGATCAGGGTCTGGCCCATCCGACCGGCGGCGCCGACCACCACGAGTTTCATGTCATTGCCGCTCATGCGTCATCCCGTTCCTGTAACACCTTGTCATGCTCCGGCAAGCTGCCCGGTTCCGGGCGCCTGCAGGTTGTTGAGGCGAGCGTAAAGACCGTCCTTGCGCTTCGCAAGCGTCTCATGTGTCCCTTCCTCCATCACCCGGCCCTCATGCATGACGACGATCTTGTCCGCCTTGACGACGGTCGAGAGCCGGTGCGCGATGACGATCACGGTTCTGCCGGTCATGGCCGTCTCCAGCGCCTTTTGCACGGCGGCTTCCGATTCGTTGTCGAGGGCGGAGGTCGCCTCGTCGAGAAGCAGGATCGGCGCTCTGCGCACCAGCGCGCGGGCGATCGACAGGCGCTGGCGCTGCCCGCCGGAAAGCGTCACTCCGTTTTCGCCGACCGGCGTGTCATAGCCCTTGGGCTGGGCGAGGATGAAGTCGTGCGCATGCGCCAGTTTCGCGGCTTCCTCGATTTCCGCGTCCGTCGCATCCGGCCGCCCGTAGCGGATATTGTCGCGGATCGTGCCTTCGAAGAGATAGGGCTGCTGGGAGACATAGGCGAGGCTGTGCCTGAGCGAGGTTTTGGTGACGGTCGTGATATCCTGCCCGTCGATCAGGATATGGCCCTCAGTGGGGTCATAGAAGCGGGGTATGAGGTTGATGATGGTGGATTTGCCGGCGCCCGAGGGGCCGACCAGGGCCGTGGTCTTGCCCCCTTCAGCGACGATATCGACCCCCTTCAAGATCGGATCGCCGTTCGCATAGGCGAAAGCGACACCCTGCAGCTCGATCCTAGCATCGGACACCACGAGGTCCTTCGCATCCGGTTGCTCGCGCTGCTGCGGTTGCAGGTCGAGAAGGGCATAGATCATGCGGGCATTCGCGACGGCGCGCTCCATCTGCACCTGCAGTTTTGCGAGCCGTCGCGCCGGATCGTAGGCCATCAGCAGGGCCGTCACGAAGGCAAAGAAAGCGCCAGGGGGAATATCGTGGTAGATCGAGCGGAAGGCGGCATAGGCGAGCACGCCGGAGATCGCCAGCCCCGCGAAGGTCTCGGTCAGCGGCGCGGTGCGCTCCGAAAGCCTCGCTATGCGGTTTGCGCGGCCTTCGGCGGCGGTGATGATGGTGTCCACCTTGCTGTTCAGTTCCCGTTCCATCGTGAAGGCCTTGACGATGGTGATGCCCTGGATCGTCTCCTGCATGGCCCCCAGCACATGGCTGTTGAGATGGACGGCCTCCACCGTCGCCTTGCGCAGTTTCCGGGAAACGATGCGTAGCGAATAGATGAGCGCCGGCGCCACGACGAGAATGATCAGCGAAAGAATGGGGTCCTTGCTGATCATGACGCCGATCAGCGCAATCAGCGAAAGCAGGTCGCGGGCGGTGGAGGTGACGGTAAGATTGAGGACGTCGCGGATGCCGTTGACGTTCTGGCTCACCTGGGCGGCCAGATGAGCCGAGCGAGCCTCGGCGAAAAAGCCGACCGAAAGCGACATCAAATGGGAATAGAGGCGGCGTTGGTAGCGCGCCACGATATTGTTGCCGATCTTCGAAAGCGTAACGGCCTGGCCGTAGGTGGCAAGGCCGCGCAGCACGAAGGCGGCGAGAATGCCGCCGCAGATGGCAACCACCACATCGGCGCGTTTGTTGGCGAAAGCCTCGTTCACCACGGCTTCCATGATCCAGGCGGTGAAGGCGGTGGTTCCGGCGATCACCACCAGGCAGAAGATCGCGAAGGCATAGCCGGGAATATGATCGCGGCCGTTTTCGGCAATGATGCGCTTCAGCACGCTGCTGACGGTGCCGGCATCGATCTGGCGTTTCGTCTTCTTGGTCTCGGCTTTCAAAAAGGCCTTCCCATTCCGGTTTTACCGTCGGGCGCAATATGACGCGCCGGGCGTCTTAGCCCTTCGACGCGGCTTTTGAAAGCGTCGAGGGCGAGAATCGTCCGATCAGCGCCTCCAGCGGCGGCCGTCGGTGGAAATGCCGTAGCTCGAGGGCGCGCGGGCATAGCTTGCAAGGCCTGCGGGTGCTGCGAGCGGATGGGTGACGACATAGGTCGGTATGGTGCGCATCAGTTCGGAATGCGGCGCCTTGTCCTCGAACTGGATACGGAATTCCGGTTTTTTCAGCGCGGTGACGATCTTCTGGGAAATGCCTCCTGCGAGATAGACGCCGCCGCGCGCCATGAAGATTAGAGCCATGTCGCCCGCCAGACGGCCAAGATAGGTGACGAAGAGCTCGATGGTTTCGGCCGCCTGTCGGTCGTCGCCGGAGAGGCCGAGCGCCGTCACGTCGGCGGGAATGGCGAGTTTAGGGTCGATGCCGTCGGCAGCGCAGATCGCGCGGTAGATGTTGACCAGACCGCGCCCGCAGAGGAGCTGCTCGGCGGAAATGCGGCCTTCGATGCGCTCGATATGGGGGAATATCTGGAAATCGCGGTCGGAACGCGGCCCGATATCCACATGCCCGCCCTCGCCGGGCACCGGAAACCAGGTGTGCTGGGCATGCACCAGGCCGGCCACGCCAAGTCCGGTGCCGGGCCCGAGGACGACGCGCGAGGCGAGCTGCGGCTCGCCGCTGTCGCCGATCGGCTCGCGATATTCCGCCGGAAGAGAGGCGACGGCTAGCGCCTGGGCCTCGAAGTCGTTGAGGACCAGCACGTCCTCGAAGCCGAGCTCGCTGATCATGGCCTTCGGGCGCACGATCCAGTCGCAATTGGTCAGATCGATCTCGTCGCCGTCGATCGGTCCGGCGACGGCGAGGATGGCCGATCGCGGCTGCACGGAGGTCGTGTCGAGCACCGTCTTCTGGATCGCCTCGTCTATGGTCGGAAAATCGGCGGTGCGGACATTCGGAAAGTGCCGGGGTTCGGCATAGGCATCCGTCAGGATGGAGAACCGGGCATTGGTGCCGCCGATATCGCCGATCAGGATTGGGAAGGGAAGATTATCGGTCTTCGAAACGTCGGCCATCGGCAAACTCGTGTTGTCTCAGTGGAAATCGATCAGTCGCTCGGCCGTGGCGCGATTCAGCGCCATGGGAATATCGTAGACTGTGGCGAGCCGGGTCAGCGCCTTCACGTCCACATCGTGGGGAAGAGCGCTCAAGGGATCGATAAAGAAGATGAGTATGTCCACCTCGCCGATGGCGATCATTGCGCCGATCTGCTGGTCACCGCCGAGCGGGCCGCTCTTCAATCGCGTCACCTCGAGCCCCGGACAGGCTTCCTGCACCCGCCCGCCGGTGGTGCCGGTCGCCACGATGCGGAAGCGGGAAAGTGCGGCCTGGTGACGGCGGGCGAATTCCGCCATGTCGTCCTTCTTCTCGTCGTGCGCGATCAGCGCTATGCAGGGCTGGGCGGACATGCGGGGTTCCTCACCGAGAGACGATTTCAATCGTTTGCAGTGGCCTTCTAGCGCGTGCTGCAGCCCTTGGAAAGTGCAAGTGCCGCCGATCGCGTCGGCGACGCCCGGAGAGGCTTCATCGCATCGGCCGCGGCAGCGGAACGGGAACGTTCGCAAGGGCCGCGGGTTCGTCACCGATGATCGCCTCGATGCTTTGCACCGGCGCACTCGGCGGCTGTTCTGAGGAAAAGGCCACGGCATCGGTGCCGAAGGTGGCCTCCTCTTCGGGCCGGGCGGGCTCGGCCAGCACGACGGCGCAGGCCTTCGGCAGGTCGGAGAGGACCACCGGCCGCGGCTTGACCGGTTTCTTGTTCGGATCGGGCTTCGGCTTTGCCCAGGGCTCATCGGTGAACCACCAGGCGAGCGACTTGTCGCAGCCGTCCCCCTCCGGGACCGGAGCCTGCGCCTTGCAGCCGACGGCATCCGCCGGGCACTTGATGCGGATGTGGAAATGATAGTCGTGGCCGTAGATCGGGCGCACCTTGCCAAGCGCCGAACGGTCGCCGGTCCAGGTATCGCAGAGCTTTTTCTTGATCGCCGGATTGACGAAGACGCGTTCGACTTGCGGATAGCTGGCCGCCAGCATGATCAGCCTGGCGTGCTGCGGTGTCCAGATCGAAGGATCGACCGTCAGGAATTTGTTCTTCGCAAGCATCGATATCGCCGAGGTGTCCTCACGCTCGCGGTAACTCAGCTTGCGCTGGGGCATCGGCGTCAGCCAGATATCGGCATCGAGGCCGATCTGGTGTGAGGCGTGGCCGGTGAGCATCGGACCGCCGCGCGGCTGGGAAATGTCGCCCAGGAGCAGGCCCGGCCAGCCCGCCTTTTCCACGGCATCGCGCGAGAACTGCTCGATCAGCGCGATCATCTGCGGGTTGCCCCAGCGTCGGTTCCGCGAAAGACGCATCGCCTGCCAGGTTGGTCCGTCGGTCGGGATCGCGACGCCGCCCGCCATGCAGCCCTTGGAATAGAAGCCGAAGGATTGCGCGTCGGACCTGCTCGGCAACTTCATGCCGCCGAACAATTCCTTGGCCGGTTTTCCTTCCTGCGCCACCGATTGCCCCGCGAGACTCCCCGAAAGAAGAACGGCCGCCGCCGCCCGCAAAATGATTTTCGATATCAGGTGCATTGTATTCCGCCGTCCCCGGACAAATCACTTCCCGCCTGTGAATGTATCGTGAAACAGGAATTTGGTGAAACGGAGATCGGCGCAAGGCGATGTTCCGCAATAAAACGGTTGTGAGCGGCCGGCTCCTGTTTTTTGCCTCCTTTTGCCCTATGCTTCGCTGCAACAAACGAAGACGAAGGGGTATGCGGATGGTTTTGCCGGGATTGAAGGCGGGCTTTGCGGTCGTTCTGGCGATGATATCGGCGGCGCCGGCCGCCCTGGCCCAGGAGCAGCAATGGCGGCATGCCATCGCCATCCTCGACGAGCCCAAGCTGCCTGCGGATTTCAAACAGCTACCCTATGTCAATCCCGAAGCCCCGAAGGGGGGCGAGCTGCGTCTTTCCAGCGAGGGAACGTTCGACAACTTCAATCCCTATATCGATAGAGGCACCCCCGCAGCCGGCATCTCCAGCATCTTCGACACGCTTCTGAAGCGTTCGGAAGACGAGGTATTCGGCTCCTATGGGCTTCTGGCGGAGTCGCTCTCCTATCCGGAGGACAGGTCGTCGGTGACCTTCCGGCTTCGTCCGGAAGCGAAATGGGCGGATAGCCAGCCGGTAACCCCGGAGGACGTGATCTTCAGCTTCGACAAGGCGAAGGAACACAGCGCGCTCTTCTCGAGCTACTACCGGCATGTGACCGCAGCGGAAAAGACCGGCAACCGCGAGGTGACCTTCCGTTTCGATGAAAAGAACAATAAAGAGCTGCCTTCCATCGTCGGCGATTTCCCGGTGCTGCCGAAGCACTGGTGGGAGGGCAAGGATGCGCAGGGCAAGCAGCGTGATATCTCGCGCACCACGCTCGAGCCCCCCATGGGATCCGGTCCCTACAAGATGGCATCCTTCCAGCCCGGTTCGACCATCCGCTACGAGCTGCGGGATGACTATTGGGGCAAGGATTTGCCCGTCAACATCGGCCAGAACAATTTCAAGGTGATCAGCTACACCTATTTCGCCGATAAGGATGTCGAGTTCGAGGCTTTCCGCGCAGGCAACATCGATTACATGCAGGAAAACAGCTCCAGCCGCTGGGCCACCCGCTATGATTTCGCGGCGGTCAAGGAAGGCCGCATCATACGCGAGGAGTTGACCAACCCCTTCCGCGCCACCGGCGTGATGCAGGCTTTCGTGCCGAACATGCGGCGCGACATATTCAAGGATGCGCGGGTGCGCGAAGCGCTGAACTACGCCTATGACTTCGAGGATATCAATAAGAACCTCGCCTATGGCGGCTTGAAGCGTGTCGATAGCTTTTTCTGGGGGACGGAGCTTGCGTCCTCCGGCTTGCCTGAGGGTCGCGAACTGGAAATTCTCGAAGGCCTCAAGGATAAGGTCCCGGCGCGGGTCTTCACCACTCCCTATACCAATCCGGTTGGCGGAGATCCGAACAAGGTGCGCGACAATCTGCGCAAGGCTGTCGGGCTCTTCAAGGAGGCGGGATGGGAGCTCAAGGGCAACCGGATGGTGAATACCAAGACCGGTCAGCCGATGAGCTTCGAAATCCTGCTCAATAGCCCGTCCTTCGAGCGCACCGTCCAGCCATATGTGGCAAGCCTCAAGAAGATCGGCATCGACGCCCGGCTCCGCATAGTCGATTCATCGCAATACATAAATCGCGTCCGCAGCTTCGACTATGACATGATGTATGGCCTATGGGCGCAGACCATGAATCCGGGCAATGAGCAGGTGGACTATTGGGGTTCGGCATCCGTCGACAGGCCCGGCTCGCGCAACTATGCGGGCATCGCCGATCCCGCCATCGATCAGCTCATCCAGATGATCACCTTTGCGCCCAATCGAGAGGAGCAGGAGGCGGCGATCAGGGCGATGGATCGCGTGCTGCTCGCCAACCATTTCGTCGTTCCGATGTTCTATTCCGGCGAGGTGAAGATCGCTTACTGGAATCAGATCACGCATCCGGAAAGGCTTCCGGAATATGGCATTGGCTTCCCGGACATTTGGTGGTCGAAGAACGCCTCGAACTGACGAGGCTTGCACCCCGCATCCGCACCTGTTCCAAATGGGATCGAATGATTCGGCATCGAAAACGAGGAAAGTGCCTTTTGAACGTCACGCAGATACGCGGTGAAGCAATGCCGGTGACAACGGGCAGGAAGCTCTGATGGGCGCCTATATTCTCCGCCGTCTCCTGCTGATGATCCCGACGATCATCGGCATCATGGCCATATCCTTCCTTGTCGTGCAGTTCGCGCCGGGCGGCCCGGTCGAGCAGGTGATCGCCCAGTTGCAGGGCCAGGATATGGGCGACCGACTTTCGGGCGGCGGCGACATGCTGAGCCAGGGCCTGTCGGGAAGCGAGGGCAGCTATCGCGGCGCCCAGGGGCTCGATCCCGAATTCATCAAGAAGCTCGAGCAGCAATTCGGTTTCGACAAGCCGCCGCTCACCCGCTTTTTCGAAATGATGTGGAACTACATCCGCTTCGATTTCGGCGAAAGCTTCTTCCGCAATACGTCGGTGCTGGATCTCATCATCGACAAGCTTCCGGTCTCGATCTCGCTTGGTTTCTGGATACTGATCGTCTCCTACCTGATCTCCATCCCGCTCGGCATCCGCAAGGCGGTGAAGGACGGCTCGGCCTTCGACGTCTGGACCTCGGGCATCATCGTGGTGGGCTATGCCGTGCCGAGCTTCCTGTTCGGCATCCTGCTGATCGTGCTTTTCGCCGGCGGCTCCTTCCTGGATTGGTTCCCGCTACGTGGCCTCGTTTCCGATAATTTCGCCCAGCTCTCCTGGTGGGAAAAGATCATCGATTATTTCTGGCACCTGACGCTGCCGCTGATCGCCCTTTCGCTTTCCGCTTTCGCCACCACGACGCTGCTGACGAAGAACTCCTTCATCGACGAGATCCGCAAGCAATATGTGGTGACGGCGCGCGCCAAGGGGCTGAACGAGCGGCAGGTGCTCTACGGCCATGTCTTCCGCAACGCCATGCTGATCGTCATCGCCGGCTTTCCGGGCGCCTTCATTTCGGCCTTCTTCACCGGCTCGCTCCTGATCGAGAACATCTTCTCGCTCGATGGTCTCGGCCGGCTCGGCTATCTCGCGGTCGTCAACCGCGATTATCCGATCGTCTTCGGCACGCTTTATATCTTCTCGCTGATCGGCCTCTTCGTCGGACTGATCTCCGACCTCATCTACACATGGATCGACCCGCGCATCGATTTCGAGCGGAGGGATGTCTGACATGGAGGCGCCCGTCGCAACCTCGGTGAGGGAAACCGCCGCTCCGCCGAAAAAGCCCTGGATTTCGCCGACCAACCGCCGGCGGCTTGCCAATTTCCGCGCCAACAAGCGCGGCTACTGGTCCTTCTGGATCTTCATGGTCCTCTTCGTGCTGAGCCTGCTTGCGGAATTCATAGCCAATGACCGGCCGATCGTCGCCTCCTACAAGGGCGAAATCCTCTATCCGGTATTCGTGGATTATCCGGAGGAGAAGTTCGGCGGCTTCCTCGCCACGACCGACTATCGTTCGGACTTCATCCAACAGGAAATCGATGCCAATGGCTGGATGATCTGGCCGCCGATCCGCTACTCCTACCAGACGGTCAATTCCAACATTCCCCATTCGGCGCCGACGCCGCCCTTCTGGCTGATGCCGGAGGGCGACCGCTGCAGCGCCTATCCGGCGGGCGATCAGGACCCGAATTGCATTCTCGGCAACATGAACTGGCTCGGCACCGACGACCAGGCACGCGACGTGCTGGCGCGTACGATCTACGGCTTCCGCGTCTCGGTTCTGTTCGGGCTGGCGCTCACCATTTGCTCGGCCATCATCGGCGTGACGGCCGGTGCCGTGCAGGGCTATTTCGGTGGCTGGACGGACCTTCTCCTGCAGCGGTTCATCGAGATCTGGTCGTCCATGCCGGTGCTCTACATCCTGCTGATCATCGCCGCGATCCTGCCGCCCGGCTTCTTCGTGCTGCTCGGCATCATGCTGCTCTTCTCCTGGGTGGGTTTCGTCGGCGTGGTGCGCGCCGAATTCCTGCGGGCGCGCAATTTCGAATATGTGCGGGCCGCCCGCGCGCTCGGCGTCGGCAACGGGACGATCATGTTCCGCCACCTGCTGCCGAATGCCATGGTGGCGACGCTCACCTTCCTGCCCTTCATCCTGTCCGGCTCGATCGCAACGCTCACCTCGCTGGATTTCTTAGGTTTCGGCATGCCGCCCGGCTCTCCCTCGCTGGGTGAGATGATCGCCCAGGGCAAGAACAATCTGCAGGCGCCCTGGCTCGGGCTTGTGGCCTTCTTCACCATGTCGATCATGCTGTCGCTGCTGATCTTCGTCGGCGAGGCGGTGCGCGATGCCTTCGACCCCAGAAAGACGTTCCGGTGAGCCGATGACAGAACCTCTCCTCTCCGTCCGCGATCTTTCGGTAGCCTTCCATCAAGGTGAAAACACCTCGCTTGCCGTCGACCGCGTTTCCTTCGACATCATGCCCGGCGAAGTGATGGCGCTGGTGGGCGAATCCGGCTCTGGCAAGTCGGTGACGGCCAATTCCGTTCTCAAGCTTCTGCCTTATCCGGCGGCGAGCCATCCGTCCGGCGAAATCCTTTTCGGCGGCAAGAACCTCCTGAAAGCTTCGGAAGCGGAACTCCGCCATGTGCGCGGCAACGACATCACCATGATCTTTCAGGAGCCGATGACCTCGCTCAATCCGCTCCATGCGATCGAGAAGCAGATCGGCGAAATCCTCGACCTGCATCAGGGCATCACCGGCGAGGCGGCGCGAACGCGCGTCCTCGAACTCCTGAACCAGGTCGGCATCCGCGAGCCCGAGAAGCGCCTGAAGGCCTATCCGCACGAGCTATCCGGCGGGCAGCGCCAGCGCGTGATGATCGCCATGGCGCTCGCCAACCGCCCGAAGCTGCTGATCGCCGATGAGCCGACGACCGCGCTCGACGTGACCGTGCAGGCACAGATCCTCGATCTTTTGCGCCGTCTCAAGGGCGATCACGGCATGTCCATGCTGTTCATCACCCATGATCTCGGCATCGTGCGGAAATTCGCCGATCGGGTCTGCGTCATGACCAAGGGCAAGATCGTCGAGACCGGCCCCGTGGAGGAGGTTTTCGTCAACCCCAAGCACGAATACACACGCCATCTGCTGGCTTCCGAACCGCGCGGCGAGCCGCCGCCTGCCGATCCCTCCCGGCCGGTAGTGATGGAAGGCGAGGACATCCGCGTCTGGTTTCCGATCAAGGCGGGTTTCCTGCGCAAGGTAGTCGATCACGTGAAAGCCGTGGACGGCGTCAACTTGAAGCTCAGGGCGGGCGAGACGCTCGGCGTCGTCGGCGAATCGGGTTCCGGGAAGACGACGCTCGGCCTGGCGCTGGCGCGATTGATCTCGTCCGAAGGCAGGATCGCCTTCATCGGCAACGATATCGGCAAATATTCCTTCAAGGAGATGCGCCCTCTGCGTGACCGGCTGCAGGTGGTCTTTCAGGACCCTTACGGCTCACTCTCGCCGCGCATGCCGGTGGGAGATATCATCGCCGAGGGCCTGAAGGTGCACGAGCGCGCGCTTTCCGAGCGGGAGCGGGACGAACGGGTCGCCTGGTCGCTGTCGGAGGTCGGGCTCGATCCCGCGACGCGCTGGCGCTACCCGCATGAATTCTCCGGCGGCCAGCGGCAGCGCATCGCGATCGCCCGAGCCATGGTCCTGAAACCGCGTTTCGTCATGCTCGACGAGCCGACCTCGGCGCTCGACATGACCGTGCAGGCGCAGGTAGTCGATCTCCTGCGGGACCTGCAGAAAAAGCACGATCTCGCTTATCTCTTTATCAGTCACGATCTGAAGGTCGTGAAGGCGCTCGCCAATCATGTCATCGTCATGCGTCTCGGCAAGGTGATGGAGGAGGGGCCGGCCGATGAGATTTTCAAGGCGCCCAAGCAGGAATATACCCGCGCCCTGATGGCGGCGGCCTTCGATCTCGAAGCCGTCGAGAACGGCGGCATACAGCAATAATCGACCAGGTGAACCATGCCCGATAACAGTCCGGTCGTCATCGACCTAAAATTCGATCGTGCCGAAGTCGAGGCCGCGCTGGCCGGGGCGTTTCAAGCCAGGGCAGTGCTTCACGCCTCCGATCCGGATGCGGACCTGACGGGAGCACGCTATGCGGTGATCTGGAAGCCTGACCGCAATCTGTTTTCGCGGGCTCCGAATTTGCAGGTCCTCTTCTCCGGCGGTGCCGGGGTCGATCACATTCTCTCGCTGCCGGATTTGCCGGACATCCCGATCGTGCGTTTCGTCGATCACAGCCTGACCACCCGCATGAGCGAATGGGTGGTGCTGCAATGCCTGACGCATCTGAGGCAGGTGCCCACTTACCTGAAGCAGCAGCGTGAGCGCCGCTGGCTCGAACTTCCACAGCCCGAGGCGTCGGAAGTGACGGTCGGCATCATGGGGCTCGGCATTCTCGGCCAGGACTCCGCTGCCAAGTTGAAGGCGCTCGGCTTCAACGTCATCGGCTGGTCCCGCAGCAAAAAGGAAGTCGAAGGCATCGAGACCTTCCATGGGGCTGAGCTGGATGCCTTCCTCGCCCGCACGGATATCCTGGTCGGACTGCTGCCGCTGACGCCGGAAACGCGCGGCATCTTCAACGCCTCGGTTTTCTCGAAGCTGCGGCAGGGCGGTACGCTTGGAAAACCCGTATTCCTGAATGCCGGTCGCGGCGGCAGCCAGGTGGAGGCCGACATTCTCTCAGCGCTGGAAAGCGGCGTTCTCGGCGGCGCCTCGCTCGATGTGTTCGAGACCGAGCCTCTGCCGCTGGAAAGCCCCTTCTGGAGCATGGAGAATGTCGTAGTGACACCGCATGCGGCGGCCGCTTCCGATGTGCGGGCGCTGTTCCGCCATGTGGAAGGTCAGATCAGCCGCTTGGAGACGGGCGAGCCGCTGGAATATCTGGTGGACCGGAACACTGGCTACTGATCGGGAACATTCGCCCGTTTCCATTCGTTCCAATGTCGGAGCCGGTAGAAAATCCGGCAGGACAAGGAGCGAGATCATGGACACCAAGGACAGATCGTCGTCCCATCCCCATCCGATCGGCTCTCCGATCGAGGAACCGATGAGCCCGACGGAGGCGCGTCAGGCGCGAACGGGCCGGCCCGTCCTGATCGTGCTGGTGAGCGGCCTGATCCTGGCGTTCATCGCATGGGGCGCTGTGGAATGGTGGGGGCAGACGACCGAGCCGCCCGCGGAGCAGACGGCGACACCGCCGGCAGGCGACACCACGCCGGCCAATCCGGACGCGCGGCCCCCGAGCACGCCATAGCTGGATGCTATGGACTTCCCGCGCGTTTTTTTCGATAAGTCTGCCCTGGGGCGGTTGCCGCCGCCTCTGGATTATCGATGCTGAGGAGCGTTTCCGCTAAGGGGAGCGCAGGCGAGGGCAGGCATGACCAAGACCGATATCGCAACCAGGGTCTACAATCACACCTGGAAGCTCGACCCGATCATCCGCAGCCTGATCGACACGGACTTCTACAAGCTCCTGATGCTGCAGATGATCTGGAAGCTCTATCCGGAGGTCGATGCCACCTTTTCCCTCATTAACCGCACCAAGTCCGTCCGCCTGGCGGAGGAGATCGATGAAGGGGAACTGCGCGAGCAGCTCGATCATGCCCGCGATGTGAGGCTCTCCAAGAAGGAGATGATCTGGCTTGCGGGTAATACCTTTTACGGCCGCAAGCAGATTTTCGAACCGGAATTTCTCAATTGGCTCGCGGATTACCGCCTGCCGGAATACGAGCTCTCCAAACGCGACGGCCAGTACGAGCTGCATTTCCATGGGCGTTGGATGGAAACCACGCTTTGGGAAATCCCGGCGCTCGCCATCATCAACGAGCTGCGCTCGCGGGCAGCAATGCGCTCGCTCGGCCTGTTCACGCTGGACGTGCTTTATGCACGGGCCAAAGCCAAGATGTGGGAGAAGGTCGAGCGTCTGCGCACCCTTCCGGGGTTGAGAATTTCCGATTTCGGCACTCGGCGTCGCCACAGCTTCCTCTGGCAGCGCTGGTGCGTGGAAGCCCTGAAAGAAGGTATAGGTCCCGCCTTCACCGGCACCAGCAACGTGCTGCTCGCCATGGATTCCGATCTCGAGGCGGTGGGCACCAACGCTCATGAACTGCCGATGGTCCTGGCCGCGCTTGCCGATAGCGACGAGAAATTGCACGCGGCTCCGTACGAGGTTCTGAAGGATTGGAACCGGCTCTATCACGGCAACCTGCTGATCGTGCTGCCGGATGCCTTCGGAACCGCAGCCTTCCTGCGCGACGCGCCGGATTGGGTGGCCGACTGGACGGGTTTTCGCCCCGACAGCGCCCCGCCGATCGAAGGAGGCGAGAAGATCATCGCCTGGTGGAAGAAGATGGGGCGCGATCCCGAAAGCAAGATGCTGATCTTCTCCGACGGCCTGGACGTGGATGCCATCATCGACACGTACAAGCATTTCGAGGGCCGTGTGCGGATGAGCTTCGGCTGGGGCACCAATCTCACCAACGATTTTGCCGGTTGCGCTCCTCTGGAGATCGATGGGCTGAAACCGATCTCGATCGTCTGCAAGGTCAGCAGCGCCAATGGCCGTCCGGCAGTCAAGCTTTCGGACAATCCGCAGAAGGCGACGGGCGATCCTAAGGAAGTCGAGCGCTATCTCAAATTCTTTGGCCAGGAAGATCGGGTGGATCAGGCGGTTTTCGTCTGACGGTCGATCGAGTGAAGAGCGAAACAGGCTCCGCATGCACGGAGCCTGCTCGATTTTCATGGTTTATTCGATGATCTGAACGACCGTGTGGGTCCTCGGATCGACGATGACGCGCTGGTCGTTTACCACCGCATAGGCATAGTCGGTGTGGTCCGGTACCGGGGTCAGTACCACCGTCTCGGGTATGGGCTTGCCGACGACGATCGGCTGCTCCACAACGACGCTGGCGCTCGGCGCCGGCTGCTGTTCCACATAGGTGATGACTTCACGCGGCGGCGGATCGATCACCGTGCCGGCTGCGGCACCAACGATGCCGCCGACTGCGGCGCCAACGGGACCACCGACGATCGCACCCGTCACGGCACCCCCGGCCGCACCCGTAACGGTGCTTTCCTGGGCTAGTGCGCTCGAGCCAAGTGAAGTAATGGCGATGGCTCCAACGGCAAGAATTATGTTTCTCATAGGTCTTCTCCTCTGATTGAACCTATGATGGGCTAACCCGCCGCTGGCAAACCGGTTCCGGGCTCCGGTTCACCTTGTGTTTTTGCGTGAAATGCTGTGCGACTGGGAAAATGGAGCGCTCAATAGAATTTGAGTATCACTCCGGAAAATCTTGATGTCACTTGGGTCAGGAGAACAATACTGGCGAATCCCGAGCGTGAACTTCCGGCCCGCGCCGTGATTTCCATGCGCCCGAACCGACATCTCGAACCTATGTCTTGCCGAAGCCGGCGAGTGACCAAGATCATAGGCAGAGCATTTGCCCCGAGGGGACTTGGAGATGAACAAGAAGACGCAGTTTCACGTCTGGTATTGGGTCGCGGCGTTTTTCGCCCTGATGCTGTTCCAGTATTTCTTCGCCACGACCCAGCAGGTCGCGCAGATCCCCTATAGCCAGTTCGAGACGGATCTGCAGGCCGGAAAAATCGCGGAAGTCTCCGTCTCCGACAGGTTCATCCAGGGGCGTTATCGGGAGCCGCAGAACGAGCGGCCCTATTTCGTGACGACCCGGGTGGAGCAGGATCTTGCCCAGCAGCTCCAGCAGCATGGCGTGGTTGTGACAGGCCAGATCGAAAGCACTTTTCTGCGCGATATCCTGTCCTGGGTCATTCCGGTGGCGCTCTTCATCGGTGTGTGGATGTTCATGCTGCGGCGGATGACCGGCGGTCCGGGCGGCGGCCTGATGCAGATCGGCAAGAGCCGCGCCAAGATCTATGTCGAATCCGATACCGGCGTGCGGTTCGAGGATGTCGCCGGCGTGGACGAGGCCAAGGACGAGCTGAAGGAGATCGTTGATTTCTTGAAGGACCCCAAGGGTTACGGCCGGCTTGGCGGGCGCATGCCGAAAGGAGTGCTTCTCGTCGGTCCACCCGGCACCGGCAAGACCCTGCTCGCCAAAGCCGTCGCCGGCGAGGCCAAGGTGCCGTTCTTCTCGATATCCGGCTCCGAGTTCGTGGAAATGTTCGTAGGTGTCGGCGCAGCGCGGGTCCGCGATCTCTTCGAGCAGGCGCGTGCCAAGGCGCCCGCCATCATCTTCATAGACGAGCTCGACGCGCTCGGCCGCGCCCGCGGCATCGGCCCCATGGCGGGTGGTCACGACGAGAAGGAGCAGACCCTCAACCAGCTTCTTGTCGAGTTGGACGGGTTCGATTCCTCGACCGGTCTAGTGCTGCTCGCCGCCACCAACCGGCCGGAAATCCTCGACCCCGCTTTGCTGCGGGCTGGCCGCTTCGACCGCCAGGTGCTGGTGGACCGACCGGACAAGCCCGGTCGCATCCAGATACTGAACGTCCACCTCAAGAAAGCGAAGCTCGCTCCGGAAGTCGACGTGGAGCAGATCGCTTCGCTGACACCGGGCTTCACCGGCGCCGACCTCGCCAATCTCGTCAACGAGGCGACGCTGCTTGCCACCCGGCGCCAGGCGGAAGCAGTCACCATGGAGGATTTCAACAACGCGATCGAGCGCATCGTGGCGGGGCTGGAAAAGCGCAACCGGCTCCTCAACCCGAAAGAGCGGGAGATCGTCGCCTATCACGAGATGGGCCATGCGCTCGTCGCCATGGCGCTGCCGGGCGTGGACCCGGTGCACAAGGTCTCGATCATCCCGCGCGGCATCGGTGCGCTCGGCTATACCATCCAGCGGCCGACCGAGGACCGGTTCCTGATGACCCGCGAGGAATTGGAGAACAAGATGGCGGTCCTGCTCGGCGGACGGGCGGCCGAATGGATCGTCTACAAGCATCTATCGACGGGCGCGGCCGACGACCTCATCAAGGTCACCGATATCGCCCGCGCCATGGTGACCCGCTATGGCATGACCGAAAAGCTCGGCCATGTGGCGCTGGAGAAGGACCGGCGCTCCTATCTTTCCACTGACCAGCCCTATTACGGGCCGCAGGAGCAAGAATATTCCGACGAGACCGCCACGACGGTCGATGAGGAGGTCCGTCGCATCGTCGACGGAACCTTCGACCGCACTGTGGCTCTGCTCGAGGAACGCAGGGACGTTCTGGAACGGGTGGCACGCCTCCTCCTGGAGAAGGAGACGCTGGACGAGGACGAGCTTCGCGCCGCCGTCGCCGGCGAGAGGAGCAGGGAGCTCGAATACAAGTAAGCCGCGATGGCTTGGAGGTGGGGCCGAGTGCGCCTCATGAAAGCGCACGAACCGAGCCCGCCGGCATTGCGCGGAGCGTCAGTCCCCAGAAAGCGAGCGTCAATCCGCTGATGCCGGCGCCGAGCAGGCAGACGCCTGTCCATCCGCCATGCGCATAGGCAAGTGTGGACGACGATGATCCGATGGCGCTGCCGATCGAATAGAAGACCATGTAACCGGCGGTCAGCCGGCTCTGCGCTTCCGGCCGCACGCGATAGATCATGGCCTGGTTGGTCACATGCACCGCCTGCAAGCCGAAATCGATGACGATGACACCGAGGATAAGCCACAGGATCGAATGGGGAAGCAGTGAAATGGGTAGCCATGCGGCCAGCATGAGCGCAAGGGCCATGCCCGTGACGCGTTGGCCGAAGCCGCGATCCGCCCAGCGGCCTGCTCTCGTCGCTCCGATTGCTCCCGCCGCGCCCGCCAGCCCGAAAAGGCCGATCGCGGTATGCGATAGCGAGAACGGAGGTGCGCTCAGCGGCAATACCAGCGGCGTCAGCAAGGTGGTGATATTGGCGAAGATCAGCATGGCGATGATCCCGCGGATCCGCAGCACCGGTTCGGTCGCGAGAAGGTTGAAGAGCGAGCCGATGAGACGTGGGTAGGACATCGGCTCGACGGGTTTCTCCTGTCCCGGCAGCAGTTTGTAGAGCACAGCCACGATAACGAGCGTCAGAAAAGCGGAAACGAGATAGACCGTCCGCCAGCCTGAAAGGTCGGTGAGGGCACCGGCGACGGTGCGGGCAAGCAATATGCCGAGCACGATGCCGCCCGTGACGGTTCCGACCACGTGGCCGCGTTCGCTCGGTCGGGCAAGGGTGGCCGCATAGGCGACGAAGGCCTGCGTCAGGACCGCAAGGAACCCCATGATGGCCATGGAAACCAGCAGCATGGGGCCGGTGAAGGAAAAACTTATGGAGAGCAGCGCAAGGACCGAGAGAAGCGACTGCACGATCACGAGCTTGCGACGATCGACGAGATCGCCGATCGGGACAAGCAGGATCAGCCCCAATCCGTAGCCGATCTGTGTTGCCGCGACGATGAGGCCTGCATGCGCGCGGGATAAGCCGAGATCGTCGGCCATCACATCGAGCATGGGATGGGCGAAATAGGCGTTGGCAACCGCCAGACCGCTCGCCACGGCGAAGAGCAATGTCAGGCCCGGTGAAAGGGATCGGTCCTTCTGGTTACTAGCAAGCGGCTTGCCGTCTTGATCATGAACCGGCGTTTCCGGGCTGTATATCTCGCCGCTGGCGTTAGCCAGCTTCTCCTCGCTGTCGAATCGCATGGTTCTTCCTTGAATGGTTTAATAACGAAACCATTTGATCGATAGCAGTTTGGTTTTATAATGCAACCGTTATCACGATGGTGTGAAAGGAGGCCCATGGTCAGGCGCAAGAGTTTCGGCGGGGATTATTGCCCGAGCGCGCGGTCGCTGGATGTGATCGGCGACTGGTGGTCCCTGCTGATCGTCCGCGATGCCTTCGACGGGCTGACGCGTTTCGGCGAATTCCAGAAGAGCCTGGGCATTGCCAAGAACATTCTTGCCCAACGGTTGCGCACGCTGGTCGAGCGCGGCATTCTGATACCGGTTGCGCCCGCTGACGGCGGGGCTCATCAGGAATATCATCTGACCGACAAGGGCCGCGACCTGTTTCCGGTGATGGTTGCGTTGCGCCAATGGGGGGAGCGCTATCTGTTCGCACCGGGCGAGGTTCACTCGACGCTGGTCGATCGCGAAACCGGAAAGCCCATCCGGCTTGATATTCTGACCCATGACGGAAAGCCGATCGGCCCCGGCAGAGCCGTCATCGTTCCTCCGTCGGAGACAGAGGACTAAGGGGCGCGATTAGCCACAAAACAGCAATGCTTTGGAAAATCCAAGGGAATGGCGGACAGAGAGGGATTCGAACCCTCGATACGCTTTCACGTATACACGCGTTCCAGGCGTGCGCCTTCAACCACTCGGCCACCTGTCCTTTGGAAAAGGGCTGCGCACCAAAGGCATGCAGCGGTCGGGCGGGATATATACCGATCCCTTTCCAAGGATCAACCCGAATCTGAAGGATTTTTGACAGCCGCTTGCGAAACCTGGCCGCTTTCGTTGCCAAGCATGCGTGGCGGCGTTATTTCTTCATATATTCGCGCGCAATTCCAGGCAGTTGCGGATGGTTGACATGACGACAGGAGCCGTCACATGCGAAGCTTTGTCCATTTCCTGAGCCTTTTGGCGCTGGTGGCCGCCGTTGCCGCGGGCACTCTGGATTCGATCCGCTCGGTTTCCGCCTCCTCGGTCGTCGTGACAAGCCTTGGCAATGCCTGGCTGAATCTGAGCCCGGAAAGCCTGGTGGTGGCGGAAATGCAGGCCAATACCTATATATCTCCCGATATCTGGCGGTCGTTCGTGGCGCCTGTTCTGGCACAGCCGGCATTTGCCGTCTTTCTGGCGCTCGCCCTTATTTTATGGATGATCGGCTATCGCAGGCCGCGGTTCGCCGGGCGGTTTTCCGCCTGAACTATCGGCGGTCGAGCTTGGAGGAAAAGATGTTCGTAATCGATATGCTCAGCAAGAAGACTGTCATGCCGACGGCCGAAACCGCGCTGCCGGGACGGACGGCGCCGATCCCGACCTCGGAACACCATTTCGTCAATGGCCGCTCCCTCAAGGGCCCCTATCCGGAGGGGTCGGAAGTGGCCTATTTCGGCATGGGTTGCTTCTGGGGCGCAGAGCGGCTGTTCTGGAAGATCCCCGGCGTCCACGTCACGGCCGTGGGCTATTCCGGCGGGCTCACGCCGAACCCGACCTATCATGAGACTACCACCGGCCTCACCGGCCATGCCGAGATCGTGAAGGTCGTCTTCGATCCGAAGGAAGTCAGCTACGGGCAGTTGCTGAAGGTCTTCTTCGAGGAGCACGATCCGACTCAGGGCATGCGCCAGGGCAATGACATCGGCACCACCTACCGCTCCGCCATCTATACCACGACGTCGGAGCAGGAGGCCGAGGCGAAGGCCGCGCTCGACGCCTTTCAGGCGGCGCTGGACGCGTCGGGCCGGAGCCTGCGTATAACCACGGAGATCGCCCCAGTCGGGGAATTCTACTATGCCGAGGATTATCACCAGCAATATCTCGCCAAGAATCCCGGCGGCTATTGCGGTCTCAAGGGAACCGGCGTCTCTTGCCCGATGGGTTGAAAGACGAGCGACGAAAATGTACTTCGAAGCCGCGGATTTAATCAGTCCCGCGGCTTTTTTGTTGAAGTTTTGAGCAGGATGATCGTTTTTTACCAACTGAAAAAAATCTGGTGAAATTTTCCAGAACCCATGCAAGAGTGCGCAAAGCCAAGCCTTCGAAGAGGGGCGGTAGCCGCAATATGCCCGGTCAACGGGCTTGCGGGAGGACCTAACAGTTAAAAAAACAGGGCTGCACGATGAAGAAAACCCTACTCAGTCTTTTTGCCTTGGCCGCGATGTCGGCGACCGCGTTTGCCGCGGAAGTTCAGCCGGCGCTGGTCTATGGCACGGGCGGCAAATTCGACAAATCCTTCAACGAAGCGGCTCATGCCGGCGCCGAGAAGTTCAAGGCGGAAACCGGCATCGACTATCGTGATTTCGAGCCGACCAGCGACACGCAGGGCGAGCAGGCGATTCGCAACTTCGCGAGCCGCGGCTTCAACCCGGTCGTCGCCGTCTCCTTCGCTTGGACCTCGGCGATGGAAAAGGTCGCTGCCGAATATCCGGATACCAAATTCGTCATCGTCGATTCGGTGGTCGATCTGCCGAACGTCCGCTCCGTCGTCTACAAGGAAGAAGAAGGCTCCTATCTGGTAGGCCTGCTCGCCGGCATGGCGTCCAAGACCGGCAAGTTCGGTTTCGTCGGCGGCATGGATATCCCGCTGATCCGCAAGTTCGCCTGTGGCTACGTGCAGGGCGTGAAAGCCGCCAAGGCCGACGCGCAGATTTTCCAGAACATGGTCGGCACCACGGGTGCGGCCTGGAACGATCCGGTGCGTGCGGGTGAGCTCACCAAGAACCAGATCGATCAGGGCGCCGACGTGATCTACGCGGCGGCCGGTGCAAGTGGCCTCGGCGTGCTGCAGACCGCCGCCGACAACGGCAAGTTCTCGATTGGCGTGGATTCCAACCAGAACCACCTGCATCCCGGCAAGGTGCTGACCTCCATGGTCAAGCGCGTCGATCTCGCCGTCTATAATGCCTACAAGGATACCCAGGGCGACAAGTTCACGCCCGGCGTCCAGGCGCTCGGGATCAAGGAAGACGGCGTCTCGGCGGCGATCGACGACAACAACAAGTCGCTGATCACGGCCGAGATGCAGGCTGCGGTCGACAAGGCCAAGGCCGACATCGTCGCCGGCACGGTCAAGGTGCACGACTACATGTCGGATAATTCCTGCCCGAATTAAGGCCTGCTTTAAGGGGCGCATGGTGAATCTGAATCGCCATGCGCCCTTTTTCATATGCGGAAAGGCGGATCATTGAGCCTCGGACCTTCCAAGGAGCCAGCTATCGAGCTTGTCGGCATCGACAAGAAATTCGGCGCTGTGCACGCCAACAAGAATATCAATCTGACGGTGGCCAAGGGTTCGATCCACGGCATCATCGGCGAGAATGGGGCCGGCAAATCGACGCTGATGTCGATCCTCTACGGCTTTTATCATGCCGATGAGGGCGAGATCCGCATCTTTGGCAAGCCGGTCGCGATCCGCGACAGCCAGGCGGCGATCGCCGCCGGCATAGGCATGGTCCATCAGCACTTCATGCTGGTGGAGAATTTCACCGTGCTGGAAAATGTCATGCTCGGCGCCGAGAGCGGCCAGCTTCTGGCGAAGGGCGTCGCAAGCGCCCGCAAGGAGCTGAAGCGGCTGGAGGACGATTACGGCCTCGAGGTCGATCCGGATGCGGTGATCGAAGAGCTGCCGGTCGGCCGGCAGCAGCGGGTGGAAATCCTGAAGGCGCTCTATCGGGGCGCCGAAATTCTCATTCTCGATGAGCCGACCGGCGTGTTGACCCCGGCCGAGGCCGATCATCTCTTCAAGGTTCTGCGCGTGCTGCGCGACCAGGGCAAGACGATCATTCTCATCACCCACAAGCTGCGCGAAATCATGGCGATCACCGACACGGTCTCCGTCATGCGCCGAGGCGAGATGGTGGCGACCCGCAAGACGGCCGAAACAACGGTCGAGGAACTGGCCGAACTGATGGTCGGCCGCCGCGTGCTGCTGCGCGTGGAAAAGGGCGAGGCCAAGCCCGGTTCGGTATTGCTCTCCGTCCGTAACCTGACGGTGAAGGATAGCCGCGGCGTCACCATGGTCGATGACGTCTCCTTCGATGTGCGGGCGGGCGAGATCGTCGGCATCGCCGGTGTGGCCGGCAATGGCCAGTCCGAGCTTCTCGAGGCGATCGCCGGTATCCGCAAGCCGACGTCCGGTGAAATCTTCATCGACGGTCAGCCGGCGGCCAATGTGGATCCGGCGCGCCTGCGCGATCTGGGGCTTGCCCATATCCCGGAAGACCGACACCACATGGGCCTGGTGCTGAAGTTCGAGGAATATGAGAATTCGATCCTCGGCTATCACCGAAACGAGCAATACGGCAAAGGCGCGTTGCTCGATCTGGAGGCGATCCGCAAGGACGCCGAGGAGAAGATCGCCAAATACGATATCCGCCCCCCGAACCCTCGGCTCAAGACCGCGAATTTCTCCGGCGGCAACCAGCAGAAGATCGTCGTGGCGCGAGAGATAGAGCGCGATCCGAAGATGTTGATCATCGGCCAGCCCACGCGCGGCGTCGATATCGGCGCGATCGAGTTCATCCACCGCCGCATCATCGAGATGCGTGATGCCGGCAAGGCGATCCTTCTCGTTTCGGTGGAACTCGATGAGGTCAGGTCGCTCTCCGACCGCATCCTGGTTATGTTTGCCGGAAAGATCGTGGGAGAGAAGGAAGCGGATGCGGGCGAGCAGACGCTCGGGCTGATGATGGCGGGTATCGCGGCGTGATGCGACAGGGACGTGAGGGTTCTGGTTTGGAGTATGGAATGCGTGCAGGGGGCATGGTGAAGGACCGCATGATTGCGGGGACGGCGGATTTTCGATGAGCACGGCCTCCGTTCCGCTCCCGGCGTGGATTTCCTATGGGGTGATCCCGCTTATCAATCTCATGCTGGCCTTCTTCTTCTCCGGTCTTGTCATCTGGTCGATCGGCGAAAATCCGTTCGAGGCGCTGAAATTCCTCGTGCAGGGCGCGCTCGGCCGTGGAGACGCCATCGGCTTCACGCTGTTCTATGCGACGAGCTTCATCTTCACGGGCCTTTCGGTGGCCGTCGCCTTCCATGCCGGCCTCTTCAACATCGGCTCGGAAGGGCAGGCCTATATCGGCGGGTTGGGTGCGGCGCTCGTAGCGCTTGCGCTCGATCGTTACGTGCCGTGGTACGTGACCATGCCGTTCGCCATCGCCGGCGCGGCGATCTTCGGCGCGGCCTGGGCGTTCATTCCGGCCTGGCTGCAGGCCAAGCGCGGCAGCCATATCGTCATCACGACGATCATGTTCAATTTCATCGCTGCGGCGCTGATGGTCTATCTGCTCGTCAACGTCTTCATCGTGCCGGGCAAGATGGCGCCGGAAACCCGCACTTTTCTGCCGGGCGGACAGTTGCCCAAGCTCGACTGGCTGATGGCGCTGTTCGGGCTGAGGCTTGGACCGGCGCCGTTCAACGTCTCCTTCGTCATCGCGCTCGTCATGTGCTTCCTCGTCTGGGTGCTGATCTGGCGAACGAAGCTCGGCTATGAGATGCGTACGCTGGGCGTCAGCCCGACCGCCGCCGTCTATGCCGGCGTTCCCTATGTCCGCACGGTCATCGTGGCCATGCTGATTTCCGGAGCGCTCGCGGGCATGATGGCGCTCAACGTGGTGATGGGCGCTTCCGCGCGTCTGCAGGTGGAATTCGTGGCGGGCGCCGGCTTCGTCGGCATCGCAGTGTCGTTGATGGGCCGCAGCCATCCCGTCGGCATTCTTTTCGCCGCGTTGCTCTTCGGCATTCTCTATCAGGGCGGCGCCGATCTTTCCTTCGAGATGCCGAACATCACCCGCGACATGATCGTGGTCATCCAGGGCCTCGTGATCCTTTTCGCCGGCGCGCTGGAATACATGCTGCGCCCGGCCATGGTACGGCTCTACCAGCAGTTCGCGGGGAAATGAGGCCATGGAATTCTTTGATATCCTCGTCAGCATCCTCGGTTCGGCTGTCCGGCTCTCCATCCCGCTGCTCTTCACCGCACTTGCGGGGCTGTTTTCCGAGCGCGCCGGAATCTTCGACATCGGGCTCGAAGGCAAGATGCTCGCCTCTGCCTTCGCCTCCGCTTGCGTCGCGTATATGACGGGCAATGCCTGGCTCGGCCTTCTTGCCGGCATCGCCGTATCGATCGCATTTTCGCTGATCCATGGTTTTGCCTCGATCACCAACCGGGGCAACCAGATCGTTTCCGGCGTGGCGTTGAATTTCGTGGCCGCCGGTCTCACCATCGTGCTCGGCCAGGCCTGGTTCGGCCAGGGCGGCCGCACGCCGCAGGTGCCGGGCGAGGGGCGTTTCGCGCCGATCATCCTGCCCGGCGTCGATGCCATGCGGGAGGTGCCGTTCATCGGCCCGCTCTATGCCAACGTCATATCCGGCAACAATATCCTCACCTATATCGCTTTCCTGATGGTGCCACTCTCCTGGTGGGTTCTCTATCGTACCCGTTTCGGCCTGCGTCTGCGCGCCGTCGGCGAAAATCCGGGCGCGGTGGACACTGCCGGTATTTCGGTGCCGTGGATGCGCTATCGCGCGGTCATCCTCGCGGGTTTCCTGTGCGGCTTCGCGGGCACCTATCTGGCGGTTGCCCAATCGGCCGCCTTCATCAACAATATGTCGGCCGGCAAGGGCTATATCGCGCTCGCGGCGCTGATCTTCGCCAAATGGCGTCCGGTGCCGGTGATGTTCGCCTGCCTGCTCTTCGGCTTCCTGGATGCGGTCGCCAATTTCATGCAGGGCAAGGTGGTGCCGGGGATAGGCGAAGTGCCGGTGCAGATCTTCCAGGCGCTGCCCTATGTACTCACCTGCATCCTGCTCGCCGGCTTCATCGGCGTCGCCCGCCCCCCGAAGGCTGGTGGGGTGCCTTACACGAAGGAGCGCTGACCTATGGCCCACGATCTTTTCGAAGCCGCACGCGACGCCATGGCAAAGGCCTATGCGCCCTATTCGAAGTTCCCTGTGGGAGCGGCGATCCGGGCCGATGACGGCAAAGTCTATGCCGGCGCCAACATCGAGAACCTCTCCTTCCCGCAAGGCTGGTGCGCCGAGCCCACGGCGATCGGTGCCATGATCATGGGTGGGGGAAGGAAGATCGTGGAGCTTGCGGTGATCGCCGAGAAGCTGCCGCTCTGCACGCCCTGCGGCGGTTGCCGCCAGAAGATTTCCGAGTTCGCCTCCGCCGATACTCGCATCTATCTCTGCGATGATCTGGGCGTGCAGAAGACGGTGACCATGGCGGAACTGTTACCCTACGCCTTCGAAACGGATGTCATCGGATGAAGGACGTCATCGATCTTCTCGTGGAAAGATTGAACGGGCTTGTGCCGCGCCATGCCGTGGTGCTCGGTTCCGGCCTCGGCTCGCTGGTCGAGGAGGTGGCTGAGCCGGTGCGCATCCCCTACGCAGAACTTTCCGGCTTTCCCGTGAGCGGGGTTACCGGCCATGCGGGCGAACTGGTTGCCGGGCGCCTCGGAGGCGAGCCCGTCATCATGCTGTCCGGCCGCGCCCATTACTACGAGAAGGGAGACGCCAAGGCGATGCGTTTCCCGATCGAGGTCCTGAAGGGCCTCGGCGTGCAGGCGCTGATCCTCACCAATTCGGCGGGATCGCTGCGGCAGGATATGCCGCCGGGCTCGGTCATGCAGATTACCGATCACATAAACTATTCCGGTATGAACCCGCTGGTCGGCGAGGAAGGCGACCGTCGTTTCGTCGGCATGACCAATGCCTATGACGAGGAGCTGGCGATGGATATGCGCAATGCCGCGATCCGTTGCGGCGTACCGCTGCTTTCGGGCGTCTATATGTGGTTTTCCGGCCCGAGCTTCGAAACCCCGGCAGAGATCCGCATGGCCCGCACGCTAGGAGCGGATGCGGTCGGCATGTCGACGGTGCCGGAAGTCATCCTGGCGCGCTATTTCGGGCTCCGGGTCGCGGCGGCTTCCGTCGTCACCAATTATGCGGCCGGCATGACGGGAGCCGAACTCTCCCATGAGGAGACGAAGGACATGGCGCCGGTCGGTGGCCGGCGGCTCGCCGCAATCCTCAAGGAAATGCTGTCGGCAAAAGCCTAGGGATATCAGGCGCGAAGCCAAAGGCGGGGAGAATAAGCCCTTCTCCTTCGCCGATGCGGGTTGCTTCTAATCGTTTGAACGATAAATTATGCCGCTCGATCGTGGCGCCCGAGATCAACGCGTCGCGGCAATTCCGTAAATTGCGCCCGACTCTGCTCTGACGGTTCGTCCGGGTCGCGCGCCGGCCGGGGAGGTAGGTACGATGGAGATCAACACGCCGCGCGAGGCCGCGAGTTTTGCGCTCTCGCTTCTCGATCTCACCAACCTGCGTGACGACTGCGATGAGGCAGCGATCGAGAAACTATGCCTTCGTGCCCAGACGCCCTATGGCAACACGGCCGCGATCTGCATCTGGCCGCGCTTCGTTGCCCATGCTCGGAAAGTCCTCGGAGCCGGCCATCCGGTTCGCATCGCGACGGTGGTGAATTTCCCTTCCGGCGACCTTCCCGTGGAAACGGTCGTGGAAGAAACCGGCCAAGCGATCGCGGACGGTGCCGATGAAATCGACATGGTGATCCCGTACCACGCCTTTATGGCGGGCGACGAGCAGGCGGTGACGGATATGGTGGAAGCGGTCAGGGCCGCTTGCCCGGATGCCTGCCTCAAGGTCATTCTCGAAACCGGGGAATTGAAGGATAGCGCCCATATCCGCCGCGCCTCGGAGCTGGCGATCGCCGGAGGAGCGGATTTCATCAAGACATCGACCGGCAAGGTGGCGGTGAATGCCACGCTGGAAGCCGCCGACATCATGCTGCAGGCAATCCGGGATTCGAAGAAGACCGTCGGCTTCAAGCCAGCCGGGGGCATAGGTTCGGTTGCCGATGCCGATCTCTATCTGAGGCTTGCGGAAACCATCATGGGGCCGAACTGGATCATGCCCTCGACCTTCCGTTTCGGTGCATCCAGCCTGCTGGACGATATCCTGGCGGTACTTGGCGGCGGTGTCTCCGCCCGCGTCTCTGCCGGCTACTGAGCGCGTCCATGATCCCGCAGGAGATCATCCGCCGCAAGCGGGACGGAGCCGAACTGGCGGCGGAGGAAATAGCCGCCTTCATCTCCGCGCTTTCGAGCGAAGAGATTTCCGAAAGCCAGGCGGCCGCCTTCGCCATGGCAGTGTTTTTTCGCGGCATGTCTCCGGAAGAAACGGTCGCGCTGACGCTTGCCATGCGCGATTCCGGCGATGTCCTGGATTGGCGCGATGCGGGACGGCCGGTGGCCGACAAGCACTCGACCGGCGGCGTCGGCGACAATGTTTCGCTGATGCTGGCGCCGATCGCGGCGGCCTGCGGGCTGGCGGTACCGATGATTTCCGGACGCGGTCTTGGCCACACGGGCGGCACGCTCGATAAGCTGCAATCGATTCCGGGCTACGATATCGCGCCGGGGGATGCGTTGTTCCGTAAAACGGTAGCGGAGGCGGGCTGCGCCATCATCGGGCAGACGGCCGATCTCGCGCCCGCCGACCGACGCCTTTATGCCATCCGCGATGTCACCGCTACGGTCGAATCCGTGCCGCTGATCACTGCCTCCATTCTTTCCAAGAAGCTCGCGGCGGGCCTTGAAACCCTCGTGCTGGATGTGAAGCTGGGCAACGGCGCCTTCATGGAAAGCCTCGATGAGGCGGAGACCTTGGCCCGCTCTCTGGTGGAGGTCGCGAACCGCGCGGGTGTGCGGACCTCCGCTCTTCTGACCGACATGAACCAGCCGCTCGCGGATGCGGCGGGCAATGCTCTCGAAATCTGGAACTGCGTGGAGTTCCTGAAGGGAAAGAAGGTCGGCACACGGCTCGATACTGTCGTCTTCGCTCTCGCAGTGGAAATGCTGGTGCAGGCCGGGCTCTACCCGGATGCGCGGGCCGCAGAAGCGGCCGCTCGCGATGCGCTCGCGGGTGGCCAGGCCATGGAGGTCTTCGCCCGCATGGTGCATCTGCTCGGCGGTCCTGCGGATTTCGTTGATCGGCCGGAGGTCTATCTGCAAACTGCCCCGGTCGTATTGCCGGTTCTGGCGGCGGAGGACGGCTGGCTCTCGGCTTGCTCAACACGCGAGGTCGGTCTGGCAGTGATCGAACTCGGCGGCGGACGCAAACGGGCAACCGACACCATAGACCATCGGGTAGGCATTGATGGCATCCTGCCGCTCGGCAGCAAGGTTTCGAAAGGTGAGCCGATCGCCTTCGTTCATGCTTCGGATCGGGATGCCGGCGAGCAGATGGCGGCAAGGCTTGCCGGCTGCTTCACGCTTGCCGACCGGCCGCCGGCGCCGCCGCCTGTCGTGCTGCGGAAGATCGGATGAGCTACTGAATCAGCTTGAGCGAGCCGTTCTCCACCCGGTAGGATTTCAGCTTGTTCATGAAGCTCATGCCGATGAGCGTCGAGGAAAGCGCCTTGTCCCGCATCACGAAGGCGTCGACGTCCCGTACTTTCACGCCGCCGATCTCGACGCGGTCCAGCACGACATAAGCGGCTTCCGTCCTGCCATTGGCGGTGTTCACGACATGGCGAAAATCGAGGCGGTTCGCGCCGAAGCCGAGCTTCCGAGCGGTCGTTTCGTTGATCGCAATCAGCGATGCGCCGGTATCGACCATGCCATCCACTGTCTTGCCGTTGAGGCGGAAACTGCCGTTGAAATGACCCCGCCTGTCTGCGCGAAGCACGACCGAGCCGGGTGTCGCTGATACCTGCATGGGCTCGGCCTTGGTGTTCTGCGCGGGCGCATCGGGCTTTGCGGGCTCCGTGAGCTTCAGCAGCGTCGGTATCTGCGAGGCCAATGCTGCCGTTGCAACCGCAAAGACGAGGCTGCGCATGATCATGGGCGCGTTCCCTTGTGAAGTAGCGCCTTACTTCATAATCGGAAATTCATAAGAAAAGGCTCGCAGAACGTGCCTGCGAGCCCTTCGATGAGAGTGTGGTTAAGAAAACCCAGCCGGCTTACTTCGTTCCGTACATGCGGTCGCCTGCATCGCCCAGTCCCGGCACGATATAGCCCTTCTCGTTCAAATGGCTGTCGATCGATGCGGTATAGATTTTTACGTCCGGATGGACCTTGCGGAAGTTCTCGATACCCTCGGGGGCGGCAAGCAGGCAGAGGAAGCGGATATTGCGGGCACCGCGTTCCTTGAGCTTGTCGATGGCGGCGATCGATGAGTTGCCGGTTGCGAGCATCGGATCGACGACGATGACGAGGCGCTCATTGATGCTGTCCGGCGCCTTGAAGAAATACTCGACCGCTTCCAGCGTCTCATGATCGCGATAAACGCCGATATGCGAGACGCGGGCCGACGGCACCAGTTCCAGCATGCCTTCGAGAAGCCCGTTGCCGGCGCGCAGGATCGAGGCGAAGACCAGCTTCTTGCCTTCGAGCACAGGCGCTTGCATTTCCATGATCGGCGTCTCGATCGTTTCCATGGTGAGCTCGAGGTCGCGCGTCACCTCATAGCAGAGCAGGGTGGAGATCTCGCGCAGCAGACGCCGGAAGCCGGCGGTGGAAGTTTCCTTCTTGCGCATGATGGTGAGCTTGTGCTGCACCAGCGGATGATCGATGACCGTTACGCCTTCCATGAGAAGCTTCCCTTTCCGTTTCTTTTCTCTTTTCCTGAAATGGCCGCGAACGCAAGCCATCAGGCGCGGTGGACTGCTTCATCCCCAGCATCCGCGGCCTCGCCGTCGAGGCGAGCGAGCAATTTTGCCCGCGTGTCCTCGTCCAGGAAAGCCGCTTCCACCGCCGTGCGCGTCATTGCATCGATCTCGGCGTCGGAAAAGCCCATTTCCTTCGATGCGATCTCGTATTCCCTTGCGAGCGAGGTGTGGAAGAAGGGCGGATCGTCCGAATTCAGGCAGACGCGCACGCCCGCTGCCTTCAGCCGCTTCAGCGGGTGACTAGCGAAATCCGGGAAGACCTTGAGGGCGATGTTGGAGCCCGGGCAGACTTCCAGCACGGTGCCGAGTTCGGCAAGCCGCTCCACGAGCGCCGGATCCTCGATCGCGCGAACCCCGTGGCCGATCCGTGACGGCCTCACGAGGTCGAGCGCGTCGGAGACGCTGAAGGCGCCGCAGACCTCGCCGGCATGGATGGTGAGCCCGAGCCCGGCCTCGCGGGCGATGTCGAAGGCGCGGGCATAATCCGCGACCCTCCCCATGCGCTCTTCGCCGGCCATGTTGAACCCCGTGACCAGCGGGTTCTTCGCCCGCGCGGCATATTCGGCCGCGGAGATGACCCGGTCCGGCCCGAAATGCCGTTCTCCGGTAACGATGATGCGCGCCTCTATGCCGGTCTTTTCGCGGGCGGTATGGATGCCCGCCGAAATGCCGGCGATATAGGCGTCCGCTCCAAGCCCGATGCGGTCGCCGTGGTCCGGTGAGACGATGACCTCGCTATAGATCGTGTTCGCCGCGGCGAGTTCACAAAGATAGGTCTCCGTCAGCAGCGCATAGTCTTCGTCCGTCTTGAACAGGGAGGCAACCTTGTCGTAGCAGGCGAGGAATTCGGCAAAATCCGACCAGACATAGGCGCCGCCGCGCAGGAAGCTGCCAGTATCGACGCCGTATTTTCTCGCCTGGGCCTGCGCCAGCGCCGGTGGCGCCGCCCCTTCTATATGGCAGTGGATTTCGGCTTTCAGCAGGTATGCCGTCAAAGGAAGCTCCATCCATGCGAGCCGGCGGGAATACCGAGATGCGCGGCCACCGTTTCGCCGATATCCGCGTAAGTTGGCCTGACGCCGATCGAACGGGAGCGGATGCCCGGACCGAACGCCATGACCGGCACGCGCTCGCGCGTATGGTCGCTTCCGCGCCAGGTGGGATCGCAGCCGTGATCGGCGGTGAGAATGACTAGGGCGCCGGGCTTCAGCCGACGGGGGATGTCCGGAAGGGCGAGATCGAAGGCTTCCAGCGCCGCGGCATAGCCGGGGACGTCGCGGCGGTGGCCGTAAAGCATGTCGAAATCGACGAAATTGGTGAAGACGAGGTCGCCATCTGCAGCTTCGTCCATGGCGGCGAGCGTGGCCTGCATCAGCGCCGCATTGCCATTCGCCTTGATGACGCGCGAGACGCCCTGGTGGGCGAAGATGTCGCCGATCTTGCCGACCGCATGCACCGTCCGGCCCGCTTCCGTCAGCCGGTCGAGGAGCGTGGGTTCAGGCGGGGGCACTGAGAAATCCCGGCGGTTGCCGGTGCGTTCGAAGGTTTCCGCCGTCTCGCCGAGGAAGGGGCGAGCGATCACCCGGCCGATATTCAGCGGGTCGAGGAGGCGGCGCACCACCAGGCTGAGCTCGAGCAAACGTTCCAGACCGAAATGGGTTTCGTGCGCCGCGATCTGGAAGACGGAGTCGCTGGACGTGTAGCAGATCGGCTTGCCGGTGCGGATATGCTCCTCTCCGAGCCTGGCGATGACTTCGGTGCCGGAGGCATGGCAATTGCCGAGAATGCCCGGAATATCCCCCTCGCGGCAGATCGCTTCAACGAGATCGGGCGGAAAGGCATCGCCCTCGGTTGCGAAATAGCCCCAATCGAACATCACCGGCGTGCCGGCGATCTCCCAATGGCCGGAGGGCGTATCCTTGCCTCGCGACACCTCGTTGGCGGCGCCGTGCAGGCCGAAGATCCGCTCGGGCATCGGCATGCCGGCGGGATAGTTGCCGCTGGCGAGCTTGGCGATCTCGAGAAGCCCGAGGGAGGACATGTTGGGGAGCTTCAGCGGACCGCTTCTGAGGCCCGCCCGGTCGGCAGCCCCCGCAGCGCAGAACTCGGCGATATGGCCGAGCGTATTGGAACCGAGATCACCATAGGCTTCGGCGTCGCCCGCACCGCCGACGCCGAAGGAATCGAGAACGAAGAGAAAGGCGCGCGCCATAGGTCATCCTGGCTTGAAACTGCGGCCGTCATCGGCCGCCATCGATTTTCGACCGGATATATAGTCGGGGAAAGGACTTGGCAAAGGCCAATGTATCGCTGCCTTTCAGCAGTCGGAGCAGGTGATGTCCTTGCCGAGGCGCTGCTGGAAGAAGGATTCGCGCCGGATGGTGATGTTCTCGACGGCACTCGGAAGCAGTCCCGGCATGAACATCAAAAGCTGATGAGGCACGGAAACCTCCGCCCGCACCAGGAACGTCTCGGCACGCCGCATGCCCTCCGGAACGGCGACGGCGGAGCCTGCCGCATAAGGCTTGCCGCCGCTCTGGTCCCAGGACCACAGGACCTTGGCGCTGGCGGAGGAATCGATCGTCACACCGGTGACCTTCATCGTGATGCCGGAGGTTCCATAGGGCACGAAGAGGCCTCTGGCGACGTCGAGCATCGTCTTGAGATAGGGCTTGTTGACCGTTGTCTGCTGGGTCACGAGGTCGGCGATGCTGGTTGCCGCGCGCGACACCCGCTTGGAAACGCTGAAACCGATCGTCAGCTCGAAGACGGTGATGTAGAGCATCAGGAGAAGCGGCGCGACGAGCGCGAATTCCACCGCGCCCATGCCGCGCCGGTCGGCGATGAGCGCTCGCAACCGCATCAGAATCCCGCGACATCCGGCTTCCTTTCGGGTCGGCTCGGTCACAGCGGATAATCCTCGTTCTGGAATGCCGCCGTCCCGACGATCAGGAAATCGGTGGGCATGGACTGCCCTTCCGGCCGGATGGTCGTGATATAGGGCCGCACGAGATCGGTGATGATCTGCCAGCGGTAATAGGCGCGCACCATGTTGATCGATTTCGGCCCGCCGGGGGAATAATGGTTTGCGTTCAAGGCATCGAGGTCGGCGAAGGGCTTGTCGGAGACCCGTGGTATCTCCTTGGGGATATCGGCGAAGGTGGGGAAGCTGCGGACATCGAGATAAAGCTTTTGAGGGGTTTTTATCTCCTCCTCACTGCATCGGATCAGGATCGATATCTCGTCGCAGAAAGCCTCGCGGAATTTGTCCCGGTCCTTGTTGCTGGAGAGGTTGAGCCCGTAGGTGATCTGCCCCATCCTGATCTGGCGCGCCATGTTGTCGACAGCGGTCGAGACCAGTTGCTCCGCCATGAAGGCGATGAAGGTCTCGATGATGGCGAAGACGATCAGGAAATAGGGAATGGCGAGCAGGGCGAACTCGATTGCCGCCGCCCCGTCGCGCGAGCGAACGAGCTGCCGCAACGTGCGCCTGCGCGGTGCGCTATCCTTGCGCGTGATCTCACGGCTCTTGCCCATGATGCTGTACGGAATGCCCCTTTAAACCCCGGCAGCATCCTAGGAAGGGTTTATTGAAATTCCGTTTCCCACCACCCTCGTATTTGAAGGGGTTGGTGACCGGCGAGAATTACGGATTGGCGGCGGCGGCGGTGTTGCTGAATTCCGCGTGCTGCTCGCAATTGGGCGTGCAGGAGAGAATGGAGCGGGCGGTCTGGCGGAAGACGCGCACGGTATTGCCCTCGTCGATCGACACCAGCACGCGTTCGTCGGCGATCGCATTTCCTTCCGCATCGAGGAGCACGAGGTTCGTCGCGCCGAAGCTGCGGCCGGTGAGCACGATGGTGGTCGCATCCGCTACGGTGGCGTCCGCGACATTGGAATTGCCGACGATCACCTTGCTCACGGGACGGTCGAGCTTCAGCACGCGCGCATGGTTCATGAAGACGCGCAGCAGGTCTTCCTCATGGTCCTGGGCCGACACCGTAGCAGCGCCCGCGAGGACGAGAAGTCCGGCCATGAGGCTTTGCAACAGCATAAGGAAGGGCCTTTGATAATGAGCTCGATGCCTCAAGCATGGGCCGGAATGGTGAACGGGTGGTTAAATGCGGCGATCGAACCCGCTTTCCGGTTTGTTAAATATTTCCTCTTGGATATTTTCGAAGTTCATCGATACCTCATCGTCATGTGTGAAGCATGTTAACCAATGGGAATTGAAGGGTTGTTGAGAGTATCGGAGACGACTCCCGTCTGGCAGCATTCAAAGCATTCCCTTTGCCTCCCGTTAACCAATTTCCGAGCCGTGATGGCTTTAAGTTTTCGGTAACGTTCTTTCTTAAGCGGCCGGAAATTGCGCTCCATATAGGTTCCGCTCATCCGAACAACGGCAAACAGTTGGCGGGAAGTGCTGGATAACTATCGGAGTTAGGAGAGTTCCATGTCGAAGATTTTCGCTCGTTTTAAGAAGAATGAGTCGGGTGCGACTGCCATCGAGTATGGCCTGATCGCGGCCCTCATCTCTGTCGCGCTTATTGCTGGTGCTGGTGCTCTTGGTACCAGTCTTAATACTACCTTCGACGGCCTTTCGAAGGAACTTGATAAACATGCACCTGAAGCGCCTGCCGAAGGCTAAGTTTGTTATAAATCAGAAAGCCGCCCATCGGGCGGCTTTCTCTTCTTTACGCAGCTTATATTACGTATACAGCTCGAAAAATAAACGGAGCGAAGAGGATGATTGTCGCAGTGATATTTTTTATCCTGCCGATCGGCCTTGCCCTCGCTGCGCTCACCGACCTCTTCACCATGACCATTCCGAACCGGATCCCTGCGGTTCTGCTGGCGGCCTTCCTTGTTCTTGCACCCTTTTCAGGCCTCGCCTGGCCTGATATCGGCCTGAGCCTTGTCGCCGGTCTCGTCGTCTTTGCTGGCTGCTTCGGTCTCTTCGCGTTCAATGTCATGGGCGGTGGAGATGCGAAGCTTTTGACCGCCGCCGTCGTCTGGTTCGGCTTCAACCATTCCTTGCTCGTTTTTCTCGTTGCGGTCTCATTCATTGGCGGCCTTCTGACCATCGCCATCCTCATCATCCGCTCGCAGTCGAACTCCGTGCTTGCCATGGGCATACCGCTGCCGGCGTCGCTGACGACCGCCAAGAAAATCCCCTATGGCATCGCGATCGCGATCGCTGGGTTCCTCACCTACGACCAGTCGCCGATCTTCCGGCTGGCCACGGGAACTTGAAGTTCAGGCTTAGTTGATCTGAAAAGATTTCGTTAACCACAATTATAAGCCTAGTATTAACTATAATTACACCATTGCGGGACCATTTTGGGGGGAATTGCAGCCCCCGAGAACCGGCCATGAAACCCGCCCGCCTCATCATCCTCACGGTAGCCGTCGTCGCGGCGGGCCTTGCCGGCATTCTGGCAATGAATCTTTCCGGCAAGGAAGTGGTTCAGATGGCCGAAACCGTCATCGAGAAAGAACCCACCGTCAACGTGCTGGTATCGGCCGCCAACCTGCCCGTGGGCAGCCGGCTGAACGATCAAGCGGTCCGCTGGATGGCCTGGCCAGCAGCCGGAGTCGTCGAAGGGTTCATTACCGACAAGGCGCGTCCGAATGCCGTTGCGGAGGTGAATGGCGCCGTGGTCCGTCTGCCGGTCTTCGAAGGCGAGCCGATCCGGCCGGAAAAGATCGCGGATTCATCAAGCCGCATCATGTCGGCGCTTCTACCGGCCGGCAAGCGGGCGGTGGCCACCGAGATCACGGTCGCGACCGGCGCGGGCGGCTTCGTACTGCCGAACGATCGGGTGGATGTCATCATGGTCCGCCGCAATGAGGAGGGCTCCTTTCTCACCGAGAACGTGCTGAACAACGTGCGCGTTCTGGCGATCGATCAGCAGATCCAGGAAAACGAGGATGGCTCCAAGGCCGTGGTGGGCACGACCGCGACACTGGAACTTACCCCTGAGCAGACGCGCGTGATCACCGTCGCCCAGCAGATGGCGGAGCGGCTGACGCTGGCACTGCGCTCGGTCGCGGACGCGCAGGAGGCCGACACGATCGCTGCCGATTACCTGCTCAAGGGCGGCGACGGCAAGGCCGATATCCAGGTCATCAAGTCGGGCTCGATCGTCAGAGGCTCGCAATCGCAGGTGCAGACGCAGTGAACGGAGCGGAACCAGTGAGCAGACCGAAACAGGCAATCTATCGCTCCGCCGCGGCAGGCATGGCCTTCTGCCTTGCCTTTTCCGGTCTTCCGGTCACGCCTTTCTCGGGCAATCTCGCGCCGGCCAGCGCGCTTGCCGAACAGCAGAGCCTCATCCGCATCACCGAGGCGGGCACCGGTATTCGCAAGCGCCTGAAACTCGGGCTGAACAAGGCCCTGGTCGTCGATCTGCCGGCGGATGCCCATGATATCCTGGTGGCCGATCCCTCCATGGCCGATGCCGTGACGCGCACCTCGCGGCGCATCTATCTCTTCGGCAAGTCGGTCGGCCAGACCAACATCTTCATCTTCGGCCCGAATGGAGAGGAGATCGTCAGCCTCGATCTGGAGATCGAGCGCGATATCGCCGGCCTGCAGCAGAACCTGCGGCGCTTCCTGCCGGAGTCCGATATTCAGGTCGAGATCGTTTCCGACAACATCGTGCTGACCGGCACGGTGCGCACGCCGCAGGATGCCGCGCAGGCTGAAAAGCTGGCCACGGCCTTTCTTCGGGGCGGTGAAGCCACCACCCGCGGCACCGTGGCCACCAGCGAAAGCAGCGGCGACGGCGCCGTGGCGATCTACGCGGAAGACCGTCAGCTCTCGCAGATCGTCAATCTCCTGACGATCGAAGGCGAGGACCAGGTGACGCTGAAAGTCACCGTGGCCGAAGTCAGCCGCCAGGTGTTGAAGCAGCTCGGATTCAACGGTTCGATCAGGAGTGGGACCAGCGGCGACGGTGTGTCCTTCGCCAACCCGGCCAATCTCGGCAACATCATGGGATCGGTCGGCCGGATTGCCGGGACGATCGGTTCCGGCTCGATGAATTTCACGAGCTATCTCAATGCCATGGAACAGGCAGGCGTCATGCGGACGCTCGCGGAGCCCAGCCTGACGGCGATCTCCGGCGAGCAGGCGAATTTCTATGTCGGCGGAGACTTCCGCCTGGCCGCCGAGCAGGAAGTCTCGATCGACAAGGACACCAATGTCCCAGTCGTGACCAACAGTTTCGAGACCGTGGAATACGGCATCTCGTTGAACTTCAAGCCTGTCGTCCTGTCAGCCGGCCGCATAGCGCTTCGGATCGATACCAGCGTTTCCGAGCCCACATTCCAGGGCAGCGTGACGACCGGAAATTCTCCGGGTTCCATCCCGGGCAATACTTATCTCGGCATTCGCAAGAGAGAAGCCTCGACTTCGGTCGAGCTGCCGTCCGGCGGCTCCATCGTCATCGCAGGTCTCGTTCAGGATGATATCCGTCAGGCCATGTCCGGCTTTCCGGGCGCATCCAAGATACCGATTTTCGGCACGCTGTTCCGCAGCAAGGACTTCGTGCGCAACGAAACCGAACTGGTGATCATTGCGACGCCCTATCTGGTGCGCCCGGTTGCGCGAAATCAGATCGCCAGGCCGGACGACAACTTCAATCCGGAGAACGATGCGGCGACCTTCTTCCTGAACCGGGTCAACAAGATTTACGGCCGCAAGGAGACCGTCGATGCCGGGCAATACCATGGCGCCGTCGGGTTCATCTACAAATGAGGGGCCGGGGGCCAAGACCATGATGAGACAGATATCCTCCGCCGTCCTCGTCGCGTCTTTGACGCTGCTTGCGGGCTGCGGCTCGCGGGAGCTCACCACGGGCTCGATCCCCGACGACTATCGCACGCGCCATCCCATCACGCTTTCGGAGGCCGAGCACACGCTCGATATCCCCGTTTCCTCCGGTGACTACCGGCTATCCACGGGCATGAAGGACACGATCCGAGGCTTCGCGCAGAATTTCGCGGCCTCGCCCGCCGGCATCATCCAGATACAGATGCCGCATGGCTCCCATAACGCAGGAGCGGCGTCTCATCTGGGCGGCCAGATCCGCAAGGTGCTGACGGAGACCGGTATCCGTCCGGGCCAGATCGTGATGGGCAGCTATCAGGCCTATCCCAACGGTGATGCAGCACCGGTCCGCCTTGCCTATGTGGCGACCAAGGCCATGACGTCGGCGTGCGGAGAATGGCCGGAAGACCTCTCCGATGCCACCTTCGGGAACAGGAACTGGTACAATTTCGGCTGCGCCAGCCAGAACAATCTTGCCGCCCAGGTCGCCAATCCCACCGATCTCATCGCCCCGCGCGGGATGACGCCGATCGATGCTGCACAGCGCACGGCGGTTATCGAAGCTTATCGTAAGGCGCCGAGCGGCGACGGCGGCGATGATTGAGGCCGCGGCACCGGAGACAGACAGATGAGTGCGATCAACTACGAAATCCGCACTGGCGCTGAAGGCGGGCGATACGTGGAAGAGGCAGACCGCCTCGGCGACATCGAAGCGCTTCGCCCGTTGCCGCGCATATCCATTCATGCCTTCTGCGAAAGCGAGGCGATGCTGCGGCTGATGGATCGCATGTCGCGCGATCGCCGCATGGCCAAGGTCAACATGCGGATCACGAGCGGCGCCATCGATGCGGCCGCCAAGATGTTCACCTCCGCGCCGACGCCCAACCTCATCATCCTGGAAACGGATGCCGAACCGAAGAACCTGCTCGGCGAGCTGGCGCCGCTTGCGGAGGTCTGCGATCCCTCCACTCGGGTTATCGTCGTCGGGCGCTATAACGATATCGCACTCTATCGCGAACTGATCCGCAACGGCATTTCCGAATATCTGGTCGGCCCTGTGCAGATGGCCGATCTGCTCGCCTCGGTTTCGGCGATCTTCGTCGACCCGGATGCCGAACCGCTCGGCAAGTCGATAGCCTTTATCGGCGCCAAGGGTGGGGTGGGCGCGTCGACCATCGCGCATAACTGCGCGTTCGGTATTTCCAGCCTGTTTGCCACCGAAACCATTCTTGCCGATCTCGATCTGCCCTTCGGCACGGCCAATATCGATTTCGACCAGGACCCTGCCCAGGGGGTGGCGGAGGCCGTCTTCGCCCCCGAACGCCTGGACGAGGTCTTCCTCGACCGCCTGCTCACCAAATGCTCCGAGCATCTGTCGCTGCTCGCCGCGCCCTCCCTGCTCGATCGCGCCTATGACTACGATCGGTTCGCGTTCCAGCCGGTGATAGACATACTCCAGCGCAGCGCGCCCATGGCGGTGCTCGACATGCCGCACGGCTGGTCGGAATGGACGCGGGCGGTGCTCGCCGATGTCGATGAAGTGGTGATCTGCGCGGCCCCCGATCTCGCCAATCTCCGCAACACCAAGAACATGCTGGATGCCTTGAAGAAGCTCCGGCCGAACGATCGCCCGCCGCATCTGGTGCTGAACCAGATCGGCATGCCGAAACGTCCGGAGATCGCGCCCTCCGACTTTTTCGAGCCGCTGGAGCTGGAGCCGATCGCCATTCTGCCTTTCGACGCGCAGCTTTTCGGAAACGCCGCCAATAGCGGCCGGATGATCGCCGAGATCGACGCGAAATCGCCCGCTGCCGAAACCTTCTCGCAGATCGCCCATGTGGTGACGGGGCGCGTGGCAGCGAAGAAGGCAAAGCGGAGTGGCCTGGGCAAGGTGCTGGCAATGCTCGGGCGAAAGTGATCTCACCTCTCTCGGTGAAGACTGGATAGACCGATGTTTGGAAAACGTGGAACTGACGGATACGGAAAGAGCGGCACCGCCGCTCCTGCGCCGCCGCCTGCTGCGTCGGCTCCGGCATCCTCTTCGGGCAGGTCTGCCGCTCCCGAAATTTTTCCCGAACCTCTGCAGGAGCCGCATGGCCAGCGTCAGGCCGTGATGCCTCCGCCGTTAAGCCCATCCGCGAGTGCCGCGCGCAAGCGTCCGCCACGCAACGAGCAGTATTACGATACGAAAAGCCAGGTCTTTTCCGCGCTGATCGACACGATCGATCTCTCGCAGCTCGCAAAGCTCGACGCCGAAAGCGCGCGCGAGGAAATCCGCGACATCGTCAACGACATCATCACCATCAAGAATTTCGCGATGTCGATCTCCGAGCAGGAGGAACTGCTCGACGATATCTGCAATGACGTTCTGGGTTACGGACCGCTCGAGCCCCTGCTTGCAAGGGATGACATCGCCGATATCATGGTGAACGGCGCGGGCCAGACCTTCATCGAAGTCGGCGGCAAAACGATCGAGTCCGACATCCGCTTTCGCGACAACGCGCAACTGCTCTCCATATGCCAGCGGATCGTCAGCCAGGTCGGCCGCCGGGTGGATGAATCCTCGCCGATCTGTGATGCGCGCCTGCCCGACGGTTCACGCGTCAACGTGATCGCGCCGCCGCTGGCGCTCGATGGACCGGCGCTCACCATCCGCAAGTTCAAGAAGGATAAGCTCACCCTCGAACAGCTCGTGAAGCTCGGCGCCATTACGCCGGAAGGCGCGATCCTGCTGCAGATCATCGGCCGGGTGCGCTGCAATGTCGTGATCTCGGGCGGCACGGGCTCCGGCAAGACGACGCTGCTCAATTGCCTGACACGCTATATCGATACCGACGAACGCGTCATCACCTGCGAAGACACCGCCGAATTGCAGCTTCAGCAGCCGCATGTGGTGCGCCTCGAAACCCGTCCGCCGAACATCGAGGGCGAGGGCGAGATCACCATGCGTGATCTCGTGAGGAACTGCCTGCGCATGCGGCCCGAACGCATCGTCGTCGGCGAGGTGCGCGGACCGGAGGTCTTCGACCTTCTGCAGGCGATGAACACCGGCCACGACGGTTCGATGGGCACGATCCACGCCAACTCGCCGCGCGAATGTTTAAGCCGTATCGAATCGATGATCGCCATGGGCGGTTTCAGCCTGCCGGCCAAGACCGTGCGCGAGATCATCTCCGGCTCCGTCGACGTCATCATCCAGGCGGCACGCCTGCGCGATGGCTCGCGTCGAATCACCCAGGTCACCGAAGTGGTCGGTATGGAAGGCGACGTGATTCTCACCCAGGACCTGATGCGCTACGAGATCCACGGCGAAGACGCCAATGGGCGCCTCATCGGTCAGCACGTGTCCACCGGTATAGCCAAGCCGCATTTCTGGGAACGCGCTCGTTATTACAATGAGGAGCGTCGCCTGGCGTCCGCGCTGGATGCAATGGAAAAGTCCTCTGGCTAGGAGCTAACGGGAGATGTTCGGGCTCGACATGACGGTTCTCGCGATCATCGCACTGGTGGCGGTCTCCGCCAGTGCGATCTGCTATGGGCTGCTCTTTTCCCGTATCGAGGTGGAAAAGAAGACCGATGCGCGCTTGAGCCGCGTCAAGTCCGCCGAGACCGATCTCACCAAGGTGAAAGCGGCGCGCGATCGCGTCCAGGAACTCTCCAAGCGCCGCAAGTCGCTGCAGGATTCTCTCAAGGATCTGGAGAAGAAGCAGGAAGAGAAATCCCGCAAGCTGGGGGAAGGGAGCCTCAAGGCGAAGCTCGGCCAGACAGGCATCACGCTTTCGCTCGGCCGTTTCTATATGCTGAGCGTCTTTCTTGGCCTCGCATTATTCCTGCTGGCGCTATTGGCCGGCATGCCGCTGCTGGGCGCTCTTGGGGCGAGTTTCGCGGCCGCCGCCGGTCTGCCGCGCTGGATGGTGAATTTCCTGATCAAGAAACGGCAGAAGAAATTCCTCGAGGAATTTCCGAACGCCCTCGATGTCATGGTCCGGTCGATCAAATCCGGCCTGCCGCTCCACGACGCGCTCCGTCTGATCGCTTCCGATGGCCAGGAGCCGGTGAAGGGCGAATTCCGACGCGTGGTGGAATCCCAGCAGGTCGGCTTGAGCGTTCCGGAGGCCTGCGCGCGCATGATGCAGACCATGCCTCTGTCCGAAGTCAACTTCTTCTCGCTCGTCATCTCCATCCAGAGCCAGGCCGGCGGCAACCTCTCCGAGGCTCTCGGCAATCTGGCGAAGGTATTGCGCGAGCGCCGCAAGATGAAGGCCAAGGTCAGCGCGCTCTCCATGGAGGCGAAGGCTTCCGCGGTCATCATCGGCGCTCTGCCCTTCATCGTTTCGCTGCTCGTCTATCTCACGTCGCCCGATTACATGATGGTGCTGTTCACCGATCCGCGCGGCCACATCATCCTGTTGTTCTCCGCAATCTGGATGTCCATAGGCATTCTCGTCATGCGCAACATGATCAACTTCGAGATATGAGGGCGCCCGTATGACGAAGGATCTCGCCGCGACATTGACCGATCCGGCAATACTCCTGGCCGTGCTCGTGGCGGTGGCGGTGTTCGCTACGCTCTACACGCTGGCGAGCCCGCTTCTGGAACGGGGCAACCTGGAAAAACGCATGAGGGCGGTTTCCACCGAGCGCGAGCAGATCCGTGCGCGGGAGCGGGCGCGGATGAACGCGGAACAGTCCAGGGCCTCGCTGCGCACCCAGAACAACCGGTCGGCCCGCCAGATCGTGGAGCGCTTCAACCTGCGCCAGGCGCTGGTCGACGAGAACACGGTCAACCGGCTGAGAGCGGCGGGCCTGCGCTCGCAAAACGCGCTCAACATCTTTCTGGCCGCGCGCTTCCTTCTGCCTTTCCTGTTCCTGGCAATGGCGGTGGTCTGGATCTTCGTTCTCGGAAATCTCGAAGGGCGCCCTTTCCCCATTCGCCTGCTGGCGGCGATCGGCTTTGCCTATATCGGCTTCTACCTGCCGAACATCATCGTCACCAACCGGATGAACAAGCGCCAGCTTTCGATCAAGCGCGCCTGGCCGGATGCGCTGGACCTGATGCTGATCTGTGTCGAATCCGGCGTCTCGATGGAGGCGGCCATGCGCCGGGTGGCGGAGGAGATGGCGCATCAATCGCCGGCGCTTGCCGAGGAGATGGTGCTGACGACGGCCGAGCTTTCCTTTCTGCAGGATCGGCGCACGGCGCTCGAAAATCTGGGCAACCGCACCCAACTCGACATCGTGAAAAGCGTCACCCAGGCACTCATTCAGGCGGAGCGTTACGGCACGCCGATCGCCCAGGCGCTCAGGGTGCTGGCGCAGGAAGGGCGAGACGAGCGCATGAACGAGGCGGAAAAGAAGGCCGCCGCCTTGCCGCCTAAACTCACCGTGCCGATGATCCTGTTCTTCCTGCCGGTTCTCGTCGCCGTCATTCTCGGCCCGGCAGGCATCCAGGTCGCCGACCGGTTTTAAGGCCCGTACCCAATCAGCTCGGCAGGCCGAAGATCTTTTCAAGACCTTCCCAGGTCTCGTCCATCGCATAGACGCCGAGGAAGGGCAGGCCGACATGCCCGTATAGGAGCGACAACTGCCATTCGGCGGTCTCTTCGTCCACATTGGCGATCTGCTGGAGATAGATCACGGAAGCAAGTCCTGTGCGATCTGCTCCAGCCTGGCAATGGATGAGGATGGGTTTCGGCGCGTCGCGGAGCAGCGCGATCAGCCTTTCGCTTTGCTCCGTGGTGAGTTCGCGGCGGGCCGACATGCGGAAATCGATGTGCTGGACACCGAGGCGCTGGCTGACGGCAAGTTCGTCGCGATACCAATGCTGCCCGCTCTGGCCACGCAGGTTGATGACGGTCTTGATGCCGTAGTGCCTGATATAGCTATCGAGCTGGGCGGCCGTCGGCTGGGCCGAGCGATAAAGTTCGCCGGCAATGACCTCGTGGAAATTTCCGGTGGTATGCAGGAAGCCGAGATAGCAGCCGATCGAAATCAGGCTTGCGCCGGCCAGCTTTCCCGCCCGCTTGAAGAACCGACGCATGAGCTCCATTCCTTGCAGAGCATGTTGTTCGACGATCTTCTAAGCTCAATTGCGGCGAATTTCGAACGACCCGATACGATCGGCGCTTGATGGCTTCGACTTTTCCTTTTCGGCAAGCTTTGCCCATGAATTCTGCTGGGAGAGCATGCTGCGCAGATAGGTGATATTGGCATCGGCCTGCTGTTGAGAGAGCTCGTGCCGGGCGATCTGCTCGGCTTCGGCGAAGCGGCCCTGCAGCCCCACGACCAGGGCGAGGTTCTGCCGTACCCGGCTGTCGGCAGCCGGCTGCTGTGCGGCCGAGCGCATATAGGTTTCCGCCGTGCGGAGATCTCCGCTCAACACGTAGGACATGCCAAGGTTGGACATCACGCTCGGTTCGTTCGGCTGGGCATCGAGCGCCATGCGGTACTTCTGGCGCGCTTCGTCCGAACGGCCGAGCTGGTCGAGTACCGCACCCTCGGCGGAATAAAGCCGCCAGTCCGGGCGGTCCGGCGTCTGGGCACGGGTGATGGTCGCAAGCGCCTGTTCGAGCTGGCCGGCCGCCGCCTGCGCCTTGCCGTAGGCCGCCAGCACGTCGCGGTCGGCCGGATGCGCGATCGCGACCTGCTGCATCACAGCGAGCGCCTGGGCGTTCTTGCCGGTCATGCGCAGCACATTGGCATAGCGCAGGCCGGTCGCCTTGTCCTTGGGATTGCGATCGTAGGCAGCCCCGATCGCTTTCTCCGTACTGGCAAGCTCGGCGGCATTCATGGTTTCGAACGAGCCGGAGAATTGCGGGATGGAACCGGTCGTCACGTTGTCGGGATGCTGCTTCCTCGTGCTGGAGCAGCCGGCAAGTGCAATCGTCAGCAGGCCGATACAGGCAAGCTCCGCAAGCCGGACCTCGCGGAAGGCGGAATGGACTGAACCGGTCATGACGTGATCCCCGAAACCCCCGGCGCCGAAGCCTGCCGCCGCCGTCGGAAATCTTCGGAGGCATCTGGCGCAATCTTGCCCTCAGCAATAAACTGTTAACCCTAACAGACCGTTAAGCCACTCTTTCCAGATACCTTCCCGAAGGCTTCCATGACCCCCTATCAATATATCGAAAGACCCTCGCCATTCGCCGAAGCGGACAGTGCCGCTCGCACCATCCGCCTTGTCGCGCCCGCAGATATGGAGGAGGGGAAGATCGATCCGACGGTGCTCGCCTGGGTGCGGGCGGCTGGCTTCAAGGCGGAACAGGGCGTGCTTCTGCTCGTTCCCAATGAGGCGGGCGAGGTCGGCGGCGCCTTGTACGGGCTCGGTCCTGATCCTGCCGAAGCGCCCTTCATCGCCGGCAAGCTTTCGAAGCTCCTGCCCGCAGGCGATTGGCACATCGAAGGCGGCAAGCTCCCGGCTGAAAAGCTGGCCCTTGGCTTCGGGCTCGGAAGCTATGGCTTCAACCGCTATCGGTCGGACAAGGCGAAGGAGGTGCGGCTGGTCCTTCCGGAAGGTGTCGACCAGGATGATATCCTCCGCCAGCTTGCCGCGATCTTCCTTGTGCGCGATCTCATCAATACGCCGACCAACGATCTCGGTCCGGATGAGCTGGAGGCAGCGTTGCGCCGGCTTGCGGAGCACTATGGCGCGTCGGTGACCTCGATCGTCGGCGAGGATCTCCTTGCGCAGAATTTTCCGCTCGTTCATGCCGTCGGCCGCGCAAGCGACCGCAAGCCGCGGCTTGTCGAAATGCGCTGGGGCGAGAAGGGTAATCCCCGCGTCACCCTCGTCGGCAAGGGGGTTTGCTTCGATACCGGCGGTCTCGATATCAAGGGGGCCGCCAATATGGCACTGATGAAAAAGGACATGGGCGGCGCGGCCAATGTCCTGGCGCTGGCGTTGATGATCATGGATGCCGGATTGAAGATCGAGTTGCAGGTGCTCGTGCCGATGGTCGAGAACTCCATTTCCGGCAGTGCCTTCCGTCCCGGCGATATCTACAGGAGCCGCAAGGGCATCACGGTGCAGATCGACAACACCGATGCGGAGGGCCGGTTGATCCTGGCCGATGCGCTTGCCTATGCCGACGAAAACGCGCCGGACCTGATGATAGACATGGCGACCTTGACGGGTGCAGCCCGCACGGCGCTTGGGCCCGAACTCGCGCCGTTCTTCACCGATGACGAGGATTTGGCAGGCCGAATTGGCGCCGCCGGCAAGACGGAAGACGATCCGCTTTGGCGGCTGCCCTTGTGGATGGGCTACGACAAGGATCTGCGCTCGCGCGCGGCCGATATCACCAATGCGCCGGGCGGCGGCATGGCGGGCGCGATCACCGCGGCCCTTTTCCTGAAACGCTTCGTCACCGCCACCAAGAGCTGGGCGCATTTCGACGTCTATGGCTGGAATCCGGCGGAAAAACCCCATGCACCCGTGGGCGGCGAGGCCCACGCTATCCGCGCGCTCTATCGCTGCATTCAGGCAATGGTGAAATGATCTGGTAAGGCTTCCCGCATACCCTCCGTGTTTCGATCCGAAGAATTCGGAAATGATCGGCCGGGCGAAATTTCGGAGTAGGTATGCCGGTTGAACTGACGGCGACTGAGGCGCTGGGGCTATGGCATCGGGTGGAGCGGGTGCGCGACGAGCGCGACCGGCGTAATGTGGTGATCAAGAGAACAGTCGCCGGCGCGCTTTACCTGGAGAAGTTGGGCGATCTCATCATGCTCGAAGGCCGCGGCCGGCCACCATGAGGAAACATGACCAAGACACTGGATAGACGCCTTCATGCCTTCCGTCCGGACCTCGCGGACGAGACCCTGCGCGGCAGCATAGAGGCTGCGAACTTCGTGCGCGGCGAGCCGGCCCGTATCGCCGTTCCCGTTACCGCCTTGCGCCCCGCACCGGATCTTGCCCGCGGCATCGATACCGAGCTTCTGCTTGGCGAGACGGTGCGCGTCTTCGATCGCGCCGGCGGCTGGGCCTGGCTGCAGGCCGACGAGGACGGCTACGTGGGCTATCTGCCGGAGACGCATCTGGGCGAACCTGAAGAGCCCACCCACCGCATCGCCGTGCCACGCACCTTCCTCTATCCGGAGCCCGAACTCCGCAAGCCCCCGGTCGCGGCGCTCTCCATGGGAAGTCGTGTGACCGTGACGGGAGAGGCGGAAACCCGCGGCACGCGCTATTTCGTGCTGGCGGACGGCAGCGCCGTGATCGCCGGTCATTGCCTGCCCATCGGCGAAACGCTCGGCGACGACTACGTGTCGGTAGCCAGCAGGTTCATCGAAACGCCCTATCTCTGGGGTGGCCGCTCCGGCTTCGGGCTGGATTGCTCTTCCCTAGTCCAGCTCTCGCTGATGATGGTCGGAAGGCCGGCGCCGCGCGACTCCGATATGCAGGCGGCCTTCGGCACGGCGATTGCCCGCGAGGAATTGCGTCGCGGTGACCTCGTCTTCTGGAAAGGGCATGTCGGCATCATGGAAGATGCCGAAACGCTGCTGCATGCCAATGGCCACACAATGAGCGTCGCCCGCGAGAATTTCGAGGCGGCGGTCAGGCGGATCGGTTGGCTTTACGACATGCCGAACGGTTACCGGCGGATCGTGTGAGCGATCACGCAAATGTGCCGGACAGCTTATGGAAACGGCATCCTGCAGACCGTATCTAGAAATCATCCGCTGATTTGCGGCTGAGGAGTAGACGATGCTGAAAGGTGCCTGGCTGTTGCCCGTCGTGATGCTGATGGCGATCCTGCTGGCGGCGCTTGCGCCGGCGGCATCCTTCGCCGCGGACGACGAGTTCCGCCGGTCCCGCCCGATGGCATTCAAGGACCTGCCGGGCGTCGTGCCGGAGGAGGAGCGTGTCCAGCAACCCTCCTATACCTGCACCACCGATATCGTCGAGGTGCATCGGTGGCGGGGAAGGTACGACATTCTCTATGGCGATACGGCGCCGCGTCGGGTCTATCGTTGCAAGACCGAAGGCGGCCCCACCTATACCGGCACCAATGTGCCGAACACCCAGTGGGTGCCGGGTCTCAACCCGCATCATCTGCCCCGATAAGGAAATCTTTTTTCAAGCGGCGTGTCCGAAAGGACTGGATCTTGCGATCTTGTTCCGGGTCATTGACGAGACCGCGTGGCTGCCCCACAACCTTTCGATAGATAATCTTGGCGCACCGGGAGGAGACGAGGTGTTCCACGCATCCATGAAGTTCGCGCTCGGCGAGGAGGTCGAGGCCGTGCGCGAGACCGTTCACCGCTTCGCGCAGGAGCGGTTGGCCCCGCGTGCCAACGAGATCGACCGCAGCAACGAATTCGCCCGCGATCTCTGGCCGGAACTCGGAAATCTCGGCCTGCTCGGCATCACCGCCGATCCTGAGTTTGGCGGCTCCGGTTTGGGCTATCTCGCCCATGTCATCGCCGTCGAGGAACTGGCCCGCGCGTCGGCCTCCACCTCGCTCAGCTACGGCGCCCATTCCAATCTCTGCGTCAACCAGATCAACCGCAACGGCAATGCGCAGCAGAAGGCGCGATACCTGCCGAAGCTTTGCTCGGGCGAGCATGTCGGTGCGCTGGCCATGTCGGAGCCCGGAGCGGGGTCCGATGTGGTCTCCATGAAGTTGAAGGCGGAGAAACGCGACGATACCTATGTGCTGAACGGCAGCAAGATGTGGATCACCAACGGGCCGGACGCAGACGTACTGGTCGTCTACGCAAAGACGGACCCGGCTGCCGGCCCGAAAGGCATCACGGCCTTCCTGATCGAGAAGGGCTTCAAGGGCTTCTCGACCGCCCAGAAGCTGGACAAGCTCGGTATGCGCGGTTCCAACACCTGCGAACTGGTCTTTCACGATTGCGAAGTGCCGGCCGAAAACGTCATGGGTGCCGAAGGCGGTGGCGTGAAGGTCCTCATGTCGGGGTTGGATTATGAGCGCGTGGTTCTCGCCGGCATCGGCATCGGCATCATGCACGCCTGCCTCGACGTGGTGATGCCCTATGTGCATGAGCGTAAGCAGTTCGGGCAAGCGATCGGCGAATTCCAGCTCATCCAGGCGAAAGTGGCCGATATGTACACGGCGATGAACTCTGCCCGAGCCTATGTCTATGCGGTTGCCGGCGCCTGTGACCGGGGTGAGGTGACCCGGCAGGATGCCGCTGCCTGCTGCCTCTATTCTTCCGAACAGGCCACCCAGCAGGCATTGCAGGCGATCCAGGTGCTCGGCGGCAACGGTTACATCAACGACAATCCCACCGGCCGGCTGCTGCGTGACGCCAAGCTGATGGAAATCGGCGCCGGCACCTCCGAAATCCGCCGCATGCTGATCGGCCGCGAGCTTTTCAGGGAGACGGCCTGATGGCTGTCATCCGGTCTCAGGTCAATCTCAGAAGCGAGGCGGCGCAAGCGAACCGCGCCGCGATGCAGGCAAAACTCGCGGGGGTGGAAGCGGCCGTCGCATTGGCTGAAGCCGGCGGGGGCGAGGAAGCAAGGGCGCGGCATGTGGGCCGTGGCAAGCTCCTGCCGCGAGATCGTATTGGCCGGCTCCTGGATCACGGCTCGCCTTTTCTGGAAATCGGCGCTACGGCGGCGCATGGGCTTTACGGTGGCGCAAGCCCCTCGGCCGGCATCGTCACAGGCATCGGCAGGATAGAGGGCCGCGAGGTGATGATCGTCGCCAATGATGCGACCGTCAAAGGCGGCACCTATTACCCGATGACGGTGAAGAAGCATCTGCGCGCCCAAGAGATCGCGGAGGAAAACCGGCTGCCTTGCGTCTACCTCGTCGATTCCGGTGGCGCCAACCTGCCGAACCAGGACGAAGTGTTTCCCGACCGCGATCATTTCGGCCGCATCTTCTACAACCAGGCGCGCATGTCGGCGAAAGGCATTGCGCAGATCGCCGCTGTCATGGGCTCCTGTACTGCAGGCGGTGCCTATGTGCCAGCCATGTCCGATGAGGCGATCATCGTGAAGGATCAAGGCACGATCTTCCTCGCCGGTCCGCCGTTGGTGAAGGCGGCAACAGGCGAGGAGGTGAGCGCCGAAGATCTCGGCGGCGGTGATGTCCACACGCGCCTCTCCGGCGTTGCCGATCATCTCGCCCGCGACGACGCCCACGCGCTCGCATTGGTGCGCCGGGCCGTCGCCGGCCTCAACACCCGCAAGCCGGAAACGGTGGCGCTCGAAACGGCGGAAGAGCCGCTCTACGATCCGGAAGAAATTGCGGCGATCGTGCCGGCTTCGCTGACCACGCCTTATGACATTCGCGAAGTCATCGCTCGCGTGGTGGACGGTTCGCGGTTCGACGAGTTCAAGGCGCGCTACGGAACGACGCTGGTGTGCGGTTTCGCACATGTCTTCGGCATCCCTGTCGGCATCGTCGCCAATAACGGCGTGCTCTTTTCCGAGAGCGCCCAGAAGGGCGCGCATTTCATCGAACTCTGCTCGCAGCGGAAAATTCCGCTTGTCTTCCTGCAGAACATCACCGGTTTCATGGTCGGAAGGCGGTACGAGGCGGAGGGCATCGCCAAGCACGGGGCGAAGCTGGTGACCGCCGTGGCGACGACTTCCGTGCCGAAGATCACGATTCTCGTCGGCGGTTCCTTCGGCGCCGGCAATTACGGCATGGCGGGGCGGGCCTATTCGCCGCGCTTTCTCTGGACCTGGCCGAACAGCCGCATCTCGGTCATGGGAGGGCTACAAGCGGCCGGTGTGTTGGCCGCAGTGAGGCGGGACGCGGTTCATCGCAGCGGTAAGGTCTGGAGTGCTGAAGAGGAGAAAGCCTTCAGGCGGCCGATTCTCGAACAATTCGAGGAACAAAGCCACCCGCTTTATGCTTCAGCCCGGCTTTGGGACGACGGCATAATTCATCCGGCGAAAACGCGTCAAATTCTCGCTTTGAGCTTATCGGCGGCACTCAATGCGCCAATCGAAGATACGCGCTTCGGCGTGTTCCGGATGTAGAGGCCTGAAGATGCTGAAAAAGGTCCTCATAGCCAATCGCGGTGAAATTGCCTGCCGCATCATCCGCACTTGCCGCAGGCTGGGCGTCGCGACGGTTGCGGTCTATTCCGATGCCGATCGCGACGCGCTGCATGTGGAGCTTGCCGACGAGGCTGTGCATATCGGGCCGTCACCTGCCGCCGAAAGCTATCTACGGAGCGAGAAGATCATCGAAGCCGCGCTCAAGACCGGTGCCGATGCAATCCATCCCGGCTATGGCTTCCTCTCGGAAAATCCTGGCTTTGCCGAAGCGGTCGCTGCCGCCGGCCTTCGCTTCATCGGACCGCCGGCAGAAGCCATCCGCGCCATGGGCCTGAAGGACGCCGCCAAGGCATTGATGGAAGAGGCGGGCGTGCCTGTCGTGCCCGGCTATCACGGCATCGAGCAGGACGCGGATTTCCTCGCGAGCGAGGCGGAGCGTATCGGTTTCCCGGTGCTGATAAAGGCGCGCGCCGGCGGCGGCGGCAAGGGCATGCGGCGTGTGGAAAGCGCAGCCGCCTTCAAGGAGGCTTTAGCCTCCGCTCAACGTGAAGCCCTGGCTGCCTTCGGCGATGCCTCCTGCCTTGTCGAGAAATACATCACCCATCCACGCCATATCGAAATCCAGGTCTTCGGCGACGACCACGGCAATGTCGTGCATCTTTTCGAACGAGACTGCTCAGCCCAGCGCCGCCACCAGAAAGTCATCGAGGAGGCGCCGGCACCCGGCATGCCGGAGGAGATGCGCCACGCCATGGGCGAGGCTGCGGTGAGGGCCGCCGAGGCGATCGATTATTCCGGCGCCGGCACGATCGAATTCATCGCGGACGCCTCCGAAGGCCTGAAAGCCGATCGCTTCTGGTTCATGGAAATGAACACGCGCCTGCAGGTCGAGCATCCGGTGACGGAGGCGGTCACCGGCATCGATCTGGTCGAATGGCAGCTTCGGGTGGCGTCCGGCGAGCCGCTGCCGAAGGGGCAGGAGGAGCTTTCGATCGACGGCTGGGCCTTCGAGGCGCGGCTTTACGCAGAAGATGCGGAGCGTGGTTTCCTGCCCGCGACCGGCACACTTTCCCATCTTGCGCTGCCGGGAGGCGTGGCGCGCGTCGACAGCGGCGTGCGGGCTGGCGACCATATCTCGCCTTTCTATGATCCGATGATTGCCAAGGTCATCACCCACGGGTCGGATCGCGCCACCGCTCTCTCACGGCTCTCCACGGCCTTGGAAGAGGTTCGTGCCACCGGCCTCACGACCAATGCCGCATTCCTTTGCCGGCTAACAAAGCAGGCGGATTTCGTTGCTGGCAATCCGGATACCGGCCTTATCGACCGCCATTTGACAGAGCTGACGATGGCGCGGGAGGCTTCACCTGAGATCATCGCTCTCGCGGCCCTTGAGCTTTCCGGCGTGCTGGAGTCGAAAATCCCGAAAGACCCCTGGACCGCTCTGTCCGGCTTTCGCCTGTGGTCGGAAGCTTCCGATTTCGTCGAGCTGGAACATCGCGGCCGGCATGTGCCGGTATCGTTTCACTCGAAGGGGCAGGGCTCGTACCGGTTCACTGTCGAAGGTCGCGATATCGAGCTGCGCCTTTCCGGCTCAAAATGGGCCTACGATCTGGAGTTCGACGGTCGCAGGCACCCCGCGGAGGTCATTCGGGACGGTAACGGGGTGACGGTCTTCCAGAATGGTGAAAGCTGGCACTTCGGGCTCATCGATCCCCTTGCCGCCGAAGACGAGGCGGCGGCCGGTGGAGACCGCATCCTCGCGCCGATGCCGGGCCTCGTGAAACTCCTGCGCGCCGTACCGGGCGCGGCCGTCTCCCGTGGGGAGACGCTGGCTGTCATGGAGGCGATGAAAATGGAGCTTTCGCTTTCTGCCCCCAGAGACGGAACGATCGCCGAGGTTCTCATTGCCGAAGGCGAGCAGGTGCTCGAAGGCGCCGTGCTGCTGACGCTGGAGGCGGCCTCTCCCCCGCCTCTCGCTTGATCAGCCGTGGGCGAGATCGAAGACGTGATGGTGGATGCGGCCCTCGAACATTTCGAGCAGACCCTTGGTCATCTCGCGGCTCTCGTAACGCACCGGTGATTCCAGCGCGGCTGCCAGCGCCTCCCGGCTTTCGTACATGGTGGAAAGCACCATCGGATAAGATGGCGCGCCTTCGTCGCGCTCGACGGCATAGAGAACGCGTACTTCCTTGACGCCCGGAAAGGCGAGCCACATGGGCATCAGCTTCTCGGCCACATAGGATTTGAAGTCCGCCTCGCGGCCGGCATGGATCGTGCCCTCGAAGAGAGCCTGACGGATGATCATGGAACTGCTTTCGGTTCAGTTGACTGTGGTCGGCGGCTTTTCACCGGCGAAATGGGCGGCGATATTGGCCAGCACCATCTCACCCATGGCGATGCGGGTTTCGACCGTGGCGCTGCCCTGATGCGGCATTAAAACCGTGTTCGGAGCGGTGAAGAATTCCTGCCGGATGTTCGGCTCGTTGACGAAGACGTCGAGGCCGGCGGCCGCAATCGTTCCCTCATTCAATGCGGCAAGCAGCGCGTCCTCGTCGATCACGCTGCCGCGCGCGACGTTGACGATCACCCCCTGTGGCCCAAGTGCCTTCAGCACGTCCGCATTGACGATGTTCTGGGTTGCTCCGTTGGCGGCAATGCAGACGGCCAGCACGTCGCTGTCCTCGGCAAGCTCGAGCGGCGACGCGCAGGATTTCCAGTTCGTGTCGGTGATCGTGGAGCGGTTCCAGTAGCGCACCGACATGCCGAAGGCTTCGGCGCGGCGGGCAAAAGCCTTGCCGATCTGCCCCAGGCCAAGAACGCCGACGCGCTTGCCCTTGGGGCTATTGCCCAGCGGGAATGGTTCCTTGCCCCAGCGGCCTTCGCGCACGAAGTTGTCGCCCTTCACGACATGACGCAGTACGGCCAGCATGAGTGCGACCCCGGTGTCTGCCACATCGTCCGTCAGCACGCCCGGCGTGGTGGTCACGTCGATATTGCGGCTGCGGGCGAACGCCAGATCGACCTTGTCGGTGCCGACGCCGTTGATGGCGATCACGCCGAGTGCCGGCAGCTTCCCGATCCATTCGTTGGAAAGCCCGGTGGCCCCGCCGGTCGCGACCGCGCGAATGGAGCCCGCGGCGGCTTCGATCGTGGGAAACGCGGCAGGGTCATAGAGGCGATGAACCGTATAGGCTTCGTCGAGCCGGTCCTCGATAAGCTTCATCATCGGCTCGACGAGCAGGATATCTGGCTTCATGTGGGCAATTCCGTCTTGGCTGGACTTGGCGGGCAAGGTTCAGGAAATCTGGCCGAGGAAGTTCTTCAGGCGCTCGTTCTTCGGATTGCCGAAGAATTCGTCCGGAGTGTCCATTTCGAGGATTTCGCCGCGATCCATGAAGATCACCCGGTCGGCGACCTGCCGCGCGAAGCCCATTTCGTGGGTGACGCAGAGCATGGTCATCCCCTCCTTGGCGAGATCGATCATGGTATCGAGCACTTCCTTGACCATTTCCGGATCGAGCGCGGAAGTCGGCTCGTCGAAGAGCATGATCTTGGGGCTCATGCAGAGCGCCCGCGCGATCGCCACGCGCTGCTGCTGGCCGCCGGAAAGCTGCGCCGGATATTTCTCGGCCTGCTCGGGAATACGCACCCGCTCCAGGTATTTGCGCGCGGTCTTTTCCGCCTCCGCCCTGGAGATGCCACGCACCTTCATGGGCGCCAGCGTGCAGTTCTCGAGCACCGTCATGTGCGGAAAAAGATTGAACTGCTGGAAGACCATGCCGGTCTCCTGCCGCACGATGTCGATGTTCTTGCCGCCGGCGGTCAGGTCGTGTCCATCGACGACGATGCGGCCCTTCTGGATCGTTTCGAGCTGATTGATGCAGCGGATCAGCGTCGACTTGCCGGAACCGGAAGGTCCGCAGATAACGATGCGTTCGCCGCGGTTGACCGACAGCTCGATATCCTTGAGAGCGTGGAAGGCGCCGTACCACTTATTGACGCCTTCCATGTGTACGGCTGAAGGGGAAGTAGTGTCGGAAGCCCCCCGCACGTCCGCTGTCGATGCGTTTGCGTTAACCTCAGTCATTGCGAGGAACTCCTTCGATCTTGTCTCTTACTGCTTGGCTTCGCTGACGAATTCCGGCAGCGGCGAGCCGAGCCACTTTTCGTGGATCTTGTTCAGTTCGCCGTCGGCCTTCATCTTCTCAATGAACTGGTTGACGGCCGTGAGCAGTTCGGAAGAACCCTTGCGGACGGCGATGCCCTGCACCTGCTGGCTGAGCTCAAGCTTCTGGTCGAAACGGCCTGGAGCGGCCGTCTCGATCTGGGTGGCGACGACGTTCGAGACGCCGATCAGCTCGACCTGGCCGGAAAGCAGGGCCTGGACGGCGCTTGCGTCATCGTCGAAGCGCTGGATTCTGGCATCCTGCGGAGCGATCTTGGTGACCGCGGTATCCTGCGTGGAGGCGCGCGCGACGCCGATCGTCTTGCCGGAGAGGTCTTCGGGCTTGGAAACTTCCACGTCGGTCGCTCCGAAGACACTGATAGAGATGCCGGCATAGGGCTCGGAGAAATCCACGTTCTTGGCGCGCTCTTCCGTGATGCCGAGCGAGGCGACGAGCAGATCCACCTGGTTGCTCTGCAGGTAGGGAATGCGGTTCGGGCCGGTAACCGGCACGATCTGCAGTTCGACGCCGAATTCCTTGGCGAGCAGCTTGGCAACGTCCGCGTCGTAGCCGTCGGGCTCGTTGGAAGTGTTCATGATCCCGAAGGGCGGGAAATCGACCATCATGCCGATCTTCACCGTGCCTGCGGACTTGATGCTCTCGACAGTCTGAGCCGTTGCCGTGGAGGCCATCGCCCCCATCATCAGGCCGGCGCCGATCGCGGCCATAACCATGCGTCTGGAAATGTTCATGTTCCTACCCTTTCTGTTGCGCCGGTTTCCTCCCTCCGGCAGGGATCCCGTCAACGCGCCGTTGCCCGGGAGAATTTCAGTTCCATCCGTCGCGCCAGCACCGAAAGCGGCCAGCAGAGGATGAAGTAGACCGCCGCTACCGTTCCGAAGACGAGGAAGGGGCTGAAGGTTGCGTTGTTGATGATCTGCCCCTGGCGGGTGAGTTCGGTGAAGCCGATGATCGCCGCGAGCGAGGTGCCCTTGATGAGCTGCACCAGGAAGCCGACCGTCGGCGCGACTGCGATACGGGCGGCCTGCGGCAGGATCACGTAGCGCATGCGGTTGAAGTAGCGCAGACCCAGTGCGGTCGCCGCTTCCTTCTGGCCTGGCGGGATCGCCTCGATGCAGCCCCGCCAGATCTCGCCGAGGAAGGCGCTGGCATGCAGCGTCAGCGCGATCGTGGCGGCGATCCACGGATTGATCGCAAAGCCGAAGATGTTCATGCCGAAGAACACGAGGAAAAGCTGCATCAGCAGCGGCGTGCCCTGGAATATGCGGATGAAGCCGGTGGCAAGGAGGCGCGGCAGCTGCAGATCCGAGACGCGCGCAAGCGCGATCACGAGACCTCCGATGCCGCCGCCGATGAAGGCGATCGCCGAGAGCGCGATCGTCCAGCGCGCCGCATAGACGATGATCCAGAATTCAGGCCATCCGAAAGCTCTGATTAGCATGTCTCTACCTCACCGGCTCAGCGGATATTTGAAGGCTCTTTTCTCGATCACCGAGAAGAGAGCCGAGAAGCCAATGGACATCACGAGGTAGATCAGGGTGACGGTGATATAGACCTCGAAGCTTGCGAAGGTGGCCGATTGCAGGTCGTTGCCGGCCGCCGCCAGATCGTCGGCGGAAATGACCGAGACGACGCTGGTATTGAGCATCAGGTAGATGAACTGGCTGGTGAGCGCCGGATAGACGGTTCGCAGCGCCGGCTTCATGATGATGTAGCGGAAAATCTGCACCTTGGAGAGGCCAAGCGCAGTGCCAGCTTCGACCTGGCCTTTCTGCACGGATTCGATACCGGCGCGGATGATCTCGGTGCCGTAGGCGCCAAAATTGACCACCAGCGCGAAAAGAGCCGCGCTGTTGGGGGAAAGCCTCAAACCCAGCGAGGGCAGGCCGAAGAAGATGAAGAAGATCTGCACCAGAAAAGGCGTGTTGCGGATGATCTCGATATAGGCGTCGATCACCAAGCGCAGCGGTGTCGGGCCGGATGTCTTGCCCCAGGCGCAGAAGATCGACACCACGAGCCCGATCAGCATCGCGCCGACCGAAAGCTGGATCGTTAGCCATGCGCCGAGCAGAAGCTGATTGAAGCCCGCGAGCACCGGCTCGAAGTTGAAATTGTACAACTTGGGTCCTCCCCGATGTGGTTCGGGAGAGACGACGCTCCTCTGCGCGTCCCTTAATTTAGATCGATCTAAAAACTTTCAGCGAAGCCGTCAACGGGCAATCCGCAATTATTTTATAGGGCGAACTTGGGCACGGGCACACAAGACTGGCGTATATGCAGCTTGGGCTGCTTCACAATCTTGCGAGGTGAACGCGTGGGTTCTTCCAGTCTTTCGATCAGAAGCTTGGCGGCATTTTCGCCGATTGCCACCGGCGCCGTGGACACCGAGGTAAGCCGCGGGCGCATGGTTTCCGCATCCGTAACATCGTCGAAGCCGACCAGGGAGAAATTCTCGCCGACCTTGAAACCCAGATCGTGAAGCCCGGCGGAAAGACCGAGCGCGATCACATCGTTGAAGCAGATGACGGCCGTCGGCTTTTCGGTCTGCTCGAACAGGAGCTGCGCGGAACGGGGTATTTCGGCCGTCTGATAGGGAATGCGGACAATCCTTTCGGCGCTCAGGCCGCGCGAGCGCATGGCGTCGCAAAATCCCTCGATACGTTCGTTGTAAGCCGAATGGATCGGCCCGTGGACCGCGAAGGCAATTCTCTCGTGACCGAGGGAGGCGAGATAGTCGACCGCCTGGTGCATGCCGGCAGCATAGTCGACACCCGCGTAGTCGACCTCGTCGGTGATGTGGCGCAACGCCTGTACGAGCGGGAGGTCCCATTCCAGAAGCCGGGTCAGGAATTCGCGCTCCGTGCCGGCCGCCGGGCAAAGGATCACGCCGTCGACGCCGTGCTCTCGCATGCGGCGCATCACCATATCCTGCCGGTCGACGAGATCGCCGCTGTTGGCGAGGATGACCACCATACCGGCGGCATCGATCACCGCCTCTATGCCGCCGAGGAGTTCGGCGAAGAAGGGATTGGTGAGGTTCGGAACGATGACCCCGACGGTATGGCTGCGCTCGGCCCTGAGCCTTGCCGCACCCATGTTGTAGACATAGCCGAGCTCCCGCATCGCTTCCTCGACACGGCTGCGGGTCTCGGCGCCCACCAGCGGGCTCTTGCGGATGACGAGCGAGGCCGTCGCCCGCGAGACATTGGCTCGCCGGGCCACGTCGAGGAGCGTCACGCGGCTTTTCTTTCGGTCTTCGGAGGGCATGTTCGTCACTTGTCGAAGGCAGGGTGATCCCCGGAAATCTACCGGGGCGATTCTTCCCTATATTCGTGCCAGACCGCAGGGCGGATCAAGTGGGCTTCTTCGGATGACGACGTTACTCGGCCGCGATCGGCGGCACCAGTCCGGGCAGGATACGCAAATCCATCCCGCCCGGCGGGTGGTTCTTTTCCCGGAATTGGCTCGGCGGCGCTCCGACCACCCGCTTGAAGGCGCGGCTGAACGAGGCCTCGGAATCATAGCCGAGCCGTTCGGCGACCACGGCGACGCGCTGGCCCTCCCGAAGCCACAGGCGGGCCTGGTGCATGCGCATGCTGGCTACATATCGGGCGGGCGTTTCTCCCACCACCTCGGCAAACCGCTGGGCGAAACCGGAACGGGACGCACCCATCAGCCGGGCCATTTCCTCCACGGTCCAGTCATGCGCGGGATCGAGATGGATGGCCGCCAGCACGCGTCCGACCTCCGGGTTGCGCACAGCCGCGAGCCAGCCGGTGGAATCGCCGCAGCCATGCTCGACCCAGGTGCGGATGAGGGTTGCCGTCAGCACGTCCGCTAACCGCGCGAGGATGCCGCCGGCACCCACACGGTTCATTTCCACCTCCCGCGCCATGGCATCCAGCAGAGCTGGTATCGCAGGTTCGCTGGCCGCAAGATCGTCGGTGCGCATTACATCGGGCATGAGTTGCAGCAACGGATGCAGCCGGTCGACGTTGAATTTCATCAAGGCGAAGAACAACAGGTTCCGTCCGCCCGGGCGAGGGCATTCGAGATCGAAAATGCCTTCGCACACCTGTTTTCGGGCGATATCGTCAACCCGTCTCGGTGGGACGCCCGGTTCACTTGCCAGAACATGCGCATCGCCGCGCGGAAGCAAAAGCGCATCTCCGGCATTGAGCTTCATCCATTCGCCGGAAGGCGCCTGCAGCCAGCACTTGCCGGCGGCGACGAAATGGAACCGCGCCGCCTCCTGCGCGGGAAAGGCCGTCGCCCATGGCTCGCAGGGTTGGCAACGGCCGTATTCGACACCGTCGAGCCGCAGCCCCCGCAGCATTTCGCTAAGGGGATCGGCAATTGTGCTTCGCAACATTTTGGACGAATTGTCAAGCATTCTGGATTTCCTAGCATAGAAACTCCAGCCTGTCACGCGTAGTTTCCGCCTCCAATTTCAAGGAGACGAAGCATGATGGACTCTCTACCAAGTGATTCCGATAGTTTTGATGACGGCCGCCGCGATGCTGCCTGGGCTGCGGTGGTCTCTCTCGCGCTCGGCGTCTTCGGTCTGGTAACTGCGGAATTCCTGCCGGTCAGCCTCTTGACGCCGATGTCGCAGGATCTCGGCGTCAGCGTCGGCGCTGCGGGCCAATCCGTGACCATGACCGCCGTCGTGGGGGCGATCGCCGGGCCGGGCGTGGTGATCGGCATGCGCAACATAAACCGCCGCTGGACGCTGCTGGGCCTCACTTCGCTGCTGATCATTTCCAGCTTGCTTGCGGCTTTCGCCAATGGTCTTCCGATGCTGCTTCTCTCCCGCGTGCTTCTCGGCATCGGTCTCGGCGGTTTCTGGGCCATGTCGGCGGCACTTGCCATGCGTCTCGTACCGGGAAGGCTGATGCCGCGGGCCATGGCAGTCATCCTGACCGGCGTATCGGTCGCCACCGTCACTGCGGCGCCGGTCGGGGCATGGATCGGTGCGACGCTCGGATGGCGGGCCGCCTTCCTCATCGCAGCCGGCGTCGGCGCGTTCACGCTCGTGGTTCAGGCGCTGACTATCCCATCCCTGCCGCCGGCCGGAGCTCCAAGCATCAATACGCTTTTCGCGCTCCTGCGCCGCCCGCGGGTCAGGCTCGGACTTGCCACGACGCTGCTGGTCGTTGCCGGGCACTTCGCCGGGTTCACCTATGTCCGGCCGTTCCTCGAACAGATCCCGCGGTTCGGCGTCGAGGCGATCTCGCTTACGCTGCTCGCCTACGGCATCGGCGGCTTCTTCGGCAATCTCTTCGGCGGCTTCCTGGCCGAGCGCAACACCGGCCTCGCCGTGAGCATTGCGGCAGCCGGGATTGCGATCACCGCGTTCATCCTCGTCGCGGTGGGAATTTCGCCGATTGCGACCGTGCTGGCGGTGACCGCCTGGGGCTTTGCCTTCGGTGCTCTGCCGGTGAGCGTTCAGAGCTTCACCACCCGTGCAGCTTCCGATGAAGCCGAAAGCGCGGGTGCGCTGCTCCTGACGACCTTCCAGATCGCGATTTCCAGCGGCGCTATCTTCGGCGGGCTTCTGGTGGAATCTCAAGGGCCGCTCGGTGTCTTCGCCTTCGCCGGCATTGCCTCGCTTCTCGGCGCATCGCTGATGACCTTCAGTGGCCGTGCGCGACTGCAGCAGGCGTGACGGCAACCGGCCGGACCTGATCCCAGGTCCGGCCGGTTTTTTCAGTTCCTACTCGGCGGCGAGCGTCTGACGACCGCTGTTGATGTCGATGAGACGCCGTGCGCGCTCGAGGCTTGCAGGCTGTTCGTTACGGTGGCGCGAGCCGATTTCCATCATCAATACCGTATCGGGCAGGAAGGTGAGCTCGGAGAAGATCTCTTCCCAGGCGATGTCGCCCCAGCCGAGCGGCATATGCAGGTCGCCGAGCCCCATGGCGGTCAGTTCCTGCGGATGGAAGCCCTTGTAGAAGCCCTGCGGCCGGCCGAAGGAATCGTGCACATGCAGATGGCCGGTGACAGGCGCCATGGCGCGTAGCTCTTCCCGGAAATCCAGGCCCCGATAGGTGGATTCGATATAGGCGTGGCTGAAATCGATGAGCGCCACGAGGTTGGGATGGTTGACCGCCTTGACGGTCTCGGCGATCTGGGCCGGTGTCTGGCGATACTGGCCGAGCTCGGTGGTGAAGATGTTTTCGAGCGCGACCCGCACGCCGTAGCGCTTGGCGAACTCGGCGACCTCCACCAGCGCTTCGCGCTCGCGCTCGTCGGCTCCTGCGCGTTCGGCGATCTGGTCGGCCCTGAGGCAGCCGCCGTGCTGCACGATGACGCGGGCATCGATGCGGTCGCAGACCTCGATCAAGGCCTTGGCGGCGGCGATCTGATAGCCTTGAGTGACCGGGTCCATGAAATTCGAAGAGACGAGCCCGTGCACCGTGTAGCGGAAGGGAAACTGCTTCACGAGTTCCGCGAGCCTGTCTGCCCGTTCGGCGATGATGCGGCCGCCGCTGATGAGGTCGATGCTGGTCAGCCCGAGCTCGACCGTCTCAACACCCATGTCCGCGAGACGCCGCAGGTCTTCGGCAAGACTGTCCAGTTCGCCGTCGACGGAACCGGAATTGAAGCCGGTGGAAATGAGATTGCCCATGATATTCTCCGATCGTGGTTTGCTTAAGCCGGGTGAATGTCGATCCGCTTCCCGTCTTCAATGGAGAAGGCATGCAGCGCATCGTCGAAGGTGAAGTGAACGGGGGTGCCGGATGAAAGTTCTTCGGTATCGGTGTCGAGAGCGACGAGGCGGTTGCCGTTGACCTCCGCATGGATGAGGCGCGAACCGCCGAGTTCCTCCACGTAGTCCACGATGCCCGGAATGGTGCCGATCTGCGGGCCGATCGTCCGCTTGACGGCTTCGGGACGGATGCCGAGCACGATCTTGCGTCCCGGCACTCGATGGCCGTTGAGCGAGCTGACTGCGATCCTGCCGCCCTGGCCGTGTACGAAATGGCCTTCGGCGTCGAATTCGCCCTCCAGCAGGTTCATGGCCGGCGAACCGATGAAGTCGGCGACGAAACGGCTGACGGGGCGGTTGTAGATTTCCGCCGGTTTGCCGACTTGCTCCACATGTCCGCCATTCATGATCACGAGCCGGTCGGCCAATGTCATCGCTTCCGTTTGGTCGTGGGTGACGAAGATCGACGTGACGCCGAGTTGGCGGTGCAGTCGGCGCACCTCGCCGCGCATCGCTACCCTCAGCTTGGCGTCGAGGTTGGAGAACGGCTCGTCGAAGAGGAAGACCTTGGGCTCGCGAACCATGGCACGGGCCATGGCGACGCGCTGGCGCTGGCCACCCGAAAGTTCGCCTGGCCGGCGGGCGAGCAGGGCTTCCAGACCGACTGACTGTGCCACCTTCAGCACGCGTTCCTCGCGCTGGGGTTTCGCCATGCCGGCGACCTTCAGCGCATAGCCGATATTGCCCGCGACCGTCATGTGCGGGTAGAGCGCATAGTTCTGGAACACCATGGCGCAGCCGCGCTCGCGCGGCTCAAGCTGGTTGACCACGCGGTCTTCGATGGCGATCTCGCCGGCCGTGATCTCCTCCAGTCCCGCGATCATCCGCAACAGGGTCGACTTGCCGCAGCCGGAAGGGCCGAGAATGACGATGAACTCGCCGGCCTGGATTTCGAGATCGACGCCGTGAATGATGTCGGCCTTGCCGTATCGCTTCTTGACGTTTCTGATGCTGATGGCTGTCATGGGTTCATCCGATCACTTGTCTTTGGTGATGAGGCCGCGCACGAACCAGCGCTGCATGAATGCGACGACCAGGAGAGGGGGAAGCATCACGAGCAGCGCCCCGGCCATCGTTACGTTCCAATCGGGCGTGCCGTTCTGGGCGGGAATGAGCGCCTTCAGTTCCATCACCACCGTGCCGTAATTCGGCCGGTCGGTGGTGACCAGCAGCGGCCAGAGATACTGGTTCCACGACGAGACGAACATGATGGTGGCAAGCGCCAGCATGTTCGTGCGCGAAAGCGGGATGAGCACCTCGAAGAAGAAGCGCATCGGGCCGGAACCATCCATCTTCGAGGCTTCCACCAATTCGTCGGGGATCGTCATGAAGAACTGCCGGTAGAGGAAGGTTCCGGTCGCGGTGGCGATCAACGGCAGGATGAGGCCCGTATAGGAGTTGAGCAGGTTCCAGTTCAGCTCGATACGGATGCCCGCGATTGTCTCCACCAGCGAGGTGATGCCGGTCGCATCGAGTAACGCCTGGAAGGGCAGGAGCGCGTTGGCGGCGATCGAATAGGTCGGCACGATGCGGACTTCCAGAGGCAGCATGAGCGTCAGGAAGATCAGCCAGAAACACAGCATCCGGGCGCGGTAATTGAAGAACACGATCGAGAAGGCCGAGAGGGCGGCGATGGTGATCTTGCCGATCGTCACACCCCCCGCGACGACCAGCGTGTTGAGAAGTTTCGGGCCGAGGTCGGCGCGGCTCCAGGCGGCCGACAGATTTTCCATGAGATGGGAGCTCGGCCATAGCGTGAGCGGCACCCGCGCCACCTCGGGCAGCGACAGGGAGGCGGCAACCAGCACGATCCAGAAAGGAGTGATGATGATCACCAGGCCCAGCGCCATGACGGCGTAGGTGACGAAGTCGAAAAAGGAGGAACGCTCGATCATGAATGAAAACTCACGTGTAGTGGATACGGCGCTCGACCCATTTGAACTGCACGAAGGTCAGCGTGATCACGATCAGCATCAGAACGATCGATTGGGCGGCGGCGCCGGAATAATCGAGGCTTTTGAAGCCGTCGTAGTAGATCTTGTAGACCATCACCTCCGTGCTGCCGATCGGCCCGCCTTCCGTCATCGTGTCGATCAGCCCGAAGCTGTCGGTGAAGGTGGAGATGATGTTCATGATCAGCAGGAAGAAGGTGGTGGGCGCGATCAGCGGAAGCTGCAGGTCGAGCATGCGGCGGGCGGGCCGGGCGCCGTCCATGGCGCCCGCTTCGGCGATCGATCGCGGAATCATCTGCAGCGCGGCGAGAAAGAAGACGAAATTGTAGCCGATGCTGAGCCAGGCATGGGAAATGATCACCATGATCAGCGCGTGCAGGCCGTTCGTGGCAGGGTCCCATATGCCCGGCCAGATCCGGTTCAGCGAGCCGATCATGCCGGCTTGCGGCGAGAAGATGAATCGGAACGCCACGCCGACCACCGGCGCTGCTAGCGCATAGGGCCAGATGAAGACGGACTGAAAGATCTTGGTGCCCTTGAGCCCGCGATCGACGAACAGCGCCAGCACGAGCGCGATGCCCATGGAGATGCCGGTGGCTGCCGCGGCATAGACGGCACTCCGACCCACCGTGGACCAGTAGCGCCCGTCGCCGAAGACACCCATGAAATTGTCGAAGCCGACCCATTCATTGCCGCCGCCCCAGGCCTGTTCCAGGGTGAAGGCCCAGTAGAGAGCCTGCGAGGTAGGCCAGTAGAAGAAGACCAGGACCAGAATAAGCTGCGGGGCTATCAGCAGCCACGGCAGGACCCGGTTGCGATAATGGGCGCGTCGTTCCATCGATGATCAATCCGCAGTGACGTGAAGCACGAGCGCGGGCGGAACCGTAAGGTCCGCCCGCTCCGCAATCGCATCAGTTGAGGCTCGCGCCCTTGTAGGTCTTTTCGAAGCGGCGCAGGATTTCGTTGCTCCGTGCGGCCGCATCGTCGAGCGCCTGCTGCACCGGCTTGTCGTTGAAGAGGACCGCCTGCATCGCATCGCCGATTTCCTTGCGGATGGCGTTGAAATTGCCGAGCCGCACGCCGCGGGTATATTCGGTCGGCGGAGTGGCCGTCAGGCTTTCGATGGCCAGTTCGCGGCCCTTGTAGGGAGCGTTGTCGTAGAAGCCCTTGGCCTTCATGGCCTGGAAGCCCGTATTGGTGACCGGGATGTAGCCCGTGACCGTCGACCACCATTCTGCCTGGTCCGGCTGGGCGAGGAAGTTGAAGAATGCCGCAACACCCTTGTACTCTTCTTCCGACTTGCCCCTCAGCGTCCAGAGCGAGGCGCCTCCGACCAGCGAATTGGTGCGCGGGAAGCCGTCGAGCATCGGCAGCATGGCGACTTCCCAATGCATGTCCTTGATGGCCTGCTTGCCGAAAGTGCCATGGTCGGCGATCGAGGAGCTGGTGATCTGGCACTTGCCGTTGACGAAGGCGTCGTTGGCGGTTTCGCCGACTGCCTTGCTCTTGTTTACGAAGAGACCCTCGTCGTACATCTTCTTGATCCAGGTCAGCTGGTCGACGAACTTGGTCTTGTTGAAGGTCACTTCGGCATCAAGGCCTTCATAGCCGTTGCCCTTGGTGGCGATCGGCTGGTTGTGGATGGCGGAGAACTGCTCGAACCATTGCCATACGCCGGTCGGGTCGAAAGCGACCGGGCAATCATAGCCCTTCGCCTTCATGTCGCGCGCGACCTTTTCCACTTCGCTCCAGGTCTTCGGCAGACCCTCGAAGCCCACGGCCTTCAGCGCGTCCGTGTTGTAGTAGATCATTGCCGTGGAAGAGTTGAACGGCATGGAGAGCAGTTCGCCCTTCGGCGATGAATAATAGGACGCGATGCCGGAGAAATAGTTGTTCCAGTCGATCTGATAGCCGTTCTTTTCCATCAGCTCGCGAACGGGCAGGTAGGCACCGGACAGCATCAGGTCGAGCGTGCCGCCGTCGGAGATCTGCGTGACGGCCGGCTGCTTCTTGGCGCGGAACGCGGCGATCGTGTTCTGCAGGTTGTTCTCGTAGGTTTCCTGGCTGACGCAGACGATCTCGTAATCCTGCTGCGAGGCGTTGAAAGCCTTGCACATGTCCTGAATGCGCTCGCTGAGATCGCCGCTGAGGCCGTACCAGAATTCGAACTTTACAGGCGCGGCAAGGCTCGACGATGCGGTGAGGGCGAGCATGCTGGCGGTGAGGGTGGAAAGCAACCAGTTGCGTTTCATCGGATGTCTCCAGATTGGGTGCGAGCGACCGTTTGATCGGCGCAGGTACTAGGCCCAATCGATGACAGAGACGTGTAGTGGGCGTGAATATCTAATGACGCGAACGCCCAGGCATGGGCAAAAGATCAGCGCCCGCCGAAACGATCGTCGGCCCGAGGGCCGCTGAGGTCCACAATCTTCGGCCAAGCCGAAAACTCGAATTTTTTGAGAGGAAATTGTCTGATCCTGGTAGTGATCAAACTGGAATGGTGCCCAGAAGAGGACTCGAACCTCCACACCCTTTCGGGTACCAGCACCTGAAGCTGGCGCGTCTACCAATTCCGCCATCTGGGCGACGGAGATGGCATGTAAGGGGGCTAAACTTCCCTGTCAACCGACTTTTTGAAGTTTCTGTGTCAGGGATGAAAAAAGCCTCTCCCGCTCCTTCCGGTGCCGCCTCAGGCCTCGCCTTTTTCAGCCGATGTCCGATCGAGATGGCCGAGATCGCGCTCGGGATCGATCACGTCGCGCACCCGCTGCTTCAACTCCTTCGGCCCGGGAAAGCCGCCGTCGCGTTTGCGCTCCCAGATGAGCTCTCCATCGAGCCTAATCTCGAAATTGCCGCCGGCGCCGGGGATGAGCGCGATCTCGCCGAGACTGTCGGAAAAGGTCTGCAGCAGTTCCTGCGCCATCCAGCCGGCGCGGAGCAACCAGTTGCACTGGGTGCAGTAGAGAATGGTAATGCGCGGTTTTTCCATGGGAATCGTCTTTCCTCTATCCCGGTATTCGTCTCACGAAAATGTCACCTCGCAAAGTCAAGTTTTGAACATCGCGATCTCGACAGTTTCCGTTCTTCCGTCATTTTGCACCGCGATAACGCATCTCTGCAAATCCAAAGAGGCTCTCATGGCATTTGAAAACAGTTCACGTTCCCGTCTCATCGTCCCGGCTCTGGCGCCGGTCTACAGCTCCACCCATGAGATCGCCGAGACGATCCTGCGCGTGGCCGCCGGCGTACTGCTCGTCACCCATGGTTTCGGCAAGATCATGAACCCCTTCGGGGCTGTCGGGATGGTCGAGGGACTGGGCTTCTACCCAGGTGTCTTCTGGTCGCCGCTTCTTTCGGCCACCGAATTTTTCGGGGGTATCCTCGTGGCGATCGGCCTTTTCACCCGACCGGCGTCCTTCGCCGCCATGATCGTGCTGCTCGTCACGGTCTATTTCCACGGGGTGGTACGGGGAGAAGGCCTCGGTGGCGCGGAAAAATCCATCCTCTGGGCGGCGATCTTCCTGTTCTTCGCCGTGCGCGGCGGCAACAGCCATTCGGTGGACGCCAAGCTCGGCCGCACGTTCTGAACTTCGCTGGCTGGGCCGGGCGGATGCGCCCGGCCCAGTTTGGCAGTTCAGCCTTGCCGCGTCATGAAGCCATCGAAGAATGCGGCAAGCTCTCCAAATCCGTTAAGCGGGAGAACGTGCGCGACATACTGGTCCGGCCGCACGATGACCATACAGCCCTGCTGGCGGTCTATGCCGCGCATATTGAAAATGTCGCTGCCGCCTTTGAGGTCGGGGCAGAACATCTTTTCGTAATCGACAAGCCCGTGGCGGCCTTTTCGGGGTAGGAGAAAGGCGGGCATGCTTTCCACGGCAAGCTCGCGATGCCCTTGCTGGAAAACGGCGCGCACATCGATCGCCGAGTCGTCGTCTCCACCTGCCGGGATGTATCTTTTGACGGGAGATTCCTCGGCTTCGGCAAGGAATTCGCAAAGCGCCCGGACGCCGGAAGCGGGCGCGGCGGGATGCTCCGCACAGGCAAAGGCAAAAATGCGCCAGCGTCCGTCCGCCTTGATCGTATGACCGAGCTGAACCGGCTTGGCGTCCGCCAGCCGTATGACGGGCGCGGAGTGAAACCGCATGCCGATCGTAAACCCGGCGGCGAGGTGTTGGTGGGCCGGCTCTGCGGTGATGATCGAACTGCGGTAACGGGTTGCCGTCCCCGCCGTATAGCGCCCATGCCGGACGAAGTAGCTTTGCGTTTCGGCGGGATCGGCCGTCCTATCTTCTTTCGTCGACTTCGAGGAGGCGCTGAGGATTGCCGCGCATTCACGATCGAAATCGATCAACTCCCCGGCAATCGCCTGGCGCTCCGCGGAATAGGTATGCAGCAGAGACGGCGCGCATTGCTTTCGAAGGACCGAGGCCAGTTTCCAGCCGAGATTGAAGCTATCCTGCATGGAGACGTTCATGCCCTGGCCGGCTTTCGGGCTATGCGTATGGCAGGCGTCGCCGGCGATGAACACGCGGGGCAGGCGCTCCCCGGCTTCGTCTTCCGGCACGTCGTCGAACTTGTCGCAGAGGCGCTGGCCGATCTCGTAGACCGACCACCAGGCGATCTCCTTCACCTCCAGCGTATAGGGCTTGAGAATACGCTGGGCGGCAGCGATCAGGTAGTCGGAGGTTATGTTGCGGTTGGAGACCCTCTCGCCCTGATCGAGCTTGTCGAGTTCGACATAGATGCGGACGAGATAGCCGCCCTCGCGCGGGATGAGCACGATGCTTCCCTCGCCGGCGGATTGTATCAACGCCTTGAGGCGGATGTCGGGAAAATCGGTGACGGCAAGCACATCCATGACGCCCCAGGCATGATTGGCGGAATCGCCGCGCAGCGACTGCCCTATGGATTTGCGCACCGTGCTGCGCGCGCCGTCGCAGCCGACCACGTAGCGAGCCTTCACCGTTTCGATCTCGCCTTCGTGCGATGGATCCAGGCGTTCGAGCCGGACCGTCACCGGATAGCCCGCAGGATTTGAGGATGCCGCCGGGTCGATCTCGATATCGAGCAGGCGCCGCGCGTAATGCGGTTCGAGTTTTGCGGGCGACTTGCGCATGACGTCCAGGAAAAAATCGTGCACCCGCGCCTGGTTCAAAATGACATGCGGGAATTCGGAGAGCCCGTCCTCGGTGTCCTGGATCCTGCCGCTGCGGATGATCTTGTCATGCTGCCTATCGTCTGGCTTCCAGAAGGTCGTTTCGTTGACCCAATAGGCTTCCTTCAGCACGCGCTCGGCAAATCCAAAAGCTTCGAACATTTCCATCGTGCGGCAGGCGATGCCATCGGCCTGGCCGCGAAGCAGCCGCTCGGATTTCTGATCGATGATGCAGGTCTTGATTTCCGAAAAGGCGGATAGTTGCGCGGCAAGTGTCAGGCCCGCTGGCCCGCAGCCGACGATCAGCACATCGACTTCCCGGGGAAGGGGGCCCTCGGTCCCCGATTTGCCGTATCGCTCCGCCGGGTCGAAGATTTCAGGATCGCCGGGTTCATATCCATCGAGATGGAACTGCATGATTGTCTCCTCCACGTATGATCTTAAATGGGCGGCTGCGGCCGCTCCCAGGCCCCTCCTGGCTTCCGGGCGCCATATCGACGGCCCGACCTCCGGTATTCTAAGGTGATGCGCCACCGGCGAATGCATGAATGCCGGCGGTGATAATTGATCAGTATGCTGATTATCAGTATACTGTCAATGAATGTGGCGCGGGAGAACAAGCGTGAGAGACAACAACGACATGCCGGGTCACCTGGTCCGCCGGTTCCAGCAGATCGCGGTGGCGGTCTTTCGTGCGGAGGCCGAGGCTGCCGGCTACGATCTCACTCCGGTGCAATATGCCGCGCTTTCGGCGATCGGCATGAATCCGGGGATAGATCAGGTGACCCTTGCCGGATTGATCGCCTATGATCGCACGACCATCACCGGCGTGGTGGATCGGCTGGTGCAGAAGGGCCTGCTGGCACGCAACCCGAGCCGTAAAGACCGGCGGGCACGCGAACTTCAGATCACGGAGGAGGGGATGCGGACCCTTCAGGGGGTCACGCCGGCCGTGGAGGCGGCCCAAGGGGTCATGCTGCGAGGTCTGACGGAGGAGGAGAGGGAAGAGTTCATGCGGCTGTTGCGCAAGGCCATCACCGCCGGCAACGAGCTGAGCCGCGCTCCGCTGCGGGAGGTTTCGGCGGACGAGGCGAAAGGCAGCTAGCTGCGGAAACGGTAAGATGCGATCCGGGAATTGAAGCGGCCGGGAGGCGGCAACCCTACCCCTTGGGGTTCTGGTTGCGGCCTCCCGGCCTGGTTCACTGCCTGGCTGGTGATGTCGCCAGTCGCCTACGCGCGTTTACGCAAGGCTGCGTAGACGATGTATTTGTGCTTCCCGAAGAATACCTTGGATTCGAAGTCCCGCCCGTCCGTGCTGGCATGGATGATCTTCCACATATCCGCCTCCGAGCGCAGGAGAAGGGGCCAGTTCATGAAGGTTTCCATATAGCCGTCGACGGTGATGGGGTAGGCGAAGTTGGCGAACAGAAAGACGCCGTTGGGCTTCAGCATTTCCAGGCAGCGCTGTGTCAGCTTGATGGCGACCTTGTCTATCAGATAATCATAGAGACCCGAGGCATAGACGAGATCGAACTGGCCCGGCCGCTGGCGGCCCGCCAGAAGGGAACGCACCGAGCCGTCGATCGCCTCGACCGCGGTTCCCTGGAAATTGCGGGCGATCGTTCCGACGCTGAGCGGATCCTGGTCGAGGGCGACCCAGCGCTTGAGCGCCTTTTCCCGCAACGCGACGGATTGGGCAGCCTCGCGCAGGTGTCCCGCGGCGATGCTCAGAACCTCTGTTTCCGGCCCGTTTGCGGCGGCCACTTCGTCCACATGGCGCGCCAATATGTCTCTCCGGTCCCGGGCGGCGACTGAAGAGGGAGCGATGCTCGTATATTCGTAAAGCGCCTTGCCGAGCCTGGAAGCCTTGGCCACCTGATCGGCAACGCTTTCATGCTGGTAGATGAGGTCCATCAATGTCGCGTCGCCGGAATATCCCCTCGGCTTCTCGAACGACCAGCGGGTCAGCGGGTCTTCCAGGAAGAATGATGAGACAGGATGGTTCTGGACGAAGGGAACAAGCTCCTGCCAGACGCGGGGATGGAACCTGTTGCGGATTTCGTGAAGGGAAAAGGTGACGCGGTCGATGATCTTGACCGGGTCTTCGCCATGTTTGAACTGCTGGTCTGCCAACTCGAGCAGGAGCGCGAGCTCCCCTTTTCCGATGGCCAGATGATCTTCGAAATGTTCGCCCTTCGCCGCTCCCAGCTCGCTCGCAATCGCCGAAGGCGTGATGAGGCTATGGCCGTCGAATTCCACTTTCAATTGAGTCATGTGAAATACCCCCAGTTTCAATTGATACTTAAATGAACTGGGCGCACCGCGCTCTCTGCGCCTCAGTGGCCCATAAACTAAATCATATTGTTTAAACCTTTTGTTAACCATCGATTTCCTTAAACAGGATTAACGGCAAGCTTTCCGATTGAAATTTATCAAGATTTAACAGCCCTCCCCCTTACTTTCGCCGGGTAGTCCGGCCCGTCGCTTGGCTGATCCGAGGAGGGTCATCGACACACGGGCGCGTAACAGGATTCCCAAGGCGGGGCAGGTATGCCCGTCCCGTGGAATGCGAGCGGATGGGACGTGCATGAAGCACATATTTGCCGAGACGGTCGAAACCGATCTGCAAAAGACCTCGCCGAGGCCGACGGCCGGCGAGCTTCGTGACCTTTACAGGCGCGACGGCGAGCCGGCGCGCAGGACCGCGACTCGTCACGGCCTGTGGACCGCGATCATCATCTATGTGCTGTTCTGGGCCGCCGACATCGTGTTGACCCCCGATGTCGCTATCTACACCGTTGCCACGCGCCTGATGGTTGGAGGTCTCGCTCTCGCAGTGATCGAGGCGCAGGTCCGGTTCGGCGTCGGTATAACCTGGCTCAACCGCACCTGCGCGGTGGCCCTCGTCATGGGATATGCCGCCTGGGTCCTGCCGACGCTTCAAACCGCCTATACGGAAAGCCTCTCCTATTACATGATATTCGGCGCCATCTTCATGATGGGCGCGAACCTGTTCTTCAGCTTCAGGTTCAGCCTTTCCGTGGCAACCTCGGGCGCCGTGCTGGCCATCTTCCTGGCATCCCTGCCGGCGTTCTGGCCGTCGGATAATTACGCATTTGCCTTCGGCACGTTCTATGTCTCCTGCTTCATCTTCACCTCCTACGTGAACTGGAAGCTGAATGAGGAACGCTACAACGTGTTCCTGAATGCGCTGGAGGCGAAGACGCAGCAGAGAGAGGCCAATGAAAGAGGTGAAGCTCTGCTCAGGATGTCGAATACCGATTACCTGACGGGTCTGGAAAATCGCCGCGCGGTGGATCAGCGGCTCCGGTATTACTGGAATGAGTGGCAGGGCAATGGCCGCGGCTTTGCCGCCATCCTGGTCGATGTGGACTTCTTCAAGAAGTACAATGATGGTTATGGCCATCAAGAGGGCGATCGCTGCCTGGTCGATGTCGCCACCACGATAAAACAGGCGATCGAACCTTATGGCGGCTCGATCGGTCGTTACGGCGGCGAGGAGTTCATCGTGCTCGCGCAGATCGACAGCAGGGAGGAGGTCGCCGCGCTTGCCGAGGGAATCCGCTTCACCGTCGAGCAATTGAGGGTTCATCACAAGGAGCGGCGCGATGGCACCTCGGTCGTGACAGTGAGCGTCGGCGCGGCCTTCACCAGGGATCAGGCGGGAGCGAAGCTCGAGAAGATCATCCATGAGGCTGACCGGGCGCTTTACAGCGCCAAGGCGAGCGGTCGCAACTGCGTGCGCTTGTTCGATCCGAACGATCCCAATAACAGCGATGAAACCGAGAACATTGCGGCGCTTTTGAAAATCGCAGTCGACCAGGGGCTGGTGTCGCTCGTCTATCAGCCGATCGAGGACATGGTTTCAGGAAGGCGCGATGCGGTCGAGGCCCTTATGCGCCTCAAGACGCTCGATGGCGTTGCCGTTCCGCCAAGCCTTTTCATACCGATTGCCGAGCGAACCGGCCTGATCACAGACCTCGGCCGCTGGGTCATACGGACGGTTTGTCTTGATCTCCTTGCGGAAAATCATGTGGAAGTGGCAAGCGTCAATGTCTCGCCGATCCAGCTCAAGATGCCGGGCTTCGCCGCGAGCGTGGCAGCCATTCTCTATGAAACGGGGGTCTCCGGCAGCAGGCTCGCACTGGAGATTACCGAAGGTCTCGAGATGGAGATGCATTCCGACGTGCTGCGCTGCATCAGCGATCTGAAAACGCTGGGAATCCAGATATGGCTCGATGACTTCGGCACCGGCTTTGCAGGATTGTCTTGGTTACGGCTGATCGAGTTCGATATCGTAAAGATCGATCGCTCCTTCCTGCATGACGGCTCCGCGCCTCGGGGCAGGGCGATGCTTCAGGATATTGTCGATCTCGTCCGCAACCGCGGCCCGAAGATTCTCGTCGAAGGTGTCGAGACCGAAGGCCAGTTGGCACTGGTTCGCGAGCTGCGCATCGACTACGCGCAGGGCTATCACGTCGGCCATCCGGCGCCGGTTCAGGATTTCCGCAAGTCGGCGAAGGCAGCCCGCCCCCGCCATCGCAAGGCGAGCTGATATTACCAGCACATCACCGCGACTGCTGCCCGAAACTTACTCGTCCTTCATCTTCAACGCTGCGATGAAGGCTTCCTGCGGAATGTCGACCTTGCCGAACTGCCGCATGCGCTTCTTGCCTTCCTTCTGCTTGTCGAGCAGCTTGCGCTTGCGCGTGGCGTCGCCGCCGTAGCACTTGGCGGTCACGTCCTTGCGCATGGCCGAGATCGTCTCGCGGGCGATGACGTTGCCGCCAATCGCCGCCTGGATCGGGATCTTGAACATGTGCCGCGGGATCAGGTCCTTCAGCTTCTCGCACATGTCGCGGCCGCGCTTTTCGGCAGCCGAGCGATGGACCAGCATCGACAGCGCATCGACCGGCTCGCCATTCACCATGATCGACATCTTTACGAGGTTGCCCTCGCGATAGCCGTGCAGGTGATAATCGAACGATGCATAGCCCTTCGATATGGACTTCAGGCGGTCATAGAAATCGAACACGACTTCGTTGAGCGGCAGCTCGTAAGTGAGCATGGCGCGCTTGCCCACATAGGTGAGCTCGGTCTGGATGCCGCGCCGATCCTGGCAAAGCTTCAGGATGCCGCCAAGATAATCGTCCGGGGTCAGGATCGTCGCCTTGATCCACGGTTCACGGATTTCCGAGATCTTGACGACATCAGGCATGTCGGCCGGGTTGTGCAGCTCGCGTTCCGATCCGTCCGTCATCGTCAGCTTGTAGACGACCGAGGGAGCGGTGGCGATGAGATCGAGGTTGAACTCGCGCTCCAGCCGCTCCTGGATGATTTCTAGGTGCAGCAGGCCGAGGAAGCCGCAGCGGAAGCCGAAGCCGAGGGCGGCCGAGCTCTCCATTTCGAATGAGAAGCTGGCATCGTTGAGGCGAAGCTTGCCCATCGCCGCGCGCAGATCCTCGAAATCGGCCGCGTCGACCGGGAAGAGGCCGCAGAATACCACCGGCTGGGCCGGCTTGAAGCCCGGCAGGGCGGTCGCCGTCGGACGCTTGTCCTCGGTGATCGTATCGCCGACGCGGGTATCGGCCACTTCCTTGATTGAGCCGGTGATGAAGCCGATCTCGCCGGGGCCGAGACTGTCCACGGCCAGCATCTTCGGCGTCAGCACGCCGACGCGCTCGACCTGGTATTTGGCGTCCGTGCCCATCATGCGGATGGTCATGCCCTTGGTCAGCACACCGTCGATGACCCGCACCAGAACCATGACGCCGAGATAGGTGTCGTACCAGCTGTCGACCAGCAGCGCCTTGAGCGGACCCTTTTCGCCGATCTCGCTCTTGGGTGGAGGCAGCTTATGGACGATGGCTTCCAGCACGTCGGGAATGCCGAGGCCGGTCTTGGCCGAGATCAGCACCGCGTCGGAGGCGTCGATGCCGATCACTTCCTCGATCTGCTCCCTGATGCGGTCGGGTTCGGCGGCCGGCAGGTCGATCTTGTTGAGCACGGTGACGAGCTCGTGGTTGTTGTCGATCGCCTGGTAGACGTTGGCGAGCGTCTGGGCCTCCACGCCCTGGGAGGCGTCGACCACGAGCAGCGAGCCTTCGCATGCCGAGAGCGAGCGCGAGACTTCATAGGCGAAGTCCACATGGCCGGGTGTGTCGATGAGGTTCAGGATATAGGTCTCGCCGTTCTGCGCCTTGTAGTGCAGGCGCACGGTCTGGGCCTTGATGGTGATGCCGCGCTCGCGCTCGATATCCATCGAATCCAGCACCTGTTCCGACATCTCGCGTTCGGCGAGGCCGCCAGTGGACTGGATCAGCCGGTCAGCAAGGGTCGACTTGCCGTGGTCGATATGGGCCACGATCGAGAAGTTGCGGATATGGTCGAGGGGCGTGCGCGAAGTGGTGCTCATGGCTCGCGCATATAGCAGCGGTCAAGGGCCGCGCCTAGCCGGAACTTCGCGGCATTTGCGATAAATTGGCGGCTTTGCCGGGCAAATCGACCCGATCAATTTGCTGCGGGCTGCTTGACCTTTGCCCATCGATGACGGAAGCCGGTGTAACTTGCTCCCCACGCCGCCCGAGAGCCTTCTCATGAACGACGACCAGCAGACGACTTCCGCCACTGGCATCCACCATGTAACGCTGATCACGCGGCGGGTGCAGGATAATGTCGATTTCTATGTCGGCTTCCTCGGGCTCAACCTCGTGAAGCGTACCGGCGGCTTCGAAGATGCCGAGCAACTGCACCTCTTCTACGGCGACGAAAACGCGTCGCCGGGAACGCTCGTCACCTTCCTTGTCTGGGAGGACGGCGCACCAGGTCGGGTCGGCAACGGGCAGATTTCGGAGATCGCGTTCACGGTGGCGCAGGGTTCGATCGGCGAATGGCTGACGCGGGCGATCACGCACCGGGTACCCGTCGAGGGGCCGATGCACGAGTTCGGCGAAACGGTGCTGCGGCTGAAGGATCCCGATGGAGTCATCGTCAAGCTGGTTGGCGTCGGAGACGCGGCTTTTGCAGATAGCGGCCACGACCTCGCCGTGCTGCGGCTGCGGGCCGTGACGATTCTCACCGAGACGCCCGAAGAGACTGCCGCTTTCATACAGCGTTTCGGCTACAAGCCGGGGTCGGTTGCCGGCGCGGTGCAGCGGCTAGTCTCCGAGACCGATTCCGTCGATGTCCGTGACGCCTCGGGCTATGTACCCGGTATTCCTGGGACCGGCACGGCCGATCACGTGGCGTTTCGTGCGGCGGACATTGCCGCCGTGCGTGCCGCGAAGGCGGAGCTTTCGAAACGTAATGCCTCGCCCACGAATTTCCATGACCGGAAGTATTTCACCTCGCTCTATGTGCGGGAGCCGGGCGGCGCCCTGATCGAACTCGCAACGGAGGGGCCGGGCTTTGCGCTCGACGAGGAGCCGGGGCATCTCGGTGAAAGGCTCTTCGTCCCGCCGGGCAACGAGGAGCGCGCGCAGGATCTGCGGGTGCTGTTGCCGCAGTTTTCCATGCCTGGGGAGCCGCGCATGCCGCGTCGCGACCTGCCATTCGTTCATCGCTTCTTCGTGCCCGAGGAGCCGGGGGAAGAGACCATCGTGCTGCTGCATGGTAGCGGCGGCAGCGAAGCGGACTTGATGCCGCTCGCTCATAGGATCGCCCCACGTGCTACACTTCTTGGCGTTCGGGGGCGGGCAACCGAAGAGGGCGCGGCGCGTTGGTTCAGGCGGTTCTCGGCAACGAGCTTCGATCAGCAGGATATCCGTGCCGAGGCGGACGCGTTCGCGGCTTTCATCGAGGGCGCGATCGGCGGTTACAGGCTTGATCCGGAGCGGCTCACCTTCATGGGCCTATCGAACGGCGCCAACTTCATCGCTGCCTTCATGGCGCTTCATCCGGATGTTATTCGCCGCGCCGTGCTGTTCCGGGGCATGCTGGTCCTTGATGAAGCCCCAAAGGTCGATCTGGCCGATGCATCGGTGTTGATGGTCAACGGCAGGCAGGATCTCTCCGCGCCGGGAGGCCGCCGGTTGGAGCACTGGTTTAAGAAGAGCGGCACGGTGCTCACCAGCCATTTCATCGAGGCCGGCCATATGCTTTCCGATAAGGATGTGCCCTTGGCGCAGTCATGGATGCGAGAAACGCCGTAACCGGAAGACATTGCGTTAACCGGGAGACATCGCGCTGGTTTGGCTTGACTCCATTATAGGGGAATGCAAATCTCAAATAATGGATTCGATGGATGACGGCTTCGACAGATCGATGGGCGAGCGCATAAGGGCGCTGCGCAACCGGCATGACCTGACACTCGATGAGCTATCTCAGCGCTCCGGTGTCAGTCGTGCGATGATTTCGCGCATCGAGAGGGCGGAGGCGAGCCCGACGGCCGCCTTGCTGGCAAGACTTTGCGAAGCATTGGGCCTTTCGCTCTCAGCCTTCTTTGCCGATGACGAGGCGGCAGGTTCGCCCCTCGTCCGCAGGGCGGATCAGAAGCTCTGGCGTGATCCGCATACCGGCTATTTGCGCCGGTCCGTCTCTCCGCCAGGCACCCCGAGCCGGGTCGATATCGTCGAGGTGGAATTTCCGCCCCGTGCCCGCGTCAGCTTTCCGCCGCGCGAGGAAAGCCGGGTGATGACGCAGCATGTCTGGCTCTTCGAGGGCGCGCTCGAAATGATCATCGGCGAGACTGTGCATAGGCTTTATCCCGGCGACTGCCTCTACATGGATATCGGCGACGCGTTCGACTTCTACAATCCCTCCGACAAACCGGCCCGTTACGCGGTGATCCTCGATCGCGGCCGGTGAAACATTACCGAGAGAATTTCAAATGACGACCGTTCGTATCCTCAATGCCGAAGAAGCCCGCGCAGCGGTTTCCGACCTTGGCGAAGTCCTTTCGGATTGTATCCATGGGGGCGCTTCCTTGGGCTTCATGCTGCCCTTCTCGCCTGCCGACGCCACGCCCTATTGGACGGAGGTTGCTGAGAGCGTCGAGCGGGGTGCCACGATCCTCGCTGTTGCCGAGGTGGAGGGCCGCATCGTCGGCACAGTGCAGGTTGGCCTGGCTTCGAAACCGAACCAGCCTCACCGCGGCGATCTCATGAAGCTCCTCGTGCATCGCTCGGCTCGTGGTCTCGGATTGTCGCGATTGCTGATGGAGGCAGTGGAGGTGGAGGCCGCGCGACGCGGCCGCTCGCTCTTGGTATTGGACACGGCGACCGGCAGTGATGCGGAAAGGATCTATCCGCGCTTCGGCTGGGAACGTGTCGGCGTCATTCCCAATTATGCCATGTGGCCGCAGGGCGGTTTCTGCGGCACGACCCTGTTCTACAAGCGGCTTGCCTGACGCACTGCTTCTTCAGTTTCCGGGTTTGAGCGTTCGCTCGAAAGCCTGCCTTATGAGACTGGTGAGTTCCTCGTGAATATCGGCCCGCCGTCGGCCTGTGTTTTCACAGATCGGGTCTGGCTCGCCGACGGATTTCAGGAACTCGGCCGCACCCGTCTTGCAGACGGGCAGAAAGCTGAAATGGTCGGAATCGGCCACCTGCGCGTAGGTGGCGGTCGGCGCCTGTTTCGCCAGGACATCCGAAAGCACCGCGACCGGGATATGGCCGGCGCTGCCGAGATTGACGAGGGTCAGCGGGATATCGATGGCCTTCACGCTTTCTGGCTTGAAGACTGTGGCAAGACCGGGATCGATGATGACCGCCGAAACGATGCGCGGATCGCGGTTCGATTGTTCGAAGTGGGACTTGTCCAGGCTGTGGAGATCGAATTCGTCGACCTCGACCTCCTCTCCGTCGGCGAAGCCGCGCCCTCCCCGGAACCAGCGGCAATCCATCATCGACGGTTGGTCGTCGCAATAGCGGATATAGGCGTCGAGATCGGCGCGTGCCCCGGCAAGCTCCATCGCGGTGGCGCCGCCGAGCGAAAACCCGAGAACCCCGATACGCTCCTTGTCGATCAGCGTTTTCCAGCGGTCGTCGCGGGTCATTGCGGTGATGATATCCGAGATGTCCTGCGTGCGTTCCCATATTCTAGGCGTGGCGGCCGGCGTGGAATCGCCGCCCGTGGTGCCGGGATGGTTGGGGCCGGCAACGATGAAGCCCGCCTCGGCAAGCTTCGTGGCGATCCATGCCATGCCTTCCGCGCGGGAGCCGGAGCCATGCGAGAGCAGCACCAGGGGAAAGCGGCCGTTTCCAGCGGAGGCATTTTTCGATGCCGGCGATCCCTCGAAAACCCGGCTGTCGCCGACAAGCACGGGTGCGCCGTCGCCTTTCGATGGATACCAGACGGTCACGGCAAGCGCCCTGCCGTGATCGGGCGAAACCACGCTGAGCTTCCGGACGCCCACTGGTTCGGTTGCAAGGGCTGGGGAGCTGGCAGCAGCGCTGGCCAGCAATGCTATGAGAACAGAAAAAATCGACCGCATGAGAACCTCGTCATGGTTGAGAAGCGATGGCGGGATATTCCGCAAAAGCCGCGGCCTTCTCGACCTCGATCACGTTCGAGCACGTCCCCGAACACGATCCGGACCGTTCTGCCAGGCAGCACAGCGGCTGCGTATGGCCTTCATACTACTTTCACTTGGAAAGCGCCGCATTTCATGCCAGCTCTTCAATGTTTCGGTGGGAGGCTTGGCATGATGTCGCTGCTTTTCATTTTTGCCGGATTGTCGCTCATGTTGAGCGGTGCGATCTTCGGATTTTTCTATGCCTGGGTATGTTCCACGATGTGGGGCCTCGATGCGGCCGATCCCGTAGTGGCCATGGAGGCGATGAAGGCAATGAATGCCTCGGTGCGCAACGCAGTGTTCGCGCCGGCCTTCTTTGGAACCAGCCCTGTACTCCTCCTGACCGCCTTGCTGGCTTTCGTGAAAGGTCTGCGCGGCGCAGCGGCGGTTTTCGCGTTGGCCGCCTGCGTCTATCTCGTTGGAGGGCAAGTCCTCACCCTGAGCGTCAACGTTCCGATGAACGAGGCTCTGGCGGCTGCAAACACGCCGGCGGATCGTTCAGAGGCAGCGCGAATATGGCAGGAGTATTCGCAGCCTTGGCAATTCTGGAATGTCGTCCGGACAGTGGCGAGCGGTATCTGCCTTCTGCTGACCGGCTGGGGATTGGCCTTGCTTGCGCGTCGCCCTAGAACCGCTTCCGCATGAAGGCGCGGCGGTGGTGTTCGGGCAGCTCGCCTTCGCCGTTTTCGAGCTCTCCGAACAGGCTATAGCCATGTCGACGATAAAAGGTCTCGGCGGCGGGATTGGAAGTGTCCAGCCATGCGGCATGGCAGCCGAGCTCGCGTGCTTTGTTCTCGGCGATGGCGAGCAGCCGCGCTCCCAATCCCTGGCCCCGATGGTCTTCATGAACCCATAGGACCTTCACCAGCAGCCAGCCATAAGATGTGGCTCCGGAAATGCCCGCAACCAGCGTGCCTTTGTCATCCCGGACGGCATAGGTGACGGAAATGTTCTCCCCTTGCGGAAGGAGGGAACGCAAATCGCGCAACAGGTAGCTCTCGATTTCGATGCCGGCTTCGGGAGCCTCCCGCACCTCGTAATCCATCTGTTTTCCTTCTGATTTGCGATCCCACGCAGCTATGCTCGGCCGGAATGTTCAGCGCCGTTCCGTCAGGAAGTAGACAAGAGCGATGACGGGCAGCGCAAGCCCTATGGAGGAGGCGAGAAGCCAGTCGCCTTCCGCAAAAGCCCAGGCGCCGACCGCCGAGCCGATCGCTCCGCCACAGAAGAAGGTCGCCATGAAGATGCCGTTCAGCCGGCTGCGAAGCTCGGCGCCGATCCCGTAGATCGCCCTTTGGCCGATCACCAGCGTCATGGTGACGCCGAAATCGAGGAGGATCGCGGCGGCAGTCAGCAGAGCGAGCGCCAAAGTGGAACCTTCGGGAGCGATATGCGTGATGAGGAAGGCGGTCGCGACCGCGGCGATACCAAAGGCTGTCGCCGGCGTGCCGAGATCTCGATCGGCCAGTCGTCCCGCAATCGGTGAAGCGATGGCGCCTGCAACGCCGGCAAGTGCAAAAAGCGCAATTCCCGCCTGAGTGAGATTGAAGGCCGGGCCGGCAAGCAGCAGCGGGGTGACGGTCCAGAACAGGCTGAAAGCTGCGAACTGGCAGGCCTGATAGGCGGCTCGGCGACGCAGGATCGGCTGTGTGGCGGCAAGTTCGCCCATTGAAGCCAGAAGACCTCCGTAGCTGAGCTTCGTCTGCGGCATCCGTTTCGGCAGCCTGGCGGCCAGCACGAGACCGAGCAGGACCATGACCGCCGCTGAAATGAAGAAGACTGTATGCCAGGAAGAGAAGCGGGCGATGAAGCTCGCGACCGGACGGGCCATCATGATGCCGACCATGAGGCCGCTCATGACATTGCCCACGACCCGGCCCCGCATGGCATCCGGCGCCAGATTGGCGGCGAAGGGAACGATCATCTGCACGGCCGTGGAGGCGAGGCCGATCGCCAGCGAGGCAGCGAGGAAGGGCAGCGGCGTGGAGGAGATGCCGGCGGCCAGAAGCGCAATCGTCACGATCCCGATCATCGTCAGGATCAATCTTCGGTTTTCGAGGAGGTCGCCAAGCGGCACGATCAGCAGCAGGCCGAGCCCATAACCGATCTGGGTCAGTGTCACGATGAAACCGGTCGCATGGACGGGCAGGCCGATCGAGGCGGCGATCGGACCGGCGAGCGGCTGAGCATAATAGAGATTTGCGGCGATGAGGCCGCAGGCCGCCGCCATGAGAAAGGTCATGCCGGCCGACATGGCGGAGGTGGCCGGCGGGGCCATCGTTGCCGAATTGCTTGTCATGAAAAGCTCCTTAGGAGGAAGGATCGGGGGAGGAAGGAATAGGTTGAAATCAATCGAGAAGGTTCATGGCCGTTTCGGCCACGGAAAGAGCGCGGTCACGGTCTGTTCCCGCCTTTCCGAGCACCCTCAGTCCCTGTGTGATGGAGAGCAGAAGGCGGGCGGCGGCATCCGGGTCCAGCGAGGCGCGAATGGAGCCGTCGGCCTGGCCTTCGCGGATCATGGCTTTAAACAGCGCCTCGCTACGGGCCATCGAGCGGTTGACGCGCTCGGCGGCTTCCGCATCGAGGATTGCTAGTTCGATCGCGGTACCTACCACCAGGCAACCGCGCCGGCCGTACTCCCCATGAGAGGCTTCCGCATAGAAGCGCAGCATGCGGAACACCTTGTCGCGGCCGCTGCTGCCTTCGGCAAGCTCCTGTTCCAGAAGCCCGTTTCTCACCTGTTTGTAGCGATCGAAGGCGGCGAGAAAGATCGCCATCTTGTCTCCGAACGCCTTGTAGAGGCTGCCGGCCGTCAGCCCCATGGCCTCGGTGAGTTCCGATACCGAAGCGGCGTGATAGCCGCGTTCGGAAAAGACGATGATCGCCTTATCCAGCGCTTCCTCCATCTCGAATTCGCGGGGGCGTCCGGGCAGCCGAGGTGCGGGAATGGAGGTGGAGGTGTTGGTCATGGAGGACTCGAACAAAGAAGAATTAGGAAATGATCGTTTCCAAATATGAAATGGGAATCCTTTCGTCAAGCGCGAAGAGGCAGCTTCATTCCGCGACGTTTCGATGAGGAACCTATCGGCGCCTCTTCGGTTAAACCTTTGTCATCAATCTGAAACTGGAGGCAGATATGAGCAAGAGCGACGTGCGTGAAGCCGTGAAACGGGCCGAGCGGCAGGTGAAGAACACCAGCGCCGGCGGTCATCTGGGCGGTACCTATTACGGCCAGGCGCCGGACGGCAAGACGGTCTCGACCAATGTCAATGTCGGCAAGCCGCGGCCGAACGACGGCAGCAACTGACGTCACCAGCCGTTCGAACCCGCGAGCCTTGAACCTAGGAGTTCTGCGACAAAACGATATCCAATGCTTCGAGGTCCGAGGCGAGCGCGCGGGACATATCGAACTTGCCGTGCAGTTCCATGAGCTGGGCCCGATAAATCCCTGCCAATAGCCGGAGCGCGGTCAAAATCGCCTCCGCCTCGCAAGGGACGTAGGACGATTTGAGCGCCGCGAGAACTGCAGGGCTTGCGCGCCGTTCGAACTTCGCCATTACGGTGGTTTCAGACGTCCGGTCGTGAAGCCAATCGTCAGCGTGCATGATGTGCTGGCGCAGCTCGTCGAGCAGCGAGTGAGCATAGAACAGCTCGCCGCGCTCGGCGCGCCGATAGGTCTCGTGGGCGGCCGCCAACCCCTTGCTGATCGAAAAATCGAGATCATCCTCGGAAACGCTGAAGGGCAAGCCCTGCGAACGCTCCAAGAGTTCCGCAACAATCCCCTCGGGGTCGAGCAATATCCTGATCGGCAGTCGATACCAGGGTGAAGGGTTCAATGCGCGGGCATCGTAGTAGAAAATATCGATCTTCCCGAACGGCTGAAAATGCGAGACGCAATGCTGGGCGCCAGGCATCCACTCGTTGAACAGGAAGCCGGGCCAAGACTTTGGAAATTCCCGACGCCGATCGACATAATGCTTATGACGATCAGGCTTCACGACGATCCTCAGGTCGATGTCGGAAAATGCATCTGCGCTCCCCGCGGCTAGCGACCCGCCGAGAAATATTCCGATGATGGCCGGATCCCTGGAGAAGAACCGCACCGCGGTGTCAAGCAGCCGATCCCGGGCGGCGATCAGCGATTTTTCATTCAATGGCAATGCCTCGCTACTCCCTCGGAGAGGATCAGGATAGCTTAGTTTCAAGCGGCCTCACATGCTCTTGAGATGTCGGCCGGGCTTCCAGTCCCGTGGTTCGGTACCTCCCTTCTTTAGGTTTTCGTCAAAAATATAAAACGCACTGTCGGAATGCTGTCCCGTCAAACGTCCTGAAGGACGAGCGGCAACGGGAGGCGGAAAGAAAAGCCCCCGTTGCCGAAGGTTCCGTCACAATGGGAGAGCAGGCATGAGTATGTCTTATCGCTGGGTCATTGTCGCCGCCGGCGCGCTGATGGGTTGCGTGGCCGTCGGCACGATGTTTTCGCTGGCCATTTTTCTTGAACCGGTCGCCACGGATACGCAGTGGTCCCGGGCCGGAATTTCGAGTGCCATGACGCTGAACTTCATCGTCATGGGGTTGGGAGGGTTTTTCTGGGGCGCGATGAGCGACCGTTTCGGCGCGCGCATCGTCGTGCTGATCGGCTCGGTGCTGCTTGGACTGGCGCTCGTGCTGGCGAGCCGGGCCGAGAGCCTGCTGGCTTTCCAGCTTACCTACGGTGTTCTCGTGGGGCTTTCGGCGAGTGCTTTCTTCGCGCCGATGATCGCGATCACGATGTCCTGGTTCGATGAGCATCGAAGCCTCGCGGTATCGCTCGTTTCCGCCGGCATGGGCATGGCGCCCATGACCGTCTCACCCTTCGCCCGCTGGCTGATCAGCGCTTATGACGACTGGCGCGTCGCCATGCTTCTGATCGGTATCGGCGCTTGGGTTCTGCTGCTGCCCGCCGCAATGTTCGTGCGCAACCCACCCGCGGCCGTTGCGGAAAATGCAGCCGCCCGGCCGATCGCCCAGACGGAAGGCATGTCGCTGTCGCGGGTGTTGCGCTCACCGCAATTCCTGGTCCTTGGCTTTACCTTCTTTGCCTGTTGCGCAGCTCACTCCGGCCCCATCTTTCATATGGTGAGCTACGCCATGTTCTGTGGCATAGGGCCGATGGCTGCCGTCAGCATCTACAGCGTGGAGGGTGCGGCGGGCCTCGGCGGCCGCGTGCTCTTCGGCCTTCTTGCCGACAAGCTCGGCGTGAAGCCGGTTCTGATCACCGGGCTGTTGATTCAGGCTGCCGTCATCGCTGCCTATACGATGGTCAGCGAACTGACGCAGTTCTACGTGTTGGCGGTGATTTTCGGGGGCACCTATGGTGGGGTGATGCCGCTCTATGCCGTGCTGGCGGGGGAATATTTTGCAGCCCGCATATTGGGTACGGTGCTGGGGGCCGCCACGATGCTGTCGAGCATCGGCATGGCCTTCGGGCCGCTTGCGGGCGGTTGGGCTTTCGATAATTTTGCGAACTACAATTGGCTCTTTATCGGCTCCGCCCTTGTGGGGCTCGGTGCGGTAGCGATCGCGCTCGCCTTCCCGCCGTTGCCGCGTCCGCAGAGGCTCCAACCGGCCTGAGCGGCAAACCCATAGAAAGAAGAAAGCCTGGAGCGTCTCCAGGCTTTCGAATTCAGTGGCTCACAGGTGCTTTTCGCCCTTTTGGCCGAGCCGGAGCATCGGAAGACTGCGCGGCTTCGCGTTCGAGCCGAAGCAGTCTCAGCTTCTCCGTCTTCTTCTGCCGCTGCGAATCTTCCGCGGCAATGATGGCCCGGGCCGTACTGTCTGTGGCGGCTGCCTTGTCGCGCGCGGAAAGCTTGGCGGGATTGAAGAATTCGTCCTTGGTGGCGGTCATGATGTCTTCCTTCCTGGTGTGATGTCCGGGCGAGAAGCTGGAAGATTAGCGAGCGCGAACAGCTTTCTTCGGTGCGGGCAGCAAGCCTTCGCGCTGTGCCTTCTTGCGGGCGAGCTTTCGATAGCGCCGCACGGCTTCCGCCTTTTCACGCACACGCTTCTCGGACGGCTTTTCATAAGCGCTGCGCGCCTTCATCTCGCGGAAGATGCCCTCACGCTGCATCTTCTTCTTCAGCACACGAAGTGCCTGCTCGACATTGTTGTCTCTGACAAGAACTTGCAAACTTTATCCTTTCCATCGGGGGATTACCGATCCCTCGTCCATCAAGAGGTTTACTTACTTGCTCACACGGATGCTTCCCGGCCTCAGCCATGGGCCACCCGTGGTCGTGGAGGAGGTTTCCTCCTTCTCGGCGAGCGTCGTCGTTGCCGTCGTGTCGATGTCGCTCGCCAGAATCCGCCGTTCGAAGTTTTCGTTGCCGAAGCGAACGCGATACTGCCGCTCTCCGCTGTCGGCAGCCGGAAGAAGGCCGACGATCCGGCAGGTGCGGTCGCCATTGGCTGTCCGCATCAGGCTCGCCTTCAGCACGATGACATCATCGACGGCATGGAGATTTGCCTTCATCGTCTTCTCCTTGGGATCCCGGCTGACGCCGGTGCAAAACAAAAAGGCCGGGCGTTACCCCGACCTCTTCCTATCGTTCAAGCGCTCGCTGCCAGTACATCCGTGGTCAGCGGAGGCGAACGACATTATTCAGCCCGCAGATTGTCAGCCGAGCTCTTGCCGGATTTACGATCGCGAACGATCTCGTAAGAGATCTTCTGACCGTCCTTCAGGGAGGACATGCCGGCGCGCTCGACAGCCGAAATGTGAACGAAAACATCCGTCGTTCCATCATCGGGCTGAATGAAGCCGAAACCCTTGGTGCTGTTGAACCACTTTACAGTGCCAGTATTCATAACGATTTCCTTTCAATCGCTAGAGTTGGCGGGCAGTATATCGCCCGCTTGCATCGATATTTGAGAGGAAATCTGACTAAGCCCAAGGCTCGTGAACAAAGGTCGCACACAACTTCGATTTTGATGAATATAAGCTTTATCGGAGGATAATCAACGCCAAAGGCGGATTAAATTTTTCAAAGGCATTGAGGCCGCGAGATATTTCTAGGCCAAAGTGATGATTTTAAATCCGAATGTGGAGCGGAAAATCACCCCCCGGAGAGCGGAGCCTGCTGGGCGATCGCGAGCGGGCGGATAAAAAACGCCTCCTTCCGGTCGGGAAGGAGGCGGGAAGACATGAAGCCTCAGCTAATGGCAGAGCCCATCACAGCGTGCCGTTGCGCTGCTGGATCATCATGAACGTGTCGTAAGTATATTCGGCAATCTGGTTCCACAGGTAACCGTCCTTCTTGAAGGCCTGCTGGTGGTCGTAGATCTTCTTGAAGGCCGGATTGGCGGCGGAAATTTCCGCATAGGTCTGCTGGGCCGCCTTGTAGCAGACGTCCAGGATATCCTGATTGAACGCCTTCAGCACCGCGCCTTCCGCGACGAGCTGCTTCAGAGCCGTGGCGTTCTGCGCGTCATAGCGGGCGAGCATGTTCTGGTTGGCGCTGGCGCAGGCATCCTTCAGCATGCGCTGATAGCTCTTCGGAAGAGCGTTGAACTTCTCGAGATTGAAGAAGGCGTGGACCGTCGGGCCACCTTCCCACCAGGCGGGATAGTAATAGTATTTTGCCACTTTAACGAAGCCGAGCTTATGATCGTCATAGGGGCCGACGAACTCGGTCGCGTCGATCGTGCCCTTTTCAAGCGCGGCGTAGACGTCGCCGCCGGCGATCTGCTGCGGCGTCACGCCGACCTTCTGCATCACCTGGCCGGTCAGGCCGGCGATGCGCATCTTCAGGCCCTTGAGGTCGTCGATCGTATTGATCTCCTTGCGGAACCAGCCCCCCATCTGGGCACCGGTGTTGCCGGCCGGCAAGGCGTAGAGATTGTGACCGGCGAGGAATTCGTTAATCAGCTCGTTGCCGCCGCCCACCGAGAACCAGGAGTTGGTGAGGCGCGCATTGAGGCCGAAGGGAATGGCCGTGCCGAGCGCGAAGGTCGGGTCCTTGCCGACATAATAATATGAGCAGGTATGTGCCATCTCCACGGTCCCCGCGGACACCGCATCGGCTGCCTGCAGCGCAGGCACGATTTCTCCCGCCGCGAAGCTCTGGATGACGAAATTGCCGTCCGAGGCTTCCTTGACGCTTTCGGCGATCTCCGTCGCCGCACCGTAGATGATGTCCAGGCTCTTCGGGAACGAGGAAGTCAAGCGCCAGGTGATTTTCGGTTTTTCCTGCGCGATGGCCGGGGCAGCCAGAACGCTTGCGGCGGCGGCGCCCATGCCGGCCGTACCTGCCTGACGAATGAAATTTCTGCGGTTCATGACGGGTAAGCCTTTCTGGCTGCGAGAGCCCGGATTGCCAAATGCGCCGCTCTTAATCCCTTCGTTTCGCCGCGAGCAAGTAAAAAATTATAATTGTTGCGCTGCAAACGTCATTTCTTTGCGGAAATTGCGGAATGGCTGATTTTTTCATCCGACTTTCACCGCGCGCGGCTTTTGTCTTGAATTTTTGTTCCAGGGCTTTAATTTAGAATTATTCTAAAAGAGGTTTTCATGCTGCGCCACCTGTTGCCCAATTCCAAACGGTCTTTCGATTCCCTGAGCGAGGAGGAAATCCTGGCGCTTGCGATCGCCTCGGAAGAGGAGGATGCCCGCATCTATCTCGGCTATGCGGACGGATTGCGGGAAGGCTATCCGGCGTCGGCGAAGGTCTTCGAGGACATGGCCGAGGTGGAGCAAACGCACAAGAACATGCTGATCGAGATGTTCCGTGCCCGCTTCGGAGAGCGCATTCCGCTCATCCGGCGTGAGCATGTGCGTGGCTTCTACGAACGCAAGCCGGATTGGCTGAGAAAGAATCTGCCGCTGGAAACGGCGCGTACGCAGGCCGAGGCCATGGAGGTTCAGGCCGGCCGCTTCTACGCCGAAGCGGCAAAGCGCGTATCCGATGCCTCGACGCGGCAGCTGCTGGGGGATCTGGCGCTTGCCGAACAGGGGCATGAGGAGATCGCCCGCATGCTGGAGGAGAAGCATCTGCCGGGAGAGGTGCGGCAGGAGGAGGACGAGGCGGCACATCGCCAGTTCGTCCTCACCTATGTGCAGCCGGGCCTGGCGGGCTTGATGGACGGCTCGGTCTCGACGCTTGCTCCGATCTTTGCCGCCGCCTTCGCCACCCAGGACACCTGGTCCACCTTCCTCATCGGCCTGTCGGCATCTGTCGGCGCGGGAATTTCCATGGGCTTCACCGAGGCCGCGCATGACGACGGCAAGATTTCCGGCCGGGGCTCTCCGGTAAAACGGGGCTTTGCGTCCGGCATCATGACTGCAATCGGCGGTCTCGGCCATGCGCTACCGTATTTGATCCCGCATTTCTGGACGGCAACGGCAATCGCCGCGCTGGTCGTCTTCATCGAGCTTTGGGCGATCGCCTTCATCCAGAACCGCTATATGGAGACGCCTTTCATGCGCGCGGTCTTCCAGGTCGTGTTCGGCGGCTCGCTGGTTCTCGCCGCCGGCATCATCATCGGGAATGGGTAAGACCCGACCGAGCGCGGATGCGCTCGGAGAAATCGATCCAGTGAATCGATTTCAGCGTCGAACGCCCTGAGCCTGAGCGAAGGGCCGGGCGCCGGTGCGGCATATTCGAGCCCACAGCCATAAAAAAACGCCTGCGATCGGGTGGATCGCAGGCGGTCTTTCTTCCCGGTGATCGGGTACCGGCTTATCGCAGCGCACCGACCACGACATCACGGCCATTCTCGATGGTGACCCAGCGGCCGCTGTTGAAGGAAGCCTGGCGCTTCAGGAAAGTATAGGGCGTCTCGTACCAGGGGCGCACCCGGTTATCGAGATTATCGAGCACGAAATCGCCTTCGGCGGTCCGCACGGTCAGAACCGCATGGCCTTCCCCATCGGGCTTGCGCACCACGGTTATCAGGACGTCGGCGGGCGAAAAGCCCCGGCGCATTAGCTCACGGCGCTTCTGCAGGGCGTAGTCCTCGCAGTCGGCGGCATCCTTCGGATAAGCCCAGACCTCTTCGCGCCCGTACATTTCCATGTCGGTCATCGCGACATAGCGGGCGTTGACCGAGGAGTTGACGCTGCGCACCGTCGCCCAGCCTCGGGCGCTCAGCTTTGCCGGCGGTGTCGAGCGGCTGCGCTGATTGCACTCGCTGGGATATTGCTTGCAGAATTCGTAGTGACCGATCGGCTGTGAAGTATTGCCGCCGGTAATCATCGAGGCGCTTGCGCTCGATGCCGGAAGTGCAGCGCTCGTAGGCGCAAGAAGAGATGCTAGGATCACGGCAACATGCCGCGCCGACAAGGCTTTCATCATGGACCCGTCCCTCAAGTCTTAACGAAAAGTTAAAGAGCGGAACGGGCAGAGAGTCAATCGTTACAGAAGTATTAATGCGTACGGACCGGAATTATGGTTAAAGTGCTGCATTTTAGCGGCAGCTCAATTTCTCATCATTCATTAATGAGGGCCGTGGTCGCGGCGAGAATCTTTTCGATGTCCTGGGGGCGTGAGAGCCGGTGGTCGCCGTCGCGGATGAGCGTCAGCACCACGTCGTCGGCCGGCAGGAATTCCATGAGCTTCAGTGCGTGCTTGTAGGGCACGTCGGGGTCCTGCATGCCTTGCAGGATATGAACGGGGCAGCCGGTTTCGATGATGCCCGTCATTACCAGGTTTTTGCGGCCGTCCTCGATCAGGGCGCGGGTGTAGATATTGGGCTCGGGGCTGTAGGCGGAATGCTCCTCGAAATAGTCTCGCTCGTCGAGCGAGCGGCGTTCGGCTTCCGTGAGGTTGGGTTCGATGAGTTCGGCGGTGAAATCCGGAGCCGGTGCGATCAACACGATACCTTTGACGGCAGGCGCTCGTTTGCGCTTTTTCAGTTCCTGCACCAGGCGGAGCGCGATCCACGCGCCCATGGACGACCCCACCAGAAAGACGCGTTTCGGCTTGATATCCTCAAGAACGGCGATCGCCTCCTCGAGCCAGCGCGAGATCGTGCCGTCGCGGAATTCTCCTCCCGAGACACCGTGACCGGAATAGTCGAAGCGGATCGCGGCGAGACCAGCGCGCTCAGCCAGCGCATCGAGTTCGATCGCCTTCGTGCCGGACATGTCGGAGCGGTAGCCGCCGAGCCAGACGATCGCAGCCGCGCCCTTCCTGGTCGCCGGCCGGTGGAGAACGGCGATCTCCCGGGCTTCCGCTCCGGAACCGACGATGATCCTTTTCGGTATGGTCATGTCTGTGGCGTCTGTCATGGCGGGCTCCTCGGAACGAGTTTCCGGCGCTATAAAACAGATTCGCAGCGCGCGACAGCAGGTGATTTTTCTGTGGCGGTGTGCTATTGACTTCGTGCGAGCGATCACGACATTGCCGTCGGCCTTAAGGCCGGGCGAGCAAGAGGCGTTGCTTGCGTTCTGAAACAATATGGAGAATACGACCATTCGCAGACCATTCAAAGCCGATGCCCCCGTCAAGGAGGGGCCGCGCTCCAATAGGGAAATTCGCGTTCCCAAGGTCCAGCTTATCGATGCCGAAGGCCAGAATCTCGGTGCAGTACCGACCGACCAGGCCCTTCGCATGGCCGAGGAAGCGGGACTGGACCTCGTAGAAATCTCGCCGAACAATGATCCGCCGGTGTGCAAGATCCTCGATCTCGGCAAGCTGAAATATGCGAACCAGAAGAAGGCCGCCGAAGCCCGCAAGAAGCAGAAGATCGTCGAAGTCAAAGAAATCAAGATGCGCCCGAACATCGACACGCACGATTACGACGTGAAGATGAAGGCCATGAACCGCTTCTTCGAGGATGGCGACAAGGTCAAGGTGACGCTGAAGTTCCGCGGCCGTGAAATGGCCCACCAGGAACTCGGCATGAAGCTCCTGCTTCAGGTCAAGGACGACACCCAGGAAATTGCCAAGGTGGAAGCCGAGCCCAAGCTCGAAGGCCGCCAGATGATGATGGTGCTGGCGCCGAGATAAGCGCCGCACCAAGCGTCCTGCGGGGAGGCTGACCGGCGTTCGCACCGGTATTCCGCATGCTTTCTTTCCCATTGCGCTTTTGGCCGACTGCGGTTATAAGCGCGCGTCCGAACGGTCCGGCAGGGCATGCCGTGGCCGTTCTAAATGCTTGAAACTAGCCTCGTCTGCTGGTTTCGATTAGAAGAACGGAGTAGCAAAATGCCCAAGATGAAGACGAAATCGGCTGCCAAGAAGCGGTTCAAGGTCACCGCAACGGGCAAAGTCGTTGCAGCCGCCGCTGGCAAGCGCCACGGCATGATCAAGCGGTCCAACAAGTTCATCCGCGATGCACGCGGAACGATGATCCTTGCCGAACCCGATGGCAAGAAGGTTATCAAGAACTACCTGCCGAACGGTCTCTGAGACTAGTCGAGCGATTGGATCAATAAGGAGATCATGACATGGCACGCGTAAAACGGGGCGTAACTTCCCGCGCCAAGCACACCAAGACCCTCAAGGCAGCCAAGGGCTTCTACGGCCGCCGCAAGAACACGATCCGCGCAGCAAAGGCTGCCGTCGATCGTTCCAGGCAGTTTGCCACCCGCGACCGCAAGGTGAAGAAGCGGAATTTCCGCGCTCTGTGGATCCAGCGCATCAATGCCGCTGTCCGCGAATTCGGCCTGACCTATGGCCGCTTCATCGACGGCCTCAACAAGGCCGGCATCGAGGTTGACCGCAAGGTTCTGTCCGACATGGCGATCCATGAACCGGCAGCCTTCGGCGCTCTGGTCGAAGCTTCCAAGAAGGCTCTCGAGTACCTCAAGGAAGCCGGCACTGCCAACGAGTTTGAAAGCGCGGTTCGTTAACCAGCGCTTCCCAGGCTTTATTAGCTTCATCGATTTTGGGAAACCCGCGCTGGTTTGGGCTGGCGCGGGTTTTTCATTGCAGCACACATGTCTGTTTGACGAACGACACTGACAGACAAGCGTCACGACTTCCAAATAATCTCGCCGACCATCATACGGAAGAGAACATGTCCGATCTGCAAACACTGAAAAACTCGCTTCTGGCTGAGATCGCCGGAGCCGCCGACGAACCGGCGATCGAAGCGGTTCGCGTCGCCGCCCTCGGCAAGAAGGGTTCGGTTTCCGAGCTCCTGAAGACGCTCGGAACCATGTCGCCGGAAGAGCGCCAGCACCGCGGCGCGGCGATCAACGAGTTGAAGAACGAGATCGCCGATGCGATCGCCACCCGCAAGACGGTGCTGAAGGATGCGGCGATCGACGCGCGCCTCAAGGCCGAGACAGTGGACGTCTCGTTACCGGTGCGCTCTTCGCCCGCCGAGCGCGGTCGTATCCATCCGATCAGCCAGATCGTCGATGAGATCACCGCCATATTCGGGGACATGGGCTTCTCGATAGCCGAAGGTCCGGATGTCGAGACCGACTATTATAATTTCACGGCGCTGAATTTTCCCGAAGGCCATCCGGCCCGGGAGATGCACGACACCTTCTTCTTCCTTCCCGATGAGAAGGGCGAGCGCAAGGTGCTGCGCACGCACACCTCGCCTGTGCAGATCCGCACCATGGAAGCGCAGAAACCGCCGATCCGCATCATCATTCCCGGCAAGACCTACCGCCAGGACAGCGATGCCACCCACTCGCCGATGTTCCATCAGGTCGAGGGGTTGGTCGTGGACCGCAAGGCGCATGTGGGTAACATGCGCTGGGTCCTGGAAGAGTTCTGCAAATCCTTCTTCGAGGTGCCGTCGGTGACGATGCGCTTCCGCCCGTCGTTCTTTCCGTTCACCGAACCCAGCTTCGAGGTGGATATCCAGTGCGACCGCTCCGGCCCGATCGTTAAGTTCGGCGAGGGTAGCGACTGGATGGAAATCCTGGGCTGCGGCATGGTGCATCCGAACGTTCTGAGGGCCGGCGGACTTGATCCCGACGAATATCAGGGCTTTGCCTGGGGCATGGGCCTCGATCGCATCGCCATGCTGAAATACGGCATGCCGGACCTGCGTGATTTCTTCAACGCCGATGTCCGCTGGATGAACCACTACGGCTTCCGCCCTCTCGACATGCCGACGCTGTTCGGCGGCTTGAGCGCGTAACGGGGAGGATGAACCGATGAAATTCACGCTTTCCTGGTTGAAGGACCACCTGGAAACGGATGCAACGCTCGAGGAAATCTGCGAGCGCCTGACCGCGATCGGCCTTGAGGTCGAGGATGTCGATGACAAGGCGGCCTACAAGCCCTTCGTCATCGCCAAGGTGATCTCGGCGGAAAAGCACCCGTCGGCTGATCGCCTCAAGGTGCTCATGGTCGATGCCGGCGATGGCAAGCCCGTGCAGGTCGTCTGCGGGGCTCCGAATGCCCGTGCCGGCCTCGTTGGCGCGCTTGCGCGCCCCGGCACCTATGTTCCCGGCATCGATGTGACGCTCGCCGTCGGCAATATCCGCGGCGTCGAAAGCCACGGCATGATGTGCTCCGAAAAGGAGCTGAACATCTCCGACAGTCACGAGGGCATCATCGACCTTCCGGAGAATGCTCCGGTCGGGACGCCGTTTGCGAGCTATGCGGGCCTCGATGATCCGGTCATCGAGATCAATCTGACGCCGAACCGGCCTGATTGCACGTCGATCCATGGTATCGCTCGCGATCTCGCGGCCTCCGGTCTTGGGCGGCTGAAGACATTGGCCAAGCCAAGCTTCCGCGTGGAAGGTGAAACCTCGGTCGGCCTCAAGATCGTGCTTGATGACGAGCGGCTTTGCCCTGGTTTCGCGCTCCGCCTCGTGCGCGGCGTCAAGAACGGCCCGAGCCCCGCCTGGATGCAGCAGCGCCTGAAGGCGATAGGCCTGCGCCCCATCAATGCGCTGGTGGATATCACCAACTATATGACCTTCGACCAGGGCCGCCCGATGCACGTCTTCGACGCGGCCAAGGTGAAGGGAAGCCTGACCGTACGCCGCGCGCTTGCCGGCGAGACCGTGCTGGCGCTCGACACCCGCGAATACAAGCTGACGCCCAACAACGTGGTCATCGCCGATGACAACGGTGTCGAATCCATCGGCGGCATCATGGGCGGCGAGCATTCCGGCTGCGACGAGAACACTACGGATGTGCTGATCGAGTCGGCGCTTTGGGATCCGATCAACATCGCCAAGTCCGGCCGCTCGCTGGGCATCATCACCGATGCCCGCTATCGCTTCGAACGCGGCGTCGATCCGGAATACATGGTTCCGGGTCTTGAGCGCACGACCGAGCTGGTGCTGGAGCTTTGCGGCGGCACGGCAGCGGAGGCGAAGGTCGTCGGCTACAAGGGATACACGCCGAAGGTGGTTGATTTCCCCTATTCGGAAGTGAAGCGGCTGACCGGCCTCGAAGTCTCCACCGAAGAGAGCCGCTCCATTCTCACCCGTCTCGGGTTCGAGGTTGAGGGGACCGGCGAGAGCGTCGCGGTGAAGGTCCCCTCCTGGCGGCCGGATATCGACGGCAAGGCGGATCTCGTGGAAGAGGTGATGCGCGTCCATGGCGTCGACCAGATCAAGCCGGAGCCGCTGGAAAGCCATGCGGCGGTCAACGGCAGGATATTGACGACGCTGCAGATCCGCTCTCGTACGGCACGGCGCGCGCTTGCCTCGCGCGGCATGCTCGAGGCTGTCACGTGGTCCTTTATTCCGGAAGAACAGGCCAAGCTCTTCGGCGGAGGAAGGCGCGAGCTGAAGCTTGCGAACCCGATCGCGTCGGACATGTCGGATATGCGCCCCTCGCTGCTGCCCGGCCTGCTGACGGCCGCGCAGCGCAATGCCGACAAGGGCTTTGGCGATGTGGCGATCTTCGAGGTATCGGGCACCTATGAGACCGATACGCCGGAAGGCCAGCGTCGCGTTGCCGGCGGCATTCGCCGCGGCACGGCATCGCTCAACGGCGCCGGCCGGCTCTGGTCGAACAATGCAAAAGGCGGCGGCAAGCCGGTCGATGTCTTCGATGCCAAGGCCGATGTGCTTGCCGTAATCGAAGCCTGCGGCCTTCCCATGGCCAACGTGCAGATCGAGAAGGGTGCGCCGTCATGGTACCATCCCGGCCGCTCGGGCACGATCAAGATGGGTCCGAAGGTCGTGCTCGGCCATTTCGGCGAGTTCCATCCGAAAACACTCGGCGCGCTCGATGTCTCCGGTGCGCTCTGCGGCTTCGAGGTCTTCCTCGATGCCATGCCGGAACCGAAGAGGAAGGCGACCCGCACCAAGCCGCCGCTGGAGCTCTCTCCCTTCCAGGTGGTCAAGCGCGATTTCGCCTTCGTGGTGGGAAGCGAAGTGGAGGCCGGCGCGATCATCAAGGCTGCATCGAGTGCCGACCGCAAGCTGATCTCCGGGGTCAATGTTTTCGATGTCTTCGAGGGCGCCTCGCTCGGCGAAGGCCGGAAGTCGGTGGCGATCGAGGTCCTTATTCAGCCGGCTGAGCGGACGCTCACGGATGAGGATTTCGAGGCTCTGACCGCCAAGATCGTCGCCAATGTCGAGAAGACGACGGGCGGGGTCCTGCGAGCCTGAAAACGGGTGGCGTGAATCACCGCCCAAAGATAGCCTGCTCTGCTGAATGTGGGGCAGGCTTTTTCTTTGGGAGGTAGGATGCGCTCACCGGGATCGATGAAGGGATTGGAAGAGCTTGGCCGTGTCCGGCTCTCGAGGAACTTCTTTTTCCGTGATTTCCTGTTTTCCGAAATATCGAGCTTCTACGGCATACCCAATATTCCCGAGGATCCTGATCTGGCGATCGAGGCGGGCCGTCATCTCTGCGAGGAACTGCTCGAGCCGATGCAGGCCACCTTCGGGCGGCTGCATCTCCGCTCAGGCTATCGTTCGGCTAAGGTCAACGAGTTCGGCAACAGGAATAACCTGAACTGCGCTTCGAATGCGAACACGGCGGCCGATCACATCTGGGACCGGCGGGATGCGCAGGGCTTCATGGGTGCGACGGCCTGCGTCGTCGTGCCATGGCTCATCGACCACCATCATGAGGAGGGCGATTGGCGAAAGCTCGCCTGGTGGATTCACGACCATCTGCCCTACGGTTCGCTCTGCTTCTTTCCGAAGCTATGGGCCGTCAACATCCAGTGGCACGAGAGGCCGGCGCGACGCATCCGCAGTTTCGCCGAGCCGCGCGGCATATTGACGAAGCCTGGAATGGCCAATCATGAGGGCGACCATTCGAAGTTCTACGAGGGCTTTCCCGCATTGGCCCGATGAGGCCCCCACCGATCAGGAGTGCAGGTGATAGAGCTTGCTGACGATCATCCAGCGTCCATTGGTCTTCAGAAGCGAGAGATAATCCGAAAACCGCATTCCGGCGAACTCGTCCACCACCTTGACGGTTGCCGCGTCGCCGGTCACGTCGAGAGCTTCGATATCGATGGGAGGCTGCGTGCCGGCCGGCGCCGCCCCCTCCGAGACGACGGCGCTGATGAACTCGTCGAGGGAGAGCCATTCAACTTTTCCGCTGAAGTTGCCGATGATGCAGGCCTTCGGGTGGAAGGCCTTTCGAAGCGCAGCCTCATGCGCAAAGGTCATCCCGTCGACATAGAGATGGACGACTGCCTGGATTGCCTGCTCCTCCGACATGGTTTCCTCCTGTTTCCGTTGGCGGATGTAGAGCAGTCAATCCGGATTTGTAGCCGCAAATCACCGGTTCGTTAGTGACATGGCTGCATCGCCATACCGTCTGCCGGCGAATTTCTCCGGCGCCAGCATGTCGCCGAGCGTCTTCAGTTCCTCCGGCGAAAGGCTGATCTCGGCGGCCGCGACGTTCTGTTCCAGATGGCCGATCTTTCTTGCTCCGGGGATCGGCACGATGAAATCGTCCTGATTGATGACCCAGGCGAGTGCGAGCTGGGCGGCCGTGACGCCCTTGGCCGCGGCCATATTCTCGAGCATTTTCACGAGCGCGGCATTGGCAGCCATGTTCTCTTCGCTGAAACGGGGCAGCGTCCGGCGGAAATCGTTATCGCCGAAATCCTCCGGCTTCTGGATCTTGCCGGTGAGAAAGCCTCGGCCGAGCGGGCTGAAGGGCACGAAGCCGATGCCGAGTTCGCGGCAGGTATCGAGGATCTCGCCTTCCGGATCGCGGGTCCAGAGCGAGTATTCGCTTTGCAGTGCCGAAATCGGGTGAACGGCATGCGCCCGGCGGATGATATCGGCGCCGGCTTCCGACAATCCCAGCGTTCTGACCTTGCCCTCCTTCACGAGCTCGGCCATGGCCCCGACCGTGTCTTCGATCGGCACCTGCGGATCGACGCGATGCTGGTAGAAGAGGTCGATCACCTCGACGCCGAGCCGCTTGAGCGATGCCTCCGCGACTTCGCGGACATGTTCCGGCCGGCTATCGACGCCGGACATCGCGTTGGCGCCCGTTTTGCTCGTATCGATCCTGAAACCGAACTTCGTGGCGATCACCACCTTATCCCGGTGAGATTTCAGCGCCTTGCCAACCAGGATCTCGTTCTCGAACGGGCCGTAGACCTCTGCCGTGTCGAAGAAGGTGACGCCGAGTTCCACGGCACGGTGAAGCGTGCGGATGGATTCGCTCTCGTCCTGTCCGCCATAGGCATGGCTCATGCCCATGCAGCCGAGCCCGACTGCTGAAACCGTGAGCTGCGATCCGAGCTTGCGTGTCTTCATGGTCTTCGTCCTTCTTTCTGAATATGAGCGGGCAGCAGGGACTATGCCCCGGCCTCATCGAGCAGCGCCATCTGATCGTCGGAAAGTTCGAGATTTCCGGCGGCGATCATGGTCTCGAGCTGGGAAAGGCTGGTGGCGCTGGCGATCGGCGCAGTGACGCCGCGCTTGCGGATCAGCCAGGCGAGCGCGATGCTCGCGGGTGCCGCATTGGTCTCGACGGCCACTTCATCGAGCGCGGCGAGAACGCGCATGCCCTTGTCGTCGAAATATCCGGAGACACGGCCTTCGCGCGCCCGGCCTCCCGCATCCTCCTTGGAGCGATACTTGCCGGTGAGAAATCCGGCGCCGAGGCTGAAATAGGTGATGACGCCGATATCCTCCTTCACGCAGAGATCGGCCAACGGCCCCTCGAAACTGTCGCGGGTGTAGAGATTGTATTCAGGCTGAATGACGTCGTAGCGCGGCAGGTTCTTGGCGGCGGAAACCTCGAGCGCGTCTTTGAGCTGCCCGGCATCGAGATTGGAACAGCCAATCGAACGGACCTTGCCCTGATCCAAAAGCTTCGCATAGGCGGCGAGTGTTTCCTCGTACGGTGTATCCGGGTCCGGCCAATGGGAGAGGTAGAGATCGATATAATCGGTCTGCAGGCGAGAGAGAGAATCTTCAACTGCCTGCATGATCCACTTGGCGGACAAGTCCTTCTTGCCCTGACCCATGTCTGAGCCGACCTTGGTGACGATGACGGCCTTGTCGCGGGAAATGCCGCCGCGCTTCAGCCATTTGCCGATAATCGTCTCGGATTCACCGCCCTGATGGCCCGGCACCCAGCGCGAATAAGCATCAGCCGTATCGATCGCATTGAAGCCTGCGTCGAAGAAACGATCGAGCAGGTTGAAAGATGTCTTCTCGTCGGCGGTCCAGCCGAAGACATTGCCGCCGAAGACGATGGGAGCGATGGAAAGGCCGGTCCGTCCGAGTGCGCGCAGCTCCATGGGAGTTCTCCAGATTTTTTGCGATGGGTGGTGAGGCGGAAGAATGGTGGGAGATTATCGCATGTTCCGCCGCTGACCAGTTTCATTTGGAGCGGATCGGTGGTTTTTCAACGAGGCTTGATTGCCTCGCGGCCGTTGCATCGCTGCCGGCCCGCCAATATGGTGCGGCCGTATCAAGCCCGGAGGGAAAGACATGCTGCGTTTCGGAATCCTGTCGACGGCCAGAATTGCGCGGGAACTCGTCATGCCCGCCATTCAGGATGCGGAAAACTGCGTGATCACGGCGGTCGCAAGCCGCGATCCTGCCAAGGCAAGAGCGCTGGCCGATCGTTTCAGCGTGCCGCACGCCTTCGGGTCCTATGAGGAGATGCTGGCTTCGGACGTTATCGATGCCGTCTATATCCCCCTGCCGACCAGCCAGCATGTGGAATGGTCGCTGAAAGCCGCCGAAGCGGGAAAGCATGTGCTTTGCGAGAAGCCGATTTCGTTGAAGGCCGATGAGATCGACCGGCTGATCGAGGCGCGTGATCGCTACAAGGTCCTGATCTGCGAAGCCTTCATGGTCACCTATGCGCCGGTATGGCTGAAGGTGCGTGAATTGATCGCCGATGGCGCGATCGGACGCCTGCGGCATGTCCAGGGTGCCTTTACCTATTTCAACCGCGATCCAGGCAATATGCGCAATATTCCGGAACTCGGTGGCGGGGCGCTTCCCGATATCGGCGTCTACCCGACGATCACCACCCGTTTTTCGACCGGCAGGGAGCCCCTGCGGGTACAGGCGGTGACCGAGCGCGATCCGGAATTCGGCACCGATATCTATTCCAGCGTCAAGGCCGACTTCGGGGACTTCGAGATGAGCTTCTACATCGCGACCCAGCTCGCCAACCGCCAGATCATGGTCTTCCACGGTACCGAGGGCTATATCGAGGTGAAGTCACCCTTCAACGCTGACCGGTGGGGCGCGGAAGAGATCGAGCTCGCCAACCAGAAGCACAACGTCTCCCAGATCTTCCGCTTCCAGGACAGCCGCCAGTATCGCCGGCAGGCGGAAAGCTTTGCGCGCGCGGCGAAAGGCGAGGCGGCGGAAGTGGTGACGCTCGAAAGCTCGCTCCTGAACCAGAAGTTCATCGATGCGATCTATCGCGCCAGCACCCATGACGGCTGGGAGAAGGTCTGAACCGGTTACCTGCGGAACACGAAGCGCGAATAGCCGAAAAAGCTGTAGGCCATTCCTGCAAGCGAGGCGAAGACGATCGCCACGAGCGGCTGCAGTACCGGCGCGCGATATAGAAGCGCGGAATAGACCACGTAGTTGACCAGCGCCGCTGTGATGCCGACCGCCCAGTAGCGGATGCCCTCGATAGCGAGGGAATGACTGGAGCGGCCAAAAGTGTAGCTGCGGTTCAAGAACCAGGTGAAGCCCATGGCAACGAAGATCGCGATTGCACGGGCGATGTAAGGCCCGGCAGGCGTCCACGCGATCAGCGCCAGGGTCACCCCCGCGTCGATGAGGAAGCCGCTGCCGCCGGCGACCATGAACCAGAGGAGCCGCTTCATGCGGCGTCGATCTTTCTGGCGTGCCCAGCAGGCGGCGAGTGCCTTCCGATTTCCCGTCTCTGCGATTGCTCCGATATGTTCATATAGTGGATGCGCAACTGTTCGGAGCGTGCCCTGGAGAGGGAATCCAGGATGAGGCCGGCCGTGAAGATCAGGAAGGAAATCAGCATCAGTACCAGTGAGAAGACCCATGTCGGCATGCGTTCCACGAGCCCGGTCTGGAAATAAGCCAGGAGCACCGGCGCCATGAAGGCGAGGCTTGCGGCCATGAAGGCGCCGCTGATGGCGCCGAAGAAGGCGAAGGGGCGGGTCTCTTTCATCAGCATGGCGAACATCCAGAGGATTTTGGCGCCGTCCCGGAAGGTTGAGAGCTTCGAATGCGAGCCTTCCGGCCGGCGGCCGTAGTCGAGCTCGATTTCGCTCACCGGCAGCTTCAGCCGCGAGGCATGCACCGAGATTTCCGTTTCGATCTCGAAACCGGCTGAAACGGCGGGGAAACTTTTCACGAAGCGGCGAGAAAAGGCGCGGTAGCCGGAAAAGATATCGGTGAAATCGCGGGCGAAGATCGAGCGGTAGAGAAGATTGAAGAGCCGGTTGCCCGCCGCATGCCCTTGCCTGCCGGCATCGGCCTGTACGCCCCGCCGCGTTCCGACCACCATGTCGGCCCGTTCGGTCATGAGCGTGCGGACAAGCTCTTCGGCATCCTGGGGCGAATAGGTGCCGTCGCCATCGGCCATGATGTAGATGTCGGCATCGATATCCGCGAACATGCGGCGCACCACATGGCCCTTGCCCTGTCGCCGCTCGCGCATGACGAGGGCGCCCGCAAGCATGGCCTGCAACGCCGTGCCGTCGGTGGAATTGTTGTCGTAGACATAGACGCGCGCCTGCGGCAAGGCCTCGCGGAAATCACGTACGACGGTGCCGATGGTTGCCGCTTCATTGTAGCAGGGCAGCAGAATGGCGATGTCATACTGGCTGGAAACGGCGTCGGTCATGATTTCCACTCGGAGAACGCAAGAAAATCGGAACGCGGGACCCGCCAGCGCTGCAGGTTTTACTATTTCTTGGGAAGGTTAAATCTAAGTTTCGCGCATTCCGGGAAGGGCACGAAAATGGCGGGCATGATGGCTGAAGCGGGATCGGCGGAACGGATCGGGAGACCGCTGACGACAAGGCCCGTGTCGATGGCGCTTGCCTATTCCGTCGTCACGGTCGGGCTGATCCTTCTGATGGCTCTGCCGGCAGCCGAGGACTATGTCGGTCGCGACAACGACGATGTCATGCGTCTTGTTCAGGTGCGCGATCTCCTCGCGGGGCAGGGCTGGTTCGATCTGATGCAGTATCGTCTCGGCCTTGCCGGCGGCACACCGATGCACTGGTCGCGCCTCGTCGATCTGCCGATCGCGCTTCTGATCCGTCTTTTCTCATTATTTCTGCCGGCCCTTGAGGCCGAAGCCGCAGCGCTCGCGATATGGCCGCTTCTATTGGTGCCGCTGCTGCTGATCCCGCTGGGAATTGCCGCGCGGCGGATCGGCGGTAGCCAGATGATGCATATTGCGCTCGGCCTGGGATCGATTTTCCTGCTCACCTGCATTCGTTTCGCACCCGGCGCCATCGATCATCATAATGTCCAGCTCGTGCTTGCCATGTGGATCGCCGCCATGCTGGCCGATCCGGAAAGGCGGATCTCGAGTTACGCGATCGCCGGCACTGCCGCGGCCCTCGCCATCGCCATCGGTGCGGAAACCATGCCCTTCGTTGCGGTCGCCTGCCTTTGCGTCGTGCTGCAATGGGCCTGGCATGGACCTGCCTTCGCGGCATCGGCCCGAGCTTTTGGCCTCGGGCTGGCGCTTGCCGTTTCGGCATGCTTCTTCCTCACCGTCCCGCCCGCCCGGTATACGGCCGTCACCTGCGACAGCCTCTCGTTCGGCTTCTATGCGCTGAGTGCGCTTGGAGGCGTCTCATTAGCCCTGCTGGCGTGTCTGCCGGCCAGGCTGCCACGAACGGCGAGGTTCGGCCTCATCGGAAGTGTCGGCATCATGCTGCTCGGCGTCGCCAGGCTGGTTGCGCCAGAATGCCTGGGCGATCCGCTCGGCAGCCTCGACCCTATGCTGGTGGAACTCTGGCTGAATTCGGTCACCGAAGCGCAATCGCTGCTTTCGGAAATGAGGTCGGATGCCGCCGTGGTCGGCGGCTTCTATGCGGTGGGTCTTTTTGCGATGGCCGCCTGCCTTTTCCGGGCGGCCCAGGGGGAGCGGGTGGAATTCCATCTCGTGTTCTTCGCGCTCCTTCTCGTCTCCTGGGGTGTGGCGGCGATCCAGGTGCGCGGCGCCTTTTTCGCAAACTTGATGAGCATTCTGCCGCTCTCCCTGCTGATCGCCGATCTTCGCCGCCAAACACAGGCCGATCCGGAGAACATGAGCCTGGCGCTTCCCTATGTTTTGACGGTGCTTGCCTCGGTGCCTGTGGTCTGGGGGCTTGCCGGTGCGCTCGCGGTCAAAGGGGTGGACAGTATCGAGATAAAGATGCTCTCCTCTCAGGGCACCAATACGGACGAGGTGGGCGATTGCCGCAGCGCGGCCGATATGGAGGCGCTGGCAGAGCTTCCGCCTGGTGTCGTTGCAGCCCCCTCAAACAGCGGCGCCTCCATCTTGCGCTATACGCCGCACCGGGTGCTCGCAGCACCGTATCACCGCAACCAGGGCGGCATGCTGGCAGAATTGCATATCGGCCTTGCTACGCCGCAGAAAGCCGAGGCACTTTTACATCAGGCTGGCGTGACCCTGCTCGCCTTCTGCGCCGCCGATCCGCAGACGCAGAACCTGATGAAACTGAAGCCGGGCGGTCTCTATGCCGCTCTCGCGCGCGGCGAGGTGCCTGCCTATCTCCAGCCGATCGGCGGGGAGGGGCAAGGCGAGTTCCGGTTGTTTCGGGTTTTGCCCGCTCAGTAGGGGCGAATGGCTTATGCCGAGCGCAGCCGATCGATCAGCACCATGCCGGCAAGTAGATTGATGATGCCGAGATTATAGCCGAGGATCGCGATCAAGAGATTGCCGAAGATCCAGGGACCATCGGAGAGGATCGAGGCTGCCGCGAAGGTGAGGACGACCAGCATCGCGCTCAATGCGACGGCAAAGGCCGATCGCATCAATCCGGCACAGAAGCCGATCGCTGTAGCGGTCAAGAGTAGCAAGTACATATCCTCCCAATTGGGATAATAGCATCACCTTTAAAGAAAGATGCTAAGAAAAAGTTGCATGAACCACCGGAAAAACTGCGGGCATAATCTGGTAGAGGAGCCTGGATCTGCCCCGTGTGCCCTCTCGTCCGGCGCGTGAGGCGATATCGGTTTCTGCTTCCCACTCCGCTGGTGAATTCGCCGCGTTCTTCCGATAAACAAGGGTGATGAACACGTTTCCTGCGAATGATTCGCCCACTAACCTGACCGAATTCTCGGTCTCGGAACTCTCCGGTTCGATCAAGCGGACCGTCGAGACGGCCTTCGACCATGTGCGGGTGCGCGGGGAGATTTCCGGCTATCGCGGCCAGCATTCTTCCGGTCATGCTTACTTCTCTCTTAAGGATGACCGCGCCCGTATCGATGCGGTAATCTGGAAGGGCACGTTTCCGCGCATCAAGTTCCGGCCGGAAGAGGGCATGGAAGTGATCGCGACCGGCAAGGTGACGACCTTCCCCGGCTCCTCGAAATACCAGATCGTCATCGATCATCTGGAGCCGGCGGGCGCCGGCGCGCTGATGGCGCTCTTGGAGGAGAGGCGGCGCAAGCTCGCCGCCGAGGGCCTTTTCGACCAGAACCGCAAGCGGCGTTTGCCTTATCTGCCGCGTGTGATCGGCGTGGTGACCTCCCCGACCGGCGCCGTCATCCGCGATATCCTCCACCGCATTTCGGACCGCTTCCCGGTGCACGTCATCGTCTGGCCGGTGAAAGTGCAGGGGGAGGGCTCCGGCGATGAGGTGGCGGCCGCGATCCGCGGCTTCAACGCGATCGAGCCGGGCGGTCCGATGAAACGGCCGGACGTGCTGATCGTCGCGCGCGGTGGCGGCAGCCTCGAAGATCTCTGGAGTTTCAACGACGAGGCCGTGGTGCGCGCCGCCGCGGCAAGCGAAATTCCGTTGATCTCGGCGGTCGGCCACGAAACGGATTGGACGCTTATCGATCACGCGGCGGATATGCGCGCGCCGACGCCCACGGGCGCCGCCGAAATGGCCGTGCCGGTGAAGGCGGAACTGGATGCGCAGGTGGCAAGCCTCGCCGCAAGGCTTCGGGGGGCCGCAAGCCGGCAGATGGATATCCGTCGGCAGTCCGTCCGTGCGCTCGTCCGCGCTCTACCTTCGCTCGACCAGCTGCTGGCCCTGCCGCGCCGCCGCTTCGATGAGGCGGCCGCCAATCTTGGCCGCGCCTTGGAGCGGACGACGGTGGTCAAGCGCCGCAGTTTCGAAAGGGCATCCAGCGGCCTGCGTCTTGAACTTCTCACGAACCGTCTTGCCCAGCACCGCCAACTGCTTGCCGATCGGCTGCTGCGAAGCGAACGCTGCCTGGAGCGCCATCTCTTGAAGGAGCGCGGTCGTGTGGCGAGGGCCGAAGCCTCGTTAGGAGCGCTCCCGGCCCGGCTGACCGGCCACCTGCAAAGAGAACGGCAGCACCTTTCCGCTCTCGCCCGTCATGCGGATACCGCGATTTCGCATACGCTCATCCGCAGCCGGTCGGCGATCACCGCGCAGGATCGCGTTTTGCAATCGCTTTCCTATAAGAACGTGCTGAATCGCGGCTATGCCGTGGTGCGCGGCGAGGACGACAAGCCCTTGACGCGCGCCGCTGGCATCGGCGAAGGGCTTGCCGTCGCGATCGAGTTCGCTGACGGCCGAATAGCCGCCATCACCAGTGAGCCGGGCGCGGCTGGGGAAAAACCTCTCCCGCCGCAGCCTAAGAAGCGAGCATCAAAGTCGGAATCGGCTGGCGATGATGCCCCGAAGCAGGGCAGCCTTTTCTGACCGGGGTTCGATTGTCGCCTGATATCAGGAATGCACCCTTGCTGTGAGTTCTATTCCAAGTGATTTCATGACCGCGATTGTTGTCTTGAGCGTCGGATTGCCGGTCGCACTGAAAGACCGGTAGAGTTGCTCGCGCGAGAGGCCGGTATCCTTGGCGATCTGCGTCATACCCTTGGCCCGGGCAACGACGCCGAGTGCATGTGCGATATAGGCGGCATCTTCCGTTTCAAAGGCTTCAGCCATGAAGATGGCGATTGCTTCATCCGAGCTGAGATCCTCGGCAGGATCGTAGTTTGAAAGTTTCTCGGCCATCATTCACTCCATTCCTGGGAAAGCTTCTTCGCAAGCTTGATATCCCGAGCCTGGCTGCTTTTGTCGCCACCACAGAGAAGAACGATCAGCACGTCGCTCGAAGTACACGCGGTAGCCAGGACCATAGTGAATCCGTAACTCGCTGATACCGTCTCCGACCGGAGCAGCGTCACCTGCATGCCCGAAAGCCAGCCGGTCCAATCGCGAAGCGATCATCGCGCGTGCGCGCTCGTCCTTGAGGCGCATGCGCCATTTGCGAAATATTTCCGTTTGTTTGAGCTCGAACACGGACGGGATGTAGTTTATAAACTACATTCCGTCAATCGTGACGAAAGCTGATCAGGCCCATTCGCCCTTGCGCATGACCGGCACTTTCGAGCCGTCAGCACGGATGCCGTCGATATCGACCTGATCGGAGCCGATCATCCAGTCGATATGGATGAGGCTGGAATTGCCGCCCTGCGCCTTGATTTGCTCTTGGTTCAGCGAAGCGCCGTCCAGGAAGCATTTCGAATAGCATTGGCCGAGCGCGATATGGCAGGAGGCGTTCTCATCGAAGAGGGTGTTGTAGAAGAGGATGCCGCTCTTCGAGATCGGTGAGGAATGCGGCACCAGCGCCACTTCGCCCAGCCGGCGCGCGCCCTCGTCCGTATCGAGCACCTTGTTCAGCACTTCCTCGCCCTTGGAGGCTTTGGCCTCGACGATGCGGCCGCCCTCGAACTTCACCTGGATGTTGTCGATCAGCGTTCCCTGGTGCGACAGCGGCTTGGTGCTCGAAACGTGACCTTCCACCTTCAGAGCATGCGGCGTGGTGAAGACCTCTTCCGTCGGGATGTTCGGGTTGCAGGTAATGCCGTTCTTGGCAGTCGAGGCCCCGCCATGCCATTCGTGCCCATCCGCGAGGCCGACGATCAGGTCCGTACCCGGACCGGTGAAATGCAGCGACGCAAAGCGCTCGGTATTCAGCCAGCTCGACCGCTTCTTGAGGTTTGCATTGTGCTCCTTCCAGGCTGCGACCGGATCGTCCAGATCGACGCGCGAGGCCGCGAAGATCGCGTCGGCCAGCTTTCGCACGGCCTCTTCCTCGGAAAGCTCGGGAAACACCTGTTTCGCCCAGGAGGGGTTCGGATAGGAGATGATGTTCCAGTTGATGTCGAAGTTGGAGATCTTCTCCAGCGCCGGCTTGTAGGCCATGGAATTCGCCTTGTTGGCGCGCGCTACCTTGGCCGGGTCCTGACCCGCCAGCATCATCGGATTGTCGCCGGCGATCGCCAGCCGCGCGGCACCCCCTTCATAAGCCTTGGCCATGCCGTCGTAGAGCCATCCCGAGGCCTTGTCGAAGCTCGCATCGGGAGCATGGGCGTAGCGGGCAAGCGTGGTTTCCTCATCGGAATAGAAGGTGGTGACGAGGCCGGCGCCGGCCATGTAGGCGTGTTTGGTGATGAGGCGCACCAGCGGCAGGGCCGCCAGCGGCGCGGTGATGACGAGATCCTGGTTCCGCTGCAGCTGCAGGCCGACTTGAATGGCCACCTCCGCCAGTTTTTCCAGTTTGCGTGGGTCGACTGCTGTCTTGACGTCGGCGTGAATGTTCATGATCGGCCTGCTCTCGAGTTTGGTGATCCGGAAAACTTAGTGCGCTTTGCGGCGTAATTGAAGCGCAGAACCTCAGTCGGCAATAAGCGGTGCTGCGATGGCCTTCAGGATGTCGCGTGCGGCTCGCGGATCGAGCCGGACCTGCAATCCGCGCTGTCCGCCATTGATATAGACATGCGTCTCTTCGAGCGCGGTAACTTCAATGGCTGTCGGTACCTGCTTCTTCTGGCCGAAGGGACTGATGCCGCCGACGTGATAGCCGGTCGCGCGTTCTGCGTCGGCCGGCTTCATCATGCTGGCGGACTTGCCGCCGAAGGCAGCGGCCAGCTTCTTCATCGACACCTCCCGGTCCGAAGGCACGACGACGCAGACCGGCTTTCCGTCCACCATGGCCATCAATGTCTTCAGAACCCGGCGCGGCTCCTCACCGATCGCTTCGGCCGCCTGCAGCCCGATCCGTTCGGCATCGGGATCATAGTCGTAGGTAACAGTCTCGAAGGCGATGCCGGCCTTGGAAAGAACCTGCGTAGCGCGGGTCGACCTGGACATCAGGCGAAGAGGCCTTCGTAAATTTCCGGCTTGAAGCCGACGATGAGCTTGCCGCTAGCCTCCAGCACCGGGCGCTTGATCATGGATGGCTGTTCCAGCATCAGTGCGATCGCCTTCTCACGATCGAGACCGGCCTTCTTCGCCTCATCCAATGCACGGAAGGTCGTGCCGGCCCGGTTGAGCACGGTCTCCCACCCGGCTTCCTCCGTCCATTTATCGAGATGGGCGCGGTCGATACCCTCGGCCTTGTAGTCGTGAAACCGGTAGGCGAGACCCTTCGCATCGAGCCAGTTCCGCGCCTTCTTCATCGTGTCGCAGTTCTTGATGCCGTAGATGGTGATCGTCACGCTTTCTCTCCCTCGGTGAACAACAGAGGGATAGCAACATGCCTGCTCGATAGGCAAGTGCCGACCGGGCACGCCATGGCCATGCCGCAGTTGCATGGCTCCCTTGTTCAGTTGTGCGTTGCACAAAGCCGCCGCCGGCCACATATACAGGGCAACGAAGAAAGGAAACTTCCATGCCCGTACAGAATTACAATGTCCGTGGCGGCTTCCTCGGCCGCGCCATCGCCGTCTTCGGCGCTGCGGTCTCTGTTTCCGCTGCTGTCGAAGGTCGCCGTACCCCGAAGAGGCACGATCTCGAAACCCTCGGCATCGACCCGAAGGCCTTCGCGAAGATCGGCTGAAGACGTCAGCCGGGCCTTCCCGGCTTGTGAGCGCACCGTTTTTGCTCTGGTGAAACGGTGCCGGCTCAAGATTTCGAGGCGCGAAGAATAGCCTCGATGAAGCGATGCGCCTTCAGCGCATCCTCGCCCGTCACTTTCGGCGGACGGTTTCCCCGTATGGCGGACGCGAAGTCCGCTATTAGTGCTCGGTGCAGCCCATGCCCGAAAGCCATGGGATCGGCCCCGCTGCCGGAACCCGTCTCATCCTCCCCTTTCTTCAGCGTCGTGCCGTCCATAAATGCGGCCTCGAGCCTGTTGCCCGAAAAGACGGCCGTCCCCTTCGTCCCAATCAGTTCTATGCGATCAGGCAGGCCCGGATAGGCGCAAGTTGTGGCGTTCAGCGTCCCGATCGCACCGTTTGCATAAGTGAAGGTGGCCGTTACGAGATCCTCCGTCTCCATCCTATGGATCGGGCTCGTGCGCACGAAGGAGGCGACCTCCTTCGGGGTGCCCGCAAGGCTCAGCAGAAGATCGATCGTATGGATGCCTTGGGTCAAGAGTACGCCGCCGCCGTCACGTGCCTTCGTGCCGCGTCCCGGCTCATCGTAATAGCTCTGCGGGCGCCAGTTCCGGATCGCGGCCGAAGCCTCCACGATCTCTCCGAGCCTGCCTGAGGCGACGGCTTCGGCAAGTGCGAGTATGCCGGGACGGAAGCGGTTCTGCAGCACTACCCCCAGCGTCACGCCGGCATTGCGCGCTGTCTCTACGATCGCTTCGGACCGCTCGAGCGTGATATCCAGCGGCTTCTCCAGAAGAATATGCTTTCCTGCCGACGCCGCGCGTCGCACGAGTTCCAGATGCGTGTTGGGGGGCGTGATGATCATGATCGCGTCGATGCTCGGATCGGCGAACATGCCGTCGAGATCGGCGGTGACCGGCAGGCCGTATTTCTCGGTGAATGCCTCCCGGCGCGCTGCGGTGGGACTATAACCCGCCACGCATTCGATCTCGTCGGAAAGGTCTTTCAGGCTGCGGGCATGGTGCCCCGCGCCCATGCCGAGCCCTATCATCCCCACCCGCAATTTTGCCATCCGCACTCCTCCCGAGGATTGGCTAGAAGCCCAGCGATTGCTGTGCCGGTTCCGGCGGCCCGAGCCGTACTCCTTCCAGCTCCAGCATGCGCATTTTCGCACCGGAGCCGCCCGGTGCCGAAAAGCCGCCGATTTTGCCGCCGGCCGCCAGCACCCTATGGCAAGGAATGATGAGCGCAACCGGATTTTTCGCCATGGCCTGGCCGACATCGCGCGCGACCTCCGGTCCTGCGCCGATCTCTTTTGCGAGCGCGCCATAGGTGGTGGTGTGGCCCCAGCCGACACGCCGGGCTGCCGCATAGATGGTACGGAAGAACTCGTCCTGTCCTTCGAGATCGAGCGCCACAGCGGAGAAATCCATTTGCTCGCCCTGGAAGTAGCGTCTCACTGCCGCGATGGCCTGCTCCACCGGCGGCGTCGGCCGGCTGGGGCGGCCTCCCGAAAGCCGGCGCAGCAACAGGCGCTCGGTGGATTGCGCGCTACTCGTCGGAAGCTGAAAGCGCGTGATGCCGGCCTCGCTCCAGGCGATGCCGCAATAGCCGCCGGCGGTTTCGAAGATATGGTAATGGTGTGCCTTATCGCTCATGACATGGCCTCCCTTGCATGACCGGCAGGATCACGCGTGGGAGACTTCAAATCAACCCGTTTCTTGCCGGAACAGCGACTTCGTCAGCTCAACGCGCTTGCGATGAAGTAGAAGCAGGCGGAGATCAGCGCCGCGGAGGGAAGGGTGACGATCCAGGCGATGACGATGTTGCCGGCCAGCCCCCAGCGAACTGCCGAAACGCGCCGTGCCGCGCCGACCCCGATGATCGCACCGGTGATAGTGTGGGTCGTCGAGACGGGAATGCCGAGCCAGGTCGCGCCGAAGAGCGTCAACGCGCCGCCGGTTTCGGCGCAGAAGCCCTGCATCGGATTGAGCTTGGTGATCTTCGATCCCATCGTGTGCACGATGCGCCAGCCGCCGAAGAGCGTACCGAGCGCCATGGCTGCCTGGCAGGTGATGACCACCCAGAAGGGCACGTGGAATTCGGAGCCCAGATATCCTTGCGAAAACAGGAGCACAGCGATGATGCCCATGGTCTTCTGGGCGTCGTTGCCGCCGTGTCCGAGCGAATACATCGAGGCGGAGACGAATTGCAGCACCCGGAAGGTGCTGTCCACCGCGAACGGCGTCTGCCGCACGAAGAGCCAGGAGACCGCGAGGATCAACATCAGCGCCAGGAAAAAGCCGATCGCCGGAGACATGAAGATCGCCGCCACGGTCTTCAGAAGGCCGGCCCAGACGATCGAGCTGAAGCCGACCTTGGCGAGCCCTGCACCGACAAGACCGCCGATCAGCGCATGCGATGAACTCGAGGGAATGCCGAAGACCCAGGTTATGATGTTCCAGAGGATCGCGCCCATCAGCGCCGCGAAGATCACCTGGGGCGAGACGATGCCCGGATCGATGATACCGGTGCCGAGCGTTTCTGCCACATGCAGGCCGAAGAACAGGAAGGCGATGAAATTGAAGAAAGCCGCCCATAAGACCGCATATTGCGGCCTCAGCACCCGCGTCGAGACGATGGTGGCGATGGAATTCGCCGCGTCATGCAGCCCGTTCAGGAAATCGAAGAAGAGCGCGATGCCGATAAGGCCGACGAGCAGGGGAAAGGCGAGCGTCGCATCCATCAGACGTTCTCGATCACGATGCCGCTGATCTCGTTGGCGACGTCCTCGAAGCGGTCGACGACCTTTTCCAGCTCACCATAGATTTCGCTGCCGATCATATAAGCCATGGCATTGCCCGTCGCCCCATAGCGATGGAAGAGGTCTTTGAGGCCGTGGTCGTGAAGATCGTCGGAACGGCCCTCCACCCGCGTCACGTCCTCGGCAATCGTGCTGAGGCGCTGGGCATTGGTGCCGACCCTGTCGAGCAGGGGTATCGCCTCCGCGATCAGGTGAGCGGCCTCGACCACCGCCTTGCCCATTTCCTGCATGCCGGGATCGAAGCTCGTCTGCTCGTAGAGCCGGATCGTCTTCACGGTCTTGTGCATCATATCGATGGCATCATCCATGGACTGGATGAGATCCTTGATGTCGCCTCGATCGAAGGGCGTAATGAAGCTGCGGCGCACGGCGAGCAGCACTTGACGGGTGATCTCGTCCGCCTCGTCCTCGAGTTTGACGATCCGAGCGCAATTGCCCTCGATATCCGTGCCGGACAGTAGCTGGTTCAAAGCTTCGGCAGCGCTTACGACCATGCGCGCATGCTGCTCGAAGAGGTCGAAGAAGCGATCCTCGCGCGGCAAAAGCTTTCTGAACAGGCTCAGCATCTTCGTTCCTTCTGGGTCGTGTCCGGGTTGTCACAAAACTGTCATAAATGACGGGCCGGGCGAAGGAAACTCCTGTAGACTCAAAAGCTCGGAAGGGTAAACGGCCTCGTCGGCCGGGAAGCATGCTCTCCACAGGGATGTCCAAGGTCATCGCGCCGATCCTTACAAATGTCTTGGAACAGCACGGGTCCTTCTCCGTTCCGCGTGTGATTTCTCACGGGCAATATGGGTTTCCCTCTCTATATATGTGCGGACTACGCCCAAGCTCGAATCTTTGTCCCGGAGAAGGCCGGTGCGGACCATGAGCAATCGCCTAGCCCTCATTGGAGCGCCTACAAGCGCCGGGGCCTATGCTCCCGGCCAGGAGAAGGCGCCCGAAGCGTTTCGACGTCATGGATTGGTGCCGGCCTTGGAGCGGACCGGATGGCAGGTTACCGATCTGGCCGATATACCCCATTTTCGTTGGCGTCCCGATCCTGATAACCCAAATGCGATGAACCTGGCGGCTGTTCGCGACGCGGCGGAGGCGGTGTCCCGTGAGGTGTCCCGCGCCATGGCGAATGGCGGGGCGGTGCTCGTCCTAGGCGGCGATTGCACGATCGGGCTGGGGGTCGTTGCCGGAGCCTTGGCTGACGGCGCCTCGGTCGGACTGATCTACATCGATGGCGATGCGGACCTCAACGTGCCGGAAACCGCCGAAGGCGCTCTCGACTGGACGGGGATCGCGCATATGCTCGATCTGCCCGGCGCACTCGCGGACCTCAGCGGTCTCGCATCGAGGCGGCCGATGCTGCACCCCTCCGATGTGCTGCTCTTCGGCCCTCACGAGATCACGGCGCCGGAGGCAAGGACCATTGCTGCCAATGACATTCAGCACATTGCCCTGGCTGAAATAAAGGCGGACCCCACGGCCGCGGCCGAACGGGCAAAAGCCTGGGGGCATCGGTTTGATCGCCTGCTCGTTCATATCGATATCGATATACTCGCGTTTACGTCCTTCCCGATTGCCGAGAACGTTCGCTATGGCGCGCGCGATACCGGGCTCGAACTCTTTGAGCTCGGAAAGGTTCTCACTGTCCTGCTGAAGGCACCGAACTGGCATGCGCTCGCGCTGACGGAATTGAATCCGGATCATGCGCCGGATGAGCGCGCCGCGTTCGCCAGCCTCATTGCCATGTTGACCCAGGCGCTCGCCGCATCACCAAGGCCGCATCAATGAGTTCTTCCGCAGGAAAAGAGCTTCATGAAACCGTCGATGACGATCCGCGGCTTGCATTCGTGTACCAGGAGGCCGTGCGTGGCCTCCAGCATCAACAGCAGGTCGTCGAATCGCTGAATGCCAGAGGCGGCAATCTGATCTTCGCGGCCGCATTCGCGACTTCGCTCCTCGGCACGGCCGCGCTGAGAGACGGCGTCGGCCCGTGGGACTGGATGGCGCTGATCCTGTTGTTCCTCATCGGATGCTTCGCCGCGTTCATCCTGTGGCCCTATTACAATTACACGTTCCGATTCGATCCGGGAGATTTGCTGGCCCGGTATATCGACCAGGACAGCAAGGCGAGCATGTCCGTAATCCATCGCTCGCTTGCTCTGCAGATCAAGGCGGACATGAGCAGCAACTGGCGCATCATCCAGCGTATCCGTATCGCGCTTGAGATTGGCCTGGTGGTTCTCGTGCTCGAAATCCTGGCCTGGCTCATCTCGATCGGAGTTACGTCCCAGGCGCCATGACGCCACTTCAAGCGATCGCAGCTCGGCTTTCGACCGGATTACGGCAAGCGTCGACGGCGACCTGCCGGCCGTCAGTCGCGCGATAGGGACAGCCCCGCGAGAAGCGGAGCGTACGCGGCGAGCCTGCCGGATGCGAACTCCGTGAAGAGCCGCACGCGCTTCGTCTTGCGTGTCTCCCCCTGTGTGAGAAGCCAGAGCGTTCCATACATGTGCGGGTCGGTGCCCGGCACCCTCACCAGTAGTGGGTCGGCATCTCCGACGAAGCACGGCAGCGTCGTCATTCCGATCCCTTGCCGTGCCGCAACGATCTGCGCCTCGGCGTCCGGGGTCCTGAATGAAACCCCCGTGGTACGAACCTCACCCCCGCGGGCCCAGTCCGGGATTCTGCGGGTATTTATGACGATCCGCCGGATGGGATCGGGCGCGCCCGCACGCCACGCGGCCAGTCGGTCGCGGGATATGTAGACGCCGCCGAACAGCTCCGGTCCCTTCAGCCCGTGAAGATTGAGCGGCAGGGTCCTGCGGTCGGAGACTATGCGGATCGCCACGTCGGCCTCCCGATTGGTGAGGTTCGCCACCTCGCCCGACGGCAGGATTTCCATCTCGATGTCCGGATGCATACGCGCGAAATCGGCGAAGTCCGGCATGAGCAGATGTGTTGCGAGAAACGGTGGCAGCGTCACCCGTAGAAGTCCGCGCGCGCTCTGGTCGCGCCCGAAGACGCGCGTCTCCAGCTGGTGCGACGACGCTTCCATCTGGTTGGCGAGTTCGAGGACCTCCTCGCCCGCAGCCGTCAGGCGGTAGCCCGAAGGCAGCTTTTCGAACATCTGCGCCCCGAGCCGTTCCTCCAGTTGTGCGATGCGTCGCAGCACGGTCGAGTGATACACCCCGAGGCCCTCTGCGGCAGAACGCACTGAACCTCCGCGCGCCACGGCAAGAAAATAGCGAATGTCATCCCAGTCGATCATGGTGCAATCCGGCACCACATGGTGCGCCTTCCAAAGCCGTATCTGACGCATCGTACAGTAAGCAGTATGGGCGGTCATCATAACTTGTGTCGACGAGCGCGGCCCAATTCCGAATGGCGGACGCGGCTGGGCGTCAGTCGTCCAGCCGGATCGATTTTGCACCACCGATGTGCGTGCTTCCGCACTCAACGCCTGACTCCGGCGGACCTACTTGGAGGTTCTCGGGGCGTTGTCCCCGAACAACCAAAGACGGAGCAAAAGAGAAATCATGGGAAAGCTTGAAGGTAAGGTTGCAGTCGTCACGGGTGGATCGAGCGGCATGGCGCTGGCGAGCGCCAAGCGGTTCGTTGAAGAAGGTGCCTATGTTTTCATCACGGGCCGGCGGCAGGAGGCGCTCGACCAGGCCGTCAAGCTGATCGGCCGGAACGTAACCGGCGTGCGCGGCGACGCGTCCAATCTCGACGACCTTGATCGCCTGTTCGATATAGTCAAACGGGAAAAGGGCAAGATCGATATCCTGTACGCGAGCGCCGGCTGGGGCGAAGCCGTCCCGCTGGGCGAGATAACCGAGCAGCATTTCGATACGACCTTCGGCCTGAATACGCGCGGCACGCTGTTCACGGTGCAAAAGGCGCTGCCGCTGTTCAACGATGGCGGATCGATCTTCATGACCGGGTCGGTTGCTTCGCTGAAAGGTTTTCCCGGTTACAGCGTGTATGCGGCGAGCAAGGCGGCGTTGCACGCATTCGCACGCGGGTGGCTTAACGAATTGAAGGGCAGGAATATCCGGGTGAACGTGCTGCACCCGGGGCCGATCGCCACACCGATGCAGGACCAGGTTCTCACCGAGGAGGCCAAGCTGATGTTCGAATCCCTGATCCCGCGGGGAACGATGGGTCGTCCCGAGGAAATCGCGGCGGTCGCGCTGTTTCTTGCTTCAGACGATTCGAGCTTCGTGAATGGGATGGAGTTGAACGTCGACGGCGGCTTCTCGGCCATCTGAATTCACGCAAACACGGATCGGAGAATTATTATGAGCTATGCGATTATTGGATTCGGTAAGATAGGGCAGGCCCTCGCCCACGCCTTCGCCCGTAGGAACATCGACGTGACTGTCGCGAGCCGCCGTCCGCCCGAGGCGTTGGCGCCGCAGGCTCGGGCGATTGGACCCATGGTCGTCGCCAGGTCGCTGCGGGACGCACTCGAGGCCGACACAATCATCCTGGCGGTCCCGTTCTGGGAACATCGCGAGGTTGCGAAGGCGCTGCCGAACTGGGAAGGCAAGACAATCATCGACGCGATGAACACGTATGGCGTTCCCCCTGAAGAGCTGGACGGCCTCCCGTCCTCCGCCTTCGTCGCAAAGTCGTTCACCGGCGCCAAGTTCGTGAAAGGTTTCAATCACCTGGTTGCGGCCACCCTGGCTGCCGATCCCCTCGTCGAGGGCGGGCACCGGGTCGTATTCCTGTCGAGCGACGACGAGGACGCGATCGCTCCCGTGGCGGACTTGGCCAAACAACTCGGGTTCGCACCCGTCAAGCTGGGAAAGCTCGACGAGGGTGGCGCGCTGGTGCACGCACGCGGCCGCACGTGGGGCCAGCTCATCTTCCAGGATTTGTTCAAGAAGGAGCAGTAATCGATCTACGGCTGTGTGATCGACGCCGAGAACTGGTCGCGCGCTAACGTCTTCGAGCAGCGCGCGACCGAATAGGCCACAAAGTCGCGAAGGTTGGGATGGGCCTGACGGCCGCTTTCACTCCCACTCGATCGTGCCGGGCGGCTTGGAGGTCACGTCGTAGACGACGCGGTTGATGCCGCGCACCTCATTGATGATGCGGGTCGCGGTCCGGCCGAGGAAGTTCATGTCGTACGGATAGAAATCCGCCGTCATGCCATCGACCGAAGTGACCGCGCGTAGCGCGCAGACGAAATCGTATGTGCGGTAGTCGCCCATGACGCCGACGGTCTGCACCGGCAGAAGCACGGCGAAGGCCTGCCAGATCGTGTCATAGAGGCCTGCCTTGCGGATTTCGTCCAGATAGATCGCGTCCGCCTTGCGCAGGATGTCGAGCTTCTCGCGCGTCACGCCGCCGGGGCAGCGGATCGCAAGCCCCGGACCCGGGAAGGGGTGGCGGCCGATGAACTGGTCGGGAAGGCCGAGCTCGCGGCCGAGCGCGCGCACCTCGTCCTTGAAGAGCTCGCGAAGCGGCTCGACGAGCTTCATGTTCATGCGCTCGGGCAGGCCGCCGACATTGTGGTGGCTCTTGATCGTGACCGAAGGTCCGCCGGAGAAGGAGACGCTTTCGATCACATCCGGATAGAGCGTGCCCTGGGCGAGGAAGGCGGGTGCCCCCTTGCCGTCCTCGGCGATCTTGCTGGCTTCCGCTTCGAAGACCTCGATGAACAGGCGGCCGATCGTCTTGCGCTTCAGTTCCGGGTCGGAGACACCGGCAAGCTCGGTGAGGAACAGGTCGGACGCATCCACATGCACGAGCGGGATGTTGTAGTTGTCGCGGAACATCTTCACGACTTCTTCCGCTTCGTTCATCCGCAACAGGCCGTGATCGACGAAGATGCAGGTGAGCTGGTCGCCGATCGCCTCGTGGATGAGCACGGCCGCAACGGAAGAATCGACACCGCCGGAAAGACCGCAGATCACCCGCCCCTTGCCGACCTGTTCGCGGATCTTGCGGATCATCTCGGCGCGGTAGGCGGACATCGTCCAGTCCGACTTCAACCCGACGATCTTGTGCACGAAATTGGAGAGAAGCTTCGCGCCATCCGGCGTATGCACCACTTCCGGATGGAACATGGTGGAATAGTAATGACGGCTCTCGTCCGCGGCGATCGCGAACGGCGCGTTTTCCGAGGTCGCGATAACCTCGAAGCCCTCAGGAAGCTTGGTGACACGGTCGCCATGGCTCATCCAGACGGGATAGCGCTTTCCGGATTCCCAGAAGCCATCGAACAGCGGGCTTGCCGCCCTGATCTCCACGTCGGCGCGGCCGAACTCCGCCGCATGTCCGCCTTCCACCTCGCCGCCGAGCTGCAGGCAAAGCGTCTGTTGGCCGTAGCAGATGCCGAGGATCGGCACGCCGCTGTCGAATACCGCCTGTGGCGCCCTCGGGCTGCCTTCGGCTGTCACCGAGGCGGGGCCGCCGGAAAAGATCACGCCTTTCGGCTGCAGCTTTTCGAAGGCTTCGGCCGCGTTCTGAAACGGATGGATCTCGCAGTAGACGCCGGATTCGCGGATGCGGCGCGCAATCAGCTGCGTCACCTGGCTGCCGAAATCGATGATGAGGATGCTGTCGGGATGGGCTATCTGGGTCATGGCGAGCCTTTAAAGAAAACTTGCATTTCTTGCAACTGTCTCAGAAGGCCAAATCGCCGCTTTCCAGCGCCTCCGTCAGGCGATCGACGGCTTCTGCCAGTTTCCCGTCTATCACATGCAGGTATTCGGTCCAGTCGCCGACATGCTTCAGCTCTTCCTTCCCATCGGAAATGCCGCGAAGGCCGATGAGTGGCAGGTTGAAAAGCTGGCAGCAGCGCAGCACCGCAAAGGTTTCCATATCCACCATGTCGGCATCGACGAGATCGTAGGCGGCGCCCGAGACGATGTTCGCACCCGTCGAAAGGGAGGCTTCCGGAATACCGGGAATGCGTATCGGCAGCGGGACGGTTGCGGGTTGATCGAGGAACGGCGTGCAGCCCTTCTCGAAGCCGAGCGGCGAGGCGTCCATGTCGCGATAGGCGACGGAGGTAACCTGGTAGATTTCGGTCTGTTCGAGGTTGCGCGAGCCGGCGGAGCCGAGCGAGACGACGAGATCGGGAAGCCTTGCCGCCGCCTCCAGCTTCGTCAGCGCATGGGAGAGCACCACGGCGGCTTCAACTGGCCCGACGCCGGTCATCAGCGGCTTGATGCGGGCCTTGAGCGCGGGACCGTATTCCGCGTCCACCGCCATAACGAAGAGGATGGAACGGTCGCCGACCCGTTTCAGCACGCTTGGGGAAGAGGGAAATGTCATCCGATGAGATCCTGTCTGCCGCGGATCGCCATCATCGTGCCCGTCATGGAGGCGATCAGCTTGGCCGGGCCGTCGCTGATTGCATAGGCCCGTCCGTCGGCGACGATGATGGTGGAGCCCGGCTTGGTGATTTCGCCGCGGAAAAGGAAGCGCTCGCCGCGCCCTGGCGACATCAGGTTCACCTTGAACTCGATGGTAAGGATCGAGACATCGGGTGCGATCGTCGTATAGGCGGCATAGGTGCAGGCGGCATCGAGAGCGGCCGAAATCACGCCCGCATGCAGCAGGCCATGCTGTTGCGTGAGCTTGGGATCGAAAGGTAGCTCGATCTCGACCATCGCAGGTTCGACGCGTGTCAGTTCCGCGCCGAGCATCGCCATCGCTCCCTGGCGGCCAAAACTCTGCTGCACGCGCTCGCGGAAATCGCCGGTATCCGTTCCGTCCATCTCTCATCCTTTCGCAGGCGCGAAAACTGGCATGTCGAAAAGGCTTCGGCAAGCGGTTAAAAAACCGGTTTGGAAGAAGATCAGGAGCTTATCCGCACGATATGCTGATCCCAGGCGACTTCGCTGCGGGTCTCGTTGAACCGGCCATCATAGGAGGAGACCGCGATACCATGCGCGGCAGGAGCGACACCGGCGGCATCCTGCACGATTTCCTCCTTCAGCACCCTGCCGGTGCGGGCATCGAGCGTCACGGCGGCGCCTCCGACGGGCGAGGTGAGGCCGACGAGGCCTTCGCGGCGATTGACTGCGATCGCCCCCACATAATTGCCGAGCCGCATCGTCGTTTCCTCCGGCAGGGAAATGAAGGAAAGGTCTTCGCCCTTGGCGAACCAGCCGGCAAGTGGCGGCAGCTCGTTGCGCGCGCCCTCCCATTGGCAGGCGAACCAGATGTGGCCGTCGTCGGCGATATCGAGATGGCGGGTTGAAAGCTGGCGAAGCGGGGCGGGTAGGCCGTGTCGCTGGATGAGCGCGCCGGTCCTGGCGTCGAGCAGTACCAGGGAAGGCTCCATGCGGTCGAGGTTGAGCTTGGTGCGCCCGAAATCCGGATGCGTTTCGATCCCGCCATTGGCGATGACCAGCATCGTGCCGTCGTCGGAAACGGTCATGTCGTGGGTGCCGATGCCATGGGCGTCGAACTCGCCGATGCGGCGGAAGCCGTCGTGGGCATCATGGATGCCGATCATGCCGCGATTGCCGTCGAAATCGTTCTCGCTTGTGTAGAGGAGCGCGCCGTCCGGTGAAAAATGCCCGTGACCATAGAAGTGCCGACCTTCCGGCGAACTGATGATGACGGGCTCCGCTTGCCGCGATGGATCGAATATCATGGCGAAGGTGCCGGGCCGGCGGGCAAAGGCCACCACTCGGCCGGCCGCAGCGCTGTAGGCCATTCCATGGGCGCGCGCGGGAAGAGCCACCCGGTCGATGATCTCGCCCCGTTCGGAAACCGTCGCGATGCCGAAGGAACCGTCAGGCGCCTTGAAACCGGCGGCATAGACCGCATCGGCGCGTTCGAGCGCCATCAGGGAGCGTGGTGAAAGCGCGGCGGTGAAGGCAAGACCCGCCGCTTTCAGAAAACCACGCCGATCCAGGGCCTCCCCGCGCCACATGGTTTTCTAGTCCCCATCCGAAAAGGAAAAGCCGGAGGTAAGGCCGATCGCGCTGCCGTAGCCATTGTTGAGACGGGTGATGAGATCGCGGCCGTTCAACAGCAGGAAATCCAGCTTCTGACGTTCGGTCTGGTCAGCAACAGCCTTTTCGACATCCGGATCGATGGTGCCGGCCACCCGGATCATCGACTTCATGACGAAGTCGATCGAAGAGATGATGGAGCGCTCGTCTTCGTTGAGCAGGTTGACCATGCCGGAACTCTTCATCAGGGCATCCAGTCCTTCCAGATTGCCTTTGACCATGGTCCAGGTATTTGCGGATCGCCAGAAGAGCGCCTGTCGCGGAAATTTGGCGCTGTCGGGGCCCTTGTAGAAGGTCTCGATGCGCTGGTCCCGCACGGTCTCGGCGCCGTGGACGAGAATGCCGAGAAGCGCGGTGATCGCCTCGCGCCTGTCGCGGAAAACGGGATTGTCCGGCCCCGGATGTTTCCAGGCCTGCTGGATGCCGTCCGGCCGGTCCCAAAGATAGGCAAGCTCGGCGGCGATGCTCTCGATATTTCCCGCGACTGCAGCACCATAACGGCAACGGAACGCGTTCTTCTCCGCCCCCAGTGTTTCCGAACCCGTCCCGAAAAGCAGGTATTCCAGCGCGCCGAGCCCTTGCATGGCGACGCTCTTGTCGGCCAGCGTTTCGGCCGAGGTGGCGCTTTCGTCCGGCTTCGCAAGGATTGCCTGCACCTGCTTGAGGCCGGTGCTCTTGCGGTCGGGATAGAAGAGGATGCGTTCGAAACGGTTCTGCTCGATCACCGGTCCCACCCGCACGACCTCGATGTGCGCCCAGCGTCCTGCCGTTTCGACGAAAGCCGATTTCGCCGCTTCATAGGTTTCGGGGGAGGGGGAGCTGCAAAGCGCGCTCATCGCCGTCGACAGTCGTCCGGAGGCCGCGTGAAAATCCCGGTAGCCGGGGCGGATGAAACCATCGACCGCCGCGGCCATCACCGCGCCGACCCCCTCGTCGGTCAGCACGACGGCACCGGAAGGATTGGCATCCTGCGCAAGAGTGCCGAAAGGAAGGAGTGCCACGAGACCAGCGGCAAGCAGTTTACGCATCAGAGCGACTCCAGGAATTTAATGAGGGCTGCGCGATCATCCTTGGGAAGTGCGGCAAAGGCATCCCGCGCTTTTGTCGCTTCCCCGCCATGCCAGAGAATGGCCTCGGTAAGGTTTCGCGCCCGCCCGTCATGCAGGAAGAAGGTATGGCCGTTGACGGTTTGCGTAAGCCCGATGCCCCAGAGCGGCTGGGTGCGCCACTCGCGGCCGTCTGCCACGCCCACCTGCTGGCCATCGGCAAGGCCGTCGCCCATGTCGTGCAGCAGGAAATCCGAATAGGGCCAGACGAGCTGGAAGGAATGCGCTTTGTTTCCCGCGTCGCGGCGGGTCACGAATTTCGGCGTATGGCAGGAGGTGCAGCCCGCCTGATAGAACATTTCCTTGCCATGCAGCACGGTCGGATCATCGAGATCCCGCCGGAGGGGAACTGCAAGGTTCTCCGAATAGAAGCTGACCAGGTCGAGCACCGGATCGGGTGCCTCCGTATCGCCGAGACGTGGCTGTACCCCAGTTGGCATGGCGAGGCATGCGGTTTGTGCTTCGGTGCAGTCGCCATGGCTCACGGGCCTGTCCGGCGTGGAAATGCCGAGATCGCCTGCAAAGGCGGAAGCGGTCTGGTCGCGGATCGAGGCATTCTGGGCCTTGAAGCCGAAGCGGCCGAGCTTCAACCCGCCAGTGCGGTGATCGCGGACGAAAGCCGGCCTGCCGGAAATGCCGTCATGGTCGATATCGTCCGGATCGGCTTTTGCGAGAATATCGGCTTCGTGGATGGCCTGGATGAGACCCATGCCGATCATCGGCGGTGAAACGCGCGGCGAAAGCGTCACATCGGCCTCGAGCGGCCCATAGGCGAGATCGGAAACCGAATAGGTCGGTTTGCGCAGGGAAACCACCTCGCCGTCGCCGAGCGTGACGGGAGTTTCCTCATAGGTAATCTGCATGCGGCCTTCGGATTTCAGGCCGGGAACCGCAGCATCCTGGAGCTGCTCGCCATAGGTCGCATCCGCGAAATTGAGCTTTTCATGATTGGCGATTGCCCGTTTCTCTTCCTCGGTTCGCGCCGGCCGGGCCAGCCTCAGGAACATCGAGGTCGCATCCGTCGAGCCTTCCGGCGGGTGCCCGCGCCCGTCCTTCAGGTGGCAGCTCTGACAGGCCCGCGCGTTGAAGAGTGGCCCCAGGCCGTCGGAGGCCTGGGTGGAAGACGGAGAGGAAACCCAGAGCTTGGTGAAGAGCGCATTGCCGAGCTTGAAAGTCTCTTCCTCGGCAAAGGTGAGATTGGCGGAGAAATGCGAGAAGGCGTCGCCGTTGACGATCGCCTTGCTGGTCGCAGCACCCGCCGGCATCCGCTCGAATTGTTCTGGTTTGGAAAAGTCCGAGGCGGGACGCGTCACGCTCTCGACCCGTTTGCGGTCCTTCGGGTTGAGATCGGTACGTTCGGTGGGAAAAAGCGCCTCTCCGCCGCCGGCGACAAGCGGCGCAAGGAAGAGAACGCCCGAAAGAACGGGCAACAGGAACAGTGCGGCTTTGGGCGTTCTCATCATTCATCGGGTCGCGGTAGTTGAGGATACCGCGACCGGCCTCTTCATCTCATTGGAAAACAGCGTCGGGATTGTCGAGGCTGTCGGAGCCTTCGAGGGTGACCGTACCGAGATCCAGCGATGCGATGACGCGCTCGATCGACCGGGTCTGGTCGATCAATCCGTCGATCGCCTTTTGCACGACGGCGTTGCCCTCGGCATTCCCTTCGCCGATCATCTGGTCATAGGCCTCGATCTTCTGGGCGCGGTCGGCCATGGCGTTCATGGCGTCAAGCGTGGCGTCGAGCTTGCCCTTCACCTCGGTGTCGAGCGCGGCATCCTTGGCCGCAACGAGCTCCGAAAGCGAGGGACCGGTGAGCTTCGTGCCGTCGATCCGGACATATTCGCCCGTGTAGGCCGACTTGATGCCGATCGCGTCATTGAGGTGCGAGGCGTAGGTATTGTCGGAGAAGCAGTCATGCTCCTCTTCCGGATCGTGCAGCAGCAGGCCGAGCTTCATGCGTTCGCCGGCAAGCTCGCCATAGGAGAGGGAGCCCATGCCGGTCAGGATCGCGGTGAGGCCGGCCTTGGGATCGGCTTCCACTTCCTTCGTGGCCTCGCCGTCCGGGGCCCAGGCCGCGGCCATCTCCTCCAGGTCGGAGACGAGCAGCGTGGAGGCAGCCTTCAGATAGGCGGCGCGGCGGTCGCAATTACCGTTCGTGCAATTGGCCTTGTCGTAGTCGGTATAGGCCCGGTTGCCCGCGCCCGGCCCGGTGCCGTTAAGGTCCTGCCCCCACAGCAGGAACTCGACGGCGTGATAGCCGGTCGCGACATTGGCCTCGATCTCGCCCGCCTCGTGCAGGCTGCGGATGAGCTCGGGCGTGATATTGGTCGCGTCGATCTCTTCCCCGTTGATCGTCACCTTCGGATTGGCGATGACATTGGCGGTATAAAGGGTGTTCTCGTCACTTTCGGTGCCGTAGGAGGCATCGACATAATCGATCAGGCCCTCGTCGAGCGGCCAGGCGTTCACCTTGCCTTCCCACTCGTCGACCATCGGATTGCCGAAGCGGTAGACTTCCGTCTGCTGGTAGGGAACGCGCGCGACGATCCAGGCGGCTCGCGCCGCCTTCAGCGTCTCTTCGCTCGGCTTTGCCAGGAAGGCATCGATCGCAGCATCGAGGGCCTTGGCGGTCGTCAGCGAATCTTCGTATTTCGCATGCGCCAGTTCGGTGTAGTGCTTCACGACGGCGGCGGCATCGGTCGCCGCCTGCGCGGGCGCGACGGTGAACGCCGCCGAGGCGGCGAGCAGCGCCATGGCGGCGCCGAGAACGGTCTTGCGGATCATTGTCCCTCTCCTTCGCAACGGGAAATTTCGCGCTGCCCGGCGTGTCATCGCGCAAATGCAAACTGGTGTCAAACTATCTAGTTTAGAATACTTTGAAAGAGTGAAGTATACTTGATCCGCTTCAAGGCGGATCAAACCTTGCGTTGCATGCGGCAGAAGAAAAAGCCGTCCGTATCGGTACTTGCGGGAGTGAGTGTTACGGTGCGCTCGTCTTTCGAGCGTGGCTTAGGGGCATCCTTGCCGAAGACTTCCTCCCAGGTTTCGAGCGCCGGCATGATGGAGAATTCCGGGTTCTCGGCACAGAAGCGGGCGGCCTGCGTGTCGTTTTCCTCGGGCAATATGGAACAGGTGACGTAGAGAAGCGCGCCGCCCGGCTTCACGAAGGCTGCTGCCTCCGAGAGCGCCTCCTGCTGCTGGGCGATGCGCTCTTCGAGGTTCTTCGCCGTCAGCCGCCATTTCGTGTCCGGCCGGCGCCGCCAGGTGCCCGTGCCCGTGCAAGGCGCGTCGACGAGAACCGCATGCAGCTTGCCCTTCAAGGCTTCGAGCTGTCGCGGATCGTCATGTACCTGCACATTGCGGGTACCCGCCCGCCGCAGCCGCTCGATGATCGGCGCAAGTCGCTTGCGGTCGGCATCATAGGCATGGATCTGGCCCTTGTTGCCCATGGCGGCCGAGAGCGCCAAGGTCTTGCCGCCACCGCCGGCGCAATAATCCAGCACTTGGTCGTGCTCACCGGGATGCACCAGGTCGGCAACGATCTGCGAGCCCTCGTCCTGAACCTCGAACCAGCCTTTCTGGAACGAAAGCTCGGCGGTCACGTTCGGCAGGCGGGATGCGCCTTCGCCGGCGGCGATCCGGATGCCGTTTCGGGCGATGCGCGAAGGTTTTGCACCGGCGCGTTCCAGCGCCTTCACGACCTTCTCACGGGATGCCTTCAGGGTATTGGCCCGGAGATCGAGGGTGGGGCGTTCGGCCAGCGCCTTGGCCTCCGCCAGCCAGTCCTCGCCGAAATTGGCTTCGAGAGAAGGCTGAATCCAGTCGGGGATGTCGCCCTGCACATGGAGGGGGGCGTCTTCGAGCTTGCGAGAGGCGAGGGCCGAGAGGTTCGCTTCGGCAAGTGTCGGCGGCGCGAAGCGGTCATCGGTAAACTCGGCGGCCAGGATTTCCGGCGTCAGACCCCACTGACGGATGAGGACCGCATAGGCAAGCGCGACAGGGCCGTCATCATCCATAAGCCAGGCATGCGAAAGCCGCATCCGGAGCGCGTCGTAAACAATGTTGCCGATAGCGGCGCGATCGCCGGAACCGGCAAAACGATGCGCCAGGCCCCAATCCTTGAGCGCGTCGGCGACCGGCCGTTTGCGCGCTTCTATGTCTGCCAGAACCTCGATGGCTCCGGCCATTCGCCCGCCCAGTCGCATGTCGCTCTCCGTCTCGGTTGCACCCGTATGGTGAGGGTCCTAACCGTGATCGGGCTGCCGGGCAAGGGCCAAGCCGGTTTTGGCCGGATCAGCCGATGATCTGGTAGCAGACCTGTGCCGTGCCGGAGCTCACCATGCCGATGTTCTGGGCAGCAGCCTTGGAAACATCGATGACCCGGCCGCGAATGAACGGGCCGCGATCGTTGATGCGCACCACGACGCTCTTGCCATTGCGCTTGTTAGTGACCTTGAGCTTGGTCCCGAAAGGCAGCGAGCGATGCGCCGCCGTCAGCTTGGCGGGGTTCATCCGCTCGCCCGACGCGGTCTTGGAGGTGAGGGCATACCAGGAAGCGTGCCCGCATCCGGGCGTAGGCTTTGCCTGTGCGGAGCCATGAAGCGAGAATGCAGCAATGGCGGCCGCAGCGAAAATCCAGCGTGGAGTTGTATTCACGTTTGTCGTCCCGTCCGATCGTCCCTGCACGTTGCGTGCAATTGGCTGGAATCCGGCCAAAGATGGCAAAAAAGAGGGATAAGCGATCACGCAATGTTACAACATGTAACATTTGTGACTCAATCGCTGGCTGTATTTCGACGGAAGCCGGCTAAGCATTAAGGAAAGAAAACATTTAAAAACAGGAGGAAAGCGGAAAAGCATTCCCTCTCTTCGGCCTGCGCGGCAATGTTCACGAAATCGGAAGAAAAAAATTTTTGCAGAGCGCCAAGGCACTGCCAAAATCAGGGCATTTTCCGGATCGCTTGCCCCAGATATTAAGAAAAAATGACCGGATGACACTGGATGGAAGGAAATTCCATCCAGTTGACGCTAGGAATTTATCCCTTCCAACGACCTGAATCCCACATTTCGGCGAGCGACATTCGATAGTTTGGGAAGCGGAATTCGAACCCTGTCGCGCGGAGCTTCGTATTCGAGACCCGCTTGTTGGCCCCGTAGAAGGAACGGGCCATCGGTGTCATCTCGGCGGTCTCGAAATCCTGCTCCGGCGGAGGCTCCACACCCATCAGCCGGGCGGCTTCGACGATCACGTCCTGCGGCGGCCCCGGCTCGTCGTCGGTGACGTTATAGATGCCGCCGAGCTTGCGCTCGGCGAGGAGGAGCGCGGCCCCGGCAATATCCTCGACCCGGATGCGGTTGAAAACCTGGTCCTTCTTGATGATCCGCCGGGCCGTGCCGCGCGCCAGATTGACAAAGGCGTTACGGCCCGGCCCGTAGATACCGGCGAGCCGAAGGCGGGCCACAGGCACGTGGACCGCGTCCCCTTCCGCCGTCCAGGCTTCTTCGGTATCGACCCGCTCAATCGACCGGCCCTGGATGGGGCTGCCGGGCGTTTCCTCCGTCACCCAGCCACCACCATGGTCGCCATAGACCCCGACGGTCGAGAGATAGCCGATCCACTGGAGTTTGGGGCAAACCTGTTGAAGCCGCCCGGCCACAAGTTTCAGCAGCGGATCGCCCGTGCCGCCGGGCGGGATGGACTGCACCAGGTGCGTTACCTCGGCGAGTTCCTCCGCAAGCTCGTCGCCAAATGCGCTGCCGTCGAAGATGAAAGGCTTGATGCCTTGTTTTGCAAGTTTCTCGGCACTCTCTGGTGTGCGGACGGTTCCCGAAGCCGCGAAGCCGGCGGATTTGAAGGCTTCCGCGATTGCCTGTCCCGAATAGCCGCAGCCGAAGATCATCACTCGCATTACGCCACTCCCGCCATTCGCCATTCTTCTTGCACCTCCGCGTCCGTCTCGCCCGCACGCATCTCCGCGAAGCGTGCGAATTCCTCAAGGGTCATCAGCTGCTTCAGCGCCCAGATAGCCATGCCGCGAACGGTCGCCGAAGGATCGCTGGCCAGCATCCGGCATTGATCGATCAGGCTCCGGTCACCGGAATTGCCGGCCGCGATCAGCACATTGCGGATAAACCGATCGCGGCCGATGCGTTTCACCGGCGAACCGCTGAAGAAGCTGCGGAAGGCGGCTTCGTCCAGCGTCAGCAGAAAGGCGATCGACGGCTCCTTCAGGTCCTCGCGCGCCTTCAGCTTCATTTCGGAAGCGCTTGCCGCGAACTTGTTCCATGGGCAGGCCGCGAGGCAATCGTCGCAGCCATAGATGCGGTTGCCGATGAGAGGCCGGAATTCGGGATCGATCGGCCCTTTGTGCTCGATCGTGAGATAGGAAATGCAGCGCCGCGCATCCAGCCGATAAGGCGCCGGAAATGCGGCTGTCGGGCAGGCGTCGAGACAGGCGCGGCAGGAGCCGCAATGGTCGATCTCCGGCGCATCGATGTCGAGATCGGCTGTGGTGAAGAGGCTGCCGAGGAATATCCAGGAGCCATGCGTGCGGCTGACGAGGTTGGTATGCCTACCCTGCCAGCCGAGCCCGGCAGCTTCCGCCAGCGGCTTTTCCATGACCGGCGCCGTATCGACGAAGACCTTCACGTCCTCGCCTGCCCGCGCTGCAAAGCGGGTGGCGATCTCCTTCAGCCGCCCCTTGATCACGTCGTGATAATCGCGGTTGCGGGCATAGACGGAAATCGCTGCCTTTTCCGGTTTGTCGAGTAGCTCTCGCGGGTCCTCGTCCGGGCCGTAGTTGAGGCCGAACACGACGACGGAGCGCACCTCCGGCCACAGCACCTTCGGGTCGCCGCGGCGCTCGCGCGTTTCGGCCATCCATTCCATCGTGCCGTGATGGCCGTCGTTCAGAAAGGTCCGCAGACGGCCAGGCGCCTGCGGAATGCTGTCCGGATGCGTGATGCGACAGAGATCGAAGCCCTGCGCGGCGGCTTCCGCCCTGATGAAGGCGGTCAGCTTCTCGCGTCTGCGGGCTTCCTTTTCCGGTGCCTGCTCGCCCGGTCTTGTCCTATCAGAAATCGAGGTCCGCATAATGGGATACCGGCGTTAGGCCGCGGATGCGCTCGGCAAGCAGCGGCCGGAAGGATGGGCGGGATTTGAGCCGCTGATACCATTCCTTGACGATTGGCGTCTCCGACCAGTCGATCTCGCCCATATAGTCTAGCACGGAAATCGAGGCTGCCGCTGCAAGATCGGCATAGCTCAGCCGGTCGCCCGCAAGCCATGGCCGCGATCCCGCAAGCCAGGAGAGATATTTCATGTGCTGACGGATATTGGCGCGCGAGGTGCGCAGCACTTTCGAATCCGGCGCGCCTCCGCCCTGCGCCGCCGTCATCTGCAGCTTGTAGACCCGTTCGCGGGTGAGTGGCCGGGTAACGTCGCTCTCCATCTTCTGCAGGAACCATTCGGTCAGCCGGCGGATTTCGGCGCGCTGCCAGGGATCTTCGGCCAGCAGCCGCCGGTCGCGTTTCAGAACGCCGTGGGTCTCGTCCAGGAATTCCATCAGCACGGCCGGCCCGCAAAGAACCCGCATGCTGTCGTCCACATAGACGGGCAGCGTGGCGGCCGGGTTGAGCGTCAGGAACTCGCGGCGTCGTTCCCAGGGCTGCTCCTCGATCAGGTCCACCTGGAAGCCGTATTCCGACAAAATCAGCCGGACGAACCGGGAAGCGGAAGACATGGGATGGTGATAGAGCGTGGGCATCGTTACTGGCGCTTTGCGATTATTGTACTAAAAGACGGCATGGCTGCGTCGCGCACCCGCTGACATATTGCAGCTATATGGGTTTGATAGGGGCGAGGCAAGCAAGCGAGATTTGCCCGCGTTTCCTAAGCAAAGGATTAAGAATGCCCGACCAGTCGATCATCAGCGCCCTCGTTCTTGGATTGATCGAGGGGTTGACCGAATTCATACCGGTTTCCTCCACCGCTCATGTGCTTCTTGCAGGTCATTTCCTCGGTTTCCAGTCTCCAGGCAACACGTTCGCGGTGTTGATCCAGCTTGGGGCGATACTCGCGATCCTGCTCGTCTATTTCCAGAAGCTCATGTCGATCGCACTCTCCTTGCCGACGAGCACGCAATCTCGCCGCTTCGTGGCGACGGTTCTTGCCGGGTTCCTGCCGGCTGCCGTAATCGGCGCCCTCGCGCATGATTTCATCAAGACCGTGCTTTTCGAAACCCCGATATTGATCTGCGTCGTGCTGATCCTCGGCGGCTTCGTGCTGCTCGCCGTCGACCGCATGAAGTTCCAGCCGAAATATCACAACGTGATGGATTATCCGGTCTCGCTCGCCTTGAAGATCGGTCTTTGCCAATGCGTCGCGATGATCCCTGGTACATCGCGTTCGGGCGCGACCATCGTCGGCGCGCTGCTGCTCGGCGCCGACAAGCGTTCAGCGGCCGAGTTCTCCTTCTTCCTGGCCATGCCCACCATGCTCGGGGCCTTCACGCTGGACCTCTACAAGAACCGTTCGGCGCTGAGCTTCGATGACACCGCGGTAATCGCGATCGGCTTCATAGCCGCTTTCGTCACCGCGCTTCTCGTGGTGCGCTCTCTCCTCGATTTCGTCTCCAGCCGTGGTTACGCACCCTTCGCATGGTGGCGTATTCTGATCGGCATGGTCGGGCTCGCCGCCCTCCTGCTGTACCGCTAGTCCGATAGCTCAGTGGTGATCGCCGCCGCGATAGAAGAAGAAGTCGTATCCCGCCATGGCGACGGTGACCGCAAACAGGACCGCAAGGTCGGCGCGCGGCACCCGCCACAGGAAAACGGCGAGGAAGCCGCAGAGCAGCAGGAATGCGAGAAGGGCAAGTAATCGGTCCTGCATATCAATCTCCCATAGCATCGAGGTAGGTCGATGAGGCGCCGTTCCCCGGCGCCTCCATCTCTTGGCTCTTATCGTCCATAAACCTGGTCCGGCAGGTAGAAGACGAGGCCGGGGAACGCGTAGATGATAGCCATGGCCACGAAGACTAGGCCGACAAAGGGCAGCATGCCCCAGAATATCTCCGTCAGGCGGACCTGTGGAGGCGCGATCCCCTTCAGGTAATAGGCCGACATTGCCATCGGCGGTGTCAGGAATGCCGTTTGCAGGTTTAGCGCTACCAGAATCCCGAAAAACAGCGGGTCGATCCCGAATATCGGCAGAAGCGGCAGGAAGATCGGCACGAAGATGATGATGATCTCCGACCATTCGAGCGGCCAGCCAAGCAGGAAGATGATGAGCTGCGCCAGGATCAGGAACTGGAAGGGCGTGAGGTCCAGGCTCTGCACGAACTGCGAGATGACCTGCTCGCCGCCGAGATAGGCGAAGACCGAGGCGAAGGTATAGGAGCCGACGAAGAGCCAGCACACCATCGCGGTGGTGCGAAGCGTGAGATAGACGCTCTGTCGGATCCGGTCCCAGGTCAGTGCCCGGTATGCGACCGCAAGCACCAGGCCGCCGAGCGCGCCGATGGAGGCTGCCTCCGAAGGTGTCGCAAGCCCGAAGAGGATTGAGCCGAGCACGGCCAGGATCAGGAAGGCGAGCGGAAAGAACGAGGTCAGCAGCATGATGACGATGCGGCCGAAGGGCACTTCCGGCACCTCTCCAGGCGCGGGTCTCGGCGCCACGTTCGGCTGCAGCATGGCCCGAACGACCACATAGACCAGATAAAGCCCGACCAGCAGGAAGCCGGGAATGAGTGCGCCCGCATAGAGCCGGACGATGGAGACGCCCGAGGTGGCGGCATAGACGATCAGCATGATCGAGGGCGGGATCAGGATGCCGAGCGTGCCGCCGGCGCATATGATCCCCGTCGCGAAGGCATGGTTGTAACGGGCCTTCAGCATCGGCGGCAGCGCGAGAAGTCCGAGCAGCGTGACAACCGCGCCGACGATCCCCGTGGCGGTGGCGAAGAGGGCGCAGGTAATGAGTGCGGCGACGCCAAGCGATCCCGGCACGTTTCTGGAGGCGATGTTGAGGGTCGTGAAGAGCCGGTCGACGATATTGGCCCGCTCGATGATATATCCCATGAACAGGAAGAGCGGGATCGCCGTCAGCACGTCGTTCGACATCACCGAATAGGTCTGGTTGATGAAGAGATCGAAGATGCGGTTGTTGAAGAAGCCCTCGACCCAGAGGCTGATACTGTCCCACCAGCCGGCATTCTCGTCGAGCCGATTATAGGCGCGCCACATGCGGCCGGGCTCGAAATAGGCGTAGTAGCCGAAGATGATGCCGAGCGCCATCAGGTTGAAGGCGATCGGAAAACCCAGAAAGACGATGAAGACGAAAAGTCCGAGCATGAACAGGGCGACTTGGGGATCGGTCATGCCTTGTCCCCGGAAAGTTCGGCCTGTTTTTCCTTGATCAGCAGCATCTCGGTTTCCTCGACCTCCGCTTCCGCCTCGATCCAGCGGCCGGTGCGGATGCAGTTGATGCAGCGGAACACCTGCGCGATGCCCTGGATGAAAAGCAGAACACCGGCTGCCGCCAGCACCGTCTTGAACTGGTAGATCGGAATGCCGGCCGGGCTGTTGATGCTGACCTCGCCATAGCCCCACGAGCGGAAGGCATATTTCCACCCCGTTACGACCAGCGCCGTAACGCCGGGAAAGAAGAAGATGAGATAAAGTATGAGATCGACCGTGGCTTGGGTCCGCGGCTTCCAGAGGCGATAGATGAAATCGCCCCGCACATGCCCGCCTTGCGAAAGGGTATAGGCACCGCCCATCATGAAGAGGGTGCCGTACATGATGAAGGACATATCGAGCGCCCAGGGCGTCGGCCGTCCGAGGACGTAGCGGACGAAAACCTCGAAACTGGTGCCGAATGTCATCAGAATGATGAGCCAGGCGAATGCCTTGCCGAACCATGCCGACATCGCATCGGCGAAACGAATGAATGCCACCATCGAACGGACGTCTTTCTGTTCCAAGGATATCCCGGCAGGAGAGGTCTCCTGCCGGATAGACATGCGATGGGTCTGAAAAAATGCCCGGTACCTATGGCCGGTTAGGCTGGGGCTGGCGCTAGTTTCTAGAGCTTGAGCTTGTTCGGAAAATAATGGTCATAGGCCGCGGCATAGTCCGGTGATGCCATCAGCTCGAAATAGGTGACCCGCTCCACCCAGGCGCGCTGGCTGTCGAGCACTTTTTTCATGAAGGCATCCTTTTCCAGTTCGACGATCAGATCGTCCCAGGCGCCGATCTGCGCATCGAGGATTTCCTTCGGCGTACGGTGGACATTGACGCCTGCCTCGTTCTGAAGCTTGAGGAGGTCGGCGGAATAATTGTCCATTGCCGCTGCCGTGTTGGCGGTCGAAGCCGATTCCACGGTGTAGCGCAGGATCGCCTGCAGGTCCGGATCCAGATCGTCGTAGAAGTCCTTGTTGAAGAGGAATTCGAAGCTTTCCGAGGCCTGGTGATACGAAGAAAGATAATAGTGCTTGGCGACGTCCTGGGCTCCGAAGCGAAGGTCGGAGGAAGGATTGTTGAACTCGAAGGCGTCGATGACGCCACGCTCCATTGCCGGAACGATCTCTCCGCCGGGAAGCTGCGCCACCGACATGCCCATCGCCTGCATAAGGTCCGCCGCCAGGCCGACGGTGCGGTACTTGAAGCCGTTGATGTCCGCGACAGTGCTGACTTCTCCCTTGAACCAGCCGAAGGGCTGGGCGAACATCGGGAAGCCCAGGAAACCGACCACGTTCAGGCCGAGGATGTCCTGCTGCAGTTCGCGGAAATATTCCGCCCCGCCGCCGCTGTAGAACCATGAGAGCATGGTGGTGGCCGAACCGCCGAAAACCGGGCCGGTGCCGAAAAGCGATGCTCCCTTGTGCTTGCCGTACCAGTAGGCGCAGACCGAATGGGCAGCGTCGATGACCCCGTCATGGCAGGCATCGAGCACCTGAAAGGCGCCGACGACGGAGCCGGCCGGCAGGAGATCCACCTTGATCCGATTGCCGGACATTGCTTCTACGCGCTGGGTATACTGCCGCGCGAAATCCATCCAGATGTCGGACGCCGGCCAGGACGTCTGCATCTTCATGGTGATCGGGGCTTGTGCGAGAACGGCTGGGGTTGCGAGTGTGCTTGCTGCGACGGCGCCACTGGTGGTTGCGCCCATTTTCAGGAATGAACGGCGCGTCGGCGCCTTCTTATCAGGCGTTGCCATAACTTCTCCTCCCGGTATGGGCGGGCTGTTGCCCTTCTCCCGGAGGGAAGTATTCAGGAAAACAAGAGGAAACTCAAATGCGAGCGTCTACGACTTTCGTATCAAACGAAAGTTGAAAATCGCCTGGAATTTGGGGGCTGTTTTAAGGAATACAACCTTACTGGTCGACGCTGTCCGTCGTGATGGAGGCGGTCTTGCAGGGGTCCACGCCATAGGCGGGGGCGCATCCCGGCTTGCTGGCCACGCCGATCTCCGGAGCGATCAGGGAACCGGCGAGAATGATCAGTGCCGCACACGCAAAAAAGAGTGCGATGGGCTTGCCCATGGAGGAACGCCTTTCGAAGAAAATGGGAACGTCACAGTCGAGGTTCGTCTGCGCGGTGCGGTTTATTGGCCAAAACTCGCAAGTTCAATAGCCGAATTTGTTGAACTGCGGGTTAACGCAAGCATGTCGCCGACTGCGGCCTTTGTGCCACAGAAGATGCTCGTCGGATGTGCGGTCGAGCATGCCTGCCCGTTTTCTGGGCGCATGAAAAAGCCGGCCGTGTGGGCCGGCTTCGTCCGAAAGGAGAGAAACTTCCTCAGGCAGCCCTGCCGGACCCGGTGAACTGGCCCTGCGGGCGATACTGCACCAGATAGGAAGAAAGGATCGATGTGAGCAGTGTCGGGCGAATACCCATGCCTTCGAGCGTCCGGCCTTCCTTCGCCGCGCCCTCGGAAACTATGTTGTCGCTCTTCAGAAGCTGCACCTGATCGGCCGTAATCGGCGGCTGGATGAACGGGATGAGCGAAGCGAGGCTGCCGATGAATGAGGCGATCGAGAAGGGCAGCGAGACGAGCGGACGCTCGCGATTGGTGATGCGAAGCATGGTCTGGAGACATTCGCGGAAGGTCAGCACTTCCGGACCGCCCAGTTCATAAGTCCGGCCGGCGGCGATCGTGCCGTCCACAGAGCGGCCCACCACCTCGGCGACATCCTCGACATAGACCGGCTGGAACTTGGTCTTGCCGCCGCCGACCAGCGGCAGAGCCGGATAGACGCGGGCCATGGCGGCGAACTTGTTGAAGAAGCTGTCTTCCGGCCCGAACATGATGGAGGGGCGCAGGATCACCGCGTCAGGCAGAAGCGAGTTGATCGCGGCCTCGCCCCGCGCCTTGCTGCGGGCGTAGGAGGAGGCCGAATCCGGATCGACGCCGAGCGCGGAGATATGGGTCAGCTTGGCGCCGGCTGCGCGGGCGGCCTCGGCGACTGCGCGAGCGCCGAAATCCTGCACCGCATCGAAGGAATTGCGTCCGCTCTCGAACATGATGCCGACGCAGTTGACCACATGGGACGCGCCCTCGACCGCGCGGTCGATCGAATTGCGGTAGCGCAGGTTGGCCTGCACCAGCGAAATCTGGCCGACATAGCCGTAGGGCAGCAGGAAGCCGGCGAGGTCCGGACGCCGCACGGCGACGCGGATGCGGTACCCGCGCTTCGCGAGCGTGCGCACCACATGCCTCCCGACAAAGCCCGATCCTCCGAATACGGTGACGAGAGGGGGAAGATTGGTCAGGGTCATAGTTTGCTCCGGGAGCCGACAAGGAGGGATGGTTTTCCGTCCTCATAACCGAATTGCGGCAGCGCGTGAAGCCTTTCCGCTGCCGCACCCGCACACCCGCTGATTATAGGCTCAAATACCCTCGACGACTACCATTTCGGCATCCGCGACTTCCTGGCGGATCTTCGCCGCCACCTGATATTCCGGTGAATTGTAGCAGTCGACGGCGGCCTGCAGCGAGGGAAACTCGATCACTACGTTTCGCCCACGCGCCTTGCCTTCGAGTTCGGTAAACGCGCCGCCACGCGCGAGGAACTTCGCGCCATAGCGTTCGAAGGCGGGCTTCGCTGCCGCGACATAGTCCTTGTAGCGCTGGGGATCGCGCACATCGACCCGGGCGATCCAGTATCCCTTTGCCATAAAATCTCCTCCGGTTGGCGATTGAGCCTAAAGCGCGCCCTGCATCTCGGCAAGGATCGCCTGCGCGGCTGCCTTCGGGTCCGGCGCCTTGACGATCGGACGGGCGACGACGAGATGGCTGGAGCCGGCGCGGATCGCGTCCGCAGGCGTCACCACCCGCTTCTGGTCGCCGGCTTCGGCGCCCGCGGGGCGGATGCCGGGAGTCACTACGGCCATGTCGGGGCCGACGATCTTGCGGACGGCGGAAGATTCTGCCGCCGAGCAGACGATGCCGCCCATGCCGGCCGCCCGCGCCTGCTCGGCACGGCGCAGCACCAGCGTATGCGGGTCGTATTCGTAGCCGGCATCGATCAGGTCCGCCTCGTCCATGGACGTCAGGACCGTCACGCCGAGCAGGCAGAGATCGGAGCCCCTGGCGGCCTCGACCGCGGCACGCATCGCCTTCGGATAGGCATGCAGGGTGAGCATGGAGACGCCCATCTTGACGATGTTCTCGACGCCTTTCGCCACCGTGTTGTCGATGTCGAGCAGCTTCATGTCCAGGAAGATCTTTTTGCCGTCCGCGACGAGGTCGCGGGCGAGTTCCAGGCCCCCGGCGAAAGCGAGCTGATAGCCGATCTTGTAGAAGGAGATTTCTTCGCCGAGCGTTTTGACGATCGCTCTCGCTTCGGAAACGGTGGGAATGTCGAGGCCAACGATAAGACGGTCACGTGCGTCCATGTTCGAATCCCTTCCAGACTTCCATCGGCGTCCAGTCGCACGATAATGCCCGGTCCGCAAGGGTGAAGCAGAAGAGATTTCCGCCGCCGCCGGGCTGATCCCGGTCGCGGGATATGGACCGGCCGGCGAAATGACATTTGAGCAGCGTACCGACGCCGCCATGGCCGACGAAGGCGATCGGCACGGTCCGGTCATGCGCGTCGAGCGCGCGCGTGACGGCCGAGACGATGCGCGCCTGTGCGTCGGCCGCCGTCTCCCAGCCTTTGAAGCTTTCGTGCGGGTGGGCAAAAAACCAATCCGCAGCCTCCTCGAACTGCGGCGGCGGCAGGAAGCCGGTGGCGGAGCGGTCGTTTTCGTGAGTGTCCTCGGCGATCTCGAAGGAAATGCCGGCCGCGGCTGCCAGCACCTGCGCTGTCTCGATCGCCTTGGCCTCGCCGCTCGAAACGATCCGCCCGAGCCCTTTCGCCCAAGCCGACCGGGCCGCCTGTTCGGCGCGGGCGCGACCTATCTCGGAAAGGCCCCAGTCCGGCACCGGCACGTTCGGGTCGATGCGGACCTGCGGGTGGGTGATGTAGAGCCCGTACATGGAATGTCAGCCGCGGCTGTATATCCAGAGCTGCGCCGGCGGAATGTTGCGGACGACGAAATCGAAATGCTTGATCTGATAGCGGTCGGGCCGTGCGACGATCGGCGAGACGGGGCCGTAAGTGATCTGCACAAACGGTCTGCCGGCCGGCATCCGTCCGAGCAGGTCCTCCAGAAGCGCGATGCGTTTTTCCATCGGGAAGCTGAGCAGCGGTATGGCGGAAATCACGCTGTCGAACGTCTTGTCCTTCCACTCCCCGAGCGTGCGCTCCAGATCGAAGGCATCCCCGTTGATGAAGTTCGCGCCGGGAAACGTCTTCACCAGATGCTGATAGAAGTCCGTCGAATATTCGATGGAAACCAGGTTCTCGGGCCGCACCCCGCGTTCCAGGATCGCCTTGGTGATGATGCCGGTGCCGGGACCCAGCTCCAGCACCGGAAGGCCGGAGGACGTGTCGATCACGCTTGCCATGCGCCTCGCGGTCACGGAGGAAGTCGGCAGGATCGCCCCCACCCGCTTCGGGCCGTCCATCCAGCCCTTGAAGAAACGGATTTCTTCATCGAACTTGCGGCCGAGCCGCTCTTTCAGGCGCAGTTCCATCATCCTCTCCCATCCGGTTCCGCCGAGGTCCTATCTGGAGTCTTCTGGCGCAAAAGCAAGATAAAATGTCGCTCCGAGAAAATGCGACAAAAAAAGCGGCGAATTCGAGATCGCCGCTTTCTATGGGTTAAACGCGCATCGGCATCAGCACGTAGAGCGCGTCGTCTCCGGCCGTATCGCGCACCAGCGTCGGCGAGCCGGCATCGGCCAGCATGAAGATCGCGTCCTCGCCGGAAAGCTGGGCGGTGATGTCGAGCAGATATTTGGCGTTGAAGCCGATTTCCATCGGATCGTGCTCGTAGCTGACGGCGACCTCTTCCGTCGCGCTGCCGGAATCGGGATTGTTGACCGTCAGCATGAGCTGGCCTTCGGAAAGCGACAGCTTCACCGCGCGCCCGCGCTCGGAGGAAATGGTCGAGACGCGGTCCACCGCCTTGGTGAAGCTCTGGCAATCGACGCGCATTTCTTTGTCGTTGCCGGTCGGAATGACGCGCTGATAATCCGGGAAGGTGCCGTCGATCAGCTTGGAGGTCATCACGATGCTGCCGATCGTCAGGCGGATCTTGGCGTCGGAGACTTCGACGGTGACCAGGGCTTCCGGATCGTCCACGAGCTTCTGGAGTTCGCCCACGGTCTTGCGCGGAATGATGATGCCCGGCATGCCTTCCGAGCCCGACGGCGCCTCCACGTCGGCGCGGGCCAGACGGTGCCCGTCCGTTGCCACGGCGCGAAGTTTCAGGTCTCCGTTGGCCTCGATCGTATGGAAGAAGATGCCGTTGAGATAATAGCGGGTCTCCTCGGTGGAGATCGCGAACTGCGTGCGGTCGATCAGCATCTTCAGATCGGCCGCCTTCAGCTTGAAGGTATGCGAGAAACTGCCGGCCGTGAGATCCGGAAAATCCGATTCCGGCAGGCATTGCAGCGAGAACTTCGAGCGGCCGGATTGCACGGTCATCGAGCCGCCGTCGGGATTGGTGGCGAGCAGCACTTCCGAGCCGTCCGGCAGCTTGCGGACGATTTCGTAGAGGAGATGCGCCGGCACGGTCGTCGCGCCTGCCTGCTCCACCATGGCCGGTGCCGCTTCGGTGACTTCGAGATCGAGGTCGGTCGCCTTCAGGTCCAGGTTCGCGCCGGAAGCGCGCAGCAGCACGTTGGAGAGGATCGGGATCGTGTTCCGCCGCTCGACGACCCGGTGCACGTGGTTCAGCGACTTTAGAAGATTTGACCGCTCAAGAGTAATACGCATGGACGCTATCGCTTTCGACCGTGGCGATCCGGCATGGGCCGGACCCCTGATATTCTGCCACCGGAAGGCGGCTGGTGGATGTGGACGGGCAAAATGGCAGAGATTTTCATGGGAATGCAAGAGGAGAACGAAGGTGCCATGCGGCATTTCCCCATTCGCGCACGCACTGCACACAGAAAACATGGGCTTGCTTTACTTGCCGAAGGGCGCGGCCTTGCCCATAAAGGGGCATGAGCATCCTCGTTTTTCGTGAAATCCCGTGACGGACGAACAAAAGACCGCTGCGCGCGGCTACCGCGTCGCAAACACTTTCGTGCAGGCGCGCCCGCTGGAGCCGGCGCTCTATCTCGTCGCCACGCCGATCGGCAATCTCGGCGATATCACGCTGCGGGCGCTCGAGACGCTGGCGGGGGCGGACGTGCTCGCCTGCGAGGATACCCGCGTCACCCGCGTGCTGCTCGACCGTTACGGCATCGTCAACCGGCCCTTCTCCTATCACGAGCACAATGCGGATGAGGCCGGGCCGCGTCTCATGGCCGCGCTGGGGGAGGGGAAATCGGTGGCGCTCGTCTCCGATGCCGGTACGCCGCTGGTCTCCGATCCCGGATACAGGCTGGGGCAGATGGCGATCGAGGCCGGGCACCGGGTGGTGCCGATCCCCGGCGCGTCGGCGCCGCTTGCGGCACTCGTCGGCTCTGGAATGCCGTCCGATGCTTTTCTCTTTGCCGGGTTCCTGCCGGTCAAGGACAAGGGCAAGCGCGATCGGCTGGCCGAGCTTTCCAGAGTGCCGGCAACGCTGATCTTCTTCGAGTCTCCCCATCGCATCGGCGCGAGTCTCGCGACCGCCGCGGATGTCCTCGGCCCGAACCGCCACGCCACCGTCTGCCGGGAGCTGACGAAGACCTTCGAGGAGTTCAGGCGCGGCCCGCTTGGGGAACTCGCCGCCTATTACGGTGAGGACCGGGTCGTGAAGGGCGAGATCGTGCTCCTCGTGGCACCTCCCGAAATCGACGACGTGCCGGGCGCGGTCGAGGTCGATGTCCTCTTGCGGGAACTCGCCGCCTCGATGCCCACCGCCAAGGCGGCTGCGGAAGCCGCAAGGCTCACCGGCCTTTCCCGTAAGGACCTTTACCAGCGGCTTCTCGGCCTGAAGGGCGAAGATGGCGCAGGATGACTGGAGCCTGAAGCGCAGGAAAGCCGTGCGCCGGGGGCATTTCTCGGAATATCTCGCGGCATTTTTCCTGTTCGCGAAGGGCTACCGCATTCTCGCCATCCGCTATCGAACCAGGCTCGGAGAGATCGATATCATCGCCAGGAAGGGTGATCTCGCTGTCTTCGTCGAGGTGAAGGCGCGCCGGGTCGAGCAGGAGGCGATCGACGCGGTGGGCTTTGCCGCGCAGAGGCGCATCCGGGCCGCGAGCGATCTGTGGCTCGCAAGGCGGGCCGATGCCGCCCGCCTGTCGCAACGCTATGACATCGTGACCGTTTTGCCGGGCCGCCTGCCGCGGCATTTTCCCGACGCTTTCTAGGTCATTTTCTCAGCTTTTTGCACGGCTGTGCACAGCACCGTTCCATTTGTAATCATTCCGACATGAAACTGTGACGATGGCGTCACATGAGCGCTCTATTGCGGCTCTTATCCATTACACGCTGGAGAGGGTCGAAGCATGTTCCGGAAATTTTCGATGGCCGCGACCGCGGTCGCACTGTCTGCGTCGCACACGCTTGCGGCGACTGAAATCACCTGGTGGCACGGCATGGGTGGCCGCAATGGCGAGGTCATCAACGAGGTCTCTCAGAAATTCAATGCCTCGCAGACGGCTTGCAACCTGACGCCGATCTCGAAGGGTACCTACGAAGAGGCCCTCGCTGGTGGCATCGCTGCCTTCCGCTCGGGCGAGCAGCCGAACATTCTGCAGGTTTTTGATGCCGGCGCTGCCACCATCATCAACGCCAAGGGCGCAACCGTCGCCGCTGAAGACCTAATCAACAACGCCGGCTACAAGTTTGACCGCGAAGCCTTCATCGAAGGCGTCCGTTACTTCTACGCTGATTCCGACGGCAAGTTCGTGGGCATGCCGTTCAATTCTTCCGCGCCGATCATGTACGTCAATACGCAGGCTTTCGAAAAGGCAGGCGTAGCGGTTCCGAAGACCTGGGAAGAATTCGAGGCCGCGGCTCCGAAGCTTAAGGAAGCCGGCTATATCGCGCTGACGGCATCGCAGCTGACATGGCAGTTCACCGAGAACTTCTTCTCGCGCCATAACATCCAGTTTGCGACGAACAACAATGGCTACGACAGCGTTGTCGATACCAAAATGAACCTGACGGACGAGCATCTCGTCAAGATGTTCGAAAAGCTCAAGGAATGGGCTGACGCTGGCTATTACGGTTTCTACGGCGCGGGCTGGAACGACAACCAGAAACCTTTCGAAGAGGGCAAGGTTGCGCTGTGGATCGGCTCGTCGGGTTCGTTCGGCGGCCTCCAGAAGACCGCCACCATGCCGTTCTCGGCCGATTTCCTGCCTTACTGGTTCGACGTTAAGGGCGCCGGCACGAACACCTTCATCGGTGGCGCGGCCCTCTTTGCAATGGCCGGCAAGCCGGAAGCCGAGAACAAGTGCGTCGCGGATTTCTTCCAGTTCCTCACGTCCCCGGAAATCCAGAAGTTCTACCACCAGGCCACCGGCTACGTCGCCATCACCCAGGCGGCCTACGAACTGGCCAAGAAGGAAGGCTATTACGAAAAGCAGCCGGTTGCCGAAGTCGGCATCAAGCAGCTCATGCTTCCCTCCGGTGAATGGTCCAAGGGTTATCGTCTCGGCTTCTATCCGCAGATCCGCTCCATCATGGAGCGCGAATACAACAAGATCTTTGCGGGCGAGACCACGGTGAAGCAGGCTTTCGAAACGATCGAGAAGGAAGGCAACGACCTCCTCGCCCGCTTCGCCAAGACCGCCGGCTGATTCAGGATCGCTAGGAAGTCCGCTCACCCGTCGGTGAGCGGACTTCCTCTATGATGAAGAGGGGAAAGTTGCCGTGACCTATACGACGTCACCATCGGGTGCCGGTCGTCTCCTTCCCTGGCTGGGCGGAGGCCGCAGGGTTCGCAGCGCACGGGCGCGCGAAACTGCGACGGAGATGAAACGCGTACAGTTTTCCTCTCCCGTGTTGCCCTATCTGTTTCTCTTCCCGCAGCTTGCGGTCATTTTCGTCTTCTTCTATTGGCCGTCGGTCCAGGCCATTCAGTCCTCCTTCTATCTCGAGGACCCCTTCGGCTTCGGTTCCACCTTCGTGGGACTGAGCAATTATGCCGATGCGGTGTTCAGCCCGGAATATCAGTCGATCGCCCTTTTCACGGCGGTCTTCACAGCCCTGGTCACTCTGTTTTCGCTTTCGATCGGCCTGCTGCTCGCGGTCAAGGCCGACAAGGTCATTCGCGGCAGTTCGGCATACAAGACCCTGCTGATTTCCGTCTACGCCATCGCCGCGCCGGTCGCGGGCCTTATCGGAATGATGCTTTTCGATCAGCATATCGGGCCCTTCGTGGAAATGGCATCCTGGTTCGGCTGGAACATGCGCGTGGGCTTGAGCTATTTCGACACCGCCTTTGCGATGATCGTCGTCGCGGTGTGGAAGCAGGTGCCCTATAATTTCATCTTCTTCCTGTCGGGGTTGCAGAACGTTCCGATGTCCGTCCGCGAGGCCGCCACCATCGATTGCCGATCGGGCTTCCGGCGGTTCTGGACGGTGGTCCTGCCGCTGCTTGCGCCGACGGCTTTCTTCCTGCTGATCATCAACGTCACCTATTCCCTGTTCGACACTTTCGGCCTGATCGACGTGATGGTGAAGGACAAGCCGGCGAACAACCCGATCACCCTCGTCTACAAGGTCTATAACGACGGCTTCCGCGGCAACGATATCGGCGGTTCGTCGGCCCAGTCTGTCATCCTGATGATCGTGGTGTTCGCGCTGACCGTCATCCAGTTCCGCTTGATCGAGCGGCGTATCCACTACACTTGAGGGGACGGTCATGCACCGCACGAACCTGTCGGATCATCTTGTCCTCATCTTCGGCTCGCTCTTCCTGTTTCTTCCGGTCATCGTCGCTTTCATGACGTCGACGCATACCGCGGCCGACATCCACAGCAACGGCATCGCCATTACCCCGGGCGGACATTTCTTCGAGACCTATGAAAAGGTGCTGACGCAAAAAGGCGGCTTCACCGGCGAAATTACCGGCGCGCGGATGGTGATGAATTCGCTGATCCTCGGCGTCGGCTTTGCGGCCGGCAAGATCGTTCTTTCGATGATGGCTGCCTATGCCATCGTCTATTTCAGGTTTCCCATGGCGACGCTCGCCTTCTGGGTGATCTTCACGACGCTGCTTCTGCCGCTGGAAGTCCGCATCATGCCCTCCTACCAGGTCATGTCGAGCCTCGGTCTGCTCAACTCCTATACCGGGCTCATCGTGCCTCTTCTGGCGTCCGCCACCGGCACTTTCTATTTCCGGCAATTCTTCAAGTCGGTGCCGGAGGAACTTCTCGAAGCAGCGCGAATGGATGGTGCAGGTCCGTTCAAGTTCTTCTTCGATATTCTGGTACCGCTATCGCGTACGATGATCGCGGCGATCTTCATCATCATGTTCGTCTACGGCTGGAACCAGTATCTTTGGCCGATGCTGATGACGACGGATGAGAAGTTCTTCACCCTGATGCGCGGCATCAAATCGATCCTGCAGGTTTGGATCGGCTCGCAAATTCCGGATTACAACGAAGCTTTCGCGCTCGCGGTGCTCGCCATGGTGCCGCCGCTGCTGATCGTGGTGATTTTCCAGAGATGGTTCATCAAAGGCCTGACCGAAAGCGATAAATAAAGGAGAAGGCAGTGGCAGCGATCGACATCAACAACGTTCACAAGGTCTATGCCGGCGGCGTTACGGCGGTATCCGACGTTCAGCTTCAGATCGCCGATGGTGAGTTCATCGTCCTGGTCGGTCCGTCCGGCTGCGGCAAGTCCACGCTCCTGCGCATGGTCGCGGGACTGGAGACGATATCGGAAGGCGAGGTGAAGATCGGCAGCCGCGTGGTGAACGAGACGGAGCCGGCCGACCGGGATATCGCCATGGTCTTCCAGAACTATGCGCTCTATCCGCATATGACGGTCTATAACAACCTCGCCTATGGCCTGAAGAACCGCGGCACGCCGAAAGCGGAGATCGAGGCCCGCGTGGCCGAGGCCGCCCGCATGCTGGAGATCACCCAGTTCCTCGACCGCCGGCCGAAGCAGCTTTCCGGCGGCCAGCGCCAGCGCGTCGCCATGGGACGCGCGATCGTGCGCAAGCCGGCCGCCTTCCTGTTCGATGAGCCTCTGTCCAATCTGGATGCGAAGCTGCGCGTTTCCATGCGCGGCGAGATCAAGCGCCTGCAGCGCCGGCTGGGCACCACCTCCATCTATGTCACGCATGACCAGCTCGAAGCCATGACGCTCGCCGACCGTCTTGTCGTGCTGAACGGCGGCAGGGTGGAGCAGATCGGCGCGCCGCTCGAGGTCTACCATGCGCCGGCCTCCACCTTCGTCGCAAGTTTCATCGGCTCGCCGGCCATGAATCTCATGCAGGGCGAATTGCATGGTGACCGGCTGGCGATCGGGCCGGCGATCCTTGGCCTCAATGGTTTCGCGCCGATCTCCGGACCGGTCACGGTGGGGATACGCGCGGAGGACCTGCGCCTTGCCCGCGTGGAGGAAGAGGCAATGCCCTTCCGGCTCGATTACGTCGAGGAACTCGGCTCTCAACGCCTGGTTCACGGTTCGGTTGGGGACCAGACATTGACCGCAGCCGTGCCGGCCGAGACCGAACTGGTCTCCGAGATGCGCCTTGCGATCAACCCGCGCCGGCTGCATTTCTTTGCGCCGGAAACGGGCAAGCGCATCGCCTCGGCTGCTCCGGCCGCGGCAGCGTCGGTTTCGGTTGCGCAGCCGGTTGCCTGAGCCATCCGGATGTGGTGCGAAATCGGCAATCGTTAAAATTGCGATGGCGTCTTGAACCGGCCGCTTACCTCTTGCCCCTATCTTCCCCCGGCCTGACGGTGAAAAAGGGGGAAGAAAATGACTTGGCAAATATGGGCGGCGACAGCGGCCGCCGCTGCAATCCGCTACAAGCCCTATGTGCCGGAAAACTCGGCAGTAAAGCCTTTTGTCGGGGCGTGTCCGCATTCGCTGGAGATGCAGCCATTGCCGATCGAGCCGAGTTGGGTCCTGGCCGGCAATCCGCAGGCGCGTGCGGCTTCCCATTCCAAAGCGGAGGACCAATGCGCGGCGACCGGCGTATGGGATTGTACCGCAGGCACCTTCCGCTGGTTTTTCGGCTGGGACGAGACCGTGGTCATCCTCGAGGGCGAGGTGCATGTGACGGCGGAGGATGGCACGGAACGCACCCTTCATCGCGGCGATGTCGCCTATTTCAAGGGCGGCACCTGGGCCACCTGGCGCATCGACAGCTACGTCAAGAAGATCGCCTTCCTGCGCAAGCCCTTCCCGGCGCCGCTGGCCTTCCTTTATCGCCTGCGCAATATGTTGCGCCCGAAGCAGGCGATCGGTCTCGCCGGTTGATGCCTGACCGGTTGCCTTTGGAGGCCCGCCGTCCTACATCAGGCGGGCATTTCTCGAGGGGCTTCAGTCATGGCGAAAATCCGCAAAGTCGCATTCCAGATGGATCATGTGTCCGGCATCAATATCGCCGGGGATTCCACCTTCGCAATGGCGCTGGAAGCGCAGGCGCGCGGCTTCGAGCTCTTCCATTATACTCCCGACCGGCTGACCATGCGCGACGGCAAGGTCTATGCTGCCGTGGAGCCGATGCAGCTGCGCGACGCCAAGGGCGATCATTTCACCCTCGGTGAGAAGGAGCGCGTCGATCTCTCGACCATGGACGTCGTCCATCTGCGCCAGGACCCTCCCTTCGACATGGGCTATATCACCTCCACGCACCTCTTGGAGCGCATCCATCCGAAGACGCTGGTGGTCAACGATCCCGCCTGGGTTCGCAATTCGCCGGAAAAGATCTTCGTCACCGAATTCGCCGACCTGATGCCGGCAACGCTGATTTCCCGTGATCCCGCCGAGATCGCCCGTTTCCGCGAGGAGATGGGCGATATCATCCTGAAGCCGCTTTACGGCAATGGCGGCGCCGGCGTCTTCCATTCGGCGCGCGATGACCGTAACTTTACCTCGCTGCTCGAGATGTTCGGTCAGATGTATCGCGGCGAACCCTATATCGCGCAAGCCTACCTGCCGGCTGTTCGCAAGGGCGACAAGCGTATCCTGCTGGTCAACGGCGAGCCGGTGGGCGCCATCAACCGCGTCCCGGCCGAGCATGACAGCCGCTCCAACATGCATGTCGGCGGCCGCGCCGAAGCGACCGAGATCACGCCGCGGGAGAAGGAAATCTGCGCCCGCATCGGCCCGGCGCTGCGCGAACGGGGCTTCCTCTTCGTCGGCATCGACGTCATCGGCGATTACATGACCGAGATCAACGTCACCTCGCCCACCGGTATCCGTGAAGTGAAGAAGTTTGGCGGCGCCGACGTCGCAAGCCTTTTGTGGGATGCGATCGAAGAAAAACGCGCCTGAGCTTGGGCGATGATCTCTCTTTGTTCCACCAGTACAACCGCTTGCAACCAGGTTGCATCGGGCGCGTGAGAACGTTCGATAAACGTTCTTGTTTTATTCCTTGTTCCATGCAAGATTGCAGTCGTCGAGGCGTTTAGCGTATCCCGCTAGCTGCTCCGGACATGCGGCGAATTCATTGTCGAGGGCGCGTCTCACGCGCCTGATGGGGCGGGGTGGACATGGTTGCGCGGGTTAGCACGGTTGCATTTCTGGGAATTGAGGGCGTTCCGGTCGAAGTTCAGGTCATGGTCGGGCCGGGCAAGATGCTGATGCCCATCGTCGGCCTTCCGGATAAGGCTGTGGCCGAAAGCCGGGAACGGGTGCAGGCCGCACTTCATGCCTCCGGTCTCGCATTGCCGCCGAAGAAGGTGACGGTCAATCTGGCGCCTGCGGACCTGCCCAAGGAGGGCTCGCATTTCGATCTGCCGATCGCGCTCGGGCTGATGGCGGTGCTCGGAGCCATTCCGGCGGATGCGCTGTCGGATTATATGGTCATCGGTGAATTGAACCTTGACGGAACCTTGGCGCCGGTGGCCGGCGCGCTTCCTGCCGCGATTGCCGCAAGCGCCATGGGCAAGGGGTTCATCTGCCCGGCAGACAGCGGTGCGGAAGCTGCATGGGCCAGTCCCGATTTAGATATTCTTGCGCCCCGCAGTCTCATCGCGCTTGCCAATCATTTTCGTGGTACGCAGGTGCTTTCGCGCCCGCAGCCGGCGATCCGCGCGGCACCCGCCAATCTTCCCGATCTGGCGGATATCAAAGGGCAGGAGAGCGCCAAGCGGGCGCTGGAAGTCGCGGCCGCTGGCGGGCATAACCTGCTGATGGTAGGTCCTCCCGGTTCCGGCAAGTCGATGCTGGCTGCCCGCCTTCCCTCGATCCTGCCGCCGCTTTCGGCTGCCGAACTGCTCGAAGTCTCGATGATACATTCGATCGCCGGCCAGCTTTCGGGCGGCAAACTGTCGGACCGCCGGCCCTATCGCACGCCGCATCATTCGGCCACCATGGCGGCGCTTGTGGGCGGCGGCTTGCGTGCCAAGCCGGGCGAGGCGTCGCTCGCGCACCATGGTATTCTCTTCCTGGATGAGTTTCCGGAGTTTTCGCCGCAGGCGCTGGATGCACTGCGCCAGCCGCTGGAAACCGGAGAATGTGTGATCGCCAGAGCCAATCACCGCGTTTCCTATCCCGCGAGCATCCAGCTTGTGGCCGCGATGAACCCCTGCCGATGCGGCATGGCGGGCGAGCCCGGCCACACCTGCGCTCGCGGCCCGAAATGCATGTCTGACTATCAGGCCCGCATTTCGGGACCTCTCATGGACCGCATCGATATCCGCATCGACGTGCCGGCCGTTTCCGCAGCGGATCTCATCCGGCCGGCGCCGGCCGAGGCGAGCGCCGATGTCGCAAGACGCGTGGCCGCGGCGCGGGAGCGGCAACGCGAACGCTTCGTCTGGGCCGGCGCGCCGCAGGTTTCCACCAATGCCCGCTGCTCGACCGCGCTGATCGAGAAGATCGCTGAACCCGATCCGAGCGGGCTGCAGTTGCTGCGCGATGCGGCCGAAAAGCTGAAATTCTCGGCGCGGGGCTATCACCGTGTGCTGAAGGTGGCGCGCACGCTGGCTGACCTCGACGGAAAGGATACGGTCGGCCGCATCCATCTCGCCGAAGCGATCTCCTATCGCATGGCCGGCGAGCGGTTGGCGGTGACGGCGGGGGGATTTGAGAAGCGAATAGTAATTGGCGAATAGCGAATAGAATTTTCCCGCCGCTTGCGCGTGATAGTTTCTTGAGAAATCCTATTCGCTATTCGCTATTCGCTATTCGCTATTCGCTATTCGCTACCCACCCAACCCGTCGAACAATGCGGTCGAAAGATAGCGTTCCGCAAACGAGGGGATAATGATGACGACGTTCTTGCCGGCATTTTCCTTCCGGCTGCCGACCTTGACGGCCGCCACGAGTGCTGCGCCCGATGAGATGCCGACCGGAACACCCTCGATCCTGGCGACCAGGCGTGCCATCTCCATGGCCTCCGCGCTGGTGACGGTGACGATCTCGTCATAGATCGTCGTATCGAGGATTTTCGGCGCAAATCCTGCCCCGATCCCCTGGATCTTGTGAGGGCCCGGCTGGCCGCCTGAAAGTACCGGTGATTCCTCCGGTTCGACGGCGATCACCTTGAGGTTCGGGTTGCGGTCTTTGAGAACCTGGCCGGCGCCGGTTATCGTACCGCCCGTCCCGATGCCGGAAACGAGGATGTCTATCTTGCCTTCGGTATCGTTCCAGATCTCTTCCGCCGTCGTCCTGCGGTGGATGTCCGGGTTCGCCGGATTTTCGAACTGCTGCGGGATGATGGCGTCCGGCAGCGAGGAAACCAGCTCCTCGGCTTTCGCGATTGCGCCCTTCATGCCTTTGGCGCCCTCGGTCAGCACCAGTTCGGCGCCCAGCAGTGCCAGCATCTTGCGCCGTTCGATCGACATGGTTTCCGGCATCGTCAGGATGAGCTTGTAGCCTTTGGCGGCGGCCGTGAAGGCAAGCGCGATGCCGGTATTGCCGGAGGTCGGCTCGATCAGCGTCGTGCGGCCGGGTGCGATCCGGCCCTCGGCCTCCAGGCTCTCGATCATCGCCACGCCGATGCGGTCCTTCACCGAGGCGATCGGATTGAAGAATTCGAGCTTCGCCAAAAGATGGGCCTTGACGCCCTTTTCCTTCGCCAGCTTGTCGAGCCGCACGATCGGCGTGTCGCCGATGGTTTCGGTAATGGAGGAATAGATGCGGCCGCGGCCCGGCTTCCTGGTCTCTGTCATGACGGTCTCCCTCAGCTTCGTCGAAGAAACTAGAGCGTCTCATCGCTGAATGCCAGCGGGTCATCTGCCGCATGGAAACTGGGAAGATGGAAAACTCGGCTAGACGCCGGTCGAGCCGAAACCGCCGGCACCGCGTGTCGTCGTGCTCGCTTCGGTGGTCTCGGCAATGCGGGCCTGCACCACGGGCGCGATCACCATCTGCGCAATGCGCATGCCGCGCGTGATGGTGAAATCCTCCTCGCCCAGATTGACGAGCAGCACCTTCACCTCGCCGCGATAATCGCTGTCGATCGTGCCGGGCGTGTTGAGGCAGGTGATGCCGTGCTTGAAGGCAAGTCCGGAGCGGGGCCGCACCTGGGCCTCGAAACCGTCCGGAATCTCGAAGATGAAGCCGGTCGGCACCAGCGCCCGCTTCCCCGGCGGGATGATGGTCGGCCGGTCTTCGGCAACCGCCGCGCGCAGGTCCATGCCCGCGGCTCCCTTGGTCTCGTAGGAGGGGAGGTCGAGCCCCGCTCCATGCGGCAGACGGATGAGGTTGAGCGTGGGGCCGATGATATCGCGCATGGAATCTCCCTGGTCTTCGGCAATCTCATTTGCATATCGGGCTTCAAATCGCTAGATACGCCGCGACCTAAAGGATTTTTATCGACATGGCCGAAAGTCTCGCCGAGGCGGTATCCCGCCGCCGCACATTCGCGATTATTGCCCATCCGGACGCGGGCAAGACCACGCTCACCGAAAAGCTGCTGCTGTTCGGCGGGGCGATCCAGCTCGCCGGCGAGGTGAAGGCGAAGAAAGACCGCATGCAGACCCGCTCCGACTGGATGAAGATCGAGCGGGAGCGCGGCATCTCGGTGGTGACCTCGGTCATGACGTTCGAATATGACGGCAATGTCTTCAACATTCTCGATACGCCCGGCCACGAAGACTTCGCGGACGATACCTACCGCACGCTGACGGCAGTGGATGCGGCGGTGATGGTGATTGACGCGGCAAAAGGCATCGAACCGCGCACGCTGAAGCTGTTCGAAGTCTGCCGCATGCGCGATATCCCGATCATCACCTTCATCAACAAGATGGACCGCGAAAGCCGCGATCCTTTCGAAATCCTGGATGAGGTGGAAGAAAAGCTGGCGCTCGATACGGCGCCGCTCACCTGGCCGATCGGCCGCTCGAAAACCTTCTGCGGTTCCTACCACCTGGCGGACAACACCGTGCGGGGCTCGGATACCGAGGTGGAGGTCACCAAGGTCAACGGCCCGCAGAGCGTTGCGGACCGTCTTCCGGAAAACGAAAGGGCCGCCTTTATCGAGGAGGTGGAACTTGCGATGGAAGCCTGCCGGCCGTTCGATCGCCAGGCCTTCCTGGAAGGGCACATGACGCCGGTCTTCTTCGGCTCGGCGCTGCGCAATTTCGGCGTCCGCGATCTCATCAACGCGCTTGGCGATTTCGCTCCGCCGCCGCGCGATCAGGTGGCGGATATCCGCAAGGTTCATGCGTCCGAAGACAAGATGACGGCCTTCGTCTTCAAGATCCAGGCGAACATGGATCCGAACCACCGCGACCGCATCGCCTTTGCGCGCGTCTGCTCCGGCAAGCTGGAACGCGGTATGAAGGCGAGGCTTTCACGCACCGGCAAGCAGCTGGGTCTCACCGCGCCGCAATTCTTCTTCGCTTCGCAACGCCAGTTGGCGGACACGGCCTATGCGGGGGATGTGGTCGGCATCCCGAACCACGGAACGCTCCGGATCGGCGACACGCTGACCGAAGGCGAGCCGCTGGTCTTCCAGGGCGTGCCGAACTTCTCGCCGGAAATCCTGCGCCGCGTGCGGCTGGAGGATGCCATGAAGGCGAAGAAGCTCAAGGAAGCCCTGCAGCAGATGGCGGAGGAGGGGGTCGTGCAGCTCTTCTCTCCGGAAGATGGCTCGCCCGCAATCGTCGGCGTCGTCGGCGCTCTGCAGCTGGACGTGTTGAAGGAACGCCTGATGGCCGAATACGGCCTGCCGGTCTCCTTCGAAATGTCGCGCTTCTCCATCTGCCGCTGGATTTCGGCCGACCAGCCGGCCGAGCTCGAAAAGTTCCTGACCGTCAAGCGTGGCGATATCGCCCGTGATCTCGATGGCGATCCGGTGTTCCTGGCGCAGGATAGTTTCTCGCTGCGCTATGAGGCCGAGCGCTACCCGGCGATCAGAATGGCCGCCATCAAGGAATATCACGTCGCCAAGGCGGCTTAGCGTCACGATAACATCAATCCCCTCCCAAACCCCTCCCCTTTGTGGGGTTTGGGAGGGGTTCTTTCCGCCACTTTCAATCGAACTTGACTGCCGTCGTATTGGCGCCGCAGACGAGCACGCACACGCGCTCATCCGTGCCGGGCACGTACTTGCCCGAAAGCAGCGCAGCGAAAGCCGTGGCCCCGCCGGGCTCCGCGACGATGCGCGCGCCGGCCCAGAGCGCCTTCTGGGCGGCGAGGATCTCATCGTCCGTCACCAGCACCGGCGGCTGAACGTATTTCTGCGCCAGCGGAAACATCAATTGGCCGATCTGCCTGGGAGCCAGCGAATCCGCCGCGATGCTGCCCGCCGGCGCATCCACGGGGCTGCCCGCCTTGAACGCCTCGTGAAGCGTCGGCGCGCCGTCGGGTTCTACGGCCACGATCTTCACGCGTCCGCGGAACCAGGCGGCAATGCCGCCGATCAGCCCGCCGCCGCCGACCGCGACCAGCAGCGTCGTCATATGCGGCAGATCGTCTTCGATTTCCTTGCCGAGCGTGCCTTGGCCGACGAGCGTTTCCACCTGGTCATAGGCATGGATGGCAAGCGCACCGCTTGTCGCCACATAAGTCTCGCTCGCCGCCAGCGCATCCGCATAACGGTCGCCGCCGATCACCAGATCCGCGCCATAGGAGCGGATGCGCTCCGCCTTGGCGGGTGAGGTGACGCTCGGCACGAAGATTTTCGCCGGCACGTCGAGCCGCATGGCAGCATAGGCAACCGCAGCGCCATGGTTGCCGCCCGATGCGGCGACCACGCCCGCCTCGGGAATCTCTCGGGTGAGCAGGCTCGTGAAGGCGCCGCGCGCCTTGAACGAGCCGGAATGCTGCATGAACTCGAGCTTCAAATCGACCTCGCGGGGCGCCGCCGCACCGAAATCCCGCATGTCGATGCGCATGATCGGCGTGTGGCGGATATGCGGGCGGATCAGCGTCTCGGCTTCGGCGATGCGTTCGGGGGAAAGGCTGGGGTCGATGGTCATAGGGCCTCGCGGCTATGAGTGGGATGCGATGAAGGATTTCTAGCTTTAGCCCTTGTCGAGCTTCTCGCAAAGGAATTCCACGACGGCTCTCACCGCGGGCAGTTGCCCCCGCCGATGCGGCATCAGAATGGTCGTCGTGATGCTTCCCGCAGTCCAGCCGGGCAGCAGTTGCGTAAGCTCCCCGGCGGCGATCGCATCGCAGCAAACCGATGTCGGCAGGCAGGCGATGCCAAGCCCGGCCGCGGCCGCCTTCAGCATCACGAAAGGCTCGTCCGCGCCCATGACCGGTTTCGGGGCGATCCGAACCTCTTCGCCATCCGCCGATGTAAGACGCCACCCTAGGTCAGACAGGCCGCTGGTGATGGCGTCATGCTCTCCCAGCTCCTGCGGATGGGCAGGCGCCGCATGTCGCCGGAGATAATCCGGCGAGGCCACGACGAAGAAGGGATGAACCGCCAGCCTGCGCTGCACCAGCGTGGAGTCCGGCAGCGGAGCTTGATGGCTGCGAAGGGCGATGTCGAAGCCCTCCTGCACGATATCGACGAAGCGGTCCGTCACATGGATGAAAAGCTGCAGCTTCGGATAACGCCGCGCAAGTTCCGGCAGGTGAGGGGCGATCACGAACTGCGCCGTCGGCACGGCGGCCGTCATCCGCACGGTGCCGCTCGGCTCGGCGAGATGCGTGCGCACCAGGCTCTCCGCCATTTCCGCCTCGATCATCGCCGCGCGTGCATGCTGGAAGAAATCCCGGCCGAGCTCCGTCAGTGAGAAGCTGCGGGAGGTGCGGTGGATCAGCCTTACTCCAAGTCGGCCCTCCAGTTCCGCCACGCGTTTGCTCACCGTCGATTTCGGAACGCCGAGCAGCCGCGCGGCGGCGGAAAAGCTACCGTTCTCCACTGCCTGGACGAAGAAGTGCAGGTCGTTGAGGTTGAGGCCGTACATTCACCAGCTTCCATAAATGTAGACTTTGCAATGCAAATTCTCTGTCTAGCGATTTATCGTCCACGGAAACATATTCCCGGTGTCACCGCAGTTCAATATTGAAAGGAACGAAGACAATGACACCGATCCTGTTTTATGGCGTGCCGGAAGGCTGCTCCTTCGGATCCATCGTCGCGCTGGAATGGTCCGGCCTGCCCTACAGGCTGAACCGCATCGGCATGCCGGATGTGGTTTCGAGCGACGTTTACCGCCCCATCAACCCGGTGGGCGAGACGCCGTCCCTGATGCTGCCGGATGGTCGCCTGATGAGCGAGAGCATGGCGATCCTCAACCATATCGCCGCCCGTTCGGTCGAAAAGGGTTTCGGTTTCGCGCCGGGAACGGAGAAGTTCGACCGGCTGAACCAGATGCTCGCCTTCCTCAACACGAGCTTCTTCGGCGCCTTCAGCCCGCTCTGGTACACGGCCGAGCACGAGATGGAGCCGGCTCGCAAACAGGCCCTGCGGGACTACGGCATCGCCAATGTCGAAAAGGTGCATGCGACGCTCGAACGGCTGCTCTCCGGACGCCAATGGCTGCTCGGAGACGGCAAAAGCTTTGCGGATGCCTATTTCGCGGGGATCGCCCGCTGGAATGATTTCCACCAGGTCGTCGATCGGCGGAAGTTCCCGGCCCTCAACGCTCTCTACGAGCGCCTACAGGAAGATCCCGCGGTTCGTTTCGCCTGGGCCATTGAGCATCAGGAAGAGGCGAAGACCACCGGCGGGTTCCTCGGCCATGTAAGCCTTGATGAGGCGCTTGGCCAGGTGAAAAGCGCGGCCTGATGATTGCGGCGATGCGCCCTCGCGTGGGGGCGCATCGCGATATGTGGTTAAAGGCCGAGAGAAGCCTTCACGGCATCGGCTGCCGGCTTGCCGTCGAGAGTGGTGACGCCGGCAAGCCACGGTTCGATCGCCTGCGGATTGGCTTTCAGCCAGGCGGTCGCGGCAGCCTTGGCATCCTCGCCGCCGAGAATGGAGCCCATCAGCGCGTTTTCCATGCTGATATCGAATTTCAGGTTCTTGAACAGCGTCGCGGCATTGGGGCACTTCTCCGGCCAGCCGGTGCGCGCCAGCGTGAACACTTCCGCGCCGCCGAAATTCGGACCGAAATAGGCGTCTCCGCCGGAGAGATATTCGATCTGGAACTGCTCGTTCATCGGGTGCGGCGCCCAGGCGAGGAAGACCACGAACTCCCCGCTCTTCTCGGCACGCCCGACCTGCGCCAGCATCGCCTGCTCGCCCGATTCCACGAGTTCCCAGTCCTTCAGTCCGAAGTCGTTGGCGTCGATCATTTTCTGGATATTCGAGTTCGCCGGCGCGCCGGGCTCGATGCCGTAGATCTTGCTGCCGAACTCGTCGGCATGCTTCTGAAGATCGGCGAAATCCTTCACGCCCTTTTCCGCGACATAGGAGGGCACCGCGAGCGTGAACTTCGCGCCTTCGAGGTTCTTGGCAAGCACCTCGGCCGCCTTGGCGGCATTCAGGTCGTCGATGAACGCTTTCTGAGCCGGCATCCAGTTGCCGAGGAAGACGTCGATCTCCCCGTTCTTCATCGATTGGTAGCCGATCGGGACGGAGAGCGTCTTGACGTCCGGCTCGTAGCCGAGCGCGGTCAGGATGACGCTGGTCACGCCATTCGTGGCGGTGATGTCGGTCCAGCCGGGATCGGAAAGGCGAATGGTCTTGCAGGATGCGTCATCTGCCGCCGCGGCGGAGCCGATCGTCAAGGCGGAGAAGACAATCCCGGCGGCAAGACGCCGGATTGCGGAAATTCCTGTCATCGTATTTTCCCCTTCTTTGGCATTTGATGGCTTTATTGAACATCATTATCCTTTGCCATGTGAAGCTGGCTTTTTTCGATAGTTGCTCAAAGGATTCTTTATGGCAGAGCCCGCCCTTGATCTTGGATGGATGCGCATCTTCGCTGAGGTCGGGCGCACTGGCAGCCTTTCGGCGGCAGCGGGGCTTCTCGGCCTGACGCAGCCTGCCGTCAGCTATCAGATACGCCGCATCGAGGAGCAGATGGGAGTGCGTCTGTTCAGGCGTCAGCATCGCGGCGTGGAAATGACGCCGGAGGGCGAGCGACTTTTCGATGTCGTCTCGCGCAGCGTCGGCGAGATCGATCAGCTTGCGCGCCGCTTCCGCAGCGAGACCGACCGTCCGGCGATCCGCCTGAGGACGGATTACGCCTTCTCCTCCCTCTGGCTCATCCCCCGCATGCACGGTTTTCGCCTGCTCTATCCGGATATGGATATCCAGATCGTCGCCACCCAGCGCATGGAGCGCGACCTTTCCGAGGATGGAGAGGTGGCCGTCGTCTTCGGCACGCGCGCGGATTACGGAAGGAACGGCATTCTCCTGCTGCCGGAAAAGGTCGTGCCGGTCTGCACGCGCGGATTTCTGGAGCGTCACGGCCCCTTCGACGGCGTGGCGGATCTCGCTCACGCTCGCCTCGTCCATCTCGATACCGCGTTTCCATCGCCCTGGCATGACTGGCGCAGCTATTTTGCGGCCCACGGCATCGACCGCGGCGTCCATGGCGGGCAGGGGGATATAAGCTTCAACACCTATTCGCTCGTCATTCAGGCGGCGATGGGAGAACAGGGGCTGGCGCTTGGCTGGATGGGCCTTGTCGATGCCCTTCTCGCCACCGGCATGCTGGCGAGGGCCGGTCCCGAGCTTGAGGCCGCAGATCGCGGCTATTGGCTGTTGCGTCCCGAGCGGCAGAACGTCCTGGGATCCTGGCTGAGCGGCTGGCTGATGACGGAAGCCGGCGTCGGTTGAGCCTCTTTGCCGATTGGTCCTAAGGCGCGGTCAGATCCTTCAGGAAGTCGTCGCACCAGCGCATCACATCGTGTTCGAGAAGATGGTCCATCATCCGCTTCCAGCGCGCCTGCCGCTCCTCGAGCGGCATATTGAGCCCGCGGGCGATGGCATGGGCGGTTCCCTCGATGTCGTAGGGGTTGACCAGCAATGCGCCCGTCAGCTCGCGTGCCGCGCCTGCAAAGCGTGAAAGAACCAGCACGCCGGGGTTTTCCGGGTCCTGGGCCGCGACATATTCCTTCGCCACCAGGTTCATCCCGTCGCGCAGCGGCGTCACCAGACCGACTTTCGCCATCCGGTAGAGCCCTGCCAGCACGGGCCTGCTGATCGAGCGGTTGATGTAGCGGATCGGCACCCAGTCGACGGCGCTGATGGCGCCGTTCACGCGGCCTGCCTGTTCGGCGACCGTGCGCTGCATCTGCTCGTATTCGGGCACCTCGGAGCGGGATTTGGGCGTGATCTGCAGATAGGTGACGCGATGCTGATGGGCGGGATTGGCCCTGATGAAGCGCTCGAAGGCATCGATGCGCTGCGTTATGCCCTTGGAATAGTCGAGCCGATCCACGCCGATGATGAGATCGCGCCCCTCGATGCTCTGGCGCGCCCGGCGAACCAGTGCATTGTTGGCAGCCCTGCGGGCATAGTCCGCGAAGGCCGCCGTCTCTATGCTGATCGGATAGAAGCCGCCCCGGAAGGTTCGGCCGAAGGAGGATATCCTCCCGTCGCCGAGGGATTCGGCGATGCCTTCCCGCACCAGTCCCCCTTCGAAATTGGCAAGGTCGTGATCGGTCTGGAAACCGACGAGATCGTAACGGGAAAGCCCGCGCATGATCTCCTCGTGCACCGGCATGGTGAACAGCACGTCCGCCGGCGGCCAGGGGATGTGCAGGAAGAAGCCGATGCGATTCTTGAATCCCATCTGCCTGAGCTCGGCGGCGAGCGGGATCATGTGGTAGTCATGCACCCAGATGACGTCGTCTTCCTTGAGCATAGGGGCAAGCCGCTGCGCGAAGAAACGGTTGACCCGGAAATAGCCCGCCATCTCCTTGCGCCCGTATTCGGCGAGATCCAGCCGGTAATGGCATATCGGCCAGAGCACGCGGTTGGCGAAACCGTGGTAATATTCCTCGACATCCGTATCGGTGAGGTCGGTCAGCGCGTAGGTGATGTTGCCGTGGGTCTGAAGCGACAGGGCTTCGGGTTCCCTGTCGCCGCTGGATTTTCCGGACCATCCCATCCATATGCCGCCGCGTTCCCCGAGCGCCGCCTTCAGCGCCACGGCAAGCCCGCCGGCGGGCGCCGCGCCGCTCTTGTCGGGAACGGTGACCCGGTTGGAAACGACGATCAGGCGGCTCAAAGGCTCTTTCCTTTTGTCTCTGGCCGGGCTCGGCGGCCGCATTCGGCAAGCTCGGCGAGGAGGCGGCGCAAGGCGGCCGCGGAAGGAAGATGGTATTGCGCGGCGGTGTCGCTTCCCGGCTCGCCGATGCGGATCGACAGCCCGCCGAGCGCGTTGGCCTCGCGGAACATGGCCTCGTCGGTAACGTCGTCGCCGATCGCGATCGGCAACCGGCCGGTAAACGGCGGCTCGTCCAGGAAGGCTTTGAGCGCGCTGCCCTTGTTGGCATGCGAGGGGCGGATTTCCACCACCATCTTGCCGTTCTGAAGCGTGAAATCCGGCCCCGCCTGTTTCAGATAGCGGGCCATGACGGCTTCCAACTCCTCCCGCCGCTCGGGCGCCTGCCGGTAGTGGGCGGCGATCGCCGCGCCCTTGTCCTCGATCAGCACGCCCGGCCAGGAGAGGGCCTCGTGCGTCAGGTCCGCCTTGATGAGATCGAAATCGGCGGTGATTTCGATCCGGTCTACGCCGCCGTCGGCGCGCCGCCGCTCCGTGCCGTGCAGGCCGGCGATCGGGAAGCGATGGGGCGAAAACAGCTTGTCGGCATAGACGAGCGCCCGGCCGGTCACCAGGGCCATCGCGCCGCCGAAAAATTCCGAAACCAGGTGTAGATGTTCCGGCAGATCGGGTGGTACGGCGACTGCATTCGGTCTCTCTGCGAGATCGATGAGCGTGCCGTCTATATCCATGAACAGAGCCCATGCGCCAGGCTCAAGGGCAATCTTCGAGACGAACTGTTCGAGAGGCCGCTCGGGATCGACGCCTCCGGCCTGACTGGACTGTTCTTCATGCGACATGATGGGCAATGTAGGCCATGTGTCCCGCTTGGCAACCCTTCCAATCTGACGTTCTGTTGCAAAACGTGATTGGGGGAAGGGCCGGAAAGCGGTCATGAAGAGCACTGGTTTACCTTTCATTATCCATTTGGCCTAAGCCTTGTCTCCTGTCTCCCAAGTCGTTCTTGCTCTAATGGAGTCGATCGAACATGTGCCGTTGGGCAGCCTATCGCGGCGCTCCCCTCTATCTCGAAGAGCTTGTATCCTCGCCTGCCCACTCGCTGATCGAGCAGTCCCATTGCGCCACGCGCGCCAAGACGGCCACCAATGGCGATGGCTTCGGCATCGCGTGGTATGGTGATCGGTCCGAGCCAGGGCGCTATCGGGATATCCTGCCGGCATGGTCGGATTGCAATCTGAAGAGCCTTGCGCGGCAGATACGCTCGCCGCTCTTTCTCGCCCATGTGCGGGCAGCCACCAACGGCGGCACGCGGCGCGACAACTGCCATCCTTTCGTGCACGGCTCATGGTCCTTCATGCATAACGGCCAGATCTCCGGTTTCGAGCGCATCCGCCGGCGCATGGAGGCGATGCTCTCAGACGAGCTTTTCGATGCCCGCACCGGCACGACCGATTCGGAATTGCTTTTCCTGCTTTCGCTGGAATTCGGCCTGGAACACGATCCTCTGGGTGCTACGGCGCGGGCGATCGCTGCGGTCGAAGCCCTTTCGCGCGAACATCTGGATCATGCCCTCGTGCGCTTCACGGCTGCTTTTTCGGATGGCAGGCAGCTTTACGCCGTGCGCTATGCCACCGACCGCAAGCCGCCGACGCTCTATGCTGCCCCGATCGGTGGAAAGTCCGGCTATTGCCTCGTTTCCGAGCCCTTGAACGATGAGGCCGATACCTGGATGGAGATTCCGGACGGCAGCGCGATCATGGTGAGCGACGAAGGCGTAGAGGTCTCGGCCTTCGAGCCGGATAGAGCGGGGCTTGCCTCCGACGTCAGGAAGATAGCCTGATCCCCAGCTCCTGCCTCAGCTTTTTGGTGAGACCGGCTGCCACCAACTCGTAGGAGCGGGTGAGATAGTGCCTCAGTTCATCCTCTGAAAGTGGCGAGGAACTGGCGATCTCCACCCATTTCCGTTTGGCGAAATAAGGGGCCTGGCGGATACCGTCGAGGGCGGTCAATATCTCGAAGCTTTCCTCGGGGCATTTCGCCACCACTCGTGCATCGGCGCCCTCGCCGGAAAGAAGGGTGAAGACCTTGTCGCCCACCTTGGCGACATGGCTGTCCCACTGGTCGACAAACGACGTGCCGGGAAGGCTGGTCACGAAGGCGTCGAAGCCTTTGCGCTCGAAGAGGTTCATTTCAGCCGCTCCGCGATGAGCCGGGCGAGCCTTTCGGCCACCTCGTCCTTGGAAAGATCGGGCCATTCCTCGATCCCCGCAGCGCTGATGATCTTCACCCGGTTCCGGTCTCCCCCCATGATGCCTGTTCCGGGAGAAACGTCGTTGGCGACGATCAGGTCCGCGCCCTTGCGGGTAAGCTTGGCGCGCCCGTTTTTCTCGACATCCTGGGTCTCCGCCGCGAAGCCGACCACCAGTTTCGGGCGCTCCTCGTGATGGCCGACGGTCTTGAGGATATCAGGGTTTTCCGCGAGTTGAAGCGGCGCCGGGGCTTCGCCCGCCTGTTTCTTGATCTTCTGTCCGGAGGAGGAGGCCACTCGCCAGTCCGCGACCGCGGCCACCATGACGGCGATATCGGCTGGCAGGCGGGAGACCACGGCATCGCGCATCTCCTCCGCGCGCTCCACATGCACCGTCGTCACGCCTGCCGGGTCGGGAATGGTGACAGGTCCGGAAACCAGCGTCACGTCGGCGCCGAGCCTTGCGAGCGCCGCTGCGATCGCATGTCCCTGCCGGCCGGAGGAACGGTTGGCGATGTAGCGCACCGGGTCGATGGGCTCGTGGGTGGGGCCGGAGGTGACGATGGCGGTCCTGCCGGCAAGCGGCCGCTCTCCCTCTCCGAGCAACGCGATGGCCGCTGCCACTATGTCCAGTGGCTCGGCCATCCGGCCAAGGCCAGCCTCGTTGCCTTCGGCCATCTCGCCGGAGGTTGGGCCGACGAAATGCACGCCATCGGCCTTCAGCGTTTTGACATTGCGCTGCGTGGCGGCAGCCGTCCACATCTTCGGGTTCATCGCAGGCGCTATCAGCACCGGCCGGTCGGTCGCAAGCAGCACGGCGCTGGCAAGATCGTCCGCCAGGCCATGCGCCATCTTCGCCATCAGGTCGGCGGTCGCCGGCGCCACGAGCACCAGGTCGCAGTCGCGCGCAAGCCTGATATGGCCGACGTCCTGCTCGTCCTCGCGGGAAAAGAGGTCCGTATAGACATGGTCGGAGGCCAGTGCCCCGACGGCAAGCGGCGTGATGAATTCCTGCGCCGCGGCCGTCATCGCCGGGCGAACGGTTGCGCCGCGTTCGCGCAGCCGCCGGATGAGATCAAGGCTCTTATAGGCGGCGATCCCGCCCGAGATGATCAGAAGAATGCGTTTTCCCGAAAGATCCATGTCTCACCCGCCATTGGCGCTCTGTTGCGCCGGAAGCTAAGCCTTTGGCGAAGGACATGCAATCGCGATCCGCAACCGCGCCGAACCGGCTTGTCTGCCGCGCCCGTTTGGGATAGCTTGCCGGCCGGCCGGATGCAGCCAGCCGCCCGCGGCTTCGAGCTCAGGTGAATGCATCTCAACCGCCTCTCGTCCTTGCCTTTGGCGAACGATGACGAACGGATCGGCAATACGGGCACTGATTTTGCCGTTCGTCCGTCGAAAGGATGAAGAGATGCGCGATTTCCGCGATGCGAAGCTTATGGCCAAATCCCTCCGCGAGGCACTTGCCGAGCGTAACCTGTCGGTTACGCATAGCCAGGCGCTGGAGCTTGTGGCCACCCAGTTCGGCTATGACGATTGGAATATTCTCTCGGCAAAGATCGATGCCGCCGACGAGCGGAAACCGGAGGCGGTAACCATACAGCCGGCGATCTCTATCTTCCGGATTTTCTCCGTCGAAAAGGCGATGGAATTCTACTGTGATTTCCTAGGCTTCCAGGTGGATTGGGAGCATCGGTTCGGTGAGAATTTCCCGCTCTACTGCCAGATATCCAGAAGCGGCATGCTGATGCACTTGAGTGAGCATGCGGGCGATGCCTCGCCCGGCGCCCGCGTCTTCGTGCCCATGACGGGAGCCCGCGCCTTCCAGAAGGAACTGACTGGCAAGAATTACCCCTATATGAAGCCGGGTCTCGAACAGGCGCCGTGGGGACTGGAGGTTTCCGTCACGGACCCGTTCAGCAACCGCATCACCTTTTGCGAGCGCGAGGAAAAGGGCTAATCCGTCTTCTCGGCCGTCGCGACCGGCTCGGTCGTCAGCTTGAATTCCGCCATTTCGGCGGGCGTCAGGTAGTAGAGCCGGTCGGGCGGCGTTTCCAGCGCGTTGATCCAGAGCTGCGCCCCGATCCCCATCTCGTCGAGGTGCCGGGCGACCCTTGCCGTGGTTGCCTGCGCGCTCGCCATCGCCTGCTCGGGAGAGGGGCGCTCCGTGCCGCCGTTGAAGACCTGGTGCACGCCGATCACCGCGTCTTTTTCCGCCATGCGGGAAACGCCGCCCGCGAAAACGATAGGGCAGGACGAGGCGCAGAGCGCCTCGGAAGCGACCCGCGTGCCGAGCTGCCTTTCCCGGATCAGTTTCGACATGGCGATCGCATCGTCCACCGAACCGCCGGGAGAGTTGAGCGAAACCATCTTCACATATTCGCCGCGCGCCTCGATCTCCTTGGCGAAACGGTCCGCAGCACCAGGCTCGATGGAGCCTTCGGCCAGCAGCACGCCGCCGGAAAGGAGCTCGAACCGTATCGGCTGGCGCAACACCTCCGGCGCGCTTGCCGGCTGCACCGGCGGTGCGTTCGGCACGCCCTCGGTCAAGGCGGGTGGCAGCACGGGCTGGCCGGTCCGCATCGGGTCATGGCCGGGAAGGGCGGCATTCATGACGCTGATCTCGCGGAAATCGATCACCACGAAGATGGCCGAAGCGCCGAGCAGCGTCAGGAAGGCATGGCGCATCAGCGTCCCGTCGTCGGTCGAAAGAAACGCGGCCTTGAGGCGGGCGAGGGCGGTGAGCGGCCTCACGCGGGCGGACCCGCTCTAGGCGATTTCAGGTCGAGGCTGGTGATGTTGTTGACCCCGTGGGGTTCGCCATTCTCCAGGCCGGCAATTGCTTCCTTCAGGTCGATATCGTTGCGTCCGAGCGCCCGCTGGACCTCCAGAGCCTCCAGAAGTTCCGCGGCGGTGATCCGCTGGGCGAAGGGAAGCCGCTCTTCCTGCCGGCGGATCGCGCCATGCACGACCGCGAGGATGAAGACCAGCACGGCGGGCAGGAGGTCGATCGAAATCGCGCCGGCCCAGGCGGGAATGAAATCGGCCGCATAGCGCAGCACGGCCTCGGCCGAGGAAAGCGGCACGAAGCGGCGTTCCGCCACCGGCTCCTGCGCCAGGATCTCGTCGGCGGCCTGCGAGAGAACCCTGGATTGCGCGGCCACAGAGGCGCGGATCGTCTCCATCACCTGGTCCTGCCGGTTGGCGAGATCGGCCTCGCGCCCGTCCGCCACCGGGGCGATGAAGCCGAGCGAAAGGTCCTCTGCCGCCCGCTTCACGGAAGGCGCGATCGAGGTCTGCTGCAGCGAGCCGATGACGCCGGTCAGCGTTACCACCTCGGCGGAAAACTGGTCGGCCCGCGGTGCGATCGCGCCCGGCGCGGAAACCAGGGTGCGCATGGTTTCCAGATGCTTGCGGCCCTGATCGAACAGCGTCGTCACGCGCTCGCGGGAAGCGGCAATGCCGGTTTCCAGCTCGCGAAGTTGGGAGGACATCTGCGAGAGAAGCTGCACCACGCTTCCCGAGCCGGTGGTGCCCGTCAGCGCGCCGGACTGCCGTTCATCCTCGGCAAGCCGGGCAAAGCGTTCGGAAGTGCGCTGAATGTCCGGCAGCAGGCTTTGTGCGGCAAGCGCGTTCTGATGCGCCTTGTCGAGATCGGCCGTGTAATCTTCCAGCGTTTCGGCAAGATGCTGTTCGAGCGCCGCCGAGCCCGCGAGTGCGGCCGCGTTCAGCCAGCTCGACATGGCGATGATCATCGCGCAGCCGAGCGCCATGACGCCGAGCATGGCCCCGCGCGCCGCCGGCCCCGTCACATGCGGGTAGAAGCGCGCCATGTAGGACCAGAAGGCGTAGATCGCCACCGAGACCGAGGCGGAATAGATGATCGCCGCGAAGAAGACCGCCATCGGCGATCCGTCGAGGAGGCTGCGCACCCCGAGATAGGTGTAGACGCCGGATGCGAGCGCCAGGACGGCGAGCGCAAAACGCGTCATGGTCTCGACGGCGGCAACACCGTCGTGCAAGCGATGCGAAGCGCCAAGCGCCATGGCAACTCTCCGGAAGGAATGTATTCCTTAACAGAGAATTAAGAACAGGGCGAAATGAAGGCCGCGTCAAGAGGGGCGGATATAGGGAACGTCCTTCTTTGCAACCTCGTCCAGCGCCTCCTCGTATCCGGCATCGGCATAGCGGATGACGCCGAGCGCGGTGTCGTTGGTAAGCGCGTGGTCGAGCCGCTCGTCCGCTTGCCGGGTGCCATCCGCCACCACCGTCACGCCGCAGCTCGTCATGTAGCCGGCGTAGCCGCCGCCGCCGGAATGCACCACCACGAGATCGGCCATGGAAGAGCAGAGCATCATCGCGTCGAGCAGCGGCCAGTCGGCGATCGCATCCGACCCGTCCTTCATCCGCTCGGTCATGATGTTGGGATGCGCCATCGCACCGGCATCGAGATGATCGCGCGAAAAGGCGATCGATCCCTTGATCTCGCCGCTTGCAACCAGCTCGTTGACGCGCCGCGCCAGAGCCGTCCGCTCGCCATGCCCGAGCCATGCGATGCGCGCCGGCAGGCCCTCGAAAGGTATGTTATCCCGCGCCAGCCGCACCCAGTTGGTGATGATCCGGTTGTCCGGGAACATCTCGATCAGCAGATCGTCGATCCGGGCGATGTCGCTTTCCTCGCCCGAAAGCGCCATCCAGCGGAAGGGACCGATGGCGCGGGCAAAGAGCGGCCTGAGATAGGCTTCGGTGAAGATCGGGATGTCGAAAGCGTTCTCCACGCCCCCTTGCCTGGCCTGGGTGCGGATCAGGTTGCCGTTGTCGAACACTTCCGAGCCGGCTTGCTGGAAATCGAGCATCGCCTGCACGTGATCCACGATCGAGGCGCGGCTTGCGGCCATGAGCTGGCCTTGTCCGTCTTTCCGGAGGCTGCGCACCGTCTCGAGGCTCATGCCCTTCGGCACATAGCCGTAGACGAGGTCGTGCGCCGAGGTCTGGTCGGTGACGATATCCGGCACGATGCCGCGGCGCACGATCTCGGGATAAATGTCGGCGGCATTGCCGACAAGCCCGACTGAAAGCGCCCGCTTACCTTTTGTCGCCTCGGCAATGGCGGCGAGGGCGGCGTCGAGGTTGGACGCGATTTCGTCCAGATAGCCGATCTCCTTGCGCTTTTTCGCCCGCTCCGGGTCGATGTCGATGCAGAGGATCGCCGCGCCCGCCATTCGGCCGGCGAGTGGCTGCGCCCCGCCCATGCCGCCGAGCCCGGCGGTCAGGATGAAACGGCCGGCGAGATCGCCGCCGAAGCGTTTCTCGGCGATCCGCATGAAGATCTCGTAGGTGCCCTGGATGACGCCCTGGCTGCCGATATACTGCCAGGCGCCCGCAGTCAGCCCACCCCAGCAGATCAGCCCTTTCCGCTCCAGCTCGTAGAAATATTCCGCCTTCGCCCATTGGCCGACGATGTTGCAGTTGGCCATGATGACGAGCGGCGCCTTCGCATGCGTCCTGACGAGTCCCACCGGCTTGCCGGATTGGATCAGCAGCGTCTGGTCTTCCTCCATCGTGGCCAGCGCCTCGACGATGCCCTTGTGCGCCGCCCAGTTGCGCGCCGCCTTGCCGAGCGCTGCATAGACCACGAGATTGTCCGGGTCTTCGCCGACAGCCAGCACGTTCTCGAGCAGCCTCAGCAGCGCCTCCTGCCGCCAGCCCTTGGCGCGCAGTTCGGGACCGCCGGGAATGGGGAAGTTGGGATGACGCGGATTCGGTTTCGGCATGGTCTTCCTCCAGAAATTGCCCCTCATCCGGCTGCCGCCACCTTCTCCCCGCGCGCGGGGAGAAGGAATATGCCGTTCCGGCCTGCCATCTTCGACGTTCCGCGGGGTAGGTCCCCTCTCCCCGTAGGCGGGGAGAGGGCTAGGGTGAGGGGCTCTTGTTATTACCGAGAGCATACCTTGCGATCTCGATGCCCATGGCCTTCTCCACCGAAGGATAGACGGTCGGGTCGAGGACGCTCGCCGAAAGCGGGATGATCTCCTTCGGCACGTGCAGGATATGGACCTTCATGCCCGCCGAAAGCTGGCCGACGCTCAAAGGTTCGCCTTCCGGCGATAGCGTGGTGATGACGGAGGGGAAGGTGGCAAGGCGGTTTCCGCCCGCATCGTCCACCGCCATGTATTCGTTCATCACATGCATGGTCACGGCCTTGTCGCCGGAGCCGACGGTGATCGTGCCGATATCGAAGGCTTCGCTCGTATAAACGACATCCTTGGCGGCGATTTCGCCCTCTGCGAGAATGTGACCGCCGGTCGTTTCGCAGATGGCGTCGATCACGGCATGGCCGTTCTTCTTTTCGGCTTCGATGATCGCCTCGCCGAGTGCTAGCGCAAGGGAAATCCCGCCGAGCGCCGCATGGGTGCGTACATAGGAGGCGCGCAGCGGGTTGCGGCAGGAAGCGATGAAGCCGCCCGACTGGTCTGCCGCCGCGCGCAGCACCGGCGAGATCTTGGCCGTCGCGCCGCGGATCACCAACTCGATATAGCGGTTCTCCGAGCGGTTGCCGCCGACGGCGGTCTGGATCATCGGTTCCGGCGATCCCGCCATGCCGATCGAGCCCATGTCTCCGGTCGGGTGCGCGCGCACGTCTCCCACGGCATCCACCACCTTCATGCCCAAAACGGCCGCGGGCAGCCAGCCGTTCAGCGTCGAAGAGCGGCCGTTCTGGCCGATCATCAAACCGGAAAGCTTCTCGCTGAGCGTCTCCTGCAGGATCTGCACCGCACGGACGTAATCGACGCCGCGCATTTCCCAGGGCGTGGTCGAGGCAGGCGCGCCGATCGCCGCGGCGGTAGCGATCCAGTCGTCGTCCTTCAGTTCCTCCACGGCCACCAGTTCCGGTTTGCCGATCGAGACGGCGGCATAGCCCAGCATCCGGCCGTGATCGGCCCATCCGCCGCCGCCGGCGGCATAGACCGAGCCGCCCTTCACTGCGGCCTCCACATCCTTCTCCACCAGTATGCGTCCCATGTCAGCTCTCCTGGCCTTTATCCATCCGCAGCACCGCTTCGAACAGCACGGCGGCACCGAGCGCGATGTCGTCTATCTCCGCCCATTCCTCGGCGCAGTGGCTTCGCCCTTCCTTGCAGGGCACGAAGATCATCGCGGCGGGAGCAACCTTGGCGATCCATGCCGTGTCGTGTCCGGCGCCCGAGGCCATGCGCCGATGGCTGATGCCGCACTCGTCGGCGGCTGCCTCGAGGATATCGATCAACCGCTCGTCGCAAGGGCTCGCGGCGACGTCGGAGATGCGCACCGGAGCGGCGATCGTCACGCCCCATTTCTCGGCCGCGCGCTCTGCGGTATCGTCGATAAACGCGCAGAAGCTTTCCATGTCCTCGCGGATTTCGGCGCGCGCGTCGATCAGCATCCTCACCCTGGAGGGAACGACATTGGCGGCGTTCGGCTCGATCTGGAATTCGCCGACCGTCGCGGTAAAATGTCCCGGCGATCGCGACATGGAAAGTGCGGCCTGCTGCACGTCCAGCACGATCTCGGAGGCCGCCACCAGCGCATCCGCCCGGTTGGTCATCGGCGTTGTGCCGGCATGGTCGGCGCGCCCTTCCACGATGATCTCGATGCGCGTGATGCCGGAAATGGCGGTAACCACGCCGATATCGATGGCTTCCCGTTCCAGCACCGGCCCCTGCTCGATATGCAGTTCGAGAAAACCTCTGAGATCGGTGCGCACTTCGGTAACGGAAGCATCGCCGCCCACCTGGCTGATTCCGCCCGCAAGGCTTCGCCCCTCCGCCGTCCGGGAAAGCCAGGCCTCCGGCCGTTGCCCGGTCATGCCGCGGCTGCCGATGCAGGAAACGCCGAAAATGCTCACTTCTTCCGCAAGGAAATCGATGATCTCGAGGTCGTGGTCGAGCTCGATTCCCCTGTCGGAAAGCGCGCGCGCGACCTCCAGCGCGGCGGCCATCCCCGCAATGCCGTCGAAGCGGCCGCCGTCCGGAACCGTATCGGAATGGGAGCCGAGCATCAGCGTGCCCTTGCCCGAGACCCGACCCTCCCGCCGTCCGATGAGATTGCCGGCGGGGTCGATGCGCGTCGTAAGGCCGGCCGCCTTCATCTGCCGTTCGAGATAGGCCCGGCCTTCAAGGAAGAGCGGCGAGAAGGCGCGGCGCGTCCAGGGGCGCGCGGGTTCGGTGATCCTTGCGAGCGCATCGATGTCGGCGCCGATCCGCGCGGCCTCTACGGGCAGGTTCCTGCTCAAGCTGTTTCTCCTGTCAGAATATGTTGGCGCGGCGGCCGCTGGAAACGCCCGCTGCCGGGTTTGGCAAGCACTTTCCCGTCCTCGCAGACGAGCTTGCCGCGCAGATAGGTCGCCGCGACCGTAAAGGGCAGGACTATGCCGTTATAGGGGCTCCATCCGACGACATTGTTGCCGCTGGCCGCCGCATCATAAATCTTTTCCCTGGGCAGGAGTACGACGATATCCGCATCGCGCCCGACGGTGAGCGCCCCCTTCACATGATCGAGGCGAAAGTGCCTCGCCGGGTTCTCCGCCATCAGCCTCGCCGCCCAGGTGAGCGGAATGCCGCGTTCCAGAGCGCCTTTCACGAAGAGCGGCACCATGGCTTCGAGCCCCGGCACGCCGGAGGCGTTCTTCAGCATGTCGGGATCGTTCTTGCGGTTCTCCGACCAGCTCACATGGTCGGTGGAGACCAGCCAGACCTTGCCCTCGGAAATCTTGCGCCACAGCGTCTCCACCTCGGCGCGCGGCCGGATGGGCGGATTGATCTTCGCCTTGCCGCCCAATCGCTGAACGTCGTTTTCCTCGTCCAGCGTCAGGTAGTGGATGCAGCATTCCACCGTGGCGGCAAAGCCGTCGCGGCGGTAGGCGGCGGCGATGTCATAGCCGCGCCCGAGCGAACAATGCACCACATGCGCCGGGCACCCGGTCTCGGCACCCGTTTCGAAGATGGTGTGCATGGCCAGAAGCTCGGTGATCGGCGGACGGGAAAGGCCATGCGCCCGCCAATCGGTGATCCCGCTTGCCTTCACGGTCGCCATATAGGCGCGGACGGCTTCGTCATCCTCGTTGTGCACGCCGGCCGTCAGGCCCGTTGGCGCGATCGTCGTGAAGCAGGCGTCGAGCAGGGCGGGCGGAATGCGCGGAAACCGCTTCGGATCGGTGCCGAATGTGGAGAACTTGAAGGCTGCGACGCCCGCCTCCACCATCTCCTGAATGCGGATAGGCCCTTCTTCGGGATCGATCGTGCCGTAGAGGGCGAAATCGACCCGAGCCTGCGCGCCCGCATGGGCGATCTTCCGCTTGACCGCGTCGGCCGAGCAGACGAGGTCGCCTTCGTCATAGGGCATGTCGACGATCGTGGTGACGCCGCCCGCTGCCGCCGAGCGGGTGGACCAGATGAAATCCTCCTGGTCCTTCTGCGAGAGCGAATGCACCTGGGCGTCGATCGCGCCCGGCAGGATCAGCGCTCTGCCGAGCAGGTGGCGGTCGCGGGCAGCCGGCGGCACGCCTAAGCCGATCTGGGCCACCTTGCCGTCGCTGACTGCCACATAGCCAGCTTCGACGATCCGATCGGGAAGGACCACGGTTCCCTGCAGCACGAGATCGAAATCGGCCATGTCCTTCTCCCTTTTCCGGCCTCAGGCCCTCATCGGCTGCCGCTCGCGCGTCTCGCTCCGGCCGAAGCTGCCGAGCGCGAAGAAACCGTCGATGGCGTGGATGGGCGAAATGGCGATCAGCCGGGCGAGGAACGCCTCGGAGGAAAGTTCCGCCTCGATCGCCTCGACCTCCGTCGAAAGCGGCCGGTCGACCGTATAGTATTCCGCGTGCCGGCGAACGGCGTCGTAGACCAGTTGCACCGCTCCGCCGGGGCGGTCGCCGTGAATGTCCATGGCTTGCGCGGCAAGCAGGGCCTCGATCGCCGCAAGGCGCTTGAGCGCCTCCACCTGCCGTTCGAAGCGCTCGATGACCAGCGGCAGGAAGGCCGCCTCGTCCTCCATGCCCCCCGCCACGACGAGCGATTGCGCCGATACGGGATTGGTCATCGAAAGCACGCGCGAGAAGATCTCGCCGGCAAGCTTGATGATAGGGCCGAAACCCGTGGCGATCGCGCCTTCCGGCACGAGGTTCACCGGCAACCCGCGCCGCTGGCCGTTGCCGAGCAGGACGCAGCGGTTGAAGGCGTTGCGGGCGGCATGCGCCATGCAGATTGACGCCGCCTCGAGAAGCACGGTGACGTCCAGCGGCAGCGAGCCGCCGGAGGTAAGCACGCGGCCCTCCGCGATGACCGGATTGTCGTCGGAGCGGCCAGTGGCGGCCAGGATCTTGTGTCCCGCCATCAGCAGGCTCTCGAACACCGAGCCCAGCACCTGGGCGATCATGCGCAGGCTGAGAGGGTCCTGGATATGGGTGGCACTCGGCCAGTCGCAGTCTTCGGAAGCGGTGAGGAGCCAATTGCCGATCATCGCTTCGCGAGCCGTCCCGACATGGGTGACCGCAATCCACGGATCGCGGGAAGCGCCCATTGCGCATGCCGCGGTCATGCCGGTGGCAAGCAGGGTCCGGATCGCGCCCGCGGCTCCGCGGGTGGCTTCGGCGGCGGCCGCGAAGCTCACCGCATTGATGCTGAGCGAGGCGAGGCTGTCGCGCGGCGCCATGCGGAAAGGTTTCAGCCCGGCCTCCGCGAAAGCCTGCGCGGCCGGCAGGCGCCGGCCCTTGTAGATCGCTTCGCCCACGCCTGTCAGCACGGCGCCGATCTGGCCCATGAGGCCGATATCGGCGCAGCCGATCGAACCCGTGCGGCGGACGACCGGAATAAGGTCGGCTTCGAGCAGGCCGAGATAGGCATGCACGAGTTCGACCGAGCAGCCGACATAGCCGGTGAGCGCGGTATTGACGCGCAGCGCCATCGCATTGCGCACCACCGAGATCGGGAAGGGAACTCCCGTGCCGAAATGGTGGGCGCGGACCAGGCCGAGATTGAACGTATCCCACTCGTCCGGCGACCACTCGACATCCTTCATGGCGCCGACGCCCGTGGTCGAGCCGTAGACGGGCTGCCCTTGCGCAATCGCGCGATCCACCACGTCGCGGGCGGCCTGCACGCGCACAAGCCCCGCCGGCTCGGCCACGGGGCGGATGCGTCCTTCTCCGATATGCAGGAGCTCGGCGAAACCGAGCGGCTGCCCGGTCAGCTCGATCACGGCTCTGGTTTCCGTCATGCTGTCTCCTTCGATTGCTCCTAGGAGATTAGCGGAGAGGCCGGCGAATGGAATATCCCAAGGCCGGCGGAAGTCGCCGTGGTCGGGAAGGTCCGGTTCAGCCGAGCGAAAAGGCGAGATAGAGTGCCGAAAGCGCGATGACCCAGAGCGCGACCCGTCCGGAGCGGCTGTAGCGCGCCTCCGCCTTGCCGATCGCGTCGGCCGTTTCCGGGTCGAAGCGCAGGCCGTGTTCGCTCATGCGCACGATATCCTCGTGGAACTTCTCCGTCCTGACCGCGATTTCCGGCAGGGCTTCCGCAAGCTTCACCGCCGCCTTCACGCCGTCGCGAAGGTCGGACATGACCCGCTTCGGGCCGAGATTGTCGCGGATCCATTCGCCGACCACCGGCTCGGATGCCTTCCACATGTTGAAGCGGGGGTTGAGGATGCGCGATACGCCTTCCACCACCACCATTGTCTTCTGCAGCAGAATGAGTTCCGGCCGGGTCTGCATCTCGAAGAGATCGGTCACTTCGAAAAGCAGGGCCAAGAGCCGCGCCATGGAGATCGTCTCGGCCGGCTGGCCGTGGATCGGCTCGCCGATCGCGCGGATGGCCTGGGCGAAGCTCGAAACGTCGTGGTGAGCCGGCACGTAGCCCGCCTCGAAATGCACTTCGGCGACCCGCATGTAGTCACGGGTGATGAAGCCGTACAGGATTTCGGCGAGGAAGCGGCGTTCCTTTTTGCCGAGGCGTCCGACGATGCCCATGTCGACGGCCACGATCATGCCGGTCCGATCGACGAAGAGGTTGCCGGGATGCATGTCGGCATGGAAGAAGCCGTCGCGCAACGTGTGGCGCAGGAAGGATTGGATGAGCGTTTCGGCGAGTCGGTCGAGATCGTGCCCGGCGGCGCGAAGCTCCTCGACGTTCGACATCTTGATGCCGTCGATCCACTCCATGGTCACCACGTCGCGGCCGGTGCGCTCCCAATCGACCGTGGGCACTCGGAAGCCCGGATCGTTCTTGGTGTTTTCGGCGATTTCGGAAAGGGCCGCAGCCTCGAGGCGCAGGTCCATCTCCACCTTGGTCGTCTGTTCGAGCGTCCGCGTCACCTCGACCGGCCTCAGCCGCCGGCTGGAGGGCATGAGACGCTCCTGCATGCGCGCCAGCAAATACATGCTTTCGATATCGTGCGCGAAGCGCTGCCGCACGCCCGGCCGCACCACTTTCACGGCGACCTTCCTGTCTCCCACCATCGCGGGATGAACCTGGGCGATGGAGGCGGCGGCGATGGGCTCGCCGAAATCGGAATAGAGATCTCCCACCGGCCGGCCGAGCGAGGCTTCGATCGCGGCTTCGGCGGTTTCGGTCGGGAAGAAGGCCATGCGGTCCTGGAGAAGGGCGAGATCCAGGGCCCAGTCGACGCCCACGACATCCGGGCGTGTGGCCAGGAACTGGCCGATCTTCACATAGGAAGGACCGAGCCTGTCCACGGCGCGGGTCAGCCTTATGCTGCGCGCCTGCTGCTTGGATCGGAAACGCGCGAGCGGCTCGACAAGCGATTTGACGAGACCGACGGAAGGCGGCAGGTCCCGTGTCGGCAGCGCCGAGACCACGCCCTCGCGCACTAGGACCCAGGCCACCCGGACCAGGCGGAAATAGGCGCCAATCGTGCTCATGATGCGCCCTTATGCTTCTTTACGGATTGGCTCTGCATCGATCAGAGCTTCCATCCGGAATGCAGGGCGGCGATCCCTCCGGAATAACTCGTATAGGTCACGCGCGAGAAGCCTGCCGCACGGATCATGGTGGCGAAATTCTCCTGGTTGGGGAATTTGCGGATCGATTCCACCAGATACTGATAGGGTTCGGCATCGCCGGTCACCAGCCTGCCGATCTGCGGAATGGCCTTGAACGACCACTGGTCGTAGAAGCGTTCCAGCAGCGGCATCTCCACTTCGGAAAACTCCAGCACCAGCAGCCGCCCGCCGCGCCTCAGCACGCGAAAAGCCTCCTTCAGCGCCACGTCGATATGCGGCACGTTGCGGATGCCGAAGGCGATCGTATAGGCATCGAAAGTGCCCGCTTCGAACGGCAGGTCCTCGGCATTCGCCTCCACGAAGGTGAGATTGTCGGAAAGCTTGCGCTTGGCGGCCCGCTCGGCGCCGACGCCCAGCATGGAGCCGTTGATGTCGAGCACGGTCGCATGCGCCTTGCGGTCCGATGCCTCCACGATCCGGAAGGCGATGTCGCCGGTGCCGCCGGCCACGTCGAGCACCTTGTAGGAAGGGTCCTTGCGCGGATTGAGCGCGTTGATCATCGCATCTTTCCAGATCCGGTGCATGCCGGCCGACATCATATCGTTCATGATGTCGTAGCGCTTGGCCACCTTGTGGAAGACGTCGTTGACGAGACCCTGCTTTTCGCCGTCCGCAACCTCGCGGAAGCCGTAGGATGTTGCCATGCTGCCATCGCTACTCGTGCGGGCTTCGGTCATCGGAAGAACTCCATGCTCATCATTCGGTCGCGACCATAGCGAAATCGCATCCGGCACGCTATCTGTGCCGCGCGTCTTCAAAGAGAATGCGGGCTGGCGGTTCTATAGATCAGGAACCCGGCCGTTGGAACGGGAAGTTAGGAAATCATGCCTGAATTGCCAGAGGTGGAAACCGTTCGGCGCGGCCTGCAGCCGGCGATGGAAGGGGCCCGGATCGAGCGTCTGGAGCTCAGAAGGCCCGATCTGCGCTTTCCCTTGCCGGAAAATTTCGCCGAAGCGGTCGGGGGGCGGCGGATCGTCGCGCTCGGGCGTCGGGCGAAATACCTGCTCATCGATCTGGAGGACGATCTGACGATCATTTCCCATCTCGGCATGTCGGGATCGTTCAGGATATCGGAGGGGCGGCAGGACGCCGTTCAGGGAGAGTTCCACCATCCCCGCTCGAAGGACGGGAAGCACGACCACGTGATCTTTCATCTGGAGGGGGCGAAAGGTCCTGCCCAGGTCATTTATAATGATCCGCGCCGTTTCGGCTTCATGCACCTTTGGAAGCGCAGCGAGCTCGATCTCTATCCGGCCTTCGCCGAACTGGGACCGGAACCGACCGGCAATGCGCTCGACGCCGATTATCTCGCGGCGCGCTTCTCCGGCAAGGCCCAGCCGCTGAAGGGTGCGCTTCTCGACCAGACGGTGATTGCCGGGCTCGGCAATATATATGTGTGCGAGGCGCTCTGGCGGGCGCATCTGTCCCCCAAGCGCGCCGCCGGGACGGTGGTCACGAAGACAGGCCGGCCGAAGAAGGAGCTGGATCTCCTGACCGAGGCGATCCGCGCGGTGATCGCCGATGCCGTCGCCGCCGGCGGCTCCTCTTTGCGGGATCATATCCGGACAGACGGATCGCTCGGATATTTCCAGCATTCCTTTTCTGTCTATGACAGGGAGAGCAAGGAATGCCGCACGCCGGGCTGCGGCGGAACGATCGCCCGCATCACCCAGGCCGGGCGTTCGACCTTCTATTGCCCGACCTGCCAGAAATGACCGCCACCCGTGGGTGGCGCGGCCCTGGGCCCGTGAAACCGGCATCTTCCTGTCCTGGCGAGAGAAATTGCGCGTTGACTGGCAGGCCCATTCCGGTTATATGCCCGCCCACAGTTGAGAAAGCCATTGGACGGCTTCCTCTATTGCTCCCGAATTGCTGAAGATGAGGTCGCGAGACCGGCGCGGCGACGGTGGAGTTTGGTTCGAATTCGTAGAGAGGCATGAGATGGCCAATACAACTTCGGCGAAAAAGGCGACCCGCAAGATCGCTCGCCGTACCGCAGTCAACAAGACTCGCCGTTCGCGCGTCCGCAGCTTCATCCGCAAGGTCGAGGAAGCCATCGCGTCCGGTGATGCCGCCGTTGCTGCCGAAGCACTCAAGGCTGCCCAGCCGGAAATCCAGCGGGCCGCTTCCAAGGGTGTGGTTCACAGCAACACCGCATCCCGCAAGGTCTCGCGTCTTGCGCAGCGCGTGAAGGCTCTGTCGGCCTAATCCCGACAAAATTCTGTCAAGATTGAAAGCCTGGTCTCGCGACCGGGCTTTTCGTGATTCTCCACGTTATCCACATCCTTACCCGGCTCATTGACAGTTCAGTGTCAGAGCCGTGACAGAATTTCTCTTTAAATAACAATGGGTTGTGAGAGGTTGTGCAACTTGATGCCTCTCCCGCGGGCATCCTGAGCCCGACAATCCGAGTCAAGAAGATTTTTATTTTTTCTCGTGGAGAAGGCTGCCACGCCGCTGTCATTTTTGAATCTCATTGATTCAACAGCGATTCTCCATCGAGCCGCCGGCGGCATTCAAAGCACGCTGTGAGAGTCAACGCCCGGCTCTTAATTTTGCGTAAAATTCATCATTGATCTTGGCATTTGATCCTGCCTAAATGCGTTCCAGCAAGGGGTGCGGGGATCACTTCAGGATTGTTTCCGGCGGCTGCCCGACGAGGGTGGCAGTGAGATTTTCTGACCTTTTGTTACGGACGATCTGTCTTCCGTTTTCACGTAACTGTCGGTTGTTCGCCGGGAATCCGTCTGGATTCCGGAGGCGGCCGATTGTGCTCAAAGCAGAGGTCTTGGCCGATCCCTGCAAGAACGAGAGAGAAGGAATATTGAGCGGCTCATGACGAGGATGGGCTCTCGGACGGGTAAAGCAAACCCGTAAACGCAAGGCCGCTTTCCGAGGCGGTCGATGACGGCCCGGCCGGCTGAAAAGCGCGGCGGGGATTTGCCATGAAAAGGACGGCGGCGGTTCTCATGAGGGGAAGACGTTGCTGTGTCCGGAAACGAGGTTTGTCCTGGCGGAAACACGAAAACCGCCCGGCAGAAAAAATTTGGAAGGCGGCGCATAATGCAAATGAATTCCGTATCGGCACGTGCAGAAGGCAAAGGGGACCCTGCACGGCAGGCACTCGATACACTTCATTCCCAGGCGGCGGGAGAAAACTCGGAAATGAAGCATGATGCTCTTTTTGAGCGGTTCAGCGCCCGTTTGAAGGCGCAGGTCGGCCAGGATGTCTATGCAAGCTGGTTCGGACGTTTGAAGCTTCACACCATTTCCAAGAGCGTGGTGCGGTTGACGGTTCCGACCACTTTTCTCAAATCCTGGATCAACAACCGTTATCTTGATCTCATCACCAGCATCTTCCAGGCGGAAGATCCGGAAATCCTGAAGGTGGAAATCCTGGTGCGCAGCGCAAGCCGCAGCACCCGTCAGCCGGCGGCCGAAGAGCGCGCGCTTTCAGCCGAGGCTGCTCCGGTGGTCAGCTCCCATTCCGCCCGTCAGCCGGCTGCCAGGGAAATCGGCAGGATTGCCCAGTTTCCGCAGCCCGCCGCGGCACAGCAATCCCGCCCGGCCCACGCCGGTCCGCTGTTCGGCTCGCCGCTCGACAGCCGCTTCACCTTCGATACCTTCGTTGAGGGGTCTTCCAATCGCGTGGCGCTGGCCGCGGCAAAGACCATCGCGGAGGCCGGTGCGGGCGCGGTTCGCTTCAATCCGCTGTTCATCCATTCGGGTGTCGGTCTCGGCAAGACCCACCTCCTGCAGGCGATCGCCAACGCAGCGATCGGCAGCCCACGGACCCCGCGCGTGGTCTATCTGACCGCCGAATATTTCATGTGGCGCTTCGCCACTGCAATTCGCGACAACGATGCCCTGACGCTGAAGGATTCGCTGCGCAATATCGACCTGCTCATCATCGACGACATGCAGTTCCTGCAGGGCAAGATGATCCAGAACGAGTTCTGCCATCTGCTCAACACGCTGCTCGATAGCGCCCGCCAGGTGGTGGTCGCGGCCGATCGCGCGCCCTGGGAGCTGGAATCACTCGATCCCCGCGTTCGTTCCCGCCTGCAGGGCGGTGTCGCGATCGAGGTGGAGGCTCCGGATTACGAAATGCGCCTTGAAATGCTGAAGGGCCGCTTGCAGGCCGCGCGGCAGGATGATCCGGCGCTCGAAATTCCCATGGAAATCCTTTCCCATGTGGCGCGCAGCGTGACCGCCAGCGGCCGCGAGCTCGAAGGTGCTTTCAACCAACTCGTTTTCCGTCGCTCGTTCGAGCCGTCTCTTTCGCTCGACCGGGTGGAGGAACTGCTTGCCCATCTCGTCGGCGCCGGCGAAGCCAAGCGTGTCCGCATCGAGGATATTCAGCGCATCGTCGCAAGGCACTATAATGTGTCGCGCCAGGAGCTCGTCTCGAACCGACGGACCCGCGTCATCGTCAAGCCGCGCCAGATCGCCATGTATCTGTCGAAAACGCTGACGCCGCGGTCCTTCCCGGAGATCGGGCGGCGTTTCGGCGGACGCGATCATACCACCGTGCTGCATGCGGTGCGCAAGATCGAGGAACTGATCTCGGCCGATACCAAGCTCAGCCACGAGATCGAGCTTCTGAAGCGGCTGATCAACGAAAACAACGCTTGAGGTCTGACGGGCATTGATGTTCCTGCTTTCCGTCGCGATGATCTGGGCTGTGGCGGCCATTACGCCGGGGCCCAACACGCTGCTCATCATGCGCTATGCGCTGATGGCCTCGCGGCGGGTGACGATCGTGGCGGCGATGGGAACGATCACGGGCACGGTCTGCTGGGGCCTGGCCGGCTGGCTCGGCATCAACGTGCTGTTTCAGGCGGCTCCCTTTGCCTATCTGGCGCTCAAGATCGTCGGCGGGCTCTATCTCGTCTGGTTGGGCTTGCGCATCTTCTGGAGCTTCCGCAAGCCGGCTGAGACGGAGGGACCTGCGGCGTCGCCTCAGGCGGTCTCGTTGAAGAGCGCCTACCGCATGGGTCTTGCCACCAATCTTGCAAACCCCAAGTCGGCACTGTTCGTCGCGAGCCTTTTCGCGGCGACGATGCCGGTCGGAACGCCTTGGATATACGGGCTTGCCGCCATCGCCGTAATGGTGGCGGTCTCAACCGTCTATTACGCGATATTGATTGCTCTCATCACCCACAGGAAGGTCGCCGCCGCCTATCTGAGGGCGCGCCGGAAGATCGACCTTGCCGTCGGCATGGTCTTCGTCGGCTTCGGCGCGAGGCTCCTGCTGTCTCAGAAATAAAGGACGGTCGGCATGGAAAGCGATCCGACTTCCCGCTTCTATGCCGATAACGCCGCCGTCTATGCGGCCAGTTCATCGAGCCCGAACCATCTCAGGCTCGGAGCTTTCCTTGAAAAGCTGGAACCTGGCGTAGAAATCCTCGAACTCGGCTGCGGCAACGGCCGCGACAGTGCGGAGATGCTGAAGCGCGGCTTCCGCGTGATGCCGACGGACGGCACCTTGGAAATGGCGCGCCAGGCGGAACAGCGCCTCGGCATTCCGGTGCGGGTCCTCCGCTTCGGGGAGATCGAAGCCGCCTCGGCTTTCGATGGTATCTGGGCCAGTGCCTGCCTTCTGCATGTGCCACGAGCCGATCTTGGAGATGTTCTTGCCCGCATCCACCGGGCGCTGAAGCCGGGCGGTGTCTTTTACGCCAGCTTCAAGGCGGGGAAGGCGGAGGGCCATGACGGCCTCGGCCGGTACTACAATTACCCCTCGGAAAAGTGGCTGCGGACGGTTTATGCAGCCATGCCCTGGGCTTCGATCGAGATCGATGAGAACAAGGGCAGCGGTTACGACAACCAGCCGACCGACTGGCTGCATGTGCTGGCCGTGAAACGCCCACCCTCCCTTTGAGGGGGAGGGTCGAACCGAAGGTTCAGGGTGGGGTGATCGCTGCCTCAAGGAAAGCGAAACCGCCCCCCAAAAATCAACAGGCGAGATCGGCGACCACGGCGTCGAGGATGAGCATGCCGGACGGCGTGCAGCGCAGGCGGGAATTGCCGAGCCGCTCGATGAAGCCGTGCTCCAGCAGCCGTTCCTCGCGGATCGGGTCCGGATCGCGGCCGGAAAGCTCCTGCCAGCGGGCGAGATCGACGCCCTCCGTGAGCCGTAGGCCCATCAGCAACAGCTCGTCCGCCTGTTCCTCGTAACCGAGGATTTCCTCCTCGATCATGCCGTGGCCGCGGCCCTCCACGAGTTCGAGCCAGGTTTCCGGCCTGCGCTCGGTCGATGTCGCGATCTTCTGCCTGCCGCGTGTCAGCCTGCCATGCGCGCCGGGTCCGATGCCGGCATAATCGCCATAGCGCCAGTAGGTGAGGTTATGGCGGCTTTCCGCACCCGGCCGGGCATGGTTGGAAACCTCGTAGGCCGGCAGGCCGTGGCGGGCGGTGATTTCCTGAGTGGCTTCATAGAGCAGCGCTGACTGGTCGCCATCCGGCACGATCAGCTTGCCGGCCTTGTGCAGGCCATAGAAGGGTGTGCCTTCCTCTATGGTGAGCTGGTAAAGCGAAAGGTGATCCACCGCATAGGAAATCGCTTCCTGCAGCTCCGCCTCCCAGGCCTCCACCGTCTGCCTGGGGCGGGCATAGATGAGATCGAAGCTCATGCGCGGAAATATCTCGCGCGCCAGCCGGATCGCCTTCAGCGCGTCCGCAACGTCATGCAGCCGCCCGAGGAATTTGAGATCGGCATCGTTGAGCGCCTGCACTCCGAGCGACACCCGGTTCACGCCGGCGGCGCGGTAGCCGCGGAACCGCTCCGCCTCCACGCTCGAAGGATTGGCTTCCATGGTGATTTCGATACCGTCCGGCACATGCCAATGCCTGGCGATCCCGTCGAGAATGGCGGAAACCGTTGCCGGGTCCATCAGCGAGGGCGTGCCGCCGCCGAGGAAGATGCTGGTCACGGTCTTCGGGCCGCCCAAGCGCCGCATGGTTTCCATTTCCGTCAGAAATGCGGCGGTGAAACGCGGCTGATCCACCGGCTGGTGGCGCACATGGCTGTTGAAGTCGCAGTAAGGACATTTGGCCGCGCAGAATGGCCAATGGATGTAGACCCCGAAGCCCGGCTCCCCGGTATCGGGCAGCAGGCCCGGTGCGAGGGCGGGGGCGAGGTTCATTCCGTCATGCCTCCAGGCAGGTTTCGACGAAGCGCTTGAAGGCGCGGGCGCGATGCGAGAGCGCTTGCGCGTCGCCCGGCTTCCAGCCGTGCTTCTCCTCGGCGCTCATTTCGCCGAATGTAGTGTCGTAGCCCTCCGGCTGAAAGACCGGGTCATAGCCGAAACCCTGGCTTCCGCGCGGCGGCCACACGACCTTTCCTTCCACCTCGCCACGGAAGAGCTCGGTATGCCCGTCCGGCCAGGCAAGGCAGAGCACGCTCACGAAACGGGCGGTGCGCTGTTCCGGCTTCGTGGCCCCGCGCTCGGAAAGCGCCTTCTCCACCTTTTCCATCGCCATCTTGAAATCGCGCGTGCCGTCCTCGCGCTCCGCCCAGTTGGCGGTATAGACGCCCGGCGCTCCGTCGAGCGCGTCGATGACGAGGCCGGAATCATCCGAAAGAGCGGGCAGGCCGGAGGCCTTGGCCGAGGCGAGCGCCTTGATCGCGGCATTCTCCTCGAAGGTCGTGCCCGTCTCGTCCGGCTCTATGAAATTCAGATCCGCGGCGGATTTCGCCGAAAAGCCGAATGGACCGATGAGATCGGCGATCTCGCGGATCTTTCCGGCATTATGGCTGGCGACGACGATGGTGCGGGTATCGAGCTTGCGCATGTTCCTGGTCTTGATGAAACTGATGATGGGGTTGGGTTGACCCGGCCGTTCTCTGGAATGATCTAGATTTCCTCGACGACTTCGTAATGTTCGACGAAATCGTCAAACTCGATAAGAGCTGCGACCGCGCCCGGTTCGACGACCGCTTTGCCGACCATATCGCCGGCGAAACCGCGGATGGCATCCATATCCTTCCAGCGGGTCAGCACGACGAATTCGATCCGGTCGTCCAGCGTCCGACGGCTGAGATGTGCGCCTATGAAGCCCGTAAGCGCCTGCAGTTCCGGAACCACATGGTTTCGGAAATGCGTGGGATAGGCATCCGCGCTGGAAGGGAAGGCGCGGCCCCGCCATTCACGTATGATCATGGGAGAAATTCCTGAACGCTGGTTGCCCTGTCTATATCGGAGTTTTGCTGCCGATACCAAGCCTCTTGTCGGCAGGGGCCTCAGTCGAGGTCCCAAAGCTTCGCCTCCGCGCATTCGAGGCTGTTGCCGGCCGGATCGCGGAAGTAGATCGAGCGCGCGCCGTTCGGCCAGTGGAAATCGCTTTCGATGGCGATGCCGGCCGCTCGGAGGCGCAACACCATCGCATCGAGGTTTTCGGGCGAGAGCCGGAAGCAGGCGTGCCCCGCTCCCCTTGCGCCATGGGGCGGCACCGGTAGCGAACCCTTTTCCGGCGGCTTTGCGGTCTCGACGGGATTGAAGATCAGAAGAACGCCCGGCCCGCAGCGGAAGAAGATATGCCGGTTGGCGATGCGGGTGATCTTTTCGAGCCCGAGCACTCCGCCGTAGAAGGCCTCCGCCGCATCGAGGTCCTCGGCATAGAGCGCGGTTTCGAGAATGCCTTCGATCATGACATCTGTCCTGTTTTGCCCCTCACCCTCACCCCGTCCATACGGGAAGAAAGTGGCCGGCAGGCCGGATGAGGGGCAGTCCCAGTGATTATGATCTCACCCGATCGTCTGTTTCTGCAGCGCCACCAGTTCCTGCGTACCGGCCTGGGCGAGCGCCAGCAGTTTCAGGAATTCCTCCTGGCTGAAGGGCGCGCCTTCCGCCGTTCCCTGCACTTCGACGATCCCGCCGGAGCCGGTCATCACGAAATTCGCGTCCGTTTCGGCTGCCGAATCCTCCAGGTAATCCAGGTCGATTACCGGCTGGCTGGCAAAGATGCCGCAGGAGATCGCCGCCACGTGATCCTTCAGCACCTTCTCCACCTTCACCATGGAGCGGGCCTCCATCCATTTCAGGCAGTCGTAGAGCGCCACCCAGCCGCCGGTGATGGCGGCCGTGCGGGTCCCGCCATCGGCCTGGATGACGTCGCAATCGATGGTGATCTGCTTTTCGCCGAGCGCTTCGAGATCGACGACGGCGCGCAGCGAGCGGCCGATCAGGCGCTGGATCTCCTGGGTGCGCCCGCCCTGCTTGCCGGATGCGGCCTCGCGCTTCATGCGCTCGCCGGTGGCGCGCGGCAGCATGCCGTATTCGGCCGTCACCCAGCCCTTGCCGCTGTTACGCAGCCAAGGCGGCGTCTTCTCCTCGAGGCTTGCCGTACAAAGCACATGGGTATCGCCGAATTTGACAAGGCAGGAGCCTTCCGCATGTTTCGAGAAGTTGCGCTCGAAGGAAATCTTGCGCATCTGGTCGGTTTTTCTGCCTGAAGGCCGCATTCGTTGCTCCTGAAAGAGTGGGTATCGCCTTCTACGGCCCATAACCGCATTTTGCAAAGAAAAAGCCGTGGGCGGTACATTCCCGGCGAGTAGAAGTCCGCCGATTTCCCTTTTGCGGACCCGCTTGAATGATTATATTTTCCGGTATCGAACCAAGGATATGGTGGAACCGCTTATGGGTTTTTCGGCACCGATGGCCAGGGACAATGCCTCAGCGCTCGACGACCGCTCGCGGGAAATCTTCCGTCGCATCGTCGAAAGCTATCTGGAAACCGGCGAGCCGCTCGGCTCCCGCAATCTTTCCCGCCTGCTGCCGATCTCGCTCTCGCCGGCCTCGGTCCGCAACGTCATGAGCGATCTGGAGGCGCTGGGCCTCATCTATTCGCCGCATATCAGCGCCGGCCGCCTGCCCACCCAGTCGGGCCTGCGCTTCTTCGTCGATGCCTTCATGCAGATCGGCGATCTTTCCGAGGAGGAAAGGGGCAATATCGAGCGGCAGATCAGGCCGGATGATCGCGATCAGCCGATCGAAAGTCTGATGAGCGAGGCGAGCCGCATGCTTTCCGGCGTCTCGCGCGGCGCAGGCATCGTCATCACGTCCAAGAGCGACCCGGTGTTGAAGCATGTCGAGTTCATTCGCCTGGAGCCGACAAAGGCGCTGGCCATCCTGGTCGGCGAGCATAATCAGGTCGAAAACCGCATCATCGATCTGCCGGCCGGCGTGACGTCTTCCCAGCTCACCGAGGCGGCGAACTTCTTGAATGCGCATCTGACGGGCCAGACCCTGCCGGAACTGCGCACCCAGTTGCAGGACCTGAAGGCAGAGGTGCAGACCGAGCTGCATGCGCTCTCACACGATCTGGTGGAGCGGGGCTTGGCCGTCTGGTCGGGCGATAACCAGGACGGCAAGCCCATGCAACTCATCGTCCGCGGCCGCGGCAACCTTTTGGAAGGCTTGGCCGGCGTGGATGATCTCGACCGGCTGCGTCTGCTCTTCGATGATCTGGAAAAGAAGGAAAGCCTTCTCGATATCCTTGATCTCGCCGAAAGCGGACCGGGCGTGCGGATCTTCATCGGCTCGGAAAACAAGCTCTTTTCGCTTTCCGGCTCCTCGCTCATCGTCGCGCCCTATCGCGATGGCGAGGATCGCATCGTCGGTGCCGTCGGGGTAATCGGCCCCACGCGGCTCAACTATTCCCGCATCGTGCCGATGGTCGACTATACCGCCCAGCTTCTTGCCCGGCTTTCACGCAATCCCCTCTGACGAAATGTCCAACCTGCCCGCAAAGCCTTGATTTTTTCACGGCAAACCTCGATATCGGGCTCGAAATCAAGATAAGAACAACCGGAGTACGTCATGACCGACGAAACCAAGAAGCACGGACCTGACGCAACCGCCGCCGAAAACTCGGCGGAAGCTGTGGCGTCCGCCCTGGAGGACGCGGCCAATGCGAATGCCGAGAGCGAAGCCATGGCCGAAGTGCCGGCCGAGCCCGATCCGTTGGAAGTGTTGAAGGCCGAGAATGCGGAGCTGCGTGATCGCTTTCTGCGTCTCGCCGCGGACATGGACAACCTGCGTCGCCGCACCGAGCGGGAGATCAAGGATGCCAAGTCCTATTCCGTCGCCGGCTTTGCGCGCGATATGCTGGCCGTTTCCGACAACCTGCGCCGTGCGCTGGATGCCGTTCCGACGGAAATGCGTGCGGCAGCCGACGCGGGCTTGACCACGCTCCTCGAAGGCGTGGAGATGACCGAGCGCTCGATGCTTTCGGCGCTGGAACGTCACGGCGTGAAGAAGATCGAGGCGGAAGGCGAAAAGTTCGATCCGCATTTCCATCAGGCCATGTTCGAGATTCCGAATGCCGAGGTGCCGAACAACACCGTCATGCAGGTCGTGCAGGCGGGCTATACGATCGGCGAGCGCGTGCTGCGCCCCGCACTTGTCGGCGTCGCCAAGGGCGGCCCGAAGGCAGAGGCGCCGGTTTCCGAAGCCGCATCCGGTCAGAAGAACGACTGATACGACTCAGGCGGTCTCGAAACATCTGATAGGCCGTGGCGCCCGATTGGCGCCGCGGCCTATATTTTTTACAGGTTATCCGGCTCGCGCATAATCAAAAAACTGCCGAAAAAAGAAATCGCCCCGACGCTCATGGGAGCCGGGGCGATGTCTTGTCTTGCGTTTGAAATAGCCGTCAGGCCGCGTTGGAAGCCTGTTCCTCGTTGAGGAAGGCATAGATGGCGGTCGCGGAATCGGTCTTGCGCAGCTTGGCCACCAGATCCTGGTCGCGCAGCACGCGGGCGATGCGCGACAGGGCCTTCAGGTGATCGGCGCCGGCGCCTTCCGGAGCCAGCAGCAGGAAGACCAGGTCGACCGGCTCGTCGTCGAGCGCCTCGAAGTCGACCGGCGTGTCCAGCCGTGCGAAAATTCCCTTGATGGAGGAGATGCTGCCGAGCTTGCCGTGCGGGATGGCAATGCCATGGCCGACGCCGGTGGAGCCCAGTCTCTCCCGCTGCAGGATGACGTCGAATATTTCCCTTTCGGGTACGCCTGTAAGTTTGGCCGCCTTCACGGCCAGTTCCTGCAGCAGCTGCTTCTTGGAATTCACTTTCAGGGCAGGGATAATCGCATCTTGTTGCAGCAAATCTGCCAATGCCATTCTTTTCATCCTTCGTGCCGCCAGAGGGCGAAGGAGCGCGTCGGACCCGACGCTCTCCCGGGGATTGTTATCCTTTAATCTTGGTGGAATCGATCCAGCCAATATTGCCGTCGTTGCGGCGATAAACGATGTTGAGTTGCTCCTTGCCGGGGCTGCGGAAAAGAAGAATCGGTTCATCTGTCATGTCCAGTGCCATCACGGCGGTTGCTACCGACATGGTCTTTATCGGTTTTGAGCTTTCCGCAACGATGGTCGGCGCGAAATCCTCAGGAATTTCATCCTCCGCTTCCGATACGGCATCCATGACCGTATAGGCGATCTCGGCATGGCCGTTCGTGTAGTTACCGGCGTGGTGATCCTTCAGCCGCCGCTTGTAGCGGCGCAGGCGCTTCTCGATCCGCTCTGCCGCGGCGTCGAAACTACCTTGCGGGTCGTTGGCCTCGCCGGCCGCATGCAGCACTATCCCGGTATCGAGATGGATCTTGCAATCGGCTGAAAAACGAGAACCGGATTTCTCTACGATGACCTGGCCGGCATACCCCCCATCGAAGTACTTTGTGACCGCATCTCCGATCTGGCTTTCGATCTTTTGACGGAACGAGTCGCCAATTTCCATATGCTTACCGGATACACGCACACTCATGGAGTTCTTCCTTCTTGTCGTGACTTGCGTGTTCCAGTCTACGCCAAGCCGTCCCCTCATCCAAGCGATTCACACAGGCCAAGACCAATTTGCGCCTAAAAGCCTATGGCTATGGGGATAACCTACGGGATGCCCCGTAGCGATTGCGGCGGGCTCTTAAACCCCTCCCAGGCAAATGTCAACCGCAGCCTGGATGATGGCGAACTCCGGGCTTTCTCGAGGCGCTCGATCCTGGGATCGGCCTGCTCAATAGGCCGCCACCTTGGCAAGCGCCCGCTTTTCCCGGCGCCGCTGCACGGAGGAGGGGATGTTCATCGCCTCCCGGTATTTGGCGACCGTCCGGCGGGCGAGTTCCACACCGCCCCGCCTCAGGCTGATGACGATATCGTCGTCGGAGAGCACCGCCTCAGGCGTCTCCTGGGAGATCAGGGCGCGAATGCGGTGGCGCACGGCTTCCGCCGAATGCGTGTCGCCGCCTTCTTCCGCCGAGCCGATGGAAACGGTGAAGAAATATTTGAGTTCGAACATTCCGCGTGGCGTCAGCATGTATTTGTTGGAGGTGACGCGGCTCACGGTCGACTCGTGCATCTTGATGGCTTCCGCCACCGTCTTGAGGTTCAGCGGGCGCATATGATCGACGCCGTGGGTCAGGAAGGCATCCTGCTGCCGGACGATCTCGCTCGCCACCTTCATGATGGTCCGGGCCCGCTGGTCGAGGCTGCGCGTCAGCCAGCTCGCGTTCTGCAGGCATTCCGAAAGGAAATTCTGGTCGTCGCTTTTCCTGGCGCAAGTCTTTGAAACGGTTCGGTAATAAGCCTGGTTGACGAGAACGCGCGGCAGCGTGTCCGGATTGAGTTCCACCAGCCATCCGCCGTCCGGCGCGTCGCGCACGATGATGTCCGGCGCGATCGCCTCGAAGGCGCCGCGCTCGAAGCCGGTGCCCGGTTTCGGGTTCAGCTTGCGGATTTCCGCCAGCATGTCGATGAGGTCTTCCTCGTCGACGCCGCAGAGCCGCTTGAGCGTAGCGAAATCCCGTTTGGCGAGGAGTTCCAGATGCCCGGTAAGCGCCTCCATGGCGGGATCGAGCCGGTCCTTCTGCCTGAGCTGGATAGCCAGGCATTCGCTCAAGGAACGGGCGAAGATGCCCGGCGGATCGAGCGTCTGCAGCGATTTGAGGAGGGCTTCCAGTTCCCTCGGCTCCTTGCCGAGGCGTTGGGCGATTTCGTCGAGATCGCCGCAAAAATAGCCGGCCTCGTCCAGTTGCTCGACCAGGTGCTGGGCGATCAGCCGGTCGGTCGCGTTGTCGAGCGCGAACGGGATCTGCTGGTTGAGGTGATCCCTGAGCGTGACCTGGCCGGCGACGAAGTCGTCGAGATCGTAGTCGTCCCCGGTCTCTCCGCCTGGCATGGACTTCCATTGGCTCAGGAGTTCCGGCGCGTCGGCCCTTCGCGGCGGCCCGTCGTCGGGAAAGACGTTTTCGAAACCGGCATCGAGATCGCCGAGCGGCTCGGCCGCCGTGCCTGGCGCGCGCTCGTACCAAGCCTCGCTTGCATCCGCCTCCACCGATCCCCTCGCTTCGTCGCTGCCCGTTTCGGCTGACGCGAAGGTATCTTCGCCCGCAAAGGCGCTTTCCGTGTCCGTATCGCCATCACCTGATGCAATTTCGAGCAGCGGATTCTTCTCAACCTCCTGCGCGATGAACTGAACCAGCTCGAAATGCGTCATCTGCAGCAGCTGAATCGACTGCATCAGTTGCGGCGTCATCACGAGCGACTGGGTCTGGCGCAGCAAAAGACTGGCGGACAAGGCCATGATGGACGCGAAACTCCCGTTCAACCCCTTGAAATGGGCCTGCATAGATGCTGGTTGCAGTTATACTCAGCCCTTCTGTGGGGGCTGGAATATACTTGGCACGAGAATTGCTTTTTTGAAAGATTTGGTCAAGCGCCCGCCGGGCGAATCTTGAACTCTACAGGCTGAACTTGTCGCCCAGATAGAGGCGGCGGACATCGGGATTGTTGACGATGTCGTCGGCCCGTCCATGGGTCAGCACTTCGCCCGCGTGGATGATATAGGCACGGTCGATGAGGCCCAGCGTCTCGCGGACGTTGTGGTCGGTTATCAGCACGCCGATGCCGCGCGCCGTCAGATGCCGCACGAGGTTCTGGATGTCGGCGACCGAGATCGGATCGACGCCGGCAAAGGGTTCGTCGAGCAGCATGAAGGCCGGGTCCGTCGCCAGCGCGCGGGCGATTTCCAGGCGCCGCCGCTCGCCGCCGGAAAGCGCCACCGCCACCGACTTGCGAAGTTTGCTGATATGGAATTCTTCCAGAAGCTCGTCGAGCTTGCGCTCCCGCTTGTCGCGGTCCGGTTCGTGGACCTCGAGCACCGCGCGGATGTTCTGCTCCACCGTCAATCCGCGAAAGATCGAGGCTTCCTGCGGCAGGTAGCCGACGCCGAGGCGGGCGCGCCGATACATCGGCATGCGCGTCACGTCGTTGCCGTTGATGGCGATCATGCCCTGGTCCACCGGAACCAGGCCGGTGATCATGTAGAAACAGGTGGTCTTGCCTGCCCCGTTCGGCCCGAGCAGCCCCACGGCCTCCCCGCGCCGGACGACGAGCGAGACGCCGTTGACGACGCGCCGCGAGTCGTAGCTCTTCGAGAGCCCATGGGCCACGAGCGTTCCCTCGTAGCGCGTCTTGTCGCGTACGTTGAAAAGTTCGGGGGGGCGCGGCTTGCGCGCCGTCAGTTTGGATAGCAGGGGTATTTTCACGACAGGCCTTAGCGTTGCTGCTGTCGGGATTTCGGATCGAGCAGGATCTCGACGCGTCCGCCGCAGCTATCGAGCTTGGCTTCGCCCGTCTGCATCCGCACGGTGAGCTTGCAACCCTTGAAGACATTCGGCCCGTCCGACAGGACCACCTGCTTGCCGGAAAGCACGAAGACCTGGCTGGCCATGTCGAACTCACCCTTCTCGGCCGATGCCTGCTGGGTGCCCGAGGTCAGGAGCACGGTTTGCTCCAGGAATATCTTGTCGATATCGGCGTTGCCTGCGGTCATCGCGGCACTTCCCTCGCCGCGATAGAGCACGGTCATCTTGCCGGCGCGCATGGTGGTGGTGCCCTGAACGACCTTCACATTGCCGGTGAAATAGGCCTTCTTTTCCTGCTCCTTGATCTCGAGCTGGTCGCTCGCGATCTGGATCGGCTGGTCGTTGGAAAGCTTCAGGCCCTCCATCTGGCTGGTGGTTGCCTGCGCATGAGCGGAAACCGAAAGCGAGCAGGCGATGAAACCCGCCGCGATCGCGACCGCGGTGTTCTGGGTAAGGAAGCGGCGATAGCTCATGGCGGCCGGGCCCTAGTTGTCTTTGTTGCGAATCGCGACCGGGTCGACGTTGACGAGAACCTGACCCGCGAAGGTGATGTTACGTCCCTTATCCGTTATCTTCAGCGACTGTGCAACAATCGAAGATTTATCACTCTGGATGGAGACGCGATCGGAGGTCTCCATTGTTCCGGAGTGGATGTCAAGGAAGGCTGACTGGAAATGCGCCGTGACGCCGTTGCTGAGGTCCACGTCGAAGGGATGGGTCATCTGCAGCTTGTCCGTCCCGCGGTCGAAGATGCCGCCTGCGGCGGTCACGCGGGCGATCACGTCCTCGCGCATCGGCACCGCCGCCTTGACGTTTTCCAGCGTGATCATGTTGGGGTTCGCGATATCCTGCAAAGCGCGTGTCGCCGTCATCGAATAGCTGATGCCGTCGCCGTTCCGCCCTGCGATCGCCGGCCGCTCCATCACGATCATGCCGTTCTCGATGGTGGCGCTCGCAATCGAGACGTCGTCCGGCAGATAGGCGCGCACGATCGCAACCGCGATGAAGGCAGCGGAAATCACGCCGGCTGCAACCGGCAGCAGCACTTTCATCTTGCGGACGCGTTCGGAATGGGCAAGCGCCGCCTCATAGGCGTCGCCATACATTCCGAGGGCCGCCGAGAGGCCCGTTGCTCTTCGAAGTATCTGCAGCATATATGCGAATGTCGTCCTTTTCGCGCGCAACTCTCCCCTGCATCGGGAGATGCGGGTGGGAACTGGGGTCAGCGCTTTCGCCTGTCAATATGGTTTAAATTCATCAACAAACAATAATGGCCGACACAAAATCGTGATATCACCCGACGAAGCGGGCGGCCAGATACCTATTTGGGCATGGTCGCAAAGGAAGGACAGGTTTTATGGATCAAATGGCAATCGCGGACCGGCGGCAGTTGCGCCGGAAACTGAGCTTCTGGCGCGTCGCCGCACTCCTTCTTCTCGTCGGTATCGGTTTTTCGCTTTACCGCTACGGCTTTGCCGATGAGGCGAGTTCGGCGCGACCGCATGTCGCGCGCATCAAGATCACCGGCCTCATACAGGATAGCGACGAGCTTCTGGAGCGTCTCGACCGAATCGCCGAAAGCGATAGCGCCAAGGCGTTGATCGTCTCGATCTCGTCGCCCGGCGGCACGACCTATGGCGGCGAACGCATCTTCAAGGCGATTCGCGAGGTGGCGGAAAAGAAGCCGGTCGTCTCCGATATCCGTACGCTTGCGGCCTCCGCGGGCTATATGATCGCGACCGCCGGCGATACCATCGTCGCGGGCGAAAGCTCCATCACCGGCTCGATCGGCGTGATTTTCCAGTATCCGCAGGTCTCCGGAATGATGGAGAAGCTCGGGATTTCGCTTGAGGAGATCAAGTCGGCGCCGTTGAAGGCCGAGCCCTCTCCGTTCCACGAGGCGAGCCCTGAGGCGCAGGCGATGATCCGCTCCATGATCATGGACAGCTACGGCTGGTTCGTCGATCTCGTCGCCGATCGCCGCAAGCTGCCGCGCGAGGAGGCCTTGCGTCTGTCGGACGGCTCAATCCTCACCGGGCGCCAGGCCCTTTCGGCCAAGCTGGTGGATACGCTCGGGGGCGAGCGGGAGATTCGCGCCTATCTGGAAACTCGGGGCGTTTCGGAGGATCTTCCGATCGTCGAGTGGAAGGAGAAGGGCTCCTCGTCATCCTTCTGGTTCGCGAGCGCCATGGCCGAGTTCCTGCGCATGACCGGACTGGGGGAAGCGCTCGGGGCGACACGGTTCGGCACCTGGGGCACTGATAAGTTGTTTCTTGACGGTCTTGTCTCGGTTTGGCAGGTTGGTCGGGGTTGAAAATCTAATTCTTTCAGGGGGCAACCGTGATCAAGTCCGAATTGGTGCAGATCGTTGCGGCACGAAATCCGCACCTCTATCACCGCGACGTCGAGAACATCGTGAATGCCGTGCTCGATGAGATCACCGATGCCTTGGCTGCAGGAAACCGCGTCGAGCTGCGCGGCTTCGGAGCCTTCTCTGTGAAGAATCGTCCATCGCGCTCGGGCCGCAATCCGCGTACGGGGGAAACCGTCTTCGTCGAGGAGAAATGGGTACCGTTCTTCAAGACCGGCAAGGAACTCCGCGAGCGTCTTAATCCCGATCTCGCCGATGATGGCGACGCCGATTGAGCCGATAGCGGCCATCCGCCGCTCTTGAAAGGCGGCGCTGGATCCCTATCCTGCATCCAACGTGTTTTGCGAGGGTGCCGGGCGCCCCATGTCGGCGCCCCATGCCGTTCGGCGGAGGTTTGATGGACAAGGTCAGGAAAATCGTCAATCTCGCGGTGTTCGTGCCGCTCGGCATCGTGCTGATCGTGCTTGCGGTCGCAAACCGGCAGGTGGTCACGCTGGCGCTGAACCCGTTCCGTCCGGAGGATGGAATGCTTGCGGTCAGCGCGCCGTTCTTCCTGTTCCTGTTCGTCGCCCTCCTGTTCGGAATGCTGATCGGCTCGGCCGCCACCTGGTGGGCGCAGGGCAAATACCGCAAGCAGGCGCGCAAGGAAGCGCGTGAGGTCATCCGCTGGCAGGCGGAGGCGGATCGTCACAAGGCTGCCGCGGTCCAGGCGACGAGTTCTCCGCAACTGCCGTCCCCGTAGGAAACCGGATTGCGGAGATCAGACCGTCGCCGGTTCCGCCCCGACGGCCGAGTTGAAGTCGGCGAAGAATTGCGAGGCGAGCTTCTGCGAGGCGGAGCCGATAAGGCGCGAGCCGAGCTGCGCAAGCTTTCCGCCCACCTGCGCCGTGGCGGTGTAGCGCAACAGGGTCTCGCCTCCGTCCTCCGTCAGCGTCACGTCCGCAGAGCCCTTGGCGAAGCCGGCGATTCCGCCCTTGCCTTCGCCGGTGATCGTGTAGCTTTCCGGCGCGTTGACATTGCTGAGTGTCACCTCTCCGTTGAAGCTCGCCGAGACCGGTCCGATCTTGACCCGCACGACGGCGGCAAGTTCCGTTGGCGTTTTTTGCTCCAGGCTCTGGCAGCCGGGAATGCACTGGCGCAGGATTTCGGGGTCGTTCAGCGCCCTCCACACGACATCGCGGGGTGCCGATATGCGCTCTTCGCCGGTAATCTCCATGAAACCCTCCCTGTGTTCCCGGAAAGATTAGGGCAGGTGAAAGCGCTTTGCCAAGGTGGGCCTAGGTGCTATTTGCTCCAGCGGATACGAACATGAGCGGACCGAGGCATTGAAGAACAGGCAAAGACAGCCGGGGGCGAAAGCCGGAGGCGGCGATACGAGGCGCCCGATAAGGAAGGATGCTCCGGCCGCGAAGGCCCGCGCCGGAACTCCGGAAAAGGCCGTGAAGGTTTCCGCACCCGTCGAACAGCGCCCTCTCATCGTCCGCAGCGGCGAGCGGCCGGCCGAACGCGTGCCGGTCATTCTCGAATCCTCCGGTGCCGGTGATTTTCACCTGATCGACAGCGGTAATGGCTTGAAGCTCGAGCAATACGGCCCTTACCGCATCGTCAGGCCGGAAGCCCAGGCGCTCTGGCGGCCCTCGCTGCCTGCTCATGCCTGGGAAAAGGCCGATGCCGTCTTTACCGGAGATACCGACGAGGACGGCATGGGCCGTTGGCGTTTCCCGAAGGAAGCGCTTGGCGAAACCTGGCCGCTTTCGCTGCTCGGCGTCGATTTTCTCGGCCGCTTCACCTCTTTCCGGCATGTCGGCGTCTTCCCCGAGCAGATCGTCCATTGGGAGTGGATGAAGAGCCGCATCGAGGAAACCCGAGGGGAAAGGGAGCGCCCGGTGAAGGTGCTAAACCTCTTCGGCTACACCGGCGTGGCCTCGCTCGTCGCGGCTGCCGCTGGCGCGGAAGTCACGCATGTCGATGCTTCGAAAAAGGCGATCGGTTGGGCGCGGGAGAACCAGGCGCTTTCCGGGCTCGAGCGCGCGCCGATTCGCTGGATCTGCGAGGATGCCATGAAGTTCGTCCTGCGCGAGGAACGCCGCGGCAACCGCTATGATATCATTCTCACCGATCCGCCGAAATTCGGCCGTGGTCCCAATGGCGAGGTCTGGCAACTCTTCGATCACCTGCCGCTGATGCTGGATGTCTGCCGCGAACTCCTGGACCGGCAGGCGATCGGCCTGGTGCTGACCGCCTATTCCATCCGGGCGAGCTTCTATTCCATCCATGAGCTGATGCGCGAAACCATGCGCGGCGCGAGTGGTGTGGTGGAATCGGGCGAGCTCGTCATTCGGGAAACCGGCCTGGACCGCAAGAGCCCGGGCCGCGCGCTTTCCACCTCTCTCTTCAGTCGCTGGGTACCGGAATGACCGACGATATTCGCAATGCCGGACCGCGCCGGGTCGGCCAGGTGAAGGAAATCACCTCGCTGGCAAATCCCATCATCAAGGATATCAAGGCGCTTTCGAACAAGAAGGATCGGGAAGAGACGGGCACCTTCATGGCCGAGGGCCTGAAGCTCGTCATCGATGCGCTGGAGCTCGACTGGAATATCCGCACGCTCGTCTATTCCAAGGCTGCCAAGGGCAAGCCGCTGGTGGAACAGGTGGCCGCCAGGACCGTCGCACATGGTGGGCTGGTGCTGGAGGTCAGCGAAAAAGTGCTGTCCGCCATCACCCGGCGCGATAATCCGCAGATGGTCGTCGGCATTTTCGAGCAGCGATGGAAGCCGCTTGCCGATCTCAGACCCGGCCGCGACGATACTTTCGTTGCGCTCGACAGGGTGCGCGATCCGGGCAATCTCGGCACGATCATCCGCACGGCAGATGCTGCCGGCGCGTCAGCCGTCATCCTCGTCGGCGAATGCACCGATCCGTTCTCGCTCGAAACCGTGCGCGCCACCATGGGTTCGGTCTTCGCCGTGCCGGTCGTCAGATGCACGGCGGAAGATTTCCTCGCCTGGCAAAAGAGGTCCGGTGCCCAGGTGGTGGCGACGCACCTTGCCGGAGCGGTGGATTACAGAACGGTGGATTACGCGAAGAAGCCCGTCGTGCTCCTGATGGGCAACGAACAGTCCGGCCTGCCGGAAAATCTCGCGGGCGCCGCAGACCGAACCGTGCGCATTCCCCAAGAGGGCAGGGCGGATTCGCTCAATCTCGCCGTCGCGACCGCGGTGATGCTCTTCGAGGCTCGGCGCCATCTTCTTTCCCTGGACGGTGCAAAATGAACGGACGTCCCGCCTTGCTCTCACGGCCGCTCATCGCCGTGGCCCTCATCGTGCTCGCCGTCCTCCTCGACCAGGCGATCAAGGTGGCCGTCGAAAACTATCTGCCGCTGGAGGAGCCGGTTCGCCTGCTTCCCTTCCTGGCTCTCTACCGGACCTATAATCTCGGTGTCGCCTTCTCGCTGCTCTCGGGCCTCGAACGGGAATTCATCGTCGGCATGCGCATCGTCATCGTCGCCTTCGTGCTCTGGCTCTGGCGCCGCACGCCGAAGGACCGCCCGCTCGCCCATCTCGGTTTTGCGCTCATCATCGCCGGCGCCATCGGCAATCTGATCGATGGTTTCCTATGGGGCCACGTGATCGATTACATCCTCTTCCACACGCGGACCTGGTCCTTCGCGGTCTTCAATCTGGCCGACAGCTTCATCTCCATCGGCGCATTTCTGGTGATTCTCGACGAAATCTTCGGCCCGAAGAAGGTGAATCCATAAAATCTTAGGTATTCGCCGAAAATATTGGGAAGAAACCTTCGCTAGTTTTCTTTCCATGCGCAGCATTGCCGACTTACATGATCGTATCGCCAAGGCGTTCGCATTTACCGTCGCAAGAGGCGGCGATGAACCGTCTGCGCAGGAGCGGCTTCCAGTGAGTCCATCGTCGGATGGCAAGGCCGGCGTCAGCGGCAGGTTCGAAAACCTCCTTTCCCGTCTTCGCGGCTGGCGGTCTTCCGGTGGACTGGAGGAAGCGAAGGCGCAAAACGCGGCCAAGTCCCGGCAGATCGCCACCGTCGTCCACGAAATCCGCACGCCGCTCAACGGCATTCTCGGCATGGCGCATCTGCTCGGCCAGACGAAGCTGACGGCCGAGCAGCAGAACTATCTGAGCGGCATCCGCCAGTCCGGCTATGCGCTGGCGCAGCTCGTCGAGGATCTTCTCGACCATGCCACGATGGAGGCCGGCCGTTTCCGGCTTAACAACCGCGCCGAAAACCTCCGCCAGTTGATCGAGAGCGTCGTGGAAATGCTGGCCCACCGTGCGCACGAGAAGCGTATAGAGGTCGCCGCGACCTTTGCCGCCGACCTGCCGGAGCTCCTGGATTTCGATCCCGCCCGCATCCGCCAGGTCCTGTTCAACGTCATCGGCAACGCGGTGAAGTTCACCTCGGAAGGCGGAGTGCTGGTGCAGGTGCGCACCGAGGAGGGCGATGTCGTGATCGCCGTTGTCGATACCGGCCCCGGCATGACGGCTGAGGAGCAGGGCCGCATCTTCCGTGAATTCGAGCAGGCGGGTGCTGCGGAAGCGAGGAGCGGCGGCACGGGCCTCGGCCTTGCGATTTCGGCGCGCATCCTGGCCGAATTCGGCGGCGCACTCTCCGTTTCCAGCGTAAAGGGCAGGGGCAGCACCTTCACCATACGTTTTCCGATGCGTCTTGCCGAAGATGCCCCAGCCGGCAGCGGCGTGCGCGGCCTGCTCCTTTCCCGCTCCCGCGTGCTGCTCCTGGCGCCCGACGGGCCTGCCGCCAGGGCGACCGTTTCGACCATCGAAACGCTGGGCGGCGGCTGCCGGCATGTAACCGAGGCCGGGGAGGTGCAGATGCTGATCGACCGGTCCGGGGCGGAGGGCAAGCCCTTCACCGATCTCATCGTCGATCATCGGCTGGCCTCGAGTTTTGGAGCCGAGCTCACCCCCTCCTCGCCGCATCGCATCCTGCTGGTGAACCCGGAAGAGCGGGCATCCCAGCCGCAGGATCTCTACGATGCCTGGCTCGTCCGCCCGTTGCGCGAAAAATCCCTGATCGACGTCCTCAGCGGGCGCCTGCGCGGCTTCGGCACGCGCGATACTCAAGTCGATGGCCAGCCGAAGGCGTCGGTAACGGCTGAACGCGCGGATTCGGGCGGGCTCGACGTGCTGCTCGGGGAAGACGATCCGGTGAACGCGCTGCTCGTCCGCGCTGTGCTGGCGAAGGCGGGGCATCGGGTGCGGCTGGTCGAGGATTTCGAAGGCCTTCTCGCCGAAGCCTTGTCGAGTGAGGCTCGTCCCGACCTGGTGCTTACGGATATGCACATGCCCGGCGGCTCCATGCTGGAGGCGCTTTCCGCCCTGCGCGAGGGGGAGCGGAGCCTCGGCGTTTCGCCCGTCCCCGTCCTCGTGCTGACGGGGGAGGGGAGCGATGAGGCGCGCAGAAAACTGCTTGCGAACGGCGTGAGCCGCGTGCTCGAAAAGCCGGTCGAACCCCAGCGTCTGCTGGAAGAAGTGCGGCTTCTCGGTGCCCTGGCAACCACTAGCCTTGAGCCCCGTTGACGCGCCTTGCGGGCGCACCTATTGTGACACTCGGTGTCACGTTCCTGTCGCAGAGTCATGGTTTATGGCGGTGATCTCAACCGGGACGGGGCGAATCATCATGACTATCGAACTCCTGAACCGTGAATTGACGCTGGATACCCAGGCTCCGGCCCTGACGCCGACCGACACCGATATCCTGGGCCGCATAGGCTCTCTGGAAACCCGGCTCGCACGCAATGCGCGCGAGATCGATGCCGCGCAGGCCGTGCGTTACAGGGTCTTTTCCGAGGAAATGCATGCGCAGCTCGGCGCGGAGGCGGACCGCCGCCGCCGCGATGTCGATGCCTATGATGCCATCTGCGATCACCTCCTCGTCATCGATCGCGCGATCGAAGGGGATGTGGAGGATCAGATCGTCGGCACCTATCGCCTGCTGCGGCAGGAGGTGGCACTCGCCCATGGCGGCTTCTATTCGGCTTCCGAATTCGATATCGAGCCGCTTCTGACCCGCCATCCGGACAAGCAGTTCATGGAGCTCGGCCGTTCCTGCGTGCTGCCGGCTTATCGCACCAAGCGCACGGTGGAGCTTCTCTGGCAGGGCAATTGGGCCTATGCCCTGAAGCACGGCATGGGCGCCATGTTCGGCTGCGCCTCCTTCCCCGGCACGCGTCCGGAAGAGCATGCGCTGGCGCTCTCCTTCCTGCACCATAATGTGGCCGCGAAGGGCGAATGGGCGGTGTCTGCCCTTCCCGAGCTTCACCGGGAGATGGACCTGATGCCGATCGAAGGGGTGAACGCCCGCAAGGCCCTTTCGGCCATGCCGCCGCTCGTCAAGGGTTACCTGCGCCTCGGCGCCATGATCGGCAACGGCGCGGTCGTCGATCAGGCCTTCAACACCACGGATGTTCTTGTGGTGCTGCCGATCGCCTCGATCTCCGATCGCTACATCAACTACTACGGCGCCGATGCCGGCAGGTTCGCGAGCTGAAAAGCTGATATTCTGAAAGAGTTTTGAAAGGCCGAGGCGGCTTGCCGCTTCGGCCTTTTTTAATCTCACGTCCCGGCGTTATACGCCGCAATCGCCGCCATGTTGACGATGTCGCTATCCTTGGCGCCCATGGAGGTGATCTGCACGGACTTGTCGAGGCCGACGAGCAGCGGGCCGATCAGGGTGGCGCCGCCGAGTTCCTGCAGCATGCGGGTGGCGATCGAGGCCGAATGGATCGCCGGCATGACGAGCACGTTGGCGGTCCCGGAAAGCCGGCAGAAGGGATACTGCTCCATCCGGTGCGGGTTGAGCGCCACGTCCGCGGCCATCTCGCCATCATATTCGAAATCGACGCGCCGCTGGTCGAGGATCTTCACCGCCTCGCGCACCCGTTCGGAGCGCTCGCCGGTCGGCTGGCCGAAGGTCGAGTAGGCCAGCAGCGCGACGCGCGGCTCATAGCCCATCCGCCTGGCAACGCGTGCCGCCTCCACGGCGATATCGGCGATATCCTCGGCGTTCGGCATGTCGTGCACGGCGGTATCGGCGACGAAGACGGTGCGCCCGCGCGAGATCATCAGCGAGATCCCGATCACCTTGTGGCCCGGCTTGTCGTCGATGCAGCGGCGCACGTCCTGGAGGGCCGTCGCATAATTGCGCGTCGCACCCGTCACCATGGCGTCTGCATCCCCCACCGCCACCATGGTGGCCGCGAAGTGGTTGCGGTCGTTATGGATCAGCCGCTGCACGTCGCGCAACAGAAAGCCCTTGCGCTGCAGGCGGGCGTAGAGATGGTCCACATAGGTATCCACCCGGTCGGAGAGGCGGGCGTTGACGATCTCGATGCCGGGTCGCTCGAGGTCGATGCCGGCCTTTTCGGCGGTCGTGCGGATCACGTCGTCGCGGCCGAGCAGGATCGCGGTGCCGAGCCCCTGGTGGCAGAAGGAGATCGCCGCGCGCATGACCTGCTCTTCCTCGGCCTCGGCGAAGACGACGCGCTTCGGGAAGCGGCGCACCCGCTCGTAGATGCCCTGCGTTGTTGCGGCCATCGGGTCGCGGCGGGCCGAAAGCTCGTGCGCATAGGCTGCCAGATCGGCGATGTTCTTTTGGGCGACGCCGCTTTCCATGGCGGCCTGAGCCACGGCCACCGGGATCGCCGAGATGAGCCGCGGGTCGAAGGGCACGGGAATGATGTATTGCGCGCCGAAGCGCGGCCGGTTGCCCTGGTAGGCGGCGGCAACGTCGTCCGGCACGTCCTCGCGCGCCAGGTTGGCGAGCGCCCGCACCGCGGCGATCTTCATCGCGTCGTTGATCTGGGTCGCGCGCACGTCGAGCGCGCCACGGAAGATATAGGGGAAGCCGAGAACGTTGTTGACCTGGTTCGGATAGTCCGAGCGGCCGGTCGCCATGATGGCGTCGTCGCGGATGCGGGCGACCTCTTCCGGGGTGATCTCCGGATCGGGATTGGCCATCGCGAAGATGATTGGCCGCTCGGCCATGGAACGGATCATCTCTTCGGTGAAGGCGCCCTTCTGCGAAAGGCCGAACACCACGTCGGCGCCCTTCATGGCCTCGGCGAGCGTCCGGTGGGCCGTCTTCACCGCATGCGCCGATTTCCACTGGTTCATGCCTTCGGCCCGACCCTGGTAGATCACGCCCTTGGTGTCGCAGAGGATGATGTTGTCGGGATTGAAGCCCATCGCCTTGATGAGCTCGATGCAGGCGATCGCCGCCGCACCCGCCCCGTTGCAGACGAGCTTGGTCGTCTTGAAATCGCGGCCGGTGAGTTCGAGCGCGTTGATGAGGCCGGCGGCGGCGATGATCGCCGTGCCATGCTGGTCGTCATGGAAGACCGGGATGTCCATCAGTTCGCGCAGGCGGCTTTCGATGATGAAGCAGTCCGGCGCCTTGATGTCTTCCAGGTTGATGCCGCCGAAGGAGGGGCCGAGATAGCGCACGCAGTTGACGAACTCGTCGACATTCTCGGTATCGACCTCGAGGTCGATGGAGTCCACGTCGGCAAAGCGCTTGAAGAGCACCGACTTGCCCTCCATCACCGGCTTGGAGGCGAGCGCGCCGAGGTTACCGAGCCCCAGGATCGCAGTGCCGTTGGAAATCACCGCCACCATGTTGCCGCGCGTCGTATAGTCGTAGGCGGTCGCCGGATCGGCGGCGATCGCCTTCACCGGCACCGCCACGCCCGGCGAATAGGCCAGCGAAAGGTCGCGCTGCGTCGCCATCGGCTTGGTGGGGTTGATCTCCAGCTTCCCAGGCCGGCCTTCCGCGTGGAAGTCCAGCGCTTCCTGCTCCGTCACCGAAGCGCGCGCGCGGACGTCCTTCTCCGTGGCCTTCTCTTTCGCGGGCATGAACTCCTCCAGCTTTTTGTGGGCAGCCGTCTTCGAGAGCGTAGCGGCTGTTGTCTTTCAGGGGTCAACATCGATAGTGTCGCCAATTCCCTTGCGCAACAAAAAATCGATTCCGTGACTCAATTCGAAAGATTCTCCCCCCGGTCTCAAAATGGCGAAGCCTTGAATACCGCCGAGCTCGCCTCGGAGGAGAGCCGTGCCTCGGCCACGCCGATGATGGAGCAGTATATCGAGATCAAGGCGAACAATCCCGGTTCGCTGCTTTTCTATCGCATGGGCGATTTCTACGAATTGTTCTTCGAAGATGCGGTGGAGGCCTCCCGCGCGCTCGGCATCACGCTGACGAAGCGCGGCCAGCATATGGGGCAGGATATTCCCATGTGCGGCGTGCCCGTACATGCGGCGGACGATTATCTCCAGAAGTTGATCGGTCTCGGCTTCCGCGTCGCGGTCTGCGAGCAGGTGGAAGATCCGGCCGAAGCCAAGAAGCGTGGTTCGAAATCCGTGGTGAAGCGGGATGTCGTGCGCCTCGTCACGCCCGGCACGATTACCGAGGAGAAGCTCCTTTCTCCCTCGGAATCGAATTACCTGATGGCGCTTGCCCGCATCCGCGGCGGCTCCGAGCCGCAGTTCGCGCTTGCCTGGATCGATATTTCCACCGGCGTTTTCCGCCTCGCTGAAACCGATCCGTCGCGGCTGCTCGCCGATATCCTGCGCATCGATCCGCGCGAACTCGTCGTTGCGGACACGATCTTCCATGATGCGGAACTCAAGCCTGTTTTCGATGTGCTGGGCAGGGTGGCCGTGCCGCAGCCGGCGGTCCTGTTCGATAGCGCCAGTGCGGAAGGCCGCATAACGCGCTATTTCGGCGTCGGTACGCTGGATGGCTTCGGCACCTTCTCGCGCGCCGAGCTTGCAGCCGCTGCGGCCGCGGTCGCCTATGTCGAGAAGACCCAGATTGCCGAGCGCCCGCCGCTTGGATACCCCGAGCGCGAAAGCGGCGCTTCCACGCTTTTCATCGACCCTGCCACGCGCGGCAATCTGGAACTCACCCGCACGCTTTCCGGCGATCGCGACGGCACGCTCCTGAAGGCGATCGACCGGACGGTGACCGGGGGAGGCGCGCGGCTTCTTGCGGAGCGGCTGATGTCGCCGCTCACCGATCCGGATCGCATCAACCGTCGGCTCGATTCCATCTCCTTCCTGCTCGATGAGCCCTCGCTGTGTTCGGAACTTCGCGCTGCGCTGAAGCATGTGCCGGATATGCCGCGCGCACTCTCCCGCTTGGCGCTCGATCGTGGCGGCCCGCGGGATCTCGGTTCCATCCTTCAGGGCCTTGAAGCCGCGCGCAGCGTCGCGGCGTTTCTTTCCCGCGCCATGCTGCCGGAAGAGCTAGGCGATGCACTGGCGGATCTGAAAGCCCTGCCGCTTTCTTTGGAAACCATGCTCGGCAGCATGTTGGCGCAGGACCTACCGCTTCTGAAACGCGACGGCGGTTTCCTGGCGGAAGGCGCCCATTCGGAACTGGACGAAGTAAGGGCGCTGCGCGATCAGTCCCGCAAGGTGATCGCCGGCCTGCAGCTTCAATATGCCGAGGAGACCGGCATCAAGTCGCTGAAGATCAAGCACAACAACGTGCTCGGCTATTTCATCGAGGTCACCGCCGGCAATTCGGGCACGATGACGGATACGCCGGAAGGAAAGGCGCGCTTTATCCATCGCCAGACCATGGCGAACGCCATGCGCTTCACCACCACCGAACTTGCAGATCTCGAAAGCCGCATCGCCAACGCCGCCGACCGGGCGCTGACGATCGAGCTGGAAGCCTTCGAGAAGATGGTTGCGGCAGTCACCTCCGAGGCCGAGGCGATCAAGGCGGGTGCCCGCGCGCTCGCTGTCATCGATGTGGTGGCCGGTCTTGCCATGCTCGCCGAGGAATGGAACTACCGCCGGCCCGTGGTGGATGCTTCACGCATGTTCGCCATTGAAGGCGGCCGCCATCCGGTGGTCGAACAGGCGCTCCGCCGCCAGTCCTCCGGCCCCTTCATCGCAAACGATTGCGATCTCTCGCCCAATGGTACGGGCGATTTCGGTGCCCTCTGGCTGCTCACCGGTCCGAACATGGGCGGTAAGTCGACCTTCCTGCGTCAGAACGCGCTGATCGCCATCCTCGCGCAGATGGGCTCTTTCGTGCCGGCGGCGTCCGCCCATATCGGCATCGTCGATCGGCTCTTTTCGCGCGTCGGCGCATCCGACGATCTCGCCCGCGGTCGCTCCACCTTCATGGTCGAGATGGTCGAGACGGCGGCAATCCTCAATCAGGCGACCGACCGCTCGCTGGTCATTCTGGATGAGATCGGGCGCGGCACGGCCACTTTCGACGGCCTGTCGATCGCCTGGGCGGCGGTCGAGCACCTGCATGAGGCCAACCAGTGCCGCGGCCTCTTCGCCACCCATTTCCATGAGCTGACCGTGCTTTCCGAAAAGCTCGGCCGGCTTTCCAACGCCACCATGCGGGTAAAGGAATGGGATGGCGAGGTGATCTTCCTTCACGAGGTCGGGCCGGGTGCGGCCGACCGCTCCTACGGTATCCAGGTCGCCCGTCTCGCCGGCCTTCCCGATAGCGTCGTGGCCCGCGCCCGCGATGTACTGACGAAACTGGAGGATTCCGATCGCAAGAACCCGGCGAGCCAGTTGATCGACGATCTGCCGCTCTTCCAGGTCGCCGTCCGCCGCGAGGAGGTCAAGCGCGCAGGCCCCTCCAAGGTCGAGGAGGCCCTGAAAGCCCTCAACCCGGACGACATGACGCCGCGTGACGCTCTGGACGCGCTTTATGCGCTGAAAAAGGAGCTTCAGTAGGTCCTATTGGCATAATATGCCAATAATGATAATTTTGTCGCGGCAGTTAGGAATTACCACAATGCCGACACGTAACGTTGTACTGACCGGACATCACGAAGAGATCATCGAGAGGCTCGTCACTTCGGGCCGCTATCAGAATGCCAGCGAGGTTCTACGTGAGGGGTTGCGTCTGATCGAGCAACGCGAAGATCGCGAGGCAGCCAAGCTGGCGGCATTGCAGGAAGCGGCGCGAGTTGGCTTTAGCGATCTGGATGAAGGCCGTTTCGTCAATATCACGGATGATGGACTGGAAGATTTTATCGCCGGTCTTGGCCGTGATGCCGAGGCCCGGGTGCGCAAGACCAATCCCTGAAGCCAATGGCCGATTTCCGTCTCTCCGCAGTGGCAGAAGCTGATCTTGTCGAGCTTCTGGCTTGGACACAGGAGCGCTTCGGCACCCAGGCCCGGTTACGTTACGAGCGATTGCTGGTGGTGGCGTTGCACGACATCGCCGTAGAGCCACAACGGCCGGGAAGCACTCTCCGTCCGGAGTTGGGCGAAGATATCCGCAGCTATCATCTTCGCCATAGCCGTGATCGGGCGCGTAATGAAAGCGGTGTGGTCCGCCGCCCGCGGCATCTCCTGCTTTATCGCATCGCTCACCCTGGTCTGGTCGGTGTGGGACGCGTGCTCCATGATGCCATGGAAATCGAACGGCATCTGCCAACTGACTACGGCGGGGAATGACGACGCCCGCTTGAGCGCCCGTCGATCCGTGCCTTTTACCCGCAGACGTGATAAAGGCCGTACTCGAATTTAATCAGGTGTCAGCTTGCTCTCCGTCCCGCTGCCGTTTCTTGCCGGCCTTGTCTTCGCGCTGACGCTCTATCGCAGCCTGAAGGGCGTCGAGACACCCGGCTCCCGGCGGTATTTCCACGCCTTCCTCATCCTCTATGCCTTGCAGGGTATCGGCATCGGCCTGCGCTTCGGCTACGGCGTCAGCCAGCTCATCCCTTTCCTGCCGATCTCGGCCGCGGCCATGCCGCCGCTCGCCTTTCTTGCCTTTCGCGGCCTGACGGCGAAACCCTTGATAAAGCCCTGGCTTCACCTGTTGCCGCCGCTGGTCGTCGCCCTCGCCGTCGCCTTCTTCCGCGATCTGGTCGATCTGCTGCTGCTCCTGATCTTCCTGTCCTATGGCTTGGCTCTCTGGCGCCTGACGATGAGCGATGGAGACGAGGTGATGGCGGAAACCTCGCTGCAGCGCATGCGTCCGGCACTTCGCGCCGCTCGGCTGACGGCCTGCCTGATGCTCTTCTTTGCCTTCAGCGATGCGGCACTCGCGCTCTACACCAGTCTCTATGGTCCGAACGATGTGCCGCTCGCGGTCGGGATCATGAACCTCGCGGCGATCTTCGCCGTATTGGCCTATTATTTCGCGCCGGATATTCCGCCTGCAGACGTGGCCGAAAGGCCCGTCTTGCGGGCAACCGGGGAGGATCGCGCAATCCTCGCCAAGGTGGAAGGTGCGCTCGACCGCGATGCGCTCTACCGGAACGAGGATCTGAGCCTCGCCAAACTCGCCCGCCGGGCGGGCGTTCCCGCCCGCGATCTATCGGCCGCCGTCAACCGCGCCACCGGCCTTAACGTTTCGCAATTCGTCAACAACCGGCGGATCGCCGAGGCTTGCCGGCTTCTGAAGGATACGGAAAAGCCCTTGATGGAAGTGATGTTCGAGGCGGGTTTTGGCACCAAATCCAATTTCAACCGCGAGTTCCGCCGCGTGACGGGTGCGAGCCCCTCGCAATATCGCGCGCGGATGAAGGCTGAAGGCGGCGTTTCGGGAAAGGGCGCAAAGCCTTGACCTTGACGCGCCGTGGAGCCAACTTTGAAACATCGGGGTTGATATTTCTTGGCCAGTTTGCCCAAAAGGACTATAGCCTCCCAGGCGGCCCGGCATCGACAGGATAACATGGCCAGAGACGATATCGATTTTTCCGAACTCCTCGATGTGGAGCGGCTGAGCGCCGAATGCCGGCGGGTCGCCGAAGGCAAGGATCGCCCGCTTCTCGAGCTGCGCTCCGCACTTCTGCCGCTGCTGAAAAAGGCAAGCGCCGAAGGCCGCGCGAAGGCCCGCGAGCTTCTCGCCAAGGATGGCAGCGGCCTCAATTGCGCCCAGCGCATCTCATGGCTTCAGGATCAGCTGATCCGCGTCTTGCACGAGGTGATCGCCGAAAGCATCTACAAGGATGCGAACCGCATCGCGATCGCCGCGGTCGGCGGTTACGGCCGCGATACGCTCGCGCCGGGTTCGGATATCGATCTTCTCTTCCTGCTTCCGGAGAAGAATTCCGAGGACATGCGCAAGGCCGTGGAATTCCTGCTCTATCTCCTGTGGGACATGGGCCTCAAGGTTGGCCACGCGACCCGCACGGTGGAGGAATGTATCCGCCTGTCGAAGACGGACATGACCATCCGCACGGCGATCCTGGAAACGCGCTATATCTGCGGTGCCGAGCCGCTGGTGAGCGAGTTGGAGACCCGTTTCGACAGGGAGATCGTTGCCGATACCGGGCCGGAATTCATCGCCGCCAAGCTTGCCGAGCGCGACCAGCGCCACCAGAAGGCCGGCGATACCCGCTACTTGGTCGAGCCGAACGTCAAGGAGGGCAAGGGAGGCCTGCGCGACCTCCACACGCTCTTCTGGATTGCCAAATATTATTACCGCGTCCGCGATACGGCCGAGCTCGTCAAGCTCGGCGTCCTCTCACGGCATGAATTGCGTCTTTTCCTGAAATCCGAGGATTTCCTCTGGGCGGTGCGCTGCCACATGCATTTCCTCACCGGAAAGGCGGAGGAGAGGCTGTCCTTCGACATCCAGCGCGAGATCGCCGAAAGCCTGGATTATCATACGCGCCCAGGCCTTTCCGCGGTCGAGCGCTTCATGAAGCATTACTTCCTCGTCGCCAAGGATGTGGGGGATCTCACCCGCATCTTCTGTGCTGCGCTCGAAGATCAGCAGGCCAAGGCTGCGCCCGGCATCAAGCGGGTCATCTCCCGCTTCACCAAAAGGGTACGCAAGATCCCCGGCACGGTGGATTTCGTCGAGGACCGCGGCCGCATCACGCTCGCCGATCGCGATGTCTTCAAGCGCGATCCGGTCAATCTCATCCGCTTCTTCCATGTCGCCGATATCAACGGCCTGGAACTGCATCCCGATGCGTTGAAGCAGATGACGCGCTCGCTTTCCTTGATCGACCACGCTCTGCGTGAGAACGAGGAGGCGAACCGGCTCTTCCTGGCGATCCTCACATCCAGGCGCGATCCGGCGCTGATGCTGAGGCGCATGAACGAGGCCGGCGTGCTCGGCCGCTTCATCCCGGAGTTCGGCAAGGTCGTCGCGATGATGCAGTTCAACATGTATCATCACTATACCGTCGATGAGCACCTGATCCGCTCGGTCGAAGCGCTTTCGGAGGTGGACAAGGGCGAGGCCGCCGATATCCATCCGCTCGCCAACAAGGTCATGCCCGGCATCGAGGAGCGCGAGGCGCTCTATGTCGCCGTCCTGCTGCATGATGTCGCCAAGGGCCGCCAGGAGGATCATTCGATCGCCGGCGCCCGCATCGCCCGCAAGCTCTGCCCGCGCCTCGGCCTCAGCCCGAAGCAGACGGAGCTGGTCGTCTGGCTGATCGAGGAGCACCTCGTGATGTCGATGACCGCCCAGACCCGCGACCTTCACGACCGCAAGACCATCACCGATTTCGCCGAGAAGGTGCAGTCGATGGACCGGCTGAAGCTTCTCCTGATCCTGACGATCTGCGATATCCGCGCCGTCGGCCCCGGCGTCTGGAACGGCTGGAAGGGGCAGTTGCTGCGCACGCTCTACTATGAGACCGAACTCCTCTTGACCGGAGGCTTCTCCGAGGCCTCCTCCCGCAAGGAGCGGGCGAAGGAGGCGGAGGCCGCGCTCTTCGAGGCGCTGGCCGACTGGAGCCAGAAGGACCGCCGCACCTATGCGAGGCTCCACTACCAACCCTATCTGCTCTCGGTGCCGCTGGAGGATCAGGTCCGTCACGCGCATTTCATCCGTGAGGCGGACAAGGCCGGCAAGGCGCTCGTCTCCATGGTGCGCACCCATTCCTTCCATGCCATCACCGAGATCACCGTGCTCGCGCCGGACCATCCGCGGCTTCTGTCCGTCATCGCCGGTGCCTGTGCCGCGGCCGGCGCCAATATCGCTGACGCGCAGATCTTCACGACCACCGATGGCCGCGCGCTCGATACCATCCTCATCAACCGGGAATTTCCGGTGGACGAGGACGAGCTGCGCCGCGCCGCCACCATCGGCCGCATGATCGAGGACGTGCTTTCGGGCAGGAAGCGCCTGCCGGAAGTCATCGCCACGCGCGCCAAGGCCAAGAAGCGCAACAAGACCTTTACGATCCCGCCCTCGGTCATCATCTCCAACGGGCTGTCGAACAAGTTCACCGTCATCGATGTGGAATGCCTCGACCGCACCGGCCTGCTTGCGGATATCACCGCGGTTCTCGCCGATCTCTCGCTCGATATCCATTCGGCCCGCATCACCACCTTCGGGGAGAAGGTGATCGACACGTTCTACGTGACCGATCTCGTCGGCCACAAGGTCACCAACGAGAACCGCCAGGGCAACATCGTCGCCCGGCTGAAGGCGGTGATGACCGACGAGGACGAGCCGAAGAGCGTTGCACCCGCCGAAGCAGCACCTCCCCCTTCCGCTCAGCCCCGCAAGACCAGGGCCAGCGCGTGAACTCCCGCCCGATGAGCCGTGCTCGCATCATGCCCCTCATCCCCCTGCCGGGACCTTCTCCCCGCTTGCGGGGAGAAGGGGTGTGCCGCGCCGTCTCCGGTCCCCCTCGCCCCGTTTACGGGGAGAGGGTGCGCCGAGCGAAGCGGAGGCGGGGTGAGGGGCTTCCACGCAATTCAGTGAGCCCCGCCCGATGAGCCTCGTCCGAAAATTCGCAACCGTCGGCGGCGCCACGCTCGGCAGCCGCATCTTCGGCTTCGCCCGCGAGACGCTGATGGCCGCGGCGCTTGGCACCGGGCCGATGGCGGACGTCTTCTATGCCGCCTTCCGCTTTCCGAACCTCTTCCGTAGGCTTTTCGCGGAAGGGGCCTTCAACGCCGCCTTCGTGCCGCTCTTCTCCAAGGAGATCGAGGCGAACGGCGTGGAAGGCGCAAAGCGCTTTTCGGAAGAGGTCTTCGGCGTCCTCTTTTCCGCGCTGCTCGCCATCACCATCCTGATGGAACTCGCCATGCCCTGGCTGGTTCAGTGGATCATCGCTCCGGGCTTTGCCGATGATCCGGAAAAGACTTCGATCACCATCCGGCTGGCGGCCGTGATGTTCCCTTATCTCATGTGCATGTCGCTGACGGCGATGATGAGCGGCATGCTCAATTCGCTGCATCACTTCTTCGCGGCCGCCATCGCGCCCGTCTTCCTGAACGTGGTGATGATCGCCGCCCTCTTCTACGCGCTCTGGACGGGCGCCGATCCGCTCTCCACCGCCTGGTATCTTTCCTGGAGCGTGCTCGTCGCCGGCGTCCTTCAGCTCGCCGTCGTCTATATCGGCGTGCGCCATGCCGGCATCAATATCGGCTTCCGCCTTCCGAAGATGACGCCGAACGTCAAGCGGCTTCTGGTGCTCGCCGTACCGGCGGCGATCACCGGCGGCATCACCCAGATCAACCAGATCATCGGCCAGGCGATCGCTTCCGGAAAGGAAGGCGCGATCGCGGCCCTCCAATATGCCGACCGCATATATCAGCTTCCGCTCGGCGTCGTCGGCGTGGCGGTCGGCGTGGTGCTGCTGCCGGAACTGTCGCGCGCCTTGAAGGGCGGCTACAGGCAGGAGGCCGCCAATATCCAGAACCGCTCGATCGAGTTCGTGCTGTTCCTTACCCTGCCGGCTGCCGCCGGTCTCTGGGTGCTGTCGGATGCCATCATCCGCGTGCTTTACGAGCGCGGTGCCTTCTCCGCCGAAAACACCGCCGTCGTCGCCTCCATCCTTGCGATCTACGGCATCGGCCTGCCGGGCTTCGTGCTCATCAAGGCATTGCAGCCGGGCTTCTATGCCCGCGAGGATACCAGGACGCCGATGCGCTTCACCATCATCTCGGTGGTGGTCAATTCGGGCCTGGCGATCTCGCTCTTCCCGCTGCTGGCCGAGCGGGGCATCGCCACGGCGGAAGCCGCCGCCGGCTGGATCAACACGATCCTGCTCTTCTCGACGCTCCTCTGGCGGGGCGATCTCAAATGGGAATGGGCGCTTGCGAAGCGGACCGCGCTGCTGCTGGTGTCGGCGGGCGTCATGACGGCGGTGCTCATCTACGCGCTGCCTTACGCCTCGCCGTGGCTCGCTCCGGAAACGTCGCTGCTCTATCAGGTGGCCGCACTTGGCGTGCTTCTGGCGCTGGCCATGGTCGTCTACTTCGCGGTCGCATTCCTTATCGGCGGCGCCGATATCGGCATGATCCGCCGAAACTTGAAGCGGAAGGCGAAAAGCCAGCCGGAATCCTAGGCTACCTTAGGGCTTAAGACCGTCTTCCGCGCTTGCCGCAATGGGCCCAGCGCCGCTTCGGACCGATATCGACATGCACGATGCCATTGCAGTATCGGCCGATCCCGCCAACCCCCGGCGCGCTCGCTGCGGCCGCAAGGATCTTCCGCTCGGAAACCCCCGGCACGCGTATATCGGCCGCGTAACAGTGGCTGTGCTGGGACCGGCCTGAACGCGGTCTGTGTCCCGAGGTCACGACCGGTTTCTTGCCGGTCTGCACGGCGATATGGGCGAGGATCGCCCTCAGCTTGGTTGGAAAACAGCTCGCGCGAACGCTGACCCGCTGCAGGGTATAGGCGGCGGAATAATCGTGTTTGAACAGATTTCCGCGACGTTTCTGACTGCTCTGCGCATCGGCAGCCGCGGCAAATGAGAATGTCACCAGGCTGGCAAGCGCGACAAGAAAAAAGCTGCGCATGGGTATCCCCCGAGTAGCGCCTGACCTCATGACAGGCGGACTTGGCTTGGCGGGGCATTTCATTCCAAAAAGTGGCGCTATTAAGGAGATATTTGCTATAATTTAAGGTAAATGCTGCCGCATAGGTTAAATGGGGTTAACCATTACCGCTTTTGGCTGAGTGAAGCGGTTTGCTCCTACCTCTTTTGGTGGACAACCTACTCCCGTCATTCCTGTGCTTGTCACAGGAATCCAGCCGCCGTGCGTCTGCACGGCGAGAGGATTCTTTGAGTCACGAGGCTTCTGCCAGATGGAAACATGTGATAAACCTTTGCGTGTATGTCTCCGTTATGCAATCATCACCTCATGCGCTGTGGCTATGTCTACATCCTGGCATCGAAACGGAACGGCACGCTCTATACCGGCGTGACCAGCGATCTGCCGGGGCGGCTCTATGAACATCAGAATGAGCTGACGCCGGGCTTCACCAGCCGCTATGGCGTCAAGACGCTCGTCTGGTTCGAAATCCATGATCTGGTGGTGGATGCCATCCGGCGGGAAAAGACCATCAAGAAATGGCCGAGAGCGTGGAAGCTCAATCTGATCGAAAGCGTCAATCCGGAATGGGAGGACATTTCTCCCTGGCTTCTCTGAATGGCAAACTGTCTTTTGCGCCCAAGGACTTGGGCGCGCTGGATCCCTGTGACAAGCACAGGGATGACGGAGAAAACAGCCGCCCGCGAAGAAATTTTCATCCTCCTTCATCCCCGCTCTCCAACTTTGCCTCATACTGTCCCTGTCCTGTTTCGGCTGCACCGGTTAAGCATCGCCGGCGAGATGGGGCCGGTGCCCTTTCGATCCGCCGTTGATGCAGGCGGGGCGTCAGGGGCTGCGCAGAAAATGGTCTCCCTCTCGCCTGAGAAATGGCGGGGCGTGCGTGTGTCGCACACAACCCGGCCCGGCTAATAATCAACAACATATGGGCCGCCGCAGAGGGACCGGAGTTGCGCGGAAAAACACGCCGAACGGGACACGTCGCGTGTCACCTATAAAATTCAATACGAGGCACACGACGTGTCCCGGCCGATCCTCGGGTCAAGCCCGAGGATGACGAAAGCAAAATGCTCGTCCTCCTCGGGCGAGCGAAGTGAAGACCCGAGGATCGCCAAGGGACGAGTCTGCCCACTCGTCATCCAGGGTCTTCGAGGAAACCGTTCAAGACTCGAGTCGCCACCCTCGGGCGAGCGGAGCGAGACCCGAGGAGACCCCGTCCCTGCGGCAACACCTGGGATTTCATTGAGCCTGCGCATCGCGGAACTCTTGATCCCGCCCCACCGCCCGTGCATAAGCCCGCCCGTTAGCAACATGGCCCTTCGGGCCTGGGGCCCTCCACCAGCCTGATCGAGGACGATATGAATACCTTCAAGCCGCTTGTCTTTTCCGGCGTTCAGCCGACCGGCAATCTCCATCTCGGCAATTATCTCGGCGCGATCCGCAAGTTCGTCGCGCTCCAGGAAAACAACGATTGCATTTATTGCGTCGTTGATCTGCATGCCATCACCGCCCAGCTCGTCCATGAGGACCTGCGTGGCCAGATCCGCTCGATCGCCGCTGCCTTCATCGCGTCTGGCATCGATCCGGTAAAGCACATCGTCTTCAACCAGTCGGCCGTGCCGCAGCATGCGGAACTCGCCTGGGTCTTCAACTGCGTCGCCCGCATCGGCTGGATGAACCGCATGACCCAGTTCAAGGACAAGGCCGGCAAGGACCGCGAGAACGCCTCGCTCGGCCTGCTCGCTTATCCGAGCCTGATGGCCGCCGACATCCTGGTCTATCGCGCCACCCATGTTCCGGTCGGCGATGACCAGAAACAGCATCTGGAGCTTGCGCGCGATATCGCCATGAAGTTCAATCTGGATTTCAAGGACAAGATCCGGGCGACGGGCACGGGGGTTGATATCACGGTCGGCGACGAGCCGGTGCATGCCTATTTCCCGATGGTCGAGCCGCTGATCGAGGGGCCGGCGCCGCGCGTCATGTCGCTGCGCGACGGCACCAAGAAGATGTCGAAATCCGATCCCTCGGACCTCTCGCGCATCAATCTCATGGACAGCGCCGACGACATCGCCAAGAAGATCCGCAAGGCGAAGACCGACCCGGAAGGTCTGCCGAGCGAAATCGAAGGGCTTGCCGGCCGCCCCGAGGCCGACAATCTCGTCGGCATCTATGCTGCACTTGCCGACAGGTCCAAGGCCGATGTGCTTGCCGAATATGGCGGCCAGCAGTTCTCGGTCTTCAAGCCGGCGCTTGCCGATCTCGCCGTCCATGTTCTCTCCCCGATCACCGGCGAAATGCGCCGCCTGATGGACGATACGACCCATATCGACGCCATCCTGCGCGATGGCGGCGAGCGCGCCCGCGCCCGTGCCGAAAAGGTGATGGCGGAAGTCTTCGATATCGTCGGCTTCCTGCGCTGACCGTCAGCTGGGTTGAAAGGACTTGCCCGCCATGCATTCGCGTGGCGGGTTTTCATTTCGGGCCGAAGGCTCTAAATTCCGCAACACGACTGCTTCGGTCGAGTACGTGCGAAATAGGGGTAAGGGATGGTTTCGAAACGGCTTTCACGGCTCGAAGGGCACCGCCGCAAGTTCATGGCCGTCATCGACGGCACGCCGGAATGCGAGAAGGCCGTCCACTATGCGGGGCGCCGCGCCAAGAATTCCAACGGTGGCCTCGTGCTGCTTTTCGTCATCCCGGAAGGCGATTTCCAGCAATGGCTGGGTGTCGAGCAGATCATGCGCGCCGAAGCGATGGAAGAGGCGGAGGCCGTGATGGCGAAGGCCGCGCAGAAGGTGCGTGAGACGATCAGCATCGATCCGGAAATCGTCATTCGCGAAGGCAGCGCCACCGAGCAGATCAATGCGCTCGTGGAGGAGGATCGCGATATCGCCATCCTCGTGCTCGCCGCCGGTTCCGCGAAGGAAGGTCCGGGACCGCTGGTTTCGGCCGTTGCCGGCAGGGCGGCTGCCTTTCCCATCCCCGTCACCGTGCTGCCCGATACCCTGACGGCGGAAGAAATCGACGCCCTTTGTTGAAGATGGGCTTGACCTTGGAACAGGGAAGCCGCACTTGAACGGAAACCTGATTAGGCTTATCTTCTTTGGAAGAATTCTAAATTTTAGGCTCGGAGATAGCAAACGTTCCGGCCAGGAGAGATGAGATGTTCATTCAGACGGAAGCCACGCCCAATCCGGCGACCCTGAAATTCCTGCCCGGCAAGGTGGTGATGGAAAAAGGCACCGCCGAGTTCCGTAACGCGGAAGACGCGCAAACCTCTCCGCTGGCCTCGCGTCTTTTCACCGTTCCGGGCGTCACGGGCGTCTATTTCGGTTACGATTTCATCGCCGTCACCAAGGATAGCGCCGAGTGGCAACACCTGAAGCCGGCGATCCTCGGCTCCATCATGGAACATTTCATGTCCGGCCAGCCGGTTATGGGCGGGGCTTCCACGCTTGCCGAGGCATTTGACGAGGAAGGCGAGTTCTTCGACGAGGACGACGAAACCATCGTCGCGACGATCAAGGAACTGCTCGAAACCCGCGTCCGCCCGGCAGTGGCGCAGGATGGCGGCGACATCACCTTCAAGGGCTACAAGGACGGCACCGTCTATCTCAACATGAAGGGCGCATGCTCCGGATGCCCGTCTTCGACGGCCACGCTGAAGCACGGGGTGCAGAACCTGCTGCGCCATTTCGTTCCCGAAGTGCAGGCGGTCGAGGCGCTTTGAGCCTCGGAGCATCATCCGATGATCGTGCTCGCTATCGATACCGCCGGGGTGGATTGCTCCGCCGCGCTCTATGACGGCGCGGCCGGACGGCTGCTTGCGGAAATCACCGAGACTATCGGCAAAGGCCATGCCGAGCGGCTGATGGCGGTTGTCGACGAGGCGCTGGAAAAGGCCGGGCTGCGGCTCGATGCCGTCGGACGGATCGCCGTGGTGACCGGCCCCGGCTCGTTCACCGGCATCCGGGTGGGCGTTGCGGCTGCTCGCGGTCTCGCTCTCGCGCTCGGCGTGGAGGCGGTGGGCGTCACCACGCTGGAAGTGCTGGCGCGCGGTCATCTTGCCGCAAATCCGGGACACCCGGTCGTCGTTGCCATGGATGCCAAGCGCAATGAGATCTACGCCCAGGCCTTCGGCGCAGACGGCTTGCCGCTGACCGGGCCTGCCGCCCTTTCTGCGGACGAGGTTGCCGAATTGGCGAAGTCGCAGGGCGCGGGGATGACCGGGTCCTGGGCGGATGGAACCGCAGCCGGCAGCGATCGCTTCGATATAGCCATGGTCGCGCACCTCGGCGCGGAAAAGCTCGCGGGCCAGGAAAGGCCGAAACCGCTTTACCTTCGCGGGCCTGATGCTAAACCGCAAAGCGGATTCGCTCTTGCCCGTGCATGATGACTGCGTGATGACAGATGCTGGATGATTATCTCACCTGGAAGCCCTATTTCGAAGTCGTCGCCCTGGAAAACGACGATTGTCCCGAAATATCCAATCTCCATGGTCAGCGTTTCGCGCGGCAATGGAGCGATGGCGAGTTCCTGAACCTGCTTTTGCAGCCGAATGTCTTCGGCTTCGTGGCGCGCCAGACCAATGCCTTCTTCTCCAAGCCGCTCGGCGGCTTCGTGCTTGCGCGCGAGGTGGCGGGCGAGGCGGAGATCCTCACCATCGCCGTGGCGGAAAAATTCGCCCGTGCCGGGCTGGGCTGGCGGCTGATGCAGGCGGCCATGCGGGAAGCGGCGAACAGGGGCGGCGAGGGCATGTTCCTGGAGGTCGAAGGCGGCAACCAGGCGGCGGTCGGGCTCTACCGCAAGCTTGGCTTCCAACAGGTCGGCGAGCGGCCTGCCTACTATTCCGGAGCCGATGGCCAGCGGTCCACGGCGCTTGTCATGAAGCGCGTTCTTCGCTAATCGCGGTCTTTTAGAACATCTGATCGAGGCCTGACGTCATGACAGACCTTCCCAAGTCCCTGGAGGAGCTGTGCGCCGAACGGGGCATGCGCATGACGGAGCAGCGGCGCATCATTGCCCGCATTCTCCAGGAGTCCGACGACCATCCCGATGTCGAGGAACTTTATCGCCGTTCCTCGAAGATCGATCCGCGCATCTCGATCTCCACGGTCTACCGCACCGTGAAGCTTTTCGAGGATGCCGGCATTATCGAAAAGCATGATTTTCGCGATGGACGCTCGCGCTACGAGACGGTGCCGGAGGAACATCACGATCACATGATCGATCTGAAGACCGGAACGGTCATCGAATTCCATTCGCCGGAGATCGAAGCCCTGCAGGAGCGGATCGCTCGCGAACACGGTTTCCGCCTGGTTGGCCACAGGCTCGAACTTTACGGCATCCCGCTCGACAAGGACGACAATTGATCACCTGGTTGCGGATCGGCCTCATCGTCGTCGTCCTTTTTGCCGTCACGCTGATCCTTCTGCCGTTGCAGCTCCTCGGGCTGGCCTTCGATCTGAAGATCCGCCGCTACATTCCCCGCTACTGGCATCGTATCGCCTGCCGCCTTCTCGGCATCCGCATCCATGTCCATGGCCGGCTGGAGCCTCGCCGACCGCTGATGCTGGCAGCCAATCACGTCTCCTGGAAGGATATCCTCGTCCTGGGCGCGATTGCCGATGTCGCCTTCATCGCCAAGAACGAAGTGGCGGACTGGCCGGTCTTCGGCACGCTCGCGAAGCTGCAGAAGAGCATCTTCGTCGCCCGCGACCAGAAGCGGCGCACCGGCGAGCAGGTGAACGAGATCGCCACCCGCATGGCGGCGGGCGAGATCGTCGTGCTGTTTCCGGAAGGGACGACGTCCGACGGCAACCGCGTTCTGGAGGTGAAGTCGTCGCTCTTCGGCGCCGCGGCGGCGGCCGTGCCGAACGTGCCGGGCGGCGTGGTCCATGTGCAGCCGGTGGCGATCGCCTATACCCGCGTCCACGGCATGGCGATGGGGCGCTATCACCGTCCGATCGCCGCATGGCCGGGAGATATCGACCTCGCGCCGCATCTTCTGGGCGTCTTGAAGGAAGGGGCTATCGACGTGGACGTCGCTTTCGGCGAAACGATCGATTTCCGCCAGGGAGACAACCGCAAGCATCTCAGCCAGGCCGTGGTCGGCAGGCTGCGTCGCATGCTGGCCCGCCATCTGCGTGGCCGCGAATACGAGGAGCTTTAGGAAACGCTTCAAATCCTGGGCTTCTTGCGGTATTGAGCCTCGCATGAACGAGCACGTTTCCCTTCCCGTGGCGGGCGAAGACGCCGCCAAGCGCCAGAACAGCCGCAAGGTCTTCATCAAGACCTATGGCTGTCAGATGAACGTCTATGATTCCGGCCGCATGAGCGATGCGCTGGCGGGCGAAGGCTATGTGCCGACCGAGGAGATGGGCGAGGCCGATCTCATCCTGCTCAATACCTGTCATATCCGCGAGAAGGCGGCCGAAAAGGTCTATTCCGCGCTCGGTCGGCTGCGCGACATGAAGAACGAGCGCGCCGCCGACGGCAAGGAGCTGATGATCGGCGTCGCAGGCTGCGTCGCCCAGGCCGAGGGCGAGGAAATCCTCCGCCGCGCGCCAGCCGTGGATATGGTCATCGGCCCGCAGACCTATCATCGCCTGCCGGAAGCGCTGAAACGCGCCCGCGACGGGCAGCGGGTGGTGGATACCGAATATGCGGTCGAGGACAAGTTCGAGCATCTGCCCGCGACCGACAAGGCCAGGATCCGCGCCCGCGGCGTAACCGCGTTTCTTACGGTGCAGGAAGGCTGCGACAAGTTCTGCACCTTCTGCGTGGTGCCCTATACGCGCGGCGCGGAAGTTTCCCGCCCGTTTTCCCAGATCGTGGACGAGGCGCAGCGGCTCGTCGATGGCGGCGTGCGCGAGATCACGCTCCTCGGCCAGAACGTCAATGCCTGGCGAAGCGTAGGCCCCGATGGGCGCGAATGGAGCCTCGGCAACCTGCTCTATCGGCTGGCCGAGATCCCGGGGCTGGCCCGCCTGCGTTACACCACCAGCCATCCGCGTGACATGGACGACGGGCTGATCGAGGCGCATCGCGACCTGCGGGCCCTAATGCCCTATCTGCATCTGCCGGTGCAGGCGGGCTCGGACCGTATCCTGAAGGCCATGAACCGTCGCCACACCGCCGCGGAATATCTCCGCCTTATCGAGCGCATCCGGAAAGCGCGACCCGATATCGCGATGTCGGGCGATTTCATCGTCGGCTTCCCCGGCGAGACGGATGCCGATTTCGAGGATACGCTGAGGATCGTCGAGGAAGTGAACTACGCCCAGGCCTTCTCGTTCAAATATTCGACGCGGCCGGGCACGCCCGGCGCTGAATTGTCCGACCAGGTCCCGGAAGAAATAAAGGCCGAACGGCTGGAAAGATTGCAGGCCCTGCTCTTGAAACAGCAGGCGGCCTTCGCCAAATCCTGTGTGGGCAAGGTGATAGACTTGCTGCTGGAGAAGCCGGGGCGCATGCCTGGGCAACTTATTGGGCGGTCTCCCTGGCTTCAATCCGTGAATGTTGATGCAAAAGCATCGCAAATCGGTGACATTATCAAAGTACGAATCACGGGAACCGGCCCGAACAGCTTGTTTGCCGAACCGGCAGAGGGTTTAATAGGTGCCTGATTATTTGGGGAGCTTGCCTGCTTGAACGGACGCGAACTGGTTTCTTCTTCCCCGCGACAGCCACAAACCGCCGCCACCGACGCAAATCACTTCGTCCTGACGTTCGAGAACAACAGGTTCGCCAGCGAACTCTTCGGTCAATTCGATCAGAACCTGAAGCTTCTGGAAGAGCGCCTCAACATCGATGCGCGGGCGCGGGGCAATTCGGTCACCATCTCGGGTGACGTGATCACCACCAACCAGGCACGCCGCGCGCTCGACTTCCTCTATGAGCGGGTGCAGAAGGGCGGTTCCGTCGAGGCATCCGACGTGGAAGGCGCCATCCGCATGGCGCAGGCCGCCGACGACCAGTTGACGCTGCCGACGCTGGAGCGCAAAGCAAAGCTTTCCATGGCTCAGATTTCCACGCGCAAGAAGACGATCGCCGCCCGCACGCCGAACCAGGACGCTTATATGCGGGCCCTGGAACGCGCCGAGCTGGTCTTCGGCGTTGGGCCCGCGGGCACCGGCAAGACCTATCTCGCCGTCGCCCACGCCGCCCAGCTTCTGGAGCGCGGCGCGGTGGACCGCATTATCCTGTCGCGTCCGGCTGTGGAAGCCGGCGAGCGCCTGGGCTTCTTGCCCGGCGACATGAAGGAGAAGGTCGATCCCTATCTCCGGCCGCTCTATGACGCGCTCTATGACATGATCCCGGGCGACAAGGTGGAGCGGGCGATCACCGCCGGCGTCATCGAAATCGCGCCGCTCGCCTTCATGCGCGGCCGCACGCTTGCCAACGCCGCCGTCATTCTGGACGAGGCTCAGAACACCACATCGATGCAGATGAAGATGTTCCTGACCCGCCTCGGTGAGAATTCGCGGATGATCATCACCGGCGATCCGAGCCAGGTCGACCTGCCGCGCGGCGTGAAATCCGGCCTTGTCGAGGCGCTGCATATCTTGAACGGCGTCGAGGGCATATCGGTGATCCGCTTCAAGGACACCGATGTCGTGCGCCACCCGCTGGTCGGCCGCATCGTCCGGGCCTATGACGCGCAATACGCCGTTCACGAAGAAAGCGAGGACGGAGACCGCTAGCGGTCTCCGTGGCCATGCCGAAACTCGACATTCAGATCAGCGTGGAAGACGACGGCTGGCCCGATGAACAGGTGCTGGCCGCCTTGAGCGAGCGGACGCTTGCCGCCGCCGTCGATTTGCTAGTGCGCGAGGAAGGCCAGCCCTTTCCCGAAATGGCGCCGGAACTCTCGCTGGTCTTCACCGGCGACGAGGAAATCCAGCAAATCAATGCCGAATGGCGGGGCAAGGACAAGCCCACCAACGTGCTTTCCTTTCCCGCTTTCCCGCTGACGCCGGGCAAAAAGCCGGGCCCGATGCTCGGCGATATCGTCATCGCCCGCCAAACCGTCGAGCGCGAGGCGGCTGAACTGGAGAAGACCTTCGAGGAACATCTGACCCATCTCCTCGTCCATGGATTCCTCCATTTGTTCGGCTACGATCACATGGAAGCGGACGAGGCGGAAAAAATGGAGGGGCTGGAGACTCGCATTTTGGGAGTGCTGGGCCTATCTGACCCCTATGCGGGACAGGGTCCCTTGGTATAGAATGAGCCTATGAACGATCTATCGAACAATGTTGCCCCTGAGGGCAGGGACAGTTCGGACGCTTCCTCCTCGGACGAGGGCAGTAGTCACTCGCGAGCCGAACAACCCACCAAATCCTACAATACATTCTGGTCTCGGGTGCTGAGACTGCTGCGCCCTTCGCAAGGCGAAAAGCTGCGCGAGGATCTCGCCGACGCGTTGATGACCGATACCAATGTCAGCAACGCGTTCTCGCCCGAAGAGCGGGCGATGCTGCACAATATCCTGCGCTTCCGCGAGGTGCGTGTCGAGGACATCATGGTGCCGCGCGCCGATATCGAGGCGGTCGACATGGATATGACGCTCGGCGAGCTGATGATCCATTTCGACAAGACCGGCCGCTCGCGCATGCCGGTCTATAGCGACAATCTCGACGATGCGCGCGGCTTCGTCCACATCCGTGATCTTCTCTCCTATCTGGCCAAGGAAGCGCGCAACAAGCGCCGCAGCGGCTCGAAAACCGTGGCTCCTACGAGCAATGGAGAAAAGCCGGCGCGTACGGCCCGGCCTGCTTTCGATCTCGGCCGCGTCGATCTTGGAAAGACGGTCGCCGAGGCGGGCCTTGTGCGCAAGATCCTGTTCGTACCGCCTTCCATGCTCGCTTCGGACCTTTTGCAGAGCATGCAGGCGGCGCGCACCCAGATGGCGCTCGTCATCGATGAATACGGCGGCACCGATGGTCTCGTATCGCACGAGGATATCGTCGAGATGGTGATCGGCGATGTCGAGGATGAGCACGACGACGAAGAGGTGATGTTCTCCCGCACGGCCGACGACGCCTTCATCGCCGATGCGCGTGTCGAACTGGAGGATATCGCCGAGGCGATCGGTCCGGATTTCGATATTCGCGACCGGCTCGAGGATGTCGACACGCTCGGCGGCCTCATCTTCTCCGCGCTTGGACGCATCCCGGTCCGGGGCGAAATGGTGCAGGCGGTGCCCGGTTTCGAGTTCCAGATTCTCGATGCCGATCCGCGCCGCATCAAGCGGGTCCGCATCATCCGCAAGCGCGCGCTCGCGCGCCGGCGGCATGCGAAGGGCGAGGGGGAGGGCGCTTTGCCCGACCAGACGCCTTCGACCCTCCTGCCGCCGCCTTCCGCCCGGAACGGAGAGCAGGCCAATCCGCAGCAATAATCCCCAGAAAGCCTAAACCACCAGGCAGAGCGTGAGAGGCGTATCCGAAAGCTTCCGATACGCCTCGACTGTCGCTGGCCGTCGCTGCGGGCGGGCGACAAGCGCGGCGTTTTTTGAAAGACTGCGGCGGCTGATTCGGGGCAACAGGGGAAATTCCATGGAGCGGCTGGCGGGCAGGATCATGCTTCTGTGGGGCTGGCCCCGTGCTCTTCTGGCCATCGCCGCGGGAGCGTTCGGCGCGCTCGCCCTGCCGCCCTTCGGGTTTTTCGCCGCCCTCTTCGTTTCCTTCACGCTGTTCGTCTGGCTGATGGATGGGACGACCGGCAATCCGGACGGCGGCTATCTTTCCCGCCTCCGGTCCGCCTTCGTGCTCGGCTGGCTGTTCGGCCTCGGATATTTCGTGGCCGGGCTCTGGTGGCTCGGCAATGCGCTGCTGATCGAGGCGGATCAGTTCGCCTGGGCGCTGCCGCTCGCCATCCTGGGGCTGCCGGCGTTCCTCGCGCTTTTTTACGGCCTGGCGGCGGCGCTCGCCCGCCTTCTCTGGTCGGACGGCATGGGCCGCATCGCAGCCCTTGCGGCCGCTTTCGGCATCGCCGAATGGCTGCGCAGCTTCCTCGCCACCGGCTTTCCGTGGAACGCCGTCGGCTACGGAGCCATGCCGATGCCGCTGATGATGCAATCGGCGGGCGTCATCGGCATTTTCGGCGTCACGGCGCTTTCGGTTTTCGTCTTCTCCGCGCCCGCACTGATCGGAACACGCAAGGGCATGCGCATCGGGCTTGCGCTCGCAGCGCTGCTCCTGTGCGCCCATCTCGGTTACGGCGCCTGGCGTCTCATGGGGACGGACGCCGCCGCTTCGGTTCCGCCGGAAGGGCGGACGGTGGTCCGCCTGGTGCAGCCGGTGATCGATCAGTCCCGCAAGCTCGAGAATGGCGATCGGGCCGCGATTTTCGAGGAGCATCTGGCGCTCTCGGCCCTGCCGCCCGAAAATGGCGGCAAGCGTCCGGACATCATCGTCTGGCCGGAAACCTCGGTGCCCTTCCTCCTCACCCGCAGCCAGGATGCGCTGGCCCGCATCGCAGACGTGCTGCAGGACGGCCAGATCCTGATCGCCGGCGCCGTGCGGGCGGAGGATGCGGGCGGGGGGCTGACGCCGCGTTTCTACAATTCCGTCTATGTGATCGACAGCAACGGCCAGATCATCGCCGCCTCCGACAAGGTGCATCTCACCCCCTTCGGGGAATACGTGCCTTACGAAAATATCCTGCGCGATTTCGGCATCGACAATCTGGTTGCCCTGCCCGGCGGCTTCACCGCCGCCTCCCAGCGTTCGCTGCTGACGCTGCCGGACGGCCAGGCCTTCTACCCGCTGATCTGTTACGAGGCGATCTTTCCCGACGAGATAGGCCCCGACATCCAGCGCGCCAATGCCCTTCTCAACATCACCAACGATGCCTGGTTCGGAGAGACGCCGGGTCCCTACCAGCACTTTCAGCAGGCGCGCATCCGGGCGATCGAGACGGGATTGCCCCTCATCCGGGCGGCCAATAGCGGCATTTCCGCCGTCGTCGACCCTTTCGGACGGGTTGTCGACGGGCTGGATTTCAATCACAAGGGTGTGATAGATGCAACCATTGCACGCGAAATACGTTCAGATCAGCGAAACTTCACGCGTCAGGATTACTTTTGGTTGATCTCGCTGGTTCTGGCACTGATTGCAGTTTTTTCGCGTGTTGGTTTTAATTTTAGTAAGAATTGACCGAAAAACCCTAAAAATGCATAGTGGAAAAACCTTCCGTCCGGCCTAGGCTGAAAACGGAGGTGTCTGTAGTGACGCCGCAAGAAATACATCTTCCACACGCAGACCGGGTTGGGGATTAACAAGCAACTTCGCAGGACATCGAGATGATTGAGAACAAGAAGAAGCCGAACCCGATCGACATTCATGTCGGTAGCCGGATCCGTCTTCGTCGTACCATGCTCGGAATGAGTCAGGAAAAGCTGGGTGAAAGCCTGGGCATCACCTTCCAGCAGATTCAGAAGTACGAGAAGGGCACCAACCGCGTGGGTGCCAGCCGGCTGCAGAACATCTCCAGCATACTGAACGTTCCGGTCTCCTTCTTCTTCGAGGATGCTCCGGGCGACCAGTCAACGCCGGGCGGCATGGCGGAGGCTTCGAGTTCGAACTACGTCGTGGATTTTCTCTCCTCCGCCGAGGGGCTGCAGCTCAACCGCGCCTTCGTGAAGATTTCGGATCCGAAGGTCCGGCGTCGCGTGGTCGACCTCGTGAAGGCGCTCGCAGCGGACGCCGACGTGGAGTGATTTTTCCGGCTCCTTCGGGATCTTGGACAGAAAGCGGCCTCCGGGCCGCTTTTTTGTTGCGTGCCGACGGGCGAATATAGCAGGCGTTTCTAGGCATAAAGATATATTTATGTCGTTGTACGCTTGTCTTTGAGGCGCGAACTTACTACACAGGGGCGGCTTATTCTTTGAGGGGAATCCCGCAATGCGCCCAAGCTACCTGTTCACCAGCGAGTCCGTTGCCGAAGGCCATCCGGACAAGGTTTGTGACCGTATCTCCGATGAAATCGTCGATCTGGTTTACCGCGAAGCGGCAAAGACCGGCATCGATCCATGGACCGTCCGCATCGCCTGCGAAACGCTTGCCACCACCAACCGTGTCGTCATCGCCGGCGAGGTTCGTCTTCCGCCGAGCCTGATGAAGAAGGACAAGAACGGCAAGGACGTCATCAATCCCGCCAAGTTCAAGTCCGCGGCGCGCAAGGCGATCCGCGACATCGGCTACGAACAGGATGGCTTCCACTGGAAGACGGCGAAGATCGACGTTCTCCTGCATTCACAGTCGGCCGATATCGCGCAGGGCGTGGACAGCGCCGCCGACAGGCAGGGCGACGAGGGTGCCGGCGACCAGGGCATCATGTTCGGCTACGCCTGCAAGGAGACGCCGGACCTCATGCCGGCGCCGATCTACTATTCCCACAAGATCCTTCAGCTGCTCGCCGCCGCCCGCAAGAAGGGCGAGGGGGATGCTGGCAAGCTCGGTCCGGACGCCAAGAGCCAGGTGACGGTCCGCTACGAAAAGGGCGAACCTTCTTGCGTGGATTCGATCGTGCTTTCGACCCAGCATCTCGACGAGAGCTGGGATTCGAAGAAGGTCCGCTCCGTCGTCGAACCTTATATCCGCGAAGCGCTCGGCGATCTCCCGATCGACAAGGACTGCAAGTGGTACATCAATCCGACCGGCAAGTTCGTGATCGGCGGTCCTGACGGCGATGCCGGCCTCACCGGCCGCAAGATCATCGTCGATACCTATGGTGGCGCGGCCCCGCATGGCGGCGGCGCTTTCTCCGGCAAGGACACGACCAAGGTGGATCGTTCGGCCGCCTATGCCGCCCGCTACCTGGCCAAGAACGTCGTTGCCGCCGGTCTCGCCGACCGCTGCACGATCCAGCTTTCCTATGCGATCGGCATCGCCCAGCCGCTGTCGGTCTATGTCGATCTGCACGGCACCGGCAAGGGCGTGACCGAGGACCAGGTTGAAGCCGCGATCCGCAAGGTCATGGACCTTTCGCCGTCGGGCATCCGCCGTCACCTCGACCTCAACAAGCCGATCTACGCCAAGACCTCCGCTTACGGCCACTTCGGACGCAAGGCCGGCCGCGACGGTTCCTTCTCCTGGGAGAAGACAGACCTCGTGAAGCCGCTCAAGGATGCTCTGAAGGACGAGACGCTCAAGGCTGCCTGATCGCCCTTTACGGACGAGCCAATAAAACTGTAAAGCGGGTGCCTCTGATCGAGACGCCCGCTTTTGTCATGAAAGAACCGCCGATGACCGAACAGCCGCACCCGAGCCGCTCGACCGAAGCCTTCTTCGGACGCCGCAAGGGCAAACCGCTGCGCGAGCGCCAGGCCGAATATCTCGCCTCGCTGCTTCCGGCGCTGAAACTCGATCTCAAGGCACCGGCGCCGGTAAGGCTCGAGGAGCTGTTTCCTATCTCGGTGGAGGAGGTACGGCTCGAAATCGGCTTCGGGGGAGGCGAGCACCTGATCCACCGCGCGTCCGAGAGCCGCAACACGGGCTTCATCGGGGTGGAGCCATTCGTCAACTCGATGGCCAAGCTGCTGTCGCGTGTCGATGATCTCGGATTGAAGAACGTCCGCCTCTATGACGACGATGCGACGCAAGTTTTGGACTGGCTGCCGGAAGGTTCGCTGGACCGGATCGACCTGCTTTATCCCGATCCCTGGCCGAAGCGGAAACACTGGAAGCGGCGGTTCGTCTCGCAGGTCAATCTGGATCGCTTCCATCGGGTCCTGAAGCCCGGCGGTCTATTCCTGTTCGCGTCCGATATCGACACTTACGTCAATTGGACGCTCATCCATTGCTGCGATCACGGTGGCTTCGAATGGACGGCCGAGCAGGCTTCCGACTGGCTGACGCCGTTCGCAGGCTGGCCCGGAACCCGCTACGAGGCAAAGGCCCGGCGCGAAGGTCGCTCCTCCGCCTACCTGACCTTCCGCAAGGTTTGAGCGAAGGTTTCCGTCAGTGCAGGCTGACGGTCTTCAGCTCGTCTTCCGCCGCCTTGAAAAAGGTGCTGGAGCGGTTGTCGGTCAAAAGGATCGGAGTGCCATCGGCGCCGAACAGGGCCCAGAGGTCGAGATTCGGGTCGATTTCGGGTGCTTCGGGAAAGCAACGGGAGACATCTTCCGACCGTATCTTGCGGATATATCCGACTTCCCCGGTGCCGAGATGAGCAAGTTCGGACTGCGTCAAACGCGAGGTCGCTTCTTTCAGGAGCATTCCAGCCTCCAGTATTGAGGGCGCAACGGCATTCACGCCGTTGGCCTACTTTGAGACGGAAATGTTAATTTTTCGCACCATCCGCGCCGGTTCCGGTCGAGTAAGATCGACGGAGAGAAGACCGTTTCTAAGCCGCGCGCCGGAGACCTGCATGCCATCCGCCAGCACGAAAACGCGCTGGAACTGACGGGCGGCGATGCCGCGATAGAGATAGTCCCGTTCCGGCTGCTCGGTCTGGCGCCCGCGGATGAGGAGCTGGTTTTCCTCCACCGTCACATCGAGCTCGTCCTCGGAGAAGCCGGCCACGGCAAGGGTGATGCGCAGCCGCTCCGGCTCGCCCGAGCTGTCCGCATGGATGCGCTCGATATTGTAGGGAGGATAGCCGTCGTTGGCTTTGGCGAGACGCTCCAAGGTCTTTTCCATGGCGTCGAAGCCCAGGAGCAGCGGGCTCGCGAACGGCGTCATTCGGCTCATCGTCAGTCCTTGTATTCAAGCGACCATGTCCGCGCCCTTAAAAGGCGCGCGAACTTTTCCTGTATATGGGAGTTGGGCGGCCGATCGCAAGAAGCCCGCCGCGCCCGCAGCCTACCCGGCGTTGCGTCATGCCGACGCGGGCGCGCACTTGACAAGCGGTGCGGCGAGGCCCCAACAAGCCAGCGGAGAAATGAGGGGCTGACGGATGGCAGAGCGTAGGAAAATCATCATCGATACCGATCCGGGGCAGGACGATGCGGCGGCCATCATGCTCGCCTTCGCAAGTCCGGACGAACTGGAAGTGCTCGGCCTGACAGCGGTCGCCGGCAATGTTCCCTTGAGCTTCACGAGCCGCAACCTGCGCATCGTCTGCGAACTCTGCGGGCGCCCCGATGCCGCGGTCTACGAGGGGGCTGAAAAGCCCATCGCGCGGCCGCAGGTGACCGCCGAACACGTCCACGGCAGGACCGGCCTCGACGGCGCCGAACTGCCCGAGCCCACGATGACGGTTCGGAAGACCCATGCGGTGGACTTCATCATCGAGACTTTGCGGCGGGAGCCGGAAGGCGCGGTGACGCTCTGCACGCTCGGCCCGCTCACCAATCTGGCGCTCGCGCTCGAAAAGGCGCCGGACATCGCACCGCGCATTCGTGAACTGGTGATGATGGGCGGCGGCTTCTTCGAGGGCGGCAACATCACGCCGGCCGCCGAGTTCAACGTCTATGTCGATCCGGAAGCGGCCAAGATCGTCTTCGCCTCCGGCATTCCGATCGTGATGATGCCGCTCGACGTGACCCATCAATTGCTGACCAAGAAGGACCGGGTCGCGAAGATCGCCGCACTCGGCACCCGGCCGGCCCAGGTTCTGGTCGATTGGCTCGCCTTCTTCGAGCGCTTCGACGTGGAGAAATACGGCTCGGACGGCGGGCCGCTTCACGACCCGAGTGTGATCGCCTACCTCCTGAAGCCGGAGCTTTTCTCCGGCCGCGAATGCAATGTGGAAATCGAGACCCGATCGGAGCTGACGGCCGGCATGACGGTGGTCGACTGGTGGCGCGTTTCCGGCCGCAAGGCCAATGCCCGCGTCATGCGGGATGTCGATGCCGATGGCTTTTTCGAATTGCTGACGGAGCGCGTCGGCAGGCTGTAAGGCCACCGAGGGAACCATGCCATCCATGAAAAAAGCCGCCGGGAGACCGGCGGCTTTTTCGGTTGATCGGTGAAAAGTATCAGAATTCTTGCCAATCGTCGGCGGAAAGTGCGTTCGCACCCTGCACGGCCGCTTGCGCGGGCTTGGCGCGGGGCGCCCTGGCCGGGGCGGGGCCCGGCGAGCGCATGGTCTCGGCCATGCGCCGCAGCCCTTGCACATCCGTCTGCGCTGGCCCCGCCTGTCCGGAAATGCGGAAGCGCGCCACCAGTGACTTCAGGGTTTCCGCTTCGCTGCGCAGCACCGTGCTGGCGGCGGTGGTTTCCTCCACCATGGCGGCGTTCTGCTGCGTGACCTGGTCCATCTGGTTGACGGCGGAGTTGATCTCCTTGAGGCCCGTCGCCTGCTCGCTCGCGGAGGCCGAAATCTGGCGGATTAGACCGTTGATCTGCATGACCTGAACGGCGATCTTCTGCAGCGTGTCGCCCGATTTGCCGACCAGTTCCACACCCTCGTTGACCTGGCTTGCGGACGTGTTGATGAGCCCCTTGATCTCCTTGGCGGCATTGGCGGAGCGCTGTGCGAGTTCGCGTACCTCCTGGGCGACCACGGCGAAGCCCTTGCCCGCCTCGCCGGCGCGGGCGGCTTCCACGCCTGCGTTGAGCGCCAGGAGGTTGGTCTGGAAGGCGATGTCGTCGATGACGCCGATAATGCGGGAAATCTCCTGCGAGGATTGGGCGATCCCCTGCATCGAGGCGACGGCCTTCTGCACCACTTCGCCCGACTTTTCCGCATCTCCGCAGGCCAGATTGACTGTGGAGGCCGCGGAGCGGGCGTTTTCGGCGCTCGAATTGACCTGGGCCGTCAGCTCGTTGAGGGCAGCGGCGGTCTCTTCCAGGCTCGCCGCCTGCTGTTCGGTGCGGCGGGAGAGATCTTCGGCGCTGCCGGTGATCTCCGCGGTGCCGTTGCCGATGCTGTGCACCGTGGCGCTGACGGTCGCGATGGTCTCCTCGAGGCTCGTAAGCGCCTGGTTGAAATCCACCTTCAGCTTGGCGTATTCGCCGGGGAAGTCATCTTCGATGCGATAGCGGAGATTGCCGTTGGAAAGCTCTGCGAGGCCATTGGCCAAGACGGCGACGATATGCGCCTGCTGATGGGCAACCGCCTCGCGTTCCGCCTCGGAGCGGCTCCGTTCGCTCTCCGCGGTATGGCGCTGAGTCTCGGCCTCGGCTTCCAGCCGCCGGGTATCAGCCAGCGCAAAACGGAAGCCTTCCAATGCCTTTGCGACGGCGCCTAGTTCGTCGGCGCGATCCTGGCCCTGCACCGGCGTCTTGTAATCGCCGTCGCTCAGCTGTTTCACGCAGGTCACCAGGCTGGAAATCGGCTTGGCGACGAAGCTTCTCGTCGCGAAGTAAAGCGCCATGACGACCGCAGCCAGCACGGCAAGCCCGCCGAGGACCATGACATAGGTCTGCTCGTTGACCGGCACGTTGATCGCGGAATGGGGAATATCGACGAGGACGATCCAGTTGGTGTTCAGATCAGGAAGAGTGAACGGATAGACCAGCCTGTCGAAAGGGGGGTGTCCGTCGAAAGTGAGGTCTTTGATGATGCCGGGCTTGAGGCTGGAGAGCGTCGATTTGATGACGTCGGAGCCCTCGCCGTCATAGGGCTTCATCAGGATGTCTTCGATCGGCGAAACAAGCCAGCTGCCATCCTGCGAAAGAAGCGTTACCCGTCCTTCGCCGAAGGGACGCAGGGCTATCAGCTTCTGCGACAGCGTTGTGAGCGAGATGTCGATACCCGTGACGCCGACCAGTTCACCCTTCGACTTGACGGGATAGGCGATCGACGTCATCGCGTTGTTTTCGCCCGTCGAATTTTCGATATAGGGGCGCGTCAGCGCTCCCTTCATCGAAGTGGCGGCAAGCTTGCACCACTCCGCCTCCGGATCGTGCTCGAACGTGGTGAGGCTGATCTCGCCGGCCTTGTTCCTCGTCCAGTACGGGGCGAACTCGCCTTTCTTGTTCCCGCCGAAATCCGTCCTGCCTACCAGGTCGTCGTTGAGGCGATCGAAAGCCCTCGGCTTTTCGCCAAACCAGCTACCGAAGGCAAAGCTGTTCTGCTCCAGATTTGCCTTCAGAATGTCCATATAGCCCTTGCGATCGAGCCGCTTGCCCTCATGCGCCCTGCCGATCATTCCCGCCATCGAACGGGCCGACCCGGCGATCTGGCCGATTTCCGCGGCGATGTCGTTCGCAATCGCCTGCGCTTCGGCCTTGGCCTGATCGAGCGTCAGCGCCGCGATGCGCTCGCGGGTCTGGAGAATGAGGTAGAGGTTGGAAACGATCAGGAGAAAGGCGATGGCAACGCCGGTCACCAGGATGAGTTTCGTGGAAAGGGATCTGATCTGCAACGGAAACATCGTCGCCTCATGAAAGGGCTGCGGGAAAATGCCGGAAACGGCGGGGGAAATGCCGCCCCTTCATGGAGCCGGTGCCGCGGCGGGAACGATGGCGTGAGCAGCCGCGGCGGTCGACGGCGACGCTAGCGAGGATGTCTTAAATTTGGATAAAATCTAAAAAACCGGAGGGCCAGCCCCGGATTTCCGGGCCTAAATCCGGGCCGCGACGTCTCCCGCAAGCGGGATCGAGGGCTGTGCGCCGCGCGTGAGGCAGGCGAGAGAGCCGGCAACCGCCGCCCGGCGCAGCGCCGCGGCGAAATCGAGCCCCTGTTCGAGGCTGGCCGCGAGATAGCCGCAGAAGGTATCGCCGGCCCCGACGGTGTCGACCGGCTCGATCGCAAGCCCTTCGGCTGTGAAAATGCGGCCATCGCGGATGGCGACGACCCCTTCGGCGCCGAGCGTTACCACCAGGGTCTGTCCGGTTTCCGCGGCAAGTGCGCGGAGTGCTGCCTCCCGTGCCTCCCGCTCGACGACCGGCTTGCCGGTCAGGAGCTCGAATTCGGTCTCGTTGGCGATGACGATATCGGCAAGGCGCGCGAGCCGTGCCGCGTCGGCCGTGAGCGGCGCCGTGTTGATGACCGTGAGAATGCCCTTCGACCGGGCTGCTTTGAGCACCGCCTCCACGGCCGCAGCCGGGATTTCGAGCTGCAGCATCAGGATATCGCCCTTCCGCATGGCGTCGACCGCGGCAATGGCCTGCTCCTCGCCGACCGTGCCGTTGGCGCCCGGCACCACCGCGATCATGTTCTCGCCCGTTCTGCCGACGAGGATGAGTGCGGTACCGGTGGGTTCCTCCGTGCGGCGGACGGAGGAGAGATCGACGCCTGCTTCATCGAGAAGGGCAAGGGCGGGGTCGGCGAAGGTATCCTTGCCCACGGCGCCGGCCATCGCCACCTGGCTGCCGGCGCGGCGGGCTGCCAGCGCCTGATTGGCGCCCTTACCGCCGGCGGCGGTGGAGAAATTCGACCCGGCGACCGTTTCACCCGGCTTCGGCAGGCGTTCGGTGGAAGCGATGAGATCCATGTTGATGGAGCCGAGGACGGTAATCATGAGAGGCCTGCCTGCTGTTGAAGTGCGCGAGACACTGCCCGAGAGCATCACTCCTCGTCAACCACCCGCAGCTTCAAGAGCCCGGTCCTGCTCTCGACGGCGCGCATCGACGGCTTTTCGGTCGCCTTCTCCGGTTCGGGCGGAGGCTCGAGTTCCAGCATGCCGATCTTGGCCCCGCGCCGGTTGAGCTTTTCGGTGGAGGTCAGGATCTGCTCGACATCCTTCTGCGCGGCGAAAAAATGCCCCTGGAGCTTCCGGGTGCGCTCGTCGAGCCGGCCAAGGTCTTCCATCAAGAGCGCGACTTCGCCCTGGATGAGATGGGCCTGCTCGCGCATGCGCTGGTCCTTCAGCACCGCCTGGATCACCTGGATCGACAGCATCAGCAGCGAAGGCGAGACGATGACCACGCGGGAGCGTTGCGCCTTCTGCACGACGGCCTCGAAATGCTCGTGGATCTCCGCGAAGATCGATTCCGAGGGCACGAAGAGAAAGGCCATTTCCTGCGTTTCGCCGGGGAGCAGGTATTTTTCGGCGATATCGCGGATATGCACTTCGAGATCGCGCCGGAACTGCTGTGAGGCCGCGCGTCGCGCCTCTGGGGCGGCGGCCTCACGGAAGGCGTTCCACGCTTCGAGAGGAAATTTGGCGTCGATGACGAGTGGCGGCGCGCCATTCGGCATCTTGATGGTGCAGTCCGGCCGCGTTCCGTTGGAAAGCGAGGTCTGGAAGCTGTAGGCGCCCAAGGGAAGGCCATCGGCGACGATCGCCTCCATGCGCCCCTGCCCGAAAGCACCGCGCGTCTGCTTGTTGGAAAGGATTGCCTGCAGGCCGACGACATCCTTGGCGAGCGACTGGATATTGTTCTGCGCGGCGTCGATCACCGCAAGCCGCTCCTGCAGCCTGCGCAGGTTCTCATGGGTCGATTTCGTCTGTTCCGTGATGGTCGCGCCGAGCCGGTGGCTCATGCCGTCGAGCCTCTGGCTCACCGCCTGGTTCAGTTCGGACTGGCGGGCCGACAGGGCTTCGGCCATGGCCGAAAGCCGCCCCTGCGTTTCCGATTGCAGCCGCATGAGTTCGCCGAGCCGGGCCTCTGATTCCGCCGCGCGAAACGCGGCTTCCTCGCGTTCCCGCCGCGACGCGCCTCTCAGATGAAGCGCGAGGATAATGGCGACCATCGCGACGAGTCCGGCCGCAGCAAGCGGAATCATGTTCGCGGGGAGGCTGGCCGATGCTGCCAGAATGCGGTCGAGGAATGTTTCCATGCCAGGAGACTAGCAGAATTTTGCCGGAGGAAAAGATCAAAACGTGAACATTTCTGCTCAAACCATGGCGATCCCTGTTCCATCGGGAAAAAAGATGCGCTAAGGGGAGGCCATGACGATCAAGCCTCTTATTATTCTGCCGGACCCGTTGCTTCGCCAAGTCTCCAAGCCTGTTGAACAGGTGGATGACGACGTGCTGCGGCTTGCCGACGACATGCTGGAAACCATGTATGACGCGCCGGGCATCGGCCTGGCGGCGATCCAGATCGGCGTTCCGCGCCGTCTTCTGGTGATCGACGTGTCGCGTGAGGACGAGGAGAAGCAGCCGCTGGTCTTCATCAATCCTGAGATCGTGAAGTCCTCCGACGAACGCTCGGTCTACGAGGAAGGCTGCCTGTCGATCCCGGATTATTACGCCGAGGTGGAACGTCCCGCCATCGTGACCGTCAAGCATATCGGGCGTGACGGCAAGGAGCATCTGGTGGAGGCCGACGGCTTGCTCGCGACCTGCCTGCAGCACGAGATCGACCATCTGAACGGCGTGCTCTTCATCGACCATATCTCGCGGCTCAAGCGCGAGATGGTCATCAAGAAGTTCACCAAGGCCGCCAAGGCCAAGGCTGTCTAACATTCGTTAAAGCCATACGTTTCGCGGGAGCGCTGGAATGTCTCTTCGCATCATCTTCATGGGTACGCCGGAATTTTCCGTGCCCACGCTTCGGGCGCTGAAGGAAGCCGGGCACGAGATCGTGGCGGTCTATACGCAGCCGCCGCGGCCGGCCGGCCGGCGGGGGCTCGATCTCACGAAATCGCCTGTCCACCAGGCGGCAGAATTGCTCGGCATTCCGGTTTTCACGCCGGTGAACTTCAAGGAGCCGGAGGAGCGGGAGAAATTCCGTGCGCTGAATGCCGACGTGGCGGTCGTGGTGGCCTATGGCCTCCTGCTGCCCGAGGCGATCCTCACCGGCACGCGGCTCGGCTGCTATAACGGTCACGCCTCGCTTTTGCCGCGCTGGCGGGGTGCGGCCCCGATCCAGCGCGCGATCATGGCCGGTGACGAGAAGACCGGCATGATGGTGATGAAGATGGAAAAGGGCCTGGATACCGGCCCGGTCGCTCTCACCCGCGAGGTCGAAATCGATGAGAACATGACCGCCGGAGAACTGCACGACAAGCTGATGCTGGCCGGTGCAAAGGCGATGGCGGAGGCGATGGAGAAGCTTGAAGCGGACGATCTGCCACTGACGCCGCAAGCCGAAGAAGGCGTGCTCTATGCCGCCAAGATCGACAAGGGCGAGACGCGGATCGATTTTTCGAAGCCTGCCGGCGAGGTTCACAATCATATCCGTGGCCTGTCGCCTTTTCCGGGTGCGTGGTTCGAGGCCGAGATCGGCGGAAAGCCGGAGCGCATCAAGGTGCTGGCATCCGAGCGGGCAGAGGGGCAGGGGCCTTCGGGCGAGGTTCTGGACGATGCCCTGACCGTTGCATGCGGCGAGGGCGCCGTGCGGCTCAGGAAGCTGCAGAAGGCCGGCGGCAAGCCGCTGCCCGCGGAGGATTTCCTGCGCGGCACGCCGCTCGCTCGCGGCACGAGGCTTTCCTGATGCCGCGCTATCGCATGTCCGTCGAATATGACGGCACTTCCTATGTCGGCTGGCAGCGGCAGGAAAACGGCCATTCCGTGCAGGCTGCACTCGAGGGCGGCGTTCTCTCGCTTACCGGCGAGAGGGTCTCTATCAGGGGCGCCGGACGAACCGATTCCGGCGTCCATGCGCTGGGGCAGGTGATCCATGTCGATCTCTCGCGGCAATGGGCGCCCTACAAGTTGCGCAATGCGCTCAATGCGCATCTGATGATGGCCCGCGAGAAGGTTTCGGTGCTCGAGGTGCAGGCGGTGGGCGACGATTTCGACGCCCGTTTTTCCGCGATCCGCCGGCATTATCTCTACCGTATCCTCAACCGTCCGTCGCCGCTTGCGCTGGAAGCGAACCGTGCCTGGTGGGTGCCGAAGGATCTGGACCACGAGGCGATGCATGCCGCCGCCCAGATGCTGGTCGGCCATCACGATTTCACCACCTTCCGCTCCGTCCATTGCCAGGCGACGAGCCCGGTACGCACGCTCGACCGGCTGGATGTGACGCGAACCGGCGATCTCGTGGAGATTCGTGCGACCGCCCAGAGCTTCCTGCACAACCAGATCCGCTCTTTCGCTGGCACGCTGAAGCTCGCGGGCGACGGCAAGATGACGCCGGAAGATGTGCGCGCCGCGCTCGAAGCCCGCGATCGCAAGGAATGCGGTCCGGTCGCTCCGCCGGAAGGCCTCTATTTCGTGAAGGTCGATTATCCCGAGGGTGTCTAGGCACTAAAAAGGATAGACGCCCAGGAAGCGCTCCAGGATATCCGAGATCAGCATGGCGGGCACGATGAGCGCCGTTGCGAGCGCGGCCACCATCAGTGGCTGGGGGCCGCAGATCATCCGGAGAATGCGCGAGATCGAGACGATCAGGGCCAGCATCAGCACGAGCCAGATGACCGCAAGGCCGCCCTTGAGGCCCGGCAGCAGCATCACGCAGAGGCTGAGCAGGCCATAGGCATAGGCGAAGGGAACCGACAGCCAGTTCACCGTGACGACGATTGCCGGGAAACGGCGCTGGATGCCGAGCATCAGGCAGAGGACCGCGGCCAGGATGAGCGGCACGAACCAGTTGAAGACTTCCAGCATAGCCAGCCGGAAAAAGAACATGCCGCCGAGGCGCGTGCCTGCCGGCATGCCATCGAGATAGAGCGATCGCCACCAGAACCAGGAAAGCGCGCTGGCGGGCAGGCACCAGAGGATCGCCCAGAAGGACCGCATGACGCCGCGATCCGAGATATCGAGGAAGCGGAAGCCCTGCGGGTCCCCGCGTACGAGCAGCCACAATCCGTCGAGATAGAGCCTGACTTCGCTATAGGTGGGCATTCTCGAACCAGCGGGTGATGAAGGTGCCGTAAATCTGTGTCAGCGTATCGAGATCGGCAACCGCCACGCGTTCGTCGACCATGTGCATCGTCTGCCCGACGAGCCCGAATTCGACGACCGGGCAGAAGTCCTTGATGAACCGGGCATCCGAGGTGCCGCCGGTTGTCGAAAGCTTGGGCGTGCGCCCGGTGACTGTCTCGACCGCTTCCGAAAGCGAGGCGATCAGCGCATTGTTGCGCGTCAGGAAGACATGGCTCGGGCGCTCGCCCCAGGCGATATGGTATCCGGTGGGTTCCCGGTCCGGCCTGAGCGTTGCGTCGGCGGCCGCGGCATCGAGGCGGCGCATGATTTCCGCCTGCAGCGTCTCGGCGCTCCAAGTATCGTTGAAGCGGATGTTGAAGGCGAAGCTTGCCTTTGCCGGAATGACGTTGGTGGCCGGATTGCCCGTGTCGATCGACGTCACCTCGAGATTGGACGGCGGAAAATCGGCCGTGCCCCCGTCGAAGGGCGGGTCCATCAGCGCATGGGCGAGCGGCAGCAAGCCGCGCAGCGGATTGTCGGCGAGATGCGGATAGGCCGCATGGCCCTGCACGCCGGAAACGATGACCTTGCCGGAAAGCGAGCCGCGCCGGCCGATCTTGATCATGTCGCCGATGAGGTCCGGATTGGTGGGCTCGCCGACCAGGCAGGCGTCCCAGCTTTCGCCCTTTGCCGCGGCCCATTTCAGGAGCTTTTCCGTGCCGTTGACCGAGGGGCCTTCCTCGTCGCCGGTGATGAGGAAGGAGATCGAGCCCTTCGGCGGGCCGTGCTTTTCGATATGCCTTGCGACAGCGGCGACGAAGCAGGCGATGCCGCCCTTCATGTCCACGGCTCCGCGGCCGAACATTTCGCCGCCGGCGATCTCGGCGGCGAAGGGCGGATGACTCCAGGAGGCCTCGTCGCCCGGCGGCACCACGTCCGTATGGCCGGCGAACATCAGGTGCGGTCCCCCCGTGCCGATCCGGGCATAGAGGTTTTCAACGTCCGCCATGCCGGGTTCGCTCGCCACCATTCGCTCAACCCTGAAGCCGAGCGGCTCCAGCATTGCTTGCAGGGCCGTCAGCGCGCCGCCTTCGGCGGGCGTCACCGAAGGGCAGCGGATGAGGGTTTGCAGGTTGGCGACGGGATCGGAGACGGACATTTCAAACGGTCAATCGCGAAGAAGTTCGTTGATGCCGGTCTTGGAGCGGGTCTTCTCGTCGACACGCTTGACGATCACGGCGCAGTAGAGGCCGGGGCCGGGTTCGCCGTTCGGGAACGGCTTGCCCGGCAGCGAGCCGGCGACGACGACGGAGTAGGGGGGCACTTCGCCATAGGTGATCTCGCCGGTGGCGCGATCGACGATCTTGGTCGACTTGCCGATGAAGACGCCCATGCCGAGCACCGAGCCCTCGCGGACGATGCAGCCTTCCACCACTTCGGAGCGGGCGCCGATGAAGCAATTGTCCTCGATGATGGTCGGGCCGGCCTGCATGGGCTCCAGCACGCCGCCGATGCCGACGCCGCCGGAAAGATGCACATGCTTGCCGATCTGCGCGCAGGAGCCGACGGTTGCCCAGGTGTCGACCATCGTGCCTTCGCCCACATAAGCGCCGAGGTTGACGAAGGAGGGCATCAGGATGGCGTTCGGCGCGATATAGGCCGAGTGGCGGACGACGGCGTTCGGCACGGCGCGGAAGCCGGCGGCGCGGAACTGGTTCTCGCCCCAGTTCTCGAACTTCGAGGGCACCTTGTCCCACCAGGTGGCGTTGCCCGGCCCGCCCTTGACGACTTCCATATCGTTGAGGCGGAAGGAGAGGAGCACGGCCTTCTTCAGCCACTGATGCACGGTCCAGTTGCCGTCATCCCCGCGGCTGGCGACGCGGACTTCGCCGCCGTCGAGAAGCTTGAGCGCGGTTTCAACCGCGTCGCGGACCTCGCCTTTCGTGGAGACGGTCACGCTGTCTCGGTTTTCGAAGGCTGCCTCGATCGTCTTTTCGAGGGAGGAGAGATCCGTGCTGCTCATGGGAAATCCTTAAACGTCACTCGCTATCGTGATGGTGGGAGGGTCTCTTCAACTGGCCAAATGGCATCATTTGCTCTAAGCGACCCTCACTCGGGCGTCAATGTGATTTGACGACCAGCGAATGCGAGGAGCAGGAAATGGTGAAGGTGAAGAACAACGGGCCGAGGCGCAAGGACGGCATCTGGGACCCGCTGAAGGACAGTTCAGCCGATAAGCGCGCCGCCGCGGTCCAGCCGAGGACGCCCCAGACCGAATCGCCCTCCTACCGCCTTGCCTATACCGATGACGATTTCCTTTGCAGCGAGGAATTGCGGCCCGTGCGGCTGCAGCTCGAGCTCTTGAAGGCGGAAACGATACTGACCGAGCGCGGCATCAAGTCGACGGTCGTGCTGTTCGGCGGTGCGCGCATTCCGGCACCTGGCCAGGCTCCCTGGGCGGCGCATAACGAGGTCCAGCGCAACAACCTGCAGGCGGCGTCGGTCTATTACGAGGAGGCGCGGAAATTCGCCGCTCTCTGCGGCGAGCAGTCGGCGCGCTACAATCACCAGGAGTATGTCGTCGTCACCGGCGGCGGGCCGGGGGTCATGGAAGCGGGCAACCGTGGCGCCACCGAGGTCGGCGCACCCACCATCGGCCTCAACATCATGCTGCCGCACGAGCAGGCGCCGAACCCGTTCGTGACGCCGGAGCTGAGCTTCAATTTCCACTATTTCGCGATCCGCAAGATGCACTTCATGATGCGCGCGAAGGCGGTCGCGGTGTTCCCTGGCGGGTTCGGCACGCTCGACGAGATGTTCGAGGCGCTGACGCTGATCCAGACCAAACGGATGGAGCGCATCCCGCTGATCCTCTTCAGCGAGAAGTTCTGGCGCGGGATCATCAATTTCGAGGCGCTTGCCGAATTCGGCACGATCGCGCCGGGTGATCTCGATCTCATAAGCTTCGTGGAGACGGCCGACGAGGCCTGGAAGATCATTTCCGAGTTCTACGAGCACTGAACAAGGCCGAAAATCAAGAAACCCGCCTCCTTGGGAGGCGGGTTTCTTTCGACGATGCCGAAGCTAGTCCTGCGGGGGGCGGAGACTAGAGGGGGCGGTCCGGCATGTCGTCGATCGTGATTGCGCCATCCTTGTTGCGGTCCATGCGCGCAAAGAGCTTGTCCACGGCGGCGGATACCTCCGCCTTGCTGAACTGGCCGTTCTCGTCGCTGTCCGCCATGCGCACGAGACGCAGGCCCATCATCGGGCCGCCATGGCGCATTTCGCCACGATGCCAGCCGGGGCCACGATCCCGCCGATCGTCGCCGTCGCGTTCGGCCATCCGCTGTTCGCGGCGTTCCTCGCGGTTTTCGGCGCGTTCCGGGCGCGGATTGTTCTTGCGGAATTCCTCGATGCTGGCCTTGCGGAAGGTGCGCAGCTCGCCGGGAGTGAGAATGTCGTCCTTGTTGGCGTCGATTTGGGTAAAGAGCGCATCCTGGCGCGCCGTTACCTCTTCCTTGGATATTTTGCCGTCCTTGTTCGTATCGGCGGTCTTGAGAAGCCGTACGAACGTCAGCTCGCGCATGACGCCGCGCTCTCCCGGGCGGTGGAAACCGGGTGCGGCAAGGGCGGGCACGGCGGCCGTCGCGACCAGGGCTGTCGCGAGAGTGGCCAGGACGATCTTCTTGGAGGTCATGGAGAGGGTCCTTTTCCGATTGCCTTCGATAGCTTGAAGCTACGGCCGGCCGGCGGTCAGAACCACTTAAACATCCGTAATGTGGATGAATTTTCCGTAAGATTGGCTCAATCGAACCTGAGCCCGGAAAGAAAGCCGGCAAGGTCATCGGTCACGTAGTCGATGTGATCGTCCTCGTCGGAAAGCACTTCCCAGCGCTCCATCAGCACTTCATCGAGATTGCGGGGCACCAGCAGGATGGTGCGCATGCCGAGCGCTTTCGGAACTTCGAGATTGCGCGGAAGATCCTCGAACATGGCGGCGTTCTTCGTATCGACCCGGTGAAGGCTTGCGAACTTGTCATAGGTCGCGCCCGCGGGTTTCGGCACGTAATCGGCCGCCACGATATCGAAGATGTCGTCGAAATTGTCGAGAATGCCGAGCGCACCCGCCGCGGCTTCGGCATGTTTCACGCTGCCGTTCGTGAAGATGAACTTGCGGCCGGGGAGCGCCTTGATCGCCTCGCCGAGCTCCGGATGCGGCAGAAGCGCCGAATAGTCGATCGCATGCGCCCGTTCCAGGAAGGTGTTCGGATCTATGCCGTAATGAAGCATCAGGCCTTGAAGCGTCGTGCCGTGCTCATGATAATAGCGCTTCTGCAGCGCTCTCGCCTCGACCGGATCGAGCTGCAGCAGCTCCGAGACGTAGGCCGTCATGTTCTTGTCGATCTGCGCGAAGAGGTTGACCCGGTGCGGGTAGAGCGTGTTGTCGAGATCGAAGACCCAGTCCTTGATATGGGCGAAGTCTCGGGTGTCGGGGGCGGTCCTGGGGCTCTTTTCCATGGGGCGGTTATGCACCGCGCCGTGGCCAAAGAAAAGGGGAAGTCGATTTTACCGGAAACCGGCCTTGGCGATATCCCGGACCTGGTGATATCGCCGCAATATGGAACTCTGGATCCCTATCACCATCGCGGCCGCCTTCCTGCAGAACCTGCGCTCCGCGCTGCAGAAGCACCTGCAGGGTTCGCTCGGTACGCGGGGCGCGAGCTTCGTGCGCTTCGGCTACGGCTTTCCGGTGGCGATCCTCTATGTTCTCCTGCTGCGCTATGGCTTCGGCTACCCGTTTCCCGCGTTCAACTGGACCTTCGCCTTCTGGTGTGTGATCGGCGGGCTTTCGCAGATCTATGCCACCATCATGCTGGTGCATCTCTTCTCGCTTCGGAATTTCGCGGTCGGGACGGCCTATTCCAAGACGGAACCGGTGCAGGCCGCGCTCTTCGGCTTCATCCTTCTCGGGGAACGGCTGACGCCCGGCTCGATCGCCGCGATCATGGTCGGCGTCATCGGCGTGATGATGATTTCGATGGCGCGAATGCCGCTCTCGGTGCGAAACACCGTATCGGCGCTGACCAGCCGCACGGCGCTGATCGGGATCGCTTCCGGCGCCGTCTTCGGAATTTCGGCAGTCTCATACCGGACTGCTGCCCTTTCGCTCGGCGGGCCGGGGCCGGTCATGGAGGCCGCCGTGACGCTTGCCTGCGTCACCACGTTCCAGACCGTCTTCATGCTGATCTGGATGATATCGAAGGACAGAAACGAGATCGTGCAGGTGGTGCGTTCCTGGCGTTCTTCGGCGCTGGTGGGCCTTGCCGGAGTGCTGGGTTCGGCCTGCTGGTTCACGGCCATGACCCTGCAGCAGGTCGCCTATGTCAGGGCGCTTGGCCAGATCGAGCTCGTCTTCACCTTCATGGCGTCCTTCTTCCTTTTCCACGAGCGGGTGAACCGCATGGAAGTGCTCGGCTGCCTGCTGATCGTCTGCGGCATTTTGGGCCTGTTGTTCTGGTGACTGTGCGGGTGTAGCCATTTGAAGATCGGTGCCCGATTTACGGCGGCAACGGTTTTCGCGATGAGCTACAGGAGCGGCATTTGGCCAGGGAGGAAGAGGCAATGGACCAGAACGGCAGGGCGGAAGCTTTCGGCGCACTTCACCGGAAGGGAAATCCCGTCATTCTCTATAACATCTGGGATGCGGGAACGGCGAAGGCCGTGGCGGAGGCAGGCGCAAGCGCGCTTGCGACCGGAAGCTGGTCGGTCGCAGCCGCCCACGGCTATGCCGACGGAGAGAATCTGCCGTTCGACGCCCTGCTCGCCACGGTTCGCGAGATCACGGTGGCGGTTGATCTGCCTCTCTCCGTTGATTTCGAGGGTGGCTATACGGAAGATCCGGCCGCACTCGCCGATAACGTCGCGAAGGTCATCGAGGCCGGCGCGATCGGCATCAACTTCGAGGACCAGGTGGTCGGCGGCAGCGGCATCTACCCCGTCGAAAAACAGGCCGAGCGCATCCGCGCCATCCGGGCGCGTGCCGAACGGCAAGGCATCCCATTCTTCATCAACGCCCGCACGGACCTTTTCCTGAAGGAAAGCGATCGCGGCAGGCATACGGCCTTGCTGGAGGAGGCGGTCGAACGGGCGAAAGCCTTTGCCGAGGCCGGTGCAAGCGGCTTCTTCGCGCCCGCGCTGGCGGATGAGGAGCTGATCCGCAGACTTTGCGAGGCCGTGGCCCTGCCGGTGAACATCATGATGATGCCGGGCGTTCCGGCCCCGAAGCGGCTCGGCGAGCTTGGCGTCGCCCGCGTGAGCTATGGTCCCGGCCCTTACAGGGCGATGATGGCCAGGCTGAAAGAGGATGCCGCGGCGGTCTATGCCGCCGCCGGCTGATCCTGCTCGGCATTAGGGAACGATCAGCGTTCCGGCCCCGCGCTCGGTGAAGATTTCGAGCAGCACGGAGTGGGGGGTCTTGCCGTTCAGGATGACGACGCCCTGAACGCCGGCCTTGATCGCGTCGATACAGGTCTCGACCTTGGGGATCATGCCGCCGGAGATCGTGCCGTCCTTGATCAGCGCCTGCGCCTGCGCCACCGTCAGTTCCTTGATGAGTTCCTTGTTCTTGTCGAGAACGCCGGGAACATCGGTGAGGAAGAGGAGACGGGTGGCGTTGAGCGCGCCGGCGATCGCGCCGGCAAAGGTATCGGCATTGATGTTGTAGGTCGCGCCGTCGCGGCCGGGCGCCACCGGCGCAATGACCGGGATCATCTCGGATTTCGCGAGAAGGTCGAGCAGGGTGCGGTCGACTTCGACCACCTCGCCGACATAGCCGAGGTCCAGCACGCGCTCGATATTGCTGTCGGGATCGACCACGGTCTTCTTCGCCTTCTCGGCGAAGACCATGTTTCCGTCCTTGCCGCAAAGGCCGATCGCCCATTCGCCGGTCTGGTTGATGAGCGCGACGATCTCCTTGTTGATCGAGCCGGCGAGCACCATTTCGACGATCTCGACCGTCTTGCGGTCCGTGACGCGCAGGCCGCCCTCGAATTTGGATTCGATACCCATCTTGGTCAGCATCGCGCCGATCTGCGGTCCGCCGCCATGGACGACGATGGGGTTGACGCCCGATTGCTTGAGGAGTGCGATATCGGCAGCGAAAGCCTTGCCGAGTTCCGCGTCGCCCATGGCATGGCCGCCATACTTCACGACGATCGTCTTGTTTTCATATCGCTGCATATAGGGCAGCGCCTGCGCCAGAAGTTTTGCCTGAAGCTCGCCGTCGGTACCGCTCATCGAAGACCCCTCAAGAGTAAGTGGGGCCTTGTAACGCATGTTTTTGACGGAGGAAACAATGCTCGCTTCAACTTTCGGCCTCTTGGGCTGTAAAGTTCATTTTGAAGTGACATCGGAGAAAAAGCGTGGTCCGATAGAAACTGCGAAGGGTTGAGAGGAGAAGACCCGGAGATGACGTTACCGAAGCAAAGCAGGGGAGACCGCTCGCGCGATCAGCTATTGGCGGGGGAATATGTGCTGGGCGTCCTTTCGCCGGAAGCGCGAAGGGTCGTCGAGGAGCGCATCGGCCGCGATCGCGGCTTTGCGCAGATGGTGATCCAGTGGCAGCGTAACCTCGCCACTCTGGAGGAGGATTACCCGCTGGAGCGCCTGCCGCCCGCGATTTCGCAGTCGTTCCTTCATCCGCCTTCGCGACGGCTTTATAGAGGTTCCTTCCGCCAGTTGGCGGCTCAGATCTGGGGGTCGCTTTTCCTGTGGCGCTCGGTGGCGCTCATCTCGCTTGCCGCGCTGTTGACCACGCTCTCGGCGTAAAGCATGTCGCGCAAAAGTGTGAAGCGGTTTTGCGATAACGACATGGGCCAAGCGGAGGAAGCAAATCTGAAAGTTTGCGAAGCGCTTTAGGTCGTCAGACCGGCTGGCCCACGGTTTCGGAGATCGCCTGGCGCAGGTCGTCGAGCCCCTTGCCCTTTTCGGAAGAGGTGGCGAGCACGAAAGGATAGGCCGCGGGCCGCTTGCGGATCTTTTCCGTCGTTTCGGAAATCAGCCTGTCGACGCCCGCTTCCTTGATCTTGTCGGTCTTGGTGAGCACGATCTGGTAGGAGACGGCGGCCTTGTCGAGCAGGTCGAGCACTTCCTCATCGTTCTTCTTGACGCCGTGGCGGCTGTCGATCAGCACATAGACGCGCTTCAGCGTCGCGCGGCCGCGCAGATAGTCGAAGACGAGCTTCGTCCAGGTGTCGACCTGTTCCTTCGGCGCCTGCGCATAGCCGTAGCCGGGCATGTCGACAATCGCCATCGGCGGCAGGTCGCCGCCTTCGCCGGAATAGCCCTCCGGCACGAAATAGTTGAGCTCCTGGGTGCGGCCGGGCGTGTTGGAGGTGCGGGCAAGCCCCTTCCGGCCGACCAGCGCGTTGATCAGCGATGACTTGCCGACATTCGAACGGCCGGCGAAAGCCACTTCCAGCGGCCCTTCCGGCGGCAGGAATTTCATCGACGGCACGCCGCGGATGAAGATCCAGGGGCGTCCGAAAAGCGGCCTGTCGTTATTCATGTCTTCTGCCGGCATCGGTGCCACCTGTCTGTCGCTTGTCTGTCCGTGTAGGACACGGCTTCCGTATTTTGGCCGACAAAGTCAAGCACGCGAGGGATCGCGCAAAAGAAAAACCCCGCCGAAGCGGGGCTTTCCGTGCTTATTTGGTCGGTTCCGGTTTTCGTCGGAAGACGCCCTTCAGATTGTCGAAGAGCTCGATCTTGGCGCCGTGGCGCTTCATGATGGCCGCCTGCTGCATGATCGACAGCGTGTTGTTCCACGCCCAGTAGATGACGAGACCGGCCGGGAAGGTCGCCAGCATGAAGGTGAAGATCAGCGGCATCCAGGTGAAGATCATTGCCTGGGTCGGGTCCGGCGGCGTCGGGTTCATGCGCATCTGCAGGAACATCGTGATGCCCATGATGATCGGCCACACGCCGATCATGAGGAAGTGCGGCACGTCGTAGGGAAGCAGGCCGAACAGGTTGAAGAGCGAGGTCGGATCGGGCGCGGAAAGATCCTGAATCCAGCCGAAGAAGGGCGCGTGCCGCATCTCGATGGTGACGTAGATGACCTTGTAGAGCGCGAAGAAGACCGGGATCTGCAACAGTACCGGCCAGCAGCCAGCGATCGGGTTGATCTTCTCTTCCTTGTAGAGCTGCATCATGGCCTGCTGCATGGCCATGCGGTCGTCGCCATGCTTGGCCTTCAGCTCCTCCATCTTCGGCTGCACGCGCTTCATGTTGGCCATGGAGGCATACTGCTTGCTGGCGAGCGGGAAGAAGATCGCCTTCACCACGATGGTGGTGAGCAGGATCGCGAGGCCGAAATTGCCCACATGACGGAAGAAGAAGTCCATCAGTTTGAACATCGGCTTGGTGATGAAGTAGAACCAGCCCCAGTCGATCAGGAGGTCGAAGCGCGGAATGGAATATTCCGCCTCGTAGCGATCGACGAGCGGCACTTCCTTGGCGCCCGCGAAGATCAGGTTCTTGAGCTCGGCGGACTGGCCGGGCTGGATGGTCAACGCATCAGTCTTGTAGTCCGCCTGATAGCGCGGCTGGCCGTCGGTGAAATGCGAGAAGCGTGATTCATATGCCAGAGCCTGCGGCGGAACGATCGCGGCGGCCCAGTATTTGTCGGTAATGCCGAGCCATCCGGTGGTCGCCTTCGGGTTGGTGACTGCAGCTTCCTCGATGTTGTGATAGCTCTCTTCCACGAGGCCGGTATCCTGGCCGATCACGCCGAGGAAGCCTTCGTGGATGACATAGACGGAGGGCGTCGCCGGCTTGTTATAGCGGATGACGCGGCCGTAGGTCGCGAGCGATACCGGCTCGCCGGTGACGTTGTCGACCTTGTCGGCGACAGTGATCATGTAATGGTCGTCGACCGAGATGGTGCGGGTGAACGTGATGCCCTTCTCGTTGGTGAAGGTCAGCGTTACCGGCGTCCCGTGCGTCAGCTTCTCGCCGCTGGTGAGCGTCCACTGCGTGGCCGGACCGGGCACGGCGCCGGAGGCCTCGCTCTGAATATAGCCGATTTCGGTGAAATAGCCGTCGCGGGTGTCGGCCGGGGAGAAGAGGGTGATGATCGGGCTCGAGTCGTCGACCGTCTCATGATATTCGCGCAGCTTCAGATCGTCGAAACGGGCGCCGGCGAGATTGATGGAGCCGGAAAGGGCCGGCGTATCGATTTCGATGCGGGGCGTCTTCGCAAGAGCCTGATCGCGGGTTGCGTTGGCCTGGGCCTGCGCCTGTCCCGGAAGCGCGCCGCTGACCGTGGCGCCGGGGCTTTCCGGCGTGATCGTCTGCGTCTGCTGCTGTTGGGCGCGTGCGGCCTCTTCGGCGCGCCGCTGGGCTTCCAACCGGGGGCCCATGTAGAAGAACTGCCAGGCAAGGACGATCGCCACCGAAAGCGCGATCGCGATGAAGTAGTTGCGGTTTTTTTCCATCATGCTTTCCTGGAACGGGTCTCCTCGGACCGCTTCGGTTTCGGCCGTGCTTCGATGCGCTCGGCAAGCTGGGCCGTCAGTTCGGCGAAGGGTGTCTTCAGCACCTCGCGGCGCGCGACAATGACATAGTCGTGTCCGGCCTTCATTGCAAACCCGGCAGATTGCCTCACCGCCTCTTTGAGGCGTCGCCGCATGCGGTTGCGTTCCACCGCGTTGCCGTGTTTCTTCGTAACGGTGAACCCGACACGCGGCGCCTCTTCGGGCGCCTTGCGGTCAAGAACCTCCAGAAGGAAAGTACGGCCCCTGCGGCTTTCTCCCTCCCGGACAGCAAGAAACTGCGGCCGGCTTTTCAGCCGCCCGACAGCCTTTTTCGCATTTTTCTCGTTCGTCATCGCCCGGATACTTGTCGGGCTTGCCCGGCCTTAAGCCGAGAGACGCTTGCGGCCACGTGCGCGGCGGGCGGAAAGAACCTTGCGGCCGCCGGCGGTAGCCATGCGGGCACGGAAGCCGTGACGACGCTTGCGAACAAGCTTGGACGGTTGATAGGTACGCTTCATTTTTTTGATACCGCGGTGTGCGGCCCTTCTTGAGTTTGCTTTAAAAAAGCAAGAGCGTTTCGGAAACGTCCGGCGCAATAGGCTGCGTACGCGCGAGCCTGCTGGAGCTGAACGTGCGCGGCTTATAAGAGGACTCCGCTCCGAAAGTCAATCGTCCAGCCGGTACCAAGCCGGCGCGCGTGCGGATTGCATCCGGAATGTCGACGTTTAAAAGAACATCCTGAAATGGTAAAATTTGAAGAAGCCTATTAACGATTGCAATTCGTTCGATAATCTGCCCGATGCCTGAAATGTAGAAAATAATTTCCCAATCTATACGTTAGTGCCGGGAGTTATGGCGTAGATGCTTACTAAGTGAAGTTGTGTTTAAGTAAATTTTCTCTTTGCTGCGTTCTTTTAGCCACTCAAACTTTATTAATTTCTAATTGCTAGTTTTAGCATCAGGGGATGGGGGAGCACCGGTATCGATGCCGTTCTCCACGTTCAACATTTCGTGGGCATAGGAGCCGGCATTGAAAATCAGGGCAAAGATCAATCTTCTCGTCGGGCTGATGAGCCTCGTCGCCTTCTTGATCGGCGGCATTTCGCTCTTCGCGATCGGCGAGTATCGCAAGCAGATGCAGGAATATTCGGACGTGGCGGACCGCGTCTATAAGGGCGAGCACCTGAACCGGCTGGTGACCGCCGTGGTGATGGATGCCCGCGGCATCTATGCGGCCAAGGATAAGGAAGCCGCCAAGCAGTTCGGCGAGGGCATGCTGAAATCGCTGGGCAAGATGGACGCGCTTGTCGCCGAATGGCGGCCGAAGGTGCCGGCAGAGCAGAAGGATGCCTTCGAGAAGCTCGTTGCCCGTTCCGCGGAGTTCAAGAGCTTCAGAAGCGAGACGGCTCGGCTCAGCCAGGCGGAAGGGCCGCAGGCGGCCAACCTTCAGGGCAATAACGAAGCCAATCGCGCCAACCGCAAGGCCTATCAGGCTGAAATCGACGCCATCGTCAAGGCGGATCAGGATCAGCTTGCCAGGCTGAGCGACGGGATGGATGCCTTCAACAACACCGTCTTCTATGCCGTTCTGGCAACGACCCTTATCGGTGTCGGCGCGGGCGCGGGTTTCGGCCTCTATCTCGGGCGCCGTCAGCTCAGCCAGCCGATCACGGAGCTTACTGTGATCATGAAGCGGATCGCTTCGGGCGATTTCGATGCGCCGGTGGGTTCCGCCGGTCGTGCGGATGAAATCGGCGACATGGCGACCGCGATCGAGGTCTTCCGCAGGAACGGCATAGAGGTCGCCCGCATGAATGCCCAGGAAGCGGGCACGCGCGCCAGGAGCGACGAGCTCAGGACCCGTATGGGGGCGGTCGTCGCCGCAGCGGCCATGGGTGATTTCACCCGGCGCATCGACAAGCAGTTCGATGACGAAAGCCTCGATCTCTTCGCCCGCGATGTGGATCAGCTCATGGCGAGCGTCGATGCCGGCATTTCGGAGACGCGCCGCGTGGTGAAGAGCCTCGCCGAAGGCGACCTCACCGATACCATGGAAGGCGATTTCAAGGGCGCGTTCGCGGAACTCCAGCAGAATGTCAACGGCACGATGGAGACGCTGCGCGGCACCATGCAGAACGTACGCGCTGCCACCGGCTCCATCAACGGCAGCGCCGCCGAGCTCAGCAACGCCACCAACGACCTTTCAAGGCGCACCGAGCAGCAGGCGGCCGCACTCGAGGAAACTTCCGCGGCGCTCGAAGAGATCACCTCCGTCGTGCGCAATTCCACTGAGCGGGCGCAGGAGGCGACCGTCATGGTGGGCGAGGCCAAGGAGGCGGCGGTGCAATCGGGCGATGTCGTGCGCAGCGCGGTGGAGGCCATGGGGCGCATCGAGCAGGCATCGCGGGAGATCGCCCAGATCACCAATGTCATCGACGAGATCGCCTTCCAGACCAATCTCCTGGCGCTGAACGCCGGCGTCGAGGCGGCCCGCGCGGGCGAAGCCGGCAAGGGCTTCGCCGTGGTTGCCCAGGAAGTGCGTGAGCTGGCGCAGCGTTCCGCAAGTGCTGCAAAGGATATCAAGGCGCTGATCAGCAAATCCGGCGGGGAAGTCGCCGGCGGCGTCAAGCTGGTACAGAAGACCGGCGAGGCGCTTTCGGAAATCGAAGCCCGGGTGCTCCGTATCAACGATCATATCCATTCGATCGCAGTCGCTTCGAAGGAGCAGGCGACGGGGCTGGCCGAGGTCAACACCGCCGTCAATGAAATGGACCAGGTGACCCAGAAGAATGCCGCTATGGTGGAGGAAACGTCGGCTGCGACCCAGAAGCTCTCTTCCGATGCCGACGAATTGTTCGCGCTCGTTTCCGGTTTCAGGATCGGCGAGGGGGCTCAATCGGTCGTCTCGCCGAAGCCGCGGCAGGCGGCGCCTGTAAATGCCACTCCTCGTATGGTGGCCGCGACGCCGAGCCACCGTCCCAAGCTGTCGCCTGTCCGGGCGATGACGGGCGCTCTTTCGAGAGCTTTCGGCGGCGGCGGCGCCGCGCCGGCGGCTCAGGCGGCGGGCGACTGGGAAGAGTTTTGATCTGACGTTGCTATCGCATGGAAGGCGGGGAGAGGCAGGCCTCTCCCCGCTGCTTTTTTGCCGCTGCGGCACGCACTGGTAAAACTGCCATAATGTTCTAAAATATCGACCACGATCCACGGCCGCCACGATTCCTCGTGGCGCTTGAGCCTTGAAACGGAGATCCGCATGAAGGACGAGGCGGAGACCTCGGGCCAAGCCGCAGTTGAGAAGACGGAAGGCACCGGCCCCGAGCCGATGCCGCGGCTTTTCAGCGGCCTTTCCGGCCGGTTGCTCTGGCTCACCGTCGTCTTCGTCATGCTCGCCGAAATCCTGATCTTCATGCCGTCGGTGGCGGGCATGCGCATGAACTGGCTGCGGGATCGGCTGGATACGGCCGCCGCCGCCGGCATCGTCATCGACGGGCTTCAGCCGGCCGAGCTGCCGCGCGCGGTCCAGGACGATACGCTTCTTGCGACCGGCACCAAGCTTATCGCGCTGAAGAAGGATGGCACCTCCCGGCTGCTTGCCGCCGTCGACGTGCCGCCCCAGGTGGACGACCAGTACGATCTTGCCGATATCTCGATGCCCACTTCGATGAAGGATGCGTTGAACACGCTCTTCTTCGGCGGCGGGCGCGTGATGCGCGTCTATGGCCCGATCGGCGAAAGCGAGATGATCATCGAACTGGTGATGACCGACGATGCGCTGCGCAAGGACATGCTGCGCTATTCCAAGATGATGTTCGTGCTGTCGCTGGTTATCTCGCTGATCACCGCCATACTGATCTTCCTGGCCATCAATCGCATGATGATCCTGCCGATCCGCCGCCTCACCCTTTCCATGCGAAAGTTTTCCGAGCAGCCGGACGATCCCTCGCGGGTATTCACCGCAGACAAGTCGAGAGGCGAGCTTGCGGTTGCGGGACGGTTTCTGACCAATATGCAGGTGGAGCTGCAGCGGACGCTGAGGCAGCAGAAGAATCTGGCCGATCTCGGGCTCGCGGTTTCCAAGATCAATCACGACATGCGCAATATCCTGGCCTCGGCGCAGCTCATGTCGGACCGCCTTGTCGATGTGGAAGACCCGATGGTTCGCAGCTTCGCCCCGAAGCTGTTGCGCACCATCGACCGCGCGGTCGGATACACCAGCGAGGTTCTGGCCTACGGGCAGGCCTCCGAAGCGGCGCCCAGGCGGCGGCGCATCCGCCTTGCGGATCTCTGTCAGGAAGTACGCGATATCCTGGCGATCGATCCTGAAGCGGGAATAGAATTCGTGGAACAGATCGCCGCCGATCTCGAGGTCGAAGCCGACAGCGAGCAGCTGTTCCGGGTGATCCACAATCTCTGCCGCAACGCCGTCCAGGCGCTCGCCAATCTCGATCCGGAGGATGCGACCGTCGTCCGCCGCATGACGATCTCGGCGCAGCGCATCGGCAGCGTCGTCAGCATCACGATCGACGATACCGGCCCCGGCATGCCCCGCAAGGCGCGGGAGAACCTGTTCTCGGCCTTTCGCGGTTCCGCCCGCTCGGGCGGTACGGGGCTCGGCCTCGTCATCGCCCGCGAGCTTGTGCTTGCCCATAGCGGCACCATTGCGCTTGTGGAAAAGCCCGGTCCGGGAACGCAGTTCCGCATCGAAATTCCCGACCGGCCGGTCTCCCTTGAGGATTACCGCGCCCGCGCGTGATCCAAGAAAAACGTGTTGTTCCAACATGTTGATGACAAGTTGACAGTAAAATGACGCTTCTTGCGGTAAAATCGCTTGCAATCGCGAGAAGGACGTTTTAGAGGATCGCCACGCAAGCGGCACCGCGCCGCTTCGGTACGCACCCGTAGCTCAGCTGGATAGAGCACCAGACTACGAATCTGGGGGTCAGGAGTTCGAATCTCTTCGGGTGCGCCATTTTCTCCCTTCCCTCTTTGTCGATTGCCCTCGCTAGTTGACCTTTGTGGGCCACTATGTTGCTCTTGGGACAACGATGCTGCCTTTTCCCAACGATTCAGCTTCATTCGACCGAAAAGAATTGCCGCAGGTGTCGGATTTTTTGCGACGAACGCCGCAAAAGGCACAGTATGATTCTGAGTAGAAATCGGGGCATTCACGATATCGGTTAAGAGGTGGACATGAAACAGATTTTGCCTGCCCTCCTTGGTGGGCTCCTTGCTGGACTTTCTGCTTGGGCCGCTCAGTCTCTAGGATCACCTAATTGGGGTGCCGCCATATCAGCAGCCGTAGGAGGCTTTCTCGGCGCTGCCGTTGGGCAGAAATTGTCGCAATGAAGGTCCTCGGCTGCCGATCTGTGGCCGACCTTTGACCGCATGCTCACCGAAGCGCCGTCTTCATCGGGAGTGCGGCGTTCATTCGGTCATTCGCCCTGTACTCGCCGGAATATGGCTCAATGACCTGTGGCATTCTCGCATGCAGGCGCAAACCGAATACCGCAGCCAACAGTGTGAACCAAACCTGTCCTCGGCCCACGAAGAAGGGGGACTCGAGGTTGGCGTAAAGAAGCATGAAGAGCCAAATTCGCAAAAAGAGCAGCGCGAGGCGCGGATCATTGTCGGAATTCTGACATTTGTTGAAATCCCATAGTGGGTTGAGAAAGACCCACCATAGGGTGAGGACCACGCCGACAAGACCGCTGGACATCGCCACATTGAGCAAGCCGTTATGGGCGTGGCCGGCTGCATTGGCCCATGTCTCGTGAAAAGCATTCCGTAGCTCGGATGTTGCCCAGAACGTCTCGAAGCCATAGCCCGCAAATAGGTGCCCCTGAAGCTGGTCGATCGCGAAGCGCCAAACATCCGTCCTGTTCGTGAAGGTCGGATCAGAAACCAGCATTGCGACCAGCTCGCCCATGGGCTCGAACATGACCGATCCGACGGTCAGCAGCGCCATGAAACCGACCGGCACGAATGCCAATGCCATCTGCAATGGCAAGAACTTTGTGCGCTGGATGAGAGCCGCCAGCAGAAACACCACCGCCAGAAGGCCGATCGAGGTCTTGTTGTTGCTCTGATAGAGGAAAATCAGCGAAAGCAGGGCAAGCAGACAATAGGCGATCTTTGCGGTGTTCCTTTCGCTCGTACTTGCGAGATAGAGCCAGAACAGCATCAGGACCACCATGGCCGGGCCGGCGATGTTCTTATGGGCGAAATGTCCCCGCCAAGACCCGGCATTGGCAAGTTCCAGCACCTCGCTGGTATTGTGGATGGAAACCTCCGGCCAAACCATGACCCCGAAATAGGCAAGCGCGAGGACAAAGGCTGATCCCCATCGCAGCAGGCGACGGAACTGCGCGGTATCCTGAGGCGCCAAAATCCAGGCAAGCGTTATGATCGTGACCGCGACATTGAGGATGTAACGGCGGAGAGAGATATCGGGATGATTGGAGGTGACGACCGTAACGAACTGCCACAGGAGCACGCAGATCATCGCGGGTGAAATGGCTGAAAGCGCGGCGCTCCGGTTTTGCCACAGTATCCCGATCGACATCGCCAGCAGCAGGAGGACAGCGATTTGATTGCTGGCGTCTCCAGCTTCCTGGCCAAGCAGCACATCCGGATTTCTAAGATCGATGAAGGGGGTGGTGGTAACCCAGAACAGGGCGAAGATCGCCAGGAAGAAGATATTTCGGCCCATTCTGTCGCCCAGCTTCATTCGGGCGGAGGTTGATCTCAACCGCCGGAAGTTGAAGCCGGTTTTAAATCACTCGCGTCGATCAATGGTTAACGCCAGTGAAGTCCGGAGCGGACAGGTTGGCGCGGTTGCCCGTCCCAGATGCATGTCCGCCAAGTGCTCATTTTGGATGCGCCCGAATTCCTCACCGGCGTGGAATTCAATGTCGATGGTGCAGAAGTTGGCATAAGGCATAACAATTTGATTGTACTGCATCTTCAGATGCAACCCGAGCATTGACTTCGTTCAGCTTCGCGTTCAGTTTCGGATGGGGGAATTCAATTCGGGGGCAGGATGAATATCCAGCTATTCGCGATAGCGTCGAGCACGTGTGCCGGGCGTCAGGCAATCGTGCCTTCAGCTTTCTTATCTCCCCGCGTATCCGTGAAGCCGTGGAGACCAGAGGGCATCTGATGTTCGCTCAATCGCTTTCGTTGATTACCAGAAATTTTTGGATGTTCGCCGTGGTAGTCTCAATCATGGCTGGGTTTTTCGTGTTCGAAGATGTTAGCGGAAGTGAGCCCAATAAGGGGGCTTACGCCATGTGGCTATTTTTATCATTTTGGATGCAGCAAGCAGTCATATCGGGAAAAGAGAAAATCGCCGGTCAAGTTGGATGGCCTAACGGGCTGTGGTCCTTTCTTTGGAAGAACCTCGTATTGTTTTTCTCCAGCGTGATTTTGCCGTCATTATTGCTGGCGTTGTCAGGTTTCGATAACTTGGGTTTCATCATCTTGGTGGCGCTTTTACTCGCGGCTGGTGCTTTCGCGACCCTCGGTACATGGCCTGTGTCAAACGCGGCTCGGGGGGACACGTCTCTCGCGGCCGCGTGGCGTCGCGGTGCCACCGGCTTTTGGTCTCGTTTTTTTCGCTTGGTCGCCGGCTACGTGGTTCCCGCCTTTGTTTCCGTTCTATTAGTGGGCCTACTGCACCCGGGCGCGGTCGGCAGTAATGTCGGGATGACTGATCCGGTCGTTGTTCGCCTCCTCCTCTTCTACCTGCTTGCAGTTTCCATCAATCTCATTGGCACGGTGTATGTTTCGGTGGTCATCGCAAGAAGCTATTTGGCCGATGATCAAAAATCGGGGCAGCAGGCGGTAAGCCCGGCGGAATAATCTGCCAAAAAAATCCCCCCGCATGTCACATCCGCAAAACCTGGCTCGTCATGGTGTCGTAACCAACAGAAGGAAGCGAACCATGACTGCCAAACTTGATCCATTCACCGCCGCCCCCGCTCTGATGAAGAAGTGGATGAGCGTATCGATCGATGTCGCGGCGAGCCTCGAGCCGAGCCTCATCGAACTCGTCAAGATCCGCGCCTCGCAGATCAACGGCTGCGCCAACTGCATCAACATGCACACCGCCGAAGCGCGGGCGAAGGGCGAGACCGAGCAGCGCATCTACCTCCTGTCCGCCTGGCGCGAAGCCCCTTGCTATTCCGATCGCGAACGGGCAGCACTTGGCTGGACCGAAGCCCTGACCCGGCTTTCGGAAGGCCATGCGCGGGAAAGCGCCTATGAAGCCCTTTGGGCGAACTTCACGGCGGAGGAACAGGTGAAGCTCACATTGATGATCAACGTCATCAACGGATGGAACCGCCTCGCGGTCGGCTTCGGCCTCTGGGTCGAGCCGGCGGCCGCGAAGGCCGTCCAGGCGGAAGTGGCCGCCTGATGGCGGGCGCCATCCATGAGGACGCAGCGGCGACCTTCGATCCGCTGCGTCCGAAGCTCATGCGCGTCGCCTACCGGATGCTCGGTTCGGTAGCCGATGCGGAGGATATGGTGCAGGAGGCCTTCATCCGCTGGATGAAGGCCGACCGCGACCAGGTGCGCGAGCCGGAAGCCTTCCTGCGCCGCACGGTGACGCGGCTTTGTCTCGATCAAATGAAGTCGGCGCGGCGCCAGCGCGAGACCTATGTCGGCCCCTGGCTTCCCGATCCTGTCGTCGAGGAGGAAGAGGAGGAAGACGTCACCTTGCCTTTGATGCTCGCATTGGAGCGCCTTTCGCCGCTCGAACGGGCCGCCTTCCTGCTGCATGATGTGTTCGGCCTCGGCTTCGAAGAGGTCGCGTCCACCATCGAGCGCGATCCGGCCGCCTGCCGTCAGCTTGCCGCCCGTGCTCGCACCCACGTCCGCGAGGCGAGAGCCCGGTTTCAGGTGGACAGGCAGCGCGGTGTCGAGCTTGCGGAGGCTTTCTTCGCCGCCTCGCGCAGCGGCGACATGAAGGCGCTCGGCTCGATGCTTGCGGCCGATGTCAGCGTCCATGCCGATGGCGGCGGCAAGCGTTCGGCGGCCATGGAGCCGATCTTCGGCTTCGATGCGGTGATGAAGGTGCATGAAAACCTGGCGGCATTGTTCCGGAAACATGGCTCGAAGCTCGTGCGCGCGGGCTTCGTCAACGGCCTGCCCGGCTTCATCACGCTGGAGGCGGACGGCGAACTCCAGACGACCGCGCTCGATATCGAGGACGGAAAGATCGCCGCCATTTATGTGGTTCGCAATCCCGACAAGCTGCGGCATCTGCACTGATCGTCTTGCGGGATCGGGAAGTCCGGCCTCGTTTGAAGAGCCGCTTCCACCTGTGATAGAAGGCTGCCATGACGGAAACGGCAACGGATTGGAGCGGACCGATGGCACCTGCGATTTTGAAATCTCTCTCGGCCGGCCTTGCCCTGCTGGCGGCGGTGATCGCCGCCGCACCCGCACTGGCCGAGATCAGGACGCTGGAGGGCACGGTGGCCTACCGGGAGCGCATGGCGCTGCCGCCCGGCGCATCCGTCGAGGTTAAGCTTGTCGACGTCTCGCTGGCGGATGCTCCTTCCAAAACGCTCGCCGAGGTCAGCTTCACGCCCGAGGGCCAGGTTCCGGTGCCGTACCGCCTGCAATATGACGATGCCGAAATCCAGCCCGGCCGGAGCTATGCGCTGCAGGCGCGGATCACGCTCGGCGACCGCCTGATGTTCATCACCACGACGCGCCACGCGGTCTTTACGGGCGAAACGGGAAAAGCCGGGGAGACGGATATCATGGTCGAACGGGTAGTGGCCGCCCCGGCGTCCCCGGCGGGACGCTGGCTTGCGGAGGACATTCGCGGCAGGGGCGTTATCGATAACCTGCAGACGGTTCTGGAAATCGCCGAAGACGGAAAGGTCTCGGGCTCGGGTGGCTGCAACCGGATGAGCACCAAGGCGACGCTCACCGGCGAGGAGATCGCCTTCGGGCCGATCGCTTCCACCAAGATGGCCTGCGCCCCCGCCGTGATGGACCAGGAAATGAAGTTCTTCGCGGCTCTCTCGGAAGTCCGCACCTGGCGGGCCGATCCCTCTCGCGGAAAGCTCTCGCTTCTCGGCAAGGGCGGAGAAGTCCTCATCGTGCTTTCGCGGATGTAGGCCGTTCTAAGTGATAGGCAAAAGCCTTGCTCCGTTATATCTCTCTCCATGAGAGCCCGCATCTGTGCGGCGGGCGATGAGAAATGGAGAGGTTCATGACGGAGGCAGAGGAAAGACCGGTGGCGCTGATCACCGGCGGCGGGCGCGGCATGGGCGAGGCGATCGCCCGCGAGCTCCACGAGGAGGGCTACCGGCTGGCGCTCATGTCGCCCTCCGATAGCTGCGAAAAGCTCGCGGCCGAACTCGGCGGCGTCGCCTCGCGCGGCGTGGCGGAGAAAGCCGCCGACATCCAGGCCATCTTCGACCTTGCCATGAAGTCTTATGGCCGCATCGATGCCGTCGTGAACCATACCGGCCATCCGCCGAAGGGCGATCTTCTCGACATCAAGGACGAGGATTGGACGCTCGGTTCCGACATGATGATCCTGTCGTTGGTGCGCATGGCGCGGCTCGTCACGCCCGTCATGCTGAGGCAGGGCAGGGGCGCCTTCGTCAATATCACCACCTTCGCGGCCTATGAGCCCTCGCTCGTCTTCCCGGTCTCCTGCACCTATCGCGCCGCGGCCGGCGCCTTCACCAAGCTCTATGCGGACCGTTATGCCGCGAGCAACATCCGTATGAACTGCATCCTGCCCGGTTATATCGATAGCCTGAACCATAAGCCGGAAACGGCGGAAAAGGTGCCGATGAAGCGTATCGGCCATGTGGAGGAGATCGCCAAGACTGCGGCTTTCCTGCTGTCCGATGGCGCGGGCTACATCACCGGCCAGAACATCCGTGTCGATGGCGGCATAACCCGGCACGTCTGAGCGGAGTTGTCGAGATGAGATGGAAACGCACGATCCAGCTTCTGGATGTCCATGCCGAGGGCGAAATCGGCCGGGTGGCGATCGGCGGCGTGCCGAAAATCCCGGGTGATAGCGTCGCCGGGCAGCTCCATTGGCTGAACACCGACCCCAAGGGCCAGGAGCTTCGCCGTTTCCTCTGCCTGGAACCGCGCGGCGCGCCGATAGGTTCGGTCAACCTCCTGCTGCCGCCGAAGCATCCGGAGGCCGACGCAGCCTTCGTCATCCTCCAGCCGGATCAGGCGCATGCAAGCTCGGGCTCCAACTCGATCTGCGTGACCACGGCTCTGCTGGAGGCTGGAATCGTCGAAATGCGGGAGCCGGAGACGGTGGTGACGCTCGAAACCGCGGCCGGTCTCGTGAAGGCGGTCGCCACCTGCCGTGACGGCCGCTGCGAGAAGGTGAGGCTCACCATGGTGCCCTCCTTCGTGCACGAGCTGGACATAAAGCTCGAGACGCCGCATTGGGGCACGGTGACGCTCGATCTCTGCTTCGGCGGGGTCTTCTATGCGCTGGTGGATGTCGGCCAGATCAATCTGACGATCGAGAAGGGCAATGCCGCCTCGCTGGTGCAGGCGGGAATGATCCTGAAGGAACTGGTGAACGCCAAAATCCCGGTGGCGCACCCTGAAATTCCGGCGATTTCCGGCGTCGCCTATGTGATGTTCCGCGATACCGAGGCCGATGGCACGGTAAGGACCTGCACCACCATGTGGCCGGGCAGGGCCGACCGGTCGCCCTGCGGCACGGGCAATTCCGCCAACCTCGCAGCACTCCATGCGCGCGGCAAGGCGAAGGTGGGGGACGTCTTCAAGTCGCGCTCCATCATCGGCACGGAATTCGAGGTCGGACTGCTTCGGGAAACGCAAGTTGCCGGAAGGCAGGCGATCGTGCCGACCATTGCCGGACGCGGCTTCACCTTCGGCCTGACGCAGGTCGCCCTTGATCCCTTCGATCCGCTGGCCGAGGGTTTCGCAATGACGGATGTGTGGGGGCCATCGGCCGGAGATATCTGACGCGTCAGCCTCAGATGCCCTTTGCCATCGAGGAGGGCATTTCCATATCGCCTTCCTTCAGCACCAGCCCTTCCAGATCGTCGCTCAGCTCCTGGCCGGAAGGGGGAGGAAAAGTGCCCGCCTGCTGCATCTGCATGAGCTTATAGGCTCCGAAGACGTCGCCACGCTCAGCGGCCGAGGCATACATTTCGGCAGCTTTCGTGGGATTGGCGGCAATACCTTCGCCGGTCTCGTACATGATGCCGAGATTGATCATGGCATCGGCATTGCCGCGCTGCGCGGCAATATCGTACCAGGCGATCGCAGTCTGGTCGTCCTGCGGCAGGAGATTGCCCTCGTCATAGATGACGCCGATGTTGAAGGCGGCGGTGTCGTCGCCGGCGCTGGCGGCCGTTTCAAACCAGCGTAGCGCCTGGGCCACGTCCTGCTTCGTCCCGAGACCGTCACGATAGGCGACGCCGAGATTGTAGGCGGCCAGCACGTTGCCGCTTTCGGCGGCTTCCTTGTAGAGCCGGAATTCGGAAGCCTCGTCTCCAAGGCGTCCCATCAGCATGCCGAGATGCACCTTGGCGGCGGGGTAGCCGGCCTGGACAGCGGTATCGAAAGCGGCAACGGACTCGCCCATGCGTTGGGCGGTGTTGAGCGCCCGGCCAAGCTGGAAGGCGAAGCGGGGATTATCGGTCGCATCATGGGCCGTACGGCAGGCATCGATCGCGGCCGCATCGATCTTCTCGGCGTCCACCGGGGTGTGGGCGCTGTTCCGTTGGTTGTCGGTGGGGCTGCCAGCGAGCCGATCGCAATCGTTCACGGCTGTCATGACAATGGCGGGGCCGATGCTCTCTCCCGCGGCGGGCAGGATGGTGAGCGTGCAGAGCGCGGTCGCAGCACCGGCGGCCACGGCGAAAACTTTATTGACATTCGGGAAGCGGGATTTCATCCTTCGCTCCTCTGATTCGCCGGATTGCCATATTGAACGCGGGAACCATTCGGGAGTTCCGCGCCACAACCCATCCGCGATCATCTTTCGCTCAACATTTTTCACGCCCCGGTGAATGCCGGGTTGTGCGCCCTTGCGCCCGGTCTTTCTTTCGTGATGCCCTCCGTCATCATTGTTTTGCGCGGTGGAACGATGTTATGCGGAGCGGAACGATAGAATACGGAAGCCGCCCATGAAGACGCTCACCATCCGCCGCCCCGACGACTGGCATCTGCACCTGCGTGACGACGAGGTGCTGAAAGGGGTCATCGGTGATACGAGCCGGCATTTCGCACGCGCCATCATCATGCCCAACCTGGTGCCGCCGGTGGTGCCCACCGCCGATGCGGAAGCCTATCGCCAGCGTATCCTGACCGCGCTGCCCGGCGGCCACCGCTTCGAACCGCTGATGACGCTCTACCTGACGGAGCGCACCGATCCGGACGATGTCGAGGCGGGAAAGCGCAGCGGTCTCATTTCAGCGGTCAAGCTCTACCCGGCCGGCGCCACCACTAATTCCCATGGCGGCGTACGCGATATCGAGAAGGCGATGCCGGTACTGGAGCGCATGGCGAAGATCGGCCTGCCGCTCTGCGTGCATGGGGAAGTGACGACGCCGGAGGTGGATATCTTCGACCGTGAGGCCGTCTTCATCGAGACGGTGCTCGACCCGCTTCGCAAGCGGCTGCCGGAGCTTAAGATCACCATGGAGCACGTAACGACCGCGGACGGCATCGACTACATCAAGTCCTCCTCGGGCAATCTCGGCGGCACGATCACCACCCATCACCTGATCATCAACCGCAATGCCATCCTGGTGGGCGGCATCCGCCCGCATTATTACTGCCTTCCGGTCGCCAAGCGTGAGAACCACCGGCAGGCGCTTCGCGCGGCGGCGACCTCCGGTGACGCCCGTTTCTTCCTGGGCACCGATTCCGCTCCGCATATCGATCCGTTGAAGGAATGCTCCTGCGGCTGCGCCGGTATCTATACCTCGCTCAACACCATGAGCTGCCTGGCGCATGTGTTCGAGGAGGAAGGCGCGCTCGACAGGCTCGAAGCCTTCGCCTCGCTGAACGGTCCCGCCTGGTATGGTCTTATGCCGAACGAGGAGACGATCACGCTCACGCGGGATGAGGCGCCGGTGGAATACCCCGCGAAGCGGGAAACGGCAGCCGGCCCCATCACGGTTTTCGATCCGATGTTCCCTCTCCACTGGCGGGTTGCTGATTGAGGGGGAAACCCCTCAAGTTCGCGCAAAGATAGTAACGGTTTGGAGAGGAACCACGGTTAGCTTGATGCCATAATTCGCGGCGAGTTATTGCCCGAAGAGAAAGATTGGCGGGATGCTTGACTACAATTCTCTTCTGCTCGCCCTGGGCTTTTCGGCGACCTGCATGATGGTCACCCTTCTGGGGACCTGGGTGTCGCGCCGGACGGATTCCTTCCTTCTGACGCTGGTCGTTGCACTCTGCCTCGTCGTTTCCGGCATCTTCATCTACAGTTCCTATACCGTCCGGGCCAACCCTCTCACGGTCTCGATCGCCTACGTCTTCCTCATGGTCGGCTTCAGCACGATCTATGCGGCCTCGGTCCAGTTCCGCACCGGTGTGAAGCCGTGGAGGCTGGCGGCTATCTTCTCGATCGCCACGGTCGTGCCGGGCCTTCCCCTGATGGCCGGCGGTCTCGACGGGTTGGGTTTCATCTTCATGAACATCGCGACCGCCCTGCTGCTTATCGGCACGGCGCGCCAATACTGGCTTGCGCGGGAGGAAGCGCCGGGACCGCTGAGCTGGATGGCGGTACTCTATGTCGTGAGCGGGTTTTCCTTCGCCCTCTGCGCCGCCGTATTGATCGCCGAGGGGCAATTGGTTCTCGGCCATGCACCGGATAATTGGGCGGAAAACCTCAATATCGGCATCTGCATCGCTGGCATGTCCGGCATCGGTGCTCTCTCGCTCGCATTGCATCAGTGGCGGCTGGCCGCCCATCATCGCCGTGAGGCAAATACCGATTCCCTGACCGGGCTCTTGAACCGCCGGGCGCTCTTCGACCAGCATGCCAGCCGCACGATCGGCCCGTCCACCGCCGTGATCGTCTTCGACATCGACCGCTTCAAGTCCATCAACGACCAACATGGTCATGCCGCCGGAGACGCCGTTCTCAAGGTCTTTGCCGAAGAGCTGATCGCAGGCACGGAGGGCAGGGAGACCGTGGCGCGGCTGGGGGGCGAGGAGTTCGCCATGATCCTCGCCAACACGATGCCCGGCCGGGCCGAGCGGATCACCGGCGATATCGCCCGGCGGTTCGCGGAGCGGCAGATCGCGGCGGGCGAAGCGTGCTTCCGCTGCACCGTCAGCGCCGGCATCGCCTTCGGTACGCCGGAAAGGCGGAATTTCGAAGCCGTTCTCAACCTCGCCGATAGCGCGCTCTACGAGGCCAAGCGCGCCGGCCGCAACCGGGTCGAGATCGCCGGCTTCCTGCGGTCGGTCGAAACGGCGGAAACCCGCACCTCCGCCTGACACTTGTAGGGTCTGGCGTCCGCCGCCGCTTGCTGCTATTCGCGCTTAGTAGGTGAGCAGAAGGAGCGGGCGCATGATCCAGACGACATTTCCCGAACGCGGCGTTATGGCCGAACTGATGGCAAGGATGCTCTGGGAAATCGGAGCCGTCCATTTCAGCGCGGAAAAACCCTACAAGTTTGCCTCAGGCATGATGAGCCCGGTCTATATCGATTGCCGCAAGCTGCTTTCCTATCCGCGCATCCGCTCGGCGATCATGGATTTCGCGTCCGCCACCATCATGCGCAATGCGGGTTTTGAAAAATTCGACTGCATTGCCGGCGGCGAAACGGCCGGCATACCCTTTGCAGCACTTCTGGCGGAGCGGCTCAGCCTGCCGATGATCTATGTCCGCAAGGCTCCGAAGGGGCATGGCCGCAATGCCCAGATCGAGGGCCACATGCCGGAAGGCGCGCGCGTGCTGGTGATCGAGGATCTGACGACGGCCGGCGGCAGCATGTTCAAGTTCATCGATGCGGTCCGCGCCGCGGGCGGCGTCGTCGATCACGGCATCGCTCTCTTCTACTACGATATCTTCGATGAAGGCGCGCTCCGCTTTGCCGACGGCAAGGTGAAGCTGCACTACATCGCCACCTGGCGGAACGTGCTTGAAGTGGCCAAGGAGCAGAAGCTTTTCGACCAGAAAACCCTCTCCGAAGTCGAATCCTTCCTGGATGCGCCGCTTGCCTGGTCGGGTCGCAACGGCGGCATAAGCGAGCTTTCGCTCTAGATATTTTACAAAAGCTCGTTTAAGCGATGAAGCCAGCCAGGGAGCATGGCGGGAGGACTTCGGATGATCTTGTGCTGTGGTGAAGCTCTTATCGACATGCTTCCGCGCGAAACGACCGCGGGCGAGAAGGGCTTTGCCCCCTATGCCGGCGGCGCGGTGTTCAACACCGCGATCGCACTTGGTCGGCTGGGCGTTCCCACGGGCTTCTTCACCGGCCTTTCCGACGACATGATGGGCGATATCCTGCGCGACACGCTGCGTAACAGCAATGTCGACTTCAGCTATTGCGCAACCCTGTCGCGACCGACGACGATCGCCTTCGTGAAGCTCACGAATGGCCACGCCTCCTATGCCTTTTATGATGAGAACACCGCCGGCCGCATGATTACCGAGGCCGATCTGCCGGCGCTCGGCGACGATTGCGAAGCTCTGCATTTCGGCGCGATCAGCCTGATCCCCGAACCTTGCGGTTCGACCTACGAGGCATTGATGAAACGCGAGAACGCCGCCCGCGTGATCTCGCTCGATCCGAATATCCGGCCGGGTTTCATCAAGGACAAGGCCTCGCATCTTGCCCGCATCCGCCGCATGGCGGCGATGTCCGACATCATCAAGTTCTCGGACGAGGATCTCGCCTGGTTCGGCCTCGAGGGCGACGAGGATACGCTCGCCCGCCATTGGCTTCACCATGGGGCCAAACTGGTGGTCGTCACCCGCGGGGCGGACGGCGCCATCGGCTACACCTCAGGCCACAAGGTAACGGTGCCGAGCGAACGCGTGACGGTGGTCGATACGGTCGGCGCCGGCGATACTTTCGACGCCGGCGTGCTGGCCTCGCTCAAGATGCAGAACCTGCTCACCAAGGCGCAGATCGCAAGCCTCACCGAGGATCAGATCGCCAGCGCCCTGGCGCTCGGTGCCAAGGCGGCGGCGGTTACTGTTTCCCGCGCTGGCGCCAATCCGCCCTTCGCACGCGAGATCGGCCTCTGATCCCGCATAGCAGCTGACACATCGATGATGCGCTCAGGTGGTGCCGGCTTTCCGCGCACTGCTGCGGCATTGCCGCCGTTTCCCTAGCCTCGCAGGCCTCTCACAAAAACGTGTGTCCCGGCATCGTAACCAATGCCGATCGACAGCGAACTACCGATCGTGTGCCATCCGGTACACGAGAGGAGTCCATGAGAGGCAAAATCATGTCAACACGTTCCATAGTCACAGCATCAGTTCTGGCGACTGCTGTCGCGTCCGCATTGTCGTCGCTGGCGTTTGCTGCGCCGCTATCCGAGGCGGCGGTCAAGGCAGCAATGGATGCCGGAAAGGAAAAATGCTTCGGCGTCGCCCTTAAAGGCCAAAACGATTGTGCGGCGGGTCCCGGCACGACCTGCCAGGGCACCTCGACGGTCGACTATCAGGGCAATGCCTGGAAATTCGTGGATGGCGGCACCTGCGCCAGCATGGAATTGCCGGGCGACCGCAAGGGCTCGATGACCGAACTGAATCGCGATCTGCCGGCCTGATCATTGCAACCGGGAAAGTGGAGGTACTGATGATGCAAGCGAGCAAGCGAACGGTTGGGTCCGATGTTCTTCGCTTTCCCGACTATCCTGTCCAGGGGCTGGCGGGAACCAGCTTCAAGCCGGAACATCTGCCGGCGATCCTCGCTGAGGGATCGAGGCATGGGTTCTTTGAGGTCCATGCGGAAAACTACATGGGGGCTGGCGGGGCGCCGCATCTCGCCCTGTCGAGGATACGGCAGGATTATCCGGTTTCCCTGCATGGAGTATGCATGTCGATCGGCGGCCCAAGGCCTCTGGATCGGGATCATTTGGCCCGGTTCAAGGGCGTGGTCGACCGTTACGAGCCGGCGCTCGTCTCCGAACATCTGGCATGGTCCACCCACGATACAACGTATTTCAACGACCTCCTGCCGCTGCCTTACAACCGTTCCACGCTGGAACTGGTCGCTAGCCACATCGATCAGGTCCAGGAGACGATTGGCCGAAAAATCCTTCTTGAGAACCCGTCGAGCTATCTGGTTTTCGAGGAATCGACGATGCCAGAAACCGAGTTCATACGACAGATTTCGGAGCGGACCGGCTGCGGTCTCCTGCTGGACGTCAACAACGTCTTCGTATCCGCCGCGAACATAGGCTCGTCCGCCATGGAATATCTTGCGGATTACCCTCTGAATTTGGTCGAGGAGATACATCTTGCCGGCCATTCGGAGCAGGAGACGGAGGAGGGCGAGCTCCTTTTGATCGACAGCCATGACGGACCCGTGTCCGATGCCGTCTGGAAGCTCTTTGAGATCGTCATCGCGCGAAGCGGACCCATTGCGACACTGATCGAGTGGGACAGCGCGGTGCCCGATTGGCCCATTCTGCACCGGGAGGCGATAGCTGCGCAGGCGATACTTGATCGCGGCCAGCACATTGAAATGCCTCATGGAGACGCCTATGCGATTTCCCGCTGAGAACCCGGCCATGGAAGAAAAACTCGATTTCGCCGCGTATTTCGCAGGGGGCCTGCTGGATCCTCATCGCGAGATTCCGGAATGCGTTTCGGATCCAAGAGGTAAGTCGGCCGAGCGACGCTACAATATCTATCGCAACAACGTAATCGTCAGCCTGATCGACGCTCTTGCGGCAATCTTTCCGGCAACGCAACGCATCACCGGCCCGGAGTTCTTTCGGGCGATGGCCAGGTTTCATATCCGCGCTACCCCGCCCTCGTCGCCGCTGCTCTTCGAGTACGGGCATGACTTTCCGGCGTTCATCGAACGCTACGAGTATGCCCGCGATATGCCTTGGCTTGCGGACGTGGCCCGTTTGGAGCGCGCCTGGCTCGACGCCTATCATGCGGCCGATGAGCCGCCACTCGCAAAAGAGGCGCTGTCGCAGGTTCCGCCGGAACTGCTGGGCTGCTTGCGTTTCAGACGGCATCCAGCAGCGCGTCTGGTTTGCTCCAACTATCCGGTGGTGGACATTTTCAATGCAAACCGGAGCGATGCCGCAGTCGGCAAGATAGCCGCGGCCACCGCACAAAGTGCCCTGATCACGAGACCTGCCTTCGACGTCGAATTACGCGGCCTTCCGAAAGATGCGGAGGTCTTTCTCTCGCGCCTGTTGGAGGGTGGTTCGCTGGAGGTGGCAGCCGCTTCAGCCTTCGAGGTCTCTTCCGAGTTCGACCTGGCATCGACCATTTCCATGATGATCGAGGCCGGAGTTTTCACCGCAACATTTCCGGGAGAAGTTCAGCATGGCTATTGAAGCAAAAATCAACACTCGACCGGACCAAACGGGAGTCGCTGCGGCAATCGGATGGGTGAACGGGCAGATTGCAGGAGTGGCCTTCCCATCACTCACTCAGTTTGCGCTACGCCTTGCTTTAGGAGTGCCGTTCTGGCGCTCGGGTATCAACAAGTGGGAGGGTTTCCTGCAACTGAACGACGTTGCGGTTCTGCTCTTTGCCTCCGAGTTCAGATTGCATCTGCCGGGCGGTCCCTATTCTTACCCGTTTCCGGCAGCGACGGCCTTTCTTTCAGGTTCCGCTGAAATTCTGCTTCCGATCCTGCTTGTGGCTGGACTTTTCACGCGTGTCGCCGCGGTAGCCTTGCTCCTGATGACCATCATCATCCAGTTGACCGTACCTGATGGCTGGCCGATCCACCTGACCTGGGTGGCAATGGCACTTGCGATCATGGCATGGGGGCCTGGCAGATGGTCGCTGGACCACGCCCTTTTCCGCCGAAATGCCTAATGGAACCAAATAGAGGCGAAGCCCGCGGAAGGGCTTCGCCTCCCGCGTTACTTCGCCAGCGTCGCAAGCACCGCCACAAGCCCCTGGGTGGAGCTGTCATGGCCTTTGGCGCTCTCCGTGCCCTGAACGACCGGCAGCAGTCCCGTCGCCAGTTCCTTGCCGAGCTCGACGCCCCATTGGTCGAAGGAATTGATGCGGAAGAGCACGCCTTCGACGAAGACGCGGTGTTCGTAGAGCGCGATCAGGCGGCCGAGTGCGAATGGCGTCAGCTTGTCGTAGACGAAGGTGATGGACGGCCGGTTGCCGGTGAAGACGCGGTGTGGCGCGATGAAATCGGCCTGCTTGTCGTCCATTCCCTTCGAGGTGAGCTGCGCCTTGGCCTCCGCCAGCGTACGGCCCTTCATCAACGCTTCGGACTGCGCCAGGCAGTTGGCGATCAGAAGTTCGTGCTGGTGGCGCAGATGCGGCTCGAAACCGTTTGCGGCGATCATGAACTCGGCGGGAATGATGCTCGTGCCCTGGTGGATGAGCTGGTAGAAGGCGTGCTGGCCGTTGGTGCCCGGCTCGCCCCAGACGACTGGTCCGGAATTGCCTTCCACCGGCGTGCCGTCGATCGTCACGCCCTTGCCGTTCGATTCCATGTCCAGCTGCTGCAGGTAAGCGGGGAAGCGCAGCAGGCGCTGGTCGTAGGGGAGGATTGCGCGGGTCGGGTAGCCCAGAACATTGCGATGATAGAAGCCGATGAGGCCGAGCAGCATCGGCAGGTTTTCACGCACGGGCGCGGTGCGGAAGTGGTTGTCCATCGCATGCGCGCCATCCAGGAACTTGCCGAAGTTCTCCGGACCGACTGCGATCATCAGCGGCAGGCCGATCGCCGACCAGATGGAATAGCGCCCGCCGACCCAGTCCCAGAAGCCGAAGACGCGTTCGGTTTCGATGCCGAAGGCGGCAACCTTGTCCAGCGCCGTGGATACGGCTGCGAAATGATGCTTGACGGCGGCCTCGCCGAGCTTGTCGGCCACGAACGCGCGCGCAGACGCGGCATTGGTCATTGTTTCGATTGTCGTGAAGGTCTTCGATGCGATGATGAAAAGCGTCGTTTCGGCTTCGAGCAACTTCAGCGTATCGGCAATATGCGCGCCGTCGACATTCGAGACGAAATGCGCCCGCGGGCCGTCATGGAAGGGGGCGAGCGCCAGCGTCGCCATCACCGGACCGAGATCGGAGCCGCCGATGCCGATATTGACGACGTCGGTAATCGCCTTGCCGGTCGCGCCCTTCAATGTGCCGGACCGGATGCCGTCGGCGAATTTGCCCATGGCCGCCAGAACCGCGTTGACCTCCGGCATCACATCCTTGCCGTCCACCAGCACCGGCGTGTTGGAGCGGTTGCGCAGCGCCGTGTGGAGAACCGAGCGCCCCTCGGTGAAATTGATCGGTGCGCCGGAGAACATCTCGTCGCGTTTGCCGGCAACGCCGCCGGCTTCCGCAAGCTTTTCGAGAAGAGCCAGGATCTCGGCGTTCACCGCGGTCTTGGAATAGTCCATCAGCAGGTCGTCGAAGGATGCGCTGAATTTATCGAAGCGGCTGGAATCGCCCGCGAAGGCGGCACGGATATCCGTAGCTTTGGTAGCGGCGGCGGTGGATTTCAGCTCTTGAACGATGGCCTGCATGGCTGCTCCTTGCATTCCGGGGAAGGATGCTGGGGAACCTATTCGCTTTCTGGGTCAAATCAAGGCACAAGAGGCTGCGAGGAGCGTTTCCTGACGAGGCTTGAAGAGAGAGGTCCCGGCAGGTATATTATAGGAGTGGCAAGCGGAGTTCGCGCTCCGCTCGCCGTTTGCTTATCTGTTGAGCGTTACCCGGACGGCGACTGACCAGCCCGTCCGGGTTCTCCTCAAGGTAAGCGCGATGCTAAGCGGCCGAAACCACATCACATCACCTCCATTTTCGAAGGCAAGGCCTCTGCCAAGGTCGGTGCGGCCCATCCTCACCGACACGCCGGCTGGTCGCGGCGCATGCTGCTTTCGCCCCCGAAAACGGAAGCGATAGCAGCACACTTCATGGTTGTTTGCAATTGGCGGGTGAGCTACCCGCGCAGCTCGCGCCGGAGAATCTTCCCGACATTCGATTTCGGCAGTTCGCTGCGGAATTCGATGAAGCGCGGCCGCTTGTAATTGGTGAGATTGGCGGCGCAATGGGCCTTGAGATCGGCCTCCGTCAGGTTCGGGTCCTTCCTGACCACGAAGAGCTTCACGGCCTCGCCGGAATGCTCGTCGGCAATGCCGATCGCGGCGCATTCCAGCACGCCGGGATGCATCGCCGCGACTTCCTCCACCTCGTTCGGATAGACGTTGAAGCCGGAGACGATGATCATGTCCTTCTTGCGATCGACGATCTTGGTATAGCCCTGGCGGTCCATGTAGCCCATATCGCCGGTGCGGAAAAAGCCGTCCGCGGTTATCGCCCGGGCGGTCTCGTCCGGCCGGTTCCAGTAGCCGGCCATTACCTGCGGACCGCGAATGCAGATTTCGCCGATATCCCCCAGCGACACCTCGTTGCCATCGTCATCGCGGATGGAAATCTCGGTGGAGGAGATCGGCAGGCCGATCATGCCGGTGAATTCGGTCGTGTCCAGCCGGTTCGCGGTGGCGACCGGCGACGTCTCGGAAAGCCCATAGCCCTCGGTGATCGGGCAGCCGGTCATCTTGTACCAGCGCTCGGCCACCAGCCGCTGCACAGACATGCCGCCGCCGAAGACGAGGATCATCGAAGAGAAATCCAGCTTCTGGAAATCGGCATTGTTCATCAGCGCATTGAACAGCGTGTTCAGGCCGGGGAACACGTGGATCTTGTACTTCTGGATCTCCTTGACGAGCGCCGGGATGTCGCGCGGATTGGCGATCAGGATGTTGTGGCTGCCGGTCGCGACCCCCATCAGCGAGTTCACTGTCAGTGCGAAGATGTGGTAGAGCGGCAGCGCGCAGAGGAAGGTCAAAGCCTCCGGCCGCGGCTTGTTCAGGAAGGCGGTGGCCAGCCAGATGGCCATCTGCTCCTTGTTGGCGAGCAGGTTGCTATGGGTCAGCACGGCGCCCTTGGAGACGCCGGTCGTCCCGCCGGTATATTGCAGGAAGGCCACGTCCGAACTCGAAACCTCGACCGGTTTCAGCGTCTGCCGCGCGCCTTCGGCCATGACCTGCCTGAAATTCTTGGCCGAGGGAATGGACCACACCGGAACGAGCTTCTTGACCTTGCGGACGACGAGATTGACGATGTGGCCCTTGAGGCCGAGCATGTCGCCCATGGTCGCGACGACCACATGCCGGATATCGGTTCGGGGCAGCGCTTGCTGCACGGTATGGGCGAAGTTCTCGAGCACGAAGATGACCTTGGCGCCCGAATCCTTCAGCTGATGCTCGAGTTCGCGCGGGGTGTAGAGCGGATTGACGTTCACCACCGCGACGCCGGCGCGCAGGATGCCATAGACGATCACCGGGTTCTGCAGGATGTTGGGCATCATCACCGCCACGCGGTCGCCCTTTGCAAGCCCCTGCGCCTGCAGCCAGGCGCCGATCTTGCGGCTCTCGGCTTCAAGCTCGCGGAAGGTGAGAACTTTCCCCATGCTTGAAAAAGCTGGGCGATCGGCAAATTTTGCGCAGCTTTCCTCGAAAAGGGCGCCGAGGGACTGGTGGGCAAGTGGCGGAATCTCGGCCGGCACGTTTGGCGGGTAGGAGGCGAGCCAGGGCTTGTCGGATGCGCTGCCATCCATGCGCGCGGGCAGTTCTGTCATAGTGTTCCTCCTCCTTGTTTTTAGCCTTTCGGCGAGCTTTTCGCGGTGAAGTCCTCCACTTTGCCGCGAAAACCAGATTACGCCATGCCCCTTCTGCTTCCAATAGCAGGTTACATGATTTCAAGAGCTATATAACCTTGACGTAAACGTCAATATAGCGGTGCACGCCAGTGACTGCCAACCATCGGAACCATCACCTGAGGAGGACGTTTCCCGACGGTAGCGATCACAAGCAAATCACAAAGGAGGAACACCATGGTACATCATGAACCGCGAGCCGGGCAGGACCCCTATGTCAAGGATACGCCGATGCTTATCGCCAGCGACAAGGTCGAGGGCACGGCTGTCTACGGAGCCGATGGCCGAAGGATCGGCTCGATCGAGCGCATCCTTCTCGAAAAGCGCGGCGGTCGCGTCGGCTATGCGGTGCTGAGCTTCGGGGGCTTCCTTGGGATCGGCGATGACTATTATCCGCTGCCCTGGGAAAAACTCCACTACGACGAAGAACTCGACGGCTATCGGATCGATCTGACCAAGGAGCAGATCACCGGTGCGCCGCGCTATCGTGATCGGGATGACGAGAGCTGGTATCGCGAAAACGACCGGACGATCTACGATTACTACGGCGTGCCTCCCTACTGGATGTAGGCTGAATGAACCGGGTTTCGGAGGCTCCGCGAGCGCGGGGCCTCTTTTCGTTTGCTTAAGCCTATTCTGGCAAGCTCGGTTCCCGCACAACCTGGGGCCGGAGAGCGGGAAATGGGCATGATGAGCGACCGCGGCGGCGGTGTCCGAGATCTGGAACGGGAGGATCTGCCCTCCGTCGCCCGGCTTTTCCAGAAGACATTTCGAAATTCCGAACCTCCGCGGCCTTCGATGATCCAGTATTTTCGGGAAGTCTTCTTCGAACATCCCTGGTACGACGAGGAGATAAGATCGAAGGTCTTCGTCAATGCCGCCGGCGAAGTCGAAGGCTTCATCGGTGTCTTTCCCTCGCGGCTCGAATGGAATGGCAGGCCGATCCGTGCCGCTTTCGCGGGCTCGATGATGGTCGAAAGGCCGGAGCAGAACCCGCTGGCCGGAGCGCGCCTCCTGCGCGCCTTTCTCACCGGTCCGCAGGACCTCTCCTTGACGGAAACCGCCAATTCGCTTGCGCTCGGCATGTGGCAGAAGCTCGCCCTGCCGCTGGATATTGCCTACAGCCTGAACTGGTTGCGCGTCCTGCGTCCCGCGGCAACCGCCGTCCAGGTCATGGAGCTTTCGCTCGGAGCCGCCCGCCTTCTGAGACCGGTCGGCCGGCTTGCGGATGGCATCATGGAAAAGACCGGCCTGTCCACTTTTCGCGCTCCGGAAATCCAGGGCGGGCGCCGGGCGAATTTCTGGGATGCCTCGCGCCAGGAATTCGCCGAGACGGTGCTGAAGCTTGCGGATACCTTCCCGCTCAGGCCGCGTTGGGACAGTCAGTCGCTGCAATGGTTCATGGACCAGGCCGAGCAGAAGCGCCAATATGGCAAGCCGGTCTGGCGCATCGCTGAGTCCCGCAGCGGAGAACTTGTCGGCTGCTATGCCTATTTCGGCAGGCCCGGCGGCATCGCATGGCTGCTACAGGCGCTGTGTTCGCCGGTCGTCGCCGGCGATCTCGTCGAGGACATGTTCGCCCATGCGGATGCCGAGGGCTGCGTGGCGATCCGCGGCGCCGGCCATCCCTGGCTGACGCCGGAACTCATCAGCCGCAAGACCATGTTCTATGGCAGGGCCTTCTTCGTCGCCCATGCCAAGGATCATGCGCTGCTGGAGCCGGTCCGCAGCGGACAGGGCCTCATCAGCGGCCTTGCGGGGGAAAACTGGATGCGGCTGATCGGCGATACCTTCGACTGACCTTAGCCGAGCATGGTCACCGCCGGGCTGTGCAGGTACTCGGCCACCTTACGTTTCGAGGCGATGTTGCGCCACACGGCGTCCACCTGTTCGGGCGTAAGTCCGGCCGCGATACCCACAGCTTCGCGGGAAATCCCGTTGTCGAGGCCGTATAGGCAGAGATCCATACGGTCGTAGGAGATCGAGAAGTAATATTCGTCCTGCCCCTGCGGCAGAGACCAGGTATCGGTGGTGGGTGGCCGGCGGCGGATTTCGGCAGGCACGCCCAATGCCTCCGCAAGCTGGTAGACCTGGCTCTTGTAGAGATGGGCGATCGGCTTGAAATCGGCCGCGCCATCGCCGTTCTTGACGAAGAAGCCCTGGTCGTATTCCAGCCGGTTGGGGGTGCCGGCGACGGCGAAGTTCAGACGGTCGGCGTGATAATATTCGATCTGCTTGCGGGTCCGCTGCTTCATGTTGGCGGCGGCGATCATGCCGAGATAGACCTCGAGCGGCATGCGGTGGCGGCTCTGCTCGCCGGCGGGATTGGCGACCACCAGCCAGGAGATATTGTAGCCGCGACCCGCGAGCGCGTCCTCCAGCACCACCTTGCAGCCCCAGCCTTCGCCAAATTCCGGCACCACCTGGCGGATGAAGCCGTCGCGCCGGGCATAGCAGCCGGCGGCGGCGAGCGCGGGGCCGATATCCTCCAGCACGGTATCGACACCGACAGCTTCGGCAAGTGCACGACCCAGCCGCAGGCTTTCCGGATCGGAATCATGCTCCGGCATGAAGATGCCGGTCACCCTGTTCTGCCCGAGAGCACGGGCGCAAAGCGCCGCGGTAACGCTGGAATCGATGCCGCCGGAAAGGCCGAGCACGACGCCGCGTTTGCGAAGCCCTTTCAGCACGGTTTCCCGGATCCAGCCGCAGATGCGCTCGATCTCCGCCTCCGCATCGAGCTTCAGCGTATCGGCCGAAAAGTCTTCCGACTTCACGGCAAGCTTCACATTTCCCGTCATGCGGCATTCCCCCGTAATGTCGTTGCGTTGCCGTCTTCGGCGCTGAGGCGGATTTTCCCGGTCGTCGTCCTGGGCAGGGCATCGCGGAATTCGACGCTCTTCGGCACCATGTAATCTTCGAGCTGGCGGGCACAGTGGCGGATGATCTCACGTTCGCTGAGCAAGGCATTGTCCTCGAGCACCACATAGGCGCGGATCGCCTGGCCGAAATGCGGGTCCTCGATGCCGCCCACAGCCGCCTCGCGAATGCCCGGCAGAGCGTAAAGTGCGCGCTCCACCTCCTGCGGGCTCACCTTTTCGCCGCGTGTCTTGATAATGTCGTCGCGGCGGCTGACGAAATAGAGAAAGCCGTCGCTGTCCTCGCGGAAGAGATCGCCGGTATGGAGCCGCCGCCCATTGGCCGCCGGCGAGAGATTGAGGACGCTCGAAAGCTCGTCGCCCCAATAGCCTGCCATGACATGCGGCCCCTCGATGACCAGTTCGCCGATCGTGCCCGGCGGTACGGGAAGCCCTTCCTCGTCCACCACGAAGGCCCGCGTGCCGGGAATGGCCTTGCCGACCGAAAGCGGCCGGCGGGCAATTTCCTCCGGCGGCAGATAGGTGCCGCGCAGGCACTCCGTCTGGCCGTACATCAGGAAAATCTGCGTCGTCGGAAGCAGGTGCCGCAGCCGTTCTGTAAAGGCTGGCGGCATGGCGGCGGCCGCGCTGGTGATATATCGCAGATGCGGCAGGAAACCGGGCTCCAGGTCCTTGATGCCGGTAATGAGCGCCGCCATCGACGGCACGAGCGGGAAGCCGGTCGCTTTTTCCTCCGCCAGCCGCTCCAGGATTTTCCGGGGGAAGGCGAAGCTTTTTTCCAGCACCAGCGTTCCGCCCACCATGGCCATGGTCACGATCTGCGTAATGCCGTAGCCGAAGGAAAGCGGCAGAACGCTGAGCACGATATCGTCGGCGGTGTTGCCAAGATAGCCGCGGATCGAAAGGCAGGCGGCCTCCACATTGGCGTGCGAAAGCATCACTCCCTTGGGCCGCCCGGTCGAGCCGGACGTGTGGATCAGCAGCGCCAGCGTTTCCCCGTCCTCCAAGGCCGGCAGCTCTGCCGATGGCGTCACGGCCAGCAGGTCTTCGTAACGCAGTGTGCCATCCGGCAGCGCCTCCGCGCCGGCCACAATGACGAAAGGCCTCGTCCTGGCGAGATCAAGCGCCGCTTCCGCCGTGGCAACGAGCCGCGCCTGCGTGATGACCGCCGATGCTTCGGTACTGTCGAGGATGGCGGCGAGCTTTTCGGCCTTGATCGTCGGGTGGAGCGGGCAGGGCACGGCGCCGGCCTTCCAGGCGGCGAAGAAGGTCACCACCGCCTCATGGCCGTTTTCCAGCAGCATGAGGATACGCTCACCCGGCCGGATGCCGAGATCGATCAGGCTGCGGGCGAAGCGGTCGGAGATCTGGTCCAGTTCGGCATAGGTCAGCTGTCTGCCGCCGGCCACCAGCGCGGTCTTGCCGCCGAAGCGCCGGGCACTGTCCCTGAGCCTTGCCTCTATGCGCATCGCCCGGCCACCGTTTCGAAGGTCAGGCTGCGGCGGGCAGCTTGGAGGCCAGATAGCCGGTCATGCTGTCGATACTGTCGAGGTTTTCCGGAATGATCTCCTCATCGGCGACCGTGATGCCATAGGTCGTTTCCAGGAAGGCGATGAGTTCGAGGACGCCGGTAGAGTCGATCACCCCGCTTTCCAGCAGCGACTGGCTGTTGGAAACCTCCGCATCGGCGCGAAACAGGAAATTCTCGGCGATGAATTCGCGCACGGCGGCCTCAAAGCGTTCGGTCATCGAACAGTCCTCTCCAAAAGAAATCGTCCGCGCATGCTCATGCCGGTGAAGCGGCAAATACATGCGCGGCTTTTTACTGTGTTCATCTTGCGCGACAGTCCTGAATCTTTCGCTAATCCATCCCGTTTGTTTTGAGGGATTCCCGATTTTGCATCCAAAGACGCCCTCGCGCGTTGTTTCGCGAACTCAGTCAGCCGGGACAGGCATGAAGATCGCGACCTTCAACGTGAACGGCGTCAACGGCCGCCTCGATCTCCTGCTCGAATGGCTGGAAGAGGCCAGGCCCGATGTCGTCTGCCTGCAGGAACTGAAGGCGCCGCAGGAGAGGTTTCCCGCCGCGGCGATCGATAGGGCAGGCTACGGTGCGGTCTGGCACGGGCAGAAGAGCTGGAACGGCGTTGCGATCCTTGCCCGCGATGCCGATCCGATCGAAACCCGCCGGGAGCTTGCCGGCGATCCCGAGGACAGCCATAGCCGTTATATCGAGGCGGCAGTGCGCGGCGTTCTCGTCGCCTGCCTCTATGCGCCGAACGGCAATCCCGCACCCGGACCGAAGTTCGATTACAAGCTGCGCTGGTTCGAGCGTTTCCTCCTCCATGCGGCCGCACTTCTGGAAACCGGCGCGCCTGTGGTGCTTGCCGGCGATTTCAACATCATGCCGACCGATCTCGACGTCTATGCGCCGGAGCGCTGGCGGGACGACGCGCTGTTCCGGCTGGAGGTCCGCGCGGCCTTCGCAATGCTTCTCGCGCAAGGCTGGACCGATGCCATCCGCACGCTCCACCCGGATGAACGCATCTACACGTTCTGGGATTATTTCCGGAACGCCTGGGGCCGCAATGCGGGTCTGAGGCTTGATCACCTGCTTCTCAGCCCGTCACTCGTGCCGAACCTGCGGAGCGCTGGCGTCGATCGGCATATGCGCGGGCGGGACCGTGCCAGCGATCATGCGCCCGCCTGGATCGAACTCGATGCTGTCTAAACGAGGCTGAGCGCCATTTCCGATTGGGTCATCCTGCTCTTGCGCCAGCCGATGCGGCGCATGAACCGATCGAAGAGGCCTTCCGGCAGGTTCTCGATGATATAGAGCTTGCGCCCGGGATAGAGCCCGGCAATCCCATCGGCCAGTGTCCGCCCCATGCCCTGCCTGCGGTATGCGGGATCGACGGCGAGGCCGTAAAGCCGCACGTCCTTGCCGCTGTCGTCCAAGAGCGCCGCCGCCTTGCCGTCGAAGGTGAAGCCCTTCAGCGGCGCCGCCCCCTTGCGGAAGCAGCGGGGATCGGTCTGCCAGGTGGGATTTGCATCCGCGAAGCGCTGGAGCATGTCCACCGCCATCTCGATGCCGCATTCGGCGGCTCGTCCCGCCTCCTGTGCGGCAAGCTTGCCGCTACGGCCGAAGCCCACCAGCTTGCGCGTCACCTCAAAGCCGAGGCCTCTGTAAAGTGCAGCGGCGCGCTCGTTGGAATTGATGACTTCCAGCACGAGCTTCCGCTCGCCGCGCTTTCGTGCCGCTTCGATCGTTTCCAGCATCACCTGCCGCCCGAAGCCCTTGCCGCGGATCGACGGGCCGACGCCAAGCGCGCTGATGCGGGAGATGTCGCCACGTCTCGCCACGAGCAGGATGCCGGCGGGTTTTTCGCCGTCGAAGAAGACTTCGCTGGCATCTAGGTCGATATCCTCGCGCTGGATGCGGAGGCGCAGCGCTTCCGGCTTTACGTTCACTGGCACCACATAGCCGGCGAAACCCTCGGTGAAACCGGCGGCGGCTTCCTCCAGGCTGCAGCCGGAAAGAAGGCGGCTTGCGCCTGACACTCTATCCATGTCCGAGCTCCTCTCACAGGGCGTTGGAAGGACTGCCTTTCTCGAAATTCTCGATATTGCCGACCACCTGCGCCCAGAGCGCCTGCATGGCCTCATCGCTCGCCCAGGCGACATGCGGGGTGACGATTACGTTCGGCCGCTCCAGCACTTTCAGCAGAGGATTGTCAGGGGCCGGCGGTTCTTTGGTCAAAACGTCGAAACCCGCTCCGGCGATGAGGCCTTCGTCGAGCGCCTGCACCAGCGCTGCCTCGTTCACCAGCCCGCCGCGCGCCGTGTTGATGATGAGCGGCTTCCGCTTCATCCTCTGGAATTCCGGCATGCCGATCAGGTCGCGCGTCGCAGGCGTCAGCGGCATGTGCAGGGTGATGATGTCGGCCGTCTCGATAACCTCGTGGAAGGGCGTGTAACCGGTCTCGATCGAGCTGGCGTCCTTGCGGGCCGCGAAGACCGGCTTTATGCCGAAGGCCTCGCCGATCCGAGCCACCGATTTGCCGAGCGCGCCGCGTCCGAAAATGCCGAGCACCGAGCCGGATAGATCGCGGATGGGATGATTGAAGAAGCAGAACTGGTTGGCGCGCTGCCACTCGCCGGCGATCACGTCCTGCCGGTAGCCGGTGATCGAGCGCCTGAGCGCGAAGATCAGCGCGAAAGTATGTTCCGGCACGGTGTTGACTGCATAGCCCCGGACGTTCGAAACGGTGATGCCGCGCTCCTTGGCGGCGGCAAGGTCGATCACGTCGTAGCCCGTCGCCGTCACGGCGATCATCTTCAGGCGGCTCGCCCCGGCAATCGCATCGGCCCGGATCGGCGCCTTGTTGGTGACCGCGATATCGGCATCCGCTATGCGCGCGGCCACGTCCTCGGGAGCCGTCTTGCCGTATTCCACCCATTCATGGGGAAAATCCGGCCGGTCGATCGAAACCGACGGGCCGATCGTGTCCCGATCCAGGAATACGATTTTCAGCATTCTCCACCCCGCATCACCGTCTTATGCGGTCGATCTGTAGATCATCCAGAAGAGACAGGAAATAGGGGAACGGCTTCGCGGCCTGTCTGGCTGGTGGGGAAGATGGAATTGGAGAATGGTGCCGCTTACGTGACTCGAACACGTGACCCCATCATTACGAATGATGTGCTCTACCGACTGAGCTAAAGCGGCCCTGGCAGCGCCGGGGGCCGGGCTGCAATGTGATGCGGCTGATACAGGCAATGTCTTGCGATTTCAAGATGGGATTCGCCTGTAAGAATGATTTTCCCGATGAAGGCGGTCATCCTCCGAATGCCCGTCAGGTGACAAGCCGCTTGCGCGCCGCGAGATATTCCCGTTCCAGCCGGTCCACGAGCGCCGAAACCGGAACGATCTCGTTGACCGCGCCCACGCCCTGGCCCGCGCCCCAGATTTCCTTCCAGGCCTTGGCGCCGGTCGTGGCCTTCTCGAAATCCATCTTGGAGGGATCGGCAAGCGGCAGGGCGTCCGGGTCCATGCCCATCGCCCGGATCGAGCCTTTCAGATAGTTGCCGTGGATACCGGTGAAATAGTTCGAGTAGACGACGTCGGCCGCATTGCTGTCGACGATCATCTGCTTGTAGCCGTCGATGGCGCGCGCCTCGTCGGTGGCGATGAAGGGCGAGCCGATATAGGCCATGTCGGCCCCCATGGCTTCCGCCGCCAGGATCGCCCCGCCCGTGGCGATCGCCCCGGCAAGCAGCACCGGCCCGTCAAACCACTGGCGGATTTCCTGCACCAGCGCGAAGGGCGAAAGCGTACCGGCGTGGCCGCCCGCGCCGGCCGCCACCGCGATCAGCCCGTCGGCGCCCTTGCGGATCGCCGAATTGGCGTGCCGGTTGTTGATGACGTCGTGCAGCACGATGCCGCCATAGGAATGCACCGCCGCGTTCACCTCCGGCACCGCGCCGAGCGAGGAGATGACGATCGGCACCTTGTATTTCACACACAACATCAGGTCGTGTTCCAGCCTCTTGTTGGAGGTATGGACGATCTGGTTGACGGCAAACGGCGCCGCCGGACGCTCGGGATGGTTTGCATCATGGGCGGCAAGCTCTTCCGTGATCATCGCCAGCCATTCGTCGAGCTGGCTTTCCGGCCGGGCGTTGAGCGCGGGAAAGGAGCCGACGACGCCCGCCTTGCACTGCGCGAGCGTCAGTGCGGGGTGCGAGATGATGAACAGCGGCGAGGCGACGACCGGCAGGCGCAGCCTCTCTTTCAGTACCGGCGGAAGCATGGCGGAATGAACCCTCCCGAATTACGTTTACGCAAACGTAAGAATGACTAGCAGATGCATCGCTCCACGAAAAGCCGGTGGAAAAAATTCTAGTGCGCCGCATTGCCAACAACATCGCCGGCTTTGTGCTTTCAAGGCGGGGCCATGGAGGGTACGGAAAAGCTTGCGGAAAATGCCTCGCGCTTGCAGTTCCGCGGAGGAAAGATTAACCAATCGTGAATGTCCGTGATCCTGCGGAACACGAAGAGAAGAATGAAGGACCGGCAGTGAGCGGTTTGGAAACGGCCATCAGGAATGCGCTGGAGCGTTCGGACCGGACGGACGCGGAGACCCGCGCCCGTATCTATCAGTCCGCGCGCGAGGCGCTGGATGCGGGGTTGCGTAAGCAGGGCGTGACGGATACCCAGGTGGTGGCCGCCCAGCGGCAGCGGCTGGAAGGAAAGATCCGCGAGATCGAGATGGAGGAGCGAGGCCGCGTGGCGCAGCCTGTGGCGCCGCAACCGCCCGTTCCGCAGCAGCCTGCCGCTCAGTTCTCCGTCGATCCGCCCGTGGCGCCTGTCACCAGGGTGCCCGAGCCGCATGGAGGCGTGCTCCTTGGCGGGCAGACCCGCGACGCGAGCCCGAAACCGGCAGGTCCCGCCGCCGCACCAGTACTCGCACCCGCCGGCGATCTCGGCAGCCTCGGTGCCGCACGCCCGGAACGGGCAGAGCCGGCGCCGGAACCGAAGGCTGCCGACCGCAAGAGAAGCGGGCGTACCGCCGATCGCGACCTCGATGTTCCCCCCGAACGGGCCGCCAAGCCGCGCCGCCGGCGTGGCTGGGTGTCGCGGCTTGCGGTCTGGGGCCTTTGCCTTGCCGTTCTCGGCGGTGCTGCCTGGTGGGTCTACAGTTCCGAGATCGTGCAGGGAGTGATCCGGCAGGCCACCAATGCCGGCGGGCAACCGGCAACCGGCAACGGCGCGCCGGAACTCGATCCGCAGCAGGGCTTTTCCGCCGATTGGGCCGAGGTTTTCGTGCCGGAGAACATGGCGGCACTTCAGCCGGCCGCTCAGGCGAGGCTGGAAGCCGTCGCCGCTTCGGAAGGCCCGGCTGTTCGCATCCTTTCCGCTACGCCGAACGAGGCCGGCGATGTTGCGGTCCAGGTGCCGGTGGAGCTCCTGAGGGAGATGGCCGGCAAGAGCTCGACCGTTGCGTTGACGCTGCAGTCCGGCGCGAACCGTTCGGTGCACCTGGCGGTGCGCTGCGATTTCGGAAGTCTCGGAGACTGCTCGCGCCACCGCTTCACCGCAACGCAGGAAAAGACGGACGCTCTCTTCCAGGTGAGCTTCGATCGCTCGCTCGTGCCCAACAGCCCCGGCCGCATCCTCATCAATACGGGGCTGGACGGCCCGGACCAGCCGCTCCTGCTCTATTCGGTCCGCATCCTGCCCGGCCAGTAAGCCCGGTTGCCAGGTAAGCCGGTTACTTGAGGAAGCCCAGTTACTTGAGGAAACCAGGGCCCGTTCCGAGAATCTTGCCGTCGATCTCGCCGATCGCCTGCTTGTCCTTCCCCTCGTAGTCCAGCGAGCGGAGAATGTGGCGGATGACATTGATGCGGGCCCGGCGCTTGTCGTTGGCCCGCACCACCACCCAGGGAGCCTGGTCCTTGTGGGTCCTTTCCAGCATCACGTCGCGCTTCTCGGTGTAGTCGTCCCACTTGTTCAGCGCGGCGATGTCCATCGGCGAAAGCTTCCACACCTTCAGGGGATCGTGCCGGCGGTCGTGGAAGCGCTTCAGCTGCATCTCGCGGCCGATGCTCAGATAGAACTTGTGGAAGAGAATGCCCTCATCCACGATCGTATCCTCGAAGCGGGGCGTTGCCTTCAGGAAATCCTTGTACTGCTGGGGCGTGCAGAACCCCATGACCGGCTCTACGCCCGCGCGATTGTACCAGGAGCGGTCGAAGAGCACGATTTCGCCGGCTGTCGGGAAATGCGCGATATAACGCTGGAAATACCACTCGCCGGCTTCCGTCTCGGTCGGCTTGTTGAGTGCGACCACCCGCGCCGAACGAGGGTTGAGATAGGCGTGGATCGAGAAGATCGTGCCGCCCTTGCCGGCCGCATCGCGGCCCTCGAAGAGCGCCATGAGCCGCTTGCCGGTAGCCTTCAGCCAGAACTGGACCTTGACGAGCTCGATCTGGAGTTTTTCCAGTTCCTTGTTGTATTTGTCCTTGTCCATCTTGTCGTCGTAAGGGTAGTCGCCCGAGGCGAGCGCCTTGTCCTCAATCCAGCCGGGAAGCTTGGGGTCGTCGATGTCGAAGAGGCGCGTCTTGCCGCCGATCTCCAGTTCTACCGTTCGGCTCTGGCCGCTTGCATCCATGATTGTCCTCTCCCTTTCTTCCTCGATGGCGGGCGCCGCTGCCCCGGCCTTACCGGGCGTTTCGCGAATGCAATTTATACTCTATCCCCACTCGGACAATGTATATCTGTCATGATAGGGCTATATGAGCGCCCGTTCATCGGTCGAGATGTGGGATTGCGGCTTTGGAAAGAGTGCTGACGAGATGGCGGCAGGCCGGGAGGGAGTTTCTCCTCCATTTGGCCGAAAGGGTGGAGAGGGAACGGATTCTTCTCCTCCTCGTCTCGCTCCTGGCATTGCTGGCTTTCGTCCTGGGGCTGACGGGCATCGAGGCCGCGCTCGGCTGGCTTTTGCTGGGGACGGCCATTCTCGCCCGCGCGCCCGCCGCCGAGCCTGATGAGGCGCCGGCCGTGGAGCCTTTCGAACCGCGGCGGATTTCCGATCCGCTGCCGGATGTCGCCGCAACGCTCGGCGCACTCGATGCGCCCGCTTTCGTGCTCGGCCGCGATGCGACCGTTCTCTTCCAGAACCGCGCCGCCGAAAAGGCGTTCGGCACCCTGCCGCCCGGCTCGCATATCTCCGCCCGGCTCCGTTCGCCGGGTATTCTCGACATGGTGCGCGAAACCATGGCGACCGGCGAACCCAATCAGATCGAGCATTCCGAGCGCCTGCCTTCCGAGCGGGTCTTCGTCCTGCGGATCGCCCCCATCGAGCTTGCCGAACCGCCACCGACGGCGGGAAAGCTCTATCTCCTGTCCTTCCGCGACGTATCGGAATTGCGCCGCATCGACCGTATGCGTTCGGATTTCGTCGCCAATGCCAGCCATGAACTGCGCACGCCGCTCGCATCCTTGCGCGGCTTCATCGAAACCCTGCAGGGGCCGGCGCGTGCCGATCCTGCCGCGCAGGATCGCTTTCTCGGCATCATGCTCGATCAGGCCACCCGCATGAGCAGGCTCGTGGACGATCTGCTTTCGCTCTCGCGGCTGGAGCTGAAATCGCACATCGCTCCGGATGAGAGCGTCGATCTGGTGCCACTGCTCGGCCATGTGAGGGACTCGCTCGTGCCCTTGGCCGACGATCTCGGGGTCGAGATCCGCATGCATCTGCCCGAAGGCAAGGTCGAGGTGCTCGGAGATCGCGACGAACTCGTTCAGGTCTTTGAAAACCTTATCGAGAACGCCTGCAAATACGGGCAGGAGGGAAAGGCCGTCGACGTGTACCTGCGCAACGACGCGTCTCAGCCCGTCGAGGTGAGCGTCGTCGATCAGGGACCCGGCATTCCGGCCGAACATGTGCCGCGCCTCACCGAGCGGTTTTACAGGGTCAGCGTGGCCGACAGCCGGTCCAAAAAAGGCACGGGATTGGGGCTTGCGATCGTCAAGCATATCCTCACCCGCCATCGCGCCAGGCTGCTCGTCAGGTCCGAAATCGGCAGGGGAACGGACTTCACGGTGCGCTTTTGACATGAAACCGTGAAGGTTCCACGGGTAACTGAAATTTTTACTTATAAATCAAATGCTTATGTTGTCACAAATGTTTCATCGAACTGACATAAAAGGGAGATGCAACAGCGGCTAAGAGAGGCGAGCCGAAGTGTCGGCGAGAGCGAGAGCCGGTAACGGCCGCATTCACACAAGCCCATAATGGGAGATTTCTGATGAACATCGTGAAACTTTCTGCAGCAGCCCTCGTGGCCTCCGTCGCGTTTGCCGGCGCTGCCGCCGCGCGCGATCAGGTCCAGATCGCTGGCTCCTCCACCGTTCTTCCCTATGCAAAGATCGTCGCAGAAACCTTTTCCGAGACTTTCCCGGACTTCAAGGCTCCGGTCGTCGAGTCCGGCGGCACCGGCGGTGGCCTGAAGTCCTTCTGCTCGGGCGTGGGCGAAGGCACGATCGACATCGCCAATGCCTCGCGCGCCATCAAGGCAGACGAGCTGGCCGCCTGCAAGGCAGCCGGCGTGGCCGACGTCCAGGAAGTCAAGATCGGCTATGACGGCATCGTCTTCGCGACCGACGCCAGCAATGGCGACATGAAGATCGAGCCGAAGGACCTCTACACGGCTCTCGCCGCTGAAGTGGTCGTCGATGGCAAGCTCGTCGCCAACCCCTACAAGAACTGGTCCGAGATCAACCCGACCCTGCCGAACGGCCCGATTGCCGCTTACATTCCGGGTTCCAAGCACGGCACCCGCGAAGTCTTCGAAGAGAAGATCATGGCTGAAGGCTGCAAGGAAGCCGGCGCGCCGGAAGTCATCAAGGCCGCCATCACCGATGCCAAGCAGGCTGCCGCCAAGTGCGTTGCAGTCCGTAAGGATGGCGCGGCTGTCGACATCGACGGCGACTACACCGAAACGCTGGCTCGTATCGCCGCCAACAAGACCGGCCTCGGCGTATTCGGCCTGGCTTTCTATGAGAACAACAAGGACAAGCTGAAGGTCGCAACCGTTTCGGAAGTCGTTCCGACGACCGAAACCATCGCCAATGGCGAATATCCGGTTTCCCGCCCGCTGTTCTTCTACGTGAAGAAGGCTCACCTGGGCGTCATTCCGGGCCTCAAGGAATATGTCGAGTTCTTCCTGTCTGACGACATGGTCGGCCCCGACTCTCCGCTGGCGGAATACGGCCTGGTTGCTGCTCCCGAAGATCAGCGCGAAGCTGCTCGCGCTGCCTTCGAAGCAGGCACCACGATGTAATCAACAACCCGGCGGGCGCCTTGACCGGCGCCCGCCGGGTTTTGCCGGCTGCGGCACGATAAAGATCTCAAGTATTGTCATCGCCGGCTGTGCTCCGGAAACAGCTATTGACGCGCCATGGCATCGTGAATGTCGGCGCATGGCATGCCGAGGAAGCTTCTTATGAATACTTCGATCCTTTTGCTGATCCTGGCGTTGATCGGCATTGCCAGTTATCTCGCGGGCACGCGCCGGGCGGTTGCGCTTGCCGGAGGCCGTTCGTCCGACATGCATTCGCGGCCGGGCTATTACGGTTCCTATGTCCTGATCTGGGCGCTTCTCCCGGCAGCTCTTGTTCTTGCCCTGTGGTTGGCCATCAGCCCGCTGCTCGTCAACTCGGCCGTCCGCAGCGAATTTCCCGAAGAAGTGCGTGCGCAGCCGCAAGCGTCCCAGAGCCTCGCTTATGGCATGGTCAGCACGATCGCGCGCGGGCTGCAGGTTCTGACGCCCGAGGAGCGGGAGCAGGTGACGGCGGGTACGGCGGATGTCCGGCCGCTTCTGGCGAGCAGGGGCGTGGCGATCGCCGGCGATCCCGAGCCCTATATGATGGAGGCTGCGCAGACCCTAAATGGCCTGAGTGCCACGAGCCGCTTCGGCATGATCGCCACCGTGCTGGCTGTTGCGATCGGCGGGCTGCTGCTTGCCTATCGAAGAATCGCGCCCCGTTTCCGCGCCCGTAATCAGGTCGAAAAGGTCATTCTCGGTGCGCTGGTCGTCGCCTCCTCCATCGCCATCCTGACGACCGTCGGCATCGTCTTCTCGATGCTGTCCGAGGCGATCCAGTTCTTCACCATGGTGCCGGCCTCCGAATTCTTCTTCGGCACCGTCTGGGACCCGCGCTTCGCGGCTGCCGGCGCGGCCGACTCCGCAGGCCAGTTTGGTTTGATCCCGCTCTTGGCCGGCACGCTCTATATCGGCGCCGTGGCCATGGCGGTCGCCGTTCCGGTCGGCCTTTTCTCGGCGATCTACATGGCGGAATACGCATCCCCGCGGTTCCGCTCGGTGGCAAAACCGCTGCTCGAAGTGCTCGCCGGCATCCCGACCATCGTCTACGGCTTTTTCGCGCTCACCACGGTCGGCCCGTTCCTGCGCGATATCTCCGCGCAGATCAACGAGCTTGCGACCGGCAACTACCAGAACTTCATCCAGGCCCAGAGCGTCATCACGGCGGGCTTCGTGATGGGCATCATGCTGATCCCCTATGTGTCCTCGCTTTCGGACGACATCATCACGGCGGTCCCCCGCGCGCTCCGCGACGGTTCGCTGGGGCTCGGCGCCACCAAGTCGGAGACCATCAAGCGCGTCGTGCTTCCGGCGGCCCTGCCGGGCATCGTCGGCGCCATCCTGATGACGGCCTCGCGCGCCATCGGCGAAACCATGATCGTGGTTCTTGCCGCGGGCGTTGCCGCGCGCATGCAGTTCGATCCCTTCGAGCCGATGACGACCGTGACGGTCAAGATCGTCAGCCAGTTGACGGGCGACCTCGAGTTCACCTCGCCGCAGACGCTGGTTGCCTTCGCACTGGGCATCACGCTCTTCACCATCACGCTCTGCCTCAACATCTATGCGCTCTATATCGTCCGCAAATACCGGGAGCAGTACGAATGACCGACGCAATCACTCCCGCAGCGATACCGGCCAGCGCGGCACCCCCGCGGCGCGATATCGGCATCAAGCGCCGCTACGCCGCCGAGCGACGTTTCCGCGCCTATGGAATTGCGGCCATTTCCTTTGGCCTCCTCTTCCTCTTCCTGCTCCTGTGGTCGGTTGTTTCGAAGGGCTATACGGCCTTCCAGCAGACCACGATCACCATTCCGGTGGAGTTCTCCGAGCAGATCATCGATCCGGATAACGAGCGGCAGACCGATCCCCGCAAGCTGATGACCGCCAACTATCCGAACGTGGCGCGCAACGCGCTCGCCAAGGTACTCGGAGTTTCGACCGATGACCGCGCGGCGCTTCGCGAGGTGAACGGTCTGATCTCGGACAGCATCCGCACGCAGCTCCGTGATATGGTCATCGCCAATCCGGCCATCATCGGCACCACGCAGACCGTTTCCCTGCTTGCGCACGGCAATGTAGACTCGATCTTCAAGGGGCAGGTCGATCTGACGGTCGGCGAGCAGAACCGCCGTATCAGCGATCGCCAGGTCGGCTGGATGAACGAGCTTTCGGCGAGCGGCGCGCTCGCCAAGCAGTTCAACGCCGGCATCTTCGTGAACGGCGCCTCCAGCCGTCCGGAAGCCGCCGGCGTCGGCGTGGCGCTGATCGGCTCCTTCTACATGATGCTGATCGTCCTGGTGCTCGCGCTGCCGATCGGGGTTGCCGCCTCGATCTATCTTGAGGAGTTCGCCCCGAAGAACAGGTTCACCGATCTGATCGAGGTGAACATCAACAATCTCGCGGCCGTTCCCTCGATCGTCTACGGTCTTCTCGGCCTCGCCGTCTTCATCAACTTCATGGGGCTGCCGCGCTCGGCTTCGCTGGTCGGCGGCCTCGTCCTGACGCTGATGACGTTGCCGACCATCATCATCGCCACCCGCGCGGCGCTGAAGGCAGTGCCGCCGTCGATCCGCGCTGCGGCTCTCGGCCTCGGCGCGTCGAAGATGCAGACGATCTTCCACCACGTGCTGCCGCTCGCCATGCCAGGCATCCTGACCGGCACGATCATCGGCCTTGCGCATGCGCTCGGCGAAACTGCGCCCCTGCTCTTGATCGGCATGGTGGCGTTCGTGGCAAACTATCCGACCACGCCGCTCGATCCTTCGACGGCGCTGCCGGTGCAGATCTACATGTGGGCGAACGAGGCGGAACGTGCCTTCGTGGAACGGACCTCCGGAGCGATCATCATCCTGCTCCTGTTCCTCCTGGTTATGAATGTCGGCGCAATTCTCTTGCGGCGCCGGTTTGAGCGGCGCTGGTAGAAGGAGTAGACACGATGAACATGATGTCGGAAGCCGCAGTTGAGAAGGCGTTGGAACAGAAGATGAGTGATGTTTCCCACAAGATGATCGGCAAGGATGTTTCTGTGTATTACGGCGAGAAGCGCGCGCTTTTCGACGTGAACCTGAACGTCCGGGAAAATACGGTGACGGCGCTGATCGGCCCCTCCGGTTGTGGCAAGTCCACCTTCCTGCGCTGCCTCAACCGCATGAATGACACGATCGAAAACTGCCGGGTGACGGGTAAGATCACGCTCGATACGGACGATATCTACGACAAGGAAATCGATGTCGTCGAACTTCGTGCCCGCGTCGGCATGGTCTTCCAGAAGCCTAACCCGTTCCCGAAGTCGATCTACGAGAACATCGCCTATGGTCCGCGCATCCATGGGCTTGCCAGAAACAAGGCGGATATGGACCAGGTGGTCGAGGCGAGCCTGCAGCGTGCCGGCCTCTGGTCGGAAGTGAAGGATCGCCTGCACGAATCCGGTACGGGCCTTTCGGGCGGTCAGCAGCAGCGTCTTTGCATCGCCCGCGCCGTCGCCGTCTCGCCGGAAGTCATCCTGATGGACGAGCCCTGCTCGGCGCTCGACCCGATCGCCACCGCCAAGGTCGAGGAACTGATCCACGAGCTTCGCGCCAACTACACGATCGTCATCGTGACGCACTCCATGCAGCAGGCTGCGCGCGTTTCCCAGCGCACCGCGATGTTCCATCTCGGCCAGCTCGTCGAGGAGAACGATACCGACAAGATGTTCACCAATCCGGATGACCAGCGCACCCAGGATTACATCATGGGCCGCTTCGGCTGATCGGGCGCTGGTGGTGACCCCCGAATTTTGAGGATAAGACCATGGCTTCGACACATATCCTGTCGGCTTATGACGAAGAGCTGAAATACCTGACGCGCCGCATCTCCGAAATGGGCGGCCTTGCCGAGCAGATGTGCGCGGATGCCGTCCGCGCGCTCGTCAATTCCGATACGGCGCTCGCCCAGAAGGTCATCTCGGACGACGTGATCCTCGATCACGCCGAGCGGGAGATCCAGGACAAGGCGATCGTCACGATCGCCAAGCGCCAGCCGATGGCCGCCGATCTGCGCGAAATCGTCGGCACGCTGCGCATCGCTGCCGACCTGGAGCGCGTCGGCGATCTCGGCAAGAATACCGCCAAGCGCGTCATCGCGGTTCAAGGCACCGGGGTCCCGCGCAAGCTCGCCCGCGGTATCGAGCACCTTTCCGAACTCGCGCTCGTTCAATTGAAGGAAGTGCTCGACGTCTTCTCCAATCGCTCCGTGCAGAAGGCCGAGGCCATCCGCCAGCGCGACGAGGAGATCGACGCGATGTATACGTCGCTGTTCCGCGAACTCCTCACCTACATGATGGAAGACCCGCGCAACATCACCACCTGCACGCACCTCCTGTTCTGCGCCAAGAACATCGAGCGCATCGGCGACCATGCGACCAACATTGCCGAGACCATCTACTACATGGCCACCGGCGCCCAGCCGGAGGGAGAACGTCCGAAGGATGACACGTCGAATACCGTCGGCGCAGTCCTGACCAATGAGTGAATGCTGACGGAGTAGAGGTGAGAATGCAGCCCAAGATCGTGGTCGTGGAAGACGAAGAAGCGCTGAGCGTGCTTCTTCGCTACAATCTCGAAGCCGAGGGCTACGAGGTCGATACCATCCTGCGCGGTGACGAAGCCGAGTTGAGATTGCAGGAACGTGTGCCGGACCTCCTGGTCCTCGATTGGATGCTGCCGGGCGTTTCCGGCATCGAGCTTTGCCGCCGGCTGCGCATGCGGCCGGAAACGGAGCGGCTTCCGATCATCATGCTGACGGCCCGCGGTGAGGAAAGCGAGCGGGTGCGCGGCCTCGCGACGGGAGCGGACGATTATGTCGTGAAGCCGTTCTCGACGCCCGAACTGATGGCCCGCGTAAAGGCCATGTTGCGTCGCGCCCGCCCGGAAGTGCTCTCCAGCGTCCTGCGCTGCGGCGATATCGAGCTCGACCGGGAGACACATCGCGTCCACCGCAAGAGCCGCGAAGTGCGCCTCGGTCCGACGGAATTCCGCCTCCTGGAATTCCTGATGGCATCGCCCGGCCGCGTCTTCTCGCGCTCCCAGCTTCTCGATGGCGTCTGGGGGCACGATATCTACGTGGATGAGCGGACCGTGGACGTGCATGTCGGCCGCCTGCGCAAGGCGCTCAATTTTTCCAACATGCAGGATGTCATCCGCACCGTCCGCGGCGCGGGCTATTCCATGGAGGCTTGAGCCTCGCCCGGCTGCTTACAGCGGCCGGGTGTTTGACTTGAAGCCCATGACGGACCTTGCCCAGAATTCCGCGCTCCGGATCATCGTCGGGGCGTGCTCGGGGTCGTCGGCAAGTTCGGCGAGCTCGGAAAGCCGGTGCATGCCGGAAAGGACCGCGACCCGCTTGCGGTCGATCCTCCGTCCCGTCTCCGCCTCGTAGGCGGTAATGATCCGCTCCGTCAGGTCCGATGAGACGAGATTGGAATAGATGAACTCCTGGTGCAGCGGTCCGAAGCCGGAATCGGCGAAGTCGTAGATGCCGTTCAGTTCCTGGTGCTCGTGGTCGAAGGCCATGTTCCAGCCATGGCCGTCGAAAAAGCCGTAAGTCTCGCCGTAGGGGTCCGGCTCCAGGGCTTCGAAAGCGTCGATTGTCGAGGCACCAAGCGCGCGCAGTTCCTCCGGCAAGGCGGGCAGGGCCTTGGCGCGGATTTCGGCAGGCGGGAACCAGGGCTTGATGGGCCTTGCGCCGGCCTCGGTCATGCGCCGGTCGTCGATCCTATGGAGCTCCGCATAGAAAAGCCCGAGCGCCTGGCCGAGTTTCTCCCTGGCCGCTTCGGGAAGCGCGTCATATTCCGCCGTCACCAGATGCTCGCCCGAAAGCTTTTCGTGTCTCGAGAAAAGCGGCGGGCTGGGGTGGATGCGTAAATCCGGCACAGGCAGCGAAACGGCGTGCCGGATCACCGCCAGCAATCCGGCTTCGCGCAACAGCCCCTCTTTTCCGGCCTCGTGTCGCGGAAACTTGAAGATCCAGCGATCGTCGACATCCACCGCCACGGAATCCCACCCGGCCATGGCGAGCCGAAAGGAGGAGCCGGCGAGATCGGGAAAGGCCGCGATGATAGCGGCGCGGTATGTGTCGAGGTCGGTCACTTCCATCTTTCAGGTCCCTTGCAAGTCCTCGAAAGAAAAAGCCGTCCAAACGGGTTTGGACGGCTTCGATGTCGCATTCGGTTCGGTAGTGCCAAGCTTAGAGCATGTCGCGCAAAAGTGTGAAGCGGTTTTGCGAAAACGACATAAGCAAAAACTTAGGCCCGGGCCGCTGCCTTGCGGCGATCATGCACTGGCTGGTAGGCAAGGCGGGCATGATAGTTGCAATAGGGCGAGGAATCCGGGCTGTCGCAACCGCAGAAGTGGAAACCTTCCTTGAGCGGGTCGCCGACCGGCCATTTGCAGGTGCGTTCCGTCAGCTCCGTCAGCGAGAGCCTGCGGGAGATCGGCACCACCACGTTGCGCGCGGGGATGAATTCCATCTCCTCGGCCGTATCGATCTCGATCTCTTCCTTCAGCATGGTCGCGCCGACAGCGCGGGCAACCGTGCGGGTGGTAACCCGGGACGCATAGTTCGGAGCGCGCGGAGCGGATGTGGTGCGCTTGGTGGCGCGGTTCGTGGCCACGGTGCCGCCGGCCTTTGCGCGGCCGGGCAGGCTGAGCCGGTGAACCTTGCCGATCACCGCGTTGCGGCTTACTCCGCCGAGCTGCGCCGCGATCTGGCTTGCGCTCAGGCCTTCCGACCACAGTCTCTTGAGTTTCTCGACGCGTTCGTCTGTCCAGTTCATGCCCGTTCTCCGCCTTTGGACGTTGCCGGCAGGCAGAATCCTTCACCCTTGGCTCGAAGTCATTCGAGCCAGCCACTACATCTATACGTTGGGTGACTAGTTCCGCCGCATGCAGTCTAGTAATTGATGTTTAACCTAGTGTGAGGCTGACTCCGTGGCAAGAGTCGGAGGAATCTGCGGGAATCGATTTCGGGGTTTTCCCCAACTTGCTTTCGGGGAGAGTCTTTTTTGTCACAGGTGGCGGTTGCGGCATGTGCCGCCGATAGCCCGAAAATGCCGAGCTTTTATTGACATCAATCCCCGAAATGGGGATAGTGCCCGCGCCGCCCTCCGGGCGGCATTTTTGATTTTTTTGCCACCGAGATCGCCTGATACGAAACGCGATTGCCGAAGGAGAAATGTCGCCATGGCCGAAGCCGCGCTCTACGACACCTATGCACGGGCGCCTCTGCGCTTCGAGCGAGGCGAAGGGGTCTGGCTGTTCACGGAGACGGGCGAGCGCTATCTCGATTTTGCGGCTGGCGTCGCGGTGAACTCGCTGGGCCACGCCCATCCTCACTTGGTGGAGACCTTGAAGAGCCAGGCGGAGAAGGTCTGGCACCTGTCGAACCTCTATGAGGTTCCGGGCCAGGAAACGCTCTCCCGCCGGCTGACCGCCGCGACCTTCGCGGATAAGGTCTTCTTCACCAATTCCGGCGCGGAAGCCCTGGAATGCGCGATCAAGACGGCGCGCCGCTACCAGTATTCCAAGGGGCACCCGGAGAGGTTCCATATCGTCACCTTCGAGGGCGCCTTCCACGGCCGCACTCTGGCGACGATCGCCGCCGGCGGTCAGGCGAAATATCTCGAAGGCTTCGGCCCGAAGGTCCAGGGCTTCGACCAGGTTCCCTTCGACGATCTCCCGGCTTTGAAGGCGGCTGTCACCGAGGCGACCGCGGCCATCCTCATCGAGCCGGTGCAGGGCGAGGGCGGTCTGCGCACGGTTTCCAAGGATTTCCTGCGGGCGCTGCGCGCACTTTGCGACGATAATGGCGTTCTTCTGATCTTCGACGAGGTGCAGTGCGGCGTCGGCCGCACCGGCAAGCTCTTCGCCCATGAGTGGGCAGGCGTGACGCCGGATATCATGGCGGTCGCCAAGGGTATCGGCGGCGGCTTTCCGCTCGGCACCTGCCTCGCGACGGCGGATGCCGCTTCCGGCATGGTCGCCGGTACGCACGGCACGACCTATGGCGGCAACCCGCTCGCCATGGCGGTCGGCAATGCTGTCCTGGATGTCGTGCTGGAAGATGGTTTCCTCGATCACGTCCGGGATGTGGCGCTGGTCTTTCGCCAGGGCCTGGCAAGCCTCAAGGACCGCTTTCCGGATATCGTGGAGGAAATCCGCGGCGAAGGGCTGATGCTCGGCATCAAGGCCAAGGTGCCGTCCTCCGAACTCCTGCTGGCGATGCGCGACGAGCACATCCTCGGCGTTCCGGCAGGCGACAACGTCATCCGGCTTCTGCCGCCGCTGGTGGTAACGGCGGAGGAGGCTCGCGAGGGTCTTGCCCGTATCGAAAAAGCGGCGGAAAAGCTCTCCGCCGCCCGCATGAAGAAATCGGCCTGAGGGCATTCGGAGGGGAGCATTTTCTGTTCCCTCTTCAAGGGAACAATTGGAAATGGCAGCACCGAAGCACTTTATCGATCTTTCCGCCATGTCCTCGCCGGACCTGCGCTCCATCCTCGAGGATGCCAAGAGCCGCAAGCAGGCGACCAAGGCGGGTACGGCTGAAAAGCCGCTGGCCGGCAAGATGCTGGCGATGATCTTCGAAAAGCCTTCCACCCGCACCCGTGTCTCCTTCGATGTCGGCATGCGCCAGCTCGGCGGCGAGACCCTCTTCCTGTCCGGCACGGAAATGCAGCTCGGCCGGGCCGAGACCATCGGCGATACGGCGAAAGTGCTTTCGCGCTACGTCGATGCGATCATGATCCGCACCACCGATCACTCCCGCCTCCTTGAAATGGCGGAGCACGCCACGGTGCCGGTCATCAATGCGCTGACGGACGATACGCATCCCTGCCAGATCATGGCCGATATCATGACCTTCGAGGAGCATCGCGGTCCGATCGCCGGCAAGACGATCGCCTGGACCGGCGACGGCAACAATGTGCTGCACTCCCTGGTGGAAGGTTCCGCCCGCTTCGGTTACCGCATGAACATGGCCGTGCCGATGGGCTCCGAACCGCATGACAAGTTCCTGAACTGGGCGCGCGACAACGGCGGCGATATCATGCTCTGCCATGATGCCGAGCGCGCCGTCGAGGGAGCCCATTGCGTGGTCACCGATACCTGGGTGTCGATGAACCAGGAGCACCGGGCGCGGGGCCACAACATCTTCCAGCCCTATCAGGTCAACGACGCCCTGATGAAGCATGCGGACAAGGACGCCCTCTTCATGCACTGCCTGCCCGCTCACCGCGGCGAAGAGGTCACCGACGAGGTGATCGATGGTCCGCAGTCGGTGGTTTTCGATGAGGCGGAGAACCGGCTGCACGCGCAGAAATCCATTCTCGCGTGGTGCTTCGGCCTGGTTTGACCCTGGGTTTGGCCGCGTCTTGAATTTTTTGGCCGCAGGTCCCATCTGACGGCTTTCCGAACCCGCCGTGCTTGGAAGAGCCGGCGGCGTTCCATCAATCGACATCGTCGACCCTTTTTCGTGCCGCTTGGCGGGTTCCGCTCGGCTTTGCGCATGTGTAAAACTCGGATTCGGGTCGGCGGCAAGGAGTAGAGTCATGGCGGAAGCGACTGTGGAACTGAACGATCTGAACCTCGCCGGAGACGACCGTGTCGTTCCCTTTCAGGTTGAGGGGCTCGACGTGCGTGGGCGGGCGGTGCAGCTTGGGCCGCTGTTGAACGCGATCCTCGGCCGTCACGATTATCCGCCGCCGGTTGCGCGCCTGCTGGCCGAGGCCGTGGTGCTGACCGCGCTTCTCGGCACGTCCCTGAAGTTCGATGGCAAGTTCACGGTGCAGACCAAGGGCGATGGCCCGGTCGATCTGCTGGTCGCCGATTTTTCCACGCCCGATGCCCTGCGCGCCTATGCCCGCTATGACGAGGAAGCGCTTGGCACTGCCATCGAGGAGGGCAAGATCTCCCCGCCGGAGCTGCTCGGCCGTGGCGTGCTCGCCTTCACCATCGATCAGGGGCGGGGCATGCAGCCCTATCAGGGCATCGTGCCGCTCGACGGTTCCTCGCTGGAAGAGATCGCCGGCGTTTATTTTCGCCAGTCGGAGCAGATCCCGACCAAGGTGCGCCTCGGGGTCGCCGAGCTTTTCGATCGCGATGAGGAAGGCCGGCCGCGTCATAACTGGCGTGCCGGCGGCCTGGTCGCGCAATTCCTGCCGCAGGCGCCGGAGCGGATGCGCCAGCCGGACCTGCACGGTGGGGACGGCGACGAGCGCGATAGCGATCTTGCGACCGACGATGCCTGGGCGGAAGCCAGCACGCTGGTGGAAACCATCGATACGGATGAGCTGACGGACCCGCAGGTCGCGATCGAACGCCTGCTCTTCCGCCTGTTCCACGAGCGCGGGGTAAGGGTCTATGAGCCGCAGACGGTCCATGACCGTTGCAGCTGCTCGCGCGAGAAGATCAAGAGCGTGCTCGAAGGCTTCACGGCCGAAGAGATCGAGGCGAGCCAGGAAGACGGCCAGATCGCCGTCACCTGCGAATTCTGCTCGACCACCTACCGCTACGATACGGCGGAATTCGCCGCCGCGTGATTTCCAATGGCGGCGATGATGTGTGATTGCCCCTCACCCTAACCCTCTCCCCGTTTTGACGGGGAGAGGGGACTTGCCCCACGACCCCTTGAGGACACGAAGATGGTGCGGCATATCCCTTCTCCCCGTCAAAACGGGGAGAAGGTGGCGGCAGCCGGATGAGGGGCGTTCTTCTGTATTCCGGTCGGAGAAGAGAACTGTCACGGTATCCTGCACTCGAAATTCGCTCCGTCGTTCACATCTCCGGTGCCGGAGTATTTCGCCACCTGCGGATAGGGGCATAGCGGCCGGGTGCGGATCGAGCTGCCGTCCTTCATCTGGCTCGCCTTTATCATTTCCGGCGCCTTGCCGTTCTCCACCCAGTCCATCAGCGGCGTGAAGGCGTCGAACCTGTCGGTGCCGTAGCCCTCGCGGCAATGGAACATGCCGGGCACCATGAAGAGCCGGTAGAATTCGGCCGCCTTCTCCTCGCCCATCTCCTTGCGCACCGCCTCGTAGTAGTTGACGCCCATCATCGGGTTCAGCGCCGGATCGGCCCAGCCGAAATAGCTGATCATTTTTCCGCCGCGCTTCTGGAATTCGCTGAGGTCTGGATCGGTCGCATTCAGGATGTCGCGGATCATCCCGATCTTCGAATATTCCTTGTCGAAATCGAAGGTCTTCCAGTCTATGTCCTTTCCGGAAGCCGGCAGCAGCGCCATGTTCTTGAGAAAGGTCTCGCCATAGGCGAGCTGACGGCTCGGGCCGTCCTCGGAAACGATCCACAGATCCCAGCCGCTTGCGCCGGTTCCGTCCAATCCCTCCGTGCCCCATGGGATGCCGGGAAAAACCGTCTCGCCGTTTATCTTCACGCCTTCGGCAAGCGTCTTGATCGTCCCTGCCTGCGCCGGGGTGAAGCAATCGTTGCCGCCGGCCTCGCAGATCTTGAGATCTCGTTGAGGGTCGAAATCGCACTGGCGCGGGTCGGCGATCAGCCCGTCCGTCACCCCGTCTATGGCGTCGCATTTGTCCATCACGGCCTTGGCGAGTGCCGGAAGCTGCGCCTTGCTGATAGGCGCCTTCTCCAGCACGCGGGCATTCCATACGCCCCAGACCTGGGTATTGGTGAAATCGAGCACCGGCGCGCCGGCGAGAATCCCGTCGAAATCGCCCGGATAGCGCTGCGCGGCCATCAGCCCTTGCCGGCCGCCGGTCGAGCAGCCGTCCCAGTAGGAAAAGGCCGGATTGCGGTCGTAGTAGCGCGCGGCCATCGCCTTTGCCGTCTGGGCGGTGACGTGCACCGCGCGGGAGGCGTAGTCGATCAGCAGGCTCATGTCCCCGGCGAACTCGCCGAGCCTGTAAGTTGCGGCATCGTGCCCGGTATTCTGCTGCACCGTGAGGAAGCCGCGGGAAAGGGCGGCGTTGCGGGTGGCGATGCGCGGGGGCGCTGCAAGATCCTCGCCCGCATAGCCGCCATTGCCGAACATGTAGAGCCTGCGGTTCCAGTGGTCTGGCAGGGTTACCTCGAAGCGGACCTGCGGGCGGATATAACCCGTCACCTGGCAATGGCCGGGAACATCCGGCGTCTCTTCCACATGCGCAGCCTTGATCGCAGAAATATCGGGGAATGTGGCATTGTTGAGCATCGCACAGGCGATGCGCGGCTCGACCGAGGCAGCGGAAAACTCCCCTCGGTCCTTCTGGTCGATGAAGCTGCTTCGGTTCTGCGCCAATGAAGGCGTGGCGGCGGAGAGTGCGAGAAGAGTGCAGGATGCCAGCAGAAGGGATCGTCTCATCGGGGCTCCTCCCAAAGACCGTGCGTGAGATCTTCAGGATGCCGGTGAGTTCATGCGGCGACAAATAATAATATGGAAGCCGTCCATAAGGAGACGGTTATCGACGGTGTTCAGTTCAGGACCCGCAGCAGGCCGGGGCTGTCGAGCGAGAAGGCGGGAATTTCGACGTCGAAGGTCTCTCCGCTGTCCGTCACCATCTGATAGTGGCCGAACATCATGCCGGAGGGTGTGTCGAGCGGGCAGCCGGAGGAGTATTCATAGGAATCGCCGGGCTTCAGCCTCGGCTGCTCGCCCACCACGCCCGGCCCGTCCACCTCGTCCACCTGGCCGTTCTGGTCGGTGATATGCCAGTAGCGATGCGTCAGCCGCACGGCGACGGCCGAGTGGTTCTCGATGACGATATGGTAACCCCAGACATAGCGGCTTTCCTCCGGATTGGATTGCTCCTCCAGATAGTAAGGCTCGACCGCCACTTCGATGTCTCTTGTCCGGGCGCGATACATGCGAAACCTCGAATGCTCGTGCTTCTGGTATCCCGCAAGAGCGATGGAACGTCAATAAAACTCGCGGGTGGCGCGCCGCCGTTCTGTCGTTGTTGATAACCGGGAGAGTTAACGCGGGGTGATGCGCTTACTCTCCCGATATCATTGCCCCGGTCAGGCCGGGATTTTGGCAAGCGCCTGGGCGAAATCCTCGATCAGGTCCTGCGTGTCCTCAATGCCCGCCGAAAGGCGCACCGTGCCCGCCGAGATGCCGAGTTCGGCGCGGGCCTCGTCGCTGAGGTTCTTGTGCGTCGTGGTGGCCGGATGGGTGATCAGGCTGCGCGTATCGCCGAGATTGTTGGAGATCGTCGCCACCTTCAGCGCGTTCTGGAGCGCGAAGGCCGCCTCCTTGCCGCCCTTGAGCTCGAAGCAGATGAGCGTGGAACCGCCCGTCATCTGCCTGGCGATGATATCTGCCTGCGGATGGTCCTTGCGGCCCGGATAGGTGACTTGCGCCACCTGCTTCTGCTCGGCCAGGAAATCGGCGATCTTCGCGGCGTTCTCCGTCTGCTGCTTGACCCGAAGCGGCAGCGTCTCGACGCCTTTCAGAAGCGTCCAGGCATTGAACGGCGACATGGCCGGCCCGGTATGGCGGAAATAATCGTGCAGGTGCTCGTCGATCCAGGCCTTGTCGGAAAGCACGACGCCGCCGAGGCAGCGGCCCTGGCCGTCGATATGCTTCGTCGCCGAATAGACGACCACATGGGCGCCGAGCTCCAGCGGCCGCTGGAAGAGAGGGGTCGCGAAGACGTTGTCCACCACCACCTTGGCGCCGATCTGATTGGCGAGCTTGGCGACACCCGCGATATCGATCACTTCCAGGGTGGGGTTGGTCGGGCTCTCGAGGAAGAAGACCTTGGTGTTCTTCTGGATCGCCCTTTCCCAGTTCCCGAGATCGCGGCCATCGACCAGCGTGCATTCGATGCCGTATTTGGGGGCGAGCGTCTCGACCACCCAGCGGCAGGAACCGAACAGCGCCCGCGCCGCCACGATGTGGTCGCCCGCCTTGAGCTGGCAGAGGATGGCGGCCGAGACGGCGGCCATGCCGGAGGCGGTGGCGCGGGCATCTTCCGCGCCTTCCAGCATGCACATGCGCTTCTCGAACATGTCGTTGGTAGGGCTGCCGTAGCGGGCGTAGATGAAGCCGTCGGTCTCTCCCTTGAAGCGGGCTTCCGCCGCTTCGGAGTTCTCGTAGACGAAGCCCTGCGTAAGGTAGATCGCTTCCGACATCTCGCCATATTGCGAGCGCAGCGTGCCACCGTGAACGAGTTGAGTTGCGGGGCGCCAGGAATTGGACGGCTTGCTCATGCTTTTTCCCACCTTCAAACAACAAAAAAACCGGCCGCGAAAGCAGACCGGTTTCCATCAACCCGGTCTCTTTAGCCACTTGTTTTACGTGGCTGCAAGCCGACCGGCCAAATCACCACGGGATAAAGCTGCCATACGCCTGCTCTTGGCTTGCGTCAATGGCATCTATTTGGTTTTGTCCGGCAGCATAGGAAAGAAGGCATGACGAGAACCACGGGAATTCTGGCTGACCGCGCGATCGCGGCGCTGTTCGAAACGGGACGCCTCACGTCGGAGAAGGAACTGGATCGCGACCAGATCCAGCCCGCGAGCCTCGACCTGCGCTTGGGCGCAAAGGCCTTCCGCGTGCGTGCGAGCTTCATGCCCGGCCCGGACCATCTGGTGGCCGACAAGCTCGACCGGCTGAAGCTGCATGTGGTCGATCTTTCCGAGGGCGCGGTGCTGGAGACGGGCTGCGTCTACATCGTGCCGCTGATGGAGCGGCTCGACCTGCCGCAGGATATGTCCGCTTCCGCAAACCCGAAGAGCTCCACCGGCCGCCTCGATATCTTCACCCGCGTCATCACCGATTACGCGCAGGAATTCGACAAGATCCCCGCCGGCTATTCCGGCCCGCTCTATCTCGAGATCAGCCCGCGCACTTTCCCGATCGTCGTGCGCCGCGGCTCGCGTCTGTCGCAGATCCGCTTTCGCGTCGGCAATGCGCTTCTCGGCGAACCGGAGCTTCTCAAGCTTCATCGGGAAGAGACGCTGGTCGCCGCCAAGCAGCCGAACGTCAGCGGCGGGGGGATCGCGCTGTCGATCGATCTCACCGGTGATAGGGAAGGGTTGATCGGCTATCGCGGCAAGCACCACACGGCCGTCGTCGATGTCGACAAGAAGGGCGAGCACGATATCTTCGATTTCTGGGAGCCGCTTTATAGCCGCGGCCGCAACGAGCTGATCCTCGATCCGGACGAGTTCTACATTCTCGTCTCGCGGGAAGCCGTGCACGTCCCGCCGCTCTACGCGGCCGAGATGACCCCCTTCGACCCGCTGGTGGGCGAATTCCGCGTGCATTATGCCGGCTTCTTCGACCCCGGTTTCGGCCATGAGGCCGCCGGCGGCCGCGGCAGCCGCGCCGTGCTGGAAGTCCGCAGCCATGAAGTGCCGTTCATCCTGGAAGACGGCCAGATCGTCGGGCGTCTCGTCTACGAGCACATGCTGGAAAAGCCCGAAGGGCTTTACGGCGCCGGCCTCGGTTCCAACTACCAGGCGCAGGGCCTGAAGCTCTCGAAGCATTTCCGCGCCTGATCCCTGGTCTGTCCCTTGGCCTGCTCCCTGACCCTTGACAGAGCGCGCCAACTGTTGGAAGTCTGGCGCTTGAGAGGCGGGTGTAGCTCAATGGTAGAGCAGAAGCTTCCCAAGCTTACGACGAGGGTTCGATTCCCTTCACCCGCTCCATTTCCATACATTTCAGCCAGCTTCCAGCGCGGCGCAAATCCTGGCTTGCGGGGAAGTTTTGACCGTCCGCCACTCTTTCACGCGAGCATTCCCCAGGCGGGGTTCCACTCCACGCCTTCCGACAGCTCGATGAAGATCGGGTGCCTGTCCGCTCCGCGGTTCTTGTTTTCCGCCATGCGCAGCGCGGTCTCGGGGGCCATCTCCTCGCCCGGAAAGATCGTATCGTCCTCGGCGGGATCGGCGACCTTGCGGATGAAGCCGCGGATTTCCTCGCCGGAATGATAGAGCTTGATGATGAGCGAGCCGGGCTCGGGCAGGCCTTGCCTGTAGCGATGATAGATATGCATCTTCTCCTCCGTGGTTGACCCGCCTTACCTGACCTCGGAGGTATGAAAATGTTCCGCGTCTAACCGCTTCTCGCGGGAGCGGTCGGCGCATGCGGCGTCTTGTTCCAGAAGAAGGGCTTGGAGCGCAGCTCCGCCACGGCGCGCCATGCCGCATAGGATACCATCAGCCAGTAAAGCGGCATGACGAGCCAGCGCCGCCCGATAAGCTGTCTTTCATGCGGGATCATGGGGAAGTAGCCGAGCCCCAGGAAGACAAGATAGCTGCCCACGATGTTCATGAAGTCCATGGCAAGAAGCGTGAGCCGGAGAGGGGACAGCTCTTCCTCCGCCTGGAAGATATGTATGATCCCGCTCGTCACGAGCAGCACGATCGAGGGATGGATCAGCGCGGAAAGCAGCATTCCGCCGATGAGCATGTGGAAGGTCATGAAGGCTGCAAGGCCCATTTCGCGCGCCGATCGGCGCGGATCGCGCATCATCACCAGCCAGGTCTGCAGCCAGCCCTTGTACCAGCGGGTCCTCTGACCGGTCCAGACGCGCCAGCCTGTCGGCGCGTCTTCGAGTGTCTGCCGCTTCAGCGTCTCGGTCCGGTATCCAAGACGGTAGAGCCGCATGCCGAGATCGGCGTCTTCCGTGACGTTGAACGGGTCCCAGCCGCCCGCCGCCTTGAGGATACGGGTCCGGAAATGGTTGGATGTGCCGCCGAGGGGAAGCGGCAAGCGGAAATTCGCAAGAACGGGCAATGTCGCGCGGAAATGCGAGGCATATTCCATCGCGAACAGGGCGGAGATCGGCGATTGCTCGATATTGCTGATGATGAGCGGTGATTGCAGGCAGGCGACCTCATCGGGAGAATTGCGGAAGCGGGCATAGGCCTCCCGCAATTGCTTGGGATGCGGCCGGTCCTCCGCGTCGTAGATCGCCAGGAATTCGCCGCGGGCGCCGCTCAGCGCATAGGAAAGCGCCTTGGGCTTGGTGCGGGGGCCGAAATCCGGCACCTCGACGATCTCGAATTGCGGGCCGAGCGCCTGCGCCTTCAGGGCCTCGATCGTTTCCCGGTCGTCAGCCTCGCAGACCAGCTTGATATCGAGCTTGGATGCCGGCCAATCGAGCCGCTTGAGAACTCCGGCCAGTTGTTCGGCGACCGCCGCCTCGCGATAGAGCGCCACCATCACGGTGTAAACGGGCACCGGGCCGTCTGGGGCAGGCTCCTCCTTCGGCGCCTTCAGGCGGAAATGTAAAAGGAAAGTGCCGAGCCGAAGCAGGAGCAGAGCGAAATAGAGAAAGGTGGCGGTCACATGCAGCGCGAGCAGGGTCGGGGAGGGGATGATGGCGAGCGCCGCAAGCAGGGTGAAGAGCACCACGCCGCACCAGAAACCCTGCCGGCCGGAGATCACGATCCGTGCCGAGAGGCCGGGAGAATCATCAAAAAGGCCTGAAACCACGGCGCGCACGCGGCGCTTCGCGCCGGCTGCCCAAACCGCCTGCCTTACCGCCCGCCGTCCCGTCACCACCATGCCCGACCGCAGGTCGGGCATGGCGTCCAGCATGCCGGCAAGAGTGGCGAGCTTCGCGGCTTCGGGAACGATCGCGATCTCCGGCGAGCGGGACGCGTGCTCGAGCCGGATTTGCCGGGGCTCGCGCAATTGCGAATCCTGCCAGGGCATGTCGCGGACGCATTCGGGGTCCAGTTCCGGCAGGAAGGGAAGGCGAAGCAGCCGCGCGACCGCGCCGTAATAAGCCTCCTCGCTCACCTGGCCGTCGCTCAGCAGCTCGGTCTCAAGTGTCGTTCCATTGCGCCGCGCTCTTTCGCGCAGCGTCGCGATCAGTGGTTTCGAAAAGCCGAGCGCCGCAAGCACTGCGCCCTCATCGGCGGCGGGCGCTGTCGCGATGTTCTTTTTGTGCGTGGGGATGCTGAACTCGTGGCGGCGCGACGGCCGAAATGCCTGAGAATATTCCCCTATACGCATGACTCTGATAAACCCCTGGCCATAGAGGCCGCCTGTCCCGTTTCGGATCATAGAGATGCACGTTATGGTTTCACCCCTGGGAACACGGGGGTTATTGAAGTTTTTACTGTGCCTTTCGGCGCTGGCGATTTTGCCCGTTGCCGCACTCGGCCAGGTAGCCGGCAATCTGCCCGTCCTGTTCGACGCGCGTGAGCGATTGGCCCGCCCGGACCTCTCGACCGTCATGCGGGTGCGGATCCTGACCACCGTCGATTTCCCGCCCTTCAATTTTGCCGATCAGAATGGCCGGCTTTCCGGCTTTCACGTGGATCTCGCCCGCGAAATCTGCGCGGAACTGAAGATCGAAGCCAAGTGCCAGATCCAGGCTCTGCCCTTCGAGGAGCTGGAAAAGACGCTGGAGGAAGGGGGCGGCGAAGCGGTGATGGCGGGCATCGCGATCACCCCGGAACGGCGCAGCCGCTTCGCCTTTTCCCGGCCCTACATCACGGTTCCGGCGCGCTTTGCCCGCAATCGTTCGGCCCGGATCGAGGGTGAGACTGCCGCCGCTCTTGCGGGCAGGCCTGTGGGGGTCGTGAAGGATACCGCCCATGAACTGATGCTGAAAGCCTTCTTCCCGAAGCTGGTCGCGACACCCTTCGAGACCAACGAGGCCATGCTTGCCGCCCTGAAGGCAGGCCGGGTCGATGCGGTCTTTTCCGATGGCTTGAGATTGCCCTTCTGGGTGGTCGGCGAGGCTTCCGAAAACTGCTGTGCCCTGTTCGATGGGCCCTATATGTCGGAGAAGTTCCTAGGCGAAGGGCTTACGGTCATGCTGCGCGGGAACGAGCCCGATCTCGCGCTGGCCTTCGATCATGCCCTTGCAACCCTGTCGCGCAATGGCCGATTGCAGGAGATTTACCTGCGCTATTTCCCTTACGGACTTTATTAACCGAGCCGGAGCAGGAAATTAATCCTACTCACTACTCACTACTCACTACTCACTACTCACTACTCACTACCCACTACTCGCTACTCACGTCACTGGCTCGCCCATATGATCCGGGCCACCCACTCCACCTCGGTCATGTCGAAGCTGCGGTTTGGATGCTCGGAATTGAGCGATGTGAGTTCGATCGCGCGCGCGCTCTGCCGCATGAGGATTTTCGCCATAACCTCGCCCTCGCGCGTCTTGACGACCACGCGGTCGCCGCGCCGCACCTGCGCGCCCGGATCGATGATGAGCACATCGCCGTCCCGGTAGAGCGGCATCATCGAATCCCCCTGTACCTCCAGCGCGTAGACGCCGGTCTTGTGGGAGGGAGCCGCGGGAAATTCAACCACGTCCCAGCCCTGTCCGGCGGGAAAGCCGCCATCGTCGAAAAAACCGCCGGCTCCCGCCTGGGCGAAGCCAAGCAGGGGGATCGCGCTCCTCTGCGGCGGGAAGGCGCCTTCCGGAATTCGCGAACGTCCCGATGCGGAAGTGAGATAGCCGGTGAACTGCTCCATGGTGGTGCCGGTGGCGTCCAGCACCTTCGAGATGGACTCGGTCGATGGCCAGCGCAGCCGGCCATCCGTGCCGAACCGCTTCGATTTGTTGAACGAGGTCGGGTCGAGACCGGCACGCCGCGCCAAGCCCGAGGGAGTGAGCTGATGACGTTCGGCAAGCAGGTCGATCGTCTTCCAGATATCCTCATGTTTCAGCATCATCATCGCGCTCCGGTGCGGGGACCTTCCCGCGCGCCTGTTCACGGCCGAAAACCGCGGACGGGACTTGTCCGTCGGTCATGTACCCGCAGCCTGGTGCGGGGATGCCTCGGTCATCCTTTATTTACCTTGGATATTATCCAAACCGGAATTGCGCGTAAAGACGGGAGAGGAATAAAATCCTCTCCACTTCGGACTCTGAAAGTCGATCGGTTTTAGGCCACCAGCGCCATGTTGATCTTGCCGAGCTTGATGACGGCCTGCGTGCGGCTGTCGACATTGAGCTTCAGAAGGATCGCCGAGACATGGGCCTTGATCGTGGCTTCCGATACCCCGAGCTCATAGGCGATCTGCTTGTTGAGCAGCCCTTCGCCCAACATGGTGAGCACGCGGCTCTGCTGAGGCGTCAGCGTCTTCAGCCGGTCGATGATTTCGGTGAGCCCCGCATCTTCCTCGGAAACGGAGAGATCGCATTTCGGCGCCCAGATATCGCCCTCCAGCACCGCCTGGATGCCGGCGCGGATATCGTCGAGGCCCGAGGATTTGGAAATGAAGCCCGAAGCGCCGAGCTCCAGCGCCCGGCGGATCGTGCTGCCGTCGTCGCTTGCCGAAACGATCACGATCGGCAGGCTGGAAAACTCCGCCCGGAGCGACATCAGGCCGGAAAAGCCGCTGACGCCGGGCATTGCGAGATCGAGCAGCATCAGGTCGGCGTCCGGGTTTTCCGCTGCCGCCTGCCGCGCCGCCTCGAAGTCTCCCGCCTCGATGATGACCTGACGCTCGGCAATGCCCTGCACCGCCTGGCTCAGCGCGCCGCGAAAAAGAGGATGGTCGTCTGCGATGATGATAGTGAGTGTCTGCATTCCCACGCCCCCTCCCAAGAGCATAGTCGTGCTAATTCCTTGCGGTTAGCCGCATAAAGAATTTGTAACCCTCTCCGCCCGCCGAGACAAGAGCGGGAAATCAGGTCCGGTTCGGCTGCGGTTCTTGAGCATTCCGCTCGCTGGTGAAGTCCTGGACGATCGCCATGAAGCGCCGCATGAACCGTTCCATGATGGAGAGCGTCTGCTCGATCTCTTCTTCGCCGGGCACCCGGCTGGCCGGCGGATTGGCGCCCTTCTGCTCCAGCGCCGCCACCCGTTTTTCGAGAAGCTCCAGCTCCCGCTCATAGGCTGCCCGCTCGTCCGCCGCCATGCGGCAGGTGAGGTTTCCGCCTTCGTCGCGGCAGAGCGTCATCGCGCCGGTTTCGGTGTCGAGTCGCACGAAGCCGCCGTTTTCCGTTTTCTCCAGCCGGAAACGTGTTTCCGGCGCCTCCTGGGCAAGGCCGGTGCCCGGCAGAAGGAGGGCTCCCATGAGAAGCGCTTTTGTCGTGAATGCCGGTCTTTTCATGTCGTGATCCTCTTGACCCCGGTGGACAAGCGCCGGTCTTTGCGGCAAACCGCTGCCGACAAGCCCCACCAGTCTACTCCCGCTCCGAGAGCCTGATATGACGAATATAGTGTACAAGATCGTGCCGGAAATGCTCTGGCAGGAAGCCCGGCAAAAAGGCGTGTTCGAAGGCGCGGAAATCGATTTGCGCGACGGCTATATCCACTTCTCGACCTCCTCGCAGGCAAGGGAGACGGCAAGGCTGCATTTTTCCGGCGCCACCGGTCTTCTCCTCGTCGCGATCGAAGGAGACCGCCTCGGAGAAGCGCTGAAATTCGAACCCTCGCGCGGCGGCGATCTTTTCCCGCATCTTTATGGAAACCTGCCGCTTTCGGCCGTGCTCTGGGAAATGCCGCTGCGTCTCGGCGTCGATGGCCAGCACGCCTTTCCGGAGATCATGCCATGATCGGCCGCTTCTCCGATCTTGCCCGGCAGGGGCTCTTCCTCTTCGATCCGGAAACGGCCCACGGCCTTTCCATCGCCGCGCTGAAATCCGGCGTCGTGCCGGCCTGCCGGGTGCCGCGCGATCCCCGTCTTGCCCAGACGATTGCCGGTATCCGCTTCGAAAATCCGCTCGGCATGGCTGCCGGCTACGACAAGAACGCCGAAGTGCCGGATGCGCTCTTGAAGCTCGGCTTCGGCTTTGCCGAAATCGGCACGGTGACGCCGAAACCGCAGGCGGGCAACGACAAGCCGCGGATTTTCCGCCTGACGGCCGATCGCGCCGTCATCAACCGGCTCGGCTTCAACAATGAGGGCCATGACGCGGCCTTGGCCCGGCTGTCCGCCCGGCGCAATGCGCCCGGCGTGGTCGGCGTCAACATCGGCGCCAACAAGGACAGTGCCGATCGCGTCGCCGATTACGTCCTCGGCATCCGCAAGTTCTATGCGGTGGCCACCTATTTCACCGTCAACATCTCCTCGCCCAATACGCCCGGCCTGCGCGACCTGCAGGCGCGCGAAAGCCTCCGCGGTCTGCTGGAAGCCGTGCTTGCGGCCCGCGCTGAAGAGGCCGTGCGTCACGGCCGCTCCGTGCCAGTCTTCCTGAAGATCGCGCCCGATCTTGCCGAGGAAGGGCTGGACGATGTGGCGGCGGAAGCGCTGGATCACCCTCTGGATGGGCTCATCGTTTCCAATACGACTCTTTCCCGAGATGGCTTGAGCGACCGCGCTCAGGCGGGCGAGGCGGGAGGCCTGTCCGGCGCGCCGCTCTTCAAGCGCTCGACGGCCGTCCTTGCGAAGATGCGCAAGCGCGTCGGCCCCGCCTTGCCGATCGTCGGCGTCGGTGGCGTCGGCAGCGCCGAGGATGTGCTGGAAAAGATCCGGGCCGGGGCCGATCTGGTGCAGCTCTATTCCTGCATGGTCTATGAAGGGCCGGGGCTTCCGGCCAGGATATTGCGCGGGCTTCCCCGCCTTCTCGATGCGGAGAAGGTCTCCTCCATCCGGGACCTGCGCGACACTGCCGTGGATCGCTGGGCGGGCGAGAAGCTCTAAGCCGAAAGCACCATGGCCCAATAGGGCTCCGATGCCGGCGAGGCGCGGGCGACCGCGACGCCGAGGCCCCGATAGCCGCCGCCGAGCATGTTCTTCAGGTGGCTCGGCGAATCGATCCAGGCCTGCACGGCGGCTTCCACGCTCGTCTGGCCTGCCGCGATGTTTTCGGCCGCCGGCAGCGCCACGCCGTTGCGCTTCATCCTTCCGCCAAAATCGTCGCCGAAGCCGATCAGGTGCTTCATCTCGTTGGCCTTGGCCATGCGCATGGCCTGCTGGACCGCGGCCTTTCGGGCTGGAGTATTAGGAGAAAGGCTTGCAAGCCCGCTTCCCTGGCGAACCCTGTTGACCATGGGAAGGGCCGCCGTCGTTTCGTCCTCGGCGCCGGGCGTGGGCGTCAGCACCCTGGTGGCGGAGCAGCCGGAAAGCAGCAGGCCCATGCCGGAAAGCACGAGGAAACCCCGCCGGGAAGGTGTCAGGATATGGCTCATGGTTAGCGGCGGTAGCTCAGGAGACGCAGGATGAGGAAGATCGGGATGACGATGACCGCGCCCAGCACCAGATAGTTGCCGACCCGTCCCAGCGCCCTGAAGCCGTTATACCAGAGGTCCAGGAACCAATAGCGGATGCTGTCGACGATATTGTCCGGCGTGAAGCCGAAAAACGCCAGCACGAAGCCCACGATCAGGCATACCACGATCAGCTTGATGATGGTCCGTCCAGGGGTATCTCCGAGAAACCTGTTCACCGGGTCCGACATGCTCTTCCTTCTCCGAATTGCCTGAAAGCCAGATAATCACGGCTTTCCCGCGCCGCAAGCATTTCGAGCCCCACCTCAGATAGAACTTGAGTTTTTTTGTGGCTTCGGCCAAGAACCCGCACCCTTCTTCTGGAACGCGCATGACGCCCAATCAGTTTTCCTCCGGCGATGTCATCGCCGATCGCCGCGCCGATTATGCCCGCATGCTCGACGAGGGCGGTGATGCGCCGGCTGCGGCGGAATTGATGGAGCAGGCGCTCGAACTGGCGCCCGGCTGGGCGGCCGGCTGGTTCCGGCTCGGCGAATACCGGGAAAAGGCAGACCTGAAGACGGGCGCCGTTGCGGCCTTCCGCCAGGCGCTCTCCCTCGATCCCGAGGATGTCTTCGGTGCCACGCTGAAGCTCGCGCTTCTCGGCGCGGAGGAGGTTCCCGTCACACCCCCGAGCCGTTACGTGGAGGGTCTCTTCGACGATTATGCCGACCGCTTCGATACGGCCCTTGTCGAAAAGCTCGACTACAGCGTTCCGCCGAAGCTCGCCGCGCTGGTCAGCCCGCATGGCCCGTTCCGCCTGGTGGTGGACCTCGGCTGCGGCACCGGGCTCTTCGGCGAGGAGATCCGTGCATCGGCCGGGCGGCTCGAAGGTTTCGATCTTTCGGCGAACATGCTGGCCAAGGCGGAAGCGAAGGGGTTTTACGATCATCTCGGCCAGGCGGACCTGAGCCTGCCCGCGGAAGGATCGGGATTGTTTGCAGAAGGGCTTGCCGCCCAGCGCGCCGATCTCGTCTCGGCCGCCGACGTGCTGATGTATCTCGGCTCTCTCGAAACGGTGTTCCCGCTCGTGATTGAACTGCTGGCGCCGGGAGGGCTCTTCGCCTTCTCGGTGGAAGAGGCAGGGGAGGGTTTCACCCTGCGGGACTCGCTGCGCTATGCGCACTCGGAAACCTATATCCGCGCTCTCCTCGAGCGTTACGGCCTCTCCCTTCTGGCGCTGGAAAAGACCGTCATTCGCACCGACGCCGGAAAACCCATTCGCGGTATTCTGTTTCTGTCGCGCCGTAAGGTTTGAGTTGGCGGTTTTCCGCTTTCTTTTTCCTATCTCGTCACTCGGCCGCCGCCGGAACTTGCTCCGAGGGCGAACCGGCCTGCGCGATGACGAAATCGAGAAATACCCGTAAAGCCGCCGGCATGTGCCGGTTGCTGGGATAAATGATGTTCATCGAGCCGCCGTCAACGCCGTAGTCGGGCAGGACCTGTTCGAGCGCGCCGGCCTCCAGATCGTGGCGGATGAGTGCCAGCGGCAGCAATGCGATGCCGAGCCCTGCGAGCGCTGCCTGGACCTCGGCATAGGAGCCGTCGACAGCGATGCGAGCCCGTACCGCGACCTCTCGCCAGCCATCCGGCCCCTTGAGGCGCCACACCTCGTTGTCGAGCGTGGGGCCGAAGGCCACGCAATCGTGGTCTTTTAGGTCTTCGAGACGGTCGGGACGGCCGCGCCGGGCGAGATAGCCGGGACTGGCCACAAGAGCCAGCCGGCTGGTGCCCAGCCGGCGCGTGATCAGGCTTGAATCGGGCAGCCGACCAGTGCGAAAGGCGAGATCGAAGCCTTCGCCGATCAAGTCCACGGGATCGTCCGTCAGCTTCAGTTCGATCTTCACCTTCTCGTGGTTCTGCAGGAATTCCGCGATCCACCGCATCAGCTTGCGCGTACCGAAGCCCACGGGCGCGGCAATCCGCAGCATGCCGGCGGGCTCGGCCTGAGCGGCGGCAATTCTTTCTCTGGCCCTTTCGATGCTGGATAGTCCGGCAATCGCATCCTCGTAATAGGCGCGGCCAAGGGCGGTCAGCGTGACGCGCCGTGTCGTGCGCTGCAGAAGCCGTGCGTCGAGCGCGGCCTCGAGCTGCGCGATCTTGCGGCTGAGCGTAGCCTTCGGCATGCCGATCGCGCGTGCGGCGGCGGAAAAGCTGCCCGTCTCCACCACCTTGGCGAAGAGCGCGATGTGGTTCAGGTCGAGAGCCATTGTTGTTATAGCCAAGACAGTTATTTGCAATTGTCCTGACTACCACAACGAGCGCGCGAACGCCATTCTGTTTCCGAAGAGACCTTTCGGAACAGAGGAGTGTGACCATGCTGGACAGGATGAACATCTCGCGCCGGTCGATGCTTGCGGGCAGTGCCGCCGTCGCTGCCCTTGCCATGACCGGCAACGGCTGGGCTCAGGCACCGGCCGGTGAGCGGCCCGTCGTGCTGATCACCGGGACCAGTTCCGGCTTCGGCAGGCTGATGGCGGAGGGCTTCGCGCGGAAAGGCGCATATGTGATTGCCACCATGCGCGAAATGGAGGGCCGGAATGCTCCGGCCGCCGGAGAGTTGCGGGCGCTTTCCGGCGATGACGTGACCATCGATGTGCTGGAGATCGACGTGCTGGATGACCGATCGGTCAGCGAAGGCGTGGCGCGCGCGATCGCAAACGCCGGACGCATCGACATTCTGGTGAGCAATGCTGGCATCGTCGTGCCCGGACCCGTCGAACTGCAAACGCCGGCCGATTTCGCCTCGAACATCGAAACGAACCTCGGTGGGGCGCTCAGGATGTACCGGGCCGTCGTGCCCCATATGCGCGAACAGGGCCGGGGAGCCATCATTCAGATGTCGAGTGCGCTCGGGCGCGCGATCGATCCGATGCTGGGCGGTTACTGTGCCTCCAAGCTGGCGGTGGAGGCGGCGGCCGACGCGCTTGCCTACGAAGTGGCGGCCTCGAATATCGAGGTTTCGATCGTCCAGCCGGCGGGGGCTTATCCGACGCGGCTTCAGGAAAATGCGATACGCTATTGGGAAGAGATGCTGGCTCGCCTCGGTCCGGCCGGACAGGCGAAACGCGATCTCTATGCGCGGCACATCGAAGCGATGCTTGGAGGTCTCGAGCCCGACCGCAGCCTCGATCCCCGGGAAGTTTCCGAAGCCGTGATCGAGCTTGCCTCGCTGCCCTTCGGCGAACGGCCGGGTCGTCTCACCGTCGGACCTTACAAGGATGGTATCGATCCCGTGAACGCCGCGCATGACCGGCTGCAAGGCGAGATGATGCAGCACAATCCGATGGCAGATATTCTGACGCCCGGCTAAGCCGTCGCCGAAGTCGCCGAAGTCGCCGAAAAAGCAGGCCGCCGCGGCATCGATCCTTCAAGGCCGTTGAACTCGCTTGATGAAGATTATATTGCAGCGCAATATTCATCGAGGCGACAAGGAAATACGGGATTGCAACAGCGGGCTGAGGTGCAGAAGCGAAGTTTCGGTTTTTATAGTGCCGATCCTTCGCAGCACACATATCTTGAAGATAGCCAGGGGCTCCTCACCGGCGCCCTGGTCGCCGCCCTCGGCTTCTATTTCCTGAACCATGTCGGCCTGTTGACGGGCGGCACGGCGGGCGTCGCCTTCCTGCTGCATTACGCGTCGGGCATATCGTTCGGCCTCTTGTTCTTCATCGTCAACCTGCCGTTCTACTATCTCTCCTTCCGCCGCCTCGGCTGGGCCTTTTCGTTGAAGACCTTCATCGCCATCGGCCTCGTCTCGGTCATCACGGAAATGGAAAGCCGCTTCTTCCTGATCGACTACCTCAACCCCTTCTGGGCGGCGCTGCTCGGCGGTCTTCTTCTCGGCTACGGCCTGCTGGCGCTCTATCGCCACCGGGCGAGCCTCGGCGGCGTCGGCATCCTGGCGATCTACATCCAGGATCGCTTCGGCATCCAGGCGGGGCTCGTCCAGCTCGCCTTCGATCTCTTCGTGATGATCTCGGCCTTTGCGGTGGTTTCGCCCACCACCGTTCTCTGGTCCGTGGTGGGCGCCGTCGTCCTCAACCTGTTCCTCGCCATCAATCACCGCTCAGACCGTTATATCGTCGTGCGGTGATCGAAGTCTGACGGTCAGGCTGCTTTGGCCGGCTTGTCGATCGGATGCATTGCGCGGAAGCCGACGCAGAGCCGGTTCCAGACATTGATGACGCCGATCGCCACCGTGAACTTGACCATTTCCTCGTCCGTGAAATGGGCTTTCAGCCCTTCATAGACGCTGTCCGGCACGTGGGTATCGGCAACGCGGGTGACTGCGTCCACCCAGGCGAGCAGCGCACGTTCCTTCTCGTCGTAGATCGGTGACTCCTCCCAGGCGCTCATCAGGTTGATCCACTGTTCCGAAAGCCCGTCATGCCGGCTTTCCTTGACATGCATGTCGATGCAGTAGGCGCAGTGGTTGATGATCGAGGCGCGCAGCTTGATGAGGTGGATGAAGCGGCGCTCGATCCCACATTGCTGCACGTAGATCTCCAGAGCCTTGACGGCTTCATAGGACTCCGGCGAGGCCGTGAAGAAATTCAAACGTTGCTGCATGCTCTTCTCCTTGGTTGCGCCCGTCTACCGGGCTGTCTTGCGTTCATGGATTTCGAGGAAGGCGCATCCGCGGGCGGCGATAGCGCCGTCGTCGAATGCATTCAGGTCCGCCATGATGTCGGCGATCGATACCTTGGCGAGTTCGGCGCGATAGGCCTTTTCGGCCCGCAGCATCGCGGCGTTGATGCCGCATGGTTTTGCCGTATACCGCCCCGGCAGTGGGTTCGGTCCGCGCCGGCGTATCTCCGCGCAGCGGAAGGCGGGCGCCGGGCCTTCGACCGCCAGCACGATATCGAGCAGCGTTATTTTCTCCGGCGGTTTCGCCAGCCTGTAGCCGCCCTTCGGCCCCGGCACGGTGTCCAGCAATCCGGCGCCGGAAAGCGCCTGCAGATGTTTCAGAAGATAGCTCGTCGAAAGGCCGTGGAATTCCGCCAGCGCCGCCGCCGAAAGCACGCCGCCTTCCGAAAGCGTGGAAAGCATGGTGACGCTGTGGATCGCTTGTTCGACGCCGTCGCCGAGTTTCATCGTTCTCTCCTAATCACGGATAATTTTTATCCATGATTCTGCGATGCTGTCAATCAGGCTTCTTTTTCTCGCGCTACCGCTTATCTTGGCCCTCGTGGATATTGCTGAAACCCAAACCTCCGGCCGTGATGCCGCGCTTCTGCCCCGGCCGTTCCTGAACTGGTTCGCCGAGAAGGGCTGGCAGCCCCGCGCCCATCAGTTGGAACTCCTTGCCCGGGCCCAAGGGGGTGAGAAGGCCGGCGAGAACATGCTGCTGATCGCGCCGACGGGCGCCGGCAAGACGCTTGCCGGCTTCCTGCCCTCGCTCACCGATCTGACGCGGCGCGGAAAAATCCCACCGGGCTCGGCCTTCACCGGCATCCACACGCTCTACATCTCTCCGCTGAAGGCGCTGGCGGTCGATATCGAGCGCAACCTCACGAAGCCCGTCTCCGAAATGGGCTTATCCGTCACCATCGAAAACCGTACCGGAGATACGCCGCAGGCCAAGCGCCAGCGCCAGCGGCTGAACCCGCCCGATATTCTTCTCACGACGCCCGAGCAGGTGGCGCTGCTGCTCGCCAACAGGGAGGCGGAGCGCTTCTTCAAGGATCTCAAATACGTGGTGCTGGATGAGCTGCACTCGCTCGTCACCTCGAAGCGCGGCCACCTCCTGTCGCTGGGGCTCGCCCGCATCCGCCGCCACGCGCCGCACATGCGCACCATCGGGCTCTCGGCCACGGTGGCCGATCCCATGGACCTGCAGAAATGGCTCGTGTCCCAAGGGGGGCGAGAGGGCGAACACCCCGCGCCGCCGGCCGGGCTGGTGCATGTCACGGGCGGTGCCGCGCCCGATATCTCGATCCTCCGCACCCAGGCTCATATCCCCTGGTCCGGCCATGTCTCGACCTATGCGATCCCGGAAATCTACGAGGAGATCAGGCGCCACAAGACGACGCTGATTTTCGTCAACACGCGCTTCCAGGCCGAGCTTCTGTTCCAGACGCTCTGGACCGTCAACGAAGACAATCTGCCGATTGCCCTGCATCACGGCTCGCTCGATGCCGGCCAGCGGCGGAAGGTTGAGGCCGCCATGGCCGCCAACCGGCTGCGCGCGGTCGTCGCCACATCGACGCTCGATCTCGGCATGGATTGGGGCGATGTCGACCTCGTCGTGCATGTCGGCGCGCCGAAAGGAGCGTCGCGCCTTGCCCAGCGCATCGGCCGCGCCAATCACCGCATGGACGAGCCCTCGAAGGCGATTCTGGTGCCCGCCAACCGTTTCGAGGTGATGGAGTGCCAGGCGGCGCTCGATGCCAACTATCTCGGCGCGCAGGATACGCCGCCGGTCGGGGAGGGCGCTCTCGATGTGCTCGCTCAGCACGTGCTCGGCATGGCTTGCGCCGAGCCCTTCGATGCCCTCCAGCTCTATGACGAGATAACCTCCGCCTCGCCCTATGCCGGCCTTTCCTGGGAAACCTTCGAGCGCATCGTCGATTTCGTCGCGACCGGCGGCTATGCGCTGCGTTCCTACGAGCGCTACGCCAAGATCAGGAAGACGAAGGAAGGGCTCTGGCGTGTCTCCAATCCGCAGGTGGCGCAGCAATACCGCCTCAATCTCGGAACGATCGTGGAGGCGACCGAGCTCAATGTGCGATTGGTCAGGCGCAATGCCAGGGGCACGCTTGGCCGTGGAGGCCTCTCGCTCGGCAAGGTCGAGGAATATTTCCTCGAACAGCTCGTGCAGGGCGATACCTTCCTCTTCGCCGGCAAGGTGCTGCGCTTCGAAGGTATCCGGGAGAACGAATGTCTCGTATCCAACGCCTTCTCGCTCGATCCGAAAATTCCCGCCTATGCGGGCGGCAAGTTCCCGCTCTCCACCTATCTGGCGGATCAGGTTCGCGGCATGCTCGCCGATCCCGATCGCTGGCAGGCGCTGCCGGATCAGGTGCGCGACTGGCTGGCGATCCAGAAGGACCGCTCCCTGCTACCGCAAAAGGATGAGCTGCTGATCGAGACCTTCCCGCGCGGCAAGCGGTTCTTCATGATCGCCTATTGCTTCGAGGGAAGGCTGGCACACCAGACACTCGGCATGCTGCTCACCCGCCGGCTGGAGCGGGCTGGCGCTCACCCGCTCGGCTTCGTCGCCACCGATTATTCGCTTGCCGTCTGGGGGCTGAACGATATCGGCGGGATGGTGAAATCCGGCCGGCTCAAGCTCTCCGATCTCTTCGATGAGGATATGCTGGGTGACGATCTGGAGGCATGGCTTGCCGAAAGCTATATGCTCAAGCGCACCTTCCGCAATTGCGCCGTGATTTCCGGCTTGATCGAGCGCCGTCACCCTGGGAAGGAAAAGACCGGCCGGCAGGTGACGGTCTCGACCGACCTGATTTACGACGTGCTGCGCACCCACGAGCCGGACCATATCCTGCTGGAGGCGACGCGGCGGGATGCGGCGTCAGGTCTTTTGGACATCGGCCGCTTAGGCGATATGCTCAGGCGAATCAGGGGGCACATCACCCACCGCGATCTCGATCATGTCTCGCCGCTTGCGATCCCCATCATGCTGGAGATCGGCAAGGAGCCGGTGCCGGGCGGCGAGGCGCAGGAAGCGGTGCTGCAAGAGGCCGCCGAGGAACTGATCGCGGAGGCTATGTCGTAAAGGGCTTGGAGCGGCATTGCCCCTCACCCCGCCTCCGCTTCGCTCGGCGCACCCTCTCCCCGTTAACGGGGCGAGGGGGAACCGAGATGGTGCGACAAGTTTCCTTCTCCCCGTCAGAACGGGGAGAAGGTGCCCGGCAGGGCGGATGAGGGGCTGTAGTCCCGAATTGGAGAGAAACGAAATTGATGCACCGCCTCGGCCTCGCGGCCCGGACACAGACAATGGGAGCAGCCACCGGCACGGAAGAGATCGTGGTGAACGGCGTCGTCGCCGTTTGCGATCCGTTGGGCGGGCTCTACCTGCCGGAAACCGGCATGCTCGTCGTTTCCGATCTGCATCTGGAAAAGGGCGCGGCCTTCGCCCGCAGAGGCATGCTGCTGCCGCCCTATGACACCGTCGCGACCCTCAATATCCTCGCGGCCGTCGTCAACCGTTACGATCCGAAGATCGTCGTTTCGCTTGGCGACAATTTCCATGATCGCAAGGGTTCCGCCCATCTGCCCGGCGAGCTGCGCTCGGTGATCGCCGCCATGGCGCGCGGCCGCGACTGGATCTGGATCAACGGCAACCACGATCCGGACGGAACGGTCGATCTTCCCGGTACCTGCGCCGACGAGCTCGTCTATGGGGGCCTCGTTTTCCGGCACGAGCCGAGCTTGATTTCCGGCAAGGGGGAGATTGCCGGCCACCTGCATCCCGCCGCCACCGTCCGCCGGCGGGAGAAGTCCGTCCGCCGCGCCTGTTTCGCGACCGACGGCAGCCGCCTTCTGATGCCCGCCTTCGGGGTGTTGTCCGGCGGGCTCGACCTGCGCCACAAGGCCATGCACGGCCTCTTCGACCGGGAAGCCCTGGTCGCGCACCTGCTCGGCCGCGACCGCATCTATTCCGTCAGATATGCCAACCTGATGGGATAGACTACCGATAAATCAGCACCGGCGTCTTGGAGTTGGCGAGCACCTTCATCGCCACGCTGCCGAGCATGAAGGCCTTGAAGCCGGAACGCCCATGGGAGGCCATGGCGATCAGGTCGCATCCAGCCTTTTCCGCCGTCTCGATGATCGCGCTTGCCGGATCCGTGTGCGTCGCCTTGAGGCCCTTGTAGGGGACGGACCGCTTCTCCGCCTCTTCCCGCGCTTTTTTCAGGATGCCGTCGGCAACGATGTTGTTGGTCTTGTCGTATTCGGCATAGGCGATCTCCATGCCGGAGGGATTGACCGTGAAGACCTGTAGCGGCTCCATCACGGTCAGCGCCGTTGCTTCGGCGCCGATGTCGCGGGCGAAGTCGAGCGCTTTCTCCAGGGCTCCTGTCGAAAGCGGGGAACCGTCCGTGGCAATCAGAATGTGCTTGGGCATGTTCATCCTCCTCCTTGTCGACGCAAGTTTCCAAGGAGAATGATTGTGCGGCCTTGATCTGCGTCAAGGCCGCCACACACCTCGTTCACGAGGGATTGCGCGGTTCATAGCGCAGAATCACCGCGCCCTTGGCGGTCGTGGTGGAATCGATCAGCCTCAATTCCGTCCGCTCCTCCGCCGTCTTGAACAGCGGATTGCCCTTGCCAAGCAGGACCGGCACGATGCAGAGGCGGATTTCGTCGATCAGTCCTTCTTTCATCAGCGAGGCCGTGAGCTCCGCGCTGCCGAAGATGAAGATCGCCTTGCCCTTTTCCTGCTTCAGCTTCCTGAGCTCGGAAACCGGATCGGAGACGACGCGGGTATTGTTCCATTCCGCATCCTTCATCGTGCGCGAGACGGCGATCTTCGCGATATTGTTCATGCTGTCCTTGGTTTTGCCGCTCTCCTCCGCTGTCGGCCAGTAGGCAGCCATGCCCTCATAGGTCTTGCGGCCGAAAACGAGCAGGTCACCTTCTTCATCGAACGATTCCGAAATGGCCTCCAGCTCCGGCCCCCAGGCGAGATTGTGAAAATCGATGTCCCAGGGTTTCTCGCCTTCGAAATAGCCGTCCAGCGTCATCAGGTTCCAGACGATCAGCTTTCTCATGTCCTCATCCTCCATTAACCAGTTGCAAAATACAAGCAGTTGAAAATTACGGCAACTGATTTTATAATGCAAGCGGTTTTTGGAGAATGACATGGACGAAGCACATCGCTCGGGCTGCCCGATCAACCTGACACTGGAAGTTCTGGGGGATCGCTGGAGCCTCATCGTCATCCGCGACATCATGTTCGGCAATCGCCGCCACTTCCGCGAGCTCTTGCAGAAGTCGGATGAGGGGATCGCCTCGAACATCCTGGCCGACCGGCTGAAGCGGCTCGTCGAAAAGGGCCTGCTCTACCGCGAGGACGATCCGAGCCATAAGCAGAAGACCATTTACAGCCTGACCGAGATGGCGATCCAGCTCGTGCCGCTGCTTGCGGAAATGGGCGCCTGGGGCCGGCGTTTCCTCCCCGTTTCGGAGGAGCTCGCCATCCGCGCCGAACTACTGGAAAAGGGCGGCCGTCCGCTCTGGGAGGATTTCATGGAGGAATTGCGCGTCCTGCACCTGCATGGTGAGCCCGATCCCTCGAAGCCTTCCGTCTTCGAGCGGCTGACGGCGGCATACCAGGAAGTGCTTGCCAGAAAGCAGGCCGCGGCGGCGGAGTGATCAATCTCTCCGGAACAGGAGGCTGGCGCCCCAGCCGGTGACGACGGCGATCAGCACGCAGAACATGCCGTAGACGATCGGCCGGTTATGCGCCGCATCGGTGATCGCCTGTTCGAGACCGGTCTTGACCACGCGCAACGGCTGCTCCCGTTCCAGAAGCAGCTCCCCGCCCTTGAAGAGATAGGCGCGCACCATATGCACCCCGTCCGGGATGTTGGCCGGCAGCCTCAGCGAGGCGCGGAACAGGTTGGAGGAGAGGAAGCGCACCCCGCTCGTGTCGTTCTGGTAGAGCCCGCCCGAAAGCTTGAGCCGCCGGTAGGCCTCCCGGAATTCGTTGAGGCTTGCCGCATTCCCCACATAGCCGATCGGCGAGAGCGTCATGTGGCTGATGCCGATGCCGATATTGTTGAGCGCGGGCGCGGAATCGATGCTGTCGATCTGCCGCGTGCTGGCGATCGAATAGCTCTCCGGCACCTGCTCGAAAGTCATGGACTCCGTGTTCATCCATATGCCGAGCACGCGTTCCTTCCTGCGCACCGTCGCATAGTCCTTCGGGCCTTCGAGCGTCACCACGATGTCGTATTGGCCGATCGCCAGGAACAGCTCGTCCGCATTGGTTACCGCGCCGAAGACGGTCAGGTCCGCGCCCCGGAAATCGGAGGTGATGGCGATTTCGCTGGTCGAGGTGCCGATCTCCAGCCCCTCCTTCACGGTCGAGGCTTCCCCGAAGGGCACCTGCGCGGCGGCCGGCGAGCCGAGCGCGAGGATGAGTGCGAGAAGGATCGGCGAAAGCAGGCGGGCCATCAGTAGGAAAGCCCTCCCACCGCGATCGAATAGACGTCCTGCGGCTTGACGACCAGCGCGATTGCAAGGCGGATGCCGACGGCCAGGACCAGAAGCGCAAGCAGCGCGCGCAACTGTTCGCCGCGCAGTTTCTGCCCCACGCGCACGCCGTATTGGGCGCCGATCACACCGGCGATCATCAGTATGGTGGCGAGCACGATATCGACCGCGTAGTTGGTCGCCGCCTGCACCATGGTCGTATAGGCCGTCACGAAGATGATCTGGAAGAGCGATGTCCCCACCACGACATTGGTGGGGATGCGCAGCAGATAGATCATCGCCGGCACCATGATGAAGCCGCCGCCCACGCCCATGATCGAGGTCAGCACGCCGATCACGAAACCGAGCACGACGATGGGAATGGCGCTGAGATAGATCCGCGATTTCTTGAACCGCATCTTCAAGGGCAGCCGGTGCACCCAGTTGTGCTGGCCGGGGCGCTTCAGCGGAAGCGGCTGGTTCTGCTTCGCCCGGCGCATGGCGCGCAGGCTTTCCATCAGCATCAGCGTGCCGATCGCGCCGAGCAGAACCACGTAAAGCAGCGAAATGAAGAGATCGAGCTGGCCGACCCGCCTCAGCCAGGAAAATATCCACACGCCCACCGTGGCGCCCAGAAGGCCGCCCACCAGAAGCACCGTGCCGAGTTTCATGTCCAGCGTGCCGCGCCTGAAATGCGTGATCGCGCCCGAGATCGAGGAAGCGACCACCTGGTTGGCGCCGGTCGCCACCGCCACCACCGGCGGGATGTTGTAGAAGATCAGGAGCGGCGTGATGAGAAAGCCGCCGCCCACCCCGAACATGCCGGAGAGGAAGCCCACGGCCGCACCCATGCCGAGAATGATGAAAATGTTCACCGATAGCTCTGCGATCGGCAGATAGACAGTCACGGCCGAACCTCGAAAAGGCAAGAATCTTCGCCCTTGCGGGCGGTTCGCGACCGCGTCCCGTCCGCTGCGGCGGTCTCGTTCAAAACATGCCACACGTGAGGTGAACAAGGCATGAAGATAGGATCGGTCATGCGCCCCGGTATCGGCCCGAGTCAATCCGCAAGTACCGGACAATCCGGCAATTTCGCCCTTTTTGTCCGGGCGTGATTAATATCACGCAACGCCGCATACCCGGTCGGGTAAGTAGACTTAGAGCCTTTTGAACCCGCCTCTAAGCGTTGCGGGCCAGCAGTTCCTTCACCAGCGCGTCGTCGATCCTGCCGGTCGGTTTCTGGCCGACCGAGGTCTGGAAGGCCTTGATGGCGGCCGTGGTCTTGGCGCCGATCTTGCCGTCCGCGGCGCCGGCGTCGAATCCGGCCTTGTTCAGGATCGCCTGGATGTTGCGGACCGCCTTTTCCATGTCGACCGATGCCGTGGTGAGCGGCTTCGCGCCGGCCCATTCCTCAGGCACGTTAATGGAATTGGCGTTGGCGTTCAGCGGCTGCACCTTCCAGGCCTCCACCTTGGCGCGGGCGCTGTCGAGCTGTTCCTTGCGCATGGCTTTGGCCACCTCGTCGCGCTTGTCGGCGGCATCCTTGTCGCCGCCCCTGGCGGCGATCGAGAACCACTTGTAGGATTCCTCCAGGTTCTGCTGCGCGCCATTGCCGCGCGCATAGAGGATCGCGAGGTTGAACTGGCTGTCGGCGACGCCGAGTTCGGCCGCTTTCGTGAACCATTCCACAGCGGCGACATAGTTCGGCTCTCCCTGCGCGCCGGAGGCGTAGAGTACGGCCAGATTGTGCATGGCGCTGGCATTGCCGGCTTCGGCGGCTTGGGCGTAGTAGGCCACGGCCTTGTCGAGGTCGCGCGAGACGCCGGTGCCCTTTTCGAAGAGATTGGCGAGACGGTACTGCGCCGGTGCGAGGCCGCGGTCGGCGGCAAGCTTGTACCAGTTGGCGGCCTCGGAAAGGTCGGTGCCGACGCCACGGCCTTCCGTATAGCATGCGCCGATCTCGAAGAGCGCGGCCGGATCGCCGGCAGCGGCGGCGTCGGCAAGCGACTTCGGCTCGATGCCGGGCGGCACGACGATCGCGGCGGGCTGCTGCTCGACGGCGGTATCGGCAGCCGGGCTCTCTGCGGCCGGGATCATGTTTTCCGGCGGCGTGAAGCCTGCTGCGGCCAAATCCGCCTGAACAGGCGGTTCGATCGCCGCCGGCATATCTTCGGCCGGTGCGGGATCGGTCAGGTGGTTCGCGGTGCTTTCCTCCGGCTGCGGGGCAGCGGGCGCGGCTTCGCCGGTCGTGCCGTCGCCGGGGATCGCACCGCCGTCCATCGCGGGCGCAGCCGGGTCCATGAGGGGCAGTTCGCCACCCGGAATGCCGTTTTCGGCGGGGGCCTCGATTGCCTGCGGCGCGGGCTCGCCAAGCGTCAGGGTCTTGACCAGCGGCATGGCCATCAGCGCCAGCAGCACGGCGCCGACCGCCATCAGGATCGGCCGCTTGTGCCGGGAGAAGGCGCCTGCGCGTCCGGCGTCGCTCGAAGGCTTCACCGTCTTGCCCATGAGCCTCGCCATCGGCTCGCTCTGGGAAGGATCGGTCTCCTGCGCGGCGGCCTTGGCGGCGCGGCGGGCGGCGGCGATGTAGTCCGCCCGCTCGGCGGTCGCCGCCCGGTCGCTCTCGAAATCGCCGGCGGCCTGGCTGGCGCGCACCCGTTCGAGGATCTTCTTCACGTCCGGAACGCCGGAACCGGGCTCCAGCAGGTCGTTTTCCCGCTCGGGCGGCAGCAGCATGTCGACCGGGTCTATGGAGGGCGTCGGCTCCACGAGCGTGCGGGCATGCTTGGAGGGCTCGCTTTTGTTGCCGGGCAGCAGGCGGGAAAACCCTGCGAGCAGGCTCGACTTGGATTCGATTGCCGCATTGTCGGCAAAAGCGGTTTCCGCGGTCGGCCGCTGAAGTGAGGCTTCACCCTCGACCGACATCGGATCGTTCCGCACGGCCGCGGACGTGCTTGCCATGAGGCTGGCTTGCGACGTCTGCATGGCCGGTGCCGGCTGAGCGGCCTCGGGCGGGCGTAGCTCCGCCCGCTCTCCGGGCGATGCCAGCCGGTCCTCCATGCTGTCCAGTCGGTCGGCGATCTGCACCAGCGTGCCGTGCAGCGCCTCGAAAGTGTGCTGGGTCCGCTCTTCGGAACCGCGGGTCAGGTCCTGCAGATGCTTGAGATCATCGGCAAGGGCGGTGAGAGCGGCGATATCGGCCGCGGCGAGCGGTGTTCCCGCCATTGCGTTGCGGGAATAGGCTTCGACCACCGCTTCCGCCGCCTGCCGCGCCGCTTCCAGAATATATTCGTCGCTGGTCGCCACGTAGCTCTCGAGCGTCGTCAGGCGGTCCTCTACATGGCTCGGCAGCATGGCCGCATTGCGCGGTTCGCTCATCAGCGAGGAAAGATGGGCGATCTGGGCCTCCAGGCCGCGCAGAGCCTCGCTGTCGCCCTGCGGTGCGATGGCCGCCTCGTCGAGCTTCAGGGCGATATCGCTCAGCCGCTCCTCTATTCGGCCGAAAGCCGCCTGGTCGGTGGACTGGCGGTTCGGGTGGAATTCCATCTCTTCGATCCGCCGGGAGAGCAGGTCGAGCCGCTCGGCGAGCGTGTCGTTGATCGTCCCTTGAGCCAGGCCGTCGATCTTGCGAGAAATGTCGGCGAGATAGCCGGTGAGCTCCGGCTGTAGGGCAGCTTTCTGCGCCTTGTCGAGAACCTGCGAGAGCTGGTCGAGCCGCTCTTCCAGCCGCAGCGCCGCCCGCTCTTCCGAGAACTCCTCGATCCGGGCCGTCAATGCCTCGATCCGGGTGGAAAGACCGCCGGCGGGGTCAACCTGGTTGGTGGCGCGGCCCATGGCCTCGATTTGGTCCGCCATCGTTCCGAGGCGGCCTTCCAGGCGCTGCAGCGCGGATTGGTCGATGCTGGAGGCGGGGGAGGCACGGCCGCTGACGGCAATTGCGCGGCTGATCTCGTCCAGCCGCTCGTCCAGCGTGGCGAATTGTTCGGTCAGGCCGGTTGCGGCGGGCTGCATCCGTGAGCCGAACTGTTCCATCGTTCCGGCAAGCGCGATCAGTTTCTGTTCCAGCGCGCGGATGACCGGGTTGTCGCTCATCGCGCCGAGCTGGCTCTTGATCTCGTCGATCCGATAGGCGAGCGCCACCAGTTCCTCGCGCACGGCAGCGGAGTCGAGTTCCAGCATCCGCTCTTCCAGGCTCTGCCAGTGGCTTTCCATCCGCTGCACGGATTCCTCGCGTGCAAGCCCGTCCATCACGGCGCGCAGTTCCTCGAACTCGGCGCGCAGGCCCTCGGCTTCCGGCGTCGCCTGGCTGTTGAGCTGGCTGATGCTTTGGGCAAGGCGGGCGAGGTCGCCGCGCAGATCCTCGGTGAAGTGCTGATCTTCCGCCATGGAGCGGATGCTGCGGATTTCCGTTCTGAGCGTGTTCATCTCCCGCGCGACACCCTCGGAGATATCGCGTTTCAGCTCCTGACGCAGGCTGACGAGCGCTTGCGCGATGTCGCGCATCGCCGCGTCGGTCTGCTGGGCGAGGGCCTGCTCCCTGGGCGGGGTCTGAAGCGCCGTTGCGGCAGCCGCCGGCCTGGCGGATGCGTCGAAGGTTGTCCGTGCGCCCTGGGCCTGGGTAGGGGTAGGGGCAGCGTCGGGGCGATAGGCTTCCGGGGGCTGAACCCTGGGGCGCAGGGCTTCCTGCCGGCCGCCGGCATAGCCGGGTTCGGCACGGGTTGGTTCTGCGTAACGAGGCTGAGGGCGTACCGGTTCTGCTGTCGCAACCGGCCGCTCGGTGCGGGAGGCGTGGTCGCGCGCGGCATCCAGCATACGCTGCCGTTCGCGGATTTCCTGAAGCGGGTTGGCGGAAGTTGCAGCGGTCGGCCGGGCGGCCGCGGAAGGCTGCGCCTCGGCGCTCCGATGCCGGGCCTCGCGCGAGGCCGCGCTCATCAGGCCTTCGATGCGCGCCTCCAGCCCTTCGATCGTGCGGCTGAGCGCGTCCAGTGACGACCGATCGCCGGGGCGGGAAGGATTTGGTCGTGATCCGTTCATCTTCTTTGCTCGCTTCGACGTCGTATCGGCCGGCTGCCTGGTCCCCGCTGAACCGGCCGATGCGGCCTCTTCAGCGCTGCAGACGTGGTTTGGAGGCGTCTTGAGCAAGCCTTGCACGGTCGGGTGACGCTGTGATGCCGAAACCGGTGCAACGCGGGTCGCCCCTCCAACGCACCACTATTTTCAGAAACATGGTCAACAATTGGTTAACGCGGACCCTAAATTCTGACTTTTTCAGCGATTTTCGTCTTGAGCCACGACTGTTTCACATGCGTGCGCTGTGGTTTGAGGCGAGACTGGCCGGCCTTGAACTCCACTTTGGCGCGCGCAAGCGTCTGCAACCTGGGAGCCGGCGCCCGGATGGCTCACGCAAAAATGTGAAGAGCGATATCATCCCGTGTTTGACGTTTACGCAAACGTCAATTATTCATGTTGTTCAAGAGTGGACGATTGCGTCCGGTGAGGATTACGGAGGAAGTTCGGATATGCCCGTTTACAAGGCGCCCGTAGAAGATACGCTTTTCATCCTGAACGATGTGCTGGGGCTCGAGCGCTACGGCAATCTGCCCGGCTTTGCCGATGCCACGCCGGATATGCTGGAAGCCATCGTGGGCGAAGCCGCCAAGGTGGCGGAAGAGGCGCTTTTCCCGCTCAATCTTTCCGGGGATCAGGAAGGCTGCACCCGAAACGATGATGGGTCGGTCTCGGTGCCGAAGGGCTTCAAGGAAGCCTACGACCAGTATTGCCAGGGCGGCTGGATCGGGCTTGCCGTGCCGGAGGAATTCGGCGGGCAGGGGCTTCCCTACACGCTTCACGCCGCCGTCGGCGAATACATGTCGTCGGCCAACATGTCGCTGATGATGTATCCGGGCCTGACGCAAGGCGCGATCGCCGCGATCCTCGTGCACGGTTCGGACGAGCAGAAAAAGACCTATCTGCCGAAGATGGTGGAGGGCACCTGGGCCGGTACCATGAACCTGACCGAGCCCCATTGCGGCACCGATCTCGGCCTTCTGCGCACCCGCGCCGTGCCGAACGGCGACGGCTCCTACAAGATCTCCGGCCAGAAGATATTCATCTCCGCCGGCGAGCACGGCATGACGGACAACATCATCCATCTGGTTCTCGCCCGCATCGAGGGCGCGCCGGAAGGCACCAAGGGCATCTCGCTCTTCATCGTGCCGAAGTTCATGGTTGGGGCCGATGGTTCGCTGGGCGAGCGCAACGGCGTTACCTGCGGCGCGATCGAGCACAAGATGGGCATTCACGGCAACGCCACCTGCGTCATGAACTACGACGAGGCGACCGGCTATCTGATCGGTGCCGAGAACAAGGGCCTCGCCGCCATGTTCGTGATGATGAACGAGGCGCGTTTGGGCGTCGGTCTGCAGGGCCTGTCGATCGCCGAGACCGCCTATCAGAACGCCGTCATGTATGCCCGCGAGCGCATCCAGGGCCGTTCGCTTTCCGGTCCTAAGAACCCGAACGGCAAGGCCGACCCGATCATCGTCCACCCGGATATTCGCCGCACGCTGATGACCATCAAGGCCTTCAACGAGGCCGGCCGCGCCTTCCTGCTCTGGACCGCGCTGAAATCCGATATCGCCCACCGCTCGGAAGACGCCGCCGAGCGGCAGAACGCCGACGATCTCCTCGGCCTCGCCACCCCCATCCTCAAGGGTGTCTTGACCGACAAGGGCTTCGATCACGCCGTCATGGCCCAGCAGGTCTTCGGCGGCCACGGCTATATCGAAGAGCACGGCATGAGCCAGTATGTGCGCGATGCCCGCATCACCATGATCTACGAAGGCGCCAACGGCATCCAGGCGCTCGATCTCGTCGGCCGCAAGCTGGCGCTGAACGGCGGCCGCGCCGTCATGGCCATGTTCAAGGAGATCGGCGATTTCTGCGAGGAGAACCGCGCCGACGAGAACATGGTCCTCTTCACCAAGGGCCTCAAGAAAGGCTTGAACGACCTGCAGGCCGCAACCATGTGGTTCATGCAGAACGCCATGGCCAAGCCCGACAATGCTGGCGCCGGCTCGACCGATTACATGCACCTCTTCGGCATCGTGACGCTCGGCTACATGTGGGCGAAGATCGCCAAGGCCGCACAGGAGAAGCTTGCCGCGGGCGACGCCCGGGAGGATTATCTGAAGAACAAGCTCGTCACCGCGAAGTTCTTCATGGAGCGCATCATGCCGGAAACGGCGCTGCGCAAGGCCCGCATCGAAACCGGCGCCGATACGATGATGGAACTGGCGGCGGAAGCGTTTTGATTGAATACCCCCTCTGGCCTGCCGGCCATCTCCCCCACAAGGGGGGAGAAGACAAGCGGCAGCCGCTTGCCTTGAGCGAGCGTCGGCGGAGCGGCGGGGTTAAGCCCACCCCCTTGTGGGGAGGTTGGGGGTGAGAAGCGGTCGGCGCAGCCGACGAAACGATCCAGTGAATCGTTTCGAGCGCCGAACGCCCTGAGCTTGAGCGAAGGGCCGGGCCGCCGGTCCACAGAATTTCTTAGGCAACCTCGTTGCCACCCAGGGAGATGACACCATGACCGAAGTCTTCATTTACGACCATGTGCGCACCCCGCGGGGTCGCGGCAAGAAGGACGGTTCGCTGCACGAAGTGCCGTCGGTCCGCCTCGCCGCCAAGACGCTGGAAGCGATCCGCGACAGGAATGGTCTCGACACCACCACCGTCGATGACATCATCATGGGCTGCGTCGACCCGGTCATGGATGCCGGCGCCGTCATCCCCAAGGCCGCGGCCTTCGAGGCGGGCTACTCCACCCGTGCCCCCGGTATGCAGATCTCCCGCTTCTGCGCCTCCGGCCTCGATGCGGTGAATTTCGCGGCCGGCAAGGTCGCCGCCGGCTCCGACGACATCGTGATTGCCGGCGGCGTCGAGTCGATGTCGCGCGTCGGCATGGGCATGTCCGGCGGCGCCTGGTACATGGACCCGTCGGTGAACTTCCCCGCTTTCTTCATGCCGCAGGGCGTATCGGCCGATCTCATCGCCACCAAATACGGCTTCTCCCGTGATGACGTGGATGCCTATGCCGTCGAGAGCCAGAAGCGCGCCGGCAAGGCCTGGGACGCCGGCTATTTCAAGAATTCCGTCATTCCGGTGAAGGACCAGAACGGGCTCACCATCCTCGACCGCGACGAGCACATGCGCCCGACAACCGACATGCAGGCGCTGGCGAGCCTCAACCCCTCCTTCCAGATGCCGGGCGAGATGGGCGGGTTCGAAGCCGTCGGAATTCACGCCCATCCGGAAATCGAACGCATCAACTACGTCCATCACGCCGGCAATTCGTCGGGCATCGTCGATGGCGCGGCCGCCGTCCTCATCGGCTCCAGGGCGGGCGGCGAGAGCATGAACTTGAAGCCGCGCGCCCGCATCAGGGCCTTCGCCAATATCGGCTCCGACCCGGCGCTGATGCTGACCGGCCCGGTCGATGTCACCGAAAAGCTCCTGAAGCGCTCCGGCATGAAGATTTCCGATATCGACCTCTTCGAGCTCAACGAAGCCTTCGCCGCCGTGGTTCTGCGCTATATGCAGGCCTTCGACATCAGCCATGACAGGATCAACGTCAACGGCGGCGCGATCGCCATGGGCCATCCGCTCGGCGCCACCGGCGCGATGATCCTCGGCACGGTGCTGGACGAGCTGGAACGCCGCGATTTGAACACCGCGCTGGTCACGCTCTGCATCGGCGCCGGCATGGGCACGGCGACGATCATCGAACGGGTTTGAGGGCCAACCCTCCCCCTTGTGGGGAGGGTCGAGCGAAGCGAGGGGAGGGGTCTTTGGCCACGAATTCCCCTCCCCAACCCCTCCCCGCAAGGGGGAGGGGCTAGCCGCCAGAATTTCTAAGGGAAGAGGAATCCCGACATGAGCACCTACAAGAACTTCACCGTCGAAACCGACGCAGACGGCATCGCCCTCGTCACCTGGGACATGCCGGAAAAATCGATGAACGTCTTCACCATGGAGGTGATGGACGAGATCGAAAAGATCGTTGACGCCACGGTGGCCGACAGCGCCGTCAAGGGCGTGGTCTTCACCTCCGGCAAGTCGTCCTTTTCGGGCGGCGCCGATCTCACCATGATCAAGGGCATGTTCTCCATGCTCGCCGAGGAACAGGCGAAGGACCCGGCCAGCGCCACGCAGAAGCTCTTCGATGCCGCCGGCCGCATGTCCTGGCTCTGGCGCAAGATCGAGACCAACGGCAAGCCCTGGGTCTCGGCGATCAACGGCACCTGCATGGGCGGCGCGTTCGAGCTGTCGCTCGCCTGCCACGGCCGCGTCGCCGCCAATTCCAAGTCGGTCAAGATCGCGCTTCCGGAAGTGAAGGTCGGCATCTTCCCCGGCGCCGGCGGCACCCAGCGCGTGCCGCGCCTGGCGAACGCCCAGGATGCCCTTCAGATGATGACCACCGGCCAGAGCCTGACCGCCCAGCGCGCCAAGGCCATGGGCCTCGTGCATCAGGTGGTCGAGCCCGCCGAACTCGTCAACGCCGCGAAGCAGATGATCAAGGATGGCCTGAAGCCCGTCGCTCCGTGGGATGAGAAGGGCTTCAAGGCGCCGGGCGGCGGTGTGTGGACCCCTGCCGCGGCCCAGCTCTTCCCGGCAGCCCCCGCCATCCTCCGCCGCGAAACCGGCGGCAATTATCCGGGCGCGCTCGCCATCCTCAAATGCGTCTATGAGGGTCTGCAGCTTCCCTTCGATACCGCCCTCAAGGTCGAGCAGCGTTATTTCACGGAAATCCTGCAGACCACCGAAGCCTTCTCGATGATCCGCTCGCTCTTCGTCTCCATGCAGGAGCTCGGCAAGGGCGCTCGCCGCCCGGCCGGCATCCCGAAGACGGAGTTCAAAAAGGTGGGCGTCGTCGGCGCCGGCTTCATGGGCGCCTCGATCGCCTATGTCACGGCCGCCGCCGGCATCCCCGTCACCCTTATCGACCAAACCCAAGAAGCCGCCGACAAGGGCAAGGCCGTCTCGGAAAAGCTGGTGGCCGATTCAATTGGTAAGGGAAGGATGACCAAGGATGAGGGCGAAAAGCTCCTCTCCCTCATCACCCCCACGCCGGATTACGCCGCCCTTTCCGATGCCTCGCTCGTCGTCGAAGCGGTCTTCGAGGACCGCGCGGTCAAGAAGGCTGTCATCGAGACGGTCGAAGCCGTCATCCCGGAAACCACGATCTTCGCCTCCAACACCTCGACGCTGCCGATCACCGGCCTTGCCGGAAATTCCAAGCGGCCGGACCAGTTCATCGGCGTGCATTTCTTCTCGCCGGTTGAAAAGATGATGCTGACCGAGGTCATCCTCGGCGAAAAGTCGGGCGACAAGGCGCTCGCCGCAGCGCTGGATTATGTCGCGGCCATCAAGAAGACGCCCATCGTCGTCAACGATACCCGCGGCTTCTATGTCAACCGCTGCGTCTTCCGCTACATCAACGAAGCCTATGACATGCTGATCGAGGGCGTGCCGGCGGCGATGATCGAGAACGCCGCCAAGATGGCCGGCATGCCGGTCGGCCCGCTCTCCTTGAACGACGAGGTTGCCGTCGATCTCTCCCAGAAGATCATGAAGGCCTCGATCGCCGATCTCGGCCCCAACGCCGTCAAGGTGGAGCACATGGCGCTCATCGATCAGATGGTGGATGTATTCGACCGCCGCGGCCGCAAGAACGCCAAGGGCTTTTACGAATACCCGCCCAAGCCCGCCAAGAAATATCTCTGGCCGGAGCTTAAAAACCTCTTCCCGCAGAAAAAGGCCGAAGAGGTGGACGTCAACACCCTCAAGCAGCGCCTGCTGGTGACGATCGCGCTCGAAGCCGCCCGCACCATGGAAGAAGGCATCGTGACGGACCCGCGCGAGGCCGATGTCGGCTCCATCCTCGGCTTCGGCTTCGCTCCCTATACCGGCGGCACGCTCTCCTACATCGACGGCATGGGCGTGAAGAATTTCGTGGAACTCTGCGAAAAGCTGGCCGCCACCTACGGCGACCACTTCAAGCCGACGGAGCTGTTGAAGGACATGGCGGCCAACGGCGAGACGTTCTACGGTCGGTTCGACCCATATGGAGAGGGGAAGAAGGCGGCGTGAGATTGATCAGCTATAGAATGCTACGTGAAAGGCCCTTCGGGGCCTTTCGTTTGGTCGAATGAAGCAATTTAAGATGTAAGTGTTGGTTGAAAGGGGATTGCGGCGAAAATATTCGCTGACACTGTTGCTAATGTCTTGGCGGCGAGTATCTTCCTAGCCGTCCCCTTAAAAGCTCCGTTCTCAGCGAATTTTGCTGCGAAAACCAAGGAGCGTTTGAATGGAATTCTACAAAATCCATCAGTTTTTTGAGATGCTGTCAGTATATAGCGGGCTACTTGGGTTTTCTTTGCAGGGTTTGATTGCTCTCGTCTTGAGACGCAGGAGACGCCGAAGCCTCAGGCCCAAAGAGGGAGAGCATTAATGAGCCGTGGGATGGGCGCCGTGGAGAGGCGAGCCTTGTATTGGCTACAGCGCGACAGTAGCGACTTACGCGGCTTCGGCTCCTCATTTGAAACGGTGACACGTCTAAGTACACCTGACCTTGCTTACCTTATTTATTTCGGATTGCCAAAAGAGCCGAGAAATTCATTCTTCCGTACGAGAGAGATTGCCGTATCAAGGGGGCAGCTAAATTCCACCAATCGCGCCCTCAACCGGCTTCTCCAAAAACAACTGGTATTCAAGGAAGAGGAAAAAGCGGCCTACAGAGCGCGAGTTTGGACTGCAGCCCCACTTGTTGAGGAGCCGTTGTAGCTAATAGAAAAATGCTGTGCTTGGATCCTCGGGTCAAGCCCGAGGATGACGAAAATGGAGGTGATGCCTCAGGATGCCATACGTGATGTCCTGCCGCCAATTTTCATTGTTTATACGTTGTTGTTTTAGCTCTGTTCGCTACTCGAGGATCCAATCACAAGTCCAACTCTCACCACAGCTCGTAATACAAATCCCGCCAGTGCGGGTTCATCGTCTCGATCAGGTCGATTTTCCATTTCCGATACCAGCGCTTCAGCGACTTCTCCCGCTGGATGGCGTCGCGGATGTCCCAATGCTCTTCATACCAGACGAGCTGCTTGCATCCGTATTTCGAGGTGAAGCCGGGTGTTATCCCTTCGCGATGTTCCCAGATGCGGCGCTCGAGATCGGACGTTACGCCGATATAGAGCGTGCCGTGCTTGTGGTTGGTGACGATGTAGACATATCCCGTCATGCGAGCAGGATCGTTGTGTCGGATGCGCTTCGTCAATCCGCTGGTTTTGAGGGGCTATTCCGCGTTTGCGCTTGGATCCTCGGCTCAAGGCCGAGGATGACGAAAGAGAGGGAAGAGCAAGGGTGCCTAAAGCAGCCGCTGAATATGCCTTACCGAAACCAAGCCATGGTGAACTGAACTACTGCGATGATGCGTAAACAACGAGAACTCACGGCAGGACATCACGTGTGGCACCTTAGGGCACCACTTCCATTTTCGTCATCCTCGGCCTTGAGCCGAGGATCCAAGCGCAAACAATGCCGGATCGGCATATGAGCGCTCCACCTTCTCGCGAACCAACTTTTCTGCGAGGACAACACCACCACCCCTCCCCAATCCCATCAATCACTTACCCCATTTCTCATCCCCGCTCTCCAAACCTGTGCCTATAATCTCCCCGTTCCGCCCTCGGATACACCGGGAGGCGTCCCGGCGAGGCGGAACCGGCGCGGGTCATGAGGGTAGGACGCAAAACCTCATGATCCGGGTTCGCGGAAAATGGTCTCCCTCCGGCGACACGGGGAGAGATGACGGGTTTCGGACCGGCCCATCATCTCTTGATGCCCGAAAGCGCGCGCCGGGCGTGCCTGTGCGGCACACATGGTGGCGACAGTGAATGGGTGGCGCGGGTGGTCCGTCCGGAAACGGCAAATCCTTAGCCTTAATGTCCCTTGCGCGGCCACGGCAGAGAGACTGAAGTCGCGGATAAAAACCGCCGAACGGGGCGCTGAGAGGTGTCACCTAAACTAAAACTTACGAGGCAGCTTTCAGCGCCCCGTCCGACTTGAAAATCTCGAGAACGCCAAGGGAGGAGTGTGCCCAAATGTCACCTGCCGATCGCCGTGCCCCTGAGAGCTTTCGCCTTTCTTCCCTCACGCCCCATCCAGCGCCATCGTCAGGTCGGCGATCAGGTCGCCCGGATGCTCGATGCCGATCGAAAGCCGGATGGTCGAGTCCAGCACGCCGATCCGCTCGCGTACGTCCGCGGGCACGCCGGAATGCGTCATGGTCGCCGGGTGGCTGGCAAGCGATTCCGTGCCGCCGAGGCTCACCGCCAGCTTGAAGATCGAAAGCGCATTGAGGAAGCGGAAGGAGGCCGGCTGACCGCCCTCGATGTCGAAGGAGAAGGTCGAGCCGCCGCCGGTGCACTGCCGGGCGAAGACTTTCCCCGTCGGCGAGGCCGGGTCGTCGAAGGGCAGGTAATGCAGCTTCTCCACCTTCGGATGATCCCGCAGGAAGGCGGCGACGGCGGCCGCATTGGCGTTCGCCTTTTCCATCCGCAGCGAAAGCGTCTCCAGCGAGCGGCCGAGCATCCAGCAGGAATGCGGGTCGAGCTGCGTGCCGATCGCGCCCCGCAGCGCCTTCACCTGTTTGATGATGGCCTTGGAGCCGAGTGCTGCGCCCGCGATCAGGTCCGAATGGCCGCCGACATATTTGGTCAGCGAATAGAGCGAGATATCCGCCCCGTGTTCGATCGGCCGCTGGAAGACAGGGCCGAGCAGCGTGTTGTCGCAGACGATGATCGGGCGGTGCCCCTGGACCTCGAGGATCAGCTCCGCCACCCGGCGGGTCATCGCCACATCCACCAGGCTGTTGGTGGGGTTGGCCGGCGTCTCGATCAGGATCACCGAAACGCGGCCCTTGCCCATCGCCTCCTCGGCCGCCGCCGCGACCGTCTCCTCGTTGACGCCGTCCGAAAAGCCGACCGCCGCGACCCCGAAATTGAGAAAGGTTTTCGCCAGCAGCGTCTCGGTGCCGCCATAGAGTGGCTGGGAGTGAAGGATGCTGTCGCCGGGCTTCACGAAGGTCATCAGCGTCGTGGCGATCGCCGACATGCCGGAGGAGAAGAGCGCGCAGCTTTCCGCCTGTTCGTAGACCGCCATCCGGTCCTCGACGATCTCGCTGTTCGGGTGGTTGAAACGGGAATAGACGAGCCCCGCGCCGGTGCCGGGCGGCGGCTCGCGGCGGCCGGAAACGAAGTCGAAGAAGTCTCGGCCCTCTTCCGCCGAATGGAAGACGAAGGTGGAGGTGAGAAAGACCGGTGGCTTGACCGCGCCTTCCGAAAGCTCAGGATCGTAACCGTAATTCAGCATCTGGGTTTCGGGGTGGAGCTTGTGGTTGCCGATATGTGTCTTGGAAGGATGCGGCGCGGTCATGTCTCTCTCCTGCGGTGAGGAAGCTGCACACTACTCAAGGGAAATAAGGGAGCGGCCACGTCTGCCAAGGTCAGGCCGTGGTTGGGGCGGAGAAGGGCCGCGCGGCGGATAATGTCCAATGCATACCATTGACAACCTGTCGCCCCCGGATATATGAATTTCAAAACTGGTAAGGCCAGCTTACCAGTTCGATGCCGAAGGAGAGCGGCGTCCGAGGAGGGTTCATGTTCACGGTGGTGGAATCGCGCCGCCTTTACCGGCACGTCGCGGAGCAGATGCGCAGCCTGATCGAGCGGGGAGAATTCGCCGTGGGCGAGAAGCTGCCCGCCGAGCGCGACCTTGCCGAAATGCTTTCCGTCTCCCGCCCGACCGTCCGGGAAGCCCTGATCGTACTGGAAGTCGAGGGTTTCGTGCAGATCCGTATGGGCTCCGGCGTCTATGTGCTGCGCCGGGCCGCACCTGTGGCGCTGTTCCAGCCGGAGGATGTCGAAGGCCCCTTCGAGCTTCTGCGCGCCCGCGCCGTGGTGGAATGCGCGATCGCGGAGGAGGCTGCCCGTGTCGCGCGGCCTGACCACATTGCCGTTCTCGATGAAAATCTCGCCCGCATGGCTGCCTCGCTCCATGACCGTCCGGCCGCCCTTGCGCTCGACCGCGCCTTCCACGTCGCCGTTGCCGGCATCATCGCCAATGCGACGCTCAACCGTTTCGTCGGCGAAATCCACGACTTGAGGCTGACGGCCTATTTCGAGCGCCTCGCCAGCCATTTCGAAAACCCGGAGACCTGGCGCGAGGCCATGGAGGAACACCGGGCCGTGCGCGATGCGATCGCCGCCGGCGACGCGCAAGGTGCGCGAAAGGCGATGCGCATCCATCTCGACAAATCGCAGTCGAGGCTGTCCGAAAGTTTCGGCGAGGAGCCGGCGGACAGCATCAAGCCTGCCGGACAGCAGAAGCTTGCCGGCGGGTAATGACCCCGCGTGAAATGAAACTGACTTCAACCTTGGGAGGATTTGAAAATGAAGTTCAGATTGACGAGCATTCTCGGCGCAACCGCCGCCGTTCTGGTTACCGCGCTTGCCGCGCATGCCCAGACGACGCTGAAATGGGCGCATGTCTACGAGACGTCCGAACCGTTCCACACGGAATCGGTCTGGGCGGCGGAAGAGATCGCCAAGCGCACCGAAGGCCGCTACAAGGTAGACGTCTTCCCGGCCTCGCAGCTCGGCAAGGAAGCCGATATCAACCAGGGCCTCAAACTCGGCACCGTCGATATCATCATCTCGGGCTCGAGCTTCGCATCGCGTGAATATCCGCCGATCGGCGTCACCTATTTCCCCTATATTTTCCGCGATCCGAGCCACCTGATCGCCTATACCAAGAGCGACGTCTTCAAGCGCCTCGCTGAAGGATATGAGGAAGCCTCCGGCAACCACATCACCGCCGTCACCTATTACGGCACGCGCCACACGACGGCGAACAAGCCGATCGAGAAATGCGCCGACATGGCCGGCCTGAAGATCCGCGTGCCGGATGTGCCTGCCTATCTCGCCATGCCGCGCGCCTGCGGCGCCAACACCACGCCGATCGCCTTTGCGGAGGTCTACCTCGCGCTGCAGAACGGCACGGTCGAGGCCCAGGAAAACCCGCTCACCACCATCGAAGCGAAGAAGTTCTACGAGGTCCAGAAGAACATCATCCTCTCCGGCCACATCGTCGATCACCTCAATACGGTGGTCTCGAAGACGCTCTGGTCGAGCCTTTCGGACGAGGACAAGAAGATCTTCTCCGAAGTGATGGCTGAAGCCGCCGAACGCGCCACCAAGATCATCGAGGAGCGTGAAGCCGCGCTCGTTGCCAAGTTCAAGGAGCAGGGCCTGACGGTGACGGAAGTCGATAAGTCCGATTTCGAGAAGACGGTTCTGGAGAAGGTCACCTTCGAGGAGTTCGGCTACAAGAAGGAAGACTGGGAAGCCATCCGCGCCGTTCAGTAAAATCGTCCATGCCCGGCATCAGGCGATGCCGGGCATTTCCAGTGTTTTCGATTTCAGCGGAGCTTTGCGAATGACGGAGCAGCAACACGCGCCGATCAGCGTCGAAGAAATGGCCCATGCCTTCGAGGAGGATGTCGGTCCGGCCGATCTCTCTCCCTATGCCGTGGAGGACTGGCTGACCCTTGCCATTTTCTGGGGCATGGCAATCTGCGTCTTCCTCCAGTTCTTCACCCGTTACGCCTTGAACAACAGCCTGGCCTGGACGGAGGAAATCGCCGCGAACTGTCTCGTCGTCATCGTCTTCTTAGGTTCGGTGATGTGCGTGCGCATGGCGCGCCACATCCAAGTGGACCTTCTCTACCGGTTCCTGCCGCCGAGGGTCGGGCGTGCGCTCGAGCTTCTGGTCGATTTCATCGTCATCGGCTTCTTCGCCTACACCACCTGGCTCATGTGGCGTTACATCGCCATCGTCGGCAACGAGCGCATGGTGACGGTCAACCTGCCGCGCGGCTACGTCTTCTATGCCGTGTTCGCAGCCTTCGCGCTGATGCTGGCGCGCTCCGTGCAGAATTTCGTCAAGGACATGATCAACGAAAAATCCGTTCGCGAAAAGGCGAGCGAAACCGGCGTTCAGGGGGTCTGACCAGTGCTTCTTCTTATCGGATCCTTTTTGCTCCTCATGATCATCGGCACACCGATTGCTGTGTCGCTCGGTGTGTCATCGCTGCTCTATCTGGTGATCTACGGCGTCGCGCCCGATATCATCGCCGCCCAGCGCATGATCGCCGGCGTCGAAAGCTTTCCGCTGATCGCTGTCCCGTTCTTCATCCTCGTCGGCAATCTGATGAACATCGCCGGGGTGACGAGCCGCATCTATAAATTCGCCCTGTCGCTCGTCGGCTGGATGAGGGGCGGCCTGGCGCAGGTCAACATCATCGGCTCGGTCGTCTTCTCGGGCATGTCCGGAACGGCGCTCGCCGATGCCGCGGGCATCGGCACGATCGAGATCAAGGCCATGAAGGATCACGGCTATCCGGTCGAGGCCGCTGTCGGGGTCACCGCCGCGTCCGCGACCCTCGGGCCGATCTTCCCGCCGTCGCTGCCCTTCGTCATCTACGGCATGATGGCGAATGTCTCGATCGGCGCCCTGTTCATGGCCGGCATCCTGCCGGGCATCGTCATGACGCTCCTGATGATGCTGACCGTCTTCATCTTTGCCTACCGCAAGGGCTGGGGATCGGACACGCCGTTCGAGTTGAAGAAACTCGCGTCCGCGTCTCTGGAAGTGGCCATCGTTCTCTGCTTCCCGGTGGCGGTCTACCTGCTGATCCTGGCGGGCCTGTCGATCAACGTGGCCGTGCTGGTCGCACTCGTCGCACTCATCGCGCTGGACTGGTATTACGATTTCTCCGCCGTCATGGCGCTGATGACGCCGGTGCTCCTGATCGGCGGCATGACCATGGGCTGGTTCACCCCGACCGAAGCTGCGGTTGCGGCGGTCATCTGGTCGCTCTTCCTCGGCCTCGTGCGGTATCGTACGATGACCTTGAAGACGCTCGCCAAGGCGAGTTTCGATACGATCGAGACCACGGCGTCGGTGCTGTTCATCGTCACCACCGCCTCGATCTTCGCATGGCTCCTGACGGTCAGCCAGGCGGCCCAGCTGTTCTCCGACTTCATGTTCTCGCTGACGGACAATTGGTGGACCTTCCTGATCATCGTCAACATCTTGCTGCTGATCGTCGGTGCCTTCCTCGATACGATCGCCGCGATCAGTATTCTGGTTCCGATCCTGATGCCGATCGCTGCCCGCTATGGGATCGATCCGGTGCATATGGGCCTGATCTTCACGCTGAACCTGATGATCGGTCTCTTGACGCCGCCGGTCGGCATGGTGCTGTTCGTGCTTTCGCGGATATCGAAACTGTCGGTAGAGCGGACGACGATGGCCATCCTGCCATGGATGATTCCGCTCTTCCTGGCTCTGATCCTCATCACCTTTATTCCGACGATCACGCTCTGGCTGCCGACGCAGCTCGGCCTGATCAAATAAGGATGGGGCAGATGCAAACGAGACTGGCACGCCTCTATGGCCAGCGGGATCTCAAGGTCGAGGAGGCGCCGGTTGCGGCGCCTCGCGAAGGCGAGGTGCTGCTGAGGATGGCGGCGGGCGGCATTTGCGGCTCAGACCTGCATTATTACCAGGACGGCGGCTTCGGCCCCGTCCGGGTGCGGGAGCCGATCATTCCGGGCCATGAGGCGGCGGGCTATGTGGAGGCATTGGGGCCGGGCGTCTCAGGCCTCGCGATCGGCGATCTTGTCTCGGTCAATCCGAGCCAGCCCTGCGGCCATTGCCGCTTCTGCGAGGAGGGCTTGCCCATCCACTGCCTCAACATGCAGTTCATGGGCAGCGCCATGCGTCTTCCCCATGCGCAGGGCATGTTCCGCGATTGGCTCGTGGTGCCGGCGATCCAGTGCCATCCGGCCGGTAAGACGGTGAGCGCCGGTGAGGCGGCCTGCGCCGAGCCGCTGGCCGTCTGCCTGCATGCGGTATCGCGGGCCGGCGATCTCAAAGGCAAGCGCGTGCTGGTCACGGGCGCCGGGCCGATCGGCGTGCTCGTCGTGGCCGCTGCCCGTCATGCCGGAGCCGGCGAGATCGTCGTGACCGATCTCACGGATGCGGCTCTGGAAAGAGCTGCTGCCATGGGCGCTGACAGAACGGTGAACGTGGCGACGAATGCCACCGATCTGGCGACATTCGAGGCGGAGAAGGGCTATTTCGACGTGGCCTTCGAATGCTCGGCGGCAGCACCGGCGATCAGGACGGCCGTGGCGGCGGTGAAGCCGCGCGGGATGATCGTCCAGGTGGGCGTTACCGGAGACGTGCCGGTGCCCTTGAACGCGCTGGTCGGCAAGGAATTGCAGTGGATCGGGTCGCAGCGCTTCGACGACGAATTCGCGATCGCCGCCGACCTGATCGGGCGACGCGAAATCGATGTGCGGCCGATCATCTCCCACACCTTTCCGATCGATCAGGCCGTGGCGGCCTTCGAACAGGCAGGCGACCGCACGGCCGCCTGCAAGGTGCAACTGACTTTTCTCTCCTGAGGGGTTTTCATGCGGCATACATGGCGTTGGTTCGGCCCGGTCGATAAGGTAACCGTTGAGGATGCGGCGCAGGCCGGTGCCAAGGGCATCGTCAGCGCGCTTCACCATATTCCGACAGGGGATGTCTGGCCTGTCGAGGAGATCGCCAAGCGCCACGAGGAGATCAAGGCGGGCGGCCTTTTTTGGGACGTGGTGGAAAGCGTGCCCGTCTCCGAAAGCATCAAGACGCAGACCGGCGAATGGCGGAGCCACATCGCCAACTGGCAGGAATCGCTGCGCCGTCTTTCGGCCTCGGGCATTCGCACCGTCTGCTACAATTTCATGCCGGTGCTGGACTGGACCCGCACGGACCTGCGCTGGACGGCCCGCCACGGCGCCAAGGCCATGCGCTTCGATCTCATCGATTTCGTAGCCTTCGACATCCACCTTCTGCAGCGCCCCGGCGCGCCGGAAGATTATGACCAGGCGACGCGCGAAAAGGCTGCGAAGCGTTTTGCCGAAATGCCGGACGAGCGCCGCTTAGCGCTGTCGAAGAATATAGGCGCCGGCCTTCCGGGTTCGGCCGACGGATACACCCTGCCGCAGTTGCGAGAACACCTGGCGACCTATGACGGCATCAGCCGCGAAAAGCTGCAACAGCACCTCATAGATTTCCTCTCGGAAGTGACGCCGGTGGCGGAACAGGTCGGCATCAATATCTGCGCTCATCCCGACGATCCGCCGTGGGCGCTGCTCGGCCTGCCGCGTATTCTTTCGACCGAGGAAGACTACGCGCACATGCTGCGGCAGGTGGATAGCTCCGCCAATGGCGTCACCTTCTGCACCGGCTCGCTCGGGGCCCGCGCCGAAAACGACCTGCCGGGCATGGTCGAGCGCCTTGCGCCCCGCATTCACTTCGTCCATCTGCGCAACGTTCATCGGGAAGAGGAGGGAACGCCTTGCTCCTTCTATGAGGACGAGCATCTCGAGGGCCACACGGACATGGTGGCGGTGATCGCCGAGCTGCTGAAGGAAGAAACGCGCCGCAGGGCGGAAGGCCGCGCGGATCACGAAATCCCGATGCGTCCGGATCACGGCCAGGAAATCCTCGACGACCTGAAGCGTGGCGCGCAACCCGGCTATCCGGCCATCGGCCGATTGAAGGGTTTGGCGGAACTGCGCGGTATCGAGCGGGCGCTCTCCCACAGCCAATATGGGCTTTGATCATGGACCGCCTTTCCGCTTCGACCCAATTCTCCGGCCCGGTCGTGCTGCCGGCCTATGATCGCAAGGCGCTGGAACCGGGCATCCTGCATATCGGCCTCGGTGCCTTCCACCGTGCCCATCAGGCGGTCTATACCGATGCGGCGCTGACCGAGGAGTTCGGCCCATGGGGCATCATCGGCGTCAGCCTGCGCTCGGCGGATATCGTCCGCGAACTCAACGAGCAGGACGGGCTCTATTCGGTCGTCACCCGCAGCGGCGCGGGCGAAAGCGTGCAGGTAGTCGGCTCGATCATCAAAGGGCTGGCGGCGGTAGAAGAACGCGATGAACTGCTGAGGCTGCTTGCCGATCCCGAAATCAGGATCGTCACCATCACGGTCACGGAAAAGGCCTATGGGCTCGACCCGGTGAGCGGCGGGCTCGATCGTGGCCATCCGTCGGTGAAGGCCGATCTCGAAAACCCTGCAGCGCCGATCGGCATTCTCGGCTATCTCGTGGCCGGCCTCGCAAGCCGCAAGAATGCAGGCCTGCCGCCGTTCACGGTGCTCTGCTGCGACAACCTGCCGACCAATGGCCGCATCGTCCGGGGTCTGGTGATCGAGATGGCTGGCGCCAACGATCCCGCGCTCGCCACCTGGATATCGGAAAAGGGAGCCTTCCCATCCAGCATGGTGGACCGCATCGTGCCGGCCGCGACGGAGGAAAGCCGCGCCCGCGCAACCGCAATGCTCGGCGTCGAGGACCGGCAGTCGCTGGAAACCGAGCCCTTCATGCAATGGGTGATCGAGGATCATTTCATCTCCGGCCGCCCGAAATGGGAAGCCGGCGGCGCACTCTTTGTCGATGACGTGGAGCCCTATGAGAAGATGAAGCTCCGGCTTCTCAACGGCGCGCATTCGATGATCGCCTATCTCGGGCAATTGAAGGGCCTGGAATTCGTGCGCGACGTCATGGCCGTGCCGGAATATGCGCAATTGGCGCGGCGGCATATGCAGGCGGCGGTGAAGACGCTTGATCCGGTGCCCGGCATCGACCTCAAGCACTATATCGACCAGTTGATCGAGCGCTTCGCTAATCCGACCATCGCGCACCGGACGCGCCAGATCGCCATGGACGGCACGCAGAAGCTGCCGCAGCGCATCTTCGCCGGCACGGTGGACGATCTCGCGGCGGGCCGCGATGCCGCCTCCTTCGCCTATGCGACGGCGCTCTGGATCGCCTATGCGAAACGCACGCCGGATATCGACGATCCGCGGCGGGAGGAAGTCCGGGCGGCGGCCGCGCAAGCATCCCCGGATGATCCCTCGGCGCCGTTCTTCGCCATTCCGGGGCTGTTTCCGCAGGCGCTTGTCGGGAACCGCGGATGGCGGGATCGGGTCAATGCGAAGCTCGAAGAGATCGAGGCGGGGCGCATCTGACTGCTACCGGGATTAGCCCCTCACCCTAACCCTCTCCCCGCAGGCGGGGAGAGGAGACGTGCCCTGCGGCACGGTCGCGGTCGTGGCAGAACGGTGCGGCATATCCCTTCTCGGAAGAGATTAGCCATCCTCGACGTCGGAGAAGGAGTTGAGCGAGTGCCACGCGCGTCCTTCTCCCCGTCAGAACGGGGAGAAGGTGCCGGCAGGCGGATGAGGGGCAGACCCCGAAACTACCCCCTGAATGTATAGTCCGCGATCGACTGCGGCTTCATCTCGATCGAGAAGCCCGGCCGCGAGGGCGGCATGTAGGCGGCGTTGCGGATGACGCAGGGATCGACGAAGTGCTCGTGCAGGTGATCGACATATTCGATGACGCGGCCTTCCTTGGTGCCGGAAACCGCGACATAGTCGATCATCGAAAGATGCTGGACATATTCGCAAAGCCCGACGCCGCCCGCATGCGGCCAGACCGGGAGATTGTATTTCGCCGCGATCAGCAGCACCGCCAGCACCTCGTTCAGCCCGCCCATGCGGCATGAATCGATCTGCACGATATCGATCGCGCCTTCGGCGATGAACTGCTTGAACATGATGCGGTTCTGGCACATCTCGCCGGTCGCGACCTTCACCGGACCGATCGCCTGGCGGATCTTGCGGTGGCCGGCGACATCGTCGGGGCTCGTCGGCTCCTCGATGAAGAAGGGATTGGCGAAGGCGAGCTTCTTGACCCAATCGATCGCCTGATCGACTTCCCATACCTGGTTGGCGTCGATCATCAGGTAACGGTCGGGGCCGATCACCTCGCGGGCGATGGTCAGCCTGCGGATATCGTCCTCCAGATCGCGGCCGACCTTCATCTTGACGTGGTTGAAGCCGGCATCGACGGCTTGCCTGCAGAGACGGCGCAGCTTTTCTTCCGGATAGCCGAGCCAGCCGGCCGAAGTCGTGTAGCAGGCATAGCCTTCGCGCTTCAGCGTCTCGATCCGCTCCGTCTTGCCGGCCTCGGCTTTTTTCAAGATCGCGACGGCCTCCTCACGGGTCAGCACGTCGGTGAGGTAGCGGAAATCGACGATATCGGCGATTTCTTCCGCCGAAAGCTCGGAGACGAGCTGCCAGACAGGCTTTTCTTGTTGCTTGGCAAGAAGGTCCCAGAAGGCGTTGACGACCGCTCCGGTGGCAAGGTGCATGGCGCCCTTGTCCGGGCCGATCCAGCGGAGCTGGCTGTCGCTGGTCAGATGCCGCCAGAACTTGCCGGGGCTGGCGCGGAAGGCTTCGAGTTCCTGGCCGACGACCAGGTGCCGCATGGCCTTGATCGCCATGCAGCAGATGTCGTTGCCGCGGCCGATGGTGAAGGTAAGCCCATGGCCCGTAAGCCCCTCGCTATCGGTATCGAGGATGACGTAAGCCGCCGAATAGTCGGGGTCCGGGTTCATCGCATCCGAACCGTCGAGGCTTTGCGAGGTCGGAAAGCGCAGATCGAAAACGCGAAGATCGGTGATGCGGGTCATGGGTCTCTCTTTATGGTGTGACTCAAATGGTCCAGCCGCCGTCGATCGCGAAGGCCTGGCCGGAAGTGTAGGTAGCGCCGGCGATGTAGACGGCGAGATCGGCGATCTCCTCCGGCGTGCCGAGCCGGCCCATAGGCTGGCGGGCGATGAAGGCGGCGCGGGCTTCGTCGTAATTGCCCTGGGCGCGCATGCGGTCCTGCAGCGAAGGGCTTTCGACCGTGCCGGGGCAGATGCAGTTGCAGCGGATGCCCTGCGCCACGTAGTCGGCGGCAACCGCCTTTGTAAGCCCGACGACGGCCGCCTTGGTGACGCCGTAGGCGAAGCGGTTCGGCACGCCCTTCACGCTGGAGGCGACCGAGGACATGTTGATGATCGAGCCGTCCTTGCGCTCCAGCATGCCGGGCAGCACGGCGCGGATGGTGCGGATCATCGCCTTGACGTTGAGATCGAAGGCGAATTCGAGATCGCTGTCCTTCATTTCGAGGATCGAGCCGCCATGTACGACGCCGGCGCAATTGAAGAGGATATCGACCTTGCCGATCTTTTCGACCGCGGCCGTGACCGCGGCTTCGTCCAGAACGTCCAGCTTCGTCGCCGTCAGGTTGGGAAGCTTCGGGAGTTCGGCGAGCGCCTTTTCGTTGATGTCGGTCGCATGAACCGTGGCGCCGGCCTTGGCAAACGCGACGGCGCTGGCCCCGCCGATGCCTTGCGCGGCGGCGGTGATGAGTACGGTCTTTCCTTCGAGCGTCTTGGTCATTCTATCCTCGATCTTGTCCAGTCGGTCCGGCGGTCAGTCGTGATGGAAAACCTCCTCCATCATCGCCCACCATTCCCCTTCCTTACGGCTTTCGAGCGGCTTTTGGCAGGGGATCGTGAAGGACCACCATTCCTGATTTTTCGGGTCGGCGGCGATTGTCGCCATGTCGGCCTCGAAATCCGTGCCGTGATACTCCCAGGTGCCGAAGAGCAGGTTTTCCGGCTCGCGCAGGAAGATCGTGTAGTTCTTGATGTTGGCGCGGCTGATGAGGTCGAGCACTTCCGGCCAGACGGCGGCATGCAGCCGCTTGTATTCGGCGATCATTTCCGGCCGCACACCGATCACCATGCCCATGCGTTGCATCGTGTTCTCCTCAGACTTCCACCAGCGCCTTGACCACGCCGGCAGCGGGGTCGGTGAGGCCCGCGAAGCGTTCCGGCACCTCGGCAAGCGTCATCCGGTGGGTGATGAGCGCTTCCGGCACCTCGCCGGCGCGCATCGCCTCCATCACCCGCTCGAAATCCGCGACCGTCGCATTGCGGCTGCCGAGCAGGGTCGTTTCCCGCTTGTGGAATTCCGGATCGGAGAAGGTGATGTCGCTCGCGACGATCGAGACCAGCACATAGGTGCCGCCATGGCCGACGAGCGAGAAGCCGCGCTCGATGGCCTTCGGATTGCCGGTCGCATCGAAAACGACGTCGAAGAAATCGCCGCCGGTGATCCTGGAAAGCTCCTCCGTATCGCCGGAGCCGAGCTGCACGGTATGCGCTACGCCGAGATGCCGCCTGCCGAACTCCAGCCGGTCGGCGCGGCCGTCGATCAGCGTCACTTCGCCGCCGTTGAGGCGGGCGAAGATTGCCACCGCCATGCCGATCGGTCCGGCGCCGACAATCAACACCTTCTGGCCGGGTTCGACCTTGGCGCGGGCGACCGCATGGGCGCCGATCGCCAAGAATTCGACCATCGCGGCCTGATCGACGGACAGACCCTCCGCCTTCAGCACGAATTGCTCGGGCAGGGAGAGATATTCCGTCATGCCGCCGTCGCGGTGGACGCCGAGCACGCCGATATTGCGGCAGCAGTTGGTCTTGCCCTTGAGGCAGGCGCTGCAATGGCCGCAGGAGATATAGGGAATGACCGAAACCGTGTCGCCGGCCTTGAGTCGGCTGCCGGCGGGTGCTTCCTCGACGGTCGCCGAAAGTTCGTGCCCCATCACCCGCGGATAGGAGAGGTAGGGCTGGTTGCCGGTGAAGATGTGGAGATCGGTGCCGCAGACGCCGATCCGCCGGAGCTTTACCAGAACCTCGCCTTCGCCACGCGCTGGCTTGGGTCGGTCGATGGCGGAAAGCTTGCCGGGGGAATCGCAGATGATGGTCAGCATGATTTCAACCTGTCAGGAAGCGGATGGGTGGGAGGCGCCCAGCCGGTAGAAGGATTTGGCGTTGCCGCCGAAGACGGCGTCGTGTTGTTCGGCCGGCACGATATCGAGGCATTGCGCGAGCCAGGCTTGGTAGTCGCCGGCAAGCCGGAGCACCGGCCAGTCGCTGCCCCAGATCACTCGTTCCGGACCGAAGAGATCGAGAATGGTCTCGGCATAGGGCCGCACAGCCTGCGGCTTCTGGTCCCCGGCTTCGGTCAGCAGGCCGGAAAGCTTGCAGTGGAGGTTCGGCAATTGGGCGAGCGCCTTCATCCGCGAATACCAGCCGACAAACCGGCCCTCCGCGATCAGCGGCTTGGCGCCGTGATCGGTGACGATCGGCAGCTCGGGATGCCGCCCGGCGAAGGCGATGAGCGGGTCGAGATGGCGGGGCAGAACCAGCGCATCGAAGACAAGCCCATGCTCCTGCATGGCTGCGATGGCCGGATCGAGCGCCGGATCGTCGATCCAATTGTCGTCGGCGATGTCCTGCAGCATCGGCCGAAAACCTTTCAGCTTCGGATGCTGCGCCAGCCGGGCGATATTGGCCGGGGCATCGGCCGCCTTGAGGTCCGTCCAGCCTACGACGCCGAGAATGAAGGGATGGCGGTCGGCAAGGTCGAGCATGAAATCGGTGTCGGCCTCGCTCTCCATGGTCTGCACCAGCACGGTGCCATCGACTTTTGCCTCGGCAAGGATCGGTTCGAGATCCTCCGGTATGAAGTCGCGATGGATCGCGGCAAGTTCGGCTGGAGGCCATTGGCCCACCCGGTCGGCGATCCGCCAGAAATGCTGGTGCGCATCGATCCGCATGGGATCAGGCTCCTTCGCCCGGCACCGGCGCGCCTTCGGCGATCAGCCCGCGTTCCTTGAGCCGTGTCCAGAAGGAGGCAGGGATGGTTTCGGAAAACCAGTCGACATTCGACTTGATCTGTTCGGCGGTGCGGGCGCCGGAAACGATCGTGACGACGGCCGGATGCGCGAGCGGGAATTGCAGGGCCGCGGCTTGCATGCTGACGCCTTCTTCTTCGCAGGCGGCGTGCAGCGCATCGACGCGGGCGATCATTTCGGCCGGCGCGTCGGCATAGTTGAATTTTCGGTTGCCGGCGAGGATGCCGGAATTGAAGGGACCGGCGACGACGATCGCCACGCCCTTTTCGGCGCAATCGTCCATGAAGGCGAGGCTCTGCTGCTCGAGCAGCGTATAGCGGCCGGCAAGCATCGAGACGTCGATATCGAAGACCTGCATGGCGTCGCGGATGATTTCCCATTCGTTGACGCCGAGGCCTATGGCCTTGGTCGAACCCTCGTTGCGCAGTTTGCCGAGCGCGCGGAAGCCGCCGCCTGCCATCAACTGGTTCCAATAGTGTTCGTGGCGGTCGCCATGGGTCATGCGGCCGATATCATGGATATAGAGAATATCGGGCTTCAAGATGCCGAGACGCTGCTGGCTCGCCTCGAAGGACCGCATGATGCCGTCATAGCTGTAGTCGTAGACCGGCCGGAACGGCAGCGGCTCGACATAGCCGTCTTCCTCGGGGCCGACCGTCTCGTCCGGCGTCATCACACGGCCGACCTTGGTGCTCAGCGTATAGCTCTCGCGCGGCAGATCGGTCAGCATCGTGCCGAGCCGGCGTTCCGATCGCGTGAAGCCGTAGAAGGGAGCGGTATCGAAATAGCGGATGCCCGCATCCCAGGATGCCTTGAAAGCGCCGGCCGATTCCTCATAAGCGGTCTTGCGATAGAGGTTTCCCATCTGCGCGCAGCCGAGACCCATGAGGGTGACTTCGACCGGGCGATGGGGCAGGGCGCGTTTATCGGCGACGTTCATCTGCAAATCCTTGAAGTCATAAAAGGGACGCGCACCATTCGCGATGCGCGCCAGCGGGAGGATCAGTAAAGGACGTTCTTAGCTTCCGGCTTGTCGATATTGTCCTTGGTGACGACGACCACGCCGGTATCGACGAACTTCTCGACCTTTTCCTTGCCGATCACCTTCTTGACGGTCTGGATGCCGAGTTCGCCCATCTGGAAGGAACCCTGCACCGCGATGCCGGCGAGCGTTCCGTCCTTGACGAATTCCTGGAGATCTTGGTTGCCGTCGAAGCCGATCGCGACCACCTGACCAGCCTTGCCGGACTGCTTCAGCGCGCGGCCCATGCCGATCGCAGTCGGCTCGTTGGCGCCGAAGATGCCCTTGAGGTCGGAATTGGCGGCGAGAACATCGGTCGTCTGGTTGAGTGCGGTCGCCATCTGGGACTGCGAATAGAACGGGCCGACGATTTCGAGCTTCGAGTTCGCCTTGATGTAGTCGGTGAAGCCGCCGACGCGGCCGATCTCGGAACCGGCACCTGCCACATAAGACATGACGGCGATCTTGCCTTCCGTGCCGACCTTTTCGATCAACGCCTGGGCGGCCAGTTCGCCGGCCTTCTTGTTATCGGTGGCGAGGAACGATTGGTAATACTGCTCCGAGCCCTCGGCCAGCATGGAATCGATGATGATGACCGGGATGCGGGCTTCCCAGGCCTTCTTTACGGCCGGGACAAGCGCATCCGGATCGGATGGGGCGAGCACGATGCCGGAGACGCCGCGGTTGACGGCATTCTCGACCATGTTGACCTGATCGGCGATCGCCGATTCCGCGGCCGGACCCTGGAAGGTCATCGTGTCCTCGCCGCCGGCCTCCTTCATGGCGGCATCAGCGCCCTTCTGGACGTTCTGCCAGAAGGTGGAGTTCACGGTCTTGACGATGACGGCGATCTCGCCGGCCTGAGCCGGGATCGCGGCAAGCGCGATCGCGGATGTCAGCAGCGCGGCTGCAAGTTTCTTCATTTCTTCCTCCTACTTCGATTGGCCTGACCGGCCGGTTTTCGGGAGCTCCTCACTCCCTGTCACTCTTTCTGTATGCCGCGGAAAAAGGTCCGCGCTGCCTTCTCTTCATCGGCGGTTGCGTAGCTGGTCGATCCAGACGGTGACCAGGATGACGAGGCCGATGATGATCTGCTGCGTGAAGGCGGAGACGCCATTCATGTTGAGGCCGTTCCGGAGAATGCCGATGACGAAGGCGCCGATCGCCGTGCCGGAAATCGTGCCGACGCCGCCGATCAGCGAGGTGCCGCCGATGACGGCGCTGGCGATCGCATCGAGCTCGTACATCACGCCCTCGTTCGGCTGAGCGGTGACGAGGCGCGACATCAGCACGCAGCCGGTCAGCCCCGCGAGCGTGCCCGACAAGATATAGGTGAAGCTGACGACGCGGCTGACATTGACGCCGGAAAGGCGCGCGGCATCGGCATTCGAGCCGACCGCATAGATATGCCGCCCGAGTACTGAACGGTTCAGCATGAAGGAGACGGCAATCGCGATCACCACCATCAGGATGACCGGGTAGGGAATGCCCGGGAATACGACGGTCGGAAAGCCGTCGTCGCCGATGTTGACGATGCGCAGGAACGAGCCGTTGCCGAGCACGCCGAAGGACTCTCCGAGACCGGAGACGGCGCGGGCGCCGGTGATTTCGAGCGCCACACCGCGGGCGATCAGCATCATGCCGAGGGTGGCGATGAAGGGCGGCAGTTTCAGTCGCGTCACCACAAACCCGTTGATCCAGCCGCAGAGCGAGCCGGTCAGGATGCCGAGCAGCATGCCGACGGGAACCGGCATGCTCCATTCCTTGACGGCCAGCGCCGCAACCACGCCGGAAAGCGCCAGTACCGAGCCGACGGAAAGATCGATGCCGCCGGTGATGATGACGCAGGTGGCGCCGATGCCGAGAAGGGCGATCGAGGTGACCTGCAGCGCCACCGTCATGCCGTTGTTGACGGTGAAGAAGGCGCTGCTCGTGAACGAGAAGACGGCGATCAGCACGAAAAGGCTGCCGAGTGCGGCAAACTTCTGGATGATGTCCTTCTGCCGGTCGTTCAGCGAAACGCTCTTCTGCTTCGGAGTTTCGGTAATCTCAGCCATGCTATGCCTCAATTCGATCGCGCGTAGCCGGACGCGTATCGCATGATTTCTTCCTGGTCGGTCTTGCGGGTCTCGAGGATGCCGGTGATGCGTCCGTTATGGAAAACCGCGACCCTATCGGTCATTCCGAGGGTTTCCGGCAGTTCCGAACTGATGAGAACGACGCCGATGCCCTCGGCGGCAAGCTCATCCATGATCTTGTAGATCGCGAATTTCGCGCCGACATCGATGCCGCGGGTGGGTTCGTCGAAGAACAGCACCTTCGACTTGCGGAACAGCCATTTGCCGATGATGATCTTCTGCTGGTTGCCGCCCGAAAGCAGCCGCACCGGCTGCTTGATGGAAGGCGTGCGGATATTGAGAAGGCTCACATAATCCTTGGTGGCCTTCTCATGCTTGGCAAAATCGATGAGGCCGAAACCGTTCGAGACCTCGTCCATGTTGGCGAGCGTCATGTTGGCGTCGACCGGCATCTTCACCGCCAATCCTTGCGCCTTGCGGTCTTCGGAAAGGTAGGCGATGCCGGCGGAAATCGCGTCACGCGGCGAGCTGATCGAAAGCGTCTCGCCGTGCAGGGTCACGGTGCCGGTATCGAGCGGATCGGCGCCGAAGATGGCGCGCGCGACTTCTGTGCGTCCCGCGCCCATCAGCCCGGCAAAACCGAGGATTTCGCCGCGGCGGAGCGTGAAGGAGACATCGCGGAAAAGCCCGGAGCGGGTAAGCCCCTCGGCCTTGAAGATGATGTCGTCGGAAGGTGTGGAAGTCCGGTCGGGAAACTTGTCTTCGAGCGAGCGGCCAACCATGCGCGCGACGATGGCGTCCACCGTGGTGGCGGCAAAATCGTCCGTCGCGATATAGCGGCCGTCACGCAAGACCGTGACGCGATCGACGATTTCCGCCATCTCGTCCAGCCGGTGGGAGATGTAGACGATGCCGACGCCGGCGGCTTTCAGGTCGCGGATCACCTTGAAGAGAAGGCGGGTTTCCTGCTCGGTGAGCGAAGAGGTCGGCTCGTCCATGATGAGCACTTCCGCATCGAGCGACAGCGCCTTGGCGATCTCCACCATCTGGCACTGGGCAACCGAAAGGCTGCGCACCGGCGCATCGGGATCGATATCGACGCCGAGCCTATCGAGACAGCGCTTCGCATCGGCCTTCAGCTTCTTGCGATCGACGAGGAATCCGCGACGCGGCTCGCGGGCGAGATAGATGTTTTCCGCCACCGAGAGATGCGGAACGAGGTTGAGTTCCTGATGGATGATGGCGATGCCGGCAGCTTCCGACTCCAGCGGAGAGGAGAAGCTGCGTTCCTCGCCCTTGTAGACGATCCTGCCGGCATTGGCCTGATAGACGCCGCTGATGATCTTCATGAGCGTCGACTTACCGGCGCCGTTTTCGCCGCAGACCGCATGCACTTCGCCGCGCCGCAGGTCGAAATGGACGTCGGAGAGAGCGCGGACGCCCGGAAATTCCTTGGTGATGCCGTCGAGCCTCAGCAGCGGCTCGCCGGCCTTGGATCTCTCCTCGGAGCCAAGGCCATGGGCTGGCGCATGCATGCCGTGTCCGGCTGATCCTCCCATGGAACTCCTCCCGTGCCGCGATGGCCTTGAACAGCCGGACTAGCTCCACCCGCCGGCTTTGATCCTATTGGTTAAACCCGATGACTGAACTGGTCAAGCCAATTATCTCCGCGAGGAGGATGGGTGACGCGAGGCCGGTCCATGATGATTGGGTGTCTGGATAAATATCCTTGTAAATCAATCATATGTTTTCCTCCTTGCTCTCGTCCGACACAATGACTATGGTAAGGCCACGTTATCCAGCGCGGCAAAAAGATGAACGGATCAATCAAGGCGGCGGAGCCGCGAAGGCTGTACCAGCAGATCGCGGACCAGATACGCACCCTCATCAATGGCGGGCATTTTCCGGCCGGCGCGCGGCTGCCGGCGGAGCGTGAGCTTGCCCAGCAATTGGGCGTTTCCCGGCCTTCGCTGCGCGAGGCGCTGATCGCGCTCGAAATCGACGGCAGCGTCGAAATCCGCATGGGATCGGGCATCTACGTGACGGCCGAGTCCGAGCGCCGCACCTGGCAGACCGGCTCCATGGGCGAAAGCCCGGTGGAGCTGATGGAGGCGCGCGCCGCCGTCGAGGGAGCCGTGATCCTGGCCGCGGCGGCGAGGGTCACGGGTGAGGGGCTGAAATCGCTTCGCCAGATCCTCGATACCATGCGCGTCGAGATCGAGGCGGGCCGCAAGCCGCTCGATCAGGACCGGCTCTTTCATCTGACGGTCGCCACCCAGAGCGGCAATTCCGTGCTGGCCCATATCGTCGGCGATCTGTTCGACGAGCGGCACAGCCCGATTTCGGCGCAGATCAGGACGCGTTTCGAGACGCCGGATACCTGGCACCGCGCGCTGGAAGAGCATGAGGCGATCTATGCGGCGCTGGAGGCGCACGATCCGCTTCTCGCCCAGGCGATGATGCATGCGCATCTGGAGGAATCGAAGCGCCGCTGGATGGAAAACGAGCCGCGCTGAGCTGCGTTCGAGACGAATAGACAGATTAAAATCCTCCGGGGGAGGAGGGAGTGAACATGGACGTCATGGTATCGCCGATCATCATTCTCAACGCAGCCGACGATGTCGGCGTGGTGCGCCGCTCCGTGCAGCCCGGCCAACCGGTCGGCTACGGTGATCTGACGGCGTGCGAGTTGATCGGCCGCGGCCACAAGGTCGCGATCAAGCGCATCCCGGCTGGCCATGAAGTGAAGAAATACGGCCAGGTGATCGGCCTTGCCACGCAGGATATCGAGCCGGGCAGCCATGTGCATCTGCACAACCTCGCCATGCTGCCGTCCGAACACGAACATCAGTTCAGCGTCGATATCGAGGAAAAGGGCATGCTGCCGGAAGGCGAGCGGCGCACTTTCATGGGTTACGACCGCGGCATCGGCGGCGCCGGCACCCGCAATTATATCGGCATCATTTCCTCGGTGAACTGTTCCGCCACCGTCTCGCGCTACATCGCCGATTATTTCAACCGCATGGGCGGGCTGGAAGGTTTCGGCAATGTCGATGGCGTCGTGGCGCTCACCCATGGCGGCGGCTGCGCGCTCAACAACAAGTCGGAAGGCTACCGGCTGCTGATCCGCACCATCCAGGGCTATGCGCGGCATCCGAATTTCGGCGGCATCCTGATGATCGGGCTCGGCTGCGAGACCAACCAGATCGCGCCGATCCTCGAACATTACCGGATGGAGGAGGGCGACCGGCTGCGCACCATGACCATCCAGCAATATGGCGGCACGAAGAAGACGATCGATGCGGCGATCGAAATCATCAAGGAAATGCTGCCGGCGGTGAATGCCGCAAGGCGCACGCCGCAGCCCCTCTCGAAGCTGAAGCTGGCGCTCGAATGCGGCGGCTCGGACGGCTATTCCGGCATTTCCGCCAATCCGGCGCTTGGGCATGCTTCCGATCTGATCGTGCGCCATGGCGGCACGACGGTGCTTTCCGAAACCCCTGAAATCTATGGGGCTGAACATCTGCTTACCCGCCGCGCGGTGACGCCGGAAGTGGCCCAGAAGCTGCTGCAGCGCATCGAATGGTGGCGGGATTACACCGCCCGCAACGGTGACGAGCTCAACAACAACCCTTCGCACGGCAACAAGCTCGGTGGGCTGACCACAATTCTCGAAAAGTCGCTCGGCGCGGTCGCCAAGGGCGGCTCCATGCCGCTGAAGGCGGTCTACGAGTTCGCCGAGACGGTGACGGAGCCCGGCTTCGTCTTCATGGATACGCCGGGCTACGATCCGGTCGCAGTGACCGGACAGGTCGCCGGCGGCTGCAACGTCATCTGCTTCACCACCGGCCGCGGCTCGGTCTCGGGCTTCAAGCCGGCCCCCTGCATCAAGATCGCCACCAACTCCGAAATGTACGAGCACATGAAGGAGGACATGGATCTCAACTGCGGCGGCATCGTCACCGGCGAGGAGACGATCGAGCAGTCCGGGACGAGGATTTTCGAGCAGGTGATCGCAGTCGCCTCGGGCGAAAAGACGCTGAGCGAGATCTACGACTACGGCGACAACGAATTCGTGCCGTGGCAGGTGGGCGCGGTGACGTGACACCGTCGCTCTCTCTGTTCCCGTCATCCTCGGGCTTGTCCCGAGGATCTACTCACGATCAATTCATGGGAGTGGTTAGACGCTCAGGCCTGTCCCGCGCATCTGCCAACATCAGACGTGGATAGATCCTCGGGACAAGCCCGAGGATGACGGAAGAGAGCGGTGATCTGAGCTCACCTCCCCAAGTTTGTTTTACCTGATGACCATCTGCTGCGGCTTGGCATGCTCCGTGCGCGCCTCGCCCGACTGCTGACCGCCGATGCCGAAGAGCTTGTCGCGTTCCCGCCAGAGCGCGGGCAGCGCGAGAAGCGCGACCCCGACCAGGGCGATGGCCGTCTTGGTCATCTGGCTGAGTTCCGGCGAGCGGCCGTCGAAATAATAGACGGCATAGACGATCGCCACGTGCCAGACATAGACGTAGAGCGAATGGCGGCCGAGAAGCTGCAGGAACCGGATCGAGAAGACCCAGGTGATCGCCGCGGCCACTTTCTGCACCCAGGCGCTCGGATGCTTCGGACCGGCGACCAGAAGCCAGGTGACGAGCGCTGCCACGGCGGCGAAGTTCAAGAGATAGACCGGACCGAAATCGGCGCGGATTTCCATCGTGGCGAACTTGCCCACCATGAAGCCGGGCATCAGGTTATGCGCCGTGATGATGCGCAGCGGCAGGAAGAACAGCACGATCAACAGCGCCATCTTCGGGATGAAGGTGTTTTCCGGTGTCAGGATCTTCTTCCAGTCGATCTTGCCGGTCGTGGTCATCGCACCCAGCACGAGCGCCGAATAGAAGACGATCTGCCAGCCGAGGAGGTTGAACGACACGCGGATGCCCTGGTCGTCCGCTCCCATGACGAGTTGGTTCAACGGGCCGGTGACGACCTGCTGCAGGCCGAGCTGGCCCGCCATCCAGACGATGATCGAACCGGCGAGCACATAAGCCCATTTGTCTTCGAGCACGAGCTTCACCAGCATCGGTGCGAAGAGCATGTAGATGACGTATTGCGGCAGGATGTCCATGAAGGTCGGCTGGAACAGGAAGGTCGCGATCGCGGCGAGCCGCAGCGGATCGTCGAACGTCGTATAGCCGAGCCAGTTGAACCAGATCGTATAGGCGCCGGGCAGGAACATCTGCGCCACCATGACGGCGATCACGATGCCCATCGCATAGCGATAGAGCTCGAAGGCGCGCCCATAGATCAGCTGCTTGCCCACGGCATAGCCGTTCTTCGCCATTTTCTTGGCGTAGACCATGCCGATCAGCAGGCCGGACAGGAAAACGAACCCTTGAGCATCCTCCACGAAGGCGAGCTGGTTGTGATTGATGCTCACCAGCCAATAGCCGCCAGCAAAGACGAGATGGTTTATCAACATGAAAACGAGGAAGTAGCCTCGCATACCGTCAATAATATCAAAGCGCTTCATCGTTTCGCGGTCTCCATTTTTGCCGTACCGAAGGCTTTGGGAGCGCCGCTCGGTTCGTAAGGCCTCTGTGGGCCAGGGTTACGCGCCTAAACGTCACGAAACCGGGAGGGTTCCGCCATACGACGGTTTAGGCAGGATCGGTCGTAAACACTACGTGATGACTGTGGGATGAACAGGGCAGGCGGGGCTGTGGACTGCGTTATTCCGCCGCAACCCGTTTGACGCTCGCGACCTGCGTCAGGTAGGCGCGAAGTGCTGCCGGGCGAACCGGCTTGTGCTGAACGCCGATATCGTGCTTTTCCGCCTCGGCCCGCACTTCCGGCGTTCTGTCGGCGGTAATGACGAGTGCCGGGATTTCCGCGCCGTAAAGCGAGCGCAGCATCAGGATGGCCTCGATGCCGTCGCCGTCGTCGAGGTGGTAGTCGGCAATGATGACCTCCGGCGGCGGTTCCCGCCGGGCTGCGATCTGGTCGATGGCCGCAAGCGATTCGGCCTGGCCCACGGTGCAGCCCCAGCCCGAGACGAGCAGCGCCATGCCTTCGAGTATCCTCGGCTCGTTGTCGATGCAGAGCACGCGAAGCCCGTTGAGCGGCTGCGAACGGCTCCTGCCTTCCGTCATTTCGGCGCCGCGAACCGCCTTGGGTGCGGCGAGATCGACCGGCACCCGCACGCGGAAGATCGTGCCCTTGCCGGGGCTCGAGGAAAGCTGCACCGGATGGTTCAGGACGCGGGAAATGCGGTCGACGATCGAAAGCCCGAGCCCGAGGCCGGATGCAGTCTTCGCGCCCTCGTCCAGCCGGGCGAATTCCTTGAAGACGGTCCGGAACTTGGAGGGCGGTATGCCGATGCCGGAATCGAGCACCTCGATCATGACATGGTCGCCGCGCCGTCTGGCGCCGATGAGCACCTTGCCGTCGATCGTGTATTTGATCGCGTTGGAGACGAGGTTCTGGATGAGGCGGCGCAGCAGGTTGGCGTCCGAGCGTACCTTCACCGAACTCGGCACGACGGTGAATTTCAGCTTCCTCTCGCGCGCCATGGGCGAAAAATCGGTCTCGATCCGTTTCAGGAGATCATCGAGTGGCACGGATGTGAAGCGCGGCTTCATGGCGCCGGTGTCGAGCCGGGAGATATCCAGCACGGCGCCCAGGATGGTTTCGACCGATTCGAGCGAGGAATCGATATTGCGCACGAGCGGGCTGTTCTCCGAAGCGCCGAGCCGTTCGACGAGCGCCGAGGAATAGAGGCGGGCGGCGTTCAGCGGCTGCAGGATGTCATGGCCGGCGGCGGCAAAGAAGCGCGTCTTGCCGATATTGGCCTCCTCCGCCGAGGCGCGCGCTTCCCCCAGTTCGCGATTGACGCGGGTAAGTTCTGCCGTGCGTTCCTCCACCCGCTGTTCGAGCGTTTCGTTCGCCTGCTTCAGCGCCCGGTCGGCTGCGACGCGTTCGGTAATATCGGTGAAGGTCGCGACGATCCCCTTGTCCGGCATGGCGTTCGACCGCACCTCGATGATCCGCTCGCCGCCGGAAAGTACCAGCGCGAAAGGCGCATCGAGGGTCTGGAAATGACGGATGACCTCTGTCTGGTCTTCGGCCGGGACATCCCCGCGCTCGGAAAGGATGGAGACGATATCGGAGAGCGGAAAACCCACCTGGCCCACCTGTTCCGGCAGGTCGAGGAGATTGCGGAACCGGCGGTTCCAGATCGTCAGCCGATGGTCGCTGTCGAAGACGGCGATGCCCTGGTCCATCTGCGAGAGCGCCGTCTGCAGCATGTCCTGATTGTATTGCAGGGCCTCGCTCGCCTGATCCAGCAGCCAGGCCGTATCGGCATTGGTATCCTCGGCCTTCTGCAGAATCAGCGAGAGCACGAGCCTGGCCGAGGACGAGCCGATCGCGCTGCCGAGGAGCTGTTCGGAAAAGTGCACCAGCGCCATGTCGGCGGGCTGGTCGTCGTCGATCCTGCGCCCGGCCGTGCTTTCGTAATTGGCGAAGGAACGCCGCATGCGCTCCTCGCCGAGATAACGGGCGATCGCGGCTTTCAGGTCGCCGACGCTGACGCGGGTCTTCCAGCCGCGCGTGGCGAATTGCGAGCGGGTGTGACGCTTGACGAAAATGCCGGCCTGGATGCGCTCCACCGGCCGCGGGTTGCGGGACAGCGAGCCGACCACAAAGGCGAGCGTGTTGAGCATCAGGCTGAAGAGCGTGACGTTGACGAAAGGATCGGTTTCCGGACCGGAGAAGATCGAACTCCCCGGAAACAGGAAGGCCAGCACGGTGGCGGCGATGGGAGAATTGTCCGGTCCGCCGAGGCTCGGCACGAAAAGCAGGTAGGCCCAGACGAAGAAGCCGAAGGACATGCCGAGGATGGCGCCGCGCGCATTGGCCCTGCGCCAGAAAAGGCCACCCAGGAGGGCTGGCGCGATCTGCGCGATCGCCGCGAAGGCGAGCAGCCCGATCGAGGCGAGCCCCGATTGGCTGTCTGCGCCGCGATAGTAGCCATAGCCGAGGATCAGCACCACGAAGATCGCCGTGCGCCGGATGCGCAGCAGCACCTTGGCGAAATCCTCACGATGCCCGGAGCGCCGCATCAGCTTGTGGCGAAGGAAGACCGGCATCACGATGTCGTTGGAAACCATGATCGAGAGCGCCACCGATTCGACGATCACCATGGCGGTGGCGGCCGATACCCCGCCGATGAAGGTGATGAGGGTGACGACCGGAAGCTCGCCGGCGAGCGGCAGCGTCAGCACGTAGAGATCGGCATCTCCGACTCCCCCGAAGGTGATGAGGCCGGCGATCGCGGCGGGCAGCACGAAGAGATTGATGGCGATGAGGTAGAGCGGCAGGAGCAGGCCCGCGACCTTCCGCTCCTGCGGCGTGCGGTTTTCCACCACCGTCACATGGAACTGCCGCGGCAGCATGATGATCGCGAAGGCCGACAGCACGATCAGCACCGCCCAGCGGCTGAGCGGCGTCTCGTAGGAGAGCGCGGAGGTGACGAGCAGGTTTTCCGATGCCTTGGCGAACAGGTCGGCCGGGCCGTCGAAGAGGACGAAGACGACCGAGTATCCGACCGTCGCGAAGGCGAGCAGCTTGACGACGGATTCCATCGCGACGGCCAGGATCAGCCCGTCCTGATGCTCGGTCGCATCCGTATGGCGGGTGCCGAACATCACCGCGAAACAGGCCATCAGCAGCGTGATAATCAGCGCGAGATCGAGGAAATAGAGATTGCCGCTGCCGATGCCGTAGTCGGACGGATCGACCATGACGGCAACGGAACTCGAAACCGCCTTCAATTGCAGGGCGATGTATGGGATCGCCCCGACGAGCGCGATAACGGAGACGATCATCGCCACGGTCGAGTTCTTCCCGTAGCGGGCAGCCACGAAATCCGCGACCGAGGTCAGTTTCTCCGCCTTGGCGAGTTCCACGATCCGGCGGATGAGCGGCATGCCGAGCGTGAAGGCGAGGATCGGCCCGATATAGATGCCGAGAAATTCGAGGCCACGCTGGGAAGCGAGGCCCACGCCGCCGAAATAGGTCCAGGACGTGCAGTAGATCGCAATGCTGAGCGCATAGACCACCGGCCGGCCGTTCACCGGCACGCCGAGCCGACGGCTCCGCCGGTCCCCATAGCTCGCCACCGCGAAAAGCAGCAGGATATAGGCGAATGCCGACACCAGGATAACCCAGCCTGGAAGCATGGTTCCTCCGCCAAGAAAAGGCTGACGGGTGGACTCTAAGGGAAAATCGAAGGCTTGGAAATCGGCGCCTTCTTGGCAAAAAGTCCTATAACATCCGGTTTTTAGTGCGGTTGCGGCCTTTCAACCGCGCACAACTGCGTTATGTTGCGACCTGGAACTTTTTACCATCTAGGAAGGGGCAAGCATGTCAGTGATCAGCGAATTCAGGTCATTCATCGCCAAGGGCAATGTCATCGATCTCGCGGTCGGTATCATCATCGGCGGGGCTTTCACCGGTATCGTCAATTCGCTGGTGAACGATATCGTGATGCCGATCGTCGGTGCGATCACGGGCGGCGGTTTCGATTTCTCCAATTACTTCCTGCCGCTTTCCGGCAACGTAACCGCGCAGAGCCTTGCCGCCGCCCGCGAACAGGGCGCCGTCTTCGCCTATGGCAGCTTCATTACCGTATTCATCAATTTCCTGATCCTGGCCTGGATCATCTTCCTGATGGTGAAGGCCGTGAACAGGCTGCGCGCGATGGAAGAGAAGAAGCCGGAACCGGACGCTCCGCCGCCGGCCGACGTGCAGCTCCTCACCGAGATCCGCGATCTCCTGAAGACCCGCTGATCGGCGGAATGATCACATATATCAATATTGGCCTCACGGATTCTCATGGGAATTCGTGAGGCGGCTGCGCTAAAAGACATGAAAACCTTGAAGGGATTTTCCATGTCGATCGTCAGCAGCCTCAGCCCCCGTGCCCTCGCAGCGCCCGAAAGCGGCATCGTGGAGGTCATCACCTATGCCCGGGGTCGGGAGGGGCTGATCCCGCTCTGGGCGGGCGAGGGCGATCTGCCGAGCCCCGATTTCATCAATCGGGCCGCAAGCGATGCGCTGCTGGCCGGCGAAACCTTCTACACCTGGCAGCGCGGCATTCCGGAGCTTCGCGAGGCGCTTTCGCGCTATTACGCCCGCCACTTCTCCGTCTCGCTGCCGGTCGAACATTTCTATGTCACAGGTTCCGGCATGCACGCCATCATGCTGGCGGTGCAGGCCGTGACCTCTCCGGGCGACGAACTGATCTATCTTTCGCCCGCTTGGCCGAACATCGTTTCCGCCGTGGAGATTTCCGGAGCCAGGGCCGTCGGCCTGCCGCTCGACTTCAAGGACGGGGGGTGGTCGCTCGACCTCCAAAAGCTGGAAGCGCTGGTGACGCCGCGCACCAGGGCGCTCTTCATCAACACGCCCTCCAACCCCACCGGCTGGACGGCCACTCGGGAAGACCTCGAGAATATCCTGGCGCTCGCCCGCAAGCATGGCCTCTGGATCATCGCCGACGAGATCTACGCTCTCTACTATTACGGCGATGCGCCGCGCGCGCCTTCCTTCATGGATATCATGGAGGAGGGAGACCGGGTGCTCTTCGCCAATTCCTTTTCCAAGAACTGGTCGATGACCGGCTGGCGCGTGGGCTGGATCGTCGCCCCGCCCGAACTCGGCCAGGTGATCGAAAACCTCATCCAGTATTCCAATTCCGGCGTGGCGCAGTTCATGCAACGCGGCGCGGTGGTGGCGCTTGATCAAGGCGACGATTTCGTACGCGGCAATATCGACAGGGCGACCCGCTCGCGCGACATCCTCTGCGATGCGCTGATCGCCACCAACCGGGTCGAGACGTTGAAGCCCGATGGCGCTCTCTATGCCTTCCTCAAGGTGGACGGCGTGACGGACAGCCGCCGCACGGCGCTCGACATCATCGACAGGACGGGCGTGGTGCTGGCGCCGGGCTCCGCCTTCGGCAAGGGAGGCGAGCTCTTCCTGCGGGCCTGCTTCCTGCGTGATCCGCGTCAGGTGGAAGAGGCTGCCGGCCGACTCCGCGACTATATTCTGAAGCTTTAGGGTCAAAATTCAATTAGGTTTCGGGCGCGGCGCGAGCCGGATTTCGTGGATGGCAAGGAGAAGGAACCGACGTGGAGCATAACTCCACTAGGAGCCTTCGACGCAGCAAGGCGCGAAATCCGCCGCGTCCCGAAGGGATATGGTGAAAATCGCCCATTTCCGCGTCGCCAAATCTCGACGGGGTTGAGCCCCGCCATCGATTTGCCTCCTAGAACTGAACGATTTTCCCTCATACCGCGCTCCAAACTCTAATTGAGTTTTGACCCTAGGGCGGATCGCTAAAATCCGAACGATTCCGGAAATCGGCGGTTAGCCCTGCCTTCAGATATACTTGAGCGGCACCCGCCGGAGTAATCATTGCTGCACGGACCGCATGCTTCGATGCCTCGACGACAAGAGGCGGGGAAGCATCGAAATGGCGGTTCTGGTTACCGGAGGCGCGGGTTACATCGGCAGTCACATGGCCTGGGCATTGCTGGATGCCGGCGAGGAAGTGGTCGTGCTCGACCGGCTCTCCACCGGCTTTCGCTGGGCGGTGCCCGCGGAAGCGCGCTTCTATCTCGGCGATGTCGGCGATCGCGAGGTCCTGAACCGGATATTTACGGAGAACGGGATCGACGCGATCCTGCATTTCGCAGGCTCCATCGTCGTTCCGCAGTCGGTCGCCCAGCCGCTCGACTATTATGAGAACAATACCGGCAACACCCGTCTTCTGGCGGCCGCCGCCGTCGAGGCCGGCATCCGCCACTTCGTCTTCTCCTCGACCGCCGCCGTCTACGGCGACCAGAAGGACGACGCCCCGGTGCTGGAAAGCGCGCCGCTTCTTCCCAAGAACCCTTACGGCCAATCGAAGCTGATGTCCGAGCTGATGCTGCGCGATGCGGCCCAGGCCCATGATTTCCGCTTCGTGGCGCTGCGCTATTTCAACGTGGCGGGCGCCGATCCGGTCGGCCGCACGGGACTTTCCACGGAAGGCGCCACCCATCTCCTCAAGATCGCCTGCGAGGCGGCGCTCGGGAAACGTCGCGGCGTGGATGTCTACGGCACGGATTATCCGACGCCGGACGGCACCGGCATCCGCGACTATATCCACGTCGCCGACCTCGTGAACGCACATCTGAAGGCGTTGAGCTATCTGCGGCGCGGCGGCGAGCCGCTGGTCGCCAATTGCGGCTATGGCCGGGGCTATTCCGTGCTGGAAGTGCTGGAGGCGGTGATGAAGGGCGCGGGCCGCAAGTTCGAAATCCGCTATGGGCCGCGCCGTCCGGGCGATGCGGCGAGCGTGGTGGCGAATTCCACCCTGGCCCGCCGCCTGCTCGACTGGACGCCGCGTCATGACGATCTCGATTTTATCGTCGAAACGGCGATCGCCTGGGAGAAGGGTCTGGCGGCGAAAAAGGCCGAAGATCTCAGGACGCTTCAGAACCGGCTCGCCTCGGCGAGGTTCTGAGGGGCGTCACCTGCCGGTCAGGGCGTCGAAGGCCGCCATGGCGCCATCGGCCACATGCTTGAGCGCCCTGTAATCTCCCCCGTCACGGGCGAGGATGGACATTCCGTTCTGCACGGTTGCGTAGAAGGTCGCGATCGCTTCCGCGTCGATCGACGCAGGCAATTCCCCCTCCGCCACGGCGCGCTGCAACCGTTGGCGGAGTTTCACGATGCTGTCCGCGCGATGCTTGCAAAACGCGCCGCAGATCGGCTTCGTCACTTCGCCGGAATGTAGGCCGCCGAGTGCGATCAAACAGCCGTGCGGCTGGTTCGGCTGCGAATAAGCCTTAGCTGTCGCGAGCAGAAAGCCGTTCAGGGCTTCCTTGATGGTCGCAATGGTCTCCAGCGAGGACCAGATTTCCATGCCGATGGTGCGGCTATAGAGTTCCATCACTTCCAGATAGAGCGCTTCCTTGCACCCGAATGCGGCATAGAGGCTGGGCGGATTGATGCCCATGGCGGCGGTGAGGTCCGCCAGAGACGCGCCTTCATATCCCTTCTCCCAAAAGACCTGCATCGCGCTCTCCAGCGCGGCGTTACGGTCGAAACTGCGGGGACGGCCTCTTTCGGGCATGGCTCAGCTCTTTTTTGTAATGATCGATAAATAAATCTCTTGACGCGGTCTGGCAAGCGCTACAGTTAATTATGTATTGCTCACTACAAAAAAAAGGAAGTTTTGCATGACCTCGATCAACTTGGATGGCAAGGTTGCCCTCGTGACCGGCGGCAGCCGGGGCATCGGCGCGGCGATCGCCAAAAGGCTTGCGGCAGAGGGTGCCACGGTGGCGCTGACCTATGTGAATTCAGCAGACAAGGCGGAGCAGGTGGTCCGCGAAATCGAGAAGGCGGGCGGTCGCGCGGCTGCGATCCGGGCGGACAACCGTGAGGCCGAAGCGATCGAACAGGCGGTCCGCAAGACGGTCGAGACCTTCGGCAAACTGGATATTCTGGTAAACAGCGCCGGCATCTGGCACGCCGCGCCGCTCGGAGAAACGAGCGTTGCGGATTTCGATGAAGTGATGGCCGTCAACCTGCGTGCGCCTTTCGTGGCCGTTCGCGCGGCGGCGGGCCACCTTGGCGAAGGCGGGCGGATCATCTCGATCGGCAGCAATCTGGCCGAACTGGTGCCCTGGCCGGGCATCAGCCTCTACTCGGCGAGCAAGGCCGCGCTGATCGGCCTGACGAAGGGGCTGGCGCGAGACCTCGGCCCGCGCGGCATCACGGTCAACGTCGTCCATCCCGGTTCGACGAATACCGACATGAACCCCGCAGGCGGCGATCATTCCGAACCGCAGCGGGAGCGTATCGCGACCGGCAGCTTCGGCGAGCCGGAGGATATTGCCGGCCTGGTCGCCTGGCTCGCTGGGCCTGAAGGAAAATTCGTCTCCGGCGCATCGCTGACCATAGACGGCGGCGCCAACGCCTGATCGGATTGGACCACGGCCGCCTCGCGCGGCCGTGGTTTTTTGCGGCAAGACGCAATGGTCCCACAGCCCGGATGACTTGCTGGAGCGGAACATGGAAGGGGATAGGAAAAAATGGTGCTGCTAGAGAGATTTGAACTCTCGGCCTCTCCCTTACCAAGGGAGTGCTCTACCCCTGAGCTATAGCAGCTTCGGCCTCGCCCGGATCGGGGCGTGTCGTCAGGCGAGGGGGCTATTGCCATAGCTTGGCGGAGAGCGCAAGCCGCAAATTGGAAGTTATTTTGATGAGGCGCGGGAAAACCCGCATGGCACTTTGAGAAATCCGGTTTTTTCGCTAAGGAAAGAGGCATGGTGAAAGACGACGAGACGAAGATTTCCGAGGCTGAGGGCGGTCATTCCGGCGATCGGGAAGCGCGGCGGCGCGCGGCGGACGAACGCGAGCAGGCCCGCAAGGCGCGCGCCTCCGCAAAGCTTCGGGAAACCCTCCAGCGACGCAAAGGCCAGGCCCGCGCCCGCCGCGCCGGCGAGGCCGATATGGCGAACGGGCTTCCTGCCGCAAAAACGGACGAATCATCCTGACCAATGCCGGCCACCACCAGAACTGCCCATTCATACCTCCTGTTAACCTGGATCATCAAAGATTGATGCCGCGCGGGAATTCGTCTAAGGACGCCCTTTCCTTTCGCGCTCGACAAGAAAGAGAGGCGGGCCCCGCCCGTTGAACCCCCATGGATCGCATCAGAATTACCGGCGGCAACCAACTTAACGGCACGATCCCGATCTCGGGCGCCAAGAACGCGGCGCTGCCCTTGATGATTGCCTCGCTTTTGACGAGCGATACGCTGACGCTCGAAAACGTGCCGCATCTTGCCGATGTCGAGCTGCTTTTGCGCATCCTCGGCAATCACGGCGTCGATTTCACCGTCAACGGCCGCCGCGAAAACCAGAGCGGCAGCTATGCCCGCACCATCCACTTCACCTGCCGCACCATCGCCGATACGACCGCGCCCTATGCGCTGGTTTCGAAGATGCGCGCGAGCTTCTGGGTGATCGGCCCGCTTCTGGCCCGCGAGGGCAGGGCGCGCGTTTCGCTGCCCGGCGGCTGCGCCATCGGCACGCGTCCGGTCGATCTCTTCCTTGAAGGCCTGCAGGCGCTGGGCGCCGAGATCGAGATCGACGGCGGCTATGTGAACGCCACCGCTCCCAAGGGTGGCCTCACCGGTGGGCGCTACACGTTCCCGAAGGTTTCGGTCGGCGCCACCCATGTGCTGCTGATGGCGGCGACGCTCGCCAACGGCACGACGGTGATCGAAAATGCCGCCCGCGAGCCGGAAGTGGTCGATCTCGCCCGCTGCCTCACCTCCATGGGAGCGAAGATCGAAGGCGCCGGCACGAGCACGATCACCATCGAGGGCGTTCCCTCGCTTTCCGGCGCGCGCCACCGCGTGCTGCCCGATCGCATCGAGACCGGCACCTATGCCATGGCGGTTGCCATGGCCGGCGGCGACGTGACGCTCGAGGGCACGAATGCGACGCTTCTCGACAGCGCGCTCGGCACGCTGCGGCAGGCCGGCGCCCACATCACCGAAACGGAAAGCGGGCTGCGCATCGTGCGCAACGGCAATGGCATCCAGCCGGTCGACATCACGACCGAGCCTTTCCCGGGCTTCCCGACGGACCTGCAGGCGCAGTTCATGGCGCTGATGACCCGCTCTTCGGGCGTTTCCAATATCACCGAGACGATCTTCGAGAACCGCTTCATGCATGTGCAGGAGCTTGCCCGCCTCGGCGCGAAGATTTCGCTTTCAGGCCAGACGGCCCGCGTCGAGGGTGTCGCGCGGCTGAAGGGCGCGCCCGTGATGGCGACCGACCTGCGCGCCTCCGTATCGCTGGTGATCGCCGGCCTTGCCGCGGAAGGCGAGACCATGGTCAACCGCGTCTACCATCTCGATCGCGGTTTCGAGCGTCTGGAAGAGAAGCTCACCCGTTGCGGCGCTGTCGTCGAACGCGTCAGCGACTGACCACCTCCTCAGAGGACGTTTAAAGTAACAGGACGGCGAGGCGATGCCTTGCCGTCCTTTTTTGCGTTCCTATCTTTCCCGTATCTCACCTGCCATTCCCTTCTCGATCCGCCCCCTCGTACGGAGAATCTCCCATGACTGACGTTTCCGCACCCGTCTGGTTCATCACCGGCTGCTCCACCGGCTTCGGCCGGGAACTGGCGAAGCTCACGATCGCCCGAGGCTGGCCGACAGTGGTGACCGCGCGCGACAAAAGCCGTGTCGCCGATCTTGCAGAAGGCAGCGGGAATGCGCTGGCCCTCGATCTCGACGTCACGAATGCCGGCGAGATCGCCGCGGCGGCGAAGGCCGCCGAGGAAAAGTTCGGCCGTATCGACGTTCTGGTGAACAATGCCGGCTACGGCTACCAGGCGGCGCTCGAGGAGGGCGAAGAAGATGAGATCCGCGCCCAGTTCGATGCCAACGTTTTCGGACTTTTCGCCATGACGCGCGCCGTGCTGCCGGGCATGCGGGCGCGCCGGCGCGGCCACGTCATCAACATCACCTCGCAGGCCGGCTTCATCGGTTTTGCCGGCTCCGGCTATTACGCGGCGAGCAAGCATGCCGTCGAAGGCTTTTCCGATGCGCTTGCCGCCGAGGGCGCGCCGATCGGCATCAAGGTGACCTGCGTGGAGCCGGGCCCGTTCCGCACCGACTGGGCCGGCCGCTCGCTGAGGCAGACGCCGAGCCGCATTACCGAATATGCCGAGACCGCCGGTGCGCGGTTGAAATCCACTGCCGAGATCAGCGGCAGGCAGGCGGGCGATCCGGTTCGCGCCGGCGAGGCGATCATCGCGGCGGCCGAGGCGGAGAACCCGCCCCGCCATCTGGTGCTCGGCGCGATCGCCTATAACGGCGTCACGCAGAAGCTGAAGGAGAGGCTGGCGCAGATCGAGGCTTGGAAGGAAACCAGCATTTCCGCCGATTTTCCGAGTTGAGCGGAAACAACCGGTTGTTGCTTCTTTGCGGTCGGCATCCTATTTCCAGCATGTAATCTTTCGGCGCGGGACACGCGCCATCACTGGAAAGCGAAACGATGACCGAGCTGAAGCTGCTGGCCCTGGACAAGGACGACCTGGAGATCATTTCCGCCCATATGCAGGATAGTGTCTTCAAAGTGGGCGACGTGCATTGGTCGCCCGCAAGCCGGTCGTTCTCGTTCGAGGCCAACCGCTTCGTCTGGGAAAACGCCGGGGGCCGGCGCAAGACCTATGAGCGGCGGCGCGGCGCGCTCGTCTTCAAGCGCGTGGAGGCCGTGCGCTCGACCGGCATCGACCCCAAGAAGAAGGAGGAGGTGCTCTCCCTTCTCGCCATCCGCTTCGTCCAGAAGGGCGAAGGGCCGGAAGGCACGGTGGAACTGATCCTCGCCGGCACCGCCACGATAGCGCTCGATGTCGAATGTCTCGAAGTAGCGCTTGCAGATATCGGCGGCGCATGGGAAACGGCCTCGAGGCCGCGTCACCCGTAAGGATCCGGCCGGCATCAAGGTTTTCGAACTGGAAGGATTATCTCCTTGGCGATCTGGCTGGAGCAGGCAGCGGAAGACTTCGAGGCGCGGTTTTCCGCTTTTCTTTCGACGAAGCGTGAGGTTTCGGAAGATGTGAACGCCGTGGTGCGGGCCATCATCGATGATGTGCGGGCGCGCGGCGACCAGGCCCTCATCGATTATTCCGCCCGTTTCGAAGGCATAGACCTCGGCAATGCCGGCATTCGCGTCAGCGATGCGGAAATCGATGCCGCTGTGGCCGAGACGGACCCGAAGGTGCTCGACGCCCTGAAGTTCGCCGCTGCGCGTATCGAGAAGCACCATGCCCGGCAGATGCCGAAGGACGATATCTACGAGGACGCGATCGGCGTGGGGCTCGGCTCCCGCTGGACGGCGATCGAGGCGGTCGGTCTCTACGTGCCGGGCGGCACGGCGAGCTATCCGAGCTCGGTGCTGATGAACGCCGTGCCGGCGAGCGTCGCCGGCGTGCCGCGCGTCGTCATGGTCGTGCCGGCCGGCGGCGGGCGCATCAATCCCGCCGTGCTTGCGGCGGCCCGGATTGCCGGGGTGAGCGAAATCTACCGCATCGGCGGCGCGCAGGCGGTCGCAGCCCTTGCCTATGGCACGGAGACCATCGCTCCGGTCGCCAAGATCGTCGGGCCGGGCAATGCCTATGTCGCGGCCGCCAAGCGGCAGGTCTTCGGCACGGTCGGGATCGACATGATCGCCGGGCCCTCCGAAGTGCTGGTGATAGCGGACAAGGAAAACGATCCGGACTGGATCGCCGCCGATCTGCTCGCCCAGGCCGAGCACGATGCCGGCGCGCAGTCGATCCTCATGACCGATGACGCGGCGTTCGGCAAATCCGTGGAAGCCGCGGTCGAGCGGCAGTTGAAGACGCTTTCGCGGTCTGAAACGGCATCGGCAAGCTGGCGGGATTTCGGTGCCGTCATCCTCGTGCCGGAACTTTCGGCCGCTCTGCCGCTCGCAAACCGTATCGCGGCCGAGCACCTGGAGCTCGCGGTTGCCGATCCCGATGCGCTGATGCCGGGCATCCGAAACGCAGGCGCGATCTTCATCGGCCGGCATACGCCCGAGGTCATCGGCGATTATGTGGGCGGCTCGAACCACGTGCTGCCGACGGCGCGCTCGGCCCGGTTCTCCTCCGGGCTTTCGGTGCTCGATTTCGTCAAGCGCACTTCCATCCTGCGGCTGGGCCCCGACCAGCTCCGCGAACTTGCACCCGCGGCGATCACGCTCGCTCATTCCGAAGGGCTCGATGCCCATGCGCGCTCGGTGGCGATCCGGCTGAACGATGGGAGTTGACGGATGGGCCGGCCGGACTTCCGTCTCTGCGAGGTCGTTCTGGACGATTCCATCGGGCGTTCGACCCCCGATGTCGAGCATGAGCGGGCGGTTGCCATCTTCGACCTCGTCGAGGAAAACTCCTTCGAGCCGATCGGCCATTCCGGCGGGCCCTACCGGCTGAGGCTTTCGCTGGTGGATTCCAAGCTGATGTTCGGCATCACCACGCAGGCGGATGAGGACGTCGCCACCCATATCCTGTCGCTCACGCCCTTCCGGCGGATCATCAAGGACTACTTCATGATCTGCGAGAGCTATTACGAGGCGATCCGCTCGGCCACCCCGAGCCGCATCGAGGCGATCGACATGGGCCGGCGCGGCATCCACAACGAAGGTTCCCGGACGCTGATGGACCGGCTCGACGGCAAGATCCGCATCGATTTCGACACGGCGCGGCGGCTGTTCACGCTGGTCTGCGTGCTCTATTGGCGGGGGTAGCGGCCGTGGAGGAGTTTCCCGCCTCGCAAGCGAACAGCGGCAGGCCGGGCGCCATCCTCTTCCTGTGCGGCTGGAACGTCATTCGTTCGCCGATGGCGGAGGTCATTGCAAAACGGATCCTGCCACCCGATATCTATGTTCGTTCCGCAGGCGTGAGATCCGGCGAGCGCGACGCTTTCGTGGATGTCGTGCTGGAGGAGATCGGCCTTTCGCTCGGCCGTCATCACCCGCAGACGCTGGAAGAGCTCGAGGACGATTTCTTCGATCTCATCGTGACGCTGACCCCGGAAGCCCATCATGCGGCGCTGGAGCTGACGCGCTCCAGCGCGGTCGATGTCGTCTACTGGCCGACCATGGACCCGACGGCGGCAACAGGCAGCCGCGAACAGATGCTGGATGCCTACCGGGAGGTGCGCGACCACCTCTGGCGCCTGGTGGACGAGCGGCTTGGCGGAGGGCATCGGCACCCCGCGGAGACGGCCTGAACGGAATCGCAAATATGCGAGTTCACAAAGCGGACATGATTGTGTAGTTTCCGCGCAAATTTACGGGCGGCGGTCTCGATGACCCCGCCCGAAAACCAACCATAGGAAGAAAACCCTTAGATGGCTAAAGAAGAAGTCCTCGAATTCCCGGGCGTCGTGACGGAACTGCTGCCCAATGCGACGTTCCGCGTGAAGCTCGAAAACGAACATGAGATTATCGCACATACCGCCGGCCGCATGCGCAAGAACCGCATCCGCGTTCTCGCCGGCGACAAGGTCCTGGTCGAGATGACGCCCTACGACCTGACCAAGGGCCGCATCACCTACCGCTTCAAGTAAGCCCGGCTAGCGGCAAGGCCTCCTCATGGCGCTGGAACAAAAGCTTATCCTGGCCTCCGGTTCGCCGCGCCGCCTCGACCTTCTCAATCAGGCGGGCATCAAGCCGGCAAAGCTGATGCCGATGGATATCGACGAGACGCCGAAGCGGTCCGAGCATCCGCGCTCGCTCGCTCGCCGCCTCTCGACCGAGAAGGCGGAAGCGGCGCTCGCCGCGTTGCGGGACGATCCGGCCTGGCGTCACAGCTATGTCCTGTCCGCCGATACGGTAGTCGCGGTCGGCCGGCGTATTCTCGAGAAGACCGAATATACCGACGAGGCGCACGCAGCGCTGCATCTCCTCTCCGGGCGCGGCCACTGGGTCTATACCGGCATCTGCCTGGTCACCCCCGGCGGCAAGTTCCGCCAGAAGGTCGTGCAGACCAAGGTTCGCTTCAAAAGGCTTTCCAGCGGCGAGATCGAGAACTATATCGCGTCTGGACAATGGCGCGGCAAGGCGGGAGCCTATGCGATCCAGGGGATCGCCGGCTCCTTCGTTCAGAAGCTCGTGGGTTCCTATACGAACGTCGTCGGGCTGCCGCTTTACGAAGTGATGGCGCTGCTGGCCGGTGAAGGCTTCGACGTGGCGGCGGGCTGGCCGGAAGGATAAATAAGGTCCTAACCATGGCACAACCGATCAAGACAGGCGGCAAGGTGGAGCCGCTTCGCAAGACCAGGCCCTGCCCGGAATGCGGCAAGCCTTCGGCGCGCGACCACTATCCTTTCTGCTCCGACCGCTGCCGCACGCTCGATCTTTCGCGCTGGCTGAAGGGCTCCTATGCCATTCCCGTGGCGGAAGACGAGACCAAGGCCGAACCCTCCGACGACGAGCGGCGCGACGGCTGATTTTGCTGGCGAATTCGCGATTTTTGCAAACCTGTCAAAAAAGTCGGTTTCGGTGCTGGACAAGGGCGAGCAAGATGCTATAACCCCGCTCGCTTCCGGGGGAGACTACCCCCGCCGGCCTTGCCGGAAGGCTTTTCAAGCCTCGATGCCCGGATAGCTCAGTTGGTAGAGCAGCGGATTGAAAATCCGCGTGTCGGTGGTTCAAATCCGCCTCCGGGCACCATTTTTCCAGTCAAATGCTAGGAAGATTTCCAACCCAGCAATGGGTTTTTTCGCATTGCGCTGTGGCGCGCTTTGCTCCCCTTGATTTTCCTCGGTTTCTCGCCACACTCGGCAACCCTAAGTAACATGCGGAGCGGGAGCAGTATGGCAGATTATCGCGAAATCTCACAGGAGTACGCCCAGCAGGGCATTAAAGGAGCCTTTCTGCTCAATGGCGGCGCAGCGGTGGCGCTTCTGAGCCAGGCTGCCGACCTAAAAGCTAACGGTCTCGCATCATCCGTCTCTGGCGGTCTGCAAATATGGGCGCTCGGGACTGCACTCGCAGCCGCAACTTGGGTTCTCGCATTCCTTTCGACGCGGTACGTGGATAAGAGCGAACGCGAAGCCGATAAGAAAGGCGGACACTTAAGGATTTCGGATGGGCTCATGCTTGCCGGCATAATCACAGTCGGCCTTTCGATCTTATTCTTTTTGCTCGGGTGCATAGTTTTGGCGAGTGCATTCGCATGACTGAGCATCGCAAATTAACATCGACCGATTCAGAAGATCCCGATAACTCCGTCTTTGTCGCAAAATGGACTGATCCCGACCGTCGCGAGCGGTGGCAGTATTATACTCGTGAGAAATACGAGTTTTTCAAATCGGCTCGTGAGATGATGTTCAAAGCTAACATCGATTATGGGAAGTGGCTTCTTGCATCAGGGTTGGCCGTGCATGGCGGCGCGATCTACGCGATAAACCTACTCAAGGACCCTACTCGGCCCGACTTGCTGATTGCGTTGCTTCAGGCCGCGAAATGGAATGTCGCCGGCATTGTCTTCGTTCTGACAGCGGGTTTTGCCGCATGGATCAATTTTCAAGCCGCCGCGAATATATACCACGATTGGGCGGACCCGCGAATGGTTCACCGCACAGACTACTTCCCTAGCCGCGACTCACAGAAGCGCGATGTTGTGGGTGCTACCCGAGTCTTTGCTATGGGGATGGGTTTCCTGTCGCTTTGGGCTTTGGTGGCTAGCGCCGCGAATGTCTTCTCTGCTCTCGGGCCGAAGTAAATGAGATGACGAAATTGTCCGAAAGGAAGACAATTAAAACCAGGCAGATATGCTTGCTGATCGCGGCCCGCAACCTGCGCCGCTAGAGGCGCAGTCCGAAGTGGATCGATCTTCTCGCCGATCATCTCTGGTTAAGTGCGGGGGCGCTTCGTGGTCGCGCGATCCGGCCGCAAAGCTACCCATCCCCCTTACCCTGCCACGCGAGCCGCATGGCGATCGCGAGCGCAAGGCCGATGCCTATTCCCATGCCGATATTGTCCATCGCCGCGCCGATCGCGACCCCGAGCACGATGCCGAGGAGGACGGGAATGCCGTTCTTCTTCTCCATGGGGCAATCATAGCGGCGGAATGCGTCGGGCCCATGGCCTGCTCGGTAGGCTCTACAGAACTTGCCGGCTCTCTGGTCTTCCCGTAAGTCATGGCCATGAGCGACAAGGCTAAAGCATCGCGGCAGGGCGGGTTCTTCGAGCGGAGCGCCGTCGAGGTGGCGCGCGACCTGATTGGGGCCGAACTCGAATTCGATGGCGCCGGCGGCATTATCGTCGAGACCGAGGCCTATGAGCCGGACGATCCGGCTTCCCACAGTTTTCGCGGGCCGACGCCCCGCAACCGCACCATGTTCGGGCCGGCGGGCCATGTCTATGTCTATCGCTCCTACGGCATCCACTGGTGCGTGAACCTCGTCTGCCGTCCGGGCAGCGCGGTCCTCATCCGCGCCCTGGAGCCGGTCTGGGGGATTGCCGCGATGGAAGCGCGCCGGGGCCGTTCCGATCCGCTTCTGCTCTCAGCCGGTCCGGGGCGGGTCTGCCAGGCGCTCGGCATCACCGGGGGGCACGATGGGCTTTCCCTCTTTAAGCCGCCGTTCCGCTTCAGGCCGGCGGAAGAAGCGCCGCTGGTCGTCACCGGCAGGCGGATCGGCATCAGCCAGGCGGTCGATCTGCCCTGGCGCTTCGGCCTTGCCGGTTCCGTGCATGTGAGCAAGCGGTTCGCCTTAGAGGCGAAACGGAAGAAGGCCTGACGCCTCGGTGCTCCCGTCCGTGCGATTACGGAGCAAAAGCCGCTGCCGGCGGACGCTCCATTAACCTTCGAGCAAGGAATTAACCATACAAATTGGGGACCACGGCGAAATGGGGCGACTGCCGTCTCCCTCAGGCATGAAGCCGCACTGCCGTACCGGTTTCGATCCGGTATCCGCTCATGACAATCCAGCAAAAGACTGCGGTCGTCGCGCCGCCGACGCGAGGCGTCGGACCGCGCGGGGCACCCCGCATTCCTCGTGCCTGGCTGGCAGGGGCTCTTTCTCGCCGATCCTCCAGGGGAGGTAGGCCCATGATTTTGGGGATGGATTTTGGGGCAGGAAACGCCATTGGATCAGGCGCGGCGGGCGCAGGCGGGCAGCCTGGGCGAGCGGCTGGCTTTTGCCGGCCTCGACGGCGAGTTCTGCGATCTCCTGCGGCGCTTCCGCCCGATGCTGGAACCGCATCTGAAGGCCGGGCTTCGCGACCTTTTCCAGCGTTACCAGTCTTCCCCGGAAGCGGCCCGCAATTTCCAGAGCGAGAACCAGGTCGACCGGCTCCACGATCTCCAGGCCTCCCATTGGAGCGTGCTGACCGACGCGCGCTTCGACGCGCTCTATGCCGAGCGCGTGAAGATGCTTTCCGATACGGAAAGCCGCATGGGGCTCGATCCGCGCTGGCATGTGGCGGGTCATGCCGTGGTGCTCGAACATCTGATTTCCGGCGCGCTTTCCGAGATCGGCGGAAAGGCGATGCTGCCGGCGGCGCGCCGCCGAGAGCGCGAGATCATGGAACTGGTCAGCGCCGTCATTCGCCTGGTGATGGTGGATGTCGAGATCGCCGTTTCGCTGCGTTTCAACGAACAGCGCCAGAAGCATCAGCGCGCGCTTGCCGAGCAGCGCGAGGCCGACCAGGTGGAAGTGGTGCAGCTCTTCTCGGGCGTGGCCGCCTCGCTTGCCGAGCGGGACCTTACGGTAACCGCTCCGATGGATGTCCCGGAAGCCTATGGCGAACTTGCAGCGCTTCTTGGCCAGGCCGTGGAGACCATGCGCACCTCCGTCGAGCGGGCGGAAACGCAGGGGAGGGAGGCGGCAGGCCTTTCCGAAACGCTGGGCCGGGATGCGCGCACCTTCGCCGCCGCTTCCGTCGAGCACGCAGATCGCCTTGAGGAGGCAGCGCGCCAGCTCACGGCGATCACCGGCAAGGTGAGGGAAAGCGCTGCCGAAACCGCGGCGGCGGAAAAAGCGGCCGCGGCGACGCGCCGCTCCGTCGAACAAAGCGGTGAAGTGGTGGGACGCGCGATCAACGCCATGGCGGATATCGAAGCCTCCGCGGAAAAGATCGGCCAGATCATCGGTTCCATCGACGAGATCGCTTTCCAGACCAATCTCCTGGCGTTGAACGCCGGCATCGAGGCTGCCCGCGCGGGCGAAAGCGGCCGCGGCTTTGCCGTCGTCGCCCAGGAAGTGCGCGCGCTCGCGCAGCGCTCGGCGGAAGCCGCCCGCGAGATCAAGTCGCTGGTCAACGGCACCAAGACGCAGGTCGATGCGGGCGTGGAAATGGTCCACCGCACGCAGGATGCCATCGGCGGTATCGTCCGGCAGGTTTCCGAAATCAACGATGCCATCGCCGGCATCGCCCGCGAAAGCGGAGAGCAGGCCGCCGGTCTGGACCGGGTGAGCGCCGAAATCGGCGTGATCGGTGAGGGTGTCGCCGCGAATGCCGGCATCGCTTCCCGCGCGGGAGGGGGCGCCGACGAGCTGCACAGCGTGATCGTCGAGCTCGGCCGCACGATCCGCGAGTTCCGCATCGAAAGACAGACCCGCTACCAGTCGGATGCGCCTCGGCCGCCGGCCATGAAAGCCTCGCCGTCCCTCGTTGCAATCGGCTCCTCGGCCGGCGCGCGTTTCGGCGAGGACGAGTTCGAAATGCACAAGCGACAGGGAATGAGCTGATGGCGAGCAATAAGCCTGCACCGGGGAGCTTGAAGCTTTCCCCGATACTGGACCTGAACGAGGCTTCCGTGCTGCACGGCAAGCTGATGTCCATGCGCGGAAGCGACGTCGTCATCGACGCTTCGGACGTGGAACGCGCCGGCGTGCAATGCGCGCAGGTGCTTGTCGCCGCGGCCAGGGCCTGGGCGGCGGATGGAAAGTCTTTCCTGGTCGAGAGTGCCTCGGATGCCTTCGACAAGACGGCGCGGCTCATCGGCATCGATGCCAAGCAATTGGTTGCTAAGGAGATTTGAGCATGAAGAAGAAAGTGCTGACCGTGGATGACTCGCGGACGATCCGGAACATGCTTCTGGTGACGCTGAACAATGCCGGCTTCGAGACCATTCAGGCCGAGGATGGCGTGGAAGGCCTCGAGGTTCTCGAAGGCGCCAACCCCGACGTCATCGTGACCGACATCAACATGCCGAGGCTGGATGGCTTCGGTTTCATCGAGGGCGTGCGCCGCAACGAGAAGTACCGCGCGGTGCCGATCCTCGTGCTGACCACCGAAAGCGACCAGGAAAAGAAGAACCGGGCGCGCCAGGCCGGTGCGACCGGCTGGATCGTCAAGCCCTTCGACCCCGCGAAACTGATCGATGCGATCGAGCGTGTAACTGCCTGAACCGGGATTTCCTCCGATGGACATGAACGAAATCAAAGAGATCTTCTTTCAGGAATGCGAAGAGCAGCTCGCTGAACTGGAATCCGGTCTTCTCAAGCTGAACGACGGGGATCGCGACCCCGAGACGGTGAATGCCGTTTTTCGCGCCGTTCATTCCATCAAGGGAGGTGCTGGCGCCTTCGGGCTCGATGACCTCGTCTCCTTCGCGCATGTCTTCGAGACGACGCTGGATTGCGTCCGCTCCAACCGCCTGGAGCCGACACCCGACGTGCTGAAGGTGATGCTGAAATCGGCCGACGTGCTGGCCGATCTCGTGACAGCCTCGCGCGATGGAGGCAGCGTCGACGCCGCGCGCAGCCGTGGCCTGGTGAAGGAACTCGAGGCGCTTGCCAATGGTGAGCTGCCGGCCCCTTCCGTTCATACCGAGGCGGCCGCTGCAAAGCCGGCCGAGGCCGCTCCGCAGCCGACCGATGAAAGCGGCTTCCAGCCCATTCCGTTCTCCTTCGACGGGTTTGACGAAGAGGACGAGGTGACGCTCGAAGGCTCCGCCTATGAGATCGTCTTCAAGCCTCGCCGCGAGCTCTATTCGAAGGGCAATGAGGCGGCACTTCTCCTGCGCGACCTTTCCCGCCTGGGCGAGATGAGCATCCATTGCGATACGGACGCGCTGCCTGCCCTGGACCAGATGGACCCGGAGGAGGCCTATTTCGCCTGGAAGATTTCGCTGAAGACGACCAGGGGCGAGGAGGATATCCGGACGGTCTTCGAATTCGCCGAATGGGATTGCGATCTCGAGGTGAAGCTCGCCGAACCGGCTCGTCCGGACGAAGAGCAGCCGATGGTGCCGGTTCCCTTCGATCTCTCGATCCTGGACGAGACGCCCACCTCGGAAGAGGAAAGCGAGGAGCCCTCGGCCTCCGGAATCGTCGCTGCTACTCTCGCGGCTGCCGAGACCGCCACGAACGTCACGCGGCTTGCGAGCGTCGCGGCGCGCGTGGCCGAGCGGCAGGAAGCGTCGGCGGCCGCCGCCGCACCCGCGATTGCCGCGCAGAACACGGCCGCCGCTTCCAGCGCCGGCCAGACGATCCGCGTCGATCTTGACCGTGTGGACCGGCTCATCAACCTGGTGGGCGAGCTCGTCATCAACCAGGCGATGCTTTCCCAGAGCGTCATCGAGAATGATGCGACCGGCACCTCCTCCATCAACATGGGTCTCGAGGAGCTGCAGCAGCTCACCCGCGAGATCCAGGATTCGGTCATGGCGATCCGCGCCCAGCCGGTGAAGCCCGTCTTCCAGCGCATGTCACGCATCGTCCGCGAAGTGGCCGACATGGTGGGCAAGTCGATCCGCCTGGTGACCGAGGGCGAGAACACGGAAGTTGACAAGACGGTCATCGACAAGCTGGCCGAGCCGCTCACGCACATGATCCGCAATGCCGTAGACCACGGTATCGAGACGCCTGAGAAGCGCGAGGCCGCCGGCAAGTCCCCGGAAGGCACGATCAAGCTCACCGCGAAGCATCGTTCGGGCCGCATTCTCATCGAGCTGCAGGACGACGGTGCCGGCATCAACCGCGAACGCGTGCGCCAGAAGGCGATCGACAACGACCTGATCGCGGCGGATGCGAACCTCACCGACGACGAGATCGACAACCTGATCTTCATGCCGGGCTTCTCGACCGCCGACAAGATTTCCGACATTTCCGGCCGCGGCGTCGGCATGGACGTGGTCAAGCGCTCGATCCAGGCGCTCGGCGGCCGCATTTCGATCTCGTCCAGGCCGGGACACGGCTCCACCTTCACCATGAGCCTGCCGCTGACGCTCGCCGTGCTCGACGGCATGGTCGTGACGGTCGCGGGCCAGACGCTGGTGGTGCCGTTGACGGCGATCGTGGAAACGCTGCAGCCGGAAGCCTCCGCCATCCATTCCTTCGGCGCGAACCACCGGCTGATTTCGATCCGCAATTCCTTCTGCCCGCTGGTCGATGTCGGCCGTATCCTGAACTTCCGCGCCATCCAGGCGAACCCGGTCGAGGGCGTCGCGCTGCTGGTGGAATCGGAGGGCGGCGGCCAGCGCGCCCTGATGGTGGATGCCATCCAGGGTCAGCGCCAGGTGGTCATCAAGTCGCTCGAAGCGAACTACACCCATGTGCCGGGCATCGCGGCCGCCACCATTCTCGGCGATGGTCGCGTCGCCCTCATCCTGGATGTCGATGCGGTCGTTGCGGCCTCGCGCGGCCAGGCCCTTAAACCGGAATTGGCGCTGAAGCCTGAAATGCCTCTTGCAGCCGCGGGATAATCCATGTCGTACGCCGTGAAGAATCTGACCCAGGGAAGCCGCGAACTCATCGCCTTTCGCATCGGCGAGCAGGAGTTCTGCGTGAACATCATGTCGGTCCGGGAAATCCGCGGGTGGACGCCCGCAACCCCCATGCCGCATGCGCCTGCCTATGTGCTGGGCATCATCAACCTGCGCGGCGCGGTGCTGCCGATCGTCGATCTGTCGGCCCGGCTCGGAATGAAGCCGACCGAGCCCTCTCCCCGCCACGTCATCATCGTGGCGCAGGTGAAGAGCCGGGTGGTGGGCCTGCTGGTTGAGGCCGTTTCCGACATCCTGACGGTTACAGACGAGAACATGCAGCCGGTGCCGGAAATCTCCTCCGATATCGAGAAACAGTATGCGCGGGGCATTCTCGCCATCGAAAAGCGGATGATCTGCATGATCGAGCTGGATGCGCTCTTCCCCGAGAAGGAAAGCGAAGCCGCATGACGTCCCTGGGCCTTGCCGAAAGCCGGCAGCATCCCGATGAGATCATGGCGAACGGAGAATATCCGCTGACGCGCCGCGATCTCTCCGAAATCGCGGCGATGATCTATTCCGATGCCGGAATCTATCTGAACGAATCCAAGGCCTCGCTGGTCTATTCGCGGCTGTCGAAGCATATCCGCGCGCTCGGCCTCAAGGGTTTCCGGGAATATTGCGCGCTCGTCGCCTCGCCGGAAGGCGCGGTCGCCCGGCGCGAGATGCTCTCGCATCTGACGACCAATTTCACCCGTTTCTTCCGGGAGAACCACCATTTCGAGCACCTGCGTGATCACGTACTGCCGGGGCTCATTGCCCGTGCGAAGAACGGCGGCCGCGTCCGCATCTGGTCGGCGGCCTGCTCGGACGGGCAGGAGCCCTATTCGATCGCGCTGACGGTTCTTTCCATGCTGCCGAACGCGGCCGATTACGACTTCCGCATCCTGGCGACCGATATCGACCCGAAGATTCTCGCGGCTGCAAAGGCCGGCATCTATGACGAGGGCGCGCTGGAGACGGTCTCGCCGCCCATGCGCAAGCAATGGTTTCGCGAGGTGGAGGCGGGCGGCCGCCGCAAGTTCCAGGTCGATGACCGGGTCAAGAAGCTCATCACCTTCAACGAGCTGAACCTGATGGCCCAATGGCCGTTCAAGGGAAATTTCGACGTCATCTTCTGCCGCAACGTCGTTATCTATTTCGACGAGCCGACGCAGATGAAGATCTGGTCGCGCTTCGCAGCACTCCTTCCGGAAGGCGGCCACCTCTATATCGGCCATTCCGAGCGCGTCTCGGGAGACGCCAAGCATCTCTTCGACAACACGGGTATCACCACCTACCGCCATATCGGCAAGAACGTGGGGAGGAAGGCATGAGCGCCCCTGCACGCGTTCTCGTCGTCGACGATTCCCCCACCATGCGCGGGCTGATCACGGCCGTGCTGAATTCCGATCCGGAAGTCAACGTGATCGGCCAAGCCGGCGATGCGCTCGAAGCGCGCGAAGCGATCAAGCGGCTCGATCCCGACGTGGTGACGCTGGATATCGAAATGCCGAACATGAACGGCCTCGATTTCCTCGAAAAGATCATGCGGCTGCGCCCCATGCCGGTCATCATGGTTTCGACGCTGACCCATAGGGGCGCGGACGCGACGCTCGCGGCACTCGAGATCGGCGCTTTCGACTGCGTCGGCAAGCCGGTTCCGGGCGATGTCCGGCCGTTCGTCGATCTCGCAGAGAAGGTAAAGGCGGCGGCCCGCTCGCAGCGCCGCGGCCGCAGTCCGGTTTCCGCTCCCGCCGTCACGCCGGCTGCCGACTACAGGGTCGGCCGCAAGATCGTGGCGATCGGCTCATCGACCGGGGGCGTGGAAGCACTGATCACGGTGCTGCAGAAGTTCCCGAAGAACTGCCCGCCCACCATGATCACTCAACATATGCCGCCCACGTTTACCAAAAGTTTTGCGGAGCGGCTTAATCGTATCTGCGCTCCCGTGGTGCAGGAAGCGACCGATGGCGCGCGGCTGGAGATCGGCAAGGTCTATATAGCGCCAGGTGGCGACCGGCATCTCCAGGTGGTCAATCCGTCGGCCCCGAGCTGCCGCCTTGTCGAGCGGGAACCGGTCAACGGCCACAGGCCGTCGGTGGATGTCCTGTTCGATTCGGTCGCGGAACTCGCCGGCCGCAGCGCCGTCGGGGTGATCCTGACGGGCATGGGCCGCGATGGAGCGGCCGGACTGCTCCGGATGCGCAGCGCAGGCGCGCGCACCATCGGGCAGAACGAAAAAACCTGTGTGGTCTACGGCATGCCGAGGGTTGCCTACGAGATGGGAGCCGTCGAGCAGCAATTGCCGCTGGGCTCCATCGGAGAAGAAGTTTTGAAATTAACTGCCGCCCGGAAGGAAGGTACCGAATAAATGTCTCTCGCGGAAAAAATCAAAGTCCTGATCGTCGATGATCAGGTGACCAGCCGCCTGCTGCTCAGCGACGCTCTGACCCAGCTCGGTTTCAAGCAGATCACCGCCGCCGGCGATGGCGAGCAGGGCATGAAGATCATGGCCGAACAGCCGCATCACCTAGTCATCTCGGATTTCAACATGCCGAAGATGGACGGCATCGGCTTCCTGCAGGCCGTCCGCAGCAATCCGAACACGAAGAAGGCCGCGTTCATCATTCTGACCGCTCAGGGCGACCGCGCACTCGTGCAGAAGGCCGCCCAGCTCGGCGCCAACAACGTTCTCGCCAAGCCGTTCACCATCGAGAAGATGAAGGCAGCCATCGAGGCCGTGTTCGGAGCGCTGAAATGACAGACGCCGCCGCGGCCAGGCGTGTCCACATCATCCAGGGCGAGTACAAGGTCGAAAACGACCCGAACGTCGTCCTGGCGACGATATTGGGCTCATGCGTGGCTGCCTGTCTTCGCGATCCGGTCGCCGGTGTCGGCGGCATGAACCATTTCCTGCTCCCCGGCTCCGGAGGCGCGGCAGCCTCCGGCGGGGATGCGACGCGCTATGGCGTGCATCTGATGGAACTGCTGATCAACGGTCTCCTGAAGCGGGGAGCCCGACGCGACAGGCTGGAGGCGAAGATCTTCGGCGGCGCGAAGACCATTGCGAGCTTTTCGAACGTCGGTGAGCAGAACGCGGCCTTCGCCATGCAGTTCCTCAAGGACGAGGGCATTCCGGTGGTCGGCTCGTCCACCGGGGGCGAGCACGGCCGCAAGCTCGAATACTGGCCGGTCAGCGGCAGGGCGCGCCAGTATCCGCTCACCGGCGCCGAAACGCAGAAGACCGTGGCCATGGAGCAGCGCCCGGTGCGCGCGCCCAAGCCCGCCGAAAGCTCCATCGAATTCTTTTAGCCCTGAAACGCTCTAAGCAATGCCTTTTCCGGCGAGGAAACCATGAACGAAGTCGTCACACACGCCGCCTCTACCGAGGAATCCCTTCCTGAGGTCCTGATGCGGCTGGTTTCCGAACTCCACGACGTCGCCTATCTCATCGAGCGCGTCGAGCCGCAGCTGCTCGAGCTTGGCGGACCCGACGTCCTCCAGTCGCCGGAGAGCATCAAGGTACTGCAAGGCATCGATCTCGCCGTCCAGAAGACGCGGGGGCTCGCCGAATTCATCGACACCATCACCGCTACCATTCCGGACCAGTGGACCGTAGACGTGTCCACCGCGCTCAGCCTCGTCAAGCTTGCCGACATGCGCAAGGCGCTGGCGAACGGGCTCCGTCACGGTCATTCCCAGCCGCTCGGCAAGGCAGCCGGCGATTTCGATTTCTTCTGATTGCGGGCCTTCTTGCACGGCTGGCTATAAATCACCCGCCACTTTTCACCGTCCCATGAGCGTCGAGCGCACTCGTCCGAAACGCTCGCACAAGCTTCGCTTCCTAGGGTGAGCCTGGAAAAGGCTCTATTTCCTTGTTTGCGATGTGGGACAGAATGAATCTGTTGGCTCAATTTTCACCTGTTTTCAAGAATCTGGCGGGTCTCGGCCAGACGCGGCTCATTGCGTTGGCCGGTGTCGGCGTGCTGTCGATCGCGATCGTGCTCGCGGCGGCGATTTTCGTGAACAAACCCGCCTATGAGACCTTGTATGTGGGGTTGGAAACCACCGACCTGAACCAGGTGAGCATGGCGCTTGCCGAAGCCAGCCTGCCATTCGAGGTCGGCCCGGACGGGACGAGTATCCGGGTGCCGGTCGGCAGCACGAGCAAGGCGCGCCTTCTGCTCGCCGAGCGCGGCCTGCCGAACAGCGCCAATGCCGGTTACGAACTCTTCGACAATGTCGGTTCGCTCGGTCTTACCTCCTTCATGCAGGAAGTCACCCGGGTGCGGGCGCTCGAAGGGGAGATCGGCCGCTCGGTCCAGCAGATCAACGGCGTGTCCGCCGCCCGCGTCCACATCGTCATGCCGGATGTCGGCAACTTCCGGCGCGGGGAGCAGAAGCCGACCGCCTCCGTCATGATCCGTGCGAGCACGTCGGCCGGCCGGAAGGCCGCGGCAGCGATCCGGCATCTGGTGGCCTCCGCCGTGCCTGGTCTCGATGTCGATGACGTCACCATTCTCGATTCCACGGGCCAGTTGCTGGCCGCCGGCGACGAATACGGTAACAACGAACTCAACCGGTCCCTGAACATCGTCCAGACCGTCCAGCAGGAAGTCGAGTCGAACATCGACAAGGCGCTTGCGCCCTTCCTCGGAATGGACAATTTCCGCTCCAGCGTGACGGCCCAGCTCAACACCGACAGCCAGCAGATCCAGGAGACGGTCTTCGATCCGGAATCGCGGGTCGAGCGTTCGGTGCGGGTCACCCGCGAAGAGCAGCGCTCGCAGCAGTCCCAGAACGATTCCGCGACGACCGTCGAGCAGAACGTGCCCCAGGCCGCGCCCGAGCCGGGCGGAGCCGCCGGTCCCCAATCCTCCGACCAGTCGAACAAGCGCGAAGAGCAGACCAATTACGAGATCAACTCGAAGACGGTCGCGACCACGCGTAACAGCTACCAGATCGAGAAGCTCTCGGTGGCGGTTGTGGTCAATCGTGGCCGGATCGCCAAGATGGTCGGCGAGCCCGCGGACCAGGCCAAGATCGATGCCTATCTCGCCGAGATGCAGAAGATCGTGACCTCGGCCTCCGGTCTGAACCCGGAGCGCGGCGACGTTGTTACGCTGACGGCAATGGACTTTCTCGAGACCCAGCTTCTGGATGAAGCTGCGGGCGGCCCCGGCGTCATGGAATCGCTCAGCCGCAATCTCGGCACCATCGTCAACTCGCTTGCCTTCGTCGCGGTCGCCTTTCTCGTGGTCTGGCTCGGCATCCGTCCGCTGGTGCGCAGCGTCACCGGCACCGGCGTTGCAGCGGAGACGACGGCGGACGCAGCCGGCCTGGAACTGCCCGACTTCTCTCCGGCCGGCGGCAGCCCGGGACTCATGGAAGGTTTCGGCGCGGACTTCGGGTTCGACAGCTCCGACGATCTTCTGGGCGGAGGCGACGAGGGCGGCTTCAACCGCCGCCTCAAGGAAGGTCCGGAACGGCGTCTCTCCCGCATGGTGGAGATCAGCGAGGAGCGCGCCGCCAAGATTCTCCGCAAATGGGCGGTCGACGAAGCGGCCTGAGCAGCCTTCACAAAAAAATGATCAGCATGGGCCGGACAAAATCCGGCCCATGCCTTTTAATGCATGTGTACATTCGGTCCACGACAGGCGTATCAGTAGACGCTGTCGTCCAGGCCACAGGAAACGGCGGAAGCTCCAATGGCGATTCCCCGGACGTTTCCTACAATGCTCTCGATTTAATGAGACGCGCCGAACCATGATGGTGGGCCTGCGGGAATGCGGCAGCGAGTATTTTGTTGGAGGTGAACTTGCCGGGACATGCGTCCCTGCAAGGCGATACAGATAGGAATGGGGTTGTTGGGGGCAGACACGGCATCGGAGGGGCGACATTTGGAGCCCACGGACACCAAGGCCTTGTCGCGCGAACAGCTGGCCCGGCGGATCACTGTTGCCGCGGGCGCCAACAACATCCAGGCCGTCATGCGCATCCTGGCCGATTATGTCGGGGCCTCACACTTCCTGCTCGCCAGATACGACCTCATTCAGGAACAGGGCCTCGATTTCATCGTCACCTCCAACTGGCCCTTCGATCTCGTTCGCAGGCTCGGATCGGAACTTGCGAGCGGTTACTCCCGCTCGACCGAGCTGGAAAAATGCCTTTCCCTGCTGACGCCGACCTTCTCGGTGCTGCCGGAAGATGCGCAGGTTCCGCATGAACTCGGCAGGCGATATTGTTCTCTTACCTTCTGCGTCGGGCGCACGCGCTTTTCCCTGATGCTGCTGTTCCTCGAAGGAGCCATCCTGTCCCAGGAGCGCCTGCGTGAGATCGGATTGCTGGCGGCCTACGGAGCGAGCTTCGCGGAGAGCAGGGATGTCCGCTCCGAGCGGGATTTCGAACTGACGGAACGCGAGCTCGAATGCCTGTTCTGGATCGCGGAGGGCAAGACCAGCGACGAGATTGCCGTCATTCTCGGTATCTCGCGCAATACCATCAACAACTACATCACCAGCGTGATGCGCAAGACGGCGACGAAAACCCGCTCCGAGGCGATTGCCTATGCGGTGCGGAACAATCTGGTTTAGGCGGGGCATATGGCGTATACACGCGGCGGTTCAGAAGGCCAGGGGGGCATCCAGTATCTGCGCCTCCAGCGCGCTTCCAGCCGATCGGATATCTTTCCGAAAATGATCGCCATGCAGAAGAATCTGAAGGCCCGCAACTTCGCGGTCTTCCGGATCGCCGGCGCCGGCCTGCCGAACAAGCGCAAGCTGGTCTGCGAGCTGGAGAATTGGGGCGCGGGCGGTCTCGAGAACGGCAACAGGCTCATCGAAGGCTATGGCGAGGTTTTCCTCGAACATATGGAACTCTCGCTGTTGCCGCTGATCTGGCGCGGCGCGGACGCAACCGGGGCCGGCTCTGCCGAGGCTGGCGAACTTTCTCCCCTTGTCCGCCGGCTCGAACCGGACGTGGTGCCGGTTTCCGGCGTCGCCTTTCCGGTGCGGCTCGGCGCGCTCGGCAACGGCTATGCCGTATTCCTCGGCAATTCGATGGATCTGGGAAGCGATGCCATCATCGAGCAGCATATCCGCAGTTGCCAGGTGATGATGGACCTGCTGGCCCTCGACGAAAAGCGAAGCGTGCCCGCCGAATCGCTCAGCGAGCGCGAAATCTCCTGTCTGCAGCTCGCCGGTGACGGCAGGATCAGCGAGGAGATTGCCGAAATCCTTGGGCTTTCGGTTCACACCGTCAATGCCTATCTCGGCTCGGCGACCATCAAGCTGGATTCGGTCAACCGCATCCAGGCGATCGCCAAGGCCATCCGGCTCGGCTACATCAACTGACGCAGGCCGTCGGTCCGCGTCAGTCCGTACTGCATTAGATGGCTAAAACACCGCCGCGGAGGATTCGCTCCGCATGAATTGCGCTTCCGCAAGGCTCCGCTCCAGAAAAGCGGTGTTCTCCTCCGGGCTCTCCGACGGATCGTGAAAGGCGATGTGATCGATCTCGATGCCCGCCTGCGCGTCGGTCAGTGTCAATCGCGCGTAGACGTTTATGCCCGGCGGCTTGATCTCGAGGTCGAGGATGACCTCCGCGGGACCGCTCCATTCCAGCCTGTATTCTCCGCCGGCGCCGAAATTGACGGTTCCGGGGTGGAAATAAAGCTCCGCGGCCGAGGCGACCAGGTCGGAGAGATTGCCGTAGCATTCGAAGCGCAGCAGGGAAATGAGGTCTGCGGCGTCGAGAAGGCGCAATTCCGTCGCCACGGGGCTCAGGGCTCGGGCGAGGATCTTTTCACGTTCTGTGGAATGGGAGCATTTCTTCATGACGCCTAGCGTGTCCGTTGCTTGAGCGACCGGGTTGCGTAGACCCGGTGCACGAGTTCTGCCACTGCCTTGTAGAAGGCTGGTGGTATGACACTATCTACCGAGACTTGCGCAAACATGGAGCGCGCAAGCGGCGGGTCCTCGAAGACGGGGATGGCATTGGCCTCCGCGATCTCGCGAATTTTCAACGCGATGAGATCCTGGCCCTTGGCGACGACGATCGGCGCATCGTTTTCTTCCCGCACATAGCGGAGCGCCACCGCATAGTGGGTCGGGTTGGCGATCACCAGCGTGGCGCGGGGAACATTGTTGATCATGCGCCGGCGGGCGCGGTCGCGCGCCACGGATCTCTGGCGGGATTTGACCAGCGGATCGCCCTGCGACTGCTTGTGTTCGTCCTTCACTTCCTGCTTCGTCATCTTCAGCTCGGTGAACCAGTGATGGCGCGTCCAGAGGAAATCGATGACCGAAAGCACGGCGGTCGACAGCAGGATGACGACGACCATCTTGCGCGTGATCGTATCGAGCTTGACGAGAATCACCTGCGGATCGGAAAACATCGCGTCCAGCGAGGCGAAGAACTCGCCCCGCAGCGCGAAATACATGATGATCGAGACGACGACGATCTTGAATACCGATTTGCCGAACTCGATCAGGCCCGGCAGGCTGTAGATGCGCTTGAAGCCCTTGGCCGGCGAAAGCCGTGACGCCTGCGGCCTGATTCGCTCGAGCACCAGTGACGGCATGTTCTGCGAGATCGAGGACACGATGCCGAATACGATGAAGAGCAGCATGGCGGGCGCCAGCACCGCGGCGGCGGCCCAGGCAAGATGCACGCCGAGCGAAATCAGGTCCTGTGTATTCTCCAGGCGCCATTGATCGGGCTGCTCGAAGAGGTCCTTCAGCGTTTCGCCGAGTTGCGAGACGCTTGAGGGAAGAAAGAAGACGAGAAAGAGATAGAAGGCGAGCGTCGAGGCGAAGATCGTCACCTCGCGGGAAAAGGGCACATTGCCTTTCTCGGCCGCCTCGGTCAGCTTCTTGGCTGTCGGGCTTTCTGTTTTGCTGTCTTTATCGTCCGACAAGGCTCATCCCTGCACGCGAATCGGCTCCCTGCCTCGCTTCACGTTATCTCATTGCCGGCTAAATCCCATTCGGGACGGCAAAAAGCCTGTGTACGAGAGTGCCAAAACGGCAAGGGCGGAACCGGCATCAGCCCGCTCCGCCCCTTAATAGTTTTCATATTCAGGCTCAGGCGGCTTCCGCGGCCTTCTCGTCCTCGGTCTTCTCCTTGAGCAGGATCTGGCCAGAATTGGAAAGCCGGATCGCTTCCTGGGCGATGGCGCGGCGGGCGATGGCGATCTCGCGCGGGTTGAGCGGCGCGCCGAGAACTTCCAGATCGGACTCGATCATGCGGCGCTGGCGAGGGCTGATCGCCGAAAGGACGCATTCCTTCATCTCGACCGTCGCGCCGCGCAGCGCCATGGTCAGCACGTCGGATGCCACGTCGTTGAGCAGAAGAACACGGCTGCGTTGCGGCATGTACAGAAGGTCCTCGAAAAGGAAGATCTTCGGGCGCACCTTGGTCGCGGCTTCCTTGCTGATCGATTCCAGCGAGGTGAGAAGCGTATCGACCTGCGGCTTTTCGAGCTCGTTCATCAGCTCGGCGACCTTGTTCGTGCCATTGGAGTTGCGCTCCGCCTCGATGGCCTTGGTAAGCTCGACCACCCGGTTCTCGATGATCTGCGCGGCCTTCGGGCTGACTTCCTTCATGTTCACCGTGCGGTTCATGACATCGGCGCGGCGGCTTTCGGGAAGCTTGAGCAGAACCTTGGCGCCGAAGGAGGAAGGCATCATCGAAAGGATGTAGGCGATCGTCTGCGGGTGTTCGCGCGAGACGAACTTCGCCACGAATTCCGGCTCGGCTTCCTGCAGCTGATCCCAGATGGAGGCTTCATAGGCCTGGAAGGCCGTGCGGCGGCCGAGCAGCCCGTCGACTTCTTCCGGCGTCAGGCCTTCCTCCAGGATGGCCTCGATCGCCGTGGCATTGTCCATGAGGCCCGTGCCTTCGGTGAAGAGGTCCTCGAATTCGTTGACGAGCTGGGCGAGCTCGTCCGGCGGGATTGCCCGGAGCGTCTGCGCCGAAGCGATGATCCGCTGCAGTTCGTTCTGGGTGAAATACTTGAGAAGTTTGCCGGCGACGCCCTTGCCCATAGCGAGGAGGACAGCCGCCGCCTTTTCAGTATGGGACAACGGCTTCTCGGCGACTGCACCGCCACCGAAATCGTCAAAGTCCATCATGGCCTTTCCTCTCTGTCCCCACAGGGATCAGGTTCTTCTCGTGCTCAGCACTTCCGTCAGTTTCACGCCGAAGCGCGTGTCGTCGTGTTCCAGCACGGTGATTTCACCCTTGCCGATCCGGCGTCCGTTGACGGTGATTTCCACGGGCTCGCCGATCCTCTTGTCGAGGGCGATGGTCGCGCCTTCCTCGAGGTTCATCAGACCGGAGACCTGCATGCGGCTGGAGCCGAGGACGATCTCCACGTCGATCGGGATATCCATGATGAGGTCGAGATTGGCGTTGAGCGCGCTGCCAGGTTGCGGCATGGCTTCCGCGGAAGCGGAGAAATTCTCGCTACCGAAGCCTGCGCCGTTCATGTCGAACCCGCCGCCGAAGGCCGGGGTCTCGGCGGCGGAAAAATCGCTGCCGCCGATGTCGAAATCGGCGGGCGGCACGTCGGCATCGGCCTTCAGCACGCCGCGCAGATCGTCGATGGCCTGATCCAGTGCGACTTCATTGCCGACCGGCATCAATGCGTCGTCTTCGGTAAGGGGTATTTTCTTCGTAGCCATGCGATCATTATTCCCATTGAAACTTGCGTCAGCCTGCCCTTGGCGAATGAGACATGCACTCGGCTTGCGAGGCTCATCCCATAAGGTGCTTCAGGATCTCGTCGTCGGTGCTGATATTGTCCTTCACGCGGACCGTATAGCGCTCGCCCGAACGCCCGAACTCGCACGAATACATGTCCTTGCCGTTGGCGCTCACCCGAACCTGCACGTCTCCCTTGTCCTTGAAGGCGATGATATCACCCACCGCGAGCCGGGAAACCGTACCGAGCGTCAGGGCCTGCAGGCGGATCGTCGCCTCGAGCGTCACCTGGGACCGGCGGACTTGCTCTTCCATCCGCTCGGTCCATTCCTGCTTGCTCTTCGAAACCTGCCCTTTCGATCTCGGTGCGACCACCTTGGTCTTCAGGAAGGCGCGCTGGGGAATGATGAGGGCGAATTCCGAAACGACCGGGCCGAGCTCCAGCCCCATGCGGATCGCGACGCCGTATTCGAGCGGAGCGGCCTCGTCCGGCTGCGGCCGGTCTTCCGCATTGAGGGGCCGTTCGAGGCTAGCCTCGAAGCCGCCGGGCGCGTTGACGCCGGAGCGCAGAACATTCGCCATACGATCGAACACCATGGACGCAAGGTCGAGTTCGATATCGGAAAGCGGCCGCTCGATCGGCTGTTCGACGGTATGAGGACCGGCGCCCAGCATCAGCTCCATCAGCGCGATCACGAAACTGTTGCCGCAGGCGAACACGAAATTCGGGCACCAGTTGCGCAAGGTCCCGTCGGTAAGAGCGAAGGTATCCCCCAGGTCGGCGATCAGATCCGGCATCAGGCCGGATGTGCAGCCCTGATAGGAGACGGCGATGTCGATGCCGGTTTCGCTCTGGAACACGTCGGGGAAGAATTCGGTGTAGAGCTGCGCGAACTCGCCGCCGATCCTCTCGACCGTATTTCTGTCGCCGAGCCCTCCCGTCAGCTTCGCGAGAAGGGCGTGGTTCATGGCTGGTGGTGTGCTTCGCATCGCCTGGCTCATCGTCATGCCGCCTTTTCACCGCCCGGATTCATCATTTCCTGCTCGACGGAGTCGATCGACGGGCGCTCCTTGTTGGAAATCGTCTTGCGGCCGTATTCCAGAGCGACCTGCGGCACCGAGCCGTTCATGTAGGCGAGCAGGGTCTGCTTGACGATGATGTAGAGCCGGTGCTGCTTGTTGCGCACGATCTTGATCTGCGAGGCGAGCGGGTTGCAGACCGAGTAGGAAAGCACGATGCCGAGCATGGTGCCGACGAGGGCCGCGCCGACCAGGCCACCGAGAACTTCCGGCGATTCGTTGATCTTGCCCATCGCCTTGATGACGCCGAGCACGGCCGCGACGATGCCGATGGCGGGGAAGCTGTCTCCCATGGCGGTGATCGCGTGATACGGCTTCATCTTGTCGTGGTGCATGGTCTCGATTTCCTCGTCCATCAGCGCCTCGATCTCGTGGCTGCGGGCATTGCCGATGATGATGAGGCGCACGTAGTCGCAGATGAACGCGGTCAGTTCCTTGTTCTTCAGCACGGCTGGAGCGGACAGGAAGATCGAGGATTCTTCCGGGTTGTCGATATGGGCTTCGATCTCGTTGCGCGATTTGGTGCGCAGGTCGCGCATCAGCGAATAGAGCACGCCGAGAACGTCGAGATAGTCCCGCTCCTTGGGCACGACATTCCTGAAGGCTTCGCCCAGCGCCTTGCCGGAATCCTTCACGACCTTCATCGGGTTCGCCATGATGAAGCCGCCGATCCCCGCACCGCCGATGATCACCAGCTCGAACGGCTGGACGAGTACGTCGATGTGGCCGCCCATCGCCATGTAGCCGCCGATGATGCAGCCGAAGGTGATGACGAAACCGATGATAATGTTCATCCCATACCTGCGCTTGGTCGTTGTCCAATGCTCTCGGGATAAGGCGTCTGGCTTGCGTGAGGCTGGTTGGCCAAGCGTTTTCACCTGCGGGAAACGGAACAGTTTCGCGCAAGTCTTTTCCCATAGCTTCGGCAGGATCGGACCGGATTGCCGGCCGTAGAGCGATCTCCCGCGTTTTCCACGAATTTGGGCGAAGAAGATGATCACGACCTATGTCAGCTATACCCTGATCAGCCGCGACCTTCCGAAGTCGCTGGCCCGCGTCGCCGAGAAGCCGGATGTGGCGCGCGAGACGGAATATTATCTTTCCAAGATCGGCAGCATCAAATCGGTCGACGAATTCATGGCCGACAGCCGCCTTTATAACTATGCGCTGAAGGCGCATGGCCTGGAGGACATGGCCTATGCCAAGGCCTTCATGCGCAAGGTGCTGACCGAGGGCAACCGCGACGAGAACGCCTTCGCCCGCCAGCTGTCGGACAGCCGCTATGCGTCGCTGGTCGAATCGCTGAATTTCGAGACTCACGGCGCGGCGGCGACATCCTTCGAACGGGCGCAGAAGGGCGTGGTCGACAAATTCCAGCGCCAGACCCTGGAAGAGGAGGCGGGCGAGGAAAATCCCGGCGTGCGGCTTGCGCTTTATTTCGCGCGCACGGCTCCTTCCATCAAGTCTGGCATGGAAATCCTTGCCGACGACGCGCTCACGGAAGTGGTGCGCACCGTCCTCCAGATGCCCGTCGAGATGGCGTCGCTCGATGTCGACCGCCAGGCGGCCTTCATCGAGGAGGCTCTGAACATCGAGGATTTCCAGGATACGACGAAGGTCAACAAGTTCCTGGAGCGCTTCTCGGCCATGTGGGAGCTGCAAAATCCCTCCGATACCGGAACGAGTGCATCGGCGCTTTTTGCTCCCGCGTCGCAGGGGATCTCGCCCGATCTGCTTCTTTCCATCAATAACCTGAAACTCGGAGGCAAATGACATGCAATCCGGACTTTACGTCGGCATTTCTTCGCAGATCGCGCTGGAGCGCCGCCTGAACACGATCGCCGACAACATGGCCAACATGAACACGGTCGGGTTCCGGGCGACCGAGATCAAGTTCGACGAGGTCATGAGCAAGACGCGCAACGAGCAGAACGCCAAGATCGCATTCGTGACACAGGGCAACGACTATCTCGCCACGCGCACCGGGCAGTTGCAGCAGACGGGCAATCCGCTCGATTTCGCCGTCAAGGGCGATGCCTGGTTCGCGCTCGATACGCCCGCCGGCCAGGTGCTGACCCGTGACGGCCGCTTCACGATGGACGAAACCGGCCAGCTCCGCTCGATCCGAGGCTTTTCCGTTCTCGGTGCCGGCGGCGCGCCGATCCAGCTGAACCGCGACGGTGGTCCGCCGAGTGTCGGCGCCGACGGCATCATCATGCAGGACGGCCGGCCGGTCGCCAATCTCGGCCTCTTCACCGCAGACGTTTCGCAGGGCTACCTGCGCTACGACAACAGCGGCGTGATCCCCGTTCAGGCGCCGCAGCCGGTGGTCAACAATTTCGAATACGGCGTGGTCCAGGGCTATGTCGAGCAGTCGAACGTCAACGGCCTCGGCGAGATGACCGAGCTGATCCAGGTCAACCGTGCTTTCGAGAGCATTTCCGCCCTGATGCGGGATTCCGAATCCTCCTTCGGCGAGGCGCTCAGGACCCTCGGCGGCGCCCGATAAGGCTGAGAGAGACAACGGATCATGAGCATTCAGGCAACGGTATTCGAAACGGCAAATGGCGGAAGGCTGGCGCAGCTGGCCGGGCTCACGACGCGTTATGCCGATCCGGCGTTCTCGGTCGCGCCGGGCGGGCATGTGCGCACCATCGCTGCCGGGCACTATACCGTTGCAGGGCTTTCGCGGCATGTGCGGCTCGGCGAGTTCGTGGCGCATCGCAGCGCCACCGGCATCCATCTTGGCGAAGTGGTGCGCGTCGAACCCGACCTCGTCTATGTCTGCCCGATCGAGCCCGGCGAACCGATCGGCATCGGCGATACCGTCATCCGCAAGGGCGCCTTTCGCGTCGCGCCCGACGATAGCTGGTGCGGCCGCACCATCAATGCCCTTTGCGAACCGATAGACGGCAAGGGGCCGCTCTCGAAAGGCCTCGATCCGCGTTCGATTTCCAGCACCGCGCCGCCTTCCATGACGCGCAGCCGGGTCGAGACCGGCTTTCGCACCGGGGTGCGCGCGATCGACATCTTCTCGCCGCTCTGCCTCGGCCAGCGTCTCGGCATCTTCGCGGGCTCGGGCGTCGGCAAGTCGACGCTGCTTTCGATGCTGGCGCGCGCCGAAGCTTTCGACAAGGTGGTGATAGCCCTCGTCGGCGAGCGCGGCCGCGAGGTGCGCGAATTCATCGAGGATACGCTCGGCGAGCATATGTCGAAGTCGATCGCCGTCGTTGCGACGAGCGATGAAAGCCCGATGCTGCGGAAGATGGCGCCGCTGGTCGCAGTCACCATCGCCGAGCATTTCCGCGACAAGGGTGAAAACATCCTCTTCATCGTCGACAGCGTCACGCGTTTTGCCCATGCGATCCGCGAGGTGGCGGTCGCCTCCGGCGAGCCGCCGGTGGCGCGCGGTTATCCGGCCTCCGTCTTCACCGAGCTTCCGCGCCTTCTCGAACGGGCGGGGCCGGGCGTCGAAGGCACGGGCACGGTGACGGCGATCATCTCGATCCTCGTCGATGGCGACAACCACAACGATCCGATCGCCGATTCCACCCGCGGCATTCTCGACGGCCATATCGTGCTCGACCGCAGCCTGGCGGAGGAAGGGCGCTATCCGCCGATCAATCCGCTGGCATCCATTTCCCGTCTCGCCCGCAAGGCCTGGACACCGGATCAGGAAAAGCTGGTTTCGCGGCTGAAATCGCTCATCCATCGCTACGAGGAGACGCGCGATTTGCGGCTCATCGGCGGCTATCGCACCGGCAGCGATCCCGATCTCGATATGGCGATCAAGCAGGTGCCGGTGATCTATGACGTGCTGAAGCAGACGCCGGGAGAAAAGCCCGCGCCGGATGCCTATGCCGATCTTGCGACGGCGCTCAGGGCTGGCGCGGGTCAGCCGCCGGCACCGCCCGCCAGACAGAGGTAGCAGATCGTGAAGAAGAAAGAAGAGCCCATGGCTTCGGCCCAGTTTCCCAGGAAGGCATCGCGTCTGAGCGACCGCGTGCTGGTCGCCACTGGCCTGGCGCTCGCCACTGCATCGGCGCTGTTCCCATGGTATGTCTTCTTCAACCAGGACAAGTTCGGCATCAACGCGAGCGATCTGGACCGAACCCGCGATCTGCCGCCGATGGCTCCGCGCGACGTCTTCAGCGTTTCGCCCCTCGCCATGGTGGACAACACGCCGGACGAGGCGTTGCCGGCTCCGCTCCAGCCCCTGGATAGATTGACCACGGCCACCGTCTCCTCGATCGGCGAGGAACGGCAGACCGGTCCGTTGATCGAGGAGCAGCCATTTCCCGGCAAGGGCAGTTTCCGTCTTCTCCATGTCGCCAACGGCCGCGCCCTCATAGAGGACGGATCGGGCATGTACATGGTCCGCGTCGGTTCGACCCTGCCGGACGAAAGCAAGCTTGCGAAGCTGGAGCAGCGCGAAGGCCGCTGGGCCATCATCACCTCTGCCGGCGAAATGGTTCAGGAGCCGGAAAGCCCGTAAGTCTGACGCAAGTTTACCGGCCTAGGCTTCGACGCAAAGATGGAGAGAAGCCTATGCAACCGATTCAACTGTTTGCCCTCGCATCGCGCCAGGCCGAGTGGCTTTCCGTGCGGCAGGAAGTTGTTGCCGGCAACATCGCCAACGCCAACACCCCCAAATACACGGCCAAGGACGTGACCCCCTTCGAGGCGGTTTTGAACCGGACCTATGTGCCCATGGCCCGCACGCACGCAGCGCATCTCGCCGAAAGCGCACTGAGCGACGACATCCGGATAGAGGACAGCGAACTCAACAACGAGATCGGCATGCAGGAATCCGGCAACACCGTCTCGCTGTCGCAGGAAATGACGAAGACGGGCGAGATCAAGCGGCAGTACGAGCTCGGCACCAATCTCGTGAAGTCGTTCCACAACATGATGTTGATGACTGTAAGAAGGTAAGATCATGGATCCTCTTTCAGCCGCGTCCAAGATTGCCGGCTCGGGACTTGAGGCGCAATCCACGCGCCTGCGCATCGTCTCGGAAAATATCGCCAACGCCCGCACGACCGGGGATACGCCCGGCGCCGATCCCTATCGGCGCAAGACGATCACCTTCGGTGAGGTGATGGATGCCAGCCGGCAGGTGGACCTCGTGGGCGTCAAGAAGCTCGGCGTGGACAATTCGGAATTCCACGAGGAGTTCGATCCCAATCATCCGGCAGCCGACGAGCGCGGCATGGTCAAGACGCCCAACGTCAACCTCCTGATCGAGATGGCGGACATGCGGGAAGCCAACCGCTCCTATGACGCCAATCTCCAGGTGATCAAGCAGACGCGGGAACTCGTCGCCTCCACCATCGACCTTCTGAAGAGCGGACAATGATCGACAATATTCAAAAAGTCAGTTCCCTTTCGCTGACCCGCGGCCTCGACGAAGCCACAAGCGAAACCACCTCCAGCCTTCGCGGCGCCGGGCAGGTCTCCGGCGAAAACACGGGCCTCAACTTCGCAAGCGTCCTCGGCAACGTGGCGACGGACGCCATGAACAGCCTGAAGGGCGCGGAGGCCATGTCGTTCAAGGCGATCGAGGGCAAGGCGAACACCCGCGAGGTGGTCGATGCGGTTCTTGAAGCACAGCAGTCCCTTCAGACGGCGATCGCGCTGCGCGACAAGATCGTCTCCGCCTATCTCGAAATCACGAAGATGCCGATCTAACGCATTGAGGACGAAGACATGAGAGCGCTTTCAGTCGCGGCGACGGGCATGGATGCCCAGCAGACCAATCTCGAGGTCATCGCCAACAACATCGCCAATATCAACACGACCGGCTACAAGCGGGCCCGCGCGGAATTCGCCGACCTGCTCTACCAGACCGAGCGCGCCCAGGGCGTGCCCAACCGTGCCAACCAGGCGATCGTTCCGGAGGGCGCCAATATCGGCCTCGGCGTGCAGACGGCGGCCGTGCGCAACATCCATACGCAAGGCGAGCTGACCCACACGGAAAACAGCCTCGATCTCGCACTCGTCGGCCGCGGCTGGTTCCAGATCCAGACGCCTGACGGCAACACCGTCTATACCCGCGCCGGCGCGTTCAACCAGAATGCCGACGGCCAGCTCGTGACGATCGACGGCTATACCGTCGTCCCCAACATCGTCTTCCCGGCGAATGTTCAGAGCCCGGACATGCTGAAGCCGCTGGCCGGCAACGTCTACAGCCAGAGCAACGATTCCGGCGTCATCGTCATGGGTTATCCCGGCAATGGCAGCTACGGCAAAGTCCTCTCCGGTGCGCTGGAAGATTCCAACGTCGATATCGCCGAGGAGCTCACCAGCATGATCGAGTCTCAGCGTAACTACACGGCGAACTCGAAGGTTTTCCAGACAGGCTCCGAGCTCATGGAAGTCCTGGTCAACCTGAAGAGATAAAGAAGCCTAGAGGTTTGTAGAGGCAGTCGAAATGTCACTCTCGTCCGCAATGTCCACGGCTCAGTCGATCTTCAACAACACCGGCACACAGTCGTCGGTGGTGGCGAAGAATATCCAGAACGCCCAGAACCCGAACTATGTTCGCCGTTCTGCCGTGTACGTCACCGGTGGTGCCGGCGCTCTCGTCGTCGGCATCGAGCGGGCGCAGAACCTTTCCCTGCAGCGCCAGACCATTGAAAGCACCTCGTTTGCGACCGGCCAGCGCACCGTGCTGACCGGCCTCACGGAAATCAAGAGCCTGCTCGGCGGCAACGACTACGAGAACTCGCCGGAGGTGCGGCTGAGGGCGCTCTTCAACAACCTCAACGCCTATGCGGCCACGCCCAATGATGCCACGGTGGGCACCACCGTGGTGTCGAGCGCCCAGGATGTCGTCAACACGCTAAACACCACTTCCAAGGAACTGCAGGCCATCCGCAAGCGCGCGGACGAGCAGATCAAGGAAGACGTCGATACGCTGAACAACCTGCTGAAGCAGTTCGAGGCGGCAAACAACAAGGTCAAGAGCGCGACTGCCGTCGGCGGCGATCCCAATGACGCGCTGGACGAGCGCGACACTGTCCTCAAGCAGATTTCCGAAATCGTCGGTGTCACCAGCTATGTCCGCGAAAACAACGACATGGTGCTCTATACCTCGGAAGGCACCACGCTGTTCGAGACCGTGCCGCGCGCGGTGACCTTTACTCCGACAAATACATATGATGCCGCGACCACCGGCAACGGCATTTATATCGACGGCGCGCCCATGAAGGCGGGCGTCGGTGCGGATACCAGCGCCAAGGGCTCGCTCCAGGGGCTCCTGCAATTGCGCGACGAGATCGCGCCGCAATTCCAGACCCAGCTCGACGAGATTGCGCGCGGCGTGATCGTCGCTTTCGCCGAAACCGGACCGGACGGCACCCTGACGCCGCTCACGGGCCTCTTCACCTACAAGGACAGCTTCGGGGTTCAGCAGACCGCCATTCCCGCCTCCGGCGCGATTGTCCCCGGCCTTGCCTCGCGGATATTCGTCAATCCCGCGGTCGTCCCGCCGGCCGGCAACCCGACGCTGCTGCGCGACGGCGGCATCAACGATATCGACACCGATCCGGCCACGCCAAATCCCTATATCGTCAACAGAGATGGCGCGAGCGGCTTCTCCGATCTGCTCGACAAGTATTACAAGGCAATGGACGGCGCTATCCCCTTCGACCCGGCAACGGGGATCGGCGGCAACAAGGACCTCTTCTCCTTTGCAGCCGATTCCGTCGGCTGGCTCGAGCAGCTTCGCAGCTCCGCGACGGTCGCGGACGAGACGAAGACCGCGATGCTCAGCCGCGCCATGGATGCCTATTCGAGCCAGACCGGCGTGAACCTGGACGAGGAAATGTCCCTGCTGCTCGATATCGAGCAATCCTACAAGGCTGCCGCCAAGCTCATGGCTGCCGTCGACGAAATGTTGCGGGCCCTCATGGAGGCAGCATAAATCATGAAAACCTCTTTCATCTCTTCAATGTCCATGCAGACGACGCTGCGCCACACGATGGCCAAGGCGCAGCAGCAGTTGACCGCCGCCACCAACGAGGCGGCCACCGGCGTCCACAACGATATCGGCGTCGCGCTCGGCTCGGCAACCGCCCGCAGCCTGGATTTGAACCGCGACGTCATTCGCATCCAATCCCTGATCGATACCAACGCCATCGCTACGCAGCGCCTGGAATCCTCCGACGAGGCGCTCGACAAGATGGCGCAGTCCGCCCAGAGCGTGCTGGCTGGGCTTCTGGCGCTGACCGATAGCAGCCAGACGGTGAACGCCGTCAAGCAGACCATCGAGGCCAATCTCACGGCCTTCACGGGCTTTGCGAATTCGGCGGTCAAGGGCGAATATCTATTCTCCGGCGTGAACACCGATGTGAAGCCGCTGGAGGATTACTCCGCCGCGAATTCTCCGATCCAGGCGGCCGTCGATCGCGAACTCCAGGCGTTCAAGGCGGCCAATGGCATTGCGACCGATGCGGGCTTCACGAAGGACCAGATGGAAACCTTCTTGGGCGACCTGGAAAAGAAGTTCATGGGAGAGGAGCCGATCACCAGCCCTCCCCATCCAGCACCGCTGGAAAGCACCGACTTCTGGACGGCCTTCGTGTCGAACGCCAGCGACGTGAACATGAAGAGCCGCATCAGCCAGGGGGAGATCGTGCAGACCTCCACCAATGCGAATACCGATGGCATGCGCAGCTTCGTGTTCGGCTCGATCGTAGCGATCGAGTTCCTCGGCGGGGATTTCGCGAACGTGCAGGAAGCCGTCGTTCAAAAATCCCGAGACGCGATCGGGCGCGGCGAAACCGGCATCACCGCCGAGCGCAGCTCGCTGGGTCTCTCCGCCGAACGGGTCAAGAAGGCCGATGAGTCGCTCAAGGCGCAGCAGACGATCATCAAGAACCATCTGCTCGAACTGGAAGGCATAGACGTGGAGGAGGCTTCGGTCCGCGTCAACGCGCTCAAGCTTCTTCTCGAGACCTCTTACACGCTGACAGGGAGGCTCCAGAGTCTGAGCCTGGTAAACTACCTTTGATGTCAAAAGGTAGCCTCATGAAAATGAAGGATACGTGAATGTACCAGTTTTCATATGCCGAGATCATGGAGGATGGCGTCGCGGACGCCAAGGAGCGTGAGCGGCAGACCCTCGAGCGCTCGATCGAGCTTCTGACGGCGGCGCGCGACGAGGGGAAATATTCGCGGCACACCATCGAGGCGGTCTTCTATACGCGCCGTGTATGGATCAGGTTCATCGAAGACCTGAAGCAGCCGGAAAACGAGCTCGACGTGGAGCTCCGGGCCAATCTGATCTCCATCGCGATCTGGATATTGAAAGAGTGCGAGAAGATCAGGACGCGCCAGTCCGAGAACTATCAAGGCATTATCGACGTGACCACCATCATCAAGGATGGATTGAAATGAAAAGTACGCTGCGCATCTCACTGAAATCCGGCGAAAAGATCTTCATCAACGGCGCCGTACTTCGCGTCGATCGGAAGGTTGCGCTGGAATTCCTGAACGACGTCACGTTCCTGCTCGAAAACCATGTTCTCCAGCCGGAGGATGCGACCACCCCGCTGCGGCAGCTCTATTTCATCGCGCAGATGATCCTGATCAATCCGGAAGGCAAGGAACAGTCCACGACGCTTTTCCGCAAGTCGGTCGCCATGCTGCTGACCTGCTTCCGCGACGAGGAGATCCTGGCGGAATTGAAGCGTGTCGATGGTCTCGTCATGTCCGGCCGGGCTTTCGATGCCCTGAAGGCGATCCGCGGGCTCTATGCGGCGGAGGATCGCATCCTCAACAGCCAGGAGATGGCGCCGGCAACGGTCGAACAGATCCGCAAGGAGATCGCGCCATGGCGGTAGATACGGTCGGCGCGGTAGCCTCGAATCCCTGGGCCAATGCGGGCGCCTCCAATTCGGCGTCCAATGCCGCCAGCCTGAACTATAACAGCTTCCTGCAGCTCCTCATCGCGCAGATGAAGAACCAGGACCCGACCGAGCCGATGGACGCCACGGAGCAGATTTCCCAGCTCGCGACGTTCTCTCAGGTCGAGCAGACGATCCAGACCAACTCGCACCTGAAGAGCATGCTCCAGGCGGAAGCGCTCACGCGCGCGAGCGATCTCGTCGGCAAATACGTCAAGAGCGCCGACGACAAGATCATGGGCGTGGTCAAGGAAGTCGAGGTCTATAGTGATGGCGTCATCGTCATCACCGACAAGAAGGAGAAGGTCCTGCTGCAGGCGGGCGTCGTCTTCTCCAACCAGCCGATCGAGGTCGATCCTCCGAAAGAAGAGGGATCGACCGGCGGTTCGGATAGCGATACAGAGGCCGAAACGTAACGCCCGAATGAGTCGGGCTCGGGAATACGGCAATGAACGAAGCCGACGCCTTGGATATCATGCAAGCGGCGATCTGGACCATCCTGATCGCCTCCGGCCCCGCAGTTCTGGTGGCCATGGTTGTCGGCGTGGTGATCGCGGTTCTCCAGGCGCTCACGCAGGTCCAGGAAATGACGCTGACCTTCGTGCCGAAGATCGTGGCGATCATGATCACCATCGGCATCTCGGCGCCCTTCATCGGCGCCCAGATCAACCTCTTCGCCAATCTGGTCTTTTCGCGCATCGAATCCGGCTTCTAGCCGGCTTTTTCCTTCCGTCCTCCTCCTGCCACCCTCGCGCAAGCTTCGTCCGCTAGTCAAGCAGACGAACCGGCAGCATGTCTGCCACCTTCTCATGAAGAGACGGGACCGCTATGGCGCAACCACCTGCACTCTCCATTCCGAAGGTCGCTCCGAGCGGCCGGGACATAGGCTTCGCGCTCGGCATTATCGCGATCCTTTGCATCCTCTTCCTGCCGATCCCGACATTTCTGATCGATGTCGGTCTGGCCTTCTCGATCGCCTTTTCGGTGCTGATCCTGATGGTGGCGCTGTGGATACAGCGCCCGCTGGATTTCTCCTCCTTTCCGACCATCCTCCTGATCGCGACGATGGTGCGCCTGTCGCTCAACATCGCGACGACCCGCGTGATCCTCTCCCACGGCAACGAGGGACACGATGCGGCGGGCGGCGTGATCGCGGGCTTTTCGAGCCTCGTGATGTCCGGCGATTTCGTGATCGGCGTGATCGTCTTTTTGATCCTCGTCACGGTCAACTTCATCGTCATCACCAAGGGCGCGACGCGTATCGCGGAAGTCGGCGCCCGCTTCACCCTCGATGCCATCCCAGGCAAGCAGATGTCGATCGACGCCGACCTTTCCGCCGGCATCATCGACGAGAAGGAGGCACAGCGCCGCCGGCGCGAGCTCGAGGAGGAAAGCTCCTTCTTCGGCGCCATGGATGGTGCCTCGAAATTCGTGCGCGGCGATGCGATCGCCGGCCTCCTCATCACCGCCATCAACATCTTCGGCGGCATCATCATCGGCTATTTCCGCCATGGCATGCCGATCGGCGAAGCCGCCGACGTCTTCGTCAAGCTGTCGGTTGGTGACGGTATCGTCTCGCAGGTTCCCGCACTCATCGTTTCGCTCGCCGCCGGCCTTCTGGTCACCCGGGGAGGAACCGCGGGTTCGACCGACAAGGCGGTCGTCGACCAGCTCAGCGGCTATCCGCGTGCGCTTTCCATGGCAGCGGCGCTCATGGGCCTGCTGGCGGTCGTTCCGGGTCTGCCCATGCTGCCGTTCATGGCGCTCGGCGGTGTGATGGGCTTCGGCGCCTGGCTGGTGCCGCGCCGCATCGAGGCCGAGAACAAGGCCCGCCGCGAGGACGAGGAAAAGAAGGTCGTCGAGAGCAAGGAAGCGGAAAAGGATTCGGTCAAATCCGTTCTCAAGACGGCGGAGATCGAACTGGCGCTCGGCAAGCAGGTCTCCACGCGCCTATTAGGCGCGCATCAGGAGCTCGCCTTCCGCGTCGGCAAGATGCGCAAGAAGTTCGCCGCCCAATACGGTTTCGTAGTGCCGGAGATCAAGGTTTCCGACGACATCTCCATTCAGGAGAAGTCCTACCAGATCCGCATCCACGGCACGACCGTGGCCTCGAATGCGCTGCGCGTCGGCGAAGTGCTCGTGGTGACCGGGGCGGGCCGCAAGCCGAGCATTCCTGGCGACGAAATCCGCGAGCCCGCTTTCGGAATGCCGGCGGTTTCGATCCTCGAGACATTCGCCGAAGATCTGAAGCGTGAAGGCTTCCAGCCGATCGACAATGTTTCCGTGGTGCTGACCCACGTTTCGGAGGTGATCCGCAACAATCTTCCGCAGCTTCTCTCCTACAAGGACGTGAAGGTTCTCATCGATCGCCTCGATCCGGAATACAAGAAGCTCGCCGACGAGATCTGCTCCTCGCATATGTCCTATTCCGGGCTGCAGGCCGTGCTCAAGCTGCTGCTTGCGGAACGCGTCTCGATCCGCAACCTTCACCTCATCCTGGAAGCGGTGGCCGAACTCGCCCCGCATGTGCGCAAGACCGAGCAGATCGTCGAGCACGTGCGCGTGCGCATGTCTCAGCAGCTCTGCGGCGATCTCGCTGACAACGGTGTGCTGCGCGTGCTCCGCCTCGGCACCAAGTGGGACATGCTGTTCCACCAGGCGCTCAAGCGCGATGCCAAGGGCGAGGTGGTGGAGTTCGATATCGATCCCCGCAGCCTCGAGGAGTTCAGCGAGCAGGCGACGAAAGTTATCCGTGAATTCATGGACCGCGGCCTGCCTTTCGTTCTTGTAACCTCGCCGGAAACACGCTCCTATGTGCGCATGATCATCGAGCGACTCTTCGCCACGCTGCCCGTTCTCTCCCATGTGGAACTCGCCAAGGGGCTCGAAATCAAGATATTGGGCGCCATCTCGTGATAACCGACCCCCAGGGGACCATTCTTGCACTTTTCCTGGCATTCTGCCGCATGGGAGCGTGCGTGATGGTCCTGCCGGGGTTCGGCAGTGCGCGTATCTCCACCAATATCCGTCTTTTCCTCGCCGTCGCGATCTCCATGGCCGTGCTGCCGGTGCTATGGGACACCATCTATCCGCGGGCTTCCGAGCCGACCGCCACCTATCTCGGCCTGATCGCCAGCGAAACGCTGATCGGCGCCGTCTACGGACTGATCGCCCGTCTCTATGCGCTGGGGCTGCAATTCGCCGGCACGATCGTCGCCATGTCTATCGGGTTCACCGCGCCGGGCGGGCATGACGTGCTGGAAGATACCTCCGAGAACCAGCTCACCACGCTTCTGACCTTCAGCGGGCTATTGCTGCTGTTCATGCTGGATTTCCACCATGTGGTCTTTCGCGCGCTGGTCGAATCCTATGCAGCGACCCCGGTTGGCGCCATCGCCGATCCGCAGCGGATGCTGATCACCCTGACCGATACGCTGAGGGCCTCCACCTATCTGATGCTGCAATTGGCGAGCCCCTTTCTCATCTACGGCCTGATGTTCAACGTGGCGATCGGCCTCATCAACAAGCTCGCGCCACAGATCCCGGTCTTCTTCATCTCCACGCCCTTCCTGCTGGTGGGCGGCATCTTTCTTCTCTACCTCTCCATCGCGGTGATGATCCGGCAGTTCGCCGGCGGATTCGCCCCGATCTTCCTGTCGTTCTGAAGGAGAGCGGAATGGCGGCGGATCAGGGACGCAGGTCGGAGAAACTGAAACGCCTCGTGGCGGTGCAACGTCATCTCGAGAAGATGGCGGAGAACGATCTTGCCGCGACCAGCCGACACCGCGTCGAAGTAGCCGAATCGATGGATGTGGTGATCGAGGCGATCGGCTCCATGCACCCGATCCATCGGCAGTTTTCCCATGAATATGCGGAGCGCTTCGGCCGCCTGACGGTAAAGGAGCGGCAATTGGCGGGAATCCAGCAGGCCCAGGAGGCGAGGATGCTGAAAGAACGCACCAAGGCCGACCGCCTGGAAGACCACATGAAGGCCGCACGCGTGCTCGAGGATCGCGAGGCAGAGGACAACGCCATATACGAGCTCCTCGAAATGACCTTGGCCGCGCCAGCCTCCAGCAAGCTTCGCACGTCATAGTCCCGTCATCTGACGCGATTCCCCGAAGGGTAGTTTCTTTCTCGGAACGCGCTGTTGGAAATCGACAATCCTGTGTGGACCCGTGGCGGCGGGTGTTTCGCAGTCGTGATGAAGGGAGCTGAAGTGGCTATATCACCTCCGAGCGATCTGGTCCTGGATGTCGTCCGTGCCGCGGACCCGACGGAAGTCCAGGCGGCTCAGGCAAAGCTGAGGGCAAACAAGGCGGCCTTTGCCGCAACCAGTCTGGCGGAAGCCGGCGCCGGCTTCGGCGCGGCCGTCGATATTCTCGACACACCGGCGACGAAGGCGGGGCTCGGCAATGCCGCGCTCTCCAAGAAGACCGCCGAAATGCCGGAAGAATATCGCAAGTTCGAGGCCAGCATCCTGCAGACCTTCGTGAACTCCATGCTGCCGGAAGACAGCGCGGAGGTTTATGGCAAGGGTTCGGCCGGCGAATTCTGGAAGAGCATGATGGCCGAACAGGTCGCCGAGGAAATGTCGAAGCGAGGCGGCATCGGCATTGCCGAGCAGATGTATTCCCAGGCGCTGGCGCGCGCCGAGCGCGGTGGCATGGTGAACGCCACTACGGATGAGCATGACCGCACCCGTGCCATGAGCATGATCACCGATTTCGAGCGAAAGGTACTTGGCGTTTCAGCCACAGAGAAGGGCGAGGCCTGATATGAACCATACCGGGACAGAACATATGGAAGCCGTTTCGAACGATTATCGCATCAAGTCCGTGCTCGGACGGCTCGAAATGATCATCGACAATGAGAATCAAAGGATCGGCAGCGATCCCGAGTTCGACCTCAAGGTTTCCAACGCGCACAAGAGCCGTTGCCTTTACGAACTTACCATGCTGTTCCGCAGCACCGATCCCGAGGAGTTCGCGGCCGCTCATATCGACCAGATGCACCACCTCAAGAGCAAGCTGGCGCTGAACGCCCGCCGTGTCGAGGCGCATCTGCATGCGGTGCGTTCGGTGGCCGATCTCCTGAAGGACGCCGCCCGCGAGGCGGAGGGCGACGGCACCTACACCCAGGAACAATTCCTTTATAGCGAGAACTGATGCTGAAGCTCCTTCTCACCGGTCTGTGGGTCTGCGTCGTCACTCTGGGGGCGGTGTATTTTTCCGTGCAGATGGCCGCCGCTCCCGCGCCGGTCGATGAAGAGGCGGCCAGGAGGAACATGCTGGAGCTGGTGCGCGGCGAATCGATCACCGTTCCGCTGATCGATAACGGCGCCATCACCGGCTACTTCCTTGGGCGCGTCTCCTTCATGATGGACAAGGAGAAGATCAGGTCCGTCCAGCTGCCGATGACGGAGCTTATGACCGACCAGCTCTTCACCCTGCTCGTCGGCAACAAGATGGTCGATCTCGGAAACCCCGGCGCCTTCGACCTGGAGACCTTCCGCAGCCGCATCAAGGAAGACATGAACCGGAAGCTCGGCGATACAATGGTGGCCGAGGTTCTGGTCGAACAGCTCGACTATCTGTCGAAAGAGGACATCCGGAACAATGCCTCTCGCGGCGGGCGAAATCCCATGGCTCCCGTAAAGATCATCGAGGGAGCGAAAGTCGACGATCCCGGAACTGCCTCGGGACATTGAACTGCGGCCTCGAAGTGGCGCAAAATCGGGCGGGCCGCTCGCATTTTAGCGAAAGGCTTAAACGCGGCTTCACCGCTATGCGGATAGAAAGCAGGTCAAGCTTTCTTCGTGCCGAGTGGTAGATGCGGTCGATGTTCGTTCAGTCTTTCGCGCCCCTGCGCCATATCTTCGGTTTTCCCGTGCTGGAGATGGACTGGAACGGCGCGCTCGCCTTCTTCGAGGGACACCTCGCGACTTCCCGGCAAAGGCTGGCGGTTTCGTTTTTCGATGAGGGCGCCGCCCTGCGGCAACTGGTTGACCCCGCCTATCGTAACTCCCTTTCGCACCGGATCTTGCTGCCGGCGGCGGGTGCGCCGTTGAGGGCATGGGAGTGCCTGACCCGAAAAGGCTCCGCTCCTACGCATTTCCGGGCGGACCAGTTCGTACCGGCGTTTCTGACCTTTCTCGCCGAGGGCCGCCGCGTAGCGCTTGTCGGAGACGAGGCCAGTGGCATCGGGCGGCTGCGCGAAGAGCTTTCCATCCATGCGCCCTGGCATGAAATCGTGGCGATCGCCGCTTCGGAAATCGCCGAATATCGAAATGATGTCTTCGATGTGATCCTCGTGCAGGCGAGCAACCCGGCTGAGGAGCAGCGCATCGAAACCCAGCTTTCCTCCCTGCACACCGGCCTCATCATGATGACCGGCACCAAGCTTGCCGGCTTCGTGGCAGAGAGGCCGGCATTCAGGGTCTCTGCGGCCACCGCGCCCCTCGAAACAAGCGCAGCGGCTTGAGGAATTAACCTTTTCTTTGCCATGAAAATTTAGGCTGCCTTAATCATGGCGGCGCGGGCCTGCGCCGTCGGTTAGCGCGGTCATGATCCATGTACGACCCCGAGAAGCATACGCAAACTCCTGACCGGGAACGGCTGCTGCCGATCCCGCATGATGTCACGCGCTCATCGGGCCGGTGGTTGGGTCTGCGAAGTGCCTTCCTGAAGATTGCTGCGCTCACGGCAATCGGGGCTGTCCTGCCGCTCCTCTTCAACGATTTTTGGCCGAGGGACTTCGCGGCCGAGACGCGGCTGAAGGTCGAAGCCGCGGATGCGGACGACAAATCGATTGCCGAAGCGGCGGCGAACCTGCGCTCGAAGGCCCATCTCGATCATCTCATCCGGGAGCTGGATCTCGGCCGCGACAGCGAGTTCGCGGTTGATCGCACGAGCGTGTTCAGGCTCGTTCTCGACATCGTCTCGGGCCAGGAAACGACGGTCGGCAAGGCTGAAGCCGGAATTCGCCGCCGGCTCGCGGAGGCGATCGCGGTGCGCTACGATCCCGCTACCGGCGAGGTCTCGATTTCGGTCACGGCGGACCGGGCGGATGAGGCGGCCCGCATAGCCAATGCGCTGGGCGGCATGCTGCGCGACGAAACGGCGGCGACCGGCCTTCGGCGCGCTGATCCGGCGCTGGAAAATCTCCGGCAGGCGTTCGAGAAGGCCCAGGCTGATCTCTCCGGTTTTCTTGCCGGCGTCGATGGCACGAGGCTCGCACAACTGCGCCGGGCGGATGGCGAGGAGAGGGCGCTGGCCGCGCAGGTCTCCGGCACCGAGGCGGAACTGACCGGCCTCAGGCGGAAACTCGGCCAGGCATCGGAAATGACGCTGGCCGATGTCCTCGACAATCCGCTGCCGAACAGCCTCGAATTCACCGCGCTCGACTATCAGCGGCAAAGGCTCGTCGAGGCGAAGCTTACAGTCGATCAGCTCTCGGCCGAGCTCGGTCCGCGTCACCCGCGCCTGCTCGCCGCTCAGGCCGCTGTCGACAGCGTGCGCTCGGATATCGGCAAGGCGCTGGACCGGCTGAAAGCCTCCCTGAAGGATCAGGAAGCGGCGACGGCAAAGCGGCTCGCGGAACTTAAAGCCAGGCAGCGGAAGACATCACCCGACAAGCAGATGGTCGAAACCGGAACCAAGCTCGCGGCCTTGGAAGGCGAGGCGGAGGAAGCGCGTTCCCGTTATCTTGAAGCCATGCGGCGCTCCAAGGCGACCTCCACCCCCGCGCCGGCAGCGGCTCAGGTCATATCGGCCGCGAATGCCGGGAATGCCCGGCCTCTCGGTCCCTCTTCCCTGGTGCTTGCCGGCATTGGCGGGGCTGCCGGTTTTGCTCTCGGAAGCACGCTCACCTATTTCACCCGCCGGCGTCCCGAGGAAATCGACATCGATGCTCTCTTGGAAAACGAGGACTTGCTTGCCGTGGAGAACGCCGGCGAGACGAGGGAAGAGCCGCCGCTGGACGTGGAAATCGCTTCGTCTGACGTAATGGAAGAGGAAGCAGCTCCTGCTCCGTCGCATGACGTGGCTGCCAACGATACTCCCTTCGGCGATCGGATCCGCGCGATCCTGATGGCGAACCGCATTCCCGAGCGCGAGGCGGACCTGCCGCCGCTGGTCGCCGCCGCAATCGCTGAACAGAGGGTCAGGGCCGCCGGCCGCCAGGAGGAGGTGCTCGAATTGCGCCGCGATATGGCGGAGCTTCGCGAACGGGTACAGTCCTATACCGCCCGGCGGGCCGCTTCCGGCCGCTGATTGCGACACCAAGATCCTTGCATTTTCCGCTCGAGGACAGCATAGGGCGCTGACGGGCAAATTCTGCAGTTTGCCACTTTGTAGATTGGGCTGCTCTGTAGATTGACGGCGAAAAACGGGAGACACGCACGTGGCATTCGTGATCGATGGAAAAGAAGCGGCGGCATCCGTAATCACCGCGGTAAGCGAGGCGGCAGCGTCGCTCGAGAACCTGACTGGCACCAAGCCGGGCCTTGCGGTGGTCATCGTCGGCGATGATCCGGCAAGCCACGCCTACGTCAATTCCAAGAGCCGGATGGCAAAGCAGTGTGGTTTCAACTCGATCCAGCACAGCCTGCCGGAAGAGACCACGCAGGAAGAGCTGGAAAAGCTCGTGCGCGAGCTGAATGCCGATCCTGCCGTGCATGGCATCCTCGTGCAGCTTCCATTGCCGAAGCACCTGAATTCTGAGCCGGTCATCGGGTCGATCTCGCCGGAGAAGGACGTCGACGGCCTGAACGTGGTCAATGCCGGCAAGCTGGCGACGGGCGATCTCGCAAGCGGTCTCATCTCCTGCACGCCGGCCGGCGCGATGATCCTCGTCAACAAGATACACGGGCCTGATCTTTCCGGCCTCAATGCGGTGGTGATCGGCCGCTCCAACCTGTTCGGCAAGCCGATGGGCCTTCTGCTGCTTTCCGCCAATGCCACCGTCACCATGGCACATTCGAAGAGCCGCGATTTGCCCGCCATCTGCCGCAATGCCGATATCCTGGTCGCCGCCGTCGGTCGTCCGGGCATGGTGAAGGCCGATTGGGTGAAGCCGGGCGCGACCATCATCGACGTGGGTATCAACCGCGTCCCCGCACCTGAAAAGGGCGAGGGCAAGAACAAACTGGTCGGAGACGTGGCCTTTGCGGAATGCGCGGAAATCGCCGGCGCGATCACGCCCGTTCCCGGCGGTGTCGGCCCTATGACGATCGCCATGCTGATGGCGAATACGCTGATTGCCGCCCATCGTGCGGCGGGCCGCCCGATCCCAAAATTCTGACCCTTCCGCGCGCCGCGCCAAATCCCCCTTGTCTTGAGGGGTATTGACTCCCCCGGAGGCGCGTTAAATCTCTTCCCATGCTTCGGGTTTCCGGGCAGGCTGAAGTTCGACCATGCATAATGGAACGAAACGGGAGGAGAATGTGATGAAGCTATCGCTTTTGATGGGCGCCGCTCTTGCAGCCCTTGTCGCGGGCTCGGCAGGCGCGCAGGAATTGAAATTCCCGCCGGGCGAGGATTCCCGCTTCAACTGGAAGAGCTATGAGGATTTCAAGGCCGCTCATTCGGACCTCAAGGGACAGCCGCTGACGGTTTTCGGTCCTTGGCGCGGGGAGGATGAGGCGCTTTTTACAAGCGTCCTCAATTATTTCATCGCAGCGACCGGCATCGATGCCCGCTACTCCTCCTCGGAAAACTACGAACAGCAGATCGTCATCGACACGCAGGCCGGTTCGCCGCCGAACATCGCCATCCTGCCGCAACCGGGCCTGCTCGCCGATCTGTCGGCCAAGGGATTCCTGACGCCGCTCGGCGAGGAGACCGCCACCTGGGTGAAGGAGAATTACGGGGCCGGCGAGAGCTGGATCGGGTATGGCACCTACAAGGGCAAGGACGGTCAGGAAGCGTTCTATGCCTTTCCATACAAGGCGGACGTCAAGTCGCTGGTCTGGTACGTGCCGGAGAACTTCGAGGAAGCCGGCTATGAAGTCCCGACCACCATGGAAGACCTGATCAAGCTCAGCGACCAGATCGTGGAGGATGGCGGCGTGCCTTGGTGCATCGGCCTCGGCTCCGGCGGCGCAACGGGGTGGCCCGCGACGGACTGGGTGGAGGACATGATGCTCCGCACCCAGAGCCCGGAGACCTATGACAAATGGGTCAGCAATGAAATCAAGTTCGATGATCCGGCGGTTGTCGGAGCGATCGAGGAATTCGGCAAATTCGCCAAGAACGAGAAATATGTCAGCGGCGGGCTCGCGGCCGTAGCCTCGACCGATTTCCGCGACAGTCCCAAGGGTCTCTTTGATATTCCGCCGAAGTGCTACCTGCATCACCAGGCATCCTTCATTCCGTCGTTCTTCCCGGAAGGTAAGGAACTCGGTACGGATGCCGACTTCTTCTACATGCCAACCTGTGCCTCGAAACCGGAGCTCGGCAAACCGGTCCTCGGCGCCGGAACGCTGGTGGCGATCACCAGGGATTCGCCGACCGCCAAGGCCTTTATCGAGTTCCTTAAGACCCCGATCGCCCACGAGGTCTGGATGGCCCAGTCCGGTTTCCTGACGCCGTATAAGGGTGTAAAGCCCGAGGCCTATGGCAACGACACGTTGCGCAAGGAAGGCGAGCTTCTGATCACGGCGACGACCTTCCGCTTTGACGGCTCCGACCTGATGCCGGGCAAGATCGGCGCGGGCGCCTTCTGGACCGGCATGGTCGATTATGTCGGCGGCAAGGATGCTCAGACGGCTGCCGGTGATATCCAGAAGGCCTGGGAAGGTCTGAAATAGGTCCGGACAGGCGCTCGATGAATCAGCCCCTCACCCCGCCTCCGCTTCGCTCGGCGATCCTCTCCCCGTAAACGGGGCGAGGGGGACCGGGAGGGTGCGGCATATACCTTCTCCCCGCTTGTGGGGAGAAGGTGCCGGAAGGCGGATGAGGGGCAGTATGAAACAGGCTTAAGCGAGAGGGGCACTTATGGCATCGCAGATCGTGTCGGCCTTCGGGGCGGTGATCGTCGGCGTTTTCGCCTGCGCCTTGTATTACTGGCTTTCGGACAAGCTGCTGCAGGTCATCTTTCCGGTGCCCGAAGGCAATGTCCGCGCCGCCTCGGTAAACCTCAATCGCCGCGCGGTCGTGCGGCCTTGGCTGTTCATGGGGCCGGCACTCATTCTTCTCGTCGTCTACCTCGTCTATCCGGTGCTCGCGACCTTTGTGCTCTCCTTCTACGATCGCTCCGGCGTCAACTTCGTCGGGTTGGCCAATTACCGCTGGGCGGTTTCGGATGCGCAGTTCCGCCAGTCGATCTTCAACAATATCCTCTGGCTTGCCGTGGTGCCGGCTGCCTGCACCTTCTTCGGCCTGGTGATTGCGGTTCTCACCGATCGCATATGGTGGGGCAATATCGCCAAGAGCCTCGTCTTCATGCCGATGGCGATCTCCTTCGTGGGCGCCTCGGTGATCTGGAAGTTCGTCTACGAATATCGCGGCGGCAACGAGACGCAGATCGGCCTCCTGAACGCCATCGTGCAGTTCTTCGGCGGCGATCCGCAGGTCTGGATATCGCTGCCCTTCTGGAACAACTTCTTCCTGATGGTCATCCTGATCTGGATACAGACCGGCTTTGCGATGGTGATCCTGTCAGCCGCGCTGCGCGGTATTCCGGAAGAGACGATCGAGGCGGCGGTGATCGACGGCGCCAACGGCTGGCAGATCTTCTGGAAGATCATGGTACCGCAGATCTGGGGCACGATCGCGGTCGTCTGGACGACGATCACCATCCTGGTGCTGAAGGTCTTCGATATCGTACTGACCATGACCAATGGCCAGTGGAACACCATGGTGCTCGCCAATCTCATGTTCGACTGGATGTTCCGCGGCGGCGGCGACAGCGGCCGAAGCGCCGTGATCGCGCTCGTCATCATGGCGGCCGTGACCCCGATCATGATCTGGAACATCCGGCAGGCGAACCGGGAAACGGGAGACCATTGAGATGAATGCCGCAGCAAGCTTGCGCCGCATCGGCCTTCCGCGCCTCGTCGTCCATTTCGCGGTGCTTCTCATCTGCATCGTCTGGCTGATCCCGACCCTGGGCATCCTGATGACATCCTTCCGGGAGCCGGCGCAGATCACCTCGTCCGGCTGGTGGACGGCCTTCACCAGCGCCGCCCAGACGAGCGCCGCAAGGCTCGCAGACCCTTCGACCGCACGGCAGGAGGGTGCCAATTACGTGATTTCCGGCTCGGTCTTCGAGGAAGGGCAGGGCGGTACGGTCCGGGCCTTCGGCACGCGCGTACAGGAGCCGGCCGCCTATCCCGCTGGGCAGCCGGCCGATCTCGGCGACGGCGAAACGTTGACGATCAACGAGGACGGCAGCTACACCTATGCAAAGGCCGGCCCTTTCGACGGGGAGAGGGGACGCCGCGTCTATCTCCAGGTCGCCACGCCGCCGTCCTTCACAACGGAAAACTACAATACTGTCCTCACCTCGCAAGGGATCGGCCAGGCCTTCGTCAATTCGCTGACGGTCGCCATTCCCTCCACCATCATCCCGATCCTGATCGCCGCCTTTGCGGCTTACGCCCTCTCGTGGATGGAGTTTCCCGGCCGGGCGCTGCTCATCGCCATGGTGGTGGGCTTGATCGTCGTGCCGCTACAGATGTCGCTCATTCCGCTTCTGAGGATGTACAACGAAATCGGCGGCCTGCTCGGCGTGCCTTCGCGAAGCTATGCCGGCATCTGGCTTGCCCATTCGGCCTTCGGAATGCCGCTCGCGATCTATCTTCTGCGCAACTATATCGCCGGCCTGCCGAAGGAGATCATCGAATCCGCCCGGGTCGACGGCGCAAGCGATTTCGAGATTTTCCTGAAGATAGTCCTGCCGCTCTCCTTCCCCGCTCTTGCCTCTTTCGCGATCTTCCAGTTCCTGTGGACATGGAACGATCTTCTGGTGGCCATGGTTTTCCTCGGAACCGGACGGGACCAGCTCGTCCTGACGGGAGCCTTGAACGCGCTTCTGGGCTCCCAGGGGGGGAAATGGGAAATTCTGACCGCATCCGCCTTTATCACCATCGTCGTTCCTCTGCTCGTCTTCTTCCTCCTCCAGCGGTATCTCGTCAGAGGCCTGCTGGCCGGCTCGGTAAAAGGCGGCTGAAACAGCGATAAAACTGACAAGAAACAGGATTTGGAATGGCTATTTTCGCCGAGAACAATGCGGCCCCCGACAAGGATTGGTGGCGCGGCGCCGTCATCTATCAGATTTATCCCCGCTCCTTTCAGGATTCCAACGGTGACGGCATCGGTGACCTCAAGGGCATTACCGCGCGCCTCTCGCATGTGGCGGCGCTCGGTGCCGACGCGATCTGGATTTCGCCGTTCTTTCCCTCGCCGATGAAGGATTTCGGCTACGACGTTGCCGATTACTGCGGCGTCGATCCGATGTTCGGAACGCTGTCGGATTTCGACGGCCTGATCGCCGAGGCGCACCGGCTCGGCCTCAAGGTGATGATCGATCTGGTGATATCCCATAGTTCCGATCAGCATCCATGGTTCCTCGAAAGCCGGTCGAGCCGCTTCAATCCCAAGGCCGATTGGTATGTCTGGTCGGATGCCAAGCCGGACGGCACTCCGCCCAACAACTGGCTGTCGATCTTCGGCGGGTCCGCCTGGCATTGGGACCCGACGCGCATGCAATATTACATGCACAACTTCCTGATGTCGCAGCCGGATCTCAACCTCCATAATCCCGAAGTGCAGGATGCGCTGCTCGACATGACGCGCTTCTGGCTGCGGCGCGGCGTCGATGGCTTCCGGCTGGATACGATCAACTTCTACTTCCACGATAAGGAATTGCGGGACAACCCTTCGCTCGAGCCTTCGCGCCGGAATGCGGCCACGGCCCCCGCCGTCAATCCCTATAATTTCCAGGAGCATATCTACGACAAGAACCGGCCGGAGAACCTGGAATTCCTCAAGCGTTTCCGCGCTGTCCTGGAGGAGTTTCCGGCGATCGCTGCCGTCGGTGAGGTGGGCGACAGCCAGCGCGGGCTCGAGATCGTCGGCGAGTACACCTCCGGCAACGACAAGATGCAGATGTGCTATGCCTTCGAATTCCTGGCGCCCGATCCGCTCACGCCGGAGCGCGTGAGGAATGTCCAGAACGCCTTTTCCGCGGCCGCCCCCGATGGCTGGGCCTGCTGGGCCTTCTCCAACCACGACGTGGTGCGCCATGTGAGCCGCTGGGGGGGCGAGGTTCTCGATCGCGACGCCTATGCCAGGATGCTCTCGGCGATCCTGCTCACCCAGCGCGGCTCCGTCTGCATCTATCAGGGAGAGGAACTGGGGCTGACCGAAGCCGATATCGCCTACGCGGACCTTCAGGATCCCTACGGCATTCAGTTCTGGCCGGAGTTCAAGGGGCGCGACGGATGCCGCACGCCGATGGTGTGGGATGCCCAGGCGCTGCAGGCGGGCTTTTCGACGGCCGAACGCCCCTGGCTGCCTATCCCGGTAGAGCACCAGATGCGGGCGGTCAGCTCGCAATACGGCGATCCGGCCTCGGTGCTGGAGCAGTATCGCCGCTTTCTGGCGTTCCGCAAACTGCATCCGGCTTTCGCCAAGGGTGATATTCTCTTCCTGCCTCAGGATGGCTCGCTGCTTGCCTATAAGCGGCAGCACGGCAATGAGGTGCTGCTGTGCATGTTCAATGTAAGCGCGGTGCCGATCGCGACAGAACTGCCGATCGGCGACTGGGAGGTGCTGACCGGCCACGGTTTCGAAAACGGCTGGGAAGGCAATCGGGTGGAACTGCCCGCCTGGGGGGCGTTCTTCGCCCGCCACGCATAGAGAAGAAGAGGGGGCAACATGGCCGGCGTCGTTCTGAAGGATATCCGGAAGGCATATGGTTCGGTGGAGGTGATCCACGGGATAGATCTGGAGATACGACAGGGAGAGTTCGTCGTCTTCGTCGGCCCTTCCGGCTGCGGAAAATCGACGCTGCTCCGGATGATCGCCGGCCTGGAAAGCATCACTGGCGGCGAGATGCGGATCGCCGAACAGGTCGTCAACGACGTGCCTCCTTCCAAGCGTGGCATCGCCATGGTCTTCCAGTCCTATGCGCTCTATCCGCATATGACGGTCTACGACAACATGGCCTTCGGCATGCGGATCGCGCGTGAGAGCCGGGACGAGATCGAACGGCGGGTCCGCGCGGCGGCGGAAATCCTGCAGCTCACGCCTTATCTCGAGCGCTTGCCCAAGGCGCTTTCCGGCGGTCAGCGGCAGCGTGTGGCGATCGGCCGGGCGATCTGCCGCGATCCGAAGGTCTTTCTCTTCGATGAGCCGCTTTCCAATCTCGATGCGGCGCTGCGCGTCGCCACCCGTATCGAGATCGCCAAGCTTAACGAATCCATGCCGGATACGACGATGATCTACGTCACGCACGATCAGGTGGAGGCGATGACGCTGGCCGACCGGATCGTCGTGCTTTCCGCCGGCCGCATCGAACAGGTCGGCGCGCCGCTGGAACTTTACGAGCGACCGGACAACCTTTTCGTCGCCCGCTTCATAGGCTCTCCGGCCATGAACATCATTCCGGCGACGGTGACCGAGACGGGTGAGGCGACGGTCGTGGAGCTCAAGGGCGGCAAGTCGGTGCGTGTGCCGGTGCCGTCGGCCGCCTCGGAAAAGGGGAGCGTCGCCAGTTTCGGCGTGCGCCCGGAGGACCTGACGATCGCAACGGGCGAGGATTACCTCTTCGCAGGCCAGGTCTCGATCGTCGAGGCGTTGGGCGAGGTGACTTTGCTCTATGTGGAAGGTCTCACGAGCGAGGAGCCGATTATCGCGAAGATCCCCGGCATTCTCGACGTGAAGAAGGGAGAGACCATGCGTTTCTCGGCCGATCCGAAGAAATTGCATCTCTTCGATACAGCCGGCCAGAGTTATCGCCGCTAATTGCTAAGGTCTTTCAAACGCTCTGTTAAACTTCATCGGCTAGTCTTTTTTCTGCGTAAGGCGATGAAGCCGAATACATCAGGGAATGACCCCGCGCGGAAATAACCCGTTGCGGCTCGACGTGGATGCGTCCTCCCAACGGAAAGGGAGACAGGTCGTGGGTGCGGCAGCAAGTAGCGGAAATCATTTTCTAAATAGAGAAGAGTCTTTCATGTACGACCGGGAGAGCCGGTTCAAGATGGAAGACACAATGAATGCGGCGCGCATCGAGTATACCGAAAAGGGCGTGCTGAACATGGCGCAACGCCGATGCGACGTGCTGCGCATCTCCCGCAGCGGCGCCGTTCTTGGCCTGCTGACGCAGTATAAGCTGCCGGAACAGTTCTATCTCGATATTCCGGACGCCCGCATCTCCAAGATCGGCTGTCTGCTGATGCGCGCCAACATGAACAACACGATCGATGTGCGTTTCCTAAGCCTTCTCAGCCAGAAGGACCTGGACCGTATCTTCGTGTTCAGCACGCACCCCAGCCATCGCGACCGGACGCTGGATATTCGCAGCTGGTGAGCGGCTCCTGAAAGGGCGGCTCGAAATCTCCATCTAGCAGGCTATGATTTCGAGGTATCCTGGGACACACAACTCGGCTATCGCCTTATCCCGTGTAACAAGCGGGATTTTCTTAATTCTTGCCGTTGCTATGAGATAGCAATCACCGGGATCTTTGTGGCCGGTCACAGCAACAACTTCCGCAGCTTCCAGCGCAATTCGGTGGGTTATCGGAGCAACCTTCGCGGTAGTTTCCCGAATTGCGGCGCGGAACCATTTTGACACCGTCGCATCGCCGAGCTGCGGAGCATTGTTGGGTTTGCGCACCGCCAGCGGTAATTCCCAGGCGGTGATGGGAGAAACATAGAGGTTTCCGGCAGCTTGGCCCTGACCAATGGCGACAAGGGCCTCGTTTGAGAGGTCTGCCCCTTTCACCAGCCAATAGAGAGCGTGGGTATCGAGCAGAACTCCCGCCAAGGTCCGTTAGCCTATTTCCGTTCTTCTTTGAGAACCTGGGGCGCAATCGGTTTGGTCAGGTCGACGCCTTTGTTTATCGGCAGATCGATACCCTTTAGCGAGCCAGCGCCACGTACGGTGACCAGCTTCCCCGTTTTCGTGTCACGGACGGTTATCACGGATTGTGCTGAACTCTTTGCCATAGGGTCTTATAGCCTGTTCTATGCGTGAATGCGAGTGGTTCTCATTCACGCAAACACGCTGGCGCCCTGGTCGGCCGGTCCCGCATTGCGCCGGAAGCTGGCGAAGAGTTCGCGGCCCATGCCGAACTCGTTTTCCGAAAGATCGGTTTCGGCAAGCGGGCGGGCGGCAAGTTCGGCGGCGTCGACAAGCACTTCCAGCGTACCGGCGACCGCGTCGAGGCGGATCATGTCTCCGTCCCTGATCCTGGCGATCGGGCCCCCGTCCGCAGCCTCGGGCGTGATGTGGATCGCGGCCGGCACCTTGCCCGAAGCGCCGGACATGCGCCCGTCGGTGACGAGCGCCACCTTGAAGCCGCGGTCCTGCAGCACGCCGAGCGGCGGCGTGAGGCGGTGAAGTTCCGGCATGCCGTTCGCCTTCGGTCCCTGGAAACGCACGACGGCGATGAAATCGCGGTTGAGCTCGCCGCGCTTGAAGGCGTCCTGCATTTCCTGCTGGTCATGAAAGACGATGGCCGGTGCCTGGATGACGTGGCGCTCCGGCTTGACGGCGGAGATCTTGATGACCGACCGGCCGATATTGCCGGTCAGCATCTTGAGACCGCCGGTCGGCTGGAAGGGGGCCTCGATACGGGCGAGCACCTTCGGATCGCCGCTCTCGTCCGGGATCGGCTCACGCATGACGGAGCCGTTCGCATCGAGCTTGGCTTCGACGGTATAGGCTTCCAGTCCATGGCCGAAGACGGTGCGGACGTCATCGTGGAGCAGACCCTTCTTGAGGAGCTGCTTGATGAGGAAGCCGATGCCGCCTGCGGCATGGAAGTGGTTCACGTCGGAAAGCCCGTTCGGATAGACGCGGGCCAGCAGCGGTATGATGTCCGAAAGCTCGGAAATATCCTGCCAGGTGAGCTGGATGCCGGCCGCTCGCGCCATGGCGACCAGGTGCATGGTGTGATTGGTCGAGCCACCGGTGGCATGCAGGCCGACCACGCCGTTGACGATCGAGCGCTCGTCGATCATCTCGCCGGCCGGCGTGAATTCGTTGCCGAGTGCGGTAATGGCGAGCGCCCGCTTGGTCGCTTCGCGGGTCAGCGCGTCGCGCAGCGGCGTGCCGGGATTGACGAAGGAGGCGCCCGGCATATGGAAGCCCATGATCTCCATCAGCATCTGGTTGGAATTGGCGGTGCCGTAGAAGGTGCAGGTGCCGGGACCGTGATAGGATTTCGATTCCGCCTCCAGAAGCTCGGCGCGGCCGACCTTGCCTTCCGCGTAAAGCTGGCGGATTCGCGATTTCTCGTCGTTGGGCAGGCCGGTGGTCATCGGACCGGCCGGAATGAAGACGGCCGGCAGATGGCCGAAGCTGAGCGCGGCGATCACGAGGCCGGGCACGATCTTGTCGCAGATGCCGAGGAAGAGGGCGGCATCGAACATGTTGTGCGAGAGCCCGATGCCCGCCGCCATGGCGATCGCATCGCGCGAGAAGAGCGAAAGCTCCATGCCCGGCTGGCCCTGGGTCACGCCGTCGCACATGGCCGGAACGCCGCCGGCGACCTGGGCGATGCCGCCGGCCTCCCGCGCCGCATCCCGGATGATCGCGGGATAGGTTTCATAAGGCTGGTGGGCCGAGAGCATGTCGTTATAGGCGGTGATGATGCCGAGATTGGGAATGACGTCTCCCGCGAGCGCCTCCTTCTCGGCGGGGGAACAGACCGCGAAGCCATGCGCGAGGTTGCCGCATGAGAGGACCGCCCGGTGCGGCCCTTTGCTGGAAGCGCGCCGTACGCGGTCGAGATAGGCTTCGCGATGCGGCTTCGATCGTTCGACGATACGGGCGGTGATCGCCTCTATGCTGGAATGGGCGGCCATGGTCTAGTCCTCTTCGTCCATCCCGGCTTGGGAGGGGCGCGAAGCCGGCCGGGATCGGGTTCTCTCAATGTTTCCGGCGGGTAGCCGGCATGGGGCGCCTTACGGCGCCCAATAGATATCGACCGGCGAGCTTGCGCGATTGAGCACGGCGCGGATCGGCATCTCCATCTCGTCGGAGCCGGATTTCGCCTTCTCCAAGACCTCTTTCTTCCCTTCGCCCTCGATATGCAGAACCAGGAAGCGGGCATCCGAAAGGCTGGCGAAGGAGAATGTCAGGCGCTCTTCGCCGGCGCCGTCAGCCGTCATGGTCAGCACGCCGCGCGGACCGGAAGGATCGAGCGCTCTCTTCAGGTTGTTGCCATGCGGGAAGAACGAGGCCGTATGGCCGTCCGTTCCCATGCCGAGGATCGCGACATCGAAGGGATTGCCGATGCCGGCAGCCTTTTCCGTGGCGACAGCCGCTGCCTCGCCGATCGAGGCGCGGTCATAGTAGAGCGGGAAGAATTGGGCGGCCGCCGCCTTGCCCATCAGGAGGTGCGTGGCGACCAGAAGATGGTTCGAGCGCGGATTGTCGGCGGGCACGAAGCGCTCGTCCACCAGCGTGACCGCGACCTTGGACCAGTCCATATCGCGGGCCGAAAGCGCCTCGAAAAATTTCTTCGGCGTCGACCCGCCGGAGACGGCGATCGATGCGCCGCCCCGCTCTGCGATGGCCGCGGCGAGCCGCGAGGAGACCGCTTCCGCCAGCGCTTCGGCCAGCGTCGCGGCGTCGGAAAAAGAATGCAGCTTCGCCGTCATCGCCGTCACCCCTCATGCCAGGTGCGGCCGTCGCGCTCGATCAGTGCGATGGCCTGGCTCGGTCCCCAGGTGCCGGCGGTATAGCCCTGCGCCTGCTGGCCGGTCACTTCCCAGCCCTTGAGGATCGGGTCCACCCAGCGCCATGCGGCTTCCACCTCGTCGCGGCGCATGAAAAGCGTCTGGTTCGAGCGGATCGTGTCCATCAGCAGCCGCTCATAGGCATCCGGATTGCGGACCGAGAAGGATTCGGCAAAGCTCATATCGAGCGAAACCTCGCGCAGGCGCATGCCGCCGGGACCGGGGTCCTTGATCATCAGCGACTGCTTGACGCCCTCGTCCGGCTGCAGCCGGATGATGAGCTGGTTGGCTGAGATGCGCCCAGCCGACTGGTCGAAGATGTTGTGCGGGATCGGCTTGAAGGTGATGACGATTTCCGAAACGCGGTTGGCAAGCCGCTTGCCGGTGCGGATATAGAAGGGCACGCCCGCCCAGCGCCAGTTGCCGATCTCCGCTTTGATGGCGACGAAGGTCTCGGTGTTGGAGACGCCGCCCTCAAGCTCTTCGAGATAGCCCTTGACCGGACCTCCGGCCGATGCGCCGGCACGATACTGGCCGCGAACGGTAACCTGCTCGGCATTGGCTTCGGTGATGGGCTTCAATGCGCGCAGCACCTTCAGCTTCTCGTCGCGGACGGATTCGGAATCCATCGAGGCCGGCACTTCCATGGCGACCAGGCAGAGAAGCTGCAGGATATGGTTCTGCACCATGTCGCGCAGCGCCCCGGCGGTGTCGTAATAGCCCGCGCGGCCTTCCAGGCCGACGGATTCTGCCACCGTGATCTGCACGTGGTCGATATGATTGGCGTTCCAAAGCGGTTCGTAGAGCGCATTGGCGAAGCGCAGCGCCATCAGGTTCTGCACCGTCTCCTTGCCGAGATAGTGGTCGATGCGGAAGATCTGCTCTTCACGGAAGACGCTGCCGATTGTGTCGTTGAGTGTCAGCGCCGAGGCGAGATCGCGGCCAATGGGCTTCTCCACGACGATCCGCGTGGATTTGGTGATCAGTTTATGATCGCGGATCTTTTCCGAGATCGGCCCGAAAATGCCGGGAGCCACGGCCAGATAGAAGGCGCGGATGCGATCCTTGCCGTCGTCCAGCAGCTTCTTCAGCGCATCCCAGCCCTGGTCCGACTTGGCATCGACGGAAACGTAGAAAAGCCGCTGGCAGAATTTCTTGACTTCCGCCTCGTCGTATTCGCCTTTCTTCAGATGCTCCTTCAGGGCATCGTCCGCGAACTTTCGATATTCGTCGTCGGAAAGCGTGCTGCGTGAGGCGCCGATGATGCGCGTCGGCTCGCTGAACTGGCCTTCGATCTGGCGGTGATAGAGGGCCGGCAGGAGCTTGCGCTCGGCAAGGTCGCCCGTGCCGCCGAATACGACACAATCAAAGGGTTCAACAGGAATGATCTGGCTGCTCATACGCTGGTCTTTCGTCTTCGTATGGTTGGAGGCTTGTTTAATCTAATCGATTTAAAAAGGCTAGCCCGATTTGGGGCATGGCGGATAACTTGTTGGCGCGGCGCCTTGTCACAGCCTGTCGCGCAGGGCAAACCACGTCAAGGCAAGGAATAGCAGCGGCGTGCGCAGGTGCCGCCCGCCGGGGAAGGCGGGAACGTCGAGCGCCTCGAGAAGATCGAGGTCCGTCGCCTTGCCGCCGACCATATCAGCATAGAGTTTGCCACAATAGTTTGACAGCATGACGCCATGCCCGGAATAGCCGCCGATCGAGGTGACGCCCGGCATGACCTCCCGCACGAAAGGCTGGCGCGGCATGGTAATGCCCACATTGCCGCCCCAAGCATGGGTGACTTCGACGTCTTTCAGTGCCGGATAGGTTTCGACGATCTGGCGGCGGATGGCATCGGCGGTGTCCTGCGGATTGCGTGACGAGTAGACCTCGCGGCCTCCGAAGAGGAGGCGATTGTCACGCGACTTGCGGAAATAGCGCACCACGAAGCGCGAATCGGCAACCGCCTCGCCGCCTGAAAGCACCTCCGGAAAATCGTCGAGCGGCGCGGTCGCGGCGATGAAGGAGCCGATCGGCATCACATGCGCGGCCGTCACCGGTTCCAGATTGCCGATATAGGCATTGGTCGCGATCAGCGCCCGGTCGGCCGTGAGCGTGCCTTTCGGCGTATCGATCATGATCTTGCCCGAGGCACGCCTGATCGCCGTCGCCTGCGTCATCTCGTGGATCTGCGCGCCGGCCTCCTTCGCCACGCGGGCGAGGCCGACCAGGAGTTTCAGCGGGTGGATATGGCCGGTGCCGGTGTCGCGCACGCCGCAATAATAGCTTTTGCTGCCGACCCGTTCGGCCGTCTCGCGTGCGTCCATGAAGGAAAGATGCGGATAGTCGTAACGCTCCGCGGCGATCTCGGCATTGGCCTGATATTCCTTCTCGTAGCCGGGCTTGTGGGCGACGTTCATCTGTCCCGGCATGTAGTCGATATCGATGCCGTGAGCGGCCGCGAAGTCGAGAAGATGGCGCTTGGCGTCCTCGGCCATGTCGAACAAGGCCTTGGAGCGTTCGTAGCCGATCTTCCGCTCCAGCTCCTCCGGCCACGAGCGCTGACCCGTGCCGAACTGGCCGCCATTGCGCCCCGAAGCGCCGTCGCCGAGCCGGCAGGCTTCGATCAGCGCGACCGAAACGCCAGCCTTGGCGAGGTTGTAGGCCGCCTGCAGGCCGGTGAAGCCGCCGCCGACGATCGCCACGTCGACGGTCCTGGAACCGTCGAGCGCGGGATAGACGGGGCGTTCACCGATTGTCGCCTGATACCAGGAAATGCCGGGCGCTATGGGGCTCTGCCATGAATTCACGATGCGGTACTCATGTTACTCAGACGTTCAGAAGCAGGAATTCCCGCTCCCATGGGCTGATCACCTGCATGAAGGTCTCGAACTCACCGCGCTTGACGCCCGCATAGAGCCCGATGAACTCGGGGCTGAACACGTCCGTCAGCGCGGGTTCGGATTCCATCAGCGACACCGCCTCGAGCAGGCCGCGCGGCAGGTCGATCGAGCCTTCGTTCGCCGAATCCTCCGTCGGCGGGTCGGGCTCGATTGCGCGCAGGATGCCGAGCAGCCCGCAGCCGAGCGAGGCGGCAAGCGCCAGATAGGGATTGGCGTCCGAGCTCGGCAAGCGGTTCTCCACCCGGCGCGCCGCGGCATCCGAAACCGGCACGCGGAAGGCGGTGGTGCGGTTGTCGTAACCCCAGGCATTGTTGACCGGCGCCGCCATGTCGGGGGTCAGGCGGCGATAGGAGTTCACATAGGGCGCCATCATCACCAGCGCCTTCGGCACATAGGTCTGCATGCCGCCGATGAAGTGGAAGAATTCCTTGGAGGGCGATCCGTCGGGATTGGAGAAGACGTTCTTGCCGGTCGCGATATCGACCACCGATTGGTGGATATGCATCGCCGAGCCTGCCTGGCCCTGCATCGGCTTGGCCATGAAGGTGGCGTAGATGCCGTGTTTGAGCGCCGCCTCGCGGATGGTGCGCTTGAACAGGAAAACCTGGTCGGCAAGCTCGATCGGATCGCCGTGGCGCAGGTTGATCTCGAGCTGGGCAGGCCCTTCCTCGTGGATCAGCGTATCGATCTCTAATCCCTGCTTTTCGGAGAAATGATAGATGTCGTCGATCAGCTCGTCGAACTCGTTGATGCCGGCGATCGAATAGCCCTGGCCGCCGAGGATGGAGCGGCCGGAGCGGCCTTTCGGCGGACGCAGCGGATAATCCGGATCGTCGTTCTTGGCGACGAGATAGAATTCGATTTCCGGCGCCACGACGGGTTTCCAGCCGCGCTGCTTGTAGAGGTTGACGATGTTCTTCAGGACATTGCGCGGCGTATAGGCGACGGCCTGGCCGGTCGTATCCACGATGTCGCAGATCACCTGGGCCGTCGGATCGGTTTCCCAGGGCACGACTGAAAGCGTCGAAAGATCCGGCATCAGTTTGAGGTCGCTGTCGCGCGGCTCATAGCGGAAGTTGGCGGTTTCCTCCGGATATTCGCCCGATATCGTATGGCGATAGAGCGCCGAAGGCAGCGCCAGTGAGGTGTTCGAAGTGAACTTCGACGAAGGCATCATCTTGCCGCGCGGCACGCCTGCAAGGTCCGGCGTGATGCACTCCACGTCCTCTATGCCGCGAGCCCTCAGCCATGCCGCCGCTTCGCGCCAGTCGGAGACGCCGCGCAGGGAGGTGAGGGTGGGCTGGGTTGTGGCAGCTTTGAGGACGCTGCCTGTGGTGGACGTCGGGGTGGGTTTCTTTCGCGGCATGGCGCACCGGAGTGGGGTTGATCGGGAATCCCATCATAACCACTCATTGGCGATTGGCGAGGGGGCGGCATTGACTTTGAAGTAAGGATCGCGAACACCGCTGGCGGCGATTGAAAGGGGCAGCGCGTGGCGCGGAAATTCGACGTTGTGGTTCTGGGTGCCGGCGCGGCCGGCATGATGTGCGCGATCCGGGCGGGCGGGCGCGGCCGTTCGGTGCTGGTTCTCGACCACGCGAAGGCGCCCGGCGAGAAGATCCGCATCTCCGGCGGCGGCCGCTGCAATTTCACCAACATCCATGCGACGGCGAAGAACTACCTTTCCGGCAATCCGCATTTCGCAAAATCCGCGCTCGCCCGCTACACGCCCCGCGATTTCCTCGACATGGTCGAGGCGCATGGCATCGCATGGCATGAAAAGACGCTCGGCCAACTTTTCTGCGACGAGAGTGCCAAGGACATCATCCGCATGCTGCTCGCGGAAATGCGCAGGGTGAAGGCCGAACTCGAATTGCAGACCGAGATCACCTCGGTCGAAAAGGCAATCGACGGGTTTCGCCTTGCGACCTCTTCCGGTCCGATAGAAGCACAGGCCCTGGTCATCGCCACGGGTGGCAAGTCGATCCCCAAGATGGGGGCCACCGGCTTTGCCTACCGCATCGCAGAGCAATTCGGGCTGAAGGTGACGGAAACGCGCCCCGCCCTCGTGCCGCTGACCCTTGATCCGGGGCTCCTGGAAAAGCTGGCGCCCCTTTCGGGTATTGCCGTGCCGGCGGAGGTTCGCCATGGCAAGACCACCTTCCGGGAAGCACTGCTCTTCACGCATCGCGGCTTGAGCGGTCCGTCGATCCTGCAGATATCCTCCTATTGGCGGGAGGGCGACGAGATCACCCTCGTGGTCGAGCCGGATATGGATTTGGCGGCCATGCTCAAGGCCGCGCGCGGACAGAACGGCAGGCAGGCGCCGCAGACGGTGCTTGCCGAGACATTGCCGAAGCGGCTCGCCCAGTTCTTCGTCGAAACGCGCGGCATAGCAAGCCATCTCGCCGACCTTTCGGACAAGGCGATCCACGCGCTGGCCGCTTCCATCCAGAGCTGGACGATCCGCCCGGCGGGGTCCGAGGGATACCGCACCGCGGAGGTCACCTCCGGCGGCATCGATACGTCCGGGCTGGATTCACGAACGATGGAAGCCAAGGCCATACCCGGCCTCTATTTCATCGGCGAATGCGTGGACGTGACCGGCTGGCTCGGCGGCTATAATTTCCAATGGGCCTGGGCCTCCGGCCATGTATGCGGGGAAGCATTGTAGGAGCCGGCTGATTCAGCACTTTTTAATGTGCCGGCGCGATCCTGCCTTAATCCAAGCAAAGTCCTGCTCATATTTGTTTGGGTGAGTGCCGGTCTGCTGCCCTGCGGCAGAAAATAACAACAAGTGTTTCGAGGCTATTTCCATGCAGAAAAAACGCGCTCGTGCCATTGCCATCGCAACAACCCGCGACGCCGAACGTTTCGCTCGCCTGCGCCTTCTTGCGATCACTATTAGCGCAGTAGCGGCATTGCTTGCCCTGCCGGTTCTGTTCTGACAGCTCGGAACGGATTGCGAGTGTAAACTGCTCCTTAAAGGAGGAGTAAACAGCGGCGATTAACGCAACAGGCCGCAGCACTAGACCTGACGACAAGCCAATTCAGTAAATTTTTACATAGTTCTAATAAAAAGGTCCCACGCCAATCTATTTTGGAAAGCTGGGCCCATGCGCGGAATTCTTCCGTCTTCGATTGCCACCCGTATCGTCTTTCTCTGTCTTTTCCTGATCTTTGCCGCGGTCTCTGCCGTGGGCGGGCTTACCTATGCTTATCTGCGCGCGGATATCATGAATACGGCGCTGCGCGACGCCAAGGAAGCCGCCCGCGCCATGGGGCTTCTCTATGAGACCGACGTGGAGGGGGCGCGGGTCGAAATCCGCGACGCCGAACTCGTCCGCGCCATCCAGGGCCAGGGCTCGGTGGCCGATCATGATCTCGTGGACCGCACGGCCAAGTCGATCGACGGCGTTGCGACCGTCTTCGAGAAGCAGGGCAGCGAATATGTCCGCATCTCCACGAACGTGAAAACCGAAAAGGGCGAGCGTGCGATCGGCACCAAGCTTGCCGCCAATCATCCGGCGCAGCCCTTTCTTGCCCGTGGCGAGGCCTATTTCGGGCCCGCCGTTCTTTTCGGCCGGGATTTCATGACCGGCTATTTCCCGATCACGGATGCTTCCAAAGCCGTCACCGGGCTGCTCTTCATCGGCATTCCGATGGAGGTCTATTTCGCGCAGATGACGTCGCTTTTCCATGTCGTGCTCGCCACCTCGCTCGTGGCGCTCGCGGTGGTCAGCCTTTTGAGCTTCCTTGCCCTGCGTGCCCTGATACGTCCGCTCGGCATCCTGACCGGCACCGTGCGCAAGATCGCCGAAGGCGATCATCATGCGGAGGTTCCCTACCTCGATAGCCGCACGGAATTCGGCAACATCGCCCGCGCACTGGAAGTATTCCGCGACAATGCCCGCGAGAAGCAGGTCATAGAGGCTCGCGGCGCCGAGGAGCGCGCCGGGGCGGAGGCCGAGCGGCAGCGCAACGATGTGGAAAAGCAGCGCGTCGATGCTCAGATCGATCTGGCCGTCACCGAACTCGGCAAGGCGCTTGCCCGGCTTGCCCAGGGCGATCTTTCCTCCGTGATCGATACCGGTTTCTCCGGCCGGCTCGAACAGCTCCGCCTCGATTTCAACGGCTCGATCATCCGCCTGCGCGACACGCTCTCTCACATCCGCGAAAGCACGTTCACGATTCAGCAAAGCAGCGCCGGCCTCAGCCATTCCTCGGCGGAGCTTTCCAAGCGCACCGAAGCCCAGGCCGCCTCGCTGGAGGAAACCGCTGCCGCCGTCGACGAGATCACCGTGACGGTCCGCTCCACCGCCGAGCGGGCGAGGGAAGCCAACGAGGCGGTGACGACGACGCGCAAGAGCGCCGACAGTTCCGGAACGGTGGTGAAGAACGCCGTCGAGGCCATGGGCCGCATCGAAGAGGCGTCGAAGAAGATCGAACTCATCATCGAGGTGATCGACGATATCGCCTTCCAGACCAATCTCCTGGCGCTGAATGCGGGCATCGAGGCGGCGCGCGCGGGCGAAGCCGGCAAGGGCTTCGCGGTGGTGGCGCAGGAAGTGCGGGAACTCGCGCAGCGCTCGGCGGGCGCCGCCCACGAGATCAAGGCGCTCATCAACCAATCCACCCGGGAAGTCGGCGCAGGCGCTGGCCTCGTGCAGCAGGCGGGCGAGGTGCTGGCGGCGATCAGCCGGCAGATCGCGGGCGTCAGCCAGCATGTGGAAATGATCGCCACCGCAAGCCAGGATCAATCCGCGGCGCTGCAGGAGATCAACACCTCCGTCAATCGCATGGACCAGATGACCCAGCAGAACGGCGCCATGGTCAGCGAAACCAGCGAGGCAAACCGGCGCCTCGCCGAAGAGGCGGATGTGCTCAGGCAGCTTGTCGAGCAGTTCCGCATTGGGGGCGACGATGCGGTCCAGCGGGAGCGGCGTCCCCGGGCGGCATAAGGGCATCGTCACAATGGGCGGTCTGCGGGCCGCCCATTTTCATCGCTCGTTCGCGGCTCAGCCATTTTGCGAGCCGGCTGATCCAGCGCGGCAGCGGCTGACCGAAGTCACGATAGAAGCGTTCCTCCGCATGGCGGTTATGCTCGGGCAAATTCATTTGCCGCTTCATGACGATAGCTGCGACTGTCTCGTACATTTGATGACTCCTTCGCTTGAAAAGCCATCTCCTCTATTAAGCGCAAAAATCTGCTTCTTGAACAGCCGGGATCGGGCTATGTTTTTCACCCATGAAAAACATCGGCTGGGACGCTTACGAACTTTTCCTCGAGGTCGCGCGCCATGGCGGGCTTTCCGGTGCTGCCGGGGTGACGGGGCTCAGCCCCGCCACCATCGGAAGACGCATGCTGGAACTGGAAGAGGCGGTCGGGCGTCCGCTCTTCATCCGCAGCCGCACGGGCTATAGGCTGAGCGGCGAGGGCTCGCTTCTCCTCGATCAGATACTGGAAATGGAAGGTGCCGCCCGACGCATCGATGCCTGGAAGCGGCAGGGCTCCGGTTCGGCCCTCGTCCGGGTTGCCTGCGGCACCTGGCTTGCCTGGATGTTCAACCGCAATTTTTCGGCGATCCGCACGGAAAGCGATGATTTCCGGCTGGATTTCTTCATCGCGGAGCGGCGCGCGGCGCTCACCCATCGCGAAAGCGATATCGGCATCCGTGCCTTCGAACCGGAGGAGCCTAACCTTGCGACGACCAGGCTGGGAGAGGTGGCCTATGCGGCCTACAGGGCCCGCTCGGCCCATCCCTCGACGGCGGAAAAGTGGCTCGCCGTATCGGAAGAGGATGCCATCTCCGCCTATCTGCGCTTTCCGCACGAGGTGCGCGCCGGGCAGATCGTCGTGACGGTCAACAGGCCGCGTTCGCTGCGCGATCTGGCGCTTGCCGGCGCGGGCACCGCCGTGCTGCCCTGTTTCGTCGGCGATCAGGATATCCGGCTTGTCCGGGTAGGGGAGGAGATTGCCGAGCTGCGCCACAGCCAGTGGATCGTGATGAACAATGACGATCGCCACCGGCGCGAAATCCGCACGGTCGTGGATCGCATGGTAAGCCTGGTCCGGGGGCACGCGGAACTCTTTGCCGGACGTCGGCCATAACCTTGAGTTTCCCCGCATGCGGAAGGCGCCCGGTTAAGGGCGCCTTCGTTCAGCGCTTGAGGCGCGCGATGACAGGGCTCGGAACGTAGCCCTGGCGATTGCCTGCCCGCTGGCTCAGGCCTGCAAGGCTGAGCAGCATCGCCGCGAGGGCGAGTGTCGTAAGCACCATCATCTGTTGCTTGCGATCACAACGGGGATCATGAGATCGCCCCAGTGGCCGTCTCCGCCATGATGGCGCGCGGAGCGGACGAGTTCCACGGAAACGCCCGCCTCGACCGCCTTTATGACGGAATGGTTGAGCCGGTGCAGGTCGTTGGCCAGCGAACGGATCGCCGCCTGCTGATCGGCCGTCATGCTGGTGGATTGCTCTTCTGCGCGTTCCTTGACGCGGGTCTGGACGTTCATGGCATTTCTCCTCTCTCGGGGTTCTTGAAAAATGACCCCTCCCCAGCCCCTCCCCACAAGGGGGAGGGGGACTATGCCGCGCGTCTCGTATTCCACCTCAAACTCATGGGGTGAGTAAGGGTAGGAGGGTCGCTGCTGGTAGCCCCTCCCCCTTGTGGGGAGGGGTTGGGGAGGGGTAGCTCGTTACTCCGCCGCCGGGCGGAACTGGTCGTGCTCGGTCGACTCCTTCATGGCGGTGGTGGACGAAAGCCCGCCGGGGATCGTCATGGAGACGGCGTCGAAATAGCCGGTGCCCACCTCGCGCTGGTGTTTGGTCGCCGTGTAGCCGTTCGCTTCTGCCGCGAATTCGGCTTCCTGCAGCTCCGAGTAAGCGGCCATCTGCCGGCTCTTGTAGCCGCGAGCGAGCTCGAACATGCCGTGGTTCAACTGGTGGAAGCCCGCGAGCGTGATGAACTGGAACTTGTAGCCCATCGCGCCCAGCTCGCGCTGGAACCTGGCGATCGTCGCGTCGTCCAGGTTCTTCTTCCAATTGAACGAAGGCGAGCAGTTATAGGCGAGGAGCTTGCCCGGATGCGCCTTGTGCACGCTTTCCGCGAACCTCCTCGCCTGCTCCAGATCCGGCTTGGAGGTCTCGCACCAGATCAGGTCGCAATAGGGTGCGTAGGCGATCGCCCGCGCGATGCAGGGTTCAAGCCCGTTCCGCACATGATAGAAGCCCTCGACCGTGCGGCCGGCATCGTAATCCACGAAGGGCCGGTCGCGCTCGTCGATATCCGAGGTCAGCAGCTTGGCCGCCTCCGCATCGGTTCGGGCGATCACCAGCGTCGGCACGCCCATGACGTCGGCGGCAAGCCGCGCGGCGGTGAGATTGCGGATATGCGCCGCCGTCGGGATCAGCACCTTGCCGCCCAGATGGCCGCACTTCTTCTCCGAGGCGAGCTGGTCTTCGAAGTGAACGCCCGCGGCACCTGCTTCGATGAAGGCCTTCATGATCTCGAAGGCGTTGAGAGGCCCGCCAAAGCCGGCCTCCGCATCGGCCACGATCGGCGCGAACCACGTATCGACCGAAAGCCCTTTGCCTTCGGCGGTTTCGATCTGGTCGGCGCGCTGCAGCGTGCGGTTGATGCGCTTGGCAAGCTCGGGCGCGGCATTGGCCGGATAGAGCGACTGGTCCGGATACATGGCCGAAGCAGTGTTGGCGTCGGCGGCGACCTGCCAGCCGGAGAGATAGATCGCCTTCAGACCGGCGCGGACCATCTGCATGGCCTGGTTGCCGGAGAGCGCGCCCAGCGCATTGACGAAATCCTCCTCGTGCAGGAGCTTCCACAACCGGTTCGCACCCATCTCCGCCAGCGAGTAGCGGATTTCGATCGAGCCGCGCAGGCGCTGGACGTCCTCGGCGCCATAGGGGCGCTCGATGCCGTCGAAGCGGCCCTCGGCTGCATTCGGAACCAGTTTGTAAAATTCTGTCATTATCCTCTTTCCCGTTGAAAATTGCCACGCATCCCATGGCGAGGTCGTGTGACCGAATTTACAGAAGAGAAGGCATTACCGCCAGAAAAGTTGCGAAAACAGCGCTATGAAAGAGGTTATGTTGTCTTGCGTTTCACAAACTGTTCTGTGAAGATGTAAATCTAGTAAAACTTAGTTGGGGCCTTCGAATTGTAAAAGGTGTAACAGATGGCGGAGCGGAAGATTTTCGCAGGGCCGCGCGTCCGGCGCGTCCGGATCGGCCTTGGATTGACCCAGACGGCAATGGCCGAGGCGCTCGGCATTTCGCCGTCTTATCTCAATCTGATCGAGCGCAATCAGCGGCCGCTCACGGTTCAGCTCCTCCTGAAGCTTGCCACCGTCTACAAGGTCGATCTCGATGCCTTGCAGGGGGAGGGCGGAGGCTTGGCGAGCCAATTGCGCGAGGTCTTTTCCGATCCGCTGCTGGTCGGCGAAATTCCGGGCGACCAGGAAATCATCGAAGTGGCCGAAGCCGCCCCCAATGCCGCGCTCGGCATGATGAAGCTCTATCGCGCCTATCGGGAGCAGGCCGCGCGGCTTTCCGATCTTTCCGATCTTCTGGCGCGCGAAGGTCATGAGACGTCGATCGCCGGTGCGCGGCTGCCGATCGACGAAGTGCGGGAGACACTGGAGCGCCGGCCGAATTCCTTCTCCCGGATAGAAGACGCCGCGGAAGCGTTTGCCGAAAGACTTGCCGGCGGCGACGATCTGCCGGGCGCCCTCAAGGGCTGGCTGAAGGCGGAACATGGCATCGTGGTTCGCACGCTGCCGGATCACGTCATGCCGGATCTGCGCCGCCGCTATGACCGCCATTCGATGCGGCTTTTCCTGTCGGAAAGGCTTTCGCCCTTCGACCGCACTCGCGAGCTTGCCATGGAAGCAGCACTTCTGGCGCTCGGGCCGGAGATCATGGCGGAGCTGGATGCGCTTGTCCTTTCCACCGGCGAGGCCCGGCGCATCGCCCGTTTCGAACTCGCCCGCTATGCGGCTCATGCGCTGATGATGCCCTATGCGCCGTTCCTCGCCGCCGCGCAGCGGGCCCGCTACGATATCGATGTCCTTCGCGGACGCTTCGACGTCTCGTTCGAGCAGGCGGCGACGCGCCTTACCACGCTCTGTCGCGCCAGCGCCGCGGGCATCCCCTTCTTCCTGCTGGAACTCGATCATGCCGGCAACGCGATCCGCCGTGCCGGCGCGCAAGGCTTTCCGCAGGCGCGCTTCGGCGGCCTCTGTCCGAAGCTCGGCATCCACACGGCCTTCGCCCAGCCGGGGCAGGTGCTGGTCGATGCGGTGGAGATGATGGACGGCAACGCCTTCCTGACGCTTTCCCGCACGCTGGAAGGGCCGCAGGCCGGTTTCGGGGAGCGGGTGCGGCGCACGGCGCTCCTCATCGGCTGCGACCTCCCCCGCGCCGGCGAAACAGTCTATGGGGATGTGGTGGCGGCATCGGCGAAAGTGCTCGCCGGCACGGCCTGCCGCCTCTGCGAACGGCGGGGCTGTCTCTCCCGCGCCGAACCGCCGCTGACCCGCCCGCTCGGGCTCGACGAGATGGTGACGGGGCTTAGCGCGTTCGATTTCCAGTAGTCCCTTGTGGCGGCGCACATTTCCCCTCTTGTGGGGAGGAAATTTCCTTCTTACTCTGGTTGAAAAACATGCGGGAATTCATGCGCGGCGCCCCCGCCTGCGCGGGAAAAACTGGAACAGGAGAGATCATGAAAACCCATTTGCTCCGTCTTGCCGCCGCCGTTGCCGCGTCGGCGATTGCCGCCACCGCTGCCATGGCGCAGGAACGGGTGGTGCATGTCTTCAACTGGTCCGACTATATCGATGAATCGGTCCTAGCGGATTTCACCAAGGAAACCGGCATCAAGGTCGTCTACGACGTGTTCGACAACAACGAAATCGTCGAGACCAAGCTGCTCGCCGGCGGTTCGGGTTACGATGTTGTGGTCCCGACCGGTCCTTTCCTTGCCCGCCAGATCCAGGCCGGCGTTTTCCAGAAGCTCGACAAGTCGAAGCTGCCGAACCTTTCCAATCTCTGGCCGGAAATTTCGGAGCGGCTCGCCAAGTACGATCCCGGCAACGAATATGCCGTGAACTACATGTGGGGCACGACCGGCATCGGCTACAATGTCGAGAAGGTGAAGGCCGCGCTCGGCGATGTGCCGATCGACAGTTGGGACATCATCTTCAAGCCGGAGAACGCCGAAAAGCTGAAGGCATGCGGCATCAATATCCTGGATGCTTCCGACGAGACCTTCGCCATTGCCATGAATTACCTTGGCAAGGACCCCGACAGCAAGGAGACCGCCGATCTCGAGGCCGGCGGCGAGGTTTACCAGAAGATCCGCCCCTTCGTCCGCTCTTTCAACTCATCCGCCTATATCGACGAACTTGCCAATGGCGATACCTGCATCACCATCGGCTGGTCGGGCGACGTGCTGCAGGCGAAAGACCGTGCTGAGGAAGCCGGCAAAGGCGTGCAGGTCAACTATGTGATCCCCAAGGAAGGCACCTATATGTGGTTCGACAATCTCGCGATCCCGGCGGATGCGAAGAATGTCGAAGAGGCGCATGCCTTCATCAACTACATGATGAAGCCGGAAGTCATCGCCAAGTCGTCGAACTATGTGCAGTATGCGAACGGAAACCTCGCTTCCCAGCAGTTCATCGACAAGGAAGTGCTGGAAAATCCCTCCGTCTATCCTCCCGCCGAAGTGCTTTCCAAACTCTTCGTCATTTCGTCCTATGGGCCCAAAGAGCAGCGCGTGTTGAACCGAGTCTGGACGAAGATCAAGACCGGTAGCTGAGTTGAGAAAAGGGCAGGCGATGCGCCTGCCCTTTTCGGCTTGGCGTGAGTGTTAACGGGGCGAATTGGGGTGGGGCATGGCGAAATCTCTCGGACCGGTAAAGCGTAAATTCTCACCTTGGACGGACCCTGCCGCGGTTCCCTTCATCCGTTTCGAGAACATCACCAAGCGTTTCGGCGACTTCACCGCCGTCGACAATCTGACCCTCGACATCTACGAGCGGGAGTTTTTCTCGCTTCTCGGCCCTTCGGGCTGCGGCAAGACCACGCTGATGCGCATGCTGGCGGGCTTCGAGGAGCCGACCGAGGGCCGCATCCTGCTGCAGGGCAAGGATATTTCCGGCGTACCGCCCTATCGCCGCCCCACCAACATGATGTTCCAGAGCTATGCGCTCTTCCCGCATATGACGGTGGAGAAGAACATCGCCTTCGGCCTCCAGCAGGACAATCTCCCGAAAGGGGAGATCGCTGCCCGCGTCGAGGAGATGCTCAAGCTCGTCAAGCTCGAGTCCTTCGCCAAGCGCAAGCCCAACCAGCTTTCCGGCGGCCAGCGCCAGCGCGTCGCGCTCGCCCGCTCGCTCGCCAAGCGTCCGAAGGTGCTGCTGCTCGACGAACCGCTCGGCGCGCTCGACAAGAAGCTGCGCGAGGAAACCCAATTCGAGCTGATGGACATCCAGACCAATCTCGGCCTCACCTTCTTCATCGTGACCCACGACCAGGAGGAGGCGATGACGGTCTCGGACCGCATCGCGGTGATGGACAAGGGCGTCATCGTGCAGGTGGCGACGCCCGCGGAAATCTATGAGGCGCCGAACAGCCGCTATGTCGCGGATTTCATCGGCGACATCAACATCCTTGAGGGAACGGTCGTCGCGACCGAAAATACGCCCGGCGTCGTGCGGCTGGATAGCAGCGGCGTCGCGGTGGCCGTCGAGCAGGAATGCCAGGTGGTGAAGGGCGATCAGGTCGCCTTCGCGATCCGCCCGGAAAAGGTGCGCATGTCCCTCGATGCGCCGGCCGAGACCTCTGTGAACGCGGTATACGGCGAGGTCTGGGACATCGGTTACCTCGGAGATTTCTCCGTCTTCCTCGTCAAGCTCGCCGATGACCGCATTGTTCGCGCCGCCCAGGCCAATGTCTCGCGCCTGGTCGACCGGCCGGTTACCTTCGGCGACATGGTCTGGCTCACCTGGCCGCGCGATGCCGGCATCGTTCTGACACGATAGGGGAACCCGCATGGCCGAGACCAGCGCCACCACCACCCACGCGTCACCCGCCCGCTGGCTGGTGGTCGCGGTTCCCTATCTCTGGCTGCTGCTCTTCTTCGCCGCGCCCTTCTTCATCATCCTCAAGATATCGCTCTCAGATACCGCGATCGCGATGCCGCCCTACACGCCGGTCTTTCAGGGCTTCGGTGCGATCCGCGATTTCTTCTCCAATCTCGACATGGAGAACTATCTCTTCCTCACGGAAGATCCGCTCTATGTGCAGTCCTATCTCTCGTCCCTCAGAATCGCGCTGATCTCGACGCTGCTGCTTCTCCTGATCGGCTATCCGATCGCGCTTGCCATGGCGCGTGCGCCGACGACCATCCGGCCGCTGCTGGTCATGCTGGTGATCCTGCCCTTCTGGACCTCGTTCCTCATCCGCGTGTATGCCTGGATCGGCATCCTGAAGCCGGACGGGCTCCTAACGCTCCTGCTCCAGACAGTAGGCTTCCTCGGGCCGAACGATCAGGTGCAGATTTTCCGCACCGACATCGCCGTCTTCATCGGTATCGTCTATTCCTATCTTCCCTTCATGGTGCTGCCGCTCTATTCGGCGCTGGAGAAGATGGACAATACGCTCCTGGAGGCCGCGAACGACCTCGGCTGCCCGCCTCTCAAGGCCTTCTGGAAGATCACCTTTCCTCTTTCGCTGCCAGGCGTCATCGCGGGCTCGATGATCTGCTTCATCCCGATCACGGGGGAATTCGTCATCCCCGATCTGCTCGGAGGCGCCGATACGCTGATGATCGGCAAGACGCTCTGGACGGAGTTCTTCGGCAACCGCGACTGGCCGCTTGCCTCGGCGGTCGCCGTCCTCCTGCTCCTCGCGCTGGTGGTGCCGATCGTCATCTTCCAGAACCAGCAGAAGAAGGTGGTTTAGATGAAATCGTCAAAGTTCGACGCCACCGTCCTGACCCTCGGTTTTGCCTTCCTCTATATCCCGATCATCATCCTGGTGGTCTATTCCTTCAACGCTTCCCGGCTCGTGACGGTCTGGGGAGGGTTTTCGCTGCATTGGTATCGCACCGTGTGGTCTAACCAGGGGCTCATGGATGCCGCCTGGGTGACGGCCCGCGTCGGCCTTCTCAGTGCGACGATCGGCACGGTGCTCGGCACGCTCGCTGCGCTGGCGCTTGTCCGCTACGGGCGGTTTCCCGGCCGCATGCTGTTTTCCGGCATGATCTATGCGCCGCTCGTCATGCCGGAGGTCATCACCGGTCTTTCGCTGCTCCTGCTCTTTGTCGCGGCAGGCATCGATCGCGGCTTCTGGACGGTCACGATCGCGCATACGACTTTCACCATGTGCTATGTGGCGATCGTCGTGCAATCGCGCCTGCTCACTTTCGACCGCAGTCTGGAGGAGGCCGCGCTCGATCTCGGCAGCCCGCCTGTGAAAACCTTCTTCACGATCACCCTGCCGCTGATCCTGCCCGCCGTGCTTGCCGGCTGGATGCTCGCCTTTACTCTGTCGCTGGATGATCTGGTTATCGCGAGCTTCACGACGGGGCCAGGCGCCACGACGCTGCCGATCAAGATCTATTCGCAGGTGCGCCTCGGCGTGACGCCGGAGATCAACGCGATCTGCACCATCCTGATCGGCTTGGTCACGCTCGGCGTGATCGTCACCTCGATCAGCATGAAACGCACGGAGCTTCGCCGCATCCGGGACGAACACGTCGCGGCCCGCAACGCGACCTGATCAGTCGTTGAGCGGCTTGGTATCCGGGGCGGGGGCCGTCAGAATCACCGGCGACGGCCAGGAGCCGCCGATGAAGAAGGTGAAGTCCGGCGCCTCCGTGCCTGCCGGCGTGATGCTCGCGGAAAGCGCCAGGCTGTTGTCGACATAAGGCACCACGCCGCTGAGGCTGAGGGTTTCGGTGGCATTCGCGATTTCCGCCTTCTGAAGTTCGGCGGAGCCGCCGGCGAAAGTCGCTACAACTTCCATCCCGTCAAAATCCAGATCGTCCCCGGAGGCTTCGCTCAAGGGGAAGTAGTTCTTGCTGGCGGCGAGCTGCCGCAAGGCGGCGAGATTGACGCCGGGAATGGTGCCCCGGCCGGCGGTGAAGCGCATCTGGCCTCTTGCGTCCTCCCAGCTTGCAGTACCCATTGGCTTGTCGAGGCTGAAGGAGAGTTCCAGTGAACCGCGCGCGGAGGGAAGGGGGCCGGTGAGATTGAGACGACGCGCAATGCTGGAAAAATCCGCATTCTGAATGGAGAGGCGCAGCGCCGCTCCGTTCGAAAACCCATCTTTGGCCGAGGTGAGCCTGCCCGTCAGCGTGCCGGCCTCGAAATCGCTGTCGGCGATGTCGAGGCGGGTTTCGTCGCCCGTCTTCAGCACGCTCACGGCCGCATCGCCAAGCATGAAGGGGCCGAGCGCTGCTTCTTGCGCGGAAAGCCGCAGATCGAACTCGGCGCTCCGGTGCAGCGTAGTGATATCCTCATCGTCCGGTGGGCCGTCCGGCAATGTCCGTGGCGGAATGGCGGCGAGGATGGAGGAGAAGTCCAGCCTGTCGAAGGCGAGTGTGCCGGTCAGCCGGGGGCGTCCTCCGGGCGGCAAGGCGAGGTCGAGAATCCCGGTCGCCCGGCCCTCGTTGACGGAGAGCGACAGATCCTCGAAACGCAGGACGTCGCCGCTGATGCCGAGCCTGGCCTTCATGGCCAGCGACCTGACCTGCTCGGCTCCCGGTATCTCGATGCCGGACCATGCCGTGAATGCCGAAACGTCGGGAACCGCGACGTCGAAGCTGCCGGCAAGGAAGCTGTAGGCCGCAAGATTGGCGGTACCGTTCAACCGGCCGGAAATCAGGTCGGATTGAAGGCTTCCGGCTGCCGCCGCATCCCGGCCGGAAAGCAGGAGAAGCGGCTGAGCCGAGGTAAGGTCGAAGCTCGCCGCCTGGCCGTTCAACTGCGCGCTCCCCTCGATCCTTGCCGCCTGGGAAAGTCGGGGCCAGCGAAGCTCGCCGTTGATCGCATGGAGGCGGAAGGAGCGGTTGCCCGAAAGATCGAGCAGTTCCAGATTGCCGTTTTCGACCGTCACGTCACCCACGCGCGCGTCGAGATCGGCCGGTATGGTGTTCGCATTCGCGGAGGCCGCCTGCCGCACGGCGGCGCTCAGCAGCCCGTCATTCGCCCAATCGAGCCTGCCCTCCCTGTCGCGGACGACGAAAACGGACGGCCTGGTGAGCTCGATATCCTCGAACACGATACGGCCCAAGAGCGCGGGATAGAGTTCGAACGAGGCCGAAAGCTTATCGATGCGCGCCAAGAGGCGACGGGAGCGATCGTCCTCCTTGGTGATCGTTACATCGGCCAGGGTGATCTGCGGCTCGGGCCAGAAGCGGACCTCCGGCGAGCCGCCGATCGACACCTCGTTGCCGGTCCATTCCGCAACCGCTCGCTCCATGCTGCCGCGCACCACTGCGATGGAGATCACGAATGGCGCGACGATCTGGACGACGAGGAGAAGGCAGACGACCGCGAGAGCGGCGAAGAGCAAAAGCCGGACTCTCCGGCCAAGCGGCCGGCCTAGCTTTTCCCGAATGTTCCCGAGCGCTCTGATCATTAGGTTTGCGATATAGGAAATGCGGTCCGGGCGCAAACAGGGGCACCGTCGAAAGGCGCTTTTTCTCTTGCGGTGCAGCATGTTATACAGCCTCAAAAAGAGGAGGAGATACATGGGAGTGCAGCAACCGCTCTGGACGCCATCCAAGGAGGTTTTGGAAAATGCGCCGCTCAGCCGCTTCATGGGCTGGTGCGGCGAACGCCATGGCAGGAGTTTTCCGGACTACGATGCCTTCTACGCCTGGTCGATCAAGGAGCGAGAGGATTTCTGGACGGCCGTTTGGGATTTCTGCGGGGTCAAGGGCGCACAGGGGACGCGCGCGCTCATCGATGGCGACGACATGCTCGCCGCCCGCTTCTTTCCCGATGCGACGCTGAATTTTGCCGAAAACCTACTCTCCCGCAGCGGAGACGAGGATGCCATCATCTTCCGCGGCGAGGACAAGGTAAGCTACCGCTGGTCCTGGGACCGGCTGCGCGCCGAGGTCTCCCGCCTGCAGCAGGCTTTCCGCGCGCTCGGCATCGGGCAGGGCGACCGCATTGCAGCCATGATGCCGAACATGCCGGAGACGGTGGCCTGCATGCTGGCCGCCGCCTCCATAGGCGCGATCTGGTCCTCCTGTTCTCCGGATTTCGGCGAACAGGGCGTGCTCGACCGCTTCGGCCAGATCGAGCCGAAGCTTTTCATCGTCTGCGACGGCTATTGGTATAACGGCAAGCTTCAGGACGTGGCGGAAAAGGTAAGAGCGGTTTCGAAAGTCCTCCATGCGCCGGTCCTGGTCGTACCCTATGCCGGGGATGCGCCGGCGCTCGCCGCTTCGCTTTCCGATGGCCGCACGCTTCAGGATTTCACCGCTCCCTATGAGCCGAAGGAACTGGAGTTCGCGCAGCTTCCTTTCTCGCATCCACTCTACATCCTCTTCTCTTCCGGCACGACAGGCGTGCCGAAATGTATCGTCCATTCGGCGGGCGGCACGCTTCTGCAGCATCTGAAGGAACACCGGCTGCATTGCAGCCTCGTCCCCGGCGAAAGGCTCTTCTATTTCACCACTTGCGGCTGGATGATGTGGAACTGGCTGGTCTCGGGGCTTGCAGTGGGCGCCACCCTCTGCCTCTTCGACGGCTCACCCTTCGCCCCCGATGGCAATGTGCTGTTCGACTATGCGGAACAGGAAAGGTTCGCGGTCTTCGGCACCTCGGCCAAATATATCGATGCGGTGCGCAAGGGCGGCATCGTCCCGAAGAATTCGCATGACCTGCCGGCCCTTCGGCTCATCGCCTCCACCGGCTCGCCGCTTTCGCCGGAGGGGTTTTCATTCGTTTATGAAGACATCAAGAGCGACGTGCATCTCGCCTCCATTTCCGGCGGCACGGATATCGTCTCCTGCTTCGTGCTCGGCAATCCGCTGAAGCCCGTTTGGCGCGGCGAAATCCAGGGGCCGGGGCTCGGGCTCGCGGTGGATGTCTGGAACGACGACGGCAAGCCGGTGCGTGGCGAGAAGGGGGAGTTGGTCTGCGCCAAAGCTTTCCCCTGCATGCCCGTCGGTTTCTGGAACGACCCGGACGGGAAGAAGTATCGCGCCGCCTATTTCGAGCGCTTCGACAATGTCTGGTGCCACGGCGATTTCGCCGAATGGACGGAGCATGGCGGAATCGTCATTCATGGCCGGTCGGATGCGACCCTCAATCCGGGGGGCGTGCGCATCGGCACGGCGGAGATCTACAATCAGGTGGAGCAGATGGAGGAGGTGGCGGAAGCCATCTGCATCGGCCAGGATTGGGAGGAGGACGTCCGCGTCGTGCTCTTCGTGCGGCTCGCAAACGGCGTGACGTTGACCGACGACCTGGTCAAGGCGATCAAGAGCCGTATCCGCGCGGGCGCCTCGCCGCGTCACGTGCCGGCAAAGGTGATTGCGGTTGCGGATATCCCGCGCACGAAGTCCGGCAAGATCGTCGAACTGGCGGTGCGCGATGTCGTGCATGGCCGGCCGGTCAAGAACAAGGAGGCGCTCGCCAATCCCGAGGCGCTGGAGCTCTTCGCGGGACTGGAGGAGCTGAAGAACTAATGCATGTCGCGCAAAAGTGTGAAGCGGTTTTGCGATAACGACATGCATCAAAGCGCAGGAAGCGAATCTGAAAGATCGCGACGCGCGTTAGAATGTGTCGGAATGGTCGTTTTGTCGGGTGTCCTTCCGGAAACGGCACGCATTTAACGTCCTGTTAAGGCACATTGATCGAGAATGAAGCAATCGGAAGACATTTTCCGTATGGAGATGGCGAAGCCTTATGCTTCCCACGGACATGATGTCTCCTCCCGACTTCACGTTGGACAGCATTGAACTTTAAAGGCAGCTTTCGCTGCCTTTCTTTTGGTCTTGTCTACCCTCATAGATTGCCGAAAGATTAATCTTCCCGCAGATGAAGCTCGCCGTCGCGGTCGAGCGATCGCGAGACGAACAGGACCGGGATTAGACCGGCCGCGATGATGATCATGGCCGCCACGGAGGAATCCTCAATCCTGGCGCGGGAGGCATCCTCGTAGACGAGAGTCGCGAGCGTATTGAAGTTGAAGGGCCTGAGCAGGATCGTCGCCGAGAGTTCCTTCATCGTCTCGATGAAGACGAAGAGAGCGGCCGTCATGATCGCCGGGCGCATATTGGGCAGAAGCACCGAACGCAACGTCTGGTTCCTGCTCCTTCCGAGTGTCCGCGCGGCCATGTCGAGATGCGGCGAAAGCTTATGGAAGCCGGCATCGAGCGTGCCTTCCGCCATGGTCATGAACCGCACCGTGCAGGCATAGACGATCGCAAAGCCGGTGCCGGAAAGCAGAAGACCGGTGGATATGCCGAACTGCGCCCGCAGGAAACCGTCGATCGCATTGTCGAAGCTTGCAAGCGGTATGAGCACGCCGATCGCCAGCACCGTGCCCGGCACGCCGTAGCCGAGAGAGGCGATGCGCCCGGCAACCGTCGTCGGCGTCGAGCGCTCGGCGCGCGCCGCATAGGCGAGAAGGAAGCCGAGGGCGACGGCTGCGAGCGCCGCTGCGGAAGAGACGACGATGCTGTGCCACAGCGCGTTCAAAAGCCTGCTGTCGGCGAAGTTTTCGAGCCGGCTCAGCGCGAAGCCGCCGAGCACCGAGACGGGAATGGCGAAACCGATGGCGATCGGCAGCGCGCAGAACAGTGTCGCGCACCAGGCCCGCACCGCGGGCAGGCGCGGCCTTGCTCCATCGTTGACGAGGGCCGTCGTCTTGTTGCTGGTGAAGCGCTGGCTGCGGCGGGCGGCGCGCTCCACGAAGATGAGGACCGCGACGACGCAGAGCATGACGCTCGCGATCTGCGCCGCGCCGATCAGGCTGCCGCGGTTGAGCCAGGTATCGTAGATCGAGAAGGTGAGGGTGTTGACCCCCAGGAATTCCACGGCGCCGATATCGTTCAGCGTCTCCATCATCACCAGCGTCAGGCCGATCATGATCGCCGGGCGCGCCATGGGGATCTGCACCCGCAGAAACACCTTGAGCGGCCCGGCGCCCAGCGTGCGGGCGACATCGGCCGCGGCGCGTCCCTGCATCAGAAACATGGAGCGGCAGGCGAGATAGACATAAGGGTAGAGCACCGAGCTCAGAACCAGCACCGCGCCGCCCAGCGAGCGAATATCGGGAAACCAGTATTCCCGCGAGGTCTGGAAGCCGAAAAGGGCCCGGTAGCCGGTCTGTACCGGACCGGTGAAATCGAGGAATTCGCCGAAGGCATAGGCAGCAAGATAGGAGGGTATGGCAAGCGGCAACACCAGGATGGCCGAAAACAGACGCCGGAAAGGAAATTCGAAGCTTGCCACCAGCCAAGCGGTCAGAATTCCGAAGAAGCAGGTCACCAGGCCCGTGAACAGGAGCAGTCTCACCGTACGGCCGGTGGCGCGCGGCACGACGTTGACCATCACATGCCGCCAGGTCTCGTCGCCGCTCGCAAAGGCGATCCAGAAGATGGCGATCACAGGCAGGGCGACGATCGCGGCAATGCCCGCAGCCACCCAGGATAATGATCGTGCCGGCCGCCGGACCTTCATCTTCGCCGCTTCAGTGCTCGTCGAAACTTGCAAGTCCAAGTCCTCTTTTCAAAGGACTGCTAACCCTGCAGGGCTCAGTTCGCAAGCACCCGCTGCGGCGGAAAGGTGATTTCGACCAGCGTGCCCTCGTTGGGTGAGGAGCTGATGGCGAAGGAGGCGCGGTTGGCGTCCACCATGGCTTTCGTCAGCGGCAGGCCGAGCCCGGTACCGTCCCCGCGCTTGCGCGCGCCGCCCGCGACCTGGCGGAAGGGCTTCATGGCGAGCTCCAGTTCCGAGCGCGTCATGCCTATCCCCGTGTCGCGGATGCGAAGCATCACGCTGCCATTGGGTTCATAGGCGGTGGAGACCACGATCTGCCCGCCGGAAGGCGTGAAGCGGATCGCGTTCGAAAGGATGTTGAGGGCGATCTGCTTGACCGAGCGCAGGTCGGCCACCACCGGCGGCACCGAATGGGAAAGCGCCGTGCGGATGATGACGCGCTGGCTGTTGGCCTGCGGCTGCACCAGCGAAACGGCTTCCGAAACCGTCTCGTTCAGGCCGACGGCCACGAAATCGAGGTCCATCTCGCCCGCCTCGATCTTCGAGATGTCGAGCAGGTCGTTGACGATGTCCAGCACATGGCGGCCCGAGCGGCCGATATCGTTCGCATATTCGACATAGCGCGGATGGCCAATCGGGCCGAAGCGTTCGCCGGCCATCATGTCGGCAAAGCCGATGATGGCGTTGAGCGGCGTCCTGATCTCGTGGCTCACATGGGCGAGGAACTCGCTCTTGTGGGCGTTGGCGGTCTCGGCGGCACGCTTGGCGGTGCGCAATTCTTCTTCGGTGCGCTTCCACTGGGTGATGTCGCGGATCACCGCGCAAAAACCATTGGAGGAGGTGAGGCGGCCGATGGTCATGAACAGCGGCAGGAAACCGCCGGAAGCCTCGCGGCCGATCACTTCACGGCCGTCGTTCAGCACGCTTGCGACGCCGTGGCCGGAAAGGCCGCCGAGATAATCCATGATCGCCCGCTGGCTCTCATGGGCAAACAGCATGACGAAGGGTTTGCCGGAGGTTTCCTCGTTGTCGTAATTGAAGAGGCCGCTCGCCGCACGGTTCATGGAGCGGATATCGCCGTTCGCATCGATGATGACGACGCCGTCGGTCGCCGTCTCCAGGATCGCGCGCAACTCCTCGACCTCGACCTGCAGGCGGGCGAGTTGATCGGCAGGGCGCATGGGCCGCGCCTGAACGGCCTCGGCTCCGTCCTCCACGGCCTCGCCTTCCGCCGTGACCGGCATCAAGGCGAGCATCAGCTCGGTGGAATCCTCCCAGCGAACCGATTGCAGCCGGGCTGTCACCGGAACGACCACGTCGTCGGCGCGCACCACCACCATGCCGCCGGCTTCCGCCGTCTTGTCCTCAAGCTCCTGCCGCTGCAGCAGGGCATCGAGACCGCCGACTTCCGCCAGCGCTTCGATCGAGGGATAGCCGGTGAGCCGCAGGAATTCCGGATTGCCGTGGATCAGCCTGTCGCCGCTATGCACAAGGAGAGCTATCGGCATCTGATCGACGATTTCCGGTGAAAGCCCGATTCTCTCGCGGATCGGAATTATCCTGCCGAGCAGTTCCCGTTCCGACAAGTCGGCATCTTCATCGGTCAGGGTCGCCGCTTCTTCCGTCGTGAACTCGTCCTCGACCGCTTCTTCCTGCGGAACGTCCGCGGCGGGCTCCGTTTCGCCGGGAGCCTCCTCCGCTTCGATAGCGCCTGCGGCATCCTCGTGGCCAAATTCCTCGGGAAGCGCTGCGCTTTCCGGGGCTTCATGGCTCGGTTCCGCGCTCGGAGTTTCGTCCGTTACGTCCGCCCGAACTTCTTCCGGCGACACGCCTTCGTTTTCCACTTGTGGAGAGCCCTCATCATCAGGCTCTTCTTTGGCCTGCCCGATGAAGCCGTCCAGCTGTCGCGCGATCTCCTGGAACGCGGCCTGTTCGCCAGGGGTCAGCCCCTCCTTTCGCGAACGTCGCTCCTCGAACTGGATCACTTTGTCGGTGTGTTGCCTGCTGCGGCTCTCGGCGATCTTGATGGCAGGGGGCTCGCCGTCGGGCCAGTCCAGCAAGGAAGGAAGAGGCGCATCGTCCGCCTTTCCGGTTTCTTCGATCTGATCCCTTTCGTCACCGGAAAGGACTTCGTCGCCGATCTCTGCGATCGAGACCGTTTCGGGAGGCTCCTCGCTTGCCTCGGGTTCGGAAACCTGTGCCTCTGGCGGGAATGCAGCCTCCGCTGCCGCGTCTTCCTCCTCGTCATCTTCCGGCCCCCTGGCCGGGCTGCTGCCAAGCGTCAGGCCGAGCGCCTCGGGGTCTTTCCTGGCATCGCCCACACGCACGATGCCGAATCCCCGGAAGCCGTCGAACTCGCGCGCACGGGTATAGGTCGGCAGGGCGGCGAGATCGACCGGAACCACCAGATCGGTACCTTCGACAGGCCACCAGATGGTTTTTCCGGACCATGTATCGCGCTTGCCGAGCAGTTCGGTGACCTTGCCTTCCGGATCGATCCGGAAGAGTGCGGCGATACGGCTGAAGGCCATGCCTTTGATGTCGGCGGCATGCGGCCCGACCGTCTCGGCGAATTCACCGGAGATTTCCCTGAACCGGCCTTCGGCATCGATCTTCCAGACGAAGCGGGTCGCGCGGGCATCGCGCCTGAAGACGAAACCCGTTTCCTCCGGCTCGGCAGGGGAGGTAGGCACGCTCTCCGGGCTCGTTTCCTCCGCGGCCATCTCGCGTTCCGGCTCCTGGCTAGAGCCTGTGGCGCTCGGCGCCTCCGCTGTCGGTGCGAGCCACTCGGTGGCTGTATCCGGCTGCCGCTTTGCGGAAGGTGCTTCGACCGCCTCTTCGGTATCGAGGGAGATTTCCTCCTCGGGCTCTTCCGTTTCCTCGATGCCGGCAACCGCGTCGATCACCGCATCGTAGCCGTGCGTATCCGCCGTTTCCGCGGGTGAGGGAGCGGTTGCGCCCTCCGCCTCGGGCTCGAATCCGATGCTCTGGTCGGTGCGTCCCGGAAGCGCCTCCACCGTGAAAAGCAGGTGGAGGGCGGGTTCGTCGGAAAGCTTGCCGATCGCCGCTGGAAGATAGCCCTTCGAGGTAGGTATAGGTCGCTTGGTGAGACGGCTCGGATCGTTGCCGGTTATGGTCACCAGCATTTTTGCCGTCTTCTCGGTAACGCCGAGACCGTCGAAATCCGGCGAGGCGGCAATGACGGCGCCGTCTCCATCCAGCACCGCCATATGCGTGTCCGGATCGTCGAGACCTTCGAGCATCCGCGCCGAAAGCGCTTCACGGGAGAGCTTTTCCTTCTCCGCCGGCGCGGCGAAGAGCACGGCGGTTCCTCCTCCGATCCGGATGAGCTCGCAAGTCGCCTGGACCGCGATGCGCTGGAAACCGGAGGTGACGCGCATCACGAAGCTGCGGCTCTCACCCACGGCGGAAAGTTGGCGTGCCGCCGCTTCCATCTGCCGGAAGGCGACATCGGTCCGGTTCGGCCCCTGGTCCAGAAAATCGTAGACGGATGAGAAGCCGAAAAGATCGGCGCCCCGGCCGTTCGCCCAGAGCGCGTTGCGCATGTCCGGCGAGAAAAGAGCTATCGCTTCGCCTGCCGCAAAACGGTCACGGACGCGCTCGTGCACGGCGATGTCGATGAACGGGTATTGGACTGCGGACATAGGCGAACCTGGTGATTTCCTGACCGGTGATTTTGAGGGCAAATTAACAGATTGTTAAATAACCCTCCCCTGCATGTGGGTCCACTCGTAGGCCGGTCAATCCTGTTATAGGGTTAACGAGGCTTCGCTTCATTGTGCGCTGCACAATAATATTGCAATGCACAAGGCGATTTATTATATAAGGTTCATGAGCTCTTCGGATACAGCCGAAGAAATGCGTCAACAGGGAAAATGTTCGACTCATGGCCTACAGAACTGATGATATCTTTTCCTTCTCCGCTTTCGACCCGTCCAAGCTGACTGAGAGCTTCCGCGAATTTGCCGAAAAAGGTGCGACCCAGTCGCGCGAAGCCTATTCCAGGATGAAGGCCGCCGCTGACGAAACGACGAAGACCGTGGAGACCACCATGCAGTCGGCGCAGGCTGGCACGGTCGAGATCGGCCTGAAGGCGATCGACGCGTTTCGCTCCAATGCCGATCTCTCGCTGTCGCATATGGAAGCGCTTCTCGGCGTGAAATCCGTTGCCGAATTGGTCGAGCTTCAGACTGGTTTCCTGCGCAGGCAGGCGGAAATGACCGTCGAGCAGGCCAAGGCCATGCAGGAAGCTACCCGCAAGCTCGCCGAGGAAGTGACGAAGCCCGGCAAGGAAGCGGCCGAAAAGGTCATGGCGACCTTCAAGGCCGCCTGAAACGCCGAAATTTCTGCTCTGAGGAAGGCCGGTCATGCTCCGGCCTCTTTCTTTTGCGAGGAAGGACTTGCAAAACACATTCGATCGCCGTATGTGACCCGCAACGCCGCTTCGGCGTATTCTTTGTGCGGTTGTAGCTCAGTTGGTTAGAGCGCAGGTTTGTGGCACCTGAGGTCGGAGGTTCGAGACCCCCCAACCGTACCATCCCCATCTTTTCAAAGCACTTTTCAGATGTCGGTGGCGTTCGGCGCGTCTGACGCCATGCGCCCGCCTCGCCGCACTTAATTGCGTCCGGCCTTCAAAATCGTCTCGAATGCCCCAATTGGGCCAAGGATTGGAACCTCAATAGGCAGGCTCCTTCCCGAGCTGATTTCCTGCAACCGGTCAGGAGGCCTTATTCATGACTCGCCATTTACTGATCGGCGCATTGGGTGGTCCCAACTTCGGTGACGAAGCCATCTTCTCCGCATGGGTGCGAACGAT
>NZ_LBHV01000030.1 GCF_001005825.1 Rhizobium sp. LC145
GGGTGGAGCAGCCCGGTAGCTCGTCAGGCTCATAACCTGAAGGCCGCAGGTTCAAATCCTGCCCCCGCAACCAAGTCCTCCTGAAATCTCTTGTTATCGATCGCTGGCGCGAAGACTTCATCTTCGCTGGCGATGGTAGCTCCTCGTCCTGCGGACCATAACCTGAAGGCCGCAGGTTCAAATCCTGCCCCCGCAACCAAACAAAAAAGCCCGCCTCGCGCGGGCTTTTTGTTTGCTAGCCGGTCGAGATTTTAGCCCCTCAGCGCCCGCAAGGAGGCCAACCCACCCAGCGGCACAGAAAACTCCAAAAGCCCTCCCCCCGCAACCAAATCATCCAAGAAATCCACTCAAAGCCCGCCACGCGCGGGCTTTCTGCGTTCTACCGCAAGCGCCGCGCGCCGACTAACCAAAAAGGCGACCACCCCAGCAACCTCCCTCGGATTCTCGTCAGGCTCATAACCCGAAGAGTGAGGAGGAACGGGAATTGATCGAACCAAACGAGCCCGCCACAAACGGAAAGAAGCCTGTCACCGAAACAAAAGCCCGCTTCTCAGCGGAATTAGAAAAATATTTTGCAATCGAGCAATACCCGCCCCTCTGCAGATAGAGCGTAGGAGGAGGGCAATGGCGGCCCTTGGCGCGCCGTCTCAGGTGGCGACCGGAACCATGTCTGCTCCATAGCGCTCCAAGATCCTCCGCTTTTCGAATTCCAAAGCTCATTGGCCCATACGAGCGCGAGCTGTTGCCTGTGCCGCCCGGATCAGTCCTTGATACTGGGCATCCTTGCCGGGATACCAGGGCATCCGCCCTATATCGGCGAAACCCGGGATCGTCTCCATATGCTGCACCATGCGCCGGCGCATCGACCCGTCCGGCAGGGGCCCGTACATGGCCTGGACATTGTCCTCGGCATGCTCCGGGTTTGACGTGCCACACAGCACGGTCGTGACCGCCGGATGCGCCATGATCCACTTGAGGAAAAACTGCGCCCAGGTCGCGGCTTCAAATTCCCGCGCGAAGTCCGGCAGCGAGCGCCCTTCCACCACCTTCATCAGGCGGGCCTTTTCGAGCGGAAGGTTGAT
>NZ_LBHV01000031.1 GCF_001005825.1 Rhizobium sp. LC145
GCGCCCCGCTTTGAGCGGAGCGCCGTGGTTCTGGTCAGCGAGACCAGATGAGCTTGTGCTCGCCCTTGTCGCCCTGGACGAGGGAGGCGTAGACGGGCGCCGTGAAGGACGGATCGTCGAGCTTGAGCGAGAGGTATTCGGCGCCCGTTTCGCGGGCGGTCCGGCTCCAGCCTGCTCCGAACTCGACACCCGTTGCTGTGACCCGGAAGTCCGGGGCGCGATCGTTGTCGCGGTCGCAGGGCTTGATGGATGCCTTGACGTTGAGGGTGAGGGTCTTGATGGTCCCTGCATAGGTGCCGGTTTCGTCGCGGGTGAAGGTGCCGATCTGAGCCATTGTCGTATCTCCTGAGGTTGTTCGAAGCCGCCCGATGCGGCCTCGATGGCGGTCGAGAGGCGACGGATTGGACGGACTGCATCCGCAGGACCGCAGCATCAGCGAAGGACGGCGGCAGCCGAGCTTGTTGGCTCGCGAGGAATGACCGCTTGCGGTCAGGGGAAGAAGGTCGGCGGAGCCGTTGCAGGCCAGGGCCGGTCCGGTGCCAGACCAGCCCCAAAGAGAGGCCGTATGGGGGGCTTTCGCGCCGTCAGCAGAATGACGTGATTGATCGGCGCCGTCTCATCCGCATGATTAGCCGCCGCCTGGGCCATCATCCCTCCCGTCGACCCGGCCGCCATCTCCCTGGCGCA
>NZ_LBHV01000032.1 GCF_001005825.1 Rhizobium sp. LC145
TGCATCAGGGCGTCGATATTGTCGCCGTGATCGACATCGCAATCGAGCAGCACCGAGCAGCGATAGCGCTTTTCTCCCTGCACGATCTCGTCGCAGATGTTCGCAGCCACCGCATACTTGTCGATCGGCAGGTCTTCCGGGTCCATGCCCATGCCGCAAAACATGTCATTGTTCCACGAGAAGCCGCGCCGATAATTGTAATCCATGACCACCGGGTTTTCGGTGAACTCATAAGTGGCGTAGTTCCCCCAGCGATGCGAGCCGGAACCACCGACCGAGCTATCCTTGCGGAAGTCATAGAGGCGAGCGCCGCGCAGCTCGAAGAAGAAGTCCGGGAAGCTGTTGAGCTTCTCCTGGTCATAGGTGAGCTTCGCAATCAGATAGCATTGGCCATGACCGACATGCTCTTCCGTCCATCGTCCGGTGGGGTTCGCCTTGTCGACCAGATCGTCATCCGCCGAAACCTGCGTTCCGTCATAGAAGACGAAGCTCATCCGGCCGGCATAGTCACCGCTCGCGACCGTGAACGTTTTGCCGCCATCGGTCGTTTCGAGGCTCAACTGCTTCCCGCCGGCCCAGATCTTCGACAGCCCGTCACAGGGGAA
>NZ_LBHV01000033.1 GCF_001005825.1 Rhizobium sp. LC145
GATACCCAGACGAATCCGACACAGGTAGCGCTCGATCGTCGCACGCGTGACATGCCGATCGATTTCGGCACGGTTCCATCCAAGCGGCAGGCCAACCAGCTCGCCTCGATCTACTATAACGAGAACCGGTATGAGGCGACGGCCGATATCGTGCTGCGCCCATACTTCCAAGACATTCAGGTCGGTGACTGGGTGGAATGGAACTCCGAGCGGTACGGCAGCCGGGTTTACATCGTCCAGAGCCGGTCAATCCGTGCCCTGACCAGTGATGGGCCGCGCAATGTGGCTCTGTCGCTTCAGGAGCGCAGCGGCGACATCTATGCCGGCGCAGGGGTATTGCCGCCTGTTATCCCGATAGCGAGCGGTGAGCCGGTCTATCTGAACGAGCTGCCGGACTGGACGCCTATTCCGGTTCTCGCCATGAGCGACGACGGCCGGACGATCGCGGCCTTCCGCATGTCGTGGTCACCGTTCGATGACGTGTCCGTCACCGGTATTCAATTCCGCTGGTGGCCGACAGC
>NZ_LBHV01000034.1 GCF_001005825.1 Rhizobium sp. LC145
GAGGTGCAGCGCTCCAAGATGCGGGCGGAAGTCGGACGCGCCTTTGCCCAGATCATCGAGGAGCGGCGGGTTCGCGTCACGGCCGACGAGGCCTTGGCGGAGATCATCACGCTTCTCGATACCGAGTTTGACGACAGCATGGCCGCCGTCGGCCAGCGGATCACCGCGCTTTCGAGTGAGACCGAGGCGCTCGCTGAAACTGTCGATACGTTGAATGCCGCGGTCGGGGATGTCTCCGCTCAGGGACTGGTGAAGTTCACCCTGTCGGCCAATCAGTCCGGCGTCGATGCCCGCTATTCCGTCGCTATCCGTGGCACCGTGGCGCAGGCCTACAAGGAAACCGGCTTCTTCCTCGAGCTCTATACCGTCAATGGCGTCCAGCGCACGCGCTTCGCCATCCTGGC
>NZ_LBHV01000035.1 GCF_001005825.1 Rhizobium sp. LC145
CCCGTCATCATGGCCGGCGGCAAGGGCACGAGGCTCTGGCCCCTATCGCGCGCCAGCGCGCCGAAGCAGTTCATCCAATTCATCGGCGACCGCACCCTCTTCCAGGCAACGCTGACGCGGGTCTCCGATCCCGCGCTTTACGAAGCGCCGATCGTCATCACCAACGAGGATTTCCGCTTCCTGGTGGCCGAGCAGGCCCGCGAACTCGGCGTCAAGCTGGCGGGCACCCTGCTGGAACCGGTCGCCCGCAACACCGCCGCAGCCGTGGCCGCCGCAGCCGCCTTCGCGAGCAGCCGCTTCGGCAAGGATGCCGTCCTCCAGGTGCTCGCCTCCGACCATGAGATCGTCGC
>NZ_LBHV01000004.1 GCF_001005825.1 Rhizobium sp. LC145
AAGACCGCCCCCTCCTCCGCCGCTCGAAGAGGAGGACCCCGAAAAACTCAAGGCCTGCCTGGCGGAACTCACCGCGCTCGGCGCCAAATTCCGGACTGCTGAGCCCATTGACGACGGCAAGGGCTGCGGTATCAGGCAGCCCATCGAGGTTTCCGAGGCGCTTCCCGGCATCGCGCTGGGCGGCGCGGCGATGCGCTGCAAGACGGCGCTCGCTATGGCCCACTGGCTGAAAGATACCGTCCAGCCGGCCTTGAACATCGCCATGCCGGGTCGCAGGATCGCCGGCATCGTGCCGGGCTCGACCTATGACTGCCGGCTGCGCAACGGGGCCTCCACGGGCAAGATCTCCGAGCACGCACGCGGCAACGCCATCGATGTCGCCGCCTTCAAGCTCGACAATGGCGAGACGCTGGAGATGAAGCCGCGCGCGGAGGATTCCACCATGGAAGGCGCCTTCCAGCGCACCGCCACGGCCGGCGCCTGCCTGCATTTCACCACCGTGCTTTCTCCCGGCAGCGACGCCGCTCACCAGGACCACCTGCATCTCGACGTGCTGGAGCGGAAGAACGGGTATCGTTATTGCCGGTGAGGTTTACTTACCTTCTCCCCGCCGGGGAGAAGGTGGTCCGAAGGACCGGATGAGGGGGGCGGAGCCGGTAAGTGTCCAACCTCAAAACAGCCCTTCCACATACCCATCGCCGTTCAGGAAAATCCGTTCGGCGGAAGGAACGCGCGGCAGGCCGGGCATGGTCATGATCCCGCCGGTGATGCCCCCCACGAAGCCGGCGCCCGCCGAAAGCCGAACCTCGCGCACCGGCACGATATGCCCCTCCGGCGCGCCGCGCAGGTTGGGATCGGTGGAGAAGGAATACTGCGTCTTGGCCATGCAGACCGGCAGATGGCCGTAGCCCTGCTCCTCCCATGTCGCGAGCTGGTCGCGCACCGCCTTGTCGGCCGTTACCTCGCCCGCATGGTAGATTTTCGTGGCGATCGTCTCGATCTTCTCCATCAGCGAAAGACTGTCGGGATAGAGCGGCTGGAATTTCGCCTGCCCGCCCTCGGCAAGCTCCACCACCTTCCAGGCGAGTTCCTCGATACCGGCCGAGCCCTCCGCCCAATGGCGGCAGAGGATCGCCTCCGCGCCATGTCGCGCGACATAGTCCATCACCGCATCCACCTCGGCCTGCGTGTCGGAGGTGAAATGGTTGATCGCGACGACCACCGGAACGCCGAACTTTCGCACGTTCGCGATATGCCGGCCGAGATTGGATGAACCCCGGACAAGCGCCTCGACATTCTCCTGGCCCAAATCCTCCTTCTTCACGCCGCCATTCATCTTCAGCGCGCGGACGGTCGCGACGATCACCGCCGCATCCGGCTTCAGGCCGGCCTTGCGGCACTTGATGTCGAAGAATTTTTCCGCGCCGAGATCGGCGCCGAAGCCCGCCTCCGTTACCACGTATTCGCCGAGCTTCAACGCCGTCTTGGTGGCGATCACCGAATTGCAGCCATGCGCGATATTGGCGAAAGGCCCGCCATGCACGAAGGCGGGGTTGTTCTCCAACGTCTGCACGAGGTTCGGCTGCATGGCGTCCTTGAGCAGCACGGTCATCGCGCCATCCGCCTTGAGGTCGCGCGCGAAGACCGGCGTGCGGTCGCGTCGGTAGCCGATGATGATGTCGCCGAGCCGGCGTTCCAGATCGCGAAGGTCGGAAGCGAGGCAGAGGATCGCCATCACCTCCGAGGCGACGGTGATGTCGAAGCCGCCCTCCCGCGGAAAGCCGTTGGCGACGCCGCCGAGCGAGGCGACCACTTCGCGAAGCGCCCGGTCGTTCATGTCCATCACCCGCCGCCAGGGAATGCGGCGCACGTCGATATCGAGCGCATTGCCCCAGTAGATATGGTTGTCGATCATCGCCGCCAGCAGATTGTGGGCGGCGGTGATCGCATGGAAATCGCCGGTGAAGTGGAGATTGATGTCCTCCATCGGCACCACCTGCGCATAACCGCCGCCGGCCGCCCCGCCCTTCACCCCGAAACAGGGCCCGAGCGAAGGTTCGCGCACGCAGACGATGGCGCGCTTGCCGATGCGGTTGAGGCCATCGCCGAGCCCCACCGTCGTCGTGGTCTTGCCCTCGCCGGCCGGCGTCGGATTGATGGCGGTGACGAGGATCAGCTTGCCGTCCGGCTTATCGGCAAGCGAGGCGATGAACCCGGCGCCGACCTTCGCCTTGTCGTGCCCGTAAGGCGCCAGTTCGCTCGCGGGAATGCCGAGCTTCGCGCCGATCTCCACGATCGGCCGCTTCTGCGCCGCCCGCGCGATCTCGATGTCCGACTTCACCTCCGCCATGCTGCTGCGCCCTCCGCTGATCGCTTCTGAATATCGGAGGAGTTCCGGAGTGTGAATAGCTTCCGCTCGATTGAAGTGTTGCATTTCAACCACATTCATTAACTTGACTAATTTTGTCAGATTCAAACTTGACTAGAATACCCAAGATTAATTAACTCCCGAAGCTGCCTCCGCTTCCGCGGAGAGACAATCGAAACTGTCGTGCCACGCCGCACCTCCGCGAAGCTGGCACAATCCAATTTTTGAGGGACTTATGGGCTGGGGATTATCGTCGCACGCGCGCCTGCTGAACGGAACGGCCATTGCCGTCTTGCTATCCGTCTCAGGTCCGGCCATCGCGCAACAGGCAACCACGAACGAGGCGCCCGCTGCTCAGGGTACCGTTCTCGAAACGATCAATGTCCAGGCGACGAAGCAGGGCCGCGTCGGGGCCGCGCCGCAGACCCAGACGACCGAGCGTCCCAAACTCGAGCAGCGCATGGTCACGGACTTCAAGGATTTCGCCCGGCGCGTCGATGCAGGCGTGAATTTCAACAGCAACACCAACAGCATCAACATGCGCGGCCTGCAGGATAACCGGGTTTTGACCACCATCGACGGAATCCGTCTTCCGTGGCTGACCGACCCGCGGGATAGCGCCAGGGGCGGTGTAAACTCGTTCGATTTCGATAGCCTCTCGGCGGTGGATATCACCAAGGGCGCCGATTCCAGCCGCTTCGGCTCCGGCGCACTCGGCGGGGTCGTCGAACTGCGCACGCTCAATCCGGAAGACCTGATCGAGGACGGCAAGTCCTACGGCGCGCTGGCCAAGACGACCTATGACAGCGCCGATCAGAGCGTCGGCGGCAATGCCGCGGTGGCCGGGCACTTCAATGATAGCTGGCTCCTCGTCCAAGGCGGCTACAAGAAGGGCCATGAGATGGACAATAAGGGCGAGATCGGTGGTTACGGCACGACCCGTACGGAAGCCAACCCCGCCGACTTCGTGCAGAAGAACCTGCTCGTCAAATTTCACCAATACCTCGAAGGCGGCCACCGCTTCGGCCTCACCGGCGAAATCTACGACCGCGATGAAGACATCGACAACATGCGCGGCTCGACGAGCAGCTATCGGGCAGGCTCGCTCAAAAGCGGCGAAGACGTCAACCGCAAGCGCATTTCCGGCTCCTATGACTTCATCTCGCCGGATGGCACCGATTGGGTCGATCAGGCAAGCATCACCGCCTATTGGCAGAAGGAGCGCCTGAACAACACGACCGATGGTTTCCGCATTCCCAGCGCACTTGGCAGAATTATCCCAGGCGACCCCTTCTTCTACGGCCGTCCATTCGGTGTTTACAAGCGCGACAACATGCTGGAGCAGACCTCCTATGGCATCACCGGCAACGCCTCGAAGGAGGTCGAGCTTGGCGGCGTAGCGCACGAATTCCGCTTCGGTGGCGAACTTTACTGGCAGGATACTCATCAATATTCTTGGGGCCAGGATAATTGCCCGGATGCCGACTGGTCGACTATCCCGATGCCTTTCGGCCCGCAGTCTTGCCGCATGCTGCATTCGAACGCATCCGACATGCCGGATGTCGATAGTGTTGCCTTCGGCTTCTATGTGGAAGACGACATCAAGTTCATGGATGATCGCCTGACGATCACCCCCGGCGTCCGCTTCGACTGGTACAGGCACGATCCGAAATCCACGGCCGCCTACGAGGACAGCCCGAACTTCGATACCGCTTACCTGCAGTCGACGGACGATTTCGGCGTCTCGCCGAAACTCCGCGCCTCGTGGAAGGCAACCCCTGAGCTGGAGCTTTACGCCCAGTACGCACGGGGCTTCCGCGCGCCGACAGTGCTGGAACTCTATCAGAATTACGGCGCACCAGGCTCCTACGCACGGGTCGGCAATCCGGAGCTTGAGACTGAAACCAGCAACGGATTTGAGATCGGCGCGCGCTATGCGGCGACCGACTATGCCGTATCCGCGACCGTCTTCAACAATTACTACCGTAACTTCATCGACACGGTGATGCTCGCCCCTCCTGGCGGCGAATATCCGATCGGCGGCGTGACCAGCTATGACAACCTCGATCGGGTGCAGATCTACGGCATCGAGCTCAGCGGCGAGTGGCGTTTCCAGGAGAATTGGCGCACCTGGGGTTCGCTCGCCTGGACCCATGGCAAGAACACCGATACGGACGAATACCTGAATTCCGTGGCTCCGCTGCGCGCCATCGTTGGGCTCGGCTATTTCACCGAGACCTGGGGAACCGACGTCTCGCTGACCATGGCGGGCGCCCGAAACAAGGTGAGCGGCACCGGCTTCAAGGCCCCCGGCTACGGCATCGTAGACGCCACCATCTGGTGGGCCCCCGAGCGGATCGGCGATATCGACGTCTCCGGCCTCAAGGTACAGGCCGGCGTCTTCAACATCTTCGACAAGAAGTATTGGGACGCTGTCAGCGTGCCGGACAGCACCTCGCTTGCAAGCCGCGATTTCTACAGCGAAGCCGGACGTTCCTTCCGCGTATCCATCACCAAGAAGTTCTAAGCAGCTTCTTCATGCAAAGCCGAACGCTGCATCTCCTCCGATGCGGCGTTTTGCGTTGCCGGCCATGTCTTGCCCCCGTCACGATCGCCGATTAAGAGGCTGCGGCCCCGAAAACGAGGGCTTGCATGACATCAACAAGGGAAAATCGATGAAATCGCTGGAACTGCTGGTCGAGAAGATCATTCTTTCAAGCCGCTGGATTCTTGTCGCCTTCTATCTCGGCCTCGTGGCGGCGCTGGCTGTCTATGCGCTGTCCTTCGCACTGAAATTCGTGAAGGTGGCGCAGAACGTGTTCTCGGCCGACGAGGCCGATATGATCCTCGCCATGCTCGGCCTCATCGATGCCGCACTCGTCGCAAGCCTCATCGTGATGGTGATGATCTCGGGATACGAGAACTTCGTCAGCCGCTTCGACGAGACGGAAGCCGACGTTTCCTTCCTCGGCAAGCTCGATGCCGGCAGCCTGAAGATCAAGGTCGCCTCCTCGATCGTGGCGATCTCTTCGATCCACCTGCTGCAGATCTTCCTCAATGCCAACCAGTACAGCGATGCGAAGCTGATGTGGTACACCATCATACACCTCGCCTTCGTGGTTTCCGCCGTCATGCTCGGCTGGCTGGAACAAATCATGGCGAAGGCCAAGGGCAGCAAGGACGCCGACAAAATCTAGCTCTTCCGATATTCTTTAAAGCTGTAAAGCCCTGCCATGCCGGGCTTTTTTTCTGACTGCTTCGCCAGAAGATGGATCAAACGGAAAATGACCAGGACGATCCCGAAGCTGTTGGCGGCAAAATCAAAGGTGATTATTTATCACAATTTCGTGGAGCCTGCAGTTCTAAGGTAAATTCCGCTGGCTATCGGGGACAAATAATATATTTGTTAAGGATAACATAAATGCATATCAGTTTTAGGCTAGATGATATCCCTCGAACGGCAGACGATCCTCAGCAGCGAGATTTCCGCTGCCGACTCCCGGGTCGGCATACTTGCTGCTTGGAAGCGGATAGCTTTTGAATTCTCGTTCGATCACGTAACGGTATTCAAGGCGCCGCGCCGTGATGAGATGCTGTTGTCTCCGCTGCTCATCGAGACGAACCTCCCGGAAGATTATCTGAAGGAATTCGACCGTCAGCGCTTGCTGCGCAGGTCGCCGGCCGTCCGCAGGCTCACAGAATCCGGCGTCCCCTTCTGCTGGTCGATCGACGAGAAGAATGACGATCTCGCCATTCCGGAGCCGATAGTCGAACTGCAGCACCGCTTCGGCATGCCCACGCATCTCGCAATGGGGCTGACCTCGGTGGACGGCGAGCGTTTCGCGCTGCATTTCGCCGGGTCTCGCCGGCTTCCGAGGCAGGTGGAAATCAACGAGCTCACCATGCTCTCCCTGCAGGCCTTCGATGTTTTCGATCGGATTCGCCGCAGCAGCCGCGCGAATGTTTCGGGCCTGTTGAGCAGCCGCGAACTCGAAGTCGTCCGCTGGACCGCGCAAGGGAAGACTTCCGTTGAGATCGGCCGTATCCTGTCGCTCTCCGATCATACGGTGAATGCCTATATGACCAATGCGATCAAGAAGATGGATTGCGTGAATCGCACGCAATTGGTAGCAAAGGCGATCAGGTTGAAACTGATCGTATAAGGATCGGGGAAGTATACCCCGGCCGATGGGGAGATATCGATTGCCATTATGGCTTGAGTTCACCCGGGGAACAAAGAACAGACAGAATGAAGCTGTCGGTTTGAGCGATGCGGAGGTTGTGGAACTTGCCACGGCGTTCCGGCCGTTCGGCTTCTGGCGCTTCGATATCGATAGCGGCCACCTCTTCGGCACCGAGGACATCAGTCACATCTTCGGTCTCGATCCGCATGACGGCCCGATGAATCTCGTGGCCGTCGGCGCGCGCATCCATCCCGACGACATGCCGCTCCTGATGGAAACCTTCGAGCGGGCAAGCGCCGGCCGGCTGACCTACCACAATATCTACCGGGTCAGGAACAATGCAGACGGTTACAAATACGTCCGCACGGTCGGCAAGTACCGGGAAAGGCCCGGCACCGCCGGAGAGGTCGTCGGCATCACCTACGAATTCTTCGAGCGGCGGCCGGGCGTCAGCTTCTTCCTGGATGACGCGCCGATGGATGATTGAGCGAGCGCCGGGGCCGGATGCAGCACGCACCCGGCTCCCGGCTCCGTCAACCTATCGATCCAGCACGGAGCGCACTTCCACCAGGTTTGACCGGGCGCGCAGGATGTAGAAGCCCATGGTCGCAAGATGCGTCGGCATGATCCAGCCGTCCTCCCGGCCGTTCGAGATGATCGCCGGCTGGATGCGCAGCGCCGCCTGGAACTGCGCCAGCGTCTCGGTCCAGAGCGGGCCAAGATTGCGCTCGCGAATGACCTGGCTGAAATCGGCGCCTGCCGCCGAAAGCACCGCGTAATACCCGTAGAGCTGGCCGTAAGCGAACCAGAAGCGGTCGTCGGCGCGGGTATCGAACCAACCGCCATTGTAATGCTCGGAGCGCTCCCGCAGGATGGCCGAGGTTCCGCCGAGATCGTTGGCGATCCGGTCGATGAACTGGATGAGGTTGTCGGCGCGGCTGTCGAAGGTGGCGTTGCAGGTGGCGAGATCGCGGTTGAACTTGCGAAGCTGCTCTATGGCGCTGCGGTAGTAGCTCGGCGTCGGCGTCTTCGGCCCGAACGGATCAAGCCCGAAATACCAGGAATATTCGTCGAACTGCAGGTTGCCGCGCGCATCCTGCAGGTCCTTGTTGACCCCCGACGTACCCCGCACGCGGCCGAGCGTATCGACAAGCTCCACGGCGGTGCGGCGCACCACCTGGTTTACGCCGCGCTGGAAGGAGGCCTTGTTGTCGAGGAAGGGCGTATTATCCCAGTCGATGCCGAAGAAGCCCAGCCGGTAGAGTACCATCGAGGATATCCAGGCATTCTGGTTGACGTTGACGTCGGTTAGGTCCGCCACCACGTCGACGATCCCGGAGGATTGGCACTGCTTGGCCGCGGGCGTTGCGGCGGCCGGTGCGTCCGGGCTTGCCGGAGCCGGTGTCGTCAGCTCCAGCCCGGCGGGCACCGTTCGTTCCGAAAAGCGGTAGTTCTCGACGAAGTTCGGGTTGAAGCCCGTCCAGATCTGGGTCTGGACGAAGAAATAGCCGTAAAGGCCGACGAGCAGCACGAGCGCCGCCAGGATCGGCCCCTTCACCATCCAGTGCCGCCGGGCATACCACCCGCGCGCCGCCAGGAAAGGCCAGCCGAGCCATGCGAACAGCAGCCCGAACCCTCGTCCGATCGCCTCGAAAACCCGTCCGAAAAACTGCTTTATCGAATCCAGCATGGATTGCCCCTGGTTGGTCCTGCACCTTCAGGTAATGGGCCGCGACGCCCTTGTCGAGGTAAGCTTGTCGAGGCAGGCGTCGAAACGGCTGTGAAAAGCCTGATCGATCAGGTTTCGTCGGCGCTCGATCTCGCCGATCGAAAGCATGCCTTTTTCCGAAAGCGCCACGAGCGGCACGATATGCGGCCACGAGCCGGCGGCCCCTGTCGAAGATGGCAAGGTCTGATTCGCGGCCGGCCGCAGAGCGTCCCGAAGCACCAGGGCGCGCTCCGTTTCGATCGTAAGCTTGTTGATGAGCACATTGGCCGCGCCCATGCTTTCATTCACGGCGTCGAGAAAGCTCTGGAACAGCCCGGCGAACCGGGCGAAGACGGCGGCTGCCTGCGGCCTTGAGCCGGCATCCTCATCCGCCTGCAGCAGGGCTTCCAGCGCTTCGCCGCGGCGGTCGATGAAGCGGGTCAAGTCCGCTTCGGAAGCGTTCCGGCGTTCGATGAGGAATTGTCGATGCTCCTCAACCAGCCCGAAGAGCATGTCCAGCTCGGCAAGACATGTCTCGATCCCGTGCTCCAGCGAAAGCTGCCGCCAGCGCCTCTCCCGCGCGCGGTGCGCGGCGTTCGGGGAAAGGATTGCGAGATACCGTTCGTAGCGGTTCGGCGTATCGCGGTTTTCGTAAGCGGCAAGGCTCCGGTCCAGAATATGGGAAAGCCGGGCGGTCAGCCGGGCAAGCCGCGCTTCGGCCTCCCGTTCATGCTTCAGGATTTCGGCAATGCGCCCCTCCTCGGCGGCAAGCATCGCCTCGTCCGCCACGCGGAACTTGTCGGCGGCCTTGGCAAACGCCGACGCGGATTGGCCCACAGCCTCGCGCACTCCGGCGAGAAGCTCGCCGATAGCCTCGATCTCGCTGTCGCCCGCCGATTGCCCTGCCATGCCCCTCGTCCTCTCGGCCAATAGATAAAGCCGTTTCGGGAATTTGCCACGGCGATTTTTCCGCCGAGCCGCTCAGTCGCAGCGCATCTTCTCTTCCCAATGGCGCCGGCAGAGCGAGACATATTTCTCGTTGCCGCCCACCTCCACCTGGGCGCCTTCGCGCACCACCTCGCCCGCTTCGTCGACCCGCACCACCATGGTGGCCTTGCGCCCGCAAAAGCAAATGGTGCGCACCTCGCGCAGCTCGTCGGCGATCGCCAACAGTTCCAGCGAGCCCGGAAAGAGTTTCCCCTGGAAATCCGTCCGCAGCCCGTAGGCCATCACCGGTATGCCGATCCGGTCGGTGATTCGCGCAAGCTGCCATACCTGTTCGGGAGAAAGGAACTGCGCCTCGTCCACGAAAACGCAGGCGATCGGCTCCTCATTGTGCATGCCGGCGATGATCTCGAACAGGTTGTCGGCCGCCTTGAAGGGAGTGGCGTCGGAGGAAAGCCCGATCCGCGAGGCGACACGGCCGGCGCCTGCCCGGTCGTCAACAGCCGCGATGAAGATCGCGGTGCGCATCCCGCGCTCCTGGTAATTGTAGGATGCCTGCAGGAGCATGGTGGACTTGCCTGCATTCATCGTCGCGTAATGGAAATAGAGCTTGGCCATGTCCGTCTTCTGAAACGCGCTGGGCAGGGAGAAAAGAAGCTTGTGGCGATAACCACAGATTTCCGCTCGACCTCATCCCCCAATAGGCCGATCATCGAAAATGTCGCAAATCGCAGTGATCGCACGCCGCGAATGCGCGCGCTTGCCTGATTTCAGCATATATTGATAATGGCCAGGGAACATAAAAAAGGGAGCCGCATCATGCGCATGACGAAAACGTTGAAGATCACGCTCGCAGCCGCCGTCTCCGCCCTGGTCCTGGGCGGCGCCGCGTCTGCAGCGGAACCGGAAGCTTGCGGCTCCGTCCGGTTCTCGGATGTCGGCTGGACCGATATCACGGCGACGACGGCCACGGCGACGGCGCTTCTGAAGGCTCTCGGCTACGAGACCGACGTGAAGGTTCTTTCCGTGCCGGTCACCTACAGCTCCCTGAAAAACAAGGATATCGACGTCTTCCTCGGCAACTGGATGCCGACGCAGGAAGCGGATGTGCGCCCCTATCTCAACGACAAGTCTGTCGAGTCCTACGGCCCCAATCTGGTCGGCGCGAAATATACGCTCGCCACCAATGCCAAGGGTGCCGAACTCGGCATCAAGGACTTCAAGGATATCGCCGCCCATAAGGAAGAGCTCGGCGGCAAGATCTACGGCATCGAGCCGGGCAATGACGGCAACCGGCTGATTCTCGACATGGTGGAAAAGGGCACTTTCAATCTCGGCGATTTCGAAGTGGTGGAATCCTCCGAGCAGGGCATGCTGGCTCAGGTGGCGCGCGCCGACAAGAGCGGCGAGCCGGTGGTCTTCCTCGGCTGGGAGCCCCATCCGATGAACGCCAATTTCAAGCTCACCTATCTTTCCGGCGGCGATGAGGTCTTCGGACCGAATTTCGGCGGCGCCGAGGTCTATACCAATGTCCGCGCCGGCTACACCGAAGAGTGTCCGAATGTCGGCACGTTCATCAAGAACCTGAAGTTCTCGCTCCCCATGGAAAACGAAATCATGGGCGGCATATTGAACGACGGCAAGGAGCCGGAAGCGGCCGCCACCGAATGGCTGAAGGCCAACGGCTCGGCCGTCGAGCCCTGGCTTGCCGGCGTCACCACCCGCGATGGCCAGGACGGCCTTGCCGCCGTCAAGTCCAAACTCGGCCTCTGACGGCCGATCGAATGCCGGGGCGGCCACCGCCCCGGACCCTCGCCCTATCTTCCTTTCTTGAGCGGACGTGTCTTCAGTGAATTGGCTGACCGAATACCGCATTCCCATCGGGCCCTGGGCCAAGTCCTTCGTGGATTGGCTGACGGCGAACGGCGACTGGTTCTTCGACTGGCTGTCGTCGGTCCTGTCCGCCGTCATCAATGGCCTGCTCTTCATCCTGCAGTTTCCGCATCCGCTGATCGTCGTGGTGCTGATGACAGGCCTCTCCTGGCTGCTGCGCCGCTCCGTGGGCGCAGCGCTCTTCACCTTCTTCGGCCTGCTCGTCATCATCAACCAGGGTTACTGGAAGGAGACGACGGAGACACTGGCGCTGGTGCTCGCCTCGACCGCCGTCTGCATGGCGGTCGGCGTGCCCCTCGGCATCGCGGCCGCTCGCCGCGAATGGATCTACGGGATCATGAGGCCGATCCTCGATCTCATGCAGACGATCCCGACCTTCGTCTACCTGATCCCCGCCCTCATCCTCTTCGGCCTCGGCATGGTGCCGGGCCTGATCGCCCCCGCGATCTTCGCCATCGCCGCGCCGATCCGCCTCACCCGCCTCGGCATCGTCTCCACACCGGAGGCACTTACTGAGGCGGCGGTTGCCTTCGGCGCCACGCCCGGCCAGGTGCTGCGGAAGGTGGAACTGCCCTTTGCCATGCCGCAGATCATGGCGGGTCTCACGCAGACCATCATGCTCTCCTTGTCTATGGTGGTCATCGCCGCGCTCGTCGGCGCCAACGGTCTCGGCGTGCCCGTGGTACGCGCGCTCAACACCGTCAACATCGCCCGCGGCTTCGAGGCGGGGCTGTGCATCGTCATCCTGGCGATCATCCTCGACCGGATGTTCCGCACATCGAAGGGAGAAGGCGCATGAGCGACGCGGTGACCTTCGGCAATGTCGATATCGTCTTCGGCAACAATCCGGAACAGGCGCTCCCGCTGGTGGACCAGGGCAAGACCCGCGACGAGATCAGCGCCGCCACCGGCATCGTGCTCGGCGTCGCAAATGCCTCGCTCTCCATCCGGGAAGGCGAAATCCTGGTGCTGATGGGCCTTTCCGGTTCCGGCAAATCGACCCTGCTGCGCGCCGTCAACGGGCTCGCCCCGGTCGTTCGCGGCAGCGTCAGCGTTTCAACGCCCTCCGGCCCGGTCGATCCCTACAAGGCAAGCGCCAAGGCGCTGCGCCACCTGCGCATGCATACCGTATCCATGGTGTTCCAGCAGTTCGGGCTCCTGCCCTGGCGCACGGTCGCGGAAAACGTCGGCTTCGGCCTTGAACTGGCGGGCGTCTCCGACGCGGAACGAAAGACGCGTGTCGGCGAACAGCTCGAACTGGTCAACCTAACGCAATGGTCCGGCCGCAAGGTGGGCGAGCTTTCAGGCGGCATGCAGCAGCGCGTCGGCCTTGCCCGCGCCTTCGCCACCGGCGCGCCCATCCTGCTCATGGACGAGCCTTTCTCCGCGCTCGATCCCCTCATTCGCACCCGCCTTCAGGATGAACTCCTTGAATTCCAGCGGCGTCTGAAGAAGACCATCCTCTTCGTCAGTCACGATCTCGACGAAGCCTTCCGGATCGGCAACCGCATCGCCATCATGGAGAGCGGGCGCATCATCCAGTGCGGCACGCCGCAGGAAATCGTCCGGGCGCCCGCCGACCAGTATGTCGCCGATTTCGTGCAACACATGAACCCGATCAGCATGCTGACCGCCGGAGACGTCATGCGCGCCGGCGTCACCAGTGCCTCCGGCGCCGCCGGCGTCACGGCAACCGCGCGGCGCGACACACCGCTCGTCGATATCCTGGATGCGCTTTCGCGCCAGCCGGGCGCCGTCGGCGTGGTCGATAACGGTTCGGTCGTGGGCACCATTTCCGCCGAGGAGATCATCGCGGGCCTCACGCGCCACCGACGGCGCTGAGATCGAAGGAGGTTCGGCTTCCCCCCTGCCCCGGCCGGTGCTATCCACGCCGCTTGAGAGGCGCCGAGCGATCGGCCCTGTTACATTCAGGGAGCGACTGATGGCAGACAAACCGCAGGTCCTGCGCGAAACCGACGACGAGGCTCGCCGTCTGGCGCGCCTGCTGGTGCGCGGCGCGCGCTTCATGGCGCTTGGCGTCATCGATCCCGAAACCGGCTTTCCCTCCGTCAGCCGCGCGCTCACGGCCACGGATTTCGACGGCGTGCCGGTGATCCTGGTTTCCGCGCTTTCCGGCCATACCAAGGGGCTCGCCGCCGATCCGCGCTGCTCGCTGCTGGCCGGGGAGCCCGGCAAGGGCGATCCGCTGGCGCACCCGAGAATCACCCTCCAATGCCGTGCCGACACCGTCGAGCGCGACACGGAGGATCATGCCCGCATCCGCCACCGCTTCCTGGGCCGGCACCCGAAAGCCTCCCTCTATGTGGATTTTCCGGATTTCCGCTTCTTCCGCCTGCTCCCGCAAACCGCTTCCTTGAACGGCGGCTTCGGGCGCGCCTACGTTCTGGCAGGCTCCGATCTGCTGATCGAGGAGCCGGGAAACGGCCGGGAATGGCTGGAATTGCAGGACCGCTTGAAGGAGATGGCGGAAGCCGCCGCCCTGTGTGCCGAACAATGGGGAGCTGAAAAGGGAAGGCCCTGGCGCTTCGCGGGTGTCGACCGGTCCGGCGTCGATCTCGTCGGCGGCGATCTGCACTTCAGGCACGAGTTCGCAACCCCCGCCGCTTCACCAGGAATTGTCTTTGATTGTATTTCAAATGTCGCTAAAGTAATACCATTACCCGAAAATTAGGGATGTACAACCCAAGCCGCCTCCTGTTAACTTTTTGCCCGTTCAGGCTGGGGCGATTTTTGAAGCGGGTGCCCGCTTCTAGGGGAAGAACAAACATATGGACACCATGACACTATCCGAGCATTCGACGGCCGCTGCTGGCCTGTTGTCTGCTATGGCGAATCCGAAAAGGCTGATGATTCTCTGCTGCCTGGTACAGGGCGAGGTTGCAGTCGGCGCTCTGGCAACCCGGGTCGGCCTGAGCCAGTCCGCGCTGTCGCAGCACCTTTCCAAGCTGCGCGCGCAGAAGCTGGTGAAGACCCGGCGTGACGCCCAGACGATCTATTACTCCAGCTCATCGGAACCGGTGTTGAAGATACTTCGGACGCTCGAAGAGATTTATTGCGCGCCTGAGCAGAAGAAATCCGAGGCGGCCTGACCGCCGCTTGGTAAGGCAAGCGCCCATCCTGTAGAACGGCCTCCGGCACGCGTTGCCGGAGGCCGTTGTCTTTTGTCTCCCCGTTCGGTCTTATCCCACGGGTTTGCCCGCGGCGCATGCCGCTTTTTCTCCCGGAAACTTCGCAATTTGTCCGGTTGACGGCCCGAAAGCCGCTGATAATTTGACCGTATAGTCAAAACCGCGCGCAGCGGCTGATGGGGGAAATGCCCTCCCCGGAAGGGCTACGGAGAACAGCATGTCCAACCGCCTCAACACCACGCCCAATGATCTCAGGGCGTTCTGGATGCCGTTTACGGCAAACCGCCAGTTCAAGAAGGAACCGCGCCTCTTCGTGAGCGCCAAGGACATGCACTATACCACCCATGACGGCCGCCAGGTACTCGATGCGACGGCGGGCCTCTGGTGCGTGAATGCCGGGCACTGCCGCCCGAAGATCACCGAGGCGATCCGCGAACAGGCGGGCGAACTCGACTATGCGCCCGCCTTCCAGCTCGGCCATCCGAAGGCCTTCGAGCTTGCCAATCGCCTGGTCGATATCGCGCCGGAAGGCCTTAACCACGTGCTCTACACCAATTCCGGCTCGGAATCGGTGGATACGGCGCTCAAGGTGGCGCTTGCCTATCACCGCGCCAAGGGCAACGGTTCCCGCTTCCGTCTGATCGGCCGCGAGCGCGGCTATCACGGCGTCAATTTCGGCGGCATTTCCGTCGGCGGCATCGTCGCCAACCGCAAGATGTTCGGCACGCTGCTGACCGGCGTCGATCACCTGCCGCACACGCATCTTCCCGGCAAGAACGCCTTCACCCGCGGCGAGCCGGAACATGGCGCCGATCTCGCCTCCGAACTGGAGCGGATCGTCACGCTCCACGACGCTTCGACCGTCGCCGCCGTCATCGTCGAGCCCGTCGCCGGCTCCACCGGCGTGCTGATCCCGCCAAAGGGCTATCTCCAGAAACTGCGCGATATCTGCACCAAGCACGGCATCCTGCTGATCTTCGACGAGGTCATCACCGGCTTCGGCCGTCTGGGCGAACCCTTCGCCGCGCAGTATTTCGGCGTGACGCCCGATATCATGACCACCGCCAAGGGCCTCACCAACGGTGTGATCCCCATGGGCGCGGTCCTCGTCACCTCCGAAATCCACGACGCCTTCATGAACGGCCCGGAACATCTCATCGAGTTCTTCCACGGCTATACCTATTCGGGCAATCCGATCGCTTCTGCGGCCGGGCTCGCGACGCTCGAGACCTACAAGGAAGAAGGGCTGTTCGAGCGCGCCAAGGAGATCGCCCCCTATTGGGAAGAAGGCCTGCATTCGCTGAAGGACGTGCCGAACGTCATCGACGTTCGCAACATCGGCCTGATCGGCGCGATCGAGCTGGACCCGATCGCCGGCGAGCCGACCAAGCGCGCCTTCTCCGCTTTCCTGAAGGCCTATGAGGACGGATTGCTGATCCGCACGACGGGCGACACCATCGCCATGTCGCCGCCGCTGATCGTCGAGAAGCACCACATCGACGAAATCTTCGGGAAACTGCGCGAAATTCTTACGAACGGCATTTGAATCGCGTTTTCGAGGCCCGTTCTTTGCAAAATTTAGCAAAAACGGGTCCCGTTCTGCGAACTTCTTGCGGAATCGCAGCTAAGTTCCTAAGAATGTTTCGTTCCGCTCGAAGTCAAACTTGACCGGACGGATATGTGTCATGGAAAGCGCAAGCCGTTTTCCGAGCAGGGCATGTACAAAAACAAGAACTTAGGGCGCATCGCCTGAACTTTTTTCAGAGCGGCGCGCCCGGCGGGTCAAGGACCCATCCAAGGAGGACGAAATGAATCTCAAGACGCTTCTGGCGGCCACCACCCTCGCTTCTCTTGCATTCGCGCCGCTCGCTCATGCGGAAATCGTCATCGGCCTCGTCGCGCCGCTGACCGGACCGGTCGCCGCCTATGGCGACCAGGTCAAGAACGGCGCCGAAACCGCGGTTGCGGAAATCAACAAGAACGGCGGCATTCTGGGCGAGCAGGTCGTGCTCAAGATCGCCGATGACGCCGGCGAGCCCAAGCAGGGCGTTTCGGCCGCCAACCAGCTCGTCGGCGAAGGCATTCGCTTCGTCGTCGGTCCGGTTACCTCGGGCGTCGCCATGCCGGCTTCCGATGTCTTCGCTGAAAACGGCGTGCTGATGGTGACGCCGACGGCGACCACGCCCGCGCTCACCACCCGCGGCCTCGCCAATGTGCTGCGCACCTGCGGCCGCGATGACCAGCAGGCAGAAGTCGCCGCCAAATACGTGCTGGAAAATCTCAAGGACAAGCGCGTCGCGATCATCAACGACAAGGGCGCCTACGGCAAAGGCCTGGCCGATGCCTTCAAGGCCGTCCTGAATGCCGGCGGCGTGACCGAGGTCATCAACGATTCCGTGACCGTGGGCGACAAGGATTACAGCGCACTCACCACCCGCCTGAAATCCGAAAACATCGAAGTCGTCTACTTCGGCGGCTATCACCCCGAAGGTGGCCTGCTCGCCCGCCAGCTCTCCGATCTCGGCGTGAAGGCGACGATCATCGGCGGCGAAGGCCTCTCCAATACCGAGTTCTGGAATATCGGCACCAGCGCGGCCGCCGGAACCATCTTCACCAATGCCTCGGACGCCACCAAGAACCCGGCTTCCAAGGGTGCTGTCGATGCGCTCACCGCCCGCAACATTCCGGCGGAAGCTTTCACGCTCAACGCCTATGCGGCCGTTGAAGTGCTCAAGGCCGGCATCGAGAAGGCCGGCAAGGCGGATGACTCGGAAGCCGTCGCAACGGCTCTGAAGTCGGGCGAACCGATCAAGACGTCGATCGGCGATCTCACCTACGGCGAGACCGGCGATCTTTCCTCACCCGCCTTCTCGCTCTTCAAGTGGGAAGACGGCAAGATCGTCTCCCTCGAATAGTCAAAGCATCGACGGGCGCCCTCGGGCGCCCGTTCTGCCTTCCGGATGCGATCACGTAACGTTCATTGCCAATACGGCGCGGGCGGCAGTTCGACCTTTGCAGGCACTCGGTAACTCCCGTTCTTCTTCGGCTCGGGAACCTGCCGCCGGAATTGTTTTATCGCGGCTCTTTTTACGAGGTCGTCGGCCGTCTTGTCGCCCGTCGATCTCACCACGACGACCCGGCTCAATTTTCCCTGAGCGTCCGTATGGAGCGCCACCATAGCGTCCTTTTTTGTATTGCAGCCGGCCAAGACAAACACCGCCAAGGCAAATGCGGCCAGATTTTTCATAAAGTTTCCCCCTGCGCCCAATTTCGAAAAGCCATAGCGAAGAGCCGCAGCGCGGAGAAGATGCGCCGATGCAACTTCTGATTTTTCTTCGGCCTGCCGCTGCCAAGTCGGAAATCAGCGATCGCTGATCTTCAACTCAGGTCTTTTCCTTCCTAGACTGGGGAGAATCGAAAAACAGGAAAGACGCCATGAACACCCGACTTGAAACCCTCATCGACCAGGGCACCGGCCGCGAACCGGCGGATATCGTCCTGAAGGGTGGCAAGTTCTTCGATCTCGTCACCGGCGAACTGGTCGCCTCCGACATTGCCATCTCCGGCGACCGCATCGTCGGCACCTGCGGCAGCTATTCCGGCAAGACCGAAATCGACATTTCCGGCAGGATCGTCGTGCCTGGCTTCATCGACACGCATCTGCATATCGAAAGCTCGCTGGTCACCCCGCATGAATTCGACCGCTGCGTGCTCCCCTATGGCGTGACGACTGCGATCTGCGATCCGCATGAGATTGCCAATGTCATCGGTACCGAGGGCATCGAATTTTTCCTCGATTCCGCGCTCGAAACTATCATGGACATCCGCGTTCAGCTTTCCTCCTGCGTGCCGGCCACGCATCTGGAGACGGCGGGCGCCGATCTGCCCATCGAAAAGCTCCTGCCCTACCGCGATCATCCGAAGGTCATCGGCCTTGCCGAGTTCATGAATTTCCCCGGCGTCATCCATAAGGACCCGGTCTGCCTCGCCAAGCTCGAAGCCTTCTACGGCGACCATATCGACGGTCACGCCCCACTCCTCTCCGGCAAGGACCTCAACGGCTATCTCGCCGCCGGCATCCGCACCGAGCACGAATGCACGACGGCTGAAGAGGCGCTCGAAAAGATCCGCAAGGGCATGCACATCCTCGTCCGCGAGGGCTCCGTCTCCAAGGACCTTCACGCGCTGATGCCAATCATCACGGAGCGGCTGTCGCCCTTCATCGCGCTCTGCACCGACGACCGCAATCCGCTCGACATCGCCGAGCAGGGTCACCTCGATTACATGATCCGCACGGCGATCGCGGACGGCGTCGAACCGCTCGCGGTCTATCGCGCCGCCTCGATTTCGGCTGCCCGCGCCTTCGGTCTGCGCGACCGCGGCCTCGTCGCGCCGGGCTGGCGTGCCGATCTTGTCGTCATCGACAGCCTTGAAAACTGCAAGGCGGAGATCGTCTTCTCCGCCGGCCGCAAGGTGACGGACGAACTCTTCGCGACGCGTGGGGCCGTCAGCCCCGTCGGCCTCGACAGCGTCAAGGCGCGGCCGGTCCAGGCCATGCATTTCGGCGTGCCGGCGACCGAGGGCGAAACGCCGGTGATCGGCGTGATGCCCGGAAAGATCATCACCGAGCATCGCCGCTACCGGCTACCCTCCTCCGGCAACCAGACCGTGGTCGATCTTTCCCGTGACATCATCAAGGTCGCCGTCATCGAGCGCCACGGAAAGAACGGCAATCACGCCAATGGTTTCGTGCAGGGCTTCGGGCTGAAGAAGGGCGCGATCGCCTCCACCGTCGGACATGACAGCCACAATATCTGCGTCGTCGGCGTCAACGAGGACGACATGGCGCTCGCCGCCAATCGGCTTTCCGAAATCCATGGCGGCTTCGTGGTGGTGGAGGACGGCAGGGTGACCGGCGAGATCGCCCTACCCGTCGCCGGCCTCATGAGCCTCGAACCCTACGAGACCGTGCGCGACACGCTGCATCACTTGAGAAAAGCCGCCTATGCCCTTGGAACGACTCTGGAAGAGCCCTTCCTGCAGGTCGCCTTCCTGCCGCTCCCCGTTATCCCGCACCTGAAGATTTCAGACCGGGGCATGGTGGATGTGGATCGGTTCGAGCTGATTTGAGTTTCACCGCAAGCCTGGAGGGGGGCAAGATTCGAAATGCCTGTGTCTTCCGCTCGGGGAATCTAAATTTCTTTTTCTATTCCAACGAAGGCGATCCCCGAGAGCCTATTCACATCCATGTTCGCGGCAGCGGAGCCAATGCAAAAATCTGGTTGGAGCCGACCATCGGAGTGGCCGATAGCCAAGGCTTCAATAGCAAGGAGCTCTCTGCTATCATCCGGTTAGTGATCGACAATCGCGTACTTATTCGGCAGGCATGGCATGAACATTTCGGCGACTGACGTGAAATTCGACGAAGATACGATGTGGGTGTCGCTCACCGACGGCCGCACCCTCGGGGTGCCTCTCGCTTGGTTCCCCCGCCTGCTTCTCGCCAAGCCCAGCGACCGCGAAAAATTCGAACTCAGCCCCGGCGGCATTCACTGGGATGAGCTTGATGAAGACATTTCCATAGCCGGCCTTCTGAAAGGCCGCGGCGACAGGACCGTAAAGCGGCCCGCAGCATAAACCGCTCAGCGTTCTCATCCGACATTCTTGCCCTCTCGGGTCTTGAAGATGACGGCCGGGTGGGGCAATACCCCCGCATCCTATCGAAACCCGCACCTAAGACGTGAAGGCCGACGAGATGCTGCAAACGCCCTATTACCTGATCGATAAGACGAAGCTCCTCCGCAACATGGAGAAGATCGCCTATGTCCGCGAGAAATCGGGCGCCAAGGCGCTGCTGGCCCTGAAATGTTTCGCCACCTGGTCGGTCTTCGATTTCATGCGAGACTTCATGGACGGCACCACCTCGTCCTCGCTGAATGAAGTGCGCCTCGGCCATGAGCGCTTCGGCAAGGAGACGCATGCCTATAGCGTCGCCTATGCGGATTACGAGATCGACGAGGTCATCAGCCACGCCGACAAGATCATCTTCAATTCGATCGCCCAGCTCGAGCGCTTTGCGGTCAAGGCCTCCGGCATCGTTCGCGGACTGCGCCTCAACCCGCAGGTGAGCTCATCGAGCTTCGACCTTGCCGATCCCGCCCGGCCCTTCTCCCGGCTCGGCGAATGGGATGTCGCCAAGGTCGAGAAGGTCATGGACAAGATCAGCGGCTTCATGATCCACAACAACTGCGAGAACAGCGATTTCGCCCTGTTCGACCGCATGCTCGGCCAGATCGAGGAGAAGTTCGGGCCGCTTCTCAAGAAAGCCGAATGGGTGAGCCTCGGCGGCGGTATCCATTTCACCGGCGAAGGCTATCCGATCGATGCCTTCTGCGACCGGCTGAAAGCCTTTTCGGAAAAATACGGCGTGCAGGTCTATCTCGAGCCCGGCGAGGCCTCGATCACCAAGTCGACCACGCTGGAAGTCACCGTGCTCGACAAGCTCTATAACGGCAAGGACCTTGTCGTGGTGGATTCGTCCATCGAAGCGCACATGCTGGATCTTCTGATCTATCGTGAGAACGCAAAGGTCTCCCCCAACCAGGGACCACATCGTTACATGGTCTGCGGCAAGTCCTGTCTTGCCGGGGACATCTTCGGGGAGTTCGACTTCCCCGAAGAACTGAAGGTCGGCGACCGCATCTCGATCCAGGATGCCGCCGGTTACACGATGGTCAAGAAAAACTGGTTTAACGGCGTGAAAATGCCGGCAATCGCCATCCGGGAACTGGATGGCAGCCTCAGAACGGTCCGTGAATTCGATTACGCGGACTACGAACAAAGCCTCTCGTGAAGAGGCTTCTGACGATTGGACATAAGGAGTTGGTCCCCATCATGAAGAAGAACGTGCTCATCATCGGCGCCGGCGGCGTCGCCCAGGTGGTTGCGCATAAATGCGCCCAGAACAACGATGTCCTCGGCGACATCCATATCGCCTCGCGCACCAGGACGAAATGCGATGCCATCGTCGCCTCCGTGCACGAGAAGAAGGCGATGAAACAACCGGGCGTGCTGGAAGCCCATGCGCTCGACGCGCTCAACATCGAGGCCACCAAAGCGCTCATCAAGTCGACCAGGTCCGAGATCGTCATCAATGTCGGCACCGCCTTCTTGAACATGTCGGTCTTGCGCGCCTGCATGGACACCGGCGTCGCCTATATCGACACGGCGATCCACGAAGAACCGAACAAGATCTGCGAGACCCCGCCGTGGTACGGTAACTACGAGTGGAAGCGCGCCGCCGAATGCGAGGAAAAGAGCATCACCGCCATCCTCGGCGCCGGCTTCGATCCGGGCGTCGTCAACGCCTATGCGCGTCTGGCCAAGGACGACTATCTCGACAAGGTGACCGACGTCGATATCGTCGATATCAACGCCGGCAGCCACGGCAAGTATTTCGCCACCAACTTCGATCCGGAAATCAACTTCCGCGAGTTCACCGGTGTCGTCTATTCCTGGCAGAAGGGCCAGTGGCAGGTGAACAAGATGTTCGAGATCGGCAAGGATTACGATCTGCCGGTCGTCGGCACCCGCCGCGCCTATCTCTGCGGCCACGACGAAGTGCATTCGCTCGCCAAGAACATGGATGGCGCCGACGTGCGCTTCTGGATGGGCTTCGGCGATCACTACATCAACGTCTTCACAGTCTTGAAGAACATCGGCCTCCTCTCCGAGCAGCCGGTCAGGCTGGCGGATGGCTCGGAAGTCGTGCCGCTCAAGGTCGTCAAGGCCTGCCTGCCCGATCCCGCATCGCTCGCGCCCGAATACGAGGGCAAGACCTGCATCGGTGATTTCGTGAAGGGCATCAAGGACGGCAAGGAGCGCGAAGTCTTCATCTATAACGTCGCGGACCACAAGGAAGCCTATAACGAAGTGGGCTCCCAGGGCATCTCCTACACCGCCGGCGTTCCGCCGGTTGCCGCCGCCATGCTGGTCGCGACCGGTGAGTGGGACGTGAAGAAGATGGCGAATGTCGAGGAACTGCCCCCCAAGCCCTTCCTCAACATCCTCAACCGCATCGGCCTGCAGACCTATATCCGCGACGAACAGGGCGAGCGGGAGCTGAACTTCTCGTAGGCCCTTACTGCCTGGAACAAGCGAAGCCCGCGAGCATCCTCGCGGGCTTTTTCGTTTCAGCCCCTTCCCCGCGGAAGCGCCAGGCGCAGCACCTCGAAGATGCGCGGATCGAGCGTCTGCGAAACGTTGAAGCGCATGAAGTTTCCGGCCGATTGCGACAGGCTGAAAGCGTTTCCGGGCGCCAGCACGATGTTCCTTTCCAGTGCGGCACGCGCCACATCCGCCGCGTCGGCATCGTCCGGCAGCCGGCACCAGAGGAACATGCCTGCCTGAGGCTCCAGCCAGGGAACTATCCCCAGGCTCCTCAATCTTGCCGAAACCTCGAACATCGCCTGGGAAAGGCGGCTCCGAAGAGCCTCCACGTGTTTGCGATAGCTGCCGTCGCTCAAGACGTTCAGCACCAGCTCCGCATTCAGCCTTCCCCCGCCGAAGGTCGTCGCGATCTTGAGGTCTGTCAGGCCTTCGATCCATTCCGGCCTGGCTGCCACGAACCCGCATCGCGCCGAAGCGGAAAGGGTCTTGGAAAAGCTGCCGATATGGATGACGCGCTCCAAGCCGTCGAAGGCCGCCAGCCGCGGCGCGGCCGTGTGCTCGAAATCGGCGAAGATGTCGTCCTCGATGATGGTGAGGCCGAACTGGTCGGCAAGCTTGAGAACCCGGTGCGCCGTCACCGGGGAAAGCACCGCCCCCGTCGGGTTGTGAATGGCGGAATTCGTGATGTAGAGGCGGGGCCGGTGTTCGCTCACCGTCCGGCTGAAAGCCTCGATATTCGGCCCCGAGGGCGTGTAGGGAACGCCGACGATCTTGGCCCGGTGGGCCCTGAGCAGGGCATGGAAATTGAAATAGCACGGGTCGTCCACCAGCACCGTATCGCCGGGTTCGAGGAAGAACCGGCAGAGAAGGTCGATCGCCTGGGTTCCGGATTCGGTCAGCATGATCTGATCCGGAGACGCCTCTATCCCCCGCTCCGCCATGCGCCGGGCAATGAGCTGGCGAAGCGGCGGCAATCCGAGCGGCGTGCCGTAATCGGCCAGCACCGGACTTTTCGCGCGCGAAAGGGTTCTGAGCCCCCGGCGAATGCTCTCCTCCGGAAACCACGAGGACGGCAGCCACCCGCAGCCCGGTTTGAGACCGCCGTCACCCGCCTCCAGCGACTGCCGGGATACCCAGAAAGGATCGACGGCGCGGTCGAGCTTCGGCCCCGCCTCGGCAAGCGAAAACGGCGCCGCCTGGTTGGCCACGTAGAAGCCGGAGCCGGGCCTGGAAACGATCGCCCCTTCGGCCACCAGGCGCTCATAGGCCTCCACCACGGTCGAGGTCGAGACCTTCAGCGTGACGGCCAGCTGCCGAAGCGACGGCAGCTTGGCGCCGGGCGTCAGATTGCGCCCCGAAATCCGCTGCCCGATCGTCGCCATGACCATTGCGACCCGCGTGCCTTCGCTCATCTGTATTGCCACCTTCACCATAACAGTTCGCCGAAACCGTATCAGACTGTGGCTGGCGAAACCATCCGTCCCTGCCGATAAGGACGGCTGTAATGATGGAGTGCCCTATGGACCGTGCAGCAGCCGGATGGATCAATGGTTTTATCGGCGTGGTGATCTTCAGCGGATCGCTTCCCGCCACCCGCGTGGCGGTCATGCAGTTCGATCCGGTGTTCCTCACGGTCGCGCGGGCGGCGATCGCCGGGCTCCTGGCCCTTGCGCTGGTCCTGATCTTCAGGGAGAAACGCCCCGCCCCGCGCGATATCGCCTCACTGGTGGTGGTGGCATTGGGCGTCGTGGTCGGCTTTCCGCTGTTGACCGCACTGGCGCTGCAGCACGTGACCACCGCCCATTCCATCGTCTTCGTCGGCCTGTTACCCCTGGCCACGGCCATTTTCGGCGTCATTCGCGGCGGTGAGCGGCCTAAGCCGGCTTTCTGGCTGTTTTCCATATTGGGAAGCACACTGGTCGTCGGTTTCGCACTCGCGCAGGGCGTCACCGCCGCGCCGCTCGGCGATGCGCTGATGCTGGCGGCGATCATCGTCTGCGGCCTCGGCTATGCCGAAGGCGCGAAGCTCTCGCGCACACTCGGCGGCTGGCAGGTCATTTCCTGGGCTCTCGTGCTCTCTCTGCCGCTGATGGTCCTCATAACCATCTTCACCATGCCCGCGACCTTTGCCGGCATCCAGGCTCCCGCCCTGCTGGGCCTTGCCTATGTCTCGCTCTTCAGCATGCTGATCGGCTTCGTGTTCTGGTATCGCGGGCTGGCCCAGGGCGGCATCGCCACCGTCGGCCAATTGCAGCTATTGCAGCCGTTCTTCGGGCTGGCGCTCGCGGCAACCTTGCTGAACGAGACCGTCACTCCGCTGATGTTCGCCGTCACCGTGGCGGTCATTCTCTGCGTGGCGGGTGCCCGCAAATACGGGAGATAGTCCAGATCAGGATTTATCCGCCATGTCGGCGTGGCGGTGAACGAGCTGCCACTGGCCATCGGCGCGGCGGAAGATCTCGGTCACGCGCAGCCGCATCGGCACCGGTTCGGGCTGTCCCTTCAGCCGCGCCGTGGCGTTCTGATAGCCCACCCAGTAGCCGATCTTGCCGTCATGGCCCATGTGGATGATCTCCAGGTCGCTTTCGCTGCCCGTGCTGAAGCTTGCCGCATCCTCGACATAGCGCGCCAGCACCTGCTCGGCGCCCTCGACCACGGCGCCGCGCGGATGGAAGAAGCTCGCCTGGAAATCCCTGGCGGCGATCTCTTCCAGCGGCCCGGCATCGCCGTTGACATAGGCGCGCGCCGCTTCCTTGCGTTTCTGAATGAAGACGTGGAAATCGTCGGTCATCGTGGCCCTCCCGTTCGCCGATCCTCACCGCTTCGACGGGAACGCCGCCTGGCGGCGCTCCCGTGCCCCGTGGAACGGATAGGTAGGGCGATCGTTCCGCCGCCGCTACTCCGTCTGCCCGGCAAGCTGCTCCAGTATGGCGTGCGCGGCCTTGATGCGCGCCGGTATCGGAAGGTTCCGGTTCGCCAGCATGACGATGCCGATCTTCTCTTCCGGCACGAAGGCGACGTAAGCGCCGAAGCCGCCCGTCGAACCGGTCTTGTTGTAGAGTGTTGCGGGCACCGGCTGCTGCGGGGGCGTCAATGCCTTTGCCGCATGGGCGTCCATGGCCATGGTCTGGGCATTGCCGGCAAGCAGGCGCTCCAATGTCACCGGGTAGGGATATTGCTCCCAGCCGAGCCCCTGCACCATCTCACCGACCCGGAAATAGCCGACATGCGTTCCTTCCACGGCTTGGGCGACGGCACCGTCGAGCTTGCCCGGCTCGATATTCGCCTCCACGAAGCGTACCATGTCGGAGGTCGAGGATTTCACGCCGTAGGCCTCCGCCGCGAACATGCCGGGATTGACCCGCACCGGCTTGCCGGCCTTGTTGTGACCCCAGGCATAATCCTTCATCGCCGCGCTCGGCACCGTGATATAGCTGTGGCTGAGCCCAAGCTTGGGGAAGAGTTCCCCTTCCATCGCCTCCCGGAAATCCCGCCCCATGGCAATCCCGGTAATATGCCCGAAAAATCCGATGCTCGGGTTGGAATAGCGGCGCTGCTCGCCCGGCGCAGCGGCCGGCTTCCACCGCTTGAAATAGGCGCGCATCTGCTTGTCGGTCCCCACCTCGTCGGGAAACTGCAGCGGCAGCCCGCCGGCCGTATAGGTGGCGAGGTGAAGCAGCGTCGCCTTGTCGATCGCGCTTCCTTCGAGCTCCGGAATGTATTTGCCCGCATGATCCTCCAGCGACAGCTTTCCGGTCACCTGCGCATAGGCGCCGAGCGTCGCGGTAAAGGTCTTGCTGACAGAGCCGAGTTCGAAGAGCGTATCTTCCGTGACCGGCATGTTCCCTTCCTTCGAAGCGAGGCCGTAATTCCTGAAATAGCGCCTGCCATCGATGGTGACGGCGACCGCCATGCCGGGAACGCCGTGCTCCTTCATCGCCGGCTCGATGGCCTTGTCCACGATGGCGGCAATCCGGTCCGCCTCGCTCGCTGCAAGAGCATGACCGGAACTGCCGAACGCCGCGACGGTGAAGGACAGCAGGGCCGCCGTCACAGCCCCAGATTCGACTTTTATCTCTCTTTTCATCCTGTCTTCTTCCTTGTCTGTTCGCGGTGTCGCCGAGGTGAGAGCCCCGCCCCATGCGCCTTCGTCTACGTTGCCATTTCCACGCTCACAAACGACGATATCTCGAAGGAGCCATTAGAAAAATTTGGAACACCATATCCCAACCTCCTCTTTGACTTGGAACAGTTTCTGGCGTTGGATAATGGCCGATCACACGGCGCGGAGCACCAATTCATGGCGAAGTCGTTCCATTCCCTCCTGTTGGCAATGGTCTTGGGGCTGCCGGCCGGCAGCCTGCATGCCGCCGAAAACCGATGCGGCTGGTACCAGATGCCGACGCCCGGCAATCTCTGGCTGACCGACAAGGACGCCACCTGGACCATCACCTCGCAGGCCGAAGCTGCCGGCCCGGATGCGGTCGGTGCGGAAAAGACGCCGGATTTCGACAGCAAGCAATTCGTCGAAACCAACGTGCCCGGCACCGGCTATGGCTACGGCTGCGCCTGCCTGGTCGTGGATACGAATGCCAAACAGGAGCGGATCACCAGGGTCTATTCGGGAAAGATAAAACCGCTTTCGGCCTGCAGGAACGACAAGACCTTGCCCAAGCCGTAGTGACCCCAGGGCCATGCTTGGAATCGACTGGCTGAAAACCGATTATCGCACGCTTTTCCGATTGACGGGTGACGGGCGCATCGAGCGCGAGAACGATCCGGACAATTCGCCCGGTCCTCGGCTCTGGCTCTCCGGATGCGAGGAAGGAAATGTCTTCGGCCTGCACGCCGATCTGCCCGACGATATCGTCACCGAACTGGAAAGCCTGGCGGCCGACGAGCCCCCATTTCTCCATCCGGCAAACCCGAAGCATCTCGAACGCTATCTGTCCCTATTGGGGAGCCACACTCCGGTCGCCCACAATTTCGGCCTCATCTACGAACTGCCGAATGGACTGTCCTACGCGACGGGCGCTCGGCTGATCGGCAGCGATTCCGAGGAGGGCCGCGAACTTGCTCGATCCCTGTCTCAGACCGGGATGCCCGAGAGCCTGCGTGAGCTTGGCTTCCACGGCGTGGATGATTTCTGGCAACCCTGGTGCGTCGCCATCGCCGGCGGTGAAATCGCATCCATCGCGTTCGCCGCCCGGCTGTCGGATGTCGGGGCGGAACTCGGTCTGGTAACGGCCAAGGCCTTCAGGGGGCAAGGCCACGCCGCGGCGGCGACCGCCGGCTGGTCACGCCTGCCTTCGCTTCGATCCCGCACTCTTTTCTACAGCACGGACCGCGGCAACATCTCCTCGCAGCGCGTCGCCGCCCGCCTCGGACTTCGGCTTCGTGGCGCAAGCCTGCGGATAACCGCTCAGTAATCGGCGCTTCGCACCTGCCGGATGACGGCTGCGATCGCCAGGTCGCGGCGCTCCTCGTCAGTGCCGCCGCCGTCGCCCGCGTTCCAGGCCGCCGAGAGGCAGCCATAGGCATAGGCCTGATCGAGCAGGCGGCGCGGGTCCAGAGACAATGCGCGCGAAAAGGCATCCGCCATTTGCGCCACCCTTTGAGGGTCGAGGCAAAGGTCATCCCGGCTCGCCGGATCATAGAACATGTTCGCGACGCCGAAGCCGACCTCCCCCACGAGCCCGACGGGATCGATCACCACCCAGCCGCGCTCGGAGAGCAGGATGTTCTCGTGGTGCAGGTCGCCGTGCAGCCCCGTGATGTCGCGCGCATCGGAAAAGAGCCGGTCGGCGATCGCGGCCGCCTGCACATAGTCGGTCTTCAGACCCGCCGCCTGATCCTGCCGCGCCCGCTCGAACAGTGCCTCGAAGCGATCCCTGACGGGAAGCAAGGCGGACGGCAGGGGCTCACCCGACGGCGCGTGGAGCTCGACAGCAAGCTCAGCCGCTATCTCCGTCGCCTGGTTGTCCCCTTCGTCCGCGACCACATGGGAAAGCATGCGCTCGCCGGCATATTCGAGAAGCATGCTGTTCTTCTCCCGGCCGAGCAGCCGAGCGGCTCCCTTGCCGTTGCGCCACGCGAGGTAATCGGCGCCGCGCAGCTCGTCGGCAATGTCCTCGATGGGTTTCAGATCCTTGATGATCGCCGGCGAGCCGTCCGCCAGTCGGACTTTCCAGATGCGGCTCGAAAAAGTGTCGGCGATCAGGGAGGGATCGGTGATGTTCCAATGGGACGGGAAAACAGGCGTCATGATCTGCTCGGAATACGCTTTATCTTGGATGGCAACCGCTCACAGCTAGTGAGCGCCTGGGCGCTCCGCAATGGCGGCTCGTCGCTCCTCACACCCTTGCGCAGAACACGTCGAGCGCATCGAGCTTCACCACGCCCTTTTCGAGCACCGACGGGAAATCCGGCATCGACACCGGCAGGCAATCCGCCACCCGTTCCGGCAGGCGGAATTCCTGCGGCTCGCGGGTCAGATTGAAGACGAAGAGCAGCTTCTCGCCGCCCTTTTCGCGTACGAAGGCGAGCAGGTCCTGGCCATGGGTGTCGAGGAAGGTCATGTCGCCGTCGATCAGCGGCGGATGCCCCTTCCGGAAAGCGAGCGCCCGTCGATAATGGTGGAGAACGGATTCGTCTCTCTCCTCCTGGGTGTCCACGGCGCGGGCCGCATGGTCCTGCGGCACCGGAAGCCAGGTCTTCGAGCCCGCCGTGAAGCCGGCATGCGGCTCGCCGCTTTCCCAGGGCATCGGCGTGCGGCATCCGTCGCGCCCCTTGAAGGCCGGCCAGAAGCGGATGCCGTAGGGGTCGCGCAGGTCCTCGAAGGCGAGTTCCGCCTCGGCCAGCCCCAGTTCTTCGCCCTGGTAGAGGCAGATCGAGCCGCGCAGCACCGTCAGCAGCGTGATGGAGAGCTTGGCGACGCGGTCGCGCTCCTCCGCCGACTTGGCAAAGCGGGTCACGTGGCGCACCACGTCATGGTTGGAAAAGGCCCAGCACACCCAGCCATTGGTGACGATATCGTGCACCGTCGACATCACCCGCCGGATATAGGCCGCCGAAAAGGCCGGGCCCAAGAGGTCGAAGGTGTAACACATGTGCAGCTTGTCGTTGCCGCTGGTATAGATGGCGGGCGTCGTCAGCGAACGCGGTCCGTCGCCCCCCTCGCCCCCCGTCGCGCGCCCGCCATAGCTGTCGAGCAGCGCCCGCAGCCGCTTCAGGAACTCGATGTTCTCCGGCTGACTCTTGTCGTAGAGGTGGTTCTGCATCGAATAGGGATTGGTGTCGGATTCCAGCCCCGCCGTCGCCGCGTCGTAGACCATCGGCGGATTGTTCCTAAGCTGCTTGTCGTGGAAATAGTAGTTCACGGTGTCGAGCCGGAACCCGTCCACCCCCCGGTCCAGCCAGAACCTCACCGTGTCCAGCAGCGCGTCCTGTACCTCCGGATTGTGGAAGTTGAGATCGGGCTGCGAGATCAGGAAATTGTGCATGTAATATTGCCGGCGCACGCCGTCCCATTCCCAGCCCGGCCCGCCGAAGATCGAAAGCCAGTTGTTCGGCACCGTCCCATCCGGCTTCGGATCGGCCCAGACATACCAGTCCGCCTTCGGATTGGTGCGGCTCGAGCGGCTTTCGATGAACCAGGGATGGCGGTCGGAAGTGTGGGAGATCACCTGGTCGATGATGACCTTGAGACCGTGCCGGTGGGCCTCCTCCATCATCTCGTCGAAATCGGCGAGCGTCCCGAACATCGGATCGACATTGCAATAGTCGGAAACATCGTAGCCCATGTCGGCCATGGGCGAGGTGAAGAAGGGCGAAAGCCAGATCGCGTCGACGCCGAGCGAGGCGATATGGGGAAGCCTGGCGGTAATGCCCTTGATGTCGCCAATCCCGTCGCCGGTCGTATCCTGGAAGGAACGTGGATAGACCTGATAGATGACCGCGCCGCGCCACCAATCCGCATCGACCTGCCTGCCTGCTTCCGTCGCCATTCTCGATGTCTCCTTTCCTGCTCCGCCTGTTCCAACCTAGAGTTCTGGGCGCGAAAGACAATTCAAAAGCAACTCGCCCTTCCTCCCTTGCCTTGGCACAAAGTTCGGCCTATTGCGGCTGGAAGGCGTGAGTGGAGGAACGGAATTGGGCGGGCGTTTTCTATCGATCGGCGAATGCATGGTGGAGCTGTCTCAGGCGGGCGAAGGCCTGCTGCGCAAGGGCTTTGCCGGCGATACCTTCAACACCGCGTGGTATGCCCGCGCCTGCCTGCCCGCCGAATGGTCGGTCGATTATTTCACCGTGCTCGGCGATGATCCCCTCTCCTCCGAAATGCTCACCTTCATGAAGGCGGGCGGCATCGGCACGGAAGCGATCCGCAGGATCGAGGGCAGGACGCCGGGCCTCTATCTCATCACGCTCAGGAACGGCGAGCGCACCTTCAGCTACTGGCGCGATACGGCGGCGGCGAAGAAACTCGCCGATGATGCTGATCATCTGCGCCGCTCGCTGGAGGCGGCTGATATTCTCTATTTCTCGGGCATCACGCTCGGCATCCTGGCGCCGGAAGCGGTCGAAACCCTGCTGGCGGAGCTGCGCCGCGCCCGCGCCGCGGGAAAACGTGTCGTCTTCGATCCGAACATCCGCCCGCGCCTCTGGCCGGGCAAGGATTACATGCTGAGGACGATCGAGGCCGGCGCCCGCGCCGCCAATCTCGTCCTGCCGAGCTTCGATGACGAGACCGCCCATTTCGGCGATGCCACGATTGCCGAAACGATCGCCCGCTATCACGCGCTGGGCGTCGAGAACGTGGTGGTGAAGAACGGCGCCGAGGGCGCGACGCTGAGCTTCGGCGGCGGCACGAGCCATGTGCCGGCGGTCGGCGTCCAGAATGTCGTGGATACCACCAGCGCCGGCGACAGCTTCAACGGCGGCTTCCTGTCGCGGCTGGTGCGCGGCGCTTCCCCGGAAGACGCCGCGGCTTACGGAGCGGCGGTGGCGGCCGTCGTCGTCGGCCACCACGGCGCGCTCATCAACCCGGCATTGCTGCCAAGCTGATCCATGCCGCCTGCGGCTACTCGCTGGCCCCGGCTGCGCTCATATCCATCCACGCCGCCTCGAAGACATGGCCATCCGGGTCCTCGAAACTGCGCAGATACATGAAGCCCATGTCCTGCGGCTCGCGGATATCGCCCTTGCCTCCGGCAGCCGCCGCGGCTTCGATGATGGCATCCACCTCCTCGCGGCTGTCGCGCGACAGTGCGATCAGCATGCCCACCGTCTCGCGTGAGTTTGCAAGCGGCTTGGTCGTAAAGGTCTTGAAATAATCGACCGCCAGCAGCTGGAACGTGATCGTCTCGGACCACACCATCGATGCGGAATTCTCGTCGCTGAACTCCTCGTTCTTTCGGCAACCGATCGCCTCGTAGAAGCGGGTGGAAGCGGCGATGTCCTTCACCGGCAGGTTCAGAAAGATCATTTTCGGCATTTCGATTCTCCTCTCAATAACTTGCGCTAGTTAGTTTTCGTATCACACGAGTTCCTGCACGATCCTGTCGCAGGGGTGGATGCAGACGAGTTCGAGCCGGTCCGCCCCGACGTTCTCGAAGCGATGGGGGATATTGGCCGCCGCGACGACGATATCGCCCGGATAGCCCCGCATCCTGTCATCGCCGATGGTGAACTCGGCTTCGCCTTTCCTGACGACCCAGGTCTCCGAATAGGGATGCACATGTAGCGCCGCCCCCCGGCCGGGTTCCGCATCCACCAGGAAAAACGACACCTGAGCGCCGAAATCATGTCCTTCGAAACGAACCGTGCGGCTCTGGCCGGGCTGCGGTTCCTTGTGTCGTAGCACCTTGAACATCGGCTTGCCTCCCTCTCTCGAACGGTGATTTATCTTCACGAGAAGATATATGCCATCGAACTATCTTCACGTCAGATATTTATCTTCCTATCAAGATATATTGGCCCCGAATGAATCAGCGTGTATGTTTCACCCCAATGAATATCTGTGAGGCAGGCATGATGGAGCGAAAAGAGGATCGGGCGGGGCTGGACCATGTCGACCGTCGGCGCCGGCAATGGGCGCGGGAACTGCCCGATCTCGACACCGAGCCGATGGCAATCCTGGGACGCGCGTTCCGGCTGGGAAACATGGTGCGGCCAAGCATCGAGGCGACATTCGCCGGTTTCGACCTCGACCGGGGAGAATTCGATGTGATCGCGACGCTCCGCCGCTCCGGCCCGCCCTATCGGCTGACCCCGACGGAGATATATTCCTCGCTGATGATCTCGTCCGGCGGCCTCACCCACAGGCTCGACCGGCTGGAAAAGGCCGGCCTGATCCGACGCGAGAAATCGCCGCGCGACGGCCGTAGCCTGCTGGTGGCGCTGACGGAAGCCGGCGCGGCCCGCGCCGAGGAGGCTTTCCGCGCGGACATGGCGAGCGAGGCCGGGTTCCTTCGGTCCCTGGACGCCATGGAGCGAGAGCAGCTCGCGAGCCTGCTGCGAAAGCTCATCCTGGGCATAGAGAGCGATATGGCCGAAAAAGAAAAAGCAGAAGAAGACGGGCGGCCTACCCGGTCCGGAACGTAACCGGAAATCCCCTCATCACGGAATTCGCTACAGTGCAGACGCTCCGGGCCTGTTCGATCAGCGCTGCCGTATCGATGCCATCCGCAGCCTTGCAGTTCACCGCGAGATCGGCGCCCACCGCCACCAGCGGGAAGCCGTCGAGCTGCAGCGTCACCTCCACCGCGATCTCCTCGATCGCGATCCCCATTTCATGTCCGGCATATCTCAGATCGTTGCAGAAGCAGCCGCCGATAGCGAGCGCCAGCAATTGCGCTCCGTTGAAGCCGAGGCCCTGGCCGCCGGCCTTCCCCTCCGGCCTGTCGACGACCAGCGTGTGGCTTCCCGCCCAGCCCAGGGCCGCCTCGGTGCCGGCGACATTGCGAAGCTCGACCGTGGACGAGATCATCGCCACCTCCTCTCCTCATGGCGCTCGATGATCCCACCATTCGGCAAGGCGCGCAATCCGAGGGCATCGAGCGCTGACATCACGTTGTAACAATCTTCTCCGATAGAGGCGCCAGAACCGCCGGAACCGAGTGAGTCGTGGCCGGCAAATCACGGGCTGGCCGTTCCATGACGAAGATCACCATCGTGACGGATGCTTGGTATCCCCAGGTGAACGGCGTGGTGCGCTCGATCGAGAGCACCAATCGCGAGCTCGCCCGCATGGGCGTCGATGTCGCCATGGTGACGCCGCAGAAATTCGCGAGCATCCCCTGCCCGACCTATCCCGAAATCCGGCTTTCACTCGCGACCTTCCGTCAGGTGGCGAACGCGATCGAGGAATCCCGGCCCACCGCCGTGCATATCGCGACGGAAGGCCCGCTCGGCCTGCTCGCCCGCCGCTGGTGCCTGAAGAACCAGGTGCCCTTCTCCACCAGCTACCACACCCGCTTCCCCGAATACGTGGCAGCGCGCTTCCCGATCCCGCTCCGCTTCCTGCACGCCTTCGTCCGCTGGTTCCACAATGCCGGCAACGGCTGCATGGTGGCGACCGCGAGCCTTGAGCGCGAGCTTTCGAAATTGGGATTGAAGAACCTGCTGCGCTGGAGCCGCGGCATAGATCAGGCGCAGTTCCGCCCGATGGAGCGCGAGGAGCGGCCCTTCGGCCTGCCGCGTCCCGTCTTCATGACGGTCGGCCGCGTCGCGGTCGAGAAGAACCTGCCGGCATTTCTCGGTCTCGACCTCCCCGGCTCGAAAGTGGTGGTCGGCGACGGTCCTGCCCGCGCCGAGCTTCAAAACCGCTATCCGAACGTGCTCTTCACCGGCATGAAGACCGGCGAGGATCTCGCCCGCGCCTACGCCCAGGCCGACGTCTTCGTCTTCCCGTCGAAGACCGATACATTCGGCAACACCATCCTGGAAGCATTGGCGAGCGGCGTGCCCGTGGCAGCCTACCCCGTCACCGGGCCGATCGATATCATCGAGGACGATTCCGGCGCCGGCGCGCTCCACGACGACTTGGGCAAGGCCTGCCTCGCCGCGCTCGACTGTTCGCCGGAGGATGCCCGCAGGCTCGCCCACAAGTTCTCCTGGGAAGCAGCGTCACGGCAATTCCTCGCCAATATCATGATTGCGCGTGATCGCCGTCCCGCCCTGACGCCGCCGGCTCCGGGCGCGCGTCCCTCCGCGGCGTGAAGCCCCGGCCTGATCAAGGCTGAACGGGAAGAACCACCGAATAGATCAGTCGCTGCGGCTCAACCGCTCCGGCTGTCGCGCCAGGCGAAAAATGCAATGCCGCCAGCGGCAAGACAGACGGATGCCAGAAGACCGACAGTGATCATGAATATTCCTCCCAAGGATCAAGTCGTGGGACGCCCTCCTGCGACCCGCGAACTATTGTCGCACTCGATCATGAACGAGGGAGGAATGCAAGCCTTGGTGGCGAACAACTCACCTTCCGCAACAAGCAATCATCGATTGCAAAATATTTGTTGAACATCCTAGAGCTTTGGACGAGGATACGGGCGCGGAGGCTCCAAACCCGCTGCCTGCGCTTCACGGCGAGGGCGCTGCGAACCGAATGGGCAACTTTACCTCCGGCAACAATCAGGCGTCGATGCATCCAAGTTTAATCGAGCGATCTGGAGATGAATATCGTGGCTCAGGATTTGATTGGAAACGGTAATTTCGAAGATGGCAATTTTGGCTGGAATTTCACCAGCGGAGGATCGAGCGTCGTCGGTGAAGAGGAAGTTATAATCAGGAACAAGTACTGCAAGATATACCAGACTGAAGCCATATATCAGCCCGTCCCGCTCTCATCCGGTAAAACCTATACCCTCAGCTTCAACACGCGCAGCTCGCTTGGCGGAACGCTATCGGTGATGAAGCAGAACACCAATGATACCTATTGGAGCATCAAAATCTATCCGGCGCCGGGCACGGAATGGCAGAGCGAAACGCATCCGTTCAGGGTAGAGACCAACTGGGAAGGGCCGCTCGTCATTCATTTCAGGGCCGCGCCGGGCAGCCCTGACCGCTTCCTTGAAATCGACAACGTCTCTCTTTTGGAAGGCACCAATCCTCGTAGTATCGCGGCTGCTCCTCCCGCCACCACTACAACGACGACAATCACAACAACTGTTACGATCACGACGACTTAAATCGTCCGTCCCCTATCCCACTCGCCTTTGAGGGAGGAGGCAGCTACCGCCGCTTCTTCCGTCCCTCGAAGGGGTTCTCGCTTGCCTTGAAATGGATGCGGATCGGCACGCCCGGCATCTGGAAATCGGCGCGAAGGCCGTTCGTCAGGTAGCGCACATAGGATTCCGGCAGCGCCTCGGGGCGCGTGCAGGAGATCATGAAGGCCGGCGGCCGCGCCTTTACCTGGGTCATGTATTTCAGCCTCAGGCGGCGGCCGGAAACCGCCGGCGGCGGATGCTGCACCTGCACGCCCTCCAGCCAGCGGTTGAGCTTGGCGGTGGAGATGCGCTTGTTCCACACCCGGTCGGTCTCGATGATGTTCTGCATCAGCTTGTCGAGCCCGTAGCCGGTCTGGCCGGAGATCGGCACGGCGCGGATGCCGCGCGCCTGCGGCAACAGCCGCTCGGTCTTTTCGCGCAGGTCGGCGAGCACCGCCTGCGGGTCTTCCACCAGGTCCCACTTGTTGAAGGCGAGCACGGCGGCGCGGCCCTCGCGCAAGACCAGGTCGACGATCTGCAGATCCTGCTTCTCGAAGGGAATGGTCGCGTCGAAAATGATCACCACGGTTTCCGCAAAGCGGATGGCGCGCAGCGCATCGGCGACCGAAAGCTTTTCGAGCTTCTCGACCACGCGCGCCTTGCGGCGCATGCCGGCCGTGTCGAACATCTTGATCGTGCGGCCGCGCCAGTCCCATTCCACCGAAATGCTGTCGCGCGTGATCCCCGCCTCCGGCCCGGTCAGCAGCCGGTCCTCGCCGAGGAAGCGGTTGATGAGGGTCGATTTGCCGGCATTCGGACGCCCGACGATGGCGACGCGCAACGGCTTCGTCTCATCATAGGCGGGTTCGGCTTCTTCCTCTTCCTCGCCGCTGATGTCGGAGGCCGGAACGTCCACGTTCGTCTCGGCCTCTTCCTCGGGCTCGGGAAACGCCTTCTCCTCGCCGATCGCTGCGACGATCGCGTCGCGCAGGTCGATCATGCCTTCGCCATGCTCCGCCGAAATCGGCACCGGCTCGCCGAGGCCCAGCGTGAAAGCGTCGTAGAAGCCGGCGTCCGAGCCCCGCGCCTCGGACTTGTTGGCGACCAGCACCACCGGCTTGCCGCTGCGGCGCAAGAGTTCGCCGAATGTCTTGTCGAGCGGCGTCAGCCCCATCTTGGCGTCGACCACGAAAAGGGTGAGGTCGGCCTCGTCGATCGCGGCTTCCGTTTGAGCGCGCATGCGCCCTTCGAGCGTATCCGGCCCCGCCTCTTCGAGACCGGCCGTATCGACGATGCGGAAGCGCAGGTCGATGAGCTTGGCGTCGCCCGGCCGGCGGTCGCGGGTCACGCCCGGCGTGTCGTCCACCAGCGCCAGCTTCTTTCCGACCAGCCGGTTGAAGAGCGTGGACTTGCCGACATTCGGGCGTCCGACGATGGCGACGGTGAAGCTCATCCTGTTTTCCTTAAAGCCCTATCTGAAAGAGTTAGGGCGCCTTGCCGGAAGCGGCGATATTGTCGAGCATGATCTGCGCACGGCTCGCCACGTTGCGCGGTGCGGTAGCGTCGCTGCCGATCGCCTCGAACCACTGCTTGGCGCGGGCGAAATCGCCGGCCTTGAAGGCGGCAAGCCCGAGCGCCTCGCGGGCGGAGTTGCGCAGCGCGTTGGTCTCCCCGGTCAGCACCTCCACTTCGGCAGAAACCTGGTCATAGGTGCCGGTGTCGATCAGCAGCCAGCCGGCGCGCAGGCGAGCCAGATCGCGGATCGCGGCCGGCGCGCCGTTGTCCTTGCCGATTTCGGAGAAACTGGTGACGGCCGCCGCCGCATCGCCCTTGTCGGCCTGCACGGAAGCCGCGCGCAGCTTCGCTAGCACCGGATAGGAGCCCGTGCCGTCCTTGGCGATAGCATCGAGGGCGGAAAGCGCCTCGTCGTTCTTGCCTTCCGAGGCAAGCCTGAGAGCGGCGATGAATCGGTCGCCGGATTGCGAGGAATTGTGCGTTTCCCAGTATTCGTAGCCGCGCATGCCCGCGGTTCCGAGGACGATGAGCGCCGCGACGCCGATCACGATCGTCCCGTAGCGCTTCCAGGCGTTCCTCACCTGGTCGGAACGAAGTTCCTCGTTCACCTCGCGGATAAAGCTGTCGTTGTCGTGCGCCATTCCTGTCTCCGGCCCGTCGGCCTATAGAACCCACCCGTCACTGGGAAAAGCGCCTTCTAGCCTATTTTCCCGCACATGTAAGTCCCCCCTCTCCATCCGCTTCTGACATTTTGTTCAACGGCGGGTAGCAGAAAATACTGCTCCTGCGCAGCTTCTTCAAAGCTTCGCCGCATTCCAGCCCCATGAAACGCACCTTTGGAACAATCGATTCTGGTGATTATGCGTTCTTTCCTCGCCGTTCTTCCGCTCGCCCTTTCCCTTGCCGCAACGTCAGCGGCGGAAGCCTCCGAAAAGCCGAAGCAGCTCGTGATGATCTCCTTCGACGGCGCGGGCGACAATGCGCTGTGGCAGCGCAGCCGCGATTTCGCCAGGCGCGCGAACGCGCATTTCACCTATTTCCTCTCCTGCTCGCTGGTGATCGAGCGGGCGCGGGCGAAGAACTATCAGGGGCCGCACCAGAAGCCCGGCCGTTCCAATATCGGCTTCGCCAGGGATGCCGAGGAGGCACGCTTGCGGCTCGGCCATGTCTGGCAGGCGCATCTGGAAGGCCATGACATCGCCAGCCACACCTGCGGCCATTTCGATGGCAAGGACTGGAGCGCCGCCGACTGGGCGCAGGAATTTTCCAGTTTCTCGAACACGCTTGCCAGCGCCTGGACGGATGTCGGCGCCGCCGGCGAGGAGCCGGAAGGCTGGCGGGATTTCATCCGAAACGGCGTTACCGGCTTTCGCGCGCCTTATCTTTCCGTAAGCCCGGCGCTCGCCGAGGCGGAGACGAAGGCGGGCTTCCGCTACGATGCGAGCCTCGTCACCAAGGGTCCGCTCATGCCGAGCGAGAAGAACGGCGTCATGCGCTTCGGCCTGCCCCTGATCCCGGAAGGCCCCTCCCAGCGGCCGATCATCGCGATGGATTACAACCTCTTCATCCGTCACTCCGGCGGCATCAACGACCCGAGCCGCTCGGCCGAATTCGAGGAGCGCGCCTATTCCGCCTTCCGCGCCGCCTTCGACAAGCAATACAAGGGCGAGCGCATTCCACTTCAGATCGGCCTCCATTTCGTGGAAATGAACGGCGGCGCCTATTGGCGCGCCATGGAACGGCTGGCGACGGAAGTCTGCGGCATGGAGGATGTTTCCTGCGTCACCTATTCGCAGGCGATTGACGCCATCCGCGAGCGGAAGAGTACGGGAGAGACGTCGGGGCTATAGATCACCGTTGTCACCCCTCCCGGCCTGCCGGCCACCCTCCCCACAAGGGGGAGGGAAACACGCGGAACCGGTTTCCTACCTTCCGCCCATTTCACGACTGGCCTTTGCAGAACTGCGGTGCTGTGGGGTGATGTCAGCGCGGCATATCTCCCTTCCCCTTGTGGGGAGGGAGGCCGGGAGGCCGGGAGGCCGGGAGGCCGGGAGGCCGGGAGGGGACTTAACGGGGAAGAACTTCACCGCTCCAAAAAATATTCTCTCCCGAATTCAAACACTTGAGCCTCCTCACCTTCCCCGTTCGTCCCCGCACTCTCCGTTTCGCCTAACCTGATCGGGTCATCGGATGGGAACCGGGTTCGCGAACCGGCATCCTTCTGGGTTCAAGGGCTCGGTTTCCGGTGATGGTCGTGAAAGGCAGCGCCTTGGGGGCTCGGAAATCCTCAACCAGCGCCGCTGACCGCGATCGGGGCAGGCAAACCATTGACCTCCTCCCTACTCCCTGACTGCCTGCCCTTCCCACAAGCCTCGGCCCGAAAATCGGAATCGATTTTCGGAACGCACGATGCGTATTCAAAAGAAAAACCGCGCCGGACTGACAACCCGGCGCGGCCAAAAGTGCTGTCTTGAATATCCGCTCAGTAGGGCCGGTCGGCCGCAAGCTCTCCGTCCGTCTCCTCGCGCTCCAGGTAGCGCTGGTCGATCTCCGGCAGCGGCTTGTCGTCGATAGCCGCCTCGAAGGCCACGAGACGCTTGTGGATGGAGAGCAGCTCGATGATCGTGGTCCAGGAATTGACGAGATACTGGAACGAGTTGCTGACCTGGCCGAAGGCGGTCGCGATCTGCTGATAGATACCATAGGTGATCTTGCCCGCGACGATCGTCGGAACCAGCATGAACAACAGGAAGAGCGCATCGGCCTGGATGTAGAAATAGCGGGCGACGTTGAAATAGAGATAGTGGAAATACATCCGGAAATAATTCTTCCGCACGTTGGAGAACAGCTCGGTGACGAGCGGCGGCTGGGCCCGGTCTTCATGGTCCTCGCCGAAAACCAGTTCCTTTCGATAGGCCGCCTCGACGCGCTGGTTGCGGAAGTTGAGGCCCGGAAGCTTGATGCCGGCAAAGGCGAGCAGCAGCGTGCCGAAGGTGGACCAGCCGAGAGCAAGCCAGAAGAGCGCATGCGCGACTTCGCCGATCACCGGCAGCTCGGAAACATAGCTAGATAGAGAGAAAAGGATCGGCAGGAACACCACCAGCGTCATCACCGAGTTGATGAGCATGATGCCCAGGCCTTCAAGAATGGTGGCGAAGCGCATCGTATCTTCCTGGATACGCTGCGAGGCGCCTTCGATATGGCGGACCTTCTCCCACATCGACATGTAGTAATTGTTCATCGCCGTGCGCCAGCGGAACACGTAGTGGCTGACGAAGAAATCCGTGATGATCGAGACGAACATGCTGAGGAACGCGATCTGCGCAAAGATCAGCATGAGATCGTAGAAATTCCAGACCGTTATGCCGGGTTGCTTGGTAAGCGCATTCTGCAGCAGGTCACCGAAAGGACGCCGCCAATTGTTGATCGCGACCGAAATCTGCACGCCGAAATAGGTGGAAAAGATGATCAGCGCCGAGCCCCAGATGGACCAGATCTTCCAGGGATGGTTGCCCGCGCGGATATGCCAGAAGCCACAGAAAAGCAGCACGCAGATGAGGAAGTAGATGTAGAAGCCGAGATTGTCGGGAACCAGGAAGAAGCTCAGGTCGATCGGCGGTTCCTGCCCCTCCGCCAGCGGCGCGAAGCCGAGCGAGGGAACGATGTCCCATCCTGCCCAATACCAGAACAGAATGCAGGCGACCGTCCAAACGCAAAGAGAAGTGAAGTAGGCCTTGGGCTGCGGGAAGAAGGAGTGGAACACGGAGCTTTTGCTTTCCTGAGTTCGAGGCGGAAATTGTGTCGAAACACTTTATGCGCCCGAAACTACGGCAGTTCCAAGATAGCGGCAATGGCCGCAAGCCTTTGTTACATGATTGTAATTGGAAGCCTGGGGCTCAGGCGCGCCGCGCGACCGGCATGGCCAGAACCGCCGAAACGGCGAGTGCCGCGGCGGCCAGCACCGTCGGCAGGGTGAAGCTGCCGCTCGCCTCGGCCGCCCAGCCCGCCACCAGGGGCCCGAGGATCTGCCCCGTGCCGAAACCGGCGGTGACGAGCGCGATCGCCCGGCGCGGGCTCTCCGGCGCGAGCTTCCGCGCGATCTGCAATCCATAGGCGGTGATCACCATGAAAGTGACGCCCAGCAGCAGCCCGCCGGTTAGCGCGCCCGCGACTGGCGGAAGGATCACCGAGCAGAAGACGCCGACCGCCTGAACGCAGATCGCCGCGACATAGGCGCTTGCAAGCCCGAAGCGTTCGGCCGCCGGGCGCCACAGCACGAGCGATACGGCGGCCGCGATGCCCGTCACGAACCAGGCGAGGAATTCCACGATCGGCCCGGCCGATCCCATGCGCACGATGGTGACGAGAAAGGTCGCGGTGATGACGTAGCCGAAGCCGACCAGGCTGTAGGATGCGGTGAGCAGCACGAAGGGCGTTCGCCATTGGAGCGGCGGCTCGACACCGGAGGCCGCGCCGTCCACCGGCCTCGGCAGAAAGCGATAGACGAACGGAAAGGCGATGAGCACGATCACCGCTCCGGCGATCCAGCTCGCCTGCCAGCCATGCGCACCGTCACCGGCGATCGTGTTGACGACGAGAACGAGCGCCGAGGAAAGCGCCATGCCAAGCCCTACCCCGCCGAAATGCAGCGCCCCCACGGCGTCGCGGCCGGCTGCATGGGGCATCACGATCGACGAGGTGAAAAGCATGGCAAACGCGCTCGCCACGCCCGCAAGAAAACGGATGACGATGAAGGCGAGGACGGAGCCCGTCGCCGCCATCGCCGCAAGCAGGATAGCCGTCGCCATGACGCTTAAGAGCGCCACCGCCCTCTCCCGCCCGGCCGCCCAGCCGTGCGCTGCCAGGATCGCGCCGGCGAGATAGCCCGCGAAATTACCGGCCGCGATCAGCCCCGCATCGGCGGCCGAAAGCGGCAGACCGGCCATCATCCCCGGCAGGATCGGCGTGTAGAAGAAGCGCCCGAAACCCATGGCCGCCGCCATGGCGATGGAGCCTGCAAGGCCGATCAGCAGCGGGCGGGCTGATTGGGCGATATTCGTCTGGAGCATGCACGCGTTATCGCAGTCCCGCGCCTTGTCTACAATTCAGGAATTGTCATTGCTGCGATGAAAAGCACTGATGAGTGAGCGGTTCGTGAACATCCGGGCGAATACCCGCGGCAAACGCCGCGCATCGCCTTGGCGGTAAGGATTCGCAACGATTTGATGCACTGCAACCAGGAAATTGTCTTGCTGCCGTCACGAATGGGGCTCACGATATCCTCATCGCTATGAGGGCGAGGAGGCGAAAGCCATGAACCGTGACCTGACCCTTTCTGAAGTGCTGGTCGATCCGCTGATCGGGCAATTGCGGAAAGCCGATCACGTGGGCAATGCGGCCTTCGCGCAGTTGATGGAAAGCGCCGCGCGGGTGCAGACACGCAACCGCATCCAGCACCTCCATGCCGAACGCGCGGAAGCCTTCTACCGCCAGCTCGCAGCCGTCTCCGAAGAGCAGGCGGCAAGCCGCGTCAGTTCGCAAGCGTCAGGATGAGCGGGCCGTTGCGCGTCGCGACGATCGTATGCTCGTATTGCACGGTCGGCGCCCGCGGATCGCTGTAGAGCGTCCAGGGATCGCCATTGCCGCCGTCCTCGGCCCATTCCGCTCCAAGCGACAGGAACGGCTCCACGGTGAACACCAGCCCCTCCTCCATCACGCGCGTCTCATCGGGATCGTGCCAGGTCGCGACCTCTTTCGGCTCCTCGTGAAGCGAGCGGCCGATGCCGTGGCTCGAAAGATTGGTAATCAGCGTGTAGCGGTTTTTCTTGGCAAAGGCGCCGATCGAATTGCCGATGCCGGCAAGTGGCTTGCCGGCCTTCACCTGCTGCAGGCCGGTCCAGAGCGCGCGGCGCCCGTCGCGGCAAAGCTTCTCGATTTCCTTCTTGACCGGCGGCACCGCATAGGAAGCGCCCGTATCTGAGAAGAAGCCGTCCTTCACCGCCGAGACGTCGATATTGACGAGGTCGCCGGGCTTGATGACGCGATCCCCCGCAATGCCGTGCGCCACTTCCTCGTTGACGCTGATACAGGTGGCGGCGGGAAACTTATAGCAGGTCTCCGGCGCGGATTGGGCTCCGGCATCCTCCAGCGCCTTGCGGCCGATAGCGTCCAGCTCGCGCGTGGTGATGCCGGGCTCCAGCGCCTTCGCCATCAGTTCCATCGTCCGCGCGCAGATGCGACCGATCTCCTTGAGTTTCGCGAGTTCGTCTTCGCTGGAAATAACCATGTATGCGACCTGTCTTTCTTTCCTCGTTCAGGCAGCCGGTTTCGCGCCATCGCTCGATCCCGTCAATTCCTTTCTGACGAGAGGCGCCACCCTGGTGCCGTAAAGCTCGATGCCGCGCATGATCTCTCCATGCGGCATCGGCCCGATCGCCATCTGCAAAAGGAAGCGGTCGTTGCCGAATACCTTGTGGGCCGCAACGATCTTTTCCGCGACCCGTTCCGGATCGCCGACGAAGAGATTGCCGGTCGGCCCGCGCGCCTGGTCGTAATGCGCGCGGCTCGTCGGTCCCCAGCCACGCTCGCGGCCGATGCGGTTCATCACCTCCGCCTGCGGCCCGTAGAACCGGTCGGCTGCCTCCTGCGTGGTATCGGCGATGAAGCCGTGCACATTGATGCTCGTCGCAAGCTTCGAAATATCCTGCCCGGCGCGGCGCGCCGCCTCGCGGTAGAGCTGGAAGAGGGATGCGAAGCGCGGATATTCTCCGCCGATGATGGCCAGCGCCACCGGCAGGCCGAGCGCGCCCGCCCTTGCCACCGATTGCGGCGTGCCGCCCACCGCCACCCAGACCGGGAGCCGCTCCTGCAACGGACGGGGATAAACGCCTCGGCCATGGATCGGCGGGCGCATCTCACCCTCCCAAGTCACATGCTCGCCGTCGCGGATCGCCAGAAGCAGGTCGAGCTTTTCGGCGAAGAGCTGGTCGTAATCGCCGAGATCGTAGCCGAAGAGCGGGAAGGATTCGATGAAGGAACCCCGGCCCGCCATGATCTCCGCCCGCCCGCCGGAAAGCAGGTCCACGGTCGAAAACTGCTGGAAGACACGCACCGGATCGTCGGAGCTCAGCACCGAGACCGCGCTGGTGAGCCGGATGTTCTTCGTCCTGACGGCAGCGGCCGCCAGCACTGTCGAGGGTGAGGAGACCGCATAGTCCGGCCGGTGGTGTTCTCCGAGCCCGAAGACGTCGAGGCCGACTTGATCGGCAAGCTCGATTTCCTCCAGGAGGTTCTTCAGCCGCCGCGCCGCCTCCGGCCCCTTGCCGTCCTGCGGGTTGGGATCGACATCAGCAAAAGTGTAAAGGCCGAGTTCCATGAAAGCGCATCCTTTGGTTTCTACTTCTTGAGATAGAGGCGGAACCCCTGTTCATCAAATGCGAAACTTTCGAACGAATTGTTCGACGGGATGGATCGCTCGCAGACCCCACGCTCCGGAAAAGCAAGGCCCCGTCGCCGCTGGTGACGGGGCCTTGAATCGGATTGGCAGGCTTTCCTCACAAACCCTTGCGATGACTCGATGTTTCAGAATGTCTTTGCAACTTCCTCCAGCTGGTCGGCGACGATGCCCCAGCCCTCGTGGAAACCCATTTCCTCGTGCGCCTTCTTGTCTTCTTCGGTCCAGTGCACGGCCGTCGCGGTATATTTCGTGCGGCCGTTGCCGAGATCCTCGAATTCGATGATGCCGGTCATGAACGGCTTTTCAGAAGGCACCCAGGCGCTGGTGAACGCATCGGTGAAGACGAGCTTCCTGTTCGGCACGATTTCCAGATAGATGCCGTGATTGGGAGCCTTCTCGCCATTCGGCCCTTCCATCAGGATATAGTTCGATCCGCCGGGGCGCAGGTCGAGCCTGGCTTCCGTCACTTTCCAGGGCTTGGGGCAGAACCATTCGCCCATGCGCTCCGGCGTCGTCCAGGCCTTGTAGAGCTTATCGGCGGGCGCGGTCCGTTTGCGGACGAGCTGCAGCGGATGGGGGGGGGGCTTGGGGGTCATTGTCCTCTCCTCGTTTTCTCAAAAACATCTCTCAGATGCTGAACCTAGGACGTGTGGCAATATCCCGATCCGACAGTGGCTCGAATTTTTTCCGATTCACTCCGATCCTCCGGGAAGCTCACGCACCCATCGACCTTGACTTGGACTCCTGATGCTTTAAGGCCTTTTCCCGCGGGGACGACCCGCGTCTTCGATGACCATTTCCGGGACGGCCCGGCCCATGACAGGAGGGCCGGAATGGCGGGTCCCGTTGAGCAATTCGAAATCAAGCCGATCGTCACCTTCGGAGAGATCGGCGGCCAGGCAATCGCCTTCACCAATTCCGCGGCTTATATGGCGCTGACCGTATGCCTTGCGAGCGCCTTCCTGCTGATCGGAACCGCACGCCGTCAGCTCGTGCCGGGACGCTTCCAGTCGGCGGTCGAGACGCTCTTCGAATTCACCGCGAAGACCTTGCGCGACAATGCCGGCGAGCAGGGAATGCGGTTCTTCCCGCTGGTGTTCTCGCTCTTCATGTTCGTGCTGGTCGCGAACCTGGTCGGGCTTTTCCCCTACGCCTTCACCGTCACGAGCCATCTCATCGTCACCTTCGCGCTCGCCATGCTCGTCTTCCTGACGGTGACGATCTACGGCGTCGTGCGGCACGGTTTCGGCTTCTTCCGCCTCTTCATGCCCTCGGGCGTCCCGTGGGTGCTCGCGCCCATCATCGTTCCGATCGAGATTCTCTCCTACATCTCGCGGCCGTTCAGCCACTCGATCCGACTTTTCGCGGTCATGCTGGCGGGCCACATCACGCTGAAGGTCTTCGCCGGCTTCGTCGCCAGCCTGTCCGGTCTCGGTGCGCTCGGCCTCTTCGGAGCGGCACTCCCGCTTCTCATGACGGTGGCGATAACCGCGCTGGAGGCGTTGATGGCGGTCGTCCAGGCCTATATCTTCACCATGCTGACCTGCATGTACCTCAACGACGCCATCCATCCCGGACACTGACGCGAGCTTGATCCCGGAACATGACGTGCTTATATTTAGGCGGAAAGAGGACGGCCTCTTTTCCGAAATCCCTGATGACCAGGACGGCCTGGCGCTCCAAACAAAGGAGGCCTGGCTATGGCTTGGCTTTATCTCTTCATTGCGGGTCTGCTTGAAATAGGCTGGGCCTATTCCATGAAACGTTCGGAAGGTTTCACCCTTCTGACCCCCACCGTCATCACCATCATTGCGATGATCGCGAGCTTTGCCCTTCTGTCGGTCTCGATGAAGACCCTGCCGCTCGGCACCGCCTATACCGTCTGGACCGGCATCGGCGCGGTCGGCGCCTTCGTGGTCGGCATCACCGTGCTTGGCGAAGCCGCCACGCCCATGCGCCTTCTGGCCGGCGGGCTCATCGTCTCCGGCATCCTGTTGATGAAACTCTCGAGCACGAGCTGACGAGCGAAGGGGCTTCGGCCCCTTCCATTCACGCTGGCGCGACGGCGGCGCCGAGCTTGTCGATCTGCTGGCGGATATGGGCGCATTCGGCGGGCGAATTGGCGAGCGCGATCGCCCGGTCGAAGGCCTCGCGAGCCTGCCGGTTGCGGCCGAGCTGCATCAGCAGCCCTCCCTTGACGCCGTGGAAATAGAAGTAGCCGTCGAGCTTTTCGGCGAGCGGCTCTATGAGCTCCAGTGCCGTTTCCGGTCCCTTGAGCTTGGAAACGGCAACGGCCCGATTGAGCGCGACGACCGGCGAAGGCTGGATGCGTTCCAGCACTCCGTAAAGCAGGGTGATCTCCTCCCAGTCCGTATCCTCCGCCCTTGCGGCGCGGGCATGAAGAGCGGAGATGGCCGCCTGCAACTGGTATGGTCCCGGCTGGCGGTGGCGGATCGCCTTGTCCAGCAGCGCCAGCGCCTCGTCGATGAGTTTCCGGCTCCACAGGTTCCGATCCTGATCTTCGAGAAGCACGATCTGGCCCTGTTTGTCGAAGCGCGCCGGAGCCCGCGAATGCTGCAGCAGCATGAGCGCCAGAAGCCCCATGATCTCCGGCTCGCCCGGAAAGATGCGCAAGAGCAGCCGCGCCAGCCTGATCGCCTCCTCGCAGAAGGCGGCGCTGTCCGGATTGGTGATGCCCGTGGAATACCCCTCGTTGAAGACGAGATAGATCATCGCGCCGACAGTCGAGAGCCTTGTCGCCCGCTCCGCCGCATCCGGCGTTTCGAAGGGCACGCCTGCCTTGGCGACGCGGCCCTTGGCGCGGGTGATGCGCTGTTCCATCGCCGCCTCGCTGACGAGGAAGGCGCGGGCGATCTGCGGCACCGTGAGACCCGAGACAATCCTGAGCGCCAGCGCGATCTGCTGGGTGTTCGGCAGGTCCGGATGGCAGCAGATGAACATCAGCCGCAAGATGTCGTCCCGGTAGTTGGAATTGTCGAGCCTGTCGGCCATGTCGACTTCCGCGTCCGAGAGATCGGAAAGCACCTCCTCCTCCGGCAGCGGATCGTTCCTGGACCGCTTTCTCACCGCATCGATGCCGCTATTGCGCCCGACGAAGATCAGCCAGGCGGCGGGATCGCGCGGCGGTCCCTTTTCCGGCCAGGTCCGGATTGCCCGCAGACAAGCCTCCTGAAAGGCCTCCTCTGCGGTGTCGAGGTCACGGAAGTAGCGCAAGAGCGCGCCGAGCGCCTGCGGCCGTGCGGCGGTGAGTGCGAGGTCGATCCAGGCGATGTCCGTCATGTCTTAACTGCTCCGGGATGGAAGACGTAGAAGGGCCGGATCTCGTAGGAAGTCGAGCCCGGATTGACCTTTGAGAGTTCCTTGGAAAAGGCGACGGCTTCGTCGAGGTTTTCGACATCGACCGTATAGAAGCCAAGCAGCACTTCCTTGGTTTCGGCGAAGGGGCCGTCGAGCACCAGCGGCTCGTCCTTGCCCTTGCGCACGGTGGTCGCGGCCGTCGTCGGCATCAGCCGGCCGGTCGGGCCGAGTTTTCCGGCCTTCGCGAGCGGCTCCTGCACGGCATAGAGTTTTCCCATGACCGCCTCTTCCTCCTCCTTGGACCATGCAAAGACGGTTTCCTCGTTGGCGTAGCAAAGGATGGCGTAAAGCATGCTTTCTCTCCTTCTCCTGTGGAAGACGAAGGAGTATCGCGCCCGCCGACAATGCGCATCAAAAAATCTTGGCGTGGCAATGATTGTCACTATGTGCCACGCTTTCGCGATGAAGGAGCGAACACCCATGGTTTCGGAACGTATCCATGCAAATGGCGACGATAGGCATGTGAAGGATTCGGAATGGCTGAAACACCAGCTTGAACCGGCTCTGCGTGCCGACGAAAGCGAATTTATTGAAGTCTCGGCCGAGGACGTCATCCGTCGCAATAAAAGTCAGCGACCACCGGCCTGAATGCCCCTCACCCCGCCTCCACTTCGCTCGGCGATCCTCTCCCCGCAAAACGGGGAAAGGGGGGAGCAGAAACGGCGCGGCATATCCCTTCTCCCCGTCAGAACGGGGAGAAGGTGGCGGCAGCCGGATGAGGGGGCAATCTTCATCCACGAACGCATGGATTTGCCCGTGCGTCTGGCGGAGGATTTGCTACATATCGCACGCCGGAATGCGGATGATTCCTGATCCGCCGCATCGGCGCAAGCTTTCGACAAGGAGCCTCCCCTATGGCCGATCTCTCCGCCTTCCTGATCACCGCCCGCTGGCCCGCGAAGAACCCGGATATCCTGCAGCTCTATTCGCTGCCGACGCCGAACGGCGTGAAGGTCTCCATCATGCTGGAGGAAATCGAGATCCCTTACGAGCCGCACGCCGTTAATATCGGCGCCGACGAGACCTGGACGCCGGAATTCCTCTCCCTCAATCCGAACGGCAAGATCCCAGCGATCATCGATCCCGATGGCCCCGGCGGCAAGCCGCTCGGCCTCTTCGAATCCGGCGCGATCCTGATCTATCTTGCGGAAAAGACCGGCAAGCTGCTGCCCGCCGATCCGGCGAAGCGCTACGAGGCGATCCAGTGGGTGATGTTCCAGATGGGCGGCATCGGCCCGATGTTCGGTCAGCTCGGCTTCTTCCACAAGTTCGCCGGCAGGGACATCGAGGACAAGCGGCCGCGCGACCGCTATGCGAAGGAATCGGCACGTTTGATCCGCGTGCTCGAAACCCGGCTGGAAGGCCGCGACTGGATCATGGGCGACGAATACACCATTGCCGATATCTCCATGCTCGGCTGGGTGCGCAATCTGATCGGCTTCTACGGCGCCGGCGAGCTCATTCAATACGATGAGCTGAAGCGCGTGCCGGAATGGCTGGAGCGCGGCCTTGCCCGCCCGGCGGTCCAGCGCGGCCTGGAAATACCCGTCCGCCCCTGATTGCCCGCAGCGACTCGGCCCCGAATGGAGGATTTCAAATGCCGAAACCCACTCTCCCGATGGAAGGCGGATGCCGCTGCGGACAGATCCGGCTGAGGATCAGCGCTCCGCCGATCCTCACGATGGCCTGCCACTGTACCGGCTGTCAGAAGATGAGCGCCAGCGCCTTCTCATGCTCCGCGGCCATTCCCTCCGATGGTTTCGAAGTCATCCAGGGCGAACCCGTCATCGGCGGGCTGCATGGCGACGATATCCATCACTACCATGCCCCCATTGCAAGAGCTGGCTCTTTACCAGACCGCAAGGCATGGACTGGTTCGTGAACCTCAGGCCCACCACGCTGGACGACGCGGGCTGGTTCTCACCCTTCATCGAGACCTATACCTCGGAGAAGCTCTCCTGGGCGACGACGCCCGCGGTCCATGCCTACGAGAAATTCCCGCCCTTCGAGGACTATGAGGCTCTGGTCAAGGAATTCGCCGGCCGCTCTTAAAAAAATCTCTCGTCATTGTCGGCATTCCCTTCCCTCCTACGTCCTTGGAAAAGTCCGGCCCCTTTCGGGCAAGACTTAGCCAATCAAGGAGGGAATTCCATGGAAACGACCGCCCCCAAAAACGAAACCGTTGAGCCCAAGCCCGTCAAGGGCGGGCTCGTAGCCTATCTGCAGGTGGACGGCGCCCTGAAGGCCGCCGAGTTCTACAAGCAAGCCTTCGGAGCCGAGATGGCGGGCTACCATCCGCCGGATGAGCAGGGCCGGACTATGCATGTCCACGTTTATATCAATGGCAGTTCGCTGATGCTGAGCGACGCCTATCCCGATCACGGCTATCCGCACGAGAAGCCGCAGGCCTTCACGGTGCTCCTGCCGTTGACGAGCGGCGATATCGACGCCTGGTGGAAGCGCGCCGTCGATGCCGGAATGGAAGTCACTCTCGACCTGCAGGTGATGTTCTGGGGCGATCGCTACGGCCAGCTTCGCGATCCGTTCGGCGTGGCCTGGGCCATGAATGCGCCGGTGAACGGCTGAACCTGACGGAACATCACACGCTCGTGACGGAAGCTTGTCGGGGTTGCCGGAGGAAATTAACCCTTCGGTAACCCCGCCGGACTTTGGATGGCGTCCTCATCCTTTCGACGACATCGGTTCCGAATGAAATTCAAGACGACCTTCACGACGGCGCTTGCGGCGCTCGCCTTTCTCTTTCCTGTTGCCAACGGCCTGCCGCTGCAGGCCAAGCCGGCTTTCGATGAAGGCTGGAGAAAAGGCCGGGAAACCGGTTTTCCCGTTCCACGCTTCGTTTCCCTCAAGGCTCAGACGGCCCGGATGCGCATCGGCCCCTCGACGGATTATGCCACCTCCTGGGTCTATTCGGTGCGTGGCCTGCCGCTGGAGATCACCGAGGAATACGGAAACTGGCGGCGCGTGCGCGATCAGGACGGGGTCACCGGCTGGATGTATGCGCCGCTTCTCTCCGGCCGGCGGACGGCCGTGGTCGGCCCCTGGTTCGACGAACCGGTGGCGCTTCGAAGGGCGCCCTCAGCCAAGGCTAGGATCGTGGCGCGGCTGAGTGCAAGGGTCCTTCTCGACATCGACCATTGCGACGGCAACTGGTGCCGCGTCTCGCTGGAAACACGGCACATCAGCGGCTTCCTGGAACAGGACAATCTCTGGGGTGTCTACCCGCGGGAAGTGATCGAATAGATTTCGGGAGCCTTCACGCGTCGCTCAGCGTGCGCCGTACCGCATCCTTCCAGCCGCGGATTTTCGTCGAACGGGTCTTCTCGTCCATCTGCGGCTCGAAACGGCGCTCGCGCGCCCAGCTTTTGGCGAAGGCCTTCCGGTCCGGCCAGACGCCGGCGCGCGAACCGGCAAGCCAGGCGGCGCCGAGCGCCGTGGTCTCCAATATCGTCGGCCGGTCGACAGGCGCATCGAGCAGATCGGAAAGCCGCTGCATCGTCCAGTCGGAGGCGACCATGCCGCCATCGACACGGAGAACCGTGCTGCTCTCCCCGTTCTTCCAGTCCTTGTGCATGGCATCAAGCAAGTCGCGCGTCTGGTAGCAGACCGCCTCCAATGCGGCGCGCGCGAGTTCCGCCGGTCCCGTGGCGCGGGTAAGCCCATAGATCGCGCCCCGCGCCTCCGCGTCCCAATGGGGAGCGCCGAGCCCGGTGAAGGCGGGCACCAGATAGACTTCCTGCTGAGGATCGGCTTTCTGCGCCAACTCCCCGGTATGACTCGCCTTTTCGATGATCTTCAACCCGTCACGCAGCCATTGCACGGCAGCCCCGGCAATGAAGATCGAACCTTCCAGCGCATAGGTCGTCTCGCCATTGAGGCGGTAGGCAATGGTCGTCAAAAGCCGGTTTTTCGAGCGGCACATGTCCTTGCCGGTGTTGAGGACCGCAAAGCAGCCCGTGCCATAGGTGGATTTCAGCATGCCCGGCTCGAAGCAAGCCTGGCCGATGGTGGCCGCCTGCTGGTCGCCCGCCACACCGAGGATCGGCACCGCCGCGCCGAACAGCTTCTCGTCCGTCACCCCGAAGTCGTCGGCGCAATCCTTCACCTCCGGCAGCATGGCGGCGGGGATGCGCAATACTTCCAGAAGGTCCTCGTCCCAGCGGTTCTCGGCGATGTTGTAGATCAGCGTGCGCGAGGCATTCGTCGCATCGGTGACGAAGCTTTTGCCGCCGGTGAGCCGCCAGATAAGGAAGCTATCAACCGTGCCGAAGCAGAGCTCGCCCTTGGCCGCCCTCGCCCGCGCGCCCTTGACGTTCGCCAGCATCCAGGAAAGCTTGGTGCCGGAAAAATAGGGGTCGAGCAAAAGGCCGGTCTTGCGGGTGAAGAGCTTTTCTAGACCCTGCCGCTTCAATTTCTCGCAATAGCTTGCCGTGCGCCGGTCCTGCCAGACGATGGCGTTGTGAATGGGTTTTCCCGTATCCCGCTCCCAGACGACCACGGTCTCGCGCTGGTTGGTGATGCCGATCGCGGCGAGATCGGAGGCCTTGATGCCGGCCTTCTTGAGCGCCTGGCTGACGGTGGTGACGACGCTTTCCCAGATCTCTTCCGGATTGTGCTCCACCCAGCCGGATTTCGGAAATATCTGGGTGAATTCCTTCTGGCCGGAACCGGCGACCTTCATGTCCTTGTCGAAGACAATCGCCCGCGTCGAGGTCGTCCCCTGATCGATCGCCAGAACATAACCCGCCATGCATATCCCTCCCCTACGCCGTTCGTCTTCCTCGGGTCACGGTTTGAGCAGGAGGCATGGGAGGCTGTCAACGGGAAAGCTCAGCCACCCATCTGGGCAATCCTTCGCGTCATCCAGGCAACGTAGGACGTGCGCGTCATGGAACGGCGCCGGGCCTCCTGATCGATGAAGGCAAGCACATCCTCGTCCAGCATCATGTTGGCCCTTACCGCGCGGCCCCGCAGCCTGATGAGCGGTACGCTGATCAGCGTGCAGCCTTCCGGAACCTCGACATTTTCAGGAGCCGAAGGTTCGGTGATCTGCAACCCGTCTTTTTCGGCTTCGATGGCATAATCCCGAAGCGCCTCTTCGGCATTCAGCATTACTTCGTCGAGATTTTCCCCCATGGCCACGATACCGTCGATATCGGGAAAGGTGACGCCGTACGCGCCGGCTTCCCCGTCAACCAAAGCAGGATATCGGTCCATTTCAATTCCTTCCTCGTTCAATCGGTCCAGCCCGCTTTTCGGGCGATCGAGCGTGCGACCAACGGCGATACTTGCGTGTGTCGCGGCAATGTCACGATGCCTTCGATCTCGGGATGCCTGTAGATGTCGTGACCCGCACCGTGCCTGTCCAAATACCAGCCATCTTTCTCAAGGCGTCGCCTGATCTTGGCTGTGCTTGTTTCCATGCCCCGCCCCATTGCGTGCAAATATATGCACAATCCTTAACTGATGCAACAAGGAGCCGATTGCCAGCCTCGGCGATTTGCGCATAACCTGCGCTGGATTGCGGCGCACAAGAACGCAACGGCCGGGGAGATTCGCCAATGTCCAGAACTGTCGTCGTCACGGGCTCCACCAGCGGGATAGGGCTCGGCATCGCGCGCGCCTTCGCGGCCGAAGGTGCGAATGTCGTCATCAACGGCTTCGGTCCCACAGATGCGATCGAGGCGACCCGCAGGGAGCTCGAGGCGTCGGCCGGCGGCAAGGTGCTCTACCATGCAGCCGACATGGCAAAGCCGGACGAGATCACTGACCTCATCGCAACGGCCGCACGCACCTTCGGCACCGTGGACGTGCTGATCAACAATGCCGGCATCCAGCACATCGCCAAGATCGAGGAATTCCCGGTCGAGAAATGGGACCTGCTGATCGCCGTCCTGCTGTCCTCCGCCTTCCACACGATGCGCAACGCCATCCCGTTGATGAAAGAGGCTGGAAAGGGCCGCATCATCAACGTCGCATCCGCCCATGCGCTCATCGCCTCGCCCTATAAATCCGCCTATGTGGCGGCCAAGCATGGTATACTCGGGCTTACCAAAACGGCGGCCTTGGAACTTGCCGAATTCGGGATTACCGTGAATGCGATTTGTCCGGGCTACGTGCTGACGCCGCTGGTCGAGAAGCAGATTCCCGACACCGCCCGCGAGCGCGGCATTTCGGAAGAACAGGTGAAATCCGAGGTCATGCTGCGGCTGCAGGCGACGAAGGAATTCGTCTCGATCGACGAGGTGGCGCAGACGGCGATCTTCCTCGCCAGCGATGCGGCCCGCAGCATTACAGGCACCCATATCTCGATCGACGGCGGCTGGACCGCCCAATAAGAAGCCGGCAACGGCGGACGAAGGAGAGAAATGACGACTGCCATCCGCTTCATCCTGAACGGAACCGCCATACGCTTCATTCTCAACGGAGAAGAGATCACGCTCGGAGATTTCGGCCCGACGGAAACGCTTCTCGATTACCTGCGATTGAGGCGGCGGCTGACGGGAACGAAAGAGGGATGCGCCGAGGGCGATTGCGGTGCCTGCACCGTGCTCGTCGGCCGGCTGATCGATGGCCGGCTCGTTTATGAAAGCGTCAACGCCTGCATCCGCTTCCTCGGCTCGCTGCACGGCACCCATGTGGTGACTGTCGAGCATCTGGCCGCAAAGGACGGCACGCTTCACCCCGTCCAGCAGGCGATGGTGGACTGTCACGGCTCGCAATGCGGCTTCTGCACGCCGGGTTTCGTGATGTCGCTCTACGGGCTCTGGCTTTCCAACGAAGCGCCGTCGCGCGCCGAAATCGAAACCGCACTCCAGGGAAATCTCTGTCGCTGCACCGGCTACGAGCCGATCGTCAAGGCGGCGGAGCAGGTCTCCCAAAGCCGCCCGAGCAGCCTCTTCGACCCGCTGGAGCGCGACCGCATCGAGATCGCCGCAAAGCTCTGGTCGATCCAGTCGGAGAATGGCACGATCGTGGTGGAAAAGGCCAATGAGAGCGGGACTGCGCGTTCCATCGTGCCGAGTTCGATCGCCGAGTTCGCGGATATCCTTGCCGCCGAACCGAAAGCGACGATCGTGGCGGGGGCCACCGATGTCGGGCTCTGGGGGACGAAGCAGATGCGCCTGCTCAATCCGGTGATATTCATCAATCACCTGCCCGAGCTGCAATCGATCGCCTCGGACGAGAAAGGCATTACGATCGGCGCGGGCGTCACCTACACCCAGGCCTTCGACATTCTCTTGGCCGAAATCCCGGCCTTCGGGCGGCTGATCGACCGGATCGGCGGGAGCCAGGTGCGCAACATGGGTACGATCGGCGGCAATATCGCCAATGGCTCGCCGATCGGCGACACGCCGCCGCCGCTGATCGCGCTGGGAGCTCACCTGACGCTGCGCTCCCATTCCGGCCGCCGCACCATGCCGCTGGAGGATTATTTCCTCGCCTATGGCCGGCAGGACCGCCTGCCCGGCGAGTTCGTGGAAAAGATCTTCGTGCCGCGCCCTGCGGAGGGGGCTCAATTCGCCGTCTACAAGATCTCCAAGCGGCGCGACGAGGATATTTCCGCCCTCTGCGGCGCGTTCAACCTGACGCTCGACAGCGGCGGCAAGGTGGAGGCGATCCGCATCGCCTTCGGCGGCATGGCCGCGACCCCCAAGCGCGCCGCGCATGTGGAAGAGGCGCTCACCGGCCAGCCCTGGAGCTGGAGCACGATCTCCGCCGTGCGCGACGCCTTCGACCAGGATTACACGCCGCTCACCGACTGGCGGGCGAGCGCCGAATATCGCAGCCTTGCGGCCAAGAACCTGCTTACCCGTTTCTTCCTGGAGACGGCCGGGGCACCGACCGAGCTGCGGCGGTTCGAGCCGGAGGAGGCGTGATGATGGGTATATCAAAAAAGTCCCCCTCTGGCCTGCCGGCCATCTCCCCCACAAGGGGGGAGAAAACCCGTTGCACGACCTTCCTGCAAAAGCTGCGGGTGGGCATGGCGGTTAAACCCCTCCCCCTTGTGGGGAGGGGTTGGGGAGGGGTTTTGACCCGCAACGTCGGAGATTCCCTCTGATGGACAAGACCACCTTCGAAACGAAAAACACCATCAACGGCCCCATGCATGCGGCGCTGAAACATGATTCAGCGCATAAGCATGTGACCGGAAGTGCCGAATATATCGACGATATTCCAGAACCCGCAGGCACGCTGCATGGCGGGCTCGGCCTTTCCGACCGGGCGCATGCGGAAATCCTGTCGATTGATCTCGACGCGGTGAGAACCGCGCCCGGCGTCGTCGCCGTCATCACCGCCGACGACATTCCAGGCTTCAACGATGTCGCCTCGACCGGCCAGCATGACGAGCCTCTGCTTGCCACCCGCGAGGTGCAGTTCCATGGTCAGCCGGTATTCGCGGTAATCGCCGAGACCCGCGATCAGGCGCGCCGTGCCGCCCGGCTGGCGAAGATCGAGTATCGCGACCTACCGCACTGGGCCGATATCGACGGCGCGCTCGAAAACGATGGACCGCTGGTGGTGCAGCCGATGACGCTGAGGCGCGGCGAGCCGCAGACCGAGATCGAAAAGGCGCCTCTGCGGCTCCAGGGCCATATGTATATCGGCGGCCAGGAGCACTTCTATCTCGAAGGCCATGTGGCGCTCGCCATCCCCGGCGAGGACGAGGATATTGCCGTCTGGTCCTCCACCCAGCATCCGAGCGAGGTGCAGCACATGGTGGCGCATGTGCTTGGCATCGCCAACCATGCCGTCACGGTCAGGACCCGCCGCATGGGTGGCGGCTTCGGCGGCAAGGAGACCCAGGGCAACCAGTTCGCCTGCCTTGCGGCGATCGCCGCCAAGAAGCTCGGCCGCGCGGTGAAATTCCGCCCCGACCGCGACGAGGACATGGGCGTGACCGGCAAACGGCACGATTTTCGGGTCGATTACGACGTGGGCTTCGACGAGGACGGCCGCATCCATGCGGTCGACGCAACTTACGCGGCGCGCTGCGGCTTTTCCGCCGATCTTTCAGGGCCGGTGACCGACCGCGCCCTCTTCCACGCAGATTCCAGCTATTTCTATCCGCATGTGCATCTGACCTCGAAGCCGTTGAAGACGCATACGGTTTCCAACACCGCCTTCCGCGGCTTCGGTGGACCGCAGGGCATGGTCGGGGCCGAGCGGATCATCGAGGAGATCGCCTATGCCACGGGCAAGGACCCGCTCGAAATCCGCAGGCTGAACTTCTACGGCGAGCCCGGCTCGGGCCGCACCACGACGCCCTATCACCAGGAGGTGGAGGACAATATCGTCGCGCGGATCGTCGATGAGCTGGAGGCTTCCAGCGATTATCAGGCGCGGCGTCAGGCGATCCTCGAGTTCAACGAGCAGAGCCCGGTGATCCGCAAGGGCATCGCGCTGACCCCGGTGAAGTTCGGCATCTCCTTCACCATGACCGCCTACAACCAGGCGGGCGCGCTGGTGCATGTCTATCAGGACGGCTCGATCCACCTGAACCACGGCGGCACCGAAATGGGCCAAGGGCTTTACGTGAAGGTGGCGCAGGTGGTGGCCGATACCTTCAATGTCGATATCGAGCGGGTGAAGATCACCGCCACGACCACCGGCAAGGTGCCGAACACGTCTGCCACCGCAGCCTCCTCCGGCTCGGATTTGAACGGCATGGCGGGCTATGACGCGGCCCGGCAGATCAAGGAACGGCTGATCGATTTCACCATGCGCCAGTGGAACGTGGAGCGGCAAGAGGTCGAGTTCCTGCCCAACCGCGTGCGCATTGGCGCCGAGGTCGTACCCTTCGATACGCTGGTGCGCGCCGCCTATTACGACCGCGTGCAGCTTTCGGCCGCCGGCTTCTACAAGACCCCCAAAATCCACTGGGACCGCAAGGAAGGACGCGGTCATCCCTTCTATTATTTCGCCTATGGCGCGGCGGTTTCGGAGGTTTCGATCGACACGCTGACCGGCGAATACCAGGTGGAGCGAACCGATATCCTCCACGATGTCGGCAAGTCGCTGAACCCGGCGATCGATATCGGCCAGGTGGAAGGCGGCTTCGTGCAGGGCATGGGCTGGCTGACCACCGAGGAGCTCTGGTGGGACGACAAGGGCAGGCTTCGCACGCACGCGCCCTCCACCTACAAGATACCGCTCGCCTCCGACCGGCCGAAGATCTTCAACGTGAAGCTGGCGGAATGGGCGGAAAACGCCGAGCCGACGATCGGCCGCTCGAAGGCCGTCGGCGAACCGCCCTTCATGCTGGCGATCTCGGTGCTGGAAGCGCTTTCGATGGCGGTGGCGAGCGTGGCGGACTATCGCGAATGCCCACGCCTCGACACCCCGGCCACGCCCGAGCGGGTGCTGATGGCGGTCGAGCGGCTGAAGGGAATGGGGTGACGTTTACTGCGCACATGTTGGCATTTGGAGAAAATGCCCCCTCTGGCCTGCCGGCCATCTCCCCCACAAGGGGGGAGAGACCCAGGAGCTATGCCCTGCCCTCAAAGAAATGACAGGATATTGCCGCCATCGCGTTGGGAAGCGGAAAACGGTGCGGCATGTTTTCTCCCCCCTTGTGGGGGAGATGGCCGGCAGGCCAGAGGGGGAAGCCTTCGACCGACAAGACCCGCTGTCAAAGCGGCACGTCCCGAGCAATCGAGCCGCGCTTCTTCTCCCAGAATGCCGCCTCTCGGCTCTCGGGCATGGCTTCTGACAGTCCGAGATCCTCGCGCAGATCGTCCGGCAGCGTCGGCACCCTCAGCCTTTCGGGACTGAGGAGACGGTGGAAGAACCGGCGAAAATGTCGCCAGACCAGCCCCAAGCGTGGGGATTTCAAGGGCATAGAGTGAGCGTTTGCGGACAGCATGGTTGCTCCACATCGACGGAAGAGATTGAGTTGGACGTGGCTATGGATGCGCCCGATTGCCGCGAAATTCCAATTCAAATACAATCGGCCGCGATCAAGAGAGCTTATCGATGAAATTATCGCGCCGGTTTCCGCTGAATGCGCTTCGGGTTTTCGAAACGGTCGCCCGGCTGGAGAACTTTACGCGTGCCGCCGAAGAGCTCGGCATGACCCAGACGGCGGTGAGCTATCAGATCAAGCTTCTGGAAGATTTTCTCGGCGACACGGTCTTCCTCCGCAAGCCGCGAGCGCTGCAACTGACCGAAACGGGCAAGCACCTGTTGCCGAAAGTGAGTGAGGCGTTCGACCTGCTCGGAGAGGCCGTGCAAACCACCCGCCACAGCGTGGAGGAAACGCTGGAAATCCACTCGCCGCCCACATTCGCGGCCCAATGGCTCTCGCCGCATCTCCACATTTTCAAGGCCCTGCACCCGCAAATCGAGGTCCGCCTGCTGCGCCAGCTGGATAATAACGACCACCATAGCTCGGCCGATATCACGATCTGTATCAGCGCCGGGCCATCCGACGGGTTGATCAGCCATCCTCTCTTTCGGCTCAACTATGCGCCCATGCTGTCTCCGCAACTGGCGGAAAGCGTGGGTGGCATACGGCAGCCTTCCGATTTTTTGAAACTGCCCTGGATTACCGACACCCGTGACTGGTGGCACGAATGGTTTGAGACTACTCAAATCGACTCCAAGCAGATCAGGCACACGAGCCTGAACGCTCTTGGCGCGCTCGACCTGGAGGCAAGGGCCGCCATGTCCGGTCATGGCGTGGCAATGCTGAGCCCGTTCCTATTCCGGGAAGATCTGGCATCCGGCCGTCTCCTTCAGCCTTTCGACCTCTGCGTCGGCGATGGCAAGACCTATTGGCTCGTCTATCAGCCGGCGCGCCGCAACGCGCCGAAGATCAAGGCCTTTCACGCCTGGATTCAGCAGGCCCTTGCGCGGGATCTGGAAATGCAAGGCAAGACTGTCGAGACCCCGCCCGCGGCTTAGAGATTCCGCCTCGTATGGATAAAGTCCGCGGCGCGGAAGTGATCACTCTTGGCCGGTCCGCGCGGATCGCGCCCGTCCATGAACCCGAGATCGCGCTTCCAGGAATCGGGCATTTCCTCGAGATCAAGGCGATTGGCGGCGGCGGGACGCCTATTGCCGAAGAGCGCCATCAGGTCGAGCCTCGGCCAAAGCCGTTGCAGGGGCAGAAAACCAATCGAAAACATCGTAGCCTCCAGGCGGGGCATAACCCCGTTTCAATTTGATCCTTGTAGGCTTAAGGTGCTCCCGAAAACGACGGATATCCAATCGAATAACCGTCTGCATGCATAAAGAGGATTCATGCATGAAGATGTCGAAACAGTTCCCGCTGAATGCGCTTCGCGTGTTCGAATCCGCGGCCCGCTACAGGAGCTTCACCAAGGCGGGCGACGAGCTCGGCCTCACCCAGACGGCCGTGAGCTATCAGATCAAGCTTCTGGAGGAGAATGTCGGCGAGCCGCTCTTCCTGCGTCGGCCAAGGCAGGTGAGCCTCACGGAAGCGGGCGAGCGGCTGGCGCCGAGGGTGACGGAAGCCTTCGAGATGCTGCGCGACGCGCTCGGCAATCTGCGGGAGGCATCCGAAGGGACGCTCCTCATCCATTCGACCGCGACCTTCGCCTCCCGCTGGCTGGCCCGCCATATCGGCTCGTTCCAGCTTGAAAACCCGACGATCGCGGTAAGGCTGGAGACATCCGAAACGCTCATCGATTTTTCAAAGACGGAAGCGGATGTGGCGATCCGCACCGGCAAGGGAGAATGGCCGGGCCTCAAGGCGCATTTCCTGATGAAGAGCCATTTCACCCCGATGCTGAGTCCGGAGCTTGCGGCGAGCATAGGCGGCATCAACACCCCCGCCGACCTCTTGAAACTGCGGATCATCGATCCCGGCGATCCCTGGTGGCCGATGTGGTTTTCCGCAGCCGGCATGCCCGATGTCGATCTCGGCGGGCGTCCGAGCAGCCGCATGGGCGCGCAGGCGATCGAAGCGGCAGCGGCAATCGCGGGCCACGGCGTGGCGATTCTCAAACCGGAATTCTACGCCGATGACGTGGCGCTCGGGCGGCTGATCCAGCCGTTCGATATCCTCAGCGACGAGGGAAGCCATTATTGGCTCGTCTATCCCGAAAGCCGCCGAAACTCCCCGAAGATCCGCGCCTTTCGCGAATTCATCCGGAAAACCTTGCCGACCTTCGGAGATTGAAACTCAAAATCCCATGTCCGGCGCATAGAAACAGCGCAGCGTATCCTCCGTGGGGTAGAGGCAGAGGTGGTAGTCCTCGTCCTTGGAACGGCGGGCTTCGCTCTGCGGAAGGCTGAAGTTGTGATGTCGCGTCACGAGCCGGTGGTCGCCCGGTCCGAGCGATATTTCATAGCCGCCTTTGGTAACCTTGACGTTCTTCGTCGGTATCATCTGGCAATCGCCAGTATGATTGTTGCCATTACAGCAGAAACCATCGTATTTCCAACCGGACTTAGCGTCGTGGGCTTGGGAGGAACCCACACATGACGCATACGCAATCATCGTAATCATCGTAATATTGCGCATTAACTCATTCTCCGTTGATGAATACACCACCGGTGAACCTGCAATACTCGCCGGGCACCGGCTGCTTGCATTGCCATCATAGCCTGAGTCGGCTTAGCCGACTAATTCCGAATGCCGCGATGCACAAGGAAGCATATTCAGCCAAGATAACTTGATCGAAGCTCTCCGGGTTCCATGGCCGCGGGAACAAACTTGCCGCGCACGGTTGTCCCTTCCCTCACAACGGATTTTTTCGCAAAGTGGCCGGGGGAAGAAAAAGGGGACCTGAATGTATGAATATGCCGTGGCCTGGGAATGGCTGTCCTTTGCGGCGCGCTGGATGCACGTCATCACCGCGATCGCCTGGATCGGCTCGTCCTTCTATTTCATCGCTCTGGACCTCGGGCTGGTGAAGCGGCCGCATCTGCCGCCGGGCGCCTATGGCGAGGAATGGCAGGTCCACGGCGGCGGTTTCTACCACATCCAGAAATACCTGGTGGCGCCGGCCCAGATGCCCGAGCATCTCACCTGGTTCAAATGGGAAAGCTACATGACCTGGCTTTCCGGCTTCCTGATGCTGGCCATCGTCTATTACGGCGGCGCCGACCTCTTCCTGATCGACAGGACGGTGATGGACCTGACCCAATGGCAGGCGATCGCCATCTCCATCGGCTCCCTGGCGATCGGCTGGGTCTTCTACGACCAGCTTTGCAAATCCCCGATCGGGAGAAATACCTGGGGCCTGATGGCCGTTCTCTATGTGGCGCTAGTCGCCATGGCCTGGGGCTATACGCAGGTGTTTTCCGGCCGCGCCGCCTTCCTGCACCTCGGCGCCTTCACCGCCACGATCATGTCGGCCAACGTCTTCTTCATCATCATCCCGAACCAGAAGGTGGTGGTTGCGGACCTGATCGCCGGCCGCACGCCGGACCCGAAATATGGCGTCATCGCCAAGCAGCGCTCGCTCCACAACAACTACCTGACGCTGCCCGTCATCTTCTTCATGCTGTCGAACCATTATCCGCTGGCCTTCGCGACCCATTTCAACTGGGTGATCGCCGCCCTCGTCTTCCTGATGGGCGTGACGATCCGGCACTGGTTCAACACCACCCATGCGCGGAAAGGCAGGCCCACCTGGACCTGGCTCGCGACGCTGCTGATCTTCATCGTCATCATGTGGCTTTCGACCGTTCCGAAGGTGCTGACCGGCGAAGCCGAAACCTCCTCCCTGACCCCGCTCCAGCAGCAATTCGCCTCCAATGCGCATTTCGGCGCGGCGAAGGACGTGGTGCTTTCCCGTTGTTCCATGTGCCATTCGGCCGAGCCGGTCTATGAAGGCATCACCTTCACCCCGAAATCCGTGAAGCTGGAAACCGACCAGGAGATTGCCGCGCACGCCCGGGAAATCTATATCCAGGCGGGTCTGAGCCATGCGATGCCTCCCGGCAACGTCACCGGCATTTCGCCGGAGGAACGCAGGCTCCTCACTGCCTGGTATGAAAGCGCGATATCCGAATGACCCAACTTCTCCTCCGCGGCCGCCTGCTCTCCTTCAAGCGCGCTCCCCTCTCCCTCACCGATAGCGAGAGCTATCTCTACGAGAGCGACGGCGCGCTGCTGATCGAGGACGGCAGAATCATCGCCGCGGGAGATTACGCGAGCGTCAAGGAGAAGGCCCCGGAGGAGATCGAGGAGATCGACCACCGGCCGCACCTGATACTGCCTGGCCTCATCGACATGCACCTGCATTTTCCACAGATGCAGGTGATCGCCTCCTATGCCGGCAGCCTGCTCGAATGGCTGAACACCTACACCTTCCATGAAGAGTGCCGCTTCGTGGAAAGCGCGCATGCCGCCCGCATTGCCAGCCATTTCTATGACGAGCTCATCCGGCACGGCACGACCACTGCGGCCGCCTATTGCACCGTCCACAAGAGCTCGGCCGACGCCTTCTTCGCAGAGGCGCTGAGGCGCGGCATGTGCATGGTGGGCGGCAAGGTGATGATGGACCGCAATGCGCCGCAGGGCCTGCTCGATACGCCGGAAATGGGCTATGACGAAACCCGCGCGGTGATCGCCGAATGGCACGGCAAGGGCCGCAACCACGTCGCCATCACGCCGCGTTTCGCCATCACCTCCACGCCGGCGCAGATGAAGGCCGCCCAGGCGCTGGCGGAGGAATTTCCGGACCTCTTCATCCAGACCCATCTGTCCGAGAACCACGAGGAGATCCGCTATACCTGCGAGCTTTATCCGCAGGCGCGGGACTATACGGACATCTACGCCCATTACGGCCTGTTGGGGCCGAAGACGCTGCTCGGCCACGCGATCCATCTCTCCGACCGTGAGGCGGATGCGCTTTCGGAGGCAGGCAGCGTTGCCGTCCACTGCCCCACCTCCAACCTCTTCCTCGGCTCCGGCCTCTTCCCGATGAAGGCGCTGATGCGGCGCGAGAAACCGGTCAGAGTGGCGGTCGCAACCGATATCGGCGGCGGATCGAGCTATTCGATGCTGAAGACAATGGACGAAGCCTACAAGATACAGCAGCTCCTGGGCGAACGGCTGAACCCGCTCGAAAGCTTCTATCTGATGACCCGCGGCAATGCCGAGGCGCTCGGCATGGCGGACGATATCGGCACGCTGGATGCGGGCAGCGCCGCCGACCTCGTCGTGTTGAACGCCGCCTCCACGCCGGCCATGCGGCTTCGCATGGAAACCATCACCACGCTGCCGGAAGAGCTCTTCCTGCTGCAGACCATGGGCGACGACCGCGCGGTGGTGGAAACCTATGTGGCGGGCAAGGCGATGAAACGTAACGCCCATGATTGAGCTGAAACCCATCCGCACCGAAGCAGATCCCGCCTGATGGAACCCGCGCCCCTTCGGTGAGTTGCAGTCTCATCGGTTCAAGGGAGGAACCATCATGGTTGTCTTTCTGGAAGTGCTGGCAGCGCTTTTGGCTGCGATCGCGATGAGCTTTGCCCTCGCGCACGCGGCGGAACTGCCGGGCAAGCTGCGGCTCGACAAGGAGCATTATCTCGCCGTTCAGACGATCTATTATCCGGGCTTCACGATCGGCGGCGCCCTTGAGGCGGCGAGTATCGTCGCCACCCTGCTCCTGCTTTTCACGATCCCGACCGGAACCACGAAATTCTGGCTCGTCGGCGGAGCCTTTCTGGCGCTCGCTGCGATGCAGGCGATCTTTTGGCTGATGACCCAGCCGGTCAACAAGTTCTGGCTGAAGGATACGAAGCTTTCCACTGCCGCGGGGCGTTTCTTCGACACCGGCGCCTCGCTAGCCGATGCCGGGGCGGACTGGACGATCCAGCGCGACCGCTGGGAGAAATCCCATGTTCTGCGCGCCGTGGCGGCCACGCTCGGTCTGATACTGCTCCTCATCGCTATTGCGCTTTGACGAGCCTTCAAGGAGGTTCGCCTATCCCTTGATGACGTCTATCACCGCGCGGATGATCGGCACGTCGCGGATGTCCGAGTGGACGACCAGCCAGATATCGCGCGTCACCGGCTCCTCCTCATCGGTCGCCCGGACGAGGCCGGCCTCGTCACCGACGATGAAATCCGGCAGGATCGCAATGCCGCCGCCCGCCCTTGCGGCGGCGAGCTGGAATTCCAAGGTGGAGGCCTTGATGCCAATGCGGCGGCCGGCGGCCACCTCTATCAGCCTTTGATATTGCGGGGAGTTCTCCATGTCGCCGCCATAGGAGATGAAGCTCCACGCCTCCTTCGTCGTCTCGGCGAGATAGGACGGCGCGGCATAGAAATTGAAGGTGACGCCGCCGAGGCGGGTGATCGTCAACTCCCCCTGCTCCGGCCGGGCGAGCCTGACCGCGATATCCGCCTCGCGGCGGTTGAGCGAGGCATATTGTTTTTCACCTGCCAGGACGATGTCGATATCGGGATGAAGGCGGCGTAGCCTTACGATCGGCTCCGCGAGCAGGAAGGTCGATAGCGCCGGCGGCGCGCTGATGCGCACCGTGCCCGCGAGCCGTTCCCCGCTCAGCCTTGCCTGCTCGATCGCCAGCGCCTCGTCACCCATGCGCCGGGCCATGGCGGCGATCCGCTCGCCTTCCGCGGTCAACTGGATTCTGCGGCCTCTTCGGTCGATCAGCTTCATCCGCAACTGATCTTCGAGAAGCGATACACGCCTCCCGACTGTCGCGTGCTCAACCCCGAGGCTGCGAGCGGCCCCGAGAAGGGTGCCGCTCGTCGCGAGCGCGAGGAAATAGCGTAAGTTATCCCAATCGAGCTTTGTTAGATTTTTCACATCCATTGGCGAACTATAGGGAATTTCCAAACAACATGCCATCGCGCATCATCCGCCATCGATCAGTTATGGAGACGACGATGACGGATATCGCGGTATCACTTCTTTCACCGGGCGGCGTGGACAAGTTCCAGGTTTCCGAACAGCCCGAATTGCAGCCGGGCGAAAACGAAATCCTCGTGCGGCACGAGGCGATCGGCATAAATTTTCTCGATATCTACCACCGCAACGGCACCTATGCGCTGCCCTCCTATCCCGCCATTCTGGGTGCAGAGGCAGCCGGCGTGGTTGAGGCGGTCGGCGCCGCCGTCGAGACCGTGAAGCCCGGCGACCGCATCGTCTATGGCGGCACTCCGGGAGGCGCCTATGCCTCGAAGCGGCTGCTGCCGGCGGCAAGGGCAATTCCCCTTCCCGCAGATCTCTCCTCGAAGATTGCGGCCGCTTCGCTCCTGAAAACCATGACCGCCTACATGCTGCTCCACAAAACCTATCCGGTGGAGGCCGGAACGGTGATCCTGATCCATGCGGCCGCCGGCGGCCTGGGCACCATTCTCACCCGTTGGGCAAAGCATCTCGGCGCGACCGTCATCGGCACCGTCAGCTCGCCCGAAAAGGCCGAGTTCGCCCGCTCGCACGGCGCCGATCACCTCATCGTCGGGCGCAATGCCGACATCGTTTCCGAGGTCAGGGCGCTGACAAATGGCAAGGGGGTGCATGTCGCCTATGACGGGATCGGCGGAGACATGCTCGTGAAGACGATCCACTGTGTGCGGCCCTTCGGCATGGCGGCTTCGATCGGCCAGGCGGCCGGGCCTATCCCGCCTCTTTCCGTGGACGAGCTTCGGCCCGGAAAATCGCTCTCGCGGCCAAGCGTTATGGCCTATGTGGCAGAGACTTCCAATTACCGGGAAGCGGCGGAAGCCGCCATCGCGGCCATGAAGCAAGGCATCGTCGCGACGATTGCCGGCGAATATCCGTTGCGGGAGGCCGCTAAAGCTCAGGCGGCCCTGGAAAGCGGTAAAGTGGCGGGAAGTCTGCTGCTGATTCCCTGACAATGGCTTGACCGACGGGCGTCAGCAAGCACCTGCCGCCCGCCTTCCTTGGACCGGGGGCCTTCGCAAATACCCGCGTAATTTTCGGTGACCGTAACGAAAATTTCGTGTTAGTTGAAGGTATACACTGCCCATCCTGGAAATCCCGCCTCATGTCCAAGCCGCTTACCATCGCCGACCTCAAGACCCTTGCCCAGCGCCGCGTACCCAAGATGTTCTTCGACTATGCCGATAGCGGCGCCTGGACCGAAGGCACCTATCGCGCCAACGAGGAGGATTTTTCGAAGATCAAGCTGCGCCAGCGCGTGCTCGTCGACATGACGGACCGCTCGCTCGCCAGCACGATGATCGGCGAACCGGTCTCCATGCCGGTGGCGCTGGCGCCGACCGGCATGTGCGGCATGCAGCATGCCGACGGCGAGATGCTGGCCGCCAAGGCGGCCGAAGAGTTCGGCGTGCCCTTCACGCTCTCGACCATGAGCATCTGCTCGATCGAGGATGTCGCCTCCGTCACCTCCAGGCCTTTCTGGTTCCAGCTCTACGTGATGAAGGATCGCGCCTTCGTGGAGGGGTTGATCGAGCGCGCCAAGGCGGCGAAATGCTCGGCGCTCGTCGTCACCGCCGACCTGCAGATCCTCGGCCAGCGCCACAAGGACCTGCGCAACGGCCTCTCGGCCCCGCCGAAATGGACGCTCAATCACGCCATCCAGCTCGCCACCCGGCCGAAATGGTGCCTCACCATGCTGCAGACGAAGCGGCGCGGCTTCGGCAATATCGTGGGCCACGCCAAGAATGTCTCCGACCTTTCCTCGCTCGGCGCCTGGACGGCCGAGCAATTCGATCCCCGGCTTTCCTGGAAGGATATCGAGTGGATCAAGAAGCTCTGGGGCGGCAAGCTCATCATCAAGGGAATTCTCGATGAGGAAGACGCCCGCGCGGCAGCCGATACCGGGGCTGACGCGATTATCGTCTCGAACCATGGCGGGCGGCAGCTCGACGGCGCCCTCTCCTCCATCAGCATGCTGCCGAGGATCGTCGACGCCGTTGGCGACCGGACGGAGGTACATTTCGACGGCGGCATCCGCTCCGGGCAGGACGTGCTGAAGGCCGTGGCGCTCGGCGCGCGCGGCACCTATATCGGCCGCCCCTTCCTCTATGGCCTCGGCGCGATGGGCAAGCTCGGCGTCACCACGACGCTCGAAATTCTCCGCAAGGAGATGGACATCACCATGGCGCTTTGCGGCAAGCGGGATATCCAGGCCGTGGATCGGGGAATCATTGCGGATATGCGGTTTTGAGCGCTCGTTCACGCACCTTGACAGTGTGTATAAGTACGCACAATATCTGACATGAAAAGCACGGAGGTTATCGCGGCCTTGCGGAAGGATGGCTGGTTCGAGGTGAACCGGAAAGGTAGCCACGCCCAGTTCAAGCACCCGACGAAACCGGGCCGTGTAACCGTGCCGCATCCGAAACGCGATATGCCGATCGGCACGCTGCGCAGCATAGAGAAACAATCCGGGCTGAAGCTGTCATGACAAATTTTATCGGCTTGATTCACAAGGATGCGGACAGCGATTTCGGCGTCTCGTTCCCTGACTTTCCGGGTGTCGTGACGGCTGGTTCGAGTCTTGACGAAGCCCGGCGCATGGCCGAGGAAGCGCTCGCCTTCCACGTCGAAGGCATGATCGAGGACGGCGAAGCGATCCCCGAAGCTTCGAGCCTCGAAGGCGTGATGGCCGACGCCCTCAATCGAGAAGCGGTGGCAATCCTGGTTACGCTCAAGACGCCCACGTCGAAGGCCGTGCGCATCAACGTTACGCTGCCCGAAGACATCCTGGAGCGGATCGATGCCTACGCATCGGAGCGCGGCCTATCCCGCTCCGGCTTTCTCGCGCGCGCGGCTCGCCACGAAATCGAGCGCGATTCGGCGGCATGAATTGAGCTATACGCTCAGCACCAGCCGGCCTTGCTGCCGGGCCTGCGGGCTAGTCCCTCGCGCACGAGGATATCCGCCAGCGACATGCCGTTGCGGGTGACCTGCCTCAGCTTGTGGCCGTCGACCTCCTCGTTATTGCCCTGCCAGGTGACGAGTTCGAAGGGGCCGGCATCGAGGAAGGCGCGGACCCTGAGTTCCGCATCGCTTGCCTTGATGCGCTCGGCCTCGCAGCGCGGCTTCTTGATGTCGGGCACTTCGATGCCGACAAGGCGGATCTTCTGGCCATGGAAGACGAAACGGTCGGCGGAGACGACGCAGTCGTCCTGCTTGGCCGTGCCGCAGAGGTAGAATTTCGCCTGATAGGCGCCCGAAAGACCGTCGCCCGGCCTCATCACCGCCTCCTTGGGCGTCGTGTCCCTCGGTTCGACGGCATCCGGCTTGGCGATCGGCTGCGGCGGCACGAGCGCTGCGACCTGCCTGACGGGCGCGGAAGGGATGGGCGCCGGCGGAACGGGCGCAGCCTCGGCCGTGGAACGGCTGGCGGAGACCGGACGAGCGGGAACGGGCTTCGGCGGCACGGGATGGTTCGGCGTTTTCCGCACGGCCGTTTCCTGGGGCTTGCCGCTGCCGAAGCCGTTGAAGAACCGTCGGACTTCCCGAGAATTGTCATAGGCCGCGATGCCGCCCGCCACGACGACGAGCGCCGCCAACCAGGGCAGCAGCGACGAGCGCGACTTTCCCGATGCGGAACGCCTGCTACCGCTTTTCCTGCGTGTGCCCTTCGAGCCGGACCTGGCCATTGTCGATCTCCTGTCGAATCGGCCAGAGTATCGCCGCCGAAAACTTTCCGAAAAGTTTCGATCGGACCTCGTTCAGTGGAAACGTGGCCTTATCCGACCCGCCCGATCGCAAGCGCCATCGCCCAGTCCGCACGGCCGTTGGCGGCCGCAAGGCGAGACATCGCCATATGGTCGTAGCTCACGTTGCGGAACTGCGGCACCCAGCCGGATGAGGTCTTCTCCAGAACCGCATAGGAGGCCATGCCGTGCCCCACCTCCACCTTGTGGTAATAAGGCGTATCGTCGTCATAGGCAGGGCAGCCGACGCTGCCGGGATTGACGATCAGCCGGCCATCCGAAAGCTGTACCGCGCGCGGAACATGGCTGTGGCCGCAGAGAATGAGCGGTTGCTCGACACCTTCCGCCAATGCATCGATCTCCTCGAGAGACTTGAGGAAGACATGCCCTTCGGGAGAGACCTCTTCCAGCCAGTAGACATCGTCGCCCTTGGGCGTCGCGTGGCAGAGGAGGACTTCATCCCGAAAGACCGCGCTGAAAGGCAGTTTGCGCAGCCAATCCAGATGACGAGGCGCGAGCTGCGCATGGGCGTGAGCATCCGAAAGCGCAAGTTCCCCGGCAGGCGTCTCGATGAGATAGCGGTCATGATTGCCGCGCACGGTAAGGAGATCGAGCGGCATGAGGAGATCGGCCGTCCGCGCCGCTTCCAGCGGACCGCTCAAGCAATCGCCGAGATTGACGATATCGCCGATGCCGAGGCTTTGGATATCGGCAAGCACCGCCCGAAGGGCCGCGCAGTTTCCGTGAATGTCGGCAATCGCTGCAAAGCGCATCAGCTTCCCCGATAGGTCGAATAGCCGTAGGGCGAAAGAAGCAGCGGCACGTGGTAATGCGCCGTGGTGTCGGCGATGCCGAAGCGGATCGGGATGACGTCGAGGAAGGCAGGCTGCGGAAGCTCGGCGCCGCCGGCCCTCAGATAATCGCCCGCATGGAAGACGAGTTCGTATTCGCCGGCGATGAAAGTCTCGCCAACGAGGATAGGACCGCCGTCGACGCGGCCGTCGGAATTGGTGGTGACCGTCGCTACCTTCTCGCGGATCTCGCCACTCAACCGGTAGAGATCGATCTTCAGGCCCTCGGCGGGCCTGCCCTTCGCGGTGTCCAGGACATGGGTGGTGAGGCCGGTCATGGCTTGGGCTCCGCGATGAGATAGGGTGACGGGAAGAAGTATTCCTCGTAATTGGCGGCCGGATCGTCCCGGTCCACCACGAGGAAATCGCTGACGGCGCCAAGCGCCATCAACGGATGGTGCCAAACGTTCGGGAAGTAATTCACACCCTGATGCGGCCCGAGGAGGAAAACCTGCGGCTTGCCCGGCCTGCCCTCTTCATCGTCCGAAACGGCAACGAGGAATAGTCGGCCCGAAAGCGGCGTGAAGCTCTGGCTGGCATAGGGATGCCGCTCCATCATCCCGATCTCGTAGGGAAACAGCCTCGGCTGGCTGCGGAAGATGTTGAAGATCAGCCGGACGGGCTCGCCGATGACGACGGGTTCGGCCAGCGCATGATAGCGCTCGGTGGTTCCGTTATTGATGAGCCGCATCTTGGCGGGATCGGTTTCGATGACATCGCCGAAAGGCGCAAAGGCCTCCTTGGAGAGAGGCTTGATTTCAAGATATTCAGTCACGTCATTCGCCTTGGGCGCGCCAGTGGCGCAGAGAATCGAGTTGGGAAACCAAATCGGGGATAGCGGTCTTCACCGTATCCCAGACGATCGGGAGTTCCACGTTATAGTAATCATGGGCCACGAAATTGCGCATTCCCCTCATCTTTGCCCAGGGGATTTCGGGATGTTCAACAGGAAACTCCGGATGCAGCGTCATGATTCTGGAAGCTGCCTCGCCAATGAGCACCAGAGTCATCGAAACTGCCATCTGCGTGCGCAAATCGGCAAGAAATGCCTCGCGGTCCATGCCCTCCAGGAATTTCCCCGCTTGGATCGCAGCAGATCGCATCTGATCCAGATATTCGTGCAATCGATCCGCATTCATATCGCGGTCGCTTCCGACAGTATCCGGTCCCGAATGGATGGCTTCAACCCGCCGGATGTCACGACGTCCACCCTCACCTTCAGCAGCGTTTCAAGGCTGTCCTGAAGCCCGCCGAGATCGAACAGCGTCGCTCCCGGCAGCGCATCCACGAGAATGTCGATATCGCTGTCCGGCCCGTCCTCACCGCGGGCGACCGAGCCGAAGACGCGCGGGTTCGCCGCTTTGAAGCGCTTGGTCGCTTCGCGGATCGCCTCCCTGTTCTTCTCCAGCACTTCCGACGGTCTCATGACGGCATCACTCCTGATGCCGTCAATATAAGCCAGCGGCGGGGCAGAGGAAAGAACCCATGCCTTGGCGCTATTGAGCCTGGAAAGTCTCGGTCAGGTCTCCGGAAGCAGCGACTGCAGGCGCAGGAGCGCGATCCTTTCCACCTGGGCGGCGGCGGTCTCGAACTCTTCCTCGGCGCTGCTGTGGATGCGGCGTTCGAAGGCGGCCAGAATATCGTCCTTCGTGAGCCCCTTCACGGCGATGATGAAGGGAAAGCCGAATTTCTCCGTATAGGCTTTGTTGAGTTCAGTGAAGCGGGCATGTTCTTCCGCGCTCAGGCGATCGAGGCCGGCGCCGGCCTGCTCCTTGCGGCTGTCCTCGGTAAGCTCGCCGGCGATCGCGAGCCTGCCCGCAAGATCCGGATGGGCTCTCAATACGCCGAGCCGTTCCTCGCGGCTCGCCATGCGGAAGATCGAGATCAGCGCGGCGTGCACGCTTTTCGCCCGCAGCGGCACGAGCATGAGCCCCGCATCATAGGCCCGCTCGGCGATGAAGGGAGAATGCTCGAAAACGCCCCCGAACTTCTCGATGAAATCGCCGCGCGCGCTCAAATCCGCTCCTCCGGCTTGTGATGCTCGTGCCAGTGGCGGGCGATCTCGATGCGCCGGGGGATCCAGACCTTGTCGTGGGAAAGCACGTATTCCATGAAGCGGCGGAGCGCCGCGGCTCGGCCCGGCCGGCCGACGAGACGGCAGTGGAGGCCGATAGACATCATCTTCGGACTGCCTTCCCTACCCTCCCTGTAGAGCACGTCGAAGGCATCCTTCAGATAGGTGAAGAACTGCTCGCCGGTGTTGAAGCCCTGCGCCGTGGCGAAACGCATGTCGTTGGTTTCCAGCGTATAGGGAATGATGAGGAAAGGTTTCCCATCAACTCCCGGCACCCAATAGGGCAGATCGTCCGCATAGGAGTCCGAGGAGTAGAGGAAGCCCCCTTCCTCCTGGACAAGCCGCAGAGTATTGGCCGAAGGCTTGCCCTGGTAGATGCCGTAGGGCCGTTCGCCCGTAAGCTCGGTGTGCAGCCGCACGGCGTCCAAGATATGCCGGCGTTCCAAATCCTCCGGAAAATCCTTGTATTCCAGCCAGCGATAGCCGTGGCTGGCGATCTCCCAGCCCGCTTCCTTCATGGCGGCGACCGCTTCCGGATTGCGCGCCATGGCAAGCGTCACACCATAGACCGTCGCCTGTACCTTGAGTTCGGTGAACAGGCGCCAGAGCCGCCAGAAGCCGGCGCGGGAACCGTATTCGTAGATCGACTCCATGTTGAGATTGCGCTGGCCCGCCCAGGGTGCCGCCCCGACGATCTCTGAAAGGAGGCATTCCGAGGCGGGGTCGCCATCCAGAATGCAGCTCTCGCCCCCCTCCTCGTAGTTGATGACGAACTGCACGGCGATATGCGCCTCGCCGGGCCATTTCGGATCGGGGATGGAGCGGCCATAGCCGACGAGATCGCGCGGGTAATCTTTTGACAGCATCAAACCACCTCGAAAGTTCCGCATGACGGTAGCGCACCGTCTCGCCGAATGTCGAGAGCAAAGACCATTAGACGCCGACAGCGCGAAGAATGGCGACCGAGGCGACGCCGAGCGCCACCGAAACGAGCATCGGCAGGCGGAATGCCGCAAAAGCAGTCACCGCGCAGGCAAGCGTTTCGGCAATTCCGGTGGCGAAGGCCGTGGGCGCCACCACCGCCATCAATACGGCGGGCGGGATCGATTCGATCGCCTTGCGGCGGCTGCCTTCGAGCGACACATGGCGGATGAGGAAAAGGCCGCTCACGCGGGTGAGCATGGTGGCGACAGCCATGGCGAGGATCGCGAGAAGCGTGGCGAAATCGAGCGTCATGGCGTCACCTCCGCCCGGCGGCTGCCGCTCACGAGCGCCGTCAGCAGGCCGGCCAGCGCACCGGCGGCGATATACCAGACGCCGGGCACGAAATGCTGCGTGACGACGGCGGCGGCACCGCTCGCGAGCAGGACCGCGCCCGTCTCCGGTCCTTTCCAGAAACCGATGACCAGCACGATGAAGACGGCCGGAAAGGCGAAGTCGAGGCCGAGCACCACCGGATCGCCGAGGAAGGCGCCGAGCGTTGCCCCGGCAAGGGCGGAAAGCACCCAGGCAAGATAGAAGGGAGCGACGAGACCCGCAAACCACGCAGGCGTGAGACGAGCCACCCCGGCGCGGAACTCCGCCATGGCCCATATCTCGTCGGCGAGGAACAGCATGGCGAGATAGCGGGAACGCGGGCCGAAGGCTTCCATTTTCGTCGCCAGCGAAGCGCTCATCAGCACGTGGCGGATGTTGACCAGGAGTGCGGCAAAACCCACTCCCGTCCAGGAGGCCGGATGGGTCCAGATATCCATGGCCACGAATTGCGAACCGCCGGCAAACACCAGCGCGCTCATGAGGCCGGTTTCCAGCGGCGAAAGCGCCTTGGTGGCAGCGAGCGCGCCGAAGACGAGCCCGATCGGGATGACGGCGGCGATCAGCGGCGCAATCGCCCGCATGCCACCGAGGAATTCTTGTCTTATATGTCTACTCACGTCAAAGCCTTGATTTCCAGAATGCACCAGCCCCCTCACCCGACGGGAGAGGCAAGTAGAAGGCTCGCAACCTATCCGCTTCCTCCAAGCGGGAGAAGGTGGCGCCGACACCCTCCCCTTGAGGGGGAGGTGAAACGTTCCTCGCAAACTCCCCCAAACCGGTAGGCTGATCTCCAATCGAGCAAGGGTGATAGATCGCATCGGAGGGTGCGTCTTGAACGAAAGTGACGTGGGAGTGACCCCGGCTATCCGGCGCGATACTGGCCGGGCGTCAGCCCCGTGCGCGCCTTGAAGTGGCGGGTGAAATGCGGCTGGTCGGCGAAGCCGCATTCGAGCGCGACTTCGGCCGGAGGCGCTCCGCCGCCCAGCATTCGCCGCGCCTTGCGGATGCGGATATCGGTGAGGAAGGCATGCGGGGTGATGTGGAATTCCTTGCGGAAGGCGCGGATGAGATGCGCGCGGCTGAGTCCCGCGACGGCGGCAAGCTCCTCCAACCCGATGTCGGACGCATAGTTCTCCATCAGGTAATCGCGTGCCCGGCGGATGGCCGAACGCTCCGAAGTATCGACCGGAACGATGATGGAGCTGCCGTGCCGCTGGAACATGGCCGCCAGCACCATATACATGCCCTGGCCGGTCTCGAGCGCTCCCGCCCCCTCTTCCAGCATCCGGTGGGCTTTCAGGAAGGCATCGGCAAGCGGCTGGTCGTGCAGGATCTGCCTGCCGAAGGCGGGCGTGCCATGGAAGGAGCGGCCGGTGACCTCCTCCAGGATTTCCCGGAAGAGCGCCATATCGGGATAGATCATCCGATAGCGGTAACCGCCGCCGGCGGGTGCCCCGTCATGGATCTCGCCCGGATTGATGAGATAGAGATCGCCGGGTCCGGAATTCTCGCGGGCGCCGCGGATGGTGGCAATCTGGCTGCCGCTCTCGATCGCTCCGATGCTGAGCGTATCATGCGCGTGCGGGGCGAATTCATGCGTCAGGAAGGTCGCTGTCAGGCATTCCATGCCGTGGAAACGGCGGTCACGCCAGAAGCGGGTCTTTTCCGCTCGCGCAAGCGGCATGAAATCGGCGGCCTGTTCCTGAGAGACGTTCTGCATGAAGGCAGCATAGCACGACGGCGCTGCCGCCTCTTGAACAAAAGTGACGGACAAGCCGGATCAAGCGATCCGGCGCGCCGCCACCCGCCCCATGGGGTGCAGGGAATGCACGAGGAAGGGCGCGCCCGGCTCCTCCTCCACGAAGAGCGCCAGATTGGCGATCTCCACCGGCCTCGTCAGCAACGGATCGAAATGCCCCCGCAGGGCCCGCTCGAAGCGCGGTATGTCGGCGCCGGAAAGAGGCCCGGTCAAGGCCATGTGGAAACGGAACTCATCCATGACATGCGGATCGCCCCAGCGATGCAGGTTGGTGAACTGCGAAGCGGAGAGGCTGTCCGGATCGCAGCATTCCATCTCTACCTCGGTCAGTGGCGCGCGGAACACGTCGAATTCCTGGACAATGGCCGCCGCCAGGAAATGCATGGCGGTACTTGGCATGACGGGGGCGAGCCCGAAGAAATTGCCGAGCCGCGCAACCTCCAGCTTCGGCAGTTCGAACGGACGATGGCTGCCGGCAAAGCGCATGAGGTGGCGAAGCAACGCCGGCTCCGTGACGCCGGGCGCCAGACGGAACGGCGCCTTCAGCATGGCGTGGAAGCCATAGCGGCGAGGCAGCGCGGTATTGAAGGCCACGTCGTGTAGGCCGATGTCGCGGATCGGCGGCGGCTCGACGGCCTCGCCCGAAAAGGCGTTACGGCCAAGCCACTCGGCCGCGGCGACCGCGAGCGGATCGTGAACCGGAGGCGTGAAATGAATGGCATAGCGCATGCGTCAACTTCCCGTGCTTCCTTCCGCAACTCTGTATTTCACGCATTGCTCATCAATCCTGCGAAGGGAGGTACGTGATTTGCGTGACAGATTGACGACGGAAAGTTGCGATTTGCGCGCCTAGCGGGAAGCGGCAGCGAGATGATTTTCCAGGGAAAATGACAGGGGAAGTCCCGTATCGCGGCCCTTAACGGCGGAAAGCGCGGCATCCGCAAGCCGGTGCGCCAGCCCGAAGCTCACCTTGAAGCCGCCGGTGAGCGCGATCACTTGGCGGTGATCGGGATGCGGCCCGACCATGGGGTCGCGGCCGATCGCCTTCGGGCGCAGTCCCGCCCAGCGCTCGACCACCGGCGCATCCTTAAGTGCCGGCGATAGCGCCCGCGCGCGGTCGAGAAGCTCGTCGAGCCTGGCATCCGTGCCGGTTTCGCTTTCGAACGCATCCTCGCTGGTGCTTCCGACCGCGACGAGGCCCCCTTCATGCGGGACGATATAGAGCCCGCCGAGAAAGACGACCGGCAGGGAGGGATCGATGTCGGCTTTCAGGAGCGCCGCCTGCCCCTTGACCGGATGGCCGATGCGGCGCGGCAGCGATGGCCCGAGCGCTTCGATGAGCGGAAACGACCGATGTCCCGCTGCCACCATGCAGGAGCCGAAGGCGAGGCTTTCGCCACCATGGAAAAGCACCCTGTTCGAAGCGGCATCGATCCGCTCCACCGCGAGCCCCTCCACCACGCGGGCATGGCTTGCCGTCTTGAGGAAGCCAGCAAGCGCCGAAATCAGCGCGCGCGGAGACACGCGGGCAGCAAGCGTGTCGTGAACGAGCCCGGCCTCCGCAAAGGCCGGATCGACCCAAGACGGATCGGAAGGACGGTCGAGCACATGCCAGAAGAAGCGGCGATCATCCCGCTGCCAATGGGCCTCGGCATCCGCCGAATGGCCGAGCGCGATCTCCCGCAAATGCGGCTTCGGCAGCGGGATCAGCCGCCCGGAGCGGCGATAGCCGCAGGCAATGCCGGTCGCGGCCTCGATCTTCGCGATCTCGTCCTCAAGCGAAAGCAGCGCATCGAACTGGAATTGCTTCTTCTCGTTCCACTTGTCCGGCATGTGCGGCATCAGCGCGCCGAGTAGCCCGCCGCTCGCCCCCTGCCCCAGCCGGCCCGCCTCCACGATAAGCGTATCGATGCCGAGCCGTTCGGCCATAACAGCCGCCCAGAGGCCCATGATGCCGCCGCCGATAATGACGAGATCGGCCGATCGCGGCAGGGATCGAGATTGACCGGCAAGACCGGCAGGATTATCCGCATGTCCCATGAGAGACCGTGATCCCGATATTGCGACGAATGAGGCCGAAAACCCTGGCTCGCCAAAGCTCGACTGGCATGAGGGCGATATGCCCTATTCGCCGGAATTTGGCGATCACTTTTATTGCCGCACCGACGGACGGCTGGAATGCGGCCATGTCTTCCTCGCCGGAAACGGCCTGCCGGAACGGTGGGCACAAGACCGGTCACCGGGTGGAGACTTCCTGATCGGCGAACTCGGTTTCGGCACCGGGCTCAACTTCTGCGAGACCTGGCGGCAATGGAAGCAGTTCCGCGATCCCGGCGTCCGCCTGCATTTCATGTCCTTCGAGCTCTACCCGATGGGTCGGCAGGATATCGGCCGCGCGCTCTCGCACTGGCCGGAGATCGATGCGGAAAGGGCGGTGCTGGTTGCCGCCTGGCCGGAAACGCCTTCCGGCATAGTCGAGATCGAGGCGGACGGGCAGACCAGGCTCTCGGTCGTCTGCGGGCCGGCGCTCGAAGGCGTTTCGGCCGCACTCTCCGGTTTCGACGCCTGGTATCTCGACGGCTTCGCGCCCTCACGCAATCCGGACATGTGGTCGCCCGAGCTGATGCGGACCATCCATGACAAGACGAGGCCCGGCGGCACGTTCGGCACCTATGCGGCGGCCGGCTTCGTGCGCCGCAACCTGCAGGCGGCGGGTTTCATCGTGGAGCGCCGTCCGGGCTTTGCCGGCAAGCGCGAAATGCTGTGCGGGAAGAAATCGGGGTAACCGTCGTCAAGACCGCCGACGCGCGGAAGCCTTGACGACGGCTTGAGGTTCAGCTCGACCGAACGATATCCCGGTCAAGCCGGTGGATTTCGCGCTGAATCTGCTGATAGTTCCGATCCGGGATCACTCCGTCATGCCGGTCGGCCACCGCAACCGCCTGGGCGCGGATATTCGCCTCCTCATGCCTGACCGGCCTGGACGCTACGGTACTCAGCCTATCGATCCTGCGGTCATCGGCACGCAGCTCCGACAATATATGCGTGAGCCTCGGTCTTTCGGCCATGCCCTGGTGGATGCCCGAGGTCGCCATGGCAGACGGATGCGGCATCGGCGGATTGAGCGCATCCGCATGCGGGTCTGCGCCCACATAGTAGTCGTTGGAATCATTATCGGTCCCGACACCGGCGGCATAAGCGCCGCCAATGACGGACGATAGCATGAGAACGGAAAGAGTGGCTGTCTTGATGAAACGGCGCATGGCGCGTCTCCTCCAAATACGGAAGCAGGCTTCCGGCAAGCTGTCTCATGCTGTCGCGTCGCGGCGATCGCCGCCGGCAGCATTCAGCTCACGGGAAAATCTACGGCCGGCCGCCGGGCCTGTCATGTTAAAGTAAAATAATGTTCCAGCGGCCGATTTTGCCCCACTAAGGCCGGATTTCGGGAGGTGCGGAACGGGAACTACAAATCAAATCCCAGCGCGCGGAATTTCGGCTCAACAGCCGGCCAATCCGTTTGCGGCATGAATGTCAGCCCGTGCCGGATGGCGTCCCGCCACCCCTCTCCCCTGTCTATCGCCTCTTCGATCGCAGCGGCCAGGCTATTGCCCATGTTGGCGAGCGGAAGCGCTTCGAAGAGGATTGCGGCTTGCGCCAGATCCTTCTGCCGTTTTGCGAGGCCTTGGGCATCGTTCGGCCGCCGACCCGCAACGATGAGCTTGTGAACGGCATATCGCGCGGGATCGGGCACGATCACCGGAACACCGCTCTTGTGCAGCAGAATCGACCGGACGGGCTCATAGATCAGGAAATCGAGAAAACGAAGCGGATCGGCTGCGGCACCTCCCAGAGCAGGCATTTCCGCCGGTTTGTCCGCATATTCATCGCTTCCCCGGTTCGTCGTCAAAAATTCAATTCTGTAGCCGCTCGAATTGCGGAAAGCCGTCGAGCGCGGCGAACCGGACAGATGGGGGACGGCTTTGAACGTGGAATCGATAGATTGAAGGATTTCGCCTATGGGCGGGAGACTATCCCCGACCTCGGAAGAAATGGCGTAATCCTGCGCGATATCCGCATCGCCCGTCAAAACCGAGGCCATCGGCAGGCGAACGCCCAGATAGGCCGCGTATGTCTGGAAAGCGACCGTTCCAACGAGGCAGGCTCGCAGTCGAAAAAGACCGGCATTCCCCAAAGCCTCGACCAGATCACCGGTAAATGAATCCGGAGCGACCAAGCCCGCATCGCGCGTCAGCGTCGAGACGATTTTCCGGCGCGCGCGGGCATCATCTTTTACGGCCTTGAAGTCTTCGACGCGGCGCGAGATTTCGGGGTCGTCCGCAGGTCCGACATAGCGCCGGGATTGCCTGCCATTTTCGCCGGGTGTATCGAAGTACCAGTAGCGGCGGTCTTTGACCGTGACAGGTACGAACCGGCCGTTGGTCGGGAAATCGACCAGGAATGAAGCATCGAGCAGACGTTGACCAAGCTCTGCCGTCATGGTCCTGTAGACGAGGTCGATCTGCTTCATCGGCACCACCTGCCCAGTTATACTAATTTTGCGAAAATAGTATAACGTCGGTCTCACATTGGCAATGGGACCCGCGAAAGCGCCCCACGCCTGTTACAGCAGAGCTGACTTCGCGACGTCGCCGATCCAGTTGCGGATCTTCGTCTCCAGCGCCTCTGGGCTGATGGGCTTGGAAAGATAATCGTCCATGCCGGCCTGGAAGCAGAGCTCCCGATCGCTTTCCAGCGCATGCGCCGTCACGCCGATGATCGGCACATGGGCGCCGGCCTGCCTCTCCAGCTCGCGGATTCTTTGGGTCGCCTGATGACCGTTCATCACCGGCATCGAGACATCCATGATGATGACGGCAGGATCGTGCCTCTGCCATGCGTCCACGGCCTCGGCGCCGTTCTTGACGATCATGAAATTCCAGCCGGTCGCCTGCAGTATTTGCGTGAAGACGATCTGGTTGACGTCGTTGTCCTCTGCGACCAGCACGTCCAGCGCCGACACCGCCTTCACGGGCGGGGTCGAATGCGCGCCGCCTGGCTGTGGCCCGGTCGCCGCAGGCAGCGCGGGCGGAGCCTGCACCGGGGCACGACGTGTCGCGCGCACCGAACGCACCACATCGATGATCGTGCTGCGCAGAAGGTTGGCGCGCGCCGGCTTCATGAGATGGGCCTGGATGTTGAGCGCGGCGAAGGCGCTGTCGTCACCCGCCATGTCCATGGAGGTGAGAAAGACGATGCCGACGCCATCGAACCGGCTGTCGCGACGAACATGGCCCGCTGCCTCCATGCCGTTCATTTCCGGCATGTGATAGTCGAGCACGATGGCATCGATCACGAAGCCGAGCTTCGCCGCCTCGTTGAGGATAGCGAGCCCTTCGGCGCCTCCCTCGGCGGCGAAGGTATCGAAGCCCCACATGCCGAGCTGCTCGGTGAGGATGCGGCGATTGACCGGATTGTCGTCGATGACGAGGATGCGCGCGCCGCTGGTATTGATCGGCAGGAGCGCCGGGCTGCTACGTTCGCTGACCACCTCGAACGGCAGATGCACGGTGAAGACCGAGCCGCGCCCGACCTCGCTTTCCACCTCTATCCTGCCGCCGAAGAGTTCGACCAGGCCGGCGGTGATCGCAAGGCCGAGGCCGGTGCCTTCGTGGCGGCGGGTCGAGGAGGAATCGACCTGGGAGAATTTATCGAAGACCGATTGCAGCTTGTCATCCGGGATGCCGAGGCCGGTATCCTCGATGCGGATCGCCAGCATCACTCCGCCCGGCCCATGCTGCTCGGAGTGGAGATCGATGAAGACATGGCCCTTTTCGGTGAACTTCACCGCATTGCCGACCAGATTGGTGACGATCTGCCGGAAGCGGCCGGCATCGCCCATCACGGTATCGCGGACCGAAGCGTCGCCGCGCACGATGAGCTCGATATCCTTTTCCGCGGCGGAAGAGGAGAGCAGCGTCGCCACGTCCTCGATCGCCTCGACGGGATCGAAGGGCGCCTTCCTGAGCTTCATCTGCCCGGCATCGATCTTGGAGAAATCCAGGATGTCGTTGATGATGGTGAGCAGCGCATTGCCGGACTTGACGATGATGTCGACGAAGGTCTTCTGCCGCGTATCGAGGTTCGATTTGGAGAGAAGCTCCGCCATGCCGAGCACGCCGTTCATCGGCGTACGGATCTCGTGGCTCATATTGGCAAGGAATTCCGATTTCGCGCGGTCGGCCGCCTCGGCCCGGTGAAGCAGGCGCGTAAGGTCGGCCTCGCGGTCCTTCATCTCGGTGACGTCGGTGAAGACCGCCAGCCAATGATCGCTGCCGGTGAGATTAGCCTCCACCTGAAGCCAGCGCTTGCCTTCGACATGCAGGGCGGCCGAGACCGGCTTGCCGAGCGCGACGCTCTCTTCCCAGGCCCTCAGCGTCGTCATGGCCTCGTCGGAGGTGCCGAGATCCCCGCGCCTGGCGGCCAGGCGGAAAATCTCCCGCCATGAAGCGCCGGGCACCGTCATCTCCGCCGGTATCTGCAGCATGCGCGACAGCGCATCGTTGGAGAAGATGATCTCACCGTCATGCAGGATCAGGAGACCCTGCGACATGGCGCTTGTGGCATCGCGCATCAGCGCGCCGTGGCGTTCGAGAGCCGCGCGGGCCTCCTGGACCTCCTCGTCGCGCTTGCGCGCGGCGGTGATGTCCATGTAGCTCAGAAGCATCTTTCCGCCGGTAAGCCGCGTGCCGGAAACGAGGATCACGCGGCCCTTGCGGCTGGTCACCTCGATCGGCGGCTTTTCCTCGCGATCCGTCAGCGCCGCGATGCGCCGCTCGTAGATCTCCTCGAAGGAAAGCGCCGAATCGGCATAGATGCCGTGGTCGAAGTTGACCTTCAGGAAATCGCGGTAGGAGCGCCCCGTCAGCTCGAACTGCTCGCCGGCATCCCAGAAGCCGTAGAAAGCCGGATTGGCGTATTCGAATGTGAAGTCCTCATCGAGGATGGCGACGCCGACCGGCATGGCCTGCAGCATCGTCTGCAGATCCTGGCGCAGCTTGTCGGCCTTTTCCATGGCCTCCTTGATGGGCGTGATATCGGTGATCGAACCGACGATATGCGGTTCGCCGTCCGCCGCGACGATCCTCTTCTGGCGCGTGATGACGGGCACGACGCGGCCGTCCGGAAACGACTTTTCTTCCGTCTTCTCGCTCAGCTCTCCATCGGCCAGAAGCCGGTCGTTTTCCTCCAGTGCACGCTCCGCGCGCCCGGGAAACATTTCCCGCTCGGTCTTGCCGAGGATATCCTCGCGCCTGACCTCGTACATCTTCTCGTAGGCGCCGTTGGCGAAGGCGAGCCGCTGACGGCTGTCGCGCATGAAGACGGCGACCGGCAGGTCCTCCAGCATCGCGCGCAGAAGCTCCGCCTCGCCGAGCGCGCGGCGCAGCGCCATTTCCTGGTCCTTGAATTCCGTCACGTCGTGGCGGATGGCGATCAGCGCGCCGCTATCGTGCCGCTTGTTGATGCTGCGCATCCAGCGGCCGTCGGACAGTTGCTTGACCTTTTCCGCATAAGGCAGGTCGAACCGCTTCAGCCGTTCCGCCACCCAGACGTCGCGATCAGGGTTGTCCCGCACGAAACGGACGGGAGATTCGCGCCGCTTCCTGTCATAGGCAAACCCCAGGATTTCGGCAAGGTTGATCCCCGGCTGCAATTCAACATGGGACGTGAAGTGGTTGATGAGCTCGGCATTGCTGTAGACCAGCGCATTGTCGGCGTCATAGATGCCGATACCCATCTCGAGCATGTCGAGGGCATCGTGAAGCAGGGCGCTGTCCAGCACGCCGATGCCGCCGTTCGCGGCAGCGATCGCGGTCGATGGACCGGCAGCCTCGGCCGCGTTCCTCTCGATTGCGTGGAAGGTCCCGAAGAGGAATGTCCGGTCGTCCTCCGAAAGGAAGCGCTCGATATGGATTTCATGGAGCAGGACGCCCGAATGGTCGAAGCGTCGGGCCACCTCCTCGGTGCCGAAGACGATCGAGCGGCATTCCTTTTCCTTGCGCTCCGGGTCCTCCTCCTTGCCCGCAAGATCACGGCTCTGCGTGCCGGCAAACTCCTCCACGGCGCGGCCGAACAGGCGTGCGTAAGCTTCGTTGACCGCAACGTAATTGAGCGCGCTATCCTTGATGAAGGCGGGTTCCGGCAGGTCGTTGATCCGCTCGCAGGCCGTCTTCAGCAGTTCGCTTTCCGTCTCCAACGGTTCCCCCACTTCATCGCGCCGCCTCCACGCTCACACGATTCGGTTTGTCCTCCAACCGAGGGATAACATCACGATTAGGGTTAACAACGCGTTGCCGCCAGCCGGCGATTTTGAAAGGGGCCGCATCTTCGCAGTTGCGAAACATTCACTTGACTTTTCTGCGAAAAACCACCACATGGGTGCCAAGCTTTCACCTTCCGGCCGCCGCGTGAGCTGCCCCGCGTCACCCCAAGATCGCGAAGAAGGAACAAGGCGCATATTGAAGAAGCCCTCTCGGAGTTGAGGGGCACAGCGCTGGAAAGTTTGTTTCCAACTCACAAGTTCCCACTTCACGCGGGGTTCTTGACGCCAGAAGCAGCCGACATGGCATGGTGCCGTGCCGGCGCATATGCTTTTGGCGCCCCCGAAAGGTATTCGACTTGACGAATTTTGAATCTCTTGGCGTGTCCAAGCAGATCGTCGCCACGCTCACTGGGCTTGGCATCGAAACGCCGACGCCGATCCAGGCGCAGGCAATCCCCCTCCTCCTCGAAGGCCGTGACCTGATCGGTCTGGCCCAGACCGGCACCGGCAAGACCGCCGCGTTCGGCCTGCCGCTGATCGAGCGTCTTCTCGCGGAAAACATCCGCCCGGACAACCGCACCACGCGGTCGCTGATCCTGGCGCCGACGCGCGAGCTGGTGAACCAGATCGCCGCCAACCTGAAGAACTTCATCAAGGGCAAGCCCCTCAAGATCAACCTGGTCGTCGGCGGCGTGTCGATCAACAAGCAGCAGCAGCAGCTCGAAAAGGGCACCGACATTCTCGTCGCGACCCCCGGCCGCCTGCTCGACCTCATCGCCCGTCGCGCCATCTCGCTGACGACGGTGCGCTTCCTCGTGCTCGATGAAGCCGACCAGATGCTCGACCTCGGCTTCGTGCACGATCTGCGCAAGATCGCCAAGATGGTGCCGAAGCGCCGCCAGACCATGCTGTTTTCGGCCACCATGCCGAAGGCTATCGCAGATCTCGCAGCCGACTTCCTCACCGATCCGGTGAAGGTGGAAGTCACTCCTCCGGGCAAGGCTGCCGACAAGGTCGAGCAGTATGTCCACTTCGTCGGCGGCAAGGGCGACAAGACCGAGCTCCTGAAGACCTCGCTGACCGCCAATCCGGACGGCCGCGCCATCGTCTTCATGCGCACCAAGCACACGGCCGAGAAGCTGATGAAGCATCTCGACCACATCGGTTACTCGGTCGCCTCGATCCACGGCAACAAGAGCCAGGGCCAGCGCGAGCGGGCGCTCAAGGGCTTCCGTGACGGCGAGATCAAGACCCTGATCGCCACCGACGTCGCCGCCCGCGGCATCGACATCCCGGCCGTCAGCCACGTCTACAACTACGACCTGCCGGAAGTGCCGGACGCCTATGTTCACCGCATCGGCCGCACGGCCCGCGCCGGCCGCGACGGCATCGCCATCGCATTCTGCGCGCCGGACGAAACGGCCCTCCTGCGCGATATCGAAAAGCTCATGGGCATCGAGATCGCCACGGCCTCGGGTGAACGCCCGGAAGGCATGAGCCGCCCCGTTCGCGGTAACAACAACCGCGGCGCCAACAATCGTGGCGGCAATGGCAACGGCCAGGGTCGCGGACGCGGCAATGGGGGCGAACGTTCAGGCGGCGAAGGTCGCCCCGAGCGTCGCGAACGCCCGGCCCGCAAGCCGTTCTTCGCAACCGATGGCGCCGAGGGTGGCGCCCGTTCGGAAGAGCGGCGCGAGCGTCCCAACGGCGAACGCCGCCATGGCGACCGTCCGAACCGCGACAACCGCCGCAACGAGGACTTCCGCGGCCAGCGCCGCGGCGAGGAAGCCCCGCGCTCCGAAGCCGACAACGATCTGGCTACGACCTCCGATTTCCGTCCGGCCAAGAAGCAGTTCGGCCCCCAGGGTGGACGCGGCAAGGGCAACGGCCAGGGTCAAGGTCAGGGCAAGCGCGAGCACGCTGCCCATGGTGCTCACGAAGCCGGCAACCAGCGCAAGGCGCACGAGGGCGGTCACGGCCGCCCCGCCCAGAAGCAGGGTGAAAATCGCGGTCCGGTGAGGTTCGGCAACGACAACCGCGGTGGCGGCCAGCAGGGCCGCAAGCGCCGTCCGGCTTGATAGACCGGGCTACCCATCCAATTGAAAAGCCGCCCGCAGCCTGATCGCTGCGGGCGGCTTTTTTCTTTGGCAAGGGGCCGCCCCCCTCCTTCGCCGTTGCCTCCTGTAGATCCTCGGCACAAGGCCGAGGATGACGGGAGAATTCGCAACGGCTTTCAGCGATCCGAGCCGATATCCTATCGCTGCTTGGCGATTTGCGAGGCTTCCACGGCGGGCGCCGCATTTCCCCAACTGTTGCGGACATAGGTCAGCACGTCCGCCACCTGCTGGTCGGAGAGCCGCCAGCCGAGCGACGGCATGGAGGGGGACGTCCGCGCCTCCGCTGTATGCACCGCCTGGCTGCCGTTCAGCACCAGTCTTGCCAGCGTTTCGGCGCTCGGCTGCTGGACGATCGCGCTTCCGGCGAGTGCCGGGAAGAGCTGGCGCGCGCCCTTGCCGTCACCGCCATGACAGGCCGAGCAGGTGTCGTGATAGATGGCGGCGCCCGCCGTCATGTGCGGATCGCTCGCCGCGATCGGCTGCGGTTTTTCCGTGGGGCCGCCCTCGGTGCTCTTGAGGTATGTGGTGATCGCCCGCAGGTCGCCCTCCGTCATCTGCGAGGTCGAGGCCGTGATGGCTTCCGCCATGGGACCGGATGCGATCGTATGCGAATTCGCCCCGGTCTTTAAGTATTGCACGAGCTCGTCGTCGCTCCAGCTTCCGATTCCGATATGCGGATTGCCGGTGATGTTCGGCGCATACCATCCCTGAAGCGAGCCGCCCTGCAAGACCTGATCATTCTTGTCGGCGCCGAGGAAGGTCTTCGGCGAATGGCAGGTGCCGCAATGGCCGGGCCCCTCCACGATATAGGCGCCGCGGTTCCATTCGGGAGACTGGTTCGGGTCCGGCTTGAACTCGCCGCCTGAGAAATTGATCATGTTCCAGCCGAGCATCGAAAGCCGGATGTTGAACGGGAACGGCAACTGGTTGGCCTCGACCGGATTGAAGACCGGGTCCACGGTTCTGAGATAATACCAGAGGTTGGAAATGTCCCGGTCGCTCATCTTGGTATAGGCCGGATAGGGCATGGCCGGATAAAGCCGTTTCCCCTCATGGCCGACGCCGGTCTTCATCGCCCGATGGAAATCCTCTTCCGACCAGTTGCCGATGCCGGTCGCCTTGTCGGGCGTGATGTTCGGCGGGATCAATTGGCCGAAGGGCGTTTCGAGCGGCAGGCCGCCGGAGAGCGGCTTTGCCCCCGGCGCGGTGTGGCAGGCGGAGCAATCGCCGAGGATTGCCTGATAGCGGCCGCGGATGATCTTGTCCGCCAGGTCCGGAGCCTGCGAGAAAGCCAGCCCCGCCGAAAGGGCGGAAGCGACGAGCGTGAGGGAAAAGACGATCTTCTTCATGCCGACACCAGAGGCTGACCCGGATTGCGGAGATATTGCTGACGGATGGCATCCGCCGCGTGGAATGCGAGCGCGCCCACCATGCCGGTCGGGTTCTTTCCGGCATTGTGCACAAAGGCGGAGGCGCCGACGACGAAGACGTTCGGCACGTCCCAGCTCTGCAGGTACTTGTTGACGGCGCTGGTTCTCGGATCGGTCCCCATGATTGCCCCGCCGGTATTGTGGGTGCTCTGGTAGGGAACCGAATCCCAGCCCTTCTTCCGGCGGTTGATGACGTATTGCCGTCCGCCGAAGTTCTTCGCGATCTCCTCCATCCGGTCCGAGATCCAGTTGGACATGCGGATGTCGTTGTCCGGAAAATCGAAGGTGATGCGCATCAACGGCCGCCCGAACCGGTCCGTATAGGTGGGATCGAGATCGAGATAATTGCCGCGGCTCGGATAGCTCGACCCCTGGGAGGAGAAGCCGAGCGTGCTCTTGTAGGCCGAAACGGTCGCCTTCTTCCATTCCGAGCCCCAGCGCGGCGTGCCGGGCGGCGTTGGGCGGGTCTGGATCGGACGGCCGTTCGACGGGATGCAGTTGATGCCCGCGCCGCCCACAAAGTCGAGCGGGCCGTGATCGAAGGCATCGCCGTTGAAATCGTCCAGCGACTGACCGAGCGCACCGGCTGCGACGAACGGATTGAAGTTCTTGTCATCGAAGAATATCTGCGCGCCGGAATTGGTCTGATAGCAGTAGTTCCGCCCGACCGTCCCCTCCTCCGTGTTGGGGTCGTAGATCCGTCCGATGCCCGACAGCATCATCAGGCGGACGTTGTGCAGGCCATAGGCGCATAGCAGCACCATATCGGCGGGCTGGAAGAATTCCTCCCCCGAAGTGTCGATATAGGTGACGCCGCGGGCATTCTTCTTCGCGACATCGAGATCGACATGCAGCACTTCCGAGTCGGTGCGGACCTCGAAATTCTTCTTCCTCATCAGCACCGGCAGGATGGTGGTCTGCGCGCTCGATTTCGAATAGTTGGCGCAGCCGAAGCGTTCGCAGAAGCCGCACATGGTACACTGGCCCATGGCGATGCCGAGCGGGTTGATATAATCCTGCGAAAGGTTGGCCGAGGGCGTGGGGAACGGGTGGAACCCCATGGATTTCGTGACTTCGGCAAACAGCGTCGGCGCATAGGTCATCTGCATGGGCGGCAGCGGATAATCGCGCGAGCGCGGGTCCTCGAAGGGATTGCCGCCCTCCTGGATCTGCCCGTTGATATTGCCCGCCTTGCCGGAAATGCCGGCCAGATATTCGAACCGGTCGAAGGCGCCCTCGATCTCGGGACCGGTAATGCCCCAGTTCTGCAATCGCAAATCCGCGCCCCGGCCGGCTCCGTAACGCTCGTTGAGATGATCGACGATGCGGAAATCGCTATCCCAGAAGCGCCAGGTATGGCCGTTCCAGTGGACGCCGGCGCCGCCTACCCCGTTGCCGGGCAGGAAGGAACCGAAGTCGCGCATCGGCAGCGCCGTCTGCGAGGTGTCGTTGCGCATCGTGAAGGTTTCGACGATCGGCTGCAGGAAGAGATCGCGGCGGATGGCGTAACGCAGCTCGTCCTGCGCATAGCCGATGTTGAAATCCGTGGCGGTATCGCGCCAGGGGCCGCGTTCGATTGCGACGACGTCGAGCCCCTCCTCCGTCAGTTCATGGGCAAGAATGGAACCGGTCCATCCGAGGCCGACGATGACGACGTCCTTGCGGGGAAGAATGGTGGTCATGATGTTCTCGCTACCTGCTCATCCATTCCATCGAGCCTGCGATCGAAACCGGAGGCAGCGGATAGGGTTGGTTGTGTTTGGAGACGTGGTCGCGGTAGTCGTACCGCGCGCCGGGGAAGCCCAGCATCTTCCACGAGACCATGTCCTTGTTGCCGCCATAGATCGGATCGGCGAAGAAGCCCTCCGTCGTGTTGGTCAGCATGAGGTTGAAGAAGGTCTTGGAGTCCACGCCGTTCGGGAGCGTGATCTTGGCCTCCTCGATATCCTTGAGCGTGGCGTCCTGCTCTTCCGGGGGAAGCTCCAAGAACCGCTTGCCGCCCTTGTTCTCGCGGCTCCAGGCGTCGATCGCCGCAAGCCCGGCGCGATAGCGCTGCGCCGGCGTCGCCTCGTACTGATAGCCCTGGGTGGGTAGGCCGGGAAGGAAGGGCCCCTTGGTGTAGAGCCTGGTCGAATTGCCGTAATAGCCCGCAAGCTGACGATCTATGTAGACGACGCAGCCAGCCTCCCTGCCGCCGATCGAAAGCTCGTCCGCTGGGATCAGCCGGTCGACGATCGCCTCCATGGTGGCCGCCTCGTCCGGCGTGAAGAACAGCCAGCCGCCGGGCGTCACCGGCACCGGCGGATCAGCCGCGCGCGCCTCCCAGGGCAAGGCGCCGGAAATGCTGCGCGAAAGCGCCGGACCCGCGCTGCCGGCAAGAATGGTGAATGCGACGGAAGAGAGAAATTGGCGCCGCGTCGGGCGCCTAAGACAGTGTCTTTCCATAGGAAGACTCCCCCAAGGAAAATGCGGAGACGCGCCGGAGATGACGCGCACCGGTTCATCGAACCGAACGGTTCAATTTTCACCTAGGGCAGGAGTGGGAGTCGGCAAGGCTAAATTTGATAAATCGGAATCACACTCTCATTTCGCGGCAACGAACAAAGAACGACCCACGCAACCCAGCGGCGATAGACCTCGGCTCTACAGCCGTTCCGCCCAGGCATGTCCGGGATGAAGCGCATCGAGGCAGGCTTTCAGCCAGACCCGTTCCGGCGCAGTCAGCCTCCCGTGCGCGTTGTCGAAATCGACCTCGTCCTTCGCACGCCGATACTTCGCCTTGAACAGCAGGATCGCGGCGGGCTTCAGATAGGGAATGCCATCCGCCGTTCTCGCCACCATCTCGGCGCGAGGCGCGGATATGCGCGCGTCCCTCTTGTAGACCCACATCTCGGGCGTCCCAGGCTCGATCATCATGTCGGCCCGCCAGCGGCGTGCGGCGACATCCTCGCACCATATCTGGAATATATCCGCCGGCGGCTGTTCGTCCGACGGCAGATAAGTGACGACACCGTCTCCGACCGCATGGAAGCGCATGCCGCCGCTGAGACATTGCCGGAAGATGTCGACATCTTCGCGCAGGACGGCGAATTCCAGGTCCTCGTGATCGCGGGTCTGGCGGCCTTGCCAGAGGTCGAGGGCCCATCCTCCGACGATGCACCAGGGCTTTGCGGTCGCGCCCAACCGCTCGGCCAGTTCGGACGGATGCCAGGCGGACCATGCGCCATGATCCAGCTGCGAAGACGGCGTCATGAACCCGTTTCCGCCCTTGCCTTCCTGTTCACCATATAGACGCCGGCGACCACGATCGCGGTGCCGACGATCATCGGCAGCGTCAGCGGTTCGCCGAACAGGATGGCGGCTTCGATCGCCACCACCGGCGGCATCAGATAGATGAGCGAGGCCGCACGCGAGACCTGCCCCCGGCGGATGAGATAGAGCAGCAGGCCGACCGCGCCCATGGAGATGCCGAAGACCGACCAGCCCATGGCGGCGATCGCCTGGTGGGTCCAGTCGAAGCGCAGGTTTTCCAGCGCGAGCGCCAGCGGCACAGTGACGATCAGTGCGCCGACGAATTGCAGCGTCGCGATCGTCAGGAGATCGCCTTCCTGCAGGTGGCGCTTCTGGTAGAGCGTGCCATAGGTGACCGAGGTCATGGAAACGAGATTGATGAGCACAGGGAAGGCAAGTCCCGCCAGCCCGCGGTCGAAGACATCGAGAAGCTGCGGAGAAATGGCGATCATGATGCCTGCGAAACCCAGCACGAGACCGATCTTCTGGACCGGCTTCAGTCTTTCACCGATGAGAAACGGCGCGGCCATTGCGGTCAGCAAGGGCTGGAGCCCGGCGATGATGCCGGAAAGCCCGGCCGGAACGCCCTGCCCGATCGCATACCAGACGCCCGACAGATAGAGCCCGTGCAGAAAGATGCCGGAGACGACCGCATGGCCGATCTGGCCGCGCGTCTTCGGCCATTTCGCCTTCACGACGAGACAGACCGCCAGGAACGCGATGGCCGCCAGCGTATGGCGCACGACGAGAAAGGTCAGCGGATCGGCATGAGCCGCCGCATATTTCGCGACGATCCAGCCCGTGGACCACAGAAAAACGAAGAGGGCCGGAGCCAGGCGGTCGATCATGATGGGATTCCGGCGCTGGCCGTTTGTCAGGAGAGTCGCTTGATTAGCCGCGAGCAGCATTCCGCGTCAAAGCAGAAAAACTGATCGATAGGATGAACAGCGTTTGAACAGCGCGCGCGGGCAGTTGATGATTTCTGAGGCATGGCCGGGACCGGCATCCTTCAAGGGAGATACCCGACGGACAGGAAACCGTGAGCAGAAAGTATTTGCGGCAACGCTTTTGAAGTTTTCGGAAACTTTCCCGGCAATTGCGCACGGTTCTTGCATTGCTCCTCGCATTGTACTTTCATGGCGTAAAAAGGGGAACGCGCCTTTGGCATTCGATGAAATGTTGACTGCGGAAAACCTTCCGCGAGAGCCGTACAAGACCTATCACGAATGGTATGCCGGCCAGGATGCGGCACACCTGATCCGCAAAGCCCAGGATGCGGAGAACATCTTCAGAAAGACGGGCATCACCTTCGCGGTCTACGGACACGAGGAAAGCGCCGAAAAGCTCATCCCCTTCGACATCATTCCCCGCATCATTTCCGGCCGCGAGTGGCGAAAGCTGGCGCAAGGCATCGAGCAGCGGGTGCTTGCGCTCAACGCCTTCTTGGACGACATCTACCACAAGCAGGAGATCATCAAGGCGGGCCGCATCCCGCGCGAACTGATCGAGAAGAACTCCGCCTTCCTGCCGGAGATGATCGGCTTCAAGCCGCCGGGCGGCGTCTATACCCATATCGTCGGCACCGACATCGTTCGCACAGGAGAAGACCAGTTCTTCGTGCTGGAGGACAATGCCCGCACGCCTTCCGGAGTCAGCTATATGCTGGAAAACCGGGAAACCATGATGCAGATGTTCCCGGAACTCTTCACCCAGAACAAGGTGCAGCGCGTGGAGGATTACCCGCGGCTGCTCCGCCAATCGCTGGCATCGCTGGCGCCACCCGGCTGCAAGGGGCGCCCGCGCGTGGCGGTGCTGACGCCGGGCATCTACAATTCCGCCTATTACGAACATTCCTTCCTCGCCGACCAGATGGGCGTCGAGCTGGTCGAGGGCGGCGACCTGCGCGTCATCGACGGGCGGGTGAAGATGCGCACCACGCAAGGCTATGAGGCGATCGACGTGCTCTACCGCCGCGTGGACGACGATTTCCTCGATCCCCTCACCTTCCGGGCAGACTCGGCACTCGGCATTCCCGGCATCATGGATGTCTACCGCGCCGGCAACATCACCATCGCCAATGCGCCGGGCACCGGTATTTCCGACGACAAGGCGATCTATTCCTACATGCCCGAGATCGTCGAGTTCTATACCGGGCGAAAGGCGCTTCTGGAGAACGTGCCCACCTGGCGCTGCTCCGAGCCCGACAGCCTCAAATACGTGCTGGAGCATATCGGCGAACTGGTCATCAAGGAGGTGCACGGCTCGGGCGGCTACGGCATGCTGGTCGGCCCGACGGCGACGAAGCAGGAACGCGCCGATTTCGCCGAAAAGCTCGCTGCCAAGCCGGGCAACTACATCGCCCAGCCGACGCTCGCCCTTTCGACCGTGCCGATCTTCGTCGACAAGGGCATCGCTCCCCGCCATGTGGACCTGCGCCCCTATGTCCTCGTCTCCGACAAGGTGAAGATCATTCCCGGCGGGCTGACCCGCGTAGCGCTGAAGCAGGGCTCGCTGGTGGTCAATTCCAGCCAGGGCGGCGGCACCAAGGACACCTGGGTTCTGGAAGATTGAGGGCGTAAGCATATGCTGGGAAGAACCGCAAACGGCCTCTACTGGATGTTCCGCTACATCGAGCGGGCCGAGAATATCGCCCGCCTCGTGGATGCGGGCCTGCGCGTCTCGCTGACCCGCACCGGCACCGGCGACGAGGATTGGGACGGCGTGCTCCACAGCGCCGGCGTGCGCGATGCCTATAGCGAGGTCCACGATACCGTCACCGCCGCCAATGCGACCGATTACCTGCTGCGGGACCAGGCCAACCCTTCGAGCGTCATGTCCTGCATCGAGGCCGGCCGCAACAATGCCCGCATGGTGCGCACCGCGCTGACGCGCGAGACCTGGGAAGCCACCAACGAGTGCTGGATCGACCTCAAGGCGCGGCTTGCCCGCAAGGTCAAGGCGGCCGACCTGCCCGAACTGATCGACGTCATCAAGCACCGCTGCGGCCTCATTCGCGGCGCCTTCCACGGCTCGATGCTGAGGAACGAGATCTATAACTTCTCGCGCATCGGCACCTTTATCGAGCGGGCCGACAATACGAGCCGCATCATCGACGTGAAATACTATGTTCTGCTGCCCTCAGTCGGGCAGGTCGGCTCGGTGCTCGACAATATGCAATGGGAATCGATCCTGCGCTCCGTCTCGGCCCATCGTTCCTACGGCTGGGTCTATGACGGGGAATATCACGCCGCCAACATAGCCGACTTCCTCATTCTCAAGGTGCAGATGCCGCGCTCGCTGGCCTATTGCTACGAGAAGATCGTCGGAAACCTGGCAAATCTCGCCGACGACTATGGCGAGCGGCTGACGGCGCACGAGACCGCCGATGCGATCCGCACGACCCTGAAAGCCGGGTCGATCGGCGAGATCATGGACACCGGCCTGCACGATTTCCTGCAAAGCTTCGTCAGCCGCAACAACCAGCTCAGCGCCGAAATCTCCGAAGGCTACCGCTTCTACCAATAGGTCAGGATCAGCGTCCATGCGGCTGAAAATCTTGCATACGACGGAATATCTCTACGACGCGCCGGTGCCCTATTCGCTGCAGCGCCTGAGGCTGACGCCCGTTACCGGTCCGGGCCAGAAAATCATCGACTGGTCGGTCGCCGTCGATGGCGCGAAGATCGAAACAGGCTATGCCGACCAATACGGCAATCGGGTCGAACTCGTTTCGGCCGAAGGCACCGAACACATGATCCGCATCGTCGCCGGCGGCGAGGTGGAGACCGAGGACCGTGCGGGCGTCTACGGCTACCATCAGGGCTTCTGCCCGCTATGGCTCTTCCTGCGGGAGACGCCGCGGACAAGGCCGGGCAAGCTCATTCGCAAACTGGCGGGAAGTCTGAAGGGCAACAGCGAGCTCGCCAGGATGCACGCGCTCATGGAGGCGATCCACGAAACCGTCGCCTACACGCCGGGCACGACCGACACGGAAACCACCGCCGAGCAGGCGCTGGAGGCGAGAACCGGCGTCTGCCAGGACCACGCGCATATCTTCATCGCCGCCGCCCGGCTCCTCGATATTCCGGCCCGCTATGTCTCCGGCTATCTCCTGATGGACGGCAAGACCGAGCAGGTCGCCACCCACGCCTGGGCGGAGGCGCATGTACCGGGCCTCGGCTGGGTGGGCTTCGATGCCGCGAACAAGATCTGCCCGGACGACCGCTACGTGCGGATCGCCTCGGGCCTCTGCTATCGGGATTGCGCGCCCGTTTCCGGCCTTCGCATCGGCACGGCCGGCGAAAACCTCAGGGTTTCGCTGACGGTTTCTCGGAAGCAGGGACAGAGCCAGACACAGAGTTAGTCGACGGGCCTGCCACGACATAACTCTCCCGTAGAGGAAGTCCCGAAGCTTCCCGGATGACCTCCCATTCCGACGGATCGATCGCCGGTGCGAATGGGTCCTAGTAATAGAGCACAGAAGTCTTCGCAGCATCCAAAGGCCCTTGATGGGCTTGTCGTTATTGTCAGACATTAGCGCTCTCCAGGTGGTCTGAAATGTAGTTCACTCTAGGTTGCGTGAATTGGCAAGCTCTCTACCTTCTCCCCACCGGCGAGAAGTGCCGAGCGAATGCGAGGCGATGAGGGGGTGCGCACACGGCAAGCTCCAACATTCTCTATTTGGCTCTGCCCCCTCATCTGCCCTTCGGGCATCTTCTCCCCAAGGGGAGAAGATAGGAGTTCGCCTCACCACCACTCCCGAGCCCGCAAGCCCCGCGCCATCTCCGCATGCTCTTCTCGCCGGAAGGAGGATGATCCATGCTGTTCGGGCAATCGGTCTTCCAGTCGGTGCTGACGCGACTGAAGGAAGAGCGGGCGGAAAATGAGAACGAGGAGAATGAACCGAGCTTCCGGATAAAGGGGCTCGGCACCGGCTTCGTTGCCGAAACGGTCGAGGGACAATCGGCGGCCGCGGGCAAAATCGATGCCTATCTCGCCTTCCTTCCCGAACGGCAAGCGGCAGCCGATCCGCTGCCGGAACCGGTAGCCGAAGAGCCCACACCTCCTCCGGCGCATCTCCTGCGCCTGAGCCCGGAGGAGATCGCCGCCGACCTTGCGCTCGGGCCGGACGAAACCACCGCCACGCTTGCCGAAAAGCGCCGGCTGTTTGCGAGGGCAAACCACCCCGACGGCGTGCCGGAAGAACTTCGCGACAATGCGAACATTCGCATGAAGATCGCGAACCAGCTGATCGACAAGGCGATCAGGGAGCTTTCCCTGCGGTAGTAGAAAGAAATGCCGTCACCCCTGTTCCCCGGGTTTAACCCGAGGAACAGGGGTGACGGGGCACCCATTTACTCCCGCCCTTCATCCACGGGCTTCTCCGCCGGCGGAGGCCGTTTCTCGATGAAGAGCTTGTAGGTGGCATAGGCGCCCAGCGCCCCGACGATGACGCCCCAGAAGGGTTCGCCGCCGATGAATTCGATGATCGCCCAGACCCAGCAGACCGCCGGAATCAGGATCCGCCGCCAGAGCGGTTTGTAGAAAGGATGGTCCGGATCGATCATGGCGTCATTCCCCTGCGGCCTGAATATGCGGTTTCGTAGCGATGATATCCTGGTCCGCGATCGAAAAAGCAAGGTTGAGATGGCCTTCGAATACCAGCGAAGGCTCATCCGGCACGACGGTCAGGCCCGGCATGCCGCCAAGCCGCACCACCTGGGTCTGGGAAAGCCCCTCCTCTATGCCGGCCTGCAACAGGTCCTGGTGCCGGGTGCCAGGCCCCGTGATGAAGACGGGCATATGCCCGTGCAGGCTCAAGAGCCGCGAAATCCCGTTGCCGAGCGCAATCCCGGCCTGACGAAAGGCGAGCTGGGCCATCCGTCCGCCCTGGCGCGCGCGCGCCGCGATCTTGTCGATCTCGCCAAGCGGCACGAACTTCGCCGGAATGGTATCGACCGGCACTTCGAAGGCGGTGCGCAGCACCGCGTAGAACCCCGCATAGGCCTCGATGCAGCCGCGCGCACCGCAGCGGCAGAGCGCGCCGTTCGGTACATGCAGCATGTGCCCGAAATTGGGAGCCGATATCTCGTTGCCGCCCGCCGCAGTCGTCCGCGCGATGCCGAGACCGATACTGTGGCCGAGCGAAAGCGCAGCGAGCGTGGATGCGCCGCCTTCGCGGCGCGCCTCGCGCTCCAGAAGCGCGCCGGCCACCAGCAGCGTCTCGTTGTTGAGGATCACCTTGGCATTCCAGCCCGACCCGATCGCCGTCGCGAAATCCACCGCCTGGCTCCCGAAGACCGGCGACCAGACGAGCACCGGCTCGCTTCGATGCGGAAGTCCCTTGCTGCTGATGGAGACGATGAGAACGCTGCGCCGATCAATTCGCGAGCGCGCGGCCGCCCGCTCCAGCGCCGCCGAGATCGAGGCGATGAAGGCCTCCGTACCGCCCTCCCCGCGCGGCTCGGTGAAGCGGTCGAGCAGCGTTCCCGCATAATCCACCAGCGAATACTGGATGGAGTCGGACGAGATGATGACGGTGACGAGATAGCCGCAATCACGCCGCTGGCTGAAGAGCACGCGCGGCCGTCCGCGCCCGCCGGCGGACTGCTGCTCGATCTTCTCGATGATTCGCCCCCGCTCGAGTTCGGCGGTGATGGCCGAAACGGTGGCGGAGGCGAGACGGGTGGCGTCGGCGATCTCGGTATGCGCGAGCCGCCCATGGCGCCGCAGGGCCGAAAGCACGAGCGCGCTGTTCTGCTGCCGGACCAGTTCCGTGCTCGATTTTGCCAGCATTCCTTCGCGCGGGGTGGCCCGCTCCTTATCCTCGCTCCCCTGTCGATACGGCAGCGCCTCCTCCACGACAAGCACCGATTGACAGCTTTCAAAATCTCTGACATCTAATTTCTCGACTGTCGAGAAAAAATCTTGGACAGCAATCTGGGCGGGGGGAGAGCTCGGAGGCTTCAAGGCCCATCCGCCGTCATTCGGGAGGACATTATGAACGCTTTCGTAAAGCTGATGGCCGGCGCGGCCGTCTTCGTTTCCATGCAGACCGCAGTCATGGCCCAGGAACTCGTCGTTGGCGTTTCCTGGTCGAACTTCCAGGAAGAACGCTGGAAGACGGATGAGGCCGCCATCAAGACGGCGCTGGAAGCCGCCGGCGCGAAGTATATTTCCGCTGACGCCCAATCCTCGGCCGCCAAGCAGCTCACCGATGTCGAATCGCTGATCGCCCAGGGCGCCAACGCGCTGATCGTGCTGGCACAGGATTCCGACGCAATCGGCCCGGCGATCGAGAAGGCGACGGCGGAAGGCATTCCGGTCGTCGGCTATGACCGCCTGATCGAGAACCCGGAAGCCTTCTACATCACCTTCGACAACAAGGAAGTCGGCCGCATGCAGGCCCGCGAGGTCTTCAAGGTGAAGCCGGAAGGCAACTACGTCTTCATCAAGGGCTCGTCGGCCGATCCGAACGCGGACTTCCTCTTCGCCGGCCAGATGGAAGTGCTGAAAGAGGCCGTCGACGGCGGCAAGATCAAGAATGTCGGCGAGGCCTATACGGACGGTTGGAAGCCGGAAAACGCCCAAAAGAACATGGAGCAGTTCCTGACCGCCAACGACAACAAGGTCGATGCGGTGGTGGCTTCCAACGACGGCACGGCCGGTGGCGCGATCGCCGCGCTCGATGCGCAGGGGCTTGCCGGTTCCGTGCCGGTTTCCGGCCAGGATGCCGACAAGGCGGCGCTGAACCGCGTGGCGCTCGGCACGCAGACGGTTTCCGTCTGGAAGGATAGCCGCGAGCTCGGCAAACACGCCGCCGAAATCGCGCTGGCGCTTGCCGGTGGCAAGACCATGGACGAAATCCCGAACGTGCAGACCTTCTCCGGCGGCGCCAAGGGCGTCGCCATGAAGTCGGTCTTCCTGACGCCGATGCCGATCACCCAGGACAACCTGAACGTCGTCATCGAGGCTGGCTGGATCAGCAAGGCCGAGGCCTGCCAGGGCGTGAAGGCCGGCTCCGTCGCCGCCTGCAACTGAGGGTCTCGATCCTGAACATTCCGACGCCGCAGCTTGTGCCGCGGCGTCGGTTTTCGTCACTAGATGACGCGGCCGCGCTTTCGGAAAGCGGCTGAACGTCACGAGGCGCCGCCGCAAAGGCGCGCAGGACAAGGTGGGAACGGCAAGACATGGCCGATACGGTGCATACCACGACATCCAGCGGACCGAAGCAGACGGGGGGCAACCTCGTCGCACGCTTCTTCCGCGCAACCGAAATCGATACCCGCCTGCTCGGCATGGTCGGCGCATTGCTGATCATCTGGATCGGTTTTCACTTTCTCACGGGCGGACTGTTCCTGACGCCGCGCAACCTCTGGAACCTCTCGGTCCAGACGGCTTCCGTGGCGGTCATGGCGACCGGCATGGTGCTGGTCATCGTCACCCGCAACATCGATCTTTCGGTCGGCTCCATCCTCGGCTTCACCGGCATGATCATGGGCGTGCTGCAGGCCAGGCTCCTGCCGGAACTGCTGGGCTTCAACCATCCGGCCATCTGGATCGCGGCACTTGCCGGCGGACTGATCGTCGGCGCGCTCATCGGCATGCTGCACGGCCTCATCATCGCCTTCCTCGGCGTGCCCTCCTTCATCGTCACGCTCGGCGGCCTGCTCGTCTGGCGTGGCGCCACCTGGTTCGTGACGAGCGGCCAGACGGTGGCCCCGATGGACGCCAATTTCCGCCTGATGGGCGGTGGCGCGGAAGGCTCGATCGGCGCCACCTGGAGCTGGATCGTTGGCGTTCTCGCCTGCCTTGCCATCGTCGCGGCGATCATCAACGCGCGCCACCAGCGCAAGCGTTTCGCCTTTCCGCGAAGGCCGGTCTGGGCGGAATATGTGCTGGGTGCGCTCGGCTGCGCGATCGTGCTCGGCGCCGTCTGGATCGCCAATGAATATTACTGGCCGGTCAACATCGCCCGCCGCTATGCGCAGGCCAACAATATCGCATGGCCGGAAGGCGGGCTCTTCATCTCCCACGGCATCGCGATACCGGTATTGATCGCGGTCGCCGTCGGTATCGTCATGACCTTCATCGCGACAAGGCTGCGCTTCGGCCGCTATGTGTTTGCGATCGGCGGCAACCCGGAAGCGGCAGAACTCGCCGGCATCAAGACCCGCTGGGTGACGGTGAAGATCTTCATGCTGATGGGCACGCTCTGCGCCATCGCCGCGGCGATCTCGACGGCCCGTCTCAACGCCGCCACCAATGCGCAGGGCGAGCTCGACGAGCTTTATACCATCGCCGCCGCCGTCATCGGCGGCACCTCACTCGCCGGCGGCATGGGCACGATCGCCGGCGCCATGCTCGGCGCGCTCGTCATGCAATCCCTGCAATCCGGCATGGTGCTGCTCGGCATCGATACGCCGTTCCAGCGCATCGTCGTCGGCATGGTCCTGGTGATCGCCGTCTGGCTGGACACAGTCTACCGCGCCAGAGCCAAGTAACAGTAAGGAGCACTCATCGTGACGGAACAGGCAACTCCGCTTGTGGAAATGAAGAACATTTCCATCTCCTTCGGCGGGATTCATGCGGTCGAGAACGCTAGCGTCGACCTCTTCCCCGGAGAGGTGGTCGCCCTTCTCGGCCATAACGGCGCCGGCAAGTCGACACTGATCAAGGTGCTTTCCGGCGCCTACCGGCGCGACGAAGGCGATATCCTGATCAACGGCGAGCCCGCCGATATCCGCAACCCGCGCGACGCCAAGAAATTCGGCATCGAGACGATCTACCAGACGCTTGCCGTCGCCGACAATGTCGATGCCGCCGCCAATCTCTATCTCGGCCGCGAGCTGCAGACGAAATGGGGCACGCTGGACGATGTCGCCATGGAGGCGAACGCGCGAGAGGTGATGGGAAGGCTGAACCCCAACTTCAAGCGCTTCAAGGAGCCGGTGAAGGCGCTTTCCGGCGGCCAGCGGCAATCGGTAGCGATCGCCCGCGCCATCCTCTTCGACGCGCGCATCCTCATCATGGACGAGCCGACCGCAGCGCTTGGGCCCCACGAGACCGCCCAGGTCGGCGACCTCATCAAGCAATTGAAGCGGGAAGGCATCGGCATCTTCCTGATCAGCCACGATATCCACGACGTCTTCGACCTCGCCGACCGCGTCTTCGTGATGAAGAATGGTCAGGTGGTGGGCCATGCGCGCACGCAGGACGTGACCAAGGACGAGGTGCTCGGCATGATCATCATGGGCAAGGTGCCGCCCGGCGCCACTCCCGGCCCCGGCGCCATGAAGGTGGCGTGAGGAAGAGGCCGGATCGCAACCGCAGCTCCCCGGAGTGCAGCCGAGCTCCCTCCGGGGCTTGCCGTCAGTCCCCAACGGGAAACGGGCACGGGCTTCATGCTCCCCTTCCCTACCCTCGTGCCGGGGAACACTTGTGCGCAGCCGCTGTCTTCGGTTCCGCCATTCTTCTGAAATTGGCGATTGCGGCGCGGAGCGTCCTGGGTTAAGAACCAGCCATCGGAAGGGCCGAGTCACGGCCCTCGACGGTTAGCACCCGTAGCTCAGCTGGATAGAGTGTTGGATTCCGATTCCAAAGGTCACAGGTTCGAATCCTGTCGGGTGCGCCAAATTTCTCAGGGGTTTCAGCGTTTTTGCCCCCCTGAAATTTTTCCACAGGAAGCATATAGGAAGCAAACCGCCCTTTAGGGGCGATGACATGTGGTACAACATGAGGGGGCGGAGTGAGCGCAAGTCCAGAACGAAACGGGGATGACCCCCTCTGGTGGATTGGCTTCGGGCTATTTATTCTGGGGTGGGTGACCATCGCTGTGCAAATTTATTGGTATCTGCGGGGTGGCCTCTGGACGAGCGTGTCAATCATATCTGCCCTGAAGCAGTTGCCCATAGAGAAAGTAGCCGAGTGGGCCTCCAACCCTTTAGACTGGCTCGGGCTATATCAACTTCTTGAATTTTTACCGCTCTCCGGTTCGGGTATCATTCTCGGCCTTTTTATAACATTCGCCACCCACAGGAGTTAGCTTGACACCCGCCTGCGTCGTGTCACCTTGCGCGCGGAATGCGTGGGGGAAGTCATGCGAATCTTAATTTTGATCTCCGCGGCCACACTGGTCGCGTCGGCTGCTTCGTCGCAGGAAAATCGAGGACTGGCGCTGGGTGAGTTGACCGCATGTGTCGTCGGGCACGCAGAGAGGCTCGCGCCGTTACGGGAGCCGATGAGCGATACTGTTGAGGCAGTGTTGGCGAACTGCTTCGATGAGGAGCAAGTTCTTATCGAAGAGTGGGAACGGCGCTCCAGCGAGGTTTCGCGAACTATGATCGATTTCACCATGAAGGAGATGCGCCGGAGAGCACTAATCACCATCTCGAATGAGCGCCTGAAAGCTGGCCGCTAAGCCGCCTGCCTAAAGCTTCCGTCGGAAATTCGGACGAGGTAGAGGGGCGCAGATATGACGGTTTTCGTGCCGGTGTTCTGGGGGAAGTAACTTGCAGCCTGACGACTTTAAACTCGCGCTCGATGACGTAAGGGCGCGTCACACGGCCTTGGTCAATCTGATCCTATTCACCGATCAAAAGGCGATGGGAGTTTTCCGTCTATACGTGACGCTAGGCATAGCCGCTGGCGCCGCAGCCGCGGCGAGCTTCTTTCGTGACGACGCTTTGCTTGTGTTCGCCCGATGGTCGATGGCTATGACCGCTTTGTGGTTGGCGGTGGCGGCCTTCTTTTGCTTCCGCGCTATGTCGCGAGGCTCGATCAACCTGCCTGGACGAGGTCCTGAATTCTGGCAGTGGGCGATGCTTCCTCAGGTCGAAACGAAATCCGCTATGGATGCTTACTTGGAAGAACTGGGCGGGCGCCAAGCATTGAACCGACGTCTCAACGAGAATACGGCCCTCTATCTAGATATTGCTGTGACGATGGGCATCGCGACACCGTTAATCATCGCGCTACCCGTCGGCATTGAGTTCGTTTGGACGAACTATCTCAGGTATATTTTAGCTTGCTAGGGTCTTCGCTCTTGCGGCTGTCCCAATCGCGCGGGGGCGGCGGTGCCTTTTCGCCGCTGTTGGTGCTCTCGTCTCTTTTGGGTTCTTTGTTATCGTCACTCATGCCCAGCTCCTTAGTTGCTCGAGCATGGTCGGTCTCTCCATGTCAATGAGTCAATCGCTTTGATGATTTATCCCCGCATCTCAAAGTTGTCGCGCCTTGACCACTTTGTGCACGCTGTCATCTTGAAGCCAAAACGAACGTTCTCGACCGATTGCTCGGATCAAACCTTGGTCATTCATGGGTTCCAACATGCAAACACTCGCTGCCCTTCTTACCCCTACCATCGCTGTCGCAGCCGCCGTTATCGGCTATTTGCAATGGCGGACTGCCCATCAAAGGGTAATGCTCGACCTCTTTGATCGGCGAATGACCGTGTACGAGAAACTTCGCCGGTCCATGAGCCTTATCAATACCTCTGGGAAGGTTTCTGACGAATCTAATCGCTTACTCCTTGAGGCGGAGGGTGAAGCTGCCTTTGTATTTGGCCAGGATATCCAAGAATATCTGCGGGAACTCTGGGTGATCTGTGTGCAGGCTGGAACTTTGGCGCCTGACAACGGATACCAGGGCGACGAGCAGTCCGCTCGGAGATTGAAACTGTTGCGAACTGTCAGCGATTTCTACAATAAAGGCCCAGATCGCTTTGCCCCCTACATGCGAATGGACCAAAAGCGCCTCCAGACGCCAATCGAATATCTCCTCGAACGCAATAAAATTCGCAAAAGCTACGGCGATCACCCGCAACAACGGTGATCATCGCTACTGCTCAGGTGCCGTTACAGCCTTTACCAGCATATGACGCCCGAGTAATCTTGCGGTGTCGCTGCGGGAGAAATTCTATGGATGGATTGCTGAAGACGCTGATTGCTGGCGCTTGCATTGTCGTTGTTGCGGCAGGAGGGCATTATTTGTGGTCCGAACATCAGGCGTCATCAGCACTTGCGCGAGAGCAGGCAGCCGCTGCTCGATCCGCATCGGCTGAGGCCGAGCGATATGCCGCACGGTTATCATGCGCTCGCTATATGACGCCAGAATTGGGTGAGGCCAAGCGTAAGCGCGAGCAATGCCGGCAAGGTGGGTTTATTTCCTATGCCGAACAACTTGATGCCGAAGCTGGAAAGACGTTTCGGCCGTAGCGGCACGCATGAACCGCTGTGCCTGGCTGTAGGTAAATCCACTCTTGTTCTCGATCCATTGCCGAAAATGACCGTGAGGAAGTTCCCGCTTCACCTGCAGCAGGCGCCGGCCGTATTCCGCCATCATGTCGACAGGAACGCGCTGGTAAGGCCGTGGTGGGCGAGGATGAGCCGGCTCGGAGACTATGACAGCCTGCGGGCTGTTTAGCCGGTTATGAGCATCCCAAGCGGCACGCTGCTTCTCCAACGTTAGGCTCTTGAACTGCCGGATGGTCATGCCGAGCCCGAAGGCGACGAAAGCGATGTGGCGGTTCCCGCGATTCGCCATATGCTTGATCCGCATCATCTGCCAGTCATTGACCGGTCGCATTGTGCCGACCCCTTCGACCTCTATCTCGGAAATCATTCAGAAGCTCCTGGAAAAAAGGGCCGAACTTCGAAAGCCGGCCGCATGGTGGTTTGGGTGGAAGCCGGTCAATCCGCTCGAACTTTTCAGGCAGCCTGCCGCTTAGACAGGGATCGCTCCAGAGCGCGGCGTTGCTGCCGGCTCATCGTTGCCAAATCGGCAAAAGGATCGATGACAGAGCCGACCCTGTCCGGCCACGTTCGAAGAGTCCTGACCGATGCGCCACGTTCGGAAACAATGGTGAGATCGCATTGGCCACCGATGACGTACTGGCCGCCGTGGGTCTCGCCCTTCAAAGGCCGACTGCGCTTGCGCCTCATCAAGAGACGTCTCAAAGTGCGGGTCGTGCCCTGGCTGGTTTTCCGCTTGCTCGCTCGCCCGGTAAAGCTGTTTTCCGAGCTTGGATATGATCTGATCCAGATGTTCCTGTTCTTCAAGAAGGGCGTCTATGTTTCGAACATTTCGAAGCAAGAGCAGTTCTTTGGGCCCGCACCTACACCCCGAGATGCGATCACGCGATGGGCGAGAAGCAATCAGCTCATTTCGTGAAGCATAAGGGGCCGGCGTTTCGCCGGCTCCTCCATCCATTGCAGATCCAACCCGGCCGGGCGAACCGCCGTCAGACCCTAAGACCCCATTATTCTTCTCATCGTGGTCCTTTGCATCGATCGTGGCGTCAGACGGTTTGAAAAGGCGGCCATCTTGTTCAACAGGCCTGCAACCACCATGGCCTTTCCTGCCGAGAGTGCCCGAATACCGCTCGCGGCGACCGGACGTGGTTTCATGGTGAGGAGACGCAATAAGCCCGAGGCGGTTGCGCCAGCCGCCGCATCGAACCCGGTCGTAGTGTGCCCGGGGCAAAGGGTGGTCACGACCACACCACGCGGGCGGAGCTCGTCATGCAGGGCCTCGCCAAGGGCGAGCACATAAGCCTTGGTCGCCGCATAAGCCGCGTAGCTGGGGACAGCCTGGAACGCCAGGAGACTGGCAATGAGAAGGATATGTCCAGATCGCCGCGCAGCCATGTCGCGGCCGAAGAGATAGGTCAGCTCGGTGACCGCCGTGATGTCCAGCTGGATCATATCCACGGTGCGCTCGATCGGGGTTTCCAGGAAATCGCCATGCAGACCGTATCCCGCGTTGTTCAGCAGGATATCGATCGCTACCGATCTCGCGTCGAGATCGCTTTTCAGGCGACCGGCCGCGCCGGGCGAGGCAAGATCGATCGCCTCGACCAGCACATCCACCCCATATTTGCGGCGAAGATCGGAGGCGAGCTTTTCCATCGGCTCCCGCCGGCGGGCCGCCAAAACGAGATTGACCTTCTGCGCCGCCAGCAGATCCGCAAATTCAAGGCCGAGGCCGCTCGATGCTCCTGTGATCAGCGCCCATTTTCCTGCGAAGCTGTTCACGGCTGCGTCGGGAGCGCCCGCTGTCGAGCCGGTTGTTTTCTTCGACATCATTCTCTCATCTATTTGTTGGGTTGGGAAAAGCAGGAAGAGGCAAGGCTTTGGTCATGGGCGCCTCTCCCGGTGCTCGCGCCGGCGAGCCTGTCCATCCCAGCGCCGGAACAGCGCGCTGGCGTTGACGCCTCCGAAGCCGAAGCCGTTGGAGATCGCATAGTCCATCTCCGTCGGCCGGGCCTGATTCGCGACGAAATCGATCCCGTCACCGGCCGGGTCGGGCTCGCTCAGATTGAGGGTTGGCGGCGCCACCTGGTCCCTGAGCGCCAGGATCGCGAAAATGGCGCCAAGTCCGCCGGCGGCACCGAGCAGGTGCCCGGTCGCCGACTTCGTACCGCTGACGGCTATGGAGGAGTCCGTGCCGAAAACTCGCTTGATCGCTTCAATCTCCCCTCGGTCGCCGACCGGCGTCGAGGTCGCGTGGGCATTGAGATGGCGAACCTCACGCGGCGAAATGCCGGCCTGGCGAATTGCGATCTCCATGGCTTGGCGCGCTCCGTCGCCGTCCTCGGGACCGGAGGTGAGATGATAAGCATCCGCTGTCGTTCCATAGCCGACGAGCTCGGCGAGCGGTTTCGCGCCGCGCGCAAGCGCATGGCTCAACGACTCGATGACCAGTATGCCGGCGCCTTCGCCCATGACGAAGCCATCCCGCGACGTATCGAAGGGTCGCGAGGCTTGAGCCGGCGTCTCATTGAAACCGGTGGAAAGGGAACGGGCGGCGGCAAAGCCGCCGAGACTGACGATGTTCATGCATGCTTCGGTTCCGCCGCACACGGCGATATCGGCTTCATCGGCGCGGATGAGACGAGCCGCGTCGCCGATCGCCTGGATGCCAGCCGCGCAGGCGGTCACCGGTGCACCGAGAGGGCCCTTGAAACCGTGGCGGATCGAGATGTGGCCTGCCGCGAGGTTTACGAGGAAGGACGGCACGGTGAACGGCGAAAGACGTCGGACGCCGCGCTGGTCAACCGTTCGCACCGCCTCGGTAATGGCAGGGAACCCTCCGATACCCGAAGCGATGATCGTTGCGGTGCGGCTACGATCCTTTTCCGAGGCCGGCTTCCATCCTGCCTGGGTTAGCGCCTCTTCGGCAGCTGCCAGAGCGAAGAGAATGAAGCGGTCCACCTTGCGCTGATCCTTCGGAGCCAGGACGGTATCCGGATCGAAGCCGGCCTCCGGGTCTTCCTCACGGGAGGGAACCATCCCGCCGACCTTCGCCGGCAGATCTCCCACCACGTCGTCGGGAAGCCTGCGGATGCCCGATCGACCGGCGAGCAGGCGCGACCAGGACGTCTCGACACCTGCGGCAAGGGGCGTGACCGCGCCCATGCCCGTAACAACAATCCGTCGCATTTTTTCTCCTATTCGGGCGCGCACCTGCGCTGCCCGCTCCGACGCTCGATCTTCGGTGGTGCCAGCCTTCAATCCGCGATGGATTGGCGGACTTGCTGGGCTCCCGCATCCAGAAAGGCCTGGGCGAGATCGGGATCGTTGACGACGCGCGACAGGATCAGCGCGCCGACCATGGTCGAGAGGACGGCCATGGCCTTGCCAGTGGTTTCCTCATCATCCGCCCCGTCGATCATGCGGCCGAGGGTTTCCAGGTATGCCTTGATCCCGGTTTCGAACGACGCTTTCACATCGCTGCTCTGTCTGGCGGCGTCCGAACCGAGCGCCGCAACCGGGCAGCCGTCCATCTTTTCTTCGCGATGATCCATGCTGAGGTAAAACGCGATCACGGCGCCAAGCGGATCATCGGGACTTGCCGCGATCGCTTCCGACCAGCGTCCGGAGACGCTCTCCAATGCTCGACTGGACGCCTGAGCCGCCAAATCCTCCTTTGACGCAAACTGCTTGTAGAAGGCGCCCTGGGTCAGTCCGGCACCCTTCATCAGGTCCTTGAGCCCAATGCCGTCAAAGCCGTGCTCGCGAAAAAGGCGGCTTGCCACAGTGATTACGGTTTGGCGGTTTTCTTCAGCCTGAACGCGACTTACCCGCATAATCGACCTCCGTTTTTAGATTGCATCCATAATCTATATCAGTTATAGCGTTCGAACGCAATCTATTTTTCCAAGAGGCATGGGCATGAAAAAGAAACCCCTCATAGTGCTGGGGAGCAGCCTGATCGCGATATCCGGGATAGCCGCGTTCGCCACGCTTTCCATTCGCACACACGAGGCCTCGGCCGTAAGCGACCCGAGGCAGGAGCCGCCGATCGTCAGGCTGGTGGCGGCGGCACGGGCGACCGAAACCGAGCGCCGCTTTACGGGCATCATCGGGGCGAGAGTGCAGAGCAATCTCGGTTTCCGTGTCGCCGGCAAGATCGTGGAACGGCTTGTGAATGTCGGCGAGCAGGTCAAAGCCGGTCAGCCGCTGATGCGGATCGACGAGACGGACCTTCGCCTTGCGCTCACGGCAAAGCGCAACGCTGTCGCTGCGGCGCGCGCCGCTCTGGTGCAGGCGAGTGCGGACGAAAAACGCTATGCTGCTCTGGTAAAGAACGGACTGGCTGCAACCCCGCAGCGTTACGAACAGGCGAAGGCCGCGCTGGATACCGCAACGGCGCAACTTGCCGCCGCGGAGGCAGAAGCAAGGGTCACGGAGAACGAGGCGACCTATTCCGTTCTGCTGGCGGATGCGGATGGAACGGTAATCGAAACGCTCGGCGAGCCAGGGCAGGTTATCTCCGCTGGTCAGCCCGTGGTTCGGCTTGCCCAGGCCGGTCCCCGAGAAGCCGTGATAGCGCTTCCCGAAACGATCCGGCCGGCGATCGGCTCGGTCGCCGAGGCCAGCGTATATGGAAGTGACGACCGCCGTTATAGCGCGCATCTCCGGCAGTTGTCGGACTCCGCCGATCCTCAGACCCGCACCTATGAAGCCCGCTATGTGCTCGACGGCGATGCCGCCGCGGCTCCGCTCGGAGCGACGGTCACGATCAGAGTTTCCAATAGCGGCGGCCAATCGCATGCGGTGGTGCCCGTCGGTGCTGTCCTGGATGACGGCATCCGAACTGGCGTCTGGGTCTTCGACGGGCAATCTTCGACCGTCCGCTTCAGACAAGTGCGAATAGAACAGATTGGTGAGGAAGTCGCGGTGGTCTCCAGCTTGAAGGCCGGCGAGCCGGTCGTCGCTCTTGGAGCCCATTTGCTGCAGGACGGTGCGAGCGTCAGAACCGAAGCGGAACAAGCAGAGGCGGCAAACTGATGAGCTTCAATCTTTCCGCGCTTGCGGTTCGCGAGCGAGCCGTCACCCTGTTCTTCATCGTCCTTCTGGCTGCCGCCGGCGTCTATGCGTTCGCCAAGCTCGGGCGCGCAGAGGACCCCTCCTTCACTATCAAGACCCTGACGGTCACGTCGGTGTGGCCAGGCGCGACGGCGCGCGAAATGCAGGATCTTGTCGCCGAGCCGCTCGAGAAGCGCCTTCAGGAGCTCACTTGGTATGATCGTGTCGAGACGACGACACGGCCGGGATACGCGTTTTTGACCGTCACGCTGAAGGACAGTACGCCGCCCACGGCTGTCGAAGAGGAATTCTACCAGGCCCGCAAGAAGCTTGGAGACGAGGCCCGGAACCTGCCGCAAGGCGTCCTCGGCCCGTTTGTCAACGACGAGTATTCCGATGTCAGCTTCGCTCTCTATGCGCTGAAGGCCAAGGGCATGCCGATGCGCGAGCTCGTGCGGCAGGCCGAGGTGATCCGCCAGGACCTTCTGCATGTGTCAGGCGTCAAGAAGATCAACATCCTCGGAGAGCGGCCTGAACAGATCTTCGTCGAATTCTCCTATGCCAAGCTGGCCACCCTTGGCATCTCGGCACAGGACGTCGCGGCCGCCTTGCAGCGGCAAAATACCGTCACGCCGGCAGGCTCGATCGACACGCGTGGCCCGCAGGTCTTCATCCGCTTCGATGGCGCCTATGACAGTATCCAGGCTATCGCCGATACCCCGATCGTCGCAGCCGGGCGCACGATGAAGCTCTCGGATTTTGCCGAAGTGCGGCGCGGTTACCAAGATCCGGCCACCTACCTCATCCGCCATGATGACGAACCCGCCATCATGCTTGGCGTGGTGATGCAACAGGGCTGGAACGGTCTGGAACTCGGCAAGGCGCTGGAAGACAGATCGGCTGCGATCGCTGAGACGCTGCCGCTGGGCATGACGCTCGCCAAGGTCAGCGATCAGGCCGTCAATATCGATGAGGCGGTCGGCGAATTCATGCTCAAGTTCGCCATGGCGCTTGGCGTCGTGCTGTTCGTGAGCCTGATCGCCCTAGGCTGGCGCGTCGGCATCGTTGTGGCGCTTGCCGTGCCGCTGACGCTCGCCGTCGTCTTCCTCATCATGCTGGAGACCGGCCGGTTCTTCGATCGTATCACGCTCGGCGCGTTGATCCTTGCGCTGGGCCTTCTCGTGGACGACGCCATCATCGCCATCGAGGTGATGGTGGTGAAGATGGAGGAAGGCATGGATCGCATCAAGGCGGCTGCCTATGCCTGGAGCCATACGGCAGCGCCCATGCTGTCCGGCACGCTCGTGACGATCATCGGCCTGATGCCGGTGGGCTTCGCCCGATCGACCGCCGGTGAATACGCCGGCAACATCTTCTGGGTCGTGGGTTTTGCCCTGATCGTATCCTGGATTGTTGCGGTGATCTTTACGCCCTATCTCGGCGTCAAGATGTTACCCGACGTCAAGCCGGTCGAGGGCGGACATCACGCCATCTATGACACCCCGAACTACCGCCGCCTGCGCTCGCTTATCGAGTTTGCCGTGCGCCACAAGTTCGTCACATGCGCGGTGGTCGGCATCGTCATGGCCGTTTCCGTCGTTGGGATGGGAAGCGTAAAACAGCAGTTCTTCCCGACCTCCGATCGTCCCGAAGTGCTGGTCGAAGTCCGTATGCCTGAAGGCACGAGTATCGAGACGACGACGGCCACGGTTGAGAAGCTCGAAGGATGGCTGCAGAAGCAGCCGGAGGCAAAGACCGTCACCAGCTATGTCGGCCAGGGCGCTCCGCGCTTCTTCTTCGCCATGGCCCCGGAACTGCCGGACCCATCCTTTGCAAAGATCGTCGTGTTGACACCGGACGCCGAGGCCCGCGAGGCGTTGAAGCACCGGCTCCGGACGGCTATCTCGGACGGACTCGCTCCTGAAGCCTATGTCCGTGTTACGCAGCTCGTGTTCGGACCGTACACGCCGTTTCCGGTCGAGTTTCGGATCATGGGGCCTGATCCTGAGCAACTGTACCAGATCTCCGAGAAGGCCCTGGACATCATGAAGGGCGTGCCGGATGTGCGCCAGGCAAACCGCGATTGGGGCAACCGTACGCCCGTGCTGCGCTTTGTTCCCGATCAGGATCGGCTCAGCCTGATCGGTCTTTCGCCGGCGGAGGCAGCCCAGCAGATGCAGTTGCTGCTAAGCGGCATCCCCGTTACGCAGGTTCGCGAAAACATCCGCAACGTGCCTGTCATCGCACGCAGCGCCGGCGAAAACCGGCTCGATCCATCGAAACTAGCAGATTTCTCGCTGATGAGCCGAGATGGGCGGCAGGTTCCGCTCGATCAGATCGGTCATTCCGAGATCCGATTTGAGGAACCGATCCTGAAGCGTCGCGATCGAACGCCGGTCATCACGGTTCGATCCGATATCAACGAGGCCACGCAGCCTCCGGAGGTTTCACAGCAGGTGATGAAGGCTCTTCAGCCGCTGATCGCCTCGCTCCCCGTCGGATACCGTATCGAGATGGGCGGAAACATAGAGGAATCCCTCAAGGCCAACACAGCGCTCGTCCAGATATTCCCGGCCATGATTGCCGCCATGCTGATCGTCATCATCCTTCAGGTCCGTAGCCTGTCGACGATGACCATGGTCATGCTGACCGCGCCCCTCGGGCTTGCCGGGGTGGTTCCGGCGTTGCTGCTTTTCAATCAGCCCTTCGGCTTCAATGCCATTCTCGGGTTGATAGGACTGGCTGGAATCCTGATGCGCAATACATTGATCCTGACCGAACAGATCAAGGAGAACCAGGCAGCCGGTCTCGACGATTATCACGCCGTCATAGAGGCGACGGTGCAGCGGACGCGCCCGGTTATATTGACTGCACTTGCAGCCGTCCTTGCCTTCATTCCCCTCACTCATTCGGTGTTCTGGGGATCGATGGCCTATACGCTGATCGGCGGCACGGCGGTCGGCACCGTGATGATCCTGCTCTTCCTGCCCGCGCTCTATGCCGCATGGTTCCGCATCAAGCCGACAGAAAACGAGAGCCACGGGGATTTCCCAAAGGAACTGGAGTTACCAACTGCAATGGCTGCTGAGTAGGGCTCGGTTGTCGGACCCACATTCGAGAAAGGACATTCCATGAAGATCGGAATCATCGGAGCCGGGAACATCGGCGCGACTTTGGCGAGAAAACTTGCCGCCAGCGGCCATGAGGTCAAACTCGCCAATTCGAAGGGGCCGGACAGCATTCGCGATCTTGCCCGCGACGTAGGAGCCACCGCTGTTTCTAAGGAGGACGCCGTGCGGAGCGTGGAGGCGATCATTCTTTCGATCCCGTTCGCGAACTATCCCGATCTTGCCGGGCTCTTCAAGGACGTGCCGACCGACGTCGTCGTGATCGACACCTCCAACTATTACCCGTTCCGCGACGGTGCGATCGCCGAGGTCGACGGAGGCAGGCCTGAAAGCACCTGGGTGAGCGAGCAGATTGGGCGACCCGTCGTCAAAGCATGGAATGCTGTGCTGGCGGAGACGCTGGCCGAGAGAGGACAACCGAATGGGACATCCGGACGGATCGCCATTCCGGTCGCGGGCGACGATCCGAAGGCAAAGGCTACCGCCATGGAACTGGTGGAAGCCACGGGCTTTGACGCACACGACTCTGGAAGTCTCGGTGATTCCTGGCGTCAGCAGCCCGGCACCCCTGCCTATTGCACGGAACTGACGAGGAGCGAGCTGAGATCGGCGCTGCAATCAGCGGATCAATCCCGCGCGGCCGGCAATCGCGAAGCTCTCATCAGGGAATTCGCAGCGGCCGGTGGCAAGCTGACCCACGACGAAATCGTTGCCCGCAACCGGGCCGTGACTGCGTGATTATGGAGCCTTAAGGATAGACGAAAACCACGCCTCCGATAGCCGTCATGCAGTCCGTAGCCGATCCGGCTGCATACGCTTAGCTCTATGACGGCAAGGAAACGGCCTTCCGCCGCTGTTGCAGCATCTCCCCTTAGAGAGGCGGTGTCGGTCCTTGCCAGAAGGGCTTGGAGATCTCGTCTTCGAACTGCCGTCTCGTGAGCCCGATATCGTCCATCAAGTGGGGATCGTCCTTCAGTTTCTGCTCGAGCTCAAAGCGGAAGCGCATCCGCGCGCCCCAGGTGGCGATGATGTTTCGCAGACCCGCAAGGCTATGGCGCCGGCTCGGCGCTTCAGCCTGCTCAGCGTGGGGAATATCGTTCATGGCAACCTCCATAGGGTGTGAGGGTCCGGTGACCCTCGAAAGAGGTTGAATTCTGCGGGATGCGGAGAGCGCCGTAATTAAGCCCTCCCGAATAGTTCCAAAAACTTCCAAACGGGCTATCTTGCAGGCTTGCAAGGCTTGGCGCAGGGTTTGCCCTATCGCAAACCAACTATCCTCTGCCTAGGCACAGAGATTTCATTATCAAGGCTATCAAGAAATGACCGCCGCCTCAGCTCCCTTTCTCGGCCTTCCCGATCACCTCGCCGACAGCCGCATCCCCCATGCTGTGATCTTCGGAGCCGGTCACGGCAGCACCTATCGAGGCAAGGACAGCAGCGGACATGCCCTGGCCGCCGATGCAATCCGCGCTGCGAGCCAGGAGGATGCCGCACTCGTCGAGCACTGGGATTTCGATCTCGGTGGCCCGCTGTTTGACGGCAAGCCGGTCTCCTGCATAGATGCCGGCGATATCCCGACCACCATGCATGACAATGCCGGCAACCGTGCCCGGATCGAGGCGAAGACGCGCAAGATCTTAGCGTTGCCGGCAGCGCCGATCCTGCTCGGCGGCGACTGTTCCGTGACGATTCCCTTCCTCGCCGGCTTTGCGGATCATGGTCCGATTTGGATACTGCAGATCGACGCCCATATCGACTGGCGCGACGAGGTGAATGACGAACGCTACGGCTATTCGAGCCCGATGCGCCGGGCGAGCGAGATGCCGCATATCGCCGGCATCGTGCAGGCCGGCCTCCGCAGCGTCGGTAGTGCCCGCTTCACCGACATCGAAGCAGCGCGGGATTATGGCAGCAGCTTCGTGACCGCCCGCGAGGTTCACTCTAAAGGCATCGAAGCCGCGCTCCGGTATATCCCGGAAGGAGCGCGCGTTGTTGTCACTCTTGATTGCGACAGTATCGATCCTGGTATCATGCCGGGCGTGGCGGCACGCGCCCCTGGCGGCCTCACTTATACGCAGGTGATCGACTTGATCGCAGGCCTCGGCAAGCGGGCCAAGATCGCAGGATTCGACCTTGTTGAACTTTATCCTCCCGCCGACATTGACGGCCTATCGGCCCTGACGGCCGCGCGCCTTCTCGTCAATGTCATCGGCACCATCGTCCGGCAGGCTTGAAGACCCGGCGTCCTCTCGCGCAGGATGCGCCAGACAAGGTTCCATCCGAGCCTTAAAGGTTCTAAAGATGCGCCCATGCAGGGATCGCGCTTCGCCTTTGGTCCGTTCGTACTTGATCCGGATGCGGGAACACTGCTCTGGAACGATGATCCCGTGGCCCTCGGCTATCGCGGGGTGAAGCTGCTCGCGGCGCTGGTCGGCCGGCCCGGCGAGATCCTGAGCAAGGCGGAATTGATGGATGCGGCGTGGCCCGGCATGGCCGTGGAGGAAGGCAACCTCACCGTCCAGATCGCACAGATCAGGAAGCTGCTCGGCCCAGCCGGCGACGCCGCCAATGGGGGCGGTGAATGGATTTCCACGGTGCCGCGCGTCGGCTACCGCTTTCTCGGCACCGTCGAACGGCTCGGCGGAGGCAAGCGAAATCCCCTGCCCCTGCCCGACAAGCCATCGATCGCCGTGCTGCCTTTTGTGAATATCAGCAACGATCCCGAACAGGAAGCCTTTGCGGACGGGCTGACCGAAGACCTGATAACCGATCTCTCCAGGAATTCCGGCCTGTTCGTCATCGCGCGCAATTCCTCCTTTGCCTACAGGGGAAAGGCGATGGACGTGCGCGCTATCGCCGAGGAGCTTGGCGTGCGCTACCTGCTCACGGGAAGCGCAAGACGCGCCGTGGGCCGTGTGCGCATCAATGCGCAACTGGTCGACGCGGCAAGCGGCGATCACCTATGGGCGGAACGCTTCGATCACGGCCTGGACGATATCTTTGCGGTGCAGGACGAGGTGACGGCCAGGATCGTGGAGGCGCTCACCGGCAGGCTCAGCGCTCCGCCGCCGCGCAATCGGCCCAAGAACCTCGAGGCTTACGATCTCTGCGTGCGGGCGCGCAGGCTGATGGACGACACGCCGCAGATGGCGCGGGAAGCGCATCTGATGCTGACGCGCGCGGTTTCGCTCGATCCGGACTATGCCGAGGCCTATCGCTGGCTTGCCATGAACCACTGGATGGGCTGGGTGCATTCCGGCGGCCCGACGGAAGCCGATCGGGACATAGCGCTGGAACTGGCCCGCAAGGCCGTGACGCTCGATCCCGACAGCGCCGGCTCGCGCTGGATCCTCGCCTATCTGCTCGCCTATGAGCGCAGCTTTGCCGAGGCGGATGCGGAGTTCGAAAAGGCGCTCGCGCTCGATCCCAACGAGGCCGACACGTTTGCGGCCCTATCCGACATCGCGATCCTGGCCGGGCGGATAGAGGAGGGACAGGAGCATATCGCCAAAGCGTTCCGGCTGAACCCGTTTCCGGCAAGCTGGTACTATCTGGCGCTCGGCCAGGCGCAATATGCGGCTGGCCGATACGAAGAGGCTGTCGAGACGCTGCGCCGGGACGAAACCTATCGGACAAGCTCCCGCCGCTTCCTGGCGGCGAGCCTCGCCCAGCTTGGCCGGCTCGACGAGGCGCGCGTGGAGGCGGAACTCTTCCTCGTCGGCAACCCGGATTTCACGATCCGCCATTGGGCGGCGACGGAGCCGTTCCGCGACGCCGCGACGCTTCAGCATTTCATCGACGGCTTCCGCAAGGCGGGTCTGCCGGAGTGAGGCGCCCTATTCCTCAAGTCGCTCCGTATTGTCCCGATCGTGCTCGTATCGCCGCTTGAGCGGAAACGGTGGCAGCCAGGTTTCGCGACGGACGGTCCAGAGTTCGTAGGTCGGCGTAAATTGGTTCGGAGCATCGAGCGACCCGAGGTTCATCTCGATTTCGTCTCCTCCGCTGCGGGCGAAAACGGTCGAGCCGCAGCGAGGACAGAAATGCCGCCCGGCATAGTCGCGCGTTTCGCCCTCGATTGTCACCGCGTCCTCAGGGAATATCGCGGAGGCGTGGAAAAGGGCCCCGTGATGCTTGCGGCAGTCGAGACAATGACAAATGCCGACCCGGTATGGGCGGCCCTCCGCCGCAAATCGGACATTGCCGCACAGGCAGCCGCCGGTGAAACGATCCATGCTGTGTCTCCTCCTCCAATATCCAAGCTATGGATATGGCTACAACGTGCAGCGCCGTCATTGCAATTGACCGGAGGACGGAAGGGAAACTCGGGATGGCTGCAGCGCCGGCGCGGCTTACCAAAATTTAACGGAATGGACATGCAACCGTAGTCTCGGGAAGCGCATTGTTTGCCCGTATTCAGGCAAGGCCACCCAAGCCGCGCCTGAAGAGCAAAAGGAACAGGACCATGTGGACCAATACGCGCAAGCTCGTCACCACCGGTCTGGTCGCCTTGACAATTGCGGGCACCACAATTGCCACCGCCTCCCAGGCTGAAGCTCACAACAATTTCGGACGCGGCCTTGCCGCCGGTATCGCGGGCACCATCGTCGGCGGCGCGCTTATCGCCGGAGCTGCCCGCCCCGCCTATGCCGGCCCGGTTTATGAGGCACCTATCTACGAACCGGTCTACCGGGCTTATCCCGCCTGCCGCGTCATCTGGCGTCAGAATGCCTGGGGTGACATGTATCGCGCACGCGTCTGCGACTGATGTTCTATGCCTTGGAAAGCCGGGCGTCGAACCCGGCTTTTCCAATCGAAATGCCTGACCGGTGTATCAGTCGTTGATGGCAATGATCTTCACCGCCATATGCTTTTCGTCCTTTCCGACCTCGGAGAACCACACCTCGCCATCACCGATCATCACGCCCTGCCAGTTGGCAAACAGCGTCGGATAGGTCTGCTTGGCGATGGAAGCCTTCACCTTCGCGGTGACCACCTTGTCGTAGTCGGCAACGAAATGCCTGGCATCCTTGATCTTGACGGCTTTGCCGGCGATGCGCGCCTGGAAGGGATAATCCACCATGTTCGCCACGGTCTCCTTATCGTCGGAGGCGACCGCCTTCTGCAGCTTGGCGAGGAAATCCGCATAGGGCTTGTGATCGCCAAACAGGCTGTCGAGCGATTTGTCCGTATCGGCCGCGGTCTGCGCCATCGCCGGTGCCGACAGCGCCAGGACGCCGGCAAACGCCAGGATCAATGTCTTGTTCATATCGCTACTCCTCGGGTCGAACTCGAAATCGCGTGATTCGGAATGGTAGTGCTGCGGCCGATTTTCCAACCGGCAACATGCCGCTTTGGTTAACGATTTAGACGAAAGCGGTCGCGCTACGGTGACGGGATTGGGTCACTGGCTGTTGCCGAAATATTTCCGTCGCAGGTTTTCCAGCGCGCCCGCCTCCTGCAACGCGAGGATCTGCAGCGTGACCTCGTGGCTGAGCGTGTCACCGTGCCTGAAGCCGAAACCGTATTTGTCGGGGTGGAAGATCGGCCCGACGACGGAGAGCGGTGACGCGGAATGGGTGTGCGCATAATATTCCAGCACCGGCGCATCCCCGATGAGAGCGGAGGAACGGCCGGAGACAAGGCCCGCCACCGCCCCGTCGATATCGGAATATGCGTCCGTCGCAAGCCGCAGCTCGTTCGAATAGCTCTCCGCTACGCTGCCGCCGAGCACGCCCACGGTCTTTCCCGGCAGGTCGGCAAGGGAATTGACCTGATGCGTCAGCGTCAGCGCCGTCATGACGCTGGTGACGGATGAGGTGAGATAGGCGATGACGGCCACGCCGCAGACCATCCAGATCCCGCCCGAAACCCTTCCCAACCAGCCGAGCGCATTGGGGCGCGTGACCTTGCCGGAGGTGGCGACCGACATGACCTCGTAGAAGCTCTCGGCAAGGCCCTCATGCCAGGTTTGCGGGAAGGTCTTGTCGATGCGCCGGTAAAACAGGGCGAGAACGAGCGTGGCGACCACGACGATGAAGGCGAGCCAGGCCATGGCGCGCAGATGGCCGGCGCGCTCCAGCCCGCCGATGACCTGCCAGAACCCCGCATCTTCGCTATCCGCCACCATGATGCGCAAACCGGCATCATACCAGGGCTGGGAAAACGTGATGCGCTCGACCCGCCCCCTGGTGATCGTCAGGTTGGAAACGGCGACATCGGCCTCGCCGCGCTCCGTCGCGGCGATAAGCGCCTCGAAACTCGGATAGTCGCGATAGCTGTAGACGAGGTTCAGCGGCCTTGCCGTCGCCTCCCAAAGCTCGATCGCCATTCCGGAATAGTGTTCCCCATCTTTCATCACGAAAGGCGGGCTCACATAAACCCCGACCGCCAGGGGCCGCGGCGGTGCTGACTGGCTCTGAGCCTGCGCGGGGCGGAAATAGAAGGATGCGGCAATGAATAGGAGAATCAAAATCGATATGCGGCAATATTTCATCGGCCCGTTCCCAATCCCTCTTTTCTCCGGCTTGGCGTTCCTTGCGAGCGCCGACCGCAAGCGGTCTCCCATCCCGATTTAAGACGGCTGCCGATATTGTCGATACGCGCTGAGCATGAACATTGCTGCAGGTAGTGGGCGGCTTCTCCAGGGAACGACCTTCCCCAAGGCGCGTTGGCCTTCGAAAACCCATCGGAGGATGCCATGAACGAGGACAAGAAGGCCCGCGAAGCCGTCGAAAGCGGCAAACCGCTGAAGCCGGCCAAGGAGCCGGCCGGTCCGCATGCCAAGGAACACCTGATTGACCGCGACAAGACGCCCGGTTCCGGCTCGCTGCCGGAGCCCGGCGGCCGGGAGGCGGATGTCGGGCCGGATTGATATAAGGTCTGTCCGGAAGCCCTCCCCCGCTGCGACGCCATGGCGCTTGCCCGGATCGCTCCGGCGGACTACACCCGCAGGGACGATCCGGAAGGCGGCCAGAAGCTCTCATGGCAGGCGAAACCATCACACTCTACGAAGCGATCGGCGGCGATCAGACCGTCCGCGCATTGGTGAAGCGTTTCTACGAACTCATGGACACGCTTCCGGAAGCCGCCCGCTGCCGCGCCATCCACCCGCCGAGCCTCGAAGGCAGCGAAGCGAAACTCTACGATTATCTCACCGGCTATCTCGGCGGGCCTCCGGTCTATGTCGAAAAATACGGACATCCACGTTTGCGATCGCGCCACTTCATGGCCGAGATCGGCCCCGCCGAACGGGACGAATGGATGCTCTGCTTCCGCCGCGCCATGGAAGAGACGATCGAAAACCCAAAGCTGCGCGACATCATCTGGCCGCCGATCGAGCGCCTCGCCTTCCACATGCAGAACCGGGAATAGGCCAATGGAAAGACTCGACAATCTCAGGCCGTTGATTCTGTTTGTGAGCGGGCTCATGGGCGCTGCGGGCGTGGCTCTGGCGGCTGCGGCGAGCCACGGCGGCGACAGGACATTTCTCGGTTCGGCCTCGACCATGTGCCTCGCCCACGCGCCGGTCCTGCTGGGGCTCTATCTCGGCCACAAGGCATTCCGGACCGCGACGCCGGCCGCACTGGTGCTCGGGCTCGGAACGATCATCTTCGCCGGCGACCTGGTGGCGCGGCATTTCCTCGGCGAACGGCTATTCCCCTTGGCCGCGCCGATCGGCGGGTTGGGCATGATGCTCGGCTGGCTGCTCGTGGCGGCGGGGGCAGTTTTCGGGCGCAGAGAGATTTAAGCCCCCTCTGGCCTGCCGGCCATCTCCCCCACAAGGGGGGGAGAAGACTTGTGGCAAGGCATTGCCTCATCCGTGGCCCCTTTCCCTGTGCGATCGCATATGGGACGTGACGCAGTCCGGCATCCCTGACCCTCCCCCTTGTGGGGAGGGTGGCCGGCAGGCGGGAGGGGTTTCCAAGACCGATGCAGACGGGACTTTGCCTACCGCCTGAACGCCAGCACCCGCCCCGCTTGGTCGGGCGGCACATCGGAGTAATGCGATTTCACACCGGCGGGAAAGGCAACGACATTGGTCATGTCGGCCTGCGTCTCGGCGCGTCGCATCAGCAGTTCGTAAAGTTCGGGCACCAGCCCGTCGCCGTTCTGCTGGGCCAGCTTGTGCAGCCCGATGAACAGGCCGGCGTCAGGACGTTCTTCGTTCATCATTGCGTTCCTTCATGGTCTGAAGCGCCCGCTCCAGACTGGATTTCGAGCCGTTGCGCAGCGGAATGAAGGTCTTGCCGAACTTCTTGCAGCCCGTCTTGACCCTCAGACACGCATCGTGGCTGATACAGTCGATGGGGCAGAAGACGCAGTCGACCGAAGGCAGGACGGTATCGATGCGCGAGACCGCTTCCCGCAAGCCGCCGTCGTGGTGGATGAGTTCCGCGCCGTAGGTGCTGGCGATTTCCCGGAGATGCGCCACCTGGCAGTCGCGCCCGCCGACATAGAGAAAACTGCGAATATCCACCGCGTTGCCGGCAGGGCTTTTTTGGCTTTCCGCCGGGCCGCCATTGCCGTTCTTCCGCTTCTGCTTCTTCGCCATGAGGTCCCCATCTGGCAGTCGATTCCGTTTGGATGAGCGGCACCATAGTAAAGTTGATTTTCAGAGTAAAGATTAAAGTGGACTCTTTTTATCATGAATTTTCCGGCGCTCGCTGTGCCCGTTTCGTGCCAAAAATTTACCGTTTGATAAATTTTTAGCCTGTGTTACGCTCTGCCCAATAGTTGTCCATGAATCCACAATAAGGGAACAGAAGATGGAACGACTGGGAAGCGGCTCCGCGCCGGGCATCGAGGCTGGGCGCCTTACGCCGGCGGAGTATGAGACGAATTTCGCCGATCTTCATCCGCGCCTCGACAGGCACGAAGCGCTGGTCGCGGCCGACCGCTGTTATTTCTGTTACGACGCGCCGTGCATGACGGCCTGTCCCACCACGATCGATATCCCGATGTTCATCCGGCAGATATCGACGGGAAATCCGCTTGGCTCGGCGAAAACCATCTTCGATCAGAACATACTGGGCGGCATGTGCGCCCGCGTCTGTCCCACCGAAACGCTCTGCGAAGAGGCCTGTGTGCGCAACACGGCCGAGGACCGGCCGGTCGAGATCGGCAGGCTGCAGCGCTATGCGACGGACATCGCCATGGAGGCCGGCAGGCAGTTCTACACCCGCCCTGCCCCGACCGGTAAGACGGTGGCGGTGGTCGGCGCTGGCCCCGCAGGCCTTGCCGCAGCCCACAGGCTCGCCATGCACGGCCATTCCGTGGTGATCCTGGATGCCCGCGAGAAGGCAGGCGGCCTCAACGAATACGGCATCGCCACCTACAAGGCGGTGGACGAGTTCGCGAGCCGCGAGGTGGAATACGTCACCGCCATCGGCGGCATCGAGATCCGAAACGGCCAAGCGCTCGGCCGCGATTTCTCGCTCTCCGATCTAACTGCGCAATATGATGCGGTCTTCCTTGCCATGGGACTTGCCGGCGTCAACGGCCTCGGCATCGAGGGCGAGGATCTTGCCGGCGTGGACGATGCGGTGGATTTCATCGCGGCACTCCGCCAGGCCAAGGACAAGGCGACCGTACCGATCGGCCGTCGCATCGTCGTGCTCGGCGGCGGCATGACCGCCATCGACGCGGCAATCCAGGCAAAACTGCTCGGCGCCGAGGAAGTGACCATCTGCTATCGCCGCGGCAAGGAGCACATGAACGCCTCGGGCTACGAGCAGGATCTGGCCACCGCCAACGGCGTCATCATCCGCCACTGGCTGGCGCCGAAGCGCATTCTCGGCAAGGACGGCAGCGTCGCCGGCATCGAGGTCGAATATACCGCGATGCGTGACGGCAAGCTCGTCCCCACCGACGAGACGGGGGTGATCGCCGCCGATCAGATCATGAAGGCGATCGGTCAGAGCTTCCTCGCCTCCGGGCTCGGAGCACTTGCCATGGAACGTGGCAGAATAGCGGTGGATGCGGAAAGCCGCACCTCGGTCGAGCGCGTCTGGGCCGGCGGAGATTGCGTCGGCGTCGGCGAAGACCTCACCGTCTCGGCAGTCGCACAAGGCCGCGACGCTGCCGAAAGCATCAACCGCGTGCTCGCAGCCGGCATCCAGCCGGCTACGGCCGTAGCCTGAGCGGGAGGACGAACCATGGCTGATATCCGCAACAATTTCGTCGGCATAAAGTCTCCGAACCCCTTCTGGCTCGCCTCCGCGCCGCCGACCGACAAGGCCTATAACGTGGAGCGCGCCTTCAAGGCAGGCTGGGGCGGCGTCGTCTGGAAGACGCTCGGTGAGGAAGGCCCGCCGGTCGTCAACGTCAACGGCCCGCGCTACGGCGCGATCTGGGGCGCAGACCGCCGGCTTCTCGGCCTCAACAATATCGAACTCATCACCGACCGCGACCTCTACACCAATCTTCGCGAAATGAAGCAGGTGAAGAAGAACTGGCCGGACCGGGCGATCATCGCTTCGATCATGGTGCCCTGCACCGAGGAGGCCTGGAAGGCGATCCTGCCGCTGGTGGAAGAGACCGAGGTGGACGGCATCGAGCTGAATTTCGGCTGTCCGCACGGCATGTCCGAGCGCGGCATGGGCGCCGCCGTCGGCCAGGTGCCGGAATATATCGAGATGGTGGTGCGCTGGTGCAAGCAATATACCCGCATGCCAGTGATCACCAAGCTGACGCCGAACGTCACCGACATCCGCAAGCCGGCCCGCGCCGCGAAAGCCGGCGGCACTGACGCCGTCAGCCTGATCAACACGATCAACTCGATCGTCTCCGTCGATCTCGACAATTTCGCGCCGAATCCTACCGTCGGCGGCAAGGGTTCGCATGGCGGCTATTGCGGCCCGGCGGTGAAGCCGATCGCGCTCAACATGGTGGCCGAGATCGCCCGCGATCCCGAGACATACGGCCTGCCCATCTCCGGCATCGGCGGCATCACCACCTGGCGGGATGCGGCTGAATTCCTGGCACTCGGCGCCGGCAACGTGCAGGTCTGCACCGCGGCCATGACCTACGGCTTCAAGATCGTGCAGGAGATGATTACCGGCCTATCCGACTGGATGGACGCCAAGGGGCACCAATCGCTGGACGATATTATCGGTCGCGCCGTGCCTAACGTCACCGACTGGCAGTATCTCAACCTCAACTACATCGCCAAGGCGCATATCGATCAGGATGCCTGCATCAAATGCGGCCGCTGTCACATCGCCTGCGAGGACACTTCGCACCAGGCGATCACGCAATTCGTCGACGGTGTCCGCCATTTCGAGGTGATGGAAGAGGAATGCGTCGGCTGCAATCTCTGCGTCAACGTCTGTCCCGTCGAGAACTGCATCACCATGGAAGCGCTTCCGGCGGGCGAACTCGACAAGCGCACCGGCAAGGTGGTCGATCCCGTCTATGCCAACTGGACGACCCATCCGAACAATCCGATGGCCCGGCAGGCCGCGGAGTAGCTTGCCCTGGTTCCTGATGGGTGTAATATGTTTTGTATTACCTCGGAGATGAACCATGGCAAGTTTGATGAGTTTCCGAATTGACGAGCACTTGAAGGATCAGTTCGCGGAAGCGGCCCAGACCAGGCATCTCACTCAGAGCGAAGCGATCCGCGAGGCGTTGACGCTATACGTTCGCCGGGTTCGGAACGAACAGCTGCGGGATGCGGCAACCCGAATTAGACGGCATGAGGAAGAAGAGGCCGACGTGATGCGCTGGCTCTCATCGATGAGCGAGCCGATCGATGAAGATTGAGCGCGGTCGAATTTATCTGATGGCCGAGCGTGGTGACTATACGGGCAAGCCGAGACCGGTCGTGGTAATGCAAAACCCGAACGTTCAGTTGGAAAGCGTGATTGTCGTTCCCCTCACCTCTTACGATGCCGATGGTTCACCGATCCGCGTGGAGATCGAGCCGACCTTGGAGAACGGCTTGCAGAAGCGATCTTTCGCCATGTGCGACAAGATTACGACGCTTCCGAAAGCAAAACTCGGCATTTCCATCGGGACTATGGATATCGGGAGGCTGTCGGAGATAAAGCAGGTTATCGTTGACTTGGTGGATGAAGGCGAGGCGCTGGACGAAACCGCTTGATAAGGCTTCTCCAACACTTCACGCACCGAACGATCGCCGATACGCGCTCGGGCTGGTCCCCAACTGTTTGCGGAAGTGATGCCGCATCGTCGCCGGCGTGCCGAAGCCGCTGGCAACGGCAATATCCTCAAGCGAGGTCTCGTCATTCTCCAGCAATCCGCGCGCATGCCGAAGGCGCTCCTTCAGGAGCCACGCGCCGACGCTTACGCCCGTCGTCTGCTCGAACCGCCGCTGGAACGTGCGCATGCTCATGCCCGCCTTCTTGGCGAGCACGCTGATGGGCTGCTCGGCATCGAGGTTCTGGCGCATCCATTCGAGCAGCGGCCCCAGCCGCACGCCCTCGCGCTCGACGGGAACGGGCGCATGGATGAATTGCGCCTGCCCGCCTTCCCGGTGCGGCGGCAGCACGAGACGCCGGGCGACGCTGTTGGCGGCCTCCGCGCCGAAATCGCCGCGAACCACATGCAGGCAGAGATCGATGCCCGCGGCACTTCCCGCAGCGGTCAGGATGCTGCCCTCGTCCATGTAGAGAACGCTCACATCGAAGGCGATGTCCGAATAGCGCTCCGCGAGCGAGGCGACATAGCGCCAATGCGTCGTCGCCCTGCGATTGCGAAGAAGGCCGGAAGCGGCAAGCACCGCGGCGCCCGAACACAGCGACATGATGCGCGCTCCGCGCTCATGGGCGGACCGCAAGGCTGCGATCAGGGTCTCGGGAACCTCCGCGTCGATCGCCCGCCAGCCCGGAACGATGATCAGATCCGCTTCGGCCATCGCTTCAAGCCCATGATCGACCAGAACGCTGAGCCCGCCCGCGGCCCTCAACGGGCCCGGTTCGATGCCGCAGACGGAATAGCGATACCAGCCCCCTCCCATTTCCGGACGCGGCAGGCCGAAGACTTCGTAGGCGATGCCGAACTCGAAGGTGCAGAGCCCGTCATAGGCGAGCACCGCTACACGGGGGCCGGAAAGAATTGAAGCTTTTGGCATGATCTTTACGATAATCGTCATTACGGCCAATTTCGCTTCGAACTAACATGAGGCACGGTCACGGGCAACATCAAACCGGAAAGGAAACACCGATGCCGAGCCCCGTCGCCGAGATATTCGCCTCCCCCGAAGCCGTTGCCGAACATTACGCAAGAAAGCTCGCCTTCGAGACGGATTGTTGGGACGTTCACGCATCCCTGCAGGCCGGCCATTCGGATTTCGTGCTCCTCGACGTCCGTTCGCCGGCGCTGTTTGCAGCCTCTCACATTCCGGGGGCCCTCAACCTGCCGCACGGGAAGATGACTGCGCACCGCATGTCGGAATGGCCGGCCGATACGCTCTTCATCGTTTATTGCGCAGGCCCTCATTGCAACGGCACCGACAAGGCGGCCCTGCGGCTCGCACGTCTCGGCCTGTCGGTGAAGGTCATGATCGGCGGCATGACCGGCTGGGCCGACGAAGGCTTCGCCTTCGAAAGCGCAGCCGTTGCCGCCGAATGACGATCTCCGCTCCCGCCGGCCAAACGGCGGGAGCGGTTGTCTACCCTCAGAACTCGATCACGATCTTGCCGAAGGCGCCGCGATCGAGATGCGCGAAGGCCTCACGCGCCTCCTCGAAGCGATAGCGCCTGTCGATCACCGGCTTGAGCCCGATCGCATCGACGGCACGAACAAAATCTTCCAGTGCCCGACGATGCCCGACGGAGATTCCCTGAACCGTGGGAGACTTGAGAATGAGCGGCACCGTCGGAGCGGAGATTTCGAGCCCTTCCAGCACGCCGATCACCGATATCCGCCCGCCGACGGCAACAGCGTCCAGCGAATGCGCAAACGCCGGACCGCCGGCGATTTCGAGAATATGGTCGGCGCCGTGATCGCCCGTCAGGTCGAGGACGCGCTCCACCCAGCCCTCGCGGGGAAGAAGATGATCCGCATCCAGCTTGCGGGCGCGCTCCAGCTTCTCGGCGCTCGACGAGGTGATGAAGACTTCAGCACCATGCGCCTTGGCGATCTGCAGGCCGAACAGCGCGACGCCTCCAGTGCCCTGGACCACGACCCTGTCGCCAGCCTTCAGCTTGCCTTGTTCGATCAGGGCAAACCATGCCGTCAGGCCGGCGCAGGGCAACGTGCTCGCCTCGGCCGCGTCAAGCGAGCTGGGCGCGGCGACGAACCAATCCTGCGGAAACGTGACATATTCCGAAAGCACGCCGGGATAATAGCCGCCCAGTGATTTATAGGGTGGATTGCGGGCGTCGCCTATCTCTTTGCCCGCGATACGTCCCGGCGAAAAGGTGGAAATGACCCGATCCCCCGGCTTGAAACGGGTGACGCCCGGCCCCACGGCCTCCCCCACACCCGCCAGGTCCGAGGCCGGCACGAACGGAAATGTCAGCGGCAGGCCCATGCCTGTTTCCAGCATGAGCTTGTCACGGTAGTTCAGCGATACGGCTTGCGCCCGCACCAGGATTTCGCCGCTCGAAGGTTCGGCAATTTCCGCCTCCCGGATGCGGAAATCTTCCGGCCCGACCGCTGCGATACTCCATTGTCTTGCTGTTCTCATCTTGTCGCTCCTTGAGAGAAAATCGATGAGGGCAGCATATCGTTGAACATCAGTCCGCAGTTGCGATATGATTTCTCCAGTTTGGTTCCTCATTGGATACAACATGGAACAGTTGAAGGGCATTTCTGTCTTCGTGGAAACGGTCGAGGCAGGTGGCTTCTCCGCCGCCGCCAAGAAGCTGAACCTGACGCGTTCGGCGGTCGGCAAGACGATCGCCCGGCTGGAGGAACGGCTTGGGGTGCGGCTCTTCCACCGCACCACGCGCAGCCAGAGCCTGACGGAGGAGGGCCGCTTCTTCTATGAGCGCTGCCTGCGCGCGGTGGAGGAGATCCGGCTTGGCGAGGCCCTGCTGGAATCCGGCCGGCGCGAGGTACGCGGCAGACTGCGCATCACCATGCCGGTGCTCTTCGGTCGCCATTGCGCTGCCCCCGCCCTCACGCCGCTCCTCGACGAGCATCCCGGTCTCGAACTCGATCTCTCCTTCAACGACCGCATTGTCGATCTCCTCGAGGATGGTTTCGATCTCGCCATTCGCAACGGACCATTGAAGGACAATCCGGACCTGACGGCACGCGTGATCGCCCGTCAACGCATGACCGTCTGCGCCTCACCCGCCTACTTGGAAAAGCACGGCATTCCGCAAACCCTGAAAGATCTGGCCAGTCACGAAGCGATCGTCTACCGGCGCGGCAACCAGGACAGGCCATGGATTTTTCCAACCGAAGACGGTTCGCCGCGCGAGATATTTCCAAGTACCCGGCTGCGCCTCGATGATCTCGCATCGATTGCCGATGCTGCTGTCGAGGGTCGCGGGCTCGCCTGGCTGACATGCTGGCTAGCTCGGGATCGGGTTGCTTCCGGCGAATTGGTGCGCGTGCTCACGGACATTCCCGCGACAGTTTTCGAAGCTTACGCCGTATGGCCGAAATCCCCGGTCATCTTGCCGAAGGTGCGGCTGGCGATCGATACGCTCGCAAGGGAATTGCCGCCCCTCATGGAGTGAGGCGGACTAACTTGCTTTCTCTTCCGGCTCGCTCAGGAGCTCCAGCATGGCCTGCAAGGCGCGCGTGACGTGCCGCTCCGCGTGATAAAGCGCCGAGAACTCGCGGGACGGCATGGGGAAATCCGCCACATGCAACTTGCCGGCCAGCGAATGGAACTGGGTCGCGCGGCTGGAAAGAACCGTGGCGCTGAGGCCCGCCTCCACCGCGGCGATCGCCGCCTCGTTGGAAGGCATTTCCAGAACCACCGAAAGCTCGGAGGGATCGATGCCCAGCATCGAAAGCTCCGCCTCGAAGGCGGCGCGCGTGCCGGAGCCCTTTTCGCGCATGATCCAGCTCGTTTCGGCGAGGTCGCCGGAGGCAATCCGGCGGCCGTCCGCCCAGGGGTGACGATCGCCGACCACCAGCACCAGCCGATCCTCCGCCACCTTGCGGCGCTTGAGCCCCGCCAGAAACACCTCGCCCTCCACCACGGCAAGTTCGGCCTCGCCCGACAGAACGGCCTGCGCCGCGCTCTGGGTATTACCGACGGTAAGCCGCACGTCCACGCGCGGAAACCGCTCGTGATAGGTGACGAGGCGTGAGGGCAGCCAATAGCTCGCGACCGTCTGGCTGGCATAGACCCTCAAAAGCCCGGAGGCCGAGCCGCCGAGATCGGCCAGCAGGCCCTCGGCCGCACGCGCACGCTCCAGGATGGCTTTGGCTTCTGGTACGAAGAGCTTGCCCGTTTCCGTCAGCTCGATCCTCCGCCCGATCCGGTCGAAGAGGGTCACCGCATGGCGCACCTCCAGCGCCGAAATCGCCGCGCTGACCGCCGATTGCGTGAGATTGAGGGCCTGCGCCGCCTTGGTGACATGTTGGCGATCCGCGACTTCCAAGAAAATGCGCAATTGCTCCAGCGTCATGCAACACCTCAATCGTTCGTTAGAATCGAACAATATCAGAAAACATATGAATTGGATTTATCGTTCTGAAAAATGGAGGATGATTTTCGACAGATCAAGCATTTCAAAGAACGATCATGACGCATATCGCCCCGCCGGCAGAAAAAGCCCAAGCTAGACCGTCTTCGCTATTCAGTGAACTTCTCCCCGGCCTAGCACTCACGGCCTTCATCGCGGTGACGGCTGTCGCTGCCCGCGGCCTGACGGGCTGGGCAGCACTTAGCCCGCTCATCCTCTCGATCATCCTTGGGATGGCCGCCCGCAATCTCTTCACCGTATCCGCTGTTCTGGAGCCGGGGATCGCGTTTTCGCTGCGCCGCCTGCTGCGGCTCGGCATCGTTCTTCTCGGCCTTCAGGTGACGGTCGGCCAGGTGCTTTCGCTCGGGGGCGCGGGTCTCGCAATGGTGGCCATCACGCTCGCCGTCACCTTCGTCGCGATTCGCGCGGCCGGGCGCCTGCTGGGCGTGGAGCAGGAGCTTGCCGATCTGATCGCTGCCGGCACCTCGGTCTGCGGCGCTTCCGCGGTGATCGCCACCAATACCGTCGTGCGCGGGCGCCAGGAACATGTCGCCTATGCGATTGCCTGCGTCACGCTGTTCGGCTGTCTTTCGATGTTCATCTATCCGCTGCTCGCAGCGCCGCTGGCGCTCGATGCGCGCAGCTTCGGGCTCTGGAGCGGCGCGACCATCCACGAGGTGGCGCAGGTGGTGGCGGCTTCCTTCCAGGCCGGAGACACGGCCGGTACGTTCGGCACGATATCAAAGCTCGCGCGGGTCGCCATGCTGGCGCCGCTCGTCATGCTTCTCGCCGTCGCCGTGCGGGCGCGTCAAGGCGGCGCGTCCAAGGCGTCTGCTCCCATGCCCTGGTTCGTGCTCGGCTTCATCGCCATGATGCTGGTCAACAGCGCAATCGACATTCCGAAAGAACTCAACGCCACGCTCGCGTTCGCGAACACCTTCCTGCTGTCGATGGCGCTCGCCGCCATGGGGCTGCAGACCGATATCCGCAAGCTGAAAGCGGAAGGCTGGCGGCCGTTGGCGCTCGGCGCCTTCGGCTGGCTCTTCATCTCGGTCTTCGGTTTCGCGATGCTGCGGCTGTTCGGCTTTTGAGCGGCCTTACCACCTCTCCATCCGAAGCCCGACCACGCGCTGAAACTCCCTGACATTGTGCGTTACCAGCGTGAGGTCACGGGCTCGTGCCTGACCGGCGATCAGGACATCATAGGGCCCGATCGGCAGCCCCGCCTTGGCAAGCTGCCCGCGGATTTCACCTGCGGAGCGCGCATCCTCGCGGTCGAATTCGATGGTTTCGAAACGCAGTTCTTCGACGCGCTCCAGGTTCGCGGCCACGTGTTGGCTCTTGAACGCCCCATAGAACAATTCATGGAGGACGATTGCCGAGAGGCCGAAATCCTCCGGCAGATGCTCTTTCAGTCGGGCGACGAAGTTTTGGTCGCCCTTGAGAAGGGCGATCACGGCATTCGTGTCGAGCAGGAACTTCACTCGAAAACATCCAGGCCGGAACGCTCCTGCTCTGCCGGCCGCTCGGTCGCAGCCTCGGCGAAATCGCTGTCGACATCGCTCACGACCTTGTCCAGCCAGTTCCAGTCGTTCTCGATCGGCTCGAGGATGACCGTATTGCCGTGGCGGCGAATGCGGACTTCGTCGGTTTCGAACCGGAAATCCTTCGGCAGGCGAACGGCCTGCGATCGTCCGGACCAGAAGATCTTTGCTGTATTCATGCCGGCCTCCTAAGGTATATATCAAAAGTATATACCGATGGCCCACATTCTTCAAGCGGCGGTGTCCGCCTGCCTCGGCCGCAACCCGTTCATGAAAAGCTGCTCCAGAAACCGGGCGGCGTCCTCGAAGCGCCCTTCGCCCGCATGGTTCTGGCCGAGCACGGCGCGTACCTGCACGTCGAAATCGGCATAGTGCTGGGTCGTCGCCCAGATCGAGAAGATCAGGTGGTAGGGATCGCATTTGGCGATCTTGCCAGTGCGTACCCAGGCGCGGATCACCTCTGCCTTCTCGTCCACCAGCTCTTTCAGCGGCCCTTTCAACTCATCCTCGATATGCGGCGCGCCCTGAAGGATTTCATTGGCGAAGAGCCGGCTCTCGCGGGGGAAATCCCGCGCCATTTCCAGCTTGCGGCGGATATAGGAGCGGATCTCCGCTTCCGGGTTACCCTCCGCGTCGAAGGCGCGCAGCGGCTCGAGCCAGGTGAACAGAACCCGGTCGATCAGCGCCCGGTGGATCGCTTCCTTGGTGCGGAAGTAATAGAGAAGGTTCGGCTTCGACATGCCCGCGGCTTCCGCGATCTGGTCGATGGTCGAACCGCGAAAACCGGCGGCGGAAAAAACATCGAGCGCCGCTTCCAGGATGCGCTCTTCCTTTTCCTCCTGGATGCGTGTGCGCCTCAAGGTTTTCGCCGCCCTCGGGATGGTCATTTCCGCTCCCCTGCCCTTCCTGCAACCATTTCACGCCCGTAGCATATGGCCCGCCGATAACCACGGCATATGCCTGAATTTTCAGCGTGCATTTTTCGCGTTTTACGTCTTGAGTGGCGGCACGGAAATTGTAATGTTTTACCAATCGGTCAAATTATCGGCGACAAGCACAACAAAGGCAATGCCGATCTTCAAACGCCGCAGGCGCCTGGGGAACCGACGGGAACAAATATAGCGCCCGAAAACGGGGCGCCTTGAAACGGTGAGGACATTTTCATGGTGGCAGCACCCGGCGAGAACTTGCGCATCAATGGCGACCGCCTTTGGGATACCCTGATGGAAATGGCGAAGATCGGCCCCGGCATTGCCGGCGGCAACAATCGCCAGACGCTGACCGATGCCGACAAGCAAGGCCGCGAACTCTTCAAGAGCTGGTGCGATGCAGCCGGCCTCGAAATGGGCGTCGACAAGATGGGTACCATGTTCGCGACCCGTAAGGGCACCGATCCGGACGCCCTGCCCGTCTATGTCGGCAGCCATCTCGACACCCAGCCGACCGGCGGCAAATATGACGGCGTGCTCGGCGTCTTGAGCGGGCTTGAGGTCGTGCGCACCTTGAACGACCTCGGCATCAAGACGAAGCACCCGATCGTCGTCACCAACTGGACGAATGAGGAAGGCGCGCGCTTCGCACCGGCCATGCTCGCCTCCGGCGTCTTCGCCGGCGTGCATGACCTCGATTATGCCTATGCCCGCAAAGACCCGGAAGGAAAGACCTTCGGCGACGAACTGAAGCGCATCGGCTGGGTGGGCGAGGAGGAAGTCGGCGCCAGGCAGATGCACGCCTATTTCGAATATCATATCGAGCAAGGGCCGATCCTCGAGGCCGAAGACAAGCAGATCGGCGTCGTCACTCACTGTCAGGGCCTGTGGTGGCTGGAATTCACGCTGACGGGCCGCGAGGCCCATACCGGCTCGACGCCGATGAACATGCGCGTCAATGCCGGGCTCGCCATGAGCCGCATCTTCGAAATGGTGCAGGACGTGGCGATGAGCGAGCAGCCGGGCGCCGTCGGCGGCGTCGGCCAGGTGTTTTTCTCGCCGAATTCCCGCAACGTGCTGCCGGGCACCGTGACCTTTACCGTCGATATCCGCACGCCCTCGCAGGAGAAACTCGACCGCATGCGAGCGAAGATCGAAGCCGAAGCGGCGAAGATCTGCGAGGCGCTCGGCGTCGGCTGCTCGGTGGAGGCCGTCGGCCATTTCGATCCGATCACCTTCGATCCGGTGCTCGTCGGACGCGTACGCGAAGCCGCCGAAAAGCTTGGCTACAGCCACATGAACATCATTTCCGGCGCCGGCCATGACGCCTGCTGGGCGGCGAAGGTCGCACCCGCGACGATGGTCATGTGCCCCTGCGTCGGCGGGCTTTCCCACAACGAGGCGGAGGATATTTCCAAGGAATGGGCCGCCGCCGGAGCCGACGTGCTCTTCCATGCCGTGCTGGAGACCGCCGAGATCGTGGAGTAGGCCGATGGCCATATCGGGTGAACAGTCTCTTGAAGACGATCCTTGCAGCATTGAGCGGCGCTATGGTCGAACGCTGCGAGGTCGCTCGCTTTTATCCATCGCTTCTCACCGACATTGACAAGACAGGGGAACAACAATGACCACAGTCATCAAGGGTGGAACCATCGTCACCGCCGACCTGACCTACAAGGCGGACGTCAAGATCGATGGCGGCAGGATCATCGAGATCGGCCCCAACCTCTCGGGCGACGAGGTGCTGGATGCCGAAGGATGCTACGTAATGCCGGGCGGCATCGATCCGCATGTGCATCTCGAAATGCCCTTCATGGGCACCTATTCCTCCGACGATTTCGAAAGCGGCACGCGGGCGGCACTTGCCGGCGGCACGACGATGGTGGTCGATTTCTGCCTGCCCGATCCCGGCCAATCGCTACTCGATGCGTTGAAGCGCTGGGACAACAAATCGACGCGCGCCAATTGCGACTATTCCTTCCACATGTCCGTCACCTGGTGGGGCGAACAGGTCTTCAACGACATGAAGGCGGTCGTGCAGGAAAAGGGCATCAACACCTTCAAGCACTTCATGGCCTACAAGGGCGCGCTGATGGTGAACGATGACGAGATGTTCGCCTCCTTCTCGCGCTGCGCCGAACTCGGCGCGCTGCCGCTCGTCCATGCCGAAAATGGCGACGTCGTCGCCGCCATGCAGCAGAAGCTGATGGATGAGGGCAATAACGGCCCCGAAGCGCACGCCTATTCCCGCCCCGCCTCCGTCGAGGGCGAGGCGACCAACCGCGCCATCATCATCGCCGACATGGCGGGCGTGCCGCTCTACGTGGTGCACACCTCCTGCGAACAGGCGCACGAGGCGATCCGGCGTGCACGCCAGAATGGCATGCGCGTCTACGGCGAGCCGCTGATCCAGCACCTGACGCTCGACGAGAGCGAATATTTCAACAAGGACTGGGATCACGCCGCCCGCCGGGTCATGTCCCCGCCCTTCCGCAACAAGCAGCATCAGGACAGCCTCTGGGCCGGCCTCGCCTCCGGCTCGCTGCAGGTGGTGGCGACAGACCACTGCGCCTTCACCACCGACCAGAAGCGCACCGGTCTCGGCGATTTCCGAAAAATTCCGAACGGCACCGGCGGGCTCGAGGACCGCATGCCGATGCTGTGGACCTATGGCGTGGCGACCGGCCGCATCACCATGAACGAATTCGTGGCGGTGACCTCAACAAACATCGCCAAGATATTGAACGTCTATCCGAAAAAGGGCGCGATCCTGGTCGGCGCCGATGCCGATATCGTCGTATGGGACCCGAAGCGCTCCAAGACGATTTCGGCAAAAAGCCAGCAGTCGGCGATCGACTACAACGTCTTCGAAGGCAAGCGGGTGACCGGCCTGCCCCGCTTCACGCTGACCCGTGGCGTCGTGGCGATCGAGGAGTCGACCGTGAAGACCCGCGAGGGGCATGGCGAATTCGTGAGGCGCGAGCCGTTCCAAGCGGTGAACAAGGCGCTGTCGACCTGGAAGGAACTGACCGCGCCGCGCAAGGTGGAACGCACCGGCATTCCGGCAAGCGGGGTGTGATGGGCGCGCCATACCGTCATCAGGTTTGGGCATTCCCCTCCCCAACCCCTCCCCACAAGGGGGAGGGACTTAACCTGCCGCACCGCCGTCGATATTCATTTCAGTGTGCGCATGGTCGAGGAGGTTCCGCGACTCCTCTCCCCCCTTGTGGTGGGGTCCGAAGGACGGGTCGAGACGAGTGGATCGACCCAAAAAGCCGGCAGGCCAGAGGGGGAATTCAATACCATCCTCCAGTCGGCAGGCCGGTGCGGAAAAACGGCAAAGCCTCACGTCTTCACCAACCCGTCCAGCTCCGGCAGAAGCACGACGCTCTCCTGCTCGTTGGGATCTGTCCGGGCGATGATCGCCGTGCAGGGCGTGTTGGAAAGGTTCGCCGGCAGGTGCGGAACGCCCGCCGGGATGTAGAACAGCTCGCCCGCGTGGACGACCACATGCTCCTGCAGCCGGTCACCATACCAGGTATGTGCCGAACCGGAGAGCATGTAGATCGCCGTCTCGTGGTTCTCGTGCAGATGCGCCTTGGCGCGGGTGCCGGGCTGCATGGTGAGCAGATGCATGCAGATGCCCTTCGAGCCGACCGTCTCGGCGGCGACGCCCTGGAAATAGCTGAGCCCCTGCTTGCCGTCATAGGTGGCGCTGGGCTTCACCAGCCGGCAGGTGGGTTTCGATGACGCATCCATGGTCTTTCTCCTCCGTCGAAGACCCAAGACGCCTGCAACGGCGCCGATTGCCGATATCATACCACGCCCGCCCTGCTTCGTATCCCTCGAACATGCGATGACCCCATGACCGCTTCCTCGTCCTCCGTCGTCTCCGCCAGGAAGCTAGGGCTCACCTTCGAGACCAATGACGGACCTGTGCATGCGCTTTCCGACGTCGATCTGGAGGTGAGGAAGGGTGATTTCATCTCCTTCATCGGCCCTTCGGGCTGCGGCAAGACGACGTTTTTGCGGGTGATCGCCGATCTTGAGAAGCCGACCTCCGGAGAGATTTCCGTCAACGGCATGACGCCGGAGGAAGCGCGCAAATCCCGCTCCTACGGCTATGTCTTCCAGGCGCCGGCGCTCTATCCCTGGCGCACGATCGAGAAGAACATCGCCCTGCCGCTGGAGATCATGGGGCATTCGACGGCCGAGCGGGCAAGCCGCATCGAGCGCACGCTCGACCTCGTCAACCTCACCGGCTTCGGCAAGAAATACCCGTGGCAGCTCTCCGGCGGCATGCAGCAGCGCGCCTCGATCGCCCGGGCGCTCGCCTTCGATGCGGACCTGCTGCTGATGGACGAGCCCTTCGGCGCGTTGGACGAGATCGTCCGCGACCACCTGAACGCGCAGCTTCTGAAACTCTGGGCCCGGACGGAAAAGACCATCTGTTTCGTCACCCATTCGATCCCGGAGGCGGTCTATCTCTCCACCAGGATCGTCGTCATGTCGCCCCGGCCTGGAAGGGTGACGGATGTGATCGAGTCGACCCTGCCGGCCGAGCGGCCGCTCGAAATCCGCGAGACGCCGGAATTCCTGGAAATCGCCCACCGGGTGCGCGAGGGCTTGAGAGCGGGGCATAGCTATGAGGAGTGAGTTTCGCTTTCAAACCCCTCCCCAACCCCTCCCCACAAGGGGGAGGGGCTTAACCCGCTGCACCGCCTCCAGCATGGAAAGTAGGCGTTGCCGCGAGTCCTCTCCCCCCTTGTGGGGGAGATGGCCGGCAGGCCAGAGGGGGAAAATGATACTTGGAATCCTCTCCTCTACGGGGAGGGGTTGGGAAGGCGTTTGCATGCCACATTCCAATATCGATCCTAAGACGAGAGATCGCGCTAAGCGCCTGCGTCGCGAGCTGACCAAGGCCGAAGCAGCTATGTGGGACATGCTGCGCGATCTACGCCCTTTCGGCGCCCGCTTTCGCCGGGAAACACCCATTGGTCCATACATCGCGGATTTTGCTTGGTTGTCCGCCCGTATCGTCGTCGAAGTGGACGGTGACACCCACGAAACGGATCGTGGTCGCCGACACGACGAAAGACGCGACGCGTTTCTCACCAAGCAAGGGTTTGTCGTGCTCCGTTTCGACAATGTCCAGGTTCTGGACGGACCGGACTACGTTTTCGAAACTATCAAGAAGCACCTTTCTCCGTTCTTGGGGGGCCTCGACGGATGACCTCCCTCCGCCACCACACCCTCCCCGTCCTCAGCATCCTCGTGGCCATCGTGGTGATCTGGTATGTCGCGGCCGTGTTCATGAACGCGCCCTTCCAGCACGATCTCGACCGGCGTGCCAGCGTCACGCGCACCACGACGGAGTTCGTAGGCGCCACGCTTTCGCAGCCGAAGCCGGTGCTGCCGGCGCCACATCAGGTGGCGAGCAACGTCTACGAGAACACGTTCCTCCGCCGCGTTACCTCAAACCGCAGCCTCGTCTACCATTCCTGGGTGACGCTCTCCTCGACGGCCGTCGGCTTCACGCTCGGAACGCTCACCGGCATCCTGATCGCCGTCGGCATCGTGCATGTGAAGGCGCTCGACCGCAGCCTCATGCCCTGGATCATCGCGTCTCAGACGGTGCCGATCCTGGCGATCGCGCCCATGGTGGTGGTGGTGCTCGCCGCGATCAACGTCACGGGCCTCATCCCGAAGGCGCTGATCTCCACCTATCTCTCCTTCTTTCCGGTGGCGGTGGGCATGGTGAAGGGCCTGCGCTCGCCGGAATCGATCCAACTCGACCTGATGCGCACCTATAATGCAAGCCGCGCCCAGACCTTCTGGAAGCTCAGAGTGCCGGCTTCCATTCCCTTCCTCTTCACCTCCATGAAGGTGGCGATCGCCGCAAGCCTCGTCGGCGCGATCGTCGGCGAACTGCCGACAGGGGCTGTTGCCGGCATCGGCTCCAAACTGCTCGCGGGCTCCTATTATAGCCAGACGATCGACATCTGGGCGGCGCTGATCGCCGGCTCGGTGCTTGCCGCGATCCTCGTGACTATCGTCGGTGTGGCCGGCAAGATCGTGGAACGCTCGATGGGCGGGAGGCCGGCATGAAGCAATTGCAGCGCAATTGGCAGCCTCTCCTCGCCGGCGTGATCACCGCCATTGCCGCCGCCAGGCTGCCGCTTACCCTGCCCGAAGCCGCAAACCCCGTTCAAGGCGGCATGACGATCGCGCTCGTGCTGCTTGCGGCCGTCACGCTGATGCTGACGCTGGAAGGCCCGATACCGCGCGCCGCCGTCCTCTTCGTCGGCGCGCACCTTCCCGCCGCCCTTCTGCTTGCCGGCCTCGGCGGAAACGAGGGGCAGATGTCGGCCGCCTTTTTCCTGATGATCGCGGCAAGCTGGCTTCTCGCCTGGGCCTGTGTCTCGGAACTCTCGCAAATCGAGCCCAGATCCACAGCCGCCGGCTGGTTCCTGCGGCTCCTCATTCCGGCAATCTTCGGTGCCTGGATCCTCGTCATCTGGGAAGCGGCCACGCGGGGCGCCGGCATCCCCTTCATCCTGCTGCCGCCGCCCTCGGCCATCGCGGCGCGCATCGCGGGCTCTCTCCCGATCCTCTGGGCGGACGTGCGGCAGACCATCTTCAAGGCCGTGCTGATCGGCTATGTGATCGGCTGCGCGGCGGGCTTCGCGGTTGCGATCCTCGCCGACCGCTTCGCCTTTCTGCGCCGGGGCCTCATCCCGGTCGGCAACATGGTCTCGGCGCTGCCGATCATCGGGGTCGCGCCCATCATGGTCATGTGGTTCGGCTTCGACTGGCAGTCCAAGGCGGCCGTTGTCATCATCATGACCTTCTTCCCTATGCTGGTGAACACCGTGGCCGGGCTTTCCGCCGCAGGAGCCATGGAGCGCGACCTGATGCGTTCCTATGCCTCCGACTACTGGCAGACGCTCGTGAAATTGCGCCTGCCGGCCGCCATGCCCTTCATCTTCAACGCGCTGAAGATCAACTCGACTCTTGCGCTGATCGGCGCGATCGTGGCGGAATTCTTCGGCACGCCGATCGTCGGCATGGGCTTCCGCATCTCCACCGAGATCGGCCGCATGAACGTCGATATGGTCTGGGCGGAAATCGCGGTTGCGGCCGTTGCCGGTTCGGTTTTCTATGGTGTCGTGGCGCTTGCGGAAAGAGCGACGACCTTCTGGCATCCGTCTATCCGTGGTGGTTAGGCGCATCAGCTTCCGCAACCCGGAAGCGGTCAAAAAAGAAGAGGGAACAGCGATGAAGAAGATGATGATGGCATTGATGGCCGGCGCCATGTCGCTGGCCGCGGTTCAGGCCATGGCCGCCGAGAAGGTTACCCTGCAGCTCAAATGGGTGGCTCAGGGCCAGTTCGGCGGCTATTACGTCGCCAAGGACAAGGGTTTCTACGAAGAGGAAGACCTCGATGTCGAGATCAAGCCGGGCGGCCCGGATATCGCCCCGGAACAGGTGATCGCCGGCGGCGGCGCGGATGTCGTGGTGACCTGGATGGCGGCCGCCATGGTCGCCCGCGAAAAGGGCGTGCCGCTCGTCAACATCGCCCAGCCATTCCAGAAATCCGGCCTTCAGCTGATTTGTCCGAAGGACGGGCCGGTGAAGAGCGAAGCCGATTTCAAGGGCCATACGCTGGGCGTCTGGTTCTTCGGCAACGAATATCCGTTCTTCGCCTGGATGAACAAGCTCGGCCTCTCCACCGAAGGCGGCGCGGACGGTGTCACCGTTCTGAAGCAGAGCTTCGACGTGCAGCCGCTCGTCCAGAAGCAGGCGGACTGTATCTCGGTCATGACCTATAACGAATACTGGCAGGCGATCGACGCAGGCTTCAAGCCGGAAGACCTGATCGTCTTCAACTATACCGAAATGGGCAACGACCTGCTGGAAGACGGTCTCTACGTCTTGGAGGACAAGTTGAAGGACCCCGCCTTCAAGGAAACCATGGTGAAGTTCGTCCGCGCCTCCATGAAGGGCTGGAAATACGCCATCGAGAACCCGGAGGAAGCAGCCGAGATCGTCATGGACAATGGCGGCCAGGACGAGAACCACCAGAAACGCATGATGGGCGAGGTCGCCAAGCTGATCGGCGACGGATCGGGCGTATTGAAGCCGGAACTATACGAGCGCACCACCAAGGCGCTCCTCGACCAGAAGATCATCACCAAGGAGCCGCAGGGCGCCTTTACCGCGGAGATCACCGAGGCGGCGGCGAAACAATAATCTCCCGGAAGGTCGATAAATGGAACGCGCGACCATGGGTCGCGCGTTTCTCAAAAGATACTTACGTAAAACATAACCAAAAGTCATTCCTTCGATAGCCGGCATGGATTGATTTGTGCAGCGCAAATCCTTAAAAGGGCAAGCCGATGAACTTTGCTCATGAGGGCTTGTAACCATTATTTCCGGTTACCACCTCAGGCAGGGTGTCAACGCGCGAGGGGCGCGGTGCCGTGCCGAAATGACAGCGGAAGTGGCGCCCCCTTTGCCCAGACGGAAAAGATCGCATGCTTCGCAAGTCTTCGAACGTTGCCGGCGTCTTTCCGGCTCTCTTAGTGGCGCTCGTCGCCAGCTCTCCGCTTGCGCAGGAGCCTGCCGCTCCCGCCACCGCTGAACCCAAACTGCCGGCCATCGTCGTGACCGAGACGGTCACCAGGGCGCTCACCGATCGCGTCATCGCGACCGGCACCATTCGCCCGGTCGAGGAAGTCTTCATCCAGCCCTTAGTGGACGGCCTGTCGATCCGCGCCCTCAACGTCGACATCGGCGACGAGGTGAAGGCGAACAGCGTGCTCGCGACCCTCAACGACGACGCGCTTCTCTTGCAGAAGAGCCAGCTCGAGGCGAACAAGGCCAAGGCCGAAGCCTCCCTCGCGCAATACAAGGCGCAGGTCATCGAGGCGCAGGCTAACCTGGATGACGCGACCCGCCAGCGGGATCGCACCAAGCGGCTTAGTCAGAGCGGAACGAGCACGATCTCGCAGCTCGAGCAAGCGGAAGCCCTCGTCGAGGTGCGCCAGGCGCAGTTGAATGCCTCCAACCAGTCGGTCGCCGTCGGGCAATCCGACATCAAGGTCGTCGAAGCCCAGATCGAGGACATCGATCTTAGGCTTGCCCGCACCGGCGTCAAGACGCCCGTGGACGGCGTGGTTTCCGCCAAGAACGCCAAAATCGGCGCGATCGCCAACGGAAGCGGCGAACCGCTTTTCTCCGTCATCAAGGATGGCGCGATAGAACTCGTTGCCGATCTTTCGGAAACCGACATCCAGAAGATCGAGGCAGGCCAGAAGGCGCTCGTCACCATCGCCGGCGGCAGGACGACGATCGAAGGCAGGGTGCGGCTCGTTTCGCCGACCGTCGATCCCACCACCCGTCTCGGCCTGGTGCACATCATCATCGACGACGAGAGCGGCGCACGCGCCGGCATGTATGCCAAGGCCGACATCATCGTCAGCGAGGCCAATGCCCTCGCCTTGCCGCTTTCGGCGGTTATCACCAATCGCGACGGCTCCTCCGCCCGCAAGGTCGAGAACAACGTCGTCAAGCAGGTGAAGATCGAGACCGGCATCCAGGACAACGGTTTCGTCCAGGTCGTCAGCGGGCTCGAAGCCGGTGACATGGTTGTTTCCAAGGCCGGCGCGTTCGTGCGCGACGGCGACAAGATCGCCCCGGTTGCGGACGAATCCGCAGCCTCGAACTAACCGAGGTCGTGCCATGAACTTCTCCGCCTGGTCGATCCGCAATCCGATCGCCCCGCTGCTTGGTTTTGCGCTGCTGCTCTATCTCGGCATGCAGTCGTTCTTTTCGCTGCCGATCACCCGTTTCCCGAATATCGACGTTCCCGTCGTCTCGATCACCGTTACCCAGAGCGGTGCCTCGCCCGCCGAACTCGAAGCGCAGGTGACCAAGGAGGTCGAGGACGCGGTCGCCTCGATCAGCGGCATCGACGAAATCCAGTCGACGGTGACCGACGGACAGTCGCAGACCGTCGTGCTGTTCCGCATCGAAAAGCCCACCGAAGAGGCCGTGCAGGACACCAAGGACGCGATCGACAAGATCCGCAGCGACCTGCCGGCTGGCATCGAGGAGCCCGTCGTCACCAAGGTGGATGTCGAGGGTCAGGCGATCCAGACCTTCGCAGTCTCCTCCCCGAACATGACGCTGGAGGAGCTCTCCTGGTTCGTTGACGACACCATCAAGCGCGCCCTACAGGGCCAGCCCGGCATTGGCCGTATCGACCGTTACGGCGGCGCCGATCGCGAAATCCGCGTCGCGCTCAACCCGGCCAAGCTCGATGCCTACGGCATCACCGCGGCGGAAGTGAACCAGCAGCTTCGCGGCACCAACGTCAATCTCGGCTCCGGGCGCGGCCAGGTGGCCGGCAACGAGCAGACGATCCGCACGCTCGGCGATGCGGGCGATGTGGCGCAGCTTACCGACACCACGATCGCGTTGCCGAACGGCCGCTTCGTGAGACTCTCGCAGCTCGGCACGATCACCGACACCTATGAGGAGCCGAAGTCATTCTCGCGCTTCAACGGCACGCCCTCGGTCACCTTCGCGGTGTTCCGCGCCAAGGGCGCCAGCGAAGTTTCGGTCGCTGACACCGTGGCGGAAAGCCTCGTCGAGGTACGCAAGGCGAACCCGAACGTCACGATCGAGATGGTCGACGATTCGGTCTATTACACCCATGGCAACTACGAGGCGGCGCTTCACACGCTGATGGAAGGCTCGATCCTCGCCATCATCGTCGTGCTGCTCTTCCTGCGCAACTGGCGAGCGACGCTGATCGCGGCGGTCGCTCTGCCGCTTTCCGCCATCCCGACCTTCTGGATCATGGATATCATGGGGTTCTCGCTGAACCTCGTGAGCTTCCTGGCGCTGACGCTCGCGACCGGTATCCTGGTGGACGATGCGATCGTCGAGATCGAGAACATCGCCCGGCATATCAAGATGGGCAAGACGCCTTACCGGGCGGCTCTCGAAGCCGCCGACGAAATCGGTCTGGCGGTCATCGCGACCAGCTTCACCATCATCGCGGTCTTCGTGCCGGTCTCCTTCATGCCGGGCATTCCCGGCCAGTATTTCATCCAGTTCGGCCTGACTGTCGCCTTCTCGGTGTTCTTCTCATTGATGGTGGCGCGCCTCATCACTCCGCTGATGGCCGCCTATCTGATGCGCGCCGAAGACGCGATGGAAGACCATCACGACAACGACAGCCGTCTGATGAAGGCCTATACCCGGCTCGTGAGCGGCACGACCCGCAAATGGTACTGGCGCTATACGACGCTGCTGGCGGCGATCGGCTTCCTGATCGGCTCGGTGATGCTGCTCGCCCAGGTTCCGGGCAGCTTCATACCGCCGGAAGATTCCTCGCGCATCGTGCTTTCCGTGGAACTGCCGCCGAATGCCACGCTCGAGGAGACCGAGGTCAAGACCAAGGAGATCTACGATACCATCAGCAATGTCGATGGCATCGAAAGCATCTTCGTGCTCGGCGGCGCGTCTCCCAAGGGCGACCTCGAACTGCGCCGCGCCACAGTGCGCGTCATTCTCAGCAATATCGAACACTCGCTCCTGAAAACCCTCGTCAACAAGGGCCTCGGCTCTATCCCGCTCATCGGCGATTACCTGCCGAAGATGGAGGTCCACGGCCGCACGCGTCCGCAATGGGATATCGAGAAGGAAATCCTGGCAAAGGTGCAGCCTATCGCCGACGTCCGCATCGCCAAGCTCAACGACCGGGCCGAGCGCGATCTCTCGTTCAACTTCCTCTCGACCAACGAGGCGGACCTGAACGAGGCGGTGAGCCTGCTTGAATCGCGCCTACGCGCCTCGCCGATCCTCGTCAACGTAAGCTCCGAGGGCGCCCTGCCCCGGCCCGAACTGCAAATCCGCCCGCGCATGGACCAGGCCTCGCGGCTCGGCATCACGCCGCAGCAGATATCGGAGACCATCCGCGTCGCCACCATCGGCGACATCGACGCCAACCTCGCGAAGATCTCGCTGGACGACCGGCAGATCCCGATCCGCGTGCAGACGTCGCTCGACATGCGCCGCGATCTCGCAGCGATCCGCGCGCTGAAGGTCAAGACCGCCGCCGGCCAGAGCGTGCCGCTCTACAGCGTGGCCGATATCGACTACGCGGAAGGTCCGAGCTCGATCAAGCGCAACGACCGCAGCCGCGTGGTTTCGATCGGTTCCGACGTGCCCTTCGGTACGGCACTCGATACGTCGAGCGCCGAGTTCAAGCGCATCGTGGAGGCGACCGAACTGCCCTCCACCGTGCGGCTGGCCGAAAGCGGCGACGCCAAGATCCAGGCGGAGATGACCCAGAGCTTCGCTAACGCGATGCTGCTCGGTCTGATGCTGGTGCTGGTGGTGCTGATCCTGCTCTTCAAGGACGTGATCCAGCCCTTCACCATCCTGTTCTCGCTGCCGCTGGCCATCGGCGGTGTGGCCGTGGCGCTGATCGCAACGCAGAACGCCATGTCCATGCCGGTCCTCATCGGCATCCTGATGCTGATGGGCATCGTGACGAAGAACGCCATCCTGCTGGTGGATTTCGCCATCGAGATGCGCCGCCACGGCATGGAGCGCGTCCACGCCATGGTCGAGGCCGGCCGCAAGCGGGCGCGCCCGATCATCATGACGTCGATCGCCATGTCGGCAGGCATGCTGCCTTCCGCGCTCGGCATCGGCGAAGGCGGCTCCTTCCGTGCGCCGATGGCGATCGCCGTGATCGGCGGCATCATTGTCTCGACGGTGCTGTCACTGGTGGTCGTTCCCTCCTTTTTCCTGATCATGGACGATCTCTCCCGCCTGCTCGCCAAGATCTTTGGTCGCATGGTGGGCAAGAAGGACGTGGAAGATGTTCCCCTTTCGACCGAGGAACTCGACAAGGTTGCCCGGAAGAACGCAGCCTCCATTACCGCGATCGAGGAAAGGCTTGCCCATATCGAGCGGCAGCAGACCAGCGCCAACGACGACCGTTCGCCCGGAGGCCAGGGCAGCAATGTGCTGCGCCTGCCGCCGCTCGCGGCGGAATGATCGGCCGCACTATAAAAAAACGCCGGGCTCGCCCGGCGTTTTCGTATCTGGATGACAGAATACGGTAAGGATCAAAGCCCGCCGTTTTCCCGCAAAAAGCGGACGATGTGATCGACGCCCTCGCCGCGCTTCAAATCCGTGAAGACATGCGGTTTCGCCTCCCGCATGCGGCTCGCATCGCGGTCCATCACGTCGAGATCGGCCCCGACATAGGGGGCGAGGTCCTTCTTGTTGATGACGAGGAGATCGGAGCGGGTGATGCCCGGTCCGCCCTTGCGTGGGATTTCCTCGCCCTGACAGGTGGAGATCACATAGATGGTGATATCGGCGAGATCGGGCGAGAAGGTCGCCGCAAGGTTATCGCCGCCGGATTCGATGAACACCACATCGAGATCGGGAAACCGCTCTGTCAGCCCGGCGATCGCCTGCAGATTGATCGTCGCGTCCTCGCGGATGGCGGTGTGCGGGCAGCCGCCCGTTTCCACGCCGACGATGCGGTCGGAGGAAAGCGCCTGCATCCGCACCAGCGCCTCGGCATCCTCCTTGGTGTAGATGTCGTTGGTGACGACCGCGACGGAATACTCTTCCCGCATCGCCTTGCAGAGCTTTTCGGTGAGCGCGGTCTTGCCCGAACCCACCGGTCCGCCGATGCCCACCCGCAGGGGTCCGTTCGCCGATTTCATCGTGTGCTTCCTTTCAAAATCGTTCGCGTAATTCTAACCCGTCTAGGAACGGAACAGCCGCGAATGCTGCCTCTCATGCCGGAGCGAGGCGATATCCGCCTGCACGGCAGCGCTTCCGAAATCATCGAGCATCGAACCGCTCGCGCGCTCCGCCACCTCCCCGATCTGCGCCTCCAGGCGGGCGATCACCGCCACCCCCTCGCTTTGGCCGCAGACGCCGAGCCGGATCGCCGCCGAGACCGATTGCGACACGGCCGCATGCAGATAGGCTGCCAGTGCCTTTTCAGCCGGCACGCCATGCGCGGCGGCGACCGATCCGACTGCGACCGGAAACGGCACGTCGGCGGGCAACAGCTCGAATACCCCGGCCGGCCAGGCCGATGCCGCCGTGACGAAAGCCCGGCCAAGCGCCAGCGTCTCGGCATGCCGCTCCGCCGATCCGGCAAGCGCCAGCCCCAGTTCCGACGCTTCCCTTAAACCCGCGCCGTTCCCGAATTGCCCGAAGGCTTCCCGGAACAGCACGGCATCGTTCCACAGGCCGCCGTGGCTCATAAGCGTGGCAAGCCAATCGGAAAGATCATCCGCGGTTCTGACAAGGCCATCATGCACCGCCCTTTCCAACCCGCCAGACCAGGCAAAGCCGCCGATCGGAAAGGCCGGAGAAAGCCAGGCCATCAACCGAAGCAGGGCCTGCGTATCGAGCCCGCCGCTCATTTCGCGTCAGTCATGATGATGATGGTCATGACCATGCGAATGCCCATGGGAATGACTGCCGTGCGAATGATAGGCCCCGCGCGCCGGCTGGAACGGCTCCTCGACCTCGGTAACCGTTGCGCCGAGCCCCTCGAGCATGTTGCGGATGACATGATCACGCAGGATCAGAATGCGCCCCTCCTCGATCTGCGCCGAAAGGTGCCGGTTGCCGAGATGCCAGGCGAGTTCGATGAGATGAAGCGTATCGCGCGCCTTCACCTCGAACAGCTTTTCGGGTGCGGCCTGCACTTCGACAGTATCGCCGCTTTCCAGCACCAGCCGATCGCCATGATGGAAGAGCACCGCCTCCTTGAGATCGAGCATCACCATGTCGCCGTTCGAAAGGTGCAGGAGCTTGCGGCGGAGATGTCGGAGATCATGCGGAAGGGTGACGGTGTCGATCGGCGGATCGGTGACCTCGCCGGCCGGGCGGTAGGAATGGATATGCTGCATCAAAAACTCCGATCAATTGAAAAGCTCGAGCGAGAGCGTAAGCGTCTGCGGCAGCGGATTCCAGAGCCCGGTGCGCAATCCGGCAGTACGAAGTGCGGCGGCCGTCCAGGTATTGCAACCGAGGAAGGCGTTGAAATAGCCTTTCGCCTCGAAGAACCGGTCATACGCTCCATAACCGGTGTCTCCAACCGCAACGACTTCGCCGGCTTCGCCCATGAAACTCGCCTGAATGAAGGCGGAAAGCTGCTGAAACTGCCCCGAATCGAGATCGAAGGCGGAGACCGCAGGATGGTTTTCATCAAGCTCGCCAGCAACGTCCACATGCAGGACCGAGCTGTCTACCGTCAGCGCGCGGAGAACCGGCAGCGCCTTGAGGTCCGCCCATGTCGGCGTTTCGATGTAGAAGGCGCGGCCTCCCCAACCGACCACCAACCATTGTGCCGCCGGATCAGCAACCGGGACACCAAAGCGCTCCAGAAAACCGAAAGCGGCGCGGGTGTCTTCAGTTAGAGAGATAACGATATCGCTATGGATCGGATTGGACAGCACGAGGATACGTCTTCGTTCCGCCAAATCCTCCGAGCGGGCGGGAGCAAACAAGGGACGCGGGATGAAAGTTCCCGCCGCGACGGCAAGCACGATCACCAGAATGGCGGCAAAGAGCCGGCGCAATGCCTTTTTCATTCTCGCTCCAAAGCGCCGTACCTCAGCGTCGTGGCTCAGCGGCTGGAAAGCGCCATGGAGCCGCCGGAAGCAACGAGAACACCGCCGACCAGCCGGTTGAGATGGACGAAGATGCGTTCCGAACGGAGCGCCTTGCGCAGCAGCACGCCGGCCAGCACGTAAACCGCCACCGCGCCCACTTCGAGCAGGAGAAACACGATCCCCATCTCCGCAAGCTGGCTCCAGGCAGGTTGCGAAGGATCGATGAACTGCGGGAAGAATGCCGTGAAGATGGCGATCGCCTTGGGATTGCTGATGGCGAGCGTGAAATCCCGACGCATCAGCGCTTTTACGCTGGCATCGGCCGAGCGCATCGAGGCGAGTTCCCGAGCCTTCCGCCAGAACTGGATGCCGACATAAATGAGGTAGATGGCGCCCGCAAACTTGATGATCGTGAAGGCAACGGAGGACGCCGCCAGCACCGCGCCGAGGCCGAGAATGGTGATCAATATGAGGAAGGCGAAGGCCGGCATCCGCCCGAGACCGCCGAGCAGGGCCGGTGCCGCGCCAAGCCTCGCCGCATTGGAAAACGCCAGCATGTTGTTCGGGCCCGGCGCGCAATTGAGCGCGAAGCAGGCGGGAACGAATATCGACCATGCGATCATGACGAACTCCCCTTGAAGTTGGCGCAGCCGTCCGGCCCGCTCGCATAACGTTAGAACAGAAAGTATCGCTGCGCCATCGGCAACACGGTGGCCGGTTCGCAGGTCAAGAGTTCACCATCGGCGCGCACCTCGTAGGTTTCGGGATCGACCTCCACATGCGGCGTCGCCGAATTGTGGATCATCGAGGCCTTGGAGATGCCACCGCGCACATTCTTCACCGCCACCAGCTTCTTGGCGACGCCGAGACGCTGCGCAAGCCCGGCATCCAGCGAAGCCTGCGAGACGAAGGTGACGGAGGAGTTCGTCCGGAGTTTGCCGTAGGCTGCGAACATCGGCCGATAATGCATCGGCTGCGGTGTCGGGATGGAGGCATTCGGATCGCCCATCGGGGCTGCAGCGATCGAGCCGCCGAGCAGCACCATTTCCGGCTTCACGCCGAAGAAGGCCGGGTTCCAGAGCACGAGGTCGGCGCGTTTTCCCACTTCGACCGAGCCGATCTCGTGGGAGACGCCGTGCGCGATCGCCGGATTGATCGTGTATTTGGCGATATAGCGGCGGACACGGAAATTGTCGTTGTCGCCGGTCTCTTCCTTCAACTGCCCGCGCTGCCGCTTCATCTTGTCGGCCGTCTGCCAGGTGCGAATCGCCACTTCGCCGACGCGGCCCATGGCCTGGCTGTCCGACGAGATGATCGAGAACGCGCCGATATCGTGCAGGATGTCTTCGGCCGCGATCGTTTCCTTGCGGATACGGCTTTCGGCGAATGCGATGTCCTCGGGGATCGACGGAGACAGGTGATGGCAGACCATCAGCATGTCGAGATGCTCGGCGAGCGTGTTGACCGTATAGGGCCGCGTCGGGTTGGTGGAGGACGGGATGACGTTCGGCTGCCCGCAGACCTTGATGATGTCCGGCGCATGGCCTCCGCCCGCCCCTTCCGTATGGAAGGCATGGATGGTGCGGCCCTTGATCGCCGCGACGGTATCCTCCACGAAGCCGCTCTCGTTCAGCGTGTCGGTGTGGATCATCACCTGCACGTCGTACTGATCGGCGACGGTGAGGCAGTTGTCGATCGCGGCCGGCGTCGTGCCCCAATCCTCGTGCAGCTTGAGGCTGGAAGCGCCGGCGAGGATCATTTCTTCGATCGGCGCGGGAAGCGAGGCATTGCCCTTGCCGGCAAGGGCGAGATTCATCGGGAAGGCATCGAAGCTCTCGATCATCCGCTCGATATGCCATGCGCCGGTGCAGGTGGTGGCAAGCGTGCCATGCGCCGGGCCCGAGCCCCCGCCGAGCATGGTCGTGACGCCGCTCATCAGCGCTTCCTCGATCTGCTGCGGGCAGATGAAGTGGATATGCGCATCCATGCCGCCGGCCGTCAGGATCTTGCCTTCGCCGGCAATCGCCTCCGTCGACGGCCCGACGATGATCGTCACGCCGGGCTGCGTATCCGGATTGCCCGCCTTGCCGATCGCATGGATGCGGCCGTTCTTCAGGCCGACATCGGCCTTGTAGATGCCGGAATGGTCGACGATCACCGCGTTGGTGATGACGGTATCTACCGCCCCTTCCGCGCGCGTGGCCTGGCTCTGGCCCATGCCGTCGCGGATTACCTTGCCGCCGCCGAACTTCACTTCCTCGCCATAGGTGGTGAAATCCTTCTCCACCTCGATGAAGAGCTCGGTATCGGCAAGCCGGACCTTGTCGCCCACGGTCGGGCCGAACATGCTGGCATAGGCGGCGCGGGGCATCTTGTAGGGCATGGCTCTATCTCACCTGCTTCGTCATCCTCGGACTTGTCCCGAGGATCTACAACGGAAAAACGTGGGGCGGTACGCTTGTGTGTCTGTCACGACTGATGGAACTATTTCTTCTTCTTATGGCAGATCCTCGGCACAAGCCCGAGGATGACGGTTGTGGGCATGCCATCACAGCGCGCCCATGACCTTCTGCTGGAAACCGTAGACCGTGCGCTTGCCCGAAAGCGGGATCAGCGTCACAGCCCTCATCTGGCCGGGCTCGAAGCGAACGGCCGTTCCGGCGGGAATGTCGAGCCGCATGCCGCGCGCCTTTTCGCGGTCGAAGGAGAGACCGTTATTCGTCTCGAAGAAATGATAATGGCTGCCGACCTGTATCGGCCGGTCGCCGGTATTGGAGACTTCTATCGTCACCGTCGGCGCGCCGGCATTGAGCTCGATTTCGCCTTTGGCGGCAATCACTTCGCCCGGAATCATGAATCAATCTCCCACGGTCTTAACGTATCGGTTCATGCACGGTGACGAGCTTGGTGCCGTCCGGGAACGTCGCTTCCACCTGCACGTCGTGGATCATCTCCGCGATACCTTCCATCACCTGCTCGCGGGTGATGACATGCGCACCGGCTTCCATGAGGTCGGCGACGGAACGGCCGTCGCGGGCCCCTTCCACCACGAAATCGGTGATCAGCGCGATCGCTTCCGGATAGTTGAGCTTCACCCCACGCTCCAGCCGTCGGCGCGCGACGATCGCCGCCATGGCGATCAGCAGTTTGTCTTTTTCTCTCGGCGTCAGGTTCATGGGCGTCCCGCGATCAAATTCCGATATGGGAAATTCGGATGTGGCAAATCAGATGTTCCAGACTTTTGGCACCGCCGCGCCGTTTCGCAATACGGTAATTGCCGGTACCAGAACTTTTCTCAACTCGAACCCGCTCGGCGCGGTCAGCCTCGCCACGAGCTTGCCGTTCCAATGGCTGACGCCGCCCGTCGCCCCCTCCAGGCACTGGTGCAATTTCGGAAGGAAAGCCTCCGCAAGTGGCCCGGAATAGAAGAGCGTGGCATAGGCGATCTGGCCGGAAAGGACGGCCGACTGCCGCACCGTGCGCTCTATCTCGCCCTCGAAGCGCGCTTCTTCCGCATGGATCAGCCTGCCCTCGCGGCGCACCCGCCAGCGATCGCGGAAGAAGCCTTGCCCAACCGCCTCACCCATCGCCTGACGGCCGAAGATGACGGCTTCGACGGCCAGGAATTCCGCGCTTTCATGAAGATCGACCTCAAGCCGCCTGGTCAGCGAAGCGCGGTTAAACAGGATCGTTTCCTGCGGCAGCCAGTGAACCGAGGCGTTCTCCCCGACCGAAATGCGCGTGGTAAGCGATGCCGTGTCGGCGGCTGCCTTGTAGATCTTCTCATTGGCCTGGGTGGTGATGGAAAGATTGGTGGAGGCTGCCGCGGTAACGGACCATTCGACGACATCGCCGCCCGTCAGCCCTCCGGAAGTATTGATGAGGATCGCCTCCATCTCGGGCGAAAACGTCTCGGGAAGGCGAATTTTTGCGCAGCCTTCCTGATAGAACTCGGCGAGCCGGGTGCGGCCCGCGAACGCCTTGGTTACAAGGCGCCCCGCCCCTCTTGCACGCTGTGGCGCATATCCACTGTCCGGCTGCTGCTGCACGTCGTCCCCTGAAGTTCGGCTCCTGTCGCGCAATCCGATGCAACAGCCGTGCCAGACTTGCTCTTGGCCGGCGCAGCGGTGGCGATGACGTCCGTGCTGTCGGCCTTGCGGAAGAACTCCCACATTCTCGACGCAGGATCAATATTGGGATCGAAGCTCGGCTTCTTGGCGGACGAGACCTTGACGACGCCCGCCTCCACCTCCGCGGCAGCGGCGATCACCTTCTCGGTCGCGCTCGGCTTCGGCCAGTCGTGCGTACCGTTCGCGAAGACATAGGAAGCAATCCGCGCGCCCGCCTTGCAGGTATCGTGAAGGCTGTAGGTGATGCCGCCGATCGTTTCGGTCTTGCCGTTGCCGGTGCAGCCGTCAAGCTCCGTCCAGCGCTTCACCGCCGCCTTGAAACCATATTGCCAATAGGTCTTTCCGCCGCCGGCATAGGGATTGGCACTATCCTTCTCGCCGGCGAACGCCATGATCGAGACCGGCTTTGCCGGCTTGCAGCCTTCCGTATCCGGGGCCCACTTTCCTTCGATCTGGATCGGGCGCCCTGCCCGGAGCGAATGCACGAAACCGGCCGCCGCGAAATCGTCATTGCCGCCGCAGATATAGGCCGAGAGCATGCGCCCGCCGCCGGAATAACCCGAGGCGTAGATGCGAGACGGATCGACGCAGAATTCCTGCTTGACCTGGCCGAGGGTCGCCTTGATGAAGCCTACCTCGTCGAGCCCGCCGGGCTGGGTCGTGACATAGGGCACGTTCCAGGCATAGGTGCCCGGCATATTGCCGGTAAGGCTTCCCTGAAGGGCGACCACGATGAAGCCCTCGCGCTCGGCCATCTTGTCCCAGGAACTGCGGGCAAGCTGGCCATTCGGATTGCTGTTGCTGCCGTGGAAATCGAACACCACCGGCACCTTCTGGGCGCCGGTATAGGAAGACGGGACGAAATAGACGCCGGACCGCACCGCATCCGTCGAGCGGATCGTCATGGGGTGTCGCCCCGGCTCCATCGGCTGGCCGCACCCCGCCAGAGCCTGCACCGTACTCGCGCCCAATAAAAAAGCCCCTACTGCGACGACGCGAGCAAGAGCGGGCCTGGAAAAGGTACCGGGAACGCGAGCAAAATCCATCAGCGCCTCATCATGAGTGCACGAGCAGTGTCGACAATGTGCGGGGCTGCCCTAAACGCCGCCTTGGTAACACATATTAGACCCTGGTGAAATGCACGAAATACTGCGCCGGGATATAAACCTTCATCCGTGAAATACTGGGTTCATACGGTGAGATGCCGCCTTGCTTCCGGCATATCCAGCGTCTCGGCCGGACCTTCGTGAACGATCTCACCGCGATCCATGATGTAGACCTGATCGGCAAGCTCCCGGCAGAAATCGAGATATTGTTCGACCAGCAGGATGGCCATGCCGGTCGAATCCCGCAGATAGCGGATCGCCCGGCCGATATCCTTGATAATCGAGGGCTGGATACCTTCGGTCGGCTCGTCCAGCACCAGGATCTTCGGCCGCGTGACCATGGCGCGGCCGATCGCCAACTGCTGTTGCTGCCCCCCGGACAAGTCTCCGCCGCGACGGCCGAGCATGGATTTCAGCACCGGGAACAGGTCGAATATCTCGTCCGGAACGAACCGCTCCTTGCGGGCAAGCGGCGCATAGCCGCTTTCGAGGTTTTCCTGGACGGTGAGCAGCGGGAAGATTTCCCGCCCCTGCGGCACATAGCCGATGCCGTGCTTGGCGCGCGCATAGGGAGCGAGACCGTTCAGCACCTCGCCCTGGAAGCTGATGACGCCGCCACTCACCGCATGCTGGCCGGTAACGGCGCGGAGAAGAGAGCTCTTCCCCACGCCGTTCCGCCCCAGCACACAGGTGATCTTGCCCATCTCGGCGGTGATCGACACACCACGCAGCGCCTGCGCCGCGCCGTAATGGAGATTGACGTTGTTGACTGTCAGCATAAGGATCTCCGCAGAGTCAGCGCCAAATAACTCCCCCTCTGGCCTGCCGGCCATCTCCCCCACAAGGGGGGAAAAGACTCGTGGCACCTTGTTGCCTCAAGCGAAAGCGCCGAGCAGGGCGTTGAAGCCCCTCCCCCTTGTGGGGAGGGGTTGGGGAGGGGACTTTCTTCAACATGTGGCACAGCGTTCACCTCACCGCCCCAGATAATTCTCGATCACCTTCGGATCGTTCGAGACGAAATCGATCGAACCTTCCGCCAGCACCGAACCTTCCGCCAGACACGTCACCTTCACTCCAAGCTCACGGATGAAACCCATGTCATGCTCGACCACTACGACAGAGCGCGTCTTGGCGATCTCCTTCAGGAGCACGGCCGTCTCCGCCGTTTCCGCATCCGTCATGCCCGCGACCGGCTCGTCCACCAGAAGGAGTTTCGGTTCCTGCGCCAGCAGCATGCCGATCTCCAGCCACTGCTTCTGGCCATGCGAAAGGTTTGCGGCCAGTTCGTCCTTCCGGTGCGTCATGCGGATCGTCTCGAGGATTTCCTCGATGCGCGCCTTGTCTTCCGGCGAGAGCTTGTAAAACAGCGTTGCGAAGACACCGCGCAAGCGGTTCAGCGCCAGCTCCAGATTGTCCCAGACCGTATGGCTTTCGAAGACTGTCGGCTTCTGAAACTTCCGGCCGATGCCGAGCTGGGCGATGTCGGCCTCGTCCTTTTTCGTAAGGTCGACGGTGTCTTCGAATAGCACTGTGCCGGTGTCGGGCCGCGTCTTGCCGGTGATGATGTCCATCATTGTCGTCTTGCCGGCCCCGTTCGGGCCGATGATGGCGCGAAGCTCACCCGGCTCCACCACGAAGGAGAGCGAATTCAGCGCCTTGAACCCGTCGAACGAGACGGAAACACCATCGAGGTAAAGCAGGCTCTTGGCTCTGGTTTCGGCAATCGTGTTCATCGTCTCACTCCGCTGCCTGTGCCATCGGGGTTTGGGCGTCCCTGCCCTTTTCCGCCTCGCGAGCGGCCTTCATGGCCTTGCGGGAGCTGAAGCCGTGTTGGATCGTCCCGACGATACCCTTCGGCAGGAAGAGCGTGACGGCGATGAAGAGGCCGCCCAGCGCGTAAAGCCAGAATTCCGGGAAGGCGCCGGTGAAGAAGCTTTTCCCGGAATTGACCAGAACCGCGCCGATGATCGGCCCGATCAGCGTGCCGCGCCCGCCGACCGCCGTCCACACCACCACTTCGATGGAGTTGGCAGGCGCGAATTCACCGGGGTTGATGATGCCGACCTGCGGCACGAAGAGCGCGCCGGCAATGCCGGCCATCATGGCGGAGACGACGAAGGTGAAGAGCTTGATATGCTCGACTCGGAAGCCGAGGAAGCGCACCCGGCTTTCGGCATCGCGCACGCCGACCAGCACCTTGCCGAACTTGGAGCGAACAATGCCGGAGGCGATCAGCAGGCAGAGCGCCAGCATCACCGCCGACATGGCGAAGAGCACGGCGCGCGTGCCGTCCGCCTGGACCGAGAAGCCAAGGATATCCTTGTAGTCCGTCAACCCGTTATTACCGCCGAAGCCCATGTCGTTGCGGAAGAAGGCGAGCATCAGCGCATAGGTCATCGCCTGGGTGATGATTGAGAGATAGACGCCGTTGACGCGGGAGCGGAAAGCGAACCAGCCGAACACGAAGGCGAGCAGGCCCGGCACGACAAGCACCATCAGCATGGCGAACCAGAACATGTCGAACCCGTGCCAGAACCAGGGAAGCTCCTGCCAGTTGAGGAACACCATGAAATCCGGCAGTTCGGGATTGCCGTAGACGCCGCGGCTGCCGATCTGCCGCATCAGATACATGCCCATGGCATAGCCGCCGAGCGCGAAGAAGGCGCCGTGGCCGAGCGAAAGGATGCCGCAATAGCCCCAGACGAGATCGAGCGCCAGCGCCAGCAGCGCGTAGCAGAGATACTTGCCCATCAGCGCCATGGCATAGGTGGGGATATGGAAGGCGCTATCCGGTGGGGTGAGCAGGTTGAGCGCCGGCACGAGGATGGCAACGCCGAGCAATATGGCAATGGCGACGATGATCTTGCCGTCGAGCGCGCGCAGAATGAAGCCCGTAATCATGCTTCCACCGCCCTTCCCTTGAGCGCGAAGAGGCCGCGCGGACGTTTCTGGATGAAGAGGATGATGAGCACCAGCACGAGGATCTTGCCGAGTACCGCGCCAACCGAAGGTTCAAGGAACTTGTTGAGGATGCCGAGCGACATGGCGCCCACCAGCGTGCCCCAGAGATTGCCCACACCGCCGAAGACCACCACCATGAAACTGTCGATGATGTAGCTCTGGCCGAGGTTCGGCGAGACGTTGTCGATCTGGGAAAGCGCCACGCCCGCAATCCCTGCAATGCCGGAACCGAGCGCGAAGGTGAAGGCGTCGATCCAGGGCGTGCGGATGCCCATGGACGACGCCATGCGGCGGTTCTGGGTGACGGCGCGCATCTGAAGACCGAAAGCCGAGCGCTTCAGAAGCACCAGTAGCGCGAAAAAGATCGTCAGCGAGAAGACGATGATCCAGAGCCGGTTCCAGGTGACCGTCATGCCGCCCAAACCGAAGGAACCGGACATCCAGGAAGGATTGCCAACTTCACGGTTGGTGGGGCCGAAGATCGAGCGGATCGCCTGTTGCAGGATCAGCGAGACGCCCCAGGTGGCGAGCAGGGTTTCGAGCGGCCGGCCGTAAAGGAAACGGATGACGCCGCGCTCCAGCACGAGACCGACGGCGCCGGTCACGATGAACGCGACGGGCAGCGCGATCGCCAGCGACCAGTCGAACAGGCCCGGCGCGTTGGCGCGGATCAGCTCCTGCACGACAAAGGTGGAATAGGCGCCGAGCATGACCATCTCGCCATGCGCCATGTTGATGATGCCCATCACGCCGAAGGTGATCGCAAGGCCGATCGCCGCAAGCAGCAGGACCGAGCCGAGCGACAGCCCATACCAGACGTTCTGCGCCATGTCCCACAGCGCCAGATCGCCTTCGATCGAAGCGACGGCGGCGTCGATCTCCGTCTGCAGGCTGGCATCGGCCGAGCCATAGGCGGCGCGCAGGATGCCGATCGCGTCACGACCGCCATAGTTGCGGATGGTCTCTATCGCGGCGCGCTTCTCCTCGACGGAGCGATCGGAGGAGAGCAGCGAAACGGCGCGCGCCTCTTCCATCCGGGTCTTCACCTCCGCATCGGTTTCCTTGGCGAGCGCGGCTTCCACGAGTTCGAGGTTTTCCGGGCTCGGAGAGCGCAACACGGCATCGGCTGCCGAGAGCCGCACGGCGCGGTCGGGGCTGAGCAGAGTGAGACCGCCGAGGGCGGAGCGGATGACACGGCGGAGATTGTTATTGACGCGGATCTTGGTAACGGCAGCCTTCGGCGCGTCGCCCGCGCTTTCACCGGTGAGGGCATCGGTCAGCGCGACATTCGAACCGGCAGCCTTGGCGATGAAGACCGCCTTGTCGGACTTGCGGAAATAGAGATCGCCTTCGGCAAAGGCTTCGAGAGCGGAAACCACGCGCGGATCGCCGGTCGCAGCGATCTGGCTGATCAGTTCCTCGGCCCGATTGAAATTGGCGTCCGCCAGCTGATTGAACAGCGGCTTCGGATCGGCACCCTGCGCGAAGGCGGGTGCGGCGAGGGCAGAAAGAATAAGAATTAGAAACGTTTGAAGAAGTTTTTTGGGGTTCACGACATCACCCTTTTCGATGACGGTTGCTGGCGCGATTGGCGGTCCGGCAACCGCTCACCCTCCCCTTAAGGGGGAGGGTCGAACCGAAGGTTCGGGGTGGGGTGACTTTTGCCTGTTCACCCCAACCCATCGCTTCGCGATGACCTCCCCCCTCAAGGGGGAGGTAAAAGATCAGCTACCCTTGCCGCCGCATTTTCCCGTGGCGACGTTGAAGTTGCCGCACTCCATGGGCTTGCGCCAATCGGCGATCAGGTCCTTCGAGTCCGGCAGGTAATCGGACCATTCGTCGCCGACGACCGGCGGCGTTTCCTGGACGACTTCGAACTGGCCGTCCGCCTGGATTTCACCGATCAGCACCGGCTTGGTGATGTGGTGGTTCGGCATGACGGTGGAGGTGCCGCCCGAAAGGTTCGGAACGGAAACGCCGATGATCGAGTCAAGCACGGCATCCGTATCGGTGGTGCCGGCGGCTTCGACCGCCTTCACCCAGGCGTTGAAGCCGATATAGGCTGCTTCCATCGGGTCATTGGTGACGCGCTTGTCGTTCTTGGTGAAGGCATGCCACTGTTCGATGAACTGGGCATTCGCCTCGCTTTCGACCGACTGGAAATAGTTCCAGGCGGCGAGATGGCCGACGAGCGGGGCGGTATCGAGACCGGCAAGTTCCTCTTCGCCGACCGAGAAGGCGACGACCGGGATATCTTCAGCCTTTACGCCCTGGTTGGCCAGTTCCTTGTAGAAGGGAACGTTGGCATCGCCATTGATGGTGGAGACGACGGCGGTCTTCTTGCCGGCGGAGCCGAAGTTCTTGATGTCGGTCACGATCGTCTGCCAGTCGGAATGACCGAACGGCGTGTAGTTGATCATGATATCCTCTTCGGCGACGCCCTTGGACATCAGATAGGCCTTGAGGATCTTGTTGGTCGTCTGCGGATAGACGTAGTCGGTGCCGGCCAGCACCCAGCGCTCGACGCCCTCGGTCTCGGCAAGGTAATCGACCGCCGGAATGGCCTGCTGGTTCGGAGCGGCGCCGGTATAGAAGATGTTGCGCGAGGATTCCTCACCCTCGTACTGAACCGGATAGAAGAGGATCGAGTTCAGCTCCTCGAAGACCGGCAGCACGGACTTGCGCGACGAAGAGGTCCAGCAGCCGAAGACGGCGGCGACCTTGTCCTGGGAAATCAGCTGGCGGGCCTTTTCGGCAAACAGCGGCCAGTCGGAAGCCGGATCGACGACGACGGCCTCAAGCTTCTTGCCGAGTACGCCGCCCTTCTTGTTCTGCTCTTCGACGAGCATCAGCATGGCGTCTTTCAGCGTCGTCTCGGAAATCGCCATCGTGCCCGAAAGAGAATGCAGGACGCCGATCTTGATCGTGTCTTCCTGTGCGAATGCGCCATGGAAGGCGGTCGTGGACAGGGCGGCGGCGAGCAATGCGCCACCGAGCTTTGCCTTGAAATTCATTGGTTCGAACCCCTCTTCTTGTTCGTCGGCAACGGGCTCAAGCAGGTTTGGACCGTCGCTGCGAGAACTATCGGGTGCTGCAGCGCGAAACCACATACGTCATATGACGTACCGGCAGGGGAGAAACGGGAAGCCTTCGGTGAGGTCGGGAATTATGACCTCCAAGGTAATCGACCTGACGACCGGCGAGGCTTACTTCACGTCCATCGCCCATGAACGTCGCAAGGAGAGTGCCATGCCGGTCACCTATCTCATCAAGTTCGATATCCGCCCCGAGCAGCGCGAAAGATTCATGGCGCTGCTGGGCAGCGTGCTCGACGCCATGCGGCATGAGCCCATGTTCCACGAAGCCGTTCTCCACGCGGATCCGGAAAACGAAAACCGCATGATGCTCTACGAGACCTGGGAGGATCATCGGGACGTTCTGGAGGTGCAGGTGAAGCGCCCCTATCGCAACGAATGGCAGGCCGCGCTGCCGGAGCTACTCGCAAATCCGCGCGACATCTCCGTTTGGCATCCGCTGCGGAGCGATCGGGCAAGCGGTCGCGATTGACACTTCCGAACGCCTGCGAAAGATAGGCGGCGGATGAGGAGCGCCGCCATGAACGTCACCACGATCGGGTTCACGAAGACGACAGCGCAAGGCTTCTTCGGCCGCCTGAAGGAAGCCGGCGTCAAGCGGCTGATCGACGTGCGCCTCCACAACAGCTCGCAACTCGCCGGCTTCGCCAAGGCGGAAGACCTTCCTTACTTCCTCAAGGAGCTCTGCGGCGCGGATTATGTCCACGAGCCGCTGCTGGCGCCGACCGAAGAGATCATGGGCGCGTTCAAGAAAGAGAAGGGACCTTGGGATGTTTTCCAGCGGGACTTTCTCGGCCTGATGGCCGAACGGAAGATCGAGACGCGGCTGAAGCCGGAAATGTTCAGAAATGCCTGCCTGCTCTGCTCGGAGGATACGCCGCATCATTGCCACCGGCGGCTGGTCTGCGAATACCTGAACGACAAATGGGACGGCAAGCTGCAAGTCCACCATCTGTAGTCGGAGCCACCGCATCAATGGGATGCGATGGCCGGTGCTGCTGCAAATCAGCCGTCGATGGTGAGCGTGACGCCGGACGGGCCGTATTCGACACTTGCCTTGTGGCCTTCGATCTCGACGGCGCCGAACGTGCCAGAAACAGAACTCGCCTTGATCAGCTCGATCTTCTCGCCCGCCTTCGGCGCATAATCTTCCGGCAGGTTGACGACCAATCGCCCGGCGAGCTTGGCCGAACCCTTGACGATCAGGTGCCCGGCCGTACCCTCGCCGAGGGTGACCGCCAGGCTGCCCTTGTCTTCCTGGCTGAAATCCCCATCGATCAGCAGAGCGTCAGACGCCGCGACCACGAGATTGCCGTTGCCGACCGAGAGAGAGCCCGTTCCGACAGCCGACGGAGATCCGGCGACCAGCGCTCCCTCTTCCACCCTGGTTTCACCGGCATAGGTATTGATTCCGGCGAGAGCAAGCGTGCCTTCACCGCGCTTCACTAGTCCGCCACGGCCGCCGATATCGTTTCGCCAGGTATCGAGCGCATTAAAGCCGCCTTTGGCCGCATCCATCGCGACCGTCACATCCTGATCGAACGCGCCATATCCATCAGCGGCGGCGAAAATATTGAGGCGACCGTATCCTTCCGCATCGTCAAGCAGCGGATAGCCGGAAGCGATCGCCGTCGTCCTCAGGACTTCGCGGCGCTGCTCGGCATCGAGATAGGGCAGACGGGTCTCGAGCAGCACTTCCGCCCCCTTCGGCACCCGGGCAGGCTGATCCACCGCATGGATCGGCTGGAAGCCATAGCTTAGGCGATCGCGCACATAGGCCTGGTTTGCATCATGCTCGGCGAAGCGATCCTCTTCGGGTGATGCCGAATGGGCCAGCACGAAGAGTTCGTCTGTATCCTGGACGCCGGTCTTCGTGGCGAGCCAGGCTTGCGTTTGCGCATAGGCGTCGCGCTTCAGGTCCGCATTTCCCGGCTTGTTGAGATTGTACGCCACCTGTGCGGTCGCCAGCACCCGGCCGCCCATCACGTCGAGCGGCGAGTGCATGCCCGCCAGAATACGGCTGTCGCCCATTTCGGTGGCGCGGGCCAGCATCTCCTGGAAACGCTGCGGCACCAGATAGGCCATGGCGAGCGCATCGCGCCAGCCTTCGGCCGTGTGCCCGCTCGGAAAGCCGCCATCCTCGGCGGGCTTGCCGCTCTTGGCCGGTTCCAGCGTCGGCAGCACCGCGACATGCTCGCTCCAGCGATAGGGACGCGCATACTTGAAATAGCGCTTGGCCGGCTCGGTGGATGCCTCCTCACTTGCTGCCTTGATGAAATCGACCGCCAATCCCATGTCGGGATTGGCCTCCGTCTTGGCCTCCAGGTCCGCCTTGCTGCCGGCGCCGCGATTGTTGCCCTTGTCCTCATACTTCACGGTGATCGCGTCAGCAGCGACCTCGGTGATCGTCGTCGTCTGTTTGGACCCGGCCTTCCAGGCATCCGTCAGCGGACCGAGCCCATCAACGATGCTGGCGTTCTTGCCCCGCCGGTCGTCGAGATAGACCGCAAGGTCCTGCTCGGCCATACGCACCCGCGTGACCTTCACCACATAAGCGATATTGGCGTCGTGAACGGCCTGGTTGACGATTCGGCCATCGGTGGGGCTGAACGGAATGCCGTCCCAATCCGTCTTGGCGACCGCCGGGCAATCGCCATTCGCCGGAGCCTCGACGCCGGCATCCACGAAAGGCGTGCGCGGCGTCCATATTTCCAGGAAACCTGAGAGAAGATGTACCGCCGCATTGGTGTTTTCCGTCGAAAAACACGCATCGCCCCGCTTGTTGGTGGCGCCGGCCTCCGCATAAGGCAGCTTGCCGGCGGTCTCCGCTCCGGCCATTGAAGGCACGAGAGAAAGCAGCGTCACCAGAGCAACAGTGGAACGGAAGTGACCCAAAGCAGACATGTAAGCTCCCTATCGTGAAAGAATGCGCCAGCGTTTAGAAGGCATGTGTAACAGTCGCATTTCAAAAAGATGACAGGTTTTCTCTTCTTCCGGCAGATGATGGCGAATTACCCACAGCAGCCCCTTGCTTTTCCAGGTCGCCGCCGACAAACTGCCTAAATCTTAAACTTTCCTCAAAAAGAGCCAGAATTTAAGCAATGGCAGCGCGGCAACGCATCATTCCCGTCCGGCGAGAATACAATCGGTGGGTCGCCAACCAGACGCTGGAAGACTATGCGCTGCGCTTTACGGCCAAGAGCGCCCGGCGTTTTTCCTCTGAGCGTATTTCGCAGACGGCGATTGGCGCGATCTCCTTCCTTGCACTTGAAGCGATCGGCGGGGCGATCACGCTCTCCTACGGCACGACGAACGCCTTCTTCGCCATCGTCGCCGCTGCCGTCGTCATGCTGTTGGTCGGCCTGCCGATCAGCCGCTACGCGATCCGCCACGGGGTGGATATCGATCTTCTGACGCGCGGCGCGAGCTTCGGCTACATCGGCTCCACCGTCACCTCGCTCATCTATGCGGGCTTCACCTTCATGCTGTTTGCGATCGAAGCATCGATCATGACCGGCGCGCTCTACCTCGCCTTCGGCATTCCGCCCTGGATCGGCTACATGATCAGCGCCGTGGTGGTGATCCCGCTCGTTATCTACGGCGTGCAGATGATCTCGCGCTTCCAGCTCATCACCCAGCCTTTCTGGATCGTGCTGAACATCCTGCCCTTTATCTTCATCGCTTTCCTCGATTGGGAAAAATTCGATCTCTGGCGGGCCTTCGCCGGCATCAACCATTCCAATGCCGAGGTCGGCGGCGCCGCACCCTTCGATCTCTTCGAATTCGGCGCGGCATCCGCCGTTATCCTCGCGCTGATGCCGCAGATCGGCGAGCAGGTGGACTTCCTCCGCTTCCTGCCGCCGGAAGGATTGCGCAAGTTCCGCCACAGGATAGCGGTATTTCTTGCCGGCTCCGGCTGGGTCGTGGTCGGCGTTCCGAAGCTGCTGGCCGGCTCCTTCCTGGCGGTGCTGACGCTTTCGACGGGCGTGCCGGTGCGCGAAGCCGCCGATCCTGCGCATATGTATCTCGCCGCTTTCGGCTACATGATCCCCAACGAGACGGCGGCACTCCTGCTGATGGCCGCCTTCGTGGCGGTCTCGCAGCTCAAGATCAACGTGATGAACGCCTATGCGGGCTCGCTCGCCTGGTCTAACTTCTTCTCGCGCCTGACCCATAGCCATCCGGGCCGTGTGGTCTGGCTGGTCTTCAACGTGGCGATCGCCCTGCTTTTGATGGAACTCGGCATATACCGGCTGCTGGAGGCGACGCTCGGCATCTTCTCCATCATCGCCATGTCTTGGCTCTGCACCATTTCGGCGGACCTGTTCATCAACAAGAAGCTCGGGCTCTCGCCGCCCGGCGTCGAATTCAAGCGCGCCCATCTTTATGATCTCAATCCGGTGGGGCTCGGCGCCATGTTCGGCTCGGCGGGCGTGGCGCTTGCCGCCCATTTCGGGCTGTTCGGCAGCCTCATGGCGTCGATGTCCACCTATGTCACGCTGATCGCCTTCGTTATTTCACCGGCGATCGCCTTCGCCACTCGCGGAAAATTCTATCTGGCCCGGAAGCCGCGACAAAGCTGGAAGAGTCTTGGTTCGATCACCTGCTCCATCTGCGAACATCCTTTCGAGCCGGAGGACATGGCCTGGTGCCCGGCCTATGCCGCACCGATCTGCTCGCTCTGCTGCTCGCTCGACAGCCGCTGCCATGACATGTGCAAGCCACAGGCGAGAATGAATGCGCAGGTGGGCGCGGTGGCGCGCGCGGTGCTTCCCGAAACGATCGTAGAGCGGCTACGCTCGCGGCTCGGCCGCTATTCCATCACCGCCGCTGTCGCGATCTCTCTGATCGGCGCGATCCTCGCCATGATTGCTTACCAGATAGGTCAGGCCTATCCCGCCAATGCTGAAATCGTCTACGGCGCCATTCTGATCGTCTTCTTCGTCTTCGCGCTGATCGCCGGCATCGTCTCGTGGTTCTATGTGCTGGCCCATGACAGCCGCATGGTGGCCGAGGAGGAATCCTCCCGCCAGAACACGCTGCTTCTCAAGGAAATATCGGCCCACAAGAAGACGGACGCGGCGCTTCAGGACGCCAAGGAGACCGCCGAGGCCGCCAACCGCGCCAAGAGCCGCTATGTCGTGGGGCTTTCCCACGAACTGCGCACGCCGCTGAATGCCGTGCTCGGCTATGCGCAGATCCTCGAGCGCGACGAGACGATACCTCCTCCCCGGCATTCCGCGATCAAGGTGATCAAGCGCTCCGCCGACCATCTTTCCGGGCTGATCGACGGACTTCTCGATATTTCCAAGATCGAGGCCGGCCGGCTGCAGGTCTATTCGAACGAGATCAACATCCAGGATTTCCTCGACCAGATCGTCGAGATGTTCTCCCTGCAGGCTCATGCCAAGGGACTTGCCTTCGAGCACGAACGCGCCCGCTCCCTCCCCCAATATGTCCGCACCGACGAGAAGCGGCTGCGCCAGATCCTCGTCAACCTGCTGTCGAACGCGATCAAGTTCACCGACCGGGGCAAGGTGCGTTTCGATGTCGCCTATCGCAGCCAGGTGGCGACCTTCACGGTTTCCGATACCGGCCGGGGCATAGCCGAGAAGGATCTCGGCCGCATCTACGAGCCCTTCCAGCGCGGCGAGGCCGACAGCATTAAGCCCATGCCGGGTCTCGGCCTCGGGCTCACCATCACCCAGCTTCTCACCAATACGCTCGGCGGCGAGATCAAGGTGGAAAGCGTGAAGGACGAAGGCTCCACCTTCCGGGTGCGGCTGATGCTGTCCGCCGTCGACCGTCCCAATACCGCGCCGGCGGCGGAAAAGAAGATCGTTTCCTATACGGGCCCGCGCCGCACCATCGTCGTCGTGGACGATAACGAGGACCACCGCGACCTGATGCGGGAAGTGCTGGTGCCGATGGATTTCGTGGTGCTGACTGCAAACAGCGGCCCGGACTGCCTGACCCTGATCGAGGGCGTGAAGCCGGACCTCTTCCTGATCGACATCCTAATGCCCGGCATGAACGGCTGGCAATTGCTCGCCAAGCTCAGGGAAATCGGCCAGACGGCCCCAATCGTCATGCTGTCCGCCAATATCAATGACGGGGTCGCGGCCAATCTCGGAGACGAGGGCCCGAACGACACCATCCCGAAGCCCGTCGATATCCGCCGCTTGAGCGACCGGTTGGCGGCGCATCTCGGCCTCGAATGGGTCTATGAAGGCGATCCCGCCTTCTCCCCCCCGCCGATGGCGAAGGCGCCGGTCAGGAGCCCGGGAAAAAACCATGTGCAGGACCTTTTGCGCCTTGGCGAAATAGGCTACGTCCGCGGCATCGAAACCAAGCTCGCCGATATCGCCCGGATGGAGGAAAACCGGCCATTCGCCGAAGAGCTCGGCACCTATCTGCAAGCTTTCGACATGGCCGGATACATGACTTTCCTCAATCGCTTCGGCGAAGACGAGCGCTTCGGCGAAGAAAGGGCCATCGATGGCTGAGACGGCCCTGCCCCGCGATATCGTGCTCCTGGTGGACGACAGTCCCGAGGCGCTCGGCTTCCTGACCGAAGCGCTCGAGCAATCCGGCTTTTCGGTGCTGATCGCCACCTCCGGCCAGTCGGCGCTCAATATCGTAGAGCGCATCACACCGGACCTCATCCTGCTCGATGCGGTCATGCCGAACATGGACGGTTTCGCCACCTGCCGGATGCTGAAGACCAATGCGGCCGTGGCGCAAGTCCCGGTGATCTTCATGACCGGGCTGACGGAGACCGAGCACGTGGTGCATGCGCTCGATTCCGGCGGCGTCGATTACCTCACCAAGCCGATCAACATCGATGAGCTGCGCGCCCGCATCCGGGTGCATCTTTCCAATGCCCGCTCCGCCCAGAGCGCCCGCGTGGCGCTCGATGCCGCCGGCCGGCACCTGCTGGCCGTGAGAGGCGACGGCGGCCTCCATTGGTCGACGCCGCAGGCAACGCGGCTTATCAGGACCGCCACCGGCACCGACGACGGACTCGATCTCGCCGCCCGCCATATCGCGGGCTGGCTTGCGGAGCGCGACAAGCCCGGCTTTGCCCGCGACGCCACGTTCTCCCTGCCCCGGAGCGGCCAGACGAACCTGCAGTTCGCCTATCTCGGCGCGATCGGCGCCGATGAACATCTCTTCCGGCTGACCGCGGCCAGCAACCGCGCCGATGACGAGGTGCTGCGCCAGCATTTTTCCCTCACCCCGCGTGAGTCGGAAGTGCTGCAATGGATCGCCAAGGGCAAGTCGAATCGGGACATCGGCGATATCCTGGGCCTGTCCGCCCGCACGGTGAACAAGCATCTCGAACAGATCTACGTGAAGCTCGGCGTCGAGAACCGGGCCTCAGCCGCCGTCAAGGCGGCTCATGTCCTCTACGGTGAGGAGCGGTTGGCATAGTCGACTAAACGATCCAGTGAATCGTTTCGAGCGACGAACGCCGCGAGCCGGAGCGAGCGCTGCCAGGGGACTGTCCGCTCGGCTGCGACGGACTCAAGGCCTTCCGTCAGTAAATTCAACAAGATCCCATAGATTGCCATATAAATCTCTGAACCCGGCAACGATCCCGTAATCGGCCTTCTTGGGCTCCCGGACGAACTCGACGCCCCGGCCAAGCAAACTGTTGTAGTCCCGCCAGAAATCGTCCGTGCGCAGGAACAGAAAGACGCGGCCGCCGGCTTGGTCGCCGATGTATTCTTCCTGATGAGCATTGGCAGCGCGCGCCAGAAGCAATGAAGTGCCGCCGTCTCCCGCAGGCTTCACGACGACCCAGCGCTTGTCCTGCTCCGGCTGGTAGGTGTCCTCCACCAGAACGAAGCCGAGCTTGTTCACGTAGAAATCGATCGCTTCATCGTAGTCGCGAACGACGATGGCGATCAGCGCCAGTTGCTGGTTCATTTCCTCTGTCCACCCTTCAGGCGCCCTGAATGCAAAGAAGCCCGGCAATGCCGGGCTTCCAGGATGTTTCGAGCAATAAAGCTTACGTGCCCTGCTGCACGTAGGTGTACTTGCCGTCCGCGCCCTTCTTCCACTCGTACATGACGTAGCCGGGAAGCTTGGGGTCGCCCTTCTCGTCGAAGGAGATTTCACCCAGAACCGTCGGGAACTTGCCCGACTTCATCGCCTTAGCAACCTCCTCCGGATTGGTGGAATTTGCAGCCTTCGCGGCTCCCGCAATCGTCTGCATGGCGGCATAGGAGTAGAGCGTATAAGCTTCCGGGTTGAAGCCGGCAGCCTTGAATTTCTCGACCAGATCCTTGTTTTCCGGACGCAGCGTCGGATCGGGACCGAAAGTGTTCAGCGTGCCTTCGACGGCGTCGCCGGCGATGGAGGCAAGTTCGTTGGAGACGATGCCGTCACCGGAAACGAGCGTTGCCTGCAGACCCTGATCCTTTGCCTGACGGATGATGAGACCGGCTTCGGTATGCAGGCCGCCCCAATAGATGACGGTGACGCCGGCTTCCTTCATCTTCGCGATCAGCGCCGAGAAATCCTTGTCGCCGACATTGACGCCTTCACGCACGACCTCGGTCAGGCCGGCGGCGTTCATCGCCTTCTTGGTTTCATCGGCAAGGCCCTGACCATAGGGGGTCTTGTCGTGGATGACGGCGATCTTGGCGTCCTTGAACTTTTCAGCGAGATAGGCGCCGGCAATGGTGCCCTGCTGGTCGTCACGGCCGCAGGTGCGGAAGGTGTTCCAGAGACCGCGCTCGGTGAATACCGGGTTGGTTGCAGCCGGCGTGATCTCCAGGATGCCGTTTTCGGCATAGACTTCCGATGCCGGGATCGACACGCCCGAGTTGAAGTGGCCGACCACGAACTGGACGCCATCGGCTGCGAATTTGTTGGCTACGGAGACGCCCTGCTTCGGGTCGGAAACGTCGTCGCCGACTACGATCTTGATCTGCTCGCCGTTGATGCCGCCGGCCGCATTGATGTCGGCGGCGGCCTGTTCGGCGCCCTTCAGAATCTGCGCTCCGAAAGCCGCGTTCGGACCGGTGATCGGGGCACCGACCCCGACGATGACGTCGGCCCATGCGCTGCCGCCGAAGGCGACCATGGCCGTCAGCGCAACCGCGGAAAGAAGAGACTTCTTCATTGATGTACTCCCAGTTTCTTAAGCGGGTCGGGTTATAGCCAGCGCAATCCCCACCAATACTGCGCCGGAAGTTGTTCCACTCTGGGTTTCCACTTGAGGTTTTTACCCAAGCCAATCTGATGGCAGAAAACTCTGCCTGTCAATCTTTCTTCTTCCATGAGAAAGCTGAGGTCGGCTCGTACAGCCAATAATAGTTCTGCACCATTTGGCGGGTGCGCCGCATGCGGAAACCGGCACTCGAAAAGACGAGCAGAAGCACCACGTCGATGATGTAGTAGAACGGGCTGATGAACGGGCCCTGGAACAGCGCATAGTGCATGAAGCGCATCACCATGCCGAGCAGCAGTGTATAGAGCACCACGGTCGAATAACCGCTCCAGCCCTCGGCCACCGCCTTGCCGGTGCGCCAGGCGGTCCAGAAGCCGATCAGCATCACCAGGAAACGCAGAATGTAGCGAACGCCGGTATCGCTCTCGAAGAAAAGCCCTTGCATGTCAAACTCTCCCTCTCGCCGTTCTCAATGCCGTCCGCCTTCGAGATAGGCGGCGCGCACTTCCGGATTGGCAAGCAGTTCCTTGCCGGTGCCCGCCATCGTCACTTTGCCGTTGACCATGACATAGCCCCTGTCGGAGAGCTTCAGCGCGGCGAAGGCATTCTGCTCGACGAGGAAGACAGTCAGCCCCTCCTCCTGGTTGAGCTTCTTGATTGCCGCGAAAATGCTCTTGACGATCAGCGGGGCCAGACCCAGCGAAGGTTCGTCGAGAAGCAGGAGCTTGGGTCTCGCCATCAGGGCGCGGCCGATCGAGAGCATCTGCTGCTCGCCGCCCGAAAGCGTGCCGCCGCGCTGGCTCTGGCGTTCCTTCAGACGCGGGAAGAGCGTGAAGATCTTCTCCACGTCTTCCTTGAAGTATTTCAGATTATCGAGACCCGCGCCCATCTGCAGGTTTTCCAGAACGGTCATGCGCGGGAAGATGCGCCGGCCCTCCGGGGATTGGGATATGCGCCGGCGCGCGATCAGATGCGTCGGCTGGCGGGTGATATCCTCGCCGTCGAAGATGACCGAGCCGCTGCGCGCCTGCGGGCTGCCGCAGATGGTCATCATCAGGGTCGACTTGCCGGCGCCGTTCGCGCCGATCAGGCTGACGATCTCGCCCCTGTTGACCTCGACATCGACGCCCGCGAGCGCGCGGATATTGCCGTAATAGGTTTCGACGCCCTGGACTTTCAGAAGGGGTTCGCCGGCCATCAGTTCGCCCCTCCGTCGAGTTCTTCCGCAATCACCTCTTCCACCTCGTCATCCTCGACGCCGAGATAGGCGGCGATCACCTTCGGGTCGTTCTTCACCTCGTCCGGAGTGCCGTCCGATATCTTCTGGCCGTATTCCAGCACCACTACGTGGTCGGAGATTTCCATGACCACCGACATGTCGTGCTCGATGAGCAGGATCGAGACGCCCTCGTCGCGGATCGAATGCAGCAGCGTGTTGAGGGCAGCCGATTCGCGTGGATTGAGGCCGGCTGCCGGCTCGTCCAGGCAGAGAAGCTCGGGGCCGGTGCACATGGCGCGGGCGATTTCCAGCCGTCGCTGGGCGCCGTAGGGCAGATCGCCGGCCGGATCGTCGGCTCTGTCGATCAATTCGGCCTTTTCCAGCCAGTACCTGGCCTTCTCGATCGCCGCCTTGGAAGCGTTTTTGTAGGCCGGAAGGCCGAGCAGCCCGAGGATCGTGTAGCCCGAAGCCTTCATCAGCGCGTTGTGCTGCGCCACCAGCAGGTTTTCCAGAACCGTAAGACCGGAAAACAGCCTGATGTTCTGGAAGGTTCGCGCCACCTTGGCGATCTTGGTGATTTCGAAATCCCGCAGCCGCTCCAGGAGGTGCGAGACGCCGTCCCTCTGGATGAGAGTGACCATGCCCATGGTCGGCTTGTAAAAGCCGGTGATGCAGTTGAAGACGGTCGTCTTGCCGGCGCCGTTGGGACCGATCAGCGCGGTGATCTCGCCGCGCCGCGCTTCGAACGAGAAGTCGTTGATGGCCATCAGGCCGCCGAACTTCATCGACAGATGCTCGACCTTAAGGATGGTATCGCCAGTCATCGTGGAAGTCATCGTATTCGTCTGGGTATCCACTTGGGGGGTCATCAGCCGTGACCCTCCTTGGTGAAGCTGCCGGCAATGGCCTTTCGTTCCTTGAGGAAGGCCGTCGGTTCTCTACTGCCGACGAAGCCGCGAGGCTTGAACAGCATCACGATGATCATCGCCAGACCGAAGAGCAGCATGCGGTAGAGCTCGGGCGTGAAGTCAGGCCCGAAGACGAGCTTCAGGAACGACATTTCGCGCAGCAGTTCCGTGCCACCGACCATGACCACCGCGGCGATCGCGATGCCGGTGAGAGAGCCCATTCCACCGAGGACGACGATCGCCAGGATGACGGCCGATTCCAGGAAGACGAAGCTTTCCGGCGAGACGAAGCCCTGGCGCGTGGCGAAGAAGGAGCCCGCGAAGCCGCCGAACATGGCGCCGATCGCAAAGGCCGTCAGCTTGGTCGTCACCGTATTGATGCCGAGCGAACGGCAGGCGATCTCGTCTTCCCGCAGCGCTTCCCATGCGCGGCCGATCGGCATCCGGCGCAGCCGGATCGTCACATAGGCCGTCAGCAGGCAGAGTGCCAGGATCACGTAGAAAAGGAAGATCTTGTAATAGGCCGACGACATCGGCAGACCGAAGGCTTTGGTGAAGTTGTTGGCCGCCCCGACATCGAAGGACCAGATGCCGAAGACGCTGGCCTTCGGGATGCCGGAAATGCCGAACGTGCCCTTGGTCACGTCCGTCCAGTTGATGAGCACGAGACGGATGATCTCACCGAAGGCGAGAGTCACGATCGCAAGGTAATCGCCCCGGAGCCTCAGAACCGGAAAGCCAAGGATGATGCCCCACATGGCCGACAGGATGCCGGCGAGCGGCAGGAGTATCCAGAACGACAGGCCGAAATGCTCCGACAGCAGCGCGTAGGAATAGGCGCCGACCGCGTAGAAGGCCACGTAGCCGAGGTCCAGCAGGCCGGCGAGGCCGACCACGATGTTCAGCCCCCAGGCGAGCATCACATAGATGAGGATCTGGATGCCGAAATTGTCGACATATTTCAGCGACCCTTGAGTTCCGGCGAGCATGACAGCTGCGACCGGATAGAGCACGAGACCGACGAGCGCGATCTTGAGGAAGTGCTGGCGGAAGAACCCCTTTTCCTCGGAGATTTCCAGGACCCCGCTCTTCGCCTTGGCGAGCTTGCGGCGGTCGATATGCGGCTTGATGAAGCCGACCACCAGGAAGCGGCCGATCGCAGCGACCGCGACGAAGATCGCGAGCAGTCCCCAGCGGGTGCGCCACACCAGCGCGTTGCTGATGTCCTGGTAGGTCTCGATGCCGACGAACAGGATGAACATGCCGAGTGCGAGAAGGCCGGCGAAGATGCCTTCCTTGACGGCCTTGGCCATCAGGCCGGGGGTTCCGGTTTCGGGAGAATTCGTCATGTCAGACTTTCTCCACTTCCGGACGGCCAAGAATGCCGGTCGGCTTGAAGATCAGCACGAAGGCGAGGATGGCGAAGGTCGCGACGTCCTTGTAGGCGATGGTGAAATAGGCCGACCACAGGGACTCGATGAGGCCGATCAGCAGCCCGCCGAGAACGGCGCCCGGAAGCGAGCCGATGCCGCCGAGGACGGCCGCAGTAAAGGCCTTGACGCCCGGAATGAATCCGTCGTTGAACGAGGCCACCCCGTAATACATGAGGTACATGGTGCCGGCCACGGCTGCGAGCGCCGCACCCATGATGAAGGTGATGGAGATTGTCCGGTCGACATCCACGCCGAGCAGCGCCGCCATCTTGCGGTCCTGCTCGGTCGCCCGCTGGGCACGTCCCAGCGGCGTCTTGTTGACGATGTACCAGAAGGCGGCGAGCAGCACGACCGTCAGCAGGACGATGATGATCTGCTTCAGCGAAATGGTGATCGCGCCGAAATGATAGGTATCGCTGACGAGCTGCGGGATCGGCTTGTTGCGCGGTCCCTGCGTCACCTGGATGAAGTTCGACAGCACGATCGACATGCCGATGGCGGTGATCAGCGGCGCCAGCCGGAACGAACCGCGCAGCGGCCGATAGGCGACCCGCTCGATCGTCCAGTTCCAGAGCCCTGTCATCAACATACCTACGACCAGCATTACCAGAAGCAGTAACGCCACCGGAATGCCCGCGAAGAAGGATGTCAGGATCAGGAAGATGATGAGAGCGGCGAAACCGCCAAGCATGAAAATATCGCCATGGGCGAAGTTGATCATACCGATAATGCCATAAACCATCGTATAACCGATGGCGACAAGGCCGTAGATGGACCCAAGAGTCAGCCCATTAATGAGCTGCTGGATAAAATACTCCATATAGATTCCCCCGGATGCGATTCCCTGAAGGGTTGCATCTCTTTGTTCTTTGTCCCAAGCGGGTACTTAAGCTCAGGGCGGATTCCATACCGGTTTCAAAAGAAATGTGAAGACAAAAAGCCGAGAGTCGGCCGGAAATGAGCCGGTTCTTAACAATGTGACGTCGAAAAGATCAGGAATTTCAAAAATTCAGCGTTCCTTGTCCAAAAATTAGCCGCAGAAGGCGATCCGCGAAACGGAATATCGGGCTCCCGTGGCGATCGACGCCCAACAGCCCCGGCAGCGGCTCCCGAAAGCCTCCCGCGGCGCAATAAAAGCGCTGCTTCCGTCCCTCCAGCCGCATGGAAACTCCAAGAGAGCCTTCGCCGAACTTCCGAAGATTGCGGAGCATCTCGCCTCGCGGACCGGGGATGAAAATGCCGCCCGGCCTAACCTCTCCAATGGCTTAGCTTGCTCCGCCTCCCCGCCCTCGCCCGCTGGAATAGAATTGCTCCGATCGAACCGGGAGCAGAACCATGGCGGATACCACGACGAATCTCGAAATGCCCTTCATCCTGCCGGCGCAGGCGCAGAAGCATGTCACCCATAACGAGGCGCTGCTGCGGCTCGATGCTATCGTGCATCTGACGATCGCCGCAGAACTCGCCGCTCCGCCCGAGGAACCCGCCGATGGCGCCTGCTATCTGGTCGCCGCACCCGCAAGCGGCCCATGGGCGGGCAAGGAGGGACAGATTGCCGCCCGGCAGGACGACGCCTGGAATTTCATGCCGCCGCGCGAGGGATGGCGGGCTTGGTTCACGTCCTCCGAGACATTCAGGATCTTCTCCGGCGGCTCATGGCGAGACCTTTCCGCCGGCATCGAAGGGCTTGAGCAGCTCGGCATCAACGCGGCGCCCGATGCCACCAACAGGCTGGCGCTTTCCTCGCCGGCGAGCCTCTTCAATCACGCCGGCAATGGCCATCAGGTCAAGATCAACAAGGCAGCGGCAGGCGACACCGCCTCCCTTCTTTTCCAGACCAACTGGACGGGACATGCGGAAATGGGACTGGCGGGCGACAATGCCTTCTCGATCAAGGTGAGCGACGGCACCGCCTGGAGGACCGGCCTTGCGGTTTCCGAGGCCGGCCACGTTTCCAGACCGAATCAACCGACGGTCCGCGCCAGTCGCGCGGGGACGAGTTTTTCTCCGACCGCCGGCCAGGAGAGCGGTTTCACGGTGCTGACGCTCAACCAGGGAGGGTTTGCTCTGGGGGCGGCAGCGGCCGGCGGCGGCAATCGCCTGATCGTTCCGGCAACCGGCCTTTATCTCGTCGCCCTCAATGTGGCGGTACTCACCTCTTCCGACCACACGACCAGCCTGCTTCTGAACGGTTCGCAAGTCCTCCTTTCGCTGAGCGGCGCGAGCGGCGGCGCTCAGGCGCAATCCGGCACGGGAATTTTTGCGCTCGCCGCCGGCGATTATCTGACGCTTCGGCACGCGGGAACCGCGCAACTGGAACTCGGACCGGGAAAAACGGAGCTTTCGCTGGCGATGGCCTGAAATTCGGACCGGCATTCGAAGCGGATTGCGGGACTGCGGCGGCATGCAACGCAGGCGGCAGTTTCAAAATGCGCTCTACTTCGGGACGATTATTTTCCCTCTAGGTAGAAAACGGCCATCACATTTAGTCAAATCTTAAAACTGCGGGCCTAGGCTGCCCGCCGTGGTCTTGTGTTTGTGTAGAGAGTCCCATGACCGAAATGATCCGACCCCGAGTAAAATATGTCATCGGCCCCGATGGCAGCCCGTTGACCATTGCCGATCTTCCGCCGGCCAATACGCGCCGCTGGGTTATCCGGCGAAAGGCCGAAGTGGTTGCAGCGGTTCGCGGTGGCCTGTTGAGCTTGGAAGAAGCCTGCGAGCGTTACACGCTCACCGTCGAGGAATTCCTCTCCTGGCAATCATCCATCAACGACCATGGCCTTGCCGGCCTCAGAACGACGCGCATCCAGCAATATCGCCACTAGCCGCGATATCAGCGCCAACGATTTGAAAAGGTGCCGTTTGCCAATGCAACGGCACCTTTCGTTTTGCCGACCGTTCCGCTTCCATTGACATAGCGTCCGCCCTCCCGGCTATTCCCCCGGGACTCGCCCTCTGCTTAGATCGGCGCAGAAACAGGAGCAGACACGAATGGATATCAGGAACGAAGAAAGCAAATCGGGCGGGCGATATCTGGCCGTAATCGAAGGTCACGAGGGCGAGATGACCTATTCGCGAACCTCCCCCGAGCTCATCATCATCGATCACACCGGCGTTCCGGATGCTCTTCGCGGCAAGGGTGTCGGCCAGGCTCTGGCCGTTCATGCGGTGGAGGACGCGCGCCGCGGCGGCTGGAAGATCATTCCGCTCTGCCCCTTCTTCCGCGCGCAGGTCGAACGCCATCCCGAATGGCGCGACGTCATCAAAGGCTGAATTAGGCTCGCCGAACAGGCCTGACGAACGCTGCGGGCAACGGAAAATGAAGCACGGGCCACCGGCCCGCCCCTCATGATAGCCCCGCAATTTCCGGCTTCGTTCAGGCGCGGACGCGCATCGTCCCGTCGCGTTCCTCCAGCGCCGAAGCCTTGGCAAATTCCGCCTGGGCTTCCTCGAGCGACATTTCGGCGCTCTCCTGCTGGGCTCTCAACTCGCGGATCGAGACCTGAAGATTATCCGCACGCTGCCGGGCGGCCTTTGCAAAGGTCGGATAGGCGAAGTGATTCGGATCGGCGATGCCGGATTTCTTCTCTTCCAGAGTGATCTGGTGTTCGAGCTCCTTAGCCATCCGCTCGAATTCGGCCATCATCAGTTGCAACTGCTGCAACTGCCGGCGTTTTTCGTTAACCTGAAATTCCTTCAGGCGAACAAGGCTGTCACGCGACTTCATACGCAATACTCCGTGGATAGCGAGACCCCGGCCCGTATACCCGGCGTGTTACACTCCGGGCCAAAAAACTTCCGCGACGTTAATAAAATCTAGGCCGCATTAACTTTTCATTTACGGGCATCATTAATGATAAGCCCGATCATTTAAGGGTAGGTAAATACCAAGGTCGATTTCGACGCGGCAATGTGCGAGTCGCTTGAATCAGTTAGCGGAGTTTCCTCATCCGCTAGTTCAAGTCTGGTGATGACCAATCCTCAAAAGAAAACAGGCTACTACTAATTTTGTTTAATGAACTGATACACCTTGCCAGAGTGAATCAGAATTTGTTAACCATTTAGTGGCAGCTTCCAAATCAGGCACAGTCTGGATCCGTGACGCGTAGGGGGCCAAGATTTACCTAGGCGGCGGTAAAGGGGATAAATATGCGGGTTCTACTCATCGAAGATGACAGCGCGACAGCGCAGAGCATCGAGCTGATGCTGAAATCGGAAAGCTTCAACGTTTACACCACCGATCTCGGTGAAGAGGGCGTCGATCTCGGCAAACTCTACGACTACGACATCATTCTTCTCGACCTCAACCTGCCTGACATGTCGGGCTATGAAGTGCTCCGCACGCTGCGGCTCTCCAAGGTCAAGACGCCGATCCTCATCCTCTCCGGCATGGCGGGCATCGAGGACAAGGTTCGCGGCCTCGGTTTCGGCGCCGACGACTACATGACGAAGCCCTTCCACAAGGATGAGCTGGTCGCCCGCATCCATGCGATCGTCCGCCGTTCCAAGGGCCATGCCCAGTCGATCATCATCACCGGCGAACTGATCGTGAACCTCGACGCCAAAACCGTCGAAGTTGGCGGCCAGCGCGTTCACCTGACGGGCAAGGAATACCAGATGCTGGAGCTGCTTTCGCTCCGCAAGGGCACCACGCTCACCAAGGAAATGTTCCTGAACCACCTTTACGGCGGCATGGACGAGCCGGAACTGAAGATCATCGACGTCTTCATCTGCAAGCTGCGCAAGAAACTCGCCAATGCGGCCGGCGGCGCGAACTACATCGAAACCGTCTGGGGTCGCGGCTATGTGCTGCGCGAGCCGGATGGCGCCGAATACGCCGAAACAGCCTGAAAACTGCGCCTTCCCCTTTTCGAAGCGCCTGTGCGAAAACCCTTCGCGCAGGCGTTTTGCTTTATGGATGCCCGCGCCATTCCGCGAGGAAGTCCTGAAACCGCGGCGCTGGCAGTCAGAAATGGCTGAAAATCTTTGGATCAAGCGGCCGCCGAAAGGCCGGAAAAGACCGAAGTCAGGATCTTGCGGTCGAAGGGCTTCAGCAGAAAATCGTCCGCCCCGGCGCGTTTCCCGATCATCATCTTCTTCAAGTCCGCTTCGATGACGCAATAGAAGATGCGGACATTCTTGCCGTTCGGCATGGCGCGAATGGCGGCAATGAGATCGACAGCCTCTTCGAGCGCCGAATCGACGATGAGGAAGGCGGGAAGTTCGGTCTGGCAGCCGAGGATAGCTTCACGCGCGCTGCCCGCTTCGGCGACGAGAAACCCGAGTTCCGAAAGGATGCGCTTGCCGACCTTGCGAACGATGTCTGAGCTGTCGGCAATCATCAAACGCTGCATCGCGATCCCCCTGACGACCCGCCTCCGGCAAATGGAAGCGAGCCCTCAATCATTAACGGGTTGCAGCTAACGAATCGTTACGCGGCAATCGCGAATCGGCGTTTTCACGCGACCGCCGCTTCGGCGATGAAGACGATCTTTTCGTCGGTCACGACATGCTTGAGATCCATGCCGCATTCTTCCGCCAGGAGTACGGTATAGTAAGGCTGGATCGAGTGGGCGTCGATCGCCTCCTCCAGGGTCCCGGAGAGGATTTCGGTGAATTTCGACGGCACCCGCATCATCCGCCCCTTCACGGTAATCGTGAACCTGGCGTCATATTCCGGGTTTTCGAGCACCACCTCCACCGAGCCGCCACGCGGGATGCCGGCATAGGCGACGAGGAAGAGGTTGAGCAGCAGCTTGACACGGTTCTTGGCGATGATCGCGCGCGGACCGCTCCAGCTGACCTCGGTCTTCCTTTCGGCGCTGGCGAAATCCTTGGCGGCTTTTTCCGCCTCGCCCGTATCGATCGAGGCGCCGACCGATCCGGAGGCCCCGAAGGCGAGCCGTGCGAATTTGAGACGGACGGAGGCGTTGTTGGCGGAAGTGCGGATGAGGTCCAGCGCATCGCCGTCGGCGGCGCCCTCGTCGAGCAGTTCCAGGCCGTTGTTGATCGCGCCGACCGGCGAAATCACGTCATGACACACCCGGCTGCACAGGAGAGCCGCAAGATCCGGCCCGCTGAGGGTGAGATTTGGATTCTTCGGCATGTTTTTCTCCTGTCTGGGGTTCGCTGTGCCATCTGGCCATGTCAAGGTTGCGTGGAGATGGTGCCGTGATATGAGCCACAATGACACCATATTTGGTAAACCGATTATTAAGGCCAACCAAGCAAAATGGGTATGCCGATGATCGGCGCCTGTACGACACAATCGACGGATCCGACGATGCGCTTGCTTCAAATCTCCGCCCTCACCCGCCTCCTGACCACTCTCGTTGCCGTAACGGCGGCGGCATGGCTCACGGTCCAGCCGGCCCGAGCGCAGGCACAGAACGATAGCCAGTACTCGGCGCAGGAGATCGTTGACGCCGGCCACGGCTTCTTCGGCTCCACCAGCGGCGGGCTTGCGAAGGTCGTCGAGAATGCCTTTCAGAAATACGGCCTCCCGAACGGTTATATCCTCGGGCAGGAAGGCTCGGGCGCCTTCATCGCCGGGCTCACCTATGGCGAAGGCGAACTCTATACCAAGAATGCCGGCCAGCATCCGGTCTTCTGGCAGGGCCCGTCGCTCGGCATCGATTACGGCGGACAGGGCACCCGCGCCATGATGCTCGTCTATGACCTGCCTTCGGTCGACAGCCTCTACGCCCGGTTCGGCGGCGTTTCCGGCTCCGCCTTCGTGGTCGCCGGCGTCGGCATGACGGTGCTGCGCAACAACAATGTCCTGCTGGTGCCGATCCGCACCGGCCTCGGCGCCCGCCTCGGCGTCAATGTCGGATATCTGAAGCTGACCCGCTCTCCGACTTGGAACCCTTTCTGAGCCTGGCGATTATTCCTGTCCCCCTGCAAGCGATGCTTGCCGGGCGACGCGCCCCATGTTTTAACGGAGGCAAAGACCTCCTATACGGTTTCAGCTTGGCTCTGACGTGATCGAATTCGCTCTCCTGTTCGGCCTGGGTTTCCTGAGCGCAACGCTTCTGGCGATGCTGATCGCGCCGGCCATCCATGGCCGCATCGTCCGCTATACCGAGAACCGGCTGAAGGCGACGCTGCCGATCAGCCCGCAGGAAGTGCGCGCCCAGCGCGACATGGCGCGAGCCGTCTATGCCGCCGAGAATGCCCGCACGAAGCAGGAGCTGACGCAGGAGCGCGACAGGCTGACCGCCCTGCAACTTCGCTACGACGCGCTCGCCGAGGAGGCCAAGCGCCTGCACGGCGAGAACCACGACCTGCACATGCAGATCAACGATCTGGACGTCGAAGCCGCCGAGGCCCGATCGAAGCTGCGCCACGAAGAGAGCCATATTCAGCAGTTGAAGGCGGCAATGGACGGAGCGGAGGAGGCAGGCATCGGCAAGGAACTGGAGATCGAAACGCTTCACAAGCGGGTGGCGAAGCTTGCGGCCGATGCCGACAATCTGAAGATCGATCTTTCCACCCGTGATACCGAGGTTGAAAACCTCAAGTTCCGGATAAACGCGCTGCGCGAGGAGCGCGACACGCTGCGAAACGACGTGAAGCTCCAGACCAACCGGGCCAAGGATGCCGAAACGCGGCTCGCTCAGGAGGAAAGCCGGTCGATGCGACTGGACGACAAGCTCGCCCGCGAGATTTCCGAACGCACCGACAAGGAAAATGCTCTGGAGCGTCGTTCCCAGGAAATCATCCGCCTTCGCGAAAAGGTGAAGGCGGCCAATGCCGAAGCACGCGAGGCAAACCGTGCATTGCGCGACGCTCCGCTGAAGCCGGGAAAGACGCCTGCTCCGAAGCGCAAGACCAGCGAGGACCGGACAATGGAAACCTCCTTCCAACCCTTGATCGCAAGGCTGCAGGACGGCGAACTCGATCCGGCAACCGCAGCGCTTGCGGAAGATGTCCGCAACCATGCCACGGCCGTGTCCGAACGATTGCTGAATGCAGCCTCCGGCGGCAACGACGAAGCGCTGCGGGAGGAGATCGCCTCGATCGCCGCCGACATGGTTGCGCTGACCGCCGATGTCGAAGGCTCCGCTTCGCCGATCCACCCCATTCTTTCCGGCAAGTCTGGCTCCGGCAAGAAGGACCGCCGGAGCCTCGCGGCCAGAGCGAAGGAAAAGCTCGAAAGCCTGCACGGCAACTGATGCCCAGCGGTTTCGGGGCAGTCCGCTAAAGCCGGCCCTGCGCCATTGCGATCTCGTAGAGCGCGATCCCGGTCGCCGTCGCTGCGTTGAGGCTGTCGAGCCCGGGCGCCTGTGCAATCCGGGCGGTCCGTACCCTGGAGAGGATTTCGGGTGGCAGTCCTTCTCCCTCGGTACCCGTTATCAGCGCCATGCGATCGGCCGCGGCAATCGACCGGATCTCCGCCTCGCCTGCCGGCGAAAGCCCCCAGACGGAAAATTCCCGCTCCATCAGCGCGCCGATGATATCGATCGCCGATCCGCCGCGCGCATAGGGCACCGAAAGCACCGAGCCCACCGAGACCCGCAGCGCCTTGCGATAGAGCGGATCGCATGAGGTGGCGTCGAGCAGCACCGCATCCGCGCCGAAAGCGGCGGCGTTGCGGAAGATCGACCCGACATTGTCATGGTTGGAGATGCCGAAGGCCGCGACGACGAGCGCCTTCTGCGGAAGATCGAGGATCAGTTCCCGCGCGGTCCTGTCCTCTCCGCGCCGCCCGAGCGCCAGCACGCCGCGATGCAGGTGAAAGCCCGCGATCGCATCGAGAACGGCGGCGGAGGCCACGAAGACCGGCACGTCTTCCGGAAACTCCACTAGTAGCTCCTCGACGCCCTGCACCCGGTTCTCGAGGAGCAGTATCTTTTCGGCGCTGAAGCCTCGTCTCGCCCCATGGGCGGCGGCGAGCATCCGCAGCACCACGGTGCCCTCGGCGATGAAGCGCCCTTCCCGTCCGGTCAGGTCGCGTTCGCGGATATGCCGGAACTCCGCGATGCGCGGATCGTCCGGATCATCGATCCGGATCGGTGGCGATGTCCGCCGTCCCCGTGTCACGGAGCCGCGCCGACCGTCACATCGGCGACGATGCGGCCGACCGAGAGGTCGAAGACGAAAGCCTTGCGCTCGCTCCCGAGCGATCCGTAGAAGAGGATCTGGCTGCCGGAAAGCGACGTCGACTCCACCGCGAAGCCGGCCGGAAGCGCGGCTGTCGCGGCAAGCGGCTGATCGGCCGGGACAGCAAAGCCGCCGCTGGCGGCAACCGGAGCCTCTTCCGAGGTCTGCGACACCTTGTAGACAACGGCAGCGAGGACGGCCATAAAGCAGACAAACATGATGCCGCCCGAAACCAGTTGCAGAAGCACCATTTTCCGGCGGATTCTCTCCATTGCCGGATCAAGCGGCTCTTCCTGTTCCTCGATATCGGGTTGTGACATGGGGGGTCCTTGTGCCGGAACTGCATCGGGTAAATGAATGAACGACCCCTTTAAACAAGGCGAGCCGCCAAGGAAAGTCCTGAAAGCAGCAGACGAAGCCGAAGGCCGCCTCGACGCCTGGCTGACCGGCGTGCTGGAGGGGGAGTTTTCTCGCAGCCGGATAAAGGCGCTGATCGAGCAGGGAGCGGTCTACCTGAACGGGAAGGCCTGCATCGAGCCGAAGAAGAAGATCGCCCCCGGCGACACGGTCGAGATCGCGCTTCCCGAGCCGGAAGACCCGAAACCGAAGGGCGAGGACATACCGCTCGAGGTGCTCCACGAGGATGACGACCTGATCGTCATCGCCAAACCCGCCGGTTTGGTCGTCCATCCCGGAGCCGGCAATTGGACCGGTACGCTCGTGAATGCCCTGATCCATCATTGCGGGGCAAGCCTTTCCGGCATCGGCGGCGTGAGGCGGCCGGGCATCGTCCACCGTCTCGACAAGGATACGAGCGGCGTCATGGTCGTCGCCAAGAACGACATCGCCCATCGCCACCTTGCCGACCAGTTCGCCGACCACGGCCGCACGGGTTCGCTGGAGCGGGCCTATCAGGCGATCGTATGGGGCCGTCCGGGACAGCTCCACGGTACGATCGACGCTCCGCTCGGCCGGGCGACGGGCGACCGCACCAAGCGGGCGGTCAAACGCGAGGACAGCGAGGACGCCCGCGAGGCGGTGACGCATTACGAGGTCGTCGAACGCTTCCATGAGAAGCCGGATGCGACCGCGCTCGCCTCGCTGGTGGAGTGCCGGCTGGAAACCGGAAGGACCCACCAGATCAGGGTCCACATGGCCCATATCGGCCATCCCCTCGTCGGCGATCCCGATTACAGCGCCGGCTTCCGCACCAAGGCCAACCTTCTGCCCGAACCGGCAAAGAGCGTAGTCGGCCGATTTCCGCGTCAGGCGCTGCATGCCTTCCTGCTCGCCTTCGAACATCCCCGCACCGGCGAAGTGATGGAGTTCGAGGCCCCCATGCCGAACGACATGCTGGAGCTGGTGGAAGCCTTCCGGACATAAACGGGTGGCAGGTGGGCTTGAGCAGGCGTATAAAGCACCTGCCCAACCTCCCGGAACATTCCATGAGCCAGTTTACGGTCACGAAACTTCTCTGTACGGAACTGGTCAGCGTCCGCGATGTGGTATGCAGCGGCGAATGCCGGCATAGAAGCGACGAGGAATGCGCGCATGCCACAAGCCTCGTCTTTCCCTATCGCGGCGTCTTCCTGCGCCATGTCGGCCGCGACGACGCGGTTGCCGAGGCGAACCAGGCGCTGTTCTTCAACCGTGACGAGGGTTACCGCATCAGCCATCCGGTCGAAGGCGGCGATGCCTGCCTCAGCGTGGATGTGCCGGAAGAAATGCTGGAAGAGCTCGTTCCGCAAACGCACCGCAATCCCAAGGGCTCGTACTTCGTCTTTAACAAGCAGCGTTTGAGGATCGATGCCCGCGCCCAGGCGCTGGTCGCGCTGCTGCGCCATAGCCTGAGCCGCGGCAGCGCCGAGACACTCGAAGGCGAAACCCTTGCCATGACCCTGATCCGCCGGGCGGTCGGGGAGCGCACGGCGCATGCCGCCGCCTCCAGCATCGGCCGCCAGAAGCTGGTGGACCGGGCTAAACTTGCCCTCGCCTCCGATCTGGCGCGGCGCTGGACGCTGGCCGAGATCGCCGGGGAGACCGGCGTTTCGCCCGTCTATCTCACCCAGGCTTTCCAGCAGGTGGAGGGCACGCCGCTCTATCGCTATCAGCTCCGGCTGCGGCTCGCCCGCGCGCTCGATCTGCTCGGCAGCTATGACGACCTGACCCGGCTCGGGCTCGATCTCGGCTTTTCCAGCCACAGCCACTTCTCCGCCGCCTTCCGTCAGGCCTATGGCCGCACGCCGGCGGAGTTCCAGCGCTTCGCCGGCCTGCGATAAAATCGCTAAAGAATCTGACAGCGCCGCCTATCCCAAAAGTGCTTTCCTTCTCCTGCAATCATTCATTCGGGAGATGAGACCCATGAAAGCGAACACCTGTGCCGCCTGCGACTGCGAACTCGACGAGACGCGGATTGCCGTGAAGATCGGCGGCAAGACGGTCGAAGTCTGCTGCGAGGAATGCGCCGAGGCGCTGAGAGAAGCCGAAGCCGCGACCCGCACTGCCCTAGCATCTCGAAAGTAACGAGCCTCCTCACCAAGGCCCCTAAGCACCCGATGATGTCGGCTTCCGCAAAGCCGGCATCTTTTCCGGAGAACCACGATGAAAAACGAAGCGCCAACGGTCCTGGACCGGGGGTCGGAAAAGCACGACCTCATTCTTGAACTTCCGCTCCCTCCAGCTCCGCGAGCTGAAGAGGCGGAGGCATTCACAAGCGCTCCCGAACCGCATCGCCGGCTCGGCTTGCTGCTCCATCTTTTCGCCTTCCTCGCGCGCAGGCTTCGCCGACGCCGCACCCGGCTGGCGCTCCTGGAATTGACGGAGGATCAGTTGAAGGATATTGGTCTTTCCAGAAGTGAAACATATGGCGGATACAGCCGTTACCGGCGTGGCGCCTCCCACGCTCTGGAGCGCAAAATTCCATGAGCCTACATTACCAAACTGTAATGGTATAACGCTTCTGTGAACACTTGAATCACCGTTTTGCCCTACTTATTTGTTAGCTGGGTTGGTGCGGGGTCGGAAATGACCCGCATCCGCGGCTTGCCTTCGGCCGTTGGGCTAAATCCAAGAGGGAGCCGGAAAATACGATCACAAGGGGGTGCTCTATGGCCCGCAATACATTGCCGTCCATTACCGCCGGCGAAGCCGGTCTCAATCGATATCTCGACGAAATCCGCAAGTTCCCGATGCTGGAACCGCAGCAGGAATACATGCTCGCGAAACGCTATGCCGAACATGGTGATCGCGACGCGGCCCACAAGCTCGTGACCAGCCACCTGCGTCTCGTGGCGAAGATCGCCATGGGCTATCGCGGCTACGGTCTGCCGATCGGTGAAGTCGTCTCGGAAGGAAATGTCGGTCTCATGCAGGCCGTCAAGAAGTTCGATCCGGAGCGTGGCTTCCGCCTGGCTACCTATGCCATGTGGTGGATCAAGGCTTCCATCCAGGAATATATCTTGCGGTCCTGGTCGCTCGTGAAGATGGGCACGACCGCCAACCAGAAGCGCCTGTTCTTCAACCTGCGCCGGCTGAAGGGCCGCATCCAGGCGATCGATGACGGCGATCTGAAGCCGGAGCACGTCAAGGAGATCGCCACGAAGCTGAACGTCTCCGAAGAGGAAGTGGTTTCCATGAACCGCCGCCTTTCCGGCGATGCCTCGCTGAACGCGCCGATCCGCGCCGCCGAAGGTGAAGCCGGCCAGTGGCAGGATTGGCTGGTGGACGAACAGGACAGCCAGGAAGAAGTGCTGATCGAGCAGGACGAGCTCGACACTCGCCGCCGCATGCTCTCCAAGGCGATGAGCGTGCTGAACGAGCGCGAGCGCCGCATCTTCGAGGCTCGCCGCCTTGCCGACGATCCGGTGACGCTGGAAGAGCTTTCGTCCGAGTTTGACATCAGCCGCGAGCGCGTGCGCCAGATCGAGGTCCGCGCCTTCGAAAAGGTGCAGGAAGCCGTCCGCAAGGAAGCGCTCGCCCAAGCGCAGGCTCTGCGCGTCGTCGACGCCTGAGCCCATCCAAAACTGAACGTGAAAAAGGGCTGCCTCGGCAGCCCTTTTTTCTTTGCGCGCAAAAGACCCGGCAATTACTCTGCCGGAGCCTTGACGCCGCCACTCGCGCCCTTTCGGCTCGAGAGCCTCCATCGGACGATATCCACGGCCAGAAACGCCATCAGGCTTGCGCCCATAACCGGCAGCGCCCAACCGAGCGCGACGGCCACGAGGATCACGCCGACCTTCGCCGGCAGGGAAAGATAGCACCACGCGCGGATAAGTGTGCGCGGCACGGCGCCGGGAGCCGGTCTCCTCGTCCACCAGATCCGGTAGCCGTAGACGATCATCACGATCAGCGCGGTGCCGAGCGCTGCCATGACGATCTGGTTCGCCACGCCGAAGAGTATGCCCATATGGGCATCGATCCCCCAGCGGATCAGTTTCGCCACGATCGGAAAGGTCTCGAAATCCGCCCGGCTGGTCACCTGAAGAGTTTGCGGATCGATGGCTATCGTATCCACCTGGGTCGGCCATTGCCGATCATATTCGCGCACCAGCCAGGCCTGACCGTCGGCTCGCGGCGGGCGAAGTTCGAGCATGCCGGAATCGATGCCGGCCTCCCGCGAGACGGCCAGAATCCGATCGAGCTGCGCCACCGGATCGACTGCCGCCTCCTGCATGGCCATATGACCATGCCCTTCCCCGCCGCCGTGATGGGCATGGTCTCCCTGCGGGGCCGCGGGGGAAGTACCGCCGAGCGCCAGCGAGACCGAGGGCGTGACCCAGCCGACCTCGGACCGGAACTGGTCGATGCGGTCTCCCGCCCAGCGGGACCAGGTCAGTCCCGTCGCCGAAAGGAACAGAAGCCCCACCGCGATCCAGAGGCCGATCAGGCTGTGGAGACGGCGCATGGCGAAGGCTTTGCGCGCCTTTTCTGCTGCGGGCCGGACGGCCTTGCGCCGCCAGAACCAGAGGAAAACGCCACCGAGCACGGCCAGCCACAGCCAGGAGGCGGCAAGCTCGCTGTAATAACGGCCGGGTTCGCCGAGAAGCAGGTTGCGGTGGAGATAGTCGAGCGTCGTGCGGAACGGCAGAACACCGCTGGTGCCGTAGACCACCAGGTCTCCCTGGATCTTCAAGGAGGCCGGATCGACAAAGATCGCCCGGCTTTCGGATTCGCCGAGACCGGGCTCGCTGAACATCACCTGCGTTGTCATGCCCTCTTGCGGCGCCGGGCGGATCGCGAAAAGCCTCGGCCCCTCGCCTATGAACGCGCGCGCCGCCTCAGCCTGCGCGGCAAGCGGCTGAGGGCTGCCTGCCGTCGCTGCGTAAAGCTGGTCGCGATAGAGCCAGGTTTCGATCTGCGGCGTCACGACATAGAGCACGCCGGAAAGTGCTGCGCCGAGAATGAAGGGGCCGACGAAAAGTCCGACATAGAAATGCAGCCTCAGGATGAAGAGCTTCATCGCTCCCTCCTGATCGCGGGCTTCGGAACGCGGGCTCGCATCAATAGCCATGCCGCCCTCCTCCCGGAATGGCTTGCCCGAAAACCGGACAAGGAGGTGAAACGGTCAAGGCGACGCGCAGCGAAACGAGCCGCGCCTGCGGAAGGCTGAACATGGTTTTCTCCAGGGACGTATGGGGCGGCGTGCGCTTCACGCCGGATCGAGCGGTCGAACGTCAGATGGAGAATGGCGGAGGAGCGCGCGCCTCCCCCGTCAGCCCGAGGGCGCGCGGAGCGAGGTCGGCAAAAACTGTCTCGAAGGAATGGTGTGCCGCATGCGGCCGGTAATTATTGAGGACGAAGCTTTCCGGCGGAAAGCCATGCCCGATCGTGCATGCGATCTGACACGCCGCGGAGCAGCAATCCGGCCATGAAGCATCGGGAGAATGCTTTTGCGGCAGCGTCTCCGTGCCGTGCGTGGCGCAGATGACGAGCACCGGATCGGTTTCAGCCGATGCCATCGAGGCCTGCGCATAGGCGCCGATCGCGCCCTGCATCGTGAGCATGACGACGATCAGCGCGGCGAGAACCCCGCCGCTCATTGCATCGCCGATGATCCGCCTGATGTCGCGCATGGCTTCACATGCCCCGGCAAGCCGCCGCTTGTCACTGCGGCACGTTGACCTTCAACGCGCCGCAGTGGAATTAAGCTCGCATCACTGGCTGCTGGCGGAGTTCCCGAGCGCGGCCCATTCGCGGATCGCCTCGTTGAACGCCTGCACGCCTGCCGGCCCCTTCTGCAGGGTAAGCAAGGCGCGGCGGCCATTCCGGTAAGCCAGCGGGATGTCCATCCAGTCGCGGCTGCGCAGCAGCTCGAGATTGGTGGCCCGCGCATCCGGGAAATCGTTGAGCGCGATCATGTGGAAATCGTCGGTGATCTTCGCCGGAACGGCGATCAGCGCGTTGCCCCGATCCTGCTCGGTCTGCTTCATCGCGATGCGCTGTACGCTGTCGATCGCCCCGCCCTCGAAATCCGGCGGAACCGAGAAGACGATTTCGATCAGATGGCTTGCCGGCAGCGACGGGTCGGCATTGCGCTTGACGGTGAGAAGCGCGGTCAGCCCACGGCCGGGTACGGCGATGCGCCCCTGCACCACCGGCTCCTGCGCGCCGTTCTCGCCCGGTTCGCGCTGGAGGGACCAGGAAACCGCTCCCTCGATCGCGGTCGGAGCCGTCTGGCCGAGACGCTCCTCGTAGAGGAACATCTTCTCGCCCGCCAGCGCCGGCGCATCCGACGGATTGGCGGTCGGAGCGGGCTGATCGCCAGCGGCTTCGGCGCCTTGCTCGCTCGTGGCAGCAGGCGTCGTTCCCTGAGCGGGTGTATCGGAAGCGGCAGGCGCCGGCGGTGAATTCAGCGAAGCGACGGACTGGCCTTCGGCACCGCTTGCAGGCGCGCCGCCTGGTCCTTCATCCACTTCCGAACCGTCCGGCAGCAGACGCTGCGTGAACTTGCTGCCAGCGACCGATCCGTCGTCCGGTGTCGGCGCCGCGGCGCCGTTTCCATTGCCGTTCGACGGCTGCGCGGGCGGCGGCGTCTGCGGCGTGGCGGGCGCCGTCTCGGCGGATGGCGTTTCCGTTCCGGGTGGGCCGGGCTCCACGAAGGCGCTGACCATCTCGGTCAAAGCCTCGCGGTTGAGCCAGAGGCCGTAACCGCCGCCGAGAACGACGACGAGGCCCAGCAGGCCGAGCACCACACCGGTGTAGCCGCGCTTCTTTTCAGGGGTGACGCGATAGGCCTTGGCGGCGGGCGCATCGTCCTTCGCGCTTTCAGCCGCGAGCGGATCGCGCGCCGTACCCGTGAAGGGAGCGTCCTTGTTGTAGCCGATCAGCTCCTCCAGGTCGGCCCAAGGGTCGTTTTCCTCCTTGCGGGCGCCGTCCGCCTGCCGATTATCGGCATCGGACACAGCATGCGAGGGCTTTGCCCCGAACTCGGGAAGATCGGAGACGGAAGGCATGCGTACCGAATCGGCCGCGACATTGTTCTCCTGAACGAAACGGGCGTCGACCGGCTCCGATGCGGCGGCATGGGCGTCGGCCTCTGCCCCCTTGCGAGCCGGCAACGAAAGGTCCGGGACGTCGTTCCATGCCGATTCGGCTTCCGCAGCGTGCCGCGTTTCGGCCGGGTCGTTCCAGCCCCAATCCTCTTCCGGACGCTGCGCGGCGGCTGCCGGTTCATGCTCCCAGGCGGGCTCCTGCGGCTGGCCGGCTGCTACCGGCTCTTCCTCATGCGCCGGATGGTAACCATCGGCGGCATATTCGGATGCCGGCGCCGGCTCCTCGGCAAGCCTGTCCGATGTATCCTCCAGGCGCGGGATCGTCTCGTAGGCCGGCTCATGCGGCGAAACCGTATCCTCGTCCGGTATTTCGTCGCGCCAGTCGCCGTAGCGTTGAGGCTCCTCGCCCGAAGGCCCCTGCTCGTCAGACGCGGCAGTTACCTGTTCCGCTTCCTCTTCCGGATAGGCGGGCTCTTCCGGATAGGCGGGAGTGGTTTCCGCATAGGCTTCGCTTTCGGCCTGCGGCTCCGGCTCATGCGCCTCGGCTTCCTCCGCAACAGGCTCTTCGGCCGCAGCGGTTTCCTGCCCCGCCTCATGCACGTCGCGCTCGGCCGGCTCCTCGTAGGTATCCGGCTCCTCCTGGGCAGCCGGTTCCTCGGGAAGGGCCGCATCGGTCTCCGCCGGATAGGCAACCGGCTCCTCGGCAAGCGCCTGTTCTTCGATCGGCGGCAGGGCCTCGGCGTGCTCGCCTTCCACCTCGACGATCGCCGCTTCCAGCTTTTCCATCTGCCGGCGCAACATGTCGTCCGAGGGACGCGGCTTCATGTTCTCTAGCTGCCGCTGGACCGCGCTACGAGCCTTGTCGTAGACCTTCGTCCGCATTTCGGGCGTATTGTTCGCCAGACCGTCCACGGCGCGGCGGATAACCGCTACAAAATCAGCCATCAGCACTTTCTCACGTTCATCGGCTTAACGCCGGATGAAAGGTAACCATTTTGAGACATTAGTCTTCAAACGGATCAGTCACAAGTATGGTGTCCTCGCGCTCCGGACTGGTCGAAAGTAGCGCGACGGGCGCACCGATCAATTCCTCCACCTGGCGGACGTATTTGATCGCCTGAGCCGGCAGGTCCGCCCATTTGCGGGCGCCCACAGTCGATTCCTTCCAGCCTTCGAGCGTGATGTAGACCGGCTCGACGCGTGCCTGCGCGCCCTGGCTTGCCGGCAGGTGATCGATCCGCTCGCCATCGAGCATGTAGCCGACGCAGATTTTCAGCTCGTCGAGGCCATCGAGCACATCGAGCTTGGTCAGCGCGATGCCGGTGATTCCATTGGTCGCCACCGACTGACGTACCAGTGCTGCGTCGAACCAGCCGCAGCGGCGCTTGCGGCCCGTTACCGTGCCGAACTCATGGCCCTTCTCGCCGAGGAACTGGCCGATCTCGTCGTTGAGTTCAGTCGGGAACGGCCCCTCGCCGACGCGGGTCGTATAGGCCTTGGTGATCCCCAGGATGTAGCCGAGCGCGCCGGGCCCCATGCCGGAACCGGCGGCCGCCTGGCCGGCGACCGTGTTGGACGAGGTGACGAAGGGATAGGTGCCGTGATCGATATCGAGGAGCGAACCCTGGGCGCCTTCGAACAGGATGCGCGAACCCTTGCGGCGCTCCTTGTCCAGAAGCTCCCAGACGGTCTCGCGGTAAGGCAGGACCCGCTCGGCAACCGACATGAGCTCCTGCATGATGGTCTCATGCGAAACTTCCGGAACGCCGAAGCCGCGACGCAGCGCGTTGTGATGGGTGAGGATGCGATCGACCTTGGCCGAAAGCGCTTCCGGATCGGCAAGGTCCATGACGCGGATGGCGCGGCGGCCCACCTTGTCCTCATAGGCCGGGCCGATGCCGCGGCGGGTGGTGCCGATCTTGGTGCCGCTGTTGGAGGCCGCATCCTCGCGCATGCCGTCCAGTTCGCGGTGCAGAGAGAGAATCAGCGTCGCGTTGTCGGCGATGCGCAGGTTGTCCGGGGTGATATTCACCCCTTGTGCTCCGAGCTTGTCGATCTCGGCGACCAGCGCATGCGGATCGACCACCACGCCGTTGCCGATAACCGCCAGCTTGCCGGGGCGCACGACGCCGGAGGGCAGCAGGGAAAGCTTATAGCTCGTGCCGTCGATCACCAGCGTATGGCCAGCATTGTGCCCGCCCTGGAAGCGCACGACGATATCGGCGCGTTCCGAAAGCCAGTCGACAATCTTGCCTTTGCCTTCGTCGCCCCACTGCGAACCGATCACTACGACATTCGTCATTTTTCGCTTCCTGTTTTCCGGGCAAAGCCCAAACGTCCATACGCGCATAGCCCCATAGATCGAAATGATCCATGGAAGGGATATGCGCCGATCCGAATTCCCACAGCGTTTTGCCTGTCGCACACGGCAAACGCGCTGCAAACGGCCGCATCTATAATGCCTTGGCGGAAGGAAAGCGACCTGTTTGTGGCCATGCCATGGTTTTTGCGTGACAAATCACCGAACGGCGCGTTATTGCGCCTGTCGCCGAAGGTTTGATGCGCCTTTGCGCCGGCGAAGGAGAATGTCTTGCGCAAAATGGCCTATTTCTATCTCGCCACGGCAGCGCTCTGCTGGGGCGGCAACGCGGTGGCGGGTAAGCTCGCGATCGGCCATGTGAGCCCGATGATGCTCACCTTCTGGCGCTGGTTCTTCGCAACCGCCATCATCTTCGCGATCTCGGTTCCGCAGCTCGTCAGGGACTGGCCTGTCGTGAAGAAAAACCTGCCGATCTTCATCTTCTACGGCATCATCGGCTACACCATTTTCAATGCCGCGCTTTATACCGCCGTCAACTACACGACGGCGATCAACGTGACGATCGAGCAGGCCGGCATTCCGATGCTGATCTTCGTCCTCAATTTCCTCCTGTTCAGGACGCGGGTATCGTTCGCGCAGATCGCCGGCTTTTCGCTGACGCTGGCGGGCGTTGCGCTGACCGCCGCCCATGGCGATCTTGGAAGCCTCATCCATCTCGGGGTCAATTTCGGCGACGCTATCATGATCATCGCCGTCGTGGTCTATGCCCTCTATACGATCGCGCTGCGCTGGAAGCCGCGCGTCGACTGGCGCACGCTGATGGCCTTCCCGGCACTGTTCGCGATGCTGGCCACCGCGCCGCTGGTGGCATGGGAATATTCCCGCGACGCCCTCGTATGGCCGGATACCGAAGGCTGGGTCATCGGCCTCTATACGGCGATCTTCGCCTCACTCATCGCGCAGATCTTCTACATCAGGGGCGTGGAAACCATCGGCGCCAACCGCGCCGGCCTCTTCATCAACCTTGTGCCCGTCTTCGGCACGCTGCTGTCCGTCGCCATCCTCGGCGAGGACCTGCAGCTTTTCCACATCCTCGCGCTCGCACTGGCGCTTGGCGGCATCGCGATCGCCGAAATTGGAAAACCGGCCTCCGCAGGCGATCAGGCCGGCATCTCGGCGCCTTCGGCAAACAGATCGAAATAGCCGTCCAGCGCGTCCATCGTGCCGAGATCGCCTTCGGCGCCCTCGAATTGCACCGAGGGCGAGGCTGCGAAATCGCGGACGAGGCCGGTCGGTCCGGCCGCATCGGCTTCCTTGCCGGCGATGAGAACCGTCAGAACGATCGCGGAAATGATGAGCTTCTTGACCATTGCCTGAACCCTGTTTCGTCGGACGGCCAGCCCGCCGTCTCTTTTTCTCGATGAAGCCAGCCTAGGATGGCAGGTTTTCGGCGCGCTTAAGCCGATAACTGCAATTTTAATGAAATCGCGCTTTTTCCCACAATGAGACGCCGCCTGGGGGACGCCACCGGGGGCGCTGTCGGCGCGACATCCCGATTCCTAAACTTTTCCTTAAATTTTACGGGTCATTAATCTCTCGAAACCGAGAGAGACTAGGCGATGCGTATTGCGTTCTCCATCGCTCTCCTGCTGCTGCTTTCCGCCTGTGCTTCCGCTCCCAACCGGATCACGAATGCCTGTGCGATCTTCGAGCAACGGGACGGGCTTTTCAACAACTGGGCACGCGATGCCAGGGCAGCCGAGCGCGAATTCGGCGTACCCGTACCCATCCTGATGGCGACGATCTATACGGAATCCGGTTTCCGCTCCAACGCCCGACCGCCGCGCACCAAGCTGCTCGGCTTCATTCCGTGGAAGCGCCCCTCCTCCGCCTATGGTTATGCGCAGGCGCTCGACGGAACCTGGCTCGAATACAAGCGCGCCACCGGCCGCTGGAGCGCCAGCCGTACCGATTTCACCGACGCAATCCACTTCGTCGGCTGGTATCATAACCGCAGTCACATGCGGAACGGCATTCCGCTCAACGACGGCTACAGGCTCTATCTCGCCTATTATTCCGGCCACGCCGGCTATTCGAAGGGCCAATTCGGCTCCGGCGTCAGGAAGGCGGCCCAGCGCTCCGCCGCCATGGCATCGAAATACGAGGCGCAGTTGAGGAACTGCGGTTACTGAGGCTGGAACGTGGAAACACGCGACGATTGAATTCCGTCCTCCTTCCCCTAAATTCCGACCGGATTTGGGGGGAAAGGCAATGAGGGCTCGCCTGAAGGGCATCATCGCATCCGTGTTGGCGCTGGCGGGCTGCGGCTCGATTTATTATCGGGATCAGCCGCCAGGCAGGTTCAGCGGCAGTCTTGTGGTCATGTGGGTGGGCGAAGGCGGCCCGAGTGGAGACGGCAAATTCGTCTTCGTTCCTCGACCGGGCGCACCGCTGACCTTCACCCGCCCGAACGGCAATCAGCCCGCAACGGTTATCAAGCCGGGCATCATGTATACCGATGGCGGCTCCGTCCCAAGAGGTGCGCAGATATTCAAGGGCCTTTCACCCTGGGGCTATGCGCCGGCTTACATGATCCACGATTGGTTGTTCGAAGCACGGCATTGTCTTCTCGACGGGGAGCGCAATCCCCGTTTCGACGGGCTTGAAGACGTAACTTTCGAGGATTCTGCAAAAATTCTGGGCGAGGCCATCCAGGCGCTGATCGTGCAAAACAAGGTGGACCGCAACGATCTTGCCGGAAACGCCATTACATCCGCCGTCAGCGGAGCAATTGCGAAGAAGGTGTGGAATGAACAGGGGGCCTGTGCTCGGGGCCACATCTCTGAGGAACATCGCGCGGAAATCGATGCGGCCTTTCCCGAAGTGGCTCCCGAGGAGAAGGACCGTGTATTTCGCACGCCTCCGGCCCCACCGCGCATCGCTGGTGCCCGGCCGGGAAGGATCATCTCGGCCATCGACTTTTAGCAACCCGCTGCGGCTCTGTGCCTGAAGCCCGTTGCTTCGGCTTACGCGATCAGAACACCCGCAGGTTTGCGAACGGATGGAGGATTGAAAGTTTCATTCGCCGTAGCCGACGATGCCCTTGATCTCCAGGAAGTCGTGGATGGCCCAGTCGGCATATTCCCGGCCATTGCCGGATTGCTTGTAGCCGCCGAACGGCGCCTTCGTGTCCCAATCGGGATAGTTGATGTAGACTGAGCCGGCTCTTAGCCGTGCGGCGACCTTGCGGGCATGGGCGAGATCACCCGACTGGACGTAAGCCGCGAGGCCGTACGGTGTATCGTTGGCGATCTCGATCGCCTGTTCCTCGTCCCTGTAAGGCAGGATCGACAGCACCGGCCCGAAGATTTCCTCGCGGGCGATGGTCATGTCGTTGGTCACGTTTGCGAACACCGTCGGCCGCACATAGTAGCCGCGATTGAGATTTTCCGGCCTGCCCGGTCCGCCGGTCACGAGTGTCGCGCCCTCCTCGATACCGGCCTCGATCAGCCGCTGGATCTTGTCGAACTGGGCCTTGCTGACGACCGGACCGAGATCGGTATCCTTCGCGCGCGGATCTCCCGTCTTCACCTTTTCCGCGGCTGCCTTGGCGATCGCAAGCGCCTCGTCATGCCGATCGGCCGGCACCAGCATGCGCGTCGGCGCATCGCAGGACTGGCCGGAATTGCCGAAGCAGGACGTGACCCCTTCGGAAACCGCCTGTTCGAGATCGGCATCGGGAAGGATGATGTTGGGAGACTTTCCACCGAGTTCCTGCGCCACCCGCTTGACGGTATCGGCCGCCGTCTTGGCGACGATAATGCCGGCGCGCGTCGAGCCGGTGAAGGACACCATGTCGACATCCGGATGGCCGGCCATGACCTGCCCGACATCGGGACCGGTGCCGTTCACCAGATTGAACACGCCCTTCGGCGTGCCGGCCGCCTCCATCACCTCAGCGAAGATGATGCCGCTGATCGGCGCGATCTCGGAAGGCTTCAAAACCATGGTGCAGCCGGCGGCGATCGCCGGCGCCACCTTGCAGACGATCTGGTTGAGCGGCCAGTTCCACGGTGTGATGAGGGCGCAGACGCCGATCGGCTCCTTGACGATGGTCGTCGTGCCGCGCTTCTCGGTGAACTCGTAAGCCTCGAAGGCTTCGATCGTGGCGATGAGGTGCCCCTTGCCGGCGGCGGCTTGCGAATTGCGGGCGAAGGTGAGCGGCGCCCCCATTTCCTGCGAAACCGCTTTGGCAATGTCTTCGTAGCGCTTCTCGTATTCAGCGAGGATGCGTCGCAGGAGCTTCAGCCGCTCCTCCTTCGGCCAGACGGAAAAGACAGGAAATGCGGCTTTCGCCGCGGCCACCGCCTTATCCACATCCTCCTTCGAGCCGAGAGCGATCCGCGTGAAGGCCTCTTCCGTCGAAGGGTCGATCACGTCCAGCGCCACGGGGATTGCAGGCTCCACCCATGCGCCGTCGATGAAGAATTTCAGGTGGTTGCTCATGGGAGACCTCCGATCGAACAGGCATGACCTGGATACTATCGACCATGGTCATGCCTGCCGCAAGCAGAACTCACCCACTGTAAGGAGCAAAGAACGTCCTTACCGCCTCGATCTCGTTGGGGCGGATTTCATGCCCGCCGGCATGCCATTCCACCGTCACCTTGTCGCCCTGGCTCTGGAAATAGTCCGCGAGCGCCTGCGTCTCGGTCACCGGGCAGATCGGGTCGTATTGACCGGCAGTAATCAGCACACGTGCCGTCTCCCCTTTGCTGCGGTCCTTGGGCACGAACGGGATCAGCGGGTGCATCAGCACGCCCGCATGGAAGAGGCCGGGTTTCTCGATCATCATATTGGCGAGAATGTTCGCGCCGTTCGAAAAGCCGAGTCCGAGCACGGCCGAGGAGCCGTGGCGGTCACGGTTGGCCGCCACGAAGTCGCTCATCCGCTCGGTTGCCCGGGAGAGATCGTCCAGATCGTAGACGCCCTCGGCCCTGCGCCGGAAGAAGCGGGCCGCACCATGTTCGGCAACATCGCCGCGCGGCGAGATCACCGTGGCGTTCGGCAACAGCCGGCCGCCGAAATCGAAGAACTGGTTCTCGTCGCCGCCCGTGCCGTGAAAGACGAACAGGATCGGCGATCCGGGTGCACCGGGCCTCGCCCGGTGCACATAGCTGTCGTGACTCATTTCTGTTCTCCTGTCCCGAAACCCTTATGCGATCGGTTCGAGATGCTGTTCGAGGGTCCTTCTCAGGTGCTCGTGCTGCATCGGCAGCTTCAGCGCCTCCCCGAGATGGGCGGTATCCTCGTCGCGATCGAAGCCAGGTTCGTTGGTGGCGACCTCGAACAGCACGCCGCCCGGCGTGCGGAAATAGATCGCCCAGAAGTAATCCCGGTCGATAACGGGGGTTACCTGATAGCCGGTATCCATCAATGCCTTGCGGACTTCGAGCTGCTTTTCGCGGTTCTCTACCGCAAAGGCGATGTGATGCACGGAGCCCGCGCCGGGGCGCGCGCCGTTGATGTTCGGCATGGTTTCGATATCGATGACATCGGCTCCGTTGCCGCCCGGAATACCGAGCCTCGTGACCCCGTCCTTCGCATCCACCTGTTCATAGCCCATGAACTTCAGGAGTTCGGCGGTCGCGCCTTCGTCGCGAAGCCTCAGCGAAGCGGAATGGAAGCCGCGGATCGCATGGTCTTCGGAAACGCCGTTGCCGGTCCAAGGCAGGCGGGCATCGTCCTTGACCTCGACAAGCGCGAAGCCGTCGCCGTCCGGGCCTGCGAAATGCAGCCGGTTTTCACCGAAGGCGCTGTCGGCCTTGATGCCTTCGACGCCCGCCTTCGTCAGCCGGTCGGTCCAGAAACCGAAGGAGCCTTGCGGCACGGAGAAAAGCGTGGTCCCCACTTCGCCCGTGCCGGGACGGCCGCGGGCGATATGCGGGAACGGGAAATAGGTCATCACCGAACCCGGCGTGCCGACTTCGTCTCCGTAATAGAGATGGTAGACATCCGGCGCATCGAAGTTGACGGTCTTCTTGACCCGGCGAAGCCCGAGCGTATCGGTGAAGAACCTGTTATTGGTGCTGGCGCTGGCCGCCATCGAGGTGACGTGATGGAGACCCTTGATCTGATCGAGCATTTGAAACCCCTTTCCGGCTCTAAAAGCCTTTGTTCTGGGGCAAATGTGGTCGATCGGGTGGGACTTGGATAGGCTACCGTCCCCGAACGCATTGTTCACTGAATGGATATCACGAAGTCCGTATCGTTCACTGAACTAGACGCGTTCAGGCAATTGCCACTCCACTGGCTGTTTGCCGCGCGAGGCCAGGAATTCGTTCGCCTTGGAAAAATGACGGCAGCCGAAAAAGCCGTTATGGGCCGAAAGCGGCGAGGGATGCGGAGCACGCAGCACGAAGTGCTTTTTCGTATCCACGAAGGCCGCCTTCTTCTGCGCGTAGGAACCCCAGAGCATGAAGACGACGCCGTCGCATTCCTCGTTGACGGCGCGGATCACGGCATCGGTGAAGCGTTCCCAGCCGCGCCCCTGATGCGAGGCCGCCCTCGCCTCCTCCACGGTCAGCACGCTGTTGAGCAGCAGCACGCCCTGCTCCGCCCAGTGTTCGAGGAAACCGTGATTGGCGGGCGGAATGCCGAGATCGGTCTGCATTTCCTTGTAGATGTTGACGAGCGACGGCGGAATGCGCACGCCGGGCCGGACACTGAAACAGAGGCCGTGCGCCTGCCCGTAGCCGTGATAGGGATCCTGCCCGAGGATCACCACCTTGACCTTGTCGAGCGGCGTCAGGTCGAGAGCCCGGAAATATTCCGAGCCCTTCGGAAAGACGTGCTTGCCCGCCTCCTTTTCGGAAATCAGGAAACGGCGGAGCTCGCTCATATACGGGTTTGCGAATTCCGGTCCGAGCACCCGCTTCCAGCTTTCCTCGAGCTTCACGCCCTCCGTCATCTCCATCTCCTTACTGGAACCGCCCGCCTCTCTGCAGCACTTCGATCTTGTAGCCGTCCGGGTCGGTCACGAAGAAGAAGCGCCCGAAGGGCTTACCGCCGTGCTGCATATCCACGAGCTTTCCGACCGGCAGTCCAAGCCCGGTGAAGCGCTCGTATTCGGCATCGACATCCTCGACGGAGACTGCAAGGTGGCCATAGCCGTTGCCGAGCTCATAGGGTTCTCCCCGGCCCGCATTGACCGTCAGCTCCAGTTCGAAGCCGGTCTCCGGATTGGAAAGATAGATCAGCGTGAAACCGTCGAAGGGAACGCGCTGCGCCACCTCGAGCCCGAAGGCCTGCCGATAGAATTCAACTGACCGCGCCTCCTCCAGCACGCGGATCATCGAGTGGATCATCTTCGCCATGACTGTCTTCCGTATCATTCCAGGATGTGATTGCTGCGCGAATGCCAGTCCCACGCGGAGCGGATGATATCCGTCAGACTGTATTTCGGCTCCCAGCCGAGCACGGCGCGCGCCTTGTCGTTGTTGGCGACGAGCGAGGTGGAATCGCCGTCCCGCCGGCCGACATATTCCACCGGGAAGGGCTTGCCCGATACCTCGGAGATCGCCGCCAGCAGTTCCTTGACGGTCGTGCCGGTTCCGGTGCCGAGGTTGAGTTCCACCGTCTCCCCGCCATCGAGCAGGTAGTCGACGGCGCGCACATGCGCGTCCGCGAGGTCGAGCACGTGGATATAGTCGCGCACGCAGGTGCCGTCGCGGGTATCGTAATCGTCGCCGAACACCTTGAAGCCCTGACGGCGGCCGAGCGCGGCCTCGATCGCCAGCGGGATCGCATGGGTTTCCGGCGTATGCCACTCGCCGATCCGGCCTTCGAAATCCGCGCCGGCGGCGTTGAAATAGCGCAGCATCACCGAGCGCAGGCCCTTATAGGTGCCGTAATCCTTGAGCGCCTGCTCGATCACCCACTTGGTGCGGCCGTAAGGATTGATCGGAGCCTGCTTGTGCGTCTCGTCCATCGGCACCCGGTCGGGCAGGCCATAGGTGGCGCAGGTCGAAGAGAAGACGAAGGCCTCCACGCCGGCATCGATCACGGCAGCCAGAAGCGTGAGCGCGCCGACGACGTTGTTGTCGTAGAAGCCGACGGGGTTCTTGACCGACTCGCCGACCTCAATCAGCGCCGCGAAATGCAGCACCGCATCCGGCTTGTGCTTGGCGAAGACTTCGTCGAGGCGCGCACGATCGCGGATATCCCCCTGCTCGAAGGGCCCCCAGCGCACGAATTCAGAATGACCGTTGGAGAGATTGTCGAAGACGATGGGTTCATAGCCCCGTTCCGCCAGCACTAGGCAGGTATGGGAACCGATATAGCCGGCCCCGCCGACCACGAGCACTTTCTTTTTCGACATCATGTCTCCTGAAGGCTGTTGAAGTCGGCGGCACTATAACGGGCATGTCCGGAAAAGCCAGCCGCAGCGGCGAACATCAGGATGCTTAAACTCAACATCGGGACTGCGGCCGGTTCACTGGTTTGACCGGAGTGCAGGTGCTACTTTCGTCATTCCTGTTCCTCGGGTTAAACCCGAGGATTGTCACAGGAATCCAGCCGCGCGAAGTCTTTTGTGTGAAAGGACTCTTCCCCGTCGCGGACGCGACGCCGCTGGATCCCTGTGACAAGCACAGGGGGATGACGATTTGAGGCATCGACAGCCCCTGGAAAAAACTTATGCCTTGCTACAAAATCATGAGAAAACATGAGCTTCAGGGACTTACCTGAATCATTCACGAAAGCACCTGATGCGCCTTCTGTACCTCTGTCTCGGCTGGCTTTTCGTGGCACTCGGCGTGGTGGGCGCGTTCCTGCCGGTGCTGCCGACGACGCCTTTCCTGCTGCTGGCGGTCGCCTGCTTCGCGCGCTCCTCGCCGCGGCTGGAAGCTTGGCTGATGGAGCATCCGAAGTTCGGCCCTCCTTTGAAGAACTGGCGCAGGGAAGGTGCGATCAGCAGAAGGGCGAAGATCGCCGCGGTTACGCTTATGGCTGCAAGCTATGCGCTCTTCTGGTTCGGCACGTCACCGCCCTTCTGGCGGGCGATGCTCGTTGCGGCCGTGATGATCGTTCCGGCGGTCTTCGTGGTGACGCGGCCAGAACCGAGTTCCTGATCAGCGCTCGCGTGATTGCGGCAGCACATAGGGAATGTGCTCGGCCGGAAGACGCCCCACCGCACCGGCGATACCGTAGACGCTGGCGATAATCCCGTCGTTCACCGTTTCGAGACAAGGGCCTTCCGCCACCACCCGGCCATGGTTCAGCACCACGAGATGATCGGCGAACTCGGCCGCCAGGTTGAGGTCGTGCAGGATTGCAAGGACGGCGCCGCCGGCGCTGGCGAAATCACGGGCGATCTCCAGCACGGCGATCTGGTGGCCGATATCGAGGCTTGCGGTCGGCTCGTCGAGGAAGAGCGCCCGCGGCAGGCCGTCCGCGACCGGATGCGGCACCTGCGCCAGCGCCCGAGCGAATTGCACGCGCTGCTGCTCGCCGCCCGAAAGTGAGAAATAGGGGCGGCTTTCGAAGCCGCGCAATCCGACGCGGGAAAGCGCCTGACGGGCCTGTTCGGTCGGGTTCAGCGCCCCTTGAGCCACCGCCCCCATGCGCACGATCTCGAGAGCCGTGAAGGGAAAGGCAAGCTGGATCGCCTGCGGCAGGACCGCCCTCCTCCGCGCGAGGTCGGCGGGCTTATAAAGACGGACATCGGTGCCGTGATAAGTAACTGTGCCTCGATCTGGCTCCATCTCTCCCGAAATGGCCTTCATCAGCGTCGACTTGCCCGCTCCGTTCGGGCCGATCACCACCGTGAATTGGCCCGGTTTCAGCTCGATGCTGATATTGTCGACCAGATTTCGACCATCTCGGGTGACGGTAATCTGTTCCGCGGAAATCATGGCGCATCCCTCATTCCGAGGCCGCCTCGCCTGCCGAGCAGCAGGAAGAGGAAGACAGGCGCTCCGAAGAGCGCTGTGATGACGCCGATCGGCAATTCGGCGGGTGCGGCCACGGTCCGGGCGACACTGTCGGCGATGAGTAGCAGCGCGCCGCCGCCGAGCGCCGATCCCGGCAAAAGGAAACGGTGCGACGGCCCCATCACGAGACGCAGGAGATGCGGCACCACGATACCGACGAAGCCGATCGAGCCTGCGACCGCGACGGTGGAGCCGCAGGCGGCCGCGACCGCCACGATCACGATCTTCTTCAGCCGCTGCACCGGAATGCCCATGTGGAAGGCGGCGGCATCGCCGAGCACCAGAGCGTCCAACCCGCGGGCTACGAAGGGAATGATCGCCATCACCAGCACGATGAAAGGCAGGATCGACAGCACGCGCCCGGAGGTCGCTCCGCCGAGAGAGCCGAGGCTCCAAAAGGTGATGTCGCGCAATTGCCGGTCATCGGCCATGAAGATCAGCAGCCCCATGAAGGCCGCGGCAAAGGCGCCGATCGCGATGCCGGAAAGGATGAGCGCGGTCGTGGAGGTCTGCCCGTCACGGGTTGCGATGACATAGAGCAGCCAGGTGTTCAAAAGCCCGCCAAAAAACGCCATCAACGGCAGGAAATAGCTGCCGAACAGAGCCGAAAGCGGCGCCAGAACCGTTCCGCCGAGCACGATCGCGATAACGGCGAAAAGCCCGGCGCCGGAGGTGACCCCGACGATGCCGGGGTCTGCGAGCGGGTTACGGAAGAGCCCCTGCATCATCGCTCCGGAGACCGCGAGCCCCGCGCCGACCAGAAGCCCGAGCGCGGTGCGCGGCAGGCGCACCGCCTCCAGCACCACCCGCTCCTGATCCGAAAGGCTGGCCGTGTTCCCGGTCAGATAGGCCCAGAGTTCGGAGAGGCCGACCCCTGTCGGGCCGCTGCCGAGCGAGACGAGGCAGGCGGCGACAAGCAGGAGGACGAGCAGCAGGAGGACGATCGCTCCCTGGTGCGTCCGGTCTCCATCGGCTGCCAGCCGGAAGGGCATTGCCAGCGTCTTCATCAGTTCATCGCGCCCGGATAGAGGCTTGCGGCGAGCGTGCGGGCAGCCTCGGGCGTGCGCGGGCCGAAGCCGAGCAGAAGCAGGCCGTCCATGGAAACCAGCGCCTTGTTGGCCGCAGCCGGCGTTGTTTGCATCGAAGGCAGCGCAAAGACTTCCTCCGGCTTCAGCTGATGGTCGCCGCGCGACATGGAGAGGATGACATCGGGCTTTGCCGCGATCACCGCCTCGTCGGAGAGCGGCTTGTAGCCGGTGATCGTCGGGGCGGCATTGATGCCGCCGGCCATTTCGATAATGGCACCGGCCTCCGTATCGGCGCCGCCCGCCATGATGCGGCCGTTGGAAACGGACAGCACGAAGAGCACCCGCTTCTTCTCGCCGCCCAGCTTGGCGACGTCTTCCGCAAGCGTCTTGAGGTCCTTATCCGTCGCGCTTGCGAGCGCTTCCGCCTTGTCGGAGAGGCCGACCGCTGCGCCGACATCCCTGATCTTCTGGGGAATGGCCTCGGCCTTCGGCGGCGTCGGGATCGTCACCATCGCAACTTCACTCGCCCGGAGGATGTCGAGAACGGGCGGCGGTCCGGAGCCTTCCTCGATGAGGAGCAGATCCGGCTGCTGGCCGAGAATGCCTTCGGCGGAAAGGGCGCGCATATAGCCGACATCCGGCTTGGAACCTGCTTCGGAGGGATAAAGGCTCGTCGAATCCACCGCGACGATGCGGTCCTGCGCACCGAGAGCATAGAGGATTTCGGTTACCGTGCCGCCGACGGAGACGATGCGCTGGGCCTCCGGATTACCCTTCTCCGCGGCAAAAACGTTATGGGACAGCATGCTTCCCGTCAGGACGATGGCTGCGAACAGCCCGCGAAAAACAAAGGAAGACCTCATGATTTCTGCCCCTTTCCCATCCGTTCGGAGCACGTCCGACCGCGCCTGCCATTCTCGATGGCATCAATAACTTGAGTTGACTACGCAAGTTTTTTCAGCTTTTCAAGAGCACCGGCCGCAGATATCTTGAGCCGAAAATGAAACATATGTGAGGGACCGATCCAATGTACATCGCCATGAACCGTTTCCGCGTCGTGCCGGGCTATGAAGAAGCCTTCGAAGCCGTCTGGCGCAGCCGCGAAGGTCGGCTGGCCGAGCTTCCGGGCTATATCGAATTCCACATGCTGAAGGGCCCGAAGGCGGAGGATCACACCCTCTACGCATCCCACACGGTCTGGGAGAGCTACGAGCATTTCCACGCCTGGACTCAGTCGGAACAGTTCCGCGCGGCCCATGCCAAGGCCGGCGAAAACCGCGGCAAGGTCGAATACCTTTCCGGCCCGCATTTCGAGGGTTTCGAAGTCATCATCCATGAAGACAGCAAGGGCGTTCGCCGCGCCGATGCCGCGTGAGGGAAACAGAGATGAACGCAGCCGCTGACATCAAGCCGGGCCACATCAACCCCGATCCGCGCGCCCGCGCGCTCGAAGCCCTCGCCGCCAAGCCGGATGGCGTCGTGGAGGCGATCGCCTCCACCGCCGACGTAACACCTGCCGAAATCCTCGAAATCCTGCCCAAGGGCGCGGCTGTGATCGCCTCCAAGGAAGCCTTCGCGGATATCTGGTCAGAACTGACCACCTGGGGCGAAGTGCTGTTCATCGTCCACACGGACGATATCGTGCTCGAGGCCGAAGGCAGCCTGCCGGCGGGCTCCGAAGCCCATGGCTGGTTCAATATTCACGGCGACAGCCCGATCGGCGGTCATATCAAGAAGGACAATTGCGCCTCGGTGACCTTCGTGGACCGGCCCTTCCACGGCCGCCGCTCCTGTTCCGTCTGGTTCATGAACGAGAAGGGGTCGGCCATGTTCAAGGTCTTCGTCCGCCGTGACGAGAACCGCGAACTGATCACGGAACAGCTTGCGAAGTTCGAGGGCCTGCGCGACCGTTACGCCGCGCTTTGAAAGGAACCGGCCCAGGAAGTTTCTCCCGGGCCGAAAAACCTGAACCATGCCGCCGCGCCGCTGGCGGACCGTTCGCCCTCCCCGTGCGTAACAAGGAAGGTGATCTTGAGTGGCGCGGCGCACTTTTCGTGGCCTCTCAGATCGCCGGCACCCATTTCCAGAAGACGCCTTCCATTCGATCCGGATAATATTTGAACTCGCATTCGAAGCGCCGGCCATAGATTGCCGCGGCCTTCAGCGCGTTTTCGCTCACGGGTTTCATTCCGGTCCCTGGCGCGAACCAGTCCTCGAGAAGATCGTCGGGAATATAGACGCCTACCCGCAAAGGCAGCGCCGTCAGGGTCGCTTCGAGTTCATCCGGCGGCATGATAATCCCTCCTCGTTTTTATTTCGAACGCGGCTCCTTCAGCCCCGCACCGGCGCCGATCCTGTGCCCGGCATGCTTGGCCAGGACCGCCTCCAGGAGCGTGCGCGCGGCGTTGCGAACCTCTTCCTGCATTGCCTGGTCGCGGTCGAGCGCCTCGTGGCTGGTGGCATAGGGCTCCCAGTATCCGATATAGCGGTCCAGTTCCGCAAGCGGTCCCGCCGGCATCAGGTGCATGAAACGCAGCCAATCGGAAAGGCTGCGGCGGACATTCTCAGCACCTTCCACGTCGCCGTGGCTGATGACGGAATAAAGCCGCCCTTCGAGATCCCGCGGATAGTCCCAGCCGCGCATCTCGATTTCCTTGGCTTCCTTGGCGTGCTTGCCATGTGTGGTGGTGGGATCGGGATTGCCGCCATCGGCGCAGACGAGCCGGTCCATCATCAGCTTCACCGGCGAGGAAACCTGATACCAGTTGACCGGCGTGATGATCATGATGCCATGCGCCTCCACCCAGAGCGGATAGATCTCGTTCATCCAGTCGTGAACCTGCCCGAGCGAATAATTCGGATAGCAGGAGCATGGCCAGTGACAGAGCGCCGGGGAGGTTGAAAAACAGGCCTTGCAGGGATGGATATGACGTCCGTATTCGGAAGCGAGCCGGCTCAAATCAAGCACTTCCACCGAAACGTTCTCAGATTGCCTGAAAACTTCCTCCGCCACTTTCACCAGCCGGTAACTCTTCGAAAGTTCGCCGGGACAGGTGTGCTCGCTGCGCGACGAGCCGCTGACCAGCAGGAAGCGGCGCGGACCATGAGTATCCTCATGGCGAGCCGCGGCCGCCTGAACGGCATCGCGGGCGTTCAGCCAGTCGACGGCAAGATCGTAATCGGGATCGGCGAATCCTGGACCGGCCTTGCGCGTCTTCGGGCTCTTGCGGGAATTGTAATAGGCATCCCAGGCGGCATCCGCGATCCGCCCGAGTTCGGCCGAAAGCGGATCGTAGGCCCTGTCCTGGAACTGGTTGAGAAAGCGGCGCTTGAACTCTGCTTCGTCGAGGCGGGGACTCGGGCTTCCCTTGCGGGGTTCAAGGTCATGAGCTTGCGGCGTTTCACCTGAATTTGCAGGCATGGCAATGTCCCGGAACAAGGAAAGGGCGAGCGCCTTCGTAACGCTCGCCCTTTCGTGAAGGTTCCGGCTCCGCTCAATGATGAGCGTTGTGCTCCGGCTTGCCCTTGCGCTTGGTCGAAGCCATGTCGTGCAGCTCCTTTTCGCTCATGGATTTCTCCATGCCTTTCGAAGCGCCCTTGAGCTCGCTCTTCTTGATATCGCCGCGCTTGGCGGCGAGCGCGGCACCGGCCGCCTTCTGCTGTGCCTTGGATTTCGCTGGCATGTCTGCCTCCTCGGATGATTGGCAGGGAATCCAACAGGTGAGAGGGCAGATGGTTCCGGGATAGCCGGAACCACACGCCGGTGCGGGAGGTTCTGGTGATAGTCGCGATCACCGGATCGCGGCAGGAAACCGAAGAAAGGCATGGGATCATGGAACGCAAGGCAAACGATGATCGCGAGAACAATCGTTTCGAGCAGAAGGATCGTCAGCGGGTGGACGACGAATTGCATGCGCAGACGGACATGACCAAACATGAGGCGCAGAAGGAAGCCTCCGAACTCGGCGGCGGCGACACTTACCTCGTCGAGACCGATCTCGATGAGCGGGATCAGCGGGAAGACGAAGACCAGCCCGATGGCCGCGCAAGCCCGATGGCGAATACGGACAATCCGAAGGATTGACCTCGCCGTTCGGTTCTCCCGCCCGAATGGAAATCGGCCGGGCACGGAACCTCCGGCCTTCCCAAGGTGTTCATCTGCGCGGACCAAAGTTTCGGAGATGGCCGATGAATGCCGAAGTCAACGCAGCGCAGAACCTGCCTCGGGAGGGCACAACGCACCCGGTGGAGACCATGCCCGGCATGGAGGTGAAGGCCGCGCCGACCCTCATCGACGCGGAAGCCGAAGCCTTTGTGGCCCAGGCGGTGGAAGATCTGGCCAATTGCCACATCCCCTTCCTGCTCGCCGGCACTTTCGCGATCAGCGCCTATACGGGTATCACCCGGCAGACCAAGGATCTCGACATCTTCTGCAAGGCGGGCGACTACGCCCGCATCCTCGCCCATTTCAAGGAGAAGGGTTACGAGATCGAGGTGGAAGACGACCGCTGGCTCGGCAAGGTCAAGCGGGGCCGCCACTTCTTCGACGTGATCTTCGCCGGCTCGAACGGCACCATGCCGATCAGCGACGCCTGGTTCGAAAACGCCCGCCAGATCGACATGAACGGGCACAAGGTGCGCATCATCGCACCGACCGAGCTCATCTGGTCGAAATGTTTCGTGCAGCTTCGCCACCGCTATGACGGCGGAGACGTGGTGCACATGATCCTGCGCGCCCACGACCAGGTCGACTGGCAGCGGCTGCTCAACCACATGGAAGTGCATTGGGAAGTGCTCCTCATCCACCTTCTGAACTTCCGGTGGATCTATCCGACCGAGCGCGACAAGGTGCCCGACTGGCTGCTCGACGAACTCCTCGACCGCCTGAAAGCACAGCGCGAACTGCCCCTGCCGCAGATGAAGATCTGCCGCGGCCGGATGTTCAGCCGGGTGGATTTCGAGATCGACGTGAAGGAATGGGGCTTTGCCGATGTCGGCGGCGAGGGTGACCTGCGCGAGGACCTGGAAGGAACACTCGCATGAAGAACCCCACGGAAGCGAAGAGCCAAACCGCGAAACCGGAAGCGAGCGAAACGAAAAAGGCGAACGGCAAGCTGAAGATCGCCGCCATGGGCGACCTGCATATCAAGGAACATGGCGGCAATTCCTACAAGGAACTCTTCACCGAAATCTCGCAGTCAGCCGACATCCTGGTGCTGACCGGCGATCTGACCGATCTCGGCAAGCCGAGGGAGGCGGAAATGCTGGCCGCCGATCTGCGCTCCTGCTCCATTCCGGTGGTGGGCGTGCTCGGCAATCACGATTACGAATGCGGACATGTCGAGGAGGTGACGGCGATCATCAAGGATGCCGGCATGCACCTGCTCGAAGGCCAGGCGGTGGAGATCGGCGGCGTCGGCTTTGCCGGCGTGAAGGGTTTCGCCGGCGGCTTCGGCCGCCATATGCTGGGCTCCTTCGGCGAGCCGGCGATCAAGGCCATGGTGGCGGAAAGCGTCGAAGAGACCATGAGGCTCGAAAACGCGCTCCGGCAGGTGCGTTCCGAGCGCGCCATGGTGGTTTTGCATTACGCGCCGATCGTCGAGACGGTGGAAGGAGAGCCGAAGGAAATCTATTGCTTTCTCGGTTCCTCGCGGCTTGCCGAAACCATCGACCGGTTTCCGGTATCGGCCGTGGTGCACGGCCATGCCCATCGCGGCAAATACGCCGGCAAGACGCCTGGTGGAGCGCCGGTCTACAACGTCGCCTCGCATGTCGAGAAGCCCACCGGCCGGCCCTATGCGCTGATCGAGCTGTAGAAGCATCTCCCTATCAAGTGGGAGGTCGTCGCGAAGCGAGGGGTGGGGGTGACAAACTGATCACGGAGCGCTCTTCTTTCCGTCATTCCTGTGACAAGCACAGGGATGACGGTGGGAAAGGCTCCTGCCCTCAGCAACACAACACCTCAAATATGCAGCGCGTGCCCCAATCCCTTCAGCGCCGCCTCCGCGAAAGCCTCCGACTGCGTCGGATGCGCATGGATCGTGCCGGCAATGTCCTCCAGTCGCGCGCCCATCTCGACCGCCAGCGAAAAGGCGGCCGAAAGCTCCGACACCCCTGCCCCGACCGCCTGGATGCCGAGAACCAGATGATTGTCCGCCCGCGCCACGACCCGCACGAAACCGTCCTCCGATGACAGCGTCATGGCCCGACCATTGGCGGTGAACGGGAACTGTCCGATCTTCACTTCGCGGCCGTCCGCCCTCGCTTCCTCCGGCGACAGGCCGACCGAGACGATTTCGGGATCGGTGAAGCAGACGGCCGGGATCGCCCGCTTGTCCCAGCTTCGCCGGTTGCCCGCAACGATTTCCGCCACCATTTCGCCCTGCGCCATGGCCCTGTGCGCCAGCATCGGCTCGCCGGTCACGTCACCGATCGCGTAGATGCCGCGCATGGAGGTGCGGCATTGATCGTCGATGCGAAGATACCGGCCGTCCAGCTCGAGCTCCAATTCCTCGCGGCCCCAGCCCTCGGTGACCGGCTTGCGCCCCACCGTCACGAGCACCTTGTCGGCCGCGATGCGCTTTTCCTGACTGTCTCCGTTTTCGGCAAGCAGGGCTTCTCCATTGGAAGAAAGCCCCTTCACCTTCGTGCCGGTGAAAACTTCGATGCCGAGGGCGGCAAGCCGCTTGGCGACCGGTTGGGTGAGCTGCGTATCATAGAGCGGCAGGATGCGGTCGAGAGCCTCCACGATCGTTACCTTCGCACCGAGCTTGGCAAACGCGATGCCGAGTTCGAGACCGATATAGCCGGCACCGACCACCGCCAGCCTCTGCGGCACCTCCTTCAGCGACAATGCGCCGGTGGATGAGATGACTTTTCCGCCTGACGGCGATTTGGGGCCGCCGAAAGGCAATGCCGGCAGTTCAACCGGCGCCGAGCCGGTGGCGATCACGATGTTTTCCGCCCGAATGACCTGCTGGCCGGTTTCGGTTTCCACCTCCACGGTCTTGCCGTCCCGGAATTTCGCCCGGCCCATGACGATCTTCACGCCGGCTTTCTTCAAGAGGTTCGCGACCCCCATGGTCAGCCGGCCGGTGATGCCGTCCTTCCAGGCCATGGTCTTCGCCAGATCGATCGACGGGCTTTCCGCCTTGATGCCCATGGCGTTCCGACCGGCGGCCATGGCGACGGTCCCGGCATAGTCGTCCGCCGCATGGATCAGCGCCTTGGAGGGAATGCAGCCGATGTTGAGGCAGGTACCGCCGGGCTTTACCATCTCCACGATGACCGTATCGACCCCGAGCTGGCCGGCCCGGATGGCGCATACATAGCCACCCGGACCGGCACCGATGACGAGGAGCTTGCAGGTGATTTCCTTCATTGTTCTTCTCTCACCTCACTCCTCGACGAATATCAGCGCAGGCGTTTCCAGAAGCGCCTTCAGCCGCTGCACGAAGGTCGCCGCATCCCAGCCGTCGATCACCCGATGATCGAAGCTCGACGAGAGGTTCATCATCTTGCGGGGCACGAACTGCGTTCCGTCCCAATGCGGCCGGATCGCCATCTTGTTGACGCCGATGATCGCCACCTCCGGATGGTTGATGACCGGCGTCGAGACGATGCCGCCCATGGCGCCGAGCGAGCTGATGGTGATGGTGGAGCCGGAAAGCTCCTCGCGCAGCGCCGTGCCGTTCTTGGCAGCCTCGCTGAGGCGGCCCACCTCGCGGGCGCAATCGAAGATGTCGCGCGCCTCCGCATGCCGGACGACGGGCACCATGAGGCCGGCTGCCGTCTGTGCCGCAATCCCGATATGCACGCCTCCGAACTGCCGAATGACGCCCGCCTCGTCGTCGTAGTGGGCGTTGATGCCCGGCTGTTCGGCGATCGCCTTCACCGTGGCCCGCATCAGGAAGGGCAGGATGGTGAGCTTCGGCTTGCCGGGCTTCAGATTACCGTTGAGGCGGCCGCGAAGCTCTTCCAGAGCCGTCATGTCCACCTCCTCCACATAGGTGATGTGGGGGATGCGGGATTTGGAAAGCGCCATCTTCTCGGCGATGCGGCGTCGCAGGCCGACGACCTTGATCTCCTCGATCTTCTTGTTCGGCTGCAAACCGGGGGCAATACCCGAGCCGCCCTCGCGACTCAGGAAGGCGTCGATGTCCTCATGGGTGATGCGCCCCGCGGGCCCGCTGCCCGGCACCTGTCGAAGGTCGATGCCCGCTTCCTTCGCCCGCAGGCGGACCGCCGGCGGCGCAAGCGGCCTTTCGCCTTCCGCCCGCGGCGCACCATGCCCGCCATTCCCGTTTTTCACCGCTCCGCCCGCTACCGATTTAGGCGGAATGATCTCCGCTGCCGGCTTCGGCTTTTCCACCGGCGGGGGGGATGTTCTTTCCGGCTCGGGCTTCGGAGCCGGCTCTGCCGGGGAAAGCTCGACCTCAGCGTCCTCTTCTCCGGCCTCACCGGCCGTCCTGATCTTGAGAATCACGGTGCCGGTGGCGATCACGTCGCCGATTTCGCCATGTCGGAAGGTCACCTCGCCTTCCACCGGCGAGGGGATCTCCACCGTCGCCTTGCCGGTCATGACAGCGGCGAGCACCATGTCCTCGCGCACGATATCCCCGACGTTCACATGCCATTCCACGAGTTCGGCTTCGGCAACCCCTTCGCCCACATCGGGCAGCTTGATGATCTTCTCTCCCATCTCAAGCCTCCATCATGTCGCGCAGCGCCTCGCCGATGCGGGCCGGTCCCGGAAAATAATCCCATTCCTGCGCGTGTGGGTAAGGCGTATCCCAGCCGGCGACGCGGATGACCGGCGCCTCCAAGTGGTAGAAGCAATGCTCCTGCACCAGCGACACGAGCTCCGCGCCATAGCCGGAGGTAAGCGTCGCCTCGTGCACCACCATGCAGCGGCCGGTCTTCTTCACCGATTGCACGATCGTCTCCAGATCGAGCGGCAGGAGGGTTCGAAGATCGATCACCTCGGCGTCTATACCGGTCTCCTCGGCCGTCGTCTGCGCCACATGCACCATGGTGCCGTAGGCGAGCACCGTGACGGCGGAACCCTCGCGCCGCACCACTGCCTTGCCGAGCGGCACGGCGTAATGATCCTCCGGCACCTCGCCGAGCGAATGGCCGGCCCAGGATGTGACGGGGCGGTCGTGGTGCCCGTCGAACGGACCGTTATAGAGCCGTTTCGGCTCCAGGAAGATGACCGGATCGGGGTTCTCGATCGCCGAGATCAGCAGCCCCTTGGCGTCATAAGGATTGGACGGCACCACCACCTGCAGCCCGCAGACATGGGTGAACAGCGCCTCCGGGCTCTGGCTGTGCGTCTGCCCGCCGAAAATGCCGCCGCCTGTCGGCATGCGCACCACCATGGGGCAGGTGAATTCCCCGTTCGAACGGTAGCGCAGCCGCGCCGCCTCCTGCGTGAGCTGGTCATAGGCCGGATACATGTAGTCGGCGAACTGGATCTCGATACAGGGTTTCAGGCCATAGGCCGCCATGCCGATCGCCGCGCCGACGATGCCGGATTCGGAAATCGGCGCGTCGAAACAGCGCGTCCTGCCGTATTTCTGCTGGAGCCCCTGCGTGCAGCGGAAGACGCCACCGAAATAGCCGACATCCTCGCCGAACACGACCACGTTCTCGTCGCGCGCCATCGAAACGTCCATGGCGCTGCGGATAGCCTCGATCATCGTCATGCGCGCCATGGGGAGACCTCCGATGCGGCAACGCCCCCTCTGGCCTGCCGGCCATCTCCCCCACAAGGGGGGAGAAGACAAGCGGCGCTGCCTCGGCCCCAATCTGCCGTGGTTGCGGCTGGGTTAACCCCTCCCCCTTGTGGGGAGGGGTTGGGGAGGGGTCTTCCAAGAATGATGACGGCCATATCACACCCCCGCCTGTTGGCGCTGACGCTTCAGATGCGGCGGCATTTCCGCATAGACGCCCTCGAACATGTCGCGCATCGAAGGCCTGCCGCCGGAATGCAGCGTGCCATGCCGCTCCGCCTCCTTCTGGGCGGCGACGACGGTATCGCGGATTTCCGCCTCCGCCTGTTTGTGACGCTCCTCGCTCCAGGCGCCGATGCGGATCAGGTGGTTCTTGAGCCTGATGACGGGATCGCCGAGCGGCCAGGCTTCCGACTCCTCCTTCGGGCGATAGGCGGAGGGATCGTCGGAGGTGGAATGCGCGCCAACGCGATAGGTCACGTATTCAATCAGTGTCGGGCCGATATTCTGCCGCGCCCGCTCCGCTGCCCATTTGGCGACCGCGTGCACGGCGAGATAATCGTTGCCGTCCACCCGCAGCGAAGGCAGGCCATAGCCGAGCCCTCTTGCGGCGAACGTTCCGGAGCCACCCCTAGCAACGCCCTGGAAGGTGGAGATGGCCCATTGGTTGTTGACCACATTGAGGATGACCGGCGCGCGGTAGGTGGAGGCGAAGACCAGCGCGGTATGGAAATCCGATTCCGCGGTGGAACCGTCGCCGATCCAGCCCGCTGCGATCTTGGTATCTTGTCTGATGGCCGATGCCATCGCCCAGCCGACCGCCTGGATATATTGGGTCGCAAGATTGCCGGAGACGGTGAAGAAGCCATGTTCCCTAGCCGAATAGAGAACCGGCAACTGCCGCCCTTTCAGGGGATCGGCATCGTTGGAATAGATCTGGTTCATCATGTCGACCATCGGATAGCCGCCGGCGATCAGCAGCCCCGCCTGCCGATAGGTCGGGAAATTCATGTCCCCCGGCTCGAGCGCCCGCTGGAATGCGCAGGAAACCGCCTCTTCGCCGAGATGCTGCATGTAGAAGGAGGTCTTACCCTGCCGCTGCGCCGTCAGCATCCGCGCATCGAAGCTGCGCAAAAGCATCATGTGCCTCAGGCCTTCCAGAAGCTCTTCCGTGGTCAGCGTTCCAGCCCAGGGGCCGACAGCCTCTCCTTCCCGGTTCAGCACGCGGATGATGGAAAAGGCGAGATCGCGAATGGTTTCCGGGTCTGCATCGACCTCCGGCCGCCGCACCGAACCGGCCTTTGGAATGGTGACCTTGGAAAAATCGGGCTTGTCGCCCGGACGCACCTCAGGCTCCGGCACATGCAGGCTGAGCCTCTGTCCATCCCTCATGCGTTTCTCCTCCCAAAGAACCGATGAAATGAAGCGCTTCCTCCTCGAAAGCACCTGTTTTTAATCTAGGACGGGTCGTGCTTTCCGGCAATTTCCTTCCCTGATGTCTACTTGCGAATAATTGCGCGGCTGAGCAATTTTCTTTCGCCCCATCCCCATCTGGCTCTTCCGCGTGCCGAATCACCGCTTCGGGCAGATGGAACCACAAACCGCCGTGAGCCGTTTGGCCCTCACTTGAGACGATGGGGCTGGCCAATCATGTCCGCAATGAGCACATTCAGCGAATTCCGGGCCTTTCCGAAGACGTGGGGCTGCGAATTCGTCGCCGCCGGCGAAGCCGCCTTCCGGTTGTGGGCGCCCGGACAGGCAGCGCTCTACCTGCGCCTCAACGACCGCGAAACGCCGATGACCCGCAGCGATGACGGCTGGTTCGAGCTGCTCGCGGCCGGCATCGAGCCCGGAACGGAATATGCCTATGTGCTCCCCAGCGGAATGGCGCTTCCCGATCCCGCCTCGCGCGGCCAGAAGGAGAGCGTGACCGGCCCATCCCTGGTGATCGACCCCACCTCCTATCAATGGCGGAACCTCGACTGGCAGGGCCGGCGCTGGGAAGAGGCGGTGATCTACGAGCTGCATGTCGGCACCTTTACGCCCGAAGGTACCTTCCGCGCCGCGATCGAGCGCCTGTCGCACCTCGCCGCACTCGGCATCACAGCCATCGAAGTGATGCCGATCGGCCATTTCGCCGGCGCACGCGGCTGGGGTTACGACGGCGCGCTCATCTACGCCCCGCATGCCGCCTACGGCGCACCGGAGGATTTCAAGGCTTTCGTCGATGCCGCCCACGGACATGGGCTGATGGTCCTGGTCGACGTGGTCCACAACCATTTCGGACCGGAAGGGAATTTCCTGCCGCTTCTGGCTCCCGATTTCTTCCATCCCGAAAAGCACACGCCCTGGGGCGCGGCGATCGCCTACGAGAACGATCCGGTGCGCCGTTTCTTCGTGGAGAACGCTCTCTACTGGCTGGAGGAATTCCACCTCGACGGCCTCCGTTTCGATGCGATCGACCAGATCGAGGACCCGTCCGAAAAGCACATCATGGTCGAGATCGCCGAGCACATCCGCGCCGAATTCGGCGACCGCCACATCCATCTGGCCACCGAGGATTCGCGCAACCTCACTTTTCTGCACGAGCGGGATGAGCAAGGGCGCGTGAAGCTCTTCACCGGCGAGTGGAACGACGACTTCCACAACGCCATGCATGTGCTCGCGACCGGTGAGACAGACGGCTATTACCGCGATTTTGCCGATAGCCCGGAGAAGCTCGCGGCACGCGCGCTCGCCGAGGGTTTCGCCTACCAGGGCGAGGTCACGGTGCGGACCGGAAAACCCCGCGGCGTGCCGAGCGCGGCGCAGCCGCCGACCGCTTTCGTGGATTTCATCCAGAACCACGACCAGGTCGGCAACCGGGCGCATGGCGAGCGCCTTCTTTCCCTCGCCGGCAAGGACAAGGTGAAGGCGCTGACGGCCGCCCTTCTCCTCTCGCCCCACATCCCGCTCATGTTCATGGGTGAGGAATACGGGGAAACGACCCCCTTCCTCTTCTTCACCGATTTCCACGGTGATCTCGCCAAAGCCGTGCGCGAGGGAAGGCAGAAGGAATTCGAAGGCCATAATGGTCACGGAGAAGAGACCGTTCCGGACCCGAATGCGAAGACGACCTTTCTCGACTCCAGGCTCGATTGGAGCAAGGCCGAAAATGACGAAGGCCGCGAATGGCTGAAATTCACCCGCGAACTCCTCTCCGCCCGCAGGAGGTTCATCGTGCCGCTCATCGGTTCGGCGGCAGGCAATAGCGGCCGCGTTCTCGCCACCTCCAGCCGGTTCATCGCCGTCTCATGGAGCTTCCCGGCGGGCCGCCTGCACATGGCGATAAATCTCGGCGAGGAGGCCCGCTCAGCGCCTGGCCTCAAGGGACAGCTCGTATGGGGCGAGCCCGTCGATGGCGGCGCGGTGCCGCCGAAGGCGGTGCTCGTCCGCCTCGAAGCGGCCGGAGGCGGGCCGTGATCCCGCCGCTCGCCACCTACCGCATCCAGTTCCGTAACGGCATGACCTTCAACCGTGCGGCAGCGCTGGTGCCCTATCTGAAACGCCTCGGCATCAGCCATCTCTACGCTTCGCCGATCTTCTCGGCCGTCAGCGGCTCGACCCATGGTTATGACGTGACGGATGCGAACGAGATCGACCCCGCGATTGGCGGGCGAGAGGGGTTCGATCGGCTTTCGGATGCGCTGAAGACCGCCGGGCTCGGCCTCATCCTCGATATCGTGCCGAACCATATGGCCGCCTCGCTCGAAAATCCCTGGTGGCGCAGCGTCGTGGAGCTCGGCGAGGCGAGCCCCTATGCCCGCCATTTCGATATCGACTGGAGCCGGCGGCTCACCCTGCCCGTCCTGGCCGAGACGTTCGAGAAGGTGCTGGAAAGGGGCGATCTCTCGGTTAGGCCCGATCCCAGGACGGGCAAGCCGGCACTTGCCTACCAAGGCACCTGCTATCCGCTGACGCCGTCGAGCTATGCGGGACGGGAGGCGGAAGTGCTGGCCACCACCGCGCCCGACGCCATCGCCGGTTTGCACGACCTGCAGCCCTGGCGCCTCATCCCGTGGCGCGATGCGTCGCGCGAGCTCAGCTATCGTCGCTTTTTCGAAATCACCAGCCTCGTGGGCATGCGGGTCGAGGATGGCCGGGTGTTCGATGACATGCACCACACCGTGCTGGAACTCGTCCGCACCGGCCGCGTCGATGGACTCAGGATCGATCATGTGGACGGCCTTGCCGATCCCAAGGCCTATCTCGAACGGCTGCGGCACGAGGTCGGGCCGGATATCTATATCGTGGTCGAAAAGATCCTCGGCGAGGGTGAACATCTGCCCGCCGACTGGCCGGTCTCCGGCACGACCGGATATGAACTCATCTCCGCCCTTGCCGATGTCTTCGTCGACGGCCGCAAAGCCGGAAAGCTGACGGATGCCTATACCCGCACGTCAGGAAGTCCCGTTGATGTGGCGGAGGAGCTTCGCCAGGCCAAACTGCTGATGGTCAACAACAATTTCGCTGGGGAGTTTGCCGCCCTGCTGCGCATGGCCGTACAGATCCAGCGGGCCGAGGACTGGGAAGCGCCGCTTGTGGAGGATAGTCTGGAAACTGCGCTGCGCGAGCTTCTGGTCGCCTTTCCCGTCTACCGCACCTATGGCACGAAGGCCGGCCTTTCGCCGGCCGATCGCAAGCTCCTCGCAAAGGTGCTCGACCAGGTGAGGACCCGCTCCATCACCACGTGCCGCAACGCGCTGGCTTTCCTGGAACGCATCCTGATCGGCGATGTCGAACCTCCGCTTGCCGCAAAGGCGGCCCTCTTCCGTAGCCGCTTTCAGCAATTGACCGGGCCGCTGATGGCGAAATCGGTGGAAGACACGCTTTTCTTCCGCCATCACCGGCTGCTCGCGCTGAACGAGGTGGGAAACGAGCCGCTTCCCAGATCCTCTAACATCGAGCACTTCCACCGCCGCATGGAAACCAGGCGGGGACGCGTGCCGCTTTCGCTTTCGGCAACCTCCACGCATGACACCAAGCGCGGGGAGGATGCCCGTGCGCGGCTCTATGCCATCAGCGAAGCGCCCGAAGCCTGGGCCGAGGCCGTGGAGCGATGGCGCGGCATGCACCGGCATCTCGTACGGGAGCTGAAGGGCGGCCCCGCTCCGGAGCCCGAATTGGAATGGATGCTCTATCAGGCGCTTGCCGGCGTCTGGCCGGCGGACCTGTCGGTGGACGAACCCGAGGAATTGGAAGCACTTGAGGAGCGTTTCCTCGCCTATGTCGAGAAGGCTTTGCGTGAAGGAAAGCTGCGCACGAGCTGGAACGATATCGATCCGGACTATGAGCAGGCGGTGACCGGCTATGCCCGGGGATTTTTCTCCTCAGAGGCTTTTCTCGCGGATTTCACCGGCACGCTGCAGCCCTTCATCCGGGCCGGTCTGGCGAATGGTCTCAGCCAAGCCATCCTCAAGCTCACGGCACCCGGCGTGCCCGACATCTACCAGGGAAGCGAAGCGCTGGATTTCAGCCTCGTCGATCCCGATAACCGCCGCGAGCCGGATTTCCGGCGTTTGGAAACCTGGCTGACGGCGAACGATGCCCCAAGCTTCACCCAGGAAGACGATTGGCGAAGCGGCAGGCTCAAGCAGCACGTCATCGCAACGCTGCTGCACCTCAGACAGGAGAAACCGCAACTCTTCCTGGAGAGAGCCTATCTGCCCCTGCGGCCATCCGGTATGCGGGAGGCGGACATCGTCGCGTTTGCGAGAGCGGACGAAGCGGACGCGCTGATCGTGATCCTTCCCCACCTGATCTTCGCCGCCTTCCATGACGGTCTGCCGCGACCCGACTATTGGGCGGATACGCAGATCACGCTTCCGCCGTCTCTTGCGATCCGATCCTACCGGGAGATATTCACCGGCGAGGAATTTACCGGCTCCGTGCCGATCGTCATCGGCCTTGCCTTCGGCCAGCACCCTTTCGCCGTCCTCGCCGCACGGTGAACTTAAAAATGAAAGAGGCGCCGATCGAGGGAACCCGGCGCCTCTTATTCCTCCTCCGGCAGCCAGCCGATCAGCCGAAGCCCAGCAACGACAGAACTGCAAGAACGATGACCACGGCTCCGACGAGCCAGATGATGCTGTTCATGGCTGCCTCCTTTCTATCCAAGAGGTTCGTGGGCGACGGACCCGGCACCTCCGGCATTCGGCCTCACGCGAAGCCGACCAGGTTCAGGATCGCAATGACGATGACGATCGCGCCAACCAACCAGACGATGCTGTTCATGACTTCTCTCCTTGTCTGTTGTGGGAATGAACGGCGGGGTCAACGAAAGGTTCCGGGCTTGAGGTGAACGGAACTTTTAGCCAGAGTGGAATGTTGAAAGGCATCACGGGCGATGCCGTGCTCGAGGCGGGGACAGGATGACTGGCGAGATCACGACCATCGAGACACTCGATCAACCGGACGAAAAGACCGGCGCTCCGCGCGTGGTGATCGTCGGGGCCGGCTTCGGCGGGCTCGCTGCGGCGCGCGAGCTCGGCAATACCGATATCGACGTCACGGTCATCGACCGTCGCAACCACAATCTCTTTCAGCCGCTGCTCTATCAGGTGGCGACCGCCGCCCTTTCACCGGCCGATATTGCCGAGCCGATTCGGCGAACGCTGGGCCGCTTTCACAATATCAAGGTCATGCTGGCCGAGGTGACGGGCATAGATACCGCCGCCAAGACGGTCCATCTCGATTACGGCGCCGACGTCGCCTATGACCGGCTGGTCGTCGCCACCGGCTCGGAATACAACTATTTCGGCCATGAGGATTGGCGCGCCGCGGCACCAGGGCTGAAGACCATTCACGAGGCGCGGCTGATCCGGCAGCGTTTGCTTCTCGCTTTCGAAAAGGCCGAACTCAGCCAGGATCCGGAGGAGAAGAAGGCCCTTCTGACCAGCATCATCATCGGCGGCGGCCCGACCGGGGTCGAGATGGCGGGCGCCATTGCCGAACTCGGCCGCTTCATGATCAGCCGGGATTTCCGCAAGCTGGAGCCGGACCATATGCGGGTCATCCTGATCGAGGCTGGGCCGCGCATCCTTTCCGCCTTTCCCGAGAGCCTGGTGGCCTATGCTCAGCGTGCGTTGGAAAAGATGGGCGTGGAGGTAATGACCAATCTTCCGGTCGAATCCGTCAGCAAGGATGAGGTGGTGGCCGGCCCGCATCGCTTCCGTACCGGCTGCGTCATCTGGGGCGCGGGGGTGAAGGCCTCGCCGGCGGCGGGCTGGCTCGGCATAGAGGGCAAGGCTGGCGGGCGCATTCCCGTCGAGCCCGATCTTTCCATTGCCGGTCACCCGGATATCTATGCGATAGGCGATACCGCCCTCGGGCTGAGCGACGACGGCAAGCCCCTGCCGGCGCTCGCCCAGGTCGCCAAGCAGCAGGGCGGCTATATCGGCAAGGCGCTGCGGCGCAAGCTCCTGGACGGAAAGGACAGCCCACCCTTCCGTTTCAACAATCGCGGCAATACGGCCGTCGTCGGCCATAAGGCGGCGATCTTCGACTTCGGAACCTGGCGGCTCAAGGGAAGGATCGCCTGGTACCTGTGGGCACTCGTCCACGTCTATCTGCTGGTCAATTTCGAAAAACGCCTGCTCGTCAGCACTCAATGGGCCTGGCGCTATGTCAGCCGCCAGCGCGGCGCCCGGCTGATCGACGAGAACGCCGCATCCTTCGTGCCGTCTTCCACACAAAGGACCGAGACATGAACACCGCAAACCCACAGCTCGAAGGGCTTTACCTGGCGGTCGCCGCCATCAACCGCCTGTTGGTGGAGAAGGGGCTGGCCACCCATCAGGATATTCACGAAGCGCTGCAGGGCGCCGAGCAGACGGTCCTTTCCGATGCCGGACAGCTGACCATCTCCGCCTCGCACCAGAAGGCCGTCGCCTTCCCGATACGCTTCCTGATGCTCGCCAACGAAATGGCCGAAAAGGGCGGCGACTGTCAGTTCGAACCTCTGGCAAGGGAAATCGGCCGCCGGACGTAACGGCGGCGCGAGGTTCACGCCAGCGGCTCCACCGGGCTCAGAGGATCGGCTTGCCTCCGGTGACCGCGATGGTCGCTCCGGATACGTAGCTCGACAGCGGATCGGCGAGCATCACATATGCGGTCGCGAGTTCCGCCGGCTGGCCCGGCCTCTTCATCGGCACCTGCTTGCCGAAATTGCTAACCGTGTCTTCCGGCAAGGTCGAGGGGATAAGGGGCGTCCAGATCGGGCCGGGCGCGACCGCATTGGCGCGGATGCCCTTCTCCGCCAGAAGCTGCGCCAACCCCGCCGTGAAGTTCTGGATGGCGCCCTTGGTGGTCGCATAGGCGAGCAGCGTCGGGTTCGGAGTGTCCGAATTGATCGACGCCGTATTGATGATCGCGCTACCGGGCTTCATGTGCGGCACGGCGGCCTTGGTAAGATAGAACATCGCATGGATGTTCACCTTGAAGGTCAGCTCCCACTCCTCGTCGGCAATATCCTCGATCGACTTGAACGTCGCCTGATGGGCCGCGTTGTTGACGAGGACGTCGATACCGCCGAGTTCCTTGACCGCCTTGTCGACGATCGCCCGGCAATGGGCCGGGTCCTGGATATCGCCCCGCACGAGCACCGCCTTGCGGCCCGCCTCCTCGACCACACGCTTGGTATCCTCGGCGTCCTCATCCTCGGCGAGATAGGAGATCAGGAGATCGGCGCCCTCGCGGGCATAGGCGATCGCGACTGCCCGGCCGATGCCGCTGTCGCCGCCGGTGATCACCGCCTTCTTGCCGGCAAGCCTGCCCGATCCGCGATAGGAACGCTCGCCGTGATCCGGCACCGGGTCCATCCGGCCGGTAAAGCCCGGCATCGGCTGCTGCTGTTCGGGAAAGGGCGGGCTGGGATAGTTCGCCATGGCGGCATCCTCCGTGGGCTGGTGGAATGAAGATGGCTCCCCAACCCGCTTGCGCCGCCGAATGTTCCATAGGCGAGGCCATGCCGAACGCCCCGGACGGCCGGCTTCCCGTCAGCTACGGCTTGCCGGAGGGCGCGTTTCGTCGCCGGCGGCAGTCGTCCCGCGATCGAGCTTGCCCTGCTCTGCCTTGTAGAAATACTGGCTCGCCACCAGCCAGCCCTTGAGCGGCCTCAAGGGCAGGATGCAGGTCGCAAGCATGAACGGCACCGAGATCAGCAGATGAACCCAGAAAGGCGGCTGGAACGCCAATTCCAGCCATACCGCGAGCGCCATGCTCGGCACGCAGGCGAAGCACAGCACGAAGAAGGCCGGCCCGTCGGCGGGATCGGCAAAAGAATAGTCGAGGCCGCAGGCTTCGCACCGGGGGCGCAGCTTGAGGAAGCCATCGAAAAGATGTCCCTGGCCGCAGCGCGGGCAACGCCCCCGCACGCCGGTGCTGTAGGGCGAAAGCGGCGCCCATTTCGCTTCATCTGCCATGACGTCCGCCTTTCGTGACCCGACGCGATAAATTCATGCCCGCGATATCGCTCAATCCGCCTCGGCGGCAAGCGGTTCCACCGCCGTGCTTCACTCTGCCGCGCCCCGCATTGTTCGCTTCCGGAACCATTTTAACCGCCCTCCGTTCAAACCTTGTACATCGCTTGAGAAAATCCCGGCAAAGGGAGATCGAGGCGAAAGCGCCGACCCGGCATGGGGAGGAGTGAAATGAACGCAATCCGCGAACTCGCCGTCGTGACAGGCGCCTCCTCCGGCATCGGCTTCGAACTGGCGAAGCTTTGCGCCACCGAGGGCTATGACATCATCGCGGTGGCCGACGAGCCGGAAATCCACGACGCCGCCGAAAAGCTCGCGAACGAGGGCACACGCATCACCGCCGTCGAGGCCGATCTTGCCCAAAAATCCGGTGTCGATAAGCTGATGGCTGCGATAGACGCGGATGGCCGCCCCGTCGAGCTGCTGCTTGCCAATGCCGAGCGTGGTCTGCGCGAAGGCTTTCTCGACCGTGACTTCAAGGAGATCGAGCACGCCCTCCATACCAATATCACCGGCACGCTCGACGTGCTTCACAGGATCGGCATGCAGATGCGCGAGCGGCGGCGCGGCCGCATTCTCATCACCGGCTCGATCGCCGGCTTCGTCCCCGGCAGCTTTCAGGCGGTCTACAACGCCTCCAAGGCCTTCCTGAACAACTTCTCCTTCGCGCTTCGTAACGAGCTGAAGGACAGCGACGTGACGGTCACTTGCCTGATACCCGGTCCGACCGACACCGAATTCTTCGAACGCGCCGATATCGCCGACATGCCGCTCGGTGAGATGAAGAAGGGCGACCCGGCTTTCGTTGCCCGCATTGGCTTCGAGGCCATGATGGAGGGAGAAGGCGATGTCGTGAGCGGCTGGAAGAACAAGCTTCAAGCGGCCATCGCCAATGTCACGCCCTCCGAGATGCTGGCCGAGCAGCACCGCGAGTTGGCCGAGCCGGGCGGCGGAAAACCAACCTGACGACGGACCGCTCAATCATCATCCCAGAACGGTCCGCGATAGACGCGGCGGCTGACGAGCTTGAGGCTGCGATCCGGCTGGAGGATGTATCTTTCCTCGACCCGCTGGCCGAATTCGTTGCGGAATTCATGATTGACGACGCTGCCGATCGGCGACCGGGTAAGGCGCGAGCGCGGCTGTCCGCCATAGGTGATGCTGCCGGGGATGGGCTCTAGGTCCGGCCCCGCTCCGTAGGTGACCGCACCCGCCGTGCAGCCGGAAAGGAGCGCGGCAAAACCCGCAATGATGACGAACTGTTTCAACGTGTGATCCTCCGCAATCGCCGGGCGCATGGGACATTGGCCATTTTCCGCAGTCAGCATCCGCCGATTTGATCGGCGGATGCTATCGATATAGTCCGAGGCGTGTTTTTTGGAACATCCGGCAGACGAAATCGGCAACCGGCATCATGAAGATTGATGTTTGCTCGCAGGCTCCTAAGTTTGACCACGGAGGAGCCATGCGCAGCATTTTCGTCAGTATCTCTCTCATCCTGGTTCTTGCCGGCTGCACCGCGCATGAGGCAGGGCTGGAGCCGATCCCCGGCAGCATCACCTATGGCGGGCAGCCGCGCACGAAGCTCACCAAGGCGCCCGTCGGCAGCACCGTGACCAACCGGCTGAACGACGAACTCGGCCGCCCGGCGGAGGAAACCTACATCATCCAGCCAGACCGGTCGCTGAAACTCGTCAGCCGCCACATCATCGAGTTCCGCGACGATTGAAGCCACCTCAATCCTTTGGGTGAATTGAATGGGATGAATTAGCAGTATCTAATTAGAAAACCAAAGCACAGAGTGGGAACATGACAGTCGAGGAGAAATTGGAGGCGATCTGCCGAAAGGAATGGAGTCGGGTCCTTGGACTTCCGACGCGCGGGGCCTCGAGACCGGCGTCGGCTGAAAAGAAGGCAGCCCCCTCGCCCTCCGATCGCTTGACGGGCCGTCCCCCTCGCCTTCCGCCCAAGCCGCCCCAGGGCTGATGCTGCGGTAATGCCACCGCCCGAACGCGAAAGCCGCCCCGGACCGGAGCCGCTTCAACCTCTCATGATCCCTCTCGCCTTAAATCTTCGTGATCTCACAGCGTGATCCGGAGCACCTGCCAACCCGAACCACGGCTTGAATACATCGCACGCCAACCACAACCATTGGCCGCGTCATCCTGCGTATTCAATTTATTGTTGCATATTAAATGGAATGCAACTAACCTTCCCTTGTCGACCAGGCTGGCCCGCGAGGGAGGAATGTCCATGGCGGCGGGTGCGGCAAGCCCGGAATGCGTGGCCGCAGCCCGACCGATAGCTCGCGCCGCCTGGTCGGCACCGTGAGCGACATATCCCGACCCCGTCGAAGAGGAGGATCGGTCCATGGACCGGATACGTGCTTTCTATGCCGCCGATGCCAAATTGCGCGGTCTTGCGGAGATTGCCTGGGAAATGTGGAGAAGGCGGTTTTCGCGCGCACCACGGCAGGAAGCCGCCGCAGCCGGCGGGGCGAGACGGTTCGACAGGGGGCCCTCGGCCGATCTTTCAAGGGTGCTGCAGGAAGCCCAATTCCCGGCCAGGAACACCAGCGGGTGGCTGCGCTACCATGGAGCGAAGGATGGGGTACGCATCATCATTCCGCCCTATGAGACGATGCGTCCCGGCGACGTGGTGACGCTTCTCTGGGTCGCCCACGACGACCTCTGGCTCGGCGGCAGGAATATTCCCGGAACCGAGTTCGCCGACGAGAAACGCGTGACGCGCCAGGATATCGCCGATGGTATCGAGTTTCTCGTCGGGCCCTACCAGGCCAAGGTCCGGCCCATCCTCAAGTCTCAGAAGCTCTGGGGTGCCGCCCGGGTCTTCTACATGGTGACCCGCAATCGCGGCATCTTCTGCGGGCCGGAAAGCACGGTGCGGATCAACCTCTTCGAGGATCCGGACCTCGGATAAGGCTTTGCAGGATGAATTTTCTGGAAAATGGTAGCGGGAGAGGGACTTGAACCCCCGACACGCGGATTATGATTCCGCTGCTCTAACCACCTGAGCTACCCCGCCACAGGGTCAACGGGGCCGTCCGCAAAGCGTCGATCCCGTGGGATGGGGGGCTTATAAGGTCGCTCCCCGCTTTGTGTCAAGCATATGATCGGAGAAAAACCGCCTCCGCCTGAAACCCGCCGGAACGGCCAGCTTCAGGCCGCCACCGGCGCCGAAAGAAGCGCCTTCAGCGAGGCTTCCGCCGCCGCTGCGCGTTCCGAGCGCTCGATGAAGCCGCCGCCATAAACGCGCGCATCCGCACCCTCCGCCGAATAGAGAACGCAGGCCTGACCGGGCGCGACGCCCGCTTCGCCGACCAGCAGGTCGACATAGACGCCTTGGCTGTCGCAATGGAGGGTAGCCGGCGTCGGCGGGCGCGTGGAGCGCACCTTGGCGAAGCAGGCAAAACCATCCTTCGTATCGTTTTCCAGCGAGCTGTCGCCGATCCAGTTCATATCGCGCAGATAGACGCGGTGCGTATCCAGCGCTTCCTTCGGCCCGACGATTACCCGGCGGGAGCGGGCGTCGAGAAAGACGACGTAGAGCGGCTCGCCGGTCGCGACCCCAAGCCCCTTGCGCTGCCCGATCGTGTAGTTGACGATGCCTTCGTGCCGGCCGAGCACCCGCCCATCGAGATGCACGATCTCGCCGGAAAGCGCCGCGTTCGGCTTCAACTTGTTGATGATGTCCGTATACTTGCCCTGCGGCACGAAACAGATGTCCTGGCTGTCGGCCTTCTTGGCGACGACCAGGCCCATCTCTTCCGCAAGCGCCCTCACCTCGGCCTTGGACATGCCGCCCAGCGGAAAGCGCAGGTAATCGATCTGCTCCTGCGTGGTCGCGAACAGGAACCAGCTCTGGTCGCGGTCGCTGTCGATCGGGCGGAAAAGCGCGCGGCGGTTCGGATTGTCCGAGCTCGGATTGCGGGCCGAGCGGATGTAATGGCCGGTCGCCAGCGCGTCAGCCCCGAGTTCCCTGGCCGTTGCCAGGAGATCGGCGAACTTGACCGTCTGGTTGCAGGCAACACAGGGGATCGGCGTTTCGCCCATGGCATAGGCCTCAGCGAACGGGTTTATGACCGTTTCGCGGAACCGCTTCTCGTAATCGAGCACGTAATGCGGAATGCCGAGCGTTTCGGAAACGCGGCGCGCATCCTCGATATCCTGGCCGGCACAGCAGGAGCCCGCGCGATGCACGGCTGCGCCATGGTCGTAGAGCTGTAGCGTGATGCCGAGCACATCGTAGCCCTGGCGTTTGAGCAAGCCGGCCACCACGGAGGAATCCACTCCCCCCGACATGGCGACGACAACGCGCGTGTCTTCCGGCCTCTTGTCAAAATCCAGCGTGTTCAAGAGTAACTCTCTCGGTCTCTCTGCCGCCGATGCAAGGCAGCCGGGCGAACGTCGGTCCCGCGGGCGGTATCGGCCGTCCGTCAGGCAATTGGCTGAGGATATAGAAAGGATTGGGCTTCGGTGCAAGGAGGAGCCCAATCACGACTGCAGGGACTGGTGACGCCCCGCCTCGCCGACGACCGCCGCATTGCCATTGGCCGCTCCCTCAGCCCTCACCCGCGGCAGGGCGGAGGGATATTCCCGCTGGATGAAATCGATGAGCTTTTCGCGCATCTCGCAGCGCAGATCGAAGGTTTTAGGCGCATTGTTGGCCGAAGCCAGAATGCGGATCTCCATGACGTTCTCCCGGAAATCCGTTACCTGCACGGCGACCACCTTGCGGTCCCACAGCTTCGAGGCGGCGGCGATCTCTTCCGCCTTGCTGCGGACGACGGCCACCGGCACGCTGTAATCGAGGTAGATCATCACCGTGCCGATCAGCGCGGAACCTTCGCGTGTCCAGTTCTGGAAGGGCTTTTCGATGAAATAGCTGAGCGGCAGGACCAGCCGGCGCCAATCCCAGAGCTTCATCACGACATAGGTGGAGGTGATCTCCTCGACATTCCCCCATTCGCCCTCGACGATCAGCGCGTCGTCGATGCGGATCGGCTGCGTTATCGCAAGCTGGATGCCGGCGAGCAGGTTCTTCAGCACCGGCTGCAGGGCAAGGCCGAGAACGATGCCGGCAACGCCGGCGGAAGCCAGCAGGCTGACGCCATATTGCTGCACGGCCGGAAAGGTCATGAGGATCGCCGCTAACGTAACCGCGACGATCACGATGCTCGCGATCCGCTCCATGATGCGCGACTGCGTCACATGCTTGCGGGCGAGCAGGTTGTCCTCCGCATCCAGCTTGAAGCGGCGCAGATAGACCGTCATCCAGATGTGCAGCGCGATCTTCGCCATCCAGCCGACGACGATGATGAAGCCGATAAGGAGGATGTGGCGCAGCGTCGTTGCCTGGTAATCCGTGAGCGGCGCTACGGCCGCCCCGAAGGAAAGCGCCCAGGTGAGAATGGCGAGCCGCATCGGCCGGCGCGTGCGCGCCACCAGCGAGCGCCAGAAGAGATCCTTATTCTCCACGAGCCGGGTCAGGATGCGGAAGCCGAGGCGCTGGATGAAGAGACCGAGCCCGAAAGCTGCGGCAAGCACCGCGATCGAAACCGCCCAGTCGGGCAGCCAGGCAAAATCGCTGCGGAATTCCTCGATGAAGCGTTCCATGCCCGAGAGCTAGGGTGCATGGCAGCATGGTAAAGGCCACGAGGGGAAATTTGCCCGTCTCACGCTCCAAAAACTCGGATCACGCCCTATCCTTCAAACGAAATGGAATGGAGGAGGCCATGATCATGGCGAACGGGGACGAGTTCGATCTCCAGCGTTTCGTGGAAGCACAACATCCGGTCTACCGCCAGGCGCTGCAGGAGCTTCGCGACGGCCGCAAGCGCTCGCACTGGATGTGGTTCGTCTTTCCTCAGGTGGAGGGTCTCGGCTTTTCGGCGATGTCGCAGAGATATGCCATCCGCTCCAAGGCCGAGGCACGGGCCTATCTCGTCCATCCGGTTCTCGGCGCACGCTTAAACGAATGCGTGGAGGCGATGCTGACCCACAAAGACCGCTCGGCGCACGAAATCCTGGGCTCGCCGGACGATATGAAATTCAGGAGTTCGATGACGCTGTTTGCGGCCGTCAGCGAAAAGGGCTCGCCTTTCGAGCGAGCCCTTCAACAATTTTACGACGGAGAGCGCGACCGCAAGACGATCACGCTCCTGGAAAATCAGGCGGCCGACTGAATGGCCGAGAGCTTCCAATCATTGGCGGGCTTGCGCACGAAGGTCCAGACCTCGACGATTTCGGTCGCGTTGTCCGGATCGCCTTCGGCCACCGCGCCGGTATTGCGGTCGCGCATGTAGTCGATGCTGGAATAGCGCAGCGCCACCGTCGCATAATCCTGACCGTTTTCGCGCCAGGCCTCAGCCAGGTCGCCCTGCAGAAGCTGGACGTCCTTCACCTCGTTCTTGAGCCCGTTGGTGGCGTTTTCGCCCAGCTCTTCGGCAAGGTAGGACATGGCCTCCGGCGTGGTGAGGTTGCGCAGCTTGCCGTAGTCCTCCTCCGCATAGGCAGCCTGGACGTCCTTCAACAGCTTCTCGAAGTGGTCGAGATCGCGATTGGTGATGCCGATCTCGTCCGTTTCCGGTCCCGCCTGACGCGGCGCGGCAGCATATCCGCCTGCCCCGCCTGCGGCGGCACCGCCGAGCGAGCCGATCTTCGGGATCTGGAAGCCGGAGTTGCCCTGCTGCGGGGGTTCATAGGCGGCGTTGCGCTGCTGGCCGTAATTGCCGGACGGACCGGCAGGCTGCTGCTGCCGACGACCGAAGAAGCGGAAGGCAAGCATGGCAAGGCCGGCGATGACCGCGATCTGCAGAAGCATGCCGAGGAAGCCGGCCATGCCGCCGAAGCCGCCGCCGAACATCATGCCGAGCAGGCCACCCATCAGGAGGCCGCCCATCAGGCCGCCAGCGATACCACCGAAGAGGCCGCCGGGACGCTGCTGTTGGGTCGCGTTAGGACGCGCAGCGTTCTGCGTCGCGCCCTGCGGACGCGGGGTCATGGAACGCTCGATGCCGGTTGCGGGGCCAGGCGCCGTGTTCGTGGCAGGCGGTGCCGAATAGGTGCGGGTGCCGCGGCTGCCGAAACCACCGCCGCCGCGACGGGCTTCCGCGAAGTCCACGGCTGTCAGCGAGACCGCAAGCCCGAGCGCGGCAACCGCGAAGAGCTGCTTGAAACGCCGAAGGGATGACAACATCATTCTCTCCTCTTGAGCCGCGGATGCGGCCGTTCCCGATTCATATAGCAATGCAGGCCTGATGATTTGAGTCCCGCCATCGCATTTTTCACGTTGTGGTAGATAACCAACTTTGAAACGGGAGCCAAGTTCCAAAAATACAACCTATGCGAATTGTAGCGGTGCGAATGGTCGCAGGCGACAGAAAAGGAAAAGCCCGGCGCGAGACGCGCCGGGCTTTGGTAGGACGGTTTAGTCGAACAGGCGAGCCGCGCACGCCCCACCCTCCCCTTGAGGGGGAGGTGGGATGTCTCAATCCACGTTGAAGACGAGCGGCTTGGCCTGCCGGATCGCCGGGTTGGCGCGAAGCTGGTCCAGCACCTCTTCGGAAACCGGGCCGTCTACATAGAGAAGCGCGATCGCGTCCCCGCCTTCCTTCTCGCGACCGAGCTGGAAGTTGGCGATGTTGACGCCGGCATTGCCGAGCGTCGTGCCCATGAAGCCGATCATGCCCGGCACGTCCGTGTTGGTGATGTAGATCATGTGGGCGCCGACATCGGCATCCATGTTGATGCCCTTGATCTGGATGAAGCGCGGCTTGCCGTCGGAGAACACCGTGCCCGCAACCGAACGGACCTGGTTCTCGGTCTTGACCGTCAGCTTGATGTAGCCGTCATAGACGCCCGACTTGTCGCGCTTGACCTCGGAAAGGATGATGCCCTTCTCCTTCACCATGATCGGCGCCGAAACCATGTTGACGTCGGCGACCTGACTGCGGATCAGCCCGGCCAGAAGCGCGCTCGTCAGCGCCTTGGTGTTCATGTTGGCGGTGGCGCCGTCATAAAGAATCTCGATTTCCTTGGTCGGGCTTTCCTGCACCTGGCCGACGAAGGAGCCGAGAACGTCGGCAAGGCGGATGAAGGGCTTCAGCCGCGGCGCTTCCTCGGCCGTGATCGAAGGCATGTTGATCGCGTTGGAGACGGCGCCCTTGATCAGATAGTCCGACATCTGCTCGGCGACCTGCAAGGCGACGTTTTCCTGCGCTTCCGTGGTGGACGCGCCGAGATGCGGCGTGCAGACCACGTTGTCCAGGCCGAAGAGCGGGCTTTCGGTGGCCGGCTCCACCTCGAACACGTCGAAGCCGGCACCGGCGACGTGGCCGGACTTAATGGCTTCGGCAAGGGCTGCCTCATCGACCAGACCGCCGCGTGCGCAGTTGACGATGCGAACGCCCTTCTTGGTCTTGGCCAGCGCTTCCTTGCTGATGATGTTGCGGGTTTTGTCGGTCAACGGTACGTGCAGGGTGATGAAGTCGGCGCGCTCCAGAAGCTCGTCCAGTTCGACCTTGATGACGCCCATCTCCTCGGCGCGCTCCTTGGAGAGGAAGGGATCATAGGCAAGCACGTGCATGCCGAGCCCGATCGCCTTTTTGCAGACGATACCGCCGATATTGCCGGCGCCGATGACGCCGAGCGTCTTGCCGGTGATCTCGACACCCATGAAGCGCGACTTCTCCCACTTGCCCGACTGTGTGGAAACGTCGGCTGCCGGAAGCTGGCGGGCGACCGCGAACATCAGCGCGATCGCATGCTCGGCGGTAGTGATCGAGTTGCCGAAGGGCGTGTTCATGACGATGATGCCGCGGCGCGACGCAGCCGGGATATCGACATTGTCGACGCCGATGCCGGCGCGGCCGATGACCTTGAGGTTGGTCGCGGCGGCGATCAGCTTCTCCGTCGCCTTGGTGGCCGAGCGGATGGCCAGACCATCGTAATTGCCGATGATCTCGGCGAGCTTTTCCTTGTCCTTGCCGAGCTTCGGCTGGAAATCGACTTCGACGCCGCGATCACGAAAAATCTGGACGGCGGTTTCCGAAAGTTCGTCGGATACGAGAACGCGAGGTGCCATTGGTCACGGGCTCCTTGAAAGAGGTTCGAACTTCTAAAAGCGGGATGATGCGGCCCCGCCTGTCGCGGGGCCGGAACCGGTCAGGCGGCAGCCTTGGCGAGCGCCGCCTTCTGCGTCTCGAAGGCATAGGAGAGCCACGGCATCAGAGCCTTCATGTCGGCTTCCTCGATGGTGGCGCCGGCCCAGATGCGCAGGCCCGAAGGGGCATCGCGATAGGCGCCGATATCGAGCGCCACGCCTTCCTTCTCCAGGATCGAAACGATGCCCTTGGCGAAAGCCGCCTGAGCATCCGCATCGAGTGCGGCGACCGCCGGATCGACGATCTTGAGGCAGACGGAGGTGTTCGACCGGGTGGCCGGATCGACCGCGAGGTTCTCGATCCAGTCGTTTGCCGCAACGAAATCGAAGATCACCTTGGCGTTCGCGTCGGCACGGGCGATCAGGGCCTTCAAGCCGCCCGCCGACTTCGCCCAGTTGAGCGCATCGATATAGTCCTCGACGCAGAGCATGGAGGGCGTGTTGATGGTCTCGCCGGTGAAGATGCCTTCGATGAGCTTGCCGCCCTTGGTCATGCGGAAGATCTTCGGCAGCGGCCAGGCCGGAACGTAGCTTTCCAGGCGTTCGACAGCGCGCGGGGAAAGGATCAGCATGCCGTGGCCGCCCTCGCCGCCCAGCACCTTCTGCCAGGAGAAGGTAACGACGTCGAGCTTGGAGAAATCCATGTCCTGGGCGAAGGCCGCCGAGGTGGCGTCGCAGATCGTCAGGCCCTTGCGGTCCGCCGGAATGAAATCGGCATTCGGCACGCGCACGCCTGACGTGGTGCCGTTCCAGGTGAAGACGACGTCGCGGTCGAAATCGACTTCGGCAAGGTTCGGCAGCAGGCCATAATCGGCCTCGAACTTGCGCACGTCCTTGAGCTTCAGCTGCTTGACGACGTCAGTGACCCAGCCGGCGCCGAAGCTTTCCCAGGCGAGCATGTCGACGCCGCGCTCGCCGAGCAGCGACCAGAGCGCCATTTCGACGGCGCCGGTATCGGAAGCCGGCACGATGCCGATGCGGTAATCCGCCGGCACATCTAAAATTTCACGGGTAAGATCAATGGCCTGCTTCAGCTTCGCCTTGCCGATCTTGGCGCGGTGCGAACGACCGAGCGGTGCATCGGAAAGCGCTTCGAGCGTCCAACCGGGGCGCTTCGAGCAAGGGCCAGAAGAGAAATGGGTATTATTCGGACGCACGTCCGGCGGGGTGACGGTCTTCGTCATGATGGCTATCCTCTCAGATAGAAAGCCCTTCGTTGGGGAAGGGTGTCCCGCCGCCGTGGGTATTCCTGTCCGGCTTCATAGTCAAGCGGGTTGTGTCGTTCCGAGATAAATTTTTGCCGCAGTGGCTAACCCGCGCCTTACCGCACGCCCCGAAGGATTTTCCATTTGAGCGGGCGCAGCGCCTGCCACAACGCCGTCGCCCGCAGCGCCGCGATCAATCGCGCTCTTGCGGCGAAGAGACGGCCTCTCAGCGTGACGGCGGACTGCCTCGCCGTGAGCGGAAAGGTCGTCTCGCAGCTTTCCAGCTTCCATGGCTCATCGCCGATCCCGAGGTCCAGCCATTCGAAGCCATGCTCGTGCAGCCATTGCAGGGTTCGGTAGTAGAGCGCGCTGCCGGGCGAGAATTTCGCCCAATCGCCCGCCTCGAAGGAAAGCATGATGGCGTAATAGCGCCTGCCGGCGGTGAGCCCCCATATCGTGGCGATGATCGTCTCACCCGACTTGAGATAGAAAAGTTTCAGCATTCCCTCACGGGCGAAGACCTCGGTGCCCTTGTCGAAGAAATCGCGCTTGTCCAGATCGACGTCGAAGCCCGGAACCAGCGTCTGCTCGAAGCGCCACTGCTTTTGGCGGATGAAGGCCGCGGTCGCTTCCCGACGCTCAGACTCGTCTTCCGCAAGCCCGAAGACCAGCGGCGCCAGCTTTTCGAGATTCCTCATCTTGCGCATCAGCGTCTTACGCTGCGGCACCCCCGCCTCCACCTCCTCCCAGGTCCGGCGAAGATCGTTTCCGTGGCAGGAAATCTCGTTCGGCCGATCTCCGAGAAGCGACAGCGGGTTGGGAATCCCATCGATATCGCGCGGCATTTTGCTGAGCGACAGGAAGTCGAAGGGCGGCAATGCGTCTGTGATCTGCCGCCAGAGGAGGTCCACGGTCTCGCGGTCCCAGGCGATCTCCGCCGGAAACAGCACCGGCGCGTTGTAATCCGCAGCCTCGTCGTCGATGAATTCCAGGATGCGCGCGCCCTTGCGGCGCGCAATACAGAGCGGCAGGAAGAGGATGGGCCTGCCTCCGTCATCACGCACTTCGATGAAATACAGGCTGCGTCGGCCCGAACGGCCGAAACTCTCCAGCCAGACGCGAAGGAATGTAACCGTCTGGAATGGATGATAGCGGGCGCTCTCGGAATCCGTCGCGCCGCTCGGCCAATCGGCGGAGACCTCGTCCAGGCTATGGAAAACGGAAATCCTGAATTGCGGCTTCATCAAGTGCCCTGTCGCGATGCGCGGCTTCCGATACCAACTGACGGGTCAGGCTTGAAGCTCAAACCTGTCCCATCGTTAATGGCAAACAGGCCCTTAGAAAGAAGCCGCCCGATGGGCGGCTTCCGGCGGTTCGTGGATCACTTGTAGACGATCGGTTCCGGCGGCGGCTCGTAAGCGACTGGGGTTTCGCAACCGTTGAAGACGTAGCGGGCGCCGACGCGGGCCTCATGCATGTCGAAGCCCTTGTCACGGCCGGGACCGCCGTTGTCCATATAACCGAACATGTCGCCGCCCGAGATATGGCGGAAGCGGTAGCCGATATCGGCCTTGAGATTGCAGGTGAGATCGATCGTCGCGCCGGCCATCAGAGCATAGCTGAAGCGCCAGCTTCCCTTGCCTTCGTGGTCGCTGCCGTAGCAGCCCGGCATGGAGGGATCATCGCAGATCCTGTTGCGCAGCTTGCCCCATTTCACGTAGCTGCCGCCGATGCCGGCGCCGACATAGGGCGTGACGCGGCCATAGGTGCCGAGATCGACATAGACATTGGCCATGAGAGAATAGGCGCGCATCTCCGCCTCGTCGCGGGAGGAGCACATCACCGAGCCGCACCAGCCCGTCGTGCTGCCGCGGAAATCCGACTTGCCCAGATAGTCGAAGGTAAGATCGGTGCGCAGATAGTTGTTGACCTGGTAACCGACACCGGCGCCGACCACGAAGCTGTCCTTCAAGGTGGTGCGGTCGAAATCGGCCAGGAAGGCGTTTGAGCCCTGGAAGTATTCGGCACCGCGCATGTGGTTGAAGGAATATCCGACATCACCGCGCAGATACCAGCCGCTGGCTTCCTGGATTTCCACTTCCGGCGCGTCGATGATCGGCTCGGGCTGGGGCTCGTATAAATCGGCGGAATAGGCTGCACTTCCTGCCAGCGCCAGCAAGGCTGCGCCGATCAGACTCTTCTTCATGGTTCCATCTCCAAGATCCATCTCATTGAACGGCGACGCGCCTATCAACGGGTTTATCCGGCATGGATAATGAAGGAGAAAGGTTAAGCCTCGCTTAACCATGTCCGTTTACCAGTAAAAATCGGGGATAGACAAGAAAGCCCACCGTGAAGGGCCGGCTTTCTTGCAAAAGGACTTGGTGTTCTTCAGGCCGCGCTGCGGACGTTGGAGATGACGCCGATCAGTTCGCCGACGATGCGCTCGATCTGATCGCGATCGTCGCCTTCGGCCATCACCCGGATCAGCGGTTCGGTGCCGGAGGGGCGGATCACCAGCCGGCCCTTGCCGGAAAGCTCCTGCTCCGCATCGGCGATCGCCTGCCGCACGATGATATCCTCCAGCGGCTTGCCGCCGGCATAGCGCACGTTTTTCAGGAGTTGCGGCACCGGCTCGAACCGCCGGCAGACCTCGCTGACCGGCAGGTCGAGCCGCTTGACGCGGGCAAGGATCTGCAGGGCCGCGACGAGCCCGTCGCCGGTCGTGCCGAAATCGGACAGCACGATATGGCCGGATTGCTCGCCGCCCACGTTGAAATCGTGATTGCGCATATGCTCGACGACATAGCGGTCGCCGACCTTGGTGCGGGCGAGCTTGAGTCCCTTCCCGTCCAGGAAGCGCTCGAGGCCAAGATTGGACATGATCGTCGCCACGATGCCGCCGCCGGTCAGCTTGCCGTCGTCGGCCCAGCTCTCGGCGATTGCCGCCATGAGCTGATCGCCGTCGATGATCTCACCGCGCTCATCGACGATGATGACGCGATCGGCATCCCCGTCGAGGGCAATCCCGATATCGGCCCGCACCTCATGCACCTTCTTCTGCAGCGCCGAGGGGCTGGTCGAACCGCAATCGAGATTGATGTTCGTGCCGTTCGGCTCGTTGCCGATCGTCACCACGTCGGCTCCGAGCTCCCAGAGAGCCAGCGGCGCTACCTTGTAGGCGGCCCCGTTGGCGCAGTCGATCGCGATCCTCAGCCCATGCAGCGTGACATCGCGCGGCAGCGTGCGCTTGGCGTGCTCAATGTAACGATAGATATCGCCCTCGACGCGCTTCGCCCGGCCGATATCGGCGGACTTGGCGAGCTGGGTGTACATATCCTTGTCGAGCAGTTCCTCGATCTGCATTTCCAGCTCGTCGGAAAGCTTGTAGCCATCCGGACCGAAAAGCTTGATGCCGTTATCCTCGTAAGGATTGTGCGAGGCCGAGATCATCACGCCCACATCGGCGCGCAGCGAGCGGGTAAGCATGGCGACGGCCGGCGTCGGGATCGGACCCAGCAGGAAGACATCGAGCCCGGCGGCGGTGAAACCCGCCACCATGGCATTTTCGAGCATGTAGCCCGAAAGGCGGGTATCCTTGCCGATCACCACCCGATGCCGATGGTTACCATTCCTGAAGATCGTGCCGACGGCGATCCCCACGCGCATGGCGAGATCGGGCGTCATCGGGAAAACGTTGGAATGTCCGCGGATGCCGTCGGTACCGAAATAGCGACGTGTCATATAAGCTCCTTCGTCATCGCGCCCTGATGGCGCGGTCTTGGCGCATAGCCCTCAAAACCGGGGCACAGCGCTATGGCAGGCGAACCTGCAACCATAATCTCCGGCAGAGCCGGTCCATGCTCGGCTCATGCCACAGTCTGCATGTATAAGCACGTAAATTAGCGTCAAAATTGATTATATCTCGTTACCAAGTAAGGTTACATCGCTCCCCGACGGTCAAACCGTGACGAAGGGCAGCAACATCTCTTTCGTCATTGCGACATGAGCAAATCCTCGACACACCGAGGGTGACGCCGCGTATGCCGAGGGGTTTATCAGCAAGCAAAAACCGCCGCGGATTGCTCCGCGGCGGTTTCCTTGAATGCTGTGCAGCCGGATCAATGCGGCTGAGGTTCGAGGCCGCTTTCCGGCTCGTCGCCCTTGGGCTGGCCCTTCTTGGCGCCAGCCTTCGGCACAGCCGAACCACGCGCCGGCGGCGCATCGTCGCCGAGGTCGCGGGAAGGTTTGTGCCCCTTGATGAGGGCCTTGATCTCCTCGCCCGAAAGCGTTTCGTATTCGAGAAGCCCTTCCGCCAGCACCACGAACTCGTCGTGCTTTTCGGTCAGGATACGGCGAGCCTCGGTATAGGCCTCCTCGATGAGGCGGCGCACCTCCACATCGATCTTCTGAGCGGTCGCCTCGGAGACGTTCTTCGATTGCGAGACCGAGTGGCCGAGGAACACTTCCTGTTGGTTCTCACCGTAGGCAACCTGACCGAGCACGTCGGAGAAGCCCCATTGCGTGACCATGGCGCGGGCAAGCTTGGTTGCCTGCTCGATGTCCGAAGATGCGCCGGAGGTGATGTTCTCCTTGCCGAAGGTCAATTCCTCGGCAACGCGGCCACCCATCATGATGACGAGGCGCGAGACCATCCACTTGTAGCTCATCGAATAGCGGTCGCCTTCGGGAAGCTGCATGACCATGCCGAGCGCGCGGCCCCGCGGGATGATCGTTGCCTTGTGCAGCGGATCGGCCACCGGCACATGCAACGCCGTGATCGCGTGGCCGGCCTCGTGATAGGCAGTGAGCTTCTTTTCCGCCTCGGTCATGGCCGAGGAGCGGCGCTCCGCACCCATCATGATCTTGTCCTTGGCGTCCTCGAACTCGCTCATGGTGACGAGCCGCTTGTTGCGACGCGCTGCCATCAGGGCTGCTTCGTTGACGAGATTCATGAGATCGGCGCCGGAGAAGCCGGGCGTGCCGCGTGCCAGAACCTTGAGATCGACGTTCGGCGCCAGCGGCACGTTGCGCACATGCACCTTGAGGATGCGTTCGCGTCCGACGATATCCGGGTTCGGCACGACGACCTGGCGGTCGAAGCGGCCGGGACGCAGGAGCGCCGGGTCAAGAACGTCCGGACGGTTGGTCGCGGCGATCAGGATGATCCCCTCGTTCGCCTCGAAGCCGTCCATCTCGACCAGCAACTGGTTCAGCGTCTGCTCGCGCTCGTCGTTGCCGCCGCCGAGGCCTGCGCCACGGTGACGTCCGACGGCGTCGATTTCGTCGATGAAGATGATGCAGGGCGCGTTCTTCTTGGCCTGTTCGAACATGTCGCGGACGCGGGACGCGCCCACACCGACGAACATTTCAACGAAGTCGGAACCCGAAATGGTGAAGAAGGGAACGTTGGCCTCGCCCGCGACGGAGCGTGCGAGGAGCGTCTTGCCCGTGCCGGGAGGACCGACCAGCAGCACACCGCGTGGGATTCGGCCGCCGAGGCGCTGGAACTTCTGCGGGTCACGCAGGAAATCGACGATTTCCTCGAGATCCTGCTTGGCCTCGTCGACGCCTGCGACATCCTCGAAGGTGACGCGGCCATGCGCTTCCGTCAGAAGCTTGGCCTTGGACTTGCCGAAGCCCATGGCACCCCGCGAACCGCCCTGCATCTGCCGCATGAAGAACAGCCAGACGCCGAGGATGAGCAGCATCGGAAGAAGCGTGCCGAGATAGCTCAGGAAGCCGGAAGACCCATCGGTTTCCGGGCGTGCCACCGTGGTCACGTTCTTGGACTGCAGCCGCTCCACGAGCGCGTCGTCGATGACGGGCGAATAGGTCTGGAAGCCTGCGCCGTTCTCGACATAGGTTCCAAGCACGCGATTGCCGGTAATGACGACGTCGCGCACGCGACCGGCATCGACCTCTCGCAGAAATTGCGAATAAGGGATCTCGCGCGAGCTGGTCTGCGAAGGTGCCGTCTGGAACATGCTGAACAAAGCGATCAGCAGGAGGGCAATAACGGCCCAGAGGGCGAAATTACGTAGGTTTGGGTTCATCGAACTCCCCGGAACTGCGACGGCCGACTTCCGGCCACCGCCTTGCTTGCCCATAACATAGGGTTACGCCACGGCCTTGCCAAGGCAAGCGGCGGCTACGATCACCTTTTGCGTGCGGAAACCTTAACGCGCATAGGGGGAAAATCGTCGCATCCGAGCAAATACGCCAGGCGAGCAGCTAAAGTATAGTCGAACTGCGGCAAAAAACGGTCGAACGGGGCAAGCACCGGCTGGATAACCGTCTGGTCTGCCGCCGAGATACAGGGCATCACGGCCATCGCCCGCATCGCGACCGGCGGCGGCACGTCCGGGAACAACATCGAGGCCTCCTTGCGATCCGACGCGGTAGGGCCGACGACGATTTCCCCGTCGCCGCGATTGGCGACACGATAGCGCCCATCCCAGAGAGCCCACTCTCCAGGAATGAGATGGAGGGGCTGCAGGCCGCGGTTCTCGCGGGAGAGGTAGAGCCCCTCGCGGCGACGGTCGAAGATCACCCGCCCGGCGGTGATCCGCCCTGCCCCGCTGCCGTCGAGCACGGCCACGACCCGGTCCATGCTTTCCCGGCCCGGCACATATGTCCGTCCCCCGAGAGCCGCCGCGAGATATCCGAGCGCATGCCGCCGGGCCGCCGCATCGGCTGCGAAGAATTCCGGCGCGAGGTGAACGAGAACGCCGTGATGAGCGATCGCATGATCGGTAAGAAGGCTCGCGGCCTGTTTCGAAAGCTGCGCGCGGCGGCAAGCGGCGGCATCGAGGCTCGCAAGGTCAAATACTCCCCCACCCGCAAGCCGCTGGCGCGTTCTCACGCGCTCATAGCGAGGGTCGAGATTGCTGGGATCGTCGATCCAGCCGAACCCCTCCCCTTGAAGAAAGGCGCGAATATCCGTGCGGCGGGTCCGCAGGAAGGGCCGCAGCAGCCAGAGTTTCCGATCGAGAAGCACAGCCTCCGCCATGCCGGCAAGCCCCGGATCGTCCCCGCCGACGCTGCGGGCACCGCGCATGGCCACCGTCTCGGCCTGGTCGTCCAGCGTATGCCCGGTAAGGATCGCCATCGCGCCGACCTCCTCCGCGATCTCGGTCAGCAGGCGATAGCGGGCTTCGCGCGCGGCAGCGGAAACCCCGCTCTTCGGCTTTTCGCCCTCCCAGCGGCGGGTGACATGCGGGATGCCCAGTTTCCCGCAGAGTGCGGCCACCTCCCGCGCCTCGTGGGCGGATTCCTCGCGCAAGCCGTGGTCGATCGTCGCGGCATGAAGAGTAATGCCCTCCGGGGCGGAACGGGAAAGGGCGACGAGCAGGCCCGTGGAATCGCTGCCGCCGGAGATCGCAATGAGCAGGCGCGCCGGCCTTTCAAGCTCCGCCAGGAAGCGGCGGATCGCGTCTTGGGGAGAAAGCGGCTTCGGGGCGGCGGTCAAATGCGTGGGCCGCCGATCAGCAACTCAGGCGCTTCTGCTCGCTCGTTACCTTGCCGAGCACCGAACGTGGCGCGCTCGGGTAACGCTTGCTCACCTCCTTCAGGGTGGCGCAGGCTGTTTCCTTGTTGTCGAGCGCGGCAAGCGACATGCCGAGCTTCAGGAGCATTTCGGGAGCCTTTGGAGATTTGGCATAGGTCTGGTGGGCGTTGAGAAAGGTCTTAGCCGCCTCGTTGAACTTGCCCTGCGAATACTGAGCCTCACCAAGCCAGAAATTGGCGTCCGCCGCACGCGCGCCTTTCGGATAGCTTTCGAGATAGCTGTTGAACTCGCGCTCGGCGAGCTGATAGTCGCCGGAGAGCACATGCCCGTAGGCCGCCTGATAGACATCGTTCTCGCTGCCGAGCGATGCAGTCTGCTGCGGGTCCGGCCGTGCGCCGCCGCGCGGGTTCGACGGGCTATCCACGCCGGGAAGGCCGGAGGAATTGTTGGCGTTCTCGTTGCGCCTCGCCCCGACGGGATTGCCGCCCTGATCGAACTCTATGGAACCGAGCGTCGTTTCCGGCGCGCCGGTATCAGGGTTCCGGCCGCTGCCCTGGTTCTGGGTTCGACCCTGGCCTGGCTGCGGCGTTTCGATCACGCGGGCGACATCGTCTTCCTGCCTGGGCGGCTGGGCAGCCGGAGCGCGGTTGGAGGCGGTGGCGGCCGGTTTCCCGGCCGCTCCGTTCTCGCTTTTCTCCAGTTCCTGGAAGCGGAACTCATTGTCTTCCTGGGCCTTGCGTATCTGCTCCTGCATCTGCAGAAGCTGGAAGCTCATTTCCTCGATACGACCATTGAGCTGCCGGATCTCTTCCTCGAGCTGCTGGACGCGGATGGCCGCATCTCCGCTCTGGGCGAGAATCAGCGGTTGCCCGCCCTGACGCGGCTCGGCCGCAGCCTGATTGCCGCCCTGGAAAAGTTTCGGCAGCGTGAGCGCCCCAGCCGGGCCGCTCGCCACCATGAGCCCCAGCATCGCTGCCAAGACAAGTTTCTTCATGTCGTCCGTCCTTTGATCTGCACCTGATTTGGCGCGAGAAGGAGATTTTTCCAACTGCCCCGAAAAAGCAACCAAGCCGACGGTCAAAAATCCTAAGAATCAGGGCCAAACTATGGAAAAAGCAAAAAGGCGGCCCGAAGGCCGCCTTTTATTCCTGGCCGTGTGGCCGGAATTACGAACCGGCGCCGCCGAGAACGGTGACCGCGCGGCGGTTCTGCGACCAGCAGGAGATGTCGTCGCAGACGGCGACCGGGCGCTCCTTGCCGTACGAGATCGTGCGCATGCGGTTCGCCGGAACGCCGCGGGCGGCGAGATAGTCGCGGGTAGCGGCCGCGCGGCGCGCGCCGAGCGCGAGGTTGTACTCGCGGGTGCCGCGTTCGTCGGCATGGCCTTCGACGGTGATCGCATAGTTCGGATAGCGGGCTAGCCACTGAGCCTGACGGTCGAGGGTCTGCTGCGCGTCGGCGCGGATCGAGGTCGAGTCGGTATCGAAGAAAATGCGGTCGCCGACGTTGACGGTGAAGTCTTGGCTCGAACCGGGCGTTGCGGCGCCCGCGCCACCGAGGCCGAGATCGCCGGCGTTGTTCGGCAGGTTCTTCTTGTTGGCGCAGCCGGCAAGGGCAAGCGCCAGTGTCAGCGCGATGACGGCGGGGTTGCGGGCGAGGTTCTGCATGCGGCTCATCGCCGGGGTAACGGTACGGCTCATGGCCGGTCTCTCCTTGGATCAGTATTTCAGAAGAACGGTATTTCAGAGTTGCCAGACCCTAACCGCTTTCGGTTAACCATGTTCGAACGATTATGGTTAATGATTTGGCAACACGTCCCTTAATGGCTCCTTTTTCAGGAGATTCAGGCGGGAAAGAGGCGCGGAGCGCCTCTTGTCCTTCATCCCGCCTTATTCGAGCAGCGGCGACCAGGCCGGATCGGAAGCATAGGCCGGCGTTTTGACGAGCTGCTCGTTATAACCGGTCAGGTCGATCGAATAGAGCTGCGGTCCGCCCGAGCCCGCCGCCTGGCGGAAGAACATGAGAACGCGGCCGTTCGGAGCCCAGGTCGGGCCTTCGTTGTGGAAACCCGTCGTCAGAATGCGCTCGCCCGAACCGTCCGGCTTCATCACGCCGATCGAGAACTTGCCGCCCGACTGCTTGGTAAAGGCGATGAGATCGCCACGCGGAGACCAGACCGGCGTCGAATAGCTGCCGTCGCCGAAGGAAATGCGCGTCTGGCCGGAACCGTCGGCATTCATCACGTAGATCTGCGGCTTGCCGCCGCGGTCGCTCTCGAAGGCAACGCGGTTGCCGTCAGGAGAATAGGAGGGCGACGTATCGATCGCTGCGGTGGAGGTGAGCCGCGTCGTCGTGCGCGAGCGCAGATCCATCGTGTAGATATTCGAATTGCCCTCCTGCTGCAGGCTCATGATGACCTTCTGGCCATCCGGCGAGAAGCGCGGAGAGAAGGTCATGCCCGGGAAGTTGCCGACCACCTCGCGCTGGCCGGTTTCGAGCTGCAGCAGATAGACGCGCGGCTGCTGGTTGGCGAAGGACATGTAGGTGACTTCCTGCCGGTTCGGCGAGAAACGCGGCGTGAGCACAAGGTCGCTGCCGTCCGTCAGCATGCGGACATTGAAGCCGTCCTGATCCATGATCGCGAGCTGGCGCTTGCGGGCGGTCTTCGTGCCCGATTCGGAAACGAAGACGACGCGGGTATCGAAATAGCCATCCTCACCGGTGATCTGCTTATAGATCGCATCGGCGATGATATGCGCCACGCGACGCCAGTTCTCCGGCTGAGTGTAGAACTGCTGGCCGGTCATCTGCTGACCGGCGAACGTGTCCCACAGACGGAATTCGGCGCGCAGGCGACCGTCGCCCTCGCGCGTCACGCGGCCGGTGACGAGCGCCTGGGCGTTGATGACCTTCCAGTCCTCGAAGCGAGGCTGCTGGTCCGGATTGGAGATCTTTTCGATGAAGGCCGTCTTGTTGATCGGCGCGAAAAGGCCAGAGCGCTGCAGGTCAGCGGCAATCACCTGGGAAATCTGAGCGCCGAGCTCGTTGCCCGAAAGGAAATCGGTGATCGCAATCGGCAGCGGCTCGACATTGCCCTTGTTGATATTGATTTCCACCACCGCGTGGGCCGGCGCGAATGTCATCACCATGCCGGCAAACGCGATCATCAGGCGGATGAAAGAGCGTTTCATCATTATGTTAGCCTTTCAGCTATCTAAGCTACAGCATTTCGCTTGGGTCAAAGTGAAGTATGACTTCTTTCCAGGTGTCGTACTTGTCTGGAGGCAGGTTCTTGAACGGAGCTGAGCGCATCACAGCTCGCACCGTGCTACCCTCAAAGGTCCGGCGCGCAGTATCGGTGCCTCCCTGGGATGAAACCTCCGGACGTCCGATGATCTGACCCGTTTCGTCAAGATTGATCTTGACGGTGATGATCATCCCCTCCGCGCCCTCGATACCTGCGACAATTGACCAATTTTTCTCGACCTGCCCTTTGAGCGCATCTATTTCGCTCTGAGAAAGCGTGGAGCCGCCCGTCGTCTTTTTGCCGCCAAGTGCCGCCTGCTGCTGCGAACGCTTCGCGCCGCCATTCGCGGGTGCCTGCTTGTTCAGCAGCGCTGCAATCTCGTCGGCGTTGAAGTCGCTTTCCTTGGAGGAGGAAGCCTTGGCCACTTCCTGCTTCCTGTCGGCCACCTTCTTGTCGCTCGGCTTCTCGGCCGCCTTGGGCGTCTCGGGTTTCTTCTCCGGCGGCTTCTCGGCAGGCTTGGCTTGCTCCTTCGGCGGCTCGGGCTTCGGCCGCATGGCCGGCACCGGCACGCTGTCGGGCAGCGGCATCTGCTCTTCCGGCTGGGCGGCCGTTTCCGGTTGCGGCGTGGGCTCGGGCGCAGGTGTGGGCGGCGTCACCTCAGGCTTGGGCTGAGGCAAGGAGGCCACCTCCTGCGGCGGCGGAGCCGTATCTTCCTTGGCGATTTCGGTGGATGCGGTCGGTTTGTCATCGACCACAGGTGCAGGCGTTTCCTGCTTGGCGGGAGCTGCCGCCGACTCGTTGTCGCTCGGCTTTGCCGTTGGCGTCGGCGGTGCCTTGATATCCACGTTGTTGTCGCCGAAGTTCTCGGCATTTTCCACCGGATCGGGCCTCGTCGTCGGCACCGGTGCCGCTCTCTCGGCCTTGGGCGCGTTCTTGTCGCCCTGCTGGATCTGGCTGAATTCCTCAATCGGCACGAGGTCGACCGGCAATGATTCCGAATAGGAAACGTCAAGCGGCTCCGGCGCGCCAAGCGATACCAGCGCGAAGGTCAGCGCCGTCGCATGGATGATCGCGGATGTGGTAAGGCTCGCCTTCATTGCCGTTTATCGGTTTTCCTGCCGTTGCTGCGTCACGAGGCCGATGTTCTTGTATCCGGCCCCCTGGATGCGGGCCATGACATCGGCGACGATGCCATAGGCGGACGTGGAGTCGGCGCGAACGAAGATCCGCTCGGAATAACCGGTCGTGGAGATCGCCTGCAGCTTGGCAGTGATCTCGTCCGCCGTTACCGGCGTCTCCTGCAGGTGGATCTGGCCATCCGCATTGACGGAAATGGTGATCGGCTGCGTTTCCGAGTTGAGCGCCGAGGCCTGCGTCTGCGGCAGGTCTACCGGAACGCCGACCGTCATCATCGGCGCCGCCACCATGAAGATGATGAGCAGCACGAGCATGACGTCGACGAGCGGCGTCACGTTGATCTCGCTGACGGGACCGTGCTTGCGTCCGCGACGCCTACGACCACCGCCGCCCGATGCGTTCGCACCTCCTGCCGACATACCCATGGCGTTACTCCGGCTTACTGCGCTGCCTGGCGCGTCTGCAGTTTCTCATCGATCTGGCGCGAAAGGATGGCGGAAAATTCATCCGCAAAACCTTCCATGCGCGCCGAGAGCTTGCCCGCGTCGGCGGTGAACTTGTTGTAGGCCACGACGGCGGGAATGGCCGCGACGAGACCGATTGCGGTAGCAAGCAGCGCCTCGGCAATACCCGGCGCGACGACCGCGAGATTGGTGGATTGCGAGCCGGCGATTGCCTGGAAGGAGGTCATGATACCGACGACCGTTCCGAAGAGGCCGATGAAGGGACCGGCGGAGCCGATCGTGGCGAGCGAGCCGAGACGCGCCTCGTAGCCCTCGGCCTCGCGGGCCATGGTCACGTCCATCGCCCGGTCGATACGCATTTGCAGGCCGATCGGCGAACGCGCGCCGCGCTCGAAGCTTTTCTTCCACTCGCGCATGGCCGCAACGAAGATCGCCGCCAGACCGGTATTCTGCCGTTCCGCGAGCGTTCTATAGAGCTCCTCGAGCGACTGCCCCGACCAGAACACTTGCTCGAACTGGTCGAACTGACGACGCGCCTTGGCGAAGTTGAGATACTTGTCGATCACGATCGCCCAGGTCCAGACGGATGCGCCAAGCAACCCGATCATGACCAATTTGACGACGAGACCCGCCTGCATGAACAGCGCCCACAAGCTGACATCATGCGTCGCTGCGGCCAAACCTACCTGTTCCATCTATCCACTATCCCCGAATCCAAACGCCCGGCCTTGAGACCGGGCGGGTTCAAAAGCGCGCTCGCGAAAGACGCCTTACCGTAACCGCTGAATGCGCTCTCTACCTTTAGGTGCCCTGAGCTTTCAGCTTGGCTTCTCGCCTTCAATTTTGGTCAAAGGAAGGCGTGCATCGCACAAATCCCTTGAGAGTGATTCCATTCATCCTGAATCGCTCTACTAGGGATTAAGACATCATTATCGTTAAGAATGCGTTACAGGAGGCGAGTCTATCTACTTGGGATGACTCAGGAACTTCTCCGCGACACTTTCCGGAAGCCGGCGCGGGCGCCCGTGCTTGTTGATGACGGCGATAATCACCTTGGCTGCGATCAGCAGCGTACCGTTCCGGCGGATCTCCTGGTTCAGCACCATCTTGGCGCCGCCCGCCTTCTCCGTGACTGTCTCGATGGTCAGGATATCGTCCATCCGGGCCGGCTGCTTGAAGTCGATCTCCATGCGATGGACGACGAAGACCAGGCCTTCCTCATCCGCCGACAAGAGCGCGCTCTGCTCGCATCCGAGGCAGCGGAGATAGTCGGTCCGGCCGCGCTCCAGGAAATGCAGATAGCGGGCATGATAGACCAGGCCGGAGAAATCCGTGTCTTCATAATAGACGCGCTGGGCGAGCCTATGGCCCATTTCCGTCAATTCGCCGGACAATAAAAAACTGTGTTCGTTCATGCGCTTGCCTTGGAAAATCCTCATTGCTCACTGGATAATCGTGGAACGCTGACCCAGTATTGAAAGCCTGTCACACTTCCTCCCTATCAGGAAAATCGGCGAAAACCAGTGGAGACGAATTTCATGAAGATAGCAGTCCTGGGCGGCGACGGCTTCGTCGGCTGGCCGACATCGCTTCACCTCTCCGAGGCCGGCCATGAGGTGCATATCCTCGACAATCTCTCCCGCCGCTGGATCGATACCGAGCTCGGCGTGCAATCGCTGACCCCGATGGACAGCATCCAGGAACGCACCCGGGTCTGGCATGCGGAAACCGGCAGGCGCATCCATTTCCACCTCATCGATCTCGCCAAGGACTACGAGCTTCTCAAGGGCTGGCTCGCCAGGCATCGCCCGGACGCCATCATCCATTTCGCCGAACAGCGTGCCGCGCCCTACTCGATGAAGAGCGACCGGCACAAGAACTACACGGTCAACAACAACGTGAACGCCACGCACAATCTGTTAAACGCGCTGGTGGAGCTCGAACTCGACGCGCATCTGGTGCATCTCGGCACCATGGGCGTCTACGGCTACTCGACGGTGGGCGCCGCCATCCCCGAAGGCTATCTGCCTGTCGGGATCGAGACCGTCGATGGCCGCACCGTCTCCCAGGAAATTCTCTATCCGGCCAATCCCGGCTCGATCTACCACATGACCAAATGCCTGGATCAGCTCCTCTTCCAGTTCTACGCGAAGAACGACGGGCTGCGGATCACCGACCTGCACCAGGGCATCGTCTGGGGCACCCATACGGAGCAAACGCGCCGCCACCCGCAATTGATCAATAGATTCGATTATGACGGGGATTACGGGACGGTCTTGAATCGTTTTCTCATCCAGGCGGCGATCGGTTATCCGCTGACCGTGCACGGCACCGGCGGGCAGACCCGCGCCTTCATCCATATCCAGGATTCGGTCCGCTGCATCGAGATCGCGCTCAACAATCCGCCGGCGCGCGGCAGCCGGGCGGAGATCTTCAACCAGATGACGGAAACTCACCGGGTGCGCGACCTCGCCGAGATGGTGGCGAAGATGACCGGCTCGAAAATCGCCTGGTTGCCGAACCCGCGCAAGGAAGCGCCGGAAAACGAGCTGGTCGTGAAGAACGAAAAGTTCCTAGGTCTCGGCCTGGAACCAATCACGCTCGGCGAAGGCCTGCTCGGCGAGATCGTCGATGTTGCGAAGAAATTCGCCTATCGCGTTGACAGGACTCGCGTTCCTGCCGTTTCGGCGTGGACCAGGGACATCGCCGCCAAGGTCGAGCACGATCCGGAAGGCAAGCGGTTGAAATCGGTATCGTGAGTCGGATGGGAACGCCGAGGGTTGCCTCACATACCGTCATTCCTGTGCCTGTCACAGGAGTCCAGCGCGCCCAAGTCCTTGGGCGCAGAAGACTCATTGATCGAAAAAGGCTCATTCACGGCGCAGACGCGCCGTGGCTGGATTCCTGTGACAAGCACAGGAATGACGGAGAGTGTGGAGAGCACCAAGCCTCATGAAGCACGCCTTCGTCACTCTCGTCACCAATGCCGATTACGCGATGGGAGCGAAAGCCCTCGCCCAGTCGATCCGCCAGACAGGAACGAAAGCGGATATCGTCGTGCTGCATACCGGCGGAATAACCCATTCCGAACTCGCGCCGCTCGAAGGGCTGGGTTGCCAGCTGATCAAAGTCGCTCACCTGCCGCTCTCCGATGCGTTCAACGAGCGTCACGCGCGCCGCAACCTGCATGGCGCGGCGCCTTTCACCAAGGGCCGCAAGCCGGACTTCCACACGCCCCTCGACAATTTCTGCAAGCTCCGGCTCTGGCAGCTCGTCGAATACGAGACTTGCGTCTTCATCGATGCCGATGCGCTGGTGCTGAGAAACGTCGATAAGCTCTTCGGCTATCCGGAATTCTCCGCCGCGCCGAACGTCTACGAGAGCCTTGCGGATTTCCACCGGCTGAATTCCGGCGTTTTCGTCGCGAAGCCTTCCATGGAGACCTTCGACCGGATGCTGGCGGCGCTCGACCGTTCGGATGCCTTCTGGCGGCGCACCGACCAGACCTTCCTCGAAACTTTCTTTCCCGATTGGCACGGCCTGCCGGTCTTCATGAACATGCTGCAATATGTATGGTTCAATCTGCCGGAACTCTGGGACTGGAACAGCGTTTGCATCCTCCACTACCAGTATGAGAAGCCTTGGGAAAAGGATCATCCTAAGATGGAGCGGTTGCGGCCCCTGATCGATCTCTGGCATGCGGTGCATGACGGTGCAGGCATCCCAGATCTTTCCAGCATGCCGAAACCGAAGCCAAGCCCATGAAGGTGCTGGTCTCCGGCGGAACGGGCCTTGTCGGCCGGCATATCGTGGAAGGCCTCCTTGCCGGCGGCTACCGGGTCATCATCGGCGGGCAGCGCCCACCGCCGGACAGCTGGTTTTCACGGCCGGTCGGCTTCGTTCCCCTCTCGCTCGATCCCGATGCCGACCAGATCGAAGCCTTCGACGATGCCTATTTTTTCGTCCATGCCGCCTTCGATCACGTGCCGGGAAAATACCGCGGCGGCGAAGGAGATGATCCGGAGCGCTTTCGCCGGCTGAATCTCGACGGCACCGTGCGTCTCTTCGAGACGGCGCGCAAAGCCGGCACGCGGCGCGCGGTCTTTCTTTCCAGCCGCGCCGTCTATGACGGCCTCCCGCCGGATACGGTGCTGACCGAAGACCTGGCGCTTGCCCCGAAAAGCCTTTACGGCGAGATCAAGCTGCTCGGCGAAATGGCGCTCGCCGCCCTCTCCAGCCCAGGCTTTGCCACCGCCAGCCTCAGGCTCACCGGCGTCTACGGCCATTTCACACCCAACAAATGGGATGGCCTCATTGCCGATTATCTGGCCGGGAACCCGGTTTCGCCACGCGCCGGAACCGAGGTGCACGGACGCGATACCGCGGCGGCCGTGCGGCTGATGCTTGAGGCCGAAGCCGGCAGGATCGACCGGCAGGCTTTCAACGTCTCGGATATTCTGGTCGATACGCGCGACATCCTCTCCGCCCTCCCCGACCGGCCGCATGAACTGCCGCCGGCCGCCGATCGCGGCGCGATCGATGTCATGTCGACGGATAAGATAGAAACGCTCGGCTGGCGGCCCGGAGGCGAAGACCTCTTCCGTGAGACCATCCGCGAGATCGCCGCAGCTTTCAGCCCTGCCGGCTGAACCGTCGCGTCCGAGCTTCGCTTTTCGCCTTTTCCATGGCCTGCTTATGCTCTTCCGCCCAGGCCTTGCCGGCATCGCCACCCCAGAGCAGCCAAGCGATATAGCCGGTGGAAGGGTTCTCCTCGTTTCCGAAATTCTCGGCTCGGCTCTCGCTCTTCAAGCGCTTGAAGTAGCGGATCATGCGCCGCATCGTCTGCTCGGAAAGCGGTCTGCGGTTCTTGAGATCACGTGCCCTGGCAATCGCCGCCATCGTGCCTCCGCGCCGGAACTGGGTGCGAAGCTTCAACCCCCTCTCGGCAGCCACCGCGACCTCGGGCGGCGGAACACGGCTGGGATATTCTTCAGCCTTCTCGATATGTTGCATGAGGTTTCTCCTTCGGCAGGAGAACCGGAAACGACCGGCGATGTTCCGAAAATCAGGGTTTCAAGTCGAGATCGCCATCACGCCAGACGAGATGGCGCGGGCTTGGCGGCAGGCTTTCGATCTCTTCCGCGATGAAATAGGGCGGAATGTCGAGTGCCCGGAGCGAAGCGACCGTCGCCGGCACCCATTTGAATTCCAGCTCGTGCTCGTCCTGAACCCGGTGGACGATTTCGTGCGGCCGGAAGGGGAAATGCGCCGGCACATCCATGTGGTAATAGAAGCCGAGTTCGTGCCAGTCGCGCTCCTCGTACTGGAAGAAGTTCTCGACCACCCAGAGAAGCCGCCCTACCCCCACCTCGACGCCGAGCTCCTCGATCATCTCGCGCCGAAGCGTCTCCTCGGAAGTTTCCCCGATTTCGGCCCTGCCACCCGGAAAGGTCCAGAACGGTTCATGCACGGCCCGGTGCACCAGCACATGGCCTTCGCGAAAACCCAAGCCCGCCACCCGCATCTGGAAAACACGCTTCGGCTTGGACTTAATTCGGATACGGGTGCGGCCGGGCATGTGTCTAACCTAAGTCGACGACTGTGATTTCGGGAGGAGAGCCTAGGCGCACCGGCATGATGGAACAGCCGAGCCCGCCCGATACGACGAGATTGCGGGCATCCTCCACCACATGACCATAGGCATAGCGATTGCCGAATTGCGAGGGAACCATGGGCGAATAATCGAACAGGCGGATCTGGCCGCCATGGGTATGTCCAGAAAGCGTGACCGCGATCCGCGGCGGCACGCGCGGAAAGATGTCCGGCTCATGCGCCATGAGGATGACCGGTGCGTCGTCCGTGACCTGGGCGAGTGTTCCAGGCAGATCATCCTGTCCGCGGCGCGGCTCGAGCTGGTCGGCAAGCCCGGCCAACCAGAAAGCTTGCCCTTCCTTCTCGAACCGCTCCGCGCGGTTGTCGTAGACCAGTATGCCGACGGAGGCGAGAGCGCGGTGCGAAATCGTCGGCCCCTCCATTTTCGCCATGGCTTCCGGGTCGTCGCCCCAATCGTGATTGCCCATGATGGCATGCACACCGAGCGGCGCGGAAAGCTTCGCCAGCTCTCCGGCCCATATTTCCGGCGCGACCGTGCCCAGCGACAGCGTCATTCCGGAAACGAAATCCCCGAGAAGGAGGATCATGTCGCCGCCGAGCCGGTTTGCCTCCCCGCAGATGCTCCGGATGCGCCAGGCCGGCATCCACGGTTCGCAGGCATGCAGGTCGGCGAGCAGCACCAGCCGCAGGCGCAAACCTTCCGGCCAGTTCGGCGGCGTGATCCGATAGGTCGCGGTCCGCAGGCGGAAAACCGGTTCATAGGCCACCGCATAGGCGCCGGTCGCCACGCTGGCAAGCAGCATCGTCCCGAACGTCCGCAGCAAGCCCCGACGGGTAACCACTCAGTCTTCCTCTGTGAACAGACGGAACTGCGCCGCCTCGATATCCTTCGGCGGTTGGAGACCCAGATGCTTCCAGGCATTGGCCGTCAGCACCCGGCCGCGCGGCGTGCGCTGGATGAAGCCCTGTTGGATCATGTAGGGCTCGATGATGTCCTCGATCGCGTCCCGCGGCTCGGAAAGCCCGGCCGCGATCGTCTCGATGCCGACCGGGCCGCCGCCGAAATTCATCGCGATCATGCTGAGGTAGCGCCGGTCGAGCTGATCGAGCCCCATATTGTCGACAAGGAGCCGGTTGAGCGCCTCGTCGGCGATCTCGCGTGTGACCGCCTCGGCGCGCGCCACCTCGGCAAAATCGCGCACCCGGCGCAATAGGCGCCCGGCGATGCGCGGCGTCCCGCGCGCCCGTCTCGCCACCTCGCGCGCCCCGTCATCGGTCATCGGCAGGTTCATGAGCCGCGCCCCACGCCGGACGATCAGTTCCAGTTCCTCGACGGTATAGAAGCTGAGCCGCACCGGAATGCCGAACCGGTCCCGCAACGGCGTGGTGAGGAGGCCGAGCCGGGTCGTCGCGGCCACCAGCGTGAACTTCGAAAGGTCGATCTTGACCGAACGCGCCGCCGGACCTTCGCCGATGATGAGATCGAGCTGGAAATCCTCCATGGCCGGATAGAGGATTTCCTCGACAGCCGGATTGAGCCGGTGGATTTCGTCGATGAAGAGCACGTCGCGCTCTTCGAGATTGGTGAGCAGCGCCGCTAGATCGCCGGCCTTGGCGATCACCGGGCCGGAGGTCGAGCGGAAATTGACGCCGAGTTCCTTCGCCATGATCTGGGCCAGCGTCGTCTTGCCCAGCCCCGGCGGCCCGACGAAGAGCACGTGATCCAGCGCCTCGCCACGATTCTTCGCCGCCTCGATGAAGATTTTCAGATTGGCGCGCGCCTCCGCCTGGCCGGTGAAATCGTCCAGCGTCTGCGGCCGCAGCGTCGTATCCAGGTCTTCGCCACGCTTTTCCGGCGTTATCAGGCGGGCGGGTTCATTCATGCGAGAAGTTCCATTCCGGGTACGCGGCTTGCTGCCTTTTTGTCGAAGGTCATTGTCGTGCTGCAGCCGTCGATTCGATTCATTTCACTCAGCAGGGCATCGGCGAAATCTACATTGAACATCCGGCAGAAATGGACGGCATTGCCAACCGCCTCATAAGCCGCCACTTCGAATTCGCGGCGCTCCAATATGGCCTGAATGAAATCCAAAATACGGTCCTTTGGATAGCGATATTTGCGATTCAGAACCCAATTCGCTTCAAGTATGACGGAGACATTGACAAAGAGAATGTCGTCAGTGCCCAGCCGATCCAAGAGCCTGCGAAGGGCATCCACCTGCCTCACGTCGTCGGGAATGGCAATCCGCAACAGAACGTTGGTGTCGATGCCGATGCGCTCACTCATTCTCCACCGCTCTGCTCGATCGCTCTTTCATATCGCTCGACGGCCGCATCCATAACGGCATCATCAATATCCCTCTGCAAGAACGGCGCATCAACCGGCGGCTTGCCGAGTATGCTTGCCAGTTCGCTTAGGGGTTTGTTCCTTGGGATGACCACCATCTCCCCGTTGCGAACCCAGGCATAACACTTGTCACCCGGCTTGACCTTCAGTTGATCGCGCAGGTCCTTCGGGATGGTCATCTGCCCCTTGGATGTGATCGTGATATTGAAGCCCATCTTACAGCTCCGCTCCGCCTCGCCTTACATTTTTAGAATAGTAAGGCAGCATACCCTTTGCAATCCTTCTATCGCGCCAGCTCTTTCAGCCCCAGCCGGATCAGCTTGGCGCTGTCGGCCTCTTCACCCCCGTTCTTCAACGCCGCAGCGACCGCATTTGCGGCCTGGTCGCGCGAGTAGCCGAGATTGGTAAGCGCCGAGACAGCATCCGCGACGGGCGCGGCGGCCACCCCTTCGCCGAGTTCCTGCTTGATGCCGATATTGGCGGCGGCATCCCCTGCAAAGGCGGGCGCCTTGTTCTTCAGTTCGGTGACGATGCGCACCGCGACCTTCGGCCCTACCCCCGGCGCACGGGCGACTGTAGCCTTATCCTGCAAGGCAATGGCATTGGCGAGCTCGGAAGGCGTCAGCGTCGAGAGCACCGCAAGCGCCACCTTGGCGCCGACCCCCTGTACGCTCTGAAGCAAGTTGAACCATTCGCGCTCCAGAGCCGAGGCGAAACCGAAGAGCTTGAACTGGTCCTCGCGCACATAGGTCTCGATGAACAGCACCACCGCCTCGCCCACCGACCCTATCTTCGAAAGCGTGCGTCCCGAGCAGAAGGCTTCGTAACAGACGCCATGCACGTCCACGAGCAGGTAGTCCTCGCCGATCTCGTCGATGGTGCCTTTGAGCTTGCCGATCATCTGGTCAGGTCCTTCATGGGGTGGGTTTCCGGCGTGATCAGCTCGACCATGGGGAAATAGCTGCGGTATCCGGAAGGGTCGCGCGTGAGGATCGGATATCCCCGGATGGCCGCATGGGCACCGATCAGGAAATCCGGAAGCACCCGCTCCTTCTTGCCCCCTCCCGCCCGATAGAGCCGGAACGCCTGTGCCGCCGCGAATGCAGCGGGCCAGGGCAGACCTTCGCGCAGAAACTCGGTTTCGGGAAGCAGCCTCTCAACCTCGTCGGGATCGTCGTAGCGATAGGAGAATTCGGAGTAGATGATCTGGTTTATGATGACGGCGCCGCGCCCGGCCGCAGCAAACAACTGGTTGAGCGACCATGAATGCCAGTCCGGGTCGCGAACGGCGACATCGACCAGCACATTCGTATCGACGAGCGTCGCCACCGGTTAATCACGGTCCCGCGTGATGCGCATCAATGCGTCCGCATCCACAGCCTGATCGCCGGTTCCCTCCACCCTGCGAAGCGCCTGCATGAAGCGATCGAGTCGCTGCCGGTCGGCCGCCATTCGCCGATCCACCTTCGGAACAATGGTAATCTTCCCGCCTTCCATGGCAAAGACCACCTCGCTGTTGGTTTCGATCCCGGCGAGCTCGCGCAGATCCCGTGGTATGGTCACTTGGCCTTTCGATGTCACTCGCATCACGCCCTCCGTAATACGAGTAAGAAATATCCTTACATTAAGAACAAGTCAAGAACAAACTAGCCGGCGAGCACCGCGCGCATTCGCTGGCCGCCCCGATGATGCGCGTGGCAGATGGCGATGGCCAATGCGTCGGCTGCGTCGTTGCCGGTGAATGTCGCCTTCGGCATCAGGATCTTCAGCATCATGTGGATCTGCTGCTTTTCCCCGTGGCCGACACCGATCACCGACTTCTTCACCGCGTTCGGGGCGTATTCGGAAACCGGCAATCCGGCCCGCGCCGGCACCAGCATGGCGATCCCCCTCGCCTGGCCGAGCTTCAGCGTGGCGACGGCATCCTTGTTGACGAAGGTCTGCTCCACCGCCGCCTCGTCCGGCTGGTAGGCGTGCACCACCTCGGCAAGCCCGTCATGGAGCTGGCAAAGGCGGGAGGCGAGATCCATGTCGCCATCGGAAATGACGGTGCCCGAAGCGACGAAGCGCAAGCTGTTGCCGAGCGTCTCGATGACGCCCCAGCCGGTGCGCCGGAGGCCCGGATCTATGCCGATGATGCGAATCGTCTCTGTCATGCCTTACCCTACCTTTCGGCATCGGCAAGTGCCACGAGAATGTGAACAAAACAAAAACGACGCATGCGCCCGATTTAGGTTAACCGCTTGTTAAGTCTCCGGCCAAGGTTTCGGGGAGAACGGTCTTAGCCGATGCAACGACCTCTTCCTTTCCGCATTCCGCTTCGACGAAATGCGGGCCCGAGATGCCAGGAGAGCCGACCATGCTGAAGGATCGCGAGAACATCGAGATCGAGGTGCAGAACCTGCGCAGCGTCGTCAGCGCGCTGGATGCGGGCTTGCGCAGCCTCGCCTCCGGCGATCTCTCCCACGTCATCGAAACGCCCTTCCCGAGAGCCTACGAAGGGCTTCGCAACGATTTCAACCGAAGCCTGCGCATGATCGCAGGCAGCATGGAGGCGGTGGCGGAAAGATCCGATCTCCTGCGCGATGCCTCCTATAACCTACGCCAGGAGCTGGAAGGCCGGGCCGATGCGGCAGCCGCCCAGGCTTCGATGCTGACCAAAGCCTTCGCCGAAGCGAGCGAGCTCGCGCTGACCGCCGGACGGCAGAAGACCCAGGCTGAGCATGCGGGCGCGATCGCCCATAACGCACGGCTCGACATGCGCGAGCCCCGGCAGGCCTGTGAGGCTTCCCTTGCGGCGCTCGGCAACGCAGAAGAAGCAACGCTTGATCTGACGCCGCTGGTCGCCGCGATCGAGCAGACCGCCGGCGAGGCCGGGAAACTGGCATCGAAGGCAGGAAACGAGGCCAACGGCAAGGAACTTCGCGCGCTGGCCGAAGGTCTTGCAGCCACGGCAGGCATGCTCTCGGCGGCCGTGGCTGGGTCGGCGCAAGCGGCAACCCTCGCCCGAGATCGCGCCGAGCGGACAGGCCGCGAGATCGCCGCCATCTCCCTCTATGTCGATGCTCTGGACGAGCATGTCCGCGATCTCGCGACGGGCGCGGTCATCGAGGCCGACGCGGCCTCCGCCTTGCAGGCCGATCTTTCCGAGCTTGCCAGGGCAAGCCGCCAGGGAAATGCCGGCGAACACGCGCTGAGGATGATCCTCGACCGGATGGATCGGGAGATCGCGGCAATCGGCCAGCAGGCCGGACGGTACATTCCCGTCACCGTTCTGACGCCGCAACCTCCGACGCCATCGCGGCCGGGCACGCATCTGCGCCTCGTCAAATCATGAGCGGCAGCGTCAGGCCGGCCTGTTTCCGGTGATTGGCGGAGGGGTCGCATTTCGCCGGCGAGTGCCTACATGAGGGGCGAACAATCCCGCCCCTCAACCGCCCTATTGGACATGCCGATGATCCCCTTCTCCATTCTCGATCTTTCACCGATCGGTGAAGACCATTCCGCGCGCGATGCCCTCGAACAATCCCGCCGCATGGCGATCAAGGCCGAAGAACAGGGATATAAGCGCGTCTGGCTTGCCGAGCATCACGGCATGCCGGGCATTGCCAGTGCCGCGACCTCTCTGGTCATCGCCCATCTGGGCGCGGCGACGAAGACCATCCGCGTCGGCTCCGGCGGCATCATGCTGCCGAACCATTCGCCGCTGGTGATCGCCGAGCAGTTCGGCACGCTGGAAGCGCTCCTTCCCGGTCGCGTCGATCTCGGCCTCGGCCGGGCTCCCGGAACCGACATGCGCACCGCCCAGGCCCTGCGCCGTAACCTGGAATCCGGCGCGGAAAACTTCCCGCATGACATCGTCGAATTGCAGCGCCTTCTTGGGGCGCCGGAGGAAAATCAGCCTATCCTGGCCGTACCCGGAATGAACAGCCAGGTTCCGATCTGGCTCCTGGGCTCGAGCCTCTACAGCGCCCATCTCGCCGCGGCCCTGGGCCTCCCATACGCCTTCGCCTCGCATTTCGCGCCGGACATGCTGATCGACGCCATTTCCATCTATCGCGACCGCTTTCAGCCCTCCGCGTCGCTGGACAAACCCTATGTCATGGTGGGCGTGATGGGCGCTGCGGCAGAAACGGACGCGGAAGCCGACCGGCTCTTCACCTCGTCGCAGCAGCAATTCGTGAACCTTCGCAAGAACATCCGCACGCGCTTCCCGAAACCGGTCGACAGCATGGAAGGCCTCTGGACGCCGATGGAGAAGCTGAGCGTCGAGCATACGCTTCGCTATGCCGCGGTGGGCTCGGTTTCCACGATCGAGGCGAAGCTCACGGATTTCCTGAAGGAAACGGAAGCGGACGAACTCATCATCTCGATGCCGATCCACGACATTGAGGCGCGACTGAGGTCGGTCGAGCTGTTTGCAACCCTGCCGATGATGGAGAAGGTGGAAGCATAGCACTACCCCCTCTGGCCTGCCGGCCATCTCCCCCACAAGGGGGGAGAAAATTCGCCGCACCCCAGCAGGGTTCGACGGATTAGCCCCTCCCCCTTATGGGGAGGGGTTGGGGAGGGGAAAAATTAGGCCGAGAGCTTGGCCATGACCTCGTCGGAAACCTCGAAGTTCGAATAGACGTTCTGCACGTCGTCGTCGTCCTCGAGATTGTCGATGAGCTTCATCAGCGACTGGGCTTTTTCCTCGTCCACCTCGATGGTGTTCTGCGGCCTCCAGATCGCCTTGACCGTTTCGGCCTCGCCGAGCGTGGCTTCAAGCGCCTTGGAAACTTCGCCGAGGCTTTCGAACTCGCAGATAATGGTGTGGCCGTCTTCGTCGGAGGTCACGTCGTCGGCGCCGGCCTCGATCGCTGCTTCCATCACCGTGTCGGCATCGCCGGCGGAGGGCTTGTAGGTGATCTCGCCCACATGGTCGAAGGAGAAGGAAACCGATCCGGTTTCGCCGAGCGCGCCGCCCGCCTTGGAGAAGATCGAGCGGACATTCGAAGCCGTGCGGTTGCGGTTGTCGGTCAGCGCCTCGACGATGACGGCCGTGCCGCCCGGGCCGTAACCCTCGTAGCGGACCGCATCATAGGTCTCGGCGTCGGCACCGGATGCCTTCTTGATGGCGCGATCGATATTGTCCTTCGGCATGGACTGCGCCTTGGCGTTCTGAACCGCCAGACGCAAAGCCGCATTCATGGTCGGGTCGGGCAGACCCGCCTTTGCCGCAACGGTGATTTCGCGCGCAAGCTTGGAGAACAGCTTGGACCGGATCGAATCCTGGCGACCCTTGCGGTGCATGATGTTCTTGAACTGTGAATGGCCAGCCATGGCACCCCTGATGTTTTAGCTTCGGCTTGTTCTGGAATGGGCGCCTTATAATTTCGAAGGGCTGCCCGTTCAAGAGCATTCGATGCTTTTGCTGGCGGGGCGAAGGCAGACGCTAGGGCCTCAAAGGCCCTGCGGCACCATGATCGTCGGCTTCCTGGGCAGCGTGCGCAGCGAAACGCGAAGCGTGCGTTCGCTCGCATGGGCGATGTCGAACCTGCCGTCGAACATCGAGAGGAAGCGGTCGAGCGGCGGTCCCCAGCGGTGCATGGGCAGGATGAGCGCCGAGCGCAGCCGCTGCACGACGCGGCTCATGCTGTCCGCACCCATGGTGAGCCCGCCGTCGACCGGCACCATGAGAACGTCGAGGCGGCCGATCTCGGTATAGTGGTCGTCGGTCAATTCGTGATGCAGATGCCCGAGATGGCCAATGCACAGGCCGGCGATCTCGAAGATGAAGATCGAATTGCCGTTCTCCTCGAAATCGCCGCCCCATGAGCGGATGTCGGTGGTGACGTTGCGGATATAGGCATCCCCCACCGCCAGGTTATGCTTGGCCATTTCTCCCGGCACATCGCTCCATCCATGCAACACATGTTCGATCTCGGGATCGGGGTTGAGGGTGTAATGCGTCGAATGCGCCTTGTTCATCGTCACCACGTCTGGAAGACGATCGGGCTGATATGCGCCGCTGTAATCCGTCGCGATCCCGACGCCGCCGGGGGATTCGATGAAATAGGTCGAATGGCCGACGAAGGTGATCCTGACTTCCTCTCTGGCCGAAAGCGCGTCATCGCTCTTCGCTTGCGCCAGCAGGAGATCGGCCGGTTTGAGGCTCGCGAAGGTGACGTCGGGAAGCTTGCTGGCGATTGCATGGCACTGGCTGACGGGCGCATCCTGCGCGCTGGCCGCCGCTGCGAAGAGAAGAAAACCGGAAAATGCGAATGCGACGGTCCGCAGCATCATGCCACCCTCAAGTCCATTCAACGGCCAAGAAGATGCGGCAATGCGAAAACCCGGTCCAGCCGGTTTTCGCCGGCCGGGCCTCACATTTCCGTCATTTCAGCGGTGGCGTACCCGCAAGCGGTGTCAGTTCCAGAAGTCCGGAATGCTCTCCGAAAGCCTCGGGCCGATCCTCAGCGGCGCGATCTTTTCCGCAAGTCCGGTTGAATCGGAAATCTCGATCCCGAGCCCACAGATTGTGGCCGGGCCGGTCGCGGCTTCGAAACGCCCCTTCGGCATCTTCGAGATGAAGCGGTTCAGCGGCTCCTCCTTGTCCATGCCGAGAGAAGAGTCGTAATCGCCGCACATGCCCGCATCGGTCATGTAGCCCGTGCCGCCGTTCAGGATCTGGCAATCGGCGGTCGGCACATGCGTGTGCGTTCCCACCACCAGGCTGGCGCGGCCGTCGACGAAATGCCCGAAGCATTGCTTCTCGCTCGTGGCCTCCGCATGGAAATCGAAGACGATCGCATCCGCCTGCTCCTTCAAGGGGCACGCGGCGAGGATCGCTTCGGCTGACTTGAAGGGATCGTCGAGTTCGGGATGCATGAAGACGCGCCCCATGATGTTGGCGACCAGCACGCGGGCGCCGTTGCGGGCATAATAGATGCCCGAACCCCTGCCCGGCGTTCCGGCCGGATAGTTCGCAGGTCTCAGGAACTGGTCGTGCCGCTCGGAAAAGGAGACCGCCTCCTTCTGGTCCCAGACGTGGTTGCCGGTCGTCACCACGTCCGCACCGGCATTGACCGTCTCGAGGAAGATTTCCTCGGTGATGCCGAAGCCGCCGGCGGCGTTCTCGCCGTTGACGATGACGAAGTCCAGCTTCAGGTCGGAGACGAGGCCGGGGAGCTTTTCCCAGACCGCCGTGCGGCCGGTCTTGCCCACCATGTCCCCCAGGAATAAAAGACGCATATCAATCCAATCTACCGGCTGAAAGGCCGGAAACCGCTTTCGGTCAGGACGGCATTCAATCTGACGTCGTGATCTTCAGCGGGCACAAATGCCACCTCCTGGCAATCGAATGCAATCCCGATCAGCAGCGGGTCCCGGCCTTTTTCGTGCAGCCGCCGGATGGCGCGGTCGTAATAACCACCCCCGTAGCCGATCCGATGACCCACCGCGTCGAAGGCCGAAAGGGGCACGAGCATGATGTCGGGCTCGAGTTCCGGCGCCTCCGGTCCGGGCCCTGAAGTGCCGAAAACGCCCTTCACCAGTTCCGCGCCGCGGATGAGTTCGCGGAAGACGATGGTCTGCTTGTCCAGGATGACGGGAACGCAGATACGCGCGCCGCGATCCCTCAAGAGAGCCATCAGAGGCCGAATGTCGGCCTCCGAACGTATGGGAAGGAAGGCGGAAACGATCGTGCCCGGACGGATCTCGACTACCTCCTGCCCGAAAGCCACCATGGCAAGGCTCTTTTCGATGCGCTCTTCGGGCGGGATCGCGTCGCGCGCGGCAAGTCGCCCCTCCCTCAAGGCTGCCTTCCTGCGGCTCTCCGTCATCAGTCGTCCGCCCGCCGCACGAGCAATTTGTCGATGCGGCGTCCGTCGAGATCGATCACCTCGAAGCACCAGCCGTCCTTTACGAAGCTCTCGCCGAGTTCGGGAATATGCTTCAACTCGTCCAGCACGAAGCCGGCGACCGTCTCGTAGTCAGGATCATTGCCCAGCGAGAAGCCCATCTGGTCGGAGAACTCGTCGACCGGCATCCAGCCGGCAATCAGGAACGAACCGTCATCGCGCGGCACGATGGCAGGCTCCTGCTCCTCGTCTTCCTGGAAGACGCCGGTAATGGCCTCCAGCACGTCGCCGGAGGTGATGATGCCTTCGAAATGGCCGTATTCGTCATAGACCAGCACCATATGGGCCGGCGCGCGCCGAAGCGCCTGGATCACGTCGAGCGCCCCGGTCAGATCCGAGACCACCGGCGCGTCGCGCATGATGTTCTTGATATCGAACAGCTTGCCGCCGGCCATGAAATCATAGGCATCCTTGACGAAAAGCACGCCAACGATTTCGTCGGAACTGCCCTTGCGCACCGGCAGGCGGGAACGGGTCGTCGCCCTGAGCTGCGTCCGGAGTTCTTCCGGATCGTCCTCGGTATCGACCACCTCGACGTCGCGACGCGGCGTCATCAGGCCGCGCGCGGTACGGTCGGCAAGCCGCATGACGCCCGAGATCATCGCCGATTCCTCGTTCTCGATCACGCCGGCGCTCTGCGCCTCGGCAAGCACGGTGCGGATCTCCTCGTCCGTCACCCGGTCGCCGGTCTCCCCCCTCTGCCCCAGAAGTCGCAGCACTGTCCGGCCGGAAACGTCGAGGAACCAGACGATCGGCGCTGCGAATGTCGCGAGCAATTTCATGGCGGGTGCGACACGCGCCGCGACCGCCTCCGGTGCGCGCAACGCGATCTGCTTCGGCACGAGTTCGCCGACGATCAACGAGAGATAGGTGATGGCGACCACGACCGAGCCGACGCCGAGCGCATCCGCCGCGCTTGTCGAAAGGCCCTGGACCTGCAGCCAGTTGCTGAAGCGGGCGCCAAGCGTCGCGCCCGAGAAGGCGCCGGACAGAATGCCGACGAGGGTAATGCCGATCTGAACACTGGAAAGAAAGCGGCCCGGATCTTCCGCAAGCCGTATGGCGGTCGCCGCCCCCCGGTTGCCCTGCTCGGCCATGACTTTCAGACGTATGGGGCGGGATGAGACGACGGCAAGTTCCGACATTGCGAGGACACCGTTCAAAACGGTGAGAGCAATGACGATGAATATTTCAGTTAACAAGAGAAGCTCTTTAGCTGGGACAATATCCTGCGCACGAAACAGTTCACCGCTTCGAAGGCCATGCCGCTGCAAAACGGCGGGCAATCCTGGAAACGATGTTTCGCGCACAGTTCAGAAAACCGGAGCCGGTTTTCGGAGCTATGCACCTTCACTCGGGCCCGATCATAGGGGGGCAACCCGGCCAATGCAATGCTTGGAACAAAAAGCGGAAGGAATGTTTGGGAGATAATGCCTCAAGCCGGTGAAACCCGACGGCACAGCCGGTTCGCGGACGCCGTGAAAGGAGGATGCCACGGCCTCACGAAACTCGAAAAAGAAGAAAGCGCGATCCACGGCAACCGATGGAGATTTACGATCCTGGGCGCCTACAAACGTAGGTGGGCACCGTGTGTCCAAGCCCACGGGCCTGGTCAGGGACAGCTCCCTTTGGATCGAGTATGGCCCCAGGGATTGTGGTTCCTGTCGAGAGGCGCAGACCGCGTTCGCAATATAAGGGCGAAGCTTGATTTGCGCCAGTGGCGCCTATTGATTTTTCCTCATGGCCGGATCAATTGACCGTTGCGGCAACACGGCCGTTGAGCTTGGCCGTCAGCCCGTTGAGCCGCACGGCGAGGTCGCTGAGCGCCAGCGCCACGGCCTCGTCGCTGCGCTGCTGCACTTCCAGGGCGCCGTCGCGATTGGACGCGAGCGAAGCGATCTCGCCTTCCAGCGCCGCGATCTTGCGCGTCATTTCCGAAAGCTCGTCCATGATCATGATGCCGGCCATCACCGTGATGCGCAGATCGCCGATTTCTCCGAACTGCCCCTTGAGATGACCCACATAGCTGTCGAAGCGATCGGCGAGTTCGGCCAGGTGATTCTCCTGCCCCTCCTCGCAGGCCATGCGATAGGCCTTGCCGTCGATCGTCACCGTAACCTGGGCCATCCCATATCCTCGTTTAACGATCCAGCACGGCGCGGATCGTCTCCATCGCCGTCACCAACCGCCGGGAAACCTCCCGGTTGACCTCTTCCAGACGGTTCGCCCTGAATTGCGACTGGTCGAGTTCCTGTGCGAGCCTTGCCCGGTCGGCATGCACCCGCTTTACCTCGCCCTCGACATCGCTGTTCATGCGCTGTCGCTCGATGCGCATATCGACGGCGTTCTCCAGGCCCCCGATTGCTGCCTTGAGTTCCGAAATCGCCTGCTCCACCGTCTTTTCCGCGGGCATCCACTTTTTTCCGCTGCTGGCACCGAGGGCTGGCCGAATCGTGAAGCCGCCCTTTCCGACATGACGCGAGACTAGTCCCCGTCACGAAACCGGTCAACAAACCCGCGGTTAAGTGCCTGTCCTACCTGTGGATCACCGCTTTTTTCGAAGTATTGCAAGCACTCGCCATGCCTGCTCATAATTCAAGCAGGCTGCGGGATTGTTGGCCAAGAGGCCCTTTTCCGGGGCGCAGTTTTATTGACTTGCGCGTTGCACCTGCTAAGGATCACCCGCTTTCATACGGTCCTCTCCCAGACCGTGATCGACACCGGAAAAACGGATTAGCCATGACCTCTCGCGACAAACATAACCGGATGGCGAATGCGATCCGATTCCTTGCCATGGATGCTGTGGAAAAGGCCAATTCCGGCCATCCCGGCCTTCCGATGGGCGCGGCCGACATCGCGACGGTTCTCTTCACGCGCTACCTGAAATTCGACCCGAAGAACCCGCTCTGGCCCGATCGCGACCGCTTCGTTCTGTCCGCCGGCCACGGCTCGATGCTGCTCTATTCTCTCCTCTACCTCACCGGCTACGAGGATATGACGATCGAGGATCTGAAGCAGTTCCGCCAGCTCGGTTCGAAGACCGCCGGCCATCCGGAATACGGCCACGCCTCGGGCATCGAGACCACCACGGGTCCGCTCGGCCAGGGCATTGCCAACGCCGTCGGCATGGCGATCGCCGAGCGCAAGCTCGAAACCGAATTCGGCAGCGATCTGCAGAGCCACCATACCTATGCGCTGTGCGGCGACGGCTGCCTCATGGAAGGCATCAGCCAGGAGGCGATCACGCTCGCCGGCCACCTGAAGCTCAACAAGCTCGTCCTCTTCTGGGACAACAACTCCATCACCATCGACGGCGCCGTTTCGCTGGCCGACTCGACCGACCAGGTCGCCCGCTTCAAGGCCGCCAACTGGAACACGATCGCCATCGACGGCCACGACATCGACCAGATCGCGGCCGCGATCGAAGAGGCGCAGAAATCGGATCGCCCGACCTTCATCGCCTGCAAGACCGTCATCGGCTTCGGCGCTCCGAACAAGGCCGGCACCCACAAGGTCCACGGCGCGCCGCTCGGTGCGGAAGAAATCGCCGCCACCCGCAAGGCGCTGAACTGGGAGGCGGAAGCCTTCACCGTTCCCGCCGACGTGCTGGATGCCTGGCGCCTCGCCGGTCTGCGCTCCACCAAGGCCCGCAAGGAATGGGAAGAGCGCCTTGCCGCCACCGCCCCGGAGAAGAAGGCGGAATTCGTGCGGCGCTTCGCCGGCGACCTGCCGGGCGGCTTCGACAGCGCCATTGACGCCTTCAAGAAGAAGGTCGCCGAGAACAACCCGACGGTCGCCACCCGCAAGGCGTCCGAGGACACGCTCGAGATCATCAACAGCATCGTCACCGAGACGATCGGCGGATCGGCGGATCTGACGCCGTCCAACAACACCAAGACCAGCCAGATGAAGTCGATCACCCCGACCGATTTCACCGGCCGCTACGTGCATTGGGGCATCCGCGAGCATGCCATGGCCGCCGCCATGAACGGCATCGCGCTTCACGGCGGCCTCATCCCCTATTCCGGCGGCTTCCTAATCTTCTCCGATTACTGCCGTCCCTCGGTTCGCCTCGCCGCACTCATGGGCATCCGCGTCGTCCACGTCTGGACGCATGATTCCATCGGCGTCGGCGAAGACGGCCCGACCCACCAGCCGGTCGAGCATCTGGCGGCACTCCGCGCCATCCCCAACCTGCTCCTCTTCCGCCCGGCCGACGAGACCGAAACGGCGGAATGCTGGCAGCTCGCGCTGAAGGAGAAGCACCGCCCGTCCGGCCTGGCTCTCACCCGCCAGAACCTGACGCCGGCGCGCAAGGAATACGAAGAGAAGAACCTCTGCGCCTATGGCGCCTACGAGCTGATTTCGGCAAGCGATGCCAAGGTTTCGATCTTCGCTTCCGGCTCGGAAGTCGAGATCGCCATCAAGGCTCAGGGCGTGCTGGAGCAGAAGGGCATCCCGACGCGCGTCGTCTCCGTGCCCTGCGTCGAGCTCTTCGCCGAACAATCGGAAGATTATATCGAGGCGATCATCGGCCATGCGCCGGTCAAGATTGCCGTAGAGGCTGCCGTCCGTGAGGGCTGGGACCACATCATCGGCTCCGACGGCGTCTTCATCGGCATGAAGTCCTTCGGCGCCTCCGGCCCCGCCAAGGAGCTGTTCAAGCACTTCGGCATCACCGCGGAAGCGGTTGTCGCCGCTGCTGAACAGCGTCTCGGCTGACGCAACAACGTGAAGATTTGAGAACAAGCGGGAGTTTGTGAAATGACTGTGAAAGTGAGCATCAACGGCTTCGGCCGCATCGGCCGCAACATCCTGCGCGCCATCGTCGAATCCGGCCGCACCGACATCGTAGTGGTGTCCATCAACGATCTCGGCCCCGTCGAGACCAATGCTCACCTGCTGCGCTACGACTCCATCCACGGTCGTTTCCCGGCCGAGGTGAAGGTCGAGGGCGACACCATCACCATCAACAACGGCAGGCCGATCAAGGTCACCGCGATCAAGGACCCGGCAACCCTGCCGCACAGGGAACTCGGCGTCGATATCGCGATGGAATGCACGGGCATCTTCACCGCGCGTGAAAAGGCCGCAGCACACCTGACCGCCGGCGCCAAGCGCGTCCTCGTCTCGGCCCCGGCCGAAGGCGCTGACCTGACGGTCGTCTATGGCGTCAACCATGACCAGCTCACCAGCGAGCACATGGTCATCTCCAATGCGTCCTGCACCACGAACTGCCTGGTTCCGGTCGTGAAGGTTCTTGACGACGCAGTGGGCATCGACCACGGCTTCATGACCACGATCCACTCCTACACGAACGATCAGCCCTCGCTCGACCAGATGCACAAGGATCTGTACCGCGCCCGCGCTGCCGCTCTGTCGATGATCCCGACCTCCACCGGCGCCGCCAAGGCCGTCGGCCTCGTCCTGCCGCACCTCAAGGGCAAGCTCGACGGCACGTCGATCCGCGTTCCGACCCCGAACGTCTCGGTCGTCGACTTCAAGTTCGTCGCCAAGAAGGCAACCACGGTCCAGGAAATCAACGAGACCATCAAGGCCGCCGCCAACGGCAAGCTGAAGGGCGTCCTCGGCTACACGGAAGAGCCGCTCGTCTCCCGCGACTTCAACCACGACAACCACTCCTCGATCTTCGCGATCGACCAGACCAAGGTCATGGAAGGCAACTTCGTGCGTATCCTCACCTGGTACGACAACGAATGGGGCTTCTCCAACCGCATGAACGACACCGCGGTCGCTTTCGCGAAGCTGATCTGATCCTTCCTATCGATTGCCCCTCATCCGCCTGCCGGCACCTTCTCCCCGTTCTGACGGGGAGAAGGACATACGCCTCGATGGTCCGCCATATCCGCAACGTCGAGTGTGGCACGTCCCCTCTCCCCGCAAGCGGGGAGAGGGTTAGGGTGGGGGGCAATTTCATCCAGTAAAGAAGAGCGGGCCGGAAAATCTCCGGCCCGCTCTTCTTTTTCGTTGCCTGCCCTTCTCTTGCCGGAATTGTTCCTGCCTAATCAGGTCATTGTCCGATTCCCCGGCGCTCCCGCCGGAATCCGCCTCATACCTCAGCGTCGCCCGGCGACAACGGCACGGTGCCCGCCATTGGCGGGTGCTGGGAGGCGGGAATCGTGCGGACGGCATGGGCTGTGTGTGAAGGAAGGAACGGCTTCGTGGAGGCATTCTACATCATCCTCTTGGTCGGCACGATCCTGGTGCTGGCGGCCGCATTCTCGAGCTTGCTCGCCTACCGCTTCGGCGCGCCGCTGCTGCTCATCTTCCTGTCGATCGGGCTGATCGCCGGCGTCGATGGCCTCGGCATCCAATTCGACAATTTCCCCTTCTCCTACATGCTGGGCTCCCTGGCGCTGGCGATCGTGCTCTTCGATTCCGGCTTCGGCACTTCGATCCACTCCTTCCGCATCGCCGCCCTGCCGGCGCTCACGCTTGCCTCCGTCGGCGTGCTCGTGACGGCGGCCATCTTCGCCTTTGCCGCCTCGCTGCTTCTCGGGCTCTCGCTTCTCGAAGGCCTGCTGCTCGGTTCCATCGTCGCGTCGACGGATGCGGCGGCCGTCTTCTTCCTGCTGCGCATCGGCGGCATCAACATCCGCGACAAGGTGCGCTCCACGCTGGAGGTGGAATCCGGCACCAACGACCCGATGGCGATCTTCCTCACCATCGCCCTCGTCGATCTGCTGGCGTCGGGGCGGGGCTTCGGAGGGCTCGACCTGCACTTCCTGTTTCTCTTCATCGAGGAAATGGGGCTCGGCATGATCTTCGGCCTGCTCGGCGGCATGATGATCGTATGGGTGCTGAACCGCTTCACCTCCGATCGCGGGCTCGCGCCGATCTTCGCGCTGACGCTGGCACTCCTCGTCTTCGCCTTCACCGGCGCGATCGGCGGCAGCGGCTTTCTTGCCGTCTATGTCGCCGGTATCTATGCGGGCAACCGCCGCATGTTCGCCAAGCAGGCGATCGCCCGTTTCCATGAGGGGCTTACCTGGCTGGCGCAGATCATCATGTTCCTCGTGCTGGGCCTGCTCGCCACGCCTTCGCAGTTCCCGCCGATCATCCTGCCTGCGGTGGCGCTAGCGCTTTTCCTGATCTTCGTCGCCCGCCCGATCGCCGTATGGCTCAGCCTGATGCCCTATGACCTCACGCAGCAGGAAACAGGCTTCGTCGCCTGGGTCGGCCTGCGCGGCGCGGTCTCCATTCTGCTCGCCATCCTGCCGGTCATCGGCGGGCTCGAAAACGGCGTGATCTACTTCAACACCGCCTTCATCATCGTGCTTGTCTCGCTCTTCCTGCAAGGCTGGACGATCAAGCCGGTGGCCCAACGGCTCGGCCTCATCACTCCGCCCAGGATGGGCGCGGTAGACAAGGTGGAGCTCGACCTGCCGGGCGCCGCCCATCACGAGCTGATCTCCTACCGCGTCGTGAAGGACAGCCCCATTCTCAGCGGCGAGCGCATTCCGCGCTGGGCCATGCCCTCGCTCGTCATCCGCGACGGCAAGAGCATGCGCTATCAGTATGCCGGCCGGTTGCGCGAAGGCGATCAGGTCTATCTCTTCGTCTCGCCGGCCTATACGCGCCTGCTCGACCGGCTCTTTGCCAGCCGCGTACCGGTGGAGGAGGACGATACCGAATTCTTCGGCGCCTTCTCGATTTCACCGGCCGGTCCCGCCAAGGAGCTCGACGCGGCCTATGGCCCCGGCCTGCTCACCCCTGCCGAAAAGGACATGACCGTCGGGGAACTGATGGTCCACCGTCTCGGCGGCAAGGCGGATTACGCCGACCGCATGCGTTTCGGCTCGATCGTGCTGATCGTCCGCGAACTCGACGAGCACGACAATATCCACGGCATCGGCATCTCTCTGGAACCGGTCGAGCCCGCGACCAACCTGCCGATCTTTATCAACATGCGCGAGATCGCCCACCGTGTCCGCGATTTCCTGCGCAGGCAGAGAGGCAGACCGGCAACCGGCGGTCCACCGGAAGGTCCCGGCACCACCGTTTAATTGGTTGCGATAAGAATTTTTGTGATTTTTTCCTATTTATGTCATGATCAACGGAATAGGAGATTTGATATGGCAACCATGACCGTGTCTCCTTGCCCGATCCGATGAAGGAATGGATCGAGGCGCAAGTTGAAAAAGGTGAATATGCCAGCGCCAGCGACTATGTGCGCGATCTGGTTCGCCGCGACCGGGAGCGGCGCGGGCGCGAATTCACCATGGATGAGCTTCGACAGCTCGTTGCAAATTCTCGTGCCAGCGGAATCGGCGCCCGCAGCTTGGATGATCTTTTCGCAGAAGCCGAACATATAGCGGCAACCCGCGAGGGTATTCGTGAATAGCTACCGGCTGACCGCCAGGGCGGAAAGCGAAATCCTCGATATCTTCATCTACGGTATCGAGCAATTCGGGTTGAGGCAGGCTCGTCTTTACAAGGACGATATGGAGGACTGCTTCCAGCTTTTGGTAGACAATCCGCGAATGGGACGGCCCGCCACCTAGATTGGCGAGGGCGTCCGGCGGCATGAACACGGAAGCCATATCGTCCTCTACGAAATCGACGGCTCCGGCATTCTCATCCTCGCCGTCATACATCAGAGAAGCGTTCGTCGCCTAAAACTCTAAGTCTTGCGTCACCGGTCAGGCATAGTATGGTCCGGCTCCAACCACTTCCCAGGAGATGCATCCAGCCATGCCGGCCTTCAAGACCCTCGACGACCTTTCCGACATCGCAGGCAAGCGCGCGCTCGTGCGCGTCGATCTCAACGTTCCCGTTGCCGACGGCAAGGTGACGGACACGACCCGTATCGAGCGCGTCGCGCCCACCATCCTGGAATTGTCTGAAAAGGGCGCCAAGGTGATCCTGCTCGCCCATTTCGGCCGTCCGAAGGGTGAGCCCGTTGCCGACATGTCGCTGTCGCTGATCGTCCCCACTGTCGAGCAGGTGCTCGATCATGCGGTTCTCTTCGCTTCCGATTGCATCGGCCCCGCCGCCGAGGAAGCAATCGCGAAGATGGCTGACGGCGATATCCTGCTTCTGGAAAACACCCGTTTCCACAAGGGTGAAGAGAAGAACGACCCCGCCTTCACGAAAGAACTGGCGAAGAACGGCGACATCTACGTCAACGACGCCTTTTCCGCCGCCCATCGCGCGCATGCCTCGACCGAAGGTCTTGCCCACCATCTGCCGGCCTATGCCGGCCGCACCATGCAGGAAGAGCTGGAGGCCTTGGAAAAGGGCCTCGGCAATCCGGTCCATCCGGTCGTGGCGATCGTCGGCGGCGCCAAGGTTTCCACCAAGATCGACCTCCTTACGAACCTCGTGAAGAAGGTCGATGCGCTGGTGATCGGCGGCGGCATGGCCAATACCTTCATCGCCGCGCGCGGCACCAATGTGGGCAAATCGCTCTGCGAGCACGACCTTGCCGATACCGCCAAACAGATCATGATCGAGGCCGCATCCGCCGGCTGCGCCATCATCCTGCCGGTGGATGGCGTCGTCGCACGCGAGTTCAAGGCGGGCGCCGCCAACGAGGTGGTGAGCATCGATGCCATTCCCGCCGACGCCATGGTGCTGGATGTGGGGCCGAAATCCATCGAGGCGATTAATTCCTGGATTTCCCGGGCCAATACCCTCGTCTGGAACGGTCCGCTCGGCGCTTTCGAAATCGAGCCCTTCGATGCGGCGACGGTCGCAGCCGCAGAACACGCGGCCGAAGAGACGAAAGCGGGCAAGCTGATCTCGGTCGCCGGCGGCGGCGATACGGTGGCAGCTCTCAATCATGCTGACGTGGCCGACGATTTCAGCTATGTTTCCACAGCCGGGGGCGCTTTCCTGGAATGGATGGAAGGCAAGGAACTGCCTGGCGTGGCCGTGCTCGCCAAGAACGCCTGAGCCGGATTCGGTGGAAACGGCGCTCGGACATAGGCCCGGGCGTCAACCGGTCAAGAGCTTTTAAAAAATTTATTTGTTTTAAACGATTGAAATAATTTCAATCGTTTCAGTCGTTTAAGGCAGGATTTTCCTTCTCTATAACTTCTGTTATCGGCGAATTGTCAGATTGGGAGATGAGCGCGTTTCGCGCCAAGTTTAGGGACAGGAGTGTAGTATGGTGGACGCGAAGATGTTGAACAAGATGAGTTCTGCGCCCGGATTTATTGCGGCGCTGGACCAAAGCGGTGGTTCAACACCTGGAGCGTTGCGCCTTTATGGCGTATCCGATGCCGACTATCAGGGTGATGAGGAGATGTTCCGCCTGGTGCACGCCATGCGCGTCCGCATCATGAGCGCGCCCGCCTTCATGGGCGACAAGGTTATCGGCGCTATCCTGTTCGAGCGGACCATGGACGGCGACGTCGATGGTCAGGCTGTTCCGTCCTATCTCTGGGAAAAGCGGGGCGTCGTGCCCTTCCTCAAAGTCGACAAGGGCCTGAACACCGAAGAAAACGGCGTTCAAACGATGAAGCCCATGCCCGATCTGGATACTCTCCTGATCCGCGGTCGCGAAAAGGGGATATTCGGAACCAAGATGCGCTCGGTGATCGGCCACGCCGATAAGGCCGGGATCGCCGCCGTCGTGCAGCAGCAGTTCGAGGTGGCGCGCCGGATCATCGGCCAGGGTCTCATGCCGATCATCGAGCCTGAAGTTTCCATCAAGAGCCCGACGAAGGAACAGGCCGAAGCCATTTTGCGCGATGAGATTGCACAACAACTCGACAAGCTTCCCGCGGGCGAGACAGTCATGCTTAAATTGACGATCCCGACGGTCGCCGATTTCTACGCTCCTCTGATCGCTCATAAGTCGGTCGTTCGCGTCGTCGCCCTTTCCGGCGGCTACAGCACCGCGGAAGCCTGCGAAAAGCTCGGCCATAACCATGGCATGATCGCGAGTTTCTCCCGCGCCTTGGCGGAAAACCTGCGCGTCACGATGAGTGACGCAGAATTCGATGCGAGCCTGGCCGAAACGATCGATCAAATCTACGCCGCAAGCGTCAAGAAGTCCTGATGATCGGCTGTAAAGCATATCGTTAATCTCAGGCGATATGCCATGTCCGCGCTCTGCGGGATGGCCGTGCCGGCACTCCGGCACGGCCTTTCATTTTGCGCCTCCGAACCTAATTGCACCTCTGGCGTTCCATGGGAAGGAGGTGAACCATGAGCGACTTGAACACACAGGTCCGCGCCCTGTTCGATGATTACGGCCGGATCAGCGACCAGGCTCTCACGGACCCGCAGGCGGCAGATTTCGATCGCCTTGCCGACGCCTTTGCGGAACACTTCGTCGGCTCGGCCCCGCAAGGCGTGTTCGCCGGCACCAATGACGACAAGCTCAGGGCGGTGATACCCCAGGGCTTCGCACATTACCGAAAGGTCGGCGGAAAGCGGATGCTGCTGCAGGGTCTGCAAATCACGCCGCTCGACGAGCTTCATGCGGTCGCGGTGGTCGATTGGGAATTCGCCTACGAAAACAAGGCGCGCAAGGCAGGCACTATCCGCTTCACCAATTTCTATTTCGTCACGATCGCGAGCGGCGAACCGAAGATTTTCGCCTATGTCACCGCCGACGAACAGAAGGCAATGAAGGACCACGGCCTCGCCTGACGCGAAGCCCTCCTGTCGCTTCTGTTTTGCTGATGGAGCGATCAAAAACATTGGCTGGTGGACGCTGGGACGAAGCGTTTAAATCGCGATACTCTCTTCAGAGGAGGCTCCATGCCGACCGCCGAATACGTCACCGTCGATGTCTTCACCTCCGAACGCTTCAGCGGCAATCCGCTTGCCGTGATCACCGATGCGCGTGGCATTAGCGACGAGGCCATGCAGAAGATCGCGGCGGAGTTCGGCTATTCGGAAACCACTTTCGTGTTGCCGCCCGAAGATCCGGAAAACAGCGCCTGTGTGCGCATCTTCACGCCGACGGTGGAAGTTCCCTTCGCCGGCCATCCGAATGTCGGAACCGCCTATGTGCTCGGCCAGCGGCCCGAACTCTTCGGCACGCCGGTTGGCGACAGGCTGCGCTTCGAGGAACTGGCGGGATTGGTGGAGGTCGAACTCCTGCGGGAGGAAAGCCGCGTCATCGGCGCCACCATCCGCGCGCCGCGCCCTCTTGATGTCGGCGACGAGGTGACGCCCGATCTTATCGCCCGCTGCGCTTCGATCGAGCCCGCCATGGTGCTGACCCAAACGCACGCGCCGATCTTCGCCTCCGTGGGCCTGCCCTTCGCGCTTGCCGAGATCGACAGTCTCGAGGCGCTTGGTGCCGCGTGCCCCGATCTTTCCGCCTTCCGCGAAGCGGCAGGCCGGCACCAGGTGACGGACTTTTCGCTTTTCCTCTATGTCCGCCAGGAGCCCTGGCGGGTGCGCGCCCGCATGTTCGCGCCGCTCGACAACGTGATGGAAGACCCGGCGACCGGTAGTGCTTCGGCAGCACTTGCCGCCTATCTGGCGACGCTTGCCGAGGAGGCGGATCTCGATACCCACATCACCGTCGAGCAGGGCGTGGAGATGGGCCGCGCGAGCGTCATCGAGCTCGACGTGAGAAAGCAGGGCGGCATCGTCCGCGATGTCAGCATTTCCGGCCGATGCGTTTCCGCCATGCGCGGCGCTATCGACTGGTGATCAGGTAAATTCCCTGAGCAGCAGCGCCACCGCCCATATCGCGAAGGCGAAAACCGCAAGCTTCCAGAAATCTCCCCGCCGCCTCAGGCCCGGCAGGTCGAGCGGACGGATGATCTGCACCAGCATGGCCAGGATCAGCAGGACCGAGATTGTTTTCGTCATCGCTTTTTAACCTCGCCCCGCCGCCATAGGCTGGACATTTTTGCACTTCACCACAGATAGCCTCAGCAAGGGAACATCCGCCGAGGACTGCGTTAACGCCTGCTTTACTACAAGGCAACATAGCTACTCGCTGCCCTGCATTTTCAGGGTTGATCACCGGTACGAGAGAAAAAGACAGTATCGAAATGAGCCGAAACCTGCTGCCAGTCCTCGCCCTCCTCACCGGTACACTTTTTCTCTTCCTCGGCAACGGTCTCCAGGGATTGCTTCTGCCGCTCCGCGGCACCCAGGAAGGTTACTCCAACGATGTTCTCGGCCTGCTCGGAACCACCTGGGCCGCAGGCTTCGTGCTCGGCTGCTTCGTGGCTCCGAGCGTGGTACGGCGTATAGGCCATGTGCGGGCGTTTTCCGGCTTCCTGGCGCTGATCTGCTTCAACGTGCTCATCACCGGCATTTTCGTCGAGCAGACCTCCTGGCTGGTGCTGCGCGCCATCACCGGCTTCTGCACGGCCGGCACCTCGATGATCATCGAAAGTTGGCTGAACGAGCGGGCGACCAACGAGAGTCGCGGTACGATCTTCTCCTTCTATATCTCCATCACCCTGTTTGGTGTGGTCGGCGGGCAGCTCATGGTGCCCTTCTCGGATGTTTCCACGCCGCTGCTCTTCATGGTCTGCGGCATGCTCTATTGCGTCGCGCAATTGCCGACGACGCTTTCCAAGGCCGCCTCCCCGCAGCCGCTGAAGCGCGTTAACCTTGATCTCAGGGCGCTCTTCCGCAATTCGCCCATCGCCTCTGTCGGCATCCTCCTGATCGGCATCGCAAACGGCGCCTACGGTACGCTCGGCGCCGTCTTCGCCACGCGTGTGGGGCTGGACCACGGCGCGGTCGCCGCCATGGTCAGCATCACCATTTTCGCGGGCGCCATCATGCAGTTCCCCGCAGGCCGCCTTTCCGACCGCATGGACCGCCGCCATGTGCTGGCGGGGCTTTCCGCCGTCTCGGCAGTCGCCGGGCTGGCCCTCGTGCTTTTCCAGCCGGTAAACGTCTACGCCATCATCGTTCTGGTCGCCCTTTACGGCGCGACTGCCAACGCGCTCTATCCAATCGCCGTGGCGCACGCCAACGACTTTGCCGCACCGGAGGATTTCGTGAAGGTCTCGGGCGGGCTGCTGCTGCTCTTCGGCATAGGCACGATCATCGGCCCCAGTCTCGGCGGGCCGGTGATGACTTCGCTCGGGCCGCATGCGGTCTTTGCAGTTACCGCCGGTGCGCATATTCTAGTGTCGGCCTATGCGGTCCTGCGCAGCCGCGCCCGTCCCCCCGTACCGGTGGACGAGCGCGACACCTACACGACCGCGCCCGCCGGGACGACACCGCTGGGAACGCCGGAAGGACTGTCGCTCGATCCGCGCGCCAACACGGAGGCCGCAACGGACACGAACCAACCGCAGGAGAGTCAGCATGAGCTTTCTCGATGACGATAGACCGAAAAAGCCTGCCGCCCACGAACTGGGCTCCGATCTTTCGATGCTCTCGGTGGACGAACTCGACACCCGCATCGGGTTCCTGAAGGAGGAAATCCTCCGGATGGAGGCGGAGAAGGAGCGCAAGACGGCCGGCCGGCGCGCGGCGGACAGTTTCTTCAAGAGCTGAAAGCCTGCGTCAAACCGGGAATTCTGTGAAACCGGCAACCGGCTTAACCCCGTATTAATCATTAATGGACTATATCATGGGGCATCCAGACCTTCTGGATTCAGACAGTTTCACCGTTCGGCGAATGGGTCTGATTTTCTCCCTGTTTTACCTTGAGAGCCGCTTTTGCGGCTCTTCTTTTAATGGTTCCCACCGAAATTGTGGGTATTAACCTTTCCTTAAGAAACGTCTTGCGGATTTCCGCTATAAGGCTCATGTTCAGGTCAATTAGAACGGCACGGGAACCTTCTGCCGACGTCCCCATTGCCTGAATGTGATGCGTTAGCGGGAATGAAATCATGTCAGAACAGGGATTGAACACGATCAGCTTTGCTGGACGCGCCGCTGCCTCCCCGCAGTTCAAGGCGCTCTATTCCGAAGGCATGGCACTGGTCGAGGAGACCGCGAGCTATCTCGACGGCACCGGGCGCGCCGCCTCCAAGGTTCTGCCCCGCATGGCATCCGTTCTCTATGCCGCTGAATCCATGCGCCTCACCACCCGCCTGATGCAGATGGCTTCCTGGCTGCTCCTGCAGCGCGCCGTCAACAATGGCGAGATGAGTCGCGAGCAGGTGCTTTCCGAAAAGAGCAAGGTCCGCCTCGACGGCTTCAACGTCGATCGCAGCGCGCCCGGCTGGCTCGACCTGCCGGAAGGCTTCCGCGATCTCGTCGAACGCTCGCTGCGCCTGCAGAACCGCATCGCTCTCCTCGACCGCGAGATCTATCGCCCGGGCGACGCTCCGGTGATCCCGGACAACGAAAACAGCGTCCGCGCCCAGATCAGCCTGCTGCACACCGCCTTCGGAAATTGAAGAGAACGGCAGCCGCTTCTGTAGGCCCAAGAGTTCAACGGCGTATAGCGGCGGTTCTCTTCGACTTTGCCAATTCCAGGAATTTGGTTTTGATCGCCGTGAACAGACCCGGCGGAATGAACCCGTAGCTGAATTCGCCGGTTCGGTTCGGCACTTGCGACAAGCCGCCATTCGGCCATTCGTCAACGTTATACTCCGAAACGATGACCCAGCTCGGTAGATCGTCCAGGCCGATCGCGCTCTTCACCTTCGAGGGGATCTCAATTCCGATCGTATCGCCCGATGGCGGCGTATGGGTTATCGGCAACAGCACGACATAGCGCGGACGAGCCGCACTGTCGCTGGCGGCCACAAGACAGGTAGGGCGATCCTTGCGGCGATCCTGTCCTGCCGCCGCTTCATGCACCCATACATAATCGTAGCGAACGACAAGACCCGGCTTGGGATCAGGCAAACCCACCGGATCACCTTACTTCAGGAGATCGTCGAGCTTTGCTTGCTCGGGTTCCATCTCAGCTCGCTCGACCGCTTCGGTGACGATATCGGTTGCGTCCTCTGTACGATGGGCTCGCTGCGCCGCAGCTTTCAACCAGTCATATTGGCTCGCCGACATGAGCACGAACTCACGCCGGCCGTGACGAGTGATCTCAACCGGCTCCCGCTGCGCTTTATGCTGATATTCTCCGAACTTGCGTTGGAATTCGAGAGAACCGACCGTAGCCATCCAGGGTATCCTTATGCAACAAAACGGATTATACGTATAATTCGGAGTTTGGAAAGCTGATCGTCTCGCCCATGCTGGCATTCCCAAAAACAAAAAAGCCCGGCTTGCGCCAGGCTCCTTGTTCGTTCGATCCAGACAAGGAATCAGAGGCCGAGGCCACCGAAACGCTTGTTGAACTTGGAAACGCGGCCGCCGCGGTCCATGAGCTGCTGGTTGCCGCCGGTCCAGGCCGGATGGGACTTCGGATCGATTTCAAGGTTCATGGTCGCGCCTTCCGAACCCCAGGTCGAGCGGGTCTCGTATTCGGTACCATCGGTCATGACGACCTTGATCGTGTGGTAGTCGGGATGAATGTCAGCCTTCATGTCGATAATCCTGCTCTCACGAGGTCCATTTGTCGCAATTGCGAGCGGGAAGCCTCTTCAATAAATGAAGCCGCAGACCGATCCGGCCACGGCTTCCCAATTCGATGCGGAGCCTATACAGGAAGGTCGCCGGAAGTACAAGTACCCGTATGGCCTTGAAGCGGCCGAAGGAAAACAGAGGGAAAAATTGGCCGAAGCCCAAGAAACCGAAAACAAAGGCAGGGCGCTGAAACCGCTCGCAAGGCTCCTCCCCTATCTTGCCCGCTATCGCCGGCTGGTCGCCGCCGCCGTTTTCTTTCTGGTACTGGCCGCCGCGACTACACTGGCGCTGCCGCTTGCCGTGCGCCGCATGGTGGACCATGGCTTCGCCGCCGCCGACGGCAGCTTCATCAACAACTATTTCGGCATGCTGCTGGCGCTCGCCGCCCTTCTCGCGGTTGCCAGTGCCATGCGCTATTATTACGTCATCACCATCGGCGAGCGAGTGGTGGCGGATTTGCGCCGCGAGGTCTTCGCCCATGTGACGCGGCTTTCGCCCTCCTTCTTCGACGTCAACCAGTCGGGCGAGATCGTTTCCCGGCTGACGGCGGATACGACACAGATCAAGTCGGCCTTCGGCTCGGCGGCCTCCCAGGCGCTTCGCAATACGATTCTCTGTCTCGGCGCGATGGGCATGATGATCTATACGAGCCCGCGCCTCTCGGGTCTCGTGCTCGGCGCCATCCCGCTGATCGTCTTTCCGCTCGTCGCCTTCGGACGCTCGGTGCGCCGACGTTCGCGCGCGGCCCAGGATACGCTTGCCGAAACCTCCGCCTTCGCCGCCGAAACCATCGGCGCGACCCGGACGGTTCAGGCTTTCGGTAGCGAGGCCGCTTCCGAAAGCCGCTACGGCGGAGCCGTGGAGGCAGCTTATGATGCAGCGCGCGCCGCCATCCGGGCGCGGGCGCTGCTGACCGGCTTTGCCATCCTCCTCGTCTTCGGCAGCATCGTCGGCGTCCTCTGGTATGGCGCCCAAAGCGTTCTTTCCGGCACCATGACCGCCGGCACGCTCGGTCAGTTCGTGCTCTACTCAGTCATCGTCGCCAGTTCTCTCGGCCAGCTTTCAGAGGTATGGGGCGAGCTTTCCCAGGCGGGCGGCGCGGCCGAGCGGCTGACCGAACTGCTGCACGAAGTGCCTGCCGTCCGCGATCCCGAGAACCCGGTCGCGCTCCCCTCCCCGGCACGCGGCGAAGTGGAGTTCGAGGGCGTCTCCTTCGCCTATCCGGCGCGCGTCAGCGCCATCACCCTCAACGATCTTTCCTTCCGGATTCGAGCCGGTGAGACCGTCGCGATCGTCGGCCCCTCCGGCGCCGGCAAGAGCACGATCCTCTCGCTGCTCCTGCGCTTCTACGATCCGACCGCCGGCGCCGTGCGCCTCGACGGCGTCGATCTCCGTCAGGCCGCGCTCTCCGATCTCCGTTCGCGGCTCGCCATCGTGCCCCAGGACGTGACGATCTTCGCCGCCTCCATCCACGACAACATCGCCTTCGGCCGCCCGGATGCAAGCCGCGAGACCGTGCGCGCCGCGGCCGTCGCCGCACAGGCGGACGAGTTCATCTCAAGGCTCGACCGGGGCTACGACACCGTGGCCGGCGAACGCGGCATCACGCTTTCGGGCGGCCAGCGCCAGCGGATCGCAATCGCCCGGGCGATCCTCAAGAACGCGCCGGTGCTGCTGCTCGACGAGGCGACCTCCGCGCTCGATGCCGAAAGCGAGACGCTGGTGCAGAAAGCCCTGGATGGCCTTATGCGGGATCGCACGACGCTGGTGATCGCCCACCGCCTGGCGACGGTGCTGAAGGCGGACCGTATTCTGGTTATGGATGATGGCCGCATCGTCGAAGAAGGCACTCATCAGAGCCTCGTCGCCGCCGGCGGGCTCTACGCCAAGCTCGCCCGGCTGCAGTTCCACGATATCGAACGGCAGAGCGCCGCCGCTCTCTGAAGCCCACCGGTTACTCTGCGGGTTTGAAGGTCCACTTCACGACATACTCGCCGTTGCGCTTCACCTTGGTCTTGGTCCGCACTTCGACCGGTCCGCCGAGCAGCACCTCCGCCTGTTCGAAAGCTTCGCGGGCTTCGGCTATGGCCTTGTGATAGGCGCTGTTGTCGCGCTTGGGGCTTTCGGCGACCGCCTTCAGGAGGGCGGCCATGTCCGGCTTGCGATTGGCCATGAATGGGTTCTTGCTCAGCGCTCGGTCAGCTTCAGTTCGATGCGGCGGTTCTGCGAACGCGCCTCCGGCGTGTCGCCCTCGGCGATCGGCTGATATTCGCCGAAGCCCGCGGCCACGAGGCGGTTCGCCGGCACCCCCTTGGAAATCAGGTGTTTGACGACCGAAGTGGCGCGGGCCGAGGAAAGCTGCCAATTGTCCCGGAAGCGGCCGGAGCCGGAAAGCTGGACATTGTCCGTATGCCCGTCGACGCGCAGCACCCAGTTGATCTCGGGCGGAATTTCCTTGGCGAGGTCGAGCAGCGCGACGGCAAGCTTGTCCATCTCCGCCTGTCCTGCGGGATCGAGCTGATCGCCGCCTGGCGGGAAAAGCACTTCCGACTGGAAGACGAAGCGGTCGCCGACGATGCGGATATTCTCGCGGTCCGAGAGGATTTCCCTGAGCCGGCCGAAGAAATCGGAACGGTAGCGGTTGAGCTCCTGCACGCGCTGGGCAAGAGCCACGTTGAGGCGTCTGCCGAGGTCCGCGATCTGGGTCTGAGAGGCCTGATCCTTCGCTTCGGAAGCCTGCAAGGCCGCCTCCACAGCGGCGATCTGGGCGCGCAGCGCGGCGATCTGCTGGTTGAGCAGCTCGATCTGGTTCATGGCGCGCGCGCTCACCTGCTGCTCTTCCGAGAGCTTGCCGGTCAGCTCGCCGATCTGCGCATTGGCGGCGTTGCTGCTGCCGGCGCCCTGGTCGAGCAGGGTCTGCAGGCGGGAACGCTCGCTTTCCGAAGTGGCAAGCGAGGACTGCAGCGTGGCCAGCATATCCTCCATGTCCTGGTTGTTGCCCTTTTCGAGCGCCAGGAGCTCCGTCAATTCGGCGATCTGGCTGTTCAGCCGGTTCAGAACCGCGTCGCGGCCGCTGATCTCGCGGCTGAGCAGATACTGCGCCAGCACGAAAACGGTGAGCAGGAACATGATGGCGAGCAGCAGCGTGGAAAGCGCGTCCACGAAACCCGGCCAGTAATCGACACCCCGCTCGCGACGGCGGTTCTTTGCGAGCGCCATCGCCTACTTGCCCCCGATCTTGTCGGAAAGCCGGTCGAGGGTCCGGCGCAGGGCCCTGGATTCCTCCTGCTGCGCCTCGATCCAGTCGCGCAGCATCTGCTGTTCGTTGCGCATGTTGCGCACGAGGCCCTGAATGCCTTCGGCAAGATTGGCCATGGCGGCAAGCGAGCGGTCGCTATGCGGCCCATCCTGGCTCTTGGCGAGCGCCGCCTGGCTGGCGGCAAGCTTGCGCAATTGCTCCGCCACCAACCGCAGATCTTCCGTCGAACCGGCGGCGCCCGCCGTTTCGATGAGCGCGGAAGGCAGATCGGAACCGACATCGGTCACGGAGGAGAGCCAGTTCTCGAGTTCCGTGTAGAAGCGGTTCTGCGCGCGGCCGGCCTGCAGATCGAGGAAGCCGAGGATCAGCGATCCCGAAAGGCCGAGCAGCGAGGAGGAGAACGCCGTGCCCATGCCGGAGAGCGGCTGGGCAAGCCCGCTCTTGATCGCCGCGAGTACGTCGCTCGATTCACCGGAATTAGGGTCCAGCGCGCCGATGACGTTGCTGATCGAGCCGATGGTCTGGATAAGGCCCCAGAAAGTGCCGAGCAGGCCGAGGAAGACCAGGAGACCGATGAGATAGCGGGACGTGTCCCGCGATTCGTCGAGCCGGGTGCCGATCGAATCGAGGATCGAGCGGAAGGCCGCGGTCGAGAGCCGCGTCTGGCGGCGGCCGATCAGCGAACGCATCGGCGCAAGCAATCTGGGTTCGCGCCCAGCCTTCTCGACGCTGCCCGCAGCCCGGAAGGAATTGAACCAGCGCACCTCCGGAATGAGGCCGATCACCTGGTTGAAGACGAGAACGATGCCGATCAGGAGGACGCCGAGGATGAGGCCGTTGAGACCCGGATTGGTCTGGAAGGCATGCGCGGCCTGCCGGTAGAGGATGGCGGAGACAAAACCGACGATGATGAGGAAGAGCACCATCGTCCAGAGGAAGGGGACGGGATTGGAGAGCTTGTAGTTGTAGCCGCGGTCCGCTTCCGCTTCGTCCAGATCGTCCACCCTCGCATCCATCATGATATGCCTTTTGCCTCCGGGTACCATTGGCCGGAGGCTAGTGGAAAAATGCGACGAATTGAAGTGTGCAGGCCGTGGAAAACACGGGACTATTGCCCGCAGATAGCGCTCAGCGGGTCGGTACCGGCCGGTTGACGACCTCGATCAGCGCCTTGTGGATGAGTTCGTTGCCGGCGACCACGTTGCCGCTGCCGAAAATATCGGTCGTGCCCTTCATGTCGCTGGTGAACCCGCCCGCCTCGCGGATGAGGATGAGGCCCGCCGCCATGTCCCATGGCGAAAGGTCGGCCTCCCAGAAGCCGTCGAGACGGCCAGCCGCCACATAGGCGAGATCGAGCGCGGCCGCGCCCATGCGCCGCATACCGGCTACCTCGCCCATCACGTGGCGCAGCTCCACCAGGAACTTGCCGTGATTGCCGCGCCCGAGATGCGGCACGCCGCAGCCGATGACGCAGTCGGAAAGCACGCGGCGGGAGGCGACACGGATGCGGCGATCGTTGAGGAAGGCGCCGCCGCCCTTTTCGGCGGTGTAGAGCTCGTCCGTCGCAGGATTGAAGATGACGCCGGCGACGATCTCGCCGTTGCGTTCGAGCGCGATCGAAACCGCGAATTGCGGGATGCCGTGCAGGAAGTTCGTCGTGCCGTCGAGCGGATCGACGATCCAGCGATGCGCGCCGTCCGTGCCCTTCACCTCCTGGCTCTCCTCGCCGAGGAAGCCATAGGTGGGACGCGCCTTGATCAGCTCCTCGCGGACGATCTTTTCTGCCCTAAGATCCGCCTGGGAAACGAAATCGCTCGGCCCCTTCACCGAAACCTGCAGGTTCTGCACCTCGCCGAAATCGCGGCTGAGAGACTTGCCGGCCTTGATGGCAGCCTGAACCATGACGTTGAGAAGGGCGGAGCGGGCCATGCGGGAAATCCTTGGCGGGTGTCCCGTATTCGTGTGATCGGGACGGACGTTTTACGGGCGATGTCGAGATTGGCGGTTCAAGACCACAAAACCGCGGGAAATTCAAGCCTTGCGACTGAGGCTTGCGTTTTGACGAGCGGCCACCAACATTGTTGTTCGTGCCATTACGGATATATCGTGGGGCAGAAGCATGGAATTGGTGTAAAGTCTCCCCTCCGGCCCTTCGCTTACGCTTCGGGCGTTCGTCGCTGAAATCGATTCATAGGATCGATTTCTCCGGCTTCGCCGGATCGCTCCTCACCCACGCCGGAACTTGTTCGCCGCGTCGATCGCCTGGCGCTGCTGGTCGTCGTTGATACCGAGATAGAAATCCTCGAGCGCCGGGTCCTGCAGGCCGGCGCGACGGGAAAGCACATACCATTTCGCCGCTTCCACCGGGTTCGGCCGCGTGCCGAGCGCGTTGATGTAGAGATGCGCGAGCTTGTTCTGGGCCACCACATTGCCGCGATGAGCCGCTATCCTGAGCCAGTCGAAACCCTTCTCGTAATCGCGCGGGCCACCGACGCCGTTCACCAGCCACAGCCCCATATCGAGCTGGGCGGTATCGAAACCGGCCATGGCGGCGCGCTCCATCCACTCGCGGGCCTGGGTCTTCTTCTCCGCCGGCGCGTCCTTGACGGCGACGTAGAGCTGCGCGACCGCATATTGCGCATCGGCAAGCCCCTGCGCGGCAGCCTTTTCGTAAAACGGCAGCGCGAGCTTCAGCCCTTTCTCGCCGGGATTGTCCGAAACCAGGATCTGCGCCCAGTTGAACTGCGCCGAGGAGTTTCCGGCCTCCGCGGCCTTGCGCATGTATTCGTCGGCCTTCGCCTTGTCATGCGCGACATGCCTGCCGCTCATCAAGAGCAGCGCATATTGGAACATTCCGGCCGGATCGCCGCGCTCCGCCGCCTGCCCGTACCAGAAGGTGGCGGCCTCCGCGTCGCGCTTGATGCCGAACCCCTTCATCATCATTTCGGCGACCAGCGTCTGGGCTGCGGCATCCCCTTTCTGGGCGCGGGCGAGCGCCAGGTCGAGCGCAGTCACGTAAAGGCCTCGCTGATAGGCGCCGTAAGCCTCATCGGCAGGCCCGGTAGCGGGCTTTTCAGCGGGCGCCGGCGGTAGTCTCGCGCCCATGCGCTGATAGAGTTCGACGCCTCCGGAAGGCACGATGCCGTCCGGCTGGGCCTCCGGCTCCTGCATGCCGCCGGCCTCCGCATTACCCTCCTGCGCCCCGACCCTTCCCTTCTTGATCGGCTCGGCGACCGGCTCCAGCGGACGCGCGACAGCCGGCGGCTGAGCTTGCGCCGCGGCAAGCCCGGGCAGGATGGCGCAGGCGAACGCGGTCGCCAGCAGCGCATCACGGATAGATCGGGTTCGGCGGTTCAGCGGCATGGGCTCCATCAAACCTCAAACCGTGGCGCTTTTTCGTCCAGCATCGCGTTGATTTCCGCAACCGCGACAGCCGCGCCGGCAGGATGGGCGAAGACCGCGGAGCGGAGGGCGACGAATTCCGCCCCCGTCTCGGCCACGGCAAGAGCCGAGGCAATGTCGCTGCCGCCCATCACGACACAGGGGATTTCCACCATCGAGGCCCACCATTCCCCGAGCGCCAGGTTCTTGGGATGCGCCTCCGGCTTGATATCGCCATCCAGCTTTCCAAAGAAGATATAGTCGGGCCTGAGCTCTCCGATCTCCAGCGCCGTATGGCGGTCGGCTACTCCGCCCGCGCCGACGATGAGCTTCGGCGTGAACTTCTCGATCGCCTCGCCGATTTCCGCGGGGCCGCCGCTCATGTGCAGGCCGTCCGCCTTCGCCCGGCCGGCCACCCGGCTATCGCCCGCGATCAACGCCGCCGCACCCGCCGCCTGAATGATCGGCACCAGTTTCTCGACCCCCTTCTGGAAGGCCTGGTCGTCAAGACCATATTGCGGCAGGATGACGGAAGATACGTCACCGCCCCGCAAAGCATCCTCGACATCCTTCGCCTGTGCTGCCGCATCCTCGCCTTCCGGCACGATCAGCACGAGGCGGCAACGGTCTTCCGGTTCGGTCATGGCATATCCTGTTTGGGCGCGGCATTTGTTTATCTTCTGGAACAATCCGATAGACCGGACGACGGCAAGGATCAACCGCTAGCCTCCGGCAGCAGAGGCACAAAGGCGAGGAAAGCTCCTGCTGCAATGCACAATAAAATCTTGCCGTCATCCGGCGTTTACCGTAAGTTCGGGGAATGACGAGCGTTGATCCCTTCGCAGCCATAGCTGATCCGAACCGGCGGCATCTGCTGGAAGAGCTTCGGCGATCCCCGAAAACGGTCAATGAATTGGCGCAGGGCCTGCCGATCAGCCGCCCCGCGGTTTCGCAGCATTTGAAGGCGCTGCTCGAAAGCAATCTCGTGACGGTCGCCGCCAGGGGAACCCGGCGGGTCTATTCCGTCAACAACAAGGGGTTCGACAAACTGAACCTCTGGCTGGATCAGTTCTGGTCGTGACACCGGCCACGACCAGAACCGTGATGATTTCCTGAAATTTATCTCGGGATTGGTTTGCCGCCTGCTTTCCCTGATACTCAACAAACCCGGCGCGGGCGGCGAAGGATGTTTTCGTTTACGACGATCAGTGGCGGGTCTTGGACCTTAGGCGCTCCATCTCGTCTTTGAGGAGCAGTTTGCGCCGTTTGATTGCTGCGATCTGTTGGTCGTCGGAAGAGGGGGACGATAGAACACTTTGCAACTCTTCTTCGAGAGCACTGTGCTTCTTTTCGAGAGATGCAAGATGAGCCTGAATGGTCATGTGGCATGTCCTCCTTTAGGTACCTGCCCCCGCCAACTCCTGGGCCGGAGGCTTCAGGTTTGCGACGGGAGTGTGACACGATCAGAGCCGTTTGTCGAAGGTCAAATCTTGTTATCGACGCGGCAAAATCGTGGCAACGCCTAACTTCCAGTTAATGGCTTTTGGTGGTAGGAGCTTGCGCACGTCGCGGCAACCAGGCAGAGACCGGAAGCGGAATAGGGACACAAACATGGCCGATCAGGAACAGGCGGATGTCAGGCTGGCGCTCGCGCGGCTCCGCCAGGAGCACGAGGATTACGACGCTGCCATCAACGCCATGATCCAGGTCGGATGCGATGCCCTGCGAATCCAGCGAATGAAGAAGAAAAAGCTCGCGCTGAAGGACAAGATGAGCCAGCTCGAGGACCAGATCATTCCAGATATCATTGCGTGAGGAGGGCAAGATCATGTCGCCGGAAAGACCTGCGGTAGCCATCATCATGGGGAGCCAGTCCGACTGGGAAACCATGAAAAACGCCGCCGATACGCTGGAAGCGCTGGATATCGGCTACGAGGCGCGTATCATTTCGGCGCATCGCACGCCCGACCGCCTGGTGAGCTTCGCCAAGGGCGCCCGCGAGGAAGGTTTCCAGGTCATCATCGCCGGCGCGGGCGGAGCCGCCCACCTGCCGGGAATGGCCGCCGCCATGACCCCGCTGCCGGTTTTCGGCGTACCGGTGCAATCGAAGGCGCTTTCCGGCCAGGACAGCCTGCTTTCGATCGTGCAAATGCCGGCCGGCATTCCGGTCGGAACGCTGGCGATCGGCAAGGCCGGCGCCATCAATGCCGCCCTGCTCGCAGCCGCCGTGCTCGCCCTGCAGGATGACGATATCGCCGATCGGCTCGATGAATGGCGCCTCCGCCAGACGGCCACCGTTGCCGATTATCCGATCGATTGAGTGCCCGAGAGTGAAGACCGCATGACCATCAGGACGATCGGCATCATCGGCGGCGGACAATTGGGCCGCATGCTTGCCGCCGCCGCCGCGAGGCTGAATTTCCGCACCGTCATCCTTGAGCCGCAGCCAGACTGTCCAGCCGCCCAGGTGGCGAACGAACAGATCGTCGCCGCCTATGACGACCCCGCTGCCCTTGCCAAACTCGCGCGCCGCTCGGACGTCGTGACCTATGAATTCGAGAACGTGCCGGTCACCGCCGCCGAAGCGCTGCAGAAGACGGTTCCCGTCCACCCCCCCGCCAAGGCGCTGGAAGTCTCCCAGGACCGGCTGACCGAGAAGACGTTCCTCAATGCCTGCGGCATCGAGACGGCGAAGTTCCATGCCATAGACAGCCAGGCCGATCTCGATGCGGCGCTTGCCGATTTCGGAGGCAAGGGCGTGCTGAAGACCCGCCGCTTCGGCTATGACGGCAAGGGCCAGCGCGTCTTCCGCTCGGCTGGAGACGATCCGGCCGGGACATTCGAGGCTCTGGGCGGCGTGCCGCTCATCCTCGAGAGCTTCGTGCCGTTCGAACGCGAAGTGTCGATCATCGCCGCGCGCGGCAAGGACGGCAGGGTTTCCTGCTACGACCCGGCGGAAAACGTCCACAGGAACGGCATTCTCCACACCTCCACCCTGCCCGCCCGCATTTCGGAGGATGCGGCGCAAGCCGCCCGCGAATCGGCGGAGAAGCTGCTCGCCGCGCTCGATTACGTCGGCGTCATCGGCATGGAGTTCTTCGTGATGGCGGATGGCCGGCTGATCGCCAACGAGATCGCCCCGCGCGTCCACAATTCCGGCCACTGGACGGAAGCGGCCTGCGTCATCTCCCAGTTCGAGCAGCATATCCGCGCCATCACCGGCCTTGCCCTTGGCGATTCGTCCCGCCATTCCGATTGCGTGATGACGAATCTGATCGGCGACGACCTTCATGCCGTGCCCGAATGGCTTGCCCGAAAGGACGTGCTGGTGCATCTCTACGGCAAGACGGAAGCCCGGCCCGGCCGGAAAATGGGGCATATCACCGAATTGAAGGGCCGGAAAACGCCCTCGCAAGGTTGACAGGCGCGATAGCTCGGGTTATCTGCACCCCCAACTGAGAGCGCGCCCCTCGCACCAACAGGCGGCGCGCTTTTGATTGATAGAAAGACAAGCGGCCTGAAAAGGCCCACAGACTGCTGGACCAGTACAATGAAGATCAAGAACTCGCTCAAGGCGCTGAAGGCTCGTCATCGCGATAACCGTCTGGTTCGCCGCAAGGGCCGCGTATACATCATCAACAAGCAGAACCCGCGCTTCAAGGCCCGTCAGGGCTGATCGATACCGGCAGCTTTTGCGCTGCCGCTGATCACATTGTCGATAACGCGACAATTCGGGTTTGAACTTCAGCGCATGCGGATTACCTTATCCGCATGCGCTGTTTTCGTTTCGCGACCTTGATTCTCGGCACTGCCCTTCTCGCCACGCCCGGTTGGGCGCAGGCGCCCGATGCGGTAGCTCCCTCCCCGGCTCCCGAGGCGACGGCACCTTCGCCCGCTCCGCAGGCGGAAGCCCCAGAGCCCGCCAATCCGCTTGATCCGCTGTTCGAGGCGCTGAAGCGCGAGCGAAACCCGGAAAAGGCGCGCGGCATTGCAAGCCAGATAGCCGCCGAGATGAGCGATTCCGGCAGCCCCACCGTCAACCTCTTGATGCAGTGGGCTTCCACCGCCGCGGAGGAGAAGCGCAACGCCGCCGCGCTCGATTTCCTCGATCGGGCAACGCTGCTGCAGCCGGCCTATACGGAGGCCTGGAACCGCCGCGCCACCCTGCATTACACCATGGGCAACAAACGCAAATCCATGGGCGACATCAACGAGGTGTTGAAGCGCGAGCCTCGCCATTTCGGCGCGATCGCCGGCATGGCTGCGATCCTCACCGAGGCCGGAGAGGATGAACTCGCTCTCAAGGCCTGGGAACGCTATCTCGAAGTCTACCCTGCCGATCGCGATGCGCAGGAGGCGGTGACGAAAATCTCCGAGAAGCTTGCGGGCAGCAGGACGTAACAACCGGCCGCTGCTATATTGCCTTCCATGCTCCTCCTGCCTCTCGTTTTCGCCGGCCTGATCGCAGCCGCCTTCGGCTTCTCCGCCTGGAAGGCCTCCGCCATTGAGGCCGAATTCCCGAATGCAGGCGAACTCGTGGACGTGGGCGGGTTTTCGATGAACGTGCTGCACGTCCCCGCCCGCGCCCCGGCGGAGTGCCCGCCGATCGTCTTCATCCATGGCGCAAGCGGCAATCTCAAGGATCAGGAGACCGCTTTCCGCAGGCCGCTTGAAGGCCGCGCCGAACTTCTTTTCGTCGATCGCCCCGGCCACGGCTATTCCGAACGCGGCGGGCAGGAGAACGGCTTTCCGGATGGGCAGGCGGCGGCGATCGCAAGGCTGATGGAGAAGCGCGGCATCGGGCGCGCCATCATCTGCGGCCACTCCTTCGGCGCGGCGATCGCCGCGAGCTTCGCCCTTCATCATCCGGAAAAGACACTCGGCCTCCTCCTTCTTGCGCCCGCCACGCATCCTTGGCCAGGTGATATCGATTGGTACTACAAGCTCGCCAGGCGCCCCCTTTCGGGCTGGCTCTTCAGCCGCCTGCTTGCGCTGCCGGCTGGACTGGCGCTGATCGAGAGCGCCACCCGCTCCGTCTTCCACCCCAATCCGCGACCCGAGACATATCTTTCGGAAGGCGCGCCGGCTCTGGTGCTGAGGCCCAGGGCATTCCGTCACAATGCGATCGACGTGGCCAATCTGAATGAATACGTGACCCGCGTTTCGCCGCGCTACCGCGAGATCACGGCTCCGACGATCATCGTCACCGGAGACAGCGACGCCATTGTTGCCGAGGAAATCCACTCGCGCGGCCTCGCCCGCGATATCGCCGGTTCCGAACTTGTCTTCATCCGCAATCTCGGTCACAAGCCGGATTACATGGCGACCGACGTGGCAATCGCGGCAATAGAGAAACTCTCCGGGTTCGAGCGGGACCTTGAGGCCGCCGCGCGCATTGCCGAAGCGAGGCTCGCCCCTCGTGCAACGGAACTCGAGCCGATCATCGACCTTTCGATCGAAAAGACCTCATAAAGAAATGGACCCGCCGGATCGCTCCGGCGGGTCCTTTTCTTGAACCAGGCTTGTGTTTAAACGCCCGTCTGGCCGTCCGAGCCGATATAGGCGATACGCAGCATGTTGGTGGCACCGGGAGTTCCGAGCGGCACGCCCGCCGAAATGATGATCCGGTCTCCCGGCTTGCCGAAACCTTCCGACACAACGATGCGGCAGGCCCGGTTGACCATGTCATCGAGATCAGTGGCGTCATGCGTGACGACGCAATGCAGGCCCCAGCAGATGGAAAGCCGCCGCGCCGTCTGGATGATCGGCGAAAGCGCGATGATCGGCACCTGCGGCCGCTCGCGCGCGGCGCGCAGGCCAGTCGTGCCGGACGAGGTATAGGTGACGATTGCCGAGAGCTTCAGCGTTTCGGCGATCTGGCGGGCGGCAAGCGAGATGGCATCCGCCCCCGTCGCCTCCGGCGTGGCGCGCTGGGCATAGATGATGGTCGGATAGAGCGGGTCCTGCTCCACCTGGCTGGCAATGGCCGTCATCATCGAGACCGCCTCGACCGGATACTGGCCCGAAGCGGATTCGGCCGAGAGCATGATCGCATCGGCGCCTTCGAAAACGGCGATGGACACGTCCGAAACTTCGGCGCGGGTCGGAACCGGCGCGGTAATCATCGATTCCAGCATCTGGGTGGCCACGACGACCGGCTTGCCGGCGCGCCGACACAAGCGGGTCAACTGCTTCTGGATGCCCGGAACGGCTTCGATCGGCATTTCGACGCCGAGATCGCCGCGCGCCACCATGACCGCATCGGAAAGCTCGATGATCTCGTCGATGCGCTCCAGGGCCTGGGGCTTCTCGATCTTCGACATGATGCCGACGCGGCCGCGGGCGATCTTGCGCACTTCGGCAAGGTCGTCCGGCCGCTGCACGAAGGAAAGCGCCACCCAGTCGACTTCGTCCGTAGCCAGCACGGCGTCGAGATCGACGCGGTCCTTGTCGGTCAGCGCACCGACGGGAAGCAGCGTATCGGGCAGGCTCACGCCCTTGCGGTCGGAAATGCCATTGCCGGCGATGACGGTGCAGACGATGCTCTTGCCGTCCGTCTTTTCGGCCTTGAGCGTCAGCTTGCCGTCGTCGATCAGCAGTCGGTGGCCCGGTTTGACGGCTTCGAGAATTTCCGGATGCGGAAGGAAGACGCGGGTTTCGTCGCCCGGCTCGTCGCGATTGTCGAGCGTGAAGGTCTGCCCGGGCGCCAGCGCAACCTTGGTCGCGGCGAATTTGCCGACGCGCAGCTTCGGCCCCTGGAGGTCCGCCAGAATGCCGATCGGCCGGCCCGAGCGGGCTTCCACGGCACGGATGCGCTTGATCAAGCTACGCATCACGTCATGGCTGGCATGGCTCATGTTGATGCGGAAGAGGTCGGCGCCTGCCTCGTGCAGTTTCTGAATCATCTCCTCCTCGGACGAGGCGGGACCCAGCGTCGCGAGGATTTTCACTTTACGATTACGCTTCATCAATTCTGGCCTTCCTGCGTAGCAGGCGTATCGGAAAGCTGGACCATCCAGCTTCCCTGTCGTCCGGTGTCGTATTCCTTGAAGCCCATCCGCTGATAGCCGCGGGCAAAGCAATCCTGAACACCGCCGATCTTGAACTCGTTTTCGGCGACGCACATGTTCACGTCGCCCGTCCAGCGGCCGCCGCGGGCGGCATCCTCCGCGTAAAGGTAGTAGTAGCGGGATTTCAGCTCGCCCTCGATCAGCGTGGCGCAGGTGGAGGCCGGCACCTGCCACCAGCCTTCGGTGGTCCAGCCTTCCTCGGCCCGGTAGCCGATCGCGACACCGACCAGGTTCTGGGTCCCGTTGCAGACGCGGAAATCCGCATGCGCGGCATCGGCAATAAAGAGGGGCGCACCGAGCGCCGCCGCGAATGCCAGTGCCGGGAAAGTTGAGAAGGAGCGGATGGGAAAAACGGAGGATCTCTTCGACACGGTTTCCGATGGGACTCCATGGTTATTCGTGAGAGACTTTCTTCGCGCGACAGGTTCCGAAAGTCAACGAAGGTCTAATCGATTATAGGCTTCTTCCCGGTGGAACACCTTCATGCGAACGCAGCTTGCGCCGGCATCGCCCCCGTGTCATCAACACCGATCGGTTCGGGACTTCGGGATTACCTTTTCCACATATGCAGGACTTCATTCCTTTCGAAATCATAGAAGGCGATTATGACAGCGGCATGGTGCTCCTCGCCGACCATGCGATGAACCGCCTGCCGCAGGCCTATGGAAGCCTCGGCCTGCCCGACGAGGCCTTCCGGCGTCATATCGCCTACGACATCGGCATAGAGGGCCTGACGCGCAGGCTCGCCGCCACGCTGAACGTGCCCGCCGTGCTGGGCTGCTTCTCCCGCCTGCTGATCGATCCGAACCGCGGCGAGGATGACCCCACCCTCGTCATGAAGATTTCCGACGGCGCGATCGTTCCCGGCAATTATCCGATCACCGATGAGGAATGGAATTTTCGCCTCGATACCTATCACCGCCCCTATCACCGCGCGGTGGAGAGAACGCTCGCGAAGGCGGGCGCATCCGGCCGGGCGCCGCTCGTGCTCTCGCTGCATTCCTTCACGCCGGCCTGGAAGGGCGTGCCCCGCCCCTGGCACGCCGCCGTGCTATGGGACAGCGACCATCGTGCCGTGCTGCCCTTCCTGGAACTCCTGCGTCAGCCCGGCGATATTCTGGTCGGGGACAACGAGCCCTATGACGGCGCGCTGCGCGGCGACACCATGTACCGGCATTGCATGACGTCCGGCACGCCGCATGCGCTCCTGGAGGTTCGGCAGGATCTGATCGGCGACGAGGCCGGCATCGAAGCCTGGGCGGAACGGCTTGCGCCGATCTTTGCCACGCTCAACGCCGATCCCGCCTTGCACGAATACAGAGTGTTTCCCTCGCGTACCGGGCCGTACCCGGCGTGAAAATCTCCACCAGTCCGAACCCGAGGATGCTCAAAAAGCCGCATTCGGCGTGAACAAACCCGCGCATGGTTGATCTGTCGGGGATTCGCCCTTGACCTTGCGGCGGCTTTTCGGCAGTTGACGACCACTCATTCGAATTTTCAAAGATCAGGAGACACTCGATGTCTGATGCACATGGCGTCGCCCGCGACCAACTCCGCGCATTTGTCGAGCGCATCGAACGGCTGGAAGAAGAAAAGAAGACGATCGCCGACGACATCAAGGACGTCTATGGCGAGGCGAAGTCCATGGGCTTCGACACCAAGATTCTGAAAAAGGTTATCGCGCTTCGCAAGAAGGACGAGCAGGAGCGCATGGAAGAGGACCTGATCCTCGATACCTATCTGCAGGCGCTCGGCATGATCGAGGCACCGCAGGACCAGGACGCCGCCTGATCGGCACGCGCCCCATCCGATACCTTCAACCCGCCGGGCTTCCCGGCGGGTTTTTGTTTGCCTCGCGCCCCTGAACTCTTGAAGCTTAGCCTCGCTCCACCCGGCTTGCGGCAAGCTTGAGAAAAATATTTGCATCTGCCCGTTTTCTTTGCAGTTTTCTTTCCTTCGAAGCTTCCCATTTTCTGCGATGTATGCGCCACCATCTGCCAGCTTCGAAAGGATTAATGAAATGAGTTGGTTGAAAACCATTGCCGCTGCCACGCTGATCCAGGCGGCAGCCCTGATGCCGGCGCTCGCTGGCGAAAATCTCGCCGCCATCAATTCCGCCGGCGCCATCAAGATCGGCACCGAAGGCACCTATGCGCCCTTCACCTATCATGATGCGACCGGCAAGCTCGTCGGGTTCGACGTCGAGATCGGCGAGGCGGTCGCCGCGAAGCTGGGCGTCAAGGCCGAGTTCATCGAGGGAAAATGGGACGGGCTGATCGCCGGCCTCGACGCCAAGCGTTACGATGCGGTCATCAATCAGGTCGGCATCACCGAGGCTCGCAAGCAGAAGTATGACTTCTCCGAGCCCTATATCGCCTCGAAGGCCGTCCTGATCGTCCGGGAAGACAACGAGGACATCAAGGGCTTTGCCGATCTCAAGGGCAAGAAGTCTGCCCAGTCGCTGACCAGCAATTTCGGCAAGCTCGCCGAACAGGCCGGCGCCGAGCTCGTCGGAACGGACGGCTTCGATCAGTCCATCCAGCTCGTGCTGACGCGCCGTGCCGATGCGACGATCAATGACAGCCTCTCCTTCCTCGACTTCAAGAAGCAGAAGCCCGACGCGCCGGTGAAGATCGCCGCCGAGCAGGAAAACGCCGAATATTCCGGCATCATCATCCGCAAGGAAGAGCCGGAGCTTCTGGAAGCCATCAACAAGGCGCTGGCCGACATCAAGGCCGACGGCACCTACCAGAAGATATCGGAAAAGTATTTCGGACAGGACGTTTCGAAATAGGTTGAAGTGTCCTGCGGGTTTCCCGCGCAACCAACATGAACTATTAGTTCGATGCGTCCGGCCGCCGGCCGGACGCCTATCATTTTTTGAGGGGTCGCATCGTGCCGCACTGGCTTCAACTGATGGCGGATTCGCTGCCCACGCTTCTGTGGGCCGGTATCAAGTTCACGATCCCGCTGACGCTGCTTTCCTTTTTCTTCGGCCTCATTCTCGGCCTGGCCACTGCGGTCGCGCGCCTGTTCGCCCCCGCGCCCGTTGCGCTCGTCGCGCGTTTCTATGTCTGGGTCATTCGCGGCACGCCGCTGCTGGTGCAGCTCTTCGTCATCTTCTATGGCCTGCCCAGCATCGGCATCCTGCTCGATGCCTTCCCCGCGGCACTGATCGGCTTCACGCTCAATATCGGGGCATACAGTTCCGAGATCATCCGCGCCGTTATCTCCTCCGTGCCGAAGGGACAGTGGGAGGCCGCCTATTCCATCGGCATGTCGTGGCGCCAAGCCATGAGCCGCACGATCATGCCGCAGGCCGCACGCGTCGCCGTACCGCCTCTTTCGAACACTTTCATATCGCTGGTGAAGGATACCTCGCTGGCCGCGGCGATCACCGTGCCGGAGCTTTTCCAGGCTGCCCAGCGAATCGTCGCGACGAGCTATGAGCCGCTGATCCTCTATATCGAGGCCGCACTCATCTATCTCGTCCTGAGCTCAGTGCTATCCGCACTGCAGGTCCGCCTGGAACGGCGTTTTGCCCGCTATGGCGGCATGCTGGAGGCAAACACATGATCGAGCTTTCGGATATCGAAAAGCGTTTCGGCGATTCCGTGATCCTGAAGGATATCAGCCTCCGCATTCCGGAGGGCAGCGTCACCGCCCTTGTCGGTCCGTCCGGCGGTGGCAAGAGCACGCTGCTGCGCTGCATAAACCTCTTGGAAATCCCGACCGCCGGCTCCATCCGCCTCGGCGAGGAACGGCTGGACTTCCAGCCCGGCAGGAAGGTCGGCTGGCAGGCGATCCAGAAGATCCGTCGTCAGACGGGCATGGTCTTCCAGAATTTCCAGCTATTCCCCCACCGCACGGCGATCGAGAACGTCATGGAAGGGCTGGTCACCGTTCTCAAATGGCCGAGGGAAAAGGCGCAAGCTCGCGCCATGGAACTGCTGACCAAGGTTGGCATGGCCCATAAGGCCGATGCCTGGCCATCGACGCTTTCCGGCGGGCAGCAGCAGCGTGTGGCGATCGCCCGTGCGCTGGCGCCCTCGCCGCGCGTGCTTCTCTGCGACGAGCCGACCTCCGCTCTCGACCCGGAACTCTCCGCGGAAGTCGTCGACGTGCTGGGCAGGCTTGCCAATGAGGGGACGACCATGGTGATGGCGACCCACGACCTGCGCCTGGCCTCCCGCATCGCGCATGCCGTCGTTTTCCTGGAGGCCGGCAGGGTTGTCGAGACCGGCAGCGCCCGGTCGATGTTTACCTCCCCAGAGCATGAGCGCACGAAGCAGTTCATCTCGACCATCAACGCCGCCCATAGCTACGATATCTGAACTCCGGCCCACCAACCGGCGCTCAGGCAGGATCGCCCCCGAATTCCTCGACCAGGAAGTCGAGGAACACCCTGAGCTTCGGGGCGAGAAACCGCCGGGACGGGTAGATGGCATAGAGGTTCGTGTCGGCCGTGGACCAATCCTCGAGCGCCGTTTGCAGCAATCCCTTTTCCAGATCCTCCTGAACATAGGAGCGCGGAATGAGGCTGAGGCCGAAGCCGGCGCGCAGCGCGTCACGAACCGCGAGGCTCGACGTCACCTTGTAGCGGCCGTTGATGGCGATGCGCGCCACGCGGTCCTCCTTCCGGAATTCCCACATATCGGCGCTGCCCGAGAGGCTGAACTGGATGCAATCATGCCCCGCCAGTTCTTCCGGCGTCGCCGGCCGCCCGAAGGCCTCGAAATAGGAAGGTGCGGCACAGACCACATGCGGCATGGAGGCAAGCTTGCGGGCGATCAGGCTGGTGTCCTCCAGCTGATCTCTGCCGCGGATGGCGATGTCATAGCCTTCGCTCACGATATCCACGCGCCTGTCGTCGAGGTTGAGATCGAGCGACAGGTCGGGATATCGCGAAAGAAACCGGGGGATCGCCGCCGATAGCCGCGTCAGGGTCACCGTCATCGGGGCCGCCACCTTGAGCAGTCCGCTCGGCGCGTCCTGGAGCGGCCCCATGGCACGGTCGGCCTCCTTCAATCCGTCCAGGATGCGCGCGACATGGTCGAGATAGACCACGCCCGCCTCGGTAAGGCTGACCCGGCGCGTCGTGCGGTTGAACAGGCGGACGCCAAGATGCGTCTCCAGTTCGTTGATGTTCTTGCTGATGGCGGGCGGTGAGAGACCGAGCCGCCGCCCGGCTTCGGCGAAATTCTTCAGTTCCGCTACATGCCGAAACACATTGAGCGCGGTTAGTCGATCCACTTTTATTTCCTATTGGTGAATAATCATATCACCATATAGCTTATTATCCCCGGCAAGTGAATTCGGTAAAAACAGCCTGACAGCCAAAGAGCTGCTCGAAAGCGCCGAGCGAGGCGCGAAGACCGCATTCAGAGATCCGATCATGACCCATCCGACCATTACCCTCATCGAGAAACGCGTTTCCGCCAATCTCTTCGATCCGTCCCATACGCTGCCGGCTGCCGATATCGAGCGGCTGGTCGGCCTGGCGACGCGGGCGCCCACCGCCTATAACCTGCAGAACTGGCGCTTCATCGCCGTCCAGTCGCCCGAGGCCAAGGCGCGGCTGCGCGCCATCGCCTATGGGCAGAAGAAGGTGAGCGACGCAGCCGTTACCTTCATCCTCTGCGGCAGGCTTCCCGATGCGGCCACGCTTCCCGATCGGCTGCGACCTTTCATCCAAGCGGGCTTCATGCCGCCGGCCATGGCCGATGCCTGGCGGGAAGGCGCCGATACTCAATATGGCGGTTCACAGGCCGCCCGCGACGAGGCGTTGCGCTCCGCCACCTTTGGCGCGGCGACACTCATCTACGCCGCCGAAGCACTCGGCCTTTCCTCCAGCGCCATAGTCGGGTTCGATCCGGATGCGCTCCGGGAAGAATTCTCCTTGGAACCCGATGAAATACCTGCATTGCTGGTTGCCGTCGGCCGCGCGGCCGAAGGCAATTGGCCGCAAAAGCCCCGTCGCCCCGTCTCGGAGGTTTTGGACATACTATGAAAACATCCAGCTTCGATCTGCTGATCACGGCTCTCGCGCCGGCCATCTGGGGCAGCACCTATATCGTCACCACCCAGTTCCTGCCGCAGGGCTATCCCCTGACGGTCGCCGTCCTTCGGGCGCTGCCGGCCGGTTTGCTCCTGCTCCTCTTCGTCCGCCGGCTGCCCTGGGGCACATGGTGGATGCGCATCGCGATCCTGGGAGTTTTGAACTTCTCCTTCTTCCAGGCCATGCTCTTCATCTCCGCCTACAGGCTGCCCGGAGGCATTGCCGCAACCGTCGGCGCCATTCAGCCGCTGGTCGTCGTCGTGCTCGCACGCCTCCTGCTCGGAAGCCCTATCCACCTTCTGTCGGTCGTCGCCGCGATCGCCGGTCTCGTGGGCGTGGCATTGCTGGTCCTTGCTCCGGGCGCGGCACTCGATCCGCTCGGCATTGTCGCCGGCCTTGCAGGCGCTGCCTCCATGGCCGCCGGTACCGTCTTGAGCAGGCGATGGCAGCCGCCGGTCTCGCTGCTGACCTTCACAGCCTGGCAGTTGACGGCGGGCGGCATTCTCCTGCTGCCGGTGGCCTTCTGGTTCGAGCCGTCCTTGCCGCCGCTCACCGCAACCAACCTGCTGGGGCTGGCATGGCTCAGCCTGATCGGGGCCGCAGTGACATATGTTATCTGGTTCCGGGGAGTTGCCCGCCTGCCGCCCTCCGTGGCTTCGTCGCTTCTCCTTCTGAGCCCAATGGTGGCGGTCCTGCTCGGCTGGATATTTCTCGATCAGACCCTGAGTGCCGTACAGATCGCCGGCAGCCTTCTGGTGGTCGCCAGCATCCAGCTCAGCCACCGTGCCCAGTCCCCAAGCCCGCAACCGGCCACTCGGTAAGCCGGGAACGCAACCCAGAATGCGAAAACCCGCCGGAATGACCGGCGGGTTTTCGTTTGTCTTGGTTTTCCCAGTGTTTAGCGCTTGATGCCGGCCGGACCACTAAACCGGTTCGGGTCGATCGACCTTGCCGCGGTGACCGGCTTGAAGCCGCCGCTCGCATAGGCTGCCGAATAATCCGCGTTGAGCGTGCGGGTGACGACGCGCGGCGCCTTGACGGAAGCCATCTCTCCCGCGCGATTGTTGTTGACGGCCCATTTGGCGATCACGTCGCCGGTCAGCGCGCCGTCGTCCGGCTTTTGCTGGCTGGGCTTTCCTGCGCGTCCGCCCTTTACGACGGCCGCCGGCTTGGAGCTCTCGACGGGCGCATCGAAGCCGTCGCCGAAGCGCATTCCGTTTCCGGAAGGCTGTGCGGGTTTGGAAGGAATTGCCGCCATCTCCATCGGCCTCGCCGCGGGATGTGCCGGCTGCATCTGAGGCGTCATGGCTGCCCGGGCTTCTGCCGCGCTCTGGGTGAGCGCCGCGACGACGGACGGCGTGAGTTGCTGCTGTTCCACGAGATCCGCTTCGCTTTCCGGATCGGCCTCGACGGAAGCAAGCAGAGGTTCGGCGACCGAGGGCCGGGCGACCGGCAGCGGCACGGCCGCAAGCTCGCCGGCAGGCAGCGTGCCATCGGCCGAAGCGGTCATCACGCCCTGTTCCGCATCGCCTTTCAGGCCGCGCGGGCCGAGCAGCGTCGGAACGGGAATGGCATATTGGGCAAGATCGGCGAAGTTTTCGCCTTCAGGCGGCCGCGGCTGCGGCGGCATCGCTGCCTGCAGGGCCTCCTGGGCGGTGTTGCGGGTGGGGGAATAGAGCGCCGTGGCCAGACCGCCCGGCCCATTCTCTTGGCGCAGCGCGGGGCGCGAAAGCGGCACGGGTGCTGCGATATTCTCGGGCTGCTGTGGCTCGACCGCCGCCACCATGACCGGCTGCTCGGCTGCCGGCTGAGGAGCTACCGGCTGCGGGGCGGGTTCCGCCTGCCTCTGCCGCGCGGGGGCAACCGGGGCCGGGGCCGCGATGGCATCGGCATCCTCGTCCTCGTCGCCGCCGAAGAGCACGGCCAAAAGGTTGCGCCGCTTGCCGCTCGAACTGCCGGAAGCGCTGGCGATCTCGATCTGCTGGCCCGAGGAAAGGCGCTTCTTGTAGGAGGCGAGCGCCGTATCGTAGCCCGGAAGCGGCTTGCCGTCGGAAGGAAGATGAACGGTATTTCCGTTCGGGAAGAGCCTGGCCAGTTCCTGGCGGCTCATGCGCGGCCATGCCCGCACTCCACCAACGTCGAGATGCACGAAGGGCGAGCCGGAATTCGGATAATAGCCGACGCCGCCCACTTCCATCTTCATGGCCGTGCTGCGCAGCGTCGCGAGCTTTACGCCGGGAATGTAGAAATCCATCGCCTTGCCGAGCATGTGCTGGCTGTTCTTCGCCACGCCTTTGGTGCGCGAACGCAGCGCGCCGTTGGTCGCGGGAGAACGGTAGGCGGAGACGACGTGGATATAATCGGTAGCGCCGCTGCGCCGGTAGACTTCCCAGACGAGGTCGAGCAGCCGCGGGTCCATCTTGGTGGGCTCATTGCGGCGCCAATCCCGCAGGAGTTGGTTGACCTGCTGCAGCCCCTTGGGATCGAACCTGCCGTTCCGCTTGTAGGTGATGATCGCCCTTTCCTTCGTGTGGACGAAGTAGAGCTTGAGACTGCGATTCTCCGCAGCCGCCTCAGAAACGGAAGCCAGGGTAAACGGGATGGCCATGCACATCAAAAACGCAGCCGCGGCGGCACGCTTCGCGAGAGCCCGGAAAAGCCCGGCATGGAGACCGCGCACGCTTTCACCCGAAGGCGTTTGGCTGGCATTCAGATCAGGCAAGGCTATCCCCGTCTTGTAGGCAACATTCCCCTGTTGCCTCAAATGACTGTCAATTGCGGTGACACGATGGCAATTTTGCCACACATTCACAAGCTTCTCACATTTAGTCAATAATCGACTAACGAGAGATTGACAAAGGGTGACAGAACATCCTTGCCCGAAAGTTAACACCAGCTCACATGCTAATGCCTTGATTTGGCTGGCGGACCTCAGGCCGCCTCCTTCAGCGGATCGTCGGGATCGATGCCGTAATCCTTCAGTTTCCGATAAAGCGTGGACCGCCCGATCCCCAGCTTTCGCGCCACCTGGCTCATCTGGCCGCGGTAGAACTTTAAGGCAAAACGAATGAGTTCCTCTTCCACATCCGCGAGCTTGCGCACTTCGCCGGCTTGATCCGTGCTGGAGATGACGTTTTCCGCGGAAGGATAAGCCGCCGCGAGAAGCGCGCGCGGATCGGGCCTGTCCGGCCGGGGAGGCTCGCCGCGTTCCCTGGCTGCCGCATCGAGCGGCAGGGTGATGACCGGCTCGTAGCGGACGGACGGCGCGATATCCTCCTCCGTGGCGGAAAGCTCGGCACTCCGGAATTCCGGAACCTGCGCGGCGATCTGCGGGAAATCTGCTTCCGTCAGCTCGTCGCCCTCCGCCAGCACGACGGCGCGGAAGACGGCGTTTTCGAGCTGGCGGATATTGCCCGGCCAGTCATAGGCCGTCAGCAGGGCAAGCGCCCCGGCGCCGACCGACAGCATTTTCGGCAGCTTCTGCTCGAACGAGAAGCGCTCGGCAAAGACGCGCGCCAGGTGCGGAATGTCCTCCTTGCGACGGCGAAGCGCGGGAATGGTGATCGGGAAGACGTTGAGCCGGTAATAAAGATCCTCGCGGAACCGGCCTGCCCTCACCTCCTCGATCAGGTCCTTGTTGGTGGCCGAAATCAGCCGGACATTGACCTTCTGCACCTTTGCGGCGCCGACCGTCTCTATCTCGCCCTGCTGCACGGCGCGCAACAGCTTCACCTGCACCTCGAGCGGCAGATCGCCGATCTCATCGAGGAAGAGCGTGCCGCCGTCGGCCTCCACGAACTTGCCGGTATGCCGCTCGGTGGCGCCGGTAAATGCACCCTTTTCATGACCGAACAGGATGCTTTCGACGAGATTGTGGGGAATGGCGCCGCAATTGACGGTGATGAACGGCTTGGCCGCCCGGTCGCCGCCGGACTGGATGGCCCGCGCGATGAGTTCCTTGCCGACGCCCGATTCACCTTCGAGCACCACAGGAATGCTGGATTGCGAGGCGCGCCTGGCCAGATCGATGACGCGCAGCATCTCGGTACTGGCCGAAACGATATCGGTGAAGTTGACGGAGCTGGAGCGGACGCGGCGGCCGGCGCGGTTGCGCCCCTCCCGCTGGTCGAGCTTCAGCGCATTGGAAATGGAGGCGGCGATGCGCTCTGGCGAGACGGGCTTGACCACAAAATCGAAGGCGCCGGCGCGCATGGCCTGCACGACGGATTCGATGCTGCCCTGCCCGGTCTGCACGATCACCGGCGTCTCGACGCCCATTCCACGGATCGTTTCGAGGAAGGTGAGACCGTCCATTTCCGGCATCATCAGATCGAGCACGATGACGTTGATCTCGGAGCGGGAGCGCTTCAGGAACTCGAGCGCGGCACGGCCGTTCTCTGCGAGATGCGCCGCATGACCGTGGCGTTCCACGGCATTCTTCAACAGGCGGCGCTGGATGGGATCGTCATCGACAACAAGGATTTGCGCAATCATGCTCGGCTCCTGGCAGCGGTCATTATGTCCCCTCATGGGCTCATTACAGGCCGCTTGTCCCATAAAGGGTTGAACATCCCCTTTTGAGAAAAGCTTGCATTTTAACTGCTGGCGCGGAAAAGAAGCGAGCATGACGGAAGCGGCGACCCAGGAGAAACAATATGTTGAATATGCCCGCAATCGCAATTCCCCGTGCTCTTGCCCCTGCGGGTAAGGGTGCCGCCGCCGATCCCGCGCTCGGCCTCCTGCCCGTCTGGAAGCTTTCCGATCTCTATGAGGACAAGGATTCTCCGGCTTTCCGCGCCGACCTCGACAAGGCTGCGAAGCTCGCCAGGGAATTCGAGGCGAAGTGGAAAGGCAAGCTCGCCGAAGCAGCCGGCAAGACGGGCAGCGGAGGCATCGGCGAGGCGCTTGCCGAATACGAGGTGATCGAGGATATCTTCGGCAAGATCGGCTCGTTTGCCGGCCTCACCTATTTCTCCGACACGTCCAACCCCGCAAACGGCAAGTTCTACGGCGACGTGCAGTCGAAGCTCACCGATCTTTCGGCGCATCTCCTGTTCTTGCCCCTGGAGCTGAACCGTATTGACGACGCGGTGATGGACGCCTGCATGGATCGTGACCCGGCGGCCGGCCATTATCGCCCCTGGATCGTCGATCTCAGGAAAGACAAGCCCTACCAGCTCGAAGACAAGCTCGAGCAGCTCTTCCTCGAAAAGTCCATGACCAGCAGCGCCGCCTTCAACCGCCTCTTCGACGAGACCATGGCGGAGCTCCGTTACGACATCGACGGCGAGAAGGTGCCGCTCGAAGTGGCGCTCAACATGCTGCAGGAGCCGGACGAGCCGACCCGCGCCAAGGCGGCGGCCGCGCTTTCGAAGACCTTCAAGGACAATATCCGCATCTTCACGCTGGTCACCAACACGCTCGCCAAGGACAAGGATATCTCCGACCGCTGGCGCGGCTTCGAGGATATCGCCGATAGCCGGCACCTCGGCAACCGCGTCGAGCGCGAAGTGGTGGATGCGCTGGCCGAAGCGGTCAAGGCCGCCTACCCCCGCCTCTCGCACCGCTACTACGCCATGAAGGCGAAGTGGCTCGGCATGGAAGAGATGAATTTCTGGGACCGCAACGCGCCGCTGCCGGAAACCTCGAACGCGCTCATTTCCTGGGAGGAAGCGAAAAATACGGTTCTCTCGGCCTATGGCGGCTTTGCCCCGGAAATGGCCGATATCGCCCGCCGCTTCTTCGATGAGGAATGGATCGACGCGCCGGTGCGCACCGGAAAGGCGCCGGGTGCGTTTGCGCATCCCACCGTCCCGTCGGCGCACCCTTACGTGCTCGTCAACTATATGGGCAAGCCGCGCGACGTGATGACGCTCGCCCATGAACTCGGCCACGGCGTGCATCAGGTGCTGGCCGGCAAGCAGGGCGCCCTGATGTGCCAGACGCCGCTGACGCTTGCCGAGACCGCCTCGGTCTTCGGCGAGATGCTGACCTTCCGCGCCCTTCTCGAAAAGACGAAGGACAAGCGCGAGCGCAAGGCCATGCTCGCCCAGAAGGTGGAGGACATGATCAACACGGTCGTGCGTCAGATCGCCTTCTACGAGTTCGAGCGCAAGGTTCACACCGCCCGCAAGGAAGGCGAGCTGACATCGGAGCAGATCGGCGAGCTCTGGCTTTCGGTTCAGGCGGAAAGCCTGGGGCCCGCGATCCGCATCTCGGAGGGCTACGAGACCTGGTGGGCCTATATCCCCCACTTCATCCACTCGCCCTTCTACGTCTATGCCTATGCCTTCGGAGATTGCCTGGTGAACTCGCTCTACGCGGTCTACCAAGGCGCGGAGCCCGGCTTCCAGCAGAAGTATTTCGAGCTTCTGAAGGCCGGCGGCACCAAACATCACTCCGAATTGCTGAAGCCCTTCGGCCTCGACGCCACCGATCCCTCCTTCTGGTCCAAGGGGCTTTCGATGATCGAGGGCCTGATCGATGAGCTGGAGGCTTTGGACAAGGGTAATCGCCTTTAGGGGAGAATGCCCTCATCAGGCTGCCGCCACCTTGTCCGGCCCTTCGCTTCGGCTCAGGGCGTTCGTCATTCGAAACGATTCACTGGATCGTTTCGTCGGCTGCGCCGACCATTCCTCACCCCCGCATGCGGGGAGAAGGGATATGCCGCGACCTCTTCGTCATTCTTTGCCGGCAAGTTCGGCAGGTCCCCTCTCCCCGTCTGACGGGGAGAGAGTTAGGGTGAGGGGCAAGCAAACCTTCGGAAACCAACACGTAGATGGCAGACCACCCACCTTATGCGCTGTTTCGCGACGATCCTGCCGGACGGAGCCTCGTCTTCGACCGGCCGAGAGAGATCGTGACCGCGCATAAGGCCGAGGATGTGCTGCCCGCGTTGGAACGCTTGGAAGAAGCGCGCCGTGCCGGCCAATGGCTCGCGGGCTATATCTCCTACGAAGCGGGCTACGTCTTCGAGGAGAAGCTCAAGCCCCTGATCGTCCCGGAGAGACCGACGCCGCTCATCGCCATGGGCATTTTCGATGCCCCCGCCGGCGAGGACCATCCGCTTGCCGCGCCGCTTGCCGCCAGAAACGAAGAGCCCTTCACCGAACCGCGCGCCGCCTGGGATTTCGAAACCTATCGCGAGCGGTTCGACCACCTGCATCGGCATCTGCGCAACGGCGATTGCTACCAGGGAAACCTCACCATGCCGGTCACCGCCCGCTGGCAGGGCGATCCGCGCTCCGTCTTCTGGTCGCTCGTCGCGCGCCAGCCGGTCCGCTATGGTGCGCTCGTCGATTTCACCAGGGATGCGGGCGGCCCGGTCGTCCTGTCGCGCTCGCCGGAGCTCTTCTTTTCGGTGGATGCCGGGCGCTTCATCGAAACCCATCCGATGAAGGGTACGGCCCCGCGCGGCAAGACGCCGGAGGAAGACAAGGCGATCGTCGAGGCCATGCTCGCCGACGAGAAGACGCTTGCGGAAAACCGCATGATCGTCGACCTGCTGCGCAACGACATCTCACTCGTCAGCGAAGTGGGCACGCTTGACGTCCCGAAGCTGTTCGAGATCGAGACCTACCCGACCGTCCACCAGATGGTGAGCCATGTGCGGGCGAAGCTGAGGCCCGAAATCGGCCTGCCGGAAATCCTCGCCGCGCTCTTCCCCTGCGGCTCGGTCACGGGAGCGCCCAAAATGTGGGCGATGCAGATTCTCAGGCGACTGGAAGCCGATTGCCGCGATGTCTATTGCGGCGCGATCGGCTGGTGCGATCCGGCCGGGCCGATGCGGTTTTCGGTGGCGATCCGCACGATCTCGCTTTTCAACGACGGCAAGGCCGTCTTCAATGTGGGGGGCGGCATCGTCTTCGATTCGAAGGCCGAGGCCGAATACGAGGAATGCCTGTTGAAGGCGCGGTTTGCGGTAGGCGATCAATGGATTTCTCGCTGATCGAAACGATGCGGTGGGAGCCCGAAACAGGCTTCGTTCGGCTGGAGCAGCATCTTCGCCGCTTGAGCCGTTCGGCCGATGCGCTCGGCTTCCGTCAGCCGCCGCTGGATACGCTCAACCAGCTCGAAGCCGCAGCCGGCGGCCAAGTGCCCTTGCGCGTCCGCCTCGTCATGACCTATCGCGGCAAGATCGAGATCACGACCACACCCTTCACACCGATCCCGGAAGGTACGGTCTGGCGCCTGCGCATCGCCAAAGCCGCCCGGCTTGCCTCGGACGATCCCCTCTACCGCCACAAGACATCGAGACGCGAGCCCTATGAGGCCGCCCGCGCCGAGTTTTCGCCCGAAGAGGCAGACGAGGTGCTGCTCCTCAATGAGCGCGGCGAAGTCTGCGAAGGCACGATCACCAATGCCTTCCTCGAGGAGCCGGACGGCTCGCTTCTGACGCCGCCGCTGACCAGCGGCCTGCTGCCCGGCATATTGCGCGCCGAACTCATCCGTGAGAGGAAGGCACGCAGCCAGGTTTTGAAGCCCGAAGACCTCGGGACCGGAAGGCTCTTCGTCGGCAATTCGCTGCGCGGATTGATCCCCGCCGAACTCGTCGGAGAATCATGAGCCCTGAGTGTGGATCTCGGGGCATCTGCAGACTGGAAACGGCGTTTTCCCGCTCCATTTGACAGGCTCTTTATTGTGACGAGATTTTATGATCTTAGAGCCTGCGAACTGCCCAGTTGAAAACCGACCCACGCGTAACAATCATTCCTTCCACTGCCGCACAGTCGGACCACGGCCGAGAGGCCGCCGATCAAGGAGAAACACATGTCAGAAAAGACCTATCCGGTGTATGGCGAGATCACCGGCCCGATCGTGATGATCGGCTTCGGTTCGATCGGCCGCGGAACGCTGCCGCTCATCGAGCGTCATTTCAAGTTCGACAAGAGCCGGATGGTCGTGATCGACCCGCGCGATGACGCCGATCACACAGAGATTCTGGCAAAGCACGGCGTGCGGCACATCAAGTCGTATGTCACCAAGGAAAACTACAAGAAACTCCTGAAGCCGCTGCTGACCGAAGGCGGTGGCCAGGGCTTCTGCGTCAATCTTTCCGTCGATACCGGCTCGCTCGACATCATGAAGCTCTGCCGCAAGCTCGACGTGCCCTATATCGATACCGTGGTCGAACCCTGGCTCGGCTTCTATTTCGACAAGAACATGAAGAATGCCGACCGCACCAACTATGCGCTGCGAGAAACCGTGCGCAAGGAGAAGGAAAAGAACCCGGGCGGCGCGACCGCCGTTTCCACCTGCGGCGCCAATCCGGGCATGGTTTCCTGGTTCGTCAAGCAGGCGCTCGTCAACCTCGCCAACGACACCGGCCTGAAATTCGACGAGCCCGACCAGCATGATCGTGAAGGCTGGGCGAAGCTCATGAAGAAGCTCGGCGTCAAGGGCGTTCACATCGCCGAGCGCGACACCCAGCGCACCAAGCACCCGAAGCCGCTCGACGTCTTCTGGAACACCTGGTCCGTCGAAGGCTTCATCTCCGAAGGCCTGCAGCCCGCCGAACTCGGCTGGGGCACCCACGAGAAGTGGATGCCGAAGAACGCCAAGAAGCACAAGAAAGGCTGCAAGGCGGCGATCTATCTGGAGCAGCCCGGCGCCAATACCCGCGTGCGCACCTGGTGCCCGACGCCCGGCCCGCAATATGGGTTCCTGGTCACCCATAACGAATCCATCTCGATCGCCGACTATTTCACGGTGCGCGACAAGGATGGCGACGTGACCTTCCGCCCGACCTGCCATTATGCCTATCACCCGGCCAACGATGCCGTGCTGTCGCTGCACGAGATGTTCGGCAATGGCGGCAACGCACAGCCGGTCCACCACGTTCTGGACGAGGACGAACTGGAGGACGGCATCGACGAACTCGGCGTCCTGCTCTACGGCCACGAGAAGAATGCCTACTGGTTCGGTTCGCGCCTGTCTCTGGAAGAGACCCGCCGCATCGCCCCCTATCAGAACGCAACCGGCCTGCAGGTGACCTCCGCCGTGCTCGCAGGCATGGTCTGGGCGCTGGAAAATCCGAACGCGGGCATCGTCGAGGCGGACGAGATCGACTACAAGCGCTGCCTCGAAGTCCAGCTTCCCTATCTCGGCCCGGTCGAGGGCCATTATACCGACTGGACCCCGCTCGAGGGCCGTCCCGGTCTCTTCCCGGAGGACATCGACACCAGCGATCCCTGGCAGTTCAGGAACGTCCTGGTCCGCTGAGGCGAGCCTCCCTCCATTGACCTTTATGAAACGCCCGCCTTCCCGCGGGCGTTTTCATGTGTTGAAAAGAAGAGCCTGTGGATAGTTGGACTTGGAGCGCTAGCTGTCCACAGGCCTTGGCCCTATGAAACTGCGCGCCTTGCGTTACATAGGCCTTCGCGGCATGGTTTAGCGCCAGGCCAGATCGAATCGCGGGAGACAGAGTCATGAAAATCAGAGCGAGCCTCGTGCTCATTGCCGCCGCCACGCTCAGCGCGTGCGTGTCCTCTCCTCCTCCCGGTCGCCTGCCGCCGCCCTCCGGAACGCCGCAGGCGCGGGGCGTCGAGGGCAGCTGGGCCGATCCGAACGGGATCGTCTCCACGTTCCAGGCCGGCACCTTCAGCACCCGGTCGACCGACAGCAATGCCCTGCTTGCTTCCGGCAACTACAGGAACGTCTCGCCCACGCTCGTCGAGATCAACATGACCTCGCTGGTGCGCAACACGACCTCCAGGGTCAACTGCGCGCTCGTCTCGCCGAACCAGCTGAACTGCACGCAGGATAGCGGCGCGCAATTCTCGCTCGCACGGCGGAGCTGAGCGACTTCCATCCTCACGGTTCCGAAACCCCGCTCCGGCGGGGTTTTTCGTATTTTCCCGGAGACGCGAAACGCCGCGCCTGCCTGTCATATTTCCCTTGAAACCGACCTTTGTTGATGAAAACATGCCCGGCAGAACGGCTGTCATGGTGGGATGTTACGACGGCCGGCAGTGAAGCGGTGCAACGCCGCCAACAAAGGGAACAGGAGAGGCAACATGATGAAAACATTGAGACTTGGGCTGATGACCGCATCGGCCATGGCTCTTTCGTGCGGCGCCGCACTCGCCGATTACGAACTCAATATCCTGCACATCAACGATCTTCATTCCCGCATCGAAGCCATCAACAAATTCAATTCCACCTGCACCGCGGAAGAAGCCTCCAAGAACGAGTGCTTCGGCGGCATCGCCCGCGTGAAGGCCGCCATCGACGGCCGCCGCGGCGAACTGAACGGGCAGAACCTGCTGGTGCTGGACGCCGGCGACCAGTTCCAGGGATCCCTCTTCTACAGCACCTTCAAGAGCGGCCCGGTCGCCGATTTCATGAACGGCATCGGCTTCGATGCCATGGCGATCGGCAATCATGAATTCGACGATGGTCCGGAAGAACTCCTGAAATTCATCGACGCCGCCGATTTCCCGATCATTTCCGGCAATACGATCGCCGCCGACAACAGCCCGGTCGCCAAGAAGTTCGAAGGCTACATCGTCAAGGACATGGGCGGCCAGAAGGTTGCCGTCGTCTCCGTTCTCGCGACCGATACCGACGAAACCTCCTCGCCGGGCGACACTATCCGCTTTGAGGACGAGGTCGAATATCTCAACAGGATCGTGCCGGAGATCGAGGCTCAGGGCGTCAACAAGATCATCGTCCTGTCGCATGTCGGCTATGTGCGCGACCAGGAGATCGCCGCAGCCGTGAACGGCATCGACGTCATCGTCGGCGGCCATAGTCACACGCTGCTCTCGAACACCGATGAAAAGGCCGCCGGCCCCTACCCCACGCTGGTGAAGAACCCCGTCGGCGTGGACGTCCCGATCGTTCAGGCCTATGCCTACTCGAAATACCTCGGCGACCTGAAAGTGGTCTTCGACGATAACGGCGTGGTGAAATCGGCGGAGGGCGCCCCGAAGCTCCTCGATGCCTCGGTCACGCCGGATGCCGCCTATGTCGCCAAGGTCGCCGAACTCGGCAAGCCCCTGGAAGAACTGAAGAAGAAGGTGGTCGGCGTTTCCGAAGGGCCGATCGAAGGCGACCGCACGGTTTGCCGCGCCAAGGAATGCACGATGGGCAATCTCGTGGCCGAGGCCCAGCTCGACCGCGTGAAGGGCCAGGGCATCACCATCTCGATCGCCAATGGCGGCGGTCTGCGCGCATCGATCGACGGCGGCGATGTGACCATGGGCGAGGTGCTGACGGTGCTGCCGTTCCAGAACACCATCGCCACCTTCCAGCTCAAGGGCTCCGATCTCGTCACCGCGCTCGAAAACGGCGTCGGCCAGATCGAGGAAGGCGCCGGCCGCTTCCCACAGGTCGCCGGCATGAAATATTCCTTTGACCGGTCCAAACCTCCCGGCGGCCGCGTGAGCGACGTTCAGGTGAAGGAAGGCGAGGCCTTCGTGCCGCTCGATCCAAACAAGACCTATGGCGTCGTCACCAACAACTATGTGCGCGGCGGCGGCGATGGCTACAAGACCTTCGCGACCAACGCCGTCAATCCATACGATTTCGGCCCCAACCTCGAACAGGCGGTTGCCGACTACCTGACGGCCAATAATCCCTACAAGCCCTTCACGGATGGCCGCATCACCGACCTTACCCCGGCTGATTATACTCCGCCGGCCAAGGAGGCTCCCGCGGCATCCTCTTCCGCTGCGGCTCCAGCGGCACCCGCCCCCGCCGCTCCGTCGTCCGGCCAGACCGCTGCCGCTCCCGCAACCCAGGCACCGGCGCCTGCGACGCCCGCTCCGGCCGTCGGCGGACCGAAGACCTATACGGTCGCCCGCGGCGATTCTCTGTGGAAGATCGCGGAAGCCGAGTATGGCGATGGCAACCAGTGGACCAGGATCGCCGAGGCCAACAGCCTGCGCAATCCGAACCGCATTCTGGTTGGCGCGGAACTGGAGCTGCCCGCCCAATAAGCAGCTAAGACGATTTGTCTCGCTTGAAGAACCGGTCCGGGCCTTTCCCGGATCGGTTTTTGTTTCTAAATAGGCCGCAATCCGGGCAGCCAATGCCCGCTAGTGAGATCGAAAGAGTGTCCATGGCTTCCGAAACCGCGCATATGCCGATCCTCCAACCGGAGACGAGCTTCGGCAAGGTCGGCGTATTGCTGGTCAATCTCGGAACGCCCGACGACACGAGCTACTGGCCGATGCGCCGCTATCTCTCCGAATTTCTCTCCGACCGGCGGGTGATCGAGTGGTCGCGCCTCTACTGGTATCCGATCCTCCAGGGCATCGTCTTGAGCAAGCGCCCGCAGAAGGTGGGCAAAGCTTACGAGGCGATCTGGAACAAGGAAAAGAACGAGAGCTTTCTGCGCACCTATACCCGCAACCAGGCGGAGCTCATGGCCGAGGCGCTCAAGGACCTGCCGAACGTGGTGGTCGATTGGGGCATGCGTTACGGCCAGCCCTCGATCGCCGCGCGCATCGACGCGCTGAGGGAAAAGGGCTGCGAGAAGATCCTCGTCTTCCCGCTCTATCCTCAATATTCCGCCTCCACCACGGCGACCGTCAACGACAAGGCCTTCGAGCATCTGATGAAGCTGCGCTGGCAGCCGGCGGTGCGCACCGTGCCGCCCTATCACGACGACCCGACCTATATCGAGGCGCTGGCGAATTCCTACAGGCAGACTCTTTCCAGTCTCGATTGGGAGCCCGAGGTTCTACTCGCCTCCTTCCACGGCATCCCCCTCTCCTATTCAGAAAAGGGCGATCCCTATCGCGGCCATTGCGAGACGACCGGGCACCTGCTCCGCGAAGCGCTCGGCCTGCCGCCGGAAAGGTTCATGGTCACCTTCCAGTCCCGTTTCGGCCCGGAGGAATGGCTACAGCCCTATACCGACAAGACGGTCGAGAAGCTGGCAGGCGAAGGCGTCAAGCGCATCGCGGTCATGAATCCCGGCTTCGTCTCCGACTGTCTGGAGACGCTGGAGGAGATCGCCGGCGAAGCGGCCGAGAGCTTCCTGCACCACGGCGGCGAGAAATTCGTCCACATCCCCTGCCTCAACGACAGCCCGGATGGAATGACGGTTCTGGAACAGGTCGTCCGCCGCGAGCTTCAGGGCTGGGTTTGACCGCTCAAACCCCGCGCCGGTTTCCCCAGAGCAGAACATGAAGCTGTGGCAGCACGCGGGCTGCGAACCAGCGATCCTCCGTCACCTTGCCGACGAGCCACAGCATCCGGTCCATGACCCCGTCGATATCGACCACCGCCTCGTCGTCATCCGGTGGCGGCGGCGTGTGATTGCCGGGCTGCAGATAGACCGGCAGATGCGGAAAGCGCGCCGCCGCGTGCCTGGCGAAAGCATAGTCGGCATCGTCGAACACCACGATCTTCAACACCGTCTGCGGCTTGCTGGCCGCCATGTCGAGACAGTTTTGCAGGGCATGCCAGTCCGTTTCCATGCCGCTCGAAGGCGGCTTCGGGCTCAGCACCAGCGTGTCGAGATTTTCGAACCAACCCTTGGCGATGCTGCCCTGTGTTTCGAGCGCGAAGCGGTAGCCCCGCCGATTTCCGTGCTCGATCAGCGGTCCGAGCGGCTGGATGGCCGGATTGCCTCCGGAAAGCGAGACCGTCAGCGGCACGCCGCCGGAAAGGCGCTCCACCTCGGCCCAGATCGCCTCGACGCTCATCGGCTTCCACTCGTCGCGATAGGCGCTGTCGACCGCATGCAGCGTATCGCACCAGCCGCACCGATAGTCGCAGCCGCCGGTGCGCACGAAGACCGTCGGCTGACCGATCAGCACGCCCTCGCCCTGGATCGTCGGCCCGAAGATCTCGCTTATCCGGATGCGGGCATCCGCGCCGGTCATGGCCGGTATTCCGCCCAGGTCTTCGGCGTTTCGCTGACGCGCACGGCAGACGTTTCCGGCAGCCGCGCCTTGCACCAGTCGTAGAAATGCCGGGCGAGGAATTCCGATGTCACCCGCTCGTGCCCGAAGACCTCGTTCAGGTGCCGGTGGTCGAATTTCTCGTCGATATACTGTTTGAGCGGCTTCAACTCGTGATAGTCGCGTACGAAGCCGTCCTCATCGAGCTCGGCGGCGGCAAGCTCCACCACGACGATATAGTTATGGCCGTGCAGCCGGGCGCATTGATGGTCGGCCGGCAGATGCGTGAGCTGATGCGAGGCGGAAAAGTGGAACTCCTTGGTGATCCGGTACATCAGCGGACCTCCTCGGCCCGGAAGCCTTCGGTCGCGGCGATCCAGAAATCCGGGTCCTCGTATTCCGTCGGGTCGGCGATACCGGCCAGATGAAAGGCTTCCCGCCGCTCCACGCAGGTGCCGCAGCGGCCACAATGCCGCTCGCCGCCCTTGTAGCAGGACCAGGTTTCGGCAAAGGGCGTGCCATGGGCCGCACCATCCTTCACGATCTCGGCCTTCGATCCATGGACATAGGGCGCCAAAAGCTTCACCGAGGCATAGCCTTCCAGCGCATGGTCCTGCATCGCCTGGAAGGCGTCGATGAAGCCGGGGCGGCAATCGGGATAGATGAAGTGGTCGCCGCCATGGACGGCGATCGCCACCGCGTCCGCCTCGCGCGCCGCCGCCACGCCGAAGGCGATTGCCAGCATGATGGCGTTGCGGTTCGGAACCACGGTGATGCGCATGGTCTCTTCCGCATAGTGCCCGTCCGGCACATCCACGTCGTCGGTGAGCGCCGAGCCGGTCAGCCGGCTGCCGATGCCCCGCATGTCGATGATTTCGTGGAAGACGCCGAGCCTTTGCGCGCAGGCGGCGGCATAATCGAGCTCCTTGCGGTGCCGCTGGCCGTAATCGAAGGAGATCAGTCCGATAAGTTCGTGTTCCGCAGCGATTCTGTGCGCGAGCGAAACGGAGTCCAGTCCGCCGGAGCAGACGACGATGGTTTTCATAGTCAGGTGTCCTTGTTTTGTCCGGGTAGGCTGCGACCGGTCTTCAAGGCGGCCTCTTTAGAGACTGAGGCCCGCCGCGTCAAACATCCTGTGCAAAGTTCCCGCAACCCACCAGAACTACTGGGTACTGCTTCCCGGATTCGGGTATAAGGGCGGCAAGGACCGTGCTTGTGAACGGCGCGGCGTGTCGACAGCATTGCGCAGCGGGACGCATCACAGCCCCCATAGGAGGGAATTCATGGTTCTGGATGGCTTCGATATCTTCGTGCTGATACTGGTCCTGTTGGTCATCCTGGTGCTGTTCGCCGGCATCAAGACCGTGCCCCAGGGCTATCGCTACACGGTGGAACGCTTCGGCCGCTACACGCGCACGCTCGATCCCGGCCTCAACATCATCACCCCCTTCATCGAACGCATCGGCGCGCGCATGAACGTGATGGAACAGGTGCTCGACATACCCACCCAGGAAGTCATCACCAAGGACAATGCCAGCGTCTCGGCCGATGCCGTTGCCTTCTACCAGGTGCTGAACCCCGCCCAGGCCGCCTATCAGATTTCCGATCTCGAAAACGCCATCCAGAACCTCACCATGACCAATATCCGCTCGGTCATGGGCTCGATGGACCTCGACGCGCTGCTTTCCAACCGCGATGTCATCAACGAGCGGCTGCTGCGGGTGGTGGACGAGGCGGTCGGCCCCTGGGGCATCAAGGTCACCCGCATCGAGATCAAGGACATCCGCCCGCCGACCGACCTGGTGGATGCGATGGCGCGGCAGATGAAGGCCGAGCGCGAGAAGCGCGCCCAGGTGCTGGAGGCCGAAGGTTCCCGCAATGCGCAGATCCTGCGCGCCGAGGGCGCCAAACAGGCCGCCGTCCTCAAGGCGGAAGGCGAACGCGAGGCTGCCTTCCGCGAGGCCGAGGCCCGCGAGCGCCTGGCGGAAGCGGAAGCCAAGGCCACCCGCTCGGTTTCCGAGGCGATCGCCGCCGGCGACATACACGCCATCAATTACTTCGTCGCCCAGAAATACACCGAGGCGCTGACGGAAATCGGCACAGCGTCCAACAGCAAGATCATCCTGATGCCTCTCGAGGCCTCGTCGCTGATCGGTTCGCTCGGCGGTATCGGCGCGATCGCCAGGGAAGTCTTCGGAGATAGCGGGGCTGCGCCCGCCCCGGCGTCTGCTCGGCCCCGCGCAGCGCCGCCGCGCACCACGCCACCCGTCAGGCCCTCCACCCCACCGTCAGAGACCTGAGCCATGGTCCAGTCGCTCGCCGCTGAACTCGGGCCCTGGAGCTGGTGGATCGTCGGCCTCGTGCTACTGGCCGCCGAACTCGTCGCGCCCGGCGTCTTCCTGATCTGGATCGGGCTTGCGGCGATCGTCGTCGGCATCCTCTCCCTGCTCCTGTGGGGGACGCCCTTCTGGTCCTGGCAGGTGCAATTCCTGGTCTTCGCCGTGCTTTCGGTCGTATTCGCCCTGGCTGGTCGCCGCTTCTACGCCCGCGACAATCACACAAGCGACGAGCCGATGCTCAACCGGCGCGGCGAAAGCCTGATCGGCCGCACAGCCACGCTTGCCGAACCGATCACGGAAGGGCGCGGGCGGATTCGTCTGGACGATACCTGGTGGGCGGTCATGGGGCCGGATCTGCCGGCCGGCACGCGGGTAAAGGTGGTTTCATCAACCAGTAGCGGTCTGACCGTCGAAGCCTCGGATATCTGAAAAGACCGCCTCCGCGACGCCGACGCAGAGCTTTACTCCGAAGTGCCTTGTCAGGCGACGCCGACGCGCAGCAGGTCGTGGAAATGCACGATGCCGACCGGCCGCCGGTCCTCGTCGGTGACGATCAGGGCGGAAATATTGTGCTTGTTGAGCAGCCCCATGGCCGCGGTGGCAAGCATGTCTTCCGTCACCGTCTTCGGATTGCCGGTCATGATGTCGTCGACCACCATCTGCGAGAGATTGAGGTTCAGGCCGCGCGCAAGGTCGCCATCGGTGACGATGCCGCAAAGCCGGCCTTCCTCGTCGAGCACGCCGACGCAGCCGAAGCGCATTTGCGAAAGCGTCATCACCGCCGTCGGCAAGGGCGTGCCCTTCTCTACGAGCGGAATGCGATCGCCGCGATGCATGAGGTCTCCGACCCGGCTCAGCATCGCGCCGAGCTTGCCGCCCGGATGGAAGACGCGGAAATCGAGCGCGGTGAATCCCCGAGCTTCGAGCAGCGCCACGGCCAGCGCATCGCCGATCGCAAGCTGCATGATGGCCGATGTGGTGGGCGCCAGCCCGTGCGGGCAGGCCTCCTGCTCCTTCGGCAGCAGCAGAACGATATCGGAAAGGCGCGCGAGCGTGGAAGCCGCACCGGAGGTGATCGATACCAGCGGAATGGAGAAGCGGCGGCAGAAGCTGACGATCCCCTGAAGTTCGGCGGTCTCCCCGCCCCAGGAAAGGGCGAGCACCACGTCCTCGGAAGTAATCATGCCGAGATCGCCATGGCTGGCCTCGGCCGCATGAACGAAGGACGACGGCGTTCCGGTGGACGCGAAGGAGGCAGCGATCTTCACGCCGATATGCCCGCTCTTGCCGACCCCGGTAACGATGACCCGTCCCTTGATGCCGCCGATCAGTTCGACGGCCTTTCGGAACGGCTCGGCAAGCTCATTGCGCAGCGCGTTCTCGAGGGCCTCGAGCCCCTGTCTTTCAATAGAGACTGTCCGAATGGCGGAATCGACCAAGTCCATCTCGACGATTTTTAGAGCTCTCTTGATCATGCTGCCGTTTAGCGTGTTTCGCCGCTCAAGTCCATTGGCATCCATTTACAGCCATTTACCTTCCGTGACCCTGTTCCACAGCAAATTCAGTTGGACAACCAATAATTAACCACATGGCTTTACGTTTGGGTAAGCTTTCGGGTGCCCAGGCAGGTTCATGGCAATCAGCGGCAAAACAGGTGCAACGCTTCCTCGGCGCGGGAGACCGCTCGCGCTGCTGCTTGCCTGTTCCGTGCTCGTCCAGCCGCTGCATGCAGGTGCGCAAAGCGTCTTCCCGCCGCAGGAGACAGCCGGCGCCACCGGCACGCCCATTATCGGCCGCTCCGCCTGGCCGGGCGCGGTGCCGCCGGCGGATGGCGCTCCCGATGCCACCGATCCATTGGGGGCGAACACTGTCGATCCCGGAACCGATACCTCGCTTGCCGGCGATGCCCGGCTTCGCATGGGCGAAACCTCCGCGGGTACCGCCGGGGAGGCCTCTTACGCGGCAGACCTGAACCAGCCCTACGAAGAGGATGACAACCTACCCGCCGGACCGATCGAGGGAGATCAAACACCGCGCGCGGAAGTCGATGCGACCGGCATTCGGCTCGGCACCTTTCTTCTCCGCCCCTCGGTGAACCAGAGCGTCAACACCGAACGGCGCTCGGGGGGGACAGACGAAAAGCGGAACTATCTCGCCACCACGGTTCGCGGCACGCTCACCTCCGACTGGGCGCGCCATGCGCTGACGGTCAACGGCGAAGGCACATTCGAGCGGACGATCAGCGGGGACCGAGAGAACGAGCCGGAAGCGCGCATTGATGCCGATCTGCGGCTGGACCTTGCGGGCGATACCGTCGCCCACCTCACCGGCGGCTATGGTTTCGAGCGCGAGGATAACGACGATCCGAACGCCATCGGCGGCGCGGCCACTCAGTCCGGCGTGCACCAGTTCGATGGCGGCCTCTCGGTCGAGCGCGATCTCGGCGTGATTCGCGGTCTTGCGGCGGTCGCCGTCAGCCGCGAGATCTATACGGAAGCCAAACTCAGGGACGGCACGACCGTCGACCTCAGCGATCGCGACCGCACCGGCATCGATGGCAGGCTGAGGCTCGGCTACGAACTCTCCCCGGCCCTGATACCCTTCGTGGAAGTGGCGACCGGCCGGACCTTCTATGACGAGAGGCGCGATAGCGCCGGTTACGCCCGTTCCTCGCGCAGCTATGCGGCGCGCGGCGGCGTGGAATTCGATTTCGGCGAAAAGCTGCATGGCGAGATCGGCGCGGGCTACGAGACCACGCGCTATGACGACGACCGCCTCGCCTCGCTCGATGCCGTCACCTTCGATGGCCTCGTGGCCTGGTCGCCGAAGCGCGGCACCGATGTCAATATCGGGCTGGCGACGACCATGCAGGATGCGACCGCGCCCGGCCAGAGCGGCTGGGTGGAATATGCGCTGACGGCGGAGGTTACGCACCAGCTCCGCAGCAATCTCGTGGCCCGCTTGAGCGGCGGAACGACGCTGCGCGACTTTTCCGGCGAAACCTCCAGCGAGACTGGCTGGATCACCGGGGCCGGGCTGACCTGGAGCATCAGCCGCTATCTCGATCTCACCGGCGATGTTGAATACGAGCGCAACGAAAATTCGGGCCGCGCCAGCGACAATATCTTCCGCGCCGGTGTCGGCCTCACGCTGCGCCGCTGACGCTTTTCGAGCGGCCGCTTTTCACCAGATATGGGTTTCCTGAACGGTGAAGCCACCAAATGTGAACCGTCTCGGCCTTCCAAACTTCGCAGATGCAGCATATTAGGGCGCAGGCGGAGAAAATCCCGCCGCACCGCAGCATCGACTGCGCCTTTGTGTGTGTAGGAAGGTTTGAACGTGGCTAGTTATTCCAATAGCAGCGTTACGACGGGCGGAAACAGCTCCGCTGCCGGGTCGAGCGCCAACAATTATCAATTCGCACTGATTGCCCTCACCACCCTGTTCTTCATGTGGGGCTTCATCACCTGCCTGAACGACATTCTCATCCCGCATCTGAAGAGCGTCTTCTCGCTGAACTATACGCAGTCCATGCTGATTCAGCTCTGCTTCTTCGGCGCCTATTTCATCGTGTCGCTTCCCGCCGGCGCGCTCGTGAAGCGCATCAGCTACAAATGGGGCATCGTGGTCGGGCTCCTCGTCGCGGCAGTCGGCTGCGCGCTTTTCATTCCAGCGGCCAGCTACCGCGTCTACGGGCTCTTCCTCGGCGCTCTCTTCGTGCTTGCCGCCGGAATCACCGTGCTGCAGGTCGCGGCCAATCCCTACGTCACGGCACTCGGCGCGCCGGAAAGTGCGGCAAGCCGGCTGACGCTCACCCAGGCGTTCAATTCGCTCGGCACCACGCTCGCCCCCATGTTCGGCGCCTTCCTCATCCTCTCGGCCGCAACCGCGAGCCTGCCGGGCGCAAGCCCCGAACAGATGGATGCGCTCCGGGCGGTCGAGGCGGATGCCGTCCGCTTCCCCTATCTCCTTCTCGCCGTCGCCTTCATCGTCCTGGCCGCGATTTTCGCCGCCTTGAAACTCCCGAACGTCGATGAGGAAGAGACCGAAGCCGCAGGCGTCAAGGAAGGCTCCGCCTGGAGCTACCGCCATCTGGTGCTCGGCGCGATCGGCATCTTCGTCTATGTCGGCGCGGAAGTCAGCATCGGCAGCTTCCTGGTGAATTTCCTCGGTGAGCCGACGATCGCCGGCATGCCGGAGGCCGAAGCAGCCCATTACGTCGCCTATTTCTGGGGTGGCGCTATGGTCGGCCGTTTCATCGGTTCGGTAGCGATGCGCTACATCAACGACGGCAAGGCGCTCGCCTTCAATGCCGCCATTGTCATACTGCTTCTTCTCGTCACGATCCTGACGAGCGGCAAGCTGGCCATGTGGACCGTGCTGGCCATCGGTCTCTTCAATTCCATCATGTTCCCGACGATCTTCAGCCTGGCATTGAAGGGTCTTGGCCGCCACACCAGCCAGGGCTCCGGCATCCTGTGCCTTGCGATCGTCGGCGGCGCGCTTCTGCCCGTCGTCCAGGGCGCCCTTGCCGATACGGTCGGCATTCAGCATGCCTTCGTGCTGCCGATCCTCTGCTATCTCTACATCGCCTTCTACGGCGTGAAGGGACACAAGCCGGTCTGATCGCGCAGGTCCCGCTCCGCGACTTGCAAGCAATAAAAAGCCCTCGCGGTCTCCCGCGAGGGCTTTTCGTTTGGATAGATCGAGCGGTCTTTACTTGAGGCCGGATACCATCGCCTTCAACGGCCCTTCGATCGCCGGGCGGATATCCTGGCGCTGCAGGGCGAATGCGAGGTTCGCCAGGATGAAACCGTCCTTGGCGCCACAGTCGTATGTCTCGCCCTTGAAGTGGTAAGCCGCGAATTCCTGTGCCTTGGCGAGCGCCAGCATGCCGTCGGTAAGCTGGATTTCGTTGCCGGCCCCCCGCTCCTGCGTCTCCAGGATCTTGAAGATTTCCGGCTGCAGGATGTAGCGGCCGTTGATGTAGAAATTCGACGGCGCGGTGCCCTTGGCGGGCTTTTCCACCATCTGGGTGATCTTGAAGCCCTCGTTACCGACCGCGGAACCCTTGCCGACGATGCCGTATTTGTGGGCCTGGTCCGGATCGCACTCCTGCACGGCCAGAACGTTCCCGCCGGTCTGGTCGTAGAGTTCCACCATGCCCTTGAGGCAGCTTTTTTCCGAAGACATGATCATGTCCGGCAGAAGCACTGCGAACGGCTCGTCGCCGACGATGTCGCGCGCGCACCAGACCGCATGGCCGAGCCCGAGCGGAACCTGCTGGCGCGTGAAGCTTGCGGTACCGGCCGTCGGCAGGAGATCGGAAAGCAGGGTCAGCTCGGCATTCTTGTTGCGCTCGCGCAGCATCTGCTCCAGCTCGTACTGGATGTCGAAATAGTCCTCGATGACCCCCTTGCCGCGGCCGGTCACGAAGACGAAGTGCTCGATGCCCGCCTGGGCCGCTTCATCCACCACATACTGGATGACCGGCTTGTCGACGACGGTGAGCATCTCCTTCGGCACTGCCTTGGTCGCGGGCAGGAAACGTGTCCCAAGGCCGGCAACCGGAAAAACTGCTTTTCTGATCTTCTTCTGTCCCACGCATACCTCCTGCGGCATTTTCGATGTGAGCCTTTACTAACGGTTTGCTGCCGTTTCGCAAAGAGTGCGCTCGTCCTCTCTCTATGGTAAAGAATTTGTTGACTCTATGATGCTAATCGGTCGTGGAGCCGCTTTGAGCACTCGCCGATGTTAACACAAGAGCAACGGACACGACTGCCGATGACCATGTTTCGCACCAATCGCTTTCGCGGGCTTGTTTTCTCTCTGATCGTAGGCATTGCCGCCGCGACAACTCCGATAGATGCCCGGGCCAACGACAGCTTCAAGTCCTGGATCGCAAAATTCTATCAGACGGCCGCGGCAAGCGGCATCAGCCGCTCGACCTATGAAAAGGCATTCGCAGGCATCACGGAACCTGATTCGGCGGTTCTGGACAAAGCGAACTATCAGCCGGAGTTCAAGGCGAAGATCTGGGACTATCTGGATTCGCGGGTGAACCCCTATACCGTTCGCATCGGCCGAGAAATGAAGGCCAAGCACGGCTCGACGCTCAATGCGATGGAACGCCATTTCGGCGTCGACAAGCACATACTGCTCGCCATCTGGTCGATGGAATCGAATTATGGCGCGGTGCTCGAAAAGCCGGACCGGCTGCATTACGTGCCACAGGCGCTCGCGACCCTTGCATGGGGCGATCCCAAGCGCGCGAAGTTCGCCCGCAACCAGTTGATCGCGGCGCTGAAGATCCTGCAGGCCGGTGATATCACCCCGAAGCACCTCACCGGCTCCTGGGCCGGCGCCATGGGGCACACGCAATTCATCCCGACCAGCTATCTCCTCTATGCGATCGATGCCGATGGCAACGGCCGCCGCGATATCTGGAACTCCATTCCGGATGCGCTGGCGACGTCGGCCAATCTTCTCGCCAAGAACGGCTGGCAATCCGGCAAGACCTGGGGCTATGAAGCCGTCGCGCCTTCCGGCGCTGCAAAATACGAAGGGCAGACGAAGACGCTCGCCCAATGGGCGGCCCTCGGTTTTGCTCGCCCCAACGGCAAGGGCTTTCCCCGCGGCTCCGATCGTGCCGAGCTGAAGATGCTCGGCGGTCCCAACGCTCCTGCCTTCCTGGTGCTGAGGAATTTCTTCGTCATCAAGCGTTACAATGCCGCCGACAGCTATGCGCTCGCGGTCGGCCTGCTGGCCGATGAGATCGCCGGGCATGGCGGCGTGCATCAGCGCTGGCCCCGCCCGAACGGCACCTTGGACGTGAAGGAAAAATTCGAGCTGCAGAGCAAGCTCAAGGAACTCGGCTATTACGACGGCGAGATCGACGGCAATTTCGGCTCCGGCTCGAAGGCCGCCATCTCGGCGATCCAGCAGAGGCTGGGCATGCAGTCGGATGGTGAGCCCTCGCAATCGCTTCTCGAAGCCTTGCGTTGACAAATGCTTGCTCGCGCCCAAGATCGCTCCTATGAGAGCGATCTGCCGGGGGGCGAGAGCGAACGGCTGAACCATGACGGTATCGAGGCGGACGGATATTAAACCTGTTTGGGGCCGGCTGGTCGCGATCCTGCTCGTCCTCGTCGTGGCCGTTCCGCCCTATGCGCCGCCCGTGGCCGCGCAGGAACGCCGCAACCTTCTGGAAATGCTGTTCGGCATCCGCCCACGCGAGGAGCGATACGATCGCTATGAGCGGTATGAGGGATACGAACGATACGAGCGGCGGCCGAGATACAATCGCCGCGACCGTTCCGTCATAGAAACGCCATCCCGCCGCCAGCGCGACCGCAGTACGATACGGGCCGCCACGCCCCGGCCGCAGCGGCCTGCCGCGCCGCCCAAGCCCGCACCGATCCCCAAGCTTGAAAATGCCCGCAAGATACTGGTGGTGGGCGACTTTCTCGCGGGCGGGCTCGCCGACGAGCTGAAGACCGCCTTCGAAACCTCCCCCAGCGTTGCGGTGGAAAACCGCACCAACGGCTCCTCCGGGCTCGTGCGCGAAGACCATTACGACTGGCCGCCGGCCCTGCCCAAGCTGATCGGAGAGGTCGATCCGGCCATCGTCGTCGTCATGATCGGCGCCAACGACCGCCAGCAGATGCAGATCGGCTCGACTTCGGAAAAATTCCGCACCGACGCCTGGTTCAAGGAATACGAGCAGCGCGTCAGCCGGCTTGCCGCGATCGCCACCGCGCGCAAGCTGCCCCTGCTCTGGGTTGGCCTGCCTTCCTTCCAGTCTCCTTCCATGATGGCCGATGCGGTGACGCTGAACGGCATCTACCGTGACCAGGTGGAAAAGGCCGGCGGCGAATTCGTCGATATCTGGGAAGGCTTCGTGGACGAGGAAGGCAAGTTCATCCTCACCGGCTCCGACATGAACGGCCAGCAGGCTCGCCTGCGCGGCGGCGATGGCATCACTTTCACCACCGCCGGCAAGCGCAAGCTCGCCTTCTATGTCGAGAAGCTCGCGCGCCGCCATCTTGGCGAAATGACCGATCCCGACCTCGTGAAGCTGGATGCGAGCAACCTTCCGGCATTGGCTACACTTCCGCCGGCCGCCAATGCGGTGCCCACTCAGCCGATCAGCCTGGCCGATCCCGAGCTCGACGGCGGCACCGACCTGCTCGGCGCCGGCCAGCCGCCCGTCAGCCTCGTGCAGTCGCCGCGCGACCTGCTGGTCAAGCGAGGCGAACTGCCCCCCGCCCCTTCCGGCCGTGTGGACGACTATCGGATACCCGCCGCGACGACGCGGTAGTTGCCGGAAGTCTCGCTCCGCCCCTCATCCGGCTGCCGCCACCTTCTCCCCGCGAGCGGGGTTAGGGGCAATTTCAAAATGATCTGCCGTCGCGGGACAGGATACGCATCAACCTACAGGATCGACCACTCGCGCCTTGTCCACCCGTTGCCTCTCCGCATACCATCTGAGGCATTCCTCGAAGCCCGTAAGATCGGTATAGAGCGCATCGGGTGCTGCCGCATGGACGGCGATATGGCCGCCGCGCCGTTCGATGCCGCCGTGAAGCATGAGATTGTCGATCATGTCGAAATCTTCGAGAGACATTCCGTCCGGCCCACGACGCCGGCCGTCCTCGCCCTCGCGAACGTTTCCGTCGTAAAACCCGGCGGTTCGCGCAAAGTGGCTGTCGGCGACATTGGTATAGGCCGCGACCACCTTGCCCTGCGCGCACATATAGCCGAGCTCGAAGGTCGTGCCGATATCGGCGGCGATGCCCCGGAACGGCGTGAGGTTTGCGATGATGCCGTCGGCCGCATTCATCATGCCCTCGTCGACGGCACTGATCTTCAAGCCGAATCCATGGCGCGTCGGCGCCGGCTCGATGGAGATGTCGCCGGGGCAGATCGGCTGGAAACCATAGGTCCGCGCCAGGGCCGCCTTCGCATCGAGCATCTGCCGGGCATTCGGAAGGAAGACCTCCGGTCCGGCAAGGTAGAGTTTCAGGCTCATCGGACCGTGGTCTCCCGCTCGAACGGCTCTGCCGCTCAGCGCGGCAGGACCGAGCTTCCCATCAGCGCCTCGTCGATGGCGCGGGCCGCCTGACGGCCCTCGCGGATCGCCCAGACCACCAGCGACTGGCCGCGGCGCACGTCGCCGGCCGTCCAGAACTTGTCGACCGAGGTCTTGTAGTCACGGTCGTTGGCGACGACGTTGGTCGAGCCGCGGCGGTCGAGATTGAGCGTCAGCTTGCCTTCGAGCTCGGCAAGAATGCCGTCCGTCAGAGGGCCGGAAAAGCCGATGGCGATGAAGGCGAGATCGGCCTTGATGATGAATTCCGTGCCGGCGATCGGCTTGCGGCGCTCGTCCACCTCGCAGCAGCGCACGCCGGTCAACTGTCCGTCTTCGCCGATGAACTCGAGAGTGGCCACCTGGAACTCGCGGATCGCGCCCTCGGCCTGGCTGGACGAGGTGCGCATCTTGGTGGCCCAGAACGGCCAGACGGCGAGCTTGTCTTCCTTTTCCGGCGGCTGCGGGCGGATGTCGAGCTGCGTCACCTTGACGGCGCCCTGGCGGAAGGCGGTGCCGACGCAGTCGGATGCCGTATCGCCGCCGCCGACGACCACCACATGCTTGGCGCCGGCAAGGATCGGCTCCGCCGCCCATGCCACGCTGTCGATGTTCTCGCGGCCGATCCGGCGGTTCTGCTGCACCAGATAGGGCATGGCGTCGTAGACGCCGTGCAGGTCGGCGCCGGGAATGCCGGCCGGACGCGGCGTTTCCGAGCCGCCGCAATAGAGAACTGCGTCATGCTCGGCGATAAGCTTCTCGACGGGCATGTCGACGCCCACGTTGACGCCCGTATGGAAGGTAACGCCCTCGCCCTTCATCTGCTCGACGCGCCGGTCGATGAAGTTCTTCTCCATCTTGAAGTCCGGAATGCCGTAGCGCAGCAGCCCGCCGGGCTTGGATTCACGCTCGTAGACATGCACTTCATGGCCCGCGCGGCCGAGCTGCTGGGCGGCCGCCATGCCGGCCGGGCCCGAGCCGATGACCGCGACCTTCTTTCCGGTATGAACCGTCGCCGGCTGCGGCGCGATGAAGCCCAGTTCATAGGCCTTGTCGGCGATCGCCTGCTCCACGGTCTTGATGGCGACCGGCGTATCCTCGAGGTTCAGCGTGCAGGCCTCCTCGCAGGGCGCGGGGCAGACGCGGCCGGTGAATTCCGGGAAGTTGTTGGTGGAATGGAGGTTGCGAATCGCCTCCTCCCACTTGTTGTTGTAGACGAGATCGTTCCAGTCCGGGATCTGGTTGTGCACCGGACAGCCGGTCGGCCCGTGGCAATAGGGAATGCCGCAATCCATGCAGCGCGCCGCCTGCTTGGTAACTTCCGCATCGGACATCGGGATCGTGAATTCGCGGAAATGGCGGATACGGTCGGAGGCCGGCTGATACTTCGCCACGCTCCGGTCGATTTCCAGGAAACCCGTTACCTTGCCCATATTTCTACCTCTTCAAAGCAGGGTGCCCGTAGGACCCCAGTACCAGTAGGCGAAACCCATGACCGCCCCCAGTACGATGAATTCGATTGCGACTTCGCCGTTCATTCCGAATGCAACCGCCGGAACGGCGATCGCGATCAGCACCGAAATCAGCCGGTGCATGAAGGGCCAACTCATTCCGCGGCAATGCCCATCCGCATGCGCTCCATTTCCTCCAGCGCGCGCCGGTATTCAACCGGCATGACCTTGCGGAACTTCGGCCGGTACTCGCTCCAGCGATCAAGGATTTCCTTGGCGCGGGTCGAGCCCGTGTAGTGCATGTGGTTGGAGATGAGCTGGTAGAGGCGCTCCTCGTCGTGGCGCGTCATGTCCTCGGAAACGTCCACGCGTCCCTTGTGCATGATGTCGCCGCCATGATGGTGCAGCTTCTCCAGCATGTCGTCCTCTTCCGGAACCGGCTCGAGCTCGACCATCGCCATGTTGCAGCGCTTGGCGAAATCGCCCTGCTCGTCGAGCACATAGGCGACGCCGCCGGACATGCCGGCCGCGAAGTTGCGGCCCGTCTCGCCGATCACCACGACGACGCCACCCGTCATGTATTCGCAGCCGTGGTCGCCCACGCCCTCGACGACGGCGATCGCCCCGGAGTTACGCACGGCGAAGCGCTCGCCAGCCACACCACGGAAATAGCACTCGCCCGTGATCGCGCCGTAAAGCACAGTATTGCCGACGATGATCGAGTTTTCGGCCACGAGCTTGGAGTTCTCCGGCGGGCGCACGATGATGCGACCACCCGAAAGCCCCTTGCCGACATAGTCGTTGCCGTCGCCGACGAGATCGAAGGTGATGCCGCGCGCGAGGAAGGCGCCGAAGGACTGCCCGGCCGTGCCGGTCAGCGTCACATGGATCGTATCGTCCTTGAGGCCCTTGTGGCCCCAGCGCTTGGCAAGCGCACCGGAAAGCATCGCGCCGGCGGAGCGGTCGACGTTCTTGATCGGCACTTCGAAGACCACCGGCTCCTTGCTTTCGAGCGCCGGCATCGACTTTTCGATCAGCTTGCGGTCGAGGATGTCGTCGATCGGGTGCTTCTGCCGCTCCGTCCAGTAGGTCGCTTCCTTGGGAGCCTCCACCTTGTGGAAGATCTTCGTGAAGTCGAGCCCCTTGGACTTCCAGTGGGCGATCGCCTCGTCCTTCTCCAGCAGTTCGGACATGCCGATGATGTCGTCGAGTTTGGTGAAGCCGAGCGATGCGAGGATTTCACGCACCTCTTCGGCCACGAAGAAGAAGTAGTTAATGACGTGCTCGGGCGTGCCCTTGAAGCGCTTGCGCAGAACCGGGTCCTGCGTGGCCACACCGACCGGACAGGTATTCAGGTGGCACTTGCGCATCATGATGCAGCCGGCGGCGATCAATGGCGCGGTGGCGAAGCCGAATTCGTCGGCGCCGAGCAGCGCCCCGACGATGACGTCCCGGCCGGTCTTCAAGCCCCCGTCCACCTGCAGCGCGATGCGCGAGCGAAGCCCGTTCAGCACCAGCGTCTGCTGGGTTTCGGCAAGGCCGATTTCCCAAGGTGATCCGGCATGCTTCAGCGAAGTGAGCGGCGAAGCCCCAGTGCCGCCGTCGAAGCCCGCGACCGTGATATGGTCGGCGCGCGCCTTGGCGACGCCCGCCGCAACCGTGCCGACGCCCACTTCCGAGACGAGCTTCACGGAAATGTCCGAGGTCGGGTTGACGTTCTTCAGGTCGTAGATCAGCTGCGCCAGGTCTTCGATCGAATAGATGTCGTGGTGCGGCGGCGGCGAAATGAGGCCCACACCCGGCGTCGAGTGGCGGGTCTTGGCAACCGTCGCATCCACCTTGTGGCCGGGCAGCTGGCCGCCCTCGCCGGGCTTTGCGCCCTGCGCCACCTTGATCTGCAGCATGTCCGCGTTGACCAGATATTCGGTCGTGACGCCGAAGCGGCCGGACGCGATCTGCTTGATCGCCGAGCGTTCCGGGTTCTGGCTACCGTCCGCCAGCGGCATGTAGCGGTCGCTTTCCTCGCCGCCCTCGCCGGTGTTCGACTTGCCGCCGATCCGGTTCATGGCGATCGCCAGCGTCGTATGCGCCTCGCGGGAAATCGAGCCGAAGGACATGGCGCCCGTCGAGAAGCGCTTGACGATATCGACTGCCGGCTCGACCTGATCGACGGAAACCGGCTTGCGGCCGATCTGATCCGCCGTCTTGATGTTGAACAGGCCGCGGATGGTGTTCATCCGAAGCGCCGTCTCGTTCACCATCTCGGCGAATTCGCGGTAGCGGTCCTGGCTGTTGCCGCGCACGGCATGCTGCAGGGAGGCAACCGCATCCGGCGTCCAGGCGTGGCTTTCGCCGCGCATGCGGTAGGCGTATTCGCCGCCGATATCGAGCGTGGAGGCTAGAACCGGGTCCTTGCCGAAAGCGGCATGGTGACGGGCGACCGTCTCTTCGGCGATCTCCTTGAGGCCGATGCCTTCGATCGAAGTCGCCGTGCCGAAGAAATATTTCTCGACCAGTTCCGAGGAGAGGCCGATCGCATCGAAGATCTGCGCGCCGCAATAGGACTGGTAGGTCGAAATGCCCATCTTGGACATGACCTTGAGGATGCCCTTACCCACCGCCTTGATGTAGCGGTAGACGATCTCGCTCGCATCGACTTCCTTCGGGAATTCGCCGCGCATGTGCATGTCGGTCAGCGTATCGAAGGCGAGATACGGGTTGATCGCTTCCGCGCCGAAGCCGGCAAGACAGCAGAAGTGATGGATTTCGCGCGGCTCGCCCGATTCGACGACAAGACCGACCGAGGTGCGAAGCCCCTTGCGGATCAGGTGGTGATGCACGGCCGCGGTCGCCAGCAGCGCCGGGATCGCGATACGGTCCGGCCCGATCTGGCGATCGGAGAGCACGATAATGTTGTAGCCGCCCTTGACCGCCGCTTCCGCGCGCTCGCAGAGGCGGTCGAGCATCTCCGGCATGCCTTCGGCGCCACGCTCGATGTCATAGGTGAAATCGAGCGTCTTGGTATCGAAGTGATCTTCGACATGACCGATGGAGCGGATCTTTTCGAGATCGCCATTGGTCAGGATCGGCTGGCGCACCTCCATCCGCTTCGCCCGCGCCATGCCCTCATGGTCGAGGATGTTCGGACGCGGACCGATGAAGGAGACGAGGCTCATCACCAGTTCTTCGCGGATCGGATCGATCGGCGGGTTCGTCACCTGCGCGAAGTTCTGCTTGAAATAGGTGTAGAGCAGCTTCGACTTGTCGGACATGGCCGAGATCGGCGTATCGGTGCCCATCGAGCCGATGGCTTCCTGACCCGTCGTCGCCATCGGCGACATCAGGATCTTGGTGTCCTCGCTCGTGTAGCCGAAGGCCTGCTGGCGGTCGAGCAGCGATACGTCGCGGCGCAGCGCCCGCGGTTCCACCGGCTTCAGGTCTTCCAGAATGAGCTGCGTGCGGTCGAGCCAGTTCCGATAGGGATGCTTGGTCGCAAGCTCGGTCTTCACCTCTTCGTCTGAGACGATGCTGCCCTTTTCCATATCGATCAGCAGCATCTTGCCGGGCTGCAGGCGCCACTTCTTGACGATGCTCTCCTCCGGCACCGGCAGCGTGCCCGCTTCGGAGGCAAGAATGATGCGATCGTCGTCGGTCACCATGTAGCGGGCCGGACGCAGGCCGTTGCGGTCGAGCGTCGCGCCGATCTGCTTGCCGTCGGTGAAACAGACGGCGGCCGGGCCGTCCCACGGCTCCATCAGCGCCGCATGATATTCGTAGAAGGCTTTGCGCTCCTTCGACATGGACTGGTTGCCCGCCCAGGCCTCCGGGATCAGCATCATCATGGCATGCGCCAGCGAATAGCCGCCGCGCACGAGGAATTCGAGTGCGTTGTCGAAACAGGCCGTATCCGACTGGCCCTCGTAGGAGATCGGCCAGAGCTTGGAGATGTCGTCGCCGAAGAGCGGCGAGGAGACGGAAGCCTGACGCGCTGCCATCCAGTTGACGTTGCCGCGCAGCGTGTTGATCTCGCCGTTATGGGCGACCATGCGGTAGGGATGCGCGAGCTTCCACGACGGGAAGGTGTTGGTCGAGAAGCGCTGGTGCACGAGCGCCACGGCGCTCTCGAAGCGCGGATCGGCCAGGTCCTTGTAATAGGCGCCGACCTGGTAGGCCAGGAACATGCCCTTGTAGACGATGGTCGAGGAAGACAGCGACACCGGATAGAAGCCGGTCTCCTGACCGCCGAACTGATCGTAGATGCGGTTGGAGATCACCTTGCGGATGAGAAAGAGCTGCCGCTCGAATTCCAGGTTGGTCGCGGCATCCCGGCCGGCGCCGATGAAGACCTGCAGGTGATAGGGCTCGGTGGCGGCGATATCCGGCGCCTTGGAGAGCGAGGAATTGTCGACCGGCACGTCGCGGAAACCCAGGAACTGCTGCCCCTCCTCCGCGATCACATCGACGATCACCTTCTTGAAATGCTCGATCTGCTCTGCATCGCGCGGCAGGAAGAAATGGCCGACCGCATATTCGCCGGCCTTCGGCAGGGTGACGCCCTGCTTCGCCATCTCCTCGCGGAAGAAGCGATCGGGAATCTGCACCAGAATACCCGCGCCGTCACCCATCAGCGGGTCGGCACCCACCGCGCCGCGATGCGTCAGGTTTTCGAGAATGAAGAGGCCGTCCTTGACGATCTGGTGCGACTTCTTGCCCTTCATATGGGCGATGAAGCCGACGCCGCAGGCGTCATGCTCGTTGCGGGGATCGTAAAGACCTTGGCGCGCCGGCACGCCGGAGGCCTTGAAGGACCCGGCCGGGGGGACGAGCGCTTTCGTCTCGGCGGACATCGGGACCATCTGGCCGGACATCTCGGAGATTATCTTCGTCATCGTCATCCCTCCTGTTGGCCGCTTCTTCGAGCGGGCAAAGTGGCTCTCAACTGTTTCTTCCGGATGACAGGCCGCGGCCATTCCGTTCGCACGAATGGCGCCGCTCCAGCGTTTACCGCAGCCTTGATAGGAGCAGCATAACCCGGATCGGCGCGAGCGTCACGGAAAGCCTGGAACCGAAGCCTCCGAATTCTCGAAAATAGGACAACACTTCTGTCCTATTTCTCAAAATCTATGACACGCTTTCGCCCCGTTCACAAGAGGCGTCTTCAAAAAGTTGGAGCCGAAAACGACAGGAGATTATCCCATCATCAAGACGTGCGAAATTTAATTACGCGGAATGCCTGATCGATTCCGTTTGATTGCGTACGGCAACAGGTCACGCTCTCTACGCAAAGGTAACGATTGATTGCCGTCTCAAAAGGCTTAATTTCACGATCGCCTCCCCCGACGTTTCAAGGTGATTTTTCAAGATGTTCTTCGCTTCCGACAACTGGGCCGGCGCCCATTCCACCATCAATGAGCGCCTCCTTAAGGAATCCACCCGCTTCGCCGCCGCCTATGGCACCAGCGAACTCGACAAGTCGATCGAGCTGCGCTTCAACGAACTCTTCGAGCGTGAAGTCTCGGTCTATTTCGTCGCGACCGGCACGGCCGCCAATTCGCTCTCGCTCGCAAGCGTCGCAAAGCCCGGCGGCGTAACCTTCTGCCATTCGGAAGCGCATGTGATCGAGGATGAATGCGGCGCGCCGGATTTCTTCAGCGGCATGCGCATGATCCCGGTCGAAGGCCCGCACGGAAAGATGGACCCGGAAAACCTTGTCGAGCGTATCGCCCGCTACCCGCAGGACGCCGTGCACCATGGCCGCGCCGCCGCCGTCACGCTCACCCAGGCGACGGAAGTCGGCACCGTCTATTCGCTGGAAGAGATCGATGCGGTCTCGAAAATCGCCAGGGAAAACGGTCTGCCGCTCCACATGGATGGCGCCCGTTTCGCCAACGCGCTCGTGGCGCTCGGCGCAACGCCTGCGGAAATGACCTGGAAGCGCGGCGTCGATATTCTTTCCTTCGGCGGCACCAAGAACGGCTGCTGGTGCGCGGAGGCGATCGTCTTCTTCGACCCCGCGCTCGCCAAGGACTTCGCCTTTCTCCGCAAGCGCTCGGCCCAGCTCTTCTCCAAGAGCCGCTTCATCGCCGCCCAGTTCGAAGCCTATCTGCAGGATGGTCTGTGGCTGAAGCTTGCTGCCCATGCCAATGCCATGGCGGACCGCCTGCGCGCCGGCCTCGACCGCTCCAACAGCGCCCGGCAGGCCTGGAAGACGACCTCCAACGAGATCTTCGTCGTGGTCAAGAAGGACGCCGCCCAGGCCGCCGAGGCGAAGGGCGCAAAGTTCTACGACTGGCTGGAGCCGCGCGACATGCCGGAGCCGGTGGGCAAGGACGAGATGCTCGTTCGTCTCGTCACCAGCTTCGCCACCACCGAAGAGGATGTGGACCAGTTCGTCGCGCTGGCGACCGGCCGCTGAATCAGGTTCGATTCTACGGCACGATCCGCGCCACGATGAGGCTCGAAAGCGCCTCCGTGAGCGCGGCATCGGCGCCGCGCCTCGGCACCAGCACGAATTCCACGTCCTCGAGCTGAGGCAGCTTTCCGGCCGCTATTTCCTTGAGGCCCGCCGGCGCCATGCTGCGCGGCTGCACCAGCACGCCCATGCCGGCGCGCGCCGCGGCGGTCAGCCCGCTGAGGCTCCCGCAGGTGCAGACGATCCGCCATGGCACCTTCTCCCGGTCGAGCGCCTCCTGGGCGATCCTTCGCGTGATGCTCGGCGGTGGAAAGGCGATCAGCGGCAAAGTATCCCCGCGGGAAAGAATATGATCGGGATCCCGCGCCAGCCATACAAGCGGTTCGCGATAGAGTAGACGGCCCTGGGTCTCCCCGATATGCCGCTTGGCCAGCACAAGGTCGAGATCGCCGACATCCTGCATCTGGTAGAGCACGGCGGAGAGCGCCACGGTAAGCTCGAGATCGACGAGCGCATGCAGCCTTATGAAGTCTTCGAGGATCGAAGTGAGCCTGCTCGCCACCACGTCTTCCGAAACCCCGAGCCGCAGCCTTCCCCGCAATCGGCTTTCGCCGAAAAGCGATTCGACCTTGCCGTTGAGGTCGAGCATGCCGCGGGCATAGCCGAGCAGCGCCTCGCCTTCAGTGGTCAGCTTCACCTCATGGGTGCTGCGATGGATGAGCTGCTTTCCGAGTGCCTTTTCCAGCCGCTGGATATGCTGGCTCACCGTCGACTGACCGACACCGAGCCTTGCCGCGGCCTGCGTGAAACTGCCGGTCTGCTGCAGCATGACGAAGCTGTTGAGGTGTGAGAGGTTCAGCATGGTTATCGCCGATCGTGATAACTGTTAATGTTTGCATCCTGCTTCATGATGGGCAAAAGAGAAAGCCTCGCTTCCAGGAACCATGCCCAGGAACCATTCTATGGCCCGCTTTCTGCCCGACCGTTTCACCGTGATGCTGATCTGCACCGTCATTCTCGCGACGGTTCTGCCGGTCCAGGGCATATGGGCGGAATATTTCGGCATCGCCACCGATATCGCGATCGCGCTTCTCTTCTTCCTGCACGGCGCGCGCCTCTCGCGCGATGTGGTGATCGCAGGCGTCCTGCACTGGCGGCTGCATCTGACGATCCTCGCAACCACCTTCGCGATCTTCCCGCTGCTCGGGCTCGCCGTCGGCTTCGTACCGGAGGATATCCTCCCCGCCCCTCTCTACATGGGCATTCTCTTCCTCTGCGTGCTGCCCTCGACTGTCCAGTCCTCGATCGCCTTCACCTCCATGGCGGGCGGCAACGTGCCGGCGGCGATCTGCGCCGCTTCGGGTTCCAATCTTTTCGGCATGTTCCTGACCCCGCTTCTGGCGGGCATCCTCCTGTCGACCACCGGCGACGGGGGCTTTTCCTGGGATGCCCTGGAAAAGATCATGATCCAGCTCCTGGCGCCCTTCGTCCTCGGCCAGCTTCTGCAGCCCTGGATCGGCAATTGGATACGCGCCCGCAAGACGCTGCTTGCGCCCGTCGATCGCGGCTCGATCCTGATGGTCGTCTATCTCGCCTTCTCAGCGGCGGTGATCGAAGGCCTCTGGCACACCTTCTCCCTTCGCGACATCGCCGTGGTCATCGCGATCGATATCCTGCTTCTGGCGATCGTCCTTTGCCTCACCATGTTCGGCAGCCGGGCGCTCGGCTTCTCCAAGGAAGACGAGATCGCCATCACCTTCTGCGGTTCGAAGAAGAGTCTCGCAAGCGGCGTGCCCATGGCCAACGCCATCTTCGCGGGCCAATCGATCGGCGCCATCGTGCTGCCGCTGATGCTCTTCCATCAGATTCAGCTCATGGCTTGCGCCGTGATCGCCCAGAAATACGCGAACCGGCTGAAGGAAAGGCAAGCCCAAGGCGCGACCGCAGCGGCATAAACCGCTTTCCAAAGCGCTTGGGTTTTTGTAAGCTCAATCCATGCCGACCCTTTTACGTTTTGCCGGCCTGCGGGTCGTGATCTATCCAAACGATCATCGTCCTGCGCATGTTCACGTAAAAGGCGCCGGTGGAGAAGCGGTATTCCTCTTGAATTGCCCTGACGGACCGCCGGAGTTGCGGGAAAGCTATGGCTTCAAGCTTCCGGATCTTCGTCGCATCGAGGATGCCTTGACGAGCGAACTCGCTACGCTTTGCGTGGCATGGAGTGAACACCATGGCGATTTCTGAGCAGGAATTAAAGGCGGCGGAAAACCGCATGCAGGAGCAGCGCGAGGCGGGTTATGCCGTGTCAGCGCGCTACGATCGGCGTTCGGGCCGCATCGTCATCGAGCTGAACACGGAAGTTCAGTTCGCCATTCCAGCAGGAAAGATCGAGGGGCTGTCGGAAGCAACGGCAAGCGACCTCGCGGAAATAGAAATCAGCCCTTCCGGTCTCGGTCTTTATTGGCCGAAGCTGGATGTTGATACCTATGTTCCCGGATTGCTGCAGGGCGTATTTGGGTCCAAGCACTGGATGGCAGCCCAGCTCGGTGCCGTCGGCGGCAGGGTGCGCTCCGCAGCGAAGGCCGCGACTGCACGCGAAAACGGCCGAAAAGGCGGACGCCCGCGCAAGACCGCCGCCCGTTGATCCAAACGGAAAACGGCTCCTCCCTTTCGGGAAGAGCCGTGGGCTTGCTGGCCGTTTAGGGCCTGCGGAGGATTAGTTGACCTGTTGCGGGGTCACCTGAGCCTCGATCGTCTTCGGCGCGTCGATCGCCTCGGCGGCGATGGCGATGCGGCGCGGCTTCATCGCTTCCGGGATGTTCCGCAGAAGGTCGATATGAAGCAGGCCGTTCTTCAGAGAGGCTGCCTGGACTTCCACATGGTCGGCAAGCTGGAAGCGGCGCTCGAAGGCGCGCTTGGCGATGCCGCGATAGAGAAACTCCGTCTGACCGGTCCTTTCCTCTTCGCTCTTCTCGCCCTTGACGGTCAGAACGTGAGCCTGCGATTCGATCGACAGCTCCTTCTCGTCGAAACCGGCGACGGCCATGGTGATGCGGTAGGTATTCTCACCCGTCCGCTCGATATTGTAGGGCGGATAGCTCTGGCTCTGGCCCTGGTCGGGCTGACCGAGGCTGTCGAGCATGGTGAAGAGGCGGTCGAAGCCGACCGTGGAGCGGTAAAGCGGAGAAAAATCGACGTGACGCATAGTGTCCTCCTTGGAAGCGACGTTTGCGAATTTTGACTTGGGTGGCCGCATCCCTTCTTGGCGATGCGGCTCCCGCTGGGGCGGACCCTTTCGGCGCCCGCACAACCAAGATGGGAATTGCCTTTTCCCGCTTCAAGACCCCCTTTTCGCGAAACGCCGCCTTGCCTGAACCCCTTATGAATGCTCGATTTTGGTAAGGTTCAGGACCTTTTCGATAGAAGGGAGGGGCAAGAAGGCGGACAGCCTCCAAGACTGGTATTATGCGTCCCTTCGGTCTACATTTGCCGGAACCGGGAACCCGGTTCCGGCTTCTTTTTTCATGACCTCGACGGCAGTTTCCATGGACGACATTCTCCGCGTAACACCCGGCAATCCCATGCCGCCGAATGCCACGGCCGGTTATTTCGAAGGTTATCGCGGCGCGAAGCTGAGATATGCCCTCTTTCGCTCCGATATTTCGCCGGCCGCCGGCACGGTGGTGCTCCTGCAGGGGCGCAACGAATTCATCGAGAAATATTACGAGACGATCCGCGACCTCAACGCCATGGGTCTCTGGGTCGCGACTTTCGACCTGCGCGGCCAGGGCGGCTCCGACCGATTGACGAAGGACCCGCGCAAGGGCCATGTCCGCCGCTTCCGCGATTACGAGCGGGATCTCGAAATCTTCCTGGAAAAGATCGTGCTGCCGGATGCCCGGATGCCCTTCTTCCTCATCGGCCATTCCACCGGCGCGCTGATCGCGCTGTCGGCAGGGCCGCGCCTTGGTAACCGCATCAGCCGCATGGCGCTGCTCGGACCCTATATCGGCTTCCAGAACCAGGAAGCTCCCGAGGCAGTGGTTCGCCCGCTTTCGGCCCTGTTGAGCTGGACCGGCCTCGGCCATGTCTCGCTCGGCAAGGACAAGAGCCGGCTGCCCTTCGAGAACAACGGTCTCACGCGCGATCCGCGCCGTTTCGAGCGGAACACCGAGATCATAAAGGCCTATCCGGACCTCACCGTTGGCGCCCCGACCGCCCGCTGGGTGCACGAGACGCTGAGTGCGGCCCGCCGTGTTTCCCGGCAGACCCTCCTGACCGAGATCACCATCCCGACCCTCATCCTCGCGCCCGTTTTGGATGGCGTGGTGCCCTATGCGCTGCAGGAGGAACTGTCGCGCAATTTTCGCGCCGCCCAGCTCGTCACCATCACCGGCGGGCGCCACGAGATTCTGCAGGAGAAGGATATCTACCGCGCCCAGGCTCTGGCGGCTTTTCAGGCCTTCATGCCGGGCGAGGACGGCGGCCTCGATCTTACCGAAACCGCCGCGTGAATTTGAATACGCGCCTGAAAGCCTAAACTTCGGCTGAGGCTCAGGCTGCTCCCGAGAGCAGCTCCAGCGCTTCTTCGTGCACCGCCTTGCTGCCGGCCGCCAGAATGCTGCCGCCCGCCTCCGGCCGGCCGCCGTCCCAGGTGGTGATGATGCCGCCCGCCTGCTCGATGAGCGGGATCAGCGCCCCGACGTCATAGGGTTTCAGCCCGTTTTCCACCACGATATCCACGTGGCCCGCTGCCAGCAGCGCATAGGCATAGCAGTCGCAGCCGTAGCGGAAGAGCCGCACGCGGCTTTCCACCACCCTGTACTTTTCCATATCCCCGCCCACGAAGAGATGCGGCGAGGTGGTGAACAGAATGGCATTGGAAAGAGACCCACAATCCCGCGTCGAAATCTGCCGCTCGCCGTCCGGCCCGCTATACCAGGAGCGCTTGCCGTCGGCGAAGTAGCGCTCGCCGGTAAAGGGCTGGTCCATGAGGCCCATGGTCGCCCGCCCCTCAGATTGGAAGCCGATCAGCGTGCCCCATACCGGCAGGCCGGAGATGAAGGCTCGCGTGCCGTCGATCGGGTCGATCACCCAGATATGCTCGCGGTCGAGGCCGATATTGTCGTGCTCTTCGCCGAGGATGCCGTGCTCGGGAAACTTTTCCGTAATCAGTGCGCGGATCGCCGTTTCCGCCGCCCGGTCGCCCTCGGTTACCGGATCGAAGCCGCCCTCCATCTTGTTCGTCACATAGGCGCCGGTGCGGAAACGCGGCAGGGTCTCGGCCTTGGCGGCGTCGGCAAGGGCATGGAAAAAGGCGCGATCGGGAAACATGGGACACCGGCGAAGGATGAAGATGGGCTGTTTTAGACACGTTCGGCGACAAAGCAAATCGCATTTGCACCCGCGGGCACGTGATCAAATTATAATCAGCAGATAAAGTTGCTTGACATTTGTGCAATGCACCATTAACGTCACAGCTACAGTCTTTCGACTGTAAATACCCTCCTTGGGTGTTTCCTCCCTAGACTTAGCCGCGCCAAAAGCGCGGTTTTTTTTGCCCGCATTTTCTATTCGATCGAAATTATTGCCGGTTATTCAGCCGCGAGCGCTGTGTCGCCCGCGAAATCCTCGACGAACTCCGCCATCCGGCGCATGAAGGCCGAAAGTGCTGCGGCAAGCAGCTCGAATTCCGGCCTTTTGGCGAGCGTCATCTCATCGACATAGAGGGAGCGGTTGATCTCGATCTGCAGCGCATGCAGGCCGCGCACCGGCCTGCCGTAATGCTCGGTGATGAAGCCGCCGGCATAGGGCTTGTTGCGCACCGCCGAAAAGCCGAGATCCTCAAGAAAGTGCAGCGCCGCGCGGGAAAGCTCGGTCGAGGCGCTGGTGCCGTAGCGATCGCCGATGATGAAATCGGGCCGGATATCGGAACCGGAAAGGCGGATATTGCCGGGCATCGAATGGCAATCGACCAGAACGCCGAAGCCGAATCGTGCATGGGTACGGGCGATCAACCGCCTCAGGCAGGTGTGGTATGGCTTGTAGATCGTCTCGATGCGCAAAAGCGCCTCTTCCACCGGCAGGCGCCGCCGGTAGATCTCCATGTTTTCCGCCACGATCCTGGGGATCGTGCCGAGCCCGCCGGCCACCCGCATGGAGCCGATGTTCACATAGGGAGGTAGCGGCCCGTCGAACATGCGCGGGTCCAGCTCATAGGGCTCGCGGTTGACGTCCAGATAGGCGCGCGGGAAATGGGCGAGAAGCAGTGGCGCGCCGAGCTCCGTCACCCCGGCGAACAGCTCATCGACATAGTGATCCTCGGAACGGCGGATCGCCATGGAATCGAGCCGGGTTTCGGCAAGGAGGGAGAGAGGATAGCAGCGGCCGCTATGGGGGGAATTGAAAACGAAGGGGATGGTCTGCTCTACGGGTTCCCTCACCTCGAAGTGCTCGAATTCTCCCGTCACCCAGTCCATCCGGCCTTTACCATTTCACCAGTTTGTTTATCACGGCATGTTGCCAGTTGCCCGGCGCGAAGTCCATACTATCTATACCTCACCATAAGCGGTCCTTCCCCTATTAAACGGATGTTTACCATAAGTTTGATAGCGTGGGCGGACTCATAACATGCGGAATTACGGTCCTGGAGATGATGCAGAAAATCCTTCTCGCCGAAGATGATAACGATATGCGCCGCTTCCTTGTGAAGGCGCTGGAAAAGGCGGGGTACAACGTCGCTTCCTTCGATAACGGCGCAAGCGCCTACGACCGGCTCCGCGAGGAACCCTTCTCGCTTCTCCTGACCGATATCGTCATGCCGGAGATGGACGGCATCGAGCTTGCGCGCCGCGCCACCGAGCTCGATCCGGACCTCAAGGTGATGTTCATCACCGGCTTTGCGGCTGTGGCGCTGAACTCCGATTCCAAGGCCCCGAAGGATGCGAAGGTGCTTTCCAAGCCCTTCCACCTGCGTGATCTTGTGGACGAAGTGAACAAGCTGCTGGCGGCCTGAACCGCGCGATACCGGGTTTGCAAGGCTTTCAAAAAAGCTTCGCATTTTCTGGCAAAAACCAGTTGACGGCCCGATCAGCTTATGGTCTATGCGCCGCCATCGGATGGGCGTGTAGCTCAGCGGGAGAGCACTACGTTGACATCGTAGGGGTCACAAGTTCAATCCTTGTCACGCCCACCATTCGAATTCGCTGAACAGCAAGGGCTTTCGGGAAACCGAAAGCCCTTTTTGCATAGTGGCCCCTAGGCTCATCGAACCTGATGCCGGCATCGCTGCCCGCAACGCCTCTTGAGGCGGCGGGAGCGAATACCCAGCGGCATACCCGCGCTCAAAAACTTTCCACAGACGAAATCACGACTGCCGCTTTCACCGTCGGCAGGAGATCATTCCGCTGCTTCGGTGCCGGCCGCGTGCCATGCAAATCCGATGCGTATGTTGGACTTTACGGAGACGCCTCTAGATTAATGATGAAACCCGCTGGAGATGACACGAATTGCAGAAACCTCCGCTATCCGGCATCTCACCAATCTCCTTTTTTGGCTCCGCAGTAATCTCGCTCGGCCTGATCCTCTTTGCGACCGTGGCCCCAGCCACAGCCTCCAGAGTTTTCGAGACCGCGAACAAATGGATCGTTGAGGAGGCGGGCTGGCTCTACATGCTGGCGGTTGCCGGTTTCGTCATATTTCTGCTCTGCCTTGCGATAAGCCCGCTCGGCAAGATCAAGCTTGGCCCAGACGATTCGTCTCCCGACTACAGCTATGGAACCTGGGTCGCGATGCTGTTCAGCGCGGGGATGGGGATCGGCATCGTCTTCTTCGGCGTGGCCGAACCGATCACGCATTTCTCGACGCCACCGGATGCGCCGGCCCGCACTCCCCAGGCCGCGCGCGACGCGATGGAGATAACCTTCTTCCACTGGGGCATTCACGCCTGGGCGATCTATGCGGTGATCGGCCTCTCGCTCGCCTATTTCGGCTATCGCAGAGGCGAGCCGCTCGTCATTCGCTCGGCTTTTCGGCCGCTTCTCGGCGACAGGGTGAACGGGCCGATCGGCGACATGATCGATATCTTCGCGGTGGTCGGCACTCTCGCCGGCCTTGCGACTTCATTAGGTCTCGGTGTTGCGCAGCTCAACGCCACCGGCGCCTATCTCTTCGGCCTTGAGCAGAACATCACGACGCAGGTCGTCCTGATCGGCATCGTCACGATACTGGCCACAATCACCGTCGGCACCGGCCTCGACAACGGCATTCGCCGCCTCAGCGAAATGATCCTCATCGTTTCCTTCATATTGATGGGACTGATCCTCGCCGTCGGCCCGACCCGTTTCCTTCTTCAGGCGTTCGTCGAGAATATCGGCCTCTATCTCAACGGCTTTGTCTCGCGCACCTTCCATATCTATGCCTATGAGCCCACCGACTGGGTCGGCACCTGGACCCTGTTCTATTGGGGCTGGTGGATCTCGTGGTCACCTTTCGTCGGCATGTTTATCGCGCGCATTTCACGCGGACGGACGATCCGGCAGTTCCTCCTCGGCGTGCTCTTCGCACCCGCCGGCTTCAGCTTCATCTGGTTCACGATTTTCGGCGACGTGGCGATCTGGCTCGATCTGAACGCAGCCAATGGCGAGCTGTCGCGCACGGTTGCGGAGAACATGCCAATCGCGCTCTTCACGGTATTCGAATATCTGCCGTGGTCAGGCCTGCTCGCCTGGATCACGGGCCTGCTCGTCGCCGTCTATTTCATAACGGCGTCCGATGCAGGCGCCCTGGTCATCGCGATGATCACGTCGCGGGGAGACGAAGAACCGGTGCTCTGGCTTCGCGTGTTCTGGGCGCTTGTCTGCGGCGGGGTCGCCGCCTGCCTGCTCCTGGCGGGCGGGTTGGATGCGGTTCAGATGGCGGCGGTCATTGCCGCCCTGCCGCTTGTCATCGTCATGATCCTGATGTGCTATGGCGTCTGGAAGGCTCTCCACGACGAAGTGGCGCTGACCGAAAGCGCCGCCCTCCCCCCGGCGCCGCTTGTTCCGAACGAAGGGACCTTCCTTTGGCGGCGGCGATTGGGAGCGATCGTCAGCCATCCCACACGCCGCCAGATCACCACCTATATCGATAGCACGGTCCGCAAGGCGCTGGATGCCGTGGTCATCGAATTGACGAAGCGGGACCTGTCTGCGACCGTCGAAGATGCCGACGACAGTTTGCGGTTGATCGTCAGCCACGGGCAGGAAGCGCCCGATTTCATCTATGAGGTCCGCCCCATCAGCCAGCCGATACCGGCCTTCGCGCTCACGGACACAGCCCGGGGAGAAAGTGGCCGCAACCGATACTACCGGGCGGAAGTATTCCTGGCGCAAGGCGGCAGGGGCTACGACATCTACGGCTATGACGCCGAACAGGTGATCGCCGATATCATCAATCATTACGACCGCTTCCGGCATTACCTTTCGCTGAAGGTATGATGCCGGTTTGCGGACCTGTCTTCTCCCTCTCTCCTACCTCCTTGTACGATCTTGCTTTAAAGAAACCGATCATGCAGCTAGAAGCATGTCGCGCAAAAGTGTGAAGCGGTTTTGCGATAACGACATGCGTAGAAGCACTCATGCGCACCTGCATTCGAGATTCTTCGCCGAACGGTATTGGGAGCAAACGAGCGATGGCCCAGAAGATCATTCCCGTCATCATGGCCGGCGGCAAGGGCACGAGGCTCTGGCCCCTATCGCGCGCCAGCGCGCCGAAGCAGTTCATCCAGTTCATCGGCGACCGCACCCTCTTCCAGGCAACGCTGACGCGGGTCTCCGATCCCGCGCTTTACGAGGCGCCGGTCGTCATCACCAACGAGGATTTCCGCTTCCTGGTGGCCGAGCAGGCCCGCGAACTCGGCGTCAAGTTGGCAGGCACCCTGCTGGAACCAGTCGCCCGCAACACCGCCGCAGCCGTGGCCGCTGCAGCCGCCTTCGCGAGCAGCCGCTTCGGCAAGGATGCCGTCCTCCAGGTGCTCGCCTCCGACCATGAGATCGTCGCCGATGCCGCCTATTTCGAGGCGATCCGGATCGCCCGCGATACCGCGCTAGAAGGCAGGCTCGTTACCTTCGGCATCACGCCCAGCGAGCCCGCCACGGGCTATGGCTATATCGAGATCGGCGAGAAGCGTCCCTCCGGCGCCCATGCGGTGAAACGCTTCGTCGAGAAGCCGGCCCTGCCGGAGGCCGAACGCATGCTCGCCGCCGGCGGCTATTACTGGAACTCGGGCATCTTCATGTTCAAGGCTTCCCAGGTGCTTGCCGAGATGAAGGCACTCGCGCCCGAGGTCGAGGCCGCCGCCCGCGAAGCCACCGCCAAGGCCACCAGCGATCTCGATTTTACCAGGCTCGATCCGGAAGCCTTCGCCAAAAGCCCGGATATCTCGATCGACTATGCGATCATGGAAAAGACCGCCAATGCGGCCGTCGTGCCCTCCTCCTTCACCTGGTCCGATCTCGGAAGCTGGGATGCCGTCTGGAAGCTCGGCAAGCGGGATGAGGCCGGCAACGTCACCGCCGGCAACGCCACGGTCGTCAACACAAGGAACTCGCTCGTCATGTCGCGCACCAGCCATCTGGCTGTGCAGGGACTGGAAAACGTCGCGGTGATCGCCAGCGAGGATGCCGTCTATGTCGGGCGGCTGGAGGATAGCCAGAGCGTCGGCAAGCTCGTCAAGCAGCTCGCCGCCGCGAAGGCGACGGCAGCGCTCACCGAGACGCACCCCACCTCCTACCGCCCCTGGGGCGGTTATACCTCGGTGCTTAACGGTGACCGCTTTCAGGTGAAGCGCCTCTTCGTCTCGCCGGGCAAGAAGCTGTCGCTGCAGAAGCATCACCACCGCGCCGAGCACTGGATCTGCGTGAAGGGCACTGCGGAAGTGACGATCGGCGACCAGGTGAGGATCATCCGCGAAAACGAGTCCGTCTACATCCCCCAGGGCGAGGTGCACCGGCTCGCCAATCCCGGCAAGATCACGCTCGAGATGATCGAGGTGCAGACCGGCTCCTATCTCGGCGAGGACGATATCATCCGCATCGAGGATACTTTCGGGCGGAGCTGATTTGGCTCGATGCCGCTGGTGGATGGCGCTTTACGCCACAAGCGGACTTTCAGGGCGAATACCAGTCAGCAAGGTCTGTGAGAGTTGAGACCATGATACGTGCTGCCACCTCCAAGGATGCAGAACAAGCCATCCGCGTTATACAGCGGTCCATTGAGGAACTGTGCGTTTCCGATCACCTGCGAGACGAAAACGTTCTGAGCATGTGGCTTTCGAACAAAACAGCCGAAAACTTTCGCCTTTGGCTAGAATCGCCAGACCAAATTCTCCTAGTGACCGAGCGCGATGGAGTGATTTGCTCCGTCGGGGGAGCGACACGAACTGGTGAGATCACCTTGAACTACATTCTGCCCGGCACTCGCTTCAGCGGGTTAAGCAAGGCCATGGTCATAGCGCTGGAACGAATCTTGCTGGACTTGGGCAACTCGCGCGTTCGTCTCACAAGCACTCGGACGGCGCAGCGGTTCTATCACTCTATTGGATACCAGGATGTCGGGCCCCCAGTGTTCTGGGGGCGACTGCCCGGTTACCCGATAGAGAAAATCATCGCATGAAACGATCCGCTTCGGCCCGCTGCATCATTGAATATCGACAAGCACCTTGCCGACGACCGAACCCGTCTCCAGAGCTTCGTGAGCCTCGACGATACGATCGAGCGGAACCTGCATGCCGATTTTCGGGACATATGCCCCGGATGCGATGCAGGCGTTTATGGCGTCGATCGCATCACGCTTCGCCTCGAACGGTACGTTGTAGATGAACACGAACCGGAACACGCATCCGCCGACCATCGCCTTGAGCAATGGCAGGGAAAGCTCGTCGCTTGCCTGTCCGGTCGCGTAGGAACTGACAACGCCGCCCTGCGCAAGGCAGGCCATGTCGATCGCGAGATTGGCCTTGAGGTTGACGTCAACGATCCGGTCCACGCCGCGGCTATCGGTCTGCGACCGAATGACGGCAGGGACATCCTCCTTCAAGAGATTGATGACGAGGTCGGCACCTGCTGCCTTGGCGACCGCGACGTGGTCGTCGCTGAGCACCGTCGCCGCCACCCAGGCCCCGGCCCATTTGGCGAGCAGGATGGCGGCCGTGCCGACAACGCCTGCCCCGCCATGGACAAGGACGCGACGTCCCTTGATGTCACCGTCTGCAAACAGGCATCTGTGGGCAGTCAGCGCGGGAATTCCAAGGCTTGCTCCAACCTCGAAGGAAACATTCCTTGGCAACGGCACGGCATTGGTGGCGAGTGTAATCGCGTATTCGGCGGCGGTTCCGCTCGCCCGGCCGTACTGCGCCTCGAAAATCCAGACACGCTCACCAAGTCGGCTTTCCGGAACGCTGTCGCCGACCGCATCGATGATTCCGGCCCCATCCTGATGAGGAATGATTCTCGGGAAGGCCATGGTTGCCGAAAAGCCGGTGCGGGCCTTGATATCCGTCGGGTTGACGCCGGACACGTGAATGCGGACACGAACCTCGCCCGGGCCAGGTTGGGGCGTGGACACTTCCCCCACGGCGAGGACATCCCGGGCTTCGCCCTGGCGATTGTAATAAGCAGCTCTCATCCTAATGTTTCCCATTGTTTGGTTCGGGTTGCGCGACGACGATGCATCATGGTTAAATCTGCCCATGCAGGCCATTGCGCAAGAAGGGAAACATTTTATATATAGGGATACTAATTATACTAATGGAGCTCGAATGCCCGTTTCAGAAAGCGGATATCGCTGCGCCGTCGAGGCGACCGTTCATGTGGCGGGCGGCAAATGGAAGCCGATCATCATCCATTATCTGATCAGCGGCACGAAGCGTTTCGGTGAACTCCGCCGCCTGATCGGCGGCATCACGCAACGCTCGTTGACCCTACAACTGCGCGAACTCGAGGAAAGCGGCGTGATCACCCGGGAGGTGTTCGCGGAGGTGCCGCCGCGCGTCGAATACACGCTGACGGAATTCGGGATGACACTGGCGCCGGTACTCTCAGCCATGAAGGAATGGGGAGAGATCTATATCCAGCGCAGGCTCGATAAACAGTAGCGACGCCCGCTTCGGGCAGAAAGCGGACGAACGTCGCCTACGCTCCAAAAGAGCATGACGCCTGAAATTCAGCCTTCCTCGTCCACATCCGCGATATAACCGCCGGTCTGCCTCTTCCAGAGCCGGGCATAGAGCCCATCGCGCAAAAGAAGCTCGTCCGGCGTTCCTTCCTCCACGATCCGGCCTTTGTCGATCACCACGATCCGGTCCATCTTAGCGATAGTCGACAGCCGGTGCGCGATGGCGATCACCGTCTTGCCCTCCATCAGCACGGCGAGCTTGTCCTGGATCGCCGCCTCGGATTCGCTGTCGAGCGCGGAGGTCGCCTCGTCGAGCACCAGGATCGGCGCGTCCTTCAAAAGCACCCTCGCGATCGCCACTCGCTGCCGCTGGCCGCCGGAGAGTTTGATGCCTCGGTCGCCGACGAAGGCGTCATATCCGCGCCTGCCTTCACCGTCGGCCAGTTCGGCGATGAAGCCGTCCGCTTGGGCAGCCCTGGCTGCCTCCTCGATTTCCTCCTGGGAAGCCGACGGCCGTCCATAGCGGATATTGTCGCCCACCGAGCGATGCAGCAGCGCGACATCCTGGGAAATCACGCCGATATTATCCCTGAGGCTTGCCTGCGTCACCGACCGGATATCCCTGCCGTCGACCAGGATCGTGCCGCCCTTCAAGTCGTAGAACCGCAGGAGCAGGCTCACCAGCGTCGTCTTGCCCGCCCCGGAAACCCCGACAAGCCCCACCTTTTCACCCGGCCGGATGATCAGGTTCAGATCGTCGATAACCGTTCCGGTCGGCCGGTAAGCGAAGCTGACGTTCTCGAAACGGATTTCGCCCCGCTCCACGACGAGCGTCGCGGCATCCGGCGCATCGGTGATGGTCGGCGGCGTGGTCATCACCGGCATGGCGTCGCGGATGGTGCCGACCGCCTGAAAAATCTGCTGGCCCATCTGGAGAAAGGTGAAGGTATGGCCGGACAGCCGCTGGAGGATATAGACTGCCCCGACAAACTCCCCGACCGTGATGAAGCCGTCGACGAGGCCCGAGAAACCGATCGAAAGCATCGCCAGCCAGAGAGCCATGTTGAGCGCCACGACGATCAGTTCCGACGTACGATAGACGCGCTGCTCCCTGTGCTGTGTCTGCACCGCCTTCTGTATGATGCGGCGGATGACACCCGCCTCGCTGTCTTCGGCCGCGAACTGCTTGATCATCTGCATGTTGGTATAGAGATCGGTGATGGCGCCGGCCACCAGGCTGCGCTGCTTGGCGGTGCGGCGCGAGCGTTCAACGAAGATCGGCGCCATCTTGACGGCGAGCGCCACATTGAGCGCGATCCAGACGACGACCGGCAGGGCAAGTTGCCAGGACAGCGCGCTGAGCAGGATCACGGAGCCGACCATCTGCAGCAGGAAACGCGGGATCGTCTGGAAAGCAGCAATGATCTGCTGCTGGACGGCAGACGCTACCTGCGACAGGCGCGAGGCCACCTGGCCGGCGAAGAGATCATGGAAAAATCCGAGATCCTGCCGCTCCACCGCCTTGTGCCCCTGCCACTGGATGGCGGCCGGCATGGCGACCCCGAGCGTGTGCGAATTAAGAGTATTCAGGAGGAAAGAGGCGATCGGCATGGCCGGAAAGATCAGAAGCCCGAGAAAAGTCAGAAGCGGCCATTCACTGTTCAGGAAGTTAGAAGCTCCGTGTTGTGTCACGCCATCGACGATAACCGAAAGTCCCCAGACAATGGTCAGATTGATGGCCTCGATCGCCATGGAGGAAAGCGCGAGCGCGATCAGAACCCCGCGGAACATCGAGATGAAATGCAGAAGGACCGCCACCGGCCCGCTCGAAGGCAGCGGCCGGTAAGGAATATCGAGGGGCCGGATCAGCGTCTCGAAAGGGCGATAGACGAATTCGGAAAGCGACATGGCAGCTCGTCACAGCAATGGAGGGTGGCACCATTCCGCTCGTGCGTATGGCCGGGTAACCGAAAAATTGAGTCTATCGGAAAAGTGTACCGCCAATTGCGGTGTGACGCCAAGCGGAGCTTGCCCGTGGCGAAGCATGGCCAAAGGGCGCCGCCGGGCTCATCCGGCGCCGGCTGCAAACACGGGGCCCGGCCCGTGCTGATCGCGGATCAGCCGCGCCGCGCGGCCTCGATCGCCGCGACGTCGATCTTCCTCATGGTCATCATCGCATCGAAAGCGCGCTTTGCCTGATCGCCGCCTGCCGCGACCGCCTCGGTCAGGACGCGTGGCGTGATCTGCCAGGAGACGCCCCACTTGTCCTTGCACCAGCCGCATTCGCTTTCCTGGCCGCCATTGCCGACAATGGCGTTCCAGTAGCGATCGGTTTCCTCCTGGTCGTCGGTTGCGATCTGAAAGGAGAAGGCTTCGTTGTGTTTGAACATGGGGCCGCCGTTAAGGCCGATACAGGGGATGCCCGCCACCGTGAATTCAACGACCAGCACGTCTCCCTGCTTCCCGTCCGGATAGTTTCCAGGCGCGCGGATGAGGGCACCCACCGCGCTGTCGGGAAAGGTCTCGGCATAGAAGCGGGCGGCCTCCTCTGCGTCCTTGTCGTACCATAGGCAGATAGTGTTCTTTGCCATTGCATCGTCCTCTCATCCTTCGTTTTTCAGGCTCATGTGTTGTCCTGATACTACTATGACGAACGTGCCCTGGGTGATCCGACATCGCACCGAAAATAAATTGGAAGCATCCGCGTGCCGGCAAGCATCTCAACAGCAAAACCTGGTTGTGACAGTTCCCACCCTACTTCCTTGCAAAATCTTCCAGCCCATGATAATGACTGTCCAGTCAGTCATAATTGGAAGAGACGATGACGAAGGAAAGGACCAGACGCAAGCTGGAGCCGGAGCAGCGCCGGGCGGAAATCCTGCAGGCGGCATTCGCCTGTTTTTCCGAGCGCGGCTTCGCCGCCACCCGCATGGAGGATGTCGCCGCCCGCGCCGGCATCGCCAAGGGCACGGTCTACCTGCACTTCCCGGACAAGGAGGCCCTGTTCACCGCGCTCGTCTCCGGGGTCGCCTCGCCCATCCTCGGCGAAGTCGAGGCCATGCTTGCCACGCAGGATGTCTCACCCCGTTTCGTCGTCTCCATGTTCTACGCCCTTTTCGAGCGGGAAGTGCTCAATACCGACCGCCGCCATCTGCTGCGGCTGGTGATCGCCGAGGGCCCCATGTTCCCGCGGGTAACGGAATTCTACCATCGCGAGATCATCTCCAAGGGCCTTTCCATCCTGCGGCCGGTGCTGAAGCGGGCCGCCGAGAACGGCGAGCTGCGCAACCCTGCGCTTGCCGAAACCCCGCAGGTGGTGATGGCGCCGGCGCTGCTCGCCGTCATCTGGTCGACACTTTTCGAGCGCTATGAACCGCTCGATGCGCGAAAGCTGCTGGATGCCTTTCTCGACACCCTGTTCCTGCCGGAAGGAGGAACCTCGCCATGAAACGCATCGTGTTCATCGTCCTCATTGCCGTCGCGGCCCTTGCCGCCCTCCCCTTCTTCCTGCGGGATGAGGCCCCGCGTCCCTATCAGGGCTGGGTGGAGGCGGACACGCTCTTCATCGGGGCCGAAAGCGTCGGACGGCTCGCCGCCGTCGATGTCGAGGAAGGCGGAACGGTCGCCGCCGACGCCTCTCTTTTCCGGCTCGATACCGAAAACGAGGAGGCCGCCGTTTCCGCCGCGCGTGCCGCGCTCGCCCGATCCCAGGCCGAACTCGATCTCGCCGAAGCCGCCCAGAAGCGGCCGGAGGAGATCGACGTGCTGCGCGCCTCGGAGCGTGAAGCGGTCGCCCAGCTCGAACTCTCGAAGCAGGAGCTGGCGCGCACCCGCTCGCTCGTCGCCAAGGGCACCGCCACCCAGGCTAGCCTCGACGTGGCGGTCGCCACCGAAGCGGCGAACCGCGCCTCGCTCGACAGCGCCCGCAGCCAGATCACGCTCGCCACGCTCCCCGCCCGCGAACAGGCCGTGCGCCAGGCGCGCGAGAACGTCGAGGCCGCGAAGGCCGAGCTTGCCTCCGCTGAGGCTGCACTTGCCAAGCGCGCCGTCTCCGCCCCTGCCGCCGGCAGCATCGAAAGGCTCTATTATCGCCTGGGCGAGGTCGTGCCCGCCGGCAGGCCTATCGTCGCCCTGCTGCCGCCGGAAAACGTCCGCATCCGCTTCTTCGTGCCGGAGACCGAGATAGCGAGGCTTTCGCTCAGTGAACCGATCCGCGTCACCTGCGATGCCTGCGAGCCGTCGGACGCCCGTATCAGCTTCATCGCGACGGAAGCGGAATTCACCCCGCCGGTCATCTACAGCATGGAGGAGCGCTCCAAGCTCGTCTATCGCGTCGAGGCGATCCCCGCTCAACCGGCGAAGCTGCGCCCCGGCCAGCCGGTCGATGTGGTTCCCGGAGCCGGATCATGATCGCCGAGAACGCGCCCGAGGTCGTCATCGACGTCCATCACCTGACCAAGAGCTTCGGCGGTCGCAAAGTGGTCGATGACGTTTCCATGTCGGTCAGGAAGGGCCGCATTCATGGCTTTCTCGGACCCAACGGCTCCGGCAAGACGACCACGATCCGCATGCTCTGCGGGCTCTTGACGCCGGATAGCGGCACCGGCACCTGCCTCGGCTTCGATATCCTCACCGAAAGCGATCGCATCCGCCGCCGCGTCGGCTACATGACCCAGAAATTCTCGCTCTATCAGGACCTCTCGATCCGCGAGAACCTGGAATTCGTGGCCCGCGTCTACGGCCTGCCCGATCCGCGCGAAAAGGCGGGCGCGGCAATCGAGCGCCTGGGTCTCAAGGGGCGCGAGAAGCAGCTTGCGGGCGAGCTTTCCGGCGGTTGGAAACAGCGCCTCGCGCTCGGCGCCTGCATCCTGCCGGAACCTGCGCTTCTCCTGTTGGACGAACCGACCGCCGGCGTCGATCCCAAGGCCCGGCGTGACTTCTGGAACGAGATCCATGCACTTGCTGCCGAAGGCCTCTCGGTGCTGGTCTCCACCCATTACATGGACGAGGCGGAGCGCTGCCACGAGATCGCCTATATCGCCTATGGCAAGCTTCTGGCCGAGGGCACGGTGGACGAAGTGATTGAAGGCACCGGCCTCGTCACCTTCACCGTCTCCGGTCCGGATGTGCACCGCCTCCAGTCCGAACTCGACGGCGTGCCGGGCATAGACATGATCGCCCCCTTCGGCACCAGCCTGCATGTCGCGGGCCGCGATGCGGAAGAGCTGGAAAAGGCGATCGCCCCATGGCGCGACCGGCCGGGCCTCAAGTGGGAAAAGGGAGAGGCGACGCTCGAGGATGCCTTCATCGACCTGATGCGTCGCTCGGAGGACAATTTCCGATGAGTGCGAACGGCCCGAACAACAGCAATAGTAACGGCAACGGAGGCTTCTTCGGCCGCTTCTGGGCGATGACGGTCAAGGAATTCATCCAGATGACCCGCGACCGCATCACGCTCGCGACCATGATCATGATCCCGATCATGCAGCTTCTGCTGTTCGGCTTCGCGATCAACACGACACCGCACAACCTGCCGACCGCCGTGCTGATGCGCGAGAATACGGATATCGGCCGCTCCATTCTCGCAGCGCTTAAAAACACCGATTTCTTCGAGGTCCGCTCGGTCGTCACCCGCGCCGAGGACATGGACCGGCTGCTCGAATCCGGCGAGGCGCTCTTCGTCGTGGAAATTCCCGAAGGCTTCGAACGCAGTCTGAGGCGCGGCGATACCCCTGCCCTGCTGATCGCCGCCGATGCCACGGACCCGGTTGCGGCAAGCTCGGCGCTCGGCGCGCTTTCCGGCATCGTCACATCCGCGCTCGCCGGCGATCGGCAGGTGGAGTTCGCCGAACCGGCAAAACCGGCCTTCGAGGTCATCCAGCACCGGCGCTACAACCCGGCCGGCTCCTCAACGCTCAACATCGTGCCCGGCCTGCTCGGCACCATCCTGACGATGACGCTCTTGATCTTCACCGCCCTTTCGGTGACGCGCGAGACGGAACGCGGCACCATGGAAAACCTGCTTTCCATGCCCATCAAACCGCTGGAGATCATGCTCGGCAAGATCACGCCCTACGTTTTGATCGGGCTCATCCAGGCGCTCATCATCATCGCCGCCGGCATCCTGGTGTTTCAGGTGCCGATCATCGGCCATCCGGCCGCGCTCGCCGCCATCACGGCTCTCTTCGTCATCACCAACCTGTCGATCGGCTACACCTTCTCCACCATGGCCACGAACCAGTTGCAGGCCATGCAGATGGCGATGATGTTCTTCCTGCCGAACATCCTGCTCTCCGGCTTCATGTTTCCTTTCGCCGGCATGCCGCGCTGGGCGCAGTGGATCGGCGAGGCGCTCCCCCTCACCCATTATCTCCGCGTCGTGCGCGCCGTCATGCTGAAGGGCGCGGAAATCGGCACGCTCGCCTATGATACGGCAGCACTCGCCGGTCTCACCCTCATCGCCATGCTGATCGCGGTGCGCCGCTTCCGCCGCACGCTGGATTGAGCCCCACCTTGCTTTCTTTGCGTGCATTGCAGAAAATCCCAACCGGAATCCTCTTGACCCTTGATCTGCGCCGGCCGACAGGGAACGTCGAAATCAAGGCTGGAAACATCAAGGCCAGAAAGATCAGGAATGTCGAAAGGCTCCGCAACCGAACTGAAGCACGGGCAGGATAGCGCCACCCCGGCCGATCCTGTTTTCGGCTATGCGGCCCTGCCGGGCGTCCCCGACGAGATGCAGGACGCCGACGGCAATATCCGGCCCGTCTGGCGAAACCTCATCTCGGCGCTTGGCCGCATGCCCGAAAGCGAGCTGCAGGAGCGCTTTGCCCGCGCCGACCGTTATCTTCGCGATGCCGGCGTCTTCTACCGCACCTACGGCACCGAAAGCGGCAGCGAGCGGGAATGGCCGATCTCCCACATTCCGGTGCTGATCGACGGCCGTGAATGGGAAGCGGTCTCGAAAGGCCTCATCCAGCGCGCGAACCTCCTCGAAGCCATCATGGGCGATCTCTACGGTGAGAACCTCCTGGTGCGGGAAGGTTTCCTGCCCCCGGCGCTGGTGGCGGGCAATCCGGAATTCCTGCGCCCGCTGGTGGGCGTCAAGCCGGCCGATGGCCACTACCTGCACTTCTGCTCCTTCGAGATCGGACGAGGGCCGGACGGCAACTGGTGGGTCCTGGCGGATCGCACGCAGGCGCCCTCCGGCGCGGGTTTCGCGCTGGAGAACCGCGTCGCCACCACTCGCGCCCTTTCCGATATCTACGCCGAAACCCATGTGCATCGGCTCGCCTCCTTCTTCGGCGCCTTCCGCGATGCGTTGCAGGCGAAGAAGAAATATCCGGACGACCGCATCGCGGTCCTCACCCCCGGCCCCGCCAACGAAACCTATTTCGAGCACGCCTATATCGCCCGCTATCTCGGTTTCATGCTGCTGGAGGGGGAGGATCTGACCGTCGTCAACGACCGGGTGATGGTGCGCACCGTCGCAGGCCTCAAGCCCATCAGCGTACTCTGGCGCCGCCTCGACGCCTCCTTCGCCGATCCGCTCGAACTCGACCAGAACTCCCATATCGGCACGCCCGGCATGGTGCAGGCGCTGCGCTCCGGCTCGGTGACGCTCGTCAACGCGCTGGGTTCCGGCATCCTCGAAACCCGCGCTCTGCTCGCCTTCACGCCGGCCATCTGCCGCCGGCTCATTGGCGAAGACCTCCTGATGTCCTCGATTGCCACCTGGTGGTGCGGGCAGAAGGCTGAGCGGGATCATGTGGCGGAAAACATCGACCGGATGGTCATCGGCCCCGCCTATTCACGGCTGCCCTTCTTCGATGACGACGGCCAGTCGGTCGCCGGCTCCGGGCTGCGCGAAACGGCAAAGGGCTCGATCGCGGATTGGCTCGCCTCCGACGGCGCAAGGCTCGTCGGCCAGGAAGCCGTGACCCTTTCCACCACGCCGGCCTACGTCAACGGCAGGCTGATCCCGCGGCCGATGTCGCTGCGCGTCTTCGCGGCCCGCACCGAGCACGGCTGGCAGATCATGCCGGGCGGCTTTGCCCGCATCGGCTCCGGCGACGACGTGGCGGCGATCGCCATGCAGGCAGGCGGCACGGCAGCCGACGTCTGGATCGTTTCCGACAAGCCGGTCGCCAGACCGACGTTGCTGCCGCCGGAGGAAAGCTTCAACCGCAACATGCCGGGCAGCCTGCCGAGCCGGGCCGCCGACAACCTCTACTGGCTCGGCCGCTATATCGAGCGGGCGGAAGGGGCGCTGCGCATCCTGCGCGCCTGGCACCTGCGCTATGCGGAATCGGCAGATCCGAGCCAGCCGCTGCTGGCCGATGTCGCCCGCTATCTCGAAAAGACTGGCATCGACATGCAAAGAGCGGTGCCTGCGCCGCTGCTGCGCAATATCGATAGCGCCATCGGCTCGGCCAGCAATATCCGCGACCGCTTCTCGCCGGATGGCTGGCTGGCGCTGACCGATCTCGCCAAAACCGCCCGCCGCTTCCACGAAACCGTGCAGTCGGGTGATGACGCCGCCCATGCCATGACCGTCCTCTTGCGCAAGCTGGCGGGTTTTGCCGGCCTCGTGCACGAGAACATGTATCGCTTCACCGGCTGGCGCTTCCTGTCGATCGGCCGGCATCTCGAACGCGGCCTGCATATGACCCGTCTGCTCGGCCACATGTTCGGGAAGGATGCTCCGGATGGCTCGCTCGACATGCTGATCGAGATCGGCGACAGCGTCATGACCCACCGCCGGCGCTATAACGTCAACACCGCCCGGCTGACGGTGGCCGATCTCCTGGCGCTCGATCCCTTGAATCCGCGTTCGATCCTCTTCCAGTTGAATGAGATCCGCGCGGACGTCGAGCAATTGCCGAACGCGCTCGTCAACGGCCAGATGTCGCCCTTCTATCGCGAGGCTATGCGGCTGCATTCCACTTTGGCTGTCATGACGCCGGAAGCCATGTCGGAGGAGATATTCCGCAAATTTGAGCTCGAACTGGAAAGCCTGTCCGATCTCCTAGGACGGACTTACTTCCACTAATGCTGTACGATCTGACGCTTCATATGGGCTATGCCTACGATGTTCCAGCATCCGGAGCCCGGCATGTCATCCGCGTCATGCCGCTTTCGCTGCCGGACCGGCAGCGGCTGGTCGCCGGCTCGCTCTCCATCTCCCCTGCGGCCGACGAGAGAACCGCCTTCCTCGATTTCTTCGGCCAGCAGGCGACCTCCATTCTGGTGCGTGCGCCGCATGACCGGCTGGATATCCGCATGCAGGCCCGTGTCATGGTCGAAAACCAGCCGATCACCGCCGACCTTTCACCGGAGCTTGCAAGGCTGCCCGAGGAGCTTGCGGCGGTCTGGTCGATCGATGCCGCCTCCCCGCACCATCTCGCGGCTGCGAGCCCGCGCCTTCCTCAGGAGGCCGAAATCGCCGCCTATGCCCGCGAGCTGGTGGAGCCCGGCCGGACGGTGCGGGAAATCGCGCTCTCGCTCTGCGCCCGCATCCACCGGGATTTCACCTACGATCCGGAAGCGACCACGGTCGATACGACGCCGGGCGAGGCCTTCCGGTTGAAACGCGGCGTCTGCCAGGATTTCGCCCATGTGATGATCGTGGCGCTGAGAAGCCTTGGCATTCCAGCCGGTTATGTCAGCGGTTTCCTGCGCACCATCCCGCCACCCGGCAAGGAGCGGCTGGAAGGGGCGGATGCCATGCATGCCTGGGTGCGTGTCTGGTGCGGCGGCGTCATGGGCTATGTCGAGCTGGACCCCACCAACGACATGCCGGCGGGCAGCGACCACATCGTCGTCGGCTATGGACGCGATTATTCCGACATCGCCCCCGTCATCGGCGTTCTCAAGGGTTACGGCAACCAGAAAAGCATCCAGGCGGTCGATGTTGTCCCGGTGAACCAATAAATCCCCCTAAAAATTACAGGGATAACGCGCAATAGACCGATTTTGGCACTGATTCAGCCGATCGTTAAAATGCCGCCTGTTTCCTTAAGCCTCGATACACCCGCTTGCCCTAATGGCTCCCATAGGCATTGGGGTTGTCCTTCACGAATGGGACTGGGGTTATGAGAAACTGCTTTTCGATCGCGCGGTTCGCGAAGGACCGCGGCGGCAATTTCGGCATGATGACTGCAATATTGCTCCCGGTATCGCTGGGAGTGGGTGGCGTGGCGATGGATCTCGTCCGCGCCTCAGAACTGCGCACGCAAATGCAGGCGGCAGCCGATGCAGCGGCTCTGTCCGCCGCCTCCGCCATGGCCTACAAGGAGGCTTCCGAAGCGGAAGCCGTAAGGGTGGGGCAGGATACCAACTCGAGCTCGCTGGCCCATTCTCAGGCCGCTCCCGACGATACCGCGGACCGGCTCAAGCAAATGCAGGAGGAGATCGGCAAGGATACGGACGTGCGGGTCACCAAGACCAATACGCCATCCGGCGAGATCTATGGCGTCACCATCACGTCCAGTTTCGACATGGGCCTCAATCCGCTCACGACGCTGCTCGGCAAATCCACCATGACGGTTGCCGTCACCAGCTCGGCGGTGAGCACCGCGGTCACCGAAAGCCCGGTCTCGATGTATCTCGCTCTTGACCGCTCGGGCTCCATGTCCTTCAAGACGGACACTCGGCATCCGACGAAATCAAGCTGCGACAACTATACGAGCAAGTCCTGGCCGAATACCACGGGATCGAAAAACCCCTGCTACCTCCGCAAGATCGAAGCGCTCCAGACCGCCGCAGACGCGCTCTTCGCGGGCATGGAAACAGCCGACCCGAAAGGTAACCTCGTGCGGATCGGAGCGGTCTCCTACACGCACCAGACCCAATCCGCCCAGAAGATCGAATGGGGCGTGACCAAGGCCAAAGCCTATGTGGACGCCCTGCCCTACAAGCCGGAAGGCGGCACCGATGCAAGCGGCGCGATGCAGGCAGCCTACGATGCGCTGAAGACGCAAAACAAGACCGAAGCGGATGCCCACAAGTCCAAGGAGCACGAGGCCTTTACGCGCTACATTCTCCTGATGACCGACGGCGAAATGACGGGCAACAGCTCGACGTGGAATTCCGCCCTCGACAAGAAGACACGCGACCTTTGCACGACCGCCAAGAAGGACGGCATCATCATCTTCTCCGTCGCCTTCATGGCTCCGGAGAAAGGCCAGAAGCTTCTCAGCGATTGCGCCAGCGGAGCGGAGAACTACTACCAGCCGGACAATATGGAACAGCTCGTCAAGGATTTCGGCGAGATCGCCGCCAAGGCCAACAAGACGGTGCCGCGCCTCACCAACTGATCGGCTTGGTTATCGGAATGCTCACGCTCCCGCCGTTCCTCGGCGGGAGCTTTTCGTTTGTCCGAACGGATACACCGAGCGGATACTTCGGAAGGATGCTCCGGCGTAATTCGCCGTTATCAAATCCTGTGTTGCCAGCGCCTCGCAACGGTGCATAAACTGTCGGTCCACATGGTCGAACCTCATGGAATTCCTCCAGACCCGTCCACACCCGTTGCTCCCAAAAACGCTGGCGATCTAATGAATCCAAACACTTCCCCGGTCGATCTACCCCAGCCCGCTCCCCGCAGCTCCCGCCCCGAGATCATGGCGGAAGAGATCATCGAGCGCCTCACCTACCGCATCGGCAAGGATGCCAAGGTCGCCAAGCCGCATGACTGGCTGATCGCCACCATTCTCGTGGTGCGGGACCGCATCATCGACAAGTGGATGGAAAGCACCCGCAAGGCCTATCATACCGGCGCCAAGCGCGTTTACTACCTGTCGCTGGAATTCCTGATCGGCCGCCTGATGCGCGACGCCGTCACCAATATGGGGCTGATGGAGGAGATCCGCGACGCGCTCTCCTCGCTCGGCGTCGATCTGGAGATTATCGCCGGGCTGGAGCCGGATGCCGCACTCGGCAATGGCGGCCTCGGCCGGCTGGCCGCTTGTTTCATGGAGAGCATGGCGACCGTCGATATCCCCGCCTATGGCTACGGCATCCGCTATGTCCACGGCCTCTTCCGCCAGCAGATGGCGGACGGCTGGCAGGTGGAGCTGCCGGAGACCTGGCTCGCCCACGGCAACCCTTGGGAATTCGAGCGCCGGGAAAGCTCCTACGAGATCGGCTTCGGCGGCTCGGTGGAATCGATCGGCAGTTACGACGACCCGCCCCGCTATGTCTGGAAGCCGGCCGAGCGCGTCATCGCGACCGCCTATGACACGCCGATCGTCGGCTGGCGGGGAAAGCGCGTCAATACGCTGCGCCTCTGGTCGGCCCAGCCGATCGACCCGATCCTGCTCGACGCCTTCAACGCCGGCGACCATATCGGCGCGCTACGCGAGAGCAACAAGGCCGAGAGCCTGACCCGCGTGCTCTATCCGGCGGACGCCAACCCGGCCGGCCAGGAACTGCGCCTGCGCCAGGAATATTTCTTCTCCTCCGCTTCGCTCCAGGACATCCTGCGCCGCCATCTGCAGCAATATCCTGATTTCACGAACCTGCACGAGAAGGTGTCTATCCAGCTCAACGACACCCATCCGGCCGTTTCCATAGCCGAGCTGATGCGCCTTCTCTGCGACGTCCACGGCATGGATTTCGACCACGCCTGGGAGATCACCAGGCAAACCTTCTCCTATACCAACCATACGCTTTTGCCGGAGGCGCTCGAAAGCTGGCCGGTGCCGCTCTTCGAACGCCTTCTGCCGCGCCACATGCAGCTCGTCTATGCCATAAACGCTCAGATCCTGATCGAGGCGCGCAAGGAAACGCGCTTCTCCGACACCCAGATCCGCGCCATATCCCTGATTGATGAGGGCGGCGAGCGGCGCGTCCGCATGGGCAATCTCGCCTTCGTCGGCTCGCATTCCATCAACGGCGTCTCCGCGCTCCACACCGATCTCATGAAGGAGACGGTGTTTTCCGATCTCCACACGCTCTATCCCACCCGCATCAACAACAAGACCAACGGGATCACTCCGCGCCGCTGGCTGATGCAGTGCAATCCCGGCCTCACCGAACTGATCAGGGAGGTGATCGGCGATGCCTTCATGGACGATACCGATGCCCTGCAGGCGCTCGATGCCCATGCGACCGATAAAGCCTTCCAGGAGAGGTTCGCCGCCGTCAAGCGCGTCAACAAGGAGCAGCTCGCCCATCTCGTCGGCAGCCGCATGGGTGTGCGCCTCGATCCCTCGGCGCTTTTCGATATCCAGATCAAGCGCATCCACGAATACAAGCGCCAGCTCCTGAACATCATCGAGGCCGTGGCGCTCTACGACCAGATCCGCTCGCGGCCCGAACTCGACTGGGTTCCGCGCGTGAAATTCTTCGCCGGCAAGGCGGCGCCGAGCTATCACAATGCCAAGCTCATCATAAAGCTCGCCAACGATGTCGCCCGCGTCATCAACAACGACCCGGCCGTGCGCGGCCTGCTGAAAGTGGTCTTCGTCCCGAACTACAACGTCTCGCTCGCCGAGATCATGGTGCCGGCGGCCGATCTTTCGGAACAGATATCCACCGCCGGCATGGAAGCCTCCGGCACCGGCAACATGAAGTTCGCGCTGAACGGCGCGCTCACCATCGGCACGCTCGACGGCGCCAATGTGGAGATGCGTGACCATGTGGGCGCCGAGAACATCGTGATCTTCGGCATGACGGCGGAAGAGGTGGCGAAGGTCCGGGCCGACGGTCACAATCCTCGCCCGATCATCGAGGGCTCGCGCGAGCTTTCGCAGGCGCTTTCGGCGATCGCCTCGGGCGTCTTCTCTCCCGATGATCGCTCCCGCTTTTCCGAGCTCATCGACGGCATCTATAATCACGACTGGTTCATGGTGGCCGCCGATTTCGATTCCTATGCCCAGGCGCAGCGCGACGTCGACCGCATATGGAGCGACCCGAAGTCCTGGTACTCGAAGACCATTAGGAACACGGCGCGCATGGGATGGTTCTCCTCCGACCGGACGATCCGCCAATACGCATCCGAAATCTGGAGAGCCTGATGAAGAAATCGCCGCGAGAAGTCGATGACGGGAGAGCCCCAGGCGAAATTCCGTTGTCGGAGATCGAGGCGATTCTGGAGGGCAGGCATACCAATCCCTTCGCCGTCCTCGGCCTCCACAAGCTGAAGGATGGTTTTCGCGCCCGCTGCTTCATTCCAGGCGCCGAGGAGGTCACGGCACTCACGCTTGAGGGCGTCGAAATCGGCGAGCTGAAGCGCCGGCACGAAGACGGCTATTTCGAAGGGCCGGTCGACGCCTCCAGCCTGCGGCCGCTGCGTTACCGCGCCCGCCGCGGCGATGTGGAATGGGCGGTCACCGATCCCTACAGCTTCGGCCCGGTGCTCGGACCGATGGACGATTATTTCGTCCGGGAAGGTTCGCACCTGCGCCTCTTCGACAAGATGGGCGCCCATCCGATGAAGCACGAAGGCGTGGAGGGCTTCCACTTTGCCGTCTGGGCGCCGAATGCCAAGCGCGTCTCGGTCGTCGGGGATTTCAACAACTGGGACGGCCGCCGCCATGTCATGCGGCTGCGCGTCGATACCGGCATCTGGGAAATCTTCGCGCCGGATGTCTCCGCCGGCTCCGCCTACAAGTTCGAGGTCGTCGGCAAGAACGGCAAGCTTCTGCCGCTGAAGGCAGACCCCTATGCCCGCCGCGCCGAGCTGAGGCCGGACACCGCCTCGGTTACCGCGCCTGAGCTCGCGCAGAAATGGGATGATGAGGCCCACCAGGAGTTCTGGTCGAAGGCCGATCACCGCCGCCAGCCGATCAGCATCTACGAAGTGCATGCCGGCTCCTGGCGCAAGCGCCAGGACGGCTCCTTCCTCTCATGGGACGAACTCGCCTCCGAACTCATCCCCTACTGCGTCGACATGGGCTTCACCCATATCGAATTCCTGCCCATTACCGAGCATCCCTTCGATCCTTCCTGGGGTTACCAGACGACTGGGCTCTTCGCGCCCACCGCCCGTTTCGGCGAGCCGGAAGGCTTTGCCCGTTTCGTCAACGGCTGTCACAAGGTCGGCATCGGCGTCATCCTCGATTGGGTGCCGGCCCACTTCCCCACCGACGAACACGGCCTGCGCTGGTTCGACGGTACGGCCCTTTACGAGCACGACGATCCGCGAAAGGGGTTCCATCCCGACTGGAACACGGCGATCTACAATTTCGGCCGCATCGAGGTTCTCTCCTATCTGGTCAACAACGCCCTTTACTGGGCGGAGAAATTCCATCTCGATGGGCTGCGCGTCGATGCCGTCGCCTCCATGCTCTACCTCGACTATTCGCGGAAGGAAGGCGAATGGGTGCCGAACGAATATGGCGGGCGCGAAAATCTGGAGGCGGTGCGCTTCCTCCAGAAGATGAATTCTCTCTCCTACGGCGCCCATCCCGGCGTGATGACGATCGCCGAGGAGAGCACCTCCTGGCCCAAGGTTTCCCATCCCGTCCACGAAGGGGGGCTCGGCTTCGGCTTCAAGTGGAACATGGGCTTCATGCACGATACGCTGAGCTATCTGAAGCGCGAGGCCGTGCACCGGAAGTTCCACCACAACGAAATCACCTTCGGCCTGCTCTATGCATGGTCGGAGAATTTCGTGCTGCCGCTGTCCCATGACGAGGTCGTGCACGGCAAGGGCTCGCTGATCGCCAAGATGGCCGGCGACGACTGGCAGAAATTCGCCAATCTGCGCGCCTACTACGCCTTCATGTGGGGCTATCCCGGCAAGAAGCTCCTGTTCATGGGGCAGGAATTCGCCCAATGGGCCGAGTGGAGCGAGGAGCGCCCGCTCGACTGGAACCTCCTGGCCTATCATCCGCATGAGGGCATGCGCCGCCTCGTGCGCGACTTGAACTTCTGCTACCGCTCCAAGCCCGCCCTGCACGCCCGCGACTGCGAGCCGGACGGTTTTCGCTGGCTGATCGCCAACGACCAGGAAAACTCCGTCTTTGCCTGGATACGCATGGCGCCGGATGCAAAACCGGTCGTGGTCATCACCAATTTCACGCCGGTCTACCGGGAGAATTACCGCATCCCCTTGCCAAGCGCCGGAAGGTGGCGGGAAATTCTCAACACGGATGCGGAAATCTACGCCGGCAGGGGCAAGGGCAACGGCGGCAAGGTGCAGGCGGTCGATGCGGGAGGAGAGATTTCGGCCGAGATAACATTGCCGCCGCTGGCGACGATCATGCTGGAACCGGAACAAGCCTGAGACAAACGGGAGGGGAACTGATGAACGACAGAAGAATCCAGCCCTTGGCGCGCGATGCCATGGCCTATGTACTGGCCGGCGGCCGCGGCAGCCGCCTCAAGGAACTGACGGACCGCCGCGCCAAACCGGCGGTCTATTTCGGCGGCAAAGCACGCATCATCGACTTCGCGCTGTCCAACGCGCTGAATTCCGGCATCCGCCGCATTGGGGTGGCCACCCAGTACAAGGCTCATTCGCTGATCCGCCACCTGCAGCGCGGCTGGAACTTCTTCCGCCCCGAGCGCAACGAAAGCTTCGACATCCTGCCCGCCAGCCAGCGCGTTTCCGAAACCCAGTGGTATGAGGGCACCGCCGACGCGGTCTACCAGAACATCGACATCATCGAGCCCTACGGCCCGGAATACATGGTGATCCTGGCCGGCGACCACGTCTACAAGATGGATTACGAATACATGCTGCAGCAGCATGTGGATTCGGGCGCGGACGTCACCGTCGGATGCCTCGAAGTGCCGCGCATGGAGGCGGTGGGCTTCGGCGTCATGCACGTCAACGAGAAGGACGAGATCATCGATTTCGTGGAAAAGCCCGCCGATCCGCCGGGCATTCCCGGCACCCCCAATCTGGCGCTCGCCTCAATGGGCATCTACGTCTTCCACACCAAGTTCCTGATCGAGTGCCTGCGCCGCGATGCGGCCGACCCCTCGTCCAGCAGGGATTTCGGCAAGGATATCATTCCGTGGATCGTCAAGAACGGCAAGGCGGTCGCCCACCGCTTCGCCAAGTCCTGCGTCCGCTCCGATTTCGAGCGGGAGCCCTATTGGCGCGACGTCGGCACGATCGACGCCTACTGGCAGGCCAATATCGACCTGACCGCGATCGTTCCCGACCTCGACATCTACGACAAGTCCTGGCCGATCTGGACCTATTCGGAAATCACCCCGCCCGCCAAGTTCGTCCATGACGACGAGGACCGGCGCGGTTCCGCCATTTCCTCCGTGGTGGCGGGCGATTGCATCATCTCCGGTTCCACGCTCTATCGCAGCCTGCTCTTCACCGGGGTCCGGGCAAATTCCTATTCGCGGCTCGAAGGCGCCGTCATCCTGCCCGAGGTTCACATCGGCCGGCACGCCCAGCTTCGCAATGTCGTCATAGATCACGGTGTAACCATACCGGAAGGGCTGATCGTCGGAGAGGACCCGGAACTCGATGCCAAGCGCTTCCGCCGCAGCGAAAACGGTATTTGCCTGATCACGCAGCCCATGATCGATAAACTGGATATTTGATGCAGGTTCTTTCAGTCGCGTCCGAAATCTACCCCCTCATAAAGACCGGAGGTCTTGCCGATGTCGCGGGCGCGCTGCCGCTGGCTCTCAAGCCCCATGGGGCGGCGACGAAAACCCTGCTGCCGGGCTACCCCGCCGTCATGTCGAAGATCAAGGATGGCGTGGTCCGCCTGAGCTTCGCGGACCTCTTCGGCAGCCGCGCCGACGTACTTGAAGTCCGCCATGAGGGCCTCGACCTCTTGGTTCTCGACGCGCCCGTCCATTTCGACCGGCCAGGCGGGCCCTATGTGGATTCGAGCGGCAAGGATTATCCGGACAACTGGCGCAGGTTCGCCGCCCTTTCGCTTGCGGCGGCCGAAATCGCCGCCGGGAACATGGAGGGCTGGCGGCCCGATCTCGTGCACCTGCACGATTGGCAGACCGGACTGGTGCCAGCCTATATGCGCTATTCCGGAGCGCCGGAACCGCCGAGCCTCCTCACCATCCACAACATCGCCTTCCAGGGGCGTTTCGAGGCCGATGTCTTCCCCTATCTCGGCCTGCCCCCGCAAGCCTTCGATCTCGACGGCATCGAGTATTTCGGCGGCATCGGCTTTCTCAAGGCGGGGCTCCAGATGAGCTCGGCCATCAATACCGTGAGCCCCTCCTATGCCGAGGAAATCCTCACACCGGAATACGGCATGGGGCTGGAAGGCCTGCTGCAGTTCCGCTCGGCCGATCTCACCGGCATAGTCAACGGCATCGATGCCGCGCTCTGGAATCCCGAAACCGACCCTAAGCTGAAGCGCAACTATGCGGCCGCGACGCTGAAGCATCGCGGCGAGAACCGCAAGGCGGTGCTGGACCGCTTCGGCCTTGCCGAAGATGGAGGCCCCCTCTTCTGCGTGATCTCCCGCCTCACCTGGCAGAAGGGCATGGACCTGCTGGCCGAGGTGCTGGACGAACTCGTGGCCCTCGGCGCAAGGCTGGCCGTACTCGGCTCCGGCGATCGCGAGCTGGAGGAGGCCTTCCATGCCGCCGCCGTCCGTCACCCCGGCCGAATCGGCATCGTGACGGGCTATGACGAGCCGCTCTCGCATCTCATGCAGGCGGGCTCCGACGCGATCCTCATTCCCTCCCGCTTCGAGCCCTGCGGGCTTACCCAACTCTACGGCCTGCGCTACGGCTGCGTGCCGGTGGTCGCACGAACGGGTGGCCTTAATGATACCGTAATCGACGCCAATCCAGCGGCCCTCGCCGCACGCACGGCAACCGGCGTCTCCTTCGGCCCGGTCACAGCCGACAGCTTGCTGCGGGCGCTGCGCCGCACGGTTCGCCTCCACAACGATCCGAAGGCGTGGACGCAGATGCAGAAGCAGGGCATGAAATCCGATGTCTCCTGGGAAGGGAGCGCCGGACTCTACGCCGATCTCTATTCCAGCATTCTTTCGAAAAAAGGCGCATGACCATGATTAAGACCGTCGCAACCGCTCCTTATCAGGATCAGAAGCCGGGCACTTCGGGGCTCCGCAAGAAGGTCCCGGTCTTCGCTCAGGAGAACTATGCCGAGAACTTCATCCAGTCGATCTTCGACAGTCTCGAGGGTTTTCAGGGCAAGACGCTGGTGATCGGCGGCGACGGCCGCTACTACAACCGCGAGGTCATTCAGAAAGCGGTCAAGATGGCCGCGGCCGCCGGCTTCGGCAAGGTCATGGTCGGCCAGGGCGGCATCCTTTCCACGCCCGCCGCCTCCAACGTCATCCGCAAATACGGCGCCTTCGGCGGCATCGTGCTTTCCGCCAGCCACAACCCCGGCGGGCCGACCGAAGACTTCGGCATTAAATACAATATCGGCAATGGCGGCCCGGCGCCGGAAAAGATCACCGATGCCATCTTCGCCCGCTCCAAGGTGATCGATGAATATAAGATCGCCGATGTCGCTGACATCGATCTCGACAAGATCGGCAGCTTCGATCTCGCCGGCATGAAGGTAGAGGTGATCGATCCGGTCGCCGACTATGCCGAACTGATGGAAAAGCTCTTCGACTTTTCGGCCATCCGCGCGCTGATCGCCGGCGGCTTCCGCGTCGCGATCGACTCGATGGGCGCCGTCACCGGCCCCTATGCCAATGAGATTTTCGAAAAGCGGCTCGGCGCGCCTGAAGGCTCTGTGCGCAATTCCACCCCGCTGCCGGATTTCGGCGGCCACCACCCGGACCCGAACCTCGTACATGCGAAAGAGCTCTATGACGACGTCATGAGCCCGCAAGGCCCGGATTTCGGCGCGGCCTCCGATGGCGACGGCGACCGCAACATGGTGGTCGGCAAGGACATGTTCGTCACCCCCTCCGACAGCCTCGCGATCATCGCCGCCAACGCGACCGTGGCACCCGGTTACGCCAAGGGCATTTCCGGCATCGCCCGTTCCATGCCGACGAGTGCGGCCGCCGACCGGGTGGCCGAAAAGCTTGGGCTCGGCATGTACGAGACGCCCACCGGCTGGAAATTCTTCGGCAACCTGCTCGATGCCGGCAAGGTGACGGTCTGCGGCGAGGAAAGCTTCGGCACCGGTTCCGACCACGTGCGCGAGAAAGATGGCCTCTGGGCGGTTCTCTTCTGGCTCAATATCGTCGCGGCTCGCAAAAAGAGCGTGGCCGAGATCGTCACGCAACACTGGGCGGAATACGGCCGCAACTATTATTCCCGCCACGACTACGAGGAAGTGGACACGGACGCCGCGAACGGCCTCGTGACAGCGCTGCGCGAAAAGCTCCCGTCGCTTCCGGGTCAGAGCTTCGGCAGCCTCAAGGTGACCGCCGCCGACGATTTTGCCTATCACGACCCGGTTGACGGCTCGGTTTCGAAGAACCAGGGCATCCGCGTGCTCTTCGAGGGCGGCTCGCGCGTCGTCTTCCGCCTCTCCGGCACTGGCACCTCCGGCGCGACGCTGCGCGTCTATGTGGAACGCTACGAGGCCGATCCGGCCAAGCACGGCATCGATACCCAGGAAGCGCTCTCCGATCTCATCACCGTCGCCGACGAGATCGCCGATATCCGCAAGCGCACCGGCCGCGACAAGCCCAGCGTGATTACGTGAAACCCTCTCAACATTTGCCCCTCACCCTAACCCTCTCCCCGCACGCGGGGAGAGGGGACGTGCCCCAAGCAGTGCTGCCGATCCAAGGAAGCGCCGCGGCAGGCTGCGGCTCCCCAAAGGGGGAGCTGAATGGTGCGGCATATCCCTTCTCCCCGCCTGCGGGGAGAAGGTGGCGGCAGCCGGATGAGGGGCAAGTAGCTACCCTGCAGTGCCGGCGCCCATGACGGTTCTTCTCGGCGCCACCCTCACCTCATCCGGCATCATCTTCCGTGTCCGCTCCGAGACCGCCGAAACTATCGACCTTTGCCTCTTCGACGAAACCGGCACCCGCGAAACCGCTCGTCTGCCGATGGCGCGTGAGGGCGAAATCTTCACTCTTGAGGTCGAGGACGCCCGCGAAGGCACACGCTACGGCTATCGCGCCCACGGCCTCTACGATCCCGATCGTGGTCTCTGGTTCGACCCATCAAAGCTGCTGGTCGATCCTTATGCAAGGGAGCTCGACCGGGCCTTTCACCACGACAAGCGCCTCTCCGCCTTCGGCCTCGATACGGCCGATCTGGTGCCGAAGGCGATCGTCACCCGCGACGGTAAGGCGAAGATCTCAAAACCCCTGTTTGCGCCCGGCGGCTTCATCTACGAGGTGGCCGTCAAACCCTTCACCATCCTGCATCCGGACATGCCGGAGCATCAGCGCGGGACCGTCGCGGCGCTCGCCCACCCTTCCGTCATCGCCCACCTGAAACGGATCGGTGCCGATGCCGTCGAACTGATGCCCATCACCGCCTGGATCGACGAGCGGCATTTGCCGTCGCTCGGGCTCGCCAATAGCTGGGGCTACAATCCCATCGCCCTCATGGCGCTCGATCCACGCCTCTGCCCCGGCGGCGTGAAGGAACTGCGCGAGACGGTCGCAACGCTCCACGGAGCGGGCATCGGCGTCATCCTCGACCTCGTCTTCAACCATACCGGCGAGAGCGACCGCCATGGCGCGACGCTCTCCATGCGCGGCCTCGACAACCTCTCCTACTACCGCCATCTTCCGAATGAGCCGGGCACGCTCGTCAACGACACGGGCACTGGCAATACGCTCGCCTGTGAGAGGCCGCATGTCCGCCGCCTGATCCTGGATACGCTGCGCCATTTCGTGCTCCACGCCGGCGTGGATGCCTTCCGCTTCGACCTCGCCACCGTCCTCGGCCGTACGGAAAACGGCTTCGACAGCCGCGCCGAAACGCTTCTCGCCATGACCTCGGACGAGGTGCTGAAGGACCGCATCCTGATCGCCGAGCCCTGGGATATCGGCCCAGGCGGCTATCAGCTCGGCAATTTTTCGGAAGCCTTCCTCGAATGGAACGACCGCACCCGCGACGACATCCGCCGCTACTGGCGCGGTGACCAATGGACGATCGGCGCGCTCGCCACCCGGCTTGCCGGCTCCTCGGATGTCTTCTCCGGCAGCGGCACCCGCAGCGTGAATTTCCTCGCCGCCCATGACGGCTTCACGCTGATGGACCTCATCTCGCACGAAAGAAAGCACAACGAGGAAAACGGCGAGGACAATCGCGACGGCCATAACGAGAACTTCTCCTGGAACAGCGGCGCGGAGGGCAAAACGGACGATCCGGCCATCCTGGCCGCCCGCCGACGCGATTTGACCGCCCTCCTCTCCACGCTCTTCGCGACCCGCGGCGCGGTGATGCTGACGGCCGGCGACGAGGGCGGCCGCAGCCAGCGCGGCAACAACAATGCCTATGCGCAGGACAACGAGATCACCTGGCTCGATTGGCGATCACTCGATGAAAACCTTATCGAGCACACCGCCATGCTGGCGGCGTTGCGCAAGCGTTTCGCCGTCTTTTCCGAGACCCACTTCTTCAGCGGCGACGGCGATGTCGAATGGCTCGCACCCTCCGGCAACCCGATGACGGTAGCCGATTGGGAGGCGCCGGACGCCTCGGCAGTGGGCATGATCCTCGAGACCCTCGACCGTGAAACCGGAAAGCCCGCGCGCCTTGCGGTGCTCTTCAACCGTGCCCATATCCCGCTGGGTTTCATGCTTCCCGGCAAAGGCTGGCGCGAGCTTGCTTCCGGCGCGCCATGGCGGAAAACCTTGCCTGCTCGCTCGGTCTTCTTCTGCATCGAATGAGATGCTGCAGTGCAAAATACCGCTATCAAACGACGGGAAACCTTGTAAAAGTTCCGGTGTCGAAAACGCAGTGAGGAAGCATGTCGCGCAAAATTTCATTGGTCGAGGTGCAGGACCTGGTCGGCACGGAAGTCGGCATATCCGACTGGATCAGTGTCGGCCAGCCGATGATCGACCAGTTCGCGGATGCCACCCATGACCACCAGTTCATCCATGTGGACCCCGAGCGCGCCAAGGCCGAGAGCACTTTCGGCGGCACGATCGCACACGGCTTCCTGACGCTTTCTCTTCTCTCCGCCATGAATTTCGACTGCGTGCCGAAGATCCGTGAGCAGACAATGGGCATCAATTACGGCTTCGACCGCGTCCGCTTCATGTCGCCGGTCAAGAGCGGCACCCGTGTCCGCGGCCACTTCAAGCTCGTCGAGGCGCGCTTCCGCGGCGCCGGCATGCTGATGACCACCTACGAGGTCTCGGTGGAGATCGAGAACGAGCAGAAGCCGGCGCTCACCGCCAACTGGATCACCATCATCCAGTTCGATCCGAAGGACCGGCCGGAAAGCGTTTGACCACGGCCCTCCGAAGCAGAAATCCTGCAGGCTTTCCGCGAAGTGTTGATCGCAAATCTCGGAACTTGATGCTAGCTTCTCGCCCAGTGGTCGGGGAGAATCTGATGTTTCCACTGTCGCATATGATGAAGTCCTTCATCCGCCGTGGCCGCCTGACGGTCATCGATGCGGAGGGTAAGCGCCATGTGTTCGCCGGAACGCCCGGCCCGTCGGTGACCATGCGGTTGACGGACAAACGGCTCTACCGGACGCTGGTGTTCAATCCTGAACTGGCGGCAGGCGAAGCCTATATGGATGGCACGATGCGGTTCGAGGAAGGCTCGACGCTCCGCGATTTCCTGACGCTGTTTTCCGTCAATCGGCTGTCGCTCGGCTCCTATCCGCTGCAGAAGGTTCTGCGCAGCATCAAGATGCGCTTCCGCAAGCGGCAGCAATCCAACCGCAAGGGCCAGGCACAGCAGAACGTCGCGCACCATTACGATCTCGGCAACGAGTTCTACAAGCTGTTTCTCGACGAGAACATGCTCTATTCCTGCGCCTATTTCCGTGAGCCGACCGAGACGCTGGAACAGGCGCAACGCAACAAGCTGCGGCTCCTGGCGAGCAAGCTCTGCCTCAGGCCCGGCATGAAGGTGCTCGACATCGGCTGCGGCTGGGGCGATCTCGCGCTTTACCTCGCCAGGCTCGAAGAGGTCGAGGTTGTCGGCGTCACCCTGTCGAAGGAACAGCAGGCGCTGGCCTCCGCACGCGCAGAAGCGGCAGGGCTCGGCGACCGTGTCCGCTTCGAGCTCAAGGATTACCGGGATGTGACGGAAAAATTCGACCGCATCGTTTCGGTCGGCATGTTCGAGCATGTCGGCGTGCATCACTACGACGAGTTCTTCGCCAAGCTGAACAGCCTGATGCCGGACGACGGGCTGGCATTGCTGCATTCGATCGGCCACATGAGCCCGCCCGGCATGGCAAGCCCGTGGCTGCGCAAATACATTTTTCCGGGCGCCTATTCGCCGGCCCTGTCGGAAGTTTTCGAGGTGGTGGAACGCAACAGCCTGTGGGTGACCGATCTCGAATTCCTGCGCCTGCATTATGCCACGACGCTCGCCCACTGGACCGAACGATTCGAAAAGAACCGGGATGCCGTCATCGCCCTTTATGACGAGCGTTTCGCCCGCATGTGGGAATTCTACCTCATCAGCGCCGAGATGATGTTCCGCACCGGCAGCCAGTTGGTCTTCCACATGCAGCTCTCCCGCTCGCGTGATGCGGCACCTATCGTTCGCGACTACATCACCGACAAGCAACGCGCCTATATCGACCGGGAAGCCGCGTTAAATCTCTCCCTGTGAAGCGTTTAGACGCCCATTTCCATCAGCAGGAAGCCCAGCATCGGCGGCACGGCCGCGCCGATCAGGATATTGGCCGTCATGGGGGCTGAAAGCCCGAGCACGGCGCCCGAAACACCCGCTCCGACAAGGGCGGCGAGCGGCATGGCGAGGCTCCGGTCGAAACCCGGAACGAAATAGGCGGCAATCGCCGCCAGCGCCGCCACCGCCGCGACGAGTACGCCCTTCCAAAGCTCGATCTTCGTAAGCTTCGCCGCGATCGCGCCGCCAGCGACCGCCACGGCAAAGCCGAGCCCCATCAGTTGAATATGGTCCATGAATACCCTCCCGTTTCAACGCGAGAGTGCTGTTCCTGAACGGCAAGTCAAGTCAGGCTATCGTCTTACAATGCCGCATCCTGCGCACCTTCGGCGAGCAGGCCGAAGGCGTAATCGGAGAATGACCGCCAGACTTCCACCCGGAACGCATCCTCCGCAGTCCGGAGCAGCACGATCTCCACCTTGGCCAGAACGGTCCGCGAGCAGGCGCCGATGGGAAAGGCTGTGAGCGACAGATCCTGCGGGCAGCCGGCATTGATGGCGCGCGCAGCACCCGGACCGGAAACCAGGATCGCCGTGTTGCGGTGGGAGACATCGGCGGCCGAGTGCGGGACGCCGGAAGAGGCCGCCGCCTGCATCAGCCTGCCCCCAGGGGAAACAGTGCCTTCGTCGATCACCAGCCATTCGTCCGGGCCGAGCCACAGCGCCGTGCGCCCGTTGGCCGTGGCGGATGTCTTCGGCTTCACCGGCAGGTCGAGCCCGAGCGCACCGGAGAGAGCCGGCACGTCGTCCGCACTCGCGCGCAGCGAAATGCGTTGGGCGGGCGCCGCCGCCTCCAGCCGGACGGTCGAGGAGCCGCCATGGAAACCCGCGAGCGGCAGCGTACGGCTCGCATCAGTCTTAGATTTAGCCATTGATGCGGCCTCCTTCCTTGTCGAAGAACACCATGTCGGTGACTTCCACCGCGATCGTCCTGTCCTTCATCGGCACGTAGAGCGTCTGGCCGATGCGCGCCCTGCCGCCGGCCACCAGCGCGATCGCGATCGATCGGCCGCAATTCTCCGACCAGTAGGAGGAGGTGACATGCCCGAGCATGGTCATCGGCTTCGGCTGGTTCGGATCGGCAACGATCTGCGCGCCTTCTTCCAGCACATCGCTTGGTTTGTTGGTGAGAAGCCCTACGAGCTGCTTGCGGCCGTCCCTCGCGAGATCCGGCCGCTTGAGGCCGCGAATGCCGACGAAATCCGTCTTCTTCTTCGAAACCGCCCAGGAAAGCCCGGCATCGTCCGGCGTCACCGTTCCGTCCGTGTCCTGGCCGACGATGATATAGCCCTTCTCGGCGCGCAGCACGTGCATGGTCTCCGTGCCGTAGAGGCAGGCACCCATGGATTCCGCCCGCTCCCAGATCGCCTTCCAGACGGCCGGACCGTAATCGGCCGGAACATTCACCTCGAAGCCGAGCTCGCCGGTGAAGGAGACACGGAAGAGCCGTGCGGGCACGCCCATCACCGTGCATTCCGCCACGCTCATATGCGGGAAGGCTTCGTTGGAGATATCCACGCCTTCCACGAAGGGCTGGATGATCTCCCGCGCCTTCGGCCCCTGCACCGCGATCACCGCCCATTGCTCGGTCGTCGAGGTGAGCCAGACCTTCAGGTGCGGGAATTCCGTCTGGAGATAGTCTTCCATATGGTGCAGCACGCGCGGCGCGCCGCCGGTCGTCGTCGTCACATGGAAGCGGTCTTCGGCAAGCCGCCCCACGACGCCGTCGTCATAGACGAAGCCGTCCTCGCGGGTCATGATGCCGTAGCGGCATTTGCCGGGCTTCAGCGCATCCCAGGCATTGGTGTAGAGCAGGTTGAGGAACTGCGCCGCATCCGGGCCGACCACCTCGATCTTGCCGAGCGTCGAGGCGTCGAACACGCCCGCCGCCTCGCGCACCGTGCGGCACTCGCGGTTGACGGCAGTTGCCATGTCCTCGCCGCGCTTCGGGAAATACCAGGCGCGCTTCCAGTTGCCGACATCCTCGAACTCCGCGCCCTCGGCAGCCTCCAGCGCATGCATCGGCGTCTTGCGGGCGGGATCGAAGAGATCGCCGCGCGAGTGGTTGACGAGCGTGCCGTAGGTCACCGGCGTATAGGGCGCGCGGAAGGTGGTGAGCCCCACCTGCGGGATCGGCCGGTCGAGCACTTCCGCCGCGATCGCCAGACCATGCATGTTGGAAAGCTTGCCCTGGTCGGAAGCCATGCCATTCGTCGTGAAGCGCTTGATGTGCTCGATCGAGTGCATGCCCTCGCGCACCGCAAGGCGGATGTCCTTGGCAGTCACGTCGTGCTGGAAGTCGATGAAGGCCTTCACCACCGTATCCGGTCCAGCGCCTTCCGCAGCACCTATCATGCCGCCGGTCCATTCGAACCGGTTCTCGCCGGCAAGCGCGATCGAACCGCCGCCGGCCACGATCGCCTCGTCGATCAGTTCGGCCAGGTCGTCGGTGCCGTTGCAGCCGCCGATCGAAACGCAATCCTGCGCATAGATGTCGGGCAGGAAGCGCTGACCCTTCTCGTCGAAGCGCAGCTTGCCGCGCGACTGGGAGAACAGGTGGACGGAAGGCGTCCAGCCGGCCGAAACGATCAGCGCGTCCACCTTGATCTTGCGTGCATTTGAGCCGCCGTTGCGCACCACCGTCATGGAGGAGATGCGCAAGCGGCCGAAAGTATCCGTCACCGAATGGCCGGTCAGCACATCGATGCCGAGCGAGCGGGCCTCTGCCAGCACCGCCTCGCCGGGCTCGGCGCGGCAATCGACGATGGCGGCGATCGAAACGCCGGCTCGCTTCAGGTCGAAGGCGGCTTCATAGGCCGAATCATGCGCCGTATAGACCCCGACCTTCCGGCCGACCGCGACCCCGTGATGGTTGAGGAAGGTGCGCGCGGCCGACGCCAGCATGATGCCCGGCCGGTCGTTGTTGGAAAACACCATGTGCCGCTCGATCGAGCCGGTGGCGAGGACGACACGGCTTGCGCGGACCTGCCACAGCCGCTCGCGCGGGCTGCTCTTGCCTGGGCGGGCGAGATGATCCGTCACCCGCTCGGCAAGCCCGAGGAAGCCGTGATTGTAGTAGCCGAACACCGTCGTGCGGGTCAGCACCGTCACGTTCGGCATGGCCTTGAGCTTCGCGGCGGCGGCCTGCGCCCATTCATAGCCGTTCTGCCCGTCGATCGTGGTCGCGCTATCCGCATGCAGCGCCCCGCCGACTTCCGGCTGCTCGTCGACCAGGATGACCGAGGCGCCAGTCGCAGCCGCCGAAAGGGCCGCCGTCAGGCCCGCCACGCCCGCGCCGGCAATCAGCACGTCGCAATGGGCATAGCGGTTGGCATAGTGGTCCGGGTCCTCTTCCGTCGGCGCAACGCCGAGGCCCGCGGCGCGGCGGATGAAAGGCTCGTAGACCTTCATCCAGGCTTCCTTCGGCCACATGAAGGTCTTGTAGTAGAAGCCCGCGGCGAAGAAGGGCGAGAGCAGGTCGTTGAAGCCGCCGACATCGAATTTCAGCGAAGGCCAGCGGTTCTGCGAAGAGATTTTCGCGCCGTCGAACACTTCCTGAACGGTCGCCCGCACGTTCGGCTGGCGGCGGGCCGCATCGCGCGAAACGTCGATCAGCGCGTTCGGCTCCTCCGCGCCGGCGGAAAGAATGCCGCGCGGCCGGTGGTATTTGAACGAGCGGCCGACGAGATGCACGCCATGCGCAAGCAGCGCCGAGGCGACCGTATCGCCTTCCATCGCAGTATAGGTCTTGCCGTCGAAGGTGAAGCGCGCCGTACGGGCGGGCGTCAGGCGGCCCGCGCCCTTGATGCGGAACGCACCGATATTCTTGCCGGAAACGCTCATCGGGCGTCTCCTTCCGTCGCTTCCCAGGTCTCGACGGTCTTTTCCTCGGCGACCGCCGTTGCTTCTTCCGCCGGCGGGATAGATTGCTTCGGCAGGCCCGCCTTGTAGGTCATCAGGAACCTGTCGCTCACCGTATCGCGCGCCGCGTTGAAGAAGCGGCCGCAGCCGTGGATGTGCCGCCAGCGCTCATAGGTGAGGCCCTTCTCGTTGTTGCGCAGGAAGAAATACTCGGCGAACTCCTCGTCGGTGATCGCCGCGATATTTTCCGGCCGCGCGATGTGGGCCTCGCCCGCCCAGCGGAATTCCAGCTCCGAGCGGTCTTCCTCGCAATAGGGGCAGTGGATCAAAAGCATCTCGTCTATCCCCTATATATCAATGCGCAACGGCTGCAGCCGCAGCCTCGTCGATCAGCCGCCCGGTGCGGAAGCGATCTAGGTTCAGCCCCGCGGCCAGACGGTGCGGCTCGCCCCTGGCGATGAGATGCGCGAAGAGGTTCGCAGAGCCCGGCGTCGCCTTGAAGCCGCCGGTTCCCCAGCCGCAATTGACGAAGAGGCCCGGAACCGGCGTCACGCCCTGGATCGGCGAGCGGTCCGGCGTGTTGTCGGTGATGCCGCCCCACTGGCGCATCATCTTCACCCGGCGGAAGATCGGGAAGAGTTCGCAGATCGCATCCAGCGTATGGGTGATGATCTGCAATCCGCCGGTCTGCGAATAGGAGTTGTACTGGTCAGTGCCCGCGCCGATCACCAACTCGCCCTTGTCGGATTGCGAGATATAGGCATGCACCGTGTTCGACATGACGACGCAGGGGAAGATCGGCTTCAGCGGTTCGGAAACCAGCGCCTGCAGCGGGGTTGAATGAAGCGGCACGCGCACGCCCGCCATCTCCATGACGACGGAGGAATGGCCGGCGGCCGAAACGCCAACCTTCTTGGCGCCGATGAAACCGCGGTTCGTCTCCACGCCCTGCACCTCGCCGTTCGGCCCGCGGCGGATGCCGGTCACCTCGCAGTTCTGGATGATGTGGACGCCGCGATCGGCAGCGGCGCGCGCATAGCCCCAGGCGACCGCATCATGACGAGCCGTGCCGCCGCGCCGCTGCAGCGCCGCGCCATTGATCGGATAGCGCGCCGTCTTGGAGATATCGAGCGGCGGACAATATGCCTTCGCCTGCTCCGGCGTCAGCCATTCGTTGTCGATGCCGTAGAGCCGGTTCGCATTGATATGCCGCTTGAACGACTGCTGGTCATGGACATTGTGCGACAGCATCATCACGCCGCGCGGCGAATACATGACATTATAATTGAGCTCCTGGCTCAAGCCCTCCCAGAGCTTCAACGAGTGCTCGTAGATGTCCATGCTCTCTTCATAGAGATAGTTGGAGCGGATGATGGTGGTGTTGCGCCCGGTATTGCCGCCGCCCAGCCAGCCCTTCTCGATCACCGCGACATTGGTGATGCCGTGTTCCTTGGCGAGATAATAGGCGGCGCCCAGCCCGTGCCCGCCCGCCCCGACGATGACGACGTCATAGGCGCTGCGCGGCTCCGGCGAGGTCCATTGAGCCTCCCAGCCCTTGTGGGCACGCATAGCCTCGCGGGCTATGGCGAAAACCGAATACTTGCGCATCTCGCCCTTCAAACTCCCTGTCCGACGGTATCGTGGGTAGAGCCATACCCATCGCAAATCAATATCCGACGCAATGGCTGTTTTGCGACGCATTCAAAGATTGTTTCGACACGCGGCATCGTGGTCCCGCATACGGGCTTTTTCGCCTACCAATTTCGTCGATGTTTGAAAGTTAGCGTCTGGACTTCGGCAGACTCATCTGCTATCTCGCTTCATCAATCGCACGGCCGCGCGCCGGGCAAGAGTATTCTATCGCCTCGTGTCACGTCGATATCGGGCGAACAACCAAACCAAAGGAACGGGATTTTCACGTGCAGGTACTTGTCCGCGACAACAACGTCGACCAGGCTCTCCGCGCTCTCAAGAAGAAGATGCAGCGCGAAGGCATTTTCCGCGAAATGAAGATGCGCGACTACTACGAAAAGCCGTCGCAGAAGCGCGCTCGCGAAAAGGCTGAAGCCGTTCGCCGCGTCCGCAAGCTGGCTCGCAAGCGTGCTCAGCGCGAAGGCCTCGTCGCCGGCCCTCGCACCGGTCGTTGATCGGCCGTTTTTTCGACGTTTTCACGTGCTTGTAAGGCGGGGGCGACTAGGGCGCCGCCGCTTTTTTCGATTTTGTCCGGATCGGTCCAAAGACCGCTCCCGCTGCCCGATACGAGGAAACGCGCCTGATGGCCGCAAAGATTGCCGTTCGCTTCCGCGGAACTGAAACTTCCGGCCTCTTGCCGTCCATCGCCTTTCCATCCCAAGGAAAAACAGCGCTATCCCTCGCGGTTCTGGCTTCGCTCGCGCTTGCCGGCTGCTCGTCCACCCAGACGACCGACCTGATCACGGTCGATCGCGCGCAGGGTTCGCAGGAAAACATCGCCTCCCTTTCCTCCGTCATCCAGGCCAATCCGCAGGACCCGGAAGGCTATAACGTGCGCGGTTCGGCCTATGGCCGCTCCGGCGATTTCCGCCGGGCGCTCGACGATTTCAGCCGCGCCATCCAGCTCAATCCGCAGTTCTACCAGGCCTATGCCAACCGGGCGCTGGTCTACCGCAACATGGGCAAGCCGGTCGAGGCGATCAACGATTACAACCGCGCCATCCAGATCAACTCGAGCTATGACGTGGCCTATGTCGGCCGTGGCAATATCTACCGCCAGGCGGGCCGCACCAACGAGGCCTTCAACGATTTCAGCCGGGCGATCGAACTCGATACCACGGATGGCCGGGCGTGGCACAATCGTGGCCTGATCTACCAGGTGCGCAACCAGCACGCTCAGGCGATCGAGGACTTCTCCAAGGCGATCTCGCTTTCGCCGAATTCGCCCGAGCCCTATAACGGCCGCGGCATCTCCTATGTGGCGCTGAACGACGACGAGAACGCTTTCGCCGACTTCAACCGCGCCATCGAACTTAACGGCGACATCGCCGAATCCTGGGCCAACCAGGGACTGGTCTACGAGCGCCGTGGCGACAAGGCCAAGGCTGCCCGCTCCTATTCCCATGCGGTGCGTCTCGATCCGAACTACAAGCCCGCCAAGGACGGCCTTGCCCGCACCCGCGGCGCATCGAGCTGATCGATGCCGTCCGGTGACGACAGTCACCGGACCCGACATTTTCCCGGATCAGCGCCAGCCGAGAGCCGGCGCGACATGCTTCAGGATCGCCTCGATGACATGGGCGTTGTACTCGACGCCGAGCTGGTTGGGCACGGTCAGGAGCAGCGTATCGGCCTCGGCAATCGCCTCGTCCTGCCTCAACTGCTCGATCAGCACATCCGGCTCTGCGGCATAGCTGCGACCGAAGATCGCCCGCGTCTTCGCATCGATGAAGCCGATCGAATCGTCCTCCTTGCCGCCACCGCCGAAATAGGCGCGGTCCCGGTCATCCACCAGCGCGAAGATGCTGCGGCTGACCGAAACGCGCGGGGTCCGCGCATGTCCCGCCTCTTTCCAGGCCTCGCGATAGGCGCGGATCTGCTGCGCCTGCTGGATATGGAAGGCTTCGCCGGTCTCGTCGTCCTTGAGCGTCGAGCTCTGAAGGTTCATGCCGAGCTTCGCGGCCCAGACAGCCGTGGCGTTGGAGCTTGCACCCCACCAGATTCGGTCCCTGAGACCCTCAGAATACGGCTCGAGACGCAGCAGTCCCGGAGGATTGGGAAACATCGGCCGCGGATTGGGTTGCGCGAAGCCCTCGCCGCGCAGCACGTCGAGGAAAACCTCCCCATGCCGCCGGCCCATATCGGCGTCGCTTTGCCCCTCGGCCGGCTGGTAGCCGAAATACCGCCACCCGTCGATCACCTGCTCGGGAGAGCCTCGGCTGATGCCGAGCTGCAGGCGTCCGCCGGCAATCAGGTCCGCCGCGCCGGCATCTTCCGCCATGTAGAGCGGGTTTTCGTAGCGCATGTCGATGACGGCCGTGCCGATCTCGATGCGGCTCGTCTTCGCACCGACCGCCGCCAGCAGCGGAAAGGGCGAGGCAAGCTGCCTTGCAAAGTGGTGGACGCGGAAATAGGCGCCGTCCGCCCCGAGTTCCTCGGCCGCGACGGCAAGGTCGATCGACTGAAGCAGGGTGTCGGAGGCCGAACGCGTCTGCGATTGCGGCGAGGGCGTCCAATGCCCGAATGAAAGGAAACCGATCTTTTTCATGGGTCGCTCCGGAAGGGTGTGCGAAAGGATTGTTGCCCCTTACATGGCATGTCCCGCGGCTATCCGTTAGCCCGCCCCTACCGCATTTGCCGAAACGGATTGTTCGTCGATGCTGAACGATGGCTCGGAACGAGGCTGCGGAAACTGCACGATCACGCGAAGCGCTTCAGCGGATTGAAGACCGTAAGCCCATTGATGGCCATACCGTCCTGAAGGTCTTCGGAAAACAGCACGTCGCATTCGCCGGACAAAGCCGCAGCGACGATCATCGCATCATATACGGATAGCTGGTAGCGCGCCGCCAATAGCAATCCCTCGTCGTGAACGGCCGCCGTGAGAGGCAGAACATCAAGCACTCCGCGAATCGTCGCAAGAAAGGATTGGACCTCGTCCCATGAAAACCCCAGCTTTCGCCAGGCGACATGCGCGAACTCGTTCAGCACCTGCACGCTGATCGATCCGCCCATTGCCACAGCCCGTTCGGCGGCATCCGCCTTGGCGGGATCGCCCGAGGCGAGATAGATCAGAACGTTCGTATCATGGAAATTACCGGGCATTTGCCTCTTCGCGATCGAACACGAAATCCTCGGGCAGGCGTCCACGGAATTTTCTCAGCCGCTCGAGCAGTTCCCGGCGGGTCGGCTTGCGTGCCACCTCGAATTCCAGCGTATCGACCGCGCGGATCTGGATATCGTCGCCTTCCTTGAGGTCGAGCGCCTCCACGACCGACGCGGGCAAGCGGACGGCAAGACTGTTACCCCATTTCGAAACCTGCATGGCGCCACCTGGATAAACGTTCTCGATAACGTATATCTAGCATGCCTTGCATCCACGAAAAAGCCCGGCATTGCCGGGCTCTATTCGCTATTCGCTATTCGCTACTCTCAATGCTTCATCGCCTTGACGATGTCCTCGGTCATCTTCTTGGCGTCGCCGAGCAGCATCATCGTGCCGTCCTTGTAGAACAGCGTGTTGTCGATGCCGGCATAGCCGGAACCGAGCGAGCGCTTGACGAAGAGGCAGGTCTTGGCCTTGTCCACATCGAGGATCGGCATGCCGTAGATCGGCGAGGTCTTGTCGTCGCGCGCCGCCGGATTGGTCACGTCGTTGGCGCCGATGACATAGGCGACGTCGGCCTGCGCGAACTCGGCATTGATGTCTTCCAGCTCGAAGACCTCGTCATAAGGCACGTTCGCTTCCGCGAGCAGCACGTTCATGTGGCCGGGCATGCGGCCGGCGACCGGGTGGATCGCATATTTCACCTCGACGCCGTGTTCCTTCAGCGTATCGGCAAGCTCTCTGAGCGCGTGCTGCGCCTGGGCCACCGCCATGCCGTAGCCCGGCACGATGATGACCTTTTCGGCGTTCTGCATCAGGAAGGCCGCGTCGTCGGCCGAGCCCTGCTTCACCGTCTTGTCGGAATTGTCCGCCCCCGCGCCACCGCCATTGTCGGTGCCGAAGCCACCGAGGATGACGGAGATGAAGGAGCGGTTCATGCCCTTGCACATGATGTAGGAGAGGATCGCACCCGAAGAGCCGACCAGCGCGCCGGTGATGATCAGCGCCAGGTTGCCGAGCGTGAAGCCGATGCCGGCAGCAGCCCAGCCGGAATAGGAGTTCAGCATCGACACCACGACCGGCATGTCGGCGCCGCCGATCGGAACGATGATGAGCACGCCGAGGATCAGCGCCAAAAGCACCACCAGCCAGAAATCGAAATGGCTTTCGGTCTGCACGAGACCGACCATGAAGACGACGATCAGCACCAGGAGGCCGATATTGATGAAATGCCGGTAAGGCAGCATGATCGGCTTGCCGGACATGCGCCCGTCGAGCTTCAGGAAGGCGATGACTGAGCCGGTGAAGGTGATGGCGCCGATCGCCGCGCCGAGCGCCAGTTCGATGAGTGCCTGGCCGTGGATCGCACCGATTTCGCCGATACCGAAGGAATCCGGCGCATAGAGAGCCGCGGCCGCCACCATGACGGCGGCAAAGCCGACCAGCGAGTGGAAGCCGGCGACGAGCTGCGGCATCGCCGTCATCGGAATGGTGCGGGCGATATAGGCCCCTGCCCCGCCACCGATGGCGAGCGCCAGCACGATCAGCAGGAGGCCGCCGAAGCTCGGGGTGGCCAGGAGCAGCGTCGTGCCGATGGCAATCCCCATGCCCACCATGCCGTAGACATTGCCCTTGCGGCTGGTGGTCGGGTGAGAAAGGCCGCGGAGCGCCATGATGAACAGCACGCCGGAGACGAGATAGAGGAAGGCTGCGAGGTTCTGCGACATGTTTCTTCAGAACCCCTCAGCGATCTTTTTTCTTGTACATGGCAAGCATCCGGCTGGTCACCAGGAAGCCGCCGAAGATGTTCACCGAGACGAGCACCAGCGCGATGAAGCCGAAACCGGTGGCAAGCCCGCTCGCCGCAACACCGACCGCCAGCAACGCGCCGACGACGATGACCGAGGAGATGGCGTTGGTGACGGCCATCAGCGGCGTATGCAACGCCGGCGTCACCGACCAGACGACGTAGTAGCCGACGAAGATCGACAGCACGAAGATCGCCAGACGGAAGACGAAGGGATCGATCGCCCCGCCCGAAACGCCGTGCGCCGCGGCACCGACCGCATCGGCGACGGCGGGGGCCTGCTCGGCAGCGCTCCTGACAGCCGAAACCGCCTGGTCGAGACCTTCCAGCGCCTTGTTCATGATTTCATTCGCCATCAAAGCCCCTCCTTCTTCGCGGCATCGTCTTTCGCCGGTTTCCGGCGCGACCGGACGGCTTTTTCCACCGGCGCGGCGTCCGCCGAAACAGGCTTGGACTTGCTCGGCGCGGCTTTCTTGGGCTTGGCCGGCTTAGGCTTGGCCGGCATGGCGGGCTCCCCGGCAAATGCCGCGGCAGCCGCCTCGAAGGTCGGATGCACCACCTTGCCGCCATGGGTCAGCAGGGTCGCCCTGACGAGTTCGTCCTCGGCGTTGATCGAAAACTCCTTCGTCTGCTTGTCCACGAAGGTTTCCAGGAAGGCGAAGAGGTTGCGGGCATAGAGCGCCGAGGCGGAGGCGGCGACGCGTCCGGAAACATTCGCATAGCCGATGACGGTGACGCCCTCGACCGTTGCGATCCCGCCCTTTTGCGAGCCCTCGATATTGCCGCCGCGCTCGACGGCGAGATCGACGGCGACCGAGCCCGGCTTCATGGAGGAGAGCATGGTGCGCGTCACGAGGCGGGGTGCGGGCCGGCCGGGAATCAGCGCCGTGGTGATGACGATGTCCTGCTTGGCGATATGATCTGCCACCAGCGCGGCCTGCTTCGCTTGATAGGCTTCCGACATCGGCTTGGCATAGCCGGCCGCGGTTTCGGCCGCCTTGAACTCGTCGTCCTCGACCGCGATGAACTTCGCGCCGAGCGAGGCGACCTGCTCCTTGGCGGCGGGGCGCACATCGGTTGCGGAAACGACCGCGCCTAGGCGGCGGGCGGTGGCGATCGCCTGCAGGCCGGCGACCCCGGCACCCATGACGAAGACCTTTGCGGCGGGAACCGTGCCGGCAGCCGTCATCATCATTGGCATGGCCCGGCCATATTCATGCGCCGCATCGACCACCGCGCGATAGCCGGCGAGGTTCGCCTGGCTAGAGAGCACGTCCATGGACTGCGCGCGGGTGATGCGCGGCATCAGCTCCATGGCGAAGGTGGAAAGTCCCGCCCTGGCCATCTCGGCTAGCGCGGCCTCATTGCCATAGGGGTCCATGCAGGCGAAGACCGCCGCGCCGGATTTATAGGATGAGATTTCGGCCGAAGTCGGCCGGTTGACCTTGAGCACGATATCGGCCGAACCGGCATCCGCGGAGCGCCCGATGCGCGCGCCCGCTGCTTCGTACTCGGCATCGGGAATACCCGACGCCACCCCCGCTCCGCTTTCCACCACGATGGAAAAGCCGAGGCCCGCAAGCCGTTTCACCGTTTCGGCTGAAACGGCGACACGCCGCTCCTCCTGACCTTCGCGGCCGACAAATATCACCTTTGGCAAGAACCTGCCTCCTCCCGGTCAGAATCCCCCTCGGGACGGAGCAGCACTCCGTCCGCTTACCCCCATGCCTCCCCTGCCGCGCGATCAGCGCAGCAGCAGGAAACCGGCGATATTGAGGATGATGAAGAGGATGGTGGCGCCGAGGAAGCCGGCCGCCGTGAAGAAGCCCGCCGCCATGGCGATCAGCAGCACGACGAGCATCATGGTGCCCCACTTGGTGCCTGCAATGAACAGGTCGTAGGTGCTCTCATGCTCCTCGTAGTTCATCGGCGCGCCCGTTTCCACCGGTCCGCTGTGATGATCGTCCATCAATCCGTCTCCTTCAGACAACCGCTCCGCCAAGCCGCGGAAAGGGCGGCTCTTGCGGGCGGAGAAACCCTCGCTACCGTTCCGAATCCTGCCCTCGGACAGGACGGAACGCCCGTTCTGGCCTTACACAAAGCCGCCGCAAAGCGCAATGCCACCTCGGCCCCACATCGGTACGCTTCGCCGCTGCCTGCGCGTCAGGGTCACCGCCTGCGACGTCAGGCCACGTAGGCCATCTCGGGCGAACCCGGACGCACAGCGCGCCGTGCGGTCGGCAGGATGGTGAGCGGCGCGAGATCGAAGCGCGAGGACCGCTCGAACATCATCCGGCGCTCATATGCTTCCGATTGGAAAACGGGGAAGCGCCGCATCAGCTTCTTGCGTATCTCCCGCGTCCGCGAGGCAAGCAAGGTCAGGTCGAAGCCGTAGGTCTTGGTCATGGTGGGCGGCACGACGGTATCCGCGTAGAAGAACCGTTTGTAGAATGCGGCATGCGCCGGCCGGATATGCTGCAGCATGCGATCCGCATCGAAATGGATGGCCGCCATGATGGTCGGTCTGACGGTGAGATAGGGCAAGGTCGAGCGCTCGTTCGCAAACTCGGCGTCGATGGCGAACCGGGCCGGGTCGATCAGGGTCAGGCCGGCATCGAGGAAGGCATTGATCGCATCGGGAAAAATGCCGCTCGACTGGCTGACCCGATGTTCCGGCGTCACGTAATGGACCCGCAACGTGCTGACGAGTTCTTCGTAATAGTAAACACCGAAGACATAGGCGTGGCTGTCGAAGTCTGTTTCGTCCAGCATGCTGCGCGCCGCGACCGGCAGCACGTTATGCGCCTTGTAGGCCTTGTAACGGAGCCGGGCTATATCTTCGAAATCCTCGTTACTTTGGATTCGGCGATATTCGATATGGTCAAGGGTCTCCAGAAGTCTGGACGAGAAACTTCCATCTGTGCTGTTTTGATCTATCCACATCTTGGCAATCCTTGGCTGTTTACCAAGAATTAACCCTACACAGCGCGCCTACCGCAATGCACCAAAGGCAAAGTTTAATAGAATTTTAAGTGTTATGGTTAACAGCGAAGGCCACCCCGGCCCAAAACCCTGGATTGCGCCAGGATACTAGGATCAATCGGCACTCAGCCGATGGTGCTTAGAGTGCGGGTTTGAGACCCTTTGCGGCTACGCCGGGCGGTGCCTGCGGATTTGGCGGGAGAGCCCGGCTTCGAGGCAATTTCCTCGATCGCATCGGCAGGAACGGCGGCGAAAAGACATATCCCTGCACCAGATCGGCAAAATCGTGCTGGTTGATCAGCGCGAGCTGCCCTTCCGTCTCCACCCCCTCGAGGACGACCTTCAAGCCGAGTTCGCGCGACAGGTGGACGATGCCGCTCAAGAGCTTCAGATGCCGCGGCTCTCCTTCGATGTCCTTCACGAAGGCGCGGTCGATCTTGACGATATCCAGCGGCAGGGAATGCAGATAGCTGAGGCTGGAAAAACCCGTTCCGAAGTCGTCGATCGCGATCGTGACGCCCTTCGCCCGGAAAAGGTTGAGTATGGCGCTGACGGCAACCGGCTCGTTCATGAAGCAGCTCTCGGTCACCTCCAAGTGAAGCCTCGAAGGCTCCAGCCCGTATTTCGAGAGCACATCCGCCGCATAGGCGACGAGATCGGAATTCTGCAGATCGTGTATCGAAAGATTGACGGAGACCGGTATCGGCCTCTTCCAGGAGGCGCAATCGCGGCAGGCCTGCTCGATGACGAACCGCGTGATCTGCGAGACGAGCGCCATGTCCTCGGCCAGCGGAATGAAGACGTTCGGGCCAATCAGCCCTTTCTCGGGATGCTTCCAGCGGACCAGCGCCTCGAAGCATTCGACCTGCGAACCATCCGGCCGGTACATCGGCTGATAGACGACGTAGAGGCCGCGATCCTCGATCGCCTGACGCAGATCGGCCCTGAGCTTCTGCTCCTCGACATAGCGGGCATCCATCTCCTCGCGGAAGAACGTGAGCGTTCCGTTGCCCCTGGATTTCGCATCGTTGAGGGCAAGGTCGGCCCTGATCTGCCAGTTCTCCATATCGAAGCCGCCGGCTCCATCGATGACGCAGCCGCCGTTCATCGACACGGTGAGGCGCAGGTCTCCGATCGGATAACTTCCCTGGATCCTGGCATGGAGGTCCCTGATGCGCTGCTCGAGGGCGGCGCGATCGGCGCCCCCCATGATCAACAGCACGAACTCGTCGCCGATGAGACGGCCCGCCACGACGTCGTCTCCTGCAAGTGCCGCCATGCGCATGCCGATGAAGGCCAGCAGCCGGTCGCCCACCACGTGGCCGCGCATGTCGTTGACATGCTTGAACCCGTCGACATCGAGAACGAGGAGGGCCGCAAGAGCGTTTTCATCAATGGTCTGGAGTTTTCCGGTTGCCAGTTCGCTGAAGTAACCGCGGTTCGGCAGGGCCGTCAGCGCGTCGAAACGGACCATGTGCAGGATCTTCTCCTCGGTCGCCACGCGCGCGCTCACATCCTCGAAGATGAGAACGACGCCGCCATCGGAGCGATGGCTGGCGGAGAATTCCAGATGGCGGCCGTCACCGAACTGCAGCAGCGCACGGCGCTGCGCTCCCTCGGCAAGACGCGCCACCTGCCACATGATGGCCTCGGACGGCGCAACGGCTGCCTCCCGCTGCAGCACCGTCACCAGATCGCGATCCTTCACCTCGGCGACCGGATCGAGATGGAGAAGGTCGCGCGCCTGGCGGTTGATCACTTCGATCTTGCCATCGCCGTCGAGCATGACCAGGCCATGCGCCATGGTCTTGAGAGCGGTATCGAAGCGCCCGGCTATGACCGTGATGTCGCGGGTCGCAATGACGTTCTCATAAAGGAAGTCCCGAACGCCCATGGCCATGGAGCGCGTCGTCAGACCGAAGGGAATGAGCAGCAGCGACATCAGCGCCAAATGCAGCTGGCCCGAGAGAAGGCAGGCGCCCATGATCGGCAGACAGCATGCCATCGTCTGGTAATCGACGGCATGGCGCGAACCGTAATTGCGCCCCACGATCGACATCATGGAACCCAGCGTCATCGCAATACAGGTGAAGGCGGCGAACGTGTTCTGAAGAACGAGCAGCGCATAGCCGCTGGCGATGCCGAGCAAGAGGGCGGTCAATGCCGCCCCGACGACATAACCGCATTCGACCTTGGCGATCTCCCGGCGAGACAAGGATTGCTTGTCCATCTTGTCGAATTTCGCAAAGCCGACCATGCGGTAGGCGAAGACCGCCATGAAACTTGCGGCCATGGCAAGATAGAATACGGAACCGGTACTGCTGAATACGATGAAGCACCAGACGACATGGACGACCACGCCGGTCACAAGCGTACCGCGATTTCCGAACAGCGAACTGACGAACGACAGATAGACATCTGTCGGCAACGTCTTCGCTTCCATCTGCTTCATCGGGCTCATCCCTAATTCCGCGGCGAACAGTGAAGAAAACACTTTAAAATTTGCTTGTCGGGCCTGATTTTTCCCCATAGCGATCTAGGGGTTCGCCGGAATATGCTTAACAAACTTTCAATGAAATCGGTAAACTTTAAAGCTCTCTCCACGATGTAAGGCAAGCGGCACTGGACGATCAGCCGTGTAGAACCTGAAAACACCCCGCCAATAACCGCTTTTCTTTTCAGAAGCGTTGGTTTACATCGCCTCCAAGGCGGTCGGGAGAAAAAGGAGCCGCCGGGAGAATGGGAGCATATGTCGGCACTTCTGAAGTTCAGTGCTCTGATCGATCGCGTCAGTGAGGTCATCGGAAGGTTTTCGGGATACCTCGTTCTGGCCTGCTGCATGATCAGCGCCGGCAACGCCTGCGTTCGCTATCTTTTCAACTATAGTTCGAACGGCTGGCTCGAAATACAATGGTATTTGTTCGCGTTCATCGTGCTTCTCGGCGCCTCTCACACGCTGAGACTCAATGAACATGTGCGCGTCGACCTCATCTACGGCGCAGTCTCCGACCGCGTCCGGCTTTGGATCGACATTCTCGGCCTCGTCATCTTCCTGATCCCCGCCTGCCTCTATCTCGCCTGGCTGTCCTGGCCCTTCTTCACCGTTTCCTATGCCCAGGGCGAGATGTCGTCGAACGCCGGCGGCCTCATACGCTGGCCAGTCAAGCTCATCATCGTCTCCGGTTTTGCCCTGCTCGCGCTTCAGGGGCTCTCGGAACTGGTGAAGCGGATCGCCGGCCTGAGAGGCCTGCTCCGGGTCGACACCACCTACGAAAAGCCGCTTCAATAAAATCAATGCTTCGGGGGGAATAAGCGCGCATGTTCGAATACGGCATAATGCCGCCGGCAATGTTCCTGGGCATGATCATCTTCATGCTCTACGGCTTCCCGGTCGCCTTCTCGCTATCGGCCGTCGGCCTCTTCTTCGGCCTGCTCGGCATCGCCACCGGCCACTTCGAATTCGCCTTCCTGCAGGCGCTTCCGCTGCGCATCTTCGGCATCGTCTCCAACGACCTCCTGCTCGCCATCCCCTTCTTCACCTTCATGGGCGCGATACTCGAGCGCTGCGGTCTCGCCGAGGACCTGCTGGAAGGAACCGGCAAGCTCTTCGGCGCCATTCCGGGCGGCCTCGCCTATGCGGTGATCCTGGTCGGCGCCATCCTCGGGGCGATCACCGGCACTGTCGCGGCATCCGTCATCACCATGGGCGTGATCTCGCTGCCGATTATGCTGAAATACGGCTACAGCCCGCGGCTTGCCACAGGCGTCATCGCCGCCTCCGGAACGATTACCCAGGTCATCCCGCCCTCTCTCGTGCTGATCGTGCTCGCCGACCAGCTCGGCCGCTCGGTCGGCGACATGTATCTCGGAGCGATCGGCCCCTCGATCCTGCAGGTCGTCATCTTCATGCTCTTCATCCTCGGCCTGTCGATCTTCCGGCCGAAGGACGTGCCGCCCCTTCCGCCGGAAGCGCGCGGCGAGCTGAACATGGCGCTCGTTGCCCGTGTGCTGTGGGGCATGATCCCCTCGATCGTACTGATCTTCCTCGTGCTCGGCACCATCTTCATGGGATTGGCGACCCCGACCGAAGCCGGCGCGCTCGGCGTCGTCGGCGCCATGGTGCTGGCCGCTCTGCACCGTCGCCTCACCTGGGACCTCGTCCGACAGGGCATGCACTCGACCATGACGATCACCTCCATGGTGGTCTTCATCCTGGTCGGCGCCACCTGCTTCAGCCTCGTCTTCCAGGGCATGGATGGCGGTCACTGGATCGAATACCTGCTGTCGCACGTGCCCGGCGGCGCGATCGGCTTCCTGATCTTCGTCAACATCTTCATCTTCTTCCTGGCCTTCTTCCTCGATTTCTTCGAGATCGCCTTCATCGTGCTGCCGCTCCTGGCGCCCATCGCGCAATCGCTCGGCATCGACCTGATCTGGTTCGGCGTCTTGCTCTGCATCAACATGCAGACGAGCTTCATGCATCCGCCTTTCGGCTTTGCGCTGTTCTACCTGCGCTCGATCGCCCCGAAGACGGTCAAGACCAAGGATATCTATCTCGGCGCCATCCCGTGGCTCGGCATGCAGCTCATCCTCGTCGCGATCGTCATTTTCTGGCCGGAGTCTGTGACCTACTGGCTGGATAAGGCGGCCGATGTGGACCTCAATACGATCAAGATCGAGATCCCTGGCTTCGGCTCGGGCGGTGGAGGAAACCAGATGCCGAATTTCGGCCTGCCGCCGATGGAGGGAGCACCCGGCCAGCCCGCGCCGCCCAGCCAGCCGGCCATGCCGAATTTCGGGGAGCCGCCACAGATCAATCCTTGAGGATCAGGCATCGCTTGTCAGTTGCAAGGTGAAGGCTTATATTCGTGGAGTGGAGTGGAGGGCAGGGCGGCAACCCTACCCTCCGTTTGCTACTAAGTTCGGAATTGGAATCGGACGGAAACTGACCAGCCCGTCCGATTTCTCCTAACCCACAGCGTAATGCTCAGTGGTTTCCACATCGCACTACCTCCAGTTCGAGAGCAAGGCTCTTGCCTGAGTCGGTGAAGCCCGTCTTCACCGATGCTCCGGCTGGTCGCGGAGCGCGCTGCTTTAGCTCTCGATCCTGCGACAATACAGAAACGGTTGCAGTTGTCGAGCTGGCACAACCAGGCGCGTCGGACAACGAAAAACCCCGGATCTTTCGAGCCGGGGTTCATTGAAAGCTGATCTCCAACAGTCGCTTAGAGCTTGCCGTTGCGCTGCTGGATCATCATGAAGGTATCGAAAGTGTATTCCGAAAGCTGCATCCAGAGATAGCCTTCCTTCTTGAAAGCCACCTGGTCCTCGTAGATCTTCTTGAAGGTTTCATTCGAGGCCGAGATCTCCTTGTAGACCTCGAGGGATGCGTTGTAGCAGGCCTCCAGGATTTCCTGGCTGAACGGCCGCAGCACCGCACCTTCGGCAACGATCTGCTTGATCGCCATCGGGTTCTTCGCGTCGTACTTCGCCATCATGTTGGTGTTGGCGTAGGCGCAAGCATCGATGAGCGCTGCCTGATAGTTCTTCGGCAGGCTGTTCCACTTGTCCAGGTTGACCATGCCGTGGATGACCGGACCGCCCTCCCAGAAGGCCGGATAGTAATAATACTTGGCCACCTTGTAGAAGCCGAGCTTGTGATCGTCATAGGGGCCGACCCATTCGGCGGCGTCGATCGTGCCCTTTTCAAGCGCCGGATAGATATCCCCGCCGGCGATCTGCTGCGGCACGGCGCCGAGCTTTTCCAGCACGCGGCCGGCAATACCGGCAATGCGCATCTTGACGCCCTTGAAGTCGTCGACCGTATTGATTTCCTTGCGGAACCAGCCGCCCATCTGCGCGCCTGTATTGCCCGCGATCATGCCGTAGAGATTGTGTTTGGCATAGAATTCGTTGAGCAGCGTGTTGCCATTGCCCTCGTAGAACCAGGAATTGGTGAGCCGGGCATTCAGGCCGAAGGGAATGGCGGTGCCGATCGCGAAGGTCGGATCCTTGCCGACATAGTAATAGGAGCAGGTGTGGCACATCTCCACCGTGCCGGAACTCACCGCATCGGCCGCCTGCAGGCCGGGCACGATCTCACCCGCCGCGAAGGGCTGGATGGTGAAATTGCCGCCGGTCGCTTCCGAAACATGCCTGGTAATGTCTTCCGCACCGCCGAAAATCGTGTCGAGCGACTTCGGGAACGAAGACGTCAGACGCCAGTTGATCTTCGGGTTCTCCTGCGCGATGGCAGGAGCAGCAAGCGCAGTAGCAGCCGCGGCACCCGCGCCCGTTGCGGCTGCCTTCTTGAAAAATGCACGACGATCCATGAATTACCTCCCATAGGACACTGCAGAGGGTTCCGTTCCCATTTCCCCCGGTCCTGCGGCGAAGTAAACATGTTGCACAATGGCTTGCAAGCGGTGGTGCTAATATTCCTTGAACTGCAGGCGTCTTCCCGAGTTATACTTTGGTCTGCCTCTCGCCGTGGTCAATTCACGAGGTATTTCAAGGAGAAAATGCTCGCTCCTCATGAAAGATGAAACTGCCCGAAAGAGCCCAACTTGACTTGAGCCGGGTTCCGGAGCGACAACCAAACCGATCGCAAACCGCCTGCCCCCGTGCCGGAGAATTCCATGCCGAAACCCATCATCGCCATTCCAGCCGATATCCGCGAAATCGAAGGCGCGATATGGCATGCCTCGCCGAACCAGTATGTTCAGGCAGCACTCAAGGTCGCGGGCGCGATGTCTTTCATCATTCCCGCCTTTGAAGAGGGTAATGAGATCGATGCCATTCTCGACCGGGTGGATGGCGTTCTCGTCTCCGGATCGGCGACCAACGTCCATCCTTCGCTTTACGGAAAGGACGCTGCGGAAGGCGACGGCCCGTTTGATCCGGCCCGCGATGCGACCTCCCTGCCGCTCATCCGCCGGGCGCTCGACCGCGGAATTCCGCTTCTCGCCATCTGCCGCGGCATACAGGAACTGAACGTCGCGCTCGGCGGCACGCTGGCAAGCGAAATCCAGGAACAGCCGGGCATATGGGATCACCGCAAGCCCAACGTACCGGAGCGTGACAAGGCCTATGCGATCCGCCAGCCGGTGATCGTGCAGGAAGGCTCCTGCATCGCCCGCCATCTGGGCCTCGCCGGCGAAATCCAGGTCAATTCCCTGCATAGGCAGGCAATCGCCGAAACCGCGCCGCGGCTGCAGGTCGAGGCGACGGCGGAGGACGGCACGATCGAGGCTGTTTCCGTGATCGATGCGAAGAATTTCGCCGTCGGCGTGCAGTGGCATCCCGAATACTGGGCCGAGACGGACGCGCCTTCCCGCGCCCTGTTCGAGGCCTTCGGCGATGCGGTGCGCGCCTTCGCCGCCTCCAGGTCGCGGGTTACCCGCGCCGAACCGGCGTTTCCGGAACCGGCGTAAGCACCTGCCCCTCGCGGAACCAGCCGATCAGATTGTTGACGACGAGATCCGCCATGGCATTGCGCGTCGGCACCGAGGCGGACGCCACATGCGGCAGCAGGCTGACATTCGGAAACTCCAGCAATTCAGCCGGCGCATTGGGTTCGTCGTAGAAGACATCGAGCCCGGCTCCGGCGATCGTGCCGCTGCGCAGGGCCGCGATCAGCGCATCCTCGTCCACGCTGGTGCCGCGCCCGACATTGATGAAGACGCCTTCGGGACCGAGGGCGGAGAAGATCTCGGCATTGAAGATCCTGTGCGTCTCGGCAGTGCCCGGCAGGACGGAGATCAGCGTATCGACCTCCTCGGCCATCGCCTTCAATGAGGCATAGTGGGTATAGGGCAGCCCCTCGCGCGGCGTGCGGGTGTGATAGCCGATCCTGACCTTGAATGGCTCCAGCCGGCTTGCGATCTCGCGCCCGATGCGGCCGAGCCCGACGATGCCGACATGCCGCCCCTTGAGGGACAGCGGCACGAGCGGAAACGGCCCTTCGCTCTTCCAGCGCCCCTCGCGCAGCCAGGTCTCCGCCTGCGGCAGGCGGCGCACCGTGTTAAGCAGGAGCGCGATGGCGGTATCCGCCACCTCATCGTTCAGCACGTCCGGCGTGTTCGTCACCACGATACCGCGTTCGGCGGCCTTGGCCGTATCGACGCCGTCATATCCCACGCCGAAATTGGCGATGACCTGAAGATTGGGCAGGAGGTCGAACCACTCGTTTGCGAATTTGCCCGAAAGCGCCACGCCGCGGATGCGGGCGAGCACCGCGGGATCGATATCCGCGGAGGGCGCCTGTGAGGCGGTGACCACCTCGAAAACCTGCGCAAGCTGTTCCGGAACACGTGGATTGATCCGACCGGGCACAAGTACGGTACCGAGCTTTTCCGACATGCTGCAAACCTCTTTGTGAAAAGAACCTTAGGAACGCGGACGATGGACGCCAGTCGACTGGCGGATACGCATCTCCGGCTTGATGAGATGGAGGCCGTCCGGCTCGTGGCTGCCTGCGAGGCGGTCGAGCAGCGCGCGCGCCGCAAGCCTGCCGACTTCCGCCTGGCCGTTGGAAACCGTGGTGAGCGCCGGCGTGGCGATCGAGGCCTCCTCCAGATCGTCGTAACCGGTCACCGAAATATCCTGGCCGGGCACGAAGCCAGCGCGGGCGATGCCGTTCATCAGCCCGATCGCCACGAGATCGTTCCAGCAGACGGCGGCAGTCGGCTTCTGCGGCAGCGAGAGGAAATGCACCGCTGCTTCGAACCCGCCCTGCTTGGAGCGCGGGCCGGGAATGCGCAGGTTCGGATCGACCTCGATCCCCGCCTTGCGAAGCGCATTCACATAGCCCTGGTAGCGGTCGCGGCCGGTCGAAGTCTGGTCCGTGCCGCCGATCATGGCGATCACGCGATGGCCCAGCCCGATCAGGTGATTGGTGGCGAGCGAAATTCCATAGGCATCGTCGCCGCGATAGGTTGGCAGGTCGACGCCTTCCATCGAGCGGGCAACGAGGATCGCCGGCATGCCGTTCTGCTCCGCCAGCGTCGCATCCTCGACCGGCGTGCCGATCGCGGGCGACATGATGACACCGTCGCCGCCGAGCTGCAGCAGCGTTTCGATGAAGGTCCGCTGCTTTTCGACGGAATCGTAGTGATTGGAAAGGATGAAGGTGTGCCGGCTGCGATCGAGCTCCATCTCGATGGCTTTGAGGATTTCCCCGTAGAACGGGTTCATGATGTCGTGCACCACGACGCCGATAATGCCCGACCGGGAGGTCCGGAGACTGGCGGCGCGGCGATTGTAGATATAGCCGAGCGCGCGGGCCTGTTCCTTGATCTTCTCGCGGGTGTCGACGGCAACCAGCGGGCTGTCGCGCAACGCGAGCGAAATGGTCGCGGTCGAAAGCCCCAGGCTTTCCGCGATGGTCGATAACTTGATCTTCTGAGCCACGCCCCCTCCCCGAGACAGAACAGCCGATCGGTAGCCGGCCGGATTAAATGTTTAAATAAACAATTTAATTCGACGCAGCAATCCCGCAAGAGGGGATTTCCGATGGGAAATCAATCGTCCCCGAGTGCCGGCAGAAGGTTCTGGTCCACGGCTCGCAGGAGCTTGAGGAGCGTGCGGACCTCCTTGTCCGAGAGCCCCTTGGTCGCCAGCGAACCGCAATCGGCGACCGAGCGGCCGATCTGCTCGACGCTTTCGCGGCCGGCAGGCGTCAGGTGCACCTTGGTGAGCCGCCCATCCGTGCCGTCCGCCCGCCTTTCGAGAAAGCCCTGGGCTTCCATGCGGCCGATGGTGCGCGTCATGGTGGGAGCCTTCACGCCGAGGCGCTGTGCAAGCTGGCCCGGCGTCAGGCCGTCCTCTCCGGCAAGCGTCAGGATCACGCCATCCTGCCCGGCATAGAGACCGCTTTCCGCAAGGCTGCGGCTGAGCGCCGTGCGCATCGAACGCGCCGTCTGCGTGACCGCAGACGCCAGATCGGCGGCGCCAAGGCCCGCCAGATCCTTTTTCTTGCCGCCTTTGGCTTTCTTGTCGCCCTTCTTCTTGCTCATCTGCGTCGACCGTCCTTGTCCACTTGGAGCGTGGCTGTATCCTAAGCCGCACCTATCCATAACCAAACCTGGGAATCATCGCCAGATGCCTCAACCACTACCGCGCTATCACGACAATGATCCGAAGCTCGCATCTGTGGACAGGCGGGACTGGATCGCCGTGCTGCCGCTCGGCGCGCATGAGCAGCACGGACCGCACCTGCCCTTCGAAACGGACACGCTGATTGCCGAGGGTCTGGTCGCCCGCGTCATCGAGGTTCTGCCGGCCGGCCTGCCTGCGACCTTCCTGCCGGCCGAACCCGTCGGCTACTCGATCGAGCACATGGACGTGGCCGGCACCAGGACGCTTGCCTACGACGAGGCTGTCGGGCGGTGGCTCGGCATTGCCGAGCGGCTTTCCGGTGAAGGCATCCGCAAATTCGTGATGCTGAACGCCCATGGCGGCAACTCGCCCCTGACGACGATCGTCGCGACCGAAGCGCGGGTGCGCTTCGGCATGCTGGCGGTGGCGACGAGCTGGACCCGCTTCGGCCTGCCGGAAGGGATCATCACACCGGAAGAGAAGGCAATCGACATCCATGGCGGCGACATAGAAACCTCGGTGATGCTGGCGCTGCACCCCGACAAGATGGACATGGCCAAAGCTGCGGACTTCCCTTCGCGGCAATCGGAATTCGCCCGTGAGTTCCGGCATCTGCGCGCCTATGGCCCGCATGCCTTCGGCTGGAGGATGAGCGATCTCAACGCTGAAGGCGTCGCCGGCAACGCCGCCGCCGCGAGCGCTGAAAAGGGTGAGGCGATCCTCGCCCACGTGGTCAGGGGCATCGTGGAACTGCTGGAGGATGTCGCGAAGTTTGATGCGGAGATGCTCGGCTGAGTTCCCCGCATCGCCGCGCTTCGTCACCGAGGCGTTTCAACGATCGTCGAAACGAGGCGGCGCACGAGGGGAAGCACGATCAGCAGGCTGGGAAAGGCGACGAGCCAGGACATGCCCCAGGCGCCGGGCCAATTGGCAAGGAATGGGTTGCCGATCCCCACGCTCATCACTGTCGCCACCGCCGAAACGATGGCCGACATGAAGACCGAAAGCACTAGCGGCATCACGAAGGGAGCGTATGACGCGGGTAGCTTTCTCGACTGCGGGCTTTTCCTGATCTCAGCCATGATTCCGCTCCTCCGCTGAAGTATTGCCCTCGCCCTGCGCCAGTCCTTGGATATATTCAGGAAGAGAGCGAGGCGGCCGCCCGAGAGCCGCAGCAAGCGACAGGCTGTTTCCGCCGAGCCCGTATTTCCCGTAATGCTCAAAAACCCTGGCGAGCAGGCGCATTCCCCGCTCGTCATAAGGAAGCTGCGCCGCCGCAACCCATTCCTCAAAGCTCGGGGCCGCCGCCTTGATCGGCCGACCGAGTTCCTTGGTCATGACGGAGGCGATCTCGTCGCGGCTATACATGCCCGCGCTGAGTTCAAGCGTTGCATAGGCAAGCTTCTCTCCGGTAAGCGCGATCGCCGCCACCTCCGCGACATCGCGGTAATCAACACGTGCGATTTTCGCCTTGCCGGGAAACGGTTCCGCAAAGCACCCGGATTTCAGGATCGCCGGCCATGCAAGCCCGATATTCTGCATGAGGTTTGCCGGATGCAGGATCGTATATTCCAACCTTGAGGAATAAAGTGCCTCCTCCACGGGGATCTTGCTGGCATGGTTCTCCAGCCGGGCATTCGTCGGCTGGATGACGGATGAGAAAACGAATTTCCGCACACCGGCACGCTCCGCCGCTTCGACCGCCGCCACGCCCATGGCGGCCTCATCGACAGCAAAGGCGGGGCCGATATGAAAGACACCATCGACGCCGGTCATAGCCCTTGCAAGGCTGTCGGCATCGCGCAGGTCGCCGATCGCAAACTCTATGGCCCCCATCCGTATGGCGATTTCGCCACGGGAGCCATCCCGTACAAACGCGCGGACAGATGCGCCGCGCCGTGCAAGCGCGGGCACGACAAGGCTTGCGAATTTTCCCGTCGCGCCGATCACTAATATTGTTGGACTGCTCAATTGCATCGCGCTTCTCCCGATTTGGTTTTTCGAACCGCTTCGAGATATGTTGTTGCTAAAATCGATACAATCGCTGTAAATATCCATTCTTACTATCGAAAATCGAGATAATAGGATGAGCAGGCTTGCGGATATCGAGGCATTCGTGGCGGTCATTGAAAGAGGCAGCCTCACCGATGCCGCCCACCATCTTGGCCGGTCGCTCCAGGCTGTCAGCCGCTCGCTTGCCTCTCTCGAATCGGATGTCGGCGTGCAGCTCGTCCACCGCACGACGCGCCAATGCAGCGCAAGCGAGGCAGGACAGGATTTCTACAGGCGGGTGAAGCCTGCGGTGGCCGAAATCAGGGAGGCGGAGCTGGAGGCAAGCAATCGGCGTTCCGAACCGTCCGGCGTTCTTCGCATCGGCGCGCCGGTCCAGTTCGGCCCGAAATTCCTGGTGCCTGTCATCGCGGAATACATGCGCGCCTATCCGGGCGTCGAAGTCGACCTGCAGCTTTCCGACGCGCTCACCGATTTCTCGGCCGAAGGTCTCGATCTGGTGGTGAGGATTTCCGAACTGCCGGATTCGGGATTGCAGGGAAAGCGGCTGGGCACGCTGCGAAGGGTCGTTTTCGCCGCCCCTTCCTATTTCGAGAAGCACGGCCGCCCCGCCCACCCTTCGGACCTGCGGCAGCATTCCTGCATTGTCAGGGCGGTCGAGCCACGATCCGGCCAATGGTCGTTCCTGATCGACGGCAAGCCCCGCATGGTCACCGTCAACGGGCCGTTTCGCGCCAATACCACTGCCGCCGTCTATTCGGCGATCATCCACGGTCTCGGCATCGGATATTCTCCCCTATGGCAGGTCCGGCATCTGCTCGACGCCGGCAAGGTCGAGCTGGTTCTGGAGGAATTCGAGCCGAAGCCGGTTCCAGTCCATGTGCTTTGGCAGGAGAACCGCTTTCCTCCGGCAAAGGTCCGCGCCTTCGTGGATCTGCTGTCGGCGCGCCTCAAGCTGACCGGCCTTTGACCGGTTGCCTTCCCGCCGTCGCTGGATGTCACCTTATAACATATGAAACCCTTTGAACTCGCCCCGGCTTGCTCTTATATGAGGCCGACTAGGCCTTCGCGTCCTAAGACGCCATCACACTCCCGAGGTTTTCCATGACCGACACAGCCACTCAAAAGCCTGTTCCCGTTACCGTGCTCACCGGCTATCTCGGCGCCGGTAAGACGACGCTTCTCAATCGCATCCTTTCCGAAAGCCACGGCAAGAAATACGCGGTCATCGTCAACGAGTTCGGCGAGATCGGCATCGACAACGACCTCATCGTGGAATCCGACGAGGAAATCTACGAGATGAACAACGGCTGCGTCTGCTGTACCGTCCGCGGCGACCTGATCCGCGTGGTGGAAGGCCTGATGCGCCGCCCCGGCCGCTTCGACGGCATCATCGTGGAGACCACCGGCCTTGCAGACCCGGTGCCTGTCGCCCAGACCTTCTTCATGGACGACGACGTTCGCTCCAAGACCGAGCTCGATGCGGTCGTGGCGCTCGTCGATGCCAAGCACCTGCCGCTCCGCCTCAAGGACAGCCGCGAGGCCGAGGACCAGATCGCCTTCGCCGACGTCGTTCTCGTCAACAAGACCGATCTGGTGACCCCGGAAGAACTGGCGGTTGTCGAGGATGTCGTTCGCGCCATCAACCCGACGGCCCGCATCTACAAGACGAGCCGTTCCGGCGTCGATCTCGCCCGCGTGCTCGACCAAGGCGCCTTCAACCTCGAACGCGCGCTGGAAAACGATCCGCATTTCCTCGAGCATGGCCATGAGGACCATGTCTGCGGCCCGGATTGCGACCATGACCACGGGCACGACCATGGTCATCATCACCACGATCACGACCACCATCATCACGATCATGATCACCACCATCACCACGGCGAGATGTCGCCGATCCACGACGTGACGGTGAAGTCGATCTCGCTGCGCGGCGGCGAGATGAACCCCGAGCGCTTCTTCCCCTGGATCCAGAAGATCACCCAGACCGAAGGCCCGAACATCCTGCGCCTCAAGGGCATCATCGCCTTCAAGGGCGACGAGCAGCGCTATGTCGTGCAGGGCGTGCATATGATCGTCGAGGGCGACCACCAGCGCGCCTGGAAGGAAGGCGAAAAGCGTGAAAGCCGGCTCGTCTTCATCGGCCGCGAGCTTGACCGCGAGAAGATCGAGAAGAGCTTCCTGGCCTGCCAGGCAACGGCTTGATAGCGAGCGCCCTTTTGCGGCGTTTGCGGTTACCCATCCCCAACCCCTCCCCACAAGGGGGAGGGGCTTAGCTGCGGCATCGCCCTACATTCTCTCCCCTCTTGTGGGGGAGATGGCCGGCAGGCCAGAGGGGGTGTAATAAGCACAATCTTGTTATCCTGAAGAGACCCACCGCATAATGCCCACAGTTGCACCGCTCGATCTTGAAGGCCACGTCGTCGCGGCCGAATTCCTCGGCGACGTTCCGTTCTTCGCAACCGCGGCCGGCACCATCCACCGGCTGGATGGCGGCGAGAAGGTGACGGAGGCCCATCAGGGCCTGCTCGCCTGCGTGCGCGATCCCCACAGCGCCACTCTGCTGACCGGCGGCGAGGACGGAAAGGTCCTGCGGATTGCCGCGGACGGAAGCGTGGACGAGCTTGCCCATGTCCCCCGCAAGTGGATCAGCGTCCTTGCCGGCGGCCCGCAGGGCGCGGTCGCCTATGCCTACGGCAAGTCGAGCTTCGTGCGCCAGAAGGACGGCACGGTGAAGGAGTTCACCGAGGAGCGCAGCGTGGAAGGCCTTGCCTTCGCGCCCAAGGGACTGAGGATCGCCGCCGCCCGCTATAACGGCGTTTCGCTGCACTGGGTCGGCACCAATGCGCCGGCCGCCGATCTCGACTGGAAGGGCGCCCATACCGGCGTCACCTTCTCGCCGGACGGCCGGTTCCTCGTCACCATGATGCAGGAAAACGCCCTGCACGGCTGGAAGCTCGAGGGCAAGCCGGGCGAGCATCGCCACATGCGCATGACCGGCTATCCCGCCAAGGTGAAATCGCTTTCCTGGTCGCCGAAGGGTAAATGGCTCGCCTCTTCCGGCGCTCCGGCCGCGATCGTCTGGCCCTTCGCCAGCAAGGATGGCCCTATGGGCAAGGCCCCGCTGGAACTCGGCACCCGCGCCGATATCATGGTCACCCAGGTCGCCTTCCACCCGGCCGAGGAAGTGCTTGCGATCGGCTTCGTGGACGGCATGATCCTCGGCGTGCGGATCGCAGATGGCAAGGAAGCCCTGCTGCGCCGCCCCGGCAAGGGCGCCATTACCGGCATGGGCTGGAGCGCCAGCGGCAAGCTTCTGGCCTTCGCCTCGGAAGCCGGCGATTGCGGCGTGATCGACATTTCCGCCTGAACGCGGCAACACGAATGCCCGCGGCGGAGGTTTCCGTCACGGCTCGTTTCATTCGGGATGGGCAGGCAGCGGGTATCGGGTAGTATGGATGTCAGGCGTTTCTGCCTGCCCGATCGTTCGGGGCTTGTCCGGAGAGCGCGGTTCCTGAGGGTCCGAATTCCGAAACCCCGCTCCTCCGGCGGGGAGCGCCCTGACGGCGCCACCCTGCCCTTACAACCATCACCGGCGCCGGATTTGCTTGCCGTTGGGCATCCGGTTCGCGACCCGGCTCCCTTCCGATGACGTGCAAAGCATAACCCCACGGCGGTAGGCGGGGATGAAACGGCGTGATTTTTTCGCTAATTCGTTGATTTCGCTACGGGGACCGACCGGGATCATCCCCGCTCAAACCGTCTTCACCACGCCGATGATCTGCGCCAAGAGGCCGTGCAGATCGTCGCGATAGCCGTTGCGGGCGGAGGGTCCATCTTCATCGGAGGTCATGGCGACGGTCAGCTTGAGCGAGGGCACGATGTAGATCATCTGCCCGCCATAGCCCCAGCCGAACCTCACCTCCTCGCCGCCGATGTTCCTCAGAAACCAGCCATAGCCGTAACCGTCGCCGGAAAACCGGGAATGGGTGCGCACCTGCCAGGATTGATCGATCCAGCCTTGCGAGACCACCTGCCGGCCGGAAGGCGTTCTGCCGCCATTGCGGTAAAGCTCTCCGAAGGCAAGCAGCGAGCGGGCGGTCATCGCCATGTTGTTGCCGCCGAGATAGATGCCCTGAGGATCGCGGTCCCAGGCGCCGATGCGGAAGCCCGGCACCGGCTCCAGCCACTCGCGGGCCAGCGCCAGCGTCGAGCTGCGGCCGACCCGCGTCAGAATGGCGGAGAGAAGATGCGTGGAGGCGGTCGAGTAGAGCATCTCCCCGCCGGGTGCTGCCTCGAACGGCTCGGACAGCGCGAAACGCACCCAGTTGGAACTTGCGACCCAGCGCCCGTAATTCGGCCCCGACATGCGGGCAAGCCCCGCTTGCATGGAGAGCAGATTGCCGATGGTGATCTCGTGGATGCGCGGATCGGGGTTCGCCGGCAGGTAAGCCTCGAGGATCGGCGCGATCTTCTGGTCCGGCCCTTCGAGCAAACCGCGGTCGATCGCAATCCCGACAAAGCAGGAAATGATCGATTTCGAGGCCGATTTGATATTGGTGGACTCGTCCGCCGCATGGCCGTTAAAGGCCCGCTCGGCGGTCATCGTCCCATCCTGCGATACCAGCACGACCTTCAGCGGCTCCAGCTCCTGAGCATCGCTGAGCACCGTATCGAGCGTCACCGGCGGTTGCGGCACGCCCTGCGCAAAGCCGCGCGCAGCTGTCAGGACAAACGGCATGGAGAGGAGAGTGGCGCGGCGTGTGATCATGGCGGCACGTTATGCCGGCAGAACGCGCGGGAATATGGCCAAGCCGCCGGATTCACGCCAAAATGATGGGGCGTGAAGGCTTGCGGCCTCCCCGCCCTCAATCCCCCTCGTCGGGAATCTTGAGAAGATGGCCGCACGCCTTGCAATGCACGGCGTCGGCATCGTGCCGCTGCAGCCCGCATTGCGGACAGGGGAAATGCACCTTGTAGGGCCGCACGATCGTCTGGGCGAGCCGGACGAACAGCGATATGCCGACGATCATCGTGACGACCGAAGTCAGCTTGCCGAGCGTGCCGGGCAGCGTGATATCGCCGAACCCGGTGGTGGTGATCGTCGCGACCGTGAAGTAGAGGGCATCCACGAAACCCTCCCCTCCCTCGCGGGCGTAGAAGAAGGTCGTGTAGACGAAACCGGTGACGAGGAAGAGGAAGACGAGGAAATTGAGGACCGCGCGCACCACTTCGTGAAAATGGAGCCATCCGTAGCGGCGCAGCCCCTCGCGCAGCAACGGGCTCTTGCCGATCGACCAGATCCGCATGACCCTGAGGAATGCGAAGTTGAACAGCGCATCCGGGAAAAGCAGCGTTGCAAGGACCACGCCGTCGATCCACGTCATCGGCTTCCTGAAGAAGGCCCGGAGCGAGGGCGCAGCCAGCGCTCGCGCGGCGAGTTCGGCGCCGACCCAGGCCGCGATCATATAGTCGATGATCAGGTAGGAAGGGCCAGACCGCAGGTATGGCCCCATGATGAAGAAAACGAGAATGCTGAGGTCTATGAAGGCCAGCAACGCCTGCCACCGCAGGGCGTTACGATCGCGGCCCCGCTCGATGCGCTGCACTGCAAGCCGCAATGATCTCAGGTAGGAGGAGGCAGGCTCTCGCGGCGGGGAAGTCGTATCCATGAGCGCAATATAGGCTGCCCGCGAAAGCGGGCAAGCGGGGCTGCCACCGCACGAGCCTGCGACTGCTCGGCCCTTCAAACCTCGGAACATAGCCGAAATCTTTGAGTTGGACGGTAGCCTGAACTCGAAACCGAGGGAGAAGACGATGATCCAGATTCTTTCCGCCCCCGACAACGTGGCTGCTTTCCACGTCGCGGGCACCGTGACCGCAAGCGATTACGACCAAATGATCCCCGCCATAGAAGAGAAGCTGAGCGACCATGAGGACATAGGCATCCTGGCCGATCTCACGGGCTTCGAAGATATGACGGGAGATGCGCTCCGCCGCGATCTCGAATACGGTCTGAGCAAGCTCGGCGAATTCCACCGCTTCAAGCGCGCCGCAGTGATCTCCGACAAGCAGTGGATCAAGGCCGCCACGGAGATGACGGGCAAGCTCTTCCCGCAGGTCGAGGCGCGTGTGTTTCACGAAAACGAGAAGTCCAAGGCCATGGAATGGGTGTCGGCCGTCCACTGATGGCTGCCGTGCGACATCGACAAAGGCGCGGGCATTTCCTGCCCGCGCCTTTTTCGTTGATGCTTTCAGCTTCAAGACGCCCTGACCGCGCCGCCTTCCGGCGCAAGCGCAAAGCTCGCGTCCTTCTTCTCGTAGCCGAAGCCGGCGAGAAGGGCGACGGCCGCCGCGACGATGATGGCGGTAAGCATCAGTGCCAGCGCGTAATCGCCGTTCCAGTGTTCGGCAAGCCCGGCCTGAATGGTGGCGTTACCCGAAGCGAGCAGGTTGCCGAGCTGGTAGGCGAAGCCCGGAAATGTGCCGCGAACCTCATCCGGCGAAAGCTCGTTCAGATGGGCGGGAACGACGCCCCAGGCGCCCTGCACGAAGAATTGCATCAGGAAGGCGCCGGCGGCGAGCAGCACGGGACCATGCGCATAGGTCCAGAGCGGCGCGATCGGGATGGCGACGAGTGCGGCGAGCACGATCGCCTTGCGGCGCCCGATCCGCTGCGAAAGCGCGCCGAAGAACAGGCCGCCGAAGATCGCCCCGATATTGTAGACGATGGCGATCGCCCCGACCGTGTGGGTGGAATAGGCGCGCTGGACTTCCAGGAAGGTCGGATAGAGGTCCTGGGTTCCGTGGCTGAAGAAGTTGAAGGCCGTCATCAGGACGACCGCCCAGATGAACAGCGGTATGTTTTCGCGCAGCACCGTCAGGAACGGCCGGCGTTCCCGGCCGCGGCTTTGTAAGAAAGCCGGCGATTCCTCCACATTTCGGCGGATGTACAGAACGAGCAGCGCCGGCAATACGCCGACCATGAACATGCCGCGCCAGCCGATCACCGGGAAGAGGAAGAAGAAGGCGAGCGAAGCGAGGAGATAGCCGCAGGGATAGCCCGCCTGCAGGATGCCGGAGACGATGCCGCGGCTGCGCTCCGGAACGGTTTCCATGGTGAGCGAGGCGCCCACGCCCCATTCGCCGCCCATGGCGATGCCGTAAAGCAGGCGAAGAACGATGAGCATGGTGAGCCCGGTCGAGAAGCCGGACAGGAATTCGAACAGCGAATAGAGCATCACGTCTGCCATCAACGTGACGCGGCGGCCGTATCGGTCGGCGGCGAAGCCGAAGATCAGCGCGCCGAGCGGGCGCATGGCGAGCGTCAGGAAGATCGCGATCGAGACCGCCGAAACATCGGTCTGGAACTCATCGGCGATCGCCTTGAGGATGAAGACGAGTATGAAGAAATCGAAGGCATCCAGCGTCCAGCCGAGAAAGCTGGCGATGATCGTATTGCGCTGGTTGCGTGTGAGGGAACGAAGGTCATCGAGTGCGGACATGAGCAATCCTCCATTCTGAGACGGCGGCGAGGCGGGAGGTCCGGATGCCGTCGAACCGAGGTTTGGGATGCGCCGGCGGGGAGCCGGCACTGAGATTCCCGCAATGCATGTCTTGGAAAGGAAGGCAGGTATTGGCGAGAGGTTATGAACGCCGACTAAAGACGCAAGGGCGGCGAAATGTTCCCGTCGCTTTGCATGCTCGCGAATTTGTGTAGTGAAAGCCGGTCAGAGTTCCGCTTCCGCAAACACCTTCACGATCCAGTCGACAAAGACGCGCACTCGCGGCGCCAGTTGACGGTTCTGCGGATAAAGAACGGAAAGCGGCGTGGGAGATGGCGGAAAATCGGCGAGAACCTCGACGAGAAGCCCCTGATCGATGTCCGGCTGCAGCCGGTAGCGCGGAGCCTGCATGAGGCCGAAGCCGCGGCGGGCGAGATCGACCATCGTATCGGAATTGTTGACCGTCAGCCGGCATGGCAGGGTGATGTTGCGCACCTCGCCTTCCACCGTGAATTCGAGCGGCATGATATGGCCGGTGCGCGACGAGATGAAGCCGATAGCGGCATGTCCGTCCAAGGCATCGGGCGAGGCCGGCATGCCATGCTTCTCGATATAGGCCGGACTGGCGCAGGTGATCTCGGTGATGAGCCCCAGCTTCCGCATGATCAGCCCGCTGTCGGTGATTTCGCCCGCGCGGATGACACAATCGACGCCTTCCCGCACGAGATCCACCAGCCGGTCGCCCTGGCCGATCTGCAGATCGAGCAGCGGATAGCGGTCGAGGAATTCATCGAGCCGCGGCAGAAGGACGGTGCGGGTCAGATGACCGTGCGCATCGACCCGGAGCAGACCCCGCGGCTGGGTATCGCGAAAGATGTTCTCCGCCTCATCCACTTCCGCGAGGATCGCAAGACAGCGCTGGTAGAAGGCCTGGCCGTCGAGGGTCGGCGTGACGTGGCGGGTCGTCCGCTCCAGGAGGCGCGCGCCGACATCGCTTTCCAGTTGCTTGACCGCCTCGGTGACTGTCGAACGGGCAAGACCGAGATCGGCGGCCGCGGCGGTGAAGCTGCGCCGTTCGACGATCCGGACGAAGAGCTGCATGCGGTCGAGACGATCCATGGCTTTGTTCACCACGGGCGAATTCTAATGTCAAATCACGCATGATTGTTCTCTATCGGTGCCAGCAATATCTCTTGCCCAACAACCAAGGAGAATTGCCATGACCACAGACAGAGAACGCGTCGCGATCGTAACCGGAGCCTCGAAAGGGATCGGCGCGGCCATCGCGCGGCGGCTCGCCAGGGACGGCATCGCCGTCGTCGTGAATTACGCAACCAGCCGCGGGGCCGCAGACGCCATCGTCGCGGAGATCGAGGCGGGCGGCGGCAAGGCGGTCGCGGTCCGGGCCGATATCGGCAGCCCGAGCGGCATCGTCGACCTGTTCGACGCCGCCGAGGAAAGCTTCGGAGGCGCCGACATCCTCGTCAACAATGCCGGCATCATGAAGCTCACGCCGCTGATCGAGACGGATGACGCGACCTTCGAGCAGCACATCGCCATCAACCTGACCGGCACGTTCCGCGGCATCCGCGAAGCAGGCCGCAGGCTGCGCGACGGCGGACGCATCATCAATTTCTCGTCCAGCACCGTCGGTGTCTATGGCCCGGGTTACGGCCCTTATGTCGCCAGCAAGGCCGCCGTCGAGGCGATGACCCATGTCGCTTCCAAGGAGCTCGGCAAGCGCGCAATCACGGTCAACGCGGTCGCTCCCGGTCCGATCGAAACCGAGCTCTTCATGAACGGCAAATCGGACGAACTGGTGCAGAGGATCGTGGGCACCATCCCGCTCGGCCGTCTCGGCCAACCGGAGGAGATCGCCGAGGTCGTCGCTTTCCTGGCAGGCCCGCAGGGCGGCTGGGTGAACGGCCAGGTGCTGCGCGCCAATGGCGGCATGATTTGAACCCAACAAGGAGAAGCCAATGCCTTTCGTCAACATCAAGACGCCGGAAGCGGCGCTGACCCGCGCCCAGAAGGAAGAGATCGTGCACCGCACGACGGACATGCTCGTCGAATACCTGAGCGAGGCGGCGCGGCCGCACACCATGGTCCTGATCGAGGAGGTCAAGGACGGCGGCTATGGCCGCGCCGACGAGATCTTCGTCATGCCTGATGCCTACAGGGCCAAAGAGAGCGATTGAACAGCAGCGACGCGGTTTGCCGCGTCGCCCATCTACCGCCCTGTTGTTTATAGGAACCGGCAGGCGACCCTTCCCCTTCCCCTACAGAACGAATGCCGACTGCGCTGCGCCATATGCAGGTAATTGCCTGCGCTTGACATGCAGGCATTTACCTGCATATTATAGTTTCAGACAAGAAGTGAAACCGATGGACGCAGACAAGTTCTTCAAGGCGCTTGCCGACCCGACCCGCAGAAAGCTGCTCGACCTTCTCTACGAGAAGAACGGGCAGACGCTGAGCGAGCTTTGCGAACAGCTGGACATGGCCCGGCAATCCGCCACGCAGCATCTTGGCATCCTGGAGGAAGCCAATCTGGTGAACACGGTCAGGCGAGGCCGGGAAAAGCTGCATTTCATCAACCCCGTGCCGCTCCATGAAATCTACGAGCGGTGGGTGCGAAAATTCGAACGTCAGCGGCTCGGCCTGCTGCACGATCTCAAGAAAGAACTCGAAGGAGAGAAGAAATGACCAGAGAGACCATCAGCTTCGTCTATGTGACCTATATCGCCGCGACACCGGAGAAAGTGTACGAGGCCATTACCAAACCCGAACTTGCCCGGCGTTACTGGGGCCATGAAAACGTGTCCGACTGGCGGCCCGGATCGAAATGGGAGCATGTCCGCGCCGATGACAATCGCAAGATTGAGCTCGTCGGCGAGGTCGTGGAGGCGGCCCGGCCGAGCCGCTTGGTCATCACCTGGGCGGGCGCTTCGCAGGCTGCCGACCCGGCAAGCTACAGCCGGGTGACCTTCGAGATCGAGGAATACGAAGACATGGTGCGGCTGACCGTAACCCATGACGAGCTCGAAGCCGGCAGCGCCATGGCGAGCGGCATCACCAAAGGCTGGCCAGTCGTTCTCTCCAGCTTGAAATCCTTCCTGGAAACCGGCCGCGGTCTCGATGTCTTCGCCAAGCCGAAGGCGGCCTGATCCGACAACATCCCGAGGAACGCAATCATGGCCAAGTTCTATACAGGCGGATGCGCGTGCGGCGCGCTCCGTTACCAGACGAGCAGCGACCCCATCTTCGAGAACCACTGCCAATGCCGTGATTGCCAGAGGCGAAGCGGCACCGGACACGGGTCTTATCTAAGCTTCCCGCAGCGAGCCGAGGTCAGGATAATCGGCAAGGCCTCGGAGTGGAGCGTGACCGCCGATAGCGGGAGCGAGAAGGCCTATGCCTTCTGCCCCACATGCGGAACACCGGTCTACGTGACATTCGCCGCAATGCCGGAAGCGATAGCAATCCATGCGGCCAGCCTGGACGATCCGGATCAATTCAACCCGCAAGCGCTCACATACAGCATTCGCGGCCACACATGGGACACGACCGATCCCTCGCTGCAGACATTCGAACGGCTGCCGCCGGGCTGAACCTCCCGAAATGCCTGATGGCGCATGTTGAGCCGCCGGCAATGCCAGCCGGAGCTCACATGCGCCGTCAGGAAATATCCCGTTCGCCCGGGTAGGATTGCGCCATCGGCAGACTTCGCGCGCTTTGAATGGCTCAAACTCATTGCCATCAGAGGTTAAGTAGATATCTTGTGGTCGGACGCGATGGAGGCGGTAAGATCACTCATGAAGATTTCCGCCCTCAAGGACCGTCCCGATATGGCGGATGTGATTGCCGATCGTTGTTGGAACGCCTGGTGGACGGAGACACCAGTGTCTCAGGCGGAATATCGCGCTCATCTGGACCCGATGATCGAAGGCAAAGGCATACCGCTCGCTCTTGTGGCACATGAGCAAGGAAAATTTCTCGGCTCGGTCCTGTTAATCGAAAACGACCATGATGATCGGCCGCAGTATTCACCGTGGATAGCCGCTCTGTGGGTCGAGCCGGAGGCGCGGCGAAAAGGAATTGCGGCGAAGCTGATGGAGGCTGCTCGCAGCGAGGCTGTCAAGTTCGGGCACGGTGTATGCTATCTCTGTGCAACTGCCGACAATTCGCCCTACTACATGGCTCGCGGTTTCAGCCAAATCGAAGCCGATGTGTCTGGATTAAACATCTTTACGATCGGACGCTGACCGATTTATCCCGACTACTGTCACGGCATAGAAGCACCAATTGCGGTCATCTCTATGTGTTCAAGAATGTGCGCTCTCGACGCCATCTTTGCCGTTCATGGCAGGGAGTGACGGCTTTAAAGCAGACCTTGCAGGTGGTCGTCGGTCCGATATGGTGATCGCCGAGGGGCGCGATTGAGGTGTAGATGGCGATGCAAGATAAGAAATTCAGCGATGATGACCTTAAGGTTTTCGAGGCGAGCGGCGCGGCACCGCTGCCGGCAAATGGCTATGAAGGCTATGCGGATAACGAGGGCGCCCGGATCTGGTATGCAGCATACGGTTCCGGCGTCCCGGTGATCCTTTTGCATGGTGGCCTTGGCCACAGCGGCAACTGGGGCTTTCAGGTTACGGCGCTGGTCAATGCCGGCTATCGCGTAGTGCTCATCGACAGCCGCGGCCATGGCCGCAGCACGCGCGACGAGCGCCTCTACAAATACGAACTGATGGCTTCTGATGTTCTGGCCGTGATGGACACGCTGCGGCTGAACAAGGCGTCCCTGGTGGGTTGGAGCGACGGAGCATGCACCGCCTTGATCCTCGCCATGCACGCGCCTGATCGCGTTTCAGGCGTGTTCTTCTTCGGCTGCAACATGGACCCCAGCGGCACGAAGGAAATCCAGCCAAGCCCGGTTCTTGATCGCTGCTTCAGCAGGCACTCCAAGGATTACGCCGCCTTGTCGTCCACGCCGGGCCAGTTCGACGCATTCGTCAAAGCCGTCAGCCTCATGATGGAGACTGAACCAAATTATTCGGCGAGCGATCTGGCTCGTATCCAGCTTCCCGTTGCAATCGTGCAAAGCGAGCACGACGAATTCATCAAGCGTGAGCACGCCGAATATCTTGCGCAGAGCATTCGGTCAGCGGAACTGCTCATCCTGCCCGGCGTCAGTCACTTTGCGCCGCTGCAGAGGCCAGAGATATTCAACGAAGCGCTGCTGTCTTTCCTGGGCAAGGTCGCTTCTTGAGGCAACGCGAGGTCAGACCCTTGGCCGGACACACGGCCGCCGTCACCGGACGGCTCGCGCACGTCTCACCACTTGGATCGAAACATATTGCTCTAGCCGGGAACCTCAGGCGAGCTTGCGCCCGCTTGCCACGATCATGCCCGCAGCCCCTTCCAGCCAGCCGGCCTTCAGTTCGAGCGCCAGGAAACGCGAACGCTCGAATGGGCCGGGCATGACGAGGTGCCGGGCCTTGTCGGGAAAGAAGCCGAAACGTTCGTAATAGGCGGCATCGCCAACGAGCAGGATGGCGCCGTGGTCGCGCTTATGGGCCTCGGTGATCGCAGCCCGCATCAGCGCCGAACCGATGCCCTTGCCTTCGTGGTCGGCGTCGACAGCCAGAGGGCCGAGCAGCAGCGCATCGACCGGGTTGCCCTCGGTGGTGATGCCTGCCTCGACGTTCCAGAGCCGCACGCTGCCGATCACATGACCGTCCGAATCGCGGGCGACGAGTGCCAGGCCTTCGGCCGGAACACGGCCGCGGCGGATCTTTTCCGACGACTTCCGGCGCCGATCCGGCCCCATGGCGCGGTCGAGCAGGTTCTCGCGTGCCACGACGTCGGCCGGCGTCTCGGCGGCGATGGTGAAAGTGTTGGGCGCAAAGAGTGCGCGCACAGAATCAAGAACAGTGGCCATCCCGGCCTCCCGTTGCTCAAAACCGTTTCAGACGGTGTCGGACAATCATTGTGGATTTGCCGCCCCGGCTGGTTACGGGGCTGGCGGGGACGAACCCTTAGATGACGTAGGCCTTGAGCGGCTCGAAGCCGTTGAAGGCGACCGCCGAATAGGTCGTCGTATAGGCGCCGGTGCCTTCGATCAGAACCTCGTCGCCGATCGTCAACGAGACGGGCAGCGGATACATGTTCTTCTCGTAGAGCACGTCGGCCGAATCGCAGGTCGGGCCGGCGAGCACGCAGGGCTCCATCTCGTCCTGATCGCGCGCGGTGCGGATCGGGTAGCGGATGGCCTCGTCCATCGTCTCGGCGAGACCGCCGAACTTGCCAATGTCGAGGAAGACCCAGCGATGGTTGTCGTTGTCGGACTTCTTCGAGACGAGAACGACTTCCGCCTTGATGACGCCCGCATTGCCGACCATGCCGCGGCCCGGCTCGATGATCGTCTTCGGCAGGTTGTTTCCGAAGTGCTTGCGAAGCGATGCGAAGATCGCCTGGCCGTAGGCTTCTGCCGAAGGCACATCGCGCAGGTACTTGGTCGGGAAACCGCCGCCCATGTTGACCATCTTGAGCTCGATGCCCTGCTTGGCAAGCTGCGCGAAGACGCGGCGTGCGTCGGCCAGCGCCGAATCCCAAGCATCGACCTTCGTCATCTGCGAGCCGACATGGAAGGACACGCCGTAGGACTCGAGGCCCAGCTGGTGTGCGTAGACGAGCACGTCGACGGCCATCTGCGGCACGCAGCCGAACTTGCGCGAAAGCGGCCATTCGGCACCTTCGCCATCGGTCAGCACGCGGCAGAACACCTTCGCGCCGGGAGCGGCACGGGCGATCTTCTCGACTTCCTCATGGCTGTCGACGGCGAAGAGGCCGACGCCGAGCTCGAAGGCGCGGGCGATATCGCGCTCCTTCTTGATCGTGTTGCCGAAGGAAATGCGCTCGGCGGTAGCACCCGCCTCGAGCGCCATCTGGATTTCGGCGACCGAAGCGCAATCGAAGCTGGAGCCCAGCGAAGCGAGCAGCTTCAGGACTTCCGGAGCGGGATTTGCCTTCACCGCATAGTAGATCGCGCTGTCCGGCAGAGCATGACGGAAGGCGTGGAAATTGTCGCGCACGACATCGAGGTCGACGACGAGGCACGGGCCTTCCGGACGTCGGGTCTTGATGAAGTCGAGGATGCGAGCGGTGGTCATCGGTCAGTCCCCTTCAAAAATCTCAGGCTCCGGCGAGCCGGAGGACAAAGGACGGATGAGAATGCGCTCGGCCCAGCTGGTGGAGACACCGGACCGCAAACACGCTCAAACGCGCGAACTTTGGATCAACGCCCTGCCACGAGCGAAAATCCGGCTTTGTCTGCCATGGATTGGAGGGAATATCCCAACCGCACTTCCGGCAATGATGGTGTGCCTCTTCAGTATTGCAGGCTGATGGAAAGCCTACAGAGACCAGAAAGGCCCGCACCGTCGTTGCTTCAAGATGTCCTCGCATTTCCCGGTTGGCCGGAATAGCGACTGGAGGGGTTAGTTCCAGGTACCTTACCGATGACCTCACCTTAGGGATAAATCCCAATTCGAGGGTCGGCGGACACCCACAGGCACGTGCGACTTTGGGCAGCCGCGGAGATAAGAATATTCGCAGTCATAATCAAGAGATTTTTTCATCTTTCGGCTAAAAATCGCATTGCGCAATCAAGAGCAAAATCCCAACTAGGCTTCAGATTACGAGAGGGATGTGACTTGGATACTTTGACGCGCATGCGCGCCTTCATCGACGTGGTCGAGGCGGAAGGCTTTTCGGCAGCCGCCCGCAAGACGGGGCGCTCCAAGGCGCTGCTTTCGAAATACGTCCGCGAACTGGAAGACGACCTCGGCGCCTTGCTGCTCAACCGCACCACCCGCCAGTTCTCCATGACCGAAGCCGGCCACACCTATTACCGCACGGCAGCCGACATTCTGAAGGAAATCGACAATCTCGCCGACCTGGTGCGCGAGAACAATGCCGATCTCAAGGGCAGGCTACGGGTTTCGGTGCCGCGCACCTTCATCGACGCGGAAGTCGGCCAGTCGCTGATCGATTTCGCCAAGGGGCATCCGGAGGTCTCGCTCGAAATCGTCGCGGAGGACCGCTTCGTCGATCTGATCGAGGAGAATTTCGATCTCGCCATCCGAATCACCAAGCTGGAGGATTCGGGCCTCATCGCCCGCAAGCTCTCCGATTTCCGGGTCTACACCGTGGCGACCGCCGATTTCGTTGCAAAGCATGGACCCTTCGAACATCCGCAGGACCTGAACCGCGTTCCCTTCATCATCGACACCAATTCCCGCTGGCACAACAATGTCCGCTTCACCGGTCCGGAGGGCAACACGATCTCCGTTTCGGTGAGCGGCCCGATCGAGGTCAACAGCCCGCAAACGACGCTGCGGGCGGCGCGCGCCGGGCTCGGCGTCGCGATCATTCCGGATTTCATCGCCGCACCCTCCATCCAGTCGGGCGAACTCGTGACGCTTTTCGACGACTACATCGCCAAGGACCGGGGGATCTATGCGGTCTATCCGCACCGCCGCTACCTGCCGGCCAAGGTCAGGAGCTTCGTGGACTTCCTCTCCACCTGGTTCCGCAGGCATCCGCACTGAGTCGAAATTCCGTCCCATTTGCGCTGCACACAACGCAGCGATATCTATGCCCCCTCATCCGGTCCTTCGGACCACCTTCTTCCCGACGGGAGAAGGAGAGGTGCCGCGCCGCCGCCGCTCCTCCTCTCCCTCTCGGGGAGGGTCGCCAAGCGAAGCGGAGGGGGAATTTTTTGTTAGCCGTCAACCGGCCGGGGAACCTAGGGCGAATGCGATATAGAATCCTCACCATAGCCGCGCTGGCGGCCGCCGCGGCGCCGCTGCCGGCACTCGCCCATCCCCACATCTTTGCCGAGGCGCGGCTGGAGGTGATTGCCGGCGACGACGGCATGATCTCCGAACTGCGCAATGTCTGGCGTTTCGACGAGATGTTCTCCTCGAGCGTGCTCCTCGACTTCGACAAGAACACCGACCTGAAGCTGGACGAGCAAGAACTTGCCGAACTCGGTGAGGTAATGCGCACGTCGCTCGCCGAATTCCATTATTTCACGACAATGACGGCCGATGGCGCCAATGTGGGCGTGCAGAAGCCGGACGCTATCCATGTTTCCTACGACGAGGGGCAGATCCTCGTCTTCTTCGCGGTGAAGCCGGAAAAGCCGATACCGGCGAAAGGCAAGCTCACCTTCGGGGTCTACGATCCCTCCATGTACACGGCGATCGACTTTCCGACCGACAACGACCTCGTGGCCGAGGGCAAGGCGCTTGCTGCCTGCAAGCACCAGGTGGTGAGACCCGATCCCGACGAGATCATCTCGCAGAACAGCGCGACGCTGACCGACGCGTTCTTCAACGACCCGACGGGAAACGATATGACGAAACTCTTTGCGACCCGACTTGAGGTGACATGCTGAGGAAGAGCCGACCCCTCATCTTTGCCGCGCTCGCGGCGCTCCTGCTGGCGGCCGCCGGCGCCCATGCCCAATCTCCCCTCGGGGTCGGCTCCGCCGAACCCTCCTTCAGCGTCAGCGGGCCGCTCGGCGGCTTCTTCGCCTGGATCAACACCCACCAGCAGGCCTTCTACCGGGCGCTGACGGCAGCACTCCGCGCCATGCGCGAGGACCCGTGGGCGCTGACCGGCCTGATCGGCCTTTCCTTCGCCTATGGCGTCTTCCATGCGGCCGGCCCCGGCCACGGCAAGGCGGTGATCTCCTCCTACATGGTCGCCAACGAGACGGCGCTGAAACGCGGCATCCTGATCTCCTTCATCTCGGCTCTGGTGCAGGGCGCCACGGCCGTCCTGCTGGTCGGCGCCGCCTATTTCGCGCTGCGCGGCACCGGCATCACCATGACCCGCGCTACCTGGGCGATGGAGGTGGCGAGCTTCGCCCTCATCGCGCTGTTCGGCGCCTGGCTGCTGCTGCGCAAGCTGCACGCGCTTAAGATGCGCGTCGTCACGGTTTCCGAACCCGTTGCGGCCGGCATCGGCAAGGGCCCGACCGGCCTGCGCTTCGAGGCGGTCGAGATCGACGACCACGAATATCGCGGCTCGGGCGGCGCCTGCGAGACCTGCGGCAACGCCCATATCCCCGATCCGGCCCTCCTGAAGGGACGTGATTTCAGCCTCCATGAGGCCTGGTCGGCAATCATCGCAGTCGGCCTTCGCCCCTGCTCCGGCGCGATCCTGGTGATGAGCTTCTCGCTGCTCAATGGGCTCTATCTCGGCGGGCTGCTTTCGGTGCTCGCCATGTCCATCGGCACGGCGATCACGGTTGCGATCCTCGCCATCCTCGCCGTCACCGCCAAGGACCTCGCCGTGCGTTTTGCTGGCCCCGGTTCGAGGAAGGCCATGTGGGCCGGCACGGCGATCGAGATCGCCGGCGCCCTCTTCGTGCTCCTGATGGGGCTGATCCTGCTCGGAGCTTCGCTGCAGGGCTAGAGCGTCACGACGATCTTGCCGAACTGCTCGTTCGATTCCAGGAAGCGGTGAGCCTCGACGATCCGCTCGAAAGGAAATGTCCTGGCGATGACCGGCTTCAACGCGCCGGCGGCGAGACCCTTCACGATGAACGCCTTGGCGGCTTCCAGGCGATCCGGGTCGGCGCTGATCTCGTGAACGAGATAGCCGCGCAGCGTCAGGGATTTGGCGAGCACAGCAAAGATCGGGAAGGGTGTCGGATCGGGGCTCAGCGCGCCGTATTCGATGAGGATGCCGCCGCGCGACATGGCAGTCGTCAAAGGTTCGAAATTCGGCCCGCCGATCGGATCGAACACCACCCGCACGCCCTCCAGGCCGGCGATCTCGGCAAGCCGTGCCCCGAGATCCTCTTCGGCGGAAGCGATGACATGCGCGGCGCCCGTTTCCAGCAGGGCCTCTCTCTTGGCCGATGTTCGCGTGACCGCGATTGCGGTTGCGCCAACCATGTTGGTGATCTGGATCGCCGCAATCCCGACGCTGCTCGATGCCGCGGTGATGACGACGAAATCGTCGGGGCTGAGCGCCGCGATGTCGATCAACGCCCCATAGGCCGTGAGATATTGCATCCAGACGGCGGCGGCCTCCTCCCAGCTCAGCGACGGCGGATGCCTGACGACATGGTTCGCGGGAAAGGTAGCGAGCTCCCCATAGGCCGGCCAGCGGATCATCGATCGGGGCGGCACGACGCTGACGGCATCGCCGACAGCAAAATCCGTCACCCCCTCGCCCACACTCTCCACAATGCCGGCAGCCTCCAGTCCAAGGCCCGACGGCAGGACGGCGGTCTCGATATAGGTGCCGGACCGCAGCAATGCCTCGGCGCGATTGAGGCCGAGCGCCTTCACCCGGATGCGGACCTCGCCCTCACGTGGCGCGAGCATATCGATATCGTCTATCCGCAGGACTTCCGGACCACCAAGCTCATGAAAGCGAATAACACGCGTCATCGGCAACACTCCAAAACAGTTGAATGGAATGAGCTATGACAGGCGCAAATTCCGCGATAAATAGCGCTTCACGCATGATAGTAGAAACCAAAGATTTTCAATATGGACCGCCTTACCAGCATGGCCGTGTTCGTGAAAGCAGTTGACACGGGCTCCTTCGCCGCGGCGGCGCATGCGCTCGACCTTTCAGGCCCGATGGTCGGCAAGCATATCCGCTTCCTGGAGGACCGGCTCGGCATGCGGCTTCTCAACCGCACGACGCGCCGCCAGAGCCTCACCGATTTCGGACGGGCCTATTACGAGCGGTGCCGGATCGTGCTTGCGGAAACGGAAGCCGCGGAAGCGCTTGCGGCCGACCAGCTCATGGAGCCGCGCGGAAAGCTGAGGGTCACCATGCCGGTGCATTTCGGCCGGCATTGCGCCATGCCGGTCCTCATGGACCTGGCGCGGCAGTATCCGGCTCTTGAGCTGGAGCTTTCCTTCAACGATCGGCTGACCGATCTTGCGGAGGACGGCTTCGACCTCGCCATCCGGACGGGAAGCCTTCAGGACCGGGCGGACGTCATCGCCCGGCGCGTCGCGCGCCAGAGCATGATCGTCTGCGCCGCGCCTTCCTATCTTGAAACGCACGGCCGGCCGGAGAGGTTGGAAGACCTGGCGGAACACCAGGCCGTCGTCTATCGCCGGACAGGCCCGGTTTCTCCCTGGCTTTTCCCCCGCGAGGGATCGCCTCCGTTGGAAATCGCTCCCCAAAGCCAATTCCGGCTCGATGACCTCGATGCGATCGCCGACGCCGCGACCGCAGGCATGGGGCTTGCCTGGCTTCCATGCTGGCTGGTGAGGGAACGTATCCGGACGGGCAAGCTCACCCTGCTCCTGCCCGATGAACCGACCTTTCTTTACGACGTCCAGGCGCTTTGGCTGAAGACGCCGCATCTGCCGCGAAAGGTCCGCCTCGCCGTCGATGCGCTGGCGGCGGCCCTGCCCCGGTTCATGGGCCTGAATACGGCTATTTTCCCCGCTGGTAGCGCGCCCTGAGCCAGAAGACCAGAAAGAAGGCGAGCACCGCAGCAATGCCGAAGGCGGCGGCAAGCCAGGGCGAGAATTCCGCCAGCCACAGCATGATCGGCGGCATGGCGAAGAACAGGATCAGGAAGCCTGCAAGGATGATCGCGGCCGCAATCGCCGGAGAGCGCTTCTCGGTCATGCCGTGGCTTCCTTGGCGAGGTCGGCCCGGATCTCCTCCAGCCGCCGTTTCTGCTGCCCGGCCTCGTCGAAATTCTCCGGCGCGAGCCAGGCCTCGAATGCGGCTCTCAGAAGCGGCCATTCGCCGTCGATCATCGAGAACCAGGCGGTGTCGCGATTGGCTCCCCTGGAGATGACGTGCTGGCGGAAAACTCCCTCGAAAGTGAAGCCGTAGCGTCTGGCCGTCACCTTGCTCGCCTCGTTCTCGTTGTGGCACTTCCATTCGTAGCGGCGGTAGCCGAGGTCGTCGAAAACGTGCCTCGCCATCAGGTAATGAGCCTCGGTCGCAAGCGGCGAGCGCTTCATGTCCGCCCCATGGGCGACGGAGCCCACTTCCACCACGCCGTTCTTCGGGTCGGGGCGCATATAGCTCGCCATGCCGACGACCTTGCCGCTCGCATTGTCGCGGAAGACGAGCGTCACGAAGCCGAGATTGGCGTTCGCATTTTCGAGCCAAGCGTCCAGCTCTTCCGCCCTGGAATAGTCCTGGTTCGGGAAAAATCTGAGCAGCGCGTTGATGTCGGCGGCGCCGCCGAGCGCCTCCCAGAGCGGCTGGAGATGCTTTTCCCTCTCATAGGGTTCGAGAGTGACGAAACGGCCCTTGAGGGTGACCGGAGCGGGTACCGGGACCTTGTAGTTCGTGAGATCGCGCATGATGGCCTCTGCTTTGGAGCCAAGAGGCTTAGGCCAGAGGTGCGGGAAAGGCAACGGGGCGAGTGGCGTACACTCGACAACTCCCCCTCTGGCCTACCGGCCATCTCCCCCACAAGGGGGAGAAGACCCGAGGCACCGTATCGGCCCTATTTCGAAGAGCGCGCGGCAGATCAAGCCCTCCCCATTGTGGGGAGGGGTTGGGGAGCCTGAATGGAGGCTAGATTAAACCTTCACCTTCGCAGCCGAAACGGTCGCATCGATATGGTCGATGAGTGCGTCGGCAAGGCCGAGGCGGCCGGCAAGCATGTCGAGATAGCCGCGTTCGACGCGCGTATCCGGATCGATGGTGAGCCTCGAGGCGGTATAGAGTTCCACCTTCTGCTCCTCGGTGCGGGCAGCCGCAATGAGACCGTCGAGATCAATCGGATTGGCGAGCTCCTTCTCGATGAAGGCTTCCGCCTCCGCGCCAAGATCGACCGCATGAACCTTGTCCATGATGCCCGCACGCTCGGTCTCGTCGATATGGCCGTCAGCCTTGGCGGCGGCGATCATCGCCCGCACCAGGGTCAGCGCGAAATCATTGGTCAGCGCCGGAGACTGGGGATGGAAAGGAGAATCCGCGGGCGGCGGCAAAAGCGGCGTGTCGGCCTGGGGTTGCGGCTGCGGCGCCGTCTGCGGCGACTGGCCGGACTGGTAATTCTTATAGGCGAGATAGCCGAGACCCGCTATCGCCGCGAGCCCACCCAGCCCGGCGGCATTGCCGGCGAGCTTGCGGCCCGTCTTGGTGCCGAGAACGGCGGCGAGGATCGCGCCGGTTGCCAACGGATTGTTGCGGGCAAGATCGGTGGCCTGCCCTGCCCGCTCCCTGACCGTTCCGGAAACTCCCGGTATCTGCGAGCCGAGGAATTGGTCGAGCAGCTTCTTGGCATCAAACATCGCGTCATCTCCCTGTTGAGGTTCCAAGAAGATAGTGCGCCGATGTGAAATTACAAAGATGGGTTGCGGTCAGCCTTTCGGCAGCGTTAAGCCTTGAGAGCCGCCGCTTCGGAAGCGAGCTTGGTGATGCCCGCCCAGTCGCCCGCCGAGACGAGTTCCTTCGGCGCCACCCAGGAACCGCCAACGCAGACGACGTTCGGCAGCGAGAGATAATCCCTGGCGTTCTTGAGCGAAATGCCGCCGGTCGGGCAGAAGAACGTGCCCGTGAGCGGCGAGGAAAGCGCCTTGAGATAGGCCGCGCCGCCGGCCTGCTCCGCGGGGAAGAATTTCAGGACCTCGTAGCCCGCCTCACGCAGCGCCATGGCTTCGCTTGCCGTCGCAGCGCCCGGCAGCAACGGAACCTCGGAACCCCTGGCGGCATCCAGCACGCCGGGCGTGACGCCGGGGCTGACGATGAAGGTGGAACCGGCCTTCACGGCGGCGTCGAAATCGCGCGCGTTGAGGATCGTGCCGGCGCCGACATTGGCCCCCTCGACTTCGCTCGCCACCGCCTTGACGGCATCGAGCGCCGCCGGCGTGCGCATGGTGATTTCGATCGCCTTCAGCCCACCCGCGACGAGCGCTCTCGCAAGCCCGACCGCCGATTTCGCGTCGTCGACGATGAGAACCGGCACCACCGGCTGCAGCTTCAGGATGGAAAGCAGCTTTTCGGTCTTGCCGGCCATGGCGTCGTCTCCGCTAAAAACGTTTGAAAACTCGGCCTGCAGATAGCGCGCGGCTTCGCTCTTGTCGAGAAAAGCTTGCCCCCTTGCCGAGAAAAAATGCCGGTGCGTGGCAAAGCGGGGCTTGTCACAACCCATCTTTGCCATAGGGTAGAAAAATTCCTGACCACGGTGATTGCATATGGCCAAGGAAATCGAACGGAAGTTTCTGGTGAAAGGCGATGGCTGGCGAAGCGAAGCCACCTCGTCGAAGAATTTCGTCCAAGCCTATATCGCTGCCATGGACGACCGCTCGGTGCGCGTGCGGCTGGTCGACGGCAAGCGCGCCACGCTGACTGTCAAGATCGGCAGCACGTCTTTCTCGCGCGACGAGTTCGAGTACGCGATCCCCTTGAGCGATGCCGAGGAACTGCTCTCCAGCGCCATCGGCATCATTCTGGAAAAGCGGCGCTATACCGTGGAGCACGAGGGCTTCACTTGGGAGGTGGACGTCTATGGCGGCGTCTATCGCGGCCTCGTCGTCGCCGAAGTGGAATTGCAGGACGAGGCGGACACACCCGAACTTCCCGACTGGATCGGCCGTGAGGTGACCGGAGACGGACGCTATTCCAACATGGTGATGGCCACCGAGAATGTCAGTGCGGAGCTGCGTCATGCCATTTCGCGTCCGGCCCGCTAAACCCTTCACCGGGGAGTTCCGGGCGATCGCCCGACGCCAGCTTTCCCATGCGATCGCTTTCCTGGAGGAGCAGCCCGGAGGCCCTCACGAGGCGATCCACGACGCCCGCAAGAAGTTCAAGCGGCTGCGTGCCCTCTACCGGCTCGTCCAGCCGGACGCGAAGGAATTCCGGCGGCGCGAAAACGCCCGCATCCGCGACATGGGAAGGACGCTCTCGACGGTGCGTGACGCGACCGCACTCGTGGAGACGCTGAACTATCTGGCGGGGGAAGCCGCATCGCCGGAGGAACTGAAGGCGCTTGCCTTCGCCTCCAAGGTGTTGATCGAGCGCCGCGACCGGATCGCCGCCGAGGAAACGGATCTTCCGGCCAAGATCGCCGCAGCCGTCGCGGAATGCCGGGAGGCGAGCGCCGCGCTCGACGAACTTTCTCTCGACGATTCCCCCAAAAAGACCGCGAAACGTCTCGCCAAGGCCTGGAGCAAGCAGCGGCTGAGGGCGCTCGAGGCGCTCGAAGCCTGCGAAGAGAACGCCGATGCGGAGGCCTTCCACGCTCTGCGCAAGAGCGGACAGACCTATTGGATGCACCTTTCGCTTCTCAACGACGTCTGGCCCTCTGCCATGGCTGCCAAAAAGCGGGAGGCCAAGCACCTGGTCGACATCCTTGGCCACGAGCACGACCTTTCCGTGCTGACGGAGCTTGTCAACGAGAGCCCCGAACTCTTCGGCGACAGCGACACACTGGCGCTGCTGATCGGCGCGATCATCACCCGTCAGCAGGCGCTGCGCCGCGAAGCACTCGACCGGGCCGAGGAGGTATTCGCCGACCACGCCGCGGAAGAAAGCGCTTTGATCGCCGCACTTTGGGAAAGGGCCGCCTCCGGTCCCAAGGCCCGGGAAAAGGCAAAACGGAAAAATTCCGGAAATGGCCAATTGGCGCATCAGTTGCGCGGACAGTGATCTCGCTGTATTTCAGCGCCATGACCGATAACCCGACCCAAACCCGCCCGGATGAAACGGGCTCCTTCCTCGTGGCCGCGCTTTACCACTTCGCGCGCTTTTCTCGCTGCGAGAGCTTTCGCGCGCCCCTGCAGGAGTTCTGCGACCAGAACGGCATCAAGGGAACGCTGCTGATCGCCGCCGAAGGCATCAACGGCACCGTCGCGGGTTCGGACGAGGCGATCGGCGGCCTTATTGCCTTCCTGCACGCTCAGCCGGAATTCGCCGGCCTGGAGCACAAGGAAAGCCGGGCCTCGAAAATGCCCTTCCTGCGCATGAAGGTGCGCGTGAAGAAGGAGATCGTCACCATGGGCGTCGAGGATATCGACCCCAACCGCATCGTCGGCACCTATGTGGAGCCGAAGGACTGGAACGCGCTGATCTCCGATCCGGAGACGATCGTCATCGACACCCGCAACGACTACGAGACGGCGATCGGCATATTCAAGGGCGCGGTCGATCCGCAGACCAAGACATTTCGCGAGTTCCCCGACTGGGTGAAGAACAATACGGGCCTGCACAACAAGCCGAAGATCGCCATGTACTGCACCGGCGGCATCCGTTGCGAGAAGGCCACCGCCTTCATGAAGGAGCAGGGTTTCGACGAGGTCTACCACCTCAAGGGCGGCATCCTGAAATACCTGGAAGAAGTGCCGGAAGAGGAAAGCCTCTGGGAAGGCGCCTGCTTCGTCTTCGACGACCGAGTCTCGGTGGAGCATGGGTTGAAGGAGGGCAATCACCGGCTCTGCCACGCCTGCCGCAACCCGATCACGGCCGAGGAGATAACCTCGCCCTATTACGAGGAAGGCGTCTCCTGCAGCAATTGCTACCACAGCCGCACGGAGGAAGACCGGTTGCGGTACCGCCAGCGCCAGCATCAGATCGCGCTTGCCAGGAAGCGTGGCGAGAAGCACCTGGGAAGCTGACTCCCCTCATCCGGCTCTGGTGAGTAATCAAGCGACACCGAGCGAAGCCGAACCAATAGCCTACCCGGCCACCGCCCCGCCCGGCCCGCTGCCGCGATGGAGGATTTCGATCTCTTCCGCGCTGACCGGCCTGCCGAAGAAATAGCCCTGCAGCTCGTCGCAGCCGCTGATCTTCAAGAGCGTGGCCTGCTCTTCCGTCTCAACGCCTTCCGCCGTGACCGGGATATCGAGCGAACGGGCGAGCGCCACCGTCGCCTGCAGCATGTTGACGGCGTGGCTGCCCTCCTCCAGCGCCACGATCAGCGACCGGTCGATCTTCATCCGGTCGAAGCCGAACTGGCGCAGATAGCCGACGCTCGAGAAACCCGCACCGAAATCGTCGAGCGAGACCTTCAGGCCGAGCCGCTTCAGCTTGGCGATCGTCGAGCGAGCCCGCTTCGGATTCTGGATGAAATAGCCTTCGGTGACCTCCAGCGTCACCCGGCCGGCATCGAAGCCGGTCTTTTGCAGGATCGAGGCGACATGGATGGAGAAGGCGGGATCGCGGAACTGGCCGGGCGAGATGTTGACAGCGAGATTGAGCCCCGGCCATCGGCGCAGCGTCTCGCAGGCGCGGTAGAGAACAAAGAGGCCGAGCTGGTCGATAAGCCCGGTCGACTCGGCGATGGGAATGAAGACCTCCGGCGGAACGGGGCCGTAGCCCTTGCGGTCCCAGCGCACCAGCGCCTCGACGCCGGTGAGCCGCCAATCCTCCGCTGCGACGACCGGCTGGAAGACCACCGAAAGCTCCCGCCGCTCGATGGCGATGCGTAGATCCACCTCTAGCTGGTTGCGCTCGTGCCGCTCGGCATCCATTTCCGGATGGTAGTGCTCGGCGCGTCCCCGGCCGTTTTCCTTGGCCTCGTACATGGCGAGATCGGCGCGCCGCACCAGCTCCTCGCCCTTGACCGAGCCGCGCGGCGAGATGGCGACGCCGATGCAGGTGCCAATGGCCGCGACCCGCTCGCCGATCACGAAAGGCTCGCCGAAGAAGCCTAGGATGCGGTCGCAGAGAATGCCGGCGGTCCTGCCCACTTCCTCGCCCGAAAGCGCGATCGCGAACTCGTCGCCGCCGACGCGGGCAAGGACCACCTCCTCGCCCACCAGGGTCTTCAGACCGGCAGCGACGCCGCGGATCAACTGGTCGCCCGTACCGTGCCCGTAGGAATCGTTGACCTCCTTGAAGCCGTCGAGATCGAGATAGAGGAGTGCTACATCCGAGCCGCCCTGCCGTCCCGCCTCCACGAGATCGTCCAGCGCGGCGAAGAAACCGGTGCGGTTGAGCAGACCGCTCAAGCGGTCGAGCATGGCGAGCCTGCGCGCCGCCGCCTCCTCCGTCTCCAGCCTTTTCAGCGCCTTGGTGCCGCTCACGAAGAGGAGGAGGAAGAACAGGCCCACCATGGTGAGCGCGGAGAGCACCAGCGGCCGGACCTGGGCATAGCTCGCGTCTCCCGGCAGACGGGAACGCCAGGTGAGCTTCGCGAGAATATTGCCGTGGGGGCTTCTCACCTCCACCGCGTTCTGCGGCTCCTCACCGGCTTTCGCGAAACGCAGCCCGTCGATCACATAGGTCTGGGCAAGCCTTTCCACCCTGGCCGGCGTCAGATGGCGGGCGAAGATCAGGTAACGGTGCTGATCCCTCGGCTTGTCGAGCGCGCCCGACTTCTCCCGGATAAGCGCGACACCGACGGCCACGACACCTTTCTTCGTGCTCGAAAAGCCGACGGCCTCGGGCTTCGTCCCGGAGCCGGCCGTGCTTGCCAGATCGAAGAGCGTCCACAGCGACGGACCGAAATATTCCCGTGGCGACCACGTCGCCGGCACCCCGTCCTGATAGGACATCAGCACGTTCTGCCGGATATCCATGACGATCGCGATATCGAAGAGATCGCTGTTGACCGTCATGTCGCCGAAATTGCTGACGATCCATTCCCGGTCGTCTCCATAGACGAACTGCGCGGCATCGTCCCAGGCGGCGTAATCGTTCAGCGTGGCCTGGAGCTGATCGCGGAAAGTGTGGATCGCGCCGGTAGTCGTTTCGCGGGATCGCTCGTCATCGAGCCGGTTGGCGTTGTCCGTTACCCGGTTGAGAGCCGTCAGCACGAAAAGCGTGACCAGCACCACGACGATCGCGAACACAAGCAGCACCGCAGTCACGGCGGAGCGACGTCCGACCGCGACAGTCCGCCGGAAACGTGTCGGTAGAAGCCGCATCAGATACCTCGCACTGCGTGCATCCGTTTTGGGCCTTAATCCTTCAAATCCGGTTAAACCCAAGAAGAAGGCCGGTTCCCCGCGGAAACCGGCCTCCAACCATCACAATAATGCTTGGCGGATTACCAGCTCGGGATGAGCGCGCCCTTGAACTCTTCGTTGATGAAGGTCCTGATCTTGTCGTCGTGGTAGGATTCTACCAGGGTCTTGACCCACGGCTTGTCCTTATCTTCTGCGCGCACGGCGATGACGTTGGCGTAAGGAGACTTCTCGCCTTCGATGGCGATGGCGTCTTCCTTCGGATGAAGGTCGGCTTCCAACGCGTAGTTGGTGTTGATCACGGCCGCATCGACATCGGCGAGCGAGCGCGGAAGCTGGGCCGCGTCAAGCTCGGTGAACTCGATGTTCTTCGGGTTTTCGGTGACGTCGGCCGGAGTAACCGTCAGGCCCTTCGTCTCGTCGACCTTGATCAGGCCCTTCGACGCAAGCACCAGCAGCGCGCGGCCGCCATTGGTCGGATCGTTCGGGATGGCGATCGTCGCGCCGTCTTCCAGCTCGTCGAGGCTCTTCACCTTGCTGGAATAGACGCCCATCGGCGTGGTGATGGTGGTGCCGACGCTGACGAGATCGAACTTGCGATCAGCGATCTGGTTGTCGAGATAGGGCTGGTGCTGGAAGGAATTGGCGTTGAGATCGCCATCGGCGAGCGCCTGGTTCGGAACCACGTAATCGGAAAATTCGAGGATTTCGATGTCGAGACCCTTGGTCTTGGCGATTTCCTTCACCTGTTCCATGATCTGGGCGTGCTCGCCGGGGGTCACGCCGACTTTGATGGTTTCGGCAAGGGCGGTGCCGGCTGCAAGCGCTGCAAAGGCCGCCGCGAGAATGAGTTTCTTCATGGGTGTCTCCTTGGTTTGCGTTGGTTTTCTTGGAATTCAGGTCTTGCGGTTGCGCTTGTCGAACCGGCGGGCGAGCGCGTCACCCGCACTCTGGACGAGCTGCACGAGAAGGATCAGCACCGCCACGACGGCGAGCATCACTTCCGGCATGAAGCGCTGGTAGCCGTAGCGGATGCCGAGATCCCCAAGCCCCCCGCCGCCGACCGCGCCCACCATGGCCGAATAGCCGATCAGGCTGACGATGGTCATGGTGAAGGCGAGCGTGATACCGGGGCGCGCTTCGGCAAGCAGCACCTTGAAGACGATCTGGACGGGCGTGGCGCCCATGGCGCGCGCGGCCTCGATCAGTCCCTTGTCGATCTCGCGGATTGATGCCTCGACCAGCCGCGCGAAGAAGGGAACGGTGGCGATGGTGAGCGGCACGATCGCCGCATTGGTGCCGATCGACGTACCGGTGACGAGACGCGTGAACGGAATGATCGCCACCACCAGGATGATGAACGGCGTAGAGCGGGCGGCATTGATGATGAGGCCCATCACCCGGTTGGTGACGGGTGCGGGAAAGAGTTCGCCCTTGCCGCTGGTGGCCAGGAAGACGCCGATCGGCAGCCCGATCAGCGAGCCGATGAGGCCGGCGATCGCGACCATCTGCAGCGTCTGCCCAAGCGATTTCGTAAGCAGATTGACGAGCATCTCAAGCGACATAGCCGAGCACCTCCGTGGCAAGGCCGGTTTCGGCATAGAAGCGGTTGGCGCGCTCCAGCACATCGGGATCGGAGGGATACGCCACGACGAGCGAACCATAGGGCTCGCCGGCAATCTCTTCGATGCTTCCCGCCAGTATGTTGACGTCGGCGCCAAGTTCGGTGACCAGCCGCCCCGTCAGGGGCTGAAAGGCCGTCGTGCCGAAGAAAATCAGCCGCACCACGATACGGTCGCCGGCAGAAGGCTCCGGCTTCAAATTGGGGCGAAGCCATTCCGGCAGCTTGGTTCCGAGCGCTGCCGAAAGCAGCGCCCGCGTGGTCTCGTGCTTTGCGCCGGTGAAGACATCGAAGGTACGGCCCGCCTCGACGATCTTGCCGCGGTCGATCACCGCGACATCGGAGGCAATAGTCTTCACCACCTCCATTTCATGGGTGATGAGCAGCACGGTCAGGCCGAGCTCGGCATTGATCTGCTTGAGAAGGTCGAGAATGGACTGGGTGGTTTCCGGATCGAGCGCGGAGGTCGCCTCGTCGGAGAGTAGGAGCTTCGGCTCAGTGGCGAGCGCACGGGCGATGCCGATGCGCTGCTTCTGGCCGCCGGATAGCTCCGCCGGATAGCGGCCGGATTTGTCTCCGAGCCCGACGAGTTCGAGGAGCGGACCGACGCGGTCCCTGATCTTCTGCCGATCCATGCCGGCGATCTCGAGCGGCAGCGCCACGTTATCGAAGGCCGTGCGGGAGGACAGCAGGTTGAAGTGCTGGAAGATCATGCCGACCTGGCGGCGCAGGTCCCTGAGGCCGGTTTCGCCGAGTTCGCCCACCTCGACGCCATCCACCACCACGCGGCCGGAGGTCGCCTTTTCAAGGCCATTGACGAGGCGGATGAGCGTGGACTTGCCCGCGCCCGAACGACCGATGATGCCGGTGATGGCGCCCCGCGCGATCGTAAGGTCGATGCCGTCGAGGGCGGTGAACTGGTTTTCGTCGTCGCCGCTTCCGAAGCGCTTGGTCACGGCTTCGAATGCCACCATTGGCCTGGCACCCGCCTCGGCCGGCGCGGATCGAACCGCTGCAAATTGGATCGTCATCTGGTACTCACGGATTGGGTCTGGTCACTCGGCGGCTTTGTAACCGCTCCTGCATGCTTTAGCCAAGCAGGCTGCACATTCGATGACAGACAATGTTCCGGAGCATCAAGTCGGCTTTCACTTCAAGGGGCCGGAGCGGCCTCGTTTCTGCCGCATAGATGCCCGCAGTCCGTTTATTTTGACAGGGATGTTTTTCCCTTTCAACGCGAAATCAGGAAAAATCTTCTCGCAAGCGCGAGTGCGCCCGTTTGCTTACGCAATTTCGGACGGAAAACCGGTTCCCACTTTTCCTGGAATTGCTTAGTGGTTGCCCTTCGGGAACTGCGAGGCAAGCTCGCGATACCACTTGCCGCTTTTCTTGACGGTGCGCTCCTGGGTGCCGTAGTCCACGTGCACGAGGCCGAAGCGCATGCGATAGCCTTCCGCCCATTCGAAATTGTCCATCAGGCTCCAGGCGAAATAGCCGCGCAGCGGATAACCGTCCGCAACGAGATCGGCGGCGACCGAAAGATGCTCGGCGTAGTAGTCCAGCCGCGGCTGGTCGTCCACCTCGCCATCCACCACGCCCATGTTATAGCACGCGCCGTTTTCGGTGATGTAACAATCCGGCAGGTCGTAGCGGCGATAAAGCTCCTCCACCAGCGACTTCAGCGCCGGCGAATAGACCTCCCAGCCGATATCGGTGACCGTTTCGGCGACGAAGGGCGCCGGTGTCGTCGCGGGGAATTCCGCGCCTTCCGCGGGATCGGCAAGGACGCGCATCGGCGTGTAATAGTTGAGGCCCCACCAGTCGAGCTTTTGGCTGATCACGTCGAGATCGCCCTCCTCCACCGGAGGCATTCGGTCACCCAGAGCCTCCACGAGACTTGCCGGATACTCTCCCTTGAAGACCGGATCGAAGAAGGAACCGTTGTGGAAATCGAAGGCGCGTTCGGCCGCCGCCTTGTCTTCCGCGCTCTCGCTGCCCGCGATGACGGAATGGGCATTCAGCACCAGCCCGACCGGCACGTTCGGCGCCACATGGCGGATCGCCTCGACGCCGAGGCCGTGCGCGAGGTTAGTGGTGTGCATGGCCGCAAGCGCCGCTTCCATATTGCGCTCGCCGGGTGCATGCACGCCGTAGAGATGGGAGAGCCAGACCGAACACCAGGGTTCGTTGAAGGTGGCGACCGCATCCAGCCGGTCGCCGAGCCGCGCCATGACCACTTTCGCATAGCGCTGGAAGGCATAGGCCGTGGAGCGGGCCGTCCAGCCACCCTCGCCCATCAATGCCAGCGGCAGGTCCCAATGATAGAGCGTCGCATAGGTCTTGATGCCGCGCGCCTTGCAGCCGTCGAGCAGCCGGTCGTAGAAATCGAGCCCTTTTTCGTTCACCCGGCCGATGCCGTCAGGAATTATGCGCGGCCAGGCAATGGAGAACCGGTAGGCTGCCACGCCCATCTCGCTGATGAGATCGAGATCCTCCTCCCAGCGATTGTAATGGTCGCAGGCGACATCGCCGTTATGACGATTGTAGACGCGCCCCGGCATGTTGGAGAAGGCGTCCCAGATGGAGGGTTTGCGGCCATCCGCCTTGGCGGCCCCTTCGATCTGATAGGAGGCCGTGGCCACGCCGAACAGGAAATCGCCGGGAAAGCGGGAGGCGAGGGTCTTGGGATCGATCATGGTGCCTGCCTCTCTGTTCGTTGCCGGAAAACCGGCGTTCCAGCGGCGATTTAATCAACGAGAGCGCGGTTGTACAGGTTTGCGGCGGAGATTTCTGCAACGTTGCAGGGGTGAGCACGGCCTATTCTCCGTCATCCCTGTGCTTGTCACAGGGATCCAGCCACGGCGCGTCTGCGCCGTGAATGAATTCATTTATCCAATGGGTCTCTCGCGCCCAAAGACTTGGGCGCGCTGGATTCCTGTGACAAGCACAGGAATGACGGTGTCATGCGTAACGCAACGACACCGCATAACGCTCTCAAACCTTCACCCAGGCCCCGTTCTTCTTCGAGGAGGCCACGCAGGCCTCGACGAAGGCGACGCCCTTAACGCCGTCGTCGACGGTCGGGTAGATGACGCCCTTGTCCAGCTTGGCGCCCTTCTTCTTCGCGTTGATGGCGTGGGCGGCTTCCGTATAGATCGTCGCGAAGGCTTCGAGATAGCCTTCCGGATGGCCGGACGGAATGCGGGAGACGCGGGCGGCGGCCGCACCTGCACCCGCGCCGTTGCGGGTGATGAGCCGCTTCGGCTCGCCGAACGGCGTGAACCACAGATAGTTCGGATCGGCCTGCACCCATTCGATGCCGCCCTTGGTGCCATAGACGCGGATCTTCAAGCCGTTCTCATGGCCGGGCGCCACCTGGCTGCACCAGAGCATGCCCTTGGCACCGCCTTCGAAGCGCAGCAGCACATGCGCGTTGTCATCGAGCCTGCGGCCCTCCACGAAGCTGTCGAGATCGGCGGCGAGGCTTTCGAGCGTCAGCCCCGTGATGAAGGAGGCGAGGTTATAGGCATGCGTGCCGATATCGCCGGTCGAACCGCCCACCCCCGACTGCGCCGGATCGGTACGCCACACGGCCTGCTTGGCGCCGGTCTGTTCCACAGCTTCCGTCAGCCAGTCCTGCGGATATTCCACCTGCACGACGCGGATCTTGCCGAGATCGCCGTTGGCGATCATCTCGCGGGCCTGACGCACCATCGGATAACCGGTGTAGTTATGGGTGAGGATGAAGAGCGCATCGCTCTCGTCCGCCACCTTCTTGAGCTTTTTCGCGTCAGTGAGATTGGAGGTGAGCGGCTTGTCGCAGATCACATGGATGCCGCGCCGGAGAAATTCCTTCGCGGCCTCGTAGTGCACATGATTGGGCGTGACGATCGATACGGCCTCGATGCCGTTCTTCAGCCGCGCCTCGCGGATCGCCATTTCCTTGTAGCTGCCATAGGTGCGGGCGGGATCGAGCCCCAGATCGCGGCCGGAAGCGATCGCCTTTTCCGGCGTGGAGGAAAGCGCTCCCGCCACCAGATCGAACTGGTCGTCCAGCCTTGCGGCCATGCGGTGCACCGCGCCGATGAAGGCGCCCGCTCCGCCGCCCACCATGCCGAGCCTAATGCGGGGCTCGCGCGCCTGTTCGTCCTTACCTTCGATTGCCATGAAATATCCTCTCCTGAACCTCTTGTTTGCGAGGAAGATTCCCCCTCTGGCCTGCCGGCCATCTCCCCCACAAGGGGGGAGAAAACTCGCGGCACTGTCTCTGCCCTAGGCAACAACGGTGCGGCAGGTTAAGCCCCTCCCCCTTGTGGGGAAGGGTTGGGGAGGGGAATTCTTCTTTAAAGCCCCAGCATCCGCCGGTTGGCCGCTTCGTCCGTGCCGCCGGAGGCGAAGTCGTCGAAGGCCTTTTCGGTGACGCGGATGATATGCGCCTTGACGAACTCGGCGCCCTCGCGCGCGCCGTCTTCCGGATGCTTCAAAGCGCATTCCCATTCGACCACGGCCCAGCCGTCGAAATCGTTCGCCGCCATCTTGGAGAAGATCGACCCGAAATCCACCTGTCCGTCGCCCGGCGAGCGGAAGCGCCCCGCCCGCTGCACCCAGCCCTGATAACCGCCATAGACGCCCTGCCGGCCGGTCGGATTGAATTCCGCGTCCTTGACGTGGAACATCTTGATCCGGTCCTTGTAGATGTCGATGTTGTCCAGATAATCGAGGCACTGCAGCACGTAGTGCGACGGGTCGTAGAGCATGTTGGCGCGGGAATGATTCTTCACCCGCTCCAGGAACATCTCGAAGGTGACGCCGTCATGCAGGTCTTCGCCCGGATGGATCTCGTAGCAGACGTCGACGCCGCATTCGTCCGCATGATTCAGGATCGGGGTCCAGCGGCGGGCGAGTTCGTCGAAAGCAGTTTCCACGAGACCGGCCGGGCGCTGCGGCCAGGGATAGATGAAGGGCCAGGCGAGCGCGCCGGAAAAGGTCGCATGCGCCTTGATGCCGAGGTTCTTCGAGGCGGTAAGCGCCATCTTCACCTGATCGACGGCCCATTCCTGGCGCGCCTTCGGATTGCCGCGCATCTCCGGTACGGTGAAGCCGTCAAAGGCCTCGTCATAGGCCGGGTGCACGGCCACGAGCTGGCCCTGAAGATGGGTGGAAAGCTCGGTCACCTCGACGCCGTTCTGGCGGGCGATGCCGGCGAATTCGTCGCAATAATCCTTCGAGGTGGCGGCCTTTTTCAGGTCGATGAGCTGGCTCGCCCAGGTCGGCACCTGCACGCCGACATAGCCCTTCTCGGCGGCCCATTTGGTGATGCCGTCCCAGGTATTGAACGGGGCTGCATCGCCCGCGAACTGGCCGAGGAAAATGGCCGGGCCCTTGATCGTCTTCATGATGTTTCTCCTCGTCTGAAACGCGATGATCGGGAGGATCGCGAAAATGCCGTGCGCCGAAACAAGCGGCTGGCGGATGACTGGAAAGGAATGATCGAAAGAGGGCGCGCACGAAGGCCGTGCGCGCCCCGAGATTTCATCAGAACGGAGAATCCGGGAAGTAGAACTGCTCGGCATTGTCCTTGGTCACCAGCGTGGCGTCGAGGATGTATTCGCCGCTGACCGGAACCTGATCGTAGAAATTGGCGGCGGTGAGCTGCATGGCGGTCGCCACCATCGCCGGCGGATAGAGAACATCGACCGGCACCATCTTGTCCCCGTCGATGACCCGCTTCACCATGTCCTTCGAGCCTGCGCCGCCGACGACATACTGAATGTCGCTGCGGTTCGCCTGCTGGATGGCTTCGAGCACGCCGACCAGCATGTCGTCGTCCTGAGCCCAGACCACGTCGATCTTCGGATACTTGGTGAGGTAGTCCTGCATGACGCGGAAGGCGTCGTCGCGGTTCCAGTTGCCGTACTGGCGCTCCAGAACCTTGACGTTCGAGCCCTTGATACCTTCATCGAAGCCGTCCTGGCGCTGCTGGTCGATCGGAATCGGCAGGCCGCGGATGACGACGACCTCAGCCTCCGGCGTGGTCTTGGCGATGTATTGGCCCGCCACGCGGCCGAGAGCCGGGTTGTTGCCGGCCACATAGAGGTCGCGGATCGTGTTGTCGTTGACGCTCGGCGCGCGGTCGACAAGAGCGACATAGGTGCCGGCGTCCTTGACCTGCTGGATGGCGTTGACGAGCTGATCCGGGTCCGTCGGCAGGATGACGAGGGCATTGATGCCCTGGACGGCAAGGTCCTGCACGGCATTCGCCTGGCTCGCCGGATCGGCGGAGGTCTTGACGATGACGTTGAGGCCTGGATGCTCTTCCATCAGAAGCTTGGCGACGCGTTCGGCATGAAAGACGACGCCGGCCGTCCAGCCGTGGTCGGCGGCCGGAATGGAGACGCCGATCGTCACCTTCTTTTCCTCCTGCGCCCAGCCGAGGCTGGGGCCGAGGGCAACCGAAGCGGCAAGCGCGGCGGCGGCCAGCCCGAAAGTTCTTCTACGCATGTTCTCTCTCCCAAGATGTTTTGCGGGGTATTCGATACTTGAGCCAGGCGCCCCCGATCCGCCCGGCCTGTCTCTTATGATCTGCGCATCAGCGACCGCTGCACGAGCATGGCGATGATGATGATCGCCCCCTGAATTGCGCCGATCAGGTATTCGCTGACGAAGTTCGAAAGCAGCATGATGTTGCCGACGATCTCCAGGATGAAGGCGCCGCAGACCGTGCCCCAGATGCGCCCGACCCCGCCGCGCAGCGCCGTGCCGCCTACGACGACCGCCGTGATCGCCTGCAGCTCCCACAGGATGCCGGTGGTGGCGGATGTGGAACCGAGGCGCGGGACGTAGAGCAGCACGGCGACAGCGACGCAGAGGCCCTGGATGACATAGGCGATGGTGCGCACCTTCCTGACCGAGATGCCGGAATAGCGCGCGACGTCCTCGTTGGAGCCCACCGCGATCACGTGCCGTCCATAGCGCGTGCGGTAGAGCACGAAGGCGGCGAGCGCGGCTGTGACGAAGATCGCCACGATCGGCACGGGAACGCCGAAGATGTCTCCGAAATAGACCGGGCGGTAGAGCGCTTGCAGCTCGCGGTCGCGCAGCGTGATGGCGCCGCCCTGGGAAAGCCAGGTGGTGAGCCCGCGATAGATGCCCATCGTGCCGAGCGTGGCGATGAAGGGCTCGATCCTGCCCACGGTGGTGATCAGACCGTTGAAAAGGCCGCAGGCAGCACCCAGCAGAAGGGCCAGCAGCATGCCCGCGATCAGCAGCATCATCGGATCGGCGATCGGCGCTGCGTTCAGGAACAGGATCATCAGGCTCGCAACGAAGGCGACCATGGAGCCGACCGAAAGATCGAGCCCGCCCGACGAGATGACATAGGTCGCCCCGAGCGCGATGATGGCGATGAAGGCGCTGCGGGTGACGACGTTGAGGATATTGGCGACCGAAACGAAGTTCGGATTGGCGAAATAGCCGAGGATGAGGAGCAGCGCGAGCGCGATGAAGGGCGCGATCGCGGCCATGTCCCAATCCCGCGAGGTCTTCGGCGCCTTGGCTGTTTCGGTGGCGGCGGTGGTCATCACGCGGCCTCCCCGGTCTTCACGCCCGTTGCCAGCACCACGATCTCATTCTCGTTCATATGGTCTCCCGTGACTTCGCCGACGATCCGGCTGGACCGCATGACCAGGATGCGGTCGCAGATGCCGATCAGTTCCTGCATTTCGGAGGAGACCACGATGATCGAGCGCCCCTCCTCCGCGAGTTTGGCGATGAATTTATAGATCTGTTCTTTGTTGCCGATGTCGATGCCGCGCGTCGGCTCGTCGATAATGACGATCGAGGGATCGAGCATCATCATCTTGGCGAGCAACAGCTTCTGCTGGTTGCCGCCCGAAAGCTGGCCAGCGAGAATATCCTTCCGGCCGGTGCGGATATCGAATTCGCGGATCGCCTCGTCGAGCGCATCGCTCTCGCGCTTGCGGTCGATCTGGAGGGCGTTGACGAACTTGCCGAGCGAGGCGAGCGTCAGGTTGACGCGCAGGTCCTTCGTCAGCAGCAGGCCCTTGCCCTTCCGATCTTCCGAAAGGTAGGCGATGCCCGCCTTCAGGCTCGCATGCACATCCTGGAAACTGATCGGCTTGCCGTTGAGACGAACCGTGCCGCGGCTCGGCCTCAAGCCCACGAGACCTTCCATCAGCTCCGTGCGCCCGGCGCCGACGAGACCGGCAAAGCCGAGAATTTCACCCTTGCGGAGCTGGAAGGACGCATCCTGCGCATAGCCGGGAACGTCGAGATGCTCGACTTCCAGCACCACTTCGCGCGCAACGCCGGCATGACGATCCGGATAAAGCTTGGCGACGTCGCGCCCGACCATCAGCCGCGCCATGTCGGCGGGCTCCAGTTCGCTCGCATCGTGCGAGGCGACGAGTCGGCCGTCGCGCAGCACCGTCACGCGGTCGGCGATCTCCTTCACCTCCGGCAGGCGGTGAGAAATGTAGAGGACGGCGACGCCCTTGGCGCGGATATCCTTGATGACCTTGAGCAGCGCCTCGGTCTCGTGCGGCGTCAGCGACGCGGTCGGCTCGTCGAAGATCACGACCCGATGCGGCACGAGCAGCACGCGGGCGATCTGCACGAGCTGGCGCTGGGCGATCGACAGCCGCGAGACGATGGCGTTCGGATCGATATCGCCGCCGAGATCGCGGATCGCCTTTGCCGCGCTCTCGTTCATGGCGCGGTCGTCCACCGTCAGGCCCTTTTTGAGTTCCCGGCCGAGATAGATGTTCTGCGCGACCGTGAGGTCGGGCGCGAGGAGGATTTCCTGATGCACCAGCACGATGCCGCGGTTTTCGGCATCCACCGGACCGGAAAAGGTAACCGGCTGACCATCCATCCGCATCTCGCCGCGCGTCGGCGGCTGGTTGCCGGCAAGAATTTTCATCAGCGTCGATTTGCCCGCACCGTTCTCGCCGATGATGGCGTGAACCTCACCTGCCTTGACAGTCAGGCCGATGTCGCGCAGCACTTCCACGATGCCAAAGGTCTTGGAAAGGCCGACCGCCTCCAGAAGCGGAGCGCTGTCGTGCGAGATCGCCGCAGTCATGCCCGGCCACCGCGAAAATAGCGCCCGCACGACTTCGGACACCCGGTCGCGACGTCCACGCCGGCATCAATGTAATCGATTACCTTCACCAATACTCCTCCCATCGGAATTAGACGCTAACCTAGTTTCTGAGGTACGTAAAGCAGGTTTGTGCTTGCGACTACATCCCCAATTCGTCGGAGCGCGAAGGGACTGTCTATGCGTGGTGTGCCTTGATGAAGTCGATGAATGCCCTAAGCGGCGCCGGCACCAGCCGCCGCCCCGGATAGTAGAGGAACGGGCCTGAAAAACGCAGCCACCAGGGTTCCAGAACCGGCTCCAGTGCTCCGCTGTCGAGGTGCGGACGCAGCCATTCCTCGAACAGGGCCACGACGCCGAGCCCCGACACGGCCGCGTCGATGGCGAGATCACTTGCTCCCCCCGCCTGGACGATGAGCGGACCGGTCGGATCGACGACGACGAGCTCGCCATCCTTCTCGAATTCCCAGGGGGGCATCCGGCCGCTGGCGAAGCGGTGACGCAGGCAGGTATGGCGCAAAAGATCACGCGGATGCTCGGGCCGCCCGTGACGGTCAAGATAGGCGGGCGATGCGGCGGCGGCAAAACATTGAACCCTCGGGCCGATCGGCACGGCGATCATGTCCTGCTCCAGCCGCTCTTCATAACGGATACCCGCATCGCAGCCCACCTTCAGGACATCGACGAAGCTCTCGTCCGTCATCACCTCCAGACGCACATCGGGATAGGCCTTGAGAAATTCCGGCACGATGTGCGGCAGCACGAGCCGGGCGGCGCTGGCGGGCACATTGAGGCGAAGCGAACCGACCGGCCGGTCGCGGTAGCCGTTCACCACGTCGAGCGCCGCTTCCATCTCGTCGAACGCCGGGCCGACCCGCTCCAGCAGCCCTCGGCCCGCCTCGGTTGCGATGACGCTTCGCGTGGTTCGGTTCAGCAGCCGCACGCCGAGTTTCGTTTCAAGGCGCCTGACCGCCTCGCTCAGGCTGGAAGCGCTGGCATCCGATGACCGTGCAGCCTCCCGAAAGCCTCCGGCTCGCGCCACCGCAACGAAAGCCTCAAGATCGCTCGTCTCGATTTTCATTGTTCGCTATTCCGCACAACCCGTCCGAATTGTAGCGCCTTATCCCGCCTATCGCCAACCTCTATCTTTTGCTCATCAGCAAAGGAGACGACCATGCCCCTCGACACCGTCGGAACATTCACCCTCGGCAACCGCACCGTGAAACGGCTCGGCTACGGCGCCATGCAGCTCGCCGGCCCCGGCGTTTTCGGCCCGCCGAAGGATCGCGCCGCCGCCATTGCCGTCCTGCGGGAGGCTGTTGCCGCCGGCGTCGACCATATCGACACGAGCGACTTCTATGGGCCGCATGTCACCAACCAGATCATCCGCGAGGCCCTTCACCCCTATCCGGATAATCTCACCATCGTCACCAAGGTATCGGCCAGACGCGGCCCGAATGCCGAATGGCTCCCGGCCACATCCAAGGAGGAACTGACCGCCGCCGTCCACGACAACCTTCGCAATCTCGGCGTAGACGTCATCGACGTCGTCAATTTCCGCTCAATGCTCGATGTGCACGGTCCGGCCGAAGGATCGATCGAGGAACAGGTGACGGTGCTCGCGGACCTGCAGCACCAGGGCCTGATCCGCCATATCGGCCTTTCCAACGTCACCGCGAAACAGGTGGCCGACAGCCGCAAGATCACCGAAATCGTCTGCGTGCAGAACATGTACAATGTTGCTCATCGGCAGGACGATGCTTTGATCGACCAGCTTGCCGGCGAGGGCATTGCCTACGTGCCCTTTTTCCCGCTCGGCGGCTTCTCGCCGCTCCAGTCCTCGACGCTTTCGAACGTCGCGGAACGGCTCGGCGCCACACCCATGCAGGTGGCGCTTGCGTGGCTCCTGCAGCGCGCGCCGAACATCCTTCTCATCCCCGGCACCTCGTCGGTCACGCACTTGAAGGAAAACCTTGCGGCTTCCGAGCTGACCTTGCCGGAAGATGCGGTCCGCGAGCTGGATGGGATTGGGGGCAAACAAGCTGCGTGACGCGAGCAGTCACCTCCCCCTCTGGCCTGCCGGCCATCTCCCCCACAAGGGGGGGGGGGGGAGAAAACAAGCCGCCCCGCCTCCGTCCCCATCGGCACGGAAAACAGCGCGGCAGGTTAAGCCCCTCCTCCTTGTGGGGAGGGGTTGGGGAGGGGAATGCCCTCACACATACCGGTTGACGACGTTCTCCAGATATTCCTGACGGCCGGAGACCGGTTCCGGATTGATGTTTTCGCGCTCCACCATGGCGGCGATCTCATCGAGCTTGTATTCGCCGCGCAGCATCTTCTGGGCTTCCGGGCTTTCCCACTTCTCGTAGCGGGCATCGAGCGGCTTCTTCAGCGCGCCGTCCTCCAGCATCCGGGCGGCTGCCTTCAAGCCCCGCGCGCAGCAATCCATGCCGCCGATATGGCCGATCAGCAGATCCTGCGGATCGAGCGACTGGCGGCGCAGCTTGGCGTCGAAATTGGTGCCTCCGTTCTTGAAACCGCCGCCCGCCAGCACGTGATAATAGGCAAGCGCCATTTCCGGCACGTTGTTGGGGAACTGATCGGTATCCCAGCCGGACTGGTAGTCGTTGCGGTTCATGTCGATCGAGCCGAAAATGCCGAAGGCGTTCGCCATGGCGAGCTCATGCTCGAAGGAATGACCGGCCAGGATCGCATGGCCCTGCTCGATATTGACCTTCACTTCCTTCTCCAGCCCATGCTTCTGCAGGAAGGCATAGACGGTGGAAACGTCGTAATCGTACTGGTGCTTGGTGGGCTCCTGCGGCTTCGGCTCGATGAGGATCGTGCCCTCGAAGCCGATCTTGTACTTGTATTCGACGACGAGGTTGAGGAAGCGGCCCATCTGGTCGAGCTCGCGGGAGAAATCCGTGTTGAGGATGGTTTCATAGCCCTCGCGGCCGCCCCACAGCACATAGTTGGAACCGCCGAGGCGCTTGGTGGCATCGAGGCAGGTCTTCACCGTCGCCGCGGCGAAGGCAAAGACGTCCGGATCCGGATTGGTAGCCGCGCCCGCCATATAGCGGCGGTGCGAAAACATATTCGCCGTGCCCCAGAGGAGTTTCACGCCGGTTTCGGCCTGCTTCTTCTCGAAATAGTCGACGATCTCGTTGAGGTTCTTCGTGTTCTCCGCGAAATTATTGCCTTCCGGGCGAACGTCCGCGTCGTGGAAGCAATAGAAAGGCGCGCCGAGCAGCGAGAAGAATTCGAAGGCGACATCCGCCTTCATCTTCGCCGCTTCCATCGTGTCGGAGAACCAGGGGCGCTGGAAAGTCTGGCCGCCGAACGGATCGCCGCCCGGCCAGGTAAACGAATGCCAGTAAGCGACCGCGAAGCGCAGATGATCCTCCATGCGCTTGCCGGCGACGATCTCGTCCGGATTGTAGAAGCGGAAGGCCAGCGGATTGGTGCTGTCCGGTCCCTCGTATTTGATCTTCGAAATATCGCCGAAAAATCCTGTGCTCATGGTCATATCCTCCTTGGCAACTCGTTAAACTACGAAAAGTCCCCCTCTGCCTGCCGGCATCTCCCCACAAGGGGGAGAGGACCAGAGCATCGCCTGCCCATTCGGGAAAGCGAAGTTCGGGGCACTGGAGCCCCTCCCCCTTGTGGGGAGGGGTTGGGGAGGGGTCTTCACCCTTCCCGATCAGGATCAATTCAATGCGCCAGCGCCTTCAGCGCCGGATAGAGCGCCCGGTAGCGGGCATAAGCCGTCTCGTAGGCTTCCGAGAGCGGCCCGACCGGCTCGATCGTCTCGGCCGTCTCGGGTGCCGAGCACACCGCGAGCGGGTGCGCACCTGTCGCCGCGATGAGGCCGAGGCGTGCCGCGCCGAAGGCCGCGCCGAAATCGCCGTCCGCCGGGATATCCACCGGCACGCCGAGCGAGGTGGCGATCGAGGCAAGCCAGTAGCGGGAGCGCGAACCGCCGCCGATCGCCGTAACGCGGGAGATCGAGGTGCCGGCGGATTTCAGCGCTTCGAGATTATCCCTGATCGCAAAAGTGACGCCTTCCAGCACCGCCTGGGTCAGCACCGCGCGGCTCGATTCGTGCTCGAGCCCGATGAAGGCGCCGCGAATGGCGGCATCGTTGTGCGGCGTGCGCTCGCCGGAAAGATAGGGCAGGAAGGTGACGCCCGTCGGCGCTTTCAGTTTATCGCCGAGCTCGGCGGTAAGATCGGCGGCGGATTTGCCGGTCACATGCGAATGCCAGTTGAGCGCGTCGGTTGCCGACAGGATGACGCCCATCTGATGCCAGGTCTTCGGGAGCGCATGGCAGAAGGCGTGGACGGCGCTTTCCGGCTTCGGCAGATAGGAAGCGTTTGCGGCAAAGAGCACGCCGGAGGTCCCGAGCGAGACGAAGGCATGCCCCTCGCCGACCGTGCCCATGCCGCAGGCCGAGGCCGCGTTGTCCCCTGCCCCGCCGGCCACCACCACGCCTGCGCCCATGCCCCAGTTAAAGGCGAGTTCGCCGCGCAGCCTGCCGGCCTGATCGGTACCCTCGACCAGCGATGGCATCTGCCTTTCGGAAAGGCCGGTCGCAGCGAGCAGTTCGCCGGACCACTTGCGAGCCCCCGTATCGAGCCAGGAGGTGCCGGCCGAGTCCGACATTTCCGAAATGTGCTCGCCGGTCAGCCAGAGGCGCAGATAATCCTTCGGCAGCAGGACCTTGGCCACTTTTGCGAAGATTTCGGGTTCATGCTTCTTCACCCAGACGAGCTTGGGCGCGGTGAAGCCCGGAAACACGATATTGCCGGTGATCTGGCGGAACCGGGAATCGGCGTCGAGAGCCGCCGCCTCTTCATGGGAACGCGTATCGTTCCAGAGGATGCAGGGGCGCAGCACCTTGTCCTCGGCGTCGATGAGCGTCGCGCCATGCATCTGGCCGGAAAGGCCGATGCCCTTCACGGCGGCGAGCTCCTTCGGGAACTTGGCCTTCAGCCCGGCGACAGCTTCTTCGGTCGCGCGGATCCAGTGCGCCGGGTCCTGTTCCGACCAGCCCGAATGCAAGCGCGAGACTTCCAACGAGCCGCTGGCCGAACCGACGATCTTCTGATCGCCGTCGATCAGCATGGCCTTCACGCCGGAGGTTCCGAGGTCGAGCCCTAGATACATGGTGCTTCTCCTAATGGGATGCGCTGCCTCACGGCAGATTGTCTTTCAGGAATATGTCGATACGAATGCGCTCCTGCGCGGCGATCACCGGCAGGCCGTCCGCCTTGGCTTTCAGCACGCGGATCGCGCTTCTCACTTCGTGGCCGGCATCCTGATTGAGCACCGCATCGATCGTCCCATCCATGAGAGCGGCGCGCGTGGAGGCCGTCAGTTCGTGGGCGATCACCACCGGCCGCTCCCGCCTTGTCTGCACAGCCCGGATGAGACCGCGATTGCCCGCTCCGAGGCTGTAGATACCGGCGATATCGGGATGGTTCGCGAATGCTTCGGCAAGCGCCGTTTCGGCAAGCGTCGGGTCGTCCCTGCCCTCAAGCACCGGCAGGATGTCGAGATCGGGAAAAGAGCCCCCGACAACTGCCGAGAAACCTTCCAGCCGCTCGCGATGGTCGCGCACCAGCATGGAACCGGCAAGCACCGCGACCTTTGCCTTTCGGCCGGAGAGGAAACGTCCCATGAGGCCGGCGGCGGTGCGGCCGGCGGCGATATTGTCGATACCGGCATAATGGTCGCGACCCGAATCCGGCAGGTCGGAAACCAGAGTGACGACGGGAATACCGGCCGCCTGCAGCCGCTTGGCCGCCGCGCGCACTTCGGGCGTATCGATCGCCACGAAGGCGGCACCGGCCGGCCTGCTCTCCACCACCGCGTCAAGCGCGCAGACCAGCGCTGCCGGATCGAAGGGCGGCACCTCGATGATGCGGATATCGGTGCGCTCCGCACTGGAGCGGGCGATCGCCCCGCGTACTTCCTCGGCCAAACCGATCATGAAGGAATTGTCGTTGGCGGGAAGGATGAAGGTGAAGGCATAGGTCCGGCCCTTGGCGAGATTGGCGGCGGCGAGATCGCGCACATAGCCAAGCGTCGAGATTGCTTCCTCCACCCGGCCGCGGGTGATCTCGCGCACACCGGGCCGGCCGTTCAGCACGCGGTCCACCGTGGCGAGGCTGACGCCCGCGATCTTCGCGATGTCGTGGACAGTGGGCTTCATGTCTCCTCCGCCGACCTTCGTAGCCGAATTTCTGAGGTACGTAAATCAGAAATCTGAGGTACGCCCTTCAAAAATTGCGGGACGCGCAAAAGCAAAGGGCCGTCGCTTGCGCGGCGGCCCTCCGGCGGTGGATTTCCTTGAAATTCAATGGCCTCCGCCACCGCTTCCGGCCGGCGGCGCCGCGGGTTTGGAGATCAGCATGACGAGCAGGATGAGGCCTGCGAAGAGGCCGGTCAGCGTCAGGAACACGTCGATGAAGGACATCAGCCAGGCCTGCTGGGTAATCATGCCCGAGAGCCTCTGCATGGCCGCGGTGGCGCCGTCGAGGCCGTAGGAATCGAAATTGGCGCCGACGCTGTCGAGCCAGTCGAGAGCAGCCGGATTGCCGTAGTTCACGTGTTCGGAAAGGCGGGCATAGTGCTCGTCGCTCCGCTGGGTCAGCATGGTGTTGATGATCGCAAGACCGACCGCGCCGCCGAGGTTGCGGGTGAGATTAAAGAGGCCCGACGCATTGCGGATGCGGGCCGGCGGCAGCGTACCGAGCGCGATGTTGTTGATCGGCACCATGCACAGCATCATCGAGCAGCCGCGCAGGATCTGCGGGATCAGGAGTTCGTAGAAATCCCAGTCCTGGGTCAGCCCGGTCATCAGATAAGTGCCGAGCGCGAAGCCGCCGAAGCCGATCGCCATCATCAGGCGCGGATCGAGCTTGTTCGACAGAAAGCCCGCGACCGGCGCCGTGAAGAACATGGCCAGCCCCGAGACGAACATGGTCTCGCCGATCATCAGCGAATCGTAGCCGCGGATGCGTCCGAGATAGAGCGGATAGAGATAGGTGAGGCCGTAGAGACCGATGCCCATTACGAAGGAGAAGAGCGAGCCGAAGGCGAAGTTGCGGTTGGCGAAGGCGCGCAGATCCACCACGGGGAACTCCACCTTGAAGGCCCGGAAGAAGAACACCACCGCTCCGATCACCATCACGACGGAGCCGACGACGATATGCTCGTCGCTGAACCAATCCTTGTTGTTGCCCTCTTCCAGCACGTATTCCAGCGAGCCGAGAAAGAGGCCCATGGAGATGAGGCCCCACCAGTCGAACTTCTTCCAGAGGCTCATCTCGGGTTCGTCGAAATCGATCAGCAACCAGGCAAGCGCGGTGACGATGATGCCCGGCACGATGTTGACGAGGAACAGCCAGTGCCAGGAAAAGGCATGGCTGAGATAGCCGCCGACCGTCGGACCGATGGTTGGCGCAAGCGTGGCGACCAGGCCGATGATCGGTGAGACGATGGCGCGCTTGGAGGGCGGGAAGATGGTGAAGGCGGCCGCGAAGACCGAGGGGATCATGCCGCCGCCGATAAAGCCCTGGATCGCCCGATAGACAATCATCTGCTCGATATTGGTCGCGGTGGCGCAGAGCGCCGAGGCAAGGGTGAAGCCCGCCGCGCATATGGAAAAGAGCACGCGCGTGGAAAGGATGCGCGCAAGCGTGCCCGAAAGCGGGATCATGATGACTTCGGCGATCAGATAGGACGTCTGCACCCAGGCGACCTCATCCGAGCCGGCGGAAAGGCCGGCCTGGATTTCGGCGAGCGAGGCCGAGACGATCTGGATGTCCAGGATCGACATGAACATGCCGAGCACCATCGCGAAGAACGCGATGAGCTTGCGTCTGTCCATGGGTTGATCGGCGGAGCCTGCCTGAGAGGGGGCGCCCGCAACGGCCGTCGTTGCCATGGCCGTTCTCCTTGAAGCTTCGTCCGGTTACTTTACCGCCGCCACGGCATTGCCGCCGGCGGGCGCGGTACGGGTATCGACATCGACGACGACGCTCAGGCCCGCGCGCAGATGCTGCTGCTCGAGATCGTCCTTCGGAATGGAGATCCGGACCGGAACGCGCTGCACGACCTTGGTGAAGTTGCCGGTGGCGTTTTCAGGCGGCAGCAGCGAGAAGACCGCGCCCGAGGCAGGCGAAACGGATTCCACCGTGCCGATGATCGGACGATCCTCATAGGCATCCACATGCACGCGGACCTTCGAGCCGACCTCGATATGGCCGAGCTGCGTTTCCTTGAAATTGGCCGAGATGTAGAGTTCGGTCAGCGGAACGAGCGCCGCGAGACGCTTGCCGGCGGATACGAGATCGCCGGTCTGGACCGCCAGATTGCCGACGATACCGTCATAGGGCGCCTTGAGAACCGTGAAGTTCAGGTCGCGCTCGGCCTTGTCGCGGGCGATTTCCTGCACCCGGATGGTGTTGTCGGCCTCGTTGCGCTGGGCATGGAGAAGCTCGATATTGGCGCGAGCGGACGCGACATTCGCCTGGCCGGCGACAAGATTGGCCTTGGCCTCATCCAGCGCGATATTGGCCTTGTCGAGATCGGCCGTGGTGCCGACCGACTTGGAGGCGAGTTCGCTGGCGCGCTTCTGAGTGATCTCGGCGCCGCGGAGAGACGCTTCAAGCGCGCCCTGCTGCGCCTCGGCCTGCTTCAGCGTGGCCTGAGCGCCGACGATCTGGGCATCGATGCGGGAAACGGCGAGCCTGGCGCTCTCGATATTGGCGTTAGCCTGTTCGAGCGCGAGCCGGTAATCGCCGTCGTCCAGGGTAACGAGCGGATCGCCGGCCTTCACGGCCTGGTTCTCGACCACGTCGACCTTCGCGACATAGCCGGAAACCTTCGGCGAGATGATGGCGATATCGCCTTCGACATAGGCGTCGTCGGTGGTCACAAGGAACCGCCCGTCGGTCCACCAGTTGTAACCGTACCAGGCCGCCCCGCCGAGGAGCGCAACGACAAGGACGGGCAGAAGAAAGCCGCGGCGCTTCTTCTTCTGGGGTGGGCTGACGGCCGGCGCCGCGATTGCATCCGCCGGCGGTGCTGCGGTAGGCTGTTCGGCCGCCGGAGCCTGCTTGCGGGCTTCGACTTCAACAGATTCCGCGCTATCATTCGTCACGGCGCGCAGGGCGCCCGTATTATGGGAGGACGTCATTTTGGTTTACCGTCGTCGGAGGTGCTATCGTCTGTCGAACCGCTTGTCTCAATCGAACCGTTCGGTTCAGCGCCGCTTGACATAGGCCCTTCGGTACCACATATCAAGGGCAAATCGAACCGATCGGTTCGAAAAAGTTAAAGGGGCATGAAACATGACCAGAACGAGAAAGGACGAGCTCTGCGGGCAGGGCCCGCCGGGCCGTTTCGCCGCAGGCGAGGACCCGGCCAAACGCGAGCAGATCATTGACGGCGCCAAGCGCATATTCATGAAACTCGGCTTCGATGCCGCCAGCATGAACGACATCACGCGCGAGGCGGGCGTCTCGAAAGGCACCATCTACGTCTACTTCCAGAACAAGGAAGACCTTTTCGCGGCGATGGTGGAGCGTGAGCGGCAACGCATCACCTCTGCGATGCAGGACGTGCTGCAGGGCAGCGAGGAAGTCGAGGACGGCCTCTTCCGCTTCGGCATGGGCTTTGCGGCTCACACCACCTCGCCCGGCGTCATCAGGGCGATGCGGACGATGACCGGAGTGGTCGATCGCATGCCGGGGCTCTGTCAGCAGTTCTTCAGCTCACCGGCGAACATCCGCACAGTGCTGCAAGCCTTTATCGAGCGGCATGTGATGCTGGGCACGCTGAAGGTCGAGGATACGGACCTGGCGGCGCGCCAGTTCATCGAGCTTTCCAGCGGCATGTTCTTCAAGTTCCGCCTGTTCGGCGAACTCAACGACGTGCCGCCGAAGGAAGAACTCGAACGGGTGGTGAGAAGTGCCGTGAAGGTCTTCATGGCCGCCTATGGCACTGTCGAGAAACCCGCAATGGTGAAAATGGCGGAACCAGCCTGAATTCAGGCGGTTCCGCCGCAACTTCCCCTTGTCTTATTCACGCCGATCCTTAAATCGGACGGGGCAATATGCCTTGTGATCGAGAAAGGGACATTGGATGGATATCGCAGCGCTCGTCGCAGACCCCACCGCCTGGGTGGCGCTCGTCACCCTGGTGGTGATGGAAGTGGTACTGGGTATCGACAACCTCATCTTCATATCCATCCTCACCAACAAGCTTCCGCCCGAGCATCGCGACAGGGCACGCAAGATCGGCATCGGGCTTGCTCTCATCATGCGCCTGGCGCTTCTCGGCACCATCGCCTGGATCGTCCAGCTCACGCAGCCGGTCTTCACGCTGTTCGATCACGCCTTCTCCTGGAAGGACATGATCCTGATCGCCGGCGGTCTCTTCCTCGTCTGGAAGGCAACCAAGGAAGTTCATCACACCGTCGATCCCGTCGATCATAAGGAAGACATGGTCGGCGGCACCGCGGCCATGACCTTCGGCTCGGCGATCACACAGATCCTGATCCTCGATCTCGTCTTTTCGATCGACAGCATCATCACCGCCGTCGGCATGACTCCGCATGTGCCGATCATGTTCGTCGCCGTGATCGCGGCGGTCACCGTGATGCTGCTGGCGGCAACCCCGCTCGCCAACTTCATCGAGCGTAACCCCACCATCGTGATGCTGGCGCTCGCCTTCCTGCTGATGATCGGCACGACGCTGATCGCCGAGGGCATGGGCTTCCATGTGCCGAAGGGCTATGTCTACGCCGCTATGGCCTTCTCGGCGCTGGTCGAGGTCCTGAACATGTGGGCGCGCAACGCCCGGGAGAGAAAAAAGAAGGCAGGGCAGACGACGGTGCATTGATGCCTCTCACCTCCCCTTGAGGGGGGAGGTCGCCGCAAAGCGGCGGGTGGGTGACAAAACCCATAGACCGCTACTCGCACATATTACGGGTCACCCCACCCCGGACCTCCGGTTCTCAGGGGCGAGCCGCGTGTCTCGCCCCGTCCTCCGGACCCCACCTCAAGGGGAGGGTAAAAGCCCTTATCTCCGCGCCAGTTCCCGGTCGATCGCCGAGACGAGGCGGCTGTCGTCGGCCGTCACGTCCGGCGCGAAGCGGGCGGCGATCTCGCCGTTGCGGCCGATCAGGAACTTCTCGAAATTCCAGAGGATTTCGTTGTCGTCGGCAACCTCCATGCCGAGGCTGCGCAGACGCTCTTTCATGGGGCCATCCCCGGTCACCGGCGTGCCGGATGCCGTAAGTTGCTTGTACAGCGGATGCTTGTCCTCGCCGTTGACCGAAACCTTGGAAAAGATCGGGAACTTCACGTCATAGGTGGAGGTGCAGAATTCGACGATTTCGGCATCCGTGCCGGGCTCCTGGCCCTTGAAATTGTTGGCCGGAAAAGCAGCGATGACGAAGCCGCGCTCGCGCTTGTCCTCGTAAAGCTTCTCGAGGCCTTCGTATTGCTTGGTCAGCCCGCATTTCGAGGCGACGTTCACGACGAGCAGGACATTGCCCTTGTACTCGTTGAGCGAGGTCTCGCGCCCATCGGCAAGCTTTACCGGCACTTCCAGAATTCCACTCATTCGCAATCTCCATTAAACATGCGGCCGGGCCAAGTTATCCGGCTCCCGCCGAATGTCCAGCAACGTGACTGCACGCACCATGGCATTGATAACCGACGCAAAAGCGGCAAGTATCCCGCCGACAGCCCCATCACTTCCTCACCGCCCGGAGCAGCATGACCACAGACCAGATTTTCGCCTTCGCCGTCATCGCCGCGATGATGGCGGTCTTCATCTGGGATCGTTTCCGCTATGATGTCGTTGCCTGTTGTGCGCTGGTTCTGGCCGTCGTGCTGGGCGTCGTGCCGTTCGACAAGGCGTTTTCCGGATTTTCGGACGATATCGTCATCATCGTCGGCAGCGCGTTGATCGTCAGCGCCGGCGTGGCCCGTTCCGGCGTGGTCGATACCGCCATCAAGAAATTCTTCCCCAATCTGAATTCGGTGCGCACCCAGCTTGCGTTGCTGATGATCGTCGTCGCCGTGCTTTCCGCCTTCATCAAGAATATCGGGGCGCTGGCGATCATGATGCCGGTCGCCTTCCAGTTCTCGCGACGCTCCGGGGTTTCGCCATCGCTCTACCTGATGCCGATGGCCTTTTCCGCCTTGCTCGGCGGGCTGATGACGCAGATCGGTACCTCGCCCAATATCGTGGTCTCGCGGCTTCGCGAGGAGATGACCGGCACCTCCTTCACCATGTTCGACTTCACGCCGATGGGCGCGCTGCTGACGATCGTCGGCGTCACCTTTCTCCTGTTCTTTCACTGGCTGGTGCCGAGCCGCACGAAGCAGAACACGTCCATCGAAGACGTCATGGAGATCGCCAACTATACGTCGGAAGTCACCGTCACCGCCCAGTCCTCCGTAGTGGAAAAGCCTGTCAGCGCGCTCCTGAAGCTCGGCGACGGAGAGGTCATCGCCACAGCCGTGCTGCGCGGCACCACCCGCATGTCGCCTTTCCCGGACCTCACGCTGAAAGAGGGGGACGTGGTGCTGCTGGAGGGCTCGTCGGCAGCACTCGACCGCACGGTTTCGAGCGGCAGGCTGAAACTCTCCGGGAAACCGCTGACGGAGCGGGGCCAGGTACAGGCCGACATCATTTCCGTCGAGGCGATCATTTCGCAGGAATCCTCGCTGAAAGGGCTCTCGGCCAGGGAACTTGCGCTCTCCTACACCCGCGGCGTCAACCTGCTCGCCATCAGCCGGCGCGGCGAAAGGCTCACCGAGCGACTGGGCAGCATAACGCTGATGGCCGGCGACATTCTGGTTCTGCAGGGCAACCGCAGGAACCTGACCGCCGTGCTGCAGGATTTCTCGCTGCTGCCACTCGCCCAGCGCGAAGTGCTGCTCGGCACGCGCCGCCGCGCCTTCATTCCGCTCGTCATCCTGGCGCTCGCCATGGCGGCGACGGCGGTCGGCATCGCTCCGGTCTCGGTGGCATTCTTCGTGGCCGCGCTCGGCATGCTGGTCTTCCGCGCCATCCCGCTTGCCGACATCTACAAGTCCATCGACGGGCCGATCCTGGTCATGCTCGCGGCGCTGATCCCGGTTTCGGATTCGCTGCGCACCACCGGCGGTAGCGAGCTGATCGCCGGCTGGCTCGGCAATGCCGCGGCAAGCCTGCCCGCCTGGGGCGCGCTGGGCTTGATCCTGGTGACGACCATGGCGGTCACCCCCTTTCTCAACAATGCCGCGACGGTGCTGGTGATGGGGCCGATCGCGGCGAGCTTCGCCACCAATCTCGGCTTCAAGCCGGAGGCCTTCCTGATGGCGGTGGCGATCGGCGCGGGCTGCGACTTCCTCACTCCCGTCGGCCACCAGTGCAACACGCTGGTCTTCGGGCCGGGCGGCTACCGGTTCTCCGATTATCCACGCCTTGGACTGCCGCTTTCGTTCATCATCGTGCTCGTCAGCGTGCCGGCGCTGCTCTATGTCTGGCCGGTAGGGTAGCCATGCCGGCCAAAAACCTTGACGCCCGCGGCTGAATATGCGCTAAGGCCTGCCCAAATCGACATTCCCGCAAGCATGCACGCGCCGCTGAGGCGCCTGAAATCGAGCGACAATTCATGATCAATCCGACCCCGCGCGTCCGCATCGCCCCCTCGCCTACCGGCGAACCGCATGTCGGCACCGTCTACATCGCGCTTTTCAACTATCTCTTCGCCAAGAAGATGGGCGGCGAGTTCATCCTGCGCATCGAGGATACCGATGCGACGCGCTCGACGCCGGAATTCGAACAGAAAGTGCTCGACGCGCTGCGCTGGACGGGATTGACCTGGGCGGAAGGTCCCGATGTCGGAGGCCCCTATGGCCCCTACCGCCAGTCCGACCGCAAGGCGATGTACCAGCCCTATGCCCAGGAGCTTCTGGACAAGGGTCATGCCTTCCGCTGTTTCTGCACGCCGGAAAGGCTCGAACAGATGCGCGAGGCGCAGCGCGCTAGCGGCAAGCCGCCTAAATACGACGGTCTCTGCCTCAACCTCAAGGCCGAGGAAGTGACCGCGCGCTTGGGCGCAGGCGAAGCCTCCGTCATCCGCATGAAAATCCCGACCGAGGGCAACTGCGAATTCCATGACGGCGTCTACGGCGATGTCTCGATCCCGTGGGATTCGGTCGACATGCAGGTGCTGATCAAAGCCGACGGGATGCCCACCTATCACATGGCGAACGTCATCGACGACCACTTGATGAAGATCACCCATGTGGCGCGCGGCGAGGAATGGCTGGCGTCCGTGCCGAAGCACATCCTGCTCTACCGCTATTTCGAGTGGGAACAGCCGGTCTTCATGCATCTGTCGCTGATGCGCAATGCCGACAAGTCCAAGCTTTCGAAGCGCAAGAACCCGACCTCGATCTCCTACTATTCGGCGCTCGGCTATCTGCCGGAAGCGCTGATGAACTTCCTCGGCCTCTTCTTCATCCAGATTGCCGAGGGCGAGGAGCTTCTTTCTATGGAGGAGCTGGCGGAGAAGTTCGATCCGGACAACCTCTCCAAGGCCGGCGCGATCTTCGATATCCAGAAGCTCGACTGGCTGAACGGCCGCTGGCTGCGCGAGAAGCTGTCGCCGGAGGAATTCGTGGCGCGCACGCTCGAATGGGCATCGGAAAACAGCCGCCTGACGGAAGGCCTGAAGCTTTCGCAGAGCCGCATTTCCAAGCTCGGTGAACTGCCGCAGCTCGCGGGCTTCCTGCTTTCGAGCGATGTCGGCCTGGCGCCGGCCTCCTTCGCGGGTCTGAAGACCAGCCCGGCCGAGACGCTGGAGATCCTCAACACCGTGCAGGCCGATCTCGAAAAGATCCTGGAATGGAATGTCGAGACGATCGATGCGGAACTGCGCGCCGTTTCCGACAAGCTCGGCAAGAAGCTGCGCGTCGTTACCCCGCCGCTTTTCGTTGCCATGTCCGGGTCCTCGCGCTCGCTGCCGCTGTTCGACTCTATGGCGCTGCTCGGCCGCTCGGTCGTGCGCCAGCGGCTCAAGGTGGCCGCGACGGTAGTGGCGCAGATGGTGGGTGAAGGAAAGTAAAGGCATGCGCGACGGGTTCCCTCCCCCTTGTGGGGAGGGTTAGGGAGGGGTCTTTCTTTCCTAGTCGGAAACCCCTCCCCGTCGCTTCGCTCCGACCCTCCCCACAAGGGGGAGGGTTAAGCCCAGCCAGCCGCACCGGCGAAACAAGACAAACTTGCCTAAAGGCGAAACACGATGACCGAAACAAAGACCGAAACCGCCCTCTCCTCCGACGCGACGGAAGTCCGCGCCCAGAAGCTCAAGCTCCTGCGCGAGAAGATCGGCGACGTCTATCCGGCGCATTTCCACCGCACCATGACCAATGCGGAACTCGCGGAGAAATACCAGAACCTCGAGGCGGACGTGGAAACGCAGGATGTCGTGACGGTCGCCGGCCGCGTCTATTCCTCGCGCAATTCCGGCATGTTCATGGACATCCATGACGCATCCGGCAAGATCCAGATCTTCTCCCACAAGGATGTGACGCCGGAAGAAGCCCGTGACATGCTTCCGATGATCGATATCGGCGACATCATCGGCATCACCGGCACCGTGCGGCGCACCAAGCGCGGCGAGCTGTCGATCAACGCCCAGTCGATCATCATGCTCACCAAGTCGCTGCTGCCCATGCCGGAGAAGTGGCACGGTCTTTCCGATATCGAGCTGCGCTACCGCAAGCGCCATCTCGACATCATGACCAACGAGGAATCGAAGCTCCGCTTCCAGCAGCGTTCGAAGATCGTTTCCGGCATCCGCCGCTTCATGGAAAACGACGGCTTCATGGAAGTCGAGACGCCGATGCTGCAGGCGATCTACGGCGGCGCCACGGCCGAGCCCTTCAAGACGCATCACAACACGCTGAAGCTCGACATGTACCTGCGCATCGCGCCGGAACTGTTCCTGAAGCGCACGCTGGTCTCGGGGCTTACCGACAAGGTGTTCGAGATCAACCGCAATTTCAGGAACGAAGGCGTCTCCACCCGGCACAATCCGGAATTCACCATGATGGAGTGCTACTGGGCCTATGCGGATTACGAGGACATGATGGACCTCGTGGAGCGCATGTTCGCGCAGCTCGCCATGAGCATCCACGGTTCCACCGAGTTCAAGTTCCAGGACAAGGAGCTCTCCTTCAAGGGCCCGTTCAAGCGCGTTCCGATGCCGGACGCGGTGAAGGAAGCGACCGGCATAGACTTCCTCGCGATCAAAACCGACGAGGAAGCCCGCGCCGCTGCCAAGGGCGCCGGCTTCGAGGTGGAGAAGGACTGGACCTGGGGCGAATGCCTCGCCTTCATCTTCGAGGAGAAGGTCGAGGGCACGCTGATCCAGCCTTCCCACGTCACGCATTTTCCGAAGGACATCTCGCCCTTTGCCAAGGAAGTGCCGGGCGAGCCGCGCCTCGTCGAGCGCTTCGAGACCTATTGCAACACCTGGGAACTCGGCAACGCCTTCTCCGAGCTTAACGATCCGGAGGAGCAGCGCCGCCGCATGGTGGAGCAGCTCGAGCAGGCCCATGTCCGCGGCGAAAAGGACAAGCAGCTCGATGACGAATTCCTCGACGCCATGGACCAGGGCATGCCGCCCGCCGGGGGCCTCGGCATCGGCGTCGACCGGCTGGTGATGCTGCTGACGGATTCTCCCTCGATCCGCGACGTGATCCTCTTCCCGGCGCGTCGCGCCAAGGCGGATTGAGCCGGTCTCGGCTGCAAGACGTACAATTCGAATGACTGAAGGCTCGTGCGTCTGAAGGCGCGCGAGCCTTTTCTTTTGCGTTCATCGCCGGTTCAGCGCCGAAGGCCGACCATGTTGCAATGGAAGGAGAAGGTCATGCGAACGCTTGTCCTGCTTGCCGCCGCCGCGATGACCGCAAGCCCGGCTCTGGCCGGAAGCCAGTCGTCGAACTCGAGTTCCAACAGCTCATCCGACAACGGTGTCGTGCGGGAGCGGCTGGTCGAAACCCATTGTGAAGACGGCTACTGCGAACGCTACGTCCGCAAACGCGTGTCCCGCGACGACGGACGACGCTACGAAAGCGAGCGGCTCCGGCGATATCGCGCCTATGACGATTGACGCCGGCAAGCTCTACCCGAGCCCGAATTCCCGTCAGCCGTCGTGCCCCGGCACAGGCTCTCCATGAGCGGTGACCGGCGCGCCATGCTCCGCCGTCACCGCTACCGCGTTCGGATCGATGCAATCCGCATCGTCGGTAAACGCCGCCACCATCGGCTTGACGTCCTCCAGCGGAAGATCGAAGCGGATTCCGTAATATTCTCCGGCCTCGCTCGCCGGACCGTCGAGATAATAGGCGGTATAGACTTGCGAGGCGGCGCCTTCCGGCACCTTCGAGAGATCGGGAATGTAGACGACCTGCGCGCCGATCATCCTTCCGCGCATCAGCGCTCGGTCCTTCGGACCGGCAGGGTCGAGCACCGTGACCTGGACGAGATCCGCCTTTTCATGCGCCTGAACGCTACGAGCCACGCGCAACGCCGTCCTCACCCGCGACATACCGTCGGCCCGCTTGTCCGCCGTCACGTATTTGCGCACCCAATACGTGCCGTCCCGCTTGATCCGGGCGGTCTGGACGGTGGTGCATTTGAGGCCGTTCGTCCCGGAAAAGGATGGACCGAGAAGCCGGTCGGCGCCGATAAATACGGCCGCCGTTCCGCTTGCGCTGCAAAGCACGAGAACGCCGCCGAAGGCGAGGAAGAGCGTCCGCGAGAAATTCAATCTCCGGACATTCACGGGCCGGACTCCGGCATGGTCAACTCCAATCTACGCAACACAAAGGTCATGGAACGGAGCGATCCTGCCGCATTCTAATTGAGGAAGCTTTAATTCATCCGCGGTTCGTATTTTCTGGAACTTCCTTTTTGCGAATGAGTTGCAATAGCATTGACAGCACGAAAAAGGTCGCTAGTTTGGATTGCGAATGAATTGCAAAAGGAGTTCAGCCCGCCATGGGTGCCAGGAAGTTCGTTATTGCCTTTGCCGCCCTGCTTCTTTCCCCGCTTGCCGCCTGGTCGCAGGAAGAAAAGCCGAAAGTGGTCACCACCTTCACCGTCATCGCCGACATGGCGAAGAATGTCGCCGGCGATGCGGCCGATGTGGAAAGCATCACCAAGCCTGGCGCTGAAATCCATAACTACCAGCCGACCCCGCGCGACCTTTTGCGCGCCCGCGATGCGGACCTCGTGCTGCGCAACGGGCTGAACCTCGAACTCTGGTTCGAAAAATTCCTCACCAATCTCGGCGACGTGCCGAGCATCACCGTGAGCGACGGCGTGGAGCCCATGTCGATCGCCGGCGGCGCCTATCAGGGCAAGCCCAACCCGCATGCCTGGATGTCACCGGAAAATGCGGTCATCTACGTGGAGAACATCCGCAAGGGGCTGACGGAGATCGATCCCGCCCATGCGGAAGTCTATGCCGCCAACGCCAAGGCCTATACGGACAAGATCCGCGCCGCGATCCAGCCGATCCGCGACGAGCTCGCCGCCCTTCCCGAGGATCACCGATGGCTGGTGACGAGCGAAGGCGCCTTCTCCTATCTTGCCCGTGATTTCGGCCTGAAGGAGCTTTACCTCTGGCCGGTCAATGCCGACGCTCAGGGCACGCCTCAACAGGTGAAGGCCGTGATCGACGCCATGCGCGAGCACAAGATCAACGTGATCTTCAGCGAAAGCACGGTTTCCGCCGAGCCCGCCGAGCAGGTCGCCCGCGAGACCGGAGCGAAATATGGCGGCGTTCTCTATGTCGACTCGCTGAGCGAGGAAGGCGGGCCGGTGCCCACCTATCTCGACCTTCTGCGCGTCACTTCGGAGACCATTGCAAAGGGACTTGCCCAATGATGATGGGAAAGACGAGGCCGGCCAGCGCCGGCCTCAGGATCGACAACATCACGGTCGCCTACCGCACGGGCCTCACGGCCCTGCGGCAGGCGAGCTTCACTGTTCCGCGCGGCACGATCACCGCGCTCGTCGGCGTTAACGGGGCTGGCAAATCGACGCTCTTCAAGGCGATCATGGGCTTCGTGCCGCTGGCCGAGGGCTCGGTGGAAATTCTCGGAATGCCCGCCCGCGAGGCGCTGAAGAAGAACCTCGTCGCCTATGTGCCGCAGGCCGAGGAGGTGGACTGGGACTTTCCGGTTCTCGTCGAGGACGTGGTGATGATGGGCCGTTACGGCCACATGAATTTCCTGCGCATTCCTTCCCGCCGCGACCACGAGATGGTGACCCAGGCGCTGCGGCGCGTGAACATGGAAGAATATCGTAAGCGCCAGATCGGCGAGCTTTCCGGCGGCCAGAGGAAACGTGTCTTTCTCGCCCGCGCGCTCGCCCAGGAGGGGCAGATCATCCTGCTCGACGAGCCCTTCACCGGCGTCGATGTGACGACCGAGGAGCAGATCGTCACGCTCCTGAAATCGCTGCGCGACGAGGGCCGGGTGATGCTGGTCTCCACCCATAACCTCGGCAGCGTGCCGGATTTCTGCGACCGCACCGTCTTCGTGAAGGGCACCGTGCTCGCCTACGGCAAGACGGAGGACACGTTCAACGAGGCCAATCTGGAAAAGGCCTTCGGCGGCGTGCTGCGCCACTTCATCCTCGGCGGCTCCGACCTGCACGAGGATGCCGACGAGCGGCGCGTGAAGGTCATCACCGACGACGAGCGCCCCTTCGTGACCTATGGCAGCAACGGCAACAAGCCGAAGGAGAAGGCGGATGCTCCAGACGCTTCTTGAACCCTTCACCTACGGCTACATGACCAACGCCATCTGGGTAAGCGCGCTGGTCGGCGGCGTCTGCGGCTTTCTCTCCGCCTACCTGATGCTGAAGGGCTGGTCGCTGATCGGCGATGCGCTCTCCCACTCCATCGTGCCGGGCGTTGCCGGCGCCTATATGCTAGGCCTCCCCTTTTCGCTCGGCGCCTTCATTTCCGGCGGGCTCGCGGCCGGCGCCATGCTCTTCCTCAACCAGCGAACAAGGCTCAAGGAAGACGCCATTATCGGCCTCATCTTCACCTCCTTCTTCGGCCTTGGCCTCTTCATGGTGTCGCTCTCGCCGACCTCGGTGAACATCCAGACCATCGTTCTCGGCAATATCCTCGCCATCACGCCGGCCGATACGCTGCAGCTCGTCATCATCGGCGGCGTCAGCCTCGCCGTCCTCGCGCTGAAATGGAAGGATCTGATGGTGGCCTTCTTCGATGAGAACCATGCCCGCACCATCGGCCTCAATCCGGATTTCCTGAAAGTGCTGTTCTTTACGCTGCTTTCGGCCTCCACCGTCGCGGCGCTGCAGACGGTCGGCGCTTTCCTTGTCATCGCCATGGTGGTGACGCCGGGCGCGACCGCCTACCTGCTCACCGACCGGTTCGAGCGGCTGATCCTGCTGGGGCTGGTGATCGGCGCGGCCACGAGCTTCATCGGCGCTTATCTCAGCTATTTCCTGAACGGCGCGACGGGCGGCATCATCGTCGTGCTGCAGACCGCGCTCTTCCTGATCGCCTTCCTGTTTGCGCCCAAGCACGGCATGCTGGCCGCCCGCCGACGGCTGCGCAGGACGCTCAAGGAGACGACATCATGAGCGGCTTTCTCGATTTCATCGATCTCGCGACCTTCCCCTTCCAGATCGATTTCATGCAGCGCGCCTTCATCGTGACGCTGATGATCGCCATACCCATGGCGATGCTCTCCTGCTTCCTGGTGCTGAAAGGCTGGTCGCTGATGGGCGACGCGGTCTCGCACGCCGTGCTGCCAGGTGTGGTGATCGCCTATATGCTGTCGATCCCGTTTGCGATCGGCGCCTTTGTGGCCGGCATGATCTGCGCGCTGGCGACGGGGTTCCTCAAGGAGAACAGCCGCATCAAGGAAGATACGGTGCTCGGCATCGTTTTTTCCGGCATGTTCGGGCTGGGTCTGGTGCTGTTCGTGAAGGTGCAGTCTGACGTGCACCTCGACCATATCCTCTTCGGCGATATGCTCGGCATCCTGCCTTCCGATCTCGTGGAGACGGGGCTGATCGCGCTTGTTGCAACACTCTTCCTCGTCATCCTGCGCAAGGACCTGCTGGTGCATTCCTTCGACGAACAGCATGCGAGGGCGATAGGTCTGCCCGTCCGGCTTCTGCATTACGGGTTGCTCGCGGTGCTCTCGCTCGCCGTCGTCGGCGCGCTGAAGGCGGTCGGCATCATCCTGTCTGTGGCCATGCTAGTAGCGCCCGGCGCCATCGCCTTCCTCCTGACACGCCGCTTCACCGCCATGCTGCTGACGGCCGTGGCGATTGCCGCCGGCTCTTCCGTTCTCGGCATCTATGTGAGCTTCTTCCTCGACAGCGCCCCTGCCCCGACCATCGTTCTTCTGATGACCGCGCTCTTCATCTTCGCTTTCGTGAAGACCACCATGACGGCCCGCACGGCAAGTTCGCGCTGACCCTCTTGCGCAGCTCAAGTCGCGGGTATATACCCGCGTCATGCCAAGCGAAACCTGCCACTGCATCGTGCTGCGCCAAGCCTCCCGGAAGGTCTCGTCCTACTATGACGAGGCGCTGGCTCCGCTCGGCGTGAACATCGGCCAGTTCAGCCTGCTACGCAATATCAACCGGCTGGCGCCCGTCTCGCTCACCGAGCTTGCCGGCAAGGTGGATCTCGATCGGTCGACAGTCGGCCGCAATGCGAAAGTGCTGGAGCGCATGGGTCTGGTCGCGATCGGTCACGGAGAAGACCAGCGGGAAGCCATGCTGACCTTGACCGAAAAGGGCCGCCATCTGCTCGAGAAAGGCGCGCCCCTCTGGGACGGCGTTCAGGAAGATATCGAGGTTCGGCTCGGGCCGGACAAGACGAGGCAACTGCTGGAGCTGCTCAAGGAGCTCTGATTCTTTTATTCAAAAGCGGGCATATACCCGCAAATCCCGCTGCAGCCGCGGCAACGATCAGGAAAGGGACGACAAGATGATCTCCACCAGCGCCGCCCGATGGATGGCCGGCAGAAACCTGCACTACGGGTGGGTGGTCGCCGCCACCACCTTCCTCACCATGCTGGCGACGGCGGGCGCCATGGGCTCGGCAGGCGTGATGATCCAGCCGCTGCACCAGGAATTCGGCTGGGATATCGCCGATATTTCCTCGGCCATGGCGGTCCGTCTCGTGCTCTTCGGCCTGCTCGGGCCTTTCGCCGCCGCCTTCATGAACCATTTCGGCATCCGCCAGGTGGTTTCGACGGCACTCGGCATGATCATGTTCGGCATCGTCGCGTCCTTCTTCATGACCGAGGTCTGGCAACTGCTGTTGCTCTGGGGCGTCGTCATCGGCATCGGCACCGGCATGACGGCGCTGGTTCTGGGCGCAACCGTCGCCGCCCGTTGGTTTTCGAAGCGCCGCGGTCTCGTCGTCGGTTTGATGACGGCGAGCAACGCTACCGGCCAGCTCGTCTTTCTCCCTATTCTGGCGGCCCTCACCGAAGCCTATGGCTGGCGCACCGCGCTGACGCTTGCGGTCGCCATCATCGCCACCGCCATGGTCCTCGTGCTTCTGCTGATGCGCGACTACCCGGCGGATGTCGGCCTGCCGGCCTATGGCGAAACGACGGTTTCGAAGCCCCCGAAGCAGGACCACAAGCTGCTGACGACGCTCGCTTCCCCGATCGTCACCCTGTACAGCGTCTCCGGCAACCCCGTTTTCTGGGTTCTGTTCGGCACGTTCTTCGTCTGCGGACTTTCGACCAACGGCCTGATCCAAACTCACTGGATCTCGATCTGCGGCGATTTCGGCATGGCAGCGGTAACGGCCGCCGGCACGCTTGCCGTCATCGGCATCTTCGATTTCTTCGGCACGATCTTCGCCGGATGGCTATCCGACCGGTTCGACAACCGTTTCCTGCTCTTCTGGTTCTACGGCCTGCGCGGTCTGTCGCTGATCTATCTCTCCTTCTCGGGCTTCAGCTTCGTGGAACTGTCGATCTTCGCGGTCTTCTACGGGCTCGACTGGGTGGCGACCGTTCCGCCGACCGTAAAGCTCGCGGCGGAGAACTTCGGCCGCGAAAAGGCGGGCCTCGTCTTCGGCTGGGTGTTTGCGGGCCATCAGCTTGGCGCGGCGACCGCTGCCTTCGGCGCGGGCTTCTTCAAGAGCGACTTCAATACCTACATGCCCGCACTGCAGATCGCCGGCGTCGCCTGCATGATCGCGGCGATTTCGGTCCTGCTGCTCAGAAAGCCCGGCTCCACGACGGCAGTGCCGCAGGCGGCTTGACCCATCCAAGCTCCTGGCGGCCAAATCGCGGCCGCCGGGAGGCCTGTTGCCAAAGACAGAATTCGCCGCCAGATTCGACGCAAGAACTACCGCTCGGACTGGAGGAACCATGTCGTCGATCGTCTCAGGCACCGCCGCACAATATGCCGACAGCCGCAGGCTCGCGGCCCGCGGGCGCCTCAACAGGGAATATACGATCGCGGAGATCGGCTGGTTTTCCTGGGTCGCACGGCAACTCCCGCTTGATCCCGGTGATCGCGTTCTCGATATCGGCTGCGGACCCGGCTGGTTCTGGGCTTCCGTCATCGGCGATGTGCCCGGAAATCTCGACCTGACATTGGCCGACCAGTCTGCCGGCATGGTCGAGGAAGCGGTGAACCGCTGCCGGACCTTGCCCTTCGGTTCAGTGGCAGGCCGGCAGGCCGAGGTCACCGCCCTCCCTTTCGATGACGGTTCTTTCGATGCCGTCATCGCCATGCACATGCTTTACCATGTGCCCGATCCAGTTACCGGAATGGCGGAAATGTTTCGCGTCCTGAAACCCGGCGGCGTGCTTGCGGTAACGACAAACGGTATCGGCAACATGCGCGAAATCTACGAACTGACGACCGTTTTCGGTAGCTCGCCGGTTGATCCCGGCGGCGCAGCTTTCGGGTACCAGAAGGCCGAGGAACTGATGGCCGCTCAGTTCGGCAACGTTACTTTCTCCGAGCATCCGGCACGCATGCGGATCACCGAGCCGGAGGACGTGTTCCTGGCGCTGACATCCTACCCGCCGGGAGACGGCGCAAGCGAAACGCAGCTCGCCGCCTTCCGCGAGGCGATTGCCGAAGCCTTCGAACGTGGCGGCGGCGTGCTCGAGGCTAGGAAGGAGACCGGCCTGTTCCTCAGCAGAAAAGCTTAGGCCATAGGCGCCATCCCGCCAAAAAGAAAAGGCCCGGAGCGATCCGGGCCTTTTGCCTTTCAGTACCTTCTGCTCGCTCAAGCCGCAGCGAGCGTCAGTTCCTTCTTGACCATGCTGCGCAGCGCCACAAGATCCTTGGCGAAGAGGCGGATGCCTTCGGAAAGCTTTTCCGTCGCCATCTGGTCCTCGTTGAGCGCCCAGCGGAACTGCTTCTCGTCGAGCGACTGGAGCGGCTCGGCCTTGAAGGTTTCCGGCGAAAGCTTGCGGTCGAGCGTGCCGTCGGCCTTATCCAGTTCTTCCAGAAGCGCGGGGCTGATCGTCAGACGATCGCAGCCGGCCAGAGCCTCGATCTCGCCAATGTTTCGGAACGATGCGCCCATGACGATCGTGGAGATGCCGTTCGCCTTGTAATAGTTGTAGATCTGACGGACGGAAACGACGCCCGGATCGGTCTCGGCGGTGTAATCCTGGCCGGTCGACTTCTTGTACCAGTCGAGAATGCGGCCGACGAAAGGCGAAATCAGGAAGACCTTCGCTTCCGCGCAGGCGATTGCCTGTGCCATGGAGAAGAGAAGCGTCAGGTTGCAGTCGATGCCTTCTCGCTGCAGCACTTCCGCCGCGCGAATGCCTTCCCAGGTGGAGGCGAGCTTGATGAGAATGCGCTCGCGCTCGATGCCGCGCTCCTTGTAGGCGGCGATGATCGAACGCGCCTTAGCGATCGACGCTTCGGTGTCGAAGGAGAGGTCGGCATCGACTTCCGTCGATACGCGGCCGGGCACGATTTCCGCAAGCGCCGCACCCACATCGATGGCGAGCCTGTCGGCAACCGCCGCGACGACCGCATCGTCCTGGCTGCCCTGCTTGCGGCCCCAGGCGATCGCGTCCTTCACCTTGTCGGCAAAGGCCGGCGTGCCAAGCGCTTTCAACACGATCGTGGGGTTCGTGGTGCAATCCACCGGTTTCAGGCGTGCGACCGCTTCGATGTCGCCGGTATCGGCGACGACCGTGGTCATGGAACGAAGTTGCTCAAGTTTCGACGTCATCCGAATAGTCCTCGATATGGAGATAAAACGCCTGTCGCGCGATTTTGCTCCCCCGGCGCCCTGCACAAACTATCGTCTGCGAGCCGCAGGGAAGTCAAGACATTTGTACATCGGAATTGACATATGTTTCACCTGTGGTGATATCATGGCCTTTATCGGGAAAGATAGAGGCTTCCGCCAGGGCGGAAAGATATCGGAGGTGTTTTGGCAAGGCTTAGACGGGAAACCCACACCGCATATTCCGACGCCGCCTCGCTGAGGCTGCGGGCCGCCTGGCTCTATTACAACCAGGGCCTGACGCAGAAGGACGTGGCCGAAAGGCTCGGCATCAGCCGTTCGACGGTGATCCGCATGCTCGACGAGGCGCTGAAGCGCTCCGAGGTGCAGATCTGGATCAGCGAGGGCATCGACGGCTGCGTGGAACTTTCGACCCGGCTGGAACAGGCCTATGGCCTGGATGAGGCAATCGTCGTGCCCGCGCCGCGCGATGACAGCCCGGCGGCGATGGCAAGCGCGGTAGGGTTGGCTCTCGGGCAGTTCCTGTCGGAAGTCGTGCAGGACGGTATGACGCTCGGGGTGGGCTGGGGCCGAACCATGACGGCCTCGCTCGCAAGCTTCCGTCCGCCGCGGCGCCAGGATTGCAAGGTGGTTTCCCTGCTCGGCGGGATCGTCGCCGTGCACCAGACCAACCCGATCGATTACACCTGGCGGCTCGCAAGCCAGCTCGATGCGGAATGCTACATGTTCCTCGCGCCGCTCCTGGTGGATTCGGTCGCCACCAAGCGGGCGCTGATCGAGGAATGCGGGCTGAAGACCCTCTACAATCTGGCAGAAAACCTCGACCTTGCGGTGGTGAGCTGCGGGGATATCGGCCCGCATTCGACCTCGCTTTCGGAAGGCTTCATTTCGAAGCGGGAACTTCAGGATTTGATCGCCGCCGGCTGCGTCTGCGACACCATGTTCAACTTCCTCGATGCCGAAGGCCGGTCGATCGCCCACCCGATCAATGAGCGGGTGATGTCCATCGATCTCGACACGCTGAAGAAGGCCCGGCACATCGTGCTCTCCTCCGGTGGGGCGCACCGGGCGGTCGCCATCCGCGCCACCATCCGGCGGATCGGCTGCAATACGCTGATTACCGACGAGAGCGCGGCACGGGAGCTGTTGAGGCTGGCGGAAGCTGAAACAAGGGCCGTAGTGTGACCCCCTCTGGCCTGCCGGCCATCTCCCCCACAAGGGGGGGAGAAAACCCGCGGCACGACCTCACCTCAACAGCGACCGGAGAACGGGGCAGTCAAGCCCCTCCCCTTGTGGGGAGGGGCTGGGGAGGGGATTTCAGAAACTCAAGCATTCCCCGCTTCCCAGCCGAGGATCGCCCGCTTGCGGGTGAGACCCCAGTGATAGCCGGTGAGCGCGCCGCTTTTGCCGAGCGCCCGGTGACAGGGCACCACGAAGGAAAGCGGGTTGCGGCCGATGGCGGCGCCCACCGCGCGGCTGGCGCTCGGCTGGCCGATATCGCGCGCGACGTCGGAATAGGTGACCGCCTTGCCGAAGGGGATCTTCAACAGGCTCTGCCAGACGCGTATCTGGAAGTCCGAGCCGATCAGCACGACGTTCAGCGGCTGCTCGGCCGACCATTTCGAACGGTCGAAGATGCGGCGAATGTAATGTGCGGTATCTTCGCGGTCCTCCACGAAATTCGCATTCGGCCAGCGGCGGGCCATATCCTCGAAACAGGGCTTCTCGCCGCCCTGATCGGCAAAGGCGAGGCCGGCCAGGCCGCGATCGGTCGCCATGACCAGCGCTATCCCGAAGGGCGAGGGATGGAAGCCGTAGCGGATGGTGAGCCCCTCGCCGCGCGCCTTCCACTCGCCGGGCGACATGGCCTCATGGGTGACGAAGAGATCGTGCAGCCGGCCGGGGCCGGAAAGGCCAAGTTCGTAGGAGGTCTCCAGCAGCGGCAGGCCCTCCTTGCCGAGCAGCCGCTTGGCATGGTCGAGCGTGACCGCCTGCAGGAAGGCCTTGGGTGACAGGCCCGCCCAGCGGGTGAAGACCTTCTGGAGCTGGGTCGGCGACTGGTCGAGTTCGGCGGCGATCGCCTCCAGCGACGGCTGATCGCGATAATCGAGCGTGATCATCTCGATCACGCGGCGCACGGTCTCGTAATCGGAGCCATCCGGCGTCACGTCGATGGCGGGTGCGTCGATCTGGGCAAGAGCATTCATGGTCTTTCTCCTTTGCCCCTAAAATGATCGCTAAGGACCGTCAAAACCACCCGTTTCTTGCCGATTTCCCTCATTTTGCACGTTTCTACAGCTTCTGTTTCACCGTCGCGAGCGCCCCGCCGAAGGCTTTGGCGAAGCTCTCGCGGTCATCCGGGTTGAGGAAGGAGCCGACATCCGTTCCGCGTCCCTCGCCCGTCACCTGCATGGAGGTGATGCCGAATTCCTCGTGCCGGTTGACGCGGAAGCGCGCCCAGAACGGGTTGAAACGGTGCTCCACCATGCGCCCACGTGGCGAGAACTTGCGGATCGACAGATTGGTGCGCGAAACGCTGACTTCCTCGCGCGCCTTGCCCGACCAGTAGCTCAGCTTGAAAGCTCCATAGAGCAGCAGGAAATCCAGCCCGAAGAAGAAGCCGATCGGCCAGGCGCCGGTCGCCATGAAGAAGACGCCGTAGAGGAAGCAGATGCCGCCGGAAAGAACGAGCAGCACGCGAAAACCCTTCCGGCCGAGCGAACGGTGAGGCGTGAGCTCGGCGGCGAAAACAGGCCTGTCTTCCGAAACGTCCACGTTGCTTTCCCTCATGCAAGCTGGGTATTAGACGGATATGGCGACTCCGAAATCCAAATCCAGCATCAGCATGTCACAAAAGTCAAACGGTGCTACGGCCCGCAAGCCGAAGCGGTATAAGTCCGCCTATTCGAAAGCCGAGCTGGAGGAGATCTTCCGCCGCTTTTCCGTGCAGCGGCCGGAGCCGAAGGGCGAGCTCGAGCATGTGAACCCCTTCACGCTGGTGGTGGCGGTAGCGCTTTCGGCGCAGGCGACCGATGCCGGCGTCAACAAGGCGACGCGCGGGCTCTTCAAAGTGGCCGACACGCCGGAAAAGATGCTGGCGCTCGGCGAGGAAGGCGTGACCCGGTACATCAAGACAATCGGCCTCTACCGCAACAAGGCGAAAAACGTGATCGCGCTCTCGCGCATGCTGATAGACGAATTCGGCTCGGAAGTGCCGAAGACCCGCGAAGAGCTGATGCGGCTGCCGGGCGTCGGCCGCAAGACGGCGAATGTGGTGATGTCCATGGCCTTCGGCATCCCGACGCTCGCCGTCGATACGCATGTCTTCCGCATCGCCAACCGGCTTCTGATCGCCCCCGGCAGGACGCCGGACGAGGTGGAGGAACATTTCCTCAAGGTCATTCCCCACCAGTATCTTTATCACGCGCATCATTGGCTGATCCTGCATGGTCGCTACACCTGCAAGGCGCGCAAGCCGGAATGCGAGCGCTGCGTCATCGCCGATCTCTGTCGATCGCCGGAAAAGACCTGCGATGTGCCGGCCCCTCTGGTGGAACTACCGCCCCAGCAGATCGGCGTGGCCGAGGCCGTCGAGTAGGGCCGCGATCGCCGCCTCGTAATCCTTCCGGCTTTCCCCGGCATCGATGGCGATCGCCGCGCGGTCGAAGGCAGCCGAGATCAGCGCCGTCAGCGGATCGAGAAGCCTTTGGCTTTCGGTGCCCGCAAGCAGCTCGGAAAGCCCGATCTTGAGGCTGGCCTCGGCCGGTTCGTCGGCAAGCAGCGCCGGCGCTTCGAGCAGCAGAAGCTTCGTGCGGCCGGGCACCGCCATGGCATCGAAATAGGCCGAGGCGCCCTGCAGCAGCGCATCCCGTGCCGACGTCGCATCGGCGGACCTTTCCTCGATCGCCTTGCCCACTTCCGCCGCCTCGCGCTCCACCACAGCGGCAAAAAGCGCCTTCTTGTCTTCGAAATGGTGATAGAGGGCGCCGCGTGTGACGTTCGCCGCCGCGACGATATCCGGCGTGGCGGTCTCGGCGTAACCCTTTTCCACGAAAAGTGCCCGTGCGGCATCAAGGAGGGCCGCGCGGGTGGCATCGGTGCGTTCGCGGTTGCTGCGCGGCATTTTCTTTCCTTCCCCATTTACATACAAACAGAATGTATTTATAAGAAAACATACAGACCGAATGTATCTTAAGGAACGAGGGAGTGAAAGCCATGAAATGCACGAGCTACTATCCCGTCATCATGACAGACGACGTGGCCGCCACGGCAGCCTTCTATCAGGAGCATTTCGCTTTCGAGGCGCTGTTCACTGCTGATTGGTACGTGCACCTGCAATCGAAGGAGAGCGAGCATGTGACGCTGGCGATCCTCGACGGCAGCCATGAAACGATCCCGGAAGACGGCCGCGGCAAGGTCTCCGGCCTCATCCTCAATTTCGAGGTGGAGGATGTGGATGCGATTTACGAGCGCCTGAAGAAGGCCGGATTGCCGATCCGGCTGGATATCCGCGACGAGGATTTCGGCCAGCGGCATTTCATCATCGCCGATCCGAACGGCGTGCTGATCGACATCGTCAAGCCGATCCCGCCGAGCGCCGAATTCGCGGCCATGTATGAGGCTTCGGCGCTGCCGGGTTAGGCTTTAAAGGAAGGATCGCGGCGGGAGATCGCCTTGTGGAGATGTACCATGAGGCCCGCCGCGAAGAGCGGCGTCAAAAGGTTGACGATCGGGATCGCCAGGAAACAGGCGATCAGGAGCCCCGCCATGAAGACGGTGGAGGAATGTTTCGACCGGAAGGCACGAGCCTCGACCGGCGGGCGGAATCGCATGGCCGCGAACTCGAAGAATTCGCGCCCGAGCAGATAGCCGTTCACCAGGAAGAAGGCGACGAGATTAACGCCCGGAATGAAGAGCAGCAGGAGCGCGACGATATTGCCGACGATCACCACGCCCAAGAACTTGATGGAACTGGCGATCGCCTCACCGAGCGGCATGGCCTTGCCGGGTGGATCGTTCGGATAGTCGCGCTTTTCCACCACTTCCGCCACGTCGTCGAGAAAAAGGCCGGCGATCAGCGCGGTGATCGGCGCGATCAGCAGCGCCAACGCGAGCGCCAGGCCGATGCTGGCGAGGATCGCCGCGAAGAAGGTGAACCAGCCCGTCCAATCCGGCGTGGCCGGAAAGAAGCCCGCGAGCCATGGCCAGGCATAAAAGGCGAAAAGCTCGCGCAGGCCGAACCATACGCCGATGAGAACGAGGATGGTGAGCCCCAGCGTCTTCCAGAAGACGGCGCGCGTCTCCGGCGCGAAGAGGTTGGCAAGCGAAAGTCTCGCAGCGTCGAGGATCATCGGCGTCTCCGTGTGTGGCCGCAGAGATGTAGGTGGGAGAAGCCGGAGCGGCAAGGCGATCCGCGAATTAGCTCGCTCCGGGTCCAAAGCGCCCCTCGTCAGTCCGTCGATGCGCCGGTGAAAACCGCCAACTGAGCGTCGAAAGCACGCTTATATGCGGGCCGCGCTTCGCCGCGGGCGACATAGGCGGAGAGGTTCGGATATTCGTCCAGTATATCCGAGCTCTGCAACCGGCGCAGCACCGTCACCATCAGCAGGTCACCGGCGCTGAACGCACCATCGAGCCAATCGGCATCGCCGAGGTGACCGGAAAGGCCGTCCAGCCGCTTCCGTATGTCCTTCTCCAGGGCATGCATGCGCTGCTCGTACCAGGGCTCGTCACGCTCGAGTATCCTGGCAAGGGCGCGCTCGAAGACTGGCGGCTCCACCGTGTTGAGCGCGGCAAACATCCACATGATCGCCCGCGCCCGGGCATTCGCATCGTCCGGCAAGAGGCTCCCATGGCGCTCGGCGATATGGAGCACGATCGCGCCCGACTCGAAGAGGGCGAGATCGCCTTCCTCATAGGTCGGGATCTGCCCGAATGGATGAAGCGCGAGATGCGCGGGTTCCTTCATGGTTTTGAACGAAACAAGGCGAACGTCGTAGGGCTGCCCTGCTTCTTCGAGCGCCCAGCGAACGCGCATGTCGCGCGCCAGGCCGTTGCCACGATCGGGGGAGCGTTCAAAGGCGGTAATGGTGATGGTCATCGTTGTTCTCCATGGCTTGCCTGCCTTGAAGACGGCCGGCTAAGCGAGATTCCGACACCCGATGCTCGCAATAATCCTCGCGATCACCTACCCCAGCTCCTTCAGCTCCTCCCGATGTCTCAGCATCGCGAGAAACCGCCGGTAATCGCGCTCGTATTTCTGCGCCCGCGCCGGGTCGCGCCGCCGCTCCGTGCCGCCGCCATCCATGGCGTGGCCGGCGGCAAAGAGATTTTCGTGGACGCCGCCGGCAACCGCCGCGGCCATGGCGGTGCCGAGCAGCACCGCATCGCGCGTCTCGGGCACGACCACATTGCGGCCCGTCGTATCGGCATAAAGCTCCACGAGGAGCGGATTGTTCACGTGCCCGCCGGTGACGTGCAGCGTCTCGAACCGGTAGCCGTAGCCTTCGAGCGTCTCCAGGATGTGGCGGATGCCGAGTGCGATGCCGACGCAGGAGCGCCAATAGAGCCGGCAGAGCCCGTCGAAGGATGTATCGAGCGTCAGGCCGCTGACGACTCCGGTGGCATGCGGATCGGCAAGCGGCGAGCGGTTGCCGTGGAAATCCGGCAGCACATGGAGGTCGGGCGCGATCTCGCCGCCTTTCTCGGCGCGCAGTTCCGCGATCCGGGTGATGATGCGCCCATGCAGATCGACGGAAGGCTCGCCGCCGGCGGCGTGCATCCGGACGACATGGTCGAGCAGGGCGCCGGTCGCCGATTGCCCGCCTTCCACCAGCCAGTGCTCGGGCAGGACCGCGCCGTGATAGGGGCCCCAGAGGCTGCGGCCGGGCTTCGGTTCATGCGTGAAGGCGACGATGCAGCTCGACGTGCCGCCGATCAGCGCCACGTGACTTTCGAGGCCTCGCCCATCCGCTACCCCGCCGAGCACGCCGCCAAGAACACCAAAAGCGCCGGCATAGGCGTCGATCAGGCCGGGCGCTACATGCACGCCGGTGTCGAGGCCGAGTTCCGCCGCCGCCTTTTCGCCAAGCGTGCCGATGCTCTCCCCTGCCCTTACGGTTTCTTCCGGCAGGCCGGCCTTTTCCCTCAGGTCTTCGAGGCCCGCAAGCCGCAGGAAGTCGGCGTTCCAGCCGGGATTTTCATGGGCGAGATAGTTCCACTTGGCGGTCAGCGTGCAGCGGGAACGCGCCGCCGAGCCGGTCGCCTTCCAGGTGAGGAAATCCGCAAGATCGAAGAAAGAGCCTGCCCTTGCCCAGGTCTCCGGCAGGCGCCTCTTCACCCACATGAGCTTCGGCATCTCCATCTCGGGCGAGAGCGAGCCGCCGGAGAATTCGAGAACCGGATGACCGGTGGCGGAAAGCTCGTCCGCTTCCTCTATCGCCCGGTGATCGAGCCAGACGATGGTATCGCGGCGATCCTCCCCTGTCGTGGAAACGGTGAGCTGATGACCGTCGCGATCCCGCGCCACAAGAGAACAGGTGGCGTCGAAGCCGATCGCGGCAACGCCGGAGGCCGGAATGCCGGCCTCCCTCACGGCCTCTCGGACGGCGCCGCATGTGGCCGCCCAGATATCCTCGGAATCGTGCTCGGCGTGGTTTTCCCTCGGCCGGAACATCAGGATCGGGCGTTTCGCCTTGGCGAGCAGGCGTCCATCGCGATCGAAGACGCCGGCGCGGGCGCTGCCCGTGCCGATATCGACCGCAACGAGATGATCACGCATCCGGATTTGTTTCCTGTCCCATTGTTCGCTGCGGCTAGCGCGACCCTTTTAGGCCCGCTTCGCGGCGATCCTCCAAATGTTTTTGGACAAGGTGGATCAAATCCGGCATCGCGTCAAACACCACCTCGGGCGCCAGCGCTTCTATGCGCTCGCGATAGCCGGGAACGCCGGCATGCGAACCGCCGGTGAAAGCGAAGGTGGCCATGCCGGCGCGATGCGCCGCCTCGATACCGGCCGGGCTGTCCTCGATGACGATGCAGTTTGCGGGGTCCGCATTCATTTCGCTCGCGGCATGCAGGAAAAGATCGGGCGCCGGCTTGCCCCGCGCCACCATGGCCGCGCTGAAAATGTCCGGCTCCAGCCGGTCGATGAGCCCGGTGATCGTCAGCGACAGACGGATGCGCTCGGGCTGGCTGGACGAGGCGACGCAACGCCGCCACGTCATGCGGTCGAGCGTCTCCCCGATGCCGGGGATCGGCCGCAGTTCCTTTCGGAAGCGCGCGTAGAGATCGTGACGCATGTCATCGAGGAAACTCTCGTCGGCTTCGATGCCGAATTCGTCCCGCATGATCCGGGTGACGGTCGCAAGGCTGCGGCCCAGAAAGCGGCGATAGACCTCCTCCTCTTCGATCATCAGGCCCTTGCGGCGGAGCGCATCCATGAGCACACGCACGGAAACGGGTTCGCTGTCGACGAGGACCCCGTCGCAATCGAAGATCACCAATGGTCCCGCCGTATCGAGCACTTTTTCCACCGTTACTTGACGAGCTCGTCCGCCAGATAGAGTTCGAGCGTTTTAGCAGTCCCCTCTTTCCAAAGCGTTTGAAGCGCATGGGCGAAACGCTTGCGGAACAGTTCGGATTTAGAGACCGCCCCGAATATCTCGTCGAAGGCAAGGAAGGCGTCCGGATCGTCCTTGGCCTTCAAGGCAGCCGCATGCAGGCGGTCGGCGCTCGCATCGTTGAAGACGATCGTCTTGCCGCTGTCGGAAGTGCCCGCGAAATAGCGGCACCAGAGCGCCGAGACGAGCGACAAGCCGACGATGTCGGGGCCGTTCGCTGGCCGGGGGGCGGTGGACGGCAGGATGATTTTCGGCTGCGGGTGGGAGCCGTCTGGCGCGGGCCGCGGGATCGTGTCGCCGATCTCCGGGTTCAGGAACCGCCGCTCGATCAGCGCGAAGTATTCCTCAAGGCTGGTATCCGGCACCGGCGGGATGATCGGGATGATCTCCTCCTTCTCCAGCTTGGCGAGGAAAGCGCGGATCAGCGGATGTTCCATGGCCTCATGAACGAAATGCACGTCGAGAAGCGCTGCCGGATAGGCGATCGCCGCATGACCGCCGTTCAGGATGCGGATCTTCATATGCTCATAGGGCGCGACATCCGGCACGAACTGCACGCCCACCTCTTCGAGAGCGGGGCGCCCGGCGGGGAACTTGTCCTCCATCACCCACTGCTTGAACTCCTCGCAGAAGACCGGCCAGTTGTCCTCGATGCCGAAATCATTGCGCAGGATATCGATCTCGCGGGTTCCCGTGGCCGGAGTGATGCGATCCACCATGGAATTCGGAAAGGCGACGTTGCCGTGAATCCAGTGAGCGAAATCCGGATCGGAGAGCTTGGCCAGTCCCACGACCGCGTTTTCCGTCACCTCGCCGTTTCCGGGGATGTTGTCGCAGGACATGATGGTGAATGGCCGGATGCCGCGGCTCTTTCGCAGCTTCAAACCCGCCAGGATCAGCCCGAATACGGTCTTCGGGTTCTCCGGGTTCCTGCCGTCCTCGGCGATTGCCGGATGGGCCGGGTTGAACTGGCCGGACGCGTCGATGAAATAGCCGCCCTCGGTGATCGTCATGGAGACGATGCGGATCGCCGGATCGGCGAGCCTCTCGATCAATGCTTTCTTCTGATCCGGCGCGATGATGTCGATCATCGGCCCGGTGACGCGCGCGGCCGTCTTGTTATTGTCCTGCTCGACGACGGTGGTGAGATAATCCTGAGCCTTCAGCTTGTCGCGCATGGCGGCATCGGAGGGCAGCACGCCGGCGCCCACGATCGCCCAGTCATGATCCCCGCCGAGATTGAAGAGGTCGTCGAGATAGACGGCCTGATGGGCGCGATGGAAGTTGCCTACGCCGAAATGCACGATCCCGGCGGAAAGTGTTTCCCTGTCATAAGCCGGCACGGCGGCGGTTGCCGCGGCATCCTTCAGGCTCGCCAGCGAAAGCTTCACAGTCATTTATCAGTACTCCAGTGTGGACCGAGAAATCTCAGGCCAATAAAACAGGCCAACACCACCCCAACCTCCGTCGCAACGCCCCGGTTTGATGGCACGTTGCATTCCTCTCGCCGTCATCCTCGGGCTTGTCCCGAGGATCTGTCCACGTCGAGACAATCGAGCCGTTTGCAGATGCTCGGGACAAGCCCGAGCATGACGACAGAGCATTCGCAGCCTCGCCACAATCTCAGGCCCTGATGGCCATGCCCTTGTCGTCGAAGCGATGTATCCGGTCCTCATTGGGCGTGAGATAGATCCGGTCGCCGTGATGCACGCCGAACTCGCCGTCGCAGCGGGCGGTGATCGACCCGATGCCCTCCACATCCACATGCAGGAAGGTATCGGCGCCGAGATGCTCGGCGACCGTCACCTTGCCCGTCCACTCGCCGCTGTCCTTCGAAAGACCGATATGCTCCGGCCGCACGCCGGCCGTGCTCGCGCCCTTCGACTGCGCGAATGCGCCCTCGATCAAGTTCATGCGCGGCGAGCCGATGAAGCCGGCGACGAAGAGATTGCGCGGATTGCGGTAGAGCTCCAGCGGCGAGCCGACCTGCTCGATATTGCCGCGGTTCAGGACAACGATCTTGTCGGCCATGGTCATGGCTTCCACCTGGTCGTGAGTGACGTAGACCATCGTCGTCTTGAGCTGGTGATGCAGCTGGCTGATCTCGAGGCGCATGGTGCCGCGCAGCGCCGCGTCGAGGTTCGAAAGCGGCTCGTCGAACAGGAAGGCGGAAGGTTCGCGCACGATGGCGCGGCCGATCGCGACGCGCTGGCGCTGCCCGCCCGAAAGCTGCGAGGGACGCCGCTCCAGATAATCCGTGAGGTTGAGCACGCGCGCGGCATCCTCCACCTTCCTGTCGATGGCCGCCTTGTCGAGCTTGGCCATCTTCAGCGGGAAGGCGATGTTGTTGCGCACGCTCATATGCGGATAGAGCGCATAGGACTGGAAGACCATGGCGAGCCCGCGCTCGGCCGGCGCATTCTCGGTCACGTCCTTGCCGTCGATCATGATCGAACCGCCGGTAACGTCCTCCAGGCCCGCGATCAGGCGCAGGAGCGTGGACTTGCCGCAGCCGGACGGGCCGACGAAGACGACGAACTCGCCGTCATGGATTTCGAGGTCGATCGAGGGGATGACCTTGGCTTCGCCGAAGGTCTTCGACACCTTGTTGAGGGTTATGCTTCCCATGTCGTTCTTGTCCTTGCTTGACCGCGCCGCCTACTTGACCGCACCGAAGGTGAGGCCGCGAACGAGTTGCTTCTGGCTGAACCAGCCGAGGATGAGGATCGGCGCGATCGCCATGGTGGAGGCCGCCGAAAGTTTCGCCCAGAACAGTCCCTGAGGACTGGAGAAGGAGGCGATGAAAGCCGTCAGCGGCGCCGCATTGGTAGTCGTCAGCCGGATGGTCCAGAAGGACTCGTTCCAGGCGAGGATGACGTTGAGGAGCAGCGTCGAGGCGATGCCGGGAACCGCCATCGGCGTCAGCACGTAGACGATCTCCTGCCAGAGCCCTGCCCCATCCATCCGCGCCGCTTCCAGGATCTCGCCGGGGATTTCGCGGAAATAGGTGTAGAGCATCCACACCACGATCGGCAGGTTAATGAGGGTGAGCATGACCGTGAGCCCGATGCGGCTGTCCAGCAGGCCGAAATCGCGGAACATCAGGTAGATCGGCACGAGCACTGCGACCGCCGGCATCATCTTGGTGGAGAGCATCCACATCAGGATGTCCTTGGTGCGCTTGGTCGGCGAAAACGCCATCGCCCAGGCGGCCGGGATCGCGATGATGAGCGCCAGGATCGTGGAGCCCACCGACAGCACGACCGAGTTCATGAACGGCTTCAAGTAATCGCGCTGCGTCTGCACCGTGACGTAGTTCTCGAAGGTGCCGGAGGGGATGAGGCTGAAGCCCGCGATCGCTTCCGGCTCGGTCTTGATGCTGGTGATGAGCGTGTAGAGGATCGGGAAGAAGATCACCAGCGCGACGATCCAGGCGGCGATCGTGGCGGTGACCTTGTGGCGTGTCGTGACTGAGCGAGCCATGAAGTGACCTCCTTACCGGTCCAGGTTGCGGCCGACGGCGCGCATCAGGAAAAAGGCGACGATATTGGCGAGGATGACCGCGATGATGCCGCCCGCTGATGCCCCGCCCACGTCATAGCCGAGAAGCGCGGTGCGGTAGATTAGGAAGGCAAGATTGGTTGACGCGTAGCCCGGGCCGCCATTGGTGGTGACGAGAATTTCCGCATAGACGCCGAGCAGGAAGATCGTCTGGATCAGGATCACGACCGTGATGGCGCGGGCAAGATGCGGCAGCGTCAGATAGATGAAGCGGTTGAGGAAATTGGCGCCGTCCATCTCGGCCGCTTCCTTCTGCTCGCTGTCGAGCGATTGCAGCGCGGTGAGCAGGATGAGGGTCGCGAAGGGCAGCCATTGCCAGGCGACGATGATGATGATCGCCAGCAGCGGATATTGCGCAAACCAGTCGACCGGCTGGAACCCCAATGCCTTGTTGATATCGGCCAGCACCCCATAGCCCGGATGCATGATCATGTTCTTCCAGATCAGCGCCGCGACCGGCGGCATGACGAAGAACGGCGAGATGACGAGGATGCGCACGATCCCCTGCCCGAAGATCGGCTGATCGAGAAGGAGCGCGATCGCGATGCCGCCGATGACGGTGATCAAGAGCACGCCGCCGACGATCATGAGAGTGTTCCAGATCGACTGGAAGAATGCCGGATCGGTGTAGAAGAAGCGGTAGTTGAACAGGCCCGTGAAGCTCACATTGGCGGGATTCAAGAGATTGTAGTTCTGAAACGAGAACCACAACGTCATCGCCAGAGGAACGATCATCCAGACCAGGAGAAGCAAAACGGAGGGCGCCATCATGAGCCGCGCCAGAGTCCTGGTGTTCTGCGTTGCCATTCTGCACCCTCCCTGAATTGGCCGCGCATCTCATTTGGGCGGGAGACGTGGCGCGGCCGGGCTTTTCTTGTTGTTTCGGCAGAGTTTGAAAAGGGGTCGCCCGACCCGAAGGCAGGCGACCCAGGCTCGGGAGGAACTACTTGATGTAGCCGGCGCGAGTCATTTCACGCACCGTGGCGGTTTGCGCCTGCGTGAGCGCATCATCGACCGAGGATTGACCCGCCACAACCGCCGAGAAGAGCTGGCCGACATTCGTGCCGATCGCCTGGAATTCCGGGATCGCCACGAACTGGCCGCCTGTATAGGGCACCGGCTTCACGGTCGGCTTGGTGATGTCGGCTGCCTGCATGGCGGCGAGCGTCGGCTCGGCGAAGGAGGCGGCCTTCTTGTATTCCTCGTTCTCATAGAGCGAGGTGCGGGTGCCCGGCGGCACGTTCGCCCAGCCCTCCTTCGAAGCGACGAGCTCGGTATATTCCTTGCTGGTCGCCCAGGCGATGAACTTCTGCGCGGCCTCGCCCTTCGTGGAGCTTGCCGGGATTGCGAGGTTCCACGACCACAGCCAGTTGCCGTGGTTGTTCACGCCCTCCTTGGTCGGGAAGATCGCATAGCCGACCTTGTCGGCGACCGTCGAATCCTTCGGGTCGGAGACGAAGGAGGCCGCGACCGTCGCGTCGATCCACATGCCGCACTTGCCCTGCTGGAAGAGGGTGAGGTTCTCGTTGAAGCCGTTGGAGGAAGCACCGGCCGGGCCTGCATCCTTCATGAGATCCACATAGAACTGCAGCGCGTCCTTCCATTCGGGCTGATCGAACTGCGGCTGCCAGTTTTCGTCGAACCACCGGCCGCCGTAGGAATTGGCGAGAGCCGTGACGAAGGCCATGTTCTCGCCCCAGCCGGCCTTGCCGCGCAAGCAGATGCCGTTGATGTCGGCGGAACGGTCGGTGATCTTGCGGGCGGCCTCGCCGATGAAGTCCCAGGTCGGGTTTTCCGGCATCTTCAGCCCGGCCTTCTCGAAGAGGTCCGTGCGGTACATGATCATCGCGGATTCACCGTAGAACGGCGAGGCATAGAGCTTGCCGTCCACGGTGAGGCCGCCGCGGATCGACGGCAACAGGTCATCCACGTCGTAGGCATCGCCCAGATTGTTGAGTTCCAGAAGCCAGCCCTGCTTGGCCCAGATCGGAACCTCGTAGTTGCCGATCGTCAGGATGTCGTACTGTCCGCCCTTGGTGGCGATGTCGGTCGTGACGCGCTCGCGCAGGACATTTTCCTCAAGCGTCACCCATTCGACCTGAATATCCGGGTTCTTCGCGGTAAACTCGGACGTCAGACCCTGCATACGGATCATGTCGCCGTTGTTGACCGTCGCGATCGTGAGAGTTTCGGCCGAAGCCCCGGTGGAAAAAACTCCGGCAAAAACCAGCGCCGAGCAGGCGCCCAGCAAAACCGTCTTCAATGTCATATCTTCCTCCCAGAAGATGAGTAACGAGCATTCGCTTTGCTCATGAGCAATTACCCACTAGCGGGCAGTCAAAGTCAATCTCCATTCGTCGCTGCAGCGCAACGGCAAACATAATCTCTTGATTTTAAACCGGTAATTTTTGCTCACATGGAGAGCAATTGCTCCGCGGTCGCCTCATCGGTGATGACGCCGTTGATGAGCCTCCCGTCGAGGGCGGCGCCAAGCGCGACCACCTTCTTGCGCCCCTGCGCGATGCCGATGACGGACGAGGTCTCCCGCGAAGGAATCGGCACGCTCGCAACCCGGTCGTTTATGGAGCTTTCCACCAACCTGCCCTTATGGTCGAAGATCCAGCCGCAGATCTCGCCGGCGGCCCCCTCCTCCACCAGCTTCATCATCTCGTCGCGGCCCAGGAAGCCGTCGACGCAGAGCGGACCGTCCACCCCGAGTTCGCCGATGCCTACGAAGGTGACATCCGCCTTGGCGCCGAGCGCGATGGTGGAGCGCACCAGCGCCTGGTCATGCAGCGTCTCGCGCTCTTCCGCCGAAGAGCACAGAACCGGCAGCGGCATGGGAAAATGCCGCGCCTTGATGGCATCGGCCATGGAAAAGATGACGTTGTAGAAGGCCGCCGACCCGTCCGGCCCGATATTGCCGGTGAGCGACACGATACGGTGCTGCGGGCATTCCATCGGCGGCAACTGGTCGACCGCGGCTTTCAGCGTGCGGCCCGTGCCGATCGCGACGATGATCGGGTCCGGACGTTTCAGCCAGCGCTCGATCTCGGCCGCCGCCGCTTCCGCGATGCCGACCGTGGTGGAGACGCCGGCCGGATCGCTCGGCACCACCTCTGCATGCTTGAGATCGTATCTTTGCCTGAGAGCCTCGGCCAGCTCCAGACAGGCCGAGATCGGATGGTCGAGCCGCACCTTGATCAGCCGTTCGGCAACCGCAAGCGACACCAGCCGCTGCGCCGACTGCCGGGAAATGCTCATGGCCGCGGCGATTTCGTCCTGGGTGCGGCCCGCCACATAATAGAGCCAGCCGGCCCGCGCCGCATCATCGAGCCGCCCTTGCGTATCAGACCGTTTTGCCATGGCAGAAATTCTCCTCCGCCCGTTGCTGCCATGTTTTCGGAGTTTCTGTCAAACGGTTGGCGGCGTCCGACGCAAGGCATCGCCTATCACCTGCCCCATGAGATCGTAACGAGCGCGATGCGCTTCTTTCGATGCAGCCAGCCAGCCCGCAGCTTCGATCTTGGTAAGGTCGAGAGGATGCCCGGCCTGTTCCGCAAGCTGTTTGAGATACAGCAGCTGCGTGCGGCCGTTCCCCTCCCGGAATGGGTGGACATAATTGACATCGCCGATGATTTTACCGGCTTCGGCCGCGAAGACCGATTGCTCGAGACCTCGCAGAAAATCCGATTTCATGAGGCGGCGGTGAACATCCGCCATGCCTGTTTCGATATACTGCTGGAACTGGAACTGGCTGCCGCCCTTGGATATCTCGACGGTGCGAATTTGCCCCGCCCATTCGAAAATGTCCTGGAAAAGATGGCGATGGATCGCCTTGAGATGCTGAAGGTCGAAGTTGCCTGACGGGATGCCCTCACCCACCCGCATTGTGACTATTTCGCGCTCGTAATAGTCAAGCTTCTCGGCATCCTGAATGCCGAGTTTGTTTCTGAGAACACCGGTTCCGGGATAGACGTATGGGTCGCTCATTCCGCCGCGTGAGGTGTGGCGGCAGCACGCGCCCGCTCAAGGATATACGCACGGCGCTTTTCCTGGGACCACCCCTCGCGAGCAAACATTTCAAACATGGCGATCTGCTCCGCATCGAGGGGATTTCCCTCGATCGCCTGGAGATGAGCGGCTTCGCGGGTGCGTAGCCGGATCGTGTTCTTGTCGTTCATGTCGGAGCTTTTCCTCCTGGCCAAACCGCCGGGTCATCCGGATATCAACTGATTGAAGGATATCAGAAATCCGGATGCCCGGCAAACTCACGCCACCTGCACCAGATGCCCCTCCGAAACCTCCCGGTACTCCCGCTTCGGCGGCACGTAGTCGACGGACCGGATCGGGCTCTTGATCTCGTCGGTGGACATGTTGCGCTTGATCTTGCGGCGCGAGGGATCAGGCACCGGAACCGCCGACATCAGCTTCCTCGTATAGGAATGCTGCGGGTTGTCGAACACCGCCGCACGCGGACCGATCTCGACGATCTCGCCGAGATACATCACCGCAACACGATGGCTCACCCGCTCCACCACCGCCATATCGTGGCTGATGAAGAGGAAGGCAAGGTTGAGGCTCTGCTGCAGGTCGAGGAGCAGATTGCAGACCTGCGCCTTGATGGAGACGTCGAGCGCCGAGACCGCCTCGTCTGCGACAATCACCTTCGGGTCAAGCATCAGGGCGCGGGCGATCGCGATGCGTTGGCGCTGACCGCCGGAGAACTCATGCGGGAAGCGCTTCATCATGTCGGCCGACAGGCCGACCTTTTCGAGCAGATTGGCCGTCTTTTCGCGGGCCTGGGCTTTCGTACCGAGATTGTGCTCGATGAAGGGCTCCATCACCGCCGCGCCGATGCTCATGCGCGGATTGAGGCTGGCGAAAGGGTCCTGGAACACCATCTGGATCGACCGCCGCATGCTGCGCAAGCTCGACTGATCGAGCTTCATGACGTCATAGCCGTCGAGAGTGACGTCGCCGCTCGTCGGCGTGATGAGCCGCGTGACGGAACGCCCGGTGGTGGATTTTCCGCAACCCGATTCGCCGACCAGCGAAAGCGTCTCACCCTCGAACAGGTTGAAGGAGACTTTCTCCACCGCATGCACGGCGCCTGTCTTGCGGCCGAACAGGCCGGAGCGGATGTCGAACCGGGTCGTCAGTTCCTTGACGTCGAGGATCGGCGTCCTGCCCTTGCCGACCGTATCATCGACATCCTTGAGGGGTTGCTGCTCGCCGGTCTTCACATCGATGATCGGAAGCCGCTGCGGCAGCACCCGCCCGCTCATGGAGCCGAGCTTCGGCACCGCCGAAAGAAGCGCCCGCGTATAGGGGTGCTTGCCGCGATGGAAGATGTCGTCCGTGGAGCCGGTTTCCACCGCTTCGCCGCGATACATGACGATAGTTCGATCGGCGACCTCCGCCACCACGCCCATGTCGTGGGTGATGAAGAGAACCGACATGCCTTCCTCTTCCTGCAGCACTTTGATGAGATCGAGGATCTGGCCCTGGATCGTCACGTCGAGTGCGGTCGTCGGCTCGTCGGCGATCAGGAGTTTCGGTTTCGAGGCGAGCGCCATGGCGATCATCACGCGCTGGCGCATGCCGCCGGAGAACTGATGCGGATATTCGTCGAAACGATTTTTCGCGTTCGGAATTCTCACCTTTTCGAGGAGCCGGACCACCTCCGCCTTGGCCTCGGCCTTGGTAATGTCCTTGTGGACGGTCAAGGCTTCCGCGATCTGCTTGCCGATCGGGAAGATCGGGTTGAGGCTCGTCATCGGCTCCTGAAAGATCATCGAGATCTCGTTGCCGCGTACATGCCGCATCTGCTCCTCCGGCAGCGCCAGGAGCTCCCGTCCGCTTAAGAAAACCTTGCCTTCGATCCGGCTCGAATTCTTCGGCAGGAGCCGCATGATCGAGAGCGAGGTCACGCTCTTGCCGGAACCGCTCTCGCCCACGATCGCAACCGTCTCGCGCGGCGCCACATCGAAGGAAATGTTGCGCACGACGGACTTCCATTCGTCGCCGACGCGGAAGGAGGTCGTGAGGTTCTGGACCGAAAGCACAGGCGCGACCGAGCCGCCGGTCTGCTCCATTGCCGTTGCACCAAGCAGCATGGGATTCTCCTTGTTCGAACGGTTGGAAGGATCAGGCTGCGAGCGCCGTTTCGGCAAGCGTCACCCAATAGCTGACGCCATAGGGGATGGCCTCGTCGTTGAAATCGTAGGCCGGGTTATGGAGAGTGGCCGTATCGCCGTTGCCGATGAAGATGAAGGCGCCGGGCCGCTTCTCGAGCATGTAGGAGAAATCCTCCGCTCCCATATGCGGCGGCGCATCCGTCGTCACCGCCTTGCCGCCCGCGATCCTGCTGGCGATCTCGATCGCGAAATCGGTCTCGTCGGCATGGTTGAAGGTGACGGGATAGCCGCGGCGATAGACGACCTCTGCCGTCGCGCCATGGGCGATCGCCGTCGACTGCGCCACTTCGGTCAGGCGCTTTTCGGCGAAATCGCGGGTTTCTGGAAGCAGCGTACGCACCGTGCCCGTCAGCTTTACGAAGCCGGGGATGACATTGTTCGCCTCCCCGCCATGGGTCGTCGCCACGGTGACGACCAGCGATTTCAGCGGATCGGTCTCGCGCGACACGATGGATTGCAGCGCGATGATGATATGGGCCGAGGCAAGCACCGGATCGACGGAAAGATGGGGCTGCGCGGCATGGCTGCCGCGGCCGTGAATGGTGATCTCGAAAGAATCGGCTGCGGCCATGACCGAGCCCTTGCGGATCGAGAAATGGCCGACCGGCAGGCGCGGCTCGTTGTGCATGCCATAGACCTGTTTGATGCCGAATTTCTCCATGAGCCCGTCGTCGATCATGGCAAGCGCGCCAGCGCCGCCCTCTTCGGCAGGCTGGAAGATTACCGCGACGGAGCCGGAGAAGTTGCGGGTCTCGGCAAGGTACTGCGCCGCGCCGAGCAGCATGGCGGTGTGCCCGTCATGGCCGCAGGAATGCGCCTTGCCGGGCGTCTTCGAAGCCCAGGGCTTGCCGCTCGTCTCCAGGATGGGCAGCGCATCCATGTCGGCACGGAAGCCGATCACCGGGCCGTCGCCCCGCCTGCCCTTGATGATCCCGACGACGCCGGTCTTGCCGATGCCCGTTTCCACCACGTCGCAGCCGAAGGATTTCAGCTTCTCGGCCACGAATTTCGCCGTCTCGTGAACCTCGTAGAGGATCTCGGGATTCTGGTGGATGTGGCGCCTCCATTCAGCGACTTCGTCCTGCATTTCGGCGACGCGATTGAGTACCGGCATAGGTGCAAACTCCGCAATTTTTGCTGTTTCCCATTCTTGTTTGGCGGGATATTGCGATGCGAAGTTGGGTTTTTGCAAGCTTCAATTTTCCGGCTTGAACGGAAAATAGGCCTATGCTTAGATAGCTCAAAATTTGGTCACGCCTGACTGGGAAGGCGCGATCCTCGCTGTGCCAAAACCTGCTTGAACGGAGGGAGGACAGTTAATTCCACTGTAAAATCAAAAGCTTGATAAAGCTGCCTTGCAGTGCGAACAGCTATAGCACCGGCTTGCGCCGGACTGGCAAACCATGCAACCCAACGAGAAAATAAAGGGGAATACTCGCATGAACAAGCTCAATATCCTTCTGGCAGGCTCCGTGGCGGCGCTTGCGTTCGGCGCAACCGCCGCCCAGGCCGAGAGGGGCACCGACGGGGATCTCAAGATCCTCTTCTGGCAGGCGGTTTCGACCATGAATCCGTATCTCTCCGGCGGCACGAAGGAAGTCTACGCCTCCTCCATGGTGATCGAGCCGCTGGCCCGCTACGACGAAAAGGGCGAGCTCGTCCCGACGCTGGTCACCGAGATCCCGACGATCGAGAACGGCGGCGTGGCGCAGGACCTGCTCAGCATGACCTGGAAGCTGAAGCCGGACGTGAAGTGGTCCGACGGCACCCCGCTCACCGCCAACGATCTCATCTTCACCTGGAAATACTGCACCGCGCCGGATGGCGGCTGCGCGCAGGCTGCCCAGTATGAAGGGGTCAAGAACGTCGAGGCGGTCGACCCGCACACCGTCAAGATCACCTTCGAAGAGCCAAAGCCCTACCCCTACAGCGCCTTCGTCGGCGCCCAGTCGCCCGTCATCCAGGCGGCTCAATTCAAGGATTGCGTAGGCGCAAGGGCCCCGGAATGCACCTCGGCCAACTTCATGCCGATCGGCACCGGCCCCTTCGTCGTGAAGGATTTCAAACCGAACGACGTCATTTCCTTCGAAGCCAATCCGAATTACCGCGATCCGGCCAAGCCCGCTTTCGCGACCGCGACGCTGAAGGGCGGCGGCGACGCCGCGTCAGCGGCCCGGGCGGTGCTCGAAACCGGCGAGTTCGACTATGCCTGGAACATGCAGGTGGAGCCGGAAGTGCTGGCGACCATGCTCGCCGCCGGCAAGGGCCAGTTGGTGACCGCCTTCGGCACGCAGGTCGAGCGTATCAACCTCAACCACTACAATGCCGATCCGGCGCTCGGCTCCAAGCGTTCAACCAAGGAAGCAGGGCCGCATCCCGCGCTCTCCGATCCGGCCGTGCGCAGGGCTCTTTCGATGGCGATCGACCGCGACATCATCGATGAGGCGGGTTACGGCGAAGCTGGCAGGCCGACCTGCAACATCGTCCCCGCCCCGGAAGCCTACGCGTCCACAGGAAACGATGACTGGTGCCTGAAGCAGGACGTCGAAGGCGCCAACAAGCTGCTGGACGAGGCAGGCTGGGTTCCCGGCTCTGACGGCATCCGCGCCAAGGACGGCGTTCGCCTCTCCTTCCTCTACTCCACCTCCACCAACTCCGTTCGCCAGGCGACCCAGGAACTGGTGAAGGATATGTGGTCGCAGATCGGCGTGGATGCGGAACTGCGCAATGTCAGCGCCTCGGTCTTCTTCGGCGGCGATCCGGCAAGCCCGGATACCTTCCAGAAGTTCTATGCCGATGTGGAAATGTACACCAACAACTTCGATGGCACCGATCCGGAAAAATACCTGGCCGAATGGTTGTGCGACAAGGTCCCGGCACCGGAAAACGGCTGGCAGGGCCAGAACATTCCGCGTTACTGCAACCCGGAATATGACAAGCTGGTTGGTGAACTCGCCAAGACTGCCGACCTTGAAATGCGAGCCGAACTCGCCAAGAAGCTCAACGACATGCTGACCGAGGAGGGTGCGCATATCCCGCTCATCCATCGCGGCCAGCTCTCCTCGCATTCCGTCACGCTCGAAGGCGTGAAGATGAACGCGTGGGATTCCGAACTCTGGAACGTCGCCGACTGGTCTCGCAAGAAGTGACCCCGTTCGCCGGGCCTGCCGAATAGCACCGGCCCGGCGTCCGCATTTCTCCGCGAAGCCAGGAGACTTTTGAATGTTCACATATACCCTACGGCGATTGCTCTTCGCGATCCCGACCCTGCTGGTCATCAGTTTCGTGATTTTCGCGCTGCTCGACCTGGCGCCCAACGACCCGACCGGCGATTTGCCGCTCACCATTCCGCCGGAAGTTCGCGAACAGATACGCGCCTCGCTCGGCCTCGATCAGCCCTTCCTGATCCGCTACCTCAAATGGCTGCAGCAATTCTTCGTCAATGAACCGCTGAATATCCTCGAAAGCCTGACGGGCTGGCAGTTCGGCGACGGAGAGCGGATGCGCGTGCTCTCCTGGGCGACGCGAAGCCCGGTCGTCGATCTCATCGTGCAGCGCCTGCCGCAGACGCTCTGGGTCGTGGGTCTCGCCTATCTCTTCGGCATCATGATCGCGATCCCGATCGGCGTGATCTCCGCCTACAAGCAGTATTCGATCTTCGACCAGATCGGCACCTTCGTCTCGATGGTCGGCTATTCGGTGCCGACCTTCTTCACCGGCGTGCTGCTGATCGTCATCTTCTCCTCCTACCTGCAATGGTTTCCCTCCGTCTACGACACCAATCTCCGGGTCACGGATTTTGCGAGCTTCATGGCCCAGATAAAGCAGATGGCGCTGCCGGTGGCGGTGCTGGCGCTCTACAATGCCTCGCAGATCGCCCGCTTCGTGCGCGCCTCCATGCTCGACAACCTGAACCAGGATTATGTGAGGACCGCGCGGGCAAAGGGGGTCAAGGAAAAGACCGTGCTGCTCGTGCACGTGCTGCGCAACAGCCTGATCCCGGTGGTGACGGTCATCGCGCTCGGGGTGCCGACGATCTTCTCGGGCGCCATCATCACCGAGCAGATCTTCCGCGTGAACGGCCTCGGCCAACTGCTCATCACCGCGATCCAGGGCGCCGACATACCGCTCGTGCAGACGCTGACCTTCATCTTCGCGGTCCTGATCGTGCTCTTCAATCTCATTGCCGATGTTCTCTACGGCATTCTTGACCCGAGGATCCGGTATGACTGACGCAGCCATCGCGGTGCCGACCGCCGCCTCCACCCCGACACGCTCCGTCCTCGCCGACATCTGGCGGCAGTTCCGCGCCCACAAGGGGGGCGTGGCTGGTCTGATCGTGTTCGTATTCATCCTGCTTGCGGTCTATGTCGGGCCCTATATCCACACCGTCGCGCCCAACACGATCAATGTACGCGCCAGGAACCAGTGGCCCTCGCTCGCCCACCCCTTCGGCACCGACAATCTCGGCAAGGACATGCTGGCCCAGGTGCTTGCCGGCGGGCGCATCTCGCTTGCGGTCGGAATCACCGCCATGCTGATCGCCGTATCGCTTGGAACGTTGGTGGGCGTCCTTTCCGGCTATCTGCGGCGGCTGGACGGGCCGCTGATGCGCGTGACGGACCTCTTCCTCGCCCTCCCTCTCCTGCCGCTGCTTCTCGTCATCATCATGCTTTTCCGCGATACGCTGAGGGCCGCCTTCGGGCCGGAGACCGGTATCTTCATCCTCATCGTCTCGGTGATCGGCATCACGAGCTGGATGCACACCGCCCGCATCGTGCGCGGCGACGTGCTTGCCGTCAAAAGCCAGGAATTCATCCTGGCTGCGAAGTCGAGCGGCATGCGCGAACATCGCATCATTCTGCGCCATATCCTGCCCAACGTGCTGAGCTCGATCATGGTTTCGGCGACGCTCGGCATCGCCTCCGCGATCATCACGGAATCGGCGCTGAGCTTCCTGGGCTTGGGCTTCCCCTCGGATTTCCCGACTTGGGGGCGGCTTCTGTTCGACGGCGCCAACTTCCTGCAGCTCACTCCATCGCGGGTACTCTGGCCGGGTCTGGCGATTTCGCTCACGGTCCTGAGCGTCAATTATATCGGCGATGCAATCCGCGACGCGCTCGATCCTCGCACGCTGAAAAGGTGAGCCCCACCTTCCCGGAAGGGCGAGTTTCGCCTTTCCGGGTAGCCATTCCGAGGAACAAGACAGCTTCTTCTTAGTTCGAACCAAGACGGAATCGTCCGTTTTTAATCGAACCAGGGAGAGAGAAGCCATGAATTGGGATCAGGTCGAAGGCAACTGGAAGCAGTTCAAGGGCAAGGTTCAGTCTCAGTGGGGCAAACTCACCGATGACGATCTCGATGTCATCGCCGGCGATCGCAAGCAGTTGGCAGGCAAAATCCAGGAACGCTACGGCAAGGTCCAGGAAGAGGCTGACCGCGAGGTGGACGACTGGCTTTCGCGGCACTGAGGCGTTTGAGAAAAAATAAGCGCCGTTAACTTTTTTTCGGAACCGAGGGAACCAAAGGAAAGCAAGCTCGTTATGCGAGTGCCTGGGAGCTACCCCCCGTCCCCCGCCCTACAAAGCTTCCAGGCGAACTCTTCAATCCCCCTCGAAGAGAAAATGAGATGGCTCGGTTTCGCAACGGAACCGGGCCAACTCATTTTTGGGCTGGTTGCCATTACCGGAGAGCCGTCAATCACCCACCTCTATGGGAAAGACCAGGCGATAGGTGATCTTCTCCTCGGAAATGGAATAGTTCGCCTTGCCGTTGACCGAGGCCGGTACTACGCGCTCCAGCACGGTGCTGCCGAAATGCGCCTTGAGGCTCTCGGTATTCGCCTCGCCCTGAGTTTCGGCCTCGAGCGGCTCGTCCCACATCATCTCCAGCGAATCGTGCCCATCCACCTGAAGCCGGGTGCACGTGACCCTGATCGGCCTGCCACCGCGCAGAAGAGAGCCGTGGCTGACCGCGTTGACGATCAGTTCGTGCACCGCGAGGCCGACATGCAGGGAAGCGTTCGGCGTCAGCAGGACATTGTCGCCCGTTACCCGCACCAGATGCCGATTTTCGGGAAGGTATTTCTCGGTCTGGTGCTGGACCAGTTCGTAGAAATAGGCGCCCCGCCAGCTTGAATCGGTAATCAGGTCCTGGGACTGGGAGAGTGAATACAGCCTGCCGCGGAATTTATGCAGGAAGAGATCCAGTGAGCCCGAATAGCGGGCAGTCTGCAGCGCGATGCTCTGGATGATCGCAAGCAGGTTCTTCGAACGGTGGCTGACCTCGCGAAGCAGCGCCCGGAGCAGGCGCTCGCGATGCCTTTCTTCCGACCGGTCGACGATGGTGGTGATAAGGTGGACGCCGCTTTTAGGCAGTTCCACCGCCTGCACGCGGAATTCGTAGACCTGTTCAGAACCGACGGTGACCTCGACATGCCCCTTGTGTCCGGCTGCCCTCATGTCCGCCTTGAGGGCGGAGAGCCTTCCGGCGACCTCCTCGCCAAAAAGGGAGAGGTCGTTCAGCTTGGCCGCGGAACGGTCGATCGGCCAAGTCTCCGGCAGATTGGTCACGAAGAGATAGTTGTGATCGGCATCCTGGATGATGATGCTCGCGCCGAGATCTACCAGAGCGGGCAGCAGAAATTCGCGCAATCCGTCATCGCTCTGACCCGCTTGCTGCCATGTCAGCGGATGCACCAATTTCCTCACTCCGTCTGCGGGATATCTGGAAGGGACCCGTGGATGCCGCGGCATCCGGCGGGGCCCTTCTTATAGGGCGTCAGACGCGCCGGAACAATCCGACGACGAGCGATATGACCAGCAGCGCCAGGAAGATGAAGAACAGGATCTGGGCGATACTGGTGGCCGCTCCTGCTATCCCGCCAAAGCCGAGCACGCCGGCGATGAGCGCGATGATCAGGAACACGAGGGCGTAATACAACATGGCGGTCTCCTAGCGGATGATGCGCGAGGGAAAACACCGTGCCTGCCATATTTGTTCCCGATCTCGACTGCCCCTGCCTCAAGCAAGTCAAGCGGCGGCCTTGACCGCCTCGTTGAAGAACAGGGCCTGGCTGATCAAGGCCTTGACCATGTCCGGGTTGAACGGCTTGGTGACGAGGAAGGCCGGTTCCGGGCGCTCGCCCGTCAGCAGGCGTTCCGGGAAGGCGGTGATGAAAATCACCGGGACGGAGGAGGCCTTCAGGATTTCGTTGACCGCATCGATGCCCGAGCTGCCATCGGCAAGCTGGATATCGGCGAGCACCATTTTCGGATGAGACGTCTGGAAAAGTGAAACCGCCTCCTTGTGCGTGCGGGCGATGCCGGTGACGCGATGGCCGAGTTCCTGCACCATCTGCTCGATGTCGAGCGCGATCAGCGGCTCGTCTTCGATGATCATGATGTCGGTCGCGACCTGACGGGAAATCTCCTTGGAGGCGTCGTCGAGCAAGCGGTTGACATCATCGACCGTGACATCGAGCACTTCTGCGGTCTCCTCGATGGTGAAACCCTCGACCGAGACGAGAAGGAAGGCGTGGCGGGCCTTGGAAGGAAGGGTTGCGAGATTGGCGGCTGCACGTTGTTCCCAGGCGAACGGGGATTCTATCGGCCTGATCTCCACGTCAGTGGAACCAAAAATCGCAACGAAGAGTTTATAGAGCGAAACACGGTCCTTGGACGTTTCCGGGAAAATGGAAACATCTGCGATCAAAGCTTCCAGGACCGCCGCGACATAGGCATCACCCGAAGTCTGCGATCCGGTGACAGCCCTGGCGTAACGACGCAGATATGGAAGGTGAGACGCAACGCGTGTGGTAAGTGACATTCAAAATCTCCCCTGTGCCCTGAGGGCAATTGACGCGATATCAACGCGGGCATGTAAAAAAAGTTCCGCCGATGGGGGAACTTTTTTTGCCCGAAAGCATTTCTTGACCCGACGATATCGCAACAGGCTGCCCGCGTGATGAGTGAAGAAAATAGAAAAAAAAATGAGATGAACACAGCACACCCTCAGGAAATCAAACCAGGATCGATGCCCCCCAATGCTTCGATCTCGCGGAAATTGCGCGAATTCTACAACGCGGTGCAGGAAGAAGGCATTCCGGATCGTTTTCTCGACCTTCTCGAAAGACTGGAGCAGGCCGAGAAGAATGCGAAATCGGTGAATGTAAAATGAAGAAGCAGGACGAGAACGATGATCGCGTTTTCAAACGCGACCTCCTTGCTTCGCTGCCGAATCTGCGCGCATTCGCGGTATCGCTGACCGGCCGCCACGACAAGGCGGACGATCTCGTGCAGGATACGATCATGAAGGCCTGGGCCAACCAGGCGAGCTTCACCGCCGGCACGAACATGCGCGCCTGGCTCTTCACCATCCTGCGTAACGAATTCTACAGCCAGATGCGCAAGCGCGGCCGCGAGGTGCAGGACAGCGACGGGCTCTTCAGCGAGCGCTTCTCGGTCCACCCCGAGCAATATGGCCGCCTTGACCTGCAGGACTTCCGCAAGGCGCTCGAAAAGCTCCCTGACGACCAGCGCGAGGCGATCGTGCTCGTGGGCGCGGCGGGCTTCGCCTATGAGGAAGCCGCCGCCATCTGCGGCTGCGCGGTCGGCACCATCAAGAGCCGCGTCAGCCGCGCGCGCTCGCGGCTGCAGGAGCTTCTCGGCGTTTCCGGCGAGGGCGATTTCGGTCCCGATCCCGGGGATGCCGCCATCACCCAGCGCGCTTTCGGAAGTTGAGCCCTCGACAGGGGCTCAATTCGAAGCAATCGCCTTTCCGACCGCTCGGACGAGCTGCCCTTCCCGGAACGGCTTTTGGACGATTGCAAGCCCTTCGAAGCCGGGCACCCCTTCGAGTTCGGCATCAAGCGTCGTGAACACGATCGCGGCAGCGGCGTTTTCTATTCGCCGTGCCGCCTCTCCCTGCCCGTCGGCCAACAGGCTCGCATCGATGACGATCACCGCAAAGCCGCCCTTTTCCAGCGCGAGCGGATAATTGTACGGCGTTGCGATCTCGACCTCGCAGCCAAAGGCTTCCTCGAGAATGCGCTCCACCTCCATGGCCACCAGATATTCCGGGTCTATTACGAGTACGCGCACGCTTACATCCCTCACTGATCATGAAGGCTAGATCATCGAAAGAAGATGCCGTCATTTAAAAAAGACACAGACGGGCGGGTTTTCACCGGCTATGTTGATCATTCCTCATCCGGGCCGAGATCATGGCAAACTCAATAACGATCGCTTCTCCGCGCATTACCTGCGAGCAATGCCCTATACGCGGCCTTTCGACGTTCCGCGACTTTTCCCCCGAGGAGCTTTCCTTTGTCATGAGCTTCCGGCAGGGGGAGCATTCCGCCGATCCGGGCATGGCGATCATCGTGGAGGGAGAGCGCAATCCACGGCTCTATACCGTGCTGACCGGCTGGGGTTTCCGCTACAAGATCCTGGAGGATGGCCGGCGCCAGATCCTCAACTATGTCCTGCCGGGCGATATGGTGGGGCTTCAGGGAAACCTGATGACGGAAATGCAGCATTCCGTCGAAGCGCTCACGCCCATGACGCTCTGCCTGTTCGAAAGGGAACGGCTTGCTTCGCTCTATCGCGGGCATCCTTCGCTCGCCTACGACATCACCTGGATCGCCGCGCGGGAGGAAAGCATTCTCGATGAGCATCTGCTGAGCATCGGCAGGCGCAGCGCGCGAGAGCGCGCCGCCTATCTCCTCGCCTTTCTCGATGCGCGCGCCAAGGCGAGCGGCATCGCCAAACGCGGCCGGCCGGTGACCCTGCCGCTGACGCAGAGCCATGTGGCGGATACGCTCGGCCTTTCGCTGGTCCACACCAACAAGACGCTGCGCAAGCTTTACCAGCTCGGCCTCATCCGCTGGCTGGACCGGGGCTGCGAGGTGCTGGATACGGAGGGTCTATATCAGATGGCGGGCTGGCGGCCGCCCGCGGAAGGCAGGCGGCCTTTCATCTGATCAAATCATTCTCCAGGCTGGGGAGAGTCGCGGTCGTGCCTCGACATGGTCGAGCCGGTGCCGTCCTTGTTCCTGAGCGCCAGGAAGCCGAGTCCGCCGAGAATGGAAGCCACGAGCAGCGGACGCGATTTGAGCAGGAGCGGCAGCGCCGTTATCGCGGCCGTCGCCATGAGCGCCCGGCTGCCGCTCGCGGCGGCGGCCTCCCGCTTGCGCCTCTGCTCCGAGCTGTTCAGGATGAGGACGATCGTGAACATGACGATCGCCAGCAGGAAGGCGCCGGAAGCGATTGCCACGAGGGCCATGGCCGGCCCCCAGACGCTGGCGAGGAAGACCGCCATGGCAGCGACCGCCGCCACATAGCCGGTCAGCAGGAATACCAGAGCAAAGGCGTAGAATACCGCGTTCCGCTTCAGACGCTGGGTGAAGGCTGCCAGATCGACAGCCGCCAGCGAGGCAAGAAGAGGGCCCAATCCGGCCATCATCAGCGCCGCGTCATCAGCGCGAGAAGAAAGCCGACGCCTGCGGCGATCGCTACGGCCTGTATAGGGTTTGTCCGTATCTGGCGCTCGAGATCCTTCTCCATCGAGAGCGCCTGCTCGCGCGCCGCCTCCACCATGTGCAAGGAGGCATCCGCCGCGTCACTGGTGGCCCGGCGAACCTTGCCGCGATATTGGCTCGCCTTGTCGCTGCCGGCGGAAGCCACGCTGCGGGCAAGCACCGCGATATCATCCCGGAGTTGTTGAAGCTGTGCTTCGATATCTCGCGACGAGGCGGAACCGCTGCCGTTGCGGCCAACTTCATTCTGTGCGTTCGCAGGTGCCATCTTCCATCTCCTATGGTTTTGAGCCTAGGGCATGGCCGGTTGTCCGGCTTTTCGTCGCCGGTATCCGAACGGCAGCCGACGCCCATCGCTTTTTCTTGCTGCGGGCGGTGAACGCAGAGCAGGCGCGATTGTTCCCGCCGGAGCAGTCGATGCGGAGACGGAATGCCGGCTGCGCGGAAGGTCAGGCTGCGGCTGGAGGTTCCGGCCATGCGGCGATCCCGCCGATCCAGCTTTCGAAGGCGCGGGAGAGCTTCAGGACACGCAAGTCATCGAAGCGTGGCCCGACGATCTGCAGACCGATCGGCATGCCGGAGCGGGAAAAGCCGCAATTGATGGAAGCGGCCGGCTGTTCCGACATGTTCCACGGAACCGTGAAGGCAATATGCTCGAAAGGATGCGCCGGGTCGTTGGTGGGAGAGGCCCATTCCGCCGGATAGGAAACGACCGGATTGGTGGGCGAAAGCAGGGCATCGATGCCACTGAAGAGCTTGGCGCAGGCCCTGCGCATCTCGAATGTCTGGTTGAAGCCGCGCACCGCCTCGACGCCGGATATTGCCGCGCCTCCCTCCGCCCACTGATAGATATAGGGCAGGATCGACGCCCGCCGCTCCGCACCCAGGGTCTCGATATCAGCCCAGAAACGGGCGCGCCAGAACTTGTCGAGACCGTCCAGCATCTGCCGGGTCAGCACCGGCCCCACCGGCACGATTTCCGCTCCCGCCTTTTCGAAATGCTCCGCCGCCGTGGCCACCGCCTGCCTGACCTCGTCTTCCGCCGGCAGGCCGGTGCCCGCATCGAGCATGAGCCCGATCTTCATACCCCTGATATCGATATCGAAATCCAGCCAGTCGAATGTGTTCGGCGGAAGGCTGGTCGCGTCGCGCCAGTCCGGACGGCTGAGCGTCGCCATGGAATAGGCGGCGTCTTCCACCGTGCGCGTCATCGGCCCGGCACAACGGCCGACGTAATAGGGATCGATCGGGATGCGGCCATTACTCGGCTTGAAGCAAAAGACCCCCGCCCAGCCGGCTGGCAAACGCACCGACCCGCCGATATCCGTGCCGATATGCAAAGGACCGTAGCTCGCCGCCCCGGCCGAAGACGCGCCGGCGCTTGATCCGCCGGGGTTTTTCGAAAGATCCCAGGGATTGCGGCTCAGCGGATGGAAGCTCGACAGGCCGGAAGAAAGCATGCCGTAATCCGGGCAGGTGGTCTTGGCGAAGATCACCGCGCCGTCTTCCCGCATCCGCGCCGCGATCGGTGCATCCTCGGCGGCTGGCACGAGTTCCACTGCGCTGGTGCCGAGCGGCACCGGCTGCCCCTTGGTCGCGATCAGCTCCTTGAGCGTGACGGGAACGCCGTCGAGGAGCCCGCGCGGTTCGCCCTTCATCCACCGCTCGGTGGAAGCGGCTGCCTGCGCCCGCGCGCTATCCGGATCGTAGAGGTAGAGCGCCTGCACATGCGGCTCGAAGGCGGCCACGCGCTCCTCCACCGCCAGCCAGTATTCAAAGGGCGAAAGCTTCTTCGCGCCGTAGAGGCCGGTCAATTCACGGATCGTCAGTTTCAAAAGATCGTTCATGGCAAATCACTTCGTCAGATCATGAATTATCGCGCGGGTCGAAAATGTCGCGCAGCCCATCACCCAGCATGTTGAGGCCCATGACGGAAAGCGCGATCGCAAGCCCCGGCATCAGAGCCAACCATGGCGCCTGGCCTAGATAAGTCTGGGATTCCGCGAGCATCCGCCCCCAGGTAGGGGCCGGTGGCGCCATACCGAGACCGAGAAAGCTCAGGCCCGCTTCGGTCAGGATCGCAAGCCCCAGCTGGATCGTCACCTGCACGATGATCTGGTTGGAGATATTCGGCAGGACGTGCACGAGCGTGATCTTCTCCGCAGGCCGGCCCATGCCGATCGCCGCCGTGACATAGTCCCGCGTCCAGATCTGCAGCGCCGCCCCGAGCGTCAGCCGTGCGAAGACCGGCACCATGAAGGTCGCGATCGCGATGATGGCGGTGAACCGGCCGGAGCCGATGAAGGCGCCGAGCATCATGGCCGAAAGGATCGGCGGCACGGCGAAAATGATATCGCAGCCGCGCATGACGATGATTTCCAGCCATCCGCGCCGCATCGCCACGATGACTCCGATCGCCGTGCCGATGGTCGCGCCGATGGCGACCGCCAGGATGGAGGTGGAGAGTGAGTTCCAGGCCCCCACCATCAGCCTGGAAGCGACATCGCGGCCGAGCTGATCCGTGCCGAAGAAACCGGAGGCGAGCGGCGGCTTCAGCTTGTCGGCGATGGCAAGCCGCGTCGGCGAAACCGGCGTCCAGACCAGCGAGATGAGCGCGACCGCAAAGAGAGCGAGCGTGATGACGATGCCTGCAAGGAGCACGGGACGGCGGGAGAGCTTTCTCATTGCGCTCCGGCCCTCAAACGGGGATCGACCACCAGATATGCAAGATCGACCAGGAAGTTCACGAGGATCACGAGGGCGGAGAAGAATAGCACCACATCCTGCATGACGATCACGTCGCGCTGTGAGAGTGCCTGATAGGCCAGACGGCCGAGCCCCGGCAGGTTGAAGACGTTCTCGACCAGCACCGCGCCGGCGATCAGGAAGGTGAATTGCAGGCCGAGAATGGTAATCACCGGTATCAGCGCGTTCGGCATCGCATGGCGCCAAAGAGCAGCGCTCTCGCTGATGCCCTTGCCGCGCGCGGTGCGCACGAAGTCCTCGTTCATCACTTCCAGCACCGCCGAGCGGGTGACGCGCGTCAGCACGCCCGCCTGCGGGAGGGCAAGGGCGATCGCCGGCAGCAGCAGCGCTTTCAGTGCCGGAACGAACCCAGCGCTCCAGCCGGGGAAACCGCCAGCCGGCATCCAGCCGAGCGTGGTGGAGAAGAGAATGATAAGGAGCAGACCGACGAAGAAGGCCGGCACGGCGATACCGACATGCGAGAAGAGACCGGCGAGAAGATCGACCGCGCCGTTGCGATGCCGGGCGGCCTGTACGCCGAGCGGAATGGCTATCGCTATGGAAATGAGGATCGCCATCAACGCGAGCGGCAGCGTGACCGCAAGCCGCTCCGCGATCAGTCCCGCGACCGGCACGCCATAGGTATAGGACTGGCCGAGATCGCCCTGGAACACGCCCGCAAGCCAGGCGAGGTAACGGACGGGCAGCGGTTGATCGAGGCCGAGCTCTTTCTGGAGCGCGGCAAGCGTTTCCGGGCTCGCAGAGGTGCCGAGCATGATCGCAGCCGGATCGCCGGGCAGCAGGTCCATGACCAGGAAGATCAGCAGCGAAACGACCAGCAGGGTAACGGCGAGGCTTAAAATTCGGCGGAGGAGGACGGAGATCATGCTTTGCCATACCCCCTCTGCCCTGCCGGCTTGCCGGGGCCGAGCCACGTGTCTCGTCCCGCTCTTCGAGCCCCCCATAAGGGGGGAGAAAACTCGCGGCGCCGTCTCAGCCCGATTGAGACTCCAACGGTGCGGCAGGTGCCCACCTCCCCCTTGAGGGGGGAGGTCGCCGCGTAGCGGCGGGTGGGGGTGAACTCAAAACCTCGTGACCGCTGAGGATTGTCACCCCACCCCGGAGCTTCGCTCCGACCCTCCCCCTCAAGGGGAGGGCGAGCCGCCGCAATCACCCCGCTTCGCTCCATCACACAGGCTCACTCTTCCCAATAAACCTCGGTGAGCACGTTGGAGGGAATGGGCTCGTTTTCCCAAAGCCCCTTCACCTTCCCATCCCAGATGCCGAGCTTGGGCATGACGAAGAGGAAGAGCGCCGGCACGTCGTTCGCGAGAATCGTCTGCGCCTCGCCGTAGAGCTTTTCCTGTTCCGTGGGATCGGCGGTCAGCTCCACCTTCTTCAGGACGTCGCCGAAAGCCGGGTTCTTGTAGTTGAAGTAATAAGGATCGCGGGCATAGATATCGATATCCATCGGCTCGGCATGGGCCACGATGGTCATGTCGTAATCGGCCGCCTTCAGCACGTCCGCCACCCATTTGGCCGGGAACTCGGTGGTCTCGATGTTCATCGTCACGCCGATTTCCGCCAGCATCGCCTGCAGCACCTGCGAGGTGCGCTGCGCATAGGCCATCTGCGGCGTCTTGATGGTGAAGGTGAAGCCGTCCGGATAACCGGCCTCCTCCAGCAGGGCCTTCGCCTTTTCCGGATCGTAAGGGTAGGTCCCGGTGAGATCGATATAGCCGCGATCGTTCGGCGTGTAATGGCTGCCGATCGGCGTGCCGTAGCCGGACCATGCGCCTTCCACGACGCCGGCGCGATCGACCGCCATCATCAACGCCTGGCGCACGCGCTTGTCGTCGAAGGGCTTGCGGGCATTGTTCATGCCGGCGACGACCTTGAGCTCCGTATTGCCGATCACCGTGACGAGGCGGCTGTCGCCCTCGAAGGAGCTGACGAGTTCTGGTGCGGCAAATTCCGGAAAGGCGTCGACATCCCCTGCCTTCAAGGCCGCGGCCTGGGCCTGCGGATCGCCGATGAAGCGGAAGGTGGCCGCTTCCAGTTTCACCGCCACATCCTTGTTCCAGTAATCTGGATTTTTCGCGAGTTCGACCTTGTCGCCCTTGGCCCAATTGACGAACCTGAACGGACCGGTGCCGACGGGTGCCGTCTTGTTGTTCTCGGCCGATTTCGGCGCAACCATGCTGGAGGACGGCCAGCCCAGCCAATAGAGCAGGCTGCCGGCCGGTTCCTTGAGTTTCAGAACCAGCGTTGCCGGATCGGGCATTTCCACCGCGTCGATCGACGCGAAATAACGCTTCTGAGGATTGACGGAATCCGCTCCTCGGGCGCGATCGATCGAGAACTTAGCGACGGAGGAATCGAAAGCCTCGCCATCGTGGAATTTCACGCCCTGACGCAGCTTGAAGGTATAGGTCTTGCCGTCCGGAGAAATCTCCCAGCTTTCGGCAAGCTGTGGCTGTACCTTGCCGTCGCGGTCGATGGTCGTCAGCCCTTCGAAAATGTTCTGCCAGGTCACCTGCCCGATCGCCACCGGCGCGGCTATGGTCGGATCGAGGCCCGCAGGCTCGATCGTCATGCCGAGCGTCAGCGTGGTCTTCGGCGCCGCTTCGGCCATGCCGTGGCCGGAGAAGATCAATCCCGCCGCAAGCGCCGCTCCCAAGAGCACGCGCCGCGAACATGAAATGCTGCCGATAACCCCTGCCATGCCCGTCAGTCTCCCCTGGTGAAGATGTCGCCCGTCTTGTGCCATCGGCATCCGATCACACGGATTATGGTCATTTCGCAGGTGCACACAACGTGAAAATTGTACGCGCCCATCGCCGGTCAACCGCGGCGGAAACCCTCGCTGGCGACAAGCAGACGATGCGTATAATCGGCTGAAAAGGCCCGTTTTTCCAAGGCCTCCACCGGCATCGTCTCGACGACTTCTCCGCCCTTCATCACCGCCAGCCGCTCGCACATATGGCTCACGACACCGAGATCGTGGCTGACCATCACGAAGGTCAGGTTCCGGTCGCGCCGCGCCTGTTCCAGAAGGTTGAGAATTTCCGCCTGGATCGACGCGTCGAGCGCCGAAGTTGGCTCGTCGAGAAGCAGGATTTTCGGCTCCAGAATGAGCGCTCGAGCGATTGCGATGCGCTGTCGTTGACCGCCGGAAAGCTGATGCGAATAGCGGAAACGGAAGCCGTTGCCGAGGCCAACCTCGTCGAGCGCGCGGGCGATACGTACATCGATATCGGAAAAGCCGTGGATGAGAAGCGGCTCCAGAAGCAGCCGGTCCACCGTCTGCCGCGGATGGAGCGAGCCATAGGGATCCTGAAAGACCATCTGGACGGTTCGGTAGAACTCTTTGTCTCGCTTGCGGCCGGAGTAATTCCTGCCGCTCACAGTGAGCGAGCCTTCGTCAAAGCCGACGAGACCGGCAATGGCACGCAGGAGAGTCGACTTGCCGGAACCGGATTCCCCGACGATGCCGAAGGACTCGCCTTGGCCGACATCGACGCTCACGCGTTTCAGCGCGGTGAAATCCTCAAAAGTCACGACCATGTTTCGGACGGAAAGCGCCTGGCTCATGCGGCCCACTCCGGCTTGCGTTCGAGGACCGGCAGCGGGTGGCGGTCGGAGCCGATCTGCGGCAGGCAGTTCAGGAGACCCTGCGTATAGGGATGCTTCGCGCTGGCGAGATCGGCCGAGGGCAGTTCTTCGACAACTTTACCCGCATACATGACGATCACCCGGTCGCAGAAGGAGGAGACGAGGCGCAGGTCGTGCGAGATGAAGATCAGCCCCATGCCGCGCTCGGCCACCAGCTTGTCGAGGATCGAGAGCACTTCGAGCTGCACGGTGACGTCGAGCGCCGAGGTCGGCTCGTCGGCGATCAGCAGTTCCGGCCCGCAGATCAGCATCATCGCGATCATCGCGCGCTGGCCCATGCCGCCGGAAACCTCGTGCGGATAGAGATCGAAGACGCGCTCCGGATCGCGGATCTGCACCGCCTCCAGCATGGAAAGGGTTCGGGCTCTCGCTTCCGCGTGAGTGATCTTTTCGTGCTGGCGAAGCGCCTCGATGATCTGCCGGCCGATGGTCATCACCGGGTTCAGCGAATATTTCGGGTCCTGGAGGATCATCGCGATCCGCCTACCCCGCAGCGCCCGCCTTTGCCTGACGCCGGCCGAAAGCAGGTCGATGCCGTCGAAGGCGAGCCTGTTCGCCGTGATCTTCGCGTGGCCGGGCGTGAGCCCCATGATGGCCCGACCCGTCTGCGATTTGCCGGAGCCGCTCTCGCCGACGATGCCGAGCCGTTCCTTGCCGAGCGTGAACGAGACGCCGCGCACGGCCTGCACCTCTCCGGTGCGGGTCGGAAAAGTGACGCGCAAGTCATCGACCGTCAGAAGCGGGGTTACGGTCATTGGCCTGCCTCCTTCGGGTCGAGCGCATCGCGCAGCCCGTCGCCGAGAAGGTTGAAGCCGAGGCTGACGATCAGGATCGCCGCACCCGGCATGGCAGCCACCCACCATTGGTCGAGGATGAAGCGGCGGCCGGAAGCGATCATCGCGCCCCATTCGGGAAGCGGCGGCTGCGCGCCGAGGCCGAGGAAGCCGAGGCCCGCCGCCGTCAGAATGATGCCCGCCATGTCGAGCGTCACGCGCACGATCAGCGACGACAGGCAGAGCGGCATGACATGGCGCAGGACAATGCGGAAGGGCGAGGCGCCCATCAGTTGAACAGCCGCGATGAATTCCGAATTGCGAAAGGTCATGGTTTCCGCCCGCGCGATACGGGCATAAGGCGGCCAGGAGGTGACGGCGATCGCCAGGACCGCGTTCTCGATGCCGGGTCCCAGCGCGGCGACCAGAGCCAGCGCCAGCACGAGCTTCGGGAAGGCGAGGAAGATATCGGTGATGCGCATCAGGATCGCATCGACCCAGCCGCCGGCATAGCCGGAAACCGTACCGACGATGAGGCCGACGGGAGCAGCGATGATCGCCACCAGCACGACAACGAACAGGGTGAGCCGCGAACCGTGAATGAGGCGCGAGAGGATATCGCGGCCCTGATCGTCGGTGCCGAGCAGATAGCCCGCAGTACCGGGCGGCAGCAGACGAGCATTGCGCAGGTCGCCCTGCACCGGATCGTGCGGCGCGAGCACATTCGCGAAAGCCGCAACGAAGAGCAGGCCGATGATGATCGCAAGCCCGAGAAGCGCCAGCCGGTTTTCCGAAAAGCGCCGCCAGATGACATAGGCTCTTCCGAGGCGCGCCTGCTTGCGCGAGGCGGGGCGATCGGAAAGCAGCCACTCGCGGCTATACGGTTTGGGTGAGGTTTCAGCAATGCTCATCGGCTGCGCGTCCTGGGATCGAGCGTCCGGTAGAGAAGATCGGACAGGAGATTGATGCCGACGAAGACCGCACCGATGACGATCGTTCCACCAAGCACCGCGTTCATGTCGGCGTTCTGCAGCGAATTGGTGATGTAGAGGCCGAGCCCCGGCCAGGAGAAGATCGTCTCCGTCAGCACCGAGCCTTCGAGCAACCCGGCATAGGAAAGCGCGATCACCGTCACCAGCGGCACGGCGGCATTGCGCAGCGCGTGGAACCAGATGATGCGCGTCTCCGAAAGCCCCTTGGCGCGGGCAGCCACCACATATTCCTGGGAAAGCTCGTTCAGCATGAAGCTGCGCGTCATGCGGCTGATATAGGCGAGCGAGAAATAGCCGAGCAGCGAACCGGGCAGGATGATGTGCCGGAAGAGGTCCCACAGCACGTCCCACTGACGCTGCCAGGCGGCGTCGATGAGGAAGAAGCCGGTGATCGGCGTGAACGTGTATTCGTAGACGATATCGATGCGACCGGGATAGGCCACCCAGCGAAGCTTGGCATAGAACAGCACCAGCGTCAGCAGGCCGAGCCAGAAGATCGGCACGGAATAGCCGATGAGGCCGATCACTCGGACAATCTGATCGGCGATGCTGCCGCGCTTGACTGCGGCGAGTACGCCGAGCGGCACGCCGAACACCGCGCCGATGATGGTGCCGATCGTGGCAAGCTCGATCGTCGCCGGAAAGACGCGCGCGATATCCGTCATCACCGGATTGGTGGTGAGCACGGACGTGCCGAAATCGCCGGAGAGTGCCTGTTTCACATAGATGTAGAACTGCTGGTAGAGCGGCAGATTAAGGCCGAGCTCTTCCCTCACCCGCTCCACCACGTGGTTGGGCGCCCGGTCGCCCACGATGGCGAGCGCCGGGTCGATGGGCACGACGCGGCCGATGAAGAAGGTGACGGCAAGCAGACCGAGAAAGGTCGTGACGACCGTCACCGCAAAACGCAGGACGGACTTCGCGAAGGACGAGGCACGGCGCCGGTTGCGCCGTGTCGTCACCGATGTTTCAGGCAAGGTCAAGGAAGCTGCCCGCTATTCCTTGGAGACCTGATAGACGAAGTTGGTGTCGAAGCTCGGGCCGAGTTTGAAATCCTTGAGCTTCGAGGAATGGCCGGCCACTTCCGTCTGCTGGAAGACGATTACGAAGGGGCTGGTGGCGAGCACCTTGCGCTGCAGATCCTCATAGGTCGCCGCGCGCTTGGCGCTGTCCTTTTCCAGAAGCGCGCCCTTTGCCGCATCGCTGAGTTCGGCCGGAACGTCCCAGGCATTGCGCCATGCGAGCGTCTTGTTGGTGCCCTCGTCGGAATTGTCCGGGTTGATGGTGAAGGTCTCGGCATTCGAGTTCGGGTCGAAATAGTCAGAGCCCCACTGGCCGATATAGATATCGTGCTGGCGGGCGCGGAACTTGGTCAGCGTCTGCTTTCCGTCGCCGGGGATGATCTCCAGCTTGATGCCGGCCTGGGCGAGCGTCTGTTGTACGCTTTCGGCAATGCCGGTGACCGGCTGCGTGTTGCGCACGTCCATGGTGACGGTGAAGCCGTCGGGAAGGCCCGCCTTCGCGAGCAGTTCCTTGGCCTTGGCGACGTCGAGCTTGTACGGCTTGTCTTCAAGCGCGCCGAGCTGCCCCTTCGGCAGGAAGGTCTGGTGGATTTCGCCGATGCCCTTGATGAGGGTCGCGCCGATCGCGTCATAGTCGACCAGATACTTGATGGCTTCGATGACTTCCGGTTTGGCGAGCGTCTCGTTCTTCTGGTTGAGGCTGAAATAGTAGATAGTGCCCTTGGGCGCCGAGGTGAGCGTGAAGCCCTCCTTCTTCGACACGGCGTCCATGTCGCCCGGCTCGAGGTTGCGGGCCACATCGATATCGCCGTTCTCCAGCGCCAGGCGCTGGCCGGCGCTTTCCTTCATGTGGCGGTAGATGACCCGCTTCAGCTTCGGCGCTTCGCCGAAATAGTTCGGGTTGGCTTCCAGCACGACCGCTTCGTTGGCGCGCCATGTCACCGTCTTGAAGGGACCGGAGCCGGCAAAACCGGTCTTGAGGAACGCGTTGCCGAAATCCGTGTCATACTTGTAGTCGTCGCTCGGCGTGACCGGCTTGGCGTTCTCCATGACCAATTTCTTGTCGACGACGGAAGCAACCGTCGAGGTCAGCACGTTGAGAACGAAGCTCGGCGCGTATGCCTTGTCGACCGTAAGGGCAAAGGTGGTTTCATCGACGGCTTTCGCCTTCTCGGTCACGTTGTCGCCGGTAAGGCCGAACTGTGTGAGAAGGAAGGCGGGCGACTTGTCGAGCTTGATGGCGCGCTCGAAGGAAAATGCCACGTCCTCGGCGGTCAGCGGATTGCCGGAGGCGAATTTGAGGCCCGGCTTCAGCTTGAACGTATAGGTGAGACCATCGTCGGACACCGTCCAGCTATCGGCAAGCTCGCCGACTACTTCGGACGTCTTGTTGGGATCGAGGCGGACCAGAAGGTTATAGGTATTGGCGGTAACTTCCGCCGTGGAAAGCTCGAAGGCTTCGCCGGGGTCGAGCGAGATGATGTCATCGATGGCGAAACCCTCGACCAGCGTGTCGGCCGGCGTTTCGGCGAATGCCTGCGGCGAAGCCGCCAGCATCAGCGCAAGTGCTGCGCCGGTGGAAAGCACACGGAGCCGTTTGTTCAGCGAATTCATCATGATCGTTCCCTTGTTTTTTTGAACTCTCGAATTTCCGGAGCGCCTATTCGTGCCAGGCCTTCCCCAAAACCCTCAGCCAGTTTTCCCGGCATAATTTCATCAGTTCCACGTCAGCGTATCCCGCACCCTTGAGAGCCGCAACCAGATTCTGATTGCCCGCCGCGTCCTGAATATCCTGCGGAATCGAGGCCCCGTCGAAGTCCGAACCAAGCGCTACATGGTCGATCCCCATGCGCTCGACCATGTAGTTCACATGGCGAACCATGTCGGAAAGCGGGGTCCCGACATCGTCTCGGCCGTCGGCCCTCAGCATGGTGACGGCGTAGTTGAGTCCGACAAGGCCACCGCTTTCACGGATCGCATCGAGCTGGCGGTCGGTAAGGTTGCGGGCGACCGGCGTCAGCGCGTGGGCATTGGAATGGCTGGCGATCAGCGGCTGGTCGGAGGTCTTGGCAACATCCCAGAACCCCCTCTCGGTGATGTGGGCGAGGTCGATCAGGATGCCGAGCCGGTTGCAGGCCTTCACGAGTTCGAAGCCGAGTTCGGTAAGTCCTGGCGCGGTATCCGGCGACATGGGATAGGCGAAAGGCACTCCGTGGCCGAAGATATTGTGACGGCTCCAGACGGGGCCGAGCGACCGGAGGCCGGCGGCATGGAAAACTTCCAGCGCGGCGAGATCGGGATCGATCGCCTCGCAGCCTTCCATGTGCATGACCGCGGCGAAGATGCCTTCTGCCATGGCCTTGCGGATATCGCGTGTCGAGCGGCAGAGCCGCCAGGCATTCGCCCGGTCGAGACGCAGCGCGATCGCCGCCATTTCGAGCGCGGTCGAGAGCGAAGGCCCATGCTCCAGCGGTGCGGCAAGCGGCGTCTCGTAATGACCGTTCTCGTCGGGCTCCTTGAGAATGAGATCGCCCGAAGGCACATAGATGGCGCAGAGCCCGCCGGCGAGCCCGCCCGCCTTGGCGCGCGGCGCATCGATATGGCCTGCGGGCGTACCGTTCATGAATTCCGCAACCGGATCGCCGCCAGCCTTCATGTTCCGCCAGAGCCGCAGAAGCACGTCGTTATGGCCGTCGAACACCAGTTCCATGAAAAGAGTCCCGATTATTGTGAAAGAAATCCGAGGTGAGCCGAAGCAGCGATCCTAACCGAGCTTCGCCTCTCTACAAGACAGAATCTCGGATCACGCCACCCATTTCCCCTGCCCGTCCGTCTTCAGGAGCAGCGTCCTGAAGACCCCAGCCACCCGCTCCCGCCACTGAGGACCGGCCGCATCCAGCTTGCTGTGCCAGCGTTCCGATTGCAGCATGGCCGCGCCGATCACCACCGGCTCGATGCCGAGGGAGCTCATTAGCGAGAGACCTGAAATGATGGAGGTTCCGCTTGAGATCACGTCGTCGATGAGCGCTACCCGCTTGCCCGTAATCAGCGGCAGCATGCGCGGATCGACATAGAGCCGCTTGACCTGCTCCGGCGTGGTAATCGAGGAAAGTGGCACCGAAAGCGTCTCGTCGTACCAGAATTTCCGCGAGGTCCCGAGCGGCACGTAGCGAGAATGGCCAAGCACGCGGGCGACCGCTGCCGCGAGAGTGAGGCCGAGCGTCGGCAGGCCGACGATCACCTCCGGACGGAAGGCAGAAATCTTGTAGGCGAGATCGGCGGCAAGCACATCCTGCACCTCGAAACTCGCCTGGTTGATGATGAGGGAGGCGAGCGCATGTTCGCCATCCGCGAGCGGCCGGATCGGCAACCGGATCTGGCGGCCATCGTCGAGCGTCGCCGGATAAAACCCCGTATGCGGGCCGGCAGGATCGAAGCTCAGGGCAGGATGGATCTCCTGCCAGAATTCATGCGGCTGCATGGGGCTCCCGTATCAATCGAGAAAGACGAGTCGTAAAGCGGAGTCCTAGCGCCGTGAGCTTCACCAGCCAACCACTTCCTCGCGATAGCGGCTCACTTCATCGAGAAGCCAGGCGCGGAAGGCAGCAACCGGCCGGAGGTCCACCTTGGCAAAGGGCGCCACCGCATAATAGGAACTCGGGCTCTTCACCTGATGCGGAAATGCCTGGACGAGCTGACCGCTCGCCAGTTCGGAATCGATGAGAAAGAGCGGCATCAGCGCCACCCCGAGCCCGGCGATGCAGGCCTGCGCGACATTGGAAAACTGCTCGAAGCGCATGCCCTGCGAGGAGGCGCCCGAAATGCCGAGGCTCTGGAACCAGTGATCCCAGGCGCCCGGCCGCGAGGCCATGTGCAGGAGCGGCAGGCGCTGGATATCCTCCGGCCGGCGGATCGGATGCTCGGCAAGAAATGCCGGGGACGAGACCGGCGCAACCATCTCCTCCATGAGATAAGTGCATTCCGCGCCCGGCCAGTCCGGCTGGCCGACATGGATCGCCATGTCGATCCCCTCGCGCTCGAAATCGAATATCCCGATGCGGGTTGCGAAGTTCAGCGTAATCTCCGGGTGGCTGGCGACGAAATGCGGAATTCGCGGCATCAGCCAGCGCGTGCCGAAGGTCGGCAGTATGGCGAGATTCAATTGGTCGCTATGCCGTTTCGTCATGACCTGCAAGGAAGCCGACCGTATCTGCGACAGCGCGCCGGCGATGGATTTTGCATAATCCGCGCCCGTTGCGGTCAAGCCGACACCACGGCTGCTGCGCTCGAAAAGCAGAATGCCCAATTGCTCTTCCAGGCCAGAAACCTGCCGGCTGATGGCCCCTTGCGTCAGCGACAGCTCTTCCGCCGCTGCCGAGAAACTGCCCAGCCGCGCAACGGAATCGAAGGCGGCAAGCGCTGCGGTGGAAGGAAGGAGCTTCCTGCTGAGATTGACCATGCTTTATTACTATACGTCATAGCCGATTGAGTAAACTCCGCTTGCCCGCGCAGGCAGCCGCGCCGATAATCCCGGCCAGTCCATAACGGGAGATTTTGACTGTGAGCGCACGTGCGGCCTTTTCCTGGAGCGATCCGTTCCTTCTTGAAGACCAGCTGACCGACGAGGAGCGGATGATCCGCGATGCGGCCGCCGCCTTCGCGAAATCCGAACTCCTGCCGCGCGTCCAGGAGGCCTATCTTTCCGAAACCTCCGAACCGGAGCTCTTCCGCCTCATGGGCCAGGCGGGCCTGCTCGGCGTGACGCTGCCGGAAGAGTACGGCGCGGCGAATGCCAATTACGTCTCCTACGGCCTTGTCGCCCGCGAGATCGAGCGCGTCGACAGCGGCTACCGTTCGATGATGAGCGTGCAGTCCTCGCTGGTGATCTACCCGATCTTCGCCTACGGCTCGGACGAGCAGCGAAAGAAATACCTGCCGGGTCTCGTTTCCGGCGAACTCATCGGCTGTTTCGGGTTGACCGAGCCGGACGCGGGTTCTGATCCCGGCGGCATGAAGACCCGCGCCGAAAAGATCGAAGGCGGCTATCGCCTGCGCGGCTCCAAGATGTGGATTTCCAATGCGCCGATCGCCGACGTCTTCGTCGTCTGGGCGAAGCCGGAAGCCCACAACAACGAAATCCGCGGCTTCGTTCTGGAAAAGGGCATGAAGGGTCTTTCGGCGCCCAAGATCGGCGGCAAGCTTTCGCTGCGCGCCTCGATCACCGGCGAGATCGTGCTGGACGGCGTCGAGGTCTCCGAAGATGCGATGCTGCCGAACGTTTCGGGCCTGAAAGGTCCGTTCGGCTGCCTCAACCGCGCCCGCTACGGCATTTCCTGGGGCGTCCTGGGAGCTGCCGAAGACTGCTGGTTCCGCGCCCGCCAGTACGGCCTCGACCGCAAGCAGTTCGGCAAGCCGCTCGCCGGCATGCAGCTCTACCAGAAGAAGCTTGCCGACATGCAGACGGAGATCGCGCTTGGCCTCCAGGCATCCTTACGCGTCGGCCGGTTGATGGACGAGCACCGCATGGCGCCGGAAATGATTTCGATCGTCAAACGCAACAATTGCGGCAAGGCGCTGGACATCGCGCGTCAGGCTCGCGACATGCACGGCGGCAACGGCATCCAGATCGAGTATCACGTCATGCGCCATGCGCAGAACCTGGAAACGGTCAACACCTACGAGGGCACGCATGACGTCCATGCGCTGATCCTCGGTCGCGCCCAGACCGGCATTCAGGCGTTTTTCTGATCTTTCTACCCAAAGCGGCGTGGGTGGACACACTCCACGCCGCTTTTCGTCATTGGCTAAATCTGCCCCATCGTTGTATCAATAACGAGGCCCGCATCGTGCAGCGAGCAGAAAATCGAGGCAGAAGGACCGTCAAGTATAATGCACGCCACGAAAGAGGCCTCGGAAACCCCCGCCGGTGAATTCGATGTCGGCGAAAGGCTTCGCAGCGTCCGCCGTCAGCACGGACTCTCGCAGCGGGCGCTCGCCGTGAAGGCGGGAGTAACGCATTCCCTCGTGTCGCTGATCGAGAAGAACAAGGTCAGCCCTTCCGTCTCTTCGCTGAAGAAAATCCTGGAGGCGATCTCCTATCCGCTGACCGATTTCTTCGCGCTCACCCTGCCGCCGGTCGACCAGATATTCTACCGCGCCGACGAACTCATTCCTCTTGCCAGGGGACCTCTGACCCTTTTGCAAGTCGGGGATGTAAAATCCCATAATGTGCAGATTTTCCACGAGTTCTACCAGCCGGGCGCGGATACGGGCGAGACCATGCTGCAGCACGAGGCCGAGGAAGGCGGGGTCGTCGTGGCCGGCGAACTGGAACTGACCGTCGGCAACCAGACGCGTATCCTCAAAAAAGGCGATGCCTTCCTGTTCGACAGCCGCTTGCCGCACCGTTATCGCAATGTCGGGACGGAACTTTGCGAGATCGTCAGCGCCGTCACGCCGCCCTATCTCTGAGGCCGAAGAGGGATCAAAAAGCCGGGCCGCGGCGATTGAACCCATTGTCAATTATAGTGAGAATGCCTAGGTCTAGTGGCGCTGCGGCAAACCTCCCACAGGGTCCATCGCCGGAGCGCAAGCCGATGTCCAACAGGCAAGGAACGCTGCATTGGCCGGACCCCCGATGCCGACCTCGCCGCCATATACCAGAGCGGAATTCTTTTAGCCCGATCCTCCTCCCCAGCAGCGCATCGGTTCATAGCCTTTCGCGCGGCTTGTTTTGAATGAAGGTGCCTCCCATGACCTATCCGAACGTCAAGCTTTTCATCAACGGCGAGTGGCGCAACGCCATCGGCGGCGAGACCATTCCGGTCATCGACCCCGCGACCGAAGAAGTGATCGGTCAGATTGCCCATGCCCGCAAGGCCGACCTCGACCTGGCGCTTGAAGCGGCCGCCAAGGGGTTCAAAGTCTGGCGCGAAACGTCTGCCTTCGAGCGCTCCAAGATCATGCGCAAGGCCGCCGATCTGCTGCGTTCACGCGCCGAGACGATCGCGGTGATGATGACCCGCGAACAGGGCAAGCCGCTTGCGCAGTCCAAGATGGAGGTCATGGGCGCCGCCGACACGATCGACTGGTTCGCGGAGGAATCCCGCCGTACCTATGGACAGATCATTCCGGCCCGTTTCTCCGGCGTTTCGCAGCTTGCGATGAAAGTGCCGGTCGGACCGGTTGCCGCCTTCACGCCCTGGAACTTCCCGATCAACCAGATCGTCCGCAAGCTTTCGGCCGCCCTTTCCACCGGCTGCTCGATCATCGTCAAGGCTCCGGAAGAAACCCCGGCTTCGCCGGCCGAACTTATCCGCGCCTTCGCCGATGCCGGCGTCCCGGCGGGCGTCGTCAACCTGGTTTACGGTGTTCCGGCAGAGATTTCCGAATACCTGATCCCGCATCCGGTGATCCGCAAGATCTCCTTTACCGGCTCGACCCCGGTCGGCAAGCACCTGGCGGCGCTCGCCGGCAGGCACATGAAGCGCGCCACCATGGAGCTTGGCGGCCACGCGCCGGCAATCATCTTCAACGACGCCGATCTCGAAAAGGCGATCGAGGTGACGGCGGGGGCGAAGTTCCGCAACGCAGGTCAGGTCTGCGTCGCGCCGACCCGTTTCCTGGTGCAGGACGGCATCGCCGACAAGTTCCTCGACGGCTTCGTGAAGGCTGCACGGGCGATCAAGGTCGGCAATGGTCTGGAAGAGGGCGTCGCCATGGGGCCGCTTGCCAATGACCGTCGCATCCCGGCCATGGAAGACATGATCAACGATGCCGTGGCAAACGGCGCCGAGATCAAGGCCGGCGGGCGCCGGATCGGCAACAAGGGCTATTTCTTCGAGCCGACCGTGGTCGCCGATGTGCCGACTTCCGCCAAGGTGATGAACGACGAGCCCTTCGGGCCGCTTGCCATCGTCAACCGCTTCTCCACCTTCGAGGACGCGATCGAGGAAGCCAACCGCCTGCCCTTCGGGCTTGCTTCCTATGCCTTCACCGGCTCGGTGAAGACCGCGCACGAACTCGGCCGCCAGGTCGAAGCGGGCATGCTGACGATCAACCACAACGGCCTTGCGCTGCCGGAAGTGCCCTTCGGCGGAATCAAGGATTCCGGCTACGGCACGGAAGGCGGCTCGGAAGCGACGGAAGCATATCTGGAGACCCGTTTCGTCAGCCAGATGAGCTAAGGACGCGGCTCGCCCTCCCCTTGAGGGGGAGGGTCGGACCGAAGGTCCGGGGTGGGGTGACATTTCGGATCCCCGCAACAGATTTCACCCCCACCCGTCGCTTCGCGACGACCTCCCCCCTCAAGGGGGAGGTGGGGCAGCAAACACCTTCGCGCGCCTGACGGTCACGAAACCGCCCTCTCCTGCCTTCACGGTACGCTCGGGCGCCACGTCGAATTCCAGGTGCTCGCCGGCCTCAGTTGTCGCGATCACGCGGCGACCATCTGCCCGGTCGAGAACACGAGAAATAAGCGCCGGAATGCCCGGCCCCTGCTCCGACCAGTCGAGATCGCTTGGCCGCGCATAGAGCTCCGCCTTGCCTTCCGCCAGCCCCTCGACATCAATCGCCGTCCCGCCGACATGGGCCTTGCCGTCGCGCACCTCCGCCGAAAGCACATTGGCATCGCCGAGGAACCGCATCACGAAGGCCGACTGCGGATTGCGGCAGACCTCCTCCGGCGTGCCCTGCTGGACGATCTGCCCGTCCTTCAGGATCACCACCCGATCGGCGAGATCGAGGGCTTCTTCCTGGTCATGGGTGACGAAGAGCGTGGTAATGCCGAGTTCCTCATGGATTTCGCGTAGCCACCGGCGCAGATCCTTGCGCACATTGGCGTCGAGCGCCCCGAACGGCTCGTCGAGCAGCAACACCTTGGGATCGACGGCCAGCGCGCGGGCAAGCGCCACGCGCTGCCGCTGGCCGCCGGAGATCTGCGCCGGAAAGCGGTCGCCGAGGCCCTCCAGCCGCACGAGCCGCAAGAGTTCGGTGACACGGGCATCGATCGCTGCCTTCTCGCGCTTGACCTTGGAAACCTTCATGCCGAAGGCGATGTTCTCGGCCACTGTCATATGCGGGAAGAGCGCGTAGTGCTGGAAGACGAAACCGACGCCGCGATCCCGGACCGGAATATCGGTCGCGTCCTGTTCGCCGAAATAGATGTGGCCGCCATCGGAATATTCGAGCCCCGCCACCATGCGCAGGATCGTCGTCTTGCCCGAGCCGGACGGCCCGAGTAGCGCCACCAGTTCGCCGCTTTCGATATCGAGCGAGACGTCCTTCACGGCGCGGAAGGTATCGAAGGTTTTGACCACATGGTCGAGGCGGATCTTCATGAGGGCTTCTCCGCAGGATTGGAGGCGAGCGCCGGACGGGTGGCGGTTTTGCGGGCGCGGCCTGCGCCCTGCTTTTCCAGCGCCACCTTGGCGATGATGGTGAAGACGGCGATGATCGCCAGGATGGAGGCCGAGGCGAAGGCGCCGGCCGTCTGATAATCGTGATAGAGCAGTTCGATATGCAGCGGCAGCGTGTTCGTCTGGCCGCGGATATTGCCGGAAACAACCGAGACCGCGCCGAACTCGCCCATCACGCGCGCATTGCAGAGCACGACACCGTAGAGCAGCGCCCATTTTATGTTGGGCAGGGTGACCGAGATGAAGGTCCGCCAGCCGGATGCGCCGAGCGAGGTAGCCGCTTCCTCCAGATCGCGTCCCTGCGACTGCATGAGCGGAATGAGTTCGCGCGCCACGAAAGGCGCCGTCACGAACATGGAGGCGAGAATGATGCCAGGCAGAGCGAAGAGGACCTTGATGCCATGCGCATCGAAATAGGGGCCGAAAATGCCCTGCAGGCCGTAGACGAAGAGATAGGCGACACCCGCGACGATCGGCGAGACCGAGAAGGGGATTTCGATGAGAACCAGCAGGAAGCGCTTGCCCCGGAAATCGAACTTGGTGATCGCCCAGGCCGCGGCGACACCGAAGGCGGTATTGACCGGCACGGCAATGAGCGCGGTCACCACCGTCAGCAGGATCGCATGCCGCGTATCCGGATTGGCGATTGTAGCGCTATAGGTTTTCCAGCCCTGCTTGAACGCTTCGAAGCCGATGACGATGAGTGGCGCCAGGATGAGAAAGGCGCCGATCACCAGCACGGTGCCGATAAGCGCTCTGCGAAAGAGCGGTCCGTCGCCGACGCGCGGCGGCTTTCTGCGCCCGAGATTTGGAGTGAGATTTGCGCTCATGGTCAGCTCCTCACCGTATAGCGCAGCGCCCGCGCCTGCAGCGTGTTGGTGACCGCGAGCATCACGAAGGCGGTCAGGAGCAGCACGGAAGCGATGGCCGCAGCGGCCTGGTAGTCATATTCCTCGAGCCGGATGAAGACGAGGAGCGCGGTGATCTCCGTCGACATCGGCTGGTTGCCGGCGATGAAGATGATCGCGCCGAACTCCCCGAGCGACCGGGCGAAGGAAAGAGAGACGCCGGCGAGCAGCGCCGGCGTCAGAAGCGGCAGGATGACCTTGCGGAAGATTTCCCAATCCGAACCGCCGAGCGATTGCGCAGCTTCCTCCAGCGCCGGATCGAGGTCCTCCAGCACCGGCTGCACCGTGCGGACAATGAAGGGCAGCGAGGTGAAGCACATGGCGATCATGATACCGAGCGGCGTATAGGCCACCTTGATGCCGAGATCGGCAAGCACGGAGCCGAACCAGCCATTATTGGCGAAAAGCGCTGTCAGAGCGATGCCGGCAACCGCCGTCGGCAGGGCGAAGGGCAGGTCGACCATGGCATCGACGATGCGCCAGCCGCGAAAGCGATAGCGCGTCAGCACCCAGGCAAGCGCCAGCCCGAAGAAGAGGTTGAAGATCGTGGCGCCGAGGGCCGAGAGCACCGTCACGCGATAGCTCGCGACCGCTCGCGCGGAGGAGACGATCTGCCAGTAGTCGGCCGGACCGAGGCTCGCGGCCTTGAAGACCAGCGCGGCAATGGGCAGCACCACGATCAACCCGACATAGAAAAGGGTTACACCCAGCGAGAGGCGCAGCCCGGGCAGCACGTTGCGTTTCAATGTTCTTTCCCTGTCACGGCAAGACCCGGCGGGCTTTCGCCCGCCGGGTTCATGGGAGGAAAACTATGGTCAGGCGCTTAGCGGCTGCCGTAGATCTTGTCGAGAGTGCCGCCGGAGGCGAAGTGCTCTTCCTGGATCTTGTCCCAGCCGCCGAAGACGTCGTCGACATTGACGAGGCGGATTTCCGGGAACTTGTCCTTGAACTCGGCCCCTACCTTCTCGTCATGCACGCGGTGACCGAACTCGGCGGCGATGCGCTGGCCTTCCTCGGTGTAGAGGAAGTCGAGATAGGATTTCGCGAGTTCGCGCGAGCCGCGCTTGTCCGCGACCTTGTCGACGATCGCGACCGGGAATTCGGCAAGCAGGCTGACCGATGGGGTCACGCCCTCGACCTTGTCTGCGCCGTACTGCTTGGCGATGCCGCGCGTTTCCGCCTCGAAGGTGATCAGCACATCGCCGATCTCACGTTCGACGAAGGTCGTCGTTGCGGCGCGGCCGCCGGTGTCGAAAACCGGAACGTTGTCGAAAATCTTGGTGATATAGGCTTCGATCTTCTCCGCATCGCCATGATAGGCCTCGTTCGCCCAGGCATAGGCTGCGAGATAGGTATAGCGCGCATTGCCGGAGGTCTTCGGGTTCGGGAAGACTGCGTGCACGTCGTCACGGGCGAGATCGCCCCAATCCTTGATGTTCTTTGGGTTGCCGGCGCGCACCAGGAAGGACGGGAAGGAATAGAAGGGCGAGGCGTCGTTGGCGAAATCCTTCTGCCAGTCTTCGGAAACGAAGCCCTGCTTCACCAGGAAGTTCACATCGGTCACCTGGTTGAAGGTCACCACGTCGGCCTCGAGACCCTCGACGATCGAACGGGCCTGCTTGGAGGTGCCGGCATGCGACTGATCGACGGTGATGCCGGGGTGCTGCTTGATGAAAGCCTCGTTCTCGGCCGCGAAGAGCTCGCGGGCCACGTCATAGGAGGCGTTGAGGATGGTCGTCGGCGCTTGCGCGAATGCCGGCGCGGCGAAAAGCGCGGCAATGGCGGTGCCGAGGATCAGGAGGCGGTTCATGAAAGTCTCCGGTAATTCGTCTGATTGGCGACGAAACTACCGAGAGCGACGGAGAATCACGAGAAACCGGCAACCGCTGCCGGTCTCGCGGTTGGAATTTTCCTCCATTTTCAGAGGTATTTGGCGACGCTTTTCCTCAGCCTCCCGAGTCAGAGCCGGTGGTCGGGAAAGAGCACCGCATGTTCCGCCACCAGATAGCGGTCTATGTCAGCCTCGCTCACCTGCGAAAGCGCGGCGGGAGACCATTGCGGATTGCGGTCCTTGTCGATGATCGCTGCCCGAACGCCCTCGTAGAAATCGTGGTTGCGGAGAACCTCCGAGCCCGCCGCGAACTCCCGCTCCAGGCACTCCACCAGTCCGGAACTGCCGCGCCCAAGCCGGATCAACCGCAGCGCCAGCTTGAGGCTGGTCGGCGAGCGTTTTGCGATGATCTCCCGAGCATTCGCGGCAAACTCGCCCTCTTCCTTCTCCAATGCCGCAACTATCTCCTCGACCGTATCGAAACGGAAGGCACGATCGATGAGGGCGCGTTCCGCCTCCAGCCGGCTTTCGCCCGGCATCACGGCGAAACGGTCGATGACCGCCCGCACCTGCTCATCGGACGCCCCGCCCTTGAGCTCGCCGAGCGCTTCCACCAGCGCAGCGAGCCTTTCCGAAGGAACGCAGACATCCGCGAGGTTGGCGTAGATCGCATCCGCTGCGCCGATCACCTCACCGGTCAGTGCAAGCCAGGTACCGACCTCGCCGGGCGCTTTCGGCAGGAGCCAGGTCGCCCCGACATCGGGAAAATAGCCGATGCCGGTTTCCGGCATCGCGAGCCGCGTGCGTTCCGTGACGATCCGGTGCCGGCCATGCGAAGCGAGCCCAACGCCGCCGCCCATAGTGATGCCGTCCATCAGCGCCACATAGGGCTTGGCATAGTGCGAGATCAGGTAGTTCAGCGGAAACTCCTCCCGCCAGAAGCGCGTCACTTCCGGATCGCCGGCCTTCCCTGCCTGGTAGATGACGCGGATATCCCCGCCGGCGCAGAGCCCCCGCTCCCCCTCGCCCTTCAGCACGACGCAGGAAACTTCCGGATCGGCTGCGAAGTCCTCCATCGCCTGCCGCATCTCGCGAACCATTGGAAGATTGAGGCTGTTCAGCGCCTTCGGTCGGTTGAGGCGAAGAAGCGCTACGGTGCCGGCACGGCCCAGAAGGATTTCATCGTTCTGGATCAGGGGATCTTGCATGCTTGTCTCCGGTTCGATGCCAAGTGTTAGCGATTGTCGGCCAGGATCATCTCGGCCGCCTTTTCGGCGATCATGATAGTCGGCGAATTGGTATTTCCGGAGGTGATATTGGGCATGATCGAGGCATCGGCGATACGAAGCCTGCCGAGAGCGCGCATTTTCAGCCTGATATCGACGACGCTTTCCGGGTCAGCGCCCATGCGAGCGGTCCCGACCGGGTGGAAGATCGTCGTGCCGATATCGCCCGCCGCCCTTTCCAGATCCTCGTCCGTCTCATAGGAGGGGCCAGGTTTGTACTCCTCCGGGTGGTAGCGGGCGAAGGACGGCATCTTCACGATTTCCCGCGTGAGACGCATTGCCTGCACGGCGATGTCGCGATCGGCAGGCGCGGAGAGGTAATTCGGCGCGATGGCCGGCTGCGCGGCGAAATCCGGGCTCTTGGCGTGCACCGAACCCCGGCTTTCCGGCCGCAGATTGCAGACGCTCGCGGTCATGGCCGGGAAGGCGTGCACCGGATCGCCGAACTTGTCGAGCGAGACCGGCTGGACATGATACTGCAGGTCCGGCGTCTCCTTGTCCGGTCCCGAGCGGGTGAAGATGCCAAGTTGGCTTGGCGCCATGGACATAGGCCCCGAACGGCGGAAGGCATATTCGAGTCCGATCGACGCCTTGCCGAGAAGGCGCGAGGCCTTTTCGTTGAGCGTCGGCACGCCTGTGACCTTGTAGACCATGCGCAATTGCAGATGATCCTGCAGGTTTTCGCCAACGCCCGCCACTTCCTTTACGATCTCGATCCCGGCATTTTGCAGCACATCGCCTCGGCCGATGCCGGAAAGCTCCAGGATCTGCGGCGTACCGATCGCACCGGCGCTGAGCACCGTCTCGCGCAGCGCGCGCGCCTGTTTCATCCCGCCTTCATGCTGGAACTCGACGCCCCTCACTTCGCCGTTCTCGATGATCAGCCGCCGGACATGCGCTTTGGTCAGTACATTCAGGTTCTTACGGCTCAATGCCGGCCGCAGGAACGCTTTGGACGTATTCCAGCGGATACCAGAGCGCTGGTTGACGTCGAAATAGCTGGAACCCTCGTTATTGCCGCGGTTGAAATCCTCGATAATCGGGATGCCGGCCTCTTCGGCCGCCTTTTGGAAGGCATCCAGCACCGCCCAACGGACGCGCGCCTTCTCGACCCGCCATTCACCGCCCGCGCCGTGCATCTCGTCGGCGCCCTTATAGAAATCCTGGGATTTCCTGAAATAGGGAAGCACATCGTCCCAGCCCCAGCCGGTGCAGCCCATCTGCCGCCAAAGGTCGTAGTCGCGCGCCTGGCCGCGCATGTAGATCATGCCGTTGATCGAGGAGCAGCCGCCGAGGATCTTGCCGCGCGGATAGAAAAGCGAACGGCCGTTCAGCCCCTCTTCCTTCTCGGTGGTGAAGCACCAGTCGGTCCGCGGATTGTTGATGCAATAGAGATAGCCGACGGGGATATGCACCCAGTGGTAATTGTCCCTACCGCCGGCCTCCAGCAGCAGGACGCGGTTACGGCTGTCGGCGGACAGGCGGTTCGCTAGCACGCAGCCGGCGCTTCCCGCTCCGATGATGATGTAGTCGTAGTTTTCCATGCTACCGTTCCAACGTTAGCCTGCTGCGTCTTACTTCCTGTCATTCCTGTCCTCGGACTTGATCCGAGGATCCGTCACAGGAATCCAGTGCGCCCAAGTCCTTGGGCGCAGGAGATTCTCTTGCGCATCATCATGAGAGCCCTTTCACGGCGCGGACGCGCCGTGGCTGGATTCCTGTGGCAAGCACAGGAATGACGGGGACGTGGCAACTCACCCGATAAGATGCACCCTCTCACCGGTGCTCGAAGCCGAGCTTCCGGCCGAGCCGCGAGGCGTAGAATTCTCCGATGAGGCCGCGCCGGAAGAGGAGAACGCAGACCATGAACACGACGCCCGTGATGATCGTTACCGGGAAATCTGAGGTCGCGAGATAGTTCTGCAGCGTCACCACCAGCCCGGCGCCGAAGATCGGCCCGATCAGCGTGCCGATGCCGCCGAGCAGCGTCATCAGGATCACCTCGCCGGACATCTGCCAGGTGACATCCGTCAGCGTCGCGAACTGGAAGACCAGCGCCTTGACGCCTCCCGCCAGCCCCGCGAGCGCCGCAGACATCACGAAGGCACCGAGCTTGTAGCGGGCGACGGAATAGCCGAGCGAGGTGGCCCGCGCCTCGTTCTCGCGGATCGATTTGAGGATCATGCCGAAGGGCGAGTTGATGAACCGCCAGATGATGAGCAGGCCGATGACGAACACCGCCAGCACGAAATAGTACATGTTGGTCGGCTGGTTGAGATCGACGAGCCCGAAAAGGTGGCCGCGCGGCACGGACTGGATGCCGTCTTCGCCTTGCGTGAACTCCGCCTGCAGGCAGAAGAAATAGAACATCTGCGAGAGCGCCAGCGTGATCATCGCGAAATAGATGCCCTGCCGGCGGATCGCCACGAAACCCATGACGAGACCGAGAATGGCGGCGCCGGCGACGCCGAGCAGAATCCCGAGCTCCGGTGTAAGTCCCCATTCCTTTACCGCATGGGCGGTGAAGTAGGCAGCTCCGCCAAAGAAGGTCGCATGACCGAAGGAAAGCAGTCCGGTATAGCCGAGCAGCAGATTGAAGGCGCAGGCGAAAAGCGCGAAGCAGAGGAGCTTCATCAGGAAGATCGGATAGAAGAAGGCCGGTGCGATAACCAGGAGGGCCAGGCCCGCCGCGAGGAAGATCGCATAGGTCATCGATGCGGTGGCCGAACGCTCCGTCCGTTTCGCGGAAGTAGTGCTGTGGGTGAGATCGGTCATATCACGCATCCCTTCCGAAAAGACCGGCAGGCCGGATCAGAAGCACGATCGCCATGATGACGAAGATGACGATGTTGGACGCCTCCGGATAGAAAACCTTGGTCAACCCCTCCGCGATGCCCAACATGTAGCCGGTAAGGATGGCGCCCATGATCGAACCCATGCCGCCGACCACGACCACCGCGAACACCACGATGATGATGTTGCTGCCCATCAGCGGCGAGACCTGATAGATGGGCGCGGCCAGCACGCCGGCGAAGGCCGCAAGACCGGCGCCGATGCCGTAGGTGAGCGTGAGCAGCATCGGCACGTTGACGCCGAAGGCCTGCACCAGAACGGGGTTTTCCGTCGCCGCGCGCAGGTATGAGCCGAGCTTGGTCTTTTCGATGAGCAGCCATGTGCCGATGCAGGCGGCAAGCGACACGACCACCACCCAGCCGCGATAGATGGGCAAGAACATGAAACCGAGATTCGTTCCCCCGGCAAGCGCGGGCGGCACCGAATAGGGCTGGCCGGCAGCGCCGTAGAGATAGCGGAAGGTGCCCTCGATCGTCAGCGCCAGACCGAAGGTGAACAGCAGACCGTAGAGATGGTCGAGCTTGTAGAGCCGCGACAGCAGCGTGCGTTCGATCAGCGCGCCGAAAAGGCCGACGATCACCGGCGCGAGGATGAGCGCGAACCAGTAGTTGATGCCGAAATACTGCAAGAGCAGCATGGCGGCGAAGGCGCCGAGCATATATTGCGCGCCGTGAGCGAAGTTGATGACGCGCAGAAGCCCGAAGATGACCGCAAGCCCGAGGCTCAAGAGCGCATAGAACGAGCCGTTGATGAGGCCGATCAGCAACTGACCGAGAAAGGCCTGGAGCGGTATGCCGAAGATCATGGTCATGGCGTCATACCCCCAACACTTTATGCAGCTTGTCCATGCGGGCAGGCAGTTCTGAAACCGGGAAATCCGCCACCATTCTACCGTGATCCATCAGGTAGAAGCGGTCCGCGACGCGGCTTGCGAAGCGGAAGTTCTGCTCCACCAGCAGTACCGTCATGCCGCGTTCCTTGAGTTTCTTCAAAACCTCGCCGATGCGCTGCACGATGACGGGCGCGAGCCCCTCGGTGGGTTCGTCGAGGACAAGGAGGCGTACGCCGGTGCGCAGGATGCGGGCGATCGCCAGCATCTGCTGCTCGCCGCCGGAAAGCTTGGTGCCGGGGCTCGAACGCCGCTCCTCGAGATTGGGAAAGAGATCGTAGATTTCCCGGATCGACATGCCGCCTTCTGCGACGACCGGCGGCAACATCAGGTTTTCTTCGACAGTCAGCGTCGAGAATATGCCGCGCTCCTCCGGCACGAAGCCGAGGCCCACATGCGCCGTGCGGTGCAGCGGCACGGAAAGCATGTCCCTGCCGTCAAAACGGATTTCGCCTTTCCGCTCGCGAATGATGCCCATGATGGTGCGCAGCGTCGTGGTCTTGCCGACGCCGTTGCGCCCGAGAATGGTGATCGTTTCACCCTCGCCCACCGTCATATCGACGCCGTGCAGGACATGGCTTTCGCCATACCAGGCATTGAGATTGGAGACTTGCAGAAGAGGTTTCATCTTACGCCTCCTCCGTGCCCATGTAGGCGAGCCGCACACGCTCGTCCCGGCTGACGGCGGCGTAATCGCCTTCTGCGAGGATCTCGCCTCGCTGGAGCACGGTGACATGATGGCAGATATCGGCGACCACCGATAGATTATGCTCCACCATCAGCACCGCGCGCTCCTTTGCGACCTTGCGGATGATGCTGGAAACCGTGCCTATATCCTCCTGCCCCATGCCGGCCATCGGCTCGTCGAGCAGCAGGACCTTCGGGTCGAGCGCCAGCGTGGTCGCGATCTCCAGCACCCGCTTGCGGCCATAGGAAAGATCGGCGGCAAGCGCGTTGCGCTCGCGCTTGAGGCCCACTGCCTCGATGAGTTCGTCGGCGCGGGCGTTCAACCGGTTGAGCGAAGACATGGGCAGCCAAAACTGGGTCGAGAGACTGTTCGGCCGCTGCAATGCCACCCGCACATTGTCCAGCACGGTAAGATGCGGAAAAACGGCGGATATCTGGAAGGACCGCACCAAGCCCATCCGCGCCACCTTGTCCGGCGGTGTCTTGGTGATGTCGGAGCCAAGCAGGGTGATGGAACCGGCCGTCGGCTGCAGGAACTTGGTCAGCAAGTTGAACACCGTCGTCTTGCCGGCCCCGTTCGGACCGATCAGCGCATGCACGCGCTGATGCCGCACGTCCAGATCGACGTTCTTCACCGCAGCGAAGGCGCCGAAGTTCTTGCTGAGGCCGCGGGCGGAAAGCACCACCCGCGGCTCGTTGTCCGTCAATGTCGCGGAGACCGCCATGAGATTTACTTCACCAGCTCGCAGCCGCTCTTGGCAGGGTCCATATAGGCTTCCTTGCCGGGAATGGTGGCGAGCACGTTGAAGTAGTCCCACGGCTCCTTGCTGTCTTCCGGCTTCTTCACCTGCAGCAGGTACATGTCGTGGATCATGCGCCCGTTCGCCGCGACCGTGCCGCCGCGACCGAAGAAATCGTCCACCGGCATTTCGTGCAGCGCCTTGGCGACAGCCTCCGTCTCGTCGGTGCCGGCCTTCTCGATGGCCTTCAGATATTGCAGCACCGAGGAATAGGTGCCGCTATGCACCATGTTCGGCATCTTGTTGGTGCGCGCGAAGAATTTCTTGGCGAACTCGCGGCTCTGGTCGTCGAGGTTCCAATAATAGCCTTCCGTCAGCGTCAGGCCCTGCGCCGCCTCGAGCCCGAGGCCGTGCACTTCCGCAAGCGTGAAGAGCAGAGCGGCGAGGTTCTGGCCACCGGCGGTGATCCCGAATTCCGCCGCCTGCTTGATGGCGTTGGAGGTATCGAGGCCCGCATTCGCCAGCCCGATCACCTTGGCGCCGGAAGATTGCGCCTGAAGCAGGAAGGAGGAGAAATCGGTGGTCGCCAGCGGATGTCGGACCGCCCCGACGACCTGGCCACCGCTCGATTTGACGAAGTCGCTCGTCTGCTGCTCCAGCGAATAGCCGAAGGCATAGTCGGCGGTCAGGAAGAACCAGCTGTCACCGCCCTGCTTCACCAGCGCGCCGCCGGTGCCGACTGCCAGCGCATGCGTGTCATAGGCCCAATGGAAGCCGTAGGGGCTGCACTGTTTGCCGGTAAGGTCGGTGGTCGCCGCGCCGGTGACGATGTCGATCTTCTTCTTTTCCTTGCCGAGCGCCTGCACCGCGAGCGCGACCGACGAGGTCGTCAGCTCCATGATGGCATCGACCTGCTCGGTATCATACCACTGGCGGGCGATATTGGAGGCGATATCCGGCTTGTTCTGGTGGTCGGCATCGACGATCTCGATCGGCATGTCGAGCACCTTCCCGCCGAAATCCTCGACGGCCATCTTCGCGGCCTCGACCGAGGACTTGCCGCCGAAATCGGCATAAACGCCGGACTGATCGTTCAGAATGCCGATCTTCACCTTGCCATCGGATACGCTCTGCCCGAGCGCGGCGGTGCTGCCGGCCAGCAGAAATGCCAACGAGGCAATGAGATTCTTTCGCATGAATTTCTCCTCCCAGAGAGTGCCAGATTGCGAATCTGTTCAAAATTGGCGAGCCGCCCTCCTCAAAGCGGTCATTCCGACCCCATGGTTCCGGAAAACTCCGGTTGACGCAAGGAGGCGCACCCAATTAATTGCAAACAGCATCTGTGCATTTTTGAACAGAACTGCGGGAGGAGCATGAGCGGAAATCCGAATTTCACCTGGGACGATCTGCAATACTTCCTGGCGGTCGCCCGAACCGGGCAATTGTCGACGGCGGCCCGTCACCTGCGCACCAGCCACGCCACCGTTTCCCGCCGCATCGACCGGCTGGAATTCGCCCTCAAGGTGAAGCTCTTCGAGCGCAATCCGCGCGGCTATGTTCTGACCGCCATGGGCCAGCGCTTCATCGACACTGCGGAAAAGATAGAACTGGAGGCGGACCGCCTGCAGGCGGACATCGTCTCGGGCAGCACGGCGCAACGGGGCGTCGTCCGCCTGAGCGCGCCGGAAGGCTTCGCGAACTTCTTCTTCGCCCATCGGATGGGCGAGTTCACGGCGCAGCACCCGAACCTCTCGCTGGAACTGGTGACGATCCAGCAGATCATGTCGCTTTCCCGCAAGGAGGCGGATATCGCCGTCACCCTCGATCCGCCGAAGGGCGGGCCCTACCTCATCGAGAAGATCACCGACTACACACTCAACGTCTACGGCGCGAAAACCTATCTCGCCCGAAACGAGCCTATCGCCTGCAGGGAAGACCTCCTCGCCCATCCCTTCATCGGCTATATCGAGGATATGATCTTCGCGCCCGGCCTCGACTATTTGGGCGACGTGCACCCGGGCATCAAGCCGCGCTTCCAGAGTTCCAGCATTTTCGCGCAGCTGACGGCGACGCGAAACGGCCTCGGCCTTTGCGTGCTGCCGCATTTCATCGCCCGGCACCAGCCCGATCTCGAGATCGTGCTGCCCGATGAAGTCGACCTCTTGCGGAACTACTGGCTGATCCGGCATCGGGACCTCAGCCAGATCCCGCGCGTGCGGGTGGTGGCGGACTATATCGTCGCCGCCGTAAACGCCAACAAGGACGCCTTCCTCCGCAAATCGTGAGGAAGGCGTCCCGTGTCCATCATTCGGCAGCGATAGGAAAGTCCTTGCGCTCCTCGAAGAGATCGCGCTGGTCGGCGCCTGTCTCTTCCTTGTTTTTCGGCTCGCGGCCGAAGAACAAGGCGTAGCCGGCGGGCAGGACGAGTATGGTGAGCACCGTAGCGACCAGAATGCCGCCCATCATCGCATAGGCCATCGGTCCCCAGAACACCTCGCGCGAGATCGGGATCAGCGCGAGTATCGCGGTCATCGCAGTCAGCGTGATCGGCCGGAAGCGGCGAACCGCGGCACCCACGATCGCCTCCTGCCGGGGCATGCCGGCGGCGATGTCCTGATCGATCTGGTCGATGAGGATGATGGAATTGCGGATGATGATGCCGAGCAGCGCGATGACGCCGAGGATCGCCACGAACCCGAAGGGCGCGCGGGTGATGAGCAGCGCCATGGCGGCGCCGATCACCCCGAGCGGCCCTGTGGCGAGCACCAGCATGGCCTTGCCGAAATGCTGGAGCTGGATCATCAGCAGAAGCAGGATGACGAACAGCATGATCGGCGCCTTGGCGGCAATCGAGGCCTGGCTTTCGGCCGAGTCCTCCGCGCCGCCCTGGATCTCGACCCTGTAGCCGGCCGGCAGGCTGGCCCGGAGATCGGCCATGTTGCCGTAGAGGTTGAGGGCAACCTGGGTCGGCTCGATGCCGTCCGGCAGGGTCGCCTTGACGGTGATCGTCGGCAGGCGGTCGCGACGCCATTCTATGCCCTGCTCGAATACCGGCATGACCTTGGCGACCTGCGAGACCGGCACGAAGCCGCCGAAATCCGTCGGGATATAGACAGACTGCACGGCCGAAAGCAGATTGCGGCTTGCTTCCGGCTCGCGGGCGACGATCGAGACCGTCTCCTCGCCGTCGCGGAAATCATCGAGCGGAGCGCCGGAGGCGGCGGCCTGCAGCATCTGACGGATACGCTGCGAGGTGACCCCGAGCGCGCGGGCGCGATCCTGGTCGATCACCAGCTTCATGGCCGGCACCGGCTCCATCCAGTCGTCGTGGATCGCGCCGAAGTTCGGCTGTTCCTCGAAGCGGGCCTTCACGGCATCGGCGATGCGGCGAACTTCTGCCTTGTCCGGGCCGGTGACGCGCATCTGCACCGGCCAGCCGGTCGGCGGGCCGAGGAAGAGCCTGTCCACTTTGCCGCGCACGGACGGGAAATCCTCCGCCAGGATGGCGCGCAGCTTGACGATCAGCCGTTCGCGGGCATCCACGTCCTTCGCCATGACCAGAAGCTGCGCATAGTTCGGGTTACGAAGCTGCTGGTCGAGCGGCAGGAAGAAGCGCGGCGCACCCTCGCCGATATAGGTGGCGACGAAGGTCTTGTCTGGATCGGGCAGGATCTGTTCCTCGAGAGCCTTCGCTTGCCGCTCCACTTCCTTGATGCTCGTCCCTTCCGGCAGCCACATATCGACCAGGATCTCGGGCCGTGAGGATTGCGGGAAGAAGCTCTGCGGAATGAAGTTGAAGGCGTAGAGGCTGCCGCCGAAGGCGGCGAACGTCAGCAGGATGACGATGATCCGGTGGCGCACCGCCCAGCTGATCGTACCGCGCAGGCGATGGTAGAAGCGGGTGTCGTAGACATCCTTGTGCGTACCCGCATGGGCGCGCTGCTTGAGCAGCATATACCCGAGCCACGGCGTGAAATAGACCGCCACGAACCAGGAGGTGACAAGCGCGATGCCGACCACGAAAAAGAGCGAGCGCACGTATTCGCCCGCGGTCGAATCCGCAAAGCCGACCGGTATGAAGCCGGCAGTGGTGATGAGCGTACCGGTCAGCATCGGGAAGGCGGTCGAACGATAGGCGAAGCTCGCCGCATCGAGGCGCTCGAGCCCCTCCTCCAGCTTGCGCTCCATCATCTCGACCACGATCATCGCGTCATCGACCAGCAGGCCAAGCGCAATGATGAGCGCGCCAAGCGAGATGCGCTGCAGATCGATGCCGATATAGTACATGATGGCGAAGGTGGCTGCGAGAACCAGCGGGATGGCGATCGCGATCACGATCCCCGAGCGCCAACCGATCGAAATGAGCGAGACGATCAGCACGATCACCAGCGCTTCCATGAGCGCGCGGGTGAATTCGCCGATCGCTTCCGTGACGACTTCCGGCTGGTTCGATATCTGCTCGACGGCGACACCCACCGGCAGCGTCTGTTCGAAATTATGATAGGTATCCTCGACCGCGTGGCCGACATCGGTGACCTTGAACCCCTTGGCCATCACGACGCCGATCTGGACCGTATCGTGGCCGTTGAAACGGAACTTGCGCTGGAACGGGTCTTCCAAGCCTTCGCTGACGGTCGCGATATCGCCGAGGCGGATCACCTGATCGCCGCTGCGCAGGCGCAGTTCCCGGATGTCCTCGGGCGTGGTGATGTCGCCCTCGACCGCAATGCGCACGGATCGCTCGCTGGTCTCCACACTGCCGGCCGGATCGACATTGTTCTGACCGGCAATGGCGTCGCGGATATTGACGACGGTCAGCCCGCGCTCGGCCAGAGCCTTCGAGGAGACGTCGATATAGATCTTCTGCGGCTGGTCGCCGAGGATCACTGCCTTCTCCACGCCAGGCGTCCCAAGCAGCATGTCGCGCGCCTGGATGGCGATCTTCTTGAGTTCCGGATAACTGTAGCCATCGCCGCTGATCGCGTGCAGCGTGATGAAGGTATCGCCGAATTCATCGTTGAAATAGGGACCGAGAAGACCTTCGGGCAGCTCCTGCCGGATATCGCCTACCTTCTTGCGCACCTGATAGAAGGCGTCGGCCACCTCCTGGGCATTGGTATCGCCCTTGATCTGGACGGTGGTGATCGCAAAGCCGGCGCGCGTATAGGACCGGACGAAATCGAGATGCGGGGTTTCCTGCAGCTTGCGCTCGATCTTGTTGACCACCTGGTCCTGCATTTCTTCGATCGAAGCGCCCGGCCAGACCGATTGCACCACCATCACGCGGAAGGTGAAATCCGGGTCCTCCTTCTGGCCCATGTTCATCACGCCCAGGACACCCATGACGATGATGAGGCCAAACAGGAAGCGGGCGATACTCGGATGGCCGATCGCCCAGCGCGAAAGATTGAAGGGTTCCTTGCCGGAGGAAGGATTGGCCTTGTTGGAGGAGGTCATGGTCGTGTCCTTCGGTCCGATCTCAGGGCTTCACGGAAGCCGTGGACATGCTGTTGACGTTGCCGAACCGGGAACTCACCATTTCCGGCAGCTTGACCTTCATGTCTTCCTTCATGAACTGCGTGCCGGCGGAAACGACCACGTCCCCGGTCGAAAGACCTTCCGAAATGCGCACGCCGTGATCAGAAAAGGCGCCGACCGTGACGGGCTGCGACCTGACGGTTCCCGCCTGCCGATCCACGACCCATACCACGGCCTTGCCGTCCTTCTCACCGAGGGCGGCAAGCGGAATCGCATAGCCTGGAACGGCATTGTCCTCGGTCGCTTCGATCGTGGCGGTCATGCCGAGCAGGACGCGCGGGTTTTCCGGCAGGCTGACACGAACGGCAAAGGTGCGCGACTGGGCGTCGGCGCTGCCGGCGACCTCGCGGACGCTGCCTTCGAGAACGAGATCCGGATCGGACCAGAAGCGGGACTTGACGGTCTTGCCGGGACGGAACTGGCCGATATCCACTTCCGGAACGGCGATCTGCACCTCCTTGCCGCCATCGACCGCAACGGTGACGACCGGCGTCCCCGAGCCGACGACCTGGCCGATATCGGCGCTGACGGTCGTCACGATACCGTTCTGGCCCGACCTTAATTCGGTATAGGCAACCTGGTTGCGGGCCTCCTCGAGCGCGGAAGCGGCAGACTGCTGGGCGGAGACCGCCTGGTCATGGGTCAGTGTCGCCTGTTCCAGTTCGGACTTCGAGGCGATGTTCTTGGAAAAGAGGCTTTGAGCGCGACGGCGGGCGAGTTCGGAAATCTCTTCCTGCTTCGTCGCGGATGCGAGATCGGCCTCGGCGCGGCGCAAGGCAAGCTGGTAATCAACGGCGTCCAGCTTCGCCAGCACGTCTCCGGGACCGACGCGATCGCCCACGTCCACGAGACGCTCGGTGATCTTGCCGCCTACGCGGAACCCGAGATTCATCTCGGTGCGCGCCTTGACGGAGCCGGAATACTCCAGCCGCCGCCCCTGATCGGGTTCGCCGACCTCGACGACCTTCACCGGCCGGATAGTCTCCTGGGCGTTTGTAGCCCCCTCACCTTCCGAACATCCCGCAAGAAGAGCCAGCGCCGCTGCCACGACGCCTCCCTTGAACAATAGCGAAACATTACGCCGTGTAGTCGAAACGAACATGAGCCGCACTCCTGATGGCGGTGATGAACTTTAGCACTATCTCAAAGCCCGCAGGCCGAACTCGACGAGGTCTTCCGGTTTGCCGATCCGGCTCTCGAGCAGACAGTCGGCGACGAGCTGCGGATGGCACAGTATCACCATGCTCGACATGAAATTTTCCGCAGCGAGCTCGACATCCTGGTCGCGGAACTCGCCGGCCTCGACGCCTTCCTTGATCAGGACGGCGATAAGCGCGCGAATTTGCTCCAGATGCTCCTCGATAGCCGGCCATTGCTGCTCGATGGCGATGATGACCATCTCGTGAACCTTCTGCTCGTCTATCATGGTCTCGAGCGTGATGCGGTGCTGCTGCAGTATATGATCGCGCAGCCTCTCGGCGGCACTGACCGGGCGCCCGGCATTGGCCAGAGCCACCTGATAACTGGCCTCGAGCATGCGTTTGGCAAGAGCCTGGTGGATATCCGCCTTGGAAGAGAAGAAACGGTAGATGTTGGCCGGCGACATGCCAAGCTCACGAGCGATGTCCGCGACATTGGTCTTGGTGTAGCCGTAGTGTCGGAACAGCCGCTCCGCCGCATCGAGGATACGGGCGACGTTTTCCTGACGGTTCGCTTCGATGGCCTGAGCGTGGGGTTCCATCTCGGTTCGGCTTTCTTTACGTGTGACGAATTTCATTTTTCATCAGCATTAAATCGACATCGCTCCTTTGTCAACTTCCCGCTGCGGCTGCTGCGGCAGGAAATTCACCGAGAGGATGGAACAAAATTGGACGAATGGCATTATGATGCGTTGCCGCAGGGGTGCATTGCGGGGTGTCGAATAAACATGCTTGAAAACTCTGGTATCCCGCTGATGAACGAGGAGCGCTACCGGCTTCTCATCGAGGCGATTACGGAATACGCGATATACATGCTGGACGTCGAAGGCCGTGTCGCCAGCTGGAATCCCGGCGCTCGCCGGTTCAAGGGGTATGACCCCGACGAAATCCTCGGCGAGCATTTTTCCCGCTTCTACACCGAGGAAGACCAGTCCGCCGGCCTGCCCCAGCGGGCGTTGGAAACGGCTGCCACGGAAGGACGCTTTGAAAACCAGGGCTGGCGTGTTCGCAAGGACGGAAGCCGCTTCTGGGCGCATGTCGTCATCGACCCCATCCGGGACAGTTCCGGCAGGCTCGCGGGTTTTGCCAAGGTCACGCGCGACCTCACCGAACGCAAGCAGACCGAAACGGAGCTGAAGGGCAGCGAACAGAAGTTCCAGCTTCTCGTCCAGGGCGTCACCGATTACGCCCTCTACATGCTCGATCCGGAAGGCTACGTCACCAACTGGAACGTGGGGGCCGAACGCATCAAGGGCTATACCGCCGACGAGATCGTCGGCTGTCATTTCTCGCAGTTCTATACCGAAGAGGACCGCCTCGCCGGAGAGCCGCAGAAGAGCCTCGACACCGCCCGGCGCGAGGGTCGCATTGAGAGGGAAGGCCTGAGACAGCGCAAGGACGGAACCCGCTTCTGGGCGCATGTCATCATAGATGCCATTCACGACGAGCGTGGAGAACTGATCGGCTTTGCCAAGATCACCCGCGACGTCACGGAAAAGATGGAAGCGCAGAAGGCGCTGAACCAGGCTCGCGAAGAACTTTTCCAGGCCCAGAAGATGGAAGCGATCGGCCAGCTCACCGGTGGCATCGCCCATGACTTCAACAACCTTCTGATGGCGATCCTCGGCAGCCTGCAGATCCTGCGCAAGCGCATGCCCAACGACCCTTCGCTCAGCCCGCTGGTCGATAACGCCATCCAGGGAGCCGAACGCGGCGCCGCATTGACGCAGCGCATGCTCGCCTTCTCCCGCAGGCAGGATCTGAACATGCAGGCGGTGGACATTCCCGCGCTGGTCACGGAGCTGATGGATTTCATGCAACGCTCCCTGGGGTCGACGGTTCGGATCGAAACCAGGCTTGCCGAGCATCTGGCTCATGTGATGACCGACCCCGTGCAGCTCGAAACAGCGCTGCTCAACCTCGTCGTCAATGCGAGGGATGCGATGCCCGGCGGCGGGGCCATCATCATCGAAGCACGCGAGATCGACATCCCGGCGAGGCGGGGCAGCCTCAAGCCCGGCCGCTATGTGGAGCTCAGCGTCGCCGACACCGGCGAGGGCATGGACGAGGAGACCTTGATCCAGGCCACTACACCCTTCTTCACTACCAAGGGGGTCGGCAAGGGAACAGGGCTAGGTCTTTCCATGGTCCAGGGCCTCACCGAACAATCCGGCGGCAAGCTGGCGATCGAGAGCAGGAAAGGCGAAGGGACAAAGGTTTCGCTGTTCCTGCCGAGCGCGGATACTCCGGCATCCTCCCAACCCGCGGAAGCGGCAGCATCATCGGTGGCGGTTCCCAGGAAACAACTCACCGTTCTTGCCGTCGACGACGACGCGCTGGTGCTGATGAACACGACCCTCATGCTCGAGGACCTGGGGCATCAGGTGATCGAGGCTTATAGCGGCGTCGATGCGCTGAACACTCTCCGCAACGGCGACAACCGGATCGACCTTGTGATCACGGACCACTCCATGCCGCGCATGAGCGGCTCGGAGCTTGCCGCGGAAATTCAAGCACAGTGGCCGGATTTGCCGATCGTGCTGGCCACGGGCTATGCGGAACTGCCGAGCGGCGGCGACAACCGCCTTCCGCGGTTGGGCAAGCCTTTCTCCCAGGACCAGCTTCAGGATGTGATCACGACTGTATTGTGCACCAAGGCCTGAACAAAAGCGGGCGTGACGGCGTTGTTTTCCCGGTCCGACCAGGGAGAACGCCGCAATGGTATTCAAGCACCAGCATTTTCATGAGACGCCTGCCGAGGTGGAGGCGGAGTTCCCACCCCGCGCGACGGTGGAAAGCGCAGTTTCGGATGCGCTCGCGTCCGCGGGCGGAGTCGATGCCAGCGATGTGACGGTAACCGTAAAAGGCGGTGAGGTCACGCTGATGGGCACGGTCCAGGTGCCGGAGGAAATCGGGCGGGCCGAGGAAGTGGCCCGGAGCGTGTCCGGCATCACGTCAGTCCGCAACCTAATCCGTCACACCGCGCCTTCTTTCTTCAACGGTGGGCAAAGGCCACTCTGACCTACTGATCTTCTTCCTGAAGGAAGGGCAACCGCGTGTACGATTGCCCTTCTTTCAAACAAAGATCACCGTGGCAGCGCATAGGCGATGACATAGTCGCCGGGCTTGGTGCCGACCGATCCGTGACCGCCGGCGACCATCACCACGAACTGCCGGCCGTCATCCACCGCATAGGTCATCGGCGTCGCCTGTCCACCGGCCGGAAGGCGGGCTTCCCAGAGCTGGCGGCCAGTCGTGAGATCATAGGCACGCAGATAATCGTCCACGGCCGCACCGAGGAAAGCCACGCCGCCCTTGGTGATCATCGGACCGCCGATGCCCGGAACGCCGACCTTGAAGTGCAGCGGCAGCGGCGTCATGTCGTAGACCGTGCCGTTGCGGTGCTTGTAAGCGATCTCGCCGGTGCGCAGGTTCGCACCCGCCACATAGCCCCATGGCGGCGCCTGGCAGGGAATCTGCAGCGGTCCCAGGAACGGCCCCATATAGACGCCGTAGGGCGCGCCTTCGTTGCGGTTCAGCCCCTGTTCGCTACCCTTCTCGTCCGCACCCTTTGGCGGGATTTCCGAACGCGGGACGAGCCGCGAGGTAAAGGCGAGATAGGTGGGCATGCCGAACATGACCTGGCGCTCGGGATCGACCGCGACGCTGCCCCAGTTGAACGTGCCGAAATTGCCGGGATAGACGATCGTGCCCTGCAGCGACGGCGGCGTATAGCGGCCCTCGTATTTCAACTGGTGGAACTTGATGCGGCACACCATCTGGTCGAACATGGTGATGCCCCACATGTCCTTTTCTTGAAGCGTCTCGGGCTTGAACGTCAGCGCCGAGGTGGGCTGGGTCGGCGCGGTGAAGTCCTCCGGGATGGCTCCGCCTGGAGCCGGCTCTTCCGTCACCGGAATGATCGGTTCCCCGGAACGCCGGTCGAGCACGTAGATATCGCCCTGCTTCGTCGGCCCGACGAGCGCCGGCACCACGTTGCCGTCCGGTTGCGTGATGTCGAGCAGAACCGGCTGCGCGGGAACGTCCATATCCCAGAGGTCGTGATGAACGGTCTGCCGCACCCATCGATCGGCGCCGGTATTAATGTCGAGCGCGACGATCGAGGACGAATATTTCTCCACGTTTTCGCTGCGTCCCATGCCGAGCTGGTCCGGCACCTGGTTGCCGAGCGGGATGTAGACGAGGCCGAGCTCCTCATCGACGCTGAACACCGACCAGCTGTTCGGCGAATTGGTGCTGTAGGTCTGGCCAGGGGCCAGCGGCTGGGTCTGGGTGGGATTGCCGGAATCCCAATTCCAGATGAGCTGTCCGCTGTTGACGTCGTAGGCGCGGATGACGCCGGACTGTTCCTGGGTCGAATAGTTGTCGTTGACTGCACCGCCGATGATGATCTTGTTGCCGACGATCGCCGGCGGAGATGTGGAATAATAATATCCCGCCGGGTTGTACCTCATCCCGGTTTCCAGATGCAGCACACCCTGATCGGCGAAGGACGTGCATATCTCGCCGGTCTCCGCATTGAGGGCTATGAGGCGCGCGTCGGACGTCGGCAGATAGACGCGCTGGGCGCAGGCCGTGCCGGGTGCCGCTGCCGGATCGGCGTAATAGGTCACGCCGCGGCAGGTCTGGTGTTGCCGGTCGGGGTTCATTCCGGAATTGGAATCGAACTTCCACTTCTCCTGCCCGGTCGTCGCATCGAGCGCGATCGCCCAATTGTGCGGCGTGCAGAGGTAGAGCATATTGCCGACCTTCAGTGGCGTCACCTGATAGGTGGTCTCGCCGACATCGTCCGGCAGCTTCACGTCACCGGTCTGGTAGCGCCAGACTTCCTGAAGATCGGCGACGTTTTCCACATTAATCTGGTCGAGCGGCGAATAGCGCTGACCGTAAGGCGTGCGGCCATACTGGTGCCATTCCCCCGGAGGCACGTTGCCGCCAAGCGCGGGCGCCGCCGCAACCGCCTCTTCCGGAAGCTCTCCATCGATATTGTACGGGTCCATGAACATCGAAAGCACCGCGACCGCGACCGCGATCACGATCGATAGCGCCAGCGGCGTGGCGCTCGCGCCGTAGCGATAGCCCGTCGTGGGGCTGCTGAAACCGAGCGGCTTCCTTACCCATGGGGTGAGCAGCCACAGCCCGAGCAGGACGATGAGACCGCCGCGCGGTCCGAGCTGCCACCAATCGAAACCCACTTCCCATATCGCCCAGCCGAGCGATGCGAGGATGATGACCGCATAGACGCGCAGTGCCATCGCTCTTCGGAGAAACAGCAGGACGGCCGTCAGGATGAAGGCAAGTCCCGCAACGAGATAGTAAGCGCTTCCCCCGAGCAGCAGCAAATGGCCGCCGCCGATGGCCAGCGCGATCCCGATCAGCATGAATATGATCGCGGTGATCATGATGGTCATATCGGAAAATCCTGTTTCGCTGGAAGATCCCGGCACGACGACGCCGTGCTTCCCCGCCGCCTCAACACAACGCGCGCAAAAAAGTTCCAGGCCCAATCGCGGCGCGTGCAATTTTCCGGAACGACTCTACCCGCAGCATAGTTTTGAACGATCACGGAGATTCGATCAATGCTGACGTCGAATAAAGGACCGGCCTTCGAGACGCCCGGCGCGGAAGGCGGCACGCTTGTGGAGGTCCGGCGGGACGCGGAGGACTGCACCCGCTGCGACCTTTATCGCGACGCCACCCACATGGTCTTCGGCGAAGGACCGTCGAAGGCCGATATCGTGTTCGTGGGCGAGCAGCCGGGCGACAAGGAAGACTTGGCCGCCCGCCCCTTTGTCGGCCCGGCCGGAAAGCTCCTCGACAAATGCCTGGAGGAAGCCGGCATCGACCGCGACCGTTGCTACGTCACCAATGCCGTGAAGCATTTCAAGTTCACCCCGCGCGGCAAACGGCGCATCCACTCCAAGCCGAATGCGGGCGAGGTGCGGGCTTGTTCCTGGTGGCTTGCCGCCGAGCTGCGGCTCCTGAAACCATCGCTGGTCGTGTCTCTCGGAGCGACCGCCCTATATTCCCTGCTCGGGCGGCAGGCCAAGGTCACCCGCGACCGCGGACAAATCCTCAGCACGCCGAGCGGTGTGCCGGTGCTTGTGACCATTCATCCCTCCGCCCTGCTCAGGAGCCGGGACCGGACGGATGCCGAGATGAACCGCGCCCGGTTCGTCGATGATCTGCGAAGGATCGGTGATTTTTTGAAATGACAGAAGGACCGAGGATATCCCGTGGCATACGAACTCTATTACTGGGACGGCATTCAGGGCCGTGGAGAATTCGTGCGGCTAGCCCTTGAGGAAGCCGGGGCGCGCTATGTGGACGTTGCCCGGGGCAGCCGGGGAACCGCAGCGATGATGGACTACATTCATGGACGGCATGGCTTCGACATGCCCTTCGCCCCTCCGTTTCTGAAGGACGGCGATCTGGTGATCTCCCACGTCGCCAACATTCTCCACTATCTCGGGCCGAAGCTTGGCCTTCTGCCCGAAGATGAAAAAAGCCGCTGGTTCGCCCATGGCCTGCAGCTCACGATCACCGATTTCGTGGCCGAGGTGCACGACACCCATCACCCGCTGGGCTCGGACGACTATTACGAGGACCAGAAGGAAGCCGCCAAGGTGCGCGCGACGAATTTCCTGAAATACCGGCTGCCGAAGTTCATGGGCTATTTCAACCGCGTCGTCGGCGCCAATCCGACGCGGAGCGGCCATGCGGTCGGCGATCGGCTTACCCATGTCGATCTGTCGCTGTTCCAGCTTGCCGAGGGGCTCGCCTACGCTTTTCCACATGCGACCAGGAACCTCGACAGGGATTACCATCACCTCGGCAAGCTGCGCGAGATGGTGAGAGACCGGCCGAACGTCGCGGCTTACCTGCGTTCGGACCGGCGCTTGAGCTTCAACGAATCCGGCATATTCCGGCACTATCCGGAACTCGACGATGGGTCGGCGTAAGATGCTGCCGACGTCCGCATCTATTCGATGACGGCGCAGGCAAGCCGGTTGCCGGCGTCACCCGAAGGCTGGCTGGAATAATCGTCCTGGCCGCCATGCACCATCAGCGCGCGGCCGGTGATGCCGTTGTCACCCCCGCCGAGCGTGACTGCGCTGTTGAAGACCTGGGCGCGAAGCGTGCCGTCCGCTCCCACATACTGATTGGGCATGTCGCCCGCATGCGGCCCGTTCTCCGCCTCATAGCCATGCCGTGCGCCGGTCGGGTTGAAATGGCCGCCCGCCGATTCATGGCCGGTCGTATGATCGCAGGTTCCCGTCTCATGAACATGGAAGGCCACCCATTGACCAGCCGGAAGCCCGCTCACCTCGATCTCGATCAGGACGCCGGTCTTCGTGCCGGTCAGCGTCGCCGTGCCGACGTCCTTGCCGTCGGCGCCGACGAATTTCGCCGTGGCCGTCGCCGGCTCCTGCGCGATTGCGGCGGCTGCCAAAAGGGTCGGGAAAAGGGCTGCTGCGAGGGTTCGTCTCATGCCTTGTGCTCCTCTATGGTTCCGACGAGCCGCGGCAGAATGCCCGCTCAGCTCGCTTCCTCCCCCAGTTCCTGAAGAATCTGATGCCGCGCCCGATTGAGGCGGCTCTTCACCGTTCCGACCGCGCAGTCGCAGATCTCGGCGGCGGTCTCGTAGCTCTCGCCCAGGATGGCCACCAACGTCAGCACCTCGCGGTAATGCGGAGGAAGTTTCTGCAGGGCCTCCTGCACTTCCTTGGCGCGCATGCTGACCTCCTGCGTCGCAGGTATGGGCGTATCGCCGGAAATATTGTCTTCGATACCCGGAGCCTCCCGGCCCAGCACCTTGGCGCGCGTATAGAAAGTGTTGCGCATGATGGTGAACAGCCAGGATTTCAGCCTGGTTCCAGGCTCGAACTTGTCGAGATTGGCGAGTGCCTTGGTTAGCGTTTCCTGCACCAGATCGTCCGCATCGGTCGGGTTGCGGCAGAACGTACGGGCGAAAGCGCGCAGAGCCGGTATCAGCTTTACTATGTCCGCACGTGCAGGCTCGCCATTCAACTGTGATTCAGACACCGTTGCCTACCTCTTCGAAGTCTCGATGGCGGGAATGACGGTGGCAAACGCACGCCACGTATATTTGGTTCCCGGAACATGAACGGGCTGTTCATCTTCGTGACGGAACAAACTTCGCCCTGCCCCTGTTGATAGTTTTTTCCGGCTGTTTCGGCTTTTCATGGAGTACCGATCATGGCACCGCGCGCGAACTGGAAAGGCTATCTGAAGGTCGGCGAGCTGAGCTGCCCGGTGGCCCTTTATACGGCTGCCTCGACCTCGGACAGGGTGAGCTTTCACATCATCAACCGCGAGACCGGCAATCGGGTCCACCGCCAGATGGTCGATGCGGAAACCGGCCGGGAGATCGACAGCGAAGACATCGTGAAGGGTTTCGAGGTCGCAAGCGGCGAATACGTCATCCTGGAGCCGGAGGAAATCAAGGCCGCCGTCCCGGAAAGCGACAAGACGCTTTCGCTGGAAACCTTCATACCCTGCAATGGCGTCGATACGCTCTATCTCGACCGGCCATATTATCTGGCCCCCGCCGATAAGCCTTCAGCGGAAATCTTCGAGCTGATCAGGAAGGGGCTCCAGGAGAAGGACGTGGCGGCGCTTGCCCGCACCGTACTCTTCCGCCGCCTGCGCACGCTTTTGATCCGGCCCTCGAACGAGGGGCTGATCGCCACCACGCTGAACTACGACTACGAGGTGCGCTCGTCCAAGGAGGTCTTCTCCGACATCAAGGAATTCAAGATCGAGGGCGAGATGCTCGATCTCGCCAGGCACATCATCGACACCAAGAAGGGCGAATTCGATCCGACCGAGTTCGACGACCGTTATGAAGCGGCGCTTGCCGAACTCGTGAGAGCCAAGATCGAAGGCCGCAAGCCGCCGAAAAAGCCGAAGCGGGAAGAAAAGAAGGTCTCCAATCTTCTCGACGCGCTGCGCCAGAGCGCCCGCGGTTCGGCGCCATCCACCGGCAAGCCTCAAAGGAAAACCGCGCACAAGACTGCGCCTCGTAAAACTGCCGCTCCCCAGAGAAAGGCTGGCTGAACATGGCGCTCGAAACCTACAACCAGAAGCGTAACTTCAAGGCCACGCCCGAGCCTGCCGGAAAGGCCTCGCGAACCCGAAAAGCGAAGAAGACCGGCAATAGCTTCGTGATCCAGAAACACGCGGCGACAAGGCTGCACTACGATTTCCGGCTTGAAATGGATGGCGTGCTGAAAAGCTGGGCAGTTACCCGCGGCCCGAGCCTCGTGCCGGGTGAAAAGCGGCTGGCGGTGCATGTGGAGGATCACCCCCTCGATTACGGCGGCTTCGAAGGCACGATCCCGCAAGGCAATTACGGCGCGGGCGCCGTGCTGCTGTGGGACCGCGGCACATGGGAGCCGATCGGCGATCCGCACAAGGGCTACAAAAAAGGCCACATGGAATTCGAGCTGAAAGGCGAGAAGCTGGAGGGCCGCTGGCACCTCGTGCGCATGGCCAATCGAGAAACGGAGAAGCGCGAGAACTGGCTGCTCATCAAGGGCGAGGACGAATTCGCCCGCGCCGAAGGCGATCCCGATGTGCTGGAAGAGAAACCGCTTTCGGTGAAGACCGGCCGCGCGATCGAGGAACTGGAGGGCAGAAAGAACAAGAGCAATAGCCGAGGAAAGACGGCCAAGGCAAAAACCGCCGGCAGGGCCGAACCCGAGGCAGGCTCCGTCCCGGATATTTCCGGTCTCAAGGGAGCCAGGAAGGCTGACTTTCCGGATTTCCTCGAGCCGCAGCTTGCGACACTGGTAAAGACCGCCCCGTCCGGCAAGCGCTGGGTCCACGAAATCAAGCTCGACGGTTACCGTCTTCAAGCGCGCATAGAAGATGGCAAGGTGAAGCTTCTGACCCGGACGGGTCTCGACTGGACCGAGAGGTTCGGCAAGGAAATCGTCGCGGAATTCCGCAAGCTCAAGGTGGAAACCGGGATCATCGATGGTGAAGTGGCGGTCGAAAACGGCACGGGTGCCACGGATTTCTCGCTGCTGCAGCAGGAACTCAGCGCCGGCCGCAGCGATCGCTTCACCTTCTACGCTTTCGATCTGCTTTACCTGGACGGCTACGATCTCACCGGCGCACCGCTCCTGAGCCGCAAGGAGGCCTTGCAGGCCCTGCTGGCGGAAGCCGGCCAAAGGCTGCGCTACAGCGAGCACTTCGAGGATGAGGGAGGCCTGGTGTTGAAACATGCCTGCCGTCTGAGCCTCGAGGGCATCGTTTCGAAGATCGCCAACGCGCCCTATCGTCCCGGTCGCGGCAGGGACTGGCAGAAGTCCAAGTGCTCCGCGCGCCAGGAATTCGTCATCGCCGGCTACGTTCCCTCCTCCGTCTCCGACAAGGCGATCGGTTCGCTGGTGATGGGCTATTACGAAAAGGGCAAGCTGCTCCATGCCGGCCGCGTCGGCACCGGCTATACCAATGCGGTCGCCCGATCGCTCTTGAAGACGCTCAACGAATACCGGATCGACAAGAGCGCGTTTGACGAAAAGCTCGCGGCGGTGGAAAAGAAGGATGTTGTCTTCCTGAAGCCCGAGCTGGTGGCCGAAGTCGAATTCCGCGGCTGGACGGCCGATGCGCATATTCGCCACGCCGCGTTCCGGGGTCTCAGGGAAGACAAGAATCCGAAGGACATTGTCCGGGAGGGCGGACCGGTGAATGCAGCCGAAGAACCGAAGACGCCGGCCCGCACGGTCAACCTGACCCATCCCGACCGCCTCTACTGGCCGGATGCGGGCGTCACCAAGGCCGGGCTGGCCGATTATTACACCCAGGTCTGGCGGCTGATGGCGCCTTTCGTCGTGAACCGGCCGCTCGCGCTCGTGCGCGGTCCCGACGGCATCACCAAACAGCTCTTCTTTCAGAAGCACGTCTGGAAGGGCATGACGAAACACGTGGTCCCGGCGCCCGACCCGACCGATCCGGACGAGATAGATATCGCCATCCGCGATCTCGATGGGCTGCTCGGCCTGGTGCAGGGAGCCGCCCTCGAAATCCACCCCTGGGGCTCGACGCTCGACCATTGGGAAAAGCCGGACATGGTCAATATCGATCTCGACCCCGGCGAAGGCGTCACCTGGGACAGGATCATCGAAGCTGCCTTCGAGGTGCGCGAGCGCTTCGAGGCGATCGGATTGACGGGCTTCGTCAAGACCTCCGGCGGCAAGGGCCTGCATGTCGTGGCGCCGGTAAAGCCCAAGGCGGAATGGCCGGATGTGAAGACGGCCATGAAGGCACTTGCCGACGGCATGGCCGGCGACAGCCCCGACCTCTACGTCTCGACCATCACGAAATCCAAACGCAAGGGCAAGATCCTGGTGGATTACCTGCGCAACGGCCGCGGCGCCACGGCGGTTGCGCCCTACTCCACCCGCGCGCGCGCCGGCGCTCCGGTTTCCATGCCGATCGCCTGGGAGGAACTGACCGGCGCGATAGGTCCGGCCTACTTCACCGTCAACAATGCCCTTCCCCGGCTTGCACAGATGGCCGCCGATCCATGGGCGGATTTTCGCCGGGCGGAGGCGGAGATCGCGGTCAGCGGAAAGACAAAGCGCGCCGGCAGGAAATAGGCCCTATTTGCGGGAAGAGCGCTCGGCGGCAAGGCTCTTCTTGAGCGCGCTCATGATGTCGATGACATTGCTGGGGCGCTCCTCCGCCGGCTGCTCGGCGCGCTTCTTCGTCTTCTTGCCTTTCTTGCGCTCGGAAATGATGTCGAGCAGCCGCTCCTGGACCGGATCATCCGCCAGGGAAGGTTCCCAGGATTCCGTCCGCTCCTCGATGAGCTTCTTCATCATCGTCAGGTGCTTGGCATCCGGTTTCGCATCTCTCGCATTCTCGAAATAGGGCTCCGGATCGCGCACCTCGTCACCGTAGCGGAGCGTCCAGACGACGATCCCCCGGTCCTTCGGCACGAGCATCACCGCCCGCTCGCGGCGGTACATGACGAGCCGTGCGATGCCGGCCGTGCGGGTCTTCGCCATGGCTTCCCGGATGACTGCGAAGGCTTCGGCGCTCACCTCGTCGTCAGGGGCGAGATAATGCGGCCGGTCGTACCAAAGCCAGCCGATCGACGCGGTGGGCACGAAAGTCTCGATGTCGATGGTGCGGGTGCTTTCAAGGCCGACATCCTCGATCTCCTCGTCCTCGAAGAGCACATATTCATCCTCGCCCTTGGGGTATCCCTTCACCTGGTCGTCGTCCTCCACCGCTTCCCCCGTCTCAGCATCGACATACTGGCTGAGCACGCGGTTATGGGTTTTGCGGTTGAGGTTGTGGAAGCGCACCTTGGCGCTTTCGGAGACCGCCGGCGTCATGGTGACCCTGCAGGTAACCAGGGACAGTTTGAGATAGCCTTTCCAGAAAACACGCGGCGCCATCGGGAGAATTCCTTGCCTCGACCGCAAGGCAAACGTCATCGCCGCCCGGAAGTTCCGGAACAAACTATTGCCGCAACCGTTTGGGCGGAACAAAGACAGGAGGGTAAAACCATGAACAACAAAGGCGCCCCTAAACCAGAAAAGGATGTGGATAAGAGAACCGTCCAACGCTCCGCGCGCGAACGCCAGGAGGCCAGCGAGCTGGAAGAACAGCTCGAAGAAGGTCTCGAAGACACCTTTCCGGCGAGTGATCCGATCTCGACAACCGTGACCTCGATACCTTCCGGAACTCCGAAACCGCCGCGTCGTTGAGCGCCCATACCCATTTCTACCCTCGTGGACAGCGCCTGCAAGCCAGGTCGCCGGCCAGGTCGCTGGATGTGTTCCATTTACTTTTTCGGGGAATTTCCGAAACTTATGATGTTGGTGTATGGAGGACTGGTGTAAAGTTCGATAAGCGGAGTAACTATCGGCATTGATGTGCCGGTTTGGACGCTTCAGAGGTCGGGATGACGAAAAAGATCGCTCCAGTCTCGGAGACGGAATTGAAATTGGGTCGTCGAGTGAGCCGCGAGGTTTCCGTACTCCTGATGGAGATACAGAAGGAACCGGTCCCCGATCGCCTGTTGCAGCTTGCCCTCGAGCTGCAGAAAGCCCTCAACGACAAGCTGGCTGAGCGGCCCGACTGAGCGAGCCTCGCTCCACCTCCAGTTCCTAATCGAGCTGGGTCGAGATGATATTGTCCACCTTCACCTTGCCAGCGACAATCCCTCGCGGACCTTCCGGACTGAACCTGCCGCTGTCGTCTTCTATCACCGTGTAGAGCTTTTCATTGCGGAAGGTGCTCGCCATCTCGGTCGAATTGCCTTCGGCGGGAGAAGCATCGATATCGGTGAAATCGAGTTCCGCCTGGCTGGCGACGAGCCGCGCATCGCCGGGCGTTCTCGCCCGTACCACGACCTCTCCCTGCGAGGGGGAATTCTGCCAATTCGGATCGTCCGCGGCAGCGATCGGCACGAGCCGATAGACCTTCAAAACTTCCTGCATCGGTATCTCTCCCGGAATTGCCTTGCGGGGCAAACGTTCGCCCCGCCCGCCGGTTCCCCCGAGAACGTGTCGGGAACCTCGCAAGGCCGTGCCCGTTTCTTCAGACCTCCTTTCAAACCGGTCGATCGGGATTTTCATGGAAGACCCAAGGCACTGCCGCCATCTCTGTGTCGACATGCAGCGCATGTTCGCTGAGGATACGCCCTGGAACGTGCCGTGGATGCAGCGCGTACGCGAGCCGGTGGCGGCGATTTCGCAAGCCCACCCGAGCGAGACCATATTCACCCGTTTCGTACCCGTGCGCGAGCCGTCCGAAGCGCGCGGCACATGGCGGAACTACTACCTGAAATGGCCGATGATGACCCGCGAGGTTCTGGGAGATGCGGTGGTCGACATTCTCCCCGAGCTTCGGGCGCTGGCGCCTCCCGCCGTGGTCCTCGACAAGCCGATCTACTCGCCCTGGCTGGACGGCCGCCTGCATTCCTTCCTGCAACAGCACGAGGTGACGACGCTGGTGATATCCGGGGGCGAAACAGACGTCTGCGTGCTCGCGGCCGTGCTGGGTGCCGTCGACCTCGGCTATGCGATCATCCTCGTCCAGGACGCGATCTGCAGCGCATCGGATGAGACGCATGACGCCTCGCTCGAGCTTTACGCCAACCGCTTCTCGACGCAACTGCGCCTGTCAAGCGCAGCCGAGGTCATCGACTGGTGGCGCTAAGCGGCTGGATATCCTTGGCGGAACCTTTGGCGCGGCCACCGGTTGTCTTTGGAAAGGGAAAGTCCCCAGAAGACAAGGAGGTGTCCCTCGATGAAAGACGAGCAACCGAAGTCCGGCCGCCCCGGCGAAACCTCTCAGTGGCCCCGTTGGGAAGGGCCGGCTGAAAGCCGCCCGAGCGGATACCTTCCGGGCGAGGCGAACATCTTCGCCGACAATCCTCAACAGCAGGTGCATCGCGGCAAGGGACCGAAAGGATACCGGCGCGCCGACAGCCGCATCGAGGAGGACGTGAACGAACGGCTGACCCAGGACCCCTTCATCGACCCGACGGATATTGCCGTATCCGTGAAAGACGGAGTGGTTACGCTTCAGGGCCATGTCGCGAGCCGGGCCGACAAGCGCCGGGCCGAGGACTGTGCGCTTGACGTGCACGGCGTGTCGGATTGCCTCAACAACCTGCGCATCATGCCGGAACGGCATTAGGCGCAAGTGAAAGGAGAAAGCGATGGCCGACAATCTCTGGTTCTTCGCCGTGGCGATCGGCCCGATCCTGCTCGGCGCCGCCATCTTCTACGGCATCATGCATCGTCGCCGGCTGAGCCGCGGCGAGCAGCACCGGCAGGAAGACGCCGTGGAACATCTTTACGATAAGCCGCCGGGTGGCCGCGAGCCTTCCACTCATCAGTCCACCCATCCGCGTTGAGCGGATCTACTATCAGGAACCTTCCAGCCCTCCGCTGGTTAGATGCCTCGCGAACCCTCGCCACGAAACACCCCGAACAAGGAGAGAGACAATGGCCACCAAGACCCTCGATGATCTTTTCTACGAGACCCTCAAGGACATCTATTACGCCGAGCGCAAGATCGTGAAGGCCCTGCCGAAAATGGCGCGCGGCGCCCGGAGCGAGAAGCTGAAAGCTGCGTTCGAAAAGCACAAGGAAGAAACCGAAGGCCAGATCGAGCGCCTGAACCAGGTTTTCGAGATCATCGGCAAGCGTGCCCGCGCCAAAACTTGCCCGGCGATCGACGGCATCATCGAGGAAGGCGAGGACATCCTTGACGAATTCAAGGGAACGCCGGCTCTCGACGCCGGCCTTCTGGCAGCCGCCCAGGCCGTCGAGCATTATGAAATCAGCCGTTACGGCACGCTGCGCGCATGGGCCAAGCAGCTCGGGCTGAAGGACGCCGTGAGCCTTCTGGAGGCGACGCTTGCCGAAGAGACCAAAACCGACGAGGCACTTACAGGCCTTGCCGAAGCTGCTCTGAATTCCGCCGCCCAGAAGGCAGCCTGACAGACATCAGAAATCGGGGCGCCGATGGCGCCCCCTCCTACCTATTTTTTCCCTAATGAAACCACCGGCTCCCTGATAGCGGAAACGTTCGACGGCGCCAGGAAACGTAGCTTCACGCCATCGATAATATAGGCCCGGCCGGTTGCGTCCGAGACTGGATCGCAGTACCTTTCGATAGGAATGCTTTTGCCCGGCCGAGTAACTTTTCCGGCCGTTGAAATGCTCCGTAACCGGGCAGATTTTCGCATTCCAATCTGCGGTCACGCGAGCAGAGATTTTCATTTTCCATACCCGGAACTTTTTCATTCCCGCGACGTTCGGGATTGGGCGAATGGAGACGAAATATGGAAGCCGAGGAAGACTGGATCAGGAAACGGGCTTATGCTTTGTGGGAAGCGGAAGGATATCCTTCCGGCAAGGACAGGGAACATTGGGAGAGGGCAAAACTCGAATATGCCACCCTTGTTTCCGCGCCGGCCAAACCGGCAACGGTCCGCCGCAAACGCAGTGAAATTTCCGAACTGACCGCTTCTTCGGAACCTGCCGTCAAGTCAGTCCCCCTGAAGGCGCCAGCCAAGAAGCGCGCGAAGAAAGTTTCGCTGGAACAGTGACGCCCGGCGAGGCCGGATCACGACCATATTCCGATGTCGTTCTACTGCGGCAAGCACCGTTGCCGCGGGCGTGATCTCTTACGCTGGAAACCGCCATGGCATCTGAACGCACGTATCCTTCAAATTCTGTCCCGAAAGGGAACGCCGGGCGTGTTCCCAATGTTTGGATCAATGAAGATCAAGCACGGAGGCAGGCATGACGAGCGTTCCCTTTCCAGCCAACATGCACGACGAACGGCACGACTTGGCGGATCGTGGAGCGGCTTTCGTCGATCACCCGATGGAAGCTCCTCGGATGAAGATCCTGTCCGTGACCTCGGAGATCTTTCCCCTGGTGAAGACCGGCGGCCTCGCCGACGTTACGGGCTCTCTCCCGAAGGCGCTAAAGCCCTACGGGGTGGAAACGACATCGCTGGTACCCGGCTATCCGCGCGTCATGAAGCAGTTGAAGAACGCCTTGCCGCTCATGGTTTTCGAGGATCTCCTCGGTGAAAGGGCTTCGCTGCTTCACACCAGGATCGATGATCTCAACCTTTTCATCCTCGACGCACCAACGCTCTATGATCGTCCCGGCGGTCCGTACGTAGACGAGCACGGGATCGATCATCCCGACAACTGGAGACGCTTCGGCGCTCTCTCGCTCGCCGCGGCGGAAATAGCCCATGGGGCCTTGCCCGGCTGGCAGCCGGACCTTGTCCACACGCATGACTGGCAGTCCGCACTTACCTCCGTCTACATGCGCGAAATGGGCTGCTCCACGCCGGTGGTGATCACCATCCACAACATCGCCTTCCAGGGACAGTTTCCGGCCTATCTGCTCGGACCGCTTCGCCTGCCGCCAAGAGCCTACTCCGTCGATTGCATGGAATATTTCCGAGACATCAGCTTCCTCAAGGGCGGGCTCCAGACGGCCGACGCGATAACCACCGTCAGCCCCACCTATGCGCGCGAAATCCTCACCCCCCGTTTCGGCATGGGTATGGATGGCGTCCTGAGCCAACGGGTCGCGGTGCTGCGCGGCATCGTCAATGGCATCGATCTCGACATATGGGACCCCGCGACGGACCCCTATCTGCCGCACAAATACGACATCAACTGCCTGCGCCGGAAACGCCAGAACCGCGCCGTGCTCATGGAAACACTGGGGCTCGACCCCACCGACGGTCCCGTTTTCTCGGCCGTCAGCCGTCTCACCTGGCAGAAGGGCATGGACATGCTCGCCGACGCGGCCGATGAAATCATCTGGAATGGCGGCAGGCTCGTCGTGTTCGGCCAGGGCGACCACCACGTGGAAGATCATCTTCTGGCGACGGCCGCGCGCTATCCCGGCCGGATGGCCGTCCGCATCGGCTACGACGAGCCGATGGCCCACCTGATCCAGGGCGGCTCGGACGCCATAATCCAACCCTCCCGCTTCGAGCCCTGCGGTCTGACGCAGCTCTATGCGCTGCGCTATGGCTGTGTGCCCGTGGTTTCCCGCACCGGCGGCCTTTCGGAAACCATCATCGATGCCAACGATGCCGCAATGTCGGCGCGGGTGGCGACAGGCTTCCAATTCCATCCGGTCAACACAGGCGGGCTGCGGCTTGCGCTACGCCGGGCGGCGCATGCCTATGCCGATCGCAAGAACTGGGCACGCCTTCAGAACCAGGGCATGAAGACGAAATTCTCGTGGGAGCGCAGCGCCCTGCAATATGCGGCGATCTACGCCAATCTCACGCGCCGCTCCGCGATCACGATCGGCCAGATCCGCATCACGCATTGACGCGGCTAAGGCCTTCGGAAGAGCGCGAGGCTGCGGCCTTCGAGTTCGAAATCCTTCTCCATGACGATCCTCTCGCCGTGTCTCGATAGATCGGAAGTTGTGAGCTCCAGCACCCAGCCTTCCTTGCCGAATTGCGGAATGCGGAAAGGCACGTTGCCTTCGAACGGGTTGAAGAGCAGCAGCACATCCGACCAGACACCGTCCTGGCCTTCGAGATCAGCGCGGGACAGATGAAGGCCGAGCGTCGTGCCGTCATCCCAGTGCTCCGGCTTCTGTTCGCCGCCCCCGGCATTGAACCAGTTCACCTCCATGCCGTCGCGCCAGTTCTCGCGGCGAAGCAGGGGCTGCTCCTGGCGAAGCTTGATGAGGTGGCGGGTAAATTCGCGAAGCTCCTCGCAGGTCTCGGGCAGGTTCTCCCAATGCACCCAGGAAAGCTCGCTATCCTGGCAGTAGCCGTTGTTGTTGCCCATCTGGCTGCGGCCGAACTCGTCGCCAGCAAGCAGCATCGGCGTGCCGTGCGAGAAGAACAGCGTCGCAAGGAAATTGCGCTTCTGGCGCTCGCGGATCGCGTTGATGCCTTCGTCGTCGGTCGGACCTTCCGCCCCGTAATTGTAGCTTCGGTTGTCGTTATGGCCGTCCTTGTTGCCCTCCCCGTTCGCCTCGTTGTGCTTGTCGTTGTAGGAGACGAGGTCGTTCAGCGTGAAGCCGTCATGGGCGGCGATGAAATTGACGCTCGCCCAGGGCCTGCGGCCGCGCTGATCGTAAAGATCGCCGGAACCGAGCAGGCGTGCGGCGAAATCATTGGAGACATTGGTGCTTTTCCAATAGTCGCGCACGGTATCGCGATATTTATCGTTCCATTCCGCCCAGCCCGGCGGAAAGCCGCCGACCTGATAGCCGCCGGGGCCAATATCCCAGGGTTCGCCGATCAGCTTGACCGTCGAGAGCACCGGGTCCTGCGTCATCGCATCGAAGAAGCCGCCGCGCTGGTCGAAACCCTCCGGCTCGCGACCGAGGATGGTGCCGAGATCGAAGCGGAAACCATCGACATGCATGTACTCGACCCAGTAGCGCAGCGAATCCATGACGAGCTGGAGCACCCGCGGATGCGAGGTATTGACGGTATTCCCGGTACCCGTGTCGTTGATGTAGTAGCGGTGCTGGTTCGGCATCGTCCGGTAGTAGGAGAAATTGTCGATGCCCTTGAACGAAAGTGTCGGGCCGAATTCGTTGCCTTCGGCGGTATGATTGTAGACCACGTCGAGGATCACCTCGATGCCTGCGTCGTGGAAGGCGCGCACCATTCTCCGGAAACCCTGGATGCCCTCGGGCCCGTAGTAGCGGGGAGCCAGTGCGAAGAAACCGAGCGTATTGTAGCCCCAGTAATTCCTGAGCCCCTTGTCCAGCAAGTGCTGGTCGTCGGGGAAATAATGCACCGGCATCAGCTCGACCGAGGTGATGCCGAGGCTCCTGATGTAATCGACCGATGCCTTGTGCCCCATGCCCTCGAAAGTGCCGCGCAACGCCTCCGGGATCGCCGGATTGAGCTGCGTGAAGCCCTTCACGTGCGTCTCGTAGACGATCACAGCAGGCCAGGGGATATTCGGCCTCTCGTGATCCTGCCAATCGAAAGCGTTCGGATCGATCACCCGGCATTTCGGCATGAAGGGCGCGCTGTCGCGTTTGTTGAAGCTGAGGTCCTTCTTTTTGTGCTGGAGATCGTAGCCGAAATGCGCCGCGTTCCATTGGATGTCGCCGACGAGCTCCCGTGCATAGGGATCGACCAGCAGCTTGTTGGGATTGAAACGGTGGCCGTTTTCCGGCTCATAAGGTCCGTGGACCCGGTAGCCGTAAAGCGCACCGGGCTTGAGGCCTGGAATATAGCCGTGCCAGACTTCGTTCGTATACTCCGGAAGCTCGAGGCGGGCCGTTTCTATTCTGCCGCTGCTGTCGAAGAGACAAAGCTCGACGCGTTCGGCATGGGCGGAAAAGATTGCGAAGTTGACGCCTTCGCCGTCGAAATTGGCGCCGAGCTGGTTCCACGAGCCCCGCTCAACGATAAACTGGGTTGATTTCGTATCCATGCCGCACCTTTAGGACAGACGCGTATTAATTGCGCGGCACGGCATTTCGTTCCCTGACGGGATTTGGCTATCGCTGGGTTGTTCCCGATGGTGATGTGGCCGGGCTTTGCCCGCCGGTTCCCGTCTGAGGCGTCGGGTCCTGGTCGGCCGGCGCCGTATTGCCGGTCTGGCCCGATTGCTCCGGAGACGTGTTGTCCATCGGGTCCGCCTGGTTGTCGTTGGAACTGTCGCTGCAAGCGGCAAGAAACAGCCCGGCCGTAAGGGCCGCTATGGCAGGTCTCATTTCTTCTTGTCTCCGTTGTTCTGCCCGTCGTCCTTATGACGGCGATGCGCGTCAAGCGCGATGACCTTCTCGATCGCCGCAACGTCTGCCGCCGCGGCAACCGGCACCGGATCGCTCGCAACCGCCTGAAGCACTTCCGGCGAGAGGGCGCCGTTGCGGATGACATATTCCAGCGCTTCGCGCGTCTGACGTTCGGCCTTGAGCTGGGCATAGAGAGCAAGGATCAGCCGATCCCTGATATCGTGACCGCCCCTGCCCGATCCCGATCCCGATCCGGCAAGTTCTGCCATGGGCGTTCCTCCAAATCTGTCATCGGATTAACTTTCGGTCGCTGCCATTGTTCCCTCTGGGGGACACTCCCCTATCTGGAAAGAGGGAAGACCTAGAACCCGAGAGGAGGCAATAAATGACCGCGATGACCGCGCAGGAATTGGAGGGCCGGCTGAACGCCCATCGCGAGCTGATGATCGACCTGCTCGCGGCAATGATCGGTGGGGAGGTTACCATCACCGCCTTCCTGCAGAGGCTGCGGGACGACGCGACCTTCAAGGACAACGAGGAAGATCCCGGCGTGATGCCGGAAGACGGCTTCGCCATCGAAAATTCCGGCGCAAGAGAGGTCCGCGCGATCCTGGAAGCTGCCCGCGCACGGGCAGCTGCGGACCGACTTGCGGACCGCCGTTCATAATTGTGACGAACTTGCCACCATTATGGCGATTTGGTGGAACCGCATGGGGTACTGCTTCGTTCTCCGCCTATAGGAGCGATGGAGGCATCTATGGTCAGAGAATGGGTGGAGGCCGCAAGTTTCATCCTTGTGGTGGCGGCATGTTATCTGATGATCGTGCCGGTCTGAGGCCGGCTCGCACGTGACGCACCCTTCGTGCGTCTACTCCGCCTGCAGCTCACGGCGGGAAAAATAGGCCGCGAGCGCCTCGATATCCCCATCATCCATATTCTTCGCCGCCTCGGTCATGAGGTGGCTGTAGCGCGTGCCGCCGCGAATGCCTTGCCGGAAAAGGCGGAGCTGATTTTCGATATAGCGGGCGCTCTGCCCCGAAAGCCGCGGATAGGTTGGATTGCCGCCCGCCCGCTCATGACAGGTGAGGCAGGCGGGAATCTTATCCTCAGCCCTTCCCCTCACCGCAAGCGCGCGCCCGCGCTCGACAAGTTCCTCTTCCGCCGATGCGGGTAGCCGCTCGGGCCTTTCCTGCCCGGCGTAATGCTTCGCGAGCTCCTGCAGCACGTCGTCATGCAGCGAGCCGGCGGCCACTTCCATGATGCCGCTTGCCCGCTTGCCCTCGACATAGCCCCGCAGGCTTTCCAGGAGATAGGGCTCCGATTGGCCGGAAAGGCTCGGGATGAGGCTTCCTCCCTCAAGGCGGCTTTCCGCGTGGCAGGCCTCGCAAGTCGCGAGCGTCTCCGAAAAGGCATTGGTGAAGACGGGGCGGCTGAAGCCCGCCAGCCGCTGATAGCCTTCCATGTCGAGTTCGGGCAGCTTGCGCAGGAAAGCGACCATTGCCCAGACCTCGTCGTCACGGCTCTCAGCCGGCCAACCCGGCATGCCGGTGAAGCGCACCCCATGCTTGACGATCTCGTAGAGCTGCTCGTCGCTCCAGGTCGGAACGGCCATTCTCAGGTCCGGCGGCACGGGCAGCATGGAAAGGACCGCCTGCGATCGCTCCGCCACCGGCGAACCATGGCAGATCGCGCAACCCGCCTCGTAGTGACCGGCGGCCGGAGGCAGCAAGGCGGGATCGGTGAGCGGCGGCGCCTTCACCCCGATGGCTGCCGTTTTGACCGAATTGCGCATCACCCAATGCAGGAACCAGTCCGTCACGCCCCAATGGCCGGTGCTCGCCCGCACGCCGACGAGGCCCGACCAGCCGACGATGAGGCCGAGGATCGGCAGCAGGATGACGATGACGATGAAATGCTTCCTGCTGATCCTCATCGCCCTGCACTCCCGGTCTCGTTCGGGATGCCCGCGTTCAGGCTGCGCGACAGCAGGGCCACGCCTCCAGCGAGATAGACGATGGCGCCCACCAGCAACATCACCACGCCGCCCGCCTGCTGATCAGCGATGGCCGAAAGCGGAATGCCGAAACAACTGACTTCCCCGGTTCCGTAAAGCGGCCGGGGAGAGAGGGAAAGCAAGGCTCCCAGCAGCGTCATGTGCATGGAGGTGAAGATGAGGCCGAAAGTGCCAGCAAGCCGCCGCTCCTCCCGGCCCACTGCCGCCCCGCCGAGACAGGAGAGCCAGAGGACGACGCCGGCGACGAAGAAGGAAGCCTGCTCGACAACGGTGAATATGATCGAGCTTTCCGACAGCGCCCGCAGCGCCGGCAGATGCCAGCCCCATACGGCAAAGAGCTCCACTATCGAGGCGAGGACCGGAGTGATCCAGTGCCGACCTGCCGTCACGTCGAAACGGCTACCGGAAAGGCCAAGGGCGACAAGCGGCGCGCCGCCGGCCACCACACCCATGTGAACGACCATGTGCACGGTGAAGGACGTGCGGTCGGCCAAGGGCAGCACAAGCCCCCAGAGCGCGGTGAGAAACATGAGACCGGCGAGCAGGGAGAATGTCTTCATTGCTGGCACCCCGCGATGAAGATCAGCGGGATTGCCACATAGATCACCGCGACGAAGCTGAGGCCCGAGAGGAGTAGCGTCGCAAATCCCTGAAAGAGCTTGCGGTCCTCGCGGGTCGGGTCGTCATGTGGCGGATCGTCCGAGCCGAACCCCCATTGCCGCCAGGCAAGGAGTGCCGCGATGACGATCATCGCGAGCGCGAGCAGCGTGAAGATGCCGAGACCGATCCTCATCGTGTCGATCGAGATTTCGACCGCCATTTCCTTGGCGCAGAAGATGGCCATGGCGACGTAACAGACCAGGAAGTGCACGGCCCAAACGACAGGCGCCGTGAACAATGTCCAGAGAGTTTCGACCTCGCGCGGGATAAAGCTCTTCATCTCCGGTCACCTCGCCAATGGGAAAAGGCCGATCACGCTGAAGGTGACAACGGCGGTGACGGCCATGAAGTGCCAATAGAGAACGACGTTGCAGATGTCCTGGTCGTATTCCGCCGTCATCCGCCCCGTCAGGCTGCGGGCGAGGCAGTAGAGCTGCATGATCGCTCCGACGGCGCCATGGGCGACGGTCCAGATGGCCACGATCCAGACGATCGCCGGATAGACATGCGCGGTCGGCTCCATGCCGTGGACATAGGGGCCGGCGAGACCCGCCGCGGAACCGGCGACCGTCAGCACGAAGGCGGCCACAAGGCCCAGCCGTGCGGCTGCGATCCGGCCACGGCCATTGAGTTCACGGGCAACGACCATCACGCCCCAGGCGATCAGGAAGAGAACCAGCGCGACCATGGGCCAGAAGACGCCCGGCCCCGCAATGCCGGCGGTGAAGTCCTCATGGATCGTCCAGTAGAAGAAGTAGCCGAAGATCAGGCTCGCAAAGGCCGTTCCGTCACCGACCATCGTGATGAACATAGCCCACCAGCCGACGGACGCCGGCCCCGAGACATAGATCGGCAGCTTCTCGCCGAGCCCCACGTCCATCTCGGGCGCCTCGGGAATGGGCGCGGTTCCTGTCCAAAGCCAAACGAGCACAGCGATCAGGGTGATGATCGCGCAGACGATCGTGGTGATCCACCAATGGAAGGTGAGCGCGATGAAGACGCCGCCGAGCGCCAGGGCGGCGATGATCGTAACATAGGAGACGCCGCCGACGCGCAGGCACTGGATCGGCTTCGCGTCGAGCACCGAAGTCACCAGCGTTTCGCGATAGCCCGATTTCGCATCCGGCAGGTAGAAGCGGCCCGCTTCGATATCCTCTTGGAGGTTGGGCTGGTCCCAAAGTGGATAACGGCTGTTGATGATCGGCACGGAACGCATACCCCAGGTCTCGTCGGGATCGTTGGTCCATTCCAGCGTTCCCGAATTCCAGAGATTGAGGTTCCTTTCGGAGGGCTTCGGCCTCGGCCGCACCACATCGATGACGAAGGTCGCGACACCCGTGGCGAAGATGAAGGCGCCGATGGTCGAGATAAGATTGAACCAGTCCCAGCCGATCCCTTCCGGATAGGTGAAGACCCTGCGCGGCATGCCCCGCAGACCGGAGAAGTGCATAGGAAAGAAGCCGATGTTGAAACCGATGAACATCAGCCAGAAGGCGACCTTGCCCCAGGCGTCGCTCAGCTTCTTGCCGGTGAAGAAGGGGAAATAATAGTAGACCCCGGCGACGACCGGAAACAGCATGCCGCCGATCAGTACGTAATGCAGGTGAGCGACCACGAAATAGGTGTCGTGCGCCTGCCAGTCGAACGGCACCAGCGCCACCATGACGCCCGTCAGCCCGCCGATCACGAAGATGATGATCCCGCCCGCCCCGAAGAGCATGGGCACGGAGAAGATCACCCGGCCCGCCAACATGGTGGCGATGAAGACGAAGATCTGCACGCCCGTCGGGATGACCACGGCTTCGGAGGCCGCTGAAAAGAAGGCGAGCGATATCTGCGGCAGTCCGGTGGTGAACATGTGGTGGACCCAGAGCCCGAAGCTTAAGAACCCCGTGCCCACGGCGGCGAGCACGATCCACGAATAGCCGACGATCGGGCGCTGCGCGAAGGTCGGCACGATCATCGCCATCAGCGCGATCGCCGGCAGGAAGATGATGTAGACTTCCGGATGGCCGAATATCCAGAAGAGGTGCTGCCAGAGCAGCGGATCGCCTCCCCGTTCCGCATCGAAGAACGGCCAGTCGAACATCCGCTCCATCTCGAAGAGGATGTCGCCGGCAATCAGCGGCGGAAAGGCGAAGAGGATCATGCCCGCGACGATCAGCAGGTACCAGGCGAACATCGGCATCAGGTTGACGCGCATGCCGGGCGCGCGGCACTTCATGATGCCGACGATGATCTCCACGGCCGCCGCGATCGACGCCACTTCGATGAAGGATAGACCGAGCAGCCAGATATCCGCACCGATGCCGGAAAATTCCTTGTCGGTGGCAAGCGGCGGATACATGAACCAGCCGGTATTCGGCGCCGAATTGAAGAAGATCGAGCCGCAGACGAAGATGCCGCCGATGAGGAAACTCCAGTAACCGAAGGCAGAAAGGCGCGGAAACGGCAGTTCCCGTGCGCCGAGCATGGACGGCAGGAGGAAGATCGCGATCGCCTCGAAGATCGGCACCGCGAAGAGGAACATCATCACCGTTCCATGCAGCGTGAACGCCTGGTTGAAGAAATCCGCCGTCAGGAGATCGTTGTTGGGCACGACGAGCTGCAGCCGTATCAGGAGAGCGAGAAGGCCGGCAAACAGCATGAAGATGAAGGCCGTCACGCCGTACCAGAGACCGATCTGGCTGTTGTTCACCGATGTCCAGTAGCGGATGCCTTTCGGCGTTTCCCACACGTCACGCAGCCGCGCCTCCTGGGCCGCTCTCTCCTCCGGTGAAAAATTGCCGAGCTCCCTCTTCATCTGAGCTCCTTCAGATAGGCGGCGATCCGCTCGACGTCGTCCTCGGGCAGCATGCCGAAAGAGGGCATCCTCGCCTGCGGTTTGATTTCGGTGGGATAGCGGATGAAGCGCGCGATATGCTCCTGCGTATTTGAAAGGGTTCCCGCGCCGACCGTCGCCCGTTCTCCGAACGCGGTCAGGTCTGGACCGATCGTCCCTCTCGCCTCGGTGCCGGAAATGGCATGGCAGGCGGCACAGCCGTGGCGCAGGAACAGCGCAAGGCCGTCCCCTCCGGTATTTGCCGAAGCGGCCGTGCGCGCCGAAAGCCAGGTGTCGTACTCGGCCGGTTCGAGCACCAGAACGGAAAAGGCCATCAAGGCGTGGGAGGGACCGCAGAATTCGGCACAGACGCCGCGATAGGTGCCGGGCCGCGATGCCTCCAGCATCAGCCGGTTGGTTCGCCCGGGGATCATGTCCATCTTGCCGCCGAGCGCGGGAATCCAGAAGGAGTGGATGACGTCCGGCGATTTCACCTCGAAAACCACCGGCTCGCCGACGGGCATCCGCACCTCGTTGGCCGTCTCGAAGGCGAGCTCACCATCCGAACCGAAATAACGCACCCGCCACCAGAACTGTTCGCCGGTGACCTCGATCCGCCGCATGCCGCCATCCTCTCCCTGAAACCAGGGGCGGATGTTCGGCATCAGCCATACCGCATAGGAGAGAAGGGCTGCGAGAATGAGCACGGGCAGGATCGCGCCGCACCAAAGGATCACCCGTCCTGCCGCCGCCTCCGAAAGGGCTTCACGCTTGAGACGTCCCGCATAGATGAGCGCGCCGACGACGGTGACCCAGATCAGCACGGCACCGACAAGCATGGTGAAGAAGAGCGTTGCTATGTCCCGTGCCTCCGGTCCCGCGGGATCGAGGGTGGATTGCACGCCGGAACAGGAGGCAAGCAAGAACGAGAGACCGAGGAAAATGCCGCAGGAGAACGGAAAGCCCCGGAAGGGAACGCCTCCACCGAAGCCGGCTTTCGATCGGATTGGCCGGCATTTGCTGCCGGTCAAGCGGTCATTTTTCATTCGGCACATGTTCGGCGAGCGGGGCTGGAGGTTGCAAACCGCAAAAACATTCCGCCAAAAACACGCTTCTCCGTAATTTGTTCCAACAGAGCGGTAACAAACTGTAACCGGCGGAGAAAAATTTGGAACGATTCCGGCTAGGAGGGGTTAGTCGTCTGCGTTGGGTTTGACCCCAATTTTCGCGACGGGAGAGAGATCATGCGAAACCTCATTGCCATGCTGAAGGAAAAATTCGTTCGGGCGGCTTCGATAAAGAAATGCGTGCAGCAGCAGAACGGCGAGATGCAAGTCGTGGTTCCGGAAGCCGTCGTGCTTCCGCTGCCGAAGGCACCGCGCGAGGAGATCAGCGTGCCGGCTTCCATCAACGGGCGGGATTTGTCGACCGGCCGCCTCTGACGGCGGCTGAAATCTCAAGCACGAAATCTCATGTGAAAGGAGTTCGCGATGGCTGCCATCGAGTCCGCAACCATTCTCATCCTTGCAGCCGACGGCTACGAACGTTCTGAATTGCGCGTGCCGCTGGAGGAACTGCGAAAACGCGGCGCCAAGGTGAAGATCGCCTCGATCAAGACCGGCGAAATCAAGAGCTGGGACCAGAAGGACTGGGGCGACACCGTACCCGTCGATCTCGCAGCCGCGGACGTCGAGACCGAGGAATTCGACGCGCTCGTCCTGCCGGGCGGTCAGATCAATCCAGACATTCTGCGCGCCAACGACGATGCAATGCGCGTCGTGCGCGATTTCGTGAAGAGCGGCAAGCCGGTGGCTGCCATCTGCCATGCGCCCTGGCTGCTCGTCGAAGCGGACGCGTTGCGTGGACGCAAGGCCACTTCCTATCATTCGATCCGCACGGATGTCCGCAATGCCGGCGCCACATGGGAGGACAAGGAAGTGGTCACCGACAACGGCATCATCACCTCCCGCTCACCAAAGGACTTGCCGGCCTTCGTCGCGAAAATCGTCGAGGAAGTACAGGAAGGCCGCCACAATCGCCGGGCAGCGTGACCGCCACGCTACGCTCTCAGAGCTCGGCGACAACCGCCCGCGATCATTCGCGGGCGGTTTCTATTCCGAGGTAGCCCACAGAAAGGCAAGCAGCCGGCGCTCATCCACCCGAAGGCCTCTCGGGCAGGATATTTCCTCCCCCAAAAGCTTCTCCAACGGCGAGATATCCTCCGAAAGCGCAAGTATGGAAGGATGGATATAGCTGGACCGGCAGACCGCCGGCGTATTGTGCAGCGCTTCCGCCGCCGCCTTGCACAAGGTCTTGATCTTGGGCCGTCTCCCCTCCTCCTTCACGATATCCCAGGCCTTGCGGAACGCAGCAAGGCTTCCGCCCCACGTGCGGAATGTCTTGGCCGATACGGCAAACCCGGCCGCCTTGGCGAGATAGGCGTTCAGCCTGCCGGAATCGACCGGATGCGGCACGCCGTTCTCATCCGGCCACGAGAACAACTGGCGCCCCGGCAGATCGGCGATCTCCTCGAATATACGCTGCAGCCGCCGGTTTCTAAGCGTGTGGCGGACGCGCTTGCCGCCCTTGGCCGTGAAGCGCAGCAGAACGGCATCGTCGGAAACGGTCATATGGCGCTTCAGAAGCGTGGTGGCACCATAGGTGCGGTTCTCACGCGCATAGGCCCGGCTGCCGACCCGCAAGTGCGTAACGTCCATCAGCGCCACCAGCGCGGCGATCACCGCATCCGACTTGTCCAGGCCCTGAGCGAGATCGCGTTCGGCGCGGCGGCGGATGCGCGGCAAGGCCTCGGCAAACTGGATCAACTGGTCGAATTTCTGCTCGCTGCGGAAATTCTGCCAGTCGGGGTGGTAGCGATACTGCTTCCGCCCTCGTGAATCATAGCCGGTCGCCTGTAGGTGGCCATTCGCATCCAGGCATATCCAGACATTCTCATAGGCGGGCGGCAGCCCGAGCGCGTCGATCCTCGCCCGTTCCTCCGGATCGGTCAGAAGCTCTCCATCCGGCAGGCGATAACAGAACCCTCGCCCCCGCCGGAGCCGGCGAATGCCCGGTTCCGTGTCGCTGACATAGGTAAGCCCGATGGATTTGAGGGAGGCGGCATCGATTTCGATGGTCTTCGGAAGTGCGTCCATGGCCGCTTAACGGCAGCCACGAAACGAAGTTCCTCGCGCGGCTCAATTGAAGGCGAGATCCTTGAGGCTTTCGGAGGAATCCCGCTCGAAGGCCGCACGGGGTGCCGTCAGTGTCCAGCGCAAACCTTCGTTCAGGAACTGCATCTCGACGGTTCCGCTGAAGGCGGCCGAAGCGTGTCGCTGGACGATAGTCGTGCCGAAGCCTGTCCGGGAAGGTTCCTTGGCAGGCGGACCATCCAGCTCCTCCCATCGGATGCGAAGCTTCGTCTCGTCGTCGACCTCGAGGTTTTCCCAGGTGAGGCAGACCTTGCCCTGAGGCACGGAGAGAGCGCCGTATTTGACGGAATTCGTAGCGAGCTCGTGCAGGACGAGCCCGAGGTTCTGCACCGCCTCCGCCTTCAACGTGAAATCTTCGCCGCGCATCTCCACCCGCTCGAAGGCTTCCGCGAAAGTACCCAGTTGGATTTCCACCACACGGCGGATCGACACGCCGGCCCATTGCTCCCGCGCCAAGGCTTCGATGGATTTGCCGAGCCCTTGCAGACGGTTGCCGATCGCCTTCTGGAATTCCTCCATCGTCGTGTCCTGGCGGGCGAGCTGCCGCATCATCGCCTGGACGAGCGTCAGGATGTTCTTCGTGCGATGAACGAGTTCATGGAGAATGAGGTGTATGCGGTCCTCGGCCTGGCTCCGGTCGAAGGAGGCGTTGGAAAGGGCGATGGCGATCTGGTTCGCCTCGGTGATCTTCGTTTCGACCGGCGAGACGATCTCGCCCTTGCCGATCCTTTCCGCCATTTCGGCGATCTGCCGGATCGGAATACGAAGCTGGCGCGCAACGAGCCAGGCGAACAGCATGCCGATGGCAAGGAACAGGAGGCTTCCCCCGATCAACTGCCGCATCGTCGAAAGGATGCTCGCCTGTGCCGATTCGATCGGTCCCCAGACGATCGCCTTCCACGACCATCCGGTAACCTGGGCATAGCCGTACATCTGCCGCGGGGCTCCGTCGACATCCTCGATCGTGCCGCTGAAGCCGCTCATCAGGCGCAGGGTCTCTTCCGGAAATGTGCTGCCGAAAGCGAGGCTTTTGTCGCCGCTGGAAGTCACGACCTTGCCGGTGCCGTCCACCACCGCCACCGACCAGTCCTTCACCAGCCCTTCGGTCGAGACCAGCCTTTGGAGATCTTCGACGTTCTGCGTCATGATGAGGGCGGCACCCACATGCGAAAGAGACCGCGGCAACGGCAGCGTGATATTGAAGACGAAACGGCCGCTCGTCGCTCCGAAGAAGACGTTGGAAACCTCGGTCACCCGCGATTTGAGCGCCGATTCCAGCGAGCCCACATTGGCGACCTTACCGAGAGGAGTGCCGAACGGCACCCGCGTGTTCAGGCGCTGCTGGCCGTCACGGTCGACGAGGATGACATAGACCGAATTCGAACGCAGGCTGTTCTGGGTTCGATTGTGAAAGGAGCGCAGGTCGCCGTTTTCGAGTTCCGGCGATGTGGCGAGGATGCGAAGCGTCGTCGACATGTCCTGCAGCTCGCGATCGATCGCACGCGCCACGAGCTGGGCGTCCTCCGCCGTTTCATTGGAGAGAATCTCGCGCTCGTTCGACTCCAGTTCCATCATCAGGAACGCGACGAACACAAGCAGCGGCACGGCGACCACCGCCGCGAGCGCGACCAGGTAGACACCGATGGACGCGGTTGGAAAAAGACGCGAAACCCTAATCATTTCGCGCCCTTGCCATACGCGGCACACTGCAGGGGCAACAAGCTCCCGCACGCATTTTCATTTCGTATCCCGCCCTTTTGCTAATATAGCAACGAATACTTTTCTATCCGCTTTTGCAGGCAGGGCCAAGGATTGATTGCCGGCAATGTTCCTTCTTCTTCATCAATGGGGGATCGGCCACAGGTAGGCGGCAGCCGCCCTGCAATCATGGATCCAGGGCGGCTGAAGGGCTCATCGGCTGAATAGATGGGCGATATCGCGGGGCGTCAGGAGGTGTGCTTGTGCCGTTCGCCGACGTCGAAATTGAGAGACCATTCGCTCTTCGGCGCCTTCCGTCCGGGAGGCATCTTGTGCGCCGTCGCATCTTCCGACCCGGTGATCTTCGTCGGCTTGGCACTCGCCACGCCGCTGGCTTTGGCACCTTCTCTGGTTCTTGCGAATTGCCCTTCGGCGTCGCGCCGAATGGTATCCGCCTTGTCGTCCTTGCCGGATTTCGTCATCAAACCGCTCCGCTTTCCCATGGACGCCCGGATGGCGCCCTCACTTTTGGCCTGTGAACCCGCATCTCAGACGGTGGTCGAACCACTCACAACGTCGGTAGAAGTGTTGTTCACCCGCAGATTGTTTTGCACGTGCCGAACGCCGGAGACGTCATCGGTGAGGTCTTCGGCACGTCGCTTGTCCCAACGGCTGGATACGAAACCATCAAGGGTGACCTCGCCCTCCTTCACGGTGACCGAAACGTTCGACGCATCGAGAAGCGGATCGTCGCTGAGGCGGTCGTTGACGTCCTCTTCGATGCGCGCATCCGAACGCCTGTAGCCGCGCGGCCCCTTACCTCGGTGCTCGTCCATCGCGCGGCGCTGCTCGGCTTCCTCGTCGCCGAACCAGGAAGCGACCTCGTCGCCCGCCCGCTCCATGAAGCCGCGCCGGCGGCCACGATCGGCGCCATAGTCTCGCTCGCCGCGGTAGCCCGAGCGATCATCGGAACCATAGCGCTCCGGGCCGTAGCCATAATCCGCTCCGTGACCGTAACGATCACCATAAGGCTGGCTGAAGCGATCGCGATTGCGGCCGGGCTCGTAGTGCAGGGTTGATGGTTGCGCGCGATAGGATTCGCGGGCCCAGACACGCGACTGGTCATTGTCGCCGTAGCCGCTGTCATAACCGAAATCGTCCGCAGCCCATTGCTCGCCGCGTCCGTAGCGCGAGCGGTCCTCGTCGCTTCGGCTGAGACCGCGTCGCCCCGGATTACTCTCCTCGCTGCGCTGGTAATCGCCGAAGCCCCGGACGTAACCTGTGTCACCCGGGCGATAATCGCCTGTTTCGCGGGAGGGATCCCGCTCGTCCCGCGTACGGTCGTTTCTGTATCCACCCGAGCGGGAATAAGGTCCGTTCGCCATTGCTTGTCTCCTCGATTTTCGGCTTGCTTCCACCGATCACAGAATACCAACCGAACCGCGGCGGCATGGGATTTGTTCCGCCATTTCCACCCTCCCGCAGCCTCAGGTGACGCTGTGACGCGCGATTTCCGACAAGCAGGTTTCGCCCGGAGGAACAACAAAGCCGGTTCGGGAATTTCCCTCCGGAATGGATTTGTTCCAGGCACACTTTCGCGAGAAAAGCCGTGGCCGATCAAAACAGACCGGTTCTACCCGATGGAGAGCTGACCGCCGTCAAGGATGAGCGCTCCTTCCAGGAGAAGACGTGGATCACTGAGCGCGTGGCCTGGATCGGCTTTGCCCTTCTGGTTATCGCAGCGCTGCTGGGTCTTGCTGGCGGCGGCGGGTGGGCTGCGCAGCGGGAAGGCCGGTACGGCTCTGCTCAAATGAAGATACCGGCGATCACCCGTTCCGATGCCCCGACCGAGCTGACGGCTCTCTTCGACGAGGCTGGCGAACGCAGCCTCGTCCTTTCCGCGGAATTCCTCGATGCCTTCCAGATCGAAGCCATCCAGCCTGCCCCCGAAGCCGTCCGGATCGAAGGGGAAAACCGCATCCTCCGGTTTCCGCCGGGTGAAGACGCGCCCTTGAGGGTGCGGCTTTTCCTGAAGACGCATTCAGCAGGGTTGTTCCGCTTCAATGCCGGCACGCCGGGCCGGACCTCGCCATTCACTCTGATCGTCCTGCCATGAGGTGAACCCATGGAATCCGTTATCCGCGGCGTCACGATGTATCTCGTCCTGCTCCTGATCATCCGGCTTTCGGGCCGACGAACGCTGTCGCAGATGACGCCGTTCGACCTGGTCCTGACCCTGATGATCTCCGAAACGACGCAGCAGGCGATGGTAAGAGAGGACCATTCGATCGCCAACGCGGTGATCCTGATCGTCACGCTTGTGGCGAGCGATATTCTCCTCTCCCATGTCAAGAGGTGGTGGCCGGCTGCCGGCAAAGCAATCGACGGCGTGCCGACCATGCTGATCGTCGAAGGTCAGGTGGATGAGCGGGCGCTCAAGCAAAGCCGCATCGAAATGACAGACATCATGGAAGCGGCGCGCCAAAGCCAGGGCATCCCGAAGCAATCGGAGATACGCTTCGCGATACTGGAGGCAAGCGGCAACATCAGCATCATTCCCTTCAAGGAAAGCTGACGCTCCGCCGGCCTGATCTCAGTCGATGCGCTCGCCGCTCTCCGGATCGAAGACGACCGCCTTGTCGAGATTGAAGGCGAACGGGAACTTCTGTCCCGGCGCAACATGCACGTCGGCGCGCGTGCGGGCGGTGAAGCTCATGCCGTGCAGCCTGCCGGTCACGAAGGTATCGGAGCCGGTCGGCTCCACCATCGTGACATCGGCATCGATATGGGCGATCGAGCGCGCCTGCGGATCGGCAAGCCCCGCATCGCTGATCGCTTCCGGCCGAAGGCCGACGATGACCTCCTTGCCCTGCGGCAATGCGGCTGAGACCGAAGGCGGTATGGCGATGGTGACATCGTCGCCGAAGAGGACGATGCGAGAGGCGCCGTCGCTGGAAACGACCTTGCCCTTCAGCATGTTCATCGCGGGAGAGCCCATGAAATCGGCGACGAAGAGATTGGCGGGATGGTTGTAAATTTCCGCGGGCGTGCCGACCTGCTGCACGGTGCCTTCCTTCAGCACGACGATCTTGGTGGCGAGCGTCATGGCCTCGATCTGGTCATGCGTCACATAGACGATCGTGGCGTTGGTATTCTGGTGAAGCGCCTTGATCTCGGCACGCACCTCGACACGCAGCTTGGCGTCAAGATTGGAGAGCGGCTCATCGAACAGGAAGACGCGCGGCTGGCGCACCAGCGCCCGGCCCATCGCCACACGCTGGCGCTGGCCGCCGGAAAGCTGGCTCGGCCGGCGCTTGAGCAGGTGCTCGATCTGCAGCGTCTTGGCGACCGACTTCACGGCCTCCGCGCGGGCGCTCTTGTCGACGCCGCGCATTTCGAGCGCGAAGGCGATATTCTCCTCCACCGTCATGTTGGGATAGAGCGCATAGGACTGGAAGACCATGGCGATGTCGCGCTTCGACGGATGCAGGTCGTTCACCACATGCCCGTCGATGACGATATCACCGGAGGTCAGCGGCAGAAGGCCGGCGATCGCGTTGAGCAGGGTCGACTTGCCGCAGCCAGACGGGCCGACCAGCACCAGGAACCCGCCCTTTTCCAGCTCGATGTCGATCCCTTTCAGAACTTCGGCATTGCCGATCTTCTTGCGCAGGTTCTTGATCTGAAGAAAGCTCATATGCCTTATCCCTTGACTGCGCCGGCCATCAGGCCACGCACGAAATAGCGTCCGGCGACGACATAGACGAACAGCGTCGGCAGCGCGGCGAAGACCGCGGCGGCCATGTCGACATTGTATTCCTTGACGCCGGTGGAGGAGGAAACGAGGTTGTTGAGCGCCACCGTCATCGGCGATGCCTCGCCGGAAGAGAAGGACACGCCGAACAGGAAGTCGTTCCAGATATTGGTGAACTGATAGATGATGGTCACGACGATGATCGGACCGGAGCTCGGCAGCAGGATGCGCCAGAAGATCCGGAAGAAGCCCGCGCCGTCGATCATCGCGGCCTTCACCAGCTCGTCGGGGAAGGCCTCGTAATAGTTCCGGAAGAACAGCGTGGTGAAGCCGAGGCCGTAGACGACGTGGACGAACACCAGTCCCGCGGTCGAGTTTGCAAGGCCGAAAGTGCCGAGAACGCGCGCCATCGGGATGAGAACCGCCTGGAATGGAATGAAGCAGGCAAACAGCATCATGCCGAAGACGAGCTTATGGCCGGGGAAGCGCCACTTGGTGAGCACATAACCGTTCAGCGCGCCGAGCAGCGTGGAGATGACGACGGCCGGCACGACCATGCGGATCGAGTTCCAGAAATAGCCCTTGATGCCGCCGCAGGTGACGCCGATGCAGGCTTCGCCCCAGGCTTTCACCCAGGCGGCGGTCGAGGGATCGCGCGGCAGGGCCAGCATGTCGCCGGCGCGGATCTCGTCGAGCGATTTCAGCGAGGTCGTGATCATCACGTAAAGCGGCAGCAGATAAAGCAGCGCCAGAATGATGAGGCACGCATAGATGACATAGCGCGCCGTATTTGCCGAGCCTGCGCTGACGGTTTCCTGGGCGGCGCTCATTGGTGCTTCTCCCGGAGCTCGGAATAGAGATAGGGAACGATGATCGCGGTAATGCCCATCAGCATCATGACGGCGCTTGCCGAACCCACGGCCATCTGGCTGCGCGTGAAGGTGTAGGAATACATGAAGGTGGAGGGCAGTTCGGTGGCGTTGCCGGGGCCGCCGCCGGTAAGCGCGATGACGAGGTCGTAGGACTTGATCGCCATATGCGCCAGAACGATGAAGGCCGACAGGAATACCGGACGCAGCAGGGGAATGATGATGCGGCGGTAAATGGAAACCGTCGGCGCTCCGTCGATCTGCGCCGCCTTGATGATTTCGCCGTCGATGCCGCGAAGCCCCGCCAGGAACATCGCCATGACGAAGCCGGAAGCCTGCCAGACGCCGGCGATCACGACGGTGTAGATCGCCATGTCGGTATTGACGAGCCAGTCGAATTTGAAGCTCTCCCAGCCGAGATTATGCATGGTCTTTTCAAGGCCGAGGCCCGGGTTCAGGAACCATTTCCAGGCCGTGCCGGTGACCACGAAGGAAAGCGCCATCGGGTAGAGGAAGATCGGCCTCAGCACTCCTTCGGCGCGGATGCGCTGATCCATCAGGATCGCGATGAAGAGGCCTATCGCAATGCACAGCCCGATGTAGAGCACGCCGAAAATGGCGAGGTTCTTCATCGCCATATACCAGTTCGGCTGCGACCACAGGCGATAATAGGCATCGAGCCCGACCAGATCGTAGACCGGCAGGATGCGGGAACGGGTAAAGGACAGATAGACGGTCCAGAGAATGAAGCCGTAGACGAAGACGAGGATGATCGCGAAAGAGGGCGCGAGCACGATCTTCGGAAGCGTTCCGCGCAGCCTGTCCGCGAAGGAAGGCCCCGAACGGCGCTGCTCCACGACGGGAACGGGTTCAATTGTCGTCATGATGATAACCTCCGGCCTGGGACCAGATGGAGAGAGTGGCAGGCAAGCAGGAACTTGCAAAGCGGCCGGGAATATTCCCGGCCACCTCTGATGACGGATATGTCGTAAAGGACGCGATCACTGCGCCGCGGCGACGGCTTCCGGCAGGCGCTGCAGTGCCTGCTCGGTCGTGAGCTGGCCGTTGAGGTGCTGCGTCACGACGTCGAATACGGCTTCCTTGACGGCGCCGGGCTGGGCATGACCATGGGCCAGCGAACCGGCGAGCGTGCCGCCAGAAGCAGCCTCCGCAAGGTCCTTCATGCCCTTCTTGCCGCAATCGTCGAACTCGGTATCCGGAACATCTGTACGGGCCGGAACGGAGCCCTTCACGGTGTTGAAGGCAATCTGGAAGGCCGGATCCTCGACGGCCGAAGCCATCTTGAGCTGGGCGTCGCGCTTTTCTTCGCCGATATCGAACATTACGAACTGGTCGGAGTTGAAGAGCACCGAGCCCTGGGTGCCGGGAAAGCGGATGCAGACGAAATCGGTGCCTGGCTTCTTCTCGGCGCGCAGCCATTCACCCTTCGACCAGTCGCCCATCTGCTGGGCGCCGGCCTTGCCTTCGATCACGAGAGCGGTGCTCAGGTTCCAGTCGCGGCCGGAGAAGTTCGGGTCGAAATAGGTGCGCAGCTTCGACATCGTGTCGAACACCTTCCTCATCGTGTCGCCGGAAAGCGATTCCGGATCGAGCTCGATGACGGCCTTCTTGTAGAAATCCATGCCGCCGGTCGAAAGAACGACGGATTCCCAGAGCGTGCCGTCCTGCCACGGCTGACCGCCATGAGCGAGCGGGGTGATGCCCTGTTCCTTGAACTTGTCGAGCAGCGCAATCAGCTCGTCGATGTTCTCCGGAGCCTTGCCGCCGGCCTTGTCGAGCGCGGCCTTGTTGAGCCACAGCCAGTTGGTGGAGTGGACGTTCACCGGAGCAGCGATCCAGTGGCCGTCATACTTGGAGAATTCCTGGAGTGCGGCGGGGATCACCTTGTCCCAACCCTGCTGGGTGGCGAGCTCGTCGAGATTGCCGACAACGCCCATCTCGGCCCAGTCCTTGATGTCGAAGCCGAGCATCTGCACGGCGGTCGGCGGATCGCCGGAGGTGACGCGTGCGCGAAGCGCGGTCATGGCCTGGACGCCGGAGCCACCGGCAACCGGCATGTCCTTCCAGCCGACGCCTTCCTTCTGCAGGTTTTCCTTGAGCACGTTGAGCGCCGCAGCCTCACCGCCCGAGGTCCACCAGTGCAGGACTTCGACCTCTTCCTGCGCCTGCACGGCGCCTGCCGTAAGCGCGATGACCGCCGCGCCGGCGGCGAGTTTGCTGATCATTCGAATATTCATTGAGAATCTCCCTTTGCATCCGGGCTCCTCTCCGGATATCGAGTTATAACGATATAAACGCCTCGCGAGTCAACCCGGCTTCAGGATTTTTTAAGCACTTGACCGGAGTGGGAAGTCGATGAAAAAATTGGGGAAATTGGTATCTACCAATTTTTACTCGTGAATCGAGAAAAACTCCCGGCGTGTTTGTCCGGACTTGTAAAGTTTTAGGAGGTGCTCGCCCTGCGTTTCCTGGGGCGAGATGGAGGAAGACGAATGCCGTTGGAGGACCCGGCCCACAAGGGACGGCGGGCAAAACCCGAGAGCGCTCCCGACCGGATGGGAAGCGATGCGAAACCGACACTGAAAACCGTCGCCGAACTGACCGGCCTTGCCGTGACGACGGTCTCTCGCGCGCTTGCAGGAGCGCCCCAGATCGCGCTGGAAACCCGGTTGCGCGTCCGCCAGGTTGCCGAAGAGATCGGCTATCTGCCCGACCGCGCAGCACAGCGCCTTCGGACCGGCCGCACCAATGTCATCAGCCTGGTTCTCGATCCGCACGAGGAAATCCTCGGCTATGCGACCTCGATGATCAGTGGGATCACCGCGGCCCTTCGCGGCACGCCCTACCACCTGGTCATCACACCTCATTTTTCCGATCTGCCGCAGGTCGAGCCCGTGCGCCACATCATGCGCAACCGCATGGCGGACGGCATCATCTTCAGCCGCACCGAGCCCGCTGACGAGCGCGTCAAGCTGCTGGTGGAGAACAACTTCCCTTTCATCTGTCACGGCCGGACGGAACTCGCGACCCCGCACCCTTATGTCGATTACGACAATTACGGCTTCGCCTATGAGGCCGCGCGAAGGCTGATTGCCGCCGGCAGCCGGAAGCTCGCGATTATCCTGCCGCCGGAACGCTTCACCTTCGCCCACCACATGCGACACGGCTTCATGACCGCCGTGCGCGAAGAGGGAGTGGCTTTCGAGTTTGCAACAGGGATCACGCTCGACAGCAAGTCGCATGAGATTCGCGACAGCATTTTCAAACGCCTTGGAGAACCTGACCGGCCGGACGGTTTTGTCTGCGGCGGCGAAGTCTCGGCACTCGCGGTCATGGCCGCCTCCCAGGACCGTGGGCTGGAGCTCGGCAGGGACATCCGCCTCGTCGCCAAGCAGACCTCCGGCCTGTTCGACGAGATCCGCCCGCGCGTCGAGACGATCTACGAGGATCTCTCCGAGGCGGGCCTGTTGATGGGAAGACTTCTTCTGAAAAGGATCGCCGGACCTGTACCGGTGGGCGAGCTCCAGGCTTTACAGACGCTCTGAAGCAAGATGGGCCGCGCGGGTAGGCGCGGCCCATCTTATCTCAATCCTCTTCCTGGAACACGGCCTCGCGCTTGGCCTTCACGCTCGGCATGAAGACGACGACGAGAACCAGTGCGGCGAGGAAGAGGAGGCCTGCGCTGATGGGGCGCGTGATGAAGGTGGTTGCATCCCCACGCGACAGGATCATGGCTCGCCTCAGGTTTTCCTCGAGCAACGGCCCCAGCACGAAGCCGAGCAGCAGCGGCGCGGGCTCGCAGCGAAGCTTGGTGAGCACATAGCCGATGAGACCGAAGAACGCGACCGAATAGAGATCGTAGACGTTCGAGTTGACGCTGTAGACCCCGATCGAGCAGAAGGCCATGATGATCGGGAAAAGCACGTAATAGGGGATCGTCAGCAGCTTCACCCAAAGCCCGATCAGCGGCAGGTTGAGGACCACCAGCATCAGGTTGCCGATCCACATGGAGGCGATGATGCCCCAGAAAAGCGCCGGCTGCTCGGATGCGACGTTCGGTCCCGGCACGATGCCCTGGATGATCATCGCGCCGATCATCAGCGCCATGACCGGATTGGCAGGAATGCCGAGGGTCAGCAGCGGGATGAAGGAGGTCTGGGCGCCGGCATTGTTGGCCGATTCCGGCCCAGCGACGCCTGCGACCGCGCCGCGGCCGAACTCTTCCGGATGTTTGGAAACCTTCTTCTCGACCGTATAGGAGGCGAAGGAGGCCAGGATCGCGCCCCCGCCCGGCAGGATGCCGAGCACCGAGCCGATGACGGTGCCGCGCAGCACCGGCGCGATCATGCGCCTGAAATCCTCCTTGGTCGGCAACAGCCCGCTGACCTTGGCCATCAGCACCGTGCGTGTCTTCTCGCTCTCCAGATTGCGCAGGATTTCCGCGACGCCGAAAACACCGACGGCAACCGCCACGAAATTCAGGCCGTCGGAATACTCGCGGATGCCGAGGTTGAAGCGCGGCGTGCCAGTGTAGATGTCGGTGCCGACAAGGCCGAGAAGCAACCCGAGCACCACCATGGCAAGCGCCTTGACGACCGAGCCGTGCGCAAGCGCGATCGAGGAGACGAGGCCGACGATCATCAGGGAGAAATATTCCGCCGCACCGAACTGCAATGCGATTTCCGTAAGCGGCGGCGCGAAGATGGCGACGAGGAAGGTCGATACCGTGCCCGCAAAGAAGGAGCCGAGCGCGGCGATGGAGAGCGCTACCCCTGCCCGGCCGTTGCGGGCCATCTGGTAACCGTCGATAGCGGTTACGGCCGAAGAGGATTCGCCCGGCATGTTGATGAGGATCGCAGTGGTCGAACCGCCGTACTGCGCGCCGTAATAGATGCCCGCCAGCATGATCAGCGAGGAGACCGGCTCGAGCTGGAAGGTGATCGGCAGCAGCATGGCTATGGTCGCAGTCGCGCCGATGCCGGGCAGAACGCCGATCAATGTCCCGAGAATAACGCCGATGAGGCAGAAGAACAGGTTTTCAAACGAGGATGCCGTCGAAAATCCGAGTGCCAGATTGCTGAAAAGATCCATCCGCCCCTCCTAAAAATTGAGCCAGGGGCCGAAGCGCCGGAAAGGCAGGCCAAGACCGTAGCTGAACACCGCTACCGAAAAGACCGTCAGCAGCGCCGCCAGAACGAGCGCCGTCAGCGGCTTCATCCGGCTGGAAGCGAAGGAGGCGAAGAAGGCTGCCAGGAACAGCGCCGGCACGAAACCGAGGCCGCGCACGGTAAGCCCGAAGAAGATCGGCGCCGGCAGAATGAAGAATATGCCGCGCCAGGCGATCGGCCCGATCGGCTCGCCCTCCGCCCTGAATGCCTGGGCGAGGATGATGAGACCGAAGAGAACCAACGCGCCGGAGAGAACCAGCGGAAAATAGCCGGGTCCCATCCGGAAGGCCGTGCCGAGTTCGAGCTGAAACGATTGGAAGGCAAAGAAGAAGCCGAGCCCGACGAACAGAAGTCCGCAGATCAGGTTGGTCCTATCGAATTGCAAGGATTTCATGATGTCTCCGATGGGCTGGAGGAGGCACGGGGGAGGTTCTGCCCCTCACCCTAACCCCCTCCCCGCGCGCGGGGAGAGGGAACGTGCCCAATCCATCGTTCGAGGATGGCGTGACGGCGCGGCATATCCCTTCTCCCCGTCAAGACGGGGAGAAGGTGGCGGCAGCCGGATGAGGGGCAGCCGACCAGCGGAGCCTCAGTCGGCGTATTCGCCGGCCGCTTCGATCACCGGCTTCCAGCGGTTGATCTCGCCTTCGAGCTTGGCCTTCAGCGCTGCCGGGGTGGCGTCCGCTTCCGGCGAGGGCAAGGTGCCGAGTTCGGCGAAGCGAGCGACGACGTTCGGGTCCTTGAGCGCCACCTGCAGCGACTTGGAAAGGCGCTCGGTGACTTCGGCCGGCGTGCCCTTCGGCGCATAGATGCCGTGCCAAATGCCCACCTGCATATCGGGCAGGCCGGATTCGGCGACCGTCGGGATATCCTTGAGAACGTCCAGGCGCTCCGGCGAGGTCACGGCATAGGCCTTGATGGTGCCGCCCGTGATCTGCTTCGTCGTGTTCGTGGTCTGGTCGCACATGATGTCGACCTGGCCGCCGAGCAGATCGGTCATGGCCGGACCCGTGCCCTTGTAGGGAACGGTGACGAGCGGCGTCTCGATGGCGCTCATAAACAGCATGCCGCACAGATGCGAAGCCGCGCCGATGCCGGCATTGGCGACGGTGACCGTATCCTTGTTGGCCTTCGCATACTCGATCAGACCCTTGAAGTCGGTCGGTTCGAGATCCTTGCGGGCGACGATGGTCATCGGCACGTCGGTGACGAGGCCGACATATTCGAAGGCGTTCAGCGTATCATAGGGCAGCTTGCGGTAGAGCGTGGCGCTGGTCGCCATGCCGATGTGGTGCAGAAGCAGCGTGTAACCATCGGCGTCGGCCTGTGCGACGCGGCCAGCACCGAGCGTGCCGCCGGCGCCGCCGACATTTTCGACGATGATCTGCTGGCCGAGGTCCTTCGACATGGCTTCGGCAACGAGACGGGTGACCGTGTCGGTCGGGCCGCCCGCAGAGAAAGGCACGACCATAGTGATCGAGCGCTCCGGATAACCCTGCGCTCCCGCCGAAACGGAGAAGAGCGAAAGAGCCGCGAATGCGGTTGCGCCGAGAACGGCGTTGAACATTTTCATTGTGTTTCCTCCTGCGTCAAAGCCAGTGGGCGCAGCTCCTCCCGCGCCCGGCCTGGATGACCCCATTTGCGCACCATGGCAGTTTGCCGCAATCGCTACGGAGGGCAACTCCGTATTTTCCGTCCATGCGCTTTCACAGCATGGGTGGAAATGGGAACAACCTTCCCAAAGGATGGGTGGATTTCCACCCATCACCCTCTCCGCTCAGGAATCCCGGTCTTCCTGCAACACCTGCTCAGGCCCCAGCAGCTTCTTGTCGAGGCCATATTTCTGCATCTTCTCATAGAGCGTCTTGCGGGAAATGCCGAGAGATTCGTAGACCGGGCGAAGCGCCCCGCCATGCGCCGCGATCGCACCCGCGATGATGTTGCGCTCGAAGGCGGCCACCTTGTCCGCCAGTCGGCCGGCATCCGGGCGCGATGGACTGCCGGGCTCTCCCGGCCCGCTGTCCAGGCCTAGAACGAACCTGTCGGCGGCATTGCGAAGCTCCCGCACATTGCCGGGCCAATCGCGCTGGGCGATGCTCGATATCAGCTCCTGCGGCACGTCCGCATCCTCCCGGCCGTAGCGGGCGGCAGCCTCGCGCACGAGCTGGAGGAACAGAAGCGGGATATCCGGCCGCCGTTGCGCCAGCGAGGGCACATGAATGGTCGCGACGTTCAGGCGGTAGAAGAGATCCGCGCGGAACCTTCCGGCGGCGACTTCGGCTTCCAGGTCCACCTTGCTGGTGGCGATGAACCGAACGTCGAGCGGTACCGTCTCGTTCGAGCCGAGCCGCGTGATCACCCTCTCCTGCAGCACGCGCAGGAACTTCGCCTGAAGATCGACGGGCATGGAGCCGATCTCGTCGAGCAGGATCGTCCCACCCCGCCCGTGCTCGAACTTGCCGTAACGCGGCCGGAGCGCACCGGGAAAGGCACCGGCCTCGTGACCGAAAAGCTCGCTTTCGATGAGATTCTCCGGCAGGGCCGCGCAATTGATGGCGATGAAGGGGCGGTTCGCGCGCGAGCTGATGTCGTGGAGGGCCCGCGCCACCACTTCCTTGCCCGCGCCCGTCTCGCCGATGATCAGCGTATCGGCATCCGATGCGCCGATCGCCCGGATGCGGTAGCGCAGGTCCACCATGACCTGGGTACGTCCGGGAAGCCGCGCTTCGAGATCGTCGCGCTTGCCGGCCACGGCCCTCAGCCGCCTGTTTTCGAGCACCAGGCCCCGCCGATCCATCCCGCGGCGGATGATGCCCGCCAGATGCTGTGGGGTGAACGGCTTTTCGAGGAAATCATAGGCCCCTTCCCGCATCGCCTTGACCGCAAGCTGCACGTCGCCGTGCCCGGTGACGAGGATCACCGGTATTTCCGCGTCGAGTTCGCGGATCCGGTGCAGAAGCGTCATGCCGTCGGTGCCTGGCATGCGGATATCGCTGACGACGACCCCGTCGAAGCTGAAGCCGGTCAGCTCCAGCACATGGTCGGCCGTCGAAAAGGTCTGGACGGTTAGCCCGAACAGTTCCAGCGCCTGGGCGGTGGAACGGCGCAGCTCCTCCTCGTCATCGACCAGCAAAACCCTCTGCTCGCTCACTCGGCCGCCTCCTGCAGGTTCTTATCGGCGACTTCGAGCTCGATCAGGAAGAGCGCGCCGCCCTCCGGATGGTCGGAAACGCTGAGGCTGCCGCCGAAATCCTTGACGATGTTGTAGGAGATCGAAAGGCCGAGACCCAGCCCCTTGCCGATGCCCTTCGTGGTGAAGAAGGGATCGAAGATACGCTCGCGGATGGCGGCGGCCACGCCAGCGCCACGGTCACGCACGGAGACCAGGATCTTGTCTTTCACCCTTTCGGCCGAGACGGTGATGCGCCGGTCATCGAGCCCTTCCACGGCATCCGCCGCATTGGTGATGATATTGACCAGCACCTGCTGCAGGCGCACCGAACCTGCCTTGACGGGCGGAAGAGAAGGATCGAGCTGCAGTTCGAGAACCGCATCCGCCGCCTTGAGCCGGGTCGCGACGATCTCCATCGTATCGCGCAGAACATCGTCGAGGACCACCGGCCCGAGCTTCTCGTTCGGCTTGCGGGCGAAGTTGCGCAAGTGCTTGCTGATCGATGCCATGCGGTCAATGAGCGCCGAAATGCGTAGGACGTTATCGCTCGCCTCCGCCGTGCGCCCCCGCTCGATCAGCACGCTGGCCGTCTCGGCATAGGTCTTGGCCGCGGCGAGAGGCTGGTTGAGTTCATGGGAAAGAGCTGCCGACATCTGACCAAGTCCCGCAAGCTTGCCGGCCTGGATGAGATCGGCCTGGGTCTGGCGCAGCCGCCGCTCCGTGGCGCGGCGTTCGGCGATCTCCTGCTCGATGCGACTGTTGACGCGCGCAAGATCGGCCGTGCGCTCGGCGACCCGCCGCTCGAGTTCGTTACGCGCCTCCGCCTGCAGGAGCAGGCGCTCGTTGAGCCGGGCCCGGCGCTGGAGAAAGATCGTGAGCGCCAGACCCGCCAGGCAAAGCGTCAGCAGCACGGCCGCGATCGCCGTTTTCGTGCGGGCATGCACGGAATTGGTATCCATCAACACGTTGACGGTCCAGCCCGCCTCGGACATCGACTGGGAGACGACGAGATATTCCTTTTCCGCGCCGTCCTCGGCGATCGTCATGATCTGATGCCCGGCGAATGTGCCGCGCCTGACGGGAAGCTCGCGCACATAGGCATCCGCGTAACGACGGGAAGCCTCGGTGCGGGCAATTCGTTCCGGCGTCAGCGGCAGGAGGGTCGAATAGAGCCACTGTGGGCTGCCGGTCATGAAGATGATGCCTTCGGGATCGGAGACGAAGATCCTGTTGTCGCCGCCACTCCAGGAATCCTCGATCATGTCGATATCGACCTTGAAGACGATCACGCCCCTGATGATGCCATTGATCTCGATCGGGGAGCCGAAATAATAGCCGCGCTTCAACGAGGTCGTACCGAGCGCATAGAAGCGCGATTGCTTGCCGGCCGCCGCATCCTGAAAATAGGGCCGATAGCTGAAATTCTCGCCGACGAAGCTCAAAGGCTGGTCATGATTGCTGGCGGCGATGGTCTCACCGTCCATGGTCATGACGTAGATGTCGGAGGACTTCAGAAGTGCATTGATATCTTTGAGGTAAGCATTCGTTCTCGTTTTGAGATAGGGGTCGTCGGGATTTTCGATCAGAGTCTCGATATTGCCCTGGTCGGCAATCAGCGCCGGCAAGGCTTCGTAGCGTTTCAGATGACCGTCGAGCGCCGACACCGCAAGGCGCAGCGTCGTGCCGGCCTGGACCGCGGCCTCGTTCATATAGCTGCGGGCGGCGAAGTCCCTGCCGGGAAAGATCACGGCAACGCCGAGCCCGGCAAGCACGATCAAGGCTAAGAGAACGCGATGTCTCAAGAGATGACGGGCTCCTCTCCCGATTTCCGCGACACCTCCCATTGTAAATTCCGGGCCGCGGATTTCCATCTAATCTTGCGGACCGGCGAGCCGGTCAAGTGAGATACGGTCGGGAAATCCGGAGCGACAGGGCTTCAAACCCGAAATGTCGGCCTTTCCCTTGCTTGACTCGGTCGAGATTCATGATTGGATCAAGCGGAGGGTAACGCCGCGCGAAGGCGGCAAGGAGGGTCTGTGGTCTACTTGCTTGCACTTCTCATCGGCGTCGTTGCCGGGCTCCGTGCCCTGACTGCGCCCGCCGCCATCGGCTGGGCCGCCTGGCTCGGCTGGCTCGATCTTTCCGGAACCTGGCTCTCCTTCATGAGCTCGATCTGGGCTGTCGTGATACTCACCGCGCTCGCCATCATCGAACTCGTCACGGATCAGCTTCCCTCGACGCCGAGCCGCAAGGTTCCGCAGCAGTTCGGCGCCCGCATTCTGATGGGTGCGGTTGCCGGTGCTGCGATCGGCGTCGGCGGAGGTTCCTGGACAGCCGGACTGTTTGCAGGCATCGTCGGGGCGATCATCGGCACATATGGCGGGGCGGCTCTGCGTGCAAAGCTCGCCACGAGCTTCGGCAAGGACCCGCCGGCTGCCTTCATCGAGGATGCCATCGCCATTATCGGTGCCTGGCTCGTCATTGCGGCCCTGCCGATGCCGGTGGCGACATGAAGAGCTTCGACGCCATCATCATCGGTGCAGGCCAGGCGGGCCCGTCCCTTGCCGGCAGGCTCACCGCCGCCGGCATGACCGTGGCGATCGTCGAGCGCACGTATATCGGCGGCACTTGCGTCAACACCGGCTGCATGCCCACCAAGGCGCTGGTTGCCAGCGCTTATGCCGCCCACATTGCCCGCCGCGCCGACGATTACGGTGTGGTGATCGAGGGCCCGGTCAAGGTCGACATGAAGAAGACCATGCAACGGTCGCATCAGGTGACGCTGAACGCCCGCAACAACAATGAAAACTGGCTGCGGGGCATGGAAGGATGCACGCTGATCCTCGGCCATGCCCGTTTCGAAAGCCGCAACACCATCCGTGTCGGCGATGAGCTCCTGACCGCGCCGAAGATATTCCTGAACGTCGGCGGCAGAGCCGCCATTCCCGATTTTCCGGGGATCGACGACGTGCCTTACCTCACCAATAGCTCGATCGTCCTTCTGGACCGGTTGCCCAGACACCTCGCCGTCATTGGCGGCAGCTATATCGGCCTGGAATTCGCACAGATGTACCGACGCTTTGGCGCAGACGTCACCGTCGTGGAGAAGGGTCCGAGGCTGGTAGGACGCGAAGACGAAGATGTTTCGGAGGCGATCCGAGGCATTCTCGAAGCGGAAGGCATCAAAGTCCGCACTAATGCCGAATGCATCCGTTTTCGGCCGCACGAGGAAGGCGTTGCCGTCGGCGTGGATTGCACGGAAGGCGAGCCGGAAATCATCGGCTCGGATGTCCTGCTCGCTGTCGGCCGACACCCGAACACCGGCGATCTTGGCCTGGACAAGGCTGGCGTGGAAACGGATCAGCGCGGCTATATCAAGGTCGGCGAAGATCTCTCCACCAATGTCGAAGGCATCTGGGCGCTTGGCGATTGCAATGGACGCGGCGCCTTCACCCACACCGCCTACAACGACTTCGAGATCATCGCGGCCAATCTGCTGGACGGGGAGAACCGCAAGGTTTCCGACCGATTGCTCGGTTATGCCCTCTATATCGACCCGCCGCTCGGCCGCGTGGGCATGACGGAGACCGAAGCGCGCAAGGCAGGCGGACAAGTGCTCGTCGGCAAGCGGCCGATGAGCCGTGTAGGCCGCGCCATCGAAAAGGGCGAGACACAAGGTTTCATGAAGATCGTCGCGGACGCTGAGACCCGCAAAATCCTCGGGGCGGCCATCCTCGGCACCGGCGGAGACGAAGCGATCCACGGCGTGCTCGACATGATGAACGCGGGCGCGACCGTCGATGCGCTGCGCTGGGCGGTACCGATTCATCCCACCGTTTCGGAACTCTGGCCGACGGTGATCCTGGAGATGCAACCGGCTTAACCTTGCGTTTACCGCGTGTCGCTTTTCACAACCTTCTTAACAGGCCGAGCAAGGTTTTTCCCTTATGAACGGAGTTGATGTCCCTGTTCATGATGGAAACAGATGTGCGGTTTTGCTGGCTTCTTCGGTGACATATCGGCTCCGGGCGGCCCGGAGGCCCTTTTGTCCTCCATGGCGCGCGCGATCGCCCATCGCGGTCCCGATGGTCAGGGCGTATTCGCCGCGCCGGGCATCGGATTGGCGCATGTCCGCTTGTCGATCGTCGGCCTCGCCGATGGCCAGCAGCCGATGTCCAATCCTGAAGGCAACATCACGATCGCCTTCAACGGCGAAATCTTCAACTATGTGGAATTGCGCGAGGAGCTGAAGGCGCGCGGCATCCGCTTCCGCACCGGCAGCGATACCGAGGTCCTTCTGCAGCTCTACGCGATCTATGGAGACGAGTGCCTCGACCGGCTCAACGGCGACTTCTCCTTCGCGATCTGGGATGCCCGCAGGCGCCGCATCCTACTTGCCCGCGACCGCATGGGCGTGCGCCCTCTCTTCTACGCCGAGAAGAACGGCACGCTTTATTTCGCCTCCGAGGTGAAGGCGCTGTTGGAAGTGCCGGGCATAGAGGCTGAGCTTGATCCCATCGCGCTCGACCAGATTTTCACCCTCTGGGCACCCATTGCGCCACGCACTGCCTTCAAGGACATCTTCGAGCTGGAGCCGGGAGGATATATCACGATCGAGAACGGCCGGATGAATGTCCGGACCTACTGGTCGCTCGATTTTCCCGATGCAAATGATGTCGATCCAAGCGCGAACCAATCCGCAAAAGAGGAAGAACTCCGGGCGCTGCTGACGGACGCGACGCGGCTGCGCATGCGGGCCGATGTGCCGATCGGCGCCTATCTTTCGGGCGGTCTCGATTCATCGCTGATCGCAGCGCTGGCCGCACCCATGGCGCCCTCCGGCCTCAACACCTTTTCCGTGACGTTCGACAGCGAGGAACACGACGAAAGCCGCTTCCAGATGGAGATGGCGAAGGCACTCGGCACCAACCACCGCTCGATCCCCTGCCTTGCAGGCGATATCGCCGAAAGCTTCCCCGAAGTGATCCGTTTCACCGAGCGGCCGGTGCTGCGCACCGCACCGGCGCCCCTCTATCGTCTCTCCGGTCTCGTTCGGGACGCGGGCATGAAAGTGGTGCTGACGGGTGAAGGCGCCGACGAGGTTTTTGCCGGATACGATATCTTCCGCGAGGCGCGGGTCCGCCGCTTCTGCGCCCGCCAGCCGAGCTCGACGATCCGGCCGCACCTGTTCCGCAAGCTCTACCCCTATATTCCGGGGCTGAAACAGCAATCTCCCGAATACCTCTCCGCCTTCTTCGGCGCCGGCGACGAGCGGAGCGACGATCCGCTCTTTTCGCATCGCCCGCGGTTCCGCAGCACCTCGGCGGCCAAGATTTTCTATTCGGAAGATCTGCGATCCACGCTCGGCGAGTACGATGCGGCCGAAGAGCTCGCCTCGCGCCTTCCCTCCACCTTCCGCCGCTGGCACCCGCTGCATCAGGCGCAATATCTCGAAAGCCGTTTCCTGCTGCCGGGCTATATTCTCTCCAGCCAGGGAGACCGCATGGCCATGGCGCATGGCATCGAAGGCCGTTTTCCCTTCCTCGATCACCGCCTCGTGGAATTCGCAAGCCGGCTGCCGCCCGGCATGAAGCTCAAGGGCCTGGAGGAGAAGCATATCCTGCGCCGCGTCGCCAAGGATCTTCTGCCCGATCTCATCAGCCGCCGCCCCAAGCAGCCCTATCGCGCCCCGGACAGCCGTTCCTTCACCGGCGGAAGCGAGCGGGGCTATGTCGCGGAAATGCTGTCGGAGGCGGAAATCGGAGGCGGCGGTCTCTTCAACGCCCGCGCGGTATCGAAGCTTCACCGAAAATGCAGCACCCAGCCGGTCTCCGGCTTTCGCGACAACGCCGCCTTCGTCGGCATCCTCTCGACCCAGCTCTGGCTGCGGAATTTCTCGGCCGCAAGGCAGCGGACCGAAACCCGCGTGCTGGCCGCGCAAGGCAGGGGATAGACCGATGCCAGGCCGCCCGTCCAAAATCCAAAGCTACCGCGCCATGCTGCCGATGGTGATGTCCTATGCCGCGTCCGGCACCAGCCTCATCATCAGTTCGGTCGCGCAGCTCGTCACCTTCGCGGTGCTGGCGCGTTCCCTCGGCGTCCACGAATTCAGCCTCTTCGTGGCGATAACGGCGGTTTCCAACATCGCCCTGCACCTGTGCGGGCTCGGCGCGACCGAATGCCTGGTGAGGCGCGTTGCCCGCGATCATGCCATGTATCCGGCCATGCTGGGGCATAACATCATCCTGACCTCGATCAGCGGGCTCCTGCTCCTCGTGGTCGGCGCGATCGTCCTGCCCTTCTTCTTCGATGTCGATCCCGATCCGGTCGCCAATGCCGCGATGATAACCGTGATGCTCGTCACCAACATCGTCCTGGTGCGCGCGATCCTGTTCTGCGAGCAGGTATTCATCGCCTTTTCCGATTTCGCCACGGCCAACAAAGTGGTGGTGGGCTTCGCGCTGGTTCGGACCGCTGCGGCGGTTCTTGCCTGCCTGGTCTTTGGTGTATCGACACTGGAAGGCTGGATCGCCTGGCAATTCGCCGCCCACCTGCTGTTCTTCCTCGCCTGCATTGCAGCGGTTCGCCGGCTGGGAGTCCCGAAATACGGCATCGTCCGCGAGGAACTGCGGCTCGGTCTTTTCTTCAGCATCCCGTTCATCCTGAAGGCCGCCCGCCAGAATGCCGACCTCCTGGTCCTGAGCCTCGTGGCGAGCGCCGAGATCGTCGCCAGCTACAGCGTGGCCCGCCGCATCATCGAAAGCAGCTATCTCTCCGTCGATGCCCTGAACCGGATCGTCTATCCTGGAACGGCAAGGGCCAGCGTCGGCGGCCTTCATCATGCCAGAGAGCGGGTTACGAAGATCTTTGCCATCGCCCTTGCGATCAGCATTGCCGCCGCCGCCGCAGTCTTCGTGCTGGCACCTGTCCTTCCATACCTGTTCGGGCACGAATACACCTCGCTGGTGACCTTCGTACGTGACCTCTGCTGGGTGCTGGTTCCGGTTTCCGGCTGGGCGATCGCCGTCGAGGCGCTGGGGGCATCCGGCCACCAGGGCGCGCGCGCCTCCGTGCTCGGGGTCGGAAGCCTGCTCGGCGCCATCCTCGCCGCCTGGGCCACGTGGTATGCCCCGCCGATCGGCACTTTCGTCTCCTATTACGTCATCGAGACCGCCATGGCGATTGCCGCCTGGGCAGTCTACCTGCGGATCGTCCGGCAGGATGGCAAGCGGGAAACCCTCGTTACGGCGGGAGGGGCGGCCGAATGAATCAAAGCCTCGACAAGATGCCCCTGCTAGACAACACCTCCCTTGCCTCTCTCCATGCACAGCCCCGCAGCGTGCGCGCCATGGAGGCGGGTGATCTTCAGACGGTTGGGCGGCTGTTCAACAAGGCCTTCCGCAACAAGGTCCAGGAGCCCGGCGGGGATCTGCTCGACTATCTCGACCAGGTCTTCCTGAAACCTCCCGGCTATTCGCCGGAGCTGGGAAGCATCGTCCACGAAAACAGCAAGGGGCAGATCGATAGCGCATTGCTCGCCATGCCCATGGCCTTCGACATCGGCGGGCGGAGGATTGCCGCCCGGCTGCTCTGCGCCTTCATGGCGGATGGCCGATCAGGGCTGGTGGGTGCGGCGCAGCTTACCCGCGCGATACGATTGTCTCAGCCCGATCTCTGCTTCTCCGACAATGCCTCGCCCGCCAGTGCCGATCATTGGGGGGCCGCCGGCGGCATGATGCTGCCCATCCAGAGCCTCGAATGGCAGCGTATCTTCAGGCCCTCCCGGGCCGGCTTGCGGGAGCTTCAGACGAAACTCCCCTCATCCCGACATCTACCCCTCGGACCATTGCTTGGAGGTATCGACTCCCTTGCGAGGCGTTATTTCAAGGCCTTTACGCCGCCAATTCCGAAGGGGCTGGTTTCACAAGCGGCAAGTCTGGATGAATTCTTCGCGCATTCCCGGAAGATGACGGAACGCTTCTTCATCCGCCCGGCATGGTCGCGCGACGACCTGGCATGGCTGATGGAGACCGCATCCCTCAACAGGACGCTCGGCAACCTCCAGTGCCGCACCATATTCGATGCGAAGGGTGAGACGGTCGGCTGCTATCTCTTCTTCGGCCAGCAAGGGGGATGGGCGCATGTCCTCAACATACTGTGCCTCGAAGATCGGGAATTCGATGTCGTCGGCCAGATGTTCGCCGATCTCGATGCGAACGGTTATGCGGCCGCCCATGGCATGGCGCAGCCCTTCCTGATGAATGCGCTGATGCGCCAGCGGCAGATGAGTTTCCGGCATCGCGGCTATTTCTGCATGCTGACGCGCCATCGCGAAGTAAACGAAGCAGCCATTCGCCACGATATCTTCGTCGGCGGTCTGGCTTCCGAAAGCTGGAGCCGGTTGTTGACCGATTTCCGATAGATCAGAGCTATCGGATTAACCCGATATTCATGCGGCCCATCTAGTTATCCATGAGAATGCCTGGTGAACCAAGGTCTCTCCGTGCAGGGACGGCGCGGGTGGAGGTGTCAATGTACCGGCCGAAGGAGCCTGAAAACCGACGACCGGTTCAATCCGATGGGATGACCGGCCGCAGGACCGGCATGTCCCGGGTGGGCTCCCTCCTCGACCGTATGGACGAAGCCGAGAGCCACAATGCTCCTCCGGAAAACTATCGGCGATTGGCGCCTTCCGAACCCGCCGTTCGGGAACCGCCGGAGCCTCCCCGTCCGGAACCCGAAAAATCGACGCTGGAGCGCAGCCTGAACGCGCAGTTTCTCAGCCTGACCGAGATCGGCCCGGCGGATATCCTGCTCTGGCTGCGTGACGGTATCAAATGGATCGTGCTTGCCGTCATCATCGGTGTGATTGCGGCGCTGGCCTACGCATTGACGGCGACGCCGCGGTACACGGCCTATACCGATCTCATCGTCGATCCGGCAAACCTCAACGTCGTTTCCGACGATGTGTTCGCCTCCAGTTCGCAGCGGGATTCGCAGCTCCTCGAAGTGGAAAGCAAGCTTCGCGTGCTGACCTCGGGCAATGTGCTGCGCCATGTCATCACCGAACTCGATCTCGCGAACGATCCGGAGTTCAACAAGCCGAGCCTCCTCGACCCGCTCATGCGCCTGATTTCCGGTCCTCAGCCCGAAGGCGACAGGGAACTCGGCATCCTGCGGGCGTTGAGCGAACGCGTGAGCGCGCAGCGCGAGGAACGTTCCTTCGTGGTCTCCCTCGGGGTCTGGACGGAAGACCCGGCAAAATCGGTCAAGTTGGCGGATGCCATCGTGCGTGCCTTCGAAACCGAACTTTTCCAATCGACAGCGGAAAGTGCCGGCCGCGTCGCCGCCGGCCTCACCTCGCGGCTCGATGAGCTGCGTGCTGCCGTGACCCAGGCGGAAGAACGCGTGGAGCAATTCAAGCGGGACAACAAGCTGCAATTGAATGCGGGCGAATTGGCAAGCAGCCGTATTTCGAGCGCGCTGGACACCCAGGTTCTCGATGCGCAGCAGCGGTTGATCCAGGCCGAAGCCCGCTACGAGCAGATGCAAAACGCCGTCGCGAGCCGCCGCGCGGCGACCGACACGGTCTTCGACTCGCCCGCAATGGCCAATCTTCGCACCAGCTACGCCACGCTGCAGCAGCAGATCGGCTCTCTTTCATTGACCTATGGTGCACGGCACCCTCGCCTGATCTCCCTGCAATCCGAGCAGGCCGCGCTTGATAGAGCCATCGGCGACGAGGCCGGCCGTATCCTGCGATCGGCGAAGACGGATGTGGACCAGGCCCGCTCTACGCTGGACGAACTCCGCCGCAGAGCCGATGCCGAGCGCAGCACCGTCTTCACCAACAGCGATGCCCAGGTGCGGCTGCGGGAGCTGGAACGCGACGCCCAGGCGAAGGCCGCCGTATACGAAACCTATCTCGGCCGCACGCACCAGATCACCGAACGGCAGCAGATCGATGCCACCAATGTCCGGGTAATCTCGCCGGCAGTGCCGCCGAAGGCCAAGAGCTGGCCGCCGCGCACGGTGATCCTTCTCGCCGCCGGCGCGGTGGCGGGAACCGCGCTCGGCATCGGCCTTGCGATTGCGCTCGGCCTGCTGCGCCATCTCGATGACGCACGCCGCAGGCTTTCCTATCCGCACAGGTATGCGTGAGGGGAGCGTGCCATGCGATCCCCGACAGCCGAAGCCATAGCCCCCGTCACCCTGGACAGGAACGTTTTCGGCGTCACGCTGTTCATGGCCGTCTTCCTGTTCTTCTGGGTCACCACCGATCCTTACGTGGATCTCACCGGTGCCGCGACGCTCGATCCTTCTGCGGGGGCCTCGAACCGGCTCAACCAGATCGCAACGCTGCTGATCTTCGGCGGCATGCTGCTCTACGGCTTCCTGCACCCACTGCGCTCGATCATCCTGCAGCCCCGCTGGCTGCTTGCCGCCATCTTCGGCTGGTTCCTGTTCACGGCGCTTCTTTCCAACCACCCTACTCTTGGGATCAAAGCGTTGATCCTCGGGATCATCGTGCCCATCAACGCGAGCATTTTTCTGCTGCTGCCCTCCTCCGAGAGACAGTTTGCGAAGCTGCTCGCAATCGGCACGTTGATCATGCTGGGTTTCGCCTATTTCGGCGTGGTCTTCCGTCCCGATGTTTCGATCCACCAGGCCTCGGAATTGCGCGAGCCGATGAATGCCGGCTTCTGGCGGGGGCACTTCACGCATAAGAACGGTGCGGCAGGGGCCATGGTCATCGGAGCCTTCTTCGGCTTTTACGTGATGTCGGTCTGGTCGCGCATGATCGGACTGGTGATCGTGGCACTGTCGTGCTTCTTTCTCGTCCATACGGGCGGCAAGTCGGCATCCGCCATGCTGCCGGCGGTCCTGGTTCTTGCTTGGCTGTTCGAGCGGTTTCGCAGCCTGCGCATCCCTATCGCCGTTGGAGGCGTCGCCGCCTTCAACCTGCTGGCGGTGGGAGCGGCCGTCATTGCGCCCTTCCGCGAATTCGTCACCGGCCTCGGCATCGATGCGACCTTTACGAACCGCTCGGATATCTGGCGGTTCGCCTTTTCTGCAATTTCCGAAAACCCGATCACCGGCTACGGATTGAAGGCCTTCTGGCAGACGCGGGAACTCGTCTATAGCGGCGGCTCCGTCGAAACCTGGGCAGTAGAGGCCTTTAACGGCCATAATGCCTATCTCGACATGCTGCTGCAGACGGGCATTCCGGGCCTCGTCCTCACCCTGATCTTCGTCCTTTTCCTGCCGTTGCGCGATCTCAACCGTGCCGATGGCGGCGGCGCCCATTCGAACGTGACGCGGCTCTTCGTCCGCATATGGCTCTACACGCTCTTCAATGCGGGATTGGAAAGCATCTTTTTCGAAAGCGGCAGCCTGCTCTGGTTCACCTTCGTCGTCGCCCTCTATGGATTCCGGCTGCGTTCGCAGAACCTCGTCAGCGAGCCGCAAGGGGCACGGGAGGGGAACTTTGCTCATGGCTGATCCGACGACGACCGTAGACCACCTGATCGACCGGATCGGCAACCGCCTGATCTGGGAGATCGCGTCGAAGAGACGCCGGGTCGAAACGCAAGTGCCGCTCGTCTCCTTCACCTTCGACGACGTTCCCGATACTGCCCTGACGCATGGTGCGGGCATTCTGGAGAAATACGCGGCGCGAGGCACCTTCTATATCTCAGGCGGGCTTGCCGGCTCGGTGGAGCCGCGCCGCAGGCTGATCGATGCCGAAGGCTGCACGGAGCTTTTCCGTCGCGGCCACGAAATCGGGTGCCACACCTTCTCCCACAACCGCATCCGCAAGTTTGGCCGCGACCTCGGAGCAGATCTGGATCGAAGCGCCCGTTTTCTGCGCGAGATCGGCATCACCCGCCCGGCGACCAATTTCGCCTTTCCCTACAACGCCGCCTGGCCGCTGGCACGAAACACCCTGGCGGATCGGTTCGAGACATGCCGAGGTGCCGGCGAAGCGATAAACCGTGGCCTTGTCGACCCCCTGATGCTCAAAGCCGTGGAAATCCGCCAACCGGAGGATCATGCACTCGACCTCACCGGCTGGATCGACGATGTCGCGACCGATCCCGGCTGGCTGATCTTCTTCACCCACGATATCGCCGAAGAGCCGACACCCTACGGCTGCACCCCGGCGACCTTCGATCATCTCGTCCGCCATTGTATCGAAAAGGGCTGTCGGATCGTCACCGTCGAGGCGGCGGTGCGCGAACTCGGTTGGAAGGCAGACGCGAGATGAACGTCCGCCCCAGCGTGACCGACACCGTTACGAAGCGGCTGCTCAACATCAACAATTACTTCTATCGTCGCGGAGGCGCCGAAACGGTCTTCTTCGATCACACGGCGCTTTTCGAGGAGATCGGCTGGGATGTCGTGCCCTTCGCCATGCAGCATGAGAACAACCAGCCCTCCCCATGGTCGGAATATTTCGTCTCCGAGATCGAATACGGACGGGAGGCGGGCCCGCTCGCCAAGGCGGCACAGGCTGCCAAGGTCATCTATTCGCTGGAAGCGCAACGCAATCTCAAGCGGCTGATCGAAAAGGCGAGACCGAACATCGCCCATGCCCACAACGTCTACCACCACCTGTCGCCGGCGATCTTCTCGACCCTGAAGGACGCCGGAATTCCGGTCGTGATGACCGCCCACGACCTGAAACTCGCCTGCCCTGCCTACAAGATGCTGCGCGAGGGAAAGGTGTGCGAGGATTGCCGTGGCGGCCGCATACACAATGTCGTCGTCCACCGCTGCGTGAAAGAGTCGCTCGCGCTCAGCGCCGTCGTCTTCGCCGAGACCACGCTGCACCGAATGCTCGGACTTTATCGCAACAAGGTCGACCGCATCGTCGTTCCAAGCCGCTTCTATCGCGAGAAGCTGATGGAATGGGGTTGGCCGGCGGAAAGCCTCGTCCACATCCCCAACTTCGTCGATGTCGAGAAGTTTTCGGCCGATTGGGCGGAGAGCGACTATTTCGTCTTCGCCGGAAGGCTGGCTCCGGAAAAGGGCATTGCGACACTGATCCGCGCCGCCGCCAAGGCCGGGCAGCGCCTGGTGATCGCCGGCACCGGCCCCGAGGAAATGAAGCTGCGGCAGCTCGCGGAAGCCATGCAGGCGGACGTCACCTTCGCCGGCTATGTCTCGGGCGAAAATCTCTTTCGCCTGATCGGGCAGTCCCGCGCCCTGGTGCTTCCGTCGGAATGGTACGAGAACGCGCCGATCAGCATCCTAGAAGCCTATGCGCTCGGCCGCCCGGTGATCGGCGCAGCGATCGGCGGCATACCGGAAATGGTCCGCGAGGATGAGACCGGCAGAACCGCGGCGGCCGGTTCGGTGGAAGACCTCGCCGCCGTTCTTTCCGCCATGGCGGCACTTTCTCCGCAAAGGCGGGCGGATATGGGCCGGGCGGGCCGCCGGTGGATATCCGCCGATTTCTCCAGCAATGCCTATCGGCAGCGCATGCTGGACCTCTACCGGAGCCTCGGCGTCGCCTGAGGACAAAGGCCTCGGCAACGTTCCGGCCTTTTGCGTTAAAACCGCACAGCTTCCCTAGAATTTTAGCGGTTCGATTTCCGGTATCGGAACGTTCCATCGGTACAACCTACTCAGAAATGATTTCTGGGCCGGGTCAATGGAAAAGAAAACGCGTGTCTCGCAGATGGAACATCCGCCATTCGCAAACGGGGCGCCGGATCATCTCGCGCTCGGGGACAACCTGAACGCACGACCGGCTCCGGCCGCACCGAGCCTGAACAGGCCGGAGGGGGCGCGGCGGGAGCGCGTGGTGATGAACGAGACACCACGCCTCTCGCCCGCACTCATCGATACCTCCATCACGCCCGATCTTGCGGAGAGCGTACGGGCGATCCGACGACGGGTCGTCATGCTCGGCCTGCGGGGCATTCCGGACATCCAGGGCGGGATAGAAAAACATGTCGAGATGCTCGGACAGGAGCTTCTCCAGCATGGCTGGGATGTCGAGATCCTCGGGCGCAGGCCCTATCTCCGGCAAAAGGCACCTACCGTTTGGCGCGGCATTCGCGTTGTCCCTCTCTGGGCGCCGCGCTCCATGCTCTTCGAAGCAATCGCGCATACCTTTCTCGGCGTGCTCCATGCTGCCGTGAAACGGCCGGATATCCTGCACATCCACGCGATCGGCCCGGGGATTCTGGCTCCGATCGCCCGCCTCGCCGGCCTCAAGGTGGTGGTCACCCATCACGGCTATGATTACGACCGGGAGAAATGGGGGCCGCTCGCAAGGCGGGTGCTGCGGCTCGGAGAAAGATTGGCGATGCGCTTCGCCAGCGCCAGCATCGGGGTTTCGGGGGATGTCGCCCGGACCATGAAGGCGCGGCACTGCAGAGAGGTCAGCCACATTCCGAACGGCGTGAACGTGCGGCCCGGCATTGCCGGCAATGGCGTCATCGAGCGTTTTGGGCTCGAGCGCCGGCGCTATATCGTCATGGTTGCCCGCATCGTTCCGGAAAAGCGGCAGAACGATCTGATCGCCGCCTTCGAGACGCTCGGACGGACGGATTGGAAACTGGTTCTGGTGGGTGCCGCCGATCACGACAGCCCCTATTCGAAAGAGGTGGAGGCCATGGCCGCGCGGGTTCCGGGCGTGGTAATGGCCGGCTTCCAGAGCGGGGAAGATCTCGCGGCCCTCTTTTCCCAGGCAGGTCTTTTCGTCCTGCCGTCGATCCACGAAGGCATGCCGATCGCGCTTCTTGAGGCGCTCAGCTACGGGCTTCCGGTGCTGGCGAGCGATATTCCGGCCAACCGCGAAGTGGAGCTGCCGGCAACGGACTACTTCCCCGTGCGGAACGTCGCGGCGCTTGCCGAAGCGCTTGCCCGCAAGATGTCGGAACCGTTCAGCCAGGAGGGGGCGCTTGCGCGCATCCGCGAGATCGAACGCGCCTACGGCTGGTCCTCCATAGGGCGCGCCACGGCGGCGGTCTATCGATCCGTCGTCGCAAAGAACAGCAAGAGGTTCTCTTGACCGTATCGATCATCATCAAGACGCTCAACGAAGAGAAGCGGATCGCCCAGACGATCCGGCACGCGCTTGCCGGTCTTCCGGGCGGGCGCGGAGAGGTGATCGTCGCCGATAGCGGCTCCTCCGACGGCACGATCGAGATCGCCTCGCGTTACCCGGTGCGCATCGTACGTATCGAGGCGCCGGCGCGTCCGAGCTGCGGCCTCGGTCCGCAACTCGGCTTCCAATATGCCCGGTACGAATACATCTGCCTTCTCGATGGCGACATGGATCTCGACCCTGATTTCCTGCCCGAGGCGCTGGCCTTTCTGGACCGGCACGGCAAGGCGGCGGGGGTAACGGGACATGTCGAGGAGATGATGCTCGACAATCTGGAATATACGCGCCGCGTCCAGCGGAATGCGCCGGAAAATCGCATCGGCTCCATAGACCGGATGAACGGCGGCGGCCTCTATCGGCGGGCGGCGATCGAGAGCATCGGCTACCTCACCGATCGGAACCTGCACGGCTACGAGGAATTCGACCTCGGGATACGCCTAAGGCATGCCGGCTGGAACCTGCACAGGCTCGACCGGCGCTTCGTCAGGCATTACGGCCACAGCATCAATTCCTATCGGCTCCTGGTGCGTCGCTGGAAGACGAAATATCTCTTCGGCATCGGGGAAGTTCTGCGGGCGGCAACCGGCAAACCTTATTTCCGGCAGATGCTGAAGGAATTGCCGGAGCTGAAGCTATGGGCGCTGGTCTGCTGCTGGATCCTTTTCTCGCTCGGCCTCCTCCTCTTCCTGCCGGACAAGCTGCTGGCGCTCGTGCTCGTGGTGGGAATCTTCGCCGCGGTCGTCGCGCTGATGTCGGTCCGAAAGCGAAGCTTCTCGCTCGGCCTCTACACGGTGGTCGCCTGGCTCTTCCATGCGGCGGGCCTGCCTTTCGGCTATGTCGCTCCGCGACGCAGCCCGCTCGACTGGATCGAAAGCCGCTATCTTGGAGGGCCCGATGAAAAGACTGATGAGGGCGGCGGGGATTCTGGCGCTTATCGCAGCGGCTCCGGCGGCTAACGCCACTGATTGGTTGCCGGTTCGTGAAATCGCGCTGACCGTTGCAAGCGGCAGCCCACTCGACTTTTCCGGTATTCTGCCGAACCAACCGATCGACGAGGATCACCGGCTTATTGCCGGTGAAGATGGGCGCATCGCGACCGCCGCTTCGCCTCGGTCCCCGAAGCCCCTGTTTTGCGCCTCGCTCGGCTGGAGCCCAGCGTCCGGCGGCTTTCCCGACCATGCCTCCGCTGATATCTATGCCAGACAACTGGCCATGCGCGGCTACAACATCGCCCGCTTCCATTTCGTCGATGCGAACCTGATGCAAGGCCGCGCCGACGATTTCGACTTCAATCCGGACGTGCTCGACCGCATCCATTACCTGATGGCCGCCCTCAAGCGGAACGGCATCTACTGGATGTTCGACGGGATCACATCCTGGCGGGGCGCCTATGGCGGATATGACGATCGCTGGGATCCCGGCGGCGACGTGAAGCTGGCTCTCCATTTCGACGACGAGGCATTCGAACACTGGAAACGGCTGCAGAAGGAGCTTCTCGCCCGGATCAATCCCTATACCGGGATAGCGCCCATCAAGGACGAGGCGCTTGCACTGGTAATTCTTGCCAATGAAAACGGCATCGAATTCGAGAATGTCGTAAAGGAAGGAAAAGGCTGGCCCGGCTATGCCGGCATGTTACAAAAACCCTTCAATGCCTGGCTTCGCAACAAATATCGCTCGACCACGGAACTTGGGAAAGCCTGGCCCGACCTCCGCCCCGATGAAAGGCTGGAAGCCGCCTCGATCAGCCTGCCTGTCGACCGCTACCTGGACGGACCGCGAATGCGCGATCTTCAGGCCTTCTTCGTGGAAACCGAGCGTCGCTCCGCCGACCGAATAACGAACGTGCTGCGCGATCTCGGTTATCGCGGCCTCATCAGCACCTATAACAACTGGGCGACGGTCCAGACCTCGCTCAGCCGGGAGCGGCTCGATGCCGTCACCATGAACACCTACCAGGATTGGGTCGGTGGCTATGAGCCCGGCTCGGCCATCGGAAACAAAAGCTCCGTCACCGATGCCGCCAGCTACATGCGTTATGCCGCCGCCTCGCGCTGGCTCGGCAAGCCTTTCGCCCTCAGTGAATATGACCATCTCTTCTGGAGCCGCTACCGCTACGAGGCCGGGCTTCTCATGCCCGCCTATGCGACGCTGCAGGGATGGGACATTCTCTGCCGCCACGGACATGCACCAATCATCCTGAAATACGGTGAGCCTTATCCCCACAAGCGAGCCATGCTGCCTTATGCGATAGCGCTCGATCCGGTCGCCCGGGCGGGAGAAACGCTCGCAGCACTTCTCTTCCGTCGAGGCGATGTCTCGCCGGCTCGCAACGTGATCCCTTTCACCATGCGTGGCATGGAAGACCTGAACGATGACATGCAGGCGGCCGAGCCCGACGCGTTGACCGAGCTCGCACTCGTCTCCCGCATCGGCCTCAAATCCTCGGATGGCCTGCGGGAACTGCTTGCGGTCAATCAACCCCGCAAAGACACCCAGGCGCAAGAACTGCTCGACGCGTTGAGAGAGGCCGGTCTCCTGCCGGCCAATAATCGCACCGATCCGGAGCGTGGAATATTCGAAAGCGATACCGGCGAACTGCTGCTCGACCGGGAAGAACAGCGATTGACGCTTTCCACGCCCCGGACCGAGGCAGCCGCTTTCAGCAAGTTGGACGGCCCTCTCGACCTCGGAACCTTGCGGGTTGAAAGTGCCGACGGCGCAGGCTTGATCGCGGCGGCGGCGCTGGATGGCGGCTCGTCGCTTGCCACCGCCAAGCGTATCCTGCTGATCTTCGCGACGGACGCCCGCAATACGAACATGCGCTTTCGGGACCCCGAGGAGAACGTGATCGAGGATTTCGGCTCGCTGCCGGTGCTGATCCGCAAGGGCGAGGTTGCACTGGAGTTCAAGGAACGCGTCGCTCGCTGGCGCCTCTCCTCGGTTGGGCTGGATGGGAAAGTGAAGGCGCCGCTGCGGGTCGAAACAGGACCTATCCGCTTCAATCTTTCGAACGACACCCCCTCCGGGCCGACCACCTTCTTCCTGCTTGAAACCGATTGAGGCGAGCCTCCGGGATCAAAATCCCGGCTCGCTGGTTGGATAGATATACCGACCTGGACAGGAGGAATATCGATGGCCCATGCGAGCACGAAACATGTCGGCAGCGGCACTCGGGGCAAGGGTAGCGGGAGCGGCGCCATGACGGACGTCGACAAGGAGCTCATTCCCGAAAACACGGTGCTTTCCAATCGCGACAAGGCGCAGCATTCCCGCCAGCGTGGCCTCGACAGCAAGGCCGTGCAGACAGAGCAGTTTCACGATCACGAAGCCAATCATTTGAAAGAGGATTAGCGGACCGAATCATCACAACCGGGTGAGATTCACTCCTCGCGGAATTGAACCGGATTTATTGTCAAGATCACCCTTGCAAAGAATGGGGGAAAGAGTCACTGTTGGCTATCGCCAGGGTATGAAGGGGCGATGGCGACGGGAGGCAAGGCACGCTTCGCCCCGTAATGGAGGCCGAAAACAATGAATACGGCAGTCGTTACGCATGCATTCGAACCAAGCGAACTGGCTTTCCTCCAGCGTTTCTTCAACACGCTGTGCGCTGAGCGCGGACTGGATGGTGGAAGTTTGGCCGCCAATGATCTAGCTGCGCAAATTCTGCAGCTTTATCAACAAGGTGTGCGGGACGAAAGAGAACTCCACATCCATCTGGGGGAAATGCCCCACATCAAGAACTGATCGCGCTTCCGCCAGCCGTCCGACGGCGGCTGGTATCTGATCCCTAACGCTTGGCCTGCAGTTCGCGTTCGTCGCGCATGAGGAAGACCCGCGTGACGTTGTCGAGGTTTGCCTCCAACCAGTCGGCCATTGCGATCTCCTCCTCCAGGATACGCTCGAACACCGCTTTCGCTTCGATCTCCCCAAGCTCATCCGCCGCTGCGATCAGCACACGGTAGCTCGCGATCTCCACATGCTCGAACGCGTAGCTCGCCATGGCTCCCTTGATCACCTCATCGCTCGTGAATATGCCTCCGAGCCCCTGGGCGGTTGCGGCAAGCTTTCCCGCGATATCCTTGAGCGTCGAGGCGCCGCCCGCCGCGAACCGCCCAAGCAGGTCTTCCAGGACTTCAGCATGCGCTCGGGTTTCGATCAGATGCTGCTCGATGCGGTTTCTGAGATCGGGATAGTTCTCGAGGCGCCGCGATTGCGCCGTCATCATCGTTATGGCCTGCTCCTCCATCGCATGGGCGTCCCGAAGCCACGCGATGAAATTGTCTCTGGCATGGGTCATGTCGTTTCTCCTAGCATCTTCGACCTCCCGACGGGCCGGGCTCGTCGGGCGCATCGCATCAACTTGAGAAGACGCGCTAAGTTCCGCCGACCGTTCGCCGGGCCCGAAGATACTGCCCGAAAAAGGCTCCGATCGGAGCGCCTGTCGGGAGGAACAATAGCCGCCGGGCTCCGTTGTGCTCCTGCAAGGAAGAGTACCGCAAGGAGACTAATCATGATGCCCGATCCACGCGAACCGAGCGAACAGCCGCCGATGCCGGCGCCGACCTGGAAGCCGGAACCGCCGATCGACGAGCCTGAGCCGGACCGCCTTCCGGACGAGGCACCATTGCCTAATCCGGACGAAACCGAAAATCCGCCGGTCTACATGCCGCCGGGCAACCGCGTTCAATAATGGGTCCGGTGGCAACAGGAGGTGACCATGGCAACCCATAGCGACATGCACACGCATCGCGGAGACAAGCACCCCGGCGAAGAGCATGGAGCGCCCAGGCTGGAGCTCTGGAAGCTATTTGCCGCGGCCCTGTTCATCCTTCTCTGCGTGTTGGCCGCGATGGAGCTCTTCAATGTAGCGGAGTTTGGCGGCACTGAACCCCTCAATCCGCCTCCACACGGCATAGACCAGTAGCGGATCCTTCTCCCGCGCCCCTCAGCGTGGGAGAGACCGTTGGAACAAAGGGAAAATTTCGCACGTTCATCTATCACTCATCTCAGGAGATGGCGCAGGTGGACGTGGCGATAGAGCTTTCCACACCCGAGTTTGTCCAGATCGACCCGATCATCCGGCCCGGACGCAACGCATGGCGCAGCGCAAGGGCCGACAAGGCGGCATTCCTGGTGGATGGCGCCGATTACTTCCGCCGGCTCGATCAGGTTCTCCGCAAGGCCCGGAAATCCATCTTCATCGTCGGCTGGGATTTCAACCCCGATATTCGCCTGCGCCAGGACGAGCCCGATAGCGAAACCTTGGGGCAATTGCTTCACATGCTGGCGGAGGAAAGGCCAGATCTGGAAATCCGTCTCCTCGTCTGGGGAATGGGCCCGGTCTATTCGGGAAGGAGCCTCAAGGTTTTCGGCAAGATGGGATGGAGCGATCATCCCCGCATTTTCCTGCGCTTCGACTTCCGTCACCCGCTTCGGGCAAGCCATCACCAGAAGATCGTCACGATAGACGATCGGACCGCTTTCCTCGGCGGCATCGACATTACCGCCAAACGCTGGGACGATCGCCTCCACCGGGTCGAAGATGCCCGCCGGATTGCTCCGGACGGGACGAGTTACGGTCCGTTGCATGACGTGCAGGCGATCGTGAGCGGAGACGCTGCCGGGATGATTGGCGACGTCGCACGCCGCCGGTGGAAGAAAGCGACCGGTGAAAAATTGACGGCACACGGTTTTCCGGGCGACGCACCCTGGCCCGAGGATCTGGAGCCGGCGCTCACGGATTGCAATGCCGCGCTGGCGCTCACCGAGGCATGGAAGTGGAGGGGACACCGCGGCCACAGGGAAGCGATCCGGTTGACCCACGACGCGCTGAGAAACGCGAAGCGCCACCTCTATATCGAAACCCAGTATCTCGCCTCATTCGGCGTCGCGCGCACGCTTGCCCGGCGCCTGAGAGAAGCTGACGGACCGGAAATCCTGGTGGTCGTGACCCGGAAGTCCCATGGCTTCCTGGAAAAGCTGATGATGGGGCACAACCGCAATCGCCTTATCCGCCGGCTGAAGCGCGCCGACCGCAACAAGCGGCTTCGGGTCTTCTACGCTGTCGTGCCGGACGGAAGGGGCGGCGAGCAGGAGGTAATCGTGCATTCCAAGGTCATCATCGTGGATGACCGCTTCATTCGCGTCGGCTCGTCGAACCTCAACAATCGCTCCGAAGGGCTCGATACGGAATGCGACCTGGCAATCGAAACCGGCTCGCCGGCGGGCCAGAGCGCCATCGCCGCCATCCGCAACGACCTGCTGGCTGAACATCTCGACGCCTCGCCGCGGGAAGTGGCCGAAATCATCGCCCGAACGGGCTCCATGTTCGCAGCCGTGGATGCCCTGAACATCCGCCCGCGCGGACTGCGGCCCTTCGATGTCGATCCTCGCAACGGCGAGACGCAATCCATGATCGGCACCGGCCTTGTCGATCCCAAGCAGCCTTATTGGCCCGTCCCGCAGTTTGAGGCGGGTATCCGGCGCTTTTTCTCCCGCCTAGCTCGTCGCCTGTTCTGACACCTTTTCCGGGCGGCGGCGATAATAGGCTTCGCTCGCGATCAGGATCGGCACGCCGACCGTCAGAGGCACGAAGAAATAGAGAACGCGAAAGGCAACCAGTGCGCCGATCGATTCCGCATCCGGCAGGATACTTAGCATGGTTGCTTCCAGAACGCCGAGCCCGCCCGGCACGTGGCTGATCAACGCCGCGATATTGGCGGTAACGTAGGCGCTCGCAACATCCAGATAGCCGGCATCCGAAAAGCCCGCGAGAAGCTGGTGAATGCAAGCCGCCACGCAGGAAAAATTCAGCGTTCCGATGACGATCTGCCCGAGAGCGAGCGCCGGCCGGGGCGGCTCGAAGCTCCAGCTCCACAGTCTCAGCCGGCGGCGGACGAAGGCGCAGATCAGCATATAGGCAAGCGGCAGAGCGAGGCACACGAGGCCCAGGAGGATCGCCGCCGGCCTGTCGAGCCCCAGCAGATTGGGATCGCCACCCGGTCTCAAAAGCAGGGCGAGCCCCGCGAGCGTGGCGAGCCCCAATCCCACCGTCACTCCGCAAAAGACGATCACCTTGGCGACCTGCTCGGCGGAAAGCCCCCAGCGCGAATAGAAGCGGTATCGGACCGCGCCGCTGCTGAGCGCCGCCAGCCCCACATTGTGGCCGATCGAAAGGCTCGTGAAGGAGGCGAGCGCCGTGCGCGGATAGGAGAGCGGTTTTCCGGCATATCTCAACGCCAGCGCATCGAAGCCCGTGAGGCAAAGATAGGAGCAGGCGACAAAACCGAGAGCGGAAGCCAGCCGCCATCCGGGAATGGCGCCGACGGACTCTTCGATCTCCTCGAAGGAGTATCGCCCCAGGCTGCGGTAAACGAGGAGAACGGCAAGGCAGATCGCCGCGGCGATCAACAATCTCAGCACGTGCCGCCTGGCGATCATTCTCTTCCTCCGTTGCCGGAGTCCCGTGTGGGAACGAAAAGCCGGGCAAAGGGGTTCCCTGCGGCATGACGGATACCGAGACACGACCATTTCCCGCCCGGCAGGCACTCAAGATCCTGAGTTACAACGTCCATAGCTGCATCGGCACCGACCGTAGGCTCGATCCTGTCCGGGTAGCGGAGGTCATCGCCGCTCTCGAGCCCGACATCATCGGGCTGCAGGAGCTGGATGTCGGCCGCAACCGCACCGGCGGCATGGATCAGGCCCATATCATCGCATCCCTCCTGCGCATGGAATTCCACTTCCACGCCGCGCTGAAGGTGGAGGAGGAGCATTACGGCGATGCCGTGCTGACGGCGCTCCCGATGCGCCTGGTCAAGGGAGACGTCCTGCCCTCCCACGGCGAGCAGCGGGGTGCGATCTGGGTGGAGATAACCGCCGGCGATACGCAGCTTCAGGTGTTCAACACCCATCTCGGCCTCCGGCGCCGCGACCGGCTGAGGCAGACGGCCGTGCTGCGGGGGCCCGACTGGCTCGGCCACCCCGATTGCCGGGAGAAGCCGATAATCCTGATTGGCGACATGAACTCCGTCCCTTCCTCGCCGGTCTATCACAATCTCTCGCGGGGAATGGCCGACGTCCAGAACCGTACGGTGATGCAGCCAAGGCCCACATTTCCATCCCGCTATCCCTTCCTGAGGCTGGACCATATCTTCGTGTCCACGGACATCCAGGTGCGCGAAGCCGGAGTAGCTTCGACGAAACTCGCACGCCGCGCCTCCGATCACCTGCCGCTGCTGGCAACCGTTGAGGTTTAGAACCGTTTCAGGGCGCCTTGCCGAATTTCCGCGCTTCCTTCAGCAGCCGAACCACTTCCTGATCGGTCGTCTGGGTGAAATCGCCGTAATGGGCGCCGACCGCCTGAAGGCGCTCGGGAGCCGAGAGGCAGACGATCTCGTCGACCTCGTCCCTCAAGGATTCCACCACATCCCGCGGCGCAACAGGTACAGCGATGCAGATGGAGGCAACACCCATTTGTTTCAGCGCATGGATGCCGGCGCGGATGGAGACCCCGACGGCGATACCATCGTCGATCAGTATGACATCCCTGCCGGAATGGTCGTGATCACGTGGCTCGTCCTCCCCGAAATACATGCGGTGACGCCGCTGGATTTCGGAGAGCTGGTGATCTCGCTCGGTCGCAAGATAGCCGGGTGGGATCGAGAAATTCCGCGCCGCCTCCTCGTTGACGACCACATGCGGCTCCTTGGTATCGACTACGGCGCCGATGCCGTATTCCGGCTGGCCAGGAGCGCCGATCTTGCGGACTATCAAGAGATCGAGGGGCGCATCGAGCCGCCGCGCCACCTCGAAGGCGACGGGTACGCCGCCCCGCGGCAGCGCCATCACGATGGGATTGGCGTGGGCCTGTTCCTGAAGGGCATCCGCCAGCTGCCTTCCGGCATCGCCACGATCTGCAAAGGTGGGGCCAAATCCGAACATGTCATCCTCCCAAGACGCTCCGCCGCGGCGAAGTCGCCACGGCCGGATATTGTTGCCCTGCCCTTCGGGGATCATAGCCCCCGACCGGCACCCGGACAACCTTGCCGGAAACCCTTGGGAGAGCGCCTTCGTTCCGGCGGAGGCGCTATCGGCTGCCGCCGCCGCCCTTGCGATGCTCGCTTTCCTGGTTGCGCCCGCGGATGATGGAAGGATCATCATTCATCGAGACATCCGCCGTGCGCATACTCATGTCATCGCCCTTGCGGAAAGCCTTGCGCGCGGCCTCGCTGCGGTTGAGATCAGCCTTCGCATCGAAGTCCTTGCCGGCATTGGCCGTTTTCTCGCGCTTTTCGATGATGTTCCGCTGCTGCTCGTGGGTCTTCGCACCCTGCATGATGAATTCCTCCTTTTCGTCGCCGCTATTTGTTCGCGCGGCCGCGTTGGTCGGGATCGATACCGCCGGATGGCAGCGTATCGTTCGCGACATCGCCTTCATCCGTATTTTCGCCTGCGATCTCCTCGTTGCCGGTGGCTCGGTTGAGACCTTTCGACTGGCCGATGCCTGGATCGGATTTCAGGTCGGCGTCGCTCGGCTTTCGGGGCTTGAAGTGCTTGGACGTCATGACTCGTCCTCCTTGATCGCGTGTGCCGCAAGGCAGCCGCGGCATTCAATGTCGCGTGCGTGCGACGAACTTGTTGAAACGGCTTGTTTTGCCGTCATCGGTTTCCTCCTGGTAGAGGAACGAAAGCTCGTTATCGTCGAAGACCGCGAAGAAATTCTCCCACGAGATTTCTTCCAGCGCCTCTTCGGGCCTGCCGAAATCGACGCGCAGCAAGCCGCCTTCGCCAGCCGCCGCTTTTACTCGCGCGGGATGGCCGCCGCGTTCCTCGATCCAATGGCGGATTTCATCGTGATTGGTGGTCTGGACTGCCTTGCTCATTGGCTCTTGTCTCCGTTTTTGATGCAAAGACAGAACCGGCCGGCATCGCGATTGTTCCGGCAAGGCGTGGGATATAGACCCGAGATATGCGTACGAAAACGGGAACCTTTGCCTGGGCCCGGTGTTCAGGCGACGTCGATCACAGAACTTTGTCCGATCGACGGCGTCATAAATACCCTCCCAACTGGCGCCTCCTTTTTCAGGGAGGCGCCTTTTTCCTGCCTGACCGGAGGCTCCGCTGATCCCGCTCAGGCGGCGCGGCGCGCGCCGGGATACGATCCCTTAATCGTCCTGGATAAGAATTGAGGCATGAAGCCTGACTTGTGCAGGCATTATTCAAGCGTATAATAACTTCAACCACTGACAAATTTTGGGAGCGGACTCCGCCCCTATCCGCAATTCCGGGAGACCGTTTCGATGCAGGCCTGCGGCGCCTATGCCATGCCTTTTGCCCGGCTTTTCAATGTCATCCGCCCCATGCGGGCATTTCGGTGAACCGGCGCAGCTATCACAGGGCAAGCGAGACCGAGCGGCGTGAGGACCTGATCGCCGCCACGCTCGATTGCATCGCCGAATTCGGCATCCGCGGCGCAACCGTGCGGCAGATAGCCACGCGCGCCGGCGTCACGGGCGGGCTTATCCGCCATTACTTCGCCGGCAAGGACCAGATGCTGCAGGCGGCCTATCGGCAGGTCATGACCGGCATAACGGACGAGGCGATCCGCGCGGCGACGGAGGGCGGCGATGCCCGCACGCGTCTGCGCCGATTCATCGTCGCCAACGTCACGCCGCCCGTCACGGACCCGCGCACGCTCTCGCTCTGGGCGGCTTTCATCAGCCATATTCCGCTCGACCCGACCTTCGCCGCCATTCATCGCGAGAACTACCTGACCTTTCTGGAGGCGCTCGAAGCTCTGCTCCTCGCTCTCCATGCGGAACAGGGCCGGACCGTCAGCCGCGAGGAATGCCGCGCGCACGCGATCGCCGTCAACGGCCTGATCGACGGCCTCTGGCTCGAGGGTACGCTTGCCGCGGACCTTTTTGCCGACAAAGGGCTTGCCGAAACCGCTCTTTCTTCCGTCGAAGCCCTGCTCCGGCTTTCGCCGGGCGAGCTTTCGGCTTCCGAGACATAAAAAAGGAAATGCCATGCGTTATGCTTCGATCACCGATCGCCTCGCCCATCTCGGCTCCGGCCGCTGGGCCGTTCACCTCGCCGCCCGCCGCATGAAGGCTGCGGGCGAGGACGTCATCGAGCTGACGATCGGCGAGCCGGACATCGCACCCGACAGGGCGCTTCTCGATGAGGCTGCGCGGGCCATGTATGCGGGCCGCACCCGCTATTCCAACGGCCGCGGCGAACCCACGGTCTTGAACGCCTTGGTGGAGAAATATTCAAAGCGCCGCAAGGGCGTGACCGAGAACAACTTCCTCTGCTTTCCCGGCACTCAGACGGCGCTCTACAGCGTAATGGCCGGCCTCGTCGAGGCAGGTGACGGTGTCGTCGTCGGTGATCCGCTCTATGCCACCTACGAAGGCGTGATCGCCTCGACGGGCGCGCATATGATCCCCGTGCCGCTAAGGCCCGAGAACAGGTTCCACATGAAGGCCGAGGATCTGGAATGGGCGATCACGCCCGAAGCCCGCGTGCTCTTGCTCAACACGCCCCACAACCCGACGGGCGCCGTGCTGACGGCCGCCGAAATCGCCGCGATCGGCGAGGTCTGCCGCAGGCATGATCTCTGGATCGTCTGCGACGAGGTCTATGAGGAGCTGATCTTCGAAGGCACGCCGTTCGCCTCGCCCTTCGACATTCCGGAACTCGCGGAGCGCACGATCGTCGTCTCCTCCATCTCAAAGTCCCATGCCGCGCCGGGCTTCCGCAGCGGCTGGGCCGCCGGGCCGGAAGAGTTCTGCGAAAAGGTGCTGCCCGTTTCCGAGACCATGCTGTTCGGCGTACAGCCCTTCATCGCCGACATGACGGCCATGGCTCTCTCAAGGCGCTTCGAGACCGCCGACGTGATGCGCGAGAATTATCGCCGCCGTGCCGCGATCGTCGAAAAGGCCTTTGCCGGCAATAATCTTATAACGCCCATGCCGCCGGAAGGCGGGATGTTCATCCTGCTCGACGTCGCCGCAACCGGCCTCGGCGGCGAAGAGTTCGCCTGGGAACTGCTGCAGGAGGAGAAGGTGGCGGTGATGCCTGGCAGGTCCTTCGGCGATCAGGCCGCCGGCTTTCTGCGCATTTCGCTGACCGTGCCGGACGACGTTCTGGCAATCGCCATGGAACGGATCGGCGATCTTGCAAGCCGCCTGGTCGCGCTGACGGAAAAGCGGGCCTGAGCCACGTATTACTCCGCCTTGTCATCCTTGGATGAGGGTTTGCGGGTGGTCTGCCGGCCGACGAATTCAGCCTCCGCCTCCTCGTCATAGGGAAGCGCGCTGCCGCCACCGGCATCGCCCGCATCCGCCACCCGGCCGCTCGGATCGCGGCTGGTCTCGGCCTCCCAGACCTTGCGGGCCTTGTTGAGATCGGCGGTGGCGGGATCGGCCTCGTGGCGGCGTGTCATCTCGCCGGTGCCGGAACTCTTGGTAATGTTCGGCCCACCGCCGCCGGATTTCGCTTTTTCTTTGGGTTCCATGCTCGCCTCCCTGGTTCACAACATGAACCGTTCAGGCGAGGCTTCGTTCCGAAAGTTCGGGCAGCACTTTTTCACCGAAGATCTCGATGAACTCGCGCTGATTGCGCCCGACATTGTGGAGGTAGATTTCCGAAAACCCCATCTCCAGATCCCGGCCCAGCCAGTCCAGATGGTGGGAGGGATCCGCGGATATGCGCACATGCTCGTCCATATCCTCGGGCCGCACCTGCACGCAGGCGGCGTCGAACTCCTCCGGCAGCCTCAGGGTTTCGGCGACGGCCGCGCTGACCGCGTTGCTGCGCCATTGATCGAAGGCGTTCTCCCTCGCTTCGCCGTCTGTCGCGGCCCAGGAGAGATGAACCTGCAGATAGACCGGCTTGTCCTCCCCTCCTCCCCGCTGAAAGGCTTCGATGATTTTCGTGAGATTTTCACGCGGCTGGTTGACGGTGATCAATCCATCCGCCCAGGAGCCGGCCCATTCCGCCGTTTCCGGCGAGAGCGCTCCCGCAACCAGCTTGGGCGGCGTCTTCGCAAGCGTATGGAGTTTCGCCTCGTCCACCTTGATCGGATGATCCCGGCTGATCGTCTCGCCCGAAAACAGCGCCCGGATAATCTCCGCGCCGGCCAGCAGCCGCTCGTTCCTTTCCCCTTTCGAAGGCCAGCGCTCGCCGGTGATGTGCTCGTTCAGCGCCTGCCCGCTGCCGAGCGCCATCCAGGGTAACCGGCCAGGAAACATCTCGCCGATCGTCGCCGCAGCCTGCGCCGTCAGCGCCGGATGATAGCGCCAGCCGGAAGGCACGGTGATCAGCCCGAAGGGAATGCGCTTCGTCGCCTGCATCGCGGCGCCGAGAAAGGCCCAGACGAAGCCGGATTGTCCCTGCCGCAGGCTCCAGGGCGCGAAATGATCGGACGACATCACCGCGGAAAACCCCGCCGCTTCCGCGAGCTTCACATAGCCGATAAGCTCGCTCGGCGAAAATTGCTCATGGGAGGCGTGATAGCCGATATGCGCCATCGCTCACTCCCTCTCCGAACTCAGCCAGAGATATTGATAGGGCTTGAGCTTGAGGCGCAGCCGGGGCGAGGCCTTGTATTCGGACTTGTCGATCAGATCGGTGAATGCTTCCGCCTCCATGCCGCCGAGATGGATTTCGGCTTCCACGACCCGGCCGGCGAGATTGTGGACGATGAGCAGCAAATTGCCTGCATCCTCGAAGCCATGGACCAGGAGGGCCGGATTGCTTGCGCCGAGCCTGACGGGCCGCCCCTTGACGAAGAGCGGCTGGGCGCGCCTCAGCACGATCAATCGCTTGACGGTGTTGAGAAGCGATTGGGGATCTTTCTGCTGCTCCTCGACATTGATCTTCTTGTAGGAGAAATGCCCGTTGTCGACCGGCTTCACCTTCAGCTTGCCTGTCGGCGCATTCGAGAAACCGGCATTCCGCCGCGCCGACCACTGCATCGGTATGCGCACCGCTGTTCGGCCGGGTTGGTTGAGGTCCTCCCCTATGCCGATCTCGTCGCCATAGACGATCAGCGGCGGCCCGCGGAGCGAGAAGATGATGCTGAGCGCCAGTTCGATCCGCCGCTGGTCGCCGTCCAGCATGGGCGCCAGCCTGCGGCGCACGCCGCGGTCGAATACCTGCATTTCCTTGTCCGGCGCGAAGGCGTTGAACACCGCCTCCTTCAATTCCGGCGGCACGCGCGAGAAATCGAGTTCATCGAGATTGCGCAGGAAATTGGCCCAGCCGCAGCCGGCCGGCGGTTCGGGCAACAGGCTTATGGCATGATTGATGGGCCCGGCATCTTCCTTCGCGAGCCCCGCAAAGATGTAGCAGGCGAGCATGAAATTGAAGAGGAGATGCAGCTGGTCGCCCTCGCCGAAATACCGGCCCGTCTCTTCCGGAGGCATGTTGACCTCGCCAATCAGCACCCCCGTCGGACGGCGCGCCCTCAGATAGCTTGCAAGCTCCATCAGGATGCCGTGCGGATCGCGCGGATTGGCGTGCTCCAGCCCCTTGTCGGCAATGATGAGCGGCGCGGCATCGAGCCGGAAGCCGCTGATGCCGAAGGCCAGCCAGTAGTCGACGATCCGCAGGATTTCCTGCCGCACTTCCGGATTGGCGAAATTCAGCTCCGGCTGGAAATCGTAGAAATTGTGGAAGTAATAGGCCCGAGCCACCTCGTCATAGGTCCAGAGGCTGTCCACCTCTCCGGGGAAGATCGATTTGGCTCCCGCGGCTACCGGCGGCGGATCGGGGCTCCAGACATAATAGTCGCGATAGCGGCAATGATTGTCGCGGCGCGCCGCCTGGAACCACGGATGCTCGTTGGAGGTGTGGTTCGCCACGAGATCCATGATGACCCGTATGCCGTGTTCGCCCGCGCTGTGCAGGAAATTGAGGAAGTCGTCGAAGGTTCCGACATCCGGATTGATGGAATAGAAATCGCTGACGTCGTAGCCGTTGTCCCTGTCCGGGCTGCGGTAGAAGGGTAGCAGCCAGATGCAGGTGATGCCGAGGTCGGCGAGATAGGGCAGCTTCTCCGCAAGGCCGATGAAATCGCCGATGCCGTCGCCGTTTCCGTCCGCGAATTTCTCGACATCGATGCCGTAGATGACGGCTTCATTGTACCAGGACAGGGTGGGTGTCGTCATGAACGGCCTCTGCTCGGTTTACCGGGATGCAAGGCCGTAAAGTGCTGGAGGGGGAAGAAAGTTCCCGAAAGGAACCGCGGCTTATCTGCGTTTCGCCGCCGTTTCGGCCTCCGGCATTTCCCAGCCGAAGACGCTGCGGCCGCCCCATTCGTGCGAATGGCGAAACTCGCCGGCCACGATTTCCTTGAGGTCGAGACCGGTGACATATTTCTCGGTGAGACGGGCTTGGTCGTCCAGCCGCTTCAGCGCCTGAAGCTCTTCCTCGCGGCCGAGCCTGCCCTTGCGGACTGCGGATTTCATCACGCCGATCGTCTCGTCATAGACCTTGAGCGGAACCGGGAAAGGGTGCCGGTCCTTGCCGCCATGGGCGAGCGAGAAGCGCGCGGGATCGGAAAAGCGGCAGGGCGCCCCGTGTACCACCTCAGCCACCATGGCGAGTGCCTTGACGGTGCGGGCGCCGACACCCGGAGTGAGCAGCAGATGTTCGAAATCCTGCGGGCCGCGATCGGCCGCGGCGGCGAGCGTGCCATGCAGCCGCTTCATGTTCACATCCTTCTCCCGCACGTCGTGGTGCTCCGGCATGACGAGATGCGGCAGCATGGGCTGCGCCGCAGCCTTTCGCTTCGGCTCCAGTGCGACGATCTCGCGAACGATCCGGTCCGGTCCAAGCGAGGAAAGCAGGTCCAGCTGACCCATGCGGGAAGCCTCGGCCCTGTGATCGGCAAGATTGACGATCTCGCCCTGCTGGCGACCCTCGATCGCAGCGTGCGGTGAATCAACGAAGCTCGTGATCCCTTCCGAAAGCCAATGGTAGCGACGCGCCTGGCGCTTGTCTCCGTTCATGCCCTGCTGCACCACCACCCACTTGCCGTCATCGGTGACAATGAAGCCGTGCAGGTAGAGATCGAAACCATCCTGCACCGCTGCGCTATCGACCTTGGCAACCAGCCGGCTTGCGGTGGCAAGTTCCTCTCCGTCGATGCCGACGCGCTCGCCGATCGTCACGAGTTCGCCCGGCGTCTTGCGGGAATGCTGTCCGCGTCCGCCGCAGACATGTATGCCGAGTTCGCCTGAAAGTGGCGTGAGCCCCCGCTTGAGCGCTCCGATGACGCTGGTGGTGATGCCTGACGAATGCCAGTCCATGCCCATCACGCAGCCGAAGGATTGGAACCAGAAGGGATGCGCAAGCCGCCGGAGGAATTCGTCGCGGCCGTAGTGCTGGATGATGGCTTCGGCAATGAGCGCGCCAAGGCTCGTCATGCGCTCGCCGAGCCACCGGGGAACCCGGCCGCCGTGAAGCGGAAGATCGGCGCTGCCTGCTCTCTGGACCATGGCCGCTTATATCGCGGCCAGCAGCATCAGGACAGGGAAAAGTTCTTCAAACGTTCTTCCAACCGCCCGATCGTCGCCACATCCGCATTGGCGAAGGCGCAACGCAGGTAATCCTGCTGGCTTTCGCCGAAATAGGCACCGGGGATCGAGATGATGCCGGCCTGCTTCGCAAGCTTCTCCGCCACTTCCGCGGAGCCGACGCCGTGGAAGGGATGCCGCACGAAGGCGAAATAGGCACCGATCGCACCGATCTTCCACTCCGGAACTGCTTGCATCACCGCCTTCAGGGCTTCGGCGCGGCGGCCGATCTCCTGGCGGTTTTCCTCGCGCCAACCGCCAAGCAGCGGCAGCGCCTCGGCGACGGCAGCCTGGGCCGCGCGCGGCGCGCAGATCTGCAGATTGTCCATGATCTTGGCGATCTGCTCGATCACTTTTGCTCCGGCCGTAATTGCACCGAGCCGATGGCCGGGAATGCAGAAGGATTTCGAGAAACTGTAGAGGCCGATCAGCGTCTCATCCCAGCCGTCGAGCCCGAGCAATCCATGCGGAGCCTTGCCGGCCTCGGGCATGAAGTCCCTGTAGGTCTCGTCGAGGATCAGCCAGATTCCCCTTTCCCGGCAGAGCTTGAAGATCGCTTCGAGCAGGGAAGGAGGATAGATGGCACCGGTCGGATTGTTCGGGGAAACCAGCGCCAGCGCCCGCACGTCGCCGGTGATCGCCTTTTCGAGATCGACCAGATCGGGCAGGAAACCGTTTTCGGCCCGGCAAGGAACGAACCGCGTCTTCACCCCCATCATGGCGAGCGTCGTCTCGTGGTTGAAATAGAAGGGCTCGATCATCAGAACCGTCTGGCCGGGTCCCGCAACCGTCATGGCCGCGCAGACGAAGGCCTGATTGCAGCCGGAGGTGATGTGGATGTTTTCCGCTTCCACGCGAGCGTAGACATCCGAGACATGCTCCGCATAGGCTTGGCGAAGCGACATTTCCCCTTCGATCGGCCCGTAACCTGTGAAAGCCGCGGAAGAGGCCGTCTCGCCCAAGAGACGCAGCATATCCGGATGCGCCGGATAGCCCGGCACCGCCTGCGAAAGGTCGATGAGCGGCCCCTTGGAGCCGTCATAGGCACGCCCCCAGGCGAAGACGGAGGGAACGGGCGGCGGGCTCAGCTTTTCGACGAGGGCATTGAAGGCGGGCATCGGTATTTCCAAAGGGGCGATTGATTTCACCACCTTCTTTACCAGATTATCGCCGGACGCAAGGAGAACCGGACATGGCCGACGACCTTCAACCGCCAGATTCCAAGCTCACCATCACTAAGCGAAAATGGGCTGAACAGGGAAAGTTCCTGACCGGCCGCATCTCCCGCCCGGAAACCGAACGCCTGCCGCCCGGCCAGCACCTGGTGAAGAACTGGCCCGTCCTCGATCTCGGCCAGCAGCCGCAGGTCACGACCTCACAGTGGCGGCTCGACGTTCGCGGCCTCGTCAACCATCCCCGGACCTTCGACTGGGTAACCCTTCAGGCTCTACCGCAAAGCGAGATGCGCTCCGATATCCATTGCGTGACGACCTGGTCGCGCTACGACAACCACTGGAAGGGCATTTCCACGCATGATTTCCTGGACGCGGTCGATCCGAAGGACGAGGCGGTTGCCGTGATGTTGACGAGCTACGACGGCTATACCACCAATCTGCTGCTTTCCGACTTCGCCTCCCCCGACGCGATCCTCGTTACCGAATGGGAAGGCCAGCCTCTGACGCGGGAGCATGGAGGGCCGGTGCGCCTCGTCTTGCCGCATCTCTATTTCTGGAAGAGCGCCAAATGGCTGCACCGGATCGAGTTCCTCGACCGGGACCGCGCCGGCTTCTGGGAAAGCAATGGCTACCATATGCGGGGCGAGCCCTGGGCCGAGGAACGCTATTCGGGCGATTGATTTAAGCCCTCACCCCGCTTGGACGGGGTGAGGGCTATCTCAGATCAACTTATCAAGCGTGATCGGCAGATCGCGGACCCGCTTGCCGGTCGCGTGGAACACGGCATTGGCGATCGCCGGCGCGACGCCGACGATGCCCACCTCGCCCACGCCCTTGCCACCCAGCACCGAGGCATTGAGATCGGGGATACCGACTGAGATGACCTCGATATGCGGCACATCGGCATTGGTCGCCACGAGGTAATCCCCGAGATTGTTGTTGATGACCCGCCCATTGCGGCCATCGACCAATCCCTCCTCCAGCAAGGCCTGCCCGATACCCATGATAATGCCGCCGCGCCACTGGCTTTCGGCGAGCTTCGGATTGTAGATCCGGCCGCAATCGAAAGCGGAAACGATGCGCGAGACACGGATCGTGCCGAAGTCCTCGTCGACCCTCACCTCGACGAAATGCGCACACCAGCTATACATCGAATAGTCGCCGGCGGTCGGCCCCTGGATGGCCGTCATGGTCGTCCAGGCGCGCTTGTGTCCCTCCGGCCCCTGATCCGCTTCCGGAAGCGTGTTGCGGCGGGTCTCGATCAGATCGCGTCCCGTAGCGGACATCAATTCCGCCACCGTAAGCGACGGTCCATCGCCGCGAGGCACGGCAATCCGACCATCGGTGACAGTCAAGGTGTTGGCGCCCGTATCGCGGAAGGGCGAATTGGCATCGTTGAGGGCAAGCCCGATCAGCTCTTCCCGCGCCGCCGTCGCCGCCTTGTGTACAGCGCCGGTGATCGCGCCCGCCAGCATCGAGCCGCCCGCCACGGTCGCGCCCGGCAGCGACGAGTCGCCGAGCCGGACATCGATTTGTCCAACCGGAACGCCGAGCGCTTCGGCAGCCGTCTGGGCAAGGATCGTATAGGTCCCCTGCCCCATGTCGATTGCGCCGCTGACCACTTCCACCGTGCCGTCCGAGAGAAGGCGGATCATCGCCTCGCTCGCTGCCCGCAGCACCGGAAATGTGCCGCAGCCGACGCCCCAGCCGATAAGTTGGCGGCCGTCCCGCATGGAGCGCGGCTCGAAGCTTCGCTTCGCCCAACCGAAGGCTTCGGAACCCGCCGCAAGCGCTTCGCGCATCTGGCGGGTAGACCAGGGCTTGCCCGATTGGGGGTCGTGTTCGGCATAGTTCCTGAGCCTGATCTCGACAGGATCGACACCAGCCGCGTAGGCGAGTTCATCCATCGCGCATTCCAGCCCGAAAGCGCTAGGGTTCTTCCCAGGAGCACGCAAGGCACCCGGCATCACGGTATTGGCCGGCACCAGCCGGTGCTCGGAACTGAAATTCGGCACCGCATACATGAGAGGTGTGGCGGCGCTCGTCTGCTCCGGAAAATCGGCATAGGTGGACGTCTCGCTGGCTCCGCGATGCACGATCGCCTGCAGGATGCCGTCGGAATTTGCGCCGAGTTCCAGAGTCTGGCGCGTCGCCGCTCTTCCGCCATAGGAGGTAAAGTTCTGCGGCCGTGTGACAGCGAGCTTCACCGGTCGGCCGAGCCTGCGGGCCACCGCCGCTGCGACAGCTCCATAGGCGTAAACGGCTGCCTTGGAACCGAAGCCCCCGCCGATGAAGGGCGATAGGAGGCGCACGTTTTCGTCCGGCAAGCCGAAGAGTTCCGCATAGGAACGCGCCATGCCGTGCGTCCATTGGCTCGGCTCCCAGATCGTCAGCCGGTCGCCGTCCCATCTGGCCGTCAGCCCATGCGGCTCGATCGGCACGTGATATTCACGCGGCGTGCTGTATTCCGCCTCGATGCGCAACGGCGATGCCGCGAGCGCCTCTTCGGCATCGCCCCAGGCAATATTGAACTGGTCGACCAGCTTGCCCTCCCCGGCATTCGGAGAGTCCATGCTGGCAACGGCGGTCGTCTCCTCATAGGTGACCTCGACCAGCCGTGCCGCTTCGGTCGCCTGCTCGAGCGTCTCGGCAATAACGGCGGCGATGGCCTGGCCGTTGAAGGCGACTTCACGCGGAAGCGGATGATAGGGCTGATCGTCGGGGCGATTGCCATACCAGTCGGAGGCGACCTTCAGCTCCAGATCGGTTTCGGGCGTAACGACCAGAAGTGTGCCGGGCGCCGCCTCTGCCTTCGTCGTATCGACCTTAACCACCCGGCCGGCCGCGATCGTGCTTTGCACCAGCACGGCATAGGCGAGCCCCTCGACGGGATGCTCCAGCGCATAGGTCGCGCCGCCCGTGATCTTCAGCTTGCCGTCGAGGCGCGAAAAGCGTCCACCGAGCGCGCCATCGGAGGCATCGCCCTGTTTGGTGCGGGTTTCCATGATGGTCATGCCAGACCTCCCATTTGCAGGATGGCGCGCGCGACGACACGCGGCGCAAGTTCGATCTTGTAGCGGTTGGCCCCGTGGGAAACGGCGCCTTCCATGGCGAGACGGCTTGCCTTTTCCACGGAGGCCGCATCGAGAGCCTTGCCGACGAGAGCCTGCTCGACGGCACGCGCCCGCCACGGCTTGGTGGCGACCCCGCCAAGCGCGACGCGGATGTCGCGGACCGTCCGGCCGTCCTCCTCCAGCTCGAGACCGACCGCAGCACTAGCCGCCGCGAATTCGTAGGATTGCCGGTCGCGGACCTTGAGATAGGTCGAATTCTTCGCGGCCGGCGACGCGGGGATGACGATGCCCGCGATCATCTCTCCCGGCTCGATGACGGTATCCCGATCCGGCCTGTCACCGGGTGTCAGGAAAAACTCATCTGCCAGCACGGTCCTTCCGCCGAGATCGACGGAAGCATCGAAAGCGACGAGCGCGACCGCCAGATCGCCGGGATAGGAGGCGATGCAGGCCTCGCTCGTGCCGAGCACCGCATGGTTGCGGGTGACACCACCGATCGCCGAGCAGCCGGAACCCGGACTGCGCTTGTTGCAAGCGGGAAACGTGGCGGGATCGCGGAAATACGGACAGCGCGTCCGCTGCAGGAGATTGCCGCCGACAGTCGCCATGTTGCGAAGTTGGGCGGAAGCCGCCAGCAGCAGTGATTCCGAAACGGCGGGGAAGTTCGCCCGGATCGCGGGGTGATCCGCCACTTCGCCCATTTTGGCGAGCGCGCCGATTCTTGCGCCGGCCGCGTCCATTTCGATATCCGAAAAGCCCGGCAGGTGCGTGATATCGATGACCGCTTCAGGTTCGAAGACACCGCACTTGGCGAGATCGAGAAGCGTAGTACCGCCGGCAAGCAGCATGGCACCTGATTGGATGGCAGCCTGACGGGCTTGATCCGCCGAGGTCGCGCGGGAATAGGAAAAATCTCTCATCACGCCGCCTCCGCCGCTTCGCGGACCGCCGCGACGATGCTGTTATAGGCCCCGCATCGACAGAGATTGCCGGCCATGTATTCGCGGATTTCCTCGTCCGACCCGGCATGCCCCTCGCGGATGCAGGCAACCGCCGACATGATCTGGCCCGGCGTGCAATAGCCGCATTGGAAGGCGTCATGCTCCAGAAACGCCGCCTGCACGGGATGCAGATCGCCGTTTTCCGCGGCCAAGCCCTCGATCGTAGCAATCTGGCGGCCTTCGACCTGGGCTGCCAATGTCAGACAGGAAAGCACGCGCTTGCCGTCGACATGCACCGTGCATGCCCCGCACTGGCCCTGATCGCAGCCTTTCTTGGTGCCGGTGAGTTCCAGATGCTCGCGCAGAGCATCGAGCAGGGTGACCCGCGGCTCGACATCGAGTTCGCGTGTCTTTCCATTGATCTCCAGTGAAAGATGAACCGTTCGTGTCATGGATCAAGCTCCTGCCATCGTCACGAGAATGAGATTTCGATATTGGAATGGGCTGGCAATCCGGCCCTGGCGCCCTAGCTATGGGTTACGGGATGGCCATGAGTGGGTTTCGGCATGACATCCCGCCTCCTTCTGGGTTAAGAGGTGGAAGGCACTCCAGTTAAGCGGAGGAGCCTCCGTTTAATCTAGCGACTTGCCGGCTCCGGTCAAGTCCCCAATGTGCCTGGAGCATTATTTTGGCCTCGGCCGAGCAGAAACCTGCCCCTCCCACGACAAAGCTACGCGCAGACGCGCGCCGCAACCGCGAGAAACTCATCGAGGTCGCGGCAGTCGCCTTTGCGGAACACGGCGTGGAAACCTCACTCGAGGACATCGCCCGAAAGGCCGGCGTCGGCATCGGCACGCTCTACCGGCATTTCCCAACCCGCGAGCATCTGGTCGAGGTCATCTATCGCCGCGAACTCGAAAGCCTTGCGGCTGCAGCAACGGAGCTTGCGCAATCACACGCACCGGATGTGGCGCTGGAGGAATGGATGCGCCGCTTCGTCGGCTATATCGCCGCCAAGCGTGGCATGGCGAACAGCCTGAAAATCCTGATGGGCACCAATTCTTCGTTGTTCGCGGAAAGCTTCGGACGCATTCGCAGCGCGTTCGAGGGACTGCTGAAAACGGCGGGCGATGCGGGCACCATCCGCAAGGACATCGACACGACGGACCTGCTGCACGCTCTTTCGAGCATCTACTCCATGCCGGATACGCCGGAATGGCGCGATCGTTCCCATCGCCTCATCGGCCTCCTGATGGACGGCCTGCGCGCGAAAAAATAATCAGCCGCCTTCAGCAATTCGCCGCAGGCGTTCGGCGGTTTCATCATTCGCCGGAAAGAAGGACTCCACTGCCAGTTCCGACAGAGTGACGTCGACCGGCGTTCCGAAGACGGTGGTCGTGGAAATGAAGGAGAGCAGACCGGCCTCGGTGCGCAATTCCAGCGGAACGGCGATGCCGGCATAATCGCTGGAGGCGGCTTGTTTCGGCGAGGGATTCGGAAAGGGATAGGCCGCAAGCTCTTCAAGAAGAGCGGAGAGAACCGGATCGGCGGTCATCGCGATCTGCTGGTGCAGCCGTTCCAGGAGATGATGCCGCCATTCGGCGAGATTGGCGATTGCCGGAGCGAGACCTTGCGGATGCAGACTTAGCCGCAGCACGTTGACCGGCGGCTCCAGAAGGGCTTGGTCAACAACACCCGCAAGAAGTGGCGCAAGCGCGCCGTTCGCTGCCACCAGCGTCCAATGCCTGTCCACGGCCAATGCCGGAAACGGCTCATGCCCCTTCAATACCATCTCGACCGCGCGCCTTGCTGGCGCAAGCGCCGGATCGTCCAAGGATCGCTCGGCAAAGACGGGCGCGAAACCGGCGGCAAGCAGCATGGGATTGCGCTCGCGAAGCGGCACGCCCAGCCGCTCGGCGAGATGCAGCAACATCTCGCGGCTCGGTTGGGAACGTCCGCTCTCTATGAAGCTGAGATGCCTTTGGGAGATATCCGCCTCCAGCGCCAGATCGAGCTGGCTCATGTGTCGGCGGCGGCGCCAGTCGCGAAGATAGTCTCCCAAAGGACGGACGGCGATCGTCATGCGGCTGCCGGAACCTGATCAAGGAAGCCGTGCACAGCCTTCAGACGTCCGCCTTCGATGAGCGCGAAGTCCGTGCCCTTGATGAGCGCTTCGCCATCGGCGGGGCCGAAACCCCAGGAAAAGCGGAGATTGTCTCCATGACCATCCGCCTCGCCGATCAACTCGAAGCGGAAGCCGGGAAAGCGCTCCTGCACGGCGGCAACCAACCCGTCGATTTCGGCATGGCCCCGGCCCTGCATCAACGGATCGACATAGATCGCGCCCTCGGCCCAGCTTTCCGCAATCAGCGCCTGGCGGCGGGCAGGATCGGTCTCGTTCCAGACGGCGAGGTAGCGGTGGACGGTCTCGTTTGCATCGGTCATCTTCTGTCTCCTTTGATCGCCCGGACCATCCAGGCAGCGCGATCATGCGGGAACCGGCATCCTTCTATCAATTACGCGTCAGGTAATCAAAGCAGCGCGATACATGGACGGCCACGAGGATGTGACGAGCAAAACCGCTCTCCAAAGGTTAGCCTGGCCTGAGGAGGAAGCCATGTGGACGGATATCGGCAGGTTCGGATCGCGTTTGGAACCGGGAAAGCTCGCCTGGGAAAGCGGCCATTCCACATTCCTTAGCACAGCTCCGGGCGAAGGAAGTTTCGCGTTTTCCGGCGTAACGCTCGGCATCGTTCTTCGCTCTCTTCCCTCCCACCACGCCGCATATGGCAGCGACAGGCGCCGCCATATGCCGCTGTCAGCCGGCCAGGGCTGGCTCTTTCCCGCCGGCTTCGACGGCTGGTGCCGCTGGGATGAGCCCAATGATTTCCTCAATCTCGAAGTCGGCGCCGGGTATCTTGCGGATGCCGACCTTGAGGTGCCGACCGCTTTCCGGCCGCTGAAAGGCGACCTCGACCCGCTGCTCGTACAGCTCGGCCTCAATCTGCACGCCGCGGCAAGGGAAAGCTCCACCCTTTACCGCGACAGCCTGGCAGCCGCATTTGCCACCCAGCTTGCCCGCGTCGTGACCGGCGTGAACGAACAGGATCGACGAATAGACCCCCGTCTCGGCCGCGCTCTGCAATACATCCACGATCATCTGGCCGAGGACATCACGCTCGCCGATCTCGCTGCCGCAGCGGCAATGAGTCCGTTCCATTTCTCCCGCTGCTTCAAGGCGCAAACCGGGCTTGCGCCCTATGCCTTCGTCATCGCGCGGCGCATGGAAAGAGCCAAGGAGCTGCTGCGGGCCACGCGGTTGCCAGTGGCCGAGATCGCCTGGCGCGTCGGCTACAGGAACCCGGCGAAATTCGCCACACAGTTCAAACGTCTTACCGGCGCGACGCCCGGTGAGTGGCGCGGCAATTGAAGAGCAGGATCGGATCGCTCTTCCGCAGGATTGGGACCTGATCACGAGGGAAGAAGGCGCTAGCCCTTGAGAAAAAGGGAGAAGCGCCGTGTCCATGATGAATTCTTTCGCAATCCTCGCGGTCTCGGGCCTGCTCGTCGCAAGCTCGAATGCCTACGCCCAATCGAGCGAGGCCAATATCCAGATCATCCGCGATTATTATGCCGCCTACGCCACCGGCAATCCGGAAGCGGTCAGGCCCTTCCTGGCAGAAAACATCGTCTGGCGCATTCCCGGCCATCATCCGCTTGCAGGTGAAAAACGCGGCGTGGACGAGGTGGTCGCCTTCTTCGCAGGTCTCGCCAAGGGCCGCTTCAAGGCCGAACCGACATTCTTCCAGGCGCAGGACGATCTGGTGGTCGATATCCATCGCGGCTGGAGCAATGTCGGCAGCGGACCGGAGATCGACCAGCTCTACGCACTGATGTTCCGCATCGAAGATGGAAAGATCGTTGAGGCGACGAATTTCCTCACCGACATGCACCAGTCGGACGCGTTCTATTGGGCACATTATCCGCTGAACCCACTGCCGCAACGACTGGCCGAGTAAGGGAGAAGGCGATGTTACGCAACCTTTCCCTTGTCATTGGCGCAGTCCTCATGGTCTCGGGGAATGCCGCCGCCACACCTGCGGAAGAGGCAAAGATTGCAGCGGCGATCTCCGCGGTCGCCATCTATGCCGACAACCGTGAGTTCGCGGCCCTTGAGGATTTCTTCGCCTCCGAAACGCTGATCGATTACACCTCTCTTTGGGGCGGCGAAGCGCAGCGCTTTACGCCGCAGGCGCTTATGGCTGCCTGGTCCGGCCTTCTGCCCGGCTTTGACGCTACGCGGCACCAGCTTTCAGATATCAGGGTGGAGCAAAACGGCGAGCACGCAAATGCCACTGCCAGAGTAACGGCCGCCCATTGGCTGGAAGATGCGACTTGGACCATCTCCGGCTTCTACGACTACGCACTGGTGCGCAGCGACTCGCAATGGCGCGTCTCGGCACTGACCTTCCATCTTACCGATGAAAGCGGAGATCGCGGCCTGGTCCGGAAGGCGGCGGAAAAGGTCAGTGCCAAGGCGGAATGACGAATTTCAGCCGATTTACCGGTTCTTGAACTCCGCCTGACGTTTTTCGACGAAGGCCGCCATCCCTTCCTTCTGGTCCTCGAAGGCGAAGAGGGAGTGGAAAAGACGGCGCTCGAAGCGCAGGCCTTCGGCAAGTCCCATCTCCTCGGCGCGGTTGACCGCTTCCTTGGCCATCATCACCGCCGGCAGCGACATGCCCGCAATGGTTTCGGCGGTCTTCAACGCATCCGAAACAAGATCCGCAGCCGGGACGATGCGGGCCACCAGCCCTGCCCTTTCGGCTTCGACCGCATCCATCATCCGGCCCGTTAGGCACATCTCCATGGCCTTGGCGCGGCCGACGAGCCGCGTCAGGCGCTGGCTGCCGCCCATCCCGGGAATGACGCCGAGCTTGATTTCTGGCTGGCCGAACTTCGCCGTGTCGGCGGCAAGAATGAAATCGCACATCATCGCAAGCTCGCAGCCACCGCCGAGCGCGAAGCCAGCGACCGCCGCGATCATCGGCTTGCGAACGAGCGTCAACCGGTTCCAGTCCGAAAACCAGTCGTTCACGTACATGTCGACAGAGTTGTGTTCCTGCATCTCCTTGATGTCCGCGCCGGCCGCGAAAGCCTTTTCCGAACCGGTGATGACGATGCAGCCGATCTGAGGATTGCGGTCGAAGGTTTCTACCGCTTGCAGCAGCTCTTCCCCGAGCTGCCGGTTGATGGCGTTGAGCGCCTTCGGGCGGTTGAGGGTAACGAGGCCCACACGCCCCTTCTCTTCTGCGATGATCGTCTCGTAGCTCATCCTCTCGCCTCTCCGGTCTTTTGCGACTGTTCACGGAAATAGTTGATGATGGAGGAAAAATCCTCCCCACCCCGGCCGAGCGCGTTGAAGGTCTCGTAGAGCTCGGCGGCATGCGCGCCCATTGCCGTCTCGGCACCGGCCGCCGCAGCAGCTTCTTGCGAAAGCTTCAGATCCTTCAGCATCAGCGCCGCGGCAAAACCCGGCTTGTAGCCGTTATTGGCAGGCGAAGTCGGCACCGGCCCAGGGACCGGGCAATAGGTGTTGATCGACCAGCACTGGCCGGAAGATGTGGAGGCTACATCGAACAGCGCCTGATGCGAGAGCCCAAGCTTTTCGGCGAGCACGAAGGCCTCGCAGACGCCCGCCATGGTGATACCGAGGATCATGTTGTTGCAGATCTTGGCAGCTTGCCCCGCGCCGGAATCTCCGCAGTGGACGATGCGTTTGCCCATCTTCTGCAGCACCGGCTCGCCCCTCGCGAAAGCTGCCTCTGCGCCGCCCACCATGAAGGTCAGCGTTCCTGCCGTAGCGCCGCCCGTGCCACCCGAAACCGGCGCGTCGAGCGAGAGGCAGCTGGCTTCCTTTGCCAGCATATGCGCCTTGCGAGCGCTTTCCACGTCGATCGTGGAGCAATCGATCATCAGCGTGCCGGGCTGCACCGCCTTGACGAGTTCGCTCCAGACCGAGATGACGTGCTTGCCGGCCGGCAGCATGGTGATCACCACGGAAGCATCCTTCACCGCCTCCACAGCGCTTGCAGCGATCATGACGCCGTTTGCGGAAGCGGTTTCCAGCGAGGCCGCGGCGAGATCGAACCCATTGACCCGGTAGCCCGCCTTTACCAGGTTTGCCGCCATCGGTCCGCCCATGTTGCCGAGACCGACGAATGCGATTGCTTCAGTCATTGGTGATCCTCCCTGCTTTTCATTTCGCATGCCGCGTCTGCCCGATGATCGATCGCGCGACGATGACGTTCATGATCTCGTTCGTACCCTCCAATATCTGATGGACGCGCAGGTCGCGTACGAGCTTCTCGACCCCGTAATCCGCCAGATAACCGTAGCCGCCATGCAGTTGCAGCGCGTCGTTGGCGACGTCGAAACAGCGGTCGGTCACCATCCTCTTCGCCATGGCGCAAAGCATGGTGGCATCCGACGCCTTCTCCTCCAAAGCCAGCGCCGCGCGCCACAGGAAGGTGCGCGACATCTCAATATTCGCAGCCATGTCCGCCAGCTTGAACTGCAGCGCCTGGAACTCCACGATCGGCTGGCCGAAAGCCTGTCGCTCGCGGGCATAGGCGAGCGCCTTGTCGAACGCCGCTTGCGCTCCACCGAGGGATGCGGCCGCGATATTGAGCCGCCCGCCGTCAAGCCCCGCCATGGCGATCTTGAAGCCGTCGCCTTCCGCGCCGAGGCGGTTGGCCACCGGCACCCGCGCACCGTCGAAGATCACGGCGCGGGTCGGCTGGGCGTTCCAGCCCATCTTCTTCTCATTGGCTCCAAAGGAAAGGCCCGGCGTATCTTTCGGAACCAGCAGGGTAGAAATGCCCTTTGGCCCCTCCTCGCCGGTGCGAACCATCACGACGTAGACGTCGGAGGCGCCCGCACCGGAAATGAACTGCTTCTGCCCCGAGAGCACATAGTGCTCGCCGTCGCGAACCGCCTTCGTCCTCAGCCTCCCGGCGTCCGACCCGACGCTCGGCTCAGTCAGGCAATAGCTGGAAAGCTTGTCCATCGAAAGCAGGCCGGGAAGCCATGCCTGCCGCTGCTCTTCCGATCCGAAGCGATCGATCATCCATGCGCACATGTTGTGGATCGAAATATAGGAGCCGACCGCCGGGCAAGCTCGCGCTAAGGCCTCGAAGATCAGGACAGACTCCAGCCGTCCCAGGCCGGAGCCGCCGATATCGTCGCGCACATAGATGCCGCCCATGCCGAGAGCCCCGGCCTTGCGGATCGTATCCACGGGAAAGTGCTTGTTCTGATCCCATTCGATGGCGAAGGGGGCGATCTCCTCCGCCGCAAACCCCTCGGCCATTTCGCGAATGGCAATCTGCTCATCGCTGAGAGCGAAATCCATTCCATCCTCCTCCGGCTGTTCGTCACAGGCCTTGCCAGGATGTGGCACAAGGCGGTGCAACACGCCAGTCCGTCCTTGGTCTAGACCGGACCTCCGGTCCTGAAAAGAGCCGAGGATTTTCATTCCGTCATAATTGGTCGGTTTACTATGCTCACGCGAGACGGAAGACGCACACTACCGATACGATATTTTAAGGCAGGAGCCGTATATGTTGGTATCGATCCGTCGATGCTTTGGGGAATGGGTGAGGTCCATAAAGGGGGCAATGATCACTGACAAAGCCGAGACCGAAACGACCGTCGGATTTCCTCCGGCAGGGTCAGCGCATTCCCGCTTGCGCTGGCATCAGTCGCTCTTTGGCAAGATCACGCTCTTCCTGATCGCAGGCGTCATCTCCGCCTATGGCGTTGGCGCTCTGGCCGGACTGCTCATGGTGGAGCGGAACTCCCAGGAACAGTGGCGCCGCCAGGCGGAAATGAACGCCCAGATCGCCAGCTTCACAGTCCGCAACATCTACACCTTCGTGGCAGTCGAGGCGGACCCGTCCGGCCAGATCATCCGAATTCTCAGCGAGCGGCCGCTCGGAGACGACGAATCGGTTCTCGATACCGGCTTCAATCCGGTCGACGTCCTGGCGCTTGCCGCGGCGCAGACGAAGAACGAAGTCTGGCTTTTCCGCTACGACAAGGAAACCGGCAGCCTCATCAGCTCCGCCGATGCCACGGGCGCTACATCCGGCGAGCATCTGGCTTTTCCAACGCCGCATCTGCCGAACAATTTCTTCACCGGCTTTGCCACGATCGGCGAAAGGGAGCATTTCATCGCTTCCCTGCCGGTCGCCACCTCGGCGGGCGAGCTTTTAGGGTCCGTCGTCACGAGCATCGGCGAGGCGGAAGAACTTCTGCGCACGCGTGACGACCTGGTCCGCAATTCATTCCTTGCCCTCATCGCCATGCTGGTCGTGATCAGCCTGGTCGTGACGCTGGTCATGCGGAGGCTTTTCCGCCCGGTTCCCGCGTTGGTAAAGGCCCTGACGCGCATCGCCCGGGATGATACCGGCACTGTTACGCCCTTCCAGGGCCGGCACGACGAGATCGGCCGCCTTGCCGTCGCGATCGAAACGCTGCGGGAAGCGGTGGTCGAACGCGAGAACCTTCGCCAGGTCCGCGAAGTGGCCAAGCAGATGGAGCATATGGCGCATCACGATTCCCTGACCGGACTGCCCAATCGCGCCTTCTTCAACAAGGCGCTGGCCGATGCCATCGAGACGACGGCCTCAGAGGGAAGCCGCTTCAACGTCATGCTGCTCGATCTCGACCGCTTCAAGTCCGTGAATGATACGTTCGGCCACGCTGCAGGCGATGCTCTTCTGGTTGCCGCAACCGAGCGCGTCGCGATGCTGCTCGGCCCCAAGGATATCGCCGCCCGCCTCGGCGGCGACGAATTCGCCCTGCTGCAATGGGTGGATCAGGACCCGATGTCCGAAGCTTCGCGGCTCGCAGAAGCCGTCGTGTCGGCGATCGGAACCCCCTTCACCATTCTCGGCAATCGGATCTCGATCGGCACAAGCGTCGGAATTGCCTGCGCGCCCTCCCACGGTGCAACGGCCGCGACCCTTCTCAAGAGCGCCGACGTGGCCCTCTACTGTTCCAAGACCCGTGGCCGCGGCAATCATAGCTTCTTTACGGAAAGCATGGTGATGGCCACTCCGAACCTCTATGCGCTGGAGCAGGACCTCGAGATGGCGCTGGAACGCGGACAGTTCGCGCTGCATTACCAGCCGATCGTCACCGTCGCGGGAGGCAAGATCGCTGGTTACGAGGCGCTGCTGCGCTGGCGCCATCCGGAACACGGCATGATACCGCCGGACCGGTTCATCCCGCTTGCCGAGGAAACGGGCCAGATCGTCAAGATCGGCGAATGGGTTATCCGCCAGGCCAGTCGGGATGCCCGGCAAATGCCGGAGGACACGGTAGTCACCGTCAACATCTCGGCCATCCAGCTTCACCATCGCAGCCTGGTGGATACGCTTCGTTCCGCACTTGCCGAAAGCGGGCTTGCGCCTTCCAGGTTCGAGGTGGAAGTCACCGAATCCGTCATGCTATCCGATGCGATCGCCTCCTCGGTGATCGGGGAGATCGACGCGATGGGCGTCGGCATCGTGTTGGACGACTTCGGAACCGGCTACGCATCGTTGAGCTATCTCCGAAAGCTCCCTATCCGGAAAATCAAGATCGACCGCAGCTTCATCGACGGGCTTGCCGCGCGGACGGAGAACGGAGCGCTCGTCAGCGGCATCGTCCAGCTCGCCAGAAGTCTCGGAATACAGACAACGGCGGAAGGCGTGGAAAGCGAAATCGAATTGGAATTGCTGCGGCTCGCCGGCTGCGATCTCGCCCAAGGCTACCACATCGGCAGGCCGGCGCCTCTCACGCGGGCGTCAGCCCCCATCAAAAGATCGCCGATCCGCACCTCGTCAACGGGAGCATCGTGAAATGCCTGTACGCGTTGCGAAGCTATTTTCCCACGAAAGCCGAAGAGTAGGCCGATATCTTGCCTCAGCCCTGCTCATTGCCTCGCTCTGTCCAGCGACCTCCGTTGCGCAATCCACGGAAGACACGCTTGCCGCGATCGCAAACACCAAAACGATCACGATCGGCTACCGGGAAGACGCTCCTCCCTTCTCCTACCGTCTGAGCGACGGCAAAGTCGTCGGCTACTCGATCGATCTGTGCCGACGGATCGCCGAAAGTGTCCGGCAGCATCTCAAGCTCGACAAGCTGGAGGTCATGCTGGTTCCCTCGACAGCCGCGACCCGCTTCGTGCTGGTCAAGAGCGGCAAGGTCGATCTCGAATGCACCACCACCACCAATACCGCGGAGCGGCGCGAGCAGGTGGCCTTCTCCTATCCGCATTTCATGACGGCGACGCGCTTCGTCTCCCGCAAGAGCGACGGGCTGACCGGCATCAAGGACTTGAGCGGTCGCAGCGTTGTCTCCACCACCGGGACCATCAACGTGGAGCAGTTGAACGCACTCAACCGGCGCGAAAACCTCAACATCTCCGTTCTCCTGGCCAGACAGCACGCCGATGCGTTCGCCATGGTGGAGAAAGGGCGAGCCTCGGCATTCGTCATGGATGGGATTTTGCTTGCCGCACTCGTCGCCTCATCGAAGGACCCGGCCGCCTTTGCCATTTCCGAGGATACGTTCGGTCCGCCCGAACCCTACGGCATCCTGATGCGCAAGGATGATTCCGCCTTCAAGGAGGTCGTCAACGATGCGCTGAGGGAGGTGTTCGTCAGCGGCGAGATCTACGAGATCTACGAGAAATGGTTCATGTCGCCGATCCCGCCGGACAACCGAAATCTCAACCTGCCGATTTCACCCACAATGCAGGCGGCATTCGAGAGCCCGCACGAATACCTCGAGTGAAGGAGGTCGCCTTGCGTGTTTCAGCCATCTTCCGATACGTATCTGCGGCGATCTTCGCCGCTGTCCTCGCAGCCGCGCCGCAAACGCGGGCGGAGGCTCCTGCGTCAACTCTCGAGCGCATAGCCGAGACCGGCAAGATCCGCATCGGCTATGGCGATTCGCCGCCTTTCTCCTATACCGACAAGGACGGAACCATCGTCGGCTACTCGATCGACATCTGCAAGCGCCTGAGCGAGGAGTTGAGGGAAAGGCTGCGCCTTCCGGCCATCGGGATCGAATATGTCTTCCGGACACCCAGCAATCGGGTGCAATTGCTGAACGACGGCGCGATGGACATCGAATGCAACAGCAGCACCAACACGCCGGAGCGGCGGCGCAGCGTCGCCTTCACCCGCAGCCATTTCTATGTCGCCACCCGCTACGTCGCCTTGGCGAAAAACGATCTGCGGACGATCGAAGACCTGAGAGGCCGAACCGTGAGCGTGGCGCTGGGCACGGTCAATGTCGGCCAGATCAACCAGCTCAACCGGGAGCGTAAGCTCAATCTCTCCATCGTGACGTCCGACAGCGTGCAAGGGGCGTTCGACATGATCACCAACGGCATGGCCTCCGCCTATGCCATGGACGAGGTGCTCCTGAGCGCAATGATCGGGCGTACCGGAAATCCGGAAGACTATACGGTCTCGACGGAAGTGGTGGCCGAGCCGCAGCCCTATGGTTTCATGGTACGCCTGAGCGACACGGAATTTCATGACGCGGTAAATACGGCGCTGGCGAAAATCTATGCAAGCGCGGAGATGCAGGAGATCTATGATCGCTGGTTCACGCGCCCCATCCCGCGCGACAATGTCAATCTGCACCTGCCAATGAGTGAGACTTTGAGGCGTTCCTTTGCCGATCCCGGCCGATAGGACGGAAAAATCTCATGACCGCCGATGCCAACTATGGCAGGGAGGTGATTGCTGCACTTATCTAAGTATATTGATTGTGGGGCAGGCGATCGGGACGGTGTAGCATGGCTGATCTGGCAGAGGGCGAAGTCCGGCCCTTCCTCGAAGGACAGGAATACGAACTAGGTTTCTATGATCAGCTCAGGCTGATGTCGCGAGCCTTCTGGGCCTCGCCGGTCCGTAACCGCGTGGTCGTGCTCGCTTTCGGGCTGCTCGCGATCATCCTGCTGACGACCTATGCCCAATACCGCCTCAACCAGTGGAACGTACCGTTCTACAACGCCCTCGAGCGCCGTGATCTCACCAGTTTCATCGAACAGTTGAAGGTATTCGCCGTCATCGGCGGGTCGTTGCTCGTTCTGAATGTCGTACAGGCCTGGCTCAACCAGATGGCCGCCCTCTACATGCGCGAGGGCCTTTCCCGCGATCTCGTAAACCAATGGCTGAAACCGAGGCGGGCGCTGCAACTTGCGCAGGTGGGTGTGATCGGCGTCAATCCCGATCAGCGCCTGCACGAGGATGCCAGGAACCTCTCCGAAATCACGACGACGCTTGCAATCGGCCTGGTGAGTTCGACGATCCTGCTCGTCAGCTTCATCGGCGTGCTATGGGCTGTTTCGGCGAACTTTTCCTTCAGTTTCAGTGGCAGGGAAATCGTCATTCCAGGTTATATGGTCTGGGCCGCCCTGCTCTATGCCGGTTCGGCCTCGATGCTGAGCAACCTCGTCGGCGGAGGCCTGCCGATCCTCAATTCCGAGCGCTATTCGAAGGAGGCGGAACTCCGCTTCGCGCTGATGCACGCCAACGAGAACCTGACGGCGATCACGCTCGCCAACGGGGAGGAGAGCGAGAGGCGGCGTATCCAGCTTTCGATCAGCACCGTGCTTGGGGTGATCCGCCGGCTGGTGACCGCCTATACCAACCTGACATGGGTTTCCGCCGGCTTCGGATGGCTGTCGACGATCGCACCCATCCTGATCGCCGCTCCGGTCTATTTCTCCGGCAATCTTTCCTTCGGGGGACTGATGATGGCGGTCGGCGCCTTCAATCAGGTGAATGCCGCCCTGCGCTGGTATGTGGATAATTTCCGCCAGATCGCCGACTGGAAAGCGGCTCTGATGCGCGTTTCGACCTTCCGCAACGCCCTCGGCATGATCGAGATCGCGCCGCCGCGAAGCGAAATCCGATGCCTGGAAAGCAGCGACGGGACGATGCGCATACGGCACCTCGAGGTATTTTCCGGACCCGAAGAGCAATACGGGCTGCGCTTGCCGGACGAGGAGGTCGTCATCAGGCAGGGAGAGCGGCTGATGATCAACGGCGACCCCGGCGCCGACCGGCGCATGCTCTTCCAGGCTCTTGCGGGCATCTGGCATTGGGGCCATGGCGAAGTTGTCCTGCCGACCAAAGACCGCATGCTCTTCATGCCCCAGAAGGGCTATCTGCCGGCTGTCACGCTGCGTGAGGTTCTGACTTACCCGGCCAATCCCGCCGACTATGACGATGAGAGCCTGATGCTGGCCTTGAACGACGCGGGCCTGGTTCGCATGACGCGCCTGCTCGATTCGGCGGATCGCTGGGACAGGGTTCTGGACGAGGACGACCAGGTGCGGCTGCGCATTGCCAACGCGCTCATCCTCGCGCCGCGTTGGCTGATCATCGAAAATGCGCTTGAAGGCCTGGATCGCGAAACGCAGGAAACGCTCGCCCGGCTGCTCGCCGGAATGCGGGAGACGACGATCGTCTATATCGGCCGCTCGGACGTCTACCACGAAATCCTGTCGCCGCGGCAGATACATCTGGAGGTGATTGCCGGCGGCCAGGCAAACGGCTCGAAATAGGCGAGCTTCACTCGCCCGATATGGCGGTGGGGCGCGGCGGCGAGCGCCGCGCCCCAGCTTGTCAGAAGCCGATATAAGGCAGGACTTCCACGCCGCCGCGATAGATCATTTCCAGCGCGACATAGAGGATCACGGCCAGACCGACATAGGCGATCCAGCGGTGCTTGTTGAGGAGGCGCGCGATGAAGCTCGCCGCGATACCCATCAGTGCGATCGACAGCACGAGACCGAAAATCAGCACTTCCGGATGCTCGTGAGCAGCCCCTGCGACGGCGAGAACGTTGTCGAGCGACATCGAGACGTCAGCGATGACGATCTGCCAGGCGGCCTGCGCAAAGGTCTTGCGCGGCGCATTGCCGGCAACTGTCCCGTCCGCGTTGAGATCGGCATTCTCCAGAGCTTCCGTCGCTTCTTCTTCCTGCCCGTGGTTGGCGCGCAGTTCACGCCACATCTTCCAGCAGACCCAGAGCAGCAGGATACCGCCGGCGAGCAGCAGTCCGACGATCTGAAGGAGCTGTGTCGTGACGAGGGCAAAGCCGATACGCAGCACGGTCGCGGCGATAATACCGATGAGAATCGCCTTGGCGCGCTGCTCCTTCGGCAGGCCGGCGGCCGCAAGGCCGATGATGATGGCATTGTCCCCGGCCAGAACAAGGTCGATCATGATGACTTGCAGGAGCGCCGAAAAGGCCTCCGGCGTGAAGAATTCAGTCATTTGGCACCCGATCTCTTAAAATCTCAAAAGAGGGGCACCTGCATGCGTGGCCGACGCAATGGATCGATCGTTCTGAAGCCGCATATGCCGCCGCTGCAGAGTAGATCGTCAGAGTTATCGCCGGATTTCCACGGACACCAGGCACCCAGTTAGACGATCCAGTCCGACATCACAGCTCATGCGAGCTGCCAGAGGGGCCCGGTCTGGTGGCGAGACAATTAGCCTGAGGAAATAAAAAATCAAGTGGCCATAATACTGTCCACATTGACTGCCCCGCCTATCCCGGCTTTCGAACGGTATCGCCACCCTCCTTAACGGAACCGGATGTGGTGTAACCGCATTGACAGCGCTATGTTCATGAAGAAGAAATCTGCGACCTCTATCGGGATATCCTGCATATCCTTCGTCCCATCCGATTCCACGAAGAGTGAACAATGAAAGTAGCAGTCGCCGGGCTGGGTTACGTCGGTCTCTCGAATGCCGTCCTGATCGCCCAGAACCACGAAGTCGTCGCCGTCGACATCGCTCCGCAGCGCGTCGAAAGCGTCTTGAATCGTAAGTCTCCGATCGTGGACCCCGATATCGAGGCCTTCCTTTCGACCCGAAAACTGAACCTTACCGCGACGACGGACGGCAGCAAGGCCTACAGGGATGCGGATTTCGTCATCGTGGCGACGCCGACCAACTACGACCCGCAGACCAACTATTTCAACACGAAGGCAGTCGAGGCCGCGGTGGATACGGTCCTTTCCGTCAACCGGAACGCCACCATCGTCATCAAGTCGACCATTCCCGTCGGCTACACGGAACATTTGCGCAAGCGGACCGGATATCGCGACATCATCTTCTCGCCCGAGTTCCTGCGTGAAGGTAAGGCGCTGCACGACAATCTCTATCCTTCCCGGATCATCGTCGGCGACAAATCCGAAAGGGCCAGGATCTTTGCGGAACTGCTGCAGGAAGGGGCGATCCACAAGGACGCTCCCGTCATCTTCACCGGATCGAGCGAGGCGGAGGCGATCAAGCTGTTCGCCAATACCTATCTCGCCATGCGGGTTGCCTATTTCAACGAGGTGGACACCTATGCCGCCTCGCGCAGCCTGGCGACCAAGGAAATCATCGACGGCGTCTGCCTCGACCCCCGGATCGGCAGCCATTACAACAATCCCTCCTTCGGCTATGGCGGCTACTGCCTCCCGAAGGATACCAAGCAATTGCTGGCGAACTACAGCGAAGTTCCCCAGGCACTCATCCGAGCGATCGTCGATTCCAACTCGACGCGCAAGGACTTCATCGCCGACAGCATCTACCGCATGGACCCGAAAGTGGTGGGCGTCTACCGCCTGACCATGAAGGTGGGATCGGACAATTTCCGTGATTCCTCCGTCCAAGGCGTGATGAAGCGCATCAAGGCGAAGGGCATCGAGGTCGTGGTCTACGAGCCGTCCTACAACGAGCCGGAATTCTTCAGGTCGACGGTCATCCGCGATCTCGAGGAGTTCAAGGCGCGCAGCGACGTGATCCTCGCCAACCGCATCACGCCCGAGATCGCCGACGTTAAGGACAAGATCTATACGCGCGATCTCTTCGGCGTGGATTGAGCGGCCGGCCGCTCATACAACCGTTGCCCGCCCCTCGTCGATCTTCAGCACGGTCAGGTGACCGGAGAAAAAGGCACCCGTATCGATCCCGATCCGCCCCGGCCCGAACTCCAGTTCCTGAACCGGGGTGTGCCCATGGATCACGAGATAGGGCAATTTCGGGCCTTCCGTCAGGAAAGGGTCCCTGATCCACAGGAGATCCTGATCGCTCTGCTCTTCGAGAGAGATTCCCGGCCGAACGCCCGCATGCACGAAGAAATATTCCCCGATGCGGAAGGTGATCGGCAGCTCCTCGAGGAATTGGCGATGTTTCTGCGGCACGGCGTGTTCGAGAACCGAGCGAAGCGCCTCGCCGTCGGCACCGTAACGGGAGATCAGGTCCTGGGGATCGATGCCGTACGACATCAGGGTCTGCCGACCGCCGAGCTCGAGCCAGTCCCATAAGCGTTTCGGGTTCTGCAGGAAGCGCAGAAAAAGTTCGTCGTGATTGCCGCATAGGGCAATTCTTCTGAGATTATGGCGGTTCGGCGCGATGAGATGATCCAGAACCTCAGCCGAACGCGGCCCCCGATCGACGTAATCGCCGAGCAGCACCACGAGGCCGGGCCGCCCGCGCGCCATGATATCGGCCTGGATACGTTCCTCGGCAGCCAGGAGTTCGTCCAGGCAGCCATGCACGTCACCGATGACATAGATGGGGTAGCGCGGCGGCCTCTCGCCGAGATCGATCCGGCGCCGTGGGGGATTTCTCGACTCCGGAGAGTTCTTTCGCGCCAGCCAGCGCCCGATCTTCAGCATCATGCGCTCTTTCCGCCGGCCGCCCAGGTCTTGACCAGCGCAAGACCTTGTTGAAGCAGGGCCTTGGCGGCGTCTTCCGTCTCGGCTTCGACGTAGCAGCGCATCTCCGGCGCATTGCCGGAAGGACGGAAATGAATAATACGGCCATCCGCCAGGCTCACCCGCAGCCCATCCGTCTCGCTGGTCCAGGCAACCGGCCCGATCGGCGCGAGGAAAGCGGCGAGATTGTCCCGCGAGGCGCCAAGATGCGCCATCAGCGCGGCGCTGGTTTCAACCGGGAAATGTTCCAGACGGTCGGCGGCGGCGAATGGAAGCCCATAACCGGCGACGATCTCGGAGAGCGGGCGCTTCCGTTCCGCAGCGAGGTAGAGGGCCGCCAGCACCGGCAGGAAGCTGTCCCGCGTCGGCAGCGGGCTGATCCGGCCGGACGCGACGGAGAATTCGGAGGCCGTCAGCAAGCCGCCATTCGCCTCGAACCCCATGACTCCGCTCGCCCCTTCATCAAGCGCCTGCATCATTCCGGCGATCACGAAGGGAGAGCCGACCTTCGTGCGCACAACGCGGAAGCTGCCGGCCTTCTCGATCCCGGAATTGGATGTAACGGGGGTGACGACCACCTGGGCACCCAGGAAATTCGCTGCGATGAGACCGAGAAGATCGCCGCGCAAGGGCTCGCCGGTCTCATCCGCCACCAGCGGCCGGTCGCCGTCGCCATCGGCCGAGACGATCGCATCGAGCGCGTGCTTGGCTGCCCAATTGCGCAAGAGGCCGATGGTCTCCTCGGATACGGCTTCCGTATCCACGGGCACGAAATCCTCAGAGCGCCCGAGCGGCAGGGTCTCTGCCCCATAGCCCTCGAGCACCGTCACCAGCAGATCGCGTGCGGTGGTGGAATGCTGATAGACCCCGACCTTAAGGCCGGAAAGCGCCTTCGGCGGAAGAATGGCGGCATTGCGGGCGATGAACAGCGCTTCGGCATCCGCCGACTGGTCATTGGCGGCTCCCGGCGTGGCGTCGATCTCATCCCACTTCAGGCTTGCGGCGATCGCGGTAATGCGCGCTTCGTCCTGCTTGTCGATTTCGCCATCCGGTCGATAGAACTTGATGCCGTTCCGATCGGCCGGGATATGCGATCCGGTCACCATCAGCGAGGCTGCGCCGATCTGGAGACCCTGGAGCGCCAGAGCGGGCGTCGGCAGAGCGCCGCAATCGAGCGGCATCAGGCCAGCGCGGGCGAGCGCGCCGATGCAGGTGGCGGCAATGCCGGGGCTTGATGGACGGAAATCACGACCGACAAGCACGGGATCGCCCGCCTTCGCCATGCCGCTTCCCAGAAGATGCCGGGCAAACGCCGTGGCATAGAGCGCCGAAGCATGCCCTTCCAGATCGACGACAAGCCCGCGAAGGCCGCTGGTTCCGAATTTGAGGCTCAAGGCGCTCTTCCTGCTAAGTGCCGTTTCTGAAACGATGATTTCCATCAACGAGTTCTATGGAGCCATGTTCCAGATGGCAACCGCCTTCGCGCCGATTGAAAGGCATTCCGGTTCAGCAGGTAAAATCGGGTGGTGCACAGAGAGAGCGGTTTGCGGGCCCGATCGTCGTGCTGACGGACGCAAACCGGAACTATCCTGGAGGTAGCGGCTAATCCCGCAGAATCTTGGCGAGATAGCTTCCGTAGGCGCTCTTGCCAAGGTTCGTGGCAAGCAGTTCAAGCCCCCCGGCGTCTATATAGCCCATGCGGTAGGCCACCTCTTCGGGACAGGCGATCTTCAATCCCTGCCGTCGCTCCAGCGTACCCACGAAATCGGAAGCTTCGAGCAGGCTGTCGGGCGTGCCGGTATCCAGCCAGGCGAAACCGCGTCCCATCAGCGTTACGGAAAGGCTGCCGCGTTCGAGATAGGTGCGGTTGACATCGGTGATCTCCAGCTCGCCGCGCGCCGACGGCTTCAGATCGGCCGCGATATCGACGACCTGATGATCATAGAAATAAAGGCCGGTAACCGCCCAGCTGGACTTGGGGTGGGCTGGCTTCTCCTCGATGGATATGGCCGTCATGTCCCGGTCGAACTCCACCACGCCGTATCGTTCCGGATCGGTCACGTGATAGGCGAAGATGGTCGCGCCTTCGGTTTTCGTAGCGCCTTGCTGCAAAAGCTCCGGCAGGCTGTGGCCGTAGAAGATGTTGTCCCCGAGAACGAGAGCGGAGGGCCCGCCCGCGACGAAATCGGCGCCGATGATGAAGGCCTGGGCCAGGCCCTCCGGCCGCGGCTGCGCCGCATATTCCAGCGACAGGCCCCATTGGGAACCATCGCCCAGCAATCGCTGGAAGTTTTCCAGATCATGCGGCGTCGTGATGATGAGGATATCGCGGATTCCCGCCAGCATCAGCGTCGTCAGCGGATAATAGATCATCGGCTTGTCGTAGATAGGCATCAACTGCTTCGAGACCGCCTGGGTGATCGGGTAGAGCCGGGTGCCTGATCCGCCGGCGAGAATGATGCCCTTCATGATTTCACTTCCTCCCGTTGCCCTTCGAGCAGCACTTTCATGGTAGAAGCCAGCGAAACCCTCCAGTCGGGAAGCCTCAGGCCGTAGACCTGCTCCAGCTTGCCGGTGGAAAGCCGCGAATTGGCCGGCCGCCTGGCGGAAGTCGGGTATTCGGCGGTGGTGATCGGCCGCACCCGCACGCTCCTTCGGCCATACCCTTCGGCCAGCCGGAAGATTTCCTCGGCGAACTCCGCCCAGCTTGCCTCCCCCGTGGCAGCCATGTGGAACACGCCGCGCAGGTGCGGATCGGCGCTTTCCCGCAGCCTGCCGGCCGCCACCAGAAGCGCCTGCGCGATATCGAGCGCGGAGGTGGGGCAGCCGAGCTGGTCTGCGACGACGCAGACCTCATCCCGCGTCTCCGCGAGCTGCAGCATGCTCTTCAGAAAATTCTTTCCGTAAGGCGAGTAGATCCAGGCCGTGCGGAAGATCGCGTGGTTCAGCGTCGCTTGGCCGACCCGCCGCTCGCCTTCGAGCTTGGAGGCGCCGTAGACGGAGAGCGGCCCGACCGTGTCTTCCTCCGCATAGGGAGCGGGTTTTTGCCCGTCGAACACGTAATCCGTCGAAAGATGGATTATCGGAACCGACAATTCGCCGGCAACCTTGGCGACCTCGCCCGCGCCAAGGGCATTGACCGCGAAGGCGAGCTCCTTCTCGGTTTCGGCTTTGTCGACCGCCGTATAGGCTGCCGCGGAGATGATGACATCCGGCCTTGCGGCAAGAATGGCTTCCCGGATCGAGTGCGGCTCGGCTAGATCGAGCTCCGGCCGGCCCAGCCGCACCAGGTCGATGCCATGGGCTGGCGCTGCGCTCGCAAGCGCTTGCGCCACCTGACCTTGCTTGCCGGTCACCGCCACGCGCATCGGCTACACCTTCGTGAGCGTTCCAAGCCGCTCCCCCGAATAAACCTTCTCGCGCAAGGGGCGCCACCAGAGTTCGTTGTCGAGATACCAGATGATGGTCTTCTCTATGCCCGTGTCGAAGCTCTCGCGCGGGTTCCAGTCGAGTTCCGCCCTCAGTTTCGTCGCATCGATTGCATATCTGGCGTCATGCCCGGGGCGATCCGTGACATGGCTGATGAGCTTCTCGTGAGGTGCGCCCTGCGGTTTCAGCCGGTCCATGATGGCACAGATCCGCTTGACCACGTCGATGTTTCTGCGCTCGTTCTGACCTCCGACATTGTACTTTTCGCCGATCCTGCCGCGGGAGGCGATGAGATGCAGCGCGCGGGCGTGATCCTCGACATAGAGCCAATCGCGCACATTCGCTCCGCTGCCATAGATCGGCAGCGCCTTCTGCTCGAGCGCGTTGAGGATGGTGAGCGGGATAAGCTTTTCCGGAAAATGGAAGGGGCCGTAATTGTTCGAACAGTTCGAGACGACCACCGGTAATCCATAGGTCCGATGCCAGGCGATCGCCAGGTGATCGCTGGCAGCCTTCGAGGCCGAGTAGGGCGAGGACGGATCGTACGGCGTCATCTCATGAAAAAGCCCTTCGTCCCCGAGCGAACCGTAGACCTCGTCGGTGGAGACATGCAGGAAGCGGAAACCCTCCTTTTCCTCCCCCGAAAGACCGTTCCAATGGTGCAGAGCCGCCTGGAGCAGTTCGAAAGTGCCCATGACATTGGTGTTGATGAAGTCGGCCGCGCCGTTGATCGAGCGATCCACGTGACTTTCGGCGGCAAGATGCATCACCCGATCGGGCCGGAACTCGGCAAAGGCCTGCCGCATGACCCCGCCATCACAGACATCGGCCCGCAGAAAACGATAATTGGGCATGCTCTCGACGGAGCCGAGCGAAGCCAGATTGCCGGCATAGGTGAGCTTGTCGATATTCAGGACTTCAGCCCCCACGTCGTGGACGAGGTGACGCACCACGGCAGATCCTATGAAGCCTGCACCGCCGGTAACCAGAATACGCACGAGGAAGCCTCCAACCTCAATTGAGCGTCAGGGAAACAGATCGGCCTGGTCCGCGAGTATCGGATGTCCCCTGTCCTTGTCGGACAGAACAGCCTCCGCCTCGCCGATGCCCCACTCGATATTCAGCGCCGGATCGTTCCAGGCGATCCCCCGGTCGCTTTCGGGATTGTAGTAATCGGTGACTTGATAGAAGACCTCCGCATTATCGGTCAGCGTGACAAAGCCGTGCGCGAAACCTTCGGGAACCCAGAGCTGCCGGCCGTTTTCAGCGGAAAGCTCCGCGGCGACATGCCTGCCGAAGGTCGGCGAGGAGCGCCTGATGTCCAGGGCGATATCCCGGATCGCCCCTCTCAGGCACCGGACGAGCTTGCCTTGAGCCGCAAGCGGCGTTTGGAAATGCAATCCTCGGACCACGCCCTTTGATCTGGAAAACGACTGATTGTGCTGAACGAAACGGACATTCGGCGCATGCAGGGCGAAAACATCCTCCCGAAACGTCTCGCAAAACCATCCTCGACGATCTTCATGGCGTCGCGGGGTGATCAGCAACGGTCCCTGGATGGATAGTTTTTCGACAAGCATTCAATCCAACACTTTCTCGAACAGGAGAGCCCGCGACGGCCGGAAACTGTCAGCCATCCTTCCTATCAGAAAATTCCGTGCGGTGGATATCATCCGATTTGCCGATCCCCTCCCCCACTCAGGTGAGGTAGGCGGCTTCCGGATATCGACGGTGGGGGGCAGGTCGAGCCTAGCTCTTCCCCTCGGGCGCGCGGCCGTACCCTTGCGAAGTGAAGGAACCGCCCTGGAAGCGGCGGGCGACCGGATCATCCGGATCAGCGGCCACCTTGTCTGCAAAAGCTTCGGCATTGTCTTCGGCGCGGTAGCCGATGCGCGCCGCATCATCCTCTCCCCACCAGGAGCGCGTATTGGCCGAAACGCCCCACAAAAGGGCATGGCCGGTCTTTTCCGCTTCGATTGCGGCGATCACCATCCGCAACAGGTCCGGATAGGAAAACCAGGTGGAGAGATGGCGGATTTCCGTGGGCTCACGGATGGCTGAGCCGATGCGGATATGCACGCTTTCGATCCCGAACTTGTCGAAATAGAAGCTGCCGACATCTTCCGCGAAAAGCTTCGAAACGCCGTAGAAACCGTCCGGCCTCGGCCGATCCCTGACGCTGAGCTTCTTGCCGCGCTCGTAAAAGCCGATCGTGTGGTTCGAACTCGCGAAGATGACCCGCGCGCGGTTGACCCGCGCCGCTTCGAAGACATTGACCGTGCCGACGATATTGCCGGGCAGGATGGTTTCGAAGGATTTCTCGACGGCAACGCCGCCGAAATGGATGATCGTATCGGCACCCTCGGCGACCTTCGCAATCTTCTCCGCATCCGCAAGATCGGCCTGCACGAAACGTGCACCTTCCGGAACCTCGCCCGGAAACGGCAGGATATCGGTCAGCACGAGCCCCGGATAGCGCGAGGCAAGCTCGACGGCCAGGAAGCGGCCGAGCACGCCGGACGCGCCGGTCAACAGAACCTTGCGGCTTGCTGCGTCTGGCATCGGATCAAAGTCCCTTCATGCGTGAAACTGCAGCGCCCGCGACCGGCGCCTTGGCGAGGAAGATGCCGCCCGACAGCGGATATTCCGCAAGCCGCGCTGCGTTGAGCCTGTGGCTCGTGACAAGCATTGTCTTCATATCGGGCCCACAGAAGCACGGCATGGTCGGCGCGCTCGCCGGCACCGGATATTGCGCGACGATTTTGCCGTCCGGGTCATAGCGGTTCAACCGGGCTGCGGAAACGCCGGCACTCCAGTAGAAGCCTTCGGCATCGCAGGCGCCGCCGTCCGGCCGACCCGTCTCCTCGTCGGGATGAGCGATCCGCACGCCTTTGCCGATCTCTCCGGTCGCCGGATCGAAATCATGCCTGTCCAGCCATTTGCCCGCCGAATCCGTGTGGAACATCGTCCGCCCATCCGGCGCCCAGGCAAGCCCGTTCGAGGTGAACATGCCCGTCTTCTTCTTCACGATGCTTCCGTCCGCCGAGACCCGATAGAGCGTGCCGATCGGTTCGCGGTCGGTGCGCTGGTCCATCGTGCCGACCCAGAAGCAACCATCGGGCCCCACCTTGCCGTCGTTGAAGCGGTTGGTCTCGATCTCGCCCTCAAGCCGAGCAAGCGTCCGCCGCTCCCCGGTATCGGGATCGAAGAGGATCACTTCCCGCGCCAGTGCGACGACCAGCCGGCCGCTTTCGCAAAGGCCGAGCGAGCCGGCATTCGCCTCGAAGCTCCAGTCGCCGACGATCTCGCCGTTAAGTTTCAGCGCAATCACACGATTGTTGGTGATATCGCAAAGAAAGACCTGGCTGCGTCGTTCGTCCCAGACCGGGCTTTCCCCAAGCGACAGGGTAAGTCCTTCGATTGCCGTGAATTCCATCCGATCCCTCCCACCGGTCCTTCCCACTGGTTCTTCCATGTCCGGCCGCCGCTTCAGGCGGCGATCGGCTCCCAGCTTTTCAGCATCTGTTCAAGCTTGCTGCGGTCCACAGCATCCAATGCGGGAAGCCCCGGTCGGCGCACCGGCCCGACATCCTCGCCACGCAGCATGAGCGCTTCCTTGACGACCGTGACATTGGCACCATTGTTGAACTTGGTGCGCAACGTCTCGAAGCCTGCAATCTCCGCGACGAGCCTGCGAGCCGCCGCATAGTCGCCAGCCTCCAGCGCCTTCCATACCGCAAGAGAGCGCAGCGGATCGACATTGACAAGGCCGGACGTGAAACCCCTGGCTCCCAGCGCATAAAAGGGCGCTGCCCAGCCTTCCGCAAGACCGCAGATCCAGACGGCATCCGTCCCTTCGGTGGCACGAACGCATTCCGAAAGCAGCATCAGGTTGGAGGACGCGAATTTCACGCCGGCGATGTTCGGATGGGTCGCGACCCGCACGAGATCGGCCACGGGGATCGCATCAGAACGGATATAGGCCACCAGCGGCAGTTCGGAGGCTTCCGCGATCGCGATGAAATAATCCGCCTGACAGTGCGGCGCCGCAAAGGGATCGAGCGGGTGGTGTACCATGATACCATCCGCCCCTTCCCGCTTCGCGGCAGCAGCGGTTGCGATCGCCTCGCGTTCCGACCGGCCCGCCGCGGCGGTCACCGCCGCTTTGCCGTCAGCCGCGGCGATGCAGATCGCCTGCAGCCGAAGTACCTCCTCGAAGCGGAGGCTGTAGAACTCACCGGTATTGCCGCCCGAAACGACGTTGTGGACACCCGCATCGGCAATGCGGCGGATGATCTTGCCGGTGAGACCGGGCTCGATCTCCCCGTCTTTCGAGTAGGCGGTAACATGAACGCCCGAAATACCCGTCAGGACGCGCTTGTATTCGCGAATATCCATTCCCCGTTTCCCTTAGTTTTCGGAATGAGCCAGAAAGGCGAGGTGTTTCTCGCCCGAACGTATGACGTGATCGCGCATCAGCCGCTCTGCCAAATCGGGATTTCGCGTGATGATCGCGTTTGCAATGGCCTGATGCTCTTCGAAGGCAAGCAGCCGCTCCGGTTCATCGGAAAGCGCGTTTACACTCGCCGCATGGTCATAAATCTGCTGCCCGCTCTGGAGCCGGCGCAGATAATTGCAGCCCGATGCCTCGTAGATCAGATTGTGGAACTGCTCGTTGAGCCCGATAAGGTGCAACACATCGCTGGTTCTGGAGCCTGCCCGCATGAGCGGCAGAAGTTCCCGCATTCGCTTGATGTGATCCTCGGTGATACGCTTGGCGGCCTGACGCGCGATCATGCTCTCGAGCGCTGCCCGCGCCAGCATCATCTCTTCCGCCTGGGCAGCATCGAAGGTGACATAGATGCCGCGACGCGCTTCCGAACGCACGAGGCCTTCCGCCTCCAGCACGCGCAGCGCTTCCTTCAGCGGGGTCGTGCTGATGCCGAGCTGGGCTGCGAGCTGCCGCTCGTTGAACTTGTCGCCGCTTTTCAGCCGGCCGGAGAGGATCGCTTCGCGGACGAGGCCATAGACGTGGTCACGCAGGCTTTTCAGGAAAACCGGCTCGACTGACAGGAATGGATCCTGATCGGTCATCCTATCCTCCCGCGCCTCTCAGATGCCCAATCGCTACCATCTGAAATTTGATATATCAAGGCTGAAATTTGATATATCAATCCGCAAAAAGCCTGCTAAGTTGCCTGCCGGGAAGAGGTGGTCCCACCTCCCTATGTTCCGTTCCGCGAGTTTAGGAGACAAATCGGAAGGAGCATCGGACAGGGCCAAACAGGATATTCTGGAAGACGATCAATGAAAAAGGCAGATACTCTCCGCAGCGCGAGATGGTTCGCGCCCGACGACCTGCGTTCGTCCGGTCACCGGTCGCGTTTGATGCAGATGGGCTACGACGAGAAGGACTGGGGCAAGAAGCCCATCATCGGCATTCTCAATACGTGGTCGGATCTCAATGCCTGCCATGCCCATTTCAAGGAACGCGTCGAGGACGTGAAGCGTGGCGTTCTGCAGGCGGGCGGCTTTCCGGTGGAGCTTCCGGTGCAGTCGCTTTCCGAAAGCGCGTTGAAGCCAACGTCCATGCTCTACCGCAACTTTCTGGCCATGGAGGCCGAGGAACTGCTGCGGGCGCACCCGATCGACGGGACGGTGCTGATGGGCGGCTGCGACAAGACCACTCCTGCCCTCATCATGGGCGCGGTCAGCGCCGGCCTGCCGACGATCTTCCTGCCGGCCGGCCCGATGCTGCGCGGCAACTACAAGGGTGAATGGCTGGGCTCGGGCTCGGATGCCTGGAAATACTGGGACGAGCGGCGCGCCGGCACGATCTCCGACGAGCAATGGGTCGGCGTCGAGGAAGGCATCGCCCGCTCCTACGGCCACTGCATGACCTTCGGCACCGCGAGCACCATGACCGCGATCACCGAATCCCTCGGCCTGACGCTGCCTGGGGCGAGCTCCATCCCGGCTGCCGATGCCAACCACATCCGCATGAGCACGCGCTGCGGCCGCCGGGCCGTGGAAATGGTCTGGGAAGACCTGACGCCGGGAAAGATCATCACGCCTGCCTCGGTCAAGAACGCCGTGACGGTGGCGATGGCGACCGGCTGTTCCACCAATGCGGTGGTGCACCTGATCGCGATGGCCCGCCGCGCCGGCGTGCCGCTTTCGCTGGACGATCTCGATCTCGCTGGCCGCACGACGCCGGTGGTGGCCAATATACGGCCCTCCGGCAAGAAATACCTGATGGAGGATTTCTATTACGCCGGCGGGCTGAGAGCCCTGATGGCCGAGATCAAGGACCTTCTCGATCTCGATGCGATGACCGTCAGCGGCTTCCCGCTCGGAGAAACGCTGAAGGGCGCCAAGGTCTACAATGACGACGTCATCCGCCCGCTTTCCAACCCGATCTATCCGGAGGGCTCGCTTGCGGTTTTGAGGGGCAATCTCGCCCCCGACGGCTGCGTGATGAAGCCCGCCGCCTGCGAGGAGCGCCTGCGCGTGCATGAAGGCCCGGCTCTCGTCTTCGACAGCTATCCCGAGATGAAGGCGATGATCGACCGCGACGATCTCGACGTGACGCCGGATCACGTGCTGATCCTGCGCAATGCCGGCCCCAAGGGTGGCCCCGGCATGCCGGAATGGGGCATGCTGCCGATCCCGAAGAAGATCCTCAAGCAGGGCTATCGCGACATGCTGCGCATTTCGGATGCTCGCATGAGCGGCACCAGCTATGGCGCCTGCATCCTGCATGTCGCGCCCGAATCCCATGTCGGAGGGCCGCTCGCACTGGTCAAGACGGGCGACATCATCCGCGTCGATGTGCCGAACCGGCGGATCGACATGCTGGTGGATGAGGCGACGCTTGCCCGTCGCCGTGCCGAATGGGTGCCGCCGGCAGAGAAATATGAGCGCGGCTACGGCTGGATGTTCTCCAAACACATCAAGCAGGCCAATGAAGGTTGCGACTTCGACTTCCTGGAACGGGAATTCGGTGCCGCAGCCGGTGAACCGGACATTTACTAAGCGGGGAGACCTGATGACCGATTACGTGCTTTCCGATGCGACGCGCAAGAAATACGAAAGCGTGAGCTGCGCGACGCTCTGCACCGCGCTCTTCAAGCGCGGCCTGCGCAACCAGTTCATCCAGGATGTGCATCCGCTGAAACCCAAAGCCCGTAACATGGTGGGCCAGGCCTTCACCCTGCGCTATATCCCGGCACGCGAGGACCTGAACCCGCTTACCGTCTTCCAGAACCCGGAACATCCGCAACGCGCGGCGGTCGAGCGCTGCCCGCCCGGCCATGTGATGGTGATGGACAGCCGCAAGGACCCACGCGCGGCTTCCGCCGGCTCGATCCTCGTATCGCGGCTGATGGTGCGCGGCGTTGCCGGAGTCGTCACCGATGGCGGTTTCCGCGATAGCCCCGAGATCGCCGAACTCGATATCCCCGCCTATCACTCGCGGCCGTCCGCCCCGACCAACCTGACGCTCCACCAGGCGCTCGACATCAACGTGCCGATCGGCTGCGGCGACGTGGCGGTCTGGCCGGGCGACGTCGTCATCGGCGATGCCGAAGGCGTAGTGATCGTGCCCGCCCATCTCGCCGAAGAGATCGCCGACGAGGCAGTGGAGATGACCGCGTTCGAGGATTTCGTCACCGAGGAAGTGCTGAACGGCCGTTCCATCATCGGCCTCTATCCGGCGACGAAGGAAGAGACGAAGGCCGATTTCGCCAAATGGCGAGCCGCCAAGGGTCGCTAATCTCAACACGGCGCCGCGACGATCGATGTCGCGGTGCTCTACCGGCCTAAATCGGCAAGATAGGTATTTTCCGCTTTCGACTTGGCGAATGCCGCGGGGTCGATCTTCGCGATCAGCAGCGCTTCGCCTTCCACCGGCCCTTCGGCAAGCAGGCTGCCATCCGGTGCTGCGATCCGCGAAAGCCCCGCATAGGCGAAGTTCTCGTCCGCCCCGCAATGATTGATGTAAGCGACGAAAACCTGGTTCTCGAACGCGCGCACCCGGATCATATGCTCGGCGATGAAACTGCCGGACCAGCCTTTCGGCAATGCGGTCGGCACCACCACGAGATCGGCCCCGGCCTTTGCCAGACGACGCACGTTTTCCGGAAACTCCACATCATAGCAGATCAGGAATCCGAGCCTGAGGTTTCCCACAGTCACCAGCACCTCGCGCTGGTCTTCCTGACGGAACCATTGCCGCTCGTAGGGTCCGTAGAGATTGCACTTGCGGTAGACCGCGGTCTGCCCCTTGTCGTCGGTGAAGAAAGCGCTGTTGAAGACGGCTTCATGGGTCTTCTCGGCAAAACCCGCGACGATCGCCAGACCATGCCTTTCAGCCATTTCCGAAAGCCGCTCGGTGACCTCGCCATGGGCGGGAACGGCAAGCGACGGAAACTTCTCCGCCGCGCCATAGCCGGTCAACGCCAGTTCCGGCCCGATCAGCAGATCGGCCCCCTCAGCCTTCGCCCTTTCGGCGGCGCGATCGATCTTGGCGAGGTTCGCCTCGACATCACCCACGATCGATTCCATCTGGAGACCGGCAATCTTCATTTGTCTTCCGCCATGGCTCCGAGCAGTTTCGGCAGGTCGCCGAAGCGGGCGACGAGGCCGAAGACCACCGCTGCGATTGCCAGGAACAACACCGTGACCGAGGCCATGGTGGGCGTATAGCCGTAGCGCAGCGCGTTGAAGATCTTGATCGGCAGGGTTTCCATCGTGAAGCCCACCGTCATGTAGGCGACGATGTACTCATTGAGCGACAGTACGAAGGCGAAGGCATAGCCGGAGACCACATAGGGCAGGATCAGCGGCATCACGACGGTGCGGAAGATCGTCCTGTCATCCGCGCCCATGGTCGCGGCCGCTTCCACCAGCGAACGGTCGATCGCCGAAAAGCCGAGCGACAGCGTCACCAACGGCAGGGTCACGAAGAAGATCGCGTGGCTGATGACCGCGGTCCAAGGCTGGCCATAAAAGCCGGTCGTCGCCCAGAAGGTGAGCAGCCCCAATGCGGTGATGACCGGCGGCAGGGTGAAGGGTGCTACGCCGAGAAGCCGGAAGATGTTTGCCCAGGGCGCTACCCGCCGCCACAGGAACCAGGCAAGCGGCAGCGCGACGAGCAGCGCCAGCGCGGCCGAAAGCGCAGCCAGCGTGACGGAAGCGATGAGCGCATTGCGCCATTCGCTGTTGGTGAAGATCTCGCCATACCAGGAGAGCGAAAAACCCTGCGGCGGAAAGGCGAGCGTCTGTTTCTGGTTGACCGAGACGCCGGCGACGACGATCAGCGGCAGGGCCAGGAACAGGCCGACGAGGAAGAAGAAAAGGCGGCGCAGCGCGGTCATGCGGCCTCCTTCTGGCGTCCGGCATAAAGCGCCAGTCCCACGAGACCAAGCGTGACCAGCACGAGGAAGACGGCCATGGCCGCCGCGAACGGCATGTTCGACTGGTAGATCGCCTGGTCGGTGATCAGCACCGAAAGCGTCCAGTGCTGCGGCCGGCCGAGAAGCTGCGGCAGAAGATAGGAGCCAAGCGCGAAGATGAAGACCATGATCAGCGTCGCAAGGATGGTGTTCCTGAGCGCCGGCACGACGACGGTGAAAAAGGCCTTTACCGGAGAGGCGCCGAGGGTGCGCGCCGCTTCCGTCAGCGTCGGGTCGAGCCGCACCAGCGCCGGATAGAGAACCAGCACGGTATAGGGAAAGGCCTGGTAGGTCATCGCGGTCATCACCGCGCCGAAGCTCGGCGTCAGCGCCTGCGGCTGCGCCATCAGCCCCAGCCAGACGAAGAGATTGGTGAGACCCGCCGTGCGCGAGAACAGTGTAGACCAGGCAAAACCGATCATCACTTCCGAGAGCGACAGGATCGAGAGCAGCGCCACCAGCCAGAGGATCTGCACCTTCCGCGCCGTACGGGACAGGAGATAGGTGAAGGGAATGCCGATGACGACGCAGGCAATCGCCACCGCGATCGCCAGCATCAGCGAGAAGCCCAGAACCCGGCCGAAGAACAGGCTGAGGAAGCGTGCATAATTGTCCAGCACGAAGGCCGGCTGGTAGAAGCCGCCCTGCTCGCGCTGGAAGAAGGAAACCGCGATCATCGTGGCGAAGGGCACCACGAAGAACACGGTCAGCATGCCGGCCGGAAAGAAGAGCGGCCCATAGTCGGCGAGGCGCTGGGGCGGTTCGCGTCTCATTTTGCGAGCACCACGCTGGTTTCCGGATCGAGGCGGATGCCGACGCTCTGGCCGACCGTCACTTCCGGCCGGTTGCGCGGCGAGGAAACCGCGACGATCTGCTGGCCGCCCGCTTCCACGAAGGTTTCGATCGCGCCGCCGAGATCACGGATGAAGCTGACCGTGCCCGCGATTACGCCATGGCCGGGAGCAGTCAGTTGAACATCCTCCGGACGGACGGAGAGCGTTCCCTTCGCGCCCTGGGGGATCGAAAGCCCTTCGACCATCTCGCCGAGCACGGTGGCGCGCCCGGCATTATCCGCCGAGAAGGGAATGAGGTTGGTCTGGCCGATGAAATCCGCGACAAAACTGTCGGCCGGCCGGCGATAGATTTCGACCGGTGGCGCGGCCTGGCGGATTTCGCCGCCGTTCATGACGACGACCGTATCGGCCATGGTCATCGCCTCGCGCTGATCGTGGGTAACGACGATCGTGGTAATGCCGAGCCGCTGCTGGAGTTGGCGCAGTTCCACCTGCATGGCCTCGCGCAGCTTGGCGTCGAGCGCCGAAAGTGGCTCATCCAGCAGGAAGAGCTTGGGCGAGATGGCAAGCGCCCTGGCGATCGCCACGCGCTGGCGCTGTCCGCCGGAAAGCTTGCTGACGGAGCGGTCGGCAAAGCCCGGCAGATGGATCATCGCCAGAAGTTCGTCTACCCGCTTCTTCTGCTCCTCCTTACCGACGCCGCGGATGCGCAGCGAATAGGCGATGTTCTCGCCGACCGTCAGGTGCGGAAAGAGCGCCAGCGACTGGAAGACCATGCCGAGCTCGCGCTTGTGGGTCGGCACTTCGGTAATGTCGTGACCGGCAAGATTGATCGAGCCTCGGGTCGGCAGGTCGAGCCCGGCGATCATCCGCATCAGCGTGGTCTTGCCGCAACCGGATGGGCCAAGGAGGCACACGAACGTACCGTCGGGCACCGAGAGGCTGACATCGTTGACGGCGGTAAACGTGCCGAACTGCTTCGTCACGTGCTCAAGGTTCAATCCCGACATTCGGTCTCCGCTGCTAAGCCCCTCCCCCTTGTGGGGAGGGGTTGGGGAGGGGAACATTAGAGCGTGGGTATAACCCCTCCCGGCCCTTCGGGCCACCCTCCCCACAAGGGGGAGGGATGGGTGCCACACGCTTGCTTCTCCCCGCAAGCGCGGAGAGGGGATGAAAACTTACCCCGCAATCATCTCCGTCCACTTCTGGTTCAGGAAGTCGGACTTGCTCTGATAGAGATCGTAGCGCGGAATGATCGGCTCGATATCGGAGGAAACCGCTGCGAATTCCTGGTCCGTCAGGTCGAGCAGGTCGCGCTTGACGGTGGGTGAGGTGCCGACCTTGCGCGACAGCGTCGCCTGGATCGCCGGCTGGCACATGTAATCGATGAAGACATGCGCCTCCTCGGTCTTCTCCGAAGCCCGAGACACGGCCCAGGAGCCGGAATCCAGGATACCGCCTTCCTTCGGGAAGGTAGAGCGGACCGGGAAGCCGTCGGCCGCGGCAAGACCCGTCACGTCGTGATAATATTGCCCCATCGGGATTTCGCCGGATTTCAGCGCCTGCTCGAACTGCGCCTCGTCGCGATACCAGAGCCGCACGTTCGGCTTCACTTCGGCGAGCTTCTCCAGCGCTTTGATGATGCCCTCGTCGGTATCCAGCGCATTGGTGCCCCCAAGGTGGGTTTTCGCCGTCACTTCCAGCAGGAAGGAATTGGAGACGAGCGCCAGCAGCCCGAGCTTGTCGGCATTGGCGGGGTCCCAAAGCGCTGCCCAGGATGTGGGCGCTTCCTTGTAGACGTCGGTATTGGTCACCAGCGTGATGTACCAGGAAACGGCACCGATGCCGGCGATGCGCCCATCCGGATACTTGTTGATGAAACGGTCGATGAGGTTCTTGCTGTTCGGCAGCTTGGCGGCATCGAGCGGCGCCCAAAGATCGTTCGCCTGGCCCTTCAGGATCGCAACCTGAGACATCATCGAAACGTCTGCCGGGGCGGCGCCTGCGCGTGCGGCCTGCTCGAGCTGCACCAGCCAGGCCTCGCCGGTCGGCTCCGCGACCGATTCGACGGCAATGCCGGTCGCCTTGGTGAAATCGGCGAAGATGTTCTTGTCGAAAGAATCCTTGAAGAAGCCGCCATAGACGCCGACCTTCAGGCTCTTCTCCTGGGCCCGCAGCACCGCCGGCATGGCCAGCATGGAGACACCGGCAAGGCCGGCCCCGAGTACGGCGCGGCGGCCGAGTTTGGCGTTGAGAATGTCACGCATGATCTTTACTCCTTTATTTGCCCGCGCGGCCTAGGCCTGCCGGACGAGTTCCCACTCTTTATAGCGCATTTATCTCAGGCCCGCCCCTTCACGGAAGGGCTGAAGACCATCAAGCTGAGGATTTCAAACAATATCTGCGCGCCTGTCTGGGCGGTATTGCTGGTCGCGTCGTATTGCGGCGCGACCTCCACCACATCGCCACCGACGAGATTGATGCCCTTGAGGCCGCGGATGAGCTCCAGGACCTCGCGGGTGGTAAGCCCGCCGATCTCCGGCGTGCCCGTGCCGGGCGCGAAGCTCGGATCGAGGCTGTCGATATCGAAGGAAAGATAGGTCGGCCCGTCGCCGACGATCGCCTTGGCCTTTTCGATGATCGCCGGAATGCCCATGCCGGTCACCTCTTCCGCATGGATCACCGTCATGCCGGAGGCATAGGAGAACTCCCAGAGATATTCCGCGGCACCCCGAATGCCGATCTGGATCGTCCGGGTCGGGTCGAGCACGCCGTCCAGAACCGCATTGCGGAAAGGTCCTGCGTGATGGAACTTCGTCTCGTCGAAAAAGCCGCTCGTGTCGCAATGGGCATCGATATGGATAAGGCCGACCGGCGCCTTCTTTCCAACCGCCTTCAGGATCGGATGCGTGATCGAATGGTCGCCACCGACCGAGAGCGGCAGCACGCCCGCATCGACGATCTGGCCGATGCGCTTTTCGATGTCCTCGTGGCTCATCTCTAGGCGATAGCGGCTGCGGAAGGGAACGTCGCCGATATCCGCGACCCGCAGGTCGAAGACCGGCGCGCATTCCAGCACATGATTATAGGGACCAATGCGCTCGATGGTGCGCAAGGCCCTGGGTCCAAACCGGGAGCCCGGCCGGTTGGTGACGCCGAGGTCCATCGGTATGCCGAGGATCGCCACCTGCAGGTCCTCGAAATCCGGGTTTTCGGAATCCACCGGCAGGTGCGGCGCGCTCACGAAGGTGGGAACGCCGGAATAGGGCGCGACGCGGGTGCCGCGCTTGTTGAAGATCTTGTCGGCGACCTTGCGAAACTTCGGATCGAAGATTTCGCTGCCCTGGCCGTCGAGAAATTTCGTCCGCAATTCCTCGAGCTTCTTCGCGTCGAATGCCATGATTGCTTCACCTGTTCCTGAGTCTGCGCGTGCAGCCTATTTTTTGTTCCCTGAGGATCGCAGCCTCTGTTTTCATCATTATCCGCCGAGACGGGCTGGAAAAGCAATTGAGATTGTTCTAGCAGATGATGTGAGAAAAACTCACACTGGAGCATTCCGGAAATGACGAGCCGGCTCCCTCCCCTCAATCCCCTGCGCGCCTTCGAAGCGACGGCGAGGCGCGGCTCCGTCTCGGCGGCTGCCAGGGAGCTGAACGTCACCCACGGCGCCGTCAGCCACCAGATCAAGGCGCTGGAGGAATCTCTCGGCGTCACCTTGTTCGAGCGCGGCTCCAAACGACTGAAGCTTACTTCCGAAGGCGCACTTCTACTGCCGGCCGTCACCCAGGCTTTCGGCGAAATCGCGGCGGCGACCGCGCAGATGAAGCGCCCGGCCACCAGCGGCGAACTGTCGATCACCTGCGTTCCGGCGCTCTTCTCTTTCTGGATCGTGCCGCGCCTCAATTCCTTCACCGAGCAATTTCCGGGCGTCAGGCTCAAGCTCACCGCATCGAACGATCCCGCTGGACTGCATTCCCCTGATGTCGACGTCTGCATTCTCTACGGAGACGGCAATTGGCCCGATGCCTGGGCGCGCCTTTGGAGCAACCTGCGGCTTTTTCCCGTGGCGAGCCCGACGCTCCTGAACAGCCGACCGCTACGCTCCATCCGTGATCTGGAAGACCACGTACTGCTGCACGGCGATGCCGACGGGCGCGAGTGGAATACATGGTTTGCCGCGGCCGATGCGATCGACCTGCCCCGTCGCCAGCAGCATTTCATGGGCGATGCGCGGTTTTCCACGGAAGCCGCCTTGCATGGGCACGGCATCGCGCTCGGCGATACGATCACGGCGAGCAAGCTCATCGCTAAGGGGGAGCTGATCGTGCCCTTCGACCTGAGCGTTCCGGCAAACGATGCCTTCTATGTCGCCTGCAGGCCTGCCGTGCGGTCGACCCCGATCATCCGAGTCTTTATCGACTGGCTCTTCGCATCGCTGGAAGCCGATCATCTGCCGCAGGTGCAGACCTCCGCGCGCACGCTTATCCGCTCGCGAGGCGGCAAGGGCGCGGAAAAACCCGGCTCGTAATGCTCCTTTCCTCTCCGCCTTGAACTCGTTCCTTTCGCCGCTGCAGACCATGGACAGCGGGAATTGGAACGAATATTCCATCGCTCCTCTTGAGATCGGAAGACGAGAATGGCCGAGAATCCAAGGATTCCCGGTAAATTCTCCGTTTTCCACTTCCAGCACCGTTGACGCCAATCCAAAAAATGGAATAAATTATCCGCATTCCAGGGAAGCGGTGCATTTGTTCCGTTTCGCCGCCCGCGTTGGGAGCGCGGGGGAATGCGCAACCGGCCGGAGGGCCGGTTTCCGGCGAGAACAGGTGGCACCGGACACCGCTTGAGGAGGAAATCACCATGAAGAAGCTCTTTTTGGGTGCCGCGCTTTCCGTCTTGCTGAGCACCGCCGCGCATGCCGAAACCGTCGGCGTATCCATGGCGCTGTTCGACGACAACTTCCTGACCGTGCTGCGCAACGGCATGCAGGATTACGCCAAGACCATGGATGGCGTGACGCTGCAGGTGGAAGACGCCCAGAACGACGTGGCCAAGCAGCAGAGCCAGATCCAGAACTTCATCGCCGCGGGCGTCGATGCCATTATCGTCAACCCGGTCGATACCGATGCCACCACCGCGATGTCGAAGATCGCCGCGGATGCGGGCATTCCGCTCGTCTATGTCAATCGCGAGCCGGTCAACGTCGACACCCTGCCGGACAAACAGGCCTTCGTGGCCTCGGAGGAAATCGTTGCCGGCACGCTGGAAGCCAAGGAAGTCTGCCGCCTTCTCGGCGGCAAGGGCAAGGCCGTCATCATGATGGGCGAGCTTTCCAATCAAGGCGCGCGCATGCGCACCAAGGCGGTGCACGACATTGTCGCCACGGACGAATGCAAGGGCATGGAGATCGTCGAAGAGCAGACGGCGAACTGGCAGCGCACGCAAGGCTCCGACCTTGTCACCAACTGGCTGTCGAGCGGAATCGAGTTCAACGCCGTCATCTCCAACAATGACGAGATGGCGATCGGCGCCATTCAGGCGCTGAAAGCCGCCGGCAAGGACATGAAGGACGTCGTCGTCGCGGGTGTCGATGCCACGCAGGATGCGCTTGCCGCCATGCAGGCCGGAGACCTCGACGTAACGGTGTTCCAGGATGCGGCGGGCCAGGGCAAGGGCGCGTTGGACGCAGCCCTGAAGCTCGCCAAGGGCGAGACGGTCGAGAAGAAGGTCTACATCCCCTTCCAGCTCGTGACACCGGAAAACGTTCAGGAATTCGTCGCCAAGAACTGACGTGACCGAACCCGGGATGCGGGGACCCGCCCCGCATCCCGATTTGCCCGATCAAGCCTTGAGGAGATGGCGATGGTTGTCAGCCCGTCGACAATGGCTGCCGTGCGCAAGAGCGGCGCAGTTCCAAATGCGGAATACCTGCTTTCCGCCGAAGGTATCCGCAAGGAATTTCCGGGCGTGGTCGCCCTTGACGACGTCTCCTTCCGGCTAAAGCGCGGCAGCGTGCATGCGCTGATGGGCGAGAACGGCGCCGGGAAATCGACCCTCATGAAGATACTTGCCGGCATCTACCAGCCGGACAAGGGCAACGTGCAGCTGAAGGGTGTCGACATCCGCCTTTCCTCCCCGCTCGACGCGCTGGAGAACGGCATTGCGATGATCCATCAGGAACTGAACCTGATGGCCTATATGACGGTCGCGGAGAATATCTGGATTCGCCGCGAGCCGCTCAACCGTTTCGGCCTGGTCGATCACGGCGAGATGTACCGGCGCACGGAGGAGCTCTTCGACCGCCTCAATATCGGCATCGATCCCGAGGCGAAGGTCGGGGACCTCTCCGTCGCCAATCGTCAGATGGTCGAGATCGCAAAGGCGGTCTCCTATGAATCCGACGTCCTCATCATGGACGAGCCGACCTCGGCGCTGACCGAGCGCGAGGTTGATCATCTCTTCCGTATCATCCGCGGGCTGCGCGACCAGGGCATCGGCATCGTCTACATCACCCACAAGATGAACGAGCTCTTCGAGATCGCCGACGAGCTCTCCGTATTCCGCGACGGCAAATATATCGGCACCCACGCCTCCACTGAGGTCACCCGCGACGACATCATCCGCATGATGGTGGGCCGAGAAATAACCCAGATGTTCCCGAAGGAGGAGGTGCCGATCGGCAATGTCGTCCTTTCGGTGAAGAACCTGACGCTGAAGAGTGTTTTCAACGACGTTTCGTTCGATCTGCGTGCCGGCGAAATCCTCGGTGTGGCGGGCCTCGTCGGCTCCGGCCGGTCGAACGTCGCCGAAACCCTGTTCGGCGTGACGCCCGCAAGCTCCGGCACCATCGAGATCGACGGAAAACCGGTGGCGATCGATACGCCTACGACAGCCATCCGCAATCGCATGGCTTTCCTGACCGAAGACCGCAAGGACACCGGCTGCCTGCTGATCCTCGACGTGCTGGAGAACATGCAGCTCGCGGTGCTTCAGGACAAGTTCGTCAAGAACGGTTTCGTGCAGGAAAACCAGCTGGAGGAAGTCTGCGAGGAGATGTGCCGCAAGCTGCGCGTCAAAACGCCGAGCCTCGCCGAGCGGGTGGAGAACCTTTCCGGCGGCAACCAGCAGAAAGTGCTGATCGGCCGCTGGATGCTCACCCATCCGCGTATCCTCATTCTCGACGAGCCGACACGCGGCATCGATGTCGGCGCCAAGGCGGAGATCCACCGTCTCGTCTGCGAAATGGCCCGCACCGGGGTGGCGGTCATCATGATCTCTTCGGAAATGCCGGAAATCCTCGGCATGAGCGACCGGATCATGGTGATGCACGAGGGCCGGGTGACCGGCTTCCTCGATCGGGCGGAAGCGACGCAGATCAAGGTCATGGATCTCGCCTCGCGCTGACGCCAACGAAGACTTCAGGAGGAGAAGACAATGAGCACGGACGCTGCCGCCAAAGGCAATCTCAAGGTAACCCCGGCGCGACGTCGGCGGCGCATGCCGCCCGAAGCGAACATCTTTCTCGTATTGATCGCCATAGCGCTCGTCTACGAGCTGCTCGGCTGGATCTTCGTCGGCCAGAGCTTCCTCTTCAACCAGCAGCGCCTGACGATCATGATCCTGCAGGTTTCGGTTATCGGCATCATCGCCGTCGGCGTGACGCAGGTCATCATCACCGGCGGCATTGATCTTTCCTCCGGCTCGGTGGTCGGCATGACGGCAATGCTGTCCGCCAGTGTCGCCCAGTCCTCCACCTGGCCGCGGGCGCTCTATCCGAGCCTCACCGACATGCCCTTCTTCGTGCCGATCGGCGTCGGCATCATCGCGGGCCTGCTGGCCGGCTTCATCAACGGCCAGCTCATAGCCAGGACGAAAATACCGCCCTTCATCGCAACCCTCGGCATGATGGTGACGGCCCGCGGCATTTCCAAATGGTACACCAAAGGCCAGCCGGTCTCCGGCCTGACCGAGAACTTCACCTTTATCGGAACGGGCATCTGGCCGGTCGTCGTATTCCTGGCTGTGGCGATCATCTTCCACATCGCGCTGCGCTATACCCGCTACGGCAAATTCACCTATGCGATCGGCGCCAATGTGCAGGCGGCCCGCGTCTCCGGCATCAATATCGAAGCGCACCTCGTGAAGGTCTATGCGATCGCCGGCATGCTGGCGGGCCTTGCAGGCGTGGTGACGGCGGCGCGCGCTCAGACGGCACAGGCAGGCATGGGCGTGATGTACGAGCTCGACGCCATTGCGGCAGCCGTCATCGGCGGCACCTCGCTCGCCGGCGGCGCGGGGCGCATCACCGGCACTGTGATCGGCACCGTCATCCTCGGTGTCATGACCTCCGGCTTCACTTTCCTGCGCGTGGACGCCTACTATCAGGAAATCGTCAAAGGCATGATTATCGTCGCCGCCGTGGTGACCGACGTCTACCGCCAGAAGAAGCGAGCCAAGGTTTAAAACTGCTTCAAGCCCTCCTCCCAACTGCGGCGCTTCGGCGCCGCTTTCTTTTTGGACCGTAACTCAAAAAAAGCCGCCCGAGAGGCGGCTTTTTTGAGTTTAGGGAGTATGGAGAGAAATCACACCTCGACCGAAATCCAGCGCTGTTCGGTGAATGAACGGGCCATGGCATGCACGCTGCGCTCGATCCTGAGACCATCGTCGAAGCCGATGAGATGCGCCTTCTCGCCCTTGATCGCCGAGATCAATTCCCGGCATTCGATGATCTTCAGATCGTTGAAGCCAAGGCCGTGGCCGGGGGCCGGGATGAAGCGATTATACGGAGCGTGCTCCGGCGCGGCGAGTACCTTGCGGAAGCCGTGCTCGGCCTTGCCGCCCTTGTTCTGGTAAAGCTCGAACTCGTTCATCCGCTCCTGGTCGAAAAGGATCGAACCTTCCGACCCGAAGATCTGCAGCGCGATGCGGCCCTTGCGACCCCAGGCGGAGCGGTTCGCCATCAGCACGGCCGAGACACCGCCCTGGAGACGCACCAGAACGCTCGCCACATCGTGGTTCTCGACGGCGCGCTTGCCGCCGCCGGCAAGCGGCCGCTCCGCATAGGGCTTCACCATATCGGCAATGACCGCGTCCACATGGCCGAACAGCGTAAAGAGCAACGAAAGCGGATGCACGGCGAAGTCGTCGAGCGCGCCATAGCCGGATGACGCCTCGCTCTTCCAATAGAAGAGCGCCTGCGGATCGGCCATGAAATCCTCGTCCATCTCGACCCGGACGTGGTTGACCGCGCCGACAGCTCCCTCGGCGATCAACGCCTTCATATGGCGGATCATCGGGTTCTGGATATAATTGTAGCCCATCGCGGCCACCTTGCCGGACCGCTTGGCCGCGGCCTGCATGCGCTCCGCATCGGCAAGCAGCGGCGCCATCGGCTTTTCGCACCAGACATGCTTGCCGGCCTCGAGTGCTGCGATCGCCATTTCGGCATGGAAGGCATTCGGCGTGGTGACGGAGACGATATCGACAGCCGGATCGGCGATCACGTCGCGCCAGTTACCGGTCGAGGTGGCGAAGCCGAGTTCCGCCGCCTTGCGGGCCGCAAGATCGGCATCGACCTCCGCAAGCGCCACCAGCCGCGGCCGCTCGACATCACCGAAGACGCTCGCCACCGAATTCCAGGCCAGCGCATGGCACTTGCCCATATAGCCGGTCCCGATCAGCCCGACACCCAAGCCAGCCATCTCATCCTCCCAATTCCGATGCCGAAGATATTCAGGCCGGCGCGTCAGGGGTTGTCGCGCCGGTATATCCAGTCATGATCCGGATGGTTCTTGAACCGCCATTTGCGGATCGGCCCGGCCATCACGTTGAGATAATACATTTCGTAGCCATAGGGCGCGCCGCAGGGATGGTGCCCCTTCGGCACCAGAACAAGATCCCCATCCGCGACCGCCATGGTCTCATCCAGCGATCCGTCCTCCGTGAACACGCGCTGGAAACCGAAACCCTGCGCCGGATTGAGCCGGTGATAATAGGTTTCCTCCAGATAGGTCATCTCCGGATAGTTGTCCTCGTCATGCCGATGCGGTGGATAGGATGACCAGTTGCCCGAGGGCGTGAAGACTTCCGTGACGAGCAGGCTCTCAGCAACATCGCGCTCTTCCATGGCGATCGGGAAGATATAGCGTGTATTGGCGCCCTTGCCGCGCTCGGTGAGCGAAAGCCCCTCGGGACCGATCACGCGCGCCTCCCGGCCGGGCTTGGCCGGCGCGGTGCAGACGGCAAGCTGGCAATCGGTCGTGGCGGTCGCGTTCCATTCGGCTCCGGCGGGAATGTAGACGCAATGCGGCGCCTTGCGCTCGAAGACGTTCATGCGGTCGCCGAGTTCGCCGAAATCCTTGCCGCCGCCGGAAATCTCCGCCTTGCCTTCCACCAGAACGAGGATCACTTCCGTCTCGCCGGTCTGCTCGGCGGCATTTTCGCCTGGTTTCAGCTTGTAGAACCCAAAGCCGACATAACCCCAGCCGGCATCCTTCGGCGTCACATCGTGCACCTTGCCGCTGGTGCCCTTCGGTTTGCGCAACAGGTTGGTCATGCTCTCGCCTCCTCCGCCGGCCCCTTGTCGAGGCCGACTGCCTGCGCCATCGCCTTGAGCGAGGAAAGGCCCATGCTCTGGTATTCGAAGGGATTGCGGACATCCGGGTCCTGCTCCGCTTCGATCACCAGCCAGCCCTGGTAGCCGTGCTGGGTTGCAATCCGAAGGACCGGCGTGAACTCGACACCGCCTGCCGCATCGCCCGGCACGGTGAAGACGCCGCGCCGCACGCCCTCAAGAAAGGAAAGCCCCTCCTCCCGCACTTGGGCGGCGATCTCCGGCCGCACGTTCTTGGCATGGATATGCCCGACGCGCGCCATGTGCTTTCGGGCGGCACGCTCCGGATTTCCGCCGCCGAAGAGGCAATGGCCGGTATCGAGCAGCAGTTTCGCATGCGGGCCGGTGTGCAGCATCAGCCTGTCGATCTCGTCCTCGCTCTCGACCACCGTGCCCATATGATGATGGTAGACGAGCGTGATGCCCTGCCCTGCGGCAAACTCCGCCAGTGCCTCGACGCCCGCGCCGAAAGCTTGCCATCGGTCTTCCGCAAGGCGCGGCCGGTCGTTCAACGCCTTGCCATCGTCGCCATGGATAGCGTTCGACGTTTCGCAGACGATGATGACTTTCGAGCCCATCGCCTTCAGAAGATCGAGCGCCGGCTGCATCGCCGCCTTCTCCTCCTCGATCGAGTTGGTCAGCAGGTTCAGCGAGTGCCAACCGGAGACATAACGCAGCCCGCGCGGCTCCAGCACCGCCTTCAGCGCATCCGGCTCCTGCGGGAACTTATGGCCCTTTTCGATGCCGTCGAAGCCGATCTTCGAGGCCTCGTCTAGACATTGGTCGAGGCTGATGTGAGCGCCGAGCGTGCGGTCGTCGTCGTTCGACCAGGCAATGGGATTGGTGCCATACAAAATCATCTTATCGTCTTTCCTTCAGCGCAGTCTCATAAGCGGCGCGAGCCTCGTTCACTTCCCTGCGCGCCGAAACCTCCGGCACCGCCACATCCCACCAGAAGCCGCCCGCATCCGGCGTCGGATAAGGATCGGTATCGATGACGATCACGCTTGCGGCCTCGGCCTCCCGCGCCTCGGCAAGCGCCGTTTCCAGTTCCGCGATGGTCGAGACCTTACGCGCGCCCGCTCCCATGGAGGCGGCATGCGCGGCAAAATCAATCTGCATCGGATTGGCCTGGCTGGTGTGCTTGTAGAGGTTGTTGAACTCTGCCCCGCCGGTCGCCATCTGCAGGCGGTTGATGCAGCCGTAGCCGCGATTGTCGGTAACCACCACGGTGATCTTCATGCCCATGGCAACCGCGGTTGCCAACTCCGAATTCATCATCATGTAGGAGCCGTCGCCCACCATCACGATCACGTCGCGGTCCGGTTCCGCCAGCTTGATACCGAGCCCGCCGGCGATCTCGTAGCCCATGCAGGAAAAGCCGTATTCCATGTGATAGGAAAGCGGCCTGCCCGCCTTCCAGAGCTGGTGCAGCTCTCCAGGCATGGTGCCGGCGGCGCACATGACCACGGTATTGTCGCGCGAGGCGCGCTGTACGGCGCCGATCACCTGCATGTCCGTCGGCAGCACGTTGCCTTCCTTCGGCGCAGCCGTCACCGCGTCGGCCTTCGCGAACCACTCGGCTTTCAGCCGGCCATCCGGCGCCTCGAAGCGATGTTCGCCGAGCGCGGCGCTGATCAGCTCAAGGCCCACTTTCGCGTCGGAGACAAGCGGAATGGCCTCATGCTTGACGCTGTCATAGGACTGGACGTTCAAGGAAAGGATGCGCCGCTTCGGGTTCTTGAAGAGCGCCCAGGAGCCGGTGGTGAAATCCTGGAATCGCGTACCGACACCGATCACCAGATCGGCATTCTCGCAGACCGCATTGGCGCTCGTGGCACCGGTCACGCCCACGGGCCCAAAGTTACAGGCATGGTCCCATGGCAGTGCGGATTTGCCGGCCTGGCTCTCGACCACCGGAATGCAGAACCTGGCGGCAAAATCCTGCAACACCTCCGTCGCACCGGAGTAATGCACGCCGCCGCCTGCCACGATGACCGGATGTTTCGCGGTCCTGATCGCCTCAACGGCACGTTTCAGCTCGCTCTCGTCCGGCCTCGGCCGCCGCCAGTGCCAAACCTTCTTCTCGAAGAAGCTCTCGGGATAATCATAAGCTTCGGCCTGCACATCCTGGCAGAAGGCGAGCGTCACCGGGCCGCAATCGGCCGGATCGGTCATCACCCGCATGGCGCGCGGAAGCGCGGTTAACAGGTGTTCCGGCCGGCTGATACGGTCGAAATAACGGCTGACCGGTCGGAAGCAATCGTTGACGGTGGCGATGCCGTCGCTGAAATCCTCAATCTGCTGCAGCACCGGATCGGGCCCGCGATTGGCAAAGACATCGCCCGGAATGAATAGCACCGGCAAACGGTTCACATGCGCGAGCGCCGCCGCCGTCACCATATTGGCAGCACCCGGTCCGATCGAGGACGTCACCGCCATGGCTCGCTTGCGGCAAAGCTGCTTGGCATAGGCGATCGCCGCATGCGCCATGGACTGCTCGTTCTGGCCGCGATAGGTCGGAAGCTCATCCTGGACGCCTGCGAGCGCCTCGCCGATGCCTGCGACATTGCCGTGGCCGAAGATCGCCCACACGCCGGAAATGAAGGGCACGCCCTCCTCGGTCATCTGATTGGCGAGGTAGCGCACCATCGCCTGCGCCGCCGTCAGCCTCACGGTTTTCATCTTGTCTCTCCCTTTCCGCTTTTCGCCTCCGCGCGAACCGCATCCCAGAACATGCAGAGGTCGCGGTATTTGCCTGCCATATCGGCCACCGCCTCCTCGTCGCCGATCTCGCCCGCAAACCATCGCCGCGCAGCCTCGCCGAAGATCGTTCGCCCCACAGCAAAACCTTTGACGAGATCGAAGCGTGCGGCCGTCTTGAGGCTCTCCCTGAGCTCCGCCATCGGCGCATCGAGACCAAGCACAACGATACCACGCGTATAGGGATCGTGCTTCAGGATCGCTTCGCAGGCATTGGCCCAGGAAGCTTCGGTCTTCATCGGCTCGAGCTTCCACCAGTCCGGATAGATGCCGATTTCGTAGAAACGCTCGATCACCCGCGCCACCGTCCGGTCATCCGTCGGGCCAACCTTGGAGGGAATGACTTCCAGCAGCATTTCCAGCCGGTTCCGACGCGTCGCCGCAAAGAGGCGCTGGATGACGGCTTCCTGCTCGGCTCGCATCTGCCGCGCATCGTCCGGATGATAGAAGCAGAGCACCTTGGCGACGTTATCGAGCGGCCATTCGTTGAGCCCGCCGAAATCGGGGCCAAGCTCCGGCTCAAGCGTCAGCGGTCGCGACCCCGGCCATTCGACCGGCCGGCCGATCCAGAGACCGGTCCCCGTCGCCTTGTAGAGGGTCTCGCGCCCAAGGCGGTTGTCACAGAGAATGCCGTAGCCGTGCCGGTCCCCCGAAACCTCCAGTGCGGCCCTGAGGCAGAGCGCCTTGAAGTCGTCGATCAAGGCCTGTTCTTTCCCGGCTTCCTTGGCGATGGCTTCCAGTTGCATGCGATGATCGAACGCGAAAACCCGGATTTCCGGCCAGTCGCCTGTGCGCGTGGTGGACCAGTGAACCTGTTCCAGCGCCGCGTCCTTGCGCAGCGCCTTGTTTTGTATGCCGGTGCGGAAGAAATACTGCAGCTCCTCCCAGCTTGGATAGGCGGGCGTGCAGCCATGCCGCGAAACCGCGAAAGCACCGCAGGCATTCGCGTATTTCAAAGCCGTCGGCCAATCCTCGCCGGTGAGCCAGCCCTTCATGAGGCCGGCCATGAAGCCGTCACCGGCGCCGAGCACGTTGAAGACTTCGATCGGGAAGCCCTGCCCGGTTTGCCCGTCGTCCAGGCTGCCCGGAATTTGGCCCTCGAAAACCACCGCGCCGAGCGGCCCGCGCTTGCAGACCAGCGCCGCATTCGAAACTCTGCGCACCGCCTTCAGCGCATCCAGCGTATCGGTAGAGCCGCCGGCGATATGGAATTCCTCCTCCGTGCCGACGATCAGGTCGAAAAGATGAAGCGTGGATTGCAGCTTGGCAGTCACCTTGCGAGATTCGATGAAGCGGCTTTCGCCCGCCTCGTGCCCCGCAAGCCCCCAGAGATTGGGGCGGTAATCGATATCGAGCGCGGTACGGGCGCCGTTCTCCCTTGCAAGCCGCAAGGCCTTCAATACGGCCGCTTCGGTATTCGGGTGGGACAGATGCGTGCCGGTGGCGCAGACGCAACGCGCCTCGGCGATGAAGGCCGGATCGATATCGTCCTCGCAAAGCGCCATGTCGGCGCAGTTCTCGCGGTAGAAGATCAGCGGGAACTGATGCTCGTCGCGAATGCCGAGCAGAACCAGCGCTGTCAGCCGTTCCGGATCGGTCTTGACCCCGCGGACATCGACATTTTCGCGGATGAGCTGTTCGCGGATGAAGCGGCCCATATGCTCTGCGCCGACCCGCGTGATCACCGCCGATCTGAGCCCAAGCCGGGCAGCGCCCGCGGCGATATTGGTCGGCGAACCTCCGATATATTTGTTGAAGGAAGCCATGTCCTCCAGGCGTCCGCCGACCTGAGCGCCATAGAGATCGACGGACGATCTGCCGATCGTGATGAGATCGAGTGGCGTCAAAGTTCCCTCCCTGCCGACGGCGAAGCCCGCTTCCGGAACCGCCCCTCCGTTCGGCAATTCCGGACACTGTCAATAATAGACTATAAATTCCATTTTTTCACATTTCAATATGAATATTCAGCCAGACCGTCGTGTCCCGACAGCAACCGAAAGCGCGATCGCGAGACAGAGGGTCGCCGAAAGCGAGCGGAAAGCGCCGAAATCCACCTCCGAGACAGAGAGCGCAATCGCATCGAATTTCCGCAAAGGGCTGACGATCGTATCCGTGAGCGCCACCACCGGAATGCCGCGTTCCCTTACCGACTCCACGAGCTCTATGGTCTCGGACGAATAAGGGGAAAAGGTGATGGCGAGCAGCACATCCCCGGAGCGGATGGCATTGCGATTGTCGAGACGACCGACGGCGCTGTGCAGCATGGCCGGCACATCCATCTTCTCGAAGGCGTAAGCCATATAGCTGGCAACGGGAAAGGAACGCCTCAGCCCGATGATATGGATCATATGGGCGCCGGCGAGCGCCTGCACCGCCTGTTCTATGGTCTGCGGCTCGATCGTCTTCAGGAGGTTTTCCAGCGAAGCGCGCCCCGCCTCCACGAACTCTGCAAGCAGCGCAGAGGGGCTGCCCTCCGCCTTTTCCCGCAGATGATGCAGGCGCGTCGAATAGTCCGGCCAGCCGCCCACATAGGAATCGCGAAACAGCCGCTGCATTTCCGAAAAGCCGGAAAAGCCGAGAATCTGGCAAAAGCGCATGAACGCGGAAGGCTGGACGCCGGCTCCTTCCGCCATCTCCGCCACCGTGGAGACAGCAATGCGGTCCTTGTTGGCCGCAACATAGTCGGCGCATTGGCGCAAACGCTTCGGAAGGTCTTCCGACACTTCCAGCAAGCGCTCCTCGAACGCCTTGATGGTGGCCGGCCCGCCGGTCTCTCCCATGACTTCACTTCCCGTTTCACCGCTTGACATGAACGAAATCGCAATCTAGCAAAATAGAACATATATTCCAAATCGAGATTTGGACAATTCGAGCACTATCAGTTCGGGCCTATGGCGCAAGCAGAAGACGGCTTTGAATGGAATGGCTCAGGCATCCTTGAGAGGAGACACATGGTGACGAAACTGGCGCTGCTCGGAGCCGGGCGCATTGGCAAGGTGCATGCCCGCGCGATCGCGGAGGACAAGCGGGCGAAGCTCGTCGCGGTCGTGGACGCCATGCCTGCGGCGGCTCAGGCGATCGCCGACGGCGCCGGCTGCCGGGTCAGCACGGTGGATGCGGTAGAAGCCGATCCGGCGATCGATGCGGTCATCATCTGCACCCCCACGAATACCCATGCCGACCTGATCGAGCGTTTCGCCAAGGCCGGCAAGGCGATCTTCTGCGAAAAGCCAATTGATCTCGACGTAGCTCGTGCGAGAGCCTGCCTAGAAACGGTGCGCAAGACCGGCGCCAAGGTCATGCTCGGCTTCAACCGCCGCTTCGACCCGCATTTCCGCGCCGTGCGCCAGGCAATCGACGACGGAAAGATCGGCACGGTGGAAATGGTGACCATCACCAGCCGCGATCCAGGCCCGCCGCCCGCGGAATATATCAAGGTCTCCGGCGGCATCTTCCGCGACATGACCATTCATGATTTCGACATGGCCCGCTTCCTGCTCGGGGAAGAGATCGTCAGCGTCATGGCCTCGGGCTCCGTGCTCGTCGATCCCAAGATTGGCGAACTCGGCGACTACGACAGCGCGAGCCTGATCCTCACGACGGCGAGCGGACGGCAATGCGTGATCTCGAATTCGCGGCGCGCAAGCTACGGCTACGATCAGCGCATCGAGGTGCACGGCTCGCTCGGCTCGGTTTCAGCGGAAAACCAGCGGCCGGTATCGATCGAGCTCGCCACCAAAGACGGCTATACCCGCCCGCCGCTGCATGATTTCTTCATGACGCGCTACACGGCGGCCTATGCCGCGGAAATCTCCGCCTTCATCGACAACCTGGAGGGTGGCACGCCGCCTTCGCCCACAGCGGAGGACGGGTTGATCGCGCTGACGCTCGCGGATGCGGCCGTTCGCGCGGCGAGAGAAGGCAAGGCGGTCACCGTCAGCTATTGAAGCCTCATCTCGGGATTGGCGGGGGATCGGCCGCATAGTGCCGCTCCCCGCGCCGGCAGAGATAGACCTCCGGTTCGGGATTGGCCTCGATCACGAAACCGGAGCTCCTGAGCATGGCTTCCGTCGCCGCCTTGTTCGGGAAGAACCAGTTGGTCGGGTCGGAAGCATAGCGCTCCTCCACGAAGAAGAGCTTCGGGTAATCCGGGCGGTCGAAGATATCCTCCTCGGAGAAGTCATAGTCTCCCGCAAGGTCGGGAATGCGCTCACTGCCCCGCTGCAGGCACTGGAACAGCATGAGGTCGCCGACGACGTGATCGTGGATCAGGTCGAGCGCGAGCAGCGGATGGCGCAGGTGATAGAGCACGCCCATGAAGATCACGAGATCGAACATCGCGCCGAGCTTCGCCACGTCATAGACCGACATTTCCCGGAATTCGATTTCCAAGCCCGAATATTCCGCCGCGAACCTCGCCTGCCGCAGATAGTGCGGATCGGAATCGATTCCGAGCACCCGGCCGGCATTGCGCCGCTTCATCTCGAGTGAATAGAAACCCGCATTGCAGCCGATGTCGAGCACGCTGCGGCCCTGGAGATCGTCGGGCAATACGTGCTTGAACTTCGCCCATTTGAAGGCGGGATAGTCTCCGAGGAAATGATCCGGCGCGGTCCTGACCCCGCCGATCTCCATGTTGTGGAACCAGGGGCCCAGTTCCGCGATCTTTTCCTCCAGATCCGATCTTGCCCTGTTCGTCCTCGCATCCATGCCTTCAAGCTCCCAGGGAAATGCCCGTCGAATTCGACAACCGCCGAAGAGGCGGTTTGATCCGCGGTCGCTCATGATGGAGAGGCGTCGTGGAGAACCAGTCCACCGTCTGGCGCAATCCTTGCGAAAGCGGTATGGTCGGCTCCCATTTCAAAAGCGCCTTGGCCAGGGAAATGTCGGGCCGACGGCGCTGCGGATCGTCCTTCGGCAATGATCTGTGGACGATCTTGGAGGAGGACGGCACCATGGCGAGCACCATGTCCGCCAGTTCGTTGATGGTGAATTCCCCCGGATTGCCGAGATTGACGGGACCTTTGGGATTGGGGTCGACGTCCATCAGCGCGATCAGGCCAGCCACCATATCAGAGACGTAGCAGAAGGAGCGGGTCTGTTCTCCGCTGCCATAGATGGTGAGCGGCTCGCCCGACTGTGCCTGGACGATCAGGTTGGAGACGATGCGCCCGTCATTCGGCTGCATGCGCGGGCCATAGGTGTTGAAGATGCGGGCGACGCGCGCGTCCACACGGCCGGCGCGAAGCACATCGAAGCAAAGCGTCTCTGCCGCACGCTTGCCCTCGTCATAACAGGCTCTCGGACCGGTGCAGTTGACGTTTCCCTGATAATCCTCCCGCTGCGGATGGACTTGCGGATTGCCGTAGACTTCGCTTGTCGACGCCTGCAGGAAGGAAGCTCCATGCCGTTCGGCGAGCGCCAGCAGATTGCCGGTGCCGGCCACGCAGGTCATCATCGTATGGATAGGATCCGCCTGGTATTGCGGCGGCGAGGCAGCGCAGGCGAGATTGTAGATCTGGTCCAGCTGCTCGTCCATGTCATGGAGATCGCAGATATCCTTCTCGATCATTCGAAACTCGGGATGGTTCATCAGCGGCCGCACATTGGCTTCCGATCCGGTGATGTAGCTGTCGACGCAGATCACCCGGTCGCCCTGGGCGAGCAGCGCATCGCAAAGATGCGAGCCGACGAAACCGGCACCGCCGGCCACGAGAATGGTCTTGCCTTTTCCGTTTCGGGTCCGTTGCAGCATTCGACACTCTCCTTGAGCTTCAAGCTGAAATCCGTTCCTGGATGGCGAGCGGCGCCCGCGCCTCTATGTTCTCAAGCGCGCTTACGAGCTCGCGGGCGCGGGCAAGGCCGGTATGACCGCCGATCACGCGCGCCTCAGCCGCCGCCGCGATAGCCTTGCGGTGGTCTTCGTCGATCCGCGTCAGGGCCTCGACCACGTCTTCGGCCTGCCGTGCGATGACCAACGCCTCGCCATCCGGCAGAAGGTCATCGAGCCCGCGCCAGAAATCGCTGATGATCGGCGTGCCGCAGGCAGCGGCTTCGAACAGCCGCACGCTCGGCGACCAGCCCGCCGCGATCATGTCGGATCGCGTGACGTTGAGCGTAAAGCGCTGTCGGCTGTAGAAGGAGGGATGTTCTGCAGGCGGCAGATGTTCGATCCGCTCGACATTCTCCGGCCAGTCGATCTCTCTGGGATATTTCGGGCCGGCCACCACGAAGCGCATCTGCGGCAGCCGGTGCGCAGGCTCGATCAACAGGCTTTCGAGCGTCGGCTGGCGGTCCGGGCTATAGGTGCCGAGATAGCCGAGATCCCAGCATAGGCCCTCGCCCGTGTTCCTGTACCGGCCGGCATCAACGGAGCAATAGAGCGCCACAGCGTTACGCGAGCGGTACTCGCGTTCCAGCCGCGTCAGCACCTCGCCGCCCGAAAAAGAGAAATAGGCATCGAAAAGCGGCACTTGCCTGAGCGCCAGATATTCCTCATCGCCGCGGTCGAGCTTGGCGAGTGTGACCGGCGTGTCGATATCGTAAAAGCAGAGCCGCCTCGGCCGAAGCGCCACCACCTCGTCGATCAACGCGACACCGGCCGGCACATAGGAGCCGATGATGACCGCATCGGCAGACCGGATGCGGTCGGAATAGAGCTGAACCACCTCATCGATGTCGGAATAGTAGGCAAGTTGGCAGAAGTCCGGATCGGACATGTCGCGCTGGTTCGCATACCAGGGCACGTCCCGTTCCAGGAACAGCACGGAATGCCCCTCCGCCTCGAGGCCGCGGATCAATGCCCTGAATGTAGTGGCATGGCCGTTTCCCCAGGAAGAAGAAAGCGTCAGGCCGAGGAAGACGATGTCGAGCGGTTTCGTCATGCGGCGGCCTCCCCTCTGGCGGCATGAGCGCGGAAGATCGCATCCACCTTCTCGGCGCGATGGACATAGGTGTGCTCGGCAAGCACGCGGGCGAGCGCCCGCTCCCCGATCGTCTTTGCCCGCTCACGGCTGAGGCCGGCGAGAAGATCGGCAACATCCTGTCCGTCGCGGGCGACCAGCACCTCCTCGCCCGGCTTCAGGAAGAGATCGATTCCTTCCCAATGATCGGTGATGAGGCAGGCGCCTGCTCCAGCGGCCTCGAAGACACGGGTTGCCGGCGAGAAGCCGTTTTCCGCCATGCTCGCGCGCGAGATATTGAGCACCGCCTTGGGCGTGACGTTGAAGGCGTTATGATCCCGCGTTGAGACATGGCCGATATATCCGACATTCGGCGGCATCGGCTTGTCCTGCCAGCCGGAGCCGCCGAGCAGGAACGTCTGTCCCGGCAGACGGAAAGCGGGTTCGAGGAAGAAATGCTCGACGCGCGCTTCACGGTCCGGCAGGCGGTTTCCGAGAAAGCCGAGATCGGCGGCAAAGCGCCGGTTCTCCGGCACCGGGTGATGGGTTTCGGGATCGAGGGCGTTATAGATGGGCACGCAATCCGCCGCCCCGACCGCGCGGTAGGCATCCACCACCGGTTCACCGCCGCCATAGGTGAGCACGAGATCGACATCGGCAAGCGCCAGGCGCAGCGGATGACCGGGATTCGCGCGGAGTTCGGCAAGTGTGGCCGGCGCATCCACATCCCAGAATATCTTCAACGCACCCGACCGGGCGGCGGATAACACCTGCGAAAGCAAAAGATCGTCCTCGAAGCCGACGCCGCTCGCCTTGACGACGATATCGGCTCGCCTTGCCTCCGCCGCCACGCGGCCGAGCGCCTCGACCGTGCCTTCATAAACCACGACCTTGCACCAATCGGGCGGGTCGATATCGCGGTTCTTCTGCCGGTCGTAGACATCCGGCTCGTAGAAGGTGATGTCGTATCCCTTTTCCGCCAGCGCGCGAAGCAGCCCGCGATAATAGGTGGCGGCACCGTTCCAATAGGCGGAAATAAGGCTCGATCCGTAAAAGGCGATCTTCATTCGGCGGCCTCCCTTGGCTTCAGTTTCTGCATGACGCGAGCCGTACCGATTTCTTCGAGGATCGCGAACAGCTCATCGACGCGATGGCGGCAGGTATGCCGCGCCCGAACGGTCTCGAGCCCTGAGGCGGCAAGGTCCCTTGCGAGACCGGGGTCGGAAAGGACCTCGTTCAGCAGCCTTTCCATCTCCTTCCCGTTGCGGGCGACGAGATAATCCATGCCGGGACGGAAGAGATGCTCGGCATCGTCCCAAGGGGCAGAGACCAGCGGAATGCCGCAGGCGAGCGCTTCGAAGACGCGGATGGTCGGAATGCCCGGCAGGTTCCGCACATAGGGACGCCGGGGAATATGCATCGTCGCCCGGTGCCAGGCGAAGGCGAGTGGAACCTCCGCATTGGCGATCCAGCCGCCATAGGAGATGCCGGCATCCTTGAGTGCGGCAAGCGCCGGCTTGGGATATCGCACGCCGCGAACCATGGTCCTGAGCCCGAGCCTCCTGGCCGGTCGCACAAGAAACTCGGCGATCTCGGCGGACCGCTCGTCATCGCCCCAATTGCCGATCCAGATGAGATCGCCGGCCTTTTCCACGTCCGGCATCGGCCTGAACAACACGTCGTCCGCCGCCTCGTGCCAGGTGAACACCGCCCTGCCCCAGCCGGTCCGCAGATAACGCTGGCGCAGGGTTTCGCCGAAAGCAAGAACGCCGTCATAATCGCTGAGGTCGAGGCCGGCGATATCCTTCTCGGCCGAAACCGCACGATGATGGGTATCATGAAAGAGCAGCGTGAAGCGGCCGCCATTCCTGCGGGCGCGGCCAAGTCTCGCCACCAGCGCCGGTTCGGTCCATTCATGCACCACGACGACATCGGCATCTTCGATCGTGGCCTCGTGGTCGAAGCCATTCTCATAGATCCGTGACTTGAGTTCGGGAAAGGTCTCGCCGAATGTCCGCAGCGCGGCCGGCCCCTGTTCGCGCAGGAGGTTCTCCCGGCTCCAGGCCCCTTCCGGTTCGAGCGCCAGTGCCCGGTGCCCGCGTCGAACGAGATCACGCATTACGCCGCGAAGGAAATGCGCGTTGCCATGGTTCCAGTCCGAAACGAGCGAATGGGTGTAGAAGACGAACTTCATGGTCACTCCGCGGCCGTCAGGGTGTGGTTGCGCCGAAAAAGGTGCTCGTAGATGCTCTTCACGACAGCCGCCTGCGCCTCGACGGTGAAGGCATTCGATCGCTCATAGGCCTTCACCGCGATCGCGGCCCGATGATCGGTATTCTCCGCCAATCCGTTGACGGCATCGGCAAACGCCTGTGAAGCACGCGGATCAGCAAAGACGGCGCAGCCATCCCACAGCTCCCGGTAGACCGGGATATCGGAAAGCACGAGGGCGGCACCGGCACGCGCCGCTTCCAGGGGTGCGAGGCCAAACGGCTCGTAGATCGACGGCGAAACGAAGATCGCCGCCTGCCGCATCAACACCATGGCCCGGCGGTGGGAGAGTTCGCCCCGATGATAAACGTTGCCAAGCTCCAGATATTGCCCGTTGGGGCCGCTATTTGCGCCGGCCATGATCACCGGCCAGCGGATTGCGCGGGCGGCCCGGTCGAGGATCGCGCCGTTCTTGCCCTCGTCCCACCAGCGCCCGACGGCAAGGACGAAATCCTTTTTCGGACCCGGCAGGTTTTCCAGGCTGCTTGCATTATGAACCACGTGCAGGTTGGAGATCGGGCCATAGGCCTCTTCCAGCATCAGAGCATGGCTGTGGCTCGGCGCCAGCACCGCGTCCGCCCGGTCGAAGCCTTCCCGATTGAGGCTATATTGCCAGCGCCAGTCGTCCGGCACGGACGTACCGCGTACCGCGGCGAACCAGGTCACGACGCAGGAATGGGAAAACACCACCACGGGCACGGGCACGCGGAGCCCTGCCGCCTGGGAGGGAAGATTGAGATGGACGAGATCGACATTCTCCCTCGCCACGAGGTCGGCTATCAGCTGCGGCACAGCCTCGACGGCAGCCTCGCCGCGCACCATCCAATCGAGCGGCGCCTCAAGCCAGACGAGCTTGCCGATCGCTTCGGCTTCCTTCCTTTGGTCGTCGGATGGCGGTGGACCGAAGCCGGCAAAGACGACCTCCGTATCCCTTGCCTTCAGCGCCGCGGCCAGATCCATCGCATAACGCCATACCCCGCCGACGGCATCGAGGCTCATCAGTACGCGGCGGACACCGGCCTTGTTCTTTGCTCCGTTCATGCCGTAACCCTCCTTCGTTCGTCGAGGATCGGCGCGCCTCCGAAGCGATGCTCGACCAACCATTCGGCCAGATGCCGAAGGCCGGCCCGCCAGCGCACCCGCGCCTGCCATCCGAGGCGGTTTTCCAGCTTCCGCGTATCGGCCACGAAGAAATACTGGTCACCCGCGCGCCATTCGCTGAAGGAGGTTTCGAGCGGCCGGCCGGTGAGTTTTTCGATCTCGTGCAGCACGGAGAGGATGCTGACTGCGTTTCCAGTGCCGCCGCCGAGATTGAACACCTGCCCGCTCACCCGGTCGATCGCCGCAAGCACGGCGCGATAGGCCGCGACCGCATCGTCCACGTGCAGGACGTCGCGCACCTGCTTTCCGTTGCCGTAGATGGAGACCGGCTCGCCGGCGAGCGCGCGAATGAGGAAATGCGCCACCCATCCCTGGTCCTCGGTCCCGAACTGACGCGGTCCGTAGATGCAGCTCATCCGGAGCACGGCGGTCGGAATACCGAAGGACTTGGCATAATCGAGCACGTACTGGTCGGCGACACCCTTGGAGCATCCATAGGGCGTGCAGAAGTCGAGCGGCCGAGCTTCCCCGATACCGTGCTCACGCACGTCCTCGCTGGCGGGAATATAGCGGTCGTCGAGCTCCAGCATCCTGACATCCTCAAGCGCACCGTAAACCTTGTTGGTGCTTGCGAAGATCACCGGCGCCTTTCTGCCCGCCCGGCGCACCGCCTCCAGCACATTGATGGTGCCGCGGGCATTCGCCTCGAAATCCGCGATTGGATCGGCAAGACTGGTCGTCACCGCCGTCTGGGCTGCGAAATGGAAGACCGCCTTCGCGTCGACAAAGGCCGTTTCGATCGCGCCGGGATCCCGCACGTCTGCCAGCACCGGATGCACCCGGTCGCCATGCCGCTTCCTGAGCCAGGCGAGGTTCTGTTCGACGCCCGGCCGGCTGAGATTGTCGAGGATCACGACTTCCTCGCCTTCGGCGAGAAAGCTTTCCGCGAGATTGGTTCCGATGAAGCCGCTGCCGCCCGTCACGACGATCGGAGCCGCCTTGCGGGATGCGGAACCGGATGCGCTCATGACACAAGTCCCCGCTCTTCCAGTTGCCGTTTCATTTCCGCGCCGCGATCGACAGCCACCGCGCCGCGCACCCATTCGGCGAACTCACCGAGCGAATTTTCCAGCCGGTATCGCGGCTCGAAACCCAGGAGTTCGCGTGCCTTGGAGATATCGGCGAAGCAATTGCGGATATCGCCGGAGCGCGCCTTGTGCATGATGTCGGGCGTGATCCCCGGCACACCCATCGCCTCCGCCAGCAGCAGGGCGACATCGGCGACCGTATAGGATTGGCCGCTGGCAATATTGATGACGTGGCCGGCCGCATTCGGCTTTTCGATCGCCAGGCGGAAAGCACGGGCGACATCCTTCACATGCACGAAATCGCGCCTCTGCCTGCCGTCCTCGAAGATCATCGGCGATTGGCCGTTCGCGAGCCGCGAGGCGAAATTCGCGAGCACCCCCGTATAGGGGTTGGAGAGTGCCTGACCCGCCCCGAAGACGTTGAACAATCTGAGGGCGATCGCCTCGACGCCATAGGCTTCGCCGTAGATCAGCACCTGCTTCTCTTGCGCATATTTCGTAAGCGCATAGATGGAGGCGAGATCGACCGGCTTTTCCTCGTCGGTCGGCACAGGCGTGAGCGCCTCGCCATTGGGACCGAGCGGCTCCCACTCGCCCGCCTTGACCCGCGACGCCCTGCGCCGGACCTGCCCCAGCCTCTGGCCATCGGCGGTCTTGTAGAGGCCCTCGCCATAGACGCTCATCGACGAGGCGACGACGACACGTTTCACCGGCGTGCCGATCATGGATTCGAGCAGGACAGCCGTCCCGAGATCATTGCAGCCGACGTAACGGGCGATCTCGTACATGGATTGCCCCACGCCCACTTCGGCGGCGAGATGGATGACGGAGTCGACATCCTGCAAGGCCTCGGTGACGGCCCCTTTGTCACAGACATCGCCCCGCAGGAATTCGACACCTTCCGGCACACTGGCAGAGCCTTCGCCGTGGACCTGATCGATCATCGCGTCGAGGATGCGGATCGAATAGCCGCCACTGCGCATTTCCTCTGTGACATAGCGGCCAATGAAGCCGCATCCTCCGGTAATGAGCACTTTTTGAAGCACGGAGCCCACCTGTCGTTCGAGGGTTGATGATGATGCATACGAGGGCGGAACAAAGCTTCAGCAGAAATGTTCCGGCCGTTTTCCCTTTCAGGCGAAGGGGCTAGCCGCAGGTTCATCTTTGACATCAACTTCAATGTCTTCTTTGCCAGGAACCGAACCTGGCTTCCGCCATTAATCCTTCGCGAGATTGCGGCTCCGCAAAACCGGAAGGGGCGAGGATGAACAGCGTCATGACGAAGGTACGGACGATGCCGGCCGCCGTGGTTACCGGCCCCGGCCGGCTGGAGGTGCGGCACGTACCGGTCCCGGAGCCGGGTTCCGGCGAGGTGCGCGTGAAACTCGATGGGTGCGGTGTCTGTGCATCCAACCTTGCTCCATGGGCCGGGCCCGAATGGATGCGCTTTCCGACGGAGCCCGGAGGCCTCGGCCACGAGGGTTGGGGGGCGATCGACGCGATTGGTGAAGGCGTTGAAGGGCTCGATGTGGGAGATCGTGTCGCCGCATTGAGCTATCACGCCTATGCCGGATACGACACCGCGCCGGCCGATGCGGTCGTCAAACTGCCCGAGCAGCTCGCAGGCAAACCGTTTCCCGGAGAACCGCTCGGCTGCGCCATGAACATCTTGCGCCGCGCCGAAATCTCCGCCGGACAGACGGTGGCGATCATCGGCATCGGCTTTCTGGGCACCCTGCTGACGCAGCTTTCATCAAGGGCAGGAACACGCGTGATCGCCATTTCGCGGCGTCGCTTCTCACTCGATCTGGCGAAGGCGATGGGCGCTGCGGACGTGATCGAGATGAAGGATCACTGGGAGATCATCGAGAAAGTGAGGCAGCTCACCGGCGGAAATTTCTGCGACCGAGTGATCGAGGCGACCGGCAAACAATGGCCGCTCGACCTCGCCGCCGAACTCACCCGCGAACGAGGCAGGCTCATCATCGCCGGCTATCATCAGGACGGGCCGCGACAGGTGAACATGCAGCTCTGGAACTGGCGGGGGCTGGACGTCGTCAACGCCCATGAGCGGGATGCGCAAGTCTATATGCAAGGCATCCGGGAAGCCGTCGATGCCGTGACGGAAGGCCGGCTCGATCCGCTGCCTCTCTATACACATCGCTATCGGCTGGAAGAACTGGACGAGGCTCTCAACGCCACGCGCGATCGCCCCGAAGGTTTCCTCAAGGCATTGGTGATCTATCCATGAACGAAATGGCCCCGGAACGAAATCTGCGCTCTCCTTCCAGGTCGGTGAGGTTGGGCTTCCTCGGTGTCGGCTGGATCGGCCGTCATCGGATGAAGGCAATCCTCGAGACCGGCGCAGCAGAGGCCGTGGTGATCGCCGATCCTTCCCCCGAAATGGTGGCGGAGGCGCGAGAACTCGCCCCGGCAGCCGAGCTCGCGGCCGGTCTCGACGAATTGCTCGGCTATGACCTCGACGGCATTGTGATCGCGACCCCGAGCGCTCGGCACGCGGAACAGTCGATCCGCGCATTGCGAAAGGGCATCTCTGTTTTTTGCCAGAAACCGCTCGGCCGCACCGCGGAAGAAGTTCGATTGGTCGTGGAAGCGGCCCGCGCCGCCGACCGGCTGCTCGCTGTCGATCTCTCCTATCGCCAGACGGAAGCCATGCGCAAAATCCGCGATCTGATCCGGTCAGGGGAACTCGGCGAAATCTTCGCGACCGACCTTACCTTCCACAACGCCTATGGCCCGGACAAGCCCTGGTTCTATGACAAGGCGCTGTCCGGCGGCGGCTGCGTGATGGATCTCGGCGTCCATTTGGTGGACCTGGCGCTCTGGTCGTTGGATTTTCCAAAGGTGGCCCAGGTCCAAAGCCACTTGATGAACGGCGGTACTCCCCTGCCGGCAGGCAGCGAGCAGGTTGAGGACTTCGCCGTCTCTACACTCGTGCTCGAAAGCGGCGCGATCGTGCGGATCGCCTGTTCCTGGAGATTGCAGGCAGGCCGCGAGGCTGTTATCGGCGCGAGCTTCTTCGGAACGAATGGCGGCGCCGCGATGCGGAACGTCAATGGCTCGTTCTATGATTTCAAGGCTGAGCGGTTTCGGGGCACCTCCACGGAGATATTGACTGAGCCGCCGGATGCCTGGGGTGGCCGGGCCGCCGCCGAATGGGCCATTCGCCTCGCCGCGGGCGAGACCTATGACAGGTCCTGCGAAAAGCTGGTGGAAGTCGCCAGCGTGCTTGACGACATCTACCGGTCTGCCCGGTAGGCAGAGGGATCTGGCTGGGCACTGAAACCTATCTCTCTGCAAAATGTTAGCAGAACGGAAAGCCGCTTCTTCTCCAAGCCGAGGCTGACATCATGCTGGACCTCTCCTATGCCCGAAACCGAATGGTCGACGTTCACTTGGCCGGACGAGGCTTGAAGGATACGCATGTGCTCACCGCCATGCGCGAGGTTCCGCGGGAAGCCTTCGTCGAACCCGGCTTCGAGGAATTCGCCTACGAGGATTCGCCGCTGACGATCGGCGAAGGCCAAACCATTTCCCAGCCCTATATCGTGGCGCTGATGATCGAGAAGGCGCATATCGTCCCTGGCGATACTGTGCTTGAGGTCGGAACGGGTTCCGGCTATGCGGCGGCGGTCATAAGCCGGATCGCCGAGCAGGTCTATACGATCGAGCGATATGCCAGTCTCGGCGCTCAGGCCCGGCAGCGCTTCAAGCGGCTCGGTTTCGAGAATATCGCCGTACAGGTAGGCGACGGCACCAAAGGTTGGCCTGAAGCCGCCCCCTTCGATGCGATCCTGGTTGCAGCGGGCGGGCCGACGGCCCCACAGGCCCTCAAGGAACAACTCGAGATCGGCGGACGCCTGATCATCCCGATCGGCTCGGCTGGAGAACAGCGGCTCGTCCGGATCACCCGCATGAGCGCGACGACCTTCGAAGAGGAGGATTTCGGCGGCGTGCGCTTCGTGCCGCTCATCGGCGAACAGGGCTGGAGAGATGACCGCTTCGGACGGTTGAGGCCGGCGCGCGCTCCCACCCTGCCGCAACGGATCGCCGAGGTGGCCGAAGTGCTGCCGGATTTCGATGATCCCGCTTTCGGCCGGCTGTTCGATCGCTACGGCAACCGGCGTGTCGTGCTCCTTGGCGAGGCGAGCCACGGCACCTCTGAATTCTACCGTGCCCGCGCGGCGATCACCCGCCGCCTCATTGAGAAGCATGGCTTCACCATCGTCGCCGTCGAGGCCGACTGGCCGGATGCGAGCGCGATCGACCGCCATGTCAGGGATCGTGCCGGCGGGCGGGCGAAGGAACTGCCTTTCCAGCGCTTCCCCACCTGGATGTGGCGCAATCGTGAAATGGCGGATTTCATCGGCTGGATGCGCGCACATAACCTCTCGATTGCCGATCCCGAGCACCGGGCCGGCTTTTACGGCCTCGACATCTACAATATGAGCGCATCGATCTCAGCCGTTCTTGCCTATCTCGACCGGACCGATGCGGAAGCGGCGAAGATCGCTCGGCAGCGTTACGGCTGCCTGACCCCCTGGCAGAACGAGCCTTCCACCTATGGGCGCGCGGCGCTGACCGAAGGTTACGGCAGATGCGAGGAGGCGGTGATCGCCCAATGCCGGGAAATGCTCGGGCGCCAGCTCGACAGCGCCTCCGAAGATGGGGACGACCTGCTGGACGCCACTCAGAACGCCAGGCTGATCGCTTCCGCGGAACGCTATTATCGCATAATGTATTACGGCGGGGCGGAGTCCTGGAACCTGCGGGATACGCATATGTTCGAGACGCTGGAACATGTGCTTTTCGCGCGCAGCCCGGAGGCAAAGGCCGTCGTCTGGGCGCATAATTCCCATATCGGCGACGCCCGCCACACCGACATGGGCAGCGCGCGCGAGGAGGTGAATATCGGTCAGCTCTGCCGCGAGCGCTTCGGCAATCAGGCCGCCTTGATCGGCTTCAGCACGCATGAGGGTGAGGTTGCCGCCGCGAGCGACTGGGACGGCGACATGGAGGTCAAGACCATCCGTCCCGCGATGCGCGACAGTTTCGAGGAACTGTTCCATCAGGCGGGTGAGGAACGGTTTCTGCTGGATTTCGAAAGGGATGAAGCGCTCAGGAAGCGTCTCGAGGAACCGCTGCTGGAACGCTTTATCGGAGTCATCTACCGGCCCGAAACGGAACGATTGAGCCACTATATGTATGCCTCGCTCGCCAGGCAGTTCGACGCTTTCGTCTGGTTCGATAGGACCACTCCGGTCATCCCGCTGGGACCGGAGCATCCCCGCGAAGGGCAACCGGAGACCTATCCATTCGGCCTGTGAGAGGGTGATGCACGTGCGTTACGCCGTCATGCGCCGGCAGCTTTCCGCACATCTGCGGCAGGCATCGACGCATTCCTGCATGTCGCCTACCCGCTCGCAGTCATCTGCGCATTCGGCGCAGATCTCGGCACATTCGCGGCATGTGTGCTTGTGATGTGGCGTGCCGATCAGCATGAAATGGGCCGAGGTCCGGCAAATTTCGGCGCATGCCATCATCAGGCGGAAATGCGGTGGCTCGGTATGTTTGCCGCCCATTTCCAGGCAATGCTTCATCGCCGTGGACAGGCAGATGCTGTAGCAGCTCAAACACTCGTCGATGCATTCCCTCATGCCCGGATCGATATGAGCCATGGCGGCCTCCTTGGTCTTCAGCGGGGTAAAACGGCCGAACCGGGCTGAACGTCGTAAGTTCCACGAAGGGCTTATCCCCCGCCTGGATTGTTGGAGGGATTGCGATGGGGCGGCAAATCATTCGGCCTTATGACGGGTGTATTGCCGACCGGAGGAGCGGGTTCCACAAGGTCGCTGTCGCCGACATCAGGCGCCTTCAGCTCACCATTGCAGCGGTCGAGCTTCCGGGAAAGATTTTGCCCGTTGGATTCGGAGCGATCTCGAGGCTGGCTATCGTCCGGCACGGCGCAATCTCCGTTTGCCGGTCTTCTTTCCTCGGCAAAGCCGGATTGCGGCGCAAAGAAGCTCACCGCGATCAGCGAGACCGCAGCGGCAATCCGAACCCATTCTCTCTGCCTGAACATTATTTGCCTCCTTCAGCGATTCCAACCGTTGCAGAGGAGGACTGTTCCGTCGGACGCGCGGGAACCATCGCGTGAGGCGCCGGTTCCGGTCTTGACGATGAGAGACCGAAGGAGGTGCCACCATGCCAGGCAACAGCAAGATCACGACCGGCCTTAACGACCGCCCGAAATCCGCATCGATCGCCCAGAGCGGTCCCGGTATTCCGGACGATTCAGGCAGCCCGATCGAAGCCGATGACCGGCAGATCGAACGAATGAAGGAGAAATTGACGGAGAACCCTCGCGAAAAGCTCAAGAAGGAAGTGCAGGAGCGGATCGAGGCTTCGCAAAAGGGCTCCGAGTAATCGGATGCGTCACTCGACTCCTGCAAGTGTCAGATCGGCGGTCCGCGATCCCGCAAGGATCAAGTGACCATTGGGGAGATCATTGCCCGCAACCTTGGTTTCGACGGCATCCTCCGACAGGCCAAAATGACGCCAGCGGTCGACCAGCCTTTGCTCCAGCACATCGTGCGGCGGCGTGAGCATGATCGAATAGTCGAAAAGCCCCGCAAGCCCCGCCCAGCGTTCTTCCTTGAGCAGCAGATAATTGCCCTCGACGACGATGAAACGATGCTTCGGAGAAATGATGCGGGCCGCGGCGACCGCAAGCTCGCGGCTGCGTTCGAAGACCGGCACCAGAACCTCTTCTTCAGCCTGTCGCACCGCCGTGAGGATATCGGTCAAACCGCGAATGTCGAAGGTCTCCGGCGCACCCTTGCGTGATAGCAGGCCCTTTTCCTTAAGGACGGCATCATCCATGTGAAAGCCGTCCATCGGCAGAACCTCGGCTTGCTCGCCCTTGCCGCGAAGGGCCTGGACGAGCTTATCCGCGAAGGTCGACTTTCCCGCCCCCGGAGGCCCGGCGACGGCGATCAGGAAACGGCGCGCGTCGCCCGCCCGGCCGATGAGATCGTCCGCAATATCGTCCAGGCGTCGGTTCATGCCGGCACGGTTTCCGGGGTCACCGCCTTCGCGCCCGTCATCAGGGCCACCGCGTCGGACATCGTGTAGTCCTTGGGATTGATGACGGTGAGCCGCTTGCCGAGGCGGTGAATGTGGATGCGGTCCGCCACCTCGAAGACATGCGGCATGTTGTGAGAGATGAGCACGATCGGGATGCCCCGCTGCCGCACGTCCGAGATCAGCTCCAGCACCCTCCGGCTTTCCTTTACGCCGAGCGCCGCTGTCGGCTCGTCAAGGATGATGACCTTGGACCCGAAGGCGGCCGCGCGCGCGACGGCAACCCCCTGGCGCTGACCGCCGGAAAGCGTCTCGACCGCCTGATTGATATTCTGGATGGTCATCAGCCCGAGTTCCGAGAGCTTGGCGCGTGCGAATTTTTCCATCGCGCCGTGGTCGAGCTTGCGGAAAACCTTGCCCATGATGCCCGGTTTGCGGATCTCCCGCCCCAGGAACATGTTGTCGGCGATCGAAAGCGCCGGTGAAAGGGCGAGATTCTGGTAGACCGTTTCGATGCCGGCTTCACGAGCTTCCATGGGCGAGGAGAAATGCACCTCCTTGCCCTCCATCTGGATCTCGCCCTCGTCGGGACGGATAGCGCCGGAAATCGCCTTGATGAGCGAGGACTTCCCCGCGCCGTTGTCGCCGATCACGGCCAGGATTTCTCCGGGATAGAGATCGAAATCGGCATGGTCGAGGGCTGTGACGCGGCCGTAACGCTTCACCAACCCGCGAGCGGAGAGGATGGGTTGCCTGTTCTGTTCCTGAGCCATCAGACGGACGCCTTTCTGATCCACTGGTCCACTGCCACGGCGACGATGATGAGGACGCCGATGAGGAGATAGGTCCACTGCACATCCGTGCCGAGAAGGCGCAGGCCCAGCGAGAAGACGCCGACGATGAGCGCGCCGAACATCATTCCCAGAACGGAGCCTCGTCCGCCGAAGAGGGAAATGCCGCCGATCACCACTGCCGTGATGGATTCGATATTGGCGAACTGTCCGGCCGTCGGAGAAACCGAACCGATGCGGCCGATAAGGGCCCAGCCGGCGAGCGCGCAGATGAGGCCGGACATTGTGTAGACCGAGATAAGCATGCGCTTGACGTTGACGCCGGAAAGCTCGGCCGCATCCGGATCGTCGCCGACGGCATAGAGATGCCGGCCCCACGGCGTGTGGTTCAGCACGTACCAGAGGAATGCGACCAGCAGCACCATGGCGATCACGCCATAGGTAAACACCGCTCCGCCGATCCGAAACGTGCTGCCGAAGAACTGCAGGATCGGTGCCGTCGTCTCTATATCCTGCGACCGGATCGTTTCATTGGCAGAATAGAGGAAGTTGGTCGCGAGCACGATCTGCCACATGCCGAGCGTCACGATGAAGGGCGGCAGCTTCATGCGCGCCACCAGAACCCCGTTGATATAGCCGCAGAGCGCGCCGACGCCGAAACCGCAGAGAATGGCGATTTCCGGCGGCAGGCCGTAACGGAACACGAACTGACCCATCACCACCGATGACAGAACCATCATGGCCCCTACCGAAAGGTCGATGCCGGCCGTCATGATGACGAGCGTCTGCGCGGCTCCCACGATGCCGGTAATCGCCACCTGCTGAAGGATCAGCGTCAACGAAAAGGCCGAAAAGAACTTGGTGCCGAGCAGCGATCCGAAGATCAGAAGCGAGATGATGAGCACGATGAGCGACACGGCCGAAGGGCTCGTATGCAGGAAATGCCGGAACTTCTGAACCGCCGAGCGTTCGTTGGCGTCGAATGACGCGATCTCGGTGGAACTGTCCTTCAGGACCTTTTCGTAATCGTGATGCGGCGCGGCCGCCGTTGGGTCGCTCATGAGTTTCCTCCGCCTCAAGCCCGCTCCCACGGTAAATCCAACCAGGACAAGACCCTTGGCGGGACGGGCTTATGCTGCGCCTTCTTCAGCGCACTGTCAAAAATCGGTGAAAGGTCGCGGGGATGCCGAAGCACCCCGCGCGAGTGTCAGCCGGGCATCAGCCCCAGCACTTGGCCAAGCCTTCCTTGGTGTCGATCGACTGCACGCCGGAAACGGGCTTGTCGGTCACCAGCGTCACGCCGGTATCGAAGAAATCCTTGCCTTCGGTCGGCTTCGGCTTCTCGCCGGTATCGGCGAACTTCTTGATCGCCTCGATGCCGAGTGCGGCCATCTGCAGGGGATACTGCTGCGAGGTTGCTCCGATCACGCCTTCCGCGACGTTCTTGACGCCCGGGCAGCCGCCGTCGACTGAAACGATGAGGACGTCCTTTTCGCGGCCAACTGCCTTCAGCGCCTCATAGGCGCCGGCGGCGGCCGGCTCGTTGATGGTGTGGACGACGTTGATGGTCGGGTCCTTCTGGAGAAGGTTTTCCATCGCCGTACGGCCACCCTCTTCGTTCCCGTTGGTGATGTCGTGGCCGACGATCCGCGGATCGTCCTCGTCGCCGATGCGGTTGGCATCCTTCGTGTCGATGCCAAAGCCCATCATGAAGCCCTGGTCGCGCAGGACGTCGACCGAGGGCTGCGACGGCGTCAGATCGAGGAAGGCAACCTTCGCCTCGCTCGCAGCATCGCCCAGCGTTTCCTTCGCCCACTGGCCGATCAGCTTGCCGGCGAGCAGGTTGTCGGTGGCGAACGTCATGTCGGCTGCGTCGATCGGCTCGAGCGGGGTGTCGAGCGCAATCACCAGGAGGCCCGCATCGCGCGCCTTCTTGATGTTCGGCACGATACCCTTGGTGTCGGAAGCCGTGATGAGGATGCCCTTTGCCCCATCGGCAATGCAGGTCTCGATCGCCGCGACCTGGCTTTCGCTGTCGCCGTCGATCTTGCCCGCGTAGGATTTCAGCGTCACGCCGAGCTCCTTTGCCTTGGCGGTCGCGCCTTCCTTCATCTTCACGAAGAACGGATTGGTATCGGTTTTGGTGATGAGGCAGGCGGATACGCCCTGGGCCGATGCAGGCCCTGAAAAGGCGACACCCAGCGCAAGCGCACCGAAGGCGGCGGATAGAACGGTCTTCTTCATGATTTCTCCTCCCAGAATTGCCGACAAAGCGGTTCAAGAACTATCAGGCGCGGTCCAAGCCGCAGAATCGCTCAAGGCTTCCTCCAAGCCGCCGCGCCCTTGCACCCGCTAATTAAGGGGGATTTGAAATTCTTGTCAATAAATAAATCCGATTGAATTATTAATTGGAAGGACGTAAAGGTTGGACAGGCGTGGCATCGGGAGGTTATGCCAATGTCCATGGAGGATACGCTTCACACATCCGTGTTTTCGCCGACGCTGACACCGGCCGGCGGAGCCAATCAGGTGCGCGTGCGCGCCTATAACGAGCGGCTCGTTCTTTCGCTTATCCGCCTCCACGGATCGCTGTCCAAGGCGGAAATCGCCAGGCGCAGCGGGCTTTCCGCCCAGACCGCATCCGTCATCATGCGTTCGCTCGAAAAGGAAGGCTTGCTGCTGCGCGGCGCGCCCGTGCGCGGCAAGGTGGGCCAGCCATCCATCCCCATGCAGCTCAATCCGGATGCTGTCTTTTCCTTCGGGGTCAAGATCGGCCGCCGCAGCGCAGACCTCGTATTGATGGATTTCGTCGGGCGTATCCGCCTCCAGCTTCACGAGACCTTCGCCTTTCCTCTGCCGGACCGCATCATGGCCTTCATCACGAAGGGTATCTCGTCGCTCGAGGCCAAGCTCGATGAAAAGCAGCGCGGCCGCATTGCCGGCATCGGTATCGCAGCCCCCTTCGAACTCTGGAACTGGGCGAAGGAAGTGGGCGCGCCCGAAGGGGCAATGGAGGTCTGGCGGAATTTCGACCTCCAGGCGGAGGCATCCGCCAGAATTTCCTATCCCGTCTATCTGCAGAACGACGCCACCAGCGCTTGTGGAGCCGAACTCGTCTTCGGCATCGGCCCCTCCTACCCGGATTTCGTCTATTTCTTCATCGGCTCCTTCATCGGCGGCGGCATCGTGCTGAATTCGGCGATATTTTCCGGCCGCACCGGAACCGCTGGCGCGGTTGGACCGCTTCCCGTACGCGGAAAGAACGGCGAGACGCGGCAGCTCCTGGAGATCGCCTCCATTTTCGTGCTGGAAAGAATGCTGCAGGAAAAGGGCATCGATCCCGAGCCGCTGTGGTACTCGGCCGACGAGTGGATCGATTTCGGCGAGCCCTTGGAAAACTGGATTCAGGAAACCGCGAAGGCGCTGGCGCAAGCGATCGTGGCCGCGGCTTCCATCATCGATTTCAGCGCCGCGGTGATCGACGGCGGTTTTCCGGACTGGGTGCGCGAACGGATCGTACGGGCGACAATCGAGGAGGCGAGAAAGCTTGATCTCCAGGGCGTCGTCATGCCCGAAATCGTCGAGGGCGCGGTCGGCCCCCAGGCCCGCGCGGTCGGCGGTGCCAGCCTGCCGATCTTTGCCCGCTATCTCACCGATCAGAGCGTGCTGTTCAAGGAGATCGCCTCAGATCGGCCTCATCCAGTCCAAAGTGATCGAGGATGATCTTCACGTTTCGCCGATGTGATTTGAAGTAGATATCGAACAGGTCGCCGATGACCGGCACGCTGCCGGCGACCGCATCGGCGGCGAGATTGCCGAACATCTGCGCCATCTTCTCCTTCGGAAGACCGAACCGGCGCGCCTCGTTGATGATCAGCAGACCGATGAGCGCACCGCTGGCGTCACCGACGACCGGCAAAAGTCCGAGAACGGAATCGGCGCCGAAGCGGATGTTCGTGCCGGGCACGCGGATCGCCGTATCCATGAGCCGCGCGAGCGCTGAAACTCGTCGTAACCGGCGCAGCCGCTCGATACCTTCGAAATCCTGTGTTCGCCCGCCGAACCCGGCTGCATGGGCAGTGCTGGTCATCACGTGGCCTCCTCAGGCCGTTACCTGCTCGAATGAGCAGATGGCGATGGCAAGCGGGTATTTCCAGAAGAGTGGCCAAAGAGCGGCTTGGGTTCTAGGCTTCCTTCGGAGGCTGGTCCGCCAGGCTCTTCGCCTCTTCGGCAAGCTCGGCGAGGCGGCGGGTTATCTCCGCCAGGGCTGCTTCGGCGGCAGCGTCGTGCGCCGGCTCGGCTTCCATTTCCTCGGTGGTTACAGGTTCTTTCGATTTTTCGTCCGGCATAGGAATACCCCTTGATTTTTAGGGAGTTTGGGATGGCTCAATTAGTGCGCCATTAACCATCGACAAGGGAGCGGCGTGAGGTTCGCGGTGAAAGGGAAACTTCACGCCGCTCTTGGAAGGACCGTGCGGCTGCCAGGATCGACGATCACCCGCTGTTCGTTGACGACAGCATAGGCATAGGCAGGTTCCTCGGGGACAGGCATCAGCACCACCTGCTCCGGAATGGGCCTGCCCACGACCACGGGCTGTTCGACGATCACGGCCTGCGGCGGCAACGGCTGTTCGCGCACATAGGTCACGACCCTGTCCGGTGGCGGATCGATGGCCGTACCGGCGACCGCGCCCACGGCGCCGCCAACCGCAGCGCCAACCGGCCCGCCGATGATGGCTCCCGTCACGGCACCGCCCACCGCACCGTTGACCGTGCTTTCCTGCGCCTGTGCCACCGAGGCAAGGCTAAGGATCGCAGCCGACATGATAAGCAGCTTTTTCATGGCAATTCTCCTTTCATGCTTGATCGGAAAACGCCTGCTGTTCAAGGCCGTTCCTGTTTCGGACCTTTGCCTTGAGGCATCGGACTTTTGACCGATAGAAGCGCCTTACCTTCGGCCGGCAGGCGAGCCGCAGCGAAAAGGCCGCGCCTCGCGGCGCGGCCTCGTTCGGTCGGCACGGATTTGGATCCGGCCTATCCTTTCAGGCTCGCCTCTTCCCCATAGTATGACAGGTATCGCTCGCGGAACCGCTCCGGCGCGCCTGGATCGGCGTAGCGATGCAGGTCTTCCATATCCGTCTTGTTGAGGATCACGCCGATCAGTTTCGAGGCGATCTGCGGCTCGCTGTTGAGGACATTCTGAACGGTCTTGGCCGGTGTGACACCCCATTCCGTCACGAAGACGAACCCGTCCACGTGATGGGCGAACGCCTTGGCGTCGATCACCGGAACGAGCGGCGCGAGGTCGACGACGATGACATCGAACTTTTCGCTCACCGTCTCCAGGAACTTGCTCATGCCCTGCGAAGCGAGGAGTTCGCTTGTATGGGCAAGCTTCTTGCTGCGCGAGGTCATCGGCATGATCGTCAGCCGCGTGCGGCGGTCGACGCGCGCAGCACTCGTCCAGGGCGTCTCCCCCAGGATGACCTCGACAAGACCCACCTGAGGCTCCGTCGCCAGCATGCGGCTGAGGCCGGGATTGCGAAGGTCACCGTCGATCACCAGCGTTCGCAGCCCTGAAGCGGCGACCAGACCGGCGAAATTCGCTGCGACGGTGGATTTTCCTTCGCCCGGCAGCGAGGAGACGACGCCGATCACCCGGCAGGTTCTGCCCTGCAGCACGATATCGGAAGCGAGTTTGGTGTTGCGCAGTGTCTCGGCGAAACTCGATCGAGGCGCATCGACGGAAATACGCATCATCTTCCGAAGCGAGATCGGGTCCCCTTCGGGCAGCCGCGCCTCGTCGGTCTCTTCCTTGGCGGATGTTCCGGGTGTTTCGGCCGTCTGTTGGCCGCCGATCAGCGGCAGATAGCCAAGGAACCGGACGCCGAGCTTGTCCTGAACGTCCTGACCCGTGCGGAAGAACCGCTCGCGAAACTCCAGAAGCGTCGCAAGCGCGCCGCCCGCCATCAGGCCAAGCACCAGGGAAAGCGCCATGGTCATTGTCTTGCGCGGACTGGAGGGCGCGGTCGGCACGCCTGCGTCGGAGATCACGCGAGCCTTGGCGATCGGAAAGGACTGCCGCTGCGACGCCTCCTCGAAGCGCCCGAGATAAGATTCGTAGAGCGTTTTAAGCGCCGCCGCCTTCTGCTCCAGCTCCCGCAGCTGCACCATTTCGACATTGGCTTCGGAATTGTGGCCGGCCACGCGATCGATGCTTTCCCTCAGCGATCTCTCACGCGAGCTCGCCACTTCGTATTCGTTGCGGAAACTGCCCGTGAGGTTCTGGAGCTCGCGATAAATCTGGTTGGAGACGTCGTTCTTTTCCCCCTTCAGCGCGACGGCCTGAGGGTGGTCTGCTCCGAATTGCTGGATGATGCCCTGCTCACGTTCGGTAATGGCGGTGTAACGCTTGCGCAGGTCCTGGAGGACCGAATTGTCGGCATCTCGCGAGGAGACGACCGCATTGTTGACAGCCGACTCCGGCCCCTGGTCGATGATCGCCCTGTACTGGTTATAGCGCGCCGAGGCCGTCGCCGCATCGGCCTGCGCGACGATGAGCTGGCTGTTGAGATCGGACAATTGCTGCGAGGACAGGAGTTCGCCGCGCGGCGATATCAGCCCTTTTTCGATCTTGTATTTTTCAACCGCCATCGCCGCTTCCTGCGAGCGCGTGTTGAGATCGTTGAGCCTTTCCTGCAACCAGACGGAGGCCCGCTCCGTCGCGTCGAAATTGGCGTTGAGCTGCTCTTCCAGATAGGAGCTGGCATAGGTGCGCGCCATCATAGCGGAAAGCTGCGGATCGGGAGAGCGGATCGAGACCGCGATCACCGAGCTGCGGCCCACCCGTTCCACGGTCAGCGACTGCTGCAGGACGGCGGCCACCATCTCCCGGCGTCCGGCCCTTGCCGCCTCCTCAGAAACCGGCGGCTTGCCGGGTGTCAGCAGGGAGACGATGCTCTTGATGCTGCCCTTGACGAGAGCGGCCGGAGATTGCGGCGGGTTGACCAGCAATTCGTTCTCCGCGAGGCCCGCGTCATCCACGACCCTGAGGGCAAGCGCCTTGGATTTCAAGATTTCCACCGCACTCGACATGCGATTGTCGATCTGCTGGCTGGTCTGAGCGTTCTGCTCTTCCTCCGCATAGCGGGAAAGATCGTCGTCCACCAGGATCTGGGTCATGGCCGAGTACATCGGCTGCGCCATGAAGAGATAGAGACCGGCCAGAACCACCGCAGCTCCGACGCATGCCGCGATTACGCCGGCACGGCGCACTGCCGCAGCCCAGAGCTTGTCGAGATCAATGAAGGTATCGTTTTCCCGAGGTTCGCTCGGAAACACCGCTCTCGATCGGAAATTCACCTGGTCCATGGCCATTTTACCCTATGGGACTCTGTTTTGGGGATGACAGGTTATCCCTGTCATCCCCTTCGATTGCGGAATGCCGTCAGGCGGCCTGAACCCGCGTTTCGTGCGAAGCCAAAATCTCCGGAAGGGATACGGAAAGCTGATCCCTCATATCGGCGCGCAGCATGGAAAACGCGACATTCGCCTCGATGAAGCCGCGCTTGCTGCCGCAATCGAACGTACGGCCCTGATAGGGATGGGCGTGGAACGATTGCGTCTTTGCAAGACGCTGCATGCTGTCGGTCAGCTGGATCTCGTTGCCTGCGCCGCGCTCCTGTCCGGCAAGCAGTTCGAAAATCTCCGGCTGCAGGATGTAGCGTCCGTTGATGTAGTAATTCGATGGCGCTACGGAGGGGTCCGGCTTTTCAACCATGCCCGTTACCTCGAAACCGTGCTGTACCGACGTACCCATTGCGACGATGCCGTAGCTGGAGGTTTCCTCCGGCGCGCATTCTTCCACCGCGATGACATTGCCGCCGACTTCCTCGTAGAGCTCCATGAGACCTGCCATGCAGCCCTGGCGCCCATAGGAGACCATATCGGGAAGCAGAAGCGCGAAAGGTTCGTTGCCAACCAGCTCCCGCGCGCACCATACCGCATGTCCAAGCCCGAGCGGCACTTGCTGGCGCGTATAGCTGACGGTTCCTGCCACCGGCAGCATCTTTTCGAGCTGTGTGACCTGCGTAGTCTTGCCCGAACGGGTAAGCGTCGCGATCAGTTCGGGCGCGCTGTCGAAGTAGTCTTCGATTGCGGTTTTGTTGCGGCTCGTCACGAAGATGATGTGCTCGATACCGGCTTGCATCGCCTCATCGACCGCATATTGCACGACCGGACGATCGACGATCGTCAGCATCTCCTTGGGCATCGCCTTGGTGGCCGGCAGGAATCGGGTTCCGTTTCCGGCGACCGGAATGACGGCTTTCCGAACTGGTCTGTTCTGCTCCATTGCTTAGTCCTTTCTTGAAGGGCTGCCCTTTGTCCGGGTGGCAGTTCAGTGAGCGCCGGCCGCTCCTATCAACCGGCGCATGCGAATTGCGATCGGCATCCGCAAATGCCGGAGGGCACGCGGATTTTCGAGCGCGGTTTTCAAAAAGCCGCCGATGGACCGCTTCTTGATCTCGTTGACGAGCGTAAGGAAGGAGCTCGCCTCCACCAGGCTGCTGGTGCGTTGATATTGCGCCGCCATTGCCTCGGCATCCAGTTTGAAACGCGACAGGAACACCTTGTCCGCGGCGAGCATCGCCTCGACATGGCGGTGCTCGAGTACCCGCGAAATCGACCCTTGGCGGATATGGTAGATGTAGCCGACCTCCGGCTCGATGACGCAGAGTGCGCCGCTTGCAAGCGCCGAAGCGAAGAGAATGTAATCCTCGCCGATCCTCAAGGCCTCATCGAAGCCGAGGCCGTGCTCAACAAGGAAGCCCCTTTCGAAGATCGGCTTCATATAGCCGAAATTGAAGGTGGATTCGAAAATGACGTTCGAGCGAATGAAATCCGGAAGGGTCACCACCCCACGCCGTTCCAGATCGTCCGATGAGAACATCGTCGTCCTGGAGCCGTCCATGGAGACGACGTCGAGATTATCGACGACGATCTGAGCGCCTGCCGCCTCGGCCCGCGCGATCATGCACGCCAGGCGGTGGGGCAGCACGGCATCGTCGGAATCGAGGGTCGCTATCCATCGCCCGGATGCTGCGGCAATGCCGGCATTGCGCGCCGCGCCCGGCCCGCCGTTGCGAGCCTGTAAAATCAGCCGAACCCGCGGATCGGGATATCTGCGGACGAGATCGGCGGTGCCGTCCGTCGAGCAATCGTCCACGACGATAACTTCGACGGTCACCGCTTCCTGAGCGAGCGCGCTGTCGATCGCGCGCTTAAGCGTATCCTCCGAATTATAGGCGGCGATCACGAAGCTGACATCAGGGAAAACCGTGCTCGCCGTCATGCAGCCTCCGCAGTCCCGTATTGCCGAATTTCACGTATTCCAAGAACACCGCTCAGCGTACCCACATGCAGGACGCCCCGGAGAAAATTGCGGTTGCGGCGCACCGGCGAAAGGCAGGTCACCGCCATAAAGACCGCGCAATAGGCCGCTTTCAGCCCTGCCACGACCGCATGCTTCAGCACACCGAAGGAACTGCTCTTTTCCGCGAGAATGCGCCCATGCGTCTGGCCGAAGCGGAAGCGCCGTTTGACCAGCCAGTTCAGGCTCGCACGCGTAGCCGGCACAGGTTCGTAGACCAGCGCGCCCTCGGCAAAGGCGATCACACCGCCTGTTTCGAAAATATCGGAGAAGAACTGCGTGTCCTCTCCGCCGCTCTGACCGAGAGCCCGGGAGAACCGCCGCGCTTCGACATCCGGCGAGCGCATGTCGAGCAGGACATTGCAGGTATAGCCGGTCCTGATGGTCTTGCCGACCCAGACCGGCATGGTCGAATGGAAATCACCCTGACGCATCCAGTCGGGCGCTTCCGCATCATAGAGCGAGCGAACCGGTCCGAGCACGGCGGCGGCTCCGGTTTCCCTCGCGACCTTCAGAAGCTCGGCCAGCCATTGCGGCGACGCCGTCTCGTCGTCGTCTATGAAAACAAGATAGTCCGCATCGCATTCGGCAAGGCATGCATTGCGCGCGATCGAAATATTCGATTTCGGGCAATGGACATAGGCGATCTGGAAGGGCGACTGCTGCCGCAGGCCATCGACCAACGACCGGGCGCTCGGGCCGGCATCATTGTCCGCGACGATCAGGCGGATTCTGACGCCCTCCGGCACACGGAGCGCGAAAAGCGACAGGAGCGTGTCTTCGAGCCCCGGCCTCCGGAAAGTGCAGATGCCGATATCGATGCGGGTTGGCGCTTGCAGCTTGATCAGCTCGCCCATCCGGTCGTCCTCCGTGAGGGTATGCGCAGAGAAGGTATGCGCAGGAGTTCCAGCCAGAACCCGGCAGACCAGGCAAAGTGCATGATCATCGCCGAGATCGCGGCAAGCGGTCCGTAGGCATTCCTTTGGCCGATGGCGATCCAGAAGCCGTAACCGAGGCAGGCGGCCGCCCAGAGAAGAAAGGGTATGGCGGCCGACCAGTGCAGGACGGCAAGACAGGCGCCGATCGCGACCGGCACCACCGCCAGCGGCAACGCCTGCCTGAGCTTCGGGATCGCGCGATGCTTGATGAGGTTCCTGGCGCGCCCGCGCCCATAGCCGAGATATTGCCGGAAGAGCTTGCCCGCGCTCGAACGCGGGTAGTAGATCATGTAGGTCTTTCCGGTCATCCAGATCCGGAACCCTGCCTTTCGCAGCCGGAAATCCAGTTCCGCATCCTCGTTATGGCTGAAGCTCTCGTCATAGCCCGCAACCGTGCGGAACGCCGCGATGCGCATCAGCGCGTGATGGCCGTGGTCTACCCATTGGCCGGCTGCGCCGCTTCGATGTTTCGAGCCGCCATTGCCGAGCTTGGAGTTCTGGGCGACGGCGGTCGCCTTCTGGAAAGCGCCGAAGCCGATCGTATCCATCGCGACCACGATGGAATCGGCGCCCGTATCGACGGCTTCCTGGAGAAGGACCTGGCAGAAATCCGTCGGATAATCGCCATGCGCATCGATGCGGATCAGATAGTCCCTTCCCTCGCCATATCCCTCGACGGCCAGGTTGACCGCCGCACTTTGGAGGCGCTTCGGATTGTCCAGCAGAACGAGATCGGGAATTTCGCCCTTCAGGTCGCTGACGATCTCACGCGTGCCGTCCGTGCTCCCGCCATCGGCCACGACGATCAGGAAATTCATGTTGCCGCGGCTGTCGGTCAACTGTCGCAGGAGGCGAGCGATATTGGCCGCCTCATTGAGGCAGGGAATGACGATCAGCGCTTTCATATCGGGCAGAGGACGCGAGATCATGACTTCCACCTCAGGATTGGACGGTTGAGACGACCGGGCTGGTTGCCCGTGAGGATCGCCCGGAGCCGAGCGCCGCGAGCTTGCCGACAAGCGCGCGGCATTCCGCCGGTCCGGTTACCCATTGCGAACGCTCCACCGATGCGAGGCGGGTAAAGAGCGTTGCGTAACGGGCGGCATCCATCGTTTCAAAAAGTGTCACCAGTTCGTCAGGATCGGCACTTTTCAGTGTCAATCCTATGCCCCGCTCCTGAACGAAGCGTCCGGTTTCGGTCCGGGAGAGCGCAATCGGCACGGCGCCGTGCAGGCCGCCTTCGTAAAGCCTGTTCGGCAGAAGCCATTCGGAATTCAGCCCTTCCTCGAAGAAATCGATCGCCCAGGTGAACTGAACGTCGTCATAGATCGCCGCCAGATCCTCCGGGTTTCGATAGGCGCCATGGAATTCGACATGAGGCGCTGCCTTCACGATCGCGTCGAAATCGGAAAATTCACTGTAGGCGGGCCGACCGCGCAGAACGATCTCCACGCGGCCGTCCATCCGTCTTGCAAATTCCACGAGGCGTTCCAGCGACTTGCGGCAGCGAAGCGCTCCGAACCAGCCGATGCGCCACGGCTTTCCCGGAGCCGGCGGCCGGGCGGCCGGCGGGCTCGGCGCAGAAGAGGAATCGAGTTCGAGCACCTTGTTTTCAAGAAGCAGGACCGGCAGGTTCAGCGCGGAGCGAGGTTTAAAGTAGTTTTCGACGAAAGCCGGCGAACTGGTGATCAGCAGTCGCGCATGCCGCCCATAATACCATTCCGCCAGCCTCAGAATGCGGCCCTTTACACCTTCGTCGAGCAGCAGCCGGTGAATGTCGAGGCATTCGTAGACGATCGGAACGCCGCCACCGAAGAGCGAGGCGGCACTGCCGGCAAGCGCCAGCGTCTCGAGGTTTCGCGCGATGATGACATCCGGTTTCGGAACGCCCGCAAGAAGGGTTTTCAGCTTCGAACGGGCGGAGACCACCGCACCGATCCGCTGAGCGAAGCGGCCGTCGGCGGTCCTGCCGAGCTCGATGGTGGTGACATCCGGATCCTCCGCCAGCAGGCTCTCCCCCCGCACGAATCCGGCGATGGTGAGCGTCGCCCCTCCCGTCTTGAGAGTCAGCACGCGCCGCCGGATGGCCGCATCGGCGAGATCATGTGCCAGATAGAGGATATGCATGGTCACTCGTTCCAACTCCATTCTTCGTGGGGAGAGCCGACCCGTTCAGTCGAGCTTGCAGACTACGGATTCAGGAAAGTGGCAGTCTTCTCCGAGCGCCGTGAACGCCACGCGGTCGATGCTCATGGAAACCGGGCCGTTATAGGAGAACGGCCCCATCCAGCTCGTCAGCGTATCCGAACCCCATAGGCTCAGGAATATCTTCTGGGCGTTGGAGGGGATCTTCGCCGGATCCGTCACTTCCTGCACCAACTCGCCGTTCACGAAATAGCGCAGACGGTTCTCTTCCCAGATGAAGGCATAATCGTTGAAGTCCTTGTCGGCGCCGTTGGCGACAGGCACGAGCTTTTCATTGCCGCCCTTGCCGGAGATGTACTGATTGACCTGCACCTCACCGGTGTTCTTGCCGAGGACTTCGAAATCGATCTCGTCATGCGGCTTCTGGTCCACCGGACCGATATAACCGAAGAAGGCGGAGTTCAGGCCGGAGCCGGTGGCCGTCTTCATCCGCACCTCATAGGTGCCGTAGCCAAAGCGGGCTCGGGTCTGTATCTCGCCGCAAGCATAGTTTCGCTCGCCGGCAGCCGCCTCGACGAACCCGAGCTGAAGCACGCCGTTTTCGACGCTCACCTGCTTTTTCGACCAAGTGCAGTTCTGATGGCTGCCGTTGCTCCATCCATCGGAGACATACCAGAACGAGGTATCCAGCCGATCGAAATTCTCGACGAAGGACGTTCCGTTCGCGTCGTCTTGAGCGGACACAGCCGGAGCCGCAATGCCGAAGCTTAGAGCAAGAGCGAGGGCGCCCGATTTGCAGGTTCGTCGAAAATGCGGGGAGTTCATCATGGCGTTCACCTCTGCTGTTGTACTATTGCCTCGCCGGCCACGCTCGGGCCGACGGGTGTGCGTTCTTCGTCTGACCCCGGAGGCAAACGCTTGCGCCCCCGGCTACCCGTCAGCACCTGGTAGAGTGACGGCGCCATGCGCAGAACGAGGCGGTTCGAAACGATGAGAACGAGAAAGACGAGAGAGATCGCGCCGACATAGAAATAGGGATAGGCGTCTTCGCTGCCGACCCGGTTCCAGACCATCCAGAGAAGAACCAGCAGCGGATAATGGCCGCAGAACATCCAGAAGCTGAGACTTCCGGTGCCTGCGAGCTTCTTGCCGACCGAACTTCGAATGAGGAAGGAAGACATCAGCCAGAACCCGATGGCGCCGACGATCGCGAGTGTGTTGCGGCCAAGCTCGAGCCAGAAGGGGAAATCCGGACCGGTATGATATTGCCCGATGGCGAGCAGCATGGCCGCGGCCAGAACCGCGATGGAGCCCACGAGCGCGTATCCGTCCAATGCTTTCGGATCGAATTGCCGGAGGGCAAGGAAGATGCCGAAGGTGAAGCTGAACAGGATCGACTTCTTCAGCACGATACCCATGGTCACATCCGGCAGGATCGCCAGCAGGAACAGCACGGACAGGGTGATGGCCGCATAGCGGCGCACCAGAAACGCCAATATGGGAGAAAGCAGAATGCAGACCACCAGGTCACGCAGGAAATAGAGCGGCAGGTTGATCGGGAAACCTTCCGCTGCCACGGCATGGCTCGCGAATTCGCGGGGCGAGGCGCTCCACAGGTCCGGGAAATAGCCATCTCCGATTCCCACGTGTTGCATCGCCAGGACGGTGGCCAGAAGCACGCCGTTCCAAAGGAGAAACGGAAGCAGGACGGTCTTCGCCTTCGAACGCAAGACCTTTCCATAGTCGAACGCCTGCCGCCCCCGCTGGAACAGGAGATAGCCGGAAATTACGCTGAGGCACGGCACGCCGATGCGGAACAGGCTATCGCCGATGAAAACCCGCAACCAGTCGAACAGGCCATTCGCCCCCAGGAAGGGGCTCGTTGCCGGATTGTGAGGCACGTGTACGAAGACAATGCCCGAGATCAGGACGATCCGCATCAAATTGATACGGGAGGAGATGTTCTGATCGACAGTCAAAACGAGTCACTCCTTTTGGGGCTGTGCCTCCCGTCACCGCCATTTCAATCAGAGCAGACTTGAGCCCGCAACGAAAAGGATCATATCCAGTTTGGTACAAAATGTGGCGGTGCAGCAAAAATTGTAGGGGCTTACGAAAACGGCCGTCATGATAGTGTCACCTAACGCATCGACCGATGATCTAAATCGCTCCTCCAGTCGCATGAGAACGCTTGGAACCTCGATTAAATTCGAAAGTGCTTATTTTGCATTCTACCGCACTGCAGCATCACCAAAAATAAATTTCCGGTGATGTGGAAAAGTTCCGTTTCGAGCCCGCGGGAAGACGCGCACGCGCGCCATCGCGACTCAAATGTGGCGAAATGTGGGCAATTGAGAGGCAAACTCAAGCCGAAGAGATCGCGCTCTCCGGGGCAATTCCACGCCGGCGAACCATCTGGAAAATTTTTCGCAGCAGCGCCCGTTCGGTGACCAACACCAGCACCCCATAGAGCACGGCGCCGACGATCCCGCCCGCCGCCACCTGCAGATAGGGATTGGTTAACTGTGATTCGAAGGCATGCAGGAAGAACCGAACGCCAAGCCCCATCGCAAGCGCGGTCACCATGGAACGGCTGGTGGTCATCAGCCCCTTGAAGAATGGGATGTCGTCGACCCTGAAGACCGCCCAGGAATAACCGAAGAGGGTGATGGCGTTGACGACGCAGAGCGCGACCATGGCGTCGACGAGATCGCCCCAATAGGCGGCCCCGGCGATCGCCACCGTGGTCGCGATCGCGCGGATGACGGCCGACCAGAACAGGACCTGCCCGTGCCCCGTGCCCTTGAGATAGGGGATGAAGGTGCTGCAGGGCGTGACGATCGCCTTCGAAACCGCCAGCAAGCCGAGTACCGGCCAGGCATAAGCCCATTGGGGACCGAAAAGCACCAGCATGGCCGGTTCCGCGATGGCCCACAGACCGAACATCGCCGGCGCCAGCAGCACCGTCGTCACCTGCGTGCTCAGCATCAGGGCATCCGAGCGGCGCTTGCGGTCATCGCCCATGAGGCTGAATGCCGGAAAAAGCACGCCCATGACGGCCGAAAGAACGACCTGGTTGGGAATACTGGCGAACCGGTTCGCGGCGGAAAAAGCGCCAGCATCGCTGAGGCCGAGAAGACGCGCGATAACGATCATCGGCGACTGGAAAGTAACGAAATTGGCGATTTCGGAGCCCATGATACCCGAAGTGAAGGACAGCAGGGGAACGATCTTGCGCGGCTTCATGACGAAGCGCGGCACATAGCCCGAGACGAAATAAAGGCCGACGAGCCGGATCAGCGCGGAGGAGAAGAGTTGCACCACGAGCGCCCATACTCCGAAGCCGAAATAGGCGAGCGCCACGGCGAGGAGCGCGGCGGCGCATTCGGAAACCGTGCTGAGAACCGCATCCTTGCTGAAATTCATCTGCCGCGCGAGCAGCGAATAGGCGACATCACCGGCAAGCTGGAGCGGAATGAGCAGTGCCATGATCCGCAAAAGATAGGCGCTTTCGGCCGCTCCCATCAGCACAGCAAGCTCGTCGGACCACCAGAAAAGCGCAAGCGCCATCAGGCAGGCCATGGCCAGATTCGCCCAGAAGACCGTATGGACGGTCTCGTCATCCCCTTCCCTGTCGACCACCAGGGCGGACGTCAAACCCGCGCCGCCGATCATGGCCAGAAACTGCACCACGGTGAGCGCAACCGCGACCGCGCCAAAGTCCTCCGGCGTCAGCAGCCGCGCCAGAATAGGCACCGTGACAAATTTCAGCCCGAATGTCGCGGTCTTTGATAGCACGCTCCAGCCGACGTTGGTCGTGATCGTTTTCACGCCTTGCGTTGGAGGCATATCTAGATTCCTATAGCTGGAGTTTACCGGAATACGGCACGAACTGCCGCTTACCCAAGCCCGACGAGGTCCTCGGCGGGCAATTCTTTGAAGAAAGCAGGGGCGAAAGAATGGCGACGTTCACGGTTGTTATCCCATTTTACCAGAAAGAATCCGGAATATTGCGCCGCGCGCTGAAATCGGTCTTCGAGCAAAGCTTTCAGGATTTTGATATCATCGTCGTGGACGACGAGTCACCCCTCCCCGCGGATATCGAGCTTCAACCTCTTGAAGAAGAGCAGAAATCCCGCATCAAGGTGGTCAAGCAGGCGAATGCCGGCCCGGGCGGCGCGCGCAACACGGGCCTTGATAACGTGCCGGCCTCCACCCGTTTCGTGGCCCTTCTCGATTCCGACGATCTATGGCTGCCGCATCACCTGCAGAACGCTTACGACACCATGACCCGCTTCGATGCAGAGTGCTACTGGGCCTCGATGCAGGCAAGCGACGATTTCTACTACCACTTCGGCATGGCGGAACTCGAGCGGCAGGAAGGCGGCACACGTCTCAGCGAAGCCCCGCTGGTGATCGAGATGCCGGACCTCGCAAGCGTGATGCTGAAGAACTGGAGCTTCCTGCATCTCTCCTGCATGGTGATCGGACGCAAACTCTTTGAGAACGTCCGCTTCGAGCCGTCGCTGCGCCTTGCGGCCGAGGACGTGCTGTTCTTCTGCGATTGCATCCTCAAGGCGAACCGCACCCTGCTGTGCGACGAAGACGGTGCGACCCGCGGCAGGGGCCTCAACATCTTCCACAGCATCGACAACCAATCGCCCCAGTTCCTGCGCCAGCAATTCAATACCTGGGTCGCGCTCGACACCCTGGAACAACGTTTTGCGGCACGTCCGAAAGACGTCGCGTCGATCGCCTCCTACAAGAACACCACGAGGCGGCAGGCCCTGTGGAGCCAGGCGGGCCTCGTCAAGCGCCGTAGGGTGCCCGATTTGAGCCTGCTCGCACGCTGGGCCGTTCGCGATCCCGGCCTCTTGCGGGCCGCCTTCGAACTCGGCGCCGGAAAGTTCAGCCGCGCCGGGCGCTGACCGCATGGCGACATCCAGTCATCCATTCTTAGAAACCCTCCCGAGGAGGCCATCATGAAGCCCTACTACTGGGAATCGCATCACGGAAACTTCGGCGACGACCTCAATCTCTGGCTATGGGATTTCCTCCTGCCGGGGTTCCGGGAGGTGCAGCCAGATATGCTGCTTGTCGGGGTCGGAACCGTTCTTACCCCTGATCTTCTGCCGGCCGGCACCCGCAAGCTGGTGATCGGCAGCGGCACCGGCTACGGTGCGCAGCCGGATGTGAGCGACACGACGGAATGGGACGTCCGCTGCGTGCGCGGCCCGCTGACCGCCAGCAAGCTCGGGCTTCCGCCGGAGCGCGCGATCACCGATCCAGCGGTCATGATTTCCGACATGCCGGAATTCCAGAACCTGCCGAAGCTTCACCAGAAAACCTTCGTTCCCCACTGGGAATCGGCCGAATTCGGCATGTGGGAGGCGGTTTGCGAGCCAGCCGGCCTCACCTATCTCGATCCGCGCGGCGAAGCGAAATCCGTCATCCGCCACATTGCGCAATCGGAACTCGTGATCGCCGAATCCATGCACGGCGCGATCCTTGCCGACGCCTTCCGGGTGCCCTGGATTGCGGTCAGCACCTCGCGCGCGATCAACAGCTTCAAGTGGACCGATTGGGCAAGCACCGTTGGCGCGACCTATAGGCCCCGCCATGTCCCGGTTTCGACCCGCGCGGAAGCGATCGCCAAGCGTTCGCGTTTCTGGGGCATGCGCTTCGATGCCCAGGGAGCCGCAGCAGCCCCGAATACCGGCCACCAGCAAAGCGATGAAGTGCTGACGCGGCCTGCGCCATCCGGGCCCGGCCTCAAAGGCATGGCGAAGCAGCTGCTCGCAGCCCCTTCCGTGCTGGCGCTCTGGCAGGCGAGCCGCGCTGAACCGCAACTGAGCTCCGACGAGGCGCTGGAACGCCAGAAAGGGCGTTTCCGCGACGTCCTGGAAGGTATCCGGCGCGATTACTTCTGAGTCGCCGGAACCCCCGGCAGCAGATAGCGGAGGTTCTGTGTGGGAGCGGGTCTGTCGAGGCCCGATCTTTTGCGCAGAGCCTCCAGCTTGTCGGAGAGAATACCCGTCGCGATTGCCGGAACCGCCATCGGCCGACGCAATGTCCAGGCAATCGCCGCCGCCTTGCCGGACTGCGCCTTCGTGTCGAGAAATGCCCGCAATTCATAGCGTTCCCGGATATGCCGCTCATGGCGGGCGATCGCCGCCCTTCCCTCAGGCGATAGCAGGCCCGGTACCGCCTGCAGCGCGCGATCGGCCTCGTAGAGCCGTCTGAGGTCTTCGGTGCGATGGCGGCCGCTGAGCGAGTCGTGGCGGACGATCGCGCCATAGCCGCAGTGTTCGATCACCGTATAGCGCGCGCCTTTCGCCAGCGCCTGGACATAGAATTCGTAGTCCTCTCCAAGCCGCAGATCCTCGTTATACCGAAGGCCGTGCGCCTCGAGAAACGAGCGGCGGATTATCGGCTTCAGAAAGCCGATCTCACCGCGCTTGAGCCCACGCTTGGAAATGTTTCCCTCAATGAACTCGACCAGCGAGATCCGGCGAGGCCGGGGTTCGAAGCGGGCCGGCTCCACGGCCCCCGAGGAACCGTGGATGAAGGCGATATTGTCCGCAATCAGATCCCAGCCCTGCTCCTGCAGCATCGGCCTGAAGCGGCCCGGAAAGAAGAAATCGTCGGCGTCCAGAATGGCGATCAGGGGCGAGCGCGAGACCGAGATCGCGTGATTGCGCGCCGCCGAAGGCCCCCTGTTTTGGCTGAATGAGACGACGTTGAGCCGCCCCGATCGGTCATCCGCGCGGCTTGCCGCAAGGGCCGTGTCATCCGATGATCCATCGTCGACCACCACCACTTCGGCAACCTCCGGCTCCCGCAGCGCGGAACGAATGGCATCCCCGATAGTGCCTGCCGCGTTCTTCGCGGCGATGATGACGCAGATTGCTTCGGTCGAGGTGGCGTTCATGTCACTTCCCTTCGCTTTTGTCTCGCAGACTATGAAGTGAGGAAAATGACGACTGTATGGAGGAGACCGGGGTTATGTCCACCGGCTGGGAGATTCGCGTGCTTTGCTTCAGTGATCGCTGATCTCGAGCTTGGCGGCGGCTTTCGCCGGAAGCTCGTCGTGCCGGCTCGCATCCCCCTTGCGCCTGATTGCTGCCGAATCCGGGGCATTTTCCTGCCGCGACATCTTTTCGCGACGTACAAGATAGAGGACGCCAATAAAATACCCGATCTGCAACAGAACCGCACAGATCACGGTCTGTATAAAAGTCGTCAGGATGGACCCATTGATAAAATACGAGGCGATCGCGAAAGCGAGGAGTGCCACAGTCATGCTTACAAAAACACGTGGTGCGTACATGAACTTTCCTCCCAAACCGATATCTTCTCAGTTTGTCGGTCCTCTTGGCTCCTCTCATCGAGAACCATATTGGGATGACTGCGATGTTTCAAGGTTTTCGACCCATCTCATGCCACGCATTTCGTGAAACTTTCGTAAGCTTTCATCGCTTTCTTGGCTACGCGAAGAACATCACGATAAGATCTTCGCCGCATTTTTGCCATCTTATCGCCCCACTTGGCCGCATTGTTGGGGCTATCGCGGGCTCAGCCGCGGAGTTCGTCCGGAACTCCGATCAACTTTTGTTACAAACTTCTGAGCCGGCAAACTGCCTCTTTGCACTGCAGCATTGTATTGCAGTGCAAAAAACTTAGGCCTTAGGTCCTAGCGGGAAGATTCTTTGGTCGGAATTCCCTGCAACAAGCAAGCGATAAACTTGGCTTACCCATACAAGAAATCGGGGAAACACCCTTCGATCTCTCAAGACCGACCATGTTTTTCAGGAGCTTTACGCACCCACTCAAGTAATCATTTAGACGTAGGCGAGTTTTAATCGACCCGATACGGGTACAAATGCGTCTCTCGGAACCCTCCCATACCTCCAAGAGCACCTGCCCCGAAAAAAGAACATTCGCATCAAATTCAGAACACAGACATATTATCCCATCGTTACGGCATGATGCCAGCGACGGCACCGACTATCGCAAAACCTAAATGGAGTTTTCTCTATGAAGTCCGCGACACGTTCGGCAGATTCTCCGTTTTCGACCGACGGCGAGGTTGAACTCTCCTTACCCATTGGTGGTATCGCAAAACGCAGTTTCGATGTGACCATGGCCGTTCTGGCCCTGGTCCTACTCAGCCCCATCTTCCTGATGATCATGGGGCTGGTGAAGTTCACCGATGGAGGCAAGGTCTTTTACGGCCACCGCCGGATCGGTCATAACGGCAGGTATTTCAAATGCCTGAAATTCCGCACCATGGTCGTCAACGGCGACGAGGTCCTGCGGAACCATCTCGCGACCAATCCGCAGGCCGCGGAAGAGTGGCATGCGACCCGGAAACTGAAGAACGATCCACGCGTCACGGCGGTTGGAACCGTTCTGCGCAAATTGAGCCTCGATGAGCTTCCCCAGCTCATCAACATCATCCGGGGCGAGATGAGCGTTGTCGGCCCGCGGCCCGTGGTGGATGAGGAACTCGGCCTCTACGACTCCTCCGCCGTCTATTATCTGCGCACCCGCCCGGGGCTCACCGGTCTGTGGCAGATCAGCGGCCGCAACGACGTTTCCTATGAACGCCGCATCGCTTTCGACACGCACTATGTCGAGAACTGGTCGCTGCGGCGAGACGTCTGGATCATCGCCATGACCATACCTGCCGTTTGCCTCTCCCGCGGCAGTTACTGAACATCGGCCAGGCCGAAGCAGAATGCACAATTCAGATCAGGCTCACGGCCCCTTAGCGCGGGGCCATACCCGCGCTGAACGAAGGAATTCTTTCATGATACGCCACTTCACTACCGCCCGCAGTTCCGGACGATTGCGCATTGCAGCGGGCTTCCTTCTGCTTGCCTTCGCCTGCCCGGCTGCGGCAGCGGAGGATACTTCCTACAAGCTCGGCGTCATGGATAAGATCCGCGTCCGGGTTGCCGAATGGCAGCCTGCCGACGGTAGCGTCCGCAACTGGGATGTGATCGGCGGCGAATACACAGTAGGCCCTCAGGGCGCCGTCTCGCTTCCCTTTGTCGGCGACCTGGATACCGCCGGTAAAACGACTTCCGAAGTGGCGGCTGAGATCGGGAAACGGCTGCAGAGCGAGTTCGCCCTGCGCAATCTCCCCTCAGCCTCGGTGGAAGTAGCGGAGTTCCGGCCGATCTTCGTGGCGGGCGACGTCCATACTCCGGGGGAATACCCCTTCAAGCCTAACCTTACCGTGCTGAAGGCAGTGAGCCTTGCCGGAGGGCTGCGCAGATCCGATGCGGGCCAGCGGTTCGCCCGTGATTTCATCAATGCTCGCGGCGATGCCGCCGTATACGATTCCGAACGCAGCCGTCTTCTGGCGCGCCGCGCCCGGTTGCTTGCGGAGGTTTCAGGCGCCGGCGAACTGAATGTTCCCAAGGAACTCGAGAGTGCAGGTAACGCCAAGGAACTCATCGAGAGCGAAGCGGCGCTGATGAAATCCCGCCGGGAGCGCTATGAGGCGCAGCTCAAGGCACTCGCAGACCTGCGCGCTCTTCTCGAGACCGAGGTCGAATCGCTCGGCCGGAAGGCCGCGACCCAGAAGCAGCGGCTGGAACTGGTCACGCAAGACCGCGACAGGGTCAGCCGGCTCACCGAGCAGGGCCTCGCCACGAGCGCCCGGCGGCTCTCCGTCGAGGAGGATGCCGCGGATGTCGAATCGACGCTTCTCGATATCGATACCGCCACCCTGCGCGCCAAGCAGGATATAACCAAGGCGAACCAGGACGAGATCAACCTGCGCAACGACTGGGTGGCCCAGCGCGCCAAGGAGCTTCAGGACACCGAAGCCGAACTCGACAAGCTCGGTCTACAGATCACCACCAGCCGCGAACTGATGTCGGAAGCTCTGGCGCAATCGGCCGAGGCCCTGAAATTCGACCCGAACGGCCAGGCCGCGACGATAAAATACGTCGTTGTGCGCGACGAAGGACAGGGACCGAAAGAGGTCTCCGTCGATGAGCACGTGCAGCTTCGGCCCGGCGACGTCGTGAAGGTCAGCTCCGAACTGCTGATGCAATGAGGGTGGCATGAAGATCGCCAAGTCGGTTCTCATCGAACCTCAGCGTAACGATCTCTACGGGATGGCGGCAATCGCGCTGTCCTTCTTCGTCTTCGCCTATTCGAGCAACTTCGGAGCGGTTTCCATTCTGGCCTATTATGCCTTGTGGTTCCCCCTCCTCCTGGTCGATTATCGTCGCGTGGCGGGCAATTCCTTCCGCTATCTCTGGATCTTCGGCTTCGCGCTCTTCTGCTTCCTTTCGGTGTTCTGGTCTCTTGCGCCTTCGGTTTCGATGCGCGCGGCCATCCAGTATATGACACATCTCATCTGCGCGCTCATCGCCATGCGGACGATGTCTGTCGAGACCCTTTGCCGCGGAGCGATCCTCGGCTGCGGGCTCGTGCTCGTCTATTCGCTTCTGTTCGGCGGTTATCACTACGACGCACTGGACGGCACATACAGCTTCGTGGGCGCCTTCGCCTCGAAAAACCAGCTCGGCTTCTATGCCTCGCTCGGCGTTTTCTTCTCCTTCGCAACGGTAGCGGTTTTCCGCGCACGCAATCTCTGGCTCGCAGGCTGCGGGGTGGTCGGACTTCTCTCCGCCTATTCGCTTTTCGCCTCCCAATCGGCGACTTCCGTCATCACGACGCTGGCCGTCGTCGCCCTCTGCGCCGGCCTCTATGCCATCATGATGCTCGCTCCCCGCAACCGGCGGCTATTCTTCGGCGCAGCACTCGTGCTTGCGGCGGGCGCGGGCGCTGCCGCGCTGCAATTCGGGGCTATGGATGCGATCCTTGCCATCTTCGGCAAGGACTCCACCCTCACGGGCAGGACCTACCTCTGGCAGCAGGGTATTGCCGCCGCTGGCGAGACGCCGTTCTTCGGGGTCGGCTATCAGGGCTACTGGGTTCCGGGCTTTGCCGAGGCGGAGAGACTGTGGCAGGAGTTCTATATCGGATCGCGCAGCGGCTTCCATTTCCACAATACCTATATCGAGGCCATGGTGGAAACAGGTCTGGGCGGAACCCTTATCCTGTCATTCATCCTGCTTTCGACGCTCACCGGCCATCTGAGACGTTTCCTGACCGTGGAACGGAGCCCGGAATCGCTCGTCCTCCTCGGTGTGGCGAGCCTGCTTCTCGTCCGTTCCTTCGTGGAGGTGGATATCATCCACCCCTATCACATCGGCTCCTTCCTGTTCTATTTCGCTGCGGGAAAGCTCACGGTTCCCGAGCGCCGCACCGTCCGGACCCATTTCGAGCCCTTCGTTTCCGGCCCCAGCAGCGCGCAGCCTGGCTGAAGGATTTAGCCGCATGCCGACGCTCTATTCTATCCAATATCTCAGGGCATTCGCGGCAATCGCGGTGGTTGTCTTTCATGCCGCCCACCGCATGGGCCTGCCATTTACGATCGGTGCTGCCGGCGTCGATATCTTTTTCGTCGTCAGCGGCTTCATCATGATGGCGATCAGCGACAATCGCGCCTCATCTCCAGCCAGCTTCCTCCGCAACCGCGTTCTGCGCATCGCACCCACCTATTGGATAGCGACTGTGGTGATGGTCCTCGGCGCGATCCTCGGCCTCTTTCCCAACCTGAAGCTCGACCCGGCACACATCGCCGGATCATTCCTGTTCATCCCGGTCGCCTCGCCCAATTCCGGAAACCTCTGGCCGGTGCTTGTTCAGGGATGGACGCTGAACTACGAAATCTTCTTCTACGCCGTCTTCGCGCTCGTCCTTTTCCTGAAACCGGCATTGCGATTGCCGGCGCTGGCGCTTCTGTTCGGTCTGCTCGTCGTCGGCGGCGCCCTGCTGCAGCCGGCAAACCCGCTCGCCGGTTTCTATACCGCGCCGGTGATCCTGGAGTTCGTGGCAGGCGCGGCGATCGCGAAAGCCTGGCAGTCGGGACGCCTCCCTTCGCCCGGGATCGGCCTGCTTCTCGTTTGCCTATCGATAGCGGGCTTTGCCGCGATACACCTGCTGCGGCTGGAATTCGATGCCTGGACCTGCGGGCCATTGGCGATCATGCTCGTCACCGGAGCGCTCGCGGTGGAGGTCGGCGCCAAGCTCCCAAAGTTCCCGGCGCTCACCTATCTCGGCGACAGCTCCTATTCCATCTATCTCTGGCACACATTCGCGATCTCGGTCGTGGCCGAGATCGGGGCCGCGCTCGCGCTTTCCATCCCGGCCATTGTACTTACCGCCGTCGTTATCGGCACGATGGCCGGCATTGCCGCCTATGAGTGTCTGGAGCGGCCGATCCAGCTTCTCCTTAAAGGGAAACGCTCCGCGCTGTGGCGCCTGCCCCTGCGCAACCAAGCCGGGCGGACGCCTGCGCAATAGTTCCGGCCGTCAGGCGAGGAAATCGGCCCGATGCGGCGTGAAGCTGTCGATCAGCCTGCCGGCCTCCAGCGCCACGACGCCGTGCACCACGTTCGAAGGCACGATGAAGCTATCGCCGGCCGAAAGCGTCGCCTTCTCCTCACCCACGGTTACCTCGAACTGTCCCTCGGCGATATAGCTTGCCTGCACATGGGGATGCGAGTGCAATGCACCCACGCCGCCCTTTTCGAAGGTGAATTCCACCATCATGAGTTCATCGGTGTGAAGGAGGACGCGGCGCTTGTTGCCGCTTCCGAGATCGGTCGTCTCGCCTTCATTCTGCCGGGAGAATAACTTAGTCGCCATATCGTTTCTCACATCAAAAAGGATTGGAGCCGGGAAACCCGGCCCTACAAAAATCACCGCAGGACATCCATCGGCACGACCTCGACATCGGTGTAATCGACATTGTCTCCCGCCATGGCCCAGATGAATGCGTAATTGGCGGTACCGCAGCCGGAATGGATCGACCACGGCGGAGAGACCACCGCCTCCTCATTGGCCATCACGACATGGCGCGTTTCGGTCGGTTCTCCCATGAAATGGAATACCCTCGCCGTGTCCGGCAGGTCGAAATAGAGATAGGCTTCCATCCGCCGGTCGTGCACATGGCAGGGCATGGTGTTCCATACCGAGCCGGTGGCAAGCTGCGTCATGCCGACCACCAGCTGGCAGGTCTTGGCGCCTTCCGGATGGATGAACTGGAAGATCGAACGCTCGTTCGATGTCGCCTGGCTGCCGAGGTCGAGGCGCTTGGCATCCCCGATGCGGATGAGCTTGGTCGGGTGTTTTTGATGCGCCGGCGCGCTGAGGAGGTAGAATTTCGCCGGACTTGACGCATCGTCCGAAGAAAAGCTCATGTTACTGCCCATGCCGGCATAGAGCATGTCGCGCGGTCCGAGCGAAAACTTCTCGCCATCCACCTCGATCGATCCGGCCCCCCCGATATTGACGGCGATCAGCTCACGCCGTTCCAGGAAGCTCTTCGTGCCGAGCGGCCGGATCGTTTCCAGAGCCAGCGGCTCCCCAGCAGGCGTCGCCCCGCCAACCACCATCCGGTCGTAATGCGTATAGGTGAGGTTGATCTTTCCGGCTTCGAAGAGCCCGCCGATATGGAAGTTTTCACGCAGCTCGGCGCTTCCCATCCGCGCGGCGGTAGCCGGATCGAACGCATTGCGGGTGGTGTGTCGGATGTGGCTCTCGGTCATGGAATCCTTCTTCCTTCCTGGTATTATGATCGGTCAGCACGCGCATTCGCGCGGCCAAATCGGTATTCGGTCTGCTGGTCGTTCAAGCGCTCCCGATAGCGCTGCTGGCTCGCGGTCAGATGATGCCGCATGGCATTCCTGGCAGCTTCCGGGTCTCCGGCTGAAATGGCCTGGAGGATGCGAAGATGCTCCTGCTGGAGCCCTTCCTGATATTGCCGGCTCAAGGTGCTGTCGGTTCCCCAGGGCGAGGTGATGTCGCAGGGGATGGCTCGTATGCCGAGCGCGTCGAGAACTTCGACATAGAAGGGATTGTTGGTGGCTTCCGCGATTGCCTTGTGGAACATGAAATCACTTCTTCCGGTCGTCTTGCCCTTTTCAAGCAGCCGGTCGAATTCGAAAAAGGCTTCCTGGATCGCCGCTTCCTGCGCGGCATTGCGGCGGATGGCGGCGAGGCCGGCACTTTCGATCTCGAGCCCCATGCGCACCTCCAGGACGTTTATCGCATGGGATATCTTGCCTATGTCCTGGCTGATCGAGCTGAACGCCATGGCCGGCCGCTCGCAGACGAACATGCCGGCTCCCTGCCGTGATTCCACGAGCCCGTCGGCCGCGAGGCTGGCGATCGCCTCGCGCACGACGGTCCGGCTCACGCCGAACAGCTCCGTCAACCGGCTCTCGGTCGGCAGCCTCTCCGCCGGACCGATTTCCCCCGACAGGATTTTCGAGCGGAGAGCGGCGACGATCCGCTCGGAGAGCTTGGGCTTCCGCTCGGCCCTTGATGTCGCGGTCAGGTCGCTTGCCATGTCCATCCTTTACCGGAATACGCTCGGCAGCCACAGCGAGATGGCCGGTATATACGTGACCAGGCCGAGGACCACGATGCCGGCCAGATAGAAAGGCCAGATCGAGCGCATCGCCTGCCAGACGGTTATCTTGCCGACCGCGCAGGCCACGAACTGCACCGCCCCCACCGGCGGAGTGTTGAGCCCGATGCCGAGATTGAGGATCAGGATCACGCCGAAATGCACGGGATCGATGCCATAGGCGACCACGACCGGCAGGAAGATCGGGGTGCAGATGATGATCATCGGCCCCATGTCCATGAACGTGCCGAGCAGCAGCATGAGCAGGTTGAGCAGCAGCAGGATCATCAACGGGTCCTGCGAGATATTGTTCAGCACGTCGATGAGCTGCGCCGGCACCCGGAGATAAGCCATGAGCCAGGAGAAGGACGCCGCCGTGCCGATGATGAGGAGCACCATGGCGGTGGTACGCACGGCACCCAGCGTCGAATGCACGAAGTTCTTCCAGCTCAGCGAGCGGTAGACCAGCAGCGTCACGAGGAATGCATAGAAGACCGCGATGCACGAGCTTTCCGTCGCCGTGAAGATGCCCGAACGCACGCCGCCGAAAATGATGACGATCAGCATCAGGCCCGGCAGCGAGTTGAGGAAGAAATAGCCGACGCGGGCGAAACCGGGAAAGACCTCCGTTGGGTAGCCGCGGCTTCGGGCGACGAAATAGGCCGTCACCATCAGCGCAGCCGCAAACAGCAGCCCGGGCAGGATGCCGGCGGTGAAGAGATCGGCGATCGAGATCTTCCCGCCGGCCGCGATCGAATAGATGATCATGTTGTGCGACGGTGGGAGGAGAAGCGCGATGAGCGCCGCCATGGAGGTGACGTTGACCGCATAATCGGCGCCGTAGCCGCGCGCCTTCATCTGCGGGATCATCAGCCCGCCGACTGCAGCCGCTTCCGCAACTGCGGAGCCGGAAATGCCGCCGAAAAGCGTCGAGGCGGCGATGTTCACCTGCCCCAGGCCACCGCGCATATGCCCGACCAGCGAGCCGGCGAAGGCAACGATGCGCTGGGCAATACCGCCGCGCACCATCAGGTCGCCGGCATAGATGAAAAAGGGAATGGCAAGCAGCGTGAAGACGCTCATGCCGGAATTCATCTGCTGGAAAATGACGAGCGGCGGCAGGCCCATATAGAGGATGGTCGCGAAGCTCGCCACGCCGAGGCAGAAGGCGATCGGTGTGCCGATCAGCATCAGGAGCGTGAAGGTTCCGAACAGGATCCAGTTTTCCATGGTTCAGACCTCCTTGACCTGATCGAGTGCCGGGATCGGTTCTTCGGCCGTCGCATCGGCATCGACGTCGAAGCCGGAAAAGCGCAACACCAGCCGCTCCAAGGCGAAAAGGCTGATGAGCAGACCGCCTCCCACCAGCGGCAGATAGCGAATACCTTCCGGAATGCCGAGCGCCGGCAGGCGTGCCCGCCACTGGAGCTGAACCAGTTGCCAGCCGTAGACGATCATCCCGACGGCAAAGGCCAGAACCACCACATCGGAGATTGCGCGCAGATATTTCTTGCCGCCCGGAGGCAGGGCATAGAGTAGGACATCGAAGCCCAAGTGATAATTCTCGCGCACGCCGACGGCGGCGCCTAGGAATATGAACCAGCTCATCAGCATGACGGCCGTGAGCTCGGTCCAGGTATTCGTCCAGTTCAGCACGTAACGCACGAAAACCTGCCAGAACACGATACAGGTCATGAGGACCAGTCCCGCGCCCGCGATATAAAGTGCACCGTCGCAAATTCTGTTCAACAATCGGACGACGGCGTTCATGCGCGGCCTTTCGGCCGTATCATGCGCCTCCCCGATGCTTTTAGCTTCTGCCATCACCGTTCCCGCTTTTTTCATTGCCTTGTGGGAGACGGGCGGAACCCGTCTCCCGAGCATCGGAACCCGTTACTGGGTTTCCTGAATGCGCTTCACGAGATCCTGCAGCTTCGGATCTTTGACGTGCTTGTCGTAGACCGGCTTCATCGCATCGATGAAGGCCTGCTTGTCGAGCTCGTTGATCTTCGACCCGCCGGCTTCCACCGCGGAGCGCGACTTGGCGACCTGCGCATCCCAGAGCTCGTACTGCTTCGTAACGCTGTCCTTGGCCGCCTGCCTGAAGAGCGTCTGATCCTCCGGCGAGAGCTGGTCCCAGCTACGCTTGGACATCACCAGGACTTCCGGCACGATCAGATGCTCATCGAGCGAGAAGAACTTGGCGACTTCCGCATGCTTGGCGGTATCGTAGCTCGGGAAATTGTTCTCCGCGCCGTCGATGACGCCCGTCTCGATGCCGGTATAGACCTCGCCATAGGGCATCGGGGTCGCGCTGGCGCCGAGTGCCGCCACCATGTCAACGAAGATATCGGACTGCATGACGCGGAACTTCATACCCTTGAGATCGTCGATCGAGCTGATCGCCTTCTTGGAATTGTAGAAGGAGCGGGCGCCGCCGTCATAGAAGGCGAGGCCCACCACGCCATGCGGCTCGAAAGCGGCAAGGATCTCATCGCCGATCGGTCCATTCATCACCTTGCGAGCGTGTTCCACCGAGCGGAAGATGTAGGGAAGCGATGGGATAGTCGTCTCGGGAATCAGGCCGTTCCAAGGTCCCATCGAGACGCGGTTGAGGTCGATCACGCCCGTGCGGACCTGCTCGATCGTATCGGCTTCCTGGCCGAGCTGCGCGGAGTGATAGACCTCCACCGAATAGCGGCCGCCCGTGCGCTCCTTGATAAGCTCGCCGAAATACTTGACCGCTTCCACGGTCGGGTATCCGTCCGGATGGGTATCGGATGACCGAAGGACGGTCTGCGCTGCGGCTGTCCCCGCGAATGACAACGCCGCCACCGCGGCGACCATAGCTAGTTTCTTGAAATGCAACATGGTTTCCTCCCGTTTGCATGGCGCCCTCGCGCCTTCGAAGCCGACACACCTCCACGGCGGATCGGCAGTCTCCCTGATAAAGTCGAATTCCTCTTCACTCCCCTCCCTTCTCCCTGTGCTTGTGTTGCAAGGAGATTGGAGTGCCGGGTGAACGTCCGTTCGGTTCGCGTCGAAAAACGCATGGCGCCGCGGCCGGGCGCTTGCGCCCGTCCGAACCGGTCATGTCATTCAGATGCGAAACACGGTGCCGCCCTCCCTCGGCTCCTCATATGGCTAGGACACAACCGAGGGCGATGTCAACATACAAGATATCACAATTTGTATGATGACTTGTTTCGAGATGGTGGGGCGTTAGCCTAGGCCGGTTTCTGGATCGCCTCGGTCAGCTTCTTGCGCCGGAGCAGCATACCGTAGAGATCGCGCGGCTCGTCCGGATCGGCAAGCAGATCGAGGTTTTCGTAGAGGCTGGTGCCGGCAAGCTTGTCGCGGACGTAACGTAGCGCGGAGAAGTCCTCGGTCGCGAAACCAACGCTGTCGAACAACGTGACCTGGCTGGCGCCGTTTCGGCCCGTCGCCAGTCCTGTGATGACTTGCCAGAGCTCCGTCACCGGATGATCGGCCGGCATCTGTTGGATTTCGCCTTCGACGCGCGTCTGCGGCGGATACTCGACGAAGATATCGGAGCGGAGCAGGATATCGCGGTGCAGTTCCGTCTTGCCGGGGCAATCGCCGCCGACGGCATTGATGTGAACGCCCGGCCCGACCATGTTGTCAGTGAGGATGGTGGCGTTCTGCTTGTCGGCGGTCACCGTGGTGATGATCTGCGCGCCCTCGACCGCCTCCTCCGAGCTTCGGCAGGAGTGGATTTCGAAACCGAGCCCCTCCAGGTTGCGGGCGCAGCGTTCTGTGGCCTGCCGGTCGATATCGTAGAGACGCAGTTTTTGGACACCGAGAAGCGCCTTGAAAGCAATCGCCTGGAACTCACTCTGGGCGCCATTGCCGATGATCGCCATGCAATCAGCCGTCTTTGGCGCGAGATGCTTCGCTGCAACGGCCGAGGTCGCCGCGGTGCGGAGCGCCGTCAGGATGGTCATTTCCGAGATGAGCAGCGGATAGCCGCTGTCGACATCCGAGAGGACCCCGAAAGCGGTCACCGTCTGGCGTCCGCTGCGCGTATTCTTGGGATGGCCGTTGACATATTTGAAGCTGTAGAACCGGCCGTCGCTGGTCGGCATGAGCTCGATCACACCCTCATGCGAATGGGAGGCGACGCGCGGTACCTTGTCGAAGGACTCCCAGCGCCGGAAGTCGGCCTCGATATAAACGGCAAGCTCGGCGAGAAAGGTCTCGACCCCGATGCCGAGTACCAGGTCCATCATGTTCTCGACGCTGATGAACGGCACGATGTTCAAGTTGGGCAGGGCGGGCATATCGGCTCCTATCCTTGGCGCCGAGCGAACGGCGCTTCTCCGCGGCTGCGGCACGCGGTCATCCGGATTACGGAGAAGGACTATGCGGCCGACAGTCTTCCATGCGGTAAGCTGCCATGAATAGGCCGGCATGCCAATTGGATAAGTTGTACTGAGCTGCAGTCAGCCGAGCGCTACCCCATTGGTCGCGACATAGACCGAATAGAGCGAGGTCGTTGCTGTGATGAACAGCCGGTTCCTTCGCGGACCGCCGAAGGTGAGGTTCGCCACCGTCTGCGGTACCAGGATCTTGCCGAGAAGCGTTCCTTCGGGAGAGAAGCAGTGGACGCCGTCCCCCGCGCTCGTCCAGACATTGCCGTGGGCGTCCACGCGAAAGCCGTCGGGAAGCCCGTTGTCGAGGCTGCAGAAGACACGGCCGTCGGCAAGCTTCTTCCCTTCGACAATATCGAAGACGCGGATATGGCGCGGCGCGTTGATGTCGTGGCTGGAGGCGGAATCCGCGACATAGAGCTTGCTCTCGTCGGGCGAGAAGGCAAGCCCGTTCGGCTGACCGAAATCGGTGACGACCGCCTCCAGCCCACCGGTCTCGGGATCAAGGCGGTAGACATTGCGCGTCGGCTGCTCCGGCTCCGCCCTGAAGCCTTCGTAGTCGGATTTGATGCCATAGGTCGGGTCGGTGAACCAGATGCTGCCATCCGAGCGCACCACCACATCGTTGGGCGAGTTCAGCCGCTTGCCTTGGTAGCTATCCGCAAGCACGGTTAGCGAGCCGTCGATTTCCGTGCGCACCACCCGCCTGCCGCCATGCTCGCAGGAAATCAGCCTCCCCTGCCGGTCGCGGGTATTGCCATTGACGAAATTGGATGGCTCCCGGAAGACGGAAACACCGCCGTCCTGCACGAAGCGCAGCATCCGCTGGTTCGGAATATCACTCCAGATCAGGCAGTTGAGATCGGCAAACCAGACAGGCCCCTCTGCCCAGCGGCAGCCGGAATAGAGTTCTTCCAGCCTCGCGCTGCCGACGATCAGGTGCCGGAAGCGTTCGTCGTGGATTTCATAGATGGAAGGGGTCTGCGGCATGATTATTGTCCGATTGAAAGTGGCTCACCGGCCGGCCTGTCGCCCGCCGGCGACGAGGATGACCGCAATGATGATGAGGCCCGTCAGGATGAGGCGGAAGCCGGCGCCGAAACCATAGGTGTTGAGCATCGAAACCACCAGGAACATGAAGAGCGAGGCCCCCCATATGCCCGGAATATTGGAATTTCCGCCGGCGACCGCCGTACCGCCGATCACCACGACGGCTATCGACAGCAAGAGATATTCGCCCCCCATGTTGAGCGCGGCCCCGCCTGAGAAGCTTGCGAGCAGATAACCGCAGATGGAAGCGAGCGCTGCGCAGAGAATATAGGTGACGAGCCGTGTGCCATCGACCGGAATACCCGTCATCCGGGCCGCGAACATGCTCTGGCCGATCGCCGAGATCCAGCGACCGTAAATGCTCTTTTCCAGCAGAAGCCAGGCGACGGCGGAAAGGATCAGCGCCACGATCGCCACGTTCGGAATGCCGAACAGGGTGGAAGTGGTGAAATTCGCGAGGACTTCCGGCGGTTTGATCCGCAAGCCGCGGTTCGCCCAAATCGCCGTCGATTGCACGATGAAGCTCATGGAAAGCGTCGCGATGATGGGCGGTATCCGTAGAAGCTTGATGAGCGCATAGTTGCCGATGCCGATCGCAATCCCCAATAGGACCGAGACGAGCAGGCCGACGACGATCATGCTGTCCTGGACATCCATCAGTTTCAGCGCCAGCGTGCCGGAAAGCGTCATGGTCGCGGGTACGGAGAGATCGATATTGCCGGGACCAAGGGTGATGACGAACATCTGCCCTATGCCGACGATCACGTAGAAGGATGCGAAGGTGAGTGCCGCCTGCGACAGCCCGAAAGCGCTTGCGCCGCCGGTGAACAGCACCGTGACGATCCAGACGATGACGGTGGCGGCGAAGGACCATATCCACGGCTTGGAGGGGAGCGAGAAGAAATTCATCGGTTCTTCTCCCGCTTCTCGAGCCGGTTCAGAAAGAGCCGCAGCGCCAGCACCACGATCAGGATCGCGCCCTGTGCGCCGATCTGCCAGTCGGGCGATATGCGCATGAAGGAGAGGAACGAGCCGGCAAGCGTCAGTGTCAGCGCGCCGATGACGGCTCCTATCGGGGAGACCTTGCCGCCCACGAACTCGCCGCCGCCGAGGATGACGCCTGCGATTGAGAGCAGCGTGTAGCGCAATGCGATATTGGCGTCCGCCGATGTCGTAAGCCCCACGAGCGCGATGCCCGAGAGCACCGCGAAAAGGCCCGCCAGCGCATAAGCCCCGGCACGGATGCGGATCACCGACCAGCCAGCTCGCTCGACGGATCGGAAATTACCGCCGACGCCGCGGATCAGCACGCCGAAGGAAGAGCGCATGATGAGGAAATGCGTGACGACGGCTATGACGACGCTGGCCACGATCGCCATCGGAACGAACGGCGGCCTTGACGTCATTACCCAGCGCGCCCAGCCGGGAGCCTCGCCGCCGGGCGAAGGCAGCATCAGGACCGCAAGCCCGCCCCAGATGAAGCTCATGCCGAGTGTGACGACGATCGAGGGAAGCTCGCGCAGATGTATGATGACGCCCATCGCCGCATAGGCCGCGATGGCGCCAAGAAAGATCAGGATGCCGATCGCAGGCGAGGCCTGCAGGAAGGTGGCCGTCACGCAGGCGCAGAAGCTGACGAAAGTGCCCATCGAAAGATCGAGGTCATTGACCGCCATGATGAGCATCTGCGCGACCGTCGCGAGCGCGATCGGCACCGCCAGATTGAAGAGCAGGTTGAGCCCCGTATAGCTCATCGCCCGCGGCTGCATGTAGAAGACCGCGGCAAGCAGAACGGCAAGCGACAGCGCCGGAATGATGAGGCGGATAGTTCCCGAGGAAAGCTTCATGCCGCCTCACCTCCATGGAAGGATGCGGCAAGCACGTTCTTCTCGGTGATCTCGTCGCCTGTCAGTTCCGCGACGATCGCGCCTTCCCTGAACACGTAGACGCGGTCACAAAGGCGTATTTCGTCCATTTCGGTGGAATACCAGATGAAGGTTCGGCCGGATTTCGCCTCGGCGCGAAGGATTTCGTAGACTTCCTGCTTGGTGCCGACATCCACCCCGCGCATCGGATCGTCCATCAGCACGATCTTCGCGGTCGTGGCGAGCGCACGGGCAAACAGCACCTTCTGCTGATTACCCCCGGAAAGCGACAGGATACGGTTCTCCATGTCGGGCGTGCGTATTTCTATGCGCTTCTTCCAGCCTTCGCCGAGTAGATCCTCGCGGCTCTGATCGACCAGGCTGCGGGAAGAAAGCTGGCCGAGGGAGGCGATACTGAGGTTCTTCAATATGCTCCAGAGCGGAAATGTGCCGTTGAGGCTGCGATCGCCGGCAACGAAGGCGATCTCCCGCCGCCGCGCCGGCAACCAGTTGCTGTTGCCGGAAAGGTAGAGATGGAGAAGTGCATCGGTCTGGCCGTGCCCGCCAAGGCCCGCCAGCCCGATCATCTCACCGCGATGAGCCTCGAAGGGCAGGCCATGCCCCTTTCTCGGCGGCATCGTCAGGACCGCCGCACCGCTTCTCGTCGTCACAGACCGCTGCCATTCCAGCTCGCGCACCACATTGCCCATCGCCTCGACCAGGCTGCGTGTCGAAAATTCTTTTGCGGCGCGATCGGCGACGACGCGGCCATCCTTCATCACCACGATCCGGTCGGAAGTGGAAAGGATTTCGCCAAGAATATGGGAAATGAGGAGCACCGCTCCCCCTTCCGAGACGAAACGGCGGATATAGGCCATGAGCTGCGCTGCAAGTCCCGCATCGAGCGAGGAGGTCGGCTCGTCGAGAATGACCAGCTTCGGACGCTCGCCCGCACCGGAAAAACTGATGGCGATCTCCACCATCTGCCGCTCGGCGATCGAGAGATCGTCCACCGTGCTGTCGCAATCGATGCCGTGGCCGGGAAATATTTCCTCGAGCTGCCGCCTGACGAGTTCGAGTGCGCGGGCGCGCCAGTTCCAGCCCTTGAGTTCGCTATGCGTCACGCGGACGTTTTCGTTCACCGTCAGGTTCGGGCAGAGCGACAGTTCCTGGAAGACGCAGCGCACGCCATTGGCCCGCGCCACGGAAATTCCGTGCTGGCCGGAACCGCCGCCATAGCTGACCTCGCCCTCATGCGGGCTGAGGCCGCCATTGATGACATTGACGATGGTGGACTTGCCGGCGCCGTTATGACCCACCAGACCGACGCATTCGCCGGCATGGATGATAAGGTCCGCCCCGTCCAACGCCTTGACGGCGCCGAACGTCACCTTGATGCCGCGCGCGGCTGCCACCTCTTGTTTCAATACGGCTTCAGTCATGTGGGGATCATGGTCGGTATTCGGCCAGGTGAACATTAGAAATGGCGGGACGGTTTCGGAAAGAAACGCCGCCCCGCCGCACGAGAGTTTTCAGGCTGTCACTTGGCCGCCTCGATCACCTTCTGGGCGTCTTCGAGCGAATATTCCACATTCGCCACGCCGCCCTTCTGGGTGTTCGCCAGATTGGCTTCGAGATTGTCCTGATCGATGCGCAGGAACGGCACCACGAGGTCTTTCTTCACTTCCTTGCCGTCGAGGATCTGCTGGGCCACCCAGAAGGCAAGCGTCGAAACGCCCGGCGCGATGGAGACCGACATCGTCTCGTAACCATCCTTATCCTTCTGGCTCTTCCACCATACCAGCTCGTCTTCGCGATTGCCCATGACGATGGTCGGCGTTGGACGATTGGCGGCCGCGAATGCCTGGGCGGCGCCATATCCGTCGCCGCCTTGCGTCACGACCGCGGCGACTTCGGGAAGGCTCGGAAGAATGCCCGCGACAGCGCGCTGCGCGACGTCCTGGGCCCAGTCGCCGTTGACCGAGCCGACGATCTTGAACTGCGGGTTCTTCTCGACGCCGGCCTGGATGCCCGCATGGATTTCGTCATCCACCGAGACGCCGGCAAGTCCGCGGATTTCAAGCAGGTTGCCGCCGTTCGGCATCTTCTTGGCGAGATATTCGATCTGGCTTTCGCCCATGGCCTTGAAGTCCACGGCGATGCGCCATGCGCAAGGCTCGGTCACGATGCCGTCGAACGACACGACGGTAATGCCGGCGTCGCAGGCTTCCTTGATCGCGCCGTTCAGAGCGGTTGGGGATGCTGCGTTGACGACGATCGCGTCATAGCCCTGGAGGATGAGATTCTGAATCTGCGCGGCCTGCTCGGTCGCCTGGTTTTCGGCCGTGGTGAACGGATCGGCCGCAGCCACGACGCCCTTTTCCACCGCCTCCTTGGTGATCTTGTCCCAGCTTGTCAGCATCGCCTGTCGCCAGGAATTGCCGGCATAGTTGTTGGACAAGGCGATCTTCTTCTCGGCCGTATCCGCGAGCGCGGAAACCGGCCCTGCGATGCACGCGATGGCGACCGATGCAAACAGCATCTTCCCGATAGTCATGATTTCCTCCCTAAAGCTCTCTCGGGGGTCACTTCGGTCCGCTCCTCAACGGCCATCCGAAGATAATGATTGCGCTGAGCCCCCTATGCTCAGTAAAGCCAGCATGGAGGAGAAATCAGGTGCTGTATAGGCGCATACAAGCAAGCCGTTTGCGGGCTTTCGCGCAAAATCTGCGGGTTCCCGCAGGACAAGCGCTCAAAGCTGGCGCTTAATTGTATCCGAAGGACTTGGGAGGAGTCCGCCGATGCTCAATCCGGCGCAGAATTCGCTGTTCGACCGCTATCTCGGCATCTCCCGACTGCTGGCTGGCCAGCTCGATTTTCACTCCATCATCCAGGCCGTCGCCGCGGAGATCAGCCACATCATCCCGCATGAGCACCTCGACGTCTGCATCAAGATGCTGGATGGCAAATACCACATCGCCTACGAGAGCGGCCTGGAGACTGCCTGGAGCAAACATCCGCCGGCCCTCTTGACCGGCAGCCCGATCCGCACGCTTCTTACGGGCGAAGCCGATTTCCTCCTGTCGCCGGATGCCTGTTCCGATCCCCGCTTCCACTTCGAAGGCGCCTTTTCGAGCCCGATCATAGAGCTGTCGCTACACAGCCGACTGCATGTGCCGCTGAAAGCGCAAGGGAGCATCATCGGAGCGCTGAGCTGCTCCAGCCACCAGATCGACGCCTATACGATGGAAGACGTCGAGAATGCCCGCTCGATTGCCGATCTGCTGGCGCCGTATTTCTTCGCGCTGCGTGCGGCCGAACAGGCCAAGCTTTCGGCGATCGTGGAAGCAGAGGCCCGCGCCCGCGAGGAAGGACTGAGGCTTGGTGCGTTGAAGCTTACGGAAGCACTCGAGGCCGAGCGCCAGCGGATCGGCATGGATCTCCACGACCAGACGCTTGCCGACCTTACAAGGCTGACGCGGCGCATGGAGCGACTGACGCGCCTGCCGGACATGCCCGGCGAGACGCTGGAACCCCTGTGCCGCGCCATGCAGCAATGCATGCACGACCTGCGCCAGATCATCGAGGAGGCAAAACCCTCCGTCCTCCAGCTCTTCGGCGTCGCCGAGGCGATCGAAAACCATCTCGACCGTTCGGGCCGTGACAGCGGCCTGCCCATTGAATGGCGGATGATCGATGAAAGCGAAGGGGCGCTTCAGGGCCTCGACCAGACGGTTGCGACTGCCCTGTTCCGCATCGTCCAGGAGGCGGTCAACAACGCCATAAGGCATGCCCAGCCGCAAGACATCCTTGTCCGCCTCCGCAAGCTCGAACGATCCCTCCTGGTCGAGGTGATCGATGATGGCGACGGCATGCAGGACCCGCACGGCCAGAGGGGGCATGGGATCGACAATATGAAAACGCGTGCCCGCCTGATCTCCGCAAAATTCGAGATGGGCCGGAACAATGACGGCAAGGGCACTTTCGTCAGGGTCGCGCTGCCCGTCGAGCCGTAACCATTTCGGAGAATGACCATGAAAGTCCTGATCGTCGAGGATGATCCGCTGCACCGTTCCTACCTGCACGAGGCGGTGCGTGCCGCGCTTCCGGAATGCGATGCCGTGCTTGAGGCGGAAAACGGTGCGAGCGGTGAAATCCAGGCCAGAAAATCCCGTGCCGAGCACGTGGTGATGGATCTGCAGATGAGCGAGCGGAACGGCATCGAGGCGGCCCGCACGATCTGGCGCGAAAGGCCGGACACCAAGATTCTCTTCTGGTCGAACTACTCCGATGAAGCCTATGTCCGCGGTGTTTCCAGGATCGTCCCGGAAGGAGCGACCTACGGCTATGTGCTGAAATCGACCTCGGACGAACGGCTACGGCTGGCTCTCAGAAGCGTTTTCGTGGAGTCGCAATGCGTCATCGACCGCGAGGTTCGTGGCATTCAGCAGAAGAGCCTGGGAAATGCGCATGGCCTGAGCGATGCCGAATATGAGATCCTGGTGGACGTAGCCCTCGGCCTTACGGATAAGGCCATTGCGCAGAGGAAGAGGCTGTCGCTTCGAAGTGTCCAGAACCGGCTGCAGAGCCTCTATGAAAAGCTCGATATCTATCAGTTGCCCGGCGCAGAGGCAGAGGGCTGGTATAATCTCAGGATGCGCGCCGTCACCGTGGCGCTCCTGCGCAAAGTGTTGAACTCCAGCGCCCTGGAACGGGCCGAACGCGAACTGCGGGACAGTATTTCATCCTGAAGACTACACAGCCCTCGTTCTATGGACAGGGCCGCGGCATCATGCGTAGTATGGATTTTAGGCAGCTGCAAAACCTGCCGAATAATTGCACAAAATGGGGATCACCATGAAAAAGACCGCCGCCCTCATCGCCGCCACCTTCCTGATGTGCTCGGCAGCCCATGCTGAGACCGCCGTTTCCATCGGCATCTCGGGCTGGACCGGCTTTGCGCCGCTGACGCTTGCCAAGCAAGCTGGCATTTTCGAGAAGAACGGCCTCGACGTCACCATCAAGAAGATCCCCCAGGCAAGCCGCCATCTGGCGCTCGCCTCCGGCGATGTCCAGTGCGCCGCCACGACGGTGGAAACCTGGATCGTCTGGAATGCCAATGGGGTTCCGGCAATCCAGATCTTCCAGCTCGACAAGTCCCATGGAGCCGATGGCATCGCGGTGCGCAACGACGTTTCCAGCGTTGCCGATCTCAAGGGCAAGACGATCGCAGCCTCCGCGCCGGGCACCTCTCCCTATTTCTTCCTGGCCTATATCCTGAAGGAGAACGGCCTCACCATGAAGGACGTGAAGGTCGTCAACCTAGAACCCGGCCCGGCTGCCCAGGCCTTCGTGGCGGGACAGAACGATGCGGCCATGACCTATGAGCCCTACTTGTCCACAGTCCGGGCAGCACCCGATCAGGGCAAGATCCTTGCGACCACGCTCGAATATCCGGCGGTGATGGATACGTTCGGCTGCACGCCGGCCTTCCTGAAGGAGAACCCGGAAGCCGCCAAGGCTTTCGCAGACAGCTATTTCGAAGCTCTCGAGATGATCAGGGCGGAACCTGAAAAATCCTACGGCATTATGGGCGCCGACGTGAAACAATCGGCGGAAGCCTTTGCCGGCTCCGCCAAGTTCCTCGAATGGCAGGACAAGGCCGCCAACCAGACCTTCTTCGAAGGCGAGTTCAAGACCTTCTCCGCCAAAGCGGCCGATCTCTTGATGGAAATCGGCATCATCAAGACCAAGCCCGATCTTGCAACGATTGTGGATACCTCCTTCATCAAGTAAAGCAGCCGAGATCGGCGGGGCAGCGGCTGCTCCGCCAGCCATAGCACCGGGTAAACATGCGACCTCTCGAACCGATCGGCCCACAGGCGCGCGTCCTGCTGGGCATTCTCTTCTTCATTCTATTCTTCGCCGTCTGGGGTATCGCCACACTCGGCGGCTTCGTCTCGCCGACCTTCCTCGCCGATCCGATCACGATGGTGAAGGACGGCATCTATCTCCTGACCGAGCAGGGGTTTCTTGCCGATATCGGCGTGACGGTATGGCGGGTGGTCGGCGGTTTCGTGCTGGCGGCGGCCATTGCCGTGCCGGTCGGGGTCGCCATGGGCGCTTATAAGCCGATCGAGGCGCTGCTGGAGCCCTTCGTCTCCTTCGCGCGCTATCTGCCTGCTTCCGCTTTCGTGCCCCTTCTCATCCTCTGGGCCGGCATCGGCGAACTCCAGAAACTCCTGGTTATCTTCATCGGCGCCGTATTCCAGATCATCCTCATGGTGGCGGTTTCCGTGGCGGGAACCCGCCGCGATCTGGTCGAGGCGGCCTATACGCTTGGCGCGAAGGACAGAGGGATCGTCAGCCGCGTCCTGATCCCGGCCAATGCACCGGAGATCGCCGAGACGCTACGCCTGGTCCTTGGCTGGGCCTGGACCTACGTGATCGTCGCGGAACTGATCGGCGCTTCTTCCGGCATCGGCTACATGATTATCAACAGCCAAGCCTTGATGGCCACAGGCCAGATCATCTTCGGCATCATCGTCATCGGCCTGATCGGACTTATCTCCGATTTCGCCTTCAAGACCCTGAACCGCTGGCTGTTTGCCTGGAGGCTTGCATGAGCGAACTCGTCATCAAGGGCGTCAGCCGCACCTTTCCCGGTGTACGCGGCGGCAAACCCGTGCAGGCGCTGCAGCCGACCGACCTCGAGATCCAACGCAACGATTTCGTGACGATCCTTGGCCCCTCGGGCTGCGGCAAGTCCACCCTGCTGCGCATCATCGCCGGTCTCGACCGGCCGACGGCGGGTACGGTGACGCTTTCCGGCAGGCAAGTCGCCGGGCCGGGCGCAGACCGGGGAATGGTCTTCCAGTCCTACACACTCTTCCCCTGGCTGACGGTGCGCGAAAACGTTGCCTTCGGTTTGCGGGAGCGCGGCGTACCGGCAAAGGAAATAAGGGAGATCGTCGACAGCTATATCGACAAGGTCGGGCTGCGCGGCTTCGAAAACCATTGGCCGAAGCAGCTTTCGGGCGGCATGCAGCAGCGCACGGCGATCGCAAGGGCGCTTGCCAACGATCCGCGGATCCTCCTGCTGGATGAGCCCTTCGGTGCTCTCGACAACCAGACGCGCGGCCTCATGCAGGAACTGCTGCTCGGCATATGGGAGCGGGAGCAGAAGACGGTGATTTTTGTGACCCACGATATCGAGGAAGCCGTGTTCATGGCCTCCCGGGTGGTGACCATGACCGCTCGCCCCGGGCGGATCAAATCCATCACCGAGGTCAACCTGCCGCATCCTCGCCACTACACCATCAAGGTCAGCCCGGAATTCTCCGAATTGCGCCTGAAGCTTACCGACGAGATCCGTGACGAAGCGATCGCTGCGACACGCGATTGAGCGCGTCGCAGCCTGTTCGTTGAACCCCAGCCATTTAGCCGGTTGCTACCTAAGCCGCAGAATTTAGGTAGCAACCATGCAATCCTGTTCGTGTCCGCTCCTAATTCGTCATCCCCGAGGCGAACAGGTTGTTGAGCTTGTAGGCGACTTCGGTCCGGTTGGTGGCCTTCAGCTTTTTCATGATGTTTCGGATATGAACCTTCACCGTGCTTTCCCGCAGGTTGAGTTCATAAGCGATGATCTTGTTGGCCTTGCCCTTGCGAAGTGCTTCGACGACTTCCTCCTGCCGCAGCGTGAACATTCCCGATAGCGCGCGCGGCGCCCCCCCTGGAGCCTCGTTCACCAGATGCCGAACGGAAAGCACGCTGCTTGCAGGCACGAAAATGCCGCCCGCCACAGCCAGTCCGATCGCCTCCACACAGACGGCGATGCCGACCGAGGACGGAATGAACCCCCGCGCGCCGTATTCGAGCATCTTCACGACCTGCGTCAGGTCGTCCGCGTCCGAAAGAACGATGATCGGGATCGACTTAAACTCGGCGGCGAATCTGGAGAAATCGCTTGCCAGAGTGGCGTCGTCTGCCCGGCGGCTGCCGATGTTGAACAGAATGGCCTCGAGAGGCGGATGGATATCCTGTTCCCTCCTCCATTCTTCCACGGAGCCGACAGCACATACGTCCATCTTCAGCCCGCGCCCGATAAGCCCGCGCGCAAGGCATTCCCGATCCAACGCCCTTTGATCGATGATGAGAAGGCAACCCCTGTAGCCTGTCTCCATGTCCCCCTTGCCGGCTCTGTCGGCCGACTTGGAAATTTCATTCGGAATGCGAAAGGCCTCCGCGACAGCCGGAGTACGCCCATAACCGTTTATCGTCGAACTCATCTTACCCCCTTGCCTGAGCGCGGGCGTCATGCCCACGTTCAGGACCCTGACTTACGAGTGCCCAAACAGTCTGCCGTTTTTACCTGTCCATTATTAGTTAACCTCAATATACAACCTATACCTAATTTAGTCCATCTTCATGTAAATAAATATTGCAGAAACTCTCAATAAGTGGACATAGCAAGCGCTGATAGATACTTACATTTTCCTCGCTGGCTTACGTGAACGTCAAAAAATTGGCTTCGATCCCAAGGAAAGGACCCAGTTGTATACTTGAAGTATCTGATCCGCTTTTGCTTTCCAGGTGTATCGCTTTCTAACGCGCTGTCCCGCTTCGGTACTCATTGAGGCCAGCAGTTCGGGATTGCGCTCAAACATCGAGAACACGTCGCAAAAACCTGCAATCAGGCTTTCCCGGCTGGTAAAATCGACTGCCACCCCGCTTTGCCGGTCTATGAGTTCCGGCGGCCCGCCGTAATTCGCCACGATCGGAACGAGACCCATCGCCATGGCCTCCAGAACCACGCCGCCGCCGAATTCGCGAACGCTCGGCAAAGCCAGCGCCTGATATCGGGACAGGGTAGTCGCGAGGTCCTTCTGCTGCACCCAGCCCGCGAAACGAACGCACTCCTCCAGCCCGTGTCGCCGCACCGTCGCTTCCAGTTCGCCTCGCTGCGGTCCGTCGCCGATGATGAGGACTTCGATATCCAGCGTCCCGCGATAGGCCGCGACCGCCTCGATCAGCATGTCCGCGCCCTTGTAGGGAACCAATCTCCCGATGAAGGCGATTGCCAGTCTACCATCCACGAGCCTGCGGGGCTGAAATGGAAACCGGTCGGGGTCAGCGGCGTTTTCCGGAATGAGAAAAGCCCGATCTGCGCACTCGCTCGGGAATTCGCTCAACGTGTGACGGGATCCTGCGATGAGCGCAGCCGCGTTCGATCTCGTTACCCGATAAAACGGCATCAGGGCGTGGATATTCCTGACTTTGGAAAGCCACTCCCGCTCGCGGCTCTGGACATCCGCGAAACCCCGAGGCCACGGCACCCCACCGTTGAGCGGGCCGAGGACGAACGGAATCCCATGCTTTTTCAGCTTTCGCACGATCGGGCTCTGGCTTGTCGGGCTGAGCGGCGTAATTCTGTGCACGAGGTCAAATTCACCGGCCACCAGCCGCTTGCCCAGAAGTCTCCAGACCTGCCGTTCGAAGCTGTAGTAGGAAAGCGAGGAAAGCGCCGTCACCAAGGTCCAGCCCTTGTTATCGCCGCCCCTCAAGAGCTCACCGAACCGATAGAGCCTTCGCGCGGTGCGCTCGTTGTCGATGACGACAAAATCCTTCTCCTCGATCAGCCCGGCACGCAGCAAGGCTTCGCGGTTTCGGATTTGAGTCACGATAAGAGCGTCTGTCCGGTCCATGATGGCGCGCGCGAGATTCCAGCCGACCAGCGGCACACTCGTCCATTCCGGATTGGCGGCTTCCACGATCAGTAGCGGACGCACGCGTTCACCCTGCGCCATTGCCCGGCGCCGGGAAAGATCTGCATTTCGGATTTTCTCTGCGGAAGGCTTCCGCAAAGTCAGGCCGCGTAAAGCCCGGAGGAAGCCGCCGGTGTCCTGCCCCACGACAATCATCGGCAAGAGACCCTTTTCATGGGCTCGGCCACGAGCGCGAGACAAGCCTCCACATCTTGAAAAACCAACGATTTAAAACATGCCCACATGGAGTATTCCGAGCTTGATCTTCACGAGCATCGGCTAACTCCGCAGGAGTATGAAATTGCCGTCCTCACCCGTTAAAAGTAATTCCAGATGATGAAAGTTTATTACTGCCCATAGCTGCCTATCAATTTACCAGAAGTAGGAGAAGCTTACTACTTTCGGGGTAGGAAACCACAATTGAGAGCCCGCACCGATTGCATCGTCATCAGAATATCCTGCCGAAATGCTCGAAAACGATCGTGGCGATCCAGCCGGCGGCATAACCGGCGGGCCAGGCAAGTAGCACGGTGATCTCATAGAACGGGTTGTTCAGCCGATGGCGTCTGTTGAAATGGAAGATCACCGGCAGCGTCGGCAAGGCGTGCAGGGCGATCGCCCACAGGGCGCCGGAAAATCCGAATGCATAATAGGCGAGCGGAACACAGACGAAGACCGAAACCGCGCGGATGAAATTCAGAACGCTCTGGTTCCGAGGCTCGTCTATGGCCAGGTATACGGCCGACATGACGCCGAACCGTGTGACCAGTAGGCTGAAGGACAGTATTTCGATGATCGAGGCGGCGTTCAGGTAGCGATCGTCATAAAGCAGATCGATGATGACCTTGCCGGCGGCGTAGACGGCGCCGGCGCTGCCGATGAATACGAGATCGAACGGCAGCCGCACTTTTTGGTAGACGCTGCTCAAGTGTTCCGGCCGCTCGCGGGCAACCTTGCTGAGGGCCGGCATCGCCACGCTCGAGAACAAACGGCCGCCCGCCCCCTCCAGCATGGCGATCAGGTTGAACGCGAGAATGTAGAGACCGAGCATGGCCGGGCTCGTCCATCCCGCAAGCAGGATGCGGTCGCCGTTCGCGGCAATGACGGTCAGGATCGAGGACAGCATGATCCACCGGCCGAACCGGATGAGATCGTTGACGGCGGTCTTGTCCCAGCGCAGCCGGTTGCCGGCACCGGGAAGCCAGACATGGCTTAGGATCGTCGTCGCAGCGGAAGAGACCAGCGTGGAGAAGACGAAGGACCAGATCGAGCCGGTGTACCAGGCAAGCATAACCGCAACGGCGAGGCTTATGACCTGGGCCACGATCTCGATGACCGTGATCCTGCCGAGATCGAGGTGCCGATAGGCCGAAATCAGCTTCGTCGATTGCAGTCCCATAAGAACGGTCGAAAAACATGTCCCAATAATCACTGCCGGAAGTTCGGGAACGGTATAAACCGAGCCGGGAGGGAACCACCCTCGCCCGGCTCCCTGCCCGATGCAGACGGCAATGAGCACGCAAACGAGCCAGATGAAGCATCCATGGATAATCTGGAGCGTCCACGCCGTATCGAGATAGGATCGGCTATCCCCCATCCGGCTCTGGATCGCTGCGGGCCGCAAGCCGAGATCGGAAAGCATCGCCACGGAGACCTGCACCATGGTCGCAATGGCCATGATGCCGAACATTTCCGGGATCAAGAGCCGTGTCAGGATAAGGCTGCTGGCGATCCGCAGCACCTGCACGACGACATAGCCGACCATCGACCAGCCGGCGGCCCGCATGATGAGACCGCGGAACCCGCCCCCTTGCACCTGGGCCGGCATTTCGGCATTTGGAACCGCCGCCTCGCCTTCCGCAGCAGGAGGCTTCCGTTTCCAATCGGGAGAAGTCAGCGCTTCGGCCACTGCGGAACTCCTGCTTTCACGAGGTGCGTGTTCCAGCCCCGCCTCGAAATCGGAGACGTGGCGATCTGAAAGGCAACCTCGCCATCATGGGAGGACAGACGGCTTGGCAAGATATTCCTGCGGTGGTCGAAACCTTGTGTCGTCACGTCATGCGAGCTCGGCCGCCCTTGGGGAGACGGCAATTTGCGGGTGAGAAAGCGTTCCTTCGGCTTCACTCTGATGCCTTGCCCGGCTGCCAACGTCGGACGCGGCAATGACAGCGCGCATGCGCTCCGCAAGAACGCGGGCATAGGGATCGATCACCATGCTGTCGTGGTCGCCCGGCACTTCGTGAACCGAGAGATTTGCGACATGTTCGGCCCAGCCATTGTCCGCCAGGAGAATGTTCCGGCTTTCCTGCAGGCAACGCCCGCCGCTCAAGCGATAGAAGACCGCCGGCTTCGGCCGAAAGAGCGTTACCGTTCCGGCATAGGGCCGCACCTGATATTGCTGGGCGGCGCGCCTGAATGCCACCTCGATCTTCTCGTTGTTGAACTGCTCCGACGAGCCCGATTTGTGTTCGGCTTCCTGCCTGCTGCGGTTCTCGGCCTGGTGGCGGTTGCGGTCGCGCAGATATTTGCCGAAATAGTTGGCTTTGTGTCGCCGTATATCCTGCCATTTCATGGAAAGGCGGTCGCCGAAGGACAAAGGAGGCTGACGTGGTTGCGGGGTATCGAGCATTACGACCTGCGCCACCTCCTCTCCCGCCTCGACAAGCTGCCGGGCCATTTCGTAAGCGGTGATCCCGCCTCCCGAATATCCGGCGAGCAAATAAGGCCCGTGCGGCTGCACGGTCCGGATCTCGGCGATGTAGTCGGCGGCCATTTCCTCGAAACTGGCATGCGGCTCGTGATCTCCGTAGAGCCCGCGCGCCTGCAGCCCATAGACCGGCCGATCCGCTCCGATCGATATCGCCAGATGGCGGAGATTGAGCACGTTGCCGAACATGCCGGCGCAGATGAAGAGCGGCGTTGCCGCGGTATTCTTGCCGGGCTTCATGAGCACCAGGTGCATCGGCTTCGGCGCCTCTGCATCCGGCTTTGGCTGGGAACCTTCGCCTTCGAGAACATCCGGAAGCTCGGCCATGATCCGCTCCGCGCATTGCGCAATCGTCGGCGCATCGAACAGGGTCGATATCGGCAGATCGAGCCCGTATTGCTTCTTGATCATCCGGAAAAGTCGGACGGCTATCAGCGAATGCCCGCCCATGTCGAAGAACCCATCATGAAGGCCGCCCTTGCCGATGCCGAGGAGCTCCCGCCAATAACCGGCGAGCACCTCTTCCACCGGATTGCGCGGGGCGACGAACTCGTTTTCCAGCTCCGGCCGTTCGAATTCCTCACCCGCCGGGGCCGCGGTTTCTGGCGAGACGGAGACCCAATCTTTCAGCAGGTCGAGATCGATCGAGCTGACGATCGGCTGAGGCTCGGATGTGCCGAGAGCCCGCACCAGCGCCTCGAACCCTTCCAGGGGCAGGATGCCGTTGCGCAATTGCGCGCCGAGCTTCAGCATTGCCGGCGAAGGGGCCGTCCGCCTTGTCGTCTGACTTGCGGGCGTATTCGTGTCCCCGGCAGTTCCGAGCACGAGATCGTTTTCGAGACGCCGCATGACGAAGCCCGGGGCTTCGAAGAGCACCTGACCGCTCCGGTCCGTGATGGTCACATCAAAGGCGGCATAGCCTTCACCGAAATCGCTGCTGTCCGCGAGGCGGACCACACTGACGATTTCCGCCGGAAGCGGCTCGTAGAGGAACACCCGGCCATAGGTCGCCGGCGCCCAAAGCGAGGCGTCGGGATCGTAGTCTTCGGCCAGTTGCATGGCAAAGCCGGTGGCAATGTCGAGCAGGCCCGGATGCAGCAGGACACCCGACGCGAGATCGCGAGTGAACTCCGGATTGAGGCGCAATTCGGCCATGGCCTCGCCGGCTCTCACCGCCATGGAGCGCAGCACACCCCAGCGGGGGCCGAAACGGATATGCTTTTCCTGAACCGCCCGAAGAGCGCCGTTCCCCTCAGCCACCTGCTTCTTCTCATAGCAGGAAAGAAGCGTGGCGGTGTCGATCGGCTCCGGTTGTTCCCCCGCCAGAGGCTTCAGCATGGCTTCCGCATGTTTCGTGAAAGCCATGCTTTCACCATCCGGATCGCCGGCAAGCAGCGTCACCCGGTAGTATTCGCCTTCGGGTTCAAGGCGAAGGCGTAGCGCCTTGGCCTCACCATTCTTGAAGGCCATCGGCTTCAGGAAGACGAGGTCGCTCACCTCCAACCGGAAGGATAGCCCATATTCGCGAACCGCCTGCGCAATGAGTTCGAGATAGCCGGTGCCGGGCATCACAGCCTGGCCGGAGACCAGCCTATGCTCGTTCAGCATCCACTCGGTCTCGGGGCTGACGATTGCTTCCAGCCAGGGGATGCCCGCCTCGTCCTCCTTCCAGTGCTGGAAGAAGGGGCCGATGGCTTGTCCCTCGACAGACTTCAGCCAAGCCGCACTCTGCGGCGCCCCCAGCGCCCGAGCGGCGAGACCGACCTCGTTCCAGATGCCCCAGTGAAGCGCGACCGTCCTGCGATCGGATCGCTGAGAACAACTTTGCGCATAGGCATTCAGATAGGCGTTCGCCGCAACATAATCGACCTGGCCGGCACGCACGACATCCGTGCTGGTGGAGGAGAAGAGGACGAGGAAATCGAGCGCCACATCCTTCAAGGCTGCATCCAGCACGGCCGTGCCGAGCACCTTGGGCGTCATCACATGATCGATGCTTTCCCGCGTTTTCGTCTGGATCAGGCCATCATCGACCGCGCCCGCGGCGTGAAAGACGCCGTTGATCTCCCCGAACCGGGAAAGCGTTTCGGCCACGGCACGGTCCATCTGTTCGGAATTGCCGGCATCGCCGTTGAGGTAGAGCACCTCGGCTCCATTTTCCTCCAGCATGAGGATGGCGGAGATCGCGCGGCGAATGCCATCACGGCCGTGGGTGCGGCTGTAGAAATCCCACTCTTCGCGCGGCGGCAGGGCCGTGCGGCCGACAAGAGCTATCCTTGCCCGGAATCGGCGTGCGAGTTCGCCGCCAAGCGCCAGTGCGATATCGCTGAGCCCGCCGATCAAAAGATAGACCCCGTTTTGACGGAGCTTCACATCCTCGTCGGTAATCTCGTTGAGAGCGAGGCGCTGATGGACCTGCGTCCAGCGCCGCCCGTTGCGGAAGGCGATGACTTCGGAGATCGGGGCCGCATTCAGGTCTTCCCAAAGCTGCTCGTGAAGCGGCGCGCTACCCGGAGCGTCTTCCGTGCCGCGCCGCTTGATCCCCCGCAGGGAAAACCCTTTCTTCCGCTCGCTGCTTCGGTGCGGCAGATCGATATCGATCAGCTTCACGGTCGCGCCGGCCATCTCCTTGGGTAATACGAGGCCAGGCCCCAGCACCGTCGCCTTCTCCGGATAGGGCAGCGCTTCTCCCGCGACCTGCTGCATCCCGTTGGAGACGATCGTGACGTGGATGTCGGCGGCGCTGCCCGCATCGCCGAGCGCCTGCGCGAGATGCAACATGCTGTCGAAACCGCATTCCTGGTTTCGGTGGAAGAAGTTCGAACCAGGCCTGAAGATCTCGTCCTGCGTCAGAAGCCACATATGCACGATGCGTGTCGGCAGGCCGCCATCGGCGAGAAGCCCCGCGATCAACGCATCGTATCCGGCACGCCCGAATTCGGGGCAGAGCACGTATTCCTCCGCGCTGCGGCGGATGAAAGCGTCACCCAACGATACCGTCACAACGCGATGGCCGCAGGCTTTGAGGCGCGCCGCCAATTGCTGTCCGATGCCGGCCTCATCGAGGAAGAAGAGCCAGGATTGCGGCTCCCTCTCCGCACCCGCCTCGTAGCCCGCAAGCGTCTGTTTCCAGGCGGGACAATATCCCCAGCGCGCGATGTCAGGCTCCTTGGCCAAGGTCCGCTCGCGATCGTTGCGCCTGTCGCCGATTGTGAACGGCTCGATGAAATAGCGGCGATGCTGGAAGGGATAGGTCGGCAGCCTCACCTTTTTCGGCGAGCGCGCCCGCCAGAGCCGATCGATATCGACCTCGAGACCCAGCGAATGGGCGCGCCCTACCGCCGAGAGGAAGTAGAGCCGGTCGTCGCCCGCCTCATCCGGATGCGGCAGGCTGTTGATGACCTGGTTGCCGGGGATTGCCCCTTGCGCCTTTGCAAGCGACGACAATACCCGCCCCGGGCCCACCTCGATATAGATGCGCCCGGGATCAGCGAAAAGCGTCGCCATTCCGTCCGAGAAATGCACGGTGGAACGAAGGTGACCGACCCAGTACATCGGATCGGTCGCCTCTTCGGCACTGAGCGACAAGCCCGTACGATTCGATAGGATCGGTATTGCCGGAGCGCGAAGAGGAATGCTGCGGAGAAAAGCCTCGAATGCCTTGAGGATCGGATCGACCAGCCGCGAATGGGCGGCAATGTCGATAGGAACACGGGTCGCGTCGATACCCTTTTCGGAAAGAAGCTTTCGGAAAGCCTCGAGATCCTCGTTGAGGCCCGAGACGACACAGAGCGAGGGCGCGTTGACGGATGCGATATCGAGAGACCGAGGCAGAAGCTCCAGAAGCGCCTTATGATCCAATGGCACGCTGAGCATCCCGCCGGGGCGAACCGTTTCGAACAGCTTGCCGCGCAGATGCACGAGGTTCACCGCATCCTTGAACGACATCACGCCCGCGAGGCAGGCAGCGGCATTCTCGCCCATGGAATGGCCGATAAGAGCCTTCGGCTTCACGCCCCAGACGATCCAGAGCCGCGCCAGCGCAATCTCGGTGATGAGAATGGCGGGAAGCTGAAGAGAGGGACGCAGAAACGCCTTCTGGGCGGCCGCCCCACCCTCACCCAGCCAGGTCGAGCGGATTTCCCGAGCGGCATCGGGCGGCAAATAGGAAAGGCCTTCCTCGATACTCGCGCGGAAACCGTCGTCTTCCGCATGAAGCCGCTTGGCCATTCCCACATATTGAACACCGCCTCCCGGAAAGAGGAAGACCGCACCGGAATTCTCTGGGACGGCTGTATGGACATATCCCCGGCTCGCCGCATTCGAAAGGGCCTCGGCGGCATCCTCGCGCCCGCGGACGGCAAGCACCATGCGATGTTCGAAATGCTTGCGGCCGTGCTGCAGCGTATAGCCGATGTCGGCAAGCGAGAGCCCCGGTTGATCGGCAATCGTCGAAGCGAGCTGACCGGAGGCCTGGTCCAGTGCCTTGCGCTGCCGCGCCGAAAGGAAGAGCAACATAGGATCGTCATCCGTTCCGGCGGCCGCCCCGTCTACGGCAATATCCGGCAGATAGCGGGAAGGCGCCTGTTCGATGATGGCATGCGCATTGGTCCCGCCGACCCCGAGCGAGTTCACCGCCGCCCGACGAGGACCGGCGACATGCGGCCATTTCGTCAGCTTTCCGGCAACTCGAAAGGGGCTCTTCTCGAAATCGATCGCCGGATTCGGGCGTTCGAAGCCGAGCGTCGGCGGTATCTCCCCATGGCCGATGGCAAGCGCAGCCTTGATGAGGCCGACGACGCCGGCGGCGGTATCCAGATGGCCGATATTGGACTTGACCGATCCCACATGGCAGAATCCGCTCCGGTCCGTGCTCTGCCGGAAAGCTGCGGTCAGAGCCTCGATCTCGATCGGATCGCCCAGGAACGTGCCGGTCCCGTGGCACTCCACATATTGGATCGTGTCGGCGGCGACGCCGGCGAGCCCTTGAGCCTCGATGATCGCTTCTGCCTGACCGCTGACGCTCGGCGCCAGATAGCCGGCCTTGCTGTTGCCGTCGTTGTTGACTGCAGTACCCTTGATGACCGCATGAATGACATCGCCGTCGCGCAGGGCGTCCGAGAGCCGCCGCAAGGCGACCACGCCGACACCGCTGCCGAAGACCGTTCCGGCTGCCCGATGATCGAAAGTCCGACAATGCCCATCCGGCGAGAGTATCTCTCCTTCTTGGAACATGTAGCCGCGCCGGTGCGGGAACTCGATGGTGACCCCACCCGCAAGCGCCATGTCGCACTCGCCCGAAAGCAGGCTTTGGCAGGCATAGTGCACCGCCACCAGCGAGGTGGAGCAGGCTGTCTGGACGTTCACGCTCGGCCCGCGCAGGTCGAACGTGAAGGAGGCCCGTGTCGCCAGGAAATCCTTGTCGTTGCCGGTATGGCGCAGCAGGAACATGCCGACCTGATCGACAAGGTTCCGGTTGCTGCAGACATTGAAATAGAAATAGCTTCCCATGCCGCAACCGGCAAAAACGCCGACCGGCCCGGAATGGGTGTGAGGCAGCCGGCCGGCGTCTTCCATGGCCTCCCAGGCGCATTCCAGGAAATGCCTGTGCTGGGGGTCCATGATCGCAGCTTCTTTCGGGTTGAGCCCGAAGAATTCCGCATCGAACATTTCCATATCGGGGAGTTCCGCGCTGCGAGGCACGTAATTCGGATGGTGGATGCGCTCGGGGTCCTCGCCTTCGGCCAGCAGCTCTTCCGGCGAAAACGTGCGGATGGATTCCACACCGTCGCGAAGGTTTTTCCAGAATTCCTCGAGGTTTCGGGCACCCGGCACCCGCAATGCCATGCCTACAATGGCGATATCGCTCGCGCAGACCTGGTTCGACCCTTCAAGCATCAATTCCGCCCCAGTCTGAAGTGAAACTTCGACCAGGACATCATGCTGGATGAGCCATGGGCATCGTTCCGCTTCCCCCACTGATCCTGCCGCCAGAATTCGCGGCACCTTCAATGTGCTGTCAGCGCCGAGGCAATCGCAATTACTCCTTTCGGAGCCGTCATCATCCGTTCGGCGGGGGCATTGGCCCTGCCCGCGCTTCAGGCTTAGGCGCAATCATCCCCATGGGTGATCCAGCGCATGTTGATCTTCACAGTGCCCCCAGTTTCTATCGAAGTGCCTGGAAATAACGAGGAATGGGGACGACTTTCATGGGCGAGCTGAAGTGTGTTCTGATCGGGGGCGGGCTGCTGCTCGTCCAATGCGCGGAAATTCTGAAGGCACGCGGGCACGGTATTCAGGCCGTCGTCACCTCGAATGGTCCGGTGAAGAACTGGGCCTCGGCTCTGGGCGTTCCGGTCGTCGCACAGGACGGCGATTATGCCGCGGAGCTGACCCGGCATGACTATGATTGGCTCTTCAGCATCGCCAATCTCAGGATCGTTCCCCAGGCAGCCTGGCGGCATGCCCGCCTCGGCGCGGTCAATTTCCACGACGGCCTACTGCCCGCAATCGCTGGCCTCAACACGCCGGCATGGGCGATTCTCGAAGGCCGGGATCGGCATGGGGTGACATGGCACGCGATCAACGACGGGATCGACGAGGGCGACATCTATGCCCAGCAGGATTTCGAAATCAGCCCGGACGAGACCGCGCTCACGCTCAACACGAAATGCTTCGAGGCCGGCATGGCGACTTTCTCCGCTCTGCTGGATGATATCGAACGCGGCGCGCTGCGGCCGCGGCGGCAGGACTTTTCCGCGAGAACCTATTACGAGCGCCTGAAGCGCCCGGAGGCTGCCGGCACGCTCGATTTCACCCGTCCTGCGGCCGAGCTTTCCCGTCTCGTGCGCGGCCTGGACTTTGGCGCCACCTATCTCAACCCGCTCGCTACGGCCAAGGTGCGGTTCGGCGCGAATGTCTTCACCGTCACCAGCTTGCGCATTCTCGATGGAGAACTGAGGAGCGATCCCGGCCTTGTCCTGTCGGTCGGCGCCGATGGTTTGACAGTCGGAACCGCCGACAAGCCGGTCCTTCTCGAAGCCGTGCTGAAGAACAATGGGGCGGAGGTCCTGCTCTCCTCCGTCCTGCACGCAGGCGACCGCTTGCCGATCCTCAACGAGGTGAAGCGGATTTCCCTGTCCGAGGCCCTCGCGACCATTACGCCGAATGAGGCATTCTTTCGCCGCAAGCTGGAGAATGCAGCCGACATTTCCCTTCTCTACGTCAAGGGCCGGGAGGCAAGTGCTGCTCCGGATATCGCGGCGATTCCGCTTTCCCTTGCCGAAGGCTTTACGCGGCAGGAGCGGATTGTGCTCGTCACCGCCTTTCTCATGCGCCTTTCGGGAGAGGCTGCATTCGATATCGCCTATGCAAGCGATGGTCTTGCGGATTTCTGTGCCCGCCATCCCGGCTATTTCGCCGAATCCCTGCCGCTTCACGTAGATCCCGCGAAACATGCTTCGGTCGATGACCTGATCGCGGCGATCAGTCAATCTTTGAAAGACCTGGACGAGCGGCAAACCTATCCGCTCGATCTCATTGAACGCTATCCGGGCCTCCATGCGCCGCAACTGACGGTCGGCATCGTGGACACGAAAAATCCGGCAAACGCGGATGCCCTGCCGGGCTGTGCCCTCACATTCCGGCTCGGCGAAACGAAAGCCGACTTGCTCTACGACCGCACGCGTATCGATGAAGCACAAGCGAGGGATTTGGCGGCAAGATTCACCGTGCTTGCGGCAGCCTTCGAAAAGCGATCCACTCCGCTTCATGAGCTGCCGTTGATGTCGGACACCGAGCGCGGCAAAGTCCTCTACGACTGGAACCGCACGGAACGGGAATATGACAGGCTCTCCTGCGTCCACGAACTCATCGAACGGCAGGTAGACCTGACCCCCGATGCCGAAGCGCTCGCCTTCCATGGCCACTCCCTCACCTATCGCCAGATGGACGAGCGCGCCAACCGCATCGCCCAGGCGCTTCGCGCGGAGGGCGTGGGGCCGGATACGACGGTCGGGCTCTACCTTCCGCGATCGCTCGATCTGGTCGTCGGCGCGCTCGCCATCATGAAGGCGGGCGGCGCCTATATCCCGCTCGATCCGCATTTTCCGGCAGACCGCCTCGCCTTCATGATCAAGGACAGCAAGGCAAGGCTGGTGCTGACGGAACGGCGTATGGCAAGCGCTGCGACACTGGCGGGCACCAACTTCCTGTGCATCGAGGATATCCTGAAAGGCGCACCGTCGGCGGACCGCCCATCGAGCGGCGTCGCACCCGATAATCTCGCCTATGTCATATACACGTCGGGTTCCACAGGACTGCCGAAAGGCGTCATGATCGAGCACCGCAATGTCGTGAACTTCTTCTCCGGCATGGACGAACGCGTCCCGCTCGATACCGATCGGCGCAATGTCTGGCTGGCGGTAACCAGCCTCTCCTTCGACATTTCCGTGCTCGAACTTTTCTGGACGCTGGCGCGCGGCTTCAAGGTCGTCATCCACTCCTCGGAAGTGCTCGAAGCCAAGGCGAAGGGCACATCTTCCGCGGGCGGAGGCACAAACCTTGATTTCGGCCTCTTCTATTGGGGTAACGATGGCGGCGCAGGCGCGGAAAAATACCGCCTGCTGATCGAGGGCGCGAAATTTGCGGATGCGAACGACTTCGACGCCATCTGGACGCCCGAACGTCATTTCCACGCTTTCGGCGGCCCCTATCCCAATCCGGCGGTCACCGGGGCCGCGATCGCCGCGGTTACGAAAAATCTTTCGATCCGCGCCGGCAGCTGCGTCCTGCCGCTTCACCACCCTGCGCGCGTGGCCGAGGAATGGGCCGTCATCGACAACCTGAGCAACGGGCGAGTGGCGCTCGCCTTCGCCTCGGGCTGGATGCCGGAGGATTTCGTGCTGCGCCCGGAAAACGCACCACCGAAGAACAAGGCAGGCCTCATCCGCGACATCGAAACGGTCCGCAAACTATGGCGCGGCGAACACGTCGACTTCGATTTCGGCGCCGGCACTGTCAGCGTCCTCACCCAGCCCCGTCCGGTTCAGAAGGAACTGCCCGTCTGGCTGACCACCGCTGGCAATCCCGAGAGCTATCGTGAAGCGGCAAGAGTGGGCGCCAATGTGCTGACCCACCTGCTGGGGCAGTCGGTCGAGGAGCTTGCCGAAAAGATCGCGATCTACAGGCAGACCTTGGCCGAAACCGGCCGCAACCCCGCCGACCACAAAGTCACGCTGATGCTGCACACCCTTCTCGGCGCGGACCGAGAGGAGGTTCGCGATCTCGCACGTGAGCCGATGAAGGAATACCTGCGCAGCGCGGCTGCGCTCATCAAGCAATATGCCTGGGCTTTCCCGGCCTTCAAGAAGCCGCAAGGCATCTCCCAGCCGATGGATATCGATCTCCAGTCGCTCTCACCGGAAGAGATGGACGCAATCCTGGAATTCGCCTTCCTGCGCTATTTCGAGGATAGCGGCCTGTTCGGCACCATCGAGGATGCCATGGCGCGGCTCGATCAGGTCAAGGCCGCCGGCGTCGACGAAATCGCCTGCCTGATCGATTTCGGATTGCCCGACCGCATCGTGCTGGAACGGCTCGAACTGTTGGCCGACGTGGTTCGGTTGAACCGCGGCCCGGCAGGTGACGAACCGGCGGAAAGCTTCGCGGACGAAATCCGCAAGCATGCCGTCACCCATCTGCAATGCACGCCCTCCATGGCACGAATGTTCATGATGGTGGACGAGGATCGCGCGGCACTTGCCCATATCCGGCACCTGTTCCTGGGTGGCGAGGCGCTGCAGGGGTCCCAGCTTGCCGCGTTGAGAACGGTGACGGACGCAACGATCGAGAACATGTATGGCCCGACGGAGACGACCATCTGGTCCTCGACATTCGCCGCCACGTCCTCGACCGGGATCGTTCCGATCGGCCGGCCGATCGCCAATACCCAGCTCTACGTGCTCGACGGCGCCTTGAACCCCGTACCGCCCGGAGAAATCGGAGAGCTCTATATCGGCGGCGAAGGCGTGGCGCGCGGCTACTTCAATCGCGAACAGCTCACGAGCGAGCGCTTCCTGCCCAACCCGTTTGCCGGAGGCCGGATCTATCGTACCGGCGATCTCGCCCGCTTCGAGCAGAACGGCATCCTGCATTTCCTCGGCCGGACGGACCATCAGGTCAAGATACGCGGCTACCGTATCGAGCTTGGGGAGATCGAGGCCCGGATCGGCTCCTTCGCCGGCATCCGCGAGGTGGTGGTGGTCGCCCGCAAGGATGCGCCGGGAGATCCACGCTTGGTTGCCTATATCCGGACGGACGGCACGCCCGTCAGCGAGCAGGCTCTGCGCGCGCATATCGCCGAGGCTCTGCCGGATGCCATGGTGCCCTCGTATTTCGTGACGATGGAAGCTTTCCCGCTGACACCGAATGCCAAGGTGGATCGCAATCGGCTGCCCGCGCCGGCCGAAAAGACGCAGCCGGCGGCAATCACCCTCACCGAGCCCGCCAACAGCCTCCAGCAGGAGATCGGCGACGTGTTCAGCCGAGCGCTCGGACTGGACCGGGTCGGCATTTTCGACAACTTCTTCTCGCTCGGTGGTCACTCGCTCCTGGCGGTCCAGATTCACCGCGAGATAAAGACGAAGCTCGCGCCGGACCTGACGATAACCGATATCTTCCGTTTCCCGACGGTCGCTCTGCTTGCCGATCATATCTCCGGCAAGGGCAAGGCGGATGCTCAATTGGAAAGGGCTGCGGAGCGGGCTGCAATGCGGCGGAGCGCGCTGGAGCGGCGGCCGGTGCTGGTCCGCGCGGAAACCAAGGTCTAGCCGGCCATGCTGCTTGCGAACCTGTTCGATCCCTGGGTGGCGGTGAGCGAGGCGGCTCTCCCCCGAAGCATCGGCATGCTCTATCCGGAAGAGCGGGCGGCGATCGCCGGTGCGGTCTATCGCCGGCGCCTGGAATTTTCCGCCGGGCGTGCTTGCGCCAGGCAGGCCATGGATGCGCTCGGCCTGCCGGCTGCGGCAATCCCGGTCAGCACCGACAGGACGCCGATCTGGCCGGAGGGCGTCATCGGAAGCATCAGCCATTCGACCAAAAAATGCGCTGCCGCCGTTGCTCTCCATTCGGACGGAATAACGGCGATCGGGCTCGATATCGAAGAGGCCTCACCCCTGGAAGAGGAATTCTCGGAGGAGATATGCACGACCGGCGAGCGCGACTGGCTCGCCTCTCGACCTGTCGGAGAGCGGGGTCTGCTGCTGAAGGCGATCTTCTGCGCCAAGGAAAGTGCCTATAAATGTCAGTACACGCTTACGAGAACGATCTTCGACTTCGACGTGTTGCGGATCGAAATGAACCTGCCGGAGGGCCAATTCTCGGCATATTTCGAGGCGGATGTTCTACCGTTCAAACGCGGTGACCGGCTGAATGGCAGGATAAGGTTCTTCGGGGATCACATCGCTGCCGGCGCGATGCTCCGCTGACCAGACTTCGGCACTGCTATCCGATCCGCTGTCTGCGGCCGAAGAGTTCGTGCGAGAAAAGCCGGGCCAGGGGGAGAACCGCATAGACATATCGCCGCCAGAGTCTCTTCGGGTCGGATGCGAGCCTGTGCAGCCACTCTAGCCCGGAATGGCGCATCCAGATCGGAGCCCGCTTCTTGGCGCCGACGAGGAATTCCAGCGATGCGCCGATGCAGAGGCCAATTCCTTTTGCATCGGGCCGGAGCGATAGTTCATAAGCGATCTTTTCCGATTGAGGAGACCCGATCGCGATGAAGACAAACCGGGCTTCGGCGGCGGCTGCGAATTCCACACAGGCCCGCAAGGCCTCGGTATTATGTAACACCCCCTGAGGCGGCAGGTGCGCGCGAAATCTCACTTTCGGATAAGCGACTCGGAGGTCGCGGACGATGCCGTCACTGGCCGCGATGAGGGTAACCGGATCGCCGTCGCGTAGGATCGTTCTGAAAATGCGGGCAGTGAGATCGGAACCGGTGACCACAGGTAACCGGAAGCGAAGTAGCCAGGCCAAGCCCGAAATCGGGCGGCTGTCGCAAAGCGATAGCCAGGCTCGGCTGTAATAATGCCGGATTTCGTTATTGCCCTGCAGGCGAACGACATGATCGACATTCGGCGTGACGACGTAGCGGAACGGCATCTGCGGCTCCGCCTGACGCAGGAGCGCAAGAACAGCATCGGCCGTGAGGCAATCGAACGGCGCGTCCATGAAATGCCGCCGGCCCTCACGGTCGAGAGAATCCAGGTTCGGTGACGGAACATCGATGACAGCCATGTACCCTGCCTCCGCTTCTGCACAACGCTTCCGCACGGCAGCCGTCGGGGACGAGCACCGTTTCACTAAAACATTGCTTTGATTGGCTTTATTCTAGTGAGATCACGTATGGCGCCTCAATTCTCCGGCGCATATCAAAAGGGTGTAGCAGGACGCTGCCTCTCCTCGACCGGTTCAAAAAGGATGAGCCGCCGATCACTCGAACGGCGTAGCGCAGCTAGCTAAGAAAGCTGCATCCTTCGACTATGATGACCGCATGGGAAATCTCAGCCCGAAAGCGATCCGGGATGCTGCATTACATTCTAAGTTCCACGGCTATGCTGCTGTCGGTCACATTGTTCATTCCGACCGCCATTTTTGCCGCGGAGTGTATCGCGGGGAGTTTTAGTAAGCGTAATCAAACAAACTCCACAGTTCATCACCGGCCGGCAGCCGCGATCCTCGTGCCCGCTCACAACGAAGAACTGAATATCACTGATACCGTGCTCGATATTCAGAGCCGGATGCGGGAAGGCGATCGGCTCATTGTGATTGCGGACAACTGCACGGATTACACCGCCGCTCTTGCCCGCAGCGCCGGCGCCGAGGTCGTCGAGCGCGACGATATGATGCGCCGCGGCAAGGGATATGCTCTGGATGCCGGCATGAATTATCTTGCGGCAACGCCAGCGGAAGTCGTGGTCATCGTCGATGCCGACTGCCGGCTGCAGCCCGATGCTCTCGACCACCTCGTTTCCATGGCTCACGCAACCGGCAAGCCGATCCAATCGCGTTATCTGCTGACCGCCCCTCCCGGCGCTAGGCCTGGTCTTGCGGTGTCGGAATTCGCCGTCCTCCTCAAGAACCGGATCAGGCTTCACGGATTGTCGATGCTCGGACTTCCAGCGCAACTGACCGGCTCTGGTATGGCATTTCCCTGGCAGGTCCTGCGGAAGGCGGAGCTGGCCAGCGGGAACCTGGTGGAGGACATGAAGCTCGGGCTGGACCTCGCACGCGCCGGCCACGAACCTCGCTACTGCGATGCGGCGGTGGTCACCAGCGAATTCCCCTGCACGAAGAAGGGGCTGGAAACGCAGGCTTCCCGCTGGGAAGCAGGCCGTTTCGCGCTCGTGAAGCCCCTGCTTTCGGCCCTCCTCGACCCCGATACCTTCCGCAGGCCGAACTATTTTTTCCTGGTTCTGGATGCCCTCGTCCCGCCCGTGACGCTGCTGGCCGCCCTTCTTCTACTGTCGCTGGCCCCGGCAGTCCTGCTTGCGGCAATTGGCGGCGCGACTTTGCCTCTCCTGATCTCGGCCGTCAGCCTCATGATGTTCAGCGCCGCCTTGATGATCGCGTGGTGGATTTGGGGAAGGGATGTGCTCCCCTTGAATGCGCTCGGCAAGCTACCGGGTTTTGCGCTGACGAAGCTGAAGCTCTATCCACGCCAGGTCATCGCAGCCCGAAATGCGACCTGGGTCAGGACCGACCGCGAGAGGTCTCCCGGCGCTTGAGGCACAGTCACGAACAGGACGTCGGGCACGATGCCGCTGCCGAAATCGCGCCGGTTCTCGGTCCGCTCTTGATGGCGGTGAGCTCGGCACCGATATGGGCTCCCACCCGCAGGGCGTTGGCAGCGATCGTCAGGCTGGGATTGACGCCGCCGCTCGTGGGGAAGAAAGAAGCATCCACGACGTAGAGGTTCTGCAGATCATGGGCGCGGTTGTTGGCATCCAGAACCGCGGTTGCGGGATCGGAGCCGAAGCGGCATGTACCGCAGGGATGGCCGTAGTTCAGGTTGATGTCGCTGTTCAGTACCACCAGCTTGTGCCGCTCGAAAGCCCGCCGGTAAAGGCGCCGGAATGCCCGGATCCGTTCGCGCAGCTCTTCATGAACCGTATATTCGAAGTAGATCGCGCCGGGCTCCTGAACATTGGGGCGCACACGGTTTTCCGGATAGGGCAGATCCTCCATGATAGAAGCGAATATCGTCGCCTTGCCGAAGATCAGGGCGCCGATCATTGCCGGCGCGCGCATGAAGGGCATGAGCGGCTTGAACCAGTGCCAGCCGCGGCGGTCGATCACGGATTTCAGGAAATGCAGGACATTGCTGGTCGTCGCGGTCAGCCCGGTCGATTGAATGACGCCGAATCTGGAACCCTCATGCTCATAAAAATCGCGCAGGCCAATCGACTTTCCGGGCTCCGACACGCGCGTCCGCCCCCTGGGCCAAACGGCAAAGAAATCGGAAATATGGAACATCAGATTGCGCCCCACGAGATCGGAGGAATTGGCGAGCCCTTTCGGCCAGAACCCGTTTGCGGAATTGAGAAGCAGCAACGGCGTAGACAGGGCTCCGGCAGCCAGGACATATAGCTTCGCCGCCACCGAAAACGTCTCTCCGTCCCTCCGGCATGAGAGTGCCCTGACTGCCTTGTCGTCGGCCTCGACGCGCTCCACGACGCATCGATCGAGGATCATCGCGTTTCCGGTTGCCAGCGCAGGCTCGATGAAGGCGCTGCGGGCATCCTGCTTGCAGGCCTTGTGGCAGACGATGCCGCCGCACTGGTCGCATCCATCCACATAGCGGCAGGCCGTATGGACCCGGTACGGATGCATGCCGTTCGACCGGGTGGAGTGGAAGAAATGCTGGTCGCAAGCGGTCATCGCGGGTGGATCGATCAGTTCAGCGAGCGGCTCGAGCGGATCCTGGCTGCCTCTCACCTGCAGTAGTCTCTCCGCCATGCGGTAATAGGGATCGAGGCTCTCGTAGCCGATCGGCCAAGCCGGCTCGCCTTGACTGTCGATGATGTCGAAGTCGCTTGGCGAGAAGCGTTCGAGCGCCGCCGCATAGAGAAGAGTCGATCCGCCGGCGCCGCATCCGAGTGCGGGAAAGAAGCGTACCGGACGGGCATCCACCATGCCGGAGATCTGCTGCGGCCAGCGCCCGTTTTTCAGGCGAGCCTCCTGATCGAACGTGTCGGGATCGTCCTCGAGATCCTGCGAAAAACTGGAGAGACCCTTTTCTATGAAAAGCACCCGATGCCCGGCCTTTGCCAACGAGTAACCGAGCGCCGCACCGCCCATGCCGGCGCCGACTATGGCGACGTCCCACTCGAACTCCATATACGCCTCCCTTGCAGGATAGAGGCTTCAGAGCCTTGGTGTTGCCCTCTCTTCGGACGACCCGGCCCCTTGATCGTCTTTGGAACAGTCGTGACCCGACTTGGACGATCTGAAGGATTTCACCTGAACGTGGTTATAAAAAACATTGCAATTTGTGTCCACTTATCACGATTTAAAACTAAATACCGATCACCCTATAAGCCGTTTAGCTCCAACCTCCGGAAAAAGAACGTCGGAGACAAAGGTTTATCCCAAAACTATACTTCCTAAGGTGTAGCTCGGATACGTTGTTTCCGCTTCGTAGACAATGGTACTTCTATTCCCGTTAAGGGATTGTTTACGATGTTGACGCCGATCGAGCCCAAAAACGAAGTGCTCCATTCCCTGCCTGAACAGGTGCCGCAGCGCGGAGGCCTCGACTATGGCGTCATCCCCTATGTCGCCGCCGCCGTCGATTTTCTTTATCTCCTCGGAGCAAGCGCGATCGGCTTCACAGGCTACGATTACCTCGTCTTCCGGTCCACTCCGGACCCTTCCCTCTTCATCGGCACCGGGCTTGTCCTGTCGATGATCTTCGTGCTCGCCATGCACAGCAGCCAGGCCTACAGCCCGGAAAGCATCCAGCTTCGCAGGCAGCAGATCGGCCTGATATGCGTGCTGATCCCGAGTGTGCTGGCCTTTCTTCTGACCGTCATCTTCTTCCTGAAGATCGGCACGATGTTCTCGCGAGGAGCAACCCTGGTGACGGCCGCCGTTTCCATCGCCGGCCTCATCTGCACACGCTATTTCTGGCATTGGTACCTGCCCTCGGCAGCCACCTCCGCCTCCTTCCGCTTGAAGCGCGTGCTGCTGATCTGCCCCGCGGATTTTTCGGCCGAGCAATGGCAGATCGGCGCCAAGGCAAGCGGCATGACTGTCGCCCAGATCCTGCGCCTTTCCGAGGACAACCTGCTGGCGGCAGATTCCATCGAGAGATTGAAGCGGGGTCTCGCCGAGCATCTGGACGAGGTCTTCATCATATGGCGCGATCCGAACGTCGCCGATCTGGAACTCTATCTCGGCGAACTCAGGCGCTCCGCCTTGCCCGTGAACGTCACTTTCGATGGCGTCGTGGGCCGCCTCACCAGCGCCCCTTCCCGCAAAATCGGGGGGATGACGGCATTCCAGACGCAGCGCCCGCCGCTGAATTTCTACGAGCGCGGCACGAAGCGCATATTCGACATCGTCTTTTCGCTTACGTCACTTCTGGTCCTGCTGCCGCTGCTGGCCGCCGTCGCCATCGCCATCAAGCTGGAAAGCAAGGGGCCGGTTCTGTTCAGGCAATACCGCAAGGGATATGGCGGCCGTCCCTTCCGCATTCTGAAGTTCCGCAGCATGACCGTCATGGAGGACGGCGGCGACATCCGCCAGGCCACCCGGAACGACCCGCGCGTGACGCGGCTCGGAAAGGTGCTCCGCGCCTCCAGCATCGATGAACTGCCGCAGCTATGGAATGTTCTTCGCGGGGAAATGTCGATCGTCGGTCCTCGTCCCCATGCGCTCGCCCATGACGATCTCTACGATGCCCAGATCGTCAAATACGCCTTCCGGCGGCACGTGAAGCCGGGGCTCACCGGATGGGCGCAGATCAACAATTGCCGCGGGGAAACGCCGAACATCGAGAAGATGGAAGAACGCGTGTTCCACGATCTCTGGTATATCAACAACTGGTCCTTCTGGCTGGACATGAAGATCATCGCGCGAACGACGGTCCAGGTCTGCCACTCCGGCAAGGCCTATTGAGCGCCCGTGAACTCTGAAAGGGGTCAACCATCAAAACCGGGTGACGTCCCGCATCCCCGAAGCCTCGATCAGGATTTCCCGCGGTGGCGTATGACTGATGAAGTGGATGGGGCTTGCCGTCAGGCCGTAGGCGCCGCTGTTGTGAACGGCGATCAGATCGCCCTCCTCCAGCCGCGGAAGCTCGACGCCGATGGCCAGCCTGTCGATGGACGTGCAGAGTGGGCCCACCAGATTAACCTTCTCGGTCTCCCCCTGCCCTCCGACCTTGTGCATCGAATAGTTTCTGTGCATCACCATTCCGAAATGGCCGGATGCCGGCAAGTGATTGTTCATTCCGCCATCGCAGACGCCGATCTTCACACCGCGGGACTCCTTGATGGAGACGACGCGCGTCAGAAAATACCCGGCTTCGCCGACGAGATACCGCCCCAGTTCCAGGATCAGGCGCGTATCGGTGAATTGCGGCTCGGCCTTGAGGGCGTCGAGCTCGGCTGCGATACCGTCTGCAACAACCGCAAGATCGAGCGGGCTGTCACCATCATGATAGGGAATGCCGAGGCCGGAACCGAAAACCAGTTTCGCCGGGCGCGGGATATAGCGGCCGCAAACCTCCCGGAAGATAGTGAGGAAATTCCGGTAATTCTCGCAGATCGCCTCCGGCTTCAGGCATTGCGTGCCGGCATAGATATGCAGGCCGGCAATCCGCAGGTTGGGAAGGGCGGCGATCCGAGGCATCTCCCTGGATACGTCCTCCCAATCTATGCCGAAGGGCGAGGGCCTGCCGGCCATCTGGTCGCCAAATCCCTTCGGAACCACTGGAGGTGCGATCCGGACAAGCACATCCTGCACATGCCCTGCGCTGCGCGCCGCCCCGTCGGCCAGATATGCCTCCCGAACCGATTCCAGAATCATTTCACCGATCCCGCCCTCGATCGCTTCATGGATTTCGAAATCGCGCTTCCCAGGTCCTGTAAAGCTGATCTGGCCCGGCTCCCAGCCGGCGGCGATCGCCGTCCTGAACTCGCCGATCGAGGATACATCAAGAAATTCGGCCTGACTTTTCATGAAAGCCAGCAGCGCCGGATTGGGATTGCTCTTTGCGGCAAAGCTCAGCGCGAACCGCCCCTCGAATGCCTCCCGCAGCAGCCTGGAGCGGCTTTCGATCGCTGAGGTGAAGTAGACATATGCGGGTGTCCCAAAGGACGCCGCCGCACTCTGGAGCCAGACATCGAGCGCAGAGGTGTGGTTCATCAGGCGACGGCTTCGGCAAAGCGAAGGATTCGGGCCGGCGTGTCGAAATTCTCGAGCGTCACGTCCTCCGCGTGGATTGCCGTGCCTGTGGTCTCCTCGATGAAGGCAAGCAGGTTCACCATCGAAACCGAATCGAGAAGGCCGGAGGAAAAAAGCTCGCTCTCGCTATCCGCATCGCCGATGCTGAGCGTATCCTTCAGGTACGCGATCAGCTTTCCATGGGTAAGCGCCATCATACATTCTCCCTGATTTCGCTATTTGCAGAACTGATCGATGCGCCGATGCCGAGCGGCCCGCCGCCGGATCGCATCCATTCGCGGCAGAGGCGAACCACGTCCGGCCGCGCGAGTTTTCCGCTCGATGTGCGCGGCATGCTTTCCCGCCAGACATGGAACCGGTGAGGCACCATGTAGGAAGGCATGGCGCGGCGGCAGTAGCGCAGCAGGGCCTCCTCGTCGAAGCTGCCGATGGGCATGGCGGCCACGTGGACGGCCTGCCCGAGGTCCTCGTGATCGACGCCGAACGCCACCGCCTCGGCGACCACGCCGCTGCGGCAGATGAGGTCCTCGATTTCGTCGGGGCTCACGCGGAAACCGCTCGTCTTGATCATCGCGTCGTTGCGGCCGACGAACCAGAGATCTCCATCGGCGTCGATCCTGACGATATCGCCGCTATAGACGACCGGCTCGTCTCCAATCAGGTTCCAGAGTTCCGGACAGGGCCTGATCTTCTGCTCCGTCACCTCCGGCCTGCCCCAGTAGCCGAGGCTCACCAGCGGTCCGCGATGCACGAGTTCACCCTGCTCGCCGGGATGGGCGATGCCCTCGCCAGGCTTGATCACATAGACTTCCGCACCGGGGATCGCCTGACCGATCGCTCCCATCTTGCGCCGGAACTTCTCTGGCGCGAGATAGGTCGATCGGAAGGCCTCGGTCAGCCCGTACATCAGATAGACGTCGACCTCCGGAAAGACGCGCGGAATCTGCTGCAGGATATTGAGCGATATCTTGCCGCCGGAATTGGTGATCCGCCTGAGATCGGGAAAATCCGTCGGTCTTTCCGCAAGCAAGCGCACGATCTGGCTCCAGAGCGGCGGCACTGCCGCAACGCCGGTGATCCGATGCCTCTGCATCGTCTGGATGATTTCGGCCGCCATGGAAACGGCCTGGTGAACCACGGTGCCGCCGACCAGCATCATGGTGGTGAGCTGGTTGAGGCCATAGTCGAAACTGTAGGGCAGCACGCTCAACAGCCGCTCGTCCTCGCGTAGCCCGAGATAGCGCGCCACCGAGCGGGCGCCCGCAACGATGTTGCGATGGGTGAGCATGACCCCCTTCGGCATTCCGGTGGAACCGGACGTGTAGATGATCATCGCAAGCTCGGTATCGAGCCGCGATATCTCGTCGCCGGCCAGTTCATGGGGCAGGTGATCCCAGGCGTCGAACATCGCTTCTGCCGGCAGATTGCCCTTGACGAGCACGCTCTCCACCGTGCCGGGAAGCCTTCGCACGACCAGCGCCTCGGCAGTCCGGGATTCGACGATCATCAGCCGCGCGCCGCAATCGTCGGCAACGTATTCGAGCTGCTCGATCGTCCACTGGGTGTTCACATTGACGATCACCGCGCCGACCTTGGCCACCGCGAACATGGCGGCGACTTCCGCGACGCTTTTGCGCAGATGCACGATCACCCGGTCGCCCGGCCGGATGTCGCGGCCCTGCAGGTAGCCCGCCAGCCGATCCACCTCCGACGCCAGCGCCGCATAGCTCACCGCGCGATGGCCATCGATAACCGCCGGCTTGCCGGGCCGCACGTCGATATTGTCGGCCAGAAGCTGATAGAAGCTTGTCGTCAGTGCGTTCATGAGCGGCTCCTCATCTGCATCGGCGGCTCTCAGGTATCCGTATCTGTCTTTCCGTCCCGGCTCAGGAATGGTCCGAGGCGGGGATAGATCTTCGCGGGCGACCCCACCACGACCGAATCCGAGGGAATGTCGGTGGTGACCGCCGTATTGGCGGCGATGCGGACCCGATCGCCGATCTGGATTTCGCCGAGAATGGTCGAGTTCACGCCGATGAAGACGTCGTCACCGATCGTCGGCGCACCCGCGGTCATGTTCGTCCCGATCGTGACATTGTGCATGATGCCGCATCGCTTTCCGATCACCGCGCCGGGATGGATGGATATCGACCCCTCCGCATGGATGATGTGGAACCCCTCGCCCAATGTCGCCTGTGCAGGAATCCAGACCCGCGTGATCGTCGAGACGATGGCGCTGACCGCGCCGTAGATTTTCCTGCAGACCTTGCGGACAAAGGAATTCCGGCGTTCCTCCCCCCAGCGGCCGAAGCGATAGACGAGAAGCGTAATGAAGCCCGCATTGAAAACCGTCCCGCCATGCCGCTCGTAATCCTTGCGGACTTGTGCCCGGAACGAGACCACCTTCTGCGGCTCGGCCGCGTTTGATTGGGAAGCGATGGTTAGAAGCCGCCAAATCATGCGTGCACCAGCTCCATTGTCCGCTCGATATCACTCCACTCGACACGGAAGTTCTTGCGATCTCCATCGCCCACGACGAAGGCGAAGCCCTGCCCCTGACGATCCGTGATGACCTTGAGGACAGAGACCACCCGGTCTGCCGGCTGGATCACGAAAAGGCTGGCATCCTGCGACATGACCGTCAGCGCATGAACCAGATGGCTGCCCTCGACGCCCGCGACAACGCTGGCGCCGGCGCAGGCATTGACGATATCGTCGACGGATGAGGCGAGCGGATCGATGATCCGGAAGCCGTGACGAGCGGCGAACTGCTCGGCGATCTCCGTCTCGTTCGACAATATGCGGTGATCGCCCTTGTCGCCCCTGAGAATGAATACGCCGGGATGACTGGAAGGTTTGGCCGAGGCGAGCAGCTTTTCCCTGATCTCGAGGGCACGCTTCTTCTTTCCTTCGTTCTGACCCTTGTCCCTGAAGAGGATGAGTTCGTCGAAGTGGATGTCGCCGACATAGATCGGCCTCAGGTCCAATTTCTGCGCATATTGCGGTTCATGGCCGCGCGTGATCGGCCGTGTCGTGACTGGCGTGCCGTATTCCTCCGCCAGTGAATAGGTCAGGCAATCGTCGGAAAGCCAGTTGCCGAACCAGCGATTGCCTATCCAGCTCTCGAAGAGCGCGCCGCTGGTGGTGTCCCTCGGGGAAGCGTAGACGGGCAGCTTACGGGCCCGCGGCCTCAGACTCTTGGAGGCGTTTCGCGCATAGAGCACGCCGTCGATCAGATCGACATCCTTGAGCCGATAGCCGATGGTCGCCTCCTGGGTGGTTTCGTATTTCCCCCGAAAGCCTTTCAGCACTTCGGCGACGGAACCGAATTCTGCGCCGCGGATGCGGTCGAGATGATGGGGCAGGAACTTGGCGGGAGGAATGAAACGCTTGGTGGCGGGTGCGATCGTCCAACGTTCCGAAGCAACCGCCTCGATATCCGGAAAGGGCATACCGGCGGCTTTTCTGAACGAATGCACGATGGGCCGAAACGAAATCAACTCACTGTCCCCGCTGCGTTTAACGGGCGCTATGAGCAGAAGCACGCCTCCCCTTTGTTCCACGCCCTCATGGAGATAATCGCATAGTTGCGGCGGCTTTCGCCGTAGCCATTGGGCGATCGGCCTACTCATTTCGATGTATCAGGCGGGTGTCGGCTCCTGTTGCCCCAGAAAACCGGCTATCGCCTGGGCGCTGATGCGGTGATGGAAGCTGGCGGCTATCTTGGCGCGCGAGGCCTGCCTCAGACGCCGCGAGAAATCCTCGTTTCCGAGTACCTCCTCTATCGCATCCGCCATTTCCTTCGGCTGCCGTGGCTGGACCAATATCGCATCCACCCTGTGGTCGATGAGTTCGCTATTTCCCCCCACGTCGGTCACGATCACCGGCAGCTCCATGGCCATGGCCTCCATGATGGCGACGGAAATACCCTCATCCAGGCTTGCGAGCGCGAAGATATGCGCATCATCGAGAGCCTGCCGAACCCGTGTTTCGGAAACCGCCCCAAGTAGTTCGACATTTTCCGTGAGGCGCTTGTCGCAGATCAGAGCCTCCAGCCTCTTGCGATAGCCGCGGCCGCCCTGCTCGTCCTCCCCGGCGATCTGCAGGCGGACGTCGATACCCCGCTCGCGCAGCATTTCCACGGTTTCGAGAAGGATGTCGTGACCCTTTACCGGATTGAGCCGGCCGCAGGTGAAGATCCGGCACGGCTCGCCCGGCTTCCAGGGCACATAAGGCCGGCTGCGGTGGATTTGATCGAGATCCACGCCCATGGGCGCGATCGCGATCCGGGAGGGCTTGGCGCCGTTCAGCCGCTCGCTGACAACGTCGAACAGCCGCCTGGAAATCACCGTCGCGAAGGCGGCGTTCCTCCATTTCTGCGGCTGATTGGGCCCATATCCCTCCAGCGTCGGCCCATGCAGCGTCAGGCTGTAAGGTATCCCCGAAAGCAACGATGCGAGCGCTGCGACATTGGCCGCGTCGGCGCAGGAATGCACATGGATATGCGTCCATTGCCCGCGGCGCGCGAGCCAGGCGAGCTTAGCGGCAGCCGGTATCATCGCCAGTGATCTCAAGCGGCCCGCCGGAGACCTGACTTCCGCGCTCGCAGCCGCAGCAAGGCTCCGGCCTATCCCTCTCGGCCCCGCCCGCACCAGCTCCCCGAGCGCGGCAAGCGTATCGCGCGGACGGAAGGGGAGGAGATAGCTGGTCTTCCCGCGTGCTTCTTCCGCCCAGGAATGCGAGGTCACAGCCTTCGGCGGATGCGAAGTGGAAACGAATTCCGCCTCTATGCCGAGTTCGGCCAGGGCCTGATGCTCCCGCCAGAGAAAGATATGGGTCTGTCCTGGAAACTCCGGTATGAAGAAACCGATCTTCTGGGTCATCGATGCTCACCCAAGACCGTTTCTGAACCGCCAGGCAAAGTGGATGGTGTTCTTCAGACGGTGAAGCTGCGCCATCAGACGACTGCGCTCGTCGGGACGCCGGATTTGCACCGTGTAGGACATGTATTGCAGCACGAAAGCAAGCGGTACCGGCTTGGCGCAATCCCCGGCATCGCTCGACGCTCGAGCCCGATAATTTCTCACAAACTCCGCCGCAAACGTCCGTAGCGCGGAAGCCTGAGTCGCATCGAACATCCGTGGCGGAGAAAGCTCGTCCATTCCGCGGCCGTAGATCGTCGCAAAACTGACCGCCGCCACATAATAAGCTCCGAGCGGTGTCAGATGAACCGTATCGGCAAAGATCGCATCCATGCGGGCCGCGCCATCCTGATCCTCGAAGCCGTTGAAGGCGGGATCGGACATGAGGCGTTCGACAAGTTCCGCCAGCGCCAGCGATGTCGGAATGAACCGCACCCGGTCCGGACGCCCGGCCGCCGCGATCTCGGCATTCACCCGCTCCACGACACAGCGCCAGACCGGCAGCGCTTGCCGCTCGTAATCGATCCAACCAACGGGGTCGCGCCTGTCCGTCAGACTGATCCATGGGGTGTAGAAATAACTGGTTCCGGCGGGATTGGCGGCGATGAAGTCACTGTGGAATCGGTAAAGCGCGCTCACCGTATCGTGCCATGCAAGCGAATCGAGAAGCCCATGCTGCTCCGTGATGATGAGCAGATCGTAGGGCCTGGTATCGAGACGGGGAAATTTTCCCGCCAAGCGCTGACCGATGGAAGAGCCGCTCGCGTGCTGCATCTTCCATGAAATGGGAATGCCGGCATTGCCTGCGATTTCGCTCAGGTAATCGGGGAAAGGACGATCCGTCAGGCTATGTCCCGAGATCAGCGCATGCCCCTTGTCGGAAGGCAGGAAGGGCTGCTGCAACCCGGAGGAAGGATGAACTTCGATAGTCTCCGATCCCAACATGGCCGCCCCGACGGCAATCGAGAAGATTGTCGAACTTGCACAGGCAATCGCGAACATTCTTGAAAAGCTCATTCTCCGCCGCTCCGGCCTTCGCGACGTATCGCAGGTTCACGTGCGTCTATGGGGCACATGGTTGTGCCGGCACTTCGATTTCACAAGCTTACGATTGGGCGGACCGCCCTACCCTAAAGGCGCGAGGATCACGTCCGGCCTCATCCATTCGGGCTATATCCAAAAGCCGAGGCGTACTCCTTTGTGCCTCGTTTCCAGTCGTCGGGCGCCGCCGTAATATTGGTCACCCTATCCCCGGAGGGATGGGCAGGGGTTCTGCAAATAACCATCTGGAGTGATTGAATGCGTGGGAGGACGAGTCTCGCGGGCCTGTTTCTTTGCCTGTCGTTCATCGGCGCTGCAGCGCAAACCACCTACCGCCTGCAGCCGGGCGATACGCTGCAGGTATGGATCGCGCAGGAGCCGGAACTCGGCCGCGAAATCGTCATCGCTCCGGATGGCTGGCTCTCCTTTCCGCTAGCCGGGCACCTGAAGGGGGCCGACCTCTCCCTGTCGGAACTGGAAGCCCAGCTTCTCGACCGGCTGAAACCCTATTTCAAGGACGTTCCGAACCTTACCATCATGCTGCGCCCGAACGCCCAGCATCAGTCGCTCATCTATGTTACCGGCGAGGTGGTCACGCCCGGCGAATATCCCCATCGCGCCGACATGACGGTTCTGCACGGCATCAGCGTCGCCGGCGGCGTCTATCGGACCGCTTTGCTCGCCGCCGACCAGGACAGGTCGGTAGTCGTGCAGCGCGAGGTGGAACACGCGGGCAAGCATCTGGAAGAGCTGAAAGCCCGCATACAGCGGCTGGAGGCGGAGCTTAAGGAAGCGACCACCCTCGGCACGCCCGAAGAGCTCGCGTCCAACCCCGCGCTGGCACAGGAACAGTCGCTCCTGAATTCCCGCCGCGAGGCGGTTTCCATGGAGGAGAGGGCTCAGCGCCAGGCCGAGGAGCTCACCGAAAGGAATGCCGCCGCCCTGCGCGAACAGGTCGATATGGTCTCGAAACGGGTGGATCTCGCCAAACGCCGCCTACAAAGCATCACCACACTGGTCGCGAAGGGCGGAGCGGAAAGCTCCCAGCAAATGGTGCAGGAAGGCGTGATCGCTGAACTCGAGGGGCAGGTCAGCCGTCTGATGTCGGAAATAGCGACGGCCGAGCGGGCGCGCCTTGCGGAAAACGCCCGTTACGAAAGCGCAAGACAGGGGCGTCACACCCAATTGCTCGTGGAGCTCAACGCCGCCAGGCGCGACTATGAGGAGACCGAGGCAAGGCTCTCCGACAGCACCCGCATCATGTCGATCTACGGAGAAAATGCGCTGGCCAACCAACAGAGGGCCCGGCGCGTGCTCTCCTACCGCATAGTCCGCTCGGTCGATGGCGAGATACGGGAACTGGATGCCACGGAGACCACACCTCTTATGCCGGGGGATCTGTTGCGCTTGTCCTACCACGATGTGGAGCCGGCCCCTGTCGCAAATGCCGCTCCCGCATCCCAGCCGGAAGATCCTCCACCCGCGCAATCCACCGAAACAGTGGCGCGATGAGGAAGGGTTTCATGGCCAAAGTGTTCAGCTGCCGACACGACGAGGCGAGAAAATGATCAACGAGCTGATCCGCAACATCATCTACTATTGCGAGGTTGCGCTCGCCAAACCCCTCTATGCCATCGTGCCGGTGCTGATCGCTCTTGTCGCCGGAGCGGGCATCATCCTGAGCATGCCCCGGAACTATCACTCGGAAGCCCTGCTGTTGATGGAGTTCCAGCAGATCCCGTCGACCCTGGTCTCTCCGACCGTCTCCAACGACCGGCTGCAGTTCATCGAACAGCGCGTGCTCTCCCGCAACAACCTCCTCGAACTGGCGGACAAATACGATCTTTTCCCCGGACTGAAGAACGCCCTGCCCAAGAACAATTTCGCAGGCATCGTGCGCAATCACATTACGCTTCAGATCGAGATGACGGATGGGGCCGACCAGATCGCGAGGAGCGCAACGGTGCGGGTCGGCTTCAAATACGGCGATCCGGCCCTGACTGCGCCGATCGTTTCGGACCTCGTGTCGCGGATCGTCGATGAAAACAAGCGCCTGCGCACCGCACGGGCTTCCGAAACGGCGACCTTTCTCAACCGGGAGATGGACGGATTGGCACGGCGTTTTCGCGAGCGCGAAGCCGCCTGGTCCGAGTATATCGAGGAAAACAAGGAAGCCCACCCCTCGCGGATGCCGACCATCCTGATCGAGCTCCAAGCGAAGGAGCAGGAGCTTGCAACCTTCGAGCGGACCGTCGTCGCCCTCAACGAGGAAATTCGTCTTCTGGAAGCGCAGCTCCGCATGGGTGTCGAGCAGGCGAGCGATGCGAACCGTCTCCACTCCCAGATCGCGACGCTGGAAGCCGATCTCGCCGCCAAATCGCTCGTCTATTCCGATGCCCATCCGCAAGTCCGCGCGATGAGACAACGCTTCGAAGAACTGCAATCCCGGATTGCCATCGCATCTCCGGTTGCCGCAACCGAGATGCCGACGGCCGAGGAGATCAAGAACCTGCCCGCGGAATTCATTCTGGTCGCCGAGCGCATCGCCAATATCAAGCCGCGCCAGGAGCAAACTGTAAACCAGCGAAATGAACTCGCCGGGCGGATCAACCGCTTGAGGGAAATCATCTCGCGTGCGCCGGAAGTCGAGGCGCAGATCCAGGCCAACGAAGCGGAAAAGCTTTCCCTGCAAAGAAGCATGGATGAGATGCAGGCCAAGCTCGACACCGCGCTTCTCGGCGAGCGGCTCGAGGAACGCCAGGCCATGCAGCAGATCGATATCGTCGAGCAGCCGGAGATCCCCACGGGCCCGTCCGGCCCGCGACGCCTCTATCTGGCGCTCGCCGTATGCGTCGCCGCCGGTGCTGCCGGCCTTGCGGGGATCTATGCCGCCCATCTTTTCGACGGTTCAATCCGTGGAACATTTGACCTTGCACAGGCCCTTGCAGGCCAGACGCTGGTGGTGATTCCGCGCTGGACCCCGGAGCGGCGCAGAGTAACGGCCTATTGGCGAACCCGCGGAAACGCCGGTCCGGCAGGAACCTAGCAGACTGACATGCCGTGAATGGAAGCCGCATAGATCGCAAAGGCACAGCATCCATGGAAATCATCAAGAACCTCTCGCCCAACAGCAGAATGGTGGACCGGCTGGACGATGCCGAGGTCGTCGAGTTCGACGCTCGGGCGGCGAATGTTGCGGTCAACGGGCACCACGTTTCGGAAGCAGGCTCCGCTGCCGAGGAGGTCGAACAGCTCTCCGCCGCGCTCCTTTACGCCAAGCGCATCATCGCGTTCGACAGCGACAGCTCGATGGCGCATGCTTACGACGCGCTGCGCAACCAATTGCTGAACGAGCCGGAAGACCGCGACATGCGGGTGATTTCGGTCATCGCGCCGACACGGGGCTGCGGCGCGACGGTGACGGCCGTCAATCTTGCCTTCAGCTTCGCCCGGGTGCCGGGAACGAGCGTACTGCTTGTGGACGCCAATGCACGAAGGCCGGCGGTCGGAGATGTTCTTGGACTGCCCGATGAACCGTTATTGGATGATCCGCTTGGCGGTTGGTTGACCTCGGTCGGTCTGCGCGGGGTGGATATCCACCTTCTGCGTGCCGCCTGGGGACCCGGCAAGATTCCGCTCGCGGCCGATCTTGCGCGAATGAGGGCGCAGGTGCGCTATGCCCGCCAGATATTGAAGCCGACGGTTACGCTGCTCGACCTGCCGCCGATGCTGAGTTCGGACGAGGCGGTTCCGTTCGTGGACGAGTCCGACACGGTCGTCTTCGTCCTGGCGGTCAATCGCTCGAAGCTTTCCGAACTGGAGATCTGCCGCAGTTATCTCAAGCCCGGCAAGGGAATGCAGGTCGTCCTCAACAAGACGAAGAGGCACGGTCTCTGATGTCTTCCGGCCCGGATGATCTTCTCGACGGCACCGGCTTCAAGCTGGCGATCGTCATCGTCAATTTCCGCACCGCCGATCTCGTCGTCGATTGTCTGGCGTCCCTGCATGTGCCGGGAACCATACCCTCGGAAACCCGCATCGTCGTTGTCGATGGAGCCTCCGGCGACGGCTCGGCCGAGCGCATCTCAGCAGCCATCAGCGAGAACGGTTGGGCCGACACCACAGGTCTTGCTCTCGATGTGAACGGCGGCTTTGCCTATGGCAACAACCGGGGCATCGAATATGCCAGGGCGAATTTCGGCAATCCGCGTTATGTCCTGCTGCTCAATCCCGATACGGTTGCCCGGCCGGGCAGTATTACCCGGCTGGTCGAGTTCATGGACGCCAATGGCGAGGCGGGCATAGCCGGCAGCCGCCTTGAGCACCCGGACGGCAAGGGGCAGGCCTGCGCCTTCCGCTTTCCCTCCATTGCCAATGAATTCGAAAGCGAAGCCAAGTTCGGCCCGATCACCCGCCTGCTCGATCGCTGGCGCATCGCTCCCGATATGCCGAAGGAAGCCAGCCGGATCGACTGGGTATCGGGCGCCTGCATGATCGTGCGCGCGGATGTGTTGAGAGAGGTCGGCTATCTCGACGAGGGATATTTCCTCTATTACGAGGAGCTCGATTTCTGCCTTCGCGCAGCCCGCGCCGGCTGGTCCTGCTGGCATGTCCCGGAGAGCCGGGTCGTGCATCTTGTCGGCCAGTCGACGGGCGTCACGCGGCACGATCGCCCTTCGAGACGACCGGTCTACTGGTTCGAATCCAGGCGCCGATACTACCTCAAGCACAAGGGCACGGTTTACGCGGTCCTTGCCGACCTCGCCTGGCTCGCTGGCCACCTGCTATGGCGCACCCGCCTGCTGATCGAGGGCGGCCACGGAAACGCGCCGCCGCATCTCCTGCAGGATTTCATCCGCCACGCCCGCCCCTTCCGCAGCACCTGAATCACTCTAGGCGGTACCGGCCTGCGCCATCAGGCTTTCCAGGAGTGCCGCCGACCTGTTGATATCGTGCCGCTCCAGCGTACGCCGGCGGCCTGCCTCGCCCTTTCGGAAGAGTTCGAAATCGCTCGCTGAAAGCGCCTGCCGCATTGCGTTTGCGAGCGCATCGAGATCGCCGGCGGGAACGAGCCAGCCATTGTCCGGCTGCACCAGCTCGGGAATGCCGGCGATATAGGTCGAGATCACCGGGCGCTTCAACGCCAGGCTCTCCATCAGCACGACCGGCAGCCCTTCCGCGAAACTCGGCAGCACCAGCGCCCTTGCCCGCAGGATCTCGCTTCGGACGGCTTCCTGTGCGAGCGTGCCCGTCAGGATCACACTGTCCTCAAGGCCGAGCCGGCCGGTCTCCCGTTCGATCTCCGCTCTCAGCGGCCCGTCGCCCACCAGAACCAGCTTGAAATGCAATCCTTCCGCCCGGAGCTTCGCGGCCGCCTGCAGCAGCAGGATATGTCCTTTCTGCTCCGATAGGCGCGCGATGCAGAGAAGCCTCGGCTCCATGCCATGGGCCTCCACGTCATCCTTCAGATAGCGCTCGTCGATCCCGCAGCGCACCACCTGCACCTTTCGCCAATCCTTGAGATCGGCCCAGCGCAGCAACTGGCTACGGCCGTAAGAGCTGACCGCCACGACGAAGGAGGAGGCGCAGATCTTTTCGCCGAGCGCCAGCTTTTCAGGCCGGTCGAATTCTTCCGGCCCATGCACCGTGAAGCTGAAACGGAGACCGCCGATCTGATGCGCCAATACAGCTACAGTCGTGGGATTGGTGCCGAAATGGACATGCAAATGCTCTATCCGGTCTTTTCGGCACCAGTCCGCCAGGATCATCCCTTCGTAGAAATAGGCGAGATGTCTGAAATACTGCCCGCGGGAGGCCCGCGCGAACCGGAACGCGCTGGCGAATGCCCGCACCGCCGAGGCGGGATTGGCTGAAAAGCTTCGCAGGACGCTTGCGAGCGCCAGCAAGGCGCGCACCTTCAGCAGGTGCCGCGTTTTCTCTCCCTCAAGAAGATCGTCGGGGTCCTTCAACTCGCCCCGGAAGGGTCGCACAGCATATCTTGCGATCTCATGCCCCCGCGCTTCGAGGGCTAAGATTTCCCGGCGTATGAAAGTATGGCTCGGCGCTGGATACTGGTTGGTGAAATACGCGATACGCATTTCGCAAGCGCCTTTTTCCTGTCCGCTCGCTGTGGCGGTCTCCTCCTTCGGGTATAGCAAAACAGGCCGCGAAGACTGAGCCGGACAAAAAGCGTAGGCGCCCCTCACCCCTTCCACCAAAGGGGTAGGTTTACACGCCACGAGCTAAATTTTAGAGACGGTATAGAGACTTATCCGAGAAGCGGCTGGCGCCGGAGGCGCGCCCGGATGGATACGGCAACCATAGCTCACCGTGATTTTCCCGCCCTGGGCGCCACGACCGGCGTGGTCGTCATCGGGCGGAACGAGGGCGAGCGTCTGATCCGCTGCCTCGATTCCCTTGCGCCATACCGCGATCGCACGGTTTACGTCGATTCCGGCTCCTGTGACGGCAGCATCGAGGCTGCCGCCGAACGCTGCGCCTTCGTCCTGCAGCTCGACTTGACCCGACCCTTCACGGCGGCCCGCGCCCGCAATGCCGGCTTCGACGCCCTGATGCAACGCTGGCCCGATACGGCTTTCGTACAGTTCGTCGACGGCGATTGCGAAGTCGATGGCCGCTGGATCGAAACCGCCGCAGCCTTCCTGATCGCGAGAAAGGATGTCGCCCTGGTTTTCGGGCGTCGTCGGGAGCGTCATCCGGAACGCACGATTTTCAACGCCATGTGCGATCAGGAATGGGAAGGCGTTCCGGGCGAAGTCCAGGAATGCGGCGGGGACATTCTGATCAGGGCCTCCGCCCTATGGGAGCTTGGCGGCTATTCGAACCACCTGATCGCCGGTGAGGAGCCGGAGCTTTGCATCCGCCTGCGCAAGAAGGCTTGGCGGATTTGGCGCCTGCCCGTGGAAATGACCCGCCATGATGCCGACATAACCCGCCTCGGCCAATGGTGGAAACGAAGCGTGCGCTGCGGACATGCCTACGCGGAAGTATCCCATCTGCATCGCGGCTCGCCATTCAGGATCTGGACGCGGAATGTCCGCCGCTCTGTCTTCTGGGGCGGCCTCCTGCCCTTGATCGCGCTTGCCAGCGCGATCGTTCAGCCCGCCGCTCTCGGGCTCCTTCTGGTCTACCCGCTTCAGATCGTCCGTTTGGCCCGCAGGTCTCCGGCCACCCCCGCCCGCTGGACCAATGCCATCTTCGCCGTGCTCGGCAAATTCGCCGAAATGCAGGGCATCGTCCGTTTCCATATCAACAGGCTCATCGGACGGCGGCAGGCGATCATCGAATACAAATGAGGGGTCAATGACCGGCCGGATAGGCGAGCGGCTTCCAGTTCGGGTCGGGCCAGACGAAGGGATTGCCGTCGGCCTCGGGCCGCGCATTCGCGAAGTAATCCCGGCAGCGCCCGACCTGGCCGCCTTCTCCCTTCATCGTCCAATAGCTTTCGCAGGCGTTTTTGGCGATTCCCTCGCGGCAATCCTCCATCGTCAGTCCGTTCAGATCGGTCTTGGCTTCGAATTCCCGCACATGGCTCCAGGCGATCGTCTGCAGTGCCTTGGCCGCCTCGGGACGCACCACGGGCGGCGCTTTCGCCCCCACCGGAGAGGCGTGATAGATGGAGGCATAGTGCACGGCCGCCATGAAATAGATGCCGAGATCGGTCAAGTGCACGTCGTCCCTGAATATCCGGTCGAGCCTCTGCTGCACCGTACCGGATATGCCCGGCACGTCTCCCTTCAGCGCATGTTCCACGAGTTCGACCATCGCGGTGCCGCCGGGCAGAACCGAAAGCCGGGCGGGACGCTCCTCTGCCTCCAGGGTGAGCTGCACCTTGCGGGCAACGCATTGGAAAACCAGCGAGGCATTCCTCTCATGCCTGATCCAGGGTTCGGGATCGGCCTTATCCACCCCCAGCCAGACGTGGTAATAGAGCGTGCGGGCCTTGGGATTGCCCTCCACCAACCGGTCATGGAAGCTCCTGAGATAGCCGACCGAATTCTCCCAGATCACGGTGCCTATCACCGAATGTCCCTCCGTCGCGACCAGCGTGTCGTAACGACGGCCCTGCGCCAGGCGCTTGGGATTTCGAAACTCTTCGACGACGTTCATCCCGTCGCCCTTGCGGTTCTTGCCATAGCTGTAGCCGGCCCAGCCTCCGTCACCCCAGGTGCGGACCCTCAGAGGCGAACCGATGACGATCTGCTGCTCCCAGCCGATCTCCTTTCCCAGGCTTCTTGCGATAAGCTCGATATATTCCGGCAGCGGATTGTCCATCAGGCTGTGGCCCGTATAGAGCACCTGGGCAGACTGCCGCTCCCCTTCCGTCGCCATGGATATCGAAGCGGTGGAAACCAGCACCGAGGCGGCAAGCGCAGCGCCGAATTTTGCAAGAATACGCATGTTCCTCACTCCTTTCGAATATCCGCGAACGCCCAGTATTTGTTAAGGACGAAAAGGATCGCCGGCACGCCAACCCCCATGATCGGCAGGGCGTAGGTGTAGGGGTAGGCAAGCATGTACACGAGGACGTGGACGGTGGCCGCATTCATGAGGAAACCCGTCAGCGAGACGGCGATGTAGCGCAGGAAGCGTCGCCGCCTTTGCAGCCGGTCCATGCTCTTCGAAGGGAAAGTCCAGCTCGATTGACCCGAAAACGAAACGATGAAGGCAGCAAGGAAGCCTGCCACATTTGCAAGCGACGGCTCGATATTTGCGAGATCGATTGCCAGGCTGAAAACGAGAAGATGCACGAAAGTCGCTGCAAGCCCGACCAGGCCGAAGCGCGAAAGCTGTCCGGCCAGCTTCTTGAGGTCCGGCATCGGCAATATCTGCTTCGCAGTGTTCATCGGCCGCCCACCACGCGCATTTTCTGCAAGCGTCCGGTCGGCTGCGCAATGGGAGGCGTCGGGCCGATCCCAACGGTCCGCATCCTGCCCGTGACCTTCTCCACGAATTCCCATTGGATGCCGAGGCCCAGCCGCACGAGCGCCGCGCCGATACCGGCAAGCGCCCAATAGATATGGGGAATGACCGATACGCTGCTGGTGGTCGCGATCGTGAAGAGCACCGCCAGCAAGAGGGCCAAATAGCCCTGATAGCTCACGAGATCCGTTTTGCTCCTGAGGAAGAGGCTCGCGGTCTTGGCTGCGATCATCCCGAAGACAAGCAGGAAGAGGACGAGGCCGATCAAGCCGTATTGCAGGGCCACCTGCAGATAGGAGTTCACGACATCGACGATGCCCTGGCCCTGGATCATTCTCAGCATCTCCGGCTCTCCCAGGAAGGTCTCCGAACCGAGCAACGGATAACGGCCGATGACGATCATCGAGTTTTCGAAGAGCTGCGAGCGATAGGTCTCGCTGCCGCGGTCGGCGGAACCGACGAACGGAAGCAGGTTGATGAAGCGATCGATGAACGTCGGATGCAGGGCTGCCACGGCGAGCAGCACGGGAAGGCCCCCGAAAAGCAACCGGAGCGATCTTCGCAGATTGGTAAGGAGCAGCACCACTGCGCAGAATGCGAAGCCGAGCCACGGACCGCGCGATACGCTGGACAACAGCCCGCCCATCATGAGGGCGAGCGCCGCATAGCGCCACAGGCCGATGGCCTGCCGCGTCCGAAGTGCCAGCAGGCAGCCTCCTCCCGCCATGCAAAGGAAGCCGAAGGCGATGGATTCAACGGAAGTCGTCGCCGCGCGCAACAGCCCGTCACGGAAAAGATACGCGGTGAGCAGGAAGACATCCCACTCCTGCAGCACCACATAATAGACCCGCCAGCTTCTCCAGATCTCGAACATGCCGACCGCCGCAAGCGGCATGGTCGCAACCGCGAAGGCGAGGAGCGCCTGGTTCACCTCCTGGGCCGACCGCAGGGCGCGGCTGAAAACGAAATAGGGAAGCAGGATGTCGAGGAAATAGCCCGGCACGACCCGCAGGATGGAGTTGAAGTCTCCGAGCCGTAGCGAAAGCAGGCAAACGAAGCCGAAGAAGGCCAGGATCGCCGCATCGGTGCCGCGGAGCTCGCGGTTTTCCCGGTTCCGCCAGAGATCGACGGCAATGGGCAGGAGGATCAGCAGCGCGAGCAGCCGTGGCGGATTGAGGTCGATGATCCTGTTGAAGATCGGCGGAATTCCCATCCCCACAGCGACGCACGGCGCCGCAAACATCAGGACGAGATAAAGAAGAACCGGCCGCTTGGAATAGCGAAGTATGTAAATGCTCATCAGGATGAGCACGAAGGCGAAGTCCAGAAAGCTCCTCGACAGGAAGGTCGCGCAAGTGGTCGCGAACCAGCAGTTCCGCCATAGCCGGAACTCGTCCTCGTCGATGAGCGGAACGGCGATCCTCCTGGCGATGTAGAACGCAGGAATGCTGACGATCAGAACATAGGTGAGTGCTCGAAGATATTCAGGCATCTGGAGGCTCACGCTCGGCGTAGCGGCGGGATGGCGGGGCTTCCCGCTCGCAATCATCCTGTTCCATATCCGCCCTCGGAAAGTTTCATGCGCACAGTTCCGACGCCAGCGTATAGGCGGGCTCCCGCCGCCACAGCCTGCCCAAAGGAGGTAACGTCTACTTCGACCTGCCTATGGCACCCCCTTTTGGAGTGATTGTTTTCTTCACCCCGCTGACCTTCGATTCCGGACGATGCCGCGCGGCATAAAGGCCGCGGCACCTTTCAGCGAAAACCTGCGGGAGCAGTCATGGGGACCGGAAAGACAAAACTGGCCGTGAACCGCCGCACGCTTTTGCAGCTCCTGTCGAGCGCGGCGGTCGCGCCCTTGTTGGGCGCGAGTTCCGACCACACGACGGCGGACGACCTGCCTCCCGGTCGCCTGGGGCTCAATCTCAGCGGCATGAGCTATTGGGCGACGGAACAGGTCTTTTCCAACCTCGCCCATAATGCGGCTCGCTGGCGGGTCCAGATCGAAGGAGCCCCCTTCACCTGGGACACCCCCCTTCCCCCGATGACGCCGGAGGGCTATCCGAAGGAGGTTCCGAAGGGAGCGGTGCTGGACAGTTTCCTGATCTTTACCGAGCACCGCAGGAACCTTCCCGTCGAGCTTTCCGTCCACTACGACGGCAAGGGCCGGATCGGCTATGTGGGCGGCGCCGAACTGGAGACTCGCGCACCGGGACGCGACGATGTCCGCAATCTTCGCAAGTCCGATCCCTTCACGGCCCGCATCCTGGAAACCGATCCGGCCGATCCCATCCGCAACATTCGCGTCCACGAACGCGGAAAGATGCCCGAGAGCAACTTTCGGGAGCCGTTCCTGAAACGCCTCGAAGGCATGGCAGCACTTCGCTTCATGGACTGGATGGGAACCAACAACTCGGCGGTCCGCACCTGGAAGGACCAGCCGAGGGTCGGCCAGTTCGGCCGTTCCGATCTTGGCGTGCCGCACGAATACATGATCGAGCTTTGCAACCTGGTGAAGATCGATCCCTGGTTCAACATGCCTCATCTGGCCGATGACGATTACGTCCGCCGCTTCGCGCTTGCGGTGAAGGATGGCCTCGATCCGGACCTCAAGGTGAATGTGGAATATTCCAACGAGGTCTGGAACATGATTTTCGGCCAGGCCGATTATGCTGGCAAGCAGGGGCTGGCGCTCGGCTTCTCGGATAACGGCTACGAAGCGCAGCTTCGCTACTACGCTCATCGCACGAGCGAAATCCTTGCCATCTGGGAAGACGTCTTCGGCACCCAGAAGGAGCGGATCGTCGGCATCTACGCCGCCCAGTCCGTCAACGACTGGACCAGCACCACCATCCTCTCCTGGAAGGGGGTGAAGGAACATGCCGATGTCCTCGCCATCGCACCCTACTTCGGCGGCGGACTTGGGTCGCCCGAACGCGCGGAGGAGGTTTCGACATGGTCGCTCGACCGGCTGTTTCTGGAACTCGAGCGCGAGATCGCGACGGAGAACAGGAGGGCCATTCTGTCCCAGGCGGTGGTCGCCGGGGAATATGGCGTCAAGCTCTATGCCTATGAGGGCGGCCAGCACCTCGTCGGACATGGCGGCGCGGAAAACAATGAAAAGCTCGCCGACCTCTTCATCACCGCAAACCGCGATCCGCGCATGGGGGAACTCTATCTCCGCCATCTGAAGACCTGGTGGGCCTCCGGAGGCGATCTCTATGCGGTCTTCTCGTCCATGGGAGAACCCAGCAAATGGGGAAGCTGGGGGCTTCTGGAAATCGAGGGTGCCGACCATCCGAAATGGCAGGCGATCCAGCACCTCATCAAGGGATGAGCACCCTTCTCCAATCGGCGTAGGGCACGCCTTGTCCTCCACCGCTTGGCATAGTCCTTATCCGAATGGGCAGGTCGGCAGACGGCGGGGCGGAGCCCTAGAGTCGAACACTCAGAAAAGGCCGGGTGCGCTCCCATGACGAATGTGATTGCAGGCGAAAAACCGTTCTCGACCATCAGCCTGATCGTTCCCGTCCATAACGAGGAGGCGGCAGTCGGGCCTTTCATTGAGGCCGTGCGCACCACGCTGGATCCGCTCTCGCGCCACGGCGTGTTCTTCGATTTCATCTTCATCAACGACGGAAGCCGCGACCGCACCCTGGAATGCCTGATGGAGGCGCAGGTGAGCGAACCGCGCATCCGCATCATCGATCTTTCACGCAATTTCGGAAAAGAGGCGGCGATGACGGCCGGCCTCGATGCCTGCGAGAGCGACGCCGCGATCCCCATCGATTGCGACCTGCAGGACCCTCCGCAGGTCATCCCCCTACTCGTCGAAAAGTGGCGGGAAGGCTATGAGGTCGTGCTCGCCAAGCGTGCCGACCGGTCGAGCGACGGGTTTCTGAAGCATTGGACGGCGTCCATGTTCTACCGGCTGCACAACCTGATCGCCTCGCAGCCCATCCCTGCGGATGTGGGAGATTTCCGCCTCATGGACCGCCAGGTGATCGAGGCGCTCAAGGCGCTCCCCGAGCGCCGGCGCTTCATGAAGGGCCTGTTTGCCTGGGTAGGCTTCAGGACGGCAACGGTCGAATATGTGCGCGAGGCTCGGGTCGCCGGCAGGTCCAAGTTCTCTGGCTGGCGGCTCTGGAATTTCGCGCTTGAGGGCATCACGTCCTTCTCGACGCTGCCGCTCGAGATCTGGACCTATATCGGCGCCGGCATTTCCGGCGTGTCCTTCCTCTACGGCGTCTTCACTATCGCCAAGACCCTGCTCTTCGGCGTGGATGTCCCCGGTTATGCCTCGCTGTTGGTCAGCATGCTCTTCCTCGGGGGAATCCAGATCCTGGGGATCGGCATCCTCGGTCAGTATCTCGGCCGCGTCTATTCGGAGATCAAGCAGCGGCCGATCTACATCGTTAGGCGCAGGATCGAGGCCACCACCACGCCCAGCCTCAAGCCGGTTGCCATGGGGCGCAAGCCACGCCGCTACGCTTCCCTTTCATGAAATTTACTCTGCCGGAACAGAGGATTGCGCCCGTCTGAAGACCGCAGCCTCGCTGGCCCGATTGCTCCAGATGATGATGGCGATGCAGATCGCGACAAGCACGAGCGTCCGCGAATGGACGAGCAGCGGAAAATCGATATCGCGAAGCAGCCTCTGCGGGATGAAAAAGAGGACCGCCATCGCGGAATAGAAGCCGAACCTGGCGAAACTGCCGCTTTCCAGCACCATCAGCAATCCGTAGCTCCACAGCAGGATGACCGCCACATAGTCATAGTCATGGGCATAGAGGAAGGTGAACGAAAGCACGAGCAGAGCGTGGATCGTCGTCGTTCGGTTCAGATAGCGTCGATATCCGTAGAGAAGGCCAAGACCCGCCAGGCATGAGATCACCATCAGCATACGGCTGGGTGTAAAACCATGCGCCACCAGCAGGCTTTCGAGCCCCACCACGAAGGGTGATCCCGGCGCGTTGATAGCGACGCTCGAATATCCCCCGAGTGAGGTGAGCCAGCTTTCGAAGGGTACGAGAGGACCGAACATGAATGCGCCAGGCACGATCATCAGCGCGGCGAGCAAACCGCCGACCACCAGCACGCCGATATTGAGCGACAGGATGAGCCACAAGACATAAAGGATGGACAGCTGCGGCTTGAGGGTCGCGATCCCGAGCAGGAGGCCCGAGACGAACCAGCGGCCATTCCGCAGAAAGTGCCAGGATAGAAGCAGCGCGGCGGTAACCGGCAGGGTCATCTGTCCCTGATAGAGGCTGGTGGCCGTATAGGGATTGCCGATGATGAGAGCCAGCGCCAGCGCCTGGGCGATCGTCATGTTCCTGAAGCTGTCTATATGCAGGAACCAGATATTGGCGAGATAACAAAGGATCGCGATCGAAATCAGGCTGATGGCGATATGAAGCCAGAGCGCGGCGGACTGCGGAAGGAAATTATAGGCGGCGATGACCGAAAGCGAGTGCGGCGGATAGGAATAGGGCTGCGGCGAATTCATCAACGCCAGCCAGGGATCAGCCCCGTCCATAAAGAGCGTCCCGCTGCGATAGAAGACGAGGAAGTCGTCGCCGATCGGGGCGGCCTTCAGCATTCCCTCTATTCCGATCGCGTAAAGCATCGCGAACGCGATCGCGAGGATGCCTGCGGAGACGAAGCCGTTGGAAACGAACGGGATGCGAGCCACCTTCATCATGAGCCCTCGCCGACGGAAGCACGACGGATGCCGTTCGGCATCCCTATCGTTTGATAGCGGCGGAAAGGGATCACGACGAGTGCTTCAATAAGCGTAGCCTAAGCCTTATGGCGGGCTTGCGGCTCTGCGCAACACGCATACTTCCAAGAGATGACCCCTGGTGATGTTCCTGAAACCGGGCAGACTTCGATATGATCGAGACGATGGGTGGAGCGCCGCCGTCATCGAACTTCCGCGGACATGTTCGGGCACGATAGTTCAGGGGATCCGTATGAATGACAATCTCTCCGATTTTGTCGTGATACCGGAGAACGCTCCGCTGCGCTTCCGGTCGCGGCTGGGCTTGATGCCCAGCGAAACGCCCCGCGTGGCCTTCATCGCAGGGCCTGGCGACGTCGCCGGAACGTTCGATCATTGGATCGAGGGGCGCTTCGACCCGCGCACGCCCGTGGTCGCCTATTCGACGATGTTCTACACGCTGATCGAGAAGCTGCAGTCCATGGCGCTCATCATCTCGGAACCGGAAGGTCTGCCGAAGCATCGCGACCCTCGCTTCCGTTTCGTGAGGATCCCGCGCGATCGGCCGAACGGCAGCTTTTCCTATCGCAAGGCGAGCCTCGTCTTCAGCCGGAATGTGGCCCGTGAATTGAAGAAATTCGAGCCTCACGTCGTCCTGCTCGGTGTCGACACCCCCTGGTGGTTGATGCGCTCCATTCCCAAGAGCACGCGCGTCGTACTGACGGCGCACAACAATTTCTGGCCGATGGGGCTCAAGTCGGACAGTCTCAAGGATCGGTTGAAGCGGCGGATGACGAGCATGTCGATGCAGCGCGTCTGCTCCGGCGTCTGCACCTCCGAGGAAACCAGACGGCAGGTCACGGAACTCCGGCCCGGCGCCGGAACCGGCCTCTATTCGGAAGTACCGCAGGTCCTTTCGAAATTCCTGAGGGTTCCGCGCCGGCCGGAGCAATTGACCCGCATCCTGTTTCTCGGCCGTCTTCAGGAGGAGAAGGGGGTTTTCGATCTTCTGGCCGCCTTTGAAGCCGTGGCGTTTCGAAACCCCGGCCTGACCCTGGCTTTCGCGGGCACCGGAGAGGTCGAGGACGAATTGCGCAGGCGCATGGCATTATCCCCGCACCGGAGTCGGATCAGCATGCTGGGACAGCTTAGCGCGGAAGACGTGCACCGGGAGCTCGAGCGCACGGATCTCCTCGTCTGCCCGACCCGAAGCACGTTTCCCGAAGGGCTGGCGCTCGTGGTGGTCGAAGCGGCTGTGCACGGCGTTCCTGCGATCTTGAGTTCGGTCGTGCCCGCGAAGGAACTCGTCGCCGAGGCCTGCGTGGAGTTTCCCGCAAACGATGCGCAAGCTCTGACCTCGGCGCTGGCCTCGCTGGCGAACGACACCGAAAAACTGCACGAGCTGCAGGACATGCTCGCCAAGGGCCGGCAGAAGTTCTTCGATCGCTCGCTTTCCTGGGGCAGCCAGCTCTACAACGCTTTCGTGGCGTGACGCCGCGCACGAAAAAGGCCGGTCACCGAAGCGGCAACCGGCCGTTTCACCCCGCCGAAACCCAAGGCGTTCTGCTCAAGTCCGCCGGTTAAGCCTAGCACAACCTCGCAGCCCTGGAATTGCAAACCGGCAACACCCGCACCGCAATTTCCTGGCGGGAGCCCGCGGGGCATAGACCATTCGATTGAATTGACTTTGGGATGCAACCAAAAGAAAATTACCCTGCCAAAACAGTCCAATTGAAGGCTCGAACGGGAAAAACGGTCGGGCCTTCATCTTTTTGGTGTAAATGACGTCGGCCTTGCCGCGTGATATCATTTGCCGGAGACCTTATGGTCTCACGTTCAGAACGTACTGTCCTTTGGCACCTCCGGCGAAATGGGAGGTGAGGTGCCATTCCCATAAGGACAGATCGCATAGCATATGGGCCATCGGCCTTTCTCCATCGCATGCGCATTTGTCTTTTTGGACACTCTATTTCGGAGCAGCATCAAAATGCTCCACCTGACGGAGGAGGACAAAATGCACGCCAATCTCCTGAAAAGGATGACGTTCCATTGCGCCGGCTGCCATCACGCCGTGGCTATCCACGATGATGAGCTTCTGGACAGCGAAGATATTCTCTGGTGCTTCCGATGCGGAGCAAGGCTGGGATCCTATACGAGCATCAAGGAACAGCAGAGGCCGGCCAAGAACTGAGCGATTCCGCGCGATGGAGATAGCCAGGGTGAGGAGGCCCCGGCATTTCCCGCTCGTCGGGCCGTGGCTGTTCAAGTCGTCCCCGTGCATGCAACCTGCGGACAGCCGCAGGTCACTTCCTTTTTTCTTATGCCCGTCAGCGTTCGGCGAACGCCCGCGACATGCTGTCGGTGATCGGCTTCACGAGATAGCTGAAGAAGGTTCTCTCGGCCGTCTGGATCATCACCTCGGCCGGCATGCCCGGCTGGGGCGTGAAACCCCTCACCCTGGCGAGCTCCTGCGACGAGACGTTGATGCGGGCGATGTAGACATCATGGTTGTTGGCAGGGTTCGCCTTGCTGTCTTCCAGCGCATCGGCGGAGACATAGATGACGTCGCCGTAGATCACGGGGGTCGTGCGCTGGTTCAGCGCCACCAGACGTATGCTCGACGTCTGCCCGATCTTCACGCTGTCGATCTCGTTGCGGGGAACCTTCGCCTCGATGATCAGCGGCACTCCCGCCGGCAGGATTTCCATGATCCCCTTCCCGCTTTCGATGACGCCGCCGGTGGTGTGATAATAGGTCCGCACGACAGTGCCGGAAACCGGCGCCACGATCGTGGCACGCCGCAACACGTCGTCCGCTTCGCGGAACTGCTCGCGTACGGCATCCCGCTCGCCCTGAATGGACTGCAGCCTGTCGAGTGCCTCTTCCCGGTAGGTATCTTCGGCGCGCGCGATTTCCTGCTGCTCCTTCAGCAATTGCGCACCGGTTTCGGCGACCTCGGCTTCGAGGCGGCCTATCTGCCCTTCGGCATCGGCGATCGCTCTCTGGAGTGCCTTGACCTCGGTTGCCCGCAGCAGGCCTTTGGTCAAGAGAACGCGTTTGGTTTCATACTCATCCTTCAGGAGCGCAAGTTGACGGAGAACCGCTTCCTTCTGCCTGCTATAGCCTTCGCTGCGGAATTCCAGCGCCTTGATATTCTGCCGCAACAGGGAAAGTTCGGTGGCGAGCTTGAGGCGCTGGGCCTTGAAGTTGAGCTGTTGTGTCAGCACCAGCGAAGAGACATCCTGGTCGTCTTTCAGGTCGCCTAGGAAATCCGGAAGCGTCATCGTATCGGCAGCCTCCGATTGTGCGGCGAGCCGGGCAGCCGTCGCCTCCAGCCTTACGCGCCGCAGGAAAAGCTCCTGCTTCTTGGCCTTCGCCGCCGTCTCGTCGAGCAGTACGAGCGGCTGGTTCTCGACCACCTGGTCGCCCTCCTTCACGAGCAGTTCCTTGATGATGCCGCCTTCGAAATGCTGAACGACCTTGTTGCGGCCGGTCGCGACGAAACTGCCCTGCGCGATCACCGCGGCCGCGAGCGGCGCGGTCGCTGCCCATGTTCCGAACCCGCCGAAAGCGACCGCCACCAGCACGACCCCCGCGGTCGTGTGTTTCCAGATCGAACGCGGAACCTCGGAATACCACTCGATGTCGTGGAGCTTCGGACCTTCAGGCATCTTCACCTCCCACTCCCTATTGTAGCTGATGGCCGAAAGAGCCGTTCTCGATGCTGATACCGCGCGCCTCGATCGCCTTCAAAACCTCCATGCGCATGCCGAACAGCGCGACCGTGCCGTTCACGACGAGGAGGATCTTGTCGACCGTATTCAGGAGTGCCGGCCGCTGGGTGATGGTGGCGACCGTGATCCGGTTCTCCTTGGCATGCTGGAGCGCACGCAGGAGCGCCGCATCGCCCGCACCGTCGAGGTTCGAATTCGGCTCGTCCAGCACCACCATGCGCGGGTCGCCGAAAAAAGCTCTCGCCAACGCGATCCGCTGCTTCTGGCCGCCGGAGAGCGGCGAGCCATCCGTCGCCACCACGGTCTCGTATCCGTGCGGAAGATTGGCGATCATCTCGTGAACGTCGGCGAGCATCGCGGCCCGATAGATCTGCTCGTCGGTGGCATCCTGCCGCATGCGGGCGATGTTCGCCTTGATCGTTCCGGGGAAGAGCTGCACATCCTGCGGCAGGTAGCCGATGTTTTCGCCGAACTGCCGCTGGTCCCAATTACGCAGGTCCATCAGGTCCAGCCGCACATTGCCCGAAGTGGGCAGGATCGAGCCGACGAGCATCTTTCCGAGAGTCGTCTTGCCCGCTCCCGAATTGCCGATGATGGCGAGCGAATCCCCCGGTTGCAGCGAGAAGGAAATGCCGTTGAGCACCACGCGCTTGGTTCCCTGCGGCACGTAAAGCAGCCTCTCGACATCGAGGCGACCCTCCGGTTTCGGCAGGTTCAGCCGCTCGAAATTGAGGGGCGATGACTTCAGGAGCGCCGTGATGCGGCCATAGGCGGCGCGCGACTGGCTGTATTGGTTCCAGCCCTCGATGGCGCCTTCGATCGGCGCAAGCGCGCGGCCGGCGATGATGGACGCGGCGATCACCATGCCGCCGGTAAGTTCGCCCTCGATCGAAAGATACGCGCCCCAGCCCAGCATGGCGATCTGGGTGACGAGCCGGCAGGCCTTCGAAATGGATGCGATGGTGATGTTGCGGTCCTGAGCGACGACCTGCGACCTCAGCGATGAGGCCGTGTCCCTTCCCCAGATCTGCACGGTCTCGGGGATCATCGCCAGCGCGTTGATGATCTGCGAATTTCGCGACATGGATTCGAGATGAAGATTGGCCTTCACCTGGGCCGTATTGGCTTCCGCGAAGGGCTCGGCCGTCATGCGCTGGTTGACGAGCGTGAAGGCGAGCAGCAGAAGCGCCGTCAGGACGACGATATATCCCAGATGGGGATGGATCAGGAAAACGGCGAGCACGAAAACCGGCGCGATCGGCGCATCCAGGAAGGACAGCAGGGTTCGCGAGACCAGGAAGGAGCGAACCTGCTGCAGGTCCCCGAGGATCTGGTACTCCTTCCCGTTGCTCTGCAGCGAGGCGCGGGCGGCAGCGCTTAGGATGGGAGCTCCGAGCTGCGCGGCGACCTCCACCGCCGTCCGCATCAGGATGCAGCGCCTCAGCGCGTCGAACGCGGCTTGCAGGATGACCGCCGCCACGATGATGATCGTCAGCATGACCAGCGTGTCGAGCGAGCGGCTCGTCAGCACCCGGTCGGATATCTGGAACAGATAGACGGGGATCGCCAGCACGAGGACATTGCTTGCAACCGTGAACAGCATCACGAACGCCAGGTTCGTCCGCACGGCATCTATGCCGGCCTTGAGGCTTGCGGAAAAGTCCACCGGCTCGAGCCGCTTGTGGAACTTGCCGCCGCCTCCGCCCGATCCGGGTCCGCCACCGGCGGCGGGCGACTTTCCGGGAGGATTGCTCTCGGTCCTGAGCGGCCCCGTATCGCCCTCTATCGTGACCATGCCTTCGGCGCCTTTGGCCTCGGCGGGCTGTCCGCCGGCCGGTTTCGGCCGAACCTCGATCTCGGGCTCGACAACCCGTTCGCTCGCAGGCATAGGCAGGATATCGGCTATCTGGGAATTTTCAGGTGACCGCGCCGTATTCGGTTGTGGGCTCTTGGGTTCCAATCGGGATATCGTTGCTGAACTGGTGGCGGTATCGGATGACAGTTTCAGACATTCTTCCACAGCGCGCTCCAGCTTTTCATAGATGTCCTCGCTTTCAGCCTTGGGACCCGGTTGTGAATTCGGGATTGAGGGCGCTTCGGCCCGTTTTGAAATCTCCGACATGCTTCCCCCCATCATCCGAGCACATGCTGCAGTCCGTCGTTCTGGTAATGACTGTCGTGTTCGGGCGCCGGGAGGCCTTGCGCATCGGTCTCGGCGGTCAGCATGGAGTCGTCCAGGAAAACCACCGCTTCATTGACGAGTTCATTGGGATCGCGGGCGGCGAGTTCCGGATCGCTCGAAATCAGCTCCGCCTGAATGAGCGTTTCCTGGGAGTACTGCTCCCCGCCCACATAGGTCTTGCCCATGGAATCAAGATCGAGGATCGCCGCAGTGTTGACGAGCGTATTGTCGCCCGTCGAAACCGACCAGGACGCATCCGGATGAGGATTGACCGCGTTCATCGCGAGCGCGATCTGGTCGTCGTCCCCCACGATCGTGGTCTGGCGGATATACTGGATGTTGAGCAGGTCTCCGCTGATATAGAGCACCCGCAATCCTTCCATTCCCCCAAACGCGGGATCGGTGAGCACGCCGTTGGGAAGGCTGTTCCTGCCGGCGGCTATCCCGTTTGCCGCATCGAGATAGGCGGAAGGAAGCGCGTCGAACCGGTCCGCTCCGCCGATATTGTAGATGTAGGCCTGGTTCCACAGGAGGTTCCCCGCGCCGGAGAAGGCTCCCTCCCCCGTCGTCTCGAAGCCCGAGACCGCTCCGACGACATCATTGTCGAACAGCAGGTTGAACTGATGAATGATATTGGCATCATATACCGAACCGCCGACGATGATCAGATCGTAGGAGAGCCCGAGCTCGTAGAGCGAGACGTGGTTCGTGCTCGTGTTATCGCCGGCGATGACGCTTGTCGTCACGCCTGACGACGACAGGATGCCGATATCGTTGTCGGATACGAAGATATATTGCTCGAGCCAGTTGGCGATCATCAGATCGCCCTGGATCTCAGTGATCGCCCAGGCACTGGGGAAGCCGCCGGTGACCGGTTGAGCGCCGGTGTCCTCCGACGAATCCATGCGTTCGAAGGTCGCGATGTTGAAGATCTCGTTGGCTCCGGCGCTGTTCGTCCAGCTCTCGATCGCGGAGGTGATTGCGTCCGTATCCCAGATCGCATTGGTCTGGATGATGGCGTTGATCTCGAAATGGTCGCCGAGAACCGCGGTGACGGTCGCGGCGGTCCAGAGGTTCTGCATCACCGCGTTGTTGACCACGGTATTGCCGCCGGCGACGACCTCCACCGAGACGTCGATGGTGACTGTTCCATCGGCATGCACGACGACATTGGGCGCGGGGCCGTCGTCGGTATCGTCGTCGCCTTCTTCTTCGTCGTCGAAGGAGTGGTAATCGGAAAGTTTGGGCGCCTCGGTCACCAGCTCGCCGTTGACATAGATGCCTTCGATGGTCGCCGCCTGATGAACGAAGACTTCCATCGGGCTTTCCGCGCTGGCCGTCCAGTTCTTCAATTGCGAGGCTATGGTCTCGATGAGCTCGATCAGTTCATCGCCGGAACCCGGCATTTCAGGGTCGCCGATCGGCGATAGGGACAGAATATCCTCCGCCGCCTCGAGCAGATCGGTATCGTTCACCGGTTCCGGATTGAAGGCCAGGCCGCTGCCGCCGACATTGAAATAGTCGTCATCGGAAAGGCCTGCCGCCTGCACCATATAGTTCGCGACCGATCCCGGCGGATCGATCTCCAGCGTGACCGACATGCTGCGCGGACCGGCCGGACCGAGATCCCTCGGCAGGTCCATGCCGGGATATTCGCTCGGGCCATCCACGACGGGGATCGGCGGATGCTGGATATGCGACAGAAACGCCGGATGCGTGATGGGCTTCACATAAGCGGGCGCCTTGTAGCTGACGCCGGGATCGAAGCCGAGAAACTCGAAAGGCGCTTCGAAGTTGGAATCGAAGACCGGCTCGACGCGCAGGTGATGCTGCGGCACGTGATAGGTGAAATCGGTATAGGCCTCGCGAAGGCGCACGTCTTCGATGGTTGTATGAAACAGACCGATGAAGTGGGAGATTTCCTCGGTGATCTTGTCCATCGTCGTCATGACTGGAGCCTTTCGACTGCCGTCTTTCAATGATTTCCGGGAACAGATGGACTGCGCAGGCTGGCTGCGCAGTCCGGGAGGTTATGATTTGTCGCTAATCACGACGAAGACGAGCGTTACACGGTACCATCGTCGTCTTCACCAACCGTGGTGCTGGTAAGGTCGCCGCCCACGATCGTCATGTCGATGGCGTTCTGCTGCAGGTTCGCGCCAAGCACGATTTCCTGGTTGAACGCGCTCGTTTCGACGAATGCATCGGCAGAGGCGCTGCTTGTCCCGGTGACGTAACCGTCGTCGCCGTTGTTGGAACCCCAGGTCCCGCCTGCGCCGCCGGCGCCGCCAAAACCTGTTGTCGCTATGCCACCAGCTCCACCGGCTCCGCCGGCTCCACCGAAGGCCCAGCCGCCCATACCGTCGCCGCCGGTACCATCGGCCCATGCCCCGCTCAGTGCATTGCCGCCGTTGCCGCCGCCAGCCCAAGCGTCACCTCCATATGCGTCTCCGGTCGTTGCATCGCCGCTCATCGCGGCTCCGCCGATACCTGACCCACCGGCACCACCGGCGCCGCCCGTGCCAGAACCAGTGCCAGCACCGGAGCCCGTGCCTGTGCCAGAGCCGGTGGCATCGCCCCCGCCGCCCCCACCCCCGGCCCCCGGGGCCCCCCCGCCAGCCCCGCCATTACCTCCTGCGGGATCGCCGGCATCGCCACCGGTATTGCTGCCGCCGTCACCACCGGTGCCGCCGTCTCCAGCAACCGCAACGATCGGATTGACGAAGCCCAGATTGAGGCCTGTCAGGTTCGTTGCATCGCCACCGTCAGCATCGCCGCCGCGGCCGGCATCGGTTGCATCGCCGCCGTAGGAATCACCGGCGTCGCCACCATCACCACCGCTACCTGCGCTATTGCTGCCGCCGGCTGCACCGGCGCCGCCAGCTGCCAGGCCGGCACCAAGCCCGAGGCCGAGACCAAGGCCGAGGCCTACGCCATGGCCGCCTTCACCACCGCGAGCACCTGTGCCGCTGCCGCCGGTCGCACCGCCGGAGCTTGCACCGCCGCTAAAGCCGGAGCCGCCTACCGCTGTACCACCGGCCCCGGCACCACCAAGTGCGGTGGACGCCGCAGTGCCACCGGTACCGTCACCGCCGGCTGCGAAGCCGCCGAGGGCGCCACCGCCTTCGCCGCCGTCACCGCCATTGGCATCGGCATGGCCGCCGCCGCCGCCACCGCCGCCGCCGGCATCGATGCCGTCGGAAGCAACCGCGACACCGCCTTGCGGATCGGAGTCCTGGGTGAATCCGCCGGTATTATCGACGGTGGCATTCGTGAGGGTGTCGTTGTCCTGAATGTTGGCAACCTGGCTGAAGACATTGCCCACGTCGTTGCCGCCGCCGGTCAATGCGCCGTTCAGGATGTCTGCCATTTGGATATTGAACACGCCATCGACCGAACCGCCTTCATACACATCGATGTCAGCGAAATCGTCATCTGTCGGAAGATAGTCTTCCATGCTCACGCCGACATCGACCGTCACATCGACCGTGGTTTCGTTGACGTTCTTGTTGAAGTTGGCGTTCAGATTGCCATTCAAATTACCGTTGAGGTTGCCGTTTCCGTTGCCATTCAGGTTACCGTTGTAATTGTCGGACTCGCTGCTCTGGCTCTGTTCCTGGCTCTGCTCCTCGCTCTGCTGCTGCTGTTGTTGTTCGCGTTGCTGCTGTTGCTGCTGCTGTTCCTGACTGTCGTCATCGAGAAACGTGTCAAATGGGTTGCGTCTGTCTACCATGACTGTGTCCTCTGTCTCGCCGCGACAGCGTGACCGCCATTCATCTTCTTGGGGTCTTTGCCTGCGGCTGTTGAAGTGGAATCAGGTCTGCTTTGGCATCGGGGCGCGCGTCTACGCGACCGTTCGCCGGTCTCTTCTTGCGATGTCTGATTTTTTTCTATTCCTCCCTGCATATCCGAGAGGGCTGAAAGCTCGGTGGTCAGCACGCGATACGCTGGTTCCTGACCATACCCGACGCAGTGCCGCGTTCGACCGCGACCCGTCCCGGAACGGAGGCATACTGTGGCCTCATTGGCTATCAGTTTTAAGGTGATAGTTAGAGCTAGCGCGACCTGGTGAAGCAATCTCGCGCATAGGCAGATGGTCTAGACAGCGCCCCAGCAAGAAGAAGTAGTCAAAATCGGCGAGCCTTCTCCCAAAGTATGCTCCGATCTACATCGAAGCAGGAAAAGCGGCTCCCAGTCACTCTTTGTTCCGCATTTTCCGACTCTGAGACAGGTTTAGTCCATTGTTCCATAGCTCTTTTGGTCTATTCCCACGGGCCGGGCCTTGGATTACGTTTCTCTAATAAAAGAGGTCAGCAGCGCTGCGCGGATTGGCTTCGTGGAGATAGGGAGGGGCTTAAACCATGCAGATTCCGCAAGACGTCCTGCAAAATCTCAATGCGGATCTTGCTACCGCCGCCTTGAGAAAAATGAATTCTTTCCGCACTTTGCTCTTCATCTGTACGCCGGGTACGATCTCGAACGCGATGGCGGCCGCCATTGAAAGCGAGTTCCCCTGGCTCTCCGTCCGGACCGTTCCGGACTTGAGCCTCGCCTTGGCGGAGTTCGAAAACCCTGTACAACTCGTGCTCGCCGATATCGATTTCGCGCGTCCGCTCAAGGATCACTGGTCGACCTTCGCTGAGCGCCATCCCACCGCCTCACTCGCGCTCGTCGGGATGGATGACGTGGCGATAACCGAGGATCGGCTGGCGGCGATCGATCCCCAGATCGTTCGCGGCATCCTTCCCCTCTCGGTCAATCTCGACGTCTTTCTTTCCGTCCTGCGCATTATCCTGAAAGGCGGCACCTACTTCCCCTCGATCGGCTATCGTCCGTCCGTCGCGACCGCGTGGGACCGGAGCGAGGGCCGGCCCGGGCGGGAGCATATGCTGTCGGAGGGCGAAACGCCTTCCCTTCGCTCGATCGACAAGCTGACGAAACGCGAGAACGAAATCCTCGCCAGGATTGCCATGGGCAATCAGAACAAGATCATCGCCGCCGCGCTCGGGCTTTCCGAGCACACCGTCAAGATCCACATTCACAACATCATCACCAAGCTCGGTGTGCATAACAGGACCGAAGTCGTCGCCCTCTATTTCGAGCACAAGCGCAAGGAAGCCCTCGATGCACGCAACCAGAACCCTGGCCAGGACAGTCGATCGACCTCGGGCGACGATAACTAGGTTCCGGGACGTCCTGCTCCTTCTCGGGCAACTGAACTATACCTGGACGAATACCGAGAGCCTGCTGATCCATATGATCGCCGGCCTTGTCGGAGTGGACAAGGAAACCGCGATCGTCATCTTCCTGACGCTAAACACCACGCGCGCCCGCATCGATCTCGTCGAGCGGCTCACCAAGATGCAGAAGACCCCGCCGGCCTGCCGGGTCGAGGTTCTCGAAGCGACCCGCCGTCTTTCGGAGGAAGCCAAACTCCGAAACAAGTATAATCACTGCATCTATTCTTTCGATCCCGACAGCGGTCTCGGCCTTACCCAATCCATGCGGATCTTCGAAAGCAAGGACGAGATCAAGTACGGAAAGATCGAGAAGCTCGACGAGCAGGAGATCGGCCGCATCAGGGAAAGCATTACCTCGCTCGCCGGGATCAACCGCATGTTCTGGGATATCACGGAGCGTTACGGCTTTCCGAAATAGCCTGCTCTCCTGTCGGAGCCACGGTCCGGTCTGATCTCGAAGCCGGAAAAATGCCGGACACGGTCTTCCTCATTTCCGAAAAGACGTCAGATATAATCCGGCACGCCGTTCTCGGGCGGCGCGCGATATCTGCGCTTGAAGCGGAAACAAGGAGGATACCCGCCATGAAGCTGAAAGAACCATCGCTCTTCCGTCAGGCAGCCCTCGTCGGCGGCGATTGGATCGAGGCGGCAGCGGACAGCGCCATCGCGGTGAACAACCCCGCCACCGGCGAGATCATCGGCCGAGTGCCGAAGCTCGGCGTGAAGGAGACCAGGGAGGCGATCGAGGCCGCGCGGCTTGCGCAGAAAGGCTGGGCCGCCCGCACAGCCAAGGAGCGCTCCGTAATCCTGCGCAAGTGGTTCGACCTGATGATCGAAAACAAGGAGGACCTCGGCAAGATCCTCACACTCGAGCAAGGAAAACCTCTGGCGGAGGCGACCGGCGAGATCGTCTATGGCGCAAGCTTTATCGAATGGTTCGCGGAGGAAGCACGCCGCGTCTATGGCGACATCGTTCCCGGCCACCAGCCCGACAAGCGCATCATGGTGATGAAGCAGCCGATCGGCGTCGTCGCGGCGATCACGCCCTGGAATTTCCCGAACGCCATGATCACCCGCAAGGCCGGTCCCGCTTTCGCGGCCGGCTGCGCCATGGTGTTGAAGCCGGCGTCTCAGACACCGTTTTCCGCCATCGCCATCGCCGTGCTTGCCGAGCGGGCCGGCCTGCCAAAGGGCCTCTTCAGCGTGCTGACCGGTTCGGCATCCGAGATCGGCGGCGAGATGACCGCCAATCCGACGGTACGCAAACTTACCTTCACCGGTTCCACCGAAATCGGCGCGCAGCTCTACAAGCAGAGCGCGCCCACCATCAAGAAGCTCGGCCTGGAACTCGGCGGCAATGCGCCCTTCATCGTCTTCGACGATGCCGATCTCGAGGCCGCCGTCGAGGGCGCGCTGATCGCCAAGTTCCGCAACAACGGCCAGACCTGCGTCTGCGCCAACCGCATCTATGTCCAGGATGGGGTCTATGAGGAGTTTTCGCAGAAGCTTGCCGCGGCTGCCGGAAAGCTGAAGACCGGCGATGGCTTCGACGAGGGCGTGATCCTCGGCCCGCTGATCGACAAGGCGGCGCTGGAGAAGGTCGAGGAGCATGTGGCCGACGCCACCGGCAAGGGAGCCCGCGTCGTCATCGGCGGCAAGCGGCACTCGCTCGGCGGCACCTTCTTCGAGCCGACCGTCCTGGCCGATGTCACAAGCGAGATGATCGTCGCTCGCGAAGAGACCTTCGGACCAGTCGCCCCGCTCTTCCGCTTCAAGGACGAGGCGGATGTCATCGAACAAGCCAACGACACCGAGTTCGGCCTTGCCTCCTATTTCTACGCCAAGGACCTTGCCCGCGTCTTCCGGGTGGCCGAGGCGCTGGAATATGGCATGGTCGGCGTCAATACGGGGCTGATCTCCACGGCCGAAGCGCCCTTTGGCGGCGTCAAGCTCTCCGGCCTCGGACGTGAGGGGTCGAGATACGGCATCGAGGAATTCCTCGAGATCAAATATGTCTGTCTCGGCGGCATTGCTTAGACGGGGACCGTCTCCGGAAGAGTGCGCTGAACCAGCCGAGGCAGCATCCAGCGGAACGCGATGCTGCGCGCGCTCTGGAAGAGGATCAGCGAAATCCAGAGCCCATGATTGCCGAAGAGCGGCTGCAGGATCGCCCAGGCCGCGAAATAGAGGGCGAGCGACAGCAGCATGAGATTGCGCATCTCGCGCGACCACGTCGCGCCGATATAGATGCCGTCCATCTGGAAAGCGACGACGCCGAAAAGGGGCAGGAGCGCTGCATAGGGAAGGAAGGTCAGCGAAAGCGCCGTGATCGTCGCGTTCGGCGAGGCAAGCCCGATCACCCACGAGCCGCTGAGCAGGAAGGAGAAGGAAACGACTGCTCCGAAGACGAAACCCCATAGCGTCGTCAGCCGCACCATCCGGTCGAAGGCCGGCCGGTAGCGCGCCCCGACCGCGCGCCCCGCAAGCTGCTCCGCGGCGGTGGCTATACCGTCCAGGAAGGCGACGCCGAAGAAATAGAAACGCAGCAGGATGGTGTTCGCGGCAAGTATCTCGATGCCCAGCATCCCGCTCTGCCGGGTGAAGAATGAGAGCCCGATCAGAAGCGAAAAGGAGCGGATCATCATGTCGCCATTGACGGCAAAGAGCCGCTTCACGCTTTGGAGGTCCGGCAGCTCCCAGGAATGGCGGTCGGTCCTGAGCACGATGAGCCACAATCCGGCGAGCGCCGTCACCGCTTCCGCAACCAGGCCTGCGAGCGCCACGCCGGCCACGCCCCAGCCGAGGCCGAGCACCCACCAGAAGCTCAAGACGAGGTTGAGGCCGTTCAGCAGCGTCTGCAGGAGCATCGCCGTCAGCGCCTCGCCGCGGCCTATGATCCAGCCGAAGATGACGAAATTGAAGAGCACGAAAGGTGCCGACCAGACCCGCCAGCCGAAATAGGTTCGGGCAGCTTCCGCGACCGCGCCCTCGGCCCCGAGGACTGCAAGTCCGCCAACCCCGATGGGCACGTGCAGGAGAAGGATGAGAAAACCCGAAACGATTGCGATCAGCAGGCCGCCGAGCAGCATGCGCTGCTCGAAACGCCGGTCGCCGGCGCCGAGCGCCTGCGCCGTGAAGCCGGTGGTCGCGCCGCGCAGGAAGTTGAAGGAGATGAAAAGCACGTCGAATATGACCGCGGCGAGCGCCACGCCGCCGATCAGCGCCTCGTCTCCCAGCTGCCCGATAACGCCCGTCGCAACGAGGCTGACGAGCGGCGTCGAGATATGCGCCACCATCATCGGAATGGCGATGCGCAGCACCTCCCGATGGGTGACGTCGAAGGACCGCGCCGGGTCCGACATGCTATGGGCGGCTTCCCCGGACAATCAGGTCTTCCGGAGTGGTTCGCCGAGCGTATGCATCAGCCGGTTCGCCCATCCGAAGATCGCGATCGAATGGATGAGATCGAGGATTTCGAGATCGCTGAGGCCCACTTCGCGAAGATGATAGAACTGGTAGACGCCGACATTGTCCGGATGGGCGGTGAGATCGACGCCGAAATTGAACAGCGCCTGGTCATAGGCTTCAAGATCGGCATCGAGGCCGTTCTTGTAGATCTCGTCCACCACCTCCGGCCGTTTCTCGAGCTGGATGAAGCGGTTGGCATGCACCGAGGCGCAATAGATACAATGGTTGACGAAGGAGGCCGCCAGCGCGCCGAGCTCGCGGCCGCCGCGCGAAAGCCCGCCTTCGCTGTACATGATATCGTTGAAGAGCGGCGTGCGCTCGGCAAGCGTCTCGGCCTCCTGCGCCAGCACCAGCACATAGGCCGAAACCTTGGTGTTCGAGGGCGTCACCTTGAGCGCGTCGAGCTGTTCGGGCGTCGCCTTTTCAAGCTCGACCGGCTTCACATAGGGGTTCCATTCGAGCGGCTCGAGCGTGAATTCGTGCACGACGTCAGACATGTCAGTTGTCCCTCAGCATCTTCAGGCCGGCCACCACCAGCACCTGGTAATTCACGAAAGCAATCAAACCCGCAAGCGCCACGATGTCCCGGTCGTCCAGCCCGGCGGCAGAAAGCGCCTCGATATTGCCGCGCGTCGCCTGCTTGGGAGTAAGCGTTACGAGATCGACATGGCGCAGGATCGCGGCAAGGCGGCTTTCTCCATCGGCCGGCATCCAGGCTGGATCGACGATCGACACTATCTCGTCCGCACCGCCTTCCTTGGCGATCAGCTCGCGGTAATGGGACGCGAGTTCCGTTGATTTCCAGAGGCCCGCCATGCGGGCGGCGAGTGCGGCACGCTCGGCATAGGAGAAATTGCGCGCCTCTTTCGGTCGGAGCGCGGCCTCGTAGCTCGCCTGCGTCAACTGCTTGAGCTTCGCCCGCTCGTTACGAAGCGCGGCAAGCGGCGAGGAAGGGTCAAGGCCGAGGACATGGTCGATCACGTCCGTCGTCGGTGCAGTCGTCATGAAAAAGGTCCTTTCAATCTGCCGACAGGGCTTCGTCGAGGAAACTCAGGCGATCCTGGCCCCAGTAGAGCACGTCCTTGTAGATCCAGGTCGGCGTGCCGAAAACGCCGCGGCGGCGGGCCTCCTCATGGCTGTCGAGCCAGGCCTGCATTATCTCCGGCTCATCCTCCATCGCCTGCAGCTTGGACCCGTCCAGACCGAGGCGGTTCGCGACTTCGATGCGCACGTCCGGCAGCGTCACGTCCTTCTCCTCGCTCCACAGCGCATGGAGAAGCGCATGGCTGAGTTCGAGCGCCGGCAGGCCGAGCCGGTCGGCTGCGATCACCATACGCGCCGCGAATTCGTTGTTGGTGGGGTAGTATTTCGGCTTCAACACCAGCGGCATATTCAGCCGCTTGCGCCAGCGGTCGAGTTCCACAGCGTGATAATCCTGGCGCGGCTGCGGACGCGAGCGCAGCGGCACGCCGCCGTTTTCCGGCACGATGCGCGTCGGGCGCACCACGACGTCGAGATCGTGCTTCTCGATCAGCGCCTTGAACTGCGGCCAGCCGAGATAGGCCCAGGGCGAACTGAGCGCGTGGTAGTAATAAACGGTCTTGCGCATGGCGTTCCTCAGGCGGTCTTCTGTTCGGGTTGCTCGGGCAGGTCGGCATCGGCATCCACCCATTCCGATCCGTCGAGCTCCGGCTTCTCGTAGTCGAGAAGCGCCTGCCAGTGGTGGTGGATATCACGGATGAAGAGATGAGCGGCCACGCCGCGGGCAAGCCATTGAGCACCCTCGCTGATCGCCGGAATGTCGCCGCTCACCTTGCCGAGGCTCATCGTGGCGCCGTAGTTGAAGCAATGGATATCCTTCAGCCACGGAGCCGTTCCCTTCTCCTTCTCGGTAAACGAGAAATCGTCCTCCAGCCACGGAAAGCGGCCGAGGCTCGGGTTTTCCTCGCCGGGCAGCGGAGTGATGCGGTCCTCCCAGCAGGCGATCTTGTCCCGATAAGGCGAAAGTTCGCTGCGTGCGAGCGGATCGACGGTGAAGCCCGTACCGAGGATGACGAAATCGGCGTGAAAGACGCGTCCGTTCGTCGTCGTGATGACCACCTCGCCGCCTTCCTCGCGCATGGACTGGATGCCGCAATCGAAATGGAAGTAGGCGTTCGGGTGCCGGCTGACGCGTAGCGTCGAATTATGAGGTGCCGGCGTCTGCTGCTTGGTGGAATAGTCCATGATCCGCCAGCGCCATTCCGGCGAAATCTCCGGGAAACCAGCCGTCACCCCGTAGGAGCCGATGCCCATCAGCTTGTTGATGGTCGGCATCTTCTTGCGGCGGGCAAGCAGCCGCACCTCGCCGGCACCATTCTCCAGTGCTTCGGCGGCATTGTCGACTGCCGAGGCTCCGACGCCGATCACCACCACGCGCTTGCCCTTAAGCGCCTCGAAATCGATCTCGTCGGAAGAATGCGCCCAGGACTTGTGCCTCCGCATTCCCTTGACGAAATCCGGAATATCGGCCGCGCCGAGCCCGTCACGGCCGGTCGCCATCACCAGCTTGCGGGTCAGGATCGAGGGGACGGCGCCGCCAGCCACCTCGAGCTCCAGCAAGCCGTCATCGCGCGGAACGATCCGGGTCACATGCGTGTCGTTCTCGACGGGGATCGACAGCACCCCGCGGTACCAGTCCAGATAATCCATCCACATCGGCCGCGGGATGCGGAAAAGCTCCTCCCAGGCGGGCACGCCGTAAAGCGCCGTGTACCAGGCGCGGAAGGTGAGCGAAGCCATGCCGTGCGCCGGACCGAGCAGGTTCTTCGGCGAACGGAGCGTTTCCATCCGCGCATAGGTCTTCCAGGGACCTTCCTTGCCGCGGGCGGCGCGATCGACGATGCGCAGGTTGCGGATGCCGACCCGGTTGAGCGCGAACCAGGCCACCAGGCCGCACATGCCCCCGCCGATGATGACCACATCGCTGACCGGCTTGCCATCGACCTCGGGCAGTACCGGCGACCAGTTTGCCGGCGGATAGTTCAGGTAATCCAGGTCCTGCTTCACGCGGGCATTGAGCTCTGCAAGCCTCGGATCATCGAGAATGGTCATCATCCAGTCCTGTCGTTCAAGGCCGATCGCCCGGCAGCCGAGCAGCCAGTCATCATCATTTGTTCAGCTTCAGTCGGCGAGCGCGACGGCGTCTTCCTCGCGCCAGCCGATCCACACCCGGTCGTCCGTGATCCGCGACAATGCCACCGGATCGAGCTGCGCCGCGATCACCTGGCCATTCGGAAGCTCGATCGTCAGTGAGGTGTGGTCGCCCTTGAAGAGACGCTGGGTAATCCGCCCCTCGAAGGCGAGCTTCTCCGCGGGCTTCGCTGCAAAGACGGATACGGCCTCGGGCCTAAGCGCCACAGCGACACGGCTGCCGGCCTGAAGGTCCTGACCGTTCAAGCCCGCATGAACGACGCTGCCGTTCCATTCGATCGCGGCGAGACCACCTTTGGTTCCCTTGAGCGTCCCTTCGATGAAATTGCTCTCGCCGATGAAGTTCGCCACGAAGCGGCTGCGCGGCCGCGAATAGAGCGTGTGGGGATCGCCCATCTGCTCGATCCGGCCGCTGTTCATCACCACGATCACGTCGGACATGGTGAGCGCTTCCTCCTGATCGTGGGTGACGAAGATGAAGGTCTTTCCGGTCGTCCGCTGAATGGATTTCAGCTCCACCTGCATCTGCTGGCGCAGCTTGGCATCGAGCGCGCTCAAGGGCTCGTCGAGAAGCAATACGTTGGGGTTGGGCGCAAGCGCCCGCATCAGCGCCACGCGCTGGCGCTGTCCGCCCGAAAGCTGGGCCGGCATACGGTCGGCGAATTCCTGCAGCCGCACGAGCGAAAGAAGCTCCATGGTGCGCTTGTGGATGGCCTCCGACGCAAGCCCCTTCAGCTCCAGGCCGAAAGCCACGTTGCGGCGCACGCTCAAATGCGGAAAGAGGGCATAATCCTGGAAGACGATGTTGACGTTGCGCTTGTTGGGCGGCAGCCGGCTGATTTCCTTGCCGTCCAGATAGATCTCGCCGGAAGTTGGCGTCTCGAAGCCGCCGAGCATGCGGAGCGTGGTGGACTTGCCGCAGCCCGACGGGCCGAGCAGCGTCACGAACTGGCCGGGCTCGATCGAAAGGTCGAGACTGTCGACCGCGATCGAAGAGCCGTAATGTTTGTTGACGTTGCGGAATTGAACTACGGGCTGCATCGGTCAGGTCCTCGAACGGCGGGTGAAGTGCTCGGCATAAAGGCCGACGGCTGCGGTCACGATCAGCACCAGCGTCGCCATGGCATTGATCTCGGGAGACATGCCGCCCTGCACCTTGGCGAAGATCAGCATGGGGAGCGTGGGCTGATAGCCGCCCAGGAAGAAGGTGCGAACGAAATCGTCGATACTGGTCAGCACGCAGAAGATCATGCCGCCGACAAGCGCGGGCGCCAGGAAGGGAATGGTGATCCGGATGAAGGCTATGAAGCTATCGGCGCCAAGATCGCGCGCCGCGTCTATGAGATTGTTCGGCATCGACCGCAGCCGCGTCAGCACCATGATCACCACGAAGGGAACCGCATGCACGGTATGACCCAGGATGATCGCGCCCGTTCCGGTCGGAATGTCGAGCACGCGAATGAAGATGCGCATCGAGATCGCGTTGATGAGGCCCGGCACAACGGCGGGAAGGCAGGCGAGCGCGAAGATCGCAGCACGCCCCCATATGCCCTCCGCCGAGATCAGAAGCGCGATCCATACCCCCATGATGGTGGCGAAGATCGTCGTCATCAGCGCGATGAAGATCGAATAGCCGGACGCCTCCAGGAACTGCTTGTCCTGCACCACCTTGGCATACCAGCCGAGCGTCCAGTCGCCGATCGGAAAGGCGATGAAATTGGCGTCCTTGAAGCTCATCGCCGTCATCAGCGTAAGCGGCAGGAGAAGATAGATGACGAAGACCCAGTAGGAGGCCTGGAGCGCGGTCTTCGGTGCATCGGAGAAATAATGGCGCATGGTCTTCTCCTCACATCAGCCGGACCGAGCGCCCGCCGGCGACCCGCATGAAAAGGCCTACGGTCGAAAGCGAAACGACCAGCATCAGGATGGAGAAGGCCGCACCTTCCGGCCATTTGTCGCTCGAACCGTGGAAGAGGCTGGCGATGATTTCCGGAAAGATCACCGAGTTCGGGCCGCCGAGCAGCAGCGGCGCGGCGAACACCCCGATCGAGGTCAGGTAGACCAGGCTGCAGCCGGATACGATCCCGTCCTTGGAAAGCGGCAGGATGACGCGGCGGAACCTCTGGAACGGCCCCGCCCCGAGATCGGCCGCGGCATCAATAAGCTGCGGTGGTATCTTCTCGATCGCCGAATAGAGCGGCAGAAGCATGTAGAGCGCGATCAGGTAGATCACCCCGAAGCCAAGCGAAAAGTAGTTGTAGAGGAGCGGTATGGGCCGGTCGATGAAGCCGATCTCCCGCAACAGCACGTTCACCGCGCCGCGATTGGCAAGCAGCATGATGACCGAAAACGTGCGGATGATTTCTCCGGCCCAGAAAGGGATGAGCAGCAGGAGCAGTGCCCGGGTCCGGTTCTGCGGCTTGATGATCTTGGCGACGTAATAGGCGACCGGATAGGTGACAACCAGCGCGGCCACCGTCACCACCGCCGCAAAGATCAGACTGCGCACGAAAGGCAGGAAATAGAGCGGCTCCTGGAAGAACAGCCGGTAATTGTCGAGCGTATAGACGGGGCCTTCCGCCGCCGGCGGATAGTTGTCGAGTAAGCTGATGCGGGCCATCTGGTAGATCGGGCCGACATGAAGCACGACGATCCATGTGAGCGGCACGGCGAGCAGCAGGATGAGCCTCGCCCGGGTGCTGTTGGCGATCAGGCCGACCGTGGCCGAATAAAGCCCCGAGTTGGTGATCTTCCCTATCCAACCGGCATAAGCCGGCCCGGCGCGGGGCGCCGAGGTTCCTGTCTCGGTCATGCTGCTATCGACCATTTCATCTGTTCCCGGACTTCTCTTTTATCGGCCGGCCTTCATGGAAGGCCAGCCTGTTTGGTGCGATCGGGGCGAGTTGCCGGTCAGGCGGCTTTGATTTCCGCGGTGGCCTTGTCGATCATGTCGTTCTTCATGTCGCGGTTGACCGAGCTGAAGAACTGCACCCGCTGCATCTGCTCGTCCGGCAGGACGTTGGCGGCCCGCTCACGCTCGTCCAGCACCTTGTCGACGCCCGCGAAAGCCGAGGCGAAGCCGGACTGGCGGGTCATCGCGGCGCCGATCTCCGGTGAGGAGAGGATCGCATCGAGGAAGGTATAGGCCGCATCCGCGTTCGGCGCATTGTTGACGACGTTGAAGGAGTAGAGGAACCCGTAGGTGCCCTCCTTCGGAACCGAAAGCTCGATCGGATGGCCATCCATGATGAGCTTCGCCGCCGGACCGGACCATGCCTGCGCCACATAGATGTCCTCGTTGACGAACATCTGCTGCACTTCTGAGCCCGCGTCATAATATTTGCGGACCTTGTCCTTGTGCTGGATCAGGTAGTCGCGGGCCTTGTTGGTCGCCGCCTGCGCGACGTCCGGCTTGTCTCCGTAGGTCACGTAGTCGCCGTCGTCGCCCAGATAGCGCATGGTGATCGAAAGGAAATCGGAAATGATATACGAGGTGAGGCCCTTGTATTCCTCTTCGAACATGATGCTCCAGCTATCGCTGGCCTTGGTATAGTCCGTGTTGCGCACCAGGCCCTCGAAGCCGGCGAGCAGCGGCACGCCATAGGTGGAGCCGTCGATGGTGAGCTGCGGCGCGCCGGTATAGGCGGGAGCGAGATTGCCCCAGTTCTTCAGCCGTCCGGTATCGAGCTTCGCCAGAAGATTGGACTTGATGAACTGCGAGACGCGGTGACCCGTGACGGTCACGATATCGGTCGAGGGCGAGGCGCCCTCGGCCGAAAGCAGGTTGTACTGCTTGCCCTGGTCGTCCGTCAGGCGCACGCGCACTTCGATGCCCGTATCCTTCTGGAATTGGTCGATGAATTCCTGCGGAACGAACTTGTCGTAGGTCGTGATGTTGACGACCTTGCCTTGCGCGAAAGCCGGGCGAATGACCGCCGGCGCGGCCAGCATGCCGGTACCGGCGGCGAGAAGCTTGAGGGTGGAACGGCGGGTTTGCCTGAAGTCTTTCATGTCACTCACCTTTTTTCTCCTGTCCGGGTTCTTGACGGCATGCAGACTTCACACCCCCAGCTAGTGTAACGGCGCTGCCAGCCCCATTTCTCCCTTGGCCGAACGGATCGGCTCAAGCGAAATCCCCACTGCCGCATCCGCGTGCAGGAGGGTGGAATCGAATGTCGGGATGTCGAAATCCGCGGCGCTCACCAGAAGGCCGATCTCGGTGCAGCCCAGGATGACGCTGTCGGCGCCGGCGGCCTTCCCCTTTGCGACGATCTCCTTGTAGCGCCGGTGCGACGTATCCTTCACCACGCCGCAGCACAGCTCCCCGAATATGATATCGTGCACATCCTGGCGGTCGTCGGCATCGGGTATCATGACCTCGAGGCCGAAATTCTCTTCCATGCGCTTGCGGTAGAAGTCCTGCTCCATCGTATAGCGGGTGGCGAGCAGCAGCGGACGGCGGCATCCCGCATCGGCGATCGCTTCACCGGTCACATCGGCAATGTGGATCAACGGCACCCCGACGGAAGCCTGCACCTCGTCCGCCAGCAGATGCATCGTGTTGGTGCAGATCAGGATCATATCCGCGCCCGCCTGCTCGAGTTCTTTCGCCACCTTGCTCAATTCACCGGCTGCCTGCTCCCAAGCCCCTAATTTTTGAAGGGTTACGATATCGTGAAAATTCACGGAACGCAGCACCACATCCGCAGAATTTAGACCGCCCAATGCTTCTCGTACCTGCTCGTTGACCCTGCGGTAATAGACGGCGGTGCTTTCCCAGCTCATGCCGCCGATCAGGCCTATCCTTTTCATTTTCCATCCCTTTGATTTGTTGTCTTGGTCCTGGGACGATATCCAACAAACACGGAAGGCTGGTTGCTTTTTTCACCCCGTAATGGGATTATTTTGTAAGATCATCCTGATTCCAATGGATAGACGAGGATGTTTATACAAATCAGGAGGAATGTTTAAATCATAATCACAAAGCCTGAAAATTGGGCCGGCCTCCTGGGGTGAGCTGAGAAATCGAAAGCGCCTTCCGCCGGGGTTATAACCGCCGAAGCGGCCCGGAAGCCAAGAAGCCATCTTCATACGACAGCCGCGAACTGAAAAAATTCACCTACGAAACCGCAAGAATTGAAAATCTGTCCCGGAGGCGAGCATGTTCGACCACATCGACCGAAAGATCATCGAGATACTCCAGCAGAACGCCGAAAAATCGGTGGTCGAGATCGCCGACGAGGTCGGACTTTCCCACACGCCCTGCTGGCGCCGCATCAAGCGCATGGAGGACATGGGCCTGATCCGCAGCCGTGTTGCGCTGATCGACCGCCGCATGGCGAACGTCCCCATGACCATCTTCATCTCCGTGAAGGTGCCACGGCACACCACTACCTGGCTCGATACATTCCGCAAGGAGATCCGCGACATTCCGGAAATCCTGGAGGCCTACCGCCTGACCGGCGAGACGGATTACCTGCTGCGCACAGTCGTTCCCAATATCGACGTCTACGACCAGGTCTATAAGAATCTCATCAGCCGGGTGGAGTTTTCCGACCTCAGTTCCTCGATCGCCATGGAGGAAATGAAGTTTACAACCGCCTTGCCGACGAAATACATGTAAAGCCTCCCGCCCAGCCGCCCCTCGAGCAGACGAAGGAACACCCATGCGCGTCAGCATTCTCGGAGCCGGAGCTATAGCCTTCGGTGTCGCCGCCTATCTCGCCAGGAACGGCCATGATCCGATGCTCTGGTCCCCTTCGGGCAAGCGCACCCGCGCATTGGCCGAGGGCGAAGCCCTGGTGGCGAAGGGCGCGGTGGAATTCTCCGGCAAGGTCCGCGTTGCGAGAGATTGCGCCGAAGCCGTCAGGGACAGTGAAGTCGTCATCATTGCCATGCCCGCCAACGGTCATCGCGCGGCTTTCGATGCGGCAATCCCCCATCTGCGGCCCGGCCAGCCGGTCATCATCTCCTCGCATAGCTCCTTCGGCGCGCTCTACCTCTCGAAAGGGCTTGCGGCGCGCGGCGTGCGTCTGCCGATTTCCGTCTGGGGCACAACCGTGCTGACCGGACGTCAGCAGGGCGAAACGGCTGTGAACGTCAACACGGTGCGCCAGAAGATCGACGTCGCCACCCTGCCCAAGTCCGAGATCGATGCCGGCCATGCGCTCTGCACGGAGCTTTTCGGCGACCGGTTCGTCAAGCGTGACGGGCTGCTGGCAATCGCGCTCAGCAATTTGAACCCGCAGAACCATCTCGGCATCGCCCTCCTCAACCTCACCCGCATGGAAAAGGGCGAGAACTGGGGCCAGGGCGACAACATCACCCCGACCGTCGGCCGGGTGATCGAGGCGCTGGATGAAGAACGATTAGCGATCGCCAAGAGCTTCGGCCTTTCGGTCCGCACGGTCCGGGAGCATTTTTCGCTCTCCTTCCACGTGCCGATCGGCACCGTCTCCGAGATGAACCAGCAGATGCACGCGGCGGGCCGCGGCGGTTTCGGCCCCTCCACGGTCGACAGCCGGTATATCTTCGAGGATGTCCCCTTCGGCCTCGTGCCCACCTCCCTGCTCGGCCGGCTGAGTGGTCATCCCGCTATCCTGCATGAAGCCGGAACGGCTCTGCTTTCCGCCGCAACCGGCAGAGATCTCGCCGCCGAAAACGATCTTCTCCCGCATCTCGGCCTCGAAAAGCTTTCCATCGGCGAACTCGAAACATTGTGCGCCAACGGCTATTGGTAGCGCTCCGGAGAGGCGCGCATCAGCTCTCCAGGATGCGTGCCTTGGGTCGAACGAACGTCTTTCGGCCAGCCTTCCATCCGGCGAGCGTAGCGGCCGAGGAACGGACGGCGCTTAGGGGATCGGCCGCATCGAGAACGACGATATCGGCCGGGCCGCCGATCCTGAGGCCGTATTGAGCACGCATTATGGCTGCGGCCTGTCCGCTAACCATCTGGAAGACGTGGTCGATATCAGCGTCGCGCGATAGCTGCATCACATTGGCGTAAAGATTGGCCATCCTTGCCAGCGACGCGTCGCCGAAGGGCGTGAACGGGTTCAGCACATTGTTGGTGGCGATCGCCGTTCTGACACCATCCGCCGACAGAAGATGGGCCGGCGCGATCCCACGCGGGATGTTCGAGACGTGGCCGTGGCCCATCAGGAAAAGGTCGGTCGCCGGCAGGACGGTGAGCGCGATCCCGGCCTCCGCGATCTTCCGTCCGACCGCGGACCGGTCCGCCGGCCCGAGGGCGGAGAGGTTGGTGACGTGACCGATGGTGACGCGACCGCCATAGCCATTCGCCCGTGTCGCCTCGATGACGGCTGGCAGGTCTGTCCTTGCGGGATCGAGATGAAAATCGAGGTGGAAATCCACGTCGACGTCATGCCTTTTCGCCAGCGCGAATATCCTGCGGACATGTTCTTCCGGACGGTGATCGGTATAGGGGCATCCCCCGATCAGATCGGCGCCGGCACGTAGCGCCTCGTCGAGCATATCTTCCGTTTCAGGCTCCTGCGTCAGCCCCTCCTGGGCGAAGGCGCAGATCTCGATGTCGATCGCGAACGCATACCGCTCGCGAACCCGTTTGATGGCCTCGAAGGATCGCATGCCGGCGCGGGGATCGATCTCGACAAAGGTCCGCATGCGGTTGGTGCCGTGAACGATGGCCTGGCGGACCAGGGCCGAGGCCCGTTCATAAACGTCTTCTTCGGAGAAACCGGCCTTGGCCCTGGCCGTTTCGCGCACCGCCTCCTCCAGCGTGCCTTCGCAAATCGAGCAGCGTTCAAGAATACAGGCCTTGTCGAGATGGATGTGGCTGTCGACGAAACCCGCGAAAGCGAATTTCCCGTCGACATCCTCTTCCTCCACGGCGTGGCAGCGGATTTCCGGCCGCATTTCGACGATGAGCCCGTCGCGGATCGCGATGTCGATCACCTCCGATCGCTGCGATATGCATGCATTGCGAAGAACGAGATCGGCCCGCATGTCCTGCCTCAAACTCCGATCGCGCAGCCGTCGCTGCGGGGGTCGTGCGCGCCGTCGATCCATCCGTCTTCGCCAATCCGGATGACGCCGGCCTGCCCCGCCAGCGCGCTCAGCGCCGGGAGAGCGACCGTCTCGTGTCCGCGCCGGGAAAGGGCGTTCAGAACCTCCGCGCCGGCGGTCTCCTCGATCTTGAGATTGTCCCTTGTGTCGGAAAACGTCCGGCCGAGCAGGAATCTCGGCGCGGAAAGCGCTGCGAGCGGATCGAAACCGTGATCGATCAATCTGCTGAGCAGCACGGTCAGCGTTTGCGGCTGCCCGTCGGCCCCTTGCGTTCCATAGAGGAGGCAGGGCTTTCCGTCGCGCAGGCCCATGCCGGGATTGAGCGTGTAGAACGGCCGCTTGCCGGGGGCGAGCACGTTCGGACTGGCGGGATCGGTGCTGAAGGCCGCTCCGCGGTTTTGCCACAGGATGCCGGTGTCATCGAGCAGGACGCCGCTGCCCCAATCGTAATAGGTGCTTTGCAGGACACTCGCGGAGCGGCCGTTTCCATCGACCGCGGCGAGATAGACCGTATCGCCGTTCCGGAATGGGGCCGGCCATGGCAACGCCGCCTTCCGGTCGATCGCTCCGGCCTTGCGGGAAAGAACCGTGTCGGCGAGCCAGGCAGCGCAGTCCTGCGCGACATGGTCCGGATCGGCGATGCGTCCGCGCTCGAGAAACGCCTGTTTCACGGCCTCGACGCAAAGGTGATAGAAATCCGCGGATGCCGGGTCCACGTCCTGCATGGCGAAGTGCGACAGGATGCCCATGATGGAGAGCGTCGTTACCCCCTGAGACGGCGGCGGTGGTGCCAGAAGCTCCAGATCCCTGTATGTCAGGGACAGGGGAGCGACGATTTTTGCGGACGTCTTCTCCAGGTCACGCCTGCGGATGGGACTACCCGCCGCCTCCAGACCCGCTGCAATGCGGCCGGCGACCTCTCCCTCGTAGAATTCGCGATGGCCGTGCGTCGCAAGCCGCTCCAGGACGGACGCGAGCTGCGGTTGCCGCTGGATGCCTTCGGTCGCGAAGAAAGTCGAGACATTCGACCAGCCGCCGATTTCGCCCTTTCGGAACTCGTGCCAATATCTCTGCGACCGGCTGACCGGAAAGCCAGCGGCGGCGAGTTCGATCGCGTCCTCGAGAAGGCTCGAAAGGTTCTCCGTTCCGCCCCAATGCGCATGCGAATACCGCAGGGCCTCGCCCCAGCTGTCGACAAGCGCGGCGGTCGTCAGTGCCGACAGGGGGCCGCGCGCGGGGATGGTTTCGAGCTTCGGCAAATTCTCTGCCGCCTGCCCTATGCCCATGATCGCGTCGCGCCTGCCGGCGCGGTCCGCCACGAGCCAGATGGCGTCGCCGCCCAGACCGCAGAAATGCGGATAAAGAACCGTCAGCGCGGCACCTGCGGCAATCACCGCCTCGATCGCGGTGCCGCCGCGGCGCAGAACCTTCGCGCCTGCCTCGCTTGCGGCGTGATGCGGCGTGGTGACCATGCCGTGCCGGGACCGGGCTGCGGCTTGCGCCGTCTGCTGCGTGAAAATCCGTTCCGGCATCGTCATCCCCTCGGCCATCGCATGCTTTCCCGGTTTTTTCCGTCGCTGCTACTCGGAAGCCGACATGTAACGGCTGAGGATTTCGCTGATATCGGGACCGTCGTCCTTGTCGTCCACCTTGGCCCGATCCTCAACCGCGTGGAGGTGATGATCCATGATGCGGGTCGCCGCATCCGCATCGAGGTTTTTCAAGGCCTCGATAAGCTGGATATGCTCGTCGATCCCGCATTCCGCCGAATGCGGGCGCCCGAACCGGGCAAGGATCAGCGACGAGCGCGAAACCACCTGGCTGATGAAATCGATGAGCAGTTTCGAGCCGGTCAGTTCGGCGAGCAGAATATGAAATTCGCCCGCGAGGCGAATGGAGCGAGGCGAAGAGGCCTGCAGCGCCCGCTCCTCCTCCCGCACATGGCTGATCAGCGCATCGATGCCGTCCTTCGGCATGCGTTTGCAAAGCCGCTCGATCACCTCTCGCTCCAGGCAGCGGCGAAGGGCGAAGACCTCCTCCGCCTCCTCCAGCGTCGGCATGGCGACTGCGGCGCCGCGGTTCGGCTTGATCTCCACGAGGCCGTCGGAGGAGAGCCGCACCAGGGCGTTGCGTGCGCTTGTCCGGCTGACGCTGAACGTGTCGCCGATCGAATCTTCCGGCAGCTTGGTGCCGGGCTTCAGCGCCTGCTCGAGAATGGCGCGACGGAGCGAAGCGTAGATCGCGTCGCTTCTGGTCAGGTTCGTGGACATCGCTTTCGGCTTCCCGTTCGAATGCATTTTCCACGGCATATTGCATAAATTTTGTACCTTATCTACCCATTTATATTGCATCCAATTTTCTGTTGAAATTGCATACGAGATAATCTACGTTCCGCCTAAGCCGCAGAGAACGGCACTTCCAAGGCTCACGAAACGGCTTATGGGCCGCCCGATGAGAACCTCGCATGCAATTCGTCGCAGGAATGTTCTGCTGAATTGGATACAATAAAAGGGGACCAAGATGATCAAAACGAAGAGATTATTGGCGACAGGCATTGCCCTGTTCGCACTATCCATGCCGGCCGCAGCCGGCACCCTGAAATGGGGAGCCTCACGCGACATCAGCTCGCTCGATCCCTATTCCTATGGTGACAGCTTTGCGCTCGGCGTACTCAACCACGCCTATGAAGGGCTGGTGCGTTACGACCGCAACTTGAAGATCGAGCCGGCGCTCGCCGCCTCCTGGGAAATCGTTTCGCCAACCACCTGGCGGTTCAAGCTGCGCGAGGGCGTGAAATTCCACAACGGCGCCGATTTCACCGCCGAGGACGTCCAGGCCTCGCTCCTGCGCGCCAGCGATCCGAAATCGCCGCTGCGCGGCAACATTCCCTCCTACAAGGGATCGCGCGTCATCGATGCTCACACGATCGAAATCGATGTCGCGACCAATTATCCGCTGCTGCTGAACGATCTCACCACCATCTACGTCTTCGACGCGGGCTGGCTGAAGGACAACAATGCCGAAGCCCCGACCGACGTCGGCTCGGGCGTCGAAGGTTATGCCACCTATCACGAGAACGGAACGGGTCCATTCAAGGTCGAAAGCCGCCAGCCGGATGCCAAGACCGTGTTCGTGAAGTTCGACGGCTGGTGGGATAAGCCGCAACACAATATCGACCGGATCGAGCTGACGCCGATCGCCTCCAGCGCGACCCGCGTGGCAGCACTTCTATCCGGCGATATCGACTTTACCGACCAGGCGCCGGTGCAGGACCTGCCGCGGCTTGAAGCTGCCTCGTCACAGGTCAAGCTTCTCGAAGGCACCGATCTTCGCACCGTGATGATCGGCTTCAGCCAGCGCGACCAGCTTCTCTCGGGCGCACCGAACCCGATGAAGGACGTGCGCGTGCGCCAGGCGATGCAGCTCGCGATCGATCTCGACCTCATCCAGAAGCGCGTCATGCGCGGCAAGTCCCGCAATGCCGGCGCGCTCGTCGCACCGCAGATCCCGGGCTATGACGCAGCGCTGGACGAGCCGGTGAAAGCGGACCCCGAAAAGGCCAAGGCGCTTCTGAAGGAAGCCGGCGCGGAAGGCTTCGAATTCGAGTTCAACTGCGCGGACAGCCTCGTCAACGAAGAACAGATCTGTCAGGCGGTCGCCTCCATGTGGTCCCGTGTCGGCCTGAAGCCGAAGCTCGACCAGGGCACCCGCGCCGTGCAGACCCCGAAACGTTCCGCCGGCAAGGTCGATGTCTACACGCTCGGCTGGGCGACGCTGCCGATGCTCGACACTTACAGCCTCACCTCGCAGGTGCTGCACACCAAGGAAGGCTCGTTCGGCATCTTCAACTGGGGCGGCTGGTCCGACAAGGAGTTCGACGAGGTGACCAAGGCCTCCGCCGTCGAGCTCGATCAGACGAAGCGTCTTGCGATAGAAGCCCAGTCGCTGAAGATCGCCAAGGAGCACGCCCTGATGATCCCGCTGCACCAGCAGCCGCTCGCCTGGGCGACCAATGCGAAGATCGCGGATTTCCCGCTCTTCTCGGATAACCTTCCCCGCTTATGGCTGGTGAAGATGTAAATCCGAAGATCCCCGCCGTGCAACGCTTGCGGCGGGGATCGCCTCCTCCTTCTGTTCGGATAAAGGACCGCGCGCCATGCTCGCCTTCCTCATCAAGCGGATCGGCAATGCCGTTCTCGTGATGCTGACGGTCGCCTTTCTTGCATTCCTCATCTTCCGCTTCCTGGGCGACCCGGTCGAGATGATGGTCAATGAAAGCGCGACCCAGGTCGAACGCGACGAATTGCGGGCGCGCCTCGGCCTCAATGACGGCTTCCTCGTTCAATATGCCCGCTTCGTCACCAATGCCGCACAGGGCGAATTCGGCCTCTCCTGGCGCAACCAGCAATCCGTGATCGGCCTGATCGCCGAGCGTTTCCCGGCGACCTTCGAACTGGTCCTTATCGCGACCTTCCTGTCGCTCGCAATCGGCATACCACTCGGCGTGTTCACCGCGATCGGCCGCGGGCGCTGGTGGGCGGAAGGCTTGCAGTTCAGCTCGATCGTCGGTGTCTCGCTACCGAGCTTCCTCGTCGGCATCCTGCTGATCCTCATCTTTTCGGTCACGCTCGGCTGGCTACCCGGTTACGGCCGCGGCGATGTCGTGCGCGTCGGCTGGTGGTCGACGGGATTGCTGACACCTTCCGGGCGGGCGGCCGTTGTGCTGCCGGCGCTTTCGCTCTCGCTCTTCCAGATCACGCTCGTCATGCGGCTGGTGCGCGCCGAAATGCTGGAAACGCTGCGCACCGATTTCATCAAGTTCGCCCGTGCCCGCGGCGTCAGAAGACGGGCGCTGTGGTTCCGCCATGCGCTCAAGAACTGTCTGATGCCCGTGGTCACCCTCACCGCCATGCAGGTCGGCAATCTGATCGCCTTCGCGCTCGTCACGGAGACCGTCTTCCAGTGGCCAGGCATGGGCATGCTCTTCATGCAGGCGGTGACCTTCGTCGATATCCCGGTCATGGCGGCCTATCTCTGCATAGTATCCTTCATCTTCGTCACGCTGAACACGCTGGTCGATATCGCCTATGCGGTCATCGATCCGCGCCTGCGCAACGCCTGACCGGGAGGCTCTCATGACCGCCATCGAACCCGTCAAGTCTTCCGCCCCGCCCTCGCGCCTCTCGCGCGTGTTCCAATCCGATCTGTGGTGGAGCTTCAAGCAGCATCCTTCCGCGATCGCCGCCGCCATCCTGCTTGCGGTGCTGATCGGCACGGCCTTCTTCGCGCCATGGATCACGGTGCAGAACCCTTACGATCTCGCCTCGCTGGATCTGCTCAACGCTGAGATCCCGCCCGTCTGGATGGAGGGCGGGCAATGGCCGTTCCTCCTCGGCACCGACGTGCAGGGGCGTGATCTGCTTTCGGCGATCCTCTACGGTTCGCGCGCCTCGATCGTCATCGGCGCCGCCTCGGTCGCCGTGTCACTGATCGTCGGCTCGGTGGTTGGTCTCGTGGCCGGCTATTACGGCAAATGGGCGGATGGCCTCCTGATGCGCGCCGGCGACGTGCTGCTTTCCATGCCGACCATGCTGATCGCCATCCTCGTCTCGGCGCTCGCCCGGCAGATGCTACCGCCTTACCTGCGCGAAGTCGGCGCCTCGGGCGTCATCGTCTTCGCCATCTCCCTGTCGGCATGGGTGCAATATGCGCGCACCGTACGTGCCCAGACCATGGTGGAGCGCAATAAGGAATATGTGCAGGCCGCCCGGCTGATCCGCGTCTCGAAATGGCGGATCATGCTGAAACACATCCTTCCCAACACCACCACGCCGCTCCTGGTCACGGCCACGCTGAACTTCGGCCTCGGCATCCTGATCGAGGCGACACTTTCTTTTCTCGGTGTCGGCATGCCGCCTGAACAGCCGTCGCTCGGCACACTGATCCGCATCGGCAACCAGTATCTTTTCTCCGGCCTGTGGTGGATCGTGCTCTTTCCGGGCCTGCAGCTCTGCCTGCTCGTCGTCTCCATCAACGTGCTCGGCGACTGGCTGCGCGACGCCCTCAACCCCAAACTGCGCTGAGGCATATCCATGAGCGATCTTCTGATTACCAACGCAAGGCCCATGGGCGGTGCATCCGCCGATATCCTGATCAAGGGTGGCCGCATCGCCGCCATTGGACAAGGGCTCGGCGCGGAAAATATTGCGGTTGAGGATGCGGGTGGCCGTATCGCAATCCCCGGCCTGGTCGATGCCCATACCCATCTCGACAAGTCGCTCCTCGGCTATCCGTGGTACGTGAACGAGGTCGGCCCGCGGCTGATCGATAAGATCGACAACGAGCGCAAAGTGAAGCGCGAATACGGGCTCGACGCGCATGTCCAGTCCATGCGCCAGTCGCTGCAATCGGTCAGCTACGGGACGACGCTGATCCGCAGCCACGTGGATATCGATACCGACCAGGGCCTGATCGCTCTGGAAGGCGTGATGGAGACGCGCCGGCAGCTTGAAGGCGTGGTCGAGATCGAGATCGTCGCCTTTCCGCAATCCGGGCTGATGCGACGGCCGGGCACAGCGGAGCTTTTGGACAGAGCGACGGCCATGGGCGCCGATCTCGTCGGCGGCCTCGACCCCTGCGGTATGGACCGAGACCCCAAGGCCCATCTCGACACGATTTTCGCGCTCGCCGAGAAACACGGAAAAGGCATCGATATTCATCTCCATGAAGGCGGCGAGCTTGGAGCCTTCTCGATGGAGATGATCTTCGAACGCATCCGGGCTCTCGACATGCGGGGCAAGGTCGCTGTCAGCCACGCCTTCTGTCTGGGCGATCCAGACTGGAATATGACGCAGGCGCTGATCGACACCTGCGCAGAACTCGATGTCCCGATTCTCACGACCGCGCCGCCCTCGCGGGAAGTGCCGTCGCTCAAACGGCTGCGGTCGGCGGGCGTCCGCTTCGGAGCGGGTGTCGACGGCTTCCGTGACACCTGGGGACCCTATGGCAACGGCGACATGCTGGAGCGCGCCATGCTGCTCGGGATGAAGAACAACCTGCGCCGCGACGACGAACTGCTGCTGGCTCTCGATGTCTGCACCACCGGCGGAGCCAAGGCCATGGACCGGGAAGATCACGCACTCACCGTCGGCGGACGCGGTGATGTCGTGCTCGTCGAGGGCGAAACCGTCGGCGAGGCGATCGTCACGCATCAACCGCGCAATCTGGTGGTAACGGCCGGAAACGTCGTCGCGCGCGACGGCAAGAGCCTGAGGGCACGCCCATGAACTGGTCGGCTCTTCCCCTCGGCAAACGGCCGCCCGGTCGCTGGGCGCTCAAGGCCCGCTTCGTCATTGCCGATCTTCCCGAAGGCCGGCGCCTCATCCCGGATGGCGAAGTGGTGATCGAGAACGATCGCATCGTCTGGGTCGGCCGCCGCTTCGAAGGTGAGCTTTCCGCCCGTTACGACATGGGTGAGGCTCTCATCGGCCCCGGCTTCGTGGATCTCGACGCGCTCTCCGATCTCGACACGACCGTGCTCGGCATGGACAACCAGCCCGGCTGGAGGAAAGGCCGCGTCTGGCCGACGGATTATGCGGCGCGCGCTTACGAGATGTACTCGCCGGAGGAGCTCGCCTTTCAGAAGCGCTATGCCTTCGCGCAACTCCTCCTGAACGGCATCACCTCGGCCCTTCCCATCGCCTCGCTCTTCTATCGTGCCTGGGGCGAGACGGTGGCGGAGTTCGAAGCCGCCGCCGTCGCGGCCGAAGATCTCGGCCTGCGCGTCTGGCTCGGTCCCGCTTATCGCAGCGGCGGCGTGATCCTCGACGCGACGGGTGCCATGCAGCCGGTGTTCGATGAGGAGCGCGGACTTGCCGAACTCGCCGATGCGGCGGCCTTAGCCCGGCGCATCCATGGCGCCGCCGGCGGCCTGATCTCCGGCATGTTCGCGCCGGACAGGGTGGAGACATGCACCGAAACGCTGCTGCGCCACACATTCGACACCGCGAACGATCTCGATATGCCGGTACGCCTACATATGGCGCAGGGCGAGATGGAATTGCAGACGGTCCGTCGTCTGCACGGCGTCACAGCGCCGGAATGGCTCGACCGTCTCGGCCTTCTTTCCCCGCGCCTGATCGCGCCGCATGCGACTGTCGCCATCGATGACGATCTCGCCCGTTATGCGGCGAGCGGCGTGACCATCGCCCATTGCCCGCTCGTCTCGGCCCGTCACGGCTCCTCGCTGAAATCATTTTCCAGGGTAAAGTCGATGGGCATCCGCATCGGCATGGGCACCGACACCGCGCCGCCCGACATGGTGCTGAACATGGCCGTCGGCGTGATGGCGAACCGCATCGCCGAAGGCCGCGGTGATACCGGATCGGCCGCCGAATTCTACGACGCGGCGACCATCGCCGGCGCGGACGCCCTCAATCGCCCTGACCTCGGACGCATTGCGCCGGGTTCGAAGGCCGATATCGCCGTCTTCGACATGGCGGACCGTATGATCGCCCCGCGCATCGACCCGGTCCAAACCCTCGTCTACGGCGCGACCGGCCGCGTCACGCGCGCCACGATCGTCGACGGCCGGCTCTCCATGCGTGATGGGCAGGTGGCCGGCATCGATCTTGCCGCAGCCCGAGGCCAAGCCCAGGCGCAGTTCGATGGACTTGTCGCGCGATATCCGGAACGCACGTTCGGGCATCCGCCCGTCGAAGAGATTTTCCCGCCGAGCTATCCGCTCGGCCAGACCTCGAGCGAGGTGTCACAATGAACAGTCAGACCCCGGCCCTTGAGGTCAAAGGCCTGTCCGTCGAGTTTCCGACCCGCAAAGGTGTTTTGACGGCCCTTTCGGATGTGTCGCTGACCGTCGAGCGCGGCGAGATTCTCGGCGTCGTCGGTGAATCCGGCGCGGGCAAATCGATGACCGGCATGGCCGTGCTCGGCCTGCTCGAACCGCCGGGCCGCATCGCCGCCGGCGAGATCCGCATCGGCGGCCAGCGCACCGACAATCTGAGCGACGCGGAAATGGAAACCGTGCGCGGCCGCATGGTCGGCGCGATCTTCCAGGATCCGTTGACCTCGCTCAATCCACTCTTCTCCGTCGGCCAGCAGCTCACCGAAACGATCCGGCTGCATTCCGATCGGAACCGGGCTGAGGCGCGTGCCCATGCGATCGGCCTTCTGAAACAGGTCGGCATTCCAGGCGCGGACGAGCGCATAGACCACTATCCGCACCAGTTTTCCGGCGGCATGCGGCAGCGCGTGGTCATCGCGCTGGCGCTCGCCGGCAATCCCCAGCTGATCATCGCCGACGAGCCGACGACGGCGCTCGACGTCTCTATCCAGGCGCAGATCACCACGCTCCTGCGCACCCTTTGCCGCGAACATGGCGCCGGCGTCATGCTCGTCACCCACGACATGGGCGTCATCGCAGAGACCGCGGACCGGGTGGCCGTCATGTATGCCGGCCGCGTCATCGAGGTCGGCTTGGTCGAGGAGGTGCTGAACAAGCCGAAGCATCCCTATACGCGGGGCCTCATGGGCTCGATCCCGGCGCTCGGCGCACGCGTCGAGCGCCTCACCCAGATCGACGGCGCCATGCCGCGGCTCAACGCCATCCCGCCCGGCTGCGCCTTCAATCCGCGCTGTTCGGAGGCCGGCGCGCGCTGTCGCGAGGTGCGCCCGGCACTGGTGGCGAATGCCCGTGGCAGCGTCGCCTGCCTGGTTCACGATGGAGGTGTCGCATGAGAAGCCCTGACAATGCGCTGGAAGTGGATCAACTGACACGCGTCTTCGACGTGTCCGCCCCTTGGCTGAACCGGGTGATCGACCGCAAGCCGAAACGCTACCTGCGCGCCGTGCAGGACGTCACCTTCACCGTCCGGAAGGGCAAATGCCTGGCGCTCGTCGGCGAATCCGGCTGCGGCAAGTCCACCGTGGCGCGCCTGGTGACCGGTCTCTATGCGCCGAGCGAGGGCGCCATCCTTTTCGCACCGGCCCAAAAGGGTGCAAACAGCGGCAAGCCTATGGAAGCGCAGATGATCTTCCAGGACCCGCATGCGAGCCTCAATCCGCGCTGGCGCGTCGGCGACATCATAGCCGAGCCGATCCGCGAATTCGGCCTTCGTGACGGCAACGAGGCGATCGCCGCGCGTGTCGCCGAACTGCTGCGAACCGTCGGCCTCTCGCCGGACGATGCCGGACGTTACCCGCACGAGTTCTCCGGCGGCCAGCGGCAGCGCATCTCGATCGCGAGGGCTCTGGCAAGCGAGCCGGAATTCCTCGTCTGCGACGAACCGACATCCGCGCTCGACGTCTCGGTCCAGGCGCAGATTCTCAACCTGATGCGCAAATTGCAGGACGAGCTCGGCCTTACCTACCTCTTCATCAGCCACAATCTGGCGGTCGTCCGGCACATGGCCGACCGTATCGCCGTCATGTATCTCGGCCGGATCGTCGAGGAGGCGGAGACCGAGGCGCTCTTCGCCGATCCGCAGCATCCCTATACGCAGCTCCTGCTGCAGACGATCCCAGACGTCGCCTCCCCCAACCGCAACCGGGAGCTCATGGGCGGCGAGCCGCCAAGCCCGCTCGACCCGCCGAAGGGCTGCGCCTTCCATCCGCGCTGTCCGCTCGCCGCGGAACGCTGCAGAACGAGCGCACCCGAGGTGCGGGCACGGCAGGGTGGCGGCACGGTCGCCTGCCATCTGGCGCCTTAAAAACTAACAGAAGATTTGAGGAAACCCCATGAACGAGATCACAACGGTTTTCACCAATGCAAAGCTCGCCGACGGGCTGCTCCATGACATCCATGTCGCGAACGGCCGCATCACCTCGATCGAGCCCGTATCGTCGCGGAAAGCACCCGAAAGCGCGATCGATATTTCCGGTGACCTCCTCGTTCCGGGTTTCGTCGAAGGGCACATCCATCTCGATACGAGCTTCTATGGCGGCAAATGGGTGCCGCACCGTCCCTGCACCAATGGCTTCGACGTGCATGAGCGCGTCGCCTTCCAGGCGGAAAACATGGCCAAGGCCGAGCCCATGGACGAGCGGGCCCGCAATCAGCTCGATCTTTGCATCGCCAGCGGCACGCTGCAGATGCGCAGCCACGTCATGGTGGATGGCTCGGTCGGGCTGAAATCGCTGGAGACGATCCTCGCGATCCGCGAGGAATACAGGGACAGGATCGATATCCAGCTCGTCGCCTTTCCCCAGAGCGGCATCCTTGATAGCCCGGGCACGCCGGAACTTCTCGACGAGGCGATAGGATTGGGTGCGGATCTGGTCGGTGGCCTTGATCCGGCAAGCTTTGACCGGGATGTCAAAGGCCATCTCGACGTGGTCTTCGGCATTGCCGCAAAACGCGGTGTCGATATCGACATCCACCTGCATGAGGCAGGCACGATGGGCGCCTTTACCATCGAGGAAATCTGCGCCCGAACGGTCGCGCTCGGCATGCAGGGGCATGTCGCGATCAGTCACGCCTATGGTCTCGGCGACCTGGCGCCTGACGCCGCCCGCAAGATCGCCGGCAAGATCGAAAAAAGCGGCATATCGATCATGACCAATGCGCCGGGTCACCACACTTTCCCGCCGGTGGCGCTCCTGCGCAGCGAAGGCGTCAACGTCTTCAGCGGTAGCGACAATATCCGCGATTCCTGGTGGCCCTATGGCGATGGCGACATGCTGCATCGGGCGGAAATCATCGGATACCGGTCCGGCTTCTTTACCGACGACGAACTGGCCGCCGCCTTCGAGATCGTTACGACGGCAGGCGCCAGAGCTTTGCGCCTCGAAGGCTACGGAATCGAAGTCGGCGCGAAAGCAGATTTCGTCACGCTCGACGCTGCCCATGTGCCGGAGGCGGTGGTCGCCTTTCCGAAGAACCGCAGGGTCTTCAAAGCCGGACGGCTGGTCGCCGAAGGCTGCGCGGTCTTAAGATAGAAGAACCCCGCATATTTTCATGATCGAGGGCGTCCCGCCGGCGAGGATAGGGACGCCCTCTGACTGCTGTGGAATAGCGCGGCTACCCGATCAGCTTGAGCAGGGCCGGAACGCTTAAGACGGCTGCATAGTAGCCCATGAACTGGACGCCGGTATTCATCCCCAGCACGCGATAGAGCAGACCGCCCACCAGTCCCACGGTGAGGATGACCAGCAAGGCCAGGACACCGCCCTCCCATAGGCCGATCACCAGCACCAGCCCGACGAATGTGGCGATGATCGCCTCGTGGCTGATGCGCTTTGCAACGAAGACCGCGGCGCTGCGCGCGTGGTTCATCGCGAAGGGATAAGCGATCGCCGTGGCGATCACGACCGAAACCAGCCCCCAGATCAGGAATTCGGGCACGGAAAGCATCGTGTGCAGGTTGTTGACCACGCCCGTCTCGCTGTTGACTGTGAAACGCGGCGGCGCGTTGAACAAGGGTGCGGCGGGACCGGCAGCAACCGGGCTGAGCGGCAGGCCGAAGGCGATCAGCGGGGTCAGCGCCCCGGCGGTGGAGGGCGATTCCGTCACGCCGTTTCGAACGGCGAGAACGGAGGTCAGCCGGTGATAGGCGTGCTTGATGCGGGCTCCCACCACCTCGCCCGCGATCACGGTCATCGCCACAGGGCTGAAAACGAAGGTCGCACTGGTGACGGCAGCCGCGGCCGCCGTGGCCCGCGTCTGGCTACGGTCGAGCACGCGAAATGGGTTCGGGAAGTATCCGCCCCATCCCCTGACGTCCGGCGCGAGCGTCGTTTCGCGCAGTTCGCTGCGGTTCATGCGCTTGCGCTCCAGCGGCGACGCCGCCGAGACGAGTTCAGCCACCAGCGGGCCAACTGCGATGCCCAGAAAATAGCTGACGCCCAGCTTCACGTCATGCCCCGCCGTAAATCCCTGCAGAGCCACGATGAGCAGGGTGAACGGGATCAGCGCGATGATGGAAGCCCAGCGCCCGGCCGAGAAATAGGCGATCAGCACGGAAGCCGCGATGAAAAGCCAGGGGGCCGAAGCGGTGATATAGCTGCCGAACGGCGCGAGGATCACCGCAAACAGCACCGCCAGGGGCACCGCGATGAAGGCCGAGATGACCGATCCGGCAAGCATCTTGCGCAATGCGATATGCGGCGCACCGAGATTGCGCAAGGCCGACGCCTGCTGCAGCAGCGGCAGCGCCATCGTGTCGCCTGGAATGCCCAGCAGCGCCGTCGGCACGGCATGCGTCATGTGCTTGGAAACCGCAGCGCACATCCAGAACGTGAAGACGCCGGCGGGCGGCGCGCCGAGCAGCACCACCAGCAGCGTCACCGGCGCGATCGTCGTCGTTTCGTCAGTACCCGAGATCAGCCCGATGGCGGAAAACAGCACCGAGCCCAGCAATCCGAGCCCCAGCGCGATGAGAATTTCGTAAAGCAAGCCGTCCATATCAGTTCCCCTCCCCGCTGCGGGCACGATTGCGCTCATAGTCGCGGAAGAGGTCGTAAAGCCCGACCTCCTTCATCTCTCCGGCGACGGAGGCGGGCAGGTCTTCGACCTTGCCGATCGGACCACCCTCCTGCACGAGCTGGTCGAGCACTTCGGTCTGCCACATGGCGCCGGTCGGAACCTCCTCGACCACGACGCGCTTGGGCCTGAAGGCGCGGGCGCAAATCGCTCCGCCGATGATGCAGCCGATAATGCCGGCAAGCATTGCCACCGCCTTGCCGATGGCCGGCGTGGCGGCAAGCGGTGCGATGGTTTCCAGCGCAATGCCGTAGACGGCAAGGCTCACCGCCGCGCCGATAAGAATGGCCTTGCCAAGCTGCGGGCGCGATACGACGTCGCCCCAGATTTCGGCAAGTTGTCCTTCCGTACCCGCCGCGCGGGCCGGAGTTCGATCCGTCATGTTGTCCTCCCATGATTTAGGCGACCGGCGAAGCTCCCCCTCCCCCGGTCGCGGATTTCAGATGCCCTTGCGGATTTCGGCCAGAATTTCCTCCGCTCGCGCGGCACGCACGTCATGATCGGCGGCAAGCCTGCGGGAAACGATATCGATCTCCTCGCCGGTCGCGCCGGCGCCGATGGCGATATTGCGGGCATGCAGCGCCATATGGCCGCGCTGTATCCCCTCGGTCGCCAGCGCCCTGAGCGCCGCCATGTTCTGTGCAAGCCCGACAGCCACGGTCACTTCGGCCAGTTCCACGGCGGAACCGACATTCAGAACCTGCAGCGCGGCCTGTGCCGCCGGATGGGTCTTCGTCGCCCCGCCCACGAGGCCGAGAGCCATGGGCATCTCGATCGTGCCGACCAGATTGCCCTTCGCGTTGACCTCCCATGTCGTGAGCGACGTGTAATGCCCGGAGCGTGCCGCATAGGCATGAGCTCCCGCTTCTATCGCGCGCCAGTCATTGCCGGTAGCCACCACCACGGGGTCTATCCCGTTCATGATGCCCTTGTTGTGGGTCGCCGCACGATAAGGATCGACGGCTGCGAACTCATAGGCATCGATAATGCCTTCGATCATGCGCCTGCCCGAAAAATCCTTGGTTGCCAGCGCCTCCTCGGTTACCTCGATGCGGGCGCGCGCCAGGCGCAGATCGGCAAGGTTCGACAGGATGCGCAGCCGCACCTCGCCGCCGGTGATGCGCTCGACGATCGGAGCGATCGCTTCCGCCATGGTGTTCACAGTGTTGGCGCCCATCGCATCGCGAACGTCGACCAAAAGATGCAGGACGACCATCGCGCCGCGTGCCGTTGAGGAAAAAACATGGACCTCTATGTCGCGGCATCCGCCGCCGAACTTCACCAGAACCGGGTCCTTGGCATTCGCCGCCTCGATGATTTCGTCGCGCGCCGCAAGGATGGCGAGCCGCGCACCGAACGGATCGGTGACGCCGAGAAGCTGGACCTGCGCCCGCATGACCGGAGCCGTGGACGATGTCTGGAAGCCGCCGCAGCCGCGCACGATCCGCGCCATGTAGGACGCCGCCGCAACGACCGAAGGCTCTTCCACAGCCATCGGAACCAGATATTCGCGGCCATTGACCACAAAGTTCGTCGCTACGCCCAGCGGCAGCTGGAACGTGCCGATCACGTTCTCGATCATGCCGTTGGCGCGGTCGACCGGCAGCGCATCGGGCGCAGCAAGCGTCGCGCGCGCCTCGTCGTCGAGCCCGGCCGCGGCGGCCACCTGATCCAGCCGCTCTGCGGGCGACAGATTGCGAAAGTTCTCGAGCCGCGAGGTCGCGGTCCGTTTTGGCGTCCTATTCAAAAAATCCTCCCGGCAGTCGGCAATCACGAAGCCGAAGCTTGCGTTCAACGTAAACTGTCCTAAAATTCCCGCATCAATCAAGGGACAGTTGGTGGGTAAATCAACAACACTGTCCCAACGTGATTTTGGGACAAGTCATGAGCCGGGTGGATAACATCGTCGCGCAGATCAGCGGACAGATTTCGTCCGGGCTCTATCGCGCCGGGCAGAAACTGCCCTCGGTGCGGGGTGGAGCGGAACAGTTCAGCGTCTCGAAAAACACCATGGCCGAGGCTTATGATCGTCTCGTCGCGCGCGGACTGGCCGTGGCGCGGCAGGGTTCGGGCTATTACATCACCGGCAACCGGCCTCCTCCCGCGCCCCGCATCCGGCCGGACGTCACCGAGGCGACGAGCATCGTTTCGCTGCTTCGCGAGCAGCTCGACCAGCATTACGAAACCCGCCCCGGCGATGGCCGCCCTCCCGCAAGCTGGACCGAGGACGGGCATATGCGCCGCATCCTGCGCTCCGGAAGAACGGCGACCGGGCAAATCGAGTTCGGCTATGGCAGTTCCTGGGGTCTCGGCGCGCTGCGGGACTGGCTGCGCATGTCGCTTGCCGAAAGATCGATCCCGACCGAGCCGGACGGCATCATGCTGACCAGCGGAGTCAATCATGGGCTTGACCTGATCATTCGCCATCTTATCGAGCCGGGCGATACGGTCTTTGTCGACAGCCCCGGATATTATCCGCTCTTCGCCAAACTCAGGTTGGCCAAGGCGACAGTTATCCCGGTGCGTCGTCTTGAGGACGGTCCGGACCTCGCCGATCTTCAGGACAAGCTCGCGCAGCATCATCCGAAGGTCTTCTTTACGCAGAGCCAGGCGCATAATCCGACCGGCGGCGCGCTTTCACCCGCCACCGCGTTCAGCCTTCTGCAAATGGCGGAGATCCATGATTTCCGCATCGTCGAGGACGATATCTTCGCCGATCTGCTGGCGCCCACCCTGCCGCGCCTCGCGGCCTTCGGCCAGCAGCGGCGCGTGCTTTATGTCGGGTCCTTTTCCAAGACGCTCTCGGCCAGCCTGCGCTGCGGCTATGTCGCCGGCGACCCGGAGCTGATCCGCGGTCTGGTCGACCTGAAGATGATCACCACCGTCGCAACCTCCGCGCATGTGGAGCGGCTGGTGACGGACATGATCGAAAGCGGCCAATATCTCAAGCATCTGCGCCGCCTGCGCAACCGGATGGAGGACGCGACCAAGGCGACCGTCCGCGCGCTCTCCGACATCGGGCTGGAGGTGGCGCTGCCGCGCGTGCCGGGATTCTATCTATGGGTTCCCCTGCCCCAATCGATCGATGAGCGTGAATTCTGCCGTCGTGCCGCCGCAGCCGACATATTCGTCGCTCCGGCAAGCGTCTTTCACCCCGACCGCGATCCGCCCCGCCGGCCGGGAATGCGGGTCAACGTCGCCTATGGCGCGGACCCGCGCTTCTGCGCCTTCTTACGCCACGAACTTGGAACATCGGACACATGAGCAAAAACATGGAACATATCCGGCTGGTCGAAGTCGGCCCTCGCGACGGCCTGCAAAACGAGGCGCGCCCGCTCGGCGTCGCCGATCGCGTGGCCATGATCGAAGGCCTGATCGCCGCAGGTCTGACGACCATCGAGGCGGGCAGCTTCGTCTCGCCCAAATGGGTGCCGCAAATGGCGGATTCGGCCGAGGTTTTCCGCCGCCTGTCCAAGCGCGAGGGGGTGAACTTCCCCATGCTGGTGCCCAATCTGAAAGGGTTCGAGGCCGCGCTTGATGCCGGTGTCGGGGAAATCGCGATCTTCGCATCCGCATCGGAGAGCTTTTCGCAAAAGAACATCAATTGCTCGATTGCCGAAAGCTTCGAACGGTTCGCACCGGTCATGGAAGGCGCGCGCGCGGCAAAAATCCGCGTCCGGGGTTATGTCTCATGTGTGCTGGGCTGCCCTTACGAAGGACCGGTCGCGCTGGCGGCGGTGGTCGATGTTGCGAAACGATTGCACCGGATGGGCTGCTACGAAATCTCGCTGGGAGATACGATAGGAACCGGCACGCCGCGCGCCGCGGCCGCCATGGTTCGCGCCATCGCCGGCGAAGTTCCGATCGCCGCGCTGGCGCTTCACGCGCACAATACCTACGGTCAGGCGCTGGCGAACATACTGGCCTGCCTCGAAGAAGGCGTGCGGGTGTTCGACGCCTCGGTCGGGGGGCTTGGAGGCTGCCCCTATGCCAAGGGGGCGACCGGCAATGTCGCGACCGAAGAGCTTATCTATATGCTTGAAGGTATGGGCATCCGCACGGGCATCGATATCGATGCGCTGTGCCGGGTGGCGCTCGAAACATGCGCGAAGCTTGGCCATGAGCCCGCCTCCGGCGTCGCAAGGGTCTTCGCCGCAAACAACCGCCGCGATCCGGATTGAACGCGGCCTTCGGCGATGTCGAAAACAACGCCCGGACATAGGCCGCGCGGATGATCCGAACCGCTTCCTGCCGATTGGTAGGCGGGCCATACATCGCGGCGACGTTGGCTGTGGCGTTCCAGTGGTATGATAAAACAGCCCAACGAACGTGTCTCTAGCGGCACAAGAATCCTGGGCCTATGCGGCGTGCTGAGCATTACTTGATGATTGGACATCATCTCTGATTGCGGATGTATTCGAGGAAAGCCCGCATGGCCGCGCTCGTATGCCGCCGGCTCGGATAATAGAGATACCAACTCGGCAGCTTCTGCTTCCAGTCGGTGAGCAATTCGATAAGTCTGCCTTGTTCGACATCGTCGCGGACATAATCCTCGAACAGGTGAGCTATCCCCGATCCCGCAAGTGCGGCCTGGAGCTCCTGATGCGCCGAACTCAGCGTCAATCGGCCTTTCGGAGTGATTTCCACGTCCTCGCCGTCCTTCTCAAACTTCCACGTCACCATGGTTCCGCCGGGGAAACGGCGACGAATACAGTCGTGCAGCAAGAGGTCGTGCGGTGAGCCGGGTCGACCGCGCCTGCGAAGATAATCGGGCGAGGCCACGATCGCATATCGCAGGGCGGGGCCGAGCGGCATGGCGATCATGTCCTGGGCAAGCTGGTTTCCGAAGCGCACGCCGGCATCGAAACCCTGCTCCACGATATCGATGATCGCGGCATCGCTGACGATCTCGATGTTGACGTCGGGATAAATTTTCATGAACTCGAAGGCCAGAGGGCACAGAACGTGGTCGGCGGCCGGACCCGGTGCATTGATCCGCACGGTGCCGGATGGGCGCTCGCGAAGCTGATTGAGATCGTCGATCGCCGTTCTGATATCGTGAAGAGCGGGCCTCAGCCGCTCGAGAAGCCGCTCGCCCGCTTCAGTAGGCGCCACGCTGCGTGTCGTTCGGTTCAAGAGCCGGATGCCCAGCGCTTCCTCGAGCACGCTGATCGATTGACTGATGGCGGACGACGAAACGCCCCTGCCAAGCGCGGCGGCTCTGAAACCACCACGGCGCACGACGTCCTCGAATATCTCCAGGCTATCAAGGCGTAGCGGCCGCATTGCAAAGTCCTGCTTAATAAGCTGATCCGTTTTGATTAGCTTATCTGCACGCCCGACCTGTGTCATCCCTAGAGAAATCAAACGCGGCACCTGCGATCAGGGATTTGGACGAGGTCAAGAACATGGGTGAAATAACACTGAACCGCAGAAAGATCATGCTGACAGCCGCGTCGGCGGTGACGGGGCTGATCTTGCCGGTCGGCACGGCCTTTGCGCAGGCTGCTCCCGCCGCGCCGACCCCGGCTCAGGCTGGAAATGCTGGCCACTACCATTTTCGCGTCGGCGATATCTCGGCGACCGTGTTGAGCGACGGGCTGATCGGCGGCCCTCCATGGGTCTATGCCAGCGATGCGCCGGAGGCGGAACTGCAGGAAGTTCTGAGGCGCGCCTTCCTGCCGACAGACCGCCTGATGCTCAATATCAACACGCTTCTTGTCGAGACGAATGGCAGGCGGATCCTCCTCGAAGCCGGGGCCGGGCAGACTATGGGTCCGCAAGGCGGACGCATCTTCGAGAACCTGGCCGCCATCGGTTTGGCGCCCGAGGACATCGACGTCGTGGTCGTCTCGCACACGCACCCGGACCATGTCGGCAACCTTCGAACCGCCGACGGCGGCAAGGCATTTCCGCGGGCGGCCGTCTTTGCGCCCCGTGCCGATTGGGACTTCTTCGTCCGCAACGATCCGGACCTTTCCTACATGCCGGTGCCCGAGGATTTCCGCCGCAATTTCGCAGCCGCCATCAAGCGGAGCGTCGAACCCGTCACCAGCGGGATCGAGCTCTACGAAGCCGGCGAGGAGATCGTCCCTGGGCTGGCCACGCTTCCGGCATTCGGCCACACCCCCGGCATGGCGAACTTCCTTGTCCACTCCGGGAGCGATCAGCTCCTGCTGACGGCCGATCTCGCCTACCACCCGATCGTCAATGTCGACCGGCCGTGGTTGCCTGGGCCGGATCGCGACAAGGACACCGCCCTCGCCTCCCGCCGCCGCATCTTCGACATGGCGGCGGCAGACCGGCTCCTGGTTCTCGGCTTCCACTATCCGTTCCCGGGCCTTGGCCGAATGCTCAAGATCGACGCCGGCTACGCTTGGGTCCCGGTCAACTGGCAGTTCTGATCCGGTGAACCACGGAGGCCCCGCAATGACGACATCAAGGCGCGCACTTCTTTCGGGTTTTCTCGCCATGCCGCTCGTGCCGCTTTCCGGAGCGATCGCCTTCGGACAGGAGGCGCCGTCGCTGCCGCTGACGCGCGCCTGCGCCGATGGAGATGAACCAACGCCCGCCCGTGAGGCCGGTCCGTTCTTCAAGCCGAATTCACCGTTGAAACAGGATCTCTATCCGGATGCGCCGGGCGGCGAGCGCATCACCATCGCCGGCTATGTCCTCGATGATCGCTGCCGCCCAACGCCGCGTAGCCTCGTTGAAATCTGGCAAGCAGATGAAAACGGCGAGTACGATCGTCAAGGCTTCCGATTGCGAGGACATCAGTTCGCCGACGAGCAGGGGCGCTGGTGGTTCAACACCGTCGTGCCGGCGCTCTATCCGGGACGCACGCGACACTTCCATTTCAAAGTTCAACGGCCGGGCGGAGATGTTCTGACGACGCAGCTCTTCTTTCCGGGCGAGCCGGGCAATGCGCACGATCGGATCTTCGATGAAACGCTGCTCATGACGATCAACCCCGCGGGCGACGGTCAGTTCGCACGCTTCGACTTTGTGGTCTGAGCCAATGGGTGATGATGAAAGGTCGCTCGTTGCCGGCTCCTTTCACGGGTCGGAGCGGTCATCGTATGTGGCTTGGCGCCAGTGAACTAGCCGGCGGGCGCGGCAATGGAGCGTCACCTGACACCGTCAACCACGAGCAAATACTACTCGGAGGGAGAAAATCCATGAGTGAACACGACCCATCGCCTCATGACCGAAGCCACGACCTGTCGATCAATCGACGCGACGTGATGCTGGTCGGCGTGGCTATGACCGGCGTCACGCTCGTCGGGTTTGGCGAGACGACAGCCGCGACGCCGTCAGCACCGGTTGCCCGGCCCGAAATGAACCTGACGATCCATTTTCAGGTCAACGGGCGACCAATCGAAATGTCGGTCGATCCGCGCGCCTCGCTGCTCGACGTGTTGCGTGAGCAACTCGACCTGACTGGAGCGAAGAAGGGCTGCGACCATGGTCAGTGTGGGGCTTGCACCGTGCATGTCGATGGTCGCCGCGTGGCGTCCTGCCTGACGCTCGCCGCGAAGATGGAGGGGCGCGCAGCGCTGACCATCGAAGGGTTAACGCCGGCGGACGGACCGCTTCATCCGATGCAGCAGGCGTTCATTGATCACGATGCACTCCAATGCGGCTACTGCACGCCTGGGCAGATCATGGCTGCGGTCGCCTGCGTGCAGGAGGGCCATGCGTCCAGCGAAGCTGAGATCAGGGAATACATGAGCGGCAACATCTGCCGATGCGGAGCCTATGTCGGCATCGTCGCGGCGATTCGAGACGCCGCTGTGACTATGGGAGGCTGAGCAATGCGACCGTTCACCTATGCGCGCGCCACATCCATCGACGGGATCCACGCGGTTCAATCAGCGACCGGAGCCCGCATTCTCGCCGGCGGTACGACACTTTACGATCTGATGAAGCTCGGCATCGAAACGCCAGGCCACCTCGTCGACGTGACCAGTATCGCCGGCCTCGACGAGATACGCTCCCATCAAGACGAGCTGATCTTCGGTGCCTTGGTCACCATGAGCGATGCGGCCGCCCATCCGGCGGTGCTCCAGCGGGCGCCGGTGCTTGCAGAGTCGCTCTCGAAAGCAGCCTCCCCGCAATTGCGCAACATGGCAACACTCGCAGGTAACCTGCTTCAAAGGACCCGTTGCGCCTATTTCCGGAACGGTCCCGAATATCCCTGCAACAAACGAATGCCTGGAAGCGGGTGTGCTGCGCTCGACGGTTTGGACCGCGGCCATGCTTTGTTCGGTGGCAGTAGATCCTGTATCGCGGTCTATCCCGGAGACTGGGCGGTTGCTCTGGCCGCCCTCGACGCCACGGTGGATGTCCACGGTTCGCGTGGAATGCGCACCCTTGAGGTCGCCAATCTTCACCGCCTTCCAGGCGACACGCCGCATCTCGAGACGGTGCTCGAGCCGGACGAGATGATCTTGAACATCCGCGTTCCAGTCGGGCGGCTGGGGCAAGCCTCGACCTACCACAAGATACGTGACCGAGAATCCTACGCCTTCGCTCTGGTCTCGGCGGCCGTAGCGCTGGAGCTGGATGACGGCATGGTGAGGCAGGCACGCATCGCTCTCGGAGGTGTCGCGACCCGGCCGTGGCGCGTGCCGGCGGCCGAGGCTGCGCTGGCTGGACAGCGCCTCGACCGCGCTGCCGCCCTGGAGGCCGGACGAGTGGCATTCGCCGATGCTCGCCCCGGCCAGCATAACGGTTTCAAGGTTGCGCTGGGCACTGCGGCCGTCGCCGACGCATTGATGATCGCCGCGGAGAGGAGCCCGAGCCGATGAACCAGACCATCTATCCCGATCGCGCGCGGGTCGATGCCCGCGACAAGGTGCGCGGCGTCACACGGTTTGCCGCCGATATGCCGATGCAACGCGTCGCCCACGCCATGACCGTGCCCTCGCGGATCGTGCGCGGACGCCTTGCCGCTGTCGATATCGATGCGGCGCGGGCTGTCGATGGCGTCCTCGCGGTTCTCACCTGGCGCGACTTTAAGGGCGTGAAATCCGCTGGCTACCTCATGGGCGGTGGCTTCGGCTTTCAGAGCCACCAGCCGATGCTGTCTGATCGCCTCGTCCATCGCGGCGAGCCGATTGCGCTTGTGGTGGCAGAAACCTTGGAGATCGCGATCGAGGCCGCGGCGCTGGTCGAGGCCAGCTACGAGGAGGAGCAGTTCGCAGCGCTTCTCGGCGATACGCGCGCGGAAGTCCTCGCTCCGCAACCCGGTCATGACATGGGGGATGCGCAGGCAGTGCTTGCTTCCGCGACCTTCCGTGTAGACGCTGAGTATCTGTCCCCGGCGCAGTTCCAGAACCCGATGGAGATGATCGCGACCGTCGCGGAATGGCGCGACGGAACGTTGACTATACATGAGGGAACACAGAACTCCGGCGCACTCAAATTCGGCATGGCGGCGGCTCTCGGCCTCGATCCCGCGCGCGTGCGAGTGGAGAGCGCCTATCTCGGCGGTGGTTTCGGCCAGAAGAACTCCCTTCAGGGGCAGACGGTGCTGGCCGCGCGCGCCGCCATGCTGCTCGGCCGGCCGGTGAAGCTCGTCATGCCGCGGGCACAGCTCTTTCACACCGCAAGCTTTCGTCCCGCCAGCCGCCACAGGATCCGGCTGGGCGCGGATGCCGATGGACGGATCGTGGCGGCAAGTTACGACGCCGATATGCAGAACAGCCGGCCGGACACGTTCCGAGCGAGCTTCAGCGAGATCACCGCACGGCTCTACGCCATCCCGAACTACACGAGCACTGCGCGGCTCGTGCGCACTGACGTGCAGTCGCCGGGTTACATGCGTGCGCCGTTCGAGCATCCCGCTGCCTTCGCTTTCGAGAGCGCTGTGGACGAACTGGCCTATGCAGCTGGCCGCGACCCTCTGGCCTTTCGTCTCGCCAATGACGCGGAGACGGATCCCGTCACGGGGCATCCCTTCTCGTCACGCTTCCTCGCCGAATGCCTCAGGGACGGCGCGGAACGCTTCGGCTGGTCGCGGCGCGACCCGGCGCCTGGGTCGATGCGCGCTGCCGACGGCACGCTGATCGGTTGGGGGGTCGCCGCTGGCGCGTACAAGGCTGCCATGGCCCCGGCGATCGCGCGCCTTCGGGTCAGAGCAGACGGAACGACCCGGATTTCCCTCAGTGGCCATGAGATGGGGCAGGGCATTCGGACCGCCATCTTCGCGGCGGTGACCGATGGATTAGCCATCGATCCGGCGCGCGTCGAGATCGTCATCGGTGACCCGGACGCCGCGCCCCAGCATGTCACCGCGGGCTCCTGGGGGACGGCTAGCTCGGTTCCGGTCGTTCGAAGGGCTGTGCAGGCGATGCAGGCTCGCTTTGAGGAATTCAGGGACGGAAGGCCCATTCGCGGCACCATCCACGAGATGCTCGCTCGTTGGCGACGGCCCTACATTGAGGTCGAGTCCCGCCTGCAGGCACCCGGCCAGCCCGACACCGTGTTCGATCGGCTTCAGCGGGGCCTACCCGCAGCCGCCGGCCCGGAGTACGAGCCCTTCGTGAGCTTCAGCTACATCGCACACTTCGTCGAGGTGCGTGTCGAGCCGACGACGCGGCATGTCCGCGTGCCGCGTATCGTGAGCGTCGTCGATTGCGGCCGTATCGTGAGCCCGCGCACAGCGGAAAGCCAGGTTCGCGGCGGAGTCGTTTGGGGCATCGGCGCGGCGCTGCGCGAGACAGCCGAGATCGATCCGCGGTTCGGCGGCGTGCTGAACAACGACTTTGCTGAATACGTCGTGCCGGTGAACGCCGATATCGGCGCGATTGAGGTGGGCTTCATCGATCGACCGGACCCGCTGCTTAACGAGGCTGGCGTGAAAGGGCTCGGCGAGGTTGCCATGGTGGGCGTCGCCGCGGCGATCGGCAACGCGATCTTCCATGCCACGGGGCGGCGGCTTCGGGAACTGCCGATCCGCATCGAACATCTTTTCTAGGGGGCCGATCGCCCAGCCCGCGGCGCGCCGAGATCCGTGCATGAGCTTACAAAGAGGAGACTATTGGATGAGCGAACAGCAGGTTTCTGGTTTCAGCCGGCGCGGCTTCATCGGTGCTTTAGGCACGGGAGCCGCCATACTGGGTTCAACACCTTTCTTTTCCGGGATGGCCCACGCCCAAGGCCAACCGAGCGCGCCGGCGGCGGCCTCCACGACATCTGCACGAACACGAACGATTCCGAGAACGGAGCAGACCCTCACCACACTCGGCCTCGGCACCTTCCTGACCTTTGACGCACTGCCGGGCGATGATCGCAAGAATCTGGGGGAGGTCTTTCGGCGCTATGTGGCGGGCGGCGGCCGGGTCGTCGACACGTCGCCCCTCTACGGGTCGGCGGAAGTCTCTGTTGGCGCGTTCCTCGCAGGCACACCGGAGGCATCCGAGATTTTCGTCGCCAACAAAATCTGGTCGACCGGCGAATATCTCGGCGACGAGAGCCATGCCGTGGCAAGTTTCGAGCAGTCGAGGCTGCGCATCTGGCGCGACACGATCGACCTCATGCAGTGCCACAGCATCGTCAACGCCCCGGTCGTCCTGCCCCTCATGCAGGCATGGAAGAAGGAAGGTCGCATTCGCTACGTCGGCGTGACCCACCATGAAACCGGCGCGCAGGATCAACTCACCGAGCTCGTCGAGCGTGGCGGTGTCGATTTCATTCAGACAAACTACTCGATCTTCAACCGCAGCGCCGAGCGCCGCCTGTTGCCGACCGCCGCCGCCCGCGGGGTCGGCGTCGTCATCAACCTTCCGCTCGAAAAGGCCCGCCTGATGAAGGTGGTGGAAGGGCGCTCGCTGCCGGACTTCGCGCGGGAATT
>NZ_LBHV01000005.1 GCF_001005825.1 Rhizobium sp. LC145
ATGACAGCGGAGGGGTTCGGGTTATCGATCCCCAAGGTGCCGATCGTATGCCAGACATTGTTCGGGTCGGTGAGTGCGAGGCTTCCCGATCCTGAGAAATCCCCGCGTGCGGATACAGCGTTATAGTCCAAGTTCGTTGTCCCGAAGACGGCGTTGTTGATGACTGCGCTGCTGATATCCGCCCAAGATATCTGCACGCCGGAGAGCTTCAGCACTCCATTCTCGTACACCATGGGAAGCGTGTACTGGTTCCCATCGGTGACCACGAACTGATCCGCCAGGATGGCGAAGCGCGTGCGCTGGACGCCATTGACGGTATAGAGCTCGAGGAAGAAGCCGGTTTCCTTGTAGGCTTGCGCCACGGTGCCACGGATGGCGACAGAATACCGGGCATCGACGCCGGATTGATTGGCCGACAGGGTGAACTTCACCAGTCCCTGAGCGGAGACATCCCCAACCGCGACATTCAGCGTATCTACGGTTTCGGCGAGAGCCTCGGTCTCGTTCGAAAGCGCGGTGATCCGCTGGCCGACGGCGGCCATGCTGTCGTCAAACTCGGTCTCGAGAAGCGTGATGATCTCCGCCAAGGCCTCGTCAGCCGTGACGCGAACCCGCCGCTCCTCGATGATCTGGGCAAAGGCGCGTCCGACTTCCGCCCGCATCTTGGAGCGCTGCACCTCCCCAACCGCTCCATCGAGCGAGAAGTTGGTGAGCGTCTCCATGATCATGTTGAGCGCCTGCCGGTTATCGGCCTGGATCTCCGCGAAGCGATCGAGCACCTCCTTGTTGAGGTTCGCCAGATAGACCTCAATGTCCTCGTTTCCGCTAGCCAGTGACGTCGCCGTCTTGATGCTTGACCATACTGTCGGGCGACCCGGCGCAATCAGCCTGTGCTGGAAGCTGTAATTGGTCTCGCTGACCACGCCTTCCTGCAACAGCGTCATGGTGATGTCGGCCTGAACGTTCTTGGTGAAGACGTTGTCCGGCTGGGCTGTCGGCCACCAGCGAAATTGAATGCCGGTGACGGACACGTCATCGAACGGTGACCACGACATGCGGAAGGCCGCAATCGTCCGGCCGTCGTCGCTCATGGCGAGAACCGGAATAGGCGTCCAGTCCGGCAACTCGTTCAAATAGACCGGCTCACCGCTCGGGATCGGGATCACCGGCGGCAAGACCCCTGCCCCGGCATAGATGTCACCGCTGCGTTCCTGAAGCGACAGCGCCACATTGCGCGGCCCATCACTGGTCAGGGCACGGATCGACCGGCTCTGGACGATATAGACCCGGCTGCCATACCGCTCGGAGTTCCATTCCACCCAGTCACCGACCTGGATATCCTGAAAGTAAGGACGCAGCACGATATCCGCGGTCGCCTCGAACCGGTTCTCGTTGTAGTAGATCGAGGCGAGCTGATTGGCCTGCCGCTTGGACGGAACCGTGCCGAAATCGATCGGCATGTCACGCGTGCGACGATCGAGCGCTACCTGTGTCGGATTCGTCTGGGTATCGTATCCGGCCGGGCTCCACATGTTGGACGGCTCCGGATAGGTGCCGCCAACCGAGTTGACGAGGTCGGCCATCGATCGCCGGCGCTGGAACCGAACGTTCTCCCCGGTGATCAGGTCGTCATCGGTGAAGGTGGCCACGATCGGCTGAGCGGTTCCGATGAGCGGCCAGGAGCCCTCGACGCTGTCGATGACCATGCCGCCGCAGGACTGCATCAGGGCGTCGATATTGTCGCCGTGATCGACATCGCAATCGAGCAGCACCGAGCAGCGATAGCGCTTTTCTCCTTGCACGATCTCATCGCAGATATTCGCAGCCACCGCATACTTGTCGAGCGGCAGGTCTTCCGGGTCCATGCCCATGCCGCAGAACATGTCATTGTTCCACGAGAAGCCGCGCCGGTAATTGTAATCCATGACCACCGGGTTTTCGGTGAACTCATAGGTGGCGTAATTCCCCCAGCGATGCGGGCCGGAACCACCGACCGAGCTATCCTTTCGGAAGTCATATAGGCGAGCGCCGCGCAGCTCGAAGAAGAAGTCCGGGAAGCTGTTGAGCTTCTCCTGGTCATAGGTGAGCTTCGCGATCAGATAGCATTGGCCATGACCCACATGCTCTTCCGTCCAGCGTCCGGTCGGGTTCGCCTTGTCGACCAGATCGTCATCCGCCGAAACCTGCGTTCCCTCATAGAAAACAAAGCTCATCCGGCCGGCATAGTCACCGCTTGCGACCGTGAATGTTTTGCCGCCATCGGTCGTTTCGAGGCTCAACTGCTTCCCGCCGGCCCAGATCTTCGACAGCCCGTCACAGGGGAAGTCGGAAAACACATAGACCTGCTGCAGGAACTTGTTCGAGCTGCCATAGGTGTTGACATAACAGTCATGGCCGGCAATCCCGACATAGCCACAGGCGACCTTGCGGCTGACGCTCTCACCATACTCACGGTCGAACTGCGTGCCGGATGACTTCTTGGCAGCCTTCTTCGCACGATCGGCCTGGATTTTGCCGACGACGAAGTTAAGACCAAGCCCAATGACGGCCTTGCCAATAATCCCAAGGCTGCCGATCGCGGAACCGATCGCGCCAATCACAGGTGCCAGAAAGCCCATCAGTCTACCTTGAATGCACGAGTGACAGCGGAGGCCGGGAGGAACTGGACAGGGCCGCCGTGGGCGCGTGTCATGAAGCCGATCGCCGTGAACACGCCGCCGGAAAACTGGTCTTCCCGCTCGATCACGCCGATATCGCCGCGCTGGGCCATCAGGACGCCGATTTCCGGGAACCTCGCGGCGAATGCCTGGGCTACGTTCTCAAAGCCGTGCCTGCGCAACTTCTTGCCCGCTCCGGCCTCGGTCTTGTAGCCGAGTGCAGCCGGGTACATCCGCTCGCCTATGACCGCCTCGACTGCATCGTCGGGGATCATGTAGCAGTCGGATTTTCCCCACTCACCGGGCATAGCCTGATGCTTCGCCACAACCGCGTTGAGGCGAATTTCCCAATCTGGATGTCTGGACATGGTTGTCGTTTGGCCTGTCTTGAAGTGACTCGACTCATCCGGCCAAAGCGTGCTGATATCGAACCCGCTCTAAAGGGGGATTGCGATGTCGAACTACACTGTAGAAGACCAACTCAACGCCATGACTTCGCTCGTAGCGAGCCTGCTTCAGTCGCTTCATCAGTCCGGGGCTTTGTCGGGGAGCGAGATAAAAGAAGTCGTGCAGAGAGCCGCAGATAACTGCGGACGTCGGCCGGAAACCTCCGGTGCTAGCGAGTACCTTCGGGAAACATATCTTTCTGCGATACGATGAGATTTGCCGCGACTTGGCGCTGAATTGCGAGCCAGTCGATCTTCACCGTCGAAATTTCATTGGATGGCAGCATAATAGCCTCCGATTTTCAGTTACTGAAGATTGGCTCTACCGCACCAAAGATTTGAACGGCTCGCCGAGAAGGCCGCGCCGCGAAGTGCTGGCGCTGCTGTCCTTGCGGCCCCAGTAGATATCGATGCGACCCGCCTTGCCGGCATGCTCAAAGAACTTGTCACCCGGTGCGCGGCGCTGCTGATCGGCCGTGGAGCGAACCCGACCGTTCTTGCGGCTGTAGTCGAGCTGGCGCCCTTCGCATCGAGCGGTCAGCACGTAGCCCCGGTCCGGATCGATCGCGTGCTCGATGACGTCGAGGTAGCCGCGCGCCACCGTCTCCACCTGCAACAGAGCGCCGGTGTCCGGATGGAAATGCGCGTCCAGCACCCGGACCGGCCGATCTCGGTAATCCTCGTTCTCGATCTGGACGAGCACGGCCGGCGTAAGGCCATCGTCCGGGCTCTCGGCTAGCGTCAGCGTGAAACTGCCATCGGCCGTCGTGCCAGAGCCGTTCCCGAGGTCCGAAACTTCGATCAGGCCAAACGGTTTGTATTCGACGCCCTGATAGGTCAGCGGCTCCGACCGCGCGATGAATCCATAGATGCCGGAACCGAACTGGAACCGCACCATCTGACGCGTGCTGATGCGGCCCTCGTCGTAGAGGGTTCTGACTTCCGGAGAGAGCATTAGCGCCAACCCCTCCGGCTGGCGTCCCGAATTGCGGATTGAATTTTCGGATCCTTCCTCGGATCGTCGTGCGAGACATCCTCGGCGGGCTCGTCGCTCAGGACGATTACGCCATCCCGACCAACCCTCGGATCATAGGGCGGGACACTCTTGGCGCGTTCATTGCCAAATACGACTACCCCAGCAACGGCAGCAGGGACGTTGATCCGAGGCTCGCCGCCCCGCAATGTCAAGGACACACCCATCTCGCGCAACTTCCGGAGAGTTTCGCGCTCCCAGAATTCATCGATCATGCCCTTGAGGCCCTCGACCGTTCCACAAAGAGCTCCACCCACACGCACAAGCGGCTCGCCCGCCTCATTGCGTTCGCAGCCGATCTCAATCATCGGATAGTCGTTCATTGGATTTTCCTCCTGAGGCGCGGTGTTCTCGCTCATCGCAGCACCTGATAGCCGTCAAACGTCGCCGGCGTGGGGTCCGCAATCACCTGATGAGCCCAGGTATTGTGATCCATGATGAAGAGCGCCCGAGGCCGCCACAGACGCGCGGTGGCGGCGGTTGTGAAGGTCGAGGTATGGAGCAGCGGCGCGACCGTGAGGGCCAGCACACCGCCCGCTGTCGCGGTTGCAGGCGCAATGATCTCGTACAGCGCTGTATAGACGCCCTGGCTAAGTTCGACGCGGTCACCGACCGACGCCACATAGCCCGCAGGAACTCCGCCGAGCGTCAGGGCACCCGATGCCCCGAGAGAGGTCACCGTCGCGTTTCCTGACCATCCTGGCGCTATTTCCTGAGGCGTCTGCGCCGCTCCGTAGGCAAGCGGCGCCATCTGGCCGATGTCGAAACAACGGAAACGGTTGAAGCCGCCCCGAAGCGACAGCTTCCAAGCGTGCCAGAGTTGACGACCTTCACGATCGAGAGGCTTGGTTTCTATATGGACCTGCCAAGCCTTGTCTCGAACTTCACTCAGGTTGAATGCCATGCCGCGATTGAAGGGAGTGGCAACCGTACCCTCAAGCAGAGTGAACGTGCATTCGACTACCTTCGTCGATGGCAGATCGATCACCGCCATTAGATTTTTCTCCGCTTCTGTCCGTCTTGAACGGCAGAGAGGATCGTGCCGGGAAGATCAGCCTTCATTTTCCGAAGATCCTGACGAAGAAGAGCGATCTCAGCTTTGTCAGCATTCGGCGCGTTGATGACCGGAGCAAAATTGACGTTGATGTTGTCTCCGCCACGATTGCCGTTGTCGTTCGCACCACGAAGGTGATGGTTGGGAACGACTTGCTCCCCGCCCTTGAACCGGACGAGCTCCGGGCCTTCCTCTCCCACGATTGCCATGCCGGCACGAGCAGACGCGGTGCCCGAGGCGTAAAGCCCAACCGAAGGCGCAGGCGGGAAGTAGCTAGTGCCGCGCCCACCGCCAAACAGACCGCCAAAAATTGAGCTGAGAAACCCTCCGCCACCGCCGAGCCCGGACGATGCCGAGTTCACCTTGAAGAGGGCATCCATTACCTCGTTCAGCAGCTTGTCCGTGATGCGATCGAGGACATTCAGCGCAGCTTTACCGAAGCTGGACAAGAAGCCCTCACCGTTCTTGAGCCCGTTCCGAAGATCGTTGACGAAACCACCGAAGGTGCTTTTTACGAAACTCAGGTTCTCTTCTGCCGCCTTGGTCGCCGCACTCGCGGTGTCGAATCCCTTCGCCGTGTCTTCACCAGCCTTTTTGCCGGCACCGCCGGCCGCCTTCGACTTCTGCTCCACGTCCGTGAGACTTGATGCAAGCTCCTTCAACTTCGAGGAAGCTATCGACGCGCCAGTCTGAATGGCCGTGCCGATTTGCCCGAGGTAGTCTTGGCTGAGGGCGGCTTGGACTGCTGCATTCCGCGCCGCGACACCTTCGGAAAGGCCGGCGGCATACGTGTTTTCGATCTGTCCGAAATCAACGGAGCCGATTTCGCCGATCTGAAAGCCGCCCGGGAGGTTAGACAACGCCCCATTTACGCTCTGAATAAGCTGGTTGAGCATGCCCGAGGCAGCATTGATCATCTTCTCCATGGCGGAGATGGCCGCATTTGCCGCCCCGACGGCAGCGGCGCCAACGATGTTCGGGAACTGGTTCCACACGAACTTGATGTCTTCGAAGGCAGCGACAAACGAGCCAATGACAAGGTTCACCCCGGTCTTGGCCGCGCCGACGATGTCTACGCCGAAGATCTTCGTCAGTTCGTCCCGGAATATGCCGGCGGCGGCTACGGCGGCCGTGATCCCGGCTACGAAGGCAATCGCGGGGTTAGCTGCGGCAAAGGATGCCGCGAGACCGAGTGCGGCGACCGATAGGCGGCCAAGGAGCGCTATGAGTTGCACAGTGCCCCCGATGATGGCCGGAGCATAGAGAAGCGCCAGCCCGGCAGCCGCGGCGGCAGCATATGGCGCAATCGTCTGGAGAACGTCGGCAACGGCATTCATGCCAGAGGCTACGAGGCTCATCCATTCGACCTGCTGAATGCCGACAGCAGCCAAGGCGGTGAGGCCAACGGCAAGCAGCGTGACTGGAGAGAGTATCGCTAGGAACGCGGCTCCAAGTTCCTTCGCGAAGCCGCCTGTGGAGGTCATAGCTACCTGGGCGATCTGCAACCCCTGCTGCATGCCGATCAGCCCGGCATTCATTCCGCCCGCCGCTGTGGTGAAGACGTCGAACCCTTGAGCGGCAAGATTTGCAGCATTGTGGGTTTTGGCCATCCCCACGACGTTCTGATTGGCAGCAACGGTATAGGCCTTCGTCGCGGTCGCAGCTTTCTGAAATCCTCCAGCTGATGCAGCAGCTGCCGCACCTGCGTTTTTGGTGGATACGGACAGGCCATCGGCGGCAACGTCGGCCATCTTCGCAGCATTGGTCAGGTCATGCAGTTCATTCTTCGCCTGAGAAGTCCCCTTGGTGTTAACCTGAATACCGAGCTGCGCAACGTCCATGTTGATTTACCTTTCAGGCGGAGCCGCCTATCGTCCCTCCATCGACACGGAGATCTACGATGCGGAAATTGACAGCGGTTTTTCTGGCAGGAGTGCTGCACTCGACAGCACAAGCACAGGCACAAGACTTGATGAGCCAAGTAGTCCAATCCTCATTCAAGAGGATGGCCCTCGCCTACATGTGCCGCGATGCAATCGGCATTTCTCACTATCAAGCCGCAAGGATAGCAGCCGAAGGAGTACTCCAAACGGTCGGTTCGAGTGCCGACGAAGCGACTTTGGCCGTCGATGAGTTGGACAAAAAGTTCAAGGCGGACCCTAGGGCAAAGAACCCTGCCGCGGACGCGGGCAAGTGCCTCGAGCAGATGAATGAAGCATCTCACGACTTGGACGTACTGCTAGCGAAGTTCCGAACGCAGAAATAACTCACGCCTTCGGCTTCTCATTCGCTACGCGTTGTGCCTCTCGCTCCTTCGCAAGAGCATCGAGGTATGCGTCGTCCATGTCGGTGATGATGGTGATTTCCTCTCGGAGGAGGATTTCACCGGTAAGGTGGGACCAAGAGGCGATCTCGGCATAGGTGAGCGGCTGGGGTCCGTTCATTCCCTGCGGGCGGCGCCGGTTGAGCAGCCAGAAGGCCGCCCACAGGCTTTCGCCCTCTTCGGGTATCTCCGGCTCCTGGATCAGTTCATCGCGCCCAAAGCGCTCGTACATTTCGCGCTTCGAGACGATGTCCTTTCCGTCCCGGCCCCGATCGAGTTCATATCCAGGCGTATTGAACTCGACAGTGATGGAGATCGCCTGAGTTAGGCGGTCTCCGAGGGAACGAAAAAAGCCGCTTCATCTCCGAGGGCAACATCGATCTGCTTGGCAAGCGCCGGCACCGCGAGCAGCTTGCGCTTGTTTGCTTCGGTGCAGGCCGGCTTCTTGTCACCGCCGAGGTTGGCATCGCCGGAGAACGCCCACGACACGATAGCCGCCGAGAGGAGAGCGATCGTGTTGTCGTCGATCTTCTCGGCGGTGACCGTGTTCCGGCCGCCCTTGAGCGCCTTGTTCTTCAACTGGCGCTCAACGGCTTTGACCTCGTCGCTTTCGAGGCTGCGAAGCTCAACAGAGACGCCCAGGTTTTCGCCGGTCGCCGGATGCTTGAGGTCAAGCGTGATGGTATTCGGCTGGAGGGTAAGAAGGTCCACGGCTCACCTCAGGGAGTTTCGACAGGGGCAATGAAGAGCGGGCGCTGATCGGTGAACGCCACAGTGTAGCTCTCCCGAATGAAATCGTCGGTGCTTCCGCCGAGAAGCTGAGGCCCGGATATGGGGCCGGCAGCGTACATGATCGTGTTCGACCATTCCGGGCCGGGTGCGTCCGCATACTCGATCTTGATCGCATAGTTGAACTTGGTGCCCGCAGCCGCCCGCATGGCGATCTGGCCGGGATCATCGAAGATGCGAGCAACCTCGATCGACAATTCGCCGGCATCCTCGACGCCCTTGGCCTTGGAGGTCACTTCCGTGTCGAGGGTGTTGTAGGAGACGATGTTCGGCGCGGCGCCATAGTCGCCCAGGTTGCCGACCGAGCCGATGGGCGTGAAGGTCAGCGCACCGAAACCCGCGGCATTGAGCGGAAGCGTGACGGGAGTGGTGCTGATCGACACCAACGCCCCCTGCAGTGTGGTCTTGATACCAGCCATGTTAGTTCTCCGGGGTGAAAGCAAAGTACGGAATGCTGACGGGAACCTTCATCCGGTCCACGTCCTTGAGTGGGCTTGCTGCCCAGGGCTCGCCACTGATCGTGATCTTCACGCCAGAGGCGAATAGGGTTTGGTTCTTGAAGCGGTCGATGATCTCGCCGGCGACCTCGAGTGCCTCGGTCAACCCGATACCGAGCGGCCACATCACCGATGCCTGCAGGATTCCCCGCTTCTGCTGCGGGTCGTCGCCTATGGTGATCTGCCGAGTTTGATTGGGCAGGAAGCTGAGTTCGATGAACTTGCCCGGCTTCGTCTGGCCTGATGAGGGGAACGTAACGTTCGGGCCGGCAATCGGCAGGACGTCCGGCATGGTGCGCAAATGCGTAGCCAGCGCACTGAAGATGATTGCGTCCGTGCCCGTCGCCATTAGAAACGGTCCTCGACGAGGACTTTCACTTTGCCCTTGAGGGTTTCCATCAGGATGTCGCCGGTCTTTTTGTCGAATGCCAGGTTGTCGGCCTCGGTGCGGACGCAGCGGCGGACTTCTCCAGCCTCCTCATCAGCCATGACGGCATCGCGCACCTTCTCCCCGTCGAGGTAGACGGTGACTATCTTGCGATCGCCATTCAGCTTGCACCAAGCCGCATAGCCGGGATCGGCCTTGTCCGAAGAAACCCGCATATGATACTCCATGGGAATGTCTGAAAAGCCGCCTCTATCGGACAGCGAGGTTTACGACCTGCTCCACACACTGTGGCTGCACGCTGCGACCGCGCGGGGAGAAACCGAATATGGCGAAAACACCTTGAAGGCCGCTCGATTGGCGCTGTTTACGCTGCAAGCCGCAATGGTGATGAAAACCGAAGGCGCTACAGTCCGAATGCCTTCCGAACCTTCGCAGCATTCCGATTGACGTGAACGGGCCAATTTTGGGCCGCCAGGCGAACGAACCCCGTTCCGGGCCTTCCGTTGGCGCCATACTCCTGATGCCCGGCGTATGCAGCCGTGTAGCCGAAGAACAGGTCATCCTCTAACGAGGATCCGGTGATCACGGCTTCGATTGTTGCGAAGTCGAAGGTATAGGTTCGCCCATCGACCGGTTTGGCATTCGGATTGATCCTCGGCATGGCGGATGTCGAAGCCATCAAAGACGCCCAGAGAAAACCAGTTTCCCAAGGCAGTCGGCCCCCCTCGAAGTCCGGCGTGTTCATCTCTCGCACGACGTCCTTCGCACTCTCGTTCCTAACCGCCTCGATGGCCTCCGGAACCTTTTCTGCCCATCCTGAGACAGCAGCCGAAAACGAAAGCTTCGCCATCAGGCCGCCCTCGCCCGATACCGGCGGAGACCAGCCGCAATATAGTCGATGTCGTACTCGACCCGGCACTTGCAGCCTATCCGATGACGGACCGGCGCCTTGGGGTCGTGCGGATACATCAGGTGCGTGCCGTCTGGCGCGACGAACGGCTGATCGATGCCGACTGACTGGCCCGACATGGCGATATGCTGAAGCCGAGGATGCTCCGAGCCGGAATGCCTCCACTTCTTCGTCACTTCCTGGGCGGCGATCTTCCCGCCTTCGATCTGCTGGCGGATAGCGTTATCGCGGACAGAGAAGAGCGCGGTGCGTGTCTCTTCGAGCGCGATCGTCTCTGCCCGAAGGAGCAAGTTGCGATCTGACAGCCGGCCAATAATCTTTGCGACTAACTCGCGATCCACTGGCCGATCTTCGCGGATGGCTTTGAGCACCGTGCGGTCAAACCTCCGATCTCTCGTCTTCAGAGCAAGGTAGGAGCGCATTCCGTCGAGGTTGCCCGACAGGAGGCTTTCCCGAGCCCGAGTGATGAACTCCGCCTGACGAGAAGTGAGGCCTATCACACCCCCTTCCCTTCGGCCGGTCACGCGATTGACCCGACCGACCACCTCAAGAGCGGTTGCCGTAGGATTGCGCCCCTGCGCCAACCCTGCCTCGAAGGCGATCCGAAGCGCTTCCCGCTGGTCCTCCACGATGTTCGTCACCAGTGTCGATGACTGCTCCCGGATCAGCCGCTCTGCTTCAAGATTGCGAACGCCGAATTGAAACAGCACTCGCGTACCATCGGGCGCCACCAGTTGCGGTAGGCTCTGAACCATGTTCACGCCGCCGGCATTGAATGCCTCCTGTAAGGCGATCTCCAGTGCAGAGAAAGCTTCCGGTTCGAACTGGATCGCCCGAATGGCTCCGGCTATGTCGCCACGCTCCAATCGCTCGACCACCGTCTTGAGAACGATCGTCGACTTGATCGCTTCCACACCTTCGCGGAATGCCGCGGCAAGCCTCGGCTCGTATCTGTCGAGCAGTTCATCGAAGGTCATGCGAGGCGCCCCTGCACGATGTGAACCACATCCGTGACTCCGTCATATCGGTTCGGATCACCATTGATGATGCGGAACGTCTTGCCGTTGGCGGTGACGGTGTCGCCGGGGCTGGGCACGATCGCGAGGCCGACACTGCTGATGTAAATCTGCACATCCCCGGCGAGGATGACCGTGCCGTTTATCTCGTGCGCTTGGTAGGCCATCGGCACGAGCGTGGCCGGATAGTCGGTTGGTACCGGCTCGCCTCCCTCTACAGGGTCAGGGCCTTCAAAACGCGTCACCGTGCCCTGCTGACCGTACTTCCCGATCAGACGATGCGCCGTGGCCTGCAGGCGCGCATAGAGGGCGTTAGGCATCAGCGCCCCTTTCCTTCTTCAACTTCGCGCATAGGTAATCCAGGCATGCGCATTCCCGCGCATCACAAGGAGCTAATCGCCTATGGGTGTGTCCGTTCTCGTCAGCATCTTGATCACCTTCCTGGTAATCGTGCTGGTTCTGTATCTCGTCAACCGCCTGCCGCTCGATGCCCGCATTCGTCAGATCGTCCAGGTCATCGTCGTCATCATCGGCATCATTTCCCTGCTCAGATACTTGGCAGTCTTCTAAACCACCAGCACGCCCGGCAGGCACGGCACGAGGAACGGCCACAGCATGCCCTCGATCGCTGTGACTACCGGCGTTGCCAGAGCCACAACGTCGTCGATGTCTGTTGAAGTGGAGGTTGAATATTCGACCTCAAGCTGTCCGACTTTCTCGCGTTTCACCGTGGACGTACCTGTCACCACTGGTGACAAGCTGCCGGGATTGGTGAGTTCGAGGAACGCCGCTTCATACGAGGCGATGACGATCGCCGCAGGGATTTCATCCGAAGGGATCGCTTCCCCATAATAGGTCGTGGCGTCTGTGCGAGGCCATGCCCGCTCCTGAGCATAACCGCCCGTCCGCCTACCGGTGAACCGTGGCTCGTAACGATCGATAGCCAGGGCGCCACGCTGCCGAGCAGCGGCAATGGCTGCATCGTCAGTACCTTCCGGGAGGACATAGCCCGCATCCGTCCAGTAAGCCTGCGCCCCCTCATTGGTGCCGTATCCAGCCATCTACGCCTCCAAGGCCTTGTCGATTTCGGATTGGAGCCGCTCTACCTTCCACAGGTGATGCGGCTTCTTTCCCGTCAGGTCGGCATACTCAGCCCGCAATCGCTCGATCTCAGAGACAAGCGAAGCACCCTCAATCACTTCGACCACTGGGCTTGCCTTGAGCAGCATCAGGTATTCAGCACCGAATTCGCCCGAGACCTCACCACTAGCCGGAAGCCGTAGCGGTCCACCGGTGCTGATGAGATCAAACGGACCATTCGAACGGTTGCGGATCGTGTGCATGTCATGCAGCCGCGATGACTGCGGCAGTCCCGGCGCTGGTCGCGCTGGCATTGCCGGCAGAGTTGGTTCCGGTAACCGTCACGGTGATAACCTTGCCGACATCGCCCTCGACCGGGACATAGGTCGTTGCCGTGGCGCCGGAGATGTTCACTCCGTCTGCTTTCCACTGGCGGGTATAGGTCGGCGTCGGCGTACCCGTCCAAGTGCCATTCGTGGCTGTGAGCGTCTGGCCTACCTGAGCCGTGCCGCTGACCGTCGGAAGGGCCGTGTTGGCGGGTGTCTGGGTTACAGATGCCGTATTTGCCGAATTGGCGGAGGCGCTGCCCTCGCTGTTCGTCGCGGTGACGACAACGCGGACGGTCTGGCCTGCGTCTGCGGCTACGAGTGTATAGGTCGCGGATGTCGCGCCACTGATATTCGTTGTGCCACGCTGCCACTGACGGGTGAACGTCGGAGATGGGTTGCCGGACCATGTTCCCGGCGAAGCCGTAAGAACCTGTCCAACGCGGGCTGTGCCCGAAATGGTCGGGATCGCTGTGTTCGCAGGAGCGGACAGTGTCTCAACCGATGCCGAGCCGCTTTCCGTGTAAATGCCGATGATCTCGACACTAGCGGTATCCGGCTCCAGGGTCGCGGTTCCGCCCAATGCGCCGGCAACATGATACGATCCATCGACGTCATGCAGCCCAAGCGGCGTTGCGGTGAGGTTCTTTACGGATTGGGCCATGGAAGCGGTTCCTTCGCGTCAGAGGTGGCGAGCGGCACGGATGCCGCCCGCTTCTGCCTTGGGAGCAGTGGTTAGGCCGCCGGCGGCTGGCTGATACCGTCCAGGTAGCGGAAAGCAACCGTGGTCAGCAGCTCCACACCGCCGGTGCGGAAGATGCCGGGGATCTGCCAGTTGAGCGGGCCATCCTGATAGACCGGAAGGAACTGGTGAGGCATCGGAAGGTGAAGCTTCACATAGTCCTGGTCGTTCTTGTAGACGACCATACGGCCCGTACCGGCTGCCGGTGCGACACCAGCGGTACCGAGCTCGCGCACAGTACGGATCGTGAGCGGGCGGCCGGTCGTCATGGTGTAGATGTTGGTCCGCATGACGAAGGACAGGATGGTTTCCATCGTCGTCGCGCTATAGGGCGTGGCGGCGATGTAGTTGTATGCTTCGACCGGCAGGAGGATGGTGTCTGCCATCTCCACCTCGAACGTGGCGAGGTTGACGCCCTGCAGGCCCAAGTTGATGTCCCGGACGATCTGCGCCGGGGTCTTTACGCCGACACCATCTTCATTGACCCAGAAGGTCGCAGAGCCCGTGCCATCCGCAGGGACAACCGCGGTGACGACGCCCGGATAGTTGATCAGGCCGCCGAGGCCCTTCTCGGTACTACCGAGCAGCGTCAGGTCGTACATGAACTTGGTGTAGGCCAAGCGGGCTGCACGAGCGCGACGGTTCGGGAGGGATGCACCGATCTGGATGGCGGTGTTGATCTCCTCGATGTTGTACTGGTAGCCGATCGCCGCCAGATGGAAGGTCTTGGTCTGCATGTCCTGGGAGACATCCGCGACCGGGATATCCTTGGCATAGCCAGACTGGAACTTCGCAGCGCCGGTCAGGTCCGAGGTGTAGGTGAGGATGCCCGGCGACCATGCCGGACCGGTGGTGTCGACGTAGATGAGACGGCCGAAATCCCAATCGGGAAAGCGGGTCTCATAGACGGTCTGGTTGATGCGGTACGCCTGACCGGTGACAAATGCCAGGGCCTGAGCGTCACGGACGATCTGGTTCATAGGTTATGCTCCTGCCGAGACAGAGGGAACGGGGCGACGGTAGCGGACAATGCCGACAGCGCCGGACGAGCCGGCTTCATCGAACTGAGCGCCGGGGATGGTGAGAACGGTCGCCGATGCAGCCGCACCGGTCCACGTGCCGTTCGTGACGTTGAAGCGCGCCTGAGCGCCCTTGGTGACGTTGGCACCGAGCAGCACGCCGATGACACCGCTCTCGCAGATCGCCACGTTGTCGTACTGCTGATAGGTATCGCCGGGGCGCGGCAGGGTCACGGTAGCCTCGGTGATGCCGAGGACGTTCTGTGCCGCAGCGGTGAGAGGTGCGCAGGTGTGTGCACCGGTACCGGCGATGGCCGGCACGCCGAAACCGAGAGCCGTTGCGCCTTCCAGGGTGCGAGTGATGGTATTCCACTCTTCCATGTTGGCGCGGCGGCCCACCGCATAGGCGGCGATATTGTCGCGATAGGAAATGGGCATGGCTTAAGCCTCCTTGCGCCAGGCGTTGAGGTCTTCGACGCTCTTGTTCCAAGCGTCGTTGGTTTGCGTGTGGGCATCGCCCATCGGCTTCAGGCCGTCGGATACGACACGGGCGAACGGGTCCGCCGACTTCGCATCCTTGGCAATCGCCTTGAACATGCCGGAGACTTCGGCGTCGGAAGCGTCCTTCACCATCTCGTCGCCGAGCTTGGCCCGGACGGCGGCCCGGCGAAGATCAGCGTCGGTGCCCTTGATCTCGATCTTGCTGTCGATCGCCTTGACGGTCTCGATCAGCGAGGCACGGTCAGCCACCATGCGGTCCACGTCCTCCGGCTTCAGGGCTGCGTCCTGGGCCTTTTTGAGGTCGGCCTTGAGGGTGCCGATTTCCTCGTCCTTCGCGGCGAGGGTTGCCTTGTGCTCGCCGGCCGCCGTCTGGAGGTCGGCGATCTGCTTGTTGAAGCCGTCGATCGCGCGCTGCACGATCTGGGCGTCCTTGTCGGCCAACTCGACCGAGAGGCCATCAACCATGAGGGTTCGGGTCGTCATTGACCGTTTTCCTTTCCCATCGTCTCCGATTTTCAGGTGGGAACCGCCCCTGGCAGCGGAGACGACCGCCAGGTGGTTCATGCGAAGGGATGTCTGGATCGCGTCGTACTGCTCGCCCGTAGGCGTGACGCCGTCCTGAAACTTGAGCTCGGTCGAGTAACCCATGGAGAGCTCGCGCTTGCCGCCCTCGACCTTGGCAATGGCGTTCTTGTCCATGAGGACGAGAGGCACGCGGACGAATTCACCGTCACGCACCACCTCTCCGCCGGTCTGGCCGACAGAGTGCTGTTTCCAATTGTCGGCGGAGACGGATTCGGACGGATGGTCGTCGGTCACCGGTCGGTAGGCGTAGGAGTGCATCGCATCCTTGGCGAAGACCTCTTCCTCCGGCCGATAGACACGCACCACCGCCTTGTCGCGCAGGCCGTGCTTGTTCTCGGGGTCAACCTCCGGACCGGTGTAAAGCTGGATGCCGGTACGGGCCACGCGAGCGTCGGCAACGAGGTATCCATCCTGGGTACGGCGGAGGCCGTCCAGGGCTACAGTGTCGAAGAGTTGCATGCTAGAAACCCCAACCGTTTGAGGGACCAAGAGGCCAACAGATGCTATTTCGCGTTTCCCTGCATCGACACGCGGTCGGCGAGGTGATTTCGCCAGGTCAGTTTGGAGCGCAGTACCGCGTCTTCAGACCGGGTGGCCCTTACCCCCGTGAGCCGGATTTCACGAGTCTGCTCATCGAGATCGCTCTAGAAGCGGCTCGGAAATCGGTCGCCCCGCAGGCTCCATCACGCCTCGACAGCATCTTCACTTGCGAGACCTTCGAGCACGCCAGTATTTTCCGGGAGAGGTATCGGCAGGGCCAGGGCTCAATCTTCGGCGTGGAACCACAACTGGCGGGCACTCCTCAGTTCAGAGGGAACCTTACTGCCATCTCCACGCCTGCCGGACCGAATCCGTATGTCGACTATCTATCTGATTGGGCGCGGGATTACTGGACCACTGAGCCGACAGAGATTTCGGAGATCTTGGTAGGAGGGCCGGTTGTTGTTGTTACGGACCCCTTACACCACTCTTGATTTCCAGTCGTCGTTGACTTCCTCAAAAACCTCCGGCCCAAGGTCGATCTTGCCGCGGTACGGCTCGACCTTGTCGATATCGACCTCGCCCGACCTATAGGTGATCGTGATGTGCGGAGCGTACTCGGGATAGCTGGTCTCGGCGCCGGTGCGCTTCAGTTCCTGATGGCGCCACGACAGTGAGGCAGACGAGAACTCGAGCACGACGGCGCCGCCGTCGAAACGAGACACCACTCGCGGGCCACCGGGCGGGATGAGCAGCGTGCCATCCTCGTTCCAATAATCCTGACCGGCCTTCATCCAATCGACCGGCGTGCGGGAATAGATCACCGTCACATGCAGGTCATCGGCCGGCAGTGTGGTAGAGAAGCCCTGCCCCTTTGCCCACGCAATGATGTCGCCTGCGTTCAGCACCTTCCGGGACACGTAGAGTGACCTCGGCGCAGCGTCGGCGGCTACCTGTTGGCGACGGGTCGCATTCGTTTCCTGGGCTGCCGCGGCGGCTATCTCTTCTTCGGAGGGCTCCTGCTCTTCTATGAGGCCATACTCTTCCACGGCGGCAGCGAGGCCCGGCAGGTTGCCGTCCTCCTCAATCCGGGAAATCAGGGCCTTCGATACCGCCTCGCGGGTGATAAGCTCCTGACCAGCAGCCGTACCGACAATCGCGCGGGCAGCCTCGGCATTGATCTTGAAGACTTCCGCCCGCTCCTTTTCCGTCTGGGTATAGAGCGGCGCCCACTCGTAGTAGACGGCCGAGTCTCGCTTGCCGGTGGCCGAGCGGATGCAGATCTCATCGAACCGCCAGAGCGCCGGGGAAAGCATGTTCCGCTGATCGGCGCTGATCTTGTCGTAGTAGTTCTTGAGCGTGACCTCGCCGTTCGAGCCGAGACCCGACGGCGCATCCTGCAGGAAGCGGACCAGCGGGATATCAGCGGCGCCGGCGGCGACCTGAAGGTATTGCCTCAGCAGCTCCGGGAACTGACTGAAATTGATGGTCTTCTGCTCCCACTTCTCGCCGTCCGTGCCGTCCCCTTCCAGTAGGAGCATATTGAACATGCTCTTGAGGGTGTTGGCATATGTGAAGCGATCCGTGAGCTTCTTCGTCGTGGTCTCGTTCTGAAGGTACTTCGACAGGCCGGGAATGTAGATCACATCCGTCTTCGCTTCCGGGATAAGCGATGCAGTGTGCTCCTGCGAGGATGCCGCGTTCTGCAAGGCGTCATAGACGATCTGCAAGACGCTATCGCCCCACACTTCGGTTTCAGCCAGGTTCCTGTCGAGGATCGGCGCGCCGACGAACCGGATCACGCGGGATGGATGGATATCCACCTGCTGCCCGTTCGAACCGTTGACACGCCACATGGCCGGCTCGCCATAGTAGGGCGACGTCACATCCCGGTTGATATCGGTGTAGCTCACCTGGTCGCGGCCGAGCACATGCACATACTTCAGCGCATCCTTGCCGACGCGCTCAAGGACAAGCTCCTGATCAGGGCTTCCGACATCAACACCAAGGACGAGGACCGAACCGCCGCGAAGGCGAGCAAGCTGCATAGCTTCATTGACTTTGGCCTGAATGTTGATCTGCGGCGCTCGCTCGATCTTCTCGATCGCCTCGACGACCGCCTCGTCTGCCTTCCACTCGCGCCACTCGCGGGTCATGTCATCGGGGATGATGTCCACGACCTTGCGGGCCATCCAGTCAGACCGGTGCATCGCATTGAGCTGCTGCGGATCAACCGGCGCAAAGGCGAAGACGGTTGCAACCTTCTTATCCTTCGCCGTGCCCAGGCCACTGACGAGGTTCTGTAGACGGTCAAACAGCAGCATCAAACGACATCCAGCATTCCGTAGTTGAAACCGATATTCACGTTGTCGGCGGCGATCACAGCATCAGCCAGGTTGTGAGACTTCACGCCCAAGTCCTTCTTGAGCTTCAGCTTTGGCACGACGCGCTTCTTGCCTTCGGTCTCGACCCACCACGGCACGCAAAGCTCGGTGAAGAGAGCGTCGAGCTTTTCCTTGCCCATGGATGACGAGAACGACAGGACATCCTCCGGCCTGATCGGCTGGCCTCTGGTCACCGCGTTGAAGGTGAGCATCGCGCGGCGGGCCGTGTTCGCCCATGCCTGGGCCTTCAGGTTCAGATACTCGTCCTTGTTGAGCGGGCTATTGCTGTTGTGCGGGTCGCTCGGCTTGTCGGCATCCATGACCGCGCCGCCAGCATGAAAGGCGAAGTGATCTACTTCCGCGCCGTGCTCCTGGTTCTGCTCATCGATGTACCCGCCGACGAAGGCGCCTACACCGATCGTGTCGTATGAGACGGTAGCTCCCGCATTCTTCGCCTTGGCCCAGACACGCTTTGCGTTCTGAACAAGCTGATCCTTGCCGGATGCCCAATCCTCAGCGTCGGTGAAGACGCCATCGATCTTATCGGCCGTGGCGCTCTTGTCCTCGCCGTCGTCTGCAGGGTCGAAGCCGATGATGTTCCGGCCGGTCAGTTCGACCTTAAGCACCTTATGAGCATCGACACACGCATCCAGCCAGCGGCGCTTGAAGATAGAAAGCTCGCTGTCGCCCAGCGGTACGCCCCCATAGATATGTTCGAACATCTCGGGGTCGCGCTCCTGCATCGCGGCGATGTCGCGCTTTGCCTTCTCCGAAAGGAACGGGTTTTCCGTGTAGTTTATCTGGTGCACGACGCAGTGTGGCGGCGTGTTGATGACGAAGTTCTTCCACACGTAGTCGGTGGTCATCTTCGGGTTGAACAGCAGGATCGCAAGGCTGTCTTCCTTGCGGATCGTCGGCGCGATGACTGACCACTGCTCTTCGGTGAGCTTCTCCGCCTCCTCCACCCAGAGGATGTCGATATCGGACGTTCCCTTGATTTCCTCGAGGTTGCGCTCGATCCCGTAAAATATGAACTCTGCCCCGGTGGCGATGTGGATGATCGTCGTCTTCTGGACGTCGAACGCGGCTTTGAGGCCGAGATGCCCGATCGCCCATTTCAGTTCGGTGTAGACCGATTCCTGAATGCGGTTCTGAAATCGCCGGATGCAGAGCACGCGCATCTTGACCCGGACATGGTCCACGAGCCGGACCAACTGGCATGCTGTGTCCCTCGTCTTGGAACTCGACCGGCCGCCGTGCAGGACGGCAATGTCATTCTCTCCGAAGAAGACCTTTTCCCAGAAGTCGAACAGCGCCGGGTTGGTTAGGGTTGCGGCGGCAATCAGCCCTTCGTCTCTTGCCGCAGTACCTCGCGCCATGTCCGGTTCTCTGTCTGGATCGGTCCGCCGCCTGGGCCGGTGAGTTCCCGCTTGTTGGTATATGCGTTGCCGACTTCCTCGGCCGCCTGCTTCAGCAGCGAAGATGCCAGCACCATGTTGCCCTGGGTCTCGGCCTTCTCGGCCATGCGCTGGAGAGCGCGCAATCTCACCGCCCGGTGACTTATGGCAATGGAAGCAGTGTCTTCGAGGAATGTCTTGCGAGTTTCCTCGAACAGAGCTTTCCAGCGCACCGACAGATTCCGGCCTGCCTTTTTCGTGGGGTCATAGCATTCAACCGCCTGCGGGCTGATCGCCACCCCGAAATCCTTCTTGAGTGCGGCGACGACAACGGCCGGGCTATCGAAGCAGGCGAGCGCCTGAACCACATAGGTTTGCTGCTCGCGGCTGAGTTTCTGATTTGCCATCGATTTATCAAGGAGCCATCAAGTTAATCCCGTTTGACCGGGGGCGGGAATCAGAGGAGCTTCGGTACCTTGGGGCAGACACACGATAGCAAATGTGGGGGGTATTTTTTTATGGATCAGGCGTTCAGCCTCGCGCATGTATGGAGCCGGTTCACCTCAAGTGACACGTTGATTGCGGCTGTAATCACGGTAGCGATTCCTGTGCTGATCGCGCTAGTGAGGAATTGGCTAGCCCCCCGTTCCAGACTTCGCTACGGCACAGTGACTAACATGGTCATGCTGCCAACTAGACCAGATGGGACTCCCGGGTCGCTGCGAGTACAGAGGGTGCGCGTTTTCAACTCAGGCAAGAAATCGGCTGAGCAACTCGAGATAATATTCAACTGGAAACCTCCGCATATCGAGCAATATCCGCACCTCGTTACGACAGAGCAGATATCGGCAGACGGAAGGTATATCCTCAGGATTGAGCGGCTGAACGGCGGCGAGAGCGTCGATTTCTCTCTCGCGAGCGATTTACCCGGAGATTTGCCGGCAATCATTTACGTGCGGGCGAATGGAGCCAAGGGGAAACCCGTACAATTCCGAGAACAGATTTGGTTCTCGCTTCCCATTCGGGCCCTTGTGGCAGTCATCATGTTCGCGGGAGTGTTTGCGCTGATCTACTGTCTAGTATTGCTCTTCGGCTGGCTTTTGTTTGGTCGGGCTCCCTTAAACAACCTTTAGCTGACACGTCCCGCACACATGGCCAACGCTTGCTCGGGATATCTCCGGCGGCCGGTTTGCCGCTACGACCAGTGCACGGACATTTGCGGCATCTGCCCCATAGCGACGGACGACGCCGACGAACTCTTCCACGTCGTGCCCGCGGATGGTGAGCGCAGGCCTGCCATCTCTCCGGAACTTCGGTGCGCCGAATGCATCACGCTCCTGGCCTGCATGATAAAGCTCGTGCTCGACCAGCGCACAGAACTCTGCATCCGAGCAGGTCGAAGCATAATGAGCATCGAAGGTCAGCAGGAAGTCCGGCACGTCGCCGAACCATTGCTGTAGCTGAAGCTCGATCCTGGCGCGAGACCACTTTCCGGCCGGCGGCAATCCCATCTCACACTGACCGACGATCCGACGGCCATGTCTCCCATTGGGGATATTCGTCCACAAGGCGCCGATCGAAGCAAAGCGGAGATGCGCGTGATCCTCGTTCAGAAGGTCGGCGCCATCATCGATGAAGGTTGATCGGGCCCACTCTACCACATCGGGAGCGGGCTCGAACCTGATGGAGGTATCCTCGATCATGTCTTCTGGCGGCATTGGCCTTTTAGGCATGTCAAATCACGGCCTTGAATTATGTAGCTACACATCTCCGCCAGTGCTACAAGTTATGTAGCTACATAAGTGGAGACGTCATGGCGATCAGAATTGTACCAGCACCGGAGCCGAAGCCGACCGATCGGGTTCAGCAGGTCATGGATCATCAGGCCGGCAAGAAGCGGACGCGCTCACCGAATGGTCGCCCGAGGAAGCTTCTTTCGCTCCGCATCGATCAGGAAGTTATCGATCACTTCAAGGCAACCGGCGAAGGCTGGCAAGCCAGAATGAACGATGCGCTTCGGAAAGCTGCCGGTCTGTGAGAGGCCGTACGTCACTCCACCTGAAGGCTTGGCTGTTTGTGGCATGGACCGCGCTGGTCCTTGCCGCCTTTATTGTATGGACGCCGTTGTTCCACACCATCTTCGGTTCAAGCGGGGCGCCAATCAGCCTCCTGTTCTGGATAAGCCATGGCATCGCCGCGCTATACATCTTTACCTGCCCTGATTGCGGCTTCTCGCTCTTCAGAAGCGAAGGGGCCTTCTTCAGGGCCACCCATCCATGGCCGAATAGGAAATGCTCACACTGCGGGCATGATCATTCGTCGCGCTGATATTTGGGCTTCTCCCCGTCATTGCTGACGGGGCTAGGTCAAAGGGACAGAGCTTGAAATGAGCTTGGTTTTACGGAAGCACCAACAGCGCATTGACGCTGCAGTCCTCGGATATCAAGCTGCAATCAGCGAGATCGAAGGAGACCTTCGCTTGCGCGCTATGTCCAACGATGCCACCGACGCCGAGCTCGCGCTTCTCCAGCGCCTGAAGAGTGAAAAGGCGCAGATGCTTCACCGATACGAAAATCTGAGAGAAGCTTTCAAAGCGATCTTCGGCGACATCGGAACAGAGGCCATCGATCCGAATTCATTTCCTCGCACGATGAAATAAGCGTAAACTTAAAAATCATCAGCCATCTCCCGGCACGCTGAGACAGAGAGTCATATCGAACTCCCGCCCGATGGAGTAAGGCTATGCCTAGGTATTTCTTTCACGTTTTGGACGGGAAAGCCGCGATTGATGACACGGGATTAATTCTCGCCGACGAAAGCGAAGCTCAAATTGAAGCACTTCGTGGCGCAGGAGAAATGCTTGCCGATGGCGAGATGACCATTTGGCTCGGCAATGAGTGGCTGATGGCGGTTACGGACGAGAACGGCGCCATCCTGTTCAAGCTTAAATTCTCAGTGGAACATCCGACGCGTAGTCCGGCGCTGCTTTCCTAAGCTGCCGAGATGCCTCACGTGTAACGCGCTCCCGAACGCTCTGAATTGTTGCCGGGCTACCCTCCCGGCTTGGCCGACGGCGCTGGTTGCGTATCCAGCGCTCCATAAGGTCGGGGCGCGTCGGCTTCCCCTGGTATTTGGTTGCGGCTGCGGAGTTGAACCGCCTAGTCCTGCTTATGAGACAGGTGAGCGCACCGGCGCTCTTAGCCGCATTAACTCTGAAAGGAAAACCCGCCGCACTAGGCGACGGGCTTGGGACGATGCACCACGAGAACGGAGCCGATACGGTGGTGCATTTGGCTGGCTCCGCGTACTTGGCAAACTAATGCGACCTTCGCCCACATGTTCCTTTTCGGGGCATTCACCTATTATTGCCCAATGAAACACTCAGACCGACGAGCCTTTGTTATCTTGTTCGCGTTCGCCGCAATCGTCTGCGCGCTGGTCTATGCAACTTCAGCCTGGATGACGGACAGCGGCGGAGATGTAGACACGAAGAGCAGCGTGACTGCCCCTCCGGCGTGACCCGACGCGGCTGAGCATGAACTGGATTAAGGGCACATTTCTGCTAATGGGCGGGAGGCGGAACTCTCCCCGCTGGGCCGTCGAGTATTCCCTTTGCTCATGGCAAGGTCCGACTGAACACCCAAATCACGCTGCGGAATATAGGTGATTTGCGCTCAGGCGGCAAGCCTCCATCTCCTTGTCCATCTCTTTCAATTCATTGAGAATCGTTAAAACATGTTGACGGCTGCCGGGTGACAGACTGTCGATAGCCGTTTCCGCCAGAATACGAAGCGGCATCTTCTTCCGCTTTCCTTTTGGGAATATCAGTCCGAGCTTCTTGTTGAGCGCGTTGCGTCGGTACGACTGAGCTTTCGCAAGCCGCTCCTCGCGCTCCTGCTCCCAAATCTTCTGCTTTTCGAAGTCTGCCAGCATGAGGCCGCCGATGTCGGTATCCCGGAAGACGATCGGGCCGCGGTCCGGTGACGGGCGCATGAAGCACATCACGCCTTCGACACCCCTCACCCTTTCAAAGTCGCGCTGGTGGATGTTCACGAAGGCATAGCCGACCAGGAGCGGAAAACGCTTCTCCCGCATCTTGTTCGTGCGCTGGTGCTGGGTGATGGCCCAGAAGGACGGCATATAGACGTCAATCCCCTCGTTGCGGAGATTGCGCTCGACGATGCTCTCGCCTTTGCGGCGCTCGCGGGTGGCCTTCTGCTCTTCCGTCTCGTCGTTCGCCGGCTCCAGGACACGCGCCATCCGCTGAGAACCTGGGACAGTCCGGACAGCATACCAATTAGTTTCCGCCATTTTCATTCCCTCGTATTCGAGCCGCCGCTCGGTTATGCTGAAGCCTATTTCGTTTCAGGAGATGGCCCCTCGACAGTCACGACCACTCGATACCGGGTGCCGTCCATCTCGAAAGCCCAAGCTGCCTGTGCGCCCGGCATTGCTGCATGGACAACCTTCACGCGGTCAGCCATCTCTACGATCTTTTCCCCGATCGCCTGGATATCGTCGAAGCCGACGTAACCTTGCTGGGTCATCTCGCCGCCTCCATGATCGCTTTCGCAGCCGCAGCGGCTTTCTTGGGATCGTACCGCCCCATCTGGAGACGCCGGGTATAGCCGCAGCAATCGCACATGGGCTCATGATCGCCCTTCCAATCGCCCGACAGCCAAGCCTTGATGGTTTTCGCCTTCCGCGTCTCGTAGGCGCCGCAGACGCAACGAACGACCCAATTGGCGCCGTTCGTGGTTACGATGTCCGCAGCGATGCCCAGGACGGTGAAGCGGCCGAATTTGGTTCCCTTCAGGTCAAGGAACGTGGACTGGCCCAGCTCCTGAACCGTCGGTCGTCTGACCGCGATCGGGTCATTCGTGTGGATCTTGTCCTTGTTCGGCGGCGACCACTCGAAATGCTCTCCCCTCGCCGCTACGCGGCCGGCAACCTTATCACCTGGGAGAAGCGGAGCGACCGAGTACAGGTCTATGCGAGCGAGCCGGGTCATTCGATCCAACCCTTCCGAAATGCCGTCGCAACGAGGCCAACGGTGTTGCCGGCGTCGAGCACGTGAATGGCCCGCTGGACGTCGTTGGTGACCTGGTTGATCGTGAGCTTAAGTTCGCCGGCGACGGCCTTGGCAGGCTTGCCGGTTGAAAGGCCATCGATCACCTGGAGCTGTCGTCTCGTCAATCCGATGATTTCGGTCTCGGGCGGTAAAGCAATCATGTGAAGCTCCTTTCGGAACGCGCCAGTTCGGCGGCGATGTATTCTTCTCGAGATTGGGGTTTCTGCAGGTGAGCTAAGCCGTTTGCCTTCGGCGGTGGCTTCTCGGGAGGTTTGGCGGGCCGGTCCTTCCAGCGATCTTCGGACAGCCATTTGACCGGGTTGCACCACTGGCGATCGTCGGGCTTGGCTGCATACGCTCGGGCACCGGCGAGTATCTCGTCGAGGCTGGCGCGTTTCAGCGCTTTGAGGAATGCCGATCGAGCCGTGGGCTCTCCGATCTTGTTCGGGTATGCTTCCCAAAATTGATCAAACCCGGAAGAGGGGTCAGGCGCGCGCGCGTCTTCCGAAGGAAGTCTGGTTATGGTATCTGGAAGATGCTGTGGCGTAGGCATAGCACTTGCCAACCTCGCCTCTTTATCTTTCAGTGCCTTAGCTCTTCCGCCCTCTGCCCCTGCGGCACTTCTCGATTGAGATTTACTCTCGCTTTTCTGAAGCTCTTTCGTCAGGCGATTATGCCAGATGGTCTCACCGTCGACCTCGAAGAACGGCATAAGATCATCCGCTATGGCCTTCCATTTTTTCACCGACATACGGGCCACACGGGCAAGCTTGGCCTCGTCGGCAGGCAGTTTCCCGCCGGCATTCCACATTGCCATCAGCAGCAGCATGTAAGCCCCGATCTGCTCGGTGCTCAGATGCAGGGTGTCACCGATGAAATCGGAGACGTAGAGCTGCATGAAGGGCCGCTCGCTCATGCTGCCCTCCTGACGATGCCGAGGTCTTCCAGCAGCCTGATCGGCTCGTCCCGGCCATGCGTAACGAAGAACGGTATGCCGCGGTCGGTACAGAGCGCCTGAAACTCGCGCTGCGGCTGGGTGAGCTTACCCACCTCGGTCTTGAGCTCGAGATAGCCGTGAATGCCCGGACCAATGATGATCAGGTCTGGCAGGCCCTTGGTGAGTCCGTACTGTCCCATGCTCCCCATGTTGGGGATCGTAGCCACCAGCGTTCCCGGATTGCCGAGAGCGCGCCAGTGCTGGACGACGGCTTTGTGGATCTGGGATTCCTTCATGCCGGCCTCTTGGCGCGGATCTCGCGCAGCTCGGCACGGAGACGGGCATTATCAGCTCGGCGGCGAGCCTTCTGCTCCATCCGCTCGTTCACGAGCCGGTCGGCCTCATGCTCAGGTATGCCGAGAGCTTCGCTGATGGCGATCGTGTCGGGTCCATGGAGGGCGTACGCTTCGGAAAAGGTCATGCGATCGCCTTCCCTTCGAAAGAAATCGCAGCCACCACCACTCGGCTCTTGAACCGGAAAAAGCGGCACCACAAATCGATAATCGGCGCTGAACCACAGCGCTTTCCTTGTTGATCACCAACGTTTTCAGTGAGGTAGAAATGATCGCGAAGATGTTCGACAGACCCGTCTACTTGAAAGAACGACGAGATCTGGTTCGAGAGATAAACTGCGTCGAAGATGCCATCGACTTTCTGGAGGATTGGCCGGAGCCGGATAAAGACCTCGACCACGAGGCCGCGCTTCGAACCTGCTACATGGCCCAAGACGGCCTGAAGCCGCTGCCCGTTGCTCGTGACGCGATCCGCGCCTTCGGAGCCAAGAAGGGTATCCTCATGAAGGCCCCGGCAGTCCGGCCGTGGATGATCAACCGCCAGTCCGGCGGTGGCCACGTTATCTTCTAAGCGATCAAGCGAGTTGGAGAGGCTGCGAAAGCGGCCTCTCTGTTTTCCAGAGTTGAAGCGACTGCCGTTCATACCGCCACCTCGCCAAGGGAGGAGATCGGAGCTAAGAGACAACCGAATTGGAATCTGGAGGCCACGCGTTGAGCAAAGACTGGAACAAGGGCGTCACGCTCGCGCTGGAAGGGCCCGGCAAGTTCACCACCATAAGCACGATCCAGGAAGCATCGTGGGCGCTGATCGAGGACTGGCCTCTTGATGAAGGCGACGCTCTCGACAAGGCTCTTCTGACCCTTGAGCAAGCGATGAAGGGCAAGAAGTCGGCGGAAGCCGCTCGTCTGGCATTCATTGCCGCAGCGCACGAAGCAGGGATTGAGATCAAAGAGTAGCGTCATGCTGCCACCCCGCGCTTCCTCAAGGCCTTCAGGTACGCGCCCTTGATCTCCTCGAACCGGGCGATGTCGTATTCCTTGGTGGCGATCTCGGTTTCAGGACGCGGCCGCTTGGAGCCGTGGCCGTGGTCTTCGAGCCAGGTCTTTGCGCTGGCAATCCGACTTTCGAGCCAAGCGATCATTTCGGCTGGGTCGGTCATTCGGCCCTCCGACCCTTACGGCGAAGCTCACTTGCTTTGTGATCAACGCGGGCGATCGTCAGCAGAATAGGCTTCAACTCATCAGGAGCAGTGTCGTAGGCCATGACCCGGGTCGCTCGACCGCCGTTCAGCCTTGGTAGGATGCCCCGAGGGATCAGCACCCAATTCGATGGATCGGTGTTCAGCCGATCGCCGTCGATGCACTTTAGGCACATGCCTTTCGGCACGGGGCCGTTTGCCTGTTCCCAAAGGTGGATATGCTTCAGAACGTATCGACGTTCGTAGCCTGTATGCGGGTTTTCCTCGTCGATGCTGACCTCGACGTAACCGTCTTTCGAGACACGCTCGTGCCCGAGATACTTTGTGTTGTGGGGTAGCCCACCCTTCTTGAAATGGGTCTTGCGGGCGTTCGGATGCCGACCGCCTTTGCCAGGTTCGCAAGGTACGCCCTTATTAAAAGGCGTGCTGCCCTTGCCGAAGTGGCCTGTGCGGCCGGTCTTCCAACCCTTCCTCTTGCGCAACGCATGCAGATTGCCGGCTGAAACATCATCCCGCGAGAACTGCCGGCAAAAGGCCGCATGATAGTCGCCGATAGGCAGCGTCCGGTTGGCTTTAAGCCACGCCATCTCCTCATCGGAGTATTTAATCCAATGCCCTTTCATTCTGCTTTGGCCTCCAACATCGGGAGGTACTTGCCGACATAAGCGCCGTGCTCGGCCACAAGCTTGGCGCCTTTCAGCGCTAGATCAGCGTTCTGTACGATCTGCTGGCTGACTGAGACGATTGCCTCGGTTCGCTTCACCTCGTTGTCGATCTGATCGGGCGTTAAATCTTCCTCGCTCAGCCGCTCGAGCTGCGCGAAAAGATGGTTATTCAGGTCAATGAGCTTGTTCTTCATTTGAACGCCTCCGGGTTGTCTTTCAGGGCCTGAAGCCATTTGATGATGAGGGCGGCGTCAGATCCCCCTTTCCTGCCAAGGCGCGCTTCGAGTTCCTCGACGGCGAAGAAGAGTGCGTCCTCGCGTGTCCCTGCGAACTTCCCCCACTTGGGCCCGACGCGGTATGAACTTCCCTCGCTTTCGGCCATGAAGCTCGTCGACCACATCCAGAGCCCGTTCTCATGCCGATGGATTTCAATCTCCGCGCGGTCCCACACCATGCGCGGGTGAGGCAGGCGGAAGGTGAAATCAGGATCAATTGAAGCACTGAGCACTGAACCATGAGGCTCGACTGGCAAGCGCACGGGCGGGCCGCGAAGAACGTCGAAGAGGCCAAGTTGCTGCATCACTCGCCCCCGTCCTTCAGTTCCGGGCAAATCCAGTCAGCTCTATCGGCCCATCTCTGAGCCTTGGCGCGCCACCGCTTGGCGATGCGCAACCGCCTCAAAAGAGGCAATCTTCTGATCCAGCGAAGCCAGACGGGCGCGGAGTTCTCGTGCTTCAATTTTGCTCTCCTCGATCAGAGCCGCCCGTAAGGCGTCCATTTCATCGCTATCGATCCGGCGCGCGGTGCCCTCCCAAATCGATCGGGCGCGGCGGGCGGTAAATTCCTTGGTGACGCGCGGCGAAATGAACCGCACCGCTTCATAGAAAATGTTGTCGAGCTTCGTGTACCGCTGGAGCGGCCACGCATCCCTCATCAAGTTTTTAGCCGTCAAAGTCGGACTCATTACCTTCTTCCTGTCAGCTACTTCCTTGGGGCGAGAACCCAAATCCTTGTCGTTGAAACCCAACACCTTGTCGGCCTCCTGCGCTAAACCTGAACTCGTTCCACGGAGACTTCAGATGCGCAGGACAGATATCGAAGACGGCAGAGGAGAAAGCCTTGCAGGGCCTTCGCCCTCTGCCGTCGGCTCAGACCGCCGCCTGGATGCCGTAATTCCCTTCCCTTCCCGCAGAGCCAATTCCGCCGCTTCGTCTGGCTCTGCTGCTGGTGGCGATCCGCCGTCGCCGCCAGCCTCGTTCGTGCCTGTCGGTGATGCCGTCGCTGCCGTCGTGTTGAGACTGCGTGGTGGCTTCCCGAAGGTGAAAGTGCTGGCTGCCGGTCCGCGGGAGGAGGAGAAGGACCGGCAGCCCTGACGTGGGGTGTGATCAACCCCGACCACGTCAATTCAGAAGACGTGCGCCCTGCACGATCTCGTTTTCGATACGACTGGCGATGAGGGCTTCCACCTGCTCTTCGTCGTCCTGACGCCAAGCGCTCGGAGCCACCTTCGAGGCAGCGACCAGAGCCGCAGATACGAACCCGACGAAGCCGCCGACCAACACGCCTGCGAAGGCACCAGAAAGAAACTGTGTCATGCTGCTTCCCCCGTTTGGATTTCCGTATGTCGGTGAATGATGTTGAGACCGCCGTCAGACCGCTGTCGCAAAGCCTTGCGCCGGCGGATTTCGGCTTCTGCCTCTTCCCGAGTTCGGGCGGAGACTGCGCCGAGTTCGGGATCGATGACGATGGCGGTGCCGTCCTGGGTGATGAGAGTGCTCATGCCACCTCCCTCTCCTGCATGGCGGCGGTGCAGGACCGGCAATGTTTGGTGCCGTATCCGCCGCACTGCTCGCCTGGGTTCAGGCAATGAGGACGGAGTGGAGATTTGGCCGGTGCAGACCTGACGAGTGCACCGGCCGTTGCAGCGGTGGAGGTCTGAGCGGTTACATGGTCGCCTCCTGTATTGGCGGCGGCGCAATCTCGTTCTGCCGGCTCATCAAGCTCGGTCTCGCGCTCGGCGCTGGTGGCTTCGACTTTACCTTGAGCGGTCGAAGCGATTTCAGAATTGGTGGGGAGGTCAGCCGAAACCGCCTCCCCTTCGCGGCGGCCCTCACGATCCGCAAGCGTCCCGGCTCCAGTCCCGGCAGGAGAGGCTTCGGCTTGCGGACCTGCCTCTGGGGATGCCTCATCGTTGGTCGAGGGCCTCTCTTGGGTTTCGTTTGCCGTTTCCGGCGAATTGGTGTTGGTGGCTTGCCCCGATTTGGCGTCTGTATGAGCCGACTGTTCGTCGGGCCGGCCTGGACGAGCGGCAGGGCGCCCTTCCATTTTTTCGCCGCCGGCATCGGAGCTTGGTATGCTCGGTTCGCCACCGGGAACCGCCAAGGTTGCGGGCCGGCTATAACTGGACGCAGAGATTTCCTTGGCTTCGCTCTCTGCAGGCGAAGGGGGTACGATGGGGGCATCGTCCGAAGCTTGGTGTTCTTCCGCCTCTTCGTGGGCGATCATGATATCGACGGCAGCGATCAGCGCGGCGCGACCGGTTTCAGTCTGCATGCCGGTGACGACCGTATGTGCAAGCTTCGGGTCGAGGATTTCGCCCGTTACCGGGTCGAATTCTTCCTCATGCGCATGCGCACGCGAGGGACCAGCTTTAATCGCAGAAAAACCGGAAGCGCGTCGATAGGCGTCAAGGTACGTGTCGAAGATCATTTCTGCTTCTTCGACCTCGGAAGCGCCGGCCTTATCGACCTTGCGCAGGTAGGCCACGAGCTTGCCCATGACGGTCTTGTCGTAACCGGCAGCCTTGGCCTCTCCGTAGATGTCTCGGATGTCCTGGCCGATCGTGTCCTGCTCTTCCTTCAAGCGGAGGACACGATCGATGAATGCCTTGAGTTGGCTGTCGGCGCTCATGCTGCGTTCTCCGCAGTACCGAACACATCCGGGCGGATCTCATGAAGAGGCACGCCGGTGAGTTTGGAGATCGAAGGCGCTTTCTCCGCAGGAATCCGACGCGTCCCGTTCTCGTAGCGATGCCACTGGACACCGCTTACCCCGACAAGGGCGCCGGCCGCTTCGATGGAGAGGGAGCGCTCAGTGCGCCAGTGCTTGATCTTTTCCATACTGGTAAATTACCAATATGGCAATTTCTGTCAATATGGAAAATTACCAATCTGGCCATTCGATGCAAAAGATGTCGGACGTAGATTACCGGCATGGCAAAATCGAAATCCGACAAGAAGCCGACTGGGATTTTCATTGAAGAGTTGATGGAAATTAAGAGGCTGAAGAAGAAAGACTTGGCAGAGCGCATGGAGACCACGGATGCTACGGTCTCTCGCCTCCTCACGGGCGAGCGCGGCTTGGACCTCGACTGGTTTCATCGCATTGCCAAGGCGCTCGAAGTCCCCCTTTGGCAACTCTTTCAACCACCAGTGACTGAAAATCCAAAATCTCCGGAGGCGGCGCTGAGATCGGCGTTGCTGGCCTATGGGGTTGACCAGGAAGAACTTCCACAGGTCTTCAAGGCAATTAAGGGGTTCGTCTCTGACGGCGACGAGCAATCACAATCAAGCCGTCCTCATGATCAATCTGAACCCGCCAATCGCCGCCGTGAATCAACGCCATGAGCGTCGAGATTTCAGCGGCCTTCCGCTTGATGACTGTTTCCGGTGGCGCCGGTGCAACTGCTCCTGCAGCTTCAAAAAGGCCCGCGACGATCTCCTCGTTGCGGGTCTTGTACTTGGGTCTGATCCTATGAATGATTGCCACTGAATTTCCCTACGCCCGGCCAACCAAAAACCAGAACTAATAGTGAACAAAGGGCGCAGACATTTCAAGACTACGGAGCCCACGCACAACGCTTAAGTGTGCAAGCGTTTGATTCATGAGGATTAATAATTGCCCACTGTTCCCGATTTCATAGCAGAGTTGGTGAGAGCGGCTAACGAGGTGGAGAAGCTTGACGACTTTGGGAAGCGCCGGCTGCTAGAGCGTGCTGTGACAACGATCCGCGATATGCGGGAGACCGTCGGCATCCCGCAGAACCAAACCGCAAGGGACGTGGTCATCGATCTGCAGACAACAGCCTGGGCGATCGAGAAAGGAATTCGGACAGACGAGGACGTGAAATCCGCCCTTCTCGAGGCCGCTGGCATGATCCGGGATCTGTATATCGTCGTGGATACAGGGACGGAAATAGCGTTCGACGGAGGGACGACACATGAAGGGGAAGATTAGCGCCTATGATTTGCTGAATTCGGGTTATCGGAAGCTTGACGAGGAAACGCTGAAATGAGCAAGCAGGAGACAACTCCCGATGAGATGCTTGAAACTGCGGCTATCATCCACTCAGCGACCACGGCAATCCTGCTCGCGCTGACCAAAACGCTCGAAGAGGCTGGCGTAATGCGTGCGGAACACTTCGAGGCGAATGTCCGGATGCTCGCTGCGCGGACCGCTCGCGAGAAGTCCACTTCGATGGCCGCAGTGATGTTAGACTTTGCGGACCAGCTCAACCGAGATGAGCCAGAGGGAAGTGCGTGAGCCTGCTCGCCGGCTTCATTGTGGAGCTTGTGCGCGCCGCCAACGAGGTTAATAAACTCCGCGACGATGAGAAATGCCGGCTCCTGCAAAGAGCTGTGAGGACCATTCGCGATTTGCGGGTAGAGATCGGCATACCCGAGAGCGCTTACATCAACGATGCCGCGATCGAGCTGCTGGAAGCGTATGCCCAGATCAAGGACGGCAGGTCCGACGCCGATGTCGTTCGCGCCGCCCTCCTCAAAGCCGCGGGCATGATCCGGGATCTGAAGATCATACGGGATGCAAAGGATGAAGTGATTGACGGAGATGCGACACATTAAGTGTCATGCCGATTACTCCCATCAGGCCCCGATTAAACTGCAAAAGCTCCCCACCGTACCGAAATCCAGGAACATGACCTCGTCACGAAATTGAATGCGTGCGAAGTTTGTGATCTGCTTTCATGCGCAGATCCCCTCCTGACCTACCCCGCCGGCTTTCGGTGGGGTATTTTTTTGGCAACAGCATTGCCTAGGGTCCGCTGACCCTGCTTAGGAAGGGTGATCGACACGAGACGTCAGGAGGAAGCGAGATGAGTTTGAGGCTCCGCCCGTTGCTCCACTTGATCAAACTCGATGGGATCTAGCGTTATGCCAAGGCGCTTGCGATGGCCACTCGCCCAGGCAAGAGCGTTTTCGCGTATTAGAAATTCGCGCTCATCAACCAGGCCGTCGTTTACTCGAACGAGCCATTTGTCTCCGTTGCGGAGCACTTCAACTGACGGCATGGAAATTGATCCGGCTTGGTGCTGAAGGCCAGAGTGGCAGCAATCCGCCTGAGTGTCGAATCGTTTTAAATGTTGCCGGCTAAAGGACGCCTCGCGCCGGTCATTCACCTTCAGTCCGCGCTGAGATTGCGCACGGATTCACTCCTCCTTCTGCTCAAATACTGCGTCCGTTCTCTCTTTCTGGCTACTCGGATGCGTAACCAGTGCATTTCGGCCGAAAACAAAATTACCATTTCGGCAATTTCATAATTGACATAATTTACCAAAACGGTAATCTTTACCTCATCAGCCGCCCCGAACACCTCGCAAGAGAAGCTCCGACGGGACGGCGGCAAGATGAGGACCGGCAATGCAGCACTTCGAGCAAATGAACCGCACGACCGACGCGCTCCGCTTCGCCGTGCAGGATTTGTCGCAAGCCATCGAGCGCGCCCGCTGCAAGCACCGCAAGGGCGAGATCATCACCGGCTGGAACTATCTGCGCCAGATCAGGGATGTCTATGAGCTGCAGGCGCGAGCCTCGGCGCTCGGTGCGACCGGCCCGCTCGTCGCGCCTCTGATGCCGGACGTCTTCAATGACCAGCTTGTCGGCCGCACCGCCGAGGAGCGCAAGGCACTGGAATGGAACGGCGTGTTCGCCCGCTTCCCGTTCCCTATCCCCCACCATTTCAAGATCGCAGCGGAGTAACCGCAATGAAATCGACTGAAATCTATGAGGCTTCGACGTTGGCCCGCACCGTTTCCAAGAGCTTGGATATAGCCGTCGCGATGGCCGACTACGGTCACGACGCTGACGCTCAATACCGAGTGAACATCGCCCACGCGGCATTCATGAGCCTCGCTGACCAACTCGGCTACCGCGTCGAGAAGATCACCGCTGACCCGGCGCGCACCCTCGCCTATGTCGATGCAGGCCGTCCGGTACGCGGCGCCAACCTCTCGGAGGTGTCGGCATGAGCGAGAAGGCCTACACAATCGAAGTAGATTATGCGCCAATCCTCAAGGGCGAGATCGATATTCCGAATACAGAGGACGTGGATCCTCTGCTCTTCCTCACCAATCTCGCATCCGGCGGTCATAGCTGGGTTCCGCAGTGGGGATGGGGGAAGATCAACGGACGCAAGAACTGGACTCAGTTCTTCCTCACCCCCGCCGGAATGGGCGGAAGGTTCGACGGTGGAGGCTATGCCGTCGTCTATCGCACCGGTCGCTATGACCAAGAGGCGAAAAAGATGATCCACCAGCCGATCGTCGTCCGCTTTGCCATCTGCAAGCACGAGAAGATCGCCGGCATTGGAGCGAACCCTTTGCGCGGCTGGCATCCCGGCTCCTGCAAACACTGCGGTCTCGATATGACCGTCGACAGCGGGGATTAATCCATGAGCCAGAGCAAGATAGATCGCCACGAGCTTTCCGCGCCGCTCTCTAGGAGCAGGCCGGTGCGTGACTGCCCTATCCGAGCCTTTGACGGCTGCTCCTGCGCTCCCGGAGAGTGCCGGTCCCGCGCCGTCGATCTTGGCAGGTTCCAGAAGCGAACCGTTCCCCATTTCACGCCCTGCTCCCGCATAGCCCTCGCCTTCCTGGCTTGGTTCGCGGTGTCGGCGGCAATCCTTCTAACCATCAACGAGCTGCGGGACATGGAACGGCAGCAGCAACTGGAGGCACGCATATGACCGAGAATGCTTGGCATTGGTGGCAAGAGGCTCTTGCCGGCCGGATCGGGCCGATCCACGACGGACACCCGGAGCAGGGATACTACCGGACCCGCTTCAAGGATAAGCCGTGGGAACCGGTCGCAATCTGGTTCGAGGACGGCGAATGGCACGCGCTGCGCGGCGAGCGCAAGGTTGATGCGTCCGATATCTGGACTTGGTGCTGCCGGAACCCGATCACCTATGAAGCCTATACCAAGGCTGTCGAAGGTGCCGGCTGGGATGACGAACCGGAAGCTCCGGCTATCGGGCACAATCTGCCCGATGATCCTTTCGAGGCCCTGCAGGTCGAGTTCGAGGCGGAGAAGGAGCAGGCCGAAGCGTTCTTGAAACAACCGATCAAGACGCAAGCCGAAGCCGACCGCGCGGCGATCTGGTCCAAGCGCCTCTCCACCATCGCAAAGAAGGCGACCGATCTGCACAAGGTTGAAAAGCAGCCGCACCTCGACGCCGGCCGCGGTGTCGACAACAAGTGGCGCGAACTCAAGGAAGAGCCGGACGCCCTGAGCAAAAAGCTCAAGCGCCACATGGACGATTACCTGCGCGAACAGCAGCGGATCGAAATGGAGCGCCAGCGCAAGGCACGAGAAGAAGCCGACCGTATCGCCCGCGAAGCCGAAGAGGCACGCCTCGCCGCCGAAAAAGTGGCTGCAAAAAAGATTGCTGACGGAATTTCGGACGCGGCGGCAATCGCAGAACACAACAACCGAATCGCGGAAGCCGAGCGCCTTGCCGAGCAGGCGGCGCAGGCCGAGCGTGACGCCCAGGCTCGGAACATGTCCGCCGGCCGGACCGGCGCGCGGGTCGCGCTGCGCACCTTCGTATCCGCCCGGATCGTCGATTACGACAAGGCGCTTAGAGCCTTAGGCAACCATCCTGAAATGAAAGCGCTTGTCGAAACGCTTGCGAACCGCGCTGTCCGGGCCGGCGTCGAAGTGGAAGGCGTCGAGCGCTTCGAGGAGCAGAGGGCGGCATGATGACCGAAGCAGCACCCCGCACGATCGTCGCCGTCAAGTTTGCCTGGGAGAAAGGCGAGAAGACATACGACTATTTCGCCGACTTTCCCGTTGAAGTCGGTCAGCGCATCTACGTGCCGACCAAGCGCGGCGAGGCAAAGGTCGAAATCATGGCGACTAAGACCGAATCCCAGATGGCTTCGGTCGCCGCTCTCCGTCCAGTCGAAGACCTGCGCACGGAAGAAGAGAAGCAGGCCAAGTACCCCAATGGACAGCGCATGTTCTCGGAAGACCGAACGATGCTCAATGAACGGGGCAATCGGTCGATCTTCGACGACGTCGATCGATAGGAGAAATCCATGAACGCACACGTTCCGGCACTCACTGGCGGCGGTCAGGTCATTGCCATAGTCCCTCAGACCTTCGAGGAAACCTTGCGCGTGGCGCGCGCCGTCGTCGCTTCGGGCCTCGCACCTGCCGCGCTGGTCGGGAAGCTCACCGGCGACGATGCGGCGGCGGCCGTCGCCGTCGCCATCATGTCCGGCGCTGAGCTCGGGCTCAAGCCGATGGTCAGCCTTCGGAGCTTCACGGTCATCAACGGCAAGCCCGCGCTGTACGGCGACGGCCTGATCAATGTTGTCCGCATGTCCGGCAAGGTCGCGTACCTGCGCACCGGCTGCGAGGAGCAAAACGGGAAGATGGTCGGCTTCTGCGAGGCCAAGCGCTCCGACACCGGCGAAGAGAAGCGCGTCGAGTTCAGCCAGGATGACGCGATCCGCGCGCGCCTCTGGGATGAACGGGCCACCGTCAAAAAGCAAGTTTGGGAGAACGGGCAGAAGGTCTGGCGGGACAACGTTCCGAACGACGCGCCCTGGTACCGTTTTCCGAAGCGCATGCTGGCTTGGCGCGCGGCGGGTTACTGCCTGCGCGAACTGTTCGGCGACGTTCTCGGCGGTATCCGCGACGAGTTCGAGGCTCGCGAGATCGCGGACGCCGAAGACATGCGCGACGTCACCCCGCCGACGTCTGAAAGTAAGCCCACTCCGCCTAAGCCTCCCGCGCCGCCGGCGCCGCCGACCGCGAAGACGATCGACGCCGAGCCGGCCAAGGAGGAGCAGCCCAACGAAAGCGAGTTCGACCTCGGGGCTTTCCTTGAGGAAATCGAGACTGCGCTCGCGGGCGCCAACGATGAAGCGAGCGTCGAGGAAGTCTGGAACGACTTCGACGCACCCGCTCTCCTTGAGACGGAAGGCCATGCCGACATGATCGACGCGGCCTTTTCCATCAAGGCGCGCCGGCTCGCCCAGCTTCACCCGCTGAATGGTGGCTGACCATGGGTCGCGCGCTTCTCGTCCTGGCAAACGATGCATTCCGCCAGAAGGCGATCGACTGGATACGTCGAGCGCCAAGGGATGCCCGCGTCGAGTTCAAGGGCCCGAAGCGCACGACACCGCAGAACGATCGCATGTGGGCCATGCTGACCGATCTTTCGCTCCAACTCGCCTGGCACGGCCAGCAGCTTACGCCGGAAGACTGGAAGCTCGTGATGCTCGACGCGCTGCGCCGGGAGAAGTCCGAGCAGATCAGAATGGTCCCGAACACCGACGGAAGCGGCTTTGTCCCGCTCGGAACTTCGTCATCCGACCTGTCCAAGGACGAGATGACCGACCTCATCGAAATCATCTTCGCCTTCGGCGCCCAGCAGGGCGTCGAATGGTCCGAACCCAAAGGAAAAGCGGCATGAGCGAAGCTCTCGTCTACCTCATCAAAAAGGGCTCGTATTTCTATCGCCCGAACAAGCAGGGTTACACCAGTTTCAAGTTCGACGCCGGCCGATACACCAAAGATGATGCTGAAGCCGAGGCCGCGATCGAGCCATGGCACATGAAAGCCGTCCATCAGGACGAAGTGCCGGACGATACCGCTCCTGATCGGCACGTCGCCGGCTTGCAAGCCAAGATCGACAAAGCCGGCGCAGCAATCAAATATCTGCTCGACCGGTCTCAGCGCGACGACAAGCTCTATTACCAGATCGGCTTTGGCACCGAGGCTTTCCGCCTCCTGACTGATGCGCACGCCGCCCTTACCGGCCAAGATGTGAAGGATGTTGAGGCGAGGTACTGCAGATGATTGACTGGCAGAAAACCGCCTCTCACGTCATCGGCGAAGTTCACCGAAACCTGCCGGCCGATGCCGACCTCGCCGCGCGAAAGAAGGCGCTCCGCGCTGCGCGCCCTTGGGAGTTCGGCTCGACGAGCTGGGGCCGGAAGGTCTGGGCGAAGCACTCCCGCACCTACCTCGAAAAATTCGGCCTGCCGCCGCTCAAGGCGAAGTCTATCGAAAACCACCTCTCACCGCTTGAGCGAATGATCGCCAAGGCAAAGGGAGCGCAAGCATGATGATTAGCCGCCGCACCCTTCTTGTGAGCGCATCTGCCGCCGCGATCGTACCGGCCTTGCTCAAAATGGCATTTCCGGCTTCCGTCGCCGCGGTCGAGGCCGTGAAGCCCACAACCACGATCTGGGTAGCTGGTCACGCCGGGGATTTCGATTGGCACCCGTTTCACGCCGAAAGCCGGATCGATGCCCTTCGCCAAGCGCTTTACCACCACAACTTCGGCACCATGTCGGAAGTCGATGAACTTCTTGCGTTGCCCGAGGCTGAGCTAAAAAAGAAGCTTGATGCCGCTTGGTTTGGAATTGACCGAGTGCCATCAATGGATGGCCTGCAGCCGGAAGAGATTAAGCCGCATCACTGGATTGACGCGGGAATGGGCGCTTTCTGTCAGCGTTGCGACAGTGAGTGCTACGGCGGCGACGGTGGCCGCGTATTCGGCGCGGAAGTCGTCTGCGAAGACTGCACAACCATTCCCGATTTACTCGGCGGCGATGAAGACGATGTCGAGATGGCAGAGGAGCGCCTGACGGAGTGGTTTCTTGGCCACGACTGCGACGAACAGTCTGTGCGCAAGCAGATGTCGAAAGACTTCGATCCCGACCTTATCCCAACCGACATTTGGCAGAAGTGCCTCGCCGAAGCGAGGGCCGCAGCATGAGCAATCGTCTGCAACGTCTCGCTGCACGCGCATTCGAGCGCAAAGGCCTGAAAGGTGGCTGGGGTCACTGGCGTATCACCAGCCTGCCCGATGGCATTCCCGGCGGCAATGGCTGGTGCAAGGAAGTCCGCGAGGCCCGCGCCAACAACATCTATGTCGTCCTGATCCGACCATTCCTCGACGAGCAGGGCAATGAGGTCATCCACCTTGCCATCCGTACCGCCTCGCAGCTTGAGCCGCCGTGGCGGGACATGCAGCGCATCAAGAACGAAATCTGCGGGGAAGAGGCCACAGCCGTCCAGGTGATGCCGCCCGCATCCGAGCTGATCGATGAGGCCGACATGTATCACATGTGGGTTCTGTCGAGCCGCCTACCCTTCACACTCGCTTATCGGAGGGCAGCATGACCACCATCAACGATCACCTCAAGCGCTATCCCAACGCCCGACCATCCACCCTCGCCTATCTCGCCCGCCGGGAAGAGACGACGGAACGCCTCCGGAAGGAAGTCGAAGCCGCGAAGCGCGCGAAGGGCTCTTGGTTCCGGCGCCTGTTCGGGAGGCGAGGATGAGCCGCACGGAATTCTCCCGGAAGACGAAACAGGAAGCCCTGCAGCGCTCCGGTTACCGTTGCGAAGCCTCCGGCCCTCGGTACGGCTTCAACGAAGGCCAGCGCTGCAATTGCGACCTCTCGCTTGGCGTCCAGTTCGACCACAACGTTCCCGACCAGCTCGGAGGCGATAATAGCCTCGAGAATTGCATGGCGGTCTGCGTACAGTGCCACAAGTTCAAGACCCGCAACGATGTTCGCCAGATCAGGAAGTCCGATCGTCAGCGAGACAAAGCCCGCGGCGTGATCCGACCGGCCGGCAAGATCAAAACCGGCGGGTTCCCCAAATCCGAAAAATCAGAACGCCGGCAGGCGAAGCCACAGCTTCCCCCGCGCCCGCTCTTCGAGGCAAAGCCATGAGCACCGAAACGAAACCCTTCGCCTGGTACTGGTACGATGCCACCGGCTGCCTTTTCATCACTGGCGACGATCGCAAGCCGGACGTGCCGGCCGGCGCCAAGCCGCTCTATACCTCCCCACCACCCGAGGCACATGTGAGCGGTGACGGCAGTCTCAAGATCGCGCTGGAAATGACCGGCTGCCAAAACGAGGAAAACCTGATCGACATGGCGAACGTCGGCAACTCGCTCATGGAGCGGATCGACAGCCTCGTTTCCATGCCAGGCCCTTACCACCGATGGTCTCCTGCCGACGATCCGGCAGAGATCGTTTTCGATTTGGTCAACGACCTGGACGAGCTGCGCGAAGCAAATGCGAAGATGAAGGCTGCTCTTGAGCCTTTCGCCAAGTTCCGTAGCCCAGGCCAAGTCGGCACCTACGAGGATCGCATTCGGCAGCATTTCTCTCCGGAGAACTTTGCATCTGCCCGTGATGCCCTCGCCACCACGGAGGGCTCGGCCGGTGCAGATTGAGATCAAAGGAAAAATCTCCGCCGATCCGCGCGACCGTGTTCTCGCGATAGAGGCTGTCACGAAAGCCATATGCCAACAAACCGGCCAAGACCCGGCGGAGGGCGTCATGATGCTGCTGACCGCCGCCGCTCATCTGACGATGACGTATTCCCGCAAGCCGGCGGAGCAAAACCTGATGACGCTCGCCAGTGCTCTCGGCAATGCCACCGTCGCAGCCGACGACTTTTTCAAGCTCAAGCCCGTCGAGGTGAAGCGATGACCGCTAAGCCTTTGCCCTGCCCGTTCTGCGGCGGCGAGCCGACCATCATCCGCAGAACCGGCGCATATGGAGTGAGATGCACCTGCGAAGGAAAGCGGTTCCTGCACACCTACGGCAAGACGGAAACGGAAGCGGTAGAAAGCTGGAACGAACGGAGGTCTTCGGACAATCAGCCTGTGGATAATTACGGGGAAAGCGGGGATTGATGGCGAAGGAAGCTGTAATCCCGACCGGATGCTGGCCTGCTGTCCTTCGAGACGAGCTTGCGGCTGCCTATGCCGGCGAGAAGACGGTTGACGCCTTCATGAGCCGAGTTGGCACGATATGGCCGCGGCCGTTCATCGAAACGGGCACCGGCAAAGGGAAATTCCGAGCTTGGCGGAAGAGCGATCTGGACAGGGTGATCGATCCCGAAAGCGTCGGAGGAAGCCCGGAGGCGTGGTGATGATCCCTGTCGCCATGCCAAAATACACGTCTTTCAAGACACTTGCCGACGGCTCGACCGGTTATTACTGGACCTGCCCGGCGCGGTACCGGAAAGCCGGCTGCCCTTTCAGGGCTGCAGCGCTCGGCACCAATCTCCCCCAGGCAGAGCTATATGCTGCCGCGAAGGTTTGGAATGATCGGCTCGACGCTTGGCGCGCAGAGCGCAACAGCGCCGCCGCGCCCGACACATCGCGCTTCGGAACGGTGGAGTGGCTGGTGAACACCTATCTGCGCCACGACAGCTTCCTCGAGCATGTATCCGAATTCAGCCGCCCGGATTACCGCCGCGTATTCGATCGCGTCTGCGCAACCGAGATTGACCGGCCAAACGGGATGAAGGGCCGCATCGGAGACGCAAAGGTCAACAACATAGCCGTCACGACCGCCGAGAAGATCTACAAGAGCTTTCAGACCGACGGCGCCAACCGCACATCGGAGAAGGTGGTCACCTATTGCAAGGCCATGTGGAAGCGGATGAAGCCGCATTATCCGGAACTCTTCCGCACGGACACGCCGAACCCATGGGAAGGCGTGACGCTCAAGAAGAGAACGAAGAAGACAAAGGGCCACGTCGATCGCGAGACGACATACAAGTTTGCGGAAGGCGCGATCAGGCTCGAACGCCCCGAACTGGCAGCGGCCGCCGTGCTGGCCTTCGAGTTCTTCCTACGCCCGTCTAACATAGGCGCGGGATACGCGGCATGGACCGGTTACAGAGGTGAGAGCGCTCCCGACAAGATCGTATTCACCCACAGGAAGACCGGAGAGCGCGCGGAGCACCCTCTTGAGTACGTGGACGAGGATGGAGCGCTGATCGCGCTCTACGCCCAAGCTGAGGCGATTTTGAAGCAAGTGCCCAAATACGGTCTCTCGATCGTATGCCAGAAGAGCGGAAAGCTTTTCGGGGACGGAACGCGGCTATCGCAGGACGTTCGAGATATTGCCGACAAGCTGACCGAAGAAGGGGCGCTTGAGCCAGGGTTCACCTTGGACGCTGCGCGCCACGGCGGATTGACGGAGCTGGAAGAGCAAGGCCTGACGGAAGGTCAAGGCAGGGTGCTGTCGAAGCACAAGACCGCGACCGCCTATCGCGGATATGCGAAGGAGACCGAAAAGCGCGTCCTGGAGGCCACAAAGCGCCGATTTGGACATTCTGAACAGCCCGAATTGTTCAGCAAAAACAATGGTCAAAAAACAGAGAAAAACGGCTAATTTGCAGGCCGAAATTCAGAACGGCCATTGAAAACATTCAAAGATGTTTGGATTTGCAGTCCTCTGCGTCACCACTCCGCCACGAGGCCGTCCGATGCTGTAAAAAGCGAGTGGTGGCCGGGCATTAGAACGAATCTACAATGTGCGCAATACCCTTCGTCCGGAACCCGATCTTTTTTGTGAACAGCCGCTCGAATTATGGGAGCTCGAAAGGCGGAAATGGAATGGGAAAATCCCTGCCGTAGTCGAATTCCTCAATAACGTTCTGTAAGCCCCATGGACCAGGGGTACTCGCATCAAATCGGCGAAGCGTTCTGGTAAAGCGGCCGTCTTCCTTGCCTATCCATATCTCCGTGTATGCCGATTTTTTGCCGCGCCTCCAATGTCCTCGGAAATGTTTCGACGGGATGCGGTAGACGACCTCGTCTTCCAACTGTCGGCAATCCCAAATGACAGGGCCGGCAGCGGTCATGGTCGTAAGGAAAGGACGCGGTGCCTCCCTCCACGGCTTATCAAAGAAGCGAGAATAGATGCGTTCATCCGCGAATTTTTCCAAGCCGATATATGTTTCCACGCCGTTAGATCTCAGCTCGTAGAACCTTCTTATGTATCTCCCGGAGTTGGCCGTTCGCATATAAGCGCGGTTGACCTCTTCGCAGGCCGGATTTTCACCAACTTGACGGGAATCTGCGCCATGTGTGCGCGGATCATCGAAATTCGCAAAGACAGGAGCGGGCTGCAGAAGAGCAAGAACAAGCGGAAAAATCAGCTTTCTCATGTGGCTTCCGGGAATCAGGCGGGATCACAACCTATCCGATAGCACATCCATATCCCTGCGCTAGTTGCATTCTGCAGCGCTGGAATATTTCCCTTTGACGAGACGCAGCGATCCTTTCCTGCCCGCCTCAGAAAAATATCCCCGCGCCATCGGAACCAAACGCTCTGCTGGATGTTCTCGACGCCGACAGGGTAGCGATATGAACATCATCCAAGACAATCATGAAATCCGCTGGAGCCGGCCGGTTCGCGTGCAGGTCGGCTATGGATTTCCGGAAAAAGTGCATGGGCCGAGGGAGGCGCTCGACTACCTGACCCATCGATGGCCGGTACGCGAAGGCACCTATTATCTCAAGGCATTGAAGGAATGCGCCGCCTCGCTGCAGAGGCGGATGCCCCTGGAACGGGTGCGGCGGACCTTTGTCCTGGCAAGCATAGAGGCCAGGATGCTGGGGTAAGATCAAGAAGCGGCCCTCTTGCGCCGCTACTCCCGACCAACCCGCGTGAGTGCAGGCGGCTCAGCGGGCCAGTAGATGTCGGACCGGAAATCGGCGGGAATGCGCGACAGCCTAGAAATCGCCTCGGCAACATAGCGGATCTGCATGACGACATATTGCACGTCACGCGGCACCGGCAGGCCCGTCGCGGTCTCGCGATTGCGCCATTTCTGGTATCCGGTCGCGCCTATCCGACGCTCGGCTTCCCTCAGCACGTCTTGCAGGCCCGGCAGGGAGCCGTTCTCTCTTTCGGCAGGCGCCGTATCCTCGGCCAACCCACCCTGAATCACTGTGAACTTCATATCCGCCCTCATTACCGGGGGAAATGTAGTGATTCTCGGCCGGCCCTGCCAGCGCTGTACGGCCGGAAGGCCGTGCCCATTTTGAAATTGTGGCGGAACTGTGTTACCTTGGTTGCGTTGTAGGCGAGAGGAGTCGCCACTCAACGTTTCATGAGGTCAAGAGGAGACCGTCATGCAGCATTACTTGGATTTTCTGACCGCGCTCAATCCGTTCGTGCTCGCCATATTGCTGGTGGTGCTGGCTTGTGGCGTCTATGACCATTGGATGCAGCCCAAGTAGCCGAAAGGTCGAGCTGCATCGATTGAGAAGACAGCCTACCTTCCGGTGGGGCCATTTTCCTTTGCTCATCCGCTGAATGCTGTTAAGCATCCCTTCCGCGCCGCACCTTGCGAGGCAAGAAGAGTGGCCGGTCTCGAATCAGCATGCGGGCATGGAAACCATCCTGAGTTTCACCAGCCCCGCGACGGCAAAATAATGCGGAGCGAGCCTTTGAATAATGCCTTTCACTTCCAGGACACCTCTTCTTCGCTGAGCGGCACGCTTCGGCGGCTGATCGACGGGATCAGGGGACAATCGGTTACCTTGAGAGATTTGATGGAGGCGGTCGGCGAACAGGGGCTGCTGCTCGTCTGCGCCATCGCCTCCCTGCCCTTTCTCATCCCCGTTTCGATCCCCGGCGTCAGCACGGTTTTCGGCGCCGCTATCATCCTGATCAGCGTGGCGATCACCCTGAACCGCCTGCCCTGGCTTCCGACCCGGATTCTCGACAGGAAGCTCGACACGAACAAGCTCGTGCCGGCGCTGGAAAAAGGCCTCGGCATCGTTTCGCGGCTCGACCGTTTTCTGAAGCCGCGCCTTTCGGCATTGACGGCCGGTGGCGTTACGAACCGCATCAACGGATTGGCGATCGCCGCGGCCGGCGTGCTCCTGATGTTTCCGCTCGGACTGGTGCCTTTTTCCAATACCCTTCCGGGAATAGCTATCCTGCTTCTATCGACCGGCATGATCCAGCGCGATGGGCTGATCGTGCTGGGCGGCTATGTCTTCATCGCCATTACGGTGATCTATTTCGCGGTGCTCGGCTACATGGCCTACAGCGCCGGCCAGGGGCTCATGGGCCTGATGGGCTGAGCCGGCCACCCTCTCCGGCCACCTGTGCGCCGTCAGTTCTTTCTCTGACGGCGCCTTGCCCACCAGAGCCCGACGCGGCGGCGCATCCGGCGAACCATGGGCAGATCATGCGAGAGTATGATGAAGCCGAGCGGCAGCATCCAGAATCCCAGCACCGGCAGAAAACCCAGCGCCCCTCCGAAAATCAGCAGGAGACCGGTACCGATCCGGCCGGCGCGTGAACGGGGAAGTGGAATCCGCCAGGTTCCGAAAGCCAGTTCGCGCGTTTTCGGGTCCACGCCGAATCTGCGGGCATTCTGGTCATTTGCGGCCAACAGTTATCCTTTCGGGTGTCTGGTCATCATGTCTGCCGTGGAGATGGGGCTCAAAAGTGGATAAAACAAGCGACGGCATTTTTTTTGCAAAAACCGCTTGGCAAAACCCAAAAGCATAAGTATTACCCCCCGCACACGCCGCGGCAGACGCGGATGGTCCCTGGTAGCTCAGCGGTAGAGCACTCGACTGTTAATCGATAGGTCGTCGGTTCGAATCCGACCCGGGGAGCCAGTTTTTCCAGCCAGATAGCTGATATTGTTGCAGGAGTTGGATCACCGATCCAGCTCCTTAATTTTTTCCGCCTGCACTTCGGATATTGGCGCAAAAAGAAACCCCGCCAGCAGATGACGGGGTTTTCCTTACGCAGTCCCAGGACAGCTCGCCGCAGACAGTTGCCCACAGCGTGTTAGCGTCATGCTCCAAGCGGCTCGGTCGCCTGGATGAGCCATTCGCGAACGGCCTCGTTCTCGATCAGCGGCAACAGCTTTTCGCGCGTCTGGGCGTGATAGTCATCGAACCAGGAAAGCTCCTCGTCGGTCAGCAGTTCCGGCAGCACGAGGCGCCGGTCGATCGGGCACCAGGTCAGCGTCTCGAAGGAGCGCATCGGCTGGTCGCCGCCCTCGATCTCCTCCGTTTCACGTACATAGACGAGGTTTTCGATCCGGATGCCGTAGGCGCCCGGACGATAATAGCCCGGCTCGTTGGAAAGAATCATGCCGGGCAGCAGTTCCTGCGTGGAAAGCCGCGAAATGCGCTGCGGCCCCTCGTGGACGGAAAGATAGGAGCCCACCCCGTGGCCGGTTCCGTGTGCAAAATCGCCACCCGCCTTCCAGAGCGCGATGCGGGCAAGCGGATCGAGATCGCAGCCTCGCGTACCCTTCGGGAAGCGTGCCGTGCTTATGGCGATCATGCCCTTCAGAACCAGGGTGAAGAAGCGTTTGCGCTCGGGCGGCACCGCGCCGATCGCCACGGTGCGCGTGATGTCGGTGGTGCCGTTGATATATTGGGCGCCCGAATCGATGAGGAAAAGCTCGCCGGCATTGATCAGCCGGTCCGTCTCCGTCGTTACCCGATAATGCATGATGGCGGCATGCTCGCCGGCGCCGGAAATCGTATCGAAGGAAATGTCGCGCAGCGGGTTCTGCATGCTCTGACCGACGCGCACGCGCGTGGCCTCCAGCGCCTTCACCGCCTGGATTTCCGTCACCTTTCCGGGCTGCTGCTGGTCGAGCCAGCAGAGGAATTCGACCATGGCGGCACCATCCTGCAGATGCGCCTGGCTCGATCCCTCGAGCTCCGTCTTGTTCTTGCAGGCTCGCGCCAGCTTGGCGGGATCGCTCGTCTCAATGACTTCGCCGCCGGCCGATTTGATTGCCGTGATCAGCGCAAACGGTGCGAGATCGGGATCGACCATTATCCGACCGCCATCCGCCGCGACGCGAGAAAGCCGCGCGGCAAACTCCTCCGGCTGGCGCTGCACCGCGAGCTGAGCCAGATAGGCGGCGCTCTCGATGCCCGTTTTCAGCTGGTCGAGGAAGATTTCCGGCTTGCCTTCCGCCGGAATGATGGCGCGCGACAAGGGGTGAGGCGTGTGCGGCACGTCATCGCCACGGATATTGAATATCCAAGCCACAGACGAGGGATCGGTGATCAGAACGGCCGAAGCCTCCTTCTCCCTCACCAGCGAGACGATTTCGGCGATCTTGTCCTTGGCGAGCTTGCCCGCATGCTCTTCCTTCTGGATAGCGACCGGGCCAAGCGGTTCGGCCGGACGATCGCTCCAGAGCTGGTCGACCGGATTGGCGGGAAGGAGGACGAGCGAGCCGCCGATCCCGACCAGCGCCTTTTCCAGCTTGCGCACCTCGGCCGGCGAATGCAGCCAGGGATCGATACCGAGCCGGAAACCCTTCGCGGCGTTCTTCGGCAGCCAGATATGCGGTGGCTCGTTGACGAGGTCGCCGCCGGTGAAGACCGTTCCGTCCACCTGCTCGGCAAGCTGGGTCACGTAACGTCCATCGACGAAGACGATCGCCTGGCTATGGGTGATCAGCGCCACGCCGGCCGAACCTGTAAAGCCGGTGAGCCACGAGAGCCGCTCGGCCGAGGCCGGTACGTATTCGCCCTGATATTCGTCGGCGCGCGGCACGAGGAAACCATCGATGCCGAGATCGGCAAACCGCCCACGCAAAGCCGTGACCCGTTCGCGGCCGAATTGCGGGGAGGATTTCGTTTCGAAAGACTGGAACATGGCTTTATCCGAAAAGAGATGACGATTCCGCAGGAGGGATGATCCTCACGTTAGCCTATTTCCCGGCCCGGAGGCCAGCCGCCTGAAATGCCGCCGGTTTGTGCAAGTGCTAACAACAGGTGATGCGTTGATCGGCAGCCTATGCGCTGAATGCATAACACCTTTGATATCAGCCCCCTCACTGAGCGCCTCGGAAACTCATATATTCACATCATCGAACGGGCGCCGAACAAGGCCCGTCATCAAAGGAACAACCCGATGGCCAACTCTTTCTTCCGCAATGCCTTCCAGCGCGTTGTCGAGGCACGTGAACGTCAGGCCAGCCGCTACGTCAACGGCGCTCTTCTCAGCCTCGACGACGAGACGTTGAAGGGCCTCGGCACCAGCCGTGAAGAACTGCGCCGCAAGGGCGTATCCAGCTACGTGTTCTGATCTCCTCCCCGGAAAGAAGCTCTCCTCCCAACCTCTTTCCGACGTCAGAATACGAGAGCCCGCTTGAGCGTCTCCTCCCTGGCTCGCGGGCACCGATCAGTCCAGAACTGGTCGCAAGGCGGTACCTTCGGGTGCCGCCTTTTTTCTTCTCGGAAGTCCATCGATATGCATCGTTCGCAATGCTGCATTGCGAAACGGTATCCGATCAGCCGTGACGCAGATGGATAGTCACCCAGCCGTTGCGCCAGATAGTCCTCACATGGCGAAGCCGGACGCCGTTATAGGCGGCGAGCACCTTCCAGCGCTGCCCTGCCAGGATGCCGGAAAGAATTACAGAACCGCCGGGCGCCAGATGCGAGGCAAGCTGCGGCGCCATCTTCATCAGCGGGCGCGCCAGGATATTGGCGATAATGAGGTCGAACGGACCTTCGCGGCGGAAGGCCGGGGAATGAAAGCCCGCCGCGGTTTCGAGCCGAAGACCGCTGGCGATACCGTTCCGCCGGACATTCTCGCGCGCGACGCGCACCGCCAGGGGATCTATGTCGGTCGCGAGAATCGGTATGTCCCTGATCTTTCTCAGCGCGATCGCCAGAACGCCACTGCCGGTGCCGAGGTCGAGCGCGTTGCGCACCTTGCGCCCGCGCACCACCTCCTCGATCATTTCCAGGCATCCGGCCGTCGTGCCGTGGTGGCCGGTGCCGAAAGCCTGGCCCGCATCGATCTCGATGGAAATATCGTTCGGCGCGACCTTGTCCCGATCATGAGACCCGTGGACGAGGAAGCGCCCTGCCCTTACGGGCTTCAACCCCTCCAGCGACCTGGCGATCCAGTCGACATCGGGGATGACCTCGCGTTCGATCGCCACATCCGGGAAGGCAGGCTGAAGGCCTTCGGCCATACGCCCGCGTACGATTTCCTCCTCGTCTGCCATCAGGTAGACGGAGGCTTCCCATATATCCTTCTTCTCATCCACCTCGGTGGTGGCGATCGCATAGTCTTCCTCGCCGAACACGCCGGAAAGAATATCGAGGATTTCGGCCGCGCCCTTTTCGGTGGCGGTGACGTACAGGCGGATTTCGCTCAAGGAGGTGGTCTTTCTTTATTCGGGCACGCCGGAGCATTGCCACAGAACCCCGCCCGCCTTCAAGATCAACCCTTGATCAGGTTCTCGAGCTTCTTGACCGCAATCTCGGAATTTTCCCCGTATGCGATAGTGCCGGCGAAACGCCCGCCTCCATCCAGCAAGAAAACGGAAGCCGTGTGGTCCATGGTGTAGTCGCCATTGGGCTCTTTCTCGTCCACCGGCACCTTCTTGGCATAGACCTTGAAGCCTTTGACCATCTCGGCGACCTTTTCCGGCGGACCGGAAATGCCGGTGACCCGATCGGTGACGTTGGAAATGTATTGTCCGAGAATTTCCGGCGTATCCCGTTCCGGATCGACGCTGACGAAATAGCCCTGCAAACGGGTGCCATCCGGATCGACCTGCCTCATCCAGCCGTTAAGCTCGAAGAGCGTCGTCGGGCAAACTTCCGGACAATGCGTGAAGCCGAAAAAGAGCGCTGTCGGCTTGCCGCGAAACGCCTCTTCCGAAATCGGCTGTCCGTTCTGTGCCACAAGCTGGAACGGAACGCCGAACGGCGCCTCCGTCAATTGCTCCTTCGAGCGCGTCACCTCCAGGGTGAGCCAAGCGAGCACGCCCGCAAGCACGACGACAGCAGCCCAGAGGATCATGCGGAAGGTTTTCATGCCGTTTCTCTCGAAATCCTGCAACAGGAGATATCAAAGACAGTTCGCAGAGCGATACTCTCCGGCCGGCGAAGGCGCAAATCAATAAGACGCCTTCATATGGAACGCGCCAATTTGTCCCAGCGGCCTACATGCACCAGGAAAGCCCGCTTTCGGCAAGCGTCAGGAAAATGGAGGAACCGTGCTGAATCCAGCCGTAGAAAACAGCGCTGGACAGACCGAGGAACAGAGCAGCCCCCAGAAGGAAGAGCGGCAGGCGCGATTGGGATGTCAGTTCCTGTTCCATGAAACCATTCTAACCCTACGCAACGGGTGAGAAAAGCCCGGAAACGCAACGTCGATTAGCACAAGATTAATCTCTCTCTGAGAGCCTGTTTTCACGAAGTGGTTCGCGGGGTTGGCAGCATATTCTTCGGACATGGCCGCGATGCTGCGGTCGGGCGGCCCATGTTAAGCCGCTTTCCGTGCCCTCCCCACCAGGCCTCATGAAAAGGCCGGATGAACCTTCTCCAACATTCGTGTCTGGCTGCAAACGCGGAATCCCTGGCGGGTGTCGCGCAAGGCGCGCAGCGGTTGCCGGCAAAGACATGCGTATAGACAAAGACAACGGGAAGAGTTTTGACATGAGCAACGCCATCAAACAGTCCGGAGCCCACCTCGAGATCGTCTCCTTCCATCTCGGCGATCAGGAATTCTGCATCGACATCATGGCGATCCGCGAAATCCGCGGCTGGGCGCCCGTAACCCCGATGCCCCATACGCCTTCCTATGTGCTCGGCCTCATCAACCTGCGCGGCGCGGTGATCCCGGTCATCGACATGGCCTGCCGGCTCGGCATGAAGATGACCGAGCCCTCCGAGCGCTCCGCCATCATCGTCACCGACATCGCAGGAAAGCTGGTCGGACTGCTCGTCGAGCAGGTTTCCGACATGATGACGATCCGTAGCGAAGACCTGCAGCCGGCGCCGGAAATCATCCCCGAAGCGCAGCGCGCCTTCTGCCGCGGTATCGTGGCTCTCGAAAAGACGATGGTCTGCTTCCTCAATCTCGACACGGTCATCGCCGACGAACTGACCCGCGAAGCCGCCTGATTTTGCACCGCACAATATACATCACAACCTTCCGTCACACGCACACGTGGCGGAAGGTTAAATTATTGTAATCATTGCTCATTTGTAATCTTCTACAAGGAACTCAAAGCACGCTGCCGAGTTCTCCCGTCGCAAAACGCCCAACCGAACCGCTCAAAACTCTTCGGCTGGTTACGAAGATAGGAGAATGACCATGAAAAAGGCTTTTGCTCTTGCAGTCCTGCTGTCGGCCGCTTCGATCGGTGGCGCCTATGCGCGTGATATGGGCAGCGCCGCCGCCATGCCCGCCAACCATGTCAGCATCGTCTATACCAATCCCGAACAGGACGACAGCGCACGCATATTGGACGTACCCGATACCTTTATCCATCCCACCCGGGCTATGACCCAGGCAGCCCAGAGCGAAATCAGGAGCGACCGGGCGCTCCATGCTGAACTCGTCGATCATAACGTCCAGCTCAACAATGTCGTGGCGATCGACACGGCAGCAAATGGCGGCAAGATCGTCTACGTCCGCTGATCCGACCTTTCCGAACTTTTTCAAACAGGCCCGCATCGTCGGGCCTGTTTTCATGTCGGCCCCGTGAATTGACACCGGACACGCCCCATGGCTGTATCCGGCAACATGTCGCAACATTCGGGCTACGCTTTGGGAGGAGCGCTGGGGTGAGCGAAGCAGCCGATGCCATCATCGTGGGCGCGGGCCTTTCCGGGCTCGTCGCCGCAACCGAGCTCGTCGATGCCGGCCGCTCGGTCGTCATTCTCGATCAGGAACCGGAGCAAAACCTCGGCGGACAGGCATTCTGGTCGCTTGGCGGGCTCTTTCTGGTCGATTCGCCCGAACAGCGTCGCATGCGTATCCGCGACTCGTTCGATCTCGCATGGCAGGATTGGCTCGGCACGGCCGGTTTCGACCGGCCCGAGGACTATTGGCCGCGCGCCTGGGCGGAGGCTTACGTCGCCTTTGCGGCCGGCGAGAAGCGCGCCTGGCTGCGGCAGATGGGGCACCGCCTGTTTCCCGTGGTCGGCTGGGCGGAACGTGGCGGCTGGTCGGCCACGTCCCATGGCAATTCCGTGCCGCGCTTCCACATCACCTGGGGCACCGGCCCCGGCGTGGTCGAGCCATTCGAGAAGCGAGCCCGCGAAGCTGAGAGGGCTGGAAAGATCCGGTTCCTGTGGCGACACCGGGTCGATCGGCTTCTGGTGGAAGCAGGACAGGTAACCGGAGTTTCCGGCGCGCTGCTGGAGCCGAGCACCGCATTGCGAGGCGCGGAAAGCTCGAGAGTTGCCGTCGGGGATTTCGAACTCCGCGCCCAGGTGGTGATCGTCGCTTCGGGCGGCATCGGTGGCGACCAGGAGCTTGTCCGCGCCAACTGGCCGAAACGGCTCGGGCTACCGCCCGCGAACATGGTTTCCGGCGTGCCGAAGCATGTCGACGGCCGGATGATCGGCATTACGGAAGCAGCCGGGGGCCGCGTCATCAATCGCGACCGCATGTGGCACTATGTCGAGGGACTGAGAAACTGGAATCCCGTCTGGGAACGGCATGGCATCCGCATCCTGCCCGGCCCCTCCTCCATGTGGTTCGATGCGTCGGGCAGGCGCCTGCCCGCGCCCTTCTTCCCCGGCTATGACACGCTCGGCACGCTGCAGCACCTCATGGCGACCGGCAATGATTATAGCTGGTTCGTGCTGAACCAGAGCATCATCCGCAAGGAGTTCGCGCTTTCCGGCTCGGAGCAGAACCCGGATCTCACCGGCCGCGATTGGCGGCTTACCGCAAGGCGCGCGGTCGGCAGGCGCGCCACCGGCCCGGTGGAGGCTTTCAAGGAGCATGGCGAGGACTTCGTCATCGCCGATACGCTCGCCGAACTCGTCGCCGGCATGAACCGGCTTGTCGGCAACGACCTTTTGAAGCTTGCCGATATCGAGCGGGAAATCATCGCGCGGGACCGGGAGATCGCAAATCCCTTCAGCAAGGATGCGCAGGTGATGGGCATTCACAATGCGCGCCGCTCGCTCGGCGAAAAGCTGGTACGGACGGCAAAGCCGCATCGGATACTCGATCCCGCCCATGGACCATTGATCGCAGTGCGCCTCAACATCCTGACGCGCAAGACACTCGGCGGGCTGGAGACCGACCTCTCCGGCCGGGTTTTCGGTCACGATGGGAAGGTCATTCCCGGCCTCTATGCAGTGGGCGAGGCCGCGGGCTTCGGCGGCGGCGGCGTGCACGGTTATCGGGCGCTTGAAGGCACTTTCCTTGGCGGCTGCCTGTTCTCCGGCCGCAATGCCGGCAGGGCCGCGGCAAGCGCCATTCTCTGATCAGGGCTTGCCCTTCGTCCAGTTCACCTGCTGACCGTAGAGCGGGACCGTCGAGATCGCCATTTTGGCCGAGCCTTCAATGATCTGCCGCGAATGGGCGAGGTAGATCAGCGTGTCGTTCGCCTTGTCGTAGATGCGCTTCACCAGAAGATCCTTCCAGATCAGCGAACGGCCCTGGCGGAAGACTTCCTCGCCGCTCTTGGAAAGGTCGATATCGCCGATCTCCACTGGGCCGGTCTGGCGGCAGGAGATGGAACTGTTGGACGGGTCCTCGAACCAGTTGCCCTGTTTCAGGCGATCGATGATGGAGCGGTCGAAATAGGTGACATGGCAGGTCACGCCCTTCACTTGCGGATCGGCGACCGCCTCGACGATGATGTCGTTGCCGATCCAGTCCACGCCCACCTCGCCAACCACCTGAGCGGAGGCGGAAGCCGCGGAAAGCCCGGCGGCAAGGAAGGCCATGGCGGCCATAAAACGAAGTGCGGTCATGACAGGCTCCGATAAACGATCCGTGATCTCAGATAATGTCCGCCGAGACGGATGCAAGCAACAGCCGCGCTACTTCCGGACGGTACAGGGAGCGTAACCATCCGAAAACAGTCTGCCGACCTTCATGCCGATCATCGCCGGAACATCCCGCACATGGGAAGCCGCGACGGATTTCGCGATGGCAATTGCCGCCTCGGCGCAGATCGCGGCGTCCTCCGCAGCGTTGTGGTGCTTGAAGCGCAGGCCAAGATGATCCGCCAGAACATTGAGCTTGTGTGAGCCGAGATGCGGCCAGACCTTCTGGGCCATCTTGACGCTGCAGAGATAGGAAAGTTGCGGATAGCTTTGCCGGTAGGCATCGAGACAGGCACGCCAGACGCTGAAATCGAAGGCTGCGTTGTGTGCGATCATAGTGGCGTCGCGGAAGTCGTCGGCGAACTCGTCCATGACTTCCGGGAATTCGCCCGCGTCTTCGACATGCTCCGGCCGTATGCCATGGATGGCTATGTTGAAGGAGGAGAAACGCATGTCCCTGGGGCGGATGAGACGCTCCTCGACCCGCACGACCGCATTGTCCTCGATCCATGCCAAACCGACGGAACAGGCGCTGCCGCGCTGCTCGTTGGCTGTCTCGAAATCTATGGCAATGGTCTTCAAGGAACGTCCCGTCGAATATCGGTCCTTGTCTACAGAACCGGGATCGATTCGGCAAAGAGCGGTTTTCGACCTCCTTGACGCTCCGCCTCGCCTCTGGCCTTATGGCACCATGACCAGCTTCGCCGTCCACATGCATCTTACCATGACCATTCACCCTGCAGGGTGCGTGGCGGTTTTGGCGCGTTAGCCGGTCACCCGTCCACCAACCCTGCCGAGGCCGGCAGGGTTTACCGCTCTGCTTCGGCAAATCCCAAGGAGAGCAAGATGAGTGACAAACCACCCTCTTTACCCTTCGTCATCCGTGCCGCGCGGATTTCCGATATCGAGCAAATCACGGAGCTGCTGAACCTGCCCGGCTTTCGCCATGGGACGCTGCGGCTGCCGTATCAAACTGTAGAAACGACCCGCAAACGATTCGAAGCTGCCAATCCTCGGACCGTAAGCCTTGTTGCGGAACTGGACGGCCGGATCGTCGGAGACGCCGGGCTGATGCCCTATGAGGGACGCCGCAGCCACGCAGCGTCGGTGGGCATGGGCGTCCACGACGATTTCTGCGGTCGCGGCATCGGCAGCGCGCTTCTTTCGGCATTGTTGGAGACAGCCGACAACTGGCTGAACCTTCGCCGGGTCGAGCTGACGGTTTTCACGGATAACGAACCCGCAATCCGGCTCTACGAACGCTTGGGCTTCGTCAAGGAAGGTCAGTTTGCCGACTTCGCCTTCCGAGACGGACGCTATGTGGATGCCTACAGCATGGCGCGCATCAGACGCTGAGCCTCACCCGCCGATGAAGACCAGCCATTCGTCCTCGTCCATCACCTGCACGCCGAGCTCCCTCGCCTTGTCGAGCTTGGAGCCGGCGCCAGGGCCTGCCACGACATAATCGGTTTTCTTGGAGACCGATCCAGCCACCTTGGCACCCAGGCTTTCCGCGCGGGCCTTGGCCTCTTCGCGGGTGAATTTTTCGAGCGAGCCGGTGAACACCACGGTCTTGCCCGCGACCGGGCTGCCGCTTGCCGAAATCTGCTCGGCGGCCTGAGGCGTCACTTCCTCCAAAAGCCGTGAAATGACCTCGACATTGCGCGGCTCCTTGAAGAACTCGACGAGCGCCCGAGCGACCACCTCGCCGATCCCTTCGATATTGTTGAGGTCTTCCCATGCGTCGCCGGAGAAGTCGGCCGCTTCTTTCATCGCCGCTTCGAAAGCCTCGTAAGTGCCGTAAGCGCGAGCAAGCAGTTTCGCGTTGGTCTCGCCGATATGGCGGATGCCGAGCGCATAGATGAAGCGGTGGAGCGTGATGTTCCGCCGCTCGTCGATGGCACCGAACAGTTTCTTGACGCTCACCTTACCGAAGCCTTCGATATTCTCGAGCTTCGTCAGCTCCGATGCCTCCTGCCGCTTCTTCAGCGTGAATATCTCAGGCGCGGTCTTGATCGAAAGCGCCGGATCGGACGATTCGAAGAAGAAATCGATCTGCTTGGCGCCGAGCCCTTCGATATCGAAGGCGTTGCGCGAGACGAAATGCTTCAGGTGCTCGACGGCCTGCGCGCGGCAGACGAAGCCACCGGTGCAACGGGTAACCGAATCGAGCTTGCCGGTCTTCTCGTTCTTCTCCCGCACAGCATGGCTGCCGCAAACGGGGCACTTCTTCGGAAATTCGTAAGGGACGGCATCGGCCGGGCGCTTCTCCATCACCACGTCGAGCACCTGAGGAATGACATCCCCTGCCCGCTGCACGATCACCGTGTCGCCGATGCGGATGTCATGCTCGTCGTCACGGATGCGCTCGCCGGAATTGCCGATGCCCCTGATGTAATCCTCGTTGTGCAGCGTCGCATTGGTGACGACCACGCCGCCTACGGTCACCGGCGTCAGGCGCGCGACCGGCGTCAGGGCCCCGGTGCGGCCGACCTGGATGTCGATCTTCTCGACATGGGTGAACGCCTGCTCGGCCGGGAATTTATGCGCCGTCGCCCAGCGGGGCGAGCGTGAACGGAAGCCGAGCCGAGCCTGCAGGTCGAGCCGGTCGACCTTGTAGACGACGCCGTCGATCTCGTAGTCGAGATCGGGGCGTTTCAGCCCGATCTCGTTATAGTGGGCGATGATGTCATCGACCTTGTTCAACCGCTTCATCAGCGGGTTGACCGGGAAACCCCATTCCTCGAATTTCTCTACCATCCCCATCTGGGTATCGGCGGGCATCTCGGACATCTCACCCCAAGTGTAGGCGAAGAATTTCAGATTACGGCTGGCCGTAACCTTGGCGTCGAGCTGGCGCAGGGAACCAGCCGCGGTATTGCGCGGGTTCACATAGGTCTGCCTGCCTTCCGCTTCCATCTGAGCGTTGAGCGCCAGGAAGTCGCTCTTGCGCATATAGACCTCGCCGCGCACCTCGACGACATCCGGAGCGCCGGCAGGAAGCCGGTTCGGAATTTCCTTGATAGTCTTGACGTTCTCGGTGACGTTCTCGCCGGTAGTCCCGTCGCCGCGTGTCGCGGCATTCACGAGCCGGCCCTGCTCGTAGCGGATCGACATGGAAAGCCCATCGATCTTCGGCTCCGCGGTAAAGGCTATCGAACCGTCCGGGAGCTGACCGAGGAAGCGATAGACCGACGAGACGAAATCCCGCACATCCTCGTCCGAAAAGGTATTGTCCAGCGAAAGCATCGGCCGCGAATGCGTGATCGGCGCGAAGGTCGGCAAGGGCGCAGCACCCACTCGGATCGACGGACTGTCGGCGCGAATCAGGTGCGGAAAGCGCTTCTCGATCGCATCATTGCGCCGCTTCAGCGCATCATATTCCGCATCCGAAATCTCCGGCGCGTCGTTCCCGTGATAGAGCTCGTCATTTCGGGCGATCTCGGCGGCGAGGAAAGCCAGCTCCGCGGCTGCCTGTTCCTCTGTCAGGTTCTCGACGGGCGTTTGTTGGGCGGACATGCGAGCGACTCCTTCATAGAGGAGTCGCTTTTAGAGCAAATTGGAAAGATGGAAAATCCGGCCGTTCGTCAGTAACGGTCGATCAGCGGGCAGCCGGGCGCGTTGGCGAAGACGAGCCTGACATTTTCCTGGGTCTCGTAGTCGTAACCATCGACCATGACCCGACGCCTGCCTTCCCGGGCGATCTGCGCGTCGGAAATACCCATGCGTCTGGCAGTGCGCAACGCGCGGCGCGGGCTGCACCCCTCGTAGGCCATTTCGCGATCTTCGTAGCGGGGCCGAGGAGCCGGCCGGTATTCACGATAGTCATAGGCCGGCGGCTGGTCACCGAAGTAGAATTCCACTCCCTGTGCAGCAGCCTGCGATGGCAGCCCTATGCCTGCGGCAGCAAGCGATGCGATGCTGAAGATCATTGTGGTGCAGATTCTGGCCATGGCCATCTCCGTAAGCGAATAAGACGAGGTGCCGAACATAGGCAGGCGAACATGAACCGTGGCAAAACGGCCAGTTCATGTTCGTCTTCGAAGAATCGGAAAAAAATCAGACGCTGCCCGCCAGAAGCCGCTTGGCCGCCGCCCTCGCCTCCTCGGTGACGGAAGCGCCGGCGAGCATTCGGGCAATCTCTTCGGTGCGGTGCTCCGGCTCCATGGTCGCCACACGGGTGGCGATCTTCTCCGAGCCGTCCATTACCGGGCCCTTGGAAATCAGGAGATGCGTGGCGGCACGCGCCGCCACCTGCGGCGCGTGGGTCACGGAAAGCACCTGCACCTTGTCGGAAAGGCGCTTCAGCCGCTGACCGATCGCATCCGCGACGGCCCCGCCTACTCCGGTATCGATTTCGTCGAAAACAAGCGTCGGAGCCGAGCCGCGATCGGCAAGCGCCACCTTGAGCGCCAGCAGGAAGCGGGAGAGTTCGCCGCCTGAAGCCACCTTCATGATCGGGCCTGGGCGCGTGCCTGGGTTTGTCTGAACGTGGAACTCGACGGTGTCTATGCCCTCGGCCGCAGCGGCCTCCGGATCGCTCGTGACCTCCACCATGAACCGCGCCCGCTCGAGCTTGAGAGCCGGCAGCTCCGCCATCACCGATTCGGCAAGCGCATCTGCGCCATGGCGACGTTTCTGCGAAAGTGCGACGGCGGCCCGGTCATAATTCGCCTTGGCGGCGGCGGCCAGCTTTTCAAGTTCGCCAAGCTTTTCCTCGCCCGCATCGAGATCGGCGAGATCGGCAACCATCTTCTCCGCCAGCGCTGGCAGGTCAGCCACCGCGACCGAATATTTGCGTCCGGCGGCGCGTAGAGCAAAAAGGCGTTCCTCCACCCGTTCCAGTTCGCGCGGATCGAATTCTGTTTTTCGAAGCGCCGCCTCGACTTCCATCTGCGCGTTCGAAAGCTGGTTCAGCGCCGCGTCGAGAAGTTCGACCGTTTCTTCGAGCAGGCCCGGCGCCTCGTGGCTCTTGCGCTCCAGACGGCGCACCATGGAGGCGATGAGCGGAACGGGAGATGCGTTGCCGTTCAGGAATTCGGATGCCTCGGAAATGTCGCCGGCGATGCGCTCTGCCTTCTGCATGCGCGAGCGCTGCTCGGCCAACTCATCCTCTTCGCCGTCACGGGGGCTCAGTGCTTCCAGCTCCTCGACGGATGCACGCAGATAGTCCGCCTCGCGGGCGGCGGCCTCCACCTTGGCGCGGTGCACCTTGAAGGCTCTTTCCGCATCTTTCCAGGAACGATAGAGGCCCGAAACATGCTGGGCATCTTCACCGAGCCCGGCAAAGGCATCGAGCAAGGTCCGATGAGCATCGGTGTCGATCAGCGCCCGGTCGTCGTGCTGGCCGTGGATTTCCACAAGCGACTGCCCAGCCTGGCGCATGAGCTGCACGCTCACCGGCTGGTCATTGACCGAAGCGCGCGTGCGCCCATCGGCCGACTGGACGCGCCGGAAGATCAAGTCGCCGTCGTCGTCGATGCCGTTCTCCCGCAGAAGCAGCCGTGCGGCATGGCCCGGCGGAACGTCGAAGACCGCCGTCACCTGCCCCTTCTCCTCCCCGTGGCGAACGAGGCCGCCATCGCCGCGCCCGCCGAGGGCAAGCGAAAGACTGTCGAGAAGAATGGATTTGCCGGCGCCCGTTTCGCCGGTCAGTACCGAAAGGCCGGATTCGAAGGCAAGATCCAGCCGCTCGATCAGAACGATATCCCGGATCGACAACTGGATCAGCATGTTTCCTCGATCTTGGCTTATGCGCCGATGAGACGAGCCCCGGCACGCGAAATCCAGGAACCGCGGTTCTCACGTGGCTCTACGCCGCCGGTCTGCAGAAGCTTGTAGGAATCCGCATACCACTGGCTGTCCGGATAGTTGCGCCCGAGAATGGCAGCAGCCGTCTGCGCCTCCTCGACGATGCCCATCGCAAAATAGGCTTCCGTCAGACGAGCCAGGGCCTCTTCCACCTGATTGGTATTGGAATACTGCTCGACCACGGTGCGGAAACGCGTAATCGCGGCGAGGTATTCCTTGCGCTCAAGATAATAGCGGCCGACCTGCATTTCCTTGCCGGCGAGCTGGTCGCGAGCGAATCGGATCTTGGCCTGCGCGTCCTCGACATATTCCGAATCCGGATAGTCGTTGACGACCTTGCTCATCGCTTCGATGGTGCGGCCGGCAGCGCGCTGGTCCTGCGTCACGTCAGCGATCTGCTTGGAATAGGAAAGCCCGACGAGATACTGCACATAGGCAGTATCCTTGGATTGCGGATATTGGGCCAGATAACGGTTACCGGTCTTGATGGCCTCGTCGTTCTGGCCGAGCCGGTACTTGCTGAAAGTGCTCATCACCAGAGCCTTGCGCGCCCATTCGGTGAACGGATGCTGCCGGTCGATGGAGTCGAACTTGCGGCTCGCTTCGGCGATGTTGCCCGCCTTCATATTGGCGAGACCCTGGTTATACAGGGTTTCCGGCGGATCGCTTTCAAAGCCGAGCTTGGTGATGTCGATGTCCTTGTCGGACTGGCACGCGGTCACGCCGAAACCGGCGCCCATGAGCATCAGCGAAACGAGCGCCAACCGCGCCGTTCCACGCATTCCAGCAGACCTTGCATAAGTCATTCGATACTTCCCGCTCGTCCCGCGCTTAAAAGCCCTCTGCTCTAGCCATAAAAGCAAAGAGAGAGCAACGCAATGATGGCGCATTAACGCAATTTTGTGGCATTCGTAACCCTTTGAGGCCTCAAATGGCTACATCCAAATACTTCCACACAAAAGAAAAGGCCGCTTCCGGGGAAGCGGCCAGGTCTACTGCGGCGAAACTTATCAACCCGCCCAGGGGGCGAATTCCGGCATGCTGACCGGCACGAACTCCCCTGCCCGCACACGCTGGCTGCGCGACGGAGCCTCGACCACCTCGTAAGCGGTCGGGTCGCTCAGCAGCGCCTTCAATGCATTGGCGTTCATCTTGTGGCCGCCGCGATAGGAACGGTAGCAGCCGATGAACTGCGCGCCGGCAAGTGCCAGGTCGCCGACGGCATCGAGCGTCTTATGACGCACGAATTCGTCCTCGAAACGCAGGCCTTCGATGTTGACGACCGTATCGTCGTCGGAGATCACGACGGAATTCTCAAGCGAAGAGCCGAGCGCATAGCCGGCTGCCCACAGGCGCTCGACATCACGCATGAAGCCGAAGGTACGGGCGCGGGCCAGTTCCTGCTTGAAGGTTGCCGCCGTCAGGTCACCCTTCCACGTCTGCCGGCCGATCAGCGGGGACGCAAAATCGATCTCCACCTCGAAACGGGTGCCGTCATAGGGACGGAACTCCGACCAGGATGCGCCCGATTCGATACGCACCGGCTTCACGACGCGAATGTAGCGCCGCTTGATGCCGAGATTGACGATTCCGACCTGCTCGATCGCCTCGATAAAGGGATGGGAACTGCCGTCCATGATCGGCATTTCGCCGCCATCTACCTCCACGACGACATTGTCGATGCCGAGCGAATAGAGGGCGGCCATCACGTGCTCGATGGTCGCAACCGAGCGAGCCAGCGAAGTGCCCAATACGGTGCAAAGATCGGTGTTGCCCACCTGCGAGGAAACCGCGCGATATTCGGCGACGCTGCCATCTTCGAAGTTACGGCTGAAGACGATGCCGGTACCGGCTTCCGCAGGCTGGAAGGTAATGCCGACGGAGCTTCCCGAATGAACGCCGATTCCCGTCAAGGTGACAGGTGCGGCGATTGTCGTCTGGAAACCAAGTAGTCCGATGGTCATTACTTACTGCCTTCTTTTTGCCGGCCCGAGAGCCGGAATTCTTGTCACCCGGTAATCACCCCAATCTGAGGACTTGCTTTTCCGGGCCCTTTTTCAGGCTCCTACATACGCACCCGCTTCGGACATTCCAAATCACTGTTCGTTTCGGATTGTAACGTTGCTAACCCACGAAGCCGGCTTTGCTTTTCGGCGTGGGCGAAAGCTTCAATGACAAAGGCCCGGATACGTGATCCGGGCCTTTGCGCAATAGCGGAGAAGACGTTTCTCAGTTCGACTGGCGGCGCAGGAACGCCGGGATTTCGAGCTGGTCGTCATCGTGATGGCTGGCCGCCCGCGGAACCGCCCGGCCCTGATCGTCGAGCTGGCCGCGACGAGGAGCGTAAAGGCTCGCTTCCGGAGAAAGCGACCGGCGTTGCTGGGAGGCGGCGCTCGGAGCCGGAGCAGTCATGTCGGCGTTGACCGGCTCGTCCTCGCGGCGTCCGAGCGAATTCGTGATTCGCTTCAGGAGGCCCATCGGACCACGCTCTTCCTGAACATGCTGCACGGGATGAGCGCGATGCTCCATCTCAGCCTTAACCACCGGCGGGAAGTCCTCCACCTTCGGCATGCGGACCGGCTCCACGACCTGCGAGACAGGAGCCGTAGCTTGCTCATGATACGGCTGAGCCATCCGCGGAGCCGGCTGCGCCTGCATGTGATGAGCCTGAGCAACGGAAGGCTGCGGTGCCGGACGGTTCATGACCGGAGCCGGTGCGGGAGCTTCGGCCGGAGCCGCGGCAGCGAAGATCCGGCTTTGCGGACGGAACTCTTGCTGCGGCTGCTGCATGACGGGCTGCGGTGCGGCAGGCTGAGATGCTGCGGCGATGGCAAGCTCCCGTTCCATGTCGGCCTCTGCCTGACGGATGGTTTCGGCAATCGGGTCGACGGTCTTGGGTGCCTGCGTCATCGTTGCAGGCTGCACTGCGGCCGATGCCGGAGCAACGGCCGCGGAAGGACGGATAATCGGCTTGGCGGCCGCACGCATTTCCATCGCGTGGAGATCGTTTTGGCTGGCGTTGCGATCGATGCCGGTTGCAACGACGGAGACGCGGATCAGGCCTTCGAGCGCCTCGTCGAAGGTCGCGCCGAGGATGATGTTGGCATCCGGGTCGACTTCTTCGCGGATACGGGTCGCGGCTTCGTCGACTTCGAAGAGGGTGAGGTCGCGACCGCCGGTGATGGAGATCAGCAGGCCCTGAGCGCCCTTCATCGAGGTTTCGTCGAGCAGCGGGTTGGCGATTGCGGCTTCCGCGGCCTGCAGCGCACGGCCCTGGCCGGATGCTTCGCCGGTACCCATCATCGCGCGGCCCATTTCACGCATCACCGAGCGAACGTCGGCGAAGTCGAGGTTGATGAGGCCTTCCTTGACCATGAGGTCGGTGATGCAGGCGACGCCCGAATAGAGCACCTGGTCCGCCATCGCGAAGGCATCCGCGAAGGTGGTCTTGTCGTTGGCGATACGGAAGAGGTTCTGGTTCGGAATGACGATCAGCGTATCGACCGACTTCTGCAGTTCCTGAATACCCTCTTCGGCGAGACGCATGCGGCGGCCGCCTTCGAAGTGGAAAGGCTTTGTAACGACGCCGACCGTCAGAATGCCCTTGTTCCGGGCCGCCTGCGCAACGACCGGAGCCGCGCCCGTGCCGGTGCCGCCGCCCATGCCGGCGGTGACGAAGCACATGTGCGTGCCGGAGAGGTGATCGATGATCTCATCGAGGCATTCTTCGGCTGCAGCGCGGCCGACTTCCGGCTGGGAGCCGGCGCCGAGACCCTCGGTAACCTGCACGCCCATCTGAATGATGCGCTCGGCCTTCGTCATGCTGAGCGCCTGAGCATCCGTGTTGGCGACGACGAAATCGACGCCCTCAAGGCCTGCGGTGATCATGTTGTTGACGGCGTTCCCGCCGCCACCGCCGACGCCGAAAACGGTGATCCGTGGCTTCAGCTCGGTAATATCAGGCTTCTGCAGCTTGATGGTCATGTTACCAGTTCCTTCTTTTTTCTGGCCGCGTCGCCAATCGGGCCAATTCGTTCAACTCTTCTCTGACGTCCGAACGCCACTCCGGCACGTCAAAAACTCTCTTTCAGCCATTGGCCCATGCGAGCCAGCCGGCCGTTCCCGTTGCCGAGCGAGGCGATGAGCCCGCTCTGCGAAGCATGTGTTTCCAGTTCCGCGACCTGCGGATAGATCATCAGCCCGACGGCCGTCGAAAACGCCGGCCCCTTGGCGGCAGCCGGAAGACCCGAGACGCCCATCGGACGGCCGATTCGGACATTGCGGGCCAAAATCCTGCGGGAGGTTTCCGCAAGGCCGGTCAACTGGCTCGCTCCTCCGGTCAGCACCACGCGCTTGCCGACGATCGGGCTGAAACCCGACTTCTGGATGCGGTCGCGAATGAGCTCCAGCGTTTCCTCGATGCGGGCACGAACGATCCGCGTCACCAGCGACCGCGGAACCTGGGTCGGCTGATCGCGATCGTCCTCGCCGATCGGCGGAATGGAGATCAGGTCGCGCTCGTCCGCACCGGCGGAAAGCGCCGAACCATGAACGACCTTCAGACGCTCCGCATCCTCGATGCGGGTCGACAGGCCGCGCGCGAGATCGGTCGTCACGTGGTGACCACCAAGACCGATGGCGTCGGTGTGAACGAGCCGGCCTTCTGCAAAGACCGAGATCGTCGTCGTTCCGGCACCCATGTCGATCGCCGCGCAGCCAAGCTCGACTTCGTCATCCACGAGTGCCGCAAGCCCGCTTGCGTAAGGCGTGGCCACGATGCCCTCGACCGAGAGATGCGCACGGTTGACGCAGAGCTCCAGGTTCTTGAGCATGGCCTGTTCGGCCGTCACCACATGCATGTCTACGCCCAGGATATCGCCGAACATCGACTGCGGATCGCGAATGCCGCGCTCGCCGTCGAGAGAAAAGCCGGTCGGCAGCGAATGCAGTATCGCACGCTCCTGGCGGCGCGACTGCTGGCTGGCGGCCACCAATACCTTGCGCAGGTCGGCCGCTTCGACCTCCTGTCCGCCGAGATCGATAGTGGCGGTGTAGACGTCGCTCGCCAGACGGCCGGCCGAAACATTGACGATGAGACTGTCGACGGTGAGCCCGGCCATGCGCTCGGCGGTGTCCACCGCCAGCCGCACGACGCCTTCCACCGCATCGAGGTCAGCGATCACGCCGGACTTCACGCCCCGCGAACGCTGGTGCCCGATGCCGATGATCTCGACGCTATGCGTGCGACCGGGCAGGATTTCGCTTTCCTGGCGCGGCGTCAGCCGACCGATCATGCAGACGATCTTGCTCGAGCCGATATCGAGTACGGAGACCACGTGGCTGCGCTTGGAAGACAGCGGCTTCAAGCGCGGCAGACCGAAATGGGAAGACCCGAAAAGGCTCATGACTGCCCCGCCTTCTTGAGTGCCTTGGTACGCGCGTCGAGCGCCTGCTTGCGCCGCTCGTCGGCACTCGCCGTCAACTGCACGGTCGTGCGGTCGTCGAGCCTGAGATCCACGGCCGCGATATCACGCTCCAGAACCCCCTGCTCCGCCTCCAGGCGGGAGAGAACGGCAAGCGCCTTGTGGATGTTGCTTTCCGGCAGCTTCAGGACGATGCCGTTGTCGAGATGCAGATCCCAACGGCGGCCGGCGACGCGAACATAGGCGCGCACCCGCTGCCTGATTTCCGGCCACCCGGCCAGCTCCTCCTCGAAGGAGGCCGCAGCCTGCTCCGCATCGCGGCCGACGAAAAGCGGCAGGGAAGCGAACTTGCTGTCCCGCAGCGGCGCGATCACGCTGCCATTGCGCTCGATCAGCGAAAGCTCGGAGCCGTGCTGCCAGATCCCGAACGCCTGACGCTCCTTGAGGGTGACCTCGATGGTCCTGGGATAAACCTTGCGAACCTCCGCATACTCTACCCAGGGAAGCTCCGAAAGCTTGCGGCGCGCAGCCTCGACATCGAGAGCCAGCAGCGACGTCGTGCCGTCGAGCCCGAGAAGCTGGAGAATATCGATCTCCGAAGTCTCGTTGTTGCCGGAAACCCGAACGTCTTCGATGGCGAACCCGGCCGAAGCGGTCAAAGCCTGAGCAACAGACTGACCATGCCCGCCGACCGACATGCCATAGAGACCAGTCGCGCCGAGAAAGGCAAACGTGGCAACGGTTCCGGTATGCGCCGGGATATGGATGCGGCCAGTCGCGAGGCTGACACAGAAGCGAACGACGCGACGCAGCGGACGCGGCAGAACCCGACGATCCTCACCACCCACATAGGCCTCTCGATTACGGCTGCGCGGTCCGCCCGCCCTTTTGCCGATCAACGCAAGCACGACGCGTCCTCCACCATCCAACGGACAAGTTCACCAAAGGAGTGGCCAGCATGAGCGGCCATTTCAGGCACCAGCGACGTCGGGGTCATGCCGGGCTGCGTATTAATCTCCAGCCAAATGACCTCACCACTCTCGGAGAAACGGTCGTCGTAGCGGAAATCGGAGCGGCTCACGCCCCGGCAACCCATCGCCTGATGCGCCTTGAGAGCCAGTGTTTGTATCTTTTGGTAAATATTCGGTGAAATCTGCGCCGGAATGACATGCTTCGAGCCACCCGCCGCGTATTTCGCATCGTAATCGTAGAAGGCGTTGCCGACCGGCACCACCTCGGTGACACCGAGCGCCACGTCACCCATGACGCCGCAGGTCAACTCGCGCCCATAGATGTAGCGCTCGACAAGGACGCGATCGCCGTAGCGCCACTCCGACGAGGTAATGACCTGCGGCGGATGAGACTGATCTTCCTTGACGATCACGACGCCGAAGGAAGACCCCTCCCGGACCGGCTTCACCACATAGGGAGGCTTTATCGGATGGGTATTGCCGATATCGAAGCGGCTCATCGCCTTGGCCTCAGCAACCGGAACACCCGCCGCCCTGGCAACATGTTTCGCCTGATGCTTGTCCATGGCGAGCGCCGAGGCGAGCACGCCGGAATGCGTATAAGGAATTTCGAGATATTCGAGGATGCCCTGGATCGTCCCGTCCTCTCCGAAAGGACCATGCAGCGCATTGAACGCGACATCCGGCTTCAGTTCGGAAAGAACCGCCGCAACGTCGCGACCGACATCGACGCGGGTGACGCGATAACCTTCTTCCTCCAGCGCCTTTGCGCAGGCATTTCCCGATGACAGGCTGACGGGCCGCTCGGAGGAAAAGCCTCCCATCAAAACAGCCACATGCTTGTCAGTCATCGATCACTCCCCGAGAAAAAAGGACCACGCTTGTACGCTGCCGCTCTTGCGTCAACCTGTCCGGAGATTGCGATTCCCGCCGCCCTTCAGACATGGCTGCATTAGTGCCCGAATATGGTTAACAAATCGTTTACCTTGGTTAACCACGCACCCGAAGCCAATGAAATGAAAGGGCAAATTCCGCACCGTTCAGACGAGACCTTAAATGGGAACCGCCAGGAGCGGTCGAATCCCTCAAGGCAGGGCCCGCGCATGTGCCGGAGCGATTCCTGACACGATCGCGCGCTTTTTCTTTTCTCTTATTGCGTCTTTTCTATTTTGGTTTTCGAAAAATTGCGCTATGGCCGACCCGGCCCTCCCAAGAGCCGCCTACAATCCCTCTTAATTGGATACAGCGATGACCAATGCGATACCGACAGTATCGCCGTCCGCTGAGCCGTTAGAACCTGTTGCATTGAACTCCCCTGCACGAGTCCTGACGGCCAGTCTGGTCGGCACGACGATCGAATTTTTCGATTTCTATGTTTACGCCACGGCCGCAGTGCTGGTTTTCCCGACCCTGTTCTTCCCGAACAGTGACCCGACCACCGCACTTCTCGCCTCCTTCGCGACATTCTCGATCGCTTTCTTCGCCCGCCCGCTCGGCGCGATCGTCTTCGGGCACTTCGGCGACCGCATCGGTCGCAAGACGACACTCGTGGCCGCCCTGCTCACCATGGGTATTTCCACGGTCGTGATCGGCCTTCTGCCGTCCTATGAGACGATCGGCGTGGCCGCGCCTCTGCTTCTGGCGCTTTGCCGGTTCGGTCAGGGCTTCGGCCTCGGCGGAGAATGGGGCGGCGCAGTTCTGCTCGCCACGGAGAACGCACCTCCCGGCAAGCGGAGCTGGTACGGCATGTTCCCGCAGCTCGGCGCGCCGGTCGGCCTCTTCCTCTCCTCGGGTATGTTCTGGGTGCTGCTGCACTTCATGTCGCAGGAAGCGCTTCTGAGCTGGGGCTGGCGCGTGCCCTTCCTGGCCTCCATCCTCCTGATCGTGCTTGGCCTGTGGGTCCGGCTTTCGATCACCGAAACGCCGGCCTTCCAGAAGACGATCGACAGGCAGGAGCGCGTGGAAGTGCCGGTCGCGGAACTCTTCCGCAATCACAAGCGCAGCCTCGTGCTCGGCACTTTCGTGGCGCTCGCCACCTTCGTGCTCTTCTATATCGGTTCGGCCTATCTGCTCTCCTACAACGTCAAGATATTGCAGATGCCGTTCATCGAGGCGCTCGAGGTCCAGATCCTCGGCTCCATCGTCTTCGGCATCTTCATCCCCATCATCGGCAAGCTGGGCGATCGCTTCGGCCGTCGCGAGATGCTGATTCTCACGACCGTCCTGATCGGCATCTTCTCGTTCTTCCTGCCGGGGCTGATGACTGGCGGTGAAGCATCGATCTTCGCCTTCTCGGCGCTCGCCATGCTGCTGATGGGTATGACCTACGGCCTGATCGGGACGGCGCTCGCCGCACCTTTCCCCACCGCCGTGCGCTATACCGGCTCGTCGATCACCTTCAACTTCGCCGGCATCTTCGGCGCCTCGCTGGCGCCCTATGTCGCCACCTGGCTGCAGGCGAATTACGGCATGACCTATGTAGGCTATTATCTCGGCCTTTCGGCGGTCATCACGCTCGCCTGCATCCTGCTCTCCGGCAAGGACGAAGTCTAACTCAAAGCCGGATTCAAGATAAAAGAAAAGCCCGCGAAACCATTGGTATCGCGGGCTTTTTTCTTTAAGCGGAGCGCCTTCTTCAAGCGGAGCGTGGAGCCCCGGTAACCTTCGCAGCCGCCGCTTCTTCGCTATCATCCACCAGTTTCCAAGCCACCGCGCCGAGCACCGCACCGACGATCGGCGCAACCCAGAACAGCCAAAGCTGGCCGAGCGCCCAGCCTCCGGCAACCACCGCCACACCGGTCGACCGAGCCGGATTGACGGAGGTGTTGGTGACCGGGATCGAGATCAGATGGATCAGCGTCAAAGCGAGGCCGATCGCGATCGGAGCAAAGCCGGCCGGAACCCTGGAGCCCGTAGCCCCGAGGATGATGAAGATGAAGAAGCCTGTAAGGACTACTTCCGCCACCAGCGCGGAGGTCAATGAATAGCCACCGGGCGAATGTTCGCCATAGCCATTGGACGCAAAACCGCCGAGCTGGAAATCGGCCTTACCCGAAGCGATCAGGTAGAGCACGAAAGCTGCGACCACAGCCCCCACCACCTGGGCGATGATGTAGGGTACGAGGCTAGCTGCCGGAAATCTGCCGGCCACCGTCAGACCGACCGATACCGCAGGATTGAAATGACCACCGGAAATGCCGCCGACGGCATAGGCCATGGTCAGGACTGTGAGGCCGAAAGCCAGGGATACGCCTACAAAACCGATACCCAGATCGGGATAGGCGGCGGCCAAGACGGCGCTCCCGCATCCCCCGAATACAAGCCAGAATGTACCAAAGAACTCAGCAGAAAGCTTCTTAAACATCGAGAACCCCCACATAGTGTGCCCCTCCGGCTCACGCCGGGGAGAGGGCACGAGTCGTCACTGCCTCATGACTATGCAACAAGATTGACGAAATGCAACTTGGACAGGCAGCGGGTGGCTTTCGGCGAAGCGGAAACTTGGAAAAGTGCTAAGGAGTTTCGTTAAGAAACCCCGGCAACGAACTGATTCGATTCATCTAAGAATTATCGATGCCCCGGTAACCGAGGCATCGGCAGCGTTACTTATTCGCTGGTCGCGCCCTGGAACGGCTTCACTTCACGCCCCGGCATGAAGATACCGAGTCGCCTGATCTCCCATTCGAGCTTGATTCCCGAATGTTCGAAGACGCGCTGGCGCACCGTCTCCCCGAGATATTCGAGATCGTAACCGGTGGCGTACCCGATATTGATCATGAAGTTGCAGTGAAGCGAGGACATCTGCGCTCCACCGCTCATGAGCCCGCGCCCGCCAGCTTCGTCGATGAGCTTCCAGGCAGAATGGCCCTCTGGATTCTTGAAGGTCGAACCGCCGGTCTTTTCCTTGATTGGCTGCACCGTTTCGCGATGTTGACGGACAGCATCCATATCAGCGCGGATCTTTGCACGATCTTCGGGATAGCCCTCGAAGACCGCATGGGTGAAAATCATGTCCGTGGCAGCCGAGGAATGGCGATAGCTATAGCCCATGTCGGCGTTGGTGAGCACATGCTTGTTGCCCTTGCGGTCGACCGCATGGACCTCGACGACCCGTTGGGAGGTCTCGCCGCCGTTGGCACCGGCATTCATGCGCAGCGCTCCGCCGATCGATCCGGGAATGCCGTAGTAGAATGCGAACCCGCCGATACCATTGTCCATCGCCATGGCGGCAATGTGCTTGTCGGGGCAGATCGCACCCGCCTGGATGCGGTTCTCGCCGGCGAGATCGACCTGGCCGAACCCCTTGGCGGAAAGCCGCAGGACCACACCCGGAATACCACCGTCGCGAACCAGCAGGTTGGAGCCGACGCCCACGACCGTCAGCGGTACGTCTTTGGGAAGAATTTTGAGAAAAGCGACGAGGTCATCGACGTCGTGCGGCTGGAACATCAGCTCCGCAAGGCCGCCCGCCTGGAACCAGGTCACGCGATCCATGGGAGCGTCCGGCGTCAGACGTCCACGCAATTCCTTGACGCCTTCTCCAAGCGACGCCAGCAGTTTTTCCCCGTTCACCTGTTTCATTCTCACTGTCCCGAAATACTTTCCAGTTCCCTTGGCAATGCCGCCGCCCACTGCGTGATATTGCCAGCCCCCAGAAGAACCACGAAATCACCCGGTTCCGCAATGCCTGATACAATCGATGCGAGTTCCGCCGGAGAGGATATATATCGCACATCGCGATGACCGCCCGATCGGATACGCGTGACCAGCGCTTCGGAATTGGCGCCTTCGATCGGCTCCTCGCCGGCCGCATATACCGGCGCCAGTATGATGCTATCGGCATCATTGAAGCAATTGGCAAAATCCTCGAACAGGCTCGCGAGGCGCGTATAGCGATGCGGCTGGTGCACCGCGATGACGCGGCCCTGGCAGGCTTCGCGTGCTGCTTTCAGCACCGCTTTGATCTCTACCGGATGATGGCCGTAGTCGTCGAATACCTGGACGCCGTTCCAGCTTCCCGTGAGCGTGAAACGCCTTTTGACACCGCTGAAGGCGGCAAGCCCCTTGCGAATGCTTTCTTCCGGAATACCGAGCCGATTGGCGACAGCGATCGCCGCCGTGGCATTGGAAATGTTGTGCCGGCCGGGCATCGGCAGTTTCAGGTCACTGAATTTGAAGACCTCGCCCGTGCGGCGGCGGCGTATTTCCACATCGAAGATCGAGAGCGTTCCCTCCATGCGGACGTTGGAGAAGCGCACATCCGCCTGCGGATTTTCTCCATAGGTGATGATCTTGCGATCCTCGATACGTCCGACGAGCGCCTGTACCTCGGGATGATCGAGGCAGAGCACGCCGAAGCCGTAGAAAGGCACGTTCTCGACGAATTGCCGGAAGGCCGCTCGCACCGCATCGAAATTTCCGTAATGGTCCAGATGTTCGGGGTCGATATTGGTGACGACCGCGACATCCGCGGGCAGCTTCAGGAAGGTGCCGTCCGATTCGTCGGCTTCCACCACCATCCACTCGCCCTCGCCCATGCGGGCATTGGTGCCGTACGCATTGATGATGCCGCCATTGATGACGGTCGGGTCGAGCCCGCCTGCCTCCAACAGCGCACCCACCATCGAGGTGGTGGTCGTCTTGCCGTGCGTGCCGCCGATGGCGATCGCATTGCGGAAGCGCATCAGTTCGGCGAGCATTTCGGCGCGACGGACGATCGGCAGCGATTTTTCACGCGCGGCGACGAGTTCCGGATTATTCTTCTTGATGGCGGTCGAGACGACGACCACTTCCGCATCGCCCAGGTTTTCCGCCTGATGTCCCACGAAGACCGGAATGCCCTTGTCGCGCAGTCGCTGCACGTTGGCGCCGTCGGCCTGGTCCGATCCCTGCACGCGGTGGCCGAGATTGTGCAGCACTTCGGCAATGCCGCTCATGCCGATCCCGCCGATGCCGATGAAATGGACGAGCCCGATGGCCTTCGGCAGCTTCATGCATGTACTCCTTTGATAACTGAAATCGGCTTACGCTCGGCAATAGCCACAACCATGTCCGCCAGCAAGCCCGTCGCGTCGGGTCGCCCTGCCTGCTTTGCCGCGGCCGCCATCTTTTCGAGACGTTCCGGGTCTTTCATGGCCGCCGAGATCATCGCGGCAAGCCGATCCGGAGAAAGATCGGATTGCGCCACAACTTCGGCACCTCCGGTCGCGACAAGCGCCGCCGCATTGGCCGCCTGATCATGATCGAGCGCGTAAGGATAAGGAACGAGAATGGCGGGGCGGCCAATCACCGAGATCTCCGACACCGTCGAGGCCCCGGAGCGGCAGACCACCAGATGCGTCGCCGCAAGACGTTCTGCCATGTCGGTGAAGAAGGACGACACTTCCGCCGGCGCCTGCAGCTTGGCGAAGCAGGAATTCACCCGGTCTGCATCCTCCGGCCGTGCCTGCTGCGTAACCACGAGACGCTTGCGCTCCGGCTCCGCAAGCAGGCTGAGCGCCGTCGGCACGGCGGAGGAGAAGAACTGCGCACCCTGGCTGCCACCGAAGACGACGAGCCGGAACGGCTCATCCCCGCGTGATGGCGCATAGGGTGTCTTTGCTGCCTCCAGCACGGCGGGACGTACAGGATTGCCGGTGGTGACGGTCTTGGCTGCATAGGGCCCGGTGTTTTCCGGGAGGAACCCGCCGGCGATCGCCTGCACCTTGCCGGCCAAAGCCTTGTTCGCCCGGCCCATCACCGCATTCTGCTCGTGGAGCATCGACGGAACGCCCATGGAGGTCGCCGCCATCAGCGGCGGCACCGTCGGATAGCCGCCGAAACCGACCACGGCGACAGGCTTCAGGCGCCCGATCAGCCGGCGCGCGACGCGCAGCCCCGTCCAGAGCTTCCAACCGGTCCGAAGCAGCGCGACCGGATTCTTCGACGCGAGCGTCGCCGACGGCACGACATGGATTTCGTCCGCCGGAAACTTGCCGGCAAAACGTTCCGCACGGCTGTCCGTGACGAGGTGAACGGAATAACCCCGCGCCCTGAGCTCGTGCCCTAGGGCCTCGGCGGGAAATACATGGCCGCCGGTGCCACCGGCGGCAAGCAGGATGATGCCTTTGGTCATTGTTCCTTTACTCCGCCGGAACACCGTGGCCGACGCGGAAAAGGCTCCGCTCTTGGGCCCGTTTTTCGGGGCGGTGACGCGTCAGCGCGAGAATGAATCCGGCCGTCACGCAGATCGCGATCATGGACGAGCCGCCGTAGGAGATCAGCGGCAAGGTCATGCCCTTGGCAGGCATAAGCTCCAGGTTGACGCCGATATTGATCATCGATTGCATGCCGATCTGCAACACCAGGCCCGCGACCGCGAAGCGGTTGAAGTCATCGCGCTCCTTGAAGGCGTGATTGAGGCCGCGAAGCACGATGAAGGCGAAAATCGCCACCAGCGCCATGCAGAAGACGATACCGAACTCCTCCGCGGCCACGGAGAATATGAAGTCCGTATGGCTGTCCGGCAGGATGCGCTTGACGACGCCTTCGCCCGGTCCCTGCCCGAACCAGTCTCCCCGGATGATGGCGTCGCGCGCCGTCTCCACCTGGAAGCGATCGCCTTCGCCGGTCAGGAACTTGTCGAAACGGGAGGTCACGTGCGGCAGCATGTAGTAAGCCGCGAGAAGACCGCCGGCCCCGAAGCCGCCGAGCACCACGATCCAAAGCCAGGGCATGCCGGCCATGAAGAACATGCCTCCCCAGACCACGCTCGTCAGAATGGTCTGGCCGAGGTCCGGCTGGGCGACCAGCAGGGCAGCGACGATGCCGAAGAGGATGATGGCGAAGAGATTGCCGGGAATTTCCGGTTGCCGCGCATGCTCGGCGAAAAGCCAGGCGCAGACCACCACGAAAGCGGGTTTCATGAATTCCGATGGCTGAATGGAAAAGCTGCCGATCGAGATCCAGCGCCGCGATCCCTTGACCTCGACGCCGAAGAACAGCGCCAGCACCATCATGCTGATGGAGACGATCAGCAGGATGATCGCCGCTCGCCGCACCTGCCGGGGCGACATGAAGGAAAGGCCGATCATCACCACCAGCGACGGTATCACAAAAACGGCATGCCGCTCGACGAAGTGGAAGCTATCGAGGCCGAGCCTTTCGGCAACCGGCGGAGAGGCCGCGAAGGAAAGCATGAAGCCGAGCCCCATGAGCAGCACGAAGGCGGCGAGAAAGAAACGGTCGATCGTCCAGAACCAGTCTGCGAGCGGCCCACGGTCTGCGCGGCTTACCATCTGTCAGTTCCCCTTTCCCGTCTCGATCAGCATCGTGACACCGTCCAGGCCTGCGACATGCTTGACGAAGGCATCGCCACGCACTTCGAAATTCTTGTACTGATCGAAGCTCGCGCAGGCCGGCGACAACATGACGGCAGAAGCCTCGCCGTTACTCTCCGCATCCGCGGCCGCATGAGCAACGGCGCGTTCAAGCGTACCGGATATCTCGTAAGAAACCGTTTCGCCGAGCGTTGCTGCAAAGGCCGGCGCAGCCTCCCCGATCAGATAAGCCTTGACGATACGTGGAAAGAGTGGAGCGAGGCTTGCGATCCCGCCCTCCTTCGGCAACCCACCGGCAATCCAGTAGATGCGGTCATAGCTGGAAAGTGCCGGGGCTGCAGCATCGGCATTGGTGGCCTTGGAATCGTTGACGAAGACGACATGGCCGCGCCGACCGACAGGTTGCATGCGGTGCTTCAATCCGGGGAAGGATTTCAGTCCAGCGCGAATGTCCTCCGCGGAGACGCCGACGGCAAGGCAGGCTGCGATCGCCGCAGCGGCATTCTGAGCATTATGGCCGCCCTTGAGGGTCTGGATGCCATCGAGATCGATGAAAAGCGAAGACGTTCCGCCATGCGCCTCGATGATCCGGCTGCCTTCCGCATAGAGCCCTTCGGCGGTCACGTTGCGTTTCGAAATCCGCCGGACCGGCACGCCGGCACGCTCGATGCGGTCGGCGATCAGCGCCGAGTAGCTGTCATCCACCCCGATGACGGCCGTCGCGCTGCCTGCAACCAGCCGCTCCTTGATGTCCGCGTAATGCTGCATGGTTCCATGGCGGTCGAGATGGTCGGGCGTCAGGTTGAGCAGGATGCCGGCGGTGGGATTCAGCGTCGGCGCAAGATCGATCTGATAAGAGGAGCACTCGACCACGAAATAGCGCTCCGCCTTCGGCGGATCGAGGGTCAGGATGGCGGTGCCGATATTGCCGCCGAGCTGCGTGTCTCGCCCGCTCGATTTCAGGATATGGGCGATCAGGGCAGTGGTCGTGGATTTCCCATTCGTGCCGGTGATCGCGATGAACGGGCAATAGGGCGCATGCGCCCGGCGCTCGCGCACGAAAAGCTCCACGTCGCCGATGATTTCGACGCCCGCGGCGCGCGCCAGGTCGACACTCCAATGCGGCTTGGGATGAGTGAGTGGCACGCCGGGAGAGAGCACGAAGGCGGCCATGGCCGGCCAGTCGATGGTGCGAAGATCCGCGGTCCCGATCCCCTCGCCCGCCGCCTTGGCGACGCTGTCCGGATTGTCGTCCCAGGCGACCACTACGGCTCCGCCTGCAACCAGCGCCTTGGCAGTGGCAAGGCCGGAACCGCCGAGCCCGAAGAGAGCGACTTTCCTGTCCTTGAATGTCGTGACCGGGATCATCGCTCTTACCGCAGCTTGAGCGTCGAAAGGCCGAGCATGGCGAGCCCGACGGCGATGATCCAGAAGCGGATCACCACCTGGCTTTCCGTCCATCCCAGTTTTTCGAAGTGGTGGTGGATCGGCGCCATCAGGAACACCCGCCGCCCGGTCATCTTGAAGAAACCGACCTGGATGATGACCGAGAGCGTCTCTATCACGAAGAGGCCGCCGATGATCGCCATGACGATCTCATGCTTGGTTGCGACCGCAACCGAACCGATGAGGCCGCCGAGCGCCAGCGAGCCGGTGTCTCCCATGAAGATCGCGGCCGGCGGCGCGTTGAACCAGAGGAAACCGAGCCCCGCGCCGATCACCGCACCGAGGATCACGGCGAGCTCTCCCGTGCCGGGCACGAAATTGATCTGCAGATAGTTTGCGAAGACGGCGTTGCCCGAAAGATAAGCGATGACGCCGAATGAGGCGGCAGCGATCATCACCGGCACGATGGCGAGGCCGTCCAGCCCGTCCGTGAGATTGACCGCATTACCGGCCGCTACGATGACGAACCCGCCGAACAACATGAAAAAGATGCCGAGATCGATCAGGAAGTCCTTGAAGAAGGGAAAGGCGATCGACGAGCCGAGGGTCGGATTGGCGGATTGCCCGGTGGCAAGCGCCACGCGCATCATGAAGAAGACCGCGATCGCGGCGATCACGAACTCGATGCCGAGACGAGCCTTGCCGGAAAACCCCTTGTCGCTCTGCTTGGTGACCTTGAGATAGTCGTCATAAAAGCCGATGGCCCCGAAACCGAGGGTCACCAGCAGCGTCGCGACGACGTAGACGTTGGAAAGATCAGACCACAGCAGCGCCCCGCCGACGATGCCGGTCAGGATCATCAGGCCGCCCATGGTCGGCGTGCCGGCTTTCTTGAAATGGGTCTGCGGACCATCCGCCCGAATCGGCTGACCTTTTCCCTGGCGAATGCGAAGGGAGGCGATCATCCGGGGGCCAAAGAGGAAAACGATGAGGGCCGAGGTAAAAAGGGCGCCACCGGTGCGGAAGGTGATGTAGCGAAAGAGATTGAAGAATTGAAAGCTATCCGCCAGTTGCACAAGCCAGATCAGCATGAAGGCCCTTTCTCGAAGCCGTTTTAATGTTGGCGCTCCGTGTCGGAAAATGCCGGATAGTTGTCAAGCAGCGCCGCAACGATCTTGCCGAAACCGAGACCGAGCGACGATTTGACCATCACCACGTCTCCGGGAATGACCGAACGGACGATAAAATCCACAAGCTCCGCCGTGGTCGGGCGGTATTCCACATGAACGCTCTCGGGAAGCGCGTCTTTGAGCGCAGCCATTTCCGCGCCGGCGAGCCAGACATGCTCGATACCGGCAGCGAGCAGCGGCCCCGCCAGATCCTCGTGGACGCGGGCGGAATGTTCACCCATCTCCAGCATATCGCCGAGTACCGCGATTCTCCGGCCGGTAAGCTCCGGCTCGGTTGCCGCAAGCAGGGCTATGGCCGCCCGCATGGATGCGGGGTTCGCATTGTAACTTTCGTCGATCAGCGTCAGATGTCCTTCGCCGATACCCAGGCGATGCCGCTCTCCCCGGCCCTTGACCGGCCTCAGTTGCTCGAGCGCTTCCGCGGCCTTCGCCATGTCGGCGCCGACCAGCATGGCCGCACCGAGCGCCGCCATCGCATTTTCGGCGATATGACGACCGGGAGCTCCGATATGGACCTCCATGGTGTCGCCGGAAATCGTGGCCCAGACGGTCGAGCTTTCGGCATTCCCGTCGAAATCCGCCAGCCGGAAATCGGCCTTGGCATGCTGGCCGAAAGTATAGATGCGCGCGATCCCCGCCTCCTGGGCGGCCTTTTCCAAGAAGCCGAATTGCTTGTTGTCACGGTTGAGGACGGCCGCCCCGCCCGCTTCGATACCTTCGAAGATCTCGGCCTTGGCGGCAGCAATCTCCTCCAGGTTATTGAAATGGCCGAGATGGGCGGCGGCGATGGTCGTGACGATCGCCACGTGAGGACGCACCATCTTCACCAAGGGGCGGATTTCATCCGGGTGATTCATGCCGATCTCGAAGACGCCGTAGTCGGTGTCCGCGGGCATGCGGGCGAGCGTCAAAGGCACGCCCCAGTGATTGTTGAAGGATGCGACCGCCGCATGCACCTTGCCGGACGGAGCAAGCACATGGCGCAGCATCTCCTTGGTCGTCGTCTTACCGACCGAGCCCGTGATCGCCACGATATGCGCGCGGCTGCGCTCCCTTGCCGCGATCGCCAGTTTGCCGAGCGCCGCGAGCACGTCCTCCACGACAATCATCGGCACGATGATGCGGCCAAGCGCCGGCAGTTTGCCTTCGCTGACGACGATCAGGGATGCGCCGTTTGCCACCGCGATGCTTGCGAAATCATGGCCGTCGACCCGATCGCCCTTGATGGCAAAAAACGCCTCACCCGCGCCGATCGATCGGCTGTCTATCGAAATTCCGGTGATTCCGGCAGGCAACGAGCCAACCGGACGGCCATCCATGATGGCCGCCATCTCCTCAGAGGTCCACAACCAGCTCATGGTTTCAGCTCCTCCAGTGCCTTGCGTACTTCGACATGATCCGAAAACGGCAGGACTGTGCTGCCGATCGTCTGGCCCTCCTCATGGCCCTTGCCGGCCACGATCAGCGTGTCGCCCGAATGCAGCATGCCTATGGCGTGGCGGATCGCTTCCGCCCGGTCGCCGATCTCGATGGCACCGGGCGCGGCCGCCATGATCTCCGACCGGATGACCTCAGGAACCTCGGAACGCGGATTGTCGTCGGTGACGATGACGACATCGGCCAGCCGGGTCGCCACCTCGCCCATGATCGGCCGCTTTCCCTTGTCGCGGTCTCCACCGCAGCCGAAGACCACGATCACACGGCCCGTGGTGAACGGCCGAACGGAGGCCAGCACATTTTCCAGGGCATCCGGCTTATGGGCATAATCGACATAGGCAAGCGCCCCGTCTGCGGTATGTCCGACCAGCTCGAGCCGCCCGGAAGCGCCCTGCAGTTTCTCGAGCGCGGCAAAAGCGACCGAGGCCGGAACCCCGGTGGAGATCGCAAGTCCTGCCGCCACCAGGGCGTTCGCAACCTGGAAATCGCCGGCAAGCGGGATATCCACCTCGAAGATATCGTCGCCGAGGTGCACTTCCGCCATCTGTTTGTGTCGGAAATGCTCGACCCGCTTCAGGCTGAGATAATCTCCTTTGCGGCCGACCGTGCGCACATCCAAGCCGGCAGCCCTGGCCACCCGGACCGCCTCGTCCGACCAGGCATCGTCCGACCAGGCATCGTCGGCGAAGATGACCGCCGGCGCGCCTTTCGGCAGCAGCGTATCGAACAGGCGCATCTTCGCCGCCATGTAGCTTTCGACCGTCGGATGGTAATCCATGTGGTCGCGGCCGAGATTGGTGAACGCACCCGCAGAAAGACGCACACCGTCGAGACGGCTCTGGTCGAGACCGTGGCTGGATGCCTCCATCGCCGCGTGGGTGACGCCCTCGGACGCCAGTTCGGCAAGAAGCGCCTGGAGCTCGATGGGATCGGGTGTCGTCAGCGAGCCATAAATGTTGCGGAGCGGGGAAATGACGCCGGTGGTGCCGATCTGGGCGGCGGCAAGACCGGCATGCGCCCATATCTGGCGCGTGAAGGAAGCAACGGATGTCTTGCCGGCCGTGCCGGTCACCGCCACCATGGTCTTCGGCTGCGCACCGTAGAAGCGCGCGGCGGCAAGCGCCAGAAGCCTACGGGGATTGGCAACGGAAAGCACCGGAATGCCGATATCGCTGGCATGGGCGGAAAGCACTACCGCAGCACCACGTGCTGCCGCATCGCCGATATAGGACGCGCCGTCCGCCTTGCTGCCGGCCAGCGCGGCAAACAGCATGCCCGGTTTGATCTTGCGACTATCCGAGGAAAGACCGGTGATGTCGATATCGCCGACCGGCCCCGAAAGCGAACCGGCTATTTCGGGGAAATCCTGTCCGGCAAGGTCTCGCAATTTCATCGGCTGCACTTCCATTTTCCCAGCGGAGAAACCGCTCACCCGCGAATCGTCCGCTAACTTTGTTATCTCCTAATAAGACACAAGCAGGGCAGAACCGTCATCGCCGAATTTGGGCTTTACACCGAGAATAGCACCCGAACGGCTGATGATGTCGTGCGCCATCGGAGCCGCGGAGGTACCGGCAAGTGCCGCGCCGTTGCCCTTGTCGGTCTTCGGTTCGTCGATGAAGGTCAGCACGACATATTGCGGATTGTCGATCGGAAAGGCGGCAAGGAAGGCGTTGAAGTTCTTGTCGTGGACATAGCGGCCATTGACGACCTTGTCCGCCGTGCCGGTCTTTCCACCGACGTTGAAGCCTTCGACGCGAGCGTTCCTGCCCGACCCCTTGATGCCGTTCCAATGAAACAGATAGCGCATCCCATCACTGGTGGATGGCTTGAGTACCTGAGTGGCGACGAGATCGGCCTGCTCGCGCGTGCGCGGCAGGAAGGTCGGCTCGACCAGCTTGCCGCCATTGACCAGGGCCGCACCGGCAACCGCCGTCTGCAGAGGCGTAGTCGAAACCCCGTGGCCGAAGGAGATCGTAATGGAGTTGATCTTCTTCCAGGTTCGCGGCTGGCTCGGCTGGGCCACTTCCGGCAACTCGGTCTGCATCTTGCTGAGCAGGCCGATCTTGGTCAAGAATTCCTTGTGCCCCTCGATGCCGACGACGTCCGCCATTTTCGCGGTGCCGATGTTGGAGGAGTACTGAAAGACTTCCGGAACGGTCAGGAACCGGCCCTTGCCGTGGAAATCCTTGATGGTGAAGCCGCCGATGCGGATCGGATATCGCGCATCGAAGCTGTCGTTCATGTTCACCTTGCCGGAATCGAGCGCCATGGCGATCGTGAACGCCTTGAAGGTGGACCCCATTTCGAACGTGCCGTTCGACATGCGGTTCAACCATCCCTCCTCCGCGCCCGCGGCCGGGTTGTTGGGGTCGTAATCCGGCGCGGACGCCATGGCGAGGACCTCGCCGGTATGAACGTCGAGCACGACCGCACCGGCGCCAATCGCCTTGAACTTGTCGATCGAGGACATGATGACTTCGCGCACGATCGCCTGGACGCGCAGGTCGATCGAAAGCTTCACCGGCTCCAGCGGCTGGTCCGAGGTCATGCCGACGGCTGCAAGGTCGGCAAGCCCCTGGCTGTCGACGTAACGCTCCATGCCCGCCACGCCGCGGTTATCGATGTTGACGTGCCCAACCACATGCGCCGCGGTCGCTCCGCCCGGATAGAAGCGCCGCTTTTCCGGCCGGAAGCCGATACCGGGAATGCCGAGCGCGAGAATCTGGCTCTGCTGCTTCGGCGTGAGCTGACGGCGCAGCCATTGGAAGCGCGAATTGCTCCTGAGTTTGGAGTAGATGGATTTGGCGTCCAGATCCGGCAGGACCGTGGAAAGCTTTTCGATCACCTCGTCCGCATCGACGATCTTGTGCGGCTCGGCAAACAGCGAGACCGTGCGGATATCGGTGGCCAGTACCTCACCGTTGCGGTCGAGGAGATCCGGACGCGAGGCCATCAGCCGGTCTGCGGGCAGGATGCTCGACGTCGTTTCAGGTTCGGTGAGGCCGTACTGCACCAAGCGGCCGCCGATGATGCAATAGAAGGCGGCAAACCCTAGGATCATGAGGCCGACGCGGTTCTTCGCTTGGGCAGCCTTCCGCTTGCGTGTTCCCTCGAAGGAAGAACCGGTTTCGGCCGGACGCCGTCCGCGTCCACCGGCGGAAAAATGCGCCCGGCTCTTCAAGACCATGATGCGGGAGAGGAAAGACATCAGCGATTCACCGATCCGGTTGAGATGATATCGACGGGGAAGCCACCGCGCGGCAACGGCACCGGTATGCGCGGCTGGGGAGCGGATTTGGCGGCGGCGTCAACGCCCTTGATGGCTGCCGCCACTTCGCCGCCGGCGCTGGCGATCAGGTCTTCGATCGTGGTTTCAGGCTGCGGAAGCTGCGATCGCGGCATGGGCAGTTCCGCAGGCATGGCCAGTTGCGTCGGCTGGGTGGGCACGAGCTGCAATTCGGAACCATAGACATTGACGAGGCGATGCAGCCGATTGGGCTGGGTCAGCAATGCCCAATCCGCTTTCAGGAGATCGATAGTGTCCTTTTCCAGCCTGATTTCGGTCTCCAGCCGGCGAACCTCCGCCAGCTTCTCGTCGGCGCGGTGCTTGATCGTATAGGTGACCACGGCTGCCGCCGTCATGACACCGATAAGAACGAGATCGAAGCTTCTGAGCATGGTTCAGGCCCCCATCTTTGCAAGGCTGGCGAGGTCGGGAAGATCGAAGATGGAAAAATCGGCAGCACGGGCCGCAGCCGCGGTGCGGATGCCGGCGCGCAGCTTTGCTGAGCGGGCGCGCGGATTGATCTCCGCCTCCGCTTCGCTGGCCGCAACCGGAGACTTGCCGACCGGTTCGAAGATCGCGGGCTTTTCCTCGACCATGGGCATGTGCCGGGACCCGGAGGCGCGGCCGGAGCGATCGGCGAAGAACTTCTTGACGATCCGGTCTTCCAGCGAATGGAAGGTAACGACCACGAGACGCCCGCCCGGCTTCAGCGCCTGCTCGGCGGCGAACAGCGCCTCGGCGAGTTCGCCAAGCTCATCGTTGACGAAGATGCGCAGCGCCTGAAACACCCGCGTCGCGGGATGAATCTTGTCCTTGGCCTTGCGCGGATTGACGCTCTCGATGAGGTTGGCGAGATCCCGGGTGGTCGCAAACGGCTCGCTTGCCCGGCGCTTCTCGATAGCGCGGGCAATACGGCCGGCCTGCCGCTCCTCGCCCAGAAAGCCGAAGATGCGGGTCAGGTCGCCGGACTTGGCGCGATTGACCACGTCCGCCGCAGATACGCCTGACGCCGACATACGCATGTCGAGCGGGCCGTTCCTCTGGAATGAGAAACCGCGCTCCGCTTCGTCGATCTGCATGGAGGAAACGCCGATATCGAGCACCACTCCATCAAGCCCGCCATCCGGCGCGAAGCTTGCAAGTTCGGAGAACTGCGAATGATGAAGGGATAACCGTCCGCCATGGGCGGCAATCATGGACTGCCCCGCCGAGATCGCCGTGGGATCGCGATCGAGCGCGATCACCTCTGCTCCGGCGGCGAGAATGGCCGCGGTATAACCGCCGGCGCCGAAAGTGCCATCGAGGATGATCTTGCCCGGCGCAGGCTCCAGCGCCTCCAGAACTTCTTTCAAGAGAACCGGAATGTGGCGAACCGGTCCGCCATCGGCATCGGTTGTTCCGCCGCCTGGATTCGCCGCCATTCCGCTCCCCTGTATTACGCGGGAGGCAGACCGAAGCGCCCCTCCCTTGCCGCCGCCTGCGCGTCCAAGAACGCCTGCGGCCGCCATAGCTGAAAATGATCCGAGCGCCCGACGAAGGTAATCTCCGAAGTGATTCCCGTGAAGTCCCGGATGAAATCCGTGACCATCAACCGGCCTTCCGCATCGAGCCTCATGAAGACGCCGCCGCCATGCACGAGCAGCGACATCCGGTTCGCTTCCGGCGAAAACGGATCGAAAGCCGCGATCTGCCGTTCGTAGCGATCGAGCAGATCCGGACCTCCGACGCTGATCGCCGGATAGACGAAATCCTGGAGACAGTAGAGCTCCTGGATTTCGCGCGCCACCAGCACGGAACGAAAGCTCGCGGGCACGGAGACCCGTCCCTTGGCATCGATCCTGTTGGTCGCATTCGACAAGAAGCGGTTCATAACGCCCGACGTCCGCCCCTACCCTTCCGACGGCGAACAAGCGCCCGTCAGTACACATTGAACCAGACGGAGCCCCACCCTCCGAGCAGGCATGCGCCCACCCGGCCGAAAAGCCGGAACTCCTTGATTTCCGGGCGCTCAAGCGCCCCTGTTCAGTACACTTTTGGGATAACATGGGACCATATGGGCGTCAATGGGAAGCAGCCCGGCAAGCGGGCCGCAACGGTATTTATTTATGAGCTGTTAAGTTTAACAAAGGATTAGCGAGGGCTTCCAAGAAGCCACCTCATCAGGCCTTTTCAACCCACCTGAAAAGCCCCGAAAATATCCTGAAATCCCCACGAAACAGGCCACTCCAAATCGGCTCAGCGCCCGGAGGACGCCAAGCTTCGGGCCCTTTCGAGCCGGATGTCTCATAAAGGATTAGAAGAGCCAGTCGGCCTGTAAGCCGGGTTCTGTATGGCTCCGATGCAAGCACCGGAACGTGGCAGCCATTCATCTGGGACGATGCTTGCACACCGCCTCACGCAACCCACCCGGATGACTGGCCCAGAAACCGGCTGTAGACGCGCTTTCGCACGTCCCTCGTCATCCCTATTCGGTCTTGCTCCCGGTGGGGTTTACCGTGCCGCCTCTGTTGCCAGAGGCGCGGTGGGCTCTTACCCCACCCTTTCACCCTTACCCCGCCATTTCGGCCGCTCGACGAGCGGTGGAAAAAGCGGGGCGGTCTGCTTTCTGTGGCACTTTCCCTAGGGTCGCCCCCGCCGGATGTTATCCGGCACCGTGTTTCCGTGGAGCCCGGACTTTCCTCACCTCACCGCCTTTCGGCATTGGTGAAGCGCGGCTGCCCGGCCGACTGGCAAGCGGTACATAATGGAGATGCGCCCGGATTGCCACCACAATTGCCTCGAATTTCAGAGGAAATCAGCTTTGAAATCCGTTTGATAAGCTTCGTCCTCGATCCTGCCGCGGAAAATCAGCTCGGCACCCAGCCGGCCGATCTCGTCGGAACTCTTGGCGGCGGTACCGCATCCCCCGCTCAGGACGCCGATGCGATCGGACTTCGTCATGGAGATCGCCGGATAGTTAGTCGGCGTGAACGAGGTCACGCAGGCGGCCATCGAGGTGCGGGAAAGGTCGAGCTTCGGCATCAGCCGGCCCATGATTTCGGTCAGGTGCCGGTGGGTGCTCGCCCGCCCGCCGGAACGAAACCAGGCCCGCACCTCCGGCTCAGTCGAAAGCAGAAGGTCGTCCGGATCGCCGCCGATCTTCAGATAGATCCTGCCATCCGGATAGCGCACCGGCGGCAGCAGATAGATGCCGTCCTCGCCCTCGTGCCATTTCCAGATGAGCGACGGCGTCCCGCCCCAGAACTCCATCGCGGCCTCGTCCACCTCATAGAAGGCGACCGTGCGCGCATAAACCTTCAGATCAAGACGCGCGCCCAAGAGATTCTCATTGATGGAGAATCCGCCGGCGGCGACCAGCACCTTCTCCGCCGAATAGACAGCGCCCTCGACGGTCGTGACGACTACTCGGCCCGCCTCCTGGCGAACGGAGGAAACAGTCTCGGAAATGATCGCCGTCCCCTGCCGTCCCGCAAGCAGGGCCTGCGCCTTCACCAGCCGGCGCGGATTGATGTGGCCGGCGTTCCGCGCTTCCCAGACGCCTTCGCTTTCCGCGGGAAAGGAGAAATAGGGAAATCGCCGCGCGAGATCGGCATCACCGAGCATCTCGGTCGAAACGCCAAGACCATTTGCGGCGTCGAGCACCTTTCCGACATAGGAAGGTGCTGCGGTTCGCTTCGGGCCGACGACCAGGCAGCCGGCCTCGGAATAGAAATTCACGCCGCTTTCGCGCGCGATCTCGTCATAGCGGGCGATAGAGCGGTTGGCGAGCAGCGCCCAGACGGGATCGGGATCGATCGTCCGGGTGATGCGAGCCTCGTCGTAATGGCTGGCGAAGACGCCCTGATGCGTCTTGTAGTCGGCCGGCTCGCCCGGACCGATCAGGGCGACGCCGTCGGTCCATTGCGACAGGTGCCGCGCTGCGGCCGCTCCCATCATTCCCCGCCCGATGACGATGTATTTGTAGTCGGTCGCCATTTCCCAATCCCACCTCATCGAAACGCCGGCGCAAGCCGGCTGCCGAAATCGCTTTCCGGAATCTCACCGTCCCGTAGGAGAACGGCACCCAATCGCCCCAACTCATCGGAGGATTTCGCGGCGACGAAATTGCCGCCCGTCAGCACCGCAATGCGCCGCGACTGCGTATAACCGATATAGGGATGGCTGGATGGCGTGAAGCTTGCGACGCAAGGAGCCGAGGTGACCGGGCGACCGGCAAGCGCCGGCATCAGCTTTTCCGCGATTGCCGCGAGCTTCTCCCGTTCGACGGAATCGCCCTCCGAGTGGAACCAGGAAACGATGTCCTCGAGCCGCTCGAAGCTCCGGGATTCCGTATCCCCGCCGAGCTTGAGATAGGTCCTTCCATCCGGATAGCCCACGGGAGGAAGGATGTAGACGTGATCCTCGTCCGTTTCGCCGAAGACGATCGTCGACGGCATGCTGCCGAAAATCGCCGCCTCCCGATCGCCAAGCTCGTAGAAAACGACGGTGCGCGGCGCGACGCGCATATCGACCGGGCGCGGCAGCAAACCATTGAAATTGGTGAAGGCGCCGGCCGCGACCAGCACTTTCTCCGCCGTATGGATTTCATCCCCGCAGATCACCTCGACATGCGATCCCGCGTCACGCACCGAGGTCACGGTCGCATCGATGAGGGTCGCCCCATTGCCGGCGGCAAGCTTGGCCTGAGCCTTGATCAGGGCGCGCGGATTGATGTGCCCTGCCCTGCGATGCTCATAGAAGCCTGCAAGGTGCGGGGCGAAGGAAAATTGCGGAAAGCGCGACTGGAGATCGGATGGCGCGATCTCCTCGACCTCGAGGCCGAGCGTATCGCTGACGTCGAGAGCACGCCGCAGGTAATCCGTGGGGCGTTTCGGCTCCGGGCCGGCGAAGAGACATCCCGCTTCGGTATAAAAGCGAATGCCGCTCTCCTCTTCGATTGCGGCATATCGATCGAGCGAGCGGGCCGCAAACGTTCCCCAGGCGAGGTCGCCATCAAACGTGCGGGTGATGCGAGCCTCGTCGTAATGGCTCGCGAAGACCCCGTCATGACCCAGGCGGTCTTCTGGTTCCGGCGGACCGATGAGAGCCGCGCCATCGGTCCATTGCGACAGGTGCCGCGCGGCGGCCGCTCCCATCATTCCCCGCCCGATGATGATATATTTGAACCGCGCCGCCATGCCTGTCCTCTTCGGCGGAAAACCGCTTTCCGCCGAAGTACTTCTATCCGTTTCCGGAATCAAAATGCCAGAGACAAAGAGGCGCAGCTACGTTTCGGAAATCCGTCAGGACGCGAGAAACGCCTGAACTTTCCCGCAATAGCGCTTGGAAACCGGGTTCATGCGCTTGGCGCCGTGGCCGGCATTATATTTCAGGATGGTGCCGCAGATCTTTCCGCCGCCGAGCTCATGGGCGGCAGCCAGATATTTCATCCCGAACTTGATATTGGTCTCGGGATCGTAAAGCCCCGTCGCCGAGCCGCCATAGCCCATCATGCGCGCGGTGGCCGGCTTGATCTGCATGAGACCGATCTCTCCCGCGCTGCCGCGGGCCTTCGGATTGAAGTTGCTTTCGATCCGCACCACAGCGTGGGCGAGACCGACAGGAACCCCGTATGTCTTGGCGTATTTGGAGATCAGGCTGGAATAGGGATGAACAGAAAAGCGGCCTGGAGAAGGATAGCCTGCGGTACGTGTCTGGGTTTGCAGCGTTACGGTTTTCCTCTTCGCGGCGCCCTCCCCGGCAAACGAAGCTCCGGGAGCGGACACAAGCATTCCAATGCTTGCCGCGACGGCAATAATCACTCTTTTCATTCTTGAAGAATTCTCCGGACCGCAAAGGGACGCAGCAGCCATCGCGCTGCGCCGAGAAGCGCAACGTCAGATTGACGGCATGTCTGCTGGGAACGTCCCCGCCTGTTGACATTTACGGGCGACGACCCCGTCGATCGCCACCGTTTGATGCCCAGTTTTTAAAGGGTTCATTAAGGAAATCATGTGGCACTGCGAAACTTTTTCGCCGCGCCTATGGAACCTGGCCTTCCAGCGGGGCGTCAGCCAGGGTTGTATTTCGACAGCGAAGACAGGAGCCGGTGCAGCGTGTCTATCGTGGAAATATCGGCGATTCCATCGACGCGCGCCGGGCGGAAATGCCGCTGAAACGCCTCCACGGCGCCCTTTGTCCTGTCGCAGAATTCCCCTGTAACATCAACGTCGTAGCCATAAAGCGACAGCATGGACTGCAGTGCCTCGACCGGTTGCCCGCTTTCGCCACGTTGAAAGAAGCGGCCTCCGCCCACCGGCGCCGGCTCGACCCAGTGACCGACCCCCTGCCGATGCAGTTCATCCCAGGGGAAATTTTCCCCCGGATCGACCTTGCGAATGGGCGCGACATCGGAGTGCGCAAGCACCCTTTCCGGCGCTATGGACCACCGATCGACACAGTTCCGACACAATTCGACGACCGCCGCGATCTGGGCTTCCGGGAAAGCCGGAAGGCCTCCCGGATGCCCGGCATTGGCGATTTCGATGCCGATGGACCGGGAATTGACGTCCGTTTCCCCCGCCCAGAAGCTTTTGCCCGCATGCCAGGCGCGGCGCGCTTCGGGCACGAGCTGCAGCACCTGCCCGTCCTGATGGACGAAATAGTGACAGGAAACCTGGCTACGCTCGTTGCATAGCCAGGAGAGCGCCTGATCGTCGTCCGGCATTCCGGTATAATGCAGGACAAGTATATCCGGCCCGCAGCCATTCACGCGTTCACCGTGGTTCGGCGACGGCATTGCCGACGCGCCTTCATAGTCAACGGTGAAGGAGGTCATGCAGCGCGGCGCTCTTTCGCGATCGCGGCATAGGCGGCGTTGAGGGCAGCCATACGCTCGTTGGCGGCGGCATGCAGCGCCACCGGAACGCCACGGGCAATCAGCCGGTCGGGATGATGCTCCGAGACCAGCAGCCGATAGCGCTTGCGGATTTCCGTGAAATCGTCATCCGGGGAAACGCCGAGGACAAGATAGGGATCCCGACCGTCCATATGCACATGACGAGCCATGATCCGGCGGAAATGCATTTCGTCTATGCGGAATATCTCCGCGATGCGGCCAAGGAAGACCAGTTCCTTCTCATGCACCAGTCCATCCGCCTTGGCGATATGGAACAGACCGTCCACGACATTCTCCAGCATCGGGCAGTTTTCCGAGGCTCCCGAACCGCAGAGATTGGCGAGCTTGTTGGCATAGGCTTCATAGCCGGCGACGTCCTGCCGGGCGAGATTGTAGAGGCGGGCGACATTGCGCGCCTCCTCGTCGGGGAAGTCGAATATCTGCTGAAACGCCCTGACCTCAGCCTCGGTCACGATGCCGTCCGCCTTTGCCATCTTGGCGGAGAGCGCGATGATGGCAACCGAGAACGACACCTGCCGGCGCGTTTCCGGATCGCCTTCGAAAAGGGTCCGGATGGCCTCCACGACCCGACCGAGCACGCTGCCCGCGGCGTCGCCGATGGCGCCGAGAAGCCGTTCCCAGAGGGAGGAGATATGCAGGCAGGTGAAATCGAAAAACATTCCCCTAAATGACCAGATTAGCAGGGTAATTGCAAGGAGTCCGACGTACCGCGGAAGATTAAACTATGTTCATGTTTTCCGAACAATCCGCCAGCCAAGCCGCTTGCGCAGTTGCCTCTCAACTGTCGAGAATGCTCGGCGTTCCCCCCTTCGCCCGTGGCGGATCGACGCCGGCGATGGTGATTGTGCTTTTCCACAGCCACGCCTCACGAGAGGGTCTGAATTGAAACGATTATATTCGCCTTGAGACCTGACCGGTGCCGGAAATGCCCGTTTTTCTTGAGAAATTCACTTTACAGGAGCCTGTTCCCTGTCGCATCCATTCCCATCCCGATCGAATGAGTGAAGCTTCATAAGGAGGAAAACGATGGCGAAACAGAAAGTGGCAATGCTGACCGCGGGTGGCCTCGCACCTTGCCTTTCCTCTGCCGTAGGTGGTCTCATCGGGCGCTATACGGATGTCGCGCCGGAACTCGATATCATCGCCTATCGCTCCGGCTATCAGGGCGTGTTGCTCGGAGACCGGATCGATATCACGCCCGACATGCGGGAGAAGGCGTACCTTCTGCATCGCTACGGTGGTTCCCCCATCGGCAACAGCCGCGTGAAGCTCACCAACACCGCCGACTGCGTGAAGCGCGGCCTGGTGAAGGAGGGCGAGAACCCATTGAGAGTGGCGGCCGAGAGGCTTGCCGCCGATGGCGTCACCATCCTTCATACGATCGGCGGGGACGACACCAACACCACCGCCGCCGATCTGGCGGCCTATCTCGGCGCCAACGGCTACAATCTCACGGTCGTCGGTCTTCCGAAGACGGTCGACAACGATGTCGTGCCGATCCGTCAGTCGCTCGGCGCCTGGACGGCGGCGGAAATCGGAGCGCATTTCTTCGACAACGTCTCCAACGAACAGAGCGCTGCCCCTCGCACACTTGTGATCCATGAAGTGATGGGTCGGCACTGCGGATGGCTGACCGCGGCGACTGCTCGTGCCTATATTCAGAAGACGAAAGGCAACGAGTATGTCGAAGGCTTCATGATGAATACGGCTCTGAAGAACATCGACGGCGTCTATTTGCCGGAGACGGCCTTCGATCTGGAAGGCGAAGCCGAGCGCCTCAAGGCGATCATGGACCAGCGCGGCTTCGTAACCCTGTTCGTTTCCGAAGGCGCCGGCCTCGACGCCATCGTCGCCGAGCGGGAAGCAGCCGGTGAGACGGTCAAGCGCGATGCCTTCGGGCACGTGAAGATCGACACCATCAATGTCGGGAACTGGTTCCAGAAGCAGTTTGCCAGCCTTATCGGCGCCGAACGCTCCATGGTCCAGAAATCCGGCTACTTCGCCCGCTCCGCGCCGGCCAATTCCGACGACCTGCGTCTCATCCAGAGCATGGTCGATCTTGCGGTGGAAAGTGCCCTGAACAAGGTCTCCGGCGTTACCGGACACGACGAGGACCAGAACGGAAAGCTCCGCACCATCGAATTCCCGCGAATCAAGGGTGGAAAACATTTCGATCTATCGGCAAAATGGTTTGCAGAAATGATGGACTTCGTCGGCCAGCCTTTCCAGGCGGCCTGAGGCAAGGCGGGTGATCGGGCCGGGTCCGACGCCCTGGAGGAAAAGGAATGACGGCTGAAACCTGGTTCGCTTTTGTCGCGACCTCCATACTTCTCGCCGCGCTTCCGAGTCCCCTCGCCTGTCTTACCGCCGGCTATGCTCTACAGCGTAGCCGGGCAACGGCCATCGCGACGATACCGGGCGTCAGCCTCGGCCTGACAACCGCCTTCCTGATCGCGACGGTGCCGCTCGGCCTGCTCGCCATCGTCCTGCCGCGCGTCATGGACGTATTGTCATGGGTCGGCGCCGCCTACCTGATGCTTTACGTGCTCTGGTCGTTTCAGGATCCGAAAATCGTCGGACCGATCGCGGACAACGACAATCTTCCGGAAAAGCGCCTCGCCCGGGTATTCGCCTGTCTCTTCGGCAAGAGCGTATTCGGACCGCGCTACATCATCCTGTTCTCGGTTTTTCTTCCACAGTTTCTCGATCCTTCACAGCCCGTCATTCCCCAGGTTCTGCAAATGCAGGCCGCCTTTCTCGCCTGCGCCGCGCTCGGAGCGACCATTCACGTGCTGTTTCCGCGTCGGACGCTGAACCGCATGCGTCGCCCTGCCCGCTTCACTCCCGCCTCTCGCAAGCTGCGGACGCAATTCATCTCCAGGCGCGCGGTCAGCGCCGGTTATCGTCGGATCGCCGCGTGAACGGCACCGTCTTGCCCGGCAATGCCCAATAGGTTAATGAAAACATTCGTTCGGAGGCGTGTTGGGCGGGCGGGACAACCAATTTCATGAAAGCGACCCCATGGCGATAAACCGGTTCTTCGGCCGCAAGGCGGCGGTGGCCTTTGCCGTATCGACGACGCTTGCGGGTTGCTCCAGCGTCGAGCCTGCAAAGGAAACGAAGCTTTCGGCGGCCGAGACTGCGGCCCCGGCCCAGGGCTCCGATCAGCCCTCGGCCCAGTCAGCGGAAACCGCCGGCAAGCCGCCGGAAGGACCGCAGAGCGCGGTACTCGCCAAGACCGGCCGCCTTCAAATCGCAGTCCCATCGAACGAAACCGTAGCCATTGCCCAGGCCGCCGCCATGGCCTCGCCTGAAATGGCGCCGCAAGTCGCCTTTGCCGCCGATCCGGTCCCGCCCACAGCCCCTGCGGCTGCCGCGCCTCTGCAGACCGCGGCGCTCACCCCGACAACCTCAACCAAAACCGCACGGATTACCCAAGCCGTGGCCAATGGAGAAATATCGCCGGCCGCAGCTCAGGCGGTTGCCCCAGACGAAGAAGAACTGACGCCGGACATGGCCGTCCTGCAGAGCGCCATCCCGACGCCGCGGCCCGACACGACGACGCTCGCCTATGCCGCCGGCCCGAAGGCGGTGGCAGCGATATCCGCTCTCGAATCCGCCAAGGATTTCCCGCCCGCACCGGGCGACCCGTTGCCGACAACGGCCTCCGATAGCCCGCCGGAGCTTGCCAAGCTCATCAGGCGCTATGCCGGCATATACGGCGTTCCCGAATCGCTGATCCATCGCGTCGTTCATCGCGAAAGCCGCTACGATCCCAAGGCCTATCACAAGAACGGTTACTGGGGCCTCATGCAGATCAGCTATCCGACCGCAAAATCCATGGGCTATCAAGGCCCGCCGCAAGGCCTGCTGGATGCCGAGACCAATCTGAAATACGCGGTCAAATACTTGCGCGGCGCCTGGCTCGTTGCCGACAACAGCAACGACAACGCCATCCGCCTCTATGCCCGGGGCTATTATTACGATGCGAAGCGTCGCGGCATGCTGCACGTTCTGGAGAAATAGGGGCGGCGGCCCGGTCAGGGCAGCGCCTTGGCCACTTCGGCGATCAGCCGGTCCGGATCGTAGCCGTTCCAGCTCGGTGTGAGGCCGAGCCGGATGACCGCCAGATCGAGCGAGGGGATGATTGCGATCGTCTGTCCGTCATGCCCTTGCAGGAAGAACGTATCGGCCGGGACGCCTTCGTCGTCGCTGTCGGCAAGCCAGGTCTGCATCCTCGAGTAATGTTCGGTCGTGCCGTTCGGCTGCCGCATCATCGCGACGAAACCTTCCGGCAGCAGCCTTTCCCCGTTCCAGACGCCGTCGCGAAGCAGCAGCAGCGCAAAACGCGCCCAATCGCGGGCCGTCGCATACATGTAGGAACTGCCGACGAACGTGCCCGCGGCATCGGGCTCCATGATTGCGCTCGTCATACCGAGGGGACCGAACAGCGCCTCGCGCGGATAGCTAAGCGCAGTCCTCTCGTCGCCGATCTTCGCAATCCATATCCTGGAAAGCATTACCGACGTGCCCGAGGAATACTTGAAGCGCGTTCCCGGTGGCGCTTCAAGTATCGCATCGGCGGCAAAATTCGCCATGTCCGATTCCAGGTAAAGCATACGGGTCACATCGGCGACGGTGCCGTAATTCTCGTTGAAGGCCAGGCCGCTTTCCATGGCGAGCATATCTGCGAGACGGATCCCGCTGCGCTCGTCGCCTTGCCATTTCGGAAAGAGGTTTCTTTCTTCCAGCGACAATCGCCCGTCGCGGATAAGCGTCCCGATAATGGCGGCATTGATGCTTTTCGTGATGGACCAGCCGAGCAGCGGCGTATCGCTCGAAAAGCCGGCGCCATAGGTCTCTCCCACGATCCGCCCGCCCTTGACCACTACGACGGCACGCATTCCCGGACCGGTGAGAGCTGAATCTGAAAGAACCCTTGCAACCGCCTGATTCGATTCCATTCCGCCGCCTTCCGGCCAGGGAAGATTGGCATCGGCGACAGGCGGCGGCTCCGGATTCACAGCGACCTCCGCCGGGTTGACGGTCCCATCAGGCGTCACGGTGCAACCCAGCCCCTCCCGATAGACCGCGTCATTGCCGGCGATGAAGCCGAGCAGCGCCGCATGAACGCGCTGTTCCTCCCGATCCACCGAAACCCGCATCAGTTTCAGGAGCGGATGACCGGGCGCCTGGACATCGACGGCCAGCACCTCGTCCTCATTTCTGCCGGCAAGAAAGACATTAGAACAGACGATCTTCGCGGAATAGCCGCTGCCAACCCTGAGCAGGGTCGGCGGGACGAAGTAGAGCCAGGAAAGAAGGCCTATGATGCAGATGAGAACGATACCCAAACCAATCTTCAGCAGCCGGGCCACGATCCGCATTCTCGTCCTCCTTCGGTGGAGCCGCATGCAAGCAGGAAACCTGCGCGGAAGAAAGTGGCTTTCGCCGACTTCCGAGGAAAGGGGCAGCCTTCACACAGGCTTCGTCATCAATCTGTAGCAGAGGGGGGTTACACGCGGCGAAACTCACGGCGAGGCGAGATTCGACGATGGCCGAAATTGCACAGGAAGCTGGTTTTCTGAAAAACCAGAAGCTGAGACAGGCTCTTCTGCAGCACAAAGCCCTCTCGGCGAAAGGTTTTTCGGAACGCCTTTTCGGCCTGCTGTTCTCGGGACTGGTTTACCCGCAGATCTGGGAAGACCCGGAAGTCGACATGACGGCCATGGAGCTCGCGGAAGAGCACAGGATCGTCACCATCGCCTCGGGCGGCTGCAACATGCTCGCCTATCTCTCCCGCGGACCGCAGAAGATCGATGTGGTCGATCTCAATCCCCATCATGTAGCCCTGAACCGACTGAAGCTCGCCGCTTTCCGGCACATGCCCGCTCATTCCGATGTCGTCCGTTTCCTCGCAGAGGAAGGCGGCGGCACCAACAGCAAAGACTACGATGCCTTCATCGCCCCCCATCTCGATGCGGCCACCCGCGCCTATTGGGAGAAGCGTACGATTTCCGGCCGCAGGGTGGAGGTGTTCGATCGCAGCATCTACCGGACCGGTCTGCTCGGCCGCTTCATCGGCGCCGGCCACCTGATCGCCCGGCTGCACGGCATCGACCTGACCGAGATGGCCAAGGCCCGCTCGCTGCGCGAACAGCGCCAGTTTTTCGACGACCGCGTCGCCCCGCTTTTCGACAAGCCGCTCATCCGCTGGATAACAAGCCGCAAGAGCTCGCTTTTCGGCCTCGGTATTCCGCCACAGCAATATGACGAGCTGGCAAGCCTCGCGGGAGACGGATCGATCGCGCCGGTGCTGCGTCAGAGGCTCGAAAAGCTCGCCTGCCATTTTCCGCTGCGAGAGAACTACTTCGCCTGGCAGGCCTTCGCCCGCCGCTATCCCACGGACGAGGAAGGTGTGTTGCCGACCTACCTGCAGGCGGGCAACTACGAGGCGATCCGTAAGAACGTCGATCGGGTCGCGGTCCATCATGCAAGCTTCACCGAACTGCTGGCAGGCAAGTCCGCGGCCTCGGTCGATCGCTACGTGCTGCTCGATGCCCAGGATTGGATGACGGACCCGCAGCTGAACGACCTCTGGTCAGAAATCCCCCGCACCGCCGCACCCGGCGCCCGCGTGATCTTCCGCACCGCCGCCGAAAAGAGCGTCATCGAGGGCCGCGTTTCCGAAACGGTTCGCAATCATTGGACCTATCTCGAAGACCGCTCCAACGAACTGAACCTGCAGGACCGTTCCGCCATCTATGGCGGCTTTCACATCTATGCGAGGAACGGCTGATGACGGTGGATATGGCGGGCGATCCCCTCTCCGGCAATCATGCCGAGCGCATGGACCGGATGTATCGCTACCAGCGGCATATCTACGATCTCACCCGCAAATACTACCTCTTCGGCCGCGACCGGGCGATCGCCGGCCTCCGGATGCCGGCTGGAGGAACGCTTCTCGAAGTCGGCTGCGGCACCGGCAGGAACCTCTTGCTTGCCCATCGGCTCTATCCGGCGGCGACGCTCTACGGCCTCGATATCTCCTCCGAGATGCTGGAAAGCGCCCGTGCCAATTTCCGCCACAAGACGGAGAAGCCTACCTTCCGCGTGGCCGACGCGACCGCATTCGGGCCGGAAGAATTCGGCGTGGCGGGCTTCGATCGCATTCTGATCTCCTATGCCCTCTCGATGATCCCGGATTGGGAAAAGGCCGTGGACGCGGCACTTGCCGCACTCGGACCGAACGGTTCGCTGCATATCGTCGACTTCGGTCAGCAGGAACATCTGCCGGGCTGGTTCGGCCGCTTGCTGAGGGCCTGGCTTACCCGTTTCCACGTCACGCCTCGTCCCAATCTGCACGACGTGCTGGAAAGCAGGCTCGCCGCCGCCAATGCCGACATGATCTTCGAGGAAATCGGCCGCGGCTACGCCTGGCATGCCGTCATTCGACGGCGCGGTTGAAATTCTGCGCGCCTGCTACTTGCCCTAACCGATTTTTTACGGCGATATGGTGAATGAGGAGTTCACTCCTTCCCGTCCCCTCAGTGGGACAAGGGGGATTTGGGAACGGGCAAACGCGGGACACACATGCCTCGACTTCTTTTCGCAATCCTTGCGACAGCGACCCTGCTGGCAGGCTGCAGCGCCACGGATTACGACCTGATGGAAACCGCCTCGGTCGCAACGCCCCGTTTCCACGACAACGACCCGCAGGATTTCGGCTACAATCACCCGCATCGCCATGAAGTCCATGGCATCGACGTCTCCAAGTGGAACGGCGACATCGACTGGCGAAGTGTGAAGAAATCCGGCGTTTCCTTCGCCTTCATCAAGGCGACCGAAGGCGCCGACAGGATCGACCCGGCCTTCGAGAGCAATTGGCGTAACGCCGCCGCCGCGGGCGTTCCACACGCGCCCTATCACTTCTATTATTTCTGCTCGACCGCCGATGCCCAGGCCGACTGGTTCATCCGCAGCATCCCGAAGTCCTCCATGCATCTTCCGCCGGTGCTGGACGTCGAATGGAACCCGAGTTCTCCGACCTGCAAATACAGGCCGCCTGCGGCTGTCGTTCGCGCCGAGATGAAGAAGTTCATGGATCGTCTCGAGGCCCATTACGGCAAACGGCCGATCATCTACACATCGGTCGATTTCCATCGCGACAATCTGATCGGCCATTTCGACAACTATCATTTCTGGGTTCGCTCGGTCGCGGCCCACCCCAAGGATATCTACGAGGCCCGCCGCTGGGCTTTCTGGCAATATACCTCCACGGGCATCGTACCGGGCATCAAGGGCCAGACGGATATCAACGTCTTTTCCGGAACGGCGAAGAACTGGAATCAGTGGGTCGCCTCGGCTGGCAAATGACGATGGAATTACGTGAGCGGTTGCGATAAAGAGTGCGCCTTCTCGCCCGATCTCCCATGTTTCGTCACAAATTTCGAGGAAATCAGGCGATCACCTGAACCCTGCTAGGAAAACTTCGAATGTCCCTCGCCTTCGCTCGCCGTCTCGGCCTTGCATCCATCCTTGTCGGCTGCCTTTCTTCCACCGCGCTCGCTCAACAGGCGCCCGCCTGCGGCGGTGATCTCGGCGTCTTCCTGGAAGGCGTGAAGGCGGAGGCAATCGCCAAGGGTATTCCCGCGGAAGCTGCCGACAAAGCGCTTGCCGGAGCGCAGATCGACGAGAAGGTTCTTTCGCGTGACCGGGCCCAGGGCGTGTTCCGACAGACCTTCCTTGAGTTCTCCCAGCGCACCGTCAGTCAGGCCAGGCTCGACATCGGCCGCCAAAAACTGAAGCAGTATGCGGACGTCTTCGCACGGGCCGAGCGCGAATTCGGCGTGGCGCCGGGCGTCATTACCGCCTTCTGGGCCATGGAGACGGATTTCGGAGCCGTGCAGGGCGATTTCAACACGCGCAACGCCCTCGTGACGCTTGCCCATGACTGCCGCCGGCCGGAACTCTTCCGCCCGCAGTTGATCGCGCTGACCGAAATGGTGCAGCACGGCGATCTCGACCCCGCTACCAATACCGGCGCCTGGGCCGGCGAGATCGGCCAGGTACAGATGCTGCCGAAGGATATCATCGCCTATGGCGTCGACGGCGACGGTGACGGTCATATCAACGTCAAGCAGAGCGCGCCGGACGCGATCCTGACGGCAGCGAAATTCATCCAGAGCCTCGGCTTCCGTCGCGGCGAACCCTGGGTCCAGGAAGTCTCCCTGCCGGAAAACCTGCCCTGGGAGAAGTCTGGCCTCGGAAACGAAGTTCCCGCGAGCGAATGGTTCGCGCTGGGCGTAACTCCGCGGGACGGCAACACCTCCCTCGGCAACCTGCCCGCCGCCCTCATCCTGCCGCAGGGCCGCAAGGGGCCAGCCTTCCTTACATATCCGAATTTCGCCATCTATCTCGAATGGAACCAGTCGTTCATCTATACGACCTCGGCCGCCTATTTCGCGACCCGGCTTTCCGGCGCGCCGCCCTACCTGAAGGGCACGCCGGACCAGGGCCTTGACGACAGCGGCATGAAGGCGCTGCAGGCGAAGCTGCAGGGCCGTGGCCACGATGTCGGCAAGGTCGACGGCATTCTCGGCTCCGGCACCCGCACGGCCGTGCAGAAGGAACAGGCGCGGCTCGGCATGCCCGCCGATGGCTGGCCGACCGCCACGCTGCTGGGAGCCCTGTAAGCTCCCCGATACTTTGGCCGGCAAACCACCCGGCTCCGCAGGATTCGGGTGGCAATCGCCGGTGAGGCGGATTATCCCCTGGATAAAGGGAGAAATCGCGTGAATACAGCCGCCATCCAAAGACCCGGCGCCAAAGCCTGGGCCCTGCTTTTTCTGCTTGGCCTCATCTGGGGCGGCTCCTTCTTCTTTGCGCGCGTGGCGGTGCTCGAAGTGCCGCCCTTCACGCTGGTCTTCCTGCGCCTCGCGCTGGCCGCGCTGGCGCTTCATATCTATCTCCACGGCCGCTTTGGGCTATATGCGACGCTCCTTGCCAACTGGCGCCCCTTCCTCGTGTTGGGCTTTGCCAACAACGCCCTGCCCCACACGCTGATCTTTTTCGGCCAGACGGAGATCGGCGCGGGTCTCGCCTCCATCCTCAACGCCACTACGCCGATCTGGACCGTGCTGATCGCCAATCGCTGGACGAGCGACGAGAAATTCACGGCCGCCAAGCTTTCCGGCTGCCTTGCGGGCCTTGCCGGAACGGCGGCGCTGATCGGGCCTGGAGTGTTCGATGCGGCTTCAGCACCCCTCTGGGCGCTGGTGCTGCCCGTGCTCGCGGCCGTCTCCTATGGTGCGGCCAGCACTTATGGCAAACGCTTCCGCGATCTTCCCGCCCCGGTCACGGCGACAGGCCAGCTTACCGCCTCCTCGCTGATGATGCTGCCGGTCGCATTTATCGCCGATCAGCCCTGGCTGCTTCCGATGCCCTCCGCCGGGGTGATCGCTGCCATTCTCGGGCTGGCGCTTCTTTCGACCGCTTACGCCTATCTTCTCTTCTTCCGCATTCTGACACTGGCAGGCGCCACCAATACCTCGCTCGTGACGCTTCTCGTGCCGCCCAGCGCGATCCTTCTCGGCGCGATTTTCCTCGGCGAACGTCTGGCGCCGAGCCATGTCGGGGGCATGCTGCTGATCGGATTCGGGCTGCTTTTGCTCGATGGAAGGCTGTTTCGCAAGCGCGTCAAAGCCGGCAGCAAAGTGTCCTGATATGTCGCTAAGGAGGCCGGAACCTCACAAAACGTAACGAATATTAACAGCCCGAGAAGAGTTTTTTAACCCCCAGAAACTTGGATCTTCTGGATTTTTTTAGCTTAATATCAGCTACTTAATAGAGATTTTGAAAACTTATCCCCAGGACCATGCTGCGCCGCAGCATAAAAAGCGGCTTCCCATTTGCCACAAAACCGACATACACTCTAACGGTCAACGCAAGGAGGCAGACATGGGACGTGTTTATTCTCTCAATGTCCTGGTAGTCGGTGCAGCGTTTGTATTCGTGGCGTCAATGCTCTTCATCTAGGCGCCACAGGTTCTCCCCGCTACCAACCACTCTCGCATCCGTGAACGCTTGATACATCCAGCACTTTTCTGAAAACGCATGCTCCTTGGAGCATGCGTTTTTTCATGCGGCGGCCCCGGCCTTCTCTTCCATCCGGCGGCGTCCGAGCCTTTCGAGCACGGCGGAAACGAGCGGCGCGCGGTTCATCGTATAGATATGGAAATCGCGGATACCGCGGCCCATCAAATCCTCGATCTGCTCGGCAGCAATATCGGCCGCGATTTCTGCACGCTCCTCGGGCTTGTCATCATAGCCCTCGAACCGATCGTCCAGGAATGACGGGACGGACGAGCCGCAGCGTCGCGCAAAACGCTTCAACTGCGTGAGGTTCTGTATGGGCATGATTCCCGGAACGACGGGAATGGTGATGCCGGCCGCCGCTACCTTTTCCAGGTAACGCTCGAAGATGTCGTTGTCGAAGAAGAATTGCGTCAGCGCCCGGTCAGCGCCCGCGTCCGCCTTGCGCCGCAAGGTCTCGATGTCGGCGGAAAGATCAGGGCTTTCGGGATGCTTCTCCGGATAGGCGGAAACGGAAATATCGAAATCGCCGAACTCGACCAGAGCCCGCACCAGATCCGCCGTGTCAGAATAGCCTTCCGGATGCGGAGCATAGGCCGTGCCGATGCCGCCCGTCGGATCGCCACGCAGCGCCACGATACGGCGCACACCCGTGGCGCGGTACTCATCCACGACCGCACGCACTTCTTCCCGGGAAGCGTCGACGCAGGTCAGGTGGGCCGCCGTCGCAAGCGGTGTTTCATGGATCAGGCGGCGCACGGCCTCGATCGTCGGCGCCTTGGTGGAGCCGCCCGCGCCATAGGTGACCGAGACGAAATCGGGGTTCCAGGAAACGAGCTTCTCGACCGTATCCCAGAGCTGGGCCTCCATCTCGTCCGACTTCGGCGGGAAGAATTCGAAGGAGACGCCGAAGGCTTCGCGCGCGCCGGTGGATTTCATGGTTCAGCTCCCGGAAAGAACGGAAAGGGATTCCGCCGGCGCGGTGTCGGCGATCAGCAGGCGGCGGTCGCGCGCAAGCCAGACGGTGGCGGTGAGCGCCGGAGCGCCCTGCTTGCCGGAGGCGAGGTCGATCGCCTCCTGCACTTCGAGGCCCACCTTCTCGAGCCATTCGGCCATCGTCTGATGCGAAAAGCCAAGGCGCACATGCGCATGTTCGTCGCGCAGGTATTCGAGCGCATGCGGCGCCAGATCGACGATCACCAGCCGCCCGCCGGGGCGCAGAACGCGCGCTGCTTCCGCAATCGCCAGCTCCGGCTGATCGAGGAAATGCAGCACCTGGTGGATGATGATGAGATCGAAATCCTGGCCCTCGAGCGGCAGGTTGAGGATATCGCCATGCCGCACCGAAGCCTTGACGATGCCCGCCTTGTCGAGATTGGCGCGCGCGACCGAGAGCATGTCGCGGCTCGCATCGATGCCGACGGCGCGACGGTAGATATCCGATAGCAATTGCAGGATGCGGCCGGTGCCGGTGCCGAGATCGAGAAGTGCGTCCACCGGAGTCCGGCCAATCATGCGAACAAGCGCCGCCTCTACGGCCGCGTCGCTCACATGCAGCTTGCGCAATTCGTCCCACGCGGAGGCATTCAGGCTGAAATAGGTCTGGGCGCGCTCGGCGCGCTGGCGCTTGACGGTCGCAAGCCGCTCGCCATCGCGCAACAGCACCGGGTCCTCCTCCGAAGCTGCAGCAAGAAGCGTGCGCACCAGCGCAGCAGCCTCCCCATCATGCTTCAGCCGGAAATAGGCCCATGCGCCTTCCTGATAGCGGTCGATGAGATTTTCTTCGGTCAGAAGCTTCAGATGCCGGGAAATGCGCGGCTGCGACTGGCCGAGGATCTCGGTAAGATCGGTGACCGTCAGGTCGCCGGCAGCCAGCAGCGCCAGAAGCCGGAACCGTGTCGGTTCGCCGGCTGTCTTTAGAACATCCACCAGGTTGTCGAGGGCCATTCCCATACGGCGCGTCCTCACCAATCAACATATAAAGATATGTTTATGTGATTTCGGAATTTTGCGCAAGCGATAACTGGAACCTTGCACATGACAAAAGGGCGATGCCGAGCATCGCCCTTTTGTCATTATCGATCGTTCGCTTGGCACCCTCGGCTAAGAAGCCAAGGGCATGGCCGAAACTTACCGCGTCAGCCGCTTGTAGGTAACGCGCTTGGGATTGACCGATTCCGGGCCCAGGCGGCGCATCTTGTCGTTCTCGTAGTCCTCGAAGTTGCCTTCGAACCACTCGACGTGGCTGTCGCCTTCGAAGGCGAGGATATGCGTCGCGAGACGGTCGAGGAACATGCGATCGTGGCTGATGATGACCGCGCAGCCGGCGAAGTTTTCCAGCGCATCCTCCAGCGCACCAAGCGTTTCGGTGTCGAGGTCGTTGGTCGGTTCGTCGAGCAGGATGACGTTGCCGCCGGATTTCAGCATCTTGGCGAGGTGCACGCGGTTGCGCTGGCCGCCCGAGAGATTGCCGACCTTCTGCTGCTGATCGCCGCCCTTGAAGTTGAAGGCGCCGCAATAGGCGCGCGAGTTCATCTCGAACTTGCCGAGCTTGAGGATATCGTTGCCGCCGGAGATTTCCTCCCAGACGGTCTTCGATCCGTCGAGATGGTCGCGGCTCTGGTCCACATAGCCGAGATCCACGGTATCGCCGACGCGGATATCGCCGGAATCCGGCTTCTCCTGCCCGGTGATGAGCTTGAACAGCGTCGACTTGCCGGCGCCGTTCGGACCGATGACGCCGACGATGCCGCCGGGCGGCAGCTTGAAGGAGAGATTTTCGAAGAGAACCTTGTCACCATAGGACTTGGAGAGGTTCTCCGCCTCGATGACCACCTGACCGAGGCGTTCGCCGACCGGAATGATGATCTGCGCTTCGCCGGGACGGCGGTTTTCCGCTGCAGCGACCAGCTCGTCATAAGCACGGATACGGGCCTTGGATTTCGCCTGGCGGGCCTTCGGCGAGGATGCGATCCACTCCTGCTCGCGGACGAGCGCCTTCTGGCGGGCGCCTTCTTCACGCTCCTCCTGCGCCATGCGCTTCGACTTGGCCTGCAGGTAGGCGGAATAGTTGCCCTCGTAAGGAATGCCGCGGCCGCGGTCGAGTTCGAGGATCCAGCCGGTGACGTTGTCGAGGAAGTAGCGGTCGTGGGTAACCATCAGGATGGCGCCCGGATATTCGCGCAGGTGCTTTTCAAGCCATGCGATGGTCTCGGCGTCCAGGTGGTTGGTCGGTTCGTCGAGCAGCAGCAGGTCGGGCTGGCGCAGCAGGAGTTGGCAGAGCGCGACACGGCGCTTTTCACCGCCGGAGAGATTTTCGACCGAGGCGTCGCCGGGCGGGCAGCGCAGCGCATCCATCGCCATCTCAACCTGGCTTTCCAGATCCCAAAGGTTCTGGCTGTCGATGACGTCCTGGAGCTTGGCGCCCTCTTCCGCCGTCTCGTCGGAATAGTTCATCATCAGCTCGTTGTAGCGGTCGAGGATCGCCTTCTTGTCGGCTACCCCTTCCATGACGTTTTCCATCACGGTCTTGGACGCATCGAGTTTCGGCTCCTGCGGCAGATAGCCGAGGGTGGCGCCTTCCGCCAGCCAGGCCTCGCCGGTGAATTCCTTGTCGAGGCCGGCCATGATCTTGAGGACGGTCGACTTACCGGCGCCGTTCGGGCCGAGAATGCCGATCTTGGCATCGGGATAGAAAGAAAGGTGGATGTTTTCCAAAACCTTCTTGTTGCCGTAGGACTTGTTGAGCCCGGCCATGTGATAGATGAACTGACGTGCCATGAAGAGCGCTCCGCGAGGGGGAATTTTGGGTTTGCCGCTATGTAGGCGAAGAAAGCCGCAGGGGCAATGCGTCTGCTGGGGAGGAATGGGATGTTCGAGGAAACGAAATGGTTCTCCAGCCCGACTGGCGCAAGCCTCGCCTATCATTATCAGCCGGCAGCGGCGCCGCCGCGCGGCATCGTCGTGGTCAGCCATGGGCTTGCCGAGCATTCCAAACGCTACCGCGATTTTGCCAGGGCAATGGCGAGCAATGGTTTCCACGTCTACGTCCACGATCACCGCGGCCATGGCGAAACCGCTGCACCGGATGCATCGATCGGCCGCTTCGCGCGGCGAGACGGCGCGCGCCGGGTGATCGAAGATGTGAAGGCAATACGCGATATGGCCGTGGCGGCGCATCCGGGCCTGCCGGTGCTTCTCTTCGGCCATTCCATGGGCGGGCTCATAGCGCTCAATGCGGCCATCGAATACCCAGGGGATTTCGCTGCCCTCGCCGTCTGGAACTCCAATTTCAATCCCGGCCTTGCCGGCCGGGCTGCCCAGGCGATCCTGCTGGCAGAAAGGGCACTGAAGGGTTCGGACGTCCCGAGCGGCCTTCTGCCGAAACTGACTTTCGCCGCCTGGGGAAAATCCATCCCCGGCCATCGCACGCCGTTCGACTGGCTGAGCCATGATCCGGCGATCGTCGACGCGTATATCGCCGATCCCCTCTGCGGCTTCGATGCCAGCGTATCGCTCTGGCTCGACCTCTTCGAACTGACTTTCCGCGCGCCGAAGCTTGCGCGCCGCCTGCCGAAGGATTTTCCGATCCATCTCGTGGGAGGCGCTGAGGACCCAGCGACAAATGGAGGTCGGGAAATTCTCTGGCTTGCCGACCGCCTGAAGAGACTCGGCTTCACGGATGTTTCCGTGAAAATCTGGCCGGCTACCCGCCATGAGACCCTGAACACGACCGTGCGCGCGGAAGCGTCCGCCGAACTTGCGGAATGGACAAAGCGCGTGCTGCCGGTGCTAGCGCCGGCCGCGACGGAATGAGTTCATGACATTTATTCAAGTGCTTCCGGCTGAACTCCCGGCTATAGAAATTTCAGGCGATCGGCAGGAGGAACGGTCGATCGTCTTCGCGTGAAAGTGGAGCAGCATGACTTCGCCAGCCGGCAATCCTGCCAATATTTCCGCCCCGTCGACCGGGATCGCCAACGGCCTCGGCCTGATGGTGCTGGCGATGCTCATCGCACCGCTGATCGACACTTTCGCCAAGCTCGCGACGGTTAGCGCATCGCCGACGGTCATTACCACCGCCCGCTTCTTCTTTCAGGCGGTCTTCATGCTGCCGCTGGTGCTGTGGAACGGCTCCTGGCGCAATTTGTCATGGCGGATGAGCGGATTCCATGCGATCCGCGCAGCGCTCATCACGCTTTCCATGGTCTGCTTCGTCGCAACGCTTGCCGTCATGGAAGTGGCCGATGCGGTCGCGATCTTCTTCGTCGAACCGATCATTCTCACCGTGCTTTCGAGCATCTTCCTGAAAGAGACGATCGGTTGGCGTCGCTATACCGCCTGCTTTGTCGGCTTCATCGGCGCGATGATCGTCATCCGGCCGAGCTTCGAGGAGATCGGTTACGTCGCTCTCCTGCCCATCGTCACCGCCTTCTGCATTGCGATCTTCGCCTTGATGACACGGGCGCTTGCCCACCGGGAAGACCCGTGGTCCATGCAGTTCCAGATGGCGCTCTGGGGCCTGCCGATCTGCGGGCTCTTGCTGGCGTTCGGGCACATGGCCGATATCGATGTCCTGAGGCCGTCGCTACCCGATTTGCGTATCTGGACCCTTCTTGCCGGCGTCGGCCTCGCGGCCGCCGTCTCGGGCATATTGTCGGTCTATGCCTACCGGGCGGCCCCGGCATCCGTGCTGGCGCCGCTGCAATATCTGGAGATCGTCTCGGCCACCCTGTTCGGCTGGCTGGTTTTTGGCGACTTCCCGGATGCCGTGAAATGGCTCGGCATAGCCATTATCATCTGCTCCGGCCTCTACATCATCTGGCGGGAGCGGCGCGTCGCATCCAAACCCGTGACCCGCTCCAGCGAAACATCCGTGAACCCTTAAAGCCGATATGATCGATAACCACCAGAAACAACCGCCGCTTTCCGGAATTCGTGTCATCGAGCTTGCCCGCGTGCTGGCCGGCCCCTGGGCGGGGCAGATTCTGGCCGATATGGGCGCCGATGTTATCAAGGTGGAGCATCCGGAGGGCGGCGACGATACCCGCACATGGGGGCCGCCCTTCGTGGAAGGCAAGGACGGCGAGAACCTTTCTGCCGCCTATTATCACGCCACCAATCGCGGCAAGCGTTCCATCGCGATAGACCTGAAGACGGAGGAAGGCCAGCAGACCGTCCGCCGCCTTACCGCCACCGCCGACGTGCTGATCGAGAACTTCAAGCTGGGCGGTCTCGTCAAATACGGGCTCGACTACGAAAGCCTCAGAAAGATCAATCCGAAGCTCGTCTATTGCTCGATCACCGGCTTCGGCCAGAACGGCCCCTATGCCAATCTCGCGGGCTACGATTACATCGTACAGGGCATGTCGGGCTTCATGTCGATCACCGGTGAGCCGGACGGTCAGCCGATGAAGGCGGGCGTTGCGATCGCCGACATCTTCACCGGAATCTATGCCGTCACCGCCATCCAGGGCGCATTGATCCATGCGATGAGAACAGGTGAAGGCCAGCTCGTCGACATGGCGCTTCTCGACGTCCAGGCCGCGGTGCTCGCCAACCAGAACATGAACTATCTGGTCTCCAGCAAGGCGCCCACCCGCCTGGGCAACGCTCATCCCAATATCTCGCCTTATGAAGTGGTTCCCGCGGAAGACGGGCACCTGATCCTTGCAGTAGGCAATGATGGCCAGTTCCGCCGGCTCTGCCGCATCCTGGGCATGGAGGCGATGGCGGATGACGCGAGATTTGCCACCAACAAAGCGCGCGTCGCCAATCGCGACGAAGTGCGCCGCCTGGTGACCGCCGAGACCGCGAAGTGGAAAAAGGTCGACCTGCTGGCGGCCTGCGGCGAGAATGCCGTGCCGGCCGGACCGATCAACTCCATCGAGGAGATGTTCGAGGACCCGCAGGTGAAGGCCCGCGAATTGCGTGTCGATCTCGAAGCGGCGGATGGCACGGTTATTCCCGGCGTCCGAAGCCCGATCGTTCTGTCGGAAACGCCGTTGCACTATAGCCGCCCGAGCCCGAAACTCGGGGAACACACGGCCGAAGTGCTGGCCGAACTCGCTCAACTGGAAAACAAGGGGAAACAGGCATGAAGACCGGAGGCCAACTCATCGTCGAAACGCTGAAGGCGAACGGGGTCAAGCGCGTCTCCTGCGTGCCGGGAGAAAGCTATCTGGCCGTGCTCGATGCGCTTTACGATAGCGGCATCGATGCGCTCGTCTGCCGTCAGGAAGGCGGCGCGGCGATGATGGCCGATTGCTGGGGCCGCCTCACCGGCGAGCCGGGCATCTGCATGGTGACCCGCGGGCCCGGCGCCACCAATGCTTCTGCCGGCCTGCATGTCGCAATGCAGGATTCCGTTCCGATGATCCTCTTTATCGGCCAGGTCGGCCGCGACATGAAGGAGCGCGAAGCCTTCCAGGAGGTCGAGTACCGCCGCGCCTTCACCGAGTTCGCGAAATGGGTGGGCGAGATCGACGATGCCCGCCGCATTCCGGAATTCGTCACCCGCGCCTTTGCCGTGGCGACCTCCGGCCGTCCCGGTCCCGTCGTTCTGACGCTTCCCGAAGACATGCTGACGGACGAGGTCGAAGCCCCGGCAGCGCGGTCCTATGCTCGCGTGGAGAGCCATCCGGGCAAAAGCCAGATCGCGGCCTTCGAGGCGATGCTGAAGGAAGCCGAGCGCCCGATGTTCATCCTCGGCGGCACGCGCTGGAACGAACGGGCGGTGGCCGATTTCCAGGCTTTCGCTAGCCGCTTCAAGGTTCCGGTCGGCTGCTCCTTCCGCCGACAGATGCTGTTCGACCACCTGCACCCGTCCTATGCCGGCGACGTCGGCATCGGCATCAACCCGGCGCTCGCCAAGGAGATCAAAAACGCCGATCTGCTCGTCCTCATCGGCAGCCGCATGTCGGAAATGCCCTCCTCCAGCTACACGCTGATCGACATTCCCTATCCGAAGCAGAAGCTCGTCCACGTCTTCCCCGATCCGGAAGAACTTGGCCGTCTCTACCGCCCGGACCTCGCGATCTGTGCCGCCCCTGCCGAATTCGTCGCAGCCATTAAAGAGCTGGAACCGCCGGCCCTGCCGCTCTGGGCGGAACGCAAGTCGGCCATGCATGACGCCTATCTCAAATGGTCGACGCCGCCCGAGAAAGGTCCCGGCGCCGTGCATATGGGGCCGATCATGCAATGGATCGAGGAGAATGTGCCGGACGACGCGATCTTCACCAACGGCGCCGGCAACTACGCCACTTGGCTGCACCGCTTCCACCGCTTCCGGAAATACAATACCCAGTCGGCGCCCACGTCCGGCTCGATGGGCTACGGCCTGCCGGCGGCGGTCGCGGCCAAGCAGCTTTTTCCCGAGCGTGAGGTCGTCTGCTTTGCCGGCGACGGCTGCTTCATGATGCACGGCCAGGAATTCATCACCGCCGTTCGCTATGGGCTGCCGATCATCACCGTGCTTGTCAACAACGGCATCTACGGCACAATCCGCATGCATCAGGAGCGGGAGTATCCGGGCCGCGTCAGCGCGACAGACCTCGTCAATCCGGATTTCGTCGCCTATGCGCAGGCTTTCGGCGGGCATGGCGAACTGGTGGAAAAGACGGAAGATTTCGGCCCGGCCTATCTCAGGGCGCGGGCAAGCGGCAAGCCGGCAATCATCGAGGTGAGGCTCGACCCGGAGGCGATCACTCCGGCACGTACGCTGACGCAGATCAGGAACAAGAGCTGAGCGGTGAAATAGAATTGAAAAAGCCGGCGGAAACGCCGGCTTTTTTCATGATTGGAGCCTTGCATCTCTCTCGGCGTCATCCTTGGGCTTGTCCCGAGGATCTAATCACGTTTGACGTGGACAGATGCTCGGCACAAGGCCGAGCATGACGGAGGGGGTCTGCTCGAAATCAGACCGCGGCCGTGACGATGAACTCGACCTTGTACTTCGGCGCGGCGAGCTTGGCTTCGCTGGTGGCGCGGGCCGGCGGATTGGCCGGGTCGATCCAGGCTTCCCAGACGGCATTCATCTCGCCGAAATAGGACATGTCCGAGATGTAAATGATCGTCTGCAGGATCTTGGACTTGTCGGAGCCGGCAGCGGCAAGCAGGCGATCCACTTCGGCAAGCGCCGACTTGCACTGATCGGTGACGCTCTCGCCTTCGCCGACCTGTCCGGCCAGATAGACGGTGTTGCCGTGAACGACGGCACCGCTCATGCGGGCGCCCGGCTCGATGCGCTTGATGGTCATGGATATGCTCCTGAATTTATGTGCTGCGGGGAAAGCCTCGCGCCAAGGCACGAGGCATGAGAAGATATCAGCCGCGGATGTGCTGGCTCTTTTCGTAGATGGCCGTGGAACGCGCGCCGGAGCGGCAGAAGCCCAGCATCGGACGCGGGAATTCGTCGAGCGCGTCGACCATTGCGTTGACGCTCTCGGCCTCCACGCCCATGCGACCGACCGGGATGTGCCGGATGTCGAGGCCCAGCTCCTTCGCGCGCGCCTCGATCTCGGCGAAGTGCGGCTGGCCGGGTTCCTCGTCGTCCGGACGATGGCAGACGATCGATTGAAATCCCATCGCCTTGATCTGATCCAGGTCCTCGACCGTGATCTGTCCGGTAACGGAATACTCGTCGTTGATCTGGCGGATGTCCATGGCAATGCCCTCCGGCTTTTCGATGAGGCCCAACCCATTACGATGACGCCGCCGGGGCGTCAATCACGCTCTTGGATAAGCATCAGACGAAGCAGAAACGCAGAGCGTAGTCGATGCTGCGGCCGGGCTTGAGCAAGTGGAGTTCGCCCTTTTCGGCAAGCTCGTAGCGGCTCACCCAGCGATGGGAGACCGGCTCTATGCCGAGCACATGCGCGGGCGCCTGCTGATTGCGCCAGATCTGCAGATGCGGCAGCGTGTCGGTGCGGAACTTGACCTTCAGCGTCAATCCGCCGATGGCCGCGATCGGGCCAAGAGCGATCTGCGCCCACTGTTCGCCGGCCTCACTCGCCGGCACGCAGAAGACGCCGCCGGGATCCTCGCCGAAGCTCCAGGGAAAACCTCCGCCTTCCAGCATCCTGCCGGTAAGCTTCACATGGTCGTCGAAAAGCCAGGCGCCGATGTTCATATGGTACATGTGAACCGGCGCGAATGCCTTCGTGCCCGTATTCGTCAGCTTGTCGGCAAGGGAGACCTCGCCCGTCGCCCCGTCGATCCGCCAATGACGCTCGAGGAGCGCCGTCCCGCCATTCGCCATGGTGACCGGCACCCGCGCGCGGCATTCCGCGCCCTCCTCCTGCGCGTCCCAGAAGACGATTTCGGCCGGATGCGAGGAGAAAGAGCCATGCAGCGGATATTTCTTTCCGTCCGCATGTTTCTCGATCGGCTCCGGGTGGCGGATATGGTCCGGCCCGCAGGTAAAGAGGAACCCTTCGAGCGAATGATCGATTCGCGGATCGCCGTCGTCGGGGATGGCCCGGCCGGGCGCGAGATCGACCCCGCCTATCCAACATGAGCCGATATCGAGAACCGACGCCTGGTCCAACATCAGCTTCGGTCCGGCAGCCGCGGAAAACGCCTTCATGTTCGCTCCATTTTGGTCACTACACATAGGTGGTTACGCATTAGATGGAGGATTTTAAGGTTCTATTCACGGCGAATTCATTTTTTCCACACTACTGTCAAAATTACTTTGTCTGTGGCTGGAACTGCACGGATACGGAACCAATCCTATCCTTCAGGTTTTGTGGCTGAAAGCATCTTAAGGAACTGGTGTCATCGTGAAGCGCTTCTATCTAGCAGGCCTCGCTCTCGCCCTCGCGGCGGCGCTTCAAGGCACGTCCTCGGCCGAGGCTCAGGTCCGATACTATGACCGGTATCCGTCCGACGCGGTTCTCGTCGCACCGGATGGCGCGATCCTCGACTATATACCGGAAGAGGGTGAAGTAACCATCCGCCAAGATCGCAGGGGACGCCGGGTCTTGGTCGATGCCTACGGCAATGTCGTAGCGACCGAGATGCGTCGGGAGGGTTCCCGCCCGCGTGGCGTCGACGAATACCCGCCTCCTCCCGGCGGCTATCGGGATTATGGTGGGGGTGGTGGTGGCGGCTACCGGGATTACCGCGAGTACCAGCCGGGCGACCCGGATGTGGTCACCGGCTCCGTTCCGCGCTACGATTCCGTCACCCGTATGCCGCTGGAAGAATCGCCGCCGCCCGGCGTCGACGCCCCGAACGGAGACCTGGCCTCGATCGAACCGGAAGAGCAGCGTCGCGAAGCGCTGGAGCCGGAACAGCCCATCATTCCGGTGACGAAGAAACCGCGCGCGGAAATCGCCGCCCTGCAGGTATTCCTCGACCGTGAAGGCATCTCGCCGGGCGTCATCGACGGCCATCTTGGCGGGAACGTCAACAAGGCGATCGCCGCCTGGCAGGAAATGACCGGCGAAACGCTCGATCCGAACAATTCCGAAGACATCATGCGCCGGCTTTCCTATTCCGGCGGCCTGCCGATCGTCGACTACACGATCACGGCAGCGGATGCGGCCGGTCCCTACGTGGCATCGATCCCGGAAGACTATGCGCACAAGTCCCAGATGCCGGCCATGTCGTTCACCTCGACGAGCGAGAAGCTGGCCGAGCAGTTCCACATGGACGAGAGCTATCTGAAGGCGCTCAACCCCGGTGTCGACTTCACCATTCCCGGCACGATCATCAAGGTCATCAATCCCGGTCAGCCGAAAGCCGGTTCCGTCACCCGCATCGTGGCGGATAAAAGCAAGAAGCAGGTCTTCGCCTACGGAGCGGACGGCAATCTGATCGCCGCCTATCCGGCAACGATCGGATCGACGGACACCCCCTCCCCGACCGGCACGCATACGGTGCAGCGCATCGCGCTCGATCCCGGCTATACCTATAACCCGAAGATCAACTTCAAGCAGGGCGACAACGACAAGATCCTGCAGATCCCTCCAGGCCCGAACGGTCCCGTGGGCACCGTCTGGATCGCGCTTTCCAAACCCACCTACGGTATCCATGGCACGCCGGAGCCCTCCAAGATTGGCAAGACCAACAGCCATGGCTGCGTACGCCTGACCAACTGGGATGCGACCGAGCTTGCCAAGATGGTGAAGCCCGGAACCACGGTCGAATTCACTGAGTGATGCGTTCCGCCAAAATGCTCAAAACGAAAGGCGCCCCGATCGGCGCCTTTTTCCTTTCTGTCGATAACGGTCTCAGGCGGCGTCGCGCTTCAGCCCCAGAAGTCGGGATGCTGCCGAACGAGCCGTTCTGACGGGCATCATCAGGCGTAAAACCTCCTTGGCGAAGGCGTCGGCATTCTCCCGCGCCTTGTCGAGATTGCTGACCTTCGCCACATCGAGCGTATGGAGGCTACCGCCGGCCTCGAAGAGTTCCCTGAAGGCGACACGCTCGCCGATCGGCGTGTTGAGCACGTTGACGCCTCGCGCCGCAAGCAGGCCCTTGATGGTGAGGAGCGCCCTCGTCGTCACCATGGAGGTGACGCGCGTAAGCACGACCGAATGGGAAATGGAAAGGTTGGCCTTCTCCTTCAGGAAGGACAGAAGATCGAGGATCTGCGCCGCTCCCTTGGCATCCATTGCCGAACCCTGGACCGGGATCATCACGTGATCGGAAAGGCTGATCGCCGTCGTGACCAGCGCGTCGCGCGCGCCGGCGAGATCGACGATGAAATAGTCGGTCGTTGCGGCCATCTCGCGGAGATGACACTGCAGCGAGGGGATGGTCACTTCCGATATGACCTCGATATTGCGCACCCGGCCGGAGGTCTCGTACCACTGGCTGATCCACTGCTGCGGATCGGCATCGATGACGGTGACGCGAAAGCCCTGATGGGCGAGCTCGGTGGCCAGCAGAAGCGCTGCGGTCGTTTTACCGGCGCCTCCCTTGGCATTGGCGAAGGATATTACGGGCATTTTCATTTCCTTGAAGGAAGCACGAGCGGCATCGCTCGAAGAGACACCATCGCATGGTGCCGATAGCCCATATCCTTTCCAAACATGGTTAATGATTTATTAATTTAGGGCATAAAGGACTCTGCTTCGCAAATCTCCATCCCCTGAAAACCAAGGCGGCGCGCCGGATTGACCGTCGCACCGCCTTGCCCCGCAACGCCTTCAGCTCAGAAGCAATCCAGGAAAAGCTGTCTGGTATTTTCCTTGGTCATCGGCACCGGATTGCCGCCGCAGCTCGGGTCCTCGATCGCCATGGCGGTCAGCTCGTCGATTCGATCCGGCTTGATCCCCATCGCCGTCAGGTTCTCGGGAACGCCAAGCTCCGAGCGCAGCGACAGCACGTAGTCGTAGAAGCCGTCGAAACCGCCGGAAATTCCGAGATAGGCTGCAGCCCGCGCGATCTTCTCTTCGATCGCCGGACGGTTGAAGCGCAGCACCGGCGGCATGACGACCGCATTGGTCATGCCGTGATGGGTATTGTAGACCGCGCCGATCGGATGGGAGAGGGAATGGATCGCGCCCAATCCCTTCTGGAAGGCGACCGCCCCCATGGCCGCAGCCGACATCATGTTGGTGCGGGCTTCGAGATCCGCGCCGTCCTTGAAGGCGCGCGGCAGGAATTCCTTGACGAGCCGCATGCCCTCGAGCGCGATGCCGCCGGACATCGGATGATAGAAGGGCGAAGAATAGGCTTCCAGGCAATGGGCGAAGGCATCCATGCCCGTGCCGGCGGTGATCGCCTTCGGCATGCCCATGGTCAGTTCCGGATCGCAGATCACCACGCCCGGCAGCATCTTCGGATGGAAGATGATCTTCTTCACATGGGTTTCCGAATTGGTGAGCACCCCTGCCCGGCCCACTTCCGAGCCTGTGCCGGCCGTCGTCGGCACGGCGATGATCGGCGCAATCTTGGCGGCATCCGCGCGCGTCCACCAGTCGCCGATATCCTCGAAATCCCAGACAGGCCGCGTCTGGCCGGCCATGAAGGCGATCAGCTTGCCGAGATCGAGGCCCGAACCTCCGCCGAAGGCCACGACGCCGTCATGGCCGCCCTCCCTGTATGCCCTGATGCCGGCTTCGAGGTTCTTCTCATTGGGATTGGGATCGACCTCGGAAAACATCGCCCGTCCAAGCCCGGCCTCATCCAGGATATCCAGCGCATGCCCGGTGATCGCCATGGAGGCAAGTCCTCGGTCGGTGACAAGCAACGGCTTCCTGAGCCCCAATGTCTTGCAGGCGTCCGCCAGCTCCTTGATCCGCCCACGGCCAAGTTTGACGGCGGTGGGATAGCTCCAGTTCGCGACGATATTCATTGGGCTGCTTTCTTCAGATGATAGGATTTCGGGCGTGTCAGGTTGTGGAAGCCGAGCACCGAAAGAGATCCCCCTCGCCCGGTTTCCTTGACGCCCGTCCAGACGAGCGCCGGGTCGAGATAATCGGCGCGGTTCATGAAGACGGTGCCGGTTTCGAGCTCGCGACCGATCTTCGCCGCACGCTCGGCATCCTTGGTCCAGAGCGAAACGGTCAGCCCGTACCGGCTGTCGTTCATGAGGCCGATCGCCTCGTCATCCGTCTTCACCTTCATGATCCCGACCGCAGGTCCGAAGGTTTCCTCGCGCATGAACGGCATGGAATGATCGACATCCACGAGGATCTGCGGCGCGAGATAGGCGCCGCCGTCATCGGCCGGGAAGAGCTTCGGATCGATGAGCGCCTTGGCACCCTTCGAGACGGCATCGGCGAGCTGCTCGCGCACCACCTTGGCAAAGCGCTTGTTGGCCATCGGTCCGAGCGTCGTTTCCTTGTCGAGCGGATTACCCAGCTTGTAGTTGGACACCCACGCGACCGACTTCTCCACGAAGTCGTCATAGAGCGACTCATGCACATAAATTCGCTCGATGCCGCAGCAGCACTGGCCGGAATTGTAGGTCGCGCCGTCCATCAGCACATCCACCGCCGCGTCGAGATCGGCATCCCCCATCACATAGCCTGGATCCTTGCCGCCAAGCTCCAGTCCGATGCCGGTGAAGGTACCGGCGGCTGCCCGCTCGATCGACCGGCCGCCCTCGACCGAGCCCGTAAAATTGATGAAGTTGAACAGGCCTTGCGAGATCAGCTTCGCAGTCGTCTCGTGATCCAGGAAGATGTTCTGGAACACGTCTTCCGGCACCCCCGCCTCGGCGAAGGCGCGCACCATGCGCTCTCCGACCAGGAGCGTCTGCGCGGCGTGTTTCAGGATAACGGTATTGCCCGCCATCAATGCCGGAGCGACGGTGTTGATCGCCGTCATATAGGGATAGTTCCAGGGCGCGATGACGAAGACGACGCCGTGCGGCTCGCGTTCGATGCGGCGCTCGAAACTCGCGCTGTCCTCGACGCGCAGCGGAGCGAGCGCATCGGCGGCGATCGAGGCGACGTAATTGGAGCGCTCGTTGAACCCCTTGAACTCGCCGCCATAACGCACCGGCCGGCCCATCATCCAGGCAAGCTCGGGCACCACTTCCTCGACCATCTCGTTGAGACGCGCGACGCCTTTCAGCACGAGATGGACACGCTCTTCGAGCGGCCGCTTCGCCCAGGCCTTCTGCGCTTTCCGCGCGCGCTGCACGGCCTCGGTCGCCGCCTCCAGCGACATCGCCGGACGCTCGGCATAGACCGAACCGTCGACCGGCGAGATACATTGGATCATCGTCATGATCGAAATTCCCATTCTTTCGTTGGATGTGGGCGATTTACGCCCGTTCGAACCCGCGCGCCACTTCCCAGTCGGTCACGCGGCGGTCGTATTCCTCCTGCTCCCAGTTGGCTGCACGCACGTAGTGGTCGATGACGTCGTCCCCGAAAGCCTCCCGCAGCAGCTCGGAATTGTCCATCAGTTCTGTGGCGTGACGCAGCGTGCGCGGAATCTCACGGACACCCTTGCCGCCATAGGCATCGCCGACGAAGGCCGGCTCCAGCTCCATCTTCTTCTCGATACCGTCTATGCCCGCCGCGATCAGCGCAGCCATGGCGAGATAGGGATTGAGATCGGAACCGCCGACGCGGCACTCGACGCGGATGCCCTTCGTGCCCTCGCCGCAGAGCCGGTAACCGGCCGTGCGGTTGTCCTTCGACCAGATCGCCTTGGTCGGCGCAAAGGTCCCGGCCATGAACCGCTTGTAGGAATTGATGTAGGGCGCCAGGAAATAGGTGATCTCGCTGGCATGGCTGAGAAGCCCTGCCATGTAGTGTTTCATCGTGGCCGACATGCCGTATTCGCCCTCCTTGTCGAAGAAGAGCGGCGTGCTGCCATCCGCGCTCCAGAGCGACTGATGGATGTGGGAAGAGCTTCCGGCCGCGTTGTAATGCCATTTGGCGAGGAAGGTGATGGCCTTGCCCTTCGACCAGGCGATCTCCTTGCAGGCGTTCTTGATGATGACATGCCGGTCGGCCATGGCCAGCGCATCGGCGTAACGGACGTTGATCTCTTCCTGGCCGGCCGAGGCCTCGCCCTTGGAATTTTCCACCGGCACGCCTGCGCCCTGCAAGCCTTTGCGGATCGCCCGCATCACATCCTCTTCCTTGGTGGTCTGGAAGATATGGTAATCTTCGTTATAGCCGCTTGCGAGCTTCAGGTCGCGATAGCCGCTTTCTCTCGCCTGGTCATAGGTCTGATCGAACAGGAAGAATTCCAGCTCCGTCGCCATGAAGGCGGCCATTCCCATGTCTTCCAGCCGCTTCACCTGCTTCTTGAGAATGGCGCGCGGAGAATGCGGCACTTCCTCATGGGTATGGTGATCCAGCACGTCGCAGATGACCAGCGCGGTGCCTTCCAGCCAGGGGAGTCTCCGCAACGTCGAGAGATCGGGCTTCATAGTGTAGTCGCCATAGCCCTGCTCCCAGCTCGTCGCCTTGTAGCCGGAGATGGTTTCCATCTCCATGTCGGTCGCCAGCAGATAGTTGCAGCTATGGGTTTCCTTGTAGGCGCTTTCGACGAAATATTCCGCCTGGAACCGCTTGCCCATGAGACGACCCTGCATATCGACCTGGGCCGCGATCACGGTATCGATGCTGCCGGCGGCGACATCCTGCTTCAACTCATCGAAAGTATATGTGGCAGCCATGCCTGTGCATCCGTTCCTATGAAGATAACGTAAGGGAAGACGCGGCCCGAAGGCCGCGTCCATTCGGCCTTAGACGAGCGAAGCCGCCTGCTTGTGCTCCATCGCGAACTCCTCCTCCGGGGAGAGGATGAGGCGGTGGCGCCCAACGACCGCGAAATAGGCGATCGCGATCGCAAACCAGATGGCAACCCAGAGAACCCCCTTCGAGAAATTCGGATCCTGTACCTGGTAGATCAGGGTGACGATCGCGATGATGATCGTCAAGACGGCTCCCGGTATGCCGAGCGGCGAGCGGAAGGGCCGCTCGATATTGGGCAGCTTCTTGCGCAGGATGATGAACGATATCCCCTGCATGATGTAGGAGAACATCGCCCCGAACACAGCCATGTTGAGTAGCACGCTGCCGATGATGCTGCCGCCCTGTTCCGCGCCGAGCCCGAACCAGATCGCCAGCATGACCGCCAGCCCGACCACGGAACCCGTGATCATCGCGACATAAGGCGTCTTGTAGGAGGAATGGGTGACGGAAAGCCCCGTCGGGAAATAACCTGCCCGCGACAGCGAATAGATCTGCCTGCCCTGTGCGTAGAGGATCGTGTGGAAACTGGCGATGAGACCCGTCAGCGCCACGAGGCCGAGAAGCACGACGCCGCTGTCGCCGTAGATCGCCCGGAAGCCGTCCAGCAGCGGTTCCAGCGAGGAACCGAGATGGAAGGAGCCGACACCCGGCACGGAAGGATTCAGGAGCACGATCATGAAGGCGGAGATCATCAGCGTGATGATGCCGAGGATGATGCCCTTCGGCATATCGCGCTTGGGATCGACCGACTCCTCGGCCGCAAGCGGAAGCTGCTCGATGGCCAGGAACAGCCACACGGCGAAAGGCAGCGTTGCGAGCACGCCGGAGAAGCCGAAGGGGAACCATTCGCCATTGCCTTCCGGCAGTTCCACCGCCGCGCCATCCGGACCGACGCCGACATTCAGGGCCCAGCGTGAGAAATCCATGCTCGGAATGGCGCTGATCCAGAAGAACACCAGCACCGCCAGCGAAATCACCGTGATAACCAGCGTGACCTTGAAGGAAAGCTCCAGCCCGAAGACGTTGAGCCCCAGAAAGATCAGATAGAAGACGATCCATATCAGTGGCGAATAGGCGGGATCGAGCCCGAAGATCGAGTTCACATAGGCCGTTATGAAGGTGACGATCACCGCCGGCGTCAGCACGTATTCCACGTTTTCGCAAAGCCCGGTGATGAAACCGCCCCATGGCCCCATCGCCGTGCGGGCGAAAGAATAGGCCGCCCCCGTATGCGGCAATGCCGGGCTCATCTCGGCGATCGAGAAGGTGAGCCCCAGATACATGATGGCGATGATGATGCCGGCGACCAGCATGCCGCCCCAGCCGCCGGTCGCGAAACCGAAATTCCAACCGGAGAAATGGCCAGAGATGACGGCTCCGACGCCGAGCGCCCAAAGCGACCAGACCCCCGCATAGCGCGAGAGGCCCCTCTTTTCGAAATAGGATGCGTCAGCCTTCTTGTAGCTGACGCCTGCGGATGAACTTTCCATGCCCTTCTCTCCTGATCCAAGAAAACGGGCAGCCGGCGTCAAATGCCGACCACGCCCCTCAAAATCTCGCACGCCGCCCGCTTGTTTCTCGGTGTCGATGCGCGTCGCAGCTTCCACTGCTCCCCGGGTCTTATCGTTAGACGTCTGCGAGACTTTCCCGCAGCAGGCCTGTCAGGAAATCGGCCACGACCCCTTGGCCGGTTTCGTCTGCTATCAAATCGTTCCTTATTTCGATCATCACGTTCAGAAGCCCCGCCGGCATGGCGTGAACCTCGAGCGTATGCGTAACCCCATCCGCCGGCCCATAGGGCTCGTTGCACGCGACATGGTAGAGACGCGTGTCTGCGGCGGCTGCAAGCATGCGATCGGCAAGCCGGCTGTCTTTTTCGTGCAGGATGCCGATTTCGACCTCGCGCAGCTTTCCGAAATAGACCGGCGTGAAACTGTGGACGGTAACGAGCACCGTCGGCCGTCCCCGCGCACGCCTGGCTGCGATCTCCTCGCGGATACGCCCATGGAACGGCAGGTAAAGCGAGGTGGTCCGCAGCGACCGCTCCGCTTCCGTCAGGTTCTCGTTGCCGGGAATGCGGAAGATCTCGCTGACGTCGCGCATCGCTGCGGGAGATTCCGGCGGGCGGTTGCAATCGTAGATCAGCCGGGAAAAGCGCTGGTGGATCAGCGTTGCGTCGAGGCTGCGCGACATCAGCCGTGAAACGGCGAGCGCGCCAGGATCCCAGGCGATATGAGAGGCAAGCGCCTCTTGCGAAAGCCCGAGGTCGCCGTAGCGCTCCGGCAGGCGGCGGGAGGCATGTTCGCAAACCAGCAGCACCTCGCCGCGCCCGTCAGCGTTTTCCACGGCCACGGGATCACCGTCCGCCTTCGTGAAAAACTCCGACTGAACCAGCATGATCGCCTCGGAATATGATTGAAACAACCTTAACGAAGAGAATTCTTCAACTTTCAGCCAAGGTCAATCCAAATCTGAAAAAATCTTTTCAGAGCCGCCATTGACACATGTGCTGGAACGATTGTTAAATCTTCTCAAACCGGCGAAGACCGGGAAAGGGAACAGTTCCGTGCCAACCACAGCGCGTACCGTATCGGATGTCATCCGCACTCGTTACGAAAGCCTCACACGCGCTGAACGTCAGCTTGCGGACCGAATTTTGGAGAACTACCCGGTGTCGGGCCTCGGCAGCATCACGACGATTGCGGAGAGTGCGGGCGTTTCCACGCCGACCGTCGCGCGCATGGTGCAGAAGCTCGGCTACAAGGGCTATCCGGAGTTCCAATCGCATCTGCATCAGGAACTCGAGGCAACGCTCTCGAACCCGATCGCCAAGCATGATCGCTGGGCGTCCAATGCGCCGGGCACGCACATTCTCAACCGTTTCGCCGATGCCATCACCGGCAATCTGCGCGATACGCTCTCCGATCTCGACACCAGAACCTTCGAAGGTTCGGCGGCTCTTCTGGGCGACCGCAACCGCGGCATCTATTTCGTCGGCGGCCGCATCACCGGCGCGCTTGCGGAATATTTCTTCACCCATATGCAGGTGATCCGCCCGAAGACGACGCTGATCTCCACCAATTCCAGTTCCTGGCCGCAGCATGTGCTGAACATGAATGCTGGCGATGTGCTGGTGATCTTCGATATCCGCCGTTACGAGCAGGAGATGGCGACGCTCGCGGAAGCCGCAAGGGCCAACGGCGTCGTCATCATCTTGTTCACGGATGTCTGGTCATCGCCCGTGGCCAAGCATGCCGAGCACATCTTCAAGGTGCGGATCGAGGCGCCCTCCGCCTGGGATTCCTCCGTCATAACCCTCTTCGTCGTGGAGGCTCTCATCGAGGCCGTACAAAGCTCCACATGGACGGAGACCCGGGAACGCATGAATTCGCTGGAAGGCCTGTTCGAGCGGACGCGATTGTTCCGCCGACCGGGCCGCCAGCCCCGTTCCGAGTAAACGCATGCGCATGTAAAATTCGACAGCCAAATAGGGAACTTATGAGAAAATGCTCACCTACCTGGCTGTCACATCGCATTCATGAAACGGCTCTACGAGTGCGCCGAGACGCCCTGAACCCTAGGAGGATACCGTGCTCAAGAACAACCGACGCCTGCTGTCGCTGACGACCGCAGCCCTCATCGCTTCCACCAGCCTCGCGGCTGCCGAACCCAGCGCCGAACTGATCGAAGCCGCCAAGAAGGAAGGCATGCTGACGACCATCGCCCTGCCCCATAGCTGGTGCGGTTATGGCGACATCATTGCCGGCTTCAAGGCGAAATACGGCATCGAGGTCAACGAACTGAACCCGGACGCAAGCTCGGGCGACGAAATCGAAGCCATCAAGGCCAATAAGGGCAATACCGGCCCGCAGGCTCCCGACGTGATCGACGTCGGCCTCTCCTTCGGCCCCTCATCGAAGGCCGAGGGCCTGATCCAGCCCTATAAGGTCTCGACCTGGGACAGCATCCCGGAAGACGCCAAGGATGCCGAAGGTCACTGGTACGGCGACTATTACGGCGTGCTGTCCTTCGTTGTGAACACCGACATCGTCAAGGAGGTGCCGAAGGACTGGAAGGACCTGATCAAGCCGGAATATGCCAATGCGGTTGCACTTGCAGGCGATCCGCGCGGCTCCAACCAGGCCGTGCAGGCGGTTTATGCGGCCGGCATCGCCGGAGGCGAGAAGGATGCAACCAAAGCTGGGGAAGCCGGACTCAGCCTCTTCGCGGAGGTCAACAAAGCCGGCAATTTCGTCCCGGTTATCGGTAAGTCCGCTTCGCTTGCGCAAGGCTCGACGCCGATTGTCATCGCGTGGGACTATAACGGCCTCACCTGGCGCGATACGCTGAAAGGCAATCCGCCGCTCGACGTGATCGTTCCCGAAACCGGTGTCGTCGCCGGCGTCTACGTCCAGGCGATCTCCGCCTTCGCGCCGCATCCGAATGCCGCCAAGCTCTGGATGGAATACATCTACTCCGACGAAGGCCAGCTCGGCTATCTGAAGGGCTATTGCCACCCTATCCGCTTCAACGACCTCGTCGCCAAGGGCAAGGTTCCGCAGGAAATGCTCGACAAGCTGCCGCCCGCGGCCGCTTACGAAAAGGCTGTTTTCCCGACCCTTGCGGAGCAGGAAGCCGGCAAGACCGCGATCACCACCAAGTGGGATAGCGTCGTCGGTGCCAACGTCCAGTAACACCGTGCAATCGGTCCCCTCGCCATCGGCGGGGGGGCTTTTTCTTTTCCTGCCGAAAAGGACCCCTGAACATAGCCTCGCCCCGTCTCATCGACCGCCGCACCGTCATCGATTGGCTGGGTATCGCGCCGTTCATGATCTTCGCGTTGATGTTTCTGGTCATGCCGACGCTTTATCTCGTCGCGGGAGCCTTCTTCAATTCTGCGGGTGAATTCACCTTCGAGAACATCACCGGCCTTTTCACCCCCACAATCCTCAGCGCCTACTGGATCAGCATCAAGGTCTCCTTTGCCTCGGCTTTCGGCGGAGCAGTCATCGGTTTCTTTCTTGCCTGGGCGATCGTGTTGGGCGGCCTTCCCTCCTTCGTCCGGTCCGGCCTTCTCACTTTCTCCGGTGTGGCATCCAACTTCGCCGGCGTCCCTCTCGCCTTCGCCTTCATAGCCACGCTCGGCCGCACCGGCCTCGTCACCGTCTTTCTGCGGGAATGGTTCGGTTTCAACCTTTATTCCACCGGCTTCAATCTTCTCTCTTTCTTCGGACTCACCATCACCTACATGTTCTTCCAGATCCCGCTGATGGTGCTGATCCTCACCCCTGCGCTCGATGGGTTGAAGAAGGAGTGGCGGGAGGCCTCCGAGAGCCTTGGCGCGTCGACCTGGCAATACTGGCGCATGGTGGGACTGCCGATCCTCTGGCCGAGCCTGCTCGGCACCAGCCTGCTGCTCTTCGCCAATGCCTTCGGAGCGATCGCCACGGCGTATGCGCTCACCGGTTCCTCGCTCAACATCGTGCCGATCCTTCTCTACGCGCAGATACGTGGCGACGTTCTCCACAATCCCAATCTCGGTTATGCGCTGGCGCTCGGAATGATCCTCATCACCGGCATCTCCAACATCCTCTTCATCTGGCTGCGGATGCGCGCCGAACGGTGGCAGAAATGAAGGCGCAGAAGATACTCGCCTGGACTGCTATCGCCATCGGCGCGCTCTATTTCCTCGTCCCGCTGATCGGCACGTTCGAGTTCTCGATGCGCATGCGCCGCGATGCCTACTCCTTCGATGCCTATCACTCCGTCTTCTCGGACATGCAGTTTCGCGCGACCTTCGGCTTTTCCATGCTGATGGCGCTTTTCACCATCGTCTTCGGGATGCTGCTGGTGGTTCCGACTGCCTATTGGGTGCGGCTGCGCCTTCCCCAAGCTCGGCCGGTGGTAGAGTTCATCACCCTGCTGCCGCTGGTGATCCCCGCGATCGTCATCGTTTTCGGCTATCTCAGGCTCTACAATTCCTCGTCCTGGCTTCCCTTCACGGGTTCCGTCGCCGGCACGAACATGCTGCTCGTGCTGTCCTACATCACCCTTTCGCTGCCTTACATGTACCGCGCCGTGGATACCGCCATGCGGGCGATCGACGTGCGCACGCTGACCGAAGCCGCCGAAAGCCTCGGCGCAAAATGGCCGACCATCCTGTTTCGCTGCATATTTCCGAACGTCATGTCGGGAGTGCTCTCGGGCGCCTTCATCACCTTCGCGATCGTCATGGGCGAATTCACCATGGCCGCTCTCCTGAACCGCCCGGCCTTCGGCCCTTATCTGCAGCTTGTCGGCGCCAACAAAGCCTACGAGCCCTCCGCGCTCGCGATCATCGCATTCGCCATTACCTGGCTGTCGATGGGTCTGCTCCAGCTCGTTTCCCGTTTCAGCAAACTGGCGCCCGCCCGGACTTGAGGAATTTCATTGCATGTCGTTTCTGGTTCTCGACCACATAAACAAGAGTTTCGGCGTTACGCAGGTCGTCAAGGATTTCGACATGTCCGTCGAGAAGGGAGAATTCATCTCTTTCCTCGGGCCCTCCGGCTGCGGCAAGACTACAGTGCTGCGCATGATCGCGGGCTTTGAAATGCCGAGCGGCGGCCGGATCAGCATCAACGGCAAGGACCAGAACAACCTCAAGACCAGCCAGCGCAACATCGGCATGGTCTTCCAGGCCTATGCGCTTTTTCCCAACATGAATGTCTTCGACAATGTCGCCTTCGGGCTGAAGGTGGCGGGCAAGCCGAAGGCGGAGATCGAGGCGCGCGTGAAGGAGATGCTGGCGCTGATCCGGCTCGATCATCTTTCGGACCGCTATCCCTACCAGCTTTCGGGCGGGCAGCAGCAGCGCGTAGCACTTGCCCGCGCGCTCGCGCCGAAGCCGCAGGTGCTCCTGCTCGACGAACCGCTTTCGGCGCTCGATGCGAAGATCCGCGTCTCGCTGCGCGAGGAAATCCGCCAGATCCAGCGCCAGCTCGGCATCACCACCGTATTCGTCACGCACGACCAGGAGGAGGCGCTGTCGATTTCCGACCGGATCGTCGTGATGAACGCCGGCCGCGCCGACCAGATCGGCACGCCCTCGGAAATCTACAATCGCCCGGCAACCCGCTTCGTGGCTTCGTTCGTCGGCACGCTGAACATGATCGAGGCGACCGTGGCCGATCCCGCCGCCGATACGGTGAAGATCGGCGGTGAACTTGTCGGGCTTCGCCAATCGCTTGCCGGCAGGAAGAGCGGAGACAAGCTCTCGCTGGCGCTCCGGCCGGAAGCAGGCTCGATCGCTGCGAATGCCAAGGGCGATACGGCGCTTGCCGGCGAAGTCGTGTCCTCTCATTTTCTGGGCTCGGTCATCCGCACGAAGATCGACATCGGCGGCAACCAGGTTTCCTTCGACATGTTCAACTCGCCGGATGCCATAATACCTGCTCCGGGCGAGAAGGTGACGCTGCGTTTTGCTGCAGGCGACCTTCTCGTCGTCGAGGACTAATCCCCGGTTCAGGCTTGCGACGCAGCGTTGTCAGGCCGCATCGTCCACTGCGTCATCGGCGGAAGGCACGTAATTGAGCACCGGACCGAGCCAGCGCTCGACCTCCTCGACCGCCATGCCCTTGCGCTTGGCATAGTCCGCCACCTGGTCCCGCTCCACTTTGGCAACCCCGAAGTAATAGGACTCCGGATGGCCGATATAGAGGCCGGAGACCGATGAACCCGGCCACATGGCGTAGCTCTCGGTCAATTCCACGCCGGTGGCGGCAGTGGCATCCAACAGGCGGAAGAGCGTCGCCTTCTCGGTGTGGTCGGGTTGGGCCGGATAGCCCGGCGCCGGACGGATGCCCGCATATTCCTCGGCGACGAGCTGATCGTTGGTCAGCGCCTCGTCCCGTGCGTAACCCCAGAACTCCTTGCGAACCTGCTGATGCATGCACTCGGCGAAAGCTTCGGCGAAACGGTCGGCCAGCGCCTTGACCAGGATCGAGGAATAGTCGTCGTTCGCCCGTTCGAAACGTTCAGCGATCGCCACTTCCTCGATACCGGCGGTCACCACGAAGCCGCCCACATATTCCGCCTTGCCGCTCGAAACCGGCGCCACGAAATCGGAAAGCGCCACGTTAGGACGTCCGTCGCGCTTCGAAAGCTGCTGGCGCAGCGTATAGAAGGTCGCAAGTTCTTCGGCGCGGCTCTCGTCGGTAAAGAGACGGATGTCGTCGCCCACGGCATTCGCCGGCCAGAAGCCGATGACGGCGCGCGGCCGGAACCACTTTTCGGCAATGATCTTTTCGAGCATCGCCTGGGCGTCGGCGTAGAGCTGGCGCGCCGCCTCGCCCTGCTTCTCGTCTTCCAGGATCGCCGGGAAGCGACCCTTCAGTTCCCAGGTCTGGAAGAAGGGCGTCCAATCGATGTACTTCGCCAACTCCTCGAGATCGTAGGTCTCGAAGACCTTCGTGCCGGTGAACTGCGGTTTGACAGGCTGATAGGCGGCCCAATCGATCTTGTGAGCATTGTCGCGAGCACGCGAGAGCGGCAGCCGCTGCTTCTCCGCCTCGGAACGGGCATGCGCGGCCGCAACCTTGGCATATTCGGCCCGGATCGTGCCGATATAGTTGTCCTTCATTTCCGGCGAAAGCAGTGAGGAAACGACGCCGACGGCGCGGCTGGCATCCGTCACATAGACGGTCTGGCCACGCTCGTAGCGCGGGTGGATCTTCACCGCGGTATGAACGCGGCTCGTGGTCGCCCCGCCGATCAAGAGCGGCAGGTCAAAACCCTGCCGCTCCATTTCGGAGGCGACATGCACCATCTCGTCGAGCGAAGGCGTGATGAGGCCGGAGAGCCCGATGATGTCGACCTTCTCGGCGATCGCCGTTTCGAGGATCTTGGTCGCCGGCACCATGACGCCGAGATCGATGATCTCGTAATTGTTGCAGGCGAGCACGACGCCGACGATGTTCTTGCCGATGTCGTGGACGTCACCCTTCACGGTCGCCATCAGCACCTTGCCGGCGGACTTCCTCTGGTCACCGCCGTTCAGGCGCTTCTCTTCTTCCATGTAGGGAAGCAGAACCGCTACGGCCTGTTTCATGACGCGCGCCGACTTCACGACCTGCGGCAGGAACATCTTGCCCGAGCCGAAGAGATCGCCGACGATGTTCATGCCGGCCATCAGCGGCCCTTCGATGACGTCGAGCGGGCGCTTGGCCTTCACCCTCGCCTCTTCGGTATCCGCATCGATAAAATCGGTGATGCCGTTGACCAATGCATGCGACAGTCGCTGCTCGACCGGCAGTTCACGCCAGGAAAGATCCTGCGCCTTGGCTTCCTTGCCCCCGGTTCCGCGGAAACGCTCGGCGACCTCAAGCAAGCGCTCGGTACCATCGGCTCGGCGGTTGAGAACGACATCCTCGCAGGCTTCGCGCAATTCCGGATCGATGTTATCATATACCGCGAGCTGGCCGGCATTGACGATGCCCATGTCCATGCCTGCCTGGATGGCGTGGTAGAGGAAGACGGCATGCATCGCCTCGCGTACCGGCTCGTTGCCGCGGAAGGAGAACGACAGGTTGGAGACGCCGCCGGAAATATGCACGAGCGGCATGGTCTGGCGGATCGTGCGGGTCGCTTCGATAAAGTCGACGCCGTAGTTGTTGTGCTCTTCGATGCCCGTGGCAACCGCGAAGATATTGGGATCGAAGATGATGTCTTCCGGCGAAAGCCCCGCCTGCTCGGTCAGGATCTTATAGGCGCGGCTGCAGATCTCCACCTTGCGCTCGTAGGTGTCCGCTTGGCCCGCTTCGTCGAAAGCCATGACGACGACGGCCGCGCCATAATTGCGGATCAGCCGTGCCTGGCGCAGGAAGTTCTCCTCGCCTTCCTTCAGCGAGATCGAGTTGACGACCGGCTTGCCCTGCACGCATTTGAGTCCTGCCTCGATGATCTCGAACTTGGAGCTGTCGATCATCACCGGCACGCGGGCGATATCGGGCTCGGCGGCGATGAGATTCAGGAACTCGACCATCGCCTTCTGGGAGTCGATCAGGCCTTCGTCCATGTTGATGTCGATGACCGAGGCACCGTTCTCGACCTGATCGCGCGCGACGGCGAGCGCGGCCGTGTAGTCGCCGGCCGTGATCAGCTTGCGGAACTTCGCCGAGCCGGTGACGTTGGTGCGCTCGCCGACGTTGACGAAGGGGATTTCCTTGGTCAGCACGAAGGGCTCGAGGCCGGAAAGCGACATGAAGGACTTATGCTCCGGCCCCTCGCGCGGCTTGTAAGGCGCCACCGCCTCTGCAATTGCACGGATATGCTCCGGCGTCGAGCCGCAGCAGCCGCCGACGACGTTGACGAGGCCTTCGCGGGCGAATCCCTCCACCTGCCGAGCCATCATCTCAGGTGTTTCGTCATACTGGCCGAACTCGTTCGGCAGGCCGGCATTCGGATAGGCGCAGATGAAGGCGTCGGCGACGCCGGAAAGCTCCTGCAGGTGCGGCCGCATGGCATCCGCGCCGAGCGCGCAGTTGAGCCCGATCGTGAACGGCCTTGCGTGGCGGACGGAGCTCCAGAAGGCCGAAGGCGTCTGCCCAGAGAGCGTGCGGCCCGAAAGATCGGTGATGGTTCCGGAAATCATCACCGGCAGGTGGATGCCCTTTTCGGCGAAACGTTCCTCGCAGGCGAAGATCGCCGCCTTGGCGTTGAGTGTGTCGAAAATCGTCTCGATCAGGATGATATCGGCACCGCCGTCGATAAGGCCATCGATCTGTTCGCCATAGGCAATGCGCAGATCATCGAATGTCACCGCCCGGTAACCGGGATTATTCACATCCGGAGAGATCGAGGCGGTGCGGTTCGTCGGGCCGATCGCGCCGGCCACGAAGCGGCGCCGGCCGTCCTCCTTTTCGGCCCGCAACGCCGCGCGGCGAGCAAGCCGCGCGCCATCGCGGTTGAGGTCGTAGACCGCATTTTCCATCTGGTAATCGGCCTGCGCGATGCGCGTCGAGGAGAAGGTGTTGGTTTCAAGGATATCCGCGCCGGCCTTCGCATAGCGGTAATGGATTTCCTCGATCGCCTGCGGCTGGGTCAGAATCAGAAGATCGTTGTTTCCCTGCTGATGGCAGGCGCAGGATGCGAAGCGATCCCCCCGGAAATGCTCCTCGTTGTAGCCGAGCCCCTGAATTTGCGTGCCCATCGCCCCGTCGATGACGAGGATGCGCTCGCGAGCGGCCGCCTTGAGAGCGCTCAGAATTTCCGCGCCGTCCCGGCGGGCAGCCTCGGGACCAAAGAGTTCCTCGAACATGGCGCTTCTCCTGCATTAAACCATTGGCGCCTATAACCGCATAAAGATATCTTTATGTCAATAATCGGAAGACGACGCTTTTGAACCATAGTTTGCCGGTGACAGCGAAACGGCCGAAGGCTATAGCCGTTCCTATCGATTGCCCACCCCTTTTGATTCCGGAGAAATCATGAGCCAGTCAGGTCAATTGTCGAAGCCGTGGAATGAACTTCCCTATCATCGCCGCTGGCTCCTCGATCAGGCCGACGGCCTTTTTGATTTCTTTCAATATCGGGCAATGAACCCGAAGGGCGGCTTCTACGATCTCGATGACGAAGGACGGCCGCTTGCCGTGGCCAATCCCGTCCGCGGCATCCATGCCTCGGCACGCATGGTGCATTGCTATTCGATCGCCTATCTGCTCGGCCGGCCCGGCTCCGGCGATCTCATCGATCATGGCATGAGCTACATCTGGAGCCGTCACCGCGATAACGCGCACGGCGGTTATCACTGGTCGCTGAACGACGACGGACCGGCCGACGGCAGCAAACAGGGTTACGGCCATGCCTTCGTGCTGCTTGCCGCCTCTTCCGCCAAGGTGATCGGCCACCCGCTCGCCGATCGCATGCTCGCCGACATCACCGAAATCCTCGAAACCAGATTCTGGGAAAAGCGGCATGGCGCGATCGCGGAAGAGTTCCAGGCCGACTGGTCGCCGATCGACGGTGGCAGCTATCGCGGCCAGAATTCCAACATGCACCTGACCGAAGCGCTGATGGCGGCCTTCGAAGTCACCGGCGAGAGACATTATCTCGACAAGGCGGAAAGCATCGCCGACCTCGTCATCCGCCGCTTAGCCGGCAGCGTCGGTTTCCGCGTCGCCGAGCATTTCGATACGGAGTGGCGGATCAATAAGGACTATTACCACCGCGACGAGATGTTCCGCCCCGCCGGTACGACGCCCGGACACTGGCTGGAATGGGCGCGTCTCGTGTTGCAGCTCTGGGCGCTCGGCGACAGGCGGCACTCCTGGATGCCGGATGCGGCGAAGAATCTTTTCGTCCAGTCCATGTCACTGGGCTGGGACAAGGAGAAGGGCGGCTTTTTCTATACGCTCGACTGGCAGGACAAGCCGGCCAAGACCAACAAGCTCTGGTGGCCGATGTGCGAAGGCGCGGCCGCGGCCCATTTCGTCAACCAGCACCTGCCGGCCGACGACTTCTACGAAGACAGCTACCGGCTGATCTGGAGCACGATTGCCAACCGCTTCATCGATCACAAGAACGGCGGCTGGCATGAGGAGCTGACGGAAGACCTCGTTCCCGCCCACACGCTGTTTCCGGGCAAGGGCGATATCTATCATGCGCTCCAGGCCTGCCTGATACCGCTCTACCCGGCGACCGGCAGCCTGACCCGAGTCATTGCGGAAGCCGGAGGGCGCATCTAGAGCAAAGGAGCCATTTGAGCGTCCTTCGCTCGAACGGGAACTATCCTCCGGCAGCGGCATTCTCCGGTCGTCACGAAACTGGAACGACCGGATCGTTGCCTGCCATGCTCAACAGCCTCGCAGAGGAATTCTCCCATCAGGCTCCCGTCGCGATCGAGATCCTCTTCGCGCGCATTCTCGGCTCCATCATCCTCTGCGGCCTGATAGGTCTGGAGAGGGAGAGCGTCAAAAATCCTGCCGGCCTGCGCACCAACATGCTGATAGGGCTCGCCTCTACCGTCTTCACCCTGGTTGGCCTGCAGGTCATGCACGAGTTCGGAAACAGGCCCGATACCGTGCAGATCGATCCCATCCGCCTCGTGGAAGCCGTTACCGCTGGCATCGCCTTCCTCGCAGCCGGCGTCATTATCTATACACGCCAAGACGTCAAAGGGCTGACCACCGGCGCCAGCATGTGGCTATCCGGCGCCATCGGGCTCTGCGCGGGGCTCGGCATGTGGCTGGTGGCCGTGGTCGCCACGGGAGCCGGCATCATCATTCTCTGGCTCCTGCGCAAGACGGAGGTGGCTGTCGGCATGAAGGATAAGTAGGCCGCCGCAATGCCCGCATTTTGAGCGCTCGGAATTTCGCTGGAAAGCACGAGCGGAAAACCGCACCCGAACCCTTGTCTAGTCTCTCGAACCTGCGATAGAACCGCGCCATCCGACCTCGATCCCCGACGGAGACTTCTCTTGACCCGACCCGCCTATGCCGCTGTCGATTGGGGCACAAGCAGCTTTCGCCTGTGGCTGATGGATTCGCAGAACCAGGTGCTTGCCGAAAGGCGAAGCGGCGAAGGCATGACGACCGCCGCCAAGGCCGGCTTTTCGACCATTCTTTCCAGCCATCTCGACGCCCTGGCCGCACCTGCTGATCTGCCGGTGATCGTCTGCGGCATGGCCGGTGCCCGTCAGGGCTGGATCGAAGCCGGTTATGTCGATGTGCCCGCTTCCCTGCCGGCTGTGCTGGAAGGTGCCGTCCCGGTTCCGGGCGAAAGCCGCGACATCCGCATCCTGCCGGGTCTTGCGCAGCGCGCAGCCGATAGGCCTGATGTGATGCGCGGCGAGGAGACCCAGCTTCTCGGCGCGCTCGACCCTCGCGCGATCGGCCAGCAGGTGGTCTGCATGCCGGGCACCCACTCCAAATGGGTTCACCTTTCGGGCGAGACGGTGACCAGCTTCGCGACCTATATGACCGGCGAACTGTTCGACGTCATCTCGAAGCATTCGGTGCTCACCCATTCGGTCGACGGTGCGGAAAGCTTCGACGGCGACAACCCCGTTTTCGGGGAAGCTGTGCGGGCCGCCTTCCGCTTTCCCCAGCAGGTCACCAATTTCCTCTTCACCGTGCGCTCCGGCATGCTGCTGCATGGGCTTTCGCCCACCGATGCCGCCGCCCGCCTCTCCGGCACGCTGATCGGCACGGAAATCGCCGGGGGGCTCACGGCCCTTGCCACCATTCCGGCGATCCGGCTCGTGGCCTCCGGGCGGCTGGGCGGCCTTTACGAAGGCGCGTTCCGCGCGCTCTCCCTTGCCCATGAAACGATTGACGCCGACGAGGCGGTGCGCCGCGGCCTTGCCGCAGCCGCACAGAAACTCCTGCTCGCACAATGATGAGGACCGGCAGATGACCCGCATTCCCTTTCCCGAGATGAAATATCCGCTGGTCGCCATCCTGCGCGGATTGAAGCCGGAAGAAACCGAGGCCGTCGTCGGCGGGCTGATCGAGACCGGCTTCACGGCAATCGAAATCCCGCTGAACTCGCCGGAGCCGTTCAAGTCGATCGAGATCGCCGCGAAGCTTGCGCCTGCAGATTGCCTGATCGGCGCCGGCACGGTGCTGACCGTGGAAGACGTTGCAAGCCTCGATGCGGCCGGCGGCAAGCTGATGGTGAGCCCGAACGTGGAGCCGGATGTCATCCGCACCGCCGCCGCCAAGGGCATGGTGACCCTTCCCGGCGTCTTCACCCCCACCGAAGCGCTCGCCGCGGCGAAAGCCGGCGCGACAGGACTCAAATTCTTCCCCGCAAGCGTGCTCGGTCCTTCCGGCATCACCGCGATCCGGGCAGTCCTGCCGAAGGATCTGGTGATCGCCGCAGTCGGCGGCGTCTCGGACGAGAATTTTTCCGACTACATCAAGGCCGGCATCAGCGCCTTTGGCCTCGGCTCCAGCCTTTACAAGCCGGGCATGAGCGCCGAAGAGGTCGTCAAACGGGCGAAAGCGACGCTCGCCGCCTATGACGCGGCGGTTGCCTGAAGCCACCGCCATGAGCGCGCTCCCGGATGAAATCGAGCTGCCCGCTAATCTCCAAGCGCGCCTTGCCGGCTATGACTGGCAGCAGAATATGCTCGGCCGGTCTTCGGCAAGCGTGTTTCGGCTGGAGGCGGCGGATCGCCCTACCCTCTTCCTGAAGCATGAACCGGCCGGCCCGTTCACCGAACTTCCGGATGAAGCCCTGCGGCTGCGATGGCTTGCGGCGCAGGGCATTCCTTGTGCCGCCGTTGTGGCCGAAGCCCAGGATGCGGAGCGCAACTGGCTGCTTCTGACCGCGGTCGAAGGTGAGGACCTTGCATCCGCAGACGGAATATCCGCCGCAGATCGCGTCACGTTCCTGGCGGATGCGCTCCGAAGGCTGCACAGCCTCGATATCGCCACCTGCCCTTTCGATCACCGGTTGGAAAACCGCCTGCCGCACGTCCGCGCACGCATGCAGGCAGGTGTTGTCGATGAAAGCGATTTCGATGACGAACGGATTGGCCGCTCCTCCGAGGAGCTCTACCGCGAGCTGGAAACGCTGAAACCGGCGAACGAAGACCTCGTGGTTACCCACGGCGACGCCTGCCTGCCGAATATCATGGCCGACCCGCGGGGCTTCACCGGCTTTATCGATTGCGCCCGGCTGGGATTGGCGGATCGGCATCAGGACATCGCGCTTTCCTGCAGGAGCATCCGCTACAATCTCGGGCAGGAGTGGGTGCAGCCTTTCCTCGATCTCTACGGTCTGCCGAGTCCCGACCCTGCCAAGCTTTCCTATTATCGTTTGCTCGACGAATTTTTCTGATGCCGCCCGCAAGGCGTGTTGCCAAACGTAACAACTACGCCTATTAAACCTGTACTACAGGTTTTCAAAAGACGTAGCACATGGAAAACAGCTCGACACAGCATCTCACCGGTGCCGATTTCGTCGGCGGCGCGGTCACCGCGATTGCGCGGTTTATCCGAGAGAACGACCTCAAGCCCGGCGACCGCCTGCCCGCCGAGGCGAAGCTGTCGAAGGATCTGCAGGTCTCCCGAACCGTTATCCGTGAAGCGTTGCGGTCGCTGGCGGCACTGCGGCTTGTCGAACTCGGAGCCGGCAAGCGGCCGACCGTCGCCGAGCTCGACGACGCCTCCTTCTCCATGACCATCGAGCATGGCGTGGTCACCGACCAGATCGACATCCAGCAGATCTATGACGCACGCCGCACGATCGAGGCGCGCACGGCCGCACTTGCCGCGCTGCGGCGCACGGAGGGCGAGGCGCGCGCGATCCTCGGCCACGCGAAGGCCATGGAAGAGAATTTCGGCAATTCCGACGAGGTGATGGAGCACGATCTGGCTTTTCATCTTGCCATCGCCAAGGCTTCGAAAAACCCGGTTTTCGCGCTCATCATCGGCGCCTTTCAGGGCGTCACCCGCCAGACATGGCCGATCGGCTGGAAAAGCCGGGCGAATGACGACGAGCGTCGCGCCATGAACGCTCTCCATCTCGATCTCGCGCAGGCGATTGCCGCGGGAGACCCGCAATCCGCCGCCGACCTGATGAACAGGCACTTTGACCAAAGTATCAAGGCCCTGCTGAACGCCGGCCTGATTTGACCAAACCCAAGGAAACGTCATGAAGATCACCAAGCTCGAAACGGTGCGCGTCGCCGAGCGAACCAATCTGCTCTGGGTCCTCGTCCATACGGACGAAGGCATTACCGGCCTGGGAGAGACCTTTTTCGGTGCGGAAACCGTCGAATCCTACATCCATGAATATGTCGCGCCACGCGTGATCGGCCGCGACCCGCTGCAGATCGATCTGCTCGCCAATGAGCTCGTCGGCTATATCGGCTTCCGCTCCTCCGGTGCCGAAGTTCGCGGCAATTCCGCCTTCGATATCGCGCTTTGGGATATTTTCGGCAAGGCGACCGGCCAGCCGATCGCTCAGCTTCTCGGCGGCTTCAGCCGCAAGGAAATCCGCACCTATAACACCTGTGCCGGCACCGAATACATCCAGAAGAACACCGGGCAGACGACGGCGAACTACGGGCTGACCGGCGGCACGACCTATGACGACCTGAACGGCTTCCTGCATCGCGCCGATGAACTGGCGGAATCATTGCTGGAGGAAGGCATCACCGCCATGAAGATCTGGCCGTTCGATGCGGCGGCCGAAAAGACCCGCGGCCAGTACATCTCCATGCCGGACTTGAAGTTCGCACTCGAACCCTTTGAGAAGATTCGCAAAGCCGTCGGCGACAAGATGGACATCATGGTGGAATTCCACTCCATGTGGCAGCTCCTGCCTGCGATGCAGATCGCCAAGGCTCTGACGCCCTACCAGACCTTCTGGCACGAGGACCCCATCAAGATGGACAGCCTCTCGAGCCTGAAACGCTATGCAGAAGTCTCGTCCGCGCCGATCTCCGCTTCGGAGACGCTTGCGACCCGCTGGGGATTCCGTGACTACCTGGAGACTGGCGCCGCCGGCATTGTAATGCTCGACATCTCCTGGTGCGGTGGCCTTTCGGAAGCGCGCAAGATCGCCTCCATGGCAGAGACCTGGCATCTGCCGGTCGCGCCCCATGACTGCACGGGTCCCGTGGTGCTTTGCGCCTCCACGCATCTTTCGCTCAACGCGCCGAACGCACTGGTGCAGGAAAGCGTTCGTGCTTTCTATAAGACATGGTATCGCGATCTCGTCACCGCTCTTCCCGAAGTGAAGAACGGCATGATAACCGTGCCGCCGGGTCCCGGTCTCGGCATGGAACTCAATCCGGAACTCGAACGCGCCTTCACCGTCAGCCGGCGCATGTCGGACGCATCCGACATCTGAATTATACTGCAAGGGAGGAATAATTGACGACAACGACGACAACCGCGGCGGAGCGAAAAATCTCCGCCGCCACCGGTCCTTTGCTGATGCTGCTCGGCATGGTGATGTTCGCGCTGAACGATGCCATGGGCAAATGGCTCGTCTCGTCCTACGGGCTGGGCCAGGTCGTATTCCTGCGCAGTCTCGCGGCGCTCGCGATCCTGATCCCGATGGTCTGGATGGCGGGCGTGGCGAGCCTCACGAAGGTGGAGCGGCCGAAAATGCAGTTCGCCCGTGTGGTCTTCTCCACGGCCGAGGTCTTCTGCTTCTATTATGCCGTCATCTACCTGCCGCTCGCAGATGTCATGACCTATTGGCTCGCAGCGCCGATCTATGTAGCGGCAGTCTCGCCTTTCCTGCTCGGCGAGCAGGTCGGATGGCGGCGCTGGACCGCCATCGCCATCGGCTTCGTCGGCGTCATCATCGCGCTGGAACCGTCGAGCGCGATGTTCACCATGCCGGCGGTGATCTCCATCATCGGCAGTGCGGCTTTCGCATTCATGCTGATCACCGGGCGCTTCCTGCGCGGCACGCCGGACAGCACCCTGGTCTTTTTCCAGGTCGTAGGCGCCGGGCTGGCGGGACTGGCCTTCGTTCCGTTCGATTGGGCGCCGATCGCCTCAAGCCGCGACCTGCTGCTGCTAGGCCTGCTCGGCATCGTCGCGATGTCGGCGCATATGCTGGTCAACCGGGCGCTCAAGATGTCGGACGCGGCAACCGTCGCGCCGCTTCAGTATACGCTGCTCCTCTGGGCGGTGGTTTTCGGCTGGCTCTTCTTCGGCGACGTGCCGCGCCTCGGCATGATGATCGGCGCCGCGCTCATCATCGCCTCCGGCCTCTTCATCTTCGTGCGCGAGCAGACGCTCAAGAAGAAGGAAAAGGTCCTGCCTGCCGTTCCCGAGTGACAAACGAAAAGAACCCGCGGCCGAACAAGCCGCGGGCTCTCTGATGCAAAAAAGGCCGTGCCCTTGGGCACGGCCTTTTCCGTTACTTGCGGATTTCGTTCAGCTTGGCGACGATGCCGTCCACGACGTCGGCGCCGATCGCAGCCTTGTGCTTTTCGTAGACAACCATGGACTTCTCGCGGATGCGAGCCTGCTCTTCCGGAGAGAGCGTGTTCACTTCCAGGCCGGCTTCCTTGATCTTCTCCAGCGACTTCTTGTTCAGGTCGGCGATGACCTGACGCTCGACGTCGCGGCCGACGACTGCGCATTCACGCAGAGCAGCCTGCTCTTCCGGGGCATAGGTATCGAAGATCGGCTTCGAGAACAGGAAGAGGAACGGCGTATAGGCGTGGTTCGTCTCGGTGACATACTTCTGCACTTCGTAGAACTTCGAAGTGTCGATCGTCACATAGGGATTTTCCTGCGCGTCGATCGCCTTCGTCTCGAGAGCGGAGAATACCTCGCCGAAAGCCATCGGAGTGGCGTTGGCGCCGAGGTTCTGGAAGGTATCGAGGAAGATGTTGTTCTGCATGACGCGGACCTTCAGGCCCTCGAAGTCTTCCCATTTGGTGACCGGACGAACGGAGTTCGACAGGTTACGGAAACCGTTCTCCCAATAGGCAAGGTTGACGAGGCCTGCAGCTTCCAGCTTCTCGTTCATCATGTTGCCGAAGTCACCGTCGAGCACGGTATAGGCTTCCTGAGGATTGGCGAAGAGGAACGGCAGGTCGAACACGCCGAGCGCCGGAATGATGCCGACGAGCGGCGAGGACGAAGTCACGACAGCTTCCTGAACGCCGGAACGCAGGGCCTGGGTCGCCTGCAGGTCGCCGCCAAGAGCACCGCCCCAGAACGCGGTGAGCTTCAGCTTGCCGCCCGACTTCTCGTCCAGGCACTTCTGCATGGCCTCAATGCCGTTGCCGACAGGATGGTCGGCGTTGATGCCGTTGGAGACGCGGATGTTGCGGTCGCTAAATTCGGCGAAGGCCGGAGCGGCCGCCGAGCAGGCGAATGCGATTGCAGTTGTCGTCAGAAGCAGCTTTCTCATTTTGTCCTCCCTTGGACGGTTGTTTGAGAAGGTTGATCGGAACAGTTTTAGTGCAGCCAGCGCGCGGGCACGATGACAAGGTCCGGGAACAGAACCAGCAGCAAGAGCACGACCGTCTGCGCCACCAGGAACGGCCACACACCCACGGTTACTTTTCCAAGCGGGATGCGGGCCACGCCGCTGACCACGTTCAGCACCACGCCGACCGGCGGGGTGATGAGGCCGATGCAGTTGTTCATGATGAACAATACGCCGAAATAAACCGGATCGATGCCCGCCTGCTTGATGATCGGCATCAAAACCGGCGTAAGGATCAGGATCGTGGGCGTCAGATCGAGCGCCGTGCCGACGATCAGGACCAGGATCATGATCGCGAACATCAGGAGCGTCGGGCGATCGATGAGCGGCTCGATATAGCGGGTGATTTCCGCCGGAATGTTCGCTGCGGTGATCAGCCAGGCCGAAACGAGGGCCGCGCAGACCAGGAACATGATGACGGCGGTCGTCTTGGCCGCCTGCAGGAAAACGCGAGGCAGATCCGTGAACTTCAGCTCCCTGTAGATAAACAGGCCGACGAAGAGCGCATAGGCGGCAGCCACCACCGCAGCTTCCGTCGGCGTCACCACGCCGGCCTTGATGCCGCCGAGGATGATGACCGGCATGCCGAGCGCCCAGAGAGCGCGGCCGGTCACCCGCAACCGTTCCTGTGCCGATGCCTTCGGAAGGGTCTCGACATTGTCCTTGCGCACGACCCACAGCCAGGTGCCGATCAGAGCAATGCCCATCATGATGCCGGGCACGATGCCGGCCATGAAGAGCTGCGTGATGGAGACGTTCGCCGCCACGCCGAAGACGATGAAGGCCATGGACGGCGGGATGACCGGTGCGATGATGCCGCCGGCGGCAATCAGACCGCCCGAGCGGGGCACGTTGTAGCCCGCCTTCGCCATCATCGGAACGAGGATCGCAGCCAGCGCCGCCGTATCGGCCGCTGCCGAACCGGAGATCGAGGCCATGATGAGAGCTGCGACGATCGCCACGATGCCGAGGCCGCCGCGGATATGGCCGACAAGCGCAATGGCGAAGTCGATGATGCGCTTCGACAGTCCGCCGGAATTCATCAGCTCGCCGGCAAGGATGAAGAAGGGAATGGCAAGCAGCGTGAAGGTGTCCGCACCCGCGATCATGTTCTGGGCGATGATCTGGGTATTGAACATCCCCATGTACCACATGAGGACGACGCCGCAGAACATCAGCGAGAAGGCGACCGGAACCCCGATCGCCATGGCGCCGAGAAGCGAGCCGACAAAAACGAGAAGTGTCATCAGGTACGCTCCGCCATCTGTTCGATCGTCAGGTTTTCACCCGCGAAAGCAGCAATTTCCTCTTCGGTCACGCGGCCCGTGACGAGCCGGAGGAGCCGTTCCAGAGCGATGATGGTGCATCCTGCGCCGGTGAAGAAGCCGATCCCGTAAACCCATGCCATGGAGATGCCGGTGACCGGAGCCGTCATGCTGGCGTTGATCGGATACTGCTTCCAGGTGCCCCAGAAGAATATCGCCGAACAGGCGATGATGATGATGTTCGACAGGATCATGCAGATGATGCGACCCTTGCGGCCGAAATGCGCGACCAGGGTTTCCACCCCTAGATGGCCGTGCTCGCGAAATGCCACGACCGCGCCCACGAAAGTGAGCCAGACGAAGAAATAGCGGGACAGCTCTTCCGAAACATTGAGACCGGAGTTGAAGCCGTAACGGAGAACCACGTTGACAAAAACCATGATCGCCATGGCCGCAATCATGATAATCAACAGGATTTCCAAGGCTTTATAAAAGAGATCGATTGCCTTCTGCATCTTCCCTCCCAAAATCTTACAAGAGGCCGCGTTGAGCCAGGTTTTTCATCAATGATCCGAGACCGAAAGTCCACTCGGCACAGTTATCGCTGTGCGCGACCCGGTTGACCAGACGGCCGAGCTTCGGCGTCGAGATTTCCACCCGGTCGCCAATCTCGTGAGTGAAGCCGAGGCCTGCGCCGCGACGATCCTTTACGGGTGCGAACATGGTACCGAGGAAGAACACGACACCATCCGGATATTGATGATTGCGGTTCAGAAGCTGCGATACGAGATCTTCCGGGCTGCGGCTGATCGCCGACATCGGACTGATGCCGGTCATCGTGAAGCCGTCCACGCCCTCGACGATGAGCGAGACTTCCGCCTTCTTCACGTCCCCGATCGTGAAAGCGCCGTCGAAGAGGCGGATGAAGGGACCGATCGAGCAGGACGCGTTATTGTCCTTCGCCTTGCTGAGAAGCAGCGCGGAGCGGCCTTCGAAATCGCGCAGGTTCACATCGTTGCCGAGCGTGGCGCCGACGATCTTGCCCTTCGACGTGACGGCCAGAACCACTTCCGGCTCCGGATTGTTCCAGTCGGACTTCGGGTGGATGCCGATCTCGGCACCGCAACCGACCGACGACATGGGCTGCGCCTTGGTGAAGATTTCGGCATCGGGACCGATGCCGACTTCCAGATACTGCGACCACAGGCCGAGTTCCTGGAGCAGCTTCTTGACCTCGGCCGCCTTTTCGGAGCCCGCGACGAGGCCCTTGAGGTTGTCGCCGAGAACGGGGGCCAGCCGGCCGCGGATCTCCTGCGCCCGCAGCGGATCGCCCTTGGCCTGTTCCTCGATCACCCGTTCCAGCATGCTGTCGGCGAAGGTGACGCCGGCCGCCTTGACGGCCTGCAGGTCCGCGGGCGCCAGAAGCTCGCCGGCTTCGCCATTCAAAAACGCATCAATAGGACCGAGGCTTGAAAAACGCGACACATCGCGCAAACTGCCGACAAGGTCGTCGATTTCAAGAAGGGCTGAAATCGTCGCGGCAAGCGGAGTAAGGTCGAACACCTCTCCGCCGGAGACCAGCACCGGGCAAGGCCCGCCTGCGACGTTGGACCAGACACGCCCGACGAGCACCGCGCTGGATGCATCCGCAGGCAGGATTAATTCGGCGCTCAGCGCCTGCTCGAAACTCACCAGAAATCCTCCGCTCATCCCGAAGCCCGGAGTACGGGCTCAACATTGTCAGGATGTCTGACAACGAGACGACCCGCTTCTAGTATGACTTTTCGGCCCTGTCTAGGGCGCAGGCGAGCCGGCCTGAAAAGTCTGTTAATTCCAACAGACCTCGGCGGGCCCCTGCCCCACCGGACGAAAGTTCTTCAACCCTAAAAACTTTCGATCGTCAAATCCAGGCGAGCCGCCGCTCCGTTCAGATGATACCGCATCGCCTCCCGCGCCTTGACGGGGTCGCGCCCTGCCACCGCATCGCGGATGGAGACATGTTCCGCGATGGTGACTTCGACGATCTCCTCCAGGATTGCCGCCGCACGCGCCGCATTGATCGCAAGGCTTATCCGTTCGGCGATGAAGCCGATGAAAAGCGGGAAATATTCGTTATGGGTCGCCGCCGCGATCGCGCGGTGAAAGGCGAGGTCGGCGACGATCCCCTGCTCGGTCCATTTCTCCGCGCCGGTCATCTGCTCAAGCGCTTCGTCGATCTTGGCCAGCTCCTCCGGCACGTGATGGATGGCGGCAAGTCCCGCCGCCTCGATCTCCAGCGGGATGCGGAGCTGGAAGAGATCCCGGAAGCTTTCCCGGTTCGAAAGGTCCCCCTGCTCGATCCGCAGCGATTGGCGGCGTTCGATTTCCGTGGCGAACGCGCCGACACCCTGCCGGGTTTCCACCAGCCCTTCATTGCGCAATTGAGCGATCGCCTCCCGCACCACCGAGCGGCTGACCCCGAAGGTTCTCGCCAGCAGGTGTTCCGTGGGCAGCTTCTCTCCGGGCGAGATACGCCCCTCGCTGATCTCCCTGCCGATCTGCGCCGCAATGCGCGCGGGCAAATGCTCGCCCCGTCTGATCTGACTGAAATCGATCGTCGCCAAACCTGCTCCTCCCTGCAATCAAGAAGCGTCTTTTCCAGCAATTCTGCTAGAAGTTCAATTGACAACCAGGATTCATGATCATCTCGGGGTCAATGGCATGCTTGAGCGCCGTCAACAGCTTTCGGCGGGTCTCGGGCAGCCTGGCATCGAAATCCGGGCGCTTCAGCCGGCCGATGCCGTGCTCGGCGCTAATGCTGCCGGTGTAGCGATCGAGGACCTCGTTCACGACGGTCTTGGCCTTGTAGATGCATTGGACGCGCTCTTCGGGCGTGCTGCCATCCGGAGGTAGCACATTGAGATGCACGTTGCCGTCGCCGACATGACCGTAGGAAACGCTGACGGCGCCCGGAAGCGCCTCGGCGACCGCCTTTTCGGCCTCCTCCACGAAGCGCGCGAGATCCGAAAGCGGCACCGAAATATCCGTGCGCATGTGAGCGCCGCGCTTCGCCTGACCTTCGTTCATGCCTTCGCGGATCAGCCACAGATTTCGGGCCTGGTTCTGGGACGCCGCGATCGTCCCGTCGACGACGAGGCCTTCCTCCATCACGCCTTCCAGGAAGCGCTGCATCAGATCGTCGATATCGACGAGGCCGGAACCGGAAATCTCCATCAGCACGTAAGCCGGATATTCCGCGGAAATCGGCACCGGCAGATCAGGTATCGCCTCCTGCGCCAACGTGAAGGCGAGCGGCGGCATGAACTCGAAGGCGGACATCAGGTCGCAGCAATCGCGCCGCGCCTGACGATAGAGCTTGATGGCATCTTCCAGGGAGGCAAGCCCGAGCAGCGCCGTCGCAACCTGATCCGGATAAGGAGTGAGCTTGACCGAGACGGCGGTGATGATGCCGAGCGTGCCTTCCGCGCCGATGAAGAGCTGCTTGAGATCAATGCCTCGGTTGTCCTTCCTCAACGTCGAAAGGCCTTCGAAGATGCTGCCGTCCGGCAGGACCACTTCGAGCCCGAGCACCAGTTCGCGGGTCATGCCGTAGCGGAGCACATTGATGCCGCCGGCATTGGTCGAGACGTTGCCGCCGATCCGGCAGCTTCCCTGCGCGCCGAGCGCAAGCGGAAAGAACATGCCTTTTTCCGCGATTGCATCCTTGAGTTCGGAAAGGATGCAGCCTGCCTCCATGACGGCGGAAAAATCATCGGCATCGATCTTGCGGATGCGGTTCATGCGCTCCAGCGACAACACCACCTGCTGTTCCGGGGCATCCGGAATTCCGCCGAGCACGAGGCCGGTATTGCCGCCCTGAGGCACGATCGAAAGCCCGAGCTCGCGGCAAGCCTTCACGGCAGCGGCCACCTGCTCGGTGGAGCGAGGCCGAATCACGGCTACCGCGCCGCTGGTCACGTCGCCATGCCAGTCGCGGCAGTAGCGGAGCATCTCATCCGCTTCGCTCAGCACGATATCCTCGCCGAGCATCCGGCGCAGCGCTTGCCGCGGTTCCGCAAGGCCCTTCGCATCCTCTACCGTGCCCATCACTCCGCTCGTCATGTTCCTTGCCTTTCCTCCGCGCTCTTGAAGAGATCGGCCCACGCGCTGCACGCGTCCAACAATCTTCCTCGATCCGCTAATATCTTGTTTTCAAGCGAAGCATATAAGGTTATCAGACAACCGTACAAGATAATTTTTTCAACCGCATGACCCGGATCGGGCGCGTGCGGCTTCAGCCCAGGAGGAGACATCCGAATGCATATCCTGATCATCGGCGCCGCCGGCATGGTCGGCCGCAAGCTCACCCAGCGCCTCGTCAAGGATGGCGCGCTTGACGGCGAGCCGGTCGAGAAGCTGACGCTCATCGACGTGGTTACGCCCGAGAAGCCGCAGGGCTTTAACGGCACGGTTGTCGCGCGCGAGGGCGATCTATCCGCTCCGGGCGAAGCCGAAAAGCTGATCGAGGGCCGTCCGGACGTCATCTTCCATCTTGCCGCCATCGTCTCCGGCGAAGCCGAACTCGATTTCGACAAGGGTTACCGCATCAATCTGGACGGCACCCGCTATCTCTTCGACGCGATCCGTCTTGCCCACAATCAGGACGGCTACAAGCCGCGCGTCGTATTCACCTCCTCCATCGCCGTCGTCGGGGCGCCGCTCCCCTTCCCCATTCCGGACGAATACCATCTGACCCCGCTGACCAGCTACGGCACCCAGAAGGCGATCTGCGAACTGCTACTCTCCGACTACAGCCGCCGCGGCTTCTTCGATGGCATCGGCATTCGCCTGCCGACGGTCTGCATCCGTCCCGGCAAGCCGAACAAGGCCGCTTCCGGCTTCTTCTCCAATATCCTGCGCGAGCCGCTGATCGGCCAGGAAGCCGTCCTGCCGGTTGCCGAAGACGTTCGCCACTGGCACGCCTCGCCGCGCTCGGCTGTCGGTTTCCTGATCCACGGAGCGACCATCGACCTTGAAAAGGTAGGCCCGCGCCGTAACCTCTCCATGCCGGGCCTCAGCGCCACCGTGGGCGAACAGATCGAGGCGCTGCGGCGCGTTGCCGGCGAGAAGGCCGTCAAGCTCATCCGCCGCGAGCCCGACGAGATGATCATGAAGATGGTCGCCGGCTGGGCGCCGGGCTTCGAAGCCAAGCGCGCGACCGAGCTCGGCTTCACCGCCGAAAAGAGCTTCGACGAAATCATTCGCGTACACATCGAGGACGAACTGGGAGGCAAGCTGTGAACGCTCACAAGAAGATTGCCTTTCTCGGCACGGGCTTGATGGGCGCACCGATGGCGCGCCGCCTGCTCGGTGCCGGGTTTAGGGTAACCGTCTGGAACCGTGATCCGGCAAAGGCTGCCCCCCTTGCCGCTGACGGAGCGCAGCTTGCCGCCTCGCCCGCTGAGGCAGTTGCCGGCGCATCCGTCGTTTTCACGATGCTGACCAACGGACAGGCCGTTTCCGACGTGCTCTTCGAGCGTGGCGTCGCCACCGCCCTGCCAGAAGGCACGGTCGTGGTGGATTGCAGCTCGATTGCCCCGCCGGTAGCCCGTGAACATTCCCAAAAGCTTGCCGAAAGAGGCATCCGCCACCTGGACGCCCCAGTCTCCGGCGGCGTCGTGGGTGCGGCGGCCGGCACACTCGCCATCATGGCCGGCGGCGATGCCGCCGTCGTTGAAAGCCTCAAGGATATTTTCGCCGCGCTTGGCCGCGTAACCCATGTGGGCCCAAGCGGGGCCGGGCAGATCTGCAAGCTCGCCAACCAGCAGATCGTAGCAGTCACGATCGGCGCGGTCGCCGAAGCCATGATCCTGGTGGAAGCAGGCGGCGCCTCGCGCGCTGCCTTCCGCGACGCGATCCGCGGGGGCTTTGCTGAAAGCCGTATCCTCGAACTGCACGGCGCCCGCATGGTCGAGCGCAACTTCGTGCCGGGCGGGGCTTCGAGCAATCAGCTCAAGGACTTGAATGCCGTGATGGCCATGGCCGAGGAGCTTTCGCTCACCCTGCCCCTGACGCAGGAAGTGCGGCAGGAGTTTGCCGACTTCGTTGAAGCCGGCGGCACCGAGCAGGATCATAGCGGTCTGCTTCTGCACCTCGAAAAGCTCAACCCGCAAAACTGAGGCCAGCCGATGAGCGACAACACAAAACCAGGGCGCCGCTTGCGCTCGCAGGACTGGTTCGACAATCCGGATCATATCGACCTGACCGCGCTCTACCTCGAGCGTTTCATGAACTATGGCGTGACGCCGGAGGAGCTGCGTTCGGGCAAGCCGATCATCGGTATCGCCCAGAGCGGCAGCGACCTCACGCCGTGCAATCGTGTCCACATGGACCTCGCCAAGCGCGTGCGCGACGGCATCCGCGATGCCGGCGGCATTCCGATCGAGTTCCCGACCCACCCGATCTTCGAAAACTGCAAACGCCCGACAGCGGCACTCGACCGCAACCTCGCCTATCTCGGCCTCGTGGAAATCCTCTATGGATACCCGCTGGACGGCGTGGTGCTGACGACCGGCTGCGACAAGACCACGCCGGCCGCGCTCATGGCGGCCTCGACGGTGGACATCCCCGCGATCGTGCTTTCCGGTGGCCCGATGCTGGACGGCTGGCACGAAGGCGATCTTGTCGGCTCCGGCACGGTGATCTGGCGCATGCGCCGCAAGTTCGCGGCCGGTGAAATCGACCGTGAGGAATTCATGCAGGCGGCGCTCGATTCGGCACCGTCCGTCGGCCACTGCAACACCATGGGCACGGCTTCCACCATGAATGCCATGGCCGAGGCGCTCGGCATGTCGCTGACCGGCTGCGGAGCAATTCCCGCCGCCTATCGCGAGCGCGGCCAGATGGCGTATCGCACCGGCCGCCGCGCCGTGGAGCTCGTCTTCGAAGACCTGAAACCTTCCGACATCCTGACACGCGAAGCCTTCCTCAACGCCATCCGCGTCAATTCGGCGATCGGCGGCTCCACCAATGCACAGCCGCATCTGGCCGCCATGGCGAAGCACGCGGGCGTCGATCTCTATCCGGACGACTGGCAGGTGCACGGGTTCGATATCCCGTTGCTCGCCAATATCCAGCCGGCGGGCGCATATCTCGGCGAACAATATCACCGTGCCGGCGGCACGCCCGCCATCATGTGGGAACTCCTGCAGGTAGGAAAGCTCGACGGAAACTGTCGCACCGTCACCGGCAGGACCATGGCCGAGAACCTCGAGGGCCGCGAGGCGACGGATCGCGAAGTGATCCTCCCTTTCGATCAGCCGCTCAAGGAAAAGGCAGGTTTCCTGGTACTGAAAGGCAATCTCTTCGATTTCGCGATCATGAAAATGAGCGTGGTTTCAGAGGATTTCCGCAAGCGTTATCTCCAGGAGCCGGGCCGCGAAGGTATCTTTGAAGGCAAGGCGGTCGTCTTCGACGGTTCGGAGGACTACCACAAGCGCATCAACGATCCCGAGCTCGGCATCGACGAAAACACCATCCTGGCGATCCGCGGCGCAGGACCGCTCGGCTGGCCTGGATCGGCGGAAGTCGTCAACATGCAGCCGCCGGATCACCTCCTGAAACGCGGAATCACGAGCCTGCCGACCATCGGTGACGGACGCCAATCCGGTACGGCCGACAGCCCTTCGATCCTCAACGCATCGCCGGAAAGTGCTGCCGGCGGCGGCCTCGCCTGGCTCCGAAACGGCGATGTCATCCGCATCGACTTCAACCAGGGCCGCTGCGACATGCTGGTTTCCGATGAGGAAATCGAGAAGCGCAAGGCGGACGGCATTCCGGCAGTTCCGGCCGATGCCACACCCTGGCAGCGCATCTACCGCAAGTCCGTCACCCAGCTTTCCGATGGCGCCGTGCTTGAAGGCGCCGCCGACTTCCGGCAGATCGCCAAGACCATGCCGCGCCACAATCATTGACACGGCACCCGTGAGGGGCGGCTTCGGCCGCCCTTTTTCGGCTCAGACAGCCATTTCGAGATCGACGCCGCTCCTGTTCCAGACCCGCCTCGGCCAGGGATTGACGCCGTCGCGCAGCCAGAGAAGCGTATCGAGCCAGAAACCTGCCGCATGCCTTGAATGGAAGAGGCTGAAATGGCCGATCTGCTCGTAGCCGAGATCGGCCGGTGAAAGATGAACGGCTAATCGGTCGCAGCCCTCGTAATAATCCAGCGCCCTGCTCACCGCCCGCGGTGTGGCGATCTCGTCGTCACTGACGGAAATGGCGAGGATGGATGCCGCGACCGAGGAAAAGCGGCGGAGATAAAGCGCGCGCTTTTCCTCCGGATAACTCAACTCCATACGGGCGCGCCGGAAGCTCCACTCGTTGGCGACCCCTGCCGGAAGGTCCTCCAGCCAACCCAATCTGCGCCCCGGAAAATAGCCGAGAAGGGCAGTCGCTACCGGCATCGCCACATGCCATTTGAGGAAAAGCCGCGCTCTCCGCGAGGGCGCATAATCAGGCCAATAGGCATACTGCGCACCGATCGTGAGCATGCGGTCGATGAGAAATGCGCTCTGCGCTAGCCCCGGCAGAAAGCCTCCGATGCTGTGGCCCACCACCATGAGAGGGCCGCTCCCCTCTCCGCTCGCCAGCCGCAGCGCCGCATCGAAATCATACTCGCCCCATTCGCTCCACCGATAGCCGCACCCTCTGAGGTTCGGCGGCCGGGATGCGCCGATCCCGCGATAATCATAGGTGAGCACGGTGAAGCCGTGCTCGGCCAGGAACTGCGCATAATAGTGGTAGTAACGGGCCCGCACGCCGGTCGCCGGATTGATGACGACGGTTCCCTCCGCCGAGCGTGACCCGACCGACCAAAGGTGGCCCGCAAGGCTCACGCCATCGGCACAGGCGATTGCAACGGGTCTTCCCTCGACAGTCATGAAACACTCCCCTGCTTCCCGACAAAAGCTAGGGCAAGTTCGCCATTGTGTATTCATTGGTCGGTATACTTTTCGAGCATGGCGAAGACCGATACCGACACCCGAGAGCGCATCGTCGCGACCGCCGCGAAGCTGTTCTACATGAGCGGCGTTCGCGCAGTCAGCATGGATGCCATTGCCGAAAAGGCGGATTTGACGAAGCGCACGCTCTATTATCATTTCAGGAGCAAGGACGATCTGATCGCCGCTTATCTCGAGGAGCGGGATCATCCGAACCTTGCCCTCTTCCAGCGTTGGTATGAGGAAAGTCCGGGAACGGTTGCCGATAAGGTGGAAAGCCTCTTTCGCAATCTGGCGCAAACGGCGCGCCACACGAAGTGGCGCGGATGCGGCTTTCTTCGCACCGTTGCCGAGCTGGCCGACATGCCGGGCCATCCGGCGGTCAAGGCCGCCACGGTTCACAAGAAGCGTGTGGAGGACTGGCTTGCCGAGACACTCGAAGGCCCTATCCCGCACGCCGATTCAAAAATTCTGGCGCAGCAGGTCATGCTGCTCATGGACGGCGCCTTCGCCGCCGCCCTCACCCATCGCGATCCCCGCTATATGGAGACCGCCGGCAAGGCAGCCTCCACCCTCATCCGCGCGGCGCAGGCCGGCAGCAGCGCGGCCTAGATCACCGCACTCATGCCGCCATCGACATAGATGATCTGGCCGTTGACGTAGTTGGAGGCGTCGGAGGAAAGGAAGACGGCGGCGCCGACGAGTTCCTCCGGCTTGCCCCAGCGGCGCGAGGGCGTGCGGCCCTTCACCCAGGCATCGAATTGCGGATTGTCGATCAGCGCCTGGTTCATGTCCGTCAGCATGTAGCCGGGTCCGATGGCGTTCGCCTGGATACCGTGCTCGGCCCATTCCGCGGCCATGGCCTGCGTCAGCGTCTTGATGCCGCCCTTCGCTGCCGTATAGGGCGCGACGGTCGCACGGCCGAGCCCGCTCATCAGCGAACCGATATTCACAACCTTGCCCCGCTTGCGCGGCAGCATGCGCTTGGCCGCCTCGCGGGAGACGATGAAGGCGCTGGTGAGATTGGTATCGATCACCCTCTGCCAGTCGGCGGTTGCGAGTTCCACGATCGGCTTGCGATACTGGACGCCCGCATTGTTGACGAGGATATCGACCTCCACGCCATCGGCATCGAGCTTCTCGAAAGCCGCCACGACCGAGGCTTCGTCCGTCACGTCGAAGGCGGCGGCGCGAACGGAAAAACCTTCTCCGCGAAGCGCGGCAGCGGCTTCCTGCAGCCGTTCTGCATTGACGCCGTTGAGGATGACCGAGGCACCCGCCTCGGCAAGCCCTCGGGCGATCGCCTGACCGAGGCCGCGAGACGAACCGGTCACGAGAGCCGTACGGCCCTCAAGACTGAAGAGTGAATTCGGCACCAAATTTCTCCCATCGAATGTACGGACAAAGTATGCCGAAGCCATAAGCGGCCATGCCAGCCACGTCCAGCCCGAATGGGGGTCGATCGGTTCGTCTATGAAGGAATAAAGCCAGATGGGCATAGCCGAGCGCGGTTTATTGACGGCGATCGCAGCCTTCCGGTCTGGGCCGATCAGGAAGGCATGAAAAAACGGCGCGGAAACGATCCGCGCCGCTCGTGATCTAACCCTTAGGCCCTTAGGCAGCAGCCGAAGCGTAGCCTTCGGTCGAAACTTCCGAGATCGTCTTCAGAACCTGGGAAGCGATCTGGTAGGGGCAACCCTGCGAATTCGGGCGGCGATCTTCGAGATAGCCCTTGTAGCCGTTCTTGACGAAAGAATGCGGAACGCGGATCGAGGCACCACGGTCGGCAACGCCGTAGGAAAACTTGTTCCACGGAGCCGTCTCGTGCTTGCCGGTCAGGCGCTTGTCGTTGTCCGGGCCGTAAACGTTGATGTGGTCCATCAGGTTCTTTTCGAACTGCGCCATCAGCGCTTCGAAATAGGCCTTGCCGCCGACTTCGCGCATGAACTTGGTGGAGAAGTTGCAGTGCATGCCCGAGCCGTTCCAGTCGGTGTCGCCGAGCGGCTTGCAGTGATATTCGACGTCGATGCCGTACTTTTCGGTCAGGCGCTGCAGCAGGTAGCGTGCCATCCAGATCTGATCGGCGGCTTTCTTGGAGCCCTTGCCGAAAATCTGGAATTCCCACTGGCCCTTGGCCACTTCGGCATTGATGCCTTCGTGGTTGATGCCGGCGGCGAGGCAAAGGTCGAGATGCTCTTCGACGATTTCACGAGCAACCGGGCCGACATTGGAGGAGCCGACGCCGCAGTAATACGGACCCTGCGGAGCCGGGTAACCCTGCTCCGGGAAGCCGAGCGGACGGCCGTTTTCGTAGAAGAAGTATTCCTGCTCGAAGCCGAACCAGGCGTCTTCGTCATCGAGAATGGTGGCGCGGCTGTTGGACGGATGCGGCGTAACGCCATCCGGCATCATGACTTCGCACATGACGAGAACGCCATTGGTGCGGGCCGGATCCGGGTAAACGGCGACGGGCTTCAGAACGCAGTCCGACGAGCGGCCTTCGGCCTGCATCGTGGACGAACCATCAAAGCCCCAGAGCGGGAGCTGATCGAGCGTCGGGAACGCTTCGAATTCCTTGACCTGCGTCTTGCCGCGAAGGTTCGGGGTCGGGGTGTATCCGTCGAGCCAGATGTACTCGAGCTTGTATTTCGTCATTTGAACTCTCTCATAACTGATGCTGCAACGATGAGCACACATCCTGGCCAGACCGCTGCCGAAGCACGATCCGCCATCGGATGCCCAAGACGAAGCATTTTGCGTGCCAGTTGCCTTCCGAACGAACCAGATGACCGCTTTCAAGGCATTTCCCTTCGCCGGATTGGCACAATCGCAACAGTTGATGGGATGCTTCCCACCCCGTCCGCCGCACACCAAGACGCGCGGCCGGCCTTCACGGAAAATTTCGGCCGCCGGAACTCCTCGCTGCCGCAAACGTTGGCAGCGGGCCGTTCATTGGGCGGGGCCGAGTGCCCGCAATAGTGACAATGAATGGTCATAAAGAGTGCAACTGCGCAAATTATGTGCTAACTCTCTATTCCGTCGAACCACCCATGGATGGGAGGGATTTAGATGAATGCTAATTCCGAACGCGTCTCGGCAAAGATCTATCAGTTTCCATTGAAGGGCCTGCGCCAGAATCGGGACCTTCAACGAGCCCGACCCGATATCGACCCTGCCGTGGCGGATTTTTCGGACGCCGCATTCGGCGGCTGCTGGTATCACGAGGAAGCCATCAAGGATTCAGGGCAGGACCGCGACTGACCGGTCTTCGCGCATTTCAATCGATCCACCGCCTGATCCTGGTCGGGATCACCTCGCCCTACGACACCGCGGCTGCACCGTAGCGCCGGCACTTCCATGACGTGCCCCTTGCGCAGAGTGAAAGGTTGCAGTTCGGCTACACGGAGATGTTTTCGCTCCAAACACGCCCTTCCGCGCCTCTGTATAGTTGACAAACATACTCATATTTGTGAGTGGCCTCCCCATTGTCAGTGGGGAAAATGCCATGAAGTTCACAATGCGCCTTGGGCTGCTTTCGGTAAGTATCGCTGCGATTTCATGCGGTTGGGCAAGTGCCCAGGATGGCGAGGGCACCGTCCTGGACACCATCACCATCCAGGCCGAGAGCAATGAAATCCTCGTTCAGGATGGATATGTCGCCAAGTCTGATCGCATCGGCACCAAGGTCGATACCCCGATCGTGCAGATTCCGCAGGCCGTCTCGGTCGTCACCCAGGACCAGATCGAGGATCAGAAGCCGCGCACGCTGAACGAAGCACTCACCTATACCGCCGGCGCCAACCCGAACACCTTCGGCTTTGATTCGCGTTACGACGCATTTTACCTGCGCGGCTTTCCCGCCTACTACAACGGCATGTTCCGCGACGGGCTGAAGCAGTTCAACGGCCCCTCCGCCTGGTTCCGCACGGAGCCCTATGGCCTTGAAGGCGTCACGGTCCTGAAAGGCCCCGCCTCTTCGCTTTATGGAGTGAGCGGCCCGGGCGGCATCGTCAATCTCGTCACGAAGCGGCCGAAGGACGAGGAGTACCGGGAAGTCGAGCTTCTGGTCGGCGAGCACAGCCGCTTCCAGGGCGGCGTCGATGTTTCCGGGCCCGCCGACGAGGACGGCACCCTTCTCTATCGCTTCACCGCGCTTGGCCGTAAGAGCGACACCCATATCGACGGCTATTCGGATGACACCGGCTACATCGCGCCGGCCTTCACCTGGAAGCCGGATGAGGACACCAAGTTCACTCTCCTCAGCGAATTTTCCCGCAGCGTCACCGGCGGCACGGCATTCTACTATAACCCGGCTCTGGGCGAAGTCTCCGATATCTATACCGGCGACCCCGATTGGAACGACTTCACCACCAGACAAGGCCGCATAGGCTATGAGCTGGAGCATCGCCTCAACGAGGTCGTGACGCTGCGCCAGAACGTGCGTTACAGCGCCGTCGACGCCGACCTGCAGTATAGCGGTTTCTACCCAGCACCTCCGACCCGCTATTGGGGCCACTACAAGGAAGACCTGAAGAGTCTCACCATCGACAACATGGCGCAGTTCGAATTCGACACGGGGCCGGTGAGCCATACGGCGGTCGCGGGATTCAATTATAGCTGGTGGGATTACAGCGCGCAGTCGGCCATCTCCTACGCTTCCATCGCCGATCTAAAGACCCAACCGTTCTCGTCCTCCGGAAGCCAGCAGATGGACCAGTATGGCATCTATCTTCACGATCAGATGGAGTGGGACAACTGGACGCTGTTCCTGAGCGGACGACAGGACTGGGCCGTCTCGCACAGTGTCACCGCGGCGCCCGCGATGACGGAGATAGACAATACCGACCATGCGTTTTCGGGGCGCGTCGGCCTTTCCTATAAAACCGATTGGGGTGTCATTCCCTACGCCAACTACTCGACCTCGTTCTCGCCCAACCTTGGCTTCGTGTATGACGGCGTAACCAATGAACGCCGCGTCGCACGGCCGACAACCGCCGACCAGTTCGAGTTCGGCGTGAAATACGAAATCCCTGATACCAATGCCGTCATCAGCGCGAACTACTTCGACATCAAGCAAACGGATGGCGTCGTATACGACGGCACCTTCGACGACGCGGGCAATCAGCGCCAGCGCCAGCTCGACCTGCATTCGCGCGGTGTCGAATTCGAGGCGAATGCTTCCTTCGACAACGGCTTCAGCCTGATCGCCTCCTACACCTACATGCAGATGGAAATCGACAAGGGTCTTGCGGGCACTGTCGGCAAGGAGCTTTCGGCAACGCCCAACCATATCGCTTCGCTATGGGGGCACTATCTGGTGCAGGACGGCCCTCTGGCGGGCTTGGGTCTCGGAGCGGGCATCCGTTATGTCGGCAAGAGCTACGGGGATGATCAGAACACGTTCGAGAACGATGCCCGCGCCCTGGTGGATGCGGCGGTCTCCTACGACTTCGGCTATCGCAACCCGGATCTCAAAGGCCTGACGCTGCAGGTCAACGCAAAGAACCTGTTCGATACGCGTAAGGCGATTTGCTCTGCGGGTTCTTGCTACTGGGATGAAGGCCGCACCGTCTTCGGAAGCCTGCGTTACCGCTTCTGATATCGGAGAATGTGAAACATGAACCCGGCCTCGCCATTTGTCGTCATCTCCGGCATAGCCGGGCTCTACATCGCCCAGAGCGTCATCGGCGGCGTGACCTGGGCGGGCCTGCCCGCCGTCATGCGCAGCCAGGGCGTGCCGCTCGACCAGATCGGCCTCGTTTCGCTGATCGCCCTCCCCTGGGCGCTCAAGTTCCTGTGGTCGCCCTTCATCGAACGGTATCGCCTGCCGCTCGACGGACGCAACCGCTCGGCCGTCATCGTCGCCGTCGGTGGCGCCATATGCGTCGCCGGCCTGCTCCTGACCGGGACGCTCAGCCCCGCCAACGCATTTCCGTTGCTCGCCTGCTTGACGATCGTCGCCTTTGCGGCCTCGACCGTGGACATCGCCTGCGACGGCTTCGCGGTTCAAACCCTTGCAAAGGCGCAGCACGGCTGGGGCAATGCCGCCCAGGTGGGCGGCGCCTATCTGGGTGCGGCGATCGGCGGCGGGCTTTTCCTGTACCTGGTCGGCGCGCTCAACTGGCAATGGGCATCCTGGGCCATGGCAGCACTTCTCGTGGCTCTCGGCCTGCCCTTCCTGTTCGGAGCGGCCCGCAACCTGCCTGAGGAAAAGCGGGAGCACGTGCCCTCGCTCGCAGCGGCCCTCAAACGGCCGGAACTCCGCCGGGGGCTCCTCGTCTCCGCCATCTTCGTAACCGCGCAGAAGACCTCGCTCGGCATGATCGGCCCGTTCCTCGTCGATTCGGGCTTCGACGTCGCGACGATCGGACTCTTGAACGGGCTCGGCAGCATATTCGTCGGGCTCGCCGCCGCCCTGCTCGGCGGACTTTGCGTCAGGATCTGGGGTGTACGGACCATTCTCGTCACCTCCCTTTTCCTGCAGGCGCTATTTTTGGCCCTCTTCTGCTACGGCGCCTGGACGCGGGCCTTGCCGGAAAGCCTGCTCGTCGTGGCAGCGATCGGCAGTTCGTCAGGCGTCATGGCTTTCGGCTTCGTCGCTCTCTACGCCCAGTTCATGCGCTGGTCGGACCCGCGTCAGGCCGGCGTCGATTTCACGCTCTTCCAATGCATGGATGCGCTCGTCAGCCTTGCTGGCGGAGTGGTGGCCGGGCAGGTCGCCAATGCCTTCGGCTACGGCGTCTTTTTCGCCGGCGCATGCCTTCTCGCCATCATCGCCGCACCGGCAATTGCGCTAACGGCGAAATCGGAAAGCGCTACCGCCGATGTGGCAGGAGCGGTTCAGGGTTAAATGGAAACAGCTCTAGGGTCGCGTAACTTACGCGGCCTCCTTGCGGGCTTCATCGCCCTCGGCGCCCCGACGCCAGTAGGCGACGACGAGCTGCCGCTCCTTAGGGACACCCCATTCCTTGCGGACGATTTTCCTGATCTCCTTGAAATCGGAAAACTCGCAGCCCGCCCACACGTAAATGTCTTCCGGCAGCGTCGAGGGATCGATCTTCCGCAGGGCGTCCGACAGCAGGGCCGTGGTGCCGGCCGGACGTCCCGCGCGAAAGAGCCAGCGTATCGAAACATTCGGGAAATCGAACGCCAGCACGTCCTCCGGGCTGTCCACCTCGAGCAGAACCTCGGCGCGCCGGTTCGCCGGCAAGCTGTCGAGAATACGCGAAATCGCCGGCAGCGCGGTATCGTCGCCGACCAGCATCAGGGTCTCCGCTTCGGGAATGTGGTCCCCGCCGGGACCGATCATGCCAATCACGTCGCCCGGCTGTGCAGTCTGCGCAAATAGCGCGGCCGGCGTCGCAAGATCGGGGTGCAGAACGAAATCGATGTCGATCAGCCCGCGTTCCACGTCGATCGCCCGGATCGTATAGACCCGCACCGTCAGCGCATCCTCGCCTTGCGGCCAGTTGAGCAGGCCGTCGCTGCCGATCACCGGCCAGACCGGCTTGCGCTCCCTCGGCGGTATCAGAAGCCGCACATGCAGTCCGCCGACCGCGAAACGCGCGATGTTGTCGGCGCGGAAACGCAGCCGCTGCATATGCGGGGAAATGCGCTCGGAAGAAACCAGCTTCATCTCACGGAAAAAGACCGGCACTTCCGAAGTATCGCCATCACCCGACCAGCGCAGCCCCTCGGTGGAGCCGAGATATTCCTGCATATGGCCGGCGACATCCATCTTCATATAGGAGAGGCAGGTCTCGTCCTGTGCGAACACCTGCACCTTCAGCCGCCGTTCGCTGAGCTCCATCGAAACCGAGCCGTAGTACATGCGGAACCGCCACCTGTTCGCCTCCCCGGTCGGAACCAGAAAGTCTTCATGGTCCTGGTGCATCCTCGTCGCGGCGGTCGCGACATCGTCGTGCTCGATCAGGGTCTCGGCGATAAGTTCGTTCATGGGGCGAAATCCGGCTTCCTCTTCAGCTTCAGGGTGCTGCCTTGGCGCACGCCTTAAAGCGGAGTGGAATTAACAAGTTTTCACCCCGGTTCGCAACCGCGATCTTTGCCATAGCGATGCTCTATCGGCAAAAAATCGGAATCTCACTTGAACGACAGGACGGAACCCGGCAGCTCGGCTGGCATTACCAAGTCATGAGCAAGGACAATCCCCAGGCCAGACGCGGCATGACAGCCTTCGTGGTCACCATTTTCGTGATCGCGGTCATCCTGGCGGCCATCTACATCATCGGGTTCACGCCCGGCGAACCGTAGTAGCCGCCTCGCCCCTCCATCACCTCCGGCCGGCGGCGACAGGGGCGGCCGAATCGTCGCCCTGGTCGAGCGCGCGGCTGAGCGTGAGCGCGACGATCGTGCAGATCGCTCCCGAAATCAGGTAGCCGCCGATGAAGATGATGCCGAAATTGCTGGCAAGCCCCAGCGCGACCAGCGGCGCGAACCCCGCGCCGATGAGCCAGGCTAGGTCGGAAGTCAGCGCCGCGCCGGTATAGCGGTAGGTCTGGCTGAACCGGAAGGAAACAGAGCCCGAAGCCTGACCGAAGGAGAGGCCGAGAATGGCAAACCCGATAAGGATGAAGGCATTCTGACCAATCCTTCCCGCGTCGAGCAGGAAAGGAGCGGAGAAGCTGAAGATCGCGATGATGATCGCGCCGATCATCAACTGGCTGCGGCGGCCGATTCGGTCGGCAAGCAGTCCGGAGATGATAATCGTGCCGACACCGACGATGGCGCCGAAGACCTGAACCACCAGGAACTGGGCGGGAGACTGCCCCCCGTAAAGCGTGACCCAGCTCAAGGGGAAGATCGTCACGAGATGGAACATGGCGAAGCTCGCCAGCGGCACGAACGCGCCGAGCAGAACATCGCGTCCATGCAGTCTCAACATCCGGAAGACCGGCTGCGGCTGGAGCTCGTTGGCGTCCAGAAGCTCGCCGAATTCGCGGGTCGCGACGATTCGCAGACGTGCGAACAGCGCCACGACATTGATCGCGAACGCCACGAAGAACGGGTAACGCCAGCCCCAGCTCAGGAAATCCGCGTCGGAGAGATTCGCCACGAAATAACCGAACAGCACGCTTGCAAGGGCAAAGCCGAAGGGCGCGCCAAGCTGGGGCACCATGGCATACCAGCCGCGGCGGTTCTTCGGAGCGTTGAGCGAAAGCAGGGATGCAAGGCCGTCCCACGCTCCGCCGAGCGCAAATCCCTGCCCCAGGCGGAACAGCGACAGCAGCGCGACCGACCAGAGGCCGATGCTTTCATAGCCCGGCAGGAAGGCGATCGAGGCGGTCGATCCGCCCAGAATGAGAAGCGCGATGGTGAGTTTCGTACCCCGTCCATAGGTGCGGTCTATCCACATGAAAACCAGCGAACCGACCGGTCTTGCCATGAAGGCGAGCGAGAAAACAGCGAAGGAGCAGAGAGTGGCGCTGACCGGATCCTGCACGAAGGGGAAGACGAGTCGCGGAAAGACGAGAATCGAGGCAAGGCCGTAAACGAAGAAATCGAAGAATTCCGACATGCGACCGATGACCACGCCGATGGCGATATTGGCGGGCGAAACCGGCTTGTCGTCGTGGATGCGGCGCGCATCCCTTTCCATCGAAGTAGACGTAGGATTGGTGGCCGTGGCCATGAATGCGTCCTCCTTGCGTTCGCCTCCTCTGCAAGATGTTGATCAAACACGCGAAGAGATCAAGGATCAGAAGCAAAAAACCTCGCTTAATACGCGAAGAAAGCCACTGGTCGTCTTCATCTTTCGTCCTAGATCATGCCGCTAGAGCGGGAAGTGGGCACACGCGCTTCGGTGGTGCGGCACACTTGAAAAACCTGGACGCTCGTATATTGCGGCGCGACAGATTGCTGCAGTGCGACGAACGACCTCATTCCAGCTCCGACATTGCCTCGCTAGTGCCAAGTAGACGAAACGCAAATTTCGAGCTCCAGATGCCACGTTTGTTCAAAACGGCCGCACGCCTTTCTGCACTCCTGTTCCTTTTAGCCCTGACCGGCTGCGACATGGTCGTCATGTCGCCGTCGGGCGACATCGCCTCCCAGCAGGCGAACCTGATCATCATCGCCACGGTATTGATGCTGCTGATCATCGTGCCGGTGATCGCCCTCACCCTCTATTTCGCCTGGCATTACCGCCAATCGAACAAGAGTGCGAAATATGATCCCGATTGGCACCATTCCACTCGCCTGGAAGTCGTCATCTGGTCCGCGCCGCTCGCGATCATCATCGCGTTGGGCGCGGTGACCTGGATCAGCACTCACAAGCTCGATCCGTATCGGCCGCTGGATCGGCTGGATGCGGAACGCCCGGTTCCCGCCGATACCAAGCCTATCACGGTGGAGGTCGTGGCGCTCGACTGGAAATGGCTATTCTTCTATCCCGACTACGGAATAGCCACCGTGAACGAGATGGCAACGCCGGTCGATGTACCGGTCAATTTCAAGATCACCTCCTCGTCCGTGATGAACTCCTTCTATGTCCCCGCCATGGCTGGCATGATCTACGCCATGCCGGGCATGCAGACGCGCCTCCATGCCGTCATGAACCGCGAAGGCCAGTTCGACGGCTTCTCCGCCAACTACAGCGGGGACGGCTTCTCGCATATGCGCTTCAAGCTGCACTCCTTCGATCAAGCCGGTTTCGACGAATGGGTCGCCCGCGTGAAGAGCCAGGGAACCATGCTCAACCGCGATGCCTACCTGAAGCTCGAAAAGCCGAGCGAGCGCGAACCGGTCCGCTATTACGCCAGTGTCGAGAGCGGGCTTTACGAAGCCGTGCTCAACATGTGTGCCCAGCCCGGCCAGATGTGCATGAACGAGATGATGCATATCGACACCATGGGCGGAGCGGGTCGGGAAAGCCACGAGAACCGCGAGCGCCTTCAATACGACAGCCGCCGTTCGGCGGAGGCCGGCACTGCCGCGACCTTCCCCGCGACCGGCAACCCCGCCCGCAGCCCCGAGCCGGCAGAAGGCGTGGACACCCGTTCCGAAAACAACCCGCAGCCTCAGGGCGAACCGCAGATGAATCATGGCGAACACCATGATCCGCAGGCGCCGGATGCCCAGAACCCCGGGCAGGACCAACTCAACACCGATAGCAATAGCCAGCCTTAAGGCCGGCGATGATGTAATTGGATCACGCCATGTTTGCAGATTCCAACCTTATGCAGTTCATTTTCGGAAGGCTGACATTACAGTCCTTCCCCTACCACGAGCCTATTCTCGTGGTCACCTTCGCCGTGGTGGCGATCGGCGGCATCGCGCTCATGGCGCTGATCACCCGCTATCGTCTCTGGGGTTATCTCTGGAAGGAGTGGATCACCAGCATCGATCACAAGAAGATCGGCATCATGTACGTGATCCTGGCGCTCGTGATGCTGCTGCGCGGCTTTGCCGACGCCATCATGATGCGCGCCCAGCAGGCGATCGCCTTCAACGGCAATGAAGGCTATCTCAACCCTCACCATTACGACCAGATCTTCACCGCTCACGGCGTGATCATGATCTTCTTCATGGCCATGCCCTTCGTGACGGGCATCATGAACTTCGTGGTGCCGCTGCAGATCGGCGCGCGCGACGTCTCCTTCCCCTTCCTCAACAACTTCTCGTTCTGGATGACGACGGCAGGCGCGGTGATTATCATGATCTCGCTTTTTGTCGGGGAGTTCGCACGCACCGGCTGGCTCGCCTACCCGCCGCTTTCGGGGGCCGATTACAGTCCCGGCGTTGGTGTGGACTATTATATCTGGGGGCTCCAGGTCGCCGGCATAGGCACGACGCTATCGGGCATCAACCTGATCGCGACCATCGTGAAGATGCGCGCGCCGGGTATGACCATGATGAAGATGCCGATGTTCACCTGGACATCGCTCTGCACCAACGTCCTGATCGTCGCAACCTCCCCGTTTCTGACCGCCACTCTCGCGCTTCTGACGCTCGACCGCTACGTCGGCACCAACTTCTTCACCAACGACCTCGGCGGCAATCCGATGATGTACGTCAACCTCATCTGGATCTGGGGTCATCCGGAGGTCTACATCCTCATCCTGCCGGCCTTCGGCATCTTCTCCGAAGTGGTGGCGACCTTCTCCGGCAAGCGCCTCTTCGGCTATGCCTCGATGGTCTACGCCACGGTCGTCATCGTCATCCTTTCTTATATCGTCTGGCTGCACCACTTCTTCACCATGGGTTCGGGCGCCAGCGTGAACGCCTTCTTCGGCATTACCACGATGATCATCTCGATCCCGACTGGAGCCAAGATATTCAACTGGCTGTTCACCATGTATCGCGGCCGCATCCGCTACGAAGTGCCCATGCTGTGGACCGTCGGCTTCATGATAACATTCGTCATCGGCGGCATGACCGGCGTCATGCTGGCCGTGCCTCCGGCCGACTTCGTGCTGCACAACTCGCTCTTCCTGATCGCCCACTTCCATAACGTGATCATCGGTGGCGTGGTCTTCGGGCTGATGGCAGGCCTGGTCTACTGGTTCCCGAAGGCTTTCGGCTACAAGCTCGATCCGTTCTGGGGCAAGCTCTCCTTCTGGTTCTGGTTCATCGGCTTCTATGTCGCCTTCATGCCGCTCTACGTGCTCGGTCTGATGGGCGTAACCCGCCGCGTCAGCCAGTTCGAGGACCCGTCGCTGCAGATCTGGTTCATCATCGCCGCCTGTGGCGCGGTGCTGATCGCCTGCGGCATCGCCTGCTTCCTCATCCAGCTCGTCGTGAGCTTCATGAAGCGCGAGGAACTGCGCGACACCACCGGCGATCCCTGGGACGCGCGTACCCTGGAATGGTCCACGTCCTCTCCCCCGCCGGAATACAACTTCGCCTTCACGCCGGTCGTCCATGACCACGACTCCTGGTACGACATGAAGAAGCTCGGCTATTCCCGCCCGATGACCGGCTTCAAGCCGATCCACATGCCGAAGAATACCGGCACGGGCGTCATCCTGGCCGCACTCAGCGTCGCCTTCGCCTTCGGCATGATCTGGTACATGTGGTGGCTGGCTGCCCTGTCCTTCGTCGCCATGCTGGCCGTGACGATCGGCCATACCTTCAACTACAAGCGTGACTACTACATACCGGCCGAAACCGTTGAAAAGACGGAAGAAGCCCGCTCCAGGCAGCTCGCGGAACAGGCGTGATACGATGAGTGAAACCACAATCAACGAACAGGAAGAACGGCAGTTCTATCTGACCGAGGAGGAGCATCATCCGGAGGGCAGCACCCTCCTGGGCTTCTGGCTCTACCTGATGAGCGACTGCCTGATCTTCGCCGTGCTTTTCGCGACCCACGGGGTTCTCGGCCGCTCCTATGCGGCCGGCCCCTCCCCCGCCGATCTGTTCGACCTGCCGCTCGTGGCGATCAACACGGCAATGCTCCTTTTCTCCTCCATCACTTATGGCTTCGCCATGCTGGAAATGGAGAAGAACAGGAAGGGCGCAACGCTCGCTTGGCTCGCCATCACCGGCCTGTTCGGCTTGGCCTTTCTTGCGATCGAGCTCTACGAGTTCTACCACCTGATCCATGAAGGCGCCGGCCCGATGCGCAGCGCCTTCCTTTCCTCCTTCTTCACGCTCGTCGGCACCCACGGCCTGCACGTGACCTTCGGCATCATCTGGCTGGTGACGCTGATGGTTCAGGTCTCCATGCACGGGCTGATCGAGGAGAACCGTCGCCGGCTGATGTGCCTCTCGATGTTCTGGCACTTCCTAGACGTGATCTGGATCGGCGTCTTTTCCTTCGTTTATCTGATGGGAGTTCTCGGATGACACCCCAAACCCACGCTCCTGTTCATGAAGATGCCGCGGCGACCCATCATGGCCATAGCCATGGCCATGGCGCCGGACATGGCACCTTCAAAGGCTATGTCACCGGCTTCGTCCTCGCGGCCATCCTGACCGCGATCCCCTTCTGGCTGGTTATGGGCGACGTGCTGGAAAGCAAGCTGCTGACGGCCTTCTTCATCATGGGTCTCGGTGTGGTTCAGATCGTCGTGCACATGGTCTGCTTCCTGCACATGAACCCGCGTTCCGAAGGCGGCTGGACGATGATGGCGCTGATCTTCACCCTCGTGCTCGTGGCGATCACCCTGGCCGGTTCGCTCTGGGTCATGCATCATCTCAACACGAACATGATGCCCATGTCGCCCGAGATGATGAAGAATATGCCCTGACGCTCATCTCGCTTGCGGCTCCCCATGTCCCTGCCTTCCGACGAAACAATGCCCGGCCGTTCGCGCCGGGCCCGCCTGACGCTCGTCGGCGTCATGGCGCTGCTGACGATCGTCTTCGTCGCGCTCGGCACATGGCAGGTACAGCGGCTTTTCTGGAAGCTTGATCTCATCGAGCGGGTGGAAAGCCGGATAAATGCCGGGCCGCAAGCGCCGCCAGCTCCAGCGCAATGGGCTTCGGTCAACGTCCAGGACCACGAATATCTACGTGTGGCGGTGAGCGGTCGTTTCCGGCACGACCTGGAAACGCTGGTTCAGGCGGTGACCGAACTTGGGCCGGGCTACTGGGTCTTGACCCCGCTCGAGCTGGCTGACGGCACGGCCATTCTCATCAATCGCGGCTTCGTGCCCGGCGACCGCCGCGATCCGGCATCCCGCGCCGCTGGACAAGCCGAGGGCACCGCAAACGTTATCGGCCTCCTGCGCATGACCGAACCGGGGGGCGGTTTCCTGCGCGGCAACGATCCGGCCAATGATCGCTGGTATTCGCGCGACGTCGCAGCCATCGCAGCCCACAAGGGCATTTCGAATATCGCGCCCTATTTCATCGATGCCGACGCCACGCCCAATCCCGGCGGCTTTCCGGTGGGCGGCCTGACGGTCGTACGCTTCCGAAACAGCCACCTGGTCTATATATTCACCTGGTATATTCTGGCAGTCATGTCGGCAGCCGCCGGAATTTATGTTCTCCGGCGGTCTCGGGATCACTAACGCGAAAACCTGGGCGGCCGCTTCTCGGCGAAGGCCGCAAGGCCCTCCGCATAATCGTCCGATCCGAAGATCGCGCCAAGCGCCTGCCGCTCCCGCTCCAATCCGTCCGCGAGCGGAAGCGCATGACCTTCGTGGACGACCTGCTTCAGAACGCGCGCCGTCGCCGCCGAACGGGACCCGAGAAGAGCCATGTAATCGGCGACCGCCTTGTCCAGTTCCTCGTCAGGAATGCAGGCGTTCACAAGCCCAATCTCATAGGCCCTCCGGGCCGATATCGGCTCACCCGTATACATCATGTCGAGGGCGCGGGAGATGCCGATCAGTCGCGGCAGGCGTTGGGTGCCGCCAGCACCGGGGATAGCGCCGAGCCGCGATTCCGTGAGACCAAGCGAAGCGCCTTCCGCCGCAATCCGGATATCGCAGGCGAGCGCAAGTTCGAGGCCGCCGCCGAGCGCCGCGCCATTAATGGCTGCGACAGTCGGCACCGGCGCCGCTGCAAGCGCGTTGACCGCTGCATTGATCGCGCGATTGTGCTGGTAACGCCCCGCCGCGTCCATGCCCTGCCGTTCCTTGAGGTCCGCGCCGGCGCAGAAGCCGCGCCCCTTGCCGCGAAGAACGATGGCGCTCGCGCCGGCAGCGATCGCGCCGTTCACCGCCTCGGTCAACGCCACAACCATGTCGGAGCCCAGCGCATTGAGCCGTCCCGGCCGATTCAGCCAGATGGCCGCCGCACCTGTTTCCAAGGTTTCGACCAGAACATCTCCGCCTTGCGGCGGAGTGACACTCTGCTGAGGCATCCTGTCGGGCATATTTCCTGTCCTCCCCCTGTCCTCACAAGGCAGATGGGTGCCATTCTTTGGAGGCGGAGTAAACACCTGCACCTGTGCTGTTCAAGAAACGCCAAACTCGGGAACCGTCCATAGCCCCTGGATCAGATCTCGCCGGCCGGATTGAAATCCGGATCGTCATCGTCGGGAGCAAGCAGATCCACCAGTTGCGCGACCCTGCCGCTTGGCCTCGTGCGCCCCGCGCTCACCAACGCTTCTTCGCTGTTGATCCATGCCCAGGCTTCGGCAAGTTCCGCCGGGGTGGCGCCGGTCGCGATAATCTCGGCGATCAGCATTCGATCGACCGGGCCGAGTACCGCCGTTACGTTTTCCGAGGTCATGCTCATTCGGAACTCCTTCATTTCACGGAAATGAACGGTGTTCCGGGACATATAGTTCAGCAGCCGACCGCTTCCAGCCGGATGGGTGAAAACCGATCCGGGGGAACTCATGCCACGGCTGAACGCTTGAACTGAAGGAACGCGAGAGCGGGCTGCATCAGTCCGCTCTCAAAGGGCAAATTAATGCGCCGACGGCAATTGGAGCGCCGTTGCGACACGTTTCAGACGGCCCGGATCCACATCCCGGCCTTCTTCGATCGCTTCGATTTCACTGGCAGTCAGTCCACAGGTCAAAGCCAGATCCTCGACGCTATAGCCGGCATCCCGCCTGGCTTCGGCGATAATGCTCGCGATGGAAGCTGACTGCGAGGACTCAAAACTCTTCATTGAAATTGTCATGGATTACTCCTTTGGAGAACCGGCCAGAAGGCCGGTAAAAAGGGCATCAGCCCAAAGGATGCAGCGCAGCATTTGGAGCCGGATGCCGGGCAAAGATAGGTAGTTTGATCCCGCAAGCCAATACCCAGCAGCGGGTTGCTTTACATGCTTTTGAAAAAGCACTGTTTTGCGATATTCTGGGCATCGAAATGGGGAATGCGCCGGCCGCTCTTGAACCTCGATACCGGCAGCCGATAATAGGGGCAATACTCAAGCGGAGCCCGATTATGTCGAACGATGCCCTGCCGATCCGGAAGCGAAGCGGCATTGCCCATGCCCTCGCCGCCCTGCGATTCTCGACCTCCGGCGCCTGCCGGATCTGGCGCGAGACCGCGTTTCAGCATGAGGTGATCGCGATAGCCGTCGCCATGATAATTTATGCCCTCATCGGCGCGGAAGTCTTCGTCTTCGTCGTCAGCGGCATCCTCTTTCTGATCCTGATCGCGGTCGAGGCGCTGAACACGGCGATCGAGGAAATCATGGATCGCGTGTCGCCCGAGTTTTCGATCACGGCGCGCAATGCAAAGGACCTCGGCTCTTTCGCGGTCCTCTGCCTGCTGGCGGCCAACGGGTTGTTCTTCGCCTATGCGATGTATGAATTCCTGAGCGCCCTCGATCTGGAAAATCTTAGCTGGCTGCCTCTATAGTCCCGACCTCATCCTCTTTCCGGCTTTCCATACCCTGCCTGCGCAGCCAGTCGAAGCCGGGGAAGAACCGCTCCCGAGCATATTCGGCACCGAACATCATGTCGTATTGAAGAAGACGATAATCGCTCAACTGCCGAGGCAGCGCTCCGCCATCCAGCCATCCCGGCTTCGAGCCGCCGTCCCTAAGGCCGAGCATGTAGCGGTCCACGATCGAATAGTTCTTCCGAACCTCACCGAGGACGCCGGTATAGAACGGGTCGCGGAAGCCTGCCCCCTTCACGGCATGATAGGGAAGCTGGGACGGACTGATGGAACCGAGCCCCGTCACGACGCCGGTTCTGGAGGACCAGACCACCAGCGGGGTTTCGTGTTCGCGCTTCATGACGTCGAGCTCCGCCCGGCGGGTGGCGACCATGTCCTGCATGTAGCCGCTTTCTTGGAAGGTCGGGCCCAAAGGCGGCAGGTGATCGCCGAAAAGGATGACGATCGTTTCCCTGTCGCGGGCGCGTGCCCAATCCATCAGAGAGGCGAGGCTGTCATCGGCCTGCCGCACGCCTTCTACATAGGTCGCGAAGGATTGCGCGGCGCGTTCGGAAAGCCCGCTCTCTATCTCAGTCTTCAGCGCGGCGTAGCGGTCGCTCTCGTATGGGCCATGGCCCTGCAAGGTCACCGCAAACAGGAAGAACGGCTGATCCGAGGCCTCGCCCTTGGCCATGATCTGACGCATGAGCGCATCGTCGGCCGCGAATTTTCCATATTTTTCCAGCTCCGGCAGATCTGCCTGGGCCAGGAATTCGTCGAAGCCAAGCGCCTTGTAGACATTCGTCCTGTTCCAGAACCAGCCCTCGAACGGGTGGATCGCGATGGACCTGTAGCCCTCGCCGCGGAAGAAGCTGGCGAGCGAAGGAAGCGGCCTGCGGATATATTGCTGGTATGGAATGCTTCCCTGGGGAAGGAAGGCATTGGAAAACCCCGTCAGCGCTTCGAACTCCACATTGGCGGTCATGCCGCCGAATTCGGGAGAAAAGACATTGCCGGATTGGTGGGCGCGGATCGTCGGCATCGGATCGGGCTTCAGGCGCGCTCCCGGCAGCCTCGTGGGGTCCCAAAGCGATTCGCTCATGATCATGATGACGTCCGGCCGCCCGCCGCGATCCACAGCAAAGGCGTCCGCCGCCAGAGGGACATCGGTGACGGCATCCGCACGGTAACCGGAAGGAGCGGCCACCTTGAGCATGGGAAGGTTGAACGCCAACGCGATGAGAAAACCATTGTGGCGGTAATTGGCGTTCTGATCCCACATCATGGGGAGAATCGACAGCCGGTCCCTGATCCACGAATATCGATCGTATTGTGCAAGCGGTATGCAGCTTGCGAGCAGCGGGATGGTTATCGCCAGCCGCAGCAGCCGCCCGCGCGTGCCAAGCTTGGGGAAGCGTGTCCAGGCGAAAAGGATTGCATAGGCGAGGATGCCGATCGCCAGAAGGAAAACCACGCCTGTTCCGAGGGCTGCGAACGGGCGCGCATCGACGATCACCGGGAGGAGTTCCAGTATCTGGCGCGCGAACAACAGATCCGAAGGATAGAGCGGGTCCGACAGGAAAAGCTGCTTTTGAGCGGAAAAGAAGGCGAGCAGCAGAACCACGGGTGCGATCAGCAGCAGCGAACGATAGGCCGCGCCCAGGATCGCATCCCCGGCAAACAGCATGAGCGCCACGAGCGCAACCGTCGCAGGCCCGGCGCGAGAGGTCGAAACCACGAATTCCGGAATGCCCTGGAAGTATCCCCTCGCGATCCATTCCACTGCCACGACCAGCAGCATGGCCAGCAGGCAGCAATTGAACGGAACCAGCAGGTTTTCGACTAGCCTGCCGCGCAATCCGGCAGCGGCGATGGCCGCCCGCGCCGAAGATTTTGCTCGGGGCGTCTCCTCTGGCATTACATCGCGCAAATCACCGGCTCCTGCTGTATTTCACAGCCAGTGAACTGTCATAAAACTGTCATGAGCGCTACCCGAAGCGCCGCTTCCGGGTTCACATCTCCCGCGAATATCATCACGATTTGGCGGAACGGCGGGACACCGCCAAAGCCTTCCGAAGATGGGCCTCAATTATCGGCGGGGCGGATTTGTCCCTCTTCTTGAACGGGAAGGCTCGCCTTCTTCTTTTCCGGCGCATAGCCGGTGTTCTCGGCGCGGTCGCGGTGAAGCGCGGCGCGCGCAAGCAGCATGAAGGTCACAGGCGTCGTGACGGTTATGAAAAGCCCGATCAGCACCTCGTGGACGACCAGGCGCGACGAGGTCACGGAAAAGAAGATCATCGAGGCCAGCATGACGCCGCCGACACCCCAGCTCGTGCCGAGGGTGGGCGCATGGATACGCTCGTAGAAGGTCGGCAGTTTAAGGAAGCCGATAGCGCCGATCAGCGTCAGCGATGCGCCGAACAGCAGGAAGAAAGCAACTGCGATAGCCGCCCAGAGCGGCAGGTCGGCCGGGGCCAATATCATTCGATCACCTCCCCGCGCATCAGGAATTTGGCGAGCGCCACCGTCGCCACGAAGCCGAGCATGCCGATCACCAGCGCTGCCTCGAAATAAATGACGCGGCCCGTGCCTATGCCGAAGGTCACCAGCAGCAGCATGGCGTTTACATAGAGCGCGTCGAGCCCGATGATCCGATCCTGGGCGCGAGGCCCCCGGAACATGCGGACGAAAGCGATCGCCATCGCAGCGGCGAGCATCAATTGAGCGATCGAGACCGCAGTGAAGAGAATGATGGCGCTCATGCGAATATCTCCACCAGGAGCTTCTCGTACCGGTTCTTGATCGTGTCGATCCACTGCTCCTCGTCGACGAGATCGAGCACGTGCAGCAATACAGTCCGGTCGTGGGAATCATATTCCAGCCAAGCCGAACCCGGCGTGCTGGTGAGGATCACGGCAAGCAGGGCGAGCGCCGTCCGATCCTCGATCTCCAAAGGCAGGAGCAGAAAGCTCGACACGTGCCCTTTCGGCCGTCCCCGCAGGATGACAGCGGCCACCGCCAGATTGGAGCGGATGATATCATAGAAGGCGATGCCGAACAGTTTGAAGAGCAGGTGCCACTTCCTGATTTTCGGCTTGTCCGGACGAAGGGACGCCATGCCCCAGGAGGCGAAGACGGCGACCAGCGTGCCGAGCACGAAATGGCCCAGCGTGAAGCCGTTGAGCAGTAGCCACATGAGGATGAGGAAGACGGTCAGTATGGGATAGGGCAGCATCTCAGTCCCCCTCCCCTATTCCGGCCGAAGCGGGTCGGTCCTCTCCTGCCACCACGGCATTGCGCACCGCGTCGATATAGACCGTCGGATTGCTGAGCGTGCGGATCGTCGTGTCCATGTAATGCATGGCCGGTCCGGCCCGCACCGTCAGCACGAGCGTCAATGCCAGCAGGAACATCACCGGCATGATCTCGATCACGAGAACGCGGGGAACCACCCCCTCGATCGAGCCCCAGAACGTTCTTATCCCCACGCGGGTCATGGAAATGAGCGCGGCGACACCGGAAAAAATCACCAGGATGACGAGCGTCCACACGGCCGCGGTCGGGGGCACGCCGATCGCTCCAGTGCCCATCATGGCGGAAAGCATGGCGAACTTGGCGACGAAACCGGAAAGCGGCGGCAAGCCCGAGAGCAGAATACCGCAGGCGGCAAAGCAGGTGCCGAGAATGGCCATGGTGCCGGGCATGGTGACGCCTCCGCCCTCCTCCGGCTCGTCCTCATCATCGCCATAGGCTTCCATGGTCACGGCAAGCACGTTCGCGCCGGCATCCTGGCCGCGTTCGACAAGCTCGATCAGCATGAAGAAGGCGCTGATCGTCAGAGTGGAGCTTACCATATAGAGGAGCGCCCCGGACGAGATAGCCCCGTCGTTGATACCGAGTACCATCAGCAGCGTTCCCGAGGAAACGAGCACCGAAAAACCCGCGAGCCTGCCGAGAGCCTGCGAGGCGAACACGCCGATCGTGCCGAAGACGAGCGTGGCAAGGCCGCCATAGAGCAGCACATCGGCTCCGAAACCGGCGGACGGGCCCTCGCCGAACAGCAGCATGGTAAGGCGCAGGATGATGTAGATCCCGAGCTTGCTCATGATGGCGAAGATGCTCGCGACCGGGGCCGAGGCGGCGCTGTATGCCGTGGGCAGCCAGAAGCAGAGCGGCCACATGCCGGCCTTGATGAGGAAGGCGATGCCGAGCACGCCGGCACCCGCTTCCATCAGCATCCGGCGGTCGGGCTCGATCTCCGGAATCCGCGCCGCCAGATCGGCCATGTTGAGTGTTCCGGCCGTGCCGTAGATCAGGCTGACGCCGATCAGGAAGAGAAGTGCGGCGGCGAGATTGACGGCGATGTAATGCATGCCGGCCTTGACACGCAGCGGCCCGGAGCCGTGCAGCAGCAGACCATAGGAGGCGGCAAGCATCACCTCGAAGAAGACGAAGAGGTTGAACAGGTCCCCCGTCAGGAAGGCGCCGTTCAGCCCGACCAGCAGAAGCTGGAACATCGTATGGAAATGCGCGCCCGCCGCATGCCAGCGCGCCAGGGAGTAGATCAGCACCGCCACCGCGAGCAACGCCGTCAGCAGCAGCATCAGGGCGGAAAGCCCGTCTACGACCAACACGATTCCGAATGGCGCCTTCCAGTTTCCGAGGAGATAGACGCCGTCGAAGCCCTGCGGATCGATTTCGATCCGGAAGAGCGTCAGTGCCACGGCAAGCACAAGCAATGCCGAGGTGAGGCTTATCATACCCTTCACGAAACGCTGGCGCTCGTCGAAGAACAGCAGGATCGCTCCGGCAACCAGCGGGATGAGGACAGGCGCTATGATGAGGTGATGCATCCAGCCGTTCATTTCCGGTCGTCCCTCCCGTCGACATGGTCCGTTCCGGTGAGGCCGCGCGAGGCCAGAAGAACGACGAGGAACAGTGCCGTGGTGGCAAAGCCGATGACGATCGCCGTGAGCACCAGCGCTTGCGGCACGGGATCGGTCAGCGTGGAAATGGCGACGTCATCGCTCAAGATCGGCGGAACGTTCGTTTTCACGCCCCCCACGCCGAAGATGAACAGGTTGACGGCATAGGAGAGCAGCGAAAGCCCGATGATGACCTGATAGGTGCGCGGGCGCAGGATGAGCCATACGCCGCAGGCCGTCATGACGCCGATCGCGATCGAAAGAATGATCTCCATCAGGCCTCCTTCGCCTTTTCGGCGTCGAGTGTCCGTTGGCGATTGACACGGATCGACTGGTGCGCGAGCGCCACGAGGATGAGCACGGTGGAGCCCACCACGAGCAGGAAGACCCCGAGATCGAAGAGCAGCGCGGTTGCGGCCGGCACCTTGCCGATCAGCGGAACCTCCAGATACCGGGAATGCGATGTGAGGAACGGATAGCCGAGGAACCAGGCGCCGACGCCGGTCGCCACCGCCGTCAGCAGGCCGGCTCCCATCCACCGCAGCGGAAGGATGCGGATGCGGTCCTCCGCCCAGCGCGTGCCGCCCGCAAGATATTGCAGCAGGAAAGCGATGGACAGCGTCAGCCCCGCCGAGAAGCCTCCGCCCGGCAGATCATGCCCGCGCATGAAGATGTAGACGGCAAAGGTGATGACGATCGGGAAGAACCACTGCATGATGACCGACGGCACCAGCAGGTAGTCGCGCACGGTATCGCCGGAGGAACGGTTGGGGCTCTCCTCGTCGAACCGATCCTGTATCTGCTGCTGCTCGGGCACGTCCATGCTGTCCGCAGCGGGGCGGAAGCGGCGCAGCAGGGCGAATACGGTGAGCGCCACCACGCCGAGAACGGCGATTTCCCCAAGGGTGTCGAAGCCACGGAAGTCCACCAGTATGACGTTGACGACATTGCGGCCGCCGCCCTTGGTATAGGCGTTCTCCAGGAAGTAGTTGGCAATCGCATCCGGCACCGGCATGGTCATGACCGCATAGGCGATGAAGGTCATGCCGATGCCGCAGCCGATGGCGAGCGCCAGATCCCTGAAGCGCCGGAAGCGCGCCTGCAACGTGATCTTCTCGTCGCTGTCCTCGGTCCGCTTCGGCAGCCAGCGCAGCCCAAGCAGGATGAGGACCGTGGTAACGATCTCCACCAGAAGCTGGGTGATCGCCAGATCGGGAGCCGACAGCCAGACGAAGGTGATGCAGACGATCAACCCTACCCCGCCAAGCATCACCAGCGCCGCAAGCCTGTGGTACTTGGCGAGGTAGGCGGTTCCGACGGCAAGGCATATGCCGATAAGCCAGATCGCCGCGAAAGTGGGATCGATGCCTGAGAACGCGAAGGCGCGCGGCTCGAAGCCCGAGAGGTAAAGCGGCAGCAGCCCGGCAAGAAACCCGACGGCGACCACCCAGCGCAACTGCGGCTGCAGGCTGCGCGTGCCCAGCCGCTGCTCGAGCAGACGCGCCCACCGCCACGAGACCTCCACGAGGACGCGTTCGAAGATGCGCTGCCCCTTGATGTTGCGCAGGAACGGTGGGCCGTCCTCGCAACTCGAAAGGTAATCCTTGAGAAGGAAATAGAGGACCGCGCCGCCGACCAGCGCAATCGCGCTCATGATGAGCGGCAGGTTCACGCCGTGCCACACCGAAAGGCTGTATTCCGGCGTATCCTGGCCCAGCACGCTGACGACCGCCGTATGCAGGAATGGCCCGACCGAAATGGCGGGCATGATCCCGACGATGAGGCAGGCGACGACGAGAAACTCTATCGGGAATCGCATCCAGCGCGGCGGCTCGTGCGGTTTTTCCGTGGGCAGGTCCACCGGCGGCGGTCCGAAGAACACGGTATGGATGAAGCGCAGCGAATAGGTGACGCTGAAGGCACCCGCTAGTGTGGCCACATAGGGCAGGATGCGGTCGAGAATGGAATCGGCGTGCGTCTCCACCGCCTCGGCGAAGAACATCTCCTTCGACAGGAAGCCATTGAGAAGCGGCACGCCCGCCATGGCTGCGCTGGCGACCATGGCGAGCGTTGCCGTATATGGCAGGAAGCGGAAAAGTCCGCTCAACCGCCGCATGTCGCGCGTGCCCGTCTCGTGGTCGATAATGCCCGCCGCCATGAACAGCGATGCCTTGAAGGTCGCATGGTTCGCCATGTGGAAGATCGCCGCGACCGTCGCAAGCGGGCTTCCGAGGCTGAGAAGCGTGGTGATCAGGCCGAGATGGCTGATGGTGGAATAGGCGAGCAGCCCTTTCAGGTCCTGCTGGAACATCGCGAAATAGGCACCGAGCAGCAGCGTGACGATGCCCGCGAAACCCACCAGCCAGAACCATTCATAGGTTCCCGAAAGCGCCGGCCAGAGCCGGACCAGCAGGAAGACCCCGGCCTTCACCATGGTGGCCGAATGCAGATAGGCCGAAACCGGCGTCGGCGCCGCCATGGCGTTCGGAAGCCAGAAATGGAACGGGAACTGCGCGCTTTTCGTCAGCGCGCCGAGGAGCACGAAGACCAGCGCCGGCAGATAGAGCGAATGGCCGCGGATGATGTCGCCCGACTGGAGGATCTTGTCGAGATCGTAGCTGCCCACGATGTTGCCGAGAAGCAGGAGGCCGATCAGCAGGCAGAAGCCGCCGATACCCGTGATCGTCAAGGCCATGCGCGCGCCGTCGCGGGCCGCGGGACTGTTGTGCCAATAGCTGATCAGCAGGAAGGAGAAGATGCTCGTCAGTTCCCAGAAGACCGACAGCAGAATCACGTTGCCGGAAATGACGATGCCGAGCATCGCGCCCATGAAGGCAAGCAGGAAGGAGAAGAAACGCGGGACCGGATCGTCCTCGGACATGTAATAGCGGGCATAGACGACCACGAGGAAGCCGATGCCCGTGATCAGCATGGCAAACATCCAGGCGAAGCCGTCCAGCCGCAGCGTGAAGTTGAGGCCGAGCTGCGGCAGCCACTGCCCTTCAAAGCGAATGATTTCGCCCGCCGATACAGCAGGATAGCAGGCTGCGACGATCAGCAGCGAGAGTAGTGCGACAGCGCCCGCGAGCCATGCGGGCAGGACGCGCGAGCGCGTCTGCAACAGAAAAACGGATACCAGGCTTCCAACAAACGGCAGGACCAGCAGCAGAAGAAGATAAGGTCCCGAAGTTATCCCAATGTTCCGTTCCTTCCCTGTTCCGCCTGCAATATCGCCTTGTCGAAGAGCATCGACCGCCCATCTAGCAATATCAGCAAAAATGCCATATATGAAAGATAGTGACCAATATGGGCAGCTTTGGACGATGGGTCAAGCGGATAAGCCGAAGATTTTGACACCCGCTCTATGTCGGGCAGCCCGCGGCTTCCTGAACTGGACGCAGGCCGACCTCGCGGACCGTTCAGGCGTCTCACGCAGCACCATTCGCGACTATGAAGGCAGCCGGCACGACGTCCATCGCTCAACCGAAGCGCAACTGCGCCTCGCCTTCGAAAACGGCGGCGTGATGTTCACGTGTTCCGAGGAAGGACAGACCGGCCTCTGCCAGAAGGAACGTCCGGAATAGGACTGGTGGGGGAAGGCCTCTCCCACCCTCACCGGAATGAGCCCCCTCTTCGAGGGCTACTCTCAGCGCAGTGATTTAACGAGCAATAGAGTCGTCAGGCCGCTATTCCACTCCTCGTCGGGATAACGGCCGGCCTCAAGGTAACCTCTGGATTGGTAAAAGGCTTGGCTGGGATAATTGAATGTATCGGTTTCCAGCCGTGCCGAGGCAAACCCGGCACCGGCAATCTGCATCTCCACATGGTCCAATAACCGTCGTCCGATACCCTGTCGCGCATGCGACGAACGCACGTGAAGGGCGTTTATGAAGTCCCCTTCCCAATCGACCAAGCCGACGACTTCGCCGGCAACATCGGCCACCCATAACTGAAGCCCACGCTTGTTCACATAGGAAGTCGGCCTATCCTCCTGAATGAAGGCTTGCGCAGCGGCCTCTTTGATATTGGGCCGCCAAGTGCTCTCGAACGTATCGTAAAGAATGGCGCATAGGTTGGCGAAGTCTTCCGGCCGCGCTGCCCGAACGATGGTGTCTCTATCTCCAGTCATGTTCGCGCTGTGCCTGAGAAGACAAATCGAAATAAAAATTTGGTGGGCCCGGAGGGCATGATACACCGCCTGCTCTATCAATAGGTTAACCGATCCGGTTAGGTCATTACGTTCACGTATGTTCCCATATATCTGGCTAACCGATCCTGCCGCCCTATCCTCTTCCGGATGAGCGACATCCCTCCACCGACCGTTCCCTTCGGAGACCCGGCATTACTGGTGCCAGATAGCGATCGGGATACCGCTGCAGGATCTCATCGAGGATGCAATGAAGGCGGGATGGAAGGAGACGGAGGTCATCACTGCCATCATCGAGGTCGCGGATAACCTCATGCTGGCGGTCGGCTCCAATGCTGGATTGGATGCCCTGGAAAAGGCGCTAAGGCGGAAGCTGGAATGACGCCCATCAACGCACGGGCATTCGCCAAGCGGCAAGGAGGGCGCGCGCCTTCTTCGATATATCAAGACGATGCTCAAAGCTCGTCTCAACACAAAGGCGTTCGCGCTCAATGCTGCCGAGGTACTCAGCTATTGCTAGTTCATCGGCTTCCCCCGCCACCAGTCGCCAAAATTCCGGAAGGTAGGCGCGATATTCATCTTCCGGACCATCCATTGGATATATTCCTATCGGATCCCATTCTCTGAAAAGCAAACGGTCCAGTGCTTCATAAGCGCCGGCATCTGCCGCAGAAGACTTAGTCCCCATCTGGTCTCCGTTGTCGCGAGAAAACGCCTGCCCGTGAATTAAGAGATTCTATCTAAAGCGTTCTGGCGTCCTCATCCAGCCTAGGTGGGCTGCGACAGAGCTATTCTCTCAGTCGATAAGACGTCCCAGGCATCAGCCTCGTCGCGCAGCCCTTTGAATGACGGATGCCTCAGCTCCCCGTCATGGGTCCAGCCGCGATAGTCGATAACGGCGATCAGGGTCGGCGCCTAACTTGACGCTTTGGTGAAGGCGCTGAAGCGGAAGCTGGAATGACGGTGCCCACTTTCACCGCCGGCTTCGATATTCGGCGTGCCAAAGCCCGAAAGGCCCACATATATGCTGCTATTGCTTTCCCAGGTCGAGCCCGCGCCCGTCAGCGTACCGTTGGAGCCGCTAGCGGTCCGTCAGCCGCTGTCGTTATAGCGGCTGATGATCTTGTGGCCCGTCTTGCGGGAGATGCCGAACTCGCGGCACAGCGCCGCGATCGTCTCGCCATCCAGAACCCGCGCAACGAATTTAAGACGCTCGTCCATGCGGTTGCACTCCTGCCAAGGCACCTTCGATCTCCTCGCAAAGGCAAAAAGTGTAACCCATCTCTCCGGTATCAAATGTCACCCTTCTCTCGGGAAGGACATCAGTCAGTTACGCTCTGAAAACTAAAGCTGAAAATCGGTACAGGAAGCATATAGGAAGCAGCTATCTGTCATCGCGAACTTGTGGATAGTTTCGATAGGGTGTGGTTCGTCATCGGCTTCTGAACAGATTGAGTCAGCTTCTGGATTAGAACCCCTCCGCAGCTAACGCAGAAAACGGTTCGATAACGTGCTCAAAGCCACGTGTCAGCTTCTGTCCCGCGACGTTCTTCCACGACGAGAACGACATAGTTTACCAAGTCTCTCGGATTGAAAATTCGATCAACGACCTTCCAGATATCTCGGCTCTGAGGCTCCGAACGATCTAATCCCTGCAGCACTCCTGGATTTAGGATCGTGTCGCCTATCGACGGGAGAAAACCAGCAAAATCTTCGAGCCCATAATCCTGCCTTCCGTCTTCGACCTTGCCGTCCGGGCCTCGAAAGTAGATGCGCACGGTCACGTTCATAGCTTCTCTCCTCGATGTTAGCGGTTGTAGCCCAAGTAGGAAGCGATGCGGTCCACCGCATCCGAGAACTCCTTGGCGTCATCGTGCGACAGTAATAGGGAATGGTCGCCGAAATTGATGTACATTTGTGGCCCTTCTCCGCCGACGCTAGTCGTTCCTATCTCTACCAGGACGGACTTCTTCCTATCCAATGCATCGGCGATCGGCTTCTCCAGGTACATGGTCGTTCCCAATGAAATATCCCCCTTCAGCTGGATGAAGAGATGCTAAGCTTCGCTGAACCAGACGTGCAAGAGGGCTTGCCTGCAACGCATCAACAAGCTGGAGGAAATCCACGCATTTGAGGCTGTGTTTTTGTGTAGGAGCCGCTGCGGACCACCTGCAGTATCGTATCCGTGCTTGCCCGTCGCGCGTCTTCCTCGGCCAGCAGCCCTGGATTTCGCCTCGCTCATCCTCGTGCTATGGTGCCCTGGGGTTTTGAGGGTGGGGCTCATGCTGAGATTTGTTGCCGCCGCGATGTTCGCCATCGCTGTTTCATCGGGGTCGGTCCCGGCTGCCGACCCCACACATGAAAAGTGCACCTGCGATCTCAGCCGAGAGAGCGCACTTAACAACGGCGCATCCGTAAGGAATGCGACGGCATGCTGGTCTACCGAGGATCCTGATCGGCAATGGTGCGATATCACCGTTCAAGCGATCGAGGGCGACAACCGACACCAGACAATTATCAATGAACTTGTGCAGCTTCAGAACGACCCCGAGAGCATGACTGCATTTCTGCAGCGTCAGGCCGAGGAATCAATTCTAAGCAGTGCGGTTCCACCAAATATTGAAATTCTAAATCAGGCACGGGCCGATCTCCCTGCCCTGATGAAGACCTTCGATATGCGAACCTCGGCATGCGTCCAAGGTTTCATTCGATATCAGGAAAGGAAGGAACTCTTCACAGGTGTCGACGAAGTTGGCTTTTCCTGCCAAGTCGGGAACGTCACGGGGTGGCTGCGGATGTCATTCCGGGTCGGCAACGTGAGCTTCGTGTTTATGGTCGCACCAAATGCGTAACGGGTGGGGCAAGCTGACTATTTCAGGTGTGGTCTTACTTATCCTCACGGGTGTTGCAGGTGGCCCTCTGGGGGACATCGGTAGCGCAATCGCCTCTTGGTTCCTAAGCCAGCTCTCCGCTCCTCAAAGGCTGACCATCGACTTCAATGATGTTCAGGGCTGTTTGCAAGGAAAACTCTCCGACATCGCCAAACGTCAAATGGACGGTGTAGGGCTCACGAACGGCGCGGATTCTTTGACGATCTGCGACAATCAACCTCTCAATGCCGTTCGCTCGGAGCTGCCGAGCGCATTAGCGACCAGAATACCCGGCTGTCTGAATTGGAGGGGTTGGGAGACCCGCGGGCTGGTTCTTGTCCGAAAGAGTGACGCTGTTTGTGCACTACCTGGCGGCAAGCGTTTTGTTTGTGACGGTCCGAATGCACGGCTTGCCCTGGGAAACAATGCCGTGGGTGATTCATTGGACCGAATCACCCCATGTTCAGATGAACTATTACGCCGCTTTGGTTTCTCTTCCTGACCTGTATGTCAGGTCAGCAGATGATATGGCGGGTCGTCAACCGATATAATCCGCCAGAATTGACTTGCGAGCGCTCGAATTTCTCCAAGCCTTGGAATATCTGATGAATCTGAGCACCGGCTTTGTAGGTTAGGTCGAAGGTGAAGCCGGCGCGTTAGCAGTGGTATGACTGTGCCGGGGATTTCGTGACGACTGCTTTTGCATTAACGTCATCATATGTTCGCCACGCCCGCTCCCACCGAAGCCGCCGCGCCGATTGACGGCCCCACTACTACTGCCGCAGGGGGACGACGGCGCGACGATTTCAAGACACCCGTCAGGATCCAACTCGCTCAGCGCGTCGGCTATCTGTGCTCTCACCCACAGTGCCAGCGACTGACCGTTGGACCGCGGAAAGGCGAAGAGGGCGCGAACAGTATTGGCGTGGCCGCCCACATCAAAGCCGCGTCACCCGGCGGTCCTCGGTATGATGCCAGTCAGACGCCGGCGGAACGGGCGGGTGCGGAAAACGGGATTTGGCTATGCGCCGACCATGCCCACCTCATCGACCACAATCCGGAAGAATTCACGGTCGAGAAGCTGAAGAAGTGGAAGCAAGAGGCGGAAGAGCGCGCGTTCCAGCAACTTGCCAGCGGCAGGGGTCCAGCGACGATCGCCCAGCTGTCGGATGAACTTATCCAGGAGCTGGCGCCTTACATTTCACGGCTCGGACTACCGCAGGATGCCAACCTTGGGACGGTGCAAACGCAGGTACGCGCGGCGTCGCTGGCGGATATAGAAAGCTATGAGCGGCGGCGCAGCTGGCCCAGCCATTCCGTGACGCTAGAACTCACGGTCGACGGCGCTGACGATGTTCGCAATCTGGACCATGCCCAATTCGCTCAAGTTCTCGCAAATGCCCAGCATATCGTCCTCTTGTCAGCGCCCGGGACCGGCAAGACGACTACCCTCATTCAGATCGTCCGTAAAATGATCGAGGCCGGTCCCGCGCCGGTATTCGTGCCTCTTGGCGCATGGGCTGAGTCCGGCAGGGAACTGTTTGACTGGATATCCCGACGTAAAGGCTATGACGCGCTTTCCAGTGCGCACCTCAAGTTCTTAGCCGACCATGGCGAACTGGCTCTGTTCCTGGACGGCTGGAACGAGGTTCCAGAGTCGGCGCGTCGTCGCCTCATCAACGAGATGGAGGAGCTTGAAACACAGTTTCCGCTGTTGAACATGGTGATGAGCAGTCGCAGGATCGCGCTGGACGTTCCGCTCTCCGGACGTCGTGTCTCGATCCTGCCCCTCTCGGACAAGCAGCAGCGGGAAATCGCGGAGGGTATGAGGGGCCAGGACGGAGTACGTGCTCTCGACGCCGCTTGGCGAACCCCGGGTTTACGGGATCTCGTCACGATACCTCTCTACCTGCGTGCTTTGATGGAGGCGACCCCCTCCGGAATGTTGCCAGAGACGAAGGAAGAAGTGCTTCGCCGCATGGTCGAAGCCCACGAGGCCATTCCCGCCAACAAGGAGCTTTTTCACCGGGAGTTACATGACGTCCAACACGCCTACCTGACGGTCATAGCGGCTTCTGCCCAACGGTCGGGTAGGCCGACTATCTCCGACTGGGATGCGCGTTCGGCCATATCGAGAGCAGGCGAAAAGCTCGTATTTGATGGGCAGATTTCCTCTGCACCGAACCCGTCTCACGTCCTCGACATCCTAGTGGCCAGTCACTTGCTGGTCCGACAGGATAGACAGCTTTACGCCCTTCAACATCAGCAATTACAGGAATGGTTTGCGTCGTTTGAGTTTGAGGCGGGGCTTGTTTCGGCAGGTGATGACCTCAGCTTCGAGCATCCAGTTACGACGTACGCGCTCAACGACCGCAGTTGGACTGAAGTGGTCTTGTTCGCATGCGAGCGAATGTCACGAAAAGACGAGGCCGGTTCTAAGATTGTCGCCAAGGTGGTTGACCTGCTGCTCGGCATCGATCCAATCTTTGCGGCGCAGGTTGTGGCGCGATCGGGACCAATTGTCTGGGACATCATTGGAAACACGGTCATCCAGTTCGCACACGCTTGGCATGCTCAAGGCAAACTGGATCGCGCAGTGGGTTTCATGATCCAGAGCAAGAGGCCAGAGTTTGCCGAGATCGTTTGGCCTCTCGTTTCCGGAGACAGCGATCAGAGCCAAATGAGCGTGATGAGGCTCGTACCCCGGTTCAGCCCGTCCGTCCTCGGAGATCATCTCGCACGGGAATTCGCCGGATTGCCAGATAAGGCCCGCGAGACATTGGCCGCCGAGTTGGCGTTTCATGGTGATCGGGACGCCCTTGATGCGGTACTCGCATTGGCGCTGAATGAACCAAGTCTGGAGATCCGACTTCGTGTCTTTGAAGGCCTCTCTTTCCGTGCGGCCACGCGGCAACTGGAGGAACTTCTGCGAGCCTCTGGTGAGGAGTTGATGCTGGCAGTTGCGCGAAAGGCTCACTTCGATGGGGTTCGCGATCCAGCGCTATTGGCCGACCTGACGGGAAGGCGGCGAGCCTTAGTTGTGGCTGATGGATCGCCTGAGACACGTTTGGCGAGGGCCTTAGACTCCCTTCCGGACGACGAGGCAGCGGCAGCGGTCGAGCGCGAACTGAAAGATCCCGCATTCTCGTTCAAGGACCGCGGGCATCACATTACGCATGACGCCTGGACTCGCTTTCCAGGTCAAGTCGCCGTCGCACTTAAGTGGCGAGTGGAGAACGCTCTCAACCTTCCCCACCAACCGCGGCAGTATTTGGAGGGGGTCGCGCCTACCGATGACGAACCGGTAGCAACGCTGGCGCTCGAAGGTGACAATGGCGATCTACCAAGTACGGTGTGCTTTCTAGCCGGGCACCGTACCGTGCGGGAACTGATCGTTCGTTATCTTGATACCAGACGCAAGTTTCGGGCGGACGGCGAGTGGACAGAAGCCGCTTACAAGCCATCGCGCATGCTTGCAAACAAATTGGAAAGCACTCGCGCAAGCGTGCTAATCGATGCCTTGCAAGAGTTTGCTGAAGGGCTATCTCCTGAGGAGATCCACGACCTTGCCGATATTGTCAGCCGACACGGTCGCGGAAGCGACAGTGAGCACTTGCAAATACCTTTCGCGAGTAGGCCAACGGCCCTAAAGCTCCTAGAACAGTGGGGGTGGCAGCTCATCGAAAAGTCGGCATCGCGGCATGATATGGCGCAACTCACTTGGGCCATGCGCCGCCTCCCTGATGTCGGTCAAGTGCCGATCCTGGATAAAATGATTGAAGCGGATCTCGCGGGACTTCGTGCGGCCAGAGCGGCTTTTGCTGTCAAAAGGTCGAACGGTAGGGCCTTGAACGAGATGCGGTGGTCTCATGTCCAAGAGTATCGCACCGCACTGACAGCCATCGGCAACGATGAGGCGGAAGCTGTTCTGAAACGGCATCTTTTCGACGATGACTTTGGCCCGGAAGCGGCTGTCGGCCTCCAAGTCATTTGGCAACAGCGAAACGAACCTGTGATTGACGACAATAATCGCAAGTTCAGCAAATGGCCCGATTTCGCCCGCGCAGTCGCAAATCGGTCTAGGGACCGTACCCAGAGCTGCGACACCGCTGACTTACTGTTTGAGGCTGCGGAGAACCTGCGTATGGCACGATCGCCGAAGGAACTCGCGCGTGCGGCGCGATTTGCCGGTTGCGCCGTGCTGCTGCCGCATGGCGAACGCAGCGCGCTCCTGATCGAGATATTGCAAGAGGATCTACCGCATCGGCTGCGGCTCGAACTAGCGCAACGCATGACTGTCGGCGGGCTTATTGTCCCGGCTGGCATCATCATGAAGGGTCTGTCAGACGCGATGGCTGAACATGGTGATCGCAAATGGATACAGGACAATGACCTGTACACGGTGTTCGACTGGCTGGAGTTGTTTCCGGTTTCGGATCAGCCGTTTGCGCTTTTCGACGGCCTGGATGCGATCGCCGCAAAGTTCGATTTCGAGAAATGGCGTGTCCGGGACATCTTGAATAGCGTGCATCATCTGGAGGAGGCTCTTCGTGTTGAACTCTTACGCGGTCTTGCTGCCCGATACCCGCAGTTGACCGACCACTACGAGTTGTTCCTTGCGCTCAAGAATCCGGGGCAGGCAACGTTGGACTTCCTATTAGAAATCGCGGCCCGAAAATTCGGCAACAAGCCGATCGAGAGCATTACACGCTTCGACTATCCCGACGAACTATTTCTAACGTTGTCGCCAGAGGCAAGGGAAAGCTTGCCGTCCCTGTACGACGCGGCAACGGATGAACGACAGAAATCTTTTCTTGCCAGCATCCTTCTCGCGGGAGGAGATCACGACATCTTCCTGAAACTGGCGGAAGAAAAAACAGGACGCCTCGTTATCGGTCAACTCGGCTGGAATACCCGCTCCAAAATCCTTTACACCCACCAGCCTACCGGCACTGACTCGTCCTCTTATACGATCATTCCACGCGACCTTTCGACACTCCGGAAAGGTCTGTTTGGACTGACCTGCTCATCTGATCCCGAAGCGGCCAAATTCGCTGCCGACTATCTGGACCATATTGATGCCGAGCGTGACGCGGAAGGTGGCCTTGATGCTGGTCTCCGCCACCCCGATATCTCGTCGTTTCGACCGTGGCCTTCGGTGAACGAGTGAACTCGAAATAGCTTTCGTCGATTAATTTGCTACTCTTGCGCGCGAAGCGACCAAAGACTCACTGAAGGGTCGTACTCCTCACCATCGACGTGTCGATATCGCGATCTGGTTCGAACATGTCTCGGGCCTTGATTCCGGTTGACGCTCCCCTTGGATCCGTCCGACCGGGACGCCATGGCTTCAGCGCAGGTTACGCCCGAGCGAGATCCTGGCGCAGGAAGCTCACGGTTGATCCCCCGGGGATGTCCCGTGTGACCGTAGTCTTCGACCAAATTGTGCCCCTCGGTCATCCGGTGTTTATGCGGACATCACTTTCACCTTGCCTCACTGGCGCAATTATCATATCTCTAATTCGAGATTAAAAGGAATGTTGAAATATGGATGATTGCCAGGCGATTCTGATGTTCGGCGCGCTGTCACAGATCACCCGCCTAAACGTTCTCCGCAACCTCGTTATCGCAGGTCCGGAAGGACTGGCCGCAGGCCGGATTGCGGAACTCGCGGGCGTCTCTTCTTCCAACATCAGTTTTCATCTGAAGGAGATGGAGCATGCCGGCCTCATCCGAATGCGGCGAGAAAGCCGATCCATCATCTACAGCGCCAGATACGAGACGCTTGCGTCTCTCGTCGAATTCCTGATCCGGGATTGTTGCTCGGGTCACCCGGCCGTGTGCTCGGCAGCAACTTCCGACAAGACGGCAAAGGCCTGAGCAACAGCAATGTCAGGTGATACTAGCATGGAGAACGAAATGATCGATCTGCCGGCCGCCGTTGCCGAACATCTGAGAATACCGGACCCGGATGCACTCCGACCACCCATCTCCTCGCACAAGCCCCGGATTCTGATCCTTTACGGTTCGCTTCGGGAGACCTCGTACAGCCGTCTCCTGGCATACGAAGTCCGCCGCCTTCTGGAGCACTTCGGGTGCGAGGTGAAGATCTTCGATCCCCGAGGGCTGCCGCTTCCAGACGAGGAGCCTGTAAGCCATCCCAAGGTCCAGGAACTGCGGTCGCTCTCCGAATGGTCCGAGGGGCAGGTCTGGGTCAGCCCGGAACGCCATGGATCCATGACGGGCATCATGAAGTCACAGATCGACTGGATCCCGCTGGCGGTCGGTTCCGTGCGCCCGACACAGGGAAAGACGCTCGCGGTGATGCAGGTGTCCGGTGGTTCGCAGTCCTTCAATGCCGTCAACCAGCTCCGGGTACTCGGTCGCTGGATGCGTATGATCACGATCCCGAACCAGTCCTCCGTGGCGAAGGCGTTTCTGGAATTCGACAGCGAAGGTCGGATGAAGCCTTCCTCCTATTACGACCGGGTGGTCGACGTCTGCGAGGAACTTGTGAAGTTCACCCTCCTGACGAGGGACGCCTCCGCCTATCTCACCGACCGCTATAGCGAGCGGAAGGAGACTGCTGAGGAGCTGGCGAAGCGGGTCAACCTCCGCGAAGCTACCGGGTCCTGAATTCCGTCCTATGAAGCGGGCACGCCCTCCTATGCCTCAGAAATGTCGACATCAATCAGAACGCGCCCGCTTGATCACGCCAGCCCATAGCCCGCACCACGCACGGTCCGGATCGCGTCCTTGTCCCCTCTCCGGTTCAAGGCCGCCCGTAGCTTCTTGATGGTGACGTCGACAATGCGCTCGTCGCGGCCGGGCGACCAGATCCGCTCCACTATCTCGGTGCGCGTCCAGAGCCGCTGCGGCTCGGCAAGAAACATGTGGAGCAGACGGTACTCCGTCGGCCCGAGATGAACGTTTCTTTTTCCACGGGTCACTCTGTGTGTCTCCACGTTCATGGATATGTCGCCCGCGGAGAAGACTGCCTGTCCTACCGGCTTCCTGCCCACAAGTGCGCTGCTCCTCGCAAGCAGATCCTGGACGGCGAACGGCTTCGCAAGCACGTCGTCAGCAACCCTCGCCCACTGCCGCTCCGCCTGCATATTGGAAAGGACCAGGATGGGAGCTGATGTCGCCAGCCTGATATCCGTACACAGATGAATGTCACCTGGCCCTGATGCTCCGTCCATCACCACAAGGTCCGCGCGCTCTTCGACCGTGTCCCTTGGAATGTCTCCGACCGAACCGAACAGCGTGGCTCTGAAGCCTTCGCGCCGCAGGCTCTCCTTCAGGATCTCGCCCACGTTCTGATCGGAATGCACGAGCAGGATGTTTCGCATGATGCACTGACCACTTTCGTTGCCTTGACCGGTGCCTCCGCACCAAGCGGAAGACATTCGGAAGAGGATTGTGAACTCTGCGGATTCACGACATATCCGGATGCATGGATTTAATAATGCAACCCTCGATCTTTTTCCAGTGCGATTTCCCATTGGGGTCGGCTCGAACCACTCCTGGCGGATGTAGATTTCACAAAACCTACATCAAGCTGACATCGCTCCTTCACGCATCGAAGCTAGTGAGCCCTCACCAGAACGAGGGGATATTCGGATGCGTTTGGAGAAGCTCACGCGGAAGTTCGGCAGCCGGACGGCAGTGGACGCAGTCACCATCGACATTCCGGACGGCCAGATGGTCGGTGTCATCGGAAAGTCGGGGGCTGGCAAGTCGACGCTCCTCCGGATGATCAACCGCCTCACGGCGCCCTCCTCCGGCACCATCCATTTCGGCGATCTCGAGGTTTCGTCGCTCAGGGGATCTGATCTGCGCCGCTGGCAGCGCGACTGCGCGATGATCTTCCAGCAGTTCAATCTCGTCCCGCGGCTCGACGTTCTGACGAATGTCCTGCTCGGTCGCCTCAATCATCGCTCAACTGCGATGAGCCTTCTCAACATCTACACGCGCGAGGAAAGAATCCTGGCGATCGCGGCGCTCGAGCGGCTCGGCATCGAGCAGACGGCGCTCCAGCGCGCAGGCACCCTCTCCGGGGGGCAGCAGCAGCGTGTCGCGATCGCCCGTGCCCTGATGCAGTCGCCGAAGATCGTCCTTGCGGACGAGCCGATCGCGTCGCTCGACCCACTGAATGCAAAGATCGTGATGGATGCGCTGCGCGACATCAACGAGCGCGACGGCATCACCGTCGTCACCAATCTTCATACCCTCGACACCGCCCGCTCCTACTGCGAGCGGATCATCGGCATGGCCGGTGGCCGGGTGGTGTTCGATGGACAGCCGTCCGAACTCACCGCCTCCGCTATCCGGGACATCTACGGCTCGGACAGAGAAGGCGCTGGCATCGACGAGACAATGACCTCGACCAGCATCAGCATCCGACAGCCAGATGCAGCTCCCGAGAATTCGCAATCAGTCGGTCCCAGGATTCTGGCTTCCGCCCAGGCCTGAGCGCGTCAACCGATCGTATGCCCGCGTAAAGGGCGCTCCCACACCTAAGTTCCGGCGTGTCCGGACGAACAGGAGATGATCTCATGCTGAAGAAAGCCTTGTTTGCCGCGGTCGCGCTTTCCGTGCTGTCCGGCTCCGCCCTCGCAGAAGACCTGAAGGTGTTCCGCATCGGCATCCTGGGAGGCGAGAACGAAGCCGACCGCCTCCGGAACTTCCAGTGCCTGAGCGAGAAACTGCCCGCTGCAATCGGCGTGGAGAAGGTTTCGCTCTTCCCCGCTGCCGACTACGACGGCGTCGTCCAGGGCCTCCTGGGTGGCACCCTCGACTATGCCGAACTGGGCGCATCCGCTTATGCAAAGGTGTACCTTGCCAAGACTGACGCGGTCGAACCGATCCTGACGACCGTGCAGACCGATGGCTCGATGGGCTATCACTCGATCATGGTCGCCCGCAAGGACAGCGGCATGACCAAGCTCGAGGACATGAAGGGCAAGAAGCTCGGCTTCGCCGATCCGGACTCTGCCTCCGGCTATCTCGTCCCGCTCGTCACCCTCCCGGAAGCGGCTGGTGCACCGGTCAAGGAATACTTCGGGTCGACGGGCTTCGGCGGCGGACACGAGAACCTCGTTCTCGAAGTGGTCAAGGGCAACTTCGACGCGGGCACGACCTGGGGTTCCGGCGTAGGTGAATTCAAGGACGGCTACTCTTCCGGCAACCTGCGCAAGATGGTCGACAAGGGCGTGCTCAACATGGACGATCTCGTCGAGCTCTGGAAGTCGCCGCTCATCCCGAACGGCCCGATCGTCGTCCGCACGTCGCTGAATGAAGACATGAAGACGAAGTTCAAGGAGTTCATGATGAACCTTCCGACGAGCGACCCGGCCTGCTTCTCCGCTATCCAGGGCGGTGACTTCAAGGGCTTTGCGGAAGTCAACGTCGACTTCTACAAGCCGATCATCGATGCCCGCAAGGCGACGATCGGCGGTTGATCGACCCGAGAGCTATGCAAGGCCGCCGATCAGAACGTGATCGGCGGCCTTTTCCGGAACAGGCGAGCGGGGACGCAAATGCCGACATCGATGACTTCGCCGCCGAGGCTAGGCGAGAGCGGCGCGCTGATCGAGCGCCACTGGCAGCAGTTGGCCACCCAGCGGATGATCTATTCCCTCCTCGCCGTCGGTCTCCTGCTGGCCGTCGTGACCGGGTCGCTCTGGTTTGCGAACGAGACGAATTCCGGAAAGTTCTTTGACAGACTGCCCCACTTCTTCGACTTCGTCGACGATCTTCTGCCGCGCGACGGAATGGAGATCTGGAGGGCGCTCTTCGACCTGCCCTCCCCCTATGATGATGGCAGCTTCAAGTACAACTATCCGGAGGGACGCGCCTATCTGACGGAAAGCCTGTACCTGCCGGAATACTTCCACAAGATGATCGAGACGCTGAACATCGCTCTCACATCCACGGGCATCGGCCTCGTCTTCGGCTTCGCACTTTCCTTTCTCGCGGCAAAGAACACCATGGCGAACGCCTGGATCCGCAGCCCGGTCCGGCGGCTGATGGAGGTCCTCCGTGCATTCCCGGAGGTGGTGATTGCAGGCTTCTTCCTGGCAATTCTTTCTCTTGGCCCCATTCCGGCTGTCATTGCGGTGTCGATCCACACCATCGGCGCACTGGGCAAGATGTTCTACGAAGTCATCGAGAATGCGGACATGAAGGCGGAGGAAGGACTTCGTGCAGTCGGGGCCAACTGGTTCGAACGGATGTGGTTCGGCCTCGTTCCGCAGGTGCTGCCGAACTTCATGAGCTACTTCCTGCTACGCCTCGAGATCAACGTCCGCGCCTCGACCATCATCGGCGCCGTTGGCGGCGGCGGCATCGGGGAGCTCCTTCGCCTATCGATCGGCCAGGGACACGAGGCGAAGACGCTGGCGATCGTCCTGCTCCTGCTGCTGACGATCATCGCCGTCGATCAGTTCTCCGCGTGGCTCCGCCGTAGGCTCGTCGGCGAACAGGCATTCCAGACCATCTGACGGAGGCGTCCATGACCATTCTCAATGCAGCCGAGATGGAAGCCGTCGCCGCACGCCATCCGGATATTCTGAAGCGCTCGCCATGGCAGCGGTTCCGAACCCCTATCATCGCGCTTGCCTGCGTCCTCTACTTTGTATTCGCCTGGTACTACTTTGCCGTTGGCAAGGTCGTAGGCGGGGCCAACTGGGGCATAGCCGGCAACTACCTTGCCGACTGGGTTTCGTACGAGATCAGGCCGGAAATCGGAATCAGCCCGGACGGTGCGATGCAGATCACATATCCGCGCTTCGATCCGATCGGCCCCAACCCGAACCCGGACTGGCTGAACGCCAAGCGGGAAACGGTTACCCGTACGATCGAGATACTGGCACCCGCGGGCAGTTCCTCGACAACGCCGAAGTCCGGCTTCAACTTCATGGCTCCCGCCCCCCAACAGCAGACAGGCTCCGACACATCCAATGCGGCGGCCTCCGCGCGTTCCGAGACGCGGAGCGAGGAGGTGGTGACCGAGGCTGTCATCGAGATGGGAACCTCCCGGACGATCGACATCAGACCCGGCCAGGTCATTCTGAAGCGCGGCAGCGAGACCGCTGTCATCGATCTGGACAGGGTCGGCGGAGTGGTCCGCATCGACGGTGAGATGCCTGCGTGGCTCGAGCAGCGGCTTCCGGGCGGCCGGGTCATCGCCTATTTCGGCATGTCCGGTTGGGCAGAGATCGGCGCTGACCGGATCAGAGTACGGAAGCGCTTTCTCGGTTGGGCCAACTTCGTCTTCGATACGAACTCGCCCTTTTTCGGAAAGTCCGCCGGAGACGTCATATCCCTCATAGCCTCCGGCGAACGCATCGACCCTCAGCAGTCGAACTTGGCTCTGGCCTGGAACAATATCCTCTACAATGCGGAGTGGCAGCATCTGGACGTTTGGACCAAGCTCCTCCAGACCGTGGTGATGGCATTCATCGGGACTCTCTTCGCGATGTTCGTCGCGTTTCCCCTCTCCTTCATCGCCGCCCGGAACATCTTCCGGAACCGTGCCGCCAACCAGGTCGCGAAGCGCTTCTTCGATTTCTTGCGTTCGGTAGACATGCTGATCTGGGCCCTGTTCTTCACACGCGCCTTCGGGCCCGGACCGCTGGCGGGTATCTCGGCTATCTTCTTCACCGACACCGGAACGCTGGGCAAGCTCTACTCCGAGGCTCTCGAGAACATCGACGAGAAGCAGCGCGAAGGCGTCCGCTCGGTCGGAGCGCCCCCGGCAGTCGTCCAGCGCTACGGCGTGGTTCCGCAGGTCATGCCCGTCTTCATGTCGCAGGCCCTATATTTCTGGGAGTCCAACACGCGGTCGGCGACGATCATCGGAGCGGTCGGCGCCGGCGGCATCGGCCTGAAGCTCTGGGAAGCCATGCGCACGAACTCCGACTGGGAGAACGTCGCGTATATGGTCCTGTTGATCCTGATCGTAGTGTTCGTCTTCGACGGGATATCGAACGCCCTGCGATCACGACTGATGGGGAGCGGACGGGGCTGACCGCCTGATAGGGTCGTGAGCTCGCAAGGATTCGCTGGATCCGCATCAGTTTGATATGGATTTGCAATGCGTATCACTTGGAAGCGAGCGCCCTTGGCGACGATCATCGTGGCGGTGATCGCACTTGTCGCGCTCATCCGGTTCTCGCCGTTCATGGCTCAGGATGCTTGCCTTGACGCAGGCGGGGCGTGGATCGAGAGGCGCTGCGTGCATTGAGCGAGGCCCCCCGCCCGTTCGAGCCCTGCTGACTGCAATGGAGACGACGTTCACCATGCCTATGCCGACAACGGCCGAACAGGGTGCTATGAGCGCCGAACGCGTGGACCGGCAGGAGACTGTCGAAATCGCTCCGAACGCCCAGAGTAATGGTGACATCAACAAGGCCGCGGCACATGTTCGGCACAGACCGCAGCTTCGGGCTGTGCCAGTGCACTGGCGTGACGACTACGACCAGCCCTTCGAGAAGAGCACAGGCTCATCGAACGCTTTGAAGAGAACCCTTCATACGCCTCAAGTAGAGGTCGCTCCACGGCGATGGATTTCTGCCGGGCCACACGGCCAAACCGCCCAGAGGGCGGATGATTCCTACTCGGTTTGCAACAACCTGCAGAAGAATAGAGTCATGCCTTCGTTTAGCCGCCAATTCCGCCGGAGTGACATTCAACAGCTCGCCAGTCACTCCGCCGGAACTCGATCCATATTCGTTCCGTAGTATCGCCTGCCCATCCACAGCGCGGCCTGCACCAGAATGATAAGCACGGGTACCTCGACGAGCGGACCGATGACCGCTGCGAATGCCACGGGCGAAGCGAGGCCGAAGGCGGCGATAGCCACCGCGATCGCCAGTTCGAAGTTGTTTCCGGCAGCGGTAAACGCGACCGCCGTCGTCCGGGGATAGTCGGTCCCGACGGACCGAGCCATCACGAAGCTCACGAAGAACATGACCAGGAAGTAGATCGTCAGCGGGATCGCGATCAGGACCACGTCGAACGGCAGGCGGACGACGTCGCCGCCCTTGAGGCTGAACATTGCCACGATCGTGAAGAGCAGCGCCGCCAAGGTGATCGGGCTGATCCTCGGAAGGAACGTCTTTTCGTACCAGTCCCTGCCCTTCGTCGCCGTGAGTACCCGCCGCGACAGGTAGCCCGCGAGGAACGGAATCCCGAGGTAGATGAGCACTGCTTCGGCGATCGTCCAGAAGGAGACGTCGACGACGCTGCCTTCGAGCCCGAACAGCGGCGGGAGGAATGTCAGGAAGAACCAGGCGTAGACGCTGAAGAAGAGGATCTGGAAGATCGAATTGAACGCCACAAGACCAGCGACATACTGGTTGTCGCCTCGGGCGAGCTGGTTCCAGACCAGCACCATCGCGATACAGCGGGCAAGGCCAATCAGGATAACCCCCGTCATGTATTCAGGGTACCCGCGCAGGAAGATGATCGCGAGTCCGAACATGAGTGTCGGTCCGATGATCCAGTTCTGCAGGAGCGAGATTGCCAGCACCCGCTTGTCCTCAAAGACGAGGTGGAGCTCCTCGTAACGCACCTTCGCGAGCGGCGGATACATCATGAGGATCAGGCCAATCGCGATTGGTATGTTGGTGGTGCCGACCGACATGCTGTTCAGCCAAGCCGGCAGGCCTTCAAAGACCGTTCCGAGGAGGAGTCCCAGAGCCATCGCGGCGAAGATCCAGACCGTGAGGTAGCGATCGAGAAATGAAAGGCGGAGCGACGGCTTGGGGGACGACATGGAAGGGTTTTCCTCTGAAAAAAGATGCTCCGCCCCGAAGTCGGAGCGGAGACTCAAGGTGCTGGAGGTATTCAGGCGACGCGCTGGCCCTCTGCGTCGATCACGACTTCGCCGTCTTCCTTGGTGAAGGCGGATCGCTGCGGCGAAGGAAGTATGTCCAGGACAACTTCCGACGGGCGGCAGAGCCTGACGCCAAGCGGCGACACTACGATCGGCCGGTTGATCAGGATGGGATGCTCCATCATCGCATCGAGGAGTTGCTCGTCCGTCAGGCTCTCGTCCTGAAGACCGAGGTCGGCGTAGGGCGTACCCTTTTCACGCAGCAGCTCCCGAACGGAGATTCCCATCCGGCCGATCAACTGCACCAGCAGCTCACGGGTGGGAGGCGTCTTCAGATACTCCACGACGTGCGGCTCGATTCCAGCGTTTCGGATCATGGCGAGCGTGTTGCGGGACGTTCCGCAGTCGGGGTTGTGATAGATGACGATGTCGATCGGGCTGCTCATGCGACGTCGGACCTCTTCACGGAGGAGCCTTCCATCTGGCCGATCTCGTGGAGCTTTGCGGTGAGGCTGAGGCGCTCGAGGCTTTCCACAGGAAGGGCTGCGAAGGCGGCGATGCGAAGCTTCATGTAACGGAGCGTCTGGCCGAACGCGACGCGCTTCTCGGCGTCGGATCCCTCGACGGCGGCGGGATCCTCGAGACCCCAGTGAGCCGTCATCGGTTGTCCCGGCCACACCGGGCACGCCTCGCCCGCGGCGTTGTCGCAGACGGTGAAGACGAAATCGAGTTCCGGAGCGCCCGGCTGAGCGAATTCGTCCCAGCTCTTGGAGCGCAGTCCTTCCACCGGATATCCATGGCCGCTTAGCGTTTCGATCGCCATCGGATGGACCTGCCCTTTAGGGTAGCTACCCGCCGAATAGGCGACGAACTTGCCCTTGCCGTCCTTGTTGAGGACGCTCTCGGCAATGATCGATCTGGCCGAATTGCCAGTGCAGAGGAACAGGACGTTGAACGTAGTCTTGGTCATGACGACACCTTCTGTGGAGTGCAGCACGGAGATAGTTCCGCCACGAGCGGGGCACAGAGTTCCGCACGTCCGCCGCAGCAGTCCTTCACGAGATAGAGCATTACCTCGCGAAGCGCCGCGATATCGGCCCGATATACGATCAGGCGGCTTCGGCGCTCGGCACTAATGAGCCCTGCTCGCGCGAGAACGCTCAAATGCGAGGACATCGTGTTCTGCGGAATCGCAAGCATCCTGGCGACATCGCCCGCGGGAATGCCGTCGGGTTCATGCTGCACAAGGAGGTTGAAGGCCTGGAGCCTCGTGGGCTGGGCCAGTGCCGCGAGGGCGAGAATTGCCTTTTCTTGTTCCATATATCCAGATTACTAGATATATGGGTCGAGTCAAGGTGCCTGCTTTATACGGACGTGTGCGTGTGGAGGATACGATGGTCCCCAGATGGAAGTTGATCTTGTTCTGGATCTGCGTCGCCATCGGCGTGGCGCACGTGGCGGTGGCGACAGCGATGTACCTCAGGGAGCCGCATGACAGCGATCCGTCTCCTCCCGGCGGCTGGAACGCTTTTCGATTGGATTCGGAGGAGATCAGGCTAAAGTGAGAACTAGGGCCGTCTCGGGAGGATGGAGCGGGAGGCATCGATGATACCTGCTGACACCGAGGACCACTGTCGGCATGCCAGGGCGGGGAGCCTGACACGCAGATCGTTCACGACAGGATTCCTCGGCGGATTTGTCGCGGCCTCCTGTCCCGCAGCCAGCTTCGAACTGAGCGCACCGCCACGGGAAGGCTCCATCCGCGTCGGACTGACGCCTGTGTTCCTTTCCAACGACCTCGAAGTTCTCGACGAGCTGCAAGCCTATCTGGCGGCGGCCATGAAACGGGACGTCCAGCTTGTCACCCAGCGGACATACCAGGAAGTTACGGCCCTCCTGGTCTCCGGCAATCTCCATGTTGCCTGGATATGCGGCTATCCCTACATGAAATTCCGCAACGAACTCGAACTGGTGGCGACGCCGGTCTGGCGGGGCCGGCCACTCTACCAGTCCTATCTGATCGTAGGATCCGGGAGCGCCGCAATCACATTCGACGACTGCAGGGGACACGTCCATGCATTCTCGGATCCGGATTCGAATTCCGGCTATCTGGTCACGAAAACCTATCTGGCCGAGCGCCATGTCTCCGAGGAGCGGTTTTTCCGCAAATCCCTGTTCACCTATGGGCACCGCAACGTCATCAGGGCTGTCTCCTCCGGCCTGGCGGACTCCGGCAGCGTGGACGGCTACGTCTGGGAGGTCATGCGCGAGACGGAGCCCGACCTCGTCTCCCGGACAAGGGTCCTTCTCAAGTCCGCCTGGCACGGGTTTCCTCCCTTCGCGGCGCCTCTCCGGTTGAAGGATACGTCCGTTTTCCGGGACATCCAGACAGCGCTTCTGTCGATGAACTCGGACGCGGTAGGCCGTTCGGTGCTCGGCCGTCTTAGACTTGATGGATTCTCAACGACCTCCGACGACAGTTACCAGAGCATCGCGGCGAGCATGGATATCGTGCGGAGACTTGGATGACGGTGATCGAACGCCTCGCCGGGGTCCCCCTCACCATCCGTGCACCCGTCATGGTGGCCGCCCTGATGGTGGTCATCAGCGTGATCATTTCGGAGCGTGTTCTCACCAGGCTGCACGAAATGCAGGAGCAGCAGCTTGGAAACGTCGTCCGCACATACTTCGACGGTCTCTCGACCGCGCTTATTCCGCCAGTGCTCAGGCAGGATGTCTGGGAGACTTTCGACGTGCTCGACCGAACAGGATCGGTCTTCAGATCAGTCGCCCCGCTGGAAACCGTAGTGACGGGACGTGATGGACGCGTGCTCGCAGCCAGCGATCCGCGCAAAGTGCCGGTGCTGTCGGAACTTCCCCCCGAATATGCAAGCAGCCGGGCAGACGGAGGAATTCAGATCGACTGGGACGCCCATACGGGTTTCGGCGTCCGTCCCCTCCTCTACCAGCAGAAGACGATAGGTGCGATCCATGCCTCCTTCGACATCTCACACCTGATTGCCGAGAGACGGCAGGTCCTGAACACCCTGCTTGCCACGAATGCAGCCCTTGCCGCCGTCTTCGCGACAGCCGGATACATCCTCGCAAGGCGGATGGTAGAACCGATCACCACGCTGGCCGCCCACATGCGTTCGGGAGCCGCCGGAACACCACGCACGATCGCACCCGAGGAGTTCCCTTCCCGCAGCGGCGAGTTCGCCGATCTCTTCCATGGCTTCAACGATCTGGTCGAGGCGGAGCGTCAGCGTACTGCCCTGACCCAGCGCCTCGCCGAGGAGGAGAAGCTGGCGAGCCTGGGCCGGCTGGCCTCCAGCATGGCGCACGAGATCAACAACCCACTCGGCGGACTCCTCAACTCGATAGACACCCTGCGCAGGCACGGGTCGAATGACGCAGTGAGAGACACGTCGCTGTCACTTCTGGAACGAGGTCTCGGTGGCATCCGGGACGTGGTTAGGGCGGCTCTCGCCACCTACCGTCCGGATAGAGGCACGCAGAGCCTCCGGCTTTCGGATCTGGAGGACGTCCGTCTGCTTGCCGGTCCTGCCATAGCCAGCCGCAACCAGACGCTCGACTGGTCGAGCATACCGACAGACGTTACGATCACCTCCCTCCCAGGTCCGACGATACGGCAGGCGCTCCTGAACCTGGTGCTTAACGCCAGCGCCGCGGCAGGGGACAGAGGCAGCGTGGCTGTCAGGACCGGATTTGAGGACGGAGGAAGCGTCCTTGTCGTCGCTGTTTCGGACACTGGCCCCGGCCTTGGCAGCGCAGCCGCCGCCGTGCTGACGTCGCAGGATCCGTGGTCTGCCGCACAGGCCGCCGGCGGACTTGGTCTGTGGATGGTGCGGCGCATGGTGGACGATGTGGGCGGGCGTGTGAATGTAAGGGGCGGAGACGGGAGCCGGACCATGATCACTCTCCGCCTGCCGCTTTCTAATCGCGGAAAGGATGTGGATCATGCAGCTTGAAACCGGCCGTATCGCGATACTGGAGGACGACCCGATCATGGGCGAGTCCCTGTACCAGCGACTTTGCTTGGAAGGCCATCAAGTGGAATGGTGGACGAAGGGCGAGGAGGCGCTGCGCAAGCTGGTGCGAGGATCGGATTCCTTCGACCTGGTGATCTGTGACATCCGGCTCCCAGATATGAACGGCGAGGACGTCTTCCGGCAAAGCAGCCGCGAATGCCCCACCCCTTTCCTGTTCATGTCCGGCTACGGCGACATCGACCAAGCGGTTCGTCTCATGAGGAGCGGCGCTGTCGACTTCATTACCAAGCCCTTCGAGATGCCCGCCCTTCTCGACCGAATTTCCTCCAGTCTCCGCGCGCGAACGGCAGCTAATATTGACGGCGTCCTCGGCATCTCGCGCGCCATGCGGGATGCCGAAATGATGCTTCGGAGGTACGCGTCGCATCCGCTCCCCGTACTCATCCAGGGAGAGACCGGAACGGGCAAGGAGGTGAGTGCGCGCTTCCTTCACCAGGCTTCCGCGAAAGCCGCCTCGCCCTTCGTTGCGGTCAACTGCGCAGCCATTCCGACCGAGCTGCTCGAAAGCGAGCTGTTCGGTCACGAGAAGGGTGCGTTCACCGGAGCAAACCAGCTACACCGGGGCTATGCGGAGCGCGCAGGCGACGGGATCCTGTTCCTCGACGAGATCGGGGACATGCCGCCTCACCTTCAGGCCAAGCTGCTGCGGCTGATCGAGGATAACCGGTTCCACAGGCTGGGAAGCGAGAAGCCTGTCCCGTTCAACGCGCGCATCGTCTGCGCCACCCATCACGAGATCGGATCCGAGACCAGTACCTTCCGGAAGGATCTCTTCTTCCGCCTCTCCGCGCTGCCGGTCCTGCTTCCGCCTCTCCGGGAGCGCCCGGAAGACGTGCTCTGGCTCGCCCAGCGCTTTCTCGAAGACATCATGCAGTTGCGCGATACGAAGGTGCGCGGCATCAGCATGCTGGCGGAGGACGCGATGCTGGAGTATCAGTGGCCGGGCAACGCGCGCGAACTCCGCAACCGTCTGGAACGGGCGGCCGCACTTTCCGAGAACACCCTGCTGCTGCCAGCCGACCTCTTTCCGGACACGAAGACATTTGAGAACCATCCCGTCGAAACGCTCTCCGACGCGCGCGATGCCGCGGAGAAGCGTCAGATCCTGCGGGCACTGAGCGCCACGGATGGACAGATTTCTCAGGCCGCGCGTCAGCTCGGGATATCGCGGACCACCCTCTGGGAGAAGATGACGAGATACGGGATCGAGAGCGAAAGTTGATCGCATGCGAAGCTTTCAACCCGATTTCGACGATCGCAAAGGTGCCTCCGACATGCGTGCCGCCTGACATTAACCCACTCCGCGGTCAGCGTCGGTGAACAGGCCCGTCAGCCCGCGGCGCCTCGTGATGACCGTTCGGAAAATCGAACATCACCATCGAAGTCGCGTCCGCAATTCCGAACACCTCCATTCACCTAGGTCGAAGCCACACCCGCCGATCCCGGCAAGTTGGATTTGGCACGGTCGTTGCAAACACCTCTACATCGTCATCTTTGCGAGGGAGAGAGCAATGTCACGCTGTCGAAACATGGTTGATATCGGAAGGCGTCAGTTCCTGCGCGGCGGAGCCATAGCCGCCGCAGGCGCGACTGTGGCGGCGGTAGCCCCGGCTGCGGCACAGGAGGCGAAGGCCGTCATTCCCTCCGCAGGAGTCGAATATCCTTCGAACCGGCTGGCGAACATCAAGGATCTCACGGTCAACGAACCGCTCGACGTCGCCTATCCCGATGACGACGCGGCGGGTGTCCTTCTGAAGCTCGGCGTACGCGTTGAAGGCGGCGTGGGGCCTGACGGCGACATTGTCGGCTTCTCAACGATCTGTCCGCACAAGGGATATCCGCTCAGCTACTCGCCCGACCAGAAGACCTTCAACTGTCCCGGTCACTACTCGGTATTCGATCCGGAGAAGGGTGGTCAGCAAGTCTGGGGCCAGTCGACGCAGAACCTTCCCCAATACGTGCTCCGGGTGGCCGACAACGGCGACGTCTTCGCCGAAGGCATCGACGAGCTGCTCTACGGCCGTCTTTCGAACGTGATCTGAGGAGGATCCTGCCATGGCTTTCAAACGTCAGATCGACCGTCTGCCGATCATCCCCGCAGACGCAAAGCAGCACAACGTCACATGCCACTACTGCATCGTCGGCTGCGGCTATCATGCCTACACCTGGCCGATTAACAAGCAGGGCGGCACCGCTCCGGACAAGAACGTCTTCGGCGTCGACCTGGCGGCGCAGCAGCCCGCCGAGACCGACGCCTGGTATCCGCCGTCCATGTACAACGTGGTCAAGCAGAACGGGCAGGACGTCCACATCGTCATCAAGCCGGACCACGATTGCGTGGTGAACTCCGGCCTCGGCTCCGTCCGCGGCGCGCGCATGGCGGAGATGAGCTATTCTGAAGCCCGCAACACCCAGCAGCAGCGCCTGACCGATCCGCTTGTCTGGCGCTACGGCCAGATGCAGCCGACGAGCTGGGACGACGCCCTCGACCTCGTCGCCCGCGTCACGGCGACCATCATCAAGGACAAGGGCGAGGACGCCCTCTTCGTCTCCGCATACGACCACGGCGGCGCCGGCGGCGGCTACGAAAACACCTGGGGCACGGGCAAGCTCTACTTCGAGGCCATGAAGGTCAAGAACATCCGCATCCACAATCGCCCCGCCTACAATTCGGAAGTCCATGCGACGAGAGACATGGGTGTCGGCGAACTCAACAACTGCTACGAGGACGCCGAGCTCGCCGACACCATCTTCTGCGTTGGCGCGAATCCTCTGGAAACCCAGACGAACTACTTCCTCAACCACTGGATTCCGAATCTCCGGGGAATGACTTCGGACAAGAAGGAGGAACAGTTGCCGGGCGAGGAGCATCCGCCTGCAAGGATCGTCTTCGTCGACCCCCGTCGCACCGTGAGCATCAATGCAGCCGAGGCTGAAGCCGGTCCCGAAAACGTCCTCCACCTTGCCATCAACTCCGGCACGGACCTCGCCCTCTTCAACGCGATCTTCACGCACATCGTCGAGAAGGGCTGGGTCGACAAGGCATTCATCGACGCCAGCACCAAAGGCTTCGACGAGGCCGTGAAGGCGAACAGGATGACGCTGCAGGAGGCGTCGGAAATCTGCGGCGTCTCCGCAGCGGATATCGAGAAGGCCGCCCAGTGGATCGCCGAGCCTAAGGCCGACGGCAAGCGCCGACGGACGATGCTTCCCTACGAGAAGGGCCTCATCTGGGGCAACGACAACTACCGCACCAACGCCGCTCTGGTGAACATCGCGCTCGCCACCGGCAATATCGGTCGTCCGGGCGGCGGCTGCGTGCGTCTCGGCGGGCACCAGGAGGGCTACTCGCGTCCCTCGGACGCTCATGTGGGCAAGCCTGCAGCCTATGTCGACCAGCTCCTGATCGGCGGCCAGGGTGCTGTCCATCACGTGTGGGGGTGCGACCATTACAAGACGACGCTGAACGCCCATGAATTCAAGCGCGTCTACAAGCAGCGCACCGACCTCGTGAAAGACGCGATGAGCGCGGTGCCATACGGCGACCGCGACGCGATGGTGAAGGCGATCGTCGAAGCCATCGACAAAGGGGGCCTGTTCGCAGTCAACGTCGACATCATTCCGACGAAGATCGGTCAGGCGTGTCACGTGATCCTTCCGGCGGCTACCTCCGGCGAAATGAACCTGACATCGATGAACGGCGAGCGTCGCATGCGTCTCACCGAGCGGTACATGGACCCACCCGGCCGGGCGATGCCCGACTGCCTCATCGCGGCGAGACTGGCGAACAATATGGAGCGTGTGCTGCGCGACATGGGCGACGCCGCCTATGCCGACAAGTTCAAGGGCTTCGACTGGAAGACCGAGGAAGACGCCTTCATGGACGGCTACCATCAGCACGAAAAGGGCGGAGAGTACGTCACATACGCCCGGCTCCGCGCGATGGGCAACAACGGGTTCCAGGAACCTGCGGTCGGCGTCGAGGGCGGGCCTGCCGCGGCGGGCAGTTCGCAAGGCGGAACCACCACGGGCGCACAGCCGGGAATGGTCGTGGGAGGTCCTGCCATCGAAGGAGCCCGCGGCAAGGAGCCGGTCCAGCAGGCAGACACGAATGCTGCGGCGGCCTCGGTGTCGGACGCGGGAACCGAGCGGATCATCGGCACCCAGCGGCTCTACGCCGACGGCAAATTCAACACGCCCGACGGCAAGGCGATCTTCAAGGACAGCGTCTGGCGCGGCCTCCAGGCTCCCGGCAAGCAGGCGCAGAAGGACAAGCACAAGTTCCTGATCAACAACGGCCGCGCCAACACTGTCTGGCAGTCCGCATATCTGGACCAGGAGAACGACTTCGTCATGGACCGCTGGCCGTACCCCTTCATCGAGATGAACCCGGAGGACATGGCGGAGGCCGGGATCAAGCAGGGAGACCTCGTGGAAGTCTACAACGACGCGGGTGCGACGCAGGCGATGGCCTATCCGACCCCGACCGCCCGGCGCGGCGAGACCTTCATGCTGTTCGGCTATCCGACCGGTGTGCAGGGCAACGTCGTCAACGCCGGAACGAACGAGCTGATTATTCCCAACTACAAGCAGACCTGGGGCGATATCCGCAAGATCTCCGACGCGCCTCGCAACGTCGCCCACCTGACATTCAAGCCGAAGGAATACCGTTCGGCCTGATCCGCCGGAGGGCGGTCCGCCGCCCTCCCACATTCAATGCAACACGGAATTCGAAATGCGGAACATTCTAGCAGCAGCATTCGCATGTCTTGTCACCGCCGCCTCCCCCACCCTGGCGGCGGGCGACGCGATCAAAGGGGAAGCCGTATTCAAACGCTGTACCGCCTGCCATGCCGTCGGCGACGGTGCAAAGAACAAGGTCGGGCCCGAGCTGAACGGCATCGTCGGTCGCAAGGTGGCCGCCGCGCCCGGCTTCAACTACTCGCCCGCCTTCAAGGCGAAAGCCGAGGAGGGCTGGACGTGGGACGACACGCATCTCACCGAGTACCTGGCCAATCCGAAGGCCTACATCAAGGGTACCAAGATGGCGTTTCCCGGCCTGAAGAAGCCGGAGGAGATCGCGGACGTCATCGCCTACCTCAAGACGTTCCAGACACAGTGACGTATCCATGGCCGGGGAAATCTCCGGCCACGTCATCAGGGCGGGGAGACATGAACATTACAGCCGAGGCCAATGCCGTCCTGGGAGACTGTGGGAGTATCCGCATTCACGGCGGCAAGGCGCCGATGCCGTTCAACGAGGCCGTATCCGCGGCGGTCGCAGCCGCGTTGCCGCCGACGGCGTCGGAACGACTTCCGCTCAGCCATGCCATCGGACGTGTACTGGCTGCCGATGCGACGGCTCCCGCATCACTGCCACGCTTCGACCATTCCGCCATGGACGGTTTCGCCGTCAGAACAGCCGACTTTGCCGGAAGCGGGCCATGGTCCCTGAAGGTCGTCCGCAGGGTCGCCGCAGGTGATGCGACCGGAGGCTCCGTATCACATGAAGGGACCGCGGTCGAAATATTCACGGGCGCCCCCGTTCCGCCGGGCTACGATACAGTCGTTGTCAGAGAGCGATGTTCGAGTCTCGGTCCGGACGGAATCATTACCTCCGCAAAACCCCGGCTGGGAGAGAACATCCGGCGCAGAGGTGAGGACGTCGAAAAGGACGCGGAGGTCGCCTCCTCCGGCGCGATCGTTACTCCACACCTCACAGCATTGTTTGCGGCTCTGGGCATTACGGAAGTCATGGTCCGGCCCAAGGTGCGGATCGCTGTCCTTGCCACCGGATCCGAGCTGCGCCGCCCTGGCGAGCTCCTCGATGCGGGCCAGATCTACGACTCGAACAGCTACATGGCTGCCGGAATGCTGTCGCAACCGTGGATCGAGTACACGGACCTCGGAAGAGTCCATGACGATCTCAATTCCATCAGCGAGACGGTCCGATCAGCGTCCGGGACCTACGATGTGCTGATCACGTCGGGCGGAATGTCGCACGGAGGAGCCGATCACATTCGGACCGTGCTGGAAGCAAACGGCGCCAGGCTGGACGTGCTTCAAGTCGCGATGAGGCCGGGAAAGCCTGCCACGATCGGCCGGGTCGGTCGGGCCCTGTTCGTTGGCTTGCCTGGGAACCCTTTGGCCGCCGCGGTCGTGCTGAGCCAGATAGCGTTGCCCGCGATCAAGAGGACCGGCGGGCTGAGGGAATGGGAAGCTCAGTGGATCCAGGCTGTTCTCTCCTCCAGCTATTCGAAGCGCGCTGGCCGCACGGAGTTCGCCCCGGTCGAGGTGTCCGGGCGGGACGAATTCGGGCGGCCTGTCGTCACGGTCCTCGGCAGGGGATCGTCGGGAAGCCTGCTGCCGATGGCGAGGGCGACTGGTCTGGCGGTCATGTCCGAAGACGTCACGGAACTCCACGCTGGATGTCCGCTGCGGTATCTCCCCTTCCAATCTTGACGGTGTCCTCTTGGGATTCTGGCTTCGTCCCGCTCCCTTGATCAGACGATCGCCTTGCGCACTGCCGCCGATATCCACTCGGAAACAAACACCGTGCCGAGGATCACCAGGAAGATCGCCGTCACCTGCGGCCAGGCGAGCATGTTGAGCGACGACTGCAGCTTCAGACCGAGCCCGCCAGCGCCGACGAGGCCGAGTATGGCGGATTCGCGGATGTTGATATCCCAGCGGAACACCGTCGTCCCGAGAAATGACGGCAGAACCTGCGGCACGATCGCATAATCGATCACCTGAAGACGGCTGGCTCCCGTGGAGACGACGGCCTCCACCTGCTTCTCGTCGATCTCCTCGATCGCCTCGTAGAGCAGCTTGCCGATGAAGCCGATCGAGCGAAGCGCGATCGCAATGATCCCGGCCAGCATTCCCGGCCCAAGGATCGAGACCAGCAGAAGGGCCCAAATGAGCGAGTTGATCGACCGGGATGCAACGATCAGGAAGAGCGCGATCGGGCGCAGCACCAGGATGCTCGGCGTCGTGTTCCGCGCCGCCAGGAAAGCCACTGGTACGGCGATCGCGGTGCCCGCAAGCGTCCCGAGGCTGGCCATGTTGATGGTGTCCCAGAGCGGAATCCAGAGCTGGCCGAGGTAGTCGAGACGCGGCGGCAACGCTCGGGCGAGGATGTCGCCTCCCTGCCTCGGCGCGTCGTGGACGAAGGCCCAGATGGTGTCCTGTGTCATGATCCGCCAACAGAACACGAACGCCGCAACGAGCAGGAACCAACCCAGCCACTGCAGGAATTCGGACCTCGCCGTCATGTGCGTCCAGCGCTTCCGGCCTTGGGGCGTCGTGAAAACAGGCATCACTTAATCCGCTTGCGAATGAGACCGGAGCCGTATTCGGCCAGCATCACGATCACGATGATCAGGATCAGGACCGCGCCGGCGCTGTCATACTCGTAGCGGTCGATTGAGGTGTTCAGGGTGGCGCCGATACCCCCTGCCCCGACGATGCCGATGACAGCGGATTCGCGGAAATTGATATCGAAGCGGTAGAGCGAGAGGCCGATCAGCCGCGGCATCACCTGGGGTTGGACTGCGTAGTTGATGAGCTGCAGCCATGACGCGCCTGTCGCACGGATCGCCTCGGCCTGCGACGCCTCGATCTCCTCGATGTCCTCGGCGAGGAGCTTGGCGATGAATCCGATGGTTGCGAAGGCCAGCGTGAGGAACCCCGCAAACGGTCCGAAACCGAACATGGCCACGAGGAGGATCGCGACGATGATCTCCTGGAACGCCCGCGAGACCGCGATGATCCCTCGGCAGACATAGTAGACGGGAGCCGGAGCCAGGTTCCGCGCCGCGCCGATGCCGATCGGGATGGAGACGAGAATGCCGACGATGGTCGAGCAGACGGTCATCGTCAGGCTCTCGCGGAGACCAGTGACGATGTCGCGCCATCGCGAAGTGAAGTCGGGTACGAGGAAGCCCTGCAGGAAGCGCCAACCGCGGTCGAGTCCTTCGTAGGCCCGGATCCAGTTGATTTCCACGCTGGAGGCCGCCGCCGCCAGGTAGATAAACAGGCCGCCATAGACCAGCCAGCGCATGGAGCGGCTCTTGATGAACAGCGGCGGCCGCTGCCACTGTCGAGGATAGTTCGTCGAGACCGCGTGCAGGCTCATACGGCACCCGCCATGCGTTCCTCAGTCCTCTGCGAGGCGCTGGGGACGGCATGTTCTTCCTCGAAGTCGGACTCCGCCTCGCGGCGCACTGCGTCCCAGTCCTCCTCGCCATAGATCCGGGTAAGCGCCGCCGTGTCCAGGGCCTCGGGGGGCCCGTCGAACACGACCTCGCCCGCCCGCAGACCGATGATGCGCTCGACGAACGACTGCGCCAGCACCACGTCGTGGATGTTGATGATTGCCGGGAGACCGCGTTCGCGGCAGATCTCGACGATGAGGCGCATGATCTGGCGGGATGTCTTGGGATCGAGCGACGCCGTCGGCTCGTCGATCAGCAGCAGCTCAGGCCCCTGCTCCAGGGCGCGTGCGATGCCGACGCGCTGGCGCTGACCGCCGGACAGGGCGTCCGCACGCTTGTCCGCGTGCGCGCTCAGGCCGACACGCTCCAGCAGCGCGAATGCGTTCTCGACAGCGTCCGCCGGGTATCGGCGCAGGAAACTCCGCCAGAAGGGCACGTATCCAAGCCTTCCTGACAGCACGTTCTCCATCACGGTCAGCCGCTCGACGAGGGCATATTCCTGGAAGATCATGCCGATCCGACGCCGCGCAAGCCGGAGTTCGCTGCGAGACAGCCCCGTCACCTCCAGATCGCCCAGGAAGACCTTGCCGTTGCTGGGTTCGATCAGTCGGTTGATGCAGCGGATCAGGCTGGACTTTCCCGCACCGGAGGGGCCGATGAGACCGACGACCTGTCCCGCGGGTATCTCGAGATCCACGCCCTTCAGCGCCTTGTCACCTGTCCTGTATGTCTTGGTTAGTCCGACAATCCGCAGCATCGACATGTCCCCGCAGTTGAGCCGGGAGGCGCCAACCCTGACAGGTGTCACCTCCCGGCACTAGCTCACTTGCACTCGTAGGATACGCCCGTCGCCTCGTCGATCTGACGGATGACGCTCCAGTTGTCCTTGAACGTGATCGGGATGAAGCTTTCCTGCGGAGGTTCCGAGCTCTGGAATTCCTTCAGGAGTGCCGATCCTTCCCAGTTGAAGGAGAAGAATGCGTCCTTGATCTTCTCCTGGAGCTCGGGCTTGAGGTTGTAGGCGACGCCGTATCCGGTGGTCGGGAACGTCTGGGACTTGAAGATCGACCTGATCTGATCTTCCTTGACGACCTCGCGCGCGACCATGCGCTTCAGCACCGAGTTGGCGACCGCGGCAGCCGGATAATCCTTGTTGGCGACACCGAGGATCGAGTTGTCGTGCTTGCCGGAGAACACGGGCTCGAAGTCCCTTCCGGCTTCCAGCTTATATTCGGATTTGAGCAGCGCGGACGGAGCCTTGAAGCCGGAATTCGAGGTCTCGGAGGTGAAGGCGAGCTGTTTGCCCTTCAGGTCCTCGATCTTCTCCACGCCGGATCCTGGATAAGTGATGATCTCCATCTCGTAGCCGAATTCGCCTTTTTTGGAAGCCATCATCGCGAAGGGGCGGAAGCCGGCACATGCTACGGCGATGGGATTCGATCCCGTGTTGAAGCCGGACACATGGAGACGGCCTGCTCGCATCGCCTCGATCTGGGCGGCATTTTCCTGAACGGGGAAGAACTGGACTTTCTTTCCCGTTTTTTCCGCCAGATGGTCGAGAAAGCCCTTCCAGACGTCCGCATAGACCGCCGGATCTTCGACGGGGGTGTAGGCGAAGACAAGCGTGTCCGGATCCACGAGCTGGGCCGGATCGGTGGGAACATCGGCGACGAGGTCACCATCCGCGTCCGCGTAGCGGCTGTCGAGCTTGAATTCCGCATGCGCGGTATGCGCGATCATCGACGCCGACAATGCGAGCAACGCCATGAACTTCCTCATATCCCTCTCCTGTGTTGGAAAACCCTTGATTGAGCATCCTGTTATTCGGCACCCCGACTACAGTTTTGTGACAGGCGGAACACGATCCACATATTTCCACAATCTTCGAAATTTCAGTTGACTCCGATGACGGTAGTCGGCACTTTATTTCCATGAATCTCGAATTAGCAGCATCGCAGATGGAATCCCTTGGCAACCCGACACGGCTTCGGATCTACCGAACGCTCGTGCGCGCGGGCATCGACGGCCTGCCAGTCGGCGGCCTTCAGCAGCGCCTCGACATTCCGGCGTCGACGCTATCGCATCACTGCAAGAAGCTGATCGACGCTGGGCTCGTGACACAGGAGCGCATCGGCACGACGTTGATCTGCCGGGCCAACTACAAAGCCATGTCGTCGCTAATCGGCTACCTCGCCGACGAATGCTGCGCGGATGGCCGGTGCGAAGAGACCCTGAACGTCGCCGCCGAGTGAATTTTTTGAACTTATAATTCGATAAAACTAGAAGGATGGAAGGAGAGGAACATGGAAGTTAAGACGCATCTTCCGGTCGCGATCATCGGTGCAGGCCCCGTCGGGCTTGCCGCGGCAGCCCAGCTTGTCCAGTGGGGAATCCGCCCAATAGTCCTCGAGGCGGGACAATCCGCCGGGTCGTCGCTACGCACATGGGGCCATGTTCGCGTGTTCTCTCCATGGCGGTATGTCGTCGAGAACGCTGCTGCCAGCCTCCTCGGTCGTTCCGGCTGGAGGATGCCCGATCTCGACGAGCTTCCAACAGGAGCGGAGATCGTCGAACGTTATCTCGAGCCGCTCGCAGCTCTCCCGGAAATCGAGCCGAACATCGTCTATGGAGCGACTGTAACCGCTGTAACCCGTGCCGGATTGGACAAAGTCACCAACCAGGGACGCGACGCCGCCGCCTACTGCATCCGCTATACCGATGACAATAACGAGGAGCGAACAGTCGAGGCAAGAGCGGTCCTCGACGCCTCTGGAACATGGTCGCGGCCGAACCCGCTCGGCGTGGATGGCCTCCCCGTCATCGGAGAGAAGACGGCAGTCGGCGGGATCGCATACGGCATTCCGGACGTCGCCGGACGGGAGCACGCGGACTATGCCGGAGCAACGGTCCTCGTCGTCGGAAGCGGCCATTCGGCGATCAACGTAGTGCTCGCGCTTCTTAATCTACAGAAGGAAGCTCCGGAGACGAAGATCCTGTGGGCGCTTCGTCGCAACAGGATCGACCGCCTTCTCGGCGGCGGCCTGAACGATCAGCTTCCTGCTCGCGGAGATCTAGGCCTGGCGGCAAAGGAGGCGATCGACAACGGTCGGGTTTCGCTCCTTGCTCCTTTTGCGATCCAGTCGGTCCGGAGAGACGGGGACCGCCTCGGCGTGCAGGCGACGAAGGACGGAACCGAGGTCAGTCTCGTCGTCGATCGCATCATTGCGTCGACAGGTTTCCGGCCCGATCTCGACATGCTGCGGGAACTCAGGCTGGACATGGATCCGGCAGTGGAGGCTCCTCGCCTGCTCGCCCCGATGATCGACCCGAATCTTCACTCGTGTGGGACGGTGCCGCCCCACGGCGTCGTGGAACTGACGCAGCCGGAAGCGGGCTTCTACATCGTCGGCTCCAAGTCGTACGGCCGTGCTCCCACCTTCCTCATGGCGACCGGGTACGAGCAGGTCCGTTCGGTCGTCGCTGAACTGGCGGGGGACGCAAAAGCTGCGCGGGAAGTGCATCTCGTCCTTCCCGAAACAGGTGTCTGCAGTGCTACGAATCCCACTCTCGCGGAAGCGGCGTCCGAAGGCTGTTGCGGCGGCCCCGCTCCGGTCAAGGTCGACGCCTGCTGCGTAGCCGACATGGAAGCCAAGGCGGAAGGCAGGAGCGGCTGCGGCTGTGGCACGGCGGCTGCCAGACAATCTGATCTGGAACCTGCAGAATGAACGACATGAAAGCGCCGGCGCACCTGATCTGGGCGCTGGGCGTGACCCAGATCATCGGCTACGGCACGCTCTACTATTCGTTCAGCATCCTCGCGCCGGCGATGGCGCGAGACCTCTCCATTCCGGAGGACAGGCTCTTCGGCCTGCTCTCGGTCGCGCTCTTGATGGGCGGCCTTCTGGCGCCGAAAGCAGGCAAGTGGGCCGACAGGTTCGGCGCTAGCCGACTGATGGTGCCGGGCTCTCTCGCAGCGGCCGTCTCGCTCGTCTGTGCAGCCCTCTCCACCAATGCGCTCGTCTTCGGCGCGTCCATGATCGCAATGGAACTGGCGTCCACCTTCGTCCTCTACAGCACGGCGTTCGCCGCGATCGTCCAGGTGGGAGGCAGCAAGGCGCAGCGAAGCATCGTCCATCTCACCCTCATCGCAGGTTTCGCGTCGACTCTCTTCTGGCCCCTCACGGCGACACTTCATGACCATCTCGGATGGCGGGAAATCTATCTGGTGTTTGCTCTGCTGAACGGTGCCGTGTGCATGCCGATCCACTGGTGGGTCGGGAGATTTCCGCGCGAGCTGGCTGACAGCAGGTCAGCGGCGAATTCCTCCGGGGATCCCGCCGTCCCGCCTGGAAACCCTCCCCCACGGAATGCCATCTTCCTCCTCATGCTGGCAGGTTTCGCCCTCGAAGGATTCGTCCTCGCATCGGTCCTGGTCCATATGGTCCCTCTCCTGACCGCTCTCGGACTCGGCACGGCGGGTCTCATGGTCTCCACTCTGTTCGGTCCGTCGCAGGTCGCAAGCCGGCTGCTCAACATGATCTTTGGCGGCAGGCTCTCACAGACGGTGCTCGCGGTGATCTCGGCGGGGCTGCTGGCCGCGGCGCTCGCGGTCCTCTTGGCTACGACTCCATGGCTGCCAGGCCTGGTGGCGTTCGCGATCCTGTTCGGCCTCGGTTCCGGCCTCGCAAGCATCGTCGGCGGGACACTCCCGCTGGAGCTGTTCGGGAAGCGCGGCTATGGCGCCCGGCTCGGCTGGGTGACGGCGGCGAGGCAGTTTTCCTCGGCGCTCGCGCCGTTCGCCTTCGCCGTCATGCTGAAGGCGTGGGGAGCCAGCATGGCCGTCACTGTTAGCATCGCAGGTGGGCTGGCCGCCGTGGTTCTGTTCGGGGCGATCGCCCTCTCCCGCACAAGAACCCAGCAGCGTTCCGCCGCCGAATCCTTGAGCAGCAGCAACGCCTGAAATCGGAGAAGGCGGAACTGAAGGTTTCCCGCACGCGCCTATCCCGATGCCTCCCGGCGGCCCGTGGCCCGCACGAGCTCGAGCGCAGAGAGGAGAATGATGACCGCACCCACCCACTGGATCGGCTGCAGCATTTCTCCAAGGAACACCATCGCAAATCCGACGCCAAAGATGGGGATCACATTGAAGTAGCTCCCCGCTATCCCTGCGGTGACGAAGCGGAGAGCCACGAGGTATAGCCAGTATGCAGCCGCATAGTAGAGCAGACCAGAGACCGCCGCGGCCGCCATCAGGCCGATCGGCACCGATGACAGGTCGTGAGGGGTTCCATAGGGCGTCTCCGCCAGCAGGAGCACGCTCGCCCAGCAGAGGCCGGCGGCCTGCTGGGTGGCGATCGCGAACAGCGGATCGACGTCCGGGCTGATCCTCTTCGCCACGACAGTATAGATCGCGCAGCACAGCACGGCCGCCAGAAGAAGGGCATTCCCCGTCAGGTCCCACCCCGAGCGGCCGACGTCGTTCAGATCACCGGCCACGAGGAGGACGCCAAAGCCTCCCGTCAGAATGATGGCGAGGAGACGTTTGGTGATCGACTCCCTGAGAACCAGTGCAGCCAGGCAGGCGATCATCAGCGGCTCCGCAGCCCAAAGCAGCGTCGCCACGCTCGCCGTCGTCCGTGCCAGGCCCATGAGGCTCAGGGTATAGGAGATGCCAGGGTTAAGGATGCCGAGGAGGATCACTTGAAAGAGGACGTGTCGGCTAGGCGGTGTCGTGCCCTTGGCGATTACGATCGCCCATAACACCAGCGTGCTCGGTGCAAGCTGAAGCACCAGGAGAGAGATCGGCGGGATGGATGGAAGCAGGGCCTTGTTCAGGACAGTCGCCGCACCCCAGAAGGCGCAGGCGGTGACCAGAAGCACGGCAGGAAACAGCCGCGATGAGGAGCGCATGATAATTCTCCAGAAGAAGTTGCGATGAGAGACTTGAAAGGCGTCGCTAGCTGCGCGCGCAGTCTGCATCGCAATGGTCGTAACCAGGTCTTCTGGATGGCCGCGTCATGGGTGCTTCGATCAGTGACTATCGACTGCTCGAAGCTATCACTTCGTTGCCTAGGCCGCAATCGCGGGAATCGAAGCTCGACGGCGCGATAGTGATGAACTAAATGTTAGAAGTCGCCGAGCGAGTACCCGGCGCCCCGTACGGTGCGGATGACCTTGTCGGCCTTGCCCAGGCTGATGCCTTTGCGCAGGCGTCCGATATGGACGTCGATCGCCCGCTCGTCGACTGTGGCATCGTCGCCCCAGAGCGATGCCTTCAGCTCCGACCGGGAATACACCTTTCCAGGCGACCTCATCAGGAACTCGAGCAGCTTGAACTCCTTGGGCCCGAGCTTGACCTCGCGCTTTTGGCGGTGGACCCGGTGTGCCTCGCGGTCAAGCGTCAGATCTCCAACCTTGAGCATGTGGTCGAGCAGCGCAGGGTTCATCCTCCGAAGAAGGTTCTTGACCCGGACCACGACCTCGATGGGAGAGAACGGCTTCACGAGGCAGTCGTCGGCTCCGGCCGCCAATCCCGTGAGGCGTAGCTGCCCCTCGCCCGAGGGCACGAGGAGAACGATCGGCAGCCTGGACAGGACAGGATCGAGCCTGACGGTCCGACAAACATCCAGCCCGGACAATCCCGGAAGGTCTGAGCTGAGGACCAGGACATCCGCGCCGGCAGTTCTCAGCCTTTCTTCGATAGCCGCTCCATTCATCAGATGGGAGACTCTGAACCCCTCCGTCTCGAACGCCTTCTGCAACACTACGCGAAGAGATTCATCGTCATCGACCAATAGGACTCGCGCGCTCATCGGTCCGGCCCTACTGCGTTTCCATGGAATAGCCCGCGCCACGGACGGTGCGGATGACATCCTGCATGTTGGAGAAATTGAGCGCCTTGCGCAGACGGCCGACATGCACGTCGACGGTGCGCTCGTCCACGTAGATATCGTGCCCCCAGACGCCGTCGAGAAGCTGGGAGCGGGAAAAGACGCGGCCGGGCGATGCCATCAGGAATTCCAGGAGGCGGAATTCCGTCGGGCCGAGGCGGACCTCGCGGCTCTTGCGGTGGACGCGATGGGTCTCCCGGTCGAGTTCGATATCGCCGCAGCGCAGGACGCTGGAGAGCACTTCCGGGCGCGCGCGGCGCAGCATGGCCTTGACGCGGGCCATCAGCTCCGGCGTCGAGAAGGGCTTCACGACATAATCGTCCGCACCGGTCGCGAGGCCGCGCACCCGCTCGCTTTCCTCGCCGCGCGCCGTCAGCATGATGATCGGAAGCCGCTCCGTTTCCGGCCGCATGCGCAGCCGGCGGCAAAGCTCGATGCCGGAGACGCCCGGCAGCATCCAATCGAGGACCAGGAGGTCCGGCGTGCGCTCCTGAAGCCTTATCTCGGCCTCGTCGCCGCGCAGGATGGTCTCGACCTCGTAACCCTCGGCTTCGAGATTGTAGCGAAGAAGCACGCTCAGAGCTTCTTCGTCTTCCACTACCGTTATTTTTGGCTGCATACGGATCGCTCCATCACACGACTACTGGGTGATCGCGCCGAGCGTGTTCGACGTGTCGTCCTTCGGACGTTCGCCTTCCGGCTGAGCACCCGTCGTCATGTAGTAGATCGTCTCGGCGATGTTGGTCGCGTGGTCACCGATGCGCTCGATGTTCTTGGCGCAGAACAGCAGATGCGTGCAGGTGGTGATGTTGCGCGGGTCTTCCATCATGTAGGTAAGGAGTTCGCGGAACAGCGACGTGTACATCGCATCGATCTCCTCGTCGCGCTGGCGGATGGCCTCGGCCTTCTGAGCCGATCGGTTGGAGAAGACGTCGAGCACTTCCTTCAACTGGACGAGCGCGAGATCGGAAAGGTGCTCGATGCCGCGGGCAAGCTTGCGCGGCACGCCGGTGCCCTGCACTGCGATGACCCGCTTGGCCGTGTTCTTGCCGAGGTCGCCGACGCGCTCCAGGTCGGCGGCGATGCGCAGGGTACCAACGATCTCGCGCAGGTCGGACGCCATCGGCTGGCGCTTGGCGATCGTGACGATCGCCTTGTCCTGGATCTCCCGCTCGGCGTGATCCAGGATCACGTCGTCCGAGATGACCTTCTGAGCGAGCGCGGTATCGGAATTGACGAGCGCCCGGACGGCATCCGCGCACATCTGCTCGGCAAGACCGCCCATTTCGGAGATGCGGCGGCCCAGATATTTCAGCTCTTCGTCATAGGCCGACATTATGTGTGTCGATGCCATCGTATCGTTCCTTCCTGTTTCCAAACGTCCTGTCGATGCGCAAGGATCAGCCGAAGCGGCCCATGATGTAATCCTGGGTACGCTGGTCGTCCGGATTGGTGAACATCTTGTCGGTATCGTTCTCCTCGACCAGATGGCCAAGGTGGAACATGGCCGTGCGCTGAGAAACGCGGGCGGCCTGCTGCATGGAGTGCGTCACAATGACGATGCTGAAGTTGGACCTCAGCTCGTGGATCAACTCCTCGACCTTGGCGGTCGCGATCGGGTCGAGCGCCGAACAGGGCTCGTCCATGAGGATGACTTCCGGCGAAACCGCAACCGCGCGAGCGATGCAGAGGCGCTGCTGCTGGCCGCCCGAAAGACCCGTGCCGGATTCGTGCAGGCGGTCCTTCACCTCCGACCAGAGGCCCGCCTTCTGCAGGCTGCTTTCGACGATCTGGTCGAGATCAGCCTTGTTTCTGGCAAGGCCATGGATCTTCGGGCCGTAAGCGATATTGTCGTAGATCGACTTCGGGAACGGGTTGGGCTTCTGGAAGACCATGCCGACGCGGGCGCGCAACTCGACGACATCAATCTGCGGATCGTAGATGTCGTCTTCGTCGAGGGTGATCTTGCCAGTCACCCGGCAGCTCTCGATCGTATCGTTCATGCGGTTGAGGCAGCGCAGGAAGGTGGACTTGCCGCAACCGGAAGGACCGATCAGCGCCGTCACCGTATTTTCCCGGACGTTCAGGTTCACGTCGAAAAGCGCGCGCTTCTCGCCGTAATAGACCGACACGTCCCTGCCGACCATCTTGTAAGCGGTTTCGTTCATCTTCTGGTCCAGCGCCTTCTCAACTGCTGCTTCTGACATCATGTTCATGACCCCGGCTCCTTTACCAACGGCGCTCGAAGCGCTGCCTGAGGAAAATGGCGATTGCGTTCATTACGATCAGGAATCCCAGGAGTACGAGGATCGCGGCGGACGTCCTGGAAACGAAGCCACGCTCCGGGCTGTCCGCCCAGATATAGATCTGGCTCGGAAGAGCCGTCGACGCCGCGAAGATTCCGTCCGGCGGGCTGGTGATGAACGCGTTCATGCCTATCAGCAGCAGCGGCGCCGTCTCGCCGAGTGCACGCGCAAGCGAGATGATCGCCCCCGTCATGATAGTGGGCATGGCCAGCGCAAGCACGTGATGGAAGATCATCTCGTGCTTGGAAGCCCCGACCCCGAGCGCGGCCTCGCGAATAGACGACGGCACGGCCTTGAGCGAGACGCGTGTGACGATGATAAGCGTCGGCAGCGTCATCAGGGACAACACCAGACCGCCAACCAGCGGAGCCGATCGGGGAAGGCCGAAGCCGTTCAGGAACACCGCCAGCCCGAGCAGACCGAATACCACGGAGGGGACGGCCGCTAGGTTGTTGATGTTGATCTCGATGAGGTCGGTAAGACGGTTCTTCGGCGCGAATTCCTCGAGATAGATCGCGGCCGCGATCCCGATCGGGAAGCTGATCGCGAAGCAGACCAGCAGCGACCAGAACGATCCCGAGATAGCGCCTGCGAGGCCAGCCAATTCCGGGAAGCGGCTGTCGGCGTTGAGGAACAGGCCCCAGTTGAAAGGACTGGAGATCAGACCCTTCGAAACGAGCTGGTCGTACATGCCGATCTGCTCGTCGCTGATCCTGCGCTGATCTTCCGGCGTGTCGCGGCTGATCTCGCCCTTCGCGAGCTGATCCGCCCGGTCGGACATCGGGATGGTGAAGGAGCTTGTGCCGTCGAGCCGTGACGGTTCCTTGATCACGGTGTCGCGGACCAGGAATGGTGCGGACGACGTGAAGAGGTCGAAATAGGCGCGCTCCTGTCGGCGCGTGAGATCGGGGACCTGGGCGCGAAGCGCATCACGGACAATGTCGCGCCAGTTGGCATCCATCAGATTGCTGCGGTCGATCTCGGCGGCGCTGAGATCGATGGAGACGGTCGCCACCGTCTGAGTGAAAGCCTTGTGGCCAGTGTAGACGAGCGAACTGATCAGGAAGGCGAGGAACCCGAGAGCGAAGATGATCGCGGTCATCCCGTAGGCCTTGAGGCGGCGCTCGGCCGCGTAGCGGGATTTCCGCCGCGCCTTCATCTCGTCCGAGTGCCAGTTGACGCGCTGGCTGTCGACTGCTTCGATTTCGATCGTGGACATCAGTATTTCTCCCGGTACTTGCGGACCGTGCGCAATGCAATCAGGTTCAGGCAGAGCGTGATGACGAACAGTACCAGGCCGAGTGCGAAGGCCGCGAGCGTCTTCGGGTTGTCAAACTCGGAGTCGCCGATCAGAAGGGTGACGATCTGCACCGTCACGGTGGTGACGGCATCGAACGGGTTGGCCGTGATCTTGGCGATGAGGCCGGCGGCCATCACCACGATCATCGTCTCTCCGACTGCGCGGCTGAGCGCGAGGAGCACCCCGCCGATGATGCCCGGAAGCGCCGCCGGGAGGAGCACTTTGCGGATGGTCTCGCCCTTCGTCGCGCCAAGGGCTAGCGAACCGTCACGCATCGCACGTGGCACAGCCGCGAACGCGTCGTCTGAGAGCGAAGATATGAACGGGATGATCATGACGCCCATGACCAAACCCGTCGCCAGCGCGCTGTTCGGCGACGAGGGGATGCCGACGGCATTACCGAGATCCCTAATGGCCGGAGCGACAGTCAGGACAGCGAAGAAGCCGTAGACCACGGTCGGGACGCCGGCGAGGATCTCGAGCATCGGCTTCACGACTGCCCGGAAGCCAGGATGCGCGTACTCAGTCAGGTACACGGCGGAAAGGATGCCCGTCGGAACAGCGACCAGCATCGCGATGGCGGAGATGAGGAAAGTTCCGTATAGGACCGGAAGAACACCGAAAGCGCCCTGCCCTGCAACCTGGTCGGCACGGATAGCGATCTGAGGTTCCCAGCGCAGGCCGAACAGGAATTCCGTGACAGGCACCCGCGCGAAGAAATGCAGCGCCTCGAAGACAAGCGAGCCAACGATGCCGACGGTGATGATGATCGCGACCAGAGACGAGAACATCATGAAGACGGTGACCGCGGTTTCGACGCTATGGCGGGCGCGGTATCGGGGGCTGATGACCTTGAACCCGAGAAATGCACCGACGGCCGCAATGCAGCAGGTGAGCGCGGCCATCAGATACATCGATGTCGACTGCAGAGATCGGAGATGCTCGGCGGCTGCGGCCACTTCCGGGGTGGGCTGGCGGAAGAGATTGCCCGCCGCGACCTGCCTTATCTCACTCATCTGCAGGCTCTTGGCGGCGGCGTCCATTGCCTCCGCGCCTGGAAAGGAAGCGATGACGAGCTGGTTCATCACGCTGTTCTGGAACATCAGCCAGAGAAGCAGGAAGATGAAGGCAGGCACTGCCGTCCAGATCGCAGCGTTCAGGCCGTGGTAGATCGGACGCGAATGCTGCTTCAGGCGGACCGCGCCCGCAGGTGTCGCCGCTCTACTGGCGCGAAACACGCCGAAGTAGCTCACAATCAAGGCCATGGCGGCCAGAAAGAGAATTAGATATCCCGACATGTTGCCCCCGGAGACGGAAAAGGCCGCCCACACAGTGCGGACGGCCGATGGCTGCTCGGATTAGGAACCGAGCTTCTTGGCTTCCAGGACAGCCTTCTCGACTTCCGCGCGCTTGTCAGCGTCGAGCGGGGTCAGGCCGCGCTCTGCGAGATAGCCGTCATCGCCCATGGAGGCTTCCGAGGTGTATTCCTCGAGGAATTCCTTCATGCCCGGGATGACGTCGCGGTGGGCGTTCTTGATGTAGACGAACAGCGGGCGCGAAACCGGATAGGAACCGTCCTTGATGGTCTCGAAGCTTGCTTCCACGCCTTCGACCTTGATGTCCTTGAGCTTGTCTTCGTTCTCGTAGAGGAACGAGTAGCCGAAGATGCCGACGGCATTCGGGTCGGATTCAAGACGCTGGACGATCAGGTTGTCGTTCTCGCCGGCTTCGATGAACGGGCCGTCCTGGCGCATGCGCGAGCAGGCTTCCGTGTACTTCTTCTCGTCGGCGGCCTTCACGGCATCCATGCCGGCTGTGTCGGCGCAGCCTTCATGCATGACGAGCTCGACAAAGGCATCGCGGGTGCCGGAGGTCGGCGGGGGGCCGAAGGCGACGATGTTCACGTCCGGAAGGGACGCATCGATGTCGGACCACTTCTTGTTCTTGTTCGCGACGAGTCCGCCCTTGCCGTCCGGAAGCTCGGCAGCGAGAGCCTGGAAGATCTGTGCCTTGGTAAGATTCCAGTCCGTCTCGTTCTTACGGGAGACGGCGATCGAGAGCCCGTCGTAGCCGATCAGGGCTTCGGTGATGTCGGTCACGCCGTTGTCGGCGCAGAGCTTCACCTCGGAATCCTTGATCGCGCGCGAAGCACCGGTGATGTCCGCAAAGTCTTCGCCGACGCCGCCGCAGAACGCCTTGAAGCCGCCGCCCGTGCCGGTGGATTCAACGACCGGAGCAGGCTTGCCGGTCTTGTTCGCGAATTCTTCGGCAACAGCCTGGGTATAGGGGAATACGGTGGAGGAGCCGACGATCTTGATCTGATCGCGGGCAGATGCGACGCCTGCGGTGCTCAGGAGGATTGCGACGACTGCGCAGCTTCCTAGATACTTCTTCATGGAATTTCTCCCTTGGAATTCGGTTTGACGCTTTGGCGTCGGCTCCCCTCTATAGGGACTACATAACAGTTTTGTGACAGTTTTATTTCATTTGTGAGATGCTTGTGAGCCAAGCTTTTTGCACGGCTGTTCACACCCGCAAATACTATCTTTGTCGATCGTTACTCGATGCTTCTGACTTGGCTTACTATTGCGTCATGCGCGTACGCGAACCTCAGGAGGATGGTGCGCTCTCTGACTGCTTAATGCCGAGTAGGAGCCTGAATGTGCGGCCCGGGCTAGGGTGCCTTAAACAACGTTTCGCTCGCCGAAATATCTGGTTGATGGGGTTCGGGGATTGGCGGGGAGCGAAGGCTGGCCGCTGCGGCTGCGATTGTTTCCTGAAATCCCGGTGATTTTGCAACCCCGTCTGTTCCGCCTTCGTTGTCAAATTGCTCGACAACATAAGCAACAGCCTTCGGCAGCCATTCCGCATCGATCTTTAGAGTAGCCCAACCCGATGCAGCATGCTTGGTATTATGAAAATACACGCCGGACACGAACGCTAAGGCATGCCACACGACATTGTTCCGGAAGCCCGCACCTCGCGGCGGCTCGATGGACGTGAGGATGTTCATGATTTCCCGCTTCGCCCGAATGACTGCGAGGAACGTGTCGAGGGGATAGCTTTCAGAAAAGAGCGTCTGGTAGTCCTTGTCGTCATTGATTAGAGTTGTCGGCCGACCACGCGCATCGCCACCTCTGAACAGAAGAGCAGCTACGAGGGACTGCGACATCTCTGTAAGTGTGACGATGGAAGAGCGCGGCTTCTCTTCGTTTCGATATTGGTTCTTGCGGCGCTCGTAGAAAAGACCATGTTTGCGGAAGAAGTCCTCAATATTGCGGTGAACACGGTCCATGCCCCGAAGATAGGGCTTAGGAATGTGTGTTTGGCTGTTAGTAGCTCGAATGATCCCGTCTCTCACGGCATCGGACGTCGGCTTGATGATGCGAACGAGAATCCGCTTCTCGCCTATGTGCTTCTTCGCCTCACTGGAAACCTCCGGCGACGACATGAACGCGTGGATGACGTTGCAAGTCTGAAGACCGTTGACCAAAAGGGGGTCGGTCAGCGCAAGGTGCTTACCTTTAGGATCGACCGCATCGGCAACAAGAGTGACGCCGTTATTGTACCACCAGAAGTCCTCGTCACCGAGAGTTTCGAGCGTCTGAAATATGCCCTCATTGACGTCGGTCGTCGTGCCGAGGAAGTCGCGGACGTTTGCGTCAAAGAGGGACCTGATGAGGTTGCCGGAGCTATCACTCAGGAAGCTCATTATCCCATCGATGGGTACTAGGCAGGCAAAGGAGTTCTCGTCGTGGGATAGCTGCTCTTGAAAGGCAAGCTGTCGGACATGGATTTGAGGCATCCTGGACAGATCTATAACCTGCTCTGCTCCAAGATAAATGATCTCCGCGTCCTTGGTAGCAGCGGATGTTCCAAGCTCCTGTATCAAGGTCGTGCCGGTCGCGAGGACGGAGCTGTGAACGCTCGCGTTGCTGCCCTTGGTCGCGTAGTAGACACGGCATTTGATCGTCGCCGCACGACCTGAAGACGACAGGACTGCAAACCTAGCCAGCGCAAACTTCGACTGGACGCTTGAGTTGTACTCTTTGAACTCTATCGCCGAGTAGTCCTTTGACAGGCTGAAAAGGTCTCGCACCGTCGCTCGTACGGATTTCAGCGGATTTTCCTCAAAGCTCTCGGTGTATTTGGACTGGATAATAACGATATCAATTTCAAGCGGACCTTTTTCAGGCACGGTCTTGCTTTCGAGCGATTCCTCGCTCAAAACCATGCCATTCACGATGACGTACATGGCATCTATCTGGCCGTCCGCTCCACCATCGGTGATGCCGGCTTCAATTTCATCCACGCTCAAATCGTAGGGCGCCATGATTAGAGCGTTGACCACCAGTTCCCAAGCTTTGGTGACATCCTTCAATCCTGCGTCTTTTGCCCGATCCTCGGTCATCTGCTGGACAAGGATTCTGTAGGTATCTTTTGACATCTGACCTCTTGGGAAATGAGTTCGCGTGTAGTCGAGCAAGGTAGCTGACGCCGCAGCCTCTGGAAGACGGCGAAGTGTATAATCACACGTAACGCACAGGAAGTTGCGTTGCGAAGCACAATAATATCCTATCGAGGATGCGCCGCAGCAGTTTCAAACGCCTTCGACTAACCATGACAGATAGGGCGGAAGGAAATTGATGCGTGTCAGAATCCCGCTCCAGTTTGCGGTTACAACGTGCGCTTGCTCGATGATCGCGGTTGCCGTAAACATGCAGCCTTTCCAACCCACCAAAATGTCAGCTTTCGTGGTGGGGTCGGTACAGCTTACCTTATGACCGGAGTGGTGGGTGCAGTCGTTATAACTCACTGAAAATTCCGGCTCTTCACCTTCAACGTGTCGATATGGCGATCAGGCTCGAACATGTCTCGGGCCTTGATGGCGATTGACGCTCCTCTTGGATCCGGCCGGTCTGGGGCACCATGCGAGAACTCGTCGCCCCGTCCAGTCGGCGGAGCAAAGAGGCTGTCGTGATCTGCGAGACGCGCCAGATCGCTGGATAGATCGAACAGCTGCTGGGCTATGAGGTGAACCACCTCCCCTTCCCGCTGAATTCTGCCATTGATCGCCAGCATGCTGGATCCGAGCAGAACCCGGCGCGACCGCTCGAACAGTTTTGGCCAGACGACGACATTCGCCACCCCAGTTTCGTCCTCGATTGTCACGAACACGACGCCCTTGGCGGAGCCGGGCATCTGACGGACCAGCACCAAGCCGGCGGCCATCAGCCATTGGCCGTCGCGGGCCGTCATCGCTTCCGTGCAGGTCACGATCCTCCTGCGGACCAGATCCTGGCGCAGGAAGCTTAGCGGGTGATGCCTGAGCGTCAGTCCGGTGTGGCTGTAGTCCTCCACGACATTGTGCCCTTCGGTCATCTGCCGAAGTATCACCTCCGGCTCCTGCTGCTCGGCGATCGCGCGCGCTTCCCGCTCGGCAGCCGCGGCAAACAGGGGAAGCGGCTCGTCGCGCAGCGCTTCGATCGCCCAGAGCGCATCGCGCCGTTCAAGGCCGAGGGAAAAGCGGAAGGCATCCGCCTCGGCCAGCTTCACGAGCGAGGCGGTCGGAACACCGCAGCGGCGCCACATGTCGTCGATGGAAGGGAACGGCTCATCGGTCCGGGCAGCGGCGATCCGGGCAGCATCGGCGACCGGCAGACCTTTCACCAACCGCATGCCCAGCCGCACGGCATGCCGATCCGAACCTTCGATCGGCTCCAGCGTGCAGTCCCATCGGGACCTGTTGATGCAGACAGGGCGGACCTCGACGCCATGCTTTTTCGCATCGGCGACGATCTGCGCCGGCATGTAGAAACCCATCGGCTGCGCATTCAATAGCGCCGCGCAGAAGACGTCGGGATAGTGGCATTTCACATAGTTGCTGGCATAGGCTATCAGCGCGAAGGAGGCGGCGTGGCTCTCCGGGAACCCGTAGGACCCGAATCCCTCCAACTGCCCAAACGTCCTCTCGGCGAATTCCGGCGAATAGCCGTTCAGGATCATGCCGGACACGAGCTTGTCCTTGAAGTTGCTGACGCCGCCGGTGAACTTGAACGTCGCCATGGCGCGGCGCAGTTGATCCGCCTCGCCGGCGGAGAATCCGGCGCAGACCATCGCCACCTTCATGGCGCTCTCCTGGAACAAGGGCACACCAAGGGTCTTTCTTAGCACCGCCTCCAGTTCCGGCGTCGGATAGTCGATGGGCTCTTTGCCCTCGCGGCGACGGAGGTATGGATGAACCATGTCGCCTTGGATCGGCCCCGGACGGACGATCGCCACCTGGATGACGAGATCATAAAATGTCTGCGGCTTCATGCGCGGCAGCATTGCCATCTGCGCCCGGCTCTCGATCTGGAACGTTCCGAGCGTATCGGCCTTGCGGATCATCGCGTAGGTGGCGGCATCCTCCTGCGGGATGGACGCCAGGTCGAGTGGGATATTCTTCTCCTGCTCCAGCAGCGCAAATGCCTTGGCCATGCAGGTGAGCATGCCGAGAGCCAGCACGTCGACCTTCATCATTTTCAGAGCCTCCACGTCATCCTTGTCCCATTCAATGACATATCTGTCCGGCATGCTCGCCGGTTCGATCGGCACCAGGTGATCCAGTCGATCGTGGGTCAGGACAAAACCGCCCGGATGCTGCCCCAGATGCCGTGGCGCGCCCATCAGCTGCTGCGCCAGCTGCAGGGTCAGCGCCAGCCGGTAATCCTCCGGATTGAGCCCGAGGTCGCGGACCTGCTTCTCGCCGACCTCTTCCGACCAGGACCAGATGCCCGAAGACAGCGCTTTGATCAGGTCCTCCGACAGACCAAAGGCCTTGCCGACATCGCGGATGGCGCCTTTTGCACGATAGCGCGTCACCGTAGTGCAGAGCGCCGCCTTATCGCGGCCATAGGTCTTATAGATCCACTGGATGACCTCTTCGCGCCTTTCGTGCTCAAAATCGACGTCGATGTCGGGAGGCTCGTCGCGTTCCTGGCTGACAAACCGTTCGAAGAGCAGATCATTGGTTTCGGGATTGATCGAGGTGATGCCGAGGACATAACAGACGGCACTGTTCGCCGCCGATCCGCGGCCCTGGCAGAGAATGCCTTGCGAGCGGGCAAAACGGACGATCGAAAAGACCGTGAGAAAATAGGGGGCGTATTTCATCGTCTCGATCAGGGAGAGTTCATGGCGGATCGTCTGTTCGACATGCGCCGGCAGGCCTTCCGGGTAGCGGGTCTTCCCGCCCTCCCAGGTATAATGCTCCAAGGACTGCTGGGCGGTCATGCCGGGGACGAGAGCCTCCTCGGGATACTGGTAGACCAGTTCCTCGAGCGAAAACGTGCAGCGCCTTACGATCTCCATCGTGCGGGCCAAGGCCTCGGGATAGCGGGGGAACAGGCGGGCCATCTCCTCCGGCGGCTTCAGATGTCGATCGGCGAAACGTTCGCGATCGAAGCCGACGGAATCGATGGTCGTCTTCTCGCGAACACAGGTCACGATATCCTGAAGCTGCCGGCGCGACGGCTCGTGGAACAATACATCGTTGGTGACGACGGTCCTGACCCGGTAGCGGGCTGCCATGTTGGAAAGCGTGTGCAGCCGCAGCTGGTCGTTCGGACGCCGCCGCAGACACAGCGACATGTAGGCGCGATCGCCGAAGATTTCGGCCATCTTCCTGAGCTGCATGGCGCAGGTCTCGTTGGCCAAGTCCGGCACAAGGATGCCGATCAGGCCTTCGGCATAATGTGCGACATCGTCGAGATGCAGGATGCAGTTCGCCTTGCCGCCCCTGCCCTTTCCAAGCGTCAGCAACCGCGTCAAACGCGAATAGGCGGCACGATCGGTCGGATAGACGAGGATCGACATGCCATCGGCCAGATCCAGCCGGCAGCCCACGACGAGGCGAAGGCCAGTCGCCCATGAGGCTTCCAATGCGCGCACGACCCCGGCCAAACTGTTGCGATCGACGATGCCTAGGGCCTGGATGCCCATCAGCTTGGCGGTGGCGAACAGTTCCTCGGCCGAGGAGGCGCCCCTCAGAAACGAAAAATGCGTCGTGACCTGGAGCTCGGCGTATTTCATGCAAAAAGCCCGTGAAGGTACCACTTGTGCGACCCGGTTCCGGCATCGACGCCATCGCCCGAACGAAAGATCCAGAAGCGTTCGCCGCTCTCGCTTTCGACGATAAAATAGTCCCTGACCGCCAGAAACTCCGACCGCCTCAGCCACCATTCGCCGAAGATGCGCTCCGGCCCGTCGGCGCGAACAACCCGATAGCGTCTGCTCCGCCAGGTGATTGAGACCGGCGGATGGTCCGGCAGCAATGCAATCACGTCGATCAGCTCGGGCCTGGCAAGTAGCCGCGGCGGCCGCTGCCATTGCGACGGCCACGTTTCTCCCTTTTCTTCGGCCGTTGGCGCAATCAGCCGGATGCTGCGTTCCGGCACGTCACTCGCCACCGGCGCGACACGATAGATCCTCTGGCCGCCGCGATTGCCGAGGATGTCGATCAGCGGCGTGACGTCCTTGGCTTCCTCCTCGATGAGCGAGGAGGCATTCTGCTTTTCCGCCAGCGGTTCGACCATGATGGCGGCGAGCGTCAGCTTCTCGATGCCGAAACCGGGTTCGATCTTCTCGATGCGGTCCTTGAACAGCTTTGTCAGCCAGGCGGCATCACGGACCGGCTTGGCCGTCCCGGCTCGAAGCGCCTGAATCGTGTTGTCGACGCGATGGGCGACGAGATCGGCACGCCGGACGCCGAGCCCATGCTTCTGAAGCTCCAGGCAAAGCTGCCGGACAAGGCGGGTGATGTATTTTTCGATGGTTTCCGCAGCCCCGATCGGTTCGGCGAAGGAGCGATGCACCTCCACGAGTTCGGCAGGCCGGATCGGGTCGATCGGCTCGGCCAGGCGGCCATACATCTGATCGAGGCGGCGGGTGATTTCCGGGCCAAAGCGCAGCACCAACGGCGCGCGCGGTGTAGCAGCCAATTCCCCGACGGTGGCGAAGCCCAGGATGCGAAGGTTGGCGACGGTTTCCGCCGGCAGGCGCAAGGATGAAATCGGCAAGCACTCCACGGCCTGGGCAATCTTTCCGGGCGGCACGATGATCGTCTCGCGACGGGTCGCCCGCGCCAGCGCATGGGCCGCACCCCAGCTATCGGCGACCGCTGCGCGGGCAGTCAGTCCTTTGGCGCGGAAACGGTTGACCAGGCCGGAGAGCATCATTTCCTCGCCGCCCTGCAGATGATCGGCACCTTCCGTATCCATGACGATACCGTCCGGCGGATCCATCGCGACGACCGGCGAATATTGCTTCAGCGCCCAAAGCGAGAGCCGCTCCAAGATGTCGCTGTCGGCACATGGATCCGCATCAACGAGCATCAGGCCCTGAACGAGCGCCTGCGCCTTGGCCGCCGGCATACCGACATGCAGGCCGAGCTTGGCGGCGGCGGCATCAGCGGCGGCAATCCACCGCTTCGAGCCGCTTCTGGCGACGACGACAAGCGGCTTGTCAGCCGGCAGCGAAGGATCGGCGCGTCTTATCCGATCCGTCGGCAGTGTCGGAAGAAAGACAGATACGACCCTGGCCATCACATGCACCTATGACAAATTCCGCGCGCTCCCCTGCCCTCACCCGCATCAGCTCAGCGAGCCAGCGTCCGCGGCCGACGCCCGGAACCGGAAGCGGCTCGGACGGCAGGACAGAGACACGCCATCGCGTCACCGCCGCCGTCGGCATCCCGAAATCCGATGCTTCCGTCTGGCGGCGCCACCGCCGGATCGCAAGCCCGATCGTGCCGGAGCTTTCGGCGGCGAGCTGCAGCCGGCGCGAAGCGACCATCGGCAGGCGCACCAGTTCGGCGACGACGGCGCCGAGGCCGCCGTAGCGCAGAGCCTCCTCGAAGCTTGCGAGCACATCCTCCTCACAGCCGGCCTCGACATAGATTACCCGGTCCGGATGCAAGCCCACCTGCGCCAGAGCGGGTGCGAACAGGTCGGCGCGCGTGAAACACCAGACCACCTTGCCCCTGGTCCTTGCCGCGATGCCGCCGACGAAGAGTGCTGCCGCAGCCCCATCCACTGCACCGTTGCCGCCGCCCGCCACCTCGTGAATGGCGCCAAAGGCGAGACCGCCTCCTGGAAGACAGTCGTCGATGTCGGCAACGCCGAACGGCAGGACGATCTTCTGGCGACCGACAGCGCCTTCCAGGTGTGCGATGCGCTCGCGCAGTTCCGAAAGAACGGAATTGGAGGCGGACTGGCCCATGGTCTCCTTCTTCGCGGGAAGCGTTATTGGCTTGAGAGAAACAATTATGTTCTGTATTTGTTCTCAAGATATAAGTGAGTCAATGCGCATGTGAGCATCGGCGTCAGAACTCGCTTGAGTGAATCGCCGATTCAGCGAGCGGATTCAGGACCATGACCGGGGAAGATTTTTTTGGATGTCGAGACGTAAAATGGTCGATGACAGCGTTCCAATCCTGCGAGATGTACGCAGCCCTGTGATCGAGCTCGACTGCCGCATCTGCCAACGGCATGGGGCACATGATCGCAAGCAGTTGGTGAAGGCCTTTGGCGCCGGCGTCAGCTTTGCCGAAATCCGCCGGCGCATGGCTGTCGGATGCCAAAGGATGAACACAGTCGATGGTGACAAATGCGGTGCCTATTTCCCATGTTTGCTGGAAGAGCGATCTTCCTGATGAAGGCTTAAGTGATGGGAGACACCTACGCCGACCGGCCGCGCAAGATCATCCATGTGGACATGGATGCTTTCTACGCCTCGGTCGAGCAGCGCGATAATCCGGAACTCCGCGGAAAGCCGGTGGCCGTCGGCGGCTCGGCCGCCCGCGGTGTCGTGGCTGCCGCCAGTTATGAGGCGCGTAAGTTCGGCGTTCATTCAGCCATGCCGTCCGTCACCGCCAAGCGCAAATGCCCCGATCTGATCTTCGTCCGGCCGCGCTTCGACGTCTACCGTTCCATCTCCATGCAGATCCGCGAGATCTTCGCGGAATACACGCCGATGATCGAGCCGCTGTCGCTCGACGAGGCCTATCTCGACGTGACGGAGAACCTGAAGGGCATGGAGATCGCAACAGAAATCGCCACAGAAATCCGAGCGAAGATCAAGGCAGTGACCGGCCTGAATGCTTCTGCCGGCGTCAGCTACAACAAGTTCCTGGCGAAGATGGCGAGCGATCTCAACAAGCCGAACGGCCAGGCGGTGATCACGCCGAAGAATGGTCCAGCCTTCGTGCAGGGTCTGCCGGTGAAGAAGTTTCATGGCGTGGGCCCGGCGACCGCCGAAAAAATGCACCGTCTCGGCATCGAGACTGGTGCCGATCTGTTCGGAAAGGAGCTCGACTTCCTGATCGAGCATTTCGGCAAGTCTGGGCCGTATTTCTATGGCATTGCCAGGGGCATCGACAATCGCGAGGTCAAGCCGGACCGGGTGCGCAAGTCTGTCGGCGCCGAGGACACCTTTGCCGAGGACGTTCATGCCTATGACCCGGCACGCGACGGCATCCAGTCTCTGATCGAGAAGGTCTGGAGCTATTGCGAGGCGAATAACATCGGCGCCAAGACAGTCACTCTGAAGGTCAAGTATTCCGATTTCCAGCAGATCACCCGCAGTAAGACCGTGCCGGCGACGCTGTCGTCGATTTCGGATCTGGAGGAGATCGTCGGACTCCTGCTACAGCCGATCTTTCCCGTAAGGAAAGGCATCCGCCTTCTCGGCGTCACCCTTTCTTCGCTCGAGCGTGGTGCGGATCAATCGCAGCCTCAACTTGCTCTTCCCCTATAGCCCTGATCAAGCTGAACCGCAGGGGATGCAGAGCGCGCCTATCGACCAGGTTATGGCAGCCGATTTCTTGCCGTTTTGAATCCTTTGTCGGTCGCCATGAACCTCTGGAGCATCGGCGCAATCAGCTTTGCCGGCTGCGGCGGTTCGGCCTCACCGGCGGTCGCGGCAAGGATCGCCGCATAAGCCTGCAAATCCCGAAACACTGTTGCGGGCAGTTCGACGGTCACTTTGACCGGACGGTCATCGGGAATGACGGAGAGCTTTAACTTGGTCATGACGGCTCCTTCACGGCCCCGTAGGGCCGCATAATGAGATCACGGTTGACGGCGACTCGAACCGGAAAGCCTGGCCGAACTGTCAGCGTAGGCTGGATGTTGAGTTGCCTGCGCACAATCTGCTGACCGATATCGGAGGCGCTGTCCTGCGCGCTTTCACGGATGGCCCTGGCGATCTCGCTTTCATCGTCCGTGGAAAGCTCGGCGCCAATGCCGAGCAGTGTCGAAAGAGCGGCCGCCCGGAAGAGCTGTCCCCAATGGTGATCAACTTCATCCTCCAAGCCGGCAAATCCTTGCGGATCCGTGCCCTGTAAGCGTTCGAGGACAATGGACGTCCCATCCGGCATGATGAGCCGGCTCCAGACCAACAAAACCCGCGACTGGCCGAAAGCGACCTGACTGTCATACTGCCCGATCAGACGCGAGCCCTGCGGAATGAGCAGATGCGTCCCGGTCGGCGTGTCGTAAACGTGCTCCGTCACCTGCGCGGTGATCTGGCCGGGCAGGTCCGATTTGATGCCGGTGATGAGGGCCGCCGGGATGACGGTGCCGGCTTGCACCACATAGGGCGAGGCTTTCCCCTGCACTCGGTCGGGACTGACAGTACGCCTGTCGGCTTCAGCGTTGGCGAAGGCAAGCTTGCGATCCTGCATGTTTTGCGCGGAACCCGGATCGAGCGACGGTGTCTCAGCCGGAAGCGGAAGGTCCGTAGCGGGATCGATGTTGCCGCTCCTCAGGCTAACGGCTTGGCCGTCATGCGTCCGCTCACCGCGACTCTCAGTGAAGAGTTTCGCGATCCGGGCAGCCTCGACTTCGGCTAGGCGGCGCTGCTCTTCCGGATCGGCCTGCGGCGTTTGGATCGCCGGAGGCACCACGGGCTTGCCCTCCTCCTGCGCCCGCAGGATCGGCCGGCCGAGATCACCCGGCAGTGCCGGTCCCAGCTTCGGGATGTTCGTATAGTCCTTCGGCAGGCCCGCGAGCCCCTCGGCCGGCGTGCGATTTTCCGTGTTGTAGAGCTCACTTGGAGACCTACCGGAACGCCGGTTCGTATCGAGCGCCCAGAACAATGCCCCGGCAACGGCGAGGCTCGCCACGCCGCCGAGGCCGATCAGGACTTTTCGGGAAAGGCGGGTGACGCGCGGCGGATCGGGGCGCAACCGGAACTGCGCCTTGAGATCATGAGCATCCGTCATCGGTCGCTACCTCGCGAGAACAGCCCGGCGCGCTTCACGGCTGCAGGCCGGCCGTCGGTACGAACGATACGGACGCGGCGCTGTGAATCCTTATCGCCAAGGCGCAATTCCGCGGCGGCGAAGAGGCGGTCGACCACATAATAGTTCTGACGGGCGCGATAATTCATCAGTTCCGAATTGCCGGAGGGGCCGATGACGAAGAGTGGCGGCATCTCGCCCTGACCGATGCCGGACGGGAATTCGATATAAACCTTCGAACCATCGTCGAACGCCCTCAGGGGCCGCCAGGGCGCTCCGTCGCCCTCGATGCGATAGCGGAAATTCAGCTTCGAGATGTCGACGCCGCTGGCGACCGGCTGCTGCTCCGCCGCACGGGCATTCTGCCGCCGCAACGCAATCAACTGATCGGCCGGATATTGCCAGGAGACGGAGGCCATGTAGGTCTTCTCCGTCGAGCGGAGTTCCATATGATAGGTCCGCCGATCGGTATTGACGACGAGGTTGGTCTGAAGATCCGGCCGCGTCGGCTTGACCAGGATATGGACCTGCCTGCCCTCGCCTGTTCCGCTCTCGGTATCGCCGATGATCCAGCGCACCGTGTCGCCGGCGGCGACGGGACCGGAGCCGACAAGCTGTTCACCCGGCTGCAACGCGATGTCCGTCACTTGGCCGGGCGCGGCATAGACCTGATAGAGCGCGCCGATGGCGAAGGGATAGACCTGCACGGCATTGATGAAGCCGTCGCGGACGGGCTGCATGCGGGCCGCCTCGTTGGCGGCGCTGATGCGGGCTTTCGGATCAGGCGGCTCCGGTTTTGCCTTGCCGCCATCGACCGGTTTCAACTGACCGGGCAGCGGCAGTGTCTTCGGCACTTCCACGACCTTCACCGGCGCGACCGGATCGGCTTTGAGCACTGCCGGCGCCGCATCGTCATAGTCGATTTCCGGCGGAATATATTTCTTCGCGCAGCCGGTAAGCGTGGTCGCCGACATCAGCGTCGCTGCCAGGACCATCGCCCTTTTGCTGTGTGCCCGTTTCATGACCCCATCTCCTTCGACCAGTTGATTGCGTTGACGTAGACGCCGAGCGGATTGGCACGCAGCCGATCGGCGGTGCTCGGTTGCTGGATCACGACGGTCAGGATGGCCGTCCATCGTTCGGTGGTAGAGAGCTGGCCGTTCTCGAAATGCCTTTCGGTCCAGGCAACGCGAAAGCTGTCGGGCGAGGCTCGAATGACGCTGGAGATCTCGACGGAAATTTGCGTCTTGCCGACCTTGGTGAACGGGTCGTTGGCGCGGGCATGGTCGTTGAGCGCGACAGCGCCGCGGTCGGTGGTGAACTCGTAGGCGCGCAGCCAGTTCTGCCGAACGATCACCGCATCCGCTGGAATGCTCCGGACCTGCTCTATGAAACGGGCGAGGTGCCAGGCAATCTGCGGATCAGCGGGTCTGTAATCCGCGACGGCGGGAGCAATAGCCTGCGCTTCTCCGAGTTTGTCGATCTGCACCACCCAGGGAACGACCGTGCCGCGTGTCGATTGCCAAACCAGCGCTGAAGCAAAGCCACCGGCAAGTAGGAGCGAACCGAAGGCCATCAGCCGCCAGTTCTTCGCCTGCACCCGGGCCGATCCGATCCGCTCATCCCAGGCCTTTGCGGCCCTCTGGTATGGGGTCTCAGGCTCCGGGGTGCGGGCGTAACGCACGGAGGGTCGTTTAAAGATGTTCATCGGCGATCATCCTGATTGAGGGAGACGGACATGGAGCCGCCGCCATGGTCACCGGAACGGACCGTGTGGGCGGCGGTGCTGACCCCGTGATGGACGGCGCTGTCGCGCTTCATTCGCTGCGCCCATTCGGGGGGCGAGGACGGTGCGACACCAGGACCGGAAACGGCGGACGCTTGTCCCGCAGTGGTTGGATTATTGGCGACATCGGCGCCGCCGGGATTGAGTTCGTTCCCGCCGCCTGTCGCCTTCCATGCGCTCGACTGCCCGGTGCGATAGCTGGCGCGCATGGCTTCCGTGGCACGAGCCGCGACCTCCCTGCCCTTGTTCATGACGAGGCCTGCACCCGCCTGGGCCACACCGGCAAAGCCGGCAGCCTCGCCGCCCGTTCCGGTATTGCCCACCGAAGCGTCGGCGAGGCCGTAGGCAGTCCGGGCACCACCGGCGAGTACTGCCCCTCCCCGCGCCGCGCCGCCGATGGCGCCGGCGGCTGCGCCGAGACCCGCGCGCGCTCCCATGTAACCGGCTGCTCCGAGGCCAGCGGCGGCAAGACCCGTTCCAACCGCAGCACCTGCCCCCAGTTGCGGCGCGCCCGAGACGAGCCCCGTGGCGATGCCTGGACCGAAGATCGACAATCCCATCAAGGCAAGCGCGCCGAGCACCAGAGACAAGGCCTCGGTGATCGTCGGCTGCTCGGAAAAGCCGGCGGTGAACTCGCTGAACAGGCCGGAGCCGATGCCGACGATGACCGCCAGAACCAGTATCTTCACTCCAGAGGCGACGATATTGCCGAGCACTTTTTCGGCGAGAAAGGCAGTCTTGTTGAAAAGTGCAAAGGGGATCAGTACGAAGCCCGCAAGCGTCGTCAGTTTGAACTCGATGAGGGTGACGAATATCTGGATGGCGAGGACGAAGAAGGCGATCAGTACGATCACCCAGGCGACCATCAGCACGAAGATCTGCACGAAATTCTCGAAGAAGCTGATGTAGCCCATAAGATCGCCGGCGGCCTCAAGGATCGGATTGCCGGCATCGATGCCGACCTGCGCCACGCGGCCCGGCTGTAGAAGCTCGGAACCGGAGAGCGACGATCCCCCGGCCTTGAGGCCAAGCCCGCTGAAACTTTCGAAGATGATGCGGGCGAGGTCGTTGAAGTTGCCGATGACGAAGGCGAAGAAGCCGATATAGAGCGTCTTCTTCACGAGCCGCTGCAGCACGTCCTCGTCGGCGCCCCAGGCCCAGAACAGGCCGGCAAGCACGATGTCGATGGTGATCAGGGCCGACGTCAGGAAAGCGATCTCGCCACCGAGCAGGCCGAAGCCGGAATCGATATACGAAGTGAAGGTTTCGAGGAAGCGGTCGATGATGCCGGTATTGTTCATGGCGGCGGCGCCTTGTCGAGGCCAGGCTTTGGAAGGACCGATGGCTCGGAGTTGCCGGTACGGAAAAAGCGGCGGCGAGCTTCGTCCCATGCCTTGCGGCATGAAGGATCGTCCAGAGCGGCAACTCCCATGTCGCGGCAGCGGGCTAGTCTGGTGATGGTAGGGTCGCCGCCCGGATCGCGGAGGCGGAGAGAGGGGGTATCCTCCGGGCCATTATCATGATGCAGGGCTGAAATTGCGGCGGTCAGCCCCGCGCCGATGGCGACGACGGCGATCATCCGGGCGGCGATCTTCAGGTCCATGCGTCCGCTCCCTCAATCGTGGAACATGCGGACACTGGACGAACTGTAGGCAGTGCCGGCCATGAAGCGGCTGAACTGTTCACGGGCCTGCTCCTCGGCCGCGGCCCGCCGAGCCTGCTCCAGCGCGTCGGCTCGGCCCTGCGCGGCAAGCATAGCCGTCAGATCCGAAATCTGCCTGGCCTGCACAGCGAGCAACTGGTTGCTGGCCTGGGTGGCCTGCAGCATGCCGACCGCCGACTGGCTGGCATCGAGCAGTTCGCCGGTCTGCTGTCGTGTTCCCTCAACATTGCCGACGGCCACTGCCCCTGCTTTCAGCGCGTGCTCGAAGGCGGAAACCGATTGTTGCCAGCGCAGGCGTGCGGACGAGATGAGCTGTGATGAAGATCGATTACCGGAAGCAAAGTCGCGATAGGCGGCGTTAAACTGCTCCTCGATATTCTGGACGTTATAGCCGAGCTGCTGGGCCTCTCCGAGCAGGCTTTTCATCTCGGAAAAATTCCCCTCGATCTCGGACAGCATAGAGGTCGGCAGGCTGGTCAGGTTCTTCGCCTGGTTGATCAGCATCTGTGCTTCATTGGCGAGCGATGTCACCTGATTGTTGATCTGCTCCAAGGCACGAGCTGCCGACAGCAGGTTTTCGCCGTAATTCTTGGGATCAAACACGGTCAGCGCGACGGCGGGTCTTGGATCGAGCGAAACCGTGGCGAGCGGCAGAAGCGCGGAAAGTAGGAGGGCTGACGCCCTGACAGTGCAGCCGAGCAGACCGATACAGGTGCCGCTGATAGCAGTGTTCTTCATGACGAAATATCCTCCTCGGTTGATGGGAAAGCGGATACCGGCCCATCATCGTTGGCGGGTGACTGGCCGACGACATTGGTGAGATCGGGAATGAGATCGGCAGCCCATCTGAGGCCATTGGCCTCAAGCCAGGCTTCGAGGAAATGCGGCCGCGCGCCGTCACGCAGCAGTTCGTCGATCAGCGAGTGGGCGGCCTTGTTGGACGCGGCGCACAGCGTCAGGGCAATGTAGCCGAGGCCGAGCTCGAACAGGCGGTTGCCGCGCCGGGACTGGCAGTAATAGTCCCGCTTCGGCACGGCGCGGGCGACGATCTCGATCTGCCGGTCGTTAAGGCCGAACTGGCGGTAGACCGCGGCGATCTGCGGTTCGATGGCGCGTTCATTGGCCAGGAAGATGCGCGTCGGGCAGCTTTCGACGATAACCGGAGCAATCGGTGAGGCTTCAATGTCGGTTAGCGACTGCGAAGAAAAGGCGACGGAGACGTTTTTCTTGCGCAGCGTTTTCAGCCATTCCTTGATCTTGGCCGCAAACCCACCGTTATCCAGCGCCCGCCAGCCTTCATCGATGATGAGCAGCGAAGGCCGGCCGTCAAAGCGGGATTCGATGCGATGGAAAAGATAGGAGAGCACGGCCGACGCCGCCGCCGTGCCAATCAGCCCTTCCGTCTCGAAGGCCTGAACAGATGCCTCGCCGATCCATTCCATTTCAGCGTCGATCAGCCGGCCATAGGGGCCGCCGATACAATATGGGCGGAGCGCCTGCTTCAGCGCCGACGATTGCAGCAACACGGTCAGGCCGGTGATGGTACGTTCCACAACGGGCGCGGACGCGAGCGATGTGAGCGCCGTCCACAGATGTTCCTTGACATCCGGGGTGATCGTCACGCCTTCGCGGACGAGGATATCCACCAGCCAATCGGCCGCCCAAGCGCGTTCTGGCGTCTCGTGAATACCGGCGAGCGGCTGGAGCGACACGGTATTGAGGAGCTCCGCGTCGTCCGAAACCGAGCCGCCAAGGTCCTGCCAATCACCGCCCATGGCCAGTGTGGCGGCACGGATTGAACCGCCGAAGTCGAAGGCGAATACCTGACTTCTTTCATAGCGCCGGAACTGTAGAGCCATCAGCGCGAGCAGGACGGATTTGCCGGCACCGGTCGGACCAACCACCATCGTATGACCGACATCGCCGACATGCAGCGAAAAGCGGAACGGCGTCGCTCCTTCGGTTTTCGCATAAAACAGTGGCGGCGCGTCGAGGTGTTCGTCCTTGCCCGGTCCGGCCCAGACAGCCGAGAGTGGCATCATATGCGCAAGGTTCAGCGTCGAGATCGGCGGCTGGCGCACGTTCGCATAGACATGGCCCGGAATGCTGCCCATCCACGCCTCGATGGCGTTCACAGTTTCCACGATGCAGGTGAAGTCATGCGATTGGATGACCTTTTCCGCGAGGCGGATTTTCTCGTCTGCAATGCGCGGGTCGGCGTCCCAGACCGTGACGGTCGCGGTCACATAGGCCTCACCGATCCGATCCGAACCGAGATCCTGAAGGGCGGCATCGGCATCGGCCGCCTTGTTGGCGGCATCGGAATCCAGGAGAACGGATTGCTCGTTGGTCAGCACTTCCTTGAGGATGGTGGCAATCGACTTCCGCTTGGCGAACCACTGTCGCCTGATTTTCGTCACCAGACGGGTGGCGTCGGTCTTGTCGAGCATGATTGCGCGTGTCGACCAGCGATACACAAAGGCCAATCGATTGAGATCATCGAGGATGCCGGGGAATGTAGCGGTCGGGAAACCGATCACCGTCAGCGTGCGCAGGTGGAAATCACCAAGACGTGGCTCCAGCCCGCCGGTTAGCGGCTGATCGGCGAGCAACGCATCGAGATGCATCGGTGTTTCCGGCACCCGAACGCGATGACGCTTGGCCGAAATGGTGGAATGCAGATAGGTCAGCGTTTCCGCATCGTCGAGCCAACCGGCTTCCGGCACGAAACCTTCTATCAGTTGCAATACCCTATCCGTGCGATCGACAAAGCTCTTCAGCAATTCACGTGGGTCGACGCCGGACCGCTCACGGCCCTCGTAAAGCCAGCCTTCCATGCGGGCGGATTCCTCGGCCGGCGGCAGCCAGACAAAGGTGAGGAAATAACTGCTCTCGTACAGCGAACCGCCATCCTCGAACTGCTCGCGGCGCTCAATGTCGAGAAGTGCGGAACCACTGTCCGCGAACAGGCTTTCCGGGTATTCCGTGGCGGGATTGCGCTGTGCTTCGACGAAGATCGCCCAGCCGGAACCGAGACGCCGCAGCGCACCGTTGAGCCGTGCCGCAGTGCCGACCAGTTCGGACGGCGTCGCGCTATCGAGATCGGGACCACGAAAACGCGCGGACCGCTGGAAGCTGCCGTCCTTGTTGAGCACAATGCCCTGTGCGATGAGCGCCGCCCACGGCAGGAAGTCGGCAAGACTGGCGTTCTTCTTACGATATTCAGCGAGGTTCAACATGGCTGGCCTCACACGCGGAGATAGGTCGGATAACGAAGGTGACGTCGGCCGACATCGACGAATTGCGCGTCACGCCGTGCGGCCCAGACCGCAGCCAGGTGGCCGATCATCCAAATCACCAGGCCGGCGAGCCAAAGGCGCAGACCAAGGCCGATTGCACCCGCCAGCGTGCCGTTGGCGATTGCCACGGCGCGCGGCGCGCCGCCGAGCAGGATGTGTTCAGTCAGTGCCCGGTGGACCGGCGCGAGGAAGCCGCGGGCCTCTTCCTGTTCGATTGGAAACCTCATGCGATCAGCGCTCCACCGCCAAAGGAGAAGAAGGACAGGAAGAAGCTCGATGCAGCGAAGGCGATGGACAGGCCGAAGACGATTTGAATCAGACGTCGGAAGCCGCCCGACGTATCGCCGAAAGCCAGTGCCAAACCGGTCGAGATAATGATGATAACGGCGATGATCTTGGCGACCGGACCTTCGACGCTTTCCAAGATCTGTTCCAGCGGCTCCTCCCACGGCATGGAGGAGCCGGAGGCGCGTGCCGGCGCGGCCGCCGCCATCAGCATGATGGTCGTGAGCGCCGTCGAACCGGCGAGACGGGCGCGGACGCTACGCAAAACTGAGGATGCCCGCGAAACGGGCAAGACAGGCGGTACATGCACAGTCACGACTGGTCTCCTTTCGAGAGCGGTGGCGTATGGGAGGGGAGTTGCGCGTTCAGGGTTCGGTAATCGCCGGTGGCCGGATCCAGTCCATCGACCAGGGCGATCTCTGCAAGCCGACGGGCAGAGCCGCGGCCGGAGAGCACGGCAATGATGTCGATCGTGTCGGCGATCAGCGCGCGGGGAACGGTGGTGACGGCTTCCTGCACAAGTTGCTCCAGCCGCCGCAGTGCGCCGATAGCCGAATTGGCATGGATGGTGCCGATGCCGCCGGGATGTCCCGTGCCCCAGGCCTTCAGGAGATCGAGGGCTTCCGCCCCGCGCACCTCGCCAATTGGAATGCGATCTGGGCGCAGGCGTAGCGACGACTTGACCAGGTCTGAAAGAGAAGCAACACCATCCTTGGTCCGCATGGCGACCAGGTTGGGTGCCGCGCATTGCAACTCACGCGTATCCTCGATCAGAACCACGCGATCGGAGGTCTTTGCCACCTCGGCGAGCAGCGCGTTCGTCAGCGTCGTCTTGCCGGTGGATGTGCCGCCGGCGATCAGGATATTCTTTCGTCTCTCGACGGCGACCTGCAGCACGTCGGCTTGCGCCTGCACCATGATGCCGGCGGCGACATAGTCGGAAAGGTTGAAGACAGCCGCCGCCGGCTTGCGGATCGCGAAGGCTGGGGCTCCGACGACGGGGGGCAACAGGCCCTCAAACCGTTCGCCGGTTTCGGGGAGTTCGGCAGAGACGCGTGGATTGCCCGAATGGATTTCAGCACCGACGTGATGAGCGACCAACCGCACGATGCGTTCGCCATCGGCGGGCAGCAGCATATCGCCCGTGTCGGCGAGACCTTCCTTTAGCCGGTCGACCCACAACCGGCCGTCCGGGTTCAGCATGATTTCAACGATGGCGGGGTCTTCGAGGTGGCGCGCAATCGCTGGCCCCAAGGCCGTCCGCAGCATCCGCGTCCCGCGTGAGATGGCGTCCCGATTGTAAGCGTGTGCAGGCATTTGGTCCCCGTTTCCGGCCATCCGGGAAAGGTTCGGATGGCAACGGGGACAATCAAGAAAGGCACATTTAGCCCGGCGGCAACAGGATTATTTCAGGTTTCGTAGGCGGTCGTGGAGGAGCGAAAAAATACTTGAGATATGCGGGGCTGCGGCCATGCTGTTCGCTCCCTTCGGCTCGCAAGCCTTGGGAATCGACTCTACGCTCCCTCATGTGCGGACGAAGCTAAGACGCGGTCATCACCACTGGCCTTAGACTATTCTAGTCCTGAGCTCAGATGCCTCTTGAGCACTCCAAGCGCACTGGCAAGCTCCTCAAGGCAAACGGGCTTTTCAATTGTGCCGATCACCAATCCCGGATGCTCGGCGGCGACCTCGACCTGGCCCGTGACAAAAATACCAGGAATGCCACGCTCCTGCAGCCAGGCCGCGGCGTTAGGGCCTGTGCGCCCATCAGCAAGGTCGATATCGATCAGCGCACCATCGATCTCGGATATGTCGAGGTTAGAGGTCAACTCGGCAAAGCTTGCGGCCGAGCCTGCAAAAATATGCCCCAGATCCTCGATCAGGGCTTCGACGTGGAACACGATAAGGGGGTTATCCTCGAGGTAGAAGATTCGGAGCGATGTACAGATCGAATTCATTGATGCAAACACCTTACCATCATCGGAATCGGGAAAATGATCCCGTCGCTATGCAGCGCAGTCCTTCGGAATTGAAGATGATCTGGGGAGGAGAACCAAACAGTCCTCGAAGAGCCGACCGTACATACAGCGTCCCGTAGCCGGGCTTCGACGGCTGCGCCACCGGCGGCCCTCCACTTTCAATCCATCTCATCGTCAAGACAGGTTCGCTGTCCGTGAGCAACTCCCAGTCCAGATGTACCTGACCTTGCGGGCGTGATAACGCGCCATATTTGAGGGCATTCGTGGCAAGTTCGTGCAGACAAAGGGCAATTGTTGTGCCGGCATCCCGCCCTACGTGGACCGAAGATCCCTTTGCTATGATGCGATCCTTGCCGCCGCTGCGATAAGGCAAGCACGTCCGCTCGATGATGTCCGCAAGGTCGACCGTTTCGCCGCCAGCATCGAAGACGGCGGAGTGGACGTTCGACAGCGCTGTGAGGCGACCTGAAAAGTCGTCCGCGAGCTGGTCGACTGAAGTCACGTTACGCCGTGTCATCCCGAATATCGCCGTCACGCTCGCCAGGATATTCTTGACGCGGTGATTGAGTTCGCGGCGCAGCTCGACCTCGCGTTCGATATGGTTTCTCACGTCCCGCTGGCGGAGCCGTGCGAGCAATGCCGACTGGACGCCGCTGAGCAGCTCCAGTGCCGCTACGGGACGCTGATAGTAAATCTGGCGTGAGCGCGGCCATGTGGCGCTGAGTTTGGCGCGAATTTGCGGATGGCGCGCTGTCCGATCGAGAAGAATGATAATCGGCATCTCCGACCAATCCGGTTGATTGGTGAGATGTTCCGCGATGATGTTCAATATGGCGGGATTAAGCGCTTCGTGTGTGACGACCAGTATGCCGGGCGCCTCCGTCAGCCTGACGGCAAGCTCGTCCGGACCGGTAGCCTGCCTTACCGCCACTTCATGTTCGGCGAGCAGCGTCCGCAGGTATTCGGCATCCCTGCGATAGGGTGCCAGGATCAATGCCCAGTCGAGTGAATCGTCACGTCCAGTCACGTCCCTCTCACGACTCCGGTAGAGGATTGTAAGGCACCACGGTCACGCCGGAACTTTGGATGAAGAGTTCGCGCACGTCGAGATCGTGCGGACCATGCCGCTTCTTCACCACCGTGATATTGCGCCTCAGGCGATCTCCATGCTCGGTGATGCGCAGCAGGAGCACGGTATCGCCTAGGAAACTCACATCGACATCAATACCCACATCCTGGCCGAGCAGGCCATGCTGCGCCACAATCAGCATCGTCAGCACGCCGGCCCGGGCCAGATATTTGAGCAGCGACTGGATGTCGCGCACTGCCTTCTCGCGATGCGGCAGCGAGTTGAGGTAGCCAGTGAAGCTGTCGATCACGACCACCCGCACCTTGTTGTTGTTCACAGCCTGCTGCACGATCTGGCCAAACTCGCCGGGAGAAATCTCGTTGGGGTTGAAGTCGCGTATGATAAGCTGACCGCTGTCATAGAACTGACGTAGATCCATGCCGAGACCTTCGGAGCGTCGAAAGAACGTTTCGAGTCTCTCCTCGAACAGGAACAAGGCAACGCTTTCTCCCCGCTTCAGCGCTGCGGTCGCATAAAGCGACGCCATGGTCGACTTGCCCGTGCCCGCCTGCCCGATTACGAGGGTTGTCGTTCCCGACTCCTGACCACCGCCAAACATCACGTCGAGTTCGTCGACGCCTGATTTAATCAGCTGCGGCTTGACAGTTTCTGCGGCAGCACCCGGCACGATCCGCGGAAACACGACAACACCTTCGCCTTCACGAATTGCCATGTCGTGAAAGCCGTCGGCTACGGGCACGCCGCGCATCTTACTCACATCGATGCGGCGGCGGACCGAGCCATATTCCTCGAGCGACTTGTCCAAGCAAATTACGCCATGGGCGATACCCTCAACTTCCTCGCCTGAATTTTGGGCGTCACGAATTTTCGTGTCGAGGAGCAGCGCCACGACGTTTCGCTTGGCAAGAAACGCCTTGAAGGCGATCAGCTCGCGACGAAAACGCGGCGTGTCGCCGGTGATAAGCCGGATTTCGAGTAGGGAGTCATAGACGAGGCGTCTCGGCTTATGCTCCTCGATCGCCGACTCGATGGCTTTCCGCGTCTCGTCCAGCCGAAGTTCGGCGGTTTGAAAGATCGTCTGGTCGGCAGCACCGTTGACCGCATCCGAAGCCGAAAGCTCCTCGACGCGAATGCCGTCTAGCGTCCAGCCATGTGAAAACGCGATCGCTTCGAGTTCGGCCTTCGTCTGCGATAAGCTGACATAAATGCAGCGCTCGCCTGCGGCCACCCCGGCGCGAAGGAACTGAAGAGCCGCTGTGGTCTTGCCAGACCCCGGTTCACCTTGAAGAATATAGAGGTTGGAGGCGGGCAAACCGCCCCGAAGAATCTCATCGAGCCCACCGATACCTGAGCTCACCACTGCCTGCTTCTTGCCCCCTGCCACGTGCGCCTCTCGTTTTGTTGCATCAACTTCAGCAATGAACGCACAGCTTCACAAATTGTGCCATTTACGAATTGCACACGGCGATTCCGGCGCAAAAGGCGACCTGCTCGCGGGGGACTGATAACGCTCGCTCCAGCAGACTGGCTGTTACGATGTGTGGCGCTTCCGACTACTGTCCCAAAGCCCAAAAGGAGTTTCCGAAAGCTGCTGTTCCTGGCACGCGTGGTCGGGGCCTAGTCTGTATAGGACAGCCAATAAAACCAACCGCTCCAGATCAGGTGCTGGCGGTTGCAATGACGATCGCAACCGCCAGCGCTATGTCCAGAACACAGCAGAACTCGGCCATCGAACGCGACACGACCTTATTCACACGGTGATGGTGGATATCCCATGCGGCATGGGCGAACAGACCAGCAGCCACAAGATAGGCGCCTGCGGCCGTGTTGAGATACAGAGCGATCGCTGCGATGGCGCCGAACGCGATCATCGCGATGGTCTGAAGAGGCAAGCCAGCGGTTGAGTGATGCGCGCCGCGTATCAGTCCGTAGCCGAGGAATGCCGCGGCGATCCCCAGAAGAAGCCAAGTCGCATCAATACCGACCAATCCCATTTTTCCGGCCGTGATAACAACGACGGATCCGAAAAAGACCGCCCAGGATGCAGACGGCTTCTCGAGTGCGGCGGCGGCAAGGTATACCAAGCCGGAGGCAGCGACGATCGAAGCCAGTTCTCCACCATGCTCCTCGCCAGTGAAGAGATCGAACGCGACGAAAACGGCGAACCCGACGCCCACCAATGCTGGCCACCATTGCAGGGAGGCGATGCCAGATGGGATGCTCAACCGGCTATCGACGGTTTCGTCGCTGCCGGTTCGTGTCGATGGCGTGTGTGTTTTTTCGGTGTGCTTCATCGTCGGTTCCCCCGGATTAGCGATATGATCGTGCGCCGGCTGGTGCCTCTGGCTATCCGGTCACCAAAATTAACAGCGAAACAGCGTGGCATGAATGTCAAAAACATGCGAATTTCTGCCAATGCCGCACAAGGTTTTGATCGTCGTCTTCCCCGGATTTGAACTCCTCGACGCTGCAGGTCCTGCCTCGGCTTTCGGTATTGCTAACCATGTGCTGACTGAACGCGGCGAGCAGCCGTTCTATACTGTTGAGATGACTTCGCCGGTCGGAGGGTCGGTGCAGAGTAGTTGCGGGATAGCAGTCGAAACGCGGCCACTTTCGTCGATGCAGCCCGCCAACACGCTTCTGGTCGCGGGCGCCGAGGCCGAGAGTCTCAAGGCGACGATTTCCGAACCGGCCGTGCGTCGCTGGCTTCCGCAATATGCGCGAACGGCAGAGCGCTTCGGCTCGATCTGTGCCGGCACATTCATTCTTGCCGCGTTCGGGCTGGTGGATGGGAAGCGGGTGGCAACGCATTGGAAGGCCTGCGGGTCACTCGCCCAGCTTTATCCATCGGTTACAGTGGACCGAGACAGCGTCTTTGTGGTGGACGGGACGATATGGACATCCGCAGGCGTAACGACCGGTATCGACATGACGCTGGCCATGATTGGCCGCGACCTTGATGGTATGATAGCCGGCGAGGTTGCCAAGCGTCTGGTGGTCTATGCGCGTCGTCCTGGCCATCAGGCCCAATTCAGTCCACTTCTCCTGGCGCAGGCAAAGGCCGACAGCCCGTTTGCCGAACTGATCGCATGGATGCAGACCAATCTGGATCGTCCGCTGGACGTCCCGAGCCTTGCGTCCCGGGCAGGCCTGAGCGAGCGGAGTTTTTACCGCAAGTTCCTCGCCACGACTGGCGAGACGCCGGCCCGGTTCATTGAATCGGTTCGACTCGATGCAGCCCGTATGCTGCTGTCACAAGGAACCCCGCTCAAAGCGGTCGCCGCTCAGGTCGGATTGACGCCGCCCGTTCGTTTGACCGCGGCATTTCGGCGCCGGTTCGGCGTAACGCCGGCGTTGTTCCGTGAGACGCAGGCCGAGATCTGAATGAAGCCGGCCCTCATGCGATGCACCGCCTAGAGCGCAACCACGATCTCCATCGCTATCGTCGCTGATCCCCGGTTTCGGGAAGCCGCGAAGCTAAGAGGCGAACATCACCAGCGCACTCGGGCTATCTACCCAAAGGGTTTTGGGACGCTCAGCGGGAATTTTACGACACGGAAATGGCAGTTCTCGCCGATCTCGGGCGTTGAGGTTGAAAAAACGGTTCGGTGTGTCGGAAAACGCGGCTGTCCTTCGTCCTGGGATGTGAAACGCAAAGTGCCCGATCAACGATACTCGAGGAGAACATCATGACCGCTACCTACACTTTCGATGTCTTTGCCAGCCTCGACGGCTTTGGTGCTCACAACGGCGACTGGGGTGGCTACTGGGGAAAGCAAGGCCCAGAGTTGCTTGATCACCGCCTTGCCCTCTACGGTGAGGAGCAGAGGATGGTCTTCGGCGCCAACACCTATCGAGCCTTCGCGCGGATGCTGGCTTCGAGCACCGAGGGGTCGGAGGTTCGTGACCTATGGGTCACGCGGATGAGGAGCCTGCCGGCAACGGTGGTATCGACTACGCTGGAAGGTCCCCTCGATTGGCCGGACGCTGATCTTGTCAATGGCAATGCCGTCGATGTCGTCGCTCGGCTCAAGGCGGAATCCAAGGTGCCGTTGCGCTCGCACGGCAGCCTATCCATGAACCGGGCGCTGATGGCTGCCGGTCTAGTCGACCGCGTTCAGATAACGCTCTTCCCTGTGATCACCGGCCAGACCGGGTTGGACCCGATCTTCCATGGTGCGGCCGACTTCGACCTTGACCTAATCGAGAGCCAAACGCTCGACGGCCATACCCAAGAGCTGATCTACCGACCTACCCTGCACGCCTAAGTCCGTCCATGCTCTGCTACCCGTCAAGCATCGCAACATGGCTGACTGTTACTTGACCTCGTAGGGAACCGCGAACCGAGTATGATGATCTATTATCAGCTTGCGTCTGAAGGGCGGTAGAGCCCGGCTTGCGCAGTTCGAGCGATCGCAGATACGGCACGAAATCCCGATCGGATCGAAGCGCGTCCTGTCGCTTAGATTGAAGTCGTCAGCGTAGACGAACGCGTCGGCATAGGCGATTTCGCAGCCCAATGCCAATGCATATGTCGGCTGTTGAGTGTGGAAGCCACCGCGTCCCTTGACGACCTGCGTCGCTAGGCAGAGATAGCGCACGCCATCAGGCGTCTCGGCGAGTTGGCGGATGATCCGCCCTGGAGCTTCGAAAGCCTGGTGCGCATTCCAGAGCGAACAGGCGGCGCCGAACCGCGCAAACTGCAATTTCGTCGCGCTGTGTCTTTTGGTGATATTGCCGGCACGGTCGATCTTGGCAAAGAAGATCGGCACCCCCTTGGAACCGGGCCGCTGCATGGTTGAAAGCCGATGGCAGACTTGTTCCAGGGATACGCTAAAGCGAATCGCCAGGAGTTCGATGTCATGACGCAGCTCTCGCGCGGCAGTTACAAAGTCCTGGTAGGGCATAAGAAGCGCACCCGCGAAATAATTGTGTAGCCCAATCCTACAGATCTCAACCGCCTCCTCATTGCGGAATCCAGCCTCGCGGGCCGTGTCATCAATCAGGGCGCCAGCGTGAAGCTGGGCGATCTGTACGGCCATCTGGAAGGTCCGCGTCTGCACCGAAGCATAAGGGTTCAGCACCAGCAATCTCCCCGCCGGGTCGTAGCTTCGGACCGCGCTCATCGTCGTCGGCCCCTGCACTACCCGCACGCTCAACTGTTTCTCCAGATAGGCCGTCAGCGCCGCATGGTTGTCGCTACGGCCGAAGCCGTAGTTGTGCGCCAGCTCCTCCGCCGCAATGTCGAGTTCGTCCAGATAGTTGTCGACGAAGTGAAAGAAGTCGCGCACTTCGTCATAGGGGGTCACCTCGGAGAAGGGCGCCCGGGCAAGACGATCGTCCATTCCAGCGAGCTGCTCGCTGTTGCGCAGGTAGGCCTGATGACAAGTGATCAGCGCGTGCGCAAACCCCGGTGCGTTCTGAGTTATCAGCTTCAGTTCCTGCAGGCTAGGCGAGTAGCCGTCAAAGAGCGGATCGGCGATGGCCTCGGACAGAGCGGACAGGAGACGATCGGTCTCCCCACTCGCCAGTTCGGCGAAGTCGAGCTTGAATTTGTCGACAAGGGCCACCAGGACCGACGCAGAAACGGGCCGCTGATTGCTCTCGATCTGATTGAGGTAGCTCGTCGAGATTCCGAGGCGCTCCGCGAACTGGCCTTGGGTCGCCTTACTGGCCAGCCTCAGTTCCCTCACTTTTCGTCCGATGAATAGTTTTCCGGCGGCCATGTTCGCAATTTCACAATTTCTGATTTGCTTTTTTATAATTTCCCATCTGCACCTTCTCAACCGTTTTCCGTCCCTTGAATGCACGTTAAACCGGGGTCAAACGTGAGGGAGGAACAATGCGCGCAGTTCTGGGTGAGGTCGAGAAGCGGCGGGCGGAAGCAAGGCTCGGCGGCGGCGAGAAGCGCATCGCCGCGCAGCATGCCAAGGGAAAATTGACGGCGCGCGAGCGCATCGAGGTCCTGCTCGACGAGGGCTCCTTCGAGGAGTTCGACATGTATGTCACGCACCGCGCGGTGGATTTCGGCATGGCGGGCCAGAAGGTGGCGGGTGATGGCGTCGTCACCGGCTGGGGCACGATCAATGGCCGCCAGGTTTACGTCTTCTCCCAGGATTTCACCGTGCTTGGCGGTTCGCTCTCCGAGACCCACGCCCAGAAGATCTGCAAGATCATGGATATGGCCGTGCGCGTCGGTGCGCCGGTGATCGGGCTTAATGATTCCGGCGGCGCCCGTATCCAGGAAGGTGTCGCCTCGCTCGCAGGCTATGCGGAAGTCTTCCGCCGCAATGCGGAAGCCTCCGGCGTCATCCCCCAGATATCTGTCATCATGGGGCCGTGCGCGGGCGGCGCGGTCTATTCCCCGGCCATGACCGACTTCATCTTCATGGTGCGCGATTCATCCTACATGTTCGTCACCGGGCCGGATGTGGTGAAGACGGTGACCAACGAGATCGTCACGGCCGAGGAACTCGGCGGCGCGGGCACGCATACGAAGAAATCCTCGGTCGCCGATGGGGCCTATGAAAACGACATCGAGACGCTGGAAGCGGTGCGTCGTCTTTTCGATTTCCTGCCCTTGAACAATCGTGAGAAGCCGCCCGTCCGTCCCTTCCATGATGATCCGGCCCGTCTCGAAAACCGACTCGACAGCCTGATCCCGGATAGCGCCAGCAAGCCCTATGACATGAAGGAGCTTGTCCATGCGATCGCCGACGAGGGCGATTTCTTCGAGATCCAGGAAGCCTTCGCGAAGAACATCATCACCGGTTTCATCCGGCTCGAAGGCCAGACGGTGGGCGTCGTCGCCAACCAGCCCATGGTGCTCGCCGGCTGTCTGGATATCGACTCATCCCGCAAGGCTGCTCGCTTCGTGCGTTTCTGCGATGCCTTCTCGATCCCCATCCTCACGCTGGTCGATGTGCCGGGCTTCCTGCCGGGCGTCGCGCAGGAATATGGCGGCGTCATCAAGCACGGCGCCAAGCTCCTGTTCGCCTATTCGGAAGCGACCGTGCCGATGGTGACGCTGATTACCCGCAAGGCTTATGGCGGCGCCTATGACGTGATGGCTTCGAAACATATCGGCGCCGATATCAACTATGCCTGGCCGACCGCGGAGATCGCGGTAATGGGCGCCAAGGGCGCGACCGAAATCCTCTACCGCTCGGAACTCTCCGATCCGGAAAAGATCGCCGCGCGCACGAAGGAATATGAGGAGCGTTTCGCCAATCCCTTCGTGGCGGCCGAGCGCGGCTTCATCGACGAGGTCATCATGCCGCATTCCTCGCGCCGCCGCATCGCCCGCGCCTTCGCCTCGCTCAGAAACAAGCAGGTGACCACGCATTGGAAAAAACACGACAACATCCCCCTTTGATGTGGTCCGCCGTGAGGAATTAATCCATGTTTAAGAAAATCCTCATCGCCAATCGTGGCGAAATCGCCTGCCGGGTCATCAGAACGGCGAAGAAGATGGGCATCGCCACGGTCGCCGTCTATTCGGATGCCGACCGCGACGCGCTGCATGTGCGCATGGCCGACGAGGCGGTGCATATCGGTCCCGCCCCCTCCAGCCAGTCCTATATCGTCATCGAGAAGATCCTCGATGCGATCCGCAAGACCGGCGCCGACGCCGTCCATCCGGGCTACGGTTTCCTCTCGGAAAACCCCGCCTTCGCCGCCGCCCTGGAAAAGGAGGGCGTCGCCTTCATCGGCCCGCCCGTCAAGGCGATCGAGGCCATGGGCGACAAGATCACCTCGAAGAAGATCGCAGCGGAAGCCGGCGTCAACACCGTGCCCGGCCATATGGGCCTCATCGAGGATGCCGACGAGGCGGTGAAGATCGCGTCCTCCATCGGCTATCCAGTGATGATCAAGGCGTCCGCCGGCGGCGGCGGCAAGGGAATGCGGATCGCCTGGAACGACAAGGAGGCCCGCGAAGGCTTCCAGTCATCGAAGAACGAGGCGAAGAGCTCCTTCGGCGACGACCGCATCTTCATCGAGAAGTTCGTCAGTGAGCCCCGCCATATCGAGATCCAGGTGCTGGGCGACAGGCACGGCAACACGCTCTATCTCGGCGAGCGCGAATGCTCCATCCAGCGGCGAAACCAGAAGGTCATCGAGGAGGCGCCGTCGCCCTTCCTCGATGCCGGGACCCGAAGGGCCATGGGCGAGCAGGCCGTGGCGCTCGCGAAAGCGGTCGGCTATTCCTCCGCCGGCACGGTGGAGTTCATCGTCGACGGCGATCGGAACTTCTACTTCCTCGAAATGAACACCCGCCTGCAGGTCGAGCATCCGGTGACCGAACTTGTCACCGGCATCGATCTCGTCGAGCAGATGATCCGCGTGGCGGCCGGTGAGAAGCTTTCCTTCGGTCAGGACGATGTGAAGCTCACCGGCTGGGCTGTCGAAAGCCGGCTTTACGCGGAAGACCCGTATCGCAACTTCCTGCCCTCGATCGGCAGGCTTTCCCGCTACCGTCCGCCGATGGAAGGCCGGCGGGAGGATGGCACCGTGGTGCGCAACGATACCGGCGTCTTCGAGGGCGGCGAGATATCCATGTATTACGACCCGATGATCGCCAAGCTCTGCACCTGGGCTCCCGATCGCTTGGGAGCGATCGATGCCATGGCGACGGCGCTCGACGATTTCGAGGTCGAGGGCATCGGCCACAACCTGCCCTTCCTCTCGGCCGTCATGGAGCATGAGCGGTTCCGTGCCGGGCGGCTGACCACCGGTTTCATCGCGGAGGAGTTTCCGGAAGGCTTTTCCGGCGTGCGCCCGGATGAGGCCGCCGCCCGCAAGCTCGCGGCCATCGCCATCCTCGTCAACCAGGTGCTGCAGGAGCGTGCGGTGCAGATCTCCGGCACGATCGGCAATCACCGCCGCGTCGTCGGCAGGGAATGGGTGGTCACGCTTGCCGGTTTCGAGCTGACCGGTTTGGAGCTGGCCGCCGATCTCGAAACCTCCCCGGACGGCACCTCCGTCACGTTCTCGGACGGCGCGCGCATTTCGGTTGCCACGGGTTGGCTGCCCGGCCAGAGCCATGCGGCCTTCCATCTGGATGGCGAGGCGATGAGCGTGAAGGTCGATCTCGTCGGCACCGCGATAAGGCTGCGCTGGCGCGGCATGGATGTGACGGCGCGAGTCCGCTCTCCGCGCATCGCCAAGCTTGCGCGCCTGATGCCGGTCAAGCTGCCGCCGGATACGTCGAAAATGCTGCTTTGCCCCATGCCGGGCGTCATCACCTCGGTCGCCGTCAAGGCGGGCGATCAGGTCGAGGCCGGCCAGACGCTCGCAACCGTCGAGGCGATGAAGATGGAGAATGTGCTGAAGGCCGAGAGACAGGGCGTGGTCAAGCGCGTCGCGGCCACTGCCGGCCAGAGTCTGGCGGTGGATGAACTGATCATGGAGTTCGCGTGATGTCCGAGAAGACCGGGAAAGCTACCAAAGCGGATTGGGAGTGGCTTGCCGAGAAGGAGCTGAAGGCTTCGCCGGAAACGCTCGTCTGGCACACGGCGGAAGGCATCGATGTGAAGCCGCTCTATACGGCCGAGGACCTTCAGGGCATCGGCCATCTCGATTCGCTGCCCGGCTTCAAGCCCTTCGTGCGCGGCCCGCGCGCCACCATGTATGCCGGCCGCCCCTGGACCATCCGCCAATATGCCGGCTTCTCGACGGCCGAAGCCTCCAACGCCTTCTACCGCCGCAACCTCGCCGCCGGGCAGAAGGGCCTCTCCGTCGCCTTCGATCTCGCCACCCATCGCGGCTACGATTCGGATCATCCGCGCGTCGAGGGCGATGTCGGCAAGGCCGGCGTGGCGATCGACTCGGTCGAGGACATGAAGATCCTCTTCGACGGCATTCCGCTGAAGGACATGTCCGTTTCCATGACCATGAACGGCGCGGTCATCCCGATCCTCGCCTCCTTCATCGTCGCCGGGGAGGAGCAGGGCTGCTCGCGCGCCGAGCTTTCCGGGACCATCCAGAACGATATCCTCAAGGAGTTCATGGTCCGCAACACCTATATCTATCCGCCCGAGCCTTCGATGCGCATCGTCGCGGACATCATCGAATACACGGCGAAGGAAATGCCGAAGTTCAACTCGATCTCGATATCCGGCTATCACATGCAGGAGGCCGGCGCGACGCTGGTGCAGGAGCTGGCCTTCACGCTGGCCGACGGCCGCGAATATGTGAGGGCCGCACTTGCCAAGGGCCTGAACGTCGACGATTTCGCCGGCCGGCTCTCCTTCTTCTTCGCCATCGGCATGAACTTCTTCATGGAGGCGGCGAAGCTGCGCGCGGCACGGCTTCTCTGGTCGCGCATCATGGAGGAGTTCGAGCCGAAAAAGGCGTCGTCCTTCATGCTGCGCACCCATTGCCAGACCTCCGGCGTCTCGCTGCAGGAACAGGATCCTTATAACAACGTCATCCGCACGGCCTATGAGGCGCTGTCCGCCGTTCTCGGCGGCACGCAGTCGCTGCACACCAATGCGCTGGACGAGGCCATGGCCCTGCCGACGGATTTTTCCGCCCGCATCGCCCGCAATACGCAGCTCATCCTGAGCCACGAGACGGGCGTGACCAAGGTGGTCGATCCGCTTGCCGGTTCCTACTATGTCGAAAGCCTGACGAACGAACTCGCTGAAAAGGCCTGGAGCCTGATCGAGGAGGTCGAGTCCCTTGGCGGCATGACAAAAGCGGTCGCGGAAGGCCTGCCGAAGCGGATGATCGAGGAAGCGGCCACGCTTCGCCAGGCGCGGGTGGATCGCGGCGAGGAAATCATTGTCGGCGTCAACAAGTACCGGCTGGAGAACGAGGACGAACTCGACATTCTCGCCATCGACAATACCGCCGTGCGCAAAGGCCAGATCCGGCGGCTGGAAGAGGTGCGCCGGCAGCGCGATCCGAAGCGCGTGGCGGCGGCGCTCGCCGTCCTGGAGGAAGCCGCGGAAACCGGCGAGGGGAACCTGCTGGAAGTGGCGATCGAAGCCGCCCGTGCGCGCGCCACCGTCGGCGAAATCTCCGACGCGATGCGGCAGGCCTTCGGCGGCCACTCGGCGGTTCCGGAGGTCGTCGGCGATATCTACGGACCCGCTTATGCGGACGATCCGGAATACAGGACGATCGTCTCGCGCCTTGGCAGCTACGCCCGGACGCTGGGTGCGAAACCGAGGATCATGGTCGCCAAGCTCGGCCAGGACGGGCACGACCGTGGCGCCAAGGTGATCGCGTCGGCCTTCGGCGATATCGGCTTCGACGTGCTGGCCGGTCCGCTCTTCCAGACGCCGGAGGAGGCAGCCGACCTTGCGATCGAGCAAAAGGTGCAGGTGGTCGGCATGTCCTCGCTCGCCGCCGGCCACCGGACGCTCGCCCCGCAGCTTGTCGAAGCCCTGAAGCAAAAAGGCGCCGAAAACATCGTCGTCGTGGTCGGCGGCGTCATTCCGCGGCAGGACTACGATTATCTGATGCAGCACGGCGTCGCCGCCGTGTTCGGCCCCGGCACCAATGTGCTCGATGCCGCCAACAAGGTGCTCGACCTCATCGAGGGCAAAAGAAGGAATATTTGACTCCACCTCACAGCCAGCATGGTTCAAACGCAGTCGTTCCCGGTGATTGGGCGTTGACGAGATCGCTATTCATCCGGGATGCAGCCCAGAGAACGACAGCCGTGAAACTCGTTTGCTACGACGCGCTATGGATTCGAACCCGAGGGATCCGACTGCGCCTCCTCGGGCACCTCGTCTCTGAATCGCGGTCCATTGGCGAGCCGCCGACCGAGCGCCTCGATAAACTTGTCATAACGCTCACCACCCTTCGCCCGAGCTGCAGCCTGAGCGGCCTCCGGTAAAGGGACGGTCGTATTCAGCCAGAAACGGACGAAGAGGGCGAAGGCTTCATTGGCGATGACCAGATCCCGTTCGACCCGCTGTATGCTGCGATCGATCCGGTCGAGACGTTTGCTAATCGCGGCCTCCTTTCGTTCGTCGGCGTCCGGGGACAGGAAAGAGGCAATCGCGGCTTCGGCTATGAGTGAGCTTGAATGCCCGCGCCGATCGGCAAAATCTCCGAGCTGCTGCTTTAGCTCGGGATCGAGATAGACGGAAAGTCGCTGTTTTCTGCCTGGTCGTGCGGACATGCTCACAACTCCATACCATCGCCGGGGTCCATCGAAACCTGCCGCGCAATATTGTGCATGCCGCGGGCCAGCATCCTGTTTGCAACAGCATCAGCGTTCGGTTCATCATTGTCGGGATCGAACTCGTTGATGGGCGTTCGGACTGGTTCCGGCGCGATGTCCTTATGCCGCTCAAGACCTGGCTCGCGGCGCAAGCCGGCATTGGCGGTATCGTTTTCCACCATGACTGTTTCCGATTTTTCCGACAGCCCCCTCGCCGGGGCGCTGCCGGTCGCGGCCAGGGCCGGAACCTCCTTTAGCGCCGACCAATCATCCGCCTTGGGCGGGACATCGGAATTGAAAACCTCCGGGACCGGAAGAACGCGTTCCTTGAGCCGCGCATCTTCGAAATACCGGGCCTTCTTCGTCCGGATGGGCGGAACACCCGCGATCATGACGATCTCCTCGTCAGATGGAAGCTGCATGATCTCCCCGGGCGTCATGAGCGCGCGCGCTGTCTCCTGCCGGGAAACCATGATGTGCGCCAGCCACGGTGCCAGCCGGTGCCCGGCATAATTCTGCATCGCGCGCATTTCGGTGGCGGTACCAAGCGAATCCGACACACGTTTGGCTGTCCTCTCGTCATTGGTCGCAAAGCTGACCCTCACATGACAGTTGTCGAGTATCGAATTGTTCGGACCATAGGCCTTTTCGATCTGGTTAAGGCTCTGGGCAATCAGGAAAGCTTTGATGCCGTAGCCTGCCATAAAGGCGAGCGCGCTCTCGAAGAAGTCGAGCCTGCCGAGCGCCGGGAACTCGTCGAGCATCATCAGCATTCTGTGGCGGCGACCCTTCGCATGAAGATCTTCCGTCAACCGACGGCCGATCTGGTTGAGGACCAAGCGCACAAGCGGCTTGGTTCTGGAAATATCGGATGGCGGTACGACCAGATAAAGCGTGGCCGGCGTCCCCTCCCCGATCAGATCGGCAATGCGCCAACCGCAACGGCTAGTGACGGCTGCAATCACCGGATCGCGATAAAGGCCGAGGAAGGACATCGCGGTGCTCAAGACGCCGGACCGCTCGTTATCGGATTTGTTGAGCAATTCACGGGCGGCACTAGCGACGACCGGATGTGGCTCCTCCTCGCCGAGATGAGGGGTGGTCATCATTGCTCTCAGTGTCATCTCGATCGGCCGGCGCGGATCGGAAAGGAAAGCCGCGACACCGGCGAGCGTCTTGTCCCGTTCGGCATAGAGAACGTGCAGGATCGCACCGACCAGGAGCGAGTGGGAGGTCTTCTCCCAATGGTTCCGTTTTTCCAATGACCCCTCGGGGTCCACCAGGACATCGGCAACATTCTGTACGTCCCTTACCTCCCATTCGCCCTTGCGTACCTCCAGCAGCGGATTGTAGGGAGAGGAATTCGGATTGGTCGGATCGAACAGCAACACGCGACCGTGTCTTGCCCGGAATCCTGCGGTCAGCTCCCAGTTCTCACCCTTGATGTCATGAACGATGCAACTCCCCGGCCATGTCAGCAACGTTGGCACGACAAGTCCAACCCCCTTGCCCGATCGTGTCGGAGCAAAGCAGAGCACATGCTCGGCACCGTCGTGACGGAGATAATCGCTCTCGTAGCGGCCAAGCACCACGCCATCATCATCAAGGAGGCCGGCCTCCTCGATCTCCTCGCGTTCGGCCCAACGCGCGGAGCCGAAGGTGCGAACGTCTTTCGCTTCCCGCGCCCGCCAGATCGACATGAAGATAGCAACGACGACCGCGATTAATCCGCCCGACGCTGCGATGGCCCCGCCTTCGAGAAAGATGTTAGGTGCGTAGGCGTCGTAGAAATACCACCACCAAATGACAGCCGGCGGCGGATAGAGTGGCAAGCCGGCAAGCTCGAACCAGGGAGAACCAAGTTGCGGCTGGAAATCGAGCCGCCAGGCGACCCATTGCGTCGCGCCCCAGACCGTAACAAGGACAGTCAGGCACACGACAATGATCTGTTCCCATAGCAGGCGCGTCGCCGACAAGCCGGAAACTCCCTTCTGAACATGGCTTCACGTCCAGAAAAATGGTCTCATGACTTATTTCAATATCATAGGTCGGGAACGGCGTAGGTTGGCGAAGGCCGTTGTAAAAATACTTGCGGGCTGCGGGGCCGGTCCATGCCGTCACCGCCCCCTATTGTATGGTGGGCAACTGCCTCAGCGGATTGGCGAGCGGAACGCCCAGTGGCTCGAAATGTCGCTCATTGGCCGTCAGAACGGTGAGTCCGTGTGCGGCTGCGGTCGCGGCAATGGCGATGTCCTCGAAACCAGGATCATGAGCCCGCGCCCGATCGAGGATCAGCCCGGCGTGCCTAGCCTCCTCGACACCGAACGGCAGGATGCGGCCGGCATAGAAATGCTCTATTGCCGCAAGCCAGCGGCGAAGGTTCTGCGCCTTCGTCGTCGCCTCGATCCTTTTGGCGCGGGCAATCCCGGCCTCGATCTCGGCGATGGTGATCGCTGAAAGATAGAGGCGGTCGCCATGAGCGCGCACCCAGGCGGCGAATGCCTCGACGCCGACCTGGCGCTTCGTCGGCGCATCGGCGGAGACAATGTTGGTGTCCAGGAGATACAAGATCAGAGACCGTTTTCACGCAACGCACGGGCGGGCTTGCGCGGACGTTCGGGAATATCTGCCGGTTCGCCAGGAAAGGCGAGAAGCAGATCGGCAAAGTCCGGCACCCTGGAGACCCGCTGCCATTCTTCGAAGGAAACCAAAACCGCTTCCTTGCGGCCATGCCGGGTGATGACAGTCGGCTCTCCCGCCATGGCCTGATCGACCACAGCGGAAAGCGTCGCCTTCGCGTCCTTGAGCTGAATTTCCTTCATGGCATTTCTCCATATGACTACCGATAGTCATATATGATTGCGCCGGCTTCAATCAAGCGGGGGCTGGACTTCATTCACAAGCCAAGCCCGCGCTTGCGGCCAAAGCTCCAGTCCACACCACCGTCGACGCGGGCCACGCCCGAGATATGCTGGCCGATATGTTTCTCGATGGAAGGCGTCCATGGCACGAGGCTGAAACCGAGACCATCGTCGACCATCGCGAAGCGGCCGGAAGCAAGGGTAAAGCGCTGCTGATAGGTGCCGGCAACATACTCCCCGGCAGCAGGTTTCTGATACGGTATGTTCATTTCACTGGAGAGCTTTTCGCCGAGTGCGTCCAGTTCGCGTTGCCGGAGCGTGCCGAGCAGGTTGCGGGCGAAGACGACACGCTCGCCCTCGCGCCGCGCCAGTCCATCCCCGATCAGATGTTCGGTTCGCGCCTCCATCGCCTGTTTGACGTCCAGACCAAAGCCGCCGCCGAGATCGACCGGGTCGCGGGCGACAAGCTGGCGGTCGAGCCAGGTGGCTCCGTCGGCCGTAGTCTGAGTCTCAATCGGGAGATCGGAACGAACGGCAAGCGCAACACGGCGCTCGCCACGCGCGTCCTCGAAGGAGCGTAGCTCGACAATCGAACCCGGCGCACCGTCCCCGGCCGCCTCGATGTCGGGAAGACGGATGTGATGGGTGCGGCCATCCACGCCGTCGACCACGGCAAAGGCCGTGCCGCGCAGCTCGTCGTCCAAGCCGCGCTCGACCAGCCGGCCGATGACCGGCTCACCATGCGTTTCGCCGGAGAGCACGTAGTCGGTCAGCCCGCGCTCGATGCCGCGTTCGGTCAGCGCCCTGTGCATCCGCTTGATGATGTCGCCGCGCTCACCAAGCTCGCGCAAGGTGGCTTCCGCCTCTTCGGCAATCACCCATTGGCCGGGGCCGGAAGCTTGGGCGAGACCGAGGCTTTCGAGCTTGCGCAGCCGCCCCACCTTCAGGGACAGATATTCGTCCGGCTTCTGGTCCGGCGCCGGAGCGAGATCGAGAAAGCCGTAGCGATCGGCATCGCGGACAAGCTGGCGGTCGAGCTGCGTCCAGCGCTCGGCGTCGATCTGACGTTCGATCGAGCGGCGGATGTCGATGTCGGTGCGCGGTCCGAGTTCCTGGGTGATGAGGTCCTGTGCCCGGTTGCGCATCCCCTCCTTGATGTAGTCGCGGGAGATGACCAGATCGTTGCCGTCGTCGGCGCGGCCGCGCAGGATGACATGGACGTGAGGATGCTCGGTGTTCCAATGATCGACGGCTATCCAATCGAGCTTCGAGCCAAGATCCTTCTCGACGCTCGCCATCAACTCGCGGGTGAAGCTCTTCAGGTCGGACATTTCCAGGGCATCGTCCGGGGAGACGATGAACCGGAAATGATGCCGGTCGACCTCGCAGCGCTCGGCGAATTCCTTCGCGTCCGCTTCGTCGGTTTCCGGACCGAACATGCGGGCATTCTCGCCGTCACGGGTCACGCCGTCACGGCGCAGATAGGCGAGATGAGCCTTGAGAGGTGCCGATCGCGCCGTATGCCGGACGACGCGGGTCTTGATGACGGCGCCGCGTGAACGGCCGGTGATAAGCCGATTGGCGCGCACGCTCGCCAATCGGCCGCGGCCGAAGCGGGAGCCACGTCCCGAGGTGAGCTTGCCGGAGCGGGACACACGCCCGCCGGCCTTCTGCGCCGCAGCCAAAACCTGGGCGATGAACGGCCTTGCCCTTTGGGCCTTGCTGGAGCGGATGCGGCCGGGTCGGACGCGGAAATCGTCGCCCCTGCTCATGGGGTTTTCCGCTGTGATGTGCGATTTTCACGGAAATCATTCGATAATTCGCAGACACGCTCCTCGCGCTCAAGCGCCGTAATGTGCGTGACGTTCCGAAAAAGCCAATCGAAACAACCGACCGACCGAGCCGCGATGTGCGGCTTTTTATCCCGCCTTCCTCCGGTTGTTGGCGACGCCCCTCCCCGGCGTCCCGCAATCGCTACGACGCCGTTCGCGGCGCTACGGCGGAACACGATGGTCATCGAAGCACCTCCTGATCTCCGGCACGACGCACGAACAGACCATCGGACGGCGGCGCGAGCGAGGTAACGTCGGTGATCGTGCCGGCGCTGGACGGCCGATCATCCGCGGTTTGGTCACCGCCAGCGGGAACTGACATGCGAGCGACGAAGAGAGGCGCGACGGACCATTCAGGGCGCGTCGGTCGATCCGCCGTGCGATATCCAACGGTGGCAACGGAATCGATCATGGGCACGATCTTCGCCATGTAGGCGACGGTCTCAGTGGGCAGCGGATCGCCTGTGACGAGATGCTTTTTGTAACGGCCGGGACCAGCATTGTAGGCGGCGAGGAACCCGGGTGAGCCGTAGAGTTCATGCAGTTCCGCGAGATAGGCGGCGCCGGCGAGGATGTTGTCGCGCGGATCGAAAGGATCGTCGCCAAGGCCGTGCCGGACGCGCAACTCCTGCCATGTCGCGGGCATGATCTGCATCAGCCCCATCGCGCCTTTCCGCGAAACAGCCTGCGGATCATGATCGCTTTCGACGCGCATGACTGCGCGTATCCAACGCTCGGGAATGGCGAAGCGCCCGCCGGCTTCCGCGACGTAGGATGCCCAGGGATCAACCGCCACGGCTACCGTGGCCGTGCGGGCCGCCGACATTGTGTGTGCCGGAGGATCAGCCCACGCCGCGCACGGTGCCGTCCCGCTCATGGTACCCGCGATGAGCCACACCATGAGCGCCGGGAGGGCGGCGCAAAGACCGCCGGCCCGATTGCCCCTCAGCCTGCCATCGTGCTCGCGGCGGCCAAGGGCAAGGCTGCGCCGCCGGCCTGGATTTTTCGGACGGGCAACATCTGTAGGCCTGTCCGCTTCCCGGAAAATCGGCGGCCACCCTTGACCTCTGCTGCGCGCGACGGCCGCCCGATGGGCGATCGGGTCGAGGGGAGTGATCGGCACATGATCGATCAAGGGGAGTGAGCCTGAAGGTTTGCAGGAAGAATGGCAGCGCATGAGGGTCATGCCTGATCGTCGCGCCGCGTCTTGCGCGTCCAGTGAAGATTCCATGAGTCCTTCTTCGTGTCGGACTCGAACATGCGGGCGCGGATCGGTTCGATGAAGGAAGGGTCGTCGATGGTAACGGACAGATACGCCCCTGCCCGGTCGCCGGTCCGATCCCACGCCGCGCCGACCTCCATGCCATCGGCGAAGACACGGTGGTTCGGCGCGTTCTCGATGTCGCCGCCGTCGGTCGGCAAGATGGTCACTTCGGCGTCGAGAATGAGCGTGCGGATTCGACCGAAAAATCCGTCAGCATTACGGGTGAAGGTGCCGATCTGGGGCATTGGGAAAACTCCTGCGGTTGAAGAAGCGAGCCGTTCACGGCTCGTCGGAAACCGGCTCGCGAAAACTGTCCGCAACCGGATCGGGATCGTCGGTGGTCCAGAGCGGGACAGCCCGGCCGACGACGGTTGAAAGCTGAAGCGGCCCGAAATAGCGGCCGTCGAAACTGTCGGAACTGTCCCAATTCATGAAAAAGGCTTCGCCTTCGGCAACCTTCCGGCAGCCTTGCCAGATGGGCAGAGGACGGTCTTGGCCATCGCGCTCGCGGGCCTGCCCATAGGTCATGCCGTAGGCGGAGATCACTGTGCCGTTCCGGCAGACGGTAGTTCCGACAAGCGCCAGCACGCGCTTGAGGAGCGGCAGGCCCTTCGGCAAATAGCCGCGTTCGTCGAGGAAGTCGGCCAGTTCGTCCGGCGGCACAACGACAGCGAGGTCGCCGATCAACAGCGCGCCGCCGCGCTCGATCCGATAGAGGCCGACCGGCACACTGCCCGACGCGTTCCAGATGAAGCGGAAATCGGGCCGGCTCCACTCCGGCACGACGATCAGGGCGGCACCGGCCAGCATCACGGCAAGCGTCCCACCGCGCGCCGTCATGGCTGCACCCCGCGGCGCCGCAGCCAGGCGCGATGCTGTGCGGGGGAATAGGCGCGGAAAGGCTCGTTGACGCTGAGACGGTTATAGATGTGCCGCCAATGATCCGGTGCAACATCGGTCGGGTCAATGTCGAGTGTCTCGATCGCATCGATCGTCTTCAGCACGATCTCGACCTTCGGCCAGCCGTGGATGCGCAGCAGGATTTCGCCGCCGGGACGAACGAAGGGCAGCGTCTGGTATGGTTCAATGGAGCTGACAGCGCGCACGATGTCGATGCGCGAGATGATCGTGCCGTGATCGTTGCCGGCCCAACGGACGAACGCGAAAATGCTGCCGGGCGCGAAGCTGACGATACGACGGTGGCGATCGAGCTTCTGTTCTGCAGCGATCGAACCGAAGCGTATCCAATGCTCGATCCGTTTTTCGCGCCATGTGAGTTCGACCAGCGTTCGGTCCGATAAAGTGTTGTTGAAGCGCGGTCCCATAATCATCGGCGCTCCTCCCCGCGAAGGTACAAAGCGATGCCCGCTGGTGGTGCGATCGGTTCTTGCTCGGCGGAGATTTTGGCGGGTCGCGTTAGGAAGAAGCCGAAGGATTCTGGGTTAGCACCGTTAGGACGGTCAATTATCGAAAGGCCGCGGACGGTTACGCCCGATGTCGGTCCCCGATAGTACGGCAATCCGGTCCCCGATAGTACGGGCCTTCCAGTCCTGGATAGTACGGGTCTGTCCACAGTTTGCTCACAATCTCGCCGCGCGGCGGCGCGACAGGCGTAGCGCAGCTGCAAGCGGATCGGTTGGCGTTGGCTGAAAGGTCAGGCGGATACGGCGATCCGGGTCGGTCACAAGGGCAAGCCGGTAACCGGGCAAAGGCTGCCGCCGGACAATGGCGCGCAGGTCATAGGCAAAATGCTTGAGGGGAGAGAGGGAGCCGGATTTCAGATAGAGGTGCTCGAGGTCGAAGCTCCACCCCCATGTCTGGCGACCGCCGTGCTTGCGCACCAGACGATAAAGCCAGCGCTCCAAGCCGCCCCTCAGTTCGAAATACGCTGGATCGATGGTGAGGATTAACGCATCATCGATAACGCCGGCATAGAACCAATCGGCGAGGATGAGTTCGATACCGAGCGGCCGGCCGGCTGCATCCAGCCGCTCCTTCCACTCGGCGATCCATGAGAAGCGATGCCGGCGCCGTTCGGCCGGCTGACGAATGGAGGTTACGACGGTGGTGGATTGCAGGCGGTCAAGCGCCGCTTTCAGCCTCCCGTAATTCAGCCCGGAATCCGTACGGCCGACGAAGGTGAGGATCTCGTATGGGGTCGCCGACATGAAGCGGGAGGTACGCAAGCCTCGGTCGCGCGCCTCCACAATCTGAGAGGCTGCCCAGATCAGCACGTCAGCGTCCCATATGGTCGCCATGCCGTGTTCGACGGTGGCCTCCACGCGGATCGACACATTGCCCATGCGGAAGTCGATCGGCGTTACGCGGCGGGATTTGGCGAGGGAAAAGAACGGCCAGGACATGAGGTCCTGGGCGTCGCGAGCGGCGATGTCGCCGCCGGTCGGCCGAAACAGTTCGAGCTGCTGTCCCTGATATGTCCTGTGCGCTGACATGGGCAGCCGTCCGCTCAGCGGGCCGCATTCGCGGCAAGGTCGCCGGCCGGTCCTTGCAGAGGACGGCCCCTGAGCGCTTCGGACGTCGACTGGCGGGCGGATCCGTCGACCCAGGCTTGAAGATCAGCAATGGAATAAACCACACGCCCGCCAAGCTTACGATAGATCGGCCCCGTTCCGTCGCAGCGGTGCTTTTCGAGCGTTCGGGGTGAGAGATCGAGAAGGCGAGCGGCTTCGGGTGTACGTACGAAGCGCGGCCAGTTGTCATCGGTCTTCACTTGCATTGCAGTCCTCCATCGCGGCCGCCCTTATGGCGGCGGATCAGGTGCGACGATGGCGGAAAAGCTGCGGTTTGGCGGAGTGACAAAGTTGGAGACTTTGCAACCTGTCCCACCATGCCAGATGGGTCTATGATTTTCGAAACAGGTGGCCCTTTGTCCGCCCACCGTTCAGAATGCGCAGATATCCGCGCTCGATATGTTCGTTTGCCTCGGCAAGCAGGCGCGCAAGCTGACGACGCTCAGACGCGTTGCGCCATTCGACGGCCGGAAACGATCGCACATCGCGGCTGAAAAGTACGCTCGCAACCTCCCGCTTGGAGGCTCCAGATCGCAGACCGTCGACCGCCCGCAGCATTTGGACGTAGCGGTGGCGGTGAAATGCTGAAAGCTTTTGCCGCCGAATTACATCTCCAATCGGCTTGCCCTGAAGCAGCCGAAAGGCGCGCTGAATGCTGTGCAGACGGATTTCGATGTCGTTATCGATCGGGATAATGAAGGCCGCGCGTAGGGGCGTCCTGCCGTGTGGCAGCCACAGGTTCAGGTCGCCTTCCCGTCCTGACAATTGCAAATGGAGTCCGGCTCGGCTGTCGCGGACCACCATCGTTTGCAGGAGCCGCATCGGATCTAGGTCCTGGCCACCCTGATAGGAGGAAGGAACCTCTCCGACGATGACCGTCTCATGATGCAGGTCGGGACGCCAAACGGGACGGGAGAAGCCAGCTTTCTTCCAAGGATCGGTCGGAAAATATGAGCCCCCACTTTGCCGGGAAGGAGCTAATCAGCGGAGCAGCCGCAGGCCCTTCTTTAGAGGCTGTCACGTAATCGGTTTGATATTTGAGGTTTCTTCGCAAAAACTCAAAGGCGAAATCGCTCCGGTTAAGCGCGAATGTGTTGCTGATGAAATCCGATGATGCCCAATAGGATTCTGTTTCCATAGCTGACCCCGACGCAATACAGAAAGAGCCACCGGAGGGATATTCCCGTCCTCAGGATTGAGGACACCGATGACCGTGCCACCCGCGTGCGTGACATGCCAGAACTACGAGGGGATTTCCGATCGCTTCATTGCTTCAGCAATGGTCTGAGCTATGTTTGTCGTATCCAGTTTGTCCCTGGAATTTTTCAGATGCGAAATCACCGTTGTTTTCGAAATATTAAGTATCACAGACGTCTCCCAAGCAGTCTTCCCTCGCGAAACCCAGAATAAGACTTCCCTTTCCCTGCGAGTTAAGCTCTTCTTCGTCGACATTTCAGAAATACTCATTCTATCCTCACAAAAGAAAACCAACGCGGCAATTATCGCGTGGAGCGAATTTCATCAGGCGAACGGGCGGGGGCATGGTCGGATGTACCTTGTTGGGCGGTGGTGACTTTTAACCCCCATGGCATTTCGTAGACGCTTAATGGTTGTAGGTTATGCGTAACGAAAAGCTCCACGCAAGACCGGCGAATGCCGATTGATTACTATAGTATGTAGCTTTTACGCCTGCATTCTGAATGGCTTTGCCTATGAAACTCACGGCTGTGTTCGCACGAAATTTGCGGCTGTACCGTCAAGCCGCGGGCCTCTCGCAAGAGCGGCTCGCCGAGTTCGCTGGCCTCGACCGCAATTACATCGGCAAGTTGGAACGCGAGGAAAGCTCGCCGACGCTTGATACTATTGAGGCGCTGGCAGTCGCCATGCAGATCGACGCCGAGAAGATGATCCGCCGGCTCTCTCCGGTAGACGTGAAGAAGCTATGAATTGCCTTGGAAATATAAGCCTTCAGCTTACTTAGAATCGGCGTCACTTCTTTTACTGGCTCGAACAAGATTTTCGAGATCGACGCTTAGGGCGTCTGCAAGCTTGCTTAAAGAGACGATGGTAGGATTTCGACGGCCTGCTTCCAAGCCACTCAGATAAGCGCGCGTCAATCCTGACCGAAACGACAACTCCTCCTGAGAAAGGTTGCGCTCCCGTCGTATCCTAAGAACGTTCAATCCCACTGTCGCGCGGATATCCATCCCGCGACTTTTGGCCAGCCGTTCACTCTAGTGCGACACACTATAGTGAACATTCCTCTTGACTTGCGAAGGAAAGGGCGTCTTAAATGTGCATTATATGGAACATTGTTGCTATTATCGGAACACGAAATGTCGAGTAATCAATCTCTTGAAAAGGGACTTCTTGTTCTCGGGTTGCTTAAGGAGGCACGGGAGCCGCTAGGCGTCCGGGAGATTGCTCGGAGACTTGAACTCAGCCCGGCGGTTGCCCAGCGGCTTCTCAATAGCCTTGCTTCTTGCGGCTACGTTGAACATGCCGGCAACACCCGCCGCTACCAGATCGGATATGCGGTCCTCGGTCTTGCACAGCACGTTTTCCAAAGAGGACGTCTCCTCACGCTTGCCGAGACGGAGCTACAAGCGATGGCAGCCGGCGGTTGTTTCAATGGCTTCCTTGGTGTCCGGCGCGGGTCGGCCGGCATCTATGTCCTGGCGGTTCAGTCGGACAGCCCAGTGGTTATCCGAAACCACCCCGGCCAAACAATGCCGCTCCACTCCACCGCTTTGGGAAAGGCCCTGTTGTTCAACTTGGACGACGGCTTGATCAAGGACCTGTTGGGCGAAGCGCCGCTCCCGCGTTTTACCGACCGCACCATTACAGAGGTGGATAAACTGATCGAGCAACTTCATGTTGCTCGCCAGCAGAGGTTTGCGACAGCCATCTCGGAAAACCTCGAAGGTGTGATTTCCGTCGGCGCCCCGGTCTACGACGCAGCCGGTTCAATCACGGCCGCGATCAGCGTGGCTTTTCCTCGCGCAGTCTATCCAAAAGTAAAGCTCATCAACGTCGCTCAAAGTGTGCTTGCAGCGGCAAATCGCATTTCCAGAGAGCTCGGATTCGACGAGTCCATTGAACATTTTGGGAGAGAAAGCATCGATGCTGTTAAATGATGTGCGATTGCAGGAAGCAATTTCCAACCATGGCTTGGACGCAATTGTAGCTACGTCACCGGAGAACGTCCTGTATGCGAGCGGCTTCTGGTGCCTCCCACAATGGATTCGTCGGGGGCCGCAAGCATTCGTGGTGCTGGGCGCCTCGGCAATTGATAATCCCGTGGTCATCACGGGTACGTCGACGCTTGACCTGATCGCCGATCAAAACGTCCGAGCGCGCGTGCGACGCTATGGCGCCTTCACGGTCGACACGGATCTCACGACGATTCTCGATCCCGTCAGTGCTCGGCAGGCGGAACTTCATCAGCTGACCGATGATCGAGATGCTCTTGCCGCTCTCGTAGCCGAGATTCGCGCCACGGGTCTTTCAGGAGCACGCATCGGGATCGACGAGATCGGCTTGCTCCCCGGTGACGTGGACAAACTTCGCAGCGAGTTGCCTGACGTAACTTGGATTCCGGCGTCGTCCCTGCTTCGCTGGGTACGTGCGGTCAAGACTCCTGAGGAGATCGACCGGCTTCGTAGCATCGGCGGCATTACCGAGCGCTCGATTGCCGCCGCCTTCAATGAGGCTATGAGCAGTGGAGCTACCGAGCTTTCGCTGGCAAGGGCCTTTCATACTCAGACAATAAAAGAGGACGCTTTTCCGGTGCTCGGATGCATCGGCTTCGGTGAGCGCAGTGCCCTCATGAACGTACAACCTTCAGATCGCGAGCTCCGCAAAGGTGATATCATCCGGTTCGATGTGGGTGGGCACTTTCGCAACTACCGCGCCGACATCGCCCGCAATGCCTGCTTCGGCGAGCCTTCCCCCGACGTTCGTTTGAAGTACGACGCTCTCAATAAAGGCGTGAAGCGGGGCATTGAACATATCCGCCCCGGCGTTCCGGCTTCGAAAATCTTCGAGGTGGTCGTGGAAACCGTGCGCAAGGAGGGCATTCCTCACTATCACCGTAGTCACGTCGGGCACGGGATTGGACTGGATGGCTACGATCTGCCGCTTCTATCCGCTTCAAGTCAGGACGTCCTCGAAGCAGGAATGGTTTTGTGCATCGAGACCCCCTACTACGAAATCGGGCGCGTTGGCTTGCAAGTTGAGGACATGCTCGTCGTCCGGCCGGACGGAGCAGAAATGCTGACAAACGCCGGCAACAACCTCCTGGTGCTGAACTGATGACCCGCCGCTTCGCATATGCATGCTATCGGTGTGACAGCGAATTGCCGGTCGGGCATCCGATCGATTCGCGCGGCTGCCCGAGATGTCTCGACGAAGCTCCCTCGAATTTGAGGCTGGTTTATCGGGGGGACATTGCCGAAGAAGGCAAGCTTACAAAGAAAGAGCAGCCGCCATCGCTCTGGCGTTATGCGAATAGGCTGCCCTTTAGAGAGGACGCTGCCGTTTCGCTCGGCGAAGGATTGACGCCTCTGCGTCCGGCAGCGCGGCTCGGCGCGGAAATCGGCGTCCCTGCTCTCTTCATCAAGAATGAAGGGCATAATCCGACCTGGTCTCACAAGGATCGTTTCTCCACCGTCGCCATCACAGCCGCACAGCAGGCCGGTGCGAGCACCGTCGCGACCAGCTCGACCGGCAATGCTGGCGCCTCGCTCGCAGCCTATGCCGCACGTGCCGGGCTTTCCTGCGTCGTTGCGACTGCGGCTGGTTCGGCCGGCCCTATGCTGACCCAGATCGAGAAATACGGTGCTCAGGTCATCCCCTTCGAAAACAAGTCCGATCGCTGGGCTTTCCTTGCGGAAGGCGTCGAGCGATTTGGCTGGTTCGCAACCTCGCCCTATCGGCATCCGGTCGTCGGCAGCCATCCGATCGGAATAGAGGGGTACAAGACTCTCGCTTTTGAGATCGTCGAACAAATGGGTGGTGCGGTGCCAGACTGGTGCGCCCTTCCCGTTTGCTATGGCGACGCACTCGCGGGCCTCTGGCTCGGCTTCAAGGAACTGCTGAGAGATGGCGAGATAGCGCGAATGCCGCGCCTGCTTGCCGCTGAGGTGCACGGATCGCTAGCGCTTGCTCTCGATCAAGGCATTGATCGCGTTCCAGACGTAACGGCGAGGTTCAACACTTTGGCAGTCTCTATCGGCGCGACCCGAAGCACGTTCCAGGCGCTCAAGGCACTGCGAGAGACGAGAGGGATCGCTGTGCCGGTTTCCAACGACGGTCTTATTGCCCTTCAGGAGAAGACCGCAGGCATGGAGGGGATTTTCCTCGAATTGTCCTCCGTTGTACCGATTGCAGCCATCCTCGCCGCGAGACAGCAGGGAGTCATTGGCTCCCATGAAGCTGTCGTGGCCGTCGTCACGGCGTCCGGCCTGAAAGACGTTGACAAATCGAACCCGGCGGCGATTTCGCGCTCGTTCAGCACCGTGGACGCGGCACTGGAGGTCATCGGGGCCTAGGGAGGCACATCGCATACCACCGGGCTCTCCCGGTCTTCATCAAGCAAATAAGGGAACAGCAAATGAAGAGAAGAGCTTTTTTGACGGCCACCGCACTCCTCGCGGCGGCCGGTCCTCGACTTGCGTCTTCAGCGTCGGGACCCTACCCGGCCGGCAACCCAACAATTGTCGTCGGCTTTGCAGCGGGCGGCGCGGGCGACATCGCAGCCCGCGTCGTTGCCAACTACGTGAAGGAGACACGTGGTCTCGCGGCGACACCGGATTTCCGTCCAGGCGCGGGCGGAACAATCGCGACCGACCAGGTTCGCCGTGCGCGGCCCGATGGATCAGTCCTGTCGCTTTATTCCGTCAGCCCATTGCTCGTCGCACCGCATCTCCAGAAAGTGCCCTATGACTCGACGCGTGATTTCACCTACATTGCAAGTTACGCCGGAATTTCGGTCCCCTGCTTCGTCCGCAGCGACAGCCCCTTCAAGTCCTGGGATGAACTGCTCGACTATGCGCGTAAAGAACCGGAAAAGCTGAAATGGGCTACGGCCGCACCCCGCGGCCTCGCGCATATCGCAACGGATGCCGCGTTCCGCCAAGAAAAGGTGACAGCGACATTCGTCCCGTTTCGCGGCGGTGCCGATGCTGTGACTGCCCTGTTGGGCGGGCATATCGATATGGTCGTTTCGTCGGACTTCGGACCCCATCTTGCGGCGGGTTCGGTTCGCTTGCTGGCTGAAACAAGCCCCAACCCCAAGGCCGCGCATCCTGACATCGTGAGCTTTGCCGAGCGAGGCTATCCGATCGCAATTCCCGCGTCCTACGGGCTCTTCGGGCCGCCAGGCATGCCGAAAGAGATCGTCGCATGGTGGGAAGATGCCATCCGCGAAATGATCACGACTGCCATGTATGCGGATTTCCTCAAGATCATAAACGGATATCCGCTCTTCCAAGAAAGCGGTGAGTTCACGCAGATGGCTCGAGAAGCTTACGGGGATATCGGACGTCAGGTCGAAGCGATGGGGATCCGCTTATGAATGTCGCCCGTCTCGTTCCTTATGCCCTCGCTGCCATCGGGCTCGGTGCCGCGGCAAACGCTCTGGAGCTTCGATTGTGGACGTACGGCGAACCGGCGGCAGGATTGTTTCCATTCCTGGCGGCCACCCTGCTTGTCGTTACCAGCCTGCTTTCCACCCGGGAGAAAGTACCCGAAGAGGAGGCGATCGAGCTTCCTCGTCTGATCGGTTACTCCGCAGCGCTCGTGGGATTCTGCCTGATGTTGAACATCGTCGGCTTCGCGCTGGCCGCGCTGCTGTTCCTGATAGCGGTCCTGACCCTCATCGAACGAATGGGATGGAAGAAGGGCATTCTCCTGGCGGCACTCTTCGCCTTTTCGACATGGGGCTTGTTTGAGGGACTTCTGTCCGTCCCTCTCCCTCAGGGCATGTGGAGGATGTAATGCTCGACTCCCTTACGCAGCTTCTTATGGGGCTTGGAATTGCCCTTGAGCCCACCAACCTTGCGGTCGCACTTCTGGGAGCGATCCTGGGAACCGCGGTCGGCGTTCTTCCCGGTCTTGGCCCTTCCGCCACGGTCAGCCTCCTGCTGCCCGTCACCATGGTGCTTGACCAGACAAGTGCGATCATCCTGCTTGCCGGTATCTACTACGGCTCGCAGTATGGAGGCTCAATCACATCGGTGCTGATGCGTGTGCCAGGAGAGGCATCAAGCGTCATGACATGCTTCGACGGCTATCCTATGGCTCGCCAGGGGCGTGCCGGGGCAGCGTTGGGGATCAGTGCCTTCGGGAGCTTCATTGCTGGGATCAGCGCGACCTTGGCGATCGCGATCGTCGGCCCCGCCTTTACATCGGTGGCACTCGCATTCGGACCGGTTGAGAAAGCATCTATCGTCCTGCTCGGCCTGGTCCTTGCCGCAAGCATTGGGGGCGGATCGCGCGCAAAGGCTTGGACGATGGTGGCTCTCGGGCTTCTTCTTTCGACCACCGGCGTCGATCTGATTTCCGGTGAGGAGCGTTTCGCTTTTGGGATCAGTTACCTTCGCGACGGCTTCAACATCGCCGTCCTGGCAATGGGCCTGTTCGGAGTCAGCGAAATGCTGATGATGATCGAGAGGAGGAGTTCTGCGGAATCCGCGCCGATCCCGTCCTATCGTCTGAGGGAATTGCTCCCGACAGGTAAGGACTGGCAGGCTTCGAGAGGACCGATCGCACGCGGGACGGTGCTCGGGTTCTTCCTTGGTCTGCTGCCGGGCGGCGGGGCGCTGGTAGCCGGCTTTGCCAGTTACCTGCTCGAAAAGAAGCTTTCCCGCTCACCAGAACGCTTCGGCAAGGGCGCCATCGAAGGTGTCGCCGGGCCCGAAAGCGCCAATAATGCGGCCGCCCAGGCAAGCTTCATTCCGATGCTCTGCCTTGGAATTCCCGCCAATGCTGTGATCGGGATCATCATGGGCGCACTGTTGATGCAGAATGTCGTGCCAGGCCCGCAAATCCTCACCGAGCATCCTGAGCTTTTTTGGGGTATCGTTGCCAGCATGCTGGTCGGCAATGCAATGCTGGTTGTGCTCAACGTGCCGCTGATCCGGATATTCGTGCTGCTCCTGCGCATACCCGCAGCAATGATGGCTCCGCTTATCGTGCTGTTCTGCGTCATCGGTGCGTTCAGCATGAACAATAGCTTGTTCGATGTCGGCGTGGTGATCGGATGCGGTGTGGTCGCCTATGGACTGCGCAAGGCCGGCTTCGACCTGGCTCCGCTCCTGTTGGCGTTCCTGCTCGGTTCATTGCTCGAAGAAAACCTCCGGCAAGGTTTGATCCTCGGGCTCGGCAATCCCCGGATCTTCGTGGAGAGCCCGATCAGTCTGACGGTGATACTTTTCACGGTCGCCATTCTGATCGCACCGGCCGTGAGGGATTTGAGGACGCGCCTGATCCGCAAGCCCTGCTGAGACACGCACCGGCGGACATCGTTAAGACCGCCGCGTCGCTGCTGAGAAAAGAACGCTCGATAAATGGGAGAGAGAGCTGGCAATGCAGAACGAGCACCTGAAAACGATCGAACAACGCGTTTTGTGGCTATCGCATTGGATGATCCATCACGCCAACCACATCCGTCCAAAGGCCGACGGGATCAAGGTGGGCGGCCACCAGGCATCGTCCGCTTCACTGGTGTCGATCATGACGGCACTCTACTTCTCGGCGTTGCGTCCCGAGGATCGTGTGGCGGTGAAGCCCCATGCATCTCCTGTCTTTCATGCGATCCAGTATCTCATGGGCAATCAAAACCGCGAAAGGATGGAGAATTTCCGCGGCTATCACGGCGTCCAGAGCTATCCGAGCCGGACCAAGGACGTCGACGACGTGGATTTCTCGACCGGATCCGTCGGCTTGGGTGTCGCGATCACGTCATTTGCGTCAATGATTCAAGACTATGTGGCCGCAAAGAGCTGGGGAAAGGACTTGAACCCAGGGCGAATGATTGCCCTGGTCGGCGACGCCGAGCTGGACGAAGGCAATATCTACGAATGCCTGCAGGAGGGATGGAAACATGGCCTGCGCAACACGTGGTGGGTCATCGATTATAATCGCCAGTCTCTCGATGGCATCGTGCACGAGGGGCTTTTCCGGCGGATCGAGGATATCTTCAGCGCCTTCGGCTGGGACGTGGTCCGCATCAAGTACGGTGTCCTGCAACGCGCCGCCTTCGAAGAGCCGGGCGGACTTCGGCTGCGGGAATGGATCGATAACTGCCCCAATCAGCTCTACTCGGCATTGACCTTCATGGGCGGAGCCGTCTGGCGCAAGCAGCTGATGGACGATCTGGGCGACCAGGGAGATTTGACTGCGCTGATCGAGCGGCGTAGCGACGAGGAACTGGCCACGTTGATGGAAAATCTCGGCGGTAACTGCGTCACCACCATGGCCGAGACTTTTGCCGCTATCGATCATGATCGCCCGACCTGCTTCCTGGCTTACACTATCAAGGGCTGGGGGACACCCATCGCAGGCCACAAGGACAATCACGGCGGACTGATGACCAAATCCCAGATGGCGACATGGCAGGCTCAGATGGGCGTGCCTGAGGGCCAGGAATGGGAAAAGTGGGCGACGGTCAATGACCCGGAACGGCTAAAGGCTTTTCTCGACAGTGTCCCCTTCTTCTCGAAAGGCCGGCGCCGTTACGAAGATGATCTGATCGCCGTCCCCGCCATTGCCGTCAGCAGCGAGCGCGAAATCTCCACGCAAATGGCCTTCGGCAAGATCCTGGACGACCTTTCCAAGAGCAGCAGCGATCTTGCCGCACGCATCGTGACGATGTCGCCGGATGTAACCGGGACAACAAACCTCGGCCCATGGGTTAATCGCCGAAAACTCTTCGCCCGAGAAACGCGCGCCGACTTGTTCATGGACCAGAAAATTCCCTCCACGGCCAAATGGGAGTTCACGCCGGAAGGGCAACATATCGAACTCGGCATCGCCGAAATGAACCTATTCCTGCTCCTGGGTGCAGCCGGTCTTTCACACTCTCTCTTTGGCAAGCGGCTGCTGCCTATCGGCACGGTCTATGACCCATTCGTCGCGCGCGGTTTGGATGCACTGAATTACGCGTGCTACCAGGACGCCCGCTTCATGATCGTCGGCACGCCTTCCGGCGTCACCTTGGCACCGGAGGGTGGTGCTCATCAGTCCATCGGCGCGCCTCTGATCGGCATATCGCAGGATGGCCTTGCCGCCTTCGAGCCGGCGTTCGTCGACGAACTGGCCGTGATCATGGCCTGGGCGTTCGACTATATGCAAAGAGACGGAAGCGGCGATCCGGATGAACGAACCTGGCTTCGCGATGAAACCGGCGGCTCGGTGTATCTGCGGCTCTCAACAAATCCGATCGAACAGCCTGTTAAACGGCTCGACGACGGCTTTCGGCAAGGGGCGGTGGACGGCGCCTACTGGCTTCGCAAACCAGGTCCTAACTGTGAGGTCGTAATCGCATATCAGGGGGTCATCGCCCCGGAGGCAATCAAAGCTGCGGGAATGATCAGCGAAGGACGGCGCGACGTGGGTGTTTTGGCGGTCACATCGGCCGATCGGCTGCATGCCGGCTGGACGGCCGCGCAGCGGGCCCGTGCGCGCGGGACGACGGCGGCACGGTGCCATGTCGAGCAGCTGATGATGAATGTCCCCCCGCATTGCAAGATCATAACAGTTATCGACGGGCATCCGGCAACGTTATCCTGGCTCGGATCGGTCACTGGACATCAGACAATACCGCTGGGAGTCGAGCATTTCGGGCAGACGGGCACGATCGCCGATCTCTACCGCCATTTCGGAATTGACGCCGCCGGTATCGTGGAAAAGGTCAACGGCCTGACCTATGGCCGGCCACTCGCAAGACCTCTTTCGGTCGCTTGGTCCAATCCGTAGCTAAAAGGTCGGGCACGACTTCACAGGAACACTCAATGCGGGGCGCGGTTGATCCCAGCGCCCTGCCCTCCCCAAAACCTGCTTCGGTTTTCAAGGTGACTGCGGCTCGGTCACGACTTCGACCACCTCCCGCGAACGGATGAAGCCGCCAAGATCGCCATCCATGCCGTTGAACAGATCGACAATAGCACCGCGGGTGACCGGCAGCGTATGAAGGCGCACAATCTTCATATCGCGCAGCGGCTGTTGCCGCCCCTCCTCTTCAATCAGCGCCGTCCTGAACGCCACGAGGTCGCTGCGCGCCTCGTCTACCGATTGGTAGAACTGGCGTGCGCAGTTTTCCAGATCGTCGCCGTAGGAGTAAGTATAGAAGGTAAAGCCCTTGTCGGTCCCTTGATCGATATCGGCCATATCACGGATTCCAAGCAGAGCATTCGCGGTACGCCCCCGCCTATGCTCATTGACCCCTGGTGATCGGGGAGTTCGAAACCGTCACGAAACGGCCCTGTAGCCTTTAGCCGGAGGCCTGTTGCATACGCCACAGGCTCCCCGACCATAAGGTCAAGGAGTGTGGTGCCGTAGCAGCCGACACCAACTTTCGTGAGGGGTTTCGACGCCCCAGGGCAGCGCGTTACTGCCTTATGTTCACTCTAGTATACCAATCCTCGGTTGTCGCGCATTTTTTTGCATGTTCTTCATGCGCTCAACAACAAAATTGGCGGCAAAGACAATGGCTTGCCGGAGGAGAGATCAACGTTTTTTTCCGCAGTCAGTGATGCGACGCAGATGTAGAATGATGGGCGATTAGGGAGGAGAGAAAGATACGCAGGATCTCTCCAGTTTCGTCCTCGTCTTCCCTGACCATTGTATAGAGGTCATCAGTATCGAGGAGGAAGGACACTTTGCGCCGCATGGCAGCAAACGTCAGGCAGGGATGATGGAGAAAGACAAGGGCCGCGCTTTCGACGGCTTCGAAACTCTCACCTTGAGACACCAGATCGTCGCCGGCAGCAGCGCTATTTAGCCATGTCGCCCGTGCCTCAATATAGGTTGAGATTAACCGTTCGAGTTCGAAATCTTGTGCGGGGTCGTTCATGTCGGGGCTACACTCGCTGGACACGGCCGCATATTCCTTTGTAACTTACTTTTTTGGGCGCTAAGTTACGATTATAATAAGTGCTATAACTTTCGTTTTCAATCTCAAACTTACTAAAAGGGAAAGTTTTGATCACAGCTGAACAATGTCGAGCCGCGCGCGGCTTGTTGGACTGGACCCAAGCTGAACTGGCTCGGCGCGTGTCGATCAGCGTGGTTTCGCTCCGGGCATTTGAAGGCGGCCGAGAGATGCGCGCTTCAAATTTGAAGCTCTTGAAGCTGACTTTCGAGCAAGCCGGCGTGGTCTTCATCCCCGAAAACGGTGGCGGCGCGGGCGTACGGCTGGCAAAGCCGCGACATGCGGAATGAAGGGGCGGCAATTTAAAACTTGCCAAACCGAACCCCCGTGATCATATGTAGGTAAAATCACTACTTTGGGATTCCTGCCATGGAAAAAGCCGTATCAGCAGCGGAGGCCAATCGCCGTTTCTCCCTGATCCTCCGCGAGGTTCGGGAGGGAGACAGCTATGTCGTGACCAGTCATGGTAAACCCGTTGCGCGCATTCTCCCCGCCGACGCTCACCAGGAGACTGCCACCGGCGCTCGATCTGCCCTGATTTCCCGCCTCGAAAAACAGCCCATCGTCCAGGCCGGAAAATGGTCGCGCGACGAGCTCTACGAGGATGACCGGTGAGGGTTGCGTTCGACACGAATGTCCTTGCCTATGCCGAAGGGGTCAATAGCAGCGAGAAACGCGATGTTGCGCTTGATCTCGTGCGACAGCTCCCGCAGGCATCTGTCATCATTCCGGCACAGGTGCTCGGTGAGCTCTTCAACGTTCTGGTGCGCAAGGCCGACAGAAGCCGCAGTGAGGCGCGAGAAGTCCTGCTGAGCTGGAAAGATACGTTTTCGGTCATGCCGACCACGCCGGAAGCAATGATGATCGCTGTCGATCTCGTGACAGATCACCGGTTCAGCATATGGGATGCCGTTATCCTGGCGGTCACCTCACAGGCAGGTTGCCGCCTTCTGCTATCGGAAGACATGCATGAAGGCTTCACATGGGGAGGCGTCACCATCGTCAACCCCTTTGCGGTCCCGCGGCACGAGCTTCTGTCCATCCTGCTGAGCGGTCACCCAAATTGAGCGAACGAACCGGGACGTTGAACGAGCTGAGGCCCTTACAGCGGCCGCCGGGCCCACCGCATGTATGTCCAATCGCCCTCACCGGCCGGCACGATCTCGGATAGCTCTGTCGGCTCGGTCAATGTGGCGGCCGGCCAACCGGCTTGGGATCTCAGCCACTCGTCCGAATAAACTGTGGACTGATAGCGGTAGCCTTTGTCCGGCATGATCGCAACGACCGTCTCCTGCGGATGGGTTCGGGCATACCAGGCCCCCACGAGTGCAGCCGCACCGCTGGTCGGGCCGACATACATCGCGCGACGGCGGTACAGTTCCCTGGTGGCACCAAACGCTTGCAACGCGCCCACCCAATGCACCTCGTCAATCAGCGTATGATCGAGGTTCCAGGGGAGAATGCTGTTGCCGAGGCCGCGCAGCAGCCGGGGACCGGCCGCATGTCCGAAGAGCACGCTGTTGTTGGTATCCACGGCGATGGCGCGCATCTCAGGAAAGAGCGAACGGAGATAGCGCGTCGTCCCGCTGAGCGATCCGCCGGAGCCGACACAGCCAACGAGGTAATCTATCCTGCCGAGCTTTTCCACAATCATCTCGGCAAGTCGCGAATAGGCGGCTGGGTTGTCCGGATTGTCATATTGCTTTGGCCAGAACGCTCCTGGTTTGCTTTCCAGCACCCGATGCAGTTCCGCAAGCCGGCCGCTCTGATTGCCGGTCCGGCTCTCGTCTTCCACCAAGATGACGGAAGCGCCAAGCTGTTTCAGTCGTTCCTTGAAACTTGCATCCATCAGGCTTGTGGCGCTGACGATCGTAAACCCGTATCCGCGCACGGCAGCAAGCATGGCCAGCGCCATGGCGAAGGTGCCGGAGCTCGTTTCGGTGATGTGGCCGCCCGGCTGCAAGGCACCGCTTTCTTCGGCGCGATCCAGCATGTAGCGGGCAGGCAGGAGCTTCATGAGATGAAACTGCGCCGCATAAAAGTTTGCCCCGAGCTCGATCATGCGCGGCGTTTCGTAGTCGAGAAGAAAGGATAGCTGCGGTTGCACGTTCATCCCCATACCGGCATGGCATCGGCATTCACGGCAAACCTGAGAATATCAGTGAAGCCGGCTTCGCGGGCAGCCGTTGCGGCGCGCTTTGCCCGAGATGGTGCATCGCGTTCCTTCCCGTCGAGCAGAACGCCCATCAGGTTTCCGCTATGGGCAACCTGAACGCCGCAACCGTCATTCTCTTCACAAATCCGAAGAAGCGCCTCGAAGTGCTTTTTTGGAAGATGTCGCTGGTTGATGCGGGCGCTGGCCGTCGCGACGTGTCCCAACAGGCTGGCATCCTCATCAACGATAGCGCGGCGGGCAAGTCCGCGCAGGACACGAAAGCTTTCGATTTCCGAACTGTCATATTGGGCCGGCGAGAAGGCAAGGGTGTCGACCGGCGGATCATCGCGAGAGACAAATCCGACAACGTACAGGGGTGGGTAATCGCCGGGAAAGTATTCAAGCACCCTGCCCTCGCGGTGCGCAAAGAGAACCACCCGCTCACCGAAGGCAATGCTGTCGCTTGCTGTTTCGGCCTCAACAGCCAGCCGGCAAATCAAGGAACGCCGCAGCTCCACGCCTGTCGCGGCCGCAGCAGCGCGGATTGCCGCGACGACATCCGCCGTCGATGATCCGTAGCCGTAACCAACGGGAATTGAGGTTTCGATGGTGAGGCATCCGGAGACTTGGGAATATCCCAATTCCTGGAAGGTCAGCGCTGCGGCTTTCGCAGCCTTGCTGCGGCCGGGCGGACGCGTGCGGATGTCCCTGCCATCCTCAGGCCAGAAAGTGGCGATGGATTCCGCACATGGAAATGGAAGGGTGAGGAGCGCGCGATGAAGCCTGCCCGCCTCGTCCAGAAAGACGCCTTGCAGGATCTCGCCATGATGGGCGCTGGCCCTGCCGGTTCCGACACGAAGCGGTCGGGAATAGACGTGACCTGGGGCTGTGCGGGTTTCGAATGGAAAGCTGTTGGGAAAGGACATGGTGCGCGCTCTGGGAAAATCGTGACACGTCGTAAGTTTTCTCGGTGCGAGCGATGCTGTCTCTCCTCATTTATGAGGATAAACAATGACTTGACATAGATTTACGCTCTAACGAGTTCTTGAAGAGACGTGATCTTCCGGCCATGTCGGCTGGTCGATTTCCGAGTTGCGAGCCGGGCGGAGCCCGGCGAGCGCCGCCACTCGCGCTTCACGGAGCCGTGAAAATCTGTCATAGACCAGGTCCTCGGGACACCCTGCGGCGGACCGTTGGACCGGACGCGGTGGATGTCATTCACCGCGTCCGGCCCAACCCTTATGATGCCCGTTCCAATAGGGCCCGCGCCTTTCCTTCAAGCTCAAGGCGGGTATCCTGATGCGCCTTGGTGCGGGCATGCGCCGTCAAACCCTGCACAAAGTCGAAAATGCTTTCAGGCGGGCGGCCCTCCTCCTGCAACACTGTTTCGATGATCCTGCCGGTCTCCGCCTTGCTGAACCCGCGACGGCGAAGGAAGGTTTCGCGATCCTCATCGGTGCGGGCGACGATCTTTTCGCGGGCCGCCTTGATGCCGGCGACAAAGGGCGCGGGCGAGGAATTGGCGAAGCTCTTCAGCGCCGGTGCCGCTTGATGCGCGAAACGCTGCGCCGCAAACTTCGAATGCCGGATGGTGATTTCCTCGAAATTCTCGACGCCCCACAAGCAACGGTTCATGCAAACCGCCCTGAGATAGAAGCTGGCGATGCCGAGCGTCTTGCTGCCGACTTCGCTGTTCCAGCAATAGAAGCCCCTGAAATACAAATCGGGCTCTCCGTTCGGCAGGCGTCCGGCCTCGATCGGGTGCGTGTCGTCCACCAAAAACAGGAAAACATCCCTGTCCGAGGCGTAAAGCGTGGTGGTGTCCTTCGTCACGTCCACGAAGGGGTTATGGGTCATGGTCGCCCAATCCAGCACGCCTGGCACCTTCCACATGGTATCGCCCACGCCATTGCCCGCGATCTTCATCACCGCTCCGACAAGCTCATGATCCCAGATACGCCCATAGTCCGGGCCGGTCACGGCACGCAATTCAATCCGGCCGTCGTCCGTTTCCAGCGTCTTGACCAGTTCGGCGCGATGCGAAAGCAAGCCATGCTGCAGATTGATGCCTGCCAACGGCGCGGGGAGTTGCCGCATGTAGGATGCCGGTGCACCCACGAGGCTGCAAAGCTGGCTGAAACTCCAATGCGTCGGAGCAATCGAGGCCTCCTGCCCCGGGACGATAAGCGAAAGCCTTTCCGCATTGTCGCGACTGGCTTCCACGCGCACGGCGCGGCTTTCCACCGTGCGGGCCGTGGCGCGATCCGCCCGCGCCTTCACGGCGTCGTAAAGTTCGGTGAGCGACAAGTACCGCTCGTCATCGGGGCGCGAAAACCATTCCGACGAGACGCGGGTGTTGAGGCAGCCGCGCGACGCATCCACGCGGAAACCGCTGCTGACTGGCTGGCTGTTCTGGCTGCTGCTGATATTCATGTCCTTGCTCCTTTCCCGTTGTTGCCGAAGGCATGTGCTCGGCATGCCTTCCGGGGGCGCGTGAGCGCGCGGGGATGGAGGGGGCAAATGCCGGCGAGCATGACCGGTCTGCCAGCGTGAGCGGAGCGCAATCGAGAAGATCGGAATTATGAGGATTGGCGGCCGTTTTGCGAACCGGCGGGCCTGCCATGCGCAGGCGGCATTTGCGGGGAGCAAGGGGGAAAGTCTCCCTTGGCTCCCACCGGATCGGCAAGGCCCATCCGCAGCCGATGGAGATAAAGCGCGCGCGGCGCTCCGCATCACATGATGGCGGCGGGCATAAGCATGGCCAAGCCCCGCTTTCGCGGGGCTCGTCCGGTTCGGATTTCAGTTGGCCTCGTCGAGGCGGTTGGGGCGCGACCAAGCCAGCACCAGATCGTCGCCGTCTGCTTCGAACAGGCCCGCGTAGATCGGCTTCGGGAAGCTCGGATCGTCAAGCTTCACGGAGTAGAAGTCGCTGCCCCTGTCTGAGCGTTTCTTCCAGGCCGCTCCGAACTCGGCGGTTCCGGCGAATACCCGGAAGACCGGGCCGTTCTCCACCGGCTCCTCGATTGGGACGAACCGTACGCCCTTGACGTTGATCGTGAGGGTCTTGACCGAGCCGGTGAAGCCGTTTTCGGTGCGGGTGAAAGTGCCGATCGTAGCCATGTCGTGATTTCCTTCTGCTGATCGGGCCGCGCCCATCGCGGCCTCGATGGCGGTCGGTGGACCGAAGACGATCGTCCTGCACCCAAAGGGCGGGAACGCAGTGGGAGGCGGCCGGAGGCAGCTTTTTTGGTTCGCGATGCAAAGCCGAAGGCGGCGGAAAAAAGCTGGCGAAGGACGTTGCGGGAACAAGATCGAGGCGGCGCCTGCGTTGCCGGTCTTCGGTCAGACCAGCCTCATCGAGGTCGCCGTGGTGCGGCCTGAATCAGTGAAAAAAATTACGACACGATTACAATCGATCGAGGGGTTTCGCCCGCACAGAAAACGGCCTTATCGGGTCCATTGCGGCAAGCGCCAAAACATCGACGTCAAGGGCATGAGGTTTCCCTCTCCTTTTGAGAGCCGGTGGAGAACGGCCCCGTTCCTCGGGCCTGCTTCACTTTGATCCGTTCGATGCCGGACGGCGTGAAAGGCGTGGTCGCCGCAGCAGCGGCGGCTTCTCCGTGAAGCTTGGCGTTCGGGTTTCTCCCGATGTCCTCTTGCTCTATGCGAGCCTGTTCGAAGCAGACGGCGGAGATATGCGTGTCCTGCGCTCGTACTGCCGTTGCCGTGCCGACGAGAACGACTGAATTCTGGATAGGGCGCGGGCTCTCGAGCCGGGGCGATGACAGGCGAGACCCGCCTTTACCCTTTGCGTCAGGGATCGTCACCGGAGGCGAAGACCCTGAGGGGCTTCGCGAGCCGTCGCAGGCGGCGAGTAGAGCGCGGCCCGCAGGGAGACGCCTAGCGATTCAGACATTACCAAGTTATGTATATCCCAATTGGATATGCGGGGGGCGGAAAACTGGGTATGACCTTCCGCTAACGGGCATCGAACATGGATGGATCGGCCAGCCTTGCCATCGCCGAAAGGCCGACAAATGCGCCGCCAGCAATGCAGAAGATTTGCTGCCAGACTTCGGAGGGAACGGCTTCGCCGGTGATGCCGTGCACGAGGGCATAGCCCGCGATCGCGGCAGGGACCGCGAAGATCACGGAGATGAAAAGGCGCAGGATCGGTGAGCGCAGCGTGGCATAGAGGTAGGCTAGAACGCCGTAAGCGGCCGCGCCAGCGACAATCCCTACGATGCCGGCACCGACATATCCCGCGCCGGTGGCGAAGGCGAAACGGGTCACCGTGATGGCGAACAGAAACGGTAGGGCATAGGTGGCCAGCATATAGGCGAGCGCGCACATGGCGAGGATCAGCACTGCGGACAATGCGATCAACGGAACCATCTTGAACCTTCCCCCTTCACGCCGAACATCGTCACAGGCCGGTTGCTCCGGCGCGCCGACATGACACGCCGGGTTGCTGCTTCAAGCGACGATCATCCCGGCATGGCTCGCCATTTTTGTATACCGGCTGAGCCGGTGCTCGCCCTTGAAGTATAGGTCGCGTTCGACCGGCAACCCAAGCCCGCCGCGAAGATCTTCTATTTCACTCAACATGACGTAGCCCAGCTCGGGACTGCCTAGCCCAAGGTCGCACAGGCCGAACAGCCGCAAATCGCCGTCTGGTTCCTCGTATCCTTCGGTGATCAGCCAAGTTGCGCTGCCGTCTGGCGTGAACAACTTTACGACCGGCCGCTGGTCGAAGTCTTCCCGTTCCTGGCTGGCTCGGCCATTCTCGATGAGACGGGCGCGCAGTTCGTCGGGGATCAGAGCTTCGGTGCGGGGAAATCGCCGTGTCATAACGCCGCCTCCCCTGCCTCGTCCCAAAGCTCCGCATCCTCGTTGATCCGGTAGCGGACGCGGAAGGCGCCGATAGCGCCTTCCTGCCGTTCCAGCTTACGGGTCAGGGTGTCGATCTCGGCACGTCGCTCGAAGCGGAGTTGGGCTACGATTTCCTGATATCGGCGCTCGTCCGCAGTCGTCCATGTCGAGGTCGAGCGGCCATATTGCCTGGTCTTAACACGGGCGGTGATCGCCATGCGCTCGGCGCGCTTCATGATCTGCCTTTCGATGATCTCGATGTGGTTGCGGGTTTCTTCGCAAGCCCTCACCATGCGGGCCAGCATTGCCCGCTGCTCGGCATAGGTTCTCATTGTCGTGGTTCCTGTGATGCGCTGGCGGTTCCCGGCCGCTGCACTGCCGCGACCCGGGAATTCCCCGGCGCAATGAAGAAGGAGGCCGGAACCGCGCGACGGCTCCGGCCATGGCCGCTCACTCGGCGGCGTCATGGAAGACGGGTGCGTCTTCCGCCGCATTCGGGTTCTCGGCGGAGGTAGGCTCGCCTGCATCCGGTTTTCTTGCTTCGGACGCGCCGTCCGCTGCTGCTTCCGCAGCCGTCTCGGCGTCGGCTTCCGCCTGCGGTGCTGCAGGCGATGCGGGTTGCTCGGTGCGCAGCAACGGCGGAAGCCATCCGGTTCCGGCCAGAAGCTGCTCGGCGGCTTCCGCCATCTGCACCTTCTTCATACCTGAGAGCCGTTCCGCCGTCTCGTCGCCAAGGGCTTCCCCCACGGCGGCGAGGATGTGCGCCTTGGTGATGCGCCCGAGATAGGTCCGCACGGTTGGCGTCCACTGCTGGCTCATGTCCAGCGCAAGCGCGGTCGCCAGCTTGTCAGCGGTTTCAAGAGCGCGCGGCTTGTGATCCCATGGCAGTTTGACGGCACTGACGGTTAAGGACGCGCAGTGCGCGAGCAAGGCCATGACGCTCACCTGATCCAGCCCGGCGATGAAGCCCCAAAGGTCCGCAACACCCTGCGGCACGTCCGCCGCCCATCCGTCATGGCGATCCGACAGCAGCTTTGCCGCCGCCGTATCCTCGATACCGTCCGCATGCGCTCCAAGCGGTGGGTTGTAAGGCCGGATGTCGAGGGCTTGCGCTTCCTTGCCGCGATAGAACGTCTGGGCGGCGAGCGCATGAGTGACGGCGATCAGAGCAATCTCCGGTTGCTCACCAAGCGCAAGGCGAAGCCCAAGCGTCCGGTGCGCGGTCAGGTCACGGACAAGGCCATCCGAAATCGGCCTGCCCTCTTCCTCCGAATCGTCGGCCTCGCTGTCAGGGTCCGGACTGAAATCATCCTCGATGATCTCGCCGTCCTCGTTCACGCGCACGCCGTCAACCAAGGTTTCACCGTCCGCGTTTCCGTCGTCTTCCGGCTCCGGGACCTCGTCCTCGGGCCGGATGAAGCCACGCTCAATGCGGGCGGTTCCGTCATGATTGAGCGAAACAAATACGCCGCCCCGTGCAAGCGCATCCGGCTCATAGGCGTCCCTCATGCTGTCGAGCCGCTTCATTTCCGCTTCAAGCTCCATGAAGCGGGTTTCGTCGTCCGGGGCGTATTCGTCCACGCTTCCCAACACTTCCGCCAACCGTTCATGTTCCTCTTGCGCGGCGATGTAGGCGGCTTCGTCCTCGTCCGAAAGGTCGACAAGCGCCGGATAGACGCGACGGAAGCCATGGGCATATGGGAAGTCGATCGAGGCATTCGCCCACTTCCAACCCTCCGCCTGAACGTCGGCGGCGATGCCTTCCAGCTTCTCGATGACCAGTCGGTCGAGAAGCGCGGCGTCTTCGAAGTATCCGCCGCGATCATCGGTGAACAGGTCGCGGACGATATAGCCGCCCGCTTGCGTATAGGCTTCCGCTCCGACGAAAATCGCCTTGCGGTCGCTCGCGTGAATATGGGTGTGAGTCAGGTCGCGGCGGATAATGTGCGGCTCGCGGTTGTAGCCGAGACCGGCATAAACCTGCTCCTGCCGCGCATGATCATCGGTGATAGCGAAGGCCTGCAACTGGTCGAGCTTCAAGCCGCCTTCGCGATAAATCTGCATCAGCTTCGGGCTGACTGCCCCGAGCCGTAGCCGCTGCCTGACGACATGGGCGCTGACGCCGAAGCGGGCAGCGATTTCTTCCGCTCCCCATCCGCGATTTTCCGCAAGTTCGCGAAACGCCTCGAACTGGTCGGCGGGGTGCATCGCGGCCCGGTTCACGTTCTCGTCAAGGCTGATCTCGAACGGGTCGTTTGCCGTATCGATGATGCAACGGACGGCTTCCGTCTTCCTGATTTCCTTGCGTTTGACGCGGAGGAGCTGTGCCAGCCTGCGGCCTTCTCCGATGGTCACGAAATAGAAGCCGGTGGGCTGCGCGTCCGGATCATATTCCGGCTCCACCACGAGGTTTTGCAGGATGCCCTTGGCGGCGATGCTGGCCGCATAGGCTTCGATAGTTTCCTGGCTGTGCGGGGTTTTGCGCGCATTGCGCGGCGATTTCTTGAGCTTGTTGAGGGGAATGAAGACCTCCCCGCCGGTGACGGCCTCCGATGCGGTATCCGCAGCCGCAGCGACATCCGCTGCCGCTTCCGGGGCGGTGTCCGTCGGAATAGTTTCCACATCCGCGACGTTTTCCGCGTCGAACGCAATGACGTCCGGTTCCTGCGCTGGCAAATCCGCCACCGCATTCACTCCCGCTTCTCCGACGCTGCGGGTTTCCACATCCGCTGCCACGTCTTCCACCGTCGCGAGCGCGACGGCCTTGGCCTTCTTCGATATCCTTGCCATTGTTCCAATCCTTTCCTTGCGTAAATGCCGGAGGCATGTCTCCCCGACATGCCTCCCGGGGGCGCGTGAGTGCGCGGGGATGGAGGGGGCAAATGCCGGCGAGCATGGCCGGGCTGCACGGCGAGCGGGGGGGGGTTGGATGCATTGAACCGCGCTGGATTATTGCACCGCTCTGCGAGCGGGCGGCCCTGCCGTGTGCAGGCGGCGTTTGCAGGGGAGCAAGGGGGAAGACCCCTTGGCTCCCCCAGGGATCGGCAAGGTGTCAGCCGCAGCCGACCAGAACAAGGAGAGCGAAGCTCACCTTATGGAAATCGGAAAATTCCGATCGGAAAGGCGCGGCCATCTGGCGGCGGTCCGGCCATGCAGTATAGCGGGCGCATTCCCCTCTATTATGTGCAGGATATGGACGCCTGGGCGGACACACGGCTTTCCAAACCGGTCCATTCAACATCGGAAAGAAGCTAACACGTCTCTGTGGCTATTAGGCCGCTTCAGCCAGGCCCGTGGTGCGGCCAACCCCGCGCTATCACCCGAAGAACCCCCTTCGATGCCCGGCATGCTTGCCGCGCAGCGACTTGATTTTACCCGGACGGCGCCGCGATCGCGAGAGATCGGCACCGCCGACTTATCCTGCTGCCGGAGGTGCGGCGAACGCCGATTTTTATCCCTTCGGCCGAACTCGCATGTAAACCTCGCTGCTGCCGTCCTTCTTGAACGCCACGACATCGTAGGAGGCGTTGGGATCGGTGCCCATTCCGAGCGACCCGCGCGGCATCCCCGCGACAGCGAGCCCCGCGATCTCTGGCTGATCAGAAATGAGCTTTTCGACCGCTTCCAGGGGAACATGTCCTTCAACGACATAGGAACCAAGGATAGCCGTATGGCAGCCCTCCAATTCCTTCGGGACGCCGTATTTCCGCTTGATCCCATCGAGATCGCTGACCTCTTGCACATCCACCGCAATATCCGCTTCTGCGATGGCGTCAGCCCAAGCGCCGCAACAGCCACATGTCGGGTCTTTGTACACCGTCATTTTCGCCTGAGATGCAAATGCCGCACCGGACTTGCCCACCGCGACCGCGACGATGGCCGAGCAGATAAAATGTCTCCTGTTCATGCCAGAACTCCTTTCATAGATGTTTTTTGGGTTTCCTCCGGCTGGACTTTCGGTAAGCGCCAGCCTTTCACGAGCGCATAGACGGCGGGAATGACGACGAGCGTGAGGATCGTCGAAGAGACCATTCCGCCGATCATCGGGACGGCGATGCGTTGCATGATCTCGGAGCCCGTCCCTGTGCTCCATAATATCGGCACGAGACCGGCCATGATGGCGACGACAGTCATCATCTTGGGACGGACACGTTCGACGGCGCCCACCATGATCGCTTCATGCAGGTCGGTCCTGGTAAGGGTCTTACCGCTTCTGCCGCATACCTCTTGCCGATCCTTGAGCGCGTGATCGAGATAGATCAGCATAATAACGCCGGTTTCAGCGGCCACGCCCGCCAATGCGATGAAACCGACTGCAACTGCCACGGACGCATTGAAGCCCAACCACCACATCAGCCAGATGCCGCCGACGAGCGCGAACGGCAATGAGAGCATTACGATGAAGGTTTCGGTCAGCGCACGGAAGTTCAGGTAAAGCAGCAGGAAAATCAGCGCGAGGGTGAGCGGAACGACGATGAGCAGCCTGGCTTTGGCACGCTCCAGATATTCGAACTGGCCGCTCCAACCGACAGAGTAGCCCGGTGGCAGTTCAATGCTTTTGGCGACGGCGTCCCGCGCATCGGCAACATAGCCTCCGAGATCCCGGCCGGCGATATCGACGAAGATATAGACCGCAAGCTGGCCATTTTCGGTTCGGATGCTGGTCGCTCCCCGGCTCAGGTTTACTTCCGCCACCTCCCCCAATGGAACGGATCCACCACCCGGGATTGCCACCTGAACCTCGCGGGCGATTGCCTGGGGATCGCTTCGGAACGCTCGCGGATAACGGACGGTCACCCCATACCGCTCGCGCCCTTCCACCGTCGATGTAACGACTTCCGCCCCCAGAGCCATTCCGATGACCTCTTGGACGTCGTCCACGGTCAGACCATATCGTCCGAGTTTGATGCGGTCTGGGATGATATCGAGGTAATATCCGCCGATCACACGCTCGGCATAGGCGCTTGATGTTCCCGATACGGTCTTTAAAACCGCTTCGATGTCTCGCGCGATGCGCTCCATTTCCTTGAGATCGGTGCCGAAGACCTTCACGCCGACAGGTGTGCGGATGCCGGTTGAGAGCATATCGATGCGAGCGCGGATCGGCATCGTCCAGGCATTTGAAACACCTGGAAACTGAAGTGCGGCATCCATCTCCTGCTTCAGGCTGTCGATGGTCACGCCGGGCCGCCATTCAGATTTCGGCTTGAGGGTAATGATCGTCTCGAACATCTCGGTCGGAGCGGGATCGGTCGCCGTCAGGGCCCTCCCAGCCTTGCCGAAAACCGTCTTCACCTCAGGAAATGATTTGATGATGCGATCCTGTGTCTGCATCAGCTCCGCCGCTTTGGTGACGGATAGACCCGGCAGGGTCGTTGGCATGTACATGAGCGTGCCCTCGTTCAACGCGGGCATGAACTCGCTGCCGATCTGTCGTGCCGGCCATACTGTCACGGCCAGCGCGACCAACGCGATCAGGATCGTGATCGTTTTTGCCCGAAGGACCGTGGCAATAATCGGTCGATAGAGCCAAATCAGCAACCGATTGATCGGGTTCCTATGCTCGGGCACGATCTTGCCGCGAACGAACACGATCATCAGGGCGGGCACCAGAGTGATGGAAAGAAGCGCCGCAGCCGCCATCGCAAACGTCTTGGTGAACGCCAGCGGACCGAATAGTCGCCCCTCCTGGGATTCCAGAGTGAAGATCGGCAGGAAGGAGACCGTGATGATGAGGAGACTGAAGAATAGCGCGGGCCCAACTTCGCTCGCTGCATCGATCAGGACCTGAGTTCTGTTCTTGTCAGGGGGGGCACGTTCAAGGTGTTTGTGTGCGTTTTCGATCATCACGATTGCGGCGTCGATCATCGCCCCAATGGCAATGGCGATCCCGCCAAGGCTCATGATGTTCGCGCCGATCCCCAACATCCGCATCGATATGAAGGCAATCAGAATGCCGATCGGAAGCATGATGATTGCGACCAAGGCGCTCCGGACATGGAGAAGAAAGACGATGGTCACCAGGGCGACGACAATGGACTCCTCGATCAAAGTGCCCTTCAGGGTCTCGATTGCAGCATTGATCAGTTCAGAGCGGTCGTAGACCGGGACGATCTCGGTCCCGGACGGCAGGCTTTTCGCGACTGCCTCCAGGTTCTTTTTCACTCCGTCGATGACGGTAAGGGCATTGGAACCAAAGCGCTGAAGCACGATACCGCTCGCGACTTCCCCCTCGCCATTCAGCTCTGTAATGCCACGTCGTTCATCGGGAACGGCCTCAATCCGCGCAACGTCACGAAGCCGAAGCGCTGCTCCGTTTTCCGTCATGAGAACGATGTTCTCGATATCGGTGATGCCCTGCAGGTACCCCCTGCCTCGAACCATGAACTCAAATTCCGAAAGTTCGACAGTCCGGCCGCCGACATCCCGATTGCTGGCCCGGACAGCCTCGGCAACTTGCTTGAGGGTAATGTTCTGGGCACGCAGGCGGATCGGATCCACGACGACCGAATACTGTTTTACGAAGCCGCCGACGCTGGCCACTTCCGAAACGCCTTCCGCCTTGGAAAGACCGAAGCGGACAACCCAGTCCTGAAGCGATCGCAGTTCGGCCAGAGACAGTTCCTTGGCGATCAGCGCGTACTGGTACACCCAGCCGACGCCGGTTGCGTCGGGACCCAGACTGGGCGCGACGCCGTCCGGCAGACGGCCGGCCGCGGCGTTAAGATATTCAAGCACTCGGCTGCGTGCCCAATAGGGATCGGTTCCATCTTCGAAGATGACGTAGACGAACGAGACACCGAAGAAGGAGAAGCCCCGCACGACCTTCGACCGCGGGACGGTCAGCATGGACGTCGTCAGCGGGTAGGTGACCTGGTCTTCAACCACCTGCGGCGCTTGCCCGGGATAGTCCGTATAGACGATCACCTGGACATCCGACAGATCAGGAATTGCATCCAGCGGCAGCGTCCGGAGCGAATAAACTCCAGCCGCTATCGCCAACGCCGCTCCGACAAAGATCAGCAGCAGGTTGTGAGCAGACCATGCGATGACGCGGGCGATCATGGCTCTACCTCCTGGGGCGTCATTGCATTGAGTGCAGAGGTAAGATTGCTTTCGGCGTCGAGCAGGAAGTTGGCGGAAATGACGACCTTCTCGCCCTCTTCAATGCCCTCTTTCACCTCGGACAGATCGTTTCCGCGTATACCCGGTTTCACGTTACGGGGTTCGAACCGGCCCTCCCCTTTGTCGACGAAAACGACCTGTCGGCTGCCAGTCTCCACGATGGCGGAGGACGGAAGGGCGATAACCGGCTGGTCATTGCCGGTCGCTATCTCGACCTCGGCAAACATGTTCGCCAGCAACCGGCCGTCGGGATTGGGAAGCTCGATGCGAACCTTTGCGGTTCTGGTCTGTGCCTGCACATCGGGATAGATGAGGCCAATGGTGCTGTGGAACTCCTCGCCCGGCAGGTTGGCCAGTTTCACGGTGACCGGTTGGCCGGCTTTTACGGATGCAAGATCGTACTCCGGCACGTCGGCTATGACCCAGACGGTGGAGCTGTCGGCGATGCGGAAGAGGACATCGCCTGCTTCGGCCATCATGCCGGTCGTGGCCGGCCGTTCCAGCACGACCCCATTGCTCGGGGCATAATATTGCAAGGACCGCGGAACCGCCCGATCCTTGGCAATCCCTCTGATCGTGTCCTCCGGCACGCCGAGATTTCGAAGCTGCAGCCCGCCTCCGGCGTTCAGGTCGGCTTCGGCTCCGCCCCGGATCTGCGCGGCAAACTCTGCCGCCGCGCGAGCAATATCACCCGAATAGAACGAGAAGAGCCGATCGCCTCGAGACACCTGGTCACCGGTCGTTACGTTCGCGACATCGTCGATGAAGGCGTCGGTACGCATGGCAACCACCTGAATACGCCGCTCGTCGAACTGGACTGTGCCCGGCACACGTATCTTGCGCTGAATGATTTGACGTTCGGCGATGGCGGTTTTGACACCGGTTCGCTGGAGCTTGCCGAGCGATAGTCGAATTGACCCCGCATCCGCTTCTTCGCCCTCATAGACGGGCAGGTAGTCCATTCCCATGGAATCCTTCTTCGGAACCGGTGAGGTATCCGGAAGTCCCATGGGGTTGCGATAGTACAAGACCCTGCGTTCCGCCTTGTTGACCTGCGGCGGCACATCGGCGCGGTCGAAGCTGATGTCTTCGCTTTCCAGCACGGCCTTGAAGGGGCGCCCATCATCCGTATTTCTAGGCCCTGACGAATACTCCGGCATCCCGTCGGGATGCCGATAGTAGATGATCCTGCCGCTCCCGGCGCTTTCTGATGGCGCGGCGACAGCCACGCCTTCCAGAAAGGCCGCGACGTGCCCTTGGCCGACACCATTTGTTCCGGCCGCATAGCCCGCCGCTCCAACGACGGCGAGCGTGGCGGTGCCGAGGAGAAAACGGGAGATACTCACGGCTTGGCCTGCAGAACGAGTTCACCCTGGACCGTCTCGGCCTCGCCCTGGACCTTCGCGGCCAGTTTGAAGCGCCAGCCGCCCTCCATGGAAAGGTTCGTTTTGAACCTATAGACGCCTGGCTCCTCGGACGGGACGGGTTCCACCTTTGTCGTCATGGCTTCCATTCCTTCAGGAGCCATGTCCATCCGCGTGGTGAAAATGACGGCATCGGGAACCGGTCTGCCCGTCCGCTTGTCATTCAACCGAACGGCCACAATCGCTTCCGGGCCCTGGTCCACCGCGGACTCGACAAGCTGGAATTCATAATCATTGGCTGCAGCAAAGGCGCCGACTGCGGGAGCATTGATCAGGAGTGCGGCGACAGCCACACGAACGCTGTAAATAATCGTCTTCATTGGAATCTCACTTGAGCGCGCGCTCGGCGTCGCCCGGACGTTGACGTCAGACCGCTCCGACGATCGGGCGGCCATTTCGAATGTCATTTGTGTGAGATCAGGCCTTCGGAGGTCGCGCAGGAGGTTCCGAAATGGCGGACAGGTGGAGGCTTTCCCGCATGGGGGCATAAATCTGGTCGCCCAGCGCGACGTCGATCGTCCATTCCAAAGCGGGGGAGAGGTTCGCGACGAGGCTAGTCGAACAAACCAGCGCCAGAAGGCAGGGTTTTCCGCAGTCCGGCTTCTTCACGGGCTTTTCTTCGGGGCAGCAGGGCATGCCGGCGTCTGTTTCCGGCATTCCGGCCATCTCCATCTGGCCGTCAGCCGATGAAGCCACGGTCGCCATAGCCGTACCAAGGCTCGCGGGGGCGAAGAGCACCCCGAGCAAGGCAAACAGCAATAAGAAGCGCCGAAGCGCAATGACCGCGACCATGCATGAATGTTCGCACATGGCGGCGACGGTGTGAAGTGGTTGTGTGCTAAAGTCGCCGCGACCAGGTGGCGCGGCCAGAAAATTTCAGATCGCTCTTGACCCTCCCACCGTTGGAAACTCCACATTGGAGTGGTCAAGCTGAATGGAGACCCCAATGTACAAATTCGAAGTCCCGGACATGACCTGCGGCCACTGCGCGAGCACCGTGGAGAAGGCTATCAGAATGGCGGATCCGAACGCCTCGGCAAAGGTCGATCTCGACAGTAAAACGGTCTCCGTGGAGACAAAGATAGCTTCGGAGGTGATCAGTGCGTCCATCGCCGATGCCGGATACACGCCGTCGCTCTCGAAGTGACCAACCGTCAACGAGCTGCGTAGCCGCGCAGCTCGTTGTACCGAACGACCTGATCGCGACTTAAGACGTCAGCGAGTTGCAAATGCGCCGCCAGATGAATGTACCTGAGGTTTGCCCTGCTCGCTTCGATCCCGTTCAGCTGCTGCCGTAGCTGGACCTCGTCGATCGACCCGGATCGAAAGCGAGTTTCCAACTTCGCCTCTAACGAATTCAGGCGTTCTCCCTCGTCAATGGCCGCCTTCTGCATCCTCGCGAACAATTCTTCCACCGTCCTCAGTTGCGTCGGCGTCAGCGCAAGCGCCTCTCTCATCGCAAGGACATGGCTCGGGCCGGGCACACCGTTCAGTTCGGCGGCTTTCGCCAATCCCCAGCCGCCGCCTCGCTTCAGTTCGGCAACATCGTCTGCAGAAAGACTTTTGATGTCGCGCTCTTCCTCCCCGGCATAGGGCGATATGTGATCACGATGGGCTTGTTGCGCCCATGCGGAGAGCGGGAGGAGCAAAAGTGCGAATACCAGAGCGTGGTTTTTCATGGGAACCTCGGATTGTGTGACGGAACGACCTTGCCACGAACACCACTCGGGCGACATGATAGCGATCATGTCATCGTCATTACTAGACCGGTTGATCGCCGGATCAACGCTAAACAAGTCTGTCCCCAAAGGGGGGCACCTGTTCCATCGTGGCGATCAAGTGCAGTTCATCTTCGTGGTTCTTGAGGGTTGTCTGAACTTGGTCCGCATTCAGAACGATGGCGACATGGCCGTCCTACAGCGCGCAACCGCGGGCACCATCTTTGCCGAAGCATCGTTATTCACGGATCGATATCATTGCGATGGGGTTGCCTCCGCTGCGTCCAAAGTCGCAGGCGTGCCGGTCGGCGATGTTAGGAATCTACTGAACAGCCAGCCCGGCTCTGCAATGGCGTGGTCCATGCATTTATCGAATGAGCTGCAAAACAGCAGGAAACGATCGGAAATCGCCACCCTAAGGACCGTCTCAGCGCGGCTTGATGCCTGGATAGCTTGGAACGACGACGGCAGGCCAGCAAAGGGTGAATGGCGCCAGGTTGCCGCAGAGATCGGCGTTTCGCCCGAGGCACTCTACCGCGAACTCGCAAAGCGGCGGGCCCGGCAACATCGAAAATTGGAGGGCTGAAAAACGTCCGGGCGCAAGAAGACATTCCGACATAACGTGCAACTCGTCCGGCAGCATCGGCTGCGGCCGAAAAGGCGCGCTCGGCCGGCTGTCGTGAGAACCGCGACACGGGAATTGATCTGGATTGGAGTGGTGTTCGCGTCGATTGCCGTAACCGTCCTGGCGATGTCCGAGTAGACCGACGAGAACGTCAGCCGTGGCGCGAAGCAACCACGTCATTCATTGGTGCCGACACGAGGTTCGTTCTCGCCTGATCGGTCATGTTCCGCACTCGGGTACAGCGGAATGACCGCAAGCGTCGCCAGCAAGATTGTCCTGCGGATCGGCCAAAGATTTTGCGAACGGCAATCCTTCAAACACCTCTTGACCTTACCATGTTGGGAAGGTTTACCTATCTATGCAGTTAAGGAAAAGGACACCTCCGATGACTGCGATATCGAAGATCACCCCAGTTTCTTCCCTACCGGCCGCCACCGATTTCGGTATCGAGGGAATGACATGCGCCTCATGCGTTGTACGCGTTGAGAAGGCGATTGCTGCCGTTCCCGGCGTCATGTCGGCGAACGTCAACCTGGCCACAGAACGTGCGACCGTTCAGTTCAGTGGCACGCCTGACACGCAGGCGGTTCTGAAGGCTATCGAGCGGGCTGGTTACGAGCCAAAGCTCGTCACACAGGAATTTGGCGTCGAGGGTATGACCTGCGCCTCCTGTGTCGCGCGCGTCGAGAAAGCTCTGAAGGCGGTCCCGGGCGTGGTGGAAGCCACGGTCAACCTGGCAACCGAACGGGCAACTGTGCGCGCTACGGCCGGTGCCGCCGACATGATGGCGCTTGAAGCAGCCGTCCAGAAAGCCGGCTATGAGGTCCGTCGTCTCCAAAACTCAATGATCTCTGACGAGACCCAGGACCGCCGCACTTCAGAGATCGCCACGCTGAAGGGCTTGCTGATCTTTTCGGCGGTGCTCACGGTGCCTTTGTTTCTGCTGGAGATGGGTTCGCACTTCATTCCCGGCGTTCATGAGCTGATCATGAATACCATCGGGATGCAGAACAACCTCTACCTCCAGTTCATCTTGGCGACTATCGTGCTGTTCGGACCGGGTCTGAGGTTCTTCCGCAAGGGCGTTCCCAATCTGCTGCGGTGGACGCCGGATATGAACTCGCTGGTCGTCCTCGGCACCTCGGCAGCCTGGCTTTATTCCGTGGTCGCGACCTTTGCACGGAACCTGCTGCCATCAGGTACGGCAAACGTCTATTACGAAGCCGCAGCGGTCATCGTGACGCTTATCCTGCTGGGTCGCTTCCTTGAAGCACGGGCGAAGGGCCAAACGAGCCAGGCGATCAAGCGTCTGATCGGACTTCAGGCCAAGACGGCCTTCGCGCTGCGCGATGGCCAGTTCGTAGAAGTGGAGATTGCCGATGTTGTCGTAGGTGATGTGCTCCGTATCCGACCGGGTGAGAAAATACCGGTCGATGGTGCCGTCGTTGAGGGCAACTCGTTCGTCGATGAATCCATGATCACGGGCGAACCTGTGCCGGTCGAGAAGACCGTCGGCGCGGAGGTTGTCGGTGCAACCATAAACAAGACGGGATCCTTCACGTTCAAGGCAACCAAGGTGGGTGGCGACACCCTCCTGGCGCAGATCATCAAGATGGTCGAGGCTGCTCAAGGATCAAAGCTCCCAATCCAGGCTCTGGTCGACAAGGTCACGGGCTGGTTCGTACCCGCGGTGATCCTGGCGGCGGCTCTGACCTTCGCTGCCTGGTACGTTCTTGGTCCCTCCCCTGCGCTGAGCTTTGCGCTCGTCAACGCGGTGGCTGTCCTGATCATCGCCTGCCCGTGCGCCATGGGCCTTGCCACGCCGACATCGATCATGGTCGGCACCGGCCGGGCGGCCGAACTCGGCATCCTGTTCAGGAAGGGGGAAGCCCTCCAGAGCCTGCGGGAGGCCGATGTCGTTGCATTGGACAAGACCGGTACCCTCACAAAAGGTCGCCCGGAATTGACTGACCTGGTCGTTCGCGACGGCTACACTGTGGCTGAGGTGCTGCGGCTGGTCGCCAGCGTGGAAGCGTTGTCGGAGCATCCGATTGCCGAGGCGATCGTCGCAGCAGCCAAACACGAGGCGATCGGTCTCCAGCCGGTGACAGATTTTCAGGCCACTCCCGGGTTCGGGATCGAAGGCATTGTCGACGGCCGGAAGGTTCTCGTTGGAGCGGACCGCGCCTTGAAGAAGGCAGGAATTGACGTGTCAGAGGTCGCCGCAAAAGCTGCGGCACTCGGCGACGAGGGCAAGTCACCACTTTATGCCGCAGTCGATGGCAAGCTTGCCGCAATCATTGCGGTGTCGGATCCCGTCAAGGAGACGACGCCTGCCGCGATCAAGGCACTGCATGCGCTTGGATTGAAGGTTGCGATGGTCACCGGCGACAACAAGCGCACGGCCGATTCCATCGCCCGCCAGCTCGGCATCGACGAGGTCGTGGCCGAGGTCCTGCCTGAAGGAAAAGTGGATGCGGTCAAGCGCCTGCGGACCGGCGGGCGGAAGGTGGCCTTCATCGGCGACGGTATCAACGATGCTCCTGCTCTCACCGAGGCGGATGTCGGCCTTGCGGTCGGTACCGGCACGGATATCGCGATCGAGAGCGCCGATATCGTGCTGATGTCCGGCGACCTCAACGGCGTGCCGAAGGCAATTGCGCTCAGCAAGGCGACCATACGGAACATCAAGCAGAATCTGTTCTGGGCCTTCGCCTACAATGTCAGCCTGATCCCGGTCGCTGCCGGGGTCCTTTATCCGGTGAACGGCACATTGCTGTCGCCGATCTTTGCGGCGGCCGCGATGGCGATGTCGAGCATGTTCGTGCTTGGCAATGCATTGCGGCTCCGCGCTGTAAATCCCTGACAACCTGCGTTGGCTGTCCGGCTCGCCGGGCAGCCATCGTCGAAAGGAGATGATCATGAACATCGGACAAGCGGCCAAGGCCAGCGGCGTTTCCGCGAAGATGATCCGCTACTACGAGCAGATCAAACTTATCACCCCGGCGCATCGCACCGAGGCCAGCTATAGGACCTATAGCGACAACGACATTCATACCTTGAAATTCATCCGAAGGGCGAGAGACCTAGGCTTTTCCGTCGAACAGATGAGGACGCTCCTCGCCCTGTGGCGGGATAAATCCCGAAGCAGCGCCGACGTCAAAGCCATCGCGTTGGAGCATGTCGCAGAGTTGGAACGGAAGGCAGCAGCCATTCAGGCGATGTCGAGGACGCTGAAACACCTGGCTCATCACTGCCATGGTGACGAGCGGCCGGATTGCCCGATTATCGATGAGATCGCGAAAGCACCCGATAACGACCTGCCCGCGATCGATGCCAAGTTTGGCGTCCACGCACTTTGATTGGTGCAAGTTGGCGAATAGATACGGCTTTAGGTGGAGCCTGACCGCTTGCTTCCGAAGCGGGCAAGTCGCTTCGCGTCGTTCGACCTATTGCAATACAAGCCCTTCGCCTGCGGTGACCTCATCGAGACCGAAATCGCGAATGACAGGACGTACAGGTCTGAAGCATCAAATGAAACGCATGCTCCGCCGACAGTTTGGACATCGATGCCTGGCTTCTCACGCGCGTGCCGAGAGGACCGCCCCCGATCGCCTCCCCCTGCTTCATGAGCATATCATCGGACATGGCCTCCGGATGCCGTTCGGCTGCCGAAGACAAAGCATCCGCATAGGTCTTTAGGTCTCTAGCCAGCTCGGCAAACCGATCATGATCGGTTGCGATCACATCCGTAGCCTTCGATCCCTCGGCCACGGTCACCTTTGCAAATTGATCGACGAGACGCCGATCGGCCCGGTCGCTGATCGTCCTGGCCGCCGCCTTGAACCTCTCGGCCGAATAGGTTTCGGGCGTTTTGAACATGTCGGAGATTGTCTTTGCAGCGCCTGCGATTTCTTTCATGTCCGTCTGCCGCTCAGCCACAACCGGCATGGTCTGCCCGTTTGCGGCGAGAGAATTCGCCAATACGCAGAGCAACGTCAAAAGGGCACTTGACCTTCCTATCGTTGGAAGGGGCATTCTAATCGTAAGTTGGTTTATCATAGGCCGTGTTCACGGTTCGTCGAACGCCTGCTTGACGAAGATCAAAGCAGGTACGCGGGGAACTTCTAAGATGGCCATAAGGCGAAAATGAGCTGAACACCATGGCGTTGGGCCAGCAGAAAGTACTGATTTGGAGAATGTGCGCAGCGCTGCTCGCCTTCGCTATTCTTTTCGGTGCGCCTGCTTCCCATGCCGCTCGTCAGCTGTGCTCGGCGGAACAGACTGTATCGATCGATCACGATCATAAAGGCGACGATCATCCAAGGCAAAAAGCGGCACTTGGTGATCAAGCTTGCAGCAGCAGCATTTGCGCAGTCTGCATCCTCGCCTTTCCGTCTCCGGTGAATGATAGCTCGGATGTTGGTAGCGGGCCGGGCCGAATTGCCAATCTGCATGATCATCTGACCGGCAAAGAACCCTCGCCCGACTTCAAGCCCCCTCGAACCATCGGCTGATGACGCTTACCGGTGCGGTGAGCCCCCCATCATCATCACCGTCGCAATGGCGACATAGATCGAGAGGCAACTCATGTATCGCCGTCAATTCCTGAAGACGCTCGCCGCGGGTGCGGCAGCCGTCTCGCCAATCCTCAACTCAGCTCACGCTTACGCAGCCCCCGTTCCGACCGATCTGGTTATCGGAACCCGAACCTTGGATATCAACGGCAAGTCCGCTTCAGTCTTCGGATTGGCCGACCGCACTGGAAAACCGGGTCTGGTTCTGGATGCGGGCACGGATTTCAACGTCCGTCTGGTCAACGACACCACCGAGGGCACTCTGATCCATTGGCATGGCCTGACGCCGCCATGGGAGATGGACGGCGTTCCGGACAATCCAGCCGCTTTGCTTGCCGCGGGAGAAAGCCGGAACTACAAATTCCCCGTCGGCCCTGGCGGCACGCACTGGATGCACGCACATACCCTCCAGGAGCAGCGCCTGCTGGCTGCACCGTTGATCGTCCGGACATCGGAGGACCGCGCCCGTGACGAACAGGAGGTCGTGATCCTGCTTCACGACTTCTCCTTCAAGTCCCCCGAGGAACTGCTGGAGGAATTGAAGGGCGCCGGTTCAGGGCATGGAAACGGCATGCCGATGGATCATCGGAGCATGATGGGGCAGATGTCGAACATGCAAGGGCAACATCAAATGCCCATGACGGGTATGCCGATGACGGGCATGCCGACCATGGATCTCAACGACATCGAGTACGACGCTTATCTCGCCAACGACCGAACTCTGGATGATCCTGAAGTCGTAAGGGTCGAGAAGAGCGGTCAGGTACACCTGCGCATTATCAATGGGGCGACCGCTACCGCGTTCACCGTCGACGTCGGCAGCGTCACGGGCAATCTTGTCGCGGTAGACGGAAATGCGGTTGCGTCAGTCTCCGGAAATCGGTTCCCGATTTCGATGGGACAGCGGCTGGACATCCGGCTGACGCTTCCGGGCGGTGCCGGCGCCTTCCCCATATTCGCGTTGCGAGAGGGTTCAAAGGAGCGGACCGGCATCGTACTGGCCACGCAAGACGCCGAGATCCGCAAATTTAGTGCGACCGCCCGTGAGCCTGGGCCTGCTCTCGATCTGAGCCTGGAACAGCAGCTCAGGGCGGTGGCTCCCCTTCCCGTACGGACCGCCGACCATAACTATGGCTTGGCGTTAACCGGAGGCATGATGAACTACGTTTGGAAGCTCGAAGCGAGTGAACCGCTCATCGTTTCAAAAGGGCAGAGAGTACGGGTGGCAATGCAGAACATGTCGATGATGGCGCATCCGATGCATCTGCATGGTCATCATTTTCAGGTCGTCGCAACCAACGGCAAGCCGTTGGCCGGCGCTGTCCGAGACACCGTACACGTGCCGCCGATGACCGAGGTAGTGGTCGAATTCGATGCGAAGAACCCCGGCCGCTGGCCCCTTCATTGCCATCACCTCTACCACATGGCCACCGGCATGATGACGTTCGTCGCCTATGACGGAGCAATCTAATCAGGAGTCTGACAATGGCGCATGACCACCATGGACACGCTCATGATCACGATCATCATCGGGATCATACCCGACGCACAACGCCCATCGAGCCTTTGAAAGCAAAAAAAGATCCATCCGCTGGAGAAGGCGTCGTCTACACCTGCCCCATGCATCCCCAGGTCAGGCAGATCGGCCCGGGCAATTGCCCGATCTGCGGTATGGCCCTCGAACCGGAAACGCCTGCGATCGACACTGGGCCGAGCCAGGAATTCGTCGATATGCAGCGCCGATTCTGGATCGGTCTGGTCTTGACCCTGCCGGTCCTGGTCCTCGAGATGGGCAGGCATCTTACCAACCTGCACATGGTGATAGGCGAACAGACTTCGAACTGGATGCAGATGCTTCTGGCGACACCTGTCGTTCTGTGGGCCGGCTGGCCGTTTTTCGAACGCGGCTGGAAGTCCGTCGTGACGCGTCATCTCAACATGTTCACGCTGATCGCCATGGGCACCGGCGTTGCCTGGATCTATAGCGTCGTCGCCACGGTCGCGCCGGGTATTTTCCCTGAGACGTTCCGGTCCTCTGAAGGCGCGGTGGCAATCTATTTCGAAGCCGCCGCCGTAATCACCGTGCTCGTATTGTTGGGCCAGGTTCTTGAATTGCGCGCCCGCGAGCAGACTGGCGGGGCAATCCGAGCCTTTCTCGATCTTGCGCCGAAGACGGCGCGGCGCGGGAGAGCCGACGGCACTGACGAGGATATCGGTCTCGATGCCGTCGCTGTTGGAGACCGGCTGCGTGTTCGGCCTGGCGAAAAGGTGCCGGTCGACGGCACTTTGGTGGAAGGACGCAGTTCCGTCGACGAGTCCATGATCACCGGAGAATCCATGCCCGTCACGAAGACGGTTGGCGCAAATCTGATCGGCGGGACGATGAACCAGACCGGCGGCTTCATCATGGAGGCTGGAAAGATCGGAAGCGACACAATGCTGTCGCAGATCGTCCGGATGGTCGCCGAGGCACAGAGGTCAAGGGCTCCCATCCAGCGCTTGGCGGATGAAGTGTCCGGCTGGTTCGTTCCCGCGGTGATCGCGATCGCCATCGCGTCCTTCGCCACCTGGATGCTGATCGGCCCCGAACCCCGGTTTGCCCATGGGCTTGTTGCGGCGGTTGCGGTCCTGATCATCGCCTGCCCCTGCGCCCTCGGGCTCGCCACGCCGATGTCGATCATGGTCGGCGTCGGGCGCGGCGCCGGACTTGGCGTGCTGATCAAGAACGCAGAGGCTCTGGAACGGTTCGAGAAGGTCGATACGCTCGTTGTCGACAAGACGGGCACGCTGACCGAAGGACGACCGAAAGTCACTGCCATCGTACCCCGCGAGGGCATATCCGAGACCGAATTGCTCCGACTTGCGGCGACGCTTGAACGGTCCAGTGAGCATCCCCTTGCACTAGCTATCGTCAACGCCGCGACCGAACGCAACGTCGTTCTCGGCGAGGCCCAGGATTTCGATAGTCCGGTCGGCAGGGGCGTGACGGGTACGGTCGAGGGCAAGAAGCTCATCATTGGCAGTCATCGCATCATGGGCGAGGCGAAGATCGACCTGTCCAGCCTGGCTTCGAAGGCGGAGGAATTGCGAAACGAAGGTGCGACCGTGATCTTCATGGCGTCCGATGGCGCCTTGGCCGGTCTGTTCGCGATTGCGGACCCCATCAAGGCGACAACGCCGGAAGCCGTCCGGTCGCTCGTCTCGGGAGGCGTTCGGGTGGTGATGCTGACCGGTGACAACAGGACCACCGCCCAGGCGGTTGCCCACAAGCTCGGCATTTCGGAAGTCGAGGCGGAGGTTCTGCCGGAGGACAAGAGCAAGATCGTCTCTCGCCTTCGTGGCGAAGGCCGGATCGTCGCCATGGCCGGGGATGGGGTGAACGATGCCCCTGCCCTCGCGGCCGCCGACGTCGGCATCGCCATGGGAACGGGCACCGACGTGGCGATCGAGAGCGCGGGCGTCACGCTCCTGAAGGGGGATCTTCAAGGTATCGCGCGTGCCCAGCAACTGAGCCGAGCCGCCATGCGGAACATACGCCAGAATCTCTTCTTCGCCTTCATCTACAACGCAGCCGGTGTCCCGGTTGCGGCGGGCGTCCTCTATCCGGCCTTCGGCATTCTACTGTCACCCATTATCGCCGCTGCCGCCATGGCGCTGTCGTCCGTCAGCGTCATCGGCAATTCCCTCAGGCTTCGGAGCACTAAGCTATGAACTCGTCGCGCGTATGGTTCCTGATGGCAACCTCGCTCGCTGTCATCATCGTCTTTTTCATCCTTTGGGAACACTGGCCCAATGCCCTGGGCCTCGCTCCTTATCTCCTCCTTCTGGCTTGCCCGCTCATGCATTTCTTCCATGGTCATGGCGGACATGGAGGTCACGACGATAAGGATCGCACCTCTTGATCTAGGGAGTGCGGGCAACCGGACCACGATGTCTGTGCCGGCAGAAAGGGTTCAATTGGCCGGAGAATTTTTCCGAGACACTCGCGCCATCGGTAAACTTGCGACCCGAATACGAACGCCTCCCGTCGGAGCCGGTTTGATGCTTTGGTAGCCTGCACAACTATCGCGAGTCGGGGCTGACAATGTTTGTTAACGACGAGGCGGGCTGGCTCGCTGTTCTATTCCTGGTTATTGCCCTGCTATACGCATCGGTCGGTCAGGCGGGCGCGTCCGGATATCTGGCCGCCATGGGCTTGTTTGGAATGGCTGCGGCACCAATGAAGGTGACCGCTCTTGCGCTCAACCTTCTGGTGGCCGCCATCGGCACCTTACAGTTCTGGCGCATGGGTCTGCTCTCGTGGCGGGCATTCTACCCTTTCGCGATCCTCGGAGTTCCCTTCTCGCTGCTTGGGGGCGCAGTTCAGTTTCCGACCGCCCTCTACTATCCGCTGGTGGGCGTTATCCTTGTTCTATCAGCGATCCAGATGATCCGGTCGGCGAAGCGGTCCTCGTCCGTTCAGGATATCCATCACACCGAGCCGCCCTTTTTTCCCGCGCTCGCGGTTGGCGCTGCCATAGGTTTCATCTCCGGTTCGACAGGCACCGGCGGAGGAATCTTCCTTGCGCCTATCATCATCTCGATGCGATGGGTGAACCTCCGCCGGACGGCGGCAGTGACGGCCGTCTATAATTTCCTCAACTCCGCGGCGGCATTGATCGGCGCCCATGCCACCCTAGATACGATGCCCGCCCCCCTTCCCCTATGGATGGTTTCAGTCGCTATCGGCGGCGTTGTCGGCGCCTTGCTGGGCAGCCGCTATTTGCCTGACGCCGCCCTGCGCTATCTTCTGGCGGGCGTATTGTTTGTCTCGGGGGCAAAACTCCTGCTTGCCTAGGATGTCGTAGCCGGACGCAATGTCTCATCGGGGGAGGTTTTGACAATGCGGGGAACCAAACGGGGCCCTTGAGGTTGACGTGACACATCCCTCCCAAACATGGCGCCTTCGGCGTGAAGATCTATCACAGTCGAACACCGCGCCTGAAGTCCAAGGATAGTCTCATGCGCGATCATCACACCGCAGGCCATGAACAGATGAGCAGGCACCATTATGCCATGTTCGCGGTCAACATGGTCCTCAGCCTCATCGTCATGTACTTCGTCATGTTCTCAATGATCGACGGTTGGGGCGATTTCCGAAACAATATCAATATGCTCTACATGGCACTGACCATGGTGGCCCCGATGGCGATCATCATGCTCGCGACCATGGGCAACATGTACGCAAACAAGAGGTTGAACGCAGCCATTCATATTGGCCTGGCGATCCTTTTCCTGGTTGCCTTCTCCGGCACCCGCACTCAGGCGCTCGTTGGCGATCGGCAATTCATCGCCTCGATGATTCCGCATCATTCTGGTGCAATCCTCATGTGCCGGGAGGCCAACCTCCAGGATAGCGAGCTCATCACGCTATGTGATGAGATTTCTCGAGGCCAGCGCGCGGAGATCGAGCAAATGAACGCGATCCGCGCACGCCTCGACTAAGGGCAGATGGAGACCGCCGGGCAGAAGGTTCCAGCGTGTTTAAAGCGGAGGGCGAACTATCGCCCTCCGCTTCATTTCAGGCCGCCATTCTCTCACAGCTCTCCGCGCACTTGCGGCAGGCGTCCACACAGCTCTGCATGTCGCCAATGCGTTCGCAGTCGTCGGCGCATTGCCGGCAGATTTCAGCGCATTCGCGGCATGTGTGTTTGTGATGATCCGAGCCGATCAGCATGAAGTGGGCCGATGTCCTGCAGATTTCCGCGCAGGCCATCATGAGCTTGAAGTGCTTCGGCTCCGTATGCTGGCCGCCCATTTCGAGGCAATGGCCCATGGCCGTCGAAAGACACTCGCTGTAGCAAGCGAGGCAGTTGTCGATGCAGGTCTTCATTTCAGGTGATAGATGATGCATGGCCGCCTCCTCACTTCACTTCCTTGTCGACCCAGTTGGTCAGTTCTTCGACTTCCTTGGTCTGATCGTCGATGATCTTCTGGGCAGCGGCTTTAGCCTCGGCGTTATCGCCGTGTTTCAGCTCCACTTCGGCCATGCTGATTGCTCCCATGTGATGAGCGATCATGCCGCAGACGAACGAGACATCAGGATCCTTTTTCATCATCCCCTGCATCATGTTCATGCCCATGGCCTTCATGCCTTCCATCGACTCTTTCTGATAATCGGTCATTTCCGGCATCTGCATGTTATGACCTTGCATGGCCATGTCACCGGACATGGACATTTCCGACTTGCATTTTTCCGGGTAAGCCATTTGCGCCGCGGCGGCCGACGGAATGAAGGCTACGACAGCTGCTAGCGACACCGCGATTACGGATGAATTGCTGAGCGTGTTCATTTTTCGGACTCCTATCTTGTGAACCTGGAAGGAAATCACGTCTGGAGAGCCCGTGGAGGCGGATCGATTGCCCTGATGAGAAGCAGCGGCTGCACTTCCTTAATGACGGACTGATATTCATCTTCCAGCGGTTTAGGCTGGCCAGCCGTCGGAAGATGAGGCTGCATCGGGCAGCAATGCCTGTCCGCGCAACAGGCAGGCGATGGCACCGATTGATGGCCAGTGCCGATCGACGATGAAGCATGAACATGCTGACAGTCGATGTTGGATGCAGCAAGAGCAGGTGTCATTGCCCATGCATTGACGATCAGCATCGCCACGGCACAGACCGCTAGAACAACCTTCAATGAAGTTCTTGGGATCATCCAGCGTTCTCGCTTTCGTTGCGAAAACCCTAGCCCCCGATAAAGGTTCCCGACCGAGCCATCAAAATGGAGCTTGCTTCACTTGCCGAGTGAACCAAGCCGGCTCTCGTGTTGAGATGCTACCGCTCCAACCGCCGACGCCCCGGTTTCTTAGTCACTTAGAAGGATCGTGGAGGAACAAACAGACAGATGGCCCGAGACGAAACCTGGCTTTTTGCCCTGCAAAGATGAAATTCATCATCTGGTGACTTCTTCACGCGCTCGTCGCGATACCCGATGATCTCGCACTATCCTGAACGACATAACCCTGTGGCCCCTCAATGATGCGAGCATCATGAACAGGTTCACAATCCCGATTGCTGCAACACTGCACCGGATAAACCCAGCCCGAAGGTGCCATATGGGCACCTGCGGTCCCTGGCAGACTAAGTGCGGGCGCGATAGCGGAAATGAAAACCGCGATGAGGACAGGCTTCCCGATTTGCCGCGAGGGCCTCCGCTTCATCCGACCGCCGCAAATCTCTTCGCAAAAACTGGCGTAGTCCACAGTTGGCCCTCCGGCGGAAACCGTTTCTCTGCGAGGACATGATCCACAGCAACGATCATGTTAATGTGCCGTGCCTGCCCCACCATCATCGAGAATGTCGACGCACATAGTGGCGGTTTCGAGAATGTTCTCGTACATACGTGGAGCCGCCACCATACCTTGGCAATCCCCAGGACCGTATCCATGGTATCCGCCCGCCCGGACGCAGCGCTCGTTTCACCATAGCAACAGCAGCCCCATCAAGGCTTTAGGCGTCGGACAATTGCTTCGGTCTCATCACCAGCAATGCGACGAAAAGAGGAGAGGCGATTGCACGAGTTGCTTCCGCACTGGGTCTAGGGCCAAATCTCAACGCTTGGAAAGGCGACCGCAACGGTCAATCCGGGCGCGCTGTCGTAGAGCGCCACGGTCGCCCGATGAAGGTCGGCAATTGCCTTGACCAGGCTCAACCCGAGGCCGGATCCGGTCGTGGTTCTGCTCTTCTCCAAACGGTAAAACCGATCAAAGACCCGCACCCGTTCTTCCTCCGGAATCCCAGGTCCATTGTCAGAAACCGTCAGGTAAATAAGGTCAGCTCGCCGCGCCACCTCCAAGACAATCGTTGAGCCCGCTGGGGTGTGGCGCATGGCGTTCGCCAGCAGATTGACCAACATCTGGCTGACAAGATCGGGATCGCCGCTGAGGTGACAGTTGGTTTCAGCCTCACGAAACCTGAGCGAATACCCTTCGTCGGAGGCAATGGCTTCGTGTATTTCGAATATGTCACGGACCAGCGCATTCAGGTCGACCATACCAAAATGCGCGGTTCGACTGCGGGATTCGATCTGCGCGATCCGCAGAAGTGCATCAAATGTGTCTGCAATCGACCTGAGCTCTCCCAAGGCCACTTCGACGGCGTTTTTTACGTCATCTACCGTCTCTGCCTGCAGAGCATCATCGAGGACCAGGAATGTACGTCCGATGGGCGTTTTCAGGTCGTGGGCGATATCGGTCGTTACCTGTTTCAGCGCTGTGACACTGGCCTCCAGTCGCGTCAGGGCGACGTTGACCTCGCTCGACAACACGTCGATCTCGTCCATTCGCGATGAAACCGGCAACCGTCTCGACAGTTCACCATGCCCAATGGCATGAGCTGTCTGCGACAGTGTAAAAATGCGTCGACGCATCCGATAGGTTAGAACCGCTGCTCCCCCTATGCCGACGGCGAAGACAATTGCGGTCGTCCAACCGAAGCTGACCAACACAATACGCGCCAGTTGGTCGGTGTCTCCGTAGCTGATGCCAACAACCAGATCGTTCTCTCCGAGCCGGCCGCGAAAGAGCTTATAGGGCGTCGCGTTCTCATGCTGATCTTTGGGTTGGAGCGTGGAGAAGCCATTGGGGACGCCATCTATTGCGGCATTTCCTGCAAGGAGATCGCCATCAGGATTCCTCAGCGTATAGATCGTCTCCTGCTCCCTGATGGCCGGGCCATGGCTGTTGATCATATTGACAGCCCCTGTAGGACCTCGAGTGCCATAGGCGGTTTCGATCTCGCGGTACCGCTCCATCACATTCGAGTTCAGGCGATTATCGAGATAGTTGAGCACCATTTGATAGGCGATGACATTCGCTCCGAGGTACGAGACCACAAACAGCGAAATATAGATGATCGCCAGCCGGACAGCGGTGCTCTTGAAGAAGCTAGCGCCGCGCATGCAACGTATAGCCGGTGTTGCGGACGGTATGGAGCAGCGGGAATTCGAAAGGCTTGTCGATTTTCGCGCGCAACCGGCTGATATGCGTCTCAACGACGGAACTTTGAGGGTCGAAATTGAAGTTCCAGATTCGCTCCAAAAGCATGGTCTTGGTCAGCACCCTGCCTTCATTTCGCATCAGAAGCTCCAGTAGAGAAAGCTCCCGAGGCAGAAGATCGAGCACGGTCCCGGCACGTTCAGCGGTTCTCCTGATCAAATCTAGTTCCAGGTCGCCGACCCTAAGCTTCGTCTTCTCAGTGGCGATGGGCGGGCGTCTGACGAGCGCATTCATCCTTGCCATTAGTTCCGAAAACGCAAAGGGTTTCACCAGATAATCGTCGCCGCCGGCCTCCAGACCTGCCACACGGTCATCAACGCTGCTCATCGCGGTGAGAAACAAGACCGGCGTTCGGATCGACGCCCCGCGCAAGCTCTTTACGATGGTAAGGCCGTCCAGAGTCGGAATCATCCGGTCGACCACGATAACGTCGTATGACGTACCGAACCCTGCGGCGAGACCATCCCGGCCGTCGCGAAGCCAGTCGACGACATGGCCCGCTGTCGTCAGGCCCTTCGCGATATAGCTGCCAGTCTTCTCGTCGTCTTCGATCAGAAGGATTTTCATGGGCGTGCGGTGACCGAGGAAAATTCCGGTTGCAACGGTTCTTATCGGTCCCAAAGCCGAATGATTCGGGCTTTGTTGCGGCGCTGGCCCATTCCTCAAACTTACAAAAATGTAAAGTCCAGGAAAGGTGGCGGACAATCGACCGATCTACCTTCTCCACGCTGCAACCCGGCAGCGTTGAACGAGGAAAAGATCATGAAATCCAAGCTGGTTATCACAGCTATCGTATTCACAGTCGTTACGTCGAGCGCCTTTGCAAATGGATCATTGAGTCCGGCTGCGTCCCAGGTGGATAAGATTGTCCAGGGTCACGGCAATCCCGGGGAAATAGCAACGGCCAGCTCCGATCCGAACGTGACCTTCGAGGTGCTTGGCAATGGCAAGGTTCAGCGGACGAACAAGCAGTTCGGTACCGTGACGATCTTGGACCCTAAGCAGGAATGGCGCCGGAACAGAGACCGTCGCTGAATTCGCCTCTCATCGAACCTGACCAACTCGACTCCCGATCAAAATCAAACCGCTTCGCGAGCCAGAAGGGGCGACTGCCCCTCCCCACTGGCAGCATCAAAGGAAAAGACATGAACAGAATTATCTCCACCATCGCGGCCACGGTCGTGGCTCTCGTTTCGCTCACTGGCGTCGTACTTGCCCAGGAAGGCGAATATTATGAAGGTACGGAACGGACGCCTTCAACAGAAGTGAATGGTTCGCGCGAGCTCAGCTACGGGTATACCGGGTCAATCAACAATCCCGCCCTACACAACGGTTGGGACATGACGCCGAAGACAACCAGTCGAGGCGATTATTACGGCGGCGCGACACGGCCCAACTAACCGGATGCGCGGTTTTCAATCGACACCGCTGCGCCGTTCTTGCACAGCGGGCAGGCTGGCTTCCGTTGTTGCAGTGCCACACAAAGGGCGCGAATTCATGGTTTGAGCTGTCGTCGATTGACAAGCTTTCGGGCTCTGACGATTCTTGTAGGCATGAGCGGGATGTTTCGAATCACATCTAAAGTGACGGCACTGATCTTCAGACTGGTGATGGTTTTGTCACTGGCTGGATACAGCTTTTCCGCTGTGAATGCCGCCATGCATCGCGATGCCCCGGCTCAAATCTCGCAACTCGATGAAGATCACGCTGGTCACCATGGAAATGATCATGACGCTGTGAGCGCCGTGGATCACCAGGGCGATCAGCATGATCACGCAGGCCCCGAAAAGTCGAAGACCTCCTGCTGTCAGGATTATTGTGGCGTCGCCGCCATCACCTGTTCCGGCTCATCCTTGAGCCATCCAAGCGTCGTCGCGATCCGCGAGTTCATCGACGACAGGGACACGATCGGCCAAGCGCCGAGCCTTCATCGTCCACCGAACATCTGAGAACCATCACCCGCAGTGCGGGCCTTGCTGTGCCTATGCGCGAGAGAGCGCCTTGGCGCAATTGCGATCTTATTCTCGGATTTCACCATGAAACGTTTGTTCCTGGTGGCTGCCTTGCCGCTCTTAGCGAGCGGATGCGCATCCACATTGCCTGAAGTCGTTGCCTCAACCGACTCCCCTGACACGATGTCCGACGTCAGGCCCGTCCTTTATCAAAGCCCCATTGGGGGATACAGCCATCGCATGCCCGTCGATCCCAAACCGTGGCGTGGCCTGAACGACGCGCAAGCTCCGAAGAAGGGAGGCGCATGATGGCGTTCGCAAAGACGAAACTCATTTCCTCCTTGCTGCTGCCACTGATTGCCGCCGGATGCGTCACTACCGACTATTCCTCCAAGGAGTCGGGCTTCATGAACGCGTCGCTGAAGAGCAACGAGGCCACAGGCAAGCAAACCGTCTGGATACAAAACCACAAACAGGCGGAAGAAATCCGCAGCCGCGTCAAAACGCTGATGGCGAAGAAGACGATTGATGTCGAGACAGCCGTCCAGGTGGCGCTCCTGAACAACAGGGGCCTGCAGGCCGCATACGCCGATCTCGGCGACAGCGCTGCCGATGCATGGCAAACGCAGCTCTCTGTCTTTCCAACTTTCTCGGTAGGCCTGACTGGCATCGGCACGCCGGGCCTCGAAGCCTACCGGGTGCTCGAAGGCGCGATTGCCACCAATATTCTTGCCCTTGCGACCTATGACAGAAACATCAAGTTGGCGGAGACGCGGTTCCGGCAAGCCCAGCTAAACGCCGCATTGGCAACTATCTCGCTGGCAGCAGAAACCCGACGGGCTTGGATCAATGCGGTGGCCGCCTGGGAAAACGTAGCCTATCTGAATCAGGCGAAAGCGGCGGCCGACGCTTCGTCGGAACTGGCCAAGAAAATCGGCGAGGCCGGGTCGATGACGAAGGCCGACCAGGCGCGCGAGCACGTCTTCTATGCTGAGCTGACCGGCGAGACAGCGAAGGCGCGCCTGGAAGCAAAGCTGGCGAAGGAAGAGTTGATCAGGCTGATGGGCCTCTCCGGCTCCGACATCGAGTTCCAGATCCCGAACCGGCTCCCCTCGCCTCCAAAATCGCTGATCAAGCGCGACGACATCGAGGCTGAAGCCATCCACAAACGCATGGACCTCCAGGTCGCGCGATTGGAGCTTCAGGCGACTGCTCAGTCGTACAAGCTCGAGGACGTGACCCGCATCGTTACCGATATCGAACTGGTCGGCACTTGGGAAAAGGAACGCGAACGCGAGGATGGTAGAATCCTGTCGGATATCTCCAGGTCGGCCGGGTTGGAGTTCACCATCCCAATCTTCGACTCCGGCCAAGCGCGCCTGCGGAAGGGCGAGTTGGCTTATATGCGTGCGGCAAACCAGCTGGCGGAGATGGCGGTCAACGTCCGTTCCGAAGCTCGGTCCGCTTACGTGGCATATAAATCCAACTACGACATTGCACGGCACTACCGGAACAATGTCCTGCCGCTTCGCAAGGCCATCGAGGACCAGTCGCTCCTCACCTACAACGGCATGATCACCAGCACCTTCGAGCTGATCGCGGATACCCGCGAGAAGATAGACTCCACGATCCTGGCCGTGAATGCCAAGCGTGATTTCTGGCTCGCGGAGGCAAACCTCGCTCCCGTCATTTACGGCGGCAGCACGGGTTCGGCCGCCGCGGAGACCGAACTCGCAACCGCTGAAGCCGCCGAAAGCGGCGGGCACTGAAAAAGGAAACGAGAATGTTCAGTAGAAGACAACTGCTTGGCGCTGGCGCCGCCGGTGCCGCCCTCGTCTCCTCGCAGGCCTGGGGGCAGACATCGAACATGGGCCTTCCGGAGGCGGCGGTCATGGATTCGGCGGCCACACAGACGCCCGTGCGTCCGACGACTGGTCCCGACTACAATCCGGTCGTCACACTTAATGGCTGGACCCTGCCATTCCGGATGAACAACGGCGTCAAGGAGTTCCATCTCGTTGCGGAGCCGGTCGAGCGGGAGATGGCCGAAGGCATGACTGCATACCTCTGGGGCTACAATGGCCAGTCGCCAGGGCCGACGATCGAGGCGGTGGAAGGCGACCGCGTCCGCATCTTCGTCACCAACAAGCTGCCGGAGCACACGACCGTCCACTGGCACGGCATGATCCTGCCGTCGGGCATGGACGGGGTCGGCGGACTTTCCCAGCCGCACATCCCGGTCGGCAAGACCTTCGTCTACGAGTTCGATCTCGTGAAGTCCGGCACCTTCATGTACCATCCGCACTCCGACGAGATGGTGCAGATGGCGATGGGCATGATGGGCTTCTTCGTCGTCCATCCCAAAGACCCGACATTCATGCCGGTCGACCGTGACTTTGTCTTCCTCCTCAGTGGGTATGACATCGATCCCGGCACATACGTCCCGCGGGTCATGGAGATGACCGACTTCAATCTTTGGACCTGGAACAGCCGCGTTTTCCCGGGCATCGACCCGCTCGTCGTGTCGAAGAACGACAAGGTCCGGGTCCGGGTCGGCAACCTGACGATGACGAACCATCCAATCCACATGCACGGCTACGACTTCGAGGTTACCTGCACCGACGGTGGCTGGGTACGCCCCGAGGCGCGCTGGCCCGAGGTCAGCATCGACATCCCGGTCGGCGCCATGCGCGCTTACGAGTTCGATGCCAAGTATGTCGGCGACTGGGCGATCCACTGCCATAAGTCGCACCATACGATGAACGCCATGGGGCACGACATCCCGACGTTCATCGGCGTCGACAAGAAGGAAGTCGCGAAAAAAATCCGCCAGATCCGCCCCGAATACATGCCGATGGGCACCGCGGGCATGGCGGATATGGGCGAAATGTCGATGGAAATACCGGAGAACACCGTTCCCATGATGACCGGTTGGGGTCCCCACGGCCCCATCGAAATGGGCGGCATGTTCTCGGTGGTGAAGGTCCGCGAGGGCATCTCGGCGGGCGATTACAGCGATCCAGGCTGGTACGAAAGCCCGCCCGGCACCCAGGCCTGGGAGTGGACGGGAAGCCTCCCCGAAGCTTCAAAAGCCAAAGATGCGAAAACGCAGGTCTCCCCAAAACACTCCAACCACGGCTGACTTGAGCCTCCTGAAAGGAAACTAAGATGAAGATTGCTACTCTCGCACTTCTGCTTGCCGCAGCAGCGACACCAGTTCTGGCATCCGGTAGCCACAGCGGCGGCCATGACGAAAAGATGGCTGTCGGCGAACCCGGCGACAAAGCAAAGGTCACCCAAACCGTCCGCGTCAGCATGAAGGAGACGCCGGACGGCAAGATGCTGTACACGCCGAACAACTTCAAAGTCCGAAAGGGGCAGACCATCCGTTTCACGATCAAGAACGATGGAGAACTCGATCACGAGTTCGTTCTTGATGAGCAGAAGGCGAACCTTGAGCATAAGGCAGTCATGGCAAAGTTTCCGGAAATGGAGCACGACAACCCGAACTCGCTAACGCTCGCGCCAGGCAAGTCGGGCGAAATCATCTGGAAGTTCTCAAACGACGGAACCTTCGAATTCGCGTGCCTAAAGCCCGGACACTACGAGTCTGGAATGCGCGGCGACGTCACGGTCTCGAACAAGTAATCAGAAGGAGACAAGAGCATGAAGAACATTATCAAACTCGCGGCCGTCGCCGTTATGTCCATCGTTTCAGTGACAGGCGCTTTCGCGCAGGAATTCACCAACGGGACCGTAAAGAAGGTAGATGCCAAGGCCAAGAAGGTCACGCTCATCCATGAAGAGCTGAAAGGCCTCGAAATGCCTGCGATGACCATGGTGTTCCAGGTCAACGACGACGCCCTTCTGGCAAAGCTGAAGGAAGGCGCCAAGGTGCAGTTCGTCGCCGAGCGCGTCAACGGCAAATTGACCGTCACGCAGGTGAAGTAATCATAAGGCCGCGCTTCCCCGGAAGCGCGGCCGACCGGCCTCCTTGATTTTGACCATATTTAGCGCCATCATTTCCGCTATGAACAACCGGTCGATACGACAGATATTTGCGCTGATGCTGGCAGTCTTCGTGACGCTGGGTCTCAGCGCGTCTGTCGCCGGTGCAACTAACATGGCAGCGAGAATGGCAAGCTCATCTCATATGAGCGCCAATGTTTACAGCGATTGCCACGATTGTGATGGTGGCCATTCCGACAAGGGCAAGCCGATGGTGTGCACCGTCGGTTGCGTCTCACCCGTATCTGTCGTGTTCCCGCATATCGGACAGGCAACGATACCCTGGACCAGCATGAAGCTTCTCCCCCCAAGAATCGCTTTGCTGTTCGGGAGCACAGCCCCTCCTGATCCTTATCCACCTCGATCCATCGATCTCGGCTGACGCTGTAGCAACCGTTTTGACGGTTGGTGCGAGCGTCTGAACGCGTTCGCGCACTTCAGCGCGCAGTGGCCCTTTAAAGTGTCCTTAGGCAATCAAACGGCCGACGCGTCTCGTTAGCTATCGAAGATCGCGGAAGGATCGAAAGTGTTTGTCAATTCCAATTTACATATCTCGCGCAGGAGCTTTCTCCTCGCGGGCGGCGGACTTGCCGCTGCAGGCCTCTTACGCTCCTGGCCGGTACGCTCGGCCGACATCCAGGAGCTTCGGATTGCCGCGGTTCCGGCGCGGGCGCCGTTAACCGGCGAAACCCATCCGGACACCGAAGTCTGGGCTTATGACGCAAAGGTGCCTGGTCCGGTCTTGCGCTTGCGCCAGGGCGACCCGGTACGCATCGTCGTCGAAAACCAGCTCACGCAGGAAACAACCGTGCACTGGCACGGCATCAGGCTGCCGATAGCCATGGATGGCGTGCCGGGTCTGAGCCAGGTTCCGATCAAACCTGCTGAACGTTTCGCCTATGAGTTCACGCCGCCCGACGCCGGCACGTTCTGGTATCACCCGCATGCCAACAGCCTGGAACAGCTCGGCCGGGGACTTGCCGGTGTTCTGATCGTTGACGAGCGGGATCCTGTTCCTGTCGACCGCGATATTTTGTGGATGCTCTCCGATTGGCGGTTGACCACGGACGGTCAGATTGCGGCCGGCTTTGGGAACCACATGGAAGCGGCGATGTCCGGTCGGGTCGGCAATATGGTGACGTTGAACGGAACTGTGCCGACCGGTGAGCGGGTCAGAGCCGGTGAGCGGGTACGGCTGCGCCTCGTCAACGGATCGCTCGCCCGGTTAATGGCGCTACGTTTCGAAGGACACCGCCCAGTTGTCGTAGCGGTCGACGGCCAGCCCTGCGATCCGCATGAACCGGACGACGGGCGTGTCCTCCTCGGTCCGGCCATGCGCGTCGATGTGATGCTCGTCATGCAGGGCGAACCCGGACGCAGTTACGCGGTAACCGACGATTTTTATGACGGTCTCGGCTACACCCTGACAAGGCTTAACTATGCCGAAGGAGCGCCGGTCCGAGCCACCCCCCTTGATATTGCGTTTCGTCTGCCGCCAAACCCTCTTCCCGAGCCGGATCTTGCAACCGCCGAACGCCACGAGATCACGCTGCAAGGCGGCATGATGGGCGGCGGCAAACTGAGCGGCGTGGGTGGCATATCCGGCATGGCAACGCCCGGCATGGATGGCCAGGCCGCGTGGGCCATCGACGGCATGTCGATGACCGGCGACGGTCAGGCAGGCATGCCGCCTCTGTTCACGATCCAGCGTGGCCGCAGCGTCGTCCTCACCATCCGCAATGAAACGGCATGGTGGCATCCGATGCATTTTCACGGTCACAGCCTCAAAATCCTGACACGCAACGGATCACCAGTCCCGCACCGTCAATGGAACGACACGATCCTGTTCGCGCCGAAAGACATCGTGGAATGCGCTTTTGTCGCCGACAATCCCGGTGACTGGATGCTGCATTGCCACGTGATGGACCACCAGATGGCCGGTCTGATGACCGTCCTTCGCATTGCTTGATCCCAAACCCTTCACCAATGGAGACTGACATGAAACTCACCCTTCGCATCGCAACTCTCGCCACTTTGATTGCATTGCCCCTGCCGGCTCTTGCCGCGCCGATCCAGGCAGTGATGTATAAAAACCCGACTTGCAGTTGCTGTGAAACCTACGCGGCCTATCTTGAACAGAACGGATTCAAGATCGAGCTCAAGCCGACGAACGACCTGACGCAAGTCAGCACGGCAGCCGGCGTTCCTGAACAACTGCAGGGCTGCCACACAATCATGGTCGACGGTTATGTCGTCGACGGTTTCGTGCCGGTTGATGTCGTGAAGAAAATGCTGACCGAACGCCCTGCCATCACGGGCATTGCGCTACCCGGCATGCCGATGGGCTCGCCCGGCATGGGTGGTGTGAAGACGGAACCGTTCACCATCTATGCATTCACCACGGATGGCAAAGCCCCGACGGTTTACGCCGTCGAATAACTTGTGACTTCTGACAGGAGAACCTCGATGACCCTACCAATCAAGACTGCACAAATCCCCGGAGCACCTGTCGGGCCTAGTGGCCTGCGTTCATTGCTCGGCAATCGCCGGTTTCTGATTGTCCTCGGTGCACTTGTCCTTATCCTCGGACTGGCCTTCAAGTGGAATTGGCTAGTCGCGGCAGGCATCGCGCCGCTCCTTCTGGCCGCTTTGCCATGTCTGGCCATGTGCGCGCTTGGTCTTTGCATGCACAAAATGTCGGGCGGATCGGCCAATGCGGACGCGTCCTCAGCGTCATCGAGCACCGCTTCTGCCCCACTTCAACTCGCGACCGATTTAGCTGGCTTGCCCGAGCCTCAGGTCGCGTCCGAAGCAGCTATCGGGCCAAACCGCACCGCTGGAAAAAGCTGCTGCAAACACTGAAAGGAGAATTCCTATGCGTAAGTCCTTACAAATCTTGATCTCGGCCTCGGCTATTGCTGGCGTCCTCGGTTTTACCGTACCTCTCTTTGCCCAAGAAAACTCATCGTCGTCCAACCAGCCAAAAGGCAACGAGATGATGGGCAGCGGCGACATGATGGGGATGATGAACATGATGACGCAAATGAGCCAGATGATGGAGAACTGCAACAAGATGATGCAGACCTCCATGGACAAGGATCATGGCACTGGCGCCCCCAAGGACGGATCGACAACGCCCGAGAAAAAAGGCTGATGGAAAGCCTATCCGCGACGCACCGCGTCCGCGGATAGGCTCCCGCTCCATCAACAAGTATCACTTGCCGTTGATTTGCCAGCTCTTTCGCAATATCCCGATTACCCTGAGTTGGGTATCGAGGAGCCGGTTCCGTGACTCTCGGCGACAGGTGAACTCCTCATTGGCGCTGTCGAGGGGCGCCAGGCGCCTGCGGGCTCGGTCAGCTTGAAGCGTTCACAAACCTTCTGATCTTCTGGAGTCGAACCTCCCGGGGCTCATGCATGTCGAGTGTCCCCTTGAAGCGCCCCTCCGCATCCATCAGGTAGACACCAGCGGTGTGGTCCATCGTGTAGTTTCCGCCTTCGGTCGGCACCTTTCGGGCATAGGCCGCGAAAGCCTTTACTGCAGTTTCCGTTTGCTCCGAATTCCCCCGAAGAGCCATGATTCTGGTATCGAAGGAAGTCATGTAGCTGTCGAGCATCTCCTGCGTGTCGCGCTCGGGGTCCACGCTGATGAACGCGATGTTGAACCTGTCGGCCAGCGGACCTAGTTCGTTCATCAGATCCGTGAGCTCGAAGAGGGTCGTCGGGCAGATGTCCGGGCAATGGGTGAAGCCGAAGAATGCGAGATAGGGCTTGCCTCTGAGAGAAGCGTTGTTCACAACCTCGCCCTTGTGCGACACCAACTCGAAGGGCTTGCCTATGGCAGGCGTGGCTATACCGGCCGCCACCTCTGTTTCACTCTCCCGCAGTGGAAGCACATAGCCAAAGACGATGAGCCATGTCGCCACGATGGCGACGAGACACCAAGTTACTATTCTGAAAATCCTGATACCCTTCATCCGAGTTCCTATCTTCATCCGAGCCGCTCGATACGCACTCACAGAATTCGTGCGATAACCCCTCTAGCGGGTAGAGGGTCAAGCAGAGATGTCGGCAACTGGGAGTTCCGCGCTCTTGTGCCGCATCACCGAAGTGTCGGAATTTACTCGTTCGAATGAACTCATTCACAACCCACCTTGACCCTCAAGCTACTAGAGGTCTCACTATGGTACAGAATCCAAAGAGGAGACGTCATGGCCGGCATAACGGCATCAACACCCGAGCGCATATGGCTGCCGACCTTCGGAGCATGGTTCATCGCGCTTGTTTCATCACTCGGCGCCTTATTCATCGGGGAGGTCATGGGCCAAGCTCCTTGTGACCTGTGCTGGCACCAACGCGCTTTCATGTTTCCGCTGGCCCTGATCCTCGCCGTCGCGGCCTTCCGTTCGGATGCAGCGGCGTGGTTCTACGCCCTGCCCGTTGCAGCTGTTGGCTGGCTGATGGCGGGTTTCCACAACCTTTTGTACTTTGGGATCGTGCCGTCCGCCATCAAGCCTTGCGGCCAGGGACCGTCCTGTTCGGGTGAAGGCATGTTGCTTTTTGGCGTAGTGCCTCTTCCACTGCTCTCGCTCGCCGCCTTCACGCTCATCATCACGCTCCTCCTCGTCGTCCGTCGGAGAATTTCACAATGAACAGACGCACCCTTGTCGTTGCCACCGCTGCGGCCGCCGTTGCCTTGTTTGCCGGAGGCGCCGCAATCTATGGCGGCAAGACGACGCCACCTACTCCCGCGCCATCGGCAGCCGGTGACACCCTTGTCAGGATGCATTCTCCGGTGATGGGACCGATAGCTGCGCCAGTCACGATCGTCGAGTTCTTCGATCCCTCCTGCGAGGCATGCCGCGCTTTCTACCCTATCGTAAAGCAGATGATGGCTCAGACCGGCAATGATGTCCGCCTCGTATTGCGCTACACCCCGCTGCACCAGGGATCGGATGAAGCCGTCAGGATACTTGAGGCCGCGCGCAAGCAAAACCGATTTCAACCTGTCTTAGAGGCGCTGCTCGCGCGGCAGCCGGAATGGGCTGTTCATGGCGCGCCCGACCTGGACAAGGCATGGGAGGTGGCTGCGGCGGCAGGTCTCGACCTCATCAAGGCCAAGCAGGACGCTGTTTCGCCCGCAGTCGACAATATCCTCGCCCAGGATATCGCCGATGTCAGGACAAATAGGATTGAGCAGACGCCGACGTTTTTTGTGAACGGAAAACCCCTCAGTGAGTTCAGTCCCCAAGGCTTGTACAACTTGGTGAAGGCCGAGCTCGACGCTTTGAAAGCAGGTTCCTGACCGGCTAAAATCGGGGAACTCGGCGAACGGAGCATATCCGAATGAGTGGACACCAACATCACCACGGAGGCGATGCCGGAGACAAGCGCATTTGGTGGGCCGTCTTTGTTAACGTCCTGCTGACGGTGGCGCAGATTGTCGGCGGGATCGTGTCGGGAAGCCTTTCGCTTATCGCCGACGCTTTGCATAACTTCAGCGACGCGGCCTCGCTGATGATCGCATATGGGGCGCGACGGATAGCGAGACGCCCCGCGGACGGTGGCATGACCTTCGGCTACGTCCGGGCCGAAATTGTCGCCGCGCTCATCAACTATACGACGCTGATCGTGATCGGCCTATACCTGCTCTACGAGGCAGTCATGCGCTTCATCACGCCGGAACCGATCGAGGCTTGGACGGTCGTGGTGGTGGCAGGGATCGCACTCGCGATCGACCTCGTCACCGCAGCCCTCACCTATGCGCTGTCGAAGAGCAGCATGAACATCCGGGCTGCCTTCCTTCACAATGTGGCCGACGCGCTCGGATCGGTCGGCGTCATCATCGCTGGCGGTCTGGTCCTTATCTACGGGTGGATTTGGATCGACCCGGCGATCACCCTGCTGATCGCGGGCTACATCCTCTGGCAAGCGTTCACGGAGATCGGCGGATCAATCCGCGTTCTGATGATGGGCACGCCTGAAGATGTGGATATCGAAAGAGTGGTGCTCGATCTGCGGAACGTTGAAGGCGTTGCCGAGGTTCACCATGTGCATGTCTGGGCACTCGACGAGGAGCACAAAGCCCTTGAAGCGCATCTTGTCGTAAGCAGTTCGAACCTCTCCGACGCCGTTGATATTAAACGCCAGGCGCGCAGCCTCCTGCAGCGCAAGCACGGCATTGGACACTGCACACTCGAGATTGAGACCATAGGGGAACCCTGTGAGGTCGACACCAAGGTTGTTGGACACAAGATGCCGTCAGAATCCTAGTTCCTTCCGGAGAGTATCCACGATAAAGCGCGCGTCATCGCCGGCGCCGGCGATCAGCGCCGACGCGCGGTTCCGCTGCCAGGGCCTGCCGACGAAATAGAGTCCCGAAACGGGTGAGACGCCCTTGTCGTACAGGACGCGCCCTACCGGGTCTGTCGCCTATTTAATGTCGATCCAACGGAAATCGTCGGCGTAACCGGTCGCCCATATGACCGCGCGTGGAATCTCGCTTGAGCCGTCAGCGAACGTAGAGGAACCACCTCCGACGGCAACGAGTCTCGGCTTCAGAACCACACCAGCCCGGACGAGCGCTGTGTCGTCGTTCCCGCGTTTCGGAAACGGATCGACCTTTCGCATCCTCCTGCCGACGAAACTGTCCGCGGTAGCTCGGAGAAATCCCAGCCGTTGCAACCACCACCAGACACTGCGACCGAAAACTCTTTCAGCAAGCAGCGTCCGCCTTCTTCCTCGTGCGAGAAGGACGGAGTGGGATGCAGCGAGAGAAAGGGCGACATCTCTTCCGCTTGCGCCATCCCCCACGACAAGAACCGGCCCCTCGTTAATGGATCTCTCGTCCCGGAAATCCGCAACATGCATCTGCTGGACCTGAGGCGGAAACGATCGAGAAAGGTCGGGTATGCGCGGCGTCTGGAACGCGCCGGTGGCGATAATGACGGCCTTGCTGGTAATGCCGAGGCCACCTTCCGAGAAAGCCTCGAATATGCTTCCGACTTTCCGGAGCCTGGCGATCCTGGTCGAGGTGATCACCTCGTAGCGGTTCCTGACTGCGTAACGCCCGAGATAATCCGCGAATTCCGCTTTCGTCGCGTAGCCATCAGGGTCGCCGACCAGTGGCATCCCTGGCAGCGCACTTATGTTTCGCGGCGTGAAGAGCGTCAGGGATTCGTAGCGGTTGCGCCAGCTATCACCAACCGCAGGCAACGCGTCGACAATGATGAATTCGACGCCCGCCGCCTCGAGGGCATGCGCCGCTGCAAGCCCCGCCTGCCCAGCGCCGATGATGAGGACGTTGGTCCGGAGTCCTTCTCGAACCGACACTATCGACATGGCTCGTGATCCTACGGACGCGACTGAGCCCCGGCAGGCACGGAATCTGGCCGAGCTTCCTGGCCTATGTGGAGGAAGCTGTTTGCGAATATGGCGAGAACGAATGCTACCAGCACAGCGAGCAGGATCCAGTTGTTGCGCCGGATCCGGCGCGTACGGTAGTCGTCGTGCTGGGGCATCAATCAGTCTCCGGTCGAGCTGTCGGAAACGATCCCCGAAGCGCTCCGCTTCGATATTCTCTGGAAGGGATCCGCGAGAGCCGCGTCCGGCTGGCTGATAGGATACTTGATACTGGAGATGCGCTCAGCCAGCTTTTCGGGACCATTCTTCTTCAAAAGAGCTCGAAAGCTCGGATGCATTCCGCCATCAACATAAGCCACGACCGTAGAGGGCTTGTTCTCCGCGATAGCGTCGTTGACCTTCCGCTTCTCGGATTCGATCTGTGTCAGGAGCTGCGGATCGGGAGGCGTCGCGATGGGTGGGCACTCCGCCAGGACATCCCGTGGCTCGCCGCCTACGAACTCTGTGTTGAATACGTAGCGGCGTCCGCAGGCCGAGACCTTCGGCTGCTGCCGGGTGATCTCGAAGGAATCATAGCCTTCCTTGAGCGTCCGCCAGAACGGCATGTTTTCGTCGCCCTTGTGAAGCGCCATGTTTTCCGGAGTCATCCTGAACGGATAGGCTTGAACCTGGAAGCGGTCCTGACCCGAAAAGAGCGCCTTCGCGACGACTGAGTAAATCTCGCCGACGCCCTGGTCGGTGAGCGCGTAACAGCCGGAGGAGGAACAGGCTCCATGAACCATAAGCGCTTCGCCCGTATATCCCAGCGCAGATTCAAGTTTATTCGGATAACCAAGGTTAAAGGAGACGTAGTATTGGGACTTCGGGTTCAGCATTCCCGCGGAGACATGGTAGAAGCCCTCGGGAGCCTGCCGGTCTCCGTCCTTCATCTTGGGGCCGAGCTTCCCCGACCATCTGCACATGGGATACGTCTTTAGAAGTGCATAGCGCCCCGTACTGTCGATTTTCCAGACCTCGAGTTCGCTCTCCTGCTTGAAGATTCTGACGAGCACCGGGCTCTCCGGCTTCATCCGCTTCTTCGACATCTCCGCCAACATCTTGCCGGATATCTGGGGAGCCGATTTGGAGGGGTCGTCGAGAGCCATGTCCGCGGCGACACAGCCCGACAGCGCGACGCCGAGGAGCGCGACGGCAGCGGCGCGGCGGACAATTGCCCCGACGCCTCCTTTGATTGCGGTTCGGCTATAGTAGAACATCGAAGTCATTTGGCGATACAGTTGCCCGATCGAAATGGATTGCGCGCCCGTCCAATTTACTTGGGCACGTCAAAATCCGTTAAGTCTAACTACACGATCAGGCGAGGATTTGCGAGGTTGCTCGCCTTTCGTGCCAAGATTTCGGGACGCACCATAGAACCTCTAGCAGCTTGAGGTGCAAGAGGTTCTCCGGGAAAAATGCAACGTGGCGAAGGCTGCACGACAACTTGATTTTCCATTCTGCGGGATACGCCCTAGTTCGGAGTGATGAAGACACGAGTCATCAATATGGCAAGGGCAGTGGGCTGGATTGCGGTGCTCTCCGGAGCGGGCTTCGTGCTCGTCAAGCTCGCATTCGTCCTGGTGTGCTGGGTCGGCGGCCATGACATTCTCGAAGCGTTGGTGGGGGCCGTCGCGCCGATCGCCTTGGGCGCTGCGATCGGGATCGAATCCTTTCTTTGGCTCAGGGAGTGGCGCGCGGCACGGATACCTTCCCGATCCTCGCCTCTCTCATGATTTTTTCCGCGCTCGCTCGAGTTCCAGGGCACCATGGTGGTGGCTTGTCTCATCGCTCCCGGACCCAAGAATCCTCGGCAACACAGTGGTGGACGTTCCGTCGTCGAACGTAATCGTCATCATCACGTTCCTGGGAAGACGTGCGTTTCGCTTAAGGGATATGAAAAGGGTATCCTTTCCCATGTCCAACTCCGCCTTCCTCGGGATCACGAGGAAGGCGTCAGAAAGAGTGACCTCCTCGGATCCTCTAAAGCCATTCGTCCTCCTCACGAGCGTCGCATCCGCATATCCGGCAACGGCAATATCGGCAACCGCAACGTCCCTGCCGGTTCCGTTGTAGATAGTTAGATACAGGCTATCGGGAATTCCCTCGGGACCAAGAACAAGTTCGGCGTGCTCAACCATGAGGTTGGCGTAGTCCGGAAGGTGCTTGGTCTGCCGTCCTGCGGTCGGTGTGACGGCCAGAGTGAAACTAACGGCCGCTGCCGCGGCGGATAGTAGAAGCCGTTGTTTCACTTGATTTGCCATTAGGAATCCTCACATTTGGAGCATCTGTTGGATACCCGCGTTCTACCCTGTATGGATTCAGTTTTACGTGAGATGCGATTTTGTCGCGGCGCTCGTTCCTTGTGCCGGATGGAGGTTTCATGCTGACGATCGGAGATCTGTCGAAGACGACGGGTGTGAAAGTGCCGACGATCCGGTACTACGAACAGATGGGCCTCCTGGCCCCTCCGGAGCGTTCAGAAGGAAACCAGCGCCGCTATTCGCAGCCTGAACAGGAACGCCTATCCTTCATCAAGCATGCACGCGAGCTTGGACTGACCATCGAGGCCATCCGAGAACTTATCGACCTCAGCCAGCATCCGGAAAAGCCATGCGCCGAGGCCGACCGCATCGCCGCCGAGCAGCTCGTCACCGTGCGGCAGAAGATCGAACGCCTAAGGAAACTCGAGGCGGAGTTGGAGCGCATCTCGACCCACTGTCACTCAAACCAGGTCCGGGATTGCTATGTGATCCGGGCACTTGCGAACCATGATCTCTGCTCCGCCGATCACGACTGATCCCGTCAGAGCGTAGGCGAGACGGGAAGCGCCCTCTTATGCGCGGTTGCGCGGTAGGCGGCTAGAATTCTAAGCAGAGAATCTTCCCCGACCGCTTTGCCCTCAAGAAAATCGTCGATCTCGTCGTAGGTGACTCCGTAAACATCCTCGTCAGGTTTCAGCGGTGCGTCGGATTCGAGATCGGCAGTCGGCACCTTGAACACCAGATCGTCAGGTGCGCCAAGGTACTTCGCCACGGCGCGCACACGGCGCTTGTTCAACCCCGCGAGAGGCAGGATGTCGGCGGCGCCGTCGCCGAACTTCGTATAGAAACCCATGAGTGCTTCGGCGGCATGGTCGGTGCCGATGACAAGCCCCCTTGATCCGCCTGCCAGCGCGTACTGCGCGATCATACGCTGCCGGGCCTTGATGTTGCCGAGGTGGAAGTGCAGCCGCTCCCCGGAGATGAGATCATCCGCCTCACATCTGACTTCGCTCATCATCGCGTCTGCAGCAGGCTTGATGTCGATCGTCACTGTCCTGTCGGGGCTGATTGTCGCCACAGCTTTCCCAGCATCGGCTTCGTCCGCTTGTGTCCCGTAAGGCAGCCGCACCGCCATGAACTCGGCATGACCGCCGCTTTCCCGAAGACGCGTCACCGCCCGCTGCGCCAACAGGCCTGCGGTGAGGGAGTCGACCCCACCACTGATTCCCAGGATCAACGTCCTCGACCCCGAGGCTCTCAGATAGTCCACCAGGAACATTGTCCGGCGCTCGGCCTCGGCCGCCGCATCGAAATCGCCAGCCACCCCAAGCGCTCGAATGATCTCCCGCTGCTCCTCGAACATAGATTCCTCCGTGATGCCCGCGGTCATAGTTTCACGGAAAGCCGCAACGAGCCATCCAGTTCCCAGGTTATCTGCCGGGGAGCACGCCGATGAGCCCAGGACTAGGACGTACCTGGATAGGTGCGGGAACGAGCACTCCGCCCATCACGCCACGAAATCTATCAAAAGCTTGACGTTCAAAACGGCGATGGCGACGGCAATCACCCAGGCTACCGTGGTGAGCCAAATGGGTGCACGGAGTTCTCCCATCTTCCGGCGGTCGGATGTGAACATCACAAGAGGGAATACGGCGAACGAAAGTTGCAGGCTGAGGATCACCTGGGTGAGGATCAGGAGTTGTGCGGTGCCGCTGTCTCCGAACCAGATCGTGACGCCCGCGGCGGGGATGATCGCGATCCCCCTGGTGATCAAGCGACGCAGCCATGGAGCCAGACGGATATGCAGGAAACCTTCCATGACAATCTGTCCGGCAAGGGTCGCCGTGACAGTCGAGTTGATGCCGCAGCACAGCAGCGCGATACCGAAAAGCGTCGGCGCGACCGCTAGACCAAGCAGCGGCGCGAGCAGGTTATGGGCCTCACCCAGTTCCGCGATTTCTGTACGCCCACTCGCATGGAAGGTGGCGGCGGCAAGGATGAGGATCGATGAGTTCACGAGAAGTGCGAACATCAGCGCGACGGTGGAGTCGATGGTCGCGAATTTCAGTGCCTCGCGCTTTTCAGGAAGCGAGTGGCCATAGGCTCGCGTCTGAACGATACCGGAGTGGAGATAGAGGTTATGTGGCATCACCGTGGCGCCCAGTATCCCGAGTGCCAGGTACAGCATGTCCGGATTCGTGACAATTTCGGTCGTCGGCGCGAAGCCTAGAATGACCTGGTTCCAATCGGGATCCGCAAGAGCGATCTGCACCGCGAAGCAGACGGCGATGACGCCCAGCAGCGTGATGATGAGGGCCTCGACCCAGCGGAATCCAAGCTTTTGTAGGTAGAGGATCAGGAAAACGTCGAGCGCCGTGACGATGACGCCGATCTCCAGAGGTATCCCGAAGATGAGATTGAGGCCGATGGCGGTCCCGATTACCTCGGCGATGTCGGTTGCGATGATCGCGACCTCGGCCAGCAGCCATAGAACCATCGCGACGGGCTTCGGATAGGCATCACGACAGGCCTGCGCTAAATCGCGGCCGGAAGCGATGGCCAACCGTGCACAGAGCGATTGAAGTACGATCGCCATGATGTTGGACAGCAGCGCTACCGTCAGGAGCGCGTAGCCAAACTTGGAGCCGCCAGCGAGGGACGTGGCCCAGTTGCCAGGATCCATGTAACCGACTGCGACGAGATAACCGGGACCGAAGAAGGCGACAGCCCTCCGGAACGAGCCCGGCATGCTGGACACTTGTATCGAGCGATGAACTTCGGAAAGGGAAACCTCCCCTGCCGGGCGTCGCCAACCTGAAGTCTGATGATCCATACCTCGCCTCAACCTCTGCAGCATCGGCCAAAGTTGCAATTGCAAATCATTCGCATGAAGGCTTGAGAGGCACAAGTGGATTCTTGAAGGGACGCGGATCACTTTTCGAGAACTCCCGCCCGTCAACCGCTTATTAGCAATTCGTTGACCATAATCGTCAGGCGTCGAGGGCGCGGTGGAGGCTGTGATCACAAGCTTCCGTGTTGAGTTCGAAGGACGGGAATCGTGTCGGAGTTTTTTATAGAAACGTCTACGTTTCCCGTGTCGCGACCCACGGCTTCGATCGTGTATCGAGTGGGCAAATGGGCTGCACAGTCGATGGCGGCAGCCCTCCTTGCGCTTCCTGCCTATCTGGGCTCTGCGTGCATGGCCGCTGCCGATGATCGCTCCTTGAAACTCTTCTTCACGCATACGGGCGAACGGGCAACGATCACCTACAAGCGGGATGGCAAGTTCGACCCCAAGGGCCTCGCCCAGATCAACCGCTTCCTCAGGGATTGGCGCAAGAACGAACCCGCCCGGATGGATCCACGGCTGCTCGACCTTGTCTGGGAGGTCTATGACCGAAGCGGCGCGAAGGACTATATCCACATCGTCTCCGCCTACCGCTCACCCGCCACGAACAACATGCTGCGCGGCCGGTCCCGCAATACCGGCGTGGCTAAGAACAGCCAGCACGTGCTGGGCAAGGCGATGGATTTTTACATTCCTGGCGTGAAGCTCGCCACGCTTCGGGCGCTCGCCATGCAGATGCAGGTCGGCGGCGTCGGCTACTATCCCACATCAGGTTCGCCGTTCGTGCACCTCGATGTCGGTAATGTGCGGGCGTGGCCGCGGATGTCGCGTCAGGAACTCGCTCGCATCTTTCCGAACGGAAGGACGATGCACCTTCCGGCCAACGGCAAGCCTCTGCCTGGATATGAGCAGGCGGTCGCTGACTATCGGAGGCGCGTCGGTCCGAAGTCGATCGAGATCGCCAGCACTGCCCGAGACAACGACGATGCTGCGCCTGCCCGCGCCAGCCTGCTGACGGCGATGCTCCCGTCACGAAAAAGTCGAGCCGAGGATGCGCTTGAGCTTCAGGCGAAACCACAGGTTTCCGGACGTGCTGAGGAAAGACCTGAATTCGTGGATCTGGCCGCCCTGGCGGTGCCGGTTCCCACAATCCGGCCGGCGGCGACGGTGGCCGATGCCGCGGTCGAGACAGCCTCGCTGGGGCCTCTACCATCCATTCCCGGCAATGACCTTCGAGCCGCAGCACCGCTTACGACCTTGCGGCAGCCTCCTGGTTCGATGGCTCTGCTCCCTATCACGCCCACTAACAAAGATGCGGAGGACGGGGCCGACGCGCAGGAGGCAATCGTCTCATGGGCGCTCTCCGCGCCTGGCGGATCGAACGGGATAATGGCGCCCGTGTTCGTCCGTCGCTCGCTGACAGGTGCGGCCACAGAAGCACGCGTGGCAACCGAGACGTTGTCAAAGCCCTTACCCCTGCCGATCGCGGAGGAGTTCGACCGCGGCAGGTTCTGGGCGGACGGCTAGCACCGCAGCGCCTCCCAACATCGTTACGGCTGATGCCCGCTGTGATCTTCCGGCTGGGACGCAGGCTTCGGCTTCTGGACGACGAACTCCACCTCGACTGCTCCCGCCTTCTCGAACTCAAGGGTCGCCTTGAACTTCTCTCCCTCGTCGGGGCGCTGCCTGGGATTGATGAGCATGATATGCGCTCCGCCGGGCTGGAGGCTGACTGTCGCTCCCGCAGGAATATCGATTCCTTCCTTCGCTGGCCGCATTCTTGCTACGCCGTCGATGATGGAGGACTGGTGGATCTCGAACCGCTCGGCGACAGGCGTGCTGCCGCCGATGAGGCGGTCCGCCTCTGATCCTGAATTCACTATGGTGACGTAGCCCCCGAGTACCGGCGCGACAGGGGGCGCCTTGGCTGACCACGGATGCTGCAATTCGAGAGTTCCCACCTTGAAATCGTGAGCGGCTGCAGAGGTGGGCAGTGACGCCGCTCCCGCGAGCATTGCCGCGATCGAGATTTTGATACTGCGAAAGTTCACTTCTTCAACTCCATAAGGTTGGCGCTATCCGCGTCCATACTGGAATAGCTCCATCGGATTCCATACCGCCAACACACCGATCAGACTAAACACGATCGACATGGCAACGAGAAGCAGGATGATTCCGAAGATGATCCTTCTAAGCATGTCCTACCTCAACGGATCGGCCGCAGCAGTCGCAGCGCGTTCATCGTGACAAGGACCGTGGCTCCGGTGTCAGCAAGAATCGCTGGCCACAGTCCGGTGATCCCGATGATGGTAGTGACCAGGAAGACCGCCTTGAGACCAAGCGCGATGGTGATGTTCTGGAAGATATTCGTCATCGTCCGCTTCGAGAGATCGACCATCAGGGCAACGTCCCCTACCCGTCCATGCAGCACGGCTGCGTCGGCTGTCTCGAGCGCGACGTCTGTTCCTCCGCCCATGGCAATGCCGACATCAGCCGCCGCGAGTGCGGGGGCGTCGTTGATGCCGTCGCCGATCTTGCCGACTGTGAAACCCTCGCGCTTGAGTTCTCTAACGATACGCTGCTTGTCCTCCGGCATCAGCTCGGCACGAACTTCGATGCCCAGGTTCGCGCCGATCGCGGTCGCGGTGCGCTTGTTGTCGCCCGTCAGCATGACGGTCTTGATGCCAACGTCGGTCAATGCCTTCAGGCCTGCGATGGCGTCGGCGCGCGGTTCGTCGCGCATTGCGATCGCTCCGGCCAGCACGTCGCCGATGATGAGAACCGAGACTGTCTTGCCCTCATCGTTCAAGGAAGTGATCTTTTTGGAATGAGCCATCGGCAGGGAGACCCGCTCCGCGGCGGCCTTGGGAGAGCCGAGGAACACTTCCACCCCGTCCACGACCGCCGTCACGCCCTTGCCACCCAGCGCCTTCGCGTCGATCGCGGCAGGAGCCTCGATCCCGTCCTCGGCCGCCTTGGTCAGGATCGCAACGGCAAGCGGATGATTGGATCCGGCCTCCAGCGCGGCAGCATATCTGAGGACATCCTCCCCATTGCGGCCGAAAGGTACGAGGTCAGTCACCTTCGGCTTTCCTTCGGTGAGCGTTCCCGTCTTGTCGAAAGCGATGGCCGTAAGCTTGCCCAATCCTTCGAGAACGGCCCCACCCTTCATCAGGAGGCCACGACGGGCCCCGGCGGAAAGAGATGCGGCAATCGCGGCCGGCGTGGAGATTACGAGTGCGCAGGGGCACCCTATCAGCAGGATTGCAAGGCCCTTGTAGATCCACTCGCCCCACGCGCCGCCGGCAACGAGCGGCGGAAGGATGGCTACCAGTGCCGCCACGAGCACCACGCCTGGGGTGTAGTATCGCGAAAAGCGGTCGATAAAGCGCTCGGTTGGAGCCTTGGACTCCTGGGCCTCTTCGACGAGGCGGACCACGCGGGCAATGGTGTTGTCCTCGGCGGCGGCAGTCACGCGGATGCGCAGCGCGGCGTCTCCATTGACGGTGCCAGCGAACACGGTGTCGTCTACGACCTTCCTGACAGGCACGCTCTCGCCCGTCACGGGCGCTTCGTCCACGGAACTCTCGCCAGCGACGATGACGCCGTCCGCTGATATCCGGTCGCCTGGCCGCACCAGGATGATCGACCCAACCGCGAGCGCCTCCGCCGGCACCTCGCGGGTCTTGCCGCCTTCTTCGAGCAGCGCCGTCTTCGGCACAAGGGCGGTCAGGGACCGGATGCTGTCCCTCGCCTTTCCTGCGGCGACGCCCTCGAGCAATTCGCCGACCAGGAAAAGAAACACGACAGCAGCCGCCTCTTCCGTCGCATTGATGACGAGCGCGCCGACGGCTGCGATGGTCATCAGCATCTCGATCGAGAACGGCGTTCCCGCAAGAGCGGCCATCATGGCCCTTCTGGCGATCGGCACCAGGCCGACCAGCATGGCGACGATGAACGCATAGGTTTCGATGGCCGGGAATAGGTGACCGATTGCATAGGCGACCACGAGCGAGGCTCCGGCGAAGATGGTCAGCCTTCCTTTTCGACTGCGCCACCACGGCCCTTCACTTGGACCATGGCTGTGCCCATGTAGCGCTTCGATCTCAGAGCCCGGAGAGTTCGATCCGTGATCATGGCCAGAGAGGTCGTGTCCGCCGGCATGTATGATTGATGACGGCTTCGTCGTTGGAATGATCGGCGCGACGGAATAGCCGAGGCCGGACACCTGCTTCTCGACGGCCTTAAGATCGGCAGCGGGTGCATGCTTTACAGTCATCGTGCCCGAGGTAACCGACACGCTGACATCCTCGACGCCCGGGAGACGCCGAACGGCTGTATCGATCTTGCTCGCGCACGATGCGCAATCCATGCCACCGACGCGGAAGCGCGCCTGGCGGCTGGCTAGCAGCGCGTCGCTCGAATCCTGAACGTCATCATGCTCGTTATGGATTTCACGTCCAGGCCCATGCTCATGCTGGTGGCTTCCGTGATCGTGGGAGCAGCTCGGCCCGTGCACGTGGGAATGCTTTTGATTTTTTCCGGGCTCGCCCTCGCCATCACGGTCGTGGGTGAATTCGGAATCATAAACATGGACAGGTACCTGTTCCGGCTCCGGCTTTTTCGTTGGTATGGCCTTGGCGTCGAAACCCAATCCAAGCATCTTCTTGCCGATCGCGTCGAGATCGCTGCTTGGTTCATGCGTAACCGTCATCGTGCCCGCGACGACAGATACCGAAATATCAGTCACGCCGGGCATGCGTCTCAGGGCCGTGTCAATCTTCTTCGCGCATGACGCGCAATCCATGCCATCAACCCGGAAACGCGTCTTCTGCAGTTCTACCATCTTAGGATCCTCATGCCTGCGTGCAAGCATGTGTACGACCTCTAGCTACTAGAGGTGCAAGAAAAAACTTATCCGACCAGTTTGAGATTCTGGCGTGCCTGACATTGAAATGATAAAAATCAAAATTTTTCATAGCGTTAGCTCACACGCCGGACTATCACGACTTCTGAATGACCCCGATGCTACAGGCCAATGATGACCCGTATCGCCAAAGCCGACGAGCGTGTGTCTAATGCGGTTAGTCGCCGAGCAGGTAAAAGGCACGTTCAACGCGAGCCAGGCGGATTGACCGTTGCAGACCGTATCGGGCGCAAATTCAACGCGTCGCAGCTTATGTTGGGCAAGCGATGACTGCGACCGTGATTGGCCAAAAGTTTGAATTAATCCCGCTCATACGGCTATCGACCAGGTGCCACGGCGCGATGACATGGTCTAGTTTCTAAGGGCGTGAGCCACGCACGACATCAACCGGGAAACTAGATGAAGCGAATACTTTCCGACCTCACCATCCTGGTGGCCTGTATGGCGATCGGCTTGCTCGCATTCGCGGGGCCTAGCAACCATAGCCGCGTCGCTAACCATGACCACGCGACCGAGACGGTTCAGCCCGGCACTGATCTTAAACCCTGCATCATTCATAGCACAGGCCACCAGAACATCGTTGGTGAGCAGACGTCCGATGGTCATTGCCCTGACCATACACACGAAGTTCTTTATCCTGGGCCATTCTCAGCGGCCGCACTGCCCGATAACCACGACGCGCCACATCCCTTGCCACCGCCGTCGCAGCGTCCACATCGCGCTCTTCTGATCGAAGAACCTCCGCGCGCCTGAGCAGCAGACGCTCGTTCCACTCAGAGTGCAATTCATAGCGGGCTGTCCAACACAACTCGACAAGATCGTGAGATATGTCGTCGCCCTTCATGTGCAAGACGCATGCGAGGACGGTGACCATACCGCTCGATCGAAAGCGCTCGCTGCTATCGCGGAGACGAAAGATGAAAATCGCACTGTTGGGCCAGTTTGGCTCCTGCAATTCCGGAAACGACGGTTCATTGGAAGCAATGATCCTTTTTTTGAAGAGGCGCCAGCCAAGCGCCACCATATTGTGCGTCTGCCCCGGGACGATCAGGGATCGCTACGGAATTGAGGCGACGAGCATAAGGTCGCCATCGCCCAAGGGGCTGTTGGCGATTGCGAACCGCCTTCCAGGACACTTACCGCGCAAAATAGCCAGGATGTACGACGCGTACTGGCAGCTCAAGGACGTGGACGTCCTGATGTTCCCGGGCACCGGGATACTTGATAACTATCAAGAAAACGCTTTGGGCTGGCCTGCCAAAATCTGGCTATGGTGTGGCGCCGCGCGTGCGAGGGGCATAGCCGCAATCGCTGCCCAGAGGTGGCTTGTCTCTTTCTCCACCGCCAAGACGTGGAGGCTTGCCAAATGAGTGCCGCGGTCAGACGTATCGTTACGAACCTCATCATCGGCGCCATCCAAAAATCCGGGCTGAAGCAGTCGGAACAAGTGATTGCAAAGGACGCGCAGCGCTACTGGGAAAATGCCAATCAGAATAATTTTCGATCCAACTCCCATTGGCGAGGAGACCAGGGGCTGGAGGATGAAATCTGGTTCGAACTGGGAAAGTCGCATCTGTCGCTTCTTCAGGAACACCTGAAAGCGGCAGGCAGGAGCAAGCCGCTGGATCGGGTTCTGGAGTGGGGCTGTGGCGGGGGCGCAAACGCAGTTCACTTCGCCAGGATCGCTAGCGAATATGTTGGGGTCGAGGTTTCGCAGGATTCACTCGTGGAATGCCGAAAAGCTCTCGACGAAATCGGCTACCATGGGTTTATCCCGGTACAAATAGACGTCTCGGACCCGGAAAAAGCAGGCGATGGATTGGAGGCAACCTGTGACGTGTTTCTCTGTACGTACGTATTTGAACTGATCCCATCACCAGAATACGGGGAGCGTTTGCTTAAGATCGCCCTCCGGCTACTGCGGCCCGGCGGGATCGGCCTCATCCAGATAAAGTACGAGACGTTGGCCTCCAACACACGCGGACATCGATGGAGCTATAGGCGAAATCTGGCAAACATGACCACCTATCCCATCGACAGATTCTGGCAGTTGACGGAAGAGCTCGGCTTCATACCGAAGTCAGTTGTGCTTCGGCCAACTGATCGGCTCGTCAAGGATGAAAGGTATGCCTATTTCATCGTGGAGAAGCCAAAGTAAGAACCCAAGTCTTGTACGCTGCCGGCCGTGCATTTCAGGTCACGAGCGGGCGGCGTAGCGGCAAACGACCGTCACCAAAGCAGTTGCGCTTCGTGTAGAGGCGCGACCGTCAGGAAATCGGTCGAAGGCAAGGGTCTTCCAGAGGTCTTCTTTCCAGTCACCAACTTGAGGCGGGTCGCGCAACATAAATACCGAGCTGCCGGCCAACACCATTCGGGGTGCTTGACATCTGACACGTACGACATGGGCACCGTTGTCGATGAAGATTGCCTCGCCGCTGGTTGCATGTTCGATGAGGCCGATGCTGACGTCATAGTCATACCGGATATCAGCTGAAGCCACCGGGGCCACAATGGTCAAACTAATCGTCTGATCGTCAGGAAAATGGGTGACGTGAACGGGTGGGCGGTCCCGGGCACCTGCACTGGAGGCCAATGCGGTCGGGGGCGATGCTTCCGGTTCACTTGCCAAGTGCTTCGGGGTGACGGTTGTCGTGTATGAGTATCCGGTAACGTCTCGACGGCTTAGTAATTCACCAACATGAATGGCGCGTCTCTAGATCCAAAGCTGGGCTTCACCCCAAGTAGAGGAGCGACCCGACCGATGATCTGCTTGATCATTGGCGCAGCCGTCGATGCTGCTGTCCGCCCTCCGTGCTCTCCCGTCTTCGGAGCATCGGCGATGGAGAGAACGACGTATTTGGGTTTGTCCATCGGGAAAGCCGCGACGAACGCGTTGAAGTTGATATTCGTGGCGTACCGGCCGTTGATCACTTTGTCAGCTGTACCGGTCTTGCCGCCGACATCGAAACCTTCGACCTGTGCGCCCCGCCCGGACCCTTTCTGCCCGTTCCAGGTGTAGAGATAACGCATGTCCTCGCTTGTCTTTTCCTTGATGACTCTCCGGGAAATCGAGGCGGCCTCTTCGCGGGAACGTGTCAAAAAGGTCGGCGAAATGAGCTTCCCACCGTTCATGAGTGCGGCGGCGGCAACCGCAGTCTGTAACGGCGTAGTAGCAACTCCGTGACCGTACGAGATCGTGACCGAATTGATCTTCTTCCACGTACGCGGCTGGCTGGGCGTCGCCACGCCGGGCATCTCGGTTTCCATCTTGGACAAGAGGCCAAGCTTCGTGAGAAACTCCTGATGGCCTTCTATTCCGACTTTATCTGCGACCGCGGCGGTGCCGATATTCGATGAATACTGGAAGACCTCCGGAATCGAGAGAGGCCGATTCTTTCCTTTGAAATCCCTGATGGTGAATCCGCCCATGCGAATAGGGCGAGAAGCATCGACGACCGAGTTGAGAGTAATCTTCTCCGCATCCAGCCCCATGGCCAAAGTGAAGCTTTTAAAGGTGGAGCCCATCTCGAATGTGGCGTTGCTCATTCGGTTGAACCAACCCTTCTCGTATTCCTTGTCCACGCTGCCGTCGGGAAGCACTTTGGATGGTTCATTGGGATCGTAGTCTGGTACCGAGGCCATGGCCAAGACTTCCCCCGTTTCGACGTCGAGAACGACTGCGCCGGCCGCCTCCGCCTGATAGTCGACCATTGCCTTTGCAACGACATCGCGCACGATATTTTGGACGCGAAGATCGATCGAAAGTCTCACGGGCTCCAGCGCCGCATCTCCGGTCAAGCCGGTCATCCGAAGATCAGCAAGTCCTTGCTGGTCCAGATATCGCTCCATGCCCGCCAGTCCTTGATTGTCGACATTCACATGCCCAACAATGTGCGATGCGGTCGCCCCACCGGGGTAAAATCGCCGCTTTTCCGGCCGAAAACCGATGCCAGGAATACCGAGAGCGAGAATGTCTGCCTGTTGTCTCGGCGTCAGCTGGCGCTTCAACCATTGAAACGCCGTCTGCGACCGGAGCTTCTTATGGGTCTCACTCCAGTCGAGGTCTCGAATGACGGCCGCGAGTTTCTCGACGACCTCGTCTGCATCGACAATCCGCCGAGGGTCAGCGTAGAGCGACACCATGTCGAGATCAGTTGCGAGTAGTTCTCCGTTGCGATCGATGATATCGGGACGTGACGCGATGGTGTTCGTGTTCCCGATTGACGCGGTCAACACTGGCTCGACGAGACCATACTGAAAAAGACGGGCCCCAATCACAAGGAATGCCAAACAAAAGCCGGCCATCAGTATTCCCAGACGTTGTCTCGCCTGGTTTCTGCGACGTGCACTCGCACCCACGAACGAACGGTTGCCTGGGGATATGCGACCCTTCACGATGAAATGGGCCCGACGTCTCAGCCGGACGACAAAAGAAATCATTCGAAACCCCACAAAGAAGATCCAGGCGAACACGGGCCGCTCAACCGCACAACCGACCCTGCACTCGGTTCGCGTCCAAGCCAATGGGGGAGTTGGCGAATCTCCGAAAGCGATTGAAGTTGAACTAATATACAATTAAAATTGTATGGAATTTCTCGGATTAGATTAACCTATGCCCCCTCATAGGCCTTCACAGCAGAACACCTACGGCCGATTCCAGCCTTCGCATCGAAGACCGTGAAGCCCAGGCATGTTGCTCGTGACTCCAAATACCGATGCCGGGCAATTTCCAGCGTATTCTCACCAAGACTCCCGCTCTGATAAAGCCTCCGCCCCTCATGAACGCGTCACGGCCTGCTCTTCTTGTTGAATTCCGGAAGCGGAAATCTCATCCGTCGTCATCATGCGGTAAACCGTAACCGGTGTCACACCCGCACCTTGACGCCGCAGCCTATTTTTTGTGGTGAGCGGTTTCAGACTGAGACGTAATTGCAAAACTGAACTGTGTGAGCTACTTAGCGTCATCCACAAGGACCCGGTGAAACTCCGGGTGGCTCTTCTGGCCGCCGATCCGCCAGACAACACAGCAACGCAACCTATTCCATTTTCGAGGACCGAGTTTCGCTCGGCCCGTTGCCTCAACTGTGAAAAATCTCCCATGCGAACTCTTTCAAACTACCGTCAGGAGTGGTTCTCCAACATCCGTGGCGACGTGCTTTCGGGTATCGTCGTCGCCCTCGCGCTTATCCCGGAAGCGATAGGCTTCTCGGTTATTGCGGGCGTCGATCCGAAGGTCGGCCTCTATGCCTCCTTCGCAATCGCCTGCGTGGCGGCCTTTGTGGGCGGTCGGCCGGGCATGATCTCTGCCGCCACGGCTGCGACCGCTGTCGTCATGATCTCGCTGGTCAAGGAGCACGGTCTTCAGTATCTGTTCGCCGCCACCATCCTGATGGGAATCATCCAGATCGTCGCGGGATGGCTCAGGCTCGGCCGCGTGATGCGATTCGTCTCCCGCTCGGTCATCACGGGCTTCGTCAACGCACTTGCGATCCTGATCTTCATGGCCCAGTTGCCCGAACTTATCGGGGTTCCGACGCTCACCTACGTGATGATCGCTGGCGGCCTCGCTATCATCTACCTCTTTCCATACGTGACCAAAGCTATCCCATCGCCGCTCGTGGCCATCGCGGTTCTGACAGCCATGGCGTGGTGGTTCGGCATGGACCTACGCACCGTGGGCGACCTCGGCGAGCTTCCGTCTTCGATCCCATTCCTGATGCTTCCGCAGGTTCCGTTGACATGGGAGACGCTGCAGATCATCTTCCCATACTCTGTGACGCTCGCTGCCGTCGGCCTGCTGGAATCGCTGCTTACTGCGCAGATCGTCGACGACATGACGGACACGCCCAGCAACAAGAGTCAGGAATGCGTTGGACAGGGCGCGGGGAATATCGCCTCGGCACTGATCGGCGGCATGGGCGGATGCGCCATGATCGGACAGTCGGTGATCAACGTGACATCTGGTGGTCGAGGACGGCTTTCAACGTTGGTCGCGGGTGCTTTCCTACTGTTCCTGATTGTCGTCCTTAACGACCTCGTCCGGATCATCCCGATGGCCGCGCTTGTTGCGGTTATGATTATGGTTTCCATTGGCACTTTCTCCTGGCGGTCGATCCTCGACCTGAGACGCCATCCGCTTCCGTCCTCCGTCGTCATGTTGGCAACGGTCATCACCGTGGTTGCAACGCATGATTTGGCCAAAGGCGTAATCGTTGGCGTCTTGCTCTCCGGCATCTTTTTTGCTGGTAAGGTAGCCCGTCTGTTCAGGGTCACGCGCGTGGAGGATGCCGAACAAAACAGCGTCACCTATGCAGTGGTGGGGCAGGTCTTCTTTGCGTCGGCGGAAGCCTTTATCCATGCGTTCGACTTCACGGATAAGGATAAGCGGATCATCATCGATCTGACAAAAGCCCATCTCTGGGACATCACCGCAATTGGCGCGTTGGATAAGATCGTATTGAAGTTCCGTCGGTCGGGCGACGAGGTCGAAGTTCTCGGCTTCAACGAAGCGAGTGCTGATATGGTTGACCGCTTCGCGCTGCACGACAAGGATGAGCGGCTTGCGGCAAGCGCCTCACTGCATTGAACAACGGGGCTGCGTACATTCGTGCGCAGCCATCTGCTCCACTACTGTTGCCTGTTGGTCCGCTCCCAGGGCGAATTATTCCAAGGCAAAAGCTCATGAATCTGGCCGTGCTTGTGGCCGTTGACGATAGCGGTGAGCGTTGCTGTCAGATAGGCTGATCAACAGCATTGAGCTTGCATGTCTCGATGAGCGAGGCGATGGTGGCCCAGTTCTCGGCTCCGGCATCATGACCAGCAAAGAGTGCGTTCTTCCGATTGAGGGCAATCGGCCTGATGGTCCGCTCGACACTGTTGTTGTCGATCTCGATGCGTCCGTCGGTCAGGAAGAGCTCCAGACCATCCCAGTACTTGGCGATGTAGGCCAATGCCTCGCCGAGCGGCGACTTCGTTGCGACGCGGGCGCGGTGATGGACGAGCCAGGTCTGCAGTTCTGCCACACGCGGCGCTGACCGCTCTTGCCGTCCAGCGAGACGAGCCAGCGGATCAGGCTTCCTGGTTGTGAGAAACTCCAATGAGGTCTCCATGGAGAAACTCCCGTTCTTCATCCATGGAAATCTCGATCACAGACTAGGCGGCGAAGGACAATGTGGGGGGAGAACAACGGTTACGGTAAACCTCGCCGGAAACCTTACCTGCGGCCGCGATGAGAACGCTATCAGGGTGATGAACATATCGCTGCGTCACGTTATCGGCCGCATGACCGAGCAGCGCAGAGACGGTGATTTCCGTGAAGCCCAGACCGCCGGCCGCGCTGGCATAAGAATGCCGGGGGCTATGCGAGGTGACGCCACTAACCAGCGAGGTCACTCTCGCCGTGAACCATGTGGTACCACAGCATGGCTTTCGACCATCTGCGAAGCCGTGCGACAAGGAGCGCCGCTCTACACCAGAGGACCCTAATATGTCCGCGATTTCGCATTCACATCGACCGTTTTTCGAGTCAGTCTTTATCCAAAGCGAAAGAATCTACATCGTCAGGCGCGTTGGAGGCGAGGACGAAAGAGACGACAGCGAAGAAATGCAATGTGTCTCGTGCAATAGGCCGCCGAGCAAGCCTACCATCCGTCGGATCCTAGCCGCACACCATCGAGCTGGCGCTCTTCCTGGCGCTCCAGGCCGCTCAGTCATCCGGCAACAGCCGTTGAATCGCCATTGGAACAAGTTCACGAGGCGACCATAGGCAACCGTCCGGTGACAACAGGAAAGGGGAATGATGCCAAAACTATCCGATGCACACTCCTATCCTCCTCGCGGCATGTCGCGCGAGGAAGCCGCACGATACGTCGGCGTCGGCACCACAAAGTTTGACGAAATGGTTGCCGACCGCCGGATGCCGAAGCCGCGGAAGATTGACGGTCGGGTGGTTTGGGACCGGATCGCACTCGACGCGGCATTCTCTGATCTGCCCTCCGGCGGAGGAAACGTGATCGACGAGCTCTTGTCTGGCTGCAGGCTTCATGGCTAACAATGGCACATGGAAGGCGAGAAGCGACCTTATCTCTCTCAGTTTCAGGACCGCCACGGGAGAACCCGTTGGCGGTACCGTCGTGGAAAATTGACGATCTCACTGAAGGGCAAGCCGGGCGACCCTGAGTTCGAGGAAGCGTATAAGGCCGCGGTTGAAGGAAGAAAACCAAGGAAAGCTGCGGTCATAAAAATGCCGGGGGCAGCCCTCCCCGGCACGTTTCGAGCGGCCTGGACGAAAGTAAAAACCACACCTGATTGGCTGGCACACGATCCACAAACCCAACTGAAAAATATCCGCCTGGCAGAAGAATTTCTCGAGCTCAAGGTGGTGGACGATCAGCCTATCCTTTGGGGCGACATCCCCATGAAGGATTTCAAGCGCCGCCACGCAAAGGATATTCTTGCCAGATTCCACACTACGCCGCACAAGGCCAAACACCTCCTCGTCGCCATTCGCAAAATGATCAACGTCGCTCTCGATGAGGAGTGGATCGAAACCGACCCGACATGGAAACTGAGTTATAGGCCTGAATACAAGGGCTGGCGCGCGTGGACCGACACAGAGAGAGATATGTTCGAACAACGCTGGGCGATCGGAACCACGCCACGAACGACCTACACGCTCGCGCTGTGGCTTGGAACCCGCCGTTCGGATGTCGCTCGCTTGAAATGGGAGTGGTTCGATTTCAAAAAAGGGACCGTCACGTTGGTGACGAAGAAGGGCGAGAGATCACTCGTCCTCCCGATCACGCCAATGTTGCGAGAGGCTCTGACGCCGCTCCCTCGCGGGAGAGAAACGGTCTTGCTCACTCAGTATGGGAAGCCGTTCTCGGAGAAATCACTGACGGGCAGAATGGCTGATTGGACCAATAGCGCCGGCTTGCCGAAAGGCTGCACGCTGCACGGATTAAGAAAAACCCTGGGGAAAATGCTGGCCGAGACTGGGGCGACCACCCGCCAGCTTATGGAGACTCTTGGGCACGACGATATCGAACATGCCGAACTCTATAGCCGGGAGGCCGAGCAACAGCGACTCGCACGCGACGCGATGACCCGCCTCACCAGGAAGATTCAGCCGAAAAGGCCACGTGGCTAACCTATTGTCTAACCACGTTGGATAACCGATTTGTAAGGCATTGGATTCAAAGAAATTTGGTGGGCCCGGAGGGACTCGAACCCCCAACCAAGCGGTTATGAGCCGCCGGCTCTAACCATTGAGCTACAGGCCCTCACGCTTCGGTAGAAACGTCCGGCCCGCAAATGGTCGATACGGGCCCGGACGCCCGCTCTAGCCCAAATCGGAAAAAGCCACAAGCCATTGCCGCAATAGCTTCACAATCCACCGGCACCTAGGCAGAATGTTCCAAAGAAAGGAATCGTTCATGAACGCTACGTCCACCTCCCGCTCCCTTCTTGCCGCCTCGCTCTCCGGTCTTTTGCTGACTGTGGGCGCCGGCGCGGCTTCCGCGCAGGAGAGCCGCCCGCGTGAAGCCGTCATCAGCGTCACCGGCGAAGGCGAGGCATCGGTCGCGCCCGACATGGCGATCCTGACGCTCTCGGTCGTCCGCAACGGCGAAACCGCCGAGGCAGCGCTTTCGGCCAACAATTCCGCGATGAACGAGGTCCTTTCCGCGCTGAAGGCCGAAGGCATCGCCGATCGCGATATCCAGACCAGCAACTTCTCCATCTATCCGCAATATCGCCACCCGGAGCCCAAGGACGGCGTTTCGCAGCCGCCGGAGATCGTCGGCTACGAAGTGTCCAACACGCTGACGCTGCGGATTCGCGACCTTCAGAAGCTCGGCGGTCTGATCGACAGCTCCGTCAAGCTCGGCGTCAACCAGGGCGGCCAGATCGTGTTCACCAACGACGATCCCGATGCCACCACAACCGAAGCCCGCGAGGCTGCCGTCGCCGATGCGCTGGCCAAGGCCAAGACGCTGACGGAAGCGGCCGGCGTGAAGCTTGGCCGGGTGATCGAGATCAACGAGACATCCTTCCGTCCCATGCCGCAGCCGATGGGCCGCATGGCTATGGCCAAGGAAATGTCGGCCGACGCGGTACCGGTGGCAAGCGGCGAGAACACCTACACCGTCACGGTCAACGTCACCTTCGCGCTGGAGCAGTAATTCTCCACCATTGGAGAGTTACGACCGAAACAAGCCGAAACCTCCGCCACCGGCGGAGGTTTTCTTTAGAGCGGTTCAGGCAAAAGAAAGCGCCCTCGCCCGATCCGAAGATCTGGCGAGGGCGCGCTCTTTCCGTCATCGGGCGATGGAGACGGAAACTCTTTTCCTTAGCGACGGATGATCGGGCAGCCGCGGCGGTTGGCGAAGATCACGCGGTCCCGGCCCCGGCGGTCGAAACCGGAGACGACCACCACGCGGCGGTCCGCACCGACGACGCGCGCACGGCGAAGGCCCATATGCCTTGCCTTCTCGACAGCCAGCCACGGCGAGCAGCCGGGACGGCGATCGGGGCGACCCGGACGGCCGGGACGGTCAGGGCGGCCGGGACGATAGTGCCGCTCACCTTCGCGATACTGCACTTGCTGGATGCCGAATTCCGGGCTGGAAGCAGCGGCAATGTTTGGGACGGCAGAGAAGCCGGTCAGTGCGACGAGCGCTGCAATCCCGAGTTTAGCGATCAGGTTGGTCATGGGTGTTTCTCCGAAACGACGGCCAGAACGCTTGAGGCCGACTGCTATGATCTCTCGCCTAACCCAGCGATTGACAAGATGCTTAGAACTTTCAGCCTGAACGAGTGCCTAATTCGTCATTCACCCGCCGTTCATCTATGGGTCATGCGGAGAGGTGCAGGACGATCTCCCGGCGATGCGGCCGGTCGCGGTGCTCGAAGAGATAGATGCCCTGCCAGGTGCCGGTGAGGAGCCTTCCATCACGAACCGGAATGCCGAGTGAAACCTGGGTCAGTGCTGCCTTGATATGCGCTGGCATGTCGTCCGGCCCCTCGGTGGTATGGGTCACCCATCCCATGGAGGCATCATTCGTCGGCGGCACGAGGCGGGAGAAGAAGGTCTTGAGATCCCGGCGCACGTCCGGATCGGCATTTTCCTGGATGATGAGGGAGCAGGAAGTGTGGCGCACGAAGACGGTGAGCAATCCTTCGCCGATCCCGCTCGAGCGGACGAAGTTCGCCGCCGCTTCCGTGAATTCGTAAAGGCCCTGCCCTCGGGTGGAAATGGAAATCACGGTTTGCGGCACGGTTTCTTCTCTAGTTCATGGGTGCCGGTTCACCGGCACCCTAGGTTGAGGACTCACAACGTCAAGAAGCTTTCGAAGCCGCCATAGATCATCCGCTTGCCGTCGAAAACGTCTTTCCATCCGTCGCCGGCAAGCCTCGGATCGGCCATCACCTTCGCGTTGATTTCGTCACGCCGGCTGCGGCTTTCATAGGTGATCCAGGAAAAGACGACAATCTCGTCCTCCTTTGCCTGCACGGCACGGGGAAAGGAGGTGAGCTCGCCATAGGGCACGTCGTCGGCGAAGCATTCCACATAGGATAGCGCGCCGAGCTCCTTCCAAACCTCGCCCGCCGTGCGGGCCATCTCCTTGTAGCGCTCGATATTGCTCTTCGGCACGGCAAGCACAAACCCATCGACATAGGGCATTTCAATTCCTCCTTTTGGTTTCGGCGTAACAAGGACGCCCGGCAAACCCCGATCCCGACACCGCTGCTGAAACTTTTTCTGTCAGGATCAGCCAGAAGCCTCCTCGATCGAATCCACCCGGTCAGGATAGAAAGCCAGATGGTCCTTGATCGGGCTGACCGCTTCATAGGGTTCTTCGTAGGACCAGACAGCGTTCTTGGCTCTCTCGCCGCCTGCCGGGATGCTGAAATAGGAAGCCTCGCCCTTATAGGGGCAGTAGGTGTGATGATCGGTGGGCTCGAGCATCGACAAGTCCGCATCCTTGCGCGGAATGTAATGCACCGGCGGATAGGAGGCCTCGCGAAGCGTCAGCGTGCTTGTGCTGTCGGCGATCACCCTGCCGCCGAGCTTCACCACCACGCGCGCCGAATTGCTCTCCACCGTAATGGGATGATCGGGTCCCGGATATCTTCGCTCTTTCTCTGCCATGGCATCACCCTCCTTCGGGTTTCGAAAGGAGGGGATATAGGGGGCAAGCTCGCCGGAGCCACCGCAGGTCCCCGGAAAAGATTCGGCCGACCGTTAGAACGCCGTTATGACGCTCATGCCCGCGGTCTCGGATTTATCCATCGTCATCAGCGCGGGGATCGCATCCTCCAGCCCGATCCTCTTGGCGATCAGCATTTGCGGCGCCATCTTGCCCGCGGAAATCATCGCGAGCATCGCATCGTAGCGCCAGGCCTGCATCCCGTGGCTTCCGTAGATCTCCAGTTCGTGGCCGATCACCTGCGCCATCGGGATCTGCGGTGTGGCATGCTCGCCGAGCATCAATCCGACCTGCACATGACGGCCGCGTCGCCGCAGATTCTTGATGGAATTGAAGCAGGTGGCGGGATGGCCGAGCGCATCGATCGAGACATGGGCTCCGCCCTTGGTGATCTCACGCACCGCCTCCACCACGTCCGCGACCGTGCCGGCATTGATGGTGGCCACCGCGCCGCACTGGCGGGCAAGCGCCAGCTTCTCTTCGGAAATGTCGATGCCGATCGCATTCGCCCCGAGTGCTGTGGCGATCATGATCGCCGAGAGCCCCACCCCGCCGCAGCCATGAATAGCGATCCATTCGCCACGGCCGGTGCGCGCCTGATCCGCAACCGCACGGAAGGATGTGGCGAACCGGCAGCCGAGGCTCGCCGCCGTCGCGTCGTCGATCTCTTCGGGCAGATGCACGAGATTGGTATCAGCATAGTCGATCGCCACATACTCGGCGAACGAACCCCAATGGGTAAAGCCCGGCTGGAACTGGTTGGGACAGACCTGTTGGTTGCCGGAATGGCATTCGGAACAATGGCCGCAGCCGGAGACGAAGGGCACCGTCACCCGGTCCCCCACCTTGAAGCGCATCACGCCCTTGCCTGTGGCGACGATCCTGCCGGCGAATTCATGACCGGGCACATGCGGCAGGCGGATATCGGGATCATGCCCCATCCAGCCATGCCAGTCGCTGCGGCAAAGCCCCGTCGCTCCGACCTTTATCACCACTCCGTCGAAGCCCGGTTCGGGATCGGGCAGCGTGCGGATCTCGGGCGCCTTTTCGAAGGCGTCGTAGAACATGGCTTTCATGGTGGGACGCTCCCTAAGTCAACAGTCAGATCAGCATGTGGTCACTGGAAGCCGCGTGCACGCCATTCGCGCCGCGGCACCGGAGCGCCCACCTTGAATGCAAAGGACACAACCTTAGTGGCAGCTTCGTCGATCACGCAGCGAAAGCTCAAGTCGTACCATTGATCGTTAGCGAAGAAGCCAACATTCTGTTCATTAAGAACCGTCCCCTCCGGCAATCGGGGTCGCGGCACGGCCATTACATTATATGAGGCATTTCGTAACTGCGCCGCCAGTTCGTTGGAGCAGAGCTGACCTGCGCGCAAACCCCTCGGCATATCGCCCATGGCTCTGGTAGCAATCTGACTCCCCGTTTCGTTTTGCGAAAACAGCCTCTTGGCCTCCGTCAGCTCCAGCGGTTTCTCCGCAGGCTTCTCCTCCGCCTGCGGCTTCGGCCGTTCGGCCGGCACCGGCACGGCCTCCAGGCTCGTCTCGCCAGGCGCCACGGTTCCATCCCGTTCAGGGCTGGTCTCGGCAACGTCCACCTCCGGCAGATTGATATCATCCGGCAAGGGAGGCGCTTCCTGCTCGGCCGCATCCGGCGCCTCCTCGGCAGTCGAAGCAGCCGGTGCAGGCTCTTCCGCCTCGGCCTCCTGCTCGGCGTAAGGCGTCGCGGGTGTCTCCGCCTCTTCGGAAGCATTGCCATTGGATAGTTTAGGCCCGGTATCCTTCTCTCCATATTGGAAGACGGGATCGAGCTGCGGCATCGCTGCCTGCTCCTCGGGCTGCTCCTGTGCCTGGGGTGGCGGAGGCTCCGCTGGCGGTGTCTCCGCCTGGGGACTCGGAGGTGGCGGAGGAGGCGGTGCGGCCTCTTCCGGCTTCGGCTCCTCCGGCTTCTGTTCCGGCGGAGGCTCCTGAGCTGCCTGCTCTTCCTGTTTCTCCTCCTGCTTCTCCTCCTCTGGCGGCGAAACGAGTTCCACCTGCACGGCCTCCTCCTCGCGAGGCTCGGAAAAATCGAGCGGCAGATGGAAGAACAGCACGCCGGCGAAGACGGCATGCAGCAGGATGGAGACCGGAATGCCCCATCCGATATTGCTACGCGGCTTCTCCGTCTCTTGCTTCATCAGAAGATCACTACACGCCCCGCCCCTTCTCCGCAAAATCAAATCGGCTCCATCTCCTCTTGCAAACAAACCTACCGAATGGTATGTTTTTCTCATGTCGGAAGCTCACAGACGGGAAAAACAACCGGAACAGGTACGGCGATCCCTGCTGGATCATGCGGCCCAATGCGCCGTTGAACAGGGGCTCGGCAGCCTGACTTTGCAAGCCGTGGCAGATGCCGCGGGCGTCACCAAGGGAGGGCTGCTGCATCATTTTCCAAGCAAGCAGGCGCTCATCGAAGCCGTTTTCGAGGACCTGCTCACCATGCTGGATGAAGAGATCGACCGCCTGATGGAAAGGGATCCCCTCGAGCACGGACGCTTCACCCGCGCCTATATCGACGCCTTCTTCCAGGTGACGCAGGACGGCAGCAAAAGCCCCTGGGCCGCATTGTCGATATCCAGCATGACCGACGCGCGAATGCGCGAACTCTGGTCGCAATGGATTTGCGGGCGGCTCGAGCGCCATGCGACAACCGATAGCCACCCTTCCCTGCAGATCGCCCGCTATGCGGCGGATGGTATCTGGCTCGCCAACCTGATGAAACTGGACGGCATGTCGGCAAACGAACTTGCCGGGCTGCGCAATGATCTAGAAACACTGACGAAACACGCGTGATAACCATGAATCCAGCAATCATGACCTATGGCGCGCTTGGGGTCGCCATCGTGCTCGAAGTGATCGGCACGACCTTCCTGCAGCAGAGCCAGCAGTTCACCCGTGCGCTGCCGACGGCGCTGATGAGCATTTGCTATCTCGCAGCCTTCTATTTCCTGTCGATCGCGCTCCGCACCATGCCGGTCGGCATCGCCTATGCCATATGGAGCGGGCTCGGCATCGTGCTGATCTCGGTAATTGGCCTCGTCCTGTTTCGTCAGACGCTGGATCTCGCGGCCATCATCGGCCTCGGGCTCATCATCGCCGGCGTTCTGGTGGTGAACCTCTTTTCCAACAGCGTCTCGCATTAGATCTCGGGGCTTGCCATTTCCGACTGCTTTCGAGTATGGAAGCACCGCCGGTTTTCGCCGGCCGTAAGCGTCTGACGTGAGGCAACGCATTCCAACCTTCGGATCGTCGGAAACGGCGGTCGCATGGATGCGAACACTTGCCCCGTGACCGATGATCCCTTCAGGAAAGACTTGAATATGAAGCTTACGCGATTTCCCGCACGCTATGCGGCCGTCCTGATGCCGCTGGTTCTCTCGATCCTCATGACCTTCGTCGTTTCAGGCGTTGCCACGGTGCAGAATCTCGGCATCGAGGACCAGTTCGTTCTCAACTGGATGTCCGCCTGGGCGCTCTCCTGGATCATTGCCTTCCCGACCCTGCTTGCCGCCTTGCCGGTCACGCGTCGGATCGTGCGGGCACTGGTGCAGCCCGCCTAAAACAAAAGGCAGAAGACAACGAAAAAGCCCGGCCTGATTTCGCAGGCCGGGCTTTTTCTTTTGAATGTCCGCTGGCTCAGCTATCCAAGAAGCTGCGCAGCTTGCGGCTGCGGCTCGGATGCTTCAGCTTGCGCAGCGCCTTCGCCTCGATCTGACGGATACGCTCGCGGGTAACCGAGAACTGCTGGCCCACTTCTTCCAGCGTGTGGTCGGTGTTCATGCCGATCCCGAAGCGCATGCGCAGCACGCGCTCTTCGCGCGGCGTGAGCGAAGCCAGAACGCGGGTCGTCGTCTCGCGCAGGTTCGCCTGGATGGCCGCATCGATCGGCAGAAGCGCGTTCTTGTCCTCGATGAAATCGCCGAGGTGCGAATCTTCCTCGTCGCCCACCGGGGTTTCGAGCGAGATCGGCTCCTTGGCGATCTTCAGCACCTTGCGCACCTTCTCAAGCGGCATGGCGAGCTTTTCGGCCAGTTCTTCCGGCGTCGGCTCGCGGCCGATCTCGTGCAGCATCTGGCGCGAGGTGCGGACGATCTTGTTGATCGTCTCGATCATGTGCACCGGAATGCGGATGGTGCGGGCTTGGTCGGCGATCGAGCGGGTGATCGCCTGCCTGATCCACCAGGTCGCGTAGGTCGAGAACTTGTAACCGCGGCGGTATTCGAACTTGTCGACCGCCTTCATGAGGCCGATATTGCCTTCCTGGATGAGGTCCAGGAACTGAAGGCCGCGGTTCGTGTACTTCTTCGCGATGGAGATGACGAGACGAAGATTTGCCTCGACCATTTCCTTCTTGGCGATACGCGCCTCGCGCTCGCCCTTCTGCACCATAGAGACGATGCGGCGGAACTCGGCGATCGATATGCCGGTTTCCGTTGCGAGATTCTGTATCTCCTGGCGGATTTCCCGGATCGTATTGTTCTCGGCGCGCGCGAACTCCTTCCACCCGCGGGCGGAAAGGTTGGCGATCGACTTCATCCAGTTCGGATCGAGCTCCGCGCCCTGATACTGCTCCAGGAAGCTATCGCGGCTGACGCCATAAGATTCGGCAAGCCGCAGCAGCCGCCCTTCATTCTGCATCAGGCGCTTGGAGATGTCGTAGAGCTGCTCGACGAGCGAGTCGATGCGGTTCTGGTTGAGCGACAGTGACTTCACCGCCGTGATGAGCTGATCCTTCAGCTCCTTGTAGCGGCGCTCCTGGCCCGAAGAGAGCGTGCCGGTGCAGGAGAGGCGTGCCTCCACCTGCTGGTCCTGCAGCTTGCGCAGCTTCTTGTAGGTATCGGCGATGAAATCGAGCGTCTGCATGACCTGCGGACGCAGTTCCGCCTCCATCGCGGCAAGAGAAAGGTTCGATTCGTCATCGTCCTCCTCTTCCTCTTCGATGGGCATGGCATCGCCACCGACGGCCGTGATGTCGTCGTCATTGGCAGCCGCCATGCGTGCCTTGCGGGCCTTTTCCTTCTCTTCCGCAGCCTTGCGGTCGGCCTCGATCTTTTCCGGGCTCTGGAACTGCGGCGCAGCCTTGGCCTCCGGACCGGAATAGGTGGTCTCGAGGTCGATGATCTCGCGCAGCAGCGTCGTGCCCTCATTGAGCTCGTCACGCCAGATGATCAGCGCCTGAAAGGTCAGCGGGCTCTCGCAGAGGCCTGCGATCATGGTTTCGCGGCCGGCCTCGATGCGCTTGGCGATCGCGATTTCACCCTCGCGGGAGAGAAGCTCCACCGAACCCATCTCGCGCAGATACATGCGCACCGGATCGTCGGTCCGGTCGGTCGGTTCCTTCTTCTTGGCGGTTGCCAGCGCGGTGCCGGCGGTCGGGGCAAGCTCGCCGCCCTCGCTCTCGCTGTCGCCGTCGTCGCTGTCTTCCTCGTCGCCGCCGGTCGCGTCTTCCGCTTCCTCGTCCTCGACGACGTTGATGCCCATATCCGAAAGCATCGACATCGTGTCCTCGATCTGTTCGGAAGTGACTTCTTCCGAAGGCAGGACCGAATTCAGCTCGTCCATTGTCACATAGCCGCGCTTCTTGGCGGCCTTGATCATCTTCTTGACTGCGTCGTCAGAAAGATCGAGAAGCGGACCATCCTGCGTGCCTTCGCGCTCGGTTTCTGCTTCTTCGTTTTCTTTGACTTTTGTTGCCATGTATTTCGCCACTTTCCCTGAACCCACTTCGCCGCGGTCCGTGGTCGCCGGCTCAAGGCGACACTCTCGCCTTCACCGCGAATCACTGCTCAACACGTAACGGAATGACCTTTAACTACCAATTACCACGCAGGCGGTCGCTCTATCGCAGGACCGTCCGTCCGTGACAATCGGACACGTTGGTGTGCTTGACCCACTCCGCCTTTTCTGCCTGAAATGGTGATTCCCACAAATTAACGTTCCGTCAAGCTTTTCCACGGGCTTTGCCCACGAAAAGTGGAAAAAGCTACCTACGCCGGCTTTTGGGGTACACTCATCAACTGCCGGATATGTAGGCGCAGGCGCCCGAAAGACAAGGGTTCGCACCCGCACAATGACTGCCGCACCGCATTTCGGCGGGCATCAGCGGCTCGCGCCGTCGTACTGAGTGACCGCCAATCCCGCCAGATCGATCTCCGGCACGCAACGCAGATTGATGGCCGACATTTCCGTGCCGTCAGGCATGCTCGCCTCGCTGAAGGGAGCAATTCCGCAATTGGCACAGAAATAATGCGCGATGACGTGCTTGTTGAACCGATAGCTCGAAAGATTTTCGCGCGGCGTCGTGAGTTCGAATTGGTTGCGCGGCACGAAAGCCAGCAGCGACCCCTTTCTTCTGCAGATGGAACAGTTGCACTCCATCGCCTTGTCGAACTCGCCTTCCGCCTCGAAGGCGATGTTGCCGCAATGGCAGCTACCGGAAACACGCATCTGGTTCCTCCCTTGTTTCCGCGGCATTCTATTGTGCGCGAGCCATGAGACAAGGGCGCAAGGAAAAAGAAAGCAGCTCAGCCGTGGCTGACCGCCGCGCCCTTCACTCGGCCGGAAAGCACGCCGAAACCATCGATGATGGCCTCCTGGTTTTCCATCCGCAGGATTTCGAGCTGCACTTCCGAAAGCGCTCTCAGAAGCGGCTCGATCTCCTCCGCATCGCCGGCCTCGGTCGCTTCCGCTATTTCACGTTCGAGTTCGATCTTCTGGAAGCGCAAGGCCTTCGTCCGCTTGTGAAGCGAAAGCGCCTGGCGGTATCCTTCTCGGGCGTCCTCGGGCGCGGCCTCCTGCGTCGCTGTCCAGAGCCGTGCATTGCGCACCTGTTGCTCCAACATCTTCAAAAGCTCGCCGAACCCTTCGCCAGAAAGCCGCTCCACCAGATGGTCGCGGGAAATGCTGCCTCCCGCCAGGGCGGCGGCCGGCAGCACCGCCGACCAGAAGCGCTGCAAGTCGCGGTTTTCGAAATCGATCGCGGCGATCTCGTCGTAATCCTCCAGCAGAAGCTGCGGATGATTGACGATGGTGAGCGCCAGTACGCTTTCCCTGAGCGCCGGAAGATCGCGGTAGCCGCGCACCAGACCCGAGCGGGCGAGCCGATCGGAAATACCGACCGCACGCCCCGACGCTTGCGCGCCCCGGGCGCCAAAACCGTCTCTGCCCTGCCCGCCGCCGCGCTGAAAGTTCCGGCCTCGGTCATTGCCGCGCGGCGCCGGCGCGAAGAAGGCGTTCAACCGTTCGCGGATATCCTGCTGGTAATGACGGCGCACGTTCTCGTCAGCGATCACCGAAACCACCTGCTTCAGCCGCGCCTCCAGCTCGGCGCGCTTTTCCGGCGTGTCGAAACTGCTTCCCGCCGCCTCCCTTCGCCAGATCATGTCGGCAAGCGGCCGCGCCTCGGCCATGACCTTGTCGAAGGGGGAGCGGCCTTCGTGGCGAACGAGATCGTCCGGGTCCTTGCCGTCCGGCAGAAGGGCAAAGCGCACCGAACGGCCGGGTTTCAGGAAAGGTAGGGCGAGGTCGGCGGCGCGGTTCGCAGCCCGAAGACCCGCGCCGTCTCCGTCGAAGCAGAGAACCGGCTGCGGCGTCATCCGCCATAGGAGTTCGAGCTGGTTCTCGGTAAGCGCCGTGCCGAGCGGCGCGACTGCGTTCTCGATGCCCGCCTGATGCAGCGCGATCACGTCCATATAGCCTTCGACGGCGATGATCGTGCCGCCCTCGCCCTTTGCTCCCCCTTGCCCGGGACCGCCCTGGGCAGCGCGCCGGGCGCGGGTGAAATTGTAAAGCACCTGACCCTTGTGGAAGAGTTCCGTCTCGTTGGAATTCAGATATTTGGCGGGAGCATCCGGCGACATGGCGCGGCCGCCGAAGGCGATCACCTTTTCCCGTGCCGAAAGGATCGGGAACATGATGCGATCACGGAACCGGTCATAGGAAACCGGCACGTTCTCGTGCACCACGAGCCCGCAAGCCTCCATCTGCTCCTTCGAGATCCCCTTGCCCGCCAGGAATTCCTTCAGCGCGTTACGGCTTTCCGGGGCATAGCCCAGCCGGAAGGTCTCGATCGTCCGTGCCGTCAGGCCGCGGTCACGCAGATAGGCGCGCGCTCTGGCGCCGATAGCGCTTTGCAACTGATCCTGGAAAAAACGGGTCGCCATCTCCATGACGTCGAGCAGAGACATGCGCTCTTTTTCGCGCTTCTCGGCCTGCGGGTCCGGCTGCGGCATGGCGATACCCGCCATATCGGCGATCTGCTGCACGGCTTCCGGAAAGTTCAGGCCTTCGAGTTCGGTGAGGAAGCGGAAGTGATCGCCAGAAACGCCGCAACCGAAGCAGTGATAACGCCCCTTGCGGTCTTCGCAATGGAAGCTCGGGCTCTTTTCTCCATGGAACGGGCAGCAGGCCCAATAATCCCCGCGAGACACATTGGTCTTCTTGCGATCCCACGTGACGCGGCGGCCGACCACCGCCGAAATCGGCACGCGGTCGCGTATCTCGTCGAGAAAGCTGTTGGAAAAGCGCATATTCACCTCTGGGGCCGAATTCTCATATACGCGGCACGGGAGAGGAATGCCAATCTTCAAGGCGGGCAGTTCCCGCTATTCACAGGCCTGGCTCACTTCGGCGCTTTGTTCCGGCGCGGCCTTTCGGCAAATTTACGGCGGGAAAGCCGTTACGAACATTATCTTTTTGTAATTTGAAAGTCCGCTTTTCCCAAGCTTAGCTTGCTCGCGAAGAGAAAGCGCCGAGCTGCCCGCCGCTCAAGCTTACGGCCTTGCTCTTCAAGAGGGTGGGCGTCCGCATCCGCCAGCCCAACTGCAGCCGGCGGTAAGTCCGGTGTCAGCCGGCGATCCTGAAGAGCAGAAGGCAGGAGCCCGTGAGGGATTCCTGCCTTCATTCGTTCCGTCTCAGTTTGCGAAGACTATTTCAGCATGTCCTTTACGACACCCGAAGCCTTGGCGAAATCCATCTGGCCCGGATATTTTTCCTTGAGCGCATTCATGCACTTGCCCATGTCGCGAAGGCCATGGGCGCCGGTCTCGGAAATGACGGACTGGCACAACTGGCGCACCTTGTCCTCCGAAAGCTGCTCGGGCATGAAGCTCTTGATGATCTCGGTTTCCTCGCGCTCCTGAGCGGCAAGCTCGGCGCGGCCGGCATCCTCGTAGATCTTGGCCGATTCTTCGCGCTGCTTCACCATCTTCTGGAGGATCTGCAGGATATCCTCGTCACTGACCGGGTCCTTGCCGAGGCCTCGATTGGCGATATCGCGATCCTTGATGGCCGTCTGGATCAACCGCACGGTCGAAAGCCGGCGGGTGTCCTTTGCCTTCATCGAATCCTTGAGCGCATCGGAGAATTTGTCGCGCATCATTGTCTTTCAGCTCCTTGGGAAAGCCATCCGCAGGTCCGTGAATTGTGGCTTTTCCTTGTCATTCACGCCGTTGTCATAGATCAGGGATCGGAACCGATCAATTCACTTTCGCCAAGCCCTTGATTCCGATGGACCAATATCCCATCGGATTCTTCCGGCCGCGAGATTGACCGCCTCGCCTGCTTTGTCTATTTTCCGGCACCTGCACGAGATTTAGATTTCAGGGCTTGCGCCGGAGTTTTCCGCGCGCCCTTTCCTGCGACCATAAATGGCCCCGTAAGCCCGCTTCTTCAAGTGGCGGGCCGATCGGGCAGAAGGATAGACATGACCGCGACCGCCCCCTCTGCCCCCTTGGGCACTTCCCCCTGGACCACCAACAAGCCCACCGCCGTGCTCGTCCTTGCCGACGGCACTGTCATTGAAGGAACCGGGATCGGCGCAACTGGCAAGGTGCCGGCGGAGGTCGTCTTCAACACAGCGCTCACCGGATATCAGGAAATCCTGACCGACCCCTCCTATCTGGGCCAGATCGTCACCTTCACTTTCCCGCATATCGGCAATATCGGCACCAATGACGAGGACATCGAAGACCTGACGCCCGCCGCCCGGCGCGGCGCGGTCGGGGTAATCTTCAAGGCCGACATCACCGATCCGTCCAACTATCGCGCCGGCAAGCACCTCGACGGCTGGCTGAAGTCACGCGGCATCATCGGCCTTTCCGGCATCGATACCCGGGCGCTCACCGCCTGGATCCGCGAAAAGGGCGCGCCGAACGCGGTGATTGCCCACGACCCGAACGGCGTGTTCGATATCGAGGCGCTGAAGGCGGAAGCCAGGGCCTGGAGCGGCCTCGAAGGCCTCGACCTCGCCAAGGAAGCCACCTCCGGCCAGTCTTCGCAATGGACGCAGAAGCCCTGGGTCTGGAACGAAGGCTATGAGGAACTCAAGCCGGAAGACGCCAAATACCACATCGTCTGCGTCGACTACGGCGTGAAGCGGAATATCCTGCGCCTCTTCACCGGCCTCGACTGCAAGGTGACGGTGGTGCCGGCCCAGACGTCCGCCGAGGACATCCTGGCGCTGAAGCCGGACGGCATCTTCCTCTCGAACGGTCCCGGAGATCCGGCGGCCACCGGCGAATACGCGGTTCCCGTCATCCGCGAAATCGTCAGAACCGATATCCCGACCTTCGGCATCTGCCTCGGCCACCAGATGCTCGGCCTCGCGCTTGGCGCGAAAACCGAGAAGATGCATCAGGGCCATCATGGCGCCAACCATCCCGTCAAGGATCACACCACCGGCAAGGTGGAGATCGTCTCGATGAACCATGGGTTCGCAGTCGACTCCAAGTCCCTGCCGGAAGGCGTTGAAGAGACTCACATTTCGCTCTTCGACGGTACGAATTGCGGCCTGCGCGTCGCCGGCAAGTCGGTTTTCTCCGTCCAGCATCATCCGGAAGCTTCTCCCGGCCCGCAGGACAGCCATTATCTCTTCCGCCGTTTCATCAACATGGTGCGCGAAAAGAAGGGCGAGCCGGCACTGGCCGAGCGCTGATCCCGCTGACGCGGATTTTTTTTCCGTAGAGCCTATTGACCTTAACCTTACTTGAGGTCGCACAAATACCCCTGTTCAATCGAGCAGGGGTTTTTCATATGAGCAATGCACAAATGGCACGTGTCGTTCGGGTCAACAGTTTCTCGGTACCGAATGATGCACGCGACGAATTCATGAGGCTTGTCGAAAGGACACATGAGGTCATACGCCAGCAGCCGGGCTTCGTCGACGACCTCATTCTGGAACGGAATTCCGGTCCCGGCCCGTTCAACCTCATCACCATTCTCCAGTTCGAGAACGAGCAAGTTCTTCAGCCGGTCATCGCGGCAGTCGCAAGGTCGGATGCGGAAGCAGGCATCGATAGGCAGGCTTTGAGCAGACGCCTCGGTGTCGAATCCAGTATCGGTTTCTATACGCCCGTCGCCGTGGCCGATCTTCTCGCGGCCTGATCCAGCCGGAATTATGGGGCCTGCTGATATCAGTGGGCCGCTTTGCTTTCCTTCTGCACCAGAATGTAGAAGCGTCCGCACAGGAATACCGCAGCCGCGGCAAGGCCCGTCACGAAGCCGAACCAGACGCCCTCCCCCCGGAAGCCGAGCGGGAAGCCGAACAGCCAGGCGCAGCTGAAGCCGATCGGCCAATAGGCGATAAGCGCCAGGATCATCGGAATGCGCGTGTCCTTCAGCCCGCGCAGCAGGCCCGCGCCAACCGCCTGCAATCCGTCCACCAGTTGGAAGACGCCGGCAATGACGATCAGCGGCACCGCCATGACCAGAACCTGTGCCGCATCACCCCGGCTGACATCGAGAAACAGGGCTCCCAAGAGCCGGGGAGCGATGGTGAAGAGAAGGCTGCCGGCCGCGGTGAAGCAGACGCTGACAGCGAGCACCGCCACCGCCGCGCGCTTGACGCCGAGCATGTCTTCACGGCCGTAGGCAAGTCCCACACGCACCGTCGCGACCTGGGCGAGCCCCAGCGGAACCATGAAGGCGATCGAGGCAAGCTGCAGCGCAATCCCGTGAGCCGCCAGTTCCAGCTTGCCGAAAAGCCCCATGAGAAGGGAGGCTGCGGAAAACAGGCTGGTCTCTGCAAGGATCGTGAAGCTGATCGGCAGTCCGAGGCTGACGACTTCACGAAACGCCGCCCAATCGGCGCGCCAGAAGCGCACGAATATCGTATAGGCGCGCGTGCCCGGCTGGGTCTGGACATAGAAGAACATGATCAGACTGCCGACAATGTTCGCGCTGAGCGAGGCAAGCGCCGCGCCCAGCATCCCGAGCTCCGGCAGTCCGAAATGGCCGAAGATCAGGGTATAGGCGACCACGCCGTTCACCACGAACATGGCGATGGTCACGTAGAGAATGATGCGCCCGCGCTCCAGCCCGCCGAGGAAGCTGCGCACCGACATGACGAAAAGCGCCGGGAACATGCCCCACTGCATGACGCGCAGATACCTTTGCGCGATCGCCGCCACCTCCGGGTCCTGCCCGAGCCTTACGAGAACGCTGCCGGAAAACCAGAGGATCGGCGCAGTAAGCAGCCCGTAGAAGAACACGACCCATATGCCCATGCGCACGCAACGCCTGACCGAGACGGAATCGCCACGGCCGAGCGCCTGGGCAACCATGGGCACCACCGCGCTGGAAAACCCCGTTCCGAAGATGAATACGAGGAAGAACATCTGGCTTGCGAGCACGACGGAGGCAAGTTCGGTCGTGCCTAGCCAGCCGACGAAGATGATATCCGTCGTGTGGATCGCCATCTGCGCCAATTGCGCCCCCACGAAGGGAATGCCGAGCGCGAAGGTGGCCCGCATGTGCGAACCCCAGGAATTGTCGGCAGACGCAGAAAGGCTCGGAGCCAGAGTAGACATCGGACTTCCATTCCAAGACGAAAAAAGCCGCTTCCAGGTGTTGGCGAGCGGCGGGTACCAAAACCTATAGGAAAGCCCTCGACCGGGAGCAAGCCTCGATACCCATCAAGCAAATTTTTTGGGCACCAGTTCAACAAAACTGATTAATCAAGCTGCAGCTACCGCCTCTTTTGACGAAATTTTGCTCGCAAAGACGATGATTGCCACCAGCATGAAGAAGGCAGCCACGATATAGGGCGCGCCGGCGAACTCCACCAAGGCACGCGCTCCGGTGAAATTGCTGAAGGCTTGAGTGAAGATCAGAGGGCCAATGATCGTCGTCAGGCTCGTGAGGCTGGTCATCGCGCCCTGCAGTTCGCCTTGCGCCGAAGGCGGAACCTTGGCGGCGGCGATGCTGCGCAGCGCCGGGTCCGCGATGTTCTCTATAGTGGTGCCGAGAATCACCGCATAGACGACCCAGCCTTCCCAGGCGAGCCCATAACCGGTCAGTCCGATGCAGGAGAAGGAAAGCCCAAGCACCGCCGTCCTCCATTCGCCGAGCACCGGCACGACTTTCGGCAGAACGAAACCCATGACGAAGGCGGCGCAAATGCCGAAGAGGCCCAGCGAAAAGCCGATCTGCCCCTCGCTCCAGCCATAGCGATAGGACGAGACGAAAGACCAGACCGATGGGTAGACGGCATGGGCGAGCCAATAAAGGAACATCACCAGCATGACCCAGCCGATACCTGGATAATGGCGCATCTGCCGAAGCGCGCCGAGCGGGTTGGCCCGCTTCCACTCGAATTTGCGGCGATTGCCCCGTTCCAAAGTCTCCGGCAGCAGGAACCAGGCGGCGATGAAATTGGCGAGCGACAAAAGCCCGGCGCCGAGGAAAGGCACGCGCGGTCCGAGTTCGCCGAGCAGGCCGCCGATGACCGGGCCGATCGTGAAGCCAACGCCGAAGGCGATGCCGATCAGGCCGAAATTCTTCGCGCGATTCTCGTCATTGCTGATATCGGCGATATAGGCCGAGCAAGTGGCGAAGCTGCCGCCGGATATACCGGCCAGAAAGCGGCCCACGAAGAGCATCCAGAAACTGGTGGCAGCCGCGCAGATCAGGTTGTCGAGCGCGAAGGTGAAGACGGACGCAAGCAGGATCGGCCGCCGGCCGAAACGGTCGCTTAAGTTTCCGAGCAGTGGCGCGAACAGGAACTGCATGGCCGAATAGATGAGCAGCAGCCAGCCGCCGTCGACCGCAGCCGCGCTCACGTCGTCGCCTGTCAGCTCCTGCAGGAAAGCCGGCAGCACCGGCATGATGATCGCGATCCCGATCACGTCCAGGAACAGAATCATGAAAACGAGGAACAGGCCGCGGCGAACGAATTTGGGATCGAGCATCGGGAGGTCTCTGTGGAATTGAGATTCTGTAAGGACGATCGCGTCGCCGGCTGGCCTAAATACCCGATGCGCCGGACGGAAACAATACGTGAACATCTCAAAGTTTTTGATGAATGGACGCCAGCATGAGCGGCCAGCCCGCCTTCATCATCCACCGATACTCGCTACCCCGCAGCCAAAGCCAAGGCTGCAAGAAGCCTGCGGGTTCTCGACAATCGTCTCCATCCCGCTGTAGAAAGGGAAGAATTCCCTCCTATGGCGGCATTTCCATGTTCGAACTTTTCTGGCGCGGCGCGGTGATCGGCATCGGCGCGACCGTACTGATGGATATCTGGGCGATCGTCCTTTACCGTGTCTTCGGCCAGCCAAAGGCAAACTGGGCGCCCGCGGGGCGGTGGTTCTGGCATCTTGGCCGTGGCAAGGTGTTTCACGAGAACATCGCCGATGCCGAACCTTATGCCAACGAATTGGCGCTCGGCTGGATCGGCCACTATGCCGTTGGAATTCTATACGGCCTGATCCTCGCCTTCATCGTCGGCTCCGCCTGGTTCGCCGCCCCGACTTTTCTGCCTGCATGGATACTCGGTATCGTCACGGTAGGCGCCGGCTGGTTTCTCATGCAGCCCGGCCTCGGGCTCGGCTGGGCGGCATCCAGAACACCGAACCCCACCAAGGTGCGTGCCCTGAACCTCGTGGCACACACGATCTTCGCCGCCGGACTTTATGGCAGCGCACTGCTGATCCGCTGATCAGCCGCCCTCGAGATCGGCTTTCAGCCGGCCGAGCATATCCACCGCCTGTGCCGCATAAGGGCCGATCCATCTGTCGTGGATCGCCTTGATCGGCAGCGGATTGAGGTGATTCCATCTTTCCCGCCCTTGGCGCTTCGCGATCACCAAATCCGACTCCTCCAGCACCTTCAGGTGCTGCATCACCGTACAGCGGTCTATCTGCGAGAACCGGGCGCAGAGTTCGCCCGTCGTTTGCGGCCTGTCTTTCAACTCGTCCAGAATCTCCCTGCGAACACGCGCGGCCAACGCCTTGAAAATTCTGTCGCTTTCATCTTCACTTGACATGTTATGTTTTTATAACATTATGGAGCTGAGAACAAGGGAGAAGGACCATGGAACTGAAATTCAAGGTATCGGGCCGGATTTCGAAACCGGTCGAAGAAGTCTTCGAGGCAGTTGTCGATCAAAAAAAACTATCCGGCTATTTCACGACCGGCGGCGCCAGCGCGCGGCTGGAGACCGGCACCACCGTCACTTGGGATTTCGCTGACTTTCCTGGCGCGTTCCCGGTTGAGGTCGTCGAGGTGGAAAAGAACAGGAAGATTGTACTGCGCTGGGATGCGACAGACGGCAATGCCGCCGAACAGGGACCGGAAAACGTCGTGCTCGCCAACTACAAGACGACGATAACCATGACGTTCGAACCTGTGGACGGAAACCGCACGCTGGTGACAATTGCCGAGGAAGGCTGGCGGGAAACACAAGGCGGCCTGGCTGCATCCTATGGCAACTGCCAGGGATGGTCGCAGATGCTCTGCGCATTGAAAGCCTATGTGGAATACGGCATCAACCTTCGCGAAGGTATGTACAAATAAACGGTGGCGGGCAAGGCCCGCCGCCACTCTCACATCTGGGCCGCGAAAGTATCGCAGGCATTGATGTCGCCGGTATCGAAACCGCGGCGGAACCATTCCATGCGCTGCGCCGATGTCCCGTGATTGAAGCTTTCGGGCACGACATAGCCCTGCGTGCGCTTCTGCAGCGTATCGTCGCCGATCTGCTGGGCGGCGTTCAGCGCCTCTTCGAGATCGCCGCGCTCGAGAATGCCCCTCTGCTCGGTGAACTTGGCCCATACGCCGGCGAAGCAATCCGCCTGCAGTTCCACGCGCACGGACATGCGGTTGGCTTCCGTCTCGCTCATGCGCTGACGGGCCTGATTGAAGCGCGGCAGGATGCCGAGCAGGTTCTGGACGTGGTGACCGACCTCATGGGCGATCACATAGGCTTCCGCGAAATCGCCTGCCGCGTCGAAACGCTGCGAAAGCTCGCGGAAGAAGCTCGTGTCGAGATAGACCTTGCGGTCGCCGGGGCAATAGAAAGGACCGGAGGCCGCGGACGCAAAGCCGCAGGCCGAGTTCACCTGGCCTGAAAACAGCACCAGCATCGGCTCCTGATATTGCTGTCCGTGTGCCTGGAAGATGCCGTTCCAGGTATCTTCCGTCTCGGCAAGCACGGTGCTCACGAAGGCCGTGCTCTCGTCATCCGCCGGCGTGCCGGTCGTCTGCTGCTGGGTGGAGCCGCCATTCGTGGAAAGTTCGCCGGTAAGCATCGTCAGCGGATTGATTCCCGCGATCCAGCAGACGATCAGAACGAGCACAATGCCGCCGATACCAAGACCGCCTCCCCCGCGGCGCATCCCGCCACCGCCGGAGGGAAAGCGAAAGCCTCCGCCGCGACCGAAAGGACCGCCTCCCGGCGAGACGCCGCGTCTGTCCTCGACATTGCCCGACTGGCGACGGCCTCTCCATTCCATTATCGCGCTCTCCTGTTCGCCTGCTCTCTAGACAGCATCATATAACGCAACCGCGGGCAAGGCGATCCTTGCCCGCACGGGTGGTGAAGAGATTTCCGTTCAAGCGACCCGAAGCGCGCTCTTGCCCGGCAGAAACACGGTCAGCAGCCCGAGCCCCGGCAGGAAGGCGCAGAGGAAATAGACGAAGGAGATGCCGTGGCTATCGGCAATCACACCGAAGAGCGCAGCCGAGATTCCGGCCATGCCGAAGGCGAGACCGAAGAAGATGCCGGCAATCATCCCCACCCGTCCCGGCACGAGCTCCTGCGCCATGACGACGATGGCCGGAAAGGACGAAGCCATGATCAAGCCGATGATAGCCGAAAGCACGATCGTCATCGGCAGATTGGCGAAGGGCATTGCCAGCGTGAACGGCAGCACGCCGAGGATCGAGACCCAGATCACCACCTTCGAGCCGAACCGGTCGCCGATTGGTCCGCCGACGACGGTCCCGAGCGCAACCGCGCCCAGGAAGATAAAGAGCATGGTCTGTGATTGCTGAACCGTCACGCCGAAGCGCTCGATGACGAAGAAGGTGTAGTAGCTGCTGATGCTCGCCATGTAGGCATTCTTCGAGAAGGTGAGCAGCGTCAGCACGGTAAGCGCGATCACCACGGTGCGGCGTGACAGGTTGTGCGGCCGGACAGCCTTCTTGCGGCCGGCATTGGCAAGCATGTGCGCCTTGTACCAGCGCGCCACCCGGCTGAGAATAAACATACCGAGCATGGCGGCGACGGAGAACCATGCGACGCTGCCCTGCCCCCGCGGCACGACGATGAAGGCGGCAAGCAAAGGTCCGATCGCCTGGCCGAAATTGCCGCCCACCTGGAAGACCGATTGGGCAAAGCCATAACGCCCGCCGGCCGCCAGCCGTGCCACGCGCGAGGATTCCGGGTGAAAAATCGCCGAGCCGATGCCGACCAGCGAGGCTGCGAAGACTAGCATGCCATAGGTATGGGCATTGGCGAGAATCAGCAGCCCGATAAACGTGGAGCCCATGCCGACCGGAAGAGAATAGGGAAACGGCTTCTTGTCGGTAACGATCCCGATGACCGGCTGCAGCAGCGAGGCCGTGCATTGGAAGGCGAGCGTCAGGATACCGATCTGCCAGAAATCCAAGCCGAAATCAGCCTTCAGCATTGGATAGATCGCCGAGATCATCGACTGCATGACGTCGTTGAGCATGTGGCAGAAGCTGACCGCAAGAATGATCGGCAACACCGTCACTTCCGCGGGAACAGCCGCTACGGGTTTCATCGTTGCATCGGCCATGGTGTCTCCTCAGCGCAACCGCCGTCTATGAGGAGGCAGTTGCCGCACGTTTGTTACGTGCAGCTCTTAATCCCGCCGGCGGTAGCTTGTCTATGACAGGAAGCCGCCTAGCGGTACGCTCCGCCTTTTTCGAGACTGGATCAGGAAGCCGAGGGAGTAGTCGCAGCCGCGACCCCGGACCTGCCCTTTCGTGTGAACAGGCGCGCGGCCCGGTTGAAGGGTTGCTCGATCACGACATAGGAAATCGAGGCGCCGAGAATGCAGGCGGCGACGATCAGCGCCATGCCGATGGCGGTCGCGGCTTCGCCAAGCGATAGGCGCTTGATGACGAACCAGCCGAAGCCGACGACGAACATGTGCGTGAGATAGAGCGAGTAGGAAATATCACCTAGGCGCACCAGCAGGTGGATGATGCCCGCATCGCGAACGAAGCTTTCGCAAGCTAATGCGAGCGCGACCAGCGCCAGAGCGGCGATGACAAGCCAGATATAGCCGTGGAACCCCGCAAAATCCAAAAAATGCAGGCTGAACAGCATCCAGAGAGAGCCGAGGCTCGCCATCGTCATGGCGAAAATGCCGAGTGGCGATATGCGGTCGAACATTCGGCGCTTCTCCGCTTCGGCAAGCCACAGCCCGCCGATGAAGGCCAGCAGCGAGAAATTGAGATAGAAGGAGAGAATGCCCGATGCCGGTTCGATGAAGAAGGCGGCCATCGCCATCGAACCTAACAATCCGGTCAGAAGGATCGTTCTCCTGACCGTCGTCGCCACCCAGAAGAAGGCCGCGAACAGGATATAGAAGAAGACCTCGTAGTTCAGCGACCAGCCGAGCTTCAGCAAGGGGCGCCAATCCGTCGGGTCCCCCGGTATCGCGGCCGGAATGAATAGCATCGAATTGACGAAGTAACCTATGTCCGGGGTCGTGTTCTTGAACAGCGACGGAAGGAAGAGAGCGCAGAAGAAGGTCAGCAGGGTGCAGGCCCAATAGAGCGGTACCAGGCGGAAGAAGCGGCGCACAAGGAAATCCGCCGGGTCGAACCGGCTATCGGCAGAATGCTCGCTGCTGTTGATATGCGAGATGATGAAGCCGCTGATGGCGAAGAAGACGATCACGCCGAACAGTCCGAGCGTCAGGATATCATCGTTTGGCATAGTCTGCGGATGCTCGATGGTATGCGCTATCACAACCGAACCGGCCGCAAGGCCGCGCAGTATCTGGATGGAAAGCAACTTGCGCCGACCGACGGAACCTGGCGAAACGACCACGACAGCACCCTCTGAACCTTACCCGCTGCCGTGATTTATTCATTTGCTTCGATTTTGTCGTCGCGATTATCCGAAGTTACTTAATAGGTAAAACTCTATCGTTCATGCTCTTCGGTTAGGCCCTGTCGCCGAGCTCGGCTTTCGTGCGGCGAAAACCCCGGTGCACGAAGAAAGCCCCGGCGACGACGGCAAGGGCGAGGATGACGGCCCAAACGAGATTACCGGAAAAGATCACGTCATACATGATCCGGCCAGGCAGCAGCGTGAAGAGGCCCGCGCCGACGATGCCGCCGAGATACATGCCGAGCACGATCGATCTGTGACGGCGGATGTCATGGCGCCTTGCCGCCGCGATCGCCCCGAAGGCTCCGAAAAGGACCAGGATGGAAAGCAGGTGGATGGGGCTGAAACCATAGAACAGGTTCAGTTCATGGATGAAGAACGTCGAGATCGAGGTTACCACCATCAGCACCATCCAGACCTTGCCGAGCAGACGATGCGTCGGCGTGCCTTTGCGGGCAGAAAGGATATAGGCGCCGAGAATGGCCGCGGGCACAACCGTTGCGACATGAAACTGGATGACCGGCGATGCCTCCAGGAGCGGCTGAAGCGTCATGAGAATACGATCCGAATTGAACTCCACGGCTCTTTCGGCCATGAATGCCCCACCCTCAACCGAAAATGGCGCAACAGACGGATAAACTTCGTGGATCGACCCCTTTTGCAATCCACGCTTCGTGAAATGCGGCTCTTCACCGCATCGCCGCGCTTCTGGCTGACCTTCGGCGCGATCGTCCTGATCTTTGCCATCACCGGCCCTTATGGCACCTCACAGACCATGGGGCCGGCCGAACGCTTCGGATATTGGCTGAGCCTCCACGCCGTCACCTGGACGATCGCCATCACCTTCTCGGTTCTTGCGGAAATCCTGCTGCGGCGACCGATCATGAGCATGTTCTGGCGCATGATGACCGGTTCGATAATAGCGGCCCTGCCGATTGGCCTCGCTCTAACGCTGCTCGATCTCGGCTTTCTCGGAACGGCATTCTCCTTCACAGACATTCTGCGGCGGGCCATCTTCGCCGTGCCACTCTGTGCGCTCTTCTGCCTTCTGACCTTCCTCGCCATGCGGGAGAAGATCGTTCATCTCGAAGCCTCACCTCCGGCACACGCTTCCGCCGGCGCTCCGATTCTCGACCGGCTGAAACCGCAGAACCGTGGCGAGCTCATAAGGCTTTCGGTTCAAGATCATTACACCGAGGTCGTCACCACGCGGGGCAAGGAACTGGTGCTGCTGCGGTTCGCCGATGCGATCAGAGAGACAGGAGCGACAGCCGGCCTGCAGGTGCACCGTTCCCATTGGGTGGCGGATGCGCAGGTGAAGAACCTGAAGCGAGACAACGGCAAGCTTTTCGTGGTCATGAAAGACGGCGCGGAAATCCCCGTCAGCCGGACATTCCAATCCGCCACTCGCGAACACTATGCGGGACGCTGACCTACCTCACCATACTTAAGGCTGGACATCGAAGATCTGGAGTTCTTCGAAATGATTCATGTCGGCGAACTCGCAGAATGCCGGTGGCCGTAATTCCAGGAACTCGAGGCTTTCGCGGATGTCCTTTGCGGCATCCGAAAGCATCACCTCCCACGCCGGCAACGCCGCGTCCTCGAACCACTCGATCACATAGCTGAAAGTGATGTGGAATTCGTAGCTATCGTGATCGGGATGCCTGTAACCGAAGACATCCGCCAGGCTGTTCCGCCAGTCCTTGAGCGCCTGCCTGTCCTCGCTCGTCAAGCCCTCCAGAACGAGCCCGGTCGGCAAGGCCCGCACCACCTGCATGCGGAATGCCGGCCCTCCCGTGAAATCGCGAAAGCGCTCGCGATAGATCGCGGTCATTTCGTTCACGGGGGTGTCGAGCGCGATATCCCCTGGCCAATAGGGCAAGCGCCGGCGGCGTTCGATAATCCCCTGGAACAGCGTCATGTGAAGGCTGCTTATCGGCGTGAACGCGAGCTGCGGCGCTTCCGGCATTGCAAGATAGCGCTCGCGCGCGGCTATCAGCGCACGTTCGGTCTCGGAACCCGGAACGAGGTGACAAACGACCGTATTTCCCGGTTCGGGAAGGAACCGCCCGCTCCTGTCGTAACGCGTTCCCAGATGAAACGGCGGCTCGGGCCTCCGGCTCTTCGCGAAGTTCAGCAATTCGGATGTAACAGATGTAACGATCGTATCGGCCACGCTGGATACTCCCCATTTCCGAGCGCGTTCCTTAGCCCTCCCAAGGCACAGAAACGTGACACCTGGCGGGGATATTCCCATTGGAAGGGCGGTCGCCGGAGGTCGGTGTCGCCGATAACCGGAATACGAATGCAAATCCTGTCGATTTGGTGATTTATGGGGTTCCGTTTGCGGACACATTTGCCTATAAGCCCCGTCTAGCCTGAAAAGACCTTGAGTTGCGCGACCCGACCGGTGATCTCCCACACCCGGCCGGCTTTTCGCGCAGAAAAAAGCGGAAAGACGATCATGCCGAAGCGCCAAGATATCAAATCGATCCTCATCATCGGCGCGGGGCCGATCGTCATCGGCCAGGCATGCGAGTTCGATTATTCCGGCACCCAGGCCTGTAAGGCGCTGAAGGAGGAAGGTTACCGGGTTATCCTGGTCAACTCCAATCCGGCCACCATCATGACCGATCCGGGCCTTGCCGACGCGACCTATGTGGAGCCCATTACCCCGGAAGTCGTCGCCAAGATCATCGCCAAGGAGCGGCCGGACGCGCTGCTTCCGACCATGGGCGGCCAGACGGCGCTCAACACCGCCCTCTCCCTGAAGCGCATGGGCGTGCTCGACCGCTATAATGTCGAGATGATCGGCGCCAAGCCCGCCGCGATCGACAAGGCCGAGGACCGCGCGCTCTTCCGCGAGGCGATGGCCAAGATCGGTCTTGAAACCCCGAAATCGATGCTTGCCAACGCGACGGATATCAAGGACCAGGACCGCAAAGCGCATGAGGCCGAGCGCGCCAAGCTGCGCGAAAGCCTTTCCGGCGCCGAGCTCGACAAGGCGCTCGACGCACTCGAAAACCAGTGGAATCTCGGCGAAAGCGACCGCAAGCAGCGCTATATGAGCCACGCGCAGGCGATTGCCGCCCAGGCGCTCGACCATGTCGGCCTGCCGGCCATCATCCGCCCCTCCTTCACGCTCGGCGGCACCGGCGGCGGTATCGCCTACAACCGCTCTGAGTTCTTCGAGATCGTTTCGAGCGGCCTCGACGCCTCCCCCACCACCGAAGTGCTGATCGAAGAGTCGGTGCTCGGCTGGAAGGAATACGAGATGGAGGTGATCCGCGACAAGGCGGACAACTGCATCATCATCTGCTCGATCGAGAACATTGATCCGATGGGCGTCCACACGGGCGACTCGATCACCGTCGCGCCGGCGCTGACGCTGACCGACAAGGAATACCAGATCATGCGCAACGCCTCGATCGCGGTGCTGCGCGAGATCGGGGTGGAAACCGGCGGCTCGAACGTGCAGTTCGCCGTCAACCCGGCAGACGGCCGCCTCGTCGTCATCGAGATGAACCCGCGCGTCTCGCGCTCCTCCGCACTTGCCTCCAAGGCGACCGGCTTCCCGATCGCCAAGGTCGCGGCGAAGCTTGCGATCGGCTACACGCTCGACGAACTCGAAAACGACATCACCGGCGGCGCGACCCCGGCCTCGTTCGAACCCTCGATCGACTATGTCGTGACGAAGATCCCGCGCTTCGCATTCGAGAAGTTCCCCGGCGCCGAACCCACGCTGACGACGGCCATGAAATCGGTCGGCGAAGTCATGGCGATCGGCCGCACCTTCGCGGAATCGCTGCAGAAGGCGTTGCGCGGTCTCGAAACCGGCCTTACCGGCCTTGACGAGATCGAAATCCCTGGCCTTCAGGACGAGGAAAACTCCAAGAACGCCATCCGCGCCGCGATCGGCACGCCGACGCCGGACCGGCTGCGCATGGTCGCCCAGGCGCTGCGCCTGGGGCTCAGCGAGGCCGAAGTCCACGAGGCCTGCAAGATCGATCCGTGGTTCATCGCCCAGTTCAAGGCGATCGTCGATATGGAAGCGCGCATCCGCGAGCACGGCCTGCCGACCGATGCCGAAAACCTCCGCATGCTGAAGGCCATGGGCTTTTCCGACGCCCGCCTTGCAAGCCTGACGGCCAAGCGGCCGAAAGAAGTCGCCGAGCTTCGCAACAGCCTGAACGTTAGGCCCGTCTTCAAGCGCATCGATACCTGCGCGGCCGAGTTCGCCTCGCCCACCGCCTACATGTATTCCACCTATGAAACGCCCTTCGTCGGCTCGCTCCGCTCCGAAGCGCAGGTTTCCGATCGCAAGAAGGTCGTCATCCTCGGCGGCGGCCCGAACCGTATCGGCCAGGGCATCGAGTTCGACTATTGCTGCTGCCATGCCGCCTTCGCGCTGAAGGATGCCGGCTACGAAGCGATCATGATCAACTGCAACCCGGAAACGGTCTCGACCGACTACGACACTTCCGATCGCCTCTATTTCGAGCCGCTGACGGCCGAGGATGTGATCGAAATCCTGCGCGCCGAGCAGGAAAAGGGCGAAGTGGTCGGCGTCATCGTCCAGTTCGGCGGTCAGACCCCGCTGAAGCTCGCAGAAGCGCTCGAAAAGAACGGCATCCCGATCCTCGGCACCGCGCCCGACATGATCGATCTCGCCGAAGACCGTGACCGCTTCCAGAAGCTCCTGATGAAGCTCGACCTCAACCAGCCGAACAACGGCATAGCCTATTCGGTGGAACAGGCCCGCCTCGTGGCGGCAGAGATCGGCTTCCCGCTGGTCGTGCGCCCGTCCTACGTGCTCGGCGGCCGCGCCATGCAGATCATCCACTCGGAATCCATGCTGCAGACCTATCTGCTCGACACGGTTCCGGGCCTCGTGCCGGAAGACATCAAGCAGCGTTATCCGAACGACAAGACCGGCCAGATCAACACCCTGCTCGGCAAGAACCCGCTGCTCTTCGACAGCTACCTCACCAATGCCGTCGAGGTGGATGTGGATGCCCTTTGCGACGGCGAGAATGTCTTCGTCTCCGGTATCATGGAGCATATCGAAGAGGCCGGCATTCACTCGGGCGATAGCGCCTGCTCGCTGCCGGTGCGCTCGCTCTCGAAGGAAACGGTGGACGAGCTGGAGCGCCAGACGACCGCGCTCGCCAAGGCGCTCAACGTCGGCGGCCTGATGAACGTCCAGTACGCCATCAAGGACGGCACGATCTACGTGCTGGAAGTGAACCCGCGCGCCTCCCGCACCGTTCCCTTCGTGGCGAAGACCATCGGCGCGCCGATCGCCAAGATCGCTGCCCGGGTCATGGCGGGCGAGAAGCTGGATGCGGCAATCGCCGCCTACGGCCAGAAGCCGGACCCGCGCAACCTGAAGCACATCGCGGTCAAGGAAGCTGTCTTCCCCTTCGCCCGCTTCCCCGGCGTCGACACGCTGCTTGGACCCGAAATGCGCTCGACCGGCGAGGTCATCGGCCTCGACACGGATTTCGCTCTGGCCTTCGCAAAGTCGCAGCTTGGCGCGGGCGTCGAACTGCCGCGTGACGGGACGGTATTCGTTTCCGTTCGCGATGAGGACAAGGCCCGCGTTCTGCCGGCGATCCGCATCCTGAGCGAGATCGGCTTCAAGGTGTTGGCGACCGGCGGCACCCAGCGCTTCCTCGCTGAAAACGGCATTGAGGCGACCAAGATCAACAAGGTGCTGGAAGGCCGCCCCCATATCGAGGATGCCATCCGTAACCGCCAGGTTCAGCTGGTCATCAACACGACCGATGGTAACAAGGCGATCTCGGACTCCAAGTCGCTGCGCCGCGCCACGCTGATGCAGAAGGTCCCCTATTACACCACCATGGCCGGCGCCGAAGCCGCAGCACTTGCGATCAAGGCACTGAAGGCCGGCAATCTCGAAGTGCGCCCGCTGCAAAGCTATTTCGGCTGAGCCAAACCCTGCCCGCATCACAATGCGAAGGCCTCTTCCCTTGGGGAGAGGCCTTTTCATTTGCGTCGTTCAGGATTTCGCGGATAGCTAAGTCATAGATAGTCGCGGATCAGCCGCCACATCACAAGCGCGGCGATAAAAACACCGGCCCACATCATCAGCGATGTCAACACCGACACGATCAGATATCTCAGCCGCCTCGTCATTGGCGGAACCTCCAGAAACCATGCGCGCGGAATTTAGAAAGGCGATTGCACGGTGTCTTTCTTAGTCATCGGTCAAGGTTGACACTTTCTTAACAGCCAACTCTCCCGCCTCCCACATGTCTCATTTCGGGACACTTTCGGCTCCTCACGGGACAAGAAGGACAAAAGCGCCTGTAGAAGCTTGCTTTCCGGAACGGTCCGGCCGCTCCGTTTAGGAACGATCCGGCCCTCATCCGCCGCTTGAAGCGGCTCGAATCGAGATGCGAGCTCGAGCGGATAAGCGGCTGAATGGACTCGGATATCCTCGCTTCCAAGGGTGCGGCCCCGTCGGGGCGTGCGCGACAGATAGTCTCTCCCTCACCCGTAATGTGCCAGTTTCGAACACAGCAGGAGCAGCATGGTTCCCGACGGACTTGAAATCTCTGCGGGAGATGCCATCTCGAAATCTCTGGCAATTGCAGTTCATGATCTGCTATAGTCCGGAAAACTCTGATTTGTGGATGGTTCCGAAGTTTCGCTCCGGAACCTGTTTCTTTTTGTGTCCGCGGCAACCGCGGGCATGAGGTAAAGGACGAAGAAATGGTTGATAAGGTACCGATGACGCCGAATGGTTTTACAAAGCTGCAGGAAGAACTGCGGTGGCGTCAGCAGGAGGAGCGTCCGCGCATCATCGAGGCCATCGCTGAGGCGCGCGCTCATGGCGACCTTTCGGAAAATGCCGAGTATCATGCCGCCAAGGAAGCGCAGAGCCACAACGAAGGCCGCGTCGGCGAACTCGAGGACCTGATCGCCCGCGCAGAGGTGATCGACCTCACGAAGATGTCGGGCTCGAAGATCAAGTTCGGCGCAACCGTCAAGCTCGTCGACGAAGACACCGACGAGGAAAAGATCTATCAGATCGTCGGCGATCAGGAAGCCGATGTGAAGGCCGGCCGCATTTCGATTTCATCTCCTATCTCCCGCGCGATGATCGGCAAGGAAGTGGGCGATTCCATCGAGGTCGTGGCTCCCGGCGGCTCCAAGAGCTATGAAATCCTCTCCGTGAGCTGGGGCTGATTTCCGGCTGCCATCTTGCACTCGCTCCGCCATATCACCGTCATCGCGCCTCATTTCAAGCGGCGCCTATCGGGCGTGACGTCTACCGTCGTCCAGCTCGTGCCGGAACAGATCCGGCTCGGCCGCGGTATCGTCACGCTTGGCCCCGGCCTGCCTGACGGCTTGCCGAAGATGAAGTGGCGGCAGCTTTTGGCGCTCTGGTCTCCTCCGGAGGGGGCAAGATGGCGCGTCTGGCATGCGCGCCGCAACACGGAGATGCTTCCGGGCATTATCCTGCGCCATGTCTTCCGCATGCCGCTGAAGCTTCTCTTCACCTCGGCGGCGCAGCGCCGCCACACCGGCTATACCCGCTGGCTGATCCGGCGCATGGACGCCGTGGTGGCAACGAGCGGCCGCTCCGGCTCCTTCCTCGAGGTTCCTCACACCGTCATCCGGCATGGCGTCGATCTCGACCTCTTCCATCCCGCATCGGGCGAAGAGGACAGCATCGCGGCAACTGGCTTGCCGGGAAAATATCTGATCGGCTGCTTCGGACGCGTCCGCCATCAAAAGGGCACCGATCTTTTCGTGAGATCGATGATCGACCTTCTTCCGGACCACCCGGAATGGACGGCGGTGGTGAACGGCCGCGTAACGGCCGAACATCAGGCCTTTGCCGATGAGCTGAGAAAGGCCGTGGCCGATGCGGGCCTCTCCGAGCGGATACGCTTTCTCGGCGAGGTGGACGATATCAAGCCCTGGTATCGTAAGCTCACGCTTTATGTAGCGCCTTCCCGCAACGAGGGTTTCGGCCTGACGCCACTGGAAGCCATGGCCTCCGGCGTTGCGGTCGTCGCGAGCGACGCCGGCGCCTATGCCGAGATGATCGTTCAGGATCAGACCGGAGCCGTCGTCCCTGCGGGAGATTATCGGGCGCTTCGCGAAGCGATCCGCAACTATCTGGCTAATCCCGAAGAGACGCTGGAGCAGGGCAAGGCCGGATTGAAGCACGTGCGGGAGAACTTCGCGCTGACGCGGGAGGCCGAGGCGCTGGAGACGGTTTATAAGCACCTGCTTGCGTAGCCGGAAAGCGGCGGGTTCCCTGCCCCACCTAGCCTTCCTTAAGCCTCGATGGCTGCTCTTGCATATCGGGCGTCATAGGCAAGACCGCAATCCTGCAGGGCTGACATCCTGGAGAAATTGAGAAGCTCGATCCTCTTTTCGTCGCAAACCTGCTTGGCAAGCTCGATATGGGCCAGGATGCGGGCGCGGGCGCGGGCGATTCCGGATTTGGCCGTCCAGCCGGTCCGCTCGTAAAAACGCGGAGTGCTATCCGCATTGGCGATGTCGATCCCGAAGAAGCCGATCCGCTCCGGCGCGCAATAGACCGCGAATTGAAGGGCGCTAACGGCGACGGAACCGCCCTGGAAGACGCCACGGGACGGATCGTCGGAAAAGCCCGCCCCTCGATCCGCGCTCAGATGCGCGAAATCGAATTCGACCAGTGTGGTGCTGCTTCTTCGAGCCTCCCGATACGGCTTGCGGATATCGTCGATGAGGACGATCCTTTTGTCGCCAAGCCATTTGTGGTCGATCTCGCATATCGCCCTGAGCACGCCGACGGAGAAGAGGCAGAACATTCCCTTCTCGACCTTTGCGCGCACGAGATCGAAATGGCGCCAGATGAAACGTTCATCCTCGATAGCAATTGCAAGCGGCCTTTCTATCGGGCAGCCGATCAGACTGACCGACCCGTTCAGGAGAATGGCGGTGCAGGAACCGATCGCGGATATGTCATTTTCCTTCACCGAAGGACCGGAACCGATGATGAATACATCCCGACCGGCTTGCGCCTTCAGTGCCGACGGATGCAGGAGCTGCGCAACCTCTTCTTCGCGGTAGACGACATGCCCCTCTTGGGCCGGATCAGCTGGCGCATCCAGAGCAAGTCCCGGCCACCAGTTCTGCGCATGCGCGTTCGCTCTGCCAAGGAGAACCGTGGCAAGAAACTTTATGGCCGAACGGTGCAAGGGCCGTTCCGATATCCGCACCACGCGCTCGCTCCTGATGTAGTGGCTTGCTCTTCCTCAGACCAAATCACGAGGCCTGAGACAAGAGGATATTGAAGGATCGGCCTTCGCATTGTTCAGCGCAGTTCGCAAAATTGCTTGATAGCAGAGCTGTGGCAGACATAAATGCAGGCACTCCAAGTATCCGGCGGCACCAGGCCCGGAAAGGCATTCTTTGACCCTCAAGGCAGTTATCCTGAACGACACGCGCGGCGACAATCATTTCGGCTGTCTCCGCGTCATGCGCATCATCGAGGAAAACCTGGCGCGGCGGAACATTCAGATAGTGGCCCGCAGCCTTGTTCGCAATGACTGGGAGAACGACCGGCGGTTCCTCGCCGCCATGTCGGATAGTAACATTATCGTCATCAATGGCGAGGGCACTCTCCATCACGGGGCACCGCAAGGTGAACGGCTGCTGCGGGTCGTCGATCATCCGGCGCGCGGCGACAAGCCGGTGGCGCTCATCAACGCGCTTTATCAGGAAAATCCCGCCGATTGGCGCCGCTATCTGGAGCGGATTGCACTGATCTCGACGCGCGATTCCTGGAGCGCCGAAGCCGCTTCGGCGCAAGCCGGCCGGCAGATCGGTTTCGTGCCCGATCTTTCGCTGGCGGAAGGTGCCGTTCCCGCTCCTGCGACCACGAACCGCAACCTGCTCCTGGTAGGCGACTCGGTTTCACGCGAGGTGAGCCGAACGCTTGCCAGGATCGCCTTCTCGCGAAGCGATGCCAGGTTTCTGCCGATCCTGAAGACGCTGAAACCGAGCAAGCCGCATTATCCGCCTCCCCTTCGCCTGCTGCGAGAAGCCTATATTCATCTGCATGCCGCAGCCTCGGGCATGCGTCACCCAGATATCCTTTTCAGCAAGGATGAAGCCGGCTTCATAGATGCGCTCCAGCACGCCTACCTGCACGTCACGGGCCGGTTTCATGCCGCATGTTTCTGCCTTTTTACCGGAACGCCTTTTCTGGCGGTGGATTCGAACTCCTGGAAGATCGGCGCGCTCCTGAACGATTTCGGCCTCGGGGCTCGAAGACTGACGACGATGTCATCGCTTGCCGACCGCCTCTCGCATCCCGAGAGGGAAAGCTATACCGACGAGGAGCGGCAGAAGATCGAGATCGGGTTGGAAAAGTGCCGGACCGATGCCGGGCTGCTTTTCGATGAGATTGAACGGATCGGAAGCCTCCACCAGCGCCAGTAGTCCGCGCAGGTCAGTTCAGCGAAAATCTTCGGTCCTTGGCGACAAGCGTCCTCACGAACCGTTCTTCGGCATCGAAATCGTGAGGCCCCTGCGTCCTGTCACGATCGCCCGACAATGATTGACTCTTGAAGAAATCGAAGCCGTAGAGCGCCACCGAGCGACAGCGCGAACGTGTCAGAATATCTATGACCATCAGCCCCGTGGTCGGTCGGCCGGGCATCTTGGCGTTAAGCGCCTCGTGGCGCTTCTTGGGATAAAGGAAGAAGTTCGGCCATTTGACGATCCAGCCCGGAAGCGCATTGCGTGGCGGCGACATCCATAGAATGTGGCTTGCGCCGCGCTCGGCCATGATTTCTCCCGGCAACTCGATGCTGGTCGCGATGAACGTCGTCCTCGCGCCGTGCGAGCGGATGTCGGGTATCGGTGCTCGGTTGCAACGGATGATGATGTCGCAGGCATCGATCGCAGCCCCGCAATCCCGTTCCCCAAGGCTTAGCGCATTGCCGACGAGCGCGACCGATTTTCCACGAAGTATCTTGAAGAGATCCGCCTCGGACAGCGCGGACCGATAGCACATACCGAATTGCCGGCGAAACCAGCCGATCACCTTGGCGGTCTTCTTCTTTGCTTTCTTCCTGAGGAACGGAATGAACCCTTCCCCGTTCATGCTGGTCATCAATGAACGCCTCGCCGTGGGCCTCCAGTTTCCTAGCGCAATGCCGATGCGTCCGTCACAAGCGCATAGACAAGCCGGGTGAAGAGCATGTTCTTCGGCCGTAGATACTGCCGGAAGTAGGGAATATTCGAAAGGGGGCGCCGGTCCATCGCGTCGCGCTCCTGCTGCGACAGCTCGTGAAACGCGTAGGTGCCCCGGTTTCGCGGAAGCCAAGACCGCCTGACCTTGCCATTCCGGTATGAAACCGGAAACGGGACATGCATCAGGATCGGGGAAAGCGGAAAAAGCCGCTGATAGCCGAGTTCTGTCAGAACTCTCTTGTTTTCCGATTCGCTATCCCGGAACTTCCAGTTCATCGCTTTGAGAAGCGAAAGCCGCAGGATGCCGACATCGGCATAGGAGCGACGGACATCCCCTTCCGGGAACCGGTAGGCATTCCACGCCTCCACGATCTCGTAGTTGTAGCCCTTCCGCAGGAAACGCGGATCGACCTGCAGAACCTTTTCATCCGCCTCGAACAAGGTTGAATACTGCCGGCAGATATAGTCATCCATGGGGCGCACGAACTGCATGTCGTCCTGGATGAGGAAGAGATATTCATATCCCTTTTCAGTGGCCAGATCGCACATGAACTGGACATTGTCGTAGAGATTGCCGTGCTTTTTCCCCTCCTTGTCGCTCTCGGAAACGAATGAGAACTTGAAGGAGCCGGCATGCCTGCGGATCACGTCCCTGGTGGCCGCATCCTCGCTCTGGTCGTCGATGATGGCGAGATCGAAGCCCGGACACATCTTCAGCGTCGAGGTAATGCACCTCTCAAGCGTATTTCCCATATTGTAGGAGAAGATCGCCAGAAGCGTATTCTCGGGTGTAAGCATAGTATCAATCCCGCCAGCCCTGCTGGCCTAGGGTCAAATTTCCACCAGGCCGAGCTGCTTGACCTGACGGATCGTCAGCATGGTGCGAACGGTGTCGACATGTTCGTCCGCCGTCAGCACCTCGATCACGAAATCCTGGAAGATCGTCAGGTTCTCCGCTGCGCAGCGCAGAAGGAAATCGCTGTCGCCATTGACCATCCAGGCTTCCCGCACGATGGGCCATTGCTGCACCTTCGAGCCGAAGCCCTTGAGATCGGCATCGGACTGCCGCTTCAACCCCACCATGCAGAAAGCCACCAGATCGTAGCCGAGCTTGGGAGCGTTCAGCAGCGCATGGTAGCCTTCGATGATGCCGGCTTCTTCCAGCTTGCGCACACGGCGCAGGCAAGGCGGCGCCGATATGCCGACCCGCTCTGCGAGCTCCACATTGGTGATGCGCCCGTCGCGCTGCAATTCCCTTAGAATCTTGATGTCGATAGCGTCGAGATCAGCGCGAAGCACGATTTTTCCCTTCGTTTTTTTTCAGGCTTTTAGCGCAAGACGGATTTTAAGCAAGAATATGTCGCGTCCACCGCTGACGTTTCCATGCCAACTGTTCTGTTGTTAACGCAAGGCTGCCCTTGAACTAATGCATGGATCGCACTTAAATGCTGCGTCAAAAGCGGCAGATCGCGATCGACTCCTTATATGAGGAATGTAGGGAGGAGCCATGCCTACGCTTTGATCCGGTCTTCGAAAGGAAATTTCATGTCTGCCCGTCATACCGAGGTTCTGATTATCGGCTCCGGCCCGGCCGGCTATACTGCCGCCATTTATGCGGCGCGCGCCATGCTGAAACCGGTTCTGATCGCCGGAATGGAACAGGGCGGCCAGTTGATGATCACCACCGACGTGGAGAACTATCCAGGCTTTACCGATCCCATCCAGGGCCCCTGGCTCATGGAACAGATGTTGAAGCAGGCAAGCCATGTCGGCGCCGAGATCGTCAACGATCTGGTGACCGAGGTCGAGCTTTCCCGCCGCCCGTTTACCGTGCGCACCGATTCCGGCACGACCTGGACGGCCGAGACGATCATCATCGCCACCGGCGCCAAGGCCAAGTGGCTCGGTATTGAAAGCGAGCAGCATTTTCAGGGATTCGGCGTTTCGGCCTGCGCCACCTGCGATGGCTTCTTCTACCGCAACAAGGACGTGATCGTCGTGGGCGGCGGCAACTCCGCCGTCGAGGAAGCGCTCTATCTTTCCAATATCGCGAAGTCGGTCACCGTCGTGCACCGCCGCGACAGCTTCCGCGCGGAGAAGATCCTTCAGGAACGCCTCTTCCAGCGGCCGAATGTCGGCGTGCTGTGGAATACGGAAGTCGCCGAGATCACCGGCAAGCCCGCCAAGCCGCCGATGCCGCCGTCCGTCGAAGGCATCCGCCTTCGTGACACCGTGACCGGCGCGATTACCGAACGGCCCGTCGACGGCGTCTTCGTGGCGATCGGCCACGCGCCTGCCACGGAACTCTTCAAGGGCAAGCTGAAGACCAAACCCAACGGCTATCTCTGGACCGCTCCCGATTCGACCGCGACGGACGTTCCCGGCGTATTCGCCGCCGGCGATGTGACCGACGACACCTTCCGCCAGGCGGTCACCGCCGCAGGCATGGGCTGCATGGCCGCGCTGGAAGCCGAGCGCTATCTCGCCGGTATCCAGCCAATCGCCGTTGCGGCAGAGTAAGGGCCTCGCATGGGTGTGCCGCTGGACTGGGACAAATTGCGCATTTTCCACGCGGCGGCGGAGGCCGGGTCGTTCACCCACGCTGCCGACAAGCTGCACCTCTCACAATCGGCCATCAGCCGGCAGGTGAGCGCGCTCGAGCAGGACGTGGGCGTGAAGCTTTTCCACCGGCACGCCCGCGGCCTGATTCTCACCGAGCAGGGAGAGCTGCTTTACCGCACGGCGCATGACGTGCTGCTGAAGCTCGAAACGGTGAAGGCGCAACTCACCGAGACGACGGAAAAACCCTCCGGCAAGCTCCGAGTTACGACCACCGTCGGCCTCGGCCAGGGCTGGCTGACCGACAAGGTCCAGGAATTCCTGCAGCTCTACCCGGAAATGGCGATCCAGCTCATCCTCGACAACGAAGAGCTGGATGTGAACATGCGCCATGCGGACTGCGCCATCCGGCTTCGCCAGCCGCAGCAGTCCGATCTCATCCAGCGCAAGCTCTTCACCGTGCATATGCACGTCTATGCGGCGCCCTCCTACATCAATCGTTTCGGAGAGCCGCAAACGGTCGAAGATCTGGACGATCACCGCATTCTCACCTTCGGGGAACCGGCGCCCAATTATCTTCTCGACGTCAATTGGCTGGAATATGCCGGGCGCTCCTCGGACAATCCGCGTACGCCGCATCTGCAGATCAACAGCCAGACTTCGATCAAGCGCGCCTGCCTGCTCGGCATCGGGATAGCCGTATTGCCGGATTACATCGTCGGCCGCGATCCGGGGCTGATCCAGCTTCCCATCAATGCCGACATCCCGTCCTTCGACACGTATTTCTGCTATCCGGATGAAATTAAGAACGCCGCGAAATTGAAGGTCTTTCGCGATTTCATCGTCGCCAAGGCGCGCAATTGGAATTTCTGAGCCCGCTTCAGCCTATGGCGAATCAAGGCATCCATAAAAAACAATAGGTTACGGGAATATAAAAAGATGACTATGCCTTCATGGCGGTTTTTTGGCCGAAGGCTTGCGCTTCCCGCATAGCTGTTGTGCACAAAAACGTATTGTTCGCTGCACAAAAAACCACCATATCGCACACAGCTGATGCACATGGTGGCTTTCCTCCCAGTTCCACCGCAGCAGCTGTTCCCCTCTGGAGGTTTTTGACCTTCACACCTATAGGGCCCTGGAGCGATCCGGCGGCCCTCTTTTTTTGCTCTGCAAAAATTTCGCTCAGAAAACTTCCTGTTCAATATTCCATCCGCACCCCTTGTCCATTCGCCTCCGATTACCCATATTGGTTGTAGCTGGCGCCCCTTCTTTGACGACTCCCCGTTGTCCCGCGCCGGCTGTTCCCCTCTGGAGGTTTTGACCTTCACACCTAGGGCCCCGGAGCGATCCGAGGGCCTATTTTTTTACGCTCCGGCATTTCTCCGCAAATCGGTTCCTTTAAATCGACGATTTCCGATCTATATATCGGAGAAACACGATTTAAGGTCACGATGGACAAAACGGAAATCTTGAAAGCGCTCGCCCATCCGGCTCGAGTGGAATTCCTGGAATGGATGCGTGAACCCGAACGCCATTTTTCCAGTCAACTCCATCCTCTCGAAATGGGCATCTGCGCCAATCAGTTCGAGAAGCGCTGCGGCCTGTCGCAATCGACCGTCTCGGCGCATCTGTCGACCCTCGAGAAGGCCAACCTGCTGACGATCCACCGCGTCGGCCAATGGGCATTCTATCGCCGCAACGAGGAGACAATCGCGACCTTTCTCGAGGAGCTTCGCTCCACCCTCTGAAATTCCCCGCCCCCGCTCCGTGAAAAAGGAAATTCGCATGGCCAATCTCTTCGATCCGATCAATTTCGGTGACATCTCGCTTTCCAACCGCCTCGTGATGGCACCGCTCACCCGCAACCGGTCCCCGAAAGCCGTCCCGAACGATCTCAACGCCATCTATTACGAGCAGCGTGCCAGCGCCGGCCTCATCGTCACCGAAGGGACACCCATCAGCCAGCAGGGCCAGGGATATGCCGATGTACCCGGCCTCTACCTTCCGCAGGCGGTCGAAGGCTGGAAGAGGGTGACCAAGGCCGTTCATGAAAAGGGCGGCAAGATCGTCACCCAGCTCTGGCATGTGGGCCGCATCTCGCACGTCTCGCTGCAGCCGAACGGTGCAGCACCCGTGGCGCCCTCCGCCATTCCGGCGAACAGCAAGACCTTTATCATCAATCCGGATGGCAGTGGCGCGTTCGCGGAAACCTCCGCTCCCCGCGCGCTGGAGCGTTCGGAGATCGCCGGCATCATTGAGGACTATCGCAAGGCTGCCCGCGCGGCTGTCGATGCCGGCTTCGATGGCGTCGAAGTGCACGCTGCAAACGGCTATCTGCTCGATCAGTTCCTCAAGAACGGCACGAACCAGCGGACCGACGACTACGGCGGCTCCATTGAAAACCGCAGCCGCTTCCTGCTCGAAGTCGTCGATGCGATTGCAAAGGAAATCGGCAGCGGCCGCACCGGCATCCGCCTCTCGCCGGTAACGCCTGCAAACGACATTGCCGAAACCGATCCGCAGCCGCTCTTCAACTACGTGGTCGAGCAGCTTGGTCCCCGCGGTCTCTCCTTCATCCACGTGATCGAGGGAGCCACCGGCGGCGACCGCAATTTCTCACAGGGCGACAAGCCCTTCGATTACCAGGAGCTGAAATCCGCCTACCGCAAGGCCGGCGGCAAGGGCGGCTGGCTGGTCAACAACGGTTACGACCGCGAAAGCGCGATCGAGGCCGTCGAGAGCGGCTATGCCGATGCCGTCGCATTCGGCAAGCTCTTCCTCGCCAACCCGGATCTGGTGCAGCGTATCAAGGATAATGCGCCCCTCAACGAGCCGGATCGCGCCACCTTCTATGGTGGTGGCGCCAAGGGCTATACGGATTATCCGGCGCTCGAAGCCGTCGCCTGATCTTTTCCGGAAACCACGCCCGGCAATGCCGGGCGTGTCTCCCGGTCCAGGCAGCCAAGATCGGTGAGCGTCGCCCGCAGGGCCTCTTCGATCGACGTTACGGGTTCCTCGCCAAGGAAAGCGATGAGCTTGCCATTATCCATCCGCACCGGCTGCCGCCAGAGGTAACGCATTTCCTTAAGTTCGCGAAACAGCGGCACGAAGGGACCGGCGAGCCTCATCAGCCACCATGGGAAGCCGCGAACCTTTGGGCGACGACCGACGACGCGGCCGATTGCATCGATCATTCCGCTTCCGTCCTGATCCCAGAAGCCGCGCATCTGGAAGAGCGCAAAGCGCGGCAGGTCCGCCTCCCGATCGATCAGCCTCAGCATGGTTTCCGCCACGTCCGGCAGGTAGGCCCATTGATGGCCGGTCCCCGGCTTGCCTGGATAGCTGATCGCGGTTACCGGCTTGCCGGGCTTCAACAGCCCTTGCGCGAACCAGTTGTTTCCCGCTCCGGGCCCGAAATAGTCCCCGGCCCGGACGATCAGCACCGGCACGCCCTCCTCCGACGCCGTCTTCAGCCTTCGCTCCATTTCCACGCGGATCGCGCCCTTGCGGGTGACAGGGTTCTGCGGGCTTTCTTCCGTGATCACCGGAAAGGCGTCCGGCCCGTAGTTATAGACGGTCCCCGGCAGCAATATGCGCGCCCCGACTGCACGCGCCGCCGCGATCGTATTGTCGAGCATGGGCAGCACGAGCTTTTCCCAATCACGATAACCAGGCGGGTTGACGGCATGAACGATGAGGCTTGCGTCCTGGGCGGCGCGCCGAACGTCCCGCCCGTTCAAAGCATCCCCCTGAATCCAATGGAAACGCATTTCGCGGTTTGCCGCACCCGCGGCATTGCGGCTCAGGGCACGAACGATCCACCCACGGACGACGAGCCCGCGGGCAACATGGCCTCCGACGCCGCCGGTAGCGCCAAGCACGAGAGCGATAGGTCTTGCATTCGATCGAGCGGTCATAACGATACTCCTTGCTGAATGGCTGGATTATCGCGCCGAACGGGAATATACGTAATTCGCAGTTTTCCTTTATCATCCATACAAAAATGAATGATCTGAACTGGGACTTCTATCGCACCTTCCTCACCGTTCTGCGCACCGGCTCCCTTTCGGCGGCTGCCCGCGATCTCGGCCTCACCCAGCCGACGGTTGGCCGACATATCGACACGCTCGAACAGGCGGTCGGCTACCAGCTCTTCACGCGCTCGCAACAGGGCCTGCTGCCCACCGAACCTGCCTTGGCCCTTCAGCCCTATGCGGAAACACTCGCCGCGACGACCGCCGCCATGCAAAGGGTGGCGGCCGGAGAATACGGAAAGGTGAAGGGCACGGTGCGCATCAGCGCCAGCGACGTGATCGGCTGCGAAGTGCTCCCGCCGATCCTTGCTGCCCTGCAGGACGAACATCCGGGGCTTGCGATCGAGCTTTCATTGTCCGATGCGGTGGAGGACCTTTTGCGGCGCGAGGCCGATATCGCGGTCCGTATGACCAATCCCGCACAGGATGCGCTGATAGCGCGTCATATCGGCCAAATACCGCTCGGTTTCCATGCGCATCGCCGCTATCTGGAACGATATGGAGAGCCGCAGGAAGCGGAGGAACTGGCGCATCACCGCCTCATCGGCTTCGACCGCAAGACGGCTTTCATCCGCGCCACCGCTGCCCGCATCCGCGCCGACCTCCCGGCCTTTCCCGATCTGGAGAACATTCGCTGGGCCTTCCGCACCGACAGCAATCTTGCCCAGCTTGCCGCGATCCGCTCCGGCGCCGGCATCGGCATCTGCCAGACAGGCATTGCCAGGCGGGACCCGGAGCTCGTTCGCGTCCTGCCGGGCGTTTTCGAACTCTCCCTCGACACATGGGTCGCCATGCACGAAAACCTGAAGAACGCTCCTCGCTGGCGCGTTACCTTCGATGCCCTGGTAAAGGGGCTTCTGGATTATGTCCGTGCGGCTTGACGTCGCTCGACGGCATCGCGCCATCTTTCGCCGCGGTTTTTAGGTCAGCCGCTTGATGATCTCGCGGATCAAGGTGTTGAGCCCGGCGGCAAGTCCCTTGATCAGGATTTCCGTCAACTTCTCGACCACCTGCTTGATCGGCAATCCTCGGCTCACGGGGACCACCTGCGGCACCGTTCCCATCGCTGCCGCCACATCACGGCGCAGCCGATCGCCGCACGCCCCGGCGCCCACGCAACCGGGATCGAACGGAAGGCGGGAAATGTCCCATTTGCCGCGCTGTTTGATGCCGAGATTGATCTCGACCTCGGCATGGGAAAGGACCGTACGCGGACCGATAGGGATGCGGTAGCGCGTGCAGAGTTCCGCCACCGTCGCGACGAGCGCGTTCCACTGCGCGGCCGTCATCGGGTAGTTGCCGGTGTGAAACGGCTGTTCCTGTGCGCCTCCCATGCAGCATAGCGAAATGCCGATCGATCCGCTGTTGCAGTTGAGCGTGTGCGCTGCATAACCCGCCTTCACGCGCCTGGAATTAAGCGCGATCGACGAATTGCCCTTGACGAGCCGGCCATTGCCTTCAATCAGGAAATGGTAGGCGGCAAGGTCTTCCGGACCAGCATGATATGAGCCTGCCGTCCAATGGCAGATGATGCGCTTCATCGGTACGTCGGGAATCCAGGCAAGCGGTATTGCCATGAGAAGTCCTCGCAATGCAGCCGGGCGCAGGGGCCGAGCGGGACCAATGTAATTTCAACCGCCGGAAACACCAATGCCGTATTCGTCATTTGGTTGAGCAAACGTAACGCCACACCCATCACATGTCGCGTCAAAGGATAAGGTGGTCTCGTGGGCAACGACATATGCAAAGCAAATGCTTGAAGTGCAGGAGACGAGCCCGGAAGGTCCGCCACGCACTTCAACGGGCATCGGCGCCATCTTCCGTATCCACGACCTCGGCTTCCGGACGGTCTCCGCCGTCGCTGTATTCGGTATGCCAGATACCTTTGTCGTCCTGCCAGCTTATTTCTTCCGCATCGCCACCGACCTGCTGTTCGGCCGCGACGATGCGCGCTGCCTCCAACGCGTCGGAATGCGTGGGAAAGGTTTCCGAATAGACATCACCGAGGCGATAGGCCCAACCGCCGTCGTGCTGCACGATTTTGTAGACAACCTTGGTCATAGGTTCTTCTCCCTCCTTTCTTTCTCATGGCCGATACGATCCTGCCGGTTTGCTCAGTCGCGGCGTCGAGGTGAAAAAAGCAGAAAGGGCGCCGCAAGGTTCCAGGGCCACTTGCGAAATTATGTCATCAAATGCCGGTTGTCGCAAATCCGGCCTCCTGCGCCACTCCTTGATGCGGGCTTTCCTCGCCATAGATTGCAGGAAGTCACAAGGAGCAACCGTGAAAGCGTCCCGTCTGCTCAGCCAGGAAAAATTTCTCTTGTTCGCCATCGGCGCGGTGATCGCCGGCTATCTGGCGGAACATGCTATCCTCGAGGCCGGCCAGACGGTCTCGCTGCTTGCTGCCGCCGCCTTCATCGTCACGATCATTCTCGCCTCCACCCGCGTCGCCCACCACGCGGAGGTGCTGGCTCACAAGGTCGGCGATCCTTACGGCACCATGATCCTGACGCTTTCGGCGGTGGCGGTGGAGGTGCTGATCCTGGCAATTATGATGGGTAATGCCGCCTCACCCACCCTGGTCCGCGATACGATCTACTCGGCCGTGATGCTGGATATCAACGGCATACTCGGCCTTGCGGCCCTGCTCGGCGGCTTGCGCCACGGCGAACAGGCCTACAATGACGATTCCAGCCGCACCTACAGCGTCATGATCCTGACCGCGATGGGCATTTCCATGGTGGTTCCGGAATTCATTCCCGAAGCCAGATGGCACCTCTATTCCGCCTTCACCATCGGAGCGATGATCGCGCTTTACGCGCTTTTCCTGCGCATGCAGGTGGGAACGCACAGCTATTTCTTCAGCTACAGCTATCCACGGGCGAAGACCGCATCGAACCCGGCGACCCCGCAGGAAGAAGCCGAGGAGGAGCCCGCCGCCCTCTCGATCGCCATCATCCTTCTCGGCGTGCTCGTCATCGGCTTCCTGGCGGAGTTCATGTCCGCCTTCCTCGGTACCGGCCTCGAAGGAACGGGCGCGCCTCCGGCACTGATGGCTGTGGTCGTCGCCACGATCTCGGCCGCGCCGGAAATCTTGACCGCCCTTCGCGCGGCCCTGCGCAACCGCATGCAATCGGTCGTCAACATCGCCATGGGTGCCTCCCTTTCCACCGTCATCCTCACCGTGCCGGTCATGGAAAGCATCGCGCTCTATACCGGCCAGCCGTTCAACATGGCGATGACGCCGGTGCAAACGGTGATGGTCGGCATCACGCTGATCGTGGCGGCCATCAACCTGAATGACGGCCAGACCAATGCAATCGAGGGAATGACGCATTTCGTGCTCTTCGCGACCTTCCTCATGCTCACCATGCTCGGGCTTTGAAAAGCGTTTTAATTCAATTGATTGCACAAAAATCCCGACTCAAGATGGCAGCGACTTGAATCGCTTTCCGAACCAGGAATGGTCGGCGTGCAGGGATCGGCAGGCTTCCTCCACCACCGGATGTACGGACTGCTACTTCTGATATGGACTCAAATAAACCCTGAATTATATCTTGAGAATCAGGGCAACCGCCCAATCTTCTGCCGAAGATCACAACCAGGAGAGCGCAGCATGGGTATTTTTGACAAAATCAAGAGTGCGATATTCGGTCAGGCGAAGCCTGCTACACCGGCGCCTGCCGATGCACCGAAAACGGTAACGCCCACGAGTCCGGTCTCGGCCTCCATGTCCGGCGCATCGGCTTCTGCTGGCGTCGCGGCCCCGGCTGGTTCGCCGGCACCTGTAACTACGGCAGCCGCTCCGGCCGCTACCGCGCCCTCCCCGTCCGGTGCCGTCGACATCGGGCCGATCCTCGATGCAGCCGTTAAGAAAAGCGGCCAGAAGCTCAATTGGAAGAATTCGATCGTCGACCTCATGAAGGCGCTCAATCTGGATTCCAGCCTCGCGGCACGCAAGGAACTCGCCGACGAGCTCGGCTATACCGGCGACAAGGGCGATTCCGCCGCCATGAACGTCTGGCTGCACAAGGCCTTGATGAAGAAGCTCGCGGAGAACGGCGGCGTGGTGCCGGCTGAGCTTACCGACTAAGCATCACGAAAATCCTTCGAAGCCCGCCATATTGGCGGGCTTTTCATTTGCGCGCTCAATAAATCTTGATGGCACGTGTACGGCATTTTCGCGGTTCTTCCCTTAAACAGGAATGAACCACACCCAAGGGAGGTCCAGGATGAACCAGTTCTCTTCTCTGCTCGCCGGCACCGTTTTTTCGGCCGTCCTGATTGCCGCGCCCGCCTGCGCACAGACCGGCAACCAGCCCGCGACCGGCGCGGAAGACGTGCCGGCCGGCCAACCGGCCGAAACCAGGCCTCCCAATGCGCCGGACCAGCGGCCGGCCTTTTCCGGGCAGACCCGCGCGCCGCAGCCGGCGCAAATGCCCCGGATCGCCACCGAAGTCGTCGCAGACGACCTGCCGCACCTCTGGGCCATGGAATTCCTGCCCGATGGCCGCATGCTGGTGACCGCGAAAGAAGGCGCCATGCACATCATCTCGGAGGAAGGCGAAGCCGGCGCTGAGATCGAAGGCGTGCCCGAAGTCCTCTCCGACGGCCAGGGCGGGCTTCTCGACGTCGCTCTGGCTCCCGACTACCAAAGCTCTGGCCGCATCTTCTTCTCCTTCTCGGAAGACCGAGAGGATGGCAACGGCACGTCCGTCGCCTCCGCACGACTGGTGCCCGATGACCAGGGCGGCGGCCGGCTCGAGGATGTCAGCGTCATCTTCCGCCAGATGCCGAGCTATGACGGCAACAAGCATTTCGGCTCCCGCCTCGTCTTCGGGCCGAACGACGAGCTCTACGTGACGGTCGGCGAGCGCTCGGATCGTGAACCGCGCGTCCAGGCTCAGGATCTTTCAAGCGGCCTCGGCAAGGTCTTCCGCATCGACATGAACGGCAAGGCATTGCCGGACAATCCCTTCGCGGGCCGTGAAGGCGCCCAGCCGGAAATCTGGAGCCTCGGCCATCGCAATCATCAATCCGCCACGCTGGACGGCCAGGGACGCCTCTGGACGGTCGAGCATGGTCCCCGCGGCGGTGACGAACTGAACAGGCCGGAAGCCGGCAAGAACTACGGCTGGCCGGAGGTCACCTACGGCGTCGAATATAGCGGCAGCCCGGTCGGAGACGGCGTCACGGAGAATGCCGAGACGGAGCAGCCCGTCTATTATTGGGACCCGGTGATCGCCCCATCCGGCATGGCCTATTACGGTGCCGACGCCATCCCTGAATGGAAGGGCGCCTTCCTCGTCGGTGGCCTCGTCTCGCAGGGCATTGTCGTCGTGCATATGGATGGCGACAAGGTTTCACACGAAGAACGCGTACCGCTCGAAGCCCGCATTCGCGATGTGAAGGTCGACCCCGACGGCGCCGTCTATGCAGTTACGGAACAACGTGGTGGCGGCGGATCGACCATCGTTCGCCTGACGAAGGCGAGCTGATACTCCGAATCCGACGCCAGACAGCAAAAAGCCCGCGGTACTCCCGCGGGCTTTTCGTTCGCAATCAGATATTGATCACCTGCAGGCGGCGCAGAAGCGCTGAATACGCTTGCAGGCTTCTTCGAGCAGCTCTTCCGAAGTCGCATAGGAAATGCGGAAGTTCGGGCCGAGGCCGAAGGCCGAGCCATGGACAACCGCCACGCCTTCCGTCTCCAGAAGCTCGGTCACGAAGTCCTCGTCCGTCTCGATAACCTTGCCGGAGGGTGCCGTCTTGCCGATCAGTCCCGCGCAGGACGGATAGACGTAGAAGGCGCCTTCCGGCGACGGGCAGGTGATGCCCTTGGCCTGGTTGAGCATGGAGACCACGAGATCGCGGCGGCCTTCGAAGACCTTCTTGTTCTTCACGACGAAGTCCTGCGGCCCGTTGAGCGCCTCGACCGCCGCCCACTGGGCGATAGAGGTGGCGCCCGAGGTCTGCTGGCCCTGGATCATGTCCATCGCCTTGATGAGCTGCAGCGGACCGGCAGCATAGCCGATGCGCCAGCCGGTCATGGCATAGGCCTTGGAAACGCCGTTCATGGTCAGCGTACGGTCGTAAAGCTTCGGCTCCACTTCCACCGGCGTGACGAACTTGAAGTCGCCATAGGTCAGGTGCTCGTACATGTCGTCCGTCAGCACCCAGACATGCTCGTGCTTCAGAAGGACATCCGTCAGCGCCTTCAGCTCGTCATGGCTGTAGGCCGCGCCCGAGGGGTTGGAGGGCGAGTTGAAGATGAGCCACTTCGTCTTCGGGGTGATCGCCTTTTCGAGCGCCTCCGGTTTCAGCTTGAAATTGTCTTCGATCGTGGTGCCGACGAACACCGGAGTGCCGCCGCAAAGCGCCACCATTTCCGGATACGAAACCCAATAGGGCGCCGGGACGACGACTTCATCTCCCGGATTGAGCGTCGCCATGAAGGCGTTGAAAAGAATCTGCTTTCCGCCGGTGCCGACGATCGTCTGCTCGGGCTTGTAGTCGAGGCCGTTCTCGCGCTTGAACTTCGCGGCGATCGCCTTGCGCAGTTCCGGAATGCCCGAGATCGGCGTGTACTTGGTTTCGCCCCGGTTGATGGCGTCGACGGCGGCTTCCTTGATATTGTCCGGCGTATCGAAATCCGGCTCGCCTGCGCCGAGCCCGATCACATCCCGGCCCTGAGCTTTCAGTTCGCGGGCTTTCTGGGAAACGGCGATGGTGGCGGAAGGCTTTACACGGGAAAGAGCGTCGGCAAGAAAGGCCATGATCTTGGTCCTGAGGGCTGTTGGAACAAGGCGAGCCGCGCCGGCCCGCCGACACGCTGTATGTCGAATGAATGACGGGGTTTCAAGCGCAAACCATGAATATCATCGATGAAAGAAGCTGATTAAAACCATCCGGGTTCAGTTTACAGCCGCGTAACCCTTCCCTGATACAACCAGTGCAGGCAACAGCGGGTCGCGGTCATGAACGCCAAGAGCATTTTCGCCAATCTGGTGCGTGGCGAGGACGGGTCCGTTTCGACTGCCTACGGTCCTTTCGTACTGCACTCGGCCCTGCAGCCGATCTTCAGGCGGCGTCCGGATGAAACGCTGGAAATCGAGGCGTTCGAAGGCCTCGTCCGCACCTTCCGAAGCGGCGAGCCCATTTCTCCGGCCGAGTTCTTCAGCCTTGTCGAGCCTGCCGATATCGAAACGATCGACAGCATCCTGCGCACCATCCATATTCTCAACACCGGGCGGCTCGACCGCTCCAGCGCCCGGATTTTCATCAAATTTCATCCAGGCCTCTTCAGGACGCCGAACGCGATGCGCCAGGAGGTCGAGCGCATCAAGCTCGCGGGACATGAGGCCGGCCTCTCGCCCGACAGGATCGTCTGCGAAATCTCCGAAAAATTCGGCGAGGATGCGCCGCTCATCGCCGCCTTCGCGGAGCACATGCGCGCGATCGGCTTCCGCATAGCGATCGACGATTACGGCGCGGGCGATTCCGATCTGGAGCGGCTGAAGCGGATCGGCCCGGACTACGTCAAGTTCGAACCCGCCTGGGCTCGTGATTTCCTCGAAAACTCGGCGGGCATGGCATTGCTGCGCGTCATCGTCCGCCAGATGCAGGAGGATCGCATCGAGCCTGTCTTCGAGGGGCTCGAACTGTCCTGGCAGGTGGAACGCTGCGCGGAACTCGGCGTGCCGCTGATGCAGGGATATGCGCTCGCGCGGCCGCAGCTTGCTCCCACCACCTTCAACTCCCTCTTCCCGGAAGAACCCTCGGCCGCGGAGCGGATAGCGGCCACCCGAAACGCCCTCGGTTCCGCACCGACCCCGACGCATGCTCCGATCGCTTCCGCGCTCGCCAAGCCGGCCCGCACCTTCGGCAGGGACGTATCGCGATCGATTGAGAAACGCCTGCGATCGTTGCCCTGATAATGCCGCGCAAATACCTCGGATCGCCATGAACCGGTCCTCATCGCGACCCTTTCGGAGCCTTCACTCTGACGATCAAATGGACAAGGATCGGCAGATGTTCCTGGACGACGATAAGCTGGACCGCAGGCGCAAGAGGCTGAGGTTTTCTCTGCCCCTCATGACATCCATCGGGCTGGCCGCCTGCGTGGCGATGATGGTGGGGCTGGTCGCCCGTATCTGAGTGGCGCGGGAAGCAGCAGGTCATCTTGTCGGGTTTTGGTGAAACTGCTAAGCGGTCCTCGTCGCAAGGCCAGCTGGCCGCCCTCTCCGCTCAGGCTTGAACATGACCCGCATCCAGGCGAACCTCGTCCTTCTGCTTGCCGCAGCGATCTGGGGCGGCGGCTTTGTCGCCCAGTCGACGGCGATGGACAAGATCGGTCCCTTCTGGTTCGTGGGCCTGCGTTTCGCGATCGCTACGCTCGCCGTCCTGCCCTTCGCCTTGATGGAGGCCCGCAAGTCGAAAGCTCCGCTCTCGCGAAACGGTCTCCTGTCATTCGTCGCGGTCGGCCTAGCTCTCTTCGGTGGCGCCATCACCCAGCAGATCGGCCTCATCAGCACCACGGTCACCAATTCCAGCTTCCTTACCGGACTTTACGTCGTCTTCGTTCCGGTCATCTCGGTGATCGCTCTTCGCCGCTATCCGCACTGGATCATCTGGCCCGCAGCAGTCATGGCGCTCTTCGGCATCTTTCTGCTCAGCGGCGGCGAGCTTGCATCCCTTACCAGGGGTGATGCGCTCACCATCGTCTGCGCCTTCTTCTGGGGCATCCAGATCATTCTCGCCGACCTCTTCGTCTCGTCGACGGGAAGACCATTGGCGCTTTCGGCCTGCCAGTTTGCCGTCTGTGCCATTCTCTGCCTTGTGATCGGCCTGTTCGTCGAGCCGATCGACCTCGCTGCGATTTCCGCCGCTTCCAGAGAAATTCTCTATGTCGGCCTGATTTCCTCCGGCCTCGCCTTTGTCCTGCAGGTCATCGGCCAGCGCTACACTACCGCACCCCAGGCCGCGATCCTCCTCTCCTCTGAAGCCCTTTTCGGCGCGCTGCTGGGCGCCCTCGTGCTCGGAGAAAAACTGCCGCCCCTCGGCTATGTGGGCTGCGCTGTTCTCTTTGCGGCAATGCTGCTGGTCGAACTCGTTCCGGAACTGACCCGCCGCCGGAGCCGTCTTTCGAACGCCTGAAGCGACAGACGACAAATTTTTTTCAATTCGCGACACGCGTATCAAAATGAGGCAGAACAACCCTGAATTTTGATTGCCGGCGATGGATTCGGGCACGTCAACCGCATCTCGTGCCCCCAAAGGCCGCATTTGCAGGCGTTTTCGCGTTCACGCTTTTTCAATTGCACGGCCCGCTCGAAAAACTTTTTCTTGCCAATTTCGGATAAACACAGCACTCTGTGCAAGTTCGGGCAATTTACGAGCATGGGAAGACCTATAATGATGCGTTCCGGAGACGCTAAGACTCCGGGCGGGGGATCTGGGGGCGGATTGCGAAGCTATTCCTGCCAGTCACCGCGGTAAAGACAGGGCCCCTTTCTTAAGCTGCCTGCCACCGCCCTATGGGGCAACATCGTGATGCTGTCCGCCGCTGAACACGGACAGAAAGAAAAGGACCTGCTGCATGGCCGAAACTGGCACTGTAAAATTCTTCAATACCGAAAAAGGATTCGGCTTCATCAAGCCGGATAACGGCGGCGCCGATATCTTTGTCCATATCTCTGCCGTACAGGCTTCCGGCCTGTCCGGTCTCTCGGAAAACCAGAAAGTAAGCTTCGACACGGAACCGGATCGTCGCGGCAAAGGCCCCAAGGCCGTCAACCTGCAGATTGCCGGTTAAGCCTTACCGGCTTTCATTCGAGTTGAGGCCCGGCAGATATGCCGGGTTTTTTTATGTCGGCGGCAAGCCCGCGCAGGAATGGATTTGTCCGTCGCTCCTCGCCGATCCGGCCACCGGGACCATGGCCGCAGATGAAGCCGATTTCATCGCCGAGCGGCAGCACCTTGTCGCGGATGGAGGCGAGAAGCGTTGCGTGGTCGCCACCCGGCAGATCGGTTCGGCCGATCGAGCCGTTGAAGAGCACATCTCCGAGATGGGCGAAACCTTCCTCGCGATTGAAATAGATCACATGCCCCGGCGCATGGCCGGGCGTATGGAAAACCTCGAACACGTGCCCGCCGAAGGAAACGGTGTCCCCCTCCTCCAGCCAGCGGTCCGGCGTGACGTTGCGCACTGGCATGGATACGCCGAAACGCTCTGCCTGCTTTTCCAGCCGTTCCAGGAGCGGTAGGTCGTCCTTGTGCGGTCCGATCACCTTGATGCCCAGCAGTTCGCGCAGCTCGTCGGCGCCACCGGCGTGATCGATATGGCCATGGGTAAGCCAGATTTCCTTGAGCTTGATGCCGTTCTCCTGCGCCACCTGGACAACGGCGGACACGTCGCCACCGGGATCGATGACGACGCCTTCCCTGGTATCGGTATCGAAGAGAAGCGTACAGTTCTGCTGGAATGGTGTGACCGGGATGATGCCGGCCTGCAATTTGCCCATGATGCCTCGGCTTGCGGTAGGTGATGCGCACACCCCCGGGTATAGCGGGAACCGATCCTCTTTTCAGCCCGAAAAATCACTCGGAGACGGAATAGCTGGCGCTTTCGGCTATCGGAGGGGCGAGCGACGCCATGCCGAGCAGCAGGACCGAGACGGCGGTCGCCAGGGTGAAGGCGGCGATCAATACAACGCGCAGGGGATGCGCGGGCGTTGCGGTCTCCGCCTTGATGGCGGGAATGGCGGTAAAGGTCGGGCGGGTCATGCGTTATCTCCCTATGCTCCGTTTCTTCGACTTCGGCCGCCCCTGCCGCTTGAAAAAGGCAACGAACGATGCGGCCGAAAGTTCCGCCGGTTGCGATCGCCGCGCCTCCGCGCCAGGCTTGATCTTTCCTGAACATCGACGGAACCAGCTCCGGCCCGAGGGGGTTGTCCTTCCCAGTCAACATCGGGAGAAGATCCATGAAGACCTGGTTGAAATCTCTGTTTGCGGCCTCGGCCCTCGCGACGGCGGCGTTTCCCGCCTGGGCTCAAATGACCGCCACCACAGCCTCGGACATCACGGTGCGCTCCGGTCCCGGCGAGGAATATCCGGAAGTCGGCGTTGCCACGCGCGGCAGCCCGGCCATGCTCGACGGCTGCATGCAGGGCAGCAGTTGGTGCCGTATCGACGTCAACGGCATGCGGGGTTGGGTATTCGCCGAATATCTGACCATCGAGCACGAAGGCACGCCGGTCCTGGTCGAGGAATACCGGGCGCAGCATGAAGTGCCCGTCGTCACCTACGAGACGACCTCGGGCGTGGCGCCGGCTTCCCCTGCGCCCGGAGACCTGCTTCTTGGTCCGGTCGAGGAGGTCGAGGTAATCGAACCGCCGGAAACCGTCATCACCTATATCGAGCAGCATCCAGCCGAACCGATCTACGTGCGCAATGAACTGGCGGTGGGCGCAACCATCCCGCCGGGAGTCACCATCCAGGAAGTGCCGGATTACGATTACTCTTACGTCGTGGTTAACGATCGGCCCGTCCTCATCGACCCCGACACCCGCCGTATCGTCCACATCTATGACTAGCCTCTCGGAAGGGCGCTCGCTCAGAGCGCGCGCCCTTCCCTTTCCGCCTCGGGACGTATCGCTCCCGCACATGCGCCTTTCCCAACAATACTGTTGATTGTTCAGCCGGTTCGCGCTTTATCGGGGGCGGTACGCTACAATCGGCTCGCGAACATGAAGAGCGCCAGCCTGGGCCGAAGGGTCAGGCGCCGAGGGAAAGGAAAGCGAGAGTGGCACGCGCAGCGACGGAAAGAGCCGTCAGGAAGGTCCATCCGCCCATGCCGGCGGTCGATGAGGCCCAGATCGACTTCGAAATGATCGAGCTGCTGTTCTTCGCCTATCGCGATTTCATCTCCGATCCGGACGCGATCCTGGCGAAGATCGGCATGGGACGCGCCCATCACCGCGTCGTCTATTTCGTCTGCCGCCAGCCGGGCATGATGGTGACCGATCTCCTGGATACCCTGCAGATCACGAAGCAGAGCCTTGCGCGGGTGCTCAAACAATTGATCGAATCCGGCTACATTCGGCAGATGGCGGGCGCAAGGGACCGCGGGCAGCGCCGCCTCTCCCCGCGCTTGCCGGCCGGGAGCTGGCGCTCGCCCTTGCCGAGCCGCAATCGCGCCGTATCGCGCAGGCCATGGAAGGCATGAGGCCCGAGACGCGCGAGGCAATCAAGGATTTCCTGCGGCACATGCGCGGCCGCAACCCAGATCTGGAGATTATCGAAAGCGAGTTGGAATAGATGAACAAGACCCCTCTTTCCGATGACGCGCCCCATCTTCTGGTCGTGGATGACGATACACGCATCCGCGATCTCCTGCACCGCTATCTGATGGAGCAGGGTTTTCGGGTCCCCGTCGCGGCCGATGCGGCCGAAGCCCGCCGCAAGCTCGACGGCCTGAGCTTCGACCTCATCATTCTCGACGTGATGATGCCCGGCGAATCCGGCCTTTCGCTGACGGAAGATCTCTATCGCAACAAGACCATTCCGGTGATCCTGCTGACGGCCCGCGCTGAGGCCGAATCGCGTATTGCGGGTCTGGAGGCCGGCGCCGACGACTATCTTCCAAAGCCGTTCGATCCGCGCGAACTCGTGCTGAGGATCAACAATATCCTCAGGCGCAACGCTTCGCCCGATACCCCGAAGATCGAGCAGGTCATGTTCGGCCCCTTCACCTTCTCCATCCTCCGCAAGGAGTTGCGGCGCGCCGCCGAGACCATCCGACTAACCGATCGCGAGCAGGAAATCATGCTGCTCTTCGCGCTGCGCGCCGGCGACACCATTCCCCGCCACGAGTTGATCGGCAACGACGCGGATGTCGGCGAGCGCACGATCGACGTGCAGATCAACCGGTTGAGGCGTAAGATCGAGGACGACCCGGCCAATCCGGTCTACCTCCAGACGGTGCGCGGGATCGGGTACCGGCTGAGCATCGACTGACCGGCGGCGGCCGGAAACGGGAAGGCATAGGACCAATCGACATTCAGGGTTTGGAGCGCGGTATGAGGGAAAATCGTTCAGTTCTAGGAGCCAAACCGACGGTGGGGCCTAATCCCATCGAGGTTTCGCGACGCGGAAATGGGCGATTTTCACCATATCCCTTCGGGACGCGGCGGATTTCGCGCCTTGCTGCGTCGAAGGCCCCTTGTGGAGATCTGCTCCACGTCGGTTCCTTCTCCTTGCCATCCACGAAATCCGGCTCGCGCCGCGCCCGAAACCTGATTGTCGATTGGTCCTTATGGCATTATTCGATACCCTGAGACGCGATATCGCCCGTTTCAATCCTCCCGGCTGGCGCGCCTCCACCCGCTGGATGAAGCGCCGGCTGCCGACCGGCCTCTATACCCGCTCCGTCCTCATCGTCATCATCCCGATGCTTCTTCTGCAATGCGTCGTCGCCGCCGTCTTCATGGAGCGGCACTGGCGCATGGTGACGGAGCGGCTTTCGGAAGGCGTGGCGCGGGATATCGCGGCGATCATCCAGGTCATCCAGACCTATCCACAGGATGGGAACTACGACGATATCGTGCGGATCGCGGAAGAAACCCTCGCGCTCAACGTCTCAATCGAGGCGAATGGGGAGCTGCCGCCGCCGCGCCCGAAGCCGTTCTTCTCCCTCCTCGACAGCATCCTTGTCGAACAGATCAGCGACCGCATCCGCCTGCCATTCTGGATCGATACGGTCGGCGAGAGCCGGTTGGTCGAGATCCGCATCAAGATGGACGACCGCGTACTGAGGGTCTTTGCCCGCCGCAATCAGACCTATGCCTCCAATACCCATATCTTCATCGTCTGGATGGTCGGCACGGCTCTGGCGCTCATAGGCATCTCGGTCCTCTTCCTGCGCGGCCAGATCCGGCCGATCCTCGCGCTTGCGGATGCTGCGGAAAGCTTCGGCAAGGGACACAAAATCTCGGATTTCGCGCCCCGTGGCGCGGAAGAGATACGCCGCGCGGGCTTCGCCTTCATTCAAATGCGCGAGCGCATTGAGCGGCAGATGGAACAGCGCACCGCCATGCTGAACGGTGTGAGCCACGATTTGAGAACCATCCTCACGCGCTTCAGGCTGCAACTGGCGCTTGCCGGCGAAAAGCCGGAACTTCACGGCATGAGCCAGGATGTCGAGGACATGCAGTCGATGCTCGAGGGCTATCTGGCCTTCGCCAAGAGCGATGCGGAGGAGGAGGATGTCGGCGCGGTAAAGCTCAGCGAGCTTCTGGAACGGCTGCGCGCCGATTTCGCGCTGCACGGCAAGACCATGACCTACGAGGTCGAAGGCGACGATGAGGTCGAGGTCCGGCCCAAGGCCTTCAGCCGGCTCGTCAACAACCTTGCGAGCAATGCCGAACGCTATGCCGATACCCTGCACGTCGATGCCAGGCACAGCGCCAAATGGCTGACGCTGACATTCGATGATGACGGTCCGGGCGTCCCCGCCGAGGCGCGCGAGGATGTCTTCAAGCCGTTCTTCCGGCTGGACGAGGCCCGCAACCTGGATGCCTCCGGAACCGGTCTGGGGCTTGCCATCGCCCGCGATATCGCCCGCTCCCACGGCGGTAACGTCACGTTGGCGGACAGCCCGAGGGGCGGTCTGCGCGCAACCGTGCGGATACCCGCCTGATCCTTCGAGAGAAATTTGAGGAAACCGATGCCGATCGATACCCGCGCCATGACCTGGCTCAACCAACCTCCCGAGGTCCGCGAGACCGAGGGAGGCCTGTTCCTGCGTTCCGGCCGCGAGACCGATTTCTGGCAAGGCACTTATTACGGTTTTCATCGCGACAACGGCCATTTCCTTCATCGGTCGTGGAGCGGCGAGTTCACCGCCGAGGCCTCTTTCGTCGGGCGTTACGAGTCGCTCTACGACCAGGCGGGACTGATGATCCGCCAGGACGAGGCCCACTGGATGAAATGCGGCATCGAATTCACCGACGGAGCGCGGCATTTCAGCGTCGTAATGACGAACGGCCATTCCGATTGGTCCGCCTTCCGCCTGGCCGACAATTTCGAGGAGATGTTCGTCCGTGTAACGCGCCTCGGCGACGCGCTCTTTATCCAGTACCGCACGGATGCTTTTCAGGAGTGGCGCATGGCGCGGCTCGCCTATTTCCCGCCTATCCCATCCGAAATCCAGGCCGGCATAGCCTTCTGCTCTCCGCAGCGCGAGGGTTTCGAAGTGGAGTTCAAGTCGTTCAGCCTGACTGATCCCGTAACGCGTGAGATCCACTGACGCGAGTTACATGAGCTTCCTGCCGTTCGGCACAGCCTGCTCGACCGCGGCAAGCACGATCGCACCGTTTTCGTCCTCGAAGCCGAGGGTCAGCACCTCGGATCGCACCGGACCGATCTGTCGCGGCGGGAAGTTCACGACGCCCAGCACCTGCCGCCCGACGAGCGTTTCCGGTGTGTAGTGGACGGTAATCTGTGCGGAGGATTTCTTGATGCCGATCTCCGGGCCGAAGTCGATCTTCAGTTTGAAGGCCGGCTTGCGCGCCTCCGGAAAAGGCTCCGCCTCGACGATGGTGCCGACGCGAATGTCCACCTTCTCGAAATCGCCATAGGTGATCTCGTTGCTCATTATATAACCTGCCTCAGCTTCCCAGTTCTTCCGCCCGCTTGCGAGCAGCGGCAATCGCCTCGTCGAAGAGCGGCTGCATGCCGTCCTCCGCCATCAGAACCGCCAGGGCAGCGGCCGTCGTGCCTCCGGGCGAGGTCACGTTCTGGCGCAGCTTCGAAGCGTCCTCGGGGGACTGGTGCAGCAATTCACCAGCCCCCGAGACGGTTTCCCGCGCGAGCCGCATGGCGAGGTCCGCCGGCAGGCCCAGCTTTCGGCCCGCTTCCGCCATGCACTCCACGAGATAGAAGACATAGGCAGGACCGCTACCCGAAACCGCGGTAACGGCATCGATATCGCTTTCGCTCACCACCCACTCCACCGGTCCGCTGACCCTCAACAGCGCCTCGACCTGCTCCCGCTGGCTATCGGAAACTTTCGGATTGGCGTAGGCGCCGGTTACGCCGCGTCCCACCATGGCTGGCGTGTTCGGCATGGCGCGCACCATCGCAGCCTCACCGAGATGCCCTTCCAGGAAGGCAAGCGTCTTGCCCGCTGCAACCGAGACGATGACGGTGTTTGCTCCGACCGCAGATTTCAGGGGCGGCAGAACCGCCTCCATGACCTGCGGCTTCACCGCCAGGAAGAGGATATCGACAGCTCGGCCTTCAGGCGCCGCCGTCAAATGCTGTGCACCCGCCTCGGCGATGATCTTCCGCATCGCTTCGGAAGGCGACGGGTCCACCACCGTGACGGAAGAACCCGGAATGCCGTTGCGAAGCCAGCCGGAAAGCATGGCACCGCCCATATTGCCGGCGCCGACAAGCACGATCGAGGGAGTGGATGCTCCCGCCATCAGGCCTCCCCTACTGTCTCGAACAATACCGCGTCCATAGCGGCCTTGGCTTCCATGCCCGACCAGACGACGAACTGGAAAGCCTGGAAATAAGCTTCGCAGGTCTCGAGCGCATTGGAGAGCAGCACTTCCACCTGCTGGTTGGTCGGCTCCGCGCCGCCCGCGAGCAGCAGCGACTGGCGGAAGATCACAACATCCTCCTGCCGCCACAGGTCGAAATGCCCCATGAGCACCTGTCCGTTGACATGCGAAAGCAGCCGGATGACTTCGTTCACCCGGATATCGGGAACCTTGATGTCGAAAGCGCAGGCAAGATGCAGGGCTTCGAACTCCTCCATCCAGGAGAAGGAAACGTGGTAATCCGCCCAGCGCCCTTCCACGGTCATGGCGATCTCATCCTCGCCGGACCGTTCGAACGTCCAGTCGTTCGAGGCGGCGACGAATTCGATCATGTCGACCGGATTCGACTGACGTTCAATATCCATTTCCATAAGGCTCATGCGGCACCTTCTTGACCGGAATGAATGCGATTTTGTGCGAAAACACCAAAACGCGAGACACAGACCGGGAACAAACACTTCAGATGATCGCCCGACGCCGCCAGAATAACGCAGTCACCCTGTCTGGAGCTTACCAGTTTCGTTTCGAATCATCATTTAAAATCAGTGTATAGTGACGGAGTCCGACTGCCAGCCCCTTTGCCGTGTTTTTAACAACGGGGCTGTTGAAAGCTGTTCTCACCGGAGATCAGAATGGAGTCCTAAGCGACTCTGGGAACTCGCTTTTTTGGAAGTGTCCACAAGCGGCGAATTTTTGTCGGAAAACGCAAAACCGGAGGGTGGCGCACAAGCCAGTGGGATGAGACCGCAGCAGGCACGCCGCGGCACGGAGCCGCGGCGGCGGATTCGAATTTCAGATCAGCCCTTCCGGCTGGCGAGCTTGGCTTCGAGCGCGTCAATTCTCGCCTTCAGCGCCTCGTTCTCGTCGCGGGCGCGGGCGGCCATTTCCCGAACGGCCTCGAATTCCTCGCGCTTCACCACGTCCATGCTGTTGAGGAAACGCTCCGCCTGGGCTTGGAAGGCGGTCTCGACCTCCTTGCGCACGCCCTGCGCCGCGCCGGCCGCGTCGGTCATCAGCCGGGCGAAGTCGTCGAGGATGCGGTTGGTACCGGTTGACATGGTCTCAAACTCCATCATTGCGCCGGAACCGGCGACATAACTCTCTGTGGATGAAGTAGGGCCTGCCGGCCAAGCTTGCAAGCATCCAATCCGCCGTGAAGAAATTCGCCTTGACCGCCGAAAGCGGCAACGCCATGTTCCGCGCAATGTCGTCGGGCGCCAGTGGAACCTTGTAACTTGTACGAAGCACTTCATCTTTTCGCACTCATGCCGTTCCCGGATATCGATCCGGTGGCATTCTCCATCGGCCCTCTTTCGGTTCACTGGTATGGCCTTGCCTATGTGGCCGGCATCCTGCTCGGCTGGCTCTATGCCCGCCGGCTGGCGGCGAACGCCTCGCTCTGGAAGGATGACAAATCCCCGATAACCGCCACCCATCTCGATGACTTCCTGGTCTGGGTCGCCGCCGGCATCGTGCTCGGCGGGCGCATCGGCTACATACTTTTCTACGATTTCCCGATGGTCGCGGCCAATCCGCTCCGCGCATTGGAGATCTGGAACGGCGGCATGTCCTTTCACGGCGGCTTCATCGGCGCGACGCTGGCGATGATCCTGTTTGCCCGCCGCAACGGCATTCCCGTCTGGAGCATGTTCGATATCGTCGCCGCCGTCGTACCTTTCGGCCTCTTCTTCGGACGGATTGCCAATTTCATCAACGGCGAATTGTGGGGCCGGCTGGCGGACGTTCCCTGGGCGGTCGTCTTTCCGACCGGCGGACCATTCGCCCGCCACCCGAGCCAGCTTTATGAGGCGGCACTGGAAGGAATCGTGCTCTTTCTCGTCCTGCGCCTGCTGACGCATGGGCTGAAAGCCTTGAAGACGCCCGGCGTGATCGCAGGCACCTTCGTCTGCGGCTATGCTTTGGCCCGCATCTTCGTGGAATTCTTCCGCGAGCCCGATGCCCAGCTCGGATATCTGCTCGGCACTGGCTGGCTCACCATGGGAATGGTACTCTCCCTGCCCATGTTCCTCGTCGGCCTCTGGGCGATCTTCCGCGCCCGCAGGGCGGCGGCCGAGGCTTAAATCATGAGCACTCCCCTCGCCGGCAAGATCAAGGATCTTATCCGGGCGAACGGCCCGATCAGCGTCACCGATTATTTCGCGATCTGCCTCGCCGATCCGGAATACGGCTACTATCGCACCCGCGAACCCTTCGGCCGCGATGGGGATTTCATCACCGCTCCAGAGATCAGCCAGCTTTTCGGCGAGATGGTAGGCGTCTTCATGGTGCATGCCTGGCAGCGCCATGGCGCGCCGTCTACCGTCCGCCTCGTCGAGATCGGCCCCGGCCGCGGCACGATGATGGCCGACATGCTGCGGGTCATCAAACGCATCGCGCCGCCCCTCTTCGAGGGCCTCAGCGTTCACCTTGTGGAGACCAGCGAGCGGCTTCGCGGCGTGCAGCGCATCACGCTCGAGGCCTATTCCACGCTTCTCTCCTGGCACGACAGCTTCGAAAACGTGCCGGAAGGCTTCACGCTGATCGCCGCCAACGAGCTCTTCGACGCCATCCCGATCCGCCAATTCGTCAAGACGGCAGCCGGCCTTCGCGAACGCGTAGTGGGGCTCGACGCCACGGGCGAACTCGCCTTCGCGGCAGGCATCGCCACGCTCGATCCGCAACTGCTTCCAAGCCCGGCCGCCTCCATTCCGGAAGGAACGGTGTTCGAGATCGCCCCGGCCCGCGAAGCGGTGATGCAGACGATTTGCGAAAGGCTAAAGGCCTCGGGCGGGACCGCGCTCGTCATCGACTACGGCCATCTGGTCACCGGCTTCGGCGATACCCTGCAGGCGGTGCGCCGCCATGACTATGATCCGCCGCTTGCCCATCCCGGCGAGGTGGACCTGACCAGCCATGTGGATTTCGAGAGCCTCGCAAGGGTTGCCCTCTCTTCCGGGGTCCACCTGAACGGCGGCCTGCGGCAGGGCGAATTCCTCTACCGGTTGGGACTTGCCGAACGCGCGGCCGCGCTCTCCCGCGGCAAGGAGGCTTCCGAGCAGAACCTCATCGCCGCGGCCGTCGACCGGCTGGCCGGCGAAGGAGCCGGCAAGATGGGCGAGCTTTTCAAGCTGATCGCCGTCTCCAGTCCCGCCCTCGATCTGATGCCGTTCCGGCCGGTCGGCTGAAACGGACGCCGCACCGATTGACATCCGCCCTTCGCCTGGGCCACTCTCGCTGCGAACCGAAGCAGCGGATGCCCATTTGGGCGAAGCACAAAACCTCATAAAATCAATAAGGTACTCAACGCGATGCAGGAAAGCCCCTTGCCGACGCCGATCGAAAGTCCGCTTCTGGCGGCCAAAGGCAACGGCCGCATCCGCCATGGTTTCTTCACCCGCCGGGGCGGCGTTTCGCAAGGCATCTATGCGGGATTGAACGTCGGGCTGGGATCGCAGGATGAACGCGAGCATGTGGCCGAAAATCGCGCCCGCGTCGCCCGCTGGTTCGATCTGCCGGTGGAAAAACTTGCGACGGTGCATCAGGTCCACTCACCTGACGTGATTGTGATGGACGAGACCTATGCGGGCGAACGGCCCAAGGCCGATGCGATGGTCACCTCCGTGCCAGGCGTCATCCTCGGTGTGCTCGCGGCCGATTGCGGCCCGGTTCTCTTCGCCGATCATGAGAACGGCGTCGTCGGCGCGGCCCATGCGGGCTGGAAGGGTGCGCTTGGTGGGGTGCTCGAAAACACGATCGAGGCCATGGTCTCCCTCGGCGCCGAACGCGAGAAGATCACCGCCTGCCTCGGTCCTTCGATCGGTCCGGCAAGCTACGAGGTGGGCCCGGAATTCGTGGAGCGCTTCCTGGCCTTCGATCCTTCTTACGAAGTCTTTTTTTCGCCGTCACAGAAGGACGGCCACGCCATGTTCGACCTGCCGGCGCTCACCATCAAGCGACTCACGGCAGCGGGCGTGAAGGCGGAAAACCTGAAGCTCGACACCTACCCTGACACCGAGAGATTTTTTTCCTACCGCCGCACCACCCATGCCGGAGAACCGGACTATGGACGGCAGATTTCAGCCATCGCAATCGTGGAGAAGTGATATGGCCCTGCATTTCGAGAGGAGCGAATATGCCGACAGGCTCGCACGCCTGACGGAAAGAATGCGCGCCGAAAAGCTCGACGCCCTGCTGCTTTTCGCGCAGGAGAGCATGTATTGGCTCACCGGCTACGACACTTTCGGCTACTGCTTCTTCCAGACGCTGGTCGTCAAGGCCGACGGCACCATGACGCTCCTCACCCGTTCCGCGGACCTGCGCCAGGCGCGTCATACCTCGGTCATCGAGAACATCGTCGTCTGGGTCGATCGGGTGAATGCCGACCCGACGCTCGATCTGAAGAACCTTCTGAGCGATATGGATCTGCTCGGCATGCGGATCGGTATCGAATACGATACCCACGGCATGACCGGCCGCGTCGCCCGCCTTCTCGACAACCAGCTTGGGAGCTTCGGCCAGGTCGTCGACGCCTCCTATCTGGTCAGCACGCTGCGCCTCGTCAAAAGCCCGGCCGAGATCGCCTATGCCGTGCGCGCAGCCGAACTCGCGGACGACGCGCTCGATGCCGCGCTGCCGCTCATCAAGGCGGGCGGCGACGAGGCCGATATCCTGGCCGCCATGCAGGGAGCGATCTTTTCCGGCGGCGGGGATTATCCGGCCAACGAATTCATCATCGGCTCGGGCGTCGATGCGCTTCTGTGCCGCTACAAGGCCGGTCGCCGCAAGCTGGACGCCAGCGACCAGCTTACGCTCGAATGGGCCGGCGCCAGCGCGCATTACCATGCCGCGATGATGCGGACCGTCATCATCGGCGAGCCGAGCCTTCGCCAGCGCGAACTCTACAACGCCTGCCGCGAGACGATCACCGCGATCGAGCAGGTGCTCCGTCCCGGCAATTCCTTCGGAGACGTCTTCGATACTCACGCCCGCATCCTCGACGATCGCGGTCTCACACGCCATCGCCTCAACGCCTGCGGCTATTCGCTCGGCGCGCGCTTCTCCCCCTCCTGGATGGAGCACCAGATGTTCCATGTCGGCAATCCGCAGGAAATCCTGCCGGACATGACGCTCTTCGTACACATGATCATCATGGATTCCGATGCCGGCGTCGCCATGACCCTTGGCCACACCTATCTGACGACCGACGGCGACCCGAAACCCTTATCCCGCCATGGGCTCGATCTGATTGTCCGCTAAGGTCCGATCGGCCTTCCCGGCATCCCGGATTGACACACCGGGAATGCCGCCCGTAAGTTTGCGCGACTTTGCGGTTCTTGACGGGTGACGAGAGGAGGCGGGGCATGCGGCGGTTCGGGATGGCGATTTCCGCCTTGCTGCTGGTGCTGGCGCTGACTTCCTGCAACACCAGCGACGCTTTGACGCCGCAGGTGGATGTCGGCGGGGGCACCTCAACGCCCGTCACCCAGGCGGACACCGATCGCATGGCGCTCTCCTCTCAGCCGGAAACCTACAGCAGAAGAACCTACCCGCAGGGCGGCGGCAGCCGCGCCACGCCGCAGAATACGCTGGAAGCCCAGGCTCAGGCGCTGCAGGACGGCAGCACGGTTTCGCCCGCCTCCTCCGGCCCGCCGCCTGGAGGACAGGGCCCGCAGCAGGCTGCCCCGCAACAGAGCGCCTCCCTGCCGCCGCCCTCTTCCACGGTTGGCAGCATCCGCTTCCTGCCCATCATCGGCGCCCCTGTTCAGGCGGTGACGCCGCTCTCCCGGCAACTCGGCGCGCAGGCCAGAGCCAGCGGTCTGACGATCCGCGCCTCGGGCGATAACAGCACGGATCACATCCTGAAGGGCTATTTTTCCGCGTTCAGCGATAGCGGCAAGGTAACCGTCATCTATGTCTGGGACGTTCTCGACAGCGCCGGCACGCGGCTGCATCGCCTGCAGGGACAGGAAAGCGTTCCCTCCTCCGGTCAGGACCCTTGGGCCGCGGTACCGGCCGCCACCATGGAGGGCATCGCCGCCAAGACGATCAGCGAATATCTGAACTGGCGCCGTACCTCGGCTTGACGAACACAGTGGCGTTGATCACAGATTCTTCATAAAAATGAGCGACCGCGTTCCAAACGCTCTTGCATTCGAAGGCGGCAGCGGTAAAAGGCGCCCATCCAGCTACAAAACAGGCGGACCGCAATGAAGGTTTTCGCAGGCAATTCGAACCGGCATCTCGCCGACGCGATCTGCAACTATCTCAACGTCCCACTCGGAAAAGCCAGCGTCAAACGCTTTGCGGACCAGGAAATTTTCGTAGAGATTCAGGAAAACGTGCGTGGCGAGGACGTCTTCGTCATCCAGTCCACCTCGTTTCCGGCCAATGACCACCTGATGGAATTGCTCATCATGATCGACGCCTTCCGTCGATCCTCCGCGCGGCGCATCACGGCGGTCCTGCCCTATTTCGGCTATGCCCGCCAGGATCGCAAGGCTGGACCCCGCACCCCGATCTCGGCAAAGCTCGTGGCCAACCTCATCACCGAGGCCGGCGCCGATCGCGTGCTGACGCTCGACCTGCATGCCGGACAGATCCAGGGCTTTTTCGACATTCCGACCGACAATCTCTTCGCCGTGCCGATCCTCGCGCGCGACGTGAAGGAGCACTACGACCTGAAGAACGTCATGGTCGTGTCGCCGGACGTTGGCGGCGTGGTGCGCGCCCGCTCGCTCGCCAAGCGCCTGGATTGCCAGCTCGCAATCGTCGACAAGCGGCGCGAACGTGCCGGTGAATCCGAGGTGATGAACGTCATCGGCGAGGTTCACGGCAAGGACTGTCTCTTGATCGACGATATCGTCGATTCCGGCGGCACCTTGTGCAACGCGGCCGAGGCGCTTCTCAAGCATGGCGCGACCAGCGTCACCGCCTACATCACCCATGGCGTGCTTTCCGGCGGCGCGGTCGCCCGTATCAGTGCGTCCAAGCTTCGCGAACTGGTGATCTCGGACTCTATCCAGCCCACCACCGCCGTGCAGTCGGCCCCGAATATTCGCGTGGTAACGACCGCCAACCTCCTCGGAGAAGCGATCAACCGCACCGCGCTCGAAGAGTCCGTCTCCAGCCTCTTCGATTAGGATTGTTCTGGAACTAAACTGGAAGTTTTCCGGGACTATCATAACTTCTCGCTTTGCGACGACTCGGCTAGGTTGCCGGGAACATCGATCGCATCGAGAGGGAAATCTGATGCTCACCGGTTTGTTGCAGCCGAAAAGGCTCGCCTTGATACTTCTTCCTCTGCTTTCGGCCTGCACGGTCGACGGCGGTTACGGTCCAGGCCCTGGTCCAGGATTCCCGCCACCCGATAGACCGCGGCCTCGCCCACCGCAGATGTGCACGATGGAATATGCGCCGGTCTGCGGCGAACGCGGCGGACGTCTTCAGACCTTCAGCAATGCCTGCCAGGCACGAGCCAACGGCTTCGACATTATCGGCCGCGGCGAATGCCGCTCCTCGATCCCCGGCCGTCCGGATCGCCCAGGCAGGCCTGATCGCCCCGATTGGCCTGGTGGACCGGGAAGGCCGGATAGACCCGACAGGCCGGACAGACCTGATAGGCCGGAGCGTCCGGGCGGCATCTGCACGCGCGAATATAACCCGGTATGCGCAGAGCGCGGCCGTCAGCAGCAGACCTTCCCGAACGCCTGCGAGGCACGGAACAGCGGCTTCCGCATTGTCGCCCCCGGCGAGTGCCGCAGGTAACCAGCCGCTTCATCAGCGCTTTCATCGACCGCCTTCCCGTTACCCAACGGGGAGGCTTTTTTGTTCACGCTCCGCGTGCCGCCATTTCGCCTACATTAACCGTGCTGCAATCTATTCCTGACAAGGATTCCGAGAAGCTGTCACTTTTCTGGGGGAAATACTGTCATGGCCAAATCCGTGTCCGCGAGCGGACCGAAATCCTTGTCCATCAAGGCCAAGTTCGCCGGCCTCGTCGTCGGCGCAACGCTCGTTTCATGCCTTTCGGTGGGGCTGCTGAGCTACCAGGTCGGCAAGAGCGGCCTGATCGAGGCCAGCAAGCTGCGGCTCGAGGCAATCGCCGGCAATCAGTCGAAGGAGCTGGACAACTATCAGCAGCGGATTGACCAATCGCTTGCCGATCTCGCCCAGAACACCGCGATCGGCCAGGCGGTCGAGACGATGACCAATATCATCCCCTCCGAAATGGCCACCATCAAGGCGGAATACCAGAAGCCCGAGATGAGTTCAGCCGATCGCGTCGCCTTCGATGGCGCGAACCTCAAGCTGCTCTACGCGATTCATCATGCCGGCATCCACGGGATCATTTCCAACGCCTGGAAGAACGCCAAGGTGAGCGAAATCTATATCGTCAACACCGACGGCGTGGTCGTCTACACCGTGACCAAAGGAGCCGAATTCCTGACCAATGTCGCGGACAATCCGCAGCTCAAGGAGATCGCCGCCCGCATCGCCGCCGGCAACGAGACCGAAGTCCAGGTTTCCGACTTTGCGCCCTATGACGTAGATGGCGGCAAGGCTTCCGCGATGATCGGCCGGCAACTCGCCGTCGCCTCCTGGGGCAAGGTCGTCAACAAGGGTGCCGTCGTGGTCCGCGTTTCGGCCGATGCTCTGGCGAGCGCGGTCACGCCGGATGATCTCGGCAAGTCCGTGGACGAGACCATGCTGGTGGACGCGAAGGGGGCGCTGCGAACCGGAGCCTTTGCCTCCGGCGTCGCGCAGACTGTTCCGGCCGAGATCGCAAGTGCCGCGGCAAGCGATGCCGCCGGCTCCACATTTGCGAAATCCGGCGACGAGCGCCTCTTCTTCGCCCATATGCCGGTCACCCTCTTCGGGCAGAAGCATATGTTGGCCGTCGGCCAGGCCGAATCCAAGGTCGTGGCCTCCGCCAACCAGCTCGCTTACTATGCGATCCTCGCCACGCTCGCGGTCCTGGCCGTCATGGGTGCTGCCGGCATTTTCATCGCTGCGCGCCTGACCAAACCGCTCACTCACCTCGCACAACTGATGAACCGCCTGAACGAAGGCGACAAGGCGATCGTCATCGACGCCGTTGCACGCGGCGACGAGGTCGGCACCATGGCCCGCGCGCTCGAATCCTTCCGCCAGGGCGCTCTCGAAAAGGAGCGCATCGAGGAGGAAGCGGCTCGCCGCAGCGACGAACTCGAAGAGGAACGCCAGAGCCGGGAAATGGAGAAGGCCGCAAGTGCCCGCGAAATCGAGGAAGCCGTTTCTGCCCTCGGCACGGCTCTCGCCGCCCTCGCCCGCGGCCATCTCGATCAGCGCATCACCAAGACCTTTGCCCCGGCGCTCGATCACCTGCGCCATGATTTCAACAACTCGGTGGCCGGTCTCGAAAGCACGATCGCGGCGATCGGCGGCAGCGTCAGCACGATCAGCTCCGGTTCCGGCGAACTGCGCAGCGCCTCGGACGATCTATCACGCCGCACCGAAAGGCAGGCAGCGACCCTTGAGGAAGCCGCCGCCGCGCTGAACGAAATGACCGGCGCGGTCAACGGCGCGCTCAACCGCTGCGAAACCGCGGTGGATGTCGCCGCCAAGACGCTGAAGGGCGCACACACCTCCACGGATGTCGTTCGCAGCGCCATTCAGGCCATGGAACGCATCGAAAGTTCCTCGTCGAAGATCCGCCAGATCATCGACGTTATCGATCAGATCGCCTTCCAGACGAACCTTCTGGCGCTCAATGCGGGCGTCGAAGCGGCCCGCGCGGGCGAAGCCGGCAAAGGCTTTGCGGTCGTCGCCCAGGAGGTCCGCGAGCTCGCCCAGAAGTCGGCGGTCGCCGCCCGCGATATCGGCCAGCTCATCAACGCCTCGGCCAGCGACGTCGAAAACGGCGTGACCCTCGTCTTGAAGACCGGCGAAAGCCTGGAGCTCATCCAGGGCAATATCCAGTCCATCAACGAGCATATCGGCGCGATCGTCGCCTCCTCGCGGGAACAGTCCTCCCGCCTGGCCGAGATCAATTCCGCGGTCAGCGGGCTCGATCAGGTCACGCAGCAGAATGCCGCCATGGTGGAGGAAACTTCCGCTTCTGCCCATTCGCTGTCCCGCGAAGCCGAGCTTCTGAGCCAGCAGATCAGTCACTTCTCGGTCAGCGAAACCGCGGAAGCTCCTGCCCAGTCCGGCCGGCGTTACGCCGCCTGACGGGCTTCGGCATCGCGGACAGAAGACACGAAAGAAGCAAGGCGCCGGAGATCATCTCTCCGGCGCCTTGCTTTTTTGAACGTGAGGTTTTTTCTCTAGGCCACCAATGGCTCCGCAGCGCTCTCGGTCTCGATCTTCGTCTCCACCCTGCCGTTGACGATGGCCTCTATACCCTCCCGAGGTCCGGGCCTGCCGAACAGATAACCCTGCACCTGGCCGCATCCCTCGCCTCGCAGGAAGCGCATGTGCTCGTCGGTTTCGACGCCTTCCGCCAGTACCGGAATGTTCAGGCTGCCGGCGAGAATAAGCGTGGAGCGCACGATGGCCGCCGATTGCGGGTTGGTCGCAACGCCCTCGATGAAGGCCCGGTCGATCTTGATCTTGTCGAAAGGAAAGGACAGCAACGTCGAAAGCGAGGAATAGCCGGTTCCGTAGTCATCCATGGCTATCTTCACGCCCAAACCCTTCAGTTGCCCGATGATCTGCAAGGCATGCTGCTGGTCCGTGATGATACCGGTCTCGGTGATTTCCAGCTCCAGCCGCTCGGCGGCAAGGCCCGTTTCCTGGAGGATGTCCAGGACCCGCCGCGGCAGCATCGGATCGGCGAGCTGCTGGGCCGCAATGTTGACGGCGATGCCGAGTGGGTTCCTCCAGGTTGCGGCCTCCTCGCAAGCCTTGCGCAGCACCCATTCGCCAAGCTCCATGATGAAGCCGGTGCGCTCGGCGATCGGGATGAACTCCGATGGGGGTACAAGTCCCCGCACCGGGTGGTTCCAGCGCAGCAGAACCTCGAACCCGATCACCTCGCCGGTGAGCGTATCGTTCTGTCTCTGATAAAAAAGCTGGAACTCCCGCCGCTGCAGGCCGACCCGCATATCCATTGCCAAAGCATTGCGTTCACGCGCCGCCTGATCCATCGAGGAGTCGTAGAAGCAGACCATGTTCGTACCGGAAAGCTTTGAACGGTACATCGCGACATCCGCCTGCGCCACGAGGTCATCCACCGTCCGGGCATCGCCGGGATAGATGGAAACGCCGATACTCGCTCCGACCGAGAGGGTATTGCCGTTCCATTCGATGGGTTTGCAGATTTCCTCGAGCATGCGCGCAGCAAGGGCCGAGGCATCGGCCCGCTTGTAATAGTTACGGGTCAGCGCGATGAACTCGTCGCCGCCGACGCGGGCAGCGAACTCTCCTTCCCCTATGACCGTTCCCAGCCTCGATCCGATAGCGCGCAGCACCGCATCGCCGGCCGCGTGCCCATGCACGTCGTTGATCTCCTTGAAGCGGTCGAGATCGAAGGAGAGGATCGCCACGCGAGCATCGATTTCCGGCCGCTTCGCGATCGCGTCAAGCTCCTCGTTGAAAGCCGCCCGGTTCGGCAATCCCGTCAGCGGATCGTGAAGCGAGAGATGTCTGTAACGCTCCACGGCCGCCTGCGTGTTCCGTTCGTCGAGCAGATAGGTCGCCGCTGCGAGCGTCAGGAGCACGAGCATCACGCCGAGCACTCCGAAGCCCATGATCGCCGGCGAGAACAGCTCAAGCGGCATGACCTCGCCCGGATTGAGGACCGCCGTAACCGCGGCCATGGCGGTGAAATGCGTTGATGCGATCCCCAGGATGAGCGCCACGATGCCGCTGTGCACGCAATAGCGTGAAAACGGACGAGCCGTCCTGTTCGTCACCAGCGCGCCGAACAAGCCGGCAAGGAGGAGCGAGGCGACGACATAGTTCTGATCCCAGATCACCTTGCCCTGTATCTCGTAGGCCGCCATGCCCGTGTAGTGCATGGCGGCGATGCCGAGCCCGAGTATGATGCCGCCCGCTTCGACGAGAAGGCTCCTGCCGGCATAGGCGGCGATCGTCAGGCCGATCGTCGTCGTCGCGATCGCGATCACGAAGGACAGCATCGTCAGCGAAGGCTCGTATCCGGCCGGCTCGCCGGGCAGGTAGCCGAGCATGGCAAGGAAATGCGTGGTCCAGATCGCCGAACCGCCGATGAACCCGCCCATGAAGAGCCATATGGCCTTTTCGAGCCCCTCGGCTCTGCGCGCCCTGGAAAAAAGACGCACACCGAGGATCGAGCCCAGCGCGCAGATCATGACGGCACAGCCGACATATCGGAGATCGTGTTCGAAGGCGATGCAAGAAAGAATACGGTACATGGGCGTTCGGCAAGTAAAACTGATAATAACGCTCACGTTTAGGCTGAAAGAATTTGGGAAGTGTTCTCAAGCATGGTAAACGGCCCCAACGGCCTGCGGATGAAGGCCTTTCCTGCATTGGGGCCGAAGAGCTTGCTATCCCGACGTCATTATATTATAGCGCGCGGGTCCGCGCAGACACCCTTGGAGGCAACGCGGATGGAGCGTATCGGATGATGCCCTCCGGTTCGACGAAGCGATCTGCGCTTTGAAGAACTCTCCAAACAACCTCGAAAGGACATGCCATGAGCCAGGATACTTACGAGCTCAAGGCCGAGGCGCGCGAACGGGTAGGTAAGGGGTCCGCCCGTGAACTTCGCCGCAACGGTTTCATTCCCGCTGTCATCTACGGTGACAAGCAGGCCCCAATCGCTATCGCACTCTCGACCAACGAAGTGACGAAGCGCATTCATGCCGGCGGTTTCATGACCACGATCGCCACCATCGACGTCGACGGCAAGAAGATCCAGGTTCTCCCGAAGGATTACCAGCTGGATCCGGTCCGTGACTTCACGATGCACGTGGATTTTCTGCGTGTCTCCGGCAATACGCAGGTCACCGTCGAAGTACCGGTTCACTTCATCAACGAAGAGAAGTCCGGCATCAAGATCGGCGGCGTTCTGAACATCGTCCGTCATACGGTCGAGTTCAACTGCCCGGCCGATGCCATCCCGGAATTCATCACCGTTGACCTCAGCGGTGCCAAGATCGGTGACAGCATTCACATTTCGGCCGTGAAGCTTCCCGCTGGCGTAAAGCCCGTCATCGCCGATCGCGACTTCACCATCGCCACGATCGTCGCTCCGGCTGGCGGCGTCCAGGAAGATGAAGAAGCACCTGCTTCGGAAGAATAATAAGCAAAGGCAATAACTTGCCTCATGAACCCGCCTCCCGTGAGGCGGGTTTTTTGTTGCCGGTCCCTCACTTTATCCTGCTTTCCACACGCCGTTGTTACCCTTATTCTTCGCAATGCCCGAAGCTTGCATATTGGCTTCAATGAAGTTTAATGAATTGCAGGGAATTATGCGCGCTACTTAAGCATGCATCGCATTCGGCTGGGGGCCGGCGTCATGAAGAGCCATGGAAAAAGGCGATGAGACATTCCGTCGAAAGTCGCTTCATCGCCATCATTTCTGGCGCGCTTCTGGTCGTCGTCGTGCCGCTCTTCACCCTCTTTCTTGCTCTTTCTTCGCAGCAGGTCGCCAGGGGGCTGAGCGAATATGTCGACATGCTGCTGACCACGAATTCCCAGGCGCTCGGCAAGCCGCTCCGGGAGCTCGACCACGATACCCTTCACCAGATCGCGGCGACGCTGGTAGCCGATACGTCCATCCAGGCCGTCCAGATTTCCGATAGCATCGGCAAACTCAGCATTTCCAAGGTCGATGCCGAAAATCCCGCGGATTTTCGCGGCCTCGAATCCTTTTCCCGGCAGATCTACCATCGATCGCCCAGCGGGGCCGTTGGGGTCGGCTCGGTTACGGTCTACGTCCCGAGAATGGGCTGGCTCTCGGCGATCAACCAGATGGAACTGGCGCTGATCTCGATCTTCATCGTCGCCATCCTGACGGTTTTCGGCGCGGCGATCCTCGGCAATCGCCTCATGGTCATCAAACCGCTGATGCGCCTTGCGGCGGCAATCGAGGCGACGCGCCGCCTCGGCTCCCGCCACCATGTCGACTGGCGTTCCAACGATGAGATGGGCGGGCTGGCACGCTCTTTCAACGAGATGCAGAGCCTGCTGGAACGCGAGGAGCGCGAGTTGAAGCGCGCGCACCGGCAGACGACCGAGATCTACAATCTGACACCCGCAATGCTCTTCTCGCTGACCCCGGACGATCTCATCGCCGCCGTCAGCGACTATTGGCTGCTTGCGACCGGCTATCGCCGCGAAGACGTGATCGGCAGGCCCTTCGCCGATCTCATTGCCCCCTCGGACAGGGAGCTCTATTCGCAGCGCAAGACGCGGGTCAAAACGGCGGGCCTGGCAACCGAGGTCACCGTCCGGTTCCTTTGCCGCGACGGCCGCGTGATGGATGTCCTGATCGCCGAGACTGAACTCAACGCCGCGGCAATCGATCAGCAGGGCTCGCTCAGCGTGATGACGGACGTCACCGAGCTGAAGCAATCGGAACTGCGCAACCACAAGCAGGCGATATCGGACCATTTGACGGGGCTGCTAAATCGCCAGGGCTTCGAAGCCATCCTCGATCGCAAGATCGGCGAAGCCGACCACGCCCGGACACCCGTGGCTTGCCTCTTCGTGGATCTCGACCGTTTCAAGTCGATCAACGACAATCTCGGACATGCGGCCGGCGATGCCGTGCTCTGCCAGTTCGTCGAGCGCCTGCTGCCGCTGCTGCGCGAGAGCGATACCGCCTCTCGCCTGGGAGGAGACGAATTCGCGATCATCGTCGGCGGCGACGATGCCGAGCAGCGCGCCTCGGAATTGTGCCGGAAGATCGTCGAGATGTTCGATGCGCCCTTCCCTGTGGCGAATACCGGCGTTCGCCTCAGCGCCAGCATAGGTTTCGCTCTTTATCCGAACCATGCGGCGAATGCGGCCGAATTGCTCCAGAAGTCTGATATGGCCATGTACGCCCGCAAGCGCGACGGCAAGAATGGCGCACAGGTCTATGATCCCGCCATCCTCGATCAGACCCGCGAACGCGCCGAACTCGAACGCGATATGGAAATCGGTATTGCCGCAAACTGGTTCGAGGCGCATTTTCAGCCGATCGTCAGGATCGATTCCGGCGCGATCGCCGGCTTCGAGGCGCTGATGCGCATGCGCCATCCCCGCAAAGGCCTGATTCCGCCGTCGGGCATCATTGACATCGCCGAGGAGAACGGATCGATCAGCCAGATCGGCAATTTCATCCTGGAAGACGCCGTCAGCAATCTCGCCCGCATCTCCCGTCTGCCCGGCATGGCCGACAGCTATGTCGCCGTCAACTTCTCGCCGCTGCAGTTCGAGCCGGGCCTCCCTGCCCGCCTCGCCACCCTGCTTGGTCGCTACAATCTCCAGCCGAACCGTCTCGTGGTGGAAATCACCGAAGCAGTTCTGATGCACGACGATCCCGAAATCCGCACGATACTCGACGAAATCCATGGTTTCGGATGCCTGATCGCGCTTGACGATTTCGGCACCGGCTATTCGTCGCTGAGCTATATGAGCCGCTTCCCGGTCGATATCGTGAAGATAGACCAGTCGTTCATCCGTTCGATCACCGAGCCGGCGGACGATATCGGCCGCAAGAACAAGATGCTGGTGGAAGGCATCAGCGCCATATCCCACAAGATGAACTGCAGGGTCATCGCAGAAGGCGTCGAGACCGAGGCGCAGCGCTTGGCGCTCCGGGGCATGGGCGTCGATTATGCCCAGGGATACCTCTTCTCGAAGCCTCGAGAGATCAACGATCTTCTGGCCAGCCTCGGCGGGACGCATGCGGTGCGCGAGGAGATGGCAAGCTAGCGTGAGACCGGTTTATCCTGAAACCGGTTGACTTTGTCGGCGTTTCGCGTTGGTGAAACAATGACAGCGCAACGACGGAAGACAGTCATGCTCATCATCGCGGGGCTCGGCAATCCCGGCTCCAAATATGCCAGCAACCGCCACAATATCGGCTTCATGGCCGTGGATGCGATCCAGCGCCGCCCTGGTTTCTCGCCCTGGTCGAAGAAATTCAGGGCCGAAGTTTCCGAAGGCGAGCTCGCCGGCGAAAAGGTCCTGCTGATGAAGCCGCAGACTTTCATGAACCTTTCCGGCGAAGCGGTCGGCGAGGCCATGCGCTTCTTCAAGCTGGCGCCCCAGAACATCCTCGCGATCTACGACGAGCTTGATCTGTCGCCCAGCAAGGCGCGCATCAAGACCGGTGGCGGACATGGCGGCCACAATGGCGTGAAATCGCTGGATGCCCATTGCGGCAAGGAGTATCGGCGGCTGCGCCTCGGCATCGGCCATCCCGGCGCCAAGGAGCTCGTGCACAACCATGTGCTCGGAGATTTCGCCAAGGCGGACCACGCATGGCTCGATCCGCTGCTCGATGCCGTCGCGGACAATGCCGAGATGCTGGCGCGCAACGAGGATTCGCAATTCCTGAACAAGCTGGCGCTTGCCGTCGGCGGAAAGCCGGACGAGGAAAAACCGAAGCAGCAAAAACCGCCGGCCAAGGCGACCGGCCAGTCGCACATCCACCAGGCTCGAAGCGGCAAGCCAAATCTCCCGGCAACCGGCCCCATGGCGGATATGCTGAAGAAGATGTTCGGCGGCAAGGGAGACTGAACGGTCTGTCGTGCAGTCCGGCCGCCGCCTCGGCGTGTCCAGTACTCTGCCTGGCCGCTATTCTTCCGGCTCGGTCGTGAACATCAGCGGGAAACCTGCCCCCTTGGCAAGATCGGTCGCCTCCTTGGCCTTGGTCTCTGCAATGTCCTTGGCGCAGACGACCACGACGGATGTCCCCATCCGGTGCGCGGTCAGCATCACCCGATAGCCGGCTTCCTCGCTCATGCGGAAGACCGCCTTCAGCACCATGACGACGAACTCGCGCGGCGTGTAGTCGTCGTTGACGAGAATGACCTTGTAGAGCTTCGGCCGATCGAGCTTCGGCTTGGTCGTGTTTTTCGGCTTGAGGATTGTATCTTGGCTCATGGCGTCCCGCCTCCCGAGACGGGGTTCGACACTGGGCTTCCTGATATATTGCAGCGCAACGGAGGATAATTCAAGCGATGGCCTCCCACCTTCAAGTCTCATCCACGCCAGCAACTCGCAAGTCTTGACCCTTGCGGCGCTTTCCCCCATAGCCTCAGCAACAGTTTTTTTAGATACGGGTTCCTTCACCGATGGGCTTCAAATGCGGTATCGTCGGACTGCCGAATGTCGGCAAGTCCACTCTCTTCAACGCGCTCACCAAGACCGCTGCGGCGCAGGCGGCGAATTATCCGTTCTGCACGATCGAGCCGAATACCGGCGAAGTCGCGGTGCCGGATCCGCGCATGCAGCAACTGGCAACTATCGCCGGTTCAAAGGAAATCATTCCGACGCGCATCTCCTTTGTCGACATCGCCGGTCTCGTGCGCGGCGCATCGAAGGGTGAAGGCCTCGGCAACAAGTTCCTCGCAAACATCCGCGAAGTCGACGCCGTCGTGCACGTGCTGCGCTGCTTCGAAGATGACGACATCACTCATGTCGAAGGCCGCATCAATCCGGTCGGCGACGCCGAGACGATCGAGACCGAGCTGATGCTCGCCGACCTCGAAAGCCTGGAACGGCGCGTCGACCAGACGCGCAAGCGTGCTACCGGCAAGGACAAGGAGTCGCTTGCGCAGCTTCCGGTCATGGAAGCCGTGATCAAGCTGCTGCAGGACGGCAAGCCGGCGCGTCTGCTGCTTCAGACGCTCGGCGCCGACGAGATTGCCATTCTCAAGGGCCTCAACCTCCTGACCTCGCATCCGGTCCTCTATGTGTGCAACGTAGCCGAAGGCGACGCCGTCGACGGCAACGAGCATACCAAGGCGGTCGCCGAAATGGCGAAAGCGCAGGGCGCGGAATGCGTGATCATTTCGGCCGCCATCGAAGCCGAAGTCGCGCAGCTGCCGGAAGACGAGGCCAAGGAATTCCTCGCGGCGCTGGGCTTGGAGGAAGCCGGCCTCGACCGGCTGATCCGCGCGGGCTATCACCTGCTCGACCTGATTACCTATTTCACCGTTGGTCCTAAGGAAACCCGCGCCTGGACGATCGTGCGTGGAACCAAGGCGCCGCAGGCGGCCGGCGTTATCCACACCGATTTCGAACGCGGCTTCATCCGCGCCTTCACCATCGCTTATGACGATTACATCGCTTTCAAGGGTGAAGTCGGCGCCAAGGAAGCGGGCAAAGGGCGCGACGAAGGCAAGGAATATGTGGTGCAGGACGGCGACGTGATCCACTTCCGCTTCAACACCTGAGCCATCGAGGTCGCGCACGAGTGCGCGCAAGCGAGAACTTGAAAGCGTGGCGCATCGCGCCGCGTTGTGGCGGGAGGCCGCAGCATGGAAGCAAGATATTTCTTCGAGGACTTCGTGCCCGGAGGGGTTTTCCCGCTGGCGCCCAAGCAGGTGACTGCGGAAGAGATCATAGAGTTCGCGCAGGAGTTTGATCCGCAGCCCATGCATCTTGACGAGGCGGCGGGCAAGGCCAGCATTCTCGGGGGCCTTTCCGCCTCCGGTTGGCATACCGCAAGCATGTTCATGCGGATGATGTTCGACGGCTGGCTGTCGCAATCCTCTTCCGAAGGCTCACCCGGCGTCGACGCCATGGAATGGAGGAAGCCGGTGCTCGCCGGCGATACGCTTTCCGGCCGATCGACGGTGCTGGAATCCAGGGCGCTTCGCTCCCGGCCAGGCATCGGCATCGTCAAGTTCCTGCATGAAGTGGAAAATCAGCGCGGCGACGTCGTCATGCGCGGGGAGAACCCGATCATGATCCGGATGAGGGCCGCGCCGGAGGCTGCCGAATGAAGCTCATCGAACTCTCGCCGCCCGGCAAGAAGGTCATCACCGGGACACTCACCTTCACGTCCGAGGATATCATCCGCTTCGCCCGCAAGTTCGATCCCCAGCCATTCCACGTCGATGCGGAAGCGGCCAGGAACTATGTCTTCGGCGATCTCTGCGCCTCCGGCTGGCATACCTGCGCGGGTTGGATGAAGGTGTTCATGAGCTATTGGATGACGGAATATGCCCGGCTGAAACAGGAGGGTGTGGAACCGCCGAAGCTCGGCCCCTCCGCAGGGTTCCGCAAGCTGCAATGGCTGAAGCCCGTCTATGTCGGCGACACCATCACCTATTCCACCACGCTCCTCGAAAGCCGCCCGCTCGCCTCACGCCCCGGCACCTGGATCAACACCACCCTCAATGACGGCGTCAATCAGCACGGCGAGGCCGTGATGCGGTACGAAGGCACCGTGCTCGAATTCGAGTGAGGCTCTACCCGGCTCAGTGACCGGAAAACTCCATAAGCGTCCGCACTTCGACGCCGAGCGCCTCAAGCTTCCGGCGTCCGCCGATATCCGGCAGATCGATGACGAAGCAGGCAGACACGATCTCGGCCCCGAGCTGCCTGAGCAGCTTCACCGCGCCTTCCGCCGTTCCTCCCGTCGCGATCAGATCGTCCGTAAGGATGACCTTCTCGCCCGGCTTTACCGCGTCCTTGTGCATCTCCATCTCGTCCACGCCGTATTCCAGGCTGTAGGCGATGCGCACCGTCTCATGCGGCAGCTTGCCCTTCTTGCGGATCGGCACGAAGCCGGCGGAAAGCTGGTGCGCCAGCGCACCGCCTAAAATGAAGCCCCGCGCCTCGATGCCCGCGATCTTATGGACGCCAAGCCCCGTATAAGGCCGCACGAGCTCATCGACAGCCTGGCGGAAAGCAACCGCATCGCCGAGCAGCGTGGTGATGTCGCGGAAGATGATGCCGGGTTTCGGATAGTCCTGAATGGAACGGACGGTGGAAGCGAGATCGATCGTGGACATGATTTCCCGGGCTGGTCAGAGAATGATGACAGGAACTTCTACCAAGGCGGAACCCTTCCTCCCAATAAAAAAGGCGGCACCGGGCCGCCTTTTTTATTGTTCGGGCATTTCGCCTCAGTGTTCCTTGCTGGCGTAGACCGACTTCTTCGTGAGGTAGAGAAGGCCGGTGAAGATCACCAGGAACACCATGACCATGAAGCCGGTGCGCTTGCGGTCTTCGAGATGCGGCTCTGCAGCCCACATAAGGAAGGCAGAAACGTCCTTGGCATACTGATCCACCGTCTGCGGCGCGCCGTCGTCGTAGGTCACCTGATCGTTGCTGATCGGCGGAGCCATGGCGAGCGATGCTGCTGCTACGAAATACGGGTTGTAATGCGTGCCCGTCGGAACCTCGACGCCGGCCGGCGCATCCTGATAACCGGTGAGCAGCGAGTAGATGTAGTCCGGGCCGCCTTCCTGATACTGGGTGAAGATATCGAAGATGAACTGCGGGAAGCCGCGGGTGACGCCGCGCGCCTTGGCAAGCAGCGACATGTCCGGCGGAGCCGCGCCGTTATTGGATGCGGCGGCGGCCTGCGTGTTCGGATAGGGCGACGGAAAGTAATCCGACGGAACGGCGGCACGGTTGAACATCTCGCCGTCGTCGTTCGGGCCGTCCTGCACCTCGTAGTTCGCCGCAAAGGCCTTCACCTGCGCTTCGGAATAGCCGAGGCCCTCCAGCGTGCGGAACGAGACGAGCCGCATGGAGTGACAGGCCGAACAGACTTCCGTGTAGACCTTCAGGCCGCGCTGGAGCTGTCCCTTGTCATAGTGGCCGAAGGGACCGGCAAAGCTCCAGTCCACATGCTTCGGATGCTGCATCGGATAGTGCGGCGTGCCGCCTTCCGCATGGGCCTCTCCGCCGGCGGCCGCACCGTGATCGTCCTGCGCTACCGCGGAAGCGACGCCGATGCCTGCCACGAAGGCCAGCGACAGGATGCTTGCAACAAGCTTTTTCATAGTCTTATTCCCTCTCGGTCGCAGGCGATCAGGCGCTGGCTTCGCCAGGCTTGAGCTTTTCCATGTCGGACTTGTTCTTCTTTTCGAGAACCGCTTCCGTGATCGAGTTCGGAATGCGCCGCGGCGTTTCGAACAGGCCGAGCAGCGGCATGATCACCAGGAAGAAGCCGAAATAGTAGAGCGTGCCGAGCTGCGACAGGATGACGTAGATGCCTTCCGCCGGCATGGCGCCGAGCCATCCGAGCATGATCGCGTTGGCCACGAACAGCCAGAAGAACAGCTTGTACCACGGACGGTAGACCGCCGAACGGACCTTCGAGGTATCGAGCCAGGGCAGGAAGAACAGGATGATGATCGAGCCGAACATCACGAGCACGCCGCCCAGCTTGGAGTCGATCGGGCCGATGTTGAAGGTGATCGCGCGCAGCATGGCGTAGAACGGCAGGTAGTACCATTCGGGAACGATGTGCGCCGGGGTCTTCAGCGGGTCGGCCGGGATATAGTTGTCCGGATGGCCGAGATAGTTCGGCATGTAGAAGACGAACCAGGCATAGGCGATCAGGAAGACCGATACGCCGAGCGCGTCCTTGAGCGTCGCATAGGGGGTGAAGGCGACGGTATCCGTCTTGGTCTTCACTTCCACACCGGTCGGGTTCGTCTGGCCGGTCACGTGCAGCGCCCAGATGTGCAGGATAACAACACCCGCGATCATGAACGGCAGCAGGTAGTGCAGCGAGAAGAAGCGGTTCAGCGTCGGCTGGTCGACGGCGAAGCCGCCGAGCAGGAACTGCTGGATCCACTCGCCGACGAGCGGGAAAGCCGAAAAGAAGCCGGTGATGACGGTCGCGCCCCAGAAGGACATCTGACCCCAGGGAAGCACGTAGCCCATGAAGCCGGTCGCCATCATCAGGAGGTAGATGACCACGCCGAGAATCCAGAGGATTTCGCGCGGCGCCTTGTAGGAGCCGTAATAGAGGCCGCGGGCGATGTGCAGATAGACCGCGATGAAGAAGAAGGACGCACCGTTGGCATGCATGTAGCGCAGGAGCCAGCCGTGGTTGACGTCGCGCATGATCTTCTCGACCGAGTCGAAGGCGACGCCGGTGGAAGCCGCGTAATGCATGGCCAGCACGACGCCGGTCAGGATCTGAACGATCAGCATCACCGCCAGCATGGCGCCGAACGTGTAGGCGTAATTCAGATTGCGGGGAACGGGATAGGCGACGAAGCTGTCATAGATCATCCGTGGCAGAGGAAGCCGTGAATCGATCCATTTCTCGATGCCGGTCGATGGCTGGTATGTGGAATGGCCGCTCATTATGTGCCCCTTACCCGATCCTGATCACTGTATCGCTTGCGAATGAGAACGTCGGAATGGCGAGGTTCTGCGGCGCCGGACCTTTGCGAATTCGGCCCGCCGTATCGTAGTGCGAGCCATGGCAGGGACAGAACCACCCATTGAAATCGCCGGCCTGGCCGAGCGGCACGCAGCCGAGATGGGTGCACGAACCGATCATGACGATCCAGTTCTCCTTGCCCTCGCCCGCCGAGCGGTCGATATCCGTTGCCTGCGCATCCGCCGGCAGGTTGGCGTTGCGGGCGACCGGATCCTTGAGGTCGCCGAGCGCAACGGCATTGGCCTCTTCGAGCTCCTGCGGGGTGCGGTTGCGGATGAAGACCGGCTTGCCGCGCCATTTCACGGTCAGCGACATGCCCGGCTCGAGCGCCGAAACATCCACCTCGATCGAGGCAAGGGCGAGCGTCGAGGCGTCCGGCCGCATCTGGTCGATAAACGGCCAGGCCACAGCGGCGGCGCCGACGGCACCGGCCATGCCGGTGGTCAGATAAAGGAAATCACGGCGAGTGGGCTCGCCCGCTGTTCCGCTATGGGTCTCGTGTTCGCTCACGGCTCAACCATCCTTCTCACGCAAATTCTCGCGAAAAATCCCATTTCCCCCAATACCGGACAATCTCTAACAGGCACAACTGGTGCATAGATTCCCCGGCAATTTGGCGCGTTCTATGCTTGATCGCAAAATATGTCCAGTCTTGGCAAGTGCCGATCCGCCAGAATGTCGCCATAATGTCACGCCCGTCCCCAACCCTTTTACGGGCCGCTGGGCCGGGGGCTCCGGCCATCAAAAGACGGTTAGATTTTGCTAATCAATTCAGCGTTCTACAGGCTGAACTTCAATTTCCGCCGAGGGCATCGTTAACCGCCTTTCGGGCTCTCGCATTGCAACATTCGAACTCCCATGTTACCCGAACCGGCGCATCCAAGGCGGCCGCTCGGGCGAATCCAGATGAGAGAGACACTATCGGTTGCCATCTGCGTCATCGTGTCGCTCATCCTTTTTGCGATTGCCACGCGCTACGTCACCGAAATCTGGGTTTTCGCGGCGTTTCATAACCTGCAGCTGCATCTCTCGATTGCCTGTGCCGCCGCCCTCCTCTTCGCGCTTCTACTGAAACGCAGCCTTGCCGCTATGGTCCTTCTTTGCCTCTCACTGCTGCTCGGCGGCCATGCGGTCGTCATGAGCCGACAGTTCGCGGCCGTCCCCAGCGAAGCGGAGAAGCAAGCGCCCGGCTTTCGGCTGCTGTCCTTCAATATTCTTCGGGAGAATTATGCCAATGGCGAGGCGGTCACCCAGCTCATCCTGAACTCCGGGGCCGAGATCGTAAACGTCATGGAGGCCCAGCCGCTTCGCGGCCATCTCGCGGAACTTTCGAAGGTCTATCCGTATCGGCTCGGCTGCGGCGCGGAAACGGATGGTTGCGACCTGATGATACTCTCCAGGCAACCCTTGCGCTCACCGGTGATCCGCAGCCTCAGCGATCTGTTCGCGGAACGCTTCATGATGGCGGAAGTCACGCTTGCCGGCAGGAATGTCCATGTCGGCGCCATTCACACCACCAAGCCCTATTTCGACGAATTCCACACGATGGAGCTTGTGCGGGCAGCGCTTGCCATCACCGATACGGAAGGTCCGCTTGTGCTCTCCGGAGACTTCAATGCCGCGAGCATCGCCCCGGACATGCGCATGTTTCTGCGCTGGACGGGATTGACGACGGCGGAATACGAACCCGCGACCTGGCCGGTGCGGCTCGGCTTGCTTGGGCTTCCGATCGATCACGTCTATGTCCGCTCGCCCTTGAAGATCAGATCGCTCACGCGACTGCCGGACCCTCTGGGATCGAACCATTTCGGCCTGGTCGCCGAGATCGCCATCATTGGCAACTGATTATTGCGCGGCATCGGCGGCCAGAAAGCCGCCCGATTGACGTGCCCAGAGTTCCGAATAGAGCCCACCACCGGCAATCAACTGTGAGTGCGTCCCCTCCTCGATGATCCGGCCCTTGTCCATGACGATCAGGCGGTCGAGCGCCGCGATCGTGGAAAGCCGATGAGCGATCGCCAGAACGGTCTTGCCCTGCATCAGCCGTTCGAGGTTCGACTGGATTGCGGCCTCCACTTCCGAATCCAGGGCAGAGGTCGCCTCATCCAGGACCAGGATCGGCGCATCCTTGAGCATTACGCGGGCGATCGCGATACGCTGGCGCTGACCGCCCGATAGTTTCACGCCTCGCTCGCCCACATGGGCGTTGAAACCCTTGCGGCCTCGCTGGTCTTCGAGCGTGGCGATGAACCGGTCGGCCTCCGCCCGCCGCGCCGAGGCCAGAAGCTGTTCGTCGGTCGCGTCCGGACGTCCGAAGAGAACATTGTCGCGGATCGAGCGATGCAGCAGCGACGTGTCCTGCGTGACCATGCCGATCTGCGCCCGCAGCGATTCTTGGGTTACCCTGGCTATGTCCTGCCCGTCGATCAGTATCCGGCCGCCTTCCAGATCGTAGAAGCGCAGGAGCAGGTTCACCAGCGTCGACTTGCCCGCGCCAGACCTTCCGACGATGCCGATCCTTTCGCCCGCCTGGACGGTGAGCGAGAGCGCGTTGATCACCCCCTTCTCGCCGCCGTAACGGAAGCTCACGTTCTCGAAGCGGATTTCCGGCTTGCGGACCACGAGCTCGGTTGCATCCGGCGCATCCACCAGCCCGATCGGCTGGGAGATCAACTCGGCGGAGTTCTGGATCGTGCCGATATTGCGCATGATGCCGTTCAATTGCGTCATCAGCCTTCCAAGCAGGAAATTGAGCCTCAGCATCAGCGCAAGCGTGAAGGCGACCGCGCCCGAGCTGATCCTTCCGCCGAGCCATAGATGCACGCTGAGCGCCGCCATCGTCACGATCATGACGCCCGAGAGAAAAGCCATCGATGCCCGGACGCCGGTGAGCAGGCGGGTAAAGCCCAGAATGGTGGCCTGGAACCTCTCGAATCCCTGGCGCATATAGCTGTCGTTCGCCTCGTCCCGGCCGAACAGGCGCAGCGTCTGGATGTTCGAATAGGCATCCACCATGCGGCCGCTGATCATCGACCCTGCCTCGGCCGATTGCTTGGAATGCTCGCGAATGCGGGGAACATAATATCGGGCAAGAACCGCGAAGATGGCGAGCCAGGCGAGCACCACCGCTGCCAGCCGCCAGTCGAGCTGCGCCACCAGCGCCACCGTGGAGACGGAATAGATCGCAACGAACCAGATGCTTTCCATGAAAGCCGTCAGCACGTCGCCCGTCGCCTGGCCGGCCGACCAGACCTTGGTGACGATGCGGCCGGAAAAATCGTTCTGGAAGAAGCTCAGCGACTGGCGCGAGACATGGATATAGGATTGCCAGCGCACCAGATTGTAAAAGCCGGGCGTGATGATCTGCTGGTCGACCAGTGCCGTGAAGAGGCCGATCAGGAAGCGCCCTACCCCGACGACAAGCGCCATGGTAACGAGTTCGGCGCCATGATCGGCAAGAAGGCCGGACCAGCCCGCCGAAGGTTGCGCGGTCTCCAGGATATCGACCAGCCTGCCGACATACCAGAACATCGCCGCCTCGACCCCGGCGGCAAGTCCGCCAAGCACCAGCATGGCGATGAAGGGAAACTTCGCCTGCCGCACATAGAACCAGACGAAGCCGAGCAGTCCTTCCGGCGGCTTCAGGTCGTCCCGCCTTGCGAAAGGTTTGATCCAGTTTTCGAAAGTGCGGAACAAGAAATTGGCCATGCCGCCCGATATAGGCGGATTCCCGCGGGCGGCAAAGGAAAAGCCATCGAAGCCAGGCTTACATTTCTTAAATGCCGGCTGTCGGAACGCTTTCGGCTGGCCGTTGGCGGGTCTTTTGAAATCTGGTATAAGCCAATCGTTCTTAATCAATACGATTAACGGGAAACGCTCCAATGAATAACCGCGTTCTCACGGCACATGTACCGCATGATCTCGCCGAGAAGGTCGATGAAATGGCGAGCCGATTGGAGCGGTCCCGAGGCTGGATCGTCAAACAGGCTTTGACGAATTGGATCGCGCTCGAAGAGGAGCGTCAGCAGCTGACGTTGGATGCCATGGCCGATGTCGATGCCGGCAATGTCGTCGATCACGACGAAGTGGAGAAATGGATCGCTAGCCTCGACGGCGACAAACCTCTGCCTCGCCCACTCTAATGCGCATCCAATGGACCGCGAAGGCGGTTTCCGATCTCGACCGCCTTCATGAGTTTCTGGCGGCGGTCAATCCGCCCGCGGCCGCGCGGGTGTTGAATGCACTGGTATCCGCTCCGAAAAGACTGATCGGGCATCCGCGGCTCGGCGAAAAGCTGGAGGAGTTCTCTCCCCGCGAGGTCAGGCGTCTTCTGATTGCGGATTACGAGCTTCGATATGAGATCCAGCAGGACATAATCTTCCTGCTGCGTATCTGGCATACCCGGGAAAATCGTAATCAATAAGAAATCCGCTCAACGAACGGGAGGCGCTCCCCGCGAACGGGGAGCACCCTTTTTCATTCCGCCGCAACCTCTTCGGCTTCGTGGTCGGCGAGGAAGCCGCCGGACTGGCGGGTCCACAGGTCGGCATAGATGCCGCCGGAAGCCACCAGTTCCTGATGGGTGCCGGTCTCGATCATACGGCCCTTGTCGAGCACGATCAGCCGGTCCATCTCGGTCAGCGTCGAGAGGCGGTGGGCGATCGCGATCACCGTCTTGCCCTGCATGAGGGCAAAGAGGTTTTCCTGGATCGCCGCCTCGACTTCGCTGTCGAGCGCCGAGGTCGCCTCGTCCAGCACCAGGATCGGCGCGTCCTTGAGGAAGACACGGGCGATCGCGATACGCTGGCGCTGGCCGCCGGAGAGCTTCACGCCGCGCTCGCCGACATGCGCGTCGAGACCCTTTCGGCCCTGCATGTCGGAAAGCCCTTCGACGAAATCCCAGGCATTGGCGCGCTTGGCCGCCTGGATGATCTCCTCATCGGTCGCGTCCGGCCGGCCATAGGCGATGTTGTCGCGGATGGACCGGTGCAGGAGCGAGGTGTCCTGCGTGACGACGCCGATCAGCGACCGTAGGCTATCCTGCGAGACCGTCGAGATATCCTGCCCGTCGATGGTGATGCGACCGCCTTCGAGGTCGTAGAACCTCAGGAGCAGGTTCATCAGGGTCGTCTTGCCGGCGCCCGAACGTCCGACCAGGCCCACCTTCTCACCAGCCTCGATGTCCAGGTTGAGGCCCTCGATGATGCCTTTCGACTTGCCGTAGTGGAAGCGGACATTCTCGTAGCGGATATGCCCCTTCTTTGCGGCGAGCGCGGTCGCAGCCGGCTTGTCCACCACGTCATGCGGCTTGGTCATCATTTCCATGCCGTCATAGACCGTGCCGATATTCTCGAACAGCGCCGAGACTTCCCACATGATCCACTGCGACATGCCGTTGATGCGCATGGCAAGACCGATGGCGATGGCGATCGCGCCGATCGAGATCGCGCTTTCCAGCCAGAACCAGATGGACATGGTGGCGACGACGAAGAGCACCACGCAGTTGATGAGGTAGACCAGAACCTGGAAATTGGTCACCTTGCGCATCTGCCGGTGCACGGTTTCCAGGAAAGCGTTCATCGCATCCTGGGCGTAAGCCTCTTCACGGCCGGCATGGGAGAACAGCTTCACCGTGGCGATGTTGGTATAGCTGTCGACCACGCGGCCGGTCATCATCGAGCGCGCATCCGCCTGATCGGCCGAGATCTTCTTCAGCCGCGGCACGTAATAGGTGACGATCGCCGCATAGAGGATCATCCAGACGACCAGCGGAATGACCAGCCGCCAATCCGCAGCCGCAACGACCGCGATCATCGAGATGAAATAGACCGCGACGTAGACGAAGACGTCGAGCACCTTCATCACCGTCTCGCGGATCGCGAGCGAAGTCTGCATCACCTTCGTCGAAACCCGGCCGGCGAACTCGTTGGCGAAGAAGGTCATCGAGTGCCGGAGCAGGAAGCGGTGCATCTGCCAGCGGGCGATCATCGGGAAATTGCCCATCAGGATCTGGTGCATGATGAGCGCATTAAGCCCTGCGACGACCGGCAGGCCGATCAGCACGACAAACGCCATCAACGCCAGCCGCGGCCATTCCGTTTGAAGGAATGTCTCGCGATCGGCATGGGATAGCCAGTCGACGATATCGCCGAGGAACTGGAAAAGCGCCACTTCCCCCACGGCAATCAGCGTCGTGAGGATGGACATCAGCACCAGCCAGGGCGCCGCCGGCTTCGTATAATGCCAGCAGAAGGCCATGAGCCCTTTGGGCGGCAAGGTCGGCGCATCGACCGGATAAGGGTTCAAACGCCGTTCAAACCAGGAGAACATTGACTGCTCCATCAATCGAATCGCCGTTGCTGGACCGCAAAACACGGCCGCGGGACGAACGGCGGAAATCAGAATATCGAGGCCGTACAACGGCCACGTAACGAATTAGGGAAGAGAAGGTTTGCGGGAAACCGCGAACGACCTACGCCAAAACCAGGATCGCAACGATCTGGGGACGGAGGCGCGAGAGCACGGTCATATCCATGTGGGCCTCCTTGAGTTGGCGTTGAGAACGATGCGCTTTTACCCGTTCGACCGTCAAATGGGAAGAGCAAATCGGCAATTATAGGTGACAAAGTCTTGTCTGTTGCGTGGACGTCACAGCTAGACCGTGTAGCGGAATTCTCTTGAGCAGCGGCCGTGATTTCCATTATGCGGCTTTCATGACCCAGTTGCGCATCGCTCTCTACCAGCCCGATATTCCCGGCAATACCGGCACGATCCTGCGGCTTGCCGCCTGCCTCGGCCTTGGCGTCGACGTGATCGAACCCGCCGGATTCGATCTTTCCGATCGCAACCTGAAGCGGGCCGGCATGGATTATCTCGCAAACGTTACCCTGACGCGGCATGTGAACTGGCAGGCCTTCGAGGATTGGCGGGCGGCAAGCGGCCGCCGTCTCGTGCTTGCCTCCACCAAGGCGGCCTTGCCCTATACCCAGCTCACCTATCGCCCCGACGACATTCTGCTTTTCGGCCGGGAAAGCGCCGGCGTCCCCGACCATGTGCACGAGAAGGCGGAGGAGCGGGTCCTCATCCCCATGGTCGCGGGTCAGCGTTCCATCAACGTCGCGATGTCGGCGGCGATGATTGCCGGAGAAGCGCTCCGGCAAACGGGTTTCGGCTGAGGCAGCAGTAGGCATCACCCTCCCCCTTCCCTCGCCGTAGTCATCGTCCCGGCCGTCAGCCGCGCCGCCAGCGCACCGAAGGCGACGGTCACCGCTGCCAATCCCGCCAGTCCATAAGCAGCTGCATAGCCGCTTGCCGCGATCACCGGCTGAGAGACCAGTGGCGAGAGGAACTGGCCGAGGAAGATGCTCGATACCAGCAAACCGGAAATCCGTCCGCGCGATTGCGGCGGCGCGAGCATCATGGCGGCTGCCGCGAAGTTCGGCATGATCGTTCCCATGCCGATCCCCGAGATCGCCATGCCGACGAGAACGCCCGCATAGTGCTCCGAGATGGAGAACATCAGGAAGGCCGAGCCGATCGAGCCGAAGGCGAGCGCGAAGACCCCCATGATGCCAAGCACGCGCCGGAAGCGGGCAAAGACCAGGGCGCTGACGACTCCGATCGCCTGGCCGACGCCGATCGCCACGCCCGCAAGGCTGGGTGCCGCAACCCCGATATCCTTCAGGAAGAAGGGAAGCTGTGTGGGGATCATGTAGAAGATGATCATGTTGAAGACTGCGGCGGCAAACAGCATCGCCAGGAGGATGATGCCCCTTGCCCCGAGCCGGCCCGCCTGTCCCTTCACGGTGGCGGTCGCCACCCGCACCGGCTCGGATATGAACAACAGCACGGCAGGCAGCACCAAAAAGGCAAGCGCATAGATGAGGAAGGGCGCGCGCCAATGCATTTCCGCAAGGAAGCCGCCGCCCGTCAGGAAGATCGTTCCGCCGACGCCGACGAAAGCCTGCTGCAGGCCCATATAGCGGTCGCGCGCCGGCCCGGTGAAGAAATCACCGACCAGCGCGGTGCTGACGGTCATGATGCCGCCGACGGCAAGCCCGAGCACGGCGCGGCCGATCAGCAATCCGGTGAGCGTCTGGGCGAAGAGACCGGAGCAGCCGGCTATCGCAAAGAGCGAAAGTGCTGCGACCAGCAGCGGCTTGCGCCCGAAACGGTCGATCACCAGGCCGGCGATAGGCGAGAAGGCAGCGATGAAGATCGCCGGCAGCGTCAGCACGAGACGGCTCAACAGCGCCACGTTCGGCACGTCCGCGAACCGCGTCTCGATGCCGGGAAGCGAGGCCGAGATGGTCGCTCCGGACATGATCGTCAGCGTGCTTAACGAAAGCAGCGTGGCATTGCGGTAGCTTTCCGGCACCAGCCTTACAGGCGATGTTTGCAAAGTGGCGGGTCTGTTCAGCATCAGACAGCCTCCTCGACGACGAGCGCCTCGCGGCCGGCCTTCAGCGTCGAAGCCCACCATGTGAGCTGCCTCGCCAGTTTTTCGAGCTGCCGGGCAGCCCGCTGCGGCTCATACAGGTTTCCGGCGTCGTCGAATTTCTCATGGGCATGGGCGAAGCTGACGCTTTCGCGGATCGCCACTGTGCCGAGCTCGGCAAAGACCTGGCGCAACTGCTCCACCGCGCGAAGGCCTCCCGATACGCCGCCATAGGAGACGAAGCCGACAGGCTTGCCCCACCAGGGCTCATAGAACATGTCGATGAGCTCCTTGAGCGCCGCCGTATAGCCGTGATTGTACTCCGGCGTGACGACCAGGAAGGCATCGGCACGGGCAAGATCGCGCGCAATCCTGGCCTGCATGTCCGCCTTCGCATTGCGCGTCTCGGCGGCCAGGTCAGCGGGATCGACGATCACGATATCCGCCGCCATCATCTCGGGCAGGTGCGTCAGCACCCAATCGGCGACGACATCGCAGAAACGGCCAGGCCTCGCGCTGCCATAGATCAGCGCCACGGTGATTTTTGTTTTCATCGGAGATTGCTCCCGGGCTTTCGGTTCATGGGAGCACCTGCTATAAAACCTCAAGTAATATTGAGGTCAATAGCAGCGATGAAGAAAACTCCGGACCGGCGCATCCCCCTTGAACTGACCGTGGGCGAAGTGGCTGAGCGCAGCGGCGTCGCGGTCTCGACGCTGCATTTTTACGAAACCAAGGGATTGATAAAAAGCTGGCGCAACCGCGGCAACCAGCGGCGTTACCCCCGCGTCGTGTTACGTCGGGTCGCCGTCATCAAGGTGGCGCAGCGAACAGGCATCCCGCTCGCCGATATCGCCGAGGCGCTGTCCGTCCTGCCGCACGATCGGCCATTGACCGCCAAGGACTGGCAGCGGCTTTCCGAAACGTGGAAACGGCAGCTCGACGCGCGCATCGAGAGCCTCACCGCGCTCCGGAACCATTTGACCGACTGCATCGGCTGCGGCTGTCTCTCGATGCACGAATGCCCGCTGCGCAATCCTGATGACGTTCTTTCGGAACAAGGCGCAGGCCCACGACTTCTACCCTTGGAGGATTTTACAGAACCTTCCGCCGGCTAGCGCATTCTACCCGGAAATGTCCGACGTCGTGTCTGTCGAATTCTTTTCGGAAACCCTCGCCGAAAGCATTGTAAGGATTGGCCGGCCGGCGTTATCATCCTTAGCCGGCAAACCGGATTCCGGCATTTCCGGTTCGGCCATCTGGGGAGCCGCATGGAATCCACCATCGTCATCGTGAACCTGCTGGGCGCCGTCGCCCTTCTGCTGTTCGGCCTCGCGCAGGTGAAGGATGGGGTCTCGCGCGCCTTCGGCCCGAAACTCCGCACCGGCCTCGCGACCGGAACCCGCAATGGTCCGCGTTCCTTCCTCTCCGGCTTCGTGGCAACGGTCGCGCTGCAAAGCTCCACCGCCACCGCCCTCACCGTCGCCTCCTTCGTGGAGCGCGATCTCATCCGGCCGCGCATGGCGCAGATCGTGCTGCTCGGCGCCAATGTGGGAACGGCCGTCACGGCCTGGATCGTGGCGACCGGCATCGAATGGCTCTCGCCGCTCGTCATCCTGGCCGGCCTCATCCTCCATCGCAGCGGATCGAGCGCCCGCCAGGGCGGCGGCGCCGCGCTGATCGGCGTAGGTCTGATGCTGCTTTCGCTGCATCTTCTGTCGGCCGCAACCGAACCGATGCGGAGTTCGCCGGCGCTTGCCGCCTTCATCGGCCTTCTCGACAATGCCTGGCCCGTGGCGCTGCTTCTCTCCGCCGGTCTCGCCTTCGTGTCCTCTTCCAGCCTTGCGATGGTGGTGCTGATCCTGTCGCTTGCCTCGACCGGCATCCTTTCGGCCGGGCTGGTCATCGTGCTGATCCTCGGCGCCAATCTGGGCGGAGCCGTGCCGCCCGTCATCGCCACCCTTTCCGGCCCCGCGGCCGCCCGCCGCATCACGCTCGGCAATCTGACCGTTCGCGCCATCGGCTGCCTTATCGCGCTGCCGCTCGCCGGCTACGGCGCCGAGTTCCTGCAGACGCTGCCGCTTTCGCCGCAGAAGCTGCCGGTCGACGCCCATCTGATCTTCAACGTCCTGCTTGCCGCACTCGCCTGGCCCTTCTCCGGCTTGATCTCGGACCTGATGACCCGGCTCGTCCCCACGGAGGAAAGCGCGGAAACCGGTCCGCGCTTCCTCGATCCCGATGCGCTCGAAACGCCGGTCGTGGCGCTTGCCAATGCCACGCGGGAGGTGCTCGGCGTCGGCGATCTCATCGAGCGGATGCTGATCCGCACCGAAAACGCTTTCAAGCACAATGATCTGGCTCCATTGCAGGAGATCGAAACGCTCGAAAAGCGCGTCGACCTGATCCAGCAGGAGGTGAAACTTTATCTTTCGAAGCTTGGGCGCGGGGGATTGGATGACGAGAATGCGAGGCGCTCGATCGCCATCATCGATTATGTCATCAATCTGGAGCATATCGGCGACATCGTCGAGAAGGGCCTCTGCGGCGAGGTCAGGAAGAAGATCGACAACGGCCTGAAATTCTCCGACGACGGCTATCGGGAGCTGGAAAACCTGTTCAATCTCACGGTCGATAACCTGCGCGTCGCCCAGACCATCTTCGTCACCGGCGATTTCGATCTCGCCCGCCAGCTTATGGAGATCAAGGTCAATGTGCGCCACATGGAGAAACAGTCAGCCGAGCGGCATCTGGAACGCCTGCGCGACGGCAAGCTGGAAAGCCTGCAGACAAGCTCGCTGCACCTCGACCTGCTGCGCGACCTGAAGCGTATCAATGCGCATATTGTCTCCGTCGCCCATCCGATCCTGGACGATAGCGGCGTGCTCGTTGAAAGCCGTCTGAGACAGGCCGAACCGCGTTCGTGAGATATGGAAACCCGGCCTAATCGGCCGAAGGCAGCCGCCGCATGGTGAATTCGATCCGGTCGCCCTCGAGTTGGCGCCAGCTTTCCACCTCGGTCCAGTATGCGGCTTTCGGAAAGGCGTCGAACCATTCGCGCGCCTTCTCGCGCGCTTCCTCGCGTGAAAGCAGGAAGGTTTCGCGAACGAACATGCCCGACGGCTTGCCGGCCTTCTCCTGCCGATGCCGGTCGATCCTGCGCTTCAGGCCGTCAAGTGGCGGCGGTGTCTGTTTCGCCATGCACTTCACCTCTATGGAGGCAAGATAATGCGCCGTCAGATTCTTTGCGAGTCCGATTTTTCAGGCGTATGACGGCGCGTCAGTCTGGCGAATGGCTCGGGAAAGCCATTGCTGCTAATGACGCTTTCAGAAAGACGAATCGCACCATGGGGTGAGACGATGGAACGGCCGGTACTGCCGAAGGGGCTGCACGCGGATATCGAGGAGAAGAAGGCCACCGCCAAGGCCTGGTTCGAGAGCTTGCGCGATACCATCTGCGCATCCTTCGAAACCCTGGAGGACGAGCTGGCCGGCCCCCTCTCCGACCAGCAGCCCGGCCGCTTCGTAGCCAAGGACTGGCTACGTGACGACGGCGCGGGCGGCGGCGGCAGGATGTCGATGATGGAAGGCCGCGTCTTCGAGAAGGTCGGCGTCCACACCTCCACCGTTTACGGTGAATTTTCTGCCGATTTCCGCAGCCAGATCCCCGGCGCCGAGGAAGACCCGCGTTTCTGGGCCTCCGGCATTTCGCTGATCGCCCATCCGATCAATCCCAATGTGCCGGCCGTTCACATGAACACCCGCATGGTGGTGACGACCAGCCAATGGTTCGGCGGTGGCGCCGACCTGACGCCGGTTCTGGACCGTCGCCGCGAGCAGACCGATCCCGACAGCCTGCTTTTCCATCGCGCCATGGAAATCACCTGCGGCCGCCACGCCACCGTCGCGGATTACGGCCGCTACAAGCAATGGTGCGACGAATATTTCTTCCTGAAGCACCGCAACGAGCCGCGCGGCATCGGCGGCATCTTTTTCGACTGGCTGCATTCGGAAGAAGAAAAGGGCGGCTGGGACGCCGATTTCGCCTTCGTGCAGGATGTAGGTCGGGCCTTCAGCCTCGTCTATCCCAAGATCGTCCGCTCCAACTTCAACCAGCCCTGGACGGAAGATGACCGCGACGAGCAACTCATCCGTCGCGGCCGTTATGTGGAGTTCAATCTCCTCTACGACCGCGGCACCATTTTCGGTCTGAAGACGGGCGGGAATGTCGAATCCATCCTGTCTTCGCTGCCTCCGGTGGTGCGCTGGCCTTGAGCGCTTCGCATAGCGAGCACCATGGGGCCGGCGGAGGCAAATCGACACATTTTCGTTAACGAATTTGATACCCAGAACCGCCTGTCGGTGTTAACCTTCGCGCTGGTAGCACCGGAGGAGGATCGCCATGACAGCGAACAAGCCAGTGCCTAATCTCTCCGAGAGCCGGACCGGCATCCCCGCTCTCGCCAATCCCGAGACGATCGATCGTCTCGCGACGGAAATGCGGGCCCGCAGCGGCAGCGAATTGCCCTATTCCTTCTGCGTCGAACAGGTGAAACGCCAGCTTTCCCTCAGGATGGCCGGCGCCACGGCGGCCAATGATTCAAGGCCGCCGGTGGTCGCGGATGAAGACAGGGCAGCCGCGGTCTTCCGCGCCTGGGCACTGTCCGAATGAAGGCGGGCCTGGAACGGGTTCGTAATTGACGAGTTATCCCGGACACCGTGGCGCGGAAGGAGACGCGCCGCGGCAGGTATTCGTTTGATAACAGGAGGAAAAGGGATGAGACTGTTCGAATGCGGCACGCTCGTGCCCGGCTGCCAATGGCACACCCGAGCCGATCAAGATGCCGAAGTCGTGCGCCGGGCCGTGGAGCATCTGCGCACCGATCACGGCGAGGACATCATCCGCGAGAACATGGTCGAGAATATCAAGGCCCGCATACGCGACGAAGCTAAACCGGACGCGGCCTGAACCGCCGATTACGGCTGGTCACGCAGCATTTCCTCAAGTCGGGCGGCAAGCGCCGCCCGGTCGGGCACGAAATTGCGCTCCATCCAGAATTTCTCCAGCGCGGCGAGGATCTCGCCCACCCTTTTTCCCGCCGGCACGCCTGCCGCCAGCACGTCCGCACCGCTTAACGGGAAGACGGGCTTGCTATAATTCCCTGCCCTGTCGAGCAGCACGGAAAACCGTGCGGATTTCCGCATCGCCACCGGATCGCCTTCCGCGCCGTAACGCGCGGCCGCAAGCGCCAGCTTGAGGCACATGAGGATGCCTTCCTTGCCGTGCCGGTAGAGCAAACGGTCGAAGCCGATATCCGTCACCTCGTCCGGCAGGTTTGGCGCGGCCGCCCAGGCGGCAAGTTTCGCAGCCTCCGCATTCGACATTCTCAGCCGCTTCGAAAGAACCTCGATACGCTCCGCGTCGGGCGGTACGATGGCGGCGAGCCGCAGTAGCGGATCGGGCGCCCAGCCGAGACCCTGCTCGCAAGCGACAAGTCCGTGAATGCCGTCTATGCCCCATTTCTCGGTTTCCGGCAGAATTTCCGTCAGCACGCCCGTCTGGCGCATCCAGAGAAGCGCACGCGAGGGATCATGGGCCGAAAGCAGCTTCTTCGTCTCGGCCCATACCCGTTCGGCCGAGAGCATCGAGAGCCTGTCCTTGGCGCGCGCACAGGCCCGCAGGCCATCGGCATCGGGCCGCCCCGAACCGTAATGGGCGAAGAACCGGAAGAAGCGCAGGATGCGCAGATGATCCTCGGCAATCCGCGTCGCCGCATCGCCGATGAAGCGGACGGTGCGGCTTTCGATATCCGCAAGTCCGCCGACAAGGTCCACCACCTCACCCTTGCCATCCGCATAAAGCGCGTTGATCGTCAGGTCACGGCGCTCCGCATCCGCCTGCCAGTCGGTGCCGAAAGCGACCTGCGCATGGCGGCCATCGGTTGCGACATCGCGGCGCAACGTCGTCACCTCGTAGCCATGGCCATCCGCAACCAGCGTCACCGTGCCGTGGTCGATTCCCGTCGGCACGGCCTTGACGCCTTCCGCCCTGGCCCGTTCAACCACAATTTCCGGGAGCAGCGTGGTCGCGATGTCGATGTCGCCGACCGGCAGCCTCATCAGCGTGTTGCGCACCGCGCCGCCGACCACGCGCGCTTCCCCGCCATCGGCATTGAGCAGGGAAAGAATCCTCTGCAAGGCCGGATCGCGGAACCAGTCTTCGTCGGCAATGCTCGTCATGCATAGAGCCTTTCATAGAGCGTGCGCAGGATTCCGGCCGTGATACCCCAGATTTTCCGCTCGCCATAGGGCATCAGGTAGAAATGCCGCTCGACCCCGTTCCATACGCGGCTGCCGCGCTGATGGTTCGCCTCAGTCATCAGAAAAGATAGCGGAACTTCAAATATTTCGTCCACTTCCTTCGGATTCGGCCTCAACTCGAAGCCTCGCCGCACGACCGAAAGCACGGGCGTGATGCGGAAGCCCGTCGCGGCGAAATAGGTGGGCAGCCGCGCCAGCGGTTCCACGAAGGAGCGGTCGAGACCGATCTCCTCTTCCGTTTCCCTCAGCGCCGCCTGTTCGGGTGAAATGTCGGTGGGATCGATCGCGCCTCCCGGGAAGGCGATCTGCCCCGAATGCTTTCTGAGGCTCGCCGTCCGTTGCGTGAGGATGACCTTCGCCTCCTCGCCATCGTCTATCACCGGCACGAGCACCGCCGCATCACGCAGTTTCAGGCCTTCCACCTGCGTCACGATATCCGGATTGAGCAGATGATCGCCATGGTCCCGCCATGCATGATCGATCGGGCCGCCGTTCTGGTGAAGGGCGCGATGGCGGAATTCATCGGCTGAATAAAGGGGGAATTCACTCATCTGGAAAGGGCGTCGAGTTCGGCTTCCGGCATCACCGGAAAGACCTGGTTTCCAGAGCGTATGGCGAACATGGGAACACCGTCGATCTCGACCGCCTCGCCGAGCTCGACCAGGTCGTACATCACGGCCCTGGAAACCAGCGCCTCCAGCCGCCCGCGCACCAGAAGATAGGGTTTTAGCTCCCGGTTCTCGCCATGCACGACGAAACGCAGCGGGTGCTCCTCGCCCGCCTCCACCACGTCGCCCACATTGGTGCGGAAGGTGAGCACCTGCCTGCCCTCACGTTCGGTAACGTTCATCTCGACTGCCAGGAAGGGCGCGTCCACGACGCGGATGCCCACCTTTTCGACGGGCGTCACCAGATACGTCTTCCCGTCCTCGTCCCTGCGCAGCACGGTGGAGAAGAGCCGCACCAGCGGAGCCCGCCCGATCGGCGTGCCCATGTAGAACCAGGTGCCGTCCGCGCGGATTTCCATGTCGAGATCGCCGCAGAAGGGCGGGTTCCACTTTTCGACGGGAGGGAGCCCGCGCTTTTCCTTTCCGGCCTGCCCCCCAACCTGCTCCGCGGCGCGCGAGATCATCGCCGCAAGGCCGGCGGCATCCGATGCGGAACTGATCGTTTCCCTCGCCATCTTTCAGTCTCGGTTCCCGCGTAAGCAATTGTTCCTCACGAGATAGTCATTCGAAACGCGCTTGTCAGCCACATTTCGGGTAATAAGTTTGTTTGGATGAAGCGTGTGCTGCACCGCAGCGATTCGTCGAACCCGCGCATAAGGCAGCGGGGAAAGGCCTGAGGAGAACGACATGGGCATGATGAATTCCACCGAAACCGTTCTCGACGAGAAGGCCATTATCGCCGCTGCGGAAAACGCCCTTTCGGATATCGCCGCGATCCGCGCCGAGGTGGCCAAGGTCATCTTCGGCCAGGAGAACGTGGTGGAAAACACCTTGCTGGCCGTGCTTTCCGGCGGCCATGCGCTTCTCGTCGGCGTTCCGGGTCTGGCCAAGACCAAGCTCGTTACCACCCTCGGTGCCGTTCTCGGCCTCGACGCCAACCGCATCCAGTTCACGCCTGACCTGATGCCCTCGGATATCCTGGGATCGGAAGTCATGGATCAGGACGAGAGCGGCCGGCGCTCCTTCCGTTTCGTCAAGGGTCCGGTCTTCGCCCAGCTTCTGATGGCCGACGAGATCAACCGCGCCTCGCCGCGCACCCAGTCCGCGCTCCTGCAGTCCATGCAGGAATATCACATCACCGTCGCCGGCCAGCGATATGACCTGCCCGCCCCCTTCCATGTGCTCGCCACCCAGAACCCGCTGGAGCAGGAAGGCACCTACCCGCTTCCGGAAGCCCAGCTCGACCGCTTCCTGCTGCAGGTGGACGTGCTCTATCCGGAACTTGACGCCGAACGGCAGATCCTCTTGGAAACCACCGGACTTTCGGAAACCAAGCCTCGCGGCATCATCGACGCGGCGCGGCTCCAGGAAATTCAGACCCTGATCCGCCAGATGCCGGTGAGCGACAAGGTGGTCGATGCGATCCTCAATCTCGTCCGCTCCGCCCGCCCCGGCCACGGCAATGCCGCGACGGACAAGCACGTCGCCTGGGGCCCGGGCCCCCGCGCCGGCCAGTCGCTGATGCTGACGGCCCGCGCTCGCGCGCTCTACGAAGGCCGGCTCGCCCCTTCGCTCGACGATGTCTATGCGCTTGCCGAACCCGTGCTCGAACACCGGATGGCGCTTAATTTCGCGGCGCGCGCCGAAGGCATGTCGGTGCGCGACGTCATCGCCAATCTGGTCAGGGAAGCCCGGGGCTGACGTCCCTCATGCGGGCTTAGAAAGGACAGCGCGTGGCATCTATCGGCCAGATCGTCGAGCAGACACCGAGCAGCGAAGTCCTTTCCCGTGCCCAGGCGCGGGCGGTGCTCGTGCCCGATTGCATGGTGGAGGCCAAGCGCATCGCCAATACGGTGATCGCCGGCTGGCACGGCCGCCGCAAACGCGGCATCGGCGAGAATTTCTGGCAGTTCCGGCCGTATGCCGAGGGCGAGAGCCTGTCGCGCATCGACTGGCGTCGCTCCGCCCGCGACGACCATACCTATGTCCGCGACCGAGAATGGGAAGCCGCCCACACGATCTGGCTCTGGGCCGACATGTCGCCCTCCATGATGTACAAGTCCACCTTCGGCACGGTCTCCAAGGAAAGCCGGGCGCTGGTGCTGATGCTGGCGCTCGCGGAAATCCTCGCCCGCTCCGGCGAGCGGATCGGCTGCCCCGGCATCATGGAGCCGATCTCGGCGCGCAACGCCGCCGAACGCCTGGCGACCGCCATCATCCACGCGCCGCTGACGACCGGGCTTCCCGAAACCGGCATGATCCGCGGCCACAGCGATATCGTCCTGATCGGCGATTTCCTGGATGATGCAGACCGGGTGATGGAACGGATCGCACCGCTCGGCCGCCGTGGGCTGCGCGGCCATCTGGTCGAGATAGCCGATCCGGCGGAGGAGATTTTCCCGTATAACGGCCGCACGGAATTCACCGACCCGGAGACCGGCGAGAAGCTTGTGTCCGGCCGCGCCGAGACGATCCGGGATGAATATCGGCGTGCCTATCTCGCCCGGCGTGAAAATTTGGGCCTGTCGCTTCGCAACCTTGGTTGGAGTTTCGTGTTCCATCGGACGGATCACCTTGCATCCGAAGCCCTGGTTGCCGTGCATAGCTATCTCTCCGGCTTGCCGGCGCAAAAGCCGATCGGAGGACGATGATGGGCGCTCTCGCCTTTGCCTATCCGGCCATCCTGCTGGGCCTTCTGTCCCTGCCGCTCATCTGGTGGCTGCTGCGGCTCACCCCGCCACGCCCCAAGACCGAGGTTTTTCCGCCGCTGAAGATCCTGGCGAGCGTGTTGAAGCGCGAGGAGACGCCGTCCAAGAGCCCCTGGTGGCTGACGCTGCTGCGCATGCTGCTCGCCACCGCCGTCATCCTTGCCATCGCCGATCCGGTCCTGAACCCGCGCGCCGGCTCGCTCAACGACTCCGGCCCGCTCGTGCTGGTCATCGACAACGGCTGGGCGAGCGCCACGGACTGGGAACGCCGCGTCGAAACCGCAAGCACGCTGATCGACGACGCCGAAAGCGCCGATCTGCCCGTCTCGATCACCTTCACCGCCGATACCAGCCATGACGCCACCCCCGGCAGCGCCATCGCCGCCCGCGACAAGCTCGGCGCGGCAAGGCCGCAGCCGCTCGTGCCGGACAGGGCGCGCACCGCGGAGGCGATAAGCGGAGCGATGAACGGTACCCGCCCCGGCACGCTGGTCCTGCTTTCCGACGGCGTCGCCGTTGCGGGAGATGAAGAGGCCATGTCGGCCCTGGCAGGTATGACGCCCACGGAAATGCGCGTCATAGAGGGTGATGGACAGGGCGCGGTTGCCCTTACCGGCGCCGTCAACAACGCCGGCGCGATGACGGTCACGGGAACCCGGCTCTCCACCGCAGCCTCGCGGAGCCTTACCGTGAACGCGCTGGATACCCAGCGCCGGGCGCTTGCTTCCGGTACGCTCGAATTCTCGGCCGGCCCGGCACCCGCCACGGCAGAAATCGACGCCCCCTTCGAGCTGCGCAACGATTTTGCCCGCCTCGGCATCGAGGGGCTGGCGACCGCCGGCTCCGCTCACCTTCTGGACGACGGCTTCAAGCGCCGCCGCGTGGCACTGCTCGCCGGCGAGAGCGGCAGCGACTTTCAGCCGCTCCTGCAGCCGCTCTACTATATCAGCCGGGCGCTTTCGCCCTATGCGGATGTCATCCAGCCCAATACCGCCGATCTGTCCGTCTCCATCCCGCAGATCCTGGAAGGCAATCCGTCAGCCATCATCATGGCCGATGTCGGCCGTCTGCCTGCCGAGACCTACGAACCGTTGCAGCAATGGATTTCGCGCGGCGGCACGCTGATCCGTTTCGCCGGCCCGCGGCTGGCCGCAGCCCCGGCGGACGATCCGCTCGTCCCCGTCATCCTGCGCCAGGGCGAGCGCGCGCTCGGCGGCGCCATGTCCTGGTCGGAACCGCAGCCGCTCGCGGATTTCCCGTCGTTCGGCCCCTTCGCCGGCATGCCGCGCGCCGCCGATATCACCGTCACCCGGCAGGTCCTTGCCGAGCCGACGCCAGACCTTGCGGAACGGACCTGGGCAAGCCTTGCCGACGGCACCCCGCTCGTCACCACCCGTGATGTGGAGGCCGGCCGCATCGTGCTCTTCCACACCAGCGCCGAGGCGACCTGGTCGAACCTGCCGCTCTCCGGCAACTTCGTCGAAATGCTGCGCCGGGTCGTCCAGATCTCGCGCGCCGGCGGCGCTTCGACCTCCGGCGGAACGGCGGATGCCGCCGCGACCTTGCCGCCCTATCGCCTGCTCAATGCGGATGGCATCCTGACCACCGAAACCGGCACGGCACGGCCGATCGCCATCTCCGCCGGTCAGACCCCGGTCGCGAGCTTCGATCATCCGCCCGGCCTCTACGGCACGGAGGACGGCTTCTCGGCGGTCAACCTGCTTGCTCCGGGCACGGTCCTTTCACCGTTCGATCCGGCGGCGGGCGGCGTTCCAGTCGTTCGCGAAGGTTTGATCGGCGGAGAAGCGCTGTCGCTTCGCCCTGCCCTCTTCGCGCTGGCCTTCGCTCTGCTCATCCTCGACAGCATCGTCGTGCTCTTCATGAACGGCGTCTTCTCGCGGTTGCCTCGCGTCCCGCGCGCCGGCCGTACGACGGCGACGATCGTCGCGTTTGCTGCCGCCCTCCTCGCCTTCCAGCCCGGCGAGCTCCGCGCGCAGGATGCCAAGCCAGGCGACGAGCAGATCCTGGAACGTCTCGATACCACCCATCTTGCCTATGTCGTCACCGGCGAGGCGGACGTGGACCGCATTTCCGAACAGGGGCTGGAGGGTCTGAACCAGTTCCTCACCTATCGCACGACCCTGGAACCCGGCGCTCCAGTGGGCCTCGATATCGCCCAGGACGAGCTTTCCTTTTACCCCATCATCTACTGGCCGATCTCGGCCTCCGCCCCCATGCCTTCGCAGGCCGCGATCTCGCGCATCGACGCCTATATGCGCAACGGCGGAACCGTGCTCTTCGATACAAGGGACCAGTATTCGGCGCTCGACGGCGGCGGAACCACCCCGAACGGCGAGCGGCTGCAGGCGATCCTTGCCAATATCGACATCCCGCCCCTGGAGCCGACCCCGGAAGACCATGTCCTGACGCGGTCCTTCTATCTGCTCACCAATTTCCCCGGCCGCTATACCGGCAGCCCGCTATGGGTCGAGGCCCGGCAGGAAGCCCGCAATACCGGCTCGCAGCTTTCCTCCTCCGGGGACGGGGTGACGCCGCTCCTCATTACCGGCAACGACCTTGCCGGCGCCTGGGCCGTTGATAGCCAAGGCATAGCCGTGCTGCCGACCGTGCCGCCGGACGAAATGCAGCGCGAATACGCCTACCGCGCCGGCGTCAACATCATGATGTACATGCTGACCGGCAACTACAAGGCAGACCAGGTGCACGTGCCGGCGCTGCTTGAACGGCTGGGCCAGTGAGGGAGAAGCGGACATGACCCTCGAATTCGCCCCCTTCTTCTCCTGGTCGATCCTCGCCGGCCTCGCCGTGCTTGCCGCGATCCTCGCTGCGCTGGCCTTCTGGCGTGGCGTGCGCGGCGCGACGCTGCGCGCGCTGGCGCTCGCCTTCCTGCTGCTCGCACTCGCCAATCCCTTCCTGGCGCAGGAGGACCGCGAGCAGCTCTCGACCATCGTGCCGATCATCGTCGACCGCTCCCAGAGCCAGGAGACGGCGGAGCGGCGGCCCCAGACCGACGCGGCACTCGCCAGCCTGCAGGAGCGCTTCTCCCGCTTCCCGCGTATCGAGACGCGCATCGTCGAAGTGGCCGACGACGCGGATTCCGATACGCCATCGACGCGGCTTTTCTCCGCCCTCTCCTCCGCGGTTTCCGACGTGCCCCCGGCCCGCATCGGCGGCGCGGTCTTCCTGACGGACGGCCAGATCCACGACCTGCCGGGCATCAATCAGAACCTCGGCTTCAACGCGCCTGTCCATGGCCTCATCACCGGCCATGAGGAAGAGTTCGACCGCCGCATCGAAGTAGTGCGCGCGCCGCGTTTCGGCATTGTTGGCGAAGAGCAGGAACTGACCTTCCGCGTCTTCGATGATGGGCGTGGCGGCGGCGGCACGGCCGAAGTCAACATCCGGATGAACGGCCAGCAGATCGCTACGCTTCAGGCCGCGCCCGGTGCGGAAACGCCCTTTTCCTTCACCGTGCCGCGCGGCGGCAACAATGTGATGGAATTCTCCGTCGCCGAACTGCCGGGCGAAGTGACGGCCGCCAACAACCGCGCCATTCATGTCATCGATGGCATCCGCCAGAACCTGCGCGTCCTCCTCGTGTCTGGCGAGCCGCATGCCGGCGAACGCGCCTGGCGCAACCTGTTGAAGTCCGACGCCTCCGTCGACCTCGTCCATTTCACCATCCTGCGTCCGCCGGAAAAACAGGATGGCACGCCGATCAACGAGCTGTCGCTGATCGCCTTCCCGACCCGCGAGCTCTTCGTCGAGAAGATCCAGGATTTCGACCTCATCATCTTCGATCGCTACAAGCATCGCGGCGTGCTGCCGATCCTCTATTACGATTACATCGCCCAGTATGTGCAGAACGGCGGCGCGCTGCTGATCGCCGCGGGGCCCGAACATGCGGGCGAGGATTCGATCGCCAGCACACCGCTGGAACAGGTCCTGCCTGCCTCTCCGACCGGCGAGATTCATAACGCTGGCTTCTATCCGCATCTTTCACCGGAGGGGCAGAAGCATCCTGTCACCCGCGGTCTCGACGGCTCGAACCAGAACCCGCCCGCATGGGGGCGCTGGTTCCGCACCATCGATGTCGGTACCCCGCAGGGGCAGATAGTCATGCAGGGCGATGGCGACCGGCCGCTCCTCGTACTGAACCGCGAGGGTGAAGGCCGCGTGGCCATGCTGCTTTCCGATCAGGGCTGGCTCTGGGCGCGCGGCTTCGAGGGCGGCGGACCGCATGTCTCGCTCTATCGCCGCATCGCCCACTGGCTGATGAAGGAGCCGGAACTCGAGGAAGAAGCGCTGACCGCCCGCGCCGTCGGCCGTACGCTGGAAGCGACGCGCCAGACGATCGGCGACGATCCCGGTCCCGCGACCATCCGTTATCCCTCCGGCCGCACCGAAACCGTGCCGATGACGGAAGCCACTCCCGGCCAGTATCGGCTGGAGCGGCGCATGGAGGAAACCGGCCTCTTCGAAATCACCAATGGAGACCTCTCCACGCTCGTTCATGTCGGCACGGTCAACGCGCCCGAATTCAAGGCGATGATTTCCACCACCGAAACGCTTGCGCCCTATGCCCAGAAAACCCGCGGCCTCGTCGCGCGCGTGGCAGATGGAGACGGCGTGACGCTGCCGGATATCTTGCCGGTGCGCGGCGAGGTTCGCATCAGCGATTCCGACCGCATGGTGATCCGCCTCACCGACGAGACCGTGCTCAAGGGTATCAATACCCTGCCGTTGTTCGCGGGCTTTGCCGGTCTCTCGGCGCTGCTCTTCGCCGTCGCTGCCATGTGGTGGCGCGAAGGACGGTAAATCCGCCTCTTTTTGCCGCGTGTTCAGTCTGGTATCCGTTGCCTGACCCACACAGCGGATATTGCATGTCGCAAGAACTAAGACTTCTCGAAGGCCTGCCACCTGAAGACGAACAGGCGATCCTTGATCTGCTGAGGGCATACAATGTCGCGAATTTTGGAGAGAGGGACCGAAGAGACCTGGCGATCCCGATATACGATGACAGCAACGAAGTCATCGGGGGCCTGGTTGGCTATACCGGGCGTGGCTGGCTCTATGTTCAGATGCTGTTCATTCCGGAAAACATGCGCGGTCAGGGTATTGCAGGCCGGCTCTTAAGGATGGCCGAGGATGAAGCACAGGCTCGCGGTTGCATCGGCGCTTATATCGACAGCATGAACCCCGATGCTGTGAAAGCCTATCAGAAATACGGCTACGAGATCGCCGGCCACGTCGGCCCCCTCACGGCGGGCAATCATGTGACATGGCTGTCGAAACGCTTCCGGTAGTTCGCCTAAGCCATCGCGACTGCCGCTGCCTGCGGCGTGGAGGCCCCACTTTCACCCGCAGCGCTGCCGACAAAACTGTCGCGTATCTGCTGACGCAGCCACACATTCGCGGGGTCGTTGTCCGTGTGGCTCGCCCAGACCATCCTCACCGGCGGGAAGGTCAGCGAAACCGGCACCGGACTGACCTCAAGCCCGAGCAGCGGGCCGTAACGGTCAGCAATGCGTCTGGAGACGGTCGCGACGACCGGGCTGGCCTTGGCGGCGGCAAGAACGGACATGAAGCCTGGTGCTGCGGCAACCACATTCAGTTCGAGACCGGCTATTTCCAAGGCCTCCTTGATGCAGCCCTGCAGGGCCTCGTTCTGAGAAATCACCGCATGCTCGACAGATAGGAAAGTTTCCATATCCAGCGGATTTTGCAATGCCAGCAGAGCCGGATTGTAGCAGCACGCAAGCTCGACCTCGTAGAGCGTCTCGAATGAACGCCTGCTCGTCCTCGAATAGGTACACCCCACGGCCAGGTCCGCGCCGCCATCCTCCAGCGACGGTTCCACCGCGTCATCGGGGAAGACCCGCGCCAGTATCTTGATGCCAGGCGCGAGCCGCTGCAGCCGGGCGGTCAGGTCCGGCACCAGCAGGAGTTCGACTTCCGGCGACATCGCGATACGGAACGTCCGCTCCTCCGTTGCGGGATCGAAGGCCTCTCCACCCGTCAGCGCCAGTTGCGCCTGCCTCAGCGCCTGGCGCACAGGAACCGCAAGGCTGTGGGCTCGCGCCGTCGGCTGCATGATCTGGCCGACGCGGATGAACAATTCGTCCTGCAGGAGAACCCTCAGCGTCGAGAGCGAATGGCTCATCGCCGGCTGCTGGATCTTGAGGCGCCGCGCCGCCTTGGTAACGCTTCCCTCGCTCATCAGCGCATCGAATGCGACGAGAAGATTGAGATCGAACGAACGCAGATTGAAATGATCGATAGTTGTCATGAGCCGCATCGATTTGTTTGCTGATACACCGATACATACGTGCGCTCCAGGTCGTTTCCAAGACCGCAACCAGCACCTGGAGTCCTTCATGCAAACCCGACGCTCCCTTCTGAAGAATACCGCCGGCATGGCATTCGCCGCGGGCGCCATCGCCAGCCTGCCCGCCGCCGCACTCGCCAAGGCGCCGATCGTCGGCCGGCAGGCCGCCGGCTACTATCGGCTGAGGCTCGGCGACTACGAAGTCACCGCGCTTTCGGACGGCACGGTGCCGCTGCCCTTGCCCAAGCTCTACGAAAACATCGAGGAGAGCGAGGCCGAAGCCATTCTTGCCGGTTATTTCCAGCCAAACCCGGCGCAAACCTCGGTGAATGCCTATCTGATCAATACCGGCGACAGGCTGGTCCTCATCGATGCCGGCACCGGAACCCTGATGGGTCCGGTTCTCGGCAAGCTCGTCGCCAGCATCGAGGCATCCGGCTACAAGGCGGCCCAGATCGATGACGTCATCCTGACCCATATCCATGCCGATCATTCCGGCGGGCTTACCGTGAACGGAAAGCGCGTGTTCGAAAACGCGGTGGTGCGCGTGAACCGACGGGAAGCCGAGTTCTGGCTGAAGGCCGATGCCGCCGCCAAGGCCGATCCCGTGCTGGGGCCGCAGATCGCCCAGGCCGAGCAATGCGTCGGTCCCTATGTCGAGGCCGGCCTGTTCGAAACCTTCGAGGACAATGCAGCACCCATTCCGGGCTTCGGCTCCGTCCTGCGGGCGGGCCATACTCCGGGGCACAGCGCCATCGTGGTCGGAAGCAAGGGCGAGAAAATCATGTTCTGGGGGGATATCGCCCATGGCGATGTCCTGCAGTTCGATCGGCCGGAGGTCACCATAGAGTTCGATGTCGATCAGAAGCAGGCGGCCGCGACGCGCGCCATGGCCTTTGCCGAGGCCGCGGATCAGAAATATCTCGTCGCCGGCGCGCACCACGCTTTCCCCGGCATCGGACATGTCCGCAGAGATGAAACCAATTATCAGTGGGTGCCGGTGCTTTATACCGCGACCTTCTGAGAGGCGCTCAGGCGCCGTCATTCACGACGGTGCCTGACAATTCCGCCCGGCCGTGTCAGGCGAGCGAAGCCTGTTTCGTCTCCGCATCGATCATCGTCGCCGCGATGGCCGCGACCACGAGCAGACCTGCGAAAAGGCCGATCGCGATACCGATCCCTTGCGCGACGACCAGCCCCACCAGCGAGGGCGCGAGCAGGCCGCCGAGGCGCGCCATCGCGCCTGCCGCACCCATGCCCGTCGCGCGCGAGGCTGTCGGGTAGAGTTCCGGCGTATAGGCATAGAGCGCACCCCAGGTGCCGAGCAGCGCGAAGCTCATGATCAGCAGCGCCGCGCCGACCATGAAGCCATTGCCGGCCACGACGAAGAGCAGGCAGCCCAGCGCCGAAAGCAGGCAGAAACCGATCAGCGTCGGCCGCCTGCCCCACGCCTCCACACCATAGGCCGCCAGCGCATAGCCCGGAAGCTGCGCGAGCGCCACGAGCACCAGGAAGCCATGGCCGCGCACGAAACCGACCCCGCCGCTCGCAAGCTGCGGCGGCATCCAGGTGAAGACGCCGTAATAGGAAACCGAAACGAGGAACCAGATCGCCAGGATCATCAGGCTGCGGCGGCGAAGCTCGCCGGAAAAGATGGCCGTGTCGCGCGGCTGCGGCTGGGTGGCCAGCCTCGTCTCGGCGGAAAGCGGCTCCCTGCCGTTGATCGCCAGCATCCTGCCGAGGATTGCCTTGGCCTCCGGCTCCCGCCCCGATCGCATCAGGTAAAGCGGCGATTCAGGCACCAGGAAGCGCAAGCCGATCCCGATCAGCGCCGGCACGGCGGTGACCGCGAAAATATAGCGCCACGCGTCCGCAACCCCGTAGACGCTGGCAGCCCAGGCGGCGAGCGCCACGATCAGCGTGCCGACCGCCCAGAACCCTTCGAGGATCACCAACCAGCGGCCGCGGTTCTTCGCGGGCAGGAACTCCGCCATCATCGCATAATCGACCGGCAGCGTGCCGCCGACGGCAGCCCCGGTGAGGAAACGCAGTATGAGAAGGCTGGTGAAATCCGGGGCAAACACCGAGAGCAGGCCGAAAACGGCATCGCAGGCAACCGTCACGATCAGCACGCGGCGGCGTCCCACCTTATCGGCGAGCTTTCCGAAGCCCATCGCGCCGATGAGCATGCCGAGGAAGAAGAGCGTGCCGGTCTGTAGTGCCTGCGGCACCGTAAGCCCGAAGGTCGCCGCGATCGAGGCCGCCGTAAAGCCGACCGCCAGCACCTGCATCGCATCCGCGGCCCAAACCAGGCCGAATATGCCCATCAGACGCCGCTGATAGGGACCCGTTCCGGCGCGGTCGAGCGCCTCGTCCATCGTGATTGCCGTCATTCCACCCACTCCCCTGAGCCCGCAGGCGCTCAGCTCCCGCGGTAGCATGTATGGGATGCTTAGTGGAATTGCCCTATCCGCGCCAGCCGATTGTTCCCTTGAGTCGCGGGTGGACGCCTTCCGCCATCGGCACGACCAGAACCCTGCCCGGATCAACCGGTCCGGGGAACTTCAGTGCGTCGTAGGCGACCTTTTCGAAGCCGAGCGGCATGTAATACGGCGGATCGCCGACCAGGATCACCGCTTCCGACCCATGGCGCCTGGCTGCCTCCACCGCGATCCGCACCAGCTCGCGCCCGATGCCTCGGTTCTTGTGCGACGGCCGGACCGCGAGCGGCCCCAGCAGATGCCCCTTCACCTCGCCGGCATGAACCGGCGTCATCCGCACCGAGGCGATGGTCTCGCCATCGTCGGCGCAGACGAAGGAAAGCGAACGATCATGCGGCCCCTGCTCGCGGATGCGGGCCGCCGCCTTGGCGAACCGGCCGGGACCGAAAGCTTCCGCGTTGATGAGTTCGATGACGGCATCATGGGACGCGTCCTCGGTGAGGTAGACAAGATCGTGCTTGAGCATCTGCATGGAGGGACCGAAGCCTTGAAAAGTGACGGGCATGACGAATGATCTCGGCGACGCTTCCGTGAGCGTCGTGTTCGCAAGATCAGCGTCGTCGCAGTGCCCGTACTTCGGTCATGGAGGAGATGTTCCCAAATTTGCGAAAAGGCACCTAGCAGGAAATTCCGCCCGCGTCCAATGCAAAAACGCAGCGTTCATCAAATCGCGGCTCCCAATCCTGCACCGTTGCCGTATGTATCTCGAACTACAGCAAACGGAGATCGCCATGGGCAGGCTCGTGAATGGAAAATGGCAGGACGTCTGGTACGACACCAAGGAAACCAGGGGTCATTTCAAGCGCTCCGAATCGCAGTTCCGCAACTGGCTGACGGCGGACGGCTCGCCTGGCCCATCGGGCAACAGCGGCTTCAAGGCCGAAGCCGGGCGCTATCATCTCTACGTTTCCTATGCCTGCCCCTGGGCTCACCGCACGCTGATCTTCCGCAAGCTGAAGAAGCTCGAAGACCTCGTCTCCTTTTCCGTGGTGGATTACCTCATGCTGGAGAACGGCTGGGAATTCCGGCAGCGCGAGGGTGCTACCGGCGACCAGCTCTACGGCTCGGACTTCCTCTACCGGATCTACCTGAAGGCCGATCCGGACTATACCGGCCGTGTTACCGTGCCGGTGCTCTGGGACAAGCGGCAGGAAACCATCGTCTCGAACGAGAGCGCCGAGATCATCCGCATGTTCAACAGCGCCTTCGACGGCCTGACCGGCTCGACCGCCGATTACTATCCGGCCGACCTGCGCGCCGAGATCGACGAACTCAATGCCGTCGTCTACGACACGGTCAACAATGGCGTCTACAAGGCGGGCTTCGCGACCACGCAGGAGGCCTATGACGAGGCCGTCACGCGCCTCTTCGAAACCCTGGACATGCTGGAAAGCCGCCTTTCGAAAACCCGCTACCTGTTCGGCGACCGGCAGACGGAGGCGGACTGGCGGCTCTTCACCACTCTGCTGCGCTTCGATCCGGTCTATGTCGGCCATTTCAAGTGCAATATCCGCCGCATCGCGGATTATCCTAATCTGTCAGGTTACCTGCGGGATCTTTACCAGCATCCGGGCGTGGCCGAGACCTGCAACCTGCATCACATCAGGAACCATTATTACCAGAGCCACCGGAACATCAATCCGACCGGCATCGTACCGGCCGGACCGGCGTTCGATCTCGATGCGCCGCATGGGCGGGAAGGATTGGGAAGGTCCACGTAGTGATGGATCGACCACTCACCAATAATCCGAGCGGTCCACCTCCCCGCTCAACTCCTTCAGCCGCCGCAGCGTCGCTGCCGTTACATCCGCCGGCAGGTCGTCGAGCACGAAGAAGCCGCTGGCCACGATCTCCCTGTCGGGCTGCTTCGGCGCGGTCTGCTCCACCTCCACCCGGTAGAACAGCACATGGTCGCGCCTGCTTGCATTGCGATTGTGATAGATGTGGAAAAGCTGCGGCTCGCCGATCATCGTGAGATTGCCCTCCTCGCGCAATTCCTTGGCAAGCGCGCCAAGCGCCGTCTCGTTGCGCTCGACGCCGCCGCCCGGCATGTACCAGCCGGGCACATAGGAATGGCGCACGAGAAAGACGCGCCCCTCGCGGTCGAAGCAGGCTGCCCTGACCCCGAGCGTCATGCCGCGCGAGAGAATGAAAAAACGATGCAGCAGCCACACGACGATGCGCGTGCCGAGGCCGCGGATTTCCGGGACACCCTCACCCTTCATTCATAACTCCGCGAGAAGGCCACAAAATCGATAACGATTTCTCCGCCGATGCGTTATGTCTGCGCCATGTTCAAGTTCGCCCATATTTCCGATATCCATCTCGGGCCTCTTCCGCGCCTCTCGCTTCGCGAGCTGTGTTCCAAGCGCATTACCGGCTTTGTGAACTGGCACCGAAAGCGGCGCAAGCACCTTTTCGTCAACACGCTGGACCTGCTGCTCAGCGACCTCAAGACCCGCGAGCCCGACCATCTGGTCGTCACCGGCGATCTGGTCAATCTCGCGACCGATATCGAGATCCGCCTTTCGGCCGAATGGCTGAACACGATCGGCGATCCCCTCCACACCACCGTCGTTCCCGGCAATCATGACGCCTATGTTCCCGGCGCCCACGACAAATCCGTCAAGGCCTGGTATCCCTTCATCGCGAGCGACGACGACCCGGCCGCGTGGCCGAAGGACGAGCATGTCTTCCCGACGCTCCGCCGGCGTGGGCCGCTCGCCATCATCGGCTGCTCCACCTCCAATGCCACCCCGCCGTTTTCCGCCTCCGGCTATTTCGGGCAGAGGCAGGCGCGCGAAACAGTGAACCTGCTGAGAAAGGCCGGCGAGGAAGGCTTGTTCCGCGTCGTCCTGATCCACCATCCGCCGATCCGCGGCGCGACATCCGCCCACAAGCGCATGCTCGGCATCCGCCGCTTCGCCGCCGCCATCTCCACCGGTGGCGCCGAGCTCGTGCTGCACGGGCACACCCACCTCAATACGGTCTATTGGCTGCGCAGCCATCATGGCCCGGTGCCGGTCGTGGGCATCGCCTCCGCCTCGCAGGGACCTGGGGGACACAAGCCGCCGGCCGCCTACAACCTGTTTTCGCTGTCGGGCCGGCCCGGCGCATGGAACCTGGTCTGCGAGCGTTACGGCCTCACGCCGCAGGGCGATGGCGTCGCCCTGGAGAACAGCCACGTGTTCTACGGCGAGAATCTCTCGCCCCTTTCCACCGTGGAAGCGGAAAAAATACTTTAGCCACCCAAGAATATTTGTTGAAACTTGCGGAATCGCCACATTGGATTCATATCTGGCTGCTTACAGGACTATCCGCAACGCCTACAATCAACCTTCCGAAAGCACGCCGGACACTTTATGAATCAACCGTCCGCCCCGAATGATATCAGACGCGATCTCGTCGCCCTCCTGCCGAAGATGCGCCGGTTTGCGCTGGCGCTCGCCGGTGCGGCGGCAGAGGCGGATGATCTGGTGCGCGAGGCCTGCGCCCGCGCCATCCAGAAAAGCCATCACTGGAAGGGCGAAGGCCGGCTCGAGAGCTGGCTCTACAGCATGGTTCGCAGCCTTTGGACCGATGAGGCGAAGAAGCGCAAGGGTATGAGGGACGCGGCGGCTGAACCCGGCGACGATGCCTTCGGCAAGCCCGCAGCCATGCTTGTCGGCATGCCGGAAGGACTCGCCGCCAGCTTCCTTCTCGTGGATGTGGAAGGCTTCACCTATGCCGAAGCCGCCGATATTCTCGGCATTCCGGTGCGTGTCCTGACCTCCCGCCTCTGTGCCGCCCGATTGCGGCTGGCAGCCATCGGCGTCGAAGCCACCGAGCGGAGAGCCTGATGACCGAGACTTCCAAGGAAATCGACATCCGCCTCTCCACCTTCATCGACGGGGAGATCGGCGAGGAAGAGCGGCATGAGGTCGAGGCGCTGCTCGTCAACGATCCGCAGGCGCGAGCCAGCCAGGACGCGTTGAAGCGAGGCCGCGATTTCGGGCGCCACGCCTTCGATGAAATGCTGAAGGAGCCCGTGCCGCTCGATCTGGTGCGTGCGATCAAGACGGCTCCCCAGCCGCGCCGGGCGGTGCGGCTGCCGCAGGCGTCGCGCCCCAATTTTTCGATGAAGCCGACCGGCAGACAGGCGCTTGCCTGCGGCCTCCTCCTCTTCGTGGTCGGCGGCGCCTTTGGCTACATGCTCGGTGCGCCGCCGCTTGCCGCCCCCTCGCCCGACGCGCTGGCATCCGTTTCGGAAAACCGCGACTGGCTGGAGGATGTCGCCGCCCATTACCGGCTCTATTCCAGACAGGGCCCCCATCTGGCCGAGCTTCCCGCCGGGAAACCCGCCGATATCCTGGATTGGCTGACGACCAATACCGGCGTCGCCTTCCGCATTCCCGATCTCGGGGAAAGCGGGCTCGCCTTCCAGGGAGCGCGGCTGTTCTCCGCAGCCGGAATTCCGGCCGGACAATTGTTCTACAAAAGCGCGGAGGGCGAGGTGATCGCCATCGTCTTCACCAAGTCCCGGCCGACCGTCAATCCTGCCACCGAGAGCATCCGCGACGATATCGGTGTGGTATCCTGGTCGACACCGCTCGCGACCTACGCCATCGTCGGCCCGTCCTCCAATCCTTCGCTGGACGAGATCGCCGCCAAGGCTGCGGGGCTGATCTAACCCCATGGTGCCAGAACGATCTTTCCCACGGTGGCGCGGCTTTCGAGCGCACCATGGGCTTGCGCCGCCTCGGCGAGAGAAAATCGCGCGCCTGAGATCACCTTGAGTTCGCCGCAATGCGCCCGATCGAAAAGCTCGGCCAGATCGCTCCATAATGTCTCGCCGATCAGCGGCAGCAGGGAAAATCCTTGCAGGGACTGGTTCGCTTCCAGCATCCGGCTGATATCCGCCGGCTCCAGGCCGAAACGCCCCATCGCAGCCAGCACCAACCGACCGCCGGGCTTCAGGGCATCGATAAGGTCCCGCGTCAGCTCACCACCGGCCAGATCGAAGACGATATCGGCTTCGATACCGCTCATCTCATACCCGATGGCCCGATCCACGCCGAGCGAAAGCGCGAGCGCTCGCTTTTGCTGGCTTCCGGCTGCCGCGATGACCTTGGCCGCTCCGGCCTGCTTCAGGAGCTGGACAAGCAGCGAGCCGACGCCTCCACCCGCCGCCGTGACGAGCACGGTCTTTCCAGCGGGCGGATTCTGCCGCACGAGATGCAGCGCCGTTAGTCCCTGCACCATCAATGCAACTGCCGTCTCGAAGGAGAGCCCTTCCGGCAGTCGCGCAAGCGAGCCGGCATCGGCGATGATATATTCCGCATAGCCGCCCGAGCCCCGCCCAATCGCAAAGAGCGGCACCGCGACGCGCGCGCCGATGAGAGGTTCGGCTCCCTCGCCCGCTGCCTCGACGACACCGGCGACCTCGACACCTGACACCATGGGCAGCGAGGGCGTCACCGCATAGCGGTCGGCCCGCATCAGCACCTCGAAGAAATTCACGCCCGCCGCCATCACCCGGATCAGCACTTCGCCGCGTGCGGGCGCGGGCTTCGGCACTTCGATGACTTCGAGAACTTCGGGAGAACCGAAACGGGAGAACTGGACGACCTTCATCGGAAACCTCATCTATGGAAAGACGAGGGCGGCTTAGCAGCGCGCGGGGCCGCCGGGATACACACTCTTTTGCGCCCTACCCACCAGGAGGTGACCATGGCAGCCCTTTTGAAGAACCTGCCGAAACTGCCCATCGAGCGGGCATTGAAGGTGATTTCCGGCCGCTGGAAACCGGTCATCCTCTATCACGCCTTTTCCGGACCCAAGCGCCTCTCCGAGCTCCAGCGCATGGTGCCCGGCATCACCCAGAAAGTGCTGATCCAGCAGTTACGGGAAATGGAGGAGCATGGGCTCATCCGTCGCGAAGTCTTCGCGGAAGTGCCGGCGCGTGTTGAATACAGCGCCACGGAACTCGGTCTCGGCCTGGAACCCATTCTCTACGCGCTCTGCCAATGGGGCCAGCACCATGCGGAAGCGCGCGGCGAAAGCGGCGCGCTTCTCGATTGCATCGTCAGGCCGCGTGAGGCCAAGGCCGCCGCGGCCTGAACTCGGCCCCGATCAGCCCTTGCGCTCTTCAAGCACGCGGTTCGCGGCCGACACGATCGCCTCCAGCGAAGCCGCCACGATATTCGTGTTGATGCCGGCGCCGAACAGCTTGCCTCCCGGATGTTCCATCTCCACATAGGCGATGGCCGAGGCGTTCGAGCCGTGCTGCAGCGAATGCTCGGAGTAATCGGCAACCGAGAGGTCGATTCCCAGATAGGTCGAGAGCGCGTTGATGAAGCCGTCGATCGGCCCTGTTCCCTTGCCCTCGATCCGCTTCGTCTCACCACGATCGGTGATCTCGGCCGCCACGATGCGCACGCCCTTCTGGTCCGAGCCGGCCGGATAGGTATGGTGGTCGATGAATTTCAGCCGCGCGCCGGGCTGTTCCACGTAACGCTCCATGAAGCTCTCATGGATGCGCTTCGAGGGAAGCTCCTTGCCCTCTTCGTCGGTGATGCGTTGAATGTCTTCGCGGAATTCCACCTGCAGGTTGCGCGGCAGGTTGATGCCGTAATCGGCCTGCAGGATATAGGCGATGCCGCCCTTGCCCGACTGCGAGTTGATGCGGATGATCGCCTCGTAGGAACGACCGACGTCCTGCGGGTCGATCGGCAGGTAAGGCACTTCCCACACCGGATGGTTGGCGACCTTGATCGCCTTCATGCCCTTGTTGATCGCATCCTGATGCGAGCCCGAGAAGGCGGTATAGACCAGCTCTCCCACGTAAGGATGGCGTTCCGGGATGACCATTTCGTTGGAATATTCGTAGACCGCCTTGATGCGCTCGATATCGGAGCAATCCAGCTCCGGATCGACGCCCTGCGTGTACATGTTGAGAGCCAGCGTCACCACATCCACATTGCCGGTGCGCTCGCCATTGCCGAAGAGCGTTCCCTCCACACGGTCGGCGCCCGCCATCAGGCCGAGTTCGGTCGCGGCGATCCCCGTGCCCCGGTCGTTATGCGGATGCAGCGAGATGATGATGTTTTCGCGATTGTCGATCTGGCGGCACATCCACTCGATCTGGTCGGCATAAATGTTCGGCGTTGCCATCTCGACGGTAGACGGCAGGTTGATGATGAACTTGTTGTCGGCGGTCGGCTTCACCACGTCGATCACGGCATTGCAGATATCCAAGGCCACGTCGAGTTCAGTGCCGGTGAAGCTTTCCGGCGAATACTGGAAGCGGTAACCGCCGCCCGCCTTCGCCGCCATATCGGTGATCATCTTCGCGGCATCGACTGCGATCTGCTTGATGCCGTTGACGTCCTTGGCGAACACCACGCGGCGCTGCAATTCGCTGGTGGAATTATAGAAATGGATGATCGGCTTGTGGGCGCCTTCCAAGGATTCGAAGGTGCGGGTAATCAGCTCCGGCCGGCACTGCACCAGCACCTGCATGGAGACATCCTCCGGCACGCCGCCTTCCTCCACGCACCAGCGGGCGAAGTCGAAGTCGGTCTGCGAGGCCGACGGGAAACCGATTTCGATTTCCTTGAAGCCCATGTCGAGCAGCAGCTTGAACATGCGCGCCTTGCGGTCGTGCCCCATCGGGTTGACCAGCGATTGGTTGCCGTCGCGCAAGTCCACCGAACACCAGATCGGCGCCTTGGTGATGGTCTTCAAAGGCCAGGTGCGGTCCGCAATGTCGATCTGCGGATAGGGCCGGTATTTCATCGCGGCCTGCGGCATGCCGCGCTTGGGGGAATAGGTCTTGGCGTCCATTGTCTTCGTCTCTCTTCACGCATCGTGCCATCCAGGGGATCGGCATGATCGATGCGGACCTTACGCGGTCTTTTCTCTATCGGTCTTGAATGTTCGTGAGAGGAGCACTTACGCCGGCAGGGCTTTCGGCCGCCGGGCGCTCCTCAACGGACCCGGCAACCGCGCGTAAGGTCGAGGCTAAGAAGCGAGGAAAGCGCAAGAACCGGCGCCCCGGCCGCGGTGCGGCAGGTCGGCTGACGGTCGGACATGATTGCGCCTGTCATGGTCATGGCGGGATGTATAGCTGCAGACGACAGGGGTTGGCAAGTGGGCTATTTGCCTTGACGGCCGGCTTCGAGCCGCTCGGCGATCCACATTTTCACCAGCGCCTGTCTGGTAACTCCGAGGCGTTGCGCCTCCTGGTCGAGCCCGTTCACCACCCAGGTCGGAAAATCGATATTGACCCGCTTGGGTTCGAGATTCGGACGAAACCCCTTGGAGACATCGAAATATTCAAGGACGTCTTCTTCGCCCTTGTCGAAGATTTCATCGAGCTTGCTGGCTTTCATAGACCTCTACCTCGAGCATGCGTGATCGCCGAACCGAAATAATTCTGATTCCTTGGCCGCGAGAAACGCAGATGGCGGACCAAAACTTGTTGTCGATCTTTCCTATCGCCATGAAACGCGGCTCCTCTGCGTCGCGAGCTGGCATGACAAATAATTTCTCATCCGCCCACAACGCCTGCGCTTCCACGAAATCAATGCCGTGTTTGTCCTTGTTGGTAGCGCTCTTGGCCGGATCGAATTCGAATAGCATCGCTAATATAGGATAAAAACTATACCATTTCCAATCATTCAAGCATGTCTGACCAGGCGCTGCAACGCCATCACCACTCCGCCCGCGACAAGCCCCCAGAAGGCGCCGGAAATGCCCGCGAAGGAAGTTCCCGACGCCGTCACCAGGAAGGTGATCGCCGCCGCCTCGCGCGTGTGCGGTTCGCGATAGGCGGCGAAGGCGGAATTCGAGAATGCCGCGATCAGCGCAAGCCCCGCAACCGCCTGCAGCAGGATAGGCGGCGACAGCGAGACGAAAGCGATAAGCCCACCCGCCATCAGCCCGAACACGATATACCCGAAGCCGGCGATCACGGCCGCCCAATAGCGCCGCGCCGGATCGGGATGGGCGTCCTCCCCGGCGCACATTGCCGCCGTGATCGCCGCCATGTTGACCGGCACGCCGCCGAAAATACCGCAGATGATCGAGAAGATACCCGTTCCGGCAAACAGCGGACCGGGTGCGGGCTGGTAGTGGTGCACCTTCAGGACCGCGATGCCCGGAATGTTCTGCGAGGCCATGGTGACGATGAAGAGCGGCACGGCGACCGAAATAAAGCCGTGCCAGGTGAAGGTGGGCGTCACTGCGATGAGTTCCGGATGGATCGCCGCCCCCACCTGGGCCAGCGCATCCTCCGGCAGGTCCACGCCGAAGAGAAGCACGAGCACGAAAGCCCCGAGTGCCGCCGGCACGGCCCAGAGCCGCTTCCATGCGGAAACGACCATCCAGGTGAGAACGATCGGCAGGCCGAGCGCCGCGTTAAAAGCAACCGCCTTCACCGGCGCGAGGCAGAGGCCAAGCAGGATGCCGGCGAGCATCGCATTGGCAAGCGGCGCGGGAATGAGCTGAATCGCCCGCCCGAGCGGCCGAAACAGGCCGGAAAGCGCGATGAGCACACCGCAAAGCACGAAAGCGCCGACAGCCGCCGGAAAGCCGCCCTGGATTGCCCCGATACCCGAAAGCAGGGCCGCCCCGGGCGTCGACCAGGCGATGCTGATCGGCATGCGGTGCCAGAACGAGAAGCCGATCGCCAGAACGCCCATGGCGACCGAAAGCGCCAGCAACGCCGAGGCGATTTCACCCGGCGTCGCCCCCATGGCGGAAAGCCCCTGCATGATGACGGCAAACGAACTGATGAAGCCGACGAAAGCGGTCAAAAGCCCCATCATCAGGGCCGGAACGGAAAAATCTTTGAGCATGCGGCGGGACTCGGGGACGGTGCGAAAACCGCATGGAGCCTCAGCCCACCGGCAAACACAAGCCGGGTTCGGACGAAAAGCGTACGGGTCTCGGTTCAGTGGCCGTTTGGCTTACCTCAGCTCGTGACCCGTCCCAGCCAGCGGTGCCAGTTTTCCTCGCTGCCGTTGAAGACGTTGAGATCGATCTTGCCGTCCACGCCGTGCGAAAGGCCGGACCCGGAATACTGCCAGAACAGCCACTTGCGGCCCGGATAGACCTTAGAGGGATGCTGGGCGACCGCGCGCAGCCAGAAGGGATAGTTGGTGAATGCGCCCTGCAGGTTGTCCTTGTAGAAATCCGGCGCGGTGTAGATGACCGGACGCTTGCCGTAATGCTTCTCCAGCATGTCCATGAAGACCTGCATCTTTTCCAGAACCCGCTCGCGGGACGGACGCCTCTTGCAGCTCGAGTCGCCGTTCCACTCCACGTCGATGACGGGCGGCAGCGCGTCCGGATCCCGCGGAACGTTGCGGATGAACCATTCGGCCTGCTCGCTGGCCACACGGCACCAGTAGAAGAAGTGATAGGCACCGCGCTTGAGGCCGGCCTCCTTGGCCCGCCGCCAGTTCGTCTTGAACATCGGGTCGAGGTGGTCGCCGCCATCGGTCGCCTTGATATAGGCGAAGTTGGCGCCCTGTGTCCGGAGCTTCACCCAATCGATCTCACCCTGCCAGCGCGAGACATCGACGCCGTGCACGGCATAGTCCTTCGGCGTGACGCGGCCGAAATTGATCGGCTTGGCGTCACGGAAGCGATGACGGTAGACCTGCGCGCGGCTGCGCGGCCCGCGCTCGGCCGTCGGATTTTCAGGCGCCAGGAATGCGACCGGCCTTTCGATCGGCACCGGCATGCCGACCGTGGTCGGCATCGGCGCGAAGGCCTGCGGCTCGGGGATCGGTCCGGCAAGTGCTGCAACTTCCTGCGCCGGCGGGCTCACCGGTGCGGGCGGGCTTGCGATCGCCATCCTCTCCCCCACGTCGGCAACAGGAACAGGCGCGACGGGCGTCGTGGAATTGGTCACTTCCCGCGACGGCAGACCGACCATCAGGCTTTCCGGGCCGGAACTGGAGGAGCAGCCCGAAAGGGTCAGGCAAGCGAGAAGAAGTGCTGGCACAGCCGATGAACGCATGAGACCCCGTACGCAAGACAAACCGAGTTATGGAACCCCGAGTCGTCGGGGACCGCCATGAGGAATTGCTAACGGGAAATTACCAAGAAATGCTGAATCCAATCTTTACGTTCGAAAATGATGCGCCGTCACCGCAATGAAACAGTCGCAGCGGCGGCCGGGCAAACGTCGAGACGAGATCATTTTTCGAGAAAGACAAGAATCGAAAACGCCGCCGGGTTTTCCGGCGGCGTTTCTCATGGAGGCTTAGAATAAGCTCAGATTTCCGCCTGCGATTTCACGATCCGCGAAACCAGGCCGTATTCCTTGGCCTCTTCGGCCGAGAGCCAGTAGTCGCGATCGGTGTCCTTGGTGATCTTCTCGATCGGCTGGCCGGTAGCTTCCGCGAAGATCCGGTTCAGCCGCTCGTTCATCTTGATGATCTCGCGGGCCTGGATCTCGATGTCGGACGCCATGCCGCGCGTGCCGCCGGAGGGTTGGTGCAAGAGGAAGCGCGTGTTCGGCAGGGCGATGCGGCGCTCCTTGGGAGCTGCGACATAGATCAGCGCACCGGCGGAAGCGACCCAGCCCGTGCCGATCATCCACACCTTCGGCTTGATGAACTTCACCATGTCGTGGACCGAATCGCCCGATTCCACGTGCCCGCCCGGCGAGTTCACATAGATTCGGATGTCGTCGTCGCTGGCGGCGGCAAGCGCCACCAGTTGCGTATTGACCTTCTGCGCCAGTTCCTGCGTGATCGGGCCATAGATGAAGATCGAACGCGACTTGAAAAGGTTCGCCTCCGTTTCCTTGCCGAGCGGCAGTTCCTTCGTCTTGTCGTCTTCGTTCTCGTCGTTCATCACGGTCAGCGTCTCCTGCATGGAAATCATGTACGGGACATAATGCCTTCTCAGCCGTAAAACAATGGAGCGCGATAGCCAAGCCCGCAGCTTCCTTAGAGTAAGGTGAATGACGCGGTGGCCGGACCCCGCGCCGCCGAATCTCTCATTGCCGGAATGCGGAATTCGGCGGCAATGCCACCAGCGTTTGAGGCGGGCAATGACATCGATTTTGCGCAATTGCGGTCATCGCGTGATTGGGGCAGGATGCCGTCGTTGACGATTGGGCAGGATCGAACCTACGCTCATGCTGACGGGCTCATGTCATTGCGGCAAAACAGGCTGGACGCTCAAAGGTGATCCCGGCTCGATCACCGCGTGCAACTGCACGCTCTGCCGGCGCTACGGCGCTCTGTGGGCCTATGATTACGAAGGAGAACGTATCGCGATCAGAGGCGAGACCGCCTCCTACACCCGCGCCGGCAGGGACAAATCCTCTCTCGAGATACTGTTCTGCCCAACCTGCGCCTGTGTATTGAGCTGGCGCGGTTTGCGGCTTCAAGCGGATGGCCGCCGCCGCATGGCTGTAAACCTGCGGCTTGCACCGCCAGACCTCGTTCAGGATCTGCCCATCGATCATTTCGACGGCTTGGACAGTTTCGACGACCTTCCTTCCAAAGGGCGCTGCGTGCGCGATCTTTGGTTTTAACAGCGCGCTACCTGTCCGCGTTGGGCCGAAGTGCTTTGGTGCTGCGCAAGCTTACCAAAATGTAAGGGAGCCCAGCTTTGAAATGCCGGAATTGCCGCCTACCTCCTTGACCATGGCAACGCCCTCAAGGAGGCAACAATGTCACCGGAAGAACGCCAGCTCCTCACCTCGCTTTTTGACCGCATCCGCACCGCCGCCGCCACGCCCCGCGACGCGCAGGCCGAAAGCCTGATCGATCAGGCGACCTGCGAACAGCCCTATGCCGCCTATTATCTGGCTCAGGCCGTCATCGTGCAGGAAAAGGGGCTCGAAGCCGCGGCAAACCATATCAAGGAGCTCGAGGAGCGCATTCGCCAGATCGAGGCCCAGGATAGCGAGCACCACCGCGCCGAACAGGGCGGCGGTTTCTTAAGCTCCATCTTCGGCTCCAGCCAGCCGCGCGATTCCGTTCCCCAGCCGGGCCCCTGGGACAGCAGCTCCCGCCAGGACCTCCGTTCCAGTCGCGAACAGGAGAACGCCTACCGCCAGCCCCAGCCCATAGCCC
>NZ_LBHV01000006.1 GCF_001005825.1 Rhizobium sp. LC145
GCAATCGCCACTCGCGACACAAGCCCGTTCGAGGCTGCTGGGTTGAAGGTGATCAATCCCTGGTCCCGATAACGACAATGTGGATCCAGGTGTCGTAGGTTCGCATCCGTTCAAGAGCTGCGGGCTCGTCTAGCGGCACCGCCACCACGATGAGGGGACGTCCCATGACCTTATTGAGGGAGGCAGGTCCCGCACGGGCACAAGGACGTGTCCGGTTTCCACGGCCCGCCGCGCTCTTGCACGCAGTGACGCGGTCGAGCGGCAACTGTTGGCTCAGGGGTTGACGCAGGTCGAACCCGTCCACGCAAATGATGCTCGAGTGCCCCTGAGGGAACGCGTCCAGCCCCGGCATGGTGAATTTGTAGTAGCTGATGAACAAACCGCGCGACCAGGCCGGCCGGCTCGCCAGCTTCATGGGTCGGCGTCAGGGCCGACAATTCTGCGTAACTCTCACGTAATTTTCGGTGGCCATACGTTTCCCCGTTAGTGCTTTGCAACGATTGACAGACGGCCCTTATAGCTTTGGATCGGGAGGGCAGCCGGGCCATCCTTATTTCGGCGGGAAACGTCAGAAATGATCGCGTCTCATGCTCTATCCATGTCAATTTTGTTTGGCGTGCGCTCAACTATGGGGAGTTGCTCTTCATGGAAACTTTTTGCGAAACCGTGGTCGTACCGTGTTGCGCTCGTCCCTTGAGGGTCAGGTCTATTCCGTTGATGACGAGATCCAGTCGAACTCACTGGAACTCAATATGTCCCGCCTGCGCCGAAAGTTGGCGAAGCGGAGGCCGAGATTGTTATCAAAGACAATTCGTGGAATAGGCTACTATCATCATGAGCAGAAATAAGGCGGCCGGTTCATCCCTTCGCTGGCGATTCACATTTGGTTTTATTGTCCTGCAGCTCTGCGCGGTTATTACCTCGCTGGGCCTGGTTTTTTATCTCCTTTCCGGCCTCAAGCCCGATGTCGCTATCACATCCATCTGGCTGTCTCAGGAAATCGCAGACTCGGTCCGTCTTGAGCCGAATGGCCGGACCCATCTGGCGCCGACGGCCAAGCTTCAGGAGATTATGGAGGACGCTCCTGACCTGTGGTTCGTAGCAGATCTGGGCAAAGATATTGTCCTTGCACACGGCGCGCCTCCCCGGAAAATTGCCGACAACATGCCATTCTTGCGGACGTTCAAAAGTCTCGAGCTCCATGGCGATCTGGATGATCCGTTGAGTGTCGCCCGCATGCAGCGCTTCGACACCCCTGCCGGGGAGGCAACAATTTTTGCTGGCGGCGTTTCGATGTCCCAATATGGTGTGACCGTGCTGTTGGGGAACCTTGCAGTCGGCGTGCCGGCACTGATCCTCGTCGCCATTTCCCTGATTGGCGTCCCGTTTGTCACACGCTGGGCTTTGCGGTCCTTCAGCGATCTGACGACGCGTCTTGACAGGATTGATCTCGACACACGTGGCGCCCTGGTGGAAGAGCGTGGCTTGCCCAATGAGGTGCTTCGCCTGGTGCGCGACATTAACAGGGCGTTGCGCCGTCTTGATAGTGGCTTTGAGGCGACGGAGCGCTTCTTCGTCAACGCGGCGCATGAACTTCGAACGCCAATCGCTGTCCTGCAGGTGAGGATAGATACGCTTTCACCAAGTGCGGACAAGACGCACCTGCAGACGGCCATCAAGCGACTAACGGCCATCGCGAACCAGCTTCTGGACACCGAGAAATACCGGCAGAAGCCCCAGCAGAATACACCTGTCGATCTCAACAGCGTTGTGTCCAAGGTGGTTGCCGACCTTGCTCCCCTGGCGATCTCTGAAGGCTACGAGATTTCGTTCGACAGCGACGCGGAAGACGTGTTCGTCCCTGGTGATGCCGAATCTTTGGAGCGTGCATTCGTCAATCTGGTTCGAAACGCAGTCCAGTACGGTGGAAAGGGACAGATATCGGTCGGTATTGAGGCTGACGGCAGCGTGACCGTCGCCGATCAGGGTTGTGGAATCGCCAGCGACAAGCATTCGCGCATATTCGAGCCTTTCTACCGGGTCAACCCTCACGGCTCAGGTGCGGGACTGGGGCTCAGCATGGTCAACGAGATCGTGACCCGCCATGGCGGTTACGTCGAGCTTTCTTCCGCGCCAGGCAAGGGCAGCACCTTTACCATACGCTGGCGCGAGAGGCGCGTTCTTCAGCAGCGGTAGGGCCGTCTTCATCCGTCGATGTTAGCTGGCACGGTCGCGATTGCCGATGCCTGGCGGGCAAACACTGGCACGCCGTCCACATTGCAAGCACTCTTGTCGATCGGTTGATTTTCCAGCGCGTGCCTGACGGGCCAGGCACGACGACAGCTCCCCGTAATTTTGGGGTAACTCTCGTGACAGAGAAAGCCCGCAATTTTGAATAGCGTGGACCACGACTTGATGACACGACACATTACCCGCAAGCGTCTGATCCTGGCGGCAGTGACCCTTGTCGGTCTGCTGGTTGTCTGGAACCTGTTTCTGGGTCCGCCTGCAAAGCCTGAACTGGTGACCACGCGGGCGAGAACAGGTGACATTGAAGAGGTCGTGTTGGCGACAGGGGTTCTCGAACCGCTCGAGCTGGTGCGTGTCGGCGCCCAGGCGTCGGGTCGCGTTGAGCGTCTGGCGGTCGAGATCGGTGACGTCGTCGAGGCTGGCCAATTGGTGGCCGAGATCGATTCCCAGACCCGGCGCAACACCTTGCGGGACCGCGAGGCCGCCCTGGCCAACATCCGCGCCGTTCACGCCGCGCGTATGGCCGGTCTAGTGAAAGCCGAGAAGGATTTCGAGCGCGAGCGTGAGTTGCTGGCAGGTGGCTCGACGCCGCGCGCCCAGTACGACGCCGCGGTCGCCACGCTAGACAATGCGCGGGCGGAGGTCCAGGCGCTGGAGGCTCAGATCACCCAGGCGCAGGTCGCGCTCGAGTCCGCGGGTGTAGAGCTGGGCTATACCCGTATCACTGCCCCGATCGCCGGCACCGTAGTGGCGATTGTCACCGACGAAGGTCAAACCGTGAATGCGCTGCAGACCGCGCCGACCATCGTCATGATCGCACGATTGGACACAATGACGGTGCGCGCAGATATCTCCGAGGCTGACGTCGTGCGTGTAAGCCGTGGCTTGCCGGTCTGGTTCAGCATTCTTGGCGATCCGAAGCGCCGCTTCGATGGAAAGTTGCGACAGGTGGAACCGGCCCCAGCCTCCATCGCTAACGAAAGCAACGCAGCCGCGAGCGGGATTGGCTCAACCAAAGGCGCTGTCTATTACACCGGACTGATCGACGTGGCGAACGCGGACGGGGTCCTGCGGCCCTCCATGACGGCGCAGGTGTCCATCGTTCTCAGCCGCGCCAGCGGCGCCGTGCTGGTTCCGCTCAGCGCAGTGGAGGGGGCGCCGCGAGCCGGCGATATGGCACGTGTCCGCATACTGGACGCGGTGGGCGAGGTCCAAATCCGGCAGGTCCAGGTCGGTATCGACAACGGCGCGGACATTCAGATCCTTGGCGGTCTTCAGGCAGGCGAGACCATCGTCCTGGGAGCATCCACGGACGAACGCGCGGATGGCCAGGCTCAACTGGCCGCGGCGAAGCGGTAGGGCGCGCCATGACGGAACCACTGATCCGTGTACGTGGGGTATCCCGTGCTTTCCCCGCAGGCGACGAGATGGTGAGGGTGCTGAGAGACGTCGATCTCGACATCGAGGCCGGCGAGATGATGGCTATCATAGGCGCCTCGGGCTCCGGCAAGTCGACGCTGATGAACATCCTTGGCTGCCTCGACCGTCCCACGGCCGGCAGCTACTGGATCGAAGGGCGCGAGACGTCGAAGATGTCCGTGGACGAACTGGCGGCGCTACGTCGTGAGCGCTTTGGTTTCATCTTCCAGCGCTATCATCTGCTTGGCGACCTCAGCGCGGCCAGTAACGTCGAGGTGCCAGCCATCTACGCCGGACGCAGCCGATCCGACCGGCACAATCGAGCGATCTCATTGTTGACCCGACTGGGCCTGGCCGAGCGCACGGGCAATATCCCGGGCAAGCTTTCGGGCGGCCAGCAGCAGCGGGTGTCGATCGCCCGCGCCCTGATGAATGGCGGCGAGATAATTCTGGCCGACGAACCGACCGGAGCGCTAGATACGCACAGTGGCGCCGAAGTCATGAAGATCCTGCGCGAGCTTCACGCCGAAGGACACACCATCATTCTCGTCACTCACGACAAGAAGATCGCCGAACACGCGGATCGGGTTGTAGAGATCAGCGACGGCCTTATCGTTTCAGACGAACGCAATACACCCAAGTCCGCCGCGACGGCTCGTCCCATCCGCGAACATGCGCCAGACGCTGGCTGGCGTGGCGCAATTGATCGGATGACCGAAGCCTTTCGTATGGCAGGCTCGGCAATCTGGGCGCACAAGATGCGCTCGCTCCTGACCATGCTCGGCATCATCATCGGTATCGCCTCGGTGGCGGCTATCTCGGCACTGGGGGCCGGCTCACAGCAACAAATCCTGAGCAGTATCGGTTCGCTCGGCACCAACACGATCGAGGTGCGTGCCGGCAAAGGCTTCGGTGACCTGGAAGCGGGCAAGATACGGACGCTGGTTCCCGCCGACGCCGAAGCGCTTATGAACCAGCCCTATGTCGACAGCGTGACGCCTACCGTCGCGACAAGCGTGACAGTTAAGCGTGCTGCCGTGGCTGTTAATGCGACAGTCACCGGAGTCGGCGCGGACTTCTTCCGCGTACGAGGCCTTGAGCTGGCGCATGGACAACTGTTCGACGCCCAGGATGTTACCACCTACAGTCAGAATGTGGTGATCGATGCAAACGCCGCGCGAGACCTGTTTCCCAACCGGGTAGAGCCGGTGGGACAGGTCATCCTTCTGGGCACAATGCCGGCGAGGGTCGTGGGGGTGACGAAACGGGAAAACTCCTTCGGCCCGGCGATTGATACATTGACGGTTTATGCGCCTTACACAACCGTCATGGGCCGCATGCTGGGTCGTCCGAACGTCGATGGCATAACCGTCCGTATCAGCGACGATGTCGATCCGGGCAACGTCGAGGCCGCGGTTTCGCGCCTTATCGAGCGTCGGCATGGCGCGAAAGACTTCTTCCTTACCAACTCGGCGACCATTCGGGAGACAATCGAGACCACCACGCAGACCTTGACGTTGCTGATTTCGTCCGTCGCCGTGATCTCGCTGATTGTCGGCGGTATCGGCGTAATGAATATCATGCTGGTGTCCGTGACAGAGCGCACCAGGGAGATCGGGGTTCGTGTGGCCGTTGGCGCTCGCCGCAGCGATATCCTCTCCCAGTTCCTGATCGAGGCCATTCTGGTCTGCCTTGTCGGCGGCTTTATGGGAGTGATGCTCGCCCTCGGGATCAGCGCTCTTTTCAATTTGCTGAGCCCCGACTTTAAAATGGTCTTCTCTTCTGGCTCCATCATTGTGGCCTTCGCCTGCTCCACCCTGATCGGAATCGTCTTCGGCTTCCTTCCCGCCCGCAACGCAGCGAAACTTGACCCGATTGAAGCCTTGGCGCGTGACTGATGACCCGCAAACGTCTGCTCATTAGGTATGCAATAATATCCGTGTCCAACGTAGATATGATCGCAAAGGGCAGACTGGACGGCAGATCAACTCTAAGCGTGGCAATCCGGCGTTGAGCGTTTCAGTAGCCGATACAGCAGCGCGAGGCTTTGATACCGATGGTGGTTCAAGAGCGACAGGCATTATGCTCGCCCTGTCAGTCTATGATGCCGCGGCCTTAGGGCGCTACTTTTAGCGCGAGCATGGCGACCGCCACCACGTAGTCCATTGCAATTGCGACGAGCGGCAGGACAGGTAATCCGAACTGTCCTTCTCGTCTGCCAGCCGCCGGCATCATCAGGTCCCGCGCGCTCCCGTATAGCTGCCGCAGCAGGATTAGGTTCGTCGGAGGAAACATCGGAAGGAGTAGCGCGATAACGGCAAGCCGCAGATTGCCGTCCATCGGGGCGCTTTCTGCATATGGCAGTAGGTCGCGACCGGAGACAATGATGGTCGCCGCCGAGGACGCAAAGAGAAGTGCGGCCGAATACCGGCCATGTATGTTGACCGACGCGATGGGTGCTAACACGATCTCCGCTGTCGCCTATGACGTCGGCTACGAGAGCATCTCTCAATTCAATCGTGATTATCGTCGCTTGTTCAATCTGACGCCAAGCGACGATGCCGCAAACCTTAGAGCAACGCTAAAGCTCGAGGCACGCCGATCTACTCAGCAGTAGGAGTGTGGTGAAGTAGCTACGCTAGTCCCCGAAGTTCAGCCTCCGCGGGATGAAGGGTGGCTTGTTGTCAAAGGCAAACTTTAGAGGAGATTGGCCAATGCGCATGCGATCGAGAATCCGCTTCGGGCGGATTGGTTTTTTTCCTCTTCGTCTTAAGTATGGCCTCGATAGACGCCATGGTGCCTCTGCTGGCGGTTGAGGGCCATGGTCGGGCCCCTCCAGAGTTTTCAGAGATTGATGTTGACTAGACGGGATAGGACAGACGCTGGCGATGACCCGTTTCAGCGGCCTGTGTGATCGCCTCGAGCACCCGATGACGATTGAGTGCGACTGCGAAGTCCGGCGCATCTGCGGTTCCGTCGCGGAGGTCGGCGGCGAGCTGGGCGTAGAGGCGGGCGACACCCGCCGCGGGCGCCTCAAGTTGCAGGTCGGGAGCCGCATATGCGGGCGGAACCTGTAGCTGCTGGACAGGCTCGCTACCGCGGCGCAACGTGATGGTCACGTCGCCGAAGTGGATGTAACCCGACGCCGTCTCCACGTGTAGACTGCCTTCCGTGCCCTGGATCTCCCACACCAAGCCGGCGGACTGCCCGGCACTGTAGTGCAGCGAAGTGACGATCCCGCCTTCGAGAACACCGGCGACGATGATCTCGTCCGGCGCGTCCTTCACGAGGGAAGTGCCATCCGAGAGGCGGATGCCGTCGCCGCGCTGATTGGCCACGACGGCGGACAGGCTCTCAAATGCGCCGAGTACGTGCGCGAGCGGTTGGAGCGCGTGGCCGAGCATGATGCTTTGAAGCGTGGCGCCATTTTCTGCGCGAGCCATGTATTCGAATGGCCGGTCATATCGGCCGACCCACATTTCGTCGTTCAGATGCGCCCGAACGCTCGTGCTGAGCGGCATGCCGATCACGCCTTGCCGGACGAGGTCGCGGAGATAGCGGATCGGCGGGTGGAGGCCGCCCTGCAACCCGATAACCGTGCGCAGCCGCCGTTCGCGGGCAACCCCCTCCAGCACTTCGGCTTCCGATAGGTTTCGCGCGAGCGGCCATTCGCAGTAGACCATCTTGCCCGCGGCGAGCGCGTCGGAAACGATCTGCTTGTGATCCGGCACCTTGACCGCAACCACCACCAAGTCGACCTCCGGCCGCAGGACCAGCGCCTGATGTGTGTCAAAGGCAAGATCGGCGCCCAGTCGGCTAGCGGTCGCGTTCGCACTCTCGATACGAGTTGTGCTGACAGCGCGGATCTGGAATGCATCGAGCGCCCGCAGCGCGGGGACGTGGGCAATTCCGCCCCAGCCTCGATCGGCACTGGCGCCGATGATGCCGACGCCAATCCGGGTGATTGCTGAGTTTGTCATGTACGCGTGCTCCTGTCTGGTGCAGCCTGGGCAATGCTCGCCGTGCTGCTTCACCATGGTTTCGTTTTTGGACAAATGCTCGGGTGCTTAGCGAGTGACCAAGCATTGCCGTTCGCGTTGCGGCTGCGTGGGGTTGAGCCGAAGTGATGCAGCGCAGAGAGTTAAACGTGGGTCCAATGGGTCTCGAGTTCGCGCGCAACATCGGCCGGGCGCTCTATCATTGGCCAATGCGAGGCGCGCAGCTTCACGACAGCGCGTGCGTGTGTGGCATTGCCGAGCTCGTCAGCGAAGCGGTGCGGCAGGAACGGATCGTCCAGGCCCCAGATCACCAACGCTGGCGCAGTTATGCTACTCAAACCCGGTTTCCACTCCGCCCCGACCTCGATTGCGGAACGGTAAAGTGCGAGAATGCTCGCCCGCATGGTGGCATCGAGATGCCGAACCGATTCATCCGCCGCATCTTTCGGCATCTGGGCCTCGACGAGTTTCGCCGCAAATTCCTCGAGGTCGAGCTCCTTCATCCATTGCTCGCCCTCACCTGGGGTCTGCCAGATCTTGGCGAGATAGTGCCAGGGATATTCCGGATCAATTGGCCCGCTGATGCCGGTCCAGGTCCGCACCAGATCCGGTCGGATCGACGTGAGACGGCCTGTCAGCAGGCAGCCCCAGTCATGACCGACCAGATCTACGGGTTCGCCGATCTCAGCGATCCGGTGGATAAGCCAGTCGAGATACTCTTCCTTTGTTGACTTGAAGTCTGGCGGCAACCGATTGCCAAAGCCGGGGAGATCGATCGTAACGATATCCTTGCGTTGAAGATAAGAGCGGACGGTGTCCCAGAGTCGGTGGGTATCAGGTACGCCGTGGACGAGTACTGCGGGCATGTCGGGATCTCCAAATTATCGATGTCAGGATGATATCGATACCCGGGTGTCGCAGAAGCCGCCATTTGAGGAACCCTACGTTGTTATCTCCGGAACCCACCCAACATGCGTGTCACTCCCCGTGCAAGTTCATGTTCCAACATGGCATATTGGCTCTGACCCATATGTGGAGCGGCCGGTTGGCAAGGGCTTCAGCGCAAATCGCTTTCAGAGGGTGTAGTCAAATGTCCGGCCTGTGAGTGCGGTCACAGACCGCTGGCCACGTTGAGAACTGCAATCGGAGTGTTTCACCGAACACGATTCCGAGGCGGGTGTACCCCAGCCGATGGCCAGTCCGTTCCTGAAAGACGCGCGACTTAGACGCGGTTCGATCACGCCATTCGATCCAATGCTCCAAAGCCACCTCGTGGAGTGAGAGTGGAAAGCTAGTAGTTGATGATATCGGCTAGCCCCCACTCTGAGACCTCCTACGTTACAAGCCATGGATCCGTCGGCATGTCTTAGGTTAGCGTGCCGCCATCAACTGTCAGGATGGTTCCGGTGATTTGCCGGGCCGCACCAGATGCGAGGAATGCCACTGCAGCCGCGACATCCTCCGGCTCGCCGTACCGGCCGAGCGGAATCAGAGCACGCTGGAAATCTCCGAACTCGCCCTCGGCCGGGTTCATTTCCGTGTTGGTTGATCCCGGCTGAATGAGGTTGACAGTAATGTCACGGGGGCCAAGTTCTCGCGCCAGACCGCGGGTAAATGATTGGAGTGCCGATTTAGTCATCGAATAAACCGTCGATGGTCCGACAATGCGTTCTGCGCCTGCGGAACCGATTGTGACGATCCGGCCGCCTTGGCCGAGATACGGCATCGCGGCCTGCGATGCCAGGACCGGGGAGCGAGCGTTTACGGCGAAGAGGGCGTCGATCTCGGCGACGGTGAAATCCGCCACATCCTTGTAGATCGCGATAGCCGCATTGTTCACCAAGATGTCGAGGCCGCCCAACGCCTGCGCCGCCTCATCAACCGACCGCTTGACCGCATTGGGGTCCATGCTGTCAGCCTGGATAGCCAACGCTTTGCGCCCTTTGCCTTCGATCGTTGCGACAACTTGCGCTGCCCGATCAGCGGCGCGTTCATACGTGATCGCTACGTCGGCGCCTTTTTCGGCCAGTGCGATTGCGATCGCGGCTCCGATGCCGCGGGACGCACCTGTCACAAGCGCACGTTTACCTGCTAATTCACTCATCGATCTTTTCCTTTCTTTATCGACAGGGGAAATGTTTCGCCGGGCCGCCTTGCGGCGGGCGTCCGTGCGGCCTGCCGCCGCCCGATTATTTTCGGGATTACGCGATCAGGACCGGCAGACCGCTCAAGTGGCGGTTGTCCATGTCGTCATGCGCGCGGGCTATCTCGTCGAACGGATAGCGGACGGTTTCGAGATCACTGAAGATGCCTGAGCGCAGCGCATCCCATAGCTGAGAGGTTGCGATCTCGACTGTCGGTCCCCGGACGTATTGCGGGGCACCGCCGCTGCGGACATCAACGCCTCGTCGCACAACATCAGAGGCCGGCGCTGGCTGACCCGACGCGGCTCCGATCGCGGCAATTACACCACCATCTCGGACGCTTGACACGCCCAACGAGAAGGTCGCCCGGCCGACGAAATCATAAACGACGTCGACACCGTCAGGTGCGATCGCACGGATCTTGGCGGCGATATCTGGTTCGCCAGCGTGGAAGGCATGAGTAGCACCGGCCGCGACCTTGTCGAGCTTATCCGGCGATCCGGCGACGCCAATCACTGTAGCACCCAGCGACTTCGCCCAGCGAGACAGGATAGCACCCACGCTTCCCGATGCCCCAAGTACCAGCACTGTGTCGGTGGATTTGAGATTGTGGAGACCACGCATCCCCATCCAAGCCGTCCCGCCCTTTGCCAGGTAGGTCGCCGCGATCTCGTTCGAGATATCGGCGGGCAGGCGGACGAGCGGCCCGGTCGGAATGATCCTCTCGGTGGCATACGCGCCTTCCGAAAAGAAGTAAGCGACTCGATCGCCGACCGACAGCCCCTCGACGCCGGATCCGACCTCGGTGATCGTCCCGGCCGCTTCAAAACCGGGGACCGCTGGCAACGCCATCGGATACTGACCTTTTCGTACCATCGTATCGACGAAGTTGAGGCCGATCGCATCTTGAATGAGCCTGACCTCGCCGGCACGGGGCGCGCGCAGGTCTTTCTCGATGACTTGCAAGACTGACGGTCCGCCGGCCGACTGCATTTGAACGATTCTTGTCATGATCTTGTCTCCGTATTCCAGATGGCGCGGCGTTCCGATTGCAGAAGGAAGGAGCGCAGCGATGTTCAATCGAACTTGACGAGGTTGAGAGCGGGCAGCGGGCCGCCGGGAAACTGAACCAGCTGGCTGCCGACCGCGAGCCCGCCGAGATCGATCCCGAAGAAGCCGAGGCGATCAATGATGGCGGCGACCTCAGCCTTCGCCCTCATATCGTTGCCCGAGTAAAACAGGACGCGCCTGCCTCCTTCAGAGCGGGGGTCGCCCGACAGTTGCTTTGGCGTCAGGTGGTTGAACGCTTTGACGACGCGCGCGCCTGGCACGAGGGCGGTGAAGATATCCGTAGAGGTGCGGCCGCCAAGGTCCGCCGGCCGGTAAAGCGGCGCTTCGATAGAGTTGTTGGCATCGATTACGATCTTGCCGTCGAAGTTCAAACCGGCGAGCGCACCAGGTATCTTTGACCACGGGACAGCCACGAGAACGATGTCTTGCGCCGCGGCCTCTTGCAGGCTTCCAGCCCGGATCGTGCTGCCTAGCTTCGAAACAAGCATCGTGAGGCTTTCCGGTCCTCGGCTGTTTGCGATCACGGCTTCGATTCCCGCCTTGCCGAGCGCAGTGGCAAATGCACCCCCTATATTGCCGGCTCCGATAATTCCTACGGTCATGACCCACTCCTTTACGGTTCGTGAGAATTTTGTCTGCGAGGGTCGGTTTTCCCGCTGCATCCTGGGCCTGATGCGGTTGGCGTTGCAGAAAACCGGTGCTGCTGTTGGCTGGAATATGGCTGGCAAATACACGCAGCATAAGTCATAAATGAATTGTTTTAGTTTCAATCAACGTTTGAAGGTTGCGTTTTATGGAGACACTGGCAAACCTCGAAGCTTTCGTTCGAAGCGCAGAAGCGAGCAGCTTTTCTGGGGCTGCACGGCGTCTCTCCATCACACCGGCCGCAGTCAGCCGGAATGTTGCAATGCTGGAACGGAACCTCGGTATACGGCTGTTTCACCGCTCAACGCGGAAGCTGACCCTGACCGAGGCGGGGGAGTCGTTTCTGGCAAGCATCGGCGACAGCCTGAACCACCTTCAAAGGGCAATCGACGGCGCATCACAAACGAAGGGCGAGCCCGTCGGCGTTTTGAAGCTCAGCATGAGTTTGTCGTTCGCGATGGGATACGTTCTCCCCGCACTGCCCGACTTTCTGGCCCGTTATCCGGGCGTCAGACCTGACTGGCATTTCGACAGCCGCAAGGTCGATCTTATCGCCGAGGGTTTCGACGCCGCGATCGGCGGTGGTTTCGAACTCAATCCTGGCATCGTTTCGACGACGCTCGCACCCATACACGTTATTGCGGTCGCATCGCCCAGCTATTTTGCTGCACGTCGCCGGCCGGCCAGCCCCGCCGATCTGGCCGATCATGCCGGAATCTTGATGCGGTCCTCGAATTCGGGCCGGATCAGGCAATGGTTGATGCGGGACGCTCAAGGACGCGAAGAGCGCGCGCTCCTCAACGAGACAATTGTAATGAGCGACGCCGCGCCCATGGTGCAGGCGGCAATCGCGGGGTTGGGCATTGCATTGTTGGCCGTACCCGATGTGCTGCCGCATATGGAAAGTGGCGCGCTCGAACGTATCCTTCCGAAGTGGTATGCCGATGCCGGATCTATCTCGCTCTACTACTCAGGCCGCGTGCTCCAACCGCTAAAAACACGCGCTTTCATCGACTTCTATACTGAATATTTCCGTCGCGAGCGCCTCAGTGCCCGGTTTGCAGGCAGTCTCGGCTAATGTCCACACGTCCTTGTTAGCTTCTTTGAAAAGCGTGGTAGTTGGACTGCATTGAATATCCCATATTCAACACATGCTTGAATATGATCCAACCGATATTACGCTAATAAACTAGGATAGGAATGGGCAAATATATCACTCCACAGACACGTAAAAGGAGTGAAAAAAATGACTGAATTAACCTCGTCTCGATATCTTCCACTGAGCGGCAAGATCGCACTTGTCACCGGTGGATCACGATCTATCGGCGCATCAATCGTCCAGCGTTTAGCAGCCGACGGCGCTCAGGTTGCCTTCACCTATCGCGGATCACCTGCGAAGGCTGAGGAAGTCTCCGTCGCCGTAGAGAAAGCGGGGGGTCGCGCCCTGGCTATTGCAGCTGATGCCGCTAATCCGGATGCGATACGAGCCGCCGTCGCCGAGACGGTCGATAGGTTCGGCGGCCTCGACATTCTTGTAAATAATGCAGGGATCGCCTTCGCCGGTCCGATCGACGAAATCGCGTTCGATGACTATCAGGCAATGCTCGCCGTCAACGTAACAGGCGTTTTCGTTGCTACGCAGGAAGCCGTACGTCATATGAAGGATGGCGGCCGGATCATACAGATCGGCAGTTCAATTACGAAATATGCCGGGGTTCCTGGGCTCTCAGCATACGGCCTCACCAAGGGGGCAGTCGCCGGCTTCAATAGAAGCCTGGCTCATGACCTCGGGCCACGCGGCATCACAGTCAACACAGTACATCCGGGCCCAACCGACACCGATATGAATCCTGCAGATGGCGAGTTTGCGGCTATGCAAATCTCGCGTATCGCGGCTGGCCGCTATGGAAAGCCTCGGGAAATTGCGAGCGTTGTCGCATTCCTTGCAAGTCCAGAGGCCTCCTTTGTAACGGGTGCCGACATCCGGGCTGATGGCGGTTTCACATCCTGAAAAATGTCGCAGCGAAGTGCAAAATTCGCTTCGACGACCCCATCGATATCGACGCCTCACCGACCAATCAACGGCTCAACGCAGGCTTTCACAGACACGGTTGCAAGACGCCGCTGGATGGTCGCCACTTGGTGGGACCGAAAACAACCACGCTGAGGAGGGTCCGGCATAATCCGAAGGAAATCCCTTGTCTGAGCTAGCGAATACAAAAGAGCGCGATGATCTGTTTGACGAGCCGCCCGCTGCGTGGCTAGCCGTATTATCGCTTGCATTCGGAGCATTTTGCCTGGTCACTGCGGAGTTCTTGCCGATCAGTTTGCTGACGCCGATAGCGAATAGCGAATGAATTGGGTGTTTCCAAGGGTGTGGTTGGCCAGGCTATTACGGCTACAGCCGCCATCGCTGCAATCGCCGGGCCATCTCTTATTTTAGTGTCAGGCAAGCTGGACCGACAGAAGATTGTTTTTGGCCTGACGGCGATGCTTATCATTTCCAACATCCTTTCGGCCTATGCACCCAGCATCACAATACTCTTGGCCGCTCGCGCGATTCTGGGCTTCGCTCTCGGTAGTTTCTGGGCCATGATGGCGGCGCTCGCTTTGCGTTTGGTCCCTGCCGACAAGGTGCCGCGGGCAATTTCGATCATCATCATGGGTATCTCCCTCGCGTTAGTTTTTGCTGCACCGCTGGGCACTTTTCTTGGAGGACTATGGGGCTGGCGCGCCACTTTTCTCGCTGCGTCCGGCATCGGTTTGGCTGCGCTGGCGATCCAGGTACTGGCCCTTCCCAAGCTACCTGCTATGGCCGCGCCCGGTCTGAACTCCTTTAAAACGACGCTGTCGCGCCGTTCGGTGGCGATCGGTTTTGTAACGGCATTCCTCGTGATGTCAGGGCACTTCGCCGGCTTCACCTTCATTCGCCCCTTTTTGGAGGAGGTCCCGCGCCTCGACATCTCGACCGTCTCGCTCGCTCTCCTGGTCTTCGGCCTTGGGGGCTTCATGGGAAATTTCGTCGGCGGAGTCATCGCCGCGCGCAATCCCGCATGGGCCGTCGCCTTATTCTCACTCCTGATAGCCGGTGCTGCATTCGCGCTCAGCCTTTTCGGCACAATCGCAGGAGTTGCGTTCGTGGCGACTGCTCTTTGGGGCGTTGCCTTCGGCGGTTTCCCCGTGGCGATCTCGATCTGGAATGCGCGAGCAGCGCCCGATCACGCCGAAAGCGCTGGTGCGCTTCTGTCGTCGATTTTTCAGGTCGCGATAGCGACAGGCGCGGGCAATTGGCGGTCTCATCGTCGAGGGCTTCGGCTCGACTGGCGCAATCCTCTATGCGGCTTCGGCGACGCTTACTGGCGCGATGGTCATCCTCGGGTTCAAGAGGCAGTGAGTGAAGAGGGTCGATCTACGGGTCTATAATTGGTAGATAAATATTATACGGCTCTTCAAACGCGAGAGCGCAAAATGAAGCCGGTTTCCTTCAGCCACCTGCAGCACTTCGTTTCGATCTTCTAACGGCTCCGAACTCAGTCCGCCCCTTGCGTTTGATCGAACTGTTTACGTCCCAAGGTCTTTTCTGCCTCGTCAATCCATCAGATCGTGACATCATGTCGTTCAAGCGCAAATGCTGCCGATTCGGTATGAACTCGTGTTCACGCGCGCATCGGAACCGCACATCAGGTATATCGACCGTGATCGAGGATGTTTTCTAGCCCTTTATCCCAGTAGGGTTGATTGCCGAACCGATTGACAAGCCAGTCGATGAACACTCTCACTTTCGGCGCCAGTTCGCGAGAGCTGGGATACAACGCCCAAAGTGTCTGTGTTGAGATTAGTGGATATTCTGGAACGACTGGAACGAGGGCGCCAGATAGCAACTCGTTCGATGCGCACCACGTGGCCATAAGAGCGATGCCAAGTCCGGCAGAAGCCGCGTCGCGCACTGCAGTGCCGTCATTGATGCGAAGGCTCGGCGTGACACGCCGCTCGATCACCTCCTCACCTTCCCCTCGAAACGTCCAGAGATCCAAAGTGCCGACGACGAGACAAGAATGTTCCGCCAGCTCGTCGGGCGTCGTCGGCCGCCCGCGCTGCTCGAGATAGTCGGGTGACGCGACCAGCACCCGATTGTCCGGAGCAAGTCGTCGCGCGATAAAGGATGAGTCGCTGAGCTCGGTATAACGAACTGCCACATCGAAGGCACCCTCGACCAGATCAACGATGCTGTCTGAAATGCGCAAATCAAGTGCCAAGTCGGGATATTGCCTGCAGAAGTCGGGCAGACCCGGCACAATATGCATTCGCGCGAACGAGGCGGGGGCGGCTACTCGCAAGGTGCCGCGAGGCGCAGCTTGCTCTCGACCAAGCGCCGCTCGGGCAGCCTCCGCTGCGAGCACAATATGTTCCGCATGTGGCAGGAAGGCGAGGCCGTCCTCGGTCAATGACGCTTGCCGCGTGGTGCGATGGAGAAGCCTGGCGCTGAGTTTCCGCTCAAGAGCGGCCAGTTTGGCGCTAGCGCCAGCGGGCGTCAAACCCAAATCGCGGGCTGCGGCACTGATGCTGTGCAGTTGGGCGATACGCACGAAGAGACTCAAATCGTCCACGTCCATGAGATGACTTCCAAATTTTTGTTGAAGCTGATCCTAAAACGGAGGTGCTACCGAAGACAATCGTGAGAGATCAAATAGAGCCAACCAGACGGCGCCATAATGGGTGGGCCCGTCAAGGCTACTATTAAAGGGATATCACCATGACCAAGTCCATGAAAGCAGCCGTCCTCACTCGCTTCGGTGGCCCGGAATCGTTCGACCTTTCCGACGTGCCGAAGCCAGTTCCCCAAGCGGGACAAGTCCTGGTTCGCGTCCATGCCACGTCCGTTAATCCCTTGGATTATCAGGTTCGGCGCGGCGACTATTGTGACTATGTGCCATTGCCGGCCATTACGGGGCATGACGTGTCCGGCGTTATCGAAGCGGTGGGAACGGGCGTGACGATGTTCTCGGTTGGAGACGAAGTTTGGTATACGCCGCAAATATTCGATGGTCCGGGAAGTTACGCCGAGTACCACGTTGCAAACGAGAATATCATTGGAAGGAAGCCCGGTGCGCTCAGCCATCTGGAAGCCGCCAGCCTCAGCTTGGTCGGCGGAACAGCCTGGGAAGCCCTTGTCTCGCGTGCCTCCCTCAGGGTGGGAGAAAGCATCCTGATCCATGGTGGCGCGGGAGGGGTAGGGCATGTGGCTATCCAGGTCGCTAAAGCCATCGGCGCGAAGGTCTTCACGACCGTGCGCGAAGAAAACTTCGAGTTTGCGCGAAGTGTCGGGGCAGATGTCGTCATTGACTACAGGAAAGAAGATTATGTCGACGTCATCATGCGGGAAACCGAAGGCTTCGGGGTAGACGTCGTGTTCGACACCCTCGGCGGCGACACATTGTCCCGCAGCCCGAAGGTGCTCGCGCACCTTGGTCGCGTTGTCTCGATCGTGGACATTGCACAGCCGCAGAACCTCATTGAGGCATGGGGTAAGAACGCGAGCTACCACTTCGTCTTCACGAGGCAGAACCAGGGCAAGCTTGACGAGCTGAGCACACTGGTGGAACGCGGTCAGCTGCGGCCGCACGTAGGCGCCGTCTATTCACTCGCCGACCTTCCGCTTGCCCATGCGCTGCTCGAGAAACCCAATAACGGTTTGCGGGGTAAGATCGCGATCGCCATTGGCCCGTCGGCCGACACAAAGGTGCAACCATGATTTATGAGATCGCCGTGCTGCCCGTCTATGAGGACAAGATCAGAGAGTTCAGGCAGGCATTCGAGAGCGTTGTTCCTCTGCTCACACGTGCGCAGGGGTACCGCGGTCACGTTCTGGCTCAGGGGATCGAAACGCCGAAGGTCTTCAACCTAATCGTGCGATGGCGCTCGCTTGAGGATCACACTCCAGGTTTCGAAGCGAGCGAAGACCATGAGGAGTTCATGAGAGGCATACAGGCATATTTCTCGGAGGAACCGTCGGTCTATCATCTCGAGGGCGGCGCCCTAGCCGCAAACGAGCACGACAAAGGCGAGGTCGCTGTCTAACACGAGCGACCTCTGCCATGTGAAACAACAGAGCGTGTGCCACAGAAGCGCAGGGGAGGCCTCCAGTTACATTCGGTACCCGATCCACCCGTCAGAAGTATAGGAGGTGACTTCGTGGAGCTCTCCTGCGGCAGCATTATCTTACTTTGGAAGATCATGCTCAGAAGCGACATAGGACGTTTGGGTTCCGTTTCTTTCCGCAGTCAGTCCGGTCAGCCGTTTGATGCTCTTTTGAATGTGAAGCTTCTCCTCGCTTTGCGGCAAGGTGTCTGCACGGACCTGAACTATGGCGAGGGGCGTGCGTAGTTCGTGAGCTGCGTTAATGAAAAAGCGCTCTGTCTTCTCGAATCCGGCGTCGAGCTGATTGAGGGCGCGATTGATCTCCCTGACGACCCGCAACAGCTCTCTGGGCAGTCCGGTTTCGTTTACTACACCGCCCCGGCTTCAAAATCGACTTTGTTCAATCGGTCGGTGAGCTTCCCGAGGGAGCGAAGCGACCATTTTGTCACCCAAGGGACATCGACGAGGGTGACAAAAAGAAGTATGAGGGCGGGCACGCCGATCGTTATCTGACCTACGACAAAAACGAGCTGGTAAAGGGACATCGAAACGCCACCAGCCATAATCGTCGCTTCACCTGCTGCGGTCTGAATTTTATCAATCGTGGCCTGTCGATCGGGGGCATCGACGTAGCCGCGCAGTTCGACGCTGCGAAAATTGTCAAGAAAAGCAGCGTTCTCACCGATGTCCCTCGAGATCACCCCATGGGTGAGTGTTGTGCCATCCGCAAGACGAACCGCAAACCATGATGTAGGCCGCTTAGCCATCACAGTTCGGAGTGCCTGCGTAGGCCGGACCGCCACGACGCCATTTTGGTCAATTGTAACGGATTTCGCTATCTCCTGCGGGTACCACGTGGATGGGACCGCCCCACGGGGAGCACTCAACGCCGCGATGTATAGAACGACCCCGAACGAGGCGACAATGGTGAGGAGCTGAAGTGTGATGAAGCCGAGAGTGAAGCGCCAGCGGAGCGAATGGTGAGACTTGCTATTTCTGCTCATGGAGGAAATATCCGACGCCGCGAATGTTACGGATGACGATATCCGCACCAGCATCCGCCAGTTTGCGCCGCAGGCGCGACATGTTGGCTTCCAGCGAATTTGACTGGATCTCGTCGTCGAACGAGTAAACGCTTTCCTCCAATGAAGACCGCAGCACCGTTCGTCCGAGATTCTTGAGAAGCGACTCGATGATCAAAAGCTCTCGTCGAGCGAGTTCCTGCCGGATGCCATTGACGTACAGGTCTCGTGTCACCCGATCATACCGGATATTGCCGGTCGTGATGATGTCTGCCTTGGCTTCAGGCGTTCGGCGGGCCACTGCGTTAAGGCGGGCGACCAGTTCATCGACCTCGAACGGCTTGGGCAGATAGTCGTCGGCCCCGCCGTTAAGCCCGGCAATCCTGTCTTTCGTGGATCCCATGGCAGAGATGATTATCGAGCGCGGTGGATTGCTTGTTTGCCGGATCTCGGCGAGCAAACTACTCCCGTCGCCGTCTGGAAGCTGCCGGTCGATGAGAACAACATCGTATCCTTCGACGGCGATCGCTTCTCGCGCCATGGCGAGATCCGCCACCGCCGCAAGTACGAAGTCATGCCTCGAAAGCGCTGTTCGAAGCGCTTCGGCCATTTCGGGATCGTCTTCGACCAACAAGATTTTCATGTTGCTAAATGAAGTACCTCACGAGATTGATGATTTCAAAGGCTTCGTAGACCGCGCCCAAGAAAAGGAGCGGGGACGATAAGCGCGTGAAGCGTTAGGACGTGAGTGGCTGCAGCCCCGTATCTTTTGCCGCCCGCCCGCTTTCCTCCCGCCACAGAAGGAAGATGGTGCGACCGGTTAAATGGGCGCCGAAGGCCGCTACGATATAGGCCTGGAACTCAATCAGGACCGTGATGGAGTGAGGGATCATCGCAGCCGCATAAGGACCAATCGGAGCAGCGTGACACCATAACCGCCGCAAAAATCATCGCGAACACGACGCCGAAAGAGGCACAAGAAACGATGGGATCGCAATGAGCATTACTTCGATTCCGAGGTTGACCGCGACGGTTGCTGATGCTGCATTGAGGACGTTTCCGCTGAGATAGACCTGCACGGCAAGGTCTGTGCGCACTATCCCCGATATCGCATCCAAAACGGCTGGCTGGATTCCGCGATTCAGCAGCGTCACCGCATCGTCGTTACAAACAGGCAAAAAAAGCTGCATTCACAACAATAAACTGCGTTCTGTGGCGTTGGATAAGGCGTACGCAAGGGCGTTAACATGAGCAGTTGGTTTCCGATCTTTGGGGTTCGATTGGATGCGGATTCCGTAGAGGGGGCGCATCAGTGGTGAGAGGCTTGAGGGCAAACGTCTCGAGACTGGCCTTCATCAGCCGGCGGCCGCTTCAGTAGATCGGTATTGATCGGTTCAGCCTCCCACCGAACTCGAAACTAGTCCCGCCGTCTCTCTCTTTTCATGCGCTCATGCTGCCGGCGCGCATCTTCTGCCATGATCTGGCTTAGCCTAGCTGCCTCGAGGGTCCGCAATTGCGCGTCGTCACGACGCTGCTGCTGCTGTAACATGCATCCGGTATGAGATGATGATCCGTATCGCGCGCCCATTCCAGAGCAGGTGTCGAGATCGGCGTAGCGTTCCTGTTCTGGTGTCTGGCAGCCGGTCAGGATAAGGAGGCCTGCGAACACCGTTCCGACAGATAAGCGTCGCATGAAAACGTGATCCGGGGAGTCTTTGCTCATTTGATGTACCTTCTTCTCGATAAGTTCATTGGATTGCGAGAGCGAAGCGCGTTCCCGCCGGACGCTTATGGGTTTTCACAGTTACGCAGAAATTACCTGATTGCCGGACCAAGCTAGCTTTCACGGTTGACCCCGACGCGACGTCATAGTTCAGGCAGTGTGTCGATATTGTTTGAGTGTGGGCGGCCCGCGAAGGGTCCGTCGACGATGCGAGGTTCGACATGACTGCACCTGATCTCATCCCGATTGAAACGCTGTTCGGAACGCCAGAATTTTCGCGGGCGCAGATTTCACCCGATGGCCGGCTGGTGGCCTATCTTGCGCCCTGGCGTGGCCGGTTGAACATCTGGGTGCGGCCTGTCGGACAAGGCGCGGCGCGGCGACTGACGGGCGATGACACGCGCAATATCGACGGCTTTAGTTGGACGCCTGATGCTCGCTACATTCTCTTCGTGCAGGACAGCCGGGGCGACGAGAACTGGCACCTTCAACGCGTGGAGGTGGACGGGGCAGAGACGGTTTGCGGAAAGGCGACAACTGTCGACTTGACGCCCTTTGCCGGCGTGCGGGTGATGGGACTGGACTTTTCCGCCGCGCTTCCGGGCAAGGCTTTCGTGCAGATGAACCTCAGAAGTCCGGGCCTGATCGACCTATACGAGGTCGATATCGAAAATGGTGAAACCAAGATCGCTGCAGAAAGTCCTGATCGCTTCGTACGCTGGATCGTTACACCGAACAGTCCGATGCACGCCTTTATCATCGACGACGCCGGTGACCACGAACTGGCTCGCTACGAGAACGGGGTTTTCATCACGTTGGCCAGACTTAAGGGGCGTGACCAGCCAATCGGGCCGATGCCGCTGATGGTTGCGGCGGATGGAAAGAGCATCTTCGTCGGCTGCAATACGGGGAGCGACCACACCTATCTTGCCGCCATCGACCTTGCGACGGGCAGACAAAGGGTAATCGACAGCCAACCCGATTGCAGCCTCGATACGCCGCGACCTGAGGCCGATCCGCGCTTTCCGTCCAGCCTGATCACCAATCTTGTGACAGGCGAGCTGCTGGGACTACGGTACCTTGGCAAAAGACAGCAGATACGGCCGCTGAACCCGCATTTTGCCGCCGTGCTAGATAGCTTACAGCGGCTGTCAACCGGGGAAATAGGGCACATTTCCTGCGATGCCGGTGGGGGAAAATGGGTGATCGAATTTTGGGATGACCGACATCCCGGCACGACATGGTTTTACGAACATGAGAGCGGCGAAGCGTATGTGCTTGGCGAGCGATTTTCAGAGCTCTCAGCCGAGCGGCTGGCGAGCGTACGACCCATCGATGTGACGTCGCGCGACGGATTGACGTTGCCGTGCCATGTCACGCTGCCCGTCGGGTTCGACGCCAAGGATCAGCCGTGTGCGCTGCCGACCGTGCTTCTGGTACATGGTGGGCCGTGGTATCGCGATGCCTGCATTTATGATCCGGAAGTGCAGTTCCTCGCCAACCGCGGCTATGCCGTGCTGCAGGTGAATTTTCGCGGCTCGACCGGCTACGGCAAAGCGTTCATGCAAGCCGCGATCGGGGAGTTCTCCGGGCGAATGCATGACGACCTGATCGACGGGCTCGACTGGCTAATCGGGCAGGGTATCGCTGACCCGGCGCGGGTGGCGATCTACGGTTGTTCCTATGGCGGTTATGCCGCGCTGGTGGGCGCCAGCTTTACGCCCGAGCGCTTCGCTGCCGCTATCGACTATTCCGGCATGTCCGATCTCCGCGTGCTTTTGGATGGGGCCGTCCCATTCGTGCAGCCTGCGCTGATCAACACCTACCTTGCTTACATGGGCGATCCGGACATCGAGACGCAAAATCGGGACATGCTTGCGCGCTCGCCGGCAAGCCGGCTTGATTGCATCTCCAAACCGCTTTTGGTGGTCCACGGCGCCAACGACGTACGTGTCGCACAGGCACAGGCGGATCTGGTGGCGGAAACGGTACGCGCCAATGGTGTGGAGGTTGACTATCTTCTGAACGAGCGCGAAGGGCACTGGTTCATCAATGAGGATAGCAATATCGAACTTTATCAAAGGATCGAGCGCTTTCTGGCACGGCATTTGAGGGGCGAGCACTGAGGGGGGCTCATGCACAGCAAGGAGATAGCAGGACTGGCGGGCGTGAGTATCCGCACGCTGCGGCACTACCACCAGATCGGACTTTTGCCGGAGCCGCCAAGGACGGATAAAGGGTATCGCATTTACGGCCTGCCGCATCTGATCCGGCTGCTGCGTATCGTTCGATTGACCGCGCTCGGTATTTCGCTCTCGCAAATCCCAACGCTTCTCGACGATCATACCGGGATGAGCATAGGCAGTTTAGAGGCTCTTCATGACGGGCTGACGCGGCAGATCGAACTTCTCGATCATCAACGCCGAATTGTGGCAGCGCTGCGCGACGGCAAAGGACCGCCCGACATGGCACCGGAATTCGCCGCGTCGCTGATGGCGCTGGAGGCGGGACGAGAGCCTATAGCGGTCCGAGCCGGTCGAGAGCAATCTGTACTCCTGTCACACCTTTTGGATAAAGAGCAGCGCGCAGAACTGGCCCGGCTCTACGACCAACTGGCAGATATCGAACATGGTGCTACCGTAAGAGAGCTGGGGCATCGTTTCGATGCATTAGGGCCGGATAGCGACGACGGCGAGATTTCAGCGCTTGCCGACGATTACATCGCACATCTCGGGTCATGGATGAGAGACTTCGACAACGCTCTAAGCAGAAGTGGGAAACAGCAAGCAGCAGCGCTGCTCTGGCTTCATGCCCTCGATAATACGAACAATCAGCAGAAACGATTACTGACGGAAATCAGAAGCAGGCTGGCATCCAGCCGTTGATCGCCGTTTTGCGCTGGTCCACTCGCAAGATGATTGACCGATTGCGGTGGGCAGACACACTAAATTTTGGCGGTTTGCCGCTCCCAAACATCATCACGCCATATTCTAAGCTTTTGGTTATGGCCGGGGAAGATTATAACCAAGAGCAATATCATGGATATCAACGTTGCCTTGAAGGCCTTCATCCGCACCGTCGAGAAGGGTTCGATTACGGCTGCGGCACGGGACCTCGGGGTAACGCAGCCGGCGGTCACGAAGCATATTTCGAACCTCGAACGGCACGTTCAAGCCAGGCTTCTGGAGCGGTCGTCGAAAATCGTTCGCCCGACGGCGCATGGGCTCGAATTGTACGAGGCCAGCCGCGTTGCGATCGCGTCGATCGACGCGGCGCTGGAGGGCGTTCGCATCAACACAGGTGAGATTGAAGGCAATCTGAGAATTCACGCCCCATCTTGCATTGGTGTTGGCCATCTCGAACGGATAGTCGGGGAATTTCAGGATGAGCATTGCGGGATTTCAGTCGAACTGGCTCTCGACGAGCGCACAATCGACTTGGTCTATGATAACTTCGATTTGTCGCTTCACTACGGAAAAATCGAGGATCAGGAGGTCATCGCACGCCGCATCGGGTGGGTGGAGCGATTTCTCGTCGCGTCCCCTCGTTACCTGAAACAGGTGGGGGAGATCGAAGACACACAACGGCTTTCGGAGCTTGACGTCATCGGTACCCCGAAGATGCTCGCTCAGCGCAGCACCATTTCCCTGTTGGGACCAGGCGGGCGCGCTGAGGACGTTGTCGTCAGGCCGATACTCACAACGAACAATGCGCATGTGATGATCGCAGCACTTTTACGTGGTCGGGGCGTTGGACTGGTGCAGAAGAACCTCGTATCGGAGTTGCTGGCCAGCGGCGAACTTGTAAGGGTGCTTCCCGAATATTGGCTCCGATCTACCGAAGCTTTCCTTGCTTATCCGTCCACAAAGTTTATGCGACCGGTCGTTAGAGCATTTACGGACTTCGTCATGCCGCGACTCAGAACCATTGAAGGGATCTCAGCGGAGCAGCGGTAGCGGTCACGGCATAGCCGACGGTTATGAGGGCTATCACTCATGCAGATATGGAATGTTCGGTCGGAGGGGGGATACTGTGCGATTCAAGCAATGTATGCCAGGCCCAACCCGAAGGTCACTTTCCATAATGCAGAATCCAAACAGTTTCATATCTCGCCGTACGTTCGTACTCGGCTCTCTGGCGGCGCCGGCAATACTCGGCGGATGCACAACAGTGCAAGAAAGATCGGCGTCGAACTCGCCTCAGCGAATTACCGATCCAACGCCTTCACCGATCGACCCGGAACTCGCTTCCCGTTACGCCGCATTTGAAGACGGCGGACATTTCGTTCCCGCAGTTCCTTTTGAGCGAATGAACCCGGAATATCTCAGGCAGCGCGTCGCTGACCCGACCGGGGAGGCGCCAGGAACTGTTGTCGTCGATACGCCAAGGCGATTTCTCTATCTGGTGGAAAACGGCGGAAGCGCGTTACGATACGGCGTTGGCATCGGCCGCGACGGATTTTCGTGGGAAGGGAACGGATATATCCACTGGCGTCAGCATTGGCCAAGATGGAAGCCGCCAAGCGAGATGATTGCCCGGCAACCCGAACTGGAAAAATACTCTGTCGCAAACGGAGGGATGGATCCTGGTCTCCATAACCCCCTAGGCGCTCGGGCCCTTTATATTTTCCAAAATGGAGAAGATACGCTGTATCGTCTCCACGGCAATCCCGAATGGCAATCCATCGGCAAGGCTGTTTCATCCGGCTGCGTCCGCCTTATGAACCAGGACATCGTTGACCTTTACGACCGCGTTCCTTTCCATGCGCCAATCGTCGTGCATCAGACGCCGATGGCTGTGTGATGCCAATTGAGCGTTCCGCGTTCTGAGCTGCTTGGCGGCGATACGGATGGCCGCCTAATAGTACTGCTGGGCAAGATCGCTGCAGATATTTTCTGAAGCGAGCCACACGTGGGGAAACGCGGCGAGCAGACCGTTTCTCAGCCACTGCTGTGCCGGGTGCCCGTCATTGCGACGATGCCACGACAGCACGAATGGTATCGGGTTTAGGGGGAGCGGGAAATCGAAGACAGCGAGACGCTCTGCAAAGCCTGAATGAGCAACGACGCTTTCGATGACTGTCGCAACCATATCCGACGCTGCAACCAATGCCGGCGCGGCATGCATATGGGGAATGGTCACGGCCGCGCGCCTCCTGAAATTCTTCGAAGCCAATGCGGCATCGGCAACATCCAGGCCCTCATTGTCGGGGGCGACCAGGATATGTGTCAGAGACAGAAACGTCTGGGCATCGAAAGGGCGGCCGAGGATTGGATGATCCTTCCTCAGGATACAAACGAATCGCTCCTGGAAAAGACGGGCACTCAGGATCCGGCTCGTGGGCGCGGGAGGAATTCCGACCGTCAGATCGACGCCGCCGCTATCGAGCAGGGAAATCGCATCATCGCGGCTGCTATAATCCCTCACCTTGATATCAATGCCGGGGGCTTTTTCCTCAAGCAGTGACAGGAGGCGCGGCAATATGACTGAACCTGCATGTGCTGAAACGGCAATGGAAAAAGACATGGTCGATTTGCCGGGATCAAAACCCTGTGTGAATTGCAATGTCCGCTGAATTTCCCGCAAAGCAAGCGAGATAGGTTCGGCAAGTTCTACAGCGCGCGGTGTAGGTTGAAGACCGGTCGGCCCACGAACGAACAATTCGTCGCGCAGCAGAAACCGCAATCTCGATAAAGCCGCGCTCATGGCCGGCTGGGTGCGGCCGATACGGCTTCCGGCACGTGTCACATTGCGCTCGGAATTGAGAGCATCAAAGGCTACCAGAAGATTGAGATCGATACCATGTAAATTCATGGCATGGATCATTAAGCCCATCCTTCATCGATCTCAAGCATATTCTCTATGTCAGCGCGAGTGTCCGTTTTCGGCGTTCAGCAACCAGCCAGGATACTCGACGGGAAGACGGCTGACCGCATCGAGCTTCGCCATGTCGTCATCGTCCAGGTCAATCGATGCGGCCCGAATGTTTTCCTGCAATTGCTCGACGCGCTTGGCGCCGATGATGACGGTCGAGACGACGCTTTGCTTCAGCAACCAGGCGATCGCGATTTGTGCCGGGCTGGAGCCGTGTTTCTCCGCGACAGCTTTAAGGACCGCGATCAGCGGCTCTCCCCGGATGCGATCGATGGGTGGAAAATCCAGTTCCGTCTGTCGACCGCCTGCTGCGTTGCCACCGGAAGAATACTTTCCGGTGAGATAGCCGCCGGCAAGCGGACTCCAGACCATGAGGCCAACACGTTCCGATGAGAGCAGCGGGCCGATCTCGCGCTCCAGATCGCGCCCGACAAGCGTATAATATGCCTGCAGTGACGTGATAGGTGCGAGGGCTCTGGCGCGTGTTATCCCGATCGCCTTCATGATCTGCCACGCGGCCCAGTTCGAAAGGCCGATGTAACGGACGTCCCCGGCCCGCACGAGTGTATCGAGCGCCTCCAGCGTTTCCTCGATCGGTGTCGCGGAATCGAATGCGTGGATCTGGTATAGATCGATGTGGTCCAGACCCAGCCGGCCGAGGCTTGCCCGACATTCGGAAATTACATGCCTCCGCGAAGCGCCGCGATGGTTTGGTCCGTCACCCATGGCGGAGGCGACTTTGGTGGCGATCACGACATCCCGGCGCGACACACCAAGGTTCTTCAGCGAGCGTCCCAGTATTTCTTCGCTGCGTCCGTGCGCATAGACGTTTGCCGTATCGAACAGGTTTATGCCGGCGTCGAGAGCGGCCTTGACCAGTGCATCGGCATCCCCCTGTCCAAGTCTTCCCACCTTTCCCCATAATCCGTCAGTTCCGCCGAATGTCATGGCGCCGAAACACAATTCCGACACGAACAACCCGCTTTCACCCAGCTTGCGCATTTGCATGATGTCGTCCTTCTTTCTGGTATCTCCGAGATTGCCGGCGCTCGCTTTGTTGCGCGCGTTTCCACACTGATTGCGCTCACGGCCGGCTCGACATTCGTTGCGAATGCCGAGCCTTTCTACGGCGCCTTACACGATGTGCTGCCGTTCGCCAGTTCTTGCCGCAAGCTCGACGGCCGCGATCAAACGGCTGTTATGGCGGGCATGGTCGAAACCGGGAGTGGTGTATGTACCATTCGTCAGATCGCGCCCCAGGGACGCATAGACCTCCCCGACATTGATAGCGGCTCCTGCCCAGAAATCGGCCGCTGTTGGGCCGACACCGTTCGCGACCGGCCTATCGGGCGCAGCGAATTCCAGGCTCGATGAAAGTAAAATGTCTCCGACCTGTACGCCTGCCAGATGATTGCCGGTCAGCTTCAGCCAGCCCTGCGAACCACGGATCTCGAATACAAAACTCGCCTCATCAGCAGGTACACCGGCCAGAATCTGCACGGATACAGGCGCACCGCTTGCCGTCTTGGCGATCAGATCGAGATGATCCGGAATCTCTCGCTGTGAAGTCTCGCCTGTATCGACGATCTCGATCTCCGGCCAGAGCAGTTCCGTGCGCGCATCGACCTCCACAATGTTGCCGAGCACAGCCTCGATGACGTCCAGCACGTGGCCTGCCGTAATCGTCATGAAGCTGGCGCCAGAAGCGGCCTTGTTGAAATAGTCGTACATGCTCGGAGATTGCGGACCGTAGCCGAACGTGGTTGCGCCGACACGCGCTGACATCAGGCGACCGAGCTTTCCTGACGCGACCAGTTCCGCCGCACGCCGGACGGCGGGATTATGCCGGCCTTGCAGGCCGATCGCGGTATGTAAAGACCCGACTGCTGCCGCCATCTCGTTAGTTTCCGTCAGCGTTGCGCCCAGAGGCGCTTCGCAATAGACGGCTTTACCCGCCTGCAAGGCCGCCATCACAAGATCCTTGTGCGCCGGCACCTTCACGGCGACCGTGATGACGTCAATGGTTTCGTCGCTGATCATCGCGTAGGGATCGGCAAACCAGAGTTCTGCGCCGAATGCTTCGGCCGCCGCCTTGGCGCTTTCCTCGCGTCGGGTCGCGACTGCCGCCAGCGTCAGGTGAGCTTGTGACGCCAGAGCTGGCACATGCGATGCGCCTGCCCAGCTTGCGTGAGTGTCTGCTCCAATAATACCCACACGAAATTTCTTATCCGACATCTGCAATGCTCCAAATCACGTTGCGGGACGCTACCTGCGTCCTGAGCAAGATCTAATCGACCCCGGCACTGCGACGAAATCGATAAACGGTATGGGCGGACATCCACGCCATGGATATCGCCTAGCGCCCCTGCGGCCACACTGCGACCAAAAGAAGTATTGCCCCGGTTGTCGCTACAGCGCTCAAGACCACGCGTGCCTGAAACGAAAGGGTCGGCGGGTGCCAAGGCATTCCTGACTGCCGCTTAGGCGGACCAACCTGATTGAAAGGGGCAGCACCGCTAGTGGACACCTGTTTTTCCCGGCGGATTTCCGCCAGCTTATGGCGGATACGAATTGCGAGGAGCACAGCCAGATAGGCCGCGGTGAAGAAAGCCAACACCGCTGCCAAGCGCAAGGCGTTCTGATGGGCAAGGACCCAATCTCGCGAAACAGTCGCGATGCCGTCGATATAGGCTACGAACAAGGCCTGGCCGGTGAGGGCGCCAATCGAATTGATCGCCCCAAACAGGACGATAAAACTCAAGAGTTCTCGGCCGCCTTTCTGCAGCGCGCTCGTGATGCCTAACACCAGTGCCGGCCCGAGAAAGAACATGGCCGCGAATGAGATCACCGCTTGGGACAAATAAAACCAGGGCAGATGCTCAAGACTCGTGGCGGAGCTGTCGGCAAGTGTCGCGGCAGCTATTGCGGTGACCGCCAGCATCATGGGCATCACCAGTTTTTCGACATTCACCGTGATTGCGCTCGCGATCACGCCGGCAACAGCGCTGACAAAGTTGACGATCGAAAGTGCTCTGATGTGTTCGTCGCTGCCTCCTAGCGCCGTCAGGAACTTGGTTGCAACATTCTGTTCGGCAAGGACGATCCTGGCCATGAGAATTGCAAAAGCAAAGCGGACGATATCACCGCTCCCGAGCCAGCGCAGGTTGAGGAGAGGTGCGGTCCGGCCGTTCTCGAGTATCAGCGCGCTGATGATCATCGGAAGCGCGAGCGACAGAAACCAAATGATCCAAGGCGTCTCGATCCATCCCTCCAATCGTCCGAGCCCCAACACTGCTGCAATCAGAGCGAGGCTACCACCCAAAAGCAGGAAGGTGAGGAAATCCATAGGTTCGAAGACCCGCTCTCGCTCGGCGGGTGGCAGCCGGAACGCCCCGACGGCGGCGAAAGAGAGAAATGCGAGACCGGCTTCTAGCAGAAATATCGACTGCCAATGCGATCCGGCAGACAGCCATGGCGAGATGACGGTTGCAAGCGGGAACGCGCATTGCGAGATACCAAGGCCAAGTATCAGCCCCCTGACGCGCCAACGGCCCGGAAGGGCCTGCATCGCGTAGAACAAAGACAGCGGCGTTAACGCCGCCGCAACAAAGCCGCTTGCAGCCCTGATGGCGAGTGTGAGCCAGTGATCTGCGGTCAACAGATAGGTAAGGGAGAGGAGAGCATACAGGCCGAGGGCAACCAGCGTGAATACACGCAGACCATACTGCTGGCGGAACTTGATCAGCAGCAGATTGGCAGAAATATTGGTCATGGCATAGGCCGTCGGCAGCCAGGCCGCCTGAACGGAGCTCAACGCCAAGCCCGTTTGGAGCTCCGCGATATTGACCATGACCAGTGCGTTGCCCAGTCCGCCTGTCAGGCCGACCAGAATTGCGACTAGGGCATAGGCGATCCGCAGCGTCAGGACATGCTCTGGCGTCGCCGGCGACCCCGCTGCCACTGGTCTTTCATGCTCGGGAAAGTCCCATGCTTCCTCACGGAAAAAGCTGCGAACACGCTGCGTTAGTCTCATCATCGTGCTCTCGTTGTTGGTTTGTCAGCATCAATCCGCAGCAGCGTAACGCAATTCAGGTGGCCTGAGGCGTTGCTGGTTTGGCAACATAGGGTTCGGGGGATCGTGACTTGTTGCGAGCGGTGCCTCGTTCAAAATCACTACACATCCGTTGACAGAGCGGACAGGTTTCACCTCTCAACTTCACGAGTGCAGCAAAAATGCTTCAAAGGTCCATCAACAGGACTACGACCACACCGCCTCTCGGGCCCGGTTTCGCCGGCGAGCGGCATAAAGCAGCCCTCGTCATCGCGCCGGGAGATTTTTCCTCGACCGATCCGTTCTTCTTAATGGCGGACGACCATGTGACCGGAGAGGGGCAATTCGGCGAGGCCCACCCTCATGCCGGCCTGGAGACTGTCACGTTCATGCTTGACGGCACGATGGCAGATGCCGGTGGACGTCTGGCCCAGGGCGACGTGGAGTGGATGACTGCCGGAAGCGGCATCGTACATTCGGAAGATACCCAGGTTTCAACAGGGATGCGTCTGTTTCAGCTATGGCTGGTTCTCCCCGAGCGGGACCGCAACATGGCGCCAAGGGTGCAGATCCTGAGACGGGATGAAATGCCGGTACACCGCGGCGACGGCTTCGAGACGACCGTTTACAGTGGCTGTTCGGCAGAGATCATCGCGTCGACGAAGAATGCCGTGCCTGTAACCTTGGTCGAAATTCGGCTTGAGCCAGGCGCCGAGTTTGAGCAGGTTCTGCCGTCATCATATAATGGCTTCGTCGTGGTCATCGCGGGTGAAATCGAGGCAGGCGCCGGAGCGACGGCTCTCACTACGGATAAGGTCGGTTGGACCAATCCGCTGGCAACTGGCGGTGAAAGCGCAATGAGGCTGAAAGCGGGCGAGAACGGCGCGCGCGTGCTTTTGTATGCAGGCCAACCGCAAAACATCCATGTCGTGGCACAAGGCCCATTTATCGCAGGCTCCAAAGAGGAGCTTGCCGGCTACTATGCCGCATACCGCCAAGGCAAATTCCCGAATGCCGGCGAGATGCGGCCTGTCTGATCTGACTGTCCAGCTGCCATGAATCCACAAAGGGTTTCGCTATCAGCAACCCGACGTTCCGCCATTGCTGTCTTTAGCCGTTCGACAGCATGGATATGTTCGCGAGCAACAGGCCCGCAAACGGTCTGAGAAAACCAGCCGCTTCACCACCGCTCGTCCAAAACTCAAGCGGATCGGATCAAGCCTATCCGAACACGGATCGCCGCCGGTCCGTGCGCGGGATCACTCGTCCCAGTATCCGAAATCAGCCCATGGAGGAAAAGATGACCCAATCAGCCACCGCAGCCGTACTGGAAGAAAAAAACGGCCCCTTCATTCTTCGTGAAGTGAAGCTTGAGGCACCGCGCCCCGACGAAGTGCTCATTCGCATGGTTGCTACGGGTATTTGCGCGACCGATGCGCATGTCAGGCAACAGCTCATGCCAACTCCGCTGCCGGCGATCTTGGGCCATGAAGGCGCCGGCATCGTTGAACACGTCGGATCGACCGTATCGCATCTCAAGCCCGGCGATCATGTCATTCTTTCCTATCACTCCTGCGGCCATTGCAAGCCCTGCATGTCTTCCCATGCGGCCTATTGCGACCACGTCTGGGAAACGAATTTTGCCGGCGCCAGGCTCGATGGAACGATCGGCGTTGCAGCGCCCGACGGGAACAGGCTCCATGCCCATTTCTTCGGCCAATCCTCGTTCTCGACTTATGCTCTTGCCCACCAGCGCAACACCATCAAGGTGTCCGACGATGTTCAGCTCGAATTGCTTGGACCGCTCGGTTGCGGCTTCCAGACCGGTGCCGGCTCGGTCTTGAAGGCGCTCAAAGTGCCGGTAGGCGCCTCTATCGCCATTTTCGGGGTAGGGGCAGTGGGGCTGGCGGCGATCATGGCTGCCAAGGTCGCCGATGCGGCCGTCATTATCGCCATTGATGTCAATACCGAACGGCTGAAGCTCGCTTCCGAGCTCGGCGCGACGCATTGCGTCAACCCACGTGAGCAAGCCGATGTTGCCTCGGCGATCAAGGATATCGCGCCTCGCGGCGTCGAATACGTTCTCGACACGAGCGGTCGGAAGGAGAACCTCGACGCCGGCATCGGCGCTCTTGCTCCGATGGGGCAGTTCGGTTTCGTCGCCTTCAATGACCATTCGGGCGCGGTCGTCGATGCCTCCCGGCTCACGGTAGGGCAAAGCCTCATCGGGATTATCCAGGGCGATGCCATTTCCGGCCTGATGATTCCGGAACTGGTCGGTCTTTACCGAAGCGGCCGTTTCCCGTTCGATAGGCTGCTCACCTTCTACGACTTCGCCGACATCAATAAGGCATTTGACGATGTCGCGGCAGGGCGCGCGATCAAGGCCGTCCTACGCTTTCCCCCGCAAGCAGCTTAGCCACCCACTTTCTTTCGATATGAAATCATCATGGAGGATTGATCACATGTGCGACCGACACCAGAAGCTGATCAGAGCGACCGACGAGCCGAACTTTTTCGGGATCGACCATTACGGCTTTCCGGAGGCCGGGGAACACCCCGCAGATCCGCCAGGGTACTATCCTGAGTATTTCTCTTCCGAACGCTTCCAGCGGCTCGGCTACCATGTCGAGGAGCTTCGTGGCGGTTTCTACTGGGTCACCAGTGGAGGCTACGATGCAGCCTTCGTCGTGACCAGCGACGGTGTCGTCGCCATCGACGCACCGCCGACGATCGGTGAAAACATGCTGGCCGCGATCGAAGACGTCACGGACAAACCGGTAACGCATTTGATCTACAGCCACTGGCACACCGATCACATCGGCGCCGCCTCTGTTTTCGGACCGAATGTCGAGATCGTCGCACACGAAATCACCAGGGAACTGCTCGAGCGGTTTCCTGATCCAAACCGACCAGTACCGAGCGTGACATTCGACAAGGATCATCTGCTTGTCGTCGGCGGGGTGACGCTCGAACTGTCCTACAAGGGCGAGAACCACTGCCCCGGCAACATCTTTATCTATGCGCCAGCGCAAAAGGTGCTGACCGTCATCGACATCGTCAGTCCCGGCAGCGCCACCTTCATGCATTGCGACGCATCGCAGAATATTACCGGCTGGTACGAAGCCCAGAAGCAACTGATGGAATATGACTTCGATTTCCTCGTGGCCGGCCATCACATGAAATACGGGACGCCGGAAACGGTCGCAGCTTCAATCGAGTATTTCCAGGACGTCCTCGACGGAGCACAGGCAGCCGTGGATCGCTTCAGCCGGTCGGATGCGCTCGTCAGCATCCTGGAGGGCGCCGGCTGGGACCAGGTGTTTTCCGGGACCGAGAACTGGATCAATTCGATGGCCAATTTTGCCACGAAATATGTCCTGGAAAAGAAGAGTAGCAATGGCCAGCTCTGGTCCGAGCGGCTTGCGGGCGTGACGACCCAGACGAAATACCACGCCTATACCGTGCTGGAGTCGATCCGCCTGGAAAGGCCGCGGCCGAACTACCGCCTGAGGGGCGAAAATCCCCCACCGTTCCTGACCTGAACCGGGATCGTCCTCCGGCACACCTCGAAATCGAGTGGGCATTACCCCGTTGTGTCCGGAGGCCGCCGGTGAGCGCGGGCCGGATCTCGCGCGCCCTTGCAACATCAGAAAGGCAAGTCAATGACGACGTTTTCCGCAAGCAACTGGATCGACGGCACCTTTGTCTCGTCTTCCAAACGCGGCCGCTCCATCGATCCGGCGACATATGAGACGATCGGAGATTATCCGGACGATGGCGGAGCGGCCGCGCACTCTGCCATCGAAGCCGCAAAACGCGCATTCCGCGGAACCGCTTGGCGCGACGATGCTGAGCTTCGGGCAAGGGTGCTCGATCAGATGGCATCGGCAATCGAGCGAAATCGCGAACGCCTGATCGACATCCTCTCGCTTGAAAACGGCAAACTGCTCGGCGAGGCGGCGCTGGAGATCGACGGTAGTCCGAGCAAGCTTCGATACTGGGCTGCTATGGCGCGTACGGAGGCAGGGCGAGCGACATCGCCCAGGCCCGGCAGCCTCTCCGTGATTCTGCGCCAGCCGATGGGAGTGGCGGGGATCATCGTCCCTTGGAATTCTCCCGTCATATTGTCGGTTCGTTCATTCGCTCCAGCGCTCGCCGCCGGCTGCACGGTCGTCATCAAGATGCCCGGTCAGACGGCGCAGATCGCCAGTGTTCTAACCGAGGTCCTCGCGGAAGCGACAGACCTGCCGGAAGGCGTCGTGAACATGTTCGTCGAGAGCGGTGCGGACGGCGCTGCGCTTCTGGTTGAAAGTCCCGATGTGCCGACGATCAGCTTCACTGGAAGCACACAGACCGGGCGAACCATCGGGGCTATCGGTGCGAAGAGAATGAAGCGGTTCGGGCTCGAACTCGGCGGCAAGACCCCAATGATCGTGTTTGACGATGCCGACATTGAAGCCATGCTGCCTGTTCTCGAAAAGGCTCTCACCATCTTTGCTGGTCAGTTCTGCATGACCGGCTCACGGCTACTGGTGCAGAGTTCAATCTATGAACTGGTGCGCGACGGCCTCGCCGAAAGGCTGCGTGCTGTCAAAGTCGGGCCGGCATCGGACTCAGCGAGCGATATGGGGCCACTCATTGACAAGGAGAACGTCGCCCGTGTCGACAACGTAGTGAAAGATGCGCTGTCGAAGGGTGCAACTGTGGTCGTTCGAGGCGGTCCCGTGCCAGAAGGCCCTTTGGCGAAAGGTGCTTTTTTCCGTCCTTCGATGCTGGAGGTATTCGACAACAGCCTGCCGATCGTGCAGCAGGAAACATTCGGTCCCGTCATAACAATCCAGCGGTTCTCAGATGAGCGGGAAGCCGTCGTGCTGGCAAACGATAACGACTATGGCCTGTCCGCCTCGGTCTGGACGCGGGACCTGGATCGCTCGTTACGGGTCGCACAGGCGCTTGAAGTGGGAAGCGTGTTCGTCAACGACTGGGCCAAAGTGTACGACGGGACGGAGGAGGGTGGCTTCAAGCAATCCGGTCTCGGGAGGCTGAACGGCGTTGCCGCCATCGAGGACTTTATCGAGTATAAGCACATCGCTCTTAAGCCGGGTTTGCTGCGATAAAAGGAGCCAGTTGGTCTAAAGATGTTCCTCGCGGCCGGGATTACTGGAGGTTAAACGGAAATTTGCATGCGGTCTTGCGACGTAATTCCCACTTAATGTTACCAATCGCGTCTGGCTGACCAATGGAGATATCCGATCAAACCGGTTGGCATCTCCTCGAGTTGGATGCAGCACCTTTCGAAAGGATAGTAATTTGCAGGACAAGGTCGACGCGGTGAAGCAGGCGGAAAGAACTATGATGGATGCGATACATGCAGCTATCACCCAGGCGGCAAAGGAATCGGAGGCTGCATTTCGGTCACTTGGACCGCGCACCACCGCCCAAACTTACTTCGCGGACGTCGCCACGCGTCGGCTATTTTTACACCTGTGTGGTGCTGATGCGGATACGGCCAAGGGTGGTGATCCAGAGCGCGCCTGGGACATACTCTATGTGGGGCGCGGTACAGCCCGCTATTGGGAAAAAGAACAAGGAATTCGGTCGAGGCGCCGAAAGACGGAGAGCCATGCGGAGCTCGAAAGGGAGACGCGCGACAAATCCGCCCTCCTGCAAAGCGCCCAGAAATTTGCAACGGATACGGCCATACATGCGCTGATTGAACATGCGAGTAAAGCCGACCCGACCTTGCGCGACCGCATATCATCTGCGGTGGAAGCGCGTGTCAGCATCACCGATCAACTGTCGCAGGTCGAGCAGGATTTCGCCGATTTGGCGAGAGTTTCGATCGCCCGCCTCGTTGGCACAGGCACTTGAAAGACATCGGCAAAACGTTGTCGAGTGCGCTCCGTCCTACGGTTAAGATCATCTGATCTTGCGGTCTCATGGTAGGCCCTGGCCTTCGAAGGTCAACGATGGGATCGCGAGCCTCGTCGTTTCAACTCCTGGCATCACGGCCTCAGGTTTGTGCGATGGTGAAGATGTCTCCATTGCGCCATACGACCGCGCGGCTTCAGTCTATCCGCAAGCTTCGCGATTGTTCCTGAGGCCATAGCTTCCGAGGTTAGCGTGTGGGTCGCCACCCGTCCTCGATCACCAGTCCTGGCGCTCCAACGCGCGGCCTATAGCCGAAGACGCCTTCGCGATCAGCATGTTCCGCAAATTTATTGGCCATGGGCGAAGCCTAATCCGCGAACGAAATTGCATCGAGCAATCGCGCAGTCGCTGCTGGCAGACCATCAGGTTTATCAACTCCTGTGCAAACCCCCGGGATAGGACCGATTGCTGCTTAGACGATTTCGGAGGAGCAGGTGACGTGCGCCGTTTCCGGCACCGTTATCACCCTGCTTCAAAATTGCGCTTTGTGAGCGTCTGAGAACTTCGATGCCTTCATGCTTCCGCTCCCTTTCCCAGCCGGGAAATACAGCGAGAAATTCCAGTTAGAAGGTCCAGTTTAGGGGATCAGACCATCGCCGAATTCGGCGCCTCTTGGGATGGGCGCCTACATCAAGCGCTCAGAATCAGCGAAGGCCAGCTGCAGAGCCGCTGGCCTTCGCTTTTCCTTGGTGGTTATCGCGGACGCTCCACTCCCTCGTAATGATCACCGCTATCTGCATTGGGTTGCGTGTCTTGCCGAAGGACGTAACCGCGGTCGCCCACGCTGTTCGTCGGCATGCGGTCAATGTGGTTATCCGCGTGCCTGGAAGCACCTGCGTAGTATTCGCCATCCGCGATCGCGGTGCCCGCATATGCGAAGAAGGCTGCGAGAGCGGCAATGAAATTGAGAGACTTGGTCATCTGATCGATTCCTTGAAGCTATGGCTTTCGTGCCAAGTTGCTACCTGCGCGCGGAATGCCGGGGTTGTGAATGATCTGCTTGTCTAGAGCAATTCCGGCGAAACCCGGCTCACCGGAATTGCTCTAGATTCCTGTTTTCCCTGCGTTATCCGACGCCGTAGCGATCCCGCTTCGGCTGGAAATGCTCTAGATCGGGCGGCTTACGCCGTGGTAGTAATCGCCGCTGTCGACTGTCTGGCCCGATGTCAGCAAGAGAAAGTCGCTACGATTTACGTTGTGGTCGCTATTGCTGCTGGTCTGCAACGGGTCACTGAAAGTTACTTGCTGGCCAGCGAATCCCTGGTAGTAGTCGCCTTCAGCGATTGCGGCGCCGGACGCAGAAAATGCCAGAAGGGCAGCGGCGGCGGCGAATAGTGTTTTTGAGTTGAACATTTTGGTTCCTTGTTCAGTTGGAGCGAAGCGTTCTCGCTTGGCTGAAAACGATATTGAACGCATCTTAGCCATTTGAAAGTATGGCTATCCGGAACGTTGAGTTCAGATTCTGGCAACACCGGAACACTGAAAGCGTCGTTTTGCGGAGAATTTTCTTTTCCAGCTCTTGCACTATTCTGCCGCACGCGCACTCGACACGAAGGGCGTTGCCCAGCTACAGAAAGTAAGGAACTCTTCGGTCGCTTTCCCGCCTATCGCGACCCTCGGGAGCGCATCGCGGTCTTAGTGGAAATAAGCCCTAGCTAATTTTACGGGGAGAACGCCGTAGAAAATGACAGTATTCTCCTGGTGAGTTTGCGTCAGGTCGTAGCGCCAATGCGAGGAAAACCACGAGTTATCGAACTCGTAAGGCGGCAATTCCATCAGATCTCACGTTCGAATTTCTCATACAAAAAGTTCACAAGTGCACGCACTCGAGCTATTCCGGCGCGCGCCGGTGGCATCAAAATGTGGAGATCAGCACCTTCGTGCTGATAACCGGGCACGACGATCTCAAGTTCTCCCGTGTCCAGGGAACCTTGAACCATGAAGATCGGCAGTACCACGATACCAAGTCCGCCGCGCGCGGCGGCTAGCATCATTTGACCATTGTCTGTGCGAAATTGTGAGTTCACACGGACATGTTCCCACCCATCCGGACCATGAAAACGCCAGCTGACCGTATCTAAGGTGTAGAGTATGGCGTTATGCGCAGCCAGTTCAGCGGGCTTTGAGGGGCGCCCACTGGCTTCTAGATAGGAGGGACTGGCGACAACAGCCCAACGGACCTTTGCAAGTTTTCTGGTAATCAGCACGGAATCAGGGATGCTTCCGATCCTTATCGCCAAGTCATACGCCTCGGCGACAAGATCCGGCTGACGGTCTTCAAAGCGGACATCGAAATGGATCCGTGGGTGGAGGAGGGCGAACTCGGCCAGCAGCGGAGCGAGACAGAACTCTCCGAAAGCTACGGGAACGGAAACTCTAACCTGGCCAGATGCTTCGGTAGTCGATCTTACAACCATCTCCTGCGCGGACTCTAATTCGGCCAACCCAGAAGCTGCTCGTACATGATACTCACGGCCAACATCTGTGAGGGCTGTTCCCTTTTGGGAACGTGTGAGGAGCGTTGCACCTAGAAAATTTTCCAAGCGACTGACGCGGCGACTGACGATCGATTTAGCGATCCCCAAACGGCTAGCCGCACCCGCGATACTCCCGGTTTCGACGACCCGAATGAAGGAGATCAAGTCCAAGATCTCAACAGACTCAGGTTCCGCCATTAGCAACTCCATATTCCAGTAAATGCAACTACTGCAACACGGGGTGCGGATTATTGTCAAGTTCCCAATCCGCTAGGCGCTCGCACTAACGTACTACAGCAACCCTATGGCCGAGCTGAATAAACGAACCAAGTAAGTTGCAATGCCGGGTAAAAATCGCGGCCCACCGTCGCCCTTGGAGCCGAGCGGTATCACTGCTGCAGATCAGTGGCGAGCTCTGCCGCATCGACCTAACCCCTCCGGATCGCATCAACGCGGCGAGGGGCGCTGGCATCGTTCTTTTTTCCGCAACAATGGGTTTCGCCATAGCGGCCTATTGCTCCGACGATCCAAGCCGCATGATTGATTCAACCAAAAAGCCAGGAGATTAAATTGGTCCTTCCAACCGATAATCCGGATAGCCGCAGTGTGACGGTGCAACTTCTTGCAAAACGTCGGACACAGTATTTTCTCGGCAAAAACATCGCGTTCTCTGACGAAGAGATTGATGCACTTATTCGCGAGGCGGTTCGCCTGTCACCCTCAGCCTTCAATTCGCAAAGTTCGCGGATTGTGATCCTGCACCGCGATGAAAATCAAAAACTCTGGAACATCGTGAAGTCGGAGTTGAGTCATGTCGTTGAAGGAGAAGCGAAGATGCACTCCTTCAGAAAAATCGATAGCTTCGCTGCTGGAGCAGGTGCTGTTCTTTTCTTCGAGGACCGAAATGTGGTCAGGATCTTACAAGATCAGTGGCCTTTGTACGCTGATCACTTTCCAGATTGGTCCGAGCAAGCCTCTGGTATGGCGCAACTTTCGGTCTGGATCGCGCTTGCTGGCGTGGGAATTGGAGCCAGTCTCCAGCATTATAACCCGCTGGTTGACGCAAAGATCAAAAGGCATTGGGACATACCGGAGACGTGGAGATTACGCGCGCAGATGCCGTTCGGCTCCAACGAGGCGCCTTTTCCCGCAAAGACAGTCATCTCCGATAGTGACCGTTTTCGAAGCTTCTTTCGCTAGACCTGCGGAAGAAAGACGGATGCCTCTTAGTGTATTCATTGGGTTAGGTTGTTGAGGGGTGCGGATAGAAAGTTGGACTGCTTCATAAGTTCAGGCCGAGGCTCTGACGATACTCAACCGGGCTGAGCGATCCCAGCAAGATCCTGCCCTCCAGGCCATCATCTTCAAGATGGTCGCCCGTGTGAGCGCGTTTGTATCGAACTTATCCGGCCTTGGCCATCGACAGCCGTAACGTAGTGCCGATCATGATCATCCTGACCGCATCTTCCGCAGCGCGAGCTAGCAGTTTGGGAGCCGAGGAGATCGCGTCTTCGAGCGAGCATGGCCGCGTCAGGATCGATGCGAAGGCATCAATGCCGCAATCGAGATTGAGCCTTACGCCCTTGCCGATCGTACCCGCAAGCGCAACCACAGGGACGCCTGCCTTCTTGGCCCGGCGCGCGATTTCGGCCGGAACTTTTCCGAATGGTGTCTGGCCGTCAAGGCTGCCTTCCGCCGTAATCACGAGATCGGCGTCGCGAATATAATCATCGATCTCCAGATATTGCATGACGATCTCGTAGCGCGGATGAAGGCTGCCGCAAAGGAGGCCGAGAACGGCTGCCCCCAGACCGCCTGATGCACCGGCGCCGGGGGCCGAGCCGACATCCAGGCCGGTGGTGTTTTCGATGCAGACCGCGTAGATTTCCATGGCCGCGGCCAATTGCTCGACCTGCTGCGGTGTTGCGCCTTTCTGCGGACCGAAAACGCGCGCGACGCCACGCTCGCCGAGAAGCTGGTTGTGCCAGTTGACGGCTGCATCAATGCGGATATGTGCGAGGCGCGGGTCGCGGGCGCTGATGTCTATGCGGTTCAACTGCGTCAGTGCCGCACCGCCGCGGTCGAGTTCGTTGCCGTCAGCGTCGAGCAAGCGGACACCCAGCGCCTGCGCCATCCCGGCGCCGCCATCGTTGATGCCGCTGTCACCGCAGCCGAGCAATATCCGCTCGGCGCCGAGGTCAAGCGCGGCACGCACCAGTTCACCGACACCATAACTTGTGGTCAGGCAAGGGTTGCGTCGATCGCGCGGAACGAGGCTGAGACCAGCGGCAGACGCCATCTCGATGACCGCCGTCGCCTCGGTGCAGCCGCCGAGAAAGCCGACAAACGCCTGCACCGGCTGTCCAACCGGCCCGGTGACGGTGACCGGATGGATTGTGCCATGGGTGGCGCCCACCAGCGCCCGGGTAAATCCTTCGCCGCCATCGGCCATAGGCACCTTGGTGAGGATGGATCCGGGAAACGCGCGCAGAACGCCTTTTTCGATGCAGTCGGCGGCCTGTTCGGCGGAGAGGCTTTCCTTGAAACCGGAAGGGGCAACAACGACGCGGAAGGGCATGGGAGCTATCCTTTCATGACATGTATGTGACATGAGGGAAACGTGACGGCTCGATGCTTATTCCAAGATTCTAGAAATTTACTCGGCTAAATAAAAAGAGCCGCGTGGAGCGGCTCTTGAAGTCCTGTAGGCCGTTATTTTTGCTTATTTTTTGACAGGAAGGCCCTGCATTGGCCACAGTACGGTTGCCACCACAATGAGCAGGAATACGAAAGGCGGGACGAGGATGTAACCGAGCTTGCGCAGATCGGTCTGGGTAAAAACCGCAGGTTCCATGCCACCGAACAGCACGACCGGTTTTGCCGATACCATGGTCATCTGGCAAAAACCGCTAGCCAGTGTCACGACCATCACGAGAACGGCCGGATCGGCACTGAGGGCCGAGAGCGGCAGCGCGAAGGCGGGAATGAGTACCGTCGCCCGCGCCGTGCGCGAGGTAATCACCAGATGGGAAAAGGTGGCGATGATCACGGCAAACGAGATGATGACGGTGGGCGCGGTAATCATACTCTGACGGAAAACGCTCACCAACCGATCGGCCAGCATCTGGGCCGTGCCCGTTTCGATCAGCGCCTCGCCGATCACCAGAGTGCCCGCCATAAAAAGCAGGAGGTTCCATTCGACGGTTTTCAAAGCGGCCTTCAGCGTCATTCCGGAAACATTAGGCATACACAGTACGAGCGCCGCGACGACGCCGACCAGTGCCATGCCGATGCCATGCAGGGATTGGGTGGAAAACATCAGCACGGTAACGCAGACCACGGCAGTTGCCGCGATTTGTTCGCGCGAAAGGGCTGCGGGACGTTTTAGCGTAGCGTTGCCGCCCAGCGCCCTGTCGCGTTCCTCCTTGGTCAGGAACACGTGGAGCAGGATGGCGCAGGCAATCAGGCAGGTTACCAGGGAAAACGGACCGGCGAGAACCAGCCAGCCGATGAAGTCCGGTTGACTATCGGTGAGGCGGGACAGGAAACCTGCGGCAACGAGATGCGCGCCGGCGCCGATCAGCGATGCGCCGGCGGAGAGAAGAATGACAGTGGGAAACAGCAGGCCGAGTGCGCGGGAAATCCGCGTATTGTTGATTGCGGCGGAAAGGCCAAGATAAACCGACATCAGGACTGCGGCGCGCGCGGATGTGGAGGGAATGACGAAGGCGGTGGCGAAGATGAGCAGCGTTAGTACCCAGAACATCGAGCGGATGCTGTGTATCTTCGGCATCACTCTGTCAGTCACCTGTTCGATCAGGCCCACATGCCGCAAGACACCGGCAATCACGAAGGCCGACAGAAGCAACCAGATGATGTCATTGCCCAGCGACCGATAGACCAGTTCTTCCGGTACGGCTCCGACCACGGCAAGCGCGACGGCACCCGCCAACGCGACCGGTGTCTCCGGTAGATCGAGGACCGACCAGGCAATGACCGCAGCGAAGAAAATGAAGAGTGTCGCCCGCATCTGCATAGTTAGATCGTCGATCGCCAAGAAGATCAGCACAGCAGCAAAACCAACCAGCAGTGCCGCAACCACCTGCTTGAGATATTGCACGGATACGACGGTCTCGGATGCGGCAGTCGTTGTCTTGTCTTTCTGCGGATTTGCTATGGGCAAGGACATGAGGTGCGCCACCACTTGGCCTCCTTGGATACGCCATCATCAGAGGGCAGTTTCAGATCGAGGGGAGGTGAACAAGTCGGCTCAGATCTCCCGTGTCCGATTATGAACGTTTGATGACGTAGGATATTCCTGATCGCCGTGCGTTTTCGCTTTTTTGAATGGCACGAGCATGTTCGCTCATCGAACCGAGCCGGATAAACGGTTTCGATCAAAGCAGTCAGGTTGCCGCGGCTCGCTTGGTAGATTTATTGCGCTTCCTGCTTGGGTCGATACACCACCGATCTGCTTCAGGATATGGGTGGCAAGCACGTCGCGAACGTTATGCGGCACGTGCGGTAGCAGAGCTTGGACGCGCCACGACCGGTATGGAGATTGTCGATGTCATAGCGTTGGTTGTCAGACGCCAAGCCTCGTAGAATATCGTCTGGTTGTGGGCGGTGTCCTTACTGGAGGTCTTGGCCGTCGTCACGAACAATGTGCCCGGGGCGCGAGGGGCCGCATGGCCTCCGCGACAGGTGGCATGTTCGCCCAGCTGGCGGTGAATTTTCAAGCGGTGTTCGACTTCGTTGCGTGGCTACCAAGCTATCGCCAAGGACGCTATGAGGTGCGCACAGCAACAGTACCGGGCTTCTTAAACCTTCCCGATAAGGCCTGCCATGGACCATCTTGCTCAACAGTCACCTCACTGTGACCGGCACACAGAATTGTGCCGCCTTGTGAGGAAGATATAGCAGTACCATCTTCCGGCGATCGATCGTTACGGAAGAGACCTTTAGGATGAGCGATGCAAAATCGGCACTGGTGCTTAGGGCGACGGGGCGGCGCAACAAGGCGGCACACTTGTGAAGAGACTCGCTTTGCGAAGTGCTTTTTTCCCGAGCTACCTTCGACGCCATCAGCAGGGCGTGCCTGACGAAAGAGACGCGTCGGCCGGGAATTGCTAAATTCTTTGAAACGAGGCATGTGAGCCGCACGCTCCAAGCACACAAATTAGGGTTCACTATGAAGTACTTCATCACCGGCACCGCGGGCTTCATCGGCTTCCATCTCGCGCGTCGGTTACTCGAAAGCGGCCATGAGGTTTTCGGCTTTGATGGAATGACGCCTTATTACAATCTGCGCCTGAAGGAAGCTCGAAATGCTGCTCTTCTGCAGTTTCCTGCTTTCCGATCAACGCGCGGCACGCTGGAGGAAAAGGCTCTACTCGAAAAATCGGTGGCCAATGCCCGACCGGACGTCCTGATCCATCTGGCAGCGCAGGCTGGTGTGCGCTACAGCCTGGAAAATCCCAAGGCCTATGTTGAATCAAACCTGGTCGGCTCGTGGAACGTCATGGAGGCCGCTCGCAACCTCGGTGTCGGGCATCTGATGCTAGCCTCGACTTCGTCCGTCTATGGAGCCAATCCGAAAATCCCCTTCAGCGAAAGCGATAAGGCCGACGAGCCGCTGGCCTTCTACGCAGCCACCAAGAAGGCGATGGAAGTGATGGGGCATTCCTATGCCCATCTGCACAAGGTACCGACAACTGCTTTCCGCTTCTTTACGGTCTATGGTCCATGGGGACGGCCAGACATGGCGCTCTTCAAGGTTGTGAAAGCCATGCTGGAGGATCGAGAGATTGAAATCTACGGCGAAGGCAAGATGAGCCGTGATTTCACCTATATCGATGATCTGGTGGATTCTATCATCGATCTTTCGCATATCGCCCCCTCCGAGGAAAACCGGGTGCCTGAAATCGATACGCTTTCGTATCAGGCACCCTTTCGGATCATGAACATTGGTGGTGGGCAGCCGGTGGCCCTCCTCGACTTCATCGAAACGATCGAGCGGGTTATGGAGCGCCCGGCGAAGCGGGTGATGTTGCCGATGCAGAAGGGGGATGTTCCAGGCACCTTCGCGAATCCCGATCTTCTAGTTGCGCTGACCGGGCGCAAGCCGCAGACCGGTCTGGATGCTGGAGTTCGCGCATTCGTAGACTGGTTTCGGATATATTTGAAAGAGCTGGATTTGTAGATCGCCGATCGGTTTACCGTCCCGTGAAAAGGAAAGCTCATCCAGGAGGCTAATTGCCTAAAAATTAGTTAATTTGCCTGCTTGGCAAGCATTGTGTGTCCGTTATCCCACAGTGAACTTCAAAGCAGACCTGAATACGGCAGGTCATGCTGATCGTCGATTTACAAACCACCTGTTGGTGCGTAGCTGATAACAACGAGTTCGCGGACCTCGGCCCCGAGGGGAACTCGAAATTCGGGGTGATCACCATTTTAAGATGATCCTCAATTTTAATAGGAGTTTACCAATGAACCTAAAGAGCCTCCTTCTTGGCTCAGCCGGCGCGGTTGTGGCGTTGTCCAGCGTTCAGGCTGCCGATGCGATCGTGGCCGCTGAGCCCGAGCCGATGGAATACGTTCGCGTCTGCGACACATTCGGCGCCGGTTACTTCTACATCCCTGGTTCCGAAACCTGCCTCAAGATCGGCGGTTACGTCCGTGCGGGGGGCGAAGGACGCAGCGACTTCGACATCGACGGTGTGGAACTCCAGGATGGCGGCTATCGGACCCGTACGCGCGCGCAGCTAGAACTCCAGGCCAAGACCGACACCGAACTCGGTACCCTGACTTCGCTCATTACTCTGCGTGGCGAAAACCACGACGACGACGACTTTAGCCTGAACGAGACCTATATCGAACTCGGCGGTCTGCGCGTTGGCTATTTCTACAACTACTTCGACATCGGTCTGGACGGAGAAACCTTCCTCTCCGACGAAGGTCCGATTGCCGGTGCCGGCTACATTGGCGGGGACACCCTGAACAATTCGATCCGCTACACCTTTGCGAACGAGGCGTTCCAGGCTTACCTTCAGGCCGATGCTTTCAATTCGGAAGCCGGCTGGAAGACCGATGCTGACGACAGCGATGACGAACTCGGCATTAACGGCCTGATCGGCGGCACGTTCGGCGGCGTATCCGCTAACCTCTTCGCTGCCTATGAATTCGACCATGAAGAGACGGTGATCGCCTCCACGATTACGGCGCGTCTTGGTCCGGGAACTCTCGGTATCATGGGCGTTTACTCGACGGGTGCCAGCCGTTACTGGGACTTCTCTGAATGGTCGATCGGCGCTGAATACGCCATTGCGGTCAACGAAAAGTTCAGTATCGCTCCGGGCGTCCAGTACTGGGATAACATCCTGTACGATGCCGATGGTAACTATGACGGCGGCAGCGCATGGCGCGTTGGCGTAACCGCTGACTACGAGATCACCGAAGGACTGGATCTCAAGGCAACCGTCAACTACACTGACGTCGATCTTGACGATCTCGGCGACGGCGACCGTTGGGACGGCTTCCTCCGTCTGCAGCGTTCGTTCTGATCTGAGCCAACTAAAAACAAGTAGCTCGCAGCCAAAAGGCTGCGAGCTACTGTTTCATCAATCGAGCGATCGGAATGCTCCTGTCGAGGTCGCATTGTCGCGCAGCATGAATGATGACGGTCTCATCATTGTTTCCTTGCTTAACGGAGGCAAAGGGAAAGCCGAGTCGACTGGACTCGATCCAGCTCCTGAACGCCAATCCAACGCCCCAACGGATCGGGCGGTTGTTGGGAAATGTCTGCCCATCTTGGCGCATACGAACACTCCGGATCGCAATCCGTGGAATGATGCCCTGCACGTTCCAGTTCAAGGCCTAGGCATTGACGAGGAATGAGGATGAGAACCGCATCCCATGCTCATCAATCACGTTAGCAAGAAGTATCGGCGATGGGAGTGGCACGGAACCTGTGGTGCTGCCCACCGTTCCATGCGTTGATGTGTAGCCACAATTCCTGTTTGCGCTACTTTTGTCGTCCGTGCGTTGGGAGCCGTTTGATGCGCCGCCCCCGGCAGCCTCACCCTGTCCGGAGCCAGCCTCACCCCTGCTTCCGCCTGCGGTTTGAGCTACTGCTACTGTGGCAAGGCTGAGTGATAGGACAGTGATCGTAAAAAGCTTTGAATTATGCGGAAAATTTCTCTCTTGTCATTGTGATTACATCCCATCCATCGTCCGAACTGGCTTGACCGCGGGAAGCTCCCAGAATTGCCGGTTGAGAGGCAGCTACTATCCGCCAACCGCCACAAGCTTCCGGTTGACGACCTGGACGGTGATCCACCGCTTCGCTTCTTTTGTATCTTTCCGCATATCCGGAACTCTCAGAAATCGGTATCGTTGATCGTCATCAAGAATCCAGGAAAGACTATCATGAATATCAGAACCTTCACCTTGGCCACTATGATTGGCATTGTCTGTTCATTCCTGGCCGGCTGCGTTGGGGACGGAGGATCAGGGCGATACGTCGGCTATCGCACCTATGATCGGTTTGACCGAGATTGGTATGGAAGTCGTGGTGATCGTGATCATGATCACGGCAGCCGCGGACGCATTAGCGTTCCTGAGCTTCACAGGATGGAACGCGAGCGGAGTGGGCGCGCGGATCGATCAGAGAGTGGCACCCGCATTGTGCCCCGGCGTTGATCCGGCAATGGATCAACTGGCGAATGGCCCCAAAGAGCAGTAAGCTCTCTCGAGTTCCATTCCCCAAATTGTTTCGCGGGAGAAGTGCCATGAAATGGATCATCTACTCCATTATGTTGCTGGCTATCATCGCATTCAGCGGGTGCGCCACCGCGGATAGGAAGCCGGTGCCTCCTCAAGACCAAGGCAGCCATGCAGGCGGCGGCTCTTATTGAAGGGTTTGGCCGGAACAGGCGAACTGTTTCCCTAAAAGCCCGCCCTCCTGTCAATTGACACGGAGGCTGATCGAGCCCGTTATGGCTGAAATTGCAAGCTGTCGCGCGGGTGTCGTTTCGGCGTACTTCCAGTGTCGTGCCTGCTTACGACCGATGAACCCGCCTGAACGCGACGGGTTCATGTCTCTGGTTCGCGATCAGGTATCAATAATATGGTAATCTGCACTCGGCTCTGACACCCCGCTCGCGGCACATAGGTGTTGTCGGAAACCCGGTAGGTACGATATCGGGCAGAGCACCAATCGACATGACGTGTCGGCAAGCGAGTAATTATACCAGCCATAGCGATCTCGCCTATCTCCGCGCCAGTCCCGTCGCCACTCGCGCCGATCTCTTCTATCCTCCCTATCTCGCACAACTCTCCTTGGCTCAGGTATGCTTGGGTCCCGGTCCTGAACGAGATGAACGTTTTTTGGTGTGGTGACAGTCTGTGCCGGTACACCTATGGAAAAGCCATGCGCAGGTGCTATTCCCGACAACGCCGTGATGACAGCCAAGTCAACGATTGACAACTTCGTCAGCTTGCAGGCCAGGCACCGCCGGGCAACTGGCTGGCAAAGTCGCTGAATTGTCGAGAGCAGGGCACCGTTCTCGCGCCACATCCAATTAAGAGCGTACAGATGTCGCCCATCACCTACCGAGACTGAGTCGTATGCAGACGGTTGACTTTGGCAGTGTACCTCACCTGGTTGCAAACCGATTCGCTTCGAGGCCATGCTCCCTCCGGAGCAGCATTGCTTTCTCGTCCACAGAACAAGTTGCGGGCCGGCAAACAAGCCCACGAGGAGGCCGCCTCTCTTTGACTGATGGCCAGAATTCTATTCTGACCATCAGTCAAAATCGACGGGAGGAAGGGCTCGTTCTTAGCCTGAAGCTCGCTCGAGGATAGGCACACAAACATCGAGGTCGTGCGAGGCCAAATGCGCATAGCGCATTGTCATCTGCAATGTTTGGTGGCCAAGCCACATTTGTACACGCCTGATGTCAACTCCTCCCCGCACCAGACGTGAAGCACAGGTGTGGCGAAGAACATGTGGCACGATATCTCGATCAATGCCCATGCCAACCTGATCTTTTGCGCTATTCCAAATGTAACGGAATCGCTGCTGATCGATAGCAACGAAAGGGCCTTCGGGACGGCCTTTTTGAGCAGTAACTGCGTCTAACGCGCGGGGCGTAAGTGGGATCGTTCTGCTTTTGCCCGATTTTGTAATCCAGAAGGTGACCCGCCGTTCATGGATGTCATTCCACCTCAGACCTATTGCTTCGCCCAGGCGCGCCCCGGTGTCGACAAGGAACACGCACAGTGCATGATAGTGCTCATCCTTTGAAGCAATGGCCGAGAACAAGCGCTTTTCCTCGTCTGTTTCGAGGAAACGGATCCGCCCCGCTCGTTCCTTTTGCCGCTTGAACTCGGGTAGGCTATGTAGGTCGCCCATCTTGAACGCTTTCCGCAGCAACTTGCTTAACGCTGCCATCTTTCGGTTGATGGTTGCGTTGCTGTTGCTCCGTTTGCGCAGTTCGCCGATCAGGCCGTCCACCATCTCTTGAGAAAAAGTAGTGAACGTTGCCCCGAGCAAAATGTCGTCCAGTTCAGCGATGAAGGCTGCGACATTGTTTCGATGGCTTCCAACCTCCCAGAGTATGTCTCCATACTTCTGGAACAATTCGGAGAGACTAATGCTTTTGACAGCCTTGAATGGGCCGCCTTGATTGAATTGGAAGTTAACCGAATATGCTAGCTTGAACGTGCTGAAGTCGCCTTCGGCGTCTGGATCAGCCTCTCCCGCCAACTCAGTTTCTCCTGCCTCTCCGTCAGGCAAAGAAACAATGACACGGCTCTGTCATCAACGTGCACTGAAAGAAAATGCTGCTTGAATGCGAGCATCTTCGTTGCGCAGTTGCACAACAGCAACAGCCCGCAACCCGAAGGCTGCGAGCTATCGAATTCGCTAGATCAGATTAGAACGAGCGCTGCAGACGGATGAAGCCGTCCCAACGATCGCCATCGCCGAGGTCGTCGAGGTCAACGTCGGTGTAGTTGATGGTCGCCTTGGCGGTCAGGCCTTCGGTGATCTTGTAGTCAGCGGTCACGCCAACGCGCCAAGCGCTACCGCCATCATAGTCACCGTCGGCATCGTACAGGATGTTATCCCAGTACTGAACGCCCGGAGCGATGCTGAACTTCTCGTTGACAGCGATGGCGTATTCAGCGCCGATCGTCCATTCAGAGAAGTCCCAGTAACGGGTCGCGCCGAAGGAGTACACGCCGAAGATGCCGAGTTCGCCCGGGCCGATCGCAGCGGTGATCGTGGAAGCGATAACAGTGTCTTCGTAGTCGAAGTCGTAAGCCGCGAAGAGGTTAGCGGATACGCCGCCGAACGTGCCGCCGATCAGGCCGTTGACGCCGAGTTCGTCGTCGTTACCGGCTTCGTCGGTCTTCCAACCAGCCTGCGAGTTGAAAGCGTCACCCTGGATGTAAGCCTGGAATGCCTCGGTTGCAAAGGTGTAGCGGATCGAGTTGTTCAGGGTGTCGCCACCGATGTAGTCAGCGCCAGCAATCGGACCGCCGTCGGAGAGAACGGTTTCACCCGGCAGACCGATATCGAAGTAGTTGTAGAAGTAACCGACCTGCAGACCGCCGAGCTGGATGAAGCTCTCTTCGAGGTAGTAGTCGTCATCGCTGTTGCTGTTGGCGCGCAGCGTGATCTGAGAGTGCAGCTCACCAAACTCGGTGTCGCTCTTCGCCTGGAAGCGAAGCTGAGCACGCGTGTTGGTGCGGTAACCGCCGTCCTGCAGTTCCACGCCATCGATATCGAAATCGCTGCGGCCATCGACCTGCACACGGACATAACCGCTGATCTTGAGGCAGGTTTCCGTACCCGGGATGTAGAAGTAGCCAGTACCGAACGCGTCGCAGACGCGAACGTATTCCATCGGCTCGGGCTCAGCGGCCACGATCGCGTCGGCCGCCTGGGCGCCAGATACTGCTGCGAGGGCAGCAGCGGAGCCGAGAAGAAGGCTCTTGATGTTCATTTTGACCTCCAGTCAAAGTTTCGTTTGGGTCTGGGTTCTTTGCTGAAGGACAGCGTTCCCTGCCCCATCCCCGCGATTACCAGAAAACGGACGATCCACCGCCTCGCTTCCGAATGTGAAAATACAAGACGTCGAAGGCCATGCAATCTTGAACTACAGCCAAACAAGCTCATCCGACCTGCTTCGATGAAGGCTGTTGCCGAAAGGACACAAAAGCGAGAGCAGGACGGCATCAACATTTACCCTTCGTTAAGAAAGGACTTATGTGCCAGTTACTTAGCAAAGGCATAGGGGAAATGGGCGCAACAACCGATGCGGTTCATCGCGGAACGGCTTTTCCCGCAAAGGGCGATGCCGAATGTGGATGAGCGGGCGGGTGTGGAAAACCCCGAAACGCATGGTGTTGATGGCGGAGAGGAAGGGATTCGAACCCTCGATACGCTTTTGACGTATACTCCCTTAGCAGGGGAGCGCCTTCGACCACTCGGCCACCTCTCCGGTGAGGCCTCAGTAAGTTGAAGAGCCTGTGAATGCAAGGCCTTTGTGAATTCATCCGCCAAGTTTTGGACGAATCACACCGTCCGAACTGCTTCCCAGGGAGATTGATATCCCCGCTCGCGCGCGCTGATTCTCCAGCGGGCCGTCCTGGCGGAGCCGATGGATTATCTGACGCAGATCCGGCGATTCGGTGGCATTCACACGCTGGCCGAACGCCGGCTCTTCGGGCGATGCTTGCCGCGGACAGATCGATTCTCAATAGCCGGCCCGCTGTCCGGCAGGTTCGCCGCCCCGGCCGTAGCGGGATGCGAGCCCACGAAGTGCTGCGGCAAATTCGGTCACATCGGCGCCGACAGCGACGAATCGGGCGCCGAGATCGATATAGCGGCGGTTGAGTGATTCGCTGAAAGTCAGGATGCCCGCGGCCTTGCCCGCGCCGGTGATTGTCGCGATCGCCTTTTCGATCACCTCCTGCACCTCCGGCGCTTCCATGCGGCCGAGATAGCCCATGTCGGCGGAAAGATCGGCGGGACCGATGAAGACCCCATCCACGCCCTCGATGGCCGCGATGTTTTCGAGATCGGCGATCGCCGCCATGGTCTCGGCCTGCACCAGAAGGCAGATCTCGTCCTCCGCGGTATCGGCATAGTCGGCGACCGCATTGAAGGCGGAAGCCCTGCCCACCGCCGCGCCGACGCCGCGAATGCCTTTAGGCGGATAGCGCAGCGCGCGCACCAGCTCGCGCGCCTGATCCGCCGAATCGACCATGGGCACGAGAATCGTCCGCGCGCCGATATCGAGCACCTGCTTGAGCATCCACGGCTCGCCGACCGGCACGCGCACCACCGGCTCGACCGGATAGGCCGCGAGCGCCTGCAATTGGGCCAGAATGCTGCGCAGGTCGTTCGGCCCGTGCTCCCCGTCGATCACCAGCCAGTCGAAACCGGCGGTTCCGGCAATCTCCGCCGGCAGCGGCTCGCCCATGTTCAGCCAAAGGCCGATCTGCAGGCGATCCTCGCGAATGGCGGCTTTGAAGTGATTCTTCGGCACGGGCATGTTGTTCGTCCAGTATTAAAGGAGTCAGGAAAGGAGCTGCTTGAGATCGATGGATGGATCGGCGAGCACCCTCCTGTCCGGCGCTATCCCCGCTTCCAGCATCTTCTTGCCGGTGACATAGGCCTTGGCATCGTTGATCGCATCGACGGCGATGAACTCGCCTTCCCGGAAATACCAGATGGAAAGGCTGCCCTCGCGCATTCCAGGTCGCACCAGCGTCTCGTCGTAACCCAGATTGAAGCCGGCGATCTGCAGTTTCACGTCATACTGGTCCGACCAGAACCAGGGCTTCGGATCATAAGGTTCGCCGTCACCCGCCAGAACGGTCGCCACGGCTTCAGCCTGATCGACGGCATTCTGTACCGATTCGAGACGAATTCGCCGCCCTCTCCAGGGCAGCATGGCGCAATCACCCATCGCGAAGATGGAAGGATCGGAGGTGCGGCCGAATTCGTCGACGATTACGCCGTTTCCGACATCAAGGCCGCTTTCCTGCGCCAGCCGGTCATTCGGCATCACGCCGATGCCGACGATGACGACATCCACATCGACCACCGAACCATCGGAAAGCTCGGCGCCGCGCACCTTGCCGCCTTCGCCGAGCAGCCGCACGAGCCCGGTCTTCTCGCGGATCACCGCCCCGTGCCGCAGGTGGATGGCGCGCATGGCGTCCGCGGTCTCCTTGGCGGCGACGCGCTGGAGGATACGGTCGGCCATTTCGATCAGCGTCACCTCGACGCCGAGATGGCGGGCAACCGCCGCCGCCTCCAGGCCGATATAGCCGCCGCCGATGATGAGAAGCCGCCGGCCGGCCCGCATCTCCCCGGAAAGCAGATCGGCATCGCGCTTGTCGCGGACCACGAAGACCCCGTCGAGATCGCCTCCGATGGCGGCGGGCAGTGTGCGCGGCGTGGAGCCGGTCGCAAGCGCCAGTGTCTCATAGTCCAGAACGGAGCCGTCCTGCATGCGCACCCGCCTGGCGGCCCGGTCTATCTCCTCGACATGGGTGGAAAGCCTCAGATCGACCTGGTTTTCCGCATACCAGTTTTCCTGGCGGAAGGTCAGCCGGTCGAATTCCATCTCGCCGAGCAGGTATTTCTTGGAAAGCGGCGGGCGCTGATAGGGCGGCACGTCCTCGGCGCCGATCAGGGTGATGGGCCGTTCATCCTTCAGCAAGCGAAGCTTCGCGGCGAGCGCGAAACCCGCCTGCCCCGCGCCGACGATCACCAGCCTGCCTGTCACCTCGATCCCCCTGACACATCCGCCACATGACGCATGTCGCGTCAGTTGAGGCGTAACCCTGCCGCGCCTGCCCGTCAACCGCAGACGGTTGCGCGTACGCACGGAAGCCATGGCGCGACGAAAACGCGCGGGACAGACGGCATTTTAATGATCTGTTTCAGAATGCGTCAGCCGATCTGGGCTTAGACTGACCGCATGAGGAGAAAAGGAGGGTGCCATGCCCTTGAATATGGACGAGGACCCGAAACGGGACGCGCCGCGCGACCGGGCCTTCCAGAAATTCACCGTGGATCGCCCAGGCAGAATCATCTTCGTCGGCCGGCGGTTGAGCACGACCACGCATTTCCGCTGCCTCGTCCACTCCATCTCTCTCTATGGTGCGGAACTGGAAATCGCCCCGCACATGCCGGTGCCGAACAATTTCTTCCTGGAAATCCTCGGCATCCACGACGAGATCGGCTGCACGGTCATCCGCCGGGAAGAGGAAAGGCTGACGGTCGGCTTCAACATGCTGATCGATCCGGAATTCCTGCATCACGTCGTGCGGCTGAACTTCGAAACGAGCCATTGAGGTTCGTCGTTTTCCGATCGCAGGCGGCGGCCCGGCCGATTCCGGCCGGCGCGCGAAGAACCGCCCGAAACCCATGAGAGAAACGGCAGCGCCCAGAGGAGACCCCGCCATTCGGTGCCCTCCAGCGGATCGGCAAGAGGATTGCTCTTCTTCTTGCAATCCTCGTCCCTAAGACGCTCCCAGAGCCTTACCCAGTTGAGAAGCATGGCATCCACTCCATCTATAATGTCTTGGCTATACCTGCCGTTCAGCTAGGGAGGTTGGGAGCGGACCTGTAGACGCGACGGCGAAAGGCGCGTTTCACCGCTGAAAGATGGAGAAGTCGCCGTTTGAGGCATAAGGGTGCCGCCATGAAGGATGCCGATTGGGACGACCTCAAACTGTTCTTCCATGTGGCGCAGGAGGGCGGCCTCAGCGGCGCGGCCGAGCGCACGGGCATCAGCGCGCCGACGATCGGCCGGCGGATGCTGGCGCTCGAAAGGGTGACCGGGCGCACCCTGTTCGTGCGCAGCCAACAGGGATACCGGCTGGCGCCGGACGGCGAGGTCCTGCTCGAACACGTGCGGGCCATGCGCCGGACGGCGGAAAGCATATCCGACTGGCACAGGAAGGCCTTTGCGCTCCCGATCGTCTCGATCGGCAGCGATGTCTGGCTTTCGGGCTTCATCGCCGACAATATCCCAGCTCTCCGAGGCGGCGAGGACCGCTTTCGCCTGTGCTGCAAATCTCTGCACGCAGGCGTCGATTTCACCTATCGGGAGGCGAATGTCGGCCTCGTCAACCGCCGGCCGCAGAGCGGCAATGTCGCGGTGCGCCGCTCCGTCGACATCGCCTATGCTATATATAAGGCCTCGGACCTTCCCGATTCCGACGAGCTGCCTTGGATATCCATCGGCACCGAGAATGCCTTTTCGCCCGCCGACAAATGGGTGTTCCAGCATCACGAGGCCGACATTCTTACCTGGACGAACTCGCCGGCCCTGCTTGCCCGGCTGATCCGCAGCGGCAACGGCAGAGGCGTCCTTCCGTGTTTCGTGGGCGATTCGCAGCCTGGGCTTCGGCGTCAGGGTGACATTATAGAGGACCTCACCCACACGATATGGATCGTCGCCAATGACGACGATCGCCATCGTCCGGAGATACGCCTCGTGATCGAGCGGCTGAGCCGTCTCTTCAAGGACGAGGAGAAGCGGTTCCGCGGCGAGCGGACGTCGTGAACGGACGCGGCCCTTGCATGGGAAAGAATCGCTCTTATTGTGTGCCGGCTTTCATAACCGGGACATCGTCATGCCTGCATTTTCGCGTTTCACGCCGCTGGTCGGCGCGCTTCCCGCAACCGTTCCCTTCGTCGGGCCGGAGGCGATCGAGCGCAATCGGGGGCTTACCGTCAAGGCGCGCATCGGCGCGAACGAGAACGGCTTCGGCCCCGCGCCTTCCGTGATCGAAGCGATCGGTGCCGCGGCGACGGAAACCTGGAAATATTCCGATCCGGAGAACTTTCTCCTGAAACAGGCGCTCGCCGCCCATCTCGGCTGCTCGTCCGACAATCTCGCCGTGGGCGAAGGGATCGATTCTCTGCTCGGTCTCATCGTGCGGCTCGTCATCGAGCCCGGAATGCCGGTCGTAACTTCGTTCGGCGCCTATCCCACCTTCAACTTCCACGTTGCCGGCCATGGCGGGCGGCTGGTCACGGTGCCCTATGTGGACGACCGCGAGGATCTGGAAGGGCTTCTCGATGCGGTGAAGCGGGAGAATGCGCCGCTCGTCTATTTCGCCAATCCCGACAATCCGATGGGAAGCTGGCACGATGCCGACAACATCGTGGCCTTTGCCAAGGCGCTGCCGGAAACCTGCCTCATGATCCTCGACGAGGCCTATTGCGAAACCGCGCCCGCCGGGGCGACACCGCCGATCTCCGCGCTGATCGACCTGCCCAACGTGATCCGCACCCGCACCTTCTCGAAGGCTTACGGGCTTGCAGGCGCTCGCGTCGGCTACGCGATCTCTACGCCCGGCACGGCGCAGGCCTTCGACAAGATCCGTAATCACTTCGGCATGAGCATAGTCGGAGTAGCGGCGGCAATCGCTGCGCTCAAGGACCAGGCCTATCTAGCCGAAGTGATCGGCAAGATAAAAGCCTCTCGGGAGCGGATCGCGGCGATCGCGCGCGAGGACGGCCTTGTCCCCCTGCCCTCAGCGACCAATTTCGTCGCCATCGATTGCGGCCGCGACGGAGCCCACGCCCGCGCGATCGTCGACGGATTGATGGAGCACGGCGTCTTCATTCGTATGCCAGGCGTGGCACCGCTCAATCGCTGCATCCGCATCAGCACCGGGCCGGAAGAGAACATGACGCTGCTGGCAAAGGCACTGCCGCAGGTTTTGAAGCGAGTAGCGAGTAGTGAGTAGTGAGTAGTGAGTAGTGAGTAGTGAGTAGCTTTCACATGCGGACCTTGGCGCAATCCGCATTTCTGCTCACTAACGGCTAATCACTACTCACTACTCAATGCACCGTCATCCAGTCGCGAGCCGCGCGGAGCGCCTCGGCAAGCTGGGCCTTGCTCATCGTCGACACCAGATCGGCGCGCAACTCGGCGGCGCGATCGCAGCCCTTGATGGCGGCAATGTTAAGCCACTTGTGCGCGGCAACCAGATCGCGATCCACCCCGCGGCCTGTCGCGTACCGCACTCCCATCTCACAGAGAGCGTCGGCGCGTCCTTCTCCCCTCATCATGGTGGGCTCGGACATGTGCGTTTCGAAATGTGCCATCGGTTTATCCCTGTTCGTACCTGTTATTCATCGTCCCTGTTTCGATGCCCTTTCGGGCTCCTCGAGATCGCCGTCTTCATGCGGCTTCTTGATCCCTCGGCCGGCGGGTTTCCCGCTCGTCTGATGCCCAAACCTTCGCGGAAACCTTCAAAAACTCGCTTAAAACGCATGCTTAATTTGCCGAAAACAAAGTTCAAATGATTGGTAAATTTGAGTTTTTGTTAAACATCGGAACTCCTGCCTATTAAGGACTTCTGCAGGATTTTTACGAAAACTTCAGAATTGGAATTTCAACGGATTGCTAACCAAGAATCGCGTCAGCCTTGCCGGATGCACCAGACGCGGAGGTGATGAAGCCGGCCTCCGCACATATTTACCTTTACGTTCGCGTAAGATATTGTGGGAACCGGCTTTCTGGAGGAAGGCCGGAGGAAAAAGGCATGTCCGCAATGAACGTGCCTCATGCATCGGGAGGGAAACGAGGATGCAGAAATTGATGCTGGCGGCAGCTTTCGTGCTGGTTGCCGCAACGGCCGGAAACGCCGCCGAAGCAATCGAAGGAAACTGGAAAACGGCAAGCGGCGAAACCGCGAAGATCGGCCCTTGCGGCGGCGCCTATTGCGTGACGCTGGTCACCGGCAAGCATGCGGGAAAGCAGATCGGCCGACTTTCCGGCACGGGCGGGCAATATAGCGGGCAGATCACCGATCCGGCCGAAGACAAGACCTATAGCGGGTCGGGCACCGTCTCGGGCAATTCGCTGCGGATGAAGGGCTGCGTCCTGAAAATCCTCTGCAAGTCGCAAACCTGGACGCGTCTTTAATATTATAGGATCGACCGGAGCACGGGCGGGTGATGAAATCTGCCGAAGGCTCATCGAGTGGGTCTTAAGCGTCCCTTTGTACATATAGCTGTCATCTAAGCATGATTTATCCCGGTCGCGGCGCCTCGCCGCGGCTGCCGGAGCTCGTGCTTTCTGCATGAAGAGGCGAGGCAAACTAGATTTTTTTGCCCGGTTGGTAGGCCGCTGCCTCTTTTCCCACCGCGCTTCTGGCAACTATTTTTGCATTTCACAGTTTTGTGAAACTCTTGAAATATGCCAACCTCATTTAAATGCCGCATAAAAGACATGAAAAAGCCACATTGTGCACAGCACTCACAACCCTAGATTAATTCCATTTTGGAAACACGCAACATACTGTATTAATTGCTCAATTTATAAAACGCAGACGTGATTAAATCGATTAACACCCATTCCTAAAGCTTTATTAAGCACGGCTATCAACCGGAGGGCGCATATGCGAGACCACCACCTCAGGTCGTCAACATTTCATTGACAGTCGTATCCCAAATGAGGGTCTTCCGGATCGAACCGATCGGTCCGATATGAGCACCGTAAACAGCAAATCACTCTCCCCGGTTCGTACCCCAAGAGCGAACCTCCGTCAGACGGAAAGGACTATATCAATGACCAAGTCTCTGACCTCCACCCTTGCCGCCGCCCTGATCGCTTCCGCCGCCTTTGGTGGCGCAGCCCTCGCCGCCGGCGACTATTATGAAGGTGCTTCCAAGGATGCTGCTACCGTCGCGGTCGACACCGTCCGCACCCACAGCACTGCCAAGAACAACGGCCACCTGGTTCTGGCCCAGAACGATCAGGCCAACATCAACCGTGGTGACTACTACGAAGGCGCAAACCGCCCGAACTAATTCGGCGCAGCTCATTCAAGACACCGTATCTCCCGTGCACTGGTCGCAAACTTAAGTGCCGGGAGACCCCAAAAGGAAAAGGATACGAACATGAACAAGTCTTTTGCTCTCGTTGCCGCACTCGTTGCTTCCGCAGCTTATGGCAGCGCCGCTCTTGCCGCTGGTGACTATTATCAGGGCGCAGACAAGAACGCCTCCCAGTCGCATGTCGACGCCCGCCACACCGGCAGCATCAACAGCGGCAACCACTCGGTACTCGCCCAGAACGATCAGACCATCAATCGCGGCGATTACTACGAAGGCGCGAACCGCCCGAACTAATCGGCGCGGTTCATTCAGGACACACGGTCTCCCCGCGCACCGGTCGCAAACCTTAGGTGCCGGGAGACCTCCAAAACTCAAAGGATACG
>NZ_LBHV01000007.1 GCF_001005825.1 Rhizobium sp. LC145
AGTCGCATGTCGACGCCCGCCACACCGGCAGCATCAACAGCGGCAACCACTCGGTACTCGCCCAGAACGATCAGACCATCAATCGTGGCGATTACTACGAAGGCGCGAACCGCCCGAACTAATCGGCGCAGTTCATTCAGGACACACGGTCTCCCCGCGCACCGGTCGCAAACCTTAGGTGCCGGGAGACCTCCAAAACTCAAAGGATACGCAAAATGACCAAGTCTTTGGCAATCATTGCTGCCGTTGTCGCTTCGACGACCTTTGGCGGCGCCGCTCTCGCTGCTGGCGACTATTACCAGGGCGCTGACAAGAACGCCTCCGAGTCGCATGTCGACGCTCGTCACACGGGCAGCATCGGCGGCACCGGCTATACCCGCTTCGAGCAGACCACCCGTGGCAACCACACGTTCGACAATTCGCTCGGATCGGTCAATCGCGGCGACTATTACCAGGGCGCAACCCGCCCGAACTAAGCCGGAATTCTCCTCATCGAGGCACAAGCCTCGTTCGAGGGTCCGAATAGAAAAAGCGCAGAAAAAAGCCAGCCGCTCAGCGACTGGCTTTTCGCAGTTCATTCAAGACACCGATTGGAAAAGGCGGGTCGCAATCGCCTTTCCGGTGCTGTGCGATGTCATCGCCGGATACGAGCGGTAACATCAATGCGAGCTTAGAATAGCGCCGCGATCGAATCAACGAGAACACGGCGTGATCTTGAACTATTCTTGCTCTCTTGGTTCAGAGGTGTGGCCGGAGCGCCGCAGAACCCACCTCACGACCCCTTGAAAATTTCTGTCCACATCGTGAGCAGGAAACTCAGCTTTTCACGGAACGATGTCCATTCCTGCCGGTTAATATCAGGCAAGCCATGGCGATATCCGTGGCCTTGCTGCCGAAACGCATGGAAAGGACAAAGCAATGAAATCCTATCTCAAGTCCGGCATTGCAGCCACTCTTCTCGCTTCCGCAGCGTTTGCGGGCTCGGCCTTCGCCCAGAGCACCGTCTATGGCGATCGTTTTGACAATCGGCCTTCCTTGAATACCGAGCGGCAGAACCTCGATGAGGGCCGTTATGTAGACCCTATGTCGACCGGTAGCATCGATGGCGGTAGCCAGATGATGTGGAGATCGCAGGGGCCTGCAGACACCTATATCGACGGCTCCCAGGACCGCGGTGACTTTTATGAGGGAGCCTTGCGTCCACAGGACTAAAGCAGTTCCTTCAAGATACCGCTTTCCGCACCGGTCGCATCCATCGTGCGGAGGCAAACAACACGAAAGCCGGCCATTTCAGGCCGGCTTTTTTTCGTGAAAACCGCATGCGCACTCGCAGATCACGCAATGTAACGATAGTGAACATGAGATGAACCGGGCTCTCAGCCGAGGTTCAGCCCGTCGCCCTTATTCTGCCGTCATTGGATCTGGGAGACGACCATGTCTGTCATCGCACGCCGTTTTGCAATCATGACGCTGATCGTGGCGCTTTTCGCGATTTCCTTCTCCGCGCTGGTCGCAAGCAACGACCGCGGCCATCGCGTTCTCGGCAGCGTCGCGCCTTGCCACCATTCGGCCATGCCGGGCTGCGTCGCCCTACTCTGAGGCAGAGCCTGGCTGATGCATGGATCAGTGAGGAATTCCGGGTGCGGCCTCTCGACGTCGTTTGCTTGTCAACGACTTCAGCATATAATGGCGCATGAACACACGAATCTTCTCGCTATCTCCTTTGAGTTTCATCAGCCCCAGCCCCTATGAGCCGCGTGTCTTCGATGATGCCGAACAGGCCGTCGAGGCTTTGATCGAGCTTTACGAGCGAAATACGAAGTTCCTGAACGGCGCGTTCGGCGCATTGGCGGAAGGTGCTCCGATCACCGGCCGCTACCGGGCCTGCTATCCGCAGGTGAGCATCGAGACGACCTCGTTCGGGCATGCGGATTCCCGCCTCTCCTACGGACATGTGACGGCGCCGGGCGTCTACACGACCACGGTCACGCGCCCGAAGCTCTTCCGGCACTACCTGATCGAACAGCTCGATCTTCTGATGCGAAACCACGGCGTTCCGGTGAAGGTTTCGGAATCGACGACGCCGATACCGCTGCATTTCGCCTTCGGTGACGGCGCGCATGTGGAAGCGTCCGCGGCAGCCCTTTCCGATATCCCGCTGCGCGACCTCTTCGACACGCCGGATCTCAACAATACCGACGATCTGATCGCCAACGGCGAATACGAGGAAGTGCCCGGCGTGCCCGCGCCGCTTGCGCCCTTCACCGCGCAGCGGATCGACTATTCGCTCGCCCGGCTCAGCCACTACACGGCAACCAGCGCCGAGCATTTCCAGAATTTCGTGCTTTTCACGAACTACCAGTTCTACATCGACGAGTTCGCCGCCTGGGCGCGCAAGCTGATGGCCGACGGCGGCGAGGGTTACACCGCCTTCGTGGAGCCCGGCAACATCATCACGCCGGCTGGCTCCGACAAGCCGGAAACGACGATCGCTGCCCGGATGCCGCAGATGCCGGCCTATCACATCAAGAAGGAAGGGCATGCGGGGATCACGCTCGTCAACATCGGCGTCGGCCCGTCCAATGCCAAGACGATCACCGACCATATCGCCGTGCTGCGTCCGCATGCCTGGCTGATGGTGGGTCATTGCGCGGGTTTGCGAAACAGCCAGCGGCTCGGCGACTATGTGCTTGCGCATGCCTATGTGCGCGAGGACCACGTGCTCGACGACGACCTGCCCGTCTGGGTGCCGATCCCGGCGCTCGCCGAGGTGCAGCAGGCGCTGGAGAGTGCTGTCGAAGAAGTCACCGGCTACGAGGGCTTCGAGCTGAAGCGGATCATGCGCACCGGGACCGTCGCCACCATCGACAACCGCAACTGGGAACTGCGCGACCAGCGCGGGCCGGTGAAGCGCCTGTCGCAATCGAGGGCGATCGCTCTCGACATGGAATCGGCGACGATCGCGGCGAACGGCTTCCGCTTCCGCGTGCCCTACGGCACGCTGCTCTGCGTCTCGGACCGGCCGCTGCATGGCGAATTGAAACTGCCGGGCATGGCGACGGCCTTCTATCGCACCCAGGTGAGCCAGCATCTGCAGATCGGCATCCGCGCCGTCCAGAAGCTGGCGGCCATGCCTGTCGAGAAGCTGCATTCGCGCAAGCTGCGCAGCTTCTACGAGACGGCGTTCCAGTAGTCGGCCGCGGCCGGCTTCACTATCACGCGCCGGCGGCGAGCCGGCGCTTCCCATGCGCCATCAGTATCGACAGCGCCGCTCCCATCAGGGCGGAGACGATGATGATCAGATGCATGTTGACGCTTGCCTTCGCGAGCGTTGCGACGGCCGGGGCCGCCCTGTCCGCGCCGAGCAGGAGAGCACCCGCGGCAATCCCCGAAGGGTAGGTCCCGACACCGGCCGGCGCGTGCAAGGGCAGCACGGACGAAAGCTCTCCGCCAAGCGCGCCGCCGAAGCTGGCCGCTATCGGAAAAACGCCGAGCAGCCGCAGGCACCAGGCAAACACCAGGACCTTGGTTCCCCAGTTCACGATGGTAAGCACCCAGGCCCGCACGAAGACCCCGGCATCCGCCGGAAGCCCCTCGCGAATACTTTCGAGAATCCTGTGGGGCTTGCCGGAGGATTTGCGCAGCGCAAAATCGAAAAGCGGACCCTTTATGAAAAAGGCGACGAGCGGCGCGGCCAGAAAGGCGATCCATAGCGGCCACTCCAGCCAGGGCCGGTTCCCCTGAAGAACGAGTCCCAGGCCACCTGCCGCGAGCAAGGCGTGAAGATCGAGCAGCCGCATCACCAAGAGCGCCGCCGTGCCATGCAGCAGGCCAACGCCGAACTCGCTGCGCATCAGGAGCGGAAAGCTCGTCTCTCCGCTGCGGAAGGGCAGCATGATGTTTAGAATGTTGTGCACCTGAGTGACATGGAAGACCTCCACGAACCTCCCCTTCGTCTGCGAGGGGAAATAATCGTACAGGCGGTAGGCCCGGACGAAATAGGTCGAGACCAGGAGAAGCATGGCAAGCGCGACCGTGCCGTAGCCGACGGCATGCCACTCGGCGATCAGGGAAGACCAGCCCCAGACATATTGGAGGAAACCGGCGTACAAGATAACGCAAGCCGCAGCGATCAGCGTAAGCCGATGGCGCGTAAGGGCCGAAGGCCGCCGTTCCTCTTCGATCTTGTCCATTGGTATCTCTGGAGATTGGCGTTGTATGGGCTCGGGCGTTCGTATAACAAACGCCGAACGAAAGGCCAGTATTTTCCGGAGCCACCGCCTTGCACCAAATGTCCGCAGCAACACATCCGCAGCCCGTGGATTATTATCCCTACGAGCTGACGGTCCTTATCCCCGTCATGAACGAGGAGGAAAGCCTCCGTCCCATGCTGGATAGGGTCTGCGATGCCTTGAAGGGGCTCGGCAAGCCCTGGGAACTGATCCTCGTCGACGATGGCAGCACCGACCGGACACTTCTCTACGCGCGCGAATATCTCGGTCGCGAGGGACTGGACCTCAAGATCATCGAGTTCCAGCGCAATTTCGGCAAGGCCGCCGCCTACCAGGCCGGTTTCGATGCCGCGCAGGGCCGCCTGATCGTGACGCTCGACGGCGATCTCCAGAACGACCCTCACGATATCCCTGCGATGATAGCGGAACTCGAGGCGCGCGACCTCGACCTGCTTGCCGGCTGGCGCAAGGCCCGGCAGGACGCCCTGGTGCTGAGGAAGATCCCCTCCTGGTGCGCGAACCGTCTGATCGGCTGGGTGACCGGCGTGAACATCCACGACAACGGTTGCGGCCTGAAGCTCTACCGCTCCTCGATCATCAAGCAGGTGCAGATCATCGGTGGCATGCACCGCTTCATCCCGGCCTGGGTGGCGAGCGTGATCCCGAGCACGCGCATCGGCGAGACGGTCGTGACCCATCATCCGCGGCAGTTCGGTGAATCCAAATACGGCATTTCGCGCACCTTCCGCGTCTTCCTCGACCTTCTGTCGGTGCTGTTCTTCATGCGCTTCAAGGCGCGGCCCGGCCATTTCTTCGGGATGATCGGGCTGGTGCTCGGTTTCTTAAGCGGCGTGATCTTCCTCTATCTCGCCTATGTGAAGTTCATCCTCGGAGAAGATATCGGAACGCGGCCGCTTCTGCTCGCCGGCGTCGTGCTGTTCCTGTCATCGATGCAGATGATCACCACGGGTATCGTCGCAGAACTCATCACGCGCAGCTATATGGGCAGCGAAAACGCACCCCTCTACATCGTACGCGCGACCCATAGAAAAGAAGGCTGATGGTCGAAGCCCTGAGACGACAGCCGGCACTGCTTTACCTGCTGCTCGCGGGCTATTTCGTGCTGCAGGTGGTCGCCAGGCTCAGTCTGCCGCGATCGCTGGAACTCGATGAGGGGCAGCAGCTCTTCCTCGCCCAGTGGTTCGCGGTCGGCTACGATACCCAGCCGCCCTTCTACAACTGGCTGCAATATGCGGTGGTTTCCCTCACCGGCGCTTCGGTCGCCAGCCTTTCCGTGCTCAAGAACGGATTGCTGTTTCTCTCCTATCTGCTCTACGGCCTGACCGCCAACCGACTGCTGCAGAACAGGGATCTTGCGATCATCGCCACGCTGGGGCTGCTGACTATCCCGCAAGTAAGTTTCGAGGCGCAGCGCGATCTGACCCATACGGTCGCCGTTATATTTGCCGCCTGCCTGTTTCTCTACGGCTTCACCCGGACTCTGAAGACGCCTTCGCTCATAGGCTATGCCTTGACCGGGGCCGCGATCGGCATAGGGCTGATTTCAAAATACAATTTCGCCCTTCTTCCGGCCGCCGCGCTGCTCGCGACGATGATGGAGGCGGAGTTTCGCCGCCGCCTGTTCGACTGGCGCATGCTGGCAACGATCGCGATCACCCTTCTGATCGTCACTCCTCATGGGCTCTGGTTCCTCCAGCATATGGATGTCGCAACGGGCCGCACGCTGGGGAAACTGCATATAGAAGAGAATGCCGGCCTGCTGGCAACGCGGGCGGAAGGCCTGTTGTCGCTTGCGCTCGCGCTGGTGGGATTTTGTGCCCTGACATTGGCGCTCTTCGCCGTGATCTTCGGTCGAGGGCTTCGCGAGGCCCTTCGCGCGGAAAACATCTGGACGCGCCTGATCGGCCGCATGATGGTGATCATTCTGATCGCGCTCGCCTGCATGATCCTGTTCACCGGGGCGACGCATATCAAGGACCGCTGGCTCGCGCCCTTCTTCCTGGTTCTGCCGCTCTATCTCTGCCTCAAGATCGAAGCCTCCGGCAGGCCGACACTCGAAGGCGCCTTGAAGCGCACGCTCGGGATCTCTGCCGTTATCGCCGTTCTCGTCATCGGGGTGCTGACCCTGCGGGTTCCCTTCGATTCCTGGACCGACGACGACTACGAGAAGGTGAACGTCCCCTACGGGCCCGCCGTCACGAAAATCCTGTCGGAAGGGCCGCATCAGCCCACGATCATTGCCGCGAACGACATGCAGATGGCGGGTAATATACGTCTTCACGAAAGCGGCATTCCCGTCACCGTTCCCGGCTATCAGAGTTTCGAGCCCTCCTATCCCTGGGATAGGGAGCACCCGATCCTGCTGATCTGGAAGCGGGATGGCGAGGAGACGCCGCTGCCGCAGAACCTTGCCGCATGGCTCGCCGCCAAGTCACCGGCGGCGAAAACGGTCACCGGCCATGTCACCCTGCCCTATCACTACGGGGATGGCGACGACTTCTTCACCTTCGGCTATGTCTGGGCCTATCCGCCGGAGCAATGATCGTCGCCATTTTCGCGACGATGGCCGATTTCACTCCCCCATCACCTTCCAGCCGTGATCGAGGCCCTTGCGGGTGGTGTCGATCATCTCGTCCACTTCGGCGCGGGTAACGATCAAAGGCGGCGAATAGAGCATGCGGTCGCCCGTAGCCCGCAGGACGAGGCCATTGGTCAGGCAATGGTTGCGGACCTCGACACCGGCGCGCTCGCCGTCCTTGAAGCGTTCGCGGGTCTTCTTGTCGGCAGCAAGCTGCACCGCTCCGATCAAGCCGACGCTCTGAACCTCGCCGACCATGGGATGATCCTCCAGCGACTTCAGTCCGGCTGCGAAATAAGGGCCGATATCATCGCGCACCCGCTCGACCAGCCCCTCTTCCTCGATGATGCGGATGTTCTCGAGCGCGGCGGCGGCGCAGACCGGATGGCCGGAATAGGTGAAGCCGTGATAGAAATCGCCCAACTCCTCCACCATCACCTCCGCTACTCGATCGCTCATCAGAACGCCGCCGATCGGCAGATAGCCGGAGGAGAGCCCCTTGGCGATCGGCGCCAGATCCGGTTCGAAGCCGTAGTGCTGGTGTCCGAACCATGTGCCCAGCCGGCCGAAACCGCAGATCACCTCGTCGGAGACCAGCAGGATGTTGCGCGCCTTGCAGATGCGGGCGATCTCCGGCCAATAGGTCTCCGGCGGGATGATGACGCCGCCAGCCCCCTGGATCGGCTCGGCGACGAAGGCGGCGACGCGATCCTCGCCGAGTTCATCGATTTTCTCCTCCAGTTCGCGGGCAACCTTGAGACCGAATTCGGCGGGAGAGAGATCGCCGCCCTCCGCATACCAGTAGGGCTGGCCGATATGGTGAATGCCCTCGATGGGCAGATTGCCCTGCTCGTGCATCCATTTCATTCCGCCGAGCGAGGCGCCGGCGACGGTCGAGCCGTGATAGGCATTGCGGCGGGCGATCACCAACGTCTTTTCCGGCTTGCCGAGAACCTTCCAGTAGACGCGCGCCATACGGAACCAGGTGTCGCTCGCCTCGGAGCCCGAATTGGTGAAGAAGACGCGATTGAGCTTGCCGTCGGTATGGGAGGCGATCTTCTGGGCAAGAAGAGTGGTCGGCGGCGTCGTGGTGCCGAAGAAGCTGTTGTAATAGGGCAGTTCCTGCATCTGCCGAGAGGCGGCCTCTGCGATCTCCCTGCGGCCATAGCCGACGTTCACGCACCAAAGCCCGGCAAAGGCGTCCAGGTATCTCTTGCCGGTGGAATCGTAGATGTGCACACCCTCCGCGCGTTCGATGATACGCGTGCCCGCCGCATTCAGCTTCTTCATGTCGGAAAACGGGTGAAGATGATGGGCGGCATCGATCGCGGCGAGATTGGAAAGCGCGGGCTTGTCGTTCACGGCGTATCTCCCTGGCCGAAGGCTCTGATTGTGCCGCCAATTCTTATCGGCTACGAACTGTTTTCGGCAACACCCTTAGAAGAACGAACTCATGGCCGCAGAAACAGCCCCTCCCCGCATCGAAATCCTTCTCGTCGGCATGAACGGCGATCTTCGCGGCAAGCAGATCCCGCTCGAGCAGGAAAAGAAGGTCTGGGACGGCGCGGTGAGGCTGCCCTCCTCCACCCAATCGCTGGATATCTGGGGCGACGACAACGACGACATTACGGGGCTTTCGCTCACCATCGGCGATCCGGACGGCGTCTGCATTCCCGACGAGCGCAGCCTCGCCCCCATGCCCTGGGCGCCGGAAGGTTCGAAGCAGGTGCTCGCCACCATGCACGAGATGGACGGCTCCCCGAGCTTCATGGACCCCCGCGGCATTCTCGCGGCCATGCTGAAGCGTTACGAGGACCGTGGCCTGACGCCTGTGGTGGCGACCGAACTGGAATTCTACGTGGTGCAGGACGACTGGCGGGAAACCGGCCGGCCCCGCCCGCCCGCAAAACTCATGTATCGCGACGAGCCGAACGGTTTTCAGCTCTACGACATGAGTGCCGTCGACGCGCTGGACGATTATCTCCAGACGGTGCGCGCCTGGACGAAGGCGCTGGGCCTGCCTGCCGATGCGACGACGGCCGAATTCGGTCCCGGCCAGTTCGAAATCAACCTGCTGCACAGGGCGGATGCGCTGGCGGCCGCCGATGACTGCATCTACCTGAAACGCATCGCCGAACAGGCCGCGAAGCGGCATGGGCTCAAATCCACCTGCATGGCCAAGCCCTATGCGGATCAGGCGGGCTCCGGGCTACACGTACATGCGAGCGTCATCGACCGTGACGGCAACAACGTGCTCGACGCCAGGGGCGGCGATCCGGCGCTGCTGAAATCCGTCTGTGCCGGCATGCTCGACACGATGCGCGATGCGCAGCTTATCTTTGCGCCATTTGCCAATTCCTATCGCCGCTTCCAGCCCGGTTCCTTCGCGCCCGTCGATATCGACTGGGGCTACGGCCATCGCGGAACCGCGGTCCGCATCCCCGACGCGCAAGGCCCGGCCGCGCGCATCGAGCATCGGGTCGCAGGGGCCGACACCAATCCCTATCTGCTGCTGACGGCCATCTTGGGAGGCATGCTGCTCGGGCTAGACGAAACGCTCGATCCCGGCCCTGCCACCGAGCCCGGCAAGCAGCCGCCCGAAGGCACAAGACGGCTGACGCACGACTTCCTGACGGCGGTCGAGGACTTTTCCGCTTCGCCGTTCATCAGGGATGTGTTCGGAGAGGCCTACCAGAAGCTCTACGGCGACACCAAGCGCAAGGAGGCGATCACTTACCTGCGCACCGTCTCGGATTTCGATTACCAGACCTATCTGCCGCGGATTTGATCGACCGGGCACCGATCTCATAAATAAAAAGGTCGATTTTTCATCTATCTTAAAGTCATGGCGCTTAAGGAGGCGGAATAGTTCTTAGCTTCCGGCGCTGTCCATGCGTAGAGTCCTAGTCAAAGCACTGCTGACCGGTCTTTTTTCCATGCTGGCATCGCTGGCTCTTTCATTCATCTTCGTTCCGATGATGGGCGGAAAAGTCGCCGGCGCCGGGCTGGTCATGACCATCCTCTGCCCGCTTGTGATTTCCATTCCCGCTTCCGCGCTGCATTTCTGGCAATCGGAAAGGGTCCGGCAAGCCGAGGCGGCAACCGCGGACGCACTGGAAAAACTAGCCTTTGCCTATGAGCAATTAAGGCAACAATCGCGCCGGGACGGGCTTACAGGCGTGCTGAACAGGAACGCTTTTCTGGAAGAGCTGGATGCTTTCAGCCGCAAGGGGATGACCGGAGCGCTGATCTTCTTCGATCTCGATCATTTCAAGTCGATCAACGATCTCCATGGCCATGCGACCGGCGACGACGTTCTCCGCCGGGTGGGCCATATACTCGCCGCCTATCGAGGCCAGTTCGACATAACCGGCCGGCTCGGCGGCGAGGAATTCGCTCTCTTTCAAGGCGGCGCCACGAGCCGGGACATGTTGAAACGGTGCGAGGAAATGCGCGAGCGCATAGAGCGCCTCGATATTCATTCCACTTCCGGCACAGCTGTTGCAGTCTCGGCAAGCATCGGCGCCTTCTACTGCGAGCGGGGCTTTGATTCCCAAGCTTGCCTCAAGGCTGCGGACATCAATCTCTACCAGGCAAAGGCGCGCGGCCGGAACCAGGTCGTGTCATCGGCCTAGCAGCCGCGTCTTCTCAAATCCCGCTGCCGAACTGTTCTTCATCCGCGCGCTGCTGCGGAGCGCTGACCAGCACTTTCAGCTCGCCGGCATGGATGCGCAGTTTCACGTCGCGGTCCATCGGCAGGAGTTCGCCATCGATGACGCAGCGGATTTCGTGACGTTCGCGGGGAAAATGGAGTTCCACTTCCGTGGCCGTCATGGCGGTCACCGAAGCGTTTTCCTTCAGCTTCCCGCGCAGGATATCGAGGGCCAGCCTCGCCACGCCGGCAGGCGTCAACGGATCGGCGATGTAGAAGCCGAGATGCCCGCGCGTCAGACTATCGGCATACATCAGCGGATCCGGTCCGAACTCGTTGTTGGAAACCGAGATCGCCGAAACCTTGCGATGGCCGGTCTGGCCTTCTGCGTTGAACTCCACCTCGAACTCGGGCGGATTGAACATGACGCCGACGGCCGCGCGCGTGCTTGCCCTTATCTTGCCGAGCCGCGAGCCGAAGGTCATGGAATTGCGGTAGCGCACCATGCGGGCATGCAGGCCGGCGGAAAACTGGTGGACGAAGCTCCTGCCGTTGGCGCTGGCGATATCGATATTGTCCGCCTCGCCGTTGGCGAGCGCGCCCAGCACCTGCCAGATGTCCAGCGGCAATTTCAAGGAGCGGGCAAACAGGTTCATGGTGCCGGCCGGAACTACCCCGAGCATGGTGCCGCTCTTCCAGGCAATTCCGGCGGCCGCCGAAATCGTACCGTCGCCTCCGCCGGCGATCAAACCATCGACGCCGGAGATGGAGGCCGCGTTTTCCATGGTCTCGACCACCTGATCGCCCGAGACCACATGGCACTCGATCTCGTGGCCCGCCGCCCTGAAGGTGCCGACGGCATGATCGCAATAAGCGTCCATGTCCGTGGTCCTAAAGGTACCGCCATCGCGGTTGAAGACGGCTACGAAATGCATGGTGTCGGGGCTCTCAAGGGTGGGGATAACGGCGGCTTCATAACGGATCACCTGCCATTTGGTTGCGCATTGCGGTTTAAACCAGACGGCTCGGCTTGCTGCACTACGCACGATGCCGTGAAACCCGGCCAAGGCAAAATTTGGCCCTACCGCAATGCACAACGAGATGATACGGTGAACTCGTCATTTCAATGATGCGCTCGCCTTTCGGCGAGAATTGTTTCCCTACCTCTCTTTTCCAGCCGCTCCCGTGCCATGACCGATACTGCCGTTTCCTATGAGACCGCCTCCAGCGCGGAGAACAGCGCTGCCGAAAGCGCGCCGCTTTCGAAGCTTGCCGTCATCCTGATCGAGATCGCTCTTGCCGTCGGCGGCTTCGGCATCGGCACGGGCGAATTCGCCATCATGGGCCTGCTGCCGGATGTGGCGGCGACCTATCAGGTGAGCATTCCGCAGGCAGGCCATGTGATCAGCGCCTATGCGCTGGGCGTGGTGATCGGCGCTCCGATCATCGCGGTCGCGGCGGCACGCATGACGCGCCGGGCTCTGCTGCTCATCCTGATGACCATCTTTGCGCTGGGCAATATCCTGAGTGCGATCGCGCCGGATTTCTGGAGCTTCACGATCCTGCGCTTCATCACCGGCCTGCCGCATGGCGCCTATTTCGGCGTCGCGGCGCTGGTGGCCGCCTCCATGGTGCCGCCGAACAAGCGCGCCCGCGCGGTCGGCCGGGTGATGCTCGGGCTCACGATCGCCACGCTTGCCGGCACCCCGCTTGCCACGTTCATGGGTCAGATGATGAGCTGGCGCGCCGCCTTCCTGCTCGTCGGCGGGATCGGTGCCCTGACCGTGGCGCTGCTCTGGTATTTCCAGCCGCGCGACAAGGTTCAGGAAGGCGCCAGCATCCGCAGGGAGCTCAGCGCTTTCGGCCGCGCCCAGGTGTGGCTGACGCTCGGTGTCGCCGCTGTCGGTTTCGGCGGCATGTTCTCCGTCTTCAGCTACATCGCCTCGACAACCACCGAGACCGCGCAAATGCCGGTGGCGACGGTGTCCATCGTGCTCGCCCTCTTCGGCATCGGCATGAATGTCGGCAATATCGTCGGCTCGCGTCTGGCGGACATCTCGCTGAACGGCACGATCGGCGGCACGATGGTCTTCAACGTGATCGTCATGACCATCTTCGGCGCCTTTGCGCAGTATCCGGCGGTGCTTTGCCTCTGCGTTTTCCTGATCGGCTGCGGCTTCGCCGCGGGCCCTGCCCTGCAGACGCGGCTGATGGATGTGGCCGCCGACGCCCAGACGCTCGCGGCAGCCTCGAACCATTCGGCCTTCAACATCGCCAACGCGCTCGGCGCCTGGCTCGGTGGGCTGGTGATCGCCTGGGGCTGGGGCTTTGCTGCCACCGGCTATGTGGGCTCGGTGCTGTCGCTCGCGGGTCTCTGCGTCTTCGCCATATCGATGAGCCTCGAGCGGAAGGCGTCAGGCCGCGGCTGAAGGCACCTCATCCCGCTCCATGACCATATATTTCCGGCCATCGCGGCAGACGACATGCTCATTGCCCCATAGGCGCAGGGCCGCAATGACCGGCTCCAGCGTCTGGCCGAGCGGCGTCAGATTGTAATCGACGCGGGGCGGCACCACCGGAAAGACGGTACGCTGCACCAGCCCCGCCTCTTCCAGCTCGCGAAGCTGCTTGGTCAGCATGCGCTGCGTCACCGATGGAATGCGGCGGCGCAGCTCGTTGAAGCGCAACGTGCCCTCCTCGAAGAGATGATGGAGGATGACGCCCTTCCATTTCCCGTCGAGGAAACTCAAGGTCGATTCCACCGGGCAACCCGGAAAGTTATCGGTCAATTTCGCGCGGGGTTTCGACATGGCCTCGTCCTCTACGGTATCCTTTTTGGCACTATACACCAAAAATGTGCATTCTTGCGGACCTCGAACATAGGCGCCATCTAGTCCCTGCACAATGAACACCACAGGAAGACCAAGGAGATTTTCCATGCGCGCAGTCGGATTCGACAAGCCTCAGCCCATCAGCGCCGAAACCTCGCTGATCGATATCGAACTGCCCGTCCCGGAAGCCAGGGCGCGCGACCTGCTGGTCGAGGTCAAGGCGGTTTCGGTCAATCCGGTCGATACGAAGGTCCGGGCCTCGGTCGAGAACGGCCAGCACCGGGTCCTCGGCTATGACGCGGCGGGCGTCGTGAAGGCCGTCGGCCCGGAAGTCACGCTCTTCAAACCGGGCGACGAGGTCTATTATGCTGGCGCGATCAACCGGCCGGGCACGAATGCGGAATTCCATCTGGTGGACGAGCGGATCGTCGGCGCCAAGCCGAAGACGCTGAGCTTCGAGGAAGCCGCGGCGCTGCCGCTTACCGCGATCACCGCCTACGAGACGCTTTTCCACCGCATGAAGGTACAGGACAAGGTATCGGGAGCGGCCAACGCGATCCTCATCATCGGCGGCGCCGGTGGGGTGGGCTCGATTTCCATCCAGCTCGCCCGCGAGCTTACTGACCTGACGATCATCGCAAGTGCTTCCCGGCCCGAGACGAAGGACTGGATCAAGTCGCTCGGCGCGCATCACACCGTCGATCACCGGTCTCCCATGGCGCCGCAGATCGCCGGCCTCGGCATTGGCGCGCCTCCCTTCGTCTTTTCCACGACACAGACGGAACAGCACGTCGCCGACATCATCGAACTGATCGCGCCGCAGGGCCGTTTCGCCCTCATCGACGATCCGACGCAGCCGATCGGCATCAGCCCGTTCAAGGGCAAATCGCTGTCGATCCACTGGGAAATGATGTTCGCGCGGCCCGTCTGGCAGACGGCGGACATGATCGAACAGCACAAGCTGCTCAACCATGTGGCGGAACTGGTGGACGCCGGCAGAATCCGCACCACGCTTTCAGAAACGCTTGGGCCCATCAATGCGGCGAACTTGAAAAAGGCCCATGCCATGATCGAAAGCGGCCGCACCAAGGGAAAGCTGGTTCTTTCCGGTTTCTGATGGCCGGTTTCTGAGGGAGCCAGGAACGCCATAGGCGCATCTCTCGCCAAATAGGCGTAAGCCATCGGCCGACATCTTACCGAAGTCTCGCCGATAAGCTATGAAATCCCCCTGGGCATTTTTCTGCGGGGGATTTCATATGGCTACGCTTCAGACGAACAGTTTCGGCAATCCGGTTTCGGCCATTACGGGCTCGACCTGGTTCGGCTATCTGGCGCGCATCGCGCTCACCTTCATGTTCTGGGGGAGCGGCCTTGCCAAGCTCATCGGCTTCGATGCCGGCGTGGCGGAGATGGCGCATTTCGGGCTGGAGCCGGCAACCCTCTTCAACATCGCGACGATCATCGTCCAGCTCGGCGGCTCGCTGCTCATCATCCTCAATCGCTGGACCTGGCTGGGAGCCGGCGCGCTCGCCGTTTTCACGGCGCTCACAATTCCGATCGCCCACAATTTCTGGGCGATGGAAGAGCCGTTCAAGACGATGGAATTCCATGTGGTGATGGAGCACATCACCGTCATCGGCGCATTGATGGTCGTGGCCTGGAAATCGCGCTAGAGCGGCTTTCTCAGGCCTGCTGGACGACGACGCGGCCGCCGACCTTGGCCTTTTCGAAGAGGTCGATCACGTCATGGTTCATCATGCGGACACAGCCGCTCGACACTGCGTGACCGATCGTCTGCGGCTGGTTCGTGCCATGGATGCGGAACATGGTGTCGTTGCCGTTGCGGTAAAGATATATGGCGCGGGCACCCAAGGGATTGTTCGGACCTCCCGGCACGCCGCCTGCATACTTCAGGTTCTTTTCCGGTTCACGACGGATCATGTTCTGGGTGGGTGTCCAGCTCGGCCATTCCGCCTTGCGTCCGATATAGGCGTTGCCGGCCAGCGCAAGGCCCGCGCGCCCTACTCCGACGCCGTAGCGCATGGCACGGCCGTCACCGAGCACGTAATAGAGCCGGCGTTCGGGTGTGTTGACGACGATCGTGCCGGCCGGATAGGGCGTCTCGTAAGCCACTTCCTGGCGGCGCAGTTCCGGTTTGATCTTGTCGATCGGCACCCTTTTCACCGGATGCTCTTCATCCGGCAGGGCGGCATATTGGGCCTGGTGGTTCATCACGCCGCTGGAAGCGCATCCGGCAAGCAGCAGAGGCAACCCGATCAGAAATCCGCGGCGCGAGATCGTCATGAATGTATCCCCGTAATTCATACCCTCATGAGTCGTACGCTACGAAGATTATGGTTAACGAAATGCTAACCGGAGAGGGCAGGCGTTAATCACGAGCGCGTTAACGGGCGAGGCGAGCAATCATCGCAATCCGCCGATCAGGATCGAGGCCGGCCTCGATCTCGGCCGCCAGCGTCTCTTTCAAGTCCGGCGGAAGCTCGGCCTGGGGGAGTTCCCGAAAGCCCAGCGAGGCATAGAAGGGCGCGTTGAAGGTAATCAGGCGATCGGTCGTGAGCGTTGCTGCCGGAAGGCCACGCCGTCGCCCCTCCTCGAGCGCGGTTTGCATGAGGCGACGGCCGATGCCCTTCTTCTGCCAGGCAGTCTCGACACTCATTTCACCGATGTGAAGCCGGCCTTCCCGCTCCGTGGCGGCAAGGAAGCCGACGGCCCTGTCGGCTTCATCGGCGGCGGCGAACAGCAAGCCTTCACCAAGCGCCTTCTTCAGCGCCTCGCGGGGCATCACCGACGGTTCGCCGGTAAAGCCGCAGGCGGCCGCCCAGACCTCGTGCGCATCCAATTCGATCTCCGCCATACGATCGAGATCGGCGGGGCGTGCGCGCCCGATGGGGATCGCCGAACGCTCGCTCATCACATATTCGGATAGACCGGGCCCTCGCCGCCCTGGGGCGGCACCCAGTTGATGTTCTGGTTGGGGTCCTTGATGTCGCAGGTCTTGCAGTGCACGCAGTTCTGCGCGTTGATGACGAAGGTCGGCTCGCCGTCCTTCTCCACCCATTCGTAGACGCCTGCCGGACAATAGCGCGCCGAAGGCCCGGCATAGACCTCGTATTCGGAACGCCTCTGCAGGTCCATGTCCTTCACCTGCAGATGGACCGGCTGGTCCTCCTCGTGATTGGTGTTCGACAGGAAGACCGAGGAGAGGCGATCGAAGGTCAGCACGCCATCCGGCCTCGGATAGTCGATCGGCTTGTGCTTGGCAGCCGGCTCCAGGCTCTCCGCATCCGTCTTGCCATGCTTCAGCGTGCCGAAGAAGGAACGGCCGAAGAGCTGGTTGGTCCACATGTCGAGCCCGCCGAGCGCGATGCCGACGGCCGTGCCGAACCGCGACCAGAGCGGCTTGACGTTCCTCACCCGCTTCAGGTCCTTGCCGATCGGGCTTGCCCGCCATTCGTTCTCGATTTCCACGACCTCGTCATTGGCGCGGCCCGCTTCGATCGCCGCTGCGATCTTGTCGGCCGCCAGCATGCCGGACAGAACCGCGTTGTGGCTGCCCTTGATACGCGGCACGTTGACGAAGCCCGCCGAACAGCCGATCAGCGCGCCGCCGGGGAAGGAAAGCTTCGGCACCGACTGGAAGCCGCCCTCGGTGATCGCGCGGGCGCCGTAGGAGATGCGCTTGGCCCCTTCGAACGTGTCGCGGATCGCCGGATGGGTCTTGAAGCGCTGGAACTCCTCGAAGGGATGGAGATACGGGTTCTTGTAGTTCAGGTGCACCACGAAGCCGACCGCCACGAGGTTGTCGTGCAGGTGGTAGAGGAAGGAGCCGCCGCCGGTCTGCATGCCGAGTGGCCAGCCGAAGGAATGCTGCACCAGGCCTTGTTTGTGCTTCTCCGGCTTCACCTGCCAGAGCTCCTTGAGACCGATGCCGAATTTCTGCGGCTCGCGGCCCTCGTCCAGCTTGAACCGGTTGATGAGCTGCTTGGCGAGCGAGCCGCGCACGCCCTCGCCGATCAGCACGTATTTGCCGTGCAGTTCCATGCCTCGGGTGAAATTCGGGCCGGGTTCGCCGTTCCGCTCGATGCCCATGTCGCCGGTGGCAACGCCGATCACCGCGCCAGCATCATTGTAGAGCACTTCGGTCGCGGCAAAGCCGGGATAGATCTCGACGCCCAGCGCCTCGGCCTTTTCTGCCAGCCACCGACAGACGAGCCCGAGCGAGACGATGTAGTTGCCGTGATTGTTCATCAGCGGCGGCATCATGAAGTTCGGCAGGCGGAGCGAACCGGCGGGACCGAGGAACAGGAACTGGTCGTCCGTCACCGGCGTATCGAAGGGATGGCCTTCCTCCTCGCGCCAGCCGGGCAGAAGCGCATCGATGCCGACCGGATCGACCACCGCGCCCGAAAGGATATGAGCGCCGACTTCCGAGCCCTTTTCGAGCACGACGACGGAAAGCTCGGGATTGACCTGCTTCAAGCGAATGGCAGCCGACAGGCCGGCAGGCCCCGCCCCGACGATCACGACGTCGAATTCCATCGACTCACGTTCGGGGAGTTCCATGTCTTCGCTCATTATCGATCAACCTCCACTTTGGGGTTCCCTTTTATCAGCCTCTCCTTGGCAAAAGCCGGAAAGCTTGTCGAGCCGGGATGCGACACCCTCTGACCAGATAAACAGAACCGCGATTTTTTAGCGAGAATAATTGACGTTTACGTTAGCGTCAATAATTGTCCTCAGCAACTCAATGGGCATTTAGTTGTCATACAACCTGATGACTTAGCAAGAGGGTTTGCGCATATCCTTGCCACGCCTTAGAGATTGGCAACCGAATCCGCAGTCGAGCCCATGCCCAACATGACCTTCAACGCCGACCAGTTTGCCACACGTCTCACCGGCCTTCATCCCGATCTTGCCGTTCTGGGTCCAGAGGTGTTGAAGAGCCGGCACTCAGGCGAGCACAGCAACAACTTCGATGCCGGCGTCATGGCGCAACCCTCTTCCACGGAAGCTGCCGCCGCGCTCATTTCCTGGTGCGCCGAAAACGGCGTCGCTATCGTGCCGCAAGGCGGGCTCACCGGGCTCGTCGGCGGCAATGTCAGCCGGGCCGGCGAGGTCATCCTCTCTTCCGCGCGGCTCAACCGGATCGTTGCGATCGATCCCGAAGAGATGACCGCCACCGTGGAGGCGGGCGTCACGCTCGAGGCGCTTCAGACCGCGCTTGAGCCTCTCGGCCTCATGACCGGCGTCGATCTCGGCTCGCGTGGATCGGCGACGATCGGCGGCATGGTTTCCACCAATGCCGGCGGCATCCTCGCCTTCCGCAATGGCGTCATGCGGCATCAGATCCTGGGTATCGAAGCCGTGCTGCCGTCCGGCGAAATCTTCCGCGATCTTACCCGTGTGGTGAAGGTCAGCGCCGGCCCGGACCTGAAACAGCTCTTCATCGGCGGCGAAGGCGCTTTCGGCTTCGTGACCCGCGTGGTCCTCAAGATTGAGCCGAAGCGACCCCATCGTGCGACCGCGATGATCGGGGTTCAGGATGCGCGAACGGCGCTTAGGGTGATCCGGCATTTCCGGTCGCTGCCGGGCATCACCCTGGAGGCCGCCGAAATGATGTGGCCCCGCTATGTCCGCGACCATGCCAGACTAAAAGCGCTCGACCTCTCCTGGCTTGAAGATGATGCGTCGGCTTTGCTGGTCGAGGTATCGGGCGAAACCGTCGAGACGGCCACAGCCGCGCTCGAAGAAGGATTGGAAAATCTCTGGGAGGCGCTTTCGCTCAAGGGCGGCGTCATCGCCCAATCGCTCGACCAGGCGCGGCGCTTCTGGGATATCCGTGAGGATTCCGGCTTCTATTACGCGGAAATCCCGGATGCCGCCTCCTTCGACATTTCCGTGCCGCCGACTTTCCTCGATGCTTATGTGACCGGTCTCGAAACACGGCTGAAGGCGATCGATCCCACCTATGCCGCCTACGTTTACGGCCATGTCGCCGATGGAAACCTGCATCTGACGCTCATCAAGCGTGGTCCGCTGCCGGAGGAGGAATTGCGCTCCGTCGAGAACGCCGTTTATTCCGGCATTTCGGAAGCCGGCGGCAGCTTCTCCGCCGAGCATGGCGTCGGCCTCGAAAAGCGTTACGGCTACGAGACCTTCGTCTCGCCGCAAAAGCAGCAATTGGCGAGGGCCTTGAAAAAAGCCCTCGATCCGAACGGCCTGTTCAATCCCGGCAAGGTGCCGTTCTGAAAGAAGCCATATCGGGGCTGAACCGGTCTTTCAAAACCGGATCACCTGCTTATAACAAGTCAGCATTCGATTTTCGTCAGGGAAGGACTTCACAATGGACCTCGGAATCACCGGCAAACGCGCCCTCGTTCTCGCCTCTTCGCGCGGGCTGGGCCTCGGTATCGCGAAAGCGCTCGCCCGCGAGGGAGCAAACGTGCTGCTCGTCGGCCGATCCGGTGACCGGCTTGCCGAGAACTGCAAGACGATCAACGCCGAGGGCAAGGGCAAGGCCGATTGGGTCTGGGGCGATCTTTCCGACGACAATTTCGTGGAAGCGATGACCGCGGCCGTGAAGGAAAAGCTCGGCGGCATCGACATCCTCGTCAACAATACCGGCGGACCGACCCCCGGCACGGCCGAGGAAATGACCGCCGACAAACTCGAAACCTTCTTCCAATCCATGGTGCTGCGCGTCATCACGCTCACCAACGCCTTCCTGCCGCAGATGAAGGAGCAGGGCTGGGGCCGCATTCTCACCGTCGCCTCTTCCGGCGTCTTCGAGCCCATTTCAAACCTCGCGCTCTCCAATACCCTGCGCTCGGCGCTGGTCGGCTGGAACAAGACGATCTCGACGGAGGTCGCCGGCTTCGGCATTACCATCAACATGCTGCTTCCGGGCCGCATCCACACGGACCGCATCGACGAACTCGACGGCGCGAATGCCAAGCGGCAGGGCAAGACGGTGGAGGAAGTCCGCGCCGCATCGGTCAAGTCGATCCCCGCCGGCCGGCTCGGCAAGGTGGAGGAATTCGCCGCCGCCGGCGCCTTCCTCTGCTCCGAACCCGCGAGCTACGTCACCGGCACCATGCTGCGCGTCGATGGCGGCGCATCGAAATCGGTCTAAGGGCGCGTCAAGCCGGTTAGAATTCCGTTTCTCTCCACGCAGGCAGCACCTATGATGCCTGCGTGACCCACCGGAGTTGGTAACATGGCATTCGCAAAGCTCGCCCTTACGACCGTCGGTATTCTCGCGATCCTGATCGGCCTCATCTGGATTGGCCAGGGTACCGGGCTCTTCCCCTACCCCGCGACCAGCTTCATGATAAACCAGACGCCCTGGATCGTTTACGGGGCGCTGGTGGCGATCGCCGGCGCCTTACTCCTGTGGAGCGGAAGACGGATCAACATATAGAGGACGGAAGCCGCAGAGGCATCCATGGGAGGCGTTCTGCGCGCGGCGCGGCCGCAAGGCCGCGTGGAAGTTGAACTAGATTAACTCCGCTTCACAAAGCATCATTATTACAAAGATTTAACCTGAGATCGCGGCTTTCCCCACGACCCTGGGCAGATCCGTCTTTTTTGCGCCGCAATGCAGGCAGCTCGATGGAATATCGGGCGAAACAAGCGAGCGGTCTCATGAAGAAGCTCTGGATTTTGGCAGGCGTCATCGTCGTCGCGGCGGTTGCCGGTTGGGAGTTCCGCGACAGGCTTCCCTTTCTCTCTTCCTTCATTCATCCGGCTTCCGCCGATACGGGCGAAAATGCGGGAGGAGATCAGCAGCACCGCCGCACGGGCGGACCGCCGCCGACGGTCAAGACGGTGGCGGCCATCCGCGCCACGCTGCCCATGGACGTCACGGCGACCGGCTGGGCCGATGCGGACGAAAACACCACCATAGCTGCCCAGCAGGCGGGAACCATCCTGAACATCATGGCTGATGACGGCGCCATCGTGAAGACCGGCGACCTGATCGCCAAACTCGACGATCGCACGGCCAAGGCCACGATCGAGAAGGACAAGGCCGTACTCGTGCGCGATCAGGCAACCCTTGCTCAGGCGGAGACGGCGCTTGCCAGGGCAAGCAACCTTCTCAACGGAAATGCCGGCACGCAGCAATCCGTCGATGAGGCACGCGCCGCCCGCGATACCGCGGCAGCGACCGTGGAAAGCGACAAGGCGACGATTTCCGCCGATCAGGTGGAACTGGACAATACCGATATCCGCGCCCCCTTCGACGGTCGGCTCGGAGATATCTCGGTCAGCACCGGCGCCTATCTCAGCGCAGGTGCCGCCGTCGTGACGATCGCCAAATACGATCCGATCTACGTGAAATTCCACCTGCCCGAGGCCTATCTCGAAGCGCTGCGGGAAGGCTTCGCCGCAGGCACCGTCGGCATCGATGCCGCCCCGCAGAACTCCGCAAAGGCCCCGCTGAAGGGAGTGCTGAGCTTCTTCGACAATACGGTGGATTCCGCCTCGGGCACCATTCTGGCCAAGGCAAGGTTTGACAATCCCTCGGGCGCTCTTTGGCCAGGCCAGTCGGTGAACGTGACGGTCCATTTCCAGAGCGATCGGCAGGACATCGTGGTGCCGACGGTCGCCGTCAGCCCCGGCGCTGCCGGTTCCTTCGTCTACTCGGTCGGCGAGGACGGCAAGGTTCATGTGACGCCGGTAACGGTGGCGCGTTCGAATGGCAGCAATACCGCACTCGCCGGCGGCCTCGAGGCTGGCGCCCATGTGGTGATCGAAGGCCAGGTGCAGCTCGTGGACGGAGCGCAGGTGAAGGAGGAGTTTGCCAGTGGCCAGGATACCAGCCTGCTCAACGCCAACGGCAATGATGGGCAGGTCGAAGTGGGGGCGGCGCGATGATCCCGCAATTCTGCATCCGCCGCCCGGTCGCCACCACGCTTCTCGCCATCGGCGTGGTTCTGGCGGGTCTGGCGGGTTATCGGCTATTGCCGGTGGCGGCGCTGCCGCAGGTCGATTTCCCGACCATCAACGTCTCGGCGCAATTGACCGGCGCATCTCCGCAGACCATAGCGACCGCCGTCTCGACGCCGCTCATCAAGAAGTTCGAGACCATTCCCGGCATCAGCGAGATCAGCGCGACGAATTCGCTCGGCAACACCTCGATCGTCCTGCAATTCGATCTCAACCGGAATATCGACGCGGCCGCCGCCGACGTGCAGGCGGCGATTTCGCAGGCGACCCGGCAACTGCCGGACAACATGACGACGCCGCCGAGCTACCGCAAGACCAATCCGGCGGACGCGCCCGTGCTGCTGCTCGCCGTGCGCGGCGACAACCTGCCGCCCAGCAAGGTGGACGAGATCGCCGAGGACGTGCTTTCGCCTGCGCTCTCCACCCTGCCCGGTGTCGCCGAGGTTTCGATCTACGGCACCAAGACCTATGCGGTGCGGGTCGAGCTTGATCCGGCCAAGCTGCAGGCGCGCAATCTCGGGGTCGATACTGTCGCCAATGCGATCGCCAGTGCCAACAGCCAGGCGCCGGTGGGTTCGCTGAAGAACAGCGCCCAGCAGCTCACGATCAATGCCGATACTCAGCGCACCAATGCCGATGAGTTCCGCTCGCTGGTGATCGCCAATCCGAACGGCGCGCCGATCCATCTGGGCGATGTGGCGGAGGTTCAGGACAGCGTCGGAAACCCCGACGCCGGAAGCTGGTATGACGGCAATTCAGCCATCATTCTCGCCATACAGCGCCAGCCGGACGCCAATACCGTGGACGTGGTGGATGCGGTGCGCGCGAAGCTGCCTCAACTGACCGAGGAGCTGCCCGCTTCGGTTTCGATCAACGTCATGAACGACGCCTCGACCGCCATCCGCTCGGCGATCGACGACGTTCAGTTCACGCTGATGCTGACGATCGCGTTGGTCGTGCTCGTCATCTATCTGTTCCTCGGCCGGCTTTCGGCCACCATCGTTCCGGCACTTGCCGTGCCGCTATCGCTGATCGCAACCTTCGGGGTCATGTATCTGCTCGGCTACAGCATCGACAACATATCGCTGCTCGGGCTCACGTTGTCGGTCGGCCTCGTGGTGGACGATGCGATCGTCATGCTGGAAAACATCATGCGGCATGTGGAGGACGGCATGCCTGTGATGCAGGCGGCGATGCAGGGCGCCTCAGAGGTCAGCTACACGATCGTTTCCATGTCGGTCTCGCTGATCGCGGTCTTCATCCCGATCCTCCTGATGGGCGGCGTGGTCGGCCGGTTGTTCAACGAATTCGGCATGGTGGTGACGCTCGCGATCGTCGCCTCGGCGATCGTATCGCTGACCGTCACGCCGATGCTCGGCTCGCGGCTTTCCGGCGCCGAGCATCACCCGGGCCTGATCGCCCGCGTCTTCGACGCCGGCTTCAACCGCGCGCTGAAAGCCTATGGCAGATCGGTCGGCTGGTGCCTCGGGCACCGGGCAGCGATAATGCTGCTGTTCTTCGCCTCGGTCGCCGGCTCAGTCTATCTGTTCGAGACGCTCCCTTCGAGCTTCTTCCCGACGGAGGACATCGGCCGGCTGACGATCTCGACCCAGGCGCGCCAGGATATTTCCTATCCCGCCATGCGGGACCTGCAGGCGCAGGTGGCGGCGGCCGTTCAGAAGAACCCCGCCGTCGCGCATGTGACCTCGATCGTCGGCAGCAACGGCCGAAGCCCGCTCAACAACGGCACGATCTTCGTGGAGCTGAAGGATCGCGATCAGCGCCCTCCCCTGCAGCAGACGCTTCGCGAACTGAGGCAGGCGACGGCGAAGACCGCCGGCATCAAGAGCTTTATCACGCCACAGCAAAGCCTGCGCTTCGGCGGGCGCTCGACAGCGAGCCAATACCAGCTCGTGGTGCAGGCGCTCAACGCGGCGCAAACCAACGAATGGTCCGACAAGATTCAGGCGGCGATGCGAAGCGACCGCACGCATTTCACCGATGTCACCTCCGACGCCCAGAACAATGCGATCGAGGCGAATATCAAGGTCGATCCGGAAAAGGCAGCCGCATTCGGTATCACCGATCAGCAATTGCGCGAAACGCTGCAGATGGCCTTCGGCGGCTATACGGCGGCGGAAATTCAATCCACCGGCGATAGTTACGACGTCATCACCGAGTTCGACAATACCCGGCAGTGGAACGACCAGATACTGCAGGACGTCCACGTGATGTCCTCCAACGGCTCGCTCGTGCCTCTCTCCAATTTCGCCGAGGTCGTGCGGGCGACGGCTCCGGTCACCATCAACCAGACCGGCCAGCTCGTCTCGACGACGGTTTCGTTCAACCTGCCGTCAGGCGTATCGCTCAGCGATGCGACGGCGGCGATCGACCGGATCAAGGCGAGCCTGCAAATGCCGAACGACGTGTTCACCACCTATGGCGGCACGGCGCAGATATTCCAGCAAAGCCAAGGCAATACGCCGCTTCTGATCCTCGCCGCCGTGCTGACCATCTACGTGGTGCTCGGCGTGCTCTACGAGAGCTTCATCCACCCGCTGACGATCCTTTCCGGACTACCGGCGGCGGCCTTCGGAGCACTTTTGGCGCTGAAACTCTTCGGCTTCGATCTCTCCATCATTGCCCTTATCGGGCTCCTGATGCTGATCGGCATCGTCAAGAAGAACGCGATCATGATGATCGACGTGGCGGTGGAGACCATGCGCTCGAAGGGAGAAACGGCAGCCGCCGCCATCCAAGAGGCCTGCGTGCGCCGCTTCCGGCCGATCATGATGACGACCTTCTGCGCGCTGCTCGGGGCATTGCCGATCGCTCTCGGAACCGGCGCGAGTTCCGAACTGCGCCAGCCGCTCGGCATCGCGGTCGTCGGCGGCCTCGTCGTCAGCCAGGCGCTGACGCTGTTCATCACGCCCGTCATCTTCGTGGAGATGGACCGTTTCGGCCGCTTTCTCGCGGGGCTCGGCCGGAAGAAGGATAGCAGCCGGCGAGAGGCAAACGACGATATGCCGGCGACCATCGCGGCGGAGTGAATTTGCCCCTCATCCGGCTGCCGCCACCTTCTCCCCGTTTTGACGGGGAGAAGGGATATGCCGCACCGTCGCCGGCCCCCCTCGCCCCGCTTGCGGGGAGAGGGTCGCCAAGCGAAGCGGAGGCGGGGTGAGGGGCAAGCCCGGGCGCTTCCTCAGAACCCCTCCGCCAGTTTCGGCAGATCCGCAATCAGCCCGTCCCGCACCCCAAAGCTGATCGGCGATCCGCGATGCTGCTTGGTATCGACCAGAAGGCGGGCGAAGATTACCCGGCGATAGCCCTTCACGGCCCAGCCCACGAACCAGCCGAGCGGGCGGTCGCGGTCAACCTTGCCGCTCCTGTCGCGAAGCCAGCCGGCGCCCGTCTTGCCCTGAATCTCCCAGCCGTCTCCCGCCTTGAAACGCGGCAGGATCGTCATCGTCATGTCGACGGCGTGCTCGGAGATCGGCAGCCCGCCCGTCAGGAACCGGCGCAGGAAGGCGACCTGCTCGTCCGGCGATATCTTCAGCGACGACATCAGCCAGGATTCGGTCAGGCCATCCGCATTGCCGGGGCCACCGGAAACATCGGCATTGCCGTAGCCGAAGCGCCGGACGTAATCGGCAAACGCCCTTTTGCCCAACCGGCGCGTGATCTCCTGCGAATACCAGACGATCGAATCCCTTTCCCATACTACCGGATCGACGGATTTCCGCTCCCGCTTCGGACGATCGAACTTTTCCTGATAATCCCAGCGGGGATGTTCCGCATCGATCAGTATGCCCGCGTCATAGCCCATCATGGCCAAGGGCAGCTTGAAGGTCGACATCGGATAGAAGGCCTGATCGCAGGTTCCCCGACGATAAAGGGTATCGCCGCTCGCTTCATCGATGACGACCGTGCAGCGGATCGGCTCGGCCGCCTTTGCCGAGGCGAAATCAAGGAAAACTGCTGAAAATCCGAGGGATATTCCTAGAAGAATGGAATTTCTGAAAGCCATGGATGCGCTCCGGTCAAGTTCGATGGCGCTGTTTTAGGGCCGCTTGTGGGTGCATGACAAACGATGATATCTGCGGATAGACATGAATCAAACTAGGCCATTGCCATGGTTCGACCACATTTGCCGCTGAACGCGCTGCGTGCCTTCGAGGCGGCTGCGCGGCATCTCTCGTTTACGCGCGCGGCGATCGAGCTCTGCGTCACGCAGGCAGCCGTCAGCCATCAGGTGAAGCTCTTGGAGGAGCGGATCGGCGTCACCCTCTTCCGCCGGCTGCCGCGCGGATTGATGATTACCGAGGAAGGTCAGGCGCTACTGCCGACGCTGCAGGAAAGCTTTGACCGCATGGCCGAAATGCTGGAGCGCTTCGAGGGCGGGCACATGCGGGAAGTCCTGACCCTCGGCGCGGTCGGCACCTTCGCCGTCGGCTGGCTGCTGCCGCGCCTTGCCGATTTCACCGAACGCTATCCCTTCATCGATCTTAGGCTTTCGACCAACAACAACCGGGTCGATATCGCCGCGGAGGGACTGGACTACACCATCCGCTTCGGCAACGGCGCCTGGCACGATATCGAAGCGGAAGCGCTGTTCGAGGCGCCGCTCTCCGCGCTCTGCATTCCGTCCATCGCCAGGCAGGTCAAGCATCCGGAGGATCTGGCGCGCCAGCCGCTCCTGCGCTCCTACCGCGCCGACGAATGGCCGAGCTGGTTCGAAACGGCCAGGGTCACGCCACCGCCCATCCACGGCATGGTCTTCGACAGTTCCGTGCTGATGATCGAGGCGGCAATTCAGGGCACCGGCGTCGCGCTCGCCCCGCCGTTGATGTTCTCGCGCCATCTTGCGGCCGGCACCATCGAGCAGCCCTTTCCGATCTATATCTCCAAGGGCAGCTACTGGATCACCCGGCTCAAATCCCGTGCGGTGACGCCCGCCATGGAGGCCTTCCGTCACTGGATCGCCGCAAAGGCGGCCGAGACGCGCGGCAACTGAGATCGCCCCTTGCCATCCGGCCGGGCTTGTGCGATCACGCGCCCTCTCAAAAAAACCATGGGGCGCGGACAAGCGCCCTTTTCGCGTTCGGGGCTTAGAGGTCCCGTTTCAAGCATTCTACGGCGGATGGATAAGGAGCACGGCCATGGCACGGGCGCTCGGGCTTGATTTCGGCACGACCAATACGGTTCTGGCACTGGCGGATGGCGGCAATGCCACGCATTCGATGACCTTCACCTCCAGCGCCGGCGTGACCGACACCATGCGCACCGCATTGTCGTTCATGAAGGACCCGGTGATGGGCGCGCAGGCGCTGAAGGTAGAGGCGGGCCAGGCCGCGATCCGCCAATTCATCGACAATCCGGGCGATTGCCGCTTCCTGCAATCCATCAAGACCTTCGCGGCAAGCCCGCTTTTCCAGGGCACGCTGATCTTCGCCCGCCGGCACGCCTTCGAGGATCTCATGGAGATTTTCCTGCGCCGGCTGAAAGCCTATGCGGACGGCGCATGGCCTTCGGACATCTCAAGCGTGGTCGCCGGAAGGCCGGTGCGCTTCGCCGGGGCGAGCCCCGATGAATCGCTGGCGGTGGAGCGTTACAATGCGGCGCTTGCCCGGTTCGGTTTTCCGGAAATCCGCTATGTCTACGAGCCGGTCGCGGCCGCCTATTACTTCGCGCAGACGCTGAAGAAGGACGCGACCGTGCTGGTGGCGGATTTCGGCGGCGGCACGACGGACTATTCGCTGATCCGCTTCGAAACGAAAGCTGGCAAGCTTTCCGCGACCCCGGTCGGCCATTCGGGCGTCGGCGTCGCCGGCGATCACTTCGACTTCCGGATGATCGACAATCTCGTTGCGCCGGAGATCGGAAAAGGAAGCTTCTTCAAGAGCTTCGACAAGGTACTTGAGGTGCCGAGCGGCTATTACGCCAATTTCGGCCGCTGGAACCAGCTTTCGATCTTCAAGACGAGCCGTGAGTTCGCGGATCTGAAATCGCTGGTCCGCACGGCGCTCGACCCGGACAAGCTGGAGCTTTTCATCGATCTCGTGGATCACGACGAGGGCTATCCGCTCTATCAGGCGATCTCTGCCACCAAGATGGCGCTCTCGCAGACGGAAGAAGCCGAGTTCAACTTCCCGCCGCTCGGGCGCGCCGGCCGCAAGGTCGTGAAGCGCGCCGATTTCGAAACCTGGATCACCGACGATCTGGAGAAGATCGAGGGCGCGCTCGACGAGGTGCTCGACAAGACGAAGACCGAGCCGAAGGATATCGACAAGGTGTTTCTTACCGGCGGCACGTCCTTCGTACCCGCGGTCAGGCGCATCTTCACCCGCCGCTTCGATGCCGACAGGATCGAGAGCGGCGGCGAACTGCTCTCGATCGCCCACGGACTGGCGCTGATCGGGGAAAGCGGCGAAGCGGAGAAATGGGCGGCTTAGAGGCGCTTGTGGTCGATTCCCTCACCAAGATGAGGCAATTGCGACGATGCGTGGAGCCCCTCCCCCTTGTGGGAGGGGTTGGGGAGGGGAAGTTTCGCTTGCGGACAAGAAAACCCCTCCCGCCTGCCGGCCACCCTCCCCACAAGGCGGAGGGTTAGAGATGCCGCACCGCCTTGCCCTAACCTCTCAACCCCTAATCGCCTCGAAATCGGTTCCCTCTCCCATGCGACATGCTGTAGTGTGAATGTGATGAACACTGCCAGAGACATGGACGCCCCAGAACTCGCCGCACTTCTGCATTTCTATGCAGATTCCGGCGTGGAGTGGCTTGTCGAGGACGAGCCCGCCGACCGCTTCGCCGAGTTCGCCGCCCAGAAGGCGGCGCGGGCAGAAGCGAAAATGTCGGCGGTGGCGCGACCGCAACAGCCGGCACAGAACGAGGCCCCCACATCCCAAACGGTGAGCACTCCCCCGGCGCAGAAGCGCACCGCCCAGGCCCCTCGCCCGCCGGCGCCAAGTTCTTCGCCTGCGGTCGCCGTGCCGGATGGCGAAGCGGTATCCGCCGCGCGATTTTCAGCGGAAAGCGCCCGCTCGCTCGGTGAACTCAAGACGGCGCTGGAAGCCTTCAACGGCTGCAACCTGAAGAACGGCGCCCGCTCCACCGTTTTCGCCAGCGGAGATCCAGCCTCGCGGATCATGGTCATCGGCCCGATGCCGAATGCCGATGACGATCGGGACAGCATTCCCTTTTCCGGTCGGCAGGGCCAGTTGCTCGACCGCATGCTCGGCGCGATCGGTCTATCGCGGGAGGTGGTGATGCTCACTAATGTCATCCCCTGGCGTCCGCCGGGAAACCGCCAGCCCTCGCCCGCCGAGCAGGAAATCTGCAGGCCTTTCCTGGAACGGCAGATCGCGCTTGCGGAACCCAAATACCTGCTGCTGCTCGGCAACTTCCCGGCCCGCTTCTTCTTCGGCGACGGCGGCACGATCCACAGCATGCGCGGGGAATGGCGCGACATCCGTTTCGCCGGGCTGGAGCTTGCCGCAATCGCCACGCTGCACCCGCAGGAGCTGCTGGCGGCACCCGCCAACAAGGCGCTCGCCTGGCAGGACCTGTTGACGTTCAAGTCGCGACTTGAAGCCGTCTAACGGCTGTATTTTGATCAAGATTACCAAATTATGAAAGTTGCCATGCAGTAAGCGCATGGCAGCGCAGCGTCCCGCCGCATTGCGGAATCTATGCTGCGCTGCAATATATGCAGTGTCTTGGGAGGAAGATCAGGTCAAGGAACCAAGGCAATGACGACCCGCTATCGTCCGATCCATTCGGGCTTCGAAACCCTCCGCATCGCCGGCCTCTCGCCGCGCTCGAGCGAGGGCTATCACCGTTTCGGCTCCGCCACGCACGAGCAGATCACCGCGCGCGCCCTCGGCCGCTCGGGCTCTATCACGCGTCCTTCGGCCATCTTCGCCGACTTCCGCGAACGTTGATCCGGAAAGCAGGAGAGCGAACCATGACGGCAGCCTTGCAGACGATCCGCACCCTTCGCGAGACCCTTTACCAGATCGGCACCGCCGTGAACGCCGCCCGGGAATATAACCGCGCCGGCGCCGCCCGTGCCGATCAGGACAAGCGCTTCAATCCGGCATCCGCCGCCATTCCGCTCTAGGGTCAGCTTGCCGGCGGCGATGCGCGGCGCGCCGCCTTGCGCTCCAGCCCAAGCTGGTGCTCGCGATAGATGATGAAAATTCCCGCCGAGACGGTAATCGCCGTGCCGATCAGCATGGTCGTGGTGGGGATGTCGCCGAACAGCAAGAAGGCGACGGCAATTCCCAGCAGAATCGACGTATATTCGAACGGCGCGATGGTCGAGACATCCGCGTGCCGATAGCTTTCGGTCAGGAAAATCTGGGCTATCCCGCCGCATATGCCGGAAGCGATCAGCAGCAGGGCCGGTTTCAACGGCAGCGAAGCCCAGCCGAAGGGAAGGCTGACAAGCGCGAAAACCGAAGCCGTCAGCGAAAAGTAGAGCACGATCGTCGAGGTCTTTTCGGTGCGCACCAGTTGCCGCACCTGCACCATTGCAAGGCCGCCGAGCACGGCCGATAGCAGCACGGCGAGCGCCCCCAGCGCCTGTTCGGAGGCGAAGCCGCCTTCCCGGAACATGGTCAGCTTCGGCCACGAGATGATGAGCACTCCGAAAATGCCGATAAAGACCGCCGTCCAGCGGTAGAAGCGCACCGTCTCACCCAAAATCACCGCCGCGAAGACCACCGCCATCAGCGGCGACGCGTAGCCGATGGCGATCGCGTCGGGGAGCGGCAGATGCACCAATCCGTAAAAGCCGCAGGCCATGGCGAGAATGCCCAGGAAGCCGCGCTTCAGATGTCCGAGGAAATTGTCCGTCCGAAACGCTGCAAGAAGATCGCGGCGGAAGGTGAGATAAATGGCGATCGGCAGGATGGCGAAGGCGGAACGATAGAAGGTGATCTGTCCCGCCGGGATATCCGGCCCCGCAGCCTTGATGCAGGTTTGCATCACCAGGAAGACGACGACGGATAGTACCTTGAACATGATCCCCCTGAGGGGATTTAAGGCATCGGCGGCCATTTACAGCTCATCGGGGGCTGGGGCGGGCAAAAATCACTGCCGCGGAAGGAAAATCGAATCCAATTGGAGAGACCTGTCACAATTAACGGAGCGGGGAATAAAACGGGATGAAAACTGCTGATGGATCGATCAATATACGTGTCGGAAGGATAAGATCCGTGGGCACGACCGATAAGAGCCTGCCCCGAAGAGTTTCAACAATCGTTTAGCTTTGCATGCGATTGTGCCCGCGGCAAACGGGCAAGTGCCAGTCGAACGGGCATCGGAGGTGCCCGACGCCATTCCATAGACGGTTCAGGAAGCACCATGCGAACAGATACGGGCCAGATCGTTCATCTGGCAGACTACCGCCCCACCGATTTCGTCCTGGAACGCGTCGATCTGACCTTCGAGCTTGATCCGGCCAATACCAAGGTGGAGGCAAGGCTGATCTTTCATCGCCGCGAAGGTGTCGATCCCTCCGCTCCGCTCGAGCTCGACGGCGACGAGCTGACCCTTTCCGGCCTGCTGCTCGACCAGTCCGAGATCCCGGCCGGACAGTACGAAGCGACGGCGGAAAAGCTGACGATCCGCGACCTGCCGGCCGAAGCACCGTTCGAGATCACCATCACGACCTTCATCAATCCCGAGGCCAACAGCCAGTTGATGGGCCTCTACCGCACCAATGGGGTCTACTGCACCCAATGCGAGGCGGAAGGCTTCCGCCGCATCACCTATTTCCCGGACCGGCCGGATGTGCTGGCGCCCTACACGGTCACCATCGTCGCCGACAAGGCGGCCAATCCGGTGATGCTCTCGAACGGCAATTATCTCGGCGGCGGCAATTTCGACGAGGGCCGGCATTTCGCGGCCTGGTTCGATCCGCATCCGAAACCCGCCTATCTCTTTGCGCTGGTGGCCGGCGATCTCGGCGTCGTCGAGGATAGCTTCACGACCATGTCCGGCCGCGAGGTGAAGCTGAAGATCTATGTCGAGCATGGCAAGGAGCCGCGCGCGGCTTACGCCATGGATGCGCTGAAGCGCTCGATGAAATGGGACGAGGAACGCTTCGGCCGCGAATACGATCTCGACATCTTCATGATCGTCGCCGTCTCCGATTTCAACATGGGAGCAATGGAGAACAAGGGCCTCAACGTCTTCAACGACAAATACGTGCTGGCCGATCCCGAGACCGCGACTGATCAGGATTACGCGAATATCGAGGCGATCATCGCGCACGAATATTTCCACAACTGGACCGGCAACCGCATCACCTGCCGCGACTGGTTCCAGCTCTGCCTCAAGGAAGGTCTGACGGTCTATCGCGACCACGAGTTCTCGGCAGACATGCGTTCCCGCCCCGTCAAGCGCATCGCCGAGGTGCGGCACCTGAAAGCGGAACAGTTTCCTGAGGATGCAGGGCCGCTCGCCCATCCGGTGCGGCCGACGCAATATCGCGAGATCAACAACTTCTACACGGCGACCGTCTACGAAAAGGGCTCCGAAGTCACCCGCATGATCGCCACGCTTCTCGGCCGGGACGGGTTCAAGAAGGGTATGGACCTCTACTTTGAGCGCCATGACGGCGAGGCGGCGACCGTCGAGGATTTCGTGAAGTGCTTCGAGGACGCCACCGGGCGTGATCTCTCGCAGTTCTCGCTCTGGTACCATCAGGCCGGCACCCCGCTGGTGACCGCCTCGGGCAGCTATGACGCCAAGAGTGCCACGTTTACGCTTTCGCTCGAGCAGAAGGTCCCATCGACGCCGGGCCAGCTCATCAAGGAGCCGATGCACATCCCGCTCAGTTTCGCGCTGATCCTGGGCAATGGATCGCTTGCCGCGCCCGAAAGCGTGGCCGGCGGCGAGGTGACCGGCGACGTGCTGCATCTAACCCGCCGCAAGCAGACCTTCACCTTTTCCGGGATCGCCTCCCGGCCGGTGCTGTCGTTCAACCGCTCCTTCTCGGCACCGATCAACCTGCATCTCGACCAGGCGCCGGACGATCTCGCCCATATCGCACGGCACGACACCGACCTCTTCGCCCGTTGGCAGGCGCTGACGGGTCTTGCCATGCCGAACCTGATGCAGGCGGCGCGCGATGTCCGCGAGGGGCGGGAGGTGAGCTGCGATCCGGTGTTGATCCGGGCGCTTCTGGAGGCGGCGGCCAACGAAACGCTGGAGCCTGCCTTCCGCGCCCAGGCGCTGACACTGCCGAGCGAGGCGGATATCGCCCGCGAACTCGGCGAGAACAACGATCCGGACGCCATCCATGCCGGCCGAAATGCCATCCTATCGGCAATCGCCGAGGCCGGCTGGAAGACCTTTACCCGCCTCTTTGTTGGAATGAAGGCCGAGGGAGCCTACATCCCCGACGCGGCGGGTTCCGGCAGACGGGCGCTCCGCAACCTCGCGCTCTCCTATCTCACCTATGCCGAGGCTTCGCCCGCCCGCGCGGCCGAAGCCTTCGCCCTGGCGGACAACATGACCGATCTCGCGCAGGCCCTTACCCTGCTTGCGCACCGCTTCCCCGATGCGTCGGAAACGACGGCGGCGCTTGCGAGCTTCCTCACCCGTTTCGACGGCAATCCGCTCGTCATCGACAAGTGGTTCTCGGTTCAGGCGACCATTCCGGGAGCCCACACGCTCGACCGGATCAAGGCGCTGATGCAAAATCCGCGCTTCGTCTCCACCAACCCGAACCGCGTCCGCGCCCTGATCGGCACCTTCGCCTTCTCGAACCCGACCGGCTTCAACCGCGCCGACGGCGAGGGATACCGGTTCCTGGCGGAGCAGATTCTTGCGATCGATCCGAAGAACCCGCAACTCGCCGCCCGCATCCTCACCTCGATGCGCTCCTGGCGCTCACTGGAGCCGCAGCGCGCCGATCACGCACGCGCCGCACTGATGACGATCGAACGCGCCTCCTCGCTTTCGAGCGACGTGCGCGACATCGTGGAGCGCATATTGAAGGGGTGAGACCCGTTCATCCGTCATCCTCGGGCTTGTCCCGAGGATCTGCAACGGCTTGATTTACGATCGGTGGTAGATCCTCGGGACAAGCCCGAGGATGACGAGTGATCGGTGGGCTATTTCCCGAAAAAGCGGTCAACCAGGGAGCGGCAATAATCCGGCGAGAGTTCGCGATCGCCGAACAGAATGTGGTAGACGATCGGGGCCATGATGCGGTCGATGGCCTCGTCGATGTCGAAGGGCCTCTCGCCGCGCATCACGGCGCGCTCCCGCAGCGTCTCCAGGTGATGGTAGGTATATCGGCAGCATTGCGCGGCTGCTTCCCCCTCCACGCTGCCGACGACATCGACAAGCATGGCCCGGCCGACCCTGGAGGACATTTCCTCGGCATATTGCAGGATGAAAGCCTCGATATCCGAGACCAGCGCCCCGGTATCGTCCGGGTCGGCGATCGGCCGCATCCGGGCAACCGCGACATCCGCGAGGAGTTCGGAAAGATCGCCCCAGCGGCGATAGATCGTCGAGGGCGTCACCCCTGCCCTTTCCGCGATCATCGGGACGGTGATCGCGCCGCGGTCCATGCTTTTCAGGAGTTCCTGAACGGTGCGATGCACCTCGGCCTGTATCCGTGCGCTCCTGCCCCCCTGACGCAGCATTTCTCTCGCCATTCTTCTTCTCCTTGCCGGCGCCAGGCCGGAATCTCTTAATGCAAAGATATTGCGTTAAGGCATAAATGCAACTATATCCCGCTAACGCTAAAAATTTGCGTTAAGGTGAGCGATATGAGCATCCCATTTTCCCCCGCCGCTTCCACCTCCCGGATGACCGTCTACAGCTTCCTTGGTGCTGTCACGATTTCCGCCTGCAGCAGCGCGCCCACGCCACTCTATCATCTCTATCAGGAGCTTTTTCATCTCTCTCCGGCGATGATCACCCTGATTTTCAGCTCCTACGCCTTCGCGCTTCTTGCAGCCCTGCTCACGCTCGGAGGGCTTTCGGATTACATCGGACGGCGGCCGCTGATCCTGCTCGCCCTGCTTTTCAACGCCGCGGCGCTGGTGATCTTCATGCTGGCGGAATCCGGCGCCATGCTGATGGCGGCGCGGATCGTTCAAGGCATGGGAACGGGCATCGCCTTCCCCACATTCGGCGCGGCGATCCTCGATACCGACAAGGAAAGAGGCCCGCTTCTCAACGGCATCACCGCCTTTCTCGGCCTGATGATCGGCACGCTCGCCGCCGGCACGCTGGTTGCCTTCGCACCGGAACCCACCCGGCTCATCTATGAAGTGCTGCTCGGCGTCACCATTGCCGGCATTCTGGCGCTTGCTTTCATGCCGGAAACAGCGGCCGGCCGGCCCGGCGCACTTGCCGCCATGCGGCCGCAGCTCAGCGTTCCGCGGGCGGCGCGCTCCACACTTCTGCGGGTCACTCCGGTCAATATCGCCGGTTGGGCGCTCGGAGGGTTCTATCTCTCGCTGATGCCGACGCTGGTTGCCATCGCAACGGGCCTCACCTCGCCCTTCGTCGGCGGCTCCGTCGTCGCCACCCTGATGCTCAGCGCCACCGCTTCCGTCTTCATCTTCCGCACCTGGAGACCCCAGCGGGTCCTCTTGACCGGCGCGGTCGTTCTGATAGCGGGCGTCGCCGTCACGCTCGTCGGCGTGTACCTGCAGGATGTCGGCGTGCTTTTCCTTGGAACCGCGATCGCCGGCCTCGGCTTCGGATCGATCTTCGCCAATATCCTGCGCATCATGCTGCCGCTCGCAGCGGCTCATGAACGGGCCGGCCTCTTCTCCGCCTTCCTGGTGGAAAGCTATCTTGCCTTCGCCCTCCCGGCGATCGCCGCCGGACTTGCGGCTCCAGCACTCGGCCTTTCCATGACGGCCTATGTCTATGGCGGCGGCATCATCCTGCTTGCGGCGATCTCGCTTCTGGCAACCCGCGTGAGCCCCACGCAAGCTCCCGCGACCTGCTGAAAGCCGAAGGTGCCGACTCGAATCCTCTGGATTCGCTTTCGATTCAATTGGTTAAAAAAATATTACCAACCCTCTGGACAGCGCGAATCACTAGTGATTCATTAGGGTAGATTCGAGCGAGCGGCGCGCGAATCACCACGAGGGACAATATGAATACGATGGCGGACGTGCGGCGGGCAACCGCGGCCGAGGGGCGTTTGCGTCTCAAATTTCCGGGCTTCGCGCGGCTGCGGCAAGCGCTTCCCGAAAGCGCGAAGCTTTCCGTCAGGCCGATCTCCCGGCAGGAGCCTCGGGTGGAGCTGGTTCTGAAGCGCTCCATCCCGCTTCTCATCCTCGCCTTCCTCGCCGTCGTCGCCGCATCCCGCATTCTCGGCATCGTCGCGGAACATGACCGCATGCATCAGACGGCGCAGCGCACGACGGCGCTGATGGCCGCGACAGGCACCGCCGCCTTTTCCGGCATGGAAAGCCTCATCCAGAACGGCGACCGCACGGCAGCGGAGCATCGCTTCGCAGCGTTCCTGCCGCAGGACCGCATGGAAGACGGCGCCTTCGTGCTTTTCGTCAATGAAGCGGGCCGGGTGTTCGGCGGCTCGACGGCCGCCAGCGGCTATGCCGGCATGCCTCTCGCCGCCCTGCTGCCCGAAACCACGACGCTTCGCCAATTCGGCGTGTTCGAGACCTCTTTCGGCGCCACGCCCTTCTATGCGGCGATCGAGCCGATCGGAAACGAGGGCGCGCTGATCGTCGCCGCCCATTCGATCGAGACGATAAACCGGCTCTGGCGCCATGAGGTTTCGCTCAACGTCACGCTCTTCACCGGCATTTCGGCGATCCTGCTCGTCATCCTCTACGCCTACTACATGCAGGTGAAGCGGGCCCGCGACGCCGACGACATATTCCTTGAAACGAACATGCGCATCGAGACTGCGCTTTCGCGCGGCCGATGCGGCCTGTGGGATTTCGACGTCGCCAACCGGCGCCTCTTCTGGTCCAGCTCGATGTACGAGATGCTCGGCCTGCCGCCGGCCGGCAACGTGATCTCGTTTTCCGATGCGGCACGCATGATGCATCCGACCGACGGCAATCTCTACGCGCTTGCCCGCGCCATCAGCCGCGGCAATGCCAAGCAGGTCGATCAGGTCTTCCGCATGCGCCACGCCGCCGGCCATTACGTCTGGATGCGCGCCCGCGCCCAGGTTGTCCGCACCGCAAGTGGCCGCACCCACGTCATCGGCATCGCCATGGACGTCACCGAACAGCACCGCCTCGCGCAGCGCTATGCCGAAGCCGACCAGCGCCTCGCCGACGCCATCGAATGCACGTCCGAAGCCTTCGTGCTGTGGGACAAGAACGACCGCCTCGTGATGTGCAATACCCATTTCCAGCAGGCTTACGGGCTTCCGGACAGCGTCCTGGTTCCCGGCACCGAGCGGACGGTCGTCAATGCCGCGGCCGCCCGGCCGGTGATCGAACGGCGCGTGGCCGATCCGGACGGCAGCGGTCTTTCACGCACGACGGAAGTGCAGCTCGCGGACGAGCGCTGGCTGCAGATCAACGAACGGCGCACCCGTGACGGCGGCATGGTCGCAGTCGGCACGGACATCACCCTCTTGAAACGCCACCAGGAGCGCCTGCGCGAAAGCGAGCGCCGGTTGATGGCCACGATCGGCGATCTTTCCGCCTCACAGAAGAAACTGGAGCGGCAGAAGACGGAACTCTCCATCGCCAACGCCAACTATCAGGCCGAGAAGGAACGCGCCGAGGCGGCCAACAAGGCGAAATCCGAATTCCTGGCCAACATGTCCCATGAGCTTCGCACGCCACTCAACGCGATCCTCGGCTTTTCCGAGATCCTGACGAACGGCATGTTCGGCCCGCTTGGCTCTCCGAAATACTGCGAATATTCCAAGGACATCCACGATAGCGGCAAGCACCTCCTCAACGTCATCAACGACATACTCGACATGTCGAAGATCGAGGCGGGGCATTTGAAGATCGAAACGGAAACCGTCGATCTCGCGCCGCTGATCGAGGAGAGCCTGCGCCTCACCGCGGTCCAGGCCGAAGAAAAGAACATCGCCATCCGCCAGCGTCTCTCCACCGGCCTCACCATGAGCGGAGACCGGCGCGCGATGAAGCAGGTCATGCTGAACCTGCTCTCCAACGCCGTGAAGTTCACCGACGACGGCGGGCGGGTGGAACTCCGGGCCTGCAAAACCGAGCGGGGTCTGGCGCTGACGATTGCCGATACGGGAATCGGCATCCCGAAAGCAGCGCTCGGCAAGCTCGGACAGCCCTTCGAGCAGGTGCAGAGCCAGTATGCCAAGAGCAAGGGCGGCTCAGGCCTCGGCCTCGCGATCTCCCGCTCGCTGATCGCGCTGCACGGCGGAACGATGCGCATGCGCTCCTGCCCCGGCAAGGGAACCGTCGTTTCGATCAATATTCCCGAAAGTTCGCTGCCCGCCGTCAGGATCGCTTGACGATCCGTCCGAAGACGGTTCGTACCGCCTTCGAGAAACGAACGACCTCGGCTTCCAGCGTCCTGAGGTCCGGGCAATCTCCCGCCCGGCAGACGCGCTCCAGAAGCCCCGCCGGCGCGTCTTTCGGATCGAACGGCCCATCGATGCAAAGGCGGATGATCTGCGAAAGCTCCGTGAACAGCCTCAGCGCCGTCAGGCAGGTTTCCACGTCGTCCGGCTTCATCAGCTTTTCGCCTAGCATCTTCAGCGTTTCGGCCGTGCTGAAACCGTAGGTATCGGCGGCAACGCCCTTTGCCGGCGCGACAAGCCGCAGATATTGCGCGATGAACTCGATATCGATGAGACCACCCGGGATAAGCTTGAAATCCCAGATGTCGCGCGGCGGCTTCTCGTCCTCGATCAGCTGCCGCATCTCGGCGACGTCCGCGGCGATCTTGGCAACGTCCCGCTCCGACGAAAGCACCTCGCCTATGACGCCGCGGACTTCCGTTTCAAGACTCTCCTCGCCGCAGATCAGGCGGGCGCGGGTGAGCGCCATGTGCTCCCAGGTCCAGGCCTCTTCCCGCTGATACTTGCGGAAGGAGTTGATCCTCGTCGCCACCGGCCCCTTGTTGCCCGAGGGACGCAGGCGCATGTCCACCTCGAAGAGAATGCCTTCGGCCATGGGCGCCGAAAGCGCGGAGATCAGCCGCTGCGTCAGACGGGTGAAATAGCGCGTGGAATCGAGCGGCTTCGGGCCGTCGGATTCGAAGACCTCGCTGTCGTAGTCGTAAAGCAGGATGAGATCGACGTCGGAGCCTGCCGTCAGCTCGAAGCTTCCGAGCTTGCCCATGCCCATGACGGCGATCCGCCCGCCGGGATAGACGCCATGCGCCGTCTCCACTTCCCTGACGACGGCGCCAAACGCCGCCTCGATCACGAGGTCGGCGAGATCGGTGAAGGCGCGGGCGGCCAACGCTCCGGGAATCGCGCCGGTCAGAAGCCTGATGCCGATCAGGAAGCGCTGTTCGGCCGCGAAGATGCGCAGCCGATCGAGCAGATCCTCGTAGTGGCGCGCGCCGTTGAGGAATGTGGCGAGCCGCTCGGAGAGATAGTCGCGGGTGGGCAGTTCCGCCATCAAGCCGGGATCGAGCATGCCGTCGAAGACATGCGGCTTGGAAGCGATGATGTCCGCAAGCCTCGGCGCGGAGGACATGATCGTCACGATCAGCGAAAGCAACGCCGGATTGTTACCGATCAGCGAGAATAGCTGGATGCCCGCCGGCAGGCCCTTCAGGAAATTGTCAAAGCGCAGGAGCGCCTCGTCCGCCCGCTTGCTCTCCCCGAAGGCCTTGAGGAGATCGGGCGTCAGCTCGGTCAGGCGCTCGCGTGCCTCCACCGATTGCGTGGCGCGGTACCGGCCGTAATGCCAGGTCCGGATCACGCGGGAAATGTCGGCCGGCCGTTCGAAGCCGAGCGCCGCGAGCGTCTTCAGCGTGCCGGGGTCCTCCTTCTGGCCGGTGAAGACGAGGTTTCCGTCGCTCGAAGAAAGCTTGGCTTCCTGCTCAAACAGGCGTGCGTAACGCTTCTCGACCGTTCGCAGCACGCTTTCGAGCTTTTCGGAAAAGCCTGCCGTATCGGCAAAGCCGAGCATCAGTGCGATGCGCTTCAGCTCGGCGTCAGTGCTCGGCAGGTCGTGGGATTGCTCGTCCCGCACCATCTGGATGCGATGCTCGACGTCGCGCAGGAACCAGTAAGCTTCCGTCAGCTCAACGGCGATCTCCGGGGCGATCCAGTTCGCGTCGGCCAGCGCCGCAAGCGCCTTTTCCGTCTCCCTGGCTCGCAGCGGCGGCATGCGTCCGCCGGCGATGAGCTGCTGCGTCTGCGCGAAGAATTCGATCTCCCGGATGCCGCCGCGCCCGAGCTTCACGTCATGGCCCTTCACCGCGATCGCGCCATGCCCCTTGTGGACATGGATCTGCCGCTTGATCGAATGGATATCGGCAATCGCCGCGTAATCGAGATACTTGCGGAAGACGAAGGGGGTGAGCTGGCGGAGAAAATCCTCGCCCGCCGCGAGATCGCCGGCGATCGGCCGCGCCTTGATGAAAGCCGCGCGCTCCCAGTTCTGCCCGCGACCCTCATAGTAGATAAGCGCCGCCTCGACCGCCACCGCAAGCGGCGTCGAGCCTGGATCCGGCCGCAGCCGCAGATCGGTGCGGAAGACATAGCCGTCCGCCGTGCGCTCCTGCATGATGCGGATCAGCCGCCGCATCATCCGGCCGTAGGTTTCCGAAGCGTCCAGCGGGTCGGCAAGAATGCCAGCCTCGGGATCGAAGAAGACCACCAGGTCGATATCGGAGGAGTAATTGAGCTCCCGTCCGCCGAGCTTGCCCATGCCGAGCACGAGCAACCCGGAGTCTTTGGCGGGATCGCCCGGATCGGCAAGCTTCAGCTTGCCGCCGTCGTGGCCGGCGAGCAGCAGGTGATCGATCGCCGCGGCGACGGAAGCATCCGCCATGGCGCTCAGCCAGCGCGTCGTATCCCTGGCAGAAAAGATGCGGGCAAGGTCGGCAAGCGCCACGAGGAAGCTCAAACCCCGCTTTGCGGCCCTCAGCGCCGTCATGACATCCGCCTCGGTCGGCGTCTTGCCGTCCTTCGGTCGCCAGCTCTGCCGCGCCGTCTCGACCAGCCCTGAAAGTACCGGCTCCAGCGGCGCGCCGATGGCGGTCGCCAGGAGATGAGGGGAAACCGCAGCCGTATCACGCAGATAGGGCGAAAGGCTGAACGCCGCTATGAGGAAATCCTTGAGCGAACCGTTTCCGTTCATCAGCTCGGCGACGCGAGGCTCGGTCCTGCCGATTTCCTTCAGCACCGCCGTAGCGGCTTTCGCCTCCGTCTGGTTCAGCGGACGGATCACATCCGCCTTCACCGCATCGAGCCGCTTTTCGCTTTCCGCCACCCGCGTCCTCCCGAATCTCTCCCTGACCTCACTTGGCCTTCAACCTAGGGCTTCGGTGCGGGAAAGACCATGGTAATGGCAAGCCCCGGCGCCTGGAGATTCGTCTCGTCCGTGGCGGAGAGTTCCAGCGAGCCGCCATGCAGCTCCATGACAGCCTCGACCAGCGAAAGTCCGAGACCGGTGCCCGGCTTCGAGCGGCTTTCGTCGAGCCGCACGAAGCGCTTCGTCACCTCGCCGCGCTTGTCCGCGGGAATGCCGGGACCGTTATCGCAGACCGAAAGACGGAAAGTGCCATCGCGCTGGCCGAGCTTCACCTTGATTGCCGGTTCACCCTCTCCTTCGCCGGAATATTTGATAGCATTGTCGAGCAGATTGAAGATCGCCTGGCCGATCAGTTCGCGGTTTCCGCTGACCGTCAGGCCCGGCTCGATCTCGGTCTCCAGCCTCAGGCCCGCCTCATCCGCGACCGGCTCGTAGAGTTCGGCGCTATCCGCTGTGATCGTCGAAAGGTCGACATCCGACATTTCCGCCGCGATGGAGCCCGCCTCCACGCGGGAGATCATCAGCAGAGCATTGAAGGTCCGGATGAGCTGGTCGGATTCGCCGATAATGCCTTCGAGCGCCACCTGGCGGGTGTCCTCGTTCTTCTCGGCCAGCGCATCGGCCGCCTTGTTGCGCAGCCGCGTCAGCGGCGTCTTCAGGTCGTGGGCGATATTGTCGGAAACCTGCCTCAAGCCCTCGTTCAGCTTCTCGATGCGCCCGAGCATGGCGTTCAGCGAATCCGAAAGACGGTCGAACTCGTCGCCGGAGCGACCGACCGGCAGGCGCTGCGAAAGATCGCCCGCCATGATCTTCTGGCTTGCCGCCGACATGCGGTCTATGCGTTTGAGCGCATTGCGCCCGATGCCGAACCAGATCACCAGGGCGCCGACGCCCATGATCGCCAGCGCCACCATCAGCGCCCGCCGCACGATGCTGCGGAAGCGCGCCGGCTCACCGAGATCGCGGCCGATCATGATCCTCAGGCCGCTGTCGAGGAAGAGCACGTTGGCGGTCGCCATATGCGGACGCGCGTCACCGCTCTCCGAATAGGGCTCGTAACTGAAGGGAAAACGCGTCCAGCCTTCCTGGTCGAGAACGCCGGGCTGCACGGAAGCGACATTGCCGGCAAGCATCTCGCCATTGGGACCGGCGATCACGTAGAGATTGGCGCCCGGCTGGCGGGCGCGCCGCTCCATGATCCGCAGCAGCAGATTGACGCCGCCGCGGCCATAGGCGCGCTGGATGTCGCCCACCTCCTCCTCCAGCGACTGGCGGGTCTGCTGCACGAGCAGCCGTTCGGACATCGCCGTCACGTAGAACACGAGGAAGGCGGCGCACAGCGCAAAGAGCAGAATATAGAGCGCCGACAGCCTCACGGCCGTCGATCGGAACATCAGGCGCAGTCGCGTGAGCAAGGGCTACCCCTCGTCCTTGATCATGTAGCCGGCGCCGCGAATGGTCTTCAGCAGCGGCCGGTCGAAATCCTTCTCGATCTTCGATCTCAGCCGCGAGACGTGCACGTCGATGACATTGGTCTGGGGATCGAAGTGATAGTCCCAGACATTCTCCAGCAGCATGGTGCGGGTCACCACCTGGCCGGCATTCTTCATCAGGTATTCGAGCAGGCGGAACTCGCGCGGCTGCAGCAGTATCTCCTTGCCGTTCCGCTTCACCTCGTGGGAAAGCCGGTCGAGTTCCAGGTCCCCAACCCGGTAGACCATGTCCTGTTCGGGTGTGCCCTTGCGGCGGCCCAGCACTTCGACGCGGGCGAGCAGCTCCGAAAAGGCATAGGGTTTCGGCAGGTAATCGTCGCCGCCGGCGCGAAGGCCGGTCACCCGGTCGTCCACCTGCCCTAACGCGGAGAGGATCAGTACCGGCGTATTGATGCCGCGTTTCCTGAGTTCGCTGATGACCGAGATGCCGTCGCGGCGCGGCAGCATTCGGTCGATGACCATCACGTCATAGGCGTTTTCCGTGCCCATGAAGAGGCCGCTTTCGCCGTCGCTCGCATGATCAGCCACGATGCCCGCCTCGCGAAAGGCCTTCGTCATGTAGGCGGCGGCTTCCAGATCGTCTTCTATCACCAGAATCTTCATGTGCGGAACAATAGCGTCCGCGCCCGTTTTTGCACCATCGGATTCGCCGGCGCGGAGAGAATATCCGGTACTCGTCGCCATCTGTCGCTCCATCGGAATATGAGAAGGGCGCCGGCCGTTGCCGGCGGCGCCCTTCGTCAAGCTGGTTGACCTTGGAAAGCTCAGCCCTGGTCGATAGGCAGGGCCACGAAGCGGCTGCCGCCTTCGGCTTCGACCTGGAAGAGCGCGCGGGTGCGGCCGTCCTTGCGGGCGGCTTCGAGCACCTTGCCCACGTCTCCGGCGGATTCGACCTTCTGGTTGTTCACTGAGAGGATCTTCTCACCGGTCTTGATGCCGCGTGCCGCAGCCTCCGAATCCGGGTCCACATCCGTCACGGAAAGGCCGGAACCGTCTTCAGCCGGGGAGACCGTGATGCCAAGGCTTGCAAGAGCCTCCTCGGTCGAAGGCTTCGGCGCATCCGGCTCGGTCGTCTCGGCGGATGCCGCTTCGTCGCTTGCGAGATTGCCGAGCGTCACCGGAAGCTTCTCCGCGCGGCCGTCGCGCCAGATGTCGACTTCGACCGTGGTATTCGGGCCGAATGTGGCAACCTTCTTGGCGAGATCGCGGGCGTCCTTCACCGGCTGGCCGTTCAGGGCGGTGATCACGTCACCTTGCTTGATGCCTGCCTTTGCGCCCGGAGAACCTTCCTGGGGAGCTACGACAAGGGCGCCGGAAGGCTCCTTGAGGCCGAGCGATTCGGCGATATCCTGGTTCACGGGCTGGATCTGCACGCCGAGCCAGCCGCGCTCGACCTTGCCGTCCTTGATCAGGTCCTGAACCACGTCATTGGCGACGGAGGCCGGGATCGCGAATGCGATGCCCACATTGCCGCCGGAGGGCGAGAAGATCGCGGTGTTGATGCCGACGACCTGGCCTTCGAGGTTGAAGGTCGGTCCGCCGGAATTGCCGCGGTTCACCGCCGCATCCACCTGGATGTAGTCGTCATAGGGGCCGGAGCCGATATCGCGGCCGCGGGCCGAAACGATGCCTGCCGTTACCGTGCCGCCGAGACCGAAGGGATTGCCGACTGCGACGACCCAGTCACCGACGCGGATCTTGCTGTCATCGGCGAAGTTGACATAGGTGAACTTGCGGTTCGCATCGACCTTCAGCACGGCGAGGTCCGTGCGGCTGTCCTTGCCGACCAGCTTGGCTTCCAGCTCGGTGCCGTCGTCCATCACGACCGTATAGGCGGAACCGTCCGATACAACGTGGTTGTTCGTCACGATGTAACCGTCTTCCGAAATGAAGAAGCCGGAGCCCTGAGCGGTCGGACGCAGGCGATGCGGACGGTTGGCGTTCGGGCCGCGGTCGCCGGGAGCACCAGGGCCGCGGAACTGCGGGCCACCACCGAATTCACGGAAGAAGCGCTTCAGCGGGTGATCGTCCGGCAGCTCGTCGAAACCACGTCCGCCGAAATTGAAGCTGAAATTGCCGCTGTCGTCGGAGACCGGCTGCTGATCGGACTGCACGCGGACGGAAACGACGGCCGGAGAAACGGCGGATACGACGTCGGCGAAGCTCGGAGCCTGCGGCGCGTTGACTTTTACCGGATCGGCGAAGGAGGAGTAGACCTGGGCCGGAATGCCCGTCGAGAGCATGACGGCAGCAAGGCCGGCAACGGTCGATGTCTTGAGGACCGTCTTGAGGGAGGGGCGTCCAATTTTGCTCATGTTCAAGCTACCTTCTTCTCTTCAGTCACATTTGGCCGGAGCAGTCCGGCGAGGGATGTCTGGGCAGAGATATAGGAGGCTTCAGGTTAACTGCACGTGGCGGGCGGATGAAATCTTGTTAATGTTCACTGGACCGGGACGGACGCCGAAAACTCAGGACCTGACGTTTCGATAGCGACCTCCATCAAATCAACAGCTTGGGTGGCATCGCTCCGAGCGCGATCGCTCCCGCCATTCACTTCTTCAGAAGCTCTTCGATCCGGGCATTTTCCTCCGCCGTCAGCGCCGGAACCGCCTGTTGAGCGGGACGCGTGCGCATGAAGACGAGAACCGCTGCGAGGCCGATCAGCAGCAGCACGATCGGCGCGGCCCAGAGAAGAACGGTCTTTGCGCTGACGCGCGGCTTCAGAAGCACGAACTCGCCATAGCGCGATACGACGTAGTCGAGGACCTGCCTGTCCGTATCGCCGTCGACCAGGCGCTCACGTACCAGCACCCGCAGATCGCGCGCCAGTTCCGCGTTGGAATCGTCGATCGACTGGTTCTGGCAGACCATGCAGCGCAGTTGCGCCGAGAGATTGCGCGCCCTCTCCTCCAGCACCGGATCGGAGAGGATCTCGTCCGGGTTCACGGCGAATGCCGGGAGGGGCGTGAGGAGAGCGAGCAGAAGAAAAAAAACTGCAAAAAATCCCCCTCTGGCCTGCCGGCCATCTCCCCTACAAGGGAGGAGAAAACTGGTGGCACGGCCTCGCCCAAACGAAACCAGAGCAGCGGGGCAGTTAAGCCCCTCCCCCTTGTGGGGGGCCGCAAGGACGGGTCGAGACAAGGGGCTCGACCCCGGTCGGGTTGGGGAGGGGCCTGTCCAACAACGCGTTGAGGAGCTTGTCGCCATCACTCCGCCGCCTCCAGTGCCGCCTTTACAGCCTTCACCCGCCTGGTCGGCGCGCCGACGCGCAGACGCCGATCGGAGAGCGACACGAACCCGCCGATCATCATGACGAGCGCGCCGCCCCAGATGCAGAGAATGAAGGGCTTCCACCAGACCCGCACGACGATGCCGCCGCCTTCCATCGGATCACCGAGCGACACGTAGAGCTGGCTCAAGCCGAAGGTCACGATGCCCGCCTCGGTCGTCGGCATGCGCCGCGCTGTATAAAGCCGTTTCGACGACCAGACATCGGCGACCGTCACTCCGCCGCGGCTGATGGTGAAGTGGCCGCGCTCCTCAGTGAAATTCGGTCCGACCGCCTCGCGCATGCCGTCGAAGATGATCGAATAGCCGCCGGCTTCCGCCGTCATGCCCTGCTTCAGCTCGACGACCGTTTCGGTCTCGAAGGTGGTCACCGCCACGACGCCGAGCACCGTGATCCCCAGCCCGAAATGCGCGAGCGCGGTGCCGAAAGCAGAACGCGGCAGGCCCTTCAGGCGGCTCCATGCGACACTGAACTTCGCCTTGCCGAAATTGGCGCGATACCAGAGATCGGCGAGCGCGCCGAACATGCCCCAGAAACCGAGCGCCAGACCGGCAACGGCCATGACCGGGCCGCCGTTTTCGGCGTAGTAGAAGGCAAGCCCGGCAACCAGCGCCAACCCGGCCACCAGATAGAGGCGCTGCAGAGCGCCGAGAAAGTCGCCGCGCTTCCAGGCCAGCAACGGCCCGAATGGCACGGCAATCAGGAGCGGCAGCATCAAGAGGCCGAAAGTCATGTTGAAGAAGGGCGCGCCGACTGAGATCTTCTCTCCCGTCAGCGTCTCCAGCACCAGCGGATAGAGCGTGCCGGTCAGCACCGTCGCGGTCGCGACCGTCAGGATGAGGTTGTTCAGCACCAGCGCTCCCTCACGCGAGATCGGCGCGAACAATCCGCCCGCCTTCAGCATCGGCGCCCGCCAGGCAAAGAGCGCGAAGGCCCCGCCGATGAAGACCGCCAGAATGCAGAGGATGAAGATGCCGCGGCCCGGGTCTGTGGCAAACGCATGTACCGAGGTCAGCACGCCGGAGCGCACGAGGAAGGTCCCGAGCAGCGACAGCGAGAAGGTCATGATGGCCAGCAGCACGGTCCAGATCTTGAGCGCCTCACGCTTTTCCATGACGAGCGACGAATGGAGGAGCGCCGTGCCCGCAAGCCAAGGCATGAATGAGGCGTTTTCCACCGGGTCCCAGAACCACCAGCCGCCCCAGCCGAGCTCGTAATAGGCCCAGTAGGAGCCCATGGCGATGCCGGCGGTCAGGAAAGTCCAGGCGGCAAGCGTCCAGGGCCGCACCCAGCGCGCCCATGCGGCATCGATCCGCCCGCCGATGAGTGCCGCCACCGCAAAGGAGAAGCTGACGGAAAAGCCCACATAGCCGAGATAGAGAAGCGGCGGATGGATGGCGAGGCCGAGGTCCTGGAGGATCGGGTTGAGGTCCTGCCCTTCGGCGGGCGCCGGATCGAGCCTGAGGAAAGGATTGGACGTCAGCAGAATGAACAGCAGGAAGGCTATCGAGATCCAGGCCTGGACGCCGAGCACGTTGGCCTTCAGCGTGTCCGGCAGGTTGCGCCCGAAAACCGCGATCAGCGCGCTGAAAAAGACGAGGATCAGCAGCCAGAGCAGCATGGAGCCCTCATGGTTGCCCCATACGCCCGAATATTTGTAGATCAACGGCATCAGGGAGTGGGAATTCTCCCAGACGTTCTTCACCGAAAAATCCGAGACCGCATAGGCCCAGGTCAGCACGGCGAAGGAAATGCCCACCAGGCCGAAGAGCACCAGAGAACCCAGCGGCGCGAGCGCCATCATCGCCGTGTCGCGACGGCGTGCGCCGATGACCGGCACGACCCCGACGATCAGCGCCACGGCAAGGGAAAGAACAAGGGCATAGTGACCGATCTCGATGATCATTGCGATATACCCTCGCCTTCCTTCCACACGCCCTGCTCTTTCAGGCGGTCGGCCACTTCCTTCGGCATGTAGTTCTCGTCATGCTTGGCAAGCACGGTATCGGCCACGAAGGAATGGGTCGCGGCGTCGAAGGCGCCCTCGGTCACCACTCCCTGCCCTTCCCGGAAGAGGTCGGGCAGGATGCCGGTATAGCTCACCGGCACGCTTCCGCTGCCGTCCGTCACCGTGAAGCTCACGGTCGATCCGCCGCCGCGCTTCACCGAGCCCTCGGCCACCAGTCCGCCGAGACGGATGCGGGTGCCCGGCGCGATGTCGGTCGTCGCGATGTCGGCCGGCATGTAGAAATAGGCAACCGACTGGCTGAAGGCGAACATCACCAGAAGCACGGCGGCGATGATGAAGCTCATGCCGCCGGCGATGATCGTGAGCCGTTTTTGTTTGCGCGTCATTGGCTCACCCCTTCCACCGCGATGCCCATCTGCTGCGCCAGCGCGACAAGCTCGCCGGAACCGGGGAACTGCTTCAATCCGCTTTTCAGCGCCGCTTCCGCCTTCTCGCGGTCACCCAGAACCGCGTAGGAGCGGGTGAGCTGCAGCCAGCCCTCCAGATTGTTCGGGTCTTCCTGCATCTTCGCCGCAAGGCTTTCCACCATGCCGCGGATCATGTCGCGCCGGTCGCTCTCCGACATCTGTTGAGCAGCCCTCATCTCCTCCTGCGTCGGCCCCGCGGGCGCGGACGAGGTCGGAGGCGGCACGGTTCCACCGTTCCTGGCGATATGCTCGCTCACCAGCTCCATCCAGGGCGCGTCAGCCGGCGAATCCTTCGCCAGGGCCTCGAAAGCCGTTCGGGCCTCGTCACGCTTGCCGGATTGCTCAAGCGCCAGCGCGATATAGAAGCGGGCATTCGGAGTGTCCGGCTGCAGTCGAAGAGCCTCCTCGAACGAAACGCGCGCATCCTCGGTCACGACGCCGTCGCTGGCCGCCACCAATGTCTCGCCGAGGCCCGCCAGCCGCGCCGGGCTGGCGCCCATAAGGCGGATCGCGTTGCGATAGGCAAGTTCCGCGTCGCCGAGTCGCATGGAGCGGTAATAGATCGGCGCCAGCAGGTCCCATCCCGCTCCGTCACTGGGGTTTTGCGCAAGGTGCCGTTCAGCCTTTGCGACCAAGAGCGCGATATTGTTGCCGGGATTGGCGAGCCGCGCTTCGAGCGGCTGGGCCGGCAGGTTGGGGCTGCCGAGCATGAGATAAAGACAGAGCCCCGTCGCGGGCAGAAGAAGGGTCACGAAGACGGTCGTAAACCCGTAACGGCTCGGCTTGCTTGTCTCGCCTTCCGCGTCTGCGTCGGCGGCGGCCAGCAATCGCCGGCCGATCTCGGCGCGGGCATAATCCGCCTGCTGCGCATCGATCAGACCGAGGCCCTGGTCCCGCTCCAGTTCCTTGAGCTGATCGCGGTAGACGGCGATTTCACCGGCATGCTCCGCCGGGACCGCCCTGGCGCTCCGCGCGAAAGGCAGGATCAGGATGGCGGCGACACCTGCCGTCAGGATTGCAAGGACGATCCATAAAACCATATTGGCCCATTACTTCAACCGGCCGGGCTTTCCAACTGCAACGCCCGTTTTGACGCAAATTTGAGGCGTTTCGCCGCAAGCCCGGCCCGAATATGGGCGCCTCGCAGCCGCTCGGCCATGATCTGCGTCAAAATCCGCGACCTTTTCAGGTCAGGGGCGTCCAGCTTCCGTCGCTGTTGCGGCAGGCTGCGCCGCGCGCCGTCACCTCGCGCCCCTCGGCAGTCAGCGTATGGCGGTACTGGCGGCAGTTCTGGGTGCCGACCTGATAGGGCGCGCTCGCCACGACCTCGCCCTTCACGTCGCTGCCGCTCCAGGTCACCGGCTGGCCGCCGGGGGAAGCTTCCAGCGCCCGATATTCCGCCTCCAGCGCCCGCGAACGGTCGCTGCCGGAAATATCGATCCCGCTGCGGCTGATGATGCCGCCCTGCAGCGCCGTGATATAGGGCGTTGCGGCAGCCGGGCGCGGCGAAAAGATGCCTCGTGCGGGAGCGTCGCCCTTGGTGGCGCAGCTACCAAGCAGGCCCCCGACGAGAAGCAATGAGACGGCAATTTTAAAGCTGGAACAACGCATCTTGTCAGAACCGGATGGCAGAATCGAAACGACGTGGGCAGCCACCGGAACCGCTGCGGTCCCGGCATGGCATCATTATGGCATCATTGGGAAAATTCGCAAACGTGCCTATCTTGTTCTCCCATGTTTTGAGAGGCGCGAAGAAAACACGAAGCCTCCGGCCGAACATCATAGTAGCCCCAAGTCTCTCCAGAAGCCCTGTTTTCCCCAGATCGCATGGGTCAGGCCGCATCCTTGGTCACGCCCGGCAACAGGAGCCTGGCCTTGAGCCCGCCGCGGGGACCGCGCGAAAGCTCGAAAATGCCCTGGTATTCGCCGGTGATCTCCCGCACGATCGAAAGGCCGAGGCCGGCGCCCGGCTTGCTCTCGTCGAGCCGCGTGCCGCGCTTCATCGCCTCTTTGATCTGGTCCGGCTCGAGCCCTGGCCCGTCGTCCTCCACGGCCATCTCCACCCAGGAGCGGCGAGGTTGGTCGCCTCCCTCCATCCCCGGCGGTTGGGGGGCTGGAACGGCAGTCACCCAGACGCCGGTCTTGCAGAAACGGGCTGCATTCTCCAGCAGGTTTCCGACGGTCTCCTCCATGTCCTGCTGCTCCATGGCGAGCGCCAGACTGGAAGGCTGGATGGAAAGATGGAAGTCCTTGTCGGGGTTGAGCCGCCGCATCACCCTGATCAGCCGCTCGAGCACGGGCTCGGCCTCCGTGCGGGCGAGCACCGATTCGCGCTGAGCGGCGATACGGGCGCGGTTGAGATAGGATTGTACCTGCGCCTGCATCGCCTCTGCCTGGGACTTCACGAGTTCCGACTGCGGGCGATCGAGCGTGCGTGATTCGTTGAGCAGCACGGCGATCGGCGTCTTCAGCGAATGAGCGAGATTGCCGACCTGCATGCGGGCGCGCTCGACGATGCGGCGGTTGCTGTCGATCAGCGCGTTGATGTCGTTGGCAAGCGGCATGATCTCGCGGGGAAAATTACCCTCCAGGCGCTCGGCTTCCGCGCGGCGCACCTTTTCCAGCGCCTTGCGCGCCGCGTCGAGCGGCAGCAGGCCGTAAAGGATCGCAAGACCGTTGACGATGAGGCTTCCCAGGCCGAAGACGGCAAGCGCGATATAGAGACTGCGCGAAAAGGTGCGGATATCATCTTCCACCACGGCAAGATTGCCGGATACCCTGAAGCGCGCCGCACGCCCCTCGCCGTCCAGCACGACTTCCGTCTCTGCCACCAGCACATGGTTCCCGAAGGCGTCGTTGGTCTGGTAAAACCGCTCGTAACGGTTGTCGAAGGGCACGTTGAGGATCGACGGCACCGCGATATTCGAAACGCCGAGCGAGGAAGAGGAAAGCGGCGTCGCCGCGAAGGTGCCGAGCGGCTCGATGATCCAGTACCAGCCGGTCTCCGGCTGCGAGAAGCGCAGGTCGCCGAGCTGCGGATTGCCGACGAGGGCGTTGTCCTCGCCGATCGAAACCGAATTGATGACGTTGTAGAGCTGGGCACGCAGGAGATCGGTGAAGGCCCGTTCCGCCGATTGCCGGTAGAGCGCCGAGATTACGATCGCGATCACCACCAACGCCAGCGCCGACCAGGCCGTGGCGAGCAGAAGGACGCGGGCGGTGAGCGATCTCGGACCGATCCTCTTCATTTAGCCGCTTCGCTCGGGGCCTGCATCCGGTAGCCGAGACCGCGCACGGTCTCGATCAGATCGACTCCGAGCTTCTTGCGCAGGCGTCCGACGAAGACTTCGATCGTGTTGGAATCCCGGTCGAAGTCCTGGTCGTACATGTGCTCCACCAGCTCGGTTCGGGAGACCACCTGGCCCATGTGGTGCATCAGGTAGGAAAGCAGCCGGAATTCGTGCGAAGTGAGCTTCAGCGGCACGCCGTCGACAGTGGCCTTCGAGGCCTTGGTGTCGAGCCGCACCGGCCCGCAGACGATCTCGGAAGAGGAGTGGCCGGCCGCGCGGCGGATGAGCGCCCGAACCCGCGCAAGCACCTCCTCGACATGGAAGGGCTTGGCGACATAATCGTCCGCGCCCGCGTCGATGCCCGCCACCTTGTCGCTCCAGCGGTCGCGCGCCGTCAGCATCAGCACCGGCATTCCCTTGCCTTCGGTGCGCCATTTCTCGACCACCGAGATGCCGTCCATCATCGGCAGGCCGATATCCAGAATCACCGCATCATAGGGCTCGGTTTCCCCGAGATAGTGCCCCTCTTCGCCGTCGAAGGCCTGGTCCACCACATAGCCGGCTTCCTTCAGCGCGTCGGAAAGCTGCCGGTTGAGATTGACGTCGTCTTCGATCACCAGAATACGCATGAACCGTCCTCGTAATAATAAGCTCGGGCTTCCGTGGCCACGGCAGCATTCAGCCTACATCGGCACCCTTACGGTGACCTTACGCGGCCTTTCGCTGCCGCTACCCTGCACAAGCACGGTCACGACGCAAGTCTGGCCGTCCGAGGAAGGTTCGGCCGATAGAAGCTGGCCGCCGGTTTCGCGCACGACCCGCGATGCGGCCGAGCCGCAGTCGCTTGCAACGAGAATAAGATAATCACGCGCGGACGCCCTTTCCGGCAAAAAACCGGAGCCTCCGGCAATGCCGGCGGCGAGTATCGCTATGATCGGCAGTCGCGCCATGGTTACAACTTCCACTTATGTGACGGACAGGTTTCATATCCAAAGCATGTGGGAACTATGTAACCAAAGGCCCCTGAATGGCAAATGAATGATGCCCTCAATCCCCCGCCACGGCCTACCTGCCGCGGATGCCGCTCCCTGCAACTATCCGGCCGTAAAGAGCCACCAATCCGCCGCCCACACCGGCAAGCGTGACCGCAATATCCGCAAGTTCGGACTGCACTTCCTCGCCGAGATTGATGCCCGTCGCCTGCAATAGCGATGCGACGACCGCGATCAGCGCACCCCACACCGTCTTCGACTGATACCATGCCTTCATGCCGTCCATGCTCTTCTCCTCTTTCTAGAATGAAATGGTTGCCGAGGCCGGAAGCCCGAGCGCGACTGCCCGCCCGAGTTGACGTATCCGCACCGAAAGCCGCTCCTGCGGAGCGCCGAAATCGGCCGCTTCCGCCGCTGTCCCATAAATGAATGCGGGGCTGTTTGCCTCCGCGGTCCGCTTCACGGCCGTGCCGTCCATGATCTCGACCAGATAGCGTTCTTCCGGCTCGTCCAGCGGTATCTCCGCCCCTTCCCAGGTATCGGCGTCGATCCGGCTGCGGCGTGTCCATGTGAGGCGAATATCGCCGTTCGCCTGCCGCGTCCCGCGCAGATGAACCGGAGAGAGCGGTGTTTCGGCGCGAATTCCGCCCGTGAAGACCTGCGGACCGATTCGCCCGCCGCCGCTGGCTGCCGCCTCCGCGAGCCAGTTGAGGCCAAGACCCCGCTCCTCGGACGCCAGCCCAAGGGGCATCACCGCCGCGTCCAGCACGACGACGGGTGCGCCGGCCGAGGCCCCGACGTTGGCCGCGTCCTCGCTGCCGGCGAGCCCTCGCAGCAGTCCTGACAATCGCCAGCGGTTCGGCCCGATCTCCTCCGCCTCGGCGAAGTCGATCACCTCCCAGACATCGTTCACAGCCTGGACCGCGATCCGGTTTTCGCCACTGAGCAGAGAGAGCCTATCCACCGAAGAGAGGCCTCCGAAGGAAAGGTCGACCACCATCGGCCGCGCCCTGTCGAACCTCCCGAAAATGCCCGAAGGAGAAAGCGCCTCCGCAAGCAGGCCTACCCGTGCCGGGCGATCCAGCACCGCCCGCGTTCGATATCCCTCGCCCGAGACGGAAGCCGAAATGACGATGCGGCGCCACGGTTTCGCAAAGCCCGCCACCCGCGCAAAGCTCGTGGCTTCTCCAGAGGAAAAACGTGGCAGATCGAGGAAGTGCAGGACGGGCGAGAAGGCATTCGACGCCGTGCCTCCACCCACCGGCTTGCCGGTTTCCGCGATCGGCGCCGGCGAGCTGGCGGGCGAGTGCCGCCTCGCCTCGATGCGCCGCGTCGCACCTTCCTCGATCCGCTCGATGACGAAGACGCCGTCCGGCCCATCGGCGAGCTGAACCGCGTCACCCGGCTCGGGCGATATCTCGTTCGGTGGAAGGGCGAAATTCAATGTCCGCCTGGCGATCCGGTGGTCCCGCAGCAGGTTTTCCACCGCGATCAGCGCCGTTTCCTCCGCCAGAACGGCCGGCAGGTCGTAGCCGAGCACGCGCAGGCTTTCGGCTCGCGCTCGCCTGGAGCGCGTGCTTGCCTGCTCGTAGTTCAGCGCCGGATTATAAGACGTCAGGATCGCTTCCGCGGCGAAATCGCTGTCGTGGCCGCGCAACTCGCTCCAGAGCGGCCCGCCGTCCGGATCGGCCAGCACGGTCAGTCGTTGCGGGGCAAGGCTGACCTTGCCTCGGGAACGGAAACGCAGCTGGCCCGCGTCTTCCCGCACATCCACCTGGAAGACTTCGAGCAGCGGCTCCAGAAGTGCCCGCGCCGAGGTCACTTCGCCCTGCACGTAGCCGACGAGATCGCCGCTGACCTCCGAGACGTCGAAGTCGGCAAAACCGTGCTCCGTCAGAAGCGCCGCGATCGCGTCGGCAAGCGTCGTTCCGCCCAGCCGTCCGTTCAGCCAATGGCCGGTGCGCCAATTGCCGCCGTCGCTCCACAGCGAAAGGTCGTTCGGAAATGCCGGATAGGGCCGCGCATCCCACGTCCAGACGAAGACATGGTCCGGATCGACCATGCCCGGCCGCGTGCCTTCGCCGCGCCACCAGTCGTGATGCGCTTCCAGGAAGCGCCGCTGCATACTGTCGGAGCGCGCGCCGCTGGAGAAATGCGGCACCGCGCTTTCGGTGGATTTCGGGTCGAGAAAGACGTTCGGCTGGTTCGCGCCCTTGTCGATCGCCGCGCAGCCGAGTTCGGTGAACCAGACCGGCTTCATCCCAGGCTCCCAGGCCGTGGGTTCCGCCTTCTCCGCGCCGCCAACGCGGTCGTAATGACGGTTCGACCACCAGCCGAAGATATCCTTGTGCCGGAATGTCCAGTGCTTCTGCGCCAACCCATCGGTAATGGGAGATCTGATGCGGTTTTCCCGGTTCTCGGCGCCGGCATAGTACCAGTCGTAGCCTTCCCCGGCCTCGATCTGCCGCTGCAGGGCCTCCACATCATCTGCAGTCCGGAAACCGTCGGGATTGCCGTCCGCGAGATCGGTATCCCGCCAGTCCCCGAGCGGCATATAGTTGTCGATGCTGACCGCATCGATCGCGGGCGACGCCCAGAGTGGGTCGAGATGGAAATGCACCTCGCCGGAGCCGTCCTGCGGGTGATAACCGAAATATTCGCTCCAGTCGGCGCCGTAGGTGAGCCTGGTGCCCGTTCCGACGATCGCCCGCACGTCCTCCGCCAGCCGCACCAGTTGCTGCACGAACGGAAAGCCGCCGGCGTCGTCGCGAAGCTGGGTCAGCCCGCGCAGTTCCGAACCGATGACGAAGCCGTCGATACCGCCCGCCACCGCCGCCAGGTGCGCATAGTGCAGGACCATGCGGCGATAGCCCTCGTCCCGCCCTTCATACCTCACGCTGCCGTTGCCCTTGCGGAAATCACCCGCGGTCGCGGAGCCGCAGAAAGCATCCACCTGAGTTCTCGCCATCGCCGTCCTGTCGGCGCTGCCGGGCCGCATCGGCGCCGGAAAGCAGGTGATCCGCCCGCGCCAGGGAAAGGCCGACTGCTCGGAACCGCCATAGGGGTCGGGCAAGCCGTTTCCGGGCGGCACGTCCATCATCACGAAGGGATAGAGGTAGACCTTGAGCCCGCGCGCCTTGAGGTCCGCGATCGCCTGCAGCACGCTGCGGTCGCTCGGCGTTCCGCCATAGGCGGGGCCGCCGGCGACGCTGCCGATGAGGTAGGCGTCCCCTCGCGAGATGCCGCTGACCGACCATCCACGGCTTTCGTTCTTCCTGATGCTCACCTCGACGCCCGGCACGATCCGGCAATGGCCGGCCCGCAGGTCGGTACCGAACCATGTGAGGACCAACGCCACGCTTTCCAGGTTCGGGCACACCGCCGTCAGTTCATCCAGTGAAGCCTCCCAGTCGGTCGAAGCCGTCAGCGTGTTGCGGTTCATGATCCGGGCGCTGCCCTCGCCCGTCTTTTCCGTCACCCGTTCCGTGGCATAGCCATGCTCCGTTGCGCCGGGGATCATCGTCACGGCGCGGATCTGCTTCTCCAGCCGCCCCACCGACCGCACCACCTCGAACTGCAGGAGAGGAATGCGATTTCCGAAGGTCTCGAGAGGCAATCGCTCGAACACCACATAGGCAAGCCCCCGATAGGCCGAAGCATTGCCCTCTCCCTGCTTGGCTTCGATCAGCGGATCGGGAAACTGGTCCTCCGTCCCGCGATAGACACGCATTTCCAGCGAGGTCACGTCGAGTTCCCGCCCATCGGCCCATACGCGCCGGACGCAGGCGATCGGCCCCTCGCAGAGCCCCACCGCGAAGTTTGCGAAGTAGCGGAAATTCTCGATCCTCGGCCCGCTGCCCTTGCCTCCCGACCGCTCCTCGGTGATCTCCTCCTCGAAGCGTGTCGCCCAGATCAGAGTGCCGCCGATCCGCGCCGTTCCATAGAGCCGGTTGATCGCAGTCCCCTCGTCTGCGCCCGGAATGCGTGCGGTCGCAAGCCGTGCTCCGGAAATCGTGTTGCCGCCGCCGAGCAACGCCCGGTCGACGACGCTGCCCGCAAGCGCTCCGGCCGCCCGGCCGGCGATCGCCCCGACCGGGCCGAACACGCTGCCAAGCGCCGCACCCGCAGCCTGGAAAAGGATGGTGGCCATCTGAATCCTTCAGCGATCCAGCGCTTGCCACTGGATGCTCGCTTAAATTGTGATAGCGTCGGTAAATTCGGGAGCAGAAGCAGCAAGCGCCGAACCAGCCGGCGCGTCAGTGGAGATAGGCTACACTGACTCAGGCAGGAGCCCTGCTCTCGAATATGGAGGTGATGTTATGAGGCTTGTGCCGATTGGCATTACGCTTAGCTTAAGGATAACCCGGACGGGCTGGTCGATCGCCGTCCGGGTCAACTTCAAAGCTTAGCAAACGGTGGGCGAGGTAGCAGCCTCGCTCACCACTCCATCACAATAGGCCAATCGGCGGCTTTTTTCAATCACACCGCGATACCGGGAAACCTGTGCACGGCCGCAATCCGCCGTCTCCACGAAGGCACCAGAGCAGATCGCGTCACCGCGCCTTGCTCGTAGGCGTGAATGAAATGGTCCGGCCCGGCCAGAATGCCCGCGTGCTTGGCGGCGCAATCCGGTCGCCAGCGGAACAGCAGGAGGTCACCCGGTTCCGCTTCACGCAGCGGCAAGGCCGGCCCGAACAGCCGCAGCGCGGCCTCCACCAGCCGTTCCTCTCCCGAGCGCTCCGCCCAATCCGGTGCGTAGGGCGGCACGGCCACTGGCTCCTCGCCGTAAAGTTCCCGCCAGATACCGCGGATCAGGCCGATGCAATCGCAACCGATCCCCTTGGCCGCGCCTTGATGCCGATAGGGTGTGCCGATCCATCCCTCCGCCAGCGACACCACCTTTGCGCCAACCGCGCTCATTCGAAGATCGGGCTGCCGTCGTGCACCCGCTCCCCATCGGCATAGGAATAGGCGAAATCCGCGCCCGGAACATGCGGAAACCCGCGAAAGTTCAAGTGGTTTGCGAAGCGCGCCTTGCAGGTCGCGAAGGTCTTGTCGCAACCGGCCGTCAGGGTGAATGCCTGCCCCGCCTCCAGAGCCCTTTCCGGCGGAATCCAGAGGGCAAGCTCCGCCGTCCCGTCTGGGTTCAACTCGTGCCCCTCGACGTCGAGACTTGTCCCATCCGCCAGCATCATCACCCCGCGCCGGAAGAATCCGTCAGGAAATGCCCCGAGCCCCGAAACCACGATCCGGCTTGCATCCCGCATCTCGACAACCGTTACCGCTCCCTGCCATCGTGCCAGGTCGACCTGGCAGCGGCTGTCTCCGAGGCTCGCGTCGCATCGCCTGCCGTAGACCCGCCCCTGCGGCTGGTTCAGCCGATGCGCGATGCTGCGCAGTTCCGCGCGGAACTCCCCGCCGGCGCGCGAGACTTCGCCGATCTCGCGAACCGCGACCAGCATATGCTCATTGGGCGCCTGCCAGTTGACGAGAAAAAGCTCCACCCGCGCGCCGTCATATTTCCCAGCCGCCAGATCGGCCTCGCTGATCGCCGCGCTCGAAAAACCGCCCGCCACTTCCGATGAATCCGCCTGAAGCCCGGTCGCCGCCTCGGTCTCACCCGCGGCAAAGCCGCTGGCGGCCAGGAAGGCCGTTCCGGCGAAGTTCAGGTCGCCGTCGTGCTCGGTAAAACCGAGGACCGTGCCGTCGCGGCGCGTCACTCGCCAGCAATGGCAGGTTGTCGTCGCCTCACCCTCCAGATGCGCGGCCAGAGCCTCCGGAACCTGTCTCATGCCAGTATCTCCGTCAATGGAATGGTCGGAATGCGCCCGGCATCGAAATGTGCGAGGTTGACGTCGATCCGGTCCGTATCGAAGCGAACCGGCACGTCGAATTCATAACCGGAGGTCACCGGCGCACCCGCCGGCGGGACCTGTCCGGCCGCAAAGGTCACGATCCCCGTCGCCGTATCGATCCTGTAGGCGGATAGCGGCTTCACCTCTCCGCCAACCGCGATCACCACCGATCCGGCCACCGGCTTGACGATCCGTCGCCGCCAGCTTCCCCCAGCGTCTCCATAGGTCTTGATGAGTTGGAAGGTGGCCGTCGTCCCGTTGCCGATGCCGATCGCCTGGTCGGTGGCGGAAACGGCCCTCCCCGGCGCGGAGGATTTCCAGTCCACAGGATCGCGGAAACGAAACCCGTAGAGCTGCCCGCCCCGCGCTTCGAAGAATTCCAGCACGGCATAGAGATCATCGATCGATTTGACGCCCGATCCCGCATCGTAGCTACGCCTCGAATTGCGCCAGCGTTGGTTGCGGTTCTCACGCCCGTTGGAAAGATTGACGATATCGGTGCGCCTGACCGGCCCGCCGCTCACGCCGAGTGCCAGCCGCAGCGGAAACCGCACCTCGTGAAAGCCGCTCATCGTTCAGCCTCCTTTTACAATCCGCGCCGGCCGCGCGCGACGCTGCGCGCCAGCATGGCGGAGATCTGCCCCTCGCTCTTTCGGAAGCTCGCCGCATCCGTGGCCGTCACGTTGAAGACGACCTGCGGCATGCCCCCGCCACCGCCTGCCGAAACTCCGAGCGATCCGTCCGGCCCGCGCCTCAGCGGCAGGATCGCCTCGGCGCCGGCCTCGCCCATCAGGCCCATGTCGCCGCCCATCGGAAAGAAGCTCGGGGACCGCACCACCCCGCCATCGGCAAAGGGCACCACCGAGCCCATCATGCCGCCAATCGCATTGCCGAGCAGGTTTTCCAGCGGCTTCAAACCCGCCGCGAGCCCAATGTCGGAAAGTCTGTTGCCGAGGCCGCGCAATACGTCCTCCAGTCCCTTCCCGCCCACTGTGGCGGATCGGAGAGCGCCCGTCAGCGCCGCACCGAAGCGCTGCGATCGCGTCTCCAGATCGGCCATGACATCGGCCAGTGCTTCCGCTCCGCCGAGCGCGCCCGTAAATTCGTTATTGTCGTTTTCCATGATGCCTCGCGTTAGTTCGGATGCCCCTCATCCGGCTGCCGCCACCTTCTCCCCGCATGCGGGGAGAAGGGATATGCCGCACCGGCTTCCTCACTCCGCACCGGTAGATTGGACACGTCCCCTCTCCCCGTCAAAACGGGGAGAGGGTTAGGGTGAGGGGCATTTCCGTGAATATGGAGGAACACCGCCTTACCCTCCCCCTTGAGGGGGGAGGTCATCGCGAAGCGACGGGGAGGGGCAAATCCGGAAACGCCCGCATCAGCGCCTCCAACCCGTCCCGTCCGAGAGCCCCGCCCTGCGGCCGCATTCCACCCGTCATGGCGGAAAGCTCCAACGGCGTCAGCGCCCAGAAATCCCTGGAGGAAAGCCGCAGCAGGCAGAAGCCGGCGTGCATCGCCGCCTTCCAGGGAAAGGGCTCCGCTCGCTTTTCGTTGGTCGCAGGTGCATACGGAAAACCGCCTGGCACTTTTCCTGCAACAGCTTCTCCGCCTGCTGCGGCTCTCAAGGGTTTTGCGTCACCCCCTCCTCCGAACCACCAAAGGTCGCCGCCAGAAGATCGCCGACGATCCGCGCATAGCCGGCAATCCCGCCCTCCATGCTCATCGCGGCCACCTCGTCGTCGGAGAAGAGGTTGCCGCCGCCGCGAAGGCCGGCGCCGATCACCCGTATCATGTCCGCCGCCTTCAACCGCCCGGTAGAGAACCGTTCGGCAAGCCCGTTCAGATCGCCGGCTGCGAACGCAGTCTCCAGTTCCGCCAGCGCTCCCAGCGTCAGACAGAGGATGCGGCGCTCGCCGTCGATCACCGCCTCCACCTCGCCGCGCCTGCGGTTCGCGCGTCCGCCCATCCTCGATGTCATCGGATCGCTCCGAAAGTCAGCGCGCCGGCCGATTCCAGCGCCAGCTCGAACTGCATCTCGCCATTGTGGTCGCCGGAATATTCGAGCGCCGTCACCTGAAAGAGCCCGCTCACCGTCCCAAAATCCGGGATCACCACCTGCCAGTTCAGAATGCTCGCCGCGAAGAAGGCTGTCCGCACCAGTCCGTCGCTCGCCTGGTCCTTGAAGATGCCGGCTCCGGTCAGCGAGGCGCGCTGCACGCCCGCCCCGCCCAAGAGCTCTCGCCATCGGCCGGCGCTTTCGGCGTCCGTCACGTCCACCGTCTCGGCATTGAAGGCGAGCCGCCTGGAACGCAGCCCCGCCACGGTCACGTAACTTCCACCATCGTCCATCTTCAGAAGCAGGTCCTTGCCCTTCTGAGCCACCATCTTCTCGTCCTCTCCAAAATGAAAAAGGCGCCGCCGGGCGCCTGTCATGGAAATGTCGCTTTCGCCGGAATGCGCCGCCTGCTACTGCAAGGCGGCACGCCCCTCCTCTATTGCCCGTCGCCATGGCCTCTCTTCCCATCCGCTCCATCCAGACCGTCGCGGTGCTGGCCGTCACGCAGCTCGCCGGCTGGGGCACGAGCTTCGAAGTGCTCGGCGTAATGGGGCGCGTCATCGCGCCGGAACTCGGCTTAGCGAACGAAATCATCTTCGCCGGCCTCACCATCATGATGATCGTCAGCGCGCTTGCCGGGCCTTTGACCGGCCGTCTGCTCGAGCGTCACGGCGCGGCCCGCGTCCTTGCCGCCGGTGCCCTGGCGTTCGCACTGGGCCTTGCGATGCTGGCGGCCGCAAACGGCCTGCTGATCTATATTCTCGCCTGGATCGTCATCGGCATCGGCGGCGCATTCGGGCTGTCCGCTCCGGCCTATACCGCGGTGGTCGAACGCGAGGGACCGAACGCCAAGCGCACGATCGCCATCCTCATGCTCTTCACCGGCCTCTCGGTCACCATCTTCTGGCCGCTCTTGAGCCTGCTCAACGAGCTGATCGGCTGGCGCTTCACCTTTGCCGCCTGCGCAGCCATTCAACTGTTCGTATGCCTGCCGCTCTATCTCTTCGCCTTGCCGAAGCCGATCGCGCGCCAGGAACAAGGTGCGAGCGCCGATCTCGCGCCCGTGGAACTCTCGGCCGCCGAACGTAGGAAAGCCTTCCTGCTCGTCGCGGCCACCACCACCATCGCCTCCTTCGTCACCTTCGGCCTCGCGCCCTCTCTCCTCGAACTGCTCCGCCAGTCAGGCGCAACGCCCGAATTCGCGCTGCAGCTCGCCGCGGCGCGCGGCGTCATCGGCATATCGGCGCGCGGCGTCGACATGCTGCTCGGCCGGCGCGGCAATCCGCTGCTGACCTCGATCGCCGGCACCGGCATGATACTGCTCGGCTTCACCTGCCTTCTGGGCCTGCCGCCTTCGACCGCCAGCCTCTGCGCCTTCATACTCTTCTACGGCTTTGGTTCCGGCGTGCTCGCCGTCGCCCGTGCGCTTCTGCCGCTCGCACTCTTTTCGCCTCGGGAATACGGGCTGCAGGCAGCCCGCCTCTCGCTGCCGCAAAATCTCGCCAATGCGGCGGCCCCCGTGGTCTTCACGGCCCTCCTCGACCGCGCCGGCTATCAGGTGGCCATCGTCTTCGCGATAGCGCTAGCGCTCGTCGCCCTTGCGGCAATCATGATGCTGATCGGCCTGGTGCGGAAGGCACATACAAAAGCCTCATGACGCCGGTTCCGTCACCGCGCGGAAGCGGACTTCAGCGCAAAACAGCTTCGACTTAGACTCACGCCGTATGCGCAGATCCCGGTGCCTCAGACTAACGAGAACCGCACCATCGAGCCGCAATGCCGCATCGTCGAGCAGCGCACACACCCGTCCGGCGATCTCCACCGCCTCCTTGCGGCCCTCTGCGCCGGACCAGATCTCCAGCGTCAGCAGATGTTCCTCCGCCTCTTCCGTGGAGGTCGAATAGTTCCTCGTCTCCATCTCCCCGAAGACGATGCAGGGCATGTGGGCGCGCGCAAGCCAGCGGTCGCGAATACCATCCCGCCCCACGAGGCCGGTAAGCACCGCATCGCCGGATAACCTCGCATGGATTGCCGCGAGCAGCGCATTCGCAGCCGTCATCGGCCGTCCTCCTCGCACTGGCAGACGAGATAACGCCGCGTCTCGTCCGGATCGCGCACGAGCTTCACCACGAAGGTCCGCGCACCTTTGCGGAACCGCATCCCGGCCTGCACGTCCTCGCGAAAGCGGACCCAGATGCGGTGGCTCACCGTGCCGGTCTCCGCCACCGCCTCCTCCCTCACCACATGCGAAACCGGCTCGATGCGCGCCCACATGGAAGCGAGCACTTCCCAGCCTGTCACCGCGCCGCCCTGGCCATCCGGCGCCGCACTCGGCGCCTCCAGGTCCAGCCGCGCGGTCATCTGCCCCGGATCGAAGAAGACGATCGCCATGGTCAGAGCCTCCGCATCCGGAACGGCCCGATCAGACGCTCATATCCATCCGGAATGCCGGCCGGCTGCTGGTCGGGCGAGATCGCCCCCCGGAACGCGAACATGTGGCCGATATGGATCGACATCGCCCGCTTCAGCGTGTCGGGCACGTCCGCGCCCGCCTCTCCGAAGCCGGCGGAAAAATCGATCTCGATGCCGTTCGCCGCGTGTCCGAGTTCAAGCCTCTCACGTAGCCAGAGCCGTGCCGGGCGGCCCACGCCGTCCAGAAGGTGATCTTCAAGCGGAACTTCAGAAGCAGTGCCGTCCGCGTCATAAACCGTAATCTTCTGAATCTCTTGCACCGGCGATTTCAGAATTCGAATCACGCCGTCGCGGGGCCAGCGATCGAGATAGAGCCGCCAGCCCTGCGCAATCAGGCAAAGCCCGGTCTCGCGCTCCAGGTGCTGACGCGCCGTTCGGATCAGCGACAGAATAAGCGCATCCTCCTCGCCGCTGTCGAGGCGCAAATGCGCCTTCACCTCGGCAAGCGTCAGCGGCTCCGCGGTGGGCGGATGGATCAGGGCGTAGGTCATGAGGGTCCTTCGGAAGCGAATAGCGAATAGGAATTGGCGAATAGATGGAGAGCCGACGAAACAGGGCAGCCAATGGCCGCCCTCTATTCGCTATTCGCGACTCCCTATTCGCTTTTGCGAGCATCAATTCGCCGCGAACTTCACCAGCTTGATCGCCTCGAAATTCTGCACCCCGCCGCCCACGCGCTTGGTCGTGTAGAAGAGCACGTAGGGCTTGGCGGAATAGGGGTCGCGCAGGATGCGCACGCCCGCCCGGTCGACGACGAGATAGCCGGCGCGGAAGTCGCCGAAGGCGATCGAGAAGGCGTCCGCCCCCACATCCGGCATCTCCTCGGCTTCCGCGATCGGAAAGCCCATCAGCGAGGCCGGCTGGCCTGCCGCTGCCGGCGGGCGCCAGAGATAGTTGCCGTCGGCATCCTTGAACTTGCGGATGTCGGCTTGCGTCCTACGGTTCATCATGAAGGTGCCGTTCTGGCGATGCCCGGCCTTCAGCGAATAGACAGCGTCGATCAGCGTATCGGAAGGGCCGTTCGCCGCCCAGTCGCCCGCTCGTCCCGTCGCCACATAGCCGAGGCTGCCCCAGGCCCAGACCTCTTCGGCCACCGTGGGATAGGAGAGAAAGCCGCGCGGCTTGTTCACGCCGTCACCGCGGATGAAGGCATCGCCCTCCTGCTCGGCGAAGACGATGTCCACCTCGCCGGCGATCCAGGCCTCGATGTCAACCGCCGCATCGTCCAGCAGGCTCTGGGTCGCCGCCGGCATGGCATAGAGTTCCATGGTCGGGAAGGAGAGTTCGGAAAGCTGCGGCGTGGCGGTCTGCGGGCGCGCGGCCGTTTCCGCCACCCAGCCGGTGGCAAGACCCGTCGCGGCAAACGGCTTCTTCAGCACGGCGGCGGAAACGGTCCTGACGGTCGAGAGCGCCCGCATCGGAGAGACCGCCGAGATCCGGCGGCCGATCTCGGTATCGGTTTCCGGCGGCACCAGATAGCCGCCGTCGGCGCCTGCGCCGGAAGAAAAAGCCTTGGCTTCCAGCTCGCGCAGGCCCGCTTCCTCGCCGCGCCTCACATAGGCGTCGAAGGCAGCCTTGTGCTCGGTCGCTTCCGGCGAAAACTCTCCGCCGCCACGCCCAAGCGGCGGGCGCGCCTTCTTCAGCGCGAGCTGGTCGAGCACTCTCTTCTGCTCGTCCATGGCGCGGTTGATGCGATCCATCTTGTCGCGCGTCACCACGTCGGCCGTCAGCTTCGTCTCGATCTCGTCCAGTCGGCGGTCGTTCGTGTCCTTGAACGTCTCGAAGGCTTCCATGAAATCGTCGAAGGCCGCCGTCACCGTTTCCGGCACCGCCTTCACCTCCGGCGCAATCTTCACCTGTTCCGTCATATCGTCTTTCCCTTGAAGCTGGAGTTCAACATGAGTTTCGCCGCCCGGCGCACCTGGCGGACGAGCTCGGTTTCCTTGTCCCGGAAGAACCGCGCATGCTTGACGTTGGAGACCCTGGCCGAAGGCAGCATCGGAAAGGTCACCACCGAGATTTCCCATAGATCGGCTTCCAGAATGCGCCGAACACCGGTCTTGGCATCGGCCCGCGCCTTGACGGTGCGAAAGCCGATCGAAAGCCCGTCGAGCGCTCCGCTCTTCATCAGCGCGTGCACCTCGCGGGCACGGGCGACGCCTGGCGAGAGCACCCCTTCGACATAGAGCCCGCGGGCATCCTCGCGGATCACCTTCCAGGCGCCGATCGGCTCGGCCGGATCGTGCTGGTAAAGCATCCGCACGCCCCTCGCGCCGCGCTCGACGAGCGAGTTCATGAAAGCACCGCGCTCGATCGTGTCCTTGCCGAGATCGACCTCGCCGAAGATGCTGGCATAGCCGGAAAAAGCCCCGTCGCCGGTCACGCCGGCAAGTTCGAGATTGGCGAATTTGCGCATGGCGGGACGCGGCCCGCGGTAAGCGTGCATGGGTTTCTCCTGTTATGAGATTTTCGCCACCCCTCCCGGCCTGCCGGCCACCCTCCCCACAAGGGGGAGGGAGATATGCCGCACTGCCTGGCTTCCCGATTGAGGGCCGGTGGAGGAATCAATGGTCATTTTGGAACGAGGTCCGGCCGCTTGTTTCCCTCCCCCTTGTGGGGAGGGTGGCCGGCAGGCCGGGAGGGGCAATACAAGAGGCAGTTAGTTACCTCCGCGTTCCCCCATACCTCTCCGCCACTCGGGCAAGCGCGCCGAGCACCCACCAGGCCGAAAGGCTTGCCGCCGCCGCTCCCGTCAGCATCACCTCCGTGCCGGAAAGAGCGTCTGCGATGCCGAGCTGCTCGATGAGCCACAGTCCCGTCGGACCGCCGAAGATCAGCCCGCAGCTCATGCCCGTCATGAAGCGGCTCGCCGCCTCGCGACGGCTCTTGGGCAGGAGATAGATCAGCGAAATACCGGCTCCCGCCGTCGCACCCACGGCCTTCGCGGCCCACACGCCCGGTTCGTTGCCAAGGTCAGCCATCGTTAATCTCTTGTTGAGGTGAAGCACATAGATCGGCGGGCACGCACGCCGCCGCAAAGCATCGGTTGAAGTCGCCGGATGCCATTTCCGCAAATCTTGCGAATCCCTTAGCGGGTTTTGTTCGGACTTTGAGTCCGGAAGTTCAGAAGTTGATTCAACGGCGCGCCAGCAAGGCCGAAGCCGCGTTCATTCGAAGACGTCGTCTTCGTCCTTCTCAAGATCGGCAGGTCCCTGGCGGGCGTGCATGATGGAAACAATCAGTATCCGGTCAGCCTGGAGGATATAATCCAGATGATAGGGCGCCGATACGAAGCGGCGAATTCCTTCGGCTGGCGCAACCGCGGTTCCGACGCGAGGGTGATCGCCGATAAGCTGAATAGCTCTCCTGACCTGTTCCGAAAAGGCTACGGATGCACGTCGGCTGAACTGAGCGAGATACGCCCTTTCTCTCTCGACATAGCGTATGGCTTCTTCCGAGAGAAACACCTTCATCAGGCGGCATCCTCACGATTGAGGCGATCGAGCTCAGCTAGAAACTCGTCGGCGTCCACGGTTCGACCGGCCGCGACATCTTCCAGGCCGCGCCGGATGCTCAGCACCTCACTCCCCTCCGCCATCAGGTAATATTTCAGCGCGCGGACGATCACCCAGCTCCGGCTGCGATCCGCCGTCTCGGCGATCTTCTCGATGTCTTCCAGGATGTCGAGCGGCAGGCGAAGCGTGATCGGATCGGAAAGAACGGGCTTGGTCATGGCAGCCTCCATTTGTAATACGGCGTATTACAACATACACCATATCCACCCCGACTAATACCCCACCGCTTCCCGCTTCTCCTCATCCGTCAGGAATGCCGCCGTCCCCACCCGCGCCCAGAGCGCATCGCGTTCGGCGGAGAGCCCGGCCACCTTGTCGAGGTCCGGCTCCAGCCGCAGCCGCTCGCCAAAGGCCTGCGAAAGCCAGGCGGAGAAGCTTGCGGCGGTGCGGGAGATCAGCGGCAGCACGGTCAAGCGGTAGAAGGCGCGGTTCGCCTCCTGATAATTGGCATAGGTATTGTCGCCCGGAATGCCGATCAGCATCGGCGGCACGCCCAAGCCCAGCGCTATGTCACGCGCGGCGGCGTTCTTCGCCTCGATGAAGTCCATGTCCTTCGGCGAAAGCCCCATGGATTTCCAGTCGAGTCCGCCTTCGAGCAGCAGCGGCCGGCCGGCATTCACCGCGCCGGAATAGCCGGCCTCCAGCTCGTCCTTCAGCCGTTGATACTGGTCGGGCGAGAGATTGCCGCCATCCTTCGGCTGGTAGACGAGCGCACCGGAAGGCCTGGCCGAATTGTCGAGCAGCGCCTTGTTCCAGCTTGCCGCCGCATTGTGAAGATCGAGTGCTGCACCCGCGGCCGCAAGCGGCGGAAAGCCCGAATGATCGTCGAGCGGATGAAAGAGCTTGAGATGCAGCAGCGCCAGGCCCTGTCCCCCCTCGGTTGCCTCCGCCGGCAGCCGGCGCGTCACCCCGCCGGCGCGATAATCGTAGGCGACCACCCAGCCGTCGCGGCCCTCCACCAAGCTCACTCGGTCGGGGCGAAGCAGGTGCAGTTCGCGTAGCTCCCCGCCGAGCGCCAGCGGCTCGACATAGGCATTGCCGGAAAGCATCAGGTGCCCGTAGAGCGCCTCGAAGAAATCCGGTCCGCTCTGCCGGCCGTTCGGCCGCGCGAGCAGTCCGAGAGCGGGGTGCTCGGCAAGCTCGGTCGCGCCGTCATAGGCAAGCCAGGGTACCGCCGCCGCGGCCTCGGCGATCATCCGCACGGCCCGATGCGCGACCGGGTTCTTCATGAACCCGCCGCGCGAAAGCGCCGCATAGGAGCGGCCGGACCAGTGCGCCGCGCCCTCGCCGGCAACGATCGCGAAACCGCCCGCCATCTTCGCCTCGATATGCTTTTCAGCAGGCACGCGCCGTCGTTCCGCCGTGGAGGCCCACGGCAGCCGGAATGGAGATTTCATCGGAAAATCCTTGTTGAAGCGAATAGGGAGTAGCGAATGGCGAATAGTTATGAGTAACGAGACAAAAGGCAGACAGTCCTCGCCTTCTATTTACTATTTACTACTCACTATTCGCTATTCGCTATTCGCTATTCGCCAATAACCATCAAACCGGCCGTTTCGCCGCCTTGTCCGCATCATAATCCGCCGCGATCCGCATTTCCCGGAGCGGGCGAACCCGCTCGATGGATTTCTGGTAAAGTGGATGCGCCTTGTAGGCGGCAAGCGCTGCCTCGTCGTCGAACTCGCCATAGACCACGAAATCCACCACGTTGCCGAGCTGGTCGGTCTTCGCATTGCTGCCGATCTCCAGGAGCCGCGCATGCGGTATCTCGGTCAGCAGCGACAGGCCGGCAAGCACCGCGTCGCGGTCCTCCCGGCTCCGGGCGGTGAAGAAGACGATATGGCGGATCATGTCTCACTCCGGTCTCATGCAACGCCACGCGGCTATCACATATCCGCCCGGCCTCAAACCCCGGCAAGCGCCCTGCAAAACGCCTTTCCATGCCCGGCCACCAGTTCTGCCCGGTCCGTGCCGTTGATGATGCGCCGCGCGCCCAGCCAGTCGGACCGGCCGGGCCCGAAATAATTGCCAAGCTTCAGGCCTGTGAATGAGCCCGCCCGCATGCCCTCGATCAGGATCGTCACCGAAATCTCCAACTCCATGGCGCGGGCCGGATCGGCCACCAGGTCCACGCCGGTCAGCTTCGACATGGCCTCGTAGTTCCGCCGGTGGGTGAGCTGCACGAGCCCCCGTCCGAGCCAGCTTTTCCCTTCCGCATCCGGCCACCAATAGGGCGTCCTCACAGAACGCAGCCGGCCGCTCGCATAGGCCTTTTCCAGCCTGGCGATCGCTGCGGCATCGGTCCTCGCCAGCGTCTCGCGCACCGGCTGCATGGTGCCGGCGGTCTCGTGAAAGGCCGTCGCCAGCACATAGGCAAGCGCTTGCCGGTCACCCTCCGGAGCCCGTTTTTCCCAGCCGTCGAGAATCGCGCTCACCCCCTCCACCTGCTTTGCCCGCAGCCTGCCGCCGAAGATTTCGGCCCGCGCACAATCGAAGAAATAGCGCCGGTCGACACCCATGCCGCCCTCCCTGTCAAACGTTTCTGAGGAAATCCGAAAGTTTCAATCGGTTTAGAAAAACTAAATCGTTTTAAGCCGTTAGGCGGGTGATTTACTTTTGCGAAACCCTGTGGAACCAAGAGGAAGGAAGCAACGTTAGATGGCTCGCTGAAAGGAGATCATGATGATGCACCAATCTGCCCCAGTCGCTGTCGATAACGCCCCGGCCAAGCAGCCCATCCCACAGCATGTGCTGGATCGCCTCGAATCCGAATGGCAGCAGATGCGCGAAAACGCGCCCGCACCATCCGTTCAAATCCCCTTGAAACGCCCTTAAGCGAGACGAGCCAGGGCGTCAGATCCCGCGCACGCGCGGCTCGCCCTGCCCTTCGAACATCAGCGCCGTCAGCGCCCAGACCAGCGCGTCCAGCCGGTCGGGCGAACGGCCTGAGGAGAGCCCGTCGGGTCCGAAGTCGCACATCTGGTCCTCCAGTTCGGCGAACCTTCCGGCATGGGCCACCCGCCCCTGTTCGTAGAGTGCGGCCACCGGCTCGGCGCGCAGGAATTTGCCGCGCGTCGCCCGCACCATGGTCACGGGCAGGTTCGCATCCACGCTTTTCAACATGGCCGCCACCATCTCGCCGCCCTGGTTGACCTCCGCCACCACCCGGTCGGCCCGGAAACGCTCGTAGGCTCTCGCCACCGCATGCGCCCAGCCGGCGGGGCTTTTCCCTTCCACCGAGCAGTCCGCCAGCACCACGCCGCGTCCGCCCGCCTCGATCCCGGCCACCACGATGCCGCAGCAGGAACTTGCTCCCGCGCCCGAGGGCGGGTCGACCGCCACGACGATGCGCCGCAGCGCTCCGGTGAAGCGGATCACACAGGTTTCGAGGTCGTCGCGCTTCCAGAGCGCGTCTTCACGGTCCTCGATCAGCTCACCGTCGAGTTCCTGTCTTCCCAGTCGTGTGCCTCCATAACGCCCTTCGAGCGCCTGGATGAAGCCCGGCGCCAGGTTGCCGGAATTTTCCCTGGTCGATATCCTCACGAGCCGCGTTCCCGGCTCGGCGATCAGCCGCTTCAGCACCGGCACGGGCCGCGGCGTCGTCGTCACGAGCTGGCGCGGATCGGCCCCGAGCCGCAGACCGAACTGCAGCATGTCGAAAGTCTCTTCCGGATATTTCCACTTGGCGAGCTCGTCGCACCAGGCAAAGTGGAATTGAGGTCCGCGCAGGCTCTCCGGATCTTCCGAGGAGAATATCTGCGCCACGGCCCCGTTCGGCCAGACGAGCCTTCGCCGCGAGATCTCGAATTCCGGCCGCTTGCCCCGCGCAATGCGGCAAATGCCGGAAACGCCGTCGATCATCACCTCGCGGGCATCGCCCAGCGTCTCGGCCACCAGCGCGATCCTCAGGTTCGAACGCTCGGAGGCGCAAGCCAGCGCATGCACCCATTCCGCGCCCGCCCGCGTCTTGCCCGAACCCCGCCCGCCCATAACGAGCCAGGTGCGCCAATCGCCTTCGGGGGGCTTTTGTTCGGAACGGCCATTGAAATCCCAGTCCCGGTCGAGGCCGAAAATGAAGTCGGCGTAGGGATCGGAACACTCCGGAGCCAACATATCTCCGTCATTCCTGTGCTTGTCACAGGAATCCAGCCAGCCCAAGTCTTTGGGCTGAAAAGACTCTTCCGCGCCGCCGCCGCGGCGCTGCTGGATCCCTGTGACAAGCACAGGGATGACGGGAAGTGACCCTGCGGCGCTCTCATCAACAAAGGTCGGCACCTGCCCATCGGCCATCGCGACACCGTCTGTTATCCGCTCGCCAAGCGCGCTACCTTGCCTCACGGCCTCCAGGCTTTCCTCACGCACGGCCGCGATTGTCCGTACGCCTTGATTCAGCCGCTTCGAAAGCAACAATGCCTTGCCCGCCGTCCGCTCCTGCGCCCGCCGCAATGTCCGCTGGCTCGGCGGCGCAGCGCCCAACCCTCTCGATAACTGAGGTCGGTGGACCATCCCGTTTCCATGCTTCGTAAAGGCGGAAAGCGTTTTCATTGGCACGGTCCTCGATAAGCTTCATGAAGCGGGCCTTGGCCTCCTCATAACCGCCCTCCTCCGCCTGCCGCTCGGCCTCCGCTTCCCGGTCGCGGGCAAGCTGGCGCTGCAGGGCGTCCACCTTTTCGAGCGTGCGCACGATCAGCGACATGGCGTCGGTCGCGGCCTTCACGTCGGCGCGGGCGAGCTTTTGCGCCGCCTCGTCGCCGCCGTCGAGAAGCGCCTCGGCGGTCGCGCGCAGCTTGCGGAAGGTCGAAAACTGCGCGCGCATCTCCACGGTCATCTCGTTGAGCAGCCGCCGCAGTTCCTCGGCCTCGGAACGGGTCCCTTCGGCCGATTTGGTTTCCAGCAGCACGCCGCGCACCCTTTTGGCGAGGTCCAAATCCTCCATGCGCACGGCCTCGTCATAGCGCGGCCGTTCCGCCCAGAGCCCGAAAAGCGCCGGTTCGAAAGTCTCGAATTCATTCATGGCCGATATCCAAAAGGCACGCGAAACCGCGCCGGCGGCCTTAAACCACCACCGACGAAACGCTGCCGAAATCCTGGAAAAAAGAAAGCCCGGTCTGCTTGAGCCGGGCCAATTGACTGGAAGCCTTGCGACCGTCTGCCTCTCAAGGCTACCCGCCGGTCGCAATTCTTCGACGATAACCAAAACCTACCAAACTACCGTCACGCCGTCAAGGACTATTTTCCTATCCACGCGATTTTTATCGCCGACCGGCCTTCAACCCCGCAGCCTTCCGGAGGTCGTCATTCATCTGGCTTTGCCAGCCCTTTCCCTTGGCCTTGTAATGTTCGACGATATCGGGATCGAGGCGGATCGTGACAGGTGTCTTGGTCGTTTCGAGCGGCGGCCGACCACGCGAACGCAGGATGCTGCCATAAAGTTCGGGAAAGACCTCGCGAAACGGTTTGCCACCCTCGGCGATCTCTTCGTCGCTTATCTCGCAATCCTCCGGATCTTGGGCAATCTGCCGCTGGATTTCAGCCTCCTCGGCATCTGAAATTTCTGGAATCCGTTTCCTGCTCATAACGCTTGCCTTTCCTTTCGGCTGGCCCGTCGCATGGAAACGATCGAGATCGCCTCCATTCCAAGCGGTCTGAAGATAACCGCAATGATCATCCCGTTCAGGAAGCCGATGGCCTTGTAGCGGCCATCCCTTGCCGGAAAGACCACCGCCGAGGCAAAGAACTCCATGTCGACGTCTTCAAAATCGAGGCCTCTGCTCTCGAGGTTCCTCAAACGCTTCGGCGGATCATAAACGATCTTCACGCCAATCTAACCCCCGCATCCCCCAGATTTCAATAAATATCGTACGTACAATAATAATGCAATCTAAAGTTTATTTCCTGTTCAGGAAGGAACATCTTCCAAATCCCGGGGTTACGTCGCCAATCGATCGTGGGCCAACCGATCGTGGAAAGGGCAGACCATGGAGACCGGCGCAAGTCATTCCCTCCCCAGCATACCCGTCACGCTCACCGTCAACGGCGAGCGCCACCGGTTCGAGCTTCACCCCTGGGTCACGCTTCTCGATCTTCTGCGCGGACCCCTGCAGCTCACCGGCACCAAGAAGGGCTGCGATCAGGGCCAGTGCGGCGCCTGCACGGTTCTCATCGATGGCGAGAGGATCAATTCCTGTCTCAAGCTCGCCGTCAGCGTCGACGGCGCCGAGATCACCACCGTCGAAGGGCTCGGCACGCCGGAAAACATGCACCCGCTGCAGAAGGCCTTCCTGGAGCACGATGCCTATCAGTGCGGCTATTGCACGCCGGGGCAGATCTGTTCCGCCGCCGGCCTGCTTGCCGAAGGTCATGCCCATTCCCGCGCCGATATCCGCGAGCTGATGAGCGGCAATCTCTGTCGCTGCGGCGCCTATACCAATATCGCCGACGCCGTCGAGGAGGTCATGGGCAACCAGGCGGTTCTCCGGGAGGCGGCGGAATGAGGCCCTTCGATTATACCCGCGCCGAAACCGTCCGCGAGGCCGTTGCCGCACTTGTCGCCAATCCCGAGGCGCAATTGCTTGCCGGCGGCACCAATCTCGTGGACCTGATGAAATACGAGGTGGCGCACCCCGCCGCCATCATCGATATCAACCACCTGCCGCTCAGGCAGATTGAGGAGCTTGCGGACGGCAGCCTGCGCATCGGCGCGCTCGTCAGCAATGCCGCCGTCGCCTACGACTCTCGTGTGAAGGAACGCTATCCGCTGCTTGCTAGTGCCATTCTCGCCGGTGCCTCGCCGCAGCTCCGCAACGCCGCCACCACCGGCGGCAACCTGCTCCAGCGCACGCGCTGCTATTATTTCTACGATCCGTCGAGCCCCTGCAACAAGCGCGAGCCGGGCTCCGGCTGCTCGGCGATCGGCGGCGTCAACCGCATCCATGCCATTCTCGGCGCCAGCGACAAATGCATCGCCGTCCACCCATCCGATATGTGTGTGGCGCTGGCGGCGCTCGCCGCAACCGTCGAGGTCGAGGGGCCGGAAGGCCGCCGCTATATCCCGTTTGCCGAATTCCACCGGCTGCCCGGCGATCATCCGGAGCGCGACAACACGCTGGCTCCGGGAGAAATGGTTCTCGCCGTCCGGCTGGAGGGCAATCACTTCGTCCCCCATCACAGCTACCTGAAACTGCGCGACCGGCTTTCCTTTGCCTTCGCGCTGGTCTCGGTCGCCGCGGCCATGGATATTGCCGATGGCGAGATCGTCGATCTGCGCGTGGCGCTCGGCGGCGTGGCCCACATGCCCTGGCGCGACAGTCTGGCGGAGGCCGAATTCGCCGGCGCACCGCCGACGGAAGAGACCTTCCGCAAGGTCGCGGTGCGGCTTCTGGCCGGCGCGAAGGGCCAGGGCGGCAATGATTTCAAGATCCCGCTCGCCCATCGGGCAATCGTGCGGGCGCTCTCCCAGGCGGCCGCCGGCACGCCGCAGGACCAGACCGTCAAAGCCTTCCAATAGAGAAATTCGCCATGCTCAATCATTCGCGGATCGTCGGCTTTCCTTTCTCCCGCATCGAGGGGCCGCTGAAAGTCACCGGCCAGGCGCACTATGCCGCCGAGCATCACGCGCCGGGCCTGCTGCACGGCTTCGTCGCGGTCTCCACCGTTGCCGCCGGCAGCATCGCGGAGATCGACACGGCCGAGGCCGAGCGCTTTCCCGGCGTGGTGAAGGTCTATACCCATGAAAACCGGCCCCAAACGGCGGAAAGCGACGACAAGTGGAAGGACACAGCCGCCGTGCCCGGCCACCCGTTCCGGCCGCTCGAAAACGGACGCATCCTTTACGACGGCCAACCGGTGGCGCTGGTGATCGCCGAGGGTTTCGAGGCCGCGCGAGATGCCGCCTCCCTCATCCGCATCCGCTACATCGCGGACGAGCCCCATACCGATATCCTCCGCGAAAGGCGGCAGAGCTATGTTCCGGCCGAGCCGCGCGGCGAGAGCATGGTTCCGCCCCCTCCCCGCGGCGAGCCGGAACAGGCCTTCGCGGCCGCGCCATGCACGGTCTCCGCCGAATACGTGCTGGAAGGAGAGCACCATAATCCGATGGAGCTTTTCGGCACGACGGTGCTCTTCGAAAACGGCGGCCTCACCATCCATGACAAGACGCAGGGGCCGCAGAACACCCAGGCCTATGTCTGCAATGTCTTCGGCCTCGATCCTGAAAAGGTGAAGGTCAGGAACGATTTCGTCGGCGGAGCCTTCGGCGCGGGCCTGCGCCCCAAGCACCAGCTTTTCCTCGCCGTCATGGCGAGTCTCGATCTCCAGCGTCCGGTCAAGGTGGAGCTTTCCCGCCGCGAGATGTTCTATCTCACCTGGCGTCCGGCCACCGTCCAGCGGGTCTCGCTCGCCGCCGATCGCGACGGCCGCCTGCAATCGGTCATGCACCATGCCGTGCAGGCCACTTCGCGCTACGAGGACTATCAGGAGAATGTCGTCAACTGGTCCGGGCTCGCCTATCGATGCGACAATGTCAGACTTTCATACGAACTCGCCAAGCTGGATGTCTCCACGCCGGGCGACATGCGCGCGCCGGGTGCCGCCACCGGCGTCACGGCACTCGAAACGGCCATGGACGAACTCGCCTACGAGGTCGGCATCGACCCGCTGGAACTGAGGCGCCGCAACTTCGCCGACCACGACCAGAACCAGGGCAAGCAGTTCACCTCCAAGGCGCTCGACGCCTGCTATCGGGAAGGCGCCGCCCGTTTTGGCTGGGATCGGCGCTCCTTCTCGCCCCGCTCGATGCGCGAAGGCCACGATCTCGTCGGCTGGGGCATGGCGGGCGGCGTCTGGGAAGCGTCGATCGCGCCGGCGGAAGCCCGGGTGCGCCTCTCAGTCGATGGCGCGGTCACCGTCTCGGCGGCCGCCTCCGATATCGGCACCGGCACCTATACCATCCTCGGTCAGATCGCTGCCGAGACCTTCGGCGTCCCCCTCGGCCGGGTCAAGGTGGAGATCGGGGATTCCACCCTGCCGAAGACCGGCGTCGAGGGCGGTTCGCGCACCGCCGCCTCCTCCGGCTCGGCCGTCCAGGTCGCCTCGAAAGCGGCCGTCAAAACGCTGCTTGCCCACGCGAAGGGGATGCCGAACTCACCGCTTGCCCGCGCATCGGAGGAAGACGTCTCCATCAGCGAAGGCCGGCTCGTGCTCGAACGCAACCACCAGATCGGCCTTTCGATCGGCGATATCATGGACGCCGCCGGCGTCTCCTTCATCGAGGAGCACGGCAAGATCGAGCCGGACGAGGCGCAGATGAAGAAGTTCATCAGCTACACCCATTCGGCCGTTTTCGTGGAAGTGAAGGTGGATGAGGATCTCTGCATCCCCCGCGTCACCCGCGTCGTCAGCGCGATCGCCGGCGGGCGCATCCTCAATCCCAAGACAGCCCGCAGCCAGATTCTCGGCGGCGTCGTCATGGGCATCGGCATGGCGCTTCACGAGGAAGGCATGATCGACCACCGCACCGGCCGGATCATGAACCACAATCTCGCAGAATATCATATGCCCGCCCATGCGGATATCGAGGATATTGAGGTCGTTTTCGTGGAGGAAGAGGACGACAAGGTGAGCCCGATCGGCGCCAAGGGGCTCGGCGAGATCGGCATCGTCGGCGTCGCCGCCGCCGTCTCAAACGCCATCTTCCACGCCACCGGCAAGCGCATCCGGCATCTTCCCATTACGGTTGATAGAATTCTGGGAGCGTGAGGCGGGGCTGGGCAGGCGGATGAGGGGCAGCAACACTGCGTAGCCGATCTACGTCCCGCAGAACGTCTTCATCACTCGCTCCTCGGGCTTCGGCGGCACGGTGAAATCGGCAAACTCGGCGATATCCTCATAGGGCCGTTCCAGCGCCGCCAGCAGGCGTTCGAAAGGCTGCATGTCGCCGGCGGTCGCGGCAACGATCGCCTCCTCGATCCGGTGATTGCGGGGAATGACGGCCGGGTTGACCGTCCGCATCGCAGCGGCTCGCACCTCATCGGACTGCGGCTCTTTCGCCAGCCGTTCCCGCCATGTCGCCAGCCATTCGCGCGCCTTTTCCGGTTCGGAAAAGCCGGAAAGAAAGGCCTCGTCCGATCCTTCCGCCGCATCGCAAAGCCGCCGGAAGGCCAGCGTGAAATCCGCCTGCCCCTCGTGCATGGCGCCGAGCAGCGCCTGCACCAGATCGCCATCGCCCTCCTCTTGCCGGAAGAGCCCGATCTTGGCGCGGAACACCTCGAGCCAGCGCGCCTGAAAATGCTCGCCGAACTCCTTCAGCACGGCATTCGCCTCGTCCACCGCCTTATCCTGATCCTCGTCGAGCAGCGGCAGCAGGCATTCGGCCAGCCGCGCGATGTTCCACTGGGCGATCCCCGGCTGGTTGCGATAGGCATAGCGGCCCATGTGGTCGATGGAGGAGAAAACCTTCATCGGATCGTATTCGTCGAGGAGGGCGCAAGGTCCGAAATCGATCGTCTCGCCGGAAATCGTCATGTTGTCGGTGTTCATCACCCCATGGACGAAGCCGATGCCGAGCCAGCGCGCCACGAGATCGGCCTGCGCCAGCGCCACGGCGCGTAGCAGCGCCAGATAGGGCTTTTCCGTGCCTTCAAGCTCGGGATAGTGCCGCCCGATCACGTAATCCGCCAAGAGCCGGATCGCCTCATTGTCGCCGCGCGCGGCGAAGAACTGAAACGTGCCGATCCGGACATGGCTCGCCGCGACCCGCACGAAAATTGCGCCCGGCTCCACCCGCTCGCGATAGACCGGCTCGCCGGTCGCGACCGCGGCAAGAGCCCGCGTGGCGCGGATGCCGAGCGCATGCATGGCTTCCGAAAAGATATATTCCCGAAGCACCGGCCCGAGCGCGGCCCGCCCGTCACCCCTTCGGGAAAAGGGCGTCGGCCCCGAGCCCTTGAGCTGGATGTCGCGGCGCCGGCCGCTCGCGTCCACCACCTCGCCGAGCAGGATCGCCCGCCCATCGCCGAGCTGCGGCACGAAGCTGCCGAACTGGTGGCCGGCGTAGGCCATGGCGATCGGTGCGGCCCCTTGCGGTACGACATTGCCGGCCAGCATGGCAGCCAGCCGCTTCGGGTCAGTCAGGTCCGCTTCGATCTTCAGTTCCGCCGCCAGCGCCTCGTTGAATTTCAAGAGGACAGGGCCTTCCACCGGCTCGGGATAGACCGAGGCGTAGAACCTGTCCGGCAGGCGGGCGTAGGAATTGTCGAACTGGAACAAGCAGAACTCCCTTGGGGGCCGGTATCGGCCGCTCCCTTCAATATGGGAACAGCCGATTCTCCGAACAAGGAAAAAGCGGATTGGTTGCGCCCGACTTTACTCCGCCTTCAACCTCACCCCGAAGCCGAGCAGGAAGGTCACGAGCGCACCGGCCGCGGCAACGCCGTAGAGCCAGGCGGCCGGGCCGCTTGCCTCACCCGCCGCGAGCTTTTCCACCAGACCCGTTGCCGAGGCGATCATGCCGGCAAGGCCGGCGCCCACCGCATAGCCCGCGGTGGAGATGGTCGGCAAAAGCGCGCTGGTGAGGTCCCGCTCGGCGAGCGTCGCCGCCTCCATGGCCGCCTGGTTCACATTCGCCCAGGCGGTGCCGAAGCCGGTGCCGATCGCCATCTGCCCGAAGATCAGCAGCCAGATCGAACCCTCGCTGAGCGAAATCGCGATGGCGATGAAGCCGACAAACTGGAAGAGCGGGCCGCTCCGCAGCCAGAAATGCCGTCGCGGCAGGCTCTTCGCCCAGCTCGCCACCACGGCGACCACGCTCCAGGTCAGCGCCATCAGCACGACGATGTAACCTACCGCCGCCGGGCCGTAACCCCAGGTTTCCGCCGCCATCGGCGCCAGGTAGACGCTGCCGACCGAATGGGCGGCCGACATCAGGAACAGGACCCAGAACCCATGGCCGAGCACCGAGCGGAGGCGGAAGGCGCCTTCGGGGAAGAGCTTTTTCCCCACCCGGCCGTCGAGCCTCAGCGTCAGCATGAAGAGCCCGGCGCCGGCCGAAAGCGTGGCAACCTGCATCTCCGCCCGCTCCATGACGGCCGAAAGCGACAATACGAGCGCGGCGGCAAGGCAGAGGCCGATAGAGACCGGCTGGAAGTGGGTGGCCGCGGCCTCGGTGGTGCGCGGCTTTGCGGCCAGCACGAAGACCGGCAGCAGGAGAAGCAGCGGTGCGCTCGCAAGGAAGGAGATGCGCCAGGAGAAGGCCTCGGTCAGCCATCCGCCGGCCACCGGGCCAGCAAGCGCCGTCACTGCCCAGACCACCGCCTCCACCGCGAACACCTTGGCGATCAGCGCGGAAGGGAAATTGGCCGGGATGAGGCTGTAGCAGATCGCCACGATCAGCCCGTCGGCGATGCCCTGCAGCAATCGCCCGGCGAGAATCCAGGAGAAGGTGGGAGCGGCGAGCGCCATCAGCCCGCCGGCGGCGAAGACGAAGCTGGAAAAGAGAAGAGCGGCCCGCGTGCCGAAGCGGTCGCGGAAGGAAGCGGCGCCCGTGCCGCCCGCGATGGAGCCGATGAAATAGAGGCTGTAGGCCCAGCTGAAGGCGCTCATGCCGCCGAGTTCGGCGGCGGCGAGAGGCATGGCCGCGACGATCGCGAACTGGTTGAAGGCATGCAGGCCGATGCCCGCCGAGATCAGGCCCAGCATGAGCCCATGGTTGCCGGCAAACAGCGCCGACCATTCCGTATTTCTTGTGTTTGACACGCAAATCCCCGTGGTTTTCAAGTCGGCGGGGAAGCTACAACCTCAAGTCCAGTTGAGGTCAATGGCGACCACCAAAATTATATATGTGCCATTTCATGGGCTTATCTGGGGGCGCTCAAGGGTGCGGTTTCTACCTGGCGTGATATTTTAGCTACAGCTTTTTAAGAGAATTGCCCTACCATCCTTTGCACCACTCAACGGAGGGAAGAATCATGAAGGCAATTTTCATCCTCGCAGCGTCGGCCGCCATGACCGCGTCTTCCGTAGTTTATGCGGCTGACGCTGTCGAACAGATCCCCGAGGCTCCCGTAGCCGTGGAGACGCCCGTCTTCACCTGGGCCGGCCCCTATATCGGTTTGCATGGCGGCCATGGCTGGGGTGACGGCGATATCGAAATCCTCGGCGACGAATCCTTCGACGGTTGGCGCATGGGCGGCTTCGTCGGCTATAACTGGCAGATGTCCAGCGGCTTCGTCGTCGGTATCGAAGGCGACGTGAACTACGACTGGAACGACCACGACTATGGCGGCGGCCTCGAGGCCAAGTCCGGCTTCTCCGGTTCGGTACGCGGCCGCGTCGGCTATGCCTTCGACCGGGCCCTGCTCTATGCGGCAGGCGGCTGGACGGCCACCAACGTCAAGCTGGAAGGCCCCGGCTTCGACGAAGACGACACGCTGCACGGCTGGACGCTCGGCGCGGGCCTCGATTATGCCTTCACCGACAATGTCTTCGGACGCCTCGAATATCGCTACAACGACTTCGGCAGCGGCGATCTCGGTGGCCTCGACGCCGACTTCAACCAGCATGTCATCAACGTCGGCATCGGCGTGAAGTTCTAAAAACAGAGAAATTCGGAGGCGCCTCGCGCGCCTCCCCCAAAAGGGTGATGTTTAATCCTCGGGATATGCCATCATCCTCATGCCTAAAACAGAACTGCCGGGGGCTCGGACGGGAAAAACGGCCGGGCCCCCACTTTTTCTGAGGGCGTACTGCGTCATCGGCCGGAAGGCCCGCGCCCTGGCGGACCAGCGCGGCTTTTCCGGCCCCTGACGTTGCCGGCAGCGAGCCGGATTTGCCCGCGCACGCGCCCCATTTTTTCGCGCCGGCATGTGTCGGTTTCCCCAAACTTCAAACGTCCTTCGTTCGTGAACGTCCCCGAGCGCCTCGCAATGCGCTCCGGATTTTTTGGCCCATGTCGTCATTGGCGACATACCAGCGGTACTAAGGAGGACCCCGATGGCGCACGTTGTTTCAACTCTCTGGTTCGAGAAGGAAGTGACCGAGGCGGTCGAATTCTACATCTCGATCATTCCGAATTCCCGGATCATCCGCAAAACCACCATGCCCACCGAAACGCCGAGCGGCCCGCCCGGCAGCGTCATCATCGTCGAGCTTTCGCTTGGCGGGCAGAATTTTTCCGCCTTCGAAGCCCGCCGCCCGGAAGCCTTCAATTATTCCTTCTCAATCGCCGTCCAATGCGAGAGCCAGGCGGAAATCGACCGCATCTGGAACGCGTTCCTCGAAAACGGCGGCTCGCCCCAGCAATGCGGCTGGCTCAAGGATCGCTGGGGCCTTTCCTGGCAGATCGCTCCGCGCAGCCTCGGCGATATGGTCGCCAACCCCGATCGGGAAGCGGCGAAGCGGGCGACGGAAGCCATGCTCCAGATGGTGAAGCTCGACATCGCAGAGCTGGAGCGGGCGTTCAGGGGCTAGGCAGGCGCTCGGCACCCGCCGTCAATAGAGCCACATGCTTGCCAGGATCGCGCAGGCAAGGGCCAGATTGAGCCCGATATAGAACGCCAGATCGTGATGGTGGTTCGGAACACGTTGCATGTTCATCTCCTCCTGGAAGAAGAACATGCTGAGCACCTCAAGAGTTCCGAATACTGGAGCAGGAGCCGTTGCTTACCCCCCTCTGCCCTGCCGGGCAGAGGGGGGTGGAAGCTTAATCCAGGGCGGCTGGCGTCAAGTCCCCACCCGCTCGGGGCTGTAGCCCGCTTCGCGGATCGCTTCCTCGGCCACGGCGGCATCACCTTCCACGGTGACGATCTTCGACGTGAGATCGACGGTGACCGGGGCGCCTGGCAGCACTTCGCCGAGCGCACCGCGCACGGTCTTCTCGCAATGGCCGCAGGTCATGTCAGGGATGTTGAAAATCGCAGTCATCGGTAACTCCTTTTCTATCAAAATCCTTCTGCACCTTCCTATAATGGGAAGGTCAAGGGTGCTTGGAAATTCCCCCTCTGGCCTGCCGGCCATCTCCCCCACAAGGGGGGAGAGGACTCGCGGCAATCACTTGCCTTGAATGAGCGGCGACGGGAGCGGCGAGTTAAGCCCTCCCCCTTGTGGGGGTCCGCAGGTCGGGTCGAGACAAGCGGCTCGACCCCGGCCGGTTTGGGAGGGATGTTTCGAACAGATCCCGGCGGCCTCAAGCATGCTGTTTCATCTTCTTCATCGGAGGCGCCTCGCCGGCCAGATCGTCGAGGATCGGGCAGTTCGGCCGGCTGTCGCCGCCGCAGCAATGGGCGAGATGCTTCAGCGTCTTCACCATGCCCTGCATCTCCGCGATGCGGCGCTCCAGGTCCTTGATATGGGTGCTCGCCACCTCCTTCACCGCGGCACTCTCCCGGCTCTGGTCCTGCCAGAGCTTCAGAAGCGTCTCGGTCTCTTCCAGCGAGAAGCCGAGCGAGCGCGCCCGCTTGATGAAACGCAGGATATGCACCTCGTCCTCGCCATAAACCCGGTAATTGTTGCCGGTGCGGCCCATGGGGCGGATCAAGCCGATCTCCTCGTAATAGCGGATCATCTTGGCCGAAACGCCGGACGCTTCGGAGGCCTGGCCGATATTCATGTATGATCTCCATCTATCTGCTTTGACGCAATTCCGGACGCAAAACCGGTTCCCGCTTTTGCTGGAATTGCTATGGTTTTACAGCCTTCAACCTCAACGCATTGCCGAGCACGAAGACGCTGGAAAGCGCCATGGCGGCAGCCCCGATCATCGGCGAAAGCAACCAGCCGAAGGCCGGGTAGAGCAAGCCTGCCGCGACCGGGATCAGCGCCACGTTATAGCCGAAGGCCCAGAAGAGGTTCTGCTTGATGTTCCTCATCGTCGCCCGGCTCATGGAAATCGCCGCGACCACGCCGGATAGCTCGCCGCCGACCAGCACCACGTCGGCGCTTTCGATCGCCACGTCCGTGCCGGTGCCGATGGCGATGCCGATATCGGCTTCCGCCAGCGCCGGGGCGTCGTTGATGCCGTCGCCCACGAAGGCCACCTTGCGCCCGCCGGCGCGCAGCTCATGCAGCGCCTTCACCTTGCCGTCCGGCAGCACCTCGGCCACGACCTTGTCGATGCCGACCTGGCGGGCGATGGCCCCCGCCGTGCGGCGGTTGTCGCCCGTTACCATGGCGACCTCTATGCCCATCTGCCGCAAGGCCCGGATCGCGTCGCGGCTTGCCGGCTTCAGGGGATCGGCCACCGCGATCGCCGCCGCCACCTTGCCGTCGATCGCGGCATAGATCGGCGTCTTGCCCTCGTCGGCAAGGCGCGCTGCGGCTTCCGCAAAACCTTCCACCGAAAGGCCCAGCTTCTGCATGAAGCGATCCGCGCCGACGGCAACCCTACGGCCGTCGATCTCGGCCTGAATGCCGTAGCCGGTGACGGATTCGAAATTCCGCACCTTCGGCAGAATGATGCCGCCTGTCTCCGCCGCCTTGACGATGGCGTCTGCGATCGGATGCTCGGATTGCGCCTCAACGGCTGCGACAAGACCCAGCACCTCCTTCTCGTCAAAGCCTTCGGCGGCCACGAGATCGGTCAGTTCCGGCCGGCCCTTGGTCACGGTGCCGGTCTTGTCGAGCACGACGATTTCGACATTGCGCAGTTCCTGCAGCGCCTCGCCCTTGCGGAAGAGGACGCCGAACTCGGCGGCCCTGCCACCACCCACGACGATCGAGGTCGGCACCGCAAGCCCCATGGCACAGGGGCAGGCGATGATGAGCACGGCCACCGCGTTGACCACCGCATGGGTGAGCGCCGGGCTCGGCCCATAGAAGAACCAGACGGCGAAGGTCAGCGCCGCCAACACGATGACGGCCGGCACGAACCATGCCGTGATCCGGTCCACCAGCGTCTGGATCGGCAGCTTAGCCCCTTGCGCCTGCTCCACCATGCGGATGATACTCGCCAGCATGGTGTCGCGACCGACCTTGTCGGCGCGGAAACGGAAGGCGCCGGTCTTATTGATCGTGCCGCCCACCACCGAGGCGCCGGCTGCCTTTTCCACCGGCAGCGGCTCGCCGGAGATCATCGATTCATCGACATTGGACTGGCCGTCGATCACCGTGCCGTCCACCGGAATGCGTTCGCCGGGCCGGATGACCACGATATCGCCCGCGACTACCTCGCCGGCGGGAAGATCGACCACCTTGCCGTCGCGCTCCACCCGTGCGGTCTTGGCCTGCAGGCCGGCCAGCTTCTGGATCGCCTCGCCGGTGCGGCCTGTCGCGCGGGCTTCGAGCAGCCGGCCGAACAGGATGAGCGTGACGATGACGGCCGCCGCCTCGTAATAGACGTAGCGGGCGCTTTCAGGCAGCAGATGCGGCGCGAACGTCGTCACCAGCGAATAGCCATAGGCTGCCAGAACGCCGACGGCGACCAGCGAATTCATTTCCGGCGCGCCGCGGAAGAGCGCCGGCAGGCCGATCCTCAGGAAGCGGAAGCCGGGCCAGAAGATCACGGCGGTCGCAAGCGCGAAGTAGAGGTAATAGAGGTTCTGCGTCTCAACGATCCCCATCAGCCAGTGATGGAAGGGATCGTAGAAATGGCTTCCCATTTCCAGCACGAAGAGCGGCAGCGTGAGCACAAGCGCGATCAGGAGATCGCGCTTCAGCACCCCCTCCTCGCCGGCATGCATGTGCATGTGGTCATGAGGGTCGCTGGCGCTGGCGGCTTGCTGGTGGGCAGAGTGATCGTGGGCGTAATGGGCGTGGCTTGCCGAATGCCCCCTCACACCGTTGGTGAGAAGGTGGTCCGAAGGACCGGATGAGGGGGCATCCGCCAGCATTCCCGCCTCGTGCAGCGCATGCCGCATGGCGGCGGCGGGGATTTCGTAGCCGACCTTCCTGATCGCCTTTTCGAGATCCTCCGGCGAAAACCCCTCGGCCGACTCGACCGTCAGCTTCTTCGTCGCGAAATTGACGGCGCTTCTATCGATGCCCGGCACCTTGGCGGCGGCGTTTTCCACGCGGCGCACGCAGGAAGCGCAGGTCATGCCCTCGACGGGAACGGTGAAGGGTTCGATGGGACGGTTCGTTTTTACAATCTCGTTCATAGGCAGGAATCTCCAGTTCCCGCCCTATGTGGACCTTCCCATCATTGGAAGGTCAAGAGGCCATTTCAACATTTCTCAGGCGTGGGCCTCATTCGCCGCTCCGACCAGGAATTCCATTCGGTTGCGGGCGCCGATTTCAAGCACACGCGGGATATCCGGCGGCCCATCCTGGACCGGGAAATCCGTCGTGCCGTCCGGCACAAGGTCGCCCGCCTCGCTGAAGAAGGCCTCGTGTATCCGGCCGGGAGAATTGATGACCAGCATGCGCGCCGGCGCCGGCCCCACATTCCGGAAGGCATGCACCGCCCCGTTCGGCACCTTCACGCAATCGCCCGACCGCGCCGGGATATTCTCCTCCCCCACCCTGAACTCGAACTCGCCCTCCAGCACGTAGAAGACCTCGTCGTCTTCCGGGTGCCGGTTCGGGGGAGCGCCGGCACCGGGCGCGGTGCGAAGCTCCACAAGGCAATAACCGCCTCCGCTCTCCGGCGGCCGGACATGGAAGCGGATGAGATTTCCAAGCAAATGATAGGTATCGCCGCGATCTGCGCTCATTGCCGTTCCTCCTCGACGGAAATTCGGATCATCGATCATTCAATCGAACACGACGATGATGGCGCAGTGCGCTGCTTTGGCAATCACCCGTTTGGAGGAGGCGCGGAAGGTACGCGACACGGACTGGTCAGGTCGCCTGCCCTATCGCGAGGTAACCGTCACTAACAACGCGCTAGATTTCAAAGATCAGTGGTTGGCGGTTTTCTTTGGCCTACCACCTTTTGCACCATTGGAACGGGCTGCAGCGGCCTTCGCCGGCGACGTAACGCGGCCGGCCATACGGGCCAGTTCCTTGGTCATCCATTCACGAGTGCCAAATATGCCGCTCACCAAGGCGGGCACATATAGATCCACGTCCAAAGCCGGCCAATGCAAATTGAACCCCAATCCGTCCACTTCGATCTCCGCCAGATCGGGTTCACTGGCCCCTTGGAGATCCTGAACAAGTTGAACCGGAAAGACGTACGTGCAGCCATTGACCAAATCGACAACGACCCGGCCGCTGGTGGCATCATAGTACGCAGCTTTAGCCCGCGGCTCGATTTCGAGCAGTTTCCGGCCCCTTTCCTCAGCGTCACGGAGCGCCGCATCCGTCAGGTTAGCCATGAATTCGCTCCCATTCCTTCAATAGACGATCTTGGTGCTCTTCGACTTCCGCAAGCAACCGGCGCAAATCGGAACGCTTGATGCCGATGCTGTATTCGATCTCAGGACTGCCATCTGCACCAAGGAGATTGACCTTGGCCTGCCCCGCACCCGTGATATGAATATGGGCCGGCTCGTGATCGGCGGTATAGATTACAAAACGAAAGCCGAAAGCACGGTGGACAACAACCATACCTCAAAATAACCCAACAGATGGGTTTTTCAAGGGATGGTCAAAATTTATCCCTTCACCCCATCACGCGCGAGCAGCTCCGGCAGCGAAACCGCGTCGGCATCGCCGCGGCCGAGTGCGGCCTTCCGTTCTTCGGCAAGGCGGGGGTCGTCGGCATCCTCCCCCACCGTCAGCGGCCAATCGACCAGGTAGTCCTCGTAATCCTCGATATCGACTTCCGCCTCGCTGATCGTTCGGCCACGGGCGGAAATGCCGGCAAGGTGCACGGTTTCCGGATCGCCGGAAACCAGCGGATGCCACCAATAGAGGTCCCTGTCCTCCTGCACGAGGCGATAGCCGCAGGTCGGCGGCAGCCAGCTGATCTCGCCGACCGTCTCAGGGGTGAGCTGGATGCATTCGGGAACCGTCGCCTGGCGGTTCTCGTAATCGGAACAGCGACAGCTATGGCCGTCGAGCAGACGGCAGGCAACCGAAGTGAAGGCCACCTCGCCGGTGTCCCAGTCCTCCAGCTTGTTGAGACAACAGAGGCCGCAGCCGTCGCAGAGGCTTTCCCATTCCTCCTGCGTCATCTCGTTCAGCCGCTTGGTTTTCCAGAAAGGTTCGTCAGTCATCGGTCCTGCATCGGACGGGCATCACATTTGTGGCATTCCGGAACAAACCTGCCCCATTGTCCTTTACCCTGTTGCGATTTGGCTATCGCGCGTCAACCATTTGTCAGCTATTGCTGAATAACGGTGGGAGGCTCATGCTCTTGATCCCTTGAGGGGACGGCGTCAAGCACATCCCATCGAAAAGAGCGAGGAATTCAAGCGGGAACAACCAAGGTGCAGGACGAGCCACAGTCATCCGAAGAGCTCCCTCCCGGGCGTCCGCGCAGAAAGCGCCACCTCCTGCTCCGGATCGATTCCTGGATCGATTCCACCGTCTGGAACCTGGGCTTCCGGCTCGGCGAACTCTGGGAGGAGATCACCATCTTCTCCCGCAAGTTCCGCGTCCGGGGCTGGAAGCGGGCCGTCTTCGAAGTCGCCGGCGAGGCCATGACGCTCGGCACGGCGGGCGCCGTAGCACTTCTCGCGCTCGCCCTTCCCGCATTCGAGGAAACCAAACAAGATTGGCGAAACCGGGGCGATTTCGCCGTCACCTTCCTCGACCGCTATGGCAACGTCATCGGCCACCGCGGCATCATCCATGAAGATTCGGTGCCGATCGACGAGCTGCCGGACCATCTCATCAAGGCGGTGCTCGCCACCGAGGACCGCCGCTTCTTCACCCATTTCGGCATAGATTTCATGGGGCTTGCCCGCGCACTGAATGAAAACGCCAAGGCAGGCGGCGTCGTGCAGGGCGGTTCGACGCTTACCCAGCAGCTCGCCAAGAACCTGTTCCTCACCAACGAGCGGTCGCTCGAGCGCAAGATCAAGGAAGCCTTCCTGTCGCTCTGGCTGGAGGCGAACCTTTCCAAGAAGGAAATCCTCTCGCTCTATCTGGACCGCGCCTATATGGGCGGCGGCACATTCGGGGCGGCGGCGGCGGCGCAGTTCTATTTCGGCAAGAACATCGCGGAGGTGAACCTTGCCGAATCCGCCATGCTCGCCGGCCTCTTCAAGGCGCCCGCCAAATATGCCCCGCACGTGAACCTTCCAGCCGCTCGCGCCCGCGCCAACGAGGTGCTGTCGAACCTCGTGCAGAGCGGCATGATGTCCGAAGGGCAGGTGATCGGCGCGCGGCGCAACCCGGCGACCGTCATGGACCGCGCCGAAGCAAAGGCCCCGGATTTCTTTCTCGACTGGGCTTTCGACGAGGTGCAGCATCTCGCCGATGCCGGCAGGTTTCGCGAGCATTCCGTCATCGTGCGCACCACGATCGACACGGGCCTGCAGCAGGCGGCGGAAGCGGCGATGGAATCGAGCCTTCGCGAATATGGCGAGGGATACAAGGTCAAGCAGGGCTCGCTGGTTATGATCGAGAACGGCGGGGCCGTGCGCGCCATGGTCGGCGGCCGCGATTACGGCGAGAGCCAGTTCAACCGCGCCGCCCGCGCGCTGCGCCAGCCGGGCTCCTCCTTCAAGCTCTACACCTATGCGGCCGCCATGGAGAGCGGCATGACGCCGGAAACGGTGATCTCCGACGCGCCGATCACCTGGAACGGCTGGTCGCCGCAGAACTACGGCCGCTCCTACAAGGGCAAGGTCACGCTGATGACCGCCATGTCGCAATCGCTGAACACCGTTCCGGTGCGGCTTGCCAAGGAAAAGCTCGGCACCAAGGCGATCGTGGAAATGGCAAAGGCCATGGGCATCGAAACGCCGCTTAGAAGCGACAAGACCGTCCCGCTCGGCACATCGGAAGTAACCGTGCTCGACCAGGCGACGGCTTATGCCGTGATGCCGGCGGGCGGCATGCAATCCCGCCGCCACGGCATTTCGCAGGTGCTCGGCTACGGTGGCGAGGTGCTCTACGATTTCCAGCGGGACGAGCCCCCGGCAAAGCGCGTGCTCTCGGAAGACGCCACGAAATCCATGAACCGCATCCTGACGACCATTCCCTATAACGGCACGGCGCGGCGCGCCGCCGTCGAGGGCGTGCTGACGGGCGGCAAGACCGGCACCTCGCAAAGCTATCGCGACGCCTGGTTCGTCGGCTTCACCGGCAATTACACCGCAGCCGTCTGGTTCGGGAACGACGATTTCACGCCGATGAAGGAGATGACGGGCGGCACGCTGCCGGCCATGACCTTCAAGAAGCTGATGGATTATGCGCATCAGGGCATCGAGCTTCGGCCTATTCCCTTCATCGACAATCCGCTGCCCGCCGGCGACCACAAGGGCGGCCAGGCGGTGGCGAAGAAGGAGGAAGGCAGTGAAACCGACCTGCCCGCACTCATCCGGCCGCGCTCGCTCTCGGCAGAATCGACCCGCGTGCTGCGCCAGATCGCCAAGGATCTGAAGGCGGCCGGCCCGCTCCTGCCGGGAACGCCGAAGGTCGCAGAAGCGGATATGACCGAGGCGGTCATCAAGCCGGCGGCGGGCGGAACGGAAACGCGATAGGCTTTCAGGCGGCGGCCGGCCTCTGCAAGGCTGGCAGGCAAGCGAGATAGAGTACGGCACCTGCTATCCAGACCCAGCCGTTCCACGTTCCCGCCGTCTGCGCATAGAGAGCGGTGAAGCCCAGCGGTCCGATGATGGAAGTCAGATTCGTCAGGCTGGCGAGCGTTCCCTGCAGCCTGCCTTGCGCATCATCGCCGACAGATCTCGACAGCATGGCCTGCAGGGTCGGCATGCCCACTCCGCCGGCCGCCAGCAGGAAAAGGATCGGCAGGACCATCCACCCCTGCGTGGCGAAGGCCAGAGCCAGAAAGCCGGCCCCGTCGGCCATCATGCCGAGAAGCAGGGTGCGCCTTTCACCGAGCCGAGCGGAAAGCGGCCCGGTGACGAAGGCCTGGAACAACGCATGCACGGCGCCGAAGGCCGCAAGCGACAGGCCGACCGTCGCCGTTTCCCAATGGAAGCGATCCTCGCCGTAGATCACCCAGAGTGCTGCCGGCACCTGGCCGATCAGCTGCATGGTGAAGAAGACGCCAATCAGCGCCAGAAGACCGCGCAGAGGACCATCCAGCCGGAAGGCGGCGAGCGGGTTGATGCTTGCCGGCTTCTCCGCCTCGCTCCGGCCCCGTCTGGATTCGGTGAGGAAAATGCAGGCAAGCAGAAATCCGAAGCCGTTGAGAAAGGCCGCCGCCATGAAGGGCGCATGGGCGGATATGCCGCCCATCAAGCCGCCGATCGCAGGGCCGGCGATCATGCCGCCGCCGAAGCAGGCGCCCATGAAGCCGAACCAGCGCGCGCGTTCGTCTTCCCGCGTCGCATCCGCGATGGTGGAGGCGGCCACCGCTCCGGTCGCGCCGGTGATCCCCGCGACGATCCGGCCGATATAGAGCACCCAGAGCACCGGCGCTGCCGCCATGACGGCATAATCGACCGTTGCCCCGGCGAGCGAGGCGAGCAGCACCGGCCGGCGGCCGTGCCGGTCCGACAGCCTCCCGATGAGCGGCGCGAAGAAGACCTGCATCAGCGCATAGAGCGACAGCAGGACGCCGTAATGCCCGGCCACCTCATGCGACGGCACGAGTTCGCGCAACAGCGCCGGCAGGACCGGCATGACGATCCCGAGCCCCATGGCATCGAGGGCGACCACGGCCAAGGCAACGGCAAGCGACCTGTTCATGTAAAACCTCAAATCCGGCACCGCCGGAAATTTATCATCGATAAGGAAATGGACAAAAACTTTATCGATGATAAATTGTCAAGAGCAGGAATGGAGCCAAGATGACGAAACTGGACCGGGAGACGGTGATCCGCGCGGCACTCGACCTTCTCAACGAGGTCGGCGTCGATGGCCTGACGACGCGCAGGCTTGCCGAGCGGCTGAAGGTTCAGCAACCCGCCCTCTACTGGCATTTCCGCAACAAGCGGGCGCTGCTCGATGCGCTGGCCGAGACGATGCTGGCGGAAAAGCACATGCGCTCCATGTCGAGGAAGGGCGAAGACTGGCGCATGTTCCTCAGGGAGAACGCCCGAAGTTTTCGGAAAGCCTTGCTCGCCTATCGCGACGGCGCCCTCATCCATGCCGGCACGCGGCCGACTTCACCGCAGTTCGATATCGCCGAGGCGCAGATCCGCCTGCTCTGCGAAGCGGGCTTCAACGCGAGGCAAGCCGCCCAGGCGCTCGCCGCGATCAGCCATTACACGGTCGGCGCTGTCATCGAGCAGCAGACGGCGGAGGCGGATATGGCCGAGCGGCAGGGGATGGAAGCGCCCGCAGCACCTTCGCCGCCGGCCTTTCTGCTGCATGTTTTCGACGAACTGGAGAGTGCCGGGGCGGATGCCACTTTCGACTACGGCCTAGACGCCCTCATTGCCGGGTTGGAGCAGAAACTTCCGGGTGAGTGATACGCTCTTCAGGCGGCAGACGGGACGGAGACGCGATAGCGCGAGGCTGGCCGGAGTTACAAACAAGAAACCCCGCCAAGCTTGTTATCGCCGTGACGGGGTCTGCCTCCGCGGAGGTCTTGAGGCTGAACGACTCTCGTCGCCAGCGATCGAACTCAATATGGGGAATGCCCCTTAAATTTCAAGTTAAATTCCCAGTCCTGCCCTGACAGCCAGGCGAATTCTCTCCAGGGTATCCGCATCCACTCGTCTGGTTAGATACTTGCGTTTCCCCTGCTGATCCCTGCTTGTGCGAAAGAGGTCAAGGCGATCAAAACTGACCGTTGCGATCATATCGCATTTGGCCCACATCATCGGCGAATCAAAGGGCGAAGGAAGGATCGGATCAAGGATAAGCTCAACAACATAGTCGAGCGATCGGGATGGCGGAGTTGTCGAAAGCGGCACGACTGCGCAAAGTCCATCCCGATGAGGAAGCCGTGGAGACACCACGATCGCTGGCCGACGTTTGACCATCTCAGGCGGTACGAAACCACCCAAAGCATAGTCGCAAAGCAAAAGTGTTCCTGGAGGAACGGCATATCGAATCGGCATCGCGGAACAGTAGCCGATTCGGCGCGATTCACATCTGTCTGGAACCTTCCACAGCCCCTCCTCCATTCCTTCTCAAGAGAATCAATGCTAAGGCCTGACCCAAGCAATCGTCCGAGGGCCCGGTTTCAGGTGTTTCGTGTCCCCTTTCTCATCGCCGTCGCGCTTGCCATCGCCTTCGGCGGCGGTATCTGGTCCACGCTCGTGGCGCTCGATGCGACGGTGGGGTTCGGCGCCATAAAGCTTGGTCCCTGGGAGGCATTCCCGGACGCGCAGACCTCCAAGGCCGATCCTTACGCGAAATCGCACCGCGCGAATGCCGGCAAGCTCCTCTATGCCAGCGCCGAGGGGCTCGTCTTCACCGCTGCTGTCGATAGCACCGGGGCACGGCTTTCCGGCGACTGCACCTACCGGCTTTCCGGCCACACGCCGCCGGCGCGTTTCTGGACGCTGTTTCCCACGCGCCCCGGTGGCGCGCCGCCCTCGATTACCAGCGACCTGCCCACCGCGCTGAACTCGCGCACGGTGCTGCGCCAGCCGGACGGCAATTTCACGGTAGACATCTCCGCCTCCGCCAGGCCCGGAAACTGGCTCGCCGTTTCCGCCGGCCAGCCCTTCCGCCTGACGCTGACGCTGTTCGATACGCCGACGGCCGGCAGTTCCGGCCTGGTGGATCTCTCCATGCCCTCGATCGTAAAGACCGGATGCGGAAATGCTTAGATCTTTCGCGTTCAAGCTCGCGCTGGCGATCGCCACGGGCCTCATCGGCGCGGCGCTGCTGCATCTCGTGATCGTGCTGTCGCTGCCCTATTTCAGCGAGCGCGACGCCTATACGCGCGTGCTCGCCAAAGGCGAGCGCCACCGCTTCTATCCGCTTGCCGAAAAGCCCGATCAGGCAGGGCTTGCCAAGGACGATCCCTTCCTCGAGGTGGCGGTGTGTTCCTTCGATATCGGCAGCGGCCCCATTCGCGTGATGGCGCCGGGCAACGTGCCCTTCTGGTCGCTCGCCGTTTATGACGGCGCATCGAACGAGGTCTTCTCGATCAACGACCGCACGTCCGTCGGCGGGATGCTGGATGTGGTGATCGCAACGCCCGTGCAGCTTACGCTTCTGCGCAAGTCGCTGCCGGAGCCGATCGCGGAATCGATCCTGGTGGAGACGCAGGCTGCGGAGGGTTATATCGTGCTGCGCAGCATGGTGCCGCAGCCGAGCTTTGCGGCGCCAGCGAGGCAATTCCTCGCTCAGGCGACCTGCGCGCCTTTCGAATGGCGGGCCAGAAACCAGTTCTGATTTCACCCCGCGGGAGCTGTCACTTCTGTTCTGTGCGAACCAGTGCGTTTTCAGCCTGCCGGCGGGGCGCATCCCCGGCGCGCTCGTAGCGCACGCCGGTGAAGAGCAGCAATTTGCCCTCCTTTTCCTGCGGCCTGCCGATATGCACCGGCGGCCGCCTGCTCGGCCTGAGACGCCATCTGTTCAATACCACGATCTCTGCCATGCTCGTCTCCATTCCAGGGTTCGAGACGGATGAAGGGCTGATCGATTTCACCCTGCCCTTCCGGAGGGCCTCACGCAATTCCCGGCAGCCTCACCTGCGGGGACTTGCGCTTCTTGAGCGCTCCTTACATCCAAAGCGCGGCGACACCTATTCCGAGACCGGTTTCGCCTGGACCGGGCTTGATGCGCTGGCGTCTTTCCGGTGAACCGATCAGGAAAACCATGGGGACGCCGAACATGCGGCCAATTCAGCCATAAGTCGGTTAACGGACCATTTACACTACCAAGGCATGTGGCTTCGTGCCGCCCCTGCCCACAGCAAAAACGCAAAAGACCGGCATTTGGTTCAAGCCTCCGGCAGGAGAAATTACCGGCTCGCGACATGGCTGCGTATCCATGCCGGGATGGGACGATACTGTTTCGAAACGGTCCGCCTTCACCTCCCATTAACCCTTACAGAGTTAGCATCCGGTAAACAGGATCGGGAGAGGTCGGCGCCATTTCCCCATGACCCACTTTCCTGCCGGGATCTCCCCGGAGCGCGCAACGCCTCCGGGTTTGTTTTGCGTAGTGAGTATGGCTGTGATCGACCAGTTTCGAGATCTTGAGAGGCCCGCGGCCATGCGCAGGAAGGATGTGGTTTTGATGGCCACGGTAACCAGTTTCGAAAGCCTTGCCCGCCCCTCCCGTTCGGAACTGCGGCAGTTCGCCGAACTCTTCGCACCGCTCTTTTCCGCCTCCACCGAGGAAGCCCGCCGCCAGGCGGTCGCAGCCCTCTCCCAATGCCCGAACGTGCCGCCGGCCGTCGCCTTCTTCATCGCAAGCCAGCCGATCGCGATCGCGGCGCCGTTTCTCGCCGCTTCCGCCTGCCTGGACGATGAGACGCTGGTGGCCATCGCCCGCACGCAAGGCGAGGCCCATGTCCGGGCGATCGTGCGGCGCGAGGCGCTGTCGCCGACAGTGATCGATGCTCTGGTGGGCCTGCGATATCCGAAGGAAGAAACAGAAGCGGAGACCGATGCCGAGGCGGGCGAGCCGGAGGCTCCCCCATCCGTCCAATCCGAGGCAGAAGTCCCCGAAACTGCAGAAGGCAAAGACCGCCTGGAGCGCGAAGAAGAGCTTCGCGAACAGATCAAGGCGCTGGCTGCCCATATCGACCGGCCGGCGAGCGACCGCCTCGGCCTGCGCAGTCTGACGCCGGCGCAGGAGGCGCTGCTCGTGCGGTTCGCCCGCAATCGCGAGGCAGGCTTCTTCGCGAGCGTGCTTGCCGATGCGCTTTCGGCCAGCCGCTGGCTTTCGGAGCGCATCATGCTCGACATTTCCGGCCAGCAGCTTGCCGCCACGCTGAAGGGGCTCGCCATGCAGCCGGCAGACGCGCTCTTCATCCTCGAGCGGCTCTACGGCCACCTCGCGCAGCGCACGGAAGGCGAAAGCCGGGCCGAGGCCCTATGGGGAAAGCTCGATGCGGACGAGTGCTACGGCCGCGTGGAAGCCTGGCGGCGCGCCGACAGCTATACCTATGCGGCCGGTCCGCGGACGATCTCCGAGGAAAGCGAGCTGGAAGCCCACCATGCCGCGCGGCCGCAACCGGCGGCCGTCAGCTCGCGCAGGGTGCCGCAGGCGGTTCGCCGGCGCTGATTATCCACCGCGCTCCACGACTTCGAATAGATCGCCGATTTCATCCGTTTCCAGCTCCACGAGCCAAAGATCGGGATCGAAGCGCAACTCGCGCGCCAGCATCTCCTCGATCTCGTGGGACTGCGCCTTTTCCAGACGCAGCTCGAACTTGCGGGCGCCATCGTCCGCCTCGTCGAAGAAGTTCTGGGGAGCCGGCGCGAACAGCGTTTCCAGCCCATCGCGCCCGCGCTGGCGGATGAAGATCGCGCCCGCCTCTTCCGCGCCCTTCTTCTCGACGGCGGCGAACCCGCCCGCCGAAAAGACGCGACGGATGAGGGCGGAGGCGAAGATATCGGAACGGATGCGCATGGATTTGTCTTATGGCGGTTCAATGGGAAGGGCAAATGCTGGCATGTCCAAGGGTCGAACTGCCCTGGTCTTACAGGGAAACTGCCCCTCACCCTAACCCTCTCCCCGTTTTGACGGGGAGAGGGAACGTGCCCAGCGGAACGTCGCGAATAGGGGCAGGCCGAAGCGGCATACTTCCTTCTCCCCGCTCGCGGGGAGAAGGAAGTATGCCGGATGAGGGGCAATTTTGCCGATAGCCGAAAACTAAAGAGCGCCGATCGATTTCAGCTTCTTCAGGACCTGCTCGTTCGGCTCGCCGGTCTCGGGAAGGCGGTAGTGCTTCTCGAAACGGCGGATCGCCGCCTTGGTCTGGTCGCCCGCCACGCCGTCGACGGTGACATCGGCATAGGCGATGTTGGAAAGCCCGCGCTGGATCTGCAGCACGAGATCGGACGGCGGGAGTATCGTCGGCCTCGACGCCGATACCTGTCTCGCAGGCCCGCCGACATTGGCGGGCGGGCGCGCGGACGGGCTCTTTTCCGCAGAGCGGATGGCGGCTGCGACCGGATCCTCCCCCGCATGGATGTTTTCCGCCGGGCGGGCGGCGGGGACGACGGCCACCGGCGCGCGCGGAGCTTCCGCCGGCTGCTGGGCGGGCTCAGCCGGGCGGGACGCCACCTGGGTTCCGGCCTTCAGCGCGGCGAGCAGTTCGGCACTGGCGCCGCCGGTGCGTTCCAGGCCCGCGGCCTCCTGGAAGGAGAGGATCGCGGCCGCGGTGCGCGGGCCCATCAGCCCGTCGTCGGCACCCTCATAGAGGCCTCGGCGGGAAAGCTCGCGCTGGACTTCAGCGACCAGGGCCCGGTCGGCCGCCGTCTGTTGCGGCGGGGGGGGTGCCTGCGGCGCCTGAGGCTCGGCTGCGGGAACCGGTGCCGGAACCGGAGCCACGGCCGGCGTCGTCCCCGCGCTTTCGGCGGGCGCCGCTTCCTCCACCCGCCCTATGCGGAATGTCGTGACCTCTTCGGGGGCTGCCCGCCGTAGCGGCCGGTAGCCGGCGATGGCATTCGGATCTTCCAGATCGCGGGTTGCGAGGAAGGGAGACGGGTGGCCGCCCGGCTGATACCAGAGGGCGTTGGCTGCGACGAAGCTGAACACGACGATGAAGGCGGAGGCCCCGGCCACGATGCGCGGATGGCGCGCGGCCGCGGCCCCGAGCGAACCGGCCACCGCCGCAACACCAGCCCCGGCCCCACCGGCCACCGCCGTGGCCAGGCGCAAGGGAAGACCCGGCCCCTTGGCCGACTTCCTCCTCTCAGGCGATTTTCGCTTTCGCGCGGTCATGGTCAAAATCCCGTTCGTCCGTCATGGGCGCTCCCCCGCCGACCTTGGGTTCCCCGGGGAGGCCCTTGGAGAGGCCCCTGGGGAGACGAGGGGGAAATTCGATCGTCTGCTCCTCCGCCGCACCATCGCGGCGTGCCGCGCCGGAGCCATCCGCCGGCAGCAGGACCGTCACCACGGTCCCCTCGCCGGGGCGGCTTCTGATCTCGAAGCGGCCGCCATGCAGCGCCACGAGACCCTTGACCAGCGACAGGCCGAGGCCGGTCCCTTCGTAACGGCGGGCGAAATCATTATCAACCTGCATGAAGGGCTCGCCGATCAGTTCCAGCTTTTCTGCCGCAATCCCGATGCCGGTATCGCTGACGGAGAGGACGAGATCGCCGCCGTCGAGCGCCGCATCGATGGAGACGACGCCGCGATCGGTGAACTTGATGGCATTGCCGGCGAGATTGATGAGGATCTGCTGCACGGCGCGGCGGTCCGCCACCACCTCGCCCAGCCCCTTCTGCACGCGGCAGGTAAGCGTGATTTCCTTCTCGCGAGCGGAAAGATCGAGCATGGCGCGGCAGGCCTCCATCGCATCGGCGATGCGGAAGGGCTCGGTCAGGAGCTCGTAGCGCCCAGCCTCGATCCTGCTCATGTCGAGCATGGTGTTCACCACGGAGAGCAGATGCGCGCCCGACTGGCGGATGAGGCCCACATATTCCCGCTGGCGCTCGGTTTCGAGCTTGCCGAAATATTCGCCCGCCAGCACATCCGAAAAGCCGAGAATGGCATTGAGGGGCGTGCGCAGCTCATGGCTGACGGCGGCCAGGAAGCGCGATTTCGCCTCATGCGCGGACTGGGCCTCGGCCGTGCTCCGGACGGCTTCGGCGCGCAGCGCCGCCTCCTCGGACGTATCGCGAAGCTGGGCGAAGACCTGGAAAAGCCGTCCCTCGCCATCGCGAAGGGCGGTCATATCCATCCGGGCATAGAGGAACTGCCGGCCGCCGGAAGCGCAAAAGGGACGCTCGACCCGGACTTCGACGAGCGCGCTCTCGCTTCCCTGGCGCAGAGCGTCGAATGCCTGCATGAGGGTGATGCGGTCGGAGACATGAACCAGCTCGGCAAAGACGGCGCCGGTCGGCGCGCGCAGGTTTGCAGGCAGGCCGAGGCGATCGCGGCCGCCGGCCTTCACCACAACGCCCTGCGGATCGAGGATCAGCGCAAGGCCGGGGCATGCGGCGAAAACGGCGTCATCCGGCTCCAGGCCGGAAAAGGGCACTACAGCGGAACGCCGGAAGGCGAAGGCAGCGGCGGCGGCCACGAGGAAGAGCGAGAGAACGACGGCAGCGCCCACCGGCAGCGCCAGCGAGGGGCTCGCCACGAAACTTAAGGCAAGAGGCACGTAGACGAGCGCGGCAAGGCAGGAGAAGGCGAGCCGGCGCAGGAAGGCGATCTCGCCTGCGGGCGCCCGATCACCTTCGCCGATACGCTCCAGCCATCGGAGCGCGGCATGGTCGACCAGTTCGACCGCCCAGCCGGCAATGTTACTCAATACGCGCACGCCAAATCCTGAAAACAACAGACTCATTCGTTGAAGGGACAATAGGTCCATGCGGCTTAAAGAAAGGATAAAACAACCCCTTTTGAAGGTTCCAGGCACCCCGAAATCCCGCTTTGACACACAATCCGGGGCACTTCTGCGATCATGGTTAACGCGGCGTAAGCAACGGATTCGACTGCGTTTTCCGCCTCACGTTAACCTTTATGGCGAGGGCCGCCTCCGCAAAGGCCATGGCTTCGGGGCCCTGCCGCATTTATGCTTAACGGCAATCGCTAAACTTGTACTCGAATTCGGCTCAAACCTGTCTCAAACGGGGGCAGGTAAAAATTCCGGAGAAATTTATTTAAAAATCGAGCGATCATATAAAAACGCTGTTCGCTTCCCGGCTGTAAGGTCTCGGCCAGGACCGGAAGCAAGCCGGCGGCCGCCGCGGCGGTCGGACGGATTTAGAGGGTGACGGGACAATGTGGTTTCTGATCAAGGGAAGTTTCTGGTTCGCGGCGGTGCTCGTCGTGCTCTCCTATTTCAGCTCCCGCCCCGCCCAGGAGACGGAAGCCGTTTCCGCGCTGCAGGTCACCGATACGTTCCGGGTCGCCACCGAGGCCTATCAGTACATGAGCGCGCTCTGCTCGGAAAAGCCGGATGTTTGCGAGAAGGGCGCCGAGACCCTGACGCTGCTCGGCCACCGGGCCCGGGAAGGCGCGCGCGTCGCGTTCGAGCTTCTGGACAAGCAATTTGCGGAAGACGGCAAGCCGGCCGAAAACGGGCCGATCGCCGAGCTTGCCGATCCCGATCCCGCGCCCTTCCCCGGCAAGGCCGCCGCTCCGCGCCATGAGGGCGGCGCCGACACCATCATGACCGGAGCCATTCCGCTGCCGCAGCCGAAGCCGCTTCACTGAGTCTCTTTATGCAATTCCGAAAGCTTGCGCCGCGCTCCTTTGGGGTTCACGGCGCCTGTCTGCCTGCCCTGTATCTCGGCATCCTGCCGGCGCCGCGAGGAATGAAATCCTCGCGGCGATTTTTTTGCTGTTTTCCCCGAGGCGGTTCCTCCCTATATGAGGACTGAACGCTGCGCAGTCTCTGCGCGACATGCTTTAGCAGGAGCCGCCATGGCGAGCCTCGACCAGATCATCGACGATTTCGCTTTCCTCGACGAATGGGAAGACCGCTACCGCTATGTCATCGAGCTCGGCAAGCAACTGCCGGAGCTTGCCGATGACAAGCGGACGCTCGAGAACAAGGTGCAGGGCTGCGCGAGCCAGGTCTGGCTCGTCAGCCATTCGGACGGCGCGGCCGACCCTGTGCTGACCTTCGAGGGCGATTCCGACGCGCATATCGTGCGCGGGCTGGTGGCGATCGTGCTCGCCGTCTATTCCGGCAAGCGCGCCTCCGAGATCGCCACGACCGACGCAATCGAGATCTTCGACCGCATCGGGCTGGTGGAACACCTCTCCTCGCAGCGCGCCAACGGACTGCGCTCCATGGTGCGGCGGATCAGGCAGGAAGCGACAGCGAAGGTCGCGGCGTAAAATAGCCCCTCCCGGCCTGCTGGCCACCCTCCCCACAAGGGGGAGGGAGATATGCCGCGCCCTCATCGCTTTTTCTCATGACCGGAGACAAAGTAGCCTGGCAGGATGCGATGGAGCGGGGACATTGCCGCTTGTCCCCTCCCCCTTGTGGGGAGGGAGGCCGGCAGGCCGGGAGGGGTAGCAAATCACAACACCGGCCGATAATCCTCCACGCCCCAATGGTGCCTGCGGCGCCGGCGTTCCGGCGCGGGCGGAGCATAGTGGCGGGCAAGCGCCAGAAGTGCGGCGCGCAGCATCAGCTTTGCCGAACGCACCGGCCATTGCCGCTCCCGCTCCACCAGTTCCAGCCCCTTCGAGAAACAGCAGACATCGACCGCCACTCCGGCAAGCTCGGGCCCCATCGCCTCCACGGCGCGGGCGAAGCGGTCACGCGCCGCCATTGCGCTTTCGGCGATCTCGGCCTGACCGCCCGCCTGCCCCTTGCCGCGGCTTGCAAGTCTCGGCTCCCACGAAGCCGTTACGCGCGGCTGCAACTGCGCCCTGGTAAAATCGGCAAGCAGCCGCTCGCCGGCCGCGATCGCCTCTTCCGGCAGGAAGGAGGCACCGTTGCGATCCCTTATCCTGGCGAGCGCCGAAAGCGGCGATTCCGAAAGATTGCGGCGCACCGGCTGGCGGGCTCCCTCCACCTCGACGCTTTCCACCGCGATCTCGCGATGCTGGCCGCCGAACCTCTCGTCGTCATCCCCCTCGACCAGAGCGCGGCGCAGAAAGGCCGAGGCTTCGGGATTTGCCGAGGCCCTACCCTCCACGATCCGCAGGAGCCCCCTCGCCTCTGCCGCACGAATGGTGGCGCGGGAATAGGCGCGCCCCTCCTCCCCGAGCATCAGCATTTCTCCGTTGGGCGAGGGTTTGACGGTGCATTCGCCGCGGGAAAGCTGGCGGATGAGGCACAGCATTTCCTTCCTGGCGGCGCGCGCCAGCTTCGCTTCGCTTCCGGTTACCTCAATCATGAGCCGACATCTCCGAAAGCCCGAAGACGGCCGCGACGATGCGCTCCACGGCGGAGACGAAATCATCGAAGGCGGGATCGTCGCGGCGGTCCTCGACCACATGGCAGGCATGGCCGACCGTGGTGCGATCGCGGCCGAAGGCATCGCCGATATCGCTGAGCGACATCCTGAGCGAGACATGGCAGACATACATGGCGATCTGCCGCACATGGCAGGACGGGCGGCGGCGGTCCCGCGGCGGCATTACGCGATCGCCGAGCAGCACGACCATCTCGCTCACGAGCTGCCGAACAATGCGGCAGGTATTCCTCGAGGGCAGGCTGAGGGTCATGAGTATCGGCAGGCGCCCCGCGCCCGCCCGGAATAGAGCGGGATGCGTCGGCTGGGAGGCGTTCGGAAGCTTCTCAAAAGGCATGACAACTCCTCAATGAATAGGAATTAATTCATACACCTTAGAGCAAGAGCGGGGATGCAGGAAGCGACGGGTCGGTTGTGACTCACTGAAATTCCTCAGGTTTTTCAATGAAGAGGAAATCGGAGATGGGAATTTTTTCCTCTCATCGTCCCCGCAACGTGGCACAATCCTACAATGCGAAGGCGCATGCTTTGCGGGGAGGTTCGCGCCGAGCGCGGCAAGGGAGAAGCATGGAGGCAGCGCGAGCTGCGGAAAAGCCGATGACGGAGATCGGCAACATCGCGCCGGCTTTCCGCCGGAGCGCCCTCACCACCTTCAATCAAGGAAGAGGGAGCATGCAGCGCGGCCACGCATCGTGCGTAGGGCGCTGCAGTCTTTCACAAAGAGTTGCCCATAGGGGGGTGCCCGTGGGAGCCGAGCCGAGGGGCTGCCGCCCCTCCAAAATCACGCCCGCTTGCGGCGCTGGCCGAGGCCCATTTCCTTGGCGAGACGCGAGCGCGCCTCGGCATAGGCAGGCGCGACCATCGGGTAATCCGCCGGCAGACCCCACTTTTCCCGGTATTCTTCCGGGGTCATGTTGTAATGGGTCATCAGGTGCCGCTTCAGCGACTTGAACTTCTGCCCATCCTCCAGGCAGATCAGGTAATCGTCCTCGATGGACTTCTTGATCGGGACCGGAGGCTTCGGCTTTTCGACCGTCGTTGCGGCGGGAGCCGGAGAAGAGGTGTTGGTGAGGGCCGAGTGGACATCCGAAATGAGGTTCGGAAGGTCGCCCACGGGGACGACATGGTTGCTCACATAGGCAGCGACGATGTCGGCGGTCAGTTCCACCAGCAGGTCCTGGCCCTTGCCCAGTGCGATCTCTGTCATTTCATGTCTCCTGTTCAAACTGTGACGACGAGGCCCGCGACCTCCGCGGCACCCGTCCGAGTGGAGCATTTCGTGGACAGGACACCACCTAGCCGCATCGTCGCGAAGACATGAAACCTACCCCTAGATTTCACACGGCAAGGAGGCGTTCATGGCCTCGGACATGCCTCGAAGCAGGTTTTCCTTCAAACCCCGAGTGTTTCCGCCAGCTTTTCCAGAAGGATCGGCTAGACACGTTCGGCATTCTCGGAAAGAGACCTCTTCCAGGCAACATCAGCGCTCAACTACTTTGGAATTAGACCTCTTGCGAAAGTCCTTCAAGTGCGAAATCTGGTAATAGGGGGCATTTTTCAGCTCTACACCAAAAGAACAGTGCAATTACTCCGATAGATTCGGAAAATATTGCCTGCTGAAAAAACCAATAAATCTACCACTGAGGGTTATATTCGCTTCTCATAATCGCTCATTTCATCGCAAACGGAGCGCGGCGACAGCGAATAGCCGACCTGATGCGCCGCTTTGGCAAGCAAGTGGGCCGAAACCGGGGCGGTCAGAATGAAGAAGAAAAAACCGGCAAGCGCGCGGGCAAGAGTGGCCAAATCGCCGGAATGCACGCCGACGGCGAGCAGCATCAGCCCCGAGCCGACCGTGCCGGCCTTGGAGGCCGCGTGCATGCGGGTATAGATGTCCGGCAGCCGGTTGAGGCCGATCGCCGCGATCAGCGCGAAGGCGGAGCCGGAAAGGATCAGCGCGGCGGTCGCCAGCGCAAAGAGCATGTCCATCAGGCCTTTCTCCCCTTTCCTGCCGCCGGCGGAGCGGGTTTCGCCTTCGCCTTTGCCTTTGCTCGGCCGCCTGCCCTCTCGGCGGGCGCGGCTTCGGCGGCTGCGGGCGCGCCCTCGGACGATCCGTCGCGCCCACGCGCCAGGATGAAGCGGGCAAACGCGACGGTCGCCAGGAAGCCGACGAGGCCGAGCGAGATTGCGATATCGATATAGAGCGTGAAGCCGGTCCTGATGGCGATCACGCCGATGAAGCCGATCACGATGCCGACCAGCATATCGAGCGCCACCACCCGGTCCGGCAGGGTCGGCCCCTTGATGACGCGGTAGACGGTCAGCAGAAAGGCGATGCCGAGGAGGACGAGGCCGATCAGGATGGCGACGGAGAGAACGGTATCGGGCGCGCTCATCTAAACGCCTCCATGATCTTGCGCTCGAAGCCTTCGGCGATATCCCGCTTCGTCGCCTCGATATCGGAGCAATCGATCGCATGGACGAACAGCGTCTTGCGATCGACCGAGACGTCGACCGAGAGCGTGCCTGGCGTCAGCGTGATGAGGTTGGCGAGCAGCGTGATCTCGAAATCACGGTCGACCGTCAGCGGGAAGGCGAAGATGCCGGGCTTCAGGTCCATGCGCGGGCTTACCACCAGAACCGCCACCTTCCAGGCGGAAAGCGCGAGTTCCTTGAGGAAGAGGACGAGGAGTGAAAGCACCCGCCCGAACCGCTTCCAATAGCCGCGCCCGCCCATCTCGTCGCGCACGATCCACAGGCAAAGCGTCGCGAGCAGGAAGCCGAAGGCGAGGTTGTGGAAGCTGGCGCTGCCGGTGATCGCCACCCAGACAGCGGTGAAGAGCGTGCTGACGATGATCGTGGTCATGGGGCTCCTCCGGCAGGAATGGGCGCGCCTCCGGGGAAGACCGAACGGATATAGGCGGAAGGATCGGCAAGCCCTTCGGCGGCTGCCTGCGAGAGGCCGATCAGGCTTTCCGGAAAGAGGCCGAAGACGACGGAGAAGGCAACGAGCCCGGCGATCGGCAGCACGATCGTCATGCTGGCCCTTGGAGCGGGCGGGGCGTCATCGGCCCGCGGACGCCAGTAGGCGAGCAGGAAGACGCGGCCGAGCGCGAGCGTGACGATGAAGGCGGAAACGAGGATCGAGGCGGCGAGCCACCAGGCACCGATATCGAGCGCGGCCTTCAGGAGCGCCACCTTGGGCCAGAGGCCGAGGAAGGGCGGCAGGCCGGCAACCGCCAGGAACAGGATGAAGGACGCGGCCGTAAACCAGGGCGAGCGGACATAGAGGCCGCCGAGGGCCGCAAGCGAGAACGAGCCGCCGAGCCGCGCCGCCTCGCCCGTCACCAGGTAGAGCGCCGTCATCGCCACCATGGAATGCAGGGCATAGAGGATCGCACCGCTGACGCCGGGCTCCGTGCCGATCGCGACGCCTGCCATCATGTTGCCGATGCCGGCGATGACGAGATAGCCGGCGAGCCTTCTCAGATCGTTCTGTGCCAGCGCACCGAGCGCGCCGAGCAGCATGGTGAGCGCAGCGGAAATCGCGATCACCAAGCTCAGCTCCTCCCGCTCGACGGGGAAGAGCATGACCATGATGCGGATCAGCGCGTAGATGCCGACCTTGGTCAGCAGGCCGCCGAAAAGCGCGGAAACCACGATGCGCGGCGTGTGATAGGAGGCCGGCAGCCAGAAGTTTACCGGGAAGGCGGCCGCCTTCATGGCGAAGGCGAGCACGAAGAGTGCGCCAAGCGTGATGGTGGGCGCGCTGCCGCGGTGATCGGCGGCCTTTGTCGCGATATCGGCCATGTTGAGCGTGCCGAAGATCGCATAGAGATAGCCGACGCCGATCAGGAAGAGCGTCGTGCCGAGGAGGTTGAGGATCGCGTATTTCAGCGCGCCGTCGATCTGCTCCCGCTCGGAACCGAGGATCAGCAGGCCGAAGGAGGAGATCAGCAGAACCTCGAACCAGACATAGAGGTTGAAGACGTCGCCGGTCACGAAGGCTCCCGTGACGCCCGCCATCAGCAAGAGCAGGAAGGGGAAGAAGCCGTAGCGGCGACCGCTGGTATCGATATCGCGCAGCGCATAGATGCCGCCGGCAAGGGCCGCGAGCGCCGCGACCAGCGCCATGACGGCGCCGAAGAGATCGACGGTGAAGGCGATGCCGAAGGGCGGCAGCCAGCGGCCCATGGTCATGGTGACGGGCCCGCCCGACCAGACCTTCCAGAGCAGCGCGGCATCGATGAGCACCAGGAGCGCGAGCGCCGGCACGGCGAGAAGGCCATGCAGGTCTATGCGGTGGCGGATCATCATCAGCGCGGCGCCGGCGCCGAGCATCAGCGCGACCGGCAGCACAACCAGCCAATCGGCGAATGTGGCGGGCGCAAGCACCAGGGCTGCGGAGAGATCGACGGGGGTGGAGGTTGGAGCGGCCATCAGAGGTTACCTCCACCGGAGACAAGCTTCCCCCTCTGGCCTGCCGGCTTTTGGGGTCGAGACACTGGTCTCGACCCGTCCTTCGGACCCCACCACAAGGGGGCAGAGGACTCGCGGCAACGCCTACTTCCCGGATCGAAGGCGGTGCGGCATGTTAAGCCCCTCCCCCTTGTGGGGAGGGGTTGGGGAGGGGTCTGAACCACGGAGAAGAACACCATACTAATACCCCAGCGGCGGAAGCGGTTCGTCGCCCGGTTCGGCAAGCCGCATTTCGTCCGTATTGTCGGTGCCGAGTTCCTGATAGGCGCGGTAGGCCAGCACCAGCAGGAAGGCGAAGAAGGAAAACGAGATGACGATCGCGGTGAGGATCAGCGCCTGCGGCAGCGGATTGGCGGCGCCGGCCGGCAAGGCATCCAGGCCCGCACCGATGATCGGCGGCACTTCGCGCGTCAGCCGGCCGGCGGTGAACAGGAGCAGGTTCACCGCATTGCCGAGAATGACGATGCCGAGCAGGATGCGCACGGTGTATTTCGACATCATCAGATAAATGGCGACGGCGAAGAACAAGCCGATGAGCAGGGAAAACAACACTTCCATCAGTCGTGATCCCTTTCTTCCAGCGCAAGCGCGATCGAGGTGATCGCGCCGACGACGACCAGGTAGACGCCGATATCGAAGGACACGACGGTAGCGAGCGGCACCTCCACCCCGAAAAGGGTCGGATAGATCCAGAGCCCGGTCATGAAGGGCACGCCGGCAAAAATCGAGATCACGCCGGAGATGACGGCAATCAGCAGGCCGAAACCGGCGATCGCCATGGGATGGAAGCGGATGGCACGGCGCACGGCCGAAACGCCATAGGCGATGCCGTAGATGGCAAGCGCCGAGGCCGCGATCAGCCCGCCGATGAAGCCGCCGCCCGGCTCATTGTGGCCGCGCAGCAGCACGAAGACCGAGAAGAGCAGCATCAGCGCGGTGATGAAGGGTGCGACGGTGCGCAGGATCAGCGTGTTCATGGCGCCCCCCTGTCCTTGCCGGGGACATTATCCGCCAGCCGGCGCGTGCCCCCCACCCGGATGCGGATGAGCGCCAGAACCGCAAGGCCGGTCACCATCACCACGGCGATTTCGCCCAGCGTATCCGTGCCGCGGAAATCGACGATGATGACGTTCACGACATTCGCGCCGTGGGCGATCACCTTCGAATAGGCGTTGAAGAATTCCGTCAGCGCGTTGTTGAAGGGCGCCTGGGTGGCTTTCAGCAGCAGAAGCGCGAAACCCAGCCCGCAGGCGATGGCGATCGTCGCATCGAACAGCATCTGGCCGCGCGGCCGGTGATCGCGGGGCGAGAGCCTGAGCCTCGTCATGACAAGCGCCAGGATGACGACCGAGAGCGTCTCCACCATGAACTGGGTAAACGAGAGGTCCGGCGCGCCGAAGAGCAGGAAGAGGACCGCGACCGCAAAGCCCTGAATGCCGAGGGAGACGATGGCGGTGAGCCGGTCCGCCGCCTTGAGGACCGCGAAGAGGCCGATCAGCGCGATGGCGAGGAAGGCATATTCCTGGATCAGCGCATCCCGCGGCCAGGCCGGCATATCCGGCAGTTCGCCGAAGAGGAAGAGCGGCAGAAGCAGCGCCAGCGCCACGAGGATGAAGCTTGCTGTGATGTAGACCTCGAGCCTACCCGGCTGGACGAAGCGCGTCACCGAGACGGCAAGCCGCACCAGGCCGGAGACGAAGTGATCAAAGCCGCGATCCGGCCCTGGGCCGAGCGCGGCAAGCAGCCGGACCATGGCGGCGCGGGCGCTGTCGATCCGCAGATAGACGAGGATGCCGAAGAGAACCGTGACGATCGAGAGGAGAAGCGGCAGGCCGATATGCGGCACGGTGGAGATATCGATCGTCACCGGCGCGCCCTTCACCGCGCTCGCCATGGGCGAGGAGACGTAAAGATGCGCCGGGGCCGAGATCAGGCCGGCGAGAAGCCCGAGGACGGCCAGGACCACCGGCCCGAGCCACAGCAGAACCGGCCCCTCATGCGCGTGCTTCGGCGTCTCGACGTGCTTGCCGATAAAGGGCTTCAGCCCCACCGCGAAGGCGACGGCGAACATCAGCGCATTGCCGATAACCGCAACGGTCGTGAACATGATCGAGCGCGGATCGCCATGGGCGAGCGCGTAATAGATCTCCTCCTTGGCGAGGAAGCCGAAGAAGAGCGGCAGGCCGCCCATGGAAAGCGCGGCGAGCAGGCCGGCTGCGAAAGTGACCGGCATGGCCCGGCGAAGCCCGCCGAGACGGGTCACGTCGCGCGTTCCGGCCTCGTGATCCACCGCACCGGCGACCATGAAGAGCGCGCCTTTGAAGAGCGAATGGGCGACCAGATAGAGCACCGCCGCCTCCACCGCGTGATCGGCGCCGAAACCGGTCAGCATCACCAGCAGGCCGAGCGAGGCCATGGTGGTGTAAGCGAGCATGAGTTTCAGATCCGTCTGGCGGAGGGCGAGCAGCGTGCCGGCGATCAGCGTCACGCCGCCGAAGAAGGGCAGCAGGATCTGCCAGGCGGGCGTATCGCCCATGACCGGGTTCAGCCGCATCAGGAGATAGACGCCGGCCTTCACCATGGTGGCCGAATGCAGGTAGGCCGAGACGGGCGTCGGCGCCTCCATGGCGTTCGGCAGCCAGAAATGGAACGGGAACTGCGCCGACTTGGTGAAGGCGCCGCCGAGCACCAGAAGAAGTGCGGCGAGATAGAACGGGCTTTCCCTGAGGCCATCGCCCACATGCACGAGCAACGAGAGCTGAGTGACCCCGGTAATGTTCCAGAGGAAGATCAAGCCGGCGAGCAGCAGCAGCCCTCCCCCGCCCGTCACCACCATGGCCTGAAGTGCTGCGCGGCGGGCTTCCGGGCGCTCGTGATCGAAGCCGATCAGCAGGAAGGAGGTGATCGAGGTCAGCTCCCAATAGACGAAGAGCATCAGGAAGCTGTCGGAAATGACGAGCCCCAGCATCGCGCCCATGAAGAGCAGAATGAAGGAGAAGAAGCGCCCCTGCTGCGGATGGCCCTTCATGTAGCCGCCGGAGTAAAGCACGATCAGCGTGCCGATGCCGGTGATCAGAAGCGCGAAGGTGAGCGACAGGCCATCGAGGAACCAGGAAAACGAGATATTGAAGCTCGGCACCCAGGCATAGCCGCCGGTGACCACCTCGCCCGCCGCCACCTCGCCGAGAAAGCTCGCGAAATGCAGGAAGGCGAAGGCCGGCGCCAGCGCCAGCAGCCAGGCGGCCTTGTGGCCGAAAGCGCGTGTGAGGACCGGAGCCAGGAAGGCTGCGATGAAAGGCAGGAAGAGACACAACAATGTCAGTGCCGGCGCGCTGGCAGCCATATCCTCTCCCGATCTTCACTGCAGAATCCGCCCCGTCCGGACGGCACTATCCTCATTAGGCGAATGAATCCGGTGCCTCAAGAATTTTCGGGCGCGATGCACAGAAAGCCGGCTTTTCGTCGCACCCGGCAGACCCTATCTATGGGAAAACGAGAGGAAGATTTCCATGTCCGACGTCACCACGCCGAAAGTCCACAAGAGCGACATCGAATGGCGCGAGCAGCTCACGCCGGAGCAATATCGCATCCTGCGCCAGGCCGGCACGGAACGCGCCTTCACCGGGCCTTACTGGGACAGTAAGGAAAAGGGGCTCTACCGCTGCGCCGGCTGCAACGAGCCGCTGTTCATATCCGACACCAAGTTCGATTCCGGCTGCGGCTGGCCGAGCTATTTCGAGCCGGTCAAGGAAGGCGCGGTGACCGAGCATCGCGACAGTTCCCACGGCATGGTGCGCACGGAAATCCGCTGCGCCAATTGCGGCGGGCATCTCGGCCACGTCTTCCCCGACGGCCCGCCGCCGACGGGCCTGCGCTACTGCATCAACGGCCATGCCATGGTGTTCGAGCCAGGGAAATAGCCTTCCTCAAGCGCCCTCCAGCACTTTCCATCCTCTTGGCGAGAGCCGGTAGCCGGTCTCGAGACTTTCTGTAAGGCCGAGTTCCTTCAGGCGGCGTACCTCAGTCTTGAACGCCGCCTTTTCCATACCGAGGAGATCGGCAAGCTCCTGCGCCCGGCGGCCCGGATTTTCGCCGATGAGGCGCAGCGTATTCCGCGTCCAGCCAGGTCTTTCGAGGCGCTCATCGATGCGCCGGAGTTTGCCGTGGAGAGTGGCGAGCTGGGCTTCATCGAACTCCGTCTCTTCCCTCAGCGCCGCGCGGCCGTCCGCGCCTGCGTAGGAAAGCGAAATGCGGTAGATCTCCCCCTCGCCCGCAAGCTCCTTCCTCAGCGCATCGAGCGATGCATGGCCGGCGGCGCGGGCATCGTCCGCAGTCAGGCTTTCCGGGGCGACAATCGAAACATCATGGATGGCAAGCTCACCGACGGCGGTGCGCAGCCGGCCGCCGCTTCTGACCGTCGGACGCTTCCAGCGGCGGAAGGCGAGCGTCACCTCGCCCGCCACGATCTTCTCCAGGACCGGTTTGCGGATCAGCATCAGGCTCTCAGTGCCACAGGGGACGCCATCGGCGGGCGGGCCTCCTCTTCGGCCTTTTCCGCCATGCGGATCTCGAAGGCCTTGCCCCAGTCCGCCATCACCGTCACCGCCTCGTTGAGGCTGCGGCCGAAATCGGTCACGGAATATTCCACCCGCTGGACCTTGCCCGGAAACACCTCGCGGCGAATGAGATCGTCCGCCTCCATCTCGCGGAGCTGCTGGGCAAGCACCTTCTCGCTGACGCCCGAAAGGATGCGCCTCAGTTCCCCGAAGCGGCGCGGCGCAAGGTTGATCTCCCAGAGGATATCGGTCTTCCACTTTCCGCCGATCACGTTGAGGGCGGTGGCGAAGCCGCAATCGTCATCTGGCAGGCGTTTCATGGTCTCTTCTCCTTACCTCAACGTAACCGCTTACCCGAAGGTGGGTAATTTACCACGGCGGTTTCCCGGTCCTATCAGGGTGGCATCGCAAATATTGGAGTTATGATCGATGACCACAATAGGTTTTCTCGGCGCAGGCCGCATGGGCGCGGCACTCGTCAAGACGCTGCTCGAAGCCGATCACGGCGTGCATGTCTGGAACAGGACGGCTGAAAAGGCGCAAGCGCTGGCGGGTTTCGGCGCAATCCCCGAGCCGACGCCGGAGCGCGCGGCAGAAGCTGCGGAGATCGTCATCGTCAATCTTCTCGATTACGAGGCTTCCGACGCGCAATTGCGCAAACCGGCCGTCGCCGAGGCGCTTAAGGGCAAGCTCCTGGTGCAGCTCACCTCCGGCTCTCCGAAGACCGCCCGCGAAACCGGCAAGTGGGCGGAGGACCATGGCATTGCCTATCTGGACGGCGCGATCATGGCGACGCCGAACTTCATCGGCGGGGCGGAAACGGTGATCCTCTACAGCGGCTCGAAGGCGCATTTCAACAAGCACGAAGCGCTGTTCAAGGCGCTCGGCGGCAAGTCCGCCTTCGTCGGCGAGGATTTCGGCACGGCCTCGGCGCTCGACAGCGCGCTGCTTTCCCAAATGTGGGGCACGCTCTTCGGTACGCTGCAGGCGCTCGCCATCTGCCGAGCGGAAGACATCGAATTCGACACCTATGCCGGTTTTCTGACAGCGGCGCAGGCGATCATCGACGGGGCCAGCCAAGACCTGATGGAGCGCATCCGCGATGGCCGCGATCTCGGCGACGCCGAAACGCTGGCGACGATCGCCGCCCATAGCTCCGCCTTCCACCACCTGCGCGACCTCGTCGCGGAACGCGGCCTCAACCCCGCCTTCGGGGACGCGCTCGGGGGCCTTCTGGAAACCGCGCTCCGCAACGGCCACCAGGACGACGATTTCGCCGTGTTGGCGCGCTTCATGGGGGCGAAATGACGGGGCCGGACATGCCGGCGGACCACACCGCAAGCTGTTCCTGCGGCAGCTTGCGGCTTTCCTTCCGGGGAGAGCCGCTCCGGGTCTATGCCTGCGCCTGCCTTGAATGCCAGCGGGCGACAGGCTCGGCCTTCGCCTATCGCGCCCGGTTCCGGCGGGACGCCGTGACCGAGGACCAGGGCGAGCGGCGGCGCTTCCGCCGCATCACCGAGAATGGCCACTGGATGGATAACATCTTCTGCCCGACCTGCGGCTCGCTGGTCTATATGGAGGCGGAGGTGATCCCGGAACAGCTCGTCGTTTCCGTCGGCTGCTTCGGCGAGCCCAAGTTCGCAGCGCCAGCCACACTCTTCTGGGCGAAGCGCAAGCACGACTGGTATGGGCTCCACGAAGCGATCCGCCTCGTGGATTAATCCTTCGCGAGCTCGCCGGAATACTGATCGTCCGTCACCGGCTCGAGCCAGTCGACGGGCGAGCCGTCCAGCGCTTCCTGAATGGCGATATGGGTCATGGCCGTGGTCGGAGCGGCACCGTGCCAGTGCTTCTCGCCCGGCGGAAACCATACGACATCGCCCGGACGGATGACCCGGATCGGCCCGCCCCAGGTCTGCGCAAGGCCGAAGCCCGCCGTCACGATCAGCGTCTGGCCGAGCGGATGGGTGTGCCAGTTGGTGCGCGCGCCGGGTTCGAAGGTGACGGCGGCGGCCCGCACGCGGGCGGGGTCCGGCGTTTCGATGACCGGGTCCAGCCGGACGGTGCCGGTGAAATAATCGGCAGGCTGCCGCCTCGACGGTTGCGATCCGCTGCGCTTGATGTCCATGATCCTCACCTCGTCCTGTTCTGTTGTCTTTCCATATAGGTCACAGTCGCCAAGGGCGAGAGCCGGACTTGCTTTTCCGCTCCGGTCGGTTATCCATTGCAGCCGAAGAGCGTCGGCTTTTGAGGTTCGCTTTGCCTAAGTAATCCCCGGTCTCGACAGGTTCACCCGCCATGCGGCTCGCGCTGACGTGCGAACGCATGGGCTGACTGTTCATCGGGGTGGCGGCTTGAGACCGGTTTGGCATTGCTCGTGCCAGTGCGGCCTCCGCTGCCCTGAAACCATCCGACGCTTCATCTCTTCGACAGTCCGGACATTCGCCACGCCGCGCCCGATCAGGGCTTCTCCAGTGCCATTTCCCGCATGAACTTCCCGACCGGAAGATCAAGACGGCATGTGCGACATCCTTCACGTCGAATGGACTGTAACTTCGAAAATCCCACCCCGCCCCATCCTCCCCTGCTCCGGCTGCGGCGCTCAAAAGCCCTTCCGCTCCAGCGGCAAGACGCGGCTCAACGCAAACGGCCGCAGGCTGGACGCCTGGCTGATCTACAGGTGCATCGATTGCGAGAAGACCTGGAACCGGCCGATCCTCGAACGGCAAAACGTGCGGCAGATCGAACCCGCTGTGCTGGAGGCCCTGCAGGCCAGTGCACCTGCCTTCGTGGCAAGCCTGGAATTCGATGCGGAGGCGCTGAGGGCCAGGGCCAGCCGCATCGAGGAAAGCACCGAGTTCGAGGTCCGCAAGGGGGCGATATCCGGGACCGAGCGCTGGCGCAGGATTGGCATCACGCTTGCCCTGCCCTTCCCGATCGGCCTCAGGCTCGACCGGCTGCTGGCTGGAGAACTCGGGCTTTCCCGCAGCCGGCTGGAGAGGCTCTTCGAGACCGGCGAGATCAAGGTCGAGCCCGAGCGCAAGGATACGCTGAAGCGCGACATTCGCAACGGAACGATTGTGACGCTCGATCTTCGCGAAGAGGCCGAACGGCTGGCGATCGGCACGAGGGCGATTGGCGGGGGAGGCTTTCTCGTTGATCCACGGGCATGCCCCTCATCCGGCTGCCGCCCCCTTCTCCCCGCTCGCGGGGAGAAGGGATATGCCGCGCCGTCTTCTTCATTCCGCAAGCACCACATGAGGCAAGTCCCCTCTCCCCGTCAAAACGGGGAGAGGGCTGGGGTGAGGGGCAGATCGCGGCGGCGATGCGCGGTGAAGGAGCTGAAAATCAGCGGCCGGCGATCGCCTCCAGCACCAGGTTCCGCAGTTCCGCGACATGCGGCTCGGCCTTCGCCTTGGCCGCATGGATGACGAGATCGACCTCGCCGAGCGGCGGGAGGCCGGCTTCCTTCGGATCGAGCGTGACGAGGTGCGGCGGCTTGCCCTCCAGAGTGCGCGGCGTGACGCCGAGACCCGCCGTCACCGCCGCCCACAGCCCGGCAAGGCTGGGGCTTGCGAAAACCTGACGCCAGGCGACGCCTTCATCCTCCAGCGCCTCGACCGCCACGCGGCGGAAGGCGCAGGGTGCATCGAAGGCGATCATCGGCAGCGGTTCGGCGGCATCACGTCGGAAATCCCCCGACCCGCCGATCCAGAAGACAGGACGCCTTGCAACCACCTGCGAATGGGCGCTTTCGAGATCGCCCCAGGTCAGCGCGAAATCCAGCTCGCCACGCTGCACCGCCTCCACCAGTTCCGACCCGCGATCGACGCGCGCCTCGACCCGCACCTTCGGATGCGCCCGGGAGTAGCGTCCGAGCAAGTCCGGAAGCCAGGTTTCGGCAAAATCCTGCGGCAGGCCGACGCGTGCCCAGCCTTCCAGCGCGTTGAGGCCCCGCAACGCCATGCGCGCCTCGTCGTTGAGATCGAGAATGCGGCGGGCATAGCCCAGCATAAGCTCGCCCGCTTCGGTGAGCATCAGCCCCCTGCCCTGCTTCGCTACCAGGGTCTGGCCGACCTGATCCTCCAGCTTGCGAAGCTGCAGGCTGATGGCCGAGGGCGAGCGACCGAGCCGGTCGGCGGCTCGCGCGAAACTGCCGAGCTCGAAGCCGGTGACGAAGCTTCTGAGCACATCCATGTCGATGTTGACGGGCATCGCAACCATTCAGCTTTCCAAAATCATTTGTTTTAAACTACGCGATTTTCAAAACCATCATGCCGGCGCATGCTGATCCCGTCAAGAAAGATCAACACCCGCAAAGGAGTTCGAAAAATGCCTTTCGTTCACATCACGATCGCCGGCCGGAAGATCGGCGAGAACGACATCCGCCACCTGCAGGAGGAGGCCACGAAGCTGATGGTGACGCTGATGCGCAAGCGCGCGGAGGCAACCGCCGTGCTTGTCGAACAGGCCGAACTTTTCGGCTGGGCGGTCGGCGGCAAGCCGCTCTCGGTCGCCGGCCATATCGAGGTCAAGATCACCGAGGGGACCAACACGGCGGAGGAGAGGCAGCGCTTCGTCGAGGCGGGCCATGCGCTTCTGAAATCCGTGCTCGGGCCGGAACTCTCCGTCGCAACCTATGTCGTGGTGCACGTGATCGCGCCCGGCGACTACGGCTATGACGGACTGACGCAGGAGCAGCGAAAACTTGCCGCGGCGGCGGCGTGAATACGATCGAAGCCGGCCGGCATCATGCCCGGCCGGCTTCCAATGAGGCTTGCGAACAACCGAAAGCTGCGGCAATGATGCGGGAATATCCTGGAGCCCGCCCATGCCATCGATCGAACTGCTTCTCGCCTTTCTGGCCACCACGGCGGTCTTCGCCTACATTCCCGGCCCGGCCATGCTCTACGCCGCCGCGCAGACGCTCGCGCGCGGCCGCTGGGCCGGCCTCATGGCGACGCTCGGCATTCATGTCGGCGGCTATGCTCATGTGCTTGCGGCCGCGGCAGGGCTTTCCGTGCTCTTCCACGCCGTGCCGGTCCTCTATCTGGCGGTGAAGCTTGCGGGAGCGGCCTATCTCGTCTGGCTCGGCATCACCCTTTTCCGCACCAAGGCGACAGGCGGCGGCGAACTTCCCGAGATCACGCGGAAATCCGGCCGCCGCGCCTTTTTCGAAAGCGTCACCGTCGAAGTGCTCAATCCGAAGACGGCGATCTTCTTCCTGGCCTTCCTGCCGCAATTCGTGGATGCCTCGGCCACTTTCCCGATCTGGCTCCAGTTCGTCATCCTCGGCACGATCGTCAACCTGATGTTCTCGTCGGCCGATATCGTTTGCGTGTTGCTGGCAGGCGCCGTCATCGGCAAGCTGCGGAACTCGGGCCGTGCCCAGCGGCTGATGCAGAGGGCCGGCGGGGCGCTCCTCGTCGGGCTCGGCACGCACCTGGCCCTGCAGAGAAGCTGACTTATTCGTCGCTCGGAAAAAGGATTGTCTCGTAATCCTGGGCACCGTGGATAACGTGCAGGATGTCGATCTGGGTTTCGCTGACACGATAAAAGATAAGATACTCACCGTGCCGCAGGCGACGAATTCCCGTATGCTCGTATCTCCGAAGAAGGGGAAACCGATAGGGAAAATCCGTTAGCCGTTCGCACCGCTGCACAAGCTCACGGACGAAAGTCATCGCCCGGCCAGGGTTATCCGGAGCAATGAACTGCCAAATGCGATCAAGGTCAGCGTGGGATTTTGCGGTATAGACAACGATCACGTGTCGCCGTCTTTCATCATCTTTTCGTATTTGGCCTGAAAGTATGCGAGCACTTCGCTCGCCGGCTTCACTCGCCCCGCATCTGCATCGGCAAGCCCTTCCGCCAGCGCCGCATCGAGAGCCGCAAGCCGCTTCTCCCGTTCTTCCACCAGCCGCACCCCTTCCCGCAAGACCTCGCTACGCGAGTTATAGCGGCCGGTTTTCACCAGCTCGTCGACGTAGTCTTCCAGTCTTTTCCCGAGATTCGCGCTGCTGGCCATGTCGTCACCTCTACCGGAAATCTAGCACAGGCTGATAATAGTTAGCAACGTATTCTCATTCAGTCCCTCGGCTCGACCCTCAACTCCAGGCAGGCGAGGTCCAGCCAGCGGCCGAACTTGGTACCGACTTCGGAGAAGCGGCCGACCATGCGGAAGCCGAGGCTTTCATGCAGGCGGATAGAGGCGGGGTTTTCCGCCCCGACCCCCGCGATCATCACATGGACCTTCGCGTCCGCGGCACGCTCGATCAGCGCCCGCATCAGCGAGCGGCCGATGCCGAGACCCCTCGCCGCCTTATGAACATAGACGGAATGCTCGACGGTGTGGCGGTAGCCGTCGAAGGCCCGCCAGTCGCCATAGGAGGCGTAGCCCACCACCTTGCCATCCGAAATCGCGGCCAGCACCGGAAACCCGCGCGATTTTCGCGCCGCCAGCCATTCCTGCCGGTTTTTCAGGTCCACCAGCGTCTCGCTCCAGATCGCCGTGGTATTGGCCACCGCGTCATTGTAGATTTCCAGAATGCCCGGAAGGTCGGCCTCGGTGGCATCGCGTATTTCGATCGCAGGCTTCATAAGCTTGTCCACTATGATATATATTATGTTCTCTCATAGTGGAATGCGTCAGCACTTGTCCAGCGATATCGGCAAAGGCCCGCTGCTTCTCAGAAGCTCGACTGCGAGAGGCTGAAACAGGTCATCACCGCGCTGTAGTGGACGGCGGCGGCGGCCACCACGAAGCCGTGCCAGATGGCGTTCTGGAAGCGCAGCCGCTCCCATACGTGGAAGATGACGCCCAGCGAATAGATGAGCCCGCCGACGATGATGAGCCACAGCGTGATTGCCGGCAGATATTGCGACAGCGGCCCCGCGACGATCACGCCGCTCCAGCCCATGGCGAGATAGAGCAGGATCGCCAGCCTGTCATAGCGGCCCGGAAAGACGCATTTGAGCATAATGCCGCTGATAGCAACCAGCCAGATCATGACGAGCATGAAGAGGATCAGCGGCTCATGGGCTCCGCGCTGCAGGAAGGGCGTATAGGTGGCGGCGATCAGGATGAAGATCGCCGAATGATCCAGCCTTCTCAGCAGCCATTTCGTGCGGGAATGCGGCCATATGTTGTAGGTGAAGGAGATGGAGAGGCAGAGCACCAGGCCGAGCCCGTAAATCCACGCCGCGGCGATCTCGCCATGGCTCGACCAGACGGTCGCATAGAAAATGAGGGCCGTGGCGCCGACCAGCGCAAATACGATGCCGATGCCGTGGACGATGCCATCGGCCACCAGCTCATGGAAATCGTAATTGCGCCCGAAATTGAAAAGCTCGCTCATGACCATCCCGTCCAGACTATCGCCCAACCGGCATTTATAGAATGTCGCGGGCGGGCGGCGGCGGCAAGACCGCGCCCCATCACACTCGGTTGCAGCGGTTTGCGTTTCTCGATCACGGCGCGACTTGCGTCAACAATTGCGAAACAAATAATCGCCGATCGTTGCACTATCGTGAACATCCGATCTTGCCGATATTGAGGCTCGAGTTTGACGATCGTTGGCGGCCTTCCGCATCCCGCCGTCCAGAAGGTGTTTACCCATGACCATGCCCGCCACCCCGTTCGCATTGACGCGCCCGGCCCATATCGGCCAGGTGCATCTCGTCGTTACCGACCTGCCGCGCGTTTCCGATTTCTACCAGAGGATCATCGGTCTCAAGTCGATCGAGAAGAGCCCGAGCGGCGAGATCCTCGGCGCCGGCGGCCGCCCGCTCCTGACGCTGACGATGGAGAAGGACGCCGCCCGCGCGCCGCGCAATGCCGCAGGCCTCTTCCACACCGCCTTCCTGGTGCCGAGCCGTCAGGAACTCGCCCGCTGGGTGGCACATGCCGCCGGTAATGACATGCCGCTCGACGGCGCTTCGGACCATCTGGTCAGCGAGGCGCTCTATCTCTCCGACCCGGAGGGCAACGGCATAGAGATCTATCGCGACCGTGCACCGGAGGAATGGACTTACCAAGAGGACGGCACGGTGGAGATGGCGACGCGCCGCCTAAATCTGCAGGAGCTTTACGAAAGCGCCCCGAAGGACGGTTGGGACGGCATGGCGGATGGCACCGCGATCGGCCACATCCATCTGCAGGTCGGCGATATCCCACAGGCGGACGCCTTCTATCGCGACGTGCTGGGTCTGAAGATCATGGCGCGCTATCCCGGCGCGAGCTTCTTCGCGACCGGCGGCTATCATCACCATATCGCCGCCAATATCTGGAACAGCCGCGGCGCCGGTGCCCGGCAGGCCAACATGACCGGGCTTTCCGGCTACACGATCCGCTTCAACGAGAAAGCCGCGCTCGACAAGGCGCTGGCCGCGCTTGAAGCGCAGGAGATCGCCACGTCCAAGACCAGCGAGGGCTGGTCTCTCAAGGATCCGTGGGGCATAGGACTGACGCTTTCGGCTTGAGCCGGCGACAGGCTTCCGGAACCAGATTCGGGCTTTCGCGTTGAGGGCTCGCAGCGGGAGTCCGGAAACGACATGACTACCAACAGCCGACAGGGCGCGACGCCGAAGAAACCCGTTCCGGAACTCGGAGGGCATGACGCGGCCCTTCATACCGACGAGGTCGAGCCCCCCGAGCGGCTGCCGCTCGGCCGCGAGGCGCTGGAGGTGGCGACGTCCTGGGCGGTGATCGGCATCTTCATGATCCTCGGCTTCGGGATCGTCCATTACATGTCGCTGATCCTGATCCCGCTGACGCTCGCGGTCGTCGTCGGGCTCATCCTCGGGCTTGCCGCGGACCGGCTGGGGCGCGCCGGCATGCCGCGCTTTGCGACCGCCGTCCTGTTGTCCTCGCTGGTGGCGGCGGTGTTCTTCTTCATCGTCAACTCGCTCGCGCAGCCCGTCGCGACGCTGGTGCGCGAGGGGCCGAGCGCCATCGAGCGCACCATCAACCGCATCCTGCCCTATCTGGAACGCCAGCAATGGCTGAACATCTCGCCCGCGAGTTTCGATACCGGGCCGATGTCGGTGCAGTCGCTCATCGAAAATTCCAGCAACATACTCGGAGTGCTCACCGCCAGCCTGACGCCCGCCATCATCCAGGCGCTGATCTTCTTCGGCGCCCTCTTGCTCTTCCTTTACGGGCGGCTGAAGCTCCGGCGCACCATCATTCTCGCCTTCCCGACCCGCCGGCAGCGGCTGGTGGCGATCCGCGTCCTGAACTCGATCGATCATGTGCTCGGCTATTATTTCGCGACCGCCACGCTCATTTACCTGGCGCTCGGGGTAAGCATGGCGCTGATCGCCTATTTCGGCGGGCTCGCGATGCCGGTGCTCTGGGCAATGTTCGCCTTCCTCTCCAGCTTCATTCCCTTTCTCGGCATCACGCTGATGACCATTTCGGTCGCGGTCGCCGGCATTCTCACCCATGAGGCGCTGATCCTCGGGCTCATTCCGGCGGCCGTCTTCTTCTCTCTCCACCTGGTCATGGAAAACCTGATCTTCCCCGCGGTCATGGGGCGTCAGTGGGAGATCAATCCCTTCCTCGTCTTCGTCGCCATCCTGTTCTGGACATGGATGTGGGGGGCGGTGGGGGCCATGCTGGCGCTGCCGCTATCGCTCATCATGATGACGGTGCTGAACGAGCTTTTCCCGGAACGGAAGACGGTGCCGCATCTGCCGGGCTGATACGCCCACGCCGCATTCACTCATAGAGATAATGCTGGCCCCATTCCTCCCGCGGGATGCGGTTGCCGATCTTGTAGTCGAAGGACAGCACCTTGAGGCCCTGGTCGCCTGTCCTGCATTCGTATTCCAGCCGATACCAATCGCCGCCGCTGCGGAAGACGGCGCCGGGCGCCTCGATGGCATCACCCTCGCGAACCGGATCGCCGAACGTATAGGCGATCACCTTGTCCGGACGGAAACTCTTGGTGTCTTCCTTGATCCGCTGCATCGCTTCCATATCGCAACGCTGCTCGCGCCGCTCTTCGGGAGCAAGCGCATTGAGCTGTTTGACGATGCCCGGATCGAGCGCGAGCGCGTGTGCCGGCAGGGCAGCAAGAAAGGCGAAGGCCGCCAGGGACAATTGGGTCTTCATATTGCTCCATCCAAGGTGAATCGGACGGCGGGAAACTATGTAAGGGGTTCCCGCATTGCCACCTACCATGACGGGAAACGAGAAGATGTGATCGCTGCGGCATCAGGATCAACAGCAGCGAGCCTGCCGCGTCCCTCGGGAGAGCCGGTGGATTTACGGGCGCGCGGCGATTTTTCATTTGCACCGCAGCACCCGGATGGGCATGTTCGGATCAACTCGAAAAAGACTGGGGTAATGCATATCATGAGTGCGGATGCGATCGTTCTGGGAGCCGGCATCATCGGCGTTTCCACAGCGCTGCAATTGGCAAGGCGGGGCAAATCGGTCGTTCTCGTCGACCGGCGCGAACCGGGCCTGGAGACCTCCTACGGCAATGCCGGCCTCATCCAGCGCGAGGGCGTCGTGCCCTACGGCTTTCCCCAGCAGTTCGGGATGATCCTGCGTTATGCGCTGAACAACCGCATCGACGCGCATTACCATTGGCGGGCGATCCCCAGGGTCACGTCCTTCCTTGCCAAATACTGGTGGCATTCCAATCTTTCCCGGCACCAGATGATCGCGCGCGCCTATGCGCCGCTGATCGAGCATTCGATCTCCACCCATAACGAGCTGATCGAGGCGGCCGGGGCGGAGGATCTGATCCAGAAGGACGGCTGGACGGAGGTGTTCCGCACTTCCGCCAAGCATGACGGCGAAATGAAGGAGGCCGAACGGCTGGCCGGCGAATACGGCGTCAAGTACCAGGACCTGACGCCCGCCGATATCGCCGCCCAGGAGCCGCACCTTTCCCGCGATTTCGTCGGCGGTCTCAAATGGCTCGATCCCTGGTCGGTGAAGGACCCGCTGGCGCTGACGCGCGCCTATGTGGCGCTCTTCGAAAAGCTCGGCGGGCGCATCCTGAAAGGCGACGCCAAGAGCCTTTCCCAGACCTCGACCGGCTGGCGGATCGTGGCCGGCGACGGCACGGTGGAGGCAAAGGACGTGGTCGTGGCGCTCGGTCCCTGGTCCGACACGGTGACCAAGCCGCTCGGCTACGACTTCCTCGTCGGCGTCAAGCGCGGCTATCACATGCACTATGCCACTCAGGGGAACGCGAAGCTCAACGGCTGGACCATGGATGCCGAGCGCGGCTATTTCCTCGCGCCGATGAACCAGGGCATCCGGCTCACCACCGGTGCCGAGTTCGCGATGCGCGATGCGCCGAAGACGCCGGTGCAGCTCGAGCGCGCCGAAAAGGTCGCCCAATCGATCTTCCCGCTCGCCGAGCGGCTGGACCAGGAGCCCTGGATGGGCGCCCGCCCCTGCACGCCGGACATGATGCCGGTGATCGGCAAGGCGCCGCGCCACAAGGGCCTGTGGTTCGCCTTCGGCCATGCGCATCACGGCCTGACCCTCGGCCCTATTACCGGCCAGGTCATCGCCGAGGCGATCACGGGCGAGAAGACGCTGATCGACATTTCCGCCTACCGGCCGGAAAGGTTCGGCATCTAACCGGCGGATACGGCTGGAACTTTACGGATGATGACCAGCGACAATCCCGGCCATACGAACTCCTGGTACGCGGCTTCCGCGAACGACAAGCGCATCCGCCCTGCCCTTAAAGGCGAGACACAAGCCGATGTCTGCGTCATAGGCGCAGGCTTCACCGGCATTTCTGCGGCGCTCGAACTTTCCGAACGCGGCTATTCCGTCGTGGTGCTGGAGGCGACAAGGATCGGCTTCGGCGCATCCGGCCGCAATGGCGGGCAGATCGTCAACGGCTACAGCCGCGATCTTGCGACGATCGCCGGGCGCTATGGCCGCGACAAGGCGGTGAAGCTCGGCGCGATGTCGCTCGAAGGCGGGGAGATCATCCGCAGCCGCGTCGCGAAATACGGCATCGATTGCGACCTCGTGGCAGGCGGCTTCTTCGCCGCCTTCACGGAGAAGCAGATCCGCGAGATGGAGGCCCACAAGGCCGATTGGGAAAGGCACGGCCATACCGGGCTCGAAATGATCCCGAAGGCGGATGTCGGCCAATACGTGAAGACCGAGCGCTATGCCGGCGGCATGATCGACAGGTTGGGCGGCCATATCCATCCGCTCAACCTCGTGCTTGGCGAAGCAACCGCCGCGGAAAGCCTCGGCTGCCGCATATTCGAGGGATCGCGCGTGACTGGCCTCGATATGGGCGACAAGCCCGTCGTGCGGACCGCGAAGGGCTCGGTAAAGGCCTCCTACGTGCTTGTCTGCGGCAATGCCTATCTCGCGCCGCTGCTGCCGGAAATCCATGGCCGCATGATGCCGGTCTCAAGCCAAGTGATGACCACCGAGCCTCTGGCCCCCGACCTGATCGAAAGTCTGCTGCCGGCGAACTATTGCGTCGAGGACGCCAACTACATTCTCGACTACTATCGCCGCACCTCCGACAACCGCCTGCTCTATGGCGGCGGCATCGGCTATGGCGGGAACGATCCGAGAGACCTGACCGGCGTCATCCGCCCCAACATGCTGAAGACCTTTCCGCAGTTGAAGGACGTGAAGATCGACTATGCCTGGAGCGGCAATTTCGCGCTGACGCTCACCCGCATCCCACACATGGGCAGGCTTTCCGACAAGATCTATTTCTCGCATGGCGATAGCGGCCACGGAGTGACGACCACGCATCTGCTCGGGAAAATCCTCGGCGAGGCGGTGGCGGGACACGCGGAGCGCTTCGACATCTGGGCCTCGCTGCCGAACCTGCCCTTCCCCGGCGGGCGGACTTTCCGCGTGCCGCTCACCATGTTGGGCGCCTGGTGGTACGGATTGCGGGACCGGCTGGGCCTTTGACCAGTCAAAATGACATATGCAATTCCGGACGGAAAACCGGTGTCCACTTTTCCTGGAATTGCTTTTATCCGAAGTCCGGAAAGCTGCCCTCGATGAACTGGCTGAGCTGAACCTTCGCACAGTTCTTGAAATCCGCGATGACGAGCGCCGCCTCCCCCTCGCCCACCAGAAGCGCAAGCCGCACGGCGCCGACCGCAAGATGGAACATCAGGAAGACGGACCGGCCATACTGCTCGTGCAACGGCTCCGGCACGAAATTCCGGGTGGCTTCGATGAATATCCGGGAATGGATGCGCGAATGGGCGATATCCATGTCGGAAAGCGTCTTGTCCGCCTGGATGGCGTTGATGAGGTCCTGCAAGGGGGGATTGCCGCGGACCGCCTGGAAATAGTTCTCGAAGAGGTCTTCCACGGCGCGGAAGGCATCCTCGCGATTTTCGACGCCGCTGGTACATTCCATGACAAGACCGAGGACCTCCTCGGCATAGCGCTCGTAAAGCATCGCCACGATCGCGGACTTGTTCGGGAAGTATTGATAGACGGATGCGATCGGACCGCCCGAGAGAGCGGCGATCTCCTTCATCGTCACCGCATCGATGCCCTTCCTGCCGATCAGGTCCATGGACACCTTCAGGATTTCGTCGATACGCTCGCGGCTTCTCTCCTGTTTGGGCACCCTGCGAAGCTTGCTGCGCGCAGGGCCTTGCGTCGAGTCTGACATCCGGAAAGCGTCTCCTGAACATTCACAGTTTCGATGACTGCGGGCACTCGGAGTTTCCCCCGAGGCGCGCGCAGAGCCATGGAGCGTTTCAGAGGCTAAACGGAAACGTCCTATACACTAGAAATGTATCTTTTTTCGAAACGGCAAGATGTTCGAAGAGCTTGTTCGCAATATTTTTTTAGGTAATACTTTTATGCGGGGCCGTTATCGGAATACGCCCCTTTTTGAAACGGTATCAGGCGGACCAAAACTTGGTCAGGCCTTCGTAAGCCTTGTCGACGATCACTTCCAGACTTGCGTCGATATCGACCGTCGCCACCCCCTCTTCCCCCTCGGGGCTTTCCAGCGTCGCAAGCTGGCTTTGCAGGAGCGAGGTGGGCATGAAGTGTCCCGTCCGCTCGCCCATACGCACCTGGAGGAGTTCCGGCGTGCCCTTGAGGAAGACGAAGAACAGTTCTCCGCCGGAGGCTTTGCGCAGACGCTCGCGGTAGATCTTCTTGAGCGACGAACAGGAAAGAACCAGGGTTTCGCCACGTCTCAGGGCGGAGGCCAGTTCCTCGCCGACGAGATCGAGCCAGGGCCAGCGGTCCTCGTCCGTCAGCGGAATTCCCTTCGCCATCTTTTCGACATTGGCCGGCGGATGCAGGCGATCGCCCTCCGCGAAGGCGCAATGGAGGCGTTCGGCCAGGAGCTCTCCGACCGAGGATTTTCCAGCACCGCTGACGCCCATGACGATGATCGCCCGAGGCGGGCGCGCACTGATATCCGACATTTTTCTTCCACTCTTCAAGAACTCGCGCATGCCGATATCCATCGCCGCGCGGATTTGCACAAGCCCCCAGTCCCGAATTAGGGCTTTTGCCGGGCATCCTTGCCCAGCACCAGCGGCATCAGCGCGGACAGGAACATCAGCCGCAGCACGTGATGGGCGCCGACATAGGTGGGGTGGGCGTTCAGCATCACCGCCATGGCAGCCATGGTTTCCAGCCCGCCTGGGGAAAAGGCGATGAGCGCCGCATCGAGCGGCACACCCGTCAGATAGGAAACGCAAGCCGCCATGGAGGCCGCAAGCGCCGTGACGACCACCGTCAGCACCATGCCGGCGACGAAGGCCGACCTCAGCGCGGTGATCGAAACGCCGGAAAAACGGGTGCCTATGACGCAGCCGAGGACCACGTAGGTCGGCGTGAGTATCCAATCCGGGACCGCGCCGGAGACGAGGCCGGTCACATGCGTCGCGGCGGTCGCCACGACGCCGCCGAGAAGTAGCGCTGCCGGAAAATGCCAGCGGAGGAAAAGCAGGCCGAGCGCGACGGCCGCGGCAAGCGTGACGGCCAGCACGAGGAGGTTCATCGTCTCTGCCGGCAGAGCGGGAGCGGCGCCGGCGAGATCGAGAAACTCGACGATCAGCGGCACGGTGAGCGTCAGCGCCAGAACCCGGACGCTCTGGACGATGCCGACCACCAGCATGTCGCTGCGGGTCTCGGCCGCCAGGCTCATGATATAGCTCAGATGCCCCGGCGAGGCGGCGAGCAGCGCGGTAACGCGGTCATAGCCGAACAGCCGCTGCAGGACCCAGGCACCGCTGTGAAGAAGGATGACGACGGCGACCAGGACCATGACGAAGCTGAGCGGCCAGGTCTTCGCCGCGACGATCACCTCCGGCGTCAGCCCCGTCCCCATGGATACGCCGATGATGACGAAGCAGACGTTTCGCACCTGCTGCAGCACGGTGAGCTTCAGCCCGCAAAGCCCGCCGATGGTGACGGCCAGCGCCGGACCGATGAGGAAGGGGGCAGGAAAGGCGAGCGCATAGGCGACGAGCGCGCCACCGCCGCCAATCAGCAGGGTGAGCACAAAGGCGCGGATATCCGGACGTGACATGATGAAGCCTTCGGCGGAATCAAAAGCCGGGAAGCGGACGGAAGGGATATTCCCTTCTATTCACCAGGCACGGAAGGTCAACCTGCCGGAGGGCAGAAATGAAACATCCGGCGCTGCAAGGCAGGCGCCGGATGGCAAACGTTGAAAGACAGGAGAAAGATCAGGCGGCCGGAGCCGATACCGCAGGACGGGTCCTCGCCAGGTTCGTCTCATCGAGACCCAGCAGGAAATTGATCTGCGGGCGGGCCTTCACCAAGTCGTCGATCGTGTATTCGGCCAGCACGCCGAAGAAGGCGTTGAGCGCCTTGCGCAGCGCCGCGTTGAGGCCGCAGCTATCGACCAGCGGGCATTCCACCACGCCGTCCTCGAAGCATTCGGCCATGGCGAAGTTTTCTTCGGTCACCTTCACCACGTCGAAAAGCGTGATGCGGTCCGCCGCCCGGCCGAGCTTCACGCCGCCATTGCGGCCGCGCACGGTTTCCACCAGACCAGCCTTGTTGAGCGGCTGCAGGATCTTGAAAAGGAAGAGCTCGGAGACGTTGTAAGCCTTCGCAATCTCGGGAATGCGGCTCAGGTGCCCTTCATTGGCAGCGCAGTACATCAACATGCGGACTGCGTAATTTGTCTGTTTCGTCAGGCGCATACCGGTCTCCGGAGTTCGTTAACGATCCATATATAGGGGCTTTGCTAGTTTTGAACAATTCCAAAATAAGAAAATCGTGATCAACTTTTATGCAGCGGCCATTCGGGCATATTGACGAGCGAACCAAATCATGACCTTTGTCGTCAACAAAGACAATCATAGGAGGACAGTCATGAAAGGCAACCGCTCTAACCTGCACAAACTTCTACTTGCGGCTGCATCCGTGCTGGCAACCGCTTCCGTCGCGGCGGCCGATGGCGAGGTCAACATCTACTCCTATCGCCAGCCGGACCTGATCAAGCCGCTGCTGGACACTTTCACGAAGGAGACCGGCATCACCGCCAACGTCCTCTTCCTGGACAAGGGCCTCGTGGAGCGCATCCAGGCGGAAGGCGTGAACTCGCCCGCCGACGTGATCATGACGGTCGACATCTCCCGTCTCGTCGAGGCCAAGGACGGCGGCGTCACCCAGCCGGTGACGGACAACGAGACCATCAACAAGGACATCCCGGCCAATTTCCGCGATCCGCAGGGGGAATGGTTCGGACTCACCACGCGCGGCCGCGTCATCTACGCCTCGAAGGATCGCGTCAGCCAGGACACGATCACCTATGAGGAGCTCGCCGATCCCAAGTGGAAGGGCAAGATCTGCATCCGCGACGGTCAGCACTCCTACAATATCGGCCTCTTCGCCTCGATGATCGCCGCCCATGGCGAGGAATATACCGAGAAGTGGCTGAACGATTTCAAGAACAATCTCGCCCGCAAGCCGGCCGGCGGCGACCGCGACCAGGCCAAGGCGATCCTGGCCGGCGAATGCGACATCGCGCTCGGCAACACCTATTACGTCGGCCTGATGCAGACCAACGAAAAGGAGCCGGAACAGAAGGAATGGGCAGCCGCCATCAAGATCCTGTTCCCGAACTCCGCCGATCGCGGCACGCATGTGAACATTTCCGGCATGGCGCTCGCCAAGAACGCGCCGAACAAGGAAAACGCCCTGAAGCTGATGGAATTCCTGGCTTCCGGCGAAGCGCAGAAGATCTATGGCGAGCAGGTCTACGAATATCCGGTCATGCCGGGCGCCGAGCCTTCCGACGTGGTGAAGGCCTGGGGCCCCATCAAGGCGGATACGCTGCCGCTCTCGGACATCGCGGCCAACCGCAAGAAGGCCTCCGAACTGGTCGATAAGGTCGGCTTCAACGAAGGCCCGGAAAGCTGAGCTTTCGGCACTACTGAATTACGGATGGCCGGGGCCGCAACGCTCCGGCCATTTTCGTTTGTCTGTTCGATTACCGAGCGCCAGCCCTGATCGAACGGATCAGAACGCGGGCACGATATCCAGCGCCGCCGCTATGCAGACGGGAACTCCCACAACACATGCAGCGACCAGCAGGCTCAGACTCATTCTGATGCGTTGAGCGCGGCGGGCGCGCTTCTCATCCCACTCGTAGACCATGGTACTCCCCACTCCTACAGCGCGCTAAATTAGGACGATGGGATAAAAGGTCAACACCTGGAACAAAAACGGGCTCCCGAAGGAGCCCGCAGAATGTGTTTGTCTTTTGGAGTTCGACTTACCGCATGACGGGCATGACGAACTCGGCGCCGTCCTTGATGCCGGAGGGCCAGCGGGCGGTGATCGTCTTGGTGCGGGTCCAGAACTTGATGGAATCGATGCCGTGCTGGTTGAGATCGCCGAAGGACGAAGCCTTCCAGCCGCCGAAGGAGTGATAGGCAAGCGGGACCGGGATCGGCACGTTGACGCCGACCATGCCGATGTTGATGCGGGACGCGAAATCGCGCGCCGCATCGCCGTCGCGGGTGAAGATCGCGACGCCGTTGCCGTATTCGTGCTTCATCGGCAGCGACAGGGCTTCCTCATAGTTTTTGGCGCGGGCGACCGAGAGGACGGGACCGAAGATTTCGGTCTTGTAGATTTCCATGTCCGCGGTGACGTGGTCGAACAGCGTGCCGCCGACGAAATAGCCCTCTTCATAGCCCTGCAGCTTGAAACCGCGGCCATCGACCAGGAGCTTGGCGCCTTCCTCGACGCCCTTGCCGATCAGGCCGTTGATGCGGTTATAGGCATCCTTTGTGACGACCGGGCCCATGTCGGCCTTCTCGTCGGTATAGGGGCCGATGCGCAGCGACTCGATCCTCGGGATGAGCTTTTCCACGAGACGGTCGGCGGTATCGTCGCCCACCGGAACCGCAACCGAAACCGCCATGCAGCGCTCGCCGGCAGAGCCGTAGCCCGCGCCCATCAACGCGTTGACGGCCTGGTCCATATCGGCATCCGGCATGATGATCATGTGGTTCTTGGCGCCGCCGAAGCACTGGGCGCGCTTGCCGTTCATCGCCGCCGTGCCATAGACGTAGCGGGCGATCGGGGTCGAGCCGACGAAGGACACCGCGCCGATATCCGGATCGGCAAGGATCGCGTCGACCGCGGCCTTGTCGCCGTTGATGACGTTCAGCACGCCGGCCGGAAGTCCTGCCTCGATCATCAGTTCCGCGAGGCGCAGCGGCACGGACGGATCGCGCTCCGACGGCTTCAGGATGAAAGCGTTGCCGCAGGCGATCGCAGGCGCGAACATCCACATCGGGATCATGGCCGGGAAGTTGAAGGGCGTGATGCCCGCGCCGATACCGACCGGCTGGCGCATCGAATACATGTCGATATGCGGCCCGGCGCCTTCGGTGAACTCGCCCTTGGAGAGATGCGGGATGCCGATGACGAACTCGCAGACTTCCAGGCCACGCACGAGATCGCCCTTCGAATCCTCCACCGTCTTGCCGTGCTCGCTGGACAGCAGCGTAGCGAGCTCATCCATGTTTTGGTTCAGGAGATCCACGAACTTCATGAACACGCGGGCGCGGCGCTGTGGGTTGGTGGCCGCCCACTTGACCTGGGCTTCCCTGGCGTTCTCGACCGCGGCGCGGACATCGGCGACGCTCGCCAATGCCACCTGGGCCTGCACCTCGCCGGTGGCGGGATTGTAGACGTTGGCCGTGCGGCCGCTGGTGCCGGCGACATGCTTGCCGCCGATGAAATGACCAATCTCGCGCATGGAATGCTCCTCCAGTGTTTTCTCGATAGGCAGAGGATACCCTCATGATTGCACAACGCAACGCCATAGTTTACGCATCCGTTGTGCAAGGATTGAAGTCTGGTTTTAAAAACCTCTTCCCGCAGAGGGAATGCGGTGGAGGTAAATCCCCCTCTGGCCTGCCGGCCATCTCCCCCACAAGGGGGGAGAGAACTCGCGGAACCCTCTCGACCATTTCGCAGGGCGAACCGAAGGGGGCGGCAGGTTAAGCCCCTCCCCTTTTGGGGAGGGGTTGGGGAGGGGAATTAACCGGGACGAGGTGAGCGGGAATGAACTGGGATGACGTACGAATGTTCCTGGCGGTGGCTCGTTCAGGACAGATCCTCGCGGCCTCACGACGGCTCGGCATCAACCATGCCACGCTCGGGCGGCGCGTCACTGCACTGGAAGAAGATTTGCGCACGCGGCTTCTCATTCGCCGCACCAATGGCTGCGAACTGACGGCGGAAGGCGAGGTTTTCTTCCGGGCCGCCGAGCGGATGGAGACGGAGATGCTGGCCGCACAGGCAAGCACCGGCCGGATCGATACGGCGATAGCCGGCACGGTCAGGATCGGCGCGCCGGACGGCTTCGGCGTATCCTTCCTCGCCTCGCGGCTTGGCCGCCTCACACGCCGCCATCCCGAACTCAAGCTGCAACTGGTACCGGTGCCCCGCTCCTTTTCGCTGTCGCAGCGCGAGGCGGATATCGCAATCACCATCGAGCAGCCGGAACAGGGCCGGCTCGTATCCTCCAAGCTCACCGACTACACGCTTGGGCTCTACGCCTCGAAAGCCTATCTTGCGGAGGCCGTCATTCCGGAGAGCGTGGAAGCGCTGAAGGACCATGCGCGCGTCGGCTACGTGGAAGACCTGATCTTCTCCCCTTCCCTCAATTTCACCGGGGAGATCATGCGCAACTGGGATGCGAGCTTCGAGATTTCCAGCGCCATCGGCCAGACGGAAGCGGTGCGCTCCGGCGCCGGCATCGGCATCCTGCACGACTACATCGCCCGGCAATATACCGAACTCGTGCGGGTGCTGCCGGAGGTGACGATAAGGCGCGCCTACTGGACGACCTATCACGAAAGCGGCCGCAACCTGATGCGGCTCAAGGCCGTCATCGAGTTTCTGGGTGAACTCGTGCGGGAGGAAGGAGATATCTTCGTATGAGAGGCCCCAGCTCACGGCTTGCCCTCACCCTCGCCTGCCCCTATCTCTGGCACACCTTCATTCCTGCCGGAGACCCGCCTTGTCCCTCTCCCCGAAAACGCCTTTCCAAAACCTGCCGAGCCCGCCCGTAGCCGAGAAGAAGCCGGTCACCGATACCCGCCACGGCATTACCCGCACGGACGATTATGCCTGGATGCGGGCCGAGAACTGGCAGGCGATGTTCAAGGACCCCTCGCTTCTCGATCCGGCAATCCGGACCCATCTGGAAACCGAGAACGCCTATATGGAAGCCGGCATGGGCGATACGGCCGAACTGCAAAAGGTGCTGTTTGCCGAAATGCGAGGCCGCATCAAGGAAGACGACAGCTCCGTGCCGATGAAGGACGGACCCTACGCCTATGGTACGCTTTACGTGACGGGCGGAGAGCAGCCGCACTTCTTCCGAACCCCACGCGACGGCGGCGAGAAGCATGTGCTGCTTAACGGCGACAAGGAAGCAGAGGGCAAGGATTATTTCCGGCTTTCCGGCATCGACAATTCCACCGATCACGGCTTCGGCATCTGGGGCTATGACGACAAGGGCTCCGAATATTTCACGCTGCGCATCCGCGATCTTGCGACCGGCGAGGATCTCTCCGACGTGATCGAGAATACCGGCGGCGGCGGCGTGTGGGCGCCGGACGGCAAGAGCTTCTTCTATACGCTGCAGGACGAAAATCACCGGCCGTCCAAGGTCTTCCATCATATCCTCGGCACCTCGCAGACCGGCGACCGGCTGGTCTACGAGGAGAAGGACCCCGGCTTCTTCATGGGTGTCGGCGGCTCGCTGCTGGACGACTTCATCTATATCGACATCCACGACCACGAGACGTCGGAATACCGGCTCATCTCCACCAAGGACCTGACGGCCGAGCCCAAGCTGGTCGCGGTTCGCGAGGAAGGCGTCGAATATTCAATGACGGAAGGCGGCGACGTCTTCTACATTCTCACCAATGACGGCGACGCCAAGGATTTCAAGATCATGGAAGCGCCGGTTGAGGCGCCGGGCAAGGAGAATTGGAAAGAGATCGTACCGCACGAGCCCGGCCGGCTCATCATCAGCCACATGGCGTTTGCGCGCCATCTCGTCTGGCTGGAGCGGCGCGAGGGCCTGCCGCGGATCGTCGTGCGCGACCGGGCGACCGGAGATGAGCACGCCATCGCCTTTGCCGAGGAAGCCTATTCGCTCGGGCTCTCGGGAGCTGCTGAATACGACACGAACGTCATCCGCTTCTCCTATTCCTCGATGACGACGCCAAGCCAGCTCTTCGACTACGACATGGTAACCCGCGAGCGGGTGCTTCTGAAGACGCAGGAAGTGCCCTCCGGCCATAACCCGGAAGACTATGTGACGCGCCGGGTGATGGCTCCCGCCCCCGACGGCGAACTGGTGCCGGTCTCGCTGCTCTATCGCAAGGACACGCCGCTCGACGGTTCGGCGCCCTGCCTGCTCTATGGTTACGGTGCCTACGGCATCACCATCCCCGCCTCGTTCAACACCAACAATCTGTCGCTTGCCGATCGCGGCTTCGTCTATGCCATCGCCCATATACGCGGCGGCAAGGAGAAGGGCTTTGCCTGGTACGAGAACGGCAAGATGGAGCATAAACAGAACACGTTCAAAGACTTCATCGCCGCGGCTGACTATCTGAATCAACAGAAGTTCACGTCTTACGTGAACATTATCGCCGAGGGCGGATCGGCGGGCGGCATGCTGATGGGCGCCATTGCCAACATCGCCCCGGAGAAATTCGCCGGAATCATCGCGGCCGTGCCCTTCGTCGACGTGCTCAACACGATGCTGGACGACACGCTGCCGCTCACCCCTCCGGAATGGCCCGAATGGGGCAATCCGATCGAGTCCGAGGAGGAGTACCACTGGATTGCCTCTTACTCGCCTTACGACAATATCGGCGCAAAACCCTATCCGCCGATCCTGGCGATCTCCGGCCTCATCGATCCGCGCGTCACCTATTGGGAGCCGACCAAGTGGATCGCGAAGCTTCGGGAAGTGGCGCCCGAGGCAGGACCCTATTTCCTGAAGACCAATATGGCGGCGGGCCATGGCGGCAAATCCGGACGCTTCCAACGCCTCGAAGAAATCGCCTTCGAATATTCGTTTGCGATCAAGGTGGCCGGGAAGATGGCGGCTGCAGTTTAAGCGGCGGCGGCTTTAGAGGCTACGGCTGACCGGAGTATCTTCCACTTCCGCCATTCCTGTGCTCGTCACAGGAATGACGGGAGCCCGCCGAACCACTGCAGTTAACAACCAACCAGCGCGCCCTCCCCGCCGCCATTGATTTGTCAAGAGTCGCCTCGCCTCAGAAACGGCGAGACGCAAGCCTCGCGCAAGCTTCAGGCGTTAACCACTGGTTAACCATTACAAATGTGGGTCTGCGCGCCATGAAGATCGATAGCGGCCTCAACGGCTATCATTATCCCAACCGGACGCCCGAGACGGAGCGGAAGGCGGAGGAAGCTCCGCATCGCGAAACCGCGACCTTCCAGCGCGCTCCGGACGCGCTCACCGGCAGCAGTACGCTGCTTTCCCCCTCGCTTGCCAATGCGCTGTGGTCGATGGAATTGAGCGGCACGACCTCCCGCGCCGACGAAGCGGCCGCACCCACTGTGACCCAGGACTGGGTCGAGGAACTTTACCAGGAATTCGCCTGAAGCCTGAGCGCGACCGTTGCTCCAGTCACGCCGCGACGGCCGGCGTGACCTCCACCGTGACATGCGAAAGCTCGGGGATTGCCGCAAGCTTCTCCTTGTAGAAGGCCGGCGCGCGCGGCGTCGGCGTAACCACCGAAACGATCGCCGCGTGATGGCCCGGCCCCACCTGCCAGACATGCAGGTCCGCGATCCTGTCTTCTCCATTCTCGACGATCTCGCGGATTTCCTGCGGCAGATCCTCATCCGCCGGCAGGGCATCGAGAAGCACGTTCGCGGTGGCGCGGATCAGGCCCCAGGACCAGCGGGCGATCACCAGGCCGCCGACGATGCCCATGACCGGATCGAGCCAGACCCAGCCGTTCGTGCGGCCGAGGATCAGCGCGAAGATCGCCAGCAGCGAGGTCAGCGCGTCCGCCAGCACATGTAGATAGGCGGCGCGCAGATTGTGATCGGTTCCGCCGGCACGATGGCCGTGCTGGCCATGCGCATCATGGGCGTGATGGTGGTCATCGTCATCGTGGTCATGGTGATGGCCATGATGGGAGTGGCCGTGATGCGAATGGTCGTCCCGAAGCAGCCAGGCGCTGAGCAGGTTGACACCGAGCCCGGCAACCGCGACCAGGATCGCCTGATCGAAATCGATCGCCACCGGATTGGCGAGCCTGACCACGCTTTCCCAGGCGATCAGGAGCGCGATCAGCGCCAGCACGACGGCGCTTGCGAAGCCCGCGAGATCGCCGAGCTTGCCGGTGCCGAACGTGTAGCGCGGATTGCGCGCCTGCCGGCGGGCATAGAGATAGGCGAGCGCGGCGATCAGCATGGCGCCCGCATGGGTGGACATGTGCCAGCCATCGGCCAGCAGCGCCATGGAGCCGAAGAGCGTTCCGGCGACGATCTCGGCCACCATCATCGTGGCGGTCAGCGCGATCACCAGCCAGACGCGCCGCTCGTTGCGCTCGTGGTTATCGCCTAGAAACACATGCTCGTGCCTCATCTGATCGACGGTGGACATGGCCTTACTCCTTACGGTGAATATCAGCGGATATAGGTGCGCAGCACTTCGGCCAGCTCGTCGGTGGCCTTGGCTCTCGCCTTCTCGTCTTCGGCGTGGAGCACATGCTCATGCAGGTGATCCTCGATCACCTCGCCCGTGAGACCGGAGAGCGCACCGCGGATGGAGGCGAGAAGCTGCAGCACCTCGCCACAGGGGCTTTCCGCCTCCAGCGCGCGCTCGACAGCTTCCATCTGTCCCTTCAGCCGGCGCACGCGCGCCAGAAGCTTCGCTTTTTCGCGGATGGTGTGCGACATGATCGTCGTTCCTCAATAGTATAGGGGGGTATATTATCCATCCGACCAACGAAAGCAACCCGGTCCCGCTCTTGCCGGCAGGTCCGGGTTCGCTATTCCACGGAAAAATGACTTGAACGGGCGGATCAGATGGCGGTCGCCAGCCGCGTCAGAAGGAATGCGAGGAGCAATATGAGCCCCAAGGCGATGCACATGTGCAGAATGATGGTCGAGCCGCGGAAATCCTTCTCCGCCTCGAAGCGGGGAAGGATCATTCGGCGGCACTGCCTGAGAATGTTCGGCATCGAAGATATCCGGGGTTCGGGAAACGGCTGAGATCACCAGAGGGAGAGCGCGGATGCGGCGGCGAGGAGCCGGATACCGGCGGCCGCGACCAGCATCAGCACACAGACGCCCGCCGCCATGAGGCCTTGGCGAAGTCCCGGCCTTTCGGAAGCGTGGCGCTTCGCGGCGCCCAGGGAAGTCAGTGGGGAAGTCAGTTCGAGGTTGGACATCGGGATGCCTTTCAGGAGACGAGCCTGAGGCGGCTTTCGCGCGGCCTGCGCCGCGAGACCGCCTTGGCGGGGTGAAGCGAGGAGGAGGAAAGGATCACGCCATCGGGAACGCAGCAGACGGCGCCCGGCTGGTGATCACTTTCGAACATGGCGAAATGGACGGCGGATGCCCTGTCCCTGAAGAAGCCGCCGACCAGGCCTTCGCGGTCGCATACGACCCAGCAGCCGTTCTCGTCACGGCCCACCGTGAAACGGGTGCCGTTCCTTAAGGAAGGTTCTCCACGCAACATTGCTTTGCCCATCGATATGTTCCTTTCGTGAGGTCGGGAAAGATCAGGAGAGTGCGCAGTAGAAAGCGCCGCCGACGCTCGCCGCGATCAGGACGACCGCGGCGAGGCGCAGGAAGACGTCCAGGCGGCCGTAATCGTCTTGTGGCAGGCGCCGTTCGCCGTGCTTTGCGGCTTGCGCCTGCTCCTGATGGTAGCGGGCCAAATGATAGAGCCCCAATCTGCCGTACATGTCTCGTACTCCAGCGTTGCGGATGGTTTTCCATCCGCGCACATGCTCGTGATGTGCAGGATCAAGGTAAGCTGGGTGGCATAGGTTATCGATTGGGGCCGGAAACCGAAGAAATAGGAATTTCATAAGGATAAGTGCCGCTGCCCCGATCAGCCGGCTCAGGCGAGCGCCTGCGAGAAAACGGGCTGCCCCTCCAGCGCGGCAAGCGCATGGGCGATCGCTTCGCGCATTTCCGGCTCGACCTCCACGAGAGGAAGGCGGACCTCCGGCGGCGTGCCGTAGAGGATCGCTAAGGCCGCCTTGACGACCGCCGCATCCCACCGGCCCTCGGCGGCGACCAGAAGCGACTGCGCCTGGCGGAAGGAGAGATCGCCGGCGGATGCGGCTGCCGGCACTTTCATGGCCGCCAGCCGATAGGGAAGCACGTTGCCGAGTGCCGATATGCAGCCATGGCCGCCGCAGGCCAGAAACATCGGCAGCGTGGAATCGTCGCTCGAATAGTGCCGGTAGCGACGCCTGAGATCGGCTGGAAGTCGGTGAAAGGCTTCCAGCCGCCCGATGCCGTGGCGGATGCCGACGATATTTTCGACATCCGCCAGCGAGGAAAGGAGCGCATGACCGCAATCGAGCGCGGTGCGGTACGGATCGTCGTCCAGGACGACCGGCAGACGAGTCGCCCCGGCCACTTCGCGGAAATGGCCGATCACGCCCTTCGGCACCGGCTTGGAATAATAGGGCACGGTGACCAGCACGCCGTCGGCGCCGATTTCCGCCGCGCGGCGGGTCATGGCCACGGTTTCGGCCGTATCGTTGGTGCCGGTGGCGGCGAATACGGCAAGTCTACCCGCCGCCCGTTCGAGGCAGATGGCGAGAACCCGGTCGCGTTCGTCATGGCTCAGCGCATAGCCCTCGCCGAAGACATCGCAGACCACGACGCCATCGACGCCCGCCCTCACCTGCCGGTCGAGCGCCTTGTTCAGCCAGGAACGTTCCATGGTGCCGTCGCGGAAAGGCGTGACGAGCGCCGTCACCGTCCTGAGTTCAGCAATTCCGACCGTCATCGCAAAGCCCTCGCGTGATTGACCGCGAGGGCTTAGCCCGGCCCCGCATAGGAAATCGATGCGGGGCAAGGGCGAGCCTCATAGGGAAATCATAGGCTCGACGGGATCAGTGAAAGCCGGGCGTCAAGCCTTTGCCGGATGCAAGGCGTCCTTGGAGGTTGGGGAGACGGATATGTCGTGCCAGATATCCGCATCGATTTTCCCGGCGAGTTCCGGATACATTCCCGGATCGAACACCGGGGCTCCGGATCGCCTCTGCTCGAAGTAATCGCGGGTCAGCTTTACGACCAGCGGCGACAGCAGGACGATCGCCACGAGATTGATCGAGGCCATCAGGCCCATGGACGCATCGGCAGCATCGAATACCGTCGTCGCACTCTCATAGGAACCCCAGAGAACCATCAGGATCAGGCCGACGCGTGCGCATAAAAGCCCGACCTTGTTGTCCAGACCGAGATAGACGAGAGCGTTTTCGGCATAGGAATAGTTGCCGATGACCGATGTCCACGCGAAGAAGAAGATCGCGATGGCGATGAAGGCGTGCCCCGCGCCGCCGATATGGACGGCCATCGCAGCCTGGGTCAACGGTGTTCCCGTAAGCTCCCCTCCGGGCACGAGCGCGCCGGACAGCAGGATGATGAGGCCGGTGGCCGTGCAGATCAGCAGCGTATCGATGAACACGCCGAGCGCCTGAACCATGCCCTGCGAGGACGGGTGATGGGGGCTGGGCGTGGCTACCGCGGCAATATTCGGCGCCGATCCCATGCCGGCTTCGTTGGAGAACAGGCCTCGCTTGACACCGTTCAACATGGCTCCGGCCATGCCGCCGACTGCCTGCTCGAAGCCGAAGGCGCTCCGGACGATCAGTGAGAGTGCTGCCGGCACATCGGCAATGTTGACGATCAGCACGTAGAGAGCGACGCCGAGATAGGCGACCGCCATGAACGGCACGATATATTCCGCAATGCGTGCGATCGACTTGATGCCGCCGAAAATGACGACGCCGGAGATGCCGGCAACGACAACCCCGACCCCGAGCTTGGGCACGCCGAAGGCGCCGTGCATCGCCTCTGCGATCGAATTTGCCTGGACGGCATTGAAGGCAAGGCCGAAGACCAGGATCAGGCACACGGCAAAGATCACCGCCGCCCAGGGCGCGTTCAAGCCTCGGGAGATGTAGAAGGCCGGGCCTCCGCGATATTCCCCACTTTGACCGCGGACCTTGAACAACTGGGCCAGCGCGCTTTCGGCATAAGCCGTCGCCATGCCGAGAGCGGCAACCACCCACATCCAGAAGAGCGCGCCCGGCCCGCCGAGCGTCATCGCAACGGCGACACCAGCCAGATTACCGGTGCCGACCCGCGAGGCGAGACTGGTGCAAAGCGCCTGAAACGGCGTGATGCCGGCCGCATCCGCCTCGGGCGCACGCAGGACGACGCGGAAAAACTCGGGAAAATGGCGGAACTGGAGAAAACCCAGGCGGACCGTGAAGAACAATCCAACGGCAATCAATCCGTAGATGAGGACATAGCCCCAGAAGACCGTATTGAGAAATCCTATGATCGCCGTCATCTCGTTGCCCCTTCTTTCGACTTGAGTGTATCCGGATACGCGTCGACCGCTCCTTTTGGGCGAAGCATGTTGTGCCGACCTCCTTTAGGCTGTGGAGGCGTTGCGGGCAAGATTGCGCGGCGGGATCAATAGAGGCCGGGCGTCACCGGCACGGCCGGCACTGTTCTCCGGCCGGCGGCGGCGCCGAGCAGGACACCGTCCAGCAAGGCGGCCATGGTGCGGTCGCGGCTCTTGGCCGTGGAGCCGCCCATCACCACGCCGACTATGCGGCGGCCGCCCTTGCTGACAGAGGTGACGACATTATAGCCGGAGGCGCTGGTATAGCCGGTCTTGATGCCGTCCACGCCGGGATACTCGTCCATCAGGTAATTATGGCCCTCGAGCGTCTTGCCGCGAAACTGGAAGCTGCGGGTGGAGAACAGGCGGAATTCGCGGGGAAAGTTCTTCATCAGCGCCAGGCCCAGCACGGCCATGTCGCGGGCGGTGGTCACTTGGCCGGGCGCCGTCAGCCCGCTTGCATTGCGAAACGTGGTGTTACGCATGCCGAGGCGCCTTGCCTTCGCCGTCATCAGCTCCGCGAAACGCTCTTCCGAGCCGCCGAGCTTCTCGCCGATCGCAATGGCCGCGTCATTGGCGGAAAGCACGATCATGCCGAGCACGGCCTCCCGCACCGTCACCGCATCGCCCTCGCGGACGTTCAGCTTGTAGGGCACGGCGCGGGTCGCGCGCCGCGAGACCGGCACGGGATCATTCCAACCGATCCGCCCCGAACGAAGCGCCTCGAAGGTGAGATAAAGCGTCATCATCTTGGTGAGAGAGGCAGGCCCGTTCGGCGCTCCGGCATTTTCCGCGCTGATGACCTTGGCGGTCTTCGCATCGATCAGGATATGGGCATTGCCGGCGGCGGCACTTGCGGCACTCAGAAGAAACGCCGCAAGCGCGAAGAGCGACGCGGCGCGGGACGGAAGGCGGGCCATGGTCTTCCTTTCGGGCTGGCTGGGTCCTCAACCTATGATGCCTGCCCTTGTACCACAGCCCGCCATAGGCTCAATGCCGCGGCTCAGTGCGCGTGCTCATGTTCCTTGTGATCGTGATGGGCGGCGTGATCGTGGCCCGAGCAGCAGGCGGAATGCGCCTCGCCCACCGGCCCATGGCTATGTCCCGCATGCGCATCCAGGCTGATCGTGCCGCCGTTTTTCCATTCTGCCCAGGACTGGCGGAGGATCTGCACCGAAGAGGTGAGGAAGAGCCCAGCCATGACGCCCGCGACGATGAGATCCGGCCAGGCGGTCGCAGTACCCCAGACGCCGAGCGCAGCGATCATGACGATGACGTTGCCGATCGCGTCATTGCGCGAGCAGAGCCAGACGGAACGCACGTTGGCGTCGCCATCCTTGTAGTTCATCAGGATCAGCACGCTCGCCACGTTGGCAAGAAGCGCCAGGAAGCCGATGACGCCCATGATCGGGGCTTCCGGCACGCCCACATAGAAGACGCGGTAGACCGTGGAGCCGAAGACCCAGAGGCCCATCAGAAAGAGGCTGATGCCCTTGGCGGCGGCAGCGGTGGTGCGGACCCTTATCGAAGCGCCGATGACGGCGAGCGAAATGCCGTAGGTGACCGCGTCTGCGAAGAAATCCAGCGCATCGGCCTGCAGCGCCTGGGAGCCGGCAAGCCGGCCGGCGATCATCTCGACCAGAAAGCCCGCAGCGTTGATGGCGATGACCGCCCATAGCCGCCGCTTGTAATCGTCCGACAATCCCTCGAACGTGCCGTGATGATGGCCGCAGGATGCGCTCATAGTGTCACCTTTTCCTTGTCTGGTTTCCGGTGACGCCCTACATAATTCCTCTAGTGACTAGAGGTTCAAGAGGAAAAATCGAAAATGTTGTCGATCGGCGATCTTTCGAAGCGCACCGGCGTGAAGGTGCCGACCATCCGCTATTACGAGCAGATGGGACTGATGGGCGCGGCCGAGCGCTCTGAGGGCAACCAGCGGCGCTACGAGAGGACAGACCTCGAACGGCTGGCCTTCATCCGACATGCCCGCGATCTAGGCCTCGACATTCCGGCAATCCGCGATCTGATCGCGCTCAGCCGGCATCCCGAGATGCCCTGCGTCGACGCCGACCGGATCGCCGCCGATCACCTTTCCGCCGTGCGCGAAAAGATCGCCAAGCTCCAGAGGCTGGAACACGAGCTGGAGCGCATCATCTCCCATTGCGACGGCCATTCGATCGAGGATTGCTACGTGATCCGGGCGCTTTCGGACCATGGCTTATGCGACGGGGAACATTGACGGGGGGTCCGCGTTGTAGCAAACTCCAACAATGAAAGCGAAGCTTCTGCTGCAGAAACGCCTGGCGCTCACGGAAACCTGCTTCGCGGACATCAAGATATGGCAGGTGCCGAAACCGGTTCGCGGCAGCTTGCACGATATCAAATACAGCCTGGCACCGGTATCGGGCGAAACCTGCGTGCTGCGCTATGACAACGAAGCCGGCAAGAGAGATCACAAACATCTGGGCCGCGACGAGGTCGCCTATGCGTTTGTGAATCTGGAAAGATTGCAGGACGATTTCTGGAAGGATGTCGAGCTATGGATGAAAGACAACATCCCATCGTAACACTTGGCCTTTCCTCCATCGAGGAAACCAAACGGCAGATGGCGGCCGCCTTTCGCGGGGAGGCTCAGGGCACCCATATCGACTTTGCTTCCATCGATCTTCTCTGGAAGGTGCTGACTGTCAAACGCTGGGAAATCCTGCAAGCGATGGCAGGTCAGGGCGACATGGCCATCCGCGAAGTGGCGCGGCGGGTGGAGCGTGACGTAAAGGCCGTCCACGGCGATATCACCGCGCTGATCGCGGCAGGCATCATCGACAAGACCTCCGACGGGAAAGTGGTTTTTCCCTATGGCGGCATCAGGGTCGATTTTACGCTGAAGGCGGCGTAGAGGCGCCGTCACCAAAGCCGCTTGACAAGCCCCGTGAATGGGAGCATCACACCGGCATGATCAAGACGCGCAACATCATCTCCTGCTCGTATTTTTGGGCCTTCCTCTAAAGGGCGGCCGACAGATCATCATTGTCAACAGGCCGCCGTCAGGCGGCTTTGTTGTATGAAACGGCACCTGACGGCGACAAACCGGAAAAGGATGCCGAAAATGACCGAAGACACCGAAATCACACTTCCCCGCCCGCCGGTGGTGACCATCCGCGCCGCAAAGCCGCGCGACCTGCCCGAACTCAACGAGATGATCGGGCTTTTGGCGGCTCATCACAACGATGTGGTAGCCACGACACCCGAAACGCTGGAACGCGATCTGTTCGGTGAAATGCCGTGGATCACCGCGCTTGTCGCCGATACGGGTTCGCAGCTCATCGGCTACGCCATTCTCGTGCCGCTCTACAGAGCGCAGGAAGGCAAGCGTGGCATGGACCTGCACCATCTCTTCGTGCGCGACGGACATCGCGGCCACGGCACCGGCCAGCACCTCGTCTCCCGCGCCCGCGAAATCGCCAGGAACGCCGGCTGCGACTATCTCTCGGTCAGCGCCGCGACCGGCAATCTCGCCGCCCACCGCTTCTACGAATTCATGGATTTCGTGCCGCGGCCGGTAACCGGCATGCGCTATATGCAGGCACTGGCATGAGGCGCGGGATCATTCATCCCGTCGCCTTTGCCAGAACCTCTCCAGCCCATTCGTTGAGGCTCTTTCCCTCGAGTTCCGCAGCCTTCGCCGCACGGGCATGGACGTCCGGATCGATGCGGAACATCACCCGCCCCGAATATGGCTTGTGCGGAGGCCGGCCAAGGCGTTCACAGGTTGCAAGATAATCATCGACCGCTTCATGGAACGCCATCTTGAGGTCCGCAACATTGTCCGCATGGAAACCGATGACATCGGGTATGCCGGCAATGCGCCCAGCGAAGATTTCGTCCTCCGCATCGAATTCCACACGTGCCGAATAGCCCTTGTAGTGCAACACATTCATGGTTCTATTCCCAATTGCTTCAGGAAAAGCCGCGCATCCTTGACTTGATAGCGTTTCGCCTCCTTTTCCGGATGAGGGCGATGAAACGACGCGATCAACCCGTCCTTCTCGAAACGGACACGCGAACCGCTGCCTTCAAGGATATTGCAGCCGACAGCAAGCAAAAGGCTTTCGATATCGCTCCATTCGATCGACGGAGAAGCGGGGTCGCGAAAAATGGCGACGAGCGTCTTGCGCTGCTTGCTGTTCATGCAGGCAACCTACTTGATGCTAGCATAATTTGCAAGCATGGAACCTGATCGAACGGCACCGCCGCCTTCCTCTAATGGCCGTGCGCGTGGTGCCGTCCGGCATTCTCGGCATCATGCGCAGCGCCGACAGCATGGCCTATGGTGCGGGCGTCCTCGCCCCGGCAGCAGGTATCCGGCCGCTCCATCTCCAGGGTCGAATGGCCGATACCGAATTTTTCATGCGCCAGCATCTTCAGCCGCGCCTTGACGTCGTCGGCGCTCGCCTCGAAGCCATCGGCCAGCACGACATGCGCCTCCATGGCCGTGTACCGCTCGTCGATCGCGAAGACATGGACGTGATGAATGCTCGAGACGCCCGGTTCCGTGCCGAGCGCCTGGACCAGCGCCTGGATATCGACGCCGGAAGGCGTGCCGAGCATCAGCATGCGGATCGAGCCGCCGATCTCCGCAAAGGCCTGCCAGAGGATATAGGCGGCGATCAGCAGCGTGACGATCGGATCGACGATCCGCCAGCCATAGAAAATGATCAGCGTTCCGGCGATGATGACGCCCACCGAACCCAATGCGTCCGCGACATTGTGCAGGAAGGCGGCACGGATGTTCATGCTTTCCTTCGACAGCGCATAGGTCAGCAGCGCGGTCACGAGATCGATGACGAGCGCGACGGCGGCGATGACGACCACGATCCAGCCCTCGATCGGCTCGGGCGTGATGAAGCGCATCACCGCTTCGTAGACGAGATAGAGGCCGATCACGATCAGCGTCGTGTAGTTGATGAGGGCTGCGACGATTTCCGCCCGCACGTAACCGAAGGTCATGACCTCGTCGGACGGGCGGCGCGCGATCTTGCGGGCGGCAAACGCAATGACCAGCGAGGCCGCATCGCTGAAATTGTGAAGCGCATCGGCAATCAGCGAAAGGCTTCCCGAGACGACGCCGCCGACGATCTGGGCAACCGTCAGGAGCATGTTGACCGCGATCGCGCCGATCATCCGCTTGTCGCCGCCTTCGGCCGCGGCGTGATGGTGATGCTCGTGGCTATGGCTCATGGTGACGCCTCTCCGCCCACATGGGAGCGAAAACGTAAGGTTGCGGGCTTCGTTCCACCCGGCGGCGGCTATCGGTCAGCGTGACGGTACGGCTTTCAGATAGGCGGCGATGGCTTCGAGATCCTGTTGCGGCAAATGCGCGAGGTTGCGCTGCACGTCGGCCATCGAGCCGCCGACGGAATCATACTCAGGCGTGAAGCCCGTCTGGAAATAGTTCACCAGGTCGCTCTCGCTCCAGGAGCCGAGATCCTGGCCGCCCGGAGTGATATTGGGAATGCGCCCCTCGCCTTCCGGGTTCGGTCCGCCGGCCAGCCATTGGCCATCGAGGAAACCGCCGAGCGCGTCGCGCGGGGTATGGCATTCGCCGCAATGGCCCGGCCCTTCGACCAGGAACTGACCGCGTTTCAGCTTCTCATCGGCGGAGGCAAGCTCGACGCGCGGCTCATCGTTGAAATAGCGGTACTTCCAGGCGCCGAGCGCAAGCCGGATATTATAAGGAAAGCGCAGTTCGTGCGGCAGCGCGACATAGCTGCTTTCGGGCAGCGTGCCCAGATATCCGAAGAGATCGTTGATGTCCTGCGGGCTCATGCGGGCATAGGAGCCGTAGGGAAAGGACGGATAGAGATGCTCGCCGTTCCTGCCGACGCCGCGGGTCATGGCATTGCCGAATTCGGCGAGCGTCCAGCCGCCGATGCCGGCAGTCGGATCGGGCGATATGTTGGGAACGTGGAAGGTGCCGAAGCCGGTGGGCAGCGCCCTGCCGCCCGACATCACCTTCAACGCATCGCCCGTCGCATCCGGCGCCGCGTGACAGCTCGCGCAGCCGCCCGCCCAGAAGAGGTTTTCCCCGCGGGCGAGATCGGGCTCGCCGAGGTTCGCCCAATAGCTATCGGGATGGGGGTCCGGCCTGGTGAGCGCCCAGGCCGTGACCGCGCCCGCGACGACGATCGCCGCACCGGCAACGAAGAGCTTGGTCCATCTTGCGGCCATCATCCCTCTCCCGCTTCACATGCATAACAGCGGCCGCAAACAGGTCGCGGCCGCATTCCTAAAACCGGTGGATCAACGCTTCAGGCGATAGGTCTGATGGCAATCGCCGCAGCTCGAGCCGAGGCTCTGCATGGCGGCGCCGACGCCTGCCTGGTCGGCGGGGAAGGATGCAAGCGCCGTATCCGCCTTTTCCGCGAGCGCGAGCGCCTTGGAACGGAAATCCTCCGTGTTCTGCCAGATGGCAGGAGCCGCGGCCGAATCGACCTCGGAGCCCGCGGGAAACTGATCCGGAAATGCCTTGAGATTGGTGCTGACGGCGGTGAGCGCCGTGCGCACCGTGGCCTCGTCATAGGGCTTCTCGCCCTTGGCGATGCCGCCGAGGGCGGCCATGGCCCCGCCGACCTGTTTCATCAGCTGTTCGCGCTTTGCCTGCGGGGTTTCCTGCGCAACGGAGACGGCGGCGAAGCCAAGACAGAGTGCGGTCGCCGTGATTGCGGCAGCTTTGAACCTCATGCGGGACTCTCCATGGTTGGTTACCGGCACGAGCCGGCGAGCGATTGTTCGACGCGGGCAAGATGCCGGTTCCGGACCGGAGATAGAAGTAACAAACCGGTGATAAGCGTTGTAAAACAAGGTTGTAAAGTAAGACTTCGTCAGAACGCACCGGAAGCGTCAAGCCCTTCCCATAGCGTGATCAGCGAGACCACCACCAGCAACAGCCCGGCCACACGACCGAGCCAGACGGTGATGCCGCCGTTGCCGACCAGGAACTCCCGTGCCTTGCCGGCGGCCGCGGCGAGCCCGCCATAGACGGCGAGCTGCGTTGCCGCCGTCATCGCCGCCATGACCGCCGCCTGCGGCGCCAGCGGGCCGAAATCGGGCCGCAGGAACTGCGGATAGACCGCCAGCATGAAGAGATAAGCCTTGGGGTTCATGAGGCAGGTGACGGCGCCGCGCCGGAACGCCTCCCAGTTGGAGCGGGCATCGGCCGGGCCAACCCCTTCCACGACGATGGAGCTCTTCATCAGGCTCACGCCGATCCAGGCCATATAGGCCGCGCCGACGATGAGCAGCGGCGTGAAGAGCTTCGGCATGAGGCTCGCCAGCAGGCCGACGCCGAGCGCGCCGTAAAGCGAATGGACGAGCCCGCCCGCCATGATGCCGCCGGTGGCCGCAAGGCCGGCGGCACGGCCACGCGTGAGCGAATTCGCCAGCACGAAGATCATATCCATGCCCGGCACGACGATGATACCGAACAACAGGGTGAAGAAGAGCCAGAGGTTTTCCGTATAGGTCATGTCAGTTAGCCTTGGGTGCCGCGAGCGCCTTCCAGAAACAGGCGCCTTGTTTTTCAATCGGATATGCAGAGATATAGACGAAACCAACTGACAACGTTCTGTCAGTTGTCTGGGCCGGCAAAGAGGAAAACGACATGCGCAAGGCTTCCCGGCTGTTCGAGATTATCCAGATCCTCCGGCTTGCCCGCAAACCGGTGACGGGCGCCGAAATCGCCGACCAGCTCGAGGTGACGGTGCGCTCCATCTATCGCGACATCGCAGCACTTCAGGCCATGCGCGTGCCGATCGAGGGCGAGCGCGGCATCGGCTATATCATGCGGCCGGGTTTCACGCTGCCGCCGCTGATGCTGTCGATCGAGGAGACGGAGGCGATCGTGCTTTCGCTGGCGCTGCTGGAGCGCACCGGCGATACCGGGCTCAAGCAGGCGGCAAAACAGGTGAACCGCAAGATCGCCGCGGCCGTGCCGCCGCCGCTGGCGCGCATCTTTTCCGACAATGCCCTGCATGCCTGGGGCATAACCGCGCCGGCACCGGAAGCCATCGACCTTGCGCTGGTGCGCCGCGCGATCCGCGACGAGCGGAAACTTGCGCTCGACTACCGCGATGAATTCGGCCGCGCCACCGAAAGGACGATCCGGCCCATCGCTCTCGTCTACTACTCGCAGACCGCCAATATCGTCGCCTGGTGCGAACTCAGGCGGGCGATCCGCAACTTCCGCGCCGACCGCGTGGAACATTGCGAAGCGGTGGAGGAGTTCTTCCGCGGCGAAGGCGTGAGGCTGAGGCAGCTCTGGGTGGAAGGCTGGCAGACGGGGCCTGCGGCTGCGGGTTAGAGAGGGAGGCTGATCAGCCTTCACGGATAAAGCTAGTGTGACAAGCTATCGGCCAATGGCCAATTCATCGGGTGACCTTGCCGGAATGCCAAACGGCCGAAAATGTTTCAGGTTATGCGTGATGACGATCAGCCCGCGAATGCTCGCGGTTCCGGCGATGAGCGCATCCACCGTTCCGGGATTGTGGCCGGCCGCCGCGGCCTTTGCCTCCAGCCTGCCGGATTCTCGTGCCGTTTCGGCATCAATCGGCAAAATCCTATCCCCATAGCCGGCAATCATCCCTTGCAGGAACATCGCGATGATCGACGCTTTCGACGTCGCACCCTTCGCCTCCAGCAAGCGAATTCCCCGTTCGATTTCATGCACCGTGAGAGCAGAGAGATAGATCGCGTCCAGTTTTTCCTGCTCCTCCACCCAGTTGGCGAAGTTCGGACTGACGTTCGCCTTGGAGGGCGCGAACATGGAAACGGCATTGGTATCGAGGAGATACCCGGTCACAGATCGACCTCGCGGCCCGGCGTCGGATTTCTCGCGAAAACATCGTCGTCGAGATCGAAATCGGCCGGGAAGCTTCTGAGATATCGGGCAAGGCTCGGCCGATCCTTCCGAAGCGCGCTTCTCGCAAACTCCGCGGCTTCGACGCTGACCATCACGGCCGCCGGCCTTCCGTGGCGCGTGATCGTGACGAATTCTCCCGCGGCAGCCTGGTCGACCAGACTGGAAAATCCCGCCTTCGCATCCTTAAGGCTTACCCTTGGCATATCGCCTCGCAAAGTAGTCACAAATGACTAATATGCTGCCCATTCGTGTAATATTCAAGGGCAGGACGGCGGCCCAAAACAAAACACCCGGCCGCCGATCTGGCGCCGGATGTTTTTCAAATGATCGCGGCTCGCCCTTTCCGGACGAAATCGGAGCCTTACTTCGTGGCTGCTTCGTAGCGTTCCAGGACGTAATCCCAGTTGATCAGGTTATCCACGAAGGCTTCGAGATACTTCGGGCGGGCGTTGCGGTAGTCGATGTAATAGGAATGTTCCCATACGTCGACGCCGAGGATCGGTTCCGCGCCATGCACCAGCGGGTTCTCGCCGTTCGGGGTCTTGGAGATGGCGAGCTTGCCGTCCTTGACCGAGAGCCAGGCCCAGCCGGAGCCGAACTGCGTGGCGCCGGCTGCGAGGAAATCGGCCTTGAACTTGTCGTAGCCGCCGAGATCGGACGTGATCGCGCTTTCCAGCTTGCCCGGCAGCTTGTTGCCGCCGCCGCCCTTCTTCATCCACTTCCAGAAATGGATGTGGTTGTAGTGCTGGGCCGCGTTGTTGAAGAGGCCCTGATTGGTGCCGAAGGACTTCTTCACGACTTCCTCGACAGAAAGATCGGCCATGCCGGCCTCGGCCGCGAGCTTGTTGCCGTTGTCGACATAGGCCTTGTGATGCTTGTCGTGGTGAAATTCCAGCGTTTCCTTCGACATATAGGGCGAAAGCGCTTCGTAATCGTAGGGAAGTTCAGGAAGTTCAAAGGCCATTGTCTTACTCCTTTTCGGCAAACACCTAGGAACGGCTCGCGCGGGGACGGGCTCGTGGCGGAACATAGGTGCGGACATGGCCGGAGGCAACGGCAATCTTGCCAAAAATCCGCCTGCCGACGTCAAAGACTTGCTGGATTTCCGGTGTTGTTGGAACCTCTGATTTAAATGATTCGCGAGGCCTCCATGAAGACCGCTCTGCCGCTTTCCCTTCTCATCCTGCTTTCCGTCCAGACCGCGAAAGCATCCTCCGACGAGGCCTGGGCCGCATTCGAAAAGACGGTGGAGGAGAAATGCGTCGCCGCCGCAAGCGGTATGATCGAGAACCCGGAAGCGGCGGTCGATCCTATCGGCAGCGAGCGCTTCGGGCTTGCGATCGTCACCGGCAAGGCGGTGGGCGCCGATGCCCGCGTCAGCCATATCTGCGTGATGGACAAGCAGACCCAGGCCGTCGAACTCGGCAGCGAACTCGGCGAAGATCGCGTGACGGTGGAACTGCCGGACTGATCCTTACTCCGCGCAGGCGCGGGAACCTTTTATTCCGATCACGAATTACCTCCGGCTGGAACCCAGGTGAGGACCATAGCCAGCCAGGAGAATGGCTCGATGCTCGACTTCGTGACCACGGACTTCCTGATCTTCGTGCTGATCGGCTTTTTGGCACAGATGGTCGACGGCGCTCTCGGCCTCGCCTTCGGCGTGCTTTCCACGACGAGCCTGCTGACGATCGGGGTGCCGCCGGCGGCGGCCAGCGCCATGACCCACGTGACGGAATGCTTCACGACCGCGGCATCGGGCGTCTCGCATGCCTATCACCGCAATGTCGACTGGCGGCTCGTCGCACGGCTGGCACCTGCAGGCATGATCGGCGGCGCGATCGGCGCCTATCTGCTTTCCAACATCGACGGCGAGGCGATCGAACCTTTCGTTTCGGCCTATCTCATCGCCGTTGGGCTCTTCATCCTCTACAAGGCGTTCCGGCCGCAATGGCCGCGCGACGTGCGCGACTGGATCGTGCCCTATGTGGGCGCCGGCGGCGGCTTGCTCGACGCGATGGGCGGCGGCGGCTGGGGACCGATCGTGACGAGCACGCTGCTCGGCCGCGGCCACGACGCCAAGAAGGTGATCGGCTCCACAAACCTCACCGAATTCGGCGTGACCTCGGTGATCTCGCTGACCTTCATCCTGGCTCTCGGCTGGTCGGAACTTTCCTCCGCCATTGGCCTCATCCTCGGCGGCATTCTGGCGGCTCCGTTCGGCGCGCTCATACTCAAGCGCGTGCCGGTGAAGCCCTTGATGATCGCCGTTTCCGTCATCATCATCGGCACTGCGGCGGTGAGGCTCGTCTGAGGAGGCGGTCATGAAATCCGGCAAGGATACGGACAAGCTGAAGCGCCCGCTGAACCCCATGCCACCGGAAATCGCCGAGCGGCTGAAGGCGGCGGGGCTCGAGGCAGCCTATGATGCCCGCCCCGCCTACCAGCGCAACGACTATCTCGGCTGGATCGCCCAGGCGAAACGGGCCGACACGCGCGAAAAGCGCATCCGCCAGATGCTGGACGAACTCAAGGCCGGCAATGCCTACATGAAGATGAAGTACACCGGACCGACGGGAAGGGAGTGAGGAGGCGGCTATCGAGCCCCCGCCTCTCCGTGCTAATGTCGGCGGACAAGGAGCTTCACGATGCGCGCGAACCGTTCCATCACCATCTCGCTGCCGGAAGACATGGCTGACCTCGTGGAAAAGAAAATCGCCTCAGGCGAATTTGCCGACGAGAGCGAGGTCGTGACCGAAGGGCTGTGCTATCTCGCCGACCACGATGCGGAAATCGAGCAATGGCTGCGGGACGAAGTCGTGCCGACGATCAAGGCGCACGACGCAGACCCCAGCTGGGGCCGTACTATCGATGAAACCCGCAAAGAGCTTGACGAATACATGCGCACCCGCGATCGGCGATCAATCGGCGCATGATCTACACAGTCATCTTCGCGCTTGAAGCACGGCACGATCTGGCTAACCTGTTCGACTATCTGGCGGAACGTAAGGGCGAGGATTTCGCTCGTGCCTATGTTCAAAGGATTGTCTAGCATTGCCGCAGGTTCGATAGATTTCCCAAAAGAGGAACACCACGGGACGACATCGAACCCGGACTTCGGCTCGTAGATTACAAGCGCCGAGGAACGATCGCCTTCCGCGTTAGCGGCGATACGGTCACCATCGCCCGCTTTCTGCACGCCGGAAGAAGTTTAGGCGGAGCTGTTGAAGTCAGTGAAGAGGACGACGCATAGCGTCGCCCTCCTCTGAAATCTCAGCCGCGCGCGGTCGAGCGGGCCCAGTCCATGTAGAGTTCCAGCGCCTTGCGGGCGACCGGGCCTTCCTGGAATTCGCGATCGTCCAGGCGGTTGATCGCCACGATCTTGGAATAGTTGCCGGAGGTGAAGACCTCGTCGGCTTCCAGGAAATCCTGCACGGTGAGCGTCGCCTCGCGCACGTCAAAGCCCGCCTGGCGCAGAAGGCCCATCACACGGGCGCGGGTGATGCCGGCGAGGAAGGTGCCGTTGGCGACCGGGGTCAGGACGACGCCGTCCTTGACCATGAAGACGTTCGAGGAAGCGGTTTCGGCCACATTGCCGTTCATGTCGCGGGCGAGCGCGTTGTCGAAGCCGCGCGAGCGGGCCTCGATGATCATGCGGCCGCTGTTCGGATAAAGGCTGCCGGTCTTGGCGCCCGTCATGGCGACTTCCGGCGAGGGGCGGCGGAAGGGCGAAACCGTTAGCGAACCTGCCTTGGCCGAATTCATCGGAGCCTCGAACAGGCAAAGCGCGAAGCGGGTGGATTCCGGATCGGCGGCCACGACGCTGTAGGACGTGCCGTGCTCGGCCCAGTACATGGGCTTGATGTAGATCGCGGTCTTGCCGTCGAACTTCTTCACGCCTTCCCAGGCGAGCGCTTCGATATCCTCAGCCGGGACGACGGGCTTCAGGCCCATGTTGAGCGCCGAACGGTTGATGCGCTGGCAATGCAGGTCGAGATCCGGAGCAATGCCGTCGAACCAGCGCGCGCCATCGAACACCGTCGAACCAAGCCACATGGCATGCGAGGTGGGGCCGATCAGCGGAGGATTGCCCGAGTGCCACTCGCCATCCACGAAAGTCCAGGTGGCGCTGCGGGGGGTGGTATCGACGGGCATTACGGGTCTCCTTGGCTCTTCCAAATTTCGCCGCGAGTGAAGGCCCGGCCTCGTTCGCAGGTCAAGCGATAATTGGAAATGAGTCATCACAAAAATTGATAAATTCGACCATGGAGCGCTTATGCGAGGAGTGGCATGTTCCACGCGGTCGCAATGTCACGGAGTCGCGAAAATGGTCTGGTCGGCGGAGCAATACGTGAAATTCGAGGACGAGCGGACGCGGCCGGCGCGCGATCTGCTTGCCCAGGTGTCACTCGGTTCGGCAAGCCGCGCCTATGATCTCGGCTGCGGGCCGGCCAATTCCACCGAACTTCTGGCGGAGCGCTTCGGCGCCGCCAACGTCATCGGTCTCGACAGCGACGACAACATGCTGGCGGCGGCGGCAAAACGGCTGCCCGAGAGCCGCTTCATCAAGGCCGATCTCGCCACATGGGTGCCGGAGGAACCGGCGGACCTGCTTTATGCGAACGCGGTGTTCCAGTGGGTGCCGGATCACCTTTCGGTGCTCGCCCGGCTGATGGATCACCTGCGGCCCGGCGGGGTGCTGGCCGTGCAGATGCCGGACAATCTTTCCGAACCCAGCCACACGCTGATGGAGGAAGCGGGAGCGGCCGGCCCCTGGGCGCCGGCTTTCGAGGGCGGCAGGATCAGGCGCGCGCCCCTGCCCCCGCCATCCGCCTATTACGACCGGCTGATGCCGAAGGCGGCCCGCGTCGATCTCTGGCATACCATCTATTATCACCCGCTCGCCGATGCGGCGGCGATCGTCGAATGGGTCAAGGCAACGGGCCTCAGGCCTTATCTCGATGCCGCCGGCCCGGACCACGCTGAGGCCTTCACGGCGGACTACACGGCCCGCATCGCGCGCGCCTATCCGCCGATGGCGGACGGCCGGGTGTTGCTGCGCTTTCCCCGGCTCTTCATCACCGCGGTGAAAGCCTGAACCAGCAAAGGATTGCGTAACGGGTAGTCGCTAACGGGACTCAGGATCGGCATCGGCGCTGCTGGTAAGCTCGCCATTGGCCGGCTCGTCCCTCGGCGAACGCAGAACGAGGATGCTGAGGACGAGAGCGATCAGCACCACGAAAATCCCCGGCATGATAAATCGCATCATGGCTCCTCCATTGCGGGGGAAGCAACCCGTCTGCAACGAAAAGGTTCCACACCACTTTCCCCTCAACCGCGCATGGAAGCTGCCGGCAGAACCCGGCCGAGGAAATCGCGCAGCAGCGGAACGACCTCTTCCAGATGGGTTTCCAGCAGCCAATGGCCGCCGGTCTCGAAGAGGTGAAGCTCGGCATCCGGCAGGTCGCGGAGATAAGCGCGCGCGGATTTCTCCGGCATGTAGCCGTCGCGCGGGCCCCAGACGATGAGCGCCGGCGGCCGGTGTTCCCTCAGATAGGCCTGGTAGCGCGGAAACCACGCGACGTTTTCCCGCAAGCCGGCTATGACATCGATCGCGATCTGCCGGCGCTTCTCGTCCATCAGCGACCAGTGGAGCTGCCATAGATCGGGCGAGATGCGCTCGGCGACATCGGCATCCACCTCGTTCAGGAACTCTTCCCTGAAGCCTTCCTCGCTCACGGCCGTAGCGATCTTCTCGCGCCCCTCCGGCGTCGGATTACGCCAATATTCCTTGAGGCCCTCATATTTCGGCCCCAGCGCATCCTCGTAGATGTCGCCGTTCTGGATGATGACGGCTTCGATACATTCGGGATGCCGGATCGCCAGTCTGAGGCCGATCTGCGAGCCGAAGTCGTGCAGGTAGATGGCGAAACGGCTCGCTCCGAGCTTTTGCGCGAAAGCATGGAGAAATTCGGCATAACCATCGAAATCATAAGAGAACCCGCCGGGCGCATCGCTATATCCGCAGCCCGGAAAATCCGGAGCAAGAAGCCGCCAGCGATCGGCAAGCGCCGGCATCAATTCCCTGAATTCATAGGAAGAGCAGGGATAGCCGTGCGGCAGAAGCAGCACGGGAGCATTCTCCGCACCCGCTTCGCGGTAGAATATATTCATGCCGTCGAGATCGAGCCATTTATGGCGAACCCGTTTCTCGTCGAGATGCGTGGCCATCGCTTGCATGAGCGTTCTCCGTAGGCATTGAGAATAAGCCCTCAAAACCGCGGAGGCGCCTGAATCGATCCGAGGGAAATAAACCGATTGCAAAACAGGATCAGTTAATCAATACTGATTTCAAAATGAAACTGGTTTGGAGGTTTACCCATGCGCCCGATGCTCTACGCCCACCCGTTCTCTTCCTATTGCCAGAAGACGCTCACCGCCCTCTACGAGAACGATATCGCTTTCGAATACCGCATGCTGAGCCCGGACGACCCTTCGGCCTACGAGGAGCTTTGCGCGATCTGGCCGGTCAAGCGCTTTCCGATCCTCAAGGACCGCGGCAGGCAGATCTTCGAGTCTTCCATCATCATCGAATATCTGCAGCAGCATTATCCGGGGCCGGTGAGGCTGATCCCCGACGACCCCGATCTGGCGCTCGAGGTGAGGATGCTCGACCGCTTCTTCGACAATTACATCTCCACCCCACAGCAGAGGATCGTCTTCAATGCGATCCGCCCCGAGGACAAGCGGGATCCTTACGGCGTTCAGGAGGCACGCGATATGCTGGAGGCCGCCTATGGCTGGCTGGACGAGCGCATGGGAACCCGGGAATGGGCGGCCGGCGACGGCTTCAGCCTCGCCGACTGCGCCGCCGCGCCCTTCCTCTTTTATGCCGATTGGACGCATGAGATCGACGGCAGGTTCGCCAATGTGCGGGCCTATCGCAAGCGGCTGCTCGCCCGCCCCTCGTTTGCGCGGGCGGTCGACGAGGCCCGGCCCTACCGGCCGCTCTTCCCGCTCGGCGCACCGGACCGGGATTAAGGCTGGTTAGAAGCTGCTGTCGGTCGCCACCGCATGGCCGTTCATGGCGGCCCATATCATTCGCACCTCCCGGCGCAGGACCGCGCTGGGACGCACGCCGCCGCTCGAATAGTTGCGGTATTTTTCCCGGTAGGCTTCAATGAAGACCGCCACCGCCTCGATCACATCGTTGTGCTGGTCGATCTTGCGACGCAGTTCTTCCCTCTCCGAATGGAGGTTTTCCAGGCTCTGGATCAATAGCCGCAGATCTTCCATGGGTATCGTGAGATGCGGCAGCTCGGCGGTTGCGGCATCCACGTCGGCCCGAATGCGGGCAAGGACGTCATTAAATCGTTCGGACATGATCAGATTCTCCATGCCTATGAATTTGTGGAAGAAATTGTCCAAACCATGGCATGAATGCGGCAGGTTCGCCACGTTCGCCATCAAAGCCGCTCCGCCAGGAATTCGATGAATGCGCGGATGCGCACGGCGAGATGTTCGTGGCCGGCATAGACGGCGTGCATCTCCTCCATGTCGCCGGGATTATAATCCTCCAGCACCGGCACGAGGCGTCCCGCCTCAAGGTCCGGCTCCACATGGAAACGCCCGACACGGCCGATCCCCAGCCCGGCAAGGCAGAACTGCCGGATGATTGAGCCGCTGCTCGCCTTCAGGCTTCCCGCCACCGGGCGGACTTCCGCCCTGCCCGTCACCGGATCACGAAAAGGCCAGCCTTCGACCGCTCTTCTAAAATTGAAGTTGATGCAATTGTGATGAATGAGTTCGTCCGGCGTCTTCGGCGTGCCGTGCCTTTTCAGGTATTCGGGCGAGGCCATGACCACCTGGCTGCTTTCGGCCAGCTTTTTCGCCATCAGCGACGAATCGCGCATGGGGCCGTGGCGGATGGCGATATCCACCCGCTCGCCGATCACGTCCACGATGTCGTCGGTCAGCGTGACGTCGAGCTGGACATCCGGAAAGAGCGTCAGAAATTCACCCGCCAGCGGAAGGATGTAGCGCTCGCCGAAGCCGACCGAGGCGTTGACGGAGAGCGGCCCGCGCGGAAGCATGCGCCCTCCCCCCGAAACGACCGCCTCCGTATCGGCGATCTCGGCGAGGATGCGCTGCGCCCGCGCCAGATAGGTCTCGCCTTCCGGCGTCAGTTGCAGCGTACGGGTGGAGCGCACGACAAGGCGCGTGCCGAGCCGGTTCTCGAGCCGGGTGACGAGCTTGCTGACCGCCGAGGGCGAGAGCTTGAGCCTGCGCCCCGCGGCCGAGAAGCTCCTGAGCTCCGCCGCGAGCGTGAAGACTTCCATTTCCCCAACGCGATTGTCCATCGTTGCTTCTCTTTCGCTCCAACGGTCACGAGATGCAATGTGGCGCGGCGAGCTTAACCCTCCCCCTTGTGGGGAGGGTGGCCGGCAGGCGGGAGGGGTCTTTCTCCACTCGAAGGAAGATCCCCTCCCCAACCCCTCCCCACAAGGAGGAGGGGCTCCACGCATCGCGTCCTGCATCCTCACCTGTGACTTCACTTCACAAATGATTATCCGCTTGTGTCGCTACACAGGCAAGTGCCGCGCGACGATATTCCCGTCATCCTTCCAAGGACATCATCCTCCATCCCTCCTCCCAAGGATTAGGAACACAAACATGCCACTCGCTCTCTATGCCCTGACGGCCGGGGCCTTCGGGATCGGCGTCACCGAATTCGTCATCATGGGTCTGCTCATCGACGTCAGCAAAGATCTCGGCGTCTCGATCCCGGCGGCCGGCCTGTTGATCTCCGGTTATGCGCTGGGCGTCGTCGTCGGCGCGCCCCTCCTCGGCGCGATCTCCGGCAAATGGTCGCGCAAGACCCTGCTGATGAGCCTGATGGTGGTCTTCACCATCGGCAATCTCGCCTGTGCGCTGGCGCCCGACTACTGGACGCTGATGGCGGCGCGCGTGCTCACCGCGTTTGCGCATGCCTCCTTCTTCGGCGTCGGCTCGGTCGTCGCCACCAGCCTCGTCGCTCCCAACAGACAAGCTTCGGCCATTGCCATCATGTTCACGGGGCTTACCGTCGCCAATATCCTCGGCGTCCCGTTCGGCACCTGGCTCGGCCAGGCCTTCGGCTGGCGCTCGACCTTCTGGGCCGTCACCGCGATTGGCATCATCGCGCTTGCAGTGATCGCGCTGCTCGTTCCCAGGGACAATGCCGCGGACCAGCAGGAAGAGGGTTCGCAGGGCGTGCTTGCCGTGCTCGGCCGCCGCTCCGTGCTGCTCGGGCTGCTGACCACAGTGCTCTCCTGGGTGGGCGTATTCGCCGGCTTCACCTATATCGCGCCGATCCTGACCGAGATCACCGGGTTCTCCGAATCCGCCGTCTCGCCCATCCTGCTCGTCTTCGGCGGCGGGCTCGTCGTCGGCAACCTGCTCGGCGGGCGTCTGGCGGACCGCAAACTGGTGCCCACCGTCATCGGCAGTCTGATCGCGCTTTCGGTCGCGCTGCTCGCCCTGACCTTCGCCATCCACCAGCAGGTCGCCGCGGTGATCGCGATCGGTCTCTTCGGGGCAGCCGCCTTCGCGACCGTATCGCCGCTGCAGATGTGGGTGCTGGAAAAGGCGGAAGGCGCCGGCCAGGGACTGGCCTCCTCCTTCAACATCGCCGCCTTCAACCTCGGCAACGCCATCGGCGCCTGGCTCGGCGGCGTCATCATCGACAGCGGTCTCGGCCTCGGCTCGGTCACGCTCGTCGCCGGCCTGGTGCCGATCGCCGCCCTTGCGGTCGCGCTGATCGCGATCCGGCTGGATGGCTCCCGCCCTGCCCTGCAGGCAAGCCCGGCGGAATGATAAGACGGGGCGGGGCTCGCCCGCCCTTCTCGGCTACGCGAACTTTTCCATGGAGCCCGATATGGAATACAGATCACTTGGAGCATCCGGCCTGAAGGTGCCCGTCCTTAGTTTCGGCGCCGGCACGTTCGGCGGCTCCGGCCCGCTCTTTGGCAATTGGGGCACGACAGATGTCGAAGAGGCCCGCCGTCTCGTCGATATCTGCCTCGAGGCCGGCGTCAACCTGTTCGACACGGCCGACGTCTATTCGAACGGCGCCTCGGAAGAGGTGCTCGGCCAGGCCATCAAGGACCGGCGCGATGCCGTGCTCATCTCCACCAAGGCAAGCCTGCCGATGGGCGATGGACCGAACGACTGGGGCTCGTCCCGTTCGCGGCTGATCCGCTCCGTCGAGGATGCCCTGAAGCGGCTCAGAACCGACCACATCGACATATTCCAGCTCCACGCCTTCGATGCCTCGACGCCGGTGGAGGAAGTGGTCTCGACGCTCGACCGGCTCGTGGCCGACGGCAAGCTTCGCAATATCGGCGTCTCGAACTTCTCCGGCTGGCAAATCATGAAATCGCTGGCGGCCGCCGAAAAGCACGGCTGGACCCGCTACGTGGCGAACCAGGTCTATTATTCGCTGGTCGGTCGCGATTACGAATGGGACCTGATGCCACTCGGCAAGGACCAAGGCCTGGGCGCGCTCGTCTGGAGCCCGCTCGGCTGGGGCCGTCTCACCGGCAAGATCAGCCGGGAAAAGCCTATCCCGGCGGGAAGCCGTCTGCACGAAACCGCGAGCTTCGGTCCGCCGGTCACCGACGAACTGCTCTACAAGGTCGTCGACGCGCTCGAAGACGTGGCTGCTGAAACCGGCAAGACCGTGCCGCAGGTGGCGATCAACTGGCTTCTCCAGCGGCCGACCGTATCCTCCGTCATCATCGGCGCCCGTAACGAGGAACAGCTTCGTCAGAACCTCGGCGCGGTCGGCTGGGCGCTGACGAAAGAGCAGATCGAAAAGCTCGATCAAGCCAGCGCGGTCACCGCGCCCTATCCGCACTTCCCCTATAGGCGGCAGGAGGGCTTTGCACGCCTCGACCCGCCGCTCGCCGGGTGACCGGCACACGACATGACGGTTGATCCGTCATGGAATCGGCCCATGTAGAAAAGGCCCCTTTCCTCCGCCCGGTCCGGGCGGACATTCTTTAGTAAGGAGACTATCATGCACGTCGTCAGCGCCAATGGCGCCAATATCCCCGCTCTCGGCTTCGGCACGTTCCGCATGCCCGGCCCGGATGTGCTGCGCATCCTGCCCCAGGCGCTCGAACTCGGCTTCCGCCATGTGGATACCGCCCAGATCTACGGCAACGAGGCGCAAGTGGGCGAAGTGATCGCCAAGTCGGGCATTCCGCGCGCCGACATCTTTCTCACCACCAAGGTCTGGGTCGACAAGTACCGTCACAAGGACTTCATCGCTTCCGTCGACGAGAGCCTGAAGAAGCTTCAGACCGACCATGTGGACCTGCTGCTCCTCCACTGGCCGAAGAGCGAAGTGTCGCTCGCCGAGCGCATCGGCGCACTGAACGAGGTCCGGAAAGCCGGCAAGGTGCGCCATATTGGCGTTTCCAACTTCAACACCGCCCTGATGGCGGAAGCCGTGAAGCTTTCCGACGCGCCGATCGCCAACAATCAGATCGAGTACCATCCCTATCTCGACCAGTCCAAGGTGATCGCCGCGGCGCGCAAGGACGGCATTTCCATTACCGCCTACTACCTGATGGCGGACGGCAAGGTGCCGCAGGACGAGGTGCTGAAGGAGATCGGCTCGCGGCACGGCAAGACGGCTGCGCAGGTGGCGCTGCGCTGGGCCGTGCAGCAGAAGGACGTTATCGCCCTTTCCAAGACGGCAACGGAAAGCCGGCTTCAGGAGAATTTCGACATCTTCGATTTCGCGCTGACGGAAAAGGAGATGCAGGCGATCCACGAACTTGCCCGCCCCGACGGCCGCATCGTCAACCCCGGCCATCTGGCGCCGGAGTGGGACAACTAAACATTGCAAAACGACATCAAATGCGCTGGATTGTTCCGGCGCATTTTTTTGTGAATGCTCCTTCGTCCATAACGCTGGAAAATCCATTTTTTCTGTAATAACAATAAATGGCGATCCTATTCGATCCGGTGAAGCGGCTTCTGACCCTCGAGCAGCGAGGTCTGGATTTCGCCGATGCGGGCCAGGTTTTCGATGGCCCTCACCTGACGATCGAAGACGATCGGATCGACTATGGAGAAACGCGCTATTTCACCGTGGGCTTCCTGAATGAACGGCTGGTCGTTCTGGTCTGGACGCCCCGGGGAGACCATCAGCGCATCATCAGCATGAGGAAAGCCAATGACCGGGAACAGAAAGCCTATGGCGCCAGACTGGCCGGCCATTGATGACGATGCCCCCGATCTGACGGAAAGCCCATGGGCGGAGAAGCTTGCGGAGGCACCCGTTCAACGGGGCCGGCCGAAAAGCGATCGAACCAAGGTTTCCACGACGATCAGGCTGGATGCGGATGTTCTGGAGCGCTTTCGAGCGGATGGGCCCGGCTGGCAATCCCGCATCAACGACGCATTGCGGGATTGGCTGGCGAAAAGGTAATCTTCCGCCGCCGCCGGATGGGTGGTTTCCCACCCATCGCTGACGCCCGTTGGGCAGGATGCGAAACATTCGCCGGTGCTGAATCACATTCGGCGCGCAATCCGGCCCTTACCGCGGTTGCCTCCCGCAAACACACCGGAATAGCCTCCGGGTGGTGGAGAAGGAGGAGCTTTCCATGCATTTGAAGCAACTATTGGCCTCGGTGGCACTCGCCGCCGTCATGTCCCTGCCTGCGGCATTGCCGGCCCTTGGGCAGGAGAAGAAGGATTGCCCGGAAACGCTTCCGGAAGGCACCGAATGCCTTGCGGGCGCCGACCAGAACGGCGCCTTCTACTGGATCGCCAAGCCTCAGAACTGGAACGGCATTCTCGTCGTGCACTCGCATGGCGGTCCGCGCACCGCCAAACCCGAACCGGATGATCCCATCGAAGATTTGGAACGGTTCGCCGTCACCGTCGAGGAAGGCTATGCCTGGGCCGCCTCCAACTACCGCCGGGAAGGCTATGGGGTGCGAATGGCGGCGGAAGACACCGAAAACGTCCGCAAGATCGCCGAAAAGCTGCTCGGCGAACCACGTCTGACCCTGCTGCACGGCCAATCCTGGGGCGCCAATGTCGCCGCCAAGGCAGCCGAACTCTATGCGCTCGATGCCGACGGCAAGAGGAATTACGACGGCGTGGTGCTGACGAGCGGCGTGCTCGGCGGCGGCACCGAGTCCTACGGCTTCCGTGCCGATCTTCGCGCCGTCTACCAGTATTACTGCAAGAACCATCCGCGGCCCGAAGAGGCGCAATATCCCGTATGGCAGGGTTTGCCCAAGGATGGGAAAATGCCGCGGGCCGAACTCGAAAAGCGTGTCGACGAATGCACCGGCGTTTCCCTCGACAAGGACAAGCGCTCGCCGGAACAGACGAAAAACCTCGCCAATATTCTTGGCGTCACCAAGGTGCCGGAGGGCAATCTCGTGGCGCATCTCGCCTGGGCCACCAATCTCTTCCAGGATATCGTATGGCGGCGGCTGGAGGGAAAGAACCCCTTCGACAATTCGAAGACCGTCTATTCCGGCTCGGATGACGATGCGGCCCTCAACGAGGGCGTGGAGCGGTTCAGCGCCGACGCGGAAGCCCGGCGGCTGCTCGCCTATGACGCTGACCTGACGGGCGCGATCGTCGCGCCGACGATTTCCATGCATGCCAGGAACGATCCGACCGCCTTCGTGGAACTGGAGGCCCAATATCGCGAGACGGTCGCCAACGCCGGCAATGCCGATCTACTGGTCCAGACCTTCACCGACGAGAACCAGCACAGCAAGCTCTCGACGCCGCAATACGCCGCGATTTTCGCCGCCATGGTGGGCTGGATCGACAAGAGCGAGAAACCGAGCCCTGCATCCATCGCCGAAAGCTGCAAGGCCGCAAGCGCCCGTTACGACAACGAGCCCTGCCGGTTCATCATGAACTACGAGCCGCAGGTGGCGGGGCAATAGCACCCCAACTCTCTCCCCGCATGCGGGGAGAGAGACGCCCCCTTAAGGGGTGGTTACAGCCATCCCTTTCTCTTGAAATAGAGATAGGGCATGATCATCGAAACGATCATCATGCCGATCGCCATCGGATAGCCGTACTGCCATCTCAGTTCCGGCATGACATCGAAGTTCATGCCATAGACCGAGGCAACCAGAGTCGGCGGCAGGAAGACCACCGCGGCGACCGAGAAGATCTTGATGATCTGGTTCTGCTCGAGATTGATCAGCCCCAGCGTCGCATCCAGCAGGAAATTGATCTTGCTCGACAGGAAGGCCGAGTGATCGCCGAGCGAGGTCGCATCCCGCTGCAGAAGCTTCAGGCGCTGGCGGAGCTCCTTGGCCAGCTTGCGGTCGACGCCGTCCAACGCGCTATAATAGGCAACGACGCGCGAGACGCTGACCAGGCTTTCGCGAACGACCGTCAGGAACTCACCCGCCTGACCGATCTCCCGGATCAGTTCCTGAAGGTCGCGCGTCTTCTTGTTGACCTTGGCGGCCTTGGCGCTGAAGACTTCCTGGGAAATCTGGTCGATGTCGTTGCCGAGCCGCTCCAGCGTATCGGCCATGCGGTCGATCACCGCCTCGATCAGCCCCGCCATGATCAGCTCGCCATTGCTGCAATGCAGGCCCGCGCCGTTGCCTCGGCGGGCGCGGGCCAGAAAGGCGTCGAAGGGCCGCGGTTCCGAATAGCGCACGGTCACCAGCGCCTGGCCCTTGACGATGAAGGTGACGGGCACCTTGCGCGGCGCCTCGGCATCCGGCCGGGTCAGCACCGTCATGGTCATGAACTCGGCGCCGTTCTCCTGGTAGAGACGGGCGGAGAGTTCGATGTCCTCCATTTCGTCCATGGTCGGCACGGTGATGCCGAGGCGCTCGCCGACGGTGCGCTCTTCCTCCTGGGTCGGATTGATGAGGTCGTACCAGACGACGGGCGGCTGAGCCTCGGATTTCAGGTCGAGCGCGACCGCGGCACCGGCAATAGCAGGCGCCATGACGACGGCGGGCGTATCGGAAACAACCGGCACAAGGCGGTCGAGGTCATAGGCATGGATACGCAGCATGACAGCTCCTTTTCTCGGACCATCGGTCCTTCAGGAGCGCGTATCCTTAAAAAGGATCAGAGCCCCGAAAGGACGGGTCGGTATGTTGACGTCGAACTTCGACTGTCGGGGTTCATCTCTCTTTTTCCTTTGAAACAGCGACGCCCGAACGGGCGGCGCTGAGCGAACGGATGCGCCCAATGCGCAAGGAAGTCAAACACATTTTGCACCGCACAGGCGGCACGGCATTACACGAACTGGGAAAGGCCCGGAACGGAAGAAACCACGGTGTCCACGACCTCGTCGCCGGCATGCTCGCGGGCAACGGCAATGGTTTCCTTGGCGAGCGAAGTGATCTCACCCATGCCGAGGCCCTGGCTCATCAGCTGCTGGCCGAGCCCCATGACCCCGCCGCCGCCGATCGCCGACATCAGGCCGCCGAGCAGACCACCGCCGTTCGAGCCTTCGCCGTTGAACTGGGCGACCAGTTCCGTCGCGCCGGGGATCGACTCGATCATTTTGGCGACGGCGCCGTCATCGGCCTCGCGCTGCAGGAAACCGAGCATCATGCCGACCGCCTTTTCAGCGACATCGGGAGCGATGCCGACATTTTCAGCAACGCGGGTAACCAGCTCGTTCATAAAGATTCTCCTCGAAATCTGACGTTGACGTCAAAGTAATACACACTGTCCGGCCCCCAAACCAGTGGGGAGCCGTAAATATAGGAGCAAATTCGCGCCGGTCGAATCGGTGGACTGGCGTACCGCCTGTGTCACGGCCCTAAAGCGCATCGATCCAGGCGCTGATGGCAGCATTTGCGTCCTCCCGGCGGTCCTGCATGATCCAATGACCCGCATTGGACCATAGATCGACTTTCGACTTCGGGTGCGAGAACCACGGCCGCATGCGGCCCGCCTGAGCTGGATCGCGGCACAGGTGATAGATGGGCACTTCCACTCGTTCGCAGAATTTCGCGCTCGCCTCTCCGACACCGACCTGGTCCGCTCCGAAGAAGAGGGGGCCGAAGGTGTCGCGCACGACGTGGTTCGGCATGCCCTGGACGCGCCTTGCGTGCCAGCGCTTGAATGCCGGATCGGTCGCTGCATCATAAACGAGCTGAAACAGAGCCGGGACAACAACGGCGGGATCGCCGGCGCTCAGATCGCGGACGGTCTTGTCGAACAGTTGGGCCGCGTCACCACCAAAACCAAGCGCCCCATCGACGGACACGACGGCGCTGACCAGATCCGGCCGCTTGAGGGCAAGGCGCGCGGCGATCTGCCCGCCCATCGAGTGCCCGACGATGACGAACTTCTCGCCCGGATACCTGGTTGCGATCAAGGTTTCGATGTCGGCAACGTGATCGGCGGGCCTATAGGCGCCCGACGGCATGACCTCCGACCTTCCATGCCCGCGCAGATCGGGCGCGACCACCCGGTACTTGCTTTCGAACAATGGAAGCTGCCCGATCCAATCATTGGAATCGCAAGTCCAGCCGTGCAGGAGCATCACATTCCTGCCCGCGCCGGCCTCGGTATAGAAGAGTTTCGCCGCAGGTGCCGCCGCCGTCGGCGTGCTCCTGAACGTGGCGGCCGCTACGGCCGTGGCGCCGGTGAATTTCAGCAGGCTGCGCCTCGAAAATCTGGTCTCCATCTTATCCTCTGTCGTTTGCAAAGCTTGGCGTTCGATTGCCTCGCAGGGACATGAACCGATGTCGGCAATCCTGGCTGCCATGCGAGTTGCAGGACAGATATCCATTGTATATCTAGGATCAAGAATGCACTTCCAGGTGCGTAGATATACGGAAGGTTACCGGGATGACGGACCAGGTTGATGCGGTGTTCTTTGCAGACTGCGCCGCGCGTTCTTTCTTCGATCAGGTCGCCAACAAATGGTCGGTGATGATCCTCACCGTCCTTGCCGAGAGGCCGACGCGCTTCAATGAGTTCAGGCGGAGGTTGGAAGGGGTGACGCACAAGGCGCTCACGCAGGCCCTGCGGCGTCTGGAGCGCAACGGGCTGATCGACCGGAAAGTATTCCCCACTTCGCCGGTCGCGGTCGAATACTCGATCACCGAACTCGGGCGCACCCTGCAAGTCCCGCTCGGAGCGGCGTATGACTGGGCGATCGGCCATCTGCACGAGATCGAGCAGGCGCAGCAGGCCTATGACAATAAAAAGCCGGCCCGGTGAACCACACAGTGGAAGGAGTAACCAACCGTTGCACTTGCCGTTGCCGCTTTTCCCGACGCACCCTATAACTAACATCCTGTGAGGGCACGCGGCCAGGGAGCGCATAGTTGCATGGACGAAACGGGTAAACTCTTCATCGGCGGCAGCCGCAATCCGGACGATTCGCTCAACAAGGCCGAATATCTGGATTTGAAGTTCGGCAACCGGCACGGCCTCATCACCGGCGCCACCGGCACCGGCAAGACCGTGACGCTGCAGATCCTGGCGGAAGGCTTTTCGAAAGCCGGGGTGCCCGTCTTCGCCGCGGACATCAAGGGCGATCTCTCCGGCGTCGCCGCCAAGGGCGAGCCCAAGGATTTCCTCGCCAAGCGCGCCGAGCAGATCGGCTTTGCCGATTACGATTTCGAACAGTTTCCGGTGATCTTCTGGGATCTCTTCGGCGAGAAGGGCCACCGGGTGCGCACCACCATCGCGGAGATGGGCCCTCTCCTGCTCTCACGGCTGATGGATGCCTCCGAGCCTCAGGAAGGCGTCATCAACATCGCCTTCAAGATTGCCGATCAGGCGGGAATGCCGCTTCTCGACTTCAAGGATTTCACCTCCCTCCTCAACTACATGGCGGAAAACGCCAGCGCGCTTTCCAGCCAGTTCGGGCAGATTTCCAAGGCCTCCGTCGCCTCGATCCAGCGGTCGCTGCTGGTGCTGGAACAGCAGGGTGCCACGCATTTCTTCGGCGAGCCGGCGCTGAAGATCAGCGATATCATGCGCACCCATACCAATGGCTATGGGCAGATCTCGGTGCTTGCCGCCGACAAGCTGATGATGAACCCACGGCTCTACGCGACCTTCCTGCTCTGGCTGCTTTCCGAACTCTTCGAGGAACTGCCGGAAGTCGGCGATCCGGAAAAGCCGAAGCTCGTCTTCTTCTTCGACGAGGCGCATCTGCTCTTCAACGACGCGCCGAAAGTGCTCACCGAGCGTGTCGAACAGGTCGTCCGCCTCATCCGCTCCAAGGGGGTGGGCGTCTATTTCGTGACGCAGAACCCGCTCGACGTACCGGAAACCGTTCTTGCCCAGCTCGGCAACCGAATACAGCATGCGCTGCGCGCCTATACGCCGCGCGAGCAGAAGGCGGTGAAGACGGCGGCCGATACCTTCCGTCCCAACCCCGCCTTCGATTGCGCCACCGCGATCACCAATCTCGGCACCGGCGAGGCGCTGGTCTCGACGCTGGAAGGCAAGGGCGCCCCCTCCATGGTGGAGCGCACTCTCATCCGGCCGCCTTCGAGCCGCATCGGGCCGCTTACCGATCAGGAGCGTCAGGCCGTGATGGACCGGAGCCCCGTGCTCGGCCTCTATGACGAGGACGTGGATCGGGAATCCGCCTTCGAAATGCTGGCTGCCAAAGCCAAGCAGGCAGCGGATGCGGCAGCCGCCAAGGAGGCGGAGGAGGCCCAGACCGCATCGGCGGGTTCCGGCTGGACGCTGCCGGGCTTCGGCGGCGGCGCGGACGAGCGCCCCACCCGCGGCCGCGCCGGCTCCCAGCGCCAGACGGTGGTGGAAGCAGCGATGAAGTCCGTCGCCCGCACCGTCGCCACCCAGGTCGGCCGGGCGATCGTGCGCGGCATCCTCGGCAGCTTCAAGCGGTAAGGCCTAGGCCTAAAACCACGGCCGCAGGGCAAGCTCGCCGCCGAGCAGGACGAGGCAGACCAGAAAGCCGCGCCGGAAGGCGGCGGGGCTGATGCGATTTCGCAGCGCCTGCCCCGCCCACATGCCGGCAAGCGCCGGCAGGATCGCCAGTGACGAAAGCAGGAGATTGCCGAAATCTAGGGCGCCGTGCCAGGCGAGGCCGGCAAACAGCGCCATGGTCGAGACGGTGAAGGAGAGGCCGAGCGCCTGCACGAGATCGTCGCGGCCAAGGTTCAATGCCTGAAGATAGGGCACGGCCGGGATGACGAAAACGCCGGTTGCGCCCGTAATGACGCCGGTCACCAGACCGATCAGGGGCGACAACCATCTTTCGGCCTGCGGGGGCACGAAGGGCTGCTTTCCGAAAAGCGAATAAAGGGCATAGGCGACCAGGACGAGGCCAAGGGCAGCCACGGATAGAGGGCTTCCCGCGGTCAGCAGAAATGCGCCCGGCACGGTGCCGGCGACGATCATCGCCATCATCGGCCAGAGCCTTCTTGCGAGCGCCATGAAGCTCGGCCCGGTCGACAACTGCCATATGTTGGTGACGGCGGAAGGCACGAGCAGCAGCCCCGCCGCCGCGACGGGAGAGATGAGCGCGCCCAGCACCCCCATCGCGACCGTCGGCAGCCCCATTCCGGTGACGCCCTTGACCAGGCCTGCGATGATGAATGTGCCGGCAACGGCGGCGAGAAAGGGAAGGGAAAGCTCCGTCATGCCGCCTTATCTCACGGCGGCTCGATGCTTCTCAAGGCGCGAAAAGGCCTGATGCTTCGATAAAGGTCGAAGGATGCACAGCCCTCACGCGCATCTCCGCGTCGCCGTCACGGCTCGATGAAGCGATCCTCGACCGTCGGGACCGAATGGTGTTCATGCGAGATGACCCATTCGCCATCACGTTTCTCCAGGCCCACCGTCAATCTGAAATCCAGCGGGCCGGCAGACGTGCCATCGCAATGGAAAGTGCAGGCGGCGAAGGCGACATCGTTGCCGGCCACCACCCGCATCGAGGTCGGCCGATAGGTGATCGGCCCTTTCGGATCGGCAAAGAAGAAATCCCAGGTCTTGTCATAGGCTTCAATGCCTTCGACCGTTTCGGGAAAATCGAACATCAGGAGATCGGACGAGTGGCGGGCAAGGATTTTTACGCGATCACCGCTCATCACTGCATTCGCCCAGTCTTCGATGATATCCCTGATCCGCTGCTCTTCGCTTTCGGATGCCATGCGAACCTCCTTTGCTCGCGCAGCCACGCTCACCCCGCCACGGTCGCAACCGCGGCGAGGCTTTGACGACGTCGGGAAGATCAACTCGGCGGTTATCGTTTCGCCGCGCTCAGAGCGAAGAAGGCGCCCTGCGGATCGGTGCACTGGACGATCCAGCCGCCGCTCGGAACCTGCATAGGCCCCATGACGATCTTGCCGCCACCAGCCTTCACCCGCTCGGCCGCAGCATCGATCGCCTCGACCGTGAAGTAATAGGCCCAGCAGGCAGGCATGTCGGCCGGCTTGGTCATCATACCGCCGATCATCTGACCGTTATGGGCGAATATCTTGTAAACGCCCATCTCACCGATGTCGCAGTCCTGATCAAGCGTCCAGCCGAAGACCTTTCCGTAGAAATCGAGAGCTTCGGCACCATCGCCAGCATAGAGTTCATGCCAGCCGACGGCGCCGACATCCTCCGGAGCAAGCTCCGGCGGCGGTGGCTGATCCATCGGCAGGGGCTTCATGACGCAGATGACCGCGCCGTGCGGATCGGCAAGCACGGCGAAGCGGCCGATACCGGGGATATCCTCGGGCGGACGCTGCACCGCGCCGCCGTGTTCGGTGAATTCCCTAGCCGTCTGGTCGACGTCATCGACCGCGACATAGCCGGTCCAGTTCGGCGGGATCTTGCCTTCCAATTCCGGCGGAAAATTCATCATGCCGCCGATGCCGGGGCAATTTTCGCCCTCCCCCATCTCGAACAGGAAATAGGGAAAATCGATATCCGGCATATCGACCTGCTTGACCTTCCAGCCGACCACCGAGGAATAGAATTTGCCCGCGGCATCGGTGTCGGGCGTCATCAGTTCGCACCAGATGAACTTGCCATGCGTCTTCGAACGTGCTTCCGAAACGGTCTGCAACATTGCCGTTTCCTCCTTCGATTGTAGTTGAACGCGCTGGTTCAGAGCTTGCGCGTATAGCTCGCTTCCATGAACTGCTTCCAGCTTCCATCCGGCTGTTTGGCGCTGGAATTGAAGGTGCGGTTGTTTCTATCCTGGAAGGTGATCTGCTCGCGGTAGTCGCCGGTCTTTCCCGGATTTTCCATATCCGGACCGGTGGTATAGAGGCTGAGCGTCTTGCCGTCGGCGGAAAGCTCGCCCTCGTAGACCCACAGGTAGTTCATCATCGACCCCAGCCAGGTGCCGACATATTTGCCCTTTTCGGGATCGTAGCCCAGCGTCATGATCGTCGTGGCATCCCCGCCTCCGGGCATCTGGCCATTGCCTTCGGCCACAAACCAGATGCCGCCCAGGGAGCGGACCACTTCCGTCCACGTCTCATCGCCGCTCATGGTTCCGGAAGTGACATTCCATGTCCCGACGAGCTGTTCGAGAAAGCCGTGCTCGGCCTGCGGTTTCGGCATTTCCATCATGATTTCCTCCTCCTCTTTATACGGACCCGATCCTGCGCCCGATCAATGGCAAGATGATGAAGACGCCGCCTCCGGCGCCGGCTCATATTCATCGTGGCGCTTGACGAAATTCATGGTCGAGTCCTCGTTGCGGCCGAAGGGCGCCCGGTCGAGGATCATCAGCGTGCCGATCACCTCCTCGCCGCCTCGGGCATAGGTCGAATAGGTATGAAAAACCTCTCCGCTCTCGTTCCTGTAGAAGGCGGAAAGGCCGGGCAGCTCGTCATGCGCATCTTCCGGTGGAATTTCCGTGAAATTGTAGAAGACCTTGTCCTTCGCGAGATCCTCCTTGGTGAAGGAGACGTGATAATCGAAGTTGAAGTCCGAGCCGTAGGACGAGACCCAGGGAAACTTCCAGCCCATGCGCTTCTTGTAGGCCTCGATCTTTTCGAGCGGCGCACGGGAAACGGCGATCAGCGTCACGTCGTGATGGTTGAGATGTGGCAGCGTGCCGTCGAAATGGTCGGCCAGGAAGGAGCAGCCGGGGCAGCCCGCCTCCCATTCCGGACCGAGCATGAAGTGATAGATGAGGAGCTGACTGCGGCCGTCGAACAGCTCGGCAAGCGCCTTCCTCCCCTTCGGCGTGTCGAAGACATACTCTTTGTCGACCTTCACCCAGGGTAATGCCCGGCGCTCGGCCCGCACCTTGTCGCGCAGATGGGTCTCTTCCTTCTCGAGCTTCAGGAGATCGCGGCGGGCCTTCAGCCATTCCTCGCGCGATACGACGGGATTTCTCGGGGATACGGTAGCATCCATGATTTCTCTCCTCCATTGACATGATAGGTTGATATCAACATACTATCCGCATGCTGTCAAACACTGCCGAAATAGAGCCGATTCCCTTCTCGACCACCCTGCATGTTCGCGACACATGTCTTTGTCTGCACGTGCAGCGAGCCGCGCGGGCGCTCGCGCGCCGCTTCGACAATGCCATGAAGCCGATCGGGCTGACGAACGGCCAATTCTCGCTGATGATGTCGCTCAACCGCCCCCAGCCGGCCTCCATGGGATCGGTCGTCAACGTGCTCGCCATGGACCGCACGACGCTGACGGCGGCGCTGAAGGTGCTGGAACGGCGCGGGCTCGTCAAAACCGCCGTCGACCCTAAGGACCGGCGCGGCAAGCTCCTGAGCCTCACCGATGAAGGCATGGCCCTGCTTTCGGCAGCGCTGCCGATCTGGGTCCGCGTGCATGGGGAGGTCGACGCGGAACTCGGCGGCGACGTGGAGCGGCTGAGAGAGACGCTGGCTCTCGTTAAATAGGCCGCAGTCGCGGATCGGCCTCGAAATCCGCCCGCGAGAACCCGATCCTCGTCAACGGAAAATCGCGGATCGCCTGCACGCCGGCGCCGGACAGGCGGATGCGCCAGGTCTGCCGCTCCACCGGCTCTCTCGCGGCAAATGTTTTGGCGGTGAGGAGCGCGATATTCATGCCGCCTTCCGGATCGCGCACCGAACGGTAGAGGATCGCCTCTATGCCCGCCCCGCGCGCCGCATCCGCCAGCGCCTGGCAGGCGGCGTAATCGGTGCGGTGCTCCCAATGGGCACGATCCCGATCGAATGGCGGAAGGGTGAGATCGATGCCGGCATCCGTCTTCGCGGGCACGGCGAAGGCGGTATATTCCGCGGCATTGGCGGGAAAGGGCGTGGCGGGCGATTCGGCGAAGAACAGCAGCCGGTAGAAGGCCATTTCGGCGATCGCGGTGGTGACGGCCGTGGCCGCATAGAAGACGCCGAGTGTTCGCCCGGCCCGGCGAAAACGCGAGCCGTGCGGATAGGCGGCGCCATAGCGGAAGGGCGTGGCGAGCAGATAATCCAGCCCCTCGCATTCGGGCGGATAGGAGGGCTTCGTCTCCTCCAGCAGGTTTTCGAGAAGCGCCTGCTCCTCCACCGTATCGACGAGCTTCATCGTCGATACCCGGTGCTGCGCCTCCACCAGCCGCCAGAAGCGGCCGGAGATGCGCCGCGCCTCAGACGAGAGCGCGGCGGGCGTCCAGATAGGCAAGGACATCGGTGAGGCCGGAAACGGTGAGGATTCTTTGAGCCGGCACGCCGCCGAGCGCCGAATTTTCGTTGCGCAGCCATTGGCGGGCGACCATGTCGTCACCGCCGGTAATGGCATCGAGCGAGCGGAACAGCCGGATGAGCAGGAGCGCCAGCTCGAAAGGCTTCGTGCCCTTCTCCAACTGGTGATCCTGCCGCTTCATGCGCGAGACGGAAGCTTCCGATACGCCGACCACCGCGCCGAGTATGCGCGCGTTGAGACCCAGCCGTTCAGCTGCGTTCACCGCCGCCTTGGTCACCACCATCCCTTCCTGAGACGAACCTTCTCGCGTCGGAGGGGGAGCCACTTTCTGCCGCAAAGTCATGGCTATTTCCTTTCCATGGAAAGAATATAGCACTAAACTTGCGGAAAACAAGGCGCGTGCTCGGGGGCCGATGAGGAACTCCCCACCTCCCCTTGAGGGGGAGGTCGCAGCGAAGCTGCGGGTGGGGTGAGCACTGTGCTCACGCACGAACGGTCACCCCACCCCGAACCTGCGGTTCGACCCCCCCCCCTCGAGGGAGGGTGGAAATCCCGTCAGGCCACCTTGACCGGAACTTCTGTCGAGGTGCGCATGGCATGGCTGTAGGGGCAGACGATATGGGCCTTGGCGACGAGGTCTTCCGCCTGGGCCTTGTCGAAGCCGGGAAGATCGACCAGCAGGGAGACTTCGATGCCGAAGCCGGTGCCGTCGTCGCGCGGGCCAATGCCGACAGTGGCGGTGACCTTGGCGTCATCCGGGATCTTCACCTTCTCCTTGCCGGCGACGTTCTTCAGTGCGCCCAGGAAGCAAGCCGAATAGCCGGCAGCGAAAAGCTGTTCGGGATTGGTGCCGGTGGCGCCGTCGCCGCCAAGTTCCTTCGGCACGGTCAGCGTGACATCGAGGACACCGTTTTCGGAAACGGCGCGGCCGGCGCGGCCGCCGGTGGCGGAAGCCTTGGTCGTATAGAGAATGGCCATCTGGGGACTCCTTCCTGAGAGCGAGGCTAATTTTGTTGTTCGCAATTCAATTGCGCGCAATATAGTTATGCGCATTGTGTTTTGCCGTCAAGCCTGCGACAATGACGAAATAGAGAGCTTGCCCCTAAAGTCAGGAGCCACATGCAGAAAAAGTCGGAAAACGGTCACTTGGGAGACGTCGGCATCAGCCTCGACGGCCAGCTCTGTTTCGCGATCTACGGCGCGGCGCATGCCTTCAACCGCGCCTACAAGCCGCTTCTGGAGCCGCTCGGGCTGACCTATCCGCAATATCTCGTCATGCTGGCGCTGTGGGAGCAAGACGGTCAGCCGGTGAAGGCGATCGGCGAGCGGCTCGGCCTCGATTCCGGCACGCTCTCCCCTCTCCTCAAGCGGCTGGAGCAGGCCGATCTCGTCAAGCGCAAGCGCGACCGCCGGGACGAGCGCCAGGTGCATATCTCGCTCACGCCGAAGGGCGCCGAGATGAAGGCTCAAGCCGAACACGTCGCCCGCGCGATCGGCGAAGCGCTGGGCTGCGGACTGGACGAGGTCGCCGCATTGAGGGATGCCTTGAAGGCGCTGAGGGAGAGGCTTCTGAGCGCGGACGCGTGAGGTTTGTTGCCCCTCATCCGGCTGCCGCCACCTTCTCCCCGCTCGCGGGGAGAAGGGATATGCCGCACCGGTTTCCCGCATCACAAGGGTTCGTTTGCCACGTCCCCTCTCCCCGCAGGCGGGGAGAGGGCTAGGGTGAGGGGCAAATCAAATAGCGCCCTGATGATCCGCGACGATTTCCTCGATCCAGCGGCGATGGGCATCCGCCTTTTGCAGATCACTTTCCCGATGTTCGGCAAGGGTGATCAAAGCCTTCCACAGCGCCCAGCCGCGCCCTCTCTCCCAAGCCTGAGCGTCGAGGTCCAGCCGCTCGCGGAAGGCCTCGCGCGCCGGCCGGTCGAACAGCGTCCAGGCGATGACGAGATCGGAGGACGGGTCGCCGACGCCGGAACTGCCGAAATCGATCACCGCGGAAAGTCTGCCGTTTCGCACCAGGAGATTGCCTTCGGCGATATCCCCATGCACCCAGACGGGCTTTTGCTGCCAGCGGCTGGCGAGCGCCCTTTCCCAGATTTCCGTCAGCAACGGCACGTCCATTTCATCGGCAAGAACCGCAAGCGCTGCCCGCGTTTGACCATCATAGACGCCGAGCGAACCACCCCGATGGAAGTTGTGCACGCCGGCGGCGGGACCACCAGAGGTATCGATCCTCCAGAGCGCGATCAGGAAATCCGCCAGCTCCTCGGCGAAGCGGACCATGTCGGCGATCCGTTCGCGCTTCGCCGTCTCGCCCTCGATCCAGCGGTAGATCGACCACGGCCAGGGATAGCCGCAGCCCGGCCTTCCCTGGGCGAGCGGCGCCGGGATCGGCAGCGGCAGGGCAGAGGCCAGGTCCGGCAGCCAGCGATGCTCCTTCTCCACCTGCGCGACATAGTGCTCGGCGCTCGGCAGCCGAACCGACATATGATCGCCGAGGTGGAAGGTGCGGTTGTCCCAGCCGCCATTGGCGACGGGACGCACCGGCAGATCCGCCCATTGCGGAAACTGTTCCGCGACCAGGTTTTCGACCAGCTTCGTATCGATTTCCGCCATGCGCTCCCCCACAATGCCGGATAGGCGCTAACACCGCCTCACGACGGGAATGTGAAAGCGCTTACTGCCAGACGACAATGCGAGCCTTGGTCGGCACGCGATCGTAGAGATCGATGACGTCCTGATTCATCAGCCGCACACAACCGGAAGAGGCCGCCGTGCCGATGGATTGCCATTCCGGCGAACCGTGCAGGCGGTAGAGCGTGTCCTGGCCGTTCTGGAAGATATAGAGGGCGCGCGCGCCGAGCGGATTGGAGAGCCCCGGCGGCATGCCGCCATTGTCGGCGGAGTATTTGGCAAGCTCCGGCTGGCGGGCGATCATTTCGTTCGGCGGGGTCCATTTCGGCCATTTCTGCCGCCACTGGATGACGCCCTCGCCCTGCCAGGCGAAGCCTTCGCGGCCGATGCCGACGCCGTAGCGCATGGCCGAGCCGCCCGGCTCGATGAGATAGAGGAAGCGCGAGGCGGTATCCACCACCACCGTGCCCGGCCGTTCGCCGGTCGGATCGACCACGCGCTGGCGATAATAGCGCGGATTGATCTTCTGGTAGGGCACGGCCGGAATGACGAAGCCGCCATCCATCACCGTACCATACATGGCGTCGAGCTCGGCCGAGCCGCCCGCATCCATCGGGGGTGGAGCGAAGGCAGCGGGTGTCGGAGCGATCGGCTCCGGATAACTGGCGACGAGCTGCCCGCGCGGCGCGGTCGATGCGCAGCCGGCAAGCGTGGAAGCCGCTCCGCCTGCCAGAAATGTGAGAACGCTCCGGCGGGAATAGGAAGTGGTGAGACTCATGCTGGGAAGACCACCCGTCTTGGTAATGCTGATGTCGGCCTCGTCAACGGCAGGAGGCAGGAAAAAGTTCCAGCCGTGAACAGGGCTACCACCCCATGGTTTACGCTTCGCTAAGCAAGCCGGCACGCCGCTTAGCCGATACTCTGTAGCAAAGCAAATGCGCCCGGCCGACGTGAGTCGCCAGGCACATTCGCGTGAACGCATGGAAGTGTCGCGCGGGTGTGGTCAGATAACCACGATCTCGGCGCCCGCGGGCACGCGCTCGAAAAGGTCGATGACATCCTGGTTCAGCATGCGCACGCAGCCTGAGGAGGTCGCCTTGCCGACCGACTGCCAATCCGGCGTGCCGTGGACGCGGTAGAGCGTATCCTTGCCGTCCTTGAAAATGTAGAGCGCGCGCGCGCCGAGCGGGTTGTTGAGGCCGGGGGTCGCGCCGCCCGCGAACTGGCGCAGTTCCGGCTGGCGCTCGACCATGTCCAGCGGCGGGGTCCAGCGCGGCCATTTCGCCTTCCACTGGATCTTGCCGCGCCCCGACCAGGCGTAGCCGTCCCTGCCGAGGCCGACCCCGTAGCGGATCGCCTTGCCGCCGGGCTGCACCAGATAAAGATAGTGCTCGCGCGTATCGACGACGATCGTGCCCGGCGCTTCGCCCGTCCGGTAGGATACTTCCTGACGCAGGAAGCGCTGCTCGATCCGCGAATAGGGAATCTCCGGCAGAGTGTGACCTTCGTCCCGCATCACGCCATACATGGTGCGGTGGACGGGGTTGGAGACCGGCAGGCCATAGGTCTGGTGGAACTGGGTCTGGTAGAGATTGCGCTTCTGCGGGATCGGCTCGCGCGTCGGCACCGGCTGCGGCTGCACCGGCGCGGCGTAATAGGGATTGTAGAAGACCGGCGCCGTCTCCTGCACGAAGACATCCGGGTTCATGCGGCTCGTATCGGTGACGAAAAGGCAGCCGCTCAGCGGGATCGAGGAGACCGAGACCGAAAGCAGCGCAAGGATTCGGCGGAGAGGCTGATGAGTTGATGGCATGGAAACCCACTTCCGGCAGATGACGTCGGAAGCGATCATGCCAGAGCCAACTGGCGCGAGGCTGGTGACGCGGATGGCTCACCATTCAGCTCAGGGAGGCATCCCAATGATAAAAGGTGACGTAATCGGGCGTGAAGCCAGGCGTTGCGATTAGCGACTTGCCGCTCCAATCATAATCTCATAAATTGTAAATTATAAAAATACAACTAAACAGATTTACTCATCGGTGACTTGGAGGATTTCACAATGGCCAAGCATTCCGGAAAAGGACGGGAGCATAGCGCCGCTTCCGACACGGCACGGCATAGCGCCATGGGCTTCAACGGTGAGCTCCACGAAACGCAGGGCTGGCAGCTTCTCGGAAATGGGCGGCGCGCCTACAATCCCATCCTGATGCGCTTTCACAGCCCCGACCCGCTATCCCCTTTCGGGCGGGGCGGCATCAATGCTTATGCCTATTGCGGCAATGATCCCATCAACCGCACAGACCCGACGGGGCGTTCCTGGATAACTGCCCTGCGGGCAGTCGTAAGATTTCTGCGGCCGGTCATGCGCAGGCGACCCGTTTTCTTCGATGGCACGTCCACGGGCATGCTCTTGGATCGCACGTCCACGGGCATGCTGATGCCTTCGCGAAATCCCGATTCACGCGCGCCGATCCATGTCGGTTCGGGCAGAATATATCGACCAGACATGACCGATCGCTATGCCCATGAGCCAATTAGCGCCGTGAATAATTGGACGAGAGGAGAATTGGGAGATCGCCGCTTGCACCACGAGGAGAGATACTTTTCTGCGGATGCGGTTGTTTTACCGCGACGCGCACCACCAATCTATGACGAGGCGGTCGGAAGGTTCGAAATGTCCGCTCTCGAACCTAGGCCGAATCTCCATCCATCAGCGCCGCCAAGGTATTTTGAGGTCGACGATGGTCCACTTAGAAGCGAGGCACTTTCGGCCAGCCATCGTCTTTTCGCGCACGAGCAGTTCGCGGAACCGCCTCCCTATTACAACAACGACCTGCAACTTACGCCAATGGGCCGGCCACGCTGGCACAGAATGTCCCAAGGTCCGAGACGTTACGAGCCTGTTCACCTGCCCAGCTATGACGAATCAAATCAGAGGCAGCGTGCTCTTATTGCGTTTGCAGGTGCGATACGCCGCGATTCCCGGTGGTGAGGCGCGATGGGTTGCCCTAGCCGCCACATGGTCCGGCGCTCGTTCAGAGCATGACCCTCATCTGGACGCCATGAGCGAGCGCAATCCAGCTACGCCGTCGCACTCTTCCCTTCGCGGCACCGCGCGCCCTCGTGGCCAGAGCTGCGGACCTTTGCCATCCGCTCGTCGAAATCGCGGGCGAGATCGGCAAGCGTCACATGACCGAGACGCTCTAGAAGCAGCTTTTCGGCTTCGGCAAGCGCATCCTCCAGCGCCGCGTTGACCGCCTGCTCGACAAGGCATTCCGGCTGGTCGCAGGCCGGCCCGACGGCAAAGACCGGCGGCTCGCCGATCGCCCGGTAGACGTCGAGCAGGGTCAGCTCCTCCAGCGGACGGTTGAGAGTCCAGCCGCCGCCATGGCCCTTCTCCGAGCGGACATAGCCCTTCTCCCGAAGCCCCGCCATGGTGCGGCGGATCACCACCGGATTGGCGTTCAACATGCCGGCGATCACTTCGGACGTCGCCGAACCCTCGTGCCGGTCCATATGGATCAGCACATGCAGCATGCGGGAAAGCCGGCTATCCTGTCGCATCTTCGGTCTTCATCCTTCTCGATCCATCGAACCCATCCTACAGGAACGAGCCTTACGCAACAACAAAAGTTACAAACCTGTTGACGAGCCGAAATCATGTAACTTATGTTGTATCGAGATAAAGGAGTTTCCAGATGTATGACGCCATCATCGTGGGCGGCAGCTTTGCCGGCCTTTCCGCCGCACTCCAGCTCGGTCGCGCCCGCAGGCGAACTCTCATCATCGACGAGGGCCTTCGCCGCAACCGGTTCGCCGCGCACTCCCACGGCTTTCTCGGACAGGACGGACGCCCGCCGCAGGACATCGTGGCGGACGCCCGCGCGCAGCTTCGGCACTACGAGACGGTCGAATGGCTGGATGGGCGGGCCGAGAAGGCGGAAAAAGCCGGTTCCGGATTTTCCGTCAAAACGGGTGACGGCCGGCGGATTTCGGCGCGGCGGCTCGTCCTGGCGGCGGGTGTGATCGACACGCTGCCGGACATTTCAGGTCTTGAGGGGCGCTGGGGCCGCTCCGTCTTCCACTGCCCCTATTGCCACGGCTATGAGCTGAACCGGGGGAATGTCGGCGTGATCGCCGTCTCGGACATTTCCATGCATCACGCGATGATGCTGCCGGACTGGGGGCCGACCACCTTCATGCTCAACGGCAGCTTCACGCCCGACGAGGAGCAGCGCGCGCAACTTGCTCGCCGGGGTGTCAGGATCGAGGAAGCGCAGATCGAGAAGATTACCGGCGAGGCCGACATCCACTTCACGGACGGAAGGACCGCCTCCTTCGCCGGCCTTTTCGTATTGCCGCGGTCGCGCATGGCAAGCGGGCTTGCCGAACAGCTCGGCTGCGAATTCGAGGAATCCCCGCTTCTCCGCTTCATCAGAACAGGCCAGACCAAGGAAACCACCGTTTCCGGCGTCTTCGCCTGCGGCGACGCCACGCGCCCCGCAGGATCGGTCGCGATCGCCGTGGCGGACGGCAATATCGCCGGCTCCGCCGTTCACCAATCGCTGATATTCCGGGAGGATTAACCTCCCTTCGCCTCCACCATGGCGGTCAGCGTCGAAAGCCGGTCGGCATCACGCGGCAGCTTATCGGCCCGCAGGCGCGCAATCCGGGGAAACCGCATGGCAACCCCCGACTTGTGGCGCGTGGAGCGGTTGATGCCCTCGAAGGCGACTTCCAGCACGAAGCCGAAATCCGGTTCTGCCCGGACCGCACGGACGGGGCCGAACCGATCGACGGTGTTGTCGCGCACGAACTTGTCGAGCACTTCCAGTTCCGCATCGGTAAAACCGAAATAGGCCTTGCCGACCGGCACCAGCTCCTCGCCGTCCGGCGTTTCGGCCCATACGCCGAAGGTGAAATCGGAATAATAGCTCGACCGCTTGCCATGGCCGCGCTGCGCATAGAGCATCACCGCATCGATATTGTAGGGATCACGCTTCCACTTGAACCAAGGGCCTTTCAGGCGGCCGGCCTGATAGGGGCTGTCCTTTTTCTTGATCATCACGCCTTCGATCACCGGATCGGGCGGCGTGCGGCGCAGGCGGTCCAGCTCATCCCAGGTGGAGAAGGCCACGAGATCGGACAGATCGAACCGATCATGCGGCGCCCTGTCGATGACATCCGAAAGCCGCCGCCGGCGCTCTAGGAAACCCTCGGCGCGGATATCCAAGTCGCCTTCGAAGAGCAGGTCGTAAGCCCTTACGAAGGCCGGGTATTCCTCCAGCATTTTCGTTGTGACCGTCTTGCGGTTCAGCCGCTGCTGCAGATCGGAGAAGGTGCGGGTCGGGCTGTTGGAACGCATCGTGCCGCCGACCAGCAGCTCGCCATCGATGACGCCCTCGAAGCTGATGGCATCGATGATATCCGGGAAAGCGCCGGAGATATCGTCGCCCGAACGGGAATAGAGCTTGCGCGTGCCGCCATAGCTCGACATCTGCACGCGGATGCCATCCCATTTCCATTCGGCGGCGTAGTCTGCCGGATCGAGCTTTTCGAGATCGCCCTCCTCCACCGGATTGGCGAGCATGACGGAATGGAAGATCGCGGGCGTGGCCAGCACCGGCTTTTCCGCCCTGCCCTCCAGCCAGGCGAAGAGCGGCTCATAGGGCGGCACGAGGCCGTGCCAGAGCGTCTCGATCTCGGTCACATCCTTACCGCTCATATCGGAGAGCGCCTGCTTGGCGAGGCGGGCCGAGACGCCGATGCGCAAAGCCCCCGTGACGAGCTTCAGGAAGGCGAAGCGGCTCGACGGATCGAGCCTTCCGAGAAGATCGCGGACCGCCGAGCGCACCTCAAGGCGGCCGAGCGCGTTCATTTTCGTCACCACCTCGCCGAGATGCGGCTGCTCCTCGTCCGTTGTGTCGTCCTTTCCTTCGGCATCCCAGACGAGAGATATGGTTTCGGCCAAATCTCCCACATAGTCGTAGGAATACTGGAAGAGGACCGGGTCCATGCGCTCCAGCACGAGATCGCGCAGCATGGCCGGCTTGACGTTCTTCAAGTCGAGCGCGCCGGCAAGCGCCGCAAGGCCATAGCCGCGATCGGGATCGGGCGTGTCGCGGAAATAATCGGCAAGCAGCTTCAGCTTGCCGTTGCGCGATGGGGTGAGGACGAGGCGGTCGAGGAGAGTCGCGAAGGCTTTCATGACGCCCGCTCCGCAAAGTTCCCCTCTGGCCTGCCGGCCATCTCCCCCACAAGGGGGGAGAGGACTCGCGGCATGCCTTGCCGGTCCCTCGAAGCCGAACACCGCAGGTCACCTCTCTTTGGACGGGTGAGCGAGGCACCAAAGCCCCTCCCCCTTGTGGGGGTCCGCAAGGACGGGTCGAGACAAGAGGCTCGACCCCGGTCGGGTTGGGGAGGGGTTTTCATCTTCAGCGAGCGGAAGGAGATCACCATCAATCCCCCTCGTCCTCATAGCCCACCAGATGCAGCGGGCGGGCGGGAATGCCCTGGAGTTCGCACCAGCGTACCAGCGCCTCCTCGCGCCCGTGGGTGACCCAGACCTCGGAAGGCTCGATCTCCTTGATGGTCGACAGAAGCTCCGGCCAGTCGCAATGATCGGAGATCACCAGCGGTAGTTCGACGCCGCCCTGTTTGGCGCGCTGGCGCACCATCATCCAGCCGGAGGCAAAGGCGACGAGCGGCTCGTTGAAGCGGCGCGCCCAGCGATCCTGAAAAGCCGAAGGCGGACCGACGATGACGGAGCCCCGGAAGGTCTCCGGGCTGCTGCCCTCTATGGTGGCGGGGCGGATATCGCCGAGATCGATGCCCTCCCGCTGATAATATTCGCAGAGCCTCGCCAGTGCGCCGTGGATGAAGATCGGTTCGTGATAGCCGCAATCGCGGATCAGCCGAATGACGCGCTGCGCCTTGCCGAGCGCATAGGCGCCGACGAGGTGGCTGCGTTCGGGAAACTGTCTGAGCGAGGTGAAGAGCTTGCCGATCTCTTCCCTCGGATCGGGATGGTGGAAGACCGGCAGGCCGAAGGTCGCCTCGGTGATGAAGACGTCGCAGGCGATCGGCTCGAAGGGAGCGCAGGTGGGATCGATGCCGCGCTTGTAATCCCCCGAGACGACGATCCGGAGCCCTTCCCGTTCAACGACGATCTGGGCCGAGCCGAGCACATGGCCGGCGGGATGGAAGCTCACCCGCACGCCGTCGATATCGATCTCCTCTCCGAAGGAAACCGCCTGCTCCGCGCCTGCAAAGCCTTCCCCATAGCGCAGCCGCATGATGTCAAGCGTCTGGCGGGTCGCCAGCACCTTGCCGTGGCCGGCGCGGGCGTGATCCGAATGGCCGTGCGTGACGAGCGCCCGCTCGACGGGGCGCACCGGATCGACATGGAAGCGGCCGATGGGGCAGAAGAGCCCGGCCGGAGTGGGGTGGAGCAGCGCCTCGGGTTTCATGCGGCTCAAGATAGAGCGTTTCCGTCTTTCTCCAAGCCACGGAAACGCTCTATCCCTTTGTTTTCAGGCCGTTGCGAACCGATCAACGGCTCCCGGCGGTTGCCGGCGGCAGCCGGACCGGTTTCAGCGCAAGCGCCGCGGCAAGGCCGATCGCCGCGATACAGGCCCCGGTCAGGAAAAGCGGTGTGAAGGCGGTGGAATAGATCTCGGCGATTGCATGACGCGTCGCCTCCGGCAATTCCGCCATCATCTTGGGCGTCATCTCCGCCAGCCGCCCGGCGCCCGGCAGATCGATCGCCGCATGGCCGACCTGGGAACCGATGATGGCGCCATAGATGGAGATCGCGATCGCCGCGCCGCCCATGCGGGTGAGCGTCACCGCGCCGGTGGCCGCGCCGACATCGGCACGCGGCGCGCTGTTCTGGACCCCGATGATCGGCGCCTGCTGACCGAAGCCGATCGCCAGCCCCTGCAGCAGCATCAAAAGGGCTACGATGGTGAGCGGCGTACCGGCGCCGATCTGCGAGAATATCGCCAGCACTGTCATGTTGAGCGTCAGTCCGATGACGACGAAGGGCTTGTAGCGGCCGGTCATCGAGATCAGCCGTCCGGCCGTCAGGGAGCCGAGCGCGATACCGCCGGTGGTGGCGATGAAGAACAGGCCGGCCGTGGTGGGCGTCAGGCCCGTCGTCGTCTGCAGGAAGAACGCGAAATAATTCACCATGCCGATCGCCACGCCGCCGGTCATCAGCGAAATCACCAGGAATAGCGAGAAGGTCGAATCCCGGAAGAGCTTCAGGGGAATGATCGGCTCCGGCACACGGGCCTCCACCTTGACCCACAGGAAGGCGCAGAGCGCGCCCAGCCCGATGATGAGGAGCGACTGCCAGGCGAGCAGCGAGCCGAATATCTGCGCGGAATCGGCCCAGAGCACGACGCTCGCCACCGCGCCGGCAAGCAGTATGGCCCCGCCGTAATCGATCTTCGGGCGGCGCGCGGGACGGCGATAGGGAAGAAGGAGCACAAGACCGGTCAGCACGATGATGCCGATCGGCAGATTGATGAGGAAGATCGAGCGCCAGCCGAAGAGATCGCTCATCGTGCCGCCGAGCGTCGGGCCGACGGTTCCCGAAGCCATCAGCACGAGGCTGGAATAGCTCTGATATCTCGCCCGTTCCCGCGGCTCGAAAAGCTCGGCATTGATGGAGAAGATCGACACCATGATACCGCCGCCGCCAAGACCCTGGACGACGCGGGCGGCGATCAGCGAATCCATCGACCAGGCAAGGCCGCACAGCACCGAACCAAGCACGAAGATGAGGACGGCGGCGATCATGACGTATTTGCGGCCGAAGAGATCGCCGAGCTTGCCATAGACCGGCATCACCGCGCTCGTGGCGAGCAGATAGGCCGACCCGACCCAGCCGAAACGTTCCAGCTCGCCGAAATCGCCGACGATGGTGGGAAGCGCGGTGGAGACGATCTGGTTATCCAGCGTCGCCATGAACAGCGCCATCATGAGAAAGAGGAAAACGGCCAGCCGCAGACCATGGCTGGAGACGAGCGGCGGCGGCGCCGAATAATTCATGTCCATGGATATCTTTCCGGAAGTGAGAGCGCAATTCATGTGCCTTAAGCATATAACTGTCAATAACAAATGTTTGGCACGCGCAACAACTTGTCTTGATCGGTCGGCGCGCTTTGCTATGGTCGCTCCATGAACAAGAGCCTGACGAAACGAGAGAAAACCGAGACCGGCAAAGCGGAAGAGATCGCCCGCATCGGCGATACGCTGACGCGTATGCGACTGCTGATCCGCCGCCGCATCATCGGCCGCATCGCCATCGCCAATACCGTGCCGGGGCTCGATGTCTCGCACCTCGACGTGCTCGACGTGATGAAGCGGATCGACAAGGCCGGCGGCGAGGCGACCGTCGGGGCGATCGCGGAGGCCATGCGCATCGACCCCTCGCGCGGCAGCCGCATGGTGGCGGAGCTGGTTGCGCGCGGCGTCGTCCGCCGCACGGCTTCCCAAGCGGATGGGCGGCGGTCGCTGATCGAGCGGACCGAACTCGGGGAGCGCCTGATCAGCGAAGTGCGCGCCGTCAAGCAATCGCTGCTGATGGACGTGCTCGAGGATTGGCCGGCCGAGGATGTCGAAGCCTTTTCCGTGCTCTTCGAGAAATTTGTCACCCGTTTCGAAGCCGTTCACCCGACAGGCGACCGATCGGAGAGCTAGAAGCTTGGGCGAAATTCGACAAGACGACTTGGGCGCAAACTGTGCCTCTTGATTTAACTGACATCCTGCGGAGAGAACATGGCGGGGGACATGCTTTCGAGACGCTCGGCACTGGCCTTGATGGCCGGCGGGGTTGCGGCAGGCGCGGTTCCAAGCCGGCTGCACGCCGCGTCGTCCGGTCTTTCCATGACCGATCTCAGAGGTTCCATCGATGCGCGGGAGCATGGCGTGACGCCGGGCGGAGGGGAACAGAGCCGCAAGCTTGGAGAACTCCTCGCCAAGGCCGCGCGCGAAAGAGTGCCTCTCTTCCTGCCGCCGGGCGATTACGAAGTCTCCAATATCGACCTGCCGGATGGGGCCCGCATTATCGGCGTGGCGGGCGCTTCGCGCATCGTCCATTCCGGCGGCGGATATCTCTTCCGCGCCAATAATGCCTCACGGATCGAGTTCTCCAATATCGTGATCGACGGCGGAAACCAGCCGCTCGGTGAAGAGACAGGCGCGCTCATCCATATGCGCGGCGTGAGGCAAGTCCTTCTCGGCAATTGCGAGATTGCGGGCTCCCGGAAGAGCGGTATCCAGCTCGAAGCCTGCGGCGGAAGGATCGAGAACTGCAGCATTTCAGGTGCGGCCGAATACGGGCTCTATGCGGTGGAGAGCAGCGGGCTTTCGATCGCAGGCAACACGGTTTTCGATTGCGGCAATGGCGGCATCCTCGTTCATCGCCGAACCAAGGGCGTGGACGGCACCATGGTTTCCGGCAATCGGCTCTTCCGCATCGGCGCGACTTATGGCGGCACCGGACAATACGGCAATGCGATCAACATCTACCGCGCCGACAATGTGATGGTGAGCGGCAACCATGTCTCGGACGCCGCCTTTTCGGCGATCCGGGCCAATGCCGCCTCCAATGTGCAGATCGCCAACAATCAGTGCTTCGGCTCGGGCGAAACGGCGATCTATTCGGAATTCGGCTTCGAGGGCGCGCTGGTGACCGGCAATCTCGTTGATGGCGCGGCAAACGGCATTTCGGTCGTCAACTTCAACGAGGGCGGGCGGCTTGCGATCATCTCGGGCAATCTTATCCGCAACATCTCGGCTTCCGGACCCTATATCCACGACAGCGTGGGTTTCGGCATAGGCATCAGCGCCGAGGCCGATACGGCGGTCACCGCCAATGTCATCGAGAACGTGCCGAAATGGGGAATGCTGGTCGGCTGGGGACCTTTTCTGCGCAACCTTGCCGTAACCGGCAATATCGTGCGCCGCGCAAGGGTCGGCTGCGCCGTCTCGGTAGCGGACGGCGCCGGCAAGGCGCTGATCACCGGCAATCTGTTCGACGAGGTGCTGGACGGCGCGGTGATCGGCTACCGCTGGCACGATGCCGCCACGCGCGAGCTTGCAGCCGGCCCCTCGGGCTTCAGTCATCTGACGATCGAGGGAAACCGGACCGGGTAGAGCACACCCGTAGAAGAAGCAAATCCCATCAAGACAAATCATCAATTCTCAACGCGGATTGATCTTCCGTTCGGCCGCCCGCGGCAATAGCGTGCGCCCGAAGCTTTTCCACGGAGGGAATCAATGCTGACGATCTATGGGGTCTATCGCTCGCGCGCCACGCGGCCGCTCTGGCTTGTGGAGGAACTGGGCATTCCGTTCAGGCATGCGCCGGTGATCCAGGCCTATCGCCTGCCGGACCCGATGGCGCCGGGTGCGCCGGTCAACACGCTGTCGCCGGAATTCCGGTCGGTCAACCCGATGACGATGATCCCTTCCATGGATGACGGCGGCTTCGTACTGCACGAGTCGCTGGCGATCAGCCTCTATCTCGCGAAGAAATACGGCGGCGAGTTCGGGCCGAACTCCATCGAGGAAGAGGCGCTGATGATCCAATGGTCGCTGTTTGCCGCCACGGGCATCGAAACCAATGCCCTGAAGATACAATCCTCAGCGCCGGATACCGAACAGGGCAAGGCCGATATCGAGGTCTGCGCCCGCGGTTTGAAAAGGCCTCTCGACGCATTGGAAGAGCATCTGAAGGTCGGCGGTTATATGGTCGGCGGCCGCTTCACGGTCGCGGACATCAATGTCACGGAGATCGTGCGCTATGCGCAGGGTTATGCACCGCTCTTCGAAACCCGCCCCGCCCTGAAGGCATGGCTCGAAAAATGCCAGGCCCGGCCGGCCTTCAAGGCAATGTGGGAAAAGCGCCTCGCCGAGCCCGCCTGATTTCACGCGCCGGAGATTTCCGGCGCAAGCTCCGCGTGAAGCCAATCGCGGAAAGCCCTCACCTTCGCCGGCAGGCGCGCGCCGGCGCGGGTGACGAAATAGTGTCCCATGCCGGTGCGGGCCTCTATCGCGAAAGGCTTCACCAGCCTGCCCTGCTCCAGCGCATAGGCCGCCAGCGTGTGCCAGGCGAGCATCACCCCCTGCCCCGCGACCGTGGCGTCGAGGCAGAGCGAGGCATCGTTGAAGACGTGACGCGTCTCCATCCGCCTGCCCGAAAGCCCGGCCTCGCGAAGCCAGGTCTCCCAGGTGAACATGGAGGGACCATCGATGATGGCCGGCAGTTTCAGGATATCGGCCGGCTCCTTCAATCCTTCCGCCAACGCCGGCGTGCAGACCGGAAAAATCCGCTGTTCCCGCAACAGCTCCGCATCGACCCCAGGCCAGGTCCCCGTGCCGACACGGATGGCGAGGTCGATATCGTCCGTCCCGAGATCGGCAAGCCTGGTGGTCGCATCCATGCGCAGGCGAATGCCCGGGTGGAGCGCCGAGAACCGATCAAGACGGTGAACGAGAAAGCGGGCGGCGAAGACCGGTGCAACGGAAATGGTGAGCAAGGTATCATCCCGCCGCCTGCCGATCGCCACCGCCTCCGAGAGGGAGCGAAACCCCTCCGTCAACCGAGCGAGCATCGGGCGGGCGGCTTCGGTCGGCTGCATGCCCTTGGGCAGACGCTGGAATACGAGCTGGCCGAGCTGCGCCTCCGCCTTGATGACCTGCTGGCTGACGGCGCCGATCGAAACGCCGAGCTCTTCGGCCGCCGCATGCAGCGAGCCGAGGCGACCGACCACCTCCAGTGCCCGAAGGCCGTTCAGATGCACGAGGTTCAGGTTGTTCATATAGATTTTCTACAATGAACTCCTGAACAACTCAATTGAACCTTTCGCCCGCCAAGCGCATTCTATCCTCGCAAATACCGAGAGATTTGCGAGGTGACCGATATGGAACCGCTGAAGATTTTCTGGAGCCTGAGAGAATGGCTGCACGCTGCCGAGGATCGGGCTGAAGAAGACCGTGAAGACCCCTTCCAGGATCCCGACATCCAGGCGATGAACAGCTTGGAACTGGCTGACCTGCCCTTCCCGAGCATTTATCACGCCGACCTGGACTTAGGGGCGCCGCCCCGGAAATGCGCCTGAGTCTCGCTCAGGCGACCTGATGTTCCGCGAGGGTGCGCTGCACGGCGGGGCGCTCCTTCATGCGCCGGTAATGATCGGCGACACGCGGAAATTCGGCGATATCGACGCCCGCTCCAGCCAGCCAATCGGACATGGTGAAGAGATAGGCGTCGGCGACCGTGTAGTTCTCGCCCATGACCCAGGGGCCAGCGAAATATTCGTTCTCGATCAGCGTGAAGCAATCGCGCAGGTTCTTCGGCATCTTCGCCGCCATGTCATCGAAGGATTCCTGCTTGTCCGCCCAGCGATAGCCGCGCCTGCGATGCGCATAAGCGACATGCACGGTCGAGGAAATATAGGTGTTGAAGGCCTGCATACTGCCGAAGGCGAAAGGATCGTCGAGCGGCGCGAGCTTCGCCTCGGGTGCTGCCTGCGCGATGAAGGCGAGGATGGCGACGTTTTCCGTCAGCACGCCCTTTTCCGTTGCCAGCGCCGGAACGCGCCCCTTCGGGTTGATCCTCAGATATTCGGCGGACTGCTGCTCGTTTTCGGCGAACTTCACGCGCCGCAGTTCATAAGGCAGTCCGGATTCGGCAAGCGCGATGGCGCTCGCCAGCGAACAGGAATTCGGCGAAAAGAACAGCGTGTACATTGGGCATCCTCCGTTTGAGGATGCCCTTTCTATCACGGCTTTGGCCTGCCGGAAGCATCAAAAGACACATCAAAAGACGCATCAAAAGACACCGGGCACGTCCTCCAGCCGGTACCAGACCGGGATGCCGCGCTCGGTGGCGATGCGGACGTCGTTATCGGCCCCCTTGGATTCACCCGGCAGGCGGAGCACGCCTTCGCAAAGCTGAAGCAGGCGCCCGGCGACAGGGTGAAAAATCTCATTGTAGAGATCATCCCCCACTTCGACGCCACCCGCCGCATGCCAAACCGGCAGCGCGACCCATTCTCCGATCATCGGCACATGGCCGGCCTTAAACAGCGCGTAGGACGGCGCCTCCAGCCGCTTCAGGTTTTCGGCCATCTTCTTCGGGTCATCCCCCGTGCCCGAACGATAGGGTCCAGCAATCAAGATCAGCATCTTCGTTTCTCCAAACCAATCTGCGCTCATGGCAGAACTGCACGAATTTGCCTGAAATCCTTTACACTCGGCATAGTTTCAGGCATATTCATGCTTATTCATGCTTATTCATGCAGTTTCGTGCAGAGTCAAGATATGCTGACCAGTCAACGCAAAGACCTCATTCTCGACATGCTGCGCCGCGAGGGCCAGGTCGTCGCAAAGCGGGCCGCGGAAGAATTCTCGCTCTCCGAGGACACGATCCGGCGGGACCTGAGGGAGATGGCCGCCGATGGCCTGCTTCGGCGCGTCCATGGCGGGGCGATGCCCATATCGCCGGACCTGCCGGATCTCTCCGCACGGCGGGTGATTTCGTCGGAGGTCAAACGGAAGCTTGGCGCGGCGGCCGCGGGCATGGTGAAACCCGGCCAGTTGATCTTTCTCGACGGCGGAACGTCGACGGCAGAAATCGCCCGTGCGCTACCCCGCAGCTTCGCCTTCACGGTGGCGACCCACAGCCCGACGATCGCTGCCGAACTCGAACATCATCCGACGGCTGAGGTTATTTTGATCGGCGGGCGTCTCTACAAACATTCCATGGTGGCTGTCGGGGCGATGCCCATCAGCCAGATTTCCCTGATCCGGCCGGATATCTTCTTCCTGGGCGCCACCGCCATCCATCCCTCGCGCGGGCTTTCCACCGGCGATCTGGAGGAAGCGGCAGTCAAACGCCACATCGCCTCGCGCACCGCCGAGACTTTCGTGCTGGTGACGGACGAAAAGCTGGACGCCTCCTCACCCTGCACGATCATGCCGATTTCCGATCTGGCAGGCATGATCGTCCAAAGCGGGTTGGGCGAAGAGCGTCTGGCGCCTTATCGTGCCCTCGAACTTGAAATCATCGAAGCCTAAGCAAACAGCGCGTCGGTGACACGAACATCGCCGACATGGATGCCGTTCCAGTTCTTCATCGAGCGGTTGGCCATGCCCAGAAGCTTCTGCTGAGCCTCGTCGCCCTTCTCGAAATAGCGGGCGATCAGCGCGAAGATCATGGCTTCCGCGGCGCGCGTGGTGCCGTCCTCGCATTTGACGGCCATGGCGAGGCCCTGTTCGGGAAGAGCCGCGACGAAGACGCCCTCGGCGCCGGTCTTGGCGAAGATTTTTCCGGGCGCGACCTCCATCAGCCTGGTGCAGGCCCGCTTGGTGCCGGCGACGTAGAAGGGCTCGGCCATGCAGGCCTCCATCAGCCGTCGGGAGGCCTTCGCCCGCTCCGGGCCAAGGCCCCGCCCCGTCAGCATCTTCGCAAAACCGTGGGCCAGCCCCTTCAGCGGAACCGCATAGGTGGGAATGGAGCAGCCGTCCGTGCCGCAATTGTCCCGACCGAGGACCGCGCCCGTCAGATCTTCCATGACGCCGCGGATTTCCGCCTGCAGCGGATGCTCGTAGCCGACATAGCCCTTCACCTCGATCCCGGAATGGACGCAGGTGCAGACGAAACCGGAATGCTTGCCGGAGCAATTGTTGTGAAGCGCGGTGGGTCTTTCGAGCGTGCGGGCCTGATGGATGAGCGTCTCCTGATCCGAGGACCAATGCGCCCCGCATTCGAGCGCGGCGACATCCCTGCCGGCGCGGGCAAGCATGGCGGAAGCCGTGGCGACGTGTTCGTCTTCCCCGGAATGCGAGGAGCAGGCAAGCGCAAGCTCTTTGTTGCCGAAGCCATAGGCATCCGCCGCACCGCTTTCGATGAGCGGCAGCGCCTGCATGGCCTTGCAGGCGGAACGGGGAAAGACGCCCGCTTCCGCCTCCCCGAAGGAGAAGACCACCTTGCCGTCGCCATCCACCACCACGCCAAGCCCGCGGTGGCGGCTTTCGACGGCATTGCCTCTGGTCACTTCTACGGTAACGGGGTTTTGCATGGTCCGGTCCTGAAATTGCTGCTTTCTTTTCTCCATAGAACAACCGGACGGGACTTGCACGGGGCGTATCGCATGAAATCAGTCAAGCGGCTGTTTCTCACCATCTTCATCATCTACCTGCTGCCGACCTTCGCCTCCGCCGGCTGGTGGGCCATGCAGGACAGGCCTGCGCGCTGGAGCGAGGCGCGATGGTCCTCGGCCGGCATCCTGCCCGAGGCTTCGGCCAGCGAGGACGCGGCGATCTACATATTTTCCGCCGCCACCGGCGGGCTGAAGGGCGCGGTCGCGAGCCATGCCTGGATCGTGACCAAGGAAAAGGGAGCCGCGAGTTACACCCGCTACGACAAGGTGGGATGGGGATCTCCGATCCGCCGCAACCACCGGCCGGCGGACGCCTATTGGTACTCCAACCAACCGCAGCTCGTCGCTTCCGTGACGGGCGCGCAAGCGGAACTGCTGATCCCGAAAATCGAGGGCGCGATCGCCGCCTATCCCTATGCCGAGCCGGGCGGCTACACGATCTGGCCGGGTCCGAATTCCAATACCTTCGTCGCCCATGTGCTGCGCACGGTGCCGGAACTCGGCGCGGTGCTTCCGCCGCACGCGGTCGGACGCGACTACCTGCCCGACGGGGACTTCGTGCATATCGACAATGATTGGCGCGATCTGCACGTGACCATGTACGGGCTTCTCGGCTTTTCCGCCGGTCTGCGCAGCGGCTTTGAGGTACATTTCCTCGGCCTCGTGGCCGGGCTGGACTTTGCCAATCCCGGCATAAAGATACCGGCTCTCGGACGCATCGGCATTTGAGGTCTCGACATGCGCAAGAGCTTCACCACCGTTCTTGGGCGTGACGGCCCAGGCTTCTTCATCATCCTGCCGTTCGATCCCAAGCCGGTCTTCGGCAAGGTGCGCGCGCCGGTGAAGGTGACGATCAACGGCTATACCTATCGCAGCACGATATCGGCCATGGGCGGAATGTTCTGCCTGCCTTTACGCAAGAGCCATCGCGAGGCGGCGGGCGTCAAGGGCGAGAAAGAGCTTCATGTGACGCTCGAGCTTGATCAGGAAGAACGCACGGTCGAGCCGCCGGTCGAGCTGATGGAGGCGCTTCAGCTTGCGGAATGCCAGGATGCCTGGCAGCGCCTGAGCTATACGCAGCGCCGGGAGGACGCAGAAGCCGTTGCCGAGGCGAAACGGCCCGAGACGCGCGTGCGGCGGATCGAAAAGATCATTGAGAGAATGAAGCCGGCGTGATCCGGGAAAAGGAAAAGGGCCGCGCGAGGCGACCCTTCCATGAGTTTCGGTCCGGTTGAACGAACCCGGGCCGTTTTACAAACGTCCCGAAGGAGGATGGGGTTTAGAGCGAGGATTGCCCCGCCGAAACCTTCACCTTTCCACTGTCCGTTACGCAAACCGTAATCTCACTAGACATTGGATCACCTCCTTTCGTTACGTTGATGATGAGATTAAGTTAGGGACGCATATCCGAGTCTGCAAGGCACGAAATATGAACAAACGCGCGATTAAGTTACCGGTTAGGCGGCATCGGCGATGTTCAGGCGCACGGAAAGTCCGGCTTTGGCCGCCAGCTCCACCAAGGCATCCAGGCTGAAATTGGTAATCCGCCCACGCAGCAAATCATTCAAACGAGGCTGAGTGACACCGAGCCGACGGGCGGCCTCGGCCTGGGTCACACCCCAGCTTCGAACCTTTTGCTCCACCGCGATCAAGAGTGCTGAACGCATCGACATGTTGGCAGCCTCTGCGGGCGTATCTTCGAGCGCATCCCAGACGTTTTCAAAGCTTTGACGTTCCATCATCTCGCTCCATCAATCTGCCGCAGCCGTAAGGCGGCGATATCCAGATCTCTCTTGGCAGTCTGCTGCGTCTTCTTCTGGAAGGCATGCAGCACGTAAATCGCATCCTCGATCCTGGCGACATAGACCACACGGAAAGCTCCCGCTTCGTCCCGAATACGGATTTCCCGCACGCCCGGACCGATCGTCGACATCGGCTTCCAATCGCTCGGATCAAGGCCGAGCTGAATCTTGTGCAACTGGACGCCGGCCTGCTTGCGTGCGTCTTCCGGGAAGCCACGCAACCGCTCCAAGGCATCTCCCATAAATTCCAGAGACTTCATAAGCGCCGCACTTTATATCAAAATCGATATACAAACAAGATTATCGAGAGAACTGCAACACGATCTTGCCGACATGCGTGCTCGTCTCCATCAGCCGGTGGGCCTCCACGACCTGGTCGAAGGGGAGAACCGTGTGGATGACCGGGGCTACTCTGCCTTCTTCCAAAATAGGCCAGACTTCCGATAGCAGATCATCGCGGATGGCGCGCTTTTCCTCCGCCGTGCGGGGGCGCATGGTCGAGCCCGTCACGGTCAGGCGCTTGACCATGATCGGCGTGAGGTTCGCCTTTTCCACCGTCGGCCCGCCGAGGAAGGCGATGATCGACAGGCAACCGTCCTTCGCAAGCACGCTCAAATTCTTCTCGAAATAGGCGCCGCCGATCATGTCCAGCACCACATCCACGCCCTTGCCGCCGGTCACCTCCTTGATGACGGCGGCGAAATCTTCTGTCCTGTAGTTGATGCCGCGCGCAGCGCCGAGCTTTTCGCAGGCCGCGCACTTCTCCTCAGAGCCCGCCGTCGCATAGACCGTCGCGCCGAAAGCCCTGGCAAGCTGGATCGCCGTCGTGCCGATGCCACTCGTGCCGCCATGGATAAGCACGCTTTCGCCTTCCGTCAGCGCAGCCATCTGGAAGAGGTTTGCCCATACGGTGAAGAAGGTTTCCGGCAGCGCGGCGGCCCTAACCGCATCATAGCCCTTCGGCCATGGGAGAGCCTGGCCCTCCGGAACTGCGCAATACTCGGCGTAAGCGCCGCCATTGGCGAGCGCGCAGACCTTGTCGCCCGGCTTGAAACCGTTCACCCCTTCGCCGAGCGCGACCACCTCGCCGGCGATTTCGAGGCCGAGAATGGGGCTCGCATCCTTAGGCGGCGGATAGGTGCCCTGCCGCTGCGCCACATCCGGCCGGTTGATGCCCGCCGCCTCGACCCTGACCAGGATTTCGCCGGGCCGCGGCCTGGGAACCGGCCCGGTGGCGACGGTCATGACGTCCGGCACTCCGAAGGACGGCAGATCGATGAAACGCATTTCGGCGGGAAGCGGCATGGGGGGCTCCTTTCGGTGACACCCCTCAACCTAGGCCACCCACGGAAGGATAAAAAGACGGCCTTCCGGCAGGCGGGTCAATTTGTCTCGCCGAAGGTGGCGAAGATCAGCCCGCTCTCGCTCGCCTTGGCCTGCGCCTTCACGGCCGCGATCTTCGCGCCGATCCGGCCGACATCGTCGAGCAGGAGGCCCTGGGGCAGTTCCAGTATGCCCATGGAACAGCGCAGCAGCGGGAAGTCGCGCTCCGCGCCCGACCGATCATGGCCGCGGATCTTGCCGGCCGCCCGCTCCTCCGGCGAATAGAGCTCGGCGACATCGGTGTGGAAGTCGCTGAGCAGCCGTTCCAGGATTTCGGTGAGTTCGTCCCGCGTCCAGTCGCGCACGCCGATGAAGAAATCGTCGCCGCCGACATGTCCCAGGAAATCGCCTTCGGAGAAGAAATAACGCTTCATCAGCGCGGCGAAGAGCGTGATCGCATGATCGCCCACGTGAAAACCGTAATGATCGTTGAACGGTTTGAAATTGTCGAAGTCGCAATAACAAAAGAACCTCGTCTCCTCGTCGTCGCGGCCTGCTTCCTGCATGAAATCGCGGATGGCGCGATTGCCCGGCAGGCCGGTCAACGGGTTCTGGTCCTGGGCGATCTTCAACTGCTTTTCGTTGATGACCTTGATGAGCGAAGCGGCGGAGACCACGCCGGCATAACGCATGTTTTCCGTCAGGATCACGCAGGCGCTGTTTTCCATGCTGGCGAACAGGCTCATCAGCTCCTCGGCATCGGCATCCAGCCCCATGATCGGTGCCGGATCGACGAAATGCGAGATGGTGCGCTCGTAGACCTTGTTCTTCAGAAGGTCGCGGCCGAAGGGCTGATAGATATATTCCTTCAGGTGATATTCGTTGATGACGCCGCGCGGCTCGCCATTGGCGTTCAAGACCGGAAAGAACGCCTGGCGCGGGTTCTTCCGGAAGAGTTCGAACACCTTGTCGATGCTCTCGTTTTCGTAGACGCTCGGCAAATTCTCGATCTGGCGGCGGATGAGGATCTCATCGAGCGACTGGCTGGAGCGCAAACGGCCGATATCGGCCAGGTGGGGAAAGGCAGGCTGCAGTTCGGCCGGAAAGGTCGTCGGCCGGGCGATGAAATAGCCCTGCACCAGATCGACGCCATATTCCCGGCAGGCCACGAATTCCTGCTCGGTCTCGATGCCTTCGGCGATCACCCTTATGCCGAGCACGTGGGCAATGCTGACGATGTTCTTGACGAGATGCCGCTTGCGGGGGCTCCTGTCGATACCGGCGATGAAGTGCCGGTCGATCTTGAGATAGTCCACCGGGTAATCGCACAGGAGCTTCATCTCCCCGTGGCCGACGCCGAAATCGTCGATCGCGAGCTTGAAGCCCGCCTTGCGCATATGCGTCACCAGATTGGCGAATTCCGGAACACTGGTGTTGTCGAAGCGCTCGGAGAACTCGAAGCAGACCGAGGATGGCGGTATCGCCGACTTCCGGAGGCTCTGCAGCAGCTTGTCGATGAAATACTCGCCGTGGCGGATGAGCCGGACATCGAGATTGAGAAAGAGTGTCGCGGAGGAGAAATCCGGCAGCGCGGCGAACTTGGCAAGCGCCCGGTTCGCCAGCATCTGCTCGAGCGGGAGAAGCTGGCCGGCATCCTGCGCCTGGTCGAGCAAATCGAGCGGCGAGGAAAAACCTATCCGCTCATGCCCGCGCAGCAGCGATTCATAGCCGAAGACCGAACCCGTACCCATTTCGACGATCGGCTGGAAGGCGTTTTCCAGAACCAGCTTCGCGAGCGTGACGAGCTGATCATTGGCATAACGCCTCAGAACACCCGGCTCGAGGATTGCGGCGGACGACATAACTACTCCACGCGGTACGCAAGACACGGGCGCGAAGCTCACAGCAATTCGTCAAAAATCTCTTTCCCTTCAGTGATATTTCCATGAAGGTTTGATGACGTAGGCGAGTTCCTCCGCCTCGCTCAACCAGAGCTATCGGTCAGGCTTCCTTAGCGCGGGCCGCCAGCGCCAGCGCTATCAGCGCCCAACCCTGCATGATGAGGTCGACTGCCAGGAAGAGACCGAGAACCCAAAGGCTGTTCACCGGCCAGCCAAGCGCGATCACCAGGCCGGCGATCACCGTGACGATGCCCGCGGCGATGACCCAGCCGGCGCCCTTCATCGGCCGCATTCGGTAGCCGATCCAGATGCGGAAGCCACCGGCGACGATCATGGCGACGGCCATGAAGAAGGTGAATACCACGGCCGTCAGCGCGGGGTTCCAGAAGGCGAGCAGGCCGGCGATCGTATAAAGCAGGCCGCTCAGACCCCAGTAAAGCCAGTCCCGCCAGCCGCCCTTCGATTGGAAGGCGTGGAGGAACTGCGCGGCGCCGCCGATCAGCATCATCATGCCGATGTAGAAGACGGAAGCCACCGTCGCCACGAAGAGATTGGCGAAGGCGATGATCCCGAACACCAGAAGGAGAATTCCAAGAGCGAGAAACCAGCCCCACTTGTCGCGCACCGTGCCGACGGACGGCGTATCCAGACCCAAAGTCATGACAAACTCCTTTTCCCCAGGGGCTTCCAAGCCCATGCAGAGTATCTGGAGCCGGCACGACAGACGTCAACGGCGCGCTTTTGCGACAGGATGGTTCGCAAACTTCGCTTGATCGACATCGAAATCGAAAATAACTCAGTCTCGAAGCCGTAATCCGCTCTCGCAGGAAACCGATTCCGCCATGGCCAAGCCGAACATCCTCATCATCATGGTCGATCAGCTCAACGGGAAACTTTTCCCGGACGGGCCTGCGGACTGGCTGCATGCCCCGCACATGAAGGCGCTGGCGGCACGATCGGCACGGTTTTCCAACAACTACACGTCCTCGCCGCTCTGCGCGCCGGCCCGCGCCTCCTTCATGGCCGGTCAACTGCCGAGCCGGACGCGCGTCTACGACAATGCGGCCGAATATGTCTCGTCGATCCCGACCTATGCGCATCATCTGCGCCGCGCGGGCTATTACACCGCACTTTCCGGCAAGATGCATTTCGTGGGGCCGGACCAGCTCCACGGCTTCGAGGAGCGGCTGACGACCGATATCTATCCGGCGGATTTCGGCTGGACGCCGGATTACCGGAAGCCCGGCGAGCGGATCGACTGGTGGTATCACAATCTGGGTTCAGTGACGGGCGCAGGCGTGGCCGAAATCACCAACCAGATGGAATATGACGACGAGGTCGCCTTCCTCGCCAACCAGAAGCTCTACCAGCTTTCGCGCGAGAACGACGACGAGAACCGCCGGCCATGGTGTCTCACCGTCTCCTTCACTCACCCGCACGATCCTTACGTGGCGCGCCGGAAGTTCTGGGACCTCTACGAGGACTGCGAACACCTCCTGCCGGAAGTCGGTGAAATCCCGCTGGAGAACCAGAATCCGCATTCTCAGCGGATCATCTTTTCCTGCGACTACAAGAATTTCGACGTGACGGAGGAGGACATCCGCCGCTCGCGCCGGGCCTATTTCGCCAACATCTCCTATCTCGACGAGAAGGTGGGCGAGCTCGTCGATACGCTGACGCGCACGCGGATGCTGGAGGATACCTTCATCCTGTTCTGCTCCGACCACGGCGACATGCTGGGCGAGCGCGGCCTGTGGTTCAAAATGAACTTCTTCGAGGGCTCGGCTCGCGTGCCGCTGATGATCGCCGGGCCCGGCATTGCGCCGGCCCTGCACATGGCACCCGTTTCTAACCTCGACGTGACGCCGACACTCTGCGACCTCGCAGGCATTTCCATGGAGGAGATCGAGCCCTGGACGGACGGCGAGAGCCTGAAGCCCGTAATGAACGGCCAGGTCCGCACGAGCCCGGTGCTGATGGAATATGCGGCCGAAGCCTCTTACGCGCCGCTCGTTTGCATTCGCGAGGGCAAATGGAAATACATCCATTGCGAACTGGACCCCGAACAGCTTTTCGATCTTGAGGCCGATCCGAAGGAGCTCACGAACCTTGCCGGCGATTCGGCCTTTGCCGATATCCTGGAAGGGTTCAGGAAAAAGCGCCTCGCCAAATGGGATATGGCGGGTTTCGATGCCGCAGTGCGTGAAAGCCAGGCGCGCCGCTGGGTGGTCTACGAAGCGCTCAGGAACGGCGCCTATTACCCCTGGGATCACCAGCCTCTGCAAAAGGCTTCCGAGCGCTATATGCGCAACCACATGAACCTCGACAATCTCGAGGAATCGAAGCGTTATCCGAGAGGCGAATGAGATGAAAGCCCAGCCCATCGCCAGCCATTTCATCGACGGCGAATATATCGAGGACACGGACGGCACCGTCATCGAAAGCCTCTATCCCGCCACCGGAGAGGTGATCGCGCGCCTGCATGCGGCAACGCCGGCGATCATCGAAAAGGCGATCGCCGCGGCGAAACGCGCCCAGCCGGAATGGGCAGCGATAAGCCCCACGGCGCGCGGCCGCATCCTTAAACGTGCCGCCGAAATCATGCGCGAGCGCAACCGCGAGCTTTCAGAACTTGAGACACTCGACACCGGCAAGCCGATCCAGGAGACGATCATTGCCGACCCCACCTCGGGTGCGGACAGTTTCGAATTCTTCGGGGGCGTGATCGCCGCCGGCATGAACGGCAGCTATATCCCGCTCGGCGGCGATTTTGCCTATACCAAGCGCGTGCCGCTCGGCGTCTGCGTCGGCATCGGCGCCTGGAACTATCCGCAGCAGATCGCCTGCTGGAAAGGTGCACCGGCGCTCGCGGCCGGCAATGCCATGGTCTTCAAGCCGTCGGAAAACACGCCGCTGGGTGCGCTGAAGATCGCCGAAATCCTGATCGAGGCCGGCCTGCCGAAGGGGCTCTTCAACGTGATCCAGGGTGACCGGAACACAGGACCCCTGCTCGTCAACCATCCGGACGTGGCGAAAGTTTCGCTGACGGGCTCGGTGCCGACCGGCCGCAAGGTGGCGGCGGCGGCGGCCGGCAGCCTCAAGCATGTGACGATGGAGCTCGGCGGAAAATCGCCGCTGATCGTCTTCGACGATGCCGATCTCGATTCTGCGATCGGCGGCGCCATGCTCGGCAATTTCTATTCCACCGGCCAGGTCTGCTCCAACGGCACACGCGTCTTCGTGAGCCGCAAAGTGAAGGATCAGTTCCTCTCGCGCCTCAAGGAGCGGACGGAAAAGATCACCATCGGCGACCCTATGGACGAGGCGACGCAGCTCGGGCCGATGGTTTCCTTCGACCAGCGCCAGAAGGTCTTGAGCTATATCGACAAGGGCAAGGCCGAGGGTGCGACGCTGATCACCGGCGGCGGCATTCCGAACCATGTGACCGGCGAAGGCTATTACGTGCAGCCGACCGTGTTCGCGGATGTGACGGACGACATGGTGATCGCCCGCGAGGAAATCTTCGGGCCGGTGATGTGCGTGCTCGATTTCGACGACGAGGCTGAGGTGATCGCCCGCGCCAACGCGACCGAATTCGGCCTTTCGGCCGGCGTCTTCACCGCCGATCTTTCGCGAGGGCATCGCGTCGTGGATCAGCTGCAGGCCGGGACGCTCTGGATCAACACCTACAATCTCTGCCCGGTGGAAATCCCCTTCGGCGGCTCGAAGCAATCCGGCTTCGGGCGGGAAAACTCGCTTGCGGCGCTGGAGCATTATTCGGAGCTGAAGACGGTCTATGTGGGCATGGGCAAGGTCGACGCGCCGTATTGATCACCTCCCCCTTGAGGGGGGAGGTCGCAGCGAAGCTGCGGGTGGGGGTGACCTGCGGCTGCATTCAAAGTTCACCCCACCCCGGCACTTCGTGCCGACCCTCCCCCTCAAGGGGAGGGTGAGAGACTGCCGTACCGCTCGCTAATTTGAAGGTTCGTTCATGCAGGCAGATTTCGTCATCATCGGTTCAGGGTCGGCGGGCTCCGCCATGGCCTATCGCCTGTCGGAAGACGGCAAGCATTCGGTGATCGTCATCGAGGCCGGCGGATCGGATTTCGGGCCGTTCATCCAGATGCCCGGCGCGCTTGCCTGGCCGATGAGCATGAAGCGCTACAACTGGGGTTATCTTTCCGAGCCCGAACCGAACCTCAACAACCGCCGCATCACCGCACCGCGCGGCAAGGTGATCGGCGGCTCGTCGTCCATCAACGGCCTCGTCTATGTCCGCGGCCATGCGGAGGACTATAACCGTTGGGAAAAACTCGGCGCGGTCGGCTGGGCCTATGCCGACGTGCTGCCCTACTTCAAGCGGATGGAGCATAGCCACGGCGGCGAGGAAGGCTGGCGCGGCACGGACGGACCGCTGCATGTGAGGCGCGGGCCGGTGAAGAACCCGCTCTTCCACGCCTTCATCCAGGCCGGCAGCCAAGCTGGTTTCGAGATGACCGAGGATTACAACGGCTCGAAGCAGGAAGGCTTCGGGCTGATGGAGCAGACCATCTATCACGGCCGGCGCTGGTCCGCCGCCAATGCCTATCTGAAACCGGCTTTGAAGCGACCGAACGTCGATCTCGTCTACGGCTTCGCCAACCGGATCGTCATCGAGAACGGCCGGGCCGTCGGCGTCGAGATCGAGCGGCGCGGGCGTCCCGAGGTCATCCGCGTCAACCGCGAGGTGATCGTTTCGGCCTCCGCATTCAACTCTCCGAAGCTCTTGATGCTTTCGGGCATTGGCCCGGCCGCGCATCTCAAGGACATGGGCATAGAGGTGAAGGCCGATCGGCCGGGTGTGGGCGCCAACCTGCAGGATCATATGGAATTCTACTTTCAGCAGGTCTCCACCAAGCCGGTCTCGCTCTATTCCTGGCTCCCCTGGTTCTGGCAGGGCGTGGCGGGCGCGCAATGGCTGCTTTCAAAGGGCGGGCTCGGCGCTTCCAACCAGTTCGAGGCCTGCGCCTTCCTGCGCTCCCAAGCCGGGCTGAAACAGCCGGACATCCAGTATCATTTCCTGCCGGTGGCGATTTCCTACGACGGCAAGGCCGCCGCGAAGAGCCACGGCTTCCAGGCGCATGTGGGCTATAACCTGTCGAAATCCCGCGGCTCTGTGACGTTGCGCTCGCCCGACCCGAAGGCCGATCCGGTGCTGCGTTTCAACTACATGAGCCATCCGGAGGACTGGGAGAAATTCCGCCATTGCGTGCGGCTGACCCGCGAGATCTTCAGCCAGAAGGCGTTCGATCAATATCGCGGGCCGGAAATCCAGCCGGGCGAAAAGGTGCAGTCGGACGAGGAGATCGATGCCTTCCTGCGCGAGCACCTGGAAAGCGCCTATCACCCCTGCGGCACCTGCCGCATGGGCCGCGCCGACGACCCACAAGCCGTGGTCGATCCCGAATGCCGGGTGATCGGGGTGGAGGGCTTGCGCGTCGCCGACAGTTCGATCTTCCCCCACGTGACCTACGGCAATCTCAACGGCCCCTCGATCATGACCGGCGAAAAGGCTTCCGACCACATTCTCGGCAGGCAGCCCCTACCCCGCAGCAACCAGGAGCCCTGGGTCAATCCAAGAGCGGCGGTGAGCGATCGGTGATCAGTGATGTAGCATGTAAGGAATGCGAATACCTGGGAGGTCGGCCGGAAAATCCCTGGTGTTTCGCGTAACGAGCAGCATGGAATGAACGTCAGCACTTGCCCAGATGATCGCATCCGGCAGCTTCACCTTGTATCGTTGACGAAGGAGTACGGCGCGCTCGGCAACGGCTTCATCGATGGTTATGATGTGAAAGCTGTCGAGAAAGTCACGGGTTGCCGATGCCACTTCGGGCTTGGCACCGATCAGTACCTCCATCCAAGTGATGATACTGATGCACCTGTGATCGTATCGTGCAAGTTCTTCGCGCGCTTCAGGAATGGCATTCAGATAATCGATAACGATATTCGTGTCGAAGAGGGCCTTCACCATTCACCACGAATCTCTTCCTGAAATTTCAGGCCGTCGATTCCGCCCTCTCCCCAGAGCCCGAAAGCCTCAGCTTGCTTTTCCTTGGCGTTTCGCCGGAGGTAATCGCGAACCGCCGCGCGAATAAGGGACGCGCGCGACACGTTTTCTTCCCTTGCCAGACGGTCGAGTGCCTCAAGATCAGCTTCACCAATATCAATCAACGTTCGCATTGATAGGACTCCGATACATGATATCGGCAATGTATATCATACTCCTTTCTGCACATCCAGCTTCACAAAAAACCGATCCATCGGCCCGCTATTACCGCGCTGATCCAGATGAGGATCGAAAGCGTGGCAGAGACGCGCAAAGCGGCTGTCGGTGCGCCGCCCACAAGCAATCCGCGCCAGGCGGCCCCGAAGTGGACGACCGCCACGTTCAAGATCCCGAGGGCAATGAGGCCGAGCTTCGCCAGAAAGGCCGGGTTCTGGGCGTATTCCGTCGGCCGCACGCTGAAGAGACAGAGGCCGGTGACGATGGCCAGAACCACGCCGGCGCCGGCAAGCCGCGAGAGATAGGGCGCGACCGCCTGCAGGACGGCCGCAGGCATCAGGCCGAGCAGAGCCAGATCGAGCGCCAGGATCGAGCCGAACAGCACGCCGATCGACAGGATATGCGCGGCATTGACCAATAGATAGGCGGTCGATGAGGCGATGAGCGCCCGGGCAAGCGGGGTTTCGGCAAGCGGAGCCAGCCACTCCATGGGGGCCGGCCTCAGTTCGTCTGGATGCGTTCGGGATACATGTCGAAATTCTTGCCGTTGACGGTGATGCGCACGGCCTTCATCAGCCTTTCGTTCTCATCCTTCGAACGATTGCCGAGAACGGTGATGCGGTCGCCCGCCTTGGCCGAACCTTCCTGGAAGCCTGAACGCTCGGTCTGGCGCGGATTGCCGAGATCGATCTGCCAGACGACGCCTTCCGAATCCACCCGCAGCGAGGGATGGGGCGGGGCGAAGGAAATAGACTGGATCGTGCCTTCCAGCGTGGTCTGCTCGCCTTCCGCCCAGGCCCAGCCATGGTGGGCGGCCGCGGTACCGGCAAGAACCGCGGCAACGGCGGCTCCGGCAAGGATGCTGGCGATCGATACGCGGGTCATGGCGGTTCTCCCTCTATCACGATGCAATGACGCCAAGATGTGGAGCGAAGCCGCCAAGACCATAGGCTTCACCTAATCTTGAAGACCTATTTGAAGAACACTTTCCAGCGTGTCGGACGGAAGCGCAGCTCGCTGCCGAGCGCCACCGGCGCATGCAGCGGCACTTCCACCTCGACGTGATAGGGCGCGTGCCCCTCGTTGGCGATGTCGATCTCGGCGATCCGCGTGCCGGCAAGGCGGCGGCAGGCGGTAACCTTGCCGAACAGCGCATCCGGAGCGTCGACCAGCACCACATCCTCCGGTCGGAAGAAGAGATCGCCCTCCCCTTCCTGGGATTCCAGAATGCCGACCGGCTGGCCCTGGAACAGTACGGTCCCGGACTTGACCTCGATGGGAAGCTGCGAGGATTCGCCGATAAAGGAGAAGACGAAGGGCGAACCCGGCCGGTCGTAGACATCGTCGGCCGAGCCCACCTGCTCTATTTTGCCCTGGCTCATGACCACGACGCGGTCGGCAAGCTCCAGCGCCTCCTCCTGATCGTGGGTCACGAAGACGGTGGTATGGCCGGTGCGGTCGTGGAATTCGCGAAGCCAGCGGCGCAGCTCCTTGCGCACCTTGGCGTCCAGAGCGCCGAAGGGCTCGTCGAGCAGCAGGATGCGCGGCTCGATCGCCATGGCGCGGGCGAGCGCCACGCGCTGGCGCTGGCCGCCCGAAAGCTGGTTCGGATAGCGCTTCTCCAGACCGGAAAGCTGCACCATCTCCAGCAGTTCGGAGACGCGGCGGCGGATTTCCGTCCTGGCCGGACGATTGCCCGAAGGCCGCACCTTCAGCCCGAAGCCGATATTTTCCGCAACCGTCATGTGGCGGAAGAGCGCGTAGTGCTGGAAAACGAACCCGACATTGCGCTCCTGCACCGTGCGATGGGAGGCGTCCTCCTCGCCGAAGAAGATCTGGCCGGCGGTCGGAAAATCAAGGCCGGCGATCAGGCGCAGAAGCGTCGTCTTGCCCGATCCCGAGGGGCCGAGCAGCGCGATCAGCTCGCCCGAGGCGATCTTCAGCGACACGTCGTTCAGCGCCGGAAAACGTTCGAATTCCTTGCGGATATTGCTGATGGTAACTTCCATCGAGACTTACACCTTTCAATGCCTGCCGCCGGCATTGCCGGCACCGAACCGAAGTTCGAGAAGAGTTTTGAGAGCGAGGGTGACCAGCGCAAGCAGCGCAAGCAGCGAGGCCACCGCGAAAGCCGCAACGAAGCTGTACTCATTATAGAGTATCTCCACATGCAGCGGCATGGTGTTGGTGAGGCCGCGGATATGGCCGGAGACGACCGATACGGCGCCGAATTCGCCCATGGCGCGGGCGTTGCAGAGCAGCACGCCGTAAAGCAGGCCCCACTTGATGTTCGGCAGCGTCACGTACCGGAAGGTCTGCCAGCCGGAAGCGCCGAGCGAGAGCGCCGCCTCCTCGTCTCCGGTGCCCTGATCCTCCATGAGCGGAATGAGCTCGCGCGCCACGAAGGGGAAAGTGACGAAGACGGTGGCGAGCACGATGCCCGGCACGGCGAACAGGATCTCGATGCCGTGGCTCTTCAGCCAGGGACCGAGCACGCTCTGGGAGCCGAACAGCAGCACATAGACGAGGCCGGAAATGACCGGCGAGACCGAGAACGGCAGGTCGATCAGCGTGATGAGGAAGGACTTGCCCTTGAACTCGAACTTGGCGATCGCCCAGGAGGCGGCAAGGCCGAAGACGAGGTTGAGCGGCACGGCGATCGCCGCAACGAGCAGCGTCAGGCGGATCGCCGAAACGGCGTCCGGCTCGACCAGCGCCGCAACATATTCCTCCCAGCCGTTGCGGAAGGCTTCCACGAAGACCGCGACCAGCGGCAGGAAGAGAAAGAAGGCGAGGAACAGCAACCCGACCAGGATCAGCGCCAGCTTGGCGAGCGGGCGCTCGTCGGCGGGGCTGCGAAACGCGGATGGCTTGCCGAGATAGGCTTCGGCGGAGCGGACGTCTTCAACCATGACCATACCTCCTGCGGCTCCAGGCCTGAACCAGATTGATGAAGAAGAGCATCGCGAATGAGATCAGCAGCATGATCGTGGCGACGGCGGTCGCGCCGGCATAGTTGAACTCCTCCAGCCGGATGACGATGAGGAGCGGCGCGATCTCCGAAACGTAAGGGATATTGCCGGCGATGAAGATCACCGAGCCGTATTCCCCGACCCCACGGGCGAAGGCGAGCGCGAAACCGGTCAGGATCGCCGGGGTGAGCCCCGGCAGGATGACCTTGAAGACGGTCTGGAAACGGTTGGCGCCAAGCGTGGCAGCCGCCTCTTCCACTTCCCGGTCGATCTCTTCCATCACCGGCTGGACGGTGCGCACCACGAAGGGCAGGCCGATGAAGATGAGGGCCACGACGATCCCGAGCGGCGTGAAGGCGATCCTCAGGCCGAAGGGCATGAAGAGCGAGCCGATCCAGCCGTTCGGCGCATAGAGGGCGGCGAGCGCTATGCCGGCCACCGCCGTCGGCAGCGCGAAGGGCAGGTCGACCATGGCATCGATCAGCCGGCGGCCGGGAAAATCATAGCGGGTGAGGACCCAGGCCACGATGACGCCGAAGACGACATTGACGAGCGCCGCCACGAAGGCCGTTCCGAAGGATATATAAAGTGCATCCTGCGTGCGGCGGTCGGCCAGGACCGCGAGAAAGCCTTCCCAGCCGAGCCCGGCGGTGCGCCAAAGCAGGCCGGCGATGGGAATGAGAATGATCAGCGACAGGTAGGCGAGCGAAAAGCCGAGCGTCACCCCGAAACCCGGGATGATGCTCGGCCGTTTCAATCGCCACCGCACCGGATGGGCGGCAGCGGTATCGGTCATATGGACATCTCTATCAGTTAGCGGGCTTGTAGATCTGGTCGAAAATGCCGCCATCGCCGAAATGCTCGGGCTGCGCCTTCTTCCAACCGCCGAAGATCGGATCGTCGATGGTGACGAGCTTGACGTTCGGCAGAGCCTTCAGGAGCTCACCATCGACCACTTCCGGCTTGGACGGGCGATAGAAGTGCTTGGCCGCGATATTCTGGCCCTCGTCCGAATAGAGATACTGGAGATAGGCCTCGGCGACCTTGCGGGTACCCTTGGCGTCCACATTGGCATCCACGACCGCGACCGGCGGCTCCGCGAGGATGGAGATCGGCGGCACGACGATATCGAACGCATCCTTGCCGAATTCCTCGCCGGCGAGATAGGCCTCGTTTTCCCAGGCGAGCAGCACGTCGCCGATCTGGCGCTGGGCGAAGGTGACGGTCGAGCCGCGGGCGCCGCTGTCGAGCACCGGAGCGCGCTTGAAGAGCTCGGTGATATAGGCCTTGATCTTGTCCTGATCGCCCTTGTACTCCTCGTTCGCCCAGGCCCAGGCGGCGAGATAGTTCCAGCGGGCGCCTCCCGAGGTCTTCGGGTTCGGCGTGACGATCTGCACGTCGTCCTTCACCAGGTCGCCCCAGTTATGGATCCCCTTCGGGTTGCCCTTGCGGACGAGGAAGACGATTGTGGACGTATAGGGCGAGGAATTATTCGGCAGGCGAGAGCGCCAGTCGGCATTGATCTTGCCGCCGTTCTCCGCGATGGCGTTGATATCGCTTTCCAGCGCCAGCGTCACGACATCGGCTTCCAGGCCGTCGATGACGGAGCGAGCCTGCTTGCCGGAGCCGCCGTGGGACTGCTGGACGGTGACGTCCTCGCCTGTCTCCGCCTTCCAATGCGCGGCGAAGGCCGCGTTGAACTCCTTGTAGAGCTCTCGGGTCGGATCATAGGAGACGTTGAGGAGCTGTGACTGGGCATAGGCCGGTGTGAAAATCCCGACCGTCAGCGACAGGCCGAGTGCGATCGCGCCCAATCCGTTCATGAATTTGAACATGGCGGTTCCCTCCATTGGTTACTGCCTAAAGACTATCGGGTTAGTCGAGTTGGTCAATTCGCCAGCGAGAGAAGGCAAAACTGTTTCCCTTCGGCGGGTCCGTGCAGCAATGAAACGGTCGGCGGCGGACAGCCCGGCAGAATGACAGCGTCGGGATAACCCGTCCCGGCGAAAACACAATCCCGCCACAATTGACGATCCGACAGGCAAAATCGCCCTGCCTCATCATTACGACAGCGGAAACCGTAGTCATGAAACGGTTGCAGGAGGAAATCGATAATACCATATGCAAGTTGCTGCAGATACGATGGAGGACGATCTTGGCCAGCATCCGCAACACCGCCGAACACCAGCGAGAGGTCTACAAGCGATGGGCCCCGATCTATGACCGCGTCTACCGGCGCTTTCTCCGCGACGCACACCGGACGGTTGCCACGCTCGCATCGGCGGCGGGACAAGATATCCTCGAAGTGGGCGTCGGCACCGGTCTCGTGCTGCCGCACTATTCCAAACAAAGCCGCGTCACCGGCATCGATCTTTCCGAAGACATGATCGCCAAGGCGCGGGAGAAGGTCTCCCGCGACGGGCTGGCCCATGTCCAGGCGCTGCGTGTGATGAACGCGCATCGGCTCGATTTCCCGGATCATTCCTTCGACGCCGTCTGCCTGCCCTTCGTCATCACGCTCATTCCCGAGCCCGAGCGAACGCTCGACGAATGCGCCCGCGTGCTGCGGCCGGGCGGCGAGATCATCATCGCCAGCAAGCTCGGCCACGGGCGCGGCGTGCAGGGCGCGATCGAGGAGATGGTCGCGCCGCTCGTCCACCGGGTCGGCTGGAGTTCATCCTTCCGCATTGCGCGGATTGCGGGCTGGGCGGAACGGCGCGGCGATTTCGAGGTGCTGGAAATCCGCCCGGTATTTCCAAATGGCTTCTTCAAGGTGATGCGGCTGAAGCAGCGGCAGGCTGCACTGGCCTGATGCGGCGACGACGACACTCTGTCTAGCCCCTCCGGGGCCGAACGGAATGTCGTGTATCACGCCGTCAGGAGCTCACGGGCGGGCGCCTGCGTCTCGCCCGACGTGCCCTCGATGGCATCGGCGATCGTGGTCTTGAACAGCACCTCGCGCGTGGCATCCGCGACGCGGGCGAACACATGGCGGATTTCACACAGATGCTCACCGTCGCAATCCTCGCACCGGCGATAGGCGGTCTGGCTGAGACAAGGCAACGGCGCGATCGGGCCGTCGACCAGGCGCAGGACCTCGCCGAAGGTGATGCGATCGGCGGGCTTCAAGAGAAGATAGCCGCCCTGCTTGCCGCGCCGGCTGGCAACGATGCCCGAGCGCTTGAGGTCGAGCAGTATCTGTTCGAGGAATTTTTTCGGGATGCTCTGCTGAACCGCGATCTGGGAGATCAGCATAGGCTCGTCCGGATCTGCCTGCGCAAGAGCGGCGAGCGCTCTCAGCGCGTATTTCGCTTTCTGGGATATCATCACGCAACCATTGGACCATCACGCCGCCGCAGGATGGACGCCCCCGGCGACGTGCAACTTCTCGTTTTCCCGTCGCGTCCGGCGGCGCCGAAGAGGCGCGCCAGGGCGAACAACATCATCCTAACGCACAAATCTTTCCGAAATCATGGCGATTGCGGAAATTCGTGCGAGCATCCTCGGGCAGGCTGTAAGGGCTTGCGGGGGGTGCCGGTCCGCCGAAATCGGCGTCTCCAGCGGACATGATCCGGACTTACCGCAAATTGCAGAAAATTACAAACGGATGCGGGCCTCCGGAACCTGAAAATCGAGCATTTTCACGCGAAGCGGCAGCTTTTCTGCCAGGTCGCGGCTTTGGAGAGATATTTGCTCCTCATCTCCATGACATGAAACGGGTTTTTCTGTCTTTCGCGGCGCGGAACCGGATAATCAAGACATCGCTCACGGAACGAGACCCATGACGCTTCACGATGCAGCACGCCAGGACGGACCGGTCCTGGCAACGTCGCTCGACGCCAAACTCGAAAAGCTCGACCTGGCCGGCCGGCTGGCGCTTGCCGCCGAACTCGGCAACGCGGTCTTCACCACCTCGCTCGGTATCGAGGACCAGGTGATCACCGCCGCGATCGGGACGCATCGCCTGCCGATCGAAGTCTCGACGCTGGAAACCGGCCGCCTGTTCAAGGAGACCGTCGACCTGATCGGCGAGACGGAGGAACGCTACGACATCACGATCCGCTGCTTCACGCCCGAACAGGACGATGTGGACGCCTATGTTGCGCAATACGGCATGAACGGCTTCTACGACAGCGTCGAAGCGCGCCATGCCTGCTGTCACGTGCGCAAGCTGAAGCCGCTCGCAAAAGCGCTTTCAGGCGCGGAGGTGTGGATCACCGGACTTCGCCGCGGCCAGTCCGGCAACCGAGCCTCGACGCCGTTTGCCGAGTATGACGCAGAGCGCAACCTCATCAAGATCAATCCGCTCGCGGACTGGGACATCGAGATGATCCGCGCCCATGTGGCGAGCGAGGCGATCCCCGTCAATCCGCTGCACGCGCGCGGCTATCCCTCGATCGGCTGCGAACCCTGTACCCGCGCCATCAAACCCGGCGAGCCGGAACGCGCCGGCCGCTGGTGGTGGGAGAACGACGAGAAGCGCGAGTGCGGCCTGCATGTGCATGAGGCCGAGGCAAGCGCCATTCCGCATGCCGGCTCGATCACCCGATAACCCTTTGTGTTTGTTATAGACTGCCCGGAGACCGAAATGCCCCTGTCGTCAGTACAGGAGACGGAAATCAAGAACCCGCCCGTTTCCAAACCGCCTCTCGATCCGCATCTGAAAGCCCTCGAAAACGAAGCCATCCACATCTTCCGGGAAGTCGCGGCCGAATTCGAACGGCCGGTGATGCTCTATTCCATCGGGAAGGATTCATCGGTGCTCCTGCACCTTGCCCGCAAGGCCTTCTATCCCGGCCGCGTGCCCTTCCCGCTTCTCCACGTGGATACGACGTGGAAGTTCCGCGAGATGATCGAGTTCCGCGACGAGATCGCGCAGAAATACGACCTCGACCTCGTGGCGCACACCAATCCGCGCGGCAAGGCGGAGGGTATCACGCCCTTCACCCATGGATCGGCATTCTATACCGACATCATGAAGACCGAGGCGCTGCGCCAGGCGCTCGACGCCGGGCAATACGACGCGGCCTTCGGCGGCGCGCGGCGCGACGAGGAGGCCTCCCGCGCCAAGGAACGCATCTATTCCTTCCGCACGCCGGACCACAAATGGGACCCGCGCAACCAGCGCCCGGAACTCTGGAACGTCTATAACGGCATGATCCGCAAGGGCGAGAGCGTTCGCGCCTTCCCGCTCTCCAACTGGACCGAGGTCGATATCTGGCGCTATATCCAGGCCGAGGACATCCCGATCGTGCCGCTCTATTTCGCCGCCGAGCGCCCCTATGTGGAGCGCGATGGAATGATGATCCTCGCCGAGGACCCTCGCCTGGAGCTGCAACCGGGCGAGACCATCCAGCACGGCATGATCCGCTTCCGCACGCTCGGCTGCTTCCCGCTGACCGGCGCGATCCGCTCGACCGCTTCCAATCTCGAAGAGGTAATCGCCGAGCTTGAAATCGCCACCGTCTCCGAACGTCAGGGCCGCGCGATCGACCGCGACCAGTCCGGCTCGATGGAGAAGAAGAAACGCGAAGGATATTTCTGAGATGACGGCAACCGCAACCTCCGCATCCGCTGGCACATCCTCTGGCGCCACCATCCTGCCCTTCGCCGAGCCCGTCAAGGCCGGGCGCGACACGCGGCCGCTGCGCCTCATCACCTGCGGCAGCGTGGACGACGGCAAATCCACCCTCATCGGCCGGCTGCTGTGGGATACCAAGGCGGTGAAGGAAGATCAGGCGGCCACGCTGCACAGGGATTCCGGCCAGCAGAACGATCTCGGCCTGCCGGATTTCGCCCTGCTGCTCGACGGCCTGCAGGCCGAGCGCGAACAGGGCATCACCATCGATGTCGCCTATCGCTACTTCTCGACCGACCGGCGCTCCTTCATCGTCGCCGATACGCCCGGCCACGAGCAATATACCCGCAACATGGCCACCGGCGCCTCGACCGCCGATCTGGCCGTGCTGCTCGCCGATGCACGCGCCGGTCTGCTCGAACAAACGCGCCGGCACGCGACGATCGCGGCGCTGATGGGCATCCGCCAGTTCGTGCTGGCGGTCAACAAGATCGACCTCGTGAACTACGACAAGGCGATCTTCGAAAAGATCTCCCACGATTTCCGCGAGTTCGCCCTGTCGCTCGGGGTTCGCCAGATCACCGCGATCCCGATGTCGGCATTGAAGGGCGAGAGCGTCGTCTATTCCGCCGGGGCGACCATGCCCTGGTACGAAGGTCCGACGCTGATCGAGACGCTGGAGCTTGCGACCGTGCGCTCCGCCCAGGCCGGCGGCTTCCGCCTGCCGGTGCAGCGCGTCTCGCGTCCGGGCGAAAGCTTCCGCGGCTATCAGGGAACCGTGGCCGGCGGCTCGGTGAAGCCCGGCGACAGCGTCATGATCCTGCCCTCCGGAACGGTTGCGAACGTCAAGCAGATCGTGACCTTCGATCTGGTGCGCAATGCCGCCGTCGCGGGTGATGCGATCACGCTCGTTCTCGACCGGCAGGTGGATGTTTCGCGCGGCGACGTGATCGTCTCGCTTGACGGCCAGCCGATGACGGGCTTTCATTTCGAGGCGCAGCTCGTTTCGCTGCAGCCCGGCGGCATCGAGCCCGGCAAGCGCTACTGGCTGAAGAGCGGGTCGCGCCGCCAGCGCGTCTCCGTAGAACCCGTCTCGCAGCTGGAACTTTCCACCGGCAAATGGCAGCCGCACGCTTCGACGCTTTCGATGAACGCGATCGGCAAGGTGCGGCTCTCCTTCGAGGAACAGGCGGTCTTCGACACCTATGAGCAGAACCGCGCCACCGGCGCCTTCATCCTGATCGACCCCGACACCAACAATACGGTGGCGGGCGGCATGATCACCGCCAAGCGCGGCGAACTCGGGGGCATCCACCGCGACGGCCAGCGGGTGCTAATGTCGCTGCCGGCGGACCTCGCCGAGCTGATCATGTCAAGCGAGCTCTTCGCCAAGCGCCGTGACGAGACCGAGATCAAGCGCATGACGGCAAGCCAGGCGGCGGAAATCTTTTCCAACGCCGCCAGCGATATCTAGGCCACCACCCTCATCACCATGCCGGACACGGCTCCTCCCCTGGGAGGAGCCGCAAGATTGTTGGTAAACGGCACTAACTTCTCTTTCGTCATGCTCAGGCCTGTCCCGAGCATCTGACCGCGTCCGCTGTATTGAAATTACTTGAGCATCATTGGCGGCTTGGCGAGAGGCGAGCAGATCCTCGGCACAAGGCCGAGGATGACATCGTGTATGCAGAGAGATCGTCAAACAAGCTTGCGCCTCCGCCGGAGCCGCCAATTATATTCACGACTAAGTCAGCGTTATATCCCATGAAATATATCACTGGCTTTTCCTCCCTCCTCGATATATCCAAATGGATATTTCGATAAATCGAGGAGAGGACAATGTTTTTTAGTCGCCGCTTTAGTCTCAGGCTCGCCTTGGCCATCACGGCGGGCTTTCTGACCGCATCGCTCAGCACGCCGACCCAAGCCCAGGAAAAGGTCACCGTCTTTGCCGCCGCCAGCATGAAGAACGCGCTCGACGCCTGCAATGCCGCCTGGACGGCCGAAACCTCCAAGGAAACGGTGGTTTCCTACGCGGCAAGCTCGGCGCTCGCCAAACAGATCGAATCGGGAGCGCCCGCCGACATCTTCATCTCCGCCGACCTCGACTGGATGAAATATCTCGCCGACAAGAATCTCGTGAAAACCGACACGCAAACCAAACTGCTCGGCAACCGCATCGTGCTGGTGGCCCCGCGGGAAGGCGCACAGCCCGTCGAGATCGGCCAGGGCTTCGACCTTTCCGCTCTCCTCGGCGACGGCAAGCTCGCCATGGGCGCGCCGGATTCCGTGCCCGCCGGCAAATACGGCAAGGCCGCGCTCGAAAAACTCGGCGCATGGTCCGCCGTTGAAGGCAAGGTCGCCGGCGCCGAGAGCGTGCGCGCAGCCCTTGCGCTCGTTTCGCGCGGGGAAGTGCCCTACGGCATCGTCTACCAGACGGACGCGGCCGCCGATCCCGGTGTGGCCATCGTCGGCACCTTCCCCGAGAATACGCATCCGCCGATCATCTATCCGATCGCCGTCCTCACGGAATCGAAGGCCCCGGATGCGGCCGCCTATCTCGACTATCTGAAATCGGACAAGGCCGCGCCCTTCTTCGAGAAGGAAGGATTTACGGTGTTGAAGTAGGGTGATGGAGTTCACCCTCCCCTTGAGGGGGAGGGTCGGAGCGGAGCTCCGGGGTGGGGTGACATTATCCGCAGCTCGATGGAATTGTAAGAGTTTCACCCCCACCCGCCGCTTCGCGGCGACCTCCCCCCTCAAGGGGAGGTGAGTACCCCACAACGGCCGCCGCGCCCCGGCGCATCATTCGGAGCTTTCTTTGGACTGGCTGACACTAAGCGAAGAGGAATGGACGGCGATACGGCTGAGCCTCAAGGTTTCCAGCGTCGCGATGATCGCGAGCCTCCCCTTCGGCATTCTCGTCGCCTATCTGCTCGCGCGCGGAAGGTTCTGGGGCAAATCGCTCCTGAACGGCGTGGTGCACCTGCCGCTCATCCTGCCGCCGGTGGTCACCGGTTTCCTGCTGCTCATCCTCTTCGGGCGGCGCGGCGCGATCGGCGCCTTCCTCTATGAGCATTTCGGCATCAGCTTCTCCTTCCGCTGGACGGGGGCCGCACTTGCCTGCGCGGTGATGGCCTTTCCGCTGATGGTGCGCTCGATCCGCCTTTCCATCGAGGCGGTGGACCGCAAGCTGGAAGAGGCGGCCGGCACGCTCGGGGCAGGCCCCGTCTTCGTCTTCCTCACCGTCACCCTGCCGCTCGTCCTGCCCGGCATCATCGCCGGCATGATCCTCTCCTTCGCCAAGGCCATGGGCGAATTCGGCGCGACGATCACCTTCGTCTCCAATATTCCGGGCGAAACGCAGACGCTTTCCTCGGCGATCTATACCTTCACCCAGGTGCCGGGCGGCGATGCCGGCGCCATGCGGCTGACGATCGTGGCGATCGTCATTTCCTTCGCAGCGCTTCTCGCCTCGGAATTCCTCGCCCATATCATCGGCCGCAGGGTGCATCTCGAATGACGCTGACGGTGGAGGCAAAACAGCGGCTCGGCGAATTCACGCTCGATGCGGGCTTCACCTCGGAGCGCGGCGTCACCGCACTTTTCGGGCGTTCCGGCTCCGGCAAGACCTCGCTCGTCAGGATCATCGCCGGGCTTTCACGGCCGGACGAGGGGCGCGTCCTGCTCGATGGCGACATATTGGCGGATACGCAAGCGCGGATTTTCGTGCCCAAGCACCGCCGGCGGTTCGGCTATGTCTTCCAGGAGGCCCGGCTCTTTCCGCACCTGAGCGTGCGGCAGAACCTCAATTACGGGCGCTGGTTCGCGCCGAAAAACACCCATGCGGAAAGCTTCGGCCATGTCGTCGATCTGCTCGGCATCGGCTCCCTGCTCGACCGGCGGCCGGGAAAGCTTTCCGGCGGCGAGAAGCAGCGCGTCGCGATCGGCCGGGCGCTGCTTTCCTCCCCTCGCCTGCTTTTGATGGACGAGCCGCTCGCGGCACTCGACGACGAGCGCAAGGCGGAAATCCTGCCCTATCTCGAACGGCTGCGCGACGAGATGAACATCCCGATCGTCTATGTCAGCCATTCCGTGCCGGAGGTGGCGCGGCTCGCCGATCGGGTGGTGATGTTGGAGGACGGCAGGGTGAAGGCGATCGGCACGCCTACGCAGGTGCTTTCCGGTCCCTCGCTTTCGGCGGCCGACCGGCGCGAGGCCGGAAGCGTGCTTTCCGGAATCGTGGAGCGGGTGGACGAGCGCTATCGGCTGGCGACGATCCGGCTTTCGCAAGCTGCCCTCGTGGTGCCGGACGCGCATGTGGCAGCGGGAAGCCGGGTGCGGCTCCACATTCCCGAGCGCGACGTGATGATCGCCACCGCGCGGCCGGAGGGTCTGAGTGCCCTCAACATCCTCGAAGGGCGGATCGCCACGATGGAGCCGGACGGCGAAGGCACGATCCGGCTTGGCGTGGATTGCGGTGGCGATATCGTACTCTCGCGCATCACCGCGCTTTCCGGGGAAAAGCTCGGGCTTCTGCCCGGCATCCCGGTCTTCGCCGTCATCAAGACCGTCGCGCTCGAGCGCTGAACCTTTCTCCCGATGACCGACCGTCATCCTGAGCGGAACTCGACCGTTGGACTTGCCGGCTAAGCCCTGCTATCGAAATATTTTCGGATCGGGTCGAAGTCGAGGGCAGCATGCAGCTATTGCTGATTACCGGACCGGCCGGAGTCGGCAAATCCACGCTCAGCTGGGAAATGAGCGCGCAACTTGCTGCGGCCGAAGTTGCTCATGCCGTTATAGAAACGGATGAACTCGACAGGGTGTTTCCGCGCCCCAGCGCAGAAGAGCTCGAAGAAATCCGGCCAGGCACGATCGACGTCAGCAGCATCAACCTCGCGGCGATCTGGTCAACATACCGGCCCCTGGGGCACACCCGCCTGATCATGTCCGGCGTCATGATGCATCTGGATTTCGACAGGCGGTGGATACTTGCCGCCATTCCCGAGGCGCAGATTACCGTGGTGCGCATGCTGGCTACCGAGCCCACGCTGCTGGCGCGTCTTGCGCAGCGCGAGATCGGGTCCGGCGCGGAGGAGCAGGCGCAGCGCTCGCTTCGGCAGGCGAGACGCATGGCGAACGAGGATGGCGAAGGCGCGATCATTCTGCCCACGGACGGCAAGGCGCCCGCGGAACTTGCCGGGATCATTCTTCAGAAAACAGGCTGGCTGAATATCGGCCAGGAACGGGATTAGACGCCGCAGCACCCGGCAGATGGACGGGCGACCAGCAAACGGGGTAAGTTCGCCCGGCCTCACCGCCTCTGTCGGAAGTCTTCCCATGCCGCAGCGTAGCGCAGGATTGCTGATCCACCGGCTGAAAGGCGGGGAGCGCCAGGTGTTCCTCGTGCATCCGGGCGGCCCTTTCTGGGCGCGCAAGGACGAAGGCGCGTGGTCCATCCCCAAGGGGCTTATCGACGAGGGAGAAGACGAGCTGACCGCCGCAAGGCGTGAGGTGATGGAAGAGGTCGGCGCTACAATCGAGGGCACATTCGAATGGCTCGGCGAATACCGCCAGCCGGGCGGCAAGCGGGTGCTCGCCTGGGCCGTCGAGGCCGATATCGACATCGACCCCGAAACGATCGCCAGCAACATGTTCACGATGGAATGGCCGCCGCGATCGGGGCAGTTCAGAGAATTTCCCGAGGTGGACCGGGCCGGCTGGTTTTCTCTTTCGGAGGCGCAGGCCAAGATATTGAAAGGCCAGAAGCCAATGCTTGCGGACCTTGCGGAGCACCTTGGCCAAACCTGACCGGGCACATCTGCACCCGGTCAGGAACCGCAATCAATCCAGATAGCGGTCGTTATGGGTTTTGTTACGGATGTAGCGGGATGCCCGGTCCTGCATGCGCTCGATCTTCTGGCGCTCGCGTGGGGAAATGTAGCCGTCGCGGGCCGCATGACGCTGATAGCGATCGATCTCATCCTGTTGGCGGCGGAGGCCTCGAAGCTCCTGGGGCGTCAGTTCGCCACGCGCCATCCCACGATAGACACGATATTCCTGACGGTTCTCGCGCGCTTCGCTGCGATATGTCTGGGCAAGGGTCGGAACAGCCGACACCATGACAAGAGCGAGCGCGCTGATCAAAATTTTCTTCATGACGAACTCCTTTCGGTGCGATTCTCCCGATCGCGAACGGGCGCATGCTAGGTCGGCAACGATGAACGCCGGCTGAAGGTTTCATTCAGAAAATGGAGGGGAACTGCGGACTCGCGCCCGAGTTATTGCGTAAAGGAGAAACAGAAGTAGCCCTACGGCTGAGAGATGTCGCCAACGGATACATTCCCGCATTCTCAGGGGCTCTTCCACCGAAGTATCAAGATGATCAAGACCAAGCACATAATAGCAGCAGGCCAGAAGTCCGTAGCTTGGTCCCAATTCCAATTCCACATCAGATAGCCGTCAAGATGGGGAGGTTTCATTTTGACGCTGACCTCAAAATCGCGTTTCTCTCGACCGTGGAAGTGCCCGATGGCAAAGGCGAGACCAACAATTATCGAAAATCGCCAAGTGAAAAGCACGCGAACGAGAACGGCCACAACTGACGCCATTACCAGAGCCTCGACCATATGACCGGCCCAGTCCCAGTGACTCTGGATGTAGCTCCAATCAATCTGCATCACGACTATCCAGGCTTCTGATCGGAGGGGTCGCGGATTATCCGCTGGTTACGCTTGGAGGAAGTCAAGCTTCCCAAGGATAAAGCAGCCGCCCAATAAGCCGATACTCGGGCTCTTCCAACTCGCGAAAGAACCCAGCCGGGTTGCTCCGAAATTGTGCTGAATGCCGATCATTCCCCACCTTCGCAATGACCCTTGCAACCACGGGCGTTAGCAGATGGCGCCATCCAAGAAGACCATATGCACCAAACGGCCTCCATCGAATACGGGAAGCATCCGTTGATCGAGAGATGGTATCTTTGCGCGCCGATGCTCGCTCCAAGGTCTGCTCAAATGAGCTGGCCCTGCCGTCGATCTGGAAATAGCTTGGGTAAAGTATGTAGGCAGCTGCAAAGACTTCTTCCAACCTCAGCGCTCGCCCTCTTCTCGGCAGGGGCTGCCGATCATCCGTGAGACCCCACCCAGCATAAAATGGACCGCCAAGAACTGTTACGGTCTTCCCGCGCATGAGCGCCTCAAATCCGGCCAAGGACGTTATCGTGTAAACGTGGTCGGCGTTGTCGAGTGCATCCGGAAGCGAGACCTGTCGCGTGAGGACCGTGCAAAGGTGCGAGACTTCGGCTGGGTCGGACACCTGTCGCCGCATCCGATTTAACACATCAGGATGTGGCTTATAGAAAATCGACGCATCTGGATTCTCGGCAGCTGCAAGCCGAACCAAGTCGTTGTTGGTGATCGGCCTATCACAACCGAAGCGTATGGATGCGTCCTCCTCGTCGCGAAGCTCTTGAGGACGACGTGATCTATCGAAAAGCCGAAGGGCAACGCGTCGGACGCCTATGAGGATTCTGGCGCGGCTGCTAAGGTTCCTGCGCTATTGGAAAGCCGCCGGCACAAGAACGGACAAGGCGGGTAAGGACGTGACGCTACATTATGTTGCGCACTCGGGATGAAAACCCTTGTAGGCCAAGGCTTCTAGCTGGTCGGAGTGGCAAGATTCGAACTTGCGACCCCCACGTCCCGAACGGTGATGGCTTCGCGAAAACCCACCTTTTCCGGGACGGACGGGATCGTCTGATCCTCGTCTGTTCCGGTTCTGTCCGCTCAAACGGTCCGCAATCGGTCCGTATAGGCCCGATGTTCTGCATCCGCCTGATACCCGGAGTCAAGCGAATGGACATGTCATTCCGGCCGGTAGCACCCGCCCATTACCTGCATCACGCACCAGCCTATCGGACGTTTTCTGAGGGCGCCGAAAGCTATATCGAGCATGGCGGCGAAGCGAAATCCCTCCCGCCGATCCTCGCCGAGATCGGTGCAAAATCGCTCGGAGAAATCTTCCCCTTCGATGTGAAGGCGCTCGCGAACTCGCTTTACCCAGAGCACCAGAACTCCACGCGAAATCGCTGCGTCATCACGCCGGTACGAGCCGTTTTCAGCCATTCTTATGACCGCGGATGGGGTCCGCTCATCCGCCTACGGAACTTTCGTCAGGACGCCCCGAAAAGGAAGAAGGCCGCCTCTCAGGCTTGGGTCCATGCCTTCGTGCGGCAGTGTGCCAAGGATGATCTGCCGCACGTTGCCGCTCTGGTGATGTTTATGAGCCAGACAGGCGCGCGCGTGTCGGAGGCGATTGCCCTAGAGTGGAAGGAGGTGGATCTGCTCGGCAGGACTGCGCTGATCCTAAAGACCAAGACCGGCCGGAATTCCACCCGGTTTCTAACCGATCAGCTTCTCGCGCGCCTGCACCAGCTGCGCGAGACCGCCGCGCTAGGTGATCGAGTTTTCCGCTATACGAACCGTCACTCGGTCAATGAACGTATCCTTGCAGTCTGCCGGCGAGCCAGCATCACCTACAAGCCATCGCACACCTGCGGCCGGCACGCCTTCGCGAACAACGCCCTTTCACTCGGCCTTGACGTCAAGACCACAATGGACGCAGGCGGATGGAGAAGTGTTGCCGTTTTCCTCGGGACTTACGCGAACCCGCGAAACGCCGGCAGGATGGTCGCGGAAAGGCTAAACCTCTATCAATATGATAACGAGCTATGATTCTATCTATTTCCTCTAACAGAACATTCATTCGGGGGGCGGTAATGGCGGACATATTAGGTCATATCTGGAATCTATTGTCGTCCAATACGCGCGTTTTTCTCATCGTCCTTCTCTCCTGCCTCATCTTTCTTGTTCTTTTTCCTGAGGAAGCAACGGGGAACGTCCTCCTGACTGTACGAGCCGCAACAGCGGTGGCGGGCGCCGGTATCCTGGTAAGCGTGCTTGATTGTCTTTGGAAAAGATTCTGCGCTTGGCTTGAATGGCGCGGAGAACGAGAGGAAGGCCTAAAGAGAGCGCTTGAAGAGGAGCAAATAGCGCTAAGCAGCATCAGTCATTTACTTCCTGAAGAGCGCGAGTTCTTGCGGACAGCTCTCACTAGAGCAGATAAGGCAGGGCTCTTCCGAAGGTGGACAGGAGCTTATACCAGCGACAATATCTTGGATACTGGAGTGCCCCCCGTTTTACCGGACATGTCGGCTAGTTTGATTTAGCCCTGATGAACTGCCGTGGGGAAGCCATCTTGAGCGCGGAGTGGGGATGGATCTCGTTGTAGTCCTCGATCCATCCGTCGATGAGCCGTAGCGCTGTTTCGGCGTCCGGTAGAGCCGATATGCGGATGTAATCCCGCTTTAGGGTTTTGACGAACGCCTCGGACATACCATTCGACTGAGGGCTCGCGACAGGAGTGAAGCAGGGTGTCAGATTGAGCGCCTGGGCAAACAGCCTCGTGTCCCTCGCGGTGTAAGCCGAGCCATTGTCCGAGAGATGCTCGATTGCGTGCGGGGCTCGGGTGGCTACGAACCGCTTCTCGACAGCCTCCAGCATCATGTCGCGCACGTCGGAGCCGGAGATGCCTGCATTCGCGACCGCAGTCCAGGCAATGATCTCGCGGTCGAAGGCATCGATGATGAAGGCGAGACGAATGACCTCGCCATTCCAGCAGGTGAACTCCAGCCCGTCGGAGCACCAGCGCAGGTTCGAGCGCATGACCATCACCTTGCCGTCGTGGAGGCGGCCCTTGCGAACGGCCGTGTGCTTCTCCAGCAGCATGGCGTGGTTGCCCATGATGCGATGAACCCGCTTGGCGTTAACGACAGGCATATCGGCGGCTCGCCTCTCGCGATTGAGGAGCGCGGCGATCCGCCGATAGCCATAGGTTGGCCTTTGATCCACCAGCCTTCGAATGGTGGGCAGAAGCTCTGCATCCTCGGCCTTGTGATAGGCCCCGCGCGGCTTCGATCTGCCTTTCAGGCGCTCGACGAGGTTGGAACGGGAGACGCCCAGCGTGTCGGCGACGGTCTTCATCGGGAACCGTCCTTCGGCAACAAGATCGGCCGCGATATCCGTTTTTTTGAGTCCGCTTTGGAGAGAGCTTCCCGGAGGATTTCGACCTCCATCGTCTTGCGGCCGAGCATGCGCTCCAGCTCGCGAACGCGATCCTCCAGCTTCTTCACTTCCGAATTGCCGACAACCGGCTCGTCAGAACCCACGGCTGCAGCACCTCCCTCGCTTAAGAGCCTGCGCCACCGGTAAAGCAGATTGGGCGCAACGCCATGGCGGCGAGCAGCCGAAGACACCGTCTCGCCCGGTTCGAAACTCTGCTCAATGATTGTCAGCTTCTGCTCGGTTGTCCACCGCCTGCGGCGAACATCACCCGTCAGCAATTCGACGTGTCGATACTCGTTAGACATAAGCCTATCCTCAAGCCTGTGCTTGAGCCTTTCTGCTTATGCCGACTGTCCGGTCGAAATGGGGGGCAGTTCAGATACGCTCAGAGAATGCAAGATGATCGCCCCCTCCAACCCCAGTCAGATGCACCATTCAACGAGCGCCATTGATTTTTGGAAATTCTCACCTGCAGTGTTTGCGAGGCGCGATGATCTGGAGAAAGAGTTAAAGAACCAACCTTCACGGCGATGAGCAGCAGCTTGGCAAGCTGGCCTTGATGCCAACGCCGGCCGACGCTCTCCCTTTCCGCCGCTGCAGGTCGCCCTATCATTCTGGGCATGAGCGACATCCCTTCCCCGACACTCCCGATGGGAGACGAGAACCGGCACCTGTTCTGCCAGATGGCGGTCGAGCTACCGCTGCAGGATCTCATCGAGGATGCGGTGAAGGCTGGATGGGAGGAGACGGAGGTCATCACCGCCATCATTGAGGTCGCCGACAACCTCATGCTCGCCGCCGGCTCGAACGCAGAGCTGGAGGCGCTGCTGCATGCGCTGAAACGGAAGCTTGATTAGGGAGCGCGGCGATGGACCCAGGCCGGTGGGATACGCCCGTCACATTCGAAGAGGACGATCGCGGCGGGTTTCGCACTATCACCAGCGCGGAGGAAGCCGCTCGGGCTCTGCTGAAGCGCTGGCCCGTTGATGATGGGGAGGAATTTTGGGAGGCGCAGCGCGTGTGCCTTGCCGTAATGCAAGGGGAGCGGCCGGCAGAGGATGCCCGGACCGCATTCCTCAAAGCCGCCGCGGAAGCCGGCGTCTTCATCCGCGATCAATAGTCCATCAGCGTTCTCTTAATAACATTCATCATTGACTCGTCGTATCAGATGAGAACATAATCAGAACATCGGAGCCGCAATGCGGCGGCGCTCCCTATGAAAAGTTACAAAAGAAGAACGCGCGAAAAGCGCGAAGGAGAAGTCGTGTCCGAAGCCGAGAGGCCTAGAAAATTGGTTTCGCTGAGAGACGTGCCGGAGGAGATAATCGAGATCGCCTGCACGCAATGCGACTTTCGGCAGGAACTGCCGAAGGCCGACCTTCTCAAGACCTGCTCGCCTGATGTGCTGCTTGAAGTCCTCGTCGTGAACGCAACAAAGGACTGCAAGCATCGACGCGCCTATGGAGACCAGCCGCCGTGCGGCGCCTATACCGACCAGGTCCGCAGTGCCGAGGCGGCTATTCTGGAGAGAAGGGAGAGCGAGCGAAGGGAAAGAGAGGAAGCTGCCCGCCGACGTGCAGAAGAGGAAGAGCGCCGGGCAGAGCGTGTGAGGAACGCCGCAATTCGGGTTGGCGACAACAATGGCTGGATGGGCTGGCAGAAAATCCCAACAGGGTCGAAGCCTCGATACCGCTGGCAACATAGCTGGGCGGAAGAAGAGCCGGAGGATTTCATCGGCCTCGACGGCACTCAGCCGATAGGCAGGGTCTTCCAGCTTGAGACGGTATCCACCAGCAAGGATATCTGGTTCTGGATACTGTACGGCGTCGAAGGGCATCGACGGAAGCGCCCAGGGAAAGGCAGCGGTTGGGAGGGTTCGCGGCTAGACGCCATGTGCCGCGTCGAGCAGCTCTATGAAGAAATGAACAGCAAACGATATGCCTAGCGTCGAATACAAGGGCTTTGCCCATCCCGCACGGGAAGCCCAGATACCCAGGCTGACCGACGCGCATATGCTGGGCCAGTATGTGAAGATCACCTGCCGCTGGTGCAAGATCACGAGGACGTACCGCCCGTTGGACATTCTGAAGCTCGTGGGCGATGTTCATGTCTTGAAGCTCCAGCACCGGTTCCGATGCGAGAAGTGCAAACGCAAGGACTACATGGAGGTGGAGTTCAAGAGCGTGATGGGTAGCGAGATCGTCGGCATGCAGATCCGCGAGCTCGTGGAAATCAGGATGGTGAAAAAGCCGATCTGGCGCGACAGGAAGCTTTAAGGGGAGAAGAGCGGAATGTGCAATCTCTACAACGTCTCGACCAACCAGGAAGCCATCCGGAGGCTAACCAAGTCCTTCGACCGCCTGGGCAACCTGCAGCCGTCCTTGGACGTCTATCCGGATCAGATGGCGCCGATCGTCAGGAACAATGGCGGGGAACGCGAGGCGGCATGGGTGAGATGGGGAATGCCAAGCTCGCAAAAGGCGCTCATGGACGCGGCGAGCAAAAGGGCCGACAAGATGCGGGCCAAGGGCAAGGACGTGGATTTCAACGAGCTGTTGAAGATGGAGCCCGACCGCGGAACCACGAACATCCGGCGCGTAGATAGCAAGCACTGGCGCCGGTGGCTCGGAGAGGCAAACCGCTGCGTCGTTCCGTTCACCCGCTTTGCCGAACCCGATCCAGCCAGTGCCGGCGGTGGCCGCATTCCGAACGCATGGTTTGCCGGCGACGAGAGCGAGCCCCTGATGTTCTTCGCCGGGATATGGGTGAAGGATTGGGAATGCGTCCGCAAGGTCAAGGAAGGGCTGATCACGTGCGATCTGTTCGGCTTCCTGACGACCGATCCGAATGGTGTCGTCGGTCCTATTCACCAGAAGGCAATGCCGGTCATCCTGCGGAACGAGGATGAAATCGAGACCTGGCTGTCAGCGCCCTGGGAAGAGGCGGGAAAGCTGCAAAGGCCCCTGCCCGATGATGAACTGGTGCTGTTGCCGAAACGCGAGGAAGAGGCGCCGGAGCCGCAAGGCTTGCTGCTGTAGCCGTCCACAAGGAGAAGCGCGATGCAGATCGACATCGAGACTGCGGAACGACAAACCAGAGAAACAAAAATCCGCTATCGTCGCCTCATGGAACGGCTCTCGACCATAAAGCGGCCGGACCGCGAAGTCGATGTAGAGATGGCGGCGTTGATCGGCCGCAAGAAGGTGGAGCAGCGCGAGGATGGCGAATGGTACGCGGACGGGAAAGTCATTCCCCGCTACACGGCCTTTCGCGAGGCCGCTCTTGCCTTGTGGTGGGAATGCTTTCCCGCCGATTGGGATGAGCCGCCGGAAGAAGCCGACGCCATAGAAATCTGTTGGTGGAACGCCCAGGAAACCGAATACTAAACGCAGGAGACCAGCAGCTTGGCCGACGAAGGACGCACGAGCCAACCGGAATCATCGATCCACGTAAACCACTATTGCTGCATTGAAGGATGTGGGCAGTTCGGAGAGTTCGGTTTTGCACGGACCAGGGCAGAACCGGTCACATGGTGGTGCTACGAGCACTATCCGCAGTGGGATGAGATCAAGAGAAACGCTCGGGCTACCGGATCGAGGTAGGCGGAGGCCGATCACCTTCGATCCTCTGCAGGATTTCCCGCACCACCCGGATATCGGAGCCGAGGGTGTTGAGCGTGCTTTCCAGCGATCGCATCGATACGGCAGCCTCGCTCGCCTGCTTCTCGACGCCTGCAATCCGGATTTCCTGAGTGTCGAGGGTGCGAAGAGCGACCTCCGCCGCGGTGAGCCTCTTGTCGAGCCGCTCGATCGCCGCAGAATTCGCCCGCATCTCGGATTGCACCTGGTTCCAGGTGGCGCCCCAGGCGAAGAAAATCCCAATGAAGCCAATCAGGCTCACCAGAGTGTTCAGGTTCCATTCGAACTTCCAGGTGGGAGTTGGTACCGTGACCATGTCCATATCCTTGCTCGTCAATTCCCCGGCCCTCGTCTGATGCATGTTTAGGTATGGAGTTCATGTGCTCCCGGACTGTGGTAAAGTAGCCCGAGAGAGGGAATGGTGCCGATATGCGATGCGAGCGATGCAAAGACATCGGATGGGTATGCGAAGCTCATCCGAACAAGCCTTGGGCAGGCCCGAAGGCATGCCACTGTGGAGCGGCCGGCATGCCCTGCCCAAGCTGCAATCCGGTGAACGATGAAGAGCAGGAGCCCGATTTCGTAGGGGTGATGAAATCAGTGGTCGTTGTGCACGGAAAAACGGTCCACTGACGGACGCGTCACTTCCTGCATCCGGCATCGCGCCGGCACTGATCATTGTTGGAAGCAATCGCCGGGCCGGCCGTGGCATCCTGCGATGCGAGCCGCGCCGCCTGAGCGTCGGAAAAGCGCACGATCTGGTAGCCGGAGCCGTCAGTCGCACTCCCGCTCTGGCAAGCCGCTGTCACGCATGAAGACAAGACAACGATCGCGATCCGAAAGCTTGCGAAAATTCGCATTGTTCTTCTCCAGGTCCTCGATGCGATTGAGGGCGTTCTTTGCCGCTTCGATCTTGGCGGCCTCGGTCGCTTCCTGCCGCCCGTAGAAATAGGCAGGCGCGGCCATGAGGGCGGCGCCGACGAAACCGCCGACGCCGAGCTTCATCCAGTCGAAGAGGGACATCACGCCCTCACCTTCCGATAGATGCCGTAGAGGGTCAGCCCCACGATCACGGCGGCGATGGCGATGCGCGTCCAGTCGCCGCTCGAAAGCTCCTGCTGCTGACCATTGACGACATCCACAATCTCGGGGATGACAGGACCGATCGTTGCGCCGGCGCCTGCCGCGCCAGTGCCGCCGACCACAGCGACATCCGTCGCGGGAGCCTTCGTCTTCGCCTCGACGGTATTGCTCGAGACGAACTCGCCCTTGGCCCAGAGACCGGCTTCCGCGGCACGGCGATTGACGAGCCCCTTCACCTTCTTCCCGCCGGCATGAACCCACTTCATCAGCTCGACTGGAACGGCGTCATAGTCGCCCTTGTTGAGCTTCTTGAGCAGCGTGGACTTGTCGAGCTTGCCGGTGTTGAAATCGAAGGAGACGAGCACCGCAAACTGATTGTCGGTCAGCGGCACCTTCACGAAGCGCTCGACGCGCTCCTCAAATTTCCGGAGATCGCGGCTTAGGATTTCCTCGGCTTCCGCCTCCGTGATCTTCATGCCTTCCCTGACCACCGGAGCGCCGGCGGCGGAGGTATGGCCGTAGCCGATCGTCAGAATGCCGGCCACGTCTCGATAGGCGCGGGTCTTGAGGCCTTCCCACTGCTTGACGTGCGAAAGCCCCGCCGCGTTGATGCGTCGTGTCATGATGTTTTTCTCCGATGTTGAAGGGAACCGTTTCAGGGGAGCGATGTTTGGACGCCATCGCACCACACTTCACTCCTATGGTGCGCCGCTGCGAGCCCCCGCCCCCGAAGCATTAAGGTCGCAGCACAGAGGCCTGGTGGAGTGGAACCCGCCAGGCCTCTTTCATGTTCAGCTACGTCAAATGACCAATTTGTCTGGCACCCTTGTTGGCACTAGAATTTGGTTGCCGCGGCAATCCCACACCTGCTCGCGGTGGAGAGAGGTCCGCGCGTTCCCAATCAGCCTCGCGCGGGCCTCTCACCCGAGAGCAAGTCGGGAACAGAACCTGTGCCGAAATGTTCGGGCAAGTCGCGGCTAAGCTGCCATTGACCTCCACTGCGACCGCAGGCCGGCAGGAGTCCATACTTGCCGGTCCTGTGCTTGCCTTGATCGAGCATCTTCAAACGACCACATAAGGGTTGCGGCAAGGCGCTTACTTCAGCAGCCAGCCGCTGGCCGGTGCACAGTCTTGGGGTGCGCCGGCCGGAAGCCCTGCTGTGAAGGGTGAACCAAGCGCCGCCTCGATCCCGAAGCAGATGTATATCTTGATTTTTTCACACCCCAGTGGTTGGGTATCAGCTGTTCCGAGGACAGACAAATGAGCCACCCGCCAGCCGTTGAGAGAATGCTTGAAGACCTTCGCAGACGAGGCGGAGAACTATTCGTTTTCGATTTAGACGAATGCGAATACCCCGATGAGGCCGTTCGCTATGCGAAAAAGCACCGCCTCATTAAGGTGGACACCGCCGGAAGCTGGACCGACTACGGATGGACCTACACCTTGCGCGATCCAGACAGGAAGACGCTCTTCGAGGAGCTTAGAGACCGGCTGTATACCGCTATTTATAACTGGTTGGATAGACCGAAGCAGAAGTAGTGAGATGCACTGGACATCGCGCATCAGATGCGCCCGCCGCTTGCATGATGCTTGAATTCCCCTCGGCACCTCCGTATGCACCCCTGACGCATTGCAGGGGAAATTTATGCAAAGGGATTCGGCGCTCGATAATCTTCGGGCCGTGGCAATCATCTCGGTGCTGATCATCCACAGTATCGACACGGCAAATAATCTATCCCATATCGGACGAGAAACAGTCGACTGGCCTATATATCAAACCCTACGCGCGATCGGGCGACTTGGGGTTCCCCTCTTCCTGATGGTTTCAGGCGCCCTTATCTTGAATCGATTGGATAGGGTTTCGGACTTCTATCGCAAGCGCCTGTTGCAGTTTGTAGCGCTCATTTTCATCCTGCCGTTCGCATATGACTTCTTCAACGTCTATATCCTCGGTCACAGCCCCGCTGCTAACCTAACGCAGATATTGCGCGGTCGCTCCGGGTACGCCTATCAGCTCTGGTATCTTTACGTCGCGTTCGGCCTGTACATCATCGCCCCGTTACTCCAGGCGATAACCAGAACCAGCCGCAGGGATCTACTTGTGGTCTTGGCCGCAGTGCCAATTGTCTGGAATTTCATTCCGAGCACACTGGCCGTCTTCGGCATCACCACGCATCTCCCCTATTTGGGGCTGGAGTTTACCGGGATCTACTTCTTCTACTTCGTGTACGGCTACATCGCCTACCGAATGAATTTCCTCCAGAATGTACCCGGTATCGCAATCGGGGCAGCACTCGTGGCGTGCTTATCACTTTGGGTGATCTCGCAACTTCAATGGCTGGAGAATCCCGTAGTGAGTGGCGACGGCTTCATGTGGTATGACAATATCTTCTGCCTTATTTCGTCAGCCACGACATTCGAGTTGGTGCGCCGGATCAGGATGAGAAGCAGTGCCGCAGAAGAAGTTAGCCAAGCCAGCTTTGCGATATATCTCTGGCATCTGTTCCCATTTTACTTCCTATCCAGCTTCTCGGCTGACCTCCTCGGCACTCCATGGTGGATCTTAGCCGTTCTGATGCTCGTCTCCGGTGCGGCCTTTGGTTACGCGCTATACCGCGCGCTGCGAAAACTTCCGTACCTCAACCGCCTGGTGACCTAGACGGTACCTCGTCCGAAGCGCAAATGGATCAAGATGTACGATCGCTTTGCAAGCCCACTCACAAGTAGTGGGCTTGCGCTGCGACGTACTTTGCTCCCGACACGATGCCAAAGGCTTGCACCGTCCCATCCACGTTGAAAACGAGAGTTCCCGACGCATTCGATGCTGTTGAGCATGGTACGCGCACCCTACTCTCCGGCCGAAGATGTATGGGGAGCTGCATAATCACGACGCCATCGGCAATCACACCGGCATCGCCGCTGGTCGTCAGAAGACTGAAGCTAAGGTGTTTGACACCTTGTTCATCAATCCACCAATTAGCAGAATCCCCCCCGTAATATGTCCAAGTGTTCCGGAACCAGGAGCTGCTAAGAGACACCGTGGGAGATGTTGCCTTAGTCGGCTTGCTGTTGGTCAGGACCGCCAGCGCCTTCCGCGCTAGAGCATTGGCGAGATACTTCCGACCAAGTGCGGACAAGTGGATGTTATCGTATACGAGCGGGTCGACTCGGCTCCCTGCCGCGTTCCAGTCTATGTAACGCGCGAGAATAGGGGGCATTGCGCGAAGCGTATCGACCACCCCAACGGCCTGCTTATGAATTGATCGGCTGTCCGCCACCACGCGAAGGATAAGGTCTCGATAAGGAGCTCCGCGCTCAGTGTTCCCTAACTCGAATCCACCGCCGCCATGCGCAGCTGCCTCCGTTTCATCGTACATGACAGGAGGCGTCGCGAGGACAAGAGGAATCGACGCATTTCGAAACAAATCGACAATTGAATTTATCGTCGACTTAAACGCGCCGATCTCCGTCTGCCCTCTTATGTCGTTCGTCCCGACCATGCCAACAGCCAGAGTGTAGCCTGACAAGTTCAAAGCCTGCAGGTCTTCCAATTGCTGAGCGGCGCTGTCGCCACTAACCGCCACATTACTGAGTTGCTCGATCTGGACGCCATTTGAGCCTTGCAGCAGCTCCGTGAGATAGATCGGCCAGCCAGGTATATTCGGGTCCGTGATGCTGTCCCCGAAGGTAAGCACTCTGAGCGGCTTCGGGACCGAGGGGTTGAAAAACTCAGTCTTTGTCGGGTAGCAAACAAATGCACTCCCCGTCAGCCCGCCGCCTCGATAGAAGCCCCACCCTACGTAGAGGATTGCCTCACCATTGAGGCCGGGAGTGGAGAAATCACTCACAGGAGAGGCTTTGACACCATTAAGCGTCAACTCGAAGTGGTAGGGACTGATCACATCGATGCCAAGCTGGCAATAGCGGAACTGATATCCGAGTTGGTCAGGCGCGATCGCGCCTATATTCGCTTCTTGGGCTGTTCCGGCCAAATGATCCAGGAACGCGATCTTGAAAGTGTTAGCGGTACTTCCATCGAACCAGAAGGCAACAGTTCTCGTTTCCGTCCGCACAAAGCAGGCCGGGACGAGCGAACCCGTACCGAGATGACGCAGACTGGCGGAATATGAATACCCTGCCTCTGCCTTCGTGTGGACGCCCACGAAGCCTGCGGCCGTCATCGTCTCCAGGTTAAAGACGGCTAGGTCGGCAGAACGCGAAATGCCGGTCGATGGAGCGTTATTCCATGCAGTAACGGCAGGCCATCCGGTCATCTGCAGAAGCGTCTGAGTGACATCTACCGCCTTTGGCTCGCTGAAATCCAGATCCCCAGGAGTGAGGTAGGACTTCCGCATCTCAGACTGAGGCTGAGGATAGATCTCAAAACCGTTCGGCCAAACAGGATTATCCGTCCGCTTAAGCAGCAACTTCCCATTGAGTACCTTGTTCGTTACATACGGTTGAATTGCGGCTCCTCGAAAGGTAACCCCCTCCTCCACTTCCATCGGTCCATCAAAGGCGCCTCTCCACTCGTACTCGAAAACGCCGGTTAAAGTCTTCCTTACGTGCAGGACGGCGCCCGGCTTTGCCTGGATATAGGATTGCGCGGCCCCCCATGCTGCATCGTTGAACGTAGCGCCATCATCCACAGCTCCGAATGCGCGGAAGTCTGGCGCACTTTCCGCCATTTCCCACCACGTGCCATCCGCATCTTGAAATTTCGCTTCATGCAAAGGCTCGACATTTCCGGGCTGCGCAACCGGCTCATATCGAGTCGGCGCCAATGCGTCGGTCGGCGCCGGTCGATTAATAATAATCGCGCGGAGGCCAGTCAGCACATATGTGGCCGCCGTGTCGCGGCTGTCAAAAATAGGGACATTACCCTGACTAATGATATCGGATGCAAACCCGGCCGCTAGATCGGCGGCGACCTCGGCTCGATCGCGCGCTGCAAGGGTCTCATCCCGAGCGATGAAGATCAGCGAGGCGATCGCCTCGTCGGAGAATAGCTGGAACACGGCGCCCATCTTCGCCCCCAGCAGATATCCAGGCGTGAGGCCTCCGGAGATGATATCCTGACCGCTACGCGTCTTGATTGTCAGGGGAGCTTGCCCGTTGAAACTGACTGTGACGGGAGCGCCTGTGTTCGTGTCTAGAATATTCAGCACAACCAGAACTGCTTCAGTAACAGGAAGCGCGGTCGTGGCCTGGATTGCATTTGGGGTTCCGGCACCAGAGTTGACGGCCCTCAACCAATATGGCGGCAGATCTTCCGGATCGATACCAACAGATCCGAGAGCAACCAGTGTGCGCTCGACCTCTGTCATCCAAACCTGAAACTCCTGCGGCGAGATCGCGCGCGGATTGCCGTTTTCATCCACCGGCGCAGCAATCAGCTGTCCGAGCTTCGTGAACATGACCATGCGGTTCATTCCTTGGTTTTAGATTTTTTAGTTGCCCGAAGGCTCGGCGCTGAACTGCAGGTAAGGGCCGCCAGACCCATTGCTGCTGAGCGTTTGAACGCGCCAAATGACGACGCCAGCTGATTGGCTGATAGAATCCTGAAAGGTAAGTTCCAGTTTGGGTCGCACGTTCTGCCGTGAAACGACAACCCAGGTGGGAGGCAGGATCCCAACACGCCTCTCTAACTGAATGGATGCGGCCCTAAGGTCGTTTGTTGTCACCACCACATTGAGCGATACGCTTCCGCTATCGCCAGAAGCACCACCGCTGACGAGTATTGGAGCACCCGGAGGCGTGTCGTCGGCGATGACGGTCGTATGGAGCGGCGTGGAGAAATAGCTGCCGTCATCACCATTGAAGACGCGCACTCGAGCGTCGACAACTCGTCCGGTGAGGTCAGCTGAAACATACGCCCCTACGGCGGAATACTCCCCTTCGCCGCCGATGACCTCTTCCGGCTCTCCGGGGAATTCCGTCATGCTCTGATAAACATCCGGCAATCCGTTTGTGTAAGGCCGGTACGACGCCTCCGCGACGGTGTAATCCTGATCTGGAAGATTGAAGCCTATACGGAACTCCTTTCCTCCGTCGGGATAAGTAATTTGCACTGCTGCATAAGGAGGATCGGGCGTGATCATGTCCGTTTCGAAGCCGAGCTCCGGAATGACATCAGGCGCGGGAGCTTCATCAGCTTGCGGGTTCCATGGCGGCAGCGTAGGCCAAACCATGAAAGGTATCTCAACCGTTCCGTTATCGTCATCGATCCGAGGCGTATCCATTCGGACCTCCATAAGGTCGTGAAGGTCTGGCTCCTCGATCTCGGCATAGAGCAGACCCCATGCGGCCAGACCGACCATATTCGTAATCATCGTGCCGCGATCGGCCCGCGACAGATCGAATATCCTTCGGCCTATCCGCTGGGCCTGGGAAGCAGACGGACAGAATGGAAGATCGATATCCAAATACTTGGGGCCATACCGTGCTACCTCGTCGTCAACCCTCGCCCAGGCGATGCCCTCCAAATTGATCTCTGCGAGCTCGTAGCTGCGTTCCGGTGAATAATACTTGATCCGGCAGATGTTCGGCCGCTCTACCGCCTCAGGGCCAGATACCCAAGTGTAGTCGTAGATATCGAGCGGGTCGAAATCGATCTCCGGCGTAACGCTGTCTTCGATCAATTCGAAATAGACCCGTCCCTCTTCATCCAGCCGAATTTCAAGCCCGGCTGAATCGAGGAACTGCTGCATAGTCTCGCCGCGTTCGCTCTCCCATGCCCAAACGCCCCAAAGGCGAGACCGCTTTTCGGTACCGCTCCTGGTTGGAACAAGCACGTCCGCCTTGTTCGCTGTGTCCGCAATCCGCGCCCAGTTGAACCGCTCCGCGGGAAAGGCCGGGTCGCGCCGCAGCACATGAGCGCAAATCAAAGGGGCATTATCTGACCATCTCCAGGATCCCGGATTACTTGCCGATTGGGATGGGTCGCGGGGGTCGTAAACCCGTGACGCGCGGCATACCCACTCGGTTTCAGGGGCGCCGTTTTGATAGAGAGACAGGTACTTCTTGTTTTCCAGGCCCGGATTGTAGAAGAGGAGCTGCGATTGTGCGATCCCGCGCACCCGGTGCGCAGAGGTCCAAATGGCGGGAAATAAGGACATGAGACCGGCCCAGGCAGTTTCGGCGCCATTGCCGAGCTTGTCTTGCCAGTTCGCCCAGGATCCGTTCGGCCTGGCCCACGGCGGCGAACTCACATCGCCATTTGCCTCTACCGTGACCTCACGCTGGCCAAGATAATACTGCTCGATCGCGTCGATTGGTCCCTGAAGTCGGCAAATCAGCCTGGCTCGCGTGGAGCCATCGGTATTGCCGAAGGCCTTCAGGCCACCAACCCGCACGCGCCCCACTCCTTCAATCACCGAGCTTTCGCCGGTCTCGAAAGTGCTTTTCGCGTCCGATGGCTTGATGGCGCCACCTCGCTGCTGCCCGAGCAGTGCCGAGCCCAGAACAGCGGCGCCGGCAATACCATAGCCGATGACGGTAGCGAGCGTTCCAGTGATCGCCGCCGGAATGGCGGTGCTGGACAGCAAGAAGCCGTGAATGCCGATGATCAGGCTTTCTATACCGGCATGGGCAGGCATGGCGCCCAACCAATAGGTGGCGCTCGTAAGAAGCAGTAGTGTGCGGATTTTCATTTCTGGAACGTCCAGACCTTCACGATTTCCCGTGGCATCAGCATTGAAACCCCTCGTCTCACCCGCCAGACGAAGCGGCCGTGATCGAGGAATATCCCGCTCACCTGTCCGGCTATTCGAGTGTTGATGATGCCGACATCACCGAATTCAGGCGCACCGGTCTCCCAGAGCAATTCCCCGATAAGAGCCTCTTCCCAGAGCGCGCACAGGGATCCGGCTGCAGAAATCTTCGCTTCAGCCTCTTCCCAGCTATGCCAGTCCGGTTCCGGTATGACCCGCTCGCCAGTGAACATGGCTTGCCATTCATCTGCCCAGGGTGAGCAATCATCGACACCCCACTGTGCATCCTTGGAAGAGACGGCATCGATATGATCCTGAAGCAGTTCGCCAATGTCGCTCATGCCTTGATGATCTCCTGAACCTTCACGCCGACGAACTGGAGCCCCTTGTCGCCTGGATAACGCCGCTCCTGGTCAGCCGGAGTCCATCGGCCACCGAACGGGTAGTTCTGGCTCTGCCAAAGGGTTTCGACCGTGAACGATACCGTCCGCACACCGATACCCGTGCTCTGACGCTTGGGAGCGGAGAGGAAACCGGGAAACAGCTTTTTCAATCCGAATGGCCAGACCTCCTGCGTCTCCTGGTCGAATGCGCACCAATAGAGATCCGCAAGCGCACCTTCCGTTTGCCGCGCCTGGTCCTTTACTGAACGCAGGAATTCGACATTGACGCCGGAAAGGACAATGTCCACTTTCGCCGCCTGCCCGAACCTGGGATCCTCGACGGCCGACATCGAGACGAGTTGCCGGCCGGCCGGATCGGAAACACCGCGCCATTCATGCCCGCCGACCACCTTGCGTCCGACGCCGTTGTGAAGGCGCCAGGTGCCGGACGGCAGTCCGAGTTCGGCAAACCAGGCACGCGCGATGTGGGGGCGACGAAGGAATTCCCTCGCCTCTTCGGAGAATAGCGCCATGACCTAGCCGTTCACTTGTTCCCATGCGCTCAGCTCGCGCAGGTGCTGGCGCTGCAGTTCCGAAACCGCGTTAGCAATTTCCGCCTTCTCTTCGGCGGTGATTTCATCGTCTGGGCGACCGGGAAATGGATTGAGCGCAGCATTCATCTCGTCAGCATGCAGGAGCGCCAATTCACGCCGGGACATCATGGCGACTTCCTCAAGATTTCTGTCCGTCATGGATTACACCGTGAAGTAGTCGCGAACGTCGTAATCGAAGACTTCCGAGAGGATCAGCGTCGTCTCTTCGCCGTAGCCCACTCCTCGCGATAGTTCGGCCGCCTGCTCACCATCGAGTTTCATGGCAAGCACCGGCTTTAGCGTTGCGAAATCATCGGTGGTGATCGCCTTTCTGAGCGGAGGCCAGATCCTGTATTCGCCGCTCCCGCGCGCTTCGGTAATCATGTATTTTCCGAAGTGCAGCGGGAAAAAGCCGATCTCGTCTCCCATATCGAGGTCATACCCCCAGAAGTCTGCTGTCAACCGGATAATCGTCGCACCGACACTGGCATTTGCAGCCACCGGCACGTTTGGCGGTGAGGCCGACCAATTTCGCTGATTTGCCCACGGCATCACGTTATCCCACGGCATGCCGTCGCGCTCTTGCACGTAAGCGTACTTCGCTCCGGCTTCATTGAGCGTCAGCGCATCAGGAGCCGGCCACGGCACCCGCACTGCGTTGGCGCCACCATGTAACGCCGTTATCAATCCCTCGATCCGACGATAAAGCCTGCCCTCTGCGACCGGCAGAACGAATTCGTATTTCCACGCGCCAAAGGGAGAAGCTACGGATTGGGATCGCCCACCGATGGAATCCTGCGGCGAAGTACCGCCGACCGATCGCGGGCCAGAAAGCGGCCGGCGCGTTCTGACTCCCAAGCCGTTCGGCCAATTCAGCAAACGCCCCATCATCCCCTCGTCTTGCGGCTATTCGATATTTTGGTGCGCGCATCGACCATCTTGCCGAAGTTCCGCGCCTGCTCGTCCATGCGGCGCTCTATGCGGGCAAGACCCGCCGCATCCGAATTCGGAGCGTTGATGACTGGGGCGAATACAAGCGATCCGCCCCCGATGCTCTGCCCCGGTTTCGTGATATCGACACGCTCGTTCGGAGATTTGCGGAACATGACGAGCTGACTGTCTATCCCGCCTGTACCGCCCGGCAGAATGGAACCGCCGGTAGAGAAGCCCACCAGCCCCTTGAACAGGCTCCCGAAGAGGCCACTAAAGAAACCGCCCCCACCTCCGCCAATGTTCATGCTGGAGATAAGGCTGCTGGCGACACTGCGCAGCGCATCAAGCGCCACATCGCGCCATTCCTTCGTGCCGCTGATGGCGTCCGCGATGGAAGACCCGAGACCGGAAAATGCGCTTTCCATCCCCTGCCCCAATCCTTCGCCGACACCTTCGATCCCATCGAAAGCACCCCTGATGCCGTCTGCAGTCTGCGCCGCCGTCCCGACAACTTTTCCCTGGAGGCTAGTCATACCGTTACCGAGACCCTGCATGACGTTGACACCAACGTCATGCATCACCCGGGAAGGAGAGTGGATGCCGAGGGCGCTTTTGACGCCTTCGGCGATACCGGTACCTATGCTGGCGATATTGCCCCTAATGGCCTCCCATCTCGCTTTGACGCCGTTCCACAGGCCATCGATAATCTGACCGCCGATTTCGAGCATCTTTCCCGGAAGCGCTAGAAATGCGTTCACGATATCCGCGGCTACCTGCACCACCTGATTTTTGAAGGCTGTGAACGCCTGCCCCGCATTTTCGACGCCGCGCTTAAGCTGCTCCCAAACACCACCGGCAAACTGTACGGTCGCCTCATATGCTCTGGAGATCTCCGGCCAGAACGCGATCAGACCGGCGGTCAATGCCGCAATCGCAGCAACGACCCCGAGCACGGGGAGACTGATTGCGGAAACGGCAGCGAGGAACAAGCCGAGAGCAGCAACGACCGGTCCGATCGCCGCGGCAATCCCGCCGATGATCACTCCCCACTTGAGAATTTCAGGATTGGTGGCGGAAAGTGTTTGGACAAGGCTCGTCAGCCACTGCACCATCTGCGTGATGTATTCAACGATGCCGCTGCTCGCCAGCGCGATCGTCAGCCCCTTGACCGCCTCGGAGAGCGCCCGCATGGCATCGTTATACGCCTTCAGGCCAGCAGCCTGACCCTCGGATATGACCGCAGCCCCCTCGCCCAATTCTCGAAAGCCTTCTCCACCAGCCTTCAGAAGCGGAATGAGTGCGGTTGCATCAGACGCCATCGCCTCAAGATAGAAGGTCATCTCCTGCTGAGAGGCGCCCGCCTTGACGAGGCTGTCATAGTAGAGCTGGAGCGACTGCGGGCCGGACAGATTCTTGAACGCTTCCGCGGTGATACCGACTTTCGGCGCGATCTTCTCGAAGAAGTCAGCCATTGGGCCGCCGCCCGTCTGGTTGAAATCGCCGATGCGGTCGTTCACATCCTTGAAGATATCGGCGAGCTTGTCGCCCTCGATGCCAACCGATTTGGCGGCATACGCCAGGCGCTGGAAATCCTCGAATCCGGTGTTGGAGATCTGAGCTGCCTTGCGAAGCTCGTCGATGTCCTTGGCCATGCTCACGGCGGCAGCAGCCACCGCGCCGCCGGCGATCGTCAATGGAGCACTGATGTAGGTCGAAAGCTTGCCGCCCCACGCCTGCATCTGCTTCCCGACATTGGCCATGGAAGCGCGCACCCCCTTCAGGCTTTCCGTGAACTGGGCCGTATCGATGCCGAGATTGACGCGAAGCGCGCCGATGACTGCCGATGCCATTGATATCAACCTTCTACTTCCGTGCCTTGAACCACGCCGAAATGCCGGCGAAATCCTCCTCCCAGCTGCGCTTTGGAGCGGGCCGTCGCTCATCGTTGGTGATGAGGTCTTTCAGCTTGGGGAGCTTTTTCTGGCGCGAGAGCGCCGCGATGTGCCAGGCGAGGATTGCCCGCTCATCGCGATCGCGTTTCATTCTCGCCACCGCGCCGTCGATGACGACCCTGACTTCGCGGAGCGTCAGTCGCCAGAACAGCGAGGGGTCTTGCCCGCATTCCACCCAGGACTTGAGCAGATCTAGCGGGCTGAACTCCTCGCTATCCGAGGGTTTGCATTTCCTCTCGCCTCCGGGAACGCAAGCTGGAAGGCTTTGCCGATCTTCTCCATGCAGGAAGGCAGGCCCGCGTCTGTGGCGATTTTCCCCGCCTCGTTTATTTCGACTTCGGGGTGGTGGTCATGAAGGGCCGCGCAGATCAGCTTTCGAACATCCTTCACCGTGATGTTCTCCGCATCGTTGAAGATGGAGCCGATCTTCTGGATCGGCATGCCGAACGCGTCCTCAAGCTCACAGAGCGCATTGACCGAAAACGAAAGGGTATACTCCTTGTCGCCGGCCTTCAGCGAAACGGAGCCGCGATTGCTGTTTGCCATGTGCCCCACCTCACGCCGCGACAGCAGCAGTTTCCGTCGAGTTGACGGGCGTGCTGAAATCGCTGTTCGATCCGGTCACGGTGGCACGGATCTCAGATCCGACATCACCGGTAACAGGAACGTAAGCCATGCCGGTCGCATCGGGGATATTGGTGAAGTTGCCGTCGCCCGCCGCATCCTTCTGCCACTGGATGGCGAAGTCCTTGGCGCCAGCCCACACACCAGGGTCGAGAGTGAGCGGCGCACCAACCTTCGGCGTGCCGCTGATAGCCGGCGTGACGAGAGCGCGTGGCGCAGTCGGTTCGGTCAGCACCGGCTCGCCCGACCGCTTGAACGTGACGCTTGCCGTCATCTTGTCGTCATGCGGCGCGGAAGGCTCGTAGTTCTGCCGGCTCGCATAAGTGAGGAACTGGCATCCGTTCGGGAACGTGATCCTGGTCCACTTCCTCTTGCCTTTGGCGGCAGAAATCTTCCGGTCGGAATCCGAGCCGGGGATATAGTTCATCTCGAACGTAAGCTCGCCGGGATCGGTGAGCCCATCGATATACTCCCGGAACTTGCCCGGCGACTGCATGTGGGTTGCGTCGATCTGATCGGTCGCCTCGGAACCGAGCGACAGATTGAAGACTTCGCTGACATAAACGAAATCGGTCGGCGTAGCGGCATCCGCCATTTCGAATGTAGTGCCGTAGCCTATGGATGCTTGGGTATCAGGCATCTCAGTTCTCCGTATGATGGATGATGAAGTCGAGCGATGTTCTGAAGAGACTGGTCACTTCCCCGGCATCGCTCGCCGGGAGATCTCGTTCCTGATCGAGGAAAATTCCCCTGATAGCCCCCGACCGGTAACCCGACATGATGCGGATGATGTCGCGCGCGATTTTCTTGGTCTGCGTATAGGTGTCGGCATAGACGTCGATCTGCACCCTGCTCTCGACGTAGCCGCTGGCCCCGGAGTTGGTGTAGTCACGAAAGCCCGTCACCCGGTTCAGAAGCACATAGGGGCGAAGCACCTTCTGGGGCGCCCTCACCCAATAGCGTTGCCCGCCGGCGACGGTCGCCAGCAGAGCGGTAAGAGCTTCTTCCATGTTGGGCCTATTTCTTCTTGGCTAAGCGTTGCGCAGCACGATGGATGAAGAACCAGAGCGAATTGGCGATGCGATCAAGCGTCGGCATCTTCTCGGCATCCCAGGCGGGCCGCATGAATGGCTGAGCCGGATGTCGCTCGTTCCCGAATTCCTGCTGCACGCCGGCAGGGTTGTTGGTGCCGACAAACATCTCCTGGAATGTCGGCTTGTTCTCCTCGCGATGGATCGAACGTTGGCGCTTGTTCAGCCGCGTCGAGACGTCGATGCTCTCATAGAGATGATATTCATCCTTCGGAGCAAGCTGGCGCGCAGTCCGCGCCATGGGTTCCGCCGCCTCGCGCAACGTTTCCCGCAGGACCGACTTTGCGACGGACTGGGGAAGCTGCCCGAGTGCACGGTCGAGCTCCCGCAGCCCCTCAACCTTGACCGTCGTTCGCGCCATGATCCGCATCCCTCACAGCCTTAAAGACGAGAAATCGACGCGGTTCTTCGCGAAGCTCCATTCGCTCAGTAATAGACCAGACAGCGCCGTCATGAAAAATGCGGTCGATCTGCCGGACGCCCTCCGTCTGGCTGATACGACGGACAGTAAAGCGCGCCATAAGGAAAGCGCCGACCTGGCCCGCAGCCTCTTTTTCGCCAGAACTCGCGTCCTCACGCATCGCCCAGACTGTCGCCTGATCAGTCCAGGTTACAATGTCCTCGTTAAATTCGTTCCGTGTGGTCGTGGCGCGCTGGAATGTGATGCGACGATCGAGATCTTGAGCCGTAACAGTCATCACAGCCCGACCGATCTGTAGGTTCCGATCAATCGGCTCTCGATCTTTTCGAGAACGTCAGCGCCCTGCTTGGCCGCCTCATCGATATGCATCTGCACCCGGATCTTGATCGCAGCCTTGATGCTTTCCGGTGTCGTAGGCTTACCTTCGGCCAAGGGCCAGCCAACTATATATTCGACAGAAACAGCACCAGCGTCCGCCAGTCCGGACGGATAGGCGTAACCGCGCTTAAAGCGGACGAAGGAAAGCCCCCCATCGTCGGTCTCTAGCGCATAGTTCGACGTAGCAACGGTCGCAGTCTCGCCAGCAGCATTGCGCCAATTCACCGAAGTGATACTTTGAACCGGACGCAGCGGCAACATCAGGCATCGCTCAAATCGATCGAAACTCTGGCGCCAGGTCTGCTCGACCAAGCATACACCGAGGATGCCGCTCCATCCTTCGTAGTACTCGACAGCCGACTTGATCTGGCTCTCAATCTCGCTATCGAGATCCGCGCCATCAATGCGCAGGGCGCCCTTTACCTCCGCGACTGTGACAGGCAAGGCGGACGCAGGAGTCACGAGGACAGGACGGCGCATATCACTCAGCAGCCTTTGCAGTTTTCGACTTGGCAGTGGGCTTACTGTCCTCTTTCGCCGCTTCGACGAGTTTCTTCGCCAAAAGAGGCTTTGCCTGCGCTTCGCTCATCTCGACGAGCTCGTTGCGCCGATACACGGAAGAACCGTGACGAAAGGTTTTAAGCGCGGTGAGTTTCATGGTTCTCTCCTTCGGTTCATGAAGCGGGCAGCACCGCTGCCCGCCGTGATCAGCCGAACGATCAGCCGCCAATAGGCGCCGGCACAGCGGTGCCGAACGGACCGGTAACGAACGCTTCCGGACGCTTCAGCGCCAAAGCGAGGCGCTCTTCGCAACGAACCGAGATGAGGTTCTTTTCGAAGTCATCGGCATTTTCCGTGGAAATGACGACGTTGGCATCTTCGCGGTCGAAAATCTGCGCACCGGACTGAAAGGCACCAGCTAGGAACTCGCCCTCAAACTGCGGGATTTCCGTTTCGACCACCGGGCGACCCCAGAGCGTCGGACCGGCAATGCGCAGGGGATTGGCGAGGATGTACGCACCTTCCGAAGTCTTCGTCAGCTCGATTTTCGCCCAGTCGATCGAGTGGATGACGAAGCCGTCGACCGGCAAACGAGCGAGCTGCGCCTGCAAGATAGCGAGGCGAAGATCATCGATCGGCGTGCGGCTTTCCGGGGCGAAGGCGGGCGCGAATGCCGACGCGTTCGGCACAATACCATCAAGATGACCCGAAGCGCCGGAGCCGAATAGGATTTCCTGTTCCTCGACATATTTCAGACCATAGCGAAGCTCGGCATCAATCGTCGACTGCAACTGCGCGAAGTCATCCATGATCTGCTTCGATGCCTTGAACATGTGCGCGATCGTCACGACCGGCGTGATCTTGGTATCGAATTCAATATCCGAATACGGCTTTGCCGTGCCCTCCGTAGCGATCACGACCGCAGCGTTGGTAAACCCTGTCTGCTGAACCCAGAATATGGCCGGCGATGTGGTGCGACCGCCTGCGATCAAGTCGCGAACAAACAGTCGCTGTTTGGGCATCACGTCGATGCCGGGCAGACGCTGAGGCTCGACAATACCGGTGGCGATGTCCGGCGAGGTCGTGACATTCTTGACCGGCACACTGACGCGGCGACCGCCCTGAACGCTGGCAGCGAAATCCTTCATTGCCTGATGCTCAATGGCCTGATGACCGATGGACTTCAAGCCATCGGATCCGCCGCCACCGCGACGCGCACTCTTCTGCTCGACCTCGCCAAGGCGCGCCTGCAGATCTTCCAGCTTTCCGGTCAGCTCTGTCTGACTGGTCGCCAGCTTGTCGACTTCGGACTTCGTCTCCTGCGAAAGCTTGCCGTTGTTCTTCACCTCGGTGAGGCATTCTTCGGCCTTCTTGCTGAACTCGTCGTTCACGCGCGAAAGATCGTTCGTAACCTGCTTGAGCAGGTCGCGTACTTCATCAGCCATCGTGGTTCTCCTGATGTTGGAAAGGCTTACGCCCTGGTAAGGCTCAATCGGGCCGCCGCAAGTCTGAGGCGGTCCAAGACATCGTCGTCAGCGCTCGGCTTGACGATTCCGTGAGCAGCGCCCGGCATACCCTCGGCAATTTCTTTAATCAGCTTGCGCCGTTCGGCACGCGGCAAGGGCTTTCCAGCAGCAAGTGCCGCCTCAAGACGGTAGAGAGCCGGTTTCGAATTGCTGACGCCAGCTTCTTCGACGTCGAAGTCGGCGAGAACATCGGCAAAACCTTTGTCGATCGCTCCCTGTCCACCCATCCATGTCTCATCGTCGAGCATCGTTTGCACGTCGGCAACCGACTGCCCAGAGCGAGATGCATACATTTCGGCGCAGGTTTCGTCGAAGACCTTCATAATCCCGCCGGTCTCGTACATCACATGTCGGTCGCCTGCCGCAACCCACTGCGTGTTATGCACCATCATGAAGCCGAGCTTGGCGATCTGAATCTCATCGCCGGCCATTGCAATCACAGAAGCGGCTGACGCGGCGATCCCGATGATCTGCACCGTCACCTTGGCAGGATGCGCGCGTAACATATTGTAGATTGTCACGCCCTCGAAGAAATCGCCTCCAGGGGAATTGATCAACACGGTGACCGGCTTGTCTCCGATCTGGCGAAGCGCGGCAGAGATACGCTTTGCGGTAACGCCTTCCCCTGTCCACCAATCATACCCGATGACATCGAGAACGGTGATGACATCCGCGCCATCGGCCGCAGCCGCGCGCGGAGCTTCCAACGACCTGTACATCTGGGCGGCTTTTTCGGTGATGTGGATCGAGCCGGTCACGCCATCCGGCGAGCGCAACTCGGGCAAAGCGCGAAGGCTCATTCGTTCTCTCCTATTCTCGGGCCGCCGTTGTGGCCGATCCCGCTTTCGGTGATCGGGACATTCTGAGACTGCATGCGGGGCACGTCACCACCATCGACAGGTGGCAACCCTTCCAGGCGGCGGACCTCATTGATGGTCATAACACCCGCGTTGAGCAAAGATCCGTAGAATGCTGCACGAGCGACACTGTCACCACGCAACAGATCTTCATAATTGAAACGGACCTTGAAGCGGCGCCGCTCTTCTGGGGTCATGATCCGCTTCGAGATCGCCTTTTCGATCCGACGAAGCTGTGAGCGAAGGCTGAGATTGAGCCAACTCTGCATGATCGCAGATACACCGGTTCCCCACATCGTCTGACCTTCACCGGCATGGCCGATGATGACAGGCGGGACCCCGAGCCATCGGCATATTTCCTCGACGTTGAACCGCCGGTTGAGGATCATCTCCGCGTCTTTCGGCGTGATGTTGACCGCCTTAAAATCTACACCGGCTTCGAGGATGCCAACGCCAGGAGCGTTTGGCCCGCTGTAGCGATCCGCAAAATTCTTCCGTGCCTCGGCGCGTTGCTCTGGCGAGAGCTGTGTGGGGAAGGTAAAAAAGCCCTTCGCCCGCATCCCCTTGCCAAAGGTCTGGCCGGCGGCGCGTTCGGACGCAATCGAGATCCCGAGGGTCTGCCGCGCGTATTCGACGGGAGACAATCCGACATCACCATCCCCGAATGCCTTAAGGTGGAACACCTTATCATCGGGCAAATCGACGAGCTTGCCACGATCGTTGAATCGATACCGCAAACTGCCGTCGCGCAGACGCTCGACAGATGTATCGTAAGGCATCGGATTAAGGGCAATCAGCCTGTTGCCGCTGAATACCTTTTCCGCATACCCGTTTCCTGAGGTGCAAAGACCCAGGACGCGACCTTCCCAAAACTCTATCGAGGTTTGGTCCGCATTCGGGCTCTCGTCGAGTAGCTCCTGTAGCGGATGATCGGGAACACGCTCGCGGGTGCCGTCTGCCCGCTTCTCCATCACTTCGAGCGACAAGCTCGCAATTGTCTGCGCCGTTACCCTTGTGCACGCCCAGAACGCCGAAAGATTGAGCGCCGACCGCGTCGATACCGCTTCGCCGGACCACGTATTGCCGCCGTCCCAGATTTCGTAAAGCTCTCCGTCGCGGGCCGTGAGCTTCTTCCCGAATAGCCGGTTCCAAATTCCCATCAGACAAACACCGAATTGGAGATGATATCACTCATGTCGACAGGGCTCGCAGCTTCTGGGTTTTGGAACATCAGCATGGCAGCATTGAAAAGCGCCATAAGAAGGTCGATTTTCGCGGCGCCTGAGACTTCTTTGGTCACCACGTAGTTGCTGCCCCTAAGGGTCTGCTTCGCGTTTCCCACGTTCCACGCCATGATCGGCTGATCGCCATGGAGGAAACGGCGATCCTCCAACTTCAACGGAACGGAGGAAATCGCGGTCTGGAGCTTCCAGCCTTGTGCAACGGCCTGAACGAGTGGCTGCTCCAGCTTCTCCTCCTCGAGCGCGTCCAGGAGGAGAGCGATACCGGCGCTATCTAGACCTATACCACCTTGCTCCGGGAGAAGACCGCTATCGAACACGCGGCGGCAAATCTCGGCGGCCGAGGCCGCCTGCTCTTCCCCGGATTGCGCGATCACGAGATCGCCGGCCTCCTCGAACTGCTTCAAACGTGGCGAGATGCTTTTGCGCTGCTCAAAGACAGTCGGCCGGGCCCAGGCCGTTCCCCAGCCAAGCCACCGCTTTGACTGTTTCTCCCTGCCGATCACATAGAGAGCGGCCAAATCGTCAGCGCCACCCCAATCGATCCCGATCGTGCAAACTTCCGACCGCTTCAGCAGGGCCTCCAATCCGGTCAAGTTGACATCGACGCAGTTTGCCCAATGCAGGGCGCCGGACCATCCATCGCCACCAAGGCCGACACCGATCTCGATATTCAGGTGCTGACTAGCCCAGATCTGCTCTGTCTCTTTACTAACTTTCCCGTTGTTTTCGTAATCGTCGACAAGCGCCTCCGGATCGATGGAGCGTCCGAGATTGGGGAGCAGGTATTTCCAGTTCTTCTGATCGCGCCAATATTCCTGCTTGACCTGCTGCTCTCGCGGGAACTCGTAGAGCACCGGCAGCATGATCGGGGATGCTCCACCCTTGCCGTCACGAATGGCCCGCGCCTTATCCAGCTCCGTACGCCAAATTCCGGCGGGCGTTTCGTCAGATTGGGTTGTGATCATCAGCACCTGGCCGCGTTGCTTGGTGATACCGCCGCCGCGGATCTGCTGCATGACCCTGGTCGCCTTCGAAACCTTCCCGAGTTCGTGCAGTTCGTCGATGATCGTAAGGATTGGGATTTCTCCCGTAACGATCGATGTGTCGAAGGTCTTCACGTCAAGCTGCGTACCAGTCTTTCGACGGGTGATGCACTTCAAGTGCTCCTGCACCTTGAAAATCTCAGCCAATTTTGGGTCGCCCTGGATCATCAACTGCGCCTGGCCGAAACACCGTTCGGAAATATTCTGGCTCGGCGCCACGATCAGCATTTGCCGGTTCGGCGCCTCCTCCATGAACAGAGCCGTCAATCCGAGTGCCGCCACGTACGTGGTTTTCGAATTCTTCTTCGGAACCATGCATAGCAACTCCCACACGAGCCGCCGGCCTGTATCTGGATCCTCGCTGGCCAGAAACGCGCAAAGGATATCCCGAAACCAGTCGCCGCAAGCCTCCGCAAGGGGAGGATTTCCAGGCACGTCCGGCAGACGAAGCCGATTGAAGAAAGCCAGGGCCTTGGCTGCCTTTTGCCTGTTTAAGGGGACATCGGCCATCGGCGTCTCCAGCGCCTGCAGCTTCTCCCACCAATCAGGACAGGCGAACCTTGGCAGATCCTCAGTGACGAGCATTCTGCGTAGCTTCCCGTTCCAGCTCGGCCATCAGGTCCGCATCAGCGTCGAGCGCGCGCATCTCTTCCATGACCTTCTTTCCGAGGCGTTCAACTGCAACCTGCTTCTCCGGCTGCTTGGCTTCGGTAGCGAGTTCGCGCTCAAGCTCCATGCGGTCGTTGCGCTCCATCAGCCTCGCAAACTCTCGCATGGCGCCCACATTGCCGGCTTTCGCCAGCTCCCATGCCAAATCAAGCCGAGCGCCTTCGAGACGGTCTCGCGCCAAGTCACGGCAACGGAGCTGCTGAAAATAATTCTTCCGCAAAGTCGGCTGTGTGATGCCCAGCGCGTTGGCAATGCGTGCATTGCTCCAACCCATCGCCAGTAACAGCATGACTTTGTTGCGGTTTTTCTCCGTCGCCATATGAGGCGGCCTGCCGCGCCTCCCCCAACCCTCCGGAATGGGATCACCGAGCAGATCAAAATTCGTGCTCACGAGAAAAAAATCTCCAAATGAGGGGGGCGCGGGTCCATAGGAAGAGGCTCGCTGAACTTTCGACCCACCCCCCCCTGACGAGGGTAAAGGGTCAGGCCTCGTCGACCTCATCGAGGCCGACCTCGATCCGGACGGGGCTGATGCGCCTAGCGATGGCGATCAACCTGCCGACGATCCACATCCTGAGCCCGAATGCCTTCGGCATCCGCAGCGTCAGGGTGAGACCCTGCATCAGTTCACCGCCGTCAAGCTCTACCTTAGCCATCATCACCACCGGGCCTGCGCCCGCTCCTGTTTCTGCTTTTCGCTGTCGTGATAGGTCTTGCTGACGCAGTGCAGATTGTTCGGATCCCAGAACAACTGCTCGTCACCGCGATGGGGTCGAATGTGGTCGACGACCGGACTGTGCGGATCAGGATATTTCCCGGTACAGAGAACTCCGGTTCGCTGGCACGTGTAGTGATCCCTTACGAGGACCTGCTGCCGAAGCTTCTGCCATCGTGCTGTCTTGTACCAGCTGCGCCAGCTGACATTCTGGTCACGCTCACGAAGGCGGGCCTGCTCATCACCAGGCGCTCTACCGATACGAGGGGCGAGCGTGCCTATCCTTGGCTTGAGGGTCTTGAGACGTCCCATACTCCTAGATGCACGAAAGGCGACCTTTCGGCCGCCTCATCATTCATCTGGTCATAGCTTTCGCACTGGCCCTGAATCGGTGTCTCGCAAGGGAGACTGTCAGGGCTGGGGCTGACCGGCGTACCGACCTCGGGATTGCTCCCCGCTGTTTAGGCGTTCTCAGAGGCTCACTTCAGGATCATCAGCTTGTCCAATGCAGAAATGACTCTCACAACTTCTGCAGCAAAGCAAGTGGCACGGTGACGGGCACCTCTCTGCCCATGAACTTGATTGCTACGACAACGTCGCCGCGCCCTCTCCTGTTCGGGGTAACGACAATGGCTTTCTGATCGCAGAAATGTCCCGCAGTGATGAACACAGGTTCTCCGGCCTGAACTTCCAGCTCGACCGGCCTCTCCGCATCATAAGCGCCAGAATGGGCCAACGCATTGAATCTGTTAACCTCTGCGCTGCTGATCCACATCGGCTTTTCGCACCCTCCAAGTACTTCGATCGCATGCTCGACGGCTTGCAGCCCAGCCAGGTATTCAGCCCTCGCCAGCATCTGGACGAGAACATATCCATGGATGACAGGCATCATCGTACCCTCGATTACGCGGTGCCGACGACGTAGATCAGGCCCTTTGCGCATGGGCACGAGTGACCTTATGCCCATTTCTTCCAGGTTGTTTTCCACAGCCTTCTCGCGTCCAGTCCAGACCCGAAGAGCAAACCATGGCGCCCTTCCTCCATTGATTCGGCAGTTCAGGACCACGAGTGCCGCCTCTTCAAGAAGATCGACGTTGATCCGCCGCATCCGGTCCACGAACCGCTCTCCCGCATATGCTGCGATCGGCGCTCCAGAGATATTCTTATGCTGCATCATTTTCCCGCCTTTCGATAAGCTGTCTCTGGAATTGCCTCAGTGCTTCCGCTACCGCCTCGTCGGGGTCATCGATCCCATCCGGTAGAGCCGGAAACTGCACGAATGGCAGCCCGTTCGGCTCTGGCAACCACGGCCAGCACCGCTCGTGATGCAGGCGCTTCCACGCTTCCCAGATCTCGCCACCCACCTCGACCTTGTCGAAGGTCGAGGAAAGGGCAACGATATGCGGAGGTACCGCCACCGGCCGCCGCTCGCGAGCCGCCTGGTTCAACCTCACAGCCTCCGGCCACGCCGATTTCTCGCGTTTGTCACGCCAGATGACATCTTCCTTTTCAGGCTTGTTTTCGATGATCTGGGCTTCCAGCGGCGTCAGCGTCAAAGGCATCGGCGGCCGCGAAAGCTCTGCCAAACGCAAGGCGCTCCACGGTCGGGAGTATGGGTTGTGGCGTTCCGGAGTAGTGCCACCGGCCGCAGGGGTCGTTATCTCGCCAAGGCGCTCCCATGCCCGTTCGGAGAGATATGTTGCACCGGCCTTGGAGAACTTGCGGCCACTCGCCTTTGCTGCGGCCAGGTAATCGGGAGTACGCTCCTCGCATGCTTTGCGCTGCTCGGGGGTTAGATCGAGCCACGCCCTCCGAGTAGGTATCTCAGCGTCAACGGCATAGGTAGGCCACGTCGACCACCACTTTCGGAATCGCCTCTCCAGCGCTCTGCGATCTTCTTCCCCTTCACCATCATCACGCCCGCGCTCTCTCTCTTCTCGTTCAGAAGGGGCCGTTAGATAAGGGTCGTTAATAGGTGCCGGTCCAGAACCGGCAGGGGGTGCCGCCCCAGGACCGGCAGGGGGTGCCGGTGTACCGGCAGGGGGTGCCTCATCAGAAGCCGGCGCGATAGGATCATTTTCCTTGTCGTCAACCTCCTGATATGCATCAAAGTCATAGCCGGATGGCGGAGCGCGGTCATAGATAACCCGGTAAAAATGGGCACTGTCGCGCCCGTCCTTGCTCTCCTCCACGTGCTTTTCCAGCACTCCCATATCGACAAGCCTGTCGATCGAGGCCTGTACCGTGGAACGCGCGCGACCGAGCTGCTCGGCCATCTTCACTTGGCTTCGCCTGCACCAGCCGTGCTTGTCGGTATGCTTTCCGAGGAGGCATAGAACCTGCAGGTCAACGAGCCCCTTGAGACGCGGATCTGTGACAATCCAGCCCGGAATGATGGAGAAACGCGCATCATGTGTCATGGCGCAACCCCAATCTTGCGCGGCTCGGACGGTCATCCGTACCGTTCCGCCGCTGCTCGTAGGCGATGAGGAAGGCGATACGCGCAGCCGCATGCCAAAGGTGAGAGCGGCCGCTCTGAGGGTCCTTGTCCTCGCCCCGCCACCAGGCCCAAAGGTGCCGCATCAGCGACCCGAAAACCTTGCTCCAGGACTTGCCGTTCTCCCAGTCCCTTTCCCCGTGCTCGCCGGCACCAAAGGTCAGTACCTCCGCCATTGCGAAGATGACCTCCGGAGGGATAAGCTCGATGCGCGGCTTTTCTACCGCGCCTTCCCGAGTGGTTTCGCTCCCGCTCATCGCCCACCCCTTTCCCATGCGTAAAAATCCGCCCGCAGCGCGCGGAATGCGGTGCCCGCGCGCTCGTCCACGTTGAGTTCCGATTTGCTGGATATCGCCAGAAGCCCCTTGAGACGGGTGTCCGCGGCCTGCGCATCATGCACCGGGCCTCCCGGCCCTTTCAGTTCGAGGAACCTCCGGAATGCGGCGTTCTCGCAAAGCTTCTTCGCCTGAAAACCAAGATTGGCCTCGCGTTTTCTCGCGGTCTGGCGCTCGACCTCCGCTCCGAGTTGCCGCACCTTTGCAGCCGCCCGGTCGAAGAAGCCGATGAACATCCGCAGATGGTCTAGCGCGCCGCAAACGAGATCGATCTCGTCCACCAGCGCATCAGCGGCATGAAGCGTCAGAATGCGCGTGGATTCCCCTGTCGCGCGTCGCGCCACCAAATGCATCTCGCCGGGCGCCGCCTCGACCATCCACTGGTCGCCTTGGGTCCGGTCCAGAATGCCGCGCAATTTTTCCAGAACCCGCTTTTCCTGATCCCGATCGAGGACAGTGCCACTCATGGCCGCGCCTCCCCTCGTTCCCGTTTCACGTTGGTCCCGGTGAAACACGTTGTTTCCAAAGAGAAATCCGGAGGCAGATAGAATTCCTCCACCGGAACGCCGAGCCATTTGCAAAGCGCGATGACCTTGCCGACGCTCACCATCTGACCGCCCATCGCGCGGGAAAGGTCGGAGACGGTTACCCCTATCTCCCCGGCCAGAGCGCGAATTCCCTGGTCCGCATGGTCACGCTGCCGCTTGTGCATCAGCGCTCGCGCGAAGGCCCGGTAATCGTAGTCGGCGCGCAGCGGGCTGGAACCATTCTGCAAACCTGTCATGGCGACGTCTCCTGTCCGCCGTGCATGAGGATCACACCGAAGGCACCGGGGTTGATGCCGAGCGCCGCCCATAGCTTCGCTCTCGGGACCGGCGCCATCAGCCGCCCCATCCAGGCCAATTCAAATTCTGTGTTGGTCACGCCGGCACGCTTGCGGATGGCAACCTTTGCCCCGCGCTCCTGGCTGGCGCGCGCCGCTGGAAAGGCGATATTCGCCTCATGCATCACGCGGGCGCGAAGGAAGAACTTCAGCATGGCGGGTGAGAAATCGGGGGTCATGCCGCCACCGTCCTTTCCGCACGCCACGCCTTCACGGCCTCGGCCGCGTTGGCAGAGGCCGTCAGATGAAGCCCTGCTCCGTTCGGGAACCAAAGCCCGTCTTCGTTCTTCTCGATCAGGCCGTTCGCCGACATGGCTTCGATAAGCGCCACCGCCACACTGTCGCGAACGCCGATACCCCGTCGCAGGATGGCGCTGTCAAACGGCTGCATTTCCTTGAGCCAGAGGATTGCGCGGGAAATCTCTTCGTCCACGTGCTCATCCACCGACTTGCGCGGGGTCGTTCGGGTGAAATCCTCCGCCGCCTCAGAAAACACCATCGGCGATCGATGCCCGCCTTCCCCCGGAGGCAGCGGATCCGCATGCTCGAACTCCTTCCAGTCCACCCGGATCGTGGTCCAGATGCCGTCGCCGCTGCCATAGCTTCCGTCTTCATTCCGCTCCCAGATGAAGAATGCCGTATTCATCTGGCTGGAGGCTTTGTTGCCGTCCCAGCCATCGCGATGCATCATCGGCAGGCGGCGGGTGAAGACGTAGACCCGGCTGGGCGGGTTCTCGTCCATGACGAAGCGACGGTCCGGATCGTCGAACCCGCACATGAAGTTGAGGTTCAGCAGCGCCGCCATCTTGCGCGGCTTATGCACCCGCAGCGCATGCGCCAGACACTTGTTTGCGAGGTCACCATAGGGCGGGTTGGTGAAGATGTCGGTCCCGACCGAATCGCCTGGATCGGAAAGAAGGAAATCTCCGACCTGCTGCAGCTCGCCATGCTGCGTGGTGATACCGCGATCGACGAGGTCGGCGATCTGCACGTCATATCCCGCCGCCTCAAGGGGGCGGAGAATGGCAGCCTTGCCGACGAACGGTTCCTTGATGATCTCGGAAAAGCTTTCGAGCGCCAGCACGGTGCGGGTCGCCTCGATCGGCGTTTCGTAGAGCTGATCGCCACGTTCTTCCTTGGTCGCGGTTTTCGTACCGACCGCGTGACCGGCCGCCTGCTTCAATGAAGCGCGGCTAGGCTCCAGGCCTTCCAAAAGCCTCGCCTCGACGACCCGATCCACGAAATCCGGTTTGGCACGAACGGCGTTACGCAATTGTCTGGCGGCATGGAGCTGCTGGCGATCGACGCCGACTTCCTCCAGCGTAAAACTGTTTTCATCGGAAACGGTTTTCGGGCGACCGCCGCGGGAGATCTCACCTTTTGCCTGGGCATCGTCCACGGCGTCTGCCATGGCGACGTAGCACATGCTTTCGATCTTCAGGGCGTCGGCCTGCATGCGCCTCGCCTTCTCCACCAGCTCGCGCGAGGCCTTCACCCGCTCGGCAGAACCGGCAGCCGCCTTCGCTTGGTCATAGGCGACGGCGGATAGCTTCATCGCTTTCTCCACGTCGCCCTGATCGAAGAGCGAGCGCGCCTGCTCGACCACGGCGGCAAGTTCGACGATTTCCCGGTGCCGGCCGATCTCGGCGAGCGCCCCGAGCGTGGTCTCGACAACTTCGCCGCCCGCCGAAATGGTGACCTGCGTGCGGTTCATCGCGCCACCCTCCGGTCTCGCCAGGACTGGCTTTCGCCCTCTTCGATCATCCGGCAGACGTCGGCTTCGTTGAGATCGAGCATGCCGGCGATGCAGCGGGTCGAAAGGTGTTCTGAGTGCCAAAGCTCAAGAACCCGCGCGAAGCGGGCTTCCTTGACGAGCAGAGATTGCCGGTTTGCTGCGAGACGGAGCGACATCATCAATGGACCCCCTCGCCTGCCCCGCGCTCGCGCAGGGTTTCAAGGGCGCGAACGAGCCCCGTTACCGCCGTATCGTCGTCGAGGCCGGCGTCGATGCAGGCAGCCGCGCACGAAACGACCATCACATCGGCCGCGCGCTTCCGGTCCTTTGGAAGCATGGCCTGCACGGCTTCGTAGATATCGAGGTTTGATTTCGTGCGCCGACCAGTCATCCACCGGCCCCCGCCATCATCGCGTCGAGCTTCGCCAGATACTGTTTCGCCGCGACGATACGGGCGCGAATGGCGCGCCGCTCGCCGGCATCTATGTGGCCGTCCTCGATCGCCGTCGCGACTTCCCGAACTACATCATCGAGAACGCCGTCGAGCCGGAGGATTGCGCTCGCCGTCACCGCGCCAAAGGCGGAGACGCGCTCGTCATTGACTACCCTGGTCATCGCCGTCAGCAGGAAGGGATGATCGCAGCGCCGGTCCAGCTCCACCGCCAGGTCGAGGCGGATAAAGTTTTCCCGCCACTCGTCCCCGTGCGAAGCGTACTTCGTGAGCGTCGAGGTCGCGACGTTCAGGGCTTCGGCGGCGCGGCTGACGCCGCCGAGCGCCTCGTAGGCTGCGGCGGTCGCATCCTTGATGATGGCTGCATGTTCGTCTGAAATGGCACGCACGAAAACACCCCTGAGTTTGGTCAAGGAAAAAGTCGATCGAAAGGATTCCGTGAAAGCCGCATCCGCGCGGCTTAGGTTCAGCCCGTCACATCACGGGGGACCGCATGACTGGAACGCATGAACATGAAGCTGAATGGAACGGCCGCGTTGCCGCTGCAGCCGCCCTTGTTCCATCGCGCCTGTCGGCAACCGCGCCGGGGGTATACTGGTTGCGGGGGCAGGATTTGAACCTGCGATCTCCGGCTTATGAGACCGGCGAGGACGACCAAGCTCCTCTACCCCGACAGAATGGAAAAACGGCCGGGACGGTCCGCCAAGGAAGCCTTGTCCCGGCCGAGTACGCGCCATTGCCAGGGAAAGCAACTCGCGCGGGTCGGCGACCACCAGGGAGGAGGAGCAGCCACCGAAAGAAATGGAAAACGGGAGGCCTGTCATTCGGCAGCCTCCGGTATCGGGCCAAACACATCAGGACGAAGACTATGTCTAGAAACGCCCGTTACCTGCTCTACCGCCAGTACACGAGTGGCAGGGACTTTGTCCCATTGCAACACTGCAGCCGGCGTCAAACCAAGTCGACGAGCAAGCTCGCTCGCGCTTCCAACGCGAGCAATTGCTTCCTGAAGTGGGGCGGGGTGATCGGCCATGCGCATTTGTAAGCATAACTTAGAATTGGATGCAAGTTATAATTTGCTGGAAATAGGGCCAACCAATAGGCGATTTATAAGCATGTCTAAGAAAGAGAACGCTCTCAAGATTGGCCTAGCAATCAAAACCGCTCGCAAACGCCGAGGGCTTGTCCAGCGCAACATTGCTGAATCTCTTGGTATCGAGGTCGCAGCCGTAGGAATGTGGGAAAGCGGAAAGAATTCCCCATCTTTCGATAATCTGCGGCGTACCGCTGCATTGCTGCGCGTGGATGCAAGCGCCCTATCCGAGGGCGAGATCGTATATCTGGATGACGAAGGTTTGGCGGATGCCGAGGTGATTTCCGACTTGTCGCCACCACCTAGCGGCCCGATGGATGTACAACTGTTGGGCGTTTCTTATGGTGGAGATGACGGCGACTTTTCCTTCAATGGCGAAGTCCAAGGCTTCGTCCGCCGGCCACCCGGCGTTGCATCGTTAAAGAACGTTTTTGCTTTGCACGTCCTAAGCGACAGCATGGTACCCCGCTACGATCCCGGAGAGGTCATTTATTGCGGAGGACGTGAAGCAGTACCTGGAGACCATGTTGTGATAGAGATGTTTCCGGAGGAGGAAGGCCACGTGGGAAAGGCCTTCATCAAAAAATTGGTTCAGCGAACAGCTAAAGAAATCATCGTCGAGCAATATAATCCCGCCAAGCGGATTAGGTATGACCGTTACGCTGTTAAGCACCTTTGGCGCGTAATTCCCTTGAAAGAGCTACTTGGTTTCTAAGAACCTCTCGCTCCGCTCTGATCCGATCAGCGTCACGGTCAAAGAAAGCCTGCACCGAAACGTTCTTGCCGGGCAAACCATCAGCACGACAGGCAGAGCATGAAAGTTTCGACGCAACCTCGTGTAAGCACGTGTGGAGCGTAACCCCGCGCTTCGTGATCTGCGACGGAGCAATCCACCTACTCCGACCGCAATCTGCGCACTCGATGCCAAGTCGCGCAACGGAGCCCAATGCCATCTCTGCAGGCATGAATTAACCTCCTGTTCTCATTCCGTTCTGTTATTGATTCTTTTCCGAAAGGAGTCGAGTCTGATTCGTTCTAAGTCTTGCTTATAATTTTCGCTTGCCTCCAGTTATAATTTTTGCTTACATCTCTCCATCCGAGCCATGAAGGCTTGGACGATCCCCGCCGAAAAGGTCCGGCGCGCCTCACCCCCTAAGCGCGCCGGACCAGCGGGAAGCCCAGTTGGATGGAGAGAACAATGCAGCCCCAAAACCATAACGCTTACCCCCTCTGCCGGAACCGCGACGAGAAAGTTGCATGCGTTGCGGAAGCGATGCGCCGCCTTGGCGAAGGATGCACAGCGCAGGACCTCAAGAACTGCCTCGGGATTACCGATGCCCAGCTGAATGATGTCGTCGATGATGCCCGTGCCCGCGCAGTGCACCTGAGCGTGCGCCAGACGCGGTACTCAATTCCGGCCCGTCGCGCCGCCTGATCCGCTTCGGTGTCCGTCTCTGTGACCCCAGGAGACGGCATCCGAAACGGATCGGAGGATAGAGCCGTGACGGAACGCAACTATTTTACCCCTTTCATCGTCGACGATCCCGGCCCCGAGGCTCGGGAGGCCATGCTTTTCGACGGTGAGGCAAAGGTCAGACACGAGTGGAAGCCGAAACGCTTCTACATCGCGTGCGCCATTGCGATTGCCCTGCTCTCGCTGCTCGGCGCCGGTGCGCTCGCCGGACAACGCGTGGCTGAAATCGAGGCCCGGTTTGCGGCCGAGGCGCTCGTCTGATGAGCGCCGAGATCCTCACCTTTCCGGTTCCGGTCGAGGAACAGCGCGTACAGCTCGTAAAGAGCGAGACCCGCGACTGGCAGATGACGCAGCTTTTGCGCGCAGCCGAGTATCTCGACGCCGCCAGGCTTGAGCTTTCGCAGGCGGCAAACCGGCTTCACCACGGTGGCGAGCTGACCGACGACGATCCCGCAACATCGGGCCAGACGCTCGAATCTGCGCTCATCGCGGTCGTTTCCATCACCAATCTCATGGGCGCCACCAATGCGAACCGCGATGTCGCGCGCGTTGCTCGCGTCTGGCTTCAGGTAAATGGGAGTTCCGATGATGTCGGTTAAGCTGAGAAGCAAACGACGACTGCCGATCAACGAGCGCCTCCGGGCGGAAGCGGCCAAGGGCTATGGCCTCGCTGAGCTTTCCGATCGGTATCATGTCAGCATCGATCATATGCGCCGGCACCTGAAAAGGCTTGGCATCAACATCCGTATGCACGGATCTCCGTCTCCTCGCGATCCATCCGAGCCCGCGCCCGATCGCTTCGTCGTCGAAAAGCGCGTCACCGCGGCGGAATTCGGCGGCACCAAGACCATCCGCATCAGCCTGCCACGCATCTCCATGCACGTGGCCTACGTGGAGGGCCGCCCGTGACCACATCGACCGGCATCCTCGAAACCGGGAACCGCTTGGAAGTCGCTGCTGCAGCAATCAGCCAGCTACATGCTCAAGGAGCGATCCCGGCCCTGACGACCAAGCAGGTCCTGCAGGTGGCGGAGGCGGTACTTTCCAGCATTTCCCCCAACTCCGAGAACCTCCTTCAGGGCGGGGTTCTCGATGCGTTACGTCGAGCCGAGAGGTTCATGTGCGGCTTCGAGGGCGATGAACTCCAGGAAGGTCTCGATGCCGATTTGAGCGCGGTTCGCGAAGCGATCGGGCTGATGGAGGCTTCCAATGAAAAATAAGTTAGTCGATCTAAACAACCATCTTTTCGCCCAGCTCGAACGCCTCGGCGATGAGGAACTGACTGCCGAGCAGCTCGAGCAGGAAGTGAAGCGGACGGATGCCATGGTCGCTGTCAGCACGCAAATCCTGCGCAACGCGGACCTCAGCGTTCAGGCGGCGAAGCTGGTGGCGGAATATGGCGGCAACTACGAAAAAGTTCTGCCCATGATCGAGGGCACCAAGTCATGAGGCGGGCCCCAATTCCTTATAGCGCCGCCGAAATGGCGTGGCTTGAGGCCAACTTCGGAATGGTCATCAGCGACTATCACCGCGCCTTCGTCGAGAAGTTCGGCCGCTCCGATGTTTCGCTTTCCCACCTTCATAGCTTGCGCAAGCGCAAGGGTTGGAAGGTAGGACGCGGGGGCGGCCGCTATCTCGGTCGATTGAGGAAGTTCAGCGAGGCTGAGATCCAATGGCTGCGCGAGAACCGCACCATGACGATCGGTGAATATCACCGGGCGTTTTCCGATCAGTTCGGTCGCGACGACGTAACCGCTGAAAATCTTCACGCACTTCGCAAGCGGCAGGGCTGGAAAACCGGCCGCACTGGCCAGTTCGAAAAAGGTGCAGAGCCGGTGAACAAGGGTAAGACGTGCCCCCCTGGCGTGGGCGGCCGACATCCCAACGCGCAGCGGACGCAGTTTCGCAAAGGCCAGGTGCCGCACACATTCCGGGGAGCCGGGCACGAGCGGATCGATACCAAGGACGGTTACGTCGTCATCATCGTCGATGAAGAAAACCCATGGACCGGCGCGAAAACCCGGCCGGTCCATAAGCACCGCTGGCTTTGGGAAAAGAAACACGGCCCAATCCCTGACGGCTTCGTCCTCAAGTGCCTCGACGGGGACAAGACGAACTGTGACCCGTCGAACTGGGAACTGATCCCGCGCGAAGTCCTGCCGCATCTCACCGCTCGTTTTGGAATGGCCTACGACCAGGCCGAACCTGAACTCAAACCGACCATCATGGCCGTCGCCAAGCTCAAGCACGCCGTGAAGAAGGCGCGGGAAAGGAAGTCAGCATGACCGACAAGCTTACAAAATGCCCGGCTTGTGGTGGGCTCGGATACTTCCGCTGCGACTGCTGGCCGGGTGATTGCATCTGCGGCCAGGACGAAGACACATGCTTTGAATGCGAAGGTGAAGGGTTGATAGACCCAACCTATGACGACGACTTTGGCGTTCCCATTGAGGAACCAGTCACCCCGCCACCCGAGAACCATTTGCGGGTAAAGCCGCTTGAGTGGGCGGACGAGGACGAAGGCCTTGAGTGTTGGCGCGCCCGTCCAACTGTCGGACCGATCTATACGGTCGAGGACGATGGTTTCTCTTCCCTCAAGTACCACGTCACCGCGCATCAACTCGTGCTGGGGAACTTTGGCGATCTCGCCACTGCCAAGGCTGCGGCTCAGTCCGACTACGAGACCCGTGTTCTATCAGCCATTGAAGGAGCGGGCCGATGAGTTGGGGCGACACTTTCAACCGCCACAAGGCGACCGGCATGGACCCTAGCGCCGCCGCATTCATCGCGGACAAGGGCGAACCCGCCCGCAAAAAGAAGGCGGATAAGGACGAAGCTATCCGTCTGCTGAGCGCCGCTGTCGATCTGTGCATTCAGATGATGAACGACAACGGGCTACACCTCCCGCATACGGTTGAGAAGGCTCGCGAGGCTCAGGCGTTTGCCGGAACCTACCCATCGCCCCAACCGAAAATGCCGGTGGCCGTTGACGCCTACATGCGGCTGATCTCGCTCTTCGACCAGGACGAGACGGCCGGATCATTCCTCAGCGAGGACGGTGAAGGCGGCTTCGTCGGCGGCGTCTACCGGATGGCTCGCGAGATTGACATGCTCCGTACCGGCATCAAACGGCTGTCTGACGAGGAAGAGCTTTGCGGCGAGACAATGCCGGAAGAAGACGCCTTCAATCTCGTACGCATGGCCGCCAAGCTGGCTGCAGCAGAGGCTGAAAACGACCGGCTGCGTAAGATGCTCGCAGGATGCGATTGGTATTGGCCGGAAGATGATACGTCATCGGACGCATGCGCCGATGGCCGTTGGCAGCTTGCCGAGAATATCGATGCACGGCCTGGCGAAGTGTTCGGCTACTCACGCGGCGGCGTTGTCGAGACCCGCTATTACGGCTTTCTCGAAGCGGCCGAAGACGCAGGAAGCGACGACCAGTTCGAAGTCGATGAGCCAACCCGTGAGGCAGCAGAGGTAAAGATTGCCGCTGAGCTGCAGCGCCGCGCCGCCCTCACCACGGAGGGCCAGGAATGAACTGGTTCTTGACCGCGAAGGCTGGCGACAAGATCGTTTGCATCAACGATGCGGACAGGGGGAAGGCGTGGCCGACGTGTCGGGCTGCCGGCTGCCGATTTCCGGAGAAGGGCCGCATCTACTCTATCCGACAGATCGCTTATTCAGACTTCAAGGGCCATTGGTGCCTCCGACTGGTTGAGATCGTCAACCCGGACGTGACTTTCCCGCCGTACCGTCCTGGCGAGCCGACGTTCCATGTGCGGCGCTTCCGGCCGCTCGTTTCGCGGCCGACCGATATCTCCATTTTCACCGACCTGCTGAAGCGTGCCGCTCAGTCGCAGAAGGAGCGAGCATGACAAATTCTGTCACCCACACTCGCAGCTATCCCACCTACATCATCACCCAAGAGCCCCGCCAAGTGCCGAGACGCAAAGGGCCGTTCTACGGCAACAAGATGGTCGAGGACTTCCTGCGGGAAGCCTACCGCTACAACCCGGAGATCATCTGCATTGTCATCGACATGGAGGCAGAGGACAACACTTGGTATCCGGAGCACGGCTACGAGTGGCTGGACATCAACGGCGACGGCCGCAAGCGACACCCCCGCAAAGACCGGCCGTCTTCCCCATCGCCACAGACGAATGCGGCAGGCAATAGCGTCTTCCCATCGAAAGAAGAAATCCACCATCTGGCGAAGTTGGCTCTTGAGGAGATGCAGAAAGAAGCGACAACCGACCCTGCCGCGTGGATCGCCTCGTATGAGCGGATCATCGTGTCGTATCGGCGACTCGCTCTGGCGAAACAGCAGGCGGCAGACAGCGCATCGCCACCGCCCCAACAACATTTGCAGCCGACTGACGATCTGCGAAAGCGCGTCATGCGGGCCATCTTCGATCCCGGCGCAACGGAAGGCTTCAAGGGCGACCGCGACCTGACGACATGGCAGACGGACGCCGTGATGCGCGCCCTCGCAGTGGAGGGTTCGGCAGCATGAGCATCACCGCAGATCACATCCTTGATGCTTTGGTTGCGGCCAGCACCGAGAAGATCTGGGCGACCGAAGTCCCGTTCCGTGGCTCTACTACCCGCATCGACTTCTGGACGTTGGAACCCACCAAGTCCGCCGGCTTTCGTGCCACCAGCTACGAAATCAAGGTCTCTCGGCAGGATTTCAAGCGTGACAGCGAGGAGAAGCAAGCCGGCGCTTTGCGCCATTCCGACCGCTTCATCTACGTGACCCCGCCCGGCCTTCTGACAAAGCTGGACGTGCCATCGTGGGCAGGTCTCTTCGAATGGGATGGCTCGACATGGCGCGTCGTGAAGCGACCGCCTCGCTTGGAGAAAGCCGCCGAGCCGGGATGGGGTCTGCTGGTAGACATCTTGCGAAACAGCGGCCAGTGCCGACGCGATATCGCGATCCTGACCCTTCGCATTCAGATGGCCGAGCGCCAAGCAAGGCAGAACAGCGGCTACCATGCCTACGGCTATTCGCCCCTGTCTCGCCTCAACCAGCGCTTCGCATATCGCGCGCTGAAGGACGATCGCACCCTTCCCACGCTCAAATCAAGGAGCGGATCATGACCGAGAAGAACGCGCCGCCCCAAACGAGTTTGCGGGTGCCGGTAACCCGCGAAGATGCCATCAAGTTTCTTGAGGGAGCTTGCCGCAACTGGTCGAAGGTGCCGCGCCTATCGAACGATGATCTGCAGGATGTGGCAACGGAACTATCTCGCTTTGTTGCGTCCCGCGCCCTCGCCACCACGGAGGACTCGAACAATGGCTGAGAACAGCAAGATCGAGTGGACCGACCACACCTTCAATCCATGGATTGGCTGCACAAAAGTCTCCCCGGCCTGCGACGGCTGCTATGCCGAGAACCTGATGGCGAACCGCTACGGTCGCGTCCAGTGGGGAGCTGGCGAGGATCGTCAGCGAACAGGCAAGGCCAACTGGCGCAAGCCGATTGCTTGGGACAAGGATGCTGCCGCCACCAACAGCAGGCCATTCGTTTTCTGCGCCTCTCTCGCTGACGTGTTCGACAACGAAGTTGACGAGATGTGGCGCTATGACCTGATGAACCTGATTGAGGCAACGCCGAACCTTGTATGGCTCCTGCTTACGAAGCGCATCGGCAATGTCTTGAAGATGACTGATCCGGCGCGCGGCAACCGGATGCTACCGCGAAACGCTGCCATCGGCGCGACGATCGCCAATCAGGCCGAATACGATCGTGACCGGATGAAGCTCCGGGAGGTCAAAGAGGCGCTTCAGCCGCTGTTTACGTTCGGCAGTCATGAGCCCCTTCTAGGACGGATCATTCTCGACAAATACGCGCCCGATTGGATCATCACCGGTGGCGAGACTGACCAGGGGCCGCACAAGGCGCGACCAACCGACCCTGACGACTTCCGATATCTGCGGGATCAGAGCCGAGAGCTTGGCCGCGCATTCTTCATGAAGCAGATGACGCGCAAGGCGCCGATCCCTGCCGATCTCCTTATCCGCGAGTGGCCGGAGGTAGCATGACAAATCCTGACACCCACGCGCCCGCATCGAAAAAGCCGGAGGTCGCCGATGGTTGAGTTTGAGATTGGTGACGATGATCCGATTCCTCTGGCGGATGCAGCTCGCCTGTTCTTTCATGGGCGCTTGACGAAATCATCCCTGAGGACAGAAGCTGGAAAAGGCAACCTGGAGATCATCCAGATTGCCAACAAAGACTTTGTCACCCGCAACGGGATTAAGAGGATGATTGAGAAATGCCGCAAAAACGCCGGCCCGCAAGGCTCTGGCTCCGACCAGACACAGGAACATGGGTCATCAAAGACGGTTCCCAACGCATCAGCACAGAGTGCCCTGAGAGCGAAGTTGAGGCAGCGCAGGGAAAGCTCGCCGAGTACATCGCGAGCCAATATCGGCCCCAGCGCAGCAATCGTTCCGCTGAAGTCACGATAGGCGACGTGCTTCTGGTTTACCTTGAGGAAAAAGCCCCAAAGACGGCCCGACCGAAAGAAACCGAGGGAATGATCGACCGCCTGAACGAGTTCTTCGGAGATCTGACGGTGGCTGAACTGCGCGGTCAGGCTTGCCGCGATTTCGCTGATGACCGTGGCAATGAAGGCGGCTCCAGGCGCGACCTTGAAGTGCTTCGGGCAGCCATCAACTATTATCATGCCGAGCATACCCTCGACATGGTGCCGAAGGTAACCCTTCCGGCGAAGGGCGATCCTCGTCAAACTTGGCTAACTCGACAGGAAGTCGCAAAGCTTCTGAGAGCTGCACGGAACGGGTTCCGTAGCCAGCACCTCATTCGCGTCATTATGATCGGTCTCTATACAGGAACGCGCCTGTCGGCGATCCTCAATCTGCAGTGGATACCAAATACCACTGGTGGACACGTCGACCTTGAACGCGGGGTGATTTACCGGAAAGCCGAAGGGCAGCGCGTTTCCCACAACAAGCGGCGCACGCCTGTGAAGATCCCGCCGCGGCTGATGAGGTTCCTGCGGTACTGGAAAGCTGCCGATACGAGCATCGACGAGACTGGCCAGGAGGTGAGGCTCCGTTATGTGGCACACTATCAGGGCGAGAAGTTCGTAAGCCCACACAAGGCCTTCAGAGGCATTCGCGCCGCCGCAGGATTGGGCGACGATGTGACGCCGCATGTATTGCGTCATACCCGCGCAACGTGGCTGGCTCAGGCCGGCGTCGATATCCACCAGGCCGCGTCGTCCCTCGGGTTGACGGTAGAGGAGTTCGAGCGGACCTACGCACACGCTAGTCCGGACTTCCAGAAGGCGGCTGCGAACGCCTTTTGAACCCGGACGGTAAATCGTCCGATACTGAAACGGTCCGCAATCGGTCCGTAAATCTAAAAAGGGCTTTCGCGGAGGAAGTCATCTCGGGATGAAAACCCTTGTAGGCCAAGGCTTCTAGCTGGTCGGAGTGGCAAGATTCGAACTTGCGACCCCCACGTCCCGAACGTGGTGCGCTACCAGACTGCGCTACACTCCGTGACCAGCGGCGCCTCTATAGACCAGCCTTCCGCGTTCCACAAGCGGGTTTCCGAATTTTCTGCAACGAGATTGTGACGGCGGCGGAACCCCCTCGAAAGCAAGGAGCGGCGGGAAGCGTGGCAAAAAAGCGGCGCTTGCAAATTTTCAGCAGAAGCCCCGTGCATCCGCTGCGAAGCCGGCGAAAAATCTGTTAGGTGCATCGCACATAGAGCGCCTTCCGGCGCTTGCGACAACAGGGGCTTTAGGGACATGAACCGCCGCATCATCGCATCGACCGCATTCTTCGCCATCGCACTTTCGGCCTGCACCAGCACAGGGCCCATCGTGGCCGCCAGCAACCCCATCGAGGCGCGCTGGGTGGGCCGTTCGGCCGGCGAGTTCTTCGCGAAGTATGCGCCGCCGCTCAGCGATGTCGAAAGCGGCTCCAACACCATCTACAGCTGGCGCGGCGGCTACAAGCGCGTCAAGCTCGCCAACGGCCGCAACGCCAGCGTGAGCTGCTCGGCGCAGATCACCGTTTCGCAGGACTACACGATCCGCGACATCAAGATCATCGCCGACCGCCCCGGCACCAATGGCCCGAGCTACTGCACGGAGCTGCTGACGGGGGAGTAAGACCCGGACAGTTGATTGTGGAGAATACAGAGCCCGCCGGTGAAGATCGGCGGGTTTTCGTTGCACAAAAATAAACGTGCCGAATGAACTGGCAACGTATGGCTGGGGCGCCAGGATTCGAACCTGGGAATGCCGGTACCAAAAACCGGTGCCTTACCGCTTGGCGACGCCCCACCATGGCGCGGGCGGCGATCGGAAAACGGCCGCCCCGCAAGTGCCGCCTGCTCTAGCAAAGCTTCGCGCGAGCGGCAATCATGCCGTGACGGTTTTTTGAAGATTTCCTCCGCCGCCTCATGCTAGAGCACGGGCAAGTTTTTCGACGGATCATGCCATGGCGGACGAAGACGACGTGACGGAACCCTCATTCGATCTCGAATTCGCGCCGGCCTATGGCACGGCGGTGCCGGTCGCCGACGGCGTGGAGCGGCTGACCGTCAACAATCCCTCGCCCTTCACCTTCCACGGCACCAATACCTATATCGTCGGACGCTCCTCCGTCGCCGTCATCGATCCGGGTCCGGAGAACGAGGCGCATTTCGAAGCGCTCATGGCGGCGCTGAAAGGCCGCGAGGTGACGCATATCTTCGTCAGCCACACGCATCGCGACCACTCGCCGCTTGCCCGCCGGCTGAAGCAAGCGACCGGGGCGCTCACCGTCGCGGAGGGGCCGCACCGCGCCTCCCGGCCGCTCCATGCCGGCGAGACGAACCCCTTTGCCGAAAGCGCCGATACCGATTTCATGCCGGATATCGCGGTGGCCGACGGGCAGGTGATCGAGGGCGACGGCTGGGCGCTTTCGGCCGTGCATACGCCGGGCCATACGGCCAACCACACCGCCTTTGGGCTCGAGGGCACGGGCGTTCTCTTTTCCGCCGATCATGTGATGGCCTGGGCGACCACGATCGTCGCGCCGCCGGACGGTTCCATGGCGGATTTCATGGCCTCGATCGAAAAACTGCTTACCCGCGAGGACCGCATTTTCCTACCCGGCCATGGCGGGCCGGTGAGGGAGCCCGGCTCGTTCCTGCGCGGACTTCGGGCGCATCGGCGCATGCGCGAGCGGGCCGTGCTGGAGCGCATCCGCTCGGGCGACCGGCTGATCCCCGATATGGTGAAGGCCATCTATTCCAGGACAGATCCGCGCCTGCATGGCGCGGCAGCACTTTCCGTGCTCGCGCATCTGGAAGATCTGATCGAGAAGGGCCGCGTCGTGACAGACGGGCCGCCCTCGCTTACCGGCGCCTATTGGATCGCCTGATTTCAGCCGCCGGAAATCCCCAAAAGCTCCACGTCCAGCCGATCGAGGAAATCCTCGGCGATCACCGCGCCGAGCCCGAGGTCGTGCGGGCCATAACGGGAGGCGACGCGGATATCGACCGAGGTGGTCTCGGCATCCTCCCTCAGCCGGATCACGACATCGAACCGCAGCCCGAGGACGAGCGTGCGCGTCTCTCCCTGCAAAAGCAGGTCGCCGGCTGTCAATTCCGGATCGGCAAGCAAGGGTTCGGGGCGCTGCAGCGGGATGGGCGCGACATCCGGGACGACCGCCTGATCGTCTCCCGGCGCCGGGCGCTCGCTGATATCCGGCTCCACCAGTTCCAGGCCTTCGTTGCGGGTGATCGTGATGCGGGCGGAGAGCGCGGCATTTTTTACGCCCTCATAGACGCGGTCGAGCGCGCCTTCGTAACGCCGGCCGGTGAGCCCCGGATAGGCGGCGAACTGCGCCCGGCGATCGGCCGGCGTGACGGTCGCGGAGCGCGGCATCCATTGCTGGTCCGCGCGCGGCTCGTTCACCCAGTCCGGCGGGTCGGAAAGGTCGGTCGAGATATCGTGAAGCGCAGGCTGCGTGTAATAGAGGAAAGCTCCGGTCGCGACCGTACCGAGCGGCAGGGCGGCGTAAATGAGGGCCTTTGCGGCGGCAACGCCGCCGCTGGCGCCCACCTGCCAGAGGCGCGCGAGGCCGATCAGCGCGAGCGGAACCGCGGCTGCAGCGATCGCAGCCGATAGGAAGAGGAGAGCCACGAAATCCGGCCCGGTCAGCGGCCCGAAGCGATGGGCAAGTGCTGCCAGCAGGAACAGGACAAGCGCGGCGAGACCGATCCGCCGGGCGGCATAGGCCGAATGGGAAACGGGCCTGACGAAGCGGACGGTCATCTTGCAGGAACATCCTCGCGAAGAGATGGTCTTCAATGTATAGATTCAATGTGTAGAACAGGTCGGCGGGGAATGGAATCGGGATCGTTCCGTCCCGCCGAGCTTATGGAGCCTTGCCATGCGACCCTATCGCCTCATCCTCCTCGCGGCCCTTCCGCTCCTGCTTGCAGCCTGCGAAACCATGTCGCCCGAGGAACGCCGCGCCGCCGACGAGCAGCACTGCAGGAGCTACGGCTTCCGGCCGGCCACGGAAGGCATGGCGCGCTGCCTGCTCGACCTCGATCTCGACCGGCGGGCGGAAAGCCGCAGCTGGCGCGATCAACAGGCGCGCACCGCCTGGGGCCCCATGTTCGTGGAACGGCGGGTGATCATTCACGATCGCAGACGGTGAAGATCGCCGCATCGGCGCCGGGACGGGCATGACCAGAGACATCCACTATTTTTCCAGCCGCGACTATGCGCGGCGCACCGGCGGCTTCGTCTACAACAGCCGCCTGACAGAGGCGCTTGCCAGGCAAGGGGGCCGCATTCTGCCGATCGGGATCGAGACGGCGTTTCCCACGATAGGCCAGGAAGCGCTTGCGGCACTCGCGCCAAACCTTTCTGCGATCGGCGGGAACGGTCTGCTCCTCACCGATCACATCCATGTCTGCCAGCTCCTGCCGCTCTTGTGCCACGCGGCGTTTCCGGTGGTTTCCATCTTCCACCACTCGCTTGTTGTGGAGCACGGCAATCCGCACGACGAGGAAGGGTTAAGGCTTAGCCGGATGGAAGGAGAGGCGCTCGCCGCAAGCCAGGGCATCATCGCCACGTCGCAGGAATCGAGGCGCTATCTCGAGCAGCACTATTCCATCGACGCCAAACGGATCAGGGTCGCCGTGCCCGGAAACGAGCGGGCTTCCCGATCGGCCGTCGGTGCCACACGGCCGCTGCAGATCCTGTCCATCGGCGCGGTGATTCCCCGCAAGCGCTACGACTATATCCTCGAAGCGGCAAGCCGATTGCGCGCGACGGACTGGCGGTGGCGGATCGCGGGCGACCCGAACCGCTATCCCGAGCTTGTCGCGCAACTCCGCAGAAGCATCGCCGACCTCGGCCTTGGCGGCCGCGTCGAGCTGCTGGGAGAGGTTTCCGACAGCGATCTCGCTTCTCTCTGGCAGACCACAAGCCTTTTCGTCGCCGCATCGCGCTACGAGGGTTACGGCATGGCCGTGGCGGAAGCGCTTAGCCGCGGCGTTCCGGTGGTCACGACGGATTCCGGCGCGGTGGCAACCTGGGCGAGCGGCGGAGTGATCGGCGCACCGGCGGACGACGCGCCGGCAACGGCCGCGCTCATCGATGCGCTGCTTGCCGATCCTGAGCGTCTTGCCACGGAAGCCGAACGCGCCTGGCGCTTCGGCCAGTCGCTACGGACCTGGGAGGAGACCTTCGAGGGCATGGGCGAGTGGATCGGCGGATTGCAGAGTACCGTCGCCGAAGCCCCGAGATAAGGCCTTCACTCTTCAGATCGCCTCTGCGATACTTGCAGCATGAGCACGACGCCAAAACCCATTTCCGTTGCGGATGCAATCTCGCCGGTTACGCCTTCCGAGGCGACGGAGGATGTGCTCGAATGGCAGATGAGGAAACTCAAGGAACGGCAGAAAGCAGCCGACGAAGGGCGCTTTGCCTCGGCGGAGGCCGTTCGGAGCGTTATCCGCAAATTCATCCCCAATGGATGAAATCATCTGGCTGGATGAAGCCCTTCAGGATCTCGACGACATCGGCTCCTATATCGCGCTCGACAATGTCGTGGCCGCCGAACAGGTAGTCCGGCGTATTGTCGAGGCAGTTGCCCTGCTTGCCTGGCATCCGAAGATCGGCCGCTTGACGGCCGACGAGGATACGCGTCGGCTGGTCATCAGCGGAACACCCTACATCGCCTTTTACCGCCTGCGTGAGCGGATCGAGATACTGGCGATTTTCCATGCCTCCCGGAAATGGCCGGAGCATCTTTAGAAGCCAATCGCTCCTATTCCAAACATGCTTTCCTCTGCTCGATCGCGGCTTGAGCGGCGGCGAGCCGCGCGATCGGCACGCGGAAGGGCGAGCAGGAGACATAGTCCAGCCCGGCCTCCTCGCAGAACCGTATCGAGGCCGGATCGCCGCCATGCTCGCCGCAGATGCCGAGCTTGAGGTCCGTACGGGTGGAGCGGCCCCGCTCGGCCGCCAGCCGGATCAGTTCGCCGACGCCATCGAAATCCAGCGAGATGAAGGGATCGTGCTCGATGATGCCCTTCTTCTGGTAGATCGGAATGAAGCCGGCCGCATCATCTCGGGAGATGCCGAAGGTCGTCTGGGTCAGGTCGTTGGTGCCGAAGGAGAAGAACTCTGCGGTTTCAGCGATCACATGAGCGCGGAGCGCGGCGCGCGGCAGCTCGATCATGGTGCCCGCCAAATAGCCGATCCTCCTGCCGCTTTCCTCGCCCACGGCGGCGGCCACGCGATCTATGACGCCCTTGACGTAATCGAGTTCCGAACGAAGGCCGACCAGCGGCACCATGATCTCCAACTCGACCGGCTCGCCGGCCTTTTCGGCGGCGGCAACCGCGGCCTCGAAGATGGCGCGCGCCTGCATCTCCGCGATTTCCGGATAGGAAATGGCAAGACGGCAGCCGCGCAGGCCGAGCATCGGGTTGAACTCGTGCAGCGCATCGACGCGGCGGCGCAGGAAAGCGGGCTCCATGCCCATGGCCCTGGCGACGTCGGCGATCTCCTCGTCCGTCTTCGGCAGGAATTCGTGGAGCGGCGGATCGAGAAGGCGGATCGTCACCGGCAGACCGTGCATGATCGTGAAGAGCTCGATGAAATCGGCGCGCTGCATCGGCAGCAACTCGGCAAGTGCTGTGCGGCGCCCCTCCTCCGTCTCCGCGAGGATCATCCGGCGCATCACGTGAATGCGGCCGCCCTCGAAGAACATGTGTTCGGTGCGGCAGAGCCCGATGCCTTCGGCACCGAACGAACGGGCAGCGCGGGCATCCTGCGGCGTATCGGCATTGGTGCGCACGGTCATGCGGCGGGTCTTGTCCGCCCATATCATCAGCCGGCCGAAATCGCCCGAAAGCTCCGGCTGGATCATCGGCACCGCGCCCTTCAAAACCTGGCCGGAAGAACCGTCGATGGTCACCGTGTCGCCGCGCTTCAGCGTCACGCCGCCGAGCCCCATCAGCACCTCATTGCGCAAATCGACGCGCATGGAGCCGGCGCCGACCACGCAAGGAATGCCCATGCCGCGCGCGACCACCGCCGCATGGCTGGTCATGCCGCCGCGCGTGGTCAGAATGCCCTCGGCCGCGTGCATGCCGTGAATATCCTCCGGGCTGGTCTCGATGCGGACGAGGATGACCTTGCGCCCCTCCTCCTCGGCCTGGACCGCCTCCTCCGCCGTGAAGACGATCTCGCCGGTCGCAGCCCCCGGCGATGCGGGAAGGCCGGAGCCCACGAGGTGACGTTCCACGCGCGGATCGATGGTCGGATGCAGCAGCTGGTCGAGCGAGGCCGGCTCTATGCGGCAGATCGCCTCCTCTTCCGTAATCAGCCCCTCTTCCACCATATCGACGGCGATCTTCATGGCCGCGCGGGTCGTTCGCTTGCCCGAGCGGGTCTGCAACATCCAGAGCTTGCCGCGCTCGACGGTGAACTCGAGATCCTGCATATCGCGGTAATGCCGCTCCAGCCGGGCGCAGATTTCCGTGAACTCGGCAAAGGCCTCGGGCATCAGCTTTTCCATCGAGGGCCTGTCAGAGCCGGAGGCAAGCCGCCCCTCCTCGGTGATCGCCTGGGGCGTGCGGATGCCGGCCACGACATCTTCCCCTTGGGCATTCACCAGGAACTCGCCGTAAAGCGCGTTCTCGCCGGTCGAAGGATTGCGGGTGAAGGCGACGCCGGTGGCGGAAGAGGAACCGAGATTGCCGAAGACCATGGCCTGGACGTTGACCGCCGTGCCCCAATCCTCCGGAATCCGGTGAAGCATGCGGTACGTGGCGGCGCGGGGGTTCATCCAGCTTGCGAAGACGGCGGCGATCGCCTTCCAGAGCTGCACATGCGGGTCCTGCGGGAAATCCTCGCCCAGCTCCTCCTCGATCACCCGCTTGTAAAGGCCTACGACATGCTGCCACTCCACCGCGGAGAGCTCGGTATCGAACTCATGGCCGAAGCGCGCCTTCTCGTCCTCCAATATCTCCTCGAAGATTTCGTGATCCAGCCCCATGACCACATCGGCATACATCTGGATGAAGCGGCGATAGCTGTCCCAGGCGAAGCGGGCATCGCCGGCGTCATGGCCCAGCGCCTGCACCGTGCGGTCGTTGAGGCCGAGGTTCAGCACCGTATCCATCATACCGGGCATGGAGGCCCGCGCGCCGGAACGTATCGAAAGAAGAAGCGGTCTGGCGCCGCCGCCGAAGGCGCGGCCGGTCAGCCCTTCTATACGGGAAATCCCCTCCAGCACCTGCGCCTTCAGATCATTCGGCAGGGTGCGACCGTTGTCGAAATACCAGGCGCAGGCTTCCGCGACGATGGTGAAGCCGGGCGGGACCGGCAGGCCGAGGCTCGCCATCTCCGCGAGATTGGCGCCCTTGCCGCCGAGCAGTGCAACATCGGCGGCCCGCCCTTCCGCCTCGTCGCCGCCGAAGCGATAGACCCATTTCACCATGCCTGCTCTCCACCCGCCGCAGTATTTTTCTTAACGATTACAGCTTTTGCGACAGTTTGGAAACGCTTCACGGCAGGATTATGTTGCAATGCAGCAATCGATTTGCCGAAAAGGGTCAGGGAAAGGGCGTGGGAGGAAGGGAAAGCAAAGCTTTGCGGGGCCGGATCACAAGCGGCCCCGCAAAGCTTTCCGTCCAGGACAGGAGACCCGGACGGGGGGTACATGAAACTGTTGGACCGTCGAAACCCTAACGCGGGTTAAGAATTGTGACGGGATAAAGGCATGTATAGCCCATTTCGAACATCACCCATATGGGTGATTTAACGCATTTGAATCGAATTTTCGGGGATGAAATATCGGGGTCGGAAGCCGGCCGTCAGCTTGCTTCGCGCATCAGCTCGGCGGTCTGCAGATCGACGGAAACGAGCTGCGAGACCCCCTGTTCGGCCATGGTGACGCCGAACAGCCGGTTCATGCGCGCCATGGTGATGGGGTTGTGCGTGATGATGACGAACCGCGTCTCGGTGGAGGCGGCCATCTCGTCCATCAGGTTGCAGTAGCGCTCGACATTGTGGTCGTCGAGCGGCGCGTCCACCTCGTCCAGCACGCAGATCGGCGCCGGATTGGTGAGGAAGACCGCGAAGATCAGCGCCATCGCCGTCAATGCCTGTTCGCCGCCCGAAAGCAGCGTCATCGTCTGCGGCTTCTTGCCCGGCGGACGCGCCAGGATTTCCAGCCCGGCCTCCAGCGGATCATCCGATTCGATGAGCTGCAGCTCGGCCGTGCCGCCGCCGAAAAGATGGGTGAAGAGGCGCTGGAACTCCGTGTTGACCACGTCGAAGGCGGCGATCAGCCGCTCGCGCCCTTCGCGATTGAGGCTCTGGATCGCGCCGCGCAGCTTGCGGATAGCCTCGATCACGTCATCCCGTTCGCGCACCAGCGTCGCGAGCTTTTCGGCAAGCTCCTGCTGTTCCTCGTCGGCGCGCAGATTGACGGCACCGAGCCGCTCACGCTCCATCTTCAACCGGTCCACCTCACGCTCGATATCGCGCGGATCGGGAGGCGCACCCCCCGCCTGGAGACCGGCGAGACGCAACACCTCGTGCGGCGCGACGCCGAGCGCCTCGCGGATGCGCTGTTCGCTTTCATGACGCTTTTCGGCGGCCGAAACCAGGCGCTCCTCGGCCCGGCCGCGTTTTTCACGCGCCTCGGCAAGCTCCAAAAGCGCGGTGGCGGCTATCTGGTCCGCCTCGCGTTGGCGGGTTTCGGCCTCGGCCAGCCGGTCGGAGGCCATGCGGCGCGCTTCCTCCGCCTTCTGCAGCTCGTCGATCAGGGCGCGGCGCTTGTCGTCGAATTCCTCCGGCGCGGCTTCGAGATCGACGATCTCTTCGCGCGCCTCCTCCTCGCGTTCCCGCAAGGTCGCCACATGATCCTCGGCGCTCGCGGCCCGGGCCTGCCACGAGGTGCGTTCCTGGGCGATCGCGCACAGCCGGCGGCGGCGTGCCTCGATCTCGCGGTTCAGCCCTTCGTGACGCGCGCGCGCTTCGGCGAGCAGGCCGCGATCGGTCGCAACCGCCATCTGCTGGTCGCGCAGCCGCTCATCCATATCCGAAATATCCGGCGCGTCTTCCAGTTCGACCCGGGCATTCTCCTCCTGAAGGCCGAGATCCTCGAGCTGCGCCTTCACCTGGCTCACAGCCTCCGCCACCACATCGCGGCGGCGCATCAGGTCGCCGGCGGCGCGTTCGGCGGCGGCCAGCACATCGCGGGCTTCGGCGAGCTGGCGCGCGGCAAGCCTGCTGCGATCGCGCGCATCAGCAAGACGCCGCTCCTGCGCGGCGATTTCGCCGGCGGCGGCGGCGGCCACATCTTCCGCCTCGGAGAGCAGGATGCGCGCCTCGTCGATTTCCGCTTCCAGCTCAGAAAGCCGGTTCTTCTGGGCGAGCCGAAGGGCGGCGGCACCCGGCGCCTCCGATCCCTTCACATGGCCATCCCAACGGTAGACCGCGCCTTCTTTCGTCACCAGGCGCTGGCCGGGCTTCAACAGCGCCACCAGCCTCACGGCATCCGCCAAGTCAACCACGCCGATCTGGCGCAGGCGGCGGGCGAGTTCCGGGGGAGCCGTCACGCGATCGATGAGCGGTTCGGCGCCCTGCGGCAAGGCCGGATCGTCGGCGCCATCGCCGTTGAGCGACCAATGGGCCGGAGCGGAGGCATCGACCGGGCTTTCGAGATCATCGCCCAGGGCCGCGCCGAGTGCGGCTTCATAACCGCGATCGACGCGGATCATTTCCGCGACCGGCGCGAAATCACCCGACGCATCGCCGGCAGCGAGCATCTTGCGGATCGTCCGGGCTTCCGTTTCGAGCCCGTTTAAGCTTGCGCGGGCAGCTTCCACGGGCGCGCGGGCAAGCGTCTCGTTCGAACGCGCCTCGGCAAGCGCCGCCTCGACCTCCTCGGCCATGGCCGCTGCTTCCTCGACCGCGAACTCGGCCGCTTCCACAGTCTCACGCTTTTCGGAAGGATCATCGAGACCGGAGAGCCGCTCGGTGATCGAAGCAAGCTCCGCTTCCGCCTCTCCCAACTGCCGGTCGAGCCGTTGGCGCCGCTCGGAAAGATCGCGGATCAGCCGTTCGAGCTGGTTGCGCGCCGCCGCGGCCTCGGCGCGCTCGGCAGTGATGGCGGCAAACAGCTTTTCGCTTGCCGCAAGGGTTTCGGCAGCCGCCTCGAAGGCCACCCGCACATCCTCTGCCTCCACGCCGGAATCGGCCAGGAGCTCATTGAGTTCGGCCTCCTCCTGGTCGAGCTTGGCGAGAAAGGCGGCGTTATCCGCCACCAAGCGCTCCTCGCGCCGGATATCCTCGGCGAGCTGCGCAAGGCGGCGGGTGAGTTCGTCGCGGCGTTTCAGGAGCCGGTTAACCTCCTCCTCGAGCTGGCCGCGGGCGATCTGCAGGCGCTGGAGCGCTGCTCCCGCCTTCGCCTCCTCCTCGCGCAGTTCCGGCAGCTTGAGGCTGGCGATGCCCTGCCCCTTGGCGGCCTCCATCTGCGCCTGCGCCTTTTCGGCGACGACGATGGTCGCCTGGTTGAGCGCGCTTTCGGCCTCTCCCTCGGCCTCCTTCGCCTGCACCCAGCGGATATGCAGCAGCATGGCCTCGCGGGAGCGGATATCGGCGGACAGCGACTTGAAGCGGTTCGCCTGGCGGGCCTGGCGCTTCAGGCTCTCGATCTGGCTTTCGAGCTGCGTGACGACATCTTCCAGGCGCTCCAGATTGCCTTCGGCAGCGCGCAGGCGAAGCTCGGCCTCATGACGACGCGAATGCAGGCCGGAAATGCCGGCCGCCTCTTCCAGAAGCTGGCGGCGAGCCTGCGGCTTTGCCTGGATCAGCTCACCGATGCGCCCCTGCCCCACCATGGAAGGCGAGCGGGCGCCGGTCGAGGCATCGGCGAAAAGAAGCTGGACATCCTTGGCGCGCGCTTCCTTGCCGTTGATGCGATAGATGGAGCCGGATTCCCGCTCGATACGGCGGGAGACCTGGATCTCGTCGCTATCGTTGAAGGCGGCGGGCGCGGTGCGGTCGGAATTGTCGAGGTGAAGGCCGACCTCGGCGGTGTTGCGGGCCGGGCGGTTGCCGGAGCCGGAAAAGATCACGTCGTCCATGCCGGACGCGCGCATGTTCTTGTAGGAATTCTCGCCCATCACCCAGCGCAGCGCTTCGACAAGATTGGACTTGCCGCAGCCGTTCGGGCCGACCACCCCGGTCAGCCCGCGCTCGATGACGAATTCCGTCGGCTCCACGAAGGACTTGAACCCGACGACGCGCAGCTTGGTGAACTTCATGCCGCGCCCCTCGCCTTCCCCCTTCGGGGGAAACGATCAAAGCAGGCTGTCGATGAGCGCCGACATGGATTCAACCGACATGTCTCCAGTGTACTTCTTCCCATTGATCAGGAAGGTCGGCGTGGAATTGACGCCGAAGTCGTTCGCACCCCGCTGCATGGTTGCGTTCACATCATCGAGAAGCTGCTGGTTCGTCAAGCAGGCGTTGAAACTCTCCTGTGAGAAACCCGCAAGTTTCGACATCTGCAGCAGCGCGGCGCGGCCATCTTCGGCCGCAGCCCAGGTCTGCTGCTGTTTGAAGAGCATGGAGACCATCGCTTCGTACTGTTCCGGCGTGGTGCGCTCCTCCGGATTGGAAGGATTGCAGCGGGCCAGCATGAAGGCGGCAGCAGCACGCGGATCGAACGGGAATTCGCGCACGATGAAGCGGACCTTGCCAGTATCCACATACTTCGTCTTGATCGCAGCGAAGGTGTTGTTGTGGAAGTTGGCGCAATGCGGGCAGGTCATCGACATGTATTCGACGATCTGGACCGGCGCATTTTCCGGTCCGAGCGCCATTTCCGGCAGCGGGCCGGGCTTCAGCACTTCGGCCATATCCACATCGTCGCCCTCGGATTTGGGAAGCTCCTGCGCCAGCGCCTGCGAAACGCCGAGCGGGGGAGCCAGGCAGAGAGCCGCGACGGCGGCGCTGCCGAGAAGAGCACGCCGGGTGATGGTGGTTTCGGTAAGCTGCATGGAACACCCTTGTTCAAGAAAGCTGAATTCTTCGTCATTTCCGTATCGCGGCCCCAAGGCACTAACAAGCCGTCGATAGGGAAATCTCTTCAAAGATGTGTGACAGGCCGGAGCTGAACGGAAGCTGTACGGGTGAAGCGCCGCGAACTTCCGGGTTCGCCCTCACGCCTTCGGTTACGCATGTCGTTATCGCAAAACCGCGGCACACTTTTGTGCGACCTACTTACCGCTTCTTCTGGAGAACCGCCGTGCCGAGGCGCTCGACGGCCTTTTTCAAGACCTCGCTCTCGATGCCCGCCGTCATCTCCTGAAGCTTGCGCGCGGCCTCTCCCTTCAAAGGCGGCGGCTTGCGCGGATGGCGGAAGGTGGCCGATACCGGCTTCTGTACGATGCGGATCTGACGCACCGCCGGAAAGCCGAAGAAGCTGTTGATGCGGGAGATCAGCTCGCCCTGCGCATGGGTGAGGAAGAGCGCACGCGCGCCTTCGCAAGCAATCGTCAGCACGCCGGATTGGTAACCTTCGGCCTCGCCGGCCGCGTCACGCCGAGGCCAGGCGATCTTTTCCGGACGCGTGCAATCGGCAAATTCCTCGCCGGCGATATCATCCCAGGAGCCGAGAAGGGCCGTGGAAATGCCGGCGCGGCGGGCGAGCACGGGATCGATGATCCCGTTCGCCACTTCCGAGATTTGCAGTTCGCGCTTCGGCGTAAATGGTTTCTTCAAGGCTTCGTACTCGAAACGGAGGTCGGGCAGGCAGGATGATCTGCCGGATATTGATCAAAATCTCCGTGGGGACACCAGCCGCTGGAAAAATTCAGCACCACCACCACAATTGCGAATGCAGTCACGACCATTAGAGCAAGCGCGGCGCGGAAAACCCAACGAAGTGCTTCCCCAGCCGTCATGCGATATCTCGACATCGTGAAACTTCAAGCTCATATAGCTCAGAATGACCCCTCAGCCAACAACGCAACCTGTCACCGCGCGCAATCCGGCAGATACACTCCTCACCTGGTACGACCGGCACCACCGGGAGCTGCCCTGGCGGGTGAGCCCGGCCGCGGCGAAAGCCGGCAAAAGGGCCGATCCCTACCACATCTGGCTTTCGGAAGTGATGCTGCAGCAGACCACGGTGCAGGCGGTCAAACCCTATTTCACCAAGTTTCTGACGCTCTGGCCGAAGGTGACGGACCTTGCCGCCGCGCCTGTCGAGGACGTCATGGCCGCCTGGGCTGGGCTCGGCTATTACGCCCGCGCCCGAAATCTCAAGAAATGCGCCGAGGCGGTGGCCGGCGAGCATGGCGGGGTATTTCCCGGTACCGAGGAAGGCCTGCGGCAGCTTCCCGGCATCGGCGACTATACGGCCGCCGCCGTCGCGGCGATCGCCTTCAACCGCCCCGCCACCGTCATGGACGGCAATGTCGAGCGGGTGATCTCGCGCCTTCATGCGATCGATGCGCCACTGCCGGGCGCCAAGCCGCTGATGAAGCGACAGGTGGCGGCATTGACGCCGACCGACCGGCCCGGCGATTTCGCGCAGGCAATGATGGATCTCGGCGCGACGATCTGCACGCCGAAGCGGCCGAGCTGCATTCTCTGTCCGTTGCGTGAAGACTGTCTCGCCTTCGCCGAACACGATCCGGAGAGGTTTCCGGTGAAGGCGGCGAAGAAGGAGAAACCGATCCGCGTGGGCGCCGCCTTCATAGCGGTGACGCCGGGGGGCGAGGTCCTGCTCAGACGGCGTGCCGAGAGCGGGCTGCTCGGCGGCATGACCGAAGTGCCCACCACCGGCTGGACCTCGCGGATCGACGGTGGCTCCACCGCGGGCCATGCGCCCTTCCCCGCAAAGTGGGAGGCCTGCGGCGCGGTTACCCATGTCTTCACGCATTTCGAACTCAGATTATCCATCTTCCGGGCACTGACCGAAAAGGTCGTGCATGATGACGGTTGGTGGGAGCCGGTCACAAATCTTGATGCCCAGGCGCTGCCGACCGTCATGAAAAAAGCGATCGTCCAGGCTATTCCACGGGCGTTCCAACCCAATTGATTCACGGGTTTAGTTAATCCAAGGGAGCCAAGGCATTCATGGCGGCAAAGATCGACCACATCGTTTTCGACATCGGCAAGGTTCTGATCCATTACGATCCCAACATTCCCTATAGCCGCATCATTCCGGACGAAGAGGAACGCCGCTGGTTCTTCCTCAATGTCTGCACCCATGAATGGAACCTGGAGCAGGACCGTGGCCGCAAATGGGAAGACGCCGAAAGCCTGCTGATCGAGAAGCATCCGGAGCGCGAGGAGCAGATTCGCGCCTTCCGTAAATACTGGCACGAGATGGTGCCCCACGCCTATGAGGGCAGCGTCGCCATCATGGAAGGGCTGATCGAGAAGGGCCGCGACGTGACGATGCTGACCAATTTCGCGGCCGATACCTTCACCCATGCCCGCGAGCTCTTCCCCTTCCTCAACAAGCCGCGCGGGGTCACCGTGTCGGGCGAGATCGGGCTCATCAAGCCGGATGTGGCGATCTATGAGAAGCATAGCCGCGATTTCGGGCTGAAGCCGGACGCCACGATCTTCATCGACGATTCCTACCCCAATGTGGAAGGCGCCAGGGCTGCCGGCTGGCAGGCCATCCACTTCACGGATGCCGAAAATCTAAAGAAGGACCTCGCCGCCCACGGCGTCGAGGTTTAAGCGCTTGCGCGTGTCGTTATCGCAAAACCACAGCACGGTTTGGCGCGACATGCTTCAAAGCAGCAGACGCAGCAGGTCCACCTGACGGCTCACGCCGAGCTTGGCGTAGATGCTCTTGATCTGGGTGCGGACCGTCTCGCGCGAAACACCGTGGGCGAAGGCGACTTCGTCCACGGTTTCCCCCTTCACCAGCCGCGCGGCAACCCTTGCTTCGGCCGGTGTGAGACCATAGGCGGCAAGCAGCGCGTCCTGCTGGCGGGCCCTATCCTGCTCGTTTCGTTCGATCAGGACCGCGACGGTCGGCCCCTCGAGAAATTCGCTGATGTAATCGGAAGCCAGGCGCAGGAGAGTATAGCGGAACCGCTTGCCGTTCCGCTCGGCCATGGTGGAGAAAACGGAATTTCCGGTGAAATCGCGCTTCAGCATCAGGTCGAGCCGTCCACTCGCTTCGTCATCGGAAAACATGGCGCGGCCTGTTGGCGAAATGCTGATGCCGCATCCTTCCTCGATCATTATCCGAGCCTTATCGCTCGTGGAACGGACGAAGCGCCCCTGCCGGACGAGCACGGTACCCACGCCTATCGCGGTCAGCATGGCCTCTTTTTCGGCGGCTTCGGCTGCGGCGCGGCGCCGGTAAAAGTGAAAGGCGCGCTGCAGGTGCGGAGAGAGACGGGTGAGAAGATCGGCAACCGCGAGCATCTCTTCCGGTTCCGCGCTTGCATTGAGCGTGCTGAGAAGCAGGACACCCTCGCTATTGCGGACCGGAACGACGCCGACGCCGCATGTTACCCCCAGCGGCCGCATGAAGTCGTTATAATATTCCGTCCGCATGGATTGGCTTCTCGGCATCAGCTGATCCGAGATCATGCCCATGCCGATAGGCTGCATGAAAGCCTTGGACATCCACGGATGCACGCGATGATAATAGCTGTTGTAGCTTTCTATGGCATCGGCCGGGCAATTGGTGCTGAGCTCGACATTGGCACGCGAGCCGCGGCTTTCCACCATCACGAAATTGCTGATCGCATTCGGCAGCAGCGCATCGATGCGCGTCATCAGGCTCGGCCATGGCAGCTCGCCGAGGAGACAGGCATAGATCGTCTCTACGAATTCCTCTTCCGGTATATGCTCGATCATCCGCCGCGCCCGAAACTGAATATCGATTGGTCCTGAGGTATGCGCCTGTTCAAGATATGCTGAAAAGCATCGAAGATTCTTGATCTTCAGTAATATATGAATCAAAACTTAAATAAAGAGGCTTGATGGCGGGATAAAATATTCCCCGAAAGAGTAACGCCCGACGTCAGCTTCTGCGAATGGGCCTATTTCTGCTTTCGCATCCAATCCATGAACAATTTCAACTCGCCGGCTCGTGGATTGGAACTCAGGAACACGCCCCAGAAGGCCAGTCCGGGAAGGGTAATCTGCGATACCCGGATAAGCTCGCCGCGCGCGAGCAAATCCGAAACAAGCACCTCGGAGGCCAGCACCACGCCCTGCCCCGCGACGGCTGCGTCGATCGCATGGACCTCTTCCGAGAAAGTTTGAACCGCAGGCTTTCCCGGCAGGCCTTGGGCCGCACGCGCGAACCAGCGCTCCCATGACGGGGCATCTTTCGATTTCGACTTCCAGCGATAGTGTATCAGCGGCAGCCCGGCTATTTCTCCGGGGTCCAGGTCAGGGGAACGCCCTTGCAGAAGCGGCGGCGCGCAGACCGGCACGATGCGGTCGTCGAAAAGGCGGACCCACTCCGCCCCCTGCCCCGGCGCTTCCGAATAGCGGATCGCGATATCGACATCGGAGGCATGCAGATCCACCGGCCGATCCTCCGCTTCGATCGCGAAAGCAAGGCCGGTTTCGGCCCGCAGGCTTGGCAGGCGCGGCGTCAGCCATCGGCTTGCAAAAGCCATCGTGACGGAGACGGTCAGCGGCCGATCCAGACGCACGGCCGAGATATCCTCGACCGCCGCGGCAACGCGATCGAGCGCTTCTCTCAGCACCGGATAGAGCGTCTCGCCTTCCGGCGACAGACGAACCGGACGAGGATAGCGGTGGAAGAGCGTGACGCCCAGAATGTCTTCGAGATGGCGAACCTGGTGGCTGACCGCCGTCGGCGTCAGGTTGAGCTCTTCCGCCGCCTTGGAGAAGTGGAGATGCCGGGCGGCGGCTTCGAAGGCCCTGAGCGCGTGCAAAGGCGGCAATCGGCGCATGTCGATCTCTTTTCGGGAGCTCGGAAGATGAATCTCATTCACCTTATCTCTGAAATATTCGCTTTCGCCAAGCCTTTCGGCCGCTGGTAGCTCTTGGCCCCGAAGCGGGCTTTTGCCCGCGACCAGAGACAAGGAGATACCATGACCACCCTGCTGCGCATCGATTCGAGCGCCCAACTCGAAGACCGCTCGCTGACCCGCCGCCTGACCAATCTCTTCATCGAGGAGTATCGGCGGCAGGCTCCCTCGGCCCGTATCGTCACGCGGGATGTGGGGCGTTTTCCGGTTCCACCGATAGATCACCGCTTCATTCATGCCGCGTTTACCCCACCGGAGACGCGCGAAAGCTGGATGACCGAAAAGCTGGCGCTTTCCGACCGGCTTATCGACGAGGTCATTGAGGCGGATATCCTTGTCATGGGCGTGCCCATGTACAATTACGGCATTCCATCCACGTTGAAGGCATGGATCGACCATGTCGCCCGAATCGGCCGCACCTTCTCGTTCGATCTTTCACGGGGCGACATACCCATCGCGCCGATACTTTCGGGCAAGCGGCTCGTCGTGTTGTCGTCGCGCGGGGAATTCGGCTTCGCGCCGGGCGGGTTGCGCGCGCATATGAACGCGCTCGACCCGGCGATTGCCGCCTGCGCCCACTATTTCGGCGTCTCAGCGGACGCAATCGAAACCGTCGCGATCGAATACCAGGAATTCAAGGACGACCGGCACAGAGTATCCGTAGAACTTGCCGAAGCGCAGGCTCGCGAGATCGCGCGCCGGCTGGCGATGAGCGCTCTGGAAGCGGCCTGACCTCATCGGATGCCGCGCGCCCTAAGCGGACGGCGGCAGACTATTGACGCCCGGGGTCAGCCTCCCCGGGCGTCAATTATCCTTCTTCGGGACTAGAGGTGAAACCGAGAGAAGGAATTTCGAGATCGGGCTTGAGGACCGGTGGATCAGTCCAGTTTCGCAAGACCACTGCGGATAACCGCGCGCAGGTCGTCGATCGGACGCAGGGATTGTCCGTCGTCGAAGTGCCAGAAGGTCCATCCGTTGCAGGCATCGAGCCCCTGGACCTTGGCGCCGAGACGATGAATGGAGCCGGCGTCGCCGCCCGAAGCAACCGTGCCATCGGCGCGGATGATGGCGCTGTAGCGACGCTTGGCGTCCGTCAGCACCTGTCCGGGCTTGACCAGCCCGCTTTCGATCAGCGTGTTGAAGGCGACGCGCGGCTCGGCCTTCTTGCCGGTCATGACCGTCAGCTCGGCTTTGCCGAGAGGCTCGACGGCGGCGATGCGGGCGGTGGCGGCATCGATATAGTCCTGCTCGCGTTCGATGCCGACGAAGTTTCGGCCGAGGCGCTTGGCGACGGCGCCGGTGGTGCCGGAACCGAAGAAGGGATCGAGCACGACATCACCGGGCTTGGTGGAAGCCATGATGACCCGGGCGAGCAGCGCCTCCGGCTTCTGGGTCGGATGAACCTTCTTGCCGTCCTCGCCCTTCAGCCGCTCGTGGCCAGAGCATATCGGGAAGAGCCAGTCCGAGCGCATCTGAACGTCGTCGTTGGAGGCCTTCAGCGCATCGTAATTGAAGGTATAGCCCTTGGCCTTCGGATCACGGCTGGCCCAGATCATTGTCTCATGCGCGTTCTGGAAGCGACGGCCCTTGAAGTTCGGCATGGGGTTCGTCTTGCGCCAGACGATATCGTTCAGGATCCAGAAGTTGAGGTCCTGCAGCATCGTGCCGACGCGGAAGATGTTGTGATAGGAGCCGATGACCCAGATCGTGCCGTTCGGCTTCAGAACGCGCCGGCAGGCGAGCAGCCAGGCGCGGGTGAAGGCATCATAGACCTCGAAGGAGGCGAACTGATCCCACTCGTCATCGACGGCATCCACCACCGAGTGATCCGGCCGGTGCAGCGTGCCGCCGAGCTGGAGATTGTAGGGAGGATCGGCGAAGATCGCGTCGACGGACTGATCCGGCAGCGCTTCCAGCGCGGCCACGCAATCGCCCTTGATGATGGAATTAAGCCAGGAGGCTGGCCGAGCCTGAACTTTCAGGTCGGCGAGCGGCAGGACAGACGCCATGGGATACTCGCTACGCTAATACTCTTTACTGGCTGTTATGGTTACCCAAGTTGGTTACCAAAACCTGAAGCGCATGAGCGATTTCGAGAAAAAATCCGGACACATGGAAAGACGTGAGCCCATGCGCTAGAATGATGCCCATGAAAAAGGACGAAGCGATCGAAAGACTGAGACGGAATGCCGATGCCATCCGGGCACTCGGCGCGACCTCGCTTTATCTCTTCGGCTCGGTTGCAAGGGACGAGGCCGCGGAAACGAGCGACCTCGACCTGTTCATCGATTACGATCCGCAGAGCCGCTTCAACGCGTTCGACCTCGTTGGCATCAAACTCTTTTTGGAAGACGAGTTGCATCTGCCGGTCGATGTAACCACGCGAGACAGCCTGCATCCGATGCTGAAGGACAAGATCGAAAACTCCGCCGTGCAGGTCTTTTAATGGCGCGTGAAATCCGGCATTTTCTCAATGACATTCTTCAATCGATCGCTATCGTCGAGACGGCGATTGCAGGGAAGTCATTCACTGATTACCAGAATGACCCAATTCTAAAACTCGGGCTGGAGCGTGCCGTCGAGATAATCTCGGAGGCCAGTCGCAGTATTCCGGCCGAGCTCAAGAATACGCGGCCGGAAATACCTTGGCCGCGGGTCAAGGGCATCGGAAACGTGTTGAGACACGAATATCATGGCCTGTCCGACAAGATCATCTGGGGCGTTATCATCGATGAGCTTCCCAGACTTCGGATCGCGATTGAGGCCATTCAAAAGCAGGTGGACCAGTCCTACTAAGCCGCATGCGCTTCCCGGCTATCCTCCGGTGCCTCGGCGCGCTCGGTCATGCCGTAGTCGCGCACCACATGGCCTATCCGCAGGCGGTAATCGGCGAAGATGCCGTTGCGGCCGGCGCGCTGGGCCGCGCGGTGGCTCTCGAGATTGCGCCATTGCCGCACGGCCTCCTCATCCCTCCAGAAGGAGAGCGACAGGATCTTGCCGCGCAGCGTCAGGCTCTCGAACCGCTCGATGGAGATGAAGCCATCGATCTTTTCGAGTTCGGAGCGAAGCTCGCCCGCAAGGTCGAGATATCTGTGGCGTTCGCCCATATAGGGCAGCACTTCGAAGATGACGGCGATCATGGCTTTACGAAAGCTCCGTGCGGCAGGGACATGTTCTTCAGGAAAATGCGGTCTTCCTTCAGGATGAAGCGCTCGCGCTTGGCGAACTCGTAGTTCTCGCGGCCCAGCGGGTCTTCCGCCAGACGCGCGCGATAGGCCTCGTAGGCCGCGAGGTTCTCGATGTTATAGAGGCCGTAGGCAGTGGTGGCCGAGCCCTCGTGCGGGCCGAAATAGCCGATCAGGTCTGCTCCGCAACGTGGGATAGCCTGGCCCCAGGCGCGGGCATAATCCGCAAATTTCTCCTTCTTGAAAGGGTCGATCTCGTAGCGGATGAAGCAGGTAATCATGTTGTCTCTCCGTTTTTCATGGGATGACTTTGACACGTTGTGCGACGGAGATGCTTCGGTTATGATCGAAGTATGAAGGAAGGTCCCGACATAGCCCGCATAGGCACGCTGATCGGCGATCCGGCACGCGCCAACATGCTGACTGCGCTGACGGGCGGCCGAGCGCTGACGGCGACCGAACTTGCCCAGGCCGCCGGCGTGACGCTGCAGACGGCAAGCTCTCATCTTTCCAAGCTCGAAGACGGCGGCATCATCTCACAGCGGAAGCAGGGCCGGCACCGCTATTATGCGCTCGCGGATACTGCAACGGCTTCGCTTCTGGAAGGCATCATGGTTTTTGCCGCAAGCCGCGGGCATCTGCGCCATCGGCCAGGACCGAAAGACCCCGCGCTGCGCAAAGCGCGCGTCTGCTACGACCATCTTGCCGGAGATTACGGGGTGCGGATGCTCGACAGCTTCGTGCAGAGCGGGGCGATCGATGCGGAGGGCGAAAACCTCCGGCTCACGGATCAGGGCCGCGACCGGCTTTCCGAAATCGGCATCGATCTCGATACGCTCGCTTCGAGCAGGCGGCCGCTCTGCAAATCCTGTCTCGACTGGAGCGAGCGCCGTTCGCACCTTGCCGGCACGCTCGGCAAGGCATTGCTTTCGCACTTCCTCCAAAACGGCTGGGCGCGGCGGAGTGAGGATAGCCGCGCGATCCTCTTCACCCCATCCGGCGAGCGGAAGTTTCTCTCGCTGTTTCCGGCCGAGTGAGACGGGCCGGACCGACCAGAACGCCGTCGAAGCCTTCGGTCGCGATGCGATCACACAAGGAGCTCCATTCGCAGCCGCTACAGGCCCCGCGAACGGAATGCTTTGAAAATCCCTCGCGAAGCTTCGCCAGGAATGCCGCATCGGGCCGGATCACCAACCCCTCCACTATCGCCATGCCGAGCAGCGCGCCGACATCACTCGCGGCGAGTTGATCTCTCGTTTCGACGCTCTGTCGGAAGCAATGCGCGTCGGCATCGGCCAGGAGCGGAGCGCAGATATCGTCCGGACCATGGACGATCTCGATCTCCTCCCCCGCCGACAGCCGCTCGGCGATGCGGCGGTAATTCGCGGTGAAGGCCGGACTATAGCCTTCACCGACGAATGTCAGCATGCAGAGGAGATGATGGGCCCGAAGCCGGATCGTCAATTGAGATCGGTGCGACCGCTATAGGCCCGCACGCCCTTGAGCACGGCAGCCGCCAAAGCGGACTTCAGGAAGGCCCCGAGAATGAAGGGAGCGACGCCCAGGAGCCAGCCCTTCTCAATTCCCATCAGCCACGAGAGATAAGCACCGCCGATCGCCAGGCAGAGCAGATTGGCACTGAAATGCGCGAAAAAGCTCCGCACCATCTTTTCGCCGGTCCAGCCACGCTCGGCAAGCCAGCCCACAAGTGCGGCGATGATCGGGAAAGACGCGAGATAGCCCGCGGTTGGACCGACGAAAGGAGCAAGCCCGCCTGATCCGTTGGCGAGAACCGGCGCGCCCAGCGCTGCTTCGCCAAGCCATGCAAGCACCGTGAGGCCACCGAGCCGCCAGCCGTAAAGCGCGCCGATCATGGTGATCGCAAAGGTCTGCATGGTGATCGGCACCGGATACATAGGCACCGAAATGCGCGAGGCGAGCGCCAGCACGAGCGTGCCGGCGAGGACGAAAACCGCCTTCGTCGCGAGCGAGCGGTCGGCCAGCCGCAGAGGGTCGAATACGAGGGTCTCATAGGAATTGGTCAGGGACATTTGCCTCTCCTTTTTCAAATTATAGATAAAATTCGATTCCCATATATTTTCATGCCGACGATTTTTCCCAAAGGCAAGCGCCGTTCCGAAAGATGCCGAAACTTCGAGGCAAAGAAGAGCCAAAAACCTCTGAATTTTCCAGGGAAAATGCAGATTTAAAAAAATCTATAATTTTTGAGAAATCGTCAACCGACGATGGCGAAGGCTTCGCGTGCAGCGCCGGATTTCACGCTCTGGGGTGCGCGGCCGATCCACTGCACGTGCTTTTCGAGGATGCCGCAGGCCTCCTCCGTCCGCCCCTGACGAAGCGCCAGCAGAATGGCCCGGTGGTCGTGGTCGGTACGTTTTTCCCAGCCGGACTGCCAGGCGGAGAAGAGGAAGCGGGCGCTCGCGGCGTGCAGATCGTCGATCGAGGCGAGCAGGCGGTTCATGCCGCAGGGGGTCAGGATGAGCCGGTGAAAGCGGCGATTCGCCTCCTCCCAGGCCCGCACGTCGGCTGCGGCATCGCCCTCGCGGGTCGCCTCTTCCGCGGCTTCAAGGATCGCGGGCGTCAGGTGGCGCGCCGCATGGCGCAATGCCAGCACTTCGAGGGCGGCGCGCATTTCCGCCACTTCGCGGACTTCGGCCAGATCGAAGGAAGCGACCCGCACGCCACGGCGCGGCTCGCTGATCGCCAGCCCCTGCGCCTCCAGCCGGCGGAAGGCCTCACGCACCGGCACGTGGCTGGTCTGGAATTCCTCGGCTATGTGATCCTGGCGGAGGCGGGCGCCCGGCGCCAGTTCGCCGCGCACGATGCGATCGGCAAGCTCCCTGCTGATGCGGCTGGCGATTGTGTCTTCCGGCTCCTTGCCCATGTGCGTTCATTAGACGGCCTGCCTGGGGTTGTCGAGGGCTGCACCCCTGCCATGCAGCCGCATCGGTTGAGCTTGCCGCGCGCCTCGTATAAAAGGCCCCGTACCTCCCCCAACAAGGCGTTTCATCATGAGTGGATTCGACCTCATCATTTTCGATTGCGACGGCGTTCTGGTCGATTCCGAGATCATCGCGGCACAGGTGGAATCACGGCTGCTCACCGAGGCCGGCTATCCGATCAGCGTCGAGGAAATGGGCGAGCGCTTCGCAGGCTTGACCTGGAAGGACATTCTGCTGGCGGTCGAGAAAGAAGCGGACATCCCCTTCTCCGCCTCGCTGCTCGACAAATCGGAAAAGCTGCTCGACGCCAAGCTCGCGCGCGAAGTGAAGATCATCGATGGCGTGAAGTTCGCCCTTGCGCGCCTCACCACGCAGCGCTGCATCTGCTCCAATTCGAGCTCTCACCGGCTCGACATGATGCTGACCAAGGTCGGGCTGAAGCCCTATTTCGCGCCCCACATCTTCTCGGCCAAGGATCTCGGCCCCGATCGGGCAAAGCCGAAGCCGGACATTTTCCTGCACGCAGCCGAGCAATTCAACGTCTCGCCGTCCAAGGTGCTGGTGATCGAAGATTCGGTCCACGGCATCCATGGCGCACGCGCGGCCGGCATGCGCGTCGTCGGCTTCACCGGCGCCTCGCACACCTATGCGAGCCATTCCGACCGGCTGACGGATGCCGGCGCTGAAACCGTGATTTCGCGCATGGTCGATCTGCCGGCGGTGGTCGCCGCGCTCACCGAATGGGCGGGCGCGGTCTAAACATCCGCTATCAGGACCGGGCCTTCTTCGCCGGTCCCGTCTCGAAGCCGAGGCGAACACGCGTGAAGCGCGAGGCACCGCCTTGTCCGTTCGGAATGGAGACATCCGGTTTGTTGAAGACGAACTGGGTCGAAGGCGCGCCCGGCGGCAGGTCGACCCTGAAATTGACGACCTGCGAATAGAGGACGTTGTCGCCATCGATCACTTCCACCCGAATCGGTAGGGAGACCGGGCCCGAAGCCCCGGCCGCGCCGGTGACGAGCCGTCCCTGGGCGACCACGTTGATGGTCAGGGTCGTTTCGTTTGCGGTGCAGGCGCGGGTCGCGTCCGCAAGCGACGCCTGATAGAGGAGCTTCTCCGGATCGTCCTGGCCACCGCGTGCATAGACACGATGGAAAGCCGCCTCCTCACGCATCACCACGGGCGGGCAGAAAGCCTGAACCACCGGCGTCGCCGGCTGTTGCGCCTCCGCGGAAGCCTGCTGGCCGAGCCCCAGCCCTCCACCTTCCGAGGAAGAATTGCAGCCGGCCGCGACAGCCAGGAGCGATATGGAGACAAGCGCGCGCGATATCTTGCCGAACACCTTACTCAACTCTCTTCACCTCTTCCCGTTGTTCCGCAGCAACCGGTCTGCGATCACGTTTTGTGGCCTTTCATGGCCAATTTTCCTGGTCTATACCAGCGGCGCGAAGAAAAATCGATTGGGGATTGAAGGTCGTGGACTACATTTCTACCCGGGGCGAAGCGCCCGCGCTCGGCTTCCGTGACGCGCTGCTGGCTGGACTCGCTCGCGACGGCGGCCTTTACGTGCCCCGCGAATGGCCGGCACTGACGAAGCGCGAGATCAGGGCGCTGCGGGGAAAACCCTATCAGGACGTGGCCTTCGAGATCCTGAAACATTTCGTGGGCGACGAGATCCCCGCCGACAAGCTGAAGGCGATGATCGACGAGGCCTATGCCACGTTCCGCCATCCGGCGGTGGTGCCACTCGTCCAGACGGGGTCCAACGATTTCGTGCTGGAACTCTTTCACGGCACGACGCTCGCCTTCAAGGACGTGGCGATGCAACTGCTCGCCCGGCTAATGGATTACGTGCTTGCCGAACGCGGCGAACGCGCGACCATCGTCGGAGCAACCTCCGGCGATACCGGCGGCGCTGCGATCGATGCCTTCGCCGGGCGGGACCGCACCGATATCTTCATCCTCTTCCCGCACGGCAAGGTCTCCCCCGTCCAGCAGCGGCAGATGACCACCTCGAACGCCACCAACGTGCATGCGCTTGCGGTCAGGGGCAATTTCGACGACTGCCAGAACCTCGTGAAGGAGATGTTCAACGACACCGCCTTCCGCGACCGGCTGAAGCTTTCCGGCGTGAACTCGATCAACTGGGCGCGCATCATGGCGCAGGTTGTCTATTACTTCACCGCCGCGGTTTCGCTCGGCGCACCGGACCGGAAAATCTCGTTCACCGTGCCCACCGGCAATTTCGGCGATATCTTCGCCGGATACGTCGCCAAGAAGATGGGGCTGCCGATCGACCGACTGGTGATCGCCACCAACGACAACGACATCCTCGCCCGGACGCTGAAGAGTGGACGGTACGAGATGAAGGGCGTCAAGGCGACCACATCGCCTTCCATGGACATCCAGATTTCCTCCAATTTCGAACGGCTGCTGTTCGAGGCCTATGGGCGCGACGCCTCCTCCATCCGCTCCGCCATGGCGGGCCTCAAGCAGTCCGGAGCCTTCGAAATCCAGCCGCCGGCGCTGAAAGCCATCAAGCGCGAATTCCGCGCCGGACGCGCCACCGAACGCCAGGTGGCGGCGACGATCCGGGAGACGCTTGAGGCGACCGGCTACCTCATCGATCCGCATACCGCGACCGGCGTTTTCGTCGCGAAAAAGAACTCAAGACCGTCCAGTCCGATGGTCACGCTGGCAACCGCGCACCCGGCCAAATTCCCCGCCGCGGTAAAATCCGCTTGCGGAATTGATCCCGCGCTTCCATCATGGCTCGCCGATCTGATGGACAGGGAGGAGCGCTTCAACGTCTTGGAACCGGACCTCAAGGCCGTCGAAAAATTCATCGGCGAGCATGCGCGGGCAAGGAACTGAGTATCGGCGGCGCCCGGAAAGACAGACTATGAATGTACAAATCACCCGGCTTTCCTCCGGGCTGACGGTAGTGACCGAGACGATGCCCCATCTGGAGAGCGTGGCGCTCGGGGTTTGGATCAAATCGGGGTCTCGCAACGAGACCGAAGAAGAACACGGTATCGCCCACCTCCTCGAGCACATGGCCTTCAAGGGCACCACCCGGCGAAGCGCCCGCGATATCGCCGAGGAGATCGAGAATGTCGGCGGCGAGCTGAATGCCGCCACCTCCACCGAAACCACCTCCTATTATGCCCGTGTGCTGAAGGATCATGTCCCGCTCGCGGTCGACATCCTCGCCGACATCCTGACGGAATCGGTCTTCGACGAGGAAGAGCTACGGCGTGAGAAACACGTCATCCTGCAGGAGATCGGCGCCGCCAACGACACGCCGGATGACGTGGTTTTCGACCGTTTCTCGGAGGTCGCCTATCGCGGCCAGACGATCGGCCGGCCCATTCTCGGCACGCCGGAAAAGGTGAAAAGCTTCACGCCGGACCAGATCCGCGGCTATCTCTCTCGCAATTACACGACCGATCGCATGTTCGTCGTCGGCGCCGGGGCTGTCGATCACGAGACCTTCTGCCGCCAGGTGGAGCAGGGCTTTGCAAAGCTGCCGCAAAGTGCGAGCGCGCCTCCGGTCTTCGATGCGGCCCGCTATATCGGCGGTGACGCAAGGGAAAGCCGCGACCTTATGGATGCCCAGCTCCTCCTCGGCTTCGAGGGCAAGGCCTACCATATGCGCGACTTCTATTGCTCGCAGATTCTCGCCAATATCCTGGGCGGCGGCATGTCCTCCCGCCTCTTTCAGGAGGTGCGCGAGCATCGCGGCCTCTGTTATTCGGTCTACGCCTTCCATTGGGGCTTTTCGGACACCGGCATCTTCGGCGTTCATGCGGCAACGAGCGGCGACGAGCTGCCGAACCTGGTGCCGGTCGTCATTGACGAATTGCGCAAGGCTTCCGACAGGATCGACAATCAGGAGATCGACCGCGCCCGCGCCCAGATCAGGGCGCAATTGCTGATGGGGCAGGAAAGCCCGGCGGCACGCGCCGGCCAGATGGCCCGGCAGATGATCCTTTACGGGCGCATCATCCCCAACCAGGAAATGATGGAGCGCCTCGAGGGAATTACGACAGAACGCCTGACCGATCTTGCCGGCCGGCTGTTTTTCGATACAGTTCCGACATTGTCGGCCGTGGGCCCCATCGAAAGGCTGGCACCCATGTCGGAAATCTCCGCTGCGCTTTCCTCGCCCGGGGCAAGGACGCAGAAAGCCGCAAGTTAAAGGGCGCCTGGAGCAAGGGCATGGCAAAATCGGTGTTTCGGTTCTTGTCGCGGCAGCCGGACACACCAGAGCTTTACGGCGAGAACCACATGCTGCGCCTGCCCCGCTATTCGGATTACAGGCAGTGGCATGCGCTCCGCTACGAGAGCCGTGCCTTTCTGCAGCCCTGGGAGCCGGTCTGGCGCAGCGACGACCTGACCGAAAGCTCGTTCCGCGCCCGCGTGATACGCTGCGGGCAGGAATTCAATTCCGGGCTTGCCGTTCCCCTTCTCCTCTTCCGCCGCCAGGACATGGAACTGCTGGGCGGTCTCACCATCGGCTATATCCGCCGGGGGGCGGCGCAAAGCTGCATGATCGGCTATTGGATGGGAGAGCGTCACGCCGGGCAAGGCCACATGCTTTCCGGCCTCAATCTGGCCATCCCCTACATCTACGGCGAACTTCAGTTGCACCGGATTGAGGCAGCCTGTATTCCGGAGAACTGGAAAAGTGTGCGGCTTCTTGAGAAGGCCGGTTTCGTGCGGGAAGGTCTTTTGCGGAAATATCTGAAGATTAACGGCGAGTGGCGCGATCACGTGATGTATTCCCGGCTGCCGGAGGATGGCGAATTCGGGAAGATGCTGAAATCATGAGTACCCGCCGCCTAGGTCTTGTCCTTCCGCTCCGCTGGCTCGCAGCGCTTCTTGCCCTGATGACGGTGACGGCCGTGCTCGGGGCGCACCCCGCACGGGCGGCCGAGCCGGTGAAGATTTCCCGTGACGATACGGCGCTCGATCTCACCGAGACGACCGACATCTACACCAACCAGGGAGAGGCCTTTCAGGTTTCGACGGCCGCCGGCGCCGACGGCATCCGCCGCCGCATCGAGGTACGGGCGAGTTCTCCCCGGCATCAGGGCGACTGGGCCGTCTTCGCGCTTGCCAACGTTTCCGAAGAACAGCTCGAACGCGTGATCGTGGCGCCGCATTTCCGGCTCGTGAATTCACAGCTTTTCTGGCCTGACCTCGGCTCGCAGCGCATCATCGCCATCACGCCTTCCGAAGGCTTCGCGCTCGACCGCGAGCCGAGCCCCGATGCGGACGTGTTCCGCATCACGCTCAATCCGGGCTCGGTCATCACCTTCGTTGCGGAACTCGCAACCCCGCAACTGCCGCAGATCTATCTGTGGGAGCCGGAAGCCTACAAGGACACGGTCAACGCGTTCACGCTCTATCGCGGTATCGTGCTCGGCATCGCCGGCCTGCTTGCGGTGTTCCTGACCATCCTTTTCGTGGTGAAGGGCACCTCCATGTTGCCAGCCGCGGCCGCGCTCGCCTGGGCGGTGCTCGCCTATATCTGCGTGGATTTCGGCTTCCTCGACAAGCTCATCACCATCACCTCCAGCGACCAGCGAATATGGCGCGCCTGCGCGGAAGTGGCGCTCGCCTCCTCACTGGTGATTTTCCTCTTCACCTATCTCAACCTCAACCGCTGGCACGTGCATCTCGGCTATGCCACGCTTGCCTGGATAGTGGGTCTGGTGCTGCTCTTCGGCGTGGCGATCTACGATCCCTCCATCGCTTCCGGCATCGCGCGGCTTTCCTTCGCGCTCACCTCGACGGCGGGCATCCTGCTCATCGTCTATCTCGGCTTCAACCGCTATGACCGCGCCATCCTGCTGGTGCCGACCTGGGGGTTGATCCTGGTCTGGCTGTTCGGCGCCTGGCTGACGGTGACGGGCCGCCTCGACAACGACATCATCCAGCCGGCGCTCGGCGGCGGCCTGGTGCTGATCGTGCTCCTGATCGGCTTCACGGTGATGCAGCACGCCTTTGCCGGCGGCGCCTACCAGCAGGGCCTGTTCTCCGATCTCGAGCGCCAGTCGTTGGCGCTGACCGGCAGCGGCGACACCGTGTGGGATTGGGACGTGGCGCGCGACCGCGTCGTCACCACGCCCGACATATCCACGCGCCTCGGGCTTTCGCCGGGCTCCATGCACGGACCGGTCCGCAACTGGCTGCCGCGCCTTCATCCAGACGATCGCGACCGCTTCCGCGCCACGCTCGATGTGCTGCTCGAACACCGGCGTGGCCGACTGAACCACGAATTCCGCATTCGCGCCGAGGACGGGCATTTCCACTGGCTGCAGATTCGCGCGCGGCCGGTGCTCGGCTCCGACGGCGAGATCATCCGTTGCGTCGGCACCGTCGTCGACATCACCGAGCAGAAGAACTCCGTCGAACGCCTGCTGCAGGATGCGGTGCACGACAACCTCACGGGCCTGCCGAACCGCCAGGTCTTCCTCGATCGGCTGCAGGCCGTGCTGACGCTGGCGCCGGGCGGCGACACCGTGCGGCCGACCGTGCTGTCGATCGACATCGACCGCTACAAGCAAGTGAACGATTCGCTCGGGATCGCGGCGGGCGACAACATCCTGATCGCGCTGACGCGCCGGCTCAGGCGTCTCCTCAAGCCGCAGGATACGCTCGCCCGCCTCAACGGCGACCAGTTCGGCCTCATCCTGGTTTCCGAACGCGATCCGGTGAAGGTGGCCGATTTTGCCGATGCGGTTTCCAAGGCGATCATGGTGCCGATCAATTTCGCGGGCCGCGAGATCATCCTGACGGCCTCGATCGGGCTCGCCTCCTGGGTGGACCAGCAGGAAAGCGCCGCCAGCCTGCTCGCCGACGCGGAGCTCGCCATGTACCGGGCCAAGCGCGCGGGCGGCAACCGGGTCGAGCCGTTCCGGCCGGCCTTCCGCTCCTCCGGAACCGACCGGCTGCAGATCGAGACGGACCTTCGCCGGGCGATCGAGCGCAAGGAACTTTCGCTGGCCTATCAGCCGATCATCCAGCTGAAGGACGGCGAGATCGCCGGCTTCGAGGCGCTGCTGCGCTGGGAGCATCCCAAACGCGGCAGCATTCCGCCCTCCGAATTCATCCCGATCGCGGAAATGTCGGACCTCATCGGGGAACTCGGCATGTTCGCGCTCGACCGCGCGGCGAACGACCTGATGGACTGGCAGCAGCATACGGGAGAGCTGCCGATCTTCGTTTCCGCCAACCTTTCCAGCGCCCAGCTTCTCAACGCCGAGCTCTACAACGACGTGCGCACGCTGCTCGCCAAGACGCAGGTCAATCCCGCGCAGCTCAAGCTGGAACTCACCGAATCGGTGATGATGGAAAACCCGGAACAGGCGCGCCTCGTGCTCGCGCGGCTGAAAGAGACGGGGCTCAGCCTCGCGCTCGACGATTTCGGCACCGGCTATTCCTCACTCGCCTATCTGACGCAGTTCCCCTTCGACACGATCAAGCTCGACAAGGCGCTCGTCGGCGATACCTCCGATAAACGGGCCGTGCTGCTGCGCTCGGTGATCGCCATGGCCCGCGCGCTGGAGATGACCGTGGTGGCGGAGGGCGTGGAAACCGACGAGGATGCGGCCGAGCTCGCCAAGATGGGCTGCCATTTCGCCCAGAGCTTCCTCTTCAGCCCGCCTGCGCCGGCCGATGCGGTGCTGCGTTTGCTGAAAGAGCGTTTTCCGCTGACCAAACGGGCCTGAGCGCAAGAGCTCAGGCCGCCGTGCTTGCCGCCTTCCCTTCGCGGGCGAAGGGGCTCAACCCAAGCCATTGCTGCATGGAGGCCGCAAGCACGGGATCGCCGTCAATTTCCAGACGCCCCTCCTCCACCTCGCTTCGCACGGTAGCGAGCCCCATCCAGATGGCCGTCATGGTGCGCAGCGAACACTCGACATAGAGATCCACCTCGAAACCGGGATCGGTCGAGCAGACATCCACGTCGCGCCCCTCCACGACCAGCCAGTATCTCTGCCGGGCGGAAGGCAGGTCCGGATAAAGGAACAGGATCGTGCAGCGCCCCGCGACCATGGGGTCCGGATCGAGGTGCCGGCGCATATCCCACATCAGAAGCGAAGGATCGAGCTTCCTCAGCGCGAGATCGCTTTCGACCCAATGCTGTCCCCAGAAACCCAGCGCCATCACCACTTCGCGCAGTTCCTCTCCCGCGGGCGTCAGGTGATATTCCATACTTCCGTCCGCGCTTCTGCGGCTTTCTATGATGCCCGCCTGGGTAAGCTCCTTGAGGCGTTTCGACAAAAGCGTCGGCGACATGCGCGGCACGCCGCGCCTCAGATCATTGAAGCGGCGGCTGCCGCAGAGAAGCTCTCTCAGGACAAGCGGCGTCCACCGGGTGCAGAACACCTCGGCAGCCATCGCGACGGGACAGAACTGGCCGTAGCTTGCAGTCATTTCCATGACGGCACCCTCCTCATTGGCCAAAGAAGAAATATAGACCCTCCGGCCCGCCTGCAAAATACACTTTATGTACCTTCCAGCCCGCAAACCTCCGCCACCAATAGTGGCAATAGCAGACGCGGCCGAAGTACACTTCCTGTACTTGAGGAGTATCCCACCCCCGCCGACAATCGCCTCCGTCTCAATGGGAGGAACATGACCATGTCAGCAGTCAGTGAACTTAATACCGGTCCGGCGGCGCTCGGCGTCGTCGCCATCGCCCGGTCGCTGGGGCCGAGCTTTGCGGCGCGGGCCGAGGCGGCGGATGACGGCGATGCCTTCGTCGCGGAAAACTATCAGATGCTCAAGGAATCCGGCCTTGTAGAAGCCGGTGTTCCGGCCGATCTCGGCGGCGGGGGCATCGAGATCGCAGAGCTTTGCGCGATGATCAAGGAGCTGGCTCATCATTGCGGCTCCACTGCGCTTGCCTTCTCCATGCATACCCATCAGGTCGCCATTCCCGCCTGGCGCTGGACGCACCAGCAGGCGGCACCTGTCATGCCGCTTCTCAAGCGGGTGGCCGCCGAAAGGCTGGTCCTGCTTTCCAGCGGCGGTTCCGATTGGATCAGGGGCTCCGGCAAGGCCGAGAAGGTCGAAGGCGGCTATCGGATCACGGCGCAGAAGATCTTCACCTCCGGTTCGCCCGCCGGCGACATCCTGATGACTGGCGCGGTTATCGAGGAGCCGGACGGAGCGAAGGTCCTGCACTTCGGCCTGCCGATGAAATCGCCGCATGTGCGGGTAGCCCCCACATGGAAGGCGATCGGCATGCGCGGCACCGGCTCCAACGACGTGATCGTGGAAGGGCACGTGGTTCCCGAGGAGGCGGTGGCACTGAAACGCAATCAAGGCGAATGGCACATGCTCTTCCACATCGTCTCGATGCTCGCCTTCCCGTTGATCTACGCCGCCTACCTGGGCGTGGCGGAAAGCGCCCGCGACATTGCGGTTGCCATTGCTAAGCAGCGGGCGCCGGACCCGCATGTCATAGCGCTTGCCGGTCAGATGGAAACGGAGCTCCGGGCAGCGCAATACGCCCATGCCGCCATGATTGCGACTGCCGAGCGCGGCAATCCCTCGCCGGAGACGACCAACGAAATCATGATCGGCCGCGGGCTTGTGGCACGCCACGCGATTTCGGCAACCGAACTCGCCATGGAAACGGCAGGCGGCTGCGCCTTCTATCGGGACAAGGGTCTGGAACGCCGTTTCCGGGATGTGCAGGGCGCACGCTACCATCCGATGAGGACCGGCCCGCAAAGCGACTTTGCCGGCCGGATCGCACTCGGGCTAGATACGAAGACGACGTTCTGACGTCTCGCGCCTCCGCATCCGCCGCAGCTCCCCGGGGAGCTGCGGCATCATCTATGCCGCGCCCGGATAAGGGCATGGATGAATTCGAGCTTCGCCACCACGGTCGGCGTGAGGATGAAGGGATAGAAATCCGGCACGCCCATCGAGCGATGGATACCGTTCAGGGCCAGGCTGAAGGGTATCCAGGCTGCGACGAGCTGCTCGGCATCGCGGGCGGCATAGGGATTGAAGACGACGACGGCGGCCAGATCCTCATGCCCGCGCGGCTCGATCGCCATGCCGTAGGACCGCGCGGTCTCCAGCGTATCGACGATATGCACGTAATGGGCAAAGCATTCGGCGAAATCCTCCCAGGGATGAGCGCTCGCATAGGCGCTGATCCAGTTTTCCTGCCAGCCCGCCGGCGGGCCGTTCTCATAGTGGCGCCTGAGCGCTGCACCGTAATCCTCGCGCTCGTCGCCGAACGCCAGCCGGAAGGGCTCCAGCCGATCGGCGTCGCGCACCAGCTTGTTCCAGATGTAGTGACCGATCTCGTGACGGAAATGGCCGAGCAGGGTTCGATAGGGCTCCTTCATCGAGACCCGCACCTCTTCGCGCGTGAGGTCGTCCGCCTCCGCCGCCCGGATGGCGATCACCCCATTTTCATGGCCGGTTCTGGCGGGGATGACGACGCCGTCCGCCCCGATCTCATCCACCAGGAAATCGAAGACGAGACCGCCTTGCGGATCTTCCTCCCGATCGGTCAGGGGCAGGTTCCAACGCAGGAGCGAGTAGAAGAGGTGCCGCTGGGCCTGGCCGATGCGGCGCCACTGGTTGAGCCCGGCTTCCGTGGAGGCATCGGGAACCAGCCGGTTGTGCCGGCAGGACGAGCAATAGGCATGCGGATCTTCCGCCGCGACCGTCCAATTGCAGATATCCATGGCTGCGTTGGCGCAAAGCCGAACCCTGTAGTCCGGCTGAGCGACCAGATGCCAGGTCCCGTCCCCATCCTCCCGCAGAGCATGCATGGCCAGCCGCTCCGGCACGAAGGCAAGACGATGGCCGCAGCTCACGCAGGAGCGGTTATCGAAGTGGACGGGTCGACCGCAGTGGTCGCAATCGTAAAGACGCATGCACAATTCCATTGAACGTTAACACAAGAAGACCCGCCCCGGCGGCCCTCGGAGCAGGTCTTTACGTCAAAAAGATGAGAGGCTGTCAGAGACGGTCGAGCGTGCTCTTGGCGGCATCCTTGACCTTGCCCTTGGCCTGCTGCGCATGTCCCTTAGCCTCCTGGGTTGCGCCCTTGGCGCGAAGGCTGTCCTTGCCCGTCGCAGCGCCCGCAGCCTGCTTCGCCTTGCCGGTCACTTCATTGGCCTTGCCGGCCAGTTTGTCCTTGGTGCTGCCCATTTCACATCTCCCTGTTTGCGGACGCTCATCGTCCGGAGCGCAGGAAACGCGGGGCGTGCTGTTCGGTTCCAGCCGGATTGCGCGCTCAGGCGTGGCCGGCTTCGCTGGACAGCATTTCCGGCGCGATGCCGAGGAGCGCCAGGGCCCGCTCGTACTTGCCCTCCAGCACACGGTCAAAGATGAGCTCTTCCGTAGCCGGGCAAGTGAGCCATCCGTTGCCGACAATTTCCGTCTCGAGCTGGCCTGGCCCCCAGCCGGCATAGCCGAGAAGCATGGTGGCGCGGGCAGGCCCCCTGCCCTCACCGATGGCGCGCACAATGTCGAGCGTGGCGGTCAGCGAAATCTCCTCGCTGACGGGAATGGAGGATTCGGAGAGGAAATCATCCGAATGCAGGACGAAACCGCGGCCGGTTTCCACGGGCCCCCCTGAGAGGATCGGAAAATCGCGGGTTTGATCCGGCAGCATGATGGCTTCGGTCTGATCGCAGAGCTTGAGATGCAGCAGGACATCCGTGAACGAGATGTTCTGGGGCCGGTTGATGATGAAACCCATGGCGCCGGCGAGCGAGTGAGCACAGATATAGACGACAGCGCGAGCGAAATCGCCGTCCTGCATGCCGGGCATGGCAATCAGGAATTGGCCATCCAGGAAGCCGCGCTCGTCCGTATCCTTCAAGCTCGACAAGGCCATCGCGCCTCCAGTCCGCTCTTCCACCCGGCTCGGGCGGAAGGCTTCAGAACAACAATAAAATGAAGATGGGGCAGAGTGCCTTCGCAATCAACCGAAAATGATCGCCTTCTCGGGCTCGTGACTGGCCCGCGACGGCCGGATCGGCTAAATGCATTGCCGGCATGAGAAGAATTTTAACCAATCGCCTATCTTCCCGATGGCGCTCGCTGACGCTTGCCGGCGCCCTGGCCGCTGGCGGGCTGCTCTACCACGTCCCAACGGCCAATGCCGAGATGACGCCATGGGCGCAGAACGAAGGCGGGCGGATGCGCATCATAGCGCTGCCGCCGGAGCCTAACGGCAAGGTGCGCGGGGCGCTGCAGATCGAGCCGAAGGCGGGCTGGATCACCTATTGGCGCGAGCCTGGCGACGCTGGAATCCCGCCCAAAATGGTCTTCTCGAAGGCCGGCGGCGTGACGCTCGACAGCATCTCCTACCCCGTGCCGAAACGCATCGACAGCGGCAAGCTGCGCGACATCGGCTACGATCAGGCCGTGACCTTTCCCTTCGAGCTCACGGTGAGCGATCCGGAAACGCCCGTCAGTCTCGGCGCCTCCGCATTCATCGGGCTGTGCCGCAACATCTGCATTCCCTTCCAGGCGGAATTCACGCTGGCGCTCGGCTCGGTCAAGGGCACGCCGGTGGAAGAGGCGATGATCCTCTCCCAAGCAGCCCTGACGCTGCCGGAGGCCCCTTCCGACGATTTTTCGGTCACCCATTACGCCGTGACGCAAAGCCGCGATCTCCTCAAGCTCACCCTGGAACTGCCGGCCGATGTTGAGAAAGCGCCCCAAGTCTTCGTCACCGGGCCGGAGGGACACGTGCTCTTCGACAGCCTCAACGGCGAGCGGAAAGGCAACAGCTATTCCCTCGACATGCCCATCGGAAAGCTGCCGGAAGATTACGAGATGAAGGGCCAGCGCTGGGGCATTCTGGTGATCGCCGGAAACCGCGCCATGGAGACCTCGCTCACCTTCGAATGACGGCCCGTTTTCTGCGGCCATCTTTCCTTGCCATCAATCCGGCTGGGTCTATAGTGCGCCGCGAAGGGGCGGGCCATCCCAACTTGCCCGAACGAAGGAGAGCACCATGACCATTGCCGTCGGCGACAAGCTGCCCGAAGCCAAATTCAAGGAAAAGACCGCCGAAGGTCCGGTCGAGGTCACCACGGAACAGCTCTTCAAGGGCAAGCGCGTGGTGCTGTTCGCCGTGCCGGGCGCATTCACGCCCACCTGTACGCTGAACCACCTGCCCGGCTACCTCGAAAACCGCGACACCATTCTCGCCCGCGGCGTCGACGACATCGCAGTGATCGCCGTCAACGACTGGCACGTGATGGGCGCCTGGGCCGAGCATACCGGCGGCTTCGGCAAGATCCATTTCCTCGCCGATTCCGACGGTGCCTTCACCAAGGCGGTCGGTCTCGATACGGATCTTTCCGGCGGCGGGCTCGGCGTTCGCTCCAAGCGCTATTCTATGCTGGTGGAAGACGGTGTGGTGAAGTCGCTCAACATCGAGGAAAGCCCCGGCCAGGCGACCGTCTCCAGCGCCGCCACGATGCTGGAGCAGATCTGATCCGACATTCGGGCGGGGCCGCGAGGCTCCGCCGTCACACCGCCAGATCGAAAACCAGCAGGCCGGCGAGCCCTCCGTCGGTCGCGCTGACGATGCGCTCTCCGACCGCCATATGATCCGGATGCTCCAGATAGGCGTCACGGGCCTCCGGGCTCTCGAAGGTCACCACGAATCCATCCACGAAACCGCCGTTCAACCCTTCCGGTGAGATATTCGGCCCGTATTTCACGTCGAGCATGCCGGGAACGACCTGTTTCAAGGCCGCGACGGCATCGTAGAGAGCCTGCTTGTCGGCCGCCTGCATGGATGCCTTGAAGCGAAGAAACACGCAATGAAGGATCATAGTCCCAGCCTCCCGATCTTTTGGCGGCAGAATAGTGGCTGACGGCGCAAGCGCAACTGGGGATCAGGCGATTTCCAGAAGCAGTGCGCGGTGATCCGAGACCTCGGGTTCGGCGACCACCTCGAAGCAGGCAATCCCGATATCGGGCGTGGTCAGCAGGTAATCCGCATACCGGCCGTCCTTCGCATACCAGGAGGTGCGCGTATCGGTGAAGCCGCGCGTGGTGACGAGTTCCGTTAGGCCGAGCTCGCCGAGGATCGGAAACGTTTCGCTATCCGGCAGCACATTGAAATCGCCGCAGACGACCAGGCCCTCGCCCGGCTGCCAGACCTGCCGGACGAGCTTCACCAGCGCACGCGCCTGAGCAAGACGCGCCGGAGTATCGCCCTTGCCGGCGGGATCGCGCAGGCCATGAAGCTGGACGACTGTCATCGCCCTGTTCAGCCCATAGCTGAAGACGCGGACGCCGTGGGCATTGCGCGAGCGGGGGTGATCTCCCCAGCCATCCGCCGAGAACGCGCCGTGGATGAAGCCGAGCGCCTGGCCGATGACCGAATGCGATTTCCTGACGAAGGTGGCGAGCCCGAATTCGGAGGCAACCACCTCGTCGCCGTCGAAAAGATCGCCACGGGCGACCGGCGCGAAGAAGGCTTCGTAATCGGGAAGCGCCGCCCGCACCTCCTCGAACAGATTGGCGCGCTGCGGCAGCACCAGCGATCCGTCGCGATAGGCGAGCCATTCGGCCCCGCGCGACGGGGTGCGCGTCACCTCCTGCAGGCAGATCACATCCGCATCGACCTTCGGCAGATAGCGCATCAGCGGCTCGTGGACGCGGCCGCCCCAGGCGTTCAGGGAGAGGATGCGGAACGACATCGGTGCTAATCCGGCAGGTGCGCGGAGAGGATCATCATCATCGGCCGATCCATCTCCTCCTCAAAGGCGGGATTTGCGGCAAGCTGCTCCGGCGAAGGATGCCATTCCACCAGCCTATCAAGCACGAAGCCGGCATCGATCAGCGTATTGATCGTGGTGCCGAGCGTGCGATGATATTTGATGACGCCTTTGGCGAGCCAATCGGTGGTGCGCTTGCCTTCCACGGAATAGCCATCGACCGGCCAGATCCTGCGGCCGGCCTCGTCCGTCCGGAAACCCGGCTGGGTGGGCGCCATGTAGATCGGATGCTCGATGGTGAAGACGAAGCTTCCGCCGGGCACCAGCGCGCGCTCAACCTTCCGAACCATGCGCCCGAAATCCTCCAGATAGTGGAAGGCGAGCGAGCTGTAGACGAGGTCGAAGGCGGCCCCGGGCAGCTCGACATGCTCCAGATCGGCGATCTCGTAACGAACCGCGGGATCGCTGGTTTCCGCCCGCGCCCTGTCGATCATGTTCTGCGAGAGATCAAGGCCGAGCACGGAGGCGGCTCCCTCGCCTGCCGCGAACCGGCAGAACCAGCCGAAACCGCAGCCGAGGTCGAGGACGCGCAGGCCCTTCAGCGCGGGCAGTTGCGCCTGGATGGAAGGCCATTCCGGCGCACCCGCCAGCCCATGCACCGAGCGGGGAAGCTGGCTATAGCCTTCGAAGAATTCCGGCTTGTCGTAGATATTCTGCGCCATGTTCTTCTGCTCCCTTGATCGCTTACCTTTTCTTGAACGGCGCCATGCCGAGGCGGGCAAGCTCGTCGGCCCGCTCGTTTTCCGGATGTCCGGCATGGCCCTTGACCCAATGCAGGGTCACCTTGTGCTTATTACGCGCTTCCTCGAGCTGCTGCCAGAGTTCGGCATTCTTCACCGGCTTCTTGTCGGCCGTCTTCCAGCCGTTCTTCTTCCAGCCGAAGATCCATTTGGATATGCCGTCCTTCACGTAAGCGCTGTCCGTATAGAGATCGACCTCGCAAGCGGCTTTGAGCGCGTTCAGCGCCTGGATCGCCGCCATCAGCTCCATGCGGTTGTTGGTCGTTTCAGCCTCGCCGCCGAACATCTCCTTCTCCGCCTCGCCATAGCGCAGGATGGCGCCCCAGCCGCCGGGGCCGGGATTGCCGGAGCAGGCGCCGTCGGTGAAAATCTCGACATGCTTCATGATCCGGCCATCTCCGGCGCCAGCCCGTATTCCGCGCTGGACGCGATCTGGCGGTGAAAGCGCAGCTTGCGCAGATATTCCAGCGGGTCCTTCTTGACCACCAGCGCGCCGGCGGGCGTCGTCAGCCAGTCATAGAGGCGGGTCAAGAAGAAGCGCAGCGCCGAGCCACGGGAGAGTGCCGGAAGGGCGGCAATCTCGGCTTCGGACAATGGCCGCACGCTGCAATAGCCTTCCAGCAGGGCCGAGCCCTTGGTGATGTTGTAGGAACCGTCCTTCTCGAAGCACCAGGCATTCAGGCAGATCGAGACGTCATAGGCGAGCAGGTCGTTGCAGGCGAAGTAGAAGTCGATCAGGCCGGAGAGCCGGTCGCCCAGGAAGAAGACGTTGTCCTGGAAAAGATCGGCATGGATGACGCCCGCCGGCAGATCCTTCGGCCAGTTCGCCGCCAGAAAATCCAGTTCGGCCGCGATCTCTTCCTGCAGACCAGGCTCGACCTCGTCGGCCCGCTCGGCGGACTTCGCCCAAAGCGCCTTCCAGCCCTCGAGCGAAAGCGCATTCGGCCGCTCGATCGTGAAATCGGCGCCAGCGAGATGCATTCCGGCAAGCGCCTTGCCGACCTCACGGCAATGCTTCGCCTCCGGCTTCCTCAGCCACATGCCTTCCAAGAAGGAGATGAGCGCCGCCGGACGACCGGAAAGCTCACCGAGAAGCGCCCCATCCCGGCGCGGCAGAGGCAGCGGACAGGAAAGGCCCTTCGAGGCAAGGTGCTGCATCAGACCGAGGAAGAACGGCAGATCCGCCTTCTCCACGCGCTTCTCGTAAAGCGTCAGGATCAGCGGATCGCGGGTGGTGTGCAGCAGGAAGTTGGAGTTCTCAACGCCCTCGGCAATTCCCTTATAGGAGGTAAGCTCACCGACATCGTATTCGGTGAGGAAGCGCTTGAGGTCGTCTTCGGTGATATCGGTGTAAACGGCCACGTTATTCTCTTAAATTTCAAAGGTAGAATTCGGAAGCGTCGCCCGGCCCTGCGCTATGGCTCCGGGCGTTCGTCCTTCGGAGTGTTTCCGAATTGCTCCGCTACCTTCGCCGCCTCGTCCGGCCCTTCGCTATAGCTCCGGGCGTTCGTCGCTGAAATCGATTCACTGGATCGATTTCTCCGGCTTCGCCGGACCGCTCCTCACCCTCACCCATTGACCCAGGCCATGTCTTCCCGGGTCAGCGGAACGCCGCGAAGTTCCCGGTTGACCAGGAAGTTCTCGTTCTCCTCGGCCGTGATCGCCAGCTCCACCCGCGCATCGAAGCACTCGCGGAAGGCGTCGATGATCTCGTCGACGATCACTTCCGGCGCGGAGGCTCCGGCGGATATGCCGAGCGTGCCGATATCGCCGATCTCGTTCCAATCGAGCTCGGAAGCGCGCTGCACGAGAAGCGACCGCTTGGCGCCGGCGCGCAACGCGACCTCCACCAGCCGCTTGGAATTGGAAGAATTCGGAGCGCCGACGACGATGAAGAGATCGCAGCCGGGAGCAGCCGCCTTCACCGCCTCCTGGCGGTTCGTCGTCGCATAGCAGATCGAATCGGCGGCCGGCGCCTGGATATTCGGAAACCGCTCCTGCAGCTTGGCAATGACGCCAGCGGTATCATCGACCGAAAGGGTCGTCTGGGTGACGAAGCCGAGAGTGTCCGGATCGGCCGGCTGGTAGGCCTCGGCATCCTCGACGGTCTCGACCAGCGAGACCGCGCCTTCCGGCAACTGCCCCATCGTGCCTATCACCTCCGGATGACCGGCATGGCCGATCAGAACGACGTGGCGGCCGAGCCGCTGGTGGCGCATGGCCTGCTTGTGGACCTTGGAGACCAGCGGGCATGTGGCATCGAGATAGAAGAGATTGCGGGTCTGCGCATCCTCGGGCACGGATTTCGGCACGCCATGGGCAGAGAACACGACCGGCTGCTCCCGGTGTTCGTCCGGAATTTCATCGAGCTCCTCGACGAAGATCGCGCCCTTGGCCTCCAGCCCTTCGACCACATAGCGGTTGTGGACGATCTCATGGCGGACATAGACCGGGGCGCCATAGGCCTTCAGCGCCAGCACGACGATCTGGATGGCGCGATCGACCCCTGCGCAGAAGCCCCGCGGGCCGCAAAGCCTTATCGTGAGCGCCGGTTTGGTGACCTGAATGTTCATTCCCGTTCCGTCGTTAACCGCCGAAGCGTGTTACGCTTCGTTTTCCCTAGCGCATGTCGTGATCGGAAAACCGGTTCCCACTTTTCCGCGACATGCGTCAGGCTCCATATAGGCGAGCCAATCCGGCCCCGCCAAGGAAAATGTTTGCTCAAAGCTCCGCGCCGCCGGAGCGCCTGCGCTTCCACCAGACGCCGAAGACGACCGCGAGAAGCGCCGCCGCCAGCCCGTACCAGGTCACCGCATATTGAAGGTGGTTGTTCGGCAGGTCGAACTGGGTGACACCGCCCTCAGGCCAGCCGCCGGGGCTTTTCACCGAGGCATCCGCATCCACGAAGAAAGGCAGGACCTTGCCGGCGCCGAGGCCGGCGCTCGATGTCATGAGATCGAGATCCTTCCAGTAGAAGATGTTCTTGGCCGTATCATTATCCGGAACCAGCGAGGACGGCTTTTCGGAAAGCCGCCCACGCGCATATCCCGTAAGGGTCACTTCACCCGCGACTTCGCCATCCGCACGCGTCGAAGGCTCCTTCATCTCATAGGGCACGAAGCCGCGGTTGACGAACAGCACGCGGCCATCGGCGAGCGTCATCGGGGTGTAGACGTAGAAGCCGGTGCGGCCCTCATGCGTGGCGAAGAAGTGCCGCTCGCGCGAATGGTCGAAACTGCCGGTCACCGAAACGGTGCGATATTCGATATCTCCGCCGGCTTTGGCAATCTCCTCGATCTCCGCCACCGTGACCGGCGGGGCGGTGCGGCGCTCGGCGATATCGGCAAGCAGCCTCTCCTTCCAGTGAAGGCGCTGCACCTGCCAGGTGCCGAGCGAAAGGAGGATCGCCAGCGCGAGGATGACCACGCCAACCGTCGCGACGGATTTCCACCGGCTCGCGGGCACGCTCGCGCCGCCGTCCTTTGCGTTTGCCATATCCTTCACGGCCATATCGTCATCCCAATTCCCGAAAGCAGAAAGGGCGGCCCAAAGCCGCCCTCCCGATACCTTTAAATTCCCGTTCAGTGGGCGATCGGAGCGCCCCAGCCACCCCAGATGTAGATGGAGAAGAACAGGAAGAGCCAGACCACGTCGACGAAGTGCCAGTACCAGGCGGCAGCCTCGAAGCCGAAGTGATGGGTCGGCGTGAAGCCGCCGCGAATGGCGCGCAGCAGGCAGACGGCCAGGAAGATCGTGCCGATCAGCACGTGGAAGCCGTGGAAGCCTGTCGCCATGAAGAAGGTCGCGCCATAGATCGAGTTGGAGAACTCGAAGGGCGCATGCGCATATTCGTAAGCCTGCACGAAGGAGAACAGGACGCCGAGAGCCACGGTGAGCGCAAGGCCGTTGACCAGGCCCTTGCGGTCGTTGTGCAGCAGGGCGTGGTGAGCCCAGGTCACGCAGGTGCCGGAAAGCAGCAGGATGACGGTGTTGTAGAGCGGCAGGTGCCAGGGATCGAGCACTTCGATGCCTTGAGGCGGCCACTGGCCGCCGGTCGCCTGAACGCGCGAGGCCTGGATCGCCTCGTTGGTGAAGAGGCTCGCATCGAAGAAGGCCCAGAACCAGGCGACGAAGAACATCACCTCGGAGGCGATGAACATGATCATGCCATAGCGCAGATGCAGCGATACCACGCGGGTATGATGCCCCTCGCGGCCTTCCTTGATGGTGTCCGTCCACCAGCCGATCATCGTGTAGAGGATGATCGCCAGGCCCATGTAGAACAGCCACGGATTGGCCATGTTCACGCCGAACAGGTTGAACTGCCCGCCATGCAGGTAGCGCATGTAGCCGACACCGCCGAAGGTGATGATGAAGGCGCCGACCGAGGCCAGAAGCGGCCACGGGCTCGGATCGATGATATGGTAGTCGTGATTTTTCTGATGCGCTTCGGCCATGTCAGAATCCCCGATGAATGCCTGCTCCGCCGGAAACCGGCGAACCCTCTACTCTAAAGTTTCCCGTCTCCCCCCTTACCCTTTTCCGGCAGCGCGGCCACAGGTTTGGACGGCTCGCTGGGGTAGAAGGTATAGGAAAGCGTGATCGTCTTGATGTTTTTCGTCTCTTCCGCCTTGGTGATCTCCGGGTCCACGAAGAACAGCACCGGCATTTCCAGTGTTTCGCCCGGCTGCAGCGTCGTTTCCGTGAAGCAGAAGCACTGCACCTTGTTGAAATAGGCGCCGGCTTCCATGGGCGTCACGTTGAAGACGGCCGTGCCGGTGGTCGGATTGGGCGAGCGGTTGGTGGCGGTGAAATTGACCTGCACAGTCTCGCCGATCTTCGGCTCGATCGCCTGCGCCGCCTTGAAATCCCAGTTCAGGCCACTCGACGTGTTCGCATCGAAGGTGACGCGCATGGTCTGGTCGAGGATCGTATCGGAAAACTGCTCGACGCGCTGGGTCGTGCCGTTATAGCCGGTGACCTGGCAGAACAGCCGGTAGAGCGGCACGGCGGCATAGGCCGCACCCACCATGGCCGCCACGAAGACGACGCAAGCCGCCAGGATCGCGCCGTTGCCGACCTGCTTTCTGCCGTTGCCTTGAGCCATTTCCGCCATGTCCGCCTCCTGTCCCGTCAGTTCCCGAGCCCGCCGATCTTCACCAGCGTAATGACATAGAAAAGCACGACGAGCGCCGCGAGCACGACGCCGAGCGCGACATTGCGGTTGCGCCGCGACTTTCTCTGAGCGTCGTTGAGCTTGACGGTATCGATCATAGCGTACCTCCCGCGAGGTTCAGAAGCCCTCCGGCCAGCCGATCGACCAGAAGAGCGGAGAAGATCGCGAACAGGTAGAAGACCGAATAGGCGAACATCTTCTTTGCCGCGATCATCTTCTCGTCGCCGTCTGGCATGCGCCGGACGGCGATGGAACAGTAGATGAAGATGGCGCCGAGCACGGCGGCGAAAGCACCGTATGCCCAACCCGCAAGCCCCGTAACGGCGGGTGCGACGGCGGTCAGCGCGGTCAGCACCGCATAGGCGAGGATCTGGTTCTTCGTGGATGCCTCGCCGGCGACGTTCGGCATCATGGGAATGCCGACCGAGCCGTAATCGCGCATCTTGAAGAGCGCCAGCGCCCAGAAATGCGCGGGCGTCCACAGGAAGATGATGAGGAACAGCAGCACGCTGTCGAAGGAGACGCCGCCCGTCACGCAGGCCCAGCCGATCATTGGCGGAAAGGCGCCGGAAGCACCGCCGATGACGATGTTCTGCGGCGTCGAGCGCTTCAGCCACATCGTATAGACGACGGCATAGAAGAAGATGGTGAAGGCTAGCAGGCCGGCTGCGAACCAGTTCACCGCAAGGCCGAGAATGACGACCGAGAAGACCGAGAGCGTGAGGCCGAAGGCGAGCGCTTCCTGCGGCAGGATGCGGCCGGCCGGGATGGGGCGCTTGGCGGTACGGCTCATGACGGCGTCGATATCGGCGTCATACCACATGTTCAGCGCGCCGGAGGCCCCTGCCCCCACCGCGATGCAGAGAATGGAGATGAAGCCGAGCACCGGATTGATGTGACCGGGCGCCAGGACCAGGCCGGCAAACGCCGTAAAGACCACGAGCGACATCACGCGCGGCTTCAAAAGCTCGAAGAAATCACGCGCACCGGCTTCCGACAGGCGCGAACCCGCTTCGGTGCCGAGTACCTCGTGATTGTCGATGACCGTCATTGATCCATCCTGCTACACGTCCTAGAGCATTTCCGGTGAAACGGTCGCCTGAAATGCTCTATCTCTTTTTTTAAGCAATTCCGGACGGAAAACCGGTTCCCACTTTTCCTGGAATTGCTTCAGGGCATCGCGGGTGCCGCGACGCCCTCTTTCGATGAACCGCCGCTTACTTGATGCGCGGCAGTTGTTCCCACTGGTGGAACGGCGGCGGCGAAGAAAGCTGCCATTCCAGCGTACTCGCACCCTCGCCCCACGGATTGTCGCCCGCGACGCGCTTCTTGGCGAAAGCTTCCCACACACAGTAGAGGAAGATCAGGACGCCGACGAAGGAGATGTAGGAGCCGATGGAGGACACGTAGTTCCAGCCGGCGAATGCATCCGGGTAGTCGATGTAGCGGCGCGGCATGCCGGCAAGGCCGAGGAAGTGCTGCGGGAAGAACACGAGGTTCACGCCGATGAACATCACCCAGAAATGCAGGTTGCCGAGGGTTTCGGAATACATGTAGCCGCTCATCTTCGGGAACCAGTAGTACCAGGCCGCGAAGATGGCGAAGACCGCGCCGAGCGACAGAACGTAGTGGAAGTGAGCCACCACGTAGTAGGTGTCATGCAGCGAGCGGTCGAGGCCGGCATTGGCGAGCTGAACGCCCGTGACGCCGCCGACGGTGAACAGGAAGATGAAGCCGATCGCCCAGATCATCGGGGTGCGGAAGGAGAGCGAACCGCCCCACATCGTCGCGATCCACGAGAAGATCTTGATGCCGGTCGGAACGGCGATGACCATCGTGGCGAAGACGAAATAGCGCTGCGCATCGAGCGACAGGCCGACCGTGTACATGTGGTGGGCCCAGACGATGAAGCCGACGGCGCCGATCGCGACCATGGCATAGGCCATGCCGAGATAGCCGAAGACCGGCTTCCTCGAGAAGGTCGATACGATGTGGCTGACGATGCCGAAGCCCGGCAGGATCAGAATGTAGACTTCCGGGTGACCGAAGAACCAGAACAGGTGCTGGTAGAGGATCGGGTCGCCGCCGCCTTCCGGCGCGAAGAAGGTCGTGCCGAAGTTGCGGTCGGTCAGAAGCATGGTGATGGCGCCTGCAAGCACCGGCAGCGAGAGCAGGAGCAGGAAGGCGGTGACCAGCACGGACCAGGCGAAGAGCGGCATCTTGTGCAGCGTCATGCCCGGAGCGCGCATGTTCAGGATCGTGGTGATGAAGTTGATCGCGCCGAGGATCGAGGAAGCACCCGAAACGTGCAGTGCGAAGATCGCCAGATCCACCGCGGGACCCGGCATGCCGGTCGACGAGAACGGCGGATAGAGCGTCCAACCACCGCCGACACCGTAAGCGCCCGCCGGACCTTCGACGAACATCGAGAGGATCAGCAGCAGGAACGCGGGCGGCAGGAGCCAGAACGAAATGTTGTTGAGGCGCGGGAAAGCCATGTCCGGCGCGCCGATCATGATCGGGATCATCCAGTTGGCGAAACCGCCGATGAGAGCCGGCATGACCATGAAGAAGATCATCACCAGCGCGTGCGCGGTGGTGAAGACGTTGAACATGTGCTTGCCGCCGTCGATCGCGGCGTCACCCTGGAAGCCGTAGACCATCGCCGCCAGACCATGGAAGATCTGGATGCCGGGCTCCTGCAACTCCATGCGCATGGCGACCGACATGAGGCCGCCGACGATGCCGGCCATGATGGCGAACATCAGATAGAGCGTGCCAATGTCCTTATGGTTTGTCGACTTGAACCAGCGATCGAAAAAGCTCAGCTTGTGATCGTGGTGGTCATGGGCATGCGCATCATCGTGAGAGGTGCGGGCATGAGCGTGATCGTCGTGAGCGGAATGTCCAGCCATTGTCCTCACTCCTCTTATTACTTGGATTCGGTTTCGGCGACGAGAACGGCCGGCTTGCCGCCGTCGACCGAAGCCATCAGAGCGCGGTTCGCGGCAGGCACGTCGGATGCAGCCGTCGCGAGCCAGGTCGCATACTGCTCATCCGAAACGACGCGGATCGCGATCGGCATGAAGGCATGGTCTTTGCCGCAGAGTTCGGAACACTGGCCGTAGTAGAGGCCTTCCTTCTCGGCATGGAACCAGGTCTCGTTCAGACGGCCGGGAACGGCGTCGATCTTGAGGCCGAAGGCCGGCATCGCGAAAGCGTGAATGACATCGGTCGGAGCCGCGGTCTCGAGCAGGCGGACCGTCTTGTTGACCGGCACGACCATTTCGTTGTCGACGGCGAGAAGGCGCGGATAGGCGGAGCGGTCCTCCTTGCCGGCGGCGGCGCGGTCTTCGTCCTTCAGCAGATAGGAATCGAAGGAGACCGGATTTTCGCCACCTTCGTACTCGTAGCTCCAGAGCCACTGGGTCGCGGTCGCCTTGATCGTCAGATCGGGATTCTGCGGGATCTGAAGCTGGGCGTTGAGAAGGTTGAAGGAAGGAATGGCGAGAAAGAAGAGAATCAGGACCGGACCGATGGTCCAGACGATCTCGATCATCGTGTTGTGGCTCGTGCGCGAGGGAACCGGGTTGGCGCTCGCGCGGAACTTCAGCACCACGTAGATAAGCAGCGCGAGGACCAGCAAGGTGACGGGAACGATGAACCAGAGCGTATATTGCTCGAACCAGCGGATTTCCCGCATGATCGGCGTCGCCGCCTGCTGCAGACCCATCTGCCAGTCCACAGGCTTGTCCGCCGCTGCGGCGGACGCAAAGAGCAGACAGATGAGCCCCGTCATCACTGCATAAGCTCTGTTCATCGCTATTTTCTCCCCATGCGTTTGATCTCGATCAATCGAACGCAGAATCCAAGGTATATAATCCTGCTTCAATCACAGTTTTCCGGCCGCCGCAATATCTGCCCCGACATGCCCGTGCGGCATTTTTGCGCTCCCTCCACCCTGCGGCGGAAGCAGCACGCGGGCGCCTTTTACTCCTATCCGCGGCAGGACGAAACCGTCTTCGGGTCCCATTTTCGCCGCACTCGACTGGAATGAGAGCGGGGCTTTCATTTCCGCTGCGGAGCGACAAAATAGCCGCACTGATTCGCCAGCCAGAGGTTTCCATGCGTCGTTTCCTGCTTCTCAGCGCCTGTCTTGCCGCCGCGGTTACGGCAGCATCGCCGTTTTCGGCGCTCGCCCAGCAAGCGCCGACGCCACAGCCTTCGCCCGGCGCGACACAGAATCCCGCCCAGCGCCCGGCACCGCAGCCTTCCGCGCAGCAGCCGGGGAACGTGCGCGCCAACCATGGCGCCTGGTCCGTCATCTGCGACAAGCCGGCCGGCGCCTCCGTCGAGCAATGCGCGCTGATGCAGAACGTGATCGCCGAAGACCGCCCGGAAGTCGGCCTTTCGGTCGTCGTGCTGAAGACCGCCGACCGCAAATCCAAGATCCTGCGCATCCTCGCGCCGCTCGGCGTGCTTTTGAAGGACGGCATGGAGCTCTATGTCGACAACAACAATATCGGCCGCGCCTATTTCACCCGCTGCTTCTCCGAGGGCTGCTATGTGGAAGTGGAGATCGACGACGAGCTGATGCGGATTCTGCGCGCCGGCAAGAACGCGGTCTTCGCGTTACGCGAGTCGGTCGATCAGGACCGCGTCGGCATTCCGGTCGAACTCGCGGGCTTCGCCCAGGGCTACGACGCGCTTCCCTGACGCTGGTTGTCGAAGGCTTGCTTCCTGCCAGGGCGGGACCTACATCGCAGGTTCAGACACAAGCCGGCGCCTCCATGGCACAGGGAGCATTGCATGAATACCGACCTTCTCAACCTGTTCGACTGTGTCGAAGCCAGACTGCGGAGCCTGCTTTCCGACACGCTCTCGGGCGCCGACGACGGCGAGCTTTTCGTGGAACACGCCCAGGCGGAATCGCTGACCTTCGACAACGGACGGCTCAAGGGCGGCTCCTTCAATACGGACCAGGGTTTCGGCCTGCGGGCAGTCGCGGGCGAAGCGGTCGGCTATGCCCATGCCGGCGAACTTTCCGAAGCCGCGCTTTCCCGCGCTTCCGATGCGGTGCGCGCGGTCACGGCCGGTCATTCCGGCTCCTATGCGGCCGCCCCCCAGCGCAGTAACAAGAAATATTATGGCGACGAGAACCCGATCGGCAGCCCCAGCTTCGAGGAGAAGGTGAAGCTGCTGACCGATATCGACGCCTATCTGCGCGGCAAGGACGACAGGGTTCGCCAGGTGACGGCAACCGTCTCGGCGAGCTGGCAGGTGGTCGATATCCTGCGCGCCGACGGGCATCGCGTGCACGACGTCCGGCCGATGACCCGCATCAACATCTCCGTCGTGGTCGGCCAGGGCGACCGGCAGGAATCCGGCACGTTCGGCACCGGCGGGCGCATCGGCTTCGGCGATTTCGTGACCGACGGCAACTGGCATCAAGGCGCCGACGAGGCGCTGCGCCAGGCGCTGGTGAACCTCGAGGCCATCGACGCGCCGGCCGGCACGATGGACGTCGTGCTCGGTTCCGGCTGGCCGGGCGTCATGCTGCACGAGGCTGTGGGCCACGGGCTGGAAGGCGACTTCAACCGCAAGAAGACCTCCGCATTTGCCGGCCTGCTCGGCGAGATGGTGGCCGCTCCGGGCGTCACCGTCGTCGACGACGGCACGATCGACAACCGCCGCGGCTCCATCACCATCGACGACGAGGGCACGCCCTCCGGCTACAACGTGCTGATCGAGAACGGCAGGCTCACCGGCTACATGCAGGACCGGCAGAACGCGCGGCTGATGGGCATGAAGCCGACCGGCAACGGCCGCCGGCAGGGTTATGCGCATGTGCCGATGCCGCGCATGACCAATACCTACATGCTCGGCGGGGACAAGACGCCGGAAGAGATCATCGCCTCGGTGAAGAAGGGCATCTATGCCGTTTCCTTCGGCGGCGGCCAGGTGGACATCACCTCCGGCAAGTTCGTGTTCGGCTGCACCGAGGCCTACATGATCGAGAACGGCAAGATCGGTCCGGCAATCAAGGGCGCCATGCTGATCGGCAACGGGCCGGAGGCGATGAAGCGGGTTTCCATGGTCGGCAACGACATGAAGCTCGATACCGGCGTCGGCAATTGCGGCAAGGGCGGCCAGTGGGTGCCCGTCGGCGTCGGCCAGCCGCATCTGCGCATGGACGAGGTGACGGTCGGCGGCACCAAGGCGTGAGCGCAACTGGCTCGAACGCCATGATCCCCGAACTATCCGTCAGCGATTGGCGGGCGAGCCGGGACTTCTACTGCGACCTCATCGGCTTTTCGGTTCGTTACGACCGGCCGGAGGAAGGCTTTGCATTTCTTACGCTCGGCGAGGCGCAATTGATGATCGACCAGATCGGCATCGGCCGGGATTTCGACATGCCCGGCGCGCCAAGAGAGCGCCCCTTCGGGCGCGGTGTCAATCTGCAGATCAGGGTTTCCGCACTGGAACCGATCCTCGCAAGGCTTCAGCTTGCGGGCATTCCTCTATATCTGGAGCCCGAGGAGAAATGGTATCGGCGAGACGACTTGGAGGTCGGCAATCGACAGTTCATCGTCGCCGATCCGGACGGCTATCTGCTGCGGCTTTTCGAGGATCTGGGCGAAAGATGACGGGAAGGCTAAGCAAGCCCGCCAGGCTCAATCCTCCACAGGCCTGAAAAGCCATTTCCGCTCGATCGCAGCGGTGAGATCCAGGCGGTTGTCATGCGCGAAAAGCAGGATGTGCCCGAAAAGATCGGCGGTCTCGTCGGCGAGATCGCGGCGGAGTTCTTCATCGCTCCTCCCCTTCTTCCGTCCTCGACCCGTCGCCCGGTTCCACGCCTGGGTCAATTCTCCCACTTCTTCCTGCAGCTTCAGCAGAAACCAATCCGGGTCGCGCGTGATGCCGTTGGCCTCGGCATAATCTGCGGAGGCCACCTCGAACTGCGCGCTCAATCTTTCCAGCATGAAGTTCCCTCTTTGTTCATGAGGACAACACACCGATTCTCGAAAGCTGTCGAGCGTCACGGGACGGTTCATCATCAAATTGCCCGCTTTTCTCATCTGCAAGCTTGACATAGCCACCCGGCTTTCCGCAGCTATGGCGTGCAAGATGCCAGCCTAGAGTCCTTCACCCGTGCCATTTGAAAACACGCTTTCCGCATTCCTGGGAACGGTCCTTCCCGGCCATGCGCCCGGTCAGATCGCCTTTCTCCTGGTTTCCGCGGTCGTCGCGGGGCTGGCGCGCGGCTTTTCCGGGTTCGGCGGGGCGCTGATCTTCGTGCCGCTTGCGGGTGCCGCGACAAGCCCGCAGATCGCCTCCGCCCTGCTGCTCATCATCGACGGCGTGATGACGCTCGGCATGGTGCCAGCCGGCTGGCGCCAGGCAAACCGGCGGGAAGTGGCAACAATGCTGATCGGCGCGACGGTAGGGGTTCCGCTCGGCACGACAGTGCTTGCTCTTGCTCCTCCGATCATGCTGCGCTGGATCATCTCAGGCGTCGTTCTCGCCCTGCTCGCCTTCCTGATTTCGGGCTGGCGCTATCACGGACGGCCGAAGACGGTACTGACGATCGGCGTCGGCAGTATTGCAGGCCTATTCGGGGGCGCGGCACAGATGTCCGGACCGCCGGTCGTCGCCTATTGGCTCGGCGGCGCCATTCCGGCCGCGACGGTGCGCGCCAATCTGATCCTCTATTTCGCGCTGGCGACCTGCATCTCGATCTCCGCCTATCTCTTCGGCGGCCTGCTGACGCGGGAAGTCCTGCTGCTCGCCGTGCTGACCGGCCCCGCTTACGGGCTCGGTCTCTATACCGGCTCGCGGCTCTTCGGCCTCGCGGACGAGGCGACCTTCCGCAGGGCCTGCTTCTTTCTCATCGCTTCGGCCGCCCTGATCGGCCTTCCCCTATTCGACGGCTGGCGCTGATTTTTCGGGAACCTTAGTCAAGGTTTAAGACAGTCGGACGTAGGTTCCCCTGTCTTGAAGAATACGGGCGTGACCGCAGCAGGGCACATGATCGACAGGGTGCATGCCATTTGGCGTCGTGACGTCAAGCGCCGGCTGATTGCCGGCGGGCTCGACGTCGCCGCACTTCTCGCCCGGGCCGGCGTGCTCAACCAGGCGCGCGGCAACGGCGCGATCTTTACGCTTCACCACGTCCGTCCTCACAGGCCGCGCCCGCTCGAGCCGAGCATGCATCTGGAGGTGACGCCCGAATTCCTCGAAGCGGCGATCGTCCGGCTGGCCAGGGAGGGCTATGAATTCGTTCCTCTCTCCGAGATACCGTCGCGGCTGCGCTCGCCCGGACAACGCCGCTTCGCCGCCTTCACCCTCGACGACGGCTATCGCAACAATGCCGAGCACGCGCTTCCGGTCTTTGCCCGGCACAAGGTGCCCTTCACCGTATTCGCGACACGCGGCTTTGCCGAACGCACCCATTCGCTCTGGTGGGAAACGCTTGCCGAACTCCTCGGCCGTCTCGATGAGGTAAGCTTCGATTTCGGCGATGGTTTCGAAAGGCTCGACCTTTCGACCGAGGCGCGCAAGTTCGACGCCTTCGACCGCTTCTCTCATCATATTGCCGGAAGGGACGAGGCGGCAGCCGTCGCGGAACTCGACCAGCTTGCCCGGAGCCATGGGGTCGATCCGCTCGGCATCACGGCAGAACTCGTCATGGACGGCGAAGAATTGCGCAGGCTTGCGGCCCATCCCCTCGCCTCGCTCGGCGCGCACACGATCAGCCACCGCGCCATCAGCCGGCTTTCCGCGGAGGAAGCCGCGCGGGAAATGCGGCAATCGGCCGACTGGCTGGAAGAGCTGACCGGCGAGCGCCCCCGGACATTTGCCTTTCCCTACGGCACGCGGGAAGCGGTCTTGGCCCGCGACGAGGCGATCGCCCGCGAACTCGGATTTTCAATCGCGGTGACGACGCGGCCCGGCACACTGGACGGCAAGAATGCCGATCGCCTGACCGGCCTGCCCAGGATATCCCTCAACGGCTATTACCAGCAGCCCCGCCACGTCTCTGCGCTCGCCTCGGGGATACCGTTTGCGATCGGCGGCCGCTGACACCCGTTATCCACAGGAAATCAGGGATACATCCGCACCTTTTCCCAAGGACCATCCGGATGGGACCGGCGGAACTCGATACGGTCGTGGAGGCGGAACGAACGGTCGTGCCAGAACTCGATGGAGACCGGCTTGATGCGAAAGCCCGACCAATGGGGCGGACGCGGAATATCGCCTATGGCATAGCGGGCGGTATATTCCGCCACCGCCTTCTCCAGCGCGAAACGGCCCTCCAGCGGGCGGGACTGTTTCGAGGCCCAGGCGCCGATGCGGCTTCCGCGCGGCCGGGAGCGATAATAGGCATCGGCCTCCTCGTCGCCGACGACCTCGACCTCTCCCCTGAGACGTACCTGCCTTCGCAGCGATTTCCAGTGGAAGCACATCGCCGCCTTTTTTTGACCCAGGATTTCGCGTCCCTTCTGACTTTCGAAATTCGTGTAGAAGACGAAACCGTTCTCGTCATAGCCCTTGAGCAGCACCATGCGTACATTGGGCAGGCCATTTTCATCCACCGTCGCCAGCGCCACCGCGTTGGGATCGTTGATCTCGGAGGCCTCGGCCTCCTTCAGCCAGGCGCCGAACAAGGCGAAGGGTTCAGTCTCCTCGGTGAAGTCACCGGATGTTAACCCGCTCTCGGACATATTGACTTAAATGCTCCTAATCTGATCATTGCCCGTGACTCGTTGCCGGACAGGGACACCAGAAGACGTGATAGCAAAGTCGAAGAGCCGCAAAAAGGGGTCGCTCCCGTTCTGCCTCAGGGCGCTAGCGATGGCCGCGGTAGGCTTCTCCCTTGCCGGCTGCACCAGCAGCATGGACCTTTTCGGCGGCGTCAAGCGGGTGGATCGTTCGATCGCGACCGGAACCGTTCCGGTGCCGGCAAGTTCCGGCGTCACCCTTTCCGACGAGACGACCGTCCGCAATGCCGTGACCTCCGCCGATCTCGCGAGACTCGGCTCCAGCTCGGTTCCCTGGGCCAACACCGCAACCGGCAGCGCCGGCGTGGTCTCCTCCATCCGCGAGGCCCGCAATGACGGCCACGTCTGCCGCTACTTCACCACCACGCGCCATTCCTACGAAGGCATTGCCCGGTTCAACGGACAGGCCTGCCTCACGGGCACCGGCGACTGGCTGCTGACGGCCTTCGATCGGCTGTAACAATTTATTTACCCTGTCTGCGATTGGCCGCCGGCTGCAAAGCCGACGTAACACCTGATTCACGAGTGCGTTGATAGCCTCCGGAAAGCAGGCAGCGCGTCCCGAATACGAGGCGGGGCGAGGACTGCGCGAGTAATTGAGTATCGGGGTTCGGGTTTCCTGCGCGGGCCCGCCGCCCGGAGCGACCGGTGAAGAAGATGCGCGATCCCTATTCCGTACTCGGCGTGAAACAGACCGCCGACGCAGACGAGATCAAGGCCGCCTGGAGAGCAAAGGCGAAATCGGCCCATCCCGACCGCAACCGGGACGACCCTTCCGCCACGACGCGTTTCGCGGAGCTCGGCCAGGCCTATGAGGTGCTGAAGGACCCGGAGCGGCGGCAGCGCTACGACCGGGTCGCCGAGATGCAGCAGACGATCATGCAGCAGCGCGAAGCCACCCGCCAGGCGGCCGAGCGCGCCAAGGCCGCCCGCGCCAATGCCGAAAAGGTGATGGAGGAATTGGCCAAGGCCGACGCTCGCCGCGCTCAGACGCAAGGTCAGACCCAAAATCAAACCCAGGGCCAAGCGGGCGGCAGCGCCGAATCGGCCGAGGAGATGATCGAGCGGATCTTCGGCTCCGCCTATGCCGGCAAGACGGAAGACCAGGGCAAGCCGCAACCGCAGGGTCACTCGGCGAGCGGCCCGGCTGCGGACGAGCCGTTCGAGACCACCAATTTTTCCGTTCCGGAAACCGGCCCGCGGACGGATGCCGAGCAGAAAACCCCGGCGGTCCTGCAGGCCGTCGATCTCATCGCCTCGCTGGTCCGCCGCATTCGCGGCACGGTACCCGCGCTGGAAAAGGCGCCCGACCTCACCGCCGAGGCGACCGTCACGATCGACGATCTTCTGAAGCAGAACTGGGCGGTCGTGCAGCTTCCCGACGAGCGCGAGGTGCGCTTCCCGCTCGAAGCGGGCATGACGGCGGGGCACGTGCTGCGCCTGAAAGGCCAGGGGCTGAAGCTTCCAAACATGCAGCGCGGCGATCTGGTCGTCACGCTGAAGATCGCGCCGGAAAAGGATTTCCGCGTCGAGGGCTTCGATATCCACACGATCATGCCGATCTCGCTGGAGGACGCGGTCCTCGGCGCGGAGGCGGAGCTTGCCACCCCGGAAGGCACACGGACGATAGCCGTACCGGCCTGGTCGGGCTCCGATCGCTCGGTAAGGCTCGAAGGGCTCGGCCTGCCGAATGATTCGGACGGCCGCGGCGATCTCGTCGTGGAACTCAGGGTGCTGCTCTGGGATCAACCTAACGACAAGGTGACCGACCTCATGCGCCACATGCGCGAAGGTCTCTATATCTGAGCTCCGCGCCACCCCCCTTTGTTTTCAGGGGCTCGGCGCTGGCATCCCCGTTGCGCACCCTTTGTTACCACAGCTTACACGAGATGATCTGCGCACGCTTGAACCGATTAGCTGCCTATGCCATAGGCAGCTTTCGAATTGAGCATAGCTCTTCACGAGTTTCAGGGGACTTAGCATGGTTCAGGCTTCCGGCCTCATGGCAGGCAAACGCGGCATCATCATGGGGGTTGCGAACAACCGCTCCATCGCGTGGGGGATAGCGAAGGCCATCCATGCACAGGGCGGCGAGATCGCCTTCACCTATCAGGGCGACGCACTCAAGAAGCGCGTCGAACCGCTCGCAGCCGAACTCGGCGCGATTCTTGCCGGGCATTGCGATGTCGGCGACGAGGCCTCGATCGACGCCGTTTTCGAGAACATCGAAAAGCAGTGGGGCAAGATCGACTTCCTCGTGCATGCGATCGGCTTCTCGGACAAGGACGAACTGACCGGCCGCTATGTCGACACTTCGCCGGAAAACTTCGCCAAGACGATGCAGATCTCGGTCTATTCCTTCACGTCGGTCGCCCGCCGTGCGGAGAAGCTGATGACCGATGGCGGTTCGCTGCTGACGCTGACCTATTACGGCGCGGAAAAGGTGATGCCGAACTACAACGTCATGGGCGTGGCCAAGGCCGCTCTGGAAGCGAGCGTCAAGTATCTCGCAGTCGACCTCGGCCCGAAGAACATCCGCGTCAACGCGATCTCCGCCGGCCCGATCAAGACGCTTGCCGCATCCGGCATCGGCGATTTCCGCTATATTCTCAAGTGGAACGAGTACAACGCGCCGCTGCGCCGCACCGTCACCATCGAGGAAGTCGGCGATGTCGGCCTGTACATGCTGTCCGACCTCTCGCGCTCGGTGACCGGCGAGACGCACCATGCCGATAGCGGCTATCACGTCGTCGGCATGAAGGCGGTCGACGCGCCGGACATCTCGGTCATCAAAGACTGATCGAAACCAGGGAAGTCCGCCGTGCTCATCTACATGATCCGCCACGGCCAGACGGACTGGAATGCCGAAGGCCGGCTTCAGGGCCAGAGAGACATCGGGCTCAATGAGACCGGCCGGAGCCAGGCGACGCGCAACGGCGAAATGCTCGGCGAAATCATCGGAAAGGGCGAGGGCTTCGACTATGTCGCAAGCCCTCTTTCGCGTACCCGCGAAACCATGGAGCGCCTGCGCGCCGCCATGGGCATAGAGCCCCTCGCCTACCGGACCGACGAGCGGCTGGTCGAACTCTCCTTCGGAGATTGGGAAGGCCACACGCTCGAGGAAGTCAGCCATATCGCACCGGACCGGCTGCTCGCCCGCGCCGCCCAGAAATGGAGCTTCATCCCTCCCGGCGAAGCGGCCGAAAGCTATGAAATCCTCTCATGGCGGGTGGGCGCCTGGGTGCGCTCGGTCGAGGCTCCGACCGTCTGCGTCAGCCATGGCGGGGTCATCCGGTCGCTCTTCCGGCTGATCGCCGATCTTTCGGAGAACGAGGCGGCCACCATGCCGGTACCGCAGGACCGGATACTCAGGATCGATACCGGAGCCGGCCGCATAGAATGGCTATAGCTATTCCATGACCTGAAGGTCATCCACGACCCGGCTGCCGTTCTCGACGGTGTAGAAGACCAGCACCTTCACGCCGGATTTCAGCCCTTCGAAGTTGAACTCCTCGGGCACCTTATAGGTCTTGCCGTCATCGAGCGTCAGGCTCAGGGAATTGACATCCACCGACTTGATCGTCGCTTCGACATCGGCACTCTGCGCAAAAACCGAGAGCGGCGACAAGATGCTTGCGGTGACAAGCAGGGTGGCGATCAGGATGCGCATGGTCGAAGCCTTCAACGGAATGAGTGCTGTATCTTTTCGGAGCAAAGAATAGTCCTTCGATTGTGGCGAAATTCGCCCATGACCATGACATTTTCATTGCAAGTAATGATCTGAATCTTAACACTTTTCAAGAATTGACCGAATGCGGTTGCATGTTCTTGCAGCCACTAAACCAGAAGAACAGTCCGGCCCAAGAAATAGCCTGCGACAATGCGCATGGACGCTCAATCGGAAATTAACGCCGCCTGTATACCGTCCCGCCAACAACACAATAACGAATGAAAAAGGGTGCTGCGGTTTTGAAGGTCCGGCTCTCGCCTCTTGGGAAAATCCACCATGCTGCCCGCGGCATCCGCACATCCGCCGCCGCGGCGATGCTGCTCATCCTCGGCGTCATTCTGACGGGCGTCGTGCTCGATCGCCAACATACCGAAAGCTACCGCCAGGAATTGCGCGGCAGGACGGAAAAAGCCGCGACATTCCTTTCCGGGCGGCTTGCCGCGCGGCTGGACAAGGATGTCTGGCTCGCAAAACACCTGGCGCAGGCCTTTACCGGCGAGGCGGGAGGATCGGCTTCACGCTTCCGCCATGTCGCCGAAGAGGAGATTGCCGGAACGCCGCATTTCCTCGCGATTGCCCTTGCTCCAAATTCAGAACTCGCAGACGTATTCACCCGCCAGTCGCTCGGCCTGGACGCGCATGATCTCGAGGTCGACGCCGGCCTGCTGGGAGAACAGGTGAATTCCGTCCGGCAAGACGGCCCCGCCAAGCTCCTGAGCGACGCGCGGAACGGCCATCTCACGTTGGTTCTGCCGTTCGGCGAGCCCGCGGCCGGCACAACCGGCCACGGGTCCATCGCCGTCGCCATCGACCAGGCCGGACTGATGGAGGCAAGCGGCATCAGCTTCGCGCCGACAGGTTCGGGTTCCGGCGCTCTCGCCGATCTTTCCTGGATGGACGTCGCCATCCGCGACATGGGCCGCGAAGGCGGACCGGTGATCTTCGGCGACGCCTCCATTCCAGCCCCGCGGGCCTGGCCGCTCGCGGTCAATGGCGCCACCTGGGAAATTCTTGCCGCGCCCAAGGCCGGCTGGAATGCCGTCCCGCCGGATCAGACGATTATCCGCCTTTCGATCGCCCTTGCAGCACTCGGCATGATCGTGCCGATCATCGTCGCCAGCTTGCTGATCGACGAGCGCAATCGCAACATCGCGGCCCTGAAGGCCAGGGAGGCCAACCTGCTGCAGCTTTCGCAGCGTTTCCATCTCGCCATGGAATCCTCCAATATCGGCATATGGGAAGTGACGGACGACCACCGCCTCTACTGGGACGAGCGCGCAGCCGCGCTGCACGGCCGGCAAGCGGAGGCGAGAGGAAGCCGTCTGGAGGACTGGCTGGCCTCGATTTTTCCGGAGGACAGGGCGGCGGCGGAAGCGCATTTCTTCATCGCCACCTGCTCCATGAGCCCGTGCAGCGACATCTACCGCGTGCGGCTCGAAGACGGGGCGCTGCGTTACCTGCGCTCCGCCGGCGCAAGCTACCTCAATGCCGACGGCAGCCGGCGCACCACCGGCATCGTCTGGGACATCACGGCCGACATGGTGATGACGGAGACGCTGCGCGCCGCCAAGGAAACGAGCGACATCAAGAACGCCGAGCTCGAACTGGCGCTCGACGAACTCTCCAATCGCGAACAGGAGCTGGAGGAACTTTCCACCAAGCTCGATCTGGCGCTCGAGGCATCCAATTGCGGTATCTGGGAAAGCGATCCGGCAACCCATTTCGAGACCTGGGATGCGCGCATGTGCCAGTTGCACGGCATCCCCTTCACCGACGGGCGGATCACCGCGGATCGGTGGATCGAATTGCTGCACCCGGACGATCGAGCGCTGGCGCACAACTCGTCCTTCCATTTCCGGGAGGAGTTCCGCTCCGAGATGCTGGTGGCCCGCGTGCTGCTGCCGGACGGCAGCGTCCGCTACATCCGCTCCATCGGCAAGCTGCGCACCGGCCGCGACGGCACCCAGAAGGTCATCGGCATCGCCTTCGACGTGACCGCCGATGCCGTGCTCGCAGAGGAATTGAGGGCCGCGAAGGAAGAGGCGGACGCCAAGAACGCCGAGCTGGAACTCGCAAAGAGCCGCATCGAACACAACGCGCTGCATGACCCGCTGACCGAGCTTGCCAACCGCCGGAAGCTTGATCTCGAACTCGACCGGCTTTCCCGCGCCAGCCAAGGCGAGCGGCAAAAGTTCTCGATCCTTCATCTGGACCTCGACCGCTTCAAGCAGATCAACGACACGCTGGGCCATGCGGCGGGTGACGCCATGCTCGTGCATGCGGCGCGAGTTCTATCGCGCAATGTCGGCAGCGGCGATCTGGTCGCCCGCATCGGCGGAGACGAGTTCGTGATCTTTGTGAACGGCAATTGCAGCGCCGAGCAGATGGCCGATCTTGCCGCCGGCATTATCACGGAGCTGCGCCAGCCCATCGATTTCGAGGGTTTTTCCTGCCGCGGCGGCGTCTCGATAGGTATTGCCCAGGCCAGCGGCTTCAACCTAGATGCACGCAGGACGCTGGTGAATGCCGATATCGCGCTCTATCGCGCGAAAGGCATGGGCCGCAATCGCTATGAGTTCTTCACGCAGAACCTGCAGGCGGAAATCATCAGCCATAAGCGCACCGCCGACGAGGTGCTGGCAGGCATCGACAACCATGAATTCGTCACCTGGTACCAGCCGCAATTCGATGCTCGCTCCAACGAGCTGACCGGTGTCGAGGCGCTGGTACGCTGGAACCATCCGCATCATGGCATTCTGGCGCCCGATCGCTTCCTCAAGATCGCCGAGGATCTCAATGTCGCCGCCACGCTCGACCAGATCGTGCTGGAGACGGTGTTGAAGGACCGCATGCGCTGGGCCGCGCTCGGCATCCGAATACCGAAGGTTTCCGTCAACGTCTCTTCCAGGCGCCTGCATGACGAGGGCCTGATCGACAGCTTGAAAGGGCTCGCCATCACGCCCGGCCAGGTATCCTTCGAACTGGTGGAATCCATCTTCCTGGACGAGAGCGAGGCTGCCGCGGCCAGCAATCTGGAAAGGATCAAGGCGCTCGGCATCGATATCGAGATCGACGACTTCGGCACTGGCCACACGTCCATCGTGAGCCTGCTCAAGCTGAAGCCGAAGCGGCTGAAGATCGACCGCCAACTCGTCATGCCGATCCTCACCTCGCCGCAGGAGCGGGCGCTGGTGCGCTCCATCATCGATATCGCCCGCTCGCTTGGCGTCGAGACGGTGGCGGAAGGGGTGGAGACCATGCAGCACGCAAGCCTGCTGCGCGAACTCGGTTGCGACCTCCTGCAGGGTTACGCCTTCTCCCGGCCGCTCTCCTTCGACGATTTCACCCGCTCGGCGCTTGCGGGCTGGCGGAAGGCCGCGGCTTAAGAGGTGGCCGGCCGGCGCTGCTTGCGCATGCCGCCAAGAAAGGCTTGTCCCTTCCGCCGTTTTTCCACTATGACAGGGCCGCTTTCAGGAATGGAGCAGCCATTCCCCCACGGTTCCGGTCGCCACCATGTCGCACAACACCTTCGGTCATCTTTTCCGCGTCACCACCTGGGGCGAAAGCCACGGGCCGGCGCTCGGCTGCGTCATCGACGGCTGCCCGCCCGGCATCCGCTTCACGCTCGCCGAAATCCAGGCCTGGATGGACAAGCGCAAGCCCGGCCAGTCGCGTTTCGTGACCCAGCGGCGCGAGGAAGACCTCGTGAAGGTGCTTTCCGGCGTGATGCCGGACGAGGATGGCGAGACGCTGGTGACCACCGGCACGCCCATCTCCATGCTGATCGAGAACACCGACCAGCGTTCCAAGGATTACGGCGAGATTGCCCGGAGCTACCGCCCCGGACACGCCGATTTCACCTATGACCTGAAATACGGCATCCGCGACTATCGCGGCGGCGGCCGCTCCTCCGCCCGTGAGACGGCGGCGCGTGTCGCTGCAGGCGCGCTCGCCCGCAAGGTCGTGCCCGGCGTCACCGTCCGCGCCGCGCTGGTGCAGATCGGCAAGCACAGGATCAACCGGGCGAACTGGGACTGGAACCAGATCGACCAGAACCCTTTCTTCTCGCCCGATGCCGAGATCGTGCCGGTCTGGGAAGAATATCTCGACGGCATCCGCAAGGCGGGCTCGTCGATCGGCGCGGTCGTGGAAGTGGTCGCCGAAGGCGTTCCGGCCGGGCTCGGCGCGCCGATCTACGGCAAGCTCGATCAGGATATCGCAAGCCTTCTGATGTCCATCAACGCCGTCAAGGGCGTCGAGATCGGTGAAGGCTTTGCCTCCGCCGAGCTTTCCGGCGAGGAAAACGCCGACGAGATGCGCATGGGCAACGACGGACAGCCGATTTTCCTTTCCAATCACGCAGGCGGCATTCTCGGCGGCATCTCCACCGGACAGCCGGTGGTCGCCCGCTTCGCCATCAAGCCCACTTCCTCCATTCTCGCCGAGCGGCGCTCGATCGACGCGGACGGCAACAATGTCGATATCCGCACCAAGGGCCGCCACGACCCTTGCGTCGGCATAAGAGCGGTTCCTGTCGGCGAGGCGATGGTCGCCTGCGCGATTGCCGACCATTATCTTCGCGACCGCGCCCAGACCGGCCGATTGAAGTAAGGAATTCCCCATGGCTTATGACCAGAAGCGTGTCGTCGATGCCATCCGCGCCTTCGAAGCCGGCGAGATCGTCGTCGTGACCGACGACGACGATCGCGAGAACGAAGGCGACCTGATCGTCGCTGCCGTCCATTGTACGGCCGAGAAAATGGCCTTCATCGTGCGCCATACATCCGGCATCGTCTGCGCGCCCATGCCGCGCGAGGAGGCCAAGCGCCTGAACCTCAACGCCATGGTGGCGGAAAACGACAGCGCGCATACCACCGCCTTCACCGTCACGGTCGATTTCAAGCACGGCACGACCACCGGCATTTCCGCCGATGACCGGACGCTGACCGTGCGCAATCTCGCCAATCCCAATGCGGGAGCTGCCGATTTCGTGCGCCCCGGCCATATCTTCCCGCTCATCTCCCGCGAAGGCGGCGTCTTGATGCGCTCAGGCCACACGGAAGCGGCGGTCGACCTCTGCAAGCTCGCCGGCCTGCCGCTGGTGGGCGTGATCAGCGAACTGGTCAATGACGACGGAAGCGTCATGCGCGGCCAGCAGGTCGCCGCTTTCGCTCAGGCCCACGGCTTGAAACAGGTTTCGGTCGCAGACCTCATCGCCTACCGCCAGCGCAAGGAAACGCTGATCGAGCTGCAATCGCAATTCGGTGTGGATACTGCCTTCGGCAAGGCCAAGGCGCATGCCTATTCCCTGCCCTGGGACCCCATGCAGCATGTGGCGGTCATCTTCGGCGACATCCGGGACGGCGTCGATATTCCCGTTCGCCTGCATCTCGAGAATGTCGCGGATGACGTCTTCGGCGCCGAGCGGCCCATCAACCGCTACATGGAAAAGATCGCCGAGGAAGGGCGCGGGGTCATCATCTACCTTCGCGAGGGCTCCGTCGGCGTCGGCCAGATGGACCATGGCCGCAAGCTTCGCCATAGCGACAAGGAAGAGCACGAGCAGGCCAAGGCGCGCGAGAGCGAGTGGCTGGAAATCGGCCTCGGCGCGCAGATCCTGAAAGATCTCGGCGTCACCTCGATCAAGCTGCTCAGCCGCAGCGAGCGGCACTATGTCGGCCTGGAAGGCTTCGGCATCAAGATTGCCGAGACGGTGATCTGCTGAACCACTAGTTGCATTCGGCTCCGGCCACGTTAGATTGCTTCTGCTTGAGGGGAAGCAATTTTTCGTGTACGAATAATATGAAATTCGTTTGGGATGAGCTGAAACGGCTGGCGAACATTGAGAAGCATGGCCTCGACTTCGCTGAGGTGCACGCCTTTCAGTGGGAAACGGCGGTCATGGAGGCCGGTCATTCAGGCCGGATCAAAGCCATAGGCTATTTCGAAGACGGCACCGCAGTCGTCGTTTTCGCGACGCTTGGTACCGAAGCGATTTCGATTATCAGCTTTCGTCCCGCCAATACCAAAGAGAAGAGGCTGCTCCAATGGCCACGAAGTACCGAACATTGAAGGAATTTCAGCCCGGCCGCGGCTATACCAAGGAAGATTGGGATGCTGTGGACAGCCCTCCGCTAACGGACGAGGAGTTGGCGAGCATGCGCCCCGCGCGCGAGGTTTTACCCGCCGAGGTATTTCGTGCGCTCGAGGAAGCGAGCCGCCGTGCCCGTGGCCGTCCCAAGATCGACGCGCCAAAGGTAGCGGTGACGCTTCGGCTCGAACCCGAAGTGCTGGAAAAGTTCAAGGCCAAGGGCAAGGACTGGCGAAACGCCATGGCCGAGGAGCTAAAGAAGGCTTCTCGACGCTAGTCTGGGCGCCAGCCGTCCAGGAAGCTCACCTTCTCCACGCTCGCAAACCGGGCGACGCGCAACAGCTCCGCCTCCAGCTTTTCCAGCCGACCGGTCGATGGCCGGACGCCCTTTTCGAGCCATAGACGTTTGACGTCCAGCGTGCCCGACTTGCGATCCGCCTTCATGTCGATACGGCCGATCATCCGGTCACCCTCGATCAGCGGAAAGACGTAGTAGCCGTATTCCCGCTTGGGTTCCGGCACGAAGACCTCGATGCGATAGAAGAAGCCGAACAGCCGTTCGGCGCGATCGCGGTCGCGCAGCAGCGGATCGAAAGGACTGAGAACCCGCACACGTGCCGGCGGCTCGGGAATATCGCCGAGGTTTTCCGGAAAGCCGGTAAAGGCAAAGGAGGGTCTTGGTTTGCCGCCATTGACCGGCTCGACCAGCACCTCATCCAACTCGTCGCGATGGGCGTGCACCCAATCCTTCGCCTCCTGGGGTGTCACGAGGTCCCAGAAGGCCGCGATCTCGCCGGATGTGGCAAAGCCCAGCCTCTTCAAGGCGCTGCGGCAGGCCCAATCGATGAACTCCTGATGGCTCACCTCGGGCTCGTAATGGCGCGCCGGAATCACCCGCTCGGTCAGATCGTAGATTTTCTGGAAGTTCACCCGGCCGGCGATCGCCAGCTTGCCGATGTGCCAGTAATATTCGAGCGCCGTCTTGTTCGGATGCCAGTTCCACCAGCCGCCTGACTTGTGATTTTCCACCTTCATGTCGCGCGACATGATCGCGCCGCCTTCGGCAATGTGCCGGTAGGTATCCTCGAAGGCGGAGTTGAAATCCTCGCCCTGCCATTTTTTCCAGCGTTCGGCGATGATCGGCTCGCGACGGCGGAAACGGTGCTTCCAATAGCGGAAGAAGGCGGACGGCAGGATGGAGGCATCATGCGTCCAGTGCTCGAAAAGCTCGCGATCCTTTTCCAGAAGCGTCTTCAGATGCTCCCGCCGGTAGGTCTGGTTGCGGGAAAACAAGATCATATGGTGGGCGCGCTCCACCGTGGCGATGCTATCCACCTGCACGAAGCCGATCTCGTGGATGAGGTTCAGAAGCCCCGCTTTATCGAGAGCGCGGCCGGGCGGCTGGGAAAGTCCCTGCCGCTCCAGAAAGATTCGTCTTGCCTGAGAATTGGGTATGAGAATCGCCATGACCGCCAGAGTAGAATGCCCTGGCGCATGTTTCAATGTTCACGTTCAGTTCCGCATTCCCCTATCTCCATATCCGGTCTATAGGTCCTGCGAAAGAACGAGGGACCGGGTTGGACATCCGTTTCGAAGAAGCCAGTGCAAGTTTCGAGGGCCGGGTGGCGCTTCATCCGCTGACGCTTTCGCTCTCCGAGCGGCGTATCGGCGTGATCGGCCTCAACGGTTCCGGCAAGACCACCTTCGCGCGCATGATAAACGGGCTCGTGAAACCGTCCGAGGGCCGCGTCATCGTCAACGGCATCGATACCGCGGCCGATGCCGAGCGCGTGCGGGCCCAGGTCGGCTTCATCTTCCAGAACCCGCAGAACCAGATCATCCTGCCGATCCTGAAAGAAGACATCGCGCTCGGTCTCAAGGCGCAGAAGCTTTCGAAAGAGGCTATGGATGCCGCCGTTGCCGCCATCCTTTCCCGTTTCGGCATCCCTCATCTCGCCGAGCGGCGGGCCCACGAGCTTTCCGGCGGAGAGTTGCAACTGGCCGCACTCGCCTCAGTGCTCGTCACAAGGCCGCCGATCCTGATCCTCGACGAACCCACCAACCAGCTCGACCTCAAGAACCGCGACCTCGTGGAGCGGACGATCGCCACACTCGATGAACATGTGATCGTCATCAGTCACGATCTGCCGCTGGTTGCCGATTTCGACCGCGTCCTGCTTTTCGATCAGGGCCGGCTGGTCGCCGATGGCACGCCGGGAGAGGTCATGGCGCGATATCGCGAGCTTGCGGCATGAACACGCTCTACGTCGAGGGAAACAGTCTTCTGCATCGGCTTTCCGCCCGCGTGAAGCTCCTCGCGCTTGCGTTAACCGGCATCGCCCTCATCTTCATCATCTCCCCCTTCGCGCTCGCGATCGCCGCCCTTGCAGCCGGCCTTCTCTATGCGTCGCTTCGAATCGGGTGGCGGCAATCCTGGCTGCGGCTGCGGCCTGTTTTCCTGACGATCTTCGTGGTTGCGGTCTTCGCCTTCTTCGTCAGTTCCGCGCACGAGGCGGCCACCACGCTCTTCAGGCTGACCACGCTGATGCTGCTCGCAGCCGCGGCGACGGCCACCACCACGATCGGCGATTTCATCGATGAGATCACGCTCGCCGCCCGCCCGCTGGAGCGGATCGGCCTCGTGAAGGCCGCCGATATAGGGCTCTCGGTCGGCCTCGTCATCCGCTTCGTGCCCGAGGTGATGACCCGCTATCGGGCGATCCGCGAGGCGCATGCCGCCCGCGGTCTGAAGCCCCGGCCGCTGACGCTCGCCGTACCGCTCATCATTCTGACGTTGAAGAGCGCCGACGAGATCGCCGCGGCCATTGACGCCCGCGGCATCCGAGGGCAGAACTGATCGACAGCTTTATTAGGGAATCGCAAACCATGAGCACCCGGGATCTCGTTCTTGCCGCACTGTTTGCCGCCATCATCGTCGTTCTCGGTCTCCTGCCGCCGATAGCCATCGGCTTCATTCCCGTGCCGATCACCGCACAATCGCTTGGCGTCATGCTGGCGGGTGTCGTTCTCGGCGCCAAGCGCGGCACGGTCGCGGTTCTGCTGGTGCTATTGCTGGTCGCTATCGGGCTTCCGGTTCTTTCCGGCGGACGTGGCGGGCTCGCCGCCTTTGCCGCCCCCACTTCAGGCTTCCTGATCGGCTGGGTTTTCGCCGCATTCGTGACGGGCTACCTCTCCGAACGTCTCATCAGCCGCTCGCAGACGGGCCTCGTGCAGGGTGCGGGCTTTTTTCTGGCGGCGCTCACGGGCGGGGTCGTCGTTCTCTACGCTTTTGGCATCACCTATCTCGCGCTCATCACCGGGCTGGGCTTTAAGCAGGCTTTCCTGGGTTCGCTCGCCTTTGTCCCCGGAGATGTCCTCAAAGCCTTCGTCGCCGCCCTGGCCGGGCGCGCGGTCATGGTCGGCTATCCGCTGCTGCCGCAGCGCGCCTGATCCTTTGTTTTTGCGCATGTCGTTATCGCGAAATCGCAACACACTTTTGCGCGATATCCGTTAATCCAAGAACTGATAGAGCCAATCGCGCAGGTCCTCCGGCAGCGCGATCGGCTCCCGGCTTTCAGGGTCGCAGGCGGTCCAGACGATCTCGGCTTCGGCGACCGCCGTGCCGTCCCGTTCCATGTGGACCAAGAAGCCCGCGGATTTCCCGCCGATCTTGCTCACCCCGACATGCGTTTCCACCAGATCGCCGAGCTTCAGGGGTTCGTGGAAGGTGCAGACGACCTTGCTGACGGTGAATTGCGGATCGCTTCTGGCCGACCGGCGACGGCGCCAGAATTCCGTGACCGCCTCTTCCGCGCGGGCGACATAGGCAGCGCGGAACATCTCGCCATGCATATCGACATCGCGATACGGGACCTGGAATTCATGAAGTTTAGAAGGTTCTTTGGCCACGATGCACCCAAGCGGGACGCTTCTTCTCTTCCTCCTGATTCATTTCGGGCGAGCGGGCGCGGGAACAAGAGGTGCCGGCTTGAAAAATTGCCGCGTCTGCGCCATGTCCGGGGCATTCCTTCCAAGAGGTCGGCCGCATGACCCCCCGCCTGTACGAGCATGACATCTTCCTGGAGCACCGCACGCCTTCCGGACACCCGGAACGGGCCGACCGGCTGCGCTCGCTGGCAATCGCCCTCCAGCACCCGAATTTCGAGAAGCTCGACCGCAAGCAGGCGCCGCAGGCGAGCGAAGACGGCGTGCTGCTTGCCCATCCGGAATCGCACCTGCGCGCCGTGATGCGGGAAATTCCCGAAGAGGACGAGATCAACCAGATCGAGGCGGATACCTATGTTGGGCCGAAGAGCCTGACAGCGGCGCTGACCGGGATCGGCGCGGCCATGGCAGCCGTCGACGACGTGCTTTCCCGCAAGGTGGACAACGCCTTCGTCGCGGCACGCCCGCCCGGCCATCACGCCGAAAAAGAAAAGGCGATGGGCTTCTGCCTGTTCAACAATGCCGCGATCGCCGCCCGCCACGCCCAGAAGGCGCATGGTGTCGAGCGCGTGGCGATCGTCGATTGGGACGTGCATCACGGCAACGGCACGCAGGATATATTCTGGGACGACCCTTCCGTGCTTTTCTGCTCCACGCACCAGATGCCGCTCTACCCCTGGACCGGAGCGAAGGACGAGACGGGCAAGACCGGCAACATCGTCAACGCGCCCCTCTCGCCCGATACCGGCAGCGAATATTTCCGCGAGGCATTCAAATCGCGCGTCCTGCCGGCGCTGGAAAACTTCCGACCGGATTTCATCATCATTTCCGCCGGCTTCGATGCGCACCATCGCGATCCGCTGGCGCAGATCAATCTCGTCGGTGAGGACTTCGACTGGGCGACCGGCCGGTTGATGGAAATCGCCGGGAAATACGCGGGCGACCGGGTCGTCAGCCTCCTGGAAGGCGGCTATGATCTGGAAGGCCTCGCCGAATCGGCGGGCATGCACATCTGCAGACTGATGAAAGGATAAGGAATGACCGAAAACGCCGAGAACTCCGGCGCCATTGGCGATGTGAGCGGCTATTCCTTCGAAAAGGCCGTGGCGGAGTTGGAAAGCATCGTCGCGCGGCTGGAGCGCGGCGACGTGGCGCTCGACGAATCCATCGCCATTTATGAGCGCGGAGAAGCGCTGAAGAAGCATTGCGAGAAGCTTCTCGCAGCCGCCGAGAACCGTATCGAGAAGATACGCCTGGACCGCGCCGGCAAGCCGCAGGGCGTCGAACCGCTGGACGGCGAGTAGGCCCGGAGACGACCATGGTGCTGGGCCTCAAGCACAACGCCAACCTGCTGGTCGATTATGATCCCGATTGGCCGACCGAATTCAGTGTGGAGCGGGAACGGATTGCACTTGCGCTTGGAGCGTTCGCAAAAGGCATCGAGCACTACGGTTCGACATCGGTGCCGGGAATGCGTGCAAAACCCATCCTGGACATTATCGTCGGCCTTGAACCGTTAAAAGACTGGCAAGCCTGCCACGATCCTCTGCTTGCGCTCGGTTACGACTATGCTGCCCATGCCGGTGTGCCGGGACACTATATCTTCGGCCGTGGCCGGGACAAAACCGAGCGGACCCATCTCGTGCATCTCGTGGAGTTCAAAGGATATTCGTGGGTCTCCAACCTTGCCCTTCGGGACGCGCTACGGCGCGATCCGCAACTACGTCGGGACTATACTTCCATAAAGGAAAAAGCGGTTTCTGACGCACCGGATAATCGGGCTCGTTATAACGAACTAAAAAGCGGCTTCATCGATCGTGTCAAGGCGACCCTGCTCTAGGTCGTGGTGAACCAAAGTCTTACGACCTTCGCCACGATGAGGCCACAAAGCGGTTGACGCACCGTGGCCGCCTCCCCATGATAGCCGCCATAGGTTGCTTGGGAGGAACAATCGTGAAATTCAATAAAATCAATGTCATGTTCGCGGGCGCGCTGGCCGTTTCGACGGCGTTTTCAGCCGTCGGCGCGAAGGCGGCGGAATTCATCAACGTGCTGACCGGCGGCACATCCGGCGTCTATTACCCGCTCGGCGTAGCGCTTTCGGAAATCTACGGCCAGGGTATCGAGGGCGCACGCACGCAGGTGCAGGCGACCAAGGCATCCGTCGAGAACCTGAACCTGCTGCAGGCCGGCCGCGGCGAGATCGGTTTTTCGCTGGGCGATTCCGTGCAGGAGGCCTGGAACGGCAACAAGGAAGCAGGCTTTCCAGGCAAGCTGGACAAGCTGCGCGGCCTCGCGGCCATCTATCCGAACTATATCCAGGTCGTCGCCAGCCGGGATTCGGGCGTGAAGACGCTTGCCGACCTCAAGGGCAAGAGCCTGTCGGTCGGCGCACCCGCTTCCGGCACTGAGCTCAACGCGCGGGCGATCTTCGAAGCCGCCGGCATGTCCTACAGCGATCTCGGCAAGACCGAGTATCTGCCGTTCGCCGAATCGGTCGAGCTCATCAAGAACCGCCAGCTCGACGCCACCCTGCAATCGGCCGGTCTCGGCGTCGCCTCGATCCGCGACCTCGCCACCTCCATGCCGATCAATGTGGTGGCCATCCCGGCGGCCGAGGTCGCCAAGATCGGCGCGCCTTACATGTCCGTCACCATTCCGGCCGGCACCTATGAAGGCCAGGCGGAGGATGTGGAAACCGCTGCCGTCGGCAACTTCCTCATCACCCACGAGGGCGTTCCCGAAGAGACTGTCTACCAGATGACCAAGCTTCTCTTCGAAAACCTGCCGAAGCTGACGGCCGCGCATGCCGCCGCCAAGGCGATCGATCCGAAAAAGGCACTCGAAGGCATGCCGGTGCCGCTGCATCCGGGTGCGGAGCGTTATTACAAGGAAGCCGGCTTGCTGAAGTAAGGGCTGGAGTCCCGCACGCTGCAAGTCCCCTCCCCAACCCCTCCCCACAAGGGGGAGGGGCTTACCCTGCCAAGACGCCGCGTATGAAGCAGAACTTTGCCGCGGGTTTTCTCCCCCCTTGTGGGGGAGATGGCCGGCAGGCCAGAGGGGGCTCACTATAAACCAGAGAGCATATTGAGAGTCCGAATGTCCGCGACCGCGATGCAGAGCCCAAACGCCCCCCATTCCGCCGAGGAAGCCATAGAAGGCCTGCCGGCAGGCTTCGGGGAAGGCTTGACCGGCCGTATCGCCTTCTGGATCGCCTTCGTCTTCACCGCATTCCAGATCTGGACCGCGGCCTACGGCACGCTGCCGAGCCAGGTGGTGCGCGCCATGCATGTGGGCTTCCTGCTTTTGCTCGGCTTTGCGCTGTTCGGCAATCTGGTGGCGAAGACCCCGGCCGGAAAGGCCTGGTTCTGGGGGCTCGGCATCATCGGCTTCCTGACCGGCATCTACAACTGGGTGTTCTACGTCGACCTCATCCAGCGCAGCGGCTTTCATACGACGCTGGACCTGGTCGTCGCCACGGCGATGATCGCTCTCGTCTTCGAGGGCGCGCGGCGGCTGATGGGCCTGCCGCTGACGATCATCGCGGCGATCTTCCTCGCATACTGCTTCTTCGGGCAGTATGCGCCCGGCCCCTTCGTGCATCGCGGTTATGATTTCGAACTCATCATCGAGCATTTCGGCTTCGGCACCGAGGGCATCTACGGTACGCCGATCTATGTTTCGGCCGCCTACATCTTCATCTTCGTCGTCTTCGCCGCCTTCCTCGAGCGGGCAGGCATGCTCGGCCTCTTCAACGATTTCGCGCTCGGGCTCGTCGGCACATGGCGCGGCGGCCCGGCGCAGGTCTGCGTCATGTCCTCGGCGCTGATGGGCACGATCTCCGGGTCGGGCGTCGCCAATGTCGTCGCATCCGGCCAGTTCACCATTCCGCTGATGAAGCGCTTCGGCTTCCGTTCGGCCTTTGCCGGCGGGGTCGAGGCCACCTCCTCCATGGGCGGGCAGATCATGCCGCCGGTCATGGGCGCCGTCGCCTTCATCATGGCCGAGACGCTGAACGTTCCCTATGCGGAAATCGTCAAGGCGGCGCTCATTCCGGCGATCCTCTATTTCGGCGTCTGCTTCTGGATGGTGTTCCTGGAAGCCGGCAAGGCGGGGCTCAAGGGCATGAACAAGGCGGACCTGCCGAATCCCTGGGCTGCAGTCAGGGAGCACTGGCCGCTTATCCTGCCGCTCGCCGCCCTCGTCTACCTGCTGTTTGCCGGATACACGCCGATCTTCGCCGGCACGATGGGGCTGGCGCTCGTCGTCGTCCTCATTCTCGGCATGCCGCTCGCGGCCTCGATCGGCCCGCTCGCCTTCCGCCTCGTCTTCTGGCTGGCGCTGGGGCTGGCGGCGGCCTCCTTCCTCAAATACGGCGTCAATTTCCTCGTCATCGTCATCGCGGGGCTGATCGCCGGCTGCCTCTTCATCAAGGGTGGCAAGGAAACGCTCGCCATCTGCCGCGACGCGATGGCGGAAGGCGCCAAGAATGCGCTGCCTGTCGGGATCGCCTGCGCCATCGTCGGCATCGTCATCGGCACGCTGACGCTGACCGGCATCGCCTCCACCTTCGTCGGCGCGATCATCCGGGTCGGAGAGCACAACCTCTTCCTCTCCCTGGTGCTGACGATGATCACCTGCCTCATCCTCGGCATGGGCATACCGACGATCCCGAACTACATCATCACCTCCTCGCTTGCCGGCCCGGCGCTGCTCGAACTCGGCGTGCCGCTGATCGTCAGCCACATGTTCGTCTTCTATTTCGGCATCCTGGCGGACCTGACGCCACCGGTGGCGCTTGCCTGCTTCGCCGCCGCACCTATGGCCAAGACCTCGGGGTTGAAGATATCGATCGACGCGACCAAACTTGCGACCGCAGGCTTCGTCGTGCCCTTCATGGCCGTCTACACGCCGGCGCTGATGCTGCAGGATCCAGGCCCGATCGCCGCTGCCTGGGGCTATCCGGTGGAAGTCGCCTATGTCTTCCTCAAGGCCTGCTTCGGCATCGCGCTCTGGGGTGCCGCCGTCGTCGGCTTCCTCTTCGCGCGCATGGCCATATGGGAACGGGCGATCGCCTTCATCGCCGGCGCGAGCCTGGTTCTCGCCCTTCCGTGGACGGACGAGCTGGGCTGGGCGCTCGGCATAGCGGTGGTCGCCCTGCACTGGTGGCGCAGCCGCGGGGTGCCCTCCCCCACCGCCGCGCCATGAGCCTCTGCATCCTGGCGGCGGGAAAGGTGACGTCACTCGCCGTCTCCCTCTTCACGCTCTCCTGGACCCATTCGGTACAGAAGACCGAGTGGCGGGAAAGCTGGGAGGCGACGCCCGCCGGCCTGGAATTGCGGCAGGCTTCCATTAAGGGGTCCGGCGCCGGCATGGAACCTGGGACGGATGCCATATTGCGGGACGGCTGGTGGATATGGAAGCCGAAGCTGCCGCCGCAGCCGCGCCTAGCGCTTGCGGCCTCCGGCGCGATTGTAGGCGGCTGGCGGCTCTGTCACGAGGGCGGCTGCATGGAGCTCGGGACGACGGCCGGAGAGGAAATAATTCTGAACTCCTGCCCGTAATTAGGCGGTGAGCCAGAAAAAAGCAGTATCCCTCCATTTAACCCTTCCGCTTCAATCTATTTTTACCTGAAAAACCTACAAAGCCCTCGGAATTACTGCGGGACTTCAACGAACACCGACAAATAGAGGCGGATGATGGGCAGGATACGCCCGCTTACAGCCGGCGACGTGCCTGCGATCGCTGCGCTTTTCCATAGGGTCTTCCGCCACTCCGATCGCCAGCCGCCCGCGGGGCTCGTCGAGTATCTCCGGCACCTTTATCTTGAGGCCGCGGCCTGCGCGGAAGATATACCTTCGCTGGTCCACGAGGGCGATGACGGCGGAATCTCCGGCTTCATCGGGCGGCATGTCCTGCCGATGCGGCTTGGAGACCGACCGCTCCGGGCAGCGCTTCTCAGCACCATCATGGCCGACGAGCGCGCCGGAGACCCGCTAGCGGCTGCGAAAATCCTCAAGGCCGCCCTCAACGGACCGCAGGATTTCTCATTCAGCGAAACCGCAAGCGAAGTTTCCTTGCGCATGTGGAAACATGCAGGAGCCGTGGCATTGCCCGGCCACAGCATGGAATGGTTCCGGATCATACGGCCGGCGACGAGCGCGGTCGAAGCATCCGCCAGGCGCTATCCGGTCCTGCGCGCGCTAAGCCCCGTCTCCTCCCGCGTGGACGACGTCTTCCGGCGGCGCATCGTGGCCGAGCGACCCCGCTGGCTCGGGCTGCCCAAGGCACAATCCGGCAGAGCCGGGCTTTCGGTCCGCGAAATCGATGCGACAGAGTTCGCCGGGCTTTTCCGTCTGATGACGGAGCGCTTTCCGTTGCGCCCGGACTGGTCCGCCGAAGCGCTCGATACGACGCTTCGCGAAGCGATGGAAAAGCCGCTCTTCGGCAGGCCCGTGCTTGCCGCAGCCATCGACCGGGGCGGCCAGGCCATCGGCGGGTTCTTCTATCATCTCGGCCCGCATGGCACGGCACGGGCGACCCAATTGCTTGCGGCTCCCGGCAAGGAGGAGGCCGTGCTCGATGCGCTCATCACGCATGCGGCGGAAGCGGGCGCGAGCGCGGTGCGCGGCCGCACGCAGCCTTTCCTCATGGGGGCGATGCTCGGCCGGCGCATCGGCTTTCTCAACAGCGCCTCCACCGTTCTCCATTGCCGCGATCCCGAGATCACAGCCGCGATCCACAAAGGGGATGCTTTCCTCAACGGACTTGCCGGGGAGCAATGGAGTCGGCTGATCGGCGATTTCGGCTGAACATCCCGGAATTGCTATACAGTGTGTCTCCATGGGCTTCGGTTGTCCGCCCGTCCGGTCTTCGATAGAGTCCATCCTCGAAACGGAGACCCGCCCATGTCCTTCTTTCCCGGAAAGGACCCAGTCGCAGGCGATGCCTTTTCCTGCGATGGGATCGAGAACCTGATCATCCCGCGCACCAGCGATATCGGCGGATTTTCCGTACGCCGCGCGCTGCCGACCCGGCAACGCCGGCTGGTAGGCCCCTTCATCTTCTTCGACCGCATGGGCCCCGCCCTTCTGCGGGCAGGAGAGGCTCTCGACGTGAAGCCGCATCCGCATATCGGGCTTTCGACCGTCACCTACCTATTCGACGGCGAGATCAAGCATCGCGACAGCCTCGGCACCGAGCTTGTCATCAAGCCCGGCGATATCAACCTGATGACGGCCGGGCGCGGCATCGTGCATTCCGAAAGAACGCCGGAAAACCTGCGCGGCAAGCCCATGTCCGTCTCCGGCCTGCAGACCTGGCTGGCCCTGCCGGACGACAAGGAGGAAATCGACCCCGCCTTCGGCCACACCGACCGGCAGGCCATGCCGCTGATCGATGCCGACGGCGCGAAGGGGCGCGTGGTGATCGGCAGTTTCGAGGGGCTTGCCTCGCCCGTCACCACCTTCACCGACACGCTCTATGTCGATCTCAGCCTCGAAGCGGGCAAGCGTTTCCCCTTTTCGGCAGCGCATGAAGAAAGGGCAATCTACATCCTTTCCGGCGAGCTCGTGGTTGCCGGCGACCGTTTTTCGGCCGACCAGCTTCTCGTCTTCCGGCCCGGTGACAATATCACGCTGGAAGCGGGACCCGGCGGCTGTCACCTGATGCTGTTCGGCGGCGCGGCGCTTAATTCGAAACGTTACATCTGGTGGAACTTCGTTTCCTCCTCCAAGGAGCGGATCGAAAAGGCCAAGGAAGAGTGGCGCACAGGGCGTTTCGATATCGTTCCGGGGGACGAGGAAGAGTTTGTCCCTTTGCCCGGAGCCTGAAATCCGATAAGGCAGGTTACTTGAAAAAGCCCACTTCCTCCTCATCTTGGTGAGGACGCACTGCACCGGACATAAGCAGAAAAGACAAGATTCCGTGACACCAAACCTCGAAACGCCCCTGCTCGATCAGGTCGAGTTCCCTAACGATCTCAGGAAACTCGACGATCGCGACCTGCCGCAACTCGCCCGTGAAGTTCGCGACGAGATGATCGACGCGGTCTCGCGCACCGGTGGGCATCTGGGCGCAGGGCTTGGCGTCGTGGAGCTGACGATCGCCATCCACAAGGTGTTCGATACGCCTGACGACAGGCTGATCTTCGATGTCGGGCATCAGTGCTATCCGCACAAGATCCTGACCGGCCGGCGTGACCGCATCCGCACGCTGCGCCAGGAAAACGGGCTTTCCGGCTTCACCCGCCGGGCCGAGAGCGCATATGATCCGTTCGGAGCCGCCCACTCCTCCACCTCGATTTCCGCCGGCCTCGGCATGGCGGTGGCGGCCGATCTGGCGAAATCGAAGCGGAACGTCATCGCCGTCATCGGCGACGGCGCGATGTCGGCAGGCATGGCCTACGAGGCCTTGAACAATGCCGGCGCGCTCGACGCGCGGCTGATCGTCATCCTCAACGACAACGACATGTCGATCGCGCCGCCGACCGGCGCGATGAGCGCCTATCTCGCGCGGCTTGCCTCCGGGCGCACCTATATGGGCTTCCGCGAGATGGGCAAGAAGCTGACAAGCTATCTCGGCAAATCGATCGATCGCGCCATCACACGCGCGGTCGAACATGCCCGTGGCTACGTGACCGGCGGCACCATGTTCGAAGAAATGGGCTTCTATCACATCGGCCCGATCGACGGACATTCATTCGACCACCTGCTGCCGGTGCTGCGCAACGTGCGCGACAATGCCCAGGGCCCGGTCCTCATCCATGTCGTCACCCAGAAGGGTAAGGGCTATCCGCCGGCCGAGGCCGCTGCCGACAAGTATCACGGCGTCAACAAGTTCGATGTCATCACCGGAGCGCAGGCGAAATCCAAGCCCAACGCGCCTTCCTATACCAGCGTCTTCGGCGAGGCGCTCGTGCAAGAGGCGGCATTCGACGAGAAGATCGTCGGCATCACCGCCGCCATGCCGAACGGCACCGGCATCGACAAGCTGGCGGAGGTCTTCCCTTCCCGCACCTTCGACGTCGGCATTGCCGAACAGCATGCGGTAACGTTCGCGGCCGGTCTTGCGGCGGAGGGCTACAAGCCCTTCTGCGCCCTCTATTCCACCTTCCTGCAGCGCGGCTACGACCAGGTGGTCCACGACGTGGCGATCCAGGGGCTTCCCGTGCGCTTCCCTATCGACCGCGCCGGCTTCGTCGGCGCTGACGGGCCGACCCATGCGGGCTCCTTCGACACCACCTTCCTGGCGACGCTGCCGGGCATGGTGGTTATGGCCGCAGCCGATGAGGCGGAACTGAAGCACATGGTGCGCACCGCAGCCGCCTATGACGCAGGCCCGATCTCCTTCCGCTATCCGCGCGGCGAAGGCGTGGGCGTGGAACTGCCGGAGCGCGGGCAGATCCTGGAGATCGGCAAGGGCCGCCTCGTCAAGCAGGGCTCCAAGGTGGCGCTGCTTTCGTTCGGCACGCGTCTCAAGGACTGTCTGCTGGCAGCCGAAGACCTCGATGCGGCCGGACTTTCCACGACGGTGGCCGACGCGCGCTTCGCCAAACCGCTCGATCATGATCTCATCCGCCAGCTCGCCCGCCATCACGAGGTACTCATCACCATCGAGGAAGGCGCGGTCGGCGGTTTCGCTGCGCATGTCCTGCAGTTCCTCTCCACCGAGGGCCTGCTTGACCACGGCCTGAAAATCCGCCCGCTGGTGCTGCCGGATATCTGGATGGAGCAGGCGAGCCCGGATGCCATGTATGCCAGGGCAGGCCTCGACCGCGCGGGCATCGTCTCGACCGTCTTCGGAGCGCTCGGCCAGAAGCGGATCGACGTCGGCGCTGCGGGCTGATGCCCAATCAGCGGCGCCGGCCTTCTATCCTCATTTCGAACTGGACGACGTTCGAATAGATCGGCGTGCCGACATCCATGCCGTAGCGGGAGCGGAAGATCCTGCCCTGTACATCGAAGCTGATGGAGCGGCCGGTCCAGCCGGTCAGCCTCACATCGAAACTTTCGGCGGAACTGCGGCCCCTGGCCGTCAACGTGCCGGCGACGCGGGCTGTGTCCGGCCCCGTTTGCTCCACGCGGCTGGAGCGGAAGGAAATCCTGTCGAAATGTTCGGTGTCGAACACCGCCCCGGAACGCAGGAAGGCATCGATCCTCTGCTGCCCGGTGGTGACGCTTGCCGGCCGCAATTCGAAGCTGACCGTCGAGCCCGAGAGGTTTCCCGCCCTCAGATCGAATGTACCGGAAAACTGGCCGAACCTGCCTTTGATGCCGCCGCCGCCTGCCTGCTCGACCGTAAAGGCGATGCTGGAGGACGGCGTGATGGCGTAGCGGCCCGCCGCTTCCGCCAGGCTCGGCACATCGACCGCAAGGGAACCGGCTGCCGGAAGGACCGCGACAGTCAACAGCACGCCGAACAGGGCCATTTTTCCATTCATCGCCCTACTCCTTCACCGAGGCCTTCGGAGGGTCCGATCGACGGCCGAGCATACGCAGGAGCACATCGTCGCGCCGGCGATAGTGATGATGGAGCGCGGCGGCGGAATGCAGCAGCACCAGCGCGAGGGTGAAATAGGCAAGCAGGGCGTGCGCTTCCGTCCACCAGCTTTCGGCAGCATCCGATTTCGGCACCGGCAGATGCGGAACCACGACCAGATTGAAGGCGAAAGTGGGAATTTCCAGCGGCGAGACCGATGCCACCATCCAGCCCGCGAGCGGCACGAGGACGGCAAGTGTCGCCAGAAGAAGATGCACGGCCTTGGCGAACCGCCGTTCAAGATAACTCAGGCCTGCGGACGAGCTGACGGAAGGCCGGACCAGCGAATAGAGAAGCCTCACGGAGGCAAGCACCAATGCCAGCATCCCGAAGGATTTGTGCCACTGGAAGAGCGAAAACTGCAAGACGGGATCTATCCCCGGCCGGGTCATCGCGAAACCGAGCGCCAGGAGGCCGAGGATCAGCACCGCGATCAACCAGTGAAGGATGATCGTGAAAGTGTCATAGCGATCGGCAGGACCACGCATGACGAGCTTCCCAAGGCTTCCTGTTAGATCATCCTCCTGCGCCTGCCTTTCGGCAAGGCGCATCAAATCACGGTAGCGCGATCTTTGATGGGACTATCATAAAACAAGACAGCCCGGGCGAATGCCCGGGCTGTCTCAAGGCGATCATCCGCTTAAGGATCAGAACTCCGACCAGTCTTCCTTTACCGCGGCGGACGAAGCCGTCTTCGAGGAGAATGCGCGGGCAAGAGTCGAACGCAGCGCGTTGGCGGGGGATGCCGCCGGACGGGCGCCGGTGGCAGCCGGAGCCGGACGCGCCACTCTTGTGGCCGTCTCGACGCCAAGCTTGAACTGACGCAGCAATGCGTCAAGCGCCTGCGCCTCGTGAGCGAGCTTATGGCTTGCCGCCGTCTGCTGCTCCACCATTGCCGCGTTCTGCTGGGTGCCCTGGTCCATGTTGTTGACGGCGGTGTTGATCTCCTGAAGGCCGGAAGACTGTTCCCGCGTGGAGGTGACGATGGCGTTCAGATGCTCGTTGATCTCCTGCACCTCGCCAACGATCGCCTGCAACGCCTTGCCGGTCTCATCGACCAATCCGACGCCCGCCTGCACCTGCTGGTTGGAAGTGGTGATCAGCGCCTTGATCTCCTTGGCCGCATTGGCGGAGCGCTGGGCGAGCTCGCGCACTTCCTGCGCCACCACTGCGAAGCCCTTGCCGGCATCGCCCGCACGCGCCGCCTCGACGCCCGCGTTGAGGGCGAGAAGGTTCGTCTGGAAGGCGATATCGTCGATGACGCTGATGATGTTGATGATCTCGCCGGAGGATTTGGCGATCCCCTCCATGGCGGAAACCGCCCGGCGAACGACATCGCCCGATTTCTCGGCACCCATGCGGGCACGTTCGACGCGCTGGCCGACATCTTCGGCGCGGCGTGCCGATTCCTTGACGGTCGTGGTTACCTCCTCCAGAGCGGCAGCCGTCTCCTCAACGGCCGCGGCCTGCTGTTCGGTTCGGCGGCCGAGATCATCGGCAGCGGAACGGATCTCGGAAGCACCGGCATTGATGGCGGATGCGTTTTCACCGACAGACCGGAGCGCCGCCTGCAGTTTTTCGAGCGACTGGTTGAAATCGACGCGCAGCCGGTCGAGACGAGCGGAGAAGGGTGTTTCCAGACGATAGGCGACATCGCCGTTGGCGAGGCTTGCAAGGCCGGTCGCAAGCGAGTCGATCGCGAATTCGATCTCGGCCGCTTCGTTCGCCTTCTGGGCCTCGGCGGCCTGGCGCTCGCGATCGGCGGTTTCGCGCAGGTGATCGGCATCGCGCGAAAGGCGGAGCTTTTCGATCGCGGCATCCTTGAAGACCGCGACGGCCTTGGCCATCTGACCCACTTCGTCGCCGCGCTCGAGGGCGGGAACGACGATATCATTGTCGCCGCCGGCAAGCCGGGACATGGCCTGTGTCATGCCGACGATCGGCGTGACGATCGCCCGCGACAGCGCCCAGACGAGCAGCGCAGCAATGAGACCGGCAGCAGCACCGCCGAGGAGCAGGGCCATGCGCAGATCGCCGAACGCCTCGCTCTGTTCTGCCGTCAGGCCGGCGGAAAGCTCATGCACCTGCTGCTTGATCTCTGCCGCCGTCTCGCGGAAGGCATCGAGCTGGCCGCGCGACTGGTTGCGGCCGATCTCGATGACCTGATCGATCGGCATGTCGCTGTTCCTGCGCGCCGCGAGCTGCGGCTCGGTAAGCTGCGTGTGGAAGACATCCGCCGCCTTGCGCATGGCGTCCAGCGAAGCGATCAGCGCCGGCATATCCGCCGCGGCTTGCTTTGCCGCGTCGATCGCCGCGATCATCTTCTCTCGATTGGCGAAGACATCGTTATAGGTGCTGTCGCTCTTGAAGAGCAGGAAGCCGCGCTGGTTGACGGCCTGTTCCAGCATGGCCTGGAGGGCTGCATCCACATGCCCGACGATCGTCTGGGACGCGACCTGCCTTGCGGAGGCATCGCGGGATTTCGAGGCCTGCCAGTAAACGCCCGCGGAGGCGAGAAGGCAAACCGACATCAAAGCGGCGAAGGTGAAGATGAGCTTTTTGTTCAGCGAAAGATTTTTCAAGGACATGACGGGTTCTCGGTGGACCTAGGGACGGCGGACTTCTCTCCCATGCTCCACAGAATCCGATCCGCCTTAAGAATGTCTTGCGGTCCGGCCCCGAGTTTTCATGGGGATTTTGAGGGAGGTCCGAAGGCAGCGCATGACAGGAAACGCTTGCATGCGTTGTCGATGACGGTCATTGACTGCGGTCATGTCTCAAACCCCGCAAACACAGCGCCTCGACCAGCTTCTCGTCTCGCGCGGTATCTTCGAAAGTCGCTCCCGGGCGCGCGATGCGATCACGCGCGGCACGGTGAGCGCCAACGGACAGATCGTGACGAAAGCGGGCCAGGTTTTTCCGCCCGATGTCCCTCTGGCGATCGACGATCCGGCCAAGGACTATGTCTCGCGCGCCGCGCTGAAACTCGTCGCCGCGCTCGATCATTTCAGCCTGGATCCGAAAGGCCGCGATTGCCTGGACGTCGGCGCCTCGACCGGCGGCTTTACCGAGGTACTGCTCGAACGCGGCGCGGCGCATGTGACGGCGATCGATGTGGGCCACGGCCAGATGCATGAGCGCATCGCCGGCGATCCGCGCGTGACGAATATCGAAGGGCTGAACGCCCGCAATCTCTCGGAAGGCGATCTCGGCGGGCGGGCGATCGATTTCGTCGTATCGGACGTCTCCTTCATCTCGCTGAAGCTTGCGCTGCCGCCGGCATTGAAGCTTGTCGCGCAAGGCGCCATATGCGCGCTGCTCGTCAAGCCGCAATTCGAAGCCGGCCGCGAGGCGATCGGCAAGGGTGGGCTTCTCAAAGACCCGGAAAGCGCTTCCGAGGTGGCGGCGGAACTCGAACGCTGGCTGAGTAAAGACATGGGCTGGAAGAGCTTCGGCCTCATTCCCTCCCCTATTTCCGGCGGCGACGGCAACCAGGAATTCCTGTTGGCAGGACAGAAGGCATGAGCACGGAAACGGTAACCATCACGCGGCTCGGCGCGCAGGGACACGGCATCGCGGAGAGCGAGAAGGGGCCGATCTACGTGCCCTATGCGCTGCCCGGCGAGACCGTGGCGATCGCCCGAAACGGCAATCACGGCGCGGTCATGTCGACTTCCATCGCCTCCCCGAACCGCATCGAGCCGCTCTGTCGCCATTTCAGCCCGGATCGCGACGCCTGCGGCGGCTGTTCGCTGCAGCACCTGGCGGATGCTCCCTACCGGGCCTTCAAGCGGGCGCTCGTCATCGACGCGCTGAAATCCAAAGGGCTGACCCCGGAAGTCCGCGAACTCGTCGTCGCCAACCCCGGCGAGCGGCGCCGCGCAGTGTTTTCGGCGCGGCGGACGGAGAAGGACTTCCTGCTCGGCTTCAACCGTGCCGAGACCAATCATATCGTCTCGATCGAGGAATGTCCCATCGCCTCGCCGGGTATCGTGGCGAGGCTCGATGCAATCCGCGCCATCGGCCAGTCGCTCGCGACCGGATCGGAGACCTTCCGCATCACGGTTCTCGAAACGCTTTCCGGCCTCGATATCGCCGCCGAAGGCTTGAAGCCGCTTTCCGACAAGCAGCGCCGGGCGGCGACCGAAACCGTGCTCGGGCTCAAGGGCATCGCCCGGGCTTCGGTGAACGGCGAAATTCTGATCGAGCCGCAGAAGCCGCTGATCGATTTCGGCGGGGTCAAGGTCTCGCCGCCGGCGGGCGCCTTCACGCAGGCTACGAAACAGGCGGAAGAAGCCATGGCCGAGCTCGTGCTTTCCCATATCGGCAAAGCCAAGCGCGTGCTCGACCTTTTCGCCGGCTCCGGCACCTTCGCGCTGAGACTTGCCCGCACCGCCAAGGTGCACGCGGTAGAAGGCGAAGAAAAGCCGCTGAAGGCGCTCGACCATGCCGCCCGCAATACGCAAGGGTTGAAGCCGGTAACCGTGGAGAAGCGCGACCTCTACCGCCGGCCGATGATCCCCATGGAACTGAAGAACTATGACGCCGTGGTCTTCGATCCGCCTCGCGCCGGCGCCGAAGCGCAGGTGAAGGAAATAGCCCGCTCCAACATCAAGACGATCGCGGCGGTGAGCTGCAATCCCATCACCCTTGCCCGCGACCTCAAGATCCTGGTGGATGCCGGTTACAAAATCCGCTCCGTCACGCCGATCGACCAGTTCCTCTGGTCGCCGCATGTGGAAGCGGCGGCGCTGCTGGAGAAGTAGGAGCTACCGCTTCAGAAACGCCTCGAACGCCGCCCTTGCCTCGGCGCTCCTGAGCCGGGCTGCGAAGTGGACGAGTTCCTCATCGATGCGGGCGAGCACCGCATCGCGCGGGCCGCGGACGAGATCGCGGGCGATCTTCAAGGCCTGCGGCGGCTTTTTCGCCAGGCTCGCGGCGAGCGCCAGCGTTTCCACCTCCACCGCTTCCGGCTCCACGACCTTCCAGATCATGCCGGCCTGGAGGGCGGCTTCCGCCGAAAGCCCCTCGCCCGCGACCAGCATGGCAAAGGCCCGCTGATGGCCGATCACCTTCGGCGCGAGAAGGCTGGAGGCGGCTTCCGGCACGAGCGCCAGATCGACAAAGGGCGTCCTGAACAGGCTACGGTAGGATGCGACCGTCATGTCACAATGCAGGTTCAGCGTCGTGCCGATGCCGATCGCCAGGCCATCGACCCCGGAAACGAGCGGCTTTTCGGCCACCGCCAGCGCCTTGATGAAAACGGCCGCGGCGGGCGCTTCCTTCGAGCCGGACATGGCATAGGCGAGGAAATCGCCCATGTCGTTGCCGGCCGAAAAGCAGCCTTCCGTGCCGAGGAAGGCGACGGCGCGGATTGCCTCATCCGCATTCGCCTCTTCGAGCGCCGCCGTCATGCGATCGTACATGGCGGAGGTGATTGCGTTCTTCTTTTCCGGCCGGTTGAAGCGGATGACCATGACGCCCGGATGGTTCTCCGGACGCTCGACAAGGATATGACTGTCGCTCACGCCGTTCCCCTTCAAGCCAGAACCGAGCGGGCGGCTTCCAGGCTCGCCGCTCCCGACATCACGCGGTCACGCAGGGCCGAGCTTTCGGCCAGCAGGTTTTCGGCGGCGAAGCGGCAAAGCGCCACCCGCCTTGCCGGGCCGCCATCATCCGCCTCGACGAGCCCGCCCTTGGCGAGATAGGCGCCGGTCAGCACCAGCCCGAACAGCCGCTGATAGGGCGTGGCGCCCGCAAGCGCCTCGGATAGGCGGCCTTCCGCCTGCCCCTCGAGCAGCCAGGTCGTGGCATTTTCGAGTGCGACGATCGCCGCCTTCAGGCGATCCGCGGTCTCGCCGAACTCTACATTGTTGGAGGCCGCGACCTTGTCTGCGATATCCTTCAGTTCCGCGATGAAGCCGCTCACATGATTTCCGTCCGAAAGCGGCAGCTTGCGGGTGACGAGATCGATCGCCTGGATGCCGTTGGTGCCTTCGTAGATCGGCGCGATGCGCGCATCGCGGAGGTAGCGGGCAGCACCCGTCTCCTCGATGAAGCCCATGCCGCCATGCACCTGGATGCCGAGCGAGGCGACATCCACGCCGATATCGGTGGCGAAGGATTTGGCGATGGGGGTCAAAAGCGCGGCGCGCTCGGACCAATGGCGGGCCTCGTCGCCTTCGGTGTGGTGCGCCGTGTCGATGGCATGGGCGCAGGCATAGCAAATGGCGCGAGCGCCCTGCGTCAACGCCTTCATGGTGATGAGCATACGGGCGACATCCGGATGCTCGATGATGGGGCTCATCCCTCCTGCCTGGCCCGAATCGGACCAGCCGGGCGCCTTGCCCTGCGTCCGCTCCCTGGCATAGGCGATCGCCTTCTGGGTGGCGGCTTCGGCAATCGCGACACCCTGCATGCCGACCGCGAGGCGGGCATTGTTCATCATGGTGAACATGCAGGCGAGGCCCTTGTTCTCCTCGCCGACGATCCAGCCGATCGCTCCTTTTTCCTCACCATATTTTCCGTCGCCATAAATCATGGTGCAGGTCGGCGCGCCATGGATGCCGAGCTTGTGTTCGATCGAATGGCAGAAGACGTCGTTGCGGGGTCCAAGCGAGCCGTCCTCGTTCACCAGGAATTTCGGCACCAGGAAGAGCGAAATGCCGCGCGTGCCGGCCGGCGCATCCGGAAGCCGGGCGAGAACGAGATGGATGATGTTCTCCGCCGCGTCGTGTTCGCCCCAGGTGATGAATATCTTCTGGCCGAAGATGCGGTAGGAGCCGTCGTCATTGCGTTCGGCGCGGGTCTTCAGCACGCCGAGATCCGAGCCCGCATGCGGCTCGGTGAGGTTCATGGTGCCGGTCCATTCGCCGGATACCAGCTTCGCGAGGTAAGTTTCCTTGAGGGCTTCGCTGCCGTGCTTGTCGAGCGCCTCGATCGCGCCCATGGTGAGCGTCGGCGCCAGCGCAAAGGCCATGGAGGCGGAGTTCCACATCTCCAGCGTCGCGACGTTCAGCATGTGCGGAAGGTTCTGGCCGCCGAAGGCTTCCGGGCCCGTCAGGCCGTTCCAGCCGCCTTCACGCCAATGACGATAAAGGTCCGCCCAGCCGTCGGGCGTCCTGACCTCGCCATCGGTCAGCTTCGCGCCCTGCCTGTCGCCCGCCTCACCGAGCGGCGCCATCTCGTCGCTCGCGAAGCGGCCCGCCTCTTCCAGGATCGCCTCTACGAGATCGGAGCTCAGGTCTCCGAAGCGGCCGATCTCGATGGCGTCAGCCAGTCCCGCGACGTGATTGAGCGTGAAGGCGATCTCCTCCACAGGTGCCTTGTACATGGTTCTTCCTCCTCGTGGCCCTCTCGGCAGGCGGCAGCCCCCCTCAAGCCGACTCCACCATCGCGATTACTTTCTTTTACGTAAACGTAAATACGGTTGTCAATGAGCTGCCGCCTCGTCCGATTACGCCCTGAACCCTCCTGCGTGAAATTGGCGTCACATAACTCCGATAATCTAGCGGATCATTTCGCGAGTCCACGCCTCATGCTTCTTGTTCCGCCTGCCATTCCCGGTCTCGTCTGGGCCTATCATTTCCATCCTGGCTCTTCCTCCTGTACCCGCCTTCCGGCCGAGGCCAACCGTAGCGATCTCGACATCGGCGAAGGGTTCCTCTGGCTGCATCTCAACCTCGCGGACAGCCGCGTCACCTCGTTTCTGGAGGGGCTCGAAGGCCTTACGCCTGCGGCCGTCGCGGCGCTCACCACCCATGACACGCACGCGACCATCACGCTCGACGAACAGCTCGTCCATGGCACGCTGGTAGATTTCCAGCGGGAGTTCGACAGCGAGACCAGGGATATCGGCTGGCTGCACTTTTTCGTTTCTAACAGGATCATCATCACCACCCGGCTGCAGCCGCTGCGCTCGATCGACCGCGTACGCGGAGCGGTCGAGAAGAACGCCTCGCGTTTCAAACGCCCGATCGACGTCTTCGAAACCATCGTCGCGGAATTCCAACGCACGCTGATTACGCTGGTGATGGAGCTGACGGAGGAGCTGAACCTCATCGAGGATTTCGTCTACGACAACGCGCCCCGCGACGAGCGGCGAAAGCTCGCGCCGGTTCGGCGGACCGTCGTAAGACTGCATCGTCACTTGCGTACGGTGCTGACCCTGCTCAGGCGCGCGGCGGCCTCCGAAGACGACGAGATGCCGGAAGGTTTCGACGATGTCGCCTCCCGGCTGATGAACAGGCTGGAAGCCGTGGATCACGACGTCTATGCGCTGCAGGAGCGGGCAAGACTGCTGCACGAGGAGATCGATTCGAAGCTTTCCTCGGAGACGAACCGCCACCTTTACATCCTGTCGCTGATGACCGCCTTCCTGCTGCCGCCATCCCTGGTGACGGGCTTTTTCGGCATGAACACCTCGTCGCTTCCCTTCGCCGAAGGCATAGGAGGAACAGCCTTTGCCGTCGGTTTCATCCTGTTTTCTGTGGCGGCGGCATGGTGGGTGCTGCGGCGAGCGGGAATCCTCTAGAAACGAGAAAACCCGCCCGGCTTTCACCGGACGGGTTCATCAAGCTCTTATTCAGACTGGCCGATCAGTAGTAGGGCGAAAGGCACTGCTGGCGCGGCCCGTTATAGGGCTGGAAGGTGTTGCTGTAGCTGTCATAGGACCGATAGCGGGTAGCGCACCAGTCGTAGTGACGCGGGTTGAGGTTACCTGCGACCGGAGCCGGAGCCGGAGCCGGCTCGACATAGCGCGGTGCGGCAACGGCGCCGCCGATCACCGCCCCGGCGGCAAAGGCCGCGAGCGGGAACCAATAACCTTCATGGTAGCGATAGCCGGCGCGGCGATCACGGTAGCCGCGATGGCCGTTGTAATAGCCCTCGCGATAGCCGCGGCGGTAATCGCGGCGGGATTCCCGCCAGTCGCGGCGATCGCGCCAATCGCCACGGTCGCGCCAGTCACGCCGGCCGTCCCAGTCGCGATACTGCACCTGCGTCACCTCGGAGGCGGCAGCCGGCTTATCGAGCGCCGGCAGCGGCATGGCCTGAGCCGGCACGAGGGAGCCGGCAAGCACGGCGGCGGAAAGACCGGAAACCGCGAGTTTCTTGAACAGCGTGAGCATTTCTATCTCCATTTCTAGTTGACCGGAACAGTTCCAGTCGGAGCGGCGCTTGCCTTCGGGCGAATAGTCATCCTCGAGGGCAGGCAACCCGTAAATCCGTCGCGATCCTAGGAAGATGATCCTGAACCGGCGATTAACGATAGGGAATGGCTTCTTTGGGCTGAAACGAAGGCGAAATATGAAAAATCCCGCTCGGATTTCTCCGGGCGGGATGGTTCCGTAGATCTTTCGGATTCGTCAATACGGCGAGTTGCAAATGCGGCGCACGCCGGGGCTCGACACGTAAGTGTTGTCCGATGCGCGATAGGTCCGGTAGCGGTTCTCGCACCAGGCATAGTGGCTGTTGCTATAGTCGCCGCGCGGAACGACCGGCCGCGCCTGCGTGGCGCCGCCGATGATCGCGCCGGCCGCGAAAGCCGCGAGCGGGAACCAATAGCCATTGTGGAAACGATAGCCCGGACGGCGATCACGGTAGCCGCGATGGCCGTTGTAATAGCCCTCGCGATAACCACGGCGGTAGTCGCGGCGACGCTCCCAACGATCGCGGTCGCGATACTGCACGTCGGTTATGATACCGGATGCCGCCGGCTGGGGCATGGCGGGCATGGTGAAGGCCTGGGCCGGGCCGATGCCGGTGATCGTCATGACCAGGGCGGCGGCAGCGGCGGCCAAGCGTAAACGAAGAGCATTCATGTCGGTGCTTCCCCTGCAGGAGTTGGACGAGCCACAACGCAGTCACCGCGATTTTGTTCCAAGCCACTGGAAATTCAGGGGATTCTTCAGGCTTCCACCTCGATATCACCCTTGGGGCGCGAGCAGCAGGCGAGGATGTAGCCCTCCTCGATATCCTCATCGAGAATGCCGCCATTGTGGTTCATCTCCACCTCGCCCGAAAGCAGCATGACCCGGCAGGTGCCGCAGAGACCGGATTCGCAGGCCGCCGGGATGCGTACCCCGTTCGCGCGCGCCGTCATCAGCACCGTCTGGCCGGGCTGGGCGGAAATCTGCTTGCCGGAGGAGGAGAAGGCGATGGTCGCCAGAGCCTCGCCATCGGCGGTGGTCGCGGGCAATTCCTCGACCGAGGGCTGGGCCGGCTGGAAACTCTCCTGATGGTAACGCCGCATGTCGAAACCCGAGGCTTCGAGCAGCGAGCGCACCGCCGCCATGAACGGTTCCGGGCCACAGCAGAAGACCGTCCGGTCCAGGAAATCGGGTGCGAGCAGCGCGATCTTCGCCTTGTCCACCATGCCCTTCAGGCCCGACCAGAGATCGGTGCGGCCGCATTGCTCGACGATGAAGCCGAGCGACAGTTTCGGCATGAAGCGGGCCATATATTCCAGCTCGTGCCGGAAGATGATGTCGGAGGGCGAGCGCGAGCAATTCAGGAAAACGATATCGCTCTGCGGCGCCCGGTCACTCATGTCGCGGGTCATCGACATCATCGGCGTGATGCCGGAGCCCGCCGAAATGAAGAGGTATTTCTCGCCCGGATGCCGGACATAGGAAAAATCCCCGAGCGGACCGAAGGCCCGGATGCGCATGCCGGGCTTCAGGTTCTCGAACATCCAGCGGGTGCCGATGCTCTCCTTTTGCGCCTTCACCGTCACCGCCAGCGCATAGGGCCGCGAGGGGCTGGAGGAAAGCGTATAGGTCCGCATGACCGGTTCCGGGCCGACCGGCAGTTCCAGGGTCACGAACTGGCCCGGTACATAGCGGAACCAGTTCATGCGGTCGGCGCGGAAGGTGAAGGTCATCACGTCGGGCGCTTCCGGCGTGACGGAGAGGCATTCGAGGAGATGCTGCCGGTCGTTCCAGGGCTTCATCTCGTCCAGATGCGGATAGGAAGTCGAAGCGGTGAGCGCCATGTTCATCTTACGCCACCGCCGACAGTTTCTGCTCGCCCTGCAGGCGCTCGATCATGAAATTCGAATACCACTCCACGAACTGCATGACGCCTCCTTCGTCTTCCGGCGAATAAGGGCCGGGTTCATAGGCGGGCGAGCGGATGCCGAATGCGTTCTCCTCGACGATCTGGCGGTCCTGGTCGTTGGTCATGTTCCAGACATGCGTCAGTTCCTCGAGGTCGTAGTCGACGCCTTCGACCGCATCCTTGTGGACGAGCCACTTGGTCGTGACGGCCGTCTCCTGCGGGCCGATCGGGGTCACGCGGAAGGAAATCGTGTGATCGCCAAGCATGTGGTTCCAGGTGGTGGGATAGTGGAAGAGCAGCATGGTGCCGATATGCGAGATCGTGACGTCATCGGACAATGGACGCCGCACGGCGCGCCTGCCGCTCATCGTATAGCTTTCGGCGTCCTCGATCAACGGCATCCGGGCCACGCGGAACTGGCCATCCGGCGACATGCGGAACTCGCTCGGAAGGCCCGCCGCTTCGCAACGCGCCCAATGTTCGGCGATCACCGGATCGTCCTTGGCGCCCTGAACCCCGGTCGCGCTCGGCGCTTCGGGATAGGTGCGGCAAAGCTCCGGATGGTTCGCCGCGCAGTGGTAGCATTCGCGGTTGTTTTCCCAGACGAGCTTCCAGTTGCCCTTCTCGATGATGGTCGACTGGTGGGCGACCTTGGCTTCCGAGAGCCGGTGCGGCGCCATGTAGGGTTCGATCGCGGCCCGCACAGTTGAGAAATCCGGCGCCTCGTTGGCAAGGCAGATGAAGATATAGCCGGCGACGCTTTGGCAATGCACCTTCTTCAGTCCGAAGTTCGCCTTGTCGAAATTCTCGCCCATGTGACGGGCAAAAAGCAGGGAACCATCCAGCTCGTAGGTCCACTGGTGATAGGGACAAACCAGGCGCGCGGACGAGCCCCGCTCGGTGGTGCAGACGCGGCTGCCGCGGTGGCGGCAGGAATTGTGAAAAGCGCGGACCTGACCATCGCGGCCACGGACGATGATGACGGAATAATCGCCGATCTGCACGGTGAAATAGTTGCCAGCCTTCGGCACCTCGCAATCATGGCCGATGAACAACCAATCGCGATACCAGATCATTTCCAGATCGAGCTTGTAATATTCCTGATCGATATAAAAAGGCTGTTCCAGGCTGAATCCCTCACGGCGGTTCTTGAGCTGCCGCAGGACCTGATTGTGGATATCCATCTTCCGTTTCCTCGTAAATCGGGTTGCGGAAGGACATGGGAAAGCCGACAGGCGAGCGCCTGCCTCTACCCGTCCTCCGAACGCCCACCGCGATCGGTCATGACTTATCGTTCAAGGCTGGTTTCCGGGCTCAGGAGCTGTCCCGAAGGACCGGCATGACACCTTCCCAGGCGGCCTTTGCGGCTTCTTTCCCAGTGGCATTTGCCATGCCTCGACACTCCACCACCGTTGCGGGGGCAGCGCCGGATCAGGGTGGTAAAACCCTCGCCGGCTTCCCAATTTTCCGCTCTTCCCTAGCAAGAGCGGCACCTTGAGCTTGAGGGCATATAATCACCGGTCCTCCTTGTCGCATAGGCGACAATGCGACATCCGCAGCCGTATTGACGACCGGCGACAAATGCCGCCAGCCTCCGTCGTTCCAGAGAAACGAGACGTTAATCGTCGGCCTCTAAATTCCGCGCGAAAACGGAGGGCGGGACGTGCAGGCCAGGGGAAAGCTTCGCTATTACGACAGCAGGGAGTATAGGCCCTATGTCGCGCCAGCGAAGGCGACCTATCACTCCGAATTCCTGCGCACCGGGCGCATTTCGCGCGCGCACCCCATCTGGGTTCCCGAGGAGCGGCGCTATCTCACCTATCAGGAAGTGGCCGACCGCACCGGCAAGAAACTCACGGTAGCCGGCGAGAAGAGCCATGAGCGGATCAACGGCTTTCACCGCTCCATCCGTTTCCCCAAGCTGATCTTCCACCGCACGCTCGAGGACAATCCGCATCTCGGCTATTGCCATGTGACGGCCGCGAGCACCCTCCTCTCGCGCCATGCGCAGGTGAGCTGGTCGTTCTACATCGCCAACTTCTTTTCCGAGATCGGCGAGAACGATCGGTTCTTCGAGCGCATCAACCCGGATTATTCCCGCATGTTCTTTGCCGTCGCGATCGAGGGCGAAGCGGGCAAGCCGACGCGGCTCGACCGCTCGATCCGCGGGAACGGGCTCCTGTTCCAAACACGCGACCCCAAGGAGGCGCTGAAGAACGTGCTTTTGCTCGGGGCGCCGGACGAGGCGGTTCGCGCCATCATCAAAAGGCTTTAAACACGGCCTCCGCCGCGCTATTGACGAGCGGACATGACCGCAGAGATCATCGATATCCGGCAGAACAGGGAACGCGCGCTGGCGCGGGCCTCGACCGTGCTTTCGGAAGGCTTTCCCATCGCGCTTCCGACCGAAACCGTCTACGGGCTTGCCGCAGACGCCACCAATCCCGCCGCGATCACCCGCATCTACGAGACCAAGGGCCGACCGCGCTTCAATCCGCTGATCTGCCATGTGGCCGATTTCGCCATGGCGGAGCGCTATGCGGAGTTCGATCCCATTTCCCGAAAGCTTGCGGAAGCCTTCTGGCCGGGGCCGCTCACCCTCATCCTGCCGCTGAGGGCCGGGAGCGGCATTCATGCACTCGCAACCGCCGGGCTCGATACCGTCGGCATCCGCATTCCGCGAGGCTTTGCCGGCGAGCTCATCCGCGTCCTCGATCGGCCGCTTGCCGCACCCAGCGCCAATACGTCCGGCAAGGTGAGCCCGACGAGTGCGGCCCATGTGGCTGAAGATCTCGGGGAAAAGCTGCAACTGATCCTCGATGGGGGTGCAGCACCAGTCGGCGTCGAATCCACCATCCTGCGCGTGGAGGACGGCGCGGTGCGGATGTTGCGCCCCGGTGGGGTGGCAGGCGAGGAGATCGAGAGGATCACCGGACTTCCGCTCATCCGCGCCGAAGGGCCTGTCGCGATCATCGAGGCGCCGGGCATGCTCGCCTCACACTATGCACCGACGGCCGCCGTGCGGCTGAACGCCAGCCATGTGGAGCCCGGCGAGGCCCTCATCCGCTTCGGCGACACTCCGATAACAGGGATCGAACCTGCCACGGCAGTTTTCGACTTGAGCCCTTCCGGCGATCTTGCGCAAGCCGCCGCAAACCTGTTCGACTATCTAAAACGGGCGGATGCCAGCGGAGCTAAGCGCATCGCCATCGGCCCAATCCCCAACGAGGGCTTGGGCGAAGCGATCAACGACCGGCTGGCGCGCGCGGCCGCGCCGAGAGAATAACGGGAGGAGTAGCCGATGGACGTTCCGGGACCTGCGCCAGAAGTGCTGGAACACTTCGCGGCGATCGTCGGCGCCAATCACGTGCTGCGCGATCCACAGGACCTCGCACCGCATCTCGTCGAGAACCGTGGCCTCTATCACGGCACCTCCCCCATGCTCTTGAAGCCCGGATCGACGGAAGAGGTTTCCGCCATCCTGAAGCTTGCCAGCGAGACGGGCACGCCCATCGTGCCGCAGACGGGCAATACCGGCCTCGTCGGCGGGCAGACGCCGCGCAGCACCGGCGGCGATCTCATCATCTCGCTCGAACGCATGAACCGCATCCGCGACGTCGATCCGATCGCCAATGTGCTGGTGGCCGATGGCGGCGCAATCCTCGCCGACGTCCAAAGGGCAGCCGAATCCGTGGGCCGATTGTTCCCCCTGTCGCTCGGCTCGGAAGGCTCCTGCCGCATCGGCGGCAATCTTTCCACCAATGCCGGTGGCACGGCGGTGCTTGCCTATGGCAATATGCGCCAGCTCTGCCTTGGGCTCGAAGTGGTGCTGCCGACCGGCGAAATCTGGGACGGGCTGCGCCGCCTCAAAAAGGACAATACCGGCTACGACCTGCGCGACCTCTTCATCGGCGCGGAGGGCACGCTCGGCATCATCACCGGTGCGGTGCTGAAACTCTTTCCGCAGCCGGTCGGCCATCAAGTGGCGCTGGCGGGCGTCAATTCGCCGGAGGATGCGCTGCTTCTCTTCGAGCGCGCCTCCAATCTCTGCGGCACGGCGCTGACCGGCTTCGAGCTCATGCCGCGGATCGGCATCGAATTCACCACCCGCCACATTCCGGGCGTGCGCGATCCGTTTTCCCAACCGCATCCCTGGTACGCGCTGATCGATATCTCCACCTCGGATTCCGCCGAAACCGCCGAGACGATGGTGCAATCCCTGCTTGGGCAAGGCTTCGAGGCCGGCCTCGTACGTGACGCGGTGATCGCCTCCTCCGTGGCGCAGCAGAAGGCGCTCTGGCACATGCGCGAAAGCATGTCGGACGCGCAGAAGCCGGAGGGAGGTTCGATCAAGCACGACGTCTCCGTGCCGGTCTCGCGCATTCCAGCCTTCATGGCGGAAGCCGAAAAGGCGGTGCTGGCGGCGATGCCCGGCGCACGTATCTGCGCCTTCGGCCATCTCGGCGACGGCAATATCCATTACAACATCTCCCAGCCCATCGGCCCGGACATAGAGGCCGACAAGCCCGCCTTCCTGGCCCGCTGGCGGGAGATGAACGAGATCGTGCACGGCATCGTGCTGGCCGAAGGCGGCTCCATTTCCGCCGAACACGGCATCGGCCAGTTGAAACGCGACGAGCTGGCGCATATCCGCCCCGCGATCGAGATCGAGCTGATGCGGCGCATCAAGCGCGCCTTTGATCCCGCCGGCATCATGAACCCCGGCAAGGTGGTCGAGGCGTGATGGCCCGCGAACCGAAACTGACGATCCGCCTCGATCTGGAAAACGGGGTGCGCCTCGGGCCCGGCAAGGCGCAGCTTCTGGAGCTGATCGCCGAGCATGGTTCGATCCGCGCGGCCGGCGCGGCGATCGGCATGTCCTACCGCCGGGCATGGCTGCTCGGCGACGAGATCAACCGGATGTTCCGCGAGCCGTCGATCTCCACCCGCCACGGCGGGAAGTCCGGCGGCGGCGCCGGGCTGACTCCTTTCGGACAGGAACTGCTCGCCCGATACCGGCAGATGGAAGAAGCCGCCCGAGAAGCGATGCGCAAGGACCTCGCCTGGCTCGAAGCGAAGGCGGACCCGGCCTACGAGCCCCGCGACAAGACCGAGGACGGTTGAGCGTCTCGCCTATCCCGAACGGACCTGAGAGAGCGCCCAAAGCGTATCGGCGCTGATGCCGACTGCGCCACCGCCACCGGTTAGGATACCGAGCGCCGGCGAAGTGGCCACGTTGTTCTCCAGATCGTACATCATGGTGAAGCGCTTCACGAGCTTGTCGAGCTTTTCCGGATCGGAGAGATCTTCGAGATTGAGGTATTTCTCCACCACCTTCGCCTGCCGATCGACATCCATGTTGCTGATTTCTGCTGGCAGGCTGAAGGTAATACGGAAGAATTCCAAGAGGGCGTCGTCGCCGATGATCACGTAAGGATCGGTGATGCTGTCGGCCATGCGCTGGAAGTAGAGCGCGAGGCGCACGCCGGCATTCTCCCCGCCCTGCTGAGTTTCCAGAACCTGGCGCAGATAGGCGCTCTCGGTCGCCAGCACTTCGCCGGCATTCTGCACCTGAGCGGAGGCGGCCCGGCTGACATTGCCGTCCTTGTCGAAATTGAAGCTGCCGACCATCTGGGCGAAGCGCTTGTCCTCCAGCGTGTTGACGAAGCTTTCCGGGTCATCGAGATCGGATGTGAAGGCCTTCTTGAGGAAATCGTCCGTCACCGTCGTGGGATCGATGCCCTTGGCGGTCAGCAGGATATCCATCAGGCGCCGGTCCTTGAGGAGCTGGTCGCGATTGTCGAGCGCCTGCATGGCGGAGGTATAGTATTTGGATTCCTCCTCCGCCTTCTTCTTGGCCGCTTCCAGCGCATCGCCCTTGAGGAAACGCGTCTCGCGCAGGATATATTCCTTGCCGACATTCGTGATGGTGGCAGTGGACTGCGCCAGAGCCGGCGGGGTGATTTGTCCTTTGGCATTGAAGTTGAACGTTCTTGCCAGCGTCAGCAGACGCTCGTCCTTCAACTGGTAGACATAGCTCTTCGGATCGGAAAGATCGCTGGTCAGAACCTTCTTCAACTTGATGGTCGAGATAGAGGCCGGGTCGATGCCGACGGCTTGCAAAGCAAAGGTGTAGACCGCTTTTGTGCCGAGGAAATCATCGAGCGTTTTGACGGCCGCCATGCCTTGCTTGTAGAGACTGTAGGCCTTGTCATGGGCCTCGTCCTGCTTATCATCGTAGCGGCTGTAATAGTTGCTGCGCACGGAGTTGAGCGCCTCGGGCTTCAGCGCCTGGCCGGCGGCCACGGTGCCATCAGCCGCAAAGTTGAAGGCTTCGTAGAGCTCTTTGTATTGGGGACGCGTCTCGGCGTACTCCTCCACGATGCCGTTATAATTCATCAGGATCTGCTCGATCGTGGACTTCACGATATAGACTTCGTTCAGATCGAAGGCCGCCCGGATGTAATCGTAGAGGATCGGATCGTTGACGATCTCGCTCACATTGGTGACCGTGGCGATCTTCTTCTCGAAATATTGCTGGTTGAATATGGCCTCGGCATTGGTCTCGCGCGACTGCTTGCTGAAATAGCTGGCCAGGATCGACTCCAGCTTTTCCTCTGTCAGCGCGCCATCGGCCGGTGCGCTGCCATCCGCGTTGAACTGGAAATCCTCCGCCAGCTTCTTCATCTTCTCCGCATAGGTGATTTGCGGACCGAGGCTGTTCATGAGGGTGGCGAGTTCGGCGCGGCGCGCATCGGTCTGTTCGACCGGCACCAACTTGGCGTTCAGCTCTTCAAGGGTTTCGCGGTACCCATCGAGCCCCTCCTGCACGGAGACCAGCGCCTCCTCGATATCCGCCAGCTCTTTCCTCTTGGCGTCGAGCTTTGCCTGCGTCTCCTCCGGATCGACACCGGAATCGGGATCGCTCAACTGCGCTTCGAGTTCGGCGATCTCCGCCTCCGCATCGGCCTTGGCCTCCTGGCCCAAAGCCAGCGATTCCTCCGCTTTCGGAATCTCTCCGATAATGGTCTGCCGGTTCTGAAGGTCGGTATCCTCCTGCTTTGCGGCATTGTACTGGGCCGGGTACTGCTCGAGCTTGGTTCCGAAGACCGTGTTGTAATAGCTGTTCGGATCGTTGGGATCGCTGGTCAGCACGCCCTTGATGACCGAATAATTGTAGTAGGTCCCATCGATGCCGTAGGTCGTGAACATGAGATTGCGCAGCCGGTCGTTCTGCAGAAACTGATCGACATTCTTGACGTTTCCGGCCTCGCCCATCATCACCTTGAAATAGCGGGTTTCCTCGGAAACCGTGTCCTCCACCGTCTTGACGGTCTGGTCGTAGAGGCCGATCAGATCGTCCATCTGCGCGGAGGACTGCGCGACGGCCGTTCCGCCGACTCCCCCGAAATTGAAAGCTGCGGCAAAGTCCCGGTAACGCTCGTCGGCCAGGCGGTTGGCATAGCTGTTCGCGTCGCTCAAATCGCTTTCGAGGACCTTCTTCATGAAGGCCTTGGCGTAGATCATGTCCTCCAGTCCGTAGGCCGTCATGGCATAGGAGAACAGCCGGTAATCGTTGACGAACTCGTCCACCGTTTTGATCTTGCCGATATTGTCCTTGTAGTACTGAGAGTCACGGGCAACGTCCGTCTGCTTTGCGACGCGCGAGAGGCTCTGCGGCAGGTTGCGCGTAACGAGATCATAGCTGAGATAGGTCGTTACCATGGACGTGCCCTTCAGGTCGGAATGATGCCCGGCGAGTATCGGCCATCAGCCTTGTCCGTAGCTTTTGAACCAATCCCGCGATGAAACGGTTCGGAGGGCGTTCACCCTCTGGAAACCCAAAAGCTTGGGCGTTTCGCTAACCATCGGAGGCGGCAAACCTTCCTTAACCGCGATTTTTAAGCAGTCTCGAAGATGGGCACCCTATCTTGGCCCTCAGAGGACAAAAGTCCCGTGGAGAAGACCGGAAAACGGCTCTCAGGTAAAACAAGGGTAGCATACACAATGACCAATTCCGTTCTGAAGCCCTCATGGGCAGGGTCGACATTGAGGCTCGATCCGTCTCGCTTTCCGCAGCAGGTCACCTATGCCCTGCGCGAGACATCAGGAGATGTTGCAATCACTATCGACGAGCGTGGCGCCGTGCTGCGCAAGACCCTTCCCTCAAGCGGCCTGCCGCTTTCCTTCGCCCTGCCGGCGCGCGCCTTCAAGGGCGTGGCCGCCCGTGCCATCGACCATGGCGACGGCGAAGTGACGGTAACGCTCGAACTGCACCATGACGATCCGGATCTCTGCATTCCGCTGCTCGTCGCCCACGATCTCTGCGATATCGCCGCCGATTGGCGCAACTGGTCGGAAGCCTTCCGCATTCCCATGCTGATGGTGGAAGCCGATGGCGTCGCACGGCCGCTGGAAAACCATATCGGCCAGGTGCGCACCCAGGACATAAAGCCCCGCCGCCGCCATTCCTATTTCGCCGCCCGCCGGCCGCGCTTCCTAGTGCGCCGCTCGACAGGCAGCCTCGGCGTCGCCATGAAGATCGAAGGCAAGGAGATCATCGCGCGCCGCTGATCCACCGCCGACCGCGATTTACGAAAAAGCCCGGCTCATTGCCGGGCTTTTTGCGTTTTCACACTTCTTCTGAAATTATCTAAGCCACGAGAAGGGCCAGAAGCAAGCCGACGAAAAGAACCGTGCCGACCCAGAAATTGAACCTGAACAGCTTGAGGCACTGGTCCGGATTGTCGATATCGAGAACCAGGATTTGCCAAGCGAACATGAGAGCCGCGACCAGCAAGCCGAGATAGGCAAGCAGGCCGACGCCGGCCGCGAGGAAGGCGAGCAGCAGGAAGACGAGTGCCGCGCCGTATAGCCCGATCAGCCAGGGCTTTGTTCTTTCTCCGAAAAGCCGCGCAGTCGAGCGCACGCCGATCAGCGCGTCGTCTTCCTTGTCCTGATGCGCGTAGATCGTGTCGTAGCCGATCGTCCAGGCGATCGCGGCCATGTAGAGCCAGATCGCCGCCATGGAAAGGCTGCCGAACATGCCGGCCCAGCCCATCAGCGCACCCCAGGAAAAGGCAAGCCCGAGGAAGAATTGCGGCCAATCCGTAAACCGCTTAGCGAAGGGATAGATCGCAACCACGGCAAGCGACAGGATGCCGAGGAAAATCGCAAAGCCGTTGAACTGAACCAGCACAAGCAGACCGACCAATGCCTGGGCGGCCAGAAAGACCTTTGCCTCGAAACGGGTCACCCGGCCCGAAGGCAGCGGCCGCGAACGGGTGCGCGCCACTTCCATATCGATGTCATGATCGACCAGATCGTTATAGGTGCACCCCGCGCCGCGCATAGCGACCGCGCCGATGAAGAAGAGGACGAGATGGAAGAGGAAGAGCGGTAGCGAGAAGCTACCCTCGGCCGCCGCTGCATTGGCGGCGAGCGCCGAAGACCAGAAGCATGGCCAGAGCAGAAGCTGCCAGCCGATCGGCCGATCCCAGCGGGCGAGTTGCGCATAGGGCCATGCCGGGCGCGGCAGCACCCGGTAGACCCAGTTGTCCGAGGGCGCGTCGAAAACGCGCCCGTTGAGATCGTCGGCGTTGGTCATTGGCGGGTTCTACTCCCCGCCCCGCGAACCGGTCAAGGAAAAGCGATTGCCTCTCAGACCGCGATCTTGTCCAGCGGCAGGCGCTGCTCTTCGAAGGCCTTCAATTCGGCCTCGCGTTCGTAGATGTAGTTCCGGTTATCCGGCACCGCCATCCGCTGCTTGACGATCTGCATCTGGAAAATAAAGAACTTCTCGTGCGTGAATGCCATTTCCGAGCCGGCCAGATAAAACTCCCACATGCGCACGAAACGCTCGTCGTAAAGGGCGGCCGCCTTCTCCCTGTTCGCCATGAAGCGCTGGCGCCAGTGGCGCAGCGTATGGGCATAGTGCATCGGCAGGATCTCGATATCCGATACCAGGAGACCCGCCTTCTCGATCGCCGGCATCACCTCGCTGATCGCAGGAATATAGCCGCCGGGGAAGATGTACTTCTCGATCCACGGATTGGTGATGAGCGCCGGGTGGGGCTGGCCGATCGAATGCAGCACCATGACGCCGTCATCGGCGAGCACATCATCCACCTTGTTGAAGAACTTTCGATAGTTCAGCCGGCCGACATGCTCGAACATGCCGACGGAAACGATGCGATCGTACTGCTTCTGCGGCGGCAGGTAATAATAATCCTGCAGTTCGAAACGGACGCTGTTGGCAAGCCCGCGCTTGGCCGCTCGCTCGCGCGAGATCTTGAGCTGCTCCTTGCTGAGCGTAATGCCGGTGACATCGACGCCCGAGGACTCGGCGAGATACATGGCCATGCCGCCCCAGCCGGAGCCGATCTCAAGCGCCCGCTGGCCGGGCTCGGCCTGAAGTTTCGCCACGATATGGCGCTTCTTGGCGAGCTGCGCCTCGTCGAGCGAAATGCCCGGCGGATTGAAATAGGCGCAGGAATATTGCCAGTCCTCGTCGAGGAACAGCGAGAAGAGCTTTTCACTGAGATCGTAATGATGAGCGACGTTGCGCTGATTGTGATTGATCGGCACGCGATTGCGGAATTGGGAAACCGCGATGCGGGCAAGCCCCCGCCACATCATGCCGAAGGACAGGCCCTCGCTCAGCGTGTTGTCCTTGACGAGCGCCATGAGCTCGTAGATGTCGCCTTCTTCGACGATCATCCGGCCTTCCATATAAAGCTCGCCGAGCTTCAACTGAGGGTCGGCCGCAAGCTCCCGCTCGGCCTCGTCATCGGTGAAGCGAAGACCGACGGTCCTTCCCCCTCCTCCTCCAAATCGCTGCTCTCCCCCTGGGCCTTTCACGGTCAGGGTGCCAGTTTTGATAATCCTGTCGAGGAGTTTGCGAAGGGACGAGGCCATGGTCTCACCTCCAGAGATACTAAGGCTGCCTTATCAATTTGGAAAGAAATAATACTTTCCAGGGAACTTACAAGCGGATTTTTGCCATCAAAATGACACAGAAAATCCAACCGTCAAACATGGATTGACGGTTGGATTTTCCAAGGGGTAAGGCGAATTTTTATCGGCGTTTCAAGGCTTCTGCGAGTGCGGCGCCGAACGCGCCCTGGGCCGCCGGCTTCTCGGTATTCGCGAATTTCGGGTTGGCGGGCCGGCTGTTTCGATCGCCGCGCGGGGCCGGATCAGGCTCGCCGCCATCCTTGCGCATGGTGAGACCGATTCGCTTGCGCTTCACGTCCACCTCGACAACCCGCACTTTCACGACGTCACCCGCCTTCACGACCTCATGCGGGTCCTTCACGAAGCGGTCGGCAAGCTGGGATACGTGAACCAGTCCATCCTGATGCACGCCGATATCCACGAAGGCACCGAAGGCGGCGACATTCGTCACCGTGCCTTCGAGCATCATGCCGGGCTTGAGGTCGGTGATCTCGTCCACGCCTTCCGCAAATGTCGCCGTCTTGAAGCTCGGACGCGGGTCGCGGCCAGGCTTTTCAAGCTCCGCAATGATGTCCTTCACCGTCGGCAGGCCGAAAGTTTCGTCGATGAACTTTCGCGGATCGAGGCCTTTCAGCGTGGCGCTATCGCCCATCAGCGAGCGCAGATCGCGGCCGCAGGCGGCGACGATCTTCTTGGCCACTCCATAGGCTTCCGGATGGACGGCCGACGCATCGAGCGGCTCCTTGCCGTTGGGGATGCGCAGGAAGCCCGCCGCCTGCTCGAAGGTGCGGTTGCCGAGCCGGGCGACCTTCAACAGTTCCTTGCGGCTTTCGAATGGGCCATTGGTGTCGCGATGGATGACGATCGCATCGGCGATCGAGCGGCTGAGGCCGGAAACGCGCGCGAGCAGCGGCGCGGACGCCGTGTTGAGATCGACGCCGACCGCGTTCACGGCATCTTCCACCACCGCATCGAGCGAACGGGAGAGTTTTCCCTGATCGACATCGTGCTGGTACTGGCCGACGCCGATCGATTTCGGCTCGATCTTCACCAGTTCGGCAAGCGGGTCCTGCAGGCGGCGGGCGATGGAGACGGCGCCGCGCAGTGATACGTCGAGATTGGGAAACTCGGCGGCAGCGGTTTCGGAGGCAGAATAGACCGAGGCGCCCGCTTCCGAGACGATCACCTTGGTGGGCTTGGTTCCCGAAGTGGGAGCCGGCAGAGCCGCCAGCATGTCGGCGACCAGCTTTTCCGTCTCGCGGCTGCCGGTGCCATTGCCGATCGCGATCAGCTCCACATTGTGCTTGCGGACGAGCGCGGCAAGTTCCGCCTGGGTGCCGCGGATATCGTTCTTCGGCGGGAAGGGATAGACCGTCGTGGTCTCCACCAGCTTGCCCGTGCCGTCCACCACCGCGACCTTGACGCCGGTGCGGATGCCCGGATCGAGACCCATGGTGGCGCGCGAGCCGGCGGGCGCGGCGAGCAGCAGATCCTTGAGGTTGCGGGCGAAGACATGGATCGCCTCTTCCTCCGCCTTTTCGCGCATTTCACGCATCAGATCGAGCGACAGCGAGGTGGAGAGCTTGACGCGCCAGGTCCAGCCGGCGGCCTCCATCAGCCAGCGGTCGGCAGCCCCCTTGTCTGTAATCTGGAAAGCAGCGGCGATGATGCGCTGTGCGGGCTTCACCGGCGAAGGATCGTCCTGATCCACCTCGATCGCCACGGTCAGGACTTCCTCGTTCCAGCCACGCAGCATGGCGAGCGCACGATGGCTCGGAACGTTCGCCCAGCGTTCGGAATGATCGAAATAATCGGCGAACTTGGCGCCCTGCTCCTGCTTGCCATCGACCACCTTCGCCCTCAGCACGGCCCGCTCGCGCATATGCTGGCGCAGGCGTCCGAGCAGGTCGGCATTTTCCGAGATCGTTTCGGCGACAATATCGCGCGCACCTTCCAGCGCCGTCTTCACGTCCGGCACTTCGTCGCTGATATAGGCTTCCGCGAGCTTTGCAGGATCGGCGGAGCGATCCGCCCAGATCGCCTCCGCCAGCGGGCCTAGGCCCCGTTCGCGGGCGATCTCGGCGCGGGTGCGGCGCTTCGGCTTATAGGGCAGGTAGAGATCTTCCAGCTCCGCCTTGGTGGCCGCCTTGCCGATCTTGGCGGCAAGATCGTCGGTCATCTTGCCCTGCGAGGTGATGGACTCGACGATCGTGGCGCGGCGGGCCTCGAGCTCGCGCAGATAGACGAGCCGCTCCGAGAGCGTGCGCAGTTGCGTATCGTCGAGGCCGCCGGTCACTTCCTTGCGGTAGCGGGCGATGAAGGGGACAGTCGCACCCTCATCGATCAATCCGATCGCGGCAGCGGCCTGCTCCGGTCGGGCGTTGATCTCCACGGCGATCGCGGCGGCAAGGAAGCGGGTGTCGGCGGCCATATGGTCTCTCACTTTCAAATCGGAGGCGAGACCATAGTCAAAGTTTAAGGCAAGGCAATGTGGCCGCTCATAAGCTCCACATTTTTGCCTGCCCCTCTTTCCGCAGGGATTAGAGTGAGGAGCGACATCGCGCGCATTTCACTTGACCTTTACCGCCCCTCCCCTTAACCGCCGGTCAGGAACAGGAAGGGGCGAAACATGAAGGTTCTGCTGATCGGTTCGGGTGGACGCGAGCATGCGCTCGCCTGGAAGCTTGCCCAGTCGCCGCTACTGACGCAGTTCTACTGCGCGCCGGGCAATCCCGGCATTGCCGAACATGCCGAACTCGTCTCCCTGAATGTCGAGGATCACGCCGCCGTCGCCGCCTTCTGCGCCGACAAGGGGATCGAATTCGTCGTCATCGGGCCGGAAGCGCCGCTGGTGGATGGCCTGGCCGACAGCCTGAGGGCGAAGGGCATTGCCGTCTTCGGGCCTTCCGCCGCCGCCGCGCAGCTCGAAGGTTCGAAGGGCTTCACCAAGGACCTCTGCGCCCGCTACGATATTCCGACCGGCGCCTATCGCCGCTTCACCGATGCCACCGCCGCCCGCGCCTATATCGAGGAACAGGGTGCTCCGATCGTCGTGAAGGCGGACGGGCTTGCCGCCGGCAAGGGCGTCACCGTCGCCATGACGGTCGACGAGGCGCTTGCCGCAATCGACGATTGCTTCGAAGGCGCCTTCGGCGCGGCCGGCGCGGAAGTGGTGGTGGAAGCTTATCTCGACGGCGAGGAGGCGAGCTTCTTCTGCCTCTCCGACGGCGAGACGGCGCTGGCGCTCGCCACCGCGCAGGATCACAAGCGCGTCGGCGATGGCGACACCGGACCCAATACCGGCGGCATGGGCGCCTATTCCCCTGCCCCGGTGATGACGCCCGAGATGGTCTCCCGCACCATGAGCGAAATCATCGAGCCCACGATCCGCGGCATGGCGGAAAGCGGCTATCCCTTCACCGGCGTCTTCTTCGCCGGGCTGATGATCACGGCCAAGGGGCCGGAGCTCATCGAATACAATGTCCGTTTCGGCGATCCGGAATGCCAGGTGCTGATGATGCGGCTGAAGAGCGACCTCCTGCCGCTGCTTTATGCGGCCGCGACCGGCACGCTGGACAAGGTTTCGGCGGAATGGAGCGACGATGTCGCGCTGACCGTGGTGATGGCTTCCAAGGGCTATCCCGGCTCCTACGACAAGGGAACTCCGATCAAGGAGCTTCCGCAGACCCGCGAAGGCGAGAAGATCTTCCACGCGGGAACGGCACTGAAAGACGGCGCGCTCGTCGCGACCGGCGGGCGCGTGCTCAACGTGACCGCCACCGGCAAGAGCGTGGCCGAGGCCCAGGCGCACGCCTATATGCTGGTGGAGCATGTCGGCTGGGAGAACGGCTTCTGCCGCCGCGATATCGGCTGGCGAGCGGTTGCGCGCGAACAGCAATAATCCACACGCGGGATTCATTCAAAATTTACCGTTTCTCCTGACGGGATCGAAACGAAGCGACGCTATCTCTCGAGCAAAAGGGGAGTTGCGTCATGCGCCGTCTGATCCTGTCCATCGCCCTGGTGTTTGCGACCGACGCGGCCTTCGCGTCATCGATCACGCCGCTCGCCGACACTCCAAGCGGCAATGGCAGCATCGTGATGAAGGCCTGCCCCGACTGCCCGCCTCCGCCTGCCAAGCAGGAAAGCACCGATTACCGTGTGCCGCAGCTCGAACCCGGAACGCAAAAGACCGCCGTCATCGAGATCAACGGCGAACGGAAGATCGCCCGCACCGAAGCCTGGCTCGGCGGCTCGCCTGTCGTGCATGTGCGCAAGATGCCGGCATGGATGGCGGATGGGCCCCATGCCGTTGCGAAGGTGGATCTGCTCGACGGGCTCTCGACCGAAGCGGCGATCGCCGCCGCGGACCCGCCTTCGGACGGGATAGACCTTGCGACGATGACGAGCGCCGTCGATGCGCACGAGACCACCGAACCCGCTGAGCTCGAGCTTGCCGGCTTCCAGCTTCGCCCCCGCCTCGACTGAGGCAGAACACTCAAAGAGCGCATCTAACCAGCGACCGGCGCAGGCCCATAAAATTTTATGGGTCTTTCTCGCCAAGCCGCGAAGAATATTAAATTTTTCTCAAATGTTCGGCTGCACTTTGCGGCCAGGTGCGATGACGCACATGATCGGCGCAGGATGCGCCTCCCCAACAAGACCCCGCATCGCACCGGCCGCTTCCTGGCGGAAGCTTCCGGCCGCCTGAACATTGAGTAGAAAATGAAGAATCTGAAGATATCCTACCAACTGCTGGCCCTCGTGGCCGTGCTGATGGTGGCCTTCGCCACCGTGACCTATTACCAGGTCCGCTCCTCGATCGCTTCGATCTATGCCGAGCGTTACGAGATGCTGGAAAACCAGGTCGAATCCGCCGTCTCGATCATGCAGTATTATTACGAGCAGGAGCAGGCCGGCACGCTGACCCGCGAGGACGCCCGGAAGTTCGCCTATGCCAATGTGGCGGCCATCAAGTTCGAGCCGGCCGGCTATATCTTCGGCATGAGCTACGACATGGTCACAGTCTTTCATTTCAACCCGAAAACCGTCGGCGTCCAGCAGAAGGGCCAGCCCGACAAGATGGGGAACCTGTTCCGCGAGGAACTGGTCGCCAAGGGTCGCGCCGGCGGCGGCATTACCGAATATTATTGGGAAAAGCCCGGCACACCGGCTGATGAAGTCTATAAGAAAGCGGTCTATTCGGCCGACTTCAAACCCTGGGAAGTCGTGGTCGCCACCGGCGTCTATACCGACGACCTCGACGCCAAGGTGAACAACACGATCATGGAAGTGGTCGGCACCGGGATCATCGCCTTCCTCGTGGCGCTCGGCGTTGCGGCGATCGTCATCCGCAATATCACCAGGCCGCTGGCGGCAGTCCACACCGCTCTCGAAGCGGTGGCGGACGAGAACGTCTCGATCGCCATTCCCCACACGGAGATGTCGAACGAAATCGGCTTGATGGCCAAAGCCACCCAGGCGCTGCAGGAAAAGATTCGCGAACGCCATGCCATGGCCGAGCGCCAGGTGAAGCAGCAGCAGGAGCTCGACCGCGAGCGGCAGCAGAACGCCGACATGCAGCAGGAAGAAGCGCAGCTTCAGGCCCGCGTCGTTTCCACGATCGGCGATGCGTTGGCCGATCTCGCCCGCGGCGACCTGACGGTCCGCTGCGGCGATCTCGGCAGCCGCTACGCCTCGCTGCGCACGAACTTCAACGACGCGCTTTCCCATCTGGAAGCCGCGATGGCGAAGGTGAACTCCAAGAGCGTCGATATCGGCGGCTCCAAGGAGGAAATCCGCCGGGCTTCCGCCGAACTCTCCCAGCGGACGGAACGGCAGGCCGCGAACCTGGAAGAGACCTCCGCCGCGCTGGACGAACTGGCGGTTGCCGTGCGCCAGACCGCTGAAGGCGCGCATGAGGCCGCCCAGCGGGTGACTTCCGTCAGCGGCGAAGCCAGCCGCTCCGACCAGATCGTCACCCAGGCGATCGACGCCATGGGCGCGATCGAGCACTCCTCGGACGAAATCTCCAAGATCATCGGCGTCATCGACGACATCGCCTTCCAGACCAACCTGCTTGCGCTCAACGCGGGCGTGGAAGCCGCCCGTGCCGGGGAATCCGGCAAGGGCTTCGCGGTCGTTGCTCAAGAGGTCCGCGAGCTTGCCCAGCGTTCCGCCGCGGCGGCCAAGGAGATCAAGGACCAGATCTCCCGCTCCTCCGGCCAGGTGCAGAACGGCGTGCGGCTGGTGGGCGAAGCCGGCGAGGCGCTGAAGCGCATCTCCGATCAGGTGAAGGCGGCGAGCGACATCGTCAGCAAGATCGCCCATTCGGCATCCGAACAGGATACGACGCTGCGTTCCATAGCCTCCTCGCTCAATCAGCTCGACGCTGCGACCCAGCACAATGCGGCAATGGCGGAAGAGACCACGGCCTCGGCCGAAGCGCTCGCGGTCGACACCGAAGAGCTGATCGGCCTCATCAGCGGATTCCGAGTCAATGGTTCCGGTTCGGCTTCGGGCGGGCTGCAGCAGATGGCGCAGCGGATGCGCATGGCGGGCTGAGCAGCCACCTTCAGGCAAAAACAAAGCCGCCGGGTCAAAAGCCCGGCGGTTTTCTTATGCTGCGGCAACCGCAAGATGAATGCCTGAACTCTCTTGAAGTTCGCGGATGACATTGAAAAGGTTGTCGGCCCGCGGATTGCCCTTTGGGCCGAACATCCGCATCAGGCTCTTCGAGGGCATGTTCACCCTTCCGGCCAATTCCTCAAAACCAATCGTGGCGTTGATGAAGTCGCGCAAAACGCTCTTGCCCGTATCCAGATCGCCTTCGAGAAGCAGTTCCACGGCATCGGAAAGCAGAGCCGCGCGAAATGCTGGGTCTTTGTCCATACGCGCCTTGATCGTTTCCTTAAATTCCCGGGTCAGCGCCATCTTAGCTTCCTTTCCTGGATTTATATTCTTGCCAGTAGGTTTGCGCCGTCTCGATATCGTTCTGTTGCCGCTGCTTGGTGCCGCCAACCAATAAGATGATCAGTTGATCGCCGTCACGGCCGAAATAAATTCGATATCCGGGACCGTAGTCGATCCGGTATTCCATGACTCCCGAGCCGACCGATTTGACGTTCGAAAGGTTGCCCTTGTTCGATCCGCGCCAAGGCGATTGTTACCTTCGAAGCGGCGCGTGCGTCGATTTTCGTAAACCACCGGCTGAACGGGCTCGATCCATTCCGGTCCAGGTATTCGGTGATCTTCATTGGCAATTAGTAACACATATGCCACCATTTGCCAATGGATTTGGGAAATCAGCCGCTGATCTTGGAGAAATCCGCGACCGTGCCGGTCGCCTCGCGGATCGCCTTCAACAATGCCAGGCGGTTGGCGCGGATCGCCGCGTCCTCGTCGTTGACGAGCACGTCATCGAAGAATTTATCGACCGGCGCGCGGAGCTTCGACAGCGCCTCCATGGCGGAGCGGAAATCCTCGTTGGCGATCGCCTCGGATGCTTCCTTCGAAGCCGTCTGAATGGCGGCCCAGAGGGCCTTTTCCGCATCGAGCTTCAACAGCTCTTCCGAAACGCTATCGGCGATCACGGTGCCCTTCTTCTCCTCGGCCGCGAGGAGCTGCACGGCGCGCTTGGTGCCGGCCAGCAGGTTCTTGCCGTCCTCGGACGTGATGAAGGCAGTCAGCGCCTCGGCTCGACGGGCGACCATCAGAAGGTCGTCGGCATCGGGGGTCAGCACGGCGTCGATGATGTCGTGCCGGGCGCCCATATCGCGCAGGTAGACTTTCAGACGATCATGGAAGAAGGCGAGGAGATCGGCATCCTTCGTCACGGCGAGAAGCGGCAACCGCACCTTCCGCTCCAGCAGGATACGCACCACACCCAGCGCGGCGCGACGCAGCGCGAAGGGGTCCTTGGAGCCGGTGGGCTTTTCGTCGATCGCCCAGAAACCGACGAGCGTATCGAGCTTGTCTGCGAGCGCAACGGTGATCGCCACCTTGTCGTCCGGCACGCGATCGGAGGGGCCCTGCGGCTTGTAGTGATCCTCGATTGCGGCGGCGACAGAGGGATTTTCGCCCTGCAGCACCGCGTATTTGCGGCCCATCAGGCCCTGCAGTTCCGGGAATTCTCCGACCGCCTCGGTGCGCAGGTCCGCCTTGGCCAGCACGGCTGCGCGATCGACCAGCGCCGGACCCGCACCGGTGATCTTGGCCAACTCCGCCGCGAGCGCCCGAATGCGCGCGACGCGCTCGCCCTGCGTACCGAGCTTGGCATGGAAGGTGACGTTCAACGCGTCGAGCTTGGCCATGCGCTGGTCGAGCGGCTTTGCGAGATCGAGGTCGAACTTCGCGGCCGAGTCTTGCAGCGTCTCCAGGTCCGGCAGGTCGCCCTGGTCGCGGGTCCAGAAATGCTTGGCATCGGACAGGCGCGCGCGCACCACCTTGCCATTGCCGTGAATGATCTCCTTGCCGCCATCCTTGGCGTCGATGTTCGAGATAAGGATGAAGCGGCTGGAAAGGCCCTCGCCACCCTGCGGGCGGCAGACGAAACATTTCTGATTGGTCTTGATGGTGAGGCGGATGATCTCGGAAGGGATTTCGAGATATTCCTTCTCGAACTCGCCCATCAGCACATGCGGCCATTCGACAAGGCCGGAAACCTCTTCGAGCAGGCCTTCGTCTTCCACCAATTCGAGACCGTTGGCGAAGGCGATGTCGCGCGCATCGTGCAGGATCACGTCCTTGCGGCGCTCGGCATCGAGCATGACTTTCGCCTTTTCGAGGCTCGCCGCATAATCCTCGAAGCGGCGCACGGTAATCGCGCCCGGCGCATGGAAACGGTGGCCGTAGGTGACGTTGCCGGCCACGATCCCGTCGATCTCGAAGGGGATGACCTGGGTTTCCTCGTGCTCGGGACCGAAGACGCAGACGATCGACTGCAGTGGGCGCACCCAGCGCAGGCTTTCCGATCCCTTGCCATCGATGCCGCCGAAGCGGGCGCCCTTCGGCATGGAAGCCGCGCCCCAGCGCATGGATTTCGGCCAAGGGAAATTGCGGATGATGCCGGGCATGACATCGGCGATGATCTCTTCCGCGGCGCGGCCGGGTTTCGAAATCACGGCGACATAGAAATCGCCCTTCTTCGGGTCGCTGACGACCTGCGCCTCGGAGACCGAAGCGAGGCCCGCGCCGCGTAGAAAGCCTTCGATCGCCTTTTCCGGCGCATCGGTGCGCGGTCCCTTGCGCTCCTCGCGCTGGTCGGCGGAGCGGGCGGTGAGGCCTCGGATATCCAGCGTCAGCCGGCGCGGCGTCCAGTATTCGCGCGCGCCCTCATAGGTCAAACCCGCTTCCACCAGCACGTCGGTAACGAGCTTTTTCAGGTCTCCCGCGGCCTTGCGCTGCATGCGGGCCGGGATTTCTTCGGAACGAAGCTCTAGGAGTAGGTCGGGCATGTCACTTTTCCTCACCCTCCCCTTGAGGGGGAGGGTCGGCACGCAGTGCCGGGGTGGGGTGAAAATTGTCGGCCTCTGCTAGCAAAGTTAGGCGCTGCTGCACAATGGCAAATATCGTGTCGAGAACGGCGTCCAGCTCGCTCGTCACCTCATGGTTCCAGAAACGGATGACCTGATAGCCTTGGTTTTCGAGAAATGCCGTGCGCTCGTTATCGTATAGGACTGCGGCGTCTTCCGCGTGCTGACCGCCATCGAGCTCGATCACCAGACCGATTTGATGGCAGGCGAAATCAACAAAATACCTGCCAATTGGCACCTGACGACGGAAATGCGTCCCTTCCATGGGAATGCGGTACAGATTGCGCCAAAGCTTCGCCTCCGCATCAGTGCTGCCATTGCGCAGGCGACGTGCATTGGCAACCTTGAACGGAGTGGTTTTCGAGGGCTTCTTCTTGATCATGTCATCCGGCCGAATTTCAATCTCAAGATGCAACATATCGGATATGGGCAGGCCGTCGAGGCAGACACTCACCCTCCCCTTGAGGGGGAGGTGACGCTATGCCGAACCGTCGCCGGCAGAAGCTACCACCCGCCACCGCCACCTCCGCCGCCGCCACCCCCGGAGAAGCCGCCTCCGCCGAAGCCGGAGGAGGACGAGGAGGATTTCGGCGTCGGGATGGTGGAGGCGATCGTATCCGCCATGGAGGAGGAGAAGCCGCCGATGCGCTCGCCGAAATTACCGATGGAATGCCCGCTATACCAGGTAGGCGCGTAAGCCGCTGCCACCGCACCGGCCGCCGCCGTGGCGAGCCAGGTTTCAAAGGCGCGGCTCCAGGGTTTTTCGACATCGAGCGCGACCGCATAGGGGAGCAGCGTTTCGAAATGCTGCGGCGACATCTGCGGGGCGCCCGCCATGTTCATGCGGTCCTTTTCGGCAAGCGTGAGGTAGGTCCGCAATCCCTCGATGCCGTCCATCATCTTCCGCCCGAGCGGAGTGGGCGCGCCCATCAGGAAGAAGAAGATGACGTTCAGGAGAACGATGCCGCCAACGGCGACAAAGATCGGCCAATGGTCCATGCCAGTCAGTTCCGAGGCAAGCCCGACAACGATGCCCGAGAGCGTGGAGATCGCCACGAAACCGAAGAAACCCATCATCAGGATCATCATGAATTTGGAGGCCAGCGAACTCTTGCGCCGCATGGCCTTGCCGAAATTCACCGCGAAGATGCCGAAGAACACGGCGAAGAAGGTGGGCACGATCAGAACGGCGATCATATCCGGATCGAGATTGCCGAAGATGAGCACCGCGCCCAGGATCAGCAGGCTCAGCGCGATGCCGCCGATCACATAGCCGGTGTTCGAACGGTAGTATTTGCCGCGGTGCTCTCTTTCCATGGCGCGGCGGAAGCTCGCCCCGACCGTCTGCACGCGGTCGCCGTTCGCCTTGTCGATCACCAGCGCATCGCCCGGACCGCCGACGGCCTGCAGGAGCGCCGCCTGACCGACCGGAAGGGCCTTTTCCGCGTGCTTGTCCGTGCGGCGGATGGTGATGGATTTATCCAGATCCTCCAGCGTGACATGGCCCTTCACGGCAAGGTCCAGCGCGCTTGCCGAAAGCGCTGTCCAGCCCGCGCCGGAAAAGCCCTTGTTCTCGATGTAATTGACGAGCGCCGGGGAGATGCCGTCCGGCGCATCCCAGCGGGGCACCATGACACCGCGCGCCGGATCGCGGCCGACCGCAAGCCAACTGCGGCCATAATAGAGCGCCACCAGAACGAGCCCGCCGAAACCGATCAGAAGACCCATATTGTCGCGCAGCCACCAGGCTCGCTGCTGATCGGCGGACGGAGCCGCAATCACGCCCTTCGGAATGCCGACGACGATGGTAAGGCCTTCCTGCCGGCCGAGCGTTCTCGTGGTGGCGAACACGGCCGTATTGCCGTTGCCCGACATGGTCGCGTCGCGTTCCCTCGCGCCGAAAGCGCCGGTGAAGGCTGCCGTTTGGGTAATACGCGCGCCCTCCGGCAGCGTCACGCGCGCCGAAGCATTGGCGATGCGGAATTGCCAGCCATTGCCGGTGACGTTCCAGTAGAGTTCGTCATGATCGTCGAAGAAGCGGATCTGCCGGTCGGTCGTGTAGGTGATGACGTAGGTATGCTCGCCATAATCGAGCAGCACATCCTGCGAACCGGCGATAATGCGGGTGCCGCCGGTGACGGATTCGGTCTGCCAGGGCTCCGGCCGGCCATCGCGGGTGACGGATACCACATCGAAGCCGACGCGTACCGTGCGGCCCGCCGCATCCTGCATGGTCAGAGGAAAATCGCGAAAGATGCCGCGACGGATATTCCGGCCCTCGGCATTCACCGTAATAGTTTCGACGACCGCCAGTTCGCCATTCGGCGCCACCCGGATCTCCGAATGATAGGAGCGGATATATTCCTCAGCCACCGCCGGAAGGGCGAGAACGAAGACCGACAGAAAGGCGAAGAACGCGACGCAGAAACCGGAGAACCACCGTATCACGACCTTCCTCCTCTTTGCGCGCCGCGCGCCTTTTGCAAACCTTTATGCGTCTTCGTCGTAAGCTACCCCGAGCGAGGCCAGCACATCCCAGTAGGCCGGGAAGGTCTTCGCCACGCAATCGGGATCGAGAATGGTGATGCCGCCGATCTTCAAGCCCGCGAGCGCGAAGCTCATGGCGATGCGGTGATCGGCGAAAGTATCGATATCGGCAGGCAGCACCTGACCCGCGAGCGCCGGATCGGAGGCGACGATCAGGTCATCCCCCTCCTCCGTGCCGAGACCCGGCCGGATATTGGTCAAGCCTGTCGATAGCGCGCGAACGCGGTCGCATTCCTTCACACGCAGGTTGGCGATGCCGGTGAAGCGCACCGGCGTCTCGTTGAAGGCGGCAAGCACGGCGAGCGTGGGCACGGCATCCTGCATCTGGGAGCCATCGATTTCCGCGGGCATATGCGGGAATTTCGCGATCAGATCGTAGGCCTTAGCATCGGGCTGGGTGAAATCTGTGGCCGGCGTGCCGAGATCGATCTGGCCGCCGGTCAGCACTTCCGCGGCCCAGAGATAGGTCGCGGCGGAGGCATCCGGCTCAATGTGGAAATCGGCGGCGCGGTAGCCAGTCGGCTCCACCTGCCAGGTGACGGGGCTGGTGCGCTCGACCTTTGCGCCGAAGGCGCGCATGGCGGCAACCGTGAGATCGATATAGCCGAGCGCGCCGATATGCTCGCCGAGCAATTCCACGACGACGGGGCGGGCGCCGCCTGCCGCCATCATGAGAAGTGCGGAGACATACTGGCTGGAAAGTCCGCCGTCGATCCGCACCCGCTCTGCCTCGAAGCCGCCCTTGCCGTTGACCGTCACCGGCGGGCAGCCGGTCTCGGTTGAGGCGTCGATGCCGAGCGAGCGGAGTGCCTCGACCAGCGGGCCGATCGGCCGCTTGCGCATATGCTCGTCGCCATCGACCACGACCTTGCCATCGACGAGCGCCGCAGCGGCCGTCAGGAAGCGGGTCGCAGTACCGGCATTGCCGAGAAAGAGCGGTGTTGCGGGGGGCTGAAGCTTGCCGGAGCCGGTCACCACGAAGGTGGTCGCGTCGGGCTCTTCGACCTTCACTCCCATGGCGCGCAGAGCCTCCGCCATATAGCGCGTATCATCGCTCTTCAGCGCACCAGTGAGCCGGCTCGTACCCTTAGCCAGACCGGCCAGAAGCAATGCGCGGTTGGTGATCGATTTCGAGCCGGGAGGAGCGGCGCGGCCGATAAGCGGCTTGCCGGGGGGGATTATCGTGAGCTTGGCTCTGGCCATGATGTCTGTCTCTTCCGTCGCTCGCGCAGTCGATCAAAGGGCGCGAGCCCGCTCATAAATGCCTTCTTCGCCAAAGTCCAACGGCGTCAGAACTTGACGGCGGGCACGGCGCGATCCGCCTCGTCGGTGATTTCGAAATACTCGCGCTGCGAAAAGCCGAACTGGCCGGCGACGAGATTGGACGGAAAGCTTTCCACCTTGACGTTCAGGTCGCGGGCGGCGCCATTATAGTAGCGCCGGGACATCTGGATCTCGCTTTCAATGGTTTCCAGCGAGGCCTGCAGCTCCGAAAAGTTCTGGTTGGCCTTGAGATCGGGATAGGCCTCCGCCAGCGCGAAGAGCTTGCCGAGCGCCTGGGAGAGCAGCCCTTCTGTCTGCGCGCGGGCAGCGACATCTCCGCTCGGGATGGATTGTGCCTGATTGCGAAGCGAAATCACTTCCTCAAGCGTGCTCTTCTCGTGCGCCGCGTAACCCTTCACCGTCTCGATGAGGTTCGGGATGAGATCGGCGCGACGCTTCAACTGCACGTCAATGCCGGACCAGGCCTCTTCGGCCATCTGCCGGCTTTTCACCAGGCTGTTGTAGAGGAAGACCAGATAGAGGCCGACGACGACGATGATGCCGAGCAGGATATACATGCGCGAATCCCCCTGAGACCGGAAGTCTACGGCGGGACACTAGGCATAAATCGTCGGTTGCGTCAAATTTCCAAAGGGTTAGAGCCAAAGGGCTGGAGAAATCCAGCCTTCCTCAGGCGGCTTCCCTGCCGAAATTCGCACCGCCGGCATCCGTCAGAAGGAAAGCTTCGCCGCAGGCCTTGGCGAGCGTACGTACGCGCAGGATGTAGCTCTGGCGCTCGGTGACGGAGATCACGCCGCGTGCATCCAAAAGGTTGAAGACGTGGCTTGCCTTGATGCACTGGTCATAGGCCGGGAAGACGCATTTGTGCAGCATCTGATTGGCGCTGGCGCCCGGAGCGCCGGCAGCGAGAAGCGCCTGGCATTCCTTTTCCGCGTCGATGAAATGCCGGTGCAGCATGGCGGTGTCAGCGAACTCGAAGTTATGGCGGGAATATTCCTGCTCGGCCTGTAGGAAGACGTCGCCATAGGAAATCTTTTCCTCGCCCTCGCGGCCGTTGAAGTTCAGGTCGTAGACGTTGTCGACGCCCTGCACATACATGGCGAGCCGTTCCAGGCCATAGGTGAGTTCGCCCGCGACCGGCGAGCATTCAATGCCGCAGACCTGCTGGAAGTAAGTGAACTGCGAGACTTCCATGCCGTCGCACCAGCATTCCCAGCCGAGGCCCCAAGCGCCGAGGGTCGGGCTTTCCCAGTCGTCCTCCACGAAGCGAATGTCATGCAGCAGGGGATCGAGGCCGATCGCCTCCAGCGAGCCGAGATAGAGCTCCTGCAGGTTGGAGGGATTCGGCTTCAGGATGACCTGATACTGATAATAGTGCTGCAGCCGGTTCGGGTTTTCGCCGTAACGACCGTCCGAAGGGCGGCGGGACGGCTGCACATAGGCCGCCTTCCACGGCTTCGGCCCGAGCGCGCGAAGCGTGGTTGCGGGGTGGAAGGTGCCGGCGCCGACCTCCATGTCATAGGGCTGCAGTACAGCGCAGCCCTTGTCCGCCCAATAATTGTGGAGCGCGAGGATGAGCCCCTGGAAGGAGCGCTTCGGAGACATATGGTCGGGCAGGTTCGTCATGGATTATGGCCGGAATTTTGTGATTTCGTCGCGGACGAGTGCCACGAGGGCAGCCAAGGGTCAAGGATTTATGCGTTCGCCCATATTGCACTATGCCGCTGAATTTCGATCTATGGTAGGATCGGGCAATTTCCGGAGAACCGCGATGAACGTCAAAAACAACGTGACCCTATCGGAGCGATATCTGCATTATGCCGAGCAGTTGGTCGAGAGCGGTCAATTTCCTTCGGTCGAGAAGGTGCTGGAAGCCGGCATCGACACCCTGCGACAGAGCGAGGAAACAACCGAGGCCCGTGATCCTCTCGCAGGCATGGCGGACGAAATCCGTCGACGGATGGAATTGCCCAGGGATCAGTGGATAGCGATGGACAAGGATAATCTCTTCGACCGCGTACGTGCACGGCTCGAAGAAAAGCACAAGGGTAGCTGATGCCAGTCTATCGACTTGAGTATCATCCCCGAGCCGAACAAGATCTGGTCGATATCCACAAATTCATTGAGGACTATAGCGGCAAAATCACAGCAGATCGGAAACTTGCAGAGATAGAAGCTGCCACTTATCGACTGGCGGACCTTCCCAAGATCGGCAGCATTCGCGACGATCTACGGCCAAGGCTCCGCGCCATTCCCGCAGCGGAAAAAGCTGTCATCTGTTTCACGGTGGATGATGAAACGCGCACGGTGTTCATCATCTGTGTGGGCTATGCGGGCTCAAATTGGGAACGACAGATAAAAGGGAGAAAATAGAAGGCCGGGCCTCACTCCTCGTCCTTCTTTACGCGATACTCCCCGGTCACAGGATCCTTTTCCAGCGTGGCAATCGCGCCGGTCTGGCGCTCCTTTTCCTGCCGGCGGGAACGTTCCGTCAGCTTTTCTGCATCCTTGATGAATTTCTTGTAGAGCAGCCATCCGCCACCCAACAAAATAATCAGAAATATGAGCTGCGCCATTTCCCCTCGTATCCTCGCGCGGTCTTCAAAGCCCGTAACGGCTCCACAATGCCTTTTCTTCGAGGCTGGCTGCAAGGCCCGCCGTGGCGCCCGCGGCAATTTCGCCGGCATGGCCACCGCCGAACACGACGCCCGGAACCTTGCGGCCGAAAAGCGTCCGCGCGCTGCCGATCAATTCCAGCTTCGTATCCGCCCCATAACGGCGTTTCAACGTATCCCGCATCTCGCCGAGGCTATCGACCAGCCCCAGCTCCAGCCCGCGGGTGCCGGTCCAGAACAGGCCGGAAAAGACCGTCGGATCATCTGCCAGCCGTCTGCCGCGGCGCGCCTTCACCATGTCGATGAAGACCGTGTGGATTTCGAGCTGCAGCGTCTTCAAGTATTCTATGTCGCCTTCCTTTTCCGGCTGGAAGGGATCGAGGATCACCTTGTTCTCCCCAGCGGTATAGACGCGGCGCTCGATACCCATCTTGCGCAGGAGTTCCGGAAAACCGAAGCCGCCCGAAACGACGCCGATCGATCCGACGATCGAGGTCGGATCGGCGAATATCTCATCGCCGGCAAGCGCGATCATGTAGCCGCCGGAGGCCGCGACATCCTCAACGAAGACAAGGACCTTCTTGTCCTTCTCCTCGGCCAGCGACCGGATGCGCTGGAAGATCAGCCGCGACTGCACCGGCGAGCCGCCCGGCGAATTGATGGAGATGGCGACGACCGGCGCGTCCTTCCTGGCGAAGGCCTTTTCCAGAGCGGGCGCGACGGTGGCAAGGTTCAGAACCGGGCGGAACTGCCCGCCGCCGGTCATGATTGCGCCGTGAAGCCTGACGACGGGGATGGTCACCCCCTTCTTGCGAAACCGTTTCGGCATCAAACGCTGAAAAAAACCTGCCATTGTCCATCCTGTCAGACGCAAATCGTGAACCCGTGATGTATGTAAGCGGACCGCAAACGCAATGGTTGATCGGTGAAAATTCAGTAATTTCAGCGTTTCCGGCGGGAATAGACGGCGCGGCCGTTGTTGAGGTCGTCGGCCTCCTCCGTGAAACCATGCCCCGTCTCGCCATGCAGGATGAGGGGTGCCCTGAATGTAAGCCGCGCTCGCGAACCCTTGATCGCGGTAACCAGTATCCGGGTGGCATCCTCGCCGGGACGAGGATGGACGGCCGTGATCTCCAGCCCGCCGAAACGCTTCCCGCAGGCGGCAATGATCTGGCCGATCGATTGCGGCCTGGCGATCAGGGAAAGTTGCCCGCCCGGCTTCATGATCGCGCCCGCGGCACGAAGCCAGCTCTCGAACAGGTCTTCGCTCATCGCATGAGCCTCGGCCTTCAACTGGTCGGGCGTGCGCCGGTCCGCTGCATCGTTGAACGGCGGGTTCATGATGACGTGGTCATGGACCTCGTCATCAAGCCCCGCGGCAAGCCGTGCCTTACCGGTGAGCGTCACATCCGCCTCGATCACCCGCACCCGATCGGCAAATCTTTCGTTTTCGGGATAGGCGAGCGTCTTGCGGGCGTAGTCGGCCATCAGCGGCGAACGCTCGACAAGAAGCACTTTCGCGTGATCGAGGCGTGACGCTACGGCCAGTCCGGCCGCGCCCGCGCCCGCGCCGAGGTCGGCCACGCTGATCGGCCCTTCCCCCTCGACAAGAGAGGCAAGCAGCATTGCGTCGACGCCGGAGCGATGTCCTTCCCCCTTCGGCTGGATTACATGGAAGCGGCCGCGATGAAAGGCATCGACGGTCTCCTTCATGCCTGGTCGTCCCTCAACTCCGCCTCTAATCCTGCGTCGATCAATATGCGGCGAGCCTGTTTCGCCCTTTCCTCATCGACCAGGAAGCGGCGCGGCAGGAGGCCGAGCGAGCCTTCGAGCACACTCATCGCCTGGTCGGCGATCAGGCAATGGATGCCCGCATCCTTCATGAGGCTTTCCGCAAACGACAGAAGCACGGCATCATTCGTTCGGATTAATTCACGCATCCCTTGGGAAACCCTTCCAAAACTGGGCGAAAAAGCGATTTGGCCCTTGCCGCACTATGTTCCCCTTTCTATTGTCCTGCACAAGATTTGAACAGGAGTCCGATCGTTGGGCGTCGTGATACCGCTTGAAGAAGGCAAAAACAAACCGGCTTCCGTCAAGCCACTGGTGGATCTCACCAAAGCGGATATGGAACGGGTGAACCAGCTTATCCTGTCGAAGGCGGGCTCCGACGTGCAGATGATCCCGGAGGTCGCCAACCACCTGATCTCTTCGGGCGGCAAGCGCCTGCGGCCCATGCTGACGCTCGCGTCCGCCTCGCTCTTCGGCTACCGGGGCGATGGCCATGTGAAGCTCGCGACCAGCGTCGAGTTCATGCACACGGCGACGCTGCTGCATGACGACGTCGTGGACGAAAGTGACCTGCGCCGCGGCAGATCCACCGCGCGCACCATATGGGGCAATCAGGCGAGCGTGCTGGTGGGCGATTTCCTGCTCGGCCAGGCCTTCCGGATGATGGTGGATGTCGGCTCGCTCGAGGCGCTCGACGTGCTTTCCACGGCCGCGGCTGTGATCGCCGAGGGTGAAGTTCTCCAGCTTTCCGTCGCCAAGAACATGGAGACGACGGAGGACGATTATCTCGCCGTCATCCGCGCCAAGACGGCGGCCCTCTTCGCTGCGGCGGCTGAAGTCGGCCCGATCATCGCAAATGCCGACAAGGCCGGCCGCGCCGCGTTCAAATCCTACGGCATGAACCTTGGGCTTGCCTTCCAGCTCGTCGACGACGCGCTGGACTATGGCGGCAAGGCAGCCGATCTCGGCAAAAATGTCGGGGACGATTTCCGCGAAGGCAAGATCACGCTTCCGGTCATTCTCTCCTATCGCCGCGGCACGGAAGCCGAGCGGGCCTTCTGGCGCGAGGCGATCGAGAAGGGCGAAAGCAGCGACGAGAACCTGGAAAAGGCGCTCGGGCTCATCAACAAATACGGCGCGCTCAACGACACTATCAGCCGGGCGGAGCATTACGGCACCATCGCGCGGGATGCCCTGGCACCGCTGCCGGCCTCGCCGCTCAAATCCGCGCTCATGGAAGTGATCGACTTCTCGATCCAGCGCGTCAACTAAAGCTGATGGGTGCTCCGGACGACAGGGCTGGGGACGACAACCATCGGCTCGAAGAGGCGCTGAACCGTCTCGCCGACCTGATGTCGGCGTGCCGGGATCCCTGGTGCGTGTTCGGCGGAACCGCGATGCGGCTCCACGGATACCGGATGCCGACGCCGATTGCCGATATCGATGTTCTGATTTCCATTGCCGACGCGGAGCGGCTTGTCCGCCGGCATGGGTTTCCCAACGTGGCCGGCACCGGTACCGAGCGTTTTCGTTCGCAAATCCTGCTGCGCCCGGATCTCGGCAAAATACCGGTGGAAATCATGGCCGGCTTCGACGCGCTCTCGGAGGGTGCCTGGCATCGAGTGGCAATCAAGGAGCGACAGGAAGTCAGCTATCGCACCGCCAAAACCTTCATCGCCAGCCGTGACGACCTTCTCGCCGTCTTCCGGCTTTGCGGGCGGCCGAAGGACCTGGAACGGATGGCGCTGCTCGCTTCGTGATCGCCGCGGCAGGAAACGAAGCCCGAGATTTCTTGCAGTCCGGTACCAAAAAAGCCATTCTATCGTGAATCAAGTGATGCGGGACGGCGAGCGCGAAACGTCGCGCCACCATCAGCGAAAGGCATATTCATGCGGCGGAACTCCAGCCTTCTTCTGCTTTCCAGCGCGGCTCTCGTCGCAGTACTCTCCTTCGGCATGACGGCGAAGGCCGCTCCTTCCGAGGAAGCTCCCACCGCGAAGGAAATCGTAACCTTCACCCCCGAGAACGTGCATTCCTTCTCCGGCGCATTTCTCGCAGCCCGCACCGCCGACGTGGATCATGACTATCCGACCGCGATCACGCTCTACCGCAAGGCGCTCGGCTTCGATCCCGCCAATCTCGAAATCCGCGAAAGGCTGATGATCGCGCTCTTCCTCAATGGCGAGTTCGAGGAGGGCCTCAAGGAAGCCGACGCCCTCAAGGACGACAAGGCCGTCGAGCGGATCACCACCATCGTACGTGGGCTCGACGCCATTCGCGACGGCAAGTTCAAGGAAGCAAAGGCGCTACTCCCCTACGAGGGGCCTAACGACCTCGACCGGCTGACCCATGCGCTGATCACCGCATGGGCGGATGTCGGCGCCGGCAAGGGCAAGGCGGCGATGGCAAGCGTGCGCGCGCTCAAGGGCCCGGACTGGTTCAAGGTCTTCACCGATTATCACCTCGGCGCCATGGCGATCGTGGCGGGCGACAAGACGGCTGCCCGCAACCACCTGTCCGCGGCGATCACCAATCAGGAATCGGTCGCGACCGCCCCGGACACCTTCATGCGCGCCGTCATGGCGCTTGCGCGGCTGGAGGCGGCCGAAGGCAACAAGCAGAAGGCGCTCGACGCGATCTCCGTCGGCGACGGCATGATCAGCAGCTATGCGCCGCTGAAGGCGCTGCGCGAAAGCATCGAGAAAGGCGAAAAGCCCGCTCAGCAGGTGACGGATGCGACCGACGGCGCGGCAGCCGTGCTCTTCTCGATCGGCGGAGCGCTGAACAGGCAGGGCGCGGAAGACATGGTCTCGCTCTACCTGCAGGTTTCCCACGCGCTCGATCCGGACAGCGCCGATACGCTGATCCTGCTCGGCAGCATCGCCGAGAAGCTGGAAAAGCCGGAGCGCGCCATCGCCTTCTATCAGAAGGTGCCGGAAGGTTCGCCGATGCGGCGGATTTCCGAACTCCAGCTCGGCCTGACGCTCGCGCAGACCGGAAAGGTGGATGAGGCGCGCAAGCACCTTCAAGAGCTTATCGCCTCCGATACCACCGACATCCGCAGCTATCTCGCCTATGGCAGCGTGCTTTCCGATGCCAAGGATTATGCCGCCATGGCAGCAAACTACGACAAGGCGGTCGAGGTGATCGGCCCCGTGACGAAGCGCGGCGACTGGACGGTCTTCTTCCAGCGCGGCATCGCCTATGAGCGCCTGAAGAAGTGGGACCAGGCGGAGCCGAACTTCCGCAAGGCGCTGGAACTCAACCCCGAGCAGCCGCAGGTGCTGAACTATCTCGGCTACTCGCTGGTCGACATGAGCCACAATCTCGAAGAAGGCCTGGACATGATCCGCCGGGCGGTCGAGGCGCGGCCGGACGACGGCTATATCGTCGATTCGCTCGGCTGGGCCTACTACCGCATGGGCCGGTTCGATGAGTCTGTGACGGAACTGGAACGGGCCATTCAGCTTCGCGCCGGCGACGCGACGATCAACGACCACCTGGGCGATGCCTACTGGCGCGTCGGGCGCAAGCTCGAAGCCGTCTATCAGTGGAACCGGGCTCTGATTTCTGAGGGAGAGGACGTCAACCGCGAGCAGATCAAGCAGAAGATCGCCGACGGCCTGCCGCCGCTCGATCCCAATGCGACGACGGCCGATCGCAGCCCCGCTCCGGCGCCTGCGCCGCCCGCCCCTGCCCCGGCGAATCCGGACAAGAAATCCTGACGCATGCCTTCCGGCACGCATCCGACCGGCGCCGGCTTTGAGGCCGGCGCAACGCTGTTCGAGCCGGCACCGGCCAAGATCAACCTTGCCCTGCACGTGGTGGGGCAACGCGCTGACGGCTACCACCTGCTCGAAAGCATAGTGACCTTTGCCAAGGCTGGTGACAGGCTCTCGTTCTCTCCTGCGGCAAGCGACGGTTTCTCGGTATCGGGGCGCTTCGGAACCATGCTCTGCGATGACCCGAAACCCAACCTGGTTCTGACGGCGCGCGACCGGCTGAGGCAGGCGATCATCGCCGCCGGCGGCGAAGCGCCGCCCGTCGCCATCCATCTCGAAAAGAACCTGCCGGTCGCGGCCGGCATCGGCGGCGGCTCGGCGGATGCTGCGGCCACCTTGCGCGGCCTCATGCGTCTCTGGAATGCCGGCCTTCCCGAGACGGAGCTTGCCGCGATTGCGCTTTCCCTCGGCGCGGATGTGCCCATGTGCCTGAAGGGCGTGCCCTCGATGGCGCGGGGGATCGGCGAGGATCTGACGCCCCTTCCCTCCTTTCCCGTGCTTGCGCTGGTGCTCGGCAATCCGCTCATCGGCGTCTCGACGCCCGAGATATTCCGGCAGCTCGCGCGGCGGGACAATCCTCCGATCAAGGCTCGTAGAGGCGATTGGCTCGCCTATTTTGCAGGCCTGCGCAACGATCTCGAGCAGCCGGCGAAAACGCTGGTGCCGGAGATCGGCGAGCTTGCCGCGATGATCGAGGCCGAGGGCGCGCTTCTCACCCGCATGTCCGGTTCGGGCGCCACCTGCTTCGGGATATTCTCTTCCATCGAGGCGGCGGAGGACGCGGCCAAAAGCCTCAGCCGCCGGAAGCCCGGCTGGTATTTCCAGGCGGCCGAGACCATTGGCGGGCACGACTTACGAGATCAATAAGCCAGAGCCGTTCGGCCGAGTTCTCCTCAATTCAGGTTTTCGTTTCGGGAAGAACCGGAACCGATTGCCAGCCCTCGCCGCTGAGGACCATGCAGCTTATGCCGTTCACATTGGTCACCAGCATCGTCCAGCTGCCACTTTCGCCGACATAGACCTCGATGATTGCCTTCTGGTTGATCAACCCGACTGCCGAAAGCTTTTCGGAGTAGTTTCTGGCCAGGAATTCGACCATTTCGGAGCGGTCGGCGCAACTATGAACGGCTTGCGATCCTGCTGCCTGGGGATATGCCAGCGCGGCCCCCAGCACCATGGCTTGGGTCAGTCTGCGGATCATGCTGCGTTCCATGACGCATCTCCTTTCGCCGGATAACCCGGCGGAAGAGGAGCCTTCCGCTGACCTGTTCTGCCGTTACCCGGCATTTCGCGGCCTGCCGCCAGAGGTTTTCCTTAAGGCGGTGGCGCAACTTGCATTATGAACCCGAACGCCCTCCATTTCCATGGAAATCGGCGCGGCTAGGCTTGGTTATCGGGCCGCCTTGGCCACCCAGGCGGGGATCATCTCGCTCGTCAGTTTCGAGGTCTTCCGGCCGCGAGCGAGAGCGACAAGATCCATGCCGGAACTGGCCAGCTCTACCGCCTGCCGTTTCGGCAGCAGGAAACCGTATTCGAGGGGCGGCTGTTTCCGCCCGATGCGACGAAGGAAGGGCGGACGATAGCCGCGGGCGGGAGAAAACCGCGCCGGCAGCTTGTTGAGCGCCACATATTCGTGGACTTCGTCGATCCAGCCCGATTGCAGCCGCGCCCCAGGCTCCATCAGAAGCAGCCACTCGCCACGCGCCGAGCGCAAAATATCCTTGATATCCCAATTCTCATGAAAGCGGCAGCCGGCGGCATCGGCCACGTGGGAGGAACCGTCCCGCGAGCCGTGATCGAGCACGACCACATCGCTGACGAGCCCCTCCACCGCTGCGGGAACAAGGCCCGAAAGCGTCTGCGCCAGCTCCGATTCCTGGTCGCGGCATTCCATGATCACAGTCAGCATGGGCCAAGACTTAACGCATCGCACAATGGAATGCCAGAAAACCTTTCCCAATTTTGTTCTTGCAATGTTCTCATTTTTGGCCTAGGAATTTAATCATCACGAACGGGAGTTTCTCCCGGCAGGAGTGTTCCATGAACGAGCTGTCCCAACTGCGGCAGGCTGCACTCGCGCCTGCCCATACGGCAGATATTGCCGATGCACTGGTCAACTCTTCCGGCCTGCGCATCGAGATCGATCGCCGACGTGGTCGAGGCGCGGGCCTCAATCCGAGCGGACGCTTCGAAGAGGAGCGCCGCGAAGTATTCGACGACGGTTGGCAGACGATCGAGGAACTCGCCCCGTTCAAGACGGAAGTGCAGGTGGAGAAGCCGCGCACGGCGATCACCCGCAATGAATCTCCGGATCTTTCGTTCGACCGTTCGATCAATCCCTATCGCGGCTGCGAGCATGGCTGCATCTATTGCTTCGCCCGCCCCACTCACAGCTTTATGGGACTTTCGCCGGGGCTTGATTTCGAATCGAAGCTCTTCGTGAAGCCGGACGTGCCGAAGCTGCTCGAACGCGAACTCAGCAAGCCGGACTACAAGCTGCGGGCGATCGCAATCGGAACCAATACCGATCCCTATCAGCCGATCGAGCGGGAATGGCGCATCATGCGGCAGATCCTCGAAGTGCTGCAGAAGGCCAATCATCCGGTGGCGATCGTCACGAAATCGGCGCTCATCGCCCGCGATATCGATATTCTCTCGGACATGGCCTCCAAGGGGCTCGCCAAGGTCGGCATTTCGGTGACGACGCTGGACCGCAAGCTTGCCCGCACCATGGAGCCGCGCGCCTCGACCCCTCCCAAGCGCCTGGACGCCATCAAGGCGCTGACCGATGCCGGCATTCCGACCGCGGTCATGGTGGCACCCGTGATACCGGCGCTCAACGATCACGAGATCGAAAGGATTCTCGATGCCGGGCATGCAGCCGGCGCAAGGGAAGCGAGCTACGTGCTGCTTCGCCTGCCGCTGGAGGTCAGCCCGCTTTTCCGGGACTGGCTGCTGCGCAGCTATCCGGATCGCTACCGGCACGTGATGTCGCTCGTGCGCTCGATGCGCGGCGGCAAGGATTACGATGCCGAATTCGGCAAGCGGATGAAGGGCGCAGGGCCCTATGCCTGGCAGATCGGCCGCAGGTTCGAGATGGCGGTCAAACGGCTCGGCATGACCCGACGCGGCCTGCCGCTTCGCGACGACCTCTTCGTCAGACCGGATGGAGGCGGTATCCAGCTTTCATTGCTCTGAACGGTAAGGCGCATTGCCTCCGGAAACATCCAGGCGATGCGTTTTGAATTCTTTCTCGTGCATGCCCTCGGAAACCAGGCTCCCTGCCCTTTCCGTGACATGCAAACCCCTTTCGGCACGTCCCCGCCACCGTCCCGTGCCGAAATGCCCCGGCCCACCGACGCCCCTCGGTGGATAGCGAAGCCGCAATCGCTTGCCGGGGCTTGCAGGAGATCGGGTCGGCGTGCGAGTCTCTGCCGCATGTTGACCCGCACGCCGCCCGATTCTCCGATGCTCTTCGAGGAAGTGCCTCTCGTACCGGATTTCAGCCTGGAACTGACGGCGCGGAAAGCCGGCCACTGGCCGGTCGCCGGTACGGATGAAGCCGGACGCGGCCCGCTTGCCGGGCCGGTCGTAGCAGCGGCGGTCATCCTCGATCCCGACAACATTCCGGACGGGTTGAACGATTCCAAACAGCTCACCGCCGCCCAGAGGGAAAACCTGTTCGAGGCGATCCTCGCAACCGCCGAGGTATCCATCGCGGCCTCCGGTCCCCGGCATATCGATGAGCGCAACATCCTGCGCGCAAGCCTGGATGCCATGCGTCGCGCGGTCGCCGGGCTTTCCCTCACGCCGGCCTATGTGCTCACCGACGGCCGCGACGTGCCACTGGGGCTTTGCTGCCCCGGCAAGGCGGTGATCCGGGGGGATGCCCGCTCCGTCTCCATCGCAGCCGCCTCGATCATCGCCAAGGTGACCCGCGACCGGATGATGGCAAGGGCCCATCACGTTTTCCCGGCCTACGGCTTTGCCAATCATGCCGGCTACGGGACGCCGCAGCACCGCGCCGGCATCGACACGCACGGCCCTTGCTTGCTCCACCGCATGAGCTTCAGGCCGCTCAAGAAGGATGGCGTTCTGGCGGAGGAGTAAAGTTACTGCCGTGGCCGTGGACCAATTGGTGCGTTCCAGCCTGAGCGCTAAAACCATCAAATCCAAAGTCCGGTGACAAGGATGAGAATCTTCTTCGACGTCGATGGGGTACTCATAGATGGCTGGCACGCAAACAGCGCATTGCGCAAGCCATGGGACGCCAACCTTCAGACCGACCTGGGCATCGACAGAGACGCCTTTCAAAAACTGTTCTTTGGTATTCCCGGCGCGCGAACCAGATCACCGATGTTTGATTGTGTCACTGGTCGCCGCGACTTGCGTGACGCCTTGGCCGATGTTCTTCCGCAGGTCGGCTACCAAGACGATGTCGATGAATTTATGCGATACTGGTTCGAGAAGGACGCGAATGTAAATGCGTCCGTTTTCAATCTTATAGATAACATCAGGGAGAGTAGCGGGGCGAAGATGTACGTCGCGACGGGGCAGGAGCATCATCGCGCACGCTATCTCTGGAACGAACTCGGCTTTTCCAGATATTTTGAACGCATGTTCTACAGCGCCCAAATTGGTCACCCGAAGAAAGATGTCCGGTTCTTCGAAACCATCAATCGCACGCTTGCAATTAGCGCAGAGGAGAGGCCGATTTTCTTCGATGACCAGCCGGAGATCGTTGAACTTGCGATCAGTAGCGGTTGGGAGGGAGTGATCTTTACTTCGCCAGACGATATTCAGCAGCATCCACGGCTGAGGCATCTGTGGCAATAGGCAATCGGCTCTTCCAATTTGCCACCGCAATAGCGGGCAACAACACCGGTGCCGAGACTGGTTAGATCTCAAAACAAAAAAGCCGGGCTCTCGCCCGGCTTTTTGAATTCCGTTCACGCCTTTCAGTTCAGGCGGGACTTCACCTGATCGACGGCGTCCTTGAAGAGCGTGTTCCGGGTCGCAGCATCGGCCTTCTTGGCGATGACGCTCTCGGCGGCAGCGACCGCCAGATCCACGGCGGCGGCGCGGACAGCACCGATCGCTTCGGCCTCGGCCTGCTTGATCTTCTGCTCGGAAAGCGCATTGCGGCGGGCGACGAATTCCTCCGTCTTCTGCCGGGCTTCCTCGCTCAGAAGGGCTGCCTCGCGCTCGGCTGCGGCAACGATATTGGCAGCGTCGGCTTCGGCTTCCTTGCGCTTGCGCTGATATTCAGCGAGCAGCGCCTGGGCTTCCTCGCGAAGGCGCTTGGCTTCCGCCAGTTCGTTGCCGATGTTTTCGGCGCGTTCGTCGAGCGACTTCGCGATCATGCCCGGCACCTTCAGATAGATGATGAGCACGAAGAAGAGGATAAGACCGACGAGGGCGTAAAAGGTTGCATCGAACGCCATGGGATCAGGCCTTTCCGTTCGCTGCCGCGGCAACCGCGGTCTTGATGTCGTCGCCGCCGGCCTTGCCGATGAGCTGATCGACGATGGCCGTCGCGGTCTCTTCGGCGATGGCGCCGACCTGGGCGAAGGCCTTGGCCTTGATCTCGCCGATCCGGGTTTCGGCGGCGGAGAGTTTCTCGGCCAGTTCCGCCTCGATCGCGGCGCGATCGGCAGCGGCCTTGCTCTTGGCCGCCTCGCGCGCGGTTTCGGCAATGCCGTTGGCCTTGGAGCGGGCGGCGGCGAGTTCCTTTTCATAGGTCTCGACCGCTGTATCGGCTTCCGATTTCAGGCGGGAGGCCTCGTCGAGGTCCTGGGCGATCCGGTCGTGGCGGTGTTCGAGAATGCCGCCGAGACGCGGAACGATGACCCGCTTCATCAGGAGATAGAAGAGGCCGAAGGTGATGACGAGCCAGAGAAGCTGCGAAGCAAAATGAGTCGGGTCGAAGGGCGGGAAAACGCCCGTTCCGTGGTCTTCGCCCTGTGCAACGCCGGTCTCGGTATGCAATTCGCCCGCAGGCGCAGCATGAGTATCGCCGGCGGGCGCTGCAGGCGTTTCAGTGGCGGCCGGCGCGGTCTGCGCGAGTGCCGGGGTCACGATCATCATCACCTCCAGGTGTATTCCAAATGCGAAGGATCACGGCGCGCTTCTCGAAAGCGGCCGTGATCCCGATCCTGGCAAGCTCTTAGACTGCGAAGAGCAGGAGGAGAGCGATGAGCAGCGAGAAGATGCCCAGAGCTTCCGTAACGGCGAAGCCGAATACCAGGCGGCCGAACTGGCTGTCAGCGGCAGACGGGTTGCGCAGGGCGCCCGACAGGTAGTTGCCGAAGATGTTGCCGAGGCCGAGAGCCGTGCCGGCCATGCCAAAGCAAGCCAGACCCGCGCCGATGAACTTTGCTGCTTCCGCTTCCATGATGAACTCCTTCGAATGGGTGTTGCGGCTGATGACTGACGCCTCAGGACGCCAATGGGTAGTTATCCTTAGTGCCCGCCGGGGTGGACCGCGTCGTTGAGGTACATGCAAGTCAGCACCGCAAAGACATAGGCCTGGAGGAAGGCGACGAGGAATTCGAGACCAGTCAGGGCGACGGTCATGATGAGAGGCAGGATTGCGCCGCCGATGCCGAGCGCACCGAGCGCGCTGAGCGAGGTGACGAAACCTGCGAAAACCTTCAGCGTGATGTGACCTGCAAGCATGTTCGCGAAAAGACGAACGGAGAGCGAGATCGGACGCGACAGGAAGGAAATGATTTCGATGCCGACGACGAGCGGCAACAGGACACCTGGGATGCCGCTCGGCACGAAGACCTTCAGGAAGTGAAGGCCGTGCTTGTAGAAGCCGTAGACCAGCACGGTGCCGATCACCAGGACCGCGAGCGCGAAGGTGACGATGATCTGGCTGGTGACGGTGAAGAAATAGGGGAACATGCCGAGCATGTTGGCGGTCAGCACGAACATGAACAGCGTGAACACGAGCGGGAAGAACTTCATGCCGTGGCTGCCGGCGCCTTCGCGCAGCATTGAGGCGATGAATTCATAGGACATTTCGGCGACCGACTGCGCACGGCCGGGGATCAGCCCGCGCTGCGAGGTGGCGAAATAGAGGAAGCCGGCCGCCGCAGCGACGGTCGCAACCATGAAAAGAGAAGCATTGGTGAAGGAAAAGTCGATGCCGCCGATCTCGATCGGAACGATCTTCTGGATCTGGAACTGATGGATCGGATCGTTAGCCACCGTCTACCTCTTTGCCTGCGCCGTCCACGACGGCTGACCTTATATTACACCGGGAGACCTAGAGGCCGCCCGTTCCCGCCTTGTCCTTGTCGCCCCGCTTCTGAAAGGTCGGCGGCGGAGCCACCACCCCGACAGATCGGAGCACGTTCAACACGCCTGCACAGAAGCCGAGGAGAAGCAGAACGACCAACCCCCACGGCGACGTACCGGCGAAACGATCGAGCAGAAACCCCAGAATGGCGCCGACCGCGATCGCGGATATGAACTCGGAAGACAGCTTGAAGCCCAGGGCCATGCCCCTTCGGCTTTCCTCGGAACTTGCGTCCCTGGCCGCCTCTGCCGCGTCATCCGCACGCTTGCCCGCGAGTTCCGCCGACAAGCGCTTCCGGCGCTCTTCCAGACTATCGTCACGATCATCCGTCATTCGCGTCCTCCCGGGCGCAAATCCCTGGCGTAGCCGGTTCGTGAACCGTTCCGACTGCCAAAAACATGCCGTCACCGTGGATTTCGCGCCTTCCGGCCCGTTTTCAAGTCGCGCGCAACATAGTTTTGACGGCTGGTATAGTCAAGGCACCCGCACCGCTTCATTCAAGGTTAATTAGCCGAGGAATTTCAAAAACTTAAGGCGAGCACAACCTGATCCAGGTAAAACTGTCGCGGGAATCGGCGCCTCTCAGCTCCAGCCGCCGCCATAGGTGCGGTAGAAAACATGCAGGCCGATGCGGCCGACCTTCTTCATGCTCCGCGCCCATTTCGGCCGGACATAGACGGCATGATAATGGGTGGAGGAGCCAACCTCGGTCAACCATACCTTGCCGGCGGTGACGGCCATGGCCACTTCGCGCGCCATCTTCCAGTGATATTCGGAGCGGACGCGGTCCTTGATGTTGTCGCAGGCGAAGGAAAACTGGCAGCGATTGCGCCAATCCTCGTTCTGGTAGACGACGTCGCAGATCGTCTTCGGATAGGCGGGATTGCGCACCCGGTTGAGGATGACCTGGGCGACGGCGGCCTGGCCGCGGGCGGATTCGCCGCGCGCCTCGAAATAGATGCCGGAAGCGAGACATTGCTGCTCGCGAGCGGAAAATACCGAGGGCGGCAGCGGGGTCGCCGCCCAGGCATGGTCTTCCGGTCCGATCGGCGGAATGAACCGCCCGCCATTCGGCTTATCCTTCAGGATGGCATCGAAGGGCGATTGGCGCGCGAAGTCCGGCGCCGAGGGCGCATAGGCGGTCGCGAGGATGTCGGCATCCCTGTTTGTAACCAGTCCGGCGATCATCGGCGAGACGACCCCATCATGCTTCTCCTCCTCGTCCCTGCGGAAATAGAAGGAGGCCAGTTCGATCGCCTTCGCTTCCTCTGCGGAGTGGGCAAAGGCGGTCCGCTCCTCCTTGGGCAAGGGAGGACGCACGAGGCTGCTGCTGCGCTGGAGGATGGAGCCGGCCGAAAAGGCCCTCGGCGGCAGCATCGGCTCGACCGCGATGACGCGGCCTTTTTTGGCGCGACGATTGACGCGTTCCTCGTCGCTGCGCGGATCGTTGCCCTGCTTGCCGCCCGCAAGCGCAACCTTGCGCCCATCGGGCAATGTAATGCCCGCATCACCAGAGGACCTGCCGCCCGGAAAGGCAAGCGATGCCGTGTGGATCGAACCGGCGGGGGATTCGGTCAACACCATGCGCCATTGTTCGCCTTTCCGGTCGAAACCGGTCAGCAGATCGGCGAGGTCGCCCTGGGCGGGCACGGAAGGGAAGGCCAGCCAGCAGGCAAGGCCGAAGACGGCGGGGGAAGTCCATCCGTCCAGACGGGACGGGAACCTGCGACGCAAAACGCTCCACGAACGCAACACCGGCTACTCCACAAGGCAATAATGATCCTCGAAAGAATCATCCATTAACCTTGATGAGCGGTTAATGCGGCGGCGCAATCGCCCTGAAATGGGGCTCAAATGCCGCTCACATAAATGTCAGCGGTCAGATGATGACATGCGAGCCGAGCTCCACCACGCGGTTGGCCGGCAGACGGAAATAATCGGATGGATCGGTCGCCGTGTTGGCGAGCGCGATGAACAGACGATCCTGCCACATGGGCATGCCCGATTCGGCATCCGGTATCAGCTTGCGCCGGCCGAGATAGAAGGAGGTCGACATGATGTCGAACTTGAACCCACTCTTGCGAAGCTGCGCCAGCGCCTGGGAGACATTGTGGGTCTGCATGAAGCCGAAGCGCAGTTCGATGAGGGTGAACCGCTCCGACAGTTTCTCGACCTTGAAGCGATCCCTGGAAGATACCCGCGGCTTGTTGATCGTCCTGATCGTCAAGACGACGTTCTTCTCATGCAGAACATGATTGTGCTTGATGTTGTGGAGCAGCGCCGCCGGCGCCGTCTCCGGATCGCTGGTCAGGAAGATCGCGATACCCGGCACGGTGACGGGAGCATGCTCTCCCTTCTTCTCGATCATCGGTATGAAAGCTTCGAGCGGCACGTCGATGCGGCGGGTCTTATCGAAGAGAATGGCGCTGCCGCGCTTCCAGGTCCACATGACGATGGTGAAGACGATCGCCATCATGACGGGCACATAGCCACCGTCATGCACTTTCAGAAGATTGGCGCCGAGGAAGACCAGTTCCAGCGCCAGCAGCGGCGCGAGCGTGAGGATCGCGAAGCTCTGCGGCCATCTCCACCGCAGGCGAACGAACTCGAAAGCCATCAGCGTCGTCACCACCATCGCACCGGTCACCGAAATGCCATAAGCGGTGGCAAGCGCCTCCGAGCTTCCAAAGCCGAGAACCAGGGCGATGACGCCGACGAGCAACAGCGTGTTCACCGAAGGAAGGAATATCTGCCCGGTATTGGTTTCCGAGGTGAACAGGATCTGCATGCGCGGCAGGTAGCCGAGGTGGATGCCCTGCCGCACCAGCGAGAAAGCCCCGGTGATGACCGCCTGGCTGGCGATGATCGTCGCGGCGGTGGCGAGGATGACCACCGGCAGCAGCGCCCATTTCGGGAACATCAGATAGAAGGGATCGGACATGGCCTCCGGGTGCTTCAACACCAGAGCCCCCTGCCCCAGGTAGTTCAGCGTCAATGCCGGAAACACCAGGAGGAACCAGGCCCACTGGATCGGTCGGCGGCCGAAATGCCCGAGATCGGCGTAAAGGGCCTCCGCCCCCGTGACGGTCAGGAAAACGGCGCCGAGCACGACGATGCCGATAAAGCCCTCTCTCAGCATGAATTCCACCGCATGCAACGGATTGAAGGCGGCAAGGATGCTGAGGTCATCGAAGATATGGGCGATGCCGCCCGCCCCCATCACGATGAACCAAAGGGCGGTGATCGGCCCGAAAAAGCGCGCGACCAGGCCCGTGCCCTTCGACTGGATCATGAAGATGCCGATCAGGATGCCTATCGAAATGGGCAGGATGGCGTTTTCCATAGTGGGCGCCACCAGCTTCAGCCCTTCCACGGCGGAAAGCACCGAGAGCGCCGGCGTGATCATCGCATCGCCGAGGAAGAGGGCCGCGCCGATGAGGCCGAGCAGCATCAAGAACGCCTTGTGACCATTGCCGGTCTTGGTGAGGAGCGCGAGCAAGGCGAGAGTGCCGCCCTCCCCGTCGTTATCGGCCCTCAGCAGAAAGAGCACGTATTTGATCGTGACGATGATGGTCAGCGTCCAGATGATCAGCGAAATCAGGCCGATGATCTCGGCCTGGGTCACGCCGTCATGGGAAATCGGCTTCAGCGCCTCGCGAAATGCGTAGAGCGGACTGGTGCCGATATCGCCGTAAACGACGCCGACGGAGCCGAGCGCAAGCGCGAACAGCCCCTGGCTACGCGGTTCTTCGGCAGTATCGGAATAAGTGGAGTGGCCCATAAGCCTCGTCTGGCTTTTAAAGCCAGCCTTTCCAGCGGAAGAAGAAGAAGGGGATGATCGCGGACATGAGCATCGCGAAAAGTGCGAGCGGATATCCGAAGTACCACTGAAGCTCCGGCATGAAACTGAAGTTCATGCCATAGATCGAAGCAACGAGCGTCGGCGGCAGGAAGACGACGGCCGCCACCGAGAATATCTTGATGATGGCGTTCTGCTCGACATTGATGAGGCCGAGCGAGGCGTCGAGCAGGAAGGAGATATTGGCGGCGATGAAGGCCGCATGCTCGGAAAGCGTCTCCACGTCGTGAGCGACTGTCCTGCACAGGCTGCCGTCATGCTTGCTCTCCTCGATCCGCGGCACGTTGAGAAGAAAGGTGAGGAGGCGGGAAAGCGAGCCGAGGCTGTCACGCACCTTGCTGATCAGCCGGTGATGCTCCGAAATATCGGCAAGCTTGCCTTCGAGAAAACGCGGCGGACGCCGCTTGCCGCGATCGCGGAAGATTTCGTCGGAAAGCCTGTCGATGCGGATGACCGCATGTTCCAGCACTTCGGCGGTGCGATCGGCAATGGTTTCCAGGAGCCTCGCAAGCAGCGTCGTACCGTCGCGCATGTCATCCGGAAACCGCCCAAGCGCGGCGATGAAGAGGTGGAATGCCTTCGGCTCGGCATAGCGGATGGTGATGAGGCGGCCGCCGGAAAGGATGAAGGCGACATCGGTGAGTTCCGGAATGTTGGTGTCCGCCTTCCAGACCAGCGAGGCGGTCATGAAAACGGAACCATTCTCGATGTAAAGCCGGCTCGAAGGCTCGATATCCTTCAGCTCGTCTCGCGTAGGAATCTGGATGCCGATCAGGCTCTCGACATAGGCATCCTCTTCCTTGGTCGGGTGCACAAGGTCGATCCAGACTATGTCATCGGGAAGAGCGAGCAGCGATTCCGCCGGCGCAAGCGTCGTAAGGGAGCCATTGGCGCGATAGGCGTTGATCAAATCGTATCTCCGGCCGAAGATCGTCGGCCTCGAACGAAAAACCGGCGTTCCGGTTCCTTCATGGAAACGTCGACTTCGGCGGGAGGCGGCTATAAAGACAGCCGCCGCCAAAATCAAGAGCCGCCTAAGGCAGGTCGTTTGCGGCGCAACATGACTCGGCAAGGCCAAAGGTTCAAGCCACTCTTTCGGCGCGGGTGTTTCCGATACCGATCAATGGCTTGGGATGAATGCCGAACGAAGCCGCCCCGGACGAAAGTCGAAGACGCGTTTTCAGGCCCGCCCTCGAACTTTCATGCATCTTTATAGGAATGCGCTCTTTTCTTTATGCGCTATTCGAAAACGATTGCCGGCGCCGGTCTTGCCACCTGGCCCTCCAGCTCGCTCCAGACCTTGGCGGCGATTTCGCGATAGATCTTTGCCGAAACGCTCTCAGGATCGGAAGCGACAACGGGCGTTCCCGCGTCGGAACGCTCGCGGATGTCGATCGTGAGCGGCACCTCGCCGAGGAAAGGCACGCCGATCCGCTCGGCCTCGTTGCGGGCTCCGCCATGGCCGAAGATATCGTAGCGCTTGCCGGTATCGGGAGCGATGAAATAGCTCATGTTCTCGATGATGCCGAGCAGCGGCACCTCCACCTTGCGGAACATGTTGATGCCCTTGCGGGCATCGACGAGCGCCAGATCCTGCGGCGTCGAGACGATCACGGCTCCCGCCAGCGGCACCTGCTGGGCCATGGTGAGCTGGGCGTCGCCGGTGCCGGGCGGCATATCGACCACCAGCACATCGAGCTCGCCCCAGGCGACTTCACGCAGCATCTGCATCAGCGCCGACTGCACCATCGGCCCGCGCCAGATCATCGCGGTCTCCTCGTCCACGAGGAAACCCATGGACATCGCCTTCAAGCCGTAATTTTCCATCGGCTTGATGAGGCGATTGCCGATCTGCTCCGGCCGGCCCGAAATCTTCAACAGCCGCGGCATGGACGGACCGTAGATATCCGCATCCAGTATGCCGACCCTGAGCCCGTTGGCCTTGAGGCCCAATGCGAGATTGACCGCGGTCGTGGACTTGCCGACGCCCCCCTTTCCGGAGGCGACCGCGATGATCGCGCCGACGCCCGGCACGCCGGCCTTCTCGCGAGCCTGCCCCTGCGGAGGATGGGGATGCGTCTGGGGCGGTGCCGGCTGCGGGCGGGCCTGAGCGGCGGCGGGTGCCGAACCCGCCTTGCGGTCGGCCGTCAGCGTCACCAGCGCGCCCTTGATCCCCGGTATCGCCGTCACGCTGCGCTCGGCGGCCATGCGCAGGGGCTCGAGTTCCTTGGCCCGGTCCGCCGGAACGGTGATGGAGAAATAGACCTTGCCATCGGAGATGAAGACGTCCGAGACCATGCCGAGCGAGACTATATCGCCCTCGAGGTCCGGACCGCGCACCTTGCGGAGCGTTTCCAAAACCTGTTCCTTCGTCACATCGGGCATGTCTTCCAACTCCTCAAGCACCTTTGGGCCTATATAGGAGGTCGCCCGGACATGCAGCAAGACGATCGGAAGATATAAAGAGCCGCCGTCCGGCCGGCAGCCGGATGGCGCCTAAATCGGACGGCGGTTTTCTTCGTCGCGCCTCTTGGGACGCTTGTCAGTCCCCTCTGGACCTGCTCCTAGAGAAGCACGAAACATGCCAGATGGGAAGATTCCGCGTAATTCCCCCCGTTTCAGCCGATCGAGGTAAAAGGTCATCCGCTCCGGCGAGCGGAATTGCCCCAAATTGAAATGATTATTTTCTGCCCATGTTCAAAAAGTGGGCAATGGCTATTTGATAAGGCCGATCCGCAGGGCCTTCGCAACCGCCTGGGTGCGGTTGACGGTATCGAGCTTTCTCGCCGCCCGATTGAGGTAATGGTTCACCGTATGCTCCGAGAGCCCGAGGATCTCCGCGATCTCCACGCTCGTCTTGCCTGCCGCCGTCCAGTTGAGGCAGTCGATCTCCCGATCCGTCAGCAGTTCGACTGCGCGGTTATCGACATTACGGATCTCCGACAGCCGGTTGAACACATGGATGGAGATGTAGCTCAATTCCATCATCTGCTGCGGAGAGAAGACCGGTCCCTCGCCCGCGATGGTTATGGCTCCGCGCCCGCCAGCGACATCGTGAACGGGAAAGCACGCGCCCCATCTCAGCCCGAAGCGCTCGAACAGGTTCTTCGAAACCGGGCTACCCCTCTCCTCGGCAATGGTGTCCGTATCCCAGATAAACGGCGCGGTCGTGCGACGCAGACGCCGGATGACGGGGCTGGACTGGAGCAGGCCCGCACGGTCGAAAAGCGAAAGCAGCTCGCTCGGCCAATTGGTGATGATCGTATTGCCGGACAATTCCAGCGACGAAAAAGGGGGCAGATTGACGACCATGAAGGTGCGGGCCGCATAGGATTCCGTGATCCGCTTCATATAGCGAAAGACGTCGAACTGCGTCTTGAGACGGGTGATCTCTTCGAGATCGTCGTCTAATCTGGCAGCCTCACCAACTTTTTCAGTCTTGGACATCGCCCGCTTTTCTTTGCTCTCGATCCACCGGAGGAATGGCCTACCAGCCATTCGTTCATCTATCGAAGCCGGCCTTTCCTATCACGACAGGTCCATCGCGAACCACATTCGACCCCGACCTTGCATCAGTCCCGGCCGATCTCTCCCGCGGTACGCGTCCTACCTGCTTATTACTACTTCCGATTCGGAGGAATGCCTAATGCGATCGCCTGCATCAAATCATGATGATAGATGATCGGTTCTTTCATATCTTGCTTGCGCGGGACTAACCAGCCTTTCCCGGCGCGCCGCGCGCTTGTCTTCCGTCTTGCTCCCGCGCTAGAAGAAGCACCAGCGAAGAATTGCCGGGAGGAGAAGCAATTTGACCGACCCAATCGTGCGGCATCCGGATCTTGCCGGCCGCGGCGTCCTGGTTACCGGCGGCGGCTCGGGTATCGGCGCGGCGCTGACGGAAGCCTTCGCGGACCAGGGCGCGAAAGTGGCCATCATCGATATCGCCGAGGATGAAAGCCGCGCACTCGCCTCCCGCCTCTCCGCCCGTTGCCAGCATCCGGTCGCCTATTTCAAGGCCGACCTGCGCAAGGTGGAGGAAACCCGCGCCGCGGTGGACGAGGCTGCGCGGACGATGGGCTCGCTTTCGGTTCTCGTCAACAATGCCGGCTGGGACGACCGCCATGACATCGACCGCGTCACCGAGGAATACTGGGACAACAACCAGGCGATAAACCTGAAGCAGATGTTCTTCGCCGCGCAGGCCGCGCTGCCGCATATGCGCGCCGCCGGCGGCGGTGCGATCGTCAACTTCTCGTCGATCTCCTACCTCCTGAACATGGGCGAAATGCCTTCCTACACCACCGCAAAAGCGGGCATCGTCGGGCTTACCAAGAGCCTGGCGGGAAGGCTGGGGCCGGAGAATATCCGCGTCAACGCCATCCTGCCAGGCATGGTGCTGACCGAACGGCAGAAGCGCCTCTGGCAGTCGGAGGATGATATCGCCGCCATGATTGCCAGGCAGTGCCTGAAGCGCAGCCTGCTGCCGCAGGATATCGCGACCCCCTGCCTCTTCCTCGCCTCGAACGCCTCCGCGGCCATCACGGCACAGACGCTGATCGTCGACGGGGGCGTTCTGTGAACCATCTCCTGCCAACACACCGGGGAACCTGCCTCACATGACGCCAGTCCACACATTCGACGGAAAAATCCTCTCCTCCACGCTGTGCAACCTCGGTGAGGGACCGAGTTTTGATCCGGACACTGACACGTTGTGGTGGTTCGACATTCTCGGCAAGACGCTGCACGAACTCGATATCGCCTCGGGGGAGAAGCGCGCCCACGCCCTCCCCTTCATGGGAAGCGTGCTTGCCCGGATTGACTCCAGCAGACAGCTTATCGCATCGGACGAGGGATTGTTCATCCGCGACCGGGCGACCGGCGCACTTTCTCCCTATGTCCAGCTCGAGATCGACAAGCCCGGCAATCGTTCGAACGACGGCAGAACGCACCCTTCCGGCAGTCTCTGGATCGGCACCATGAGCAAGCGGTCCGAAACAGGCGCCGGCGCGATCTATCACGTCGCCGGCGGCGTGGTGACGAAACTCGTCGAGAACATCAGCATTCCGAATTCGATCTGCTTCTCGCCGGACGGGTCCATCGGCTATTATGTCGATACCCGCGTCAACCGGCTGATGTCCGTGCCGCTCAACCCCGCGACCGGCCTGCCGGTCGGCGAAGCGACGCTTCTTGTGGATACGAGCGGAGAGCCGGGCGGCATGGACGGTTCGGTCTGCGATCTGGACGGCCATATCTGGAACGCCCGCTGGGGCGCCGGCGCGGTCGATGAATATGATACTTCCGGGCGCCGGCTTGCGCGACATCTGCTGCCGGCAAAGAACACGTCCTGCCCCGTCTTCGTTCTCGAGGGAGCCGGGCGGCTTGCAGTAACCTCCGCCTGGGAAGGACTAGACGAGGCCGGCCGGGCCGCCGATCCGCTCGCCGGGGCGCTCTTCGAACTGGATATCCCGATCCGCGGGGCCGCCGATCCGACCTACCGGCTCTAGGAGCCGCTCGGTCAGGCATATAATTGGGCCGAAAAGAAAAAAGATATCCCAAACCACTGAAAACAAGAAATGTTCCGCAAATTTCGCCTAAAAAATCGGCAATATTTGCGGAACTAATCCGTCGAGGGATCATTTTCCTGTCGAACCGGCGCGGCTTGGAGTCTCCTGTCCGGAGGAACCGCGCGTTCACCGAAACCAACCGAAACATCGAGAGGAAGGTAGGTTCGACATGAAGAAGACCCTTAGCACAATGGCAGCCGCAGCCATCCTCACGGCCTCGACAGCCATGGCACCGGCTTTCGCCCAGAACCCCGCTCCGTCTACGCCGGCACCGGCTCAGCCTTCGGCGCCTGCCGATCCTGCTCCTGCCCCGGCACCCGCCCCGGC
>NZ_LBHV01000008.1:2500-385655 GCF_001005825.1 Rhizobium sp. LC145
TTGCATCGCTTCGATGAAGCGCATGCCTGTTCTGCAAAAATCGTGAAGAGAAGATTGATCTGGAGGCTTCCAGGTGTTTTGAACCGCAAGGTTCAGGACGTCCGATGCCGGTTCCAATGATGTCGTTGATGGCCTAGCCGGCCGGATACGAAAGAGGGATCGGAGTAGGTAGGAAGCTTGTCACTCTGGATGTTCAATTGTTGACCAGATGTTTGGGTAGGCCGATAGGCCGTCGCCAATCGTTTGGCGCCCCCGCGGAGCGAGGACCGAAAGGTCCGGACGCGCGTGAGCGAAAAGATCTCTGATGGAACATCGGATGGCCGTTGCCTGACCGCGCGGTCCCGGATTTGATCTCGAGAAGCTGGTCTTAAGATAGACTGCAAGCGAGCTGCTCGGCGTAGCTCCAATAAAGCAGATCTATCGAACACGTCGATGGCATCATGAGATGGCGGGGTTGTAAAGGTAGCCCTGTCTCTGGCTGGCGAGCGGCATAGGAAACTAGACCGTATTGTCAGATTTGGTCGCCCTTCGAGCGCAAGCGAGAAGGACAGGCTGACCAAATCCAGTAAATGATGAGCATTGGCAATGAGAACGATTAAGTGTCGTAAGGGCATTTGGTGGATGCCTTGGCATGCACAGGCGAAGAAGGACGTGATACGCTGCGATAAGCCGTGGGGAGCTGCGAATGAGCTTTGATCCATGGATCTCCGAATGGGGCAACCCACCTTAAATGCTTGGAAAATTTAAGTCGTGCTTCGGTACGGCTTAGGTTTCCAAGCATTGTGATAAGGTATCTGCACCTGAATAAAATAGGGTGTAAGAAGCGAACGCAGGGAACTGAAACATCTAAGTACCTGCAGGAAAGGACATCAACCGAGACTCCGCAAGTAGTGGCGAGCGAACGCGGACCAGGCCAGTGGCAATGAGGAATAAAGTCGAACGCTTTGGAAAAGGCGGCCGTAGCGGGTGATAGCCCCGTAGACGTAGAACACTCATTGTCCTTGAGTAGGGCGGGACACGAGAAATCCTGTCTGAACATGGGGAGACCACTCTCCAAGCCTAAGTACTCGTGCATGACCGATAGCGAACAAGTACCGTGAGGGAAAGGTGAAAAGCACCCCGACAAGGGGAGTGAAATAGAACCTGAAACCGGATGCCTACAAACAGTCGGAGGGCGCAAGCCTGACGGCGTACCTTTTGTATAATGGGTCAACGACTTAGTGTAACTAGCAAGCTTAAGCCGGTAGGTGTAGGCGCAGCGAAAGCGAGTCTGAACAGGGCGATATAGTTAGTTGCATTAGACCCGAAACCGAGTGATCTAGCCATGAGCAGGTTGAAGGTTGGGTAACACCAACTGGAGGACCGAACCCGCATCTGTTGCAATAGATTGGGATGACTTGTGGCTAGGGGTGAAAGGCCAATCAAACTCGGAAATAGCTGGTTCTCCGCGAAATCTATTTAGGTAGAGCGTCGACCGAATACCCCCGGGGGTAGAGCACTGGATGGGCTATGGGGACTCACCGTCTTACTGATCCTAACCAAACTCCGAATACCGGGGAGTACTAGTCGGCAGACACACGGCGGGTGCTAACGTCCGTCGTGAAAAGGGCAACAACCCTGACCTCCAGCTAAGGTCCCCAAGTCATGGCTAAGTGGGAAAGGATGTGAGGATCCCAAAACAACCAGGATGTTGGCTTAGAAGCAGCCATCATTTAAAGAAAGCGTAACAGCTCACTGGTCTAAATAAGGGTCTTTGCGCCGAAAATGTAACGGGGCTGAAGCCATGCACCGAAGCTGAGGATGTGTGCTTGCACACGTGGTAGCGGAGCGTTCCGTAAGTCTGTGAAGGCGGACCCGTGAGGGCTGCTGGAGATATCGGAAGTGCGAATGTTGACATGAGTAACGATAAAGAGGGTGAGAGACCCTCTCGCCGAAAGACCAAGGGTTCCTGCTTAAAGTTAATCTGAGCAGGGTTAGCCGGCCCCTAAGACGAGGCAGACATGCGTAGTCGATGGGAACCACGTTAATATTCGTGGGCCTGGTGGTAGTGACGGATCGCGAAAGTTGTTCATCCTTATTGGATTGGGTGGGCAGCGGGGCGGTTCCAGGAAATAGCTCCACCGTATAGACCGTACCCGAAACCGACACAGGTGGTCAGGTAGAGTATACCAAGGCGCTTGAGAGAACTATGTTGAAGGAACTCGGCAAATTGCACGCGTAACTTCGGAAGAAGCGTGACCCCTTTTTACGCAAGTAGGAAGGGGTGGCACAGACCAGGGGGTAGCGACTGTTTATCAAAAACACAGGGCTCTGCGAAGTCGAAAGACGACGTATAGGGTCTGACGCCTGCCCGGTGCTGGAAGGTTAAAGGGAGGGGTGCAAGCTCTGAACTGAAGCCCCAGTAAACGGCGGCCGTAACTATAACGGTCCTAAGGTAGCGAAATTCCTTGTCGGGTAAGTTCCGACCTGCACGAATGGCGTAACGACTTCCCCGCTGTCTCCAACATAGACTCAGTGAAATTGAATTCCCCGTGAAGATGCGGGGTTCCTGCGGTCAGACGGAAAGACCCCGTGCACCTTTACTATAGCTTTACACTGGCATTCGTGTCGGCATGTGTAGGATAGGTGGTAGGCTTTGAAGCGGGGACGCCAGTCTTCGTGGAGCCATCCTTGAAATACCACCCTTATCGTCATGGATGTCTAACCGCGGTCCGTATAGCCGGATCCGGGACAGTGTATGGTGGGTAGTTTGACTGGGGCGGTCGCCTCCGAAAGAGTAACGGAGGCGCGCGATGGTGGGCTCAGACCGGTCGGAAATCGGTCGTCGAGTGCAATGGCATAAGCCCGCCTGACTGCGAGACTGACAAGTCGAGCAGAGACGAAAGTCGGTCATAGTGATCCGGTGGTCCCGCGTGGAAGGGCCATCGCTCAACGGATAAAAGGTACGCCGGGGATAACAGGCTGATGACCCCCAAGAGTCCATATCGACGGGGTTGTTTGGCACCTCGATGTCGGCTCATCGCATCCTGGGGCTGGAGCAGGTCCCAAGGGTTTGGCTGTTCGCCAATTAAAGCGGTACGTGAGCTGGGTTCAGAACGTCGTGAGACAGTTCGGTCCCTATCTGCCGTGGGTGTAGGAATATTGACAGGATCTGTCCCTAGTACGAGAGGACCGGGATGGACATATCTCTGGTGGACCTGTTGTCCTGCCAAGGGCATAGCAGGGTAGCTATATATGGAAGGGATAACCGCTGAAGGCATCTAAGCGGGAAACCCACCTGAAAACGAGTGTTCCCTATCAGGGCCGTGGAAGACGACCACGTTGATAGGCCGGGTGTGGACGTGCAGCAATGCATGAAGCTTACCGGTACTAATCGCCCGATCGGCTTGATCGTTCTCATTGACAATGCTCATCAGGGCGCCCAAAGGCGCCAGTGAGCAGTGAATAGGCAATAGTGAGTAGAGCGAGTTTACTGCGCTATTCCTGCCGACCTCACAACCAAAGACGTGTTCAAAACCAATCACGACCGACCAATCACTGTCGGAGTGAACCAGCTTCTCAAAACAACATTGCCCTTAATCGACCTGGTGGTCATTGCGGGGTGGCTGCACCCGTTCCCATTCCGAACACGGCCGTGAAACGCCCCAGCGCCAATGGTACTTCGTCTCAAGACGCGGGAGAGTAGGTCGCTGCCAGGTCTATTAAAGGCAATGCCATCCAAGGATGGATAACAATCTTCTCAACACGAAACCGACGGCCCTCAAGCCGATCAATGGGGCCGCCAAAAAGCGGCCCTTCGCCGTTCAAAGCGCATGATGATGCGGATTTATCAAAACCGTATCGCGGTGAGCAGGCTCGGAGCAGCCCGTTCGACCGGCAATCGATCCACCGGATCGATCGCTTATCGGTCTCACCTCGTCAGGCAAGCCTGACTTCGCTCCCGGGCACAATTGCCCGTATTCTTGGTGACGCGGGGTGGAGCAGCCCGGTAGCTCGTCAGGCTCATAACCTGAAGGCCGCAGGTTCAAATCCTGCCCCCGCAACCAAGTCCTCCTGAAATCTCTTGTTATCGATCGCTGGCGCGAAGACTTCATCTTCGCTGGCGATGGTAGCTCCTCGTCCTGCGGACCATAACCTGAAGGCCGCAGGTTCAAATCCTGCCCCCGCAACCAAACAAAAAAGCCCGCCTCGCGCGGGCTTTTTGTTTGCTAGCCGGTCGAGATTTTAGCCCCTCAGCGCCCGCAAGGAGGCCAACCCACCCAGCGGCACAGAAAACTCCAAAAGCCCTCCCCCCGCAACCAAATCATCCAAGAAATCCACTCAAAGCCCGCCACGCGCGGGCTTTCTGCGTTCTACCGCAAGCGCCGCGCGCCGACTAACCAAGCGACTGTCGCAATCCGGCCTCGCCCAAAAGGCGACCACCCCAGCAACCTCCTTCGGATTAAAACGCAAATGGATATGAAGGCATCGCGCATCCCCGTCCGGTAGGTGCCCGCTCCCGTCCCATCCCGGCTGCCCACGGTATCTCAAATTCCGTCTATAACCTTTGGCCGTCCGCGCCAAAAAGATGAAGGGACGAGGGGTCAAAACCGAGCGGGATACTCTCCCCGATCCGAACCCCACGCTGGCCATCCAGCACAAGCGTCACGCTTTCGCCGCTCTGCTTGCCGGCATAGACAACCGTAGAGCCTCCAAGGTGCTCCACAAGCTGAACAATCCAAGTACCCAGTGAGACGCCACCCCCCGCAATACTCAAATGCTCCGGCCGCAGACCAAAGGAAAGGGGGGCATCATCCTTTGTCGATAGGGCTCGGTCGAGAACGATTTCCTGCCCCGCGACTTCGATCGTACGGCGGGAAGAATCCTTCTCCGATAACCGGGCATCCAGGAAATTCATCTTCGGTGAGCCTATGAAGCCCGCGACGAATTGGTTGGCCGGATTGTTGTAAAGATCGAGCGGGCGACCGACCTGCATGATACGGCCTTCGCGCAGGACGACGATCTTGTCGGCCATGGTCATGGCCTCCACCTGGTCATGCGTCACGTAGATCATCGTGCTGCCGAGCGTCTGGTGGAGCTTGGCGATCTCGACGCGCATCTGCACGCGCAGTTCTGCGTCGAGGTTCGAAAGCGGCTCGTCGAAAAGAAAGATCCTGGGTTCGCGCACGATGGCGCGTCCGATCGCGACACGCTGACGCTGGCCACCGGACAAGGCCTTCGGCTTGCGGTCGAGAAGCGCTGTGATCTGCAGGGTCTCGGCCGCCCGATTAACGCGCGTTTGGACTTCCTGCTTCCTGTAGCCGGCCGTCTCCAGCCCGAAAGCGAGATTCTTGTAGACGCTCATGTGCGGGTAGAGCGCATAGGACTGGAACACCATGGCGATGCCACGCTTGGAGGCAGCCGTTTCGTTGACCCTTTCGCCGTCGATGTGCAACTCTCCACCGGAAATCTCTTCCAGTCCGGCTATCATGCGCAGAAGCGTGGACTTGCCGCAGCCCGAAGGCCCGACGAAGACGACGAATTCGCCCGCCTCTATCTGCAGGTCGATCCCGTGAATGATCGTCAACGCCCCGAACCGCTTGACGATATTCTCGAGCACTATGCTGCCTGCCATTGAAACTCCTCCATCTCGTCTTCCGGCCGAGCTGCGATCGACCTAGGGGCGCCAGCTCGTATATTTCGGGTGCCCCGCCGCGATCGGCAGCGCGACGTCGGCGCCAGTGTCGCTTGAATGATAGATCGCGGTCACCAACTCCAGCGACCGACGCGCGTCGATGCTGGTCACCGGCGGTCGCGCGCCGGCTTCAAGGGCATGGTGGAAAGCCTCCATCTGGCCGCTGAACCGACGGCTGACCGGCGGCAATCCGCTCAGCAGCTTGTCAATTTTGCCGCCGATTTCCGCATTCGCAGGAATGATCCGCCAAGGACCGTCGCCGGGCGAATAGGCTCCATGGGTGCTTTCGAAGGTGACGTTCTCGAACGCGACCCTGAGCCGGCTTATTTCTTCCTGCGAGCCGAGCGTTGCGGTGACCGAGACGAGGCCGCCGTCCTGCATCAGGAGGCTTGCGGAGACGCAGTCCTCGACCTCGATAGCGTTCACCCTTGTCGCGGTGCGCGCGAATACCCGCTGAACCGGACCAAGCAGATAGGTAATCATGTCATGCAGATGGATCGCGTGGGTCATCAACACGCCGCCAAGCTCGGTCGCCCAGCGCCCGCGCCAGGGATTGTCGTAGTAGACGGCATCGCGCTTCCATAGCGTCTCGGCAGTCGCAACGTAGAGTTTTCCGGCAAGCCCGCTTTCGATGACGCGGCGGGCCTGGGCAACGCCATCGCCATAGCGGTATTGAAAGATCGGCATCAGGATGCCGGCTGCCTTCTCCTCGGCGCGGATCACCTCGTCGACCTCGGCAAGCGAGCCGGTGAGCGGCTTTTCGCAGACGACATGCTTGCCGGCGGCAAGCGCCTGCAGGATAAGCGCGGTATGGATCGCCGGAGGCGTGCAGATGTCGATGATGTCGATATCCGGCATGGCGATCAGCTCGTCCGAAGACCGGATCCGGCGAGGGACGGAAAATTCGTCGGCCATGACATTCAGCCGCGTCTCGTCAAGGTCACATAGCGCCACGACCTCGAACTTGTCGGGGTGAGGAAGATAGCCCTCGACCATGTGCAGCCGGCCGATACCGCAGCCGATGATGCCGATCTTGTAGCGCTTAGGCATCGGTCCTGCCTTCGGCGAGCGTCTGTGCTTTCAGTGCGATTTCCATGGCTGCGAAGCAGCGGGCCTGCGGCATGGCGGTTTCGGTGCGGTTACGGATGTCTGAGAGAAGCTGGGCTCCATAAGGCAACGGCATATCGGAGCAGTCGATATGGGTGACGCCCTTGGCGTCGGTCAAAAAGAGATGGTCACCGCCTGGCCTGCCGGCCACATCGACATATTTCCTGAGCTCGATCATGCCTTCCGTGCCGGTGATGAACAGGCGCCCGTCACCCCAGACGGGCAGGCCTTCCGGCGTGAACCAGTCGACGCGGATGAAACCGTTCGCGTCGGCCGTCGCCAGATGGATGTCGCCGCTGTCCTGGACGCCCGGCCATTGCTGATGCGCCCGGTTCGCCACCCGCGCCGAGAGGATTTCGGCCGTATCCGAGCCGGTGAAAAACAGGAACTGTTCGCATTGGTGGGAGGCGATGTCGACCAGGATGCCGCCATAGCGTTCACGTTCGAAGAACCAGGAAGGCCGGGTTTTGGGACGCATGCGATGCGGCCCGAAGCCTGCTGTGGAGACGACCTTGCCGATGGCACCGGCTGCGACCAGCTCGCCAGCCTTCACCGTGGCGCGATTTTCGAAATGCTCAGAATAGAGCACCGAGTAGATCCGGCCGGTTTCCGCCTGCACCTTCCGCAATTCGGCGAGCTCTTCGAGCGTCACCATGCCGGGTTTGTCGACCATGACGTCTTTTCCGGCGCGCATGGCCGCAAGGGCGATACCGGCCCGGTCGCCCGGAATGGCTGCGCTAACGATGAGGTCGACCGAAGGATCTTCGATCAGACGCCGTTGCTCTTCGACACGCGGCACTCCGGCATATTTGGCGGCGAACTCGGTGGCGAGGTCATCTTCCTTCGCATGGAAGCCGGCGAATTCGGCACCGGCGTTCAGAAGGCAGTTCACCTGGCCGTAGATATGATTGTGATTGATGCCGACGACGGCAAAGCGAACAGGTTTCATAGACGCACCTTGGTTATCAGCGTTTCATACCGGTGGTGGCGATGCCCTCGATCAGAAGGCGCTGGAAGAAGAGGAAGAACAGAAAGACGGGGACGAGAGAGAGATTGGACATGGCAAAAAGCGCCGTCCAATCGGAACTGCCGGTCGAATCCACGAAGGAGCGCAGGCCGAGCTGGACGGTGTAGGTGTTGATGTCGTTCAGATAGATGAGCGGTCCGAAGAAATCGTCCCAGGTCCAGATGAAGGAGAATATCGCGGCCGTCGCCAGCACCGGCAGCGACAGCGGCAGCATGATCTTCCAGTAGATGCGGAAGGGGCTACAGCCGTCCATCACTGCCGCTTCGTCGAGTTCGCGCGGGATGCCGCGGAAGAACTGCACCATCAGGAAGATGAAGAAAGCGTCGGTCGCCAAGTATTTCGGCACGATGAGCGGCAGCGATGTGTTCACCCAGCCGAGCTCGAGAAAAAGGATGTACTGGGGAATGAGAACCACATGATAGGGCAGCATCAGCGTGCCGAGCATCAGCGCGAACCAGAAGTTCCGGCCTCCGAAACGCAGCCTGGCGAAGGCGAAGGCCGCGAGTGAACAACCGACGACATTACCGATCGTCGCCAGCACCGCGATGAACAGCGAGTTCCAGAAGAACTGACCGAAGCTTACCCGTAGTCCGGTCCAGCCACGAATATATCCACCGAGATCCACCGAGGAGGGGATCAGCGAGGAAGAGCCGAACAATTCCTCCTGCGGCCTCAGCGATCCCGATATCATCCAAAGGATCGGATAAAGCATGGCGAGCGAAAAGAGGATCAGCGCGCCATGCAGAAGAACCGATCGGATCGGTGAACGCTGGCCACCCAAAGATGGGCGCGAAGAAGTGACGGCATCAGTCATCGTAATGCACCCAATAGCGCGCGCTCAGGAACGAGAAGGCGGTGAACAGCGAGATGATGACGACGAGCACCCAGGCGAGCGCCGAGGCATAGCCCATGCGGAAGAAGCCGAAAGCCTCCTGGTAGAGATAGAGCGTATAGAACAAGGTCGAATTGATCGGGCCACCGGTGCCTTCGGAAATAATGAAGGCCGGCGTGAACGCCTTGAAGGCCTCGATCGTCTGGATCACGGCGTTGAAGAAGATGACCGGCGTCAGCAGCGGCAGGGTGATGCGGAAGAACTGCCGCTGCTTGCTTGCGCCGTCGATTTCGGCGGCCTCATACATATCGGCGGGGATCTGGCGAAGCCCGGCCAGGAAGATGATCATCGGTGAGCCGAACTGCCAGATCGACAGGATGACCAGCGTGTAGAGCGAATAGTTGGGATTGGAGATCCAGCTCGGGCCCTCGTATCCGAAGAGTTGCCAGAGGGCCATGTTGACGAGTCCGTCCGAGGCGAAGAGCTGGCGCCAGAGAACCGCGATCGCCACGCTCGAGCCGAGCAGCGAGGGCAGATAGAAAATGGCGCGGTAGAGGGTCAATCCTTTGATGCCGCGGTTGAAGGCCATGGCGATCAGAAGCGCGAAGGCGAGCTTCAGCGGCACCGAAAGCAGGACGTAGAGGAAAGTGACCTTCATCGAGGCCGCGAACTTCGGATCGGCGGTGGCGATGCGCACGTAATTGGCCGCACCCACCCAATCCGGCGATTGCAGGAGGTCGTAATTGGTGAAGGAGAGATAGAGCGATGCAAGCGCCGGGCCGAGCGTCAGGCCGAAGAAGCCGATCAGCCATGGCAGCAGAAAAACATAGGCGTGGATATTGCGATCGAAGATGCGTCGCATGGCTCCCTTTCTCGGGAGAGCCGCAGCGCGGCTCTCCTCAACAAGGGTATCGGAGCGGAAGGCCATGAATCCTACTTCCGTTTGAGAACGGTTTCGGCTTCCTTGACGAGGCGTTCGCCGCCTTCCGCGGGTGTCAGCTTTCCGAAGGCCACTTCCTGGCTCGTGCGGGTCAGCACGAAGGCGAGCTCGCCGGCGCCGGGCGGCGGAGCAGGCGGAAGATCGCCGACCTCCGGAGTAATATCGGCGATGAACTTCACCATGCTCTGGCTGACCTCGTCGAGCTTCGGGGTCAACTGGTCGCGCATGGAGGCCGAGGCCGGAACGCCGCGCTCGACGCCGAGTATGTCGATGCCCTTCGGATCGGCGACGAGGAAGTTGATGAAGCCGACCGCTGCCTCGATCCCCTGGCTTCCGCTGGCGACGCTCATCAGCATGGATGGCTTGAGGTAATGGCCGGATGGCGCATCCTTGCTGATCTTCGGATAGGACGTGACGGAGAGCTTCGCCTTATTGAGCGCTTGATAGCCGACGAACTGGTTGGAATGGGCAAACGCGGTCGCGGCCTTGCCCATCGTCAGCGGATTGGTCTCGATGTTCAGCTGATCGAGCGCCTGGACATCGGCGGGAACGCAGGCGCCGGCTTCACGCATCTTGCTCCACATGGTGAACCAATCGGCAGCATCCTTCGGCTCGTAGCCGAGGCCTCCGTCAGGCGTATAAAGCGATTTCTTGTTCTGACGCAGCCAGTTCTCGAAGCTCGGTTCGAGGCCGCTGGAATCGGCCGTGGCGAAATAGCCGGGCTTCGGCTTGTTCTCGCTCATCTTGGTGGCGTTCTCGGCAAATTCCTCCCAGGTCTGGCCCATGGCGGGAGGCGTGGCGCCGGATTTTTCCCAGGCGGCGGCATCGAAGAACACCGCGCTCGAGTTGACGCCGAGATTGATGCCGTAGAGCTTGCCGTCCACCCGTCCGGAATCGATGTTCATCTGGCCGAAGTCCTCGATCTGGAGGCCTTTGCCGAGATGATCGTCGAGAGGTGCGATCGCGCCGCGCCGCGCATATTCGAAGATGTAACGATAATCCATCTGGATCAGGTCCGGGGCGTTGCGTCCCGCGACCTGTGTGGCGAGCCGTGGCCAGTAATCGCTCCAGCCGGCGAATTCCCCGTCTATGGTAAGATCGGGCTTGACCTCCTTGTAGGCTGCGATGGCCTTGTTGGTTCGATCGGCTCGTTCCTGAGAGCCCCACCAGAGCATACGCAGCCGGGCAGCCTGCGCCAGCGCGGAACCGCCGCCAAGCGTGGCCAGTGAAAGGGCCGCCAAACCTCCGGAAAGCACGCTGCGTCGGTGTAACATCATGGACATTGGCAAACCCTCCCGTGTTGATGCCAATTGATGATGAGAGCAAACGACTATTGCCGTTTTATAACTAATTGGTTACATGGGAACACTGATCAACGTCATTGTCAAGCGGCCGCCGCAGGCAAGATTTAGGGCAAGAGCGAAGCTGCATCGGAATGAGTGAAGCCGTCGGCAAAGAAGAATCGCGCCGGGTGAAGGCGACACAATCGCGCAATCCGGAACGCACGCGTGCCGCCATTCTGGAAGCGGCGCGCCGAGAGGTGGCGGCCAAGGGATTGGCCGGTGCCCGGGTGGATGTCGTGGCGCGCCGGGCAGGCACCAACAAGCGAATGATCTATCACTATTTCGGTGACAAGGATGCGCTCTATCTCGCGGTTCTGGAGGATGCCTACCGGCACATCCGCCATGCGGAACATCGTCTGGACCTAACGAGGCGGGCACCCGGCGAAGGCCTGCGGGAGCTGGCTCTCTTCACCTGGCATTATTTTCTGGATCATCCCGAGTTCCTGAGTATCCTGGCGACCGAAAACCTCAATCAGGCGCGCTATCTTCGCCGATCGGAAAGCATATTGGAGCTGCACTCCAACTTCATTTCCGAGCTTGCGGACGTGCTTCGACGCGGCGCGGAAAGCGGGGAATTCCGCGGCGATCTCGATCCCATCGAGGTCTATCTGACGATCGCGTCGCTGAGCTGCTTCTATCTTTCGAACCGCTTCACCCTGTCGACGATCTTTCAGCGCGATCTGGTCGCGCCGAGCGAGCTCGATCGATGGGGCCAACATATCGCCGATACGGTTCTCGCGAGCGTCAGGCCGCGATAGTCCCGTAGTCTCAAGCTGTTACGAAAGGCTACCTGCCGCAGCATTGCGGCAAGGCTTGCTCCCTTTCACGCCCCGCATGACGGCGGTAACCGTGCAGCAAAATAGTCTTGACAGGAACCGCCCTTGCTATTCACAAATAACCAAACGGTTACATGATGTGAGGAAGGCGGCGCGTGGCCAGGAAGCTGGCTTGTCTCGGGAAGACTCCGTCATGCAGCGTACTGGCGCTCGGTCGATAAGGTGCTGAAGACGATCTTGGAGGGGCCGTCAGGTCTGTTGAGTGATTTCGAGGGAGAGAGAAGCGGCATGTCCAAGGTTCACAAGCGAAAGCGCTATGTTCTGGTCGGCACCGGCAATCGCGGCACGACCATGTGGGGGCGCGACCTTTTGGCGGGATGGGACGAGTTCGTGGAGCTGGTCGGCATCTGCGACGTGAACCTGATGCGGGCGGAGCGCGCGCGCGCGATGATCGGCTCGTCCGCCCCGCTTTATGACGATTTCGACCGCATGATGGCCGAACTGAAGCCGGACCTCGCGATCGTCTGCACGCCGGACGACACGCATGACGACATCATCGTGCGCGCGCTGGAGGCCGGCGCCGACGTCATCAGCGAAAAGCCGATGGCGACCACGCCGGAGAAGATCGCCCGCATTCGCGAGGCGGAGGCCCGCACCGGGCGCCGTGTCGACGTCTCCTTCAATTACCGCTTCTCGCCGACGGCTGCCCGCATCAAGGAGCTGATCGACGAGGGGGCTATCGGAAAGGTCACGTCCGTCGACTTCCACTGGTATCTCGACAACGAGCATGGCGCCGATTATTTCCGCCGCTGGCATGCTTTCACCGGCCGGTCCGGCAGCCTCTTCGTGCACAAGGCCACCCATCATTTCGATCTGCTCAACTGGTTTCTGGATTCTGATCCGGTGGAGGTGAAGGGTTTTGGCCAATTGCTGCATTACGGCCGCAACGGCCCGTTCCGCGGAGCGCGCTGTCGCACCTGTCCCCACAAGGGAGAATGCGATTACTATTTCGACCTCTCGGCCGATCCCTTTCTCGATACGCTCTATGAGGAGCCCTCCGAGGTGGACGGCTATTTCCGGGACGCCTGCGTCTTCCGCGAGGAGATCGACATTCCCGATACGATGACGGCCTCGATCCGCTATGCCAGCGGCGTGCAGGTCTCCTATTCGCTCAACACCTATATGCCGATCGAGGGCCACCATATCGCCTTCAACGGCCATCGCGGCCGCATTGAGATGCGGCAATACGAGAAGCAGCCCTGGACCGAGCCGCCCGCCGACGAGATCCTGCTGGTCAAGAGTTTCGGCGGCGGCGTGGAACGCATCTGGGTGCCGCACGAACCCGGCGGGCATTATGGCGGCGACAACCGCATGCGCGACATGATCTTCAAACCGGGGTCGAACGATCGCCTGCGCCAGCGCGCCGGTTCACGCGCGGGTGCCATGTCGGTGCTCTGCGGCGTCGCGGCGCTGGAAAGCTCGCTCACCGGCGGAGCAACGCAGGTGCAGCCGTTGCCGGCGTGAGGAACGCAAAGAGCTTCGGACAGAAAAATTGCCATCTGCGGTCAGTCATTACGGGGATCTGGCAGGCGGCAGCACCTGCATCGCAAGTCGCATCAGTTCGGCCTGTCGAGAGATGCCGGTTTTTGAGAAGATGCTGGCGAGATGCGTCTTCGCAGTGCTCGGGGCGATATCGAGACACTGCGCGGCTTCCGCAAGCGTCTGCCCGGAGAGAAGGCTCACGAGAAGACGCTTTTCCGCCCGGGTGAGCTGAAACGTTCTGGCAAGCGTGTCGGCAGCGGTTCCTTCATCCGGCGGCGTGCCGATGAAGATCGCAGCGACGGCGTCCGGTTGTACGTCCCTGCGCCGGTTGCTACCGGCCATCGGCAGCACATGGGCGACGATCGGCTGTTCGCTCGGCGCATTGAGGTGCACGGCAAGGCCGGTCGCGCCGATTGCCGTCTCATCTTCCGCCGCCAGCTTTATCGCGGTCCTGAGTTCCCGCGAAGCGGCAGGATTGCGCGCTCTCAGAACGCCGCCGATATCCTGCAGGGTATTGCCCTTGCGCAGCATCTTCTCGGCCGTGCGGTTCGGATAAAGGATGGCTCCGTTTCTGTCGGTCAGCACGACGCCGCAGTCGAGAGCATCGAGCGCTCCGGCGAGATGAATGTTCTCGATTTCCTTGGCCTCGAGAACCCGGCTGATCGTCACCGCCCGTCTCAGATGCGGCAGAAGAAGCGCTGCGAGTTCGATTTCCCGTTCGGTGGCGACGCCATAGCTTTGATGATGCATGACGACGAGTTCGGAAACATGCGTCGGTGTCTGCATCAGAAAAATATGCATTACATCCGCGATCCCGAGCGGACCCAGCACTTCCTTCATGTAGGCGGAGTTGGCCAAGTGTTCCTGCGACAGGTGGCGGGAGGCGATGAAAGGCGTGTCGAGGGAAGGCGACACCGCCAACCACTCCGAAAGCCGCGCATGGATTTCCGCCAGATGCCGGTCGCGGCGCTGCCGCCATTCCGGGGTCCAGCCGACGCTCTTATCGATCAGGAGACGGTCGGTGCGCAAATCGTTGAGAGAAAGAATGATCGATTCTCCCTGGAACACGTCCTTGATGGCAGCGATCGTCGCTTCCCATCGGGATGGGTCGAGAGTGCAGTCGTAAATCATTCCGATCAGCTCGGAGAACTGATGCTCGGGCAGTCGGCTGCTCATGATCGGCCTCCATCCCTGCCCTATCTGCTCTTGTTCAGGTTGCTGCGAGGGCCGGATAGCTCCGTAATTTCTCCTCCAAACGGCTGATGCGCAAGTGTGGGACCCATGGTTGGCTTGCGATGCCCGGCGGGACCCGGCGGGGACAACCGAAAATGCGGGTAAGGGCCGGGTCCTCGGGCACCGTGGAGGCAGCGTCATGTCAATCGCGCCGTCGAGCGCCATGTTCCAATTTCTGATCGCCTACGCGCTTGTCATGGTGACGCCGGGCTCGATCATGCTGGCGACCGGCAGCCTGGCGGCATTTCATGGGATCGGCCGGACCTTGCCTTTCATCCTCGGCATCGGTGCGGGGACGGGTAGCGTGGTGGCATTGCTGGGACTGGCGAGCGGGAGCCTGCTATCCACCGTGCCCCCGGTGCTCCTGCAGCAGGCCGGCGCGGTCGTGCTTCTATGCATGGCGGTAGCCATGATCAGAATGCCCCTTTGCCCGGCAAGCCAGCCGTGTGATTGCAAGGGTTCGTCGCGCGCGTTGGTCGTTGCCGGCGCCATGACCGCCATGTCATCACCGTTTACGCCGGCCTTCGCGGCGAGCATGTTTGCCGGCCCCTGGTTCGAACTGCGCACACCTGCCATGGTCCTCATGCTGGCGCTTGTCATCTGCCTCGCCAATTTGTCCTGGTATTTTCTGGTCGCCGCGATCCTTTCGCGCCCGCCGGCTCGGGCGGTCATATTGCGTCGTCAAGGCCTTTTCCGCGTCGTTGCGGCGGGATTCCTGAGCCTGTTTGCGCTTTCCTCGATCATGAGCTCCCTGGAAATCCGGCCTGGCTTTTGATCGCATCAGCTGCCCGATGCGGAAATTTCCAAATCCGCTCTGGATGGTTTCGATATTTTGCAGCATCATGCAGAATACGAAAATCCCGAAACCATAATGAAAGCCCGGCATGTATCTCACGCATCGGCAGATGGAGATCCTCGAACTCGCAAAGACCAGCGGCCGTGTCATCGTCGAGGATCTTGCCTCCCGGTTCTCCGTGACGCCGCAAACGATCCGCAAGGATCTCAACGAGATGTGCGAGGGGCAGGTTCTCAACCGCATCCATGGGGGCGCCGTTTTCCCGAGCGGCACGGAGAATATGCAATACGAAGCGCGCCGGCAGATCGCCGCCCCGGAAAAGCAGGCGATCGGTGCTGCGGCAGCCGGTCTGATCCCCAACAACACATCGCTCTTCATCAATATCGGCACGACCACGGAAGCGGTGGGGGAGGCGCTCGCCAATCATCACGAGATGATGGTCATTACCAATAATATCAACGTTGCCAATCGTTTGCGGCCGGTTCCCTCGATCGAAGTGGTCATTACCGGTGGGGTGGTTCGAGGGTCGGATGGCGGTATCGTGGGGGAAGCGGCGGTCGATTTCATCCGCCAGTTCAAGGTGGATTATGCGGTGATCGGCGTCTCGGCGATCGACACGGACGGATCGCTCCTGGATTTCGATTTCCGCGAAGTGAAAGTCGCACAGGCCATCATTGCCAATGCACGGCATGTCATCCTCGTGGCTGATTCCACCAAGTTCGAAAGGACCGCCCCCGTCCGCATCGGCCGCATCTCACAGGTCAATACCTTCATTACGGACCATTGTCCCGTCAGCTCCATAAGACGTGTTTGCGCCGAGAATAACGTCGCTTTGGTCGAGACGGGCAAGGTTCACGACGCGTAGTTCGAAGGTTCGATTGACATTCGTATTCTTTCGTTTCTAATGGGTGTCAGTTTCGCTTTCGCGCCCGGCTGGTGTGAAGGGAGGGATTGTGGCGTCTTCGGTCTACGATGTTTTTGTCATTGGCGGCGGCATCAACGGCTGCGGGATAGCCCGCGACGCCGCGGGACGCGGCTATGCTGTCGCCCTGGCGGAAATGAACGATTTCGCGTCTGGAACCTCCTCGGGAGCCACCAAGCTCATTCACGGCGGCCTGCGCTATCTCGAACATTATGAATTCCGGCTGGTGCGCGAGGCCTTGATGGAGCGGGAGGTGCTCTGGGCCATGGCGCCGCATGTCATCTGGCCGTTGCGGTTCGTGCTGCCCTACCAGAAAGGCGGCATTCGTCCGGCATGGCTGATCCGGCTCGGGCTTTTCCTTTACGATCACCTCGGCGGGCGCAAGCTGCTGCCGCCGACGCGCACACTCGATCTGCGGCGCGATCCCGCCGGCCGGCCCTTGAAGCCCGTCTTCGGCAAGGCGTTCGAATATTCCGACGGCTGGGTCGACGATGCGCGGATGGTGGTGCTGAATGCCCGCGATGCGGCCGACCGCGGGGCAACGGTGCTTACGCGCAGCAAGGTCGTTTCCGCGCGCCGTGAAGGCGGTCTCTGGTCGATCTCGGTAAAGGACGGCGCGAGTGGCACGGTCAACGTTCATCAGGCGCGCATGCTGGTCAATGCCTCCGGCCCGTGGGTCGATCAGGTCCTGACGGGCGCCTTCGGCCGCAATGGCGTTCACAATGTGAGGCTTGTTCAGGGCAGCCATATCGTCGTGCGCCGGAAATTCGACGATGCGCGAGCCTATTTCTTCCAGAACCCGGACAACCGCATCATCTTCGCCATTCCTTACGAACGGGATTTCACCCTTATCGGCACGACCGACCGAGACTATGTCGGAGACCCGAAGGATGCGAAGATCAGCGAGGAGGAAATCCGTTATCTCTGCGATGCGGCGAGCGAGTATTTCGCCGAACCGGTGAGGCCGGAGGATATCGTCTGGAGCTATTCGGCGGTCCGCCCCCTTTATGACGACGGAGCCTCGAAGGCGCAGGAGGCCACCCGCGATTATGTCCTGAAGCTCGACGAGGGCGAAGGCGCTCCGCTGCTCAACGTCTTCGGCGGAAAACTCACCACCTATCGCCGGCTTGCGGAACATGCGCTGGAGCGGATCGCCGAGGCGATCGGCGCGAAGGGAGCCCCATGGACGGCGACGAGCCGGCTGCCCGGCGGCGAATTTCCGGTGGATAGTTATCCCGCGCAGGTAAAATCGTTGCGGGCGTCATATCCATTCGTCGAGGAGGCCTACGCAGAGCGGCTCGTCCGTTGCTACGGCACGAGGGCTGCGGACCTCCTCGGTTCGGCGACGACAATAACGGCGCTCGGCCGCAATTTTGGTGGTACGCTCCACGAGGCCGAAGTGCGCTGGCTCATGAAGAACGAATGGGCGCAGACGGCGGAGGATGTCCTCTGGCGTCGCACCAAGCAGGGATTGTTCCTGTCGGCAGAGGAGGCCGCGGGATTGGAGGAATACATGGCGGGGGTTCGGCGCGCCGCTTAGAGCGCGCCCCATCTCCATGCCGGAACCGAGGGTTGGAGGAGGCCCGAGGGATAGATGCTCGAACTGCGTAACGTTTCGAAGATGGTGGGCGGCGAATACCACATTCGCCCGACCGATCTGACATTGCGGCACGGAACACTGAACGTGCTGCTCGGGCCGACCCTCTCCGGAAAGACATCGCTCATGCGGCTGATGGCCGGCCTCGACAAGCCGACCAGCGGCGCGATCTTCTTCGATGGGGAGGATGTGACCGGCGTGCCGGTGCAGAAGCGCAACATCGCGATGGTCTATCAGCAGTTCATCAACTATCCGGCGCTGACGGTTTACGAGAACATCGCCTCGCCAATGCGCATCGCCGGCAAGGATGCCGCAACCCTCGATCGGGAAGTGAGAAAGGCCGCGGACCTCCTGCGGCTCACACCCTATCTCGACCGCACTCCCCTCAACCTCTCCGGCGGCCAGCAGCAACGCACCGCGCTTGCCCGCGCGCTCGTCAAGAATGCCAATCTGGTATTGCTCGACGAACCACTCGCCAATCTCGACTACAAGCTTCGGGAGGAACTGCGCGAGGAACTGCCGAAGATCTTTGCGGCGTCCGGCGCCATCTTCGTCTATGCGACGACCGAGCCTTCGGAAGCGCTTCTCCTTGGCGGCAATACCGCCACCTTGAGCGAAGGTCGGGTGACGCAATTCAGCGAGACGATCCGGGTTTATCGCGAGCCCATCGATCTCATCACCGCCCGGACCTTCTCCGACCCTCCCCTCAACACGATCGATCTTATTCGATCCGGGGACCGGTTCCTCCTCGACGAGCGGATCGCCATTCCGGTGCCGGAGCATCTCCAGGGTATTCCGGAGGGGCCGGTCACGGTGGCGATACAGCCGCATCATCTCCTCCTCGCGCCCGATAACGGGGCGACGACACGGCTCTCGGCGCGCACGCTCGTTTCGGAGATCGCCGGTTCGGAAAGCTTCATCCATCTCGATTTTGCCGGCGCGCGATGGGTCATGCTGACATCCGGCATCCAAAACATCGATCCGGACCAGCCGATCGACGTCCATATCGACACGTCGCATCTGATGGCATTCGACCAGCAGACGGGGCGTTCGCTGGCGCTCGCGCGGCAGGAATAGGGGCGGTCATGGCACGCATCAACCTCGAACATATCCGCCATGCCTACAGCGCGAAGGCTGCCGCGGCGGGAGAATACGCTCTCAAAGAGGTCCATCACGAGTGGGACGACGGCGGCGCCTATGCGCTGCTTGGCCCTTCCGGTTGCGGCAAGACGACCCTTCTCAACATCATTTCCGGGCTTCTGCAGCCCTCGGAGGGACGCATCCTGTTCAACGGCGCCGACGTCACCGGTCTTTCGACGCAGGAGCGCAATATCGCGCAGGTCTTCCAGTTTCCCGTCGTCTACGACACCATGTCGGTGTTCGACAATCTCGCCTTCCCGCTCCGCAACCGCCATGTGCCCGAGGCGGAGGTGAAGCAGCGCGTCGCCGAAATTCTCGAAATGACCGATCTTGCGGGAATGGCGGGACGTCGGGCGCAAAGACTGACCGCCGACCAGAAGCAGAAGATCTCGCTTGGCCGCGGGCTGGTGCGGGCGGATGTCAACGCCATCCTTTTCGACGAGCCGCTGACGGTCATCGATCCGCATATGAAATGGGTGCTGCGCTCGCAGCTCAAGCGGCTGCATCGGCAATCCGGCTTCACCATGGTCTATGTCACGCATGACCAGACGGAGGCGCTCACCTTCGCCGACAAGGTCGTCGTCATGCATGATGGGCAGATCGTTCAGATCGGCACGCCGGCAGAGCTGTTCGAGCGACCTCGCCACACCTTCGTCGGTTATTTTATCGGCTCGCCGGGGATGAACCTGATGCCCGTCGCGGTCGAAGGGGCGAAGGCTACCGTGGGGGATCAGGCGATACCGCTTTCAGGGGTCCCGAAGATCGATGGCGCCAGCAGGCTGGAGCTTGGAATTCGGCCGGAATTCATCGAGCTCGATCGTGTGGGCATGCCGGTCACCATTAACAAGATCGAGGATATCGGACGGCAGAAGATCGTGCGCGCCACCTTCTGCGGCCACGCGCTGTCGATCGTCATTCCGGAAGGCCGGATCATACCGGCCGAGCCGCGCGTGACGTTCAAGCGGGAAGCGATCGGCATCTTCGCCGATTCCTGGCGCGCCGGGATGGAGAGCTGAGATGGACAAGACCTGGAACAACAAGGCCTGGTTCATGGTGCTGCCGGTGCTGCTGCTGGTGGCCTTCTCGGCGGTGATCCCGCTGATGACGGTCGTCAACTATTCGGTGCAGGATACGTTCGGAAACAACGAGTTCTTCTGGGCGGGGACCGACTGGTTCACCGATGTTCTGGAATCCGACCGCTTCTGGGATGCGCTTGGCCGCAACCTCATCTTCTCCCTCGTCATTCTGCTGATCGAAGTCCCGCTCGGAATCCTGATTGCTCTCAACATGCCGAAAAGGGGCTGGGGGGTCCCTGTCTGCCTGGTGCTGATGGCGTTGCCGCTGCTCATTCCGTGGAACGTCGTCGGCACCATCTGGCAGGTTTTCGGCCGCGTCGATATCGGCCTCCTCGGCCGGACGATGAACAATCTCGGCTTCGACTACAACTATACGCAGGATGCGTTCGATGCCTGGGCGACGATCATCGTCATGGATGTCTGGCACTGGACGAGCCTCGTGGTGCTGCTGTGCTATGCCGGTCTCGTCTCCATTCCGGATGCCTACTACCAGGCGGCCAAGATCGACGGAGCCTCGCGCTGGTCGGTGTTCCGCTTCATCCAGTTGCCGAAAATGAAGAGGGTGCTGCTGATTGCCGTGCTGCTGCGGTTCATGGACAGTTTCATGATCTACACCGAACCCTTCGTCGTTACCGGTGGCGGGCCGGGCAACTCGACCACCTTCCTCTCCATCGATCTCGTGAAGATGGCGGTCGGGCAATTCGACCTCGGGCCGGCGGCGGCGATGTCGATCGTCTACTTCCTGATAATCCTGCTGCTGTCATGGGTGTTCTACACCGTCATGACGCAGGGCGATGCCGAGAGAGGCTGAGGAGGGGCGATGAACACGGAAACCCGCAGCCGCTTCGGCTTCCTGATCCCGACGATCTACATCATCTTCCTGATCCTGCCGATCTATTGGCTCATCAACATGAGCTTCAAGGAGAATTCGGAAATTCTCGGCGCCTTCTCGCTCTGGCCGCAGAACCCCACGCTTCGGAACTACCGGGTGATCTTCACCGATCCCTCCTGGTATAACGGCTATATCAATTCCATCATCTATGTGGTGATGAACACGATCATCTCGGTTCTGGCGGCCCTGCCGGCGGCCTATGCCTTCTCTCGCTACCGCTTTCTCGGCGACAAGCACCTGTTCTTCTGGCTGCTCACCAACCGCATGGCGCCACCCGCGGTTTTCGCACTACCCTTCTTCCAGCTCTATTCGGCCTTCGGACTGATCGATACCCATATCGCGGTCGCGATCGCCCACTGCCTGTTCAACGTGCCGCTTGCGGTCTGGATTCTCGAAGGCTTCATGTCGGGCGTGCCGAAGGAGATCGACGAGACGGCCTATATCGACGGCTATTCCTTCCCGAGGTTTTTCGTGAAGATCTTCATGCCGCTGATTGCGTCGGGCATCGGGGTGGCGGCCTTCTTCTGCTTCATGTTCTCCTGGGTGGAACTCCTCATCGCCCGCACGCTGACGACCACCGACGCCAAGCCGATCTCCGCGACCATGACGCGGACAGTCTCCGCTTCGGGGCTCGACTGGGGAGTGCTGGCCGCAGCCGGCGTGCTCACCATCATCCCCGGTGCACTGGTGATCTACTTCGTCCGCAACTACATCGCCAAGGGCTTCGCCCTGGGGAGGGTGTGATGGCCACGATACCCAATCGCAACAGGCGCTGGCCCCTTGTTCTTGTCGCAGTCCTTCTCGTCTATGGCCTTGCCGCCGTATCGCTTGCCATGTCCCTGCCGGTCGAGGACGGCGAGCGGGACTGGTTCGCGCCGCTGGTGCCCGGTGGGTGGATGGCCTGGTCGTTTCCGACGGCCATGTTCTTTCTCACCATATTCGCACTGCTCGCGCTGATGGGCGTCTGGGAATATGCAAGGCCCGGCGGGGCGCCGCGCATAGGCATATTACGCTTCGAGACGACGCGCGGCGACCGGCTGTTCGTGTCCCTGCTCGGAGCGGCGTTCATTCATCTCGCATGGCTGGGCCTGGGAGGACCCAGCCTGTGGTGGGCTCTCGCCCTGTCGGTGGTCTACGCGATCGGCGTATTCCGCTTCGTATGAGGCAAAGCCAATGCGGCTGCCGGAACTGCTCCGGCGACCGGCCTAAAGAAATGCACTCGCAAACTGGGAGGTTTAGCTATGCGACGGCATCTTATGACAACGACGGCAGCCATGCTGCTGGCAATGACCGGCTCGGCCTTCGCCGGCATGGAGGAAGCCAAGCAGTTCCTAGATAAGGAAGTCGGCGACATGTCGGCGCTTTCCCGCGCCGAACAGGAACAGGAAATGCAATGGTTCATCGACGCCGCCAAGCCCTTGGCGGGCATGGACATCAAGGTCGTTTCGGAAACCATCACCACGCATGAATACGAATCCAAGGTGCTGGCGCCGGCCTTCACGGCCATCACCGGCATCCGGATAACGCACGATCTCATCGGCGAAGGCGACGTGGTCGAAAAGCTGCAGACGCAGATGCAGTCCGGCGAGAACGTCTATGACGCCTATGTCAACGATTCCGACCTGATCGGCACGCATTGGCGCTACCAGCAGGCGCGCAGCCTGACAGACTGGATGGCGAACGAGGGCAAGGACGTCACCAATCCCGGGCTCGATCTTCAGGACTTCATCGGCCTGAAGTTCACGACAGCACCGGATGGAGACCTCTACCAGCTTCCCGACCAGCAGTTCGCGAACCTCTACTGGTTCCGTTACGACTGGTTCAACGACGAGAAGAACAAGGCGGATTTCAAGGCCAAGTATGGCTATGACCTCGGCGTGCCGGTCAACTGGTCGGCTTACGAGGATATCGCCGAATTCTTTACCGGGCGCGAGATCGACGGCAAGAAGGTCTATGGGCACATGGACTACGGCAAGAAGGACCCCTCGCTCGGTTGGCGTTTCACCGATGCCTGGCTGTCGATGGCCGGCAATGGCGACAAGGGCCTGCCGAACGGCTTGCCCGTCGATGAGTGGGGCATCAAGGTGGACGAGAAATCGCGTCCTGTCGGCTCCTGCGTGGCGCGTGGTGGCGACACGAACGGTCCCGCTTCCGTCTATGCCATCCAGAAATATCTCGACTGGATGAAGGCCTATGCGCCGGCCTCGGCCCAGGGCATGACCTTCTCCGAATCCGGTCCGGTCCCGGCCCAAGGCGAGATCGCCCAGCAGATGTTCATGTACACGGCTTTTACCGCGGACATGGTCAAGGAAGGGCTTCCGGTCGTCAACGAGGACAACACGCCGAAATGGCGCTTTGCGCCTTCGCCCCACGGAGTTTACTGGAAGGACGGCATGAAGCTCGGCTATCAGGATGTGGGCTCGTGGACGATCCTGAAGTCGACACCCGTCGACCGCGCCAAGGCGGCCTGGCTCTACGCTCAGTTCGTCACGTCGAAGACCGTGGATGTGAAGAAGAGCCATGTCGGACTGACGCTCATCCGCGAAAGCACGATCCGGCACCAGAGCTTCACAGACCGGGCGCCGAAGCTCGGCGGCCTGATCGAGTTCTATCGCTCGCCGGCGCGCGTCCAATGGTCGCCGACCGGTACCAACGTGCCAGATTATCCAAAGCTCGCTCAGCTTTGGTGGCAGGCGATCGGTGATGCGTCATCGGGTGCGAAAACTCCGCAGGAGGCCATGGACTCGCTCTGCGAAGAGCAGGAAAAGGTCCTTCAGCGTCTCGAACGGGCGGGCGTACAGGGCGATATCGGACCGAAGCTCGCAGAAGAGCACGATCTTGAATACTGGAACAAGGATGCGGTCGCGAAAGGCAACCTCGCGCCGCAGCTCAAGATCGAGAACGAAAAGGAAAAGCCCATCACGGTCAACTACGACGAGCTCGTGAAAAGCTGGCAGTCGAACTAAGTGATGCATGGCCGGGGGATATGTTCCCCGGCCATTTCCATCGGCGGTCAGGATGGCTGCCGTCAGTGCATCAATGCGCATGCGCTCCGCCGGGCCGGGCGACCTCTTTCAGGCCCATGCCGGCGGCAGCGGTTTCAGCGAGTGCCGCGTCGCCTATGGAAACGACGCCGGTCAACCGCTTCTCCCGGCTGACGACCGGAAGGCGCCGGACCTGGATATCGCCCATGTTATGCGCGACCTCATCGACATCCTCGTCCTCGAAGCAGTACTTGACGTCGCGGGACATCACCTCGCGCACCTTCGTATCGCCTCCGAGACCATCGGCGACGGCGCGGATGACGATGTCGCGGTCGGTGATCGTTCCAACCAGCCGATCATCGTCTCCCACCGGCAGGAATCCGATTTCCCGATCCGCCATTATCCTGGCGATTTCGGCAATCGTCTGCTGAGGGCTCGCGATCTGGACGTCGCGGGACATGATTTCCGAAACTTTCATGACTGACACCTCCCTTGTTGAATTGTCGAGCATGCCTTCAATGTTATTGAACCTCGAATGTTCCGGTGAGTGACGCTTCGGAAAGCGCGTGCTTGCGGGCCTCCTTCCACATTATCTCTATCCCGGCGGCGTCCGGTACGGTGAGCTTCGGCACGTCGAGCGCCGCAAGCCGGAAATGATAGTGATGGACGCCATGACCTTTCGGTGGTTGGGGGCCGTCGTAACGGGCGTTGCCGAAATCGTTCTTGGAAAAACGAGGGCCCCCGCCCGGAGCGGTATCGGCGCTCTCCGGCAGCTCATTCCAGCTCGGCGGGATGTTGAACACACCGCAATGGCGGAAGGTGCCGCTCGGCGCGTCCGGGTCCTCGATGACGAGGGCGAAGCTTTTCACCTCGGCCGGTGCGCCGCTCCATTTGAGGGGAGGCATGAGGTTTCTGCCGAGGCGTGTGTATTTCTCCGGTATCGGCGTATCATCCGCGAAGGCTGGACTAATCAGAGTGAGGCCCATCATTCTCTCCCTGGCTTGTAGAGTTCAGTGTAGTTTTTCCGGATCGGGCCAGAGCGCCTGCACGTCCTGCGGCAGGGCGGCCCGAACTTTGCGGACTTCGCCCGGATCGATGTAATGGGAGAGCACTCGGAATACGGAGCGTACCGCCTCCTTCGTATCCACCGGGCGAGAGAAGGAAAGTTCCTCGTTCACCTGGGAGAGAAACTCATCCAGGGACCGCGAGCGGGTGGGCTGTTTCGAAGGTTCGTACTGGTCGTAATAGGCGCCTCTTACCAGGAGCGGCAACTGTGCCGATAGGTGGGCGGCGAGATCGGGTTGCAACCTGTCCCGCAGCGTGTGCAGCACCGCACCCAGCATGCGCCAAGCAAGCTGACGGTCCGGTCCGTGGTCCTCCATGAGATCGTCCAGCCAGGTATTGGTGATCTGCAGGGTTTTGTCGAAAACCTGAATACCCGTAGCACTCATGGCTTCACCTCCATGACGACGTTTCGTACCCGTCGAACTACCTTTTCAAGGCATGGTTCCTTGGCGATTTCGATTTGCGGGCGGCTGAGTTGCGAGCCGTTTCCTCCGGCTCCCGCTCTTCGATGAAGATGCCCCAGGCCGCGATGAAGAGCGCGGTGACGAGCGGCCCGATGACGAAGCCGTTGACGCCCAGCAGCGATATGCCGCCGATCGTCGAGATCAGCACGAGATAATCTGGAAGCCGGGTTTCCTTTCCGACCAGCGGAGGTCTCAGAAGGTTATCGACAAGGCCGATGACGAAGATGCCGACGAACACCAGAATGGCGGCCTTGATCCAGGAAACGGCCAAAGCGAGATAAAGCGCGGCGGGTATCCATACGAGTGCTGCTCCGACAGCCGGAAGCAGGGACAGGAAGGTCATCAGCACGCCCCATAGCAGGGCCGGCTCGATGCCTAGGGCCCAGAAGGCAAGGCCGCCGATCATGCCCTGTATAACGGCGATGATGATATTGCCCCGGATCGTGGCGCGAATGACGGAGGTGAACCTCGAGGTGAACTGCCGCGTATGGGAGTCGCTCAAGGGAATGGCGCGCCGGATGGTGCGGGCGAGAAAACGGCCGTCGCGGAAAAAGAAGAAGAGCATGTAAAGCATCACGCCGAAGGTGACGAAGAACTGCAACGTGTTCTGGCCGACCGTTAGAACACGTCCGGCGAAGAAGCGCCCGCCCTGCATGAGGGCCGAGGAAAGCCGCTCCTGTAGCGCGGCGAAACCATCCACCTGCAGCGAACGAAGCCATTCGCGAACGAACAGGGGCAGGATTTCTTCCGCTTGCCTGAGGAGGTTGCCCAGATCGATCTCGCCGCTGCTGATGCGCTGATAAAGGCTATTTCCCTCCTGGATCAGCGAACTCAGGATCGCTAGCCCCGGAATGATGACGAGGCAGAGGCACATGAGCACGGAAAGCGCCGCAGCGGCATTTCGATGTCCGCCGAGGCGGTTTTCGATCCGAACATGGACCGGAAAGAAGATGATCGCCAGCACGATCGCCCAGAAAACTGCGGAGTAGAAGGGCAGGATGACGGCAATGAAGGCGATCGTCACCAGAACGAGGAGGACATAGAAGCTGATATGCTGCACGGACATTCCGATGCCTCCGATCGCGAACGCTCGGTTAACGGCATAATTCAGCAATGCGTTCCGGCAGCCCGGTGGAAGTCAGCTCCGAGGGGCCGCTGTGCTGCCGCGGATCTTCAACGTGGTGGGCAATATGACCGGATCCCGCCGGCCGCTCTCGTTGCCTGCCAGTATCTTCAGAAGCAGGGCCATGGCCGTTCGACCGATCTCCGCGCGCGGCTGGCTTACGGTGGTCAGCGGCGGATAAAAGGCCTTGCTGAAATAAAGATCGTCAAAGCCGACGACAGAGACATCCTCCGGCACTTCACGGCCCAGCCTGCGCAGCTCGTGCACCGTGCCATAGGCCATCTCGTCATTGGCGACGAAGATGGCGGTGGGCGGTTCGGGCAGTGCGAGGAGCCCGCGGCAGCATTCTTGTCCGCTTCCTAGGAGGTAATCGCCGCGTACTTCGTAACCCTCTGGGATCGTCAGCCCAGCCTCACGCATCGCCTGCCGGTAGCCTTCTCGGCGATGGATGCTCAGGATTTCGGGTACGGGGCCGGTGATATGCGCAATCCGCCTGTGACCGAGCGAGATGAGATGCTCGACCGCCTCGCGCGCGGCGGCGACATTATCGATCTGGACATGGGGAAAGCCGGATTCGCTGATGAGTTCGAGTGCAACGACCACCGGCAGGTCCGCTCGGAAGCGTATCGTCTCCTCGCTTGCGGATGGCAGCTTGCCGGTCATCAGGATCATGCCGTCGGCATGTCCGTCGCGCAGCATGTTGAAATATTCGGTTTCGCGGGTGGGATCGTTCTCCGTATTTCCCATTAATACCGCGTAGCCGGCCTCGCGCGCCGTGGCCTCCACCCCCTTCAGGATGTCCAGGTAGAACGGGTTGCCGACATCCCGGACGACGAGGAGAACGGCCTTCGATTTACGGGTGCGGAGATTGCGGGCACTGACATTCGGACGGTAATCCATCTGGCGCGCCAGTTCATGAATGCGCCTGCGGGTCTCCTCCGTCACCAGATCGCTATCGCTGAGCGCCCGGGAAACCGTGGCGACCGAGACGCCTGCCAGTTCCGCAATGTCCTTGATCTTCGGCCGATCGCCCATGTGAACCCCGCCTGTCAGGCGATGAATATCGAATGGGCAATGCCGCCCGATCACCGCATCATGTTCCGATCTAGCGGGATAGCCGATGTACGGAAAAAATGAAAATCGAATAGAGCAGGCAAGCGTTTCACCGAAAGATTTTGCAGGAAAAACTGCTGGCCGTTTCCGTAGGGGCGGCTCCGTATTGACACTTCTTGTATACAGGCCTTACCTTAAATTTCGGCTAGGAGGAGGGAGGCTGCGGTCATGCATGTACGTCTGACCGACGTCGACCTGGCCGTAAACTTGGAGGAGTGGCGGAGGCTTTTCGGAGAGTGCTGACTTGGATGTTCGTGCTCCAGCGAACTCCGAAAGCATATGGCATGTATACAGTTGCCAACAGCCTGCCGCCATAACCGGCAGCGCTATCGCGAGATAGCATTGAATGAGTTCGGCGGAGGAGGCCGCCGGGCGTAGAAGGCGCCACTTAAGCTCAGGGAGGAGCAGAAATGGTAACGAGAAGAGGGTTGATGGCGGCAAGCATTGCGCTTGCCGGTTTCATGGCATTGCCGGCAGTGGCTCAGGAAATCGTCAAGATCGGCCTGATTCTGCCGATGACAGGCCCCTTCGCCTCGACGGGGCGACAGGTGGACGCCGGTGTCAAAGCTTATATGTCGCTGAAGGGCGACACGGTTGCGGGTAAGAAAATCGAAGTGGTGCTGCGTGACGATGCCGGCGTCGCGGACCAGACGCGGCGCATCGCTCAGGAACTCGTGGTCAATGAAGGCGTGAAGATGCTGATGGGTTTCGGGCTGACGCCGCTTGCCATGTCCGTCTCGCCCGTCATCAATCAGGCCAAGATCCCCGCGATCATCACCTCGGCCACCACCTCGGCGATCATGCCGCAGTCCGAATACTACGTGCGGACAAGCATGGCCGGACCGCAATCGGCCGTGCCGGTCGCCACCTGGGCCGTTCAGAACGGCTTGAAACGCGTGGTGACGCTGGTTTCCGACTACGGCCCTGGGATCGATATCGAGAAAGGCTTCACCGAGCAGTTCAAGAAGGAAGGCGGGGAAATCGTGGAGGCCGTGCGCGTGCCGCTCCAGAACCCGGATTTCGCGCCCTTCCTGCAGCGCGTGCGCGATTCCAAGCCGGATGCGGTCTTCGTTTTCGTGCCCTCGGGCGTCGGCTCGCTGTTCATGAAGCAGTTCGTCGATCGCGGTCTGGCGGAGGCCGGTATCAGGCTGATCGCTACAGGCGATGTGACCGACGACGATCTTCTGAACGGGATTGGTCCTGCGGCCAAAGGTGTCATCACCGGACATTTCTACTCGGCCAATCACGACAGCCCGGAAAACAAGGCATTTGTGGCGGAAGTCCGCAAGACCAACAACATGCGGCCCAACTTCATGTCGGTCGGCGGCTATGATGCCATGCATCTGGCTTATGCCGCCCTGGAGAAGACCGGCGGCGATACCGATGGCACAAAGCTGGTGGATGCCATGAAGGGCATGGAGTGGGTGAGCCCACGGGGACCGATCGCGATCGACCCGGCCACGCGCGATATCGTGCAGGACATCTATATGCGCGAGGTGAAGGAAGTGGATGGCGAGCTCTACAATGTCGAGTTCGCCACCTATCCCAAGATTCGGGACCCGAATGTCGCTGCCAAATGAGGGCTCCTTCGTGTCGTCGAGCGGAACGAGGTTGGTTCGGGAAACCCGTCCATAAGCGAGCGGGTCGACGGCCCGAATCCTTGTTATAGCGAGAACTTATAACCGTGGCAGGCGATATGATGAAACATCGAGAACGCGGCGGAGCTACGATACGACAGCTTTGCAGGCGGGATTACAAGGAACGATCGAGAACGATCGAGGAGGAAAGCCGCAGACGTCACACCGGCGAGCTTTCCCTACGGAGGGGTTCAAAAGCGGGACGCAATGAAGATGTGGGCCTGGCTATGGCGCTTCTTATGAAGGGCAGCAGTCTTTTCGCCGTCGCAAGCCTATCAAAAACCTGGGAGGGAGGAATTCATGATGAGAGGAATGTTGCTCGGTGCCGCGAGCCTGGTGATGGCGCTGGCGGGTACGCTGCCGGCGGCGGCGCAGGAGGTCGTGAAGATCGGCCTCATCTTGCCGATGACCGGCCCGTTCGCGTCCACCGGCCGGCAGGTTTCCGCCGGAGCCAAGACCTTCATGGAGATGAAGGGCGACACCGTTGCCGGCAAGAAGGTCGAGCTGATCATCCGGGATGACGCCGGCGTCGCAGACCAGACACGCCGCATCGCGCAGGAGCTGGTCGTCAACGAAAGCGTGCAGGTGCTTGCCGGCGGCGGGCTGACGCCGCTCGCCATGGCGGTCGCGCCGGTCGCCACCCAGGCCAAGGTTCCCATGGTCGTCACGTCCGCCGGCACGGCGGCCATTACCAAGGCGTCGGAATTCATCACCCGCACCTCCGGCACTCTGCCGCAATATTCACTTCCCGTCGGTACCTGGGCAGCTCAGAACGGCATCAAGAAAGTGGTGACGCTCGTCTCCGACTACGGCCCCGGCCTTGATGCCGAGAAGTGGTTCACCAAGGAATTCACCTCGAAGGGCGGTGAGGTCAGCGAGGCTGTCCGCGTGCCGCTCCAGAATCCCGATTTCGCGCCCTTCCTGCAGCGTGTGCGCGATGCCAAGCCGGATGCGGTCTTCGTCTTCCTGCCTTCCGGCGTCGGTTCGCTGTTCATGAAGCAGTTCGCCGATCGCGGCCTGGCCGAAGCCGGGATCAAGCTCATCGCCACCGGCGACGTCACCGATGACGATATCCTGAACAGCATGGGCAAGCCCGCTCTCGGCACCATCACCGGCCATTTCTATGCGACCGCGCACGACAGCCCGGAAAACAAAGCCTATGTCGAGGCTTTCGAGAAGGCCAATAACGGCATGCGACCGAATTTCATGTCCGTCGGCGGATATGACAGCATGGCGTTGATCTATGCCGCGCTTGAAAAGACCAAGGGTGACGCCAGCGGCCCTGGCTTCATGGAGGCCGTGAAAGGCCTCTCCTGGACGAGCCCGCGTGGCCCGGTCTCGATCGATCCGGAAACCCGCGACATCATCCAGAACATCTACATGCGCGAAGTGAAGGAAGTGGATGGCGAGCTGCACAATGTGGAGTTCGAGACCTTCGCCGCACTGAAGGATCCGGAAAAGGCCGAGGCCAAGTAGTCGCTGCGAGCAGCCGGGGACAAGGTCTCCTGATCCTCGGCTGGCTGAACTGTCCTGCTTCCTCGTGACCATGGGCCGAAGGAATGCGGGATGCGGTTGCCAATGAACGCAGGTCCGCCATGGAAGGCGGGCTGCCTCAGAAGAAGAGCCAATGCTGACAATATTGTTCGACGGTATCGCCTACGGAATGCTGCTGTTCATTCTGGCCTGCGGCCTGACCATCACGCTCGGTCTGATGAACTTCATCAATCTGGCCCATGGGGCGTTTGCCATGGCCGGAGGCTACATCACCGTCGTGATGATGAACCGTTACGGCATCTCGTTCTATTGGTGCCTGCCGGCGGCCTTCCTGCTGACCGCCGCTATCGGCGCGATCCTGGAGCGGACGCTCTACCGCTGGCTTTATCAGGCGAGCCACCTGGATCAGGTGCTGTTTTCCGTGGGCATCGTCTTCATGTCGGTTGCCGCCGCCGATTATTTTATGGGCGGGCAGCAGCAACTCATCAACCTGCCGCCTGAGCTTTCGGGGCGCATGGAAATTCTGGGTGTCGGGATCGGCCGCTATCGGCTTTTCACCATCGTCGTCTGCGCGGTGCTTGTCGTGCTGCTTCAACTCATCCTCTCAAGGACGCGCTTCGGAAGCCGTCTTCGCGCGGCCGTCGACGACCGACGCGTCGCGATGGGGCTCGGCATCAACGTCTCCTTCGTGTTCGCGCTCACCTTCGCCTTCGGCTCCGGGCTTGCCGGTCTCGGGGGCGCCATGGGAGCTGAAATCCTCGGACTCGACCCGAATTTTCCGCTCAAATTCATGATCTACTTCCTGATCGTCGTATCGGTTGGCGGCACGTCGACCATTTCGGGCCCGTTCCTTGCGGCCATGCTACTCGGCATCGCCGACGTGGCGGGCAAATATTATGTGCCGGCCATCGGTCCATTCGTGATCTATGCATTGATGATCGTCATGCTGATCATCCGCCCGAGCGGTCTCTTCGCGCGGGGAGCCGGACGATGAACGCCATCTCGCAGGATGTCACGGCAATGACCGATTCTTCCGCCGCAACTGCGGAAAGCCGCGCGGCGAAATTCATGAAGCGGCGCAACCGCATCAGATTTTACGAGATCCTGGTGTGGATTGCGGCTATCGCTGCGATCTTCGTGGCGCCGACGAAACTCCTGATCCTGACCGAGATTGCCATATTGGCCTTGTTTGCCGTCTCGCTCGATCTTGTGCTGGGCTTTGCCGGAATAGTCTCGCTCGGGCATGCCGCCTTCTTCGGGCTCGGAGCCTATATCGCCGGTCTGATGGCACTGCATTTCATCGCCGAGCCGGTGGTCGGCCTGATCGCGGCGGGGCTTGTGTCCGGAGTGCTCGGGTTCCTTACGAGCTTTCTCATCTTGCGCGGTTCCGACCTGACCCGGCTGATGACGACGCTCGGCATCGCGCTGATGATGGCGGAGGTCGCCAATCAAATGGCCTGGCTGACGGGCGGCGCGGACGGCCTGGGCGGCTTTACGGTCGGCCCGATCCTCGGCACCTTCGAGTTCGATCTCTTCGGCCGTAATGGCTATATCTACTGCCTCGTCGTCCTCTTTTTGGTTACCATGATCGCCAGGCGGCTGGCATTCTCACCCTTCGGCCTCTCCCTCAAGGCAATCAAGGGCAATCCGATGCGTGCCGGCATGGTGGGGGTGCCGGCAAGAAGGCGCATCGTGGCCGTCTATAGCCTGGCTGCGGTCTTTGCCGGCATGGCGGGCGCGCTGCTTACCCAGACGACAAGTTTCGTCTCTCCGGATGTGCTTGCCTTCCACCGTTCCGCCGACCTCCTGATGGTGCTGGTCATCGGCGGCACCGGATATCTCTATGGCGGCATATTCGGGGCGATCATCTTCACGCTGCTGAAGGACTGGCTGTCGGTGGTCACCCCGCAATACTGGATGTTCTGGATCGGACTCATTCTCGTGGCAATGGTGCTGACCGGCCGGGATCGGCTTGCCCGCTGGATCGAGTTCCTGCCCGACCGCTTTTCGAGGAAGGAGGCAGGCCGATGACCGGCATCGTTCTCGAAACCAAGGGCCTCAAGCGGCGTTTCGGGGCCTTTCTCGCCACCAACGACGTCAACTTGAAGGTGGAACGCGGCGCACGCCACGCGCTGATCGGGCCGAACGGTGCTGGCAAGACCACGCTCATCAACCTGCTCACCGGCGTTCTGCCGCCTTCCGAGGGAAAGGTCTTCCTGGAAGGCGAGGATATCACCTCGCTCGCCTCCTTCCGGCGGGTGAAACGAGGGCTGACCCGCACGTTCCAGATCAATCAGCTTTTCACGGATTTCACGCCGCTGGAAACCGTGGCATTGGCGATCGCAGAGCGGGAGGGCATCGGCCATAACCTCTGGCGTTCCATAGCCGGCTACGGCGCGGTGGTGGACGAGGCGGCCGCCTTGCTTGATCGTTTCGGTCTCGCTTCGGTGATGGGTGAGAGGACAGCCATCCTGCCCTATGGCAAGCAGCGGCTTCTGGAAATCGCGCTTGCCTTTGCGTCGAAGCCGCGCGTGTTGCTTCTGGATGAGCCGGCGGCCGGGGTGCCGGAGGACGAGCGCCACGAAGTGCTCGCCATCGTCTCCGACCTACCCTCCGATGTGACCGTGGTTCTGATCGAACACGACATGGAGCTTGTCTTCTCCTTCGCCAGCCGCATTTCGGTACTGGTGGCCGGCGCGATCTTCACGGAAGGCACGGTCAGGGAAATCTCCGCCGATCCGCGCGTCAAGGCTGTCTATCTGGGGGAAAACGCATGAGCGAACCGGTGCTCGTTACGGAAAAGCTGGTCGCGGGTTATGGAGAGGCGAGCGTCCTTTCAGCTATCAGCCTCAGCCTTTCTCAAGGCAGGACCCTGGCGCTGCTCGGCCGCAACGGCACCGGCAAGACGACGCTTGTGGATACACTTGCGGGACTGACTACATATCACTCCGGAACGATCCGGCTGATGGGTCGCGACATCACCAGGCTCAGGGCCGACCGGCGCGCGGCGGCAGGTATCGGGTGGGTGCCGCAGGAGCGGAATATCTTCAAATCCCTGACCGTTGAGGAGAACCTGACGGCGATCTCCCGTCCAGGTGCCTGGTCGGTGGAACGGGTCTATGCCATGTTCCCACGGCTCAAGGAACGGCGCCGAAACCTCGGAAACCAGCTCTCCGGCGGCGAACAGCAGATGCTGGCGGTCGGCCGGGCGCTGATGGTCAACCCCAAGCTGCTGCTGCTGGACGAGCCGCTGGAGGGGCTTGCTCCGATCATCGTGGACGAATTGCTCGCCGCCATCCGTCGCATCGTCGAGGGGGAGGGCATCTCCGCCATCATCATCGAGCAGAAGGCACGCAAGGTGCTGCCGCTTTCGGACGAAGCCGTGATCCTGGACCGCGGGGCCATCGTCTACCAGGGCGCCAGCGCCGATCTTCTCGCCAATGAAACGGTGCTCAGCCAGCATCTGGGGGTGGAAAAAGGCATCCGGCACTGATCGACGAGACTGCTGGATAAGCCAGGCCGGGAACCAAGTGGGATCGCGGTGATTATTCCTTGAAATGCCCGGAAAGCTCCGGCCTTCGAGAGGAAAGTCCGCGATGACCTCGCAGATCCATATCAGGCATTACCAGGGTCCCGCGGGCGGTTGGGGTTCCGTTCATTCGCTTCTGCGCAATGCGGTTCGCAGCAGGGCCCGTCTTTCGACCATCGATGCGCTCCTGCACCAGAACAAGCCGAAGGGTTTCGCATGCGTGAGCTGCGCCTGGGCAAAACCTGCGCATCCGCATCCGGCGGAATTCTGTGAGAACGGCGCCAAGGCGACCTTCTGGGAACTGACAACCAGACGCGCCACGCCGGAGTTTTTTGCCGCGCATACCGTTTCCGAACTGCAGAAATGGGACGATTACAGCCTGGAAGCTGCCGGGCGGCTGACGCATCCGATGCGCTACGACCACCTGCTCGACATCTATGAGCCTGTTTCCTGGGAAAGCGCCTTCGAGGAGATCGGCCGGGAGCTTAAAGGGCTCCGCGAAAGCGAGCCAAAGAAAGTCGTCTTCTACGCCTCCGGCCGGGCCTCGCTCGAAGCTTCCTACATGTATCAGCTTCTCGCCCGGCTCTATGGCAACAACAACCTGCCGGATAGTTCCAACATGTGTCACGAGACGACCTCGGTCGCACTTCCGGAGGTGATCGGCCAGCCGGTCGGCACGGTCAGGCTCGACGATTTCGAACATGCCGACGCCATCTTCTTCTTCGGGCAGAATACGGGTTCGAACAGCCCCCGCATGCTGCACCAACTTCAGGAGGCGGCGCGGCGGGGCTGCACGATCGTAACTTTCAACCCGCTGAAGGAGCGTGGGCTGGAGCGCTTCACCAATCCGCAGAATCCGGTCGAGATGCTGACCGGCGGAGAGACCAGGATCAGTCATCGCTACTATCAGGTGAAGGCGGGTGGCGATATCGCAGCGGTATTGGGGATGTGCAAATCGCTCTTCGAGCGCGAAGCGGCTTCGGGCGGCATACTCGACCATGCCTTCATTGCCGAGCATTGCCACGGGTTCGATGCGTTCAGGGCGTTCGTCGAGGAGCAGTCCTGGGGCGTGCTCGAAAAGGAGGCCGGCCTCACGCGCGACGAAATGGAAGAGGCGGCTGCTGTCTATGGCCGCGCCAATGCGGTGATGGCGGTCTACGGCATGGGGCTTACCCAGCACAGGCTCGGCGTGGACAGCGTTCAGATGCTGGTGAACCTGCTGCTTTTGCGAGGCAACATCGGCAAGCCCGGTGCCGGTATTTGCCCCGTTCGAGGCCATTCCAACGTGCAGGGGCAACGAACGGTCGGCATCGCCGAGAAGGCGAACCTGGTGCCGCTCGAGAGACTCGCCGAACTCTATGGCTTCGACCCGCCACGCGAGGACGGTATGACGACAGTGGATGTCTGCCGCGGCATTCTCGACGGCGAGGTGCGCGCCTTCATCGGTCTTGGGGGCAATTTTTTGCGGGCGGTGCCCGATACAGGGCCGATGGAGGAAGCCTGGCCGCGAATGCGGCTTACCGTTCAGGTGGCGACAAAGCTCAACCGCGGCCATCTCTTCAATGGGGATGTGGCCTATCTGCTCCCCTGTCTTGGAAGATTGGAGCGAGACGAGCAGGCGACGGGCGCGCAGGTGGTGACGACGGAAGATTCGACCGCCTGCTTTCACGCTTCGAAAGGGCGCTATCAACCGGCAGCCAAGCATCTGCTTTCCGAGCCGAAGATCATCGCCGAGATCGCCAAGGCGGTGCTGCCACCCAATCCGCTCGTGCCTTGGGACGAATGGGTCGCTGACTATGGAAAAGTGCGGGACGCCATCGAAGCCACCTGGCCCGAGACGTTTCAGGATTTCAACAGCCGCATGTGGACTCCCGGCGGTTTCGAGAAGCCTTTGCCCGCCCGCAAGCGTGAATGGAAAACCGAGACGGGCAAGGCAAATTTCAAGATTCCGAAGGCGCTTTCTGCAAGCTTCGACAGCGGCACGCAACAGGATGTGCTGCGGCTCATCACGCTGAGGAGCAACGACCAGTTCAACACCACCGTCTATGGCTATCGCGACCGCTTCCGCGGCATCGAAGGCACACGCATGGTGATTTTCCTCAATCCGGCAGACATGGCGCGGTTCGGCATAGCAGAGGGCGCCGATGTGACGGTGGAAACGGTTTCTACCGACAACGTCATGCGCTCCATTTCCGGTCTCCGGGCGGTACCCTACGATGTGCCGCAGGGATGCTGCGCGGCTTATTATCCGGAATGCAACGTGCTGGTCCCGCTCTGGCAGCATGCGGAAAAAAGCAAGGTGCCGGCAGCGAAATCGGTGCCGGTGCGGATAGCCGCCGCCGGAGAAGGAAAAGATGGAGTAAACCTCGGGAGGTCACAGGTCTCATGATTATCCGGTCTGGAAGCTGTCTCTGCGGTAAGGTCAGATATGCCGTCAGGGATGCCCCGTTGAGGTTGGGTCTTTGCCATTGCGCCGACTGCAGGAAGGAAAGCGGATCGAGCTTCGTGACCTTTGGCATCTGGCCGCGTCAGGCTTTCGAAAGCACGGGCGAAGTGAAGTATTTCCATGGACGCGGCTTCTGCCCTGAATGCGGTTCGCGCGTTTTCAACGCCGGCGGTGGCGACGAGGTGGAAATCCGTGTGGGTTCCCTGGATATGGCGCCGACGGATCTCGAGCCGACCTATGAAATATGGGTGAAGCGCCGCGAAAACTGGCTGCAGCCACTGCCGGTTCAGCAATTCGATGAAGACCGGACATGATGCCATGTCGTCAAACAGCCTGATCGAAAAAGCGATCGCCATCGCGACCGAAGCGCATGATGGCCAGTCGAGCAAGACCGGCGAGCCTTTCATCGAGCATGTGCGGCGTGTCACAGAGAGCCTGGAAGGAGATGACGAAAAGCTCGTCGCCTGGCTCCACGATGTCGTGGAAAAAGGCTCCGGCTGGACACTCGACCGGCTGCGGCAGGAAGGTTTTCCGGAAAGGATCGTCGAAGCGGTCGATGCCATGAGCAAGCGCGACGGTGAGGATTATTTCGCCTTCGTGGGGCGTTCGATCGCCAACCCGCTGGCCCGGCCGGTGAAGCGGGCCGATCTGACTGACAACCTGTCGCAGACGCTGCGCATGGGCGGCGATGGCTCGAAATTCACCGAGGGCTTGCGCATTCTCAAGGAGAAATATCCGGAACCTTGAGCTTTTCCTGCCGTTCGTTTGACGAGGCATGACCCGCATTCAAGACAGAAGGATCGCCTTATGGAACTTCGATCGCAAGTTGCCCTGGTAACGGGCGCAGGCTCCGGGATCGGCAAGGCAGCCGCCGTCAAGCTTGCCGCGGCAGGCGCGAAGGTGGGCGTGCTCGGGCGAACCAGAAGCGAGATCGAGAGGACCGCCGAGGAGATCAGGGGGGCAGGCGGCGAGGCACTGGTGCTCGAGGCGGATGTTTCGGATGAAGCCGAGATGCGCGAGGCGTTCGATAGACTTGCGAGCGAGTTCGGACGGCTCGATATCGTCGTTGCCAATGCCGGCATCAACGGGGTGTGGGCACCGATTGACGATCTGAAGCCGGAAGAGTTCGACCAGACGATCGCGGTCAACCTGCGCGGCACCTATCTCACCTTTCATGCGGCTGTGCCGCATTTGAAGAAGCAGGGCGGCTCCGTGGTGGTCGTATCGTCGATCAACGGCAATCGCAGCTTCAACACGCCGGGCGCGACGGCCTATGTGGCGACCAAGGCGGCGCAGGTGGCAATCGTTCAGCAGCTCGCATTGGAACTCGGCAAGCATGGAATCCGCGTCAATGCCGTATGTCCGGGCGCGATCGACACCAATATCGACGACAACACGACCTTGCGCGCCGAGAAGGAAACCGCCGTGCCGGTGCAGTTTCCGAAGGGCGATATTCCGATTACCGGCGGTAGGGCAGGGGAAAGCGAGGATGTGGCCGAGGTCATCCTGTTTCTCGCCTCGGAGCGTTCGAGGCATGTGACTGGCGCTCCGATCTTCGTCGATGGTGGGCAAGGGCTACTCAGATAATTTCCCATTCCGCTTGAAACGCTTTATCGTGATGCATCGCCATCTTTCCGGAGCGTCCATCCATGTCACCCCGCCTGCCGCCCGAAACGGCCCCGCTCGTCGTCATCGACCTCCAGACCGGAATGTTCGACGGTGTCGCCGAGCCGGCGGTGCACGATGCCGAAGGAATTGCGGCCCGTGTCCGCGCGATCATCGAATGGGCGAGAGGCGGTCATCGCAAGATCGCCTTCATCCGTCATGACGGACCGGAGGGTGACCCGCTGGCACCCGGTGCGCCCGGCTGGCCCGTTTGGCCGGCGCTCGGCCAGCGAGACGACGAGCCGACCTTTGGAAAAAGCGTGGGCGATGCGTTCAGCAATCCGGAATTCGCACGGTGGGTCGACGACCAGCAGACCAGCGAGGTTGTCCTCGTCGGCGCGCAGAGCGACTTCTGCGTGGCGGCGACGGTCAAGGGTGCCCATGCTCGCGGGTTGAAGGTCACGGTTGTCCCGGATGCGCACAGCACTGTGGACCAGCCGGACGAGACAGCCGAGAAGATCATCGCGCGCAAGAACGCCGAATTCGAGGCTGCAGGCGCCAACCTGGTGACTACCCGCGTTCTTGCCGGCTCTCCGGTGACGTGAGCGGAACCAGGCCGAATCGCCGCGTAATTCCGACCGCCTCCAGAAACATCTCATCGTGGCTGACGACCATCAGCGCGCCGTCATAGGCGCGCAATCCCGCCTCGACGGCCGCGATCGAATCGAGGTCGAGATGATTGGCCGGCTCATCGAGAATGAGCAAGGAGGGAGGATGCGGACCGCCGATAACGCAGGCCAGACCCGCTCGCAGCATCTGCCCGCCGGAGAGACTTCCGGTGATCTGCAGGGCGGCATCCGCCCGAAACATGAAGCGGGCCAGGGCCGCGCGACAGGCATTCTCGTCCGCATCCGGATTAAGCAGCCGGAAATTGTCGCGGATGGAAAGGGAGGGATCGAGCAGGCTTACACGCTGATCGAGCATGGAAAACCGTACCATGGCCCGCACCGAGCCATCGAAGGGCTGCAGCGCTCCGGTGACGAGCGACAGCAGCGTCGTCTTGCCGGAACCGTTCGGACCCGTGACGGCCAGCCGCTCTGGCCCGGTGATTTCTAGCGAGAGGCGGCGCAATACCGGCTGTTCCTGCGAATAGCCGGCTGTCACACCATCGATCAGCAGCACCGCCTTGTTCGCCGGCAAACCTGTCGAGGGCAGCTTGACGGAGAACGGCTGCAGAACCTCGATCTTCTCGCGCGCGGCAGCGGCGTCTTCCATGGCCAGTTCTTGCCGGCGCTCGGCAAGGCGGGCATGGTCGCCGCTGGTGTTTTCCGCCCGGCGTTTCAATCCTCCCGCAACGATGCGCGGCATGTCGCCCCTGGCCGCCTTCTTGCGTCCGACGCTGTCCCTGCGCGCCTTGCGCTCGGCCCGCTCCTGCGCGCTGCGGGCGACTTCCGCCACCCGCTTTTGTGTTTCCGCCAGATCATGTTCGGCTGCCGCAAGCTCCAGAGCCTTGCGTTCGCGATAAGCGCTCCAGTTGCCGCCATAGCGGGTCGCCCCCAGCGTCGTCAGCTCGATGATGACGTCCATGGTTTCGAGCAGTTCACGGTCGTGGCTGACGACGATCGCACCGCTGCGCCAGGCGGCAAGGAGCTCGATCACCGCCTGCCTGCCGTCGCGATCGAGATTGTTGGTCGGTTCGTCGAGTATCAGGAAGTCCGGTTCGGCAAAGATGGCGGCGGCGAGCGCAGCACGGGTGCGCTGGCCGCCGGAAAGGGTGAGAAGCGGGGTGTGGATTTCTGCTTCCAGACTGGTCCGCGTCAGTGCTGCAGCCACGCGCGCTTCCAGCGTCCAATCCGCCAAAGTCAGTTCCTCGGTCGTCGCCTCTCCCATCTCGGCGCGGCCAAGCAAGGCAAGCGAATCGCGTATGCCGAAGAGATCGGCAACCGTTTCCTCCGGCGAAACCTGAACGCTCTGATGCAGCACATGCAGGCGGCCTGAAACGGCAACCGTGCCGGATTGCGGCGTCTGATCGCCGGCAATCAGCTTCAGAAGCGTGGTCTTTCCGACGCCGTTGCGGCCGACAAGGCCGGCGCGCTCGGCGCCGAAGCTCAAGGAAAGATCTGTGAAAAGCGGCCGGCCGTCAGGCGTGGACCAGGAAAGATCGGAAAGCGTTATGGATGTAGGCATGGATCGGCAAGTTCCCAATGGCAAGGCGAAGCGGCTTTGCTGTCGGGGTGAAATCCATGATGCGTCACATCCTGTTGGAACTGCGGGTGAACCCTACTTATGGCGGCAACGTGCCGGCTTCAAGCCCGCGGGAGCGCTTCAGGCGCGCTCCGCCCAGACTTTCGCAAGTTCGACCAGCGTCTTGACGGCCTTTTCCATATCCTGCCTGCTCACCCATTCGAGCGGGGAATGGAAGGCATGGCCGCCGGCGAAGAGATTGGCCGCAGGCAGTCCCATGAAGGATAGCCGGGAGCCGTCCGTACCGCCGCGGATGCTGCCGCGCACCGGCTGCATGCCTGCGCGCCGGATTGCCTCGATCGCGTTCTCGACCACTTGGGGATGATGGTCGAGGACTGCTTTCATGTTGCGGTACTGTTCCTTCACGTTGAAGCTGAAGGAAGAGCCCGGATAGGCCGCCAACACCTCCTTCGTGATCCTCTCCAGCAAGGCCTCCTTCTCGGCAAGGCCCTGTTCGGTGAAATCCCGGATGATGAAGCCCAAGCTTGCCTTTTCCATCGAGCCGCTGAGGTCGGTCGGGTGAATGAAGCCTTCCCTGTCCTTGGTGGTTTCGGGAGCGATCTCCTTCGGCAGCCGATCGATGATCGTGCCGGCGATCTTGATCGCGTTCTCCATCTTGCCGAAGGCGAAGCCCGGATGAATGGCGACGCCTTTGATGGAGATTTCCACGCCGTCGGCGGAGAAGGTTTCATCCTCGATCGTGCCGGCGGTTTCACCATCGACCGTATAGCCGAATTCGGCGCCGAGTTTGGTGAGGTCGACCTTGTCGACGCCGCGGCCGATCTCCTCGTCGGTGGTGAATAGAATGCGGATCGTGCCGTGCTCGATATCCGGATTGTTCACGAGGAACTCGGCGGCCGCCACGATCTCGGCAATGCCCGCCTTGTCGTCGGCGCCGAGCAGGGTCGTTCCGTCGGTCGTGACGATGTCGTTGCCGATCTGGTTCAAGAGTTCCGGGTGCTCGTCGACGCGGATCACCTGCTCCGGATCGCCGGGCAAGCGAATGTCGCCGCCCTGATAGTTCTTCACGATTTGCGGCTTCACGCCGGTGCCGCTGAAATCCGGCGCGGTATCCATGTGCGAACAAAAGCAGATGACCGGCACCTGTTTGGTCGTATTGGAAGGAATGGTCGCGTAGACATAGCCATGCTCATCGAGATGAGCATCAGAAAGGCCGATCGCCAGCAACTCCTCTACCAAGAGCCGGCCGAGCACCTTTTGTTTTTCGGTCGAGGGCTGCGTCTTCGACTTCGCATCGGATTGGGTATCGATGACGACATAACGAAGAAAACGGTCGAGAACGCTATCGGTCATTGTGAAATCCGGGACAAAGGACGAGAGCCCGAACTGTAGCGGGAAGAGACGGTTGCGTGAACGATAATCTTAATACCGCGAGCCTTCTTTGATCGTCGCTGACAGGAGCTTCACCAACGGAGCAATCGCGGGCCGAGGAACGCGCCGATCAGGCCCGTCATCAATATCCCCAACGAATACCAGATCAGCACGAAGGGCATGCCGTTCTCGGTGCAGAACCAAGAATAGACCCAGGCGCCGGCAGCACCCGAGGCAATGCCGGCAATAAAGCCCGCGAGCCTGAGATCGGCCGGCGCGGCACCGCGAAGAACCCAAAAATTCCCGGCAAGCACCGGAACCGCGAATGCCAGGATCAGAAAAGGGCAATGCAGCGCCGACGATCCGAAAATAAGGGCCAGATAGATCTCCTCGGGAGAGGACAGGAGCTGCGTGGCGGCGATCACCGCCATTGTGGCCACCATGATTGCTGCGAGCTTGAAAAACCGTCCTTGCGATCCGTCAGGACGGGCAAGATGACGAGCCGCGGTGAAGGCGGCCAGCGCAAGCAGCGCATTGTAGGCGGATTTGATCCAGAAGACCGGCAGTGTCACCGCTTGGGCCATATCGACGCGAAGTCCCAGGATCGCCAGCATGAGGGCAAGCGAAACGGCGAGGGCGGGAAGAACGCCCAATACAAACCGGCGTTCTAGCGCGCGACGCGGCGTCGGCCGCAAGTCGCGCACGAGAGCCTCGATCATGTCATCCGTCCGCTTCACGTATCGCCTCGCAATCTTTGTGAAAGAGCCTTGATGCCCCGGTGAATGCCGACCTTGATCGCCGATTCCGTCTGGCCGTAGCGATCGGCGGTGTCGGAGACCGACTGGCCTTCGAGCCTTACCTGGCGGATGAATTCCCGCTGCTTGGCCGGCAGGGTTTCGAGAAGCCGCTCCACATCCATCCGCGCCGTCAGGGCCTCCTCTCCGAAACCGTCTTCGATATCTTCGGCGAGTTCAATTTCCGCTGCGGCCCGACCACCGTGCCCGCGATGGTGATCGATCAGCTTGTAACGGGCGATCGCAAAGAACCAGGCTGTGAAAGGCCGCTCCCGGTCATAGGTCGCCTTTCGGGAATGCAGTGCCAGCAATGTCTCCTGGACCAGGTCTTCCATATCCGCTCTGGTTCCGCCTCCCATCCTGCGGCCGTAATAGGTTATGAGCAGGGTGCGCAGGGAATGAAGCAAACGCCGATACGCCCCCTCATCCCCGTCGAGGGAGAGAAGCATGAGCTGCTTCAAACTTTGTTCCGAATTTGCGTTTGTCATGCCGTTTCATCGGACATTCGTGGAAAGAAGCGGATCGGTTACACGAGCCGGCAAAAATCATTCCCCTGCAATCGGTATCACATAGGCGCGAAACTGTAACGGGATTCCAATGACAGCGAAGGAATGGCCGTGAACCTTCAGTATCCGGGCGTTGGGCAAGGCCGACTGCATGCACAAGGCCGACATGGAAAAGGACAGCATGAAGAAAGCCGAAATGGCGAAGGCCTGCGATAGCATGAACTGATGCAGCTACGGCCGTGGGATATCGGTTTCGCGGCCGCTTTCTTCGTTGATCGGATGGGGACCCGGCCCGCTGCCGGTGTAGGTGCGATCAGCCGCCCGCATCCGCAATCTTCCTGCACAATCGAAAATTCTCGTCTCGACCCTTGCATGCAGAAACTTAGTGTACTAATTAACCTGATAAGTGAAACTTAGCACACTAACATTATGCCTACGATGAAACGCGACACCCTCTCTTCCGAATTTCTGGAATCGCTCAACAAGGCGAGCCGCAAGATCCACACGGCCTTCAACCAGCAGGTGACGGCGCATGGATTGACCTATCCGCGCGCCCGCGTCCTCTTTCGGCTTGCCAAGAAGCAGGGCATGACCCAGAGCGAACTTGCCTGCGAGATGGAGCTCGAGCAGGCCACCATGGTTCGGCTTCTCGACCGCATGGAGGAAAACGGCGTTATCGAACGGCGTCCGGATGCCAATGATCGGCGCGTGAAGCTCATCGTTCTCACTCCTCATGGAGAGGAGCAGGCGGCACTCGTGAAATCGATCGCCGACCGGATGCGCATGCGGATCTTCGCCGATATCGACGAAAAGGACCTGCGCGCCTCCATCGCGCTTATCGAAACCATTTCAGCCAACATCGCCGATCTGGAGATTGTCGATGTCTCTGCGTGAAGTTTCGCAAGCAACGGATGAACGGGATGGCGATGAACGGCGGGCAGAACCCGCCGACGCGATTTCTGCGGTTCCCGAGCCTCCCAAGCCCGCTGCGCCTGCCACACCGCCCGCCTTCGCGCCGAAGCCTCCATTGTTGACCGCCGCCTATATTCTGGCCGGCGCGCTGATCACTCTCACACAGGGTCTCGGCCTGAGCTTCCTCTCCACGAACCTGCAGCAGATCGCCGGTCCCATGGAGCTGACGCAGGTGGAGGCGACCTGGCTGATGGCCGTTTACCTCTTTCCGAACGCCAGCCTCACTTTGCTGCTTTTCAAGGTGAGGGCCCAATATGGGCTGAGGAACTTCGCGGAAGTGGCGATCGTCGTCTATCTCCTCGTCTGCCTCGCCCATCTCTGGGTCAACGACTATCACAGCGCGCTCGTGCTGCGTTTCTTCGCAGGCGTTGCGGCAGCGCCGATGACCTCTCTTGGCTTTCTTTACATCCTGGAGCCCCTGCCGTCTGCAAGGAAGATGAACATAGGCATCTGCATTGCGCTTACGGCCTCGGCGCTTGCAACACCGGTTACAGGCCTCATCTCGCCTGCCCTGATGGATATCGGCGATTACCATGCGCTCTACCGGGTAGAGATGGGGCTTGCGATGATTTCGCTCGGTCTCGTCTATCTTCTGCCGCTCAATTCGCCGCCGAGGGCCAAGGTCATCAGCACGCTCGACGTGGTGAGCTACATCTTCCTTGCGGTCGGGCTCGGCTCCTTCGCCATGGCGCTCACGGTGGGGCGGACCTACTGGTGGCTCGAGGCGGACTGGCTTGCCTGGCTGATCGTCATCGGGATCGCGGCCTCGGCGATCTTCGCGGCCATCGAACTCAACCGCGAGAACCATCTCGTCGACATCCGGTGGCTGACCTCGCGCGAAATCCTGCATTTCACCGGCGTCCTGATGGTCTTCCGCATAGCGCTGTCGGAGCAGTCGAGCGGCGCGGTCAACTTCCTGCGCAATGTCGGAATGCTGAACGAGCAGATGGCCGGTCTCTACTGGGTCATGCTGATCGCGGCTCTCGTTGCAGGCATGATATGCGCCGCCTTGATGAAACCTGGCCGGGAATCGCTGATCCATGCCGTGTCACTGATCCTGATCGCCGTCGGCAGCTATATGGACAGCCGCTCGACCATTCTTACCCGGCCGGAGCAGATGTATCTGAGCCAGGCGCTGGTGACCTTCGCGAGCGGTCTCTTCCTGCCGCCGGCGCTTGCCGTGGGTATGGGGGCGGCGCTGAAGCGGGGACCGAACTACATCCTCTCCTTCCTCGTGGTCTTCCTTGCCACGCAGAAGGTCGGAGGTTACCTAGGCAGCGCTCTTTACGGCACTTTCGTACAATGGCGGGAGCAGTTCCATTCCTTCCGGCTGGTCGCGCGGCTTGCCTCCACCGATCCGCTCGTCGCCGCCCGGCTGAAGCAGCTCGGCGGGGCCTATGGAAAGGTCCTGGCAGATCCGGGTCAGCAGACGCTGCAGGGCGCCGCTTCTTTTTCCCGACAGGTATCGCAGCAAGCCTATGCGCTCGCCTACAACGACTCGTTCCTTCTGACCTTCTATCTCGCGCTTTTCGCGCTTGCCTGCTTGGTCATCCATGTCGGCTGGCGCAATCGCGAACGATTGCGGATCGGCTGGAGCCGTCCAGCGCCGACTGCCGCCTGAAACAACAATCCGCAAGAACAAGAAGAAACTGCCATGACCAAGATATTTCGCTCCATAGCCACTTATATCGCTCTCTTCATCGGCGCAGCCGGCATTCTCGTGGTCCTCTATGCCTGGAACCTGCCGCCCTTCCACGGGTCCGTGGAAATGACCAACGACGCCTATGTGCGCGGCCAGGTGACGCTTCTCAGTCCCCAGCTCGCCGGCTATCTGGTCGAGGTTCCCGTCCAGGACTATCAGAAGGTGAGAAAAGGCGATCTCGTCGCCAGGATCGATGACCGCATCTATGCCCAGAAGCTGGAGCAGGCGAAGGCCACGCTCGCGGCCGCGGAAGCGGCGCTTGCCAATTCCGAACAGAGTCGCAAGTCGGCAGAAGCCAAGATCGCGTCCGCCAAGGCAGCGGTCGAGAGCGCCAAGGCTGCCTTCGAGGCGGCCAGAACCGCCTATGCGCGCACCCAGAACCTGCTGGAAAAGAACATTGCCAGCCAAAGCGAATGGGAGAAGAACCGCGCAGCCTTCGACCAGGCTCAGGCAGCCGTCCATCAGGCTGAGGCCGCCGAGCTCGTCGCGCAACAGGACCTCAACACCATCGTCGTCAGCCGGCGCTCGCTCGAAGCCAATGTCGAGGGCGCTCAGGCGGCCGTAAGGTTGGCCGAGATCGACCTCCAGAATACGCGCATCGTCGCCCCTCAGGACGGCACACTGGGCGAGGTGACCGGACGGCTTGGGCAATATGTCTCCGTCGGCACTCAGATCGGATCGGTGGTGCCAGATCGTGTCTGGGTGGTGGCGAATTTCAAGGAAACCCAGCTTGATGGCATGAAGCCTGGGCAGCAGGTGACCTTCACCGTCGATGCGCTCGGGCATCAGGCCTTCATCGGCCGCATCGAGCGCTTCGCGCCGGCCACGGGTTCGGAATTCTCCGTCATCAAGGCGGACAACGCGACCGGCAATTTCACCAAGGTTGCCCAGCGCATTCCTGTCCGGATCGCCATAGAGCCGCAGCAGCCTTTCACCGACAGGCTCGTCCCTGGCATGTCGGTGGTCGCAAGCGTGGACCTCGCGCAGGGCGATGCGGCTGCGGCTCGAACGGCCGCCAACTGACCGTTGCCGCCAACGGTCAGTGAAATATCCGGACGGAGAGCGCCCCGCGCCTGTTCAGCTTATCGGCGCGGGGCGTTTGCTGTTCGGCTTCAAGCTTCCCGGCTGGAACAAAGAGGATGGCGTGCGGTTAGAGGATACCAACAAGGGAGAACCGCAAAATGGCCGAGACCGAAACCCGTTCGATTTTCGTTACCGGGCTAAAGAACGCTCATGCAATGGAAAATCAGGCGCTTTCCATCATGAAGCCGCAGGTGAAGCGGATTGAGAACTATCCGGAAGTCGCGAGGAAGCTCGAACAACATATCCGCGAAACAGAAGGACAGATCACCAGACTGGAGGAAGTACTGGACAGCCTTTCCGAAGACAGGTCCATGCTGAAGGATGTGGCGCTTTCCTTCACCGGCTCGATGGCCGCTATGGGGCATTCGATTGCCGGCGATGAGATACTGAAGAACTCCTTCGCCAATTTCGCTTTCGAGAACTACGAGATCGCGGCTTACAAATCGCTGATCACCATCGCCGATCTCGGCGGCTTTCCCGGTCATGTCGCAGCGCTGAAGGCCAATCTGGACGAAGAAATGGCAATGGCGAAATGGCTCGACGAGAACCTTCGTTCCGTCACCGTCAAGTTCGCCTCGCTCAAGGAAGCCGGAGAAACGGCCAAGGTTTGACCCGGCCTGTTCGCTTACCGCGCATTAAATCGCCCTCTCCGGATCAGCGGGGAGGGCGTCTGAATTTTAAGTGCAGCTGAGGCGCGTTCTTTAGTCTTGAGATGTCTAGTGGGCCGGGCGCGTGCCGCCGCCCTTCTTTTCGGCATCATGCGTATGATGGCTGTCGCGTTCGCCGCCCCCGCCGGAGACCCGGCTCTGCGATCGGCGGTCGGAGTCGGCCGCTGGTTTTTTGATCTCCAGCGGCTCCTTCGCATTCTCGTGAGAAGCGCCAGGCCCGCCCTGGCGGATACTGGCCGGCGTCTTTTCGGATGTCGACATTAAAACCTCCTCAGCGGTCCTGCTGATAACCCTGATGGGTGGTGTTGATCTTGGTGTTGCCCTGCTGGCCCTGCTTGGCGGGATCGTTTGCCGCATGCGATTTGCCCTGCCGTTCGTCTGTCGCATGGCTCTGTTCGCCGGAGCCCTTGTGACTCAGGTTTTCAGGGGGAGTTGGAGGGAGTCGGCTGCTCATGCTGGACCTCCTTTAGCGGTTATGGTTCTCGCAGACCTAACCGGCACAGACCGCCAATGTTCCGCGATCCAGGAACTCCCGCAGCCGTTGGACGTTCGAGCCAGAGAGTTGAGGGAGGCTTCCGATGGACCAATTCAGCGAACAGCCCGCAACCCGCGTGATAGAGCAAGGGTTTTCGATAGAGCGTAAATGGTGGCACACCTCGACCGTCTACCAGATTTATCCCCGCAGTTTCGTCGACAGCAACGGCGACGGCATCGGAGACATCCCTGGCATCGCGTCGAAGCTCGACTACCTGAAGGCGCTCGGGGTCGGCGTGATTTGGCTATCACCGATCTACGCCTCGCCGATGGACGACAATGGCTACGATATCTCCGATTACCAGGATATCGCCCCGGAATTCGGCACGCTTGCCGATTTCGATCACCTCGTTGCGGAGGCGAGACGCCGCGATATCGGCGTCCTGCTCGACCTCGTGGTCAATCATACCTCGGACGAGCATCCATGGTTTATCGAGGCACGAAAATCGATCGATAATCCCTATCGCGATTTCTATATCTGGCGGCGGCCAGGGGCGGACGGCGGATTTCCGAACCGCCTGAAGTCATCCTTCGGTGGCCCGGCCTGGACGCTCGATCCGGAAACGGGCGAATACTATCTGCATCTGTTCTCTCGCCGCCAGCCGGATCTTAATTGGGAAAACCCAAAGGTTCGTGCCGAGATCTACAAGATGATGAATTGGTGGCTTGAGCGCGGTATCGCCGGCTTCCGCATGGACGTCATCGATTACATCGGGAAAAAGGTCGATCAGGAGATCGTCAAGGACGGCCCGCACCTGCACGATTATCTGCAGGAAATGCACCGCGAAACCTTCGGCAGCCGGAACGTGCTCACCGTCGGGGAGACCTGGAGCGCAACGCCGGGCTCGGCGCTGCTCTATTCCGGTAAGGACCGCCGGGAACTTTCGATGATCTTCCAGTTCGAGCACGTCACCCAGCAGTGGGACGAGAAGTTCGGCAAATGGCGCCCGAAGCCCTTCGATCTGGTGCGGCTCAAATCCGTGCTCAGCAAATGGCAATACGCGCTTTCCGAGGACGGCTGGAACTCGCTGTTCTGGGGCAACCACGACCTGCCGCGCGCCGTCTCCAAATATGGCAACGTCACCGGTTATCACATGGAATCAGCCAAGATGCTGGCCACCGTGCTGCACCTGATGAAGGGCACTCCCTTCATCTATCAGGGGGAGGAGATCGGCATGACCAACGTTCCCTTCACCAAGATCGAGCAGTACCGGGATATCGAGACGCTGAACATGCACCGGCTGCATGTCGAGGCGGGCTACTCGCCGGAAGACTTCCTCCGGGGCGCCAATGAGAACGGCCGCGACAATGCCCGCACGCCCATGCAATGGAGCGCTGCTCCGCATGGTGGGTTCACGACCGGTGTCCCGTGGATCGAGGTCAACGCCAACTATCCGAAGATCAATGCCGAAAGCGCGATGACGGACGAAAACTCGGTCTGGAATCATTATCGCAAACTGATCGCGCTGCGTAAGAAACATCCGGTCATCGTCTATGGCCTCTACCAGTCATGGCTGGACCAGCATCCGGACATATTCGTCTATTCCCGCACTTTGAAAGGGGATCGGCTGGTCGTGATGGCCAATTTCACGCCGCGGCCGATATCGTTGACCATTCCTGACGAACTGCAGGTTTGCGGCGAGTGCCTGATCAGCAATTACTCGCCCGTGACGGAGCTCTGCGAAGGTGTCGAGTTGAGGGCTTACGAGGCCTTCGCGATCCTGTGTAAGGCGCCAGCGAAATAGACTGGAACTTCGAGCGCTGCTGGATGTTCGTTAGCCGTTTCCGCTCCCACTACCGGAACTGCCATGAGCAGCCCTTCGAAGTCCGTCAGCTACCAAACATCCCGTCGCTGTTCCCCAGGACGTCGTTATCCGGTCGGCGCCGAACTGGTCGATGGCGGCGTTTCCTTCCGTGTCTGGGCTCCGGCCCGCAAGCATGTCTCCGTCGTGGTGGAAAACGGAGACGAGTATGCCATGGCGGCCGAACCTGATGGCTATTTCTCGCTGCATGTCCCAGGCATGACGGCCGGGACGCTTTACAGCCTGAAACTGGATGGCCTCGATGAGTTGCTAGCCGATCCGGCCTCCCGTTTCCAACCCCAAGGCCCCGCCGGTCCCTCCATGGTGGTCGATCCTTCTGCCTACCGATGGCAGGACGGGGACTGGCCGGGAATATCGCCGCAAAGGCAGGTGCTCTACGAGATGCATATCGGCACCTTCACGAAGGAAGGTACATGGGCCGCGGCGGCCTCGAAGCTCGACCACTTAAGGGATATCGGCATCACCTGCCTAGAGGTCATGCCCGTCAATGAATTCAACGGTACCTTCGGCTGGGGATATGACGGCGTGCTGCCCTATGCGCCGACCCGTCTCTATGGCGGACCGGATGATCTGCGCATCTTCATCGATGCTGCTCACCGCCTCGGGCTCGGTGCAATCCTGGATGTCGTCTATAACCACTTCGGCTGCGGCGAGCGCTTCGGCGACTTCTCCGCCGACTATTTCACGGACCGCTACCGCAACGACTGGGGTGCCTCCATCAATTTCGATGGGGCGGGCAGCGCCGCCGTCCGCGAATTTTTTTCCAAGAACGCGGCCTATTGGATCGACGAATTCCATTTCGACGGGCTGCGGCTCGACGCTACCCAGGCGCTTTTCGATGACAGCGATGAGCATGTGATCGCACTGATAGTGCGGGAGACGCGTGCCGCGGCCGGAAAGCGTCAAATCTATCTGGTGGCGGAAAACGAGCCGCAGGACACCAGGCTGGTGCGATCGCCGGAAAGTTCCGGCCACGGGCTCGACGCGCTCTGGAATGACGATTTTCACCATTCAGCGATGGTGGCGCTGACGGGCCGCAATGAGGCCTATTACCACGATCATCGCGGTCAAGCGCAGGAGTTCGTTTCCTCCGCCAAATTCGGTTATCTTTTTCAAGGCCAGAGATATGACTGGCAGGATGGGCCGCGCGGCCGTCCGGGCCTGGACCTCGCGCCTGAAAACTTCGTCCACTTCCTGCAGAATCACGACCAGATCGCCAATTCGGGCACCGGCCTGCGCATGGACAGGCTGGCTTCCCCCGCGCGCGTCAGGGCCATGACGGCGCTGCTGCTGCTCGGACCGCAGACGCCGATGTTGTTCCAGGGGCAGGAGTTCGGTACTTCGAGCCCGTTCCATTATTTTGCCGACCAGGGAGACAAGCTTCTGGAAACCGTCCGCCGGGGACGCATTGAATCCCTAAAGCAATTTCCCAGTCTCAGGGGCGAGGACTTTGCCCGCAACATGCCCGTTCCCGGTGATCCGGATACGTTCGAGCGTTCGAAACTCGATTGGAGCGAATGGGAGAAGAACGCCGATGTCGTCGCTCTCCATCGCGATCTTCTGAAGATCAGGCGTGAGCAGCCGGCCTTCGATCCAAGCAGGAGCAGGGTTGACGGCAGCGTTCTTTCGGACACCGCCTTCTTGTTGCGTTACCTGTGCGGGAACGCAGGCGATGAACGCCTGTTGCTTGTCAATCTCGGCAAGGATCTGATGGTTTGGAGCCTTCCGGATCCGCTTCTTGGGCCTCCGAAAGGCATGCAATGGCGGGTCGCCTGGTCGAGCGAGGATCCTGTCTATGGCGGCAGCGGCGTCCGCCCGATCGATCTGCAACGGCATTGGACGCTTACAGGCGATTGCGCTCTTCTTTTCGCCGCCACGCGTGCGGAGCTTCCGCCGAAACCGGACCCTAAGCAAATGCGGGCGTGGCAGTTGCATCTATCCGGCGTCGAGCAGGAAAAGAGTGGCTGACGGCAAAGCACGCGATCTTCGCAAACAGCTTGTGACACCCACCCGACTTGCTGTAAACCTACCCGCAGACAGGGGCGTCCGGCAAAGCCGGGCTGAGAAGCACCCTTTGAACCTGAACCAGATCATGCTGGCGGAGGGAGTCGTCCGGACCATATCCCAAAGGATGTTCGTGTCCGCGCCGCCCGCCTCGTGAAGAAGGGCGACAATGGATAGGACAAGACCCACACCCGGTCAGATGCTGGCGGCCATGCGCGCCGCAAATCCTCTCGTGCAATGCATCACCAATTATGTGGCGATGAACATCGCGGCCAATGTGATGCTCGCCGCGGGCGCTTCGCCCGCCATGGTGAGCGCGGAGGAAGAGGCAGGCGAATTTGCCGGTATCGCTGGAGCTCTGACGATCAATATCGGCACGCTTTCCCGCGATTGGATCGGGGGCATGAAGAAGGCGGCAACGGCAGCCGGGAAGGCCGGCAAGCCCTGGGTGCTCGATCCGGTCGCGCATTATGCCACCGGCTTCCGTCGCAGCGTAACCGCGGAGCTGGTTGCGCTGAAGCCGACCATCATCCGAGGCAATGCTTCCGAGATCATGGCGCTTGCGGGCGGGCCGGCGAGTGGCCAGGGCGTGGACAGCGGCGACAGCGTTGACATCGCCGAAGGTTCGGCCCGCGCGCTTGCGAAACAGCACGACTGCACGGTCGCGGTTACCGGCGCGGTGGATTTCGTCACCGATGGCCGCGATGCCGTGCGCATCGCCGGCGGTTCGGCCCTCATGCCGAAGGTTACCGCGCTGGGGTGCTCGCTCACCTGCCTCATCGGCGCTTTTGCAGCTGTGACGCCTGCATATCCTTTTGGTGCAGCGGTTGCTGCGCTCGCGACCTTCGCCGTCGCCGGCGAAGAGGCGGCCCGAAAGGCTTCGGGTCCCGGTTCCTTCTCTCCTCTTTTCCTCGATCAGCTTTCCGCTCTCACCGACGAAACGCTGGATGCAAAAGCCGGGATCACCATCGCATGAAGAAAAGCTTCGATCTTTCGCTCTACCTCGTTCTCGATCCCGATCTCTGCCAGGCGATCGGCATGGTGGAAACGGCACGTCTTGCGGTTTCGGGCGGCGTGACCATGGTGCAGCTTCGCGACAAGCATGTCGATACCGGAAGAATGATAGAAACCGGGCGAGCGCTGAAGGCGACCCTTGCCGGCAGCGGTGTGCCGCTGATCGTGAACGACGACGCGGAGGCGGCGATTGCGATCGGTGCGGAGGGCCTGCACGTGGGGCAGGACGATATTTCGGCGGAGGCCGCCCGCGCGCTGATCGGTCCGGACATGATCCTGGGTCTATCGGTGCAAACCGGCAAAGAGGCGATCCCGGCAGACGCAGTCTTCGTCGATTATGCCGGCATCGGCCCTGTCTTTCCGACATCGACCAAGCCGGAACACGCGCCCGCGATCGGCTTCGAAGGGTTGAGAAAACTCGTCGGTATTTCGTCTGTGCCCTCCGTCGCGATAGGCGGGATCAAGGCCGAGCATGTGGCTCCCGCACTTGCGGCGGGTGCGGCCGGCGTCGCGGTGGTTTCTGCGATCTGCGGTGAGCCTGATCCGAAAGCGGCCGCCGAACACCTGATGCGCGAAATCCGGAAGGCACGCCGATGATCCGTAATATCCTTTCCATCGCCGGCTCCGATCCTTCCGGCGGCGCCGGCATTCAGGCGGATCTCAAGACGTTTTCCGCGCGCGGCACCTATGGCATGGCGGTGCTGACGGCGTTGACGGCGCAAAACACGCAAGGGGTAAGCGGAGTGCATGCCGTGCCGCCGGGCTTCGTCGCGGATCAGATTCGGGCGATCTTTGCAGATATTCGCGTCGATGCGGTCAAGATCGGCATGATCGCCAATGCCGCGATCGCAGAAGCCGTGGCCGATGCGCTGGCACCTAACCGCGGCATGCCGATCGTGCTCGATCCGGTGATGATCGCCAAGGGCGGCGCACCGCTGCTTTCGAGTGATGCCGTCGAGGTAGTCACCCGCAAGCTGCTGCCGCTTGCAACGATCATTACTCCCAACCTGCCGGAGGCGGCGGCTTTGCTAGGCGAGGAAGTTGCGGAAAGCCGCCAGGATATGGCCACGCAGGCGGAACGTCTGCGCGCGCTGGGTCCGGGCGCGGTTCTGGTCAAAGGGGGTCATCTGCCCGGTGCCGAAAGTCCCGACGTCCTCGCCAGCGCCGATGGCCTCGTCTGGTTCGAGGCCCAGAGAACACCAACGCGCAACACACATGGAACCGGCTGCACCCTCTCAAGCGCGATCGCCGCGGAGCTTGGCAAGGGAGCTCATGCGACCGAAGCCATAGCGCTTGCCAAACGATATCTCTCCGATGCGATAGCACAGGCGAATAGACTTACCGTCGGCTCGGGGCATGGCCCGGTGCAGCACTTTCACGCCATGTGGTGAAAGCGATTGGAACCCGAGAAGGCGCCCTGCGTTCGATGAGAAATCAACGAGATGGGGCCCGATCATGCGGTTTTGCCTTTCTTCCGGCGCGTTCGCCGCCGTCATGCTGTATTCGTCGCTCGCACCGGCAACGGAAAGCGATTTCCTGAGGTCCTTCGAAGGCAATTGGAATGGCAGAGGTACGGTGCTGACCAAGATCGGCGCCAATCCGGTCAATGTGAGGTGCAGCCTGGCGTTTTCGACCGGCTCGTCTTCACTGTCGATGCAAGGGAATTGCCGGGGCCTGCTGGTCGTCCGGCGCAGCATTTCCGCAAATCTTCAGGTTTCCGGTCAGCAACGCTACAGCGGCACCTATGTCGGTCCCGGGGGGCAGCCCTCGTCGCTTTCGGGAAGGCGGCAGGGGACGGCCATCAATCTTGCCGTCCGGTGGGCCAAACCGGTGAACGGCGATCGTGCAGCAAACATGACCATCGAAAAGATCGGCAATGACCGGGTTCGGCTTCAAACCATCGACCGCGATCCGCAAAGCGGCAAATCGGTGGTGACGAGCCGTATCGACCTCAGCCGATGAGGTGCTTTTCAGGCCAAACACGCCATGCGTGGGGAAACCATATGCCTTGCAGCACGTTATCCGACGCAATCAATTCGATCCGGAGCCGCCATTGGACATCGTCCGCATCCTTCTCGCCATCCTCCTGCCGCCGCTCGGCGTTTTCCTGCAGGTGGGCCTCGGCCTTCAGTTCTGGTTGAACATTCTTTTGACCCTGCTCGGCTGGCTGCCGGGCATCGTGCATGCGCTCTGGGTAATCCTTAGGAAATGATCCGGTTGCTTCGGCGGCCATTCTCCGCGATCCGCCTTTAACTTCCGAAGAGTCAATCACCGAAAGTTGAAGCTGCCTTCGGCGTGGAATGTCGCCGTCGTTCCATCCTGTGTTACATTTTGCGAACTCAACGCAGTGATTGGATCGCCCATGCTTACAACACTCGCGATACTCATGAGTCTGTCCTCCGGTCCGGTGATCGCACAAGCGGGAGGGCAAGTGGATGTGGAACTCGTCCTCGCTGTGGACACGTCCCGCTCCATGGATTTCGAGGAAGTCCGCATCCAGCGCGAGGGCTATGTCGAGGCGCTCAGGCATCGGGAATTCATGGATGCGGTGAGGAACGGGCTGATCGGCAAGATCGCCATCAGCTATTTCGAGTGGGCAGGCGAGGTCGTCCCCGATTCCGTCATCGACTGGCAAGTGATCGAAGATGAAGAGGACGCGGCCGCGTTCGCCGCAAGGCTGGAAGCGCGGCCGATCTCCACCCAGCGCCGCACCTCCATTTCGGCGGCGATCGCCCAGGGTACGACGATGATCGTCGCCAATTCCTTCGAAGGCATGCGTCAGGTGATCGACGTTTCGGGCGACGGTCCCAACAATATCGGCCAGCCGGTGGTTCCGATACGCGAGAAGGCGATCGAGGCGGGCATCGTCATCAACGGCCTGGCAATCATGCTGCGTCCATCGGGAACGCCGGGCGGCCTCGACAAATATTACGGCGATTGCGTCATCGGCGGGCCGGGCGCCTTCGTGCTGCCGGTTCACAAGGTCGAAGACTTCGCCGTCGCCATCCGGCGAAAACTGGTGCTGGAGATCAGCGGCTTGACACCGGAGCCCGAGGTGAGAAGGATCGTCGCCGATCCGTCCGTCGATTGCACGGTCGGCGAACGCATGTGGCAGGACTTTCTCGACCGCTGACGTCTTGCCTCACAGGCCGTCCTTGCCACCTTTTTCCCGTTCGATCTTGTCGAGAACCTTCTCCGGCAGCACGTCATGCTTCAGTTCGTCGATATCTTCGTCGACATCGACCCCCAGCTTCCGTGCCAGGCTGGAGACGAGAGCGATCAACCGTGTCGTTTCATGTTCGTGCAGCAGAGAAATCTGGAGGTTCAGGTCGGCGCGCTCATCATCGGCGGCCGCCATGCGGTTCTGGCTGATCAACACGAAGGTGGAAAGGAAGATCGCCTCCACCGAGGCGACCATGGCCAAAATGACCAGCGAAGGATCGAAAACCGGAACAAAGGGCAAAAAGCCGAGATTGACGAGAATCCAAAACCCGAAGATCGCGACATGCAGGTAGACGAAGGTCATGCTGCCGGCAAAGCGGGTAATACGGTCAGCTATCCGTTCCTCCAGGGAGGCTTCTCTAACGTTCTGGGCGCGTCTATCGAGCAGTGCCTGGATATTGCGATCGAGAGTACCGCTCAGCGCGTCCTTGCTTCCGTCTTCGGCGGTTCGATCGAGATCGGCTAGAGAGGGCGAGGTAAGGTCCATGCGTCACCGGGAAAATGCGCCAGCTATTCCCAACGATCGACTGCGGCGAGCGTTCCCGCTGAAGGCTTTTCGCGTGCGGTGTAGCCATTCTGGTCAATTGGCCGATCCAACCTATCTTCCTTGCGGAAGAAACGGTTCGTTACGGGCCGGCGGATATGTGGATCAGCGACGATGACCAAGGCCGGAAGGAGCATGGGGAGGAGGCATCGGAGCCGTCATTTCCTGATCGGTCTCGGGCGTGGTGCAGCCGGAGCGATGATCTTCGGCATTCCCATGCTGATGACCATGGAGCTCTGGCATCTCGGCTTCTATATCGGCCGCTCGCGCCTGCTTCTGTTGCTGCTCGTCAATATTCCGCTTCTCGTCCTGCTCGCTCATCGCATCGGCTTCGAGCAGACCTTCACCTGGCGAGAAGCTTTTCGTGACACGACGATTGCTTATGCGATCGCAATCGTCATAAGCGCCGTCGTTCTGTTCCTACTCGGAAACATAACCGCCGAGATGCCCTTTTCGGAAATCATCGGCAAGATAGCCATGCAGGCGGTGCCGGCCAGTATCGGCGCCCTGCTCGGCCGTTCGCAGCTGGGTGCCCATCGGGACGGCGATGAGGAAGAGGATGACAAGGCCGAGAAGAAGGGGGACCACGACATCGTGCCGAACGAAATGTCGACCAGCTATGGCCGCGAACTTTTCCTGATGGGTGTCGGGGCACTGTTTCTGAGCCTTAACGTCGCGCCGACGGAGGAGATCATCCTCATATCCTACAAGATGACGCCGCTTCATGCGCTGGCGCTGATCCTGCTTTCGATCGCCATCATGCATGGATTCGTCTATGCCGTGGCATTCAAGGGAACCCATGAGCTATCGGAGGAAACGCCCTGGTGGCATGCGCTCTTTCGGTTCACGCTTCCGGGCTACATGGTCGCCGTGTTGATCAGCATCTATGTGTTGTGGACTTTCCAGCGGCTCGACGACGCTGCTTTGACGCAGGTGTTGATGTCGGTGATCGTGCTTTCCTTTCCCGGCGCCATCGGCGCCGCGGCCGCCCGCCTCATTCTTTGATGGAATGTCCGTATGACGATCACAGCCAAGAACCGCCACACCGAAGCCCATGAGCCGCATTGGGTGGAATGGGTAACGGGCATCGTCTCAGCGCTTCTCGTTTTCCTGATGATCGCCTGGATAGCCAAGGAGGCGTGGATGGAGGACGGCGCGCCGCCCGAGTTTTCGATAGAGATTACCGGACGTGGCGCGGCTGCGGATGGTTACCGGGTGGAGTTCGACATTGCCAATCGCGCGACCACCACGGCGGCTGCGGTCGTCGTGCGCGGCGAGATCGTCGATGGCGGCGAGGTGGCGGAAGATGCGGAGGTCACTTTCGACTATGTGCCGGCTGAATCCAAATCCTCCGGGGCTCTCCTGTTTTCGGAGGATCCCGGTGTCAGGGAAGTCAGAATCCGAACGATAGGCTACATCGATCCTTGATCGGTGCCTTCAATACGGCAGGCCCACGTAGTTCTCGGCAAGCGCGGTGGAGGCGGCAGTCGAGTGGACGAGATAATCGAGCTCGGCTTCCTGGATCTTCTGGCCGAAATCGCCGGTATCGGGAAAACGATGCAGCAGGGTCGTCATCGACCATGAGAAGCGTACTGCTTTCCAGACCCGCTTGAGCGCACGTTCGGAATAGGCATCGATGCCGGCGGTTGATTTCTCTCCGTAATATTCCCGCAGACTCTCGAAAAGATAATGCACGTCGCTGGCCGCGAGATTGAGCCCCTTGGCGCCGGTCGGAGGGACAATATGGGCGGCGTCGCCCGCCAGGAACAGCCTGCCGAAACGCATAGGCTCCGCGACGAAGGAGCGAAGCGGAGCGATCGATTTTTCGAAGGAAGGGGCGGTCACCATGGCCTCGGCATGTTCTGTGGGCAAGCGGCGGCGCAGCTCGTCATAAAAGCGATCGTCCGGCCATTTCTCGATCTTATCGTCGAGCGGACACTGGATGTAATAGCGGCTGCGGGTGTGCGAGCGCATCGAACAGAGAGCAAAACCCCGCGGGTGATTGGCGTAGATCAGCTCCGGGCTGACGGGCTGCACCTCGGCAAGGATGCCGAGCCAGCCGAAAGGATAAACTTTCTCGAAGATCCGGAGGGCGCTTTCGGGCACGGATTTGCGGCTGACGCCGTGATAGCCGTCGCAGCCGGCTATGAAGTCGCAATCGATGCGGCGGGTGGTGCCGTCCTTCTCGTAGGTCACATAAGGGATTCCGCCATCGAAATCATGGGGGGTAACGTTGGCGGCTTCGTAGATGCTGATCCCGCCCGTCGCCTCGCGCTTGTCCATGAGGTCGTGGGTGAGTTCCGTCTGTCCGTAGACCATCACGTGCTTGCCCGTCAGCCCGTATAGGTCGATGCGGTGGTCCCGGCCGTCGAATGCAAGTGAAAAGCCGTCATGCGGAAGACCTTCCCGGTGTATGCGGGCACCGGCTCCTGCCTGGTCAAGCAGGCCGACGGTGCCTTCCTCCAGCACGCCCGCCCGCACGCGTCCGAGAATGTAATCTTTGCTGACGCGATCGAGGATGATGTTGTCGATGCCCGCATTGGCGAGTAGCTGCCCGAGCAGCAGACCGGACGGGCCGGAGCCGATTATGGCGACTTTGGTGCGCATGAGAACCTCCCGAGTTCTTCCTCATGCTAAGCGGGCCGTGAGCGCGTCAGAATGGACTTTTCGCGCAACTAATGGGACAAAACGAACATCTTGGTGGGTAGTATAGCATGGTTTTGTCGGTTCCTACTTACGACCTCTATGGCGAGCGAAGCTCCGGGAAACCGGATTTCTGGATGCATTGTGAGACTATCGCCTCCCGCAGCAGTTTGCACCAATGGGAGATCGGTCTGCATCGGCACGACAGCTTCTTTCAGCTCTTGTACATTCGGAACGGATCCGGCGATGCTCTCCTGCAAGGCGAGACCCTCCCGTTTCGCCCGCCCTGCGTGGCCGTGGTGCCGCCCGGGATCAGCCATGGCTTTCGTTTCTCGCGGGATGTCGATGGAATGGTGATCACCGTCGTTGCCGACCAGCTCAGACTGACGTCGGGCCTTTCGAAACGGCCGGCAGACTGGCTGGCGTCACCGCGGCTGGTCGTCCTCGATCCAGAGGCTTCCGATACATCCTATCTGGGGGAGACCTTCAGCCGCATCCTGGAGGAGTTCGACGGGCGGCGCACCGGCCGCAACGATCTCATCGAGGCGCATCTCGTCTCGGTTCTGCTGCTTCTGCGCCGCGCCGCCATTCCGCAGGCGGGAGAAGGAGCGCGCGAGATCAACCAGATGCGGGTCGAGGTACTGCAGGAGCTGATCGGCCGGCATTTTCGCGAGCAGTTGCCGGCCGAGGCCTATGCCAGGCTCCTCAACCTTTCCCCAACGCATCTCAACCGGCTGGTGCGCGAGGTGACGGGTTCGAGCACCCACGATCTGATAATGGCGCGGGTGATCGACGAGGCCCGGCGAGCCCTGGTCTTCACGCCCAACAGCATACAACGCATCGCGGATAATCTCGGTTTTGCGGATGCGGCCTATTTTTCCCGCTGTTTCCGCAAGCGGACGGGGCTGACGCCGCGGGAATATCGCGAGACGGAGCGGGAGAAACTGCGGCAGGCGGAGCTTGCGCCATAGGGGCGACCATCACGTCGGGAACAATCGCCGTGACAAATCGTGTTCCCGGCGAAATGGATCATTCTTCCGCCACATCCGTTATTCATCGCTGTCCGGCTGCTCGCAACGAGAGAATCGACGGGCGGCAAACACTAAAGGAGTACAGGGATGAAAAAGATATTTGCCATAGCGATTGCCGCCCTGCCGATCCTCTCCAGCGCCGGAGCAGCTTTTGCAGCCGACGTGATCTCCCGCCGAGACTCGATCCCGCTCGCCGAAGAGCCGGATCAGCGCGGCGGAGTCCGGATCGGCTATCTGGATTGCACGATCGGTTCCGGTGTGGGCTACGTGCTGGGCTCCGCCAAGGAGGCCGACTGCGTCTTCCGTTCGGCAATGGGTAGCGAGCCTATCGACCACTATACGGGCGCTGTCCGCAAGATGGGCATCGATCTCGGCTTCACCACGCGCACGCGGCTGATCTGGGCCGTATTCGCACCGACCGCCGGCTATCATCATGGCTCACTGAGCGGCCTCTATCAGGGAGCGACCGCGGAGGCTACCGTGGGCGCGGGTATCGGGGCCAATGTGCTTGTCGGCGGCACGTCCGGTTCTATCCATCTTCAGACGGTCAGCGTGACCGGTCAGCTCGGCCTCAACGTCGCGGCGACCGGAACCTCCATGACGCTGACTTCGGTGAACTGACGGGCGGCCAAGCCGCTCGCAAGCAAGCCGCGGGAACGCGGCTTGCTTGCTTTCGTCCCGGCTTGGAAGCTCCGACTGGCCTTGCACCCGGCCATCGGGCTCCATAATTGTAGGGAGAACAACTCGAGACAGACAAAACGATGACCGGCCGCCTCGGCCTCTGAAGTCATTCGAGCCCGATACGCGCTTATCAGGATTTCATCATGGATACCGAGAGAATTTTGCGGTCCGTCGTGGCCGTGCGCTCAACAATCCCGGAAGATGCCTTTACCGCCGGTACGCTCGGCACCCGACGGGAAGGAAGCGGCGTCGTTGTCCGGGAAAATGGGTTGGTGCTTACGATCGGCTATCTCATTACCGAGGCGGAGGAGGTCTGGCTGACGCGGCGCGACGGATTGGTCGTGCCTGCCCACGCACTCGCTTATGACCAGGAAACCGGCTTCGGACTGGTGCAGGCGCTCGCGCCGCTCGATCTGCCGGCGCTCAAGCTCGGCGACTCCTCGAAAGCCGGGCTTGGCGATTCCGTGTTGCTGGCGGACGGCATCGGCCAGTTCGTACAGGCCTATATCGTGGCCAAGCAGGAATTTGCCGGATACTGGGAATACCTGCTGGACGAAGCGATCTTCACTGCGCCTGCCCATCCTTCATGGGGAGGCGCGGCTCTCATCGATGACGAAGGCAAGCTGCTCGGCATCGGGTCGCTTCGCCTGCAGATGAGCCAGGCAGGGGAGATAGCCGACATCAACATGATCGTGCCTATCAACCTGCTGCAGCCCATACTCGACGATCTGCTCAACCGGGGGCGGGTGGACAAGCCACCCCGGCCTTGGCTCGGCGCCTTTTCTGCGGAAAGCAATGGCGAGGTCGTCGTCATGAGTGTGACCGAAGGAGGCCCGGCGGAGCAAGCGGGTCTGCAGAGCGGCGACATCATTTCGGAAATCCGCGACGGAGAGGTGGATGGCCTGGCCGACTTCTACCGCAAGATCTGGATGAGCGGTCCGGCGGGAGCGGAAATCCCGATGCGGGTGGTACGCAATGGCCGCGAGGCGTGGTTGCGGATCAAATCGGCTGACCGAAACGACTTTTTGAAGAAGCCGCATCTGCAATAGCCGCTTTCCGGCCGACGGTAGCCGGTGCGGTTATCTTACCCGACCAGAATCGCTCTGAAATCGTTGACGTTCGTGCCTGTGGGGCCGGTGGTGAACAGGTCGCCGATTGCGGAAAAGCCGGAAAAGCTGTCATTGCCGTCGAGCAGCTTGCGTCCGTCGAGGCCGGTGGCACGCAGCCTTCGCGCTGTCGTACCGTCGACAAACGCGCCAGCATTGGTTTCCGACCCGTCGATGCCATCCGTATCGGCGGCAAGCGCGGTGATCTCATGACCATCGACGGCAAGCGCCAAGGCGAGCGCGAATTCGCCGTTGCGGCCTCCCTTGCCTCCCTTGCTCCTGAGGGTCACGGTCGTTTCGCCGCCGGAGAGCAGAACCGCTGGCTTGGCAAACGGCCGGCCCCGCAACGCTACTTCGCGGGCGATGGCGGCATGCACGAGTGCCACGTCGCGCGCTTCGCCTTCCACCGAGTCTGACAGGATATGGGGTGTTATCCCATGCGCTCGCGCCACTTGAGCCGCTGCCTCCAGGGAGACGGCCGCCGAGGCGATGACGTGGTACTCGTGGCGGGAAAAGATCGGGTCGTCCGGTCGGGGCGCATCGGCCGCTGGCGATTGCAGGTGCGCGATCATCGCCTTGGGGAGGTCAAGCCCGTATTGTTCGACGATTGCCAGCGCATCATGCCTCGTAGTGCCATCGGGTATGGTCGGTCCGGAGGCGACAAATGCGGGGTTATCGCCGGGAATGTCGGACACGATGTGGCTGACCACCCGCGCCTTGGTTGCGGCTGCGAGCCGGCCGCCCTTGATGGTCGACAGATGCTTGCGCACCACATTCATAGCTGAGATCGGCGCACCCGAAGCGAGCAGCACCTCATTGAGCGCGATCTCGTTCTCGAGCGTCAGGCCCTCGGGAGGGGCAGGCAGGAGCGCCGAACCGCCGCCGCAGACGAGTGCGATCACCAGATCGTCTTCCGAGAGGCCGGAGATCGTTTCCACGAGCCGTTTCGCAGCGGTAAGCCCCGCGGCGTCCGGAACCGGGTGCGAAGCCTCGATGATCTCAATATCCTTGGTTTGGCAGCCGTAACCGTAGCGGGTGACCACCAATCCCGAGAGCGGACCGGACCAGAGACTTTCGAGTGCGGCGGCCATCTGGGCGGCGCCCTTGCCGGCGCCGATCACAATCGTGCGGCCGTTCTTCGGCGGTTGCGGCAGGTGCCTGCGGATGCCCGTCAGCGGATCGGCGGCTTTCACCGCAGCGGTAAACAGCGCTTCCAGAAATTTTCTGTCTTCCATCCCGGCACTCCCCCTCTGGCGCGTCCGTTTCATCACGCGGGATAACGGGCGTCAACGGGTCTTGATCGTTCGCCGGCTTTCCGGCCGGAACAAAGCGAACGAGCGCCGGTTTCCTCGATGTTCTTAAGGAATGGAGGAGCACAGGACCATGCCTGAACATCTCAAGGAGGTTGGCTATCCGGGGCAGATCGACATCGGAGGCGAAAGGTCGCCCGTTACTTACAAGCTCAAGGCGCGGAAGGAAGATGATGGTGCTTTCCACGTTGCAGTCAGCCTCACCGCGCCGCGCGATTGGCTGTTGAAACATGGCTTTCGCAAGGAGGCGATGCTGGTGCGCCAGAGTGGAGAGGAAGTGCCAGTGCATTTCGAAGAAACATTGAATGTGGCCGACAACATCTCAGTCACGCTGCGGGCCAATGAAGCAGTCTGTAGCTCATTCGAGGAACTGCGGCGGAAGTTTCCCGAACTCAGCGCCGCTTGAGGCACGCTTCATCTCATTGGCATGATTTCTTCGACGGCCTGCCGCAAGGTCTGCATCAGGATCGTTTGCGGCGTGGATGGGGTGGCGTCGGCCCTGATGGTCAAGCCGACGGGGCCCTTGGTCTCGCTGGTGTCGATCGGCAGCATGGCGAGCATTCCGTCTTCCACGTCCGTCGCGATCACGCCGGAGGAAATGATCCAGATCGCATCGGTTTTCCTGACAAAGGCGCGGCCAAAGGCATCCGAGACGGTTTCGACCTGCGTCGGCAGGCTTGCCACGCCGTTGGCTATCAGGAATTGCTCAACGATCGGTCGGATGATGGAGCCGCGCGTCGGCATCAGGATGGGGTAGTCGGCCAAACCCTCGAAAACCGAGCGCTTACTCAGTAGAAGCGGGTGGCCCGCCCGGACGGCAAAGACGATCGGGTCGGAATAGAGATGTTCGAAGGAGAAGCCCGCCATCTGCTCTGGCGCTGCGAGCCGCCCGACGACGAGATCGAGATCTCCGACCCGCAGCTGTTCGAGCAGCACCGCGTTGTCACCGGTGATGATCTTGATGCGGCTGCCGGTTTTTTCCTCAAGGAACAACGACATGGCGCGTGGCATGATGCGGGTGGAAACCGTCGGCAGCGCTCCGACCCTGACGGGTGGTGCGGAATCGAACAATTCCTGGGAGACCGAGTCGATTCCCTGCCTAAGCGCGGTCAGCGCCGCGCCCGCATGGCGCAGGAAGACCTCGCCGTAGCGGGTTATCCGAATTCCGCGCCCTTCCCGTTCGAAAACCGCAACCCCGAGCGCCTCTTCCAGCTCCCGTATCGTCTTGGTCACGGCCGGCTGGCTGATATTCAGGAGATCTGCCGCCTTGACGACGCTTTTCTGGCGCGCAACCTCGACGAATGTATGCAGATGTCGAAATTTGACGCGGGAGTCGATCAAAACCCATAACCTTGCAGTTAAGAAACTCGGGATGAAATATCATTTTACCTAACCGGATAGATACTGCAATCTTACAAGCCGGAGGAGGCGGCAATGCAGTTTGTACGCATCAACGACATCGTCATCCAATATGATATCCAGCGCGCCGGCGAGGAGAAGCCAGTTATTGTCTTCGTGAACTCGCTCGGAACCGACAGCCGGATTTGGCATCATGTGCTGCCAAAGCTCGCCGATGACTTCACGCTCGTGACCTACGATAAGCGCGGCCATGGCTTGAGCGATCTCGGCAATCCGCCCTACTCGATCGACGATCATGTCGCCGATCTCGCTGGGTTGCTCGATCATCTCGGGCTCTCTCGGGTGATCGTTTGCGGATTGTCGGTCGGAGGGCTTATTGCGCAGGGGCTCTATGCCACCCGCCCCGACCTCGTGAAGGGCCTGGCGCTCTGCGATACGGCGCATAAGATCGGCACGCCCGAGATGTGGGCCAAGCGCATCGCCGCGGTCGAAGCCGATGGCATAGGCAGCGTTCTGGAAGACATCATGGCGCGGTGGTTCACTCAGCCTTTCCGGAATGTCGGCAACACCGCCTATCAGGGCTATTGCAACATGCTGATGCGGCAGCCGATACTCGGCTACAGCGGCACGTGCGCTGCGATCCGCGACGCGGATTTCACTGAAGCAGCGCGCCGCATCGCCGTCCCGACGCTCTGCGTCGTCGGGCGTGAAGACGGTTCGACGCCGCCGGAACTGGTGCGCTCGCTTGCCGATCTCATCCCCGGCGCTCGATACGAAATCATCGAAGGTGCGGCGCATATTCCTTGCGTGGAAGCGCCGGCTGCCTTCGCCGCGGTCATCCGCGGCTTCGCCAGTCAATTGAATTGAGGGTACCGTCATGGCCGATTCTTCCGCAGGCTCCGAACGCTACCGGCAGGGCATGGTGACCCGCCGCGCGGTGCTGGGCGATACGCATGTGGACCGCGCTCTGGAGAGCGAAACTGATTTCGACGGGCCATTCCAGCGGTTCATCACGGAAGGTGCCTGGGGTACGCTCTGGTCACGATCCGCCTGGACGAAACGTGAGCGCTCGATGGTGACGATCGCGCTGCTTGCCGCGCTCGGGCAATATGACGAGATGGCAATGCATGTGCGTGCGACCGTCAATACGGGTGCGACAAAGGACGATATCCGCGAAGCCTTGCTGCATGTGGCAGTCTATGCCGGCGTTCCGGCGGCCAATCATGCCTTCAAGGTGGCGAAGGCTGCCTATGCGGAAATGGAGGCTAAGCAGCCGACTTCCGACCATGCCGGGGGAGAGACCGAATGAAAAACACACCACCTGAAACCACGCCCTTCTTCGCCCGCGACCGGGATATGCATCCGCCTGCCTATACGCCGTGGTACAAGACGACCGTACTGCGCTCGCCGCAGCGGGCGCTGATATCGTTCGAAGGCACGATCAGCGAGATCACAGGCCCCGTTTTCGGTCACAGCATCATCAACGAGTTCGACAACGACCTTCTCGCCAACTACGCGAAGCCGGGCGAGGGCCCTATCGGCGAACGCATTCTGGTGCACGGCCGGGCGCTGGACGAGCGCGGAATCGGGATCGGCGGCGCGCTGGTGGAGTTCTGGCAGGCCAATGCGGGCGGGCGCTATCGCCATAAGAAGGAAACCTATCTTGCGCCGCTCGATCCGAATTTCGGTGGGTTCGGACGCACGATCACCGACGAAAACGGTTTCTACTGGTTCAAGACGGTGAGGCCGGGCGCCTATCCATGGCCGAATGGCGTCAACGACTGGCGTCCTGCCCATATCCATTTCTCCGTCTTCGGCCATGGCTTTGCCCAGAGATTGATCACGCAGATGTATTTCGAGGGTGACCCGATGATCTGGAAATGTCCCATCGTGAAGACAATCCCGGACGAAGAGGCGATCAAACGGCTGATCGCGCCGCTCGACATGAACGCGACCATTCCGCACGATATGCGCGCCTACAAGTTCGACATCGTGTTGCGCGGCCGCCGCTCGACCCTGTTCGAGAACCGCATGGAGGGCAACTGACATGGTCCAGCCGCTCGGATATCTCAAGGAAACCGCTTCCCAGACAGCGGGCCCCTATGTCCATATCGGCTGTACGCCGAATTTCACCGGCATTCACGGGGTCTACGAAACCGATCTCGGCTCCGGGTCGATGATCAACGATCAAACCCGCGGCGAGCGGATCACCATTCGCGGCCATGTCTACGATGGTGCCGGAACGGCGCTCAAGGATGCGCTCATCGAAATCTGGCAGGCGGATGCGGAGGGCCTTTACAACAGCCCATCGGAAATCCGCGGCAAGGCGGACCCGAACTTCTTCGGCTGGGCTCGCTGCCCTGGTGACATGGCGACCGGCGAATTCGTGTTCGAAACGATCAAGCCTGGACGCGTGCCCTTCCGTGACGGGCGGCTGATGGCGCCGCATGTGAATTTCTGGATCGTTGCGCGCGGCATCAATATCGGGCTCAATACGCGCATGTATTTCTCCGATGAGGAGGCGGCGAATGGCGAGGACCCTATCCTGTCCCGCATCGAGCATCGGGTGCGCGTGCCTACACTGATCGGAAAGAGGGAAGGGGATACCGTAACCTTCGATATCCATCTACAGGGCGACAACGAAACCATTTTCTTCGATGTTTGAGAAATCATGAGCATTTCGGCTTTCGAGCATCCGTTCCTTTCCGGTCTCGTCGGCGATGACGAGGTGGCGCAGCTGTTCGGTGCGGAAGCCGAGATCGAGGCCATGCTTGCCTTCGAACTGGCGCTCGCCAACAGCGAGGCCGCGTCCGGGCTCATTCCGGTAGCGGCGGCGGAGCGGATTGCCATCGCCTGCGCAGATTTCGAACCCGACATGGCTGCGCTGCGGAAGGAGGCGAGCAGGGACGGCGTCGTCGTTCCCGAGCTGGTCCGCCAGTTACGCAATGCCGCCGGCGAAGAGGCCGGACGTCATGTGCATTTCGGCGCCACCAGCCAGGATGTCATCGATACGGCGCTGGTGTTGCGGTTGAAACGGCTCTGCGGGGTGCTGGTCGATCGTCTTGCCAGGCTCGAAGAAGCTTTCGGAGAACTCGACCGGAAATACGGTGGCCGGGAGCTCATGGGCCACACCCGCATGCAGGCGGCGATCGCGATCACAGTTTCGGATCGCATCCGCGCCTGGTGCGATCCATTGGTACGGCTTCGGGAGCGGCTGGCAAGCTTTTCGGCAAGCGGCGGTTTCTCGGTCCAGTTCGGCGGTGCTGCGGGTACGCTGGAGAAGCTGGGAGACAAGGCCGATATCGTTCGGGCAGCCTTGGCAAACGAGCTTTCTCTGGGTGACGCCGTTCAATGGCAGAGCCAGCGCGATCGGCTGGCGGAATTTGCGGGAATTCTTTCCCTGATCACCGGTAGCCTCGGCAAGTTCGGGCAGGATATCGCGCTCCTTGCCGAACTCGGTGCCGAGATCGAGCTTACCGGTGGCGGGGGCTCCTCGGCCATGGCGCATAAGCAGAACCCGGTCGCCGCCGAGGTGCTGGTAACGCTTGCGCGCTTCAATGCCGTGCAACTTTCCGGAATGCACCAGGCCATAGTGCATGAGCAGGAACGCTCGGGTGCTGCATGGACGCTCGAATGGCTGATTCTGCCGTCAATGGCGGCAGCCGCCGGCGCCTCGCTACGCCTTGCCGCCGAGTTGATCGGAAATATCCGATCCCTTGGGCGCGCTGGCGCGAAATCATAACCACCAGGATATGCTTGGGCGATTGCATTTCATTTTACATTACCGTTTCGCATGGGCACACTATACTTAGATGCGCTGACGCAGGGAGCCTGTCAGGGCTTTCGATAAAGGGAGGAATTCATGAAAAGGCTTGTCGCCGCTGCCATTGCGGCTGCCGTTCTGTCGAGCGCGGCTTATGCCGACACCATCAAGGTCGGGGTTGTCGGCCCGTTCTCGGGTCCGTTCGCGCTGCAGGGCAAGAACTTCAAGGCGGGTATCGACGCCTATTTCGCGATCAACGGCAACAAGGTCGGCGATGACGAAATCGAGGTCATCTATCGAGACGTGCCCCAGGCGGATCCCGCCCAGTCCAAGGCGCTTGCGCAGGAGCTGGTCGTGCGCGAAGGCGTCCAGTATCTCGCGGGCTTCTATTTCACGCCGGACGCCATGGCGGCCACGCCCCTGCTGGAGCAGGCAAACGTGCCCATGGTCATCATGAACGCGGCGACTTCGGCGATCGTCACGGCTAGTCCCTATGTCGTTCGGACGTCTTTCACCACATGGCAAACCTCCTCGCCGATCGCCAAGGTCGCCAAGGATGGCGGCGTCACCAAGGTGATTTCGGTGGTCAGCGACTACGGTCCGGGCATCGATGCGGAAAACGCCTTCAAGACGGCCTTCGAGAAAGAGGGCGGCACCGTGGTCGAGGCGATCCGCATGCCGCTTTCGACCAACGATTTCTCGCCGATCATGCAGCGTGTGAGAGACAGCGGCGCCGAAGCGATCTTCGCCTTCCTGCCGTCCGGCCCCACCACGCTCGGCTTCGTCAAGGCGTTCAACGAAAACGGCTTGAAGGGGGCCGGCATCAAGTTCTTCGGCCCCGGTGACTTCACGCAGGAATCCGACCTGCCGGCGCTTGGCGATGCAGGTCTCGGCCTGCAGACCACGTTCCACTATTCCGTTTCCCACGACTCGCCGGAAAACAAGACCTTCGTGGAGGCTGCGGCCAAGGCGATCGGCAACCCGGCCGAGCTTTCCTTCCCCTCGGTCGGTGCCTTCGACGGCATGTATGTCATCTCGAAGATGATCGAGGCGACCGGAGGCGAACAGGACGCGGAAAAGGCCGTCGAGGCGGTCAAAGGCCTCTCCTGGACGAGCCCGCGCGGTCCCGTGACGATCGATCCGGAAAGCCGCCACATCACGCAAAACATCTACCTGCGCGAAGTCGTGAAGGACGCGGACGGCAAATACATCAACAAGGAAGTGCAGACCTTCGAAAAGCAGGGTGATCCGGGTCTCGCCTTCGTTAAAAAGTAAGCCGCACGCAAGAGAACGGACGCGGGATCGGGGCCACCGGTCTCGCGTTCGCGCAAGAGGAGGACCACATGCAGACCGTGTTCAGCATAGCCATCGATGCACTCGCCTATGGAATGGTGCTCTTCGTGATATCGATCGGCCTTTCGGTGACCATGGGCCTGATGCGGGTGGTGAACCTTGCTCATGGCGCCTTTGCCATGATCGGCGGCTATCTCGCTTCCTATGCCGCGCGTGACCTCGGGCTCGGCTACGCGATCGCGACCCTCATCGCGGTGATCGGCACGATCATCATCGCCATTCCGATCGAGCGCTTTCTCTACCGCCGCATCTATGGCGCGCCCGAGCTGACCCAGGTGCTGATGACGATCGGCATCACCTTCTGCATCATCGGTATCGCCAACTTCCTGTTCGGCCCGACGCTGAAGACCATTCCCCTGCCTCAGACCCTGCAGGGTTCGGCCGATCTCGGCTTCCGGTCGATCGCGACCCATCGCATTTTTGCGATCCTCTGCGGCCTCGTCGTTGCGGGCGCGCTCTGGTTCTTCATCGAACGCACCGCCTTCGGCATCAAGCTTCGCGCGGCGGTCGACAATGCGGCCATGGCGGCAGCGCTCGGCGTGCGTACCGAAGTGGTCTACGCGGTCAGCTTTGCGGTGGCCGTCGGTCTCGCAGCTCTCGGCGGCGTGGTCGGCGCGGAACTCCTGCCAGTCGAGCCCTACTATGCGCTGCGGTATATGGTGACCTTCCTCGTGGTGGTTGCGGTCGGTGGCGCAGGCTCCATACCGGGGGCCTTGATTGCCTGTCTTCTGCTCGGTGCGATCGACACCACCGGACGCTATCTTGCGCCCGAATACGGTGAGTTCTTCTTCTACCTGGCGGTGATCCTGATCGTGACGATCTTTCCGCGCGGTCTGGCGGGGAGGCTCAAGTAATGGCAGTTTCCATGAATGACAGTGTCACGGCCGGACTTCCGGTTCGCAGAAAATTCGATACCGGAAGCCTGATTGGCCTCGTCGCGATCATCGTAATCGGGGTCGCCGGATATTTCCTCTTCCCGAACAATCTTGCTCTGTTGACCCGCATCATCGCGATCATGCTGCTGGTGTTGTCGATCGACCTCGTGACGGGCTATTGCGGTGTCGCCACGCTCGGACATGCGGCGCTGTTCGGTGCCGGCGCTTATGGAGCGGGAATCGCGGCAGTCCATTTCGGGATTACCGAGCCATTGACGATGACCGTGGTCGGCGCGATCGCCGGTGCGCTTGCAGGTCTGATCTCCGGCATCGTCATCCTGCGTGCTCACGGCTTGCCGCAACTCGTGCTGTCGATCGCCGTCATCCATCTTTTCCACGAAGCTGCCAATAAAGCGTCGGCCTGGACCGGTGGCAGCGATGGCCTTGCGGGGATCGCACCGGACGCGCTGCTCGGCATGTTCCAGTTCGATCTCTGGGGCCGCACCGCCTATATTTACGGGCTGGTTCTGCTGATCGTGGTTTTCCTCGGCTTGCGTGTGCTGGTCCGTTCACCCTTCGGCATGCTGGCCCGTGGTGCGCGCGAAGACCCGATCCGCATTTCGGCCATGGGCGCTTCGGTCAAGTCCGTGCTGCTGCGAATGTACGTGATCTCGGGGGTCGTGGCCGGTATCGGCGGCGCCTTGACGGCGATCTCGACCCAGGTCGTGGGTCTCGACAGCCTTTCCTTCACGCTTTCAGCGGAGTCGCTGGTCATGCTGGTGCTTGGGGGCACCGGTTCTCTTTACGGAGCGATGATCGGAACCGTGGTCTTCATGTGGTTCGAGGATCTCGTTTCGGCTGCTAATCCCTTCCACTGGCTCACCATGGTCGGAGCGCTGCTCATAGCAGTCGTTCTTTTTGCGCCGAAGGGGCTCTACGGCTCCGGTGCCGTTATCCTCGGCCGCTTCAAGGGAGGCCGCAAATGAGCGCGCTGTTTGAAGTCCGTGGCCTCAACAAGAATTTCGGTGGCTTAACCGTCACCAACAATGTGTCGCTTTCGATGACGACGGGTGATCGGGTGGCGCTGATCGGTCCGAACGGCGCGGGCAAGACGACTTTCGTCAACCTCGTGACCGGGCACCTGAAGCCCACATCCGGCGATATCCGGCTGGCGGGCCAAGACATCACCGGCGCGAATGCCACGAGCCGCGTGCGTATGGGGCTGGTTCGCTCGTTTCAGGTCACGCGCCTCTTCTACGACATGACGCCGGAGGAGCATGTGGCGCTTGCCGTGCTGCAGCGGGAGAAGCGCTCCGGCCGGGTGATGGGGCATTATGCCGGCATGCCGGAAGTCATGGACGAGGTGCGTGAAATCCTCGAGCTGCTCGGTCTTGTCGAGCTTTCGCATCTGAAGGTCCGCGAGATTGCCTATGGCCAGCAGCGGCTTCTGGAGATCGCCTTGGCAATGGCGCTGAGGCCCAAAGTGCTGCTGCTCGACGAACCCGCCGCCGGGGTGCCGCAAAGCGAGACTGCACGCATCGAGCACGCGCTCGACAAGCTGCCGAGCGATCTGGCTGTGCTGATGATCGAGCACGACATGGATCTCGTCTTCCGCTTTGCCAAGCGGGTGATCGTGCTTGCCGCCGGCACGATCATCTTTGACGGTTCGCCAAAGGCTGTGACGCAGGACGCCCGCGTGCGTGAAGCCTATCTGGGGAGTTATGCGAATGCCAGCAGCGCCGCTTGAGGTCAAAGGCCTGTCGGCCGGCTATGGTCCGACACGTGTGATCGAGGATGTCTCCTTTTCGGTGGCGGCGGGCTCACGGCTTGCCGTGCTCGGCCGCAACGGCATGGGGAAGACGAGCCTTTTCGCCACGCTTGCCGGCCAGACCCGTCGCTATGGGGGCGAAATCTGGGTGGGTGGCCGCGACATTTCCGGGGAGCCGAGTGCCGCCCGAGCGCTTCTGGGGCTGGGCTACGTGCCGCAGACCCGAGACGTCTTCCCGACGCTGACGGTTGAGGAGAACCTCTTTGTCGGGCTGAAGAACCGGCCGAGGGATGCCATCCAGGAAGCCTACGACATGTTTCCGCGGCTGAAAGAGCGGCGAAGGAACCTCGGCAGCCAGCTTTCCGGCGGCGAACAGCAGATGCTTTCCACCGCTCGCAGCATCCTTGGGCAGCCGACCGTGCTGCTGCTGGACGAGCCACTGGAAGGGCTTGCGCCCGTGATCTGCGAGGAGTTGATGGCGGCCTTTTCGCGACTTGCGCAATCGGGCGACATGACGATCCTGCTGGTCGAGCAGCGCATCCAGAGCGCACTGGATTTCGCGGACAATGTCCTCGTCCTGGAGCGCGGCCGTATCGCCTGGTCCGGAACGCCTGCGGAGCTTTCAGCCGATCACGTCGCGGTCGAGCGGTTCCTCGGCGTCGGCGGGCTGCATTGAGCCGTTCGGTTCATATGGCTTGACGGGCCAGTTCGCCTCGGCTCAGTTTGTGCTTTGCACCATTGCCTGAGCCGAGGGATTCCCGATGAGCGCGCTGCAAACCGATCTCGAACGCATCTTCACGCATATCGATGAGAACCGCGAAATCTTCGTTCGGCGGGTCATGGACCATGTCCGCCATCCGAGTATCAGCGCGCAGAATATCGGGATCGCCGAAGCGGCCGAACGCTTGGTGGGAATGCTGCAGCGCCTCGGCATGGAGACGGAAGCGATCCCCACCAGGAACCATCCCATGGTGCTCGGCCGGCTCGGGAAAATGCCGGAAAAGCCGACGGTTCTGCTTTACGGTCACTACGACGTACAGCCGCCCGAACCGTTGGATGCGTGGACAAGTCCGCCTTTCGAACCGGAGATCCGCGACGGCCGCATCTACGCCCGCGGCATCGGAGACAACAAGGGCCAGCATTTTGCGCAATTGCTGGCGATCGAATCCTGGCTGGCGATCGCGGGAGAACTCCCCTGCAACGTCATCTTCCTGCTGGAAGGCGAGGAGGAGATCGGCAGCCCGCAGATCGCCGATTTCGTGCGTGAACATGGCGAGAAGCTGAAGGCGGATTTCGTGGTCACCGCGGACGGCGCGCTGCATGAGAGCGATCGGCCGATCATCACCTATGGCGTGCGAGGCGTCGCCTCGTTCGAGTTGCGCAGCAAGACCGGCCGGCGGGACGCGCATTCCGGCAATTTCGGCGGCGTCATGCCGAACGCGATCTGGAAGCTCGTGCATCTGCTCGCCACGATGAAGAACGATAGGGGTGAGATTACCATCGAAGGCATCTACGATCCCGTGGTGCCGCCGACCGAACTTGAACGCGAGGCGATGGCCGGCCTTCCGCTGGACTTCGAAAAGATCAAGGCCGATCTGGGGATTACGGAACTCGATGCGCCGGCAGACCGGGGCTATTACGAGCGGCTGATGTTCCAGCCGACGCTGACGATCAACGGATTTCACGGCGGTTACGGCGGGCCCGGCAGCAAGACGGTTCTGCCTTGCGAAGCCGTTGCCAAGTGCGACATCCGCCTGGTGGAAAACCTGACGCCGGAATACGTCTACGAGAAGGTGAGGGCGCACGTGGAGCGCCATGCGCCGGACGTGGAATTCGTGTCGTCGAACAGCATGCTTCCTTCCAAGACGCCAATGGACAATCCCTATGGCCAGGTTATTCAGGATGCGATCAAGGCGGCGCGCAGCGTCGAACCGCTGCTCTATCCCTCGCTCGGCGGCAGCCTGCCGGACTACGTCTTCACCAAGATCCTCGGCATCCCCTCTTTCGTGGTGCCCTATGCCAATGCCGACCAGGCGAACCATGCGCCCAACGAGAACTTGAAGATCGAGCTTTTCATTCAGGGGATCAGAACGGGCGCAGCCCTGCTTGCAAAGCTCGGCGAAATGCCACCCGGCGGCAAGTGATCTCAGGTGTTCGCGAATGCCTTCAGAGTTTCGCCGGAGAGCCGGTAGCGTATCCATTCGCTCATCGGCTCGGCGCCGATCGCCTCGTAGACGCGGATCGCCGGCTCGTTCCAATCCAGCACGCTCCATTCGAAGCGGCCGCATCCGTTATCGAGGGCGATCTTCGCCAGTTTTTTAAGCAGAGCCTTGCCGGCCCCGAGGCCGCGGGCATCCGGCGTCACATAGAGATCTTCCAGATAGAGCCCGTTCCTGGCCTGCCAGGTGGAGTAGTTGAAGAACCAGACCGCCATGCCGATCGGCTCGCCGTCGCTCTCGCAGATAAGCGCGCGCGTCACGGAGCCTTTGCCGAAAATGGATGAGCTCACCGTTTCGAGCGTTGCGGCAACCTCATGCTCGGCTTTCTCATAGATTGCCAATTCCCGGATGAAGCGCAGGATGGTCGCGGCATCCTCTGGAACGGCTTCGCGTATGATAAGTGCCATGGTGCCTCCGCATAGCTGGATCGCCGGAGGTCATGCGAAAGGCGTCGGCGGCTGTCAAGACATGTTTGGGGTCCTGCATGCGCCCTCTTTTCATAGGGCCATTTTTCTCGCCGTCGCCGTATGTTCGTTCATCCACTCGGCGCTTGCCTGAATGCCGCCCAAGGGAAAGACATGGACCTGCTCGATGAGGCTTTCCGTATTGGCCGCACGGTAGCTCGCGAGGTCGTTGAGGAAATCGGTCGGTTCATAAGGAAGCAGCAGCTTGCGGAAATCGAGCGCACGTTTCTGAAGGATGCCGAGCGAGGGGCCGACACCGCATGATATGGCGAACTTGATGAGCGTCTGGAGCTTGGTCGGTCCGGCGACACCGACATGGATCGGAAGGCGGATGCCCGCGGCCGCGATGCGTTCGGACCAGGCGATGACCGGCTTGGCGTCGAAGGCGAACTGGGTGACGATCGCCATGCTGGCCGCTGTTTCCCCGGAAAAGGCCTGCTTCCAGCGCAAAGCTGCGTCGGTCCCGGCGGTGCCGTCATCCCCGTCGATATCCCTGTTTCCTTCCGGATGGCCTGCGACATGCAGGCGCCTGAAACCGTAACGATCGAAAAGCCCAGTCTTGATCATGGCGATTGAGCTGTCGAGCATGCCGGCCGGTTCGGCCGATCCGCCGCCGAGAAGCAGAGCCTGTTCCACGCCGGCCTCTTCCCGGTAGCGGCGGATCCAGGTTTCCAGTGTGCCGGTATCCGGTATGTTGCGTGCCGGGAAATGCGGCATCGGATGAAAACCTTCATCCGTCAATCGCCTTGCGGTAGCGACCATGTCGTCGATCGGCGTGCCGGCGATATGGGCGATATAGACGCGTGTGCCGGCCGGCAGCAATGCACGAAAATCCTCGATCTTGGCCGCGGTGCGAGGCATGACCTCGATCGAATAGCCGGCGAGAAAAGCACAACGATCATCGGCCTTCGGCGCAGCGTCATCCTCGCTGCGGAAGAGACTTGTCATTCCCATGCGATACCCCTGTTAACCAGTCATGGAAAGCTTGGCCCGAAGACACGGGGCGGGGAGCGGCGCGCGGGAAAGACTCCGCGCGCCGCGATCGGCTAGCCTGCCTTTCTGGTGCGCCAGCTTTCTGCGTAGCTCTCACGGGCCTCGCGGGCATAGGGCGTCGGCGAAACGCGCACCCGGATTTCGGCCTGCTTGTGCTTTTCAGTGGAAGTCTTGTCGGTGCCGCCGTTCGGCTCGCCCCAGACGAGCGTCAGAACGTCGCCGATCTGGACGTCGCCATCGACCACGCCGAGTGACAGCATGCAGCGCTCGTTGTAGCTATAGCCGTTGAACATCGACATGCCGACCATCTTTCCATCGCGCAGGATCATGTCGGCGCTGGTGGAGGCATAGTTCGGCTGCGGGAAGTCGATCCATTTGTAGTGATCCTCGCCGGGACGGAAGGCGGAGGCGATGACGTTGACCACGTCCTCCGCATTCCACTCGAAGGTCACTTTCTTGCGGTTCTTCGAATCCTTCAGCTTTGCCAGCGCAGGCTTGCCGATGAATTCGGATTTCCAGTCGATATAGAAGCCGTATCCGAGTTCGAACGGATTGACGTAATAGTCTTCGATATTGCCCGAGGCGAAGCTGCCGCCGATGGCGCCGGTTGCTTCATAGCTGTCGGCGCCCAACCAATCGCGATATTCCTTCATCATGCCGTCGCCGGTGTAGATGCCCGGCAGGGGCGAAGGTATCCAGCCGGACTCCAGCGTATTGGTGGAATAGGCGCGGCTGCCGACCTGGTGGAGGTCGACGCCCGCTTCGCGAGCCGATTCCAGGATGACGCTGCGGATATATTCCAGATCCGCATATGGCCCCCAGATTTCGAGCCCCGGCGCTCCTGCCATGCCGTGCCGCAGCGCCTGCACTCGTTTCGAGCCCACATTGATCCAGTCGACATGGAAGAACTTGATATCCGGAACCGGGCCGCCGTTCATCTTCTCGAAGATTTTCGGCGCATCCGGACCCTGGATCTGGAAACGATAGTGAGTGCGGTAGACAGCCTTGCCGTCCGGGCGGGAGGGCGAGCGCGGGTCACGGTGGATGCGCACGTTCCACTTGCCGATCGCCTGCTGGAATTGCACCCAGTTGGCGGTCGGCGCACGGCCAACGAGCACGAACTTATCCTCCCGCTCCCGGAAGATGATCATATCGCCTATCACATGGCCTGCCGGCGTGACCGGCACGAAATGCTTGGCGCGATTGAGATCGAAATTCGTGAAGCTGTTGATGCCGACATGGTCGAGGAAAGAGGCGGCGTCCGGTCCTTCGACAATCACCTCGTCCATGTGATGCGACTGATCGAACAGGACTGCCGATTCGCGCCATGCGCGCTGTTCGTCACGCCAGTTGGTGAACTCCGGGGCAACGACCGGGTATACATACATGCCGATGCGCGAGTTGCGCAGCATCTGCGCGACATTGCCTTTTTGCCCGATAACCTCGGAAAGACTGGATCTCGTCACGATATCTCCTCCTCCAAAAAACTCCTCTGTGTATACATGAGGCTATCAAGCCAGAAATTTCAAGAGGAAATATCGAGCGCGCCGATCACGATGGTTCGTGATGCCGGCGCTATCGGCGAAACAGTGCGGAGAAGGCGATGCCCGGTGGCCGGCTCAGGTATTGACGAGCACGAGGCCCGGCACCTGGAGGATCAGTTCGGGATCCTCGAACATGACATATTCCAGGTTCTTGCGGGCGATGCGGGCATGTTCGCGGGCGATGAATTCCGCGCGGGTTCCCTCGCGGGCGGCGATTGCCGAAACCAGCGCCCGGTGCTGCTCCTGTGCGATATGGAGCGACTTGCGGAAGGCCATGACTTCGGGGCTAATCGAAAGAAAGGCCGAAGGCGAGGCGAAGGGCAGCCGGGTGGCGCGCTCGATCTCGCGCTGGAGGACGGTGCTGCCCGAAAGCTCCACAAGGCAGGTGTGGAACCTGGCGTTCAGTTCGGAATAGGCTTCAAAATCGACGTCGCCAGGCTCATCGCCAAAGCATTCCTCAAGCCGGGCCTCGACTTCCCGGAGCTGGTCGAGCCCGCCGGCCGAGACACCGCGTTCCGCGGCAAGACGGGCCGCGGTGCCTTCAAGCACGCCGCGAAGCTCGATCGAATCCACGACATCCGCGAAGGTGAAGCTGCGTACAACGAAACCGCCATTCGCCAGTCTGTCGAGCAGGCCCTCCTCGGCAAGCCTTGACAGGACCTCGCGTACGGGCGTGCGGGAAATCTGCAGGGCTTCGGCAAGCGGCACTTCGAAAAGCCGTGTCCCGCCGGGGAAATCGCCGCTGATGATCTTCTTGCGCAATTCCATCAGCGCCCGCAGCGTCTGCGTGGTTCGTGCCGTATCGTCCAATGCCCGTGCCTCCCCGGCAGTCCTGTCCAAGTGAATCTTAGCCGTATCTCATCAAATGCCAAGCGGCATGTATACAGGGAAGGGTGACGGAAGAGGGGCGTTCATCGAAGCCGTCTCCGGCAAGCGGATTGCAGGCGGTGCCCACGGCTGCGATACTGGCTAAAAACGGGTATGCAGAATGCCGGCAAGGAAACGAGGCGAATTTCGATTGTTCCGGAGCACGATCGCCGGCGTGCAGGCGGTGGCGGCGGAGACGGATCATCGGTTTTCCCGGCATACGCATGACCAGTTCGGTATCGGGATCATCGAGCATGGCGCGCAGGTCTCCGCCAGCGGCCGTGGGCAGGTCGAGGCGGGTCCGGGCGATACGATCACCGTCAATCCCGGAGAGGTTCATGATGGAGCGCCCATCGGCGATCACGGACGCTCCTGGCGGATGCTCTATTTCGAACCAAATATTATAGCAAAGGCGGTCGCGGAGATCACCGAGGGCAAGAAATCCCTTGTCGAGTTCGCCGATCCGGTGATGCGGATCGGCCGGACCGCGGGTGATTTCCGCCTGCTGTTTGCCGCCGTCACCGGGCAGGAGGCGGCTGCGGCCTGCCTGCGCCGACAGGAACTGCTGCTCACTCTACTGGCCGGGGTCATGCAAGAGAAATCGGACACTATGCCGGCCTTTCCCGCCGCCGTCGCGATCGCGCTCGAAAGACTGAACGACGACCCTGCCGGACAGATAACCCTGCCCGATCTCGCCGCCATCAGCGGACTTTCGCAGTTCCAGTTCCTGCGTGCCTTTTCTCGGGCGACCGGGCTTACGCCGCACGCCTATCTGATCCAGCGCCGGGTTTCGCTTGCCCGCAGGTTGATTGCCGGGGGTATACCTCTTGCGCAAGCGGCCGTCGAGAGCGGGTTTTCGGACCAGAGCCATATGACCCGGATTTTCACGCGCACCTATGGGATTTCGCCGGGCAATTATGCCGAAGTGGCGCGGTAATATTCATTTCGTCGGAGCACCGCCGACCCGAACCTTACCAATTGTTCATTTGACCCTTCATGCCGGCCCTTCCTAGGTTTTGGAAGCCGCCATGACGGCGGTCAGAGGCTCGCATCCGGGTTTCGGGTTGGGGATCGCGAGCCTCGTCAGACCCGCTGCTCACATCAATACCCGTTCACCAGCCGCAGGATGAGCTGGTGGACATTGCCGCCTTCGCTGAGTTCGACCTTGTCGAAATCGCGGCTGCGCTGCCGTTGTGCGAGGGAAAGCTCTCCGAGCCGTTTGGTGAGGTCGGTTCTGATCTTTTTGCAATCCGGATCCGCATCGGCTCTCAGGCCGACGCTGACGGCCTCTATTTGCCGCACCATGTCGATGATGAACTCGCCGTGCACTTTCTCGTGGGCCGTAACGCCGGTGATGAAGGTTTCCCAATCTTGCTTTACGGTTGCGGGAAGCGTCGCCGCAGGCTTGGGAAGCGTATAGGTGATGATGAGGTTCGGGCGCGCCGAGACCAGGATGCAGGACCCATCATCCTGCGGCTCGTATTTCCTCGACCATGTGAGCTTGAAATTCGTATGCGCAATCGCTCGGCCTACTCCGACATTCGGTCCTCTTTCGCCGATCGACGCATAAAGTTCGGCTCCCGATTGGCCTTTGATCGCATAGGCGCTGACCTTTTCCACCGCCTGCCACTGTGCCTCCGCGATGGACGGCAGGGATAGAAACCCGGCGACGAGCAGGTGGAATGAAAAGGCAGGCGTCACGCGGATTTTCCCCAATGGCTATTCTCGTGCGGCGGACACTAGCGGGCTCTTCGGCTTGCTTCAATCGGTCAGGTAATGGGAACTCCACTCATGCATGGGGTTGGCGAATTCTGCTCGAACTGCTAAGCAACGGCCGTTTTTTAGATATGCGAGCCGTTCAATGGGTCCCAAGTCGTCAGACATATAAGCCGCAGCAACAGTTCCTTGTTGTTGCGGCCTTCTGTCCGGTTCATATCCAATTGTTGATGAAGTGGCAGATCGCCGCGGAATGAAATTCATTCAAGCGGATCTCCCATCGTGTCCAATTTACAATCGCAAACCTGGAATCATACCCTGCCGACGGCGCTCCTGCTGTTGGCGCCATTCGATATCCTGGCCTCGCTTGCCATGGATATCTACCTGCCTGTCGTGCCGGCCATGCCAGGCATGCTCCAAACTTCGCCGACTATCGTGCAGTTGACCCTGAGCCTTTACATGCTCATGCTCGGCTTCGGTCAGATCGTCTTCGGGCCGCTTTCCGACCGGATCGGCCGCCGCCCGGTCGTTCTCGGCGGGGCGGCTCTCTTCATCCTCGCCTCCTTCCTGCTGGCCATCGCCTCGTCCGGCGCGATGTTCCTCGGGTTGCGCATCCTGCAGGCGCTCGGTGCCTCGGCTGCCCTGGTCGCCACCTTCGCCACCGTGCGGGACGTCTATGCCGAACGGCCGGAGGGCACGGCGATCTACAGCCTGCTGGGTTCGATGCTGGCCTTCGTGCCGGCGCTCGGACCCATTGCCGGCGCGCTGATCGCCGAGTGGTTCGGATGGCAGGCCATTTTCGCGACCCTCGGCATACTGGGGGTGATCGCCCTCATCAATGCGCTGCCGAACTGGCCGGAAACGCGGCCGAAGCGCGAAGGCACAGAAACCGTGGCGTTCGCGAGAATTCTCACGAACGCTTCCTTCTGGACCTATACGCTCGGTTTCAGCGCGGCCATGGGTTCCTTCTTCGTGTTCTTCTCGACGGCGCCGCGACTGCTCATCGGGCGGGCAGGCTTTTCCGAAATCGGCTTCAGCCTGGCCTTTTCCACCGCTGCTTTCGTCATGATCCTGACAAGCCGTTTCGCGAAGCGTTTTGTCGGCAGATGGGGCGTTGCGGGAAGTCTTGCCCGAGGGATGCTGCTGCTCCTTCTCGGCGCCTCGCTTCTCGTCGTCGGGCAAGGTTTGGTGGAGCCTTCATTCTGGAGCTTCCTGCCGCCGATGTGGATCATCGCCGTCGGGATCGTCTTTACGGCCTCGGTTACGGCCAACGGCGCTCTTCAGGAGTTCGGCAGCGTGGCCGGCACGGCGGTAGCGCTCTACTTCTGCATACAGAGCGTAATCGTCGGTGTGGCCGGCACAATGTCGGTCGTGCTGCTCGGCGGTGATACGGTATGGCCGCTCGCCGGATATTGCGCGGTCATGGCGCTTATCACGCTGGCTGCCTTGGCACGTCTTTCGAGACGATAGGAACATGTTCGGGCCGGCCTCGCGCCGGCCCGTTCGCAATCACCGCTCGGAAAATGCCAGCCTGGTGCCCAGCGCCACGAAAGCGCCGGCAAAGACGCGCCGCATCCAGGTCAGGATGTATGGCCGCGACAGGACCTGGCTGCGGATGGCCGCCGCAAACAGACCGTATCCCATGAAGACCACGAAAGTCATCAGCATGAAGGCCAGGCTGAGTTCGGTCATGTGCATCAACGGAGCGGTTTCGTCCTGTCCGATGAACTGCGGCAGGAAAGCGAAGAAGAAGATTGAGAGCTTCGGGTTCAGGAGATTGACGAAAATCGCCGAGAGGACCACTTGGCGTGCCGAACGAGGAGCAGTTTTCTCATCCACCGAAAGGGCTCCCCTCTCCTTCAATACCTGCCAGGCCATGAAAAGCAGGTAGGCGACGCCGAGATATTTGATCGTCTGAAACGCAAGCGCACTCGCATGAAGCAGGGCGGCAAGCCCTGAGACCGCGGCTATCATGTGCGGCACTATGCCGAGCGTGCAGCCGAGCGCTGCGACAATGCCGGCGCGCGCGCCGCGCGAAAGGCCGGCGGCCAGCGTGACGAGAACGCCGGTGCCCGGCGAGACGACGACGATGAAAGAGGTGAGGAGAAACTCAAGGCTCATGGAAAATGTCCTTTGGTAGGCCGAACGCTTTCCTCCGATAGATCTCGACGACGTCAATGGTCTTGAACGAAATTGCAGGCGGTTCTCTCTTGGGGAATGCACGTCGCATCTGTCGCCTAGGCATGCTATCAGACCGCCTAAAACGACGAAGGAATACCGTGAATGACCCTCCTGAAACCGAAACTTAGCCGTGAAGTCGCCGAAATGCTCGCTGCCGGAGGTCCGGTCGTGGCGCTCGAATCGACGATCATCACCCACGGCATGCCCTATCCCGCTAATCTCGAAACGGCGCTGGCGGTCGAGGCGGTCGTGCGGGAAAACGGCGCGGTGCCGGCGACGATGGCCGTGGTGGAAGGCGAGCTGAGGGCGGGGCTGGAAAGCGTCGAGTTGGAATCGCTTGCCCAGGCAAAGGATGTGGTCAAGGCTTCCGGCCGTGATCTGGTGGTTGCCATGGTGCGCAGGCAATCGGCCGGCACGACCGTTTCCGCTACCATGCTGCTTGCCGATCTGGCCGGCATCGATATCTTTGCAACGGGCGGCGTCGGCGGCGTGCATCGCGGCGCGGAGCAGACCTTCGATATCTCCGCCGATCTTACCGAACTCGGCCGCACCAGGACGGCGGTCGTCTGCGCCGGCGTGAAGTCCATTCTCGATATAGCCAAGACACTGGAGTATCTGGAAACTCAGCGCGTGCCGGTGATCGCCTACGGCACCGATGAATTTCCGGCCTTCTTCACACGCTCAAGCGGCTACAAGGCGGACCACCGACTGGACACGCCGGAGGAGATCGCCCGCGCCATGCACCTTCATCATAGGCTCGGCACCGGCACGGGCCTGCTGATCGCCAATCCGATCCCGCAAGAGGCCGCGCTGACACCGGAATTCATCGACGGCACGATCGCGGATGCGGTGCGCGAGGCCGATGAACGCGGCATCGGCCGCAAGGAGCTGACGCCCTTCCTGCTCGCCCGCATCAATGAGCTTTCCAAGGGAGAGAGCCTGAAGGCGAATATCGAGCTCGTGAAGAACAATGCGAAGCTCGCCGCGAAGATGGCCGTCGCCTATGCGGCGTTGAAGAAGGGCTGATATCGGCGCCACCGCCGGATTGCCTCTCGTTCAGGCGGTTCCCATCCGGCGGGCAAGCATGCGCTCGAGCGCGGACAGCGCGTCATAGATCAGCACGGCGAGTGCGCCGACGATCAGGCCGCCCTGCAGCACGAAGGCGAGATTGTTGGATTGCAGCCCGGCGATGATGACTTCGCCGAGCGTCCGTGCCGCGACCGTCGAGCCGATCGTGGCGGTCGCGAGGCTGATGACCACCGAAAGCCGGATGCCTGCGAGAATGACCGGAAGCGACAGCGGCAGCTCGATCTTTGCAAGCCGCTGCATGTCGGTCATGCCGGCGCCGCGCGCAGCCTCCATCACCGAGCGCGGCAGATTGGTGAGCGCCGTCAGCGTGTTCTCGAAGATCGGCAGAAGGCCGTAAAGGAAGAGCGCGATCAACGTCGGTTTTTCGCCGAAGCCGACGGCAGGTACGGCCAACGCCAGCACCGCGACCGGGGGGAAGGTCTGGCCGATGTTCACCAGGCTGCGCGAAAGGGGCAGGAACTCCGCGCCGAAAGGGCGGGTGACGAGGATAGCCAGCATCACGGCGACGATTATCGCCGCCAATGTGGCGATGAAGACGGTGCGGAGATGCTGGACCGTCAGCGAAAGCAGGCTGCCTTGATTATAGATGGCGGGTGCGTTGGTCTGGGTCAGCGGCTTCAGCAACGGTTCGAAGCTTCCCGGCGTCACCAGGAAGGCGATCAGCAGGAGAAGCAGGAGCCCCCGCAGAATCGTCGGCAGCCACTGTTTCATCGCGGCCTCGCTGCGCGTTTCAACAGCCCGTCGAGGGTTACTTTGCCGATCGGGGCGCCGCTTGCGGAGACGACGGGAAGCGCATCACGGCCGGTCCAGATGAGCTCACCCAGCGCATCCTGTTGGCTCGTCTCTCCGGAGATCGCGGGGCCCTCGACCTCGCCGGGCTCGGCCGCATCGCCTGCCGTTGCGATGGAGAGCAGCCGGAAAGGCCTTTGCGCCTCGCCGATCAGCGTTTCGACGAAGGGCGTCGCCGGGGACCGGATGAGTTCGGCCGGCTCGCCGTATTGCACCACCTTGCCCTTGTCCATCACCGCAATCCTGGTCGCTAGGTGGAAGGCTTCGTCCATGTCGTGAGTGACGAGGATAACGGTCGTGCGGAAATGCTTCTGGATCGCGAGCAGGTCGTCCTGCGCCTTCGCGCGGATCACCGGATCAAGCGCGCCGAAGGGTTCATCCATCAGCAGGATATTCGGTTCGGCGGCAAGTGCGCGGCCAACGCCGACGCGCTGCTGCTGTCCGCCGGAAAGCTCGTGCGGATAGCGTGCCCCGAACGTCTCGGGATCGAGCTGGAAAAGCGTGAGCAGTTCTTCAACCTTTGCGTCGATCCTCGCCTTTTCCCAACCGAGCAGGGTCGGCACGGTGGCGATATTCTCCGCGACGGTTCGGTGCGGGAAGAGCCCGTGTCCTTGAATGGCATAGCCGATCCGGCGGCGCAGTTCATGGCCGGGGATCGCCCGGTTGTCCTCGCCGTCGATGCGGATCGTGCCCGAGGTCGGCTCCACCAGACGGTTGACCATCCTGAGCAGTGTCGTCTTGCCGGAACCGGACGTGCCGACGACGACGGTGATCGTGCGGGGTTCGATCACCATCGAGACGTCATCGACCACGGCAGTGCCGTCGTAGCGTTTGGTGATGGCTTCGATCTCGATCATGCCGGCCTTCCTTTCGGTATGCGACTGTTCATTTCGATCAGCGCATCGAGCACGACTGCGGCCGCGAAGGCGAGAGCTACCGTGGGAACCGCGCCGAGCAGTACAAGGTCCATGGCCGTCTGGCCGATACCCTGAAAGACGAAGACGCCGAAGCCGCCGCCGCCGATGAGGGCTGCTATTGTGGCGAGCCCGATGTTCTGGACGAGCACGATGCGGATGCCGGTGAGGATGACGGGTAATGCAAGCGGGAATTCGATACTGAAAAGGCGTTGACGGTCGGTCATGCCGATCCCGCGTGCCGCCTCGTTCGCCTCGCGCGGCACACCGGCGAGACCGACGACCGTGTTGGCCACCACCGGCAACAGCGAATAGAGGAAGAGGGCGACGAATGCGGGCGCCACGCCGATACCGCGAATGCCGATCGCGGCGGCTCCCGGAACATTAGCAGCGATCCATCCGAGCGGCGCGATCAATATGCCGAAGAGGGCAATGGACGGAATGGTCTGAATGAGGTTCAGCGTGTTGAGGACGGCGGCTCTGAGCGGTTCGACGCGATGGCAGAGAATGCCGAGGGGCAAGCCGATGGCGACCGCGGCGAACAGCGAGCCGAGCGCCAGCGTCACATGGCGGCCGGCCTCGATCCAGAAGACATCGGCGCGGCTTGCATATTCCTTCATGATCGACAGGCCGTTCCAGCTTCCGGAGGTAAGCAGTACCGTAACCGCGATCGCCGCCATGATGAGAACCAGCACCCGCGTCAGCGGCCGGGGCTGCAACCGGGCGATCGCATCGGCAGCCAAAAGCGTGAAGGCGAAGATGAGTATCCAGAAACCGGAAGCCGGCGAGACGCGGGCATAGCTGTTGCTTTCCGGTGTCAGAAAAGTTGCGGCCAGGCCGATCGACAATGCCAAGGCGATAAGGGCCGCTGCGGCGGCGAAAAACCTTAACTGGACCGGCGTCCGCAGGACCGCGATCAGGGTGGCGGCGAACAGGAGCAAGGCGAGGCCCCAGCCCGCCCATCCCGGCAGCGCCGAGAGAATTGCCTTTGCTTCGCCCTGCACGATGCGGTTCGGCTTCAGTGTCGCAAAGGGTGCCGCGAGAGCCCCGTAGGCGGCCAGAAGGGCGATCACGATGCCGAGTTTGTCGAACGGGATTTTCAAACCGCTGCCTCTGCCGTCGAGAATAGGCCGGGTATTTTCATAGACCCGGCCTATTCCGGCGTGAAGTGAAGTCGAAGGGATTTATTTCAGGAAACCGTTCTGTTTCAGAAAATCCTCGGCGACGGCCTTTGCCGGCTCGCCGCCCACCTGCACGCGGCCATTGAGCTCTTGCAGCGTTATGAGGTCGAGTTTCTCGAAAACCGGCTTCAATACGGTTTCGATATCCGGATGTTCCTTCAAAACGGCTTCACGGATGATCGGCGCCGGCTGGTAGACCGGCTGCACGCCCTTGTCGTCTTCCAGTACGACGAGGCCGGAGGGAGCGATGCCGCCATCGGTGCCGTAGACCATCGCGGCATTGGCGCCGTTCGTCTGGTTGGCAGCCGCGGCGATCGTGGCCGCCGTATCGCCACCTGAAAGCGTGATGAGCTGCTCGGGTTTCAGGGTAAAGCCATAGGTGGTCTGGAAGGCCGGAAGGGCTGCCGCGGAGTTGACGAATTCCGAAGAGGCGGCAAGCTTCACCTCTCCGCCACCGGCAACGAACTTGCCGAAATCGGTGAGTGTCTTCAGGCTGTTGGCATCGGCTACATCCTTACGGATGGCGATAGCCCAGGTATTGTTGGCAGGTGAAGGCGTCAGCCAGACTATCTTGTTGGCGTCGTAATCAAGTGTCTTGACCGTTTCGTAAGCTTGCGCAGCGTTCTTCCATGCCGGATCGTCGGCCTTTTGGAAGAAGAAGGCGCCGTTTCCGGTGTATTCCGGATAAATGTCGATCTCGCCGGCAGTGATCGCCTGACGGACCACCGGCGTGGCGCCGAGCTGAATGCGATCGGTGGTCTGAATATTGTTGGCGTTCAGCACCGAAAGAATGATGTTGCCAAGCACACCACCTTCCGTGTCGATCTTCGAGGAGACGACGACCTGGGCGTTCGCCATGCCGACGGAAAAGGCGAAAGCCGCGGCGGCAGCGATGAACTTCGTCTTCAGAATCATTGGATGAACCCTCCGTTGTCGTCCCCATTATGACCCGGCGACCTCGGCACCTGCGGGGCATGAACTGCTATATGTGGCAGGGTTCGAGAAAAGGAAAAGGGGTTTCCGGCAATTGACGGCTAAGTTCCTTCCGTTTGTCGATGCGCCGATCAATAGGAGTTGAATTTTCCGGAGGAGCTTTGGCGCCCTAGATTGTCATGGAGGCGCTGGTACCCGAAAAGGAGTCGAGTTTGCAGTTCCACCGTACCCTATCGCTCGCCGCCATGTTTCTGGCTCTCGTGGCCGCGCCGGTGATGGCGCAGGAGGGGCGGGAGCCGCCGCAGCGGGGAAATGCCTCAAGCGGGATTTTCAATCTCATCCCTCCCGATTCCAGCACGGATCACGTGCTAAAGACCGCTTCCGGCGACCTGCCCTATACCGCCACCGCCGGCACGCTCGATCTCTTCGGGCAGGATGGTGATCGTACAGCAAAGGTCTTTTATACGGCTTATGTATCCAAGGATCGGCAGCCCCGACGCCCGCTCACTTTTGTCTTCAATGGCGGTCCGGGTGCTGCCTCGGCCTATCTGCATCTCGGTCTCGTCGGGCCTCGCGTGCTGGAGTTCGGTCCTTCTCAGGACGACGGCACCACCCCGAAGCTATCGGACAATCCCGATAGCTGGCTTGCCTTCACGGACCTTGTGCTGATCGATCCCGTCGGCACCGGCTGGAGCCGCGCGGCAAGCAATGACGCGGCGGGCAGCTTCTACGGGGTGAGGCAGGATGCCGAAAGCCTTGCCAAGGTGATCGCCCTCTATGTTCAGAAGAACGACCGAATGGATGCGCCGAAATACCTGCTCGGCGAGAGCTATGGCGGGTTCCGCGCGGCCAAGGTCGCGACGGCGTTGAAGGGCAATCAAGGTATCCTCGCCAGCGGCGTGATCATGGTCTCGCCAATGATCGAAGGCCAGTTCCTCGCGAGCACGGGGGACGACCCACTGGCTGCGGCCCTGCAACTGCCCTCTCTTGCGGCAGCCGAGCTGGAGCGCGCCAATGCCTTCACGCCGGAAAAACTAGGCGAGGCCGAGCGCTTCGCGATGGGCGACTATCTGGTTTCACTCGCCGGCCCCGCTCCTTCCGGAGCAGTCGCGGACGGTTTCTACAGCCGGATCTCGGAACTCACCGGCATTCCGAAAGAGGATGTCGCACGCACGCGCGGCTTCGTCGGGGATATCTATGCCAAGCGGGCAGCCGGTAGCGGACAGATTGCGAGCTCCTATGACGCGGCCTACAGTGTTCCCGACGCCTATCCCGAAGCCGGCTACAGCCGGAACGACGATCCCATCCTCGATGGCTACACCCGCGCTTATGGCGCTGCCTTTGCCAACTATGCCCGGCATGAGCTGGGCTTCCCCAGCGAAGTGACTTACACGCTGCTGAACGAGGACGTGAACCGCCGCTGGGAGTGGAACGGCGGAAGGGGCGGAGATAACCGGGCAATGGCTAGCGCCTCAGGAGACCTGCGCGACCTGCTCTCGGTCATCCCTTCGTTCCGGGTGATGGTGGTGCACGGTTACAGCGATGCCCTGACGCCCTACGGCGTGAGCCGCTACGTGATCGATCATCTGCCGTCCGATCTCGCGGCGGGGCGTGCCGAACTCAAGGTCTATCGCGGCGGTCATATGTTCTACACCGATCCGGCTTCCCGCCGCAGCTTTGCGCTGGACGCGCGGACGTTCTACGAGGCCAAGGCGACGGATTGACGAACTCGCGTCCAAGGGTCCCATCCGATCGTTTCCGGACAAAGCCTGTGCAGGATTGAGCATGGACCCTCGCGCCAGCCACTTCTAAGTTTGCTCTCCGAATCCGGCCTGTCCGGAATCAAAGGGAGGAGACACCAAAAATGGATCGCATGAAGGACAAGGTCGTCCTGGTATTCGGCGCGGGCTCGGTCGGCCCAGGCTGGGGAAACGGCAAGGCGGCGGCCGTCGCCTATGCGCGCGAAGGCGGCAAGGTCGTCTGCGTCGATGTCAACCTCGAGGCGGCACGCAATACGCTGGAGGTGATCGAATCCGAGGGCGGGGGAGGTTTGGCGCTTGCCGCGGATGTCACGAAATCCCAGGAGATTGCGTCGGTGGTGGAAGCGACGATGCAGCGTTTCGGCCGCATCGACGTGCTTCATAACAATGTCGGCATCAATGTGCCAGGCGGAGCGGCGGAAGCGACCGAGGAGAGCTGGCGGCGGGTGATGGACGTCAATCTCACCAGCGCGTTCCTGACCTGCAAGGCGGTTCTGCCCATCATGGAACGACAGGGCGGCGGCGCGATCGTCAATATCTCGTCGCTGGCTGCCATACGCTGGACCGGCTATCCCTACGTTTCATATTATGCATCGAAGGCGGCCCTGAACCACTTCACTCGGGCTATTGCGGTGGAATATGCCGCCAAGGGTATCCGCGCCAATGCCATTCTCCCTGGGGTTATGGACACTCCGCATATCCAGAAGCAGATCAGCGGCTATTACGGCACCGCTGACGAGATGAAGGCGAAACGCGATGCGCTGTCCCCGATGAAACGTCAGGGAGATGGGTGGGATATCGCCTGGGCCTCGGTTTTTCTCGCATCCGACGAAGCGAAGTACATAACAGGCATCGAATTGCCGGTGGATGGCGGGCTGCACGTAACCGTTTCCGGTAGCCTCGGCTGAGGTCTTTTGGAGAATTCCACGATATGGATCGATTTTGAAATTTTTTGTCGCTCGAAGGATTTCCGACTTGCCATGCAGCGCACTGTTGCGCAAAGTCGCGATGTCTGATCGAAAAGAAGATCCATATCGTGGACCAAGCGGACGGCAGGAGGAGCCGGACGTCGGGGAGGAATAAAGCGGAGCCTGCCGAGGAGGGCATGTGACGCGTTCATCGCCATCGGTGATGCCATTCCGTCGACATCTTCCTGCATTGCGCATGAGAAATGTGCATCAAGGAGGATATGCAGGTGACGGCAGTCAACAATACGATCGATCCGCTCGAAGATGCGGCTATGCTGGCGGGGCTCGAGGGAGTCGCGCCGCAACAATCCGGCTCCGTGTGGATGCGGCCGGTGGAAGCTGTCGCCGCGGTGCTGTTGGTGGCGATCATCGCGCTTCTCTTCACCGGCGTGATCTCGCGCTACGTCTTCTCGCTGCCGATCGTCTGGATCGACGAGGTGGCGTCGATTTCCTTTCTCTGGCTCGCCATGCTCGGCGCCGCAATGGCTGTCGATCGGAGCGAGCACCTTCGCCTGACGCTCTTCGTGGGCATGTTTCCGGAGCGGATCCAGAAATTCGCGGGCACGCTGTCCATGCTGCTCGTCGCCCTCTTTCTCGGCGCCATGCTTCGGCCGGCCTTCGAATATGCGATGGAGGAATCCTATATCACCTCCGCCGCGCTCAACATTCCGATGAGCTGGCGGGCGTCGGCCCTTCCGGTCGGTGTCACGCTGATGCTGATTCTGGCGCTCGTCCATGCCCTGCGTGGGGCGAGTTTTCGGCAGATCCTGATTTCGGTTGTGGTGATCGCGTTGGCGACAGCACTCCTGTGGATAGGATCGCCCACTCTAAAGCAGATTGGCAATTGGAACATACCGATCTTCCTCGTCGGGTTCGTTGCTCTCTTCCTGGTTCTCGGCGTGCCGATTGCCTTCTGTTTTGGGCTCGGGACACTGGCCTTTCTCTCGTTCAGCACATCGGTGCCGATCTTCGTGATGATCGGCCGCATGGACGAGGGCATGTCGAGCATCATCCTGCTCTCGGTACCGATCTTCGTGCTGCTCGGCTGCATTCTCGATGCCACCGGCATGGGCAAGGCAATTGTCGAATTCCTGGCCTCTCTGCTCGGGCATGTGCGCGCCGGCATGTCCTATGTGCTGCTCGGCTCCCTCTTTCTGGTGTCGGGCATTTCCGGCTCGAAAGTCTCCGACATGGCGACGGTTGCGCCGGCCTTGTTTCCGGAGATGAAGCGGCGCGGCCACAAGCCGCCGGAGATGATCGCGCTTCTAGCAACCGGGGCGGCGATGGCCGAAACCGTGCCGCCATCGATCGTGCTGATCGTGCTGGGATCGGCGGCCGGCGTTTCGATCGCCGGGCTGTTCACCGCCGGCTTTGCGATCGCCATGGTGCTGCTCTTGGTGCTGGCGGTTCTCGCCCGCTTCAAGTCCCGGCATGAATCCATGGCGGGCGTGAAACGCGCACCTCTTTCGCTGATCTGGAAGGTTTTCCTTGTCGCGGCACCTGCGCTCGTTTTGCCCTTCCTGATCCGTACTGCGGTCGGCGAAGGTATCGCGACGGCGACCGAAGTTTCCACCATCGCCGTTCTTTACGCCATGATCATAGGAGCCGTGCTCTATGGTGGCATCAGCCGTGGGCGGATCTATTCCATGCTCGTCGAGACGGCCGCCCTTTCCGGCGCGATCCTGATGATCCTGGGGGCGGCTTCCGCCATGGCCTGGGCGCTCACACAGACGGGTTTCGCGGCGCAGCTGGTGGCAGCGGTGCAGGGTCTTCCGGGCGGCTGGATGACATTCATGGGCGTCACCATCGCGATCTTCATGGTGCTGGGCTGTGTGCTGGAAGGCCTGCCGGCGATCGTGCTGATGGCGCCCATCATGTTCCCGGTCGCCCGCTCCGTCGGCATCAACGATATCCATTATTCGATGGTCGTGGTGACCGCCATGAATATCGGCCTGATGGCACCGCCGATCGGCATCGGCTTCTATATTGCCTGCAAGATCGGAAACGTTTCGCCCGACGAGGCCATGAAGGCGATCTGGCCCTATATCGGCGCGCTGATGATCGGTCTCGTGGTTATCGCGGCCGTCCCCTATTTCTCGACGTTCCTTTTGTGAGGGGGAGCGCGAGGCTTCATACGTCAATCCAATCAACTGAAATCGGAGGAGGATTTCATGAACGTCAACCGTAGAACGCTACTCATGGGCGCGGCCGCGACAGGCGTCGCCACGACATTTTCGATCCGCACGCGCCCGGCCAACGCTGCGGAATTCACCTATAAGTTCGCCAACAACCAGGCGCTTACCCACCCCATGAACGTGCGGGCGCAGGAAGCCGTTGCCAAGATCCAGGAGGAGAGCGGCGGCCGCATGGCGATCAACATCTTCCCCTCGAGCCAGCTCGGCGCCGACACCGACATGCTGAATCAGGTTCGCGCCGGCGGCGTCGAAATGTTCAGCCTTTCGCCGATCATTCTGTCGACGCTTGTTCCCAATGCTTCGCTCAACGGCGTCGGCTTCGCGTTTCCGAGCTACGATCAGGTCTGGCCGGCGATGGACGGCGAACTCGGGAAATATGTGCGTGGCGAAATCGAAAAGAAGGGGCTGCTGACGCTTGACAAGATCTGGGACAACGGCTTCCGCCAGATCACTTCCTCCAAGGGGCCGATCGAGACGCCCAAGGATCTGGAAGGTTTCAAGATCCGCGTGCCGGTAAGTCCGCTCTGGACTTCCATGTTCACCGCCTTCGGCTCTGCGCCAGCCAGCATCAATTTCGCCGAGACCTATACGGCGCTGCAGACAGGTATCGTCGACGGGCAGGAGAACCCGCTGGCGATCCTCACCACCGCCAAGCTCTATGAAGTCCAGAAATACGTCTCAATGACCAACCACATGTGGGACGGGTTCTGGATTCTCCTCAATCGCCGCTCCTGGCAGGCGTTGCCGGAAGACCTGCAGCAGATCGTCGCCAAGCACTTCAACGCCGCTGCCGAACTGCAGCGCAAGGATGTCATGGGGCTGAATGCCTCGGTCCAGAAGGAACTCGAGGGCAAGGGGATGGCGTTCAACACGCCGGACGGTGGCCTTTTCCAGGAGAAGCTGAAAGAGGCGAATTTCTACGCCGACTGGAAGTCGAAATACGGCGACGAAGCCTGGGCGATCCTGGAAGGGGCGGTCGGCAAGTCGCTCGGGTGACGGGAAGACGATAAGCGCGGGAAACGCATATGGAGGCCAGCATAGAAGAGCTGTCGGCTGTCAGGGGTGCTGCCGCTTCCGGTTCGGGAGCGCAGGCCGTCGAAAGAGCGTTGCAGCTTCTGGCGATCGTCGGGCGCGGCGCCGATACCGGCGTCACGCTGGGTGATGTGGTGGCCAGCAGCGGTCTCAACAAGCCGACGGCGAGGCGATTGCTGATGGCCCTGATGCGCTCCCGTCTTGTCGAGCAGGACGAGATGACCCGCCGCTACTATCTCGGCGGGGAACTCTATGTGCTCGGCATGCTGGCTTCGCGCCGTCATGGGCTTCTGGAGATGGCCGGTGAAAGCTTGAGGCGCCTTTCTGCCGTGACTGCCGATACCAGCTTCGTTTCGATGCGGCGGGATGACTACGCCGTCTGCCTGCATCGCGAGGAAGGGACCTATCCGGTGCGCACCCATGCGCTGCTCACCGGCGATCAGAATCCGCTCGGTGTGGGCGCCGGGTCGCTCGCCATGCTGGCGGCGCTTCCGGATGCCGAAGTCGAAGTCGTTATCGAGAGATCGCATGACATCGTCGCGAAACAATATCCCGGTTATTCGCCGGCTATCATTCGCGAGGATGTCGCTCGCACCAGGGAGGCTGGCTATGCGATCAATCCAGGCCGTGTCGTTGCCAATTCCTGGGGCATCGGAATGGCGATCCTGCTTCCGGACGGCCGCCTCGCCGGAGCGCTGTCGATCGCGGCGATCGACAGCCGCATGGGGCCTGCGAGGCAGGTCGAGCTTGCCGACCTGCTGCGCGTGGAGGTCGACCGTATCCAGGGGAAGCTGAAAGCCTTGTTCAATTCCGAGAGAGCCACGGCCGGAAGATTGCCGCGGCAGCCGGCACGGAAAGTGCCCGAGCGCGTTTAGCCGAAAAGGAGACAGATCATGACACAGGCGCAGATCGTCGGTTGGGCCCATTCGAAATTCGGGAAATCCGAAGCCCCCACCACCCGCGAGCTCATGGCGGAGGTTGTCAATCCGGCGCTCGCCCATGCGGGCATCGAGGCCAGGGATGTCGACGGCATCTTCGTCGGGGTTTTCAACAACGGCTTCACCAAGCAGGATTTCCAGGGCGCGCTGGTCGCCATGGCGGCGGACGGCTTTACCCATACGCCCGCCATGCGCGTGGAAAATGCCTGCGCCACCGGATCGGCGGCGATCTATTCGGCGCTTGATTTCATCGCCTCCGGGCGCGGCAAGATCGCGCTCGTTGTCGGCGCTGAGAAGATGACCTCGCTGCCGACCAAGGAAACCGGTGATGTGCTGCTTTCCGCCTCGTTCCGTGAGGAAGAAGCGGATGTGGAGGGTGGCTTTGCCGGCCTATTCGGCCGCATCGCGAGCAATTACTTCCAGCGTTACGGCGACCGTTCCGAGGAGCTGGCGATGATCGCCGCGAAGAACCATGCGAACGGCGTCAAGAATCCCTATGCCCACATGCAACGGGATTTCTCCTTCGAGTTCTGCAATACGGTTTCCGACAAGAACCCCTATGTCGCACCGCCGCTTCGGCGCACGGATTGCTCGCTGGTGTCCGACGGAGCAGCGGCGCTCGTGCTCGCCCATCCGGACGTTGCGGCCGGCATGAACCGTGCTGTGGCTTTCCGTGCGCGCAACCATGTCAACGATATCCTGGCGATGTCGCGCCGCGATCCGATCGCTTTTGAAGGAGCTCGGCTGGCCTGGCGAAAGTCCCTGGAAGAAGCCGGCGTTTCGCTGGAGGACCTGAGCTTCGTGGAAACGCATGACTGCTTCACGATCGCCGAGCTCATCGAATACGAGGCGATGGGGCTTGCCAAGCCCGGCGAGGGGCATCGTGTCATCCGGGAAGGCATTACCGCCAAGGATGGCAGGCTACCGGTCAATCCATCCGGCGGTCTGAAATCCAAGGGGCATCCGGTCGGTGCGACCGGGGTTTCGATGCATGTGATGGCGGCCATGCAGCTTTGCGGCGAAGCGGGCGAAATGCAGCTGCCGAAAGCCTCGCTTGCCGGCGTCTTCAACATGGGCGGAGCTGCGGTCGCCAACTACGTCTCGATCCTGGAGCGGGCGAAATGAACATGATTGCCTCGGCTGGCGTGGATGGTAAGGCGGGACCGAAGGGCGGACTTCTACCGCGCTCCACCCGGGTCATGAACCTCGCCCGCTTCGTCACCCAATCCATGCGGCGCGATCCGCAGGGCATCGCCGTCGTCTGGGGCGAGAAGACCTGGACCTGGGCGGAGTTCGAGGCCCGCATCGATGCCATGGCGACCGCATTGCAGGAGCGCTTCGGGGTAACCAAGGGTGATCGCGTTCTGGTGCAGTCGCAGAACTGCAACCAGATGTTCGAATCCATGTTCGCCTGCTTCCGGATCGGCGCAGTCTGGGTGCCGACGAATTTCCGGCAGACGCCGGAGGAGGTCGCCTATCTCGCTAAGGCAAGCGGCGCGACTGGCATGATCTGCAACGCTTCCTTTCCGCAACATGCGGAAGTGGTTCGCAGCGGCAATCCCGATGTCGGGTTCGTGCTCGCGATCGGCGAAGCTGGGTTCGGTCCTTCCTATGACGCGCTGGTCGAGGAATTCCGCGGCCGCAAGCCTGTGGAAGCGGCAGTCGATCGCGACGATCCCTGCTGGTTCTTCTTTACCTCGGGCACGACCGGACGGCCCAAGGCGGCGGTACTGACGCATGGCCAGATGGCTTTCGTCGTCAACAATCACCTTTGCGATCTGATGCCGGGGGTTACGTCCGCGGACGCCTCATTGGTGGTGGCTCCGCTGTCCCATGGCGCCGGTGTTCACCAGCTCACACAGGTGGCGCATGGCGTGAAGACGATCCTGCTGCCGACGGAGAAGTTCGATATCGATGCTGCCTGGGCGCTGGTCGAGAAATGGCGCGTCTCCACCATGTTCACCGTGCCGACGATCCTGAAGATGCTGGTCGAGCATCCGGCGGCGGAGAAATACGATCATTCCTCGTTGCGATATGTGATCTATGCCGGCGCGCCGATGTACCGCGAGGACCAGAAGCGGGCGCTGAAGGCGCTGGGTCCGGTCATCGTGCAGTATTTCGGGCTCGGGGAAGTAACGGGAGCGATCACGGTGTTGCCGCCTGCGCTGCATTCGGCGGAAGACGGGGAGAGCGTCAAGATCGGCACTTGCGGGATGGAGCGGACCGGAATGCAGGTCTCGATCCAGAACGATGCCGGCGAAGAGCTATCGCCCTATGAGACCGGTGAAATCTGCTGCACCGGACCGGCCGTTTTCGCAGGTTACTATGACAATCCGGAAGCCAACGAGAAGGCATTCCGCAACGGCTGGTTCCGCACCGGCGATCTCGGGCACGTGGACGAGGAAGGCTTCCTCTACATCACCGGCCGTGCTTCTGACATGTACATTTCCGGCGGCTCCAACGTGTATCCGCGTGAGATCGAGGAGAAGCTCCTTACCCATCCCGCAGTCAGCGAAGTGGCGGTGCTGGGCGTGCCCGATCCGCTTTGGGGCGAGGTGGGGATTGCCGTCTGTGTCGCCAAGCCGGGAACATCCGTGACCGAGGAGGAACTCCTCGCATTCATCGGCGGCAAGATGTCCCGCTACAAAATGCCGAAGCGTTTCATTTTCTGGGAGGCCCTGCCGAAATCCGCCTATGGCAAGATCACCAAGAAGATGATCCGCGAGGAATTGCAGAAGCGGGGCGAGATCGATGGCTGATGCTGCACGGAAGGAAAGATCCGCCATGCGGCAGATCAGGCATCCCGGCCCGGTTGCCGAGGTGCGGCGAGAGGCCGTCAGAACCGTTCTGAGGCCGGTCGAAGGAGAGCTTCAGCCTGGTGAGACCTTCATGGACGGGATCGCGCGGGTCTTTGCCGAAGCTGGCTGCCTTGGCGGCTATGTCACGATCGAAGGCGGCGCCTGCGATCCCTTCCGCTATGTGCTGCCGGCTCTTTCGCCGGATGAGGAGCACGCCGCCTGGTACAGCGAAACCCATGCGCCCGAAGCGGGCGGCAGGTTCGTCGCCGCGACCGCGATGGTCGGCGAGCGGGACGGGGCGCCATTTCTGCATTGCCACGGCATCTGGGATACGGGCGAAGATAAACCTCGCATGGGGCATGTACTGCCTTTCGACAGCGTCGTGAGCCGCCCGATCTGGGTGAAAGGTCATGGCAGCGCGTCTGCGACCTTCTCCTCTATCCCCGATCCGGAAACGAACTTCACCCTGTTTTCGGCCAAGGGCGACAGCCTGTCTGGCAACGGCGTACTGTTTCGCGTCCGCCCAAACGAGGATATCGCAACGGCGATCGAAGCCGCTTGCGCCGAAGCTGGCATCGAAAGCGGCAGCATCCACGGCATCGGCAGCATCTATGAACCTATCTTCGAGGACGGTCGACGGGTGAACTGCCTTGCAACAGAGATCGATATCGAAAACGGCGTGCTGGAACGGACTGCGGAAGGCCTGCGGGCGCGGCTCGATGTTGCCGTCGTGGATACCGATGGCGTCATTTACCACGGCCGGCTTGCTCGAGGAGACAATCCGGTCGGCGTCACCTTCGAACTCGTCATCATAGGCAACCGGGAGGATTGACATGGATCGGGGGAGCGTCGTCGTCACGGGCGCCGGGTCGGGGATCGGGTTTTCGACCGCGGAGCTGCTGATCGAAGCGGGCTGGCATGTGGTCGCGGCCGATCGCGATGCTTCCGCTCTCGACCGGTTGATGGACCGGCTCGACAACAGAGCCGCCATGGTCACGCCGGTGGCAATCGATATCACCGACGAGGCGGCGATTTCCCGCCTCGCCGGCCAGTGCCGAGAGCTTGCGCGGCCGCTCATGGCTCTGGTCAACAGTGCTGGGATTGCCGCTAACACCCGCTTCTTCGATACGACCGCCGAACAGCTTCGGCGCATTTACGAGGTCAATGTCGTGGGCGCCTTTGCTCTTTCACAGGCCTTGGCGCCGCTCCTCAAGGAGAACGGTGGCGGTTCGATCGTGCATATCGCCTCCGTCTCCGGCATCAAGGGCAATCTCGGCCGTTCGGCCTATGGTGCTTCCAAGGGCGCTTTGATAACGCTGACCAAGATCATGGCAGTGGAGCTTGCCGACGACCTGATCCGCGTCAATGCCATCGCGCCGGGGCCGATCGAAACGCCGATGGTGAGGGAAAACCATACCGCAGCGACCCGGGAAGAGTGGCAACGTACCGTGCCGATGCGTCGTTACGGGCGGCCGGAGGAGATTGCATCCGCGATCGCCTTCCTGATCGACGGGCGGCAGTCCTCCTACGTTACGGGGCAGGTTCTTTCGGTTGACGGCGGATTCACCGCTGCCGGTCTGATGAATTGACCGAATTCGAGCAACCGTCCATTGCAGCAAAACCTTCATGAAAATCCCGGGCTGCAATCGACGCGGCGCGTTGACATTGCGGAGGTAAATTAGAAAAGTGAGAGCATAGAACGCCAGCGACGGGGAGGACATCATGTCTAAGCGCGCGTTTATCGGCTTTTCCGCTCTCGTTCTTTCCGTATTTGGCCTTGTGCCGCCTGTGATCGCCGCGGAGCGGCGGATCGAAACCACACCCAATGGCGATTATTTCGGCTTCGATCTGCGCACGGTGCAGAATGTCAGCCAGGCCGAGTGTGAAGCCGTCTGTATCGGCGACAATGCCTGCAAGGCCTTCACCTACAACGTCAAGGCGCAGTGGTGCTTCCTCAAGTCCGATTTCAACCAGCTCAACACCTTCCCCGGCGCCGTTGCCGGCAAGATCGTGGAGGTGGCTGCAGAGCCGGATATCGGCGCTGCGCCCAAACTCTCTTTCCTTTCCGAGGATTTGCTCCAGCAGGCGCGCGAGCAGAAGCAAGGCCTGTCGCTCGGAGACAACCAGAAAGGTTACGGTGCGGAAGAATTGCGCACGATCGCGCAAAACGAGCTTCTTTCCGGCAATGTCGACACAGCGCTCTACAATTTCCAGGGCGCACTTTCGATCCAACGGGAAAATGGCGACCTCTGGATAGAGATGGCGCGCACGGCCGGCACGGCCGACGGCAATAGCGACGCGACGGCGCGGGGCGTTCTTGCCGCCGTCAACGGCTATCAGCTTACCCGCACCTCACAGAGCCGCGCCGATGCGCTTGCGGTTCTGGCGGCAGGGCTGGCGAAACAGGAGAATTACCGCTCCGCGCTGACCGCCTACAAGCAGAGCCTTGCGCTTGTGAACGCCCGTACCGTTCAGGCCGCCTATAACGATCTGCGCGAGCGGCAGGGCTTTCGGATCGTCGGCAATACGATCGATGCCGATAGCGCCAATCCGCGCGCCTGCGTGCAGTTTTCCGAAGCTCTGGTGAAGAACACCGACTATGCGCCCTTCGTCGTGGTCGACGGTCAGGCGCCCAAAGCAATGGAGGCCAAGGACAATCAGATCTGCGTCGAAGGATTGACGCATGGTCAACGCCTCAAGGTTTCGTTCCGGCGTGGCCTGCCGTCATCGGTCGATGAGCCGTTGGAGGCGCAAGTCGATCTCGATCTTTATGTGAAGGATCGCTCGCCGACGGTGCGGTTTACGGGCGATGCTTTTGTTCTGCCATCCACGGTGCGGCGCGGCATTCCCATCGTTTCGGTCAATACCGAAAGCGCGGATCTGAAGCTCTACCGCATCGGTGACCGCAACATCGTCTCGCTGCTCACCAATTCGCAGTTCCTCACCCAGATGGATGGCTACGGCGCGTCGCGGATCGAGACGGAAAGCGGCGAACTGGTCTGGCAGGGTACGATCGATCTTGCGCAGGATCTCAACAAGGATGTGACGACGAGCTTTCCTGTCGACGAGGCGCTCCCCGCCCGCAAGCCCGGCGTCTATGTTTTGACGGCTGCCGCCTCCAATGCCGTTTCACAGGAGTGGAGCAGTAAGGCGACGCAGTGGTTCGTGGTCTCTGACATCGGGCTCTCCACATATGCAGGCACGGACGGCCTCAACGTCTTTGCCCGGTCGCTCGGCTCGGCCAAGCCGCTTGCCGGTGTGGAACTGCAGCTCCTTGCCCGTAATAACGAGATACTCGGCACCGCGACGACCGATGCAGCCGGCCGCGCCACCTTCACCGCGGGATTGACGCGCGGCACGTCCGGCATGGCGCCCGCCATGCTGACCGCCAGGAACGGCGACGAGGATTATGTCTTCCTTGACATGACCCGCGCTGGCTTCGACTTATCCGACCGTGGCGTTACCGGCCGCCCGGCGCCCGGTGCGATCGATCTTCTTGCGTGGACCGAGCGCGGCATCTATCGGCCCGGCGAAACGGTTCATGCCTCCGCTCTTGCCCGCGATGTCGACGCCGCTGCAATTGAAAACCTGCCCTTGACCTTCGTCTTCCTGCGGCCGGATGGGGTCGAAGACCGCCGGATGGTCAGTACCGGTGCCCTTGGCGGTTACGCGCTCGACCTGCCCCTGCAGCGGACGGCGATGCGCGGCACGTGGACGATGCAGGTCTTCACCGACCCCAAGGGTTCGCCGATCGGCGAGAAGCCTTTCCTGGTGGATGACTTCGTCCCGGATCGCATCGAGTTCGACATGACCAGCCAAGCCAAGGAGATAGAGGTCGGTGCTCCCGTGCCTGTCGAAATCGACGGGCGATATCTCTATGGCGCGCCTGCTGCCGGGCTCGATCTCGAAGGCGAAGTGGTGTTGAAGGCAACCAGGCAGAATGCTTCCTTCCCCGGCTACCAGTTCGGTCTGGCGGACGAGGAGGCCAACGAGACGGTGCGCATTCCCCTCGATGCTCTCCCCGTCCTTGACGACCAAGGGAAGGCAAGCTTCGATGCCTCCGTCACCGAAGCTCCGTCGACGACGCAGCTCGTCACCGCCGACATCGTCGTGCGCATGCAGGAGGCCGGTGGGCGCGCTGTCGAGCGCACGCTGACCCTGCCGGTGAAAGCCGAGGATGCGCGGATCGGCATAAAGCCGGAATTCTCCGGCGACCTGGCCGAGAACTCCGTCGGAAAATTCCACGTCATCGCCGTGGATGCCGCCGGCCAGAAACAGGCCATGCAGGGCCTTTCCTGGAAGCTCATCAAGGTTGACCGGGACTATCAGTGGTATCGCGACGGCAATTCGTGGCGCTACGAGCCGGTCACCCGTACGAGCCAGGTTTCTAATGGCACGCTGGACGTCACGACGGATGGAGGCGAAATTTCGGTTCCCGTCAATTGGGGCCGTTACCGCCTGGAAGTGGAAACCGCCGATGCGGGCGGGCCGGCTTCCAGCGTCGAGTTCGATGCCGGCTGGTTCGTGACCGCGACTTCCACGGAGACGCCGGATGCGCTGGAAATCGCGCTCGACAAGCAGAGCTATGCGGTCGGGGAAACGGCCAAGCTCAAGGTTTCCTCACGCTATGCAGGGGAACTGATGGTGATCGCAGGCGCTGAAGAGCTGATTTCGGCAAATACCGTCAGCATCGGCGCAGAAGGCGGAGAAATCGAGATTCCCGTGACTGCGGAATGGGGTGCCGGCTCCTATATTACCGCAACGCTCTTCCGTCCAGGCGAGGCGCAGGAAAGCCGCATGCCGATGCGATCCATCGGCATTACCTGGCTAAAGGTCGATCCTGCCGATCGCGATCTCCAAGTCTCGTTGGGTGCGCCAGAGCAGACCCTGCCGCGCAAGCCGCTCGATATTGCGGTTCAGGTGGCGGGTGCAGGCGCCAATGAGGATGCCTATGTGACGGTCGCTGTCGTCGATGTCGGCATCCTGAACCTCACCCGCTACGAGCCTCCTGCGCCGGACGATTGGTATTTCGGCCAGCGGCGATTGGGGCTCGAAATCCGCGACCTCTATGGGCGGCTCATCGACGGTTCGCTTGGTGCGACCGGTCGGCTGCGGACCGGCGGCGACGGCGGCAGCATGGCGATACAGGGCAGCCCGCCCAAGGAGAAACTGCTCGCGTTTTTCTCAGGCCCGGTGAAGCTTGATGGTGAGGGGAGGGCGAACGTCTCCTTCGATATTCCGCAGTTCAACGGCACGGCCCGCGTGATGGCTGTCGCATGGTCGAAAAGCGGTGTCGGTCATGCGGTGAAGGATGTGGTTATCCGCGAACCGGTGGTGATCACCGCCAGCCTGCCGCGTTTCCTTGCTCCTGGCGACAAGACGAACCTCCGACTCGATATCGCCAATACCGATGCGCCGGCCGGCGACTACAAGCTGGAAATCGCCACGAACGATGCGATCGCTGTCGAGCAGGGGGCAGAGCAAACCATCAGCCTTCAGGCGGGTGGCAAGCTCGATCTCACCATGCCTATGACCGGTGTAGAACCGGGCGACGGCGCAGTCTTCATCCGGCTTTCGAATGCTTCCGGCCTCTCGCTGGATCAGGCGCTGGATATTCCCGTCCGCCCGGGGGCGCTGCCGGTTACGACGCGGCGTCTCATCTCGCTAGCGCCCGGAAACAGCCTGACGGTCAACGGCGACCTTCTGGCGGACAGCATCCTGCCCGGAGCCTCCGTCGCGGTGAATGTCAGTCGCTCCAGCGCTTTCGATATCCCGGCATTGCTTATGAGCCTCAGCCGTTATCCCTATGGCTGCGCCGAGCAGACGACCAGCCAAGCGTTGCCTCTGCTCTATCTCAGCGAAATGGCAACGCAGAATGGCCTTGCCGACGATGCCGAGGTGAAGAAGCGGGTTCAGGATGCCATCCATCGCGTGCTTTCCTACCAGTCGTCGGCCGGCAGTTTCGGCCTCTGGGGTCCGGGCAGTGGCGATCTCTGGCTCGATGCCTACGTGACCGACTTCCTCACCCGGGCCCGCGAGCAGGGCTACGAAGTGCCCGAGCAGGCGCTGGTACAAGCGCTGGAAAACCTGCAGAACACACTCGGCTATACCAACAATGTGCGCGACCAAGGCAACGAGATCGCCTATGCGCTTTATGTGCTTGCGCGCAGCCGCAAGGCTGCGATCAGCGACCTGCGCTATTATGCGGATGCGTCGCTCGGCGACTTCCCGACCCCTCTAGCCAAAGCGCATATCGCCGCGGCGCTGTCGCTCTATGGCGATCAGCAGCGCGCCCGGAATATTTTCGCGGATTCGCTGCAGATGTCGGAGCAGGCGCAGGTTCACAAGGTGAGCCTTGCCCGTTCCGATTACGGCTCTTCTCTGCGGGATGGGGCCGCGGTTCTGGCTCTTGCCGCCGAAAGCCGGCCGGTGCCGCCGATCGTCGCTCCCCTGGCCGATATCGTTGCCAAGGAGTGGCGGGAGAAGAGCTATACCAGCACGCAGGAGCAAACCTGGATGCTGCTCGCAGCTCGTGCGCTGCAGAATGGCGATGAAAACCTGCGGCTGGACCTCAACGGCGGCGAACATCGTGGCACGCTGATGTCGCAGATGTCCGGGGATGCGCTCCTCGATCATCCGCTGACCGTCCGCAACGACAGCGGCGACCCACTGCAAGCGGCGGTTACGACCGTCGCGGCCCCTGCCGAGCCGCTGCCGGCGGGCGGGGACGGCTTCACCATCGAGCGCACCTATTACACGATGGATGGCGAGGTGGCGAATGTCACCGAAGCGAAGCAGAACGAGCGTTACGTCGTGGTGCTGACGATTACCGAAACCAATGACTGGCCTTCACGCATTCTCGTGCAGGATCTGCTCCCGGCCGGTTTCCAGATCGACAATCCGAGCCTCATCAGCAGTGCACAGCTTGCCAATTTCGACTGGGTCGGCGAGGTGGAGGCGGCGCATACGGAATTCCGCAACGACCGGTTCGCGGCGGCCTTCAACCGCAATGCGGGCGACAATCGCGAGATAACGCTGGCCTATGTCGTCCGCGCCGTAACGCCAGGTATCTATGATCATCCGGCGGCGAATGTGGAAGACATGTACCGTCCGCAATTCTCGGCGCGCACGGCGACGGGCCGCATGGAGGTATCGGCGGCGCAGTAAGGTCCGGAAAATGAAGTTCCAGCGGAAAATCCTGATCGGTTGCGGGGCCAGTCTTGCAGTGTTGGCAGGGCTCGTCTTCGGTCTCGATGCTGCCGACAAGGCTTTTCCGCCGCCGCTTGAAAAAGCTGGAGTGGTTTCCGCTGAGGTACTGGATGCGGACGGTCAGCTGTTGCGCGCCTTCGCAACGCCAGAAGGCCGCTGGCGGCTGAAGACCTCGGTCGCGGATGTCGATCCTCGCTTCCTCAAGATGCTGGTGGCCTATGAGGATCAGCGCTTTTTCGATCATTCGGGCGTCGATCCGCTGGCGGTCGGGCGCGCAGCCTTGCAATTCGTCACCAACGGCCGCGTGGTTTCCGGCGCTTCGACGCTTTCCATGCAAGTGGCCCGGCTGATCGAGCCACGCGAAACCCGTTCGCTTTCCGCCAAGCTCCTGCAGTTCGTGCGCGCTGTCCAGATCGAGCGAAGGCTGAGCAAGGAGCATATACTCGAACTCTACCTCACCCATGCCCCCTATGGCGGCAATCTGGAAGGGGTGCGGGCAGCGAGCCTCGCCTATTTCGGTAAGGAACCCCGTCGGTTGACAGTGGCGGAGGCGGCATTGCTTGTTGCCCTGCCACAGTCACCGGAGGGGCGAAGGCCGGACCGGCATTTCGAAACGGCGAAGATTGTCCGCGAACGCGTGCTGATGAGAGCGGCTGTCGAGGACGTATTGGGAGATGGCGAGGCGGATCGTGCCGCGGGCGATGCTATTCCCACCCGGCGTCTCCATCTGCCGGCCTATGCAGCACATTTGGCGGAAGCGGCGATCCGCAAGGAGCCGAGATCAGACCGACACAGCACGACATTGAGACGCAGCATTCAGCAAGGGCTGGAGCATGTTGCGCGTGAGACAGCCGCCAAGCTCAGTCCGCGGGTTTCCGTTGCCATGGTGATGGCAGATATCACGACGGGCGAGATTGTCGGCGAAGTGGGCTCGGCCGATTATTTTGACGCGAGCCGTTCCGGCTGGATCGACATGACGCGGGTCAATCGTTCGCCGGGCTCGACATTGAAACCCTTCATCTATGGCCTTGCTTTCGAGCAGGGGCTGGTGAGCCAGGAGACGATCATAGAAGATCGGCCTGCGGATTTCTTCGGCTACCGGCCAAAGAATTTCGATATGAGCTATCAGGGCGATGTCAGTGTCCGGCAGGCGCTGCAATTGTCGCTCAACGTGCCGGCGGTGCGGTTGCTCGATGCGGTCGGCCCCTCGCGGCTGATGGTGCGCTTCCGTCGAGCGGAGGTGCGGCCGGTCCTGCCGCCCAACGAGGCGCCGGGACTGGCGATCGGGCTTGGCGGCGTCGGCATCACATTGAAGGATCTCGTGCAGGCCTATGCGGCGCTCGCCAATCGTGGCCAGCCGATGCGGCTCGGCAATGGTATCGAGGATCAGCCCGGCCTGATCGACGGTGAACCGCTGCTGGAACCCACCGCGGCGTGGCATGTGGCCGACATTCTTTCCGATGTCCTGCCTCCGCAGGGGAGCCGTCGGCTCGGCATCGCCTATAAGACCGGCACAAGCTACGGCTATCGCGATGCCTGGTCGGTGGGCTTCGACGGACGCTACGTGCTGGGTGTCTGGGTTGGGCGGCCGGATAACGGTGCGGTTCCGGGGATCGCCGGATATCAGACGGCGGCGCCGATCCTCTTCGAGGCCTTCTCGAAGTCAGGCGTTCCGATTACACCGCTGCCTGCCGCTCCCGCAGGTGCAATGCGGATCGCGCAGTCCGAACTGCCGATCAGCCAGCGGCGCTTTTCCACGACGTCGAGCGGCCTGATTTCCGCGTCGACGCGCGAGCGGGCACCGCAGATCGTCTATCCGCCGGAGGGGGCAAAGGTCGATCTCGGTGCTCGTTCGGGAGAGATTTCGCCGCTGGCGCTCAAATTGCAGGGCGGCCGCGCACCCTTCCGGTGGCTTGCCAATGGCAGGCCGCTTGCGGAGATTTCCCGCCGTCGCACCAGCGAATGGATGCCGGATGGGGCGGGATATTCGACACTGACAGTGATCGACGCTGCCGGCCGTGCCGCCAGCGTCAGGATTTTCGTGGAATAGCGATCAAGCCGCGCTGGCGGTCTTCTTCTTTGCAATACGCTCGCGGATCGACTCTACGTCGGCGCGTGGCGTCGCCTTGAACAAGGTGCGCGTATATTCGTGCTTCGGATCGGAGAAGACCTCGTCGCGGGTGCCGTATTCCACCGCCTCGCCGAAATACATCACCATCACCTCGTCGGCGATGTAGCGCACGACGGACAAGTCGTGGCTGATGAAGACATAGGTGAGGCCGAACTCGTCCTGCAGGTCGGCGAGCAGGTTCAGCACCTGTGCCTGCACCGAAAGATCGAGTGCGGAAACGGGCTCGTCGAGCACGAGCAGCTTGGGGTTCAACATCAGCGCGCGGGCGATTGCGATGCGCTGGCGCTGGCCGCCGGAGAACATGTGCGGATAGCGATTGTAGTGTTCCGGCCCAAGGCCGACCTTCACCAACATTTCTGTGGCGCGATCACGTCGTTCGGCAGCGCTCATACCGGTGTTGATCGCCAGCGGCTCTCCGAGAACGTCACCAATCTTCTGGCGCGGGTTGAGCGAGCCGTAGGGGTTCTGGAAAACGATCTGCACCTTCTGGCGCATCTCGGACGTGAGGTGGCCGGGCCGCGTGTCGATCTTGTCTCCGTCGATATAGAGTTCGCCGGAGGTCGGCTCGTCGATGAAGGTCAGCATGCGGGCGAGGGTGGACTTGCCGCAACCGGATTCACCGACGATTGCCAATGTCTTGCCACGCTCCAGCGAGAAGGAGACGCCCTTCACCGCATGAATGGTCTTCTTTGGCTTGAAAAGGCCGCCGGGCAGCTCGTAGTCGCGCTTGATATTGCGCACTTCGAGCATGGTATTCTTGGTCAAGGTATCGGTCATCAGCGTGCCTCCGCGGGCTCGGGCGTGCCGTCGAAGAAGGCGGATACGGTGGTGAGCCGATCGCCTGTCGCGTTCTCCGGCAAGGCAGCGAGCAGCGCCTTGGTATAGTTGCTCTTCGGGTTCTCGAAGAGAGAAAGCACGTCTGCCTCCTCCATCTTACGGCCCTTGTACTGCACGACCACCCGATCGGCGGTCTCGGCCACGACGCCCATATCATGGGTGATCATGATGAGGCCCATGCCGGTTTTGGCCTGAAGCGATATCAGGAGATCGAGGATCTGCTTCTGGATTGTCACGTCGAGCGCGGTGGTCGGCTCGTCGGCGATCAGAAGCTTCGGATTGCAGGCGATCGCGATTGCGATCATTACGCGCTGGCATTGTCCGCCCGACATCTGATGCGGGAAGTGGCTCAGGCGCTCATCCGGGTTCGGCAGACCGACCAGCTTGAAGAGTTCGATCGCGCGGGCGCGGCGCTCCTTCTTTCCGAGGCCAAGATGAATGCGCAGCACCTCCTCGATCTGGAAACCCACCGTGAAGCACGGATTGAGACTGGCGATCGGCTCCTGGAAGATCATCGCGATATCCTTGCCGATCAGCTTACGCCGTTCGGCCGGATCGATGTTCTGGATGTCGCGACCTTCGAAGAGCATTCGGTCGGCGGTGATTTTCGCCGTCCAGGGAAGCAGGCCCATGACAGCCAGCATGGCGACGGACTTGCCGGAGCCGGACTCGCCGACGATCGCCAGCACTTCGCCCTTGTCGACGGATATGGATACGCCATCAACGGCCCTGAACCAGCCGTTTGCGGTTTCGAATTCGACGGTCAGATTGTCGATTTGCAGAAGCGCCATGTCAGGACCTCTTCAGTTTCGGGTCGAGCGCATCGCGCAGCCCGTCGCCCATCAGATTGATGGCGAGAACGGTGATGAGGATTGCGAGGCCGGGGAAAGTGACCACCCACCACGCGCGCAGGATGAACTCGCGCGCTTCGGCGAGCATCGTGCCCCATTCCGGTGCGGGCGGCTGGGCACCCATTCCAAGGAAGCCGAGGGCGGCTGCATCGAGGATGGCGTTCGAAAAGGAAAGCGTCGCCTGGACGATCAGCGGTGCAGTGCAGTTCGGCAGAATGGTGCGGAACATCAGCCGCAGCGGACCGGCGCCGGCGAGACGCGCAGCCGTCACGTAGTCGCGGGTCTTTTCCGACATCACCGCGGCGCGGGTGAGGCGCACGAAATGCGGCTGCAAGGTAAGCGCAATGGCGATCATGCCGTTGGTCAGGCTAGGCCCGAGAATCGCGACAAGCACAAGTGCGAGCAGCAGCGACGGGAAGGCCAGGATGATGTCCATCAGACGCATGATGACGGTATCGACCCATCCGCGGTAATAGCCGGCGATGAGGCCGACCAGGATGCCTCCGGTGAGGGAAAGCGTCGTTACGAAAACCCCGATGAACAGCGAATACTGCGCTCCATAGATCAGGCGCGAGAGAATGTCGCGGCCGACCGGATCGGTGCCGAGCAGGAAGCTCGCACGGCCGCCGTCGGTCCAGACCGGCGGTATCAGAACTGCGTCACGGTATTGTTCGAACGGCGAGTGCGGAGCGATCACCGGTGCCAGGACGGCAACGATGACGAGCGCGAGGAAAACGAACAGGCCGATCACGGCGCCGCGGTTTTCGGAGAAGTAGAACCAGAACTCCTTGAGCATCTGGCGGCGAAGCTGGGCGGTCGAGGCCGCCTCGGGTGCCTTGTCGATGACAGTATCGGCCATGGGGTTTCTTTCCTTCTAGTGGCGGATACGCGGGTTGATCAGGCCGTAAAGCAGATCGACCACGAGATTGACCAACATGATGATACCGGCGATCAGCAGCAGACCGCCCTGGATGACCGGGTAGTCGCGCCGGAAGACGCTATCGACCATCCATTTGCCGATGCCCGGCCAGGAAAAGATCGTCTCCGTGAGGATCGCGCCGGCGAGCATGACGCCGATCTGCAGGCCGATGGTCGTCACGACCGGGATCATGGCGTTGCGCAGCGCATGGATGCCGACCACACGGAAAGGCGACAGGCCCTTGGCGCGCGCGGTGCGGACATAGTCTTCCGACAGCACTTCCAGCATGGCCGAGCGCGTCTGCCTGGCGATGACTGCGAGCGGAATGGTCGCAAGCACGATCGAGGGCAGCGCGAGGTGGCTAAGCGCCGAAACAAAGGCGCCCTTCTGGCCGGAGAGCAGCGAGTCGATCAGCATGAAGCCAGTGACCGGCGGGAAGAAGAACATCAGAGAGATGCGGCCGGAGACGGGCGTCCATTGCAGGATGCCGGAGAAGAGGATGATAAGAAGCAGACCCCACCAGAAGATCGGCATGGAATAACCGACGAGTGCGATGCCCATCAGCGACTGGTCGAAGAAGGAGCCGCGCTTGATCGCCGCGATCACGCCGGCCGGAATGCCGAGCGCGATGGCAATGATGATGGCACAGAAGGAAAGCTCGACCGTTGCCGGGAATAGAGCCAGGAACTGGTCCAGGATCGGCTGCTTGGAAACGATGGAAGACCCGAAGTCACCGGTCACCACACCGCCGAGATAGTCGAAATATTGCATGACCAGCGGGCGGTCGAGGCCGAGCTGCGCGCTGATCTGGGCATGGCGTTCCGGCGACATCACACGCTCGCCGGAAAGGAGGGCGACGGGATCGCCCGGCAGAAGTCGGATAAAGGAAAAAGCGATGATGGAGACCCCAAGAAAGGTCGGGATCAATACGGCGAGCCGCCGCAGGAGAAAGCCAAACATTCGAAACCTTCGATGGTTTTTGGTTCTTGACCGATTCATGGTTTTGTCAAGCCATGAACGCGGCAATTGAGGCGTCTCCGCCACATTTTTCCGGGTCTCATAAAGCAATTGCCGCGGGAAACGCAACGCGCCCCGCGGCAAAAAATGCTAAGAAACGGCTATTATTCGGAAATATCGACCGCTTCGAAGGTGAAATCGCCAAGCGGGCTCTGGGTGAAGCCGGTCACGCCCTTGCGCATCGGAACGATGGACAGGGAGTGGTCGAGCGTTGCCCAGGGAGCTTCGCGCTTGAAGACGACCTGTGCTTCCTCATAGAGCTGAGTACGCTCTTCCTGGTCCGCGGTCGTCTTTGCCTTCTTCACGAGCGAGTTGAACTCCTCGTTGCACCACTGAGCGCGGTTGTTGCCGCCAACTGCGTCGCAGCCGAGCAGCGTATCGAGGAAGTTGTCCGGGTCGCCGTTATCGCCGGTCCAGCCGAGGATGGCAGCGCCGTCGCGGTTCTTGTCCTTGGAGCGCTCGAGATATTCAGCCCATTCGTAGGAGACGATCTCGACCTTCACGCCGATCTTTGCGAAATCATCCTGGATGATTTCCGCCGCACGGCGGGCATTCAGCATGTAGGGGCGCGATACCGGCATGGCCCAGACCTTCATGGAAAGGTCCTTGACGCCTGCTTCTTCGAGCATCTTCTTGGCGGCATCGAGGTCGTAGGCATCGTCCTCGATGGCGTTGTTGTAGGACCACATGGTCGGCGGGATCGGGTTCTTGGCCGGCGTTGCCATGCCCTGGAAGACCGCGTCGACGATCGCCTGCTTGTTGATGGCCTTGTTGAGCGCCTTGCGGACCTCCACCTTGTCGAACGGAGCCTGGGTGGTGTTGTAGGCCATGTAGGCGACGTTCAGGCCTTCCTGCTCAAGAACCGTAAGGTTCGGATCGTCCTTCATGGATTTCACGTCGGCGGCGTTCGGATAGGGCATCAGGTGGCATTCGCCAGCCTTCAGCTTCTGGTAGCGAACGGAAGCATCCGTTGTGATGGCGAACACGAGATCGTCGATCTTCGGAGCCGGGCCCCAGTAGTCCGCGTTCTTCTTATAACGGATCACCGCATCCTGCTGATAGCCGACGAAGGTGAACGGGCCGGTGCCGACCGGCATTTGGTTCAGCTGTTCCTTCTTGCCGGCGGCGTCGAGGCTGTCGGCATATTCCTTCGACATGATCGAAGCGAAGGGCATGGCCAGGTTGGCGAGGAAGGGCGCTTCCGGGCGGTTCAGCGTGAACTTGACCGTCAGGTCGTCGACCTTTTCGATCGACTTGATCAGATCCGGGAAGCCCATACCGGCGGCATATTCCCACGAGGTGCCGGGGACGTACTGATGCCACGGATCGTCGGTCTTGATCTGACGACCGATCGAGAACACGATGTCATCGGCATTCAGCTCACGGGTGGGGGTGAAGAAGTCCGTCGTCTGGAACTTCACGCCCGAACGCAGCTTGAAGGTGTAGACGGTGCCGTCTTCCGAGATTTCCCAGCTTTCGGCGAGGCCGGCGACCGGCTTGGTCGTGCCGGGTTCGAACTCCAGCAGGCGGCTGTAGATCGGATGACCCGAAGCGTCGAAAGTAGTGCCGGCGGTGTAAAGGCCCGGATCGAAGCCTTCCGGAGAACCTTCGGAGCAATAGACGAAGGTTTTCGCGCTGGCTGCGCTTGCGAAGAACGTTGCCGACAGAAGCGCTGCGGCAAGTGCGAGTTTGACTTTCATGACTAGTCTCCCAATACCTTTGCCGGCAAAAGCCGGTCAGGTTGATTTCGTTTTTTCAAGTGGCGCGCTCCCTGGCGCCTCAAGTGGTATTGTTCTTTTCTTCACCTCCTGGCCGGCGAATGCTGTACCGACCGGCCGACTACTGCTTTCCTTCTCGAGAAGTTCGTCGCGAATTCCGCAACCTCTTCTCATCGTTTTGAATTCGGGGCTACCCCCAAATTTTTACGCCCGAGATGTATTGTGGAAATTTTTTCCCAGTTTCTGCCGCTCACCCAAACGTTTTTTGCCGTTTTTTATTGTTCTGCGAAGTCACCGTCGGACCATGCGGCGGAGCATAGCGATTATGATTGACTTGTCGAGACACCACCGCGTGACAATTGCAGAGGGCGCGCCCACTTGCGCTTTCTGCGTGCCGTCAAGGCTGCCGAATCCTTAATTTTCGGGGTTGGCCGCATTCCCGAGGCGAAAAGAATGGGGTACGGTCCGCCCTTCCCACCGCAGACCAAGTTAGCCAAGGCAGATATTTCATGACGACAGGCAGCTCCAATCGCCCGCTCATCTGGGACCTCATTGACAAGAAGAAGGAGGTCTTCACCGAACTCAGCGACCGGGTGTGGGAGACGCCGGAGACCTGTTACATGGAGACGCTTTCGGCGGCCGCCCATCGCGAGATGCTGGAAGCGCAGGGCTTCCGGATCGCCGAAAACGTGGCTGGCATTCCAACCGCGCTGATCGGTGAAGCCGGCGAAGGCGGCCCCGTCATTGCCTTTCTCGGCGAATACGACGCGCTTGCCGGGTTGAGCCAGAAGGCAGGCATTGCCCATGTCGATCCCGTTACGCAGGGCGCGAACGGCCATGGTTGCGGGCACAATCTTCTCGGAGCAGCTTCGCTTCTTGCCGCGACTGCACTGAAGGACTGGCTGAAAAAGACCGGCACGCCCGGCCGCGTACGCTATTACGGCTGCCCCGCCGAAGAGGGGGGTGCGGCAAAGGCGTTCATGGTGCGGGCTGGAGCATTCGAGGACGTCGATATCGCCATCAGCTGGCATCCGAGCAATTTCGCCGGCGTCCAGCGCGAAACCTCGCTCGCCAATTGCCGTATCGATTTCACCTTCACGGGGCGGGCCGCTCATGCTTCGGCGGTTCCCGAGCTCGGGCGCAGCGCGCTCGATGCCGTCGAGCTGATGAATGTCGGCATCAACTATATGCGCGAGCACATGCCGTCGGATTGCCGCATCCATTATGCGGTCCTCGATACCGGCGGCATCTCTCCCAATGTCGTCCAGGCGCATGCCAAGGTTCGCTATGTGGTGCGCTCACCAGAGCTGCCCGGTCTCATCTCCCTCATCGAGCGGGTCAAGAAGGTGGCCGAGGGGGCCGCGCTGATGACGGAAACCAAGGTCGAGAGCACCATACTTTCCGGCGTTTCCAACCTGATGGTCAACACACCGTTGATGGACGCGATGCAGGACATCTGGGAAAGCTTGGGCCCGCCGGAATTCGATGAGGCCGATCTCGGCTTTGCCGAACAGATCCGAGGCACGCTGACCGCGGAGGACATTGCCGCAAGCTGGGCCCAGGAGCGGCTTGAGCAGCGCGACATCGCGCTCGCCGATTTCATCCTGCCGCCGCATAACGAAGTCCGCCAGATGGGCGGCTCGACCGATGTCGGTGATGTGAGCTGGGTAGTTCCGACCGTGCAGGCCTATGGCGCGACGCATGCGATCGGCACGCAACTCCATACCTGGCAGGTGGTTGCCCAAGGCCAGAGCCCGCTCGCCCACAAGGGCATGATCTCGGCCGCCAAGGCGCTTGCGGCCACGGGCCTGGCGGCACTCGAAAGCGATCAGCTCCGGGAGGCCGCCTGGGCGGACCTCAAGAAGCGCCGGAAGGGGCAGGAATATACGAGCCCTATCCCGCAAGGTGCTGAGCCGCCGATTGCCGCGATGACGGCGAAATGATGAAATGACCGCAGGCGCCTTGCGTCAATTATTTTGAACAAAAGGCCAGCCGAATTCATGGGCACGGGCTGTCAAAGGCCCGTGTTTCCGCCTATGAGATTTATATGCGCCCCAAGTCCGAACGCGCAGCAAGTCTCACAGGAGATCGCCGTGACCATTCAGCCGAATTCCATCGAAGCCAGGGACAAAGCCTATCAGCTTCACTCCTACACCAATGCCAGAGCGCTCGAGCGCGACGGTTCGCTGGTGATGGACCGGGGCGAGGGGGTCTATGTCTACGACAACAACGGCAAGAAGTATCTGGAAGCCATGTCCGGCCTCTGGAGCGTGGCGGTCGGCTTCGGCGAGAACCGGTTGGTAGAAGCCGCCGCGCGCCAGATGGCGAAGCTGCCCTATTACCACACCTTCACAAGCCGGACCCACGGACCGTCTGTCGATCTCGCCGAAAAGCTGATCCAGATGGCGCCGGTTCCCATGTCGAAGGCCTATTTCACCAATTCGGGGTCGGAGGCCAACGACACGGCGGTCAAGATCGTCTGGTACCGGTCGAATGCGCTGGGGAAGCCGGAGAAGAAGAAGATCATTTCGCGCGTGAAGGGTTATCACGGCGTCACCATCGCCAGCGCCAGCCTGACGGGCCTGCCGAACAATCACCGTTCCTTCGATCTGCCGATTGCCGGCATCCTGCATACGTCCTGCCCGCACTATCGCGCCTTCAAGCAGGAGGGAGAGACGGAAGCAGCCTTCGTGCAGCGCTGCGTCCAGGAGCTGGAGGACCTCATCCTCAAGGAAGGGCCGGAGACTGTCGCCGCCTTTATCGGTGAGCCGGTGATGGGCGCTGGTGGTGTCATCGTGCCGCCAGCCGGTTATTGGGAAGCGATCCAGAAAGTGTTGAAGAAATACGACATCCTTCTGATCGCCGACGAGGTGATCTGCGGCTTCGGGCGCACCGGCGAGATGTTCGCCACGACCACCTATGGCCTGCAGCCGGATATCATTACGCTTTCCAAGCAGATTTCCTCCTCCTACCAGCCGATCTCGGCGCTTCTCATCAACGAGAAGGTCTATGAGCCGCTGGCGGACGAGTCGGCGAAGATCGGTACCTTCGGCCACGGCGTCACGGCCGCCGGCCATCCGGTCGCGGCGGCGGTCGCACTGGAAAACATCGCCATCATCGAGGAGCGCGACCTCCTCGGCAATGTCCGGGCGCTGAGCCCGCATTTCCTGAAGAGGCTGAAGGCGCTGGAAGGCCATCCGCTGGCCATTGAGGCGCGCGGTGTCGGGCTCATCGGAGCGCTGGAGCTCAAGCCGCGCGAAGGCTACAGCGCCGGGCAGCTCGGTCCGAAGCTGTTTTCGGTGATGCTGGAGAAAGGACTGATTTCACGAGCGATCGGGGATTCGCTGGCGCTTTGCCCGCCGCTCATCATCACGGAAAAGGAAATCGACTTCATCTTCGATACTTTCGAAGCCTCGCTCGACGCTTTCGCGAAACAGCTCGAAGCTCTCTGAGCCATTGCGGAGCCGGAACAGGCTTTGTTCCGGCTCCGATTGCGCAGGTCGTGCGCGTGCCTATATCTTCGCGTGATGCTGGAACTCGCAGAAACCCACTGGCCGCATATCCTTTTCACTGTTTCGGTCCTGGCGGGGACGGCGGCGGCGATCCATGCCGCGATGACCAAGGAGGAGGTCCGTTCCGCAATCGGTTGGGTCGGCATCATCGTGCTTTCGCCGATTATCGGGGCGCTGCTCTATCTCATCGCCGGTATCAATCGAATCCGCCGCAACGTCATTGGTGACCGCCGCTCGGATGTTCAGGGATATATCAGGGACCATGTTGCCTCCTATGACGTGACGGGCGAGATGACGGCCAAGAGGTTCGGCCACCGGTTTCGCGCCATGAAGACGCTCGGAGATCGGGTGACCCGCCACCGGCTGACGAGCGGCAATACGATTACCCTGCTCGATACCGGCGACGAGGCCTACGGCGCGATGCTGAAGGCGATCGACACCGCCAGCCGCAGCATCATTCTCGAAACCTATATCTTCGATCGCGACAGGATCGGTCACCGCTTCGTCGACGCCCTTGTCGCTGCAGTCAAACGTGGCGTGACGGTGCGGGTGCTGATCGACGCGGTGGGCGCCCGGTATTCGGTGCCGAGCGTCCTGGGAGTGCTGCGCGAAGGAGGTGTCACCGCGGATGTCTTCAACGGCAATGTCATCATGGGGCTGCGGCTTCCCTATGCCAATCTGCGCACGCACCGGAAGATCATGGTGGTCGACGGGAGCATCGCCTTCACTGGCGGCATGAACATCCGCGAGGGTTTTTCGAGCGAGATGAGCGGCAATAAATGCGCCTTCGACACACATTTCCGCGTCACCGGTCCTGTGGCGGGGGATCTTTTCGCGATCGCAGCGGCCGACTGGCGCTTCGCGACGGATGAGGTGCTGGAAGGCGAAGCCTGGAAGCTCCTGCCGCCCAGCACGGAACCGGGATCACCCGTGGCCATTCGAGCCGTCTCCTCCGGGCCGGACCGCAGCGTGGAGACCAACCACAAGATGCTGATGGGAGCCTTTTCCGTGGCCCGCTCCTCAATCCGCATCGTCTCACCCTATTTCCTGCCGGACCGCGAGCTCATCACGGCGCTCGTCACTGCCGCCAGGCGTGGCGTCGAGGTGGATATCGTCGTTCCGACCGCGAACAATCTTGTTTTGGTCGACCGGGCGATGACCGCCCAGTTCGACCAGATGCTCAAGAATTACTGCCGCATCTGGAGAGCATCCGGGCCCTTCAATCACTCCAAGCTCCTGGTGATCGACGGATGCTGGTCCTATGTGGGTTCCTCCAATCTCGATCCGCGTTCCCTGCGGCTGAATTTCGAGGTTGATCTGGAAGTTCTCGATCGACCTTTTGCCGAGGCGCTGGAACGAAGGATCGATCTGGCCATTTCCTCAGCAACGGAAGTGACGCTGGAGGGCCTGCGATCACGACCGTTCCCGGTGCGGCTCATCGAACGGGTGCTGTGGCTCGGGTCCCCCTATCTTTGAATAGGAAACTGCTGGCCCGGCCGGTTAAACCTTTTATAATTTCGTGCATCTGCGAACGTAATGACGGTCATGCGAAAAAAAGGCGACACTCTTCCGGCAAGGATTATCGCTTCGATCCGTGACAGGAAGAATCGCGGCGGAAGAGGAAGCATCCCGCTGCGCGATCCCGCCAGCATGCTGATCGCCTCCTACAACGTGCATAAATGCGTAGGCGTGGACGGCAAGTTCGATCCCGCCCGCACGAGCCACGTCATTCGCGAAATCGCGCCGGATCTCATCGCATTGCAGGAGGCCGATACCCGGTTTGGAGAGCGTCGAGGCCTGCTGGACCTCGCATGGCTTGAGCGGGAGGCGGGTCTCTTTCCTGTGCCGCTTCTAGGGGTCTCAAGGGCGCATGGTTGGCATGGCAATGCCGTCTTCTTCCGGGAAGGATTGGTGCGCGACGTCCATCAGGTGAAACTGCCGGGGCTTGAGCCGCGCGGCGCGCTGATCACGGAACTGGAGCTCAACAACGGACGCGCGCTGAGGATCATCGCCGCGCATCTCGGCCTTCTCCATCGATCGCGCCATCAGCAGACGCGGATGATCATCGATATCCTGCGTTCTCGCGAGGAGCAGCCCACTATCCTGCTCGGCGACCTCAACGAATGGCGGCTCGGAGACCGATCCTCGCTCAACACGCTCGCCACCGTTTTCGGTCTGCCTCCGGCGATTCCGAGCTTTCCTTCCCGCCTGCCGGTACTGGCGCTCGATCGCATCATGGCTAACAGACCGGGCCTCATCGAAAGCGTTGAGGCCCATGATAGCCCTCTTGCACGTCTCGCTTCCGACCACCTTCCCGTCAAGGCCCTGGTGAAGCTAGGCGTGGCCTCCGCGTCGGGGTCCTTGGCCGCGGTCGAGGAAAACATTTAGTCATACTATTGAATGCTCGGCTCTGGCATCGTAAAGCAGCAGCCATCGATGAAGCGAGAGGAGCTGAGCATGACCATCTACCAGAATCTGATTGACGGCGAATGGGTTGGGAGCGAGGCTTCTAAGAACATCAATCCTTCCGATATCAACGATGTCGTCGGCATGTACGCGCAGGGTGGTGCCGAAGACGCCAAGGCCGCGATCGCCGCGGCAAAGGCAGCGTTTCCCGCATGGTCGCGCTCCGGCATCCTCGAACGCCACGCGATCCTTAGAAAGACCTCCGACGAAATCCTCGCCCGCAAGGACGAGCTCGGCGCGCTTCTCGCCCGCGAGGAAGGCAAGATCCTTCCGGAAGCGACCAGCGAAGTCATCCGCGCCGCCCAGATTTTTGATTTCTTCGCCGGCGAAGCACTGCGCCTGACCGGCGAACTGGTGCCTTCCGCCCGTCCGAATATCGGCGTCGAGATAACCCGCGAACCGCTCGGCGTCATCGGCATCATCACGCCGTGGAATTTCCCGATCGCCATCCCGGCATGGAAGATCGCGCCGGCGCTCTGCTACGGCAATACCGTCGTCTTCAAGCCTGCCGATCTGGTGCCTGGCTGTGGCTGGGCGATCGTCGACATCCTCCACCGCGCCGGCCTGCCGAAGGGCGTCCTGAACCTCGTCATGGGCCGCGGCTCGGTCGTGGGCCAGGCCATGCTCGACAGCCCAGATCTCGCCGGCATCACCTTCACCGGCTCCACTGGCACTGGCAAGCGCGTCGCGCTCGCCTCGATCGAGCATAACCGCAAGTTCCAGCTCGAAATGGGCGGCAAGAACCCGATGATCGTCCTCGACGACGCGGATCTCAACGTCGCCGTCGAAGCCGCCGCCAATTCCGGTTTCTTCTCGACCGGCCAGCGTTGCACCGCTTCGTCTCGCCTGATCGTGACGGAAGGCATCCACGACAAGTTCGTGGCGGCACTCACCGAGAAGCTGAAGACGCTCAACGTCGACAACGCCATGAAGGCCGGCAGCCATATCGGCCCGGTCGTCGACGACAAGCAGCTGAAGCAGGACACCGACTATATCGAGATCGGCAAAAACGAGGGCGCCAAGCTCGCCTTCGGCGGCGAACTCGTGAAGCGTGACACGCCCGGCTTTTATCTGCAGCCGACGCTGTTCACCGAAGCGACCAACCAGATGCGGATCTCGCGCGAGGAGATCTTCGGACCGGTCGCATCGGTCATCCGGGTGAAGAACTACGAGGAAGCGCTGGCAACCGCCAACGACACGCCGTTCGGGCTCTCCGCCGGCATCGCGACCACCAGCCTGAAGCACGCGACCCACTTCAAGCGCAATTCCGAGGCCGGCATGGTGATGGTGAACCTGCCGACGGCGGGCGTCGATTTCCACGTGCCTTTCGGCGGTCGCAAGGCATCCTCCTTCGGCCCGCGCGAACAGGGCAAATATGCCGCAGAGTTCTTTACCGTCGTGAAAACCGCCTATACGCTGGCTTGACCAGACAGGCCTTTTTCACTTCGGATACTCGTATGACCGATATCGCCATGATCGAAGCCGCCCGGAAACGTCTGGGCGGCAATATTCGTCGTACGCCCCTGCTTTCCTCTCCATTCCTGGATGAGATTGCAGGACGACGGATCTTCGTGAAACCGGAATGCCTGCAGCATACCGGCTCGTTCAAGTTCCGCGGTGCATGGTCGGCGATTTCAGCGCTCGAGCCGCAGGTGAGAGCGAAAGGCGTCATCGCGTTTTCGTCGGGTAATCACGCGCAAGGCGTTGCGCTGGCCGCAAGAATGCACGGTATTCCAAGCGTCATCGTCATGCCGTCGGATGCACCGCGCATCAAGATCGAGAATACCCGAGCCTATGGCGCCGAGGTCGTTTTCTATGACCGGGCGAGCGAAGATCGCGATGCGATCGGCGACAGACTTTCCGAGGAGCGAGAGCTGACGCTCATCAAGCCTTTCGACGAGCCGCTGGTGATCGCCGGGCAGGGCACGGCGGGCCTTGAGATTGCGGAACAGGCGGAGGAACAGGGTATTGGCAGCGCGGACGTGCTGGTGCCTACGGGCGGCGGTGGTTTTATCTCCGGTGTGGCGCTCGCCCTAGCGGCAAAGGCCTCGCGGCTTCGGGCCTGCCCGTGCGAACCCCAGGGGTTCGATGATGTCACTCGTTCGCTCGCATCCGGCAGGATCGAGCGCAACGCTTCGGTTTCTGGTTCGCTCTGCGATGCGATCATCACGCCGCAGCCGGGCAACATCACCTTTCCGATCATGGCGCGGCTTTGCGGTCCCGGCATCGTCGTTAGCGAAGATGAGGCGCTCCGTGCGGTTGCCCTTGCCTTCAACCGTCTCAAGATCGTCATCGAGCCGGGTGGAGCCGTTGCTCTGGCGGCCGCGCTCTTCCACGGTGAGACGCTCGGCGACACCGTGATCGCCGTTGCTTCTGGCGGCAATATCGACCCCGATATCTTCCGGATAGCGCTCGATCGGTTTGGTCACTGAAGCCTCGATTTTGCCTCAGAGCATAATAAACCGTTAATCTCCGAAATCGCCGCCGCTCGAAAACAGATTTTCTACGGAACCTCCAGCCACTTAGAAACTTATCTCTATCGGCTTACTAGAGATAAGCTAGCATTGGATCACGCTCATTGCAGCGCAAAGGCTTGGAGAGATCAGATGCGGCAGTTCAGGCACAGTGTTCATACGCGGTCTATGCCGGTCCGAGGCGCCCATTCCGCTCACCGATGGCAGGCAGCCGCCCATGCCGCGCTCGTTACCGCGGCTTTCCTTTTCGTAGGCGCCGTGACGCTCGGCTTGTTCCCGTGATCCGCTGATCCTCCCTGGATCGCGAGGAACGAAGAGGGTTCCCGACCCGAACGCCTCTCGCGCCTGCTGGCGCGGGAGGTGTTTTATTTCAATGAGTTATTCCACCGGCAGATAGGCTTCCGCCAGCTCCACCCAGAAGGCGGTGCCGATCGGCAGGGCGTCATCGTTGAAATCGAAACGCGGGTGGTGAAGCGGCGGGTCGTTATCCGTCCGGCGCGTCCCCAGGAAGAAATAGGACCCCGGCCGCTCGGCCAGCATATAGGCGAAATCTTCGCTGCCCATCATCGGGCGAGAGATCTCTCCCAAGTTCTCCTCGCCGACCGCGCGCCTGGCAAGATCCCGGACGAAATCGGTCTCGGCCTTGTGGTTTACGGTCGCCTCATAGCCACGGTTGTATTCGATGGTGACTGTCATGCCGTAGCTTGCCGCCTGGCCCTCGGCGATCGCCCGGATGCGTTTCTCCAGCTTATCGCGAACGGCAGGATCGAAGGAGCGGATGGTCATCACCATTTCCGCCCGTTCGGGGATCACGTTGCTGGCAATCCCCGCATTGAAGGCGCCGACGGTGACGACGCTCGGATCGAGCGGATGGATGTTGCGCGAGACCACGGTCTGGAGCGCCATGATGATGCTGGCTCCCGCAACGATCGGGTCGGCCGTATCCTGCGGTTCGGCTCCATGGCCGCCGCGGCCGTTGATGACGAGCCGGCACTCGTCCACGGCCGCCATGATCGGGCCGTCCTTCACGTAGATCTTGCCGAACGGGAGGCCGGGGTCATTGTGCAGCCCGAAGACGGCATCGCAGGGAAAGCGCGTAAAAAGCCCGTCCTCGATCATCAATTTGGCGCCGCCGAAATTCTCCTCCGCGGGCTGGAAGATGAGATGGACGGTGCCGTCGAAATTGCGGCGCTCGGCTATGATCTTCGCCGCGCCGAGCAGCATGGCCGTGTGCCCGTCATGGCCGCAGGCATGCATCAACCCCTCGTTCTTGCTTGCATATTCCGCCCCGGTCTCCTCCCGGATCGGTAGCGCGTCGATATCGGCGCGAATGCCAACGGAACGTGTGCTGGTGCCATTCTTCAGAGTGGCGACGACGCCGGTCTTGCCAAGCCCGCGCGTGACTTCGTAACCGAGTTCGGTGAGCCGCTTGGCAATGAAATCGGACGTATTGAACTCCGAAAGCCCGAGTTCGGGATGCTGGTGAAGGTAGTGCCGCGTTGCGACCACCTCCGCCATGTAGTTCGAAAACTGGATCGTCATCGCGCAACACCAATGTTTCATGTCAGGAGCGCCATGAATAGCAACGTGAACTCGCGGCGGTAAGGTCACTTCCGCTAAAATAGGCCGTAATAATTCGCTTGCTGCGGATAGCGTCCGCCGTCGGAAAACGAGATGGCGTGCGGAAGGTGCGAAGAATCCTCTCGCTCGAGCGGCTGGTTTCGTTCAGGCTTTATTCAGGCTCGCGGAGATAGATGCAAGTGATGCGAGAATCCGTAAAGAAGCAGGCAGCAGTTGCGCTCAATCGTTTGCAATATCGTTGCCGCCCTCTATTTCTTTCCTCCGCGGATGTGCATCCGGTCGGCCCTCATCAATGACGTGATGAGCGGCATCTCCCGGGCAGCCGATCCAGGCAAGGCCGACAGCTAACCAGTTCTCACCGAAAAGTCGTATCCATGTCCCTTCATACCACGCCGACCGGTTCCCAACGCGAGAACGAAGCCAAGCAGATCGACCATAACGATTCGATCCGCTCGACTTATTTCAACACCGAGGAGCTGCGGGCGTGCGGGGTAGAGCTCAGCCGCGACGGAGCGCGCAGCCTGCCGGGTTTCGGTCCTTTCGACTTCTTCCAGCGGCATCGGGAGAATGAAAAGGAAATCCTTCGCGTCTATCGCGCGACGGCGGCCGATGTGGATGCCGGTGCGACCATCACTCCCGCAGCGGAATGGCTGCTCGACAATCACTACATCGTCGAGGAGGCCATCCAGGAAGTAAGGCGGGACTTCCCCCGGCGGTTCTATGGACAGTTGCCGCGCATGTCGGTCGGCGGCAATGAAATACCGCGCGTGCTGGCGCTCGCCTGGCTTTATGTCGCGCACACCCACAGCACCGTCTCCACCGACGCGCTCGAAGCGATGGTCGATGGTTTTCAGGACAAGGAATCGCTGGAAATCGGTGAGCTGTGGGCACTGCCCTCCTTCATCCGCTTCGTCCTGATCGAAAACCTGCGGCGTATCGCGACCCGGGTCGAGCGCTCACGAAATATGCGTGGCAAGGCCAACGAAGTCGCCGATGAGATCATCCGTCTCAACGACGAGACGGCAAGCCTCGATGTTCTGAAGCGCGCCGAAGCGTTTGCGAACGACAATACCTTCATCGCACAGTTCTTCTATCGCTTGCGCAATGCCGCGCAGACATCCGGTTTCGCGGTCGCCTGGATAGAAGAGCGCCTGGAGCGCGCCGGCACGGATATCGAAGAGGTGATGCTCGCCGAGCAGAACCGCCTCTCGTCCGGCAATGTGACGATGGGCAACATCATCAAGAGCTTGCGCGAGATCGACGATACCGAATGGAGCGTCTGGTTCGAGGAAGTCTCCAAGGTCGACAAGATCTTCCGTGAGCACACCGATTACGAGGCGCTCGATTTCGGCTCGCGCAATGCCTATCGCAATCGCATCGAAAAGCTCGCGCGGCGCTCGCGTAAGAGCGAGACCGAAGTGGCGCTCGCGGCAGTCGCGCTTGCGGAGGAGGCGGCCGCAAACGGCAGCGCCGATCCCCGCGAGACCAATATCGGCGCTTTCATCGTTGGCCGCCATCGGCGGAAACTGGAAGCGAGGATCGGCTATCCGCCGGCGATGTTGCAGCAGACCCTCCGGTTCGTTCGCCGCCTGAACTGGTTCGCGATTGCCGGGCCGGTGATCCTGCTGACCGTGCTGGCCATGGCGATCGTCGGCTGGTTCATGGTGCAGGCGGATATGTCCTGGCCGGTCATCTCCTTCTTCATGTTGATGTTCGCACTGCCTGCCTCCGAGGGCGCAACCGGCCTCTTCAACACGCTCGTCACCTATTTCGTGCGGCCGACGAGGCTGGTGGGTTACGAGTTCAAGGAAGGCATACCCGAGGATGCGAAGACGCTTCTCGTTGTGCCGTGCCTAATTACCAACCGCGACAGCGTCGACGAGCTGATCCGCAATCTGGAAGTCCATTATCTCGCCAACCCGCGCGGGGAAATTTCCTTTGCGCTCCTGAGCGACTGGCGCGACAGCAATGTCGAGGAAAGTGCCGCTGACCTCGAGATTCTTGACTATGCCAAGCGCGAGATCGCGACGCTGAATGCGCGCTACACGCATGACGGAAAGACGCGTTTCCACCTCCTGCACCGCCGCCGGCTCTTCAACCCGAACGAGGGCGTGTGGATGGGTTGGGAGCGCAAGCGCGGCAAGCTGCACGAGTTGAACCTGCTGCTGCGCGGTGACCGCGATACCAGCTATCTGCCGGGCGCCAATACGGTGCCGGAGAACGTGCAATACGTGATGACGCTCGATGCCGATACGCGGCTGATGCGGGACGCGGTGACGAAGCTCGTCGGCAAGCTGCACCACCCGATCAATCGTCCGGTCCTCGATCCGAAGACGAACCGGGTGACCCACGGTTACGGCATTCTCCAGCCGCGCGTGACGCCGTCACTGACGACCGGCAAGGATGCTTCGGTCTTCCAGCGCGTCTATTCCGTCGGGCGGGGCCTCGATCCTTACGTCTTCACCGTCTCCGACGTCTATCAGGATTTGACCGGAGAAGGCAGCTTCACCGGCAAGGGGCTCTATCATGTCGATGCCTTCGAGGCTTCGCTGAAGGGCCGCATCGACGAGAACTCGGTGCTCAGCCACGATCTTCTCGAAGGTTCCTTCGCGCGCTGCGCCCTGGTGACCGATGTGGAATTGGTCGAGGACTTCCCGACACGGTATGAGGTCGAAGTCTCCCGCCAGCATCGCTGGGCTCGCGGCGACTGGCAGCTCCTGCCCTATATCCTCGATACCAAGCACGGCGTCACCGCGCTCGGCCGCTGGAAGATGATCGATAACCTGCGCCGCTCGCTCACGCCGATCGCCTGGTTCTTCGCTTCCGTGCTGGGCTGGTATTTCATGGACCCGCTTGGGGCGCTGGTCTGGCAGATACTGCTGATCTTCTCGCTCTTCGTCGCGCCGACGCTTTCACTCGTGACCGGCATCTTCCCCCGCTCGACCGATATTATTCCGCGAGCGCATTTCTATTCCGTCTGGTCGGACATTCGTTCGGCAAATGCGCAAGTTGCACTGCGGATCGTCTTCATTGCCGATAGCGCCTGCATCATGACCGATGCAATCGCCCGGTCCGTTTACCGTCTCTTCGTCAGCCGCAAGCTGATGCTGGAATGGCGCACGGCTGCCAGTATCCAGTCGAGCGCCCAGGGCAGCCCGCAGGACTACTATCGCTCCATGTGGCATGCGCCGGCGATCGCGGTGCTCAGCATCATTCTGTCGGCAATCCCCGGCGACAACGCTTTCCTGGTGGGCATTCCATTCGCCATACTCTGGATACTATCACCGCTGGTTGCCTGGTATGTCAGCCAGTCGGCCGAGACCGAAGACCGCCTCTTCGTTCCCGAACCGGTCTCCGTGGAGCTGCGCAAGATCGCGCGCCGCACCTGGCGCTATTACGAAGCCTTCGTGACCGAGGAACAGAACTTCCTGCCACCCGACAACTTCCAGGAGCGTCCGGAACCGATTCTGGCCAAGCGCACCTCTCCGACGAATATCGGCGTCTACCTGCTTTCCGTCATCTCGGCGCGCAATTTCGGCTGGGTGAACTTCACCGATACCATCGAGAGGCTGGAGCGGACCATCGCGACTGTCGAGCGGATGGAGAAGTATCGTGGCCACCTCTTCAACTGGTACCATACCGATAGTCTGCAGACGCTCGGACCGCGCTACGTCTCGGCGGTCGATAGCGGCAATCTGGCGGGTCATCTGATCGCCGTTTCCTCCGCTTGCCGCATCTGGGCCGAGGCGCCCTCGGCGCATCTTCAGGGTAGTCTCGACGGTATAGGCGACGTTGCCGGCATTCTTGCCGAAACGCTCAAAGCCCTGCCGGACGACCGCAAGACCGTGCGGCCACTGCGCCGCCGGCTGGAAGAGCGTATTGCGGGGTTCAGCAATGCCCTTGCTGCCGTCAAACGCGAGCACGAGTTTGCCTCCATCCGCATCATCAATCTGGCCGTGCTGGCCCGCGACATCCAGAAGCTTGCGACCAACCTGCACCATGAGGTGAAGTCGTCCCAGAGCGACGAGGTGACGCGCTGGACCTCCTCGCTGGTCAATGTCTGCGAAGCCCATATCGCCGACAGCGTCTTCGATCACTCGAACATCGAGCCGTTGCGCGAGCGTCTGGCCACGCTGCGCGACCGTGCGCGCGACCTTGCCTTTTCCATGGATTTCTCCTTCCTGTTCCGGAAGGATCGTAGGCTGCTTTCGATCGGCTATCGGGTCGAGACCAATGAACTCGATGAGGCCTGCTACGACCTCCTCGCCTCCGAATGCCGCCTGACGAGCCTTTTCGGCATCGCCAAGGGCGATCTTCCGAATGAGCACTGGTACCGCCTCGGTCGCCAGGTCGTTCCGGTCGGCGCGCGGGGCGCGCTCGTCTCTTGGTCCGGCTCGATGTTCGAATACCTGATGCCGCCGCTCGTCATGCAGGAGCGGCAGGGCGGCATCTTGAACCAGACCAACAATCTGGTGGTCAAGGAACAGATCGCCCACGGCAGGCGTCTCGGCACGCCCTGGGGCATTTCCGAAGCGGCCTTCAACGCACGCGACCATCTGTTCAACTACCAATACACGAACTTCGGCGTGCCGACGCTCGGCCTGAAGCGTGGCCTCGGGCAGAACGCGGTGATCGCGCCCTATGCCTCGATCCTTGCCAGCCAGTACGATCCGCTGGCGGCACTCGAAAACCTAGAGGAATTGCGCTCGCTCGGCGCTCTCGGAGCCTATGGCTTCCACGACGCCGTGGATTTCACGCCGACACGCGTGCCCACCGGGGCGCGTTGCGCGGTGGTCTACAACTACTATGCGCATCACCACGGCATGTCGATCGCGGCGGTCGCCAACGTCGTTCTCAACGGCATCCTGCGCGAATTCTTCCACTCCGATCCGGTAATCGAGGCCGCCGAACTGCTGCTGCAGGAAAAGGCGCCGCGCGACATTCCGGTGATGAGCGCCAAGCACGAGGAGACGCCCGGCAAGGGACAGGCGGAGCTGCTTCGCTCGGAAATCCGCACGGTTGCCGATCCGGCGCTCAGCGAGCGGGAGCTGGTGCTGCTTTCGAACGGCCACTATTCGCTCATGCTGACTGCCGCGGGTTCCGGCTATTCGCGTTGGAACGGACTTTCGGTCGCGCGCTGGAAACCGGACCCGACGGAAGACCGGTGGGGCCAGTTCATCTTCCTGCGCGATACCGCAAGCGGCGAGTGGTGGTCGACCACCACAGAGCCGCGGCGCGCCGAGGGCGAGAAGGCAAAGACCGTCTTCGGCGATGACAAGGCCGAATTCCACAAGACCGTCGGTGACCTCACGAGTGTCGTCGAATGTATCGTGGCGACCGAGCACGACGCGGAAGGGCGCCGGGTCACGCTGTTCAATATGGGCGCGGAAGATCGCTTCATCGAAGTCACCTCCTATATGGAGCCGGTGCTTGCCAGCGATAACGACGACAGCGCGCATCCCCTGTTCTCGCGCATGTTCGTCCGCACCGAAATCGGCAAGCGCGGCGACGTGATCCGGGCATGGCGCAACAAGCGCAACCCCAGCGATCCGGATATGATCGTCGCGCATCTTGCGTCGGACAATGCCGGCTCCGCCCGGCCGACCGAGTTCGAAACCGACCGCCGGAAATTCCTTGGTCGCGGTCGCACGCTTGCCGAGGCGGCGGCCTTCGATGCCGGCGCGACGCTTTCCGGCACGGACGGCTTCACGCTCGATCCCGTCCTGTCGCTCCGTCGCGTCGTTCGAGTGCCGGCCGGCAAGAAGGTCAGCGTGATCTTCTGGACGATAGCCGCGCCGAAGCGCGAGGAACTGGACCAGGCGATCGAGCGCTACCGCCATCCGGATGCCTTTGCCCATGAGCTGGTCCAGTCCTGGACCCGCACGCAAGTGCAGATGCGCCATCTCGGCATCAATTCGCAGCAGGCGGCCGCGTTCCAGCATCTCGCCCGCTATCTCATCTATCCCGACATGCATTTGCGGGCGGACCAGGCGACGATCGAATCCGGCATGCAGCCGCAGTCTGCACTCTGGCCTCAGAGTGTCTCCGGCGATTATCCGATTTTCACGCTGCGCATCAACGACGACACGGACATGCCGGTCGCCCGCGAGGCGGTAAGCGCTTACGAATATCTGCGCTCGCGCGGAGTCACCGCGGATCTCGTCGTCTTCAACGAGCGGGCGACCTCCTACGCCCAGGACATGCAGCACGCGATCGAGGGCGTCTCGGATAATGCCCGCCGCACGAGCCAGCAGGAAGGCGCCCAGCATGTCTTCGCGCTGCGCCGCGACCTGATGACCGAAGAGGATGCGAACGGTCTCTTCGCGGCCTCTCGCGTCGTGCTTCATGCCAAGAACGGCAAGATCGTCGATCAGCTCAATCGCGCCATCACCCTGTTTGCCGCTCCGCGCGTACAGGAGCCAGACCGGCGTCCATTGCTCACCGGCGAGGATTTCATCGCCGGCGAAGCGGTGCAGGGTGCTGGCGATCTTCAGTTCTGGAACGGTTTCGGCGGGTTCGCGGAAGATGGCAGCGAATATGTGGTCCGACTTGCCGGTGGCCAGTCGACGCCGCAGCCGTGGATCAACGTGATCTCGAACGAAAGCTTCGGCTTCCACGTCTCCGCGGAGGGTGCCGGCTTTACCTGGTCCCGCAACTCGCGAGATTACCAGCTCACGCCCTGGACCAACGATCCGGTCATCAACCGGCCGGGTGAAGGCTTCTACATCGTCGATCGCGAGGGCGGTGATATCGTAACGCCGTTCGCGTCGTTGTCTCGCCGTCCGTCGGCTCGCTTCGAACCCCGCCACGGGCTTGGTTATTCGAGCTTCTCGACCGAAGACAACGGTCTGGCGGTCGAACTGACCCAGACAGTCGACCGGCAAAGGCCGGTCAAGCTTTCCTCGATGCTGGTCAAGAATACCGGTTCCAAGCCGCGCAATCTCAGGGTTTATGCCTATGCGGAATGGCTGCTGGGCAACAATCCCCAGCGTTCGCTGCCGTTCATCCTGACGAGCCGGGATGAAGAAACGGGTGCGCTCTTCGCCACCAACCCGTTCAGCGTCGATTTTCGCCGTTTCGCTTTCCTCTCGGCAAGTGAAGTGCCTTCGAGCGTCACGACCAGCCGACGCGAGTTCGTCGGAAGGTTCGGCAGCATCGACCGGCCGGCTGCGGTCGCGGCCGCCGTGCCGCTTGCCGGGACCTTCGAGATCGACGGGGACCCTTGCGCGGCGCTCGCCTTCGATGTCGAGCTCGGGCCGGGAGAGGAAAAGCTCCTCAACATCTTCCTGGGTGATGCGGAAACCCGCGAGGAAGCCAAGGCATTGGTGGCGCAGCTTCGTTACGACGACGCGGATCGGATTGTCGCCGGCAACAGGGATTTCTGGAAAGGCTTCACGGGTCGCCTGAAGATCGAGACGCCGGACGATGGGCTCAACCATATGGTCAACCATTGGCTGCCCTATCAGGCACTCGGTTGCCGCATCATGGCGCGGTCGGCTTTTTATCAGGCCAGCGGCGCCTACGGCTTCCGTGACCAGCTGCAGGATACGCTGGCATTCCTCGTCCACGAACCGTCACTTGCGCGGCGGCAGATCGTCAATGCCGCCGGGCGGCAATTCTCCGAAGGTGACGTGCAGCACTGGTGGCTGCCGCAGAGCGGCGCCGGCGTGCGGACGATGATTTCCGACGATGTCGTATGGCTCGCCTATGCGGTCCATCAATACGTCGCCGCCACGGGGGACCGTACGCTTCTCGACGAGCAGCTTCCCTTCCTTCAGGGACCGCAGCTTGCGAAGAACCAGCACGATTCCTTCTTCAAGCCGGATCAGTCCGCGGATGCGGAAAACATCTACGAGCATGCGGCCCGCGGCCTCGATCTGGCGATCGCGCGAACCGGAGAACACGGCCTGCCGCTGATCCTCGGCGGCGACTGGAACGACGGAATGAACCGGGTCGGCATCGGCGGACGCGGCTCAAGCGTCTGGCTGGGCTGGTTTCTGGCGAGTGCGTTGCGCGACTTCATCGGCTATGCCGAGGAACGTGGCGACGCCACCCGCGCGGAGGCATGGAAAAGCCATCTGACGTCTCTGAAACTGGCGTTGGAGACGGCCGGCTGGGACGGCGATTACTATCGACGCGGCTATTTCGACGACGGTTCGCCGCTCGGTTCCAGCCAGAGTGAGGAATGCCGCATCGATTCGCTTGCTCAGTCCTGGAGCGTGCTTTCCGGCGAGGGCGATCCCCAGCGGGCAGAGCAGGCCATGAACGCGGTGCTGGAAAAGCTCGTCGATGCGGAAACCGGCATCATCCGGCTTTTCACGCCACCCTTTGCCGAGAGCGCTCAGGATCCCGGCTACATCAAGGCCTATCCGCCAGGCGTTCGCGAGAACGGCGGGCAGTATACCCATGCGGCGATATGGGTCGTTCTGGCGTTTGCCGCACTCAAGCGGGGTGACGATGCCTGGAAGTGCTTCCAGATACTGAACCCCGTCAACCATGCACTCGATCGCGATGCCGCCGAGAAATACCGGGTGGAACCGTATGTGGTTGCCGCGGATGTCTATGGGGCTGGCGATTATGCCGGGCGCGGCGGGTGGAGCTGGTACACGGGCTCCGCCGGCTGGCTCTATCGCGCAGCGGTGGAAGGCATTCTCGGCATCCGCCGCCAGGGCGACCGCCTCTTCGTGCGGCCGGCTCTCCCTTCCGATTGGAATAGCTATTCCGCCGAACTGGTCCTCGAAGGCAAGAGCCATAAGATCGCCGTCGAAAGAAAGAAGGGTGATCTTGTCGTGACCATCAACGGCAAGGCGGTAAAGGAAGATGAGGGCTTTGCCCTCGGAACCGGAAAGACAAAGCGGCAAGTGCAGCCGGTCTCCGGCTGACGCGGATCAGGTCGACCAAAAGAGAAAAAGCCCGCCTCCGAAAATAAACGGAGGCGGGCTTTTGCTTTCGTGTCGGACGTGACGTGAGTCTCAGGCGGGCTCGGGTTCGCCCCGCTTCGCCTCGTCATCGGTCAGGATGCCGCTCGTCCTGAGAAGGGAGGTGAAGCGGCCCCCACTGTGACTGAGCTCTTCGAAGGTGCCCATTTCGAGAATGCGGCCCTGGTCGAGGAAGATCACCTTGTCGGCATCGCGGACGGTGGAGAGCCGATGAGCGATGATGAAGGTGGTGCGGTTTCTGCGCAGCCGATCGATAGCGGCCTTCACGCGCGCTTCAGTCTCGACGTCGAGCGCGCTGGTGGCTTCATCCAGCACCAGTATAGGCGCATTCTTGAGAATCGCGCGCGCGATCGCGATGCGCTGGCGCTCGCCGCCGGACAGCCGGTTGCCGCGTTCCCCGACGGGCGTCTCGTAGCCGCTGAGGCGGCTTTCGATAAAATCGGTGGCGGCGGCAGCCTTAGCGGCGGCGGCGATCTCCTCCTCGGTGGCCCCTTCCCGTCCGAGCCTTATGTTGTCGCTGATCGAGCGGTTGAGCAGTCCGGCATCCTGGAAGACGGTCGCAATGGAAGAGCGCAACGACTTGCGCGTGACCGTGCCGGTATCGACGCCGTCGATGAAGATCTTTCCCTTCTGCGGATCGTAGACCCTCTGGAGGAGATTGACGAGGGTCGTCTTTCCCGCGCCGGTCGGACCGACGATGGCCACCGTCTCGCCGGCCTTGGCAATGAAGGAGATGTCGTGCAGGCCTTGTGTCGAATTGCTGAACTCGAAGGAGACGTCGCGGAACTCCACCTCGCCGCGGACGGCTCCCATCTCGCCAGCGCCGGCAGGTTCCTCGCGTTCCTGCACGGAATCCTCCAGCCGGAAGAAATCCTCGAGCTTCGCGCGCGCCTCGAATATCTGGGTCGCGAATTGGCGCAGGAGATCCAGGCGCCCGATCAAGAGATTGGCGAAACCGATAAATGCCACCACGTCGCCGACGCGAATCTCGCCGCGTTGCACGAGGATGGTGCCTATGACCAGGATCACGCCCATGGAGACGGTTGAGGCGGTGCGGTTCAGCGCGCTTGCGAGCGCCCACCAGTCGAGGACCGGATACTGGGCGTCCAGCAGGTCCTTGGTGTAATCCTTGAGCGCCTTCGTTTCGGCTTCGATACGGTTGTAGCTATGCAGCACCGATACGTTGCTGATTGAATCGCTGACATGCGAAAAGACGTTGTGATAATGGCTCTCGACGGAGGCTTGGCCTTCCTTGGTGCGGTTCATCACGGTCTTGCCGATGATCCAGTAGAGTACGCTGAGAACCATCAGAACGATGCTGAGCCGCCAATCCATCGAGATTGCCGTCGGGATCAGCAGAAGCAGGGCAACGGCGGTTGCCAGATGCGTTCGCATGAATTCGAGCCACAACCCGAACAGGGTTTCGGCAGCCCTCAACAGGGTATGAAGGGCGTTGGAGGTGCCGCGCTGATGGTGCCAGGCAAGCGGCATCGAGATGATGCGCCCGAAGGCTTCCGTCAGCAGGGTGGCGCGCCTGCCGTGGGCGAGGCGGTCCGCCTCGCGGGCGACGAGAACATAGGCGATCGTGTTGAAGACGCCGAAGCCCGCCCAGAGCATGAGGACGGAAGTGACGCTGCCTCCGGAGGAGATCGCATCGATGATTCGGCCGAAAAGAATCGGCTCTATGATGGTGATTGCCGCGAGCACGATGTTGGCGATGACGACCAGCGAAACCCGGAAGCGATTCGCTGCGAGATATTTCAGAGCTCGGGAATATACCTGGAGTAGTGACAACTGGCGCAACCCTCTTTCATGACATACGCCGCTTTTCGTCGAAGGAACATGCGGCGACAATACTGCGTTAGGTGCTCATACTCCCGTTGAAATGAACCGACCCTGAAAGATACGAAAAAAGATTGCGTGCGAATTTATTCCACCATTTCAACGGCGAACATGAATACCCAGGAGATCCGCAACGACATTTTCGCGACGGATGCAGGAAATAATAGGCTTCTGCAAGAATGTTTCACCCCTTGCAGCTCAAGGTAGGTTTCGACAGTTACGATTTTTGACTCGCTATGCAAGATTTTGCTATCCGTTTTCAGTAATTTGCTAACCAAACCGATCAACTATGGGTTACGCGATTAAGATATTTTTATCTCAGAGCGAGAACAGGACGTAAGGCATAATGCAGAATTTCGGGGGCAAGCTTGAGTATTCAATCTATCGTCCAACTTTTGGTATTGGTAAGCGAGACTAAGACAAAGAGCGATCTCGTAACGTTGCTCGAATCTCTATTGAAGACCTATGGATTTGAATATTATGGCGTTCTGACGCAGCCTAAATCTCACGAGAACCCGATGAAGATGATGCTGGCGGGGCACTGGCCCGCGGGCTGGCGGGAAAATTATGTAGCCAAAAAATATATCCTCATCGATCCAGCCATACGAATAATGGGTATTGCCCATAGATCCTTCCGATGGCGCGAGGCTTCCGCGATGTTGAGAAACGATCCGCTATGGCCGCGCGCGCAGCGCATGATGCAGGATAGCAGTCGCCACGGGCTCCACGACGGCTATACATTTCCGGTTCATGGTCGCGGCGGCCTGCTCGGCAGCATGATGATCAGCAGCAGCCGTTCCGTCGATTTGTCGCCAGCTGAAATGGCATTGTTCGAAACGGCGGCGAAAAAGGTTTTCTGGCGTCTGATGGAATTCGCCGGTGAGGCGAAGAAGCTCGAAAAGGCAACGGCTCTCGGCGCGCCTCTTACCCGCCGGGAGATGGAGGTGATCGGTCTTTTGGCGGATGGGATGACCTCTCACGACATCGCGCGGACGCTGAGCATCTCCAATCATACCGTGGATTGGTACATCAACGGTCTTCAGGACAAGCTCAATGCTCGAAACAGGCAGCATCTGGTTGCCTTCGCGTTTCGACATGGTCTCGTCGCTTGAGAGGCTGGGCGAGTTCACATTAATTTGAGAAGATGTTTTAGGAGAAATTGAACTCCAGCGGTTAAGGCGCTATTGGTTTCTTCGCAGTGCAGCATTCTGCTGGGGTTTTGAGGAGGACCGCTTTGCCGATTTCGAAGATTCTTGTCGCCAACCGTTCTGAAATCGCGATCCGGGTTTTCCGCGCAGCCAATGAGCTCGGCATAAAAACGGTCGCAATCTGGGCGGAGGAAGACAAGCTCTCGCTGCATCGCTTCAAGGCCGACGAGAGCTATCAGATCGGCCGCGGCCCGCATCTCCAGCGCGATCTCGGGCCGATCGAAAGCTATCTCTCCATTCCGGAAATTATCCGAGTTGCCAAGCTGTCCGGGGCAGACGCCATTCATCCCGGCTACGGCCTCCTGTCGGAAAGCCCCGAGTTCGTGGAGGCGTGCAACGAGGCCGGGATCATCTTCATCGGCCCAACCCCGGAGACCATGCGCCAGCTCGGCAACAAGGTCGCTGCGCGTAATCTGGCGATCTCCGTCGACGTGCCGGTCGTTCCGGCAACCGAACCGCTGCCCGACGACATGGCGGACGTCGCCAGGATGGCAGCCGAGATCGGCTATCCGGTCATGTTGAAGGCCTCCTGGGGCGGCGGCGGGCGCGGCATGCGCGTCATCCGCTCTGAAGCCGATCTGGCCCGCGAGGTGACGGAAGCCAAGCGGGAGGCCAAGGCGGCCTTCGGCAAGGACGAGGTCTATCTGGAAAAGCTCGTAGAACGGGCCCGCCATGTGGAAAGCCAAATCCTTGGCGATACGCATGGCAATGTCGTGCATCTCTTCGAGCGCGACTGTTCTATCCAGCGGCGTAACCAGAAGGTCGTCGAGCGGGCGCCGGCGCCTTATCTTACGGACGCCCAGCGCCAGGAACTGGCGAACTATTCACTGAAGATCGCCAAGGCGACGAATTACATCGGTGCCGGCACGGTCGAATATCTGATGGATGCCGATACCGGCAAGTTCTACTTCATCGAGGTCAATCCGCGCATCCAGGTGGAGCACACGGTGACCGAGGTGGTTACCGGCATCGATATCGTCAAGGCGCAGATCCACATCCTCGACGGCTTCGCAATCGGCACGGCGGAATCCGGCGTGCCGGCCCAGAAGAATATCCGTCTCAACGGTCATGCGCTCCAGTGCCGCATCACCACGGAGGACCCGGAGCACAACTTCATTCCGGATTACGGCCGCATCACCGCTTATCGCTCGGCCTCGGGTTTCGGTATCCGGCTTGATGGCGGCACCTCCTATTCCGGCGCGATCATCACGCGTTTCTACGACCCGCTGCTGGTCAAGGTGACGGCCTGGGCTCCGAAGCCGGAAGAAGCGATCAGCCGCATGGACCGGGCCCTGCGCGAATTCCGCATCCGCGGGGTTGCCACCAACCTCACCTTCCTCGAAGCGATCATCGGTCACCCGAAGTTCCGCGACAATTCCTATACGACGCGGTTCATCGACACGACGCCGGAGCTGTTCGAGCAGGTGAAGCGCCAGGATCGCGCAACCAAGCTGCTCACCTATCTCGCCGACGTGACCGTCAACGGCCACCCGGAAACCAAGGGGCGTCCGAAGCCATCGGCTCAGGCCGCCAAGCCGGTGCTGCCCTATGTCAACGGACCAATCCCCGACGGCACGAAACAGAAGCTCGACGCGCTCGGACCGAAGAAGTTCGCCGAATGGATGCGGGACGAGAAGCGTGTTCTAATGACCGATACGACCATGCGCGACGGGCATCAATCGCTGCTCGCCACGCGCATGCGCACCTATGACATCGCGCGCATCGCCGGGGTGTATGCCCGGGCGCTGCCCAACCTCTTCTCGCTGGAATGCTGGGGTGGGGCGACCTTCGATGTGTCGATGCGCTTTCTGACCGAAGACCCGTGGGAGCGGCTGGCGCTTATCCGCGAAGGTGCGCCGAACCTGCTCCTCCAGATGCTGCTGCGCGGCGCCAACGGCGTCGGTTACAAGAACTATCCCGACAATGTCGTCAAATACTTCGTCCGTCAGGCGGCTGCAGGCGGGATCGATCTCTTCCGCGTCTTCGATTGCTTGAACTGGGTCGAGAACATGCGTGTCTCGATGGATGCGATCCAGGAAGAGAACAGGCTTTGCGAGGCGGCGATCTGCTATACCGGCGACATCCTGAATTCCGCCCGGCCGAAATACGACCTCAAATATTACGTGGCACTGGCCGAAGAACTGGAAAAGGCGGGCGCGCATATCATCGCCCTCAAGGATATGGCCGGCCTGCTGAAGCCTGCGGCTGCGCGGGTCCTGTTCAAGGCGCTGCGAGAAGCGACCAGCCTGCCGATCCACTTCCACACCCATGATACGTCCGGCATCTCGGCGGCGACCGTGCTTGCCGCGGTCGATGCCGGCGTGGATGTGGTCGATTCGGCGATGGATGCCCTTTCCGGCAATACGTCGCAGCCTTGCCTCGGCTCGATCGTCGAGGCACTCGCCGGTTCCGAGCGTGATCCGGGCCTGGACCCGGAATGGATCCGCCGTATCTCCTTCTACTGGGAGGCGGTGCGCGCTCAGTATGCCGCCTTCGAAAGCGATCTGAAGGGCCCCGCCTCGGAGGTCTATCTGCACGAAATGCCGGGTGGGCAGTTCACCAATCTCAAGGAGCAGGCCCGCTCCCTCGGCCTCGAAACCCGCTGGCATCAGGTGGCGCAGGCTTATGCCGACGCAAACCAGATGTTCGGCGACATCGTCAAGGTGACGCCGTCTTCCAAGGTGGTCGGCGACATGGCGCTGATGATGGTTTCTCAGGATCTCACTGTTGCCGATGTCGAGAACCCGGATAAGGATATCGCCTTCCCGGAATCGGTCGTGTCCATGCTCAAGGGCGATCTCGGCCAGCCACCGGGCGGGTGGCCAGCGGCCTTGCAGAAGAAGGCGCTCAAGGGCGAAGAGCCTTATACGGCCGTGCCCGGCTCCTTGCTTGCCGATGCCGATCTAGATCAGGAAAGGAAGACGATCGAGGAGAAGCTCGGGCGCAAGATCGATGACTTCGAGTTCGCATCCTACCTGATGTACCCGAAGGTATTCACAGACTTCGCGCAGGCAGCGGAAACCTATGGCCCGGTCTCCGTTCTTCCGACACAGGCCTATTTCTACGGGCTTGCTGATGGCGAGGAGCTGTTCGCCGATATCGAAAAAGGCAAGACGCTCGTCATCGTCAACCAGGCGATGAGCGCCACTGATGTGCAGGGCATGGTGACGGTGTTCTTCGAGCTCAACGGCCAGCCGCGTCGCATCAAGGTGCCGGACCGGGCGCATGGTGCTTCCGGCGGAGCCGTGCGCCGCAAGGCGGAAAGCGGCAATGCCGCCCATCTTGGCGCACCGATGCCGGGCGTCATCTCCCGCGTCTTCGTTGCGCCCGGTCAAGCCGTCAAGGCCGGTGACGTGCTGCTCTCCATCGAGGCGATGAAGATGGAGACAGCTCTTCATGCCGAAAAGGACGGCCTTGTCGCCGAGGTGCTGGTCAAGGCCGGTGACCAGATCGACGCAAAGGACTTGCTGGTCGTCTACGGCGGCTGAACGACGCCTTCACTCCATATTCCGGGCGGCCTACAGGGCCGCCTTTCTGCGTTGAGATGCAATAACGAGTGCCGGTTATTGCATGTTTGTGCCGAATTGTGCATGTTGCCGCGCATGGATCATTTTGTCAGCGAGAGACAGTCGGAGATATTGGCGCAGTTGCGCGCCAAGGGGCGCGTTTCTGCCCATGAACTGGCGCAGACTTTCGACGTTTCGGAGGATACGGTTCGGCGCGACCTGCGCGAGATGGCGGCGCGGGGCGAGTGCGAGCGTGTCTATGGCGGCGCACTGCTGTCTGCCGGGCAGACGGTGCCGCTTCGAGTCCGTATCGCCGACGAGCCAGACCGCAAGGCGGTGCTGGGGCGGACGGTGGCGGGCCTGCTTGCCGAGGGCAGCGCCGTCTTCTTCGATGCGGGATCGACCAATCTGGCCATCGCTCGCAATCTTCCCGAAGGGTTGCGGCTGACGGCGATCACCAACACACCGGCCATCGCCGCCGAACTTGCCGGCCGGGCCGGCATTGAACTCGTGATGATCGGTGGGAAGGTCGATCCAGCCGTGGGTGCGGCGATCGATGCGACGGCGATCCGGCAACTGGAGGCGATACGCCCTGACCTCTGCATCCTCGGCGCCTGCGGCCTGACACTGGACGAAGGGCTGGCGGCGGACGTTTTCGAGGACGCCGCCTTCAAGCGGCTGGCAAGCACCGCTAGCAAACGTAGCCTCGCGGCGATCACTTCGGACAAGCTCGGGCTTCGGGCGGCATTTCATGTGCACGATCTCGCCGCACCGCTGTCGCTGGTGGTGGAAGCCGATGCGGATGCGGCGGTGGTCCAGCAACTGGGCCGGCAGGGTGTCGAGGTACATCGCTGTGCGTCCGCCGGTACGATCAACGACAAAAGACCAACAAGAGGAAACACCCCATGAGCCAGTCGGATGTCGAAAAGACGGTGCGCCCGCTCGCGTCCTATCTTACCAGGGAACGCGCCGGTGTGGCGCTGCTCTTCCTGATGAACGGGTTCATGGTGGGAGCCTGGGCGCCGAAGATTCCCGAATTCGCCGAGCGTCTTGGCTTGAGCGAAAAGGAACTGGGGCTGATGATCCTGGTCTTCGGCGTCGGCTCCATAATCATGATGCCGATCGCCGGCAGCCAGATCGCCCGCTTCGGTTCCAACATGGTGTCGAAGTTCGCCGCGGTGCTTCTGACGCCAATGCTTTTCCTCCTTTCGCTGAGCGGCGAGATCTGGAGCGGTGCGATTGCCATCTTCCTGTTCGGCGGGCTGATCGGCGCCATGGACGTGGCGATGAATGCGAATGCGGTGGCGACCGAAAAGCATATGCGCCGGGCCATCATGTCGTCTTGCCATGCGTTCTGGAGCCTTGGCGGGCTTATCGGGGCATCGACCGGCGGCTTTCTCATCCAGTCGATCGGCGTTCTTGCGCATGCCGTTGTCGTCACGCTGTTCGCCGCGCTGATGATCGCCGCCAGCTGGAAAATCGTGCTGCATGATGCGCCGCATCCCGACGAACACAAGGACGGAACGCGCAGCCGCCTGCCGCGCACACCGCTGCCTTGGCTGATCGGCATCGTTGCTCTGTTCTGCATGATTCCGGAGGGCGCTGTCCTCGATTGGGGCGCGCTTTACATGCGCAATGAACTCGGCGCCTCGGTTGCGCTGTCCGGCTTCGCCTTTGCCGGTTTTTCGCTCACCATGGCGATCATGCGCTTTGCAGGCGATCTCATCCGCGACCGGCTGGGGGCTGTCATGACGCTCAGGATCTGCGGCACGATCGCCATTGCCGGACTTGCGATCATCGGGCTTGCGCCGAATTCGGCGGTTGCCATCGTGGGCTTTGCGCTCGCCGGTATCGGTATTTCCAACATGGTGCCGATCGTCTTTTCTGCTGCCGGCAACCTGCCCGGCATGGCGGCGGGTGTCGGGCTTTCTGTCGTCACGACCATGGGCTATTCCGGTATCCTGCTCGCGCCATCGGTGATCGGCTTCGTAGCCGAACATACCGGGCTTGCATCGATCTTCCTGGCGCTTTCCGGCTTCCTCATCGTCGTACTAGCCGTATCGCGTCTCGCGCGGTATGCGGACGGGGCGCATCACTGACGAAGCGGCATGGTCGCCATGCCGCAAAAGTGCCTCAGGTGAGTGGTTGACAAGCGGCAATGCATACGCCACCTGAAATGCAATTCTGCTTGAAGGCACCGAGACCGCGACCATGTCCTCACCGCTCGATTACGATCCGAAACCGCGCCGCGCCACTGTTGCCGTCGATGTCGGCGGCGTGATCGTCGGCGGGGGTGCGCCCGTCGTCGTTCAGTCGATGACCAATACGGATACGGCCGATATCGACGCGACGGTCGCTCAGGTCGCGGCCCTTCACAAGGCCGGCTCGGAGATTGTCCGCATCACGGTTGACCGCGACGAGAGCGCGGCTGCCGTGCCGAAGATTCACGAACGCCTGCTGCGGCTTGGCATGGACGTGCCGCTGGTGGGAGACTTCCACTATATCGGCCATAAACTTCTCGCCGATCATCCGGCCTGTGCCGAGGCACTTGCGAAATACCGTATCAATCCGGGCAATGTCGGCTTCAAGGACAAGAAGGATAAGCAGTTCGCCGACATCATCGAGATGGCGATCCGTTACGACAAGCCGGTCCGCATCGGCGTCAACTGGGGATCACTCGACCAGGACCTCCTGACCACGCTGATGGACCGGAATGCCGAAGCGGGTTCCCCGCTTTCCGCCCGACAGGTCATGCATGAGGCGATCGTCCAGTCGGCCCTGATCTCGGCGGAGCTTGCCGAAAGCATCGGTCTGCCCCGTAACCGTATCATTCTCTCCGCGAAGGTCAGTCAGGTGCAGGACCTCATTGCCTGCTATTCCATGCTTGCGGAGCGCTCCAACCACGCCCTGCATCTCGGCCTCACCGAAGCGGGCATGGGTTCCAAGGGTATTGTGGCCTCTTCGGCGGCCATGGCTTATGTGCTGCAGCAGGGGATCGGCGATACGATCCGCGTCTCGCTGACGCCGGAGCCGAACGGCGATCGCACCCGCGAGGTGCAGGTGGCCCAGGAAATCCTGCAGGTCATGGGCTTCCGCCAGTTCATTCCGGTCGTTGCGGCATGTCCCGGTTGCGGCCGGACGACCTCGACGGTCTTCCAGGAACTCGCCCAGCGCATCCAGGACGACATCCGCAAGAACATGCCGGTCTGGCGCGAGAAATATCCGGGCGTCGAGGCGCTGAATGTCGCGGTAATGGGCTGTATCGTCAACGGACCGGGTGAAAGCAAGCATGCCGACATCGGCATCTCGCTTCCGGGAACCGGCGAGACGCCGGCGGCTCCGATCTTCATCGATGGCAAGAAGGCGATGACGCTGCGCGGCCCCAATATTGCGGCAGACTTTGAAAAGCTCGTGATCGAATATATCGAACAGCGCTTCGGTCAGCGAACGGCGGCCGAATAGGCTCGAGTTCTCCTCGCTATCGCCGCATTTCATGATAAATGAAGTGTGGCCACAGACGACGGGGATATCGATTCGAATGATCAAGAAAGTCGCAATCGTTGCGCTTTGCGCGACCTATCTTTCCTCCTGCACCACTACCGACCCCTATACAGGCGAGCAAAAAGTTTCCAATACCGCAGGCGGTGCGGCGATTGGCGCTGGCCTCGGCGCGCTTGGCGGCCTTGTGGTCGGCGGCGGCAGCAAGGGCCGCAATGCGCTCATCGGTGCAGCGATCGGCGGCCTCGCCGGCGGCGCGATCGGCAACTATATGGATAGCCAGGAAGCGGAACTGCGCCAGCAGCTGCAAGGCACCGGCGTTTCGGTCACGCGTGTGGGTGACCGCATCGTGCTCAACATGCCGTCGAACGTCACGTTCGCAACCGACCAAGATCAGGTGATCCCACCCTTCTATGCGACGCTCGATTCCGTCGCGATCGTGCTGAACAAGTTCGGCAAGACCTATATCGACGTGAACGGTCATACGGATTCCACCGGCAGCCTGGCGCATAATCAGGGCCTTTCGGAACGCCGCGCCGCATCGGTCGCGAATTATCTTGCAGGCCGCGGGGTCGATCAGCGCCGCATGTCGACCATGGGCTTCGGCCCGTCGCAGCCGATTGCATCCAACGCGACGCCGGATGGTCGCGCGCAGAACCGCCGCGTCGAGGTAATGATCGCGCCGATCACGCAAGGCTAAGGTTCGCCCTGAGCCGCTCTAGAAGCGGGGCCGGCTAAATCCGGCTCGCCAGGAGCTTCAGGCCGGCGGCACCATAGAACAGTGCCATCGCACCTTCGATCCAACGCCGCGCGGCTCGATAGCTGCGCAGTGCTCTTGGCGTCGAAAACAGCAGGGCGTAGCTCGTGAAGATCACCAGACCGGAAATCATGCAGACACCGATGATCAGCAGGATCGCCGAGGTCGGCGCATTTTCCGGCAGGCCAAGCGAGATGATGGCGAGCCAGGCGAAGATCGCCTTCGGGTTCGTCATGTGTATGGCATATCCTCTCAGCCAAAGCTGCCGTGCACCGAGGCTGGTCTTCGCTTGGCCGATTGCTGCCTGAGCATCAGGCAGGCGTGCCGATTTGAAGGCTTTCCAGGCGAGATAGAGCAGATAGAGCCCGCCGAGGATCTTCATGATTTCGAGCGCGATCGCATAGTGCCGCAGCACCGCGGCAAGCCCGAGCGCGGCTGCGGTTGCCCAGGTCAGCGATCCACCGCTGATGCCGAAAGCGGTGATCAGGCCGGCGCGTCGGCCCTGCGCGATCGAGGTGCCGATGATGGCAAAGACCGCAGGTCCGGGACTCACCACGGCAATCAGATAGGCGACATAGGCCGGCCACATCTGCGGCAGGAAGCTGAAAACCTCAGGCATCGAACTGCTCCTCAGTGTTCGCGGCTGGCGATGAAACGAGCCGCTTCCTGAAGTATTTCAGCTTTTTCTCCGTAGGGAGCAAGAAGATCCACGGCCTCGACGGTCAGCGTGGCGAGCCGTTCCTCGGCCCAGGCAATTCCATGCAAGGCAACCAGGGTGCCCTTGCCGCGTCCGGCGTCCTTGCCTGTCGCCTTGCCGAGTGTAGCGGCATCGGCGGTGATATCGAGAAGATCGTCGGCGAGCTGGAAGGCAAGTCCGATCTTCTGGCCGAAAAGGCTGAGACGTTCGCGATCGCTCTCCCCCGCTCCCGCCAGGATGGCTCCGGCCTCGCAGGCGAAGCGCAGGAGCGCGCCGGTCTTCATGGCCTGCAAGGTGGTGATGCCAGCCTCGTCCGGGGGCGATTTTTCCGCGGCAAGATCGAGCGCCTGGCCACCCGCCATGCCGCCAATGCCGGCAGCGCGCGCAAGCGCCAGCACCAAGCCTGCCTTCCTTTGAGCAGGAAGATCGGTCTCCGGCGCGGCGACCACATCGAAGGCATAGGTGAGCAGACCATCGCCGGCGAGAATGGCGGTCGCTTCGTCGAAAGCCTTGTGGACGGTCGGCTGACCGCGGCGCAGGTCGTCATCGTCCATGGCCGGCAAATCGTCATGGATCAGCGAATAGCAGTGGAGGAATTCAAGGGCCGCCCCAACGCGGCGCGCGGCTTCAGGCTCGCCGTCGAAGAGCGCCGCACTCTCCTCCACCAGAAATGGCCGCAACCGTTTGCCGCCGTTCAGCGCGCCGTGGCGCATCGCGGCCAGCAGGTGGGACGGGCGGGCGATCTCGCCGGCAAGGCATTGATCGGAAAGCAGCAGCCCAAGCAGAGCTTCTGTCTCCGCCGCCCTCTCCCGCAAGTGGTTTTCGAATGCTGTCCGTCCCATCGTCATGGCCGCTGTTTGGCATGACGGTGACTGGCTGGCAACGGCGATTCACCAGTACACGGGAAGTTTTCATCGGCGGACTCGCCTTGCCCGTACGCAGCGGCTATGAAACTTCCGGGAAAGAGAGGAAGAGTGGGGATCATTGGACGTCAGCTAGGAACAGTTCCGCCGGAGAGGATGAGCCGTTGATAGCGCGAGCCGGCCGAAGGCGACCCTTTCAGTCGCGTCTGCGGCGGGTCGTGCTCGCTGCCATTGCGCTCGTGCTTCTGCCGTATCTCTTGATCTTCGTCTATGGAGTCCCCTTCGTTCGCCCGATCTCAACGCTGATGCTGGCCGATCTTGCGGCTTTGCGTGGCTATGACCGGCAATGGGCAGATTTCGAGGACATCTCGCCAAACCTCGTGCGCGCCGTGATGATGTCCGAAGACGGACAGTTCTGTGCCCATGGCGGCGTCGACTGGGGGGAAATGCGCCTGGTCGTCCAACAGACGATCAAAGGCGATGCGACGCGCGGCGCAAGCACCATATCCATGCAGACGGCGAAGAACCTTTTCCTCTGGAACGGGCGCTCCTTCCTTCGCAAGGTGCTGGAACTGCCGCTTGCGATCGCGGCCGACTTTGTCTGGCCGAAACGACGGATGATGGAAATCTATCTCAACGTCGCGGAATGGGGTCCCGGCATCTACGGCGTCGAGGCGGCGGCAAAGCATCACTTCGGTGTTTCCGCCTCGCAACTCAGCCGGCAGCAGGCCGCACTTCTCGCCGTTGCACTTCCCAATCCGATCGAGCGCGTGGCGGGCAAGCCCGGCCGCGGCATGCGGCGGCTTGCCGGCCTGGTGGATCGCCGGGCGCGAAGCTCCGGCGACTATATCAAATGTCTTTATGACTGAGTTTCCGCGATTTCATTGGTCGTGAGGAATGGCGGTCGGTATAGGGGCAGCAGTGCTCAATCGGGGAACCCACATGGACAAGTTGATCCTCTATATCGGCAATAAGAACTATTCGTCATGGTCCTTCCGCCCCTGGATGGCGCTGACGGCGGTCGGCATCGACTTCGAAGAAGTTCTGATCCCCTTCGATTTTCCGGCCGGCAATCCGAAATTCAAGGGGATTTCGCCGACGGGGCGCGTGCCGGCCCTGCATCACGGTGAGGTGCGTGTGTGGGAGTCTCTCGCGATCATCGAGTATGTGGCGGAGCTTTTCCCAGACAAGAGCTTGTGGCCCAGGGCGGTAGCGGACCGTGCCGTTGCCCGGTCGATCTCCATGGAGATGCTGTCCGGCTTTCGGGCGCTCCGCAGCGCCTGCCCGATGGACATGCGTCGTCCGAAGGGAAAGATCGCCCTGCCGGACGGTGTTACGGAGGATATCGCCCGCATCGAGACGATCTGGCGGGAGTGCAGGAAGAAATCCGGCGGGCCTTTCCTGTTCGGGCAATTTTCTGCGGCCGACGCGATGTTCGCACCGGTCGTCAGCCGTTTCGAGGTCTATGACCTGGTGACGGACAGCGATACGCTCGACTACATGGCGGCGGTGAAGGCGCACCCCGCCTGGCTGAAATGGCAGCAGGCGGCGCTCGCTGAGACCTGGATCGTACCGGAAGGCGAGGCATAGGCGGAATTCTCGAAAAAATCCGGCCGGGGACTGGTCAAAGCCCTGTCGGGCATGTATAAGCCCGGCAAATTTCCGAAATCGAGACGTGACGAGTTCGGCCTCAATTCCGGCCGGGGATCATGTCTTGCACGAAGTGGAGTAACAGAAATGGCTGTACCGAAGAGAAAAACGAGCCCGTCGAAGCGCGGTATGCGCCGCTCCGCTGATGCGCTCAAGACTCCGACCTATATCGAAGATAAGAACTCCGGCGAGCTGCGCCGTCCGCATCACATCGACCTCAAGACCGGCATGTATCGCGGTCGCCAGGTTCTGACGCCGAAGGAAAGCGCATAAGCTTTCCTTGCAGGAAGTTTGCATGAAGGCCGGCTTTGCCGGCCTTTTTTGTTTCTTGGTTTTCAGGCAGGCAGCGACACGGCGGCTGGAGGTGCCTCGCATCGTCGATAAGGGTCTGCATCGCGGTAGGGGAGGCTTCGGCTCGCGTCAGCTTCCCAAGCGGTCGAGCCGGTTCTGAAGATTGCGGAGCTGTTCCTTCAGCTCGTCGATATCCTTCGATTCTGCCTTTTTGGGCGTGGGAGCCGGGGGCTGCGCCGTGAAGGGAGAGAACATCTGCACGGCCTGCCGGAACAGCTCCGTGTTGCGCCGCACCTGCTCTTCCATCATCTGCATCGGGACCTGCAGGTTCTTGGTCAGCGGCGTTTCGCCAAAGGCCCGCGTCATCTGCTCGCGCATCTGCGCCTGCTGGTCGGCGAAGGTCTTCATCGAATGCTCGAGGAAGGTCGGCACCACCATCTGCATATGGTCGCCGTAGTAGGATATGAGCTGGCGCAGGAAGGAAACCGGCAGCAGCGTGTTGCCGGTTTTTGATTCCTGCTCGAAAATAATCTGGGTCAGCACGGAATGGGTAATGTCTTCGCCCGTCTTGGCATCCTGAACGGTGAATTCCTCACCCTTCTTCACCATTTTTGCGAGATCTTCCAGCGTCACATACGTGCTGGTGCCGGTATTATAAAGGCGCCGGTTGGCATATTTCTTGATTATGATTTCGCCTTCGGTTTTCGCCATAGTTTGCCTCCTCGTCCCGTCGGTGTGTTTTTATGTTTGGTATTTCTTCTCCCAAAATGAATGTAAGCCCAAATGACGCAGGCTGACAATCTCTTTGTGCAACGCGATGTCATTCGTGTTGCGCAGCAAATCCATGTATTTTCAAGGTCATTAACAGCATATAACCGGCCGTGCCTGGCGTTTGACTCCGAAGGCGAGCTTTGCCAGTCTCGTGCAATGCACCAATAAGGAGGAGACATCCATGGCCACCCCATCCATCGTCATCGCATCGGCGGCCCGCACCGCTGTCGGCTCCTTCAACGGAGCGTTCGCGACCGTGCCGGCGCATGAACTCGGGGCGACTGCGATCAGGGGAGCGCTGTCGCGCGCAGGCGTCGATGCCGCCGAGGTCGACGAAGTGATCCTCGGCCAGGTGTTGTCGGCCGGCGAGGGGCAAAACCCGATCCGGCAGGCGGCAATGAAGGCTGGCGTCCCGCAGGGAGCGACCGCCTGGGGCGTCAACCAGGTCTGTGGCTCAGGCCTGCGCGCCGTGGCACTCGGCATGCAGCAGATCGCGCTTGGCGATGCGCGGATCATCGTCGCCGGCGGGCAGGAATCGATGTCCATGGCACCCCATTGCGCGCATCTGCGCGGCGGGGTGAAAATGGGCGATTTGAAGTTGATCGATACGATGATCAAGGACGGGCTGACGGATGCCTTCTATGGCTATCACATGGGTATCACCGCCGAGAACATTGCCCGCCAATGGCAGCTTTCCCGCGATGAACAGGATCAGTTCGCCGTGTCCTCCCAGAACAAGGCGGAGGCGGCGCAGGCTGCCGGGCGGTTCAAGGATGAGATCGTTCCGTTCGTCGTTCAGACGAGAAAGGGGGACGTGACGGTGGACAGCGACGAATATATTCGCGCCGGCGCGACGCTCGATGCCATGGCCAAGCTTCGCCCCGCCTTCGACAAGGAAGGAACGGTGACCGCGGGCAACGCGTCCGGAATTAACGATGGGGCCGCCGCCGCCGTGCTGATGACGGAAGAGGAGGCGGTCCGCCGTGGTCTTGCGCCATTGGCGCGCATCGTGTCCTGGGCGACGGCCGGTGTCGATCCGCAGGTCATGGGAACCGGCCCCATTCCTGCTTCGCGGAAGGCACTCGACAAGGCCGGCTGGAAGGCTGCCGACCTCGATCTGGTGGAATCCAACGAAGCTTTCGCCGCGCAGGCTTGCGCAGTTAACAAGGAGCTTGGCTGGGACCCGGCAATCGTCAACGTCAACGGCGGGGCGATTGCCATCGGTCACCCGATCGGCGCGTCCGGTGCTCGCATTCTCAATACGCTGCTCTTCGAGATGAAGCGCCGCAGCGCCAGGAAAGGGCTTGCGACACTCTGCATCGGTGGGGGCATGGGTGTCGCCATGTGCTTTGAGGCCATGTAGCCGGTCGAAGGCGCCTCGACGATTTGAAGGCGGATATATCGGGAATGACAAACGCTCGTGGAATTACCGCTTAACCGGATCATCAAGAATCGGATGCGGTTAAGCAAAAAGGGGAAATGTCGAGCATGAGAAGGGTCGCCCTGGTTACGGGAGGAACACGCGGTATCGGCGCCGCGATCTCCATCGCACTCAAGGATGCGGGCTACCGCGTCGCGGCGAATTTCGCCGGCAACGAAGAAAAGGCGAATGCCTTCCACGAGAGCACGGGTATTCCGGTCTTCAAATGGGATGTGTCGGATTATCAGGCTTGCGTCGAGGGCATAGCAAAGATCGAGGCGGAGCTCGGCCCGGTGGATGTCCTCGTCAACAACGCGGGGATCACACGTGACGGAATGTTCCACAAGATCACCCCGCAGCAATGGAACGAGGTCATCGCGACCAACCTGACGGGTCTCTTCAACATGACTCATCCGGTCTGGCCGGGCATGCGCGAGCGTGGCTTCGGGCGCGTCATCAACATTTCGTCGATCAATGGCCAGAGAGGGCAGCTCGGGCAGGTCAATTATTCCGCAGCAAAGGCCGGCGATCTCGGCTTCACCAAGGCACTGGCACAGGAAGGGGCGACGAAAAACATCACCGTCAATGCGATTTGCCCTGGCTATATTGCGACGGAGATGGTGATGGCTGTGCCGGAAAAGGTGCTGAGCGAGAAAATCATCCCGCAAATCCCGGTGGGCCGTCTCGGCGAGCCGGAGGAAATTGCCCGATGTGTGGTGTTCCTCGCTTCTGACGATGCAGCTTTCATCACTGGATCGACACTCACCGTGAATGGCGGTCAGCTCTTCGTTTGACGGGTGCTTTCGTGTCCGATCATTAACGATTGGATGGAAGAGCGACCAGGAAACCTCGGGATTTTGTGGTTAACAGATTGTTTTGCAACGATATGTAGCGGTGAACAAAACACGAAAACGCATCCGTCGCCGATTCGTCAGCGATTCGTTCCGGTTTCGGCCCGAAAGTTAACGGCGGCAAATGAACGGGCGCCGCTTTAGACCGCGCCCGCTTGTTTCAGTGTCCCCGATAGCCGGTACGGCTTAGCGGCAACGTGCCTCGTAGGTCCGGCCGTAACGGTCGCGATAGACGCAATAGCCGCGCCGCTTTTCGGATTCACCGATTGCCGCGCCGACCAGGCCCCCGGCCACTGCGCCGACGGCCGCGCCGCCCCAACTATCGGTGACCGCACCGCCAATGACTGCGCCGGATGCTGCGCCGATCGCGGTTCCCTTCTCGGTGGACGTGCAGGATGCAAGCGTTCCGATCAGGGCGCATGCGAGCAAGAACTTTTTCATCTGACTTTCCCTTCCCTTCTATGCGGGTGCCCCGCTCAGATCCTGCCCATCAGCAGGAGGATGATGAGGATCAGGACCACCAGGCCAAGTCCGCCCGAAGGGCCATATCCCCAATTTCGGCTGTAGCCCCAGTTTGGCAACGCACCAACCAAGAGCAGAATGAGGATCACGAGTAAAATCGTTCCGAGCATGGTTTTCCTCCTCCTCTGCAGAATCTGTCAAGACGTGCGGGAACAAACGCTGGGTTAACAGTTTTGTTCCAGACAGGGCGGTCTTTGTAAACAATGGGTAAATGGAATAGGAGAAAACGTTAACAACGGTCACCGATCACCCGCCAAAGTGAGTTTCAAAAACCGGTCTCTCGTGTCTTTCACGTGCGGTGGCCTACCAGATGTTGTGAGAACAGAACATGAAAGTGTTCCTGTCACCGATTCGTCGGTGATTCGTTCCGCCTTTGGTCGAGATGTTAACGGGAGCGGCTTCATGAGACGGCGAAAGCGCTGGAGCGCCTAAGAAAAATTAACCAAATCAATTGATTGACTCTTTCGGTTTTCTCTGAACATGCGCCCCCTTCACCTTTGTTGCTGCCTGGAGAGGGCGGCAACAGGCAAGATTCAGAATATCGTGGCACCTTCATCCGCTCTCACTAAATATAGCGGTGAACAAAAACTGAATCCTCTTGAGTCTTCGATTCGTAGCCGATTCGTTCGCGTTTGTTCGCCAGCGGGTGTTTTTCGGGTGTGGGAAGCGCAGGTTCGGGATGGATGTCTCGGATTTTTGCGAAAGGAAGGGCTCTGCCGACTTGCCTTTCGCTGCGTGGATTGCCATGTGTGACACGGTCGCCGTTTCGTGCAAGCGAGGGAGCGGCCGGATAGGATGTTTGGGATCCGGCTTTGAACTTCCAGCCCATGACGCTCAGCGGGCGCGGCGTAACCGCCGTACTCGGCCCCACAAATACCGGCAAGACTCACTATGCCATCGAAAGGATGGTGGCGCACGGATCGGGCGTCATCGGCCTGCCGCTGCGCCTGCTGGCGCGCGAGGTCTATACGCGCGTGGTGGAAAAGGTCGGGACCGCGCATGTGGCTCTGGTCACAGGCGAGGAAAAGATCACGCCCCCTAATGCGCGGTTTTCCGTCTGCACCGTGGAGGCGATGCCGCGCGAGACCAAGTCCGCTTTCGTCGCTATCGACGAAGTGCAGCTGGCCGGCGATCTCGAACGGGGCCACATCTTCACCGATCGTATCCTGCACCTGCGCGGGCGCGAGGAGACGCTGCTTCTCGGGGCCGCCACCATGCGCCCCATCCTGGAAAAACTGCTTCCGGGTCTCACCGTGGTGGAACGGCCGCGTCTCTCGCAGCTCTTCTATGCCGGACAGAAGAAGATCACCCGCTTGCCGCAGCGCTCTGCGATCGTCGCGTTTTCAGCTGACGAAGTCTATGCGATTGCCGAATTGATCCGCAGGCAGCGCGGCGGAGCGGCAGTCGTGCTCGGTGCTCTCAGCCCACGAACGCGCAACGCCCAGGTCGGGCTCTATCAGGCGGGCGACGTCGAATATCTCGTCGCCACCGATGCGATCGGCATGGGCCTCAATCTCGACGTGGACCACGTAGCTTTTGCGCAGGACAGGAAATTCGACGGCTACCAGTTCCGCAATCTCAACCCGGCCGAGCTCGGCCAGATCGCCGGACGCGCCGGTCGATACCTGCGCGACGGCACCTTCGGCGTCACAGGGCAGGTGGCGCCCTTGGACGACGAACTTGTCGAGAGGATCGAGGGCCATGAGTTCGATCATGTGAAGGTGCTTCAGTGGCGTTCCAAGAGCTTCGACTTTTCCTCGCTCAAGGCACTGCGCGACAGTCTCGATACGGCTCCGACCCTGCCGGGATTGGCGCGGGCGCTCCCCGCTACGGACAGCCAGGCGCTCGATTACCTTTCCCGCTATCCGGAGGTGAAGGACGTCGCCACCACGCCCGCGCGGATCGAAAAACTCTGGGAGACCTGTGCGCTGCCGGATTATCGCCGTATAACGCCTGCACAGCACGCGGACCTGATTTCGACGCTTTTCTTCGATCTCGTAAGAGCGGGAACGGTGAACGAAGATTTCATGGCCGAGCAGGTTCGCCGTGCCGACCGAACCGATGGCGAGATCGACACGCTTTCCGCCCGGATCGCGCAGATACGCACCTGGACCTATGTCTCAAACCGCCCCGGCTGGCTTGCCGATCCGACACACTGGCAAGAAAAGACGCGGGAAATAGAGGATAGGTTGTCCGACGCGTTACATGAACGGTTGACGAAACGCTTTGTTGATCGCAGGACATCTGTGCTCATGAAGCGCCTTAGAGAGAATGCGATGCTGGAAGCAGAAATCAGTGTGAATGGCGATGTCTTCGTAGAGGGGCATCACGTCGGACAATTGGCCGGGTTCCGGTTCACGCCCGTTGCGGGTGCGGAAGGGCCGGATGCCAAGGCTATCCAGGCCGCGGCTCAAAAGGCGCTTGCTCTGGAGTTCGAAGCCCGGGCCGCCCGGCTTTACGCGGCGGGCAACGGCGACTTCGCGCTCGCCTCGGATGGTTTCGTGCGCTGGCTCGGAGAGCCCGTGGGCCGCCTTGCCGCGGGCGACAACGTGATGCGCCCCCGCGTTATCCTTCTGTCGGACGAGCAGCTTACCGGCAATGCGCGGGACCATGTCCATGCTCGCATCGAGCGCTTCGTCAATCATCACATCGCGACGATTCTGAAGCCGCTCGATGATCTTTCCCGTGCCGAGGACCTTCAGGGGCTGGCAAAGGGACTGGCATTCCAGCTCGTCGAAAACCTCGGCGTGCTCTTCCGCCGCGATGTCGCCGACGAGGTGAAGGCGCTCGACCAGGATGCCCGTGCTTCCATGCGCCGCTATGGCATCCGCTTCGGCGCCTATCATGTTTTCATACCGGCGCTTCTGAAGCCCGCTCCCGCAGAGCTCATTACGCTGCTGTGGGCGTTGAAGAATGACGGTCTCGACAAGCCGGGTTATGGGGACCTCATTCCAGCGCTTGCCGCCGGCCGCACGTCGGTCGTCGCGGAGCCAGGCTTCGAGCGGATGTTCTACAAGCTCGCAGGCTTCCGCTTCCTCGGAAAGCGCGCGGTGCGCATCGATATCCTGGAGCGCCTTGCCGATCTGATCCGGCCGCTGCTGCAGTGGAAGCCCGGCGCGACGCCGCGTCCGGAAGGTGCCTATGACGGTCGGCGCTTCACGACGACCACCGCCATGCTCTCGATCCTCGGTGCGACGCCGGACGACATGGAGGAGATACTCAAGGGGCTCGGTTATCGGGCGGACGTGATCAAGGCCGAGGAGGCTCAGGCTTTCCTTGCGAGCCATGACGTCGGTGCCGCGACCACATCCGCGCCGGCTGTAGAAAGCTCGACCGACACGGACGAAGAGGCCGATGCTCTCGGCGAAGATCGGGCCGCGGAAGCGCCGGCTGAGGGACAGGTGGAAGAAACGGCTGCCGAAGCTCCGGCTCAGGAAGCAACAGTTGAGCCTGCTACAGAGGCGGGGGATGCCTCCGAGGCTGCCAAGGCCGCCGAGCCGGAAGAGCCGAAACCGGTCCTGCTCTGGCGTCCGAGTGGCGGCCGCGACAACCAGCGTCGCCCACAGCAGGGTGAGCGGCGAGGTCAGGGGCAGGGCCAAGGTCAGGGTCAGCGGAATGCCGGCGCCGGCGCGGAAGGCCGGCGTGAGGGTGGCAGACCCAATCGCGAAAACCGTCGGCCGGACGGGAACAAGGGGGACCGCGGGCCGCGACCGGACCGTGGTGAGCGTCAGGATCGGGCGGAGCGTGGCAAAACGTCGCAACCTGCTCGTTTCGAGGCCAAGCCCCCGCGTAAGGAGAAGCCGATCGACCCGGATTCGCCCTTCGCAAAACTGGCTGCGCTCAAGGAGCAGATGAAGAAATAGGTCTCTCATGACGGAAACGGAGCCACAGCGAGATTCGCGGCAGCGCATCGACAAGTGGCTCTTCTTCGCCCGCATGGTGAAATCGCGTTCGCTTGCACAGTCGCTGATTTCAGCGGGTGCGGTGACGATCAATGGCGAGGCCTGCGATCAGCCGAGCCGCATGGTAAAGCCTGGCGACAGGATCGAAATGCTGCTCGATAGGCGCGACGTCGTTTTGGTAGTGCGCGCGCCCGGCGCTCGGCGCGGCCCTTTCGAAGAGGCGAGACTGCTTTACGACGACGTGACGCCCTCTGATCGGCAGAAGCCGCTCACGCCTTTCGAGCGTGCTCAGCGCGGACCTGCATCCCGACCTTTTCGAAGATAGGAGCCGCGGAAACGGGAAGCTTTACGATCTGATCTCGATGAGAATAAAGCACTCCCGAGAGCCGGTTTAAAGGATTGTTTGTCCTTGCTATATGCCTGCAAAGGCTTTACCTGACGGACGAAATCCGGTCACGTGCCCCAACCGGAAACGGGCAGGTTTTCGGTTTTCCCTGGCGCCTTTTCTGTTCGCCTTTGCTCTGACCGCGATTTTCTCGGAGTGCCGTAATGACGTATGTCGTGACCGACAATTGCATCCGCTGCAAATATACCGACTGCGTGGAGGTTTGCCCGGTCGATTGCTTTTACGAAGGTGAAAATTTTCTCGTTATCCATCCGGACGAATGCATCGATTGCGGCGTTTGCGAGCCGGAATGTCCCGCCGAGGCGATCAAGCCGGATACGGAACCGGGCCTCGACAAATGGCTGAAGCTGAATGCGGATTACGCTCAAATCTGGCCGAACATCACGGTCAAGCGGGACGAGCTACCCGAAGCCAAAGAGATGGACGGCGTCGAAAACAAATTCGATAAGTTCTTCTCGCCGGAGCCCGGCCAAGGGGATTGAAATCCCCTAAAGTCAACCCGATATTCCGATAGTACATTGCTTCTGCCTTTTTGTTGGGCAGCAGCAAATGATGCGCCGGAATCGGCTTCCTAAAGCAAATTATTGATTTCGGCACTTTTTTGTGGTACACAACAAATACTGTTCCACAAGGCGGCACTCGCGTGCCCAAAAAACATCACGAAAGCAACAGATCACCCGAAACGCGGTTCCCGTGACATTGCAACGCTGTAAGTTGTCAGTCGCCATTCGCGATGGGGTTTGTTTTTCGCGCGCGTTGGTCGGACCAGTATGGAAATGGCTTGACGGTTTTCCCCGTCTCATCCGGGCCTGATTGACCCGGTTCCCGACCCGGCAATCCGGGTGCGTAATAGGGAGTTTGTGAAACGAATGACGACTCAACAGAAGAAATCTCCGGCACGACAGGGCTTCAAGACTGGTGAATCGATTGTCTATCCGGCCCACGGCGTAGGCACTATCACCGCCATCGAAGAGCAGGAAGTGGCGGGCATGAAGCTTGAGCTTTTTGTTATCGATTTCGAAAAAGACAAGATGCGCCTCAAGGTTCCCGTTGCCAAGGCGGTCAGCATCGGCATGCGCAAGCTGTCGGAAACGGATTTTGTCGAACGCGCTCTCAAGGTCGTTCAGGGCAAGGCCCGCATCAAGCGGACCATGTGGTCGCGCCGGGCGCAGGAATATGATGCCAAGATCAATTCCGGTGACCTGATCTCGATCGCCGAGGTGGTTCGCGATCTCTATCGCGCGGAGAACCAGCCCGAGCAGTCCTACTCGGAGCGTCAGCTTTACGAGGCAGCCCTTGATCGCATGGCGCGTGAAATCGCTGCCGTGAACAAGATGTCTGAAACGGAAGCCGTTCGCCTCGTCGAAGTCAACCTTGCCAAAGGTCCCAAGCGCGGCAAGGCCATAGACGAAGATGAGTCCCAGGACGAAGCAGCCTGATCGAACCTCATAAAAAACCTAAAAGACCCGGCCTTGAGCCGGGTTTTTTGTTGGAACTTTTTTGCCTCTCTCGCGTTAACCCGCCGGAACGGCGAACTGACTGCTGCGCTATCAGTTCTTCCGTTTCGACAATGGCGCGGACACGTCCGGCAGAAGCCCGGTCGAATTCGCATCACCAGCGAGGGGAGCAAAAGCGACAGGTTACTGCACAGCGTCCATAGTCCGTCCGTTCCAAATCAACGGCATGGCGCGTCGGCTTGTCTGCTCGAGATCTCCTGTCTTTATCGGATCAGACCCGTTTGACGGAGAACACGATGAAAGCCATGTCCGCAGACCGCAACATGATCAAAATAGCGATGTCGGCTCCGTATCTAGCCCGCGAGGAGGAGCGGGATCTCGCCGTCCGCTGGAAGGACAGCCGGGATCAGGACGCTCGCAACCAGATCGCGCTTGCGCATATGCGCCTCGTTATCGCCATGGCATCCAAGTTTCGTGGCTTCGGATTGCCGATGAGCGATCTCGTTCAAGAGGGCTATGTAGGGCTCCTTGAAGCCGCGGCAAGGTTTGAACCAGCCCGCGACGTACGTTTTTCGACTTATGCAAGCTGGTGGATTCGTGCCTCGATGCAGGATTATATCCTGCGCAATTGGTCGATCGTGCGCGGCGGGACGAGTTCGGCGCAGAAGGCCCTGTTCTTCAATCTCCGCCGGCTGCGGGCCAAGCTCGCGCGTGGCGATTCCAATCTTACAGTTCGAGCCATTCACGAGGAGATCGCCATAGCGCTCGGCGTCAGCGTCGCGGATGTACAGACCATGGATGCCCGCCTTTCGGGCAATGATGCTTCGTTGCAGGCTCCGTCGATTGCCGGCGATACGGATAGCGGCGAAAGACTGGATATGCTGGCAAGCGCCGAACCGCTGCCGGATGAACAGGTTTCCGGAATGATCGACGGAGAGCGGCGGCTGAAATGGCTGCAGGGTGCGCTCACCAAGCTCAATGAACGGGAAAAGAAAATCATTCGCGCCCGGCGCCTCACTGACGACGGGGCAACGCTTGAGGCGCTCGGTGCGGAGCTTGGCATCTCCAAGGAGAGGGTGCGGCAGATCGAAAGCCGCGCCATCGAGAAGCTGAAATCGGCTTTGGTTTCCTCAAACCCTCAAATGGCCGCCGCCTGCTAGAGCAGGTGGCGATTTTGTCGGATTTGCTTCCTGCGCCTTTGATTTTACACATGCCATACTCGCAAGGCGCCGGCCATCTTGAGTGACATGCCTCAAGGAGGCATCGGCTATTCCGAAATTATCTTGACCTTCTGGCCGGGCGAAACTGTCGCGCCGGCTGGCATCGCGTTAATCAGCTTGAAAAGATCGAGCTTGCGGTCGGTCCCCATCATCCGGCCGGCGAGGGAGGCGATCGTGTCACCCTGGGCAACAGTGACGACGCGGATTCTCAAGGGCTTTAAGGCGGCGGTCTCCTGGGGCGTCATCTGCCGGAAATTCGTCCGCAAAAGGTTTGCCGTCGGCTCCAGCATCGTGCTGCCCTTCGGTACGGCCGTCAGGAACCGGAATATCTGATCGTTGAGGCGGATAACCGTGACATCGAAATCCCAGCGCTCGGCGGAAGCGCGCGCGGTCGCCGCCGGAAGTCCGTTCACCTGAATTTCTCTTACGGTTTCCGGTTGAAGCCCTGCGACCCAACCGCTCGTAAGGTAATTGGTGAGACTGTCGTACTCACCGGCTGCGACGCCGTCGAAACGGATGGCGGTCTCGCCGGGGCCGGTCGCCAGCACCGCCTCGACCTTGTTGTCGATCCGGAATGCGGGCGGAACCTCGAAGCGGATGCCGAGCCCACCGTGCAGGAAGGTCTGGCCGCGGACATAACCCTCCTGCGGGCTGTCGCCATAGAGAAGGCCGTCGATGCCGGCTATATAGTAGTCGCGTCCCTTGTCGCCGACAGTCCCTTCCTGTCCGAAATTGCGGGCATGGCGGCGGGCAAGATCGACACGCTGGGCCGAATTGGGATGGCTCGAGAGAAAGTCGAGGCTCTGGTCGCTATCGGGATCGACGGCGGAATAACGCGCATAGGCCGCCATCGAATCGAGGAACCGCGCGGCGGCATAAGGGTCATAGCCTGCTTCGCCGAGCATTCGCACGCCGATCACGTCGGCCTGCAATTCCTGTTGTCGGGAGAAGGCGGCGAGCCTGAGCTTGCCACGGGCCAAGGCCTGCTTGCCGGCAAGATCGCTCGACAATACTTCCGACACGACGCGGCTTGCGATTACCTCGGCTTCCTCGCGGCGTTGCCGTTCGATGCCGTGATTGGCGGTGACGTGCGCCATTTCATGCGACAGCACCGCAGCAACCTCCGATGCGTCGTTGGCGAGCGCCAGCAGCCCCCGCGTGACATAGAGATAGCCTCCCGGCAGCGCGAAAGCGTTGATAGCGGGAGAATTGAGGATAGTGATGCGATAGGACTGCGCCGGGTTTTCCGAAACGGCCGTCAATGCGCCTGTGATCCGGGCGACCAGACGTTCCGTTTTCTGATCATGATATTCGCCGCCGTAACTTGCGACGATGCGGGGGTGCTCACGCGCGCCCATCTGCGCGCGAGGATCGTTCTTCTGTACCTCTTCGACGATCTGCGGGTTCGAGGAGGGCGAAACATTCGGCTGGTAAGCCTGTTCGAGCACTGACTGGCAGCCGCTGAGCAAGATCGCGGCAAGAACGATACCGGTTACACCCCGCGAGCGGGGCATGGTATGGGCAAAGCGCTTGATGGGGGCAAGCACTGCCATTTCGCGCTCTCTGTTCGTGTTCCGCAGCTTCATGCCTCAAGACCCGCCTCCGAAACCGGTCCAGGAGACGCAACTCATCTCCATCTTCATGCCGGCTCGGTTTTCTGCTTCCATGTCGCTTAGCGATTTTTGCGTCACATGGACAGATGTTCTTATAGAAATTGGTGTCATCGATGCTTTTGCAAAGAAACCCCGCGGGGCGATGCCATTGTGGCACGTCCAAATTGTGGCGAGGGGTCTCGAGACTACGCCGTCAGGAAGTCCGAAAGAGCTTGGACGTCGGTGCGCGTCAGGAATTCCTCGATCGGCGCCTCCAGCAGAATTTTGCCGTTATCGATGAAGATCGCATGGTCGGCGAGCCGGCGCAATTCATCGGGATCATGGGTGACGATCAGGATCGTGTTACCGGCCTCCTGGTGCAGTTCCAGAAGCAGGTTCGCCATCGATAGCCGCAGGCCTGGGTCCAGCGCGGCGAAGGGTTCGTCCATCAGCAGGACGGGCTTTTGGCGGACGAGGGTGCGGGCAAAGGCTGCTCTTTGCCTCTCGCCCCCCGACAACATGCCGGGCATGCGCCTTTCGTAGTCGCCAAGCCCCACCCGTTGAAGCGCGTCCGAAATCGTTTGGCGATCCGTCGCTCCCAGCTTCAGAGACGGATTGATCCCAAGGCCGACATTGGTGAAGAGATCCAAATGGCCGAAGAGATTGTTGTCTTGGAAGATGATAGAGACAGGCCGTTCCGAAGGATGCCTTTCAGTCACGTTCTCGCCTGCAATTCTCACTTGCCCCGCATCCGGAGTTTCGAAGCCGGCGACGAGATTGAGAAACGTGGATTTGCCCGAACCTGAAGGCCCTGTGACGGCGATGATCACGCCGGCCGGCAGCCTACAATCGAAGCGGAAATTATTCGAGCCTAGCCGGAGCTCGACCTTATCCAGAACGATGCCGCCTTCTTCTTCAACCACGATCATTGGCCTTTCTGTATCCCGCAGTGCCGATCATCGTCAGGATGAGGCAGATCACGCCCAGGATCAGTGCTAACCCATCAGCATCGTTAGTGCGATAGCTGGATAGCCTGCTATAGACCAGCCAGGGAAGTGTCGTTAGATCGGCGGAGCCGAAAAGCGCTACCGCGCCGAGATCGCCGAGCGAAAGCGCCATGGCGAAGGAGAGCCCCACAAGAAGGGGTTTGGTCAAGGCTGGCCGGTCTATCCGCCAGAGTTTCGCCCATCCGGATATTCCGAGGCTTGCGGTGAGCCGGCCCGTTCGCTTGTGGTGGAGTTGCATGGCCGGCGCGAGAACGCGCACCACGAAGGGAAGTGCCATCAGCATGTTGATGGCCGCGACCAGGGCCGGCGCGAAACGGGCGACATCGCCGAAGGGCTGCAGGAGCAGGAACCAGCCGGTTCCGAGGACGACCGGCGGAACCAACAGCACCAGTGAGGACATGCCGCCGAGCAATGTCGAAAGACTTTTGGCCGGCGCGCCCGGCAGCTTCATGTCGGCGATGGCGTTTCGGGCAGTGATGATGGCAAGCGCAGCGGTCACGGCGAGCAAGCCGGCGGTAAACGCGATTGTGAGGCTGGTGAGGGCCGCACGCAGAAAGATGGGGCTGGTGACAAGGTTCCAGAGATCGGCCTTGAGGCCGGACAGAATGATGGAGGCGAGCGGCAGGATCAGGAAGGCGGTCGCAAGCAGGATCGCCAGACAATCCCAAAGGCGAGCGGTCGGGGTTTTGCCGTCGAAGCGACGCACTGCGCGGCCGACATCGGCGCTTGAATCCTCCGGAGCCGGAAAAAGGGAGATGGCGATCAGGATCAGCGCCGTCACGCCGATCTGCAGGAAGGAGAGAGCAATGGCGCGCGGCGGCTCGAAATCGAAACGCAGCGCCTGATAGATCGCCACTTCGAGCGTGGTTGCCGCCGGTCCCCCGCCGAGCACGAGTACGAGCGTGAAGCTGGTGGCGCAAAGCATGAAGATCAATCCGGCAATTCCGGGAATGACGCCTCTGATTGCGGACCATTCGATGAAGCGGAAAATGGAGAGGGATTTCATGCCGAGGCTGGAGGAAAGAAACCAGTATTCCGCCGGCAGCCGTTCAAGAGCGGCAAGCATCAGGCGAGCGGCGAGCGGCAGGTTGAAGAACACATGCGCCAGCAGAATGCCGGAAAGGCCGTATATACTCACAGGTTGATCCAGCCCAAGCTTCAACAGCAAGCCATTGAGCATTCCTTGTCTGCCCCAGATGCCGATCAGGCCGAGCGCGCCGATCAAAACCGGCAAGCCCATTGGCACGGCCATCAACCGGATGATCCAGATGCGACCGAGGAAGTTCGGCCGGCGAGCGAGCGCCAGCGCGACGGGAATGGCAAGACCCACCGAAAGCACAGTGGAAAGTGTCGCCTGCCAGAGCGTGAAGCGGAGGATGCGCCAGGTATAGGCGGTGAAAAGCCGCTCGCCGGATGTCCCGGCATCCCACGAAAGCAGCGCCCCCAGGGCGAGACCGATGAAGAGCACTATGCCCAGAAGGCTTGCCATTCCAAAGGCGATGCCGCGCCGTCGCTCTACGCCGGTCAGCATGAGGTCAGTTCATGCTCATCGCGGCAAGCCACTCGTCGATCCATGCCCGGCGGTTCTTGGCAACCTCGTCGGAACCCATCAGGAAGGTCTTTTGCGGCTGAACCAGTTTTCCGAAGGCTTCCGGCAGCGGCTGCGAGGTCTTTGCGGCCGGCATCATCCAGTTGGTGGTCGGAATGATGTCCTGGAAGGCCGGCGAGATCATGAAGCTCAGGAACTGCCGGGCAAGGTCCTTATCGGATGCGGTTCTTAGCAGGGCGGCGACCTCGATCTGGATGTAGTGGCCTTCCGAAAAGGCTGCCGCCTGGTAACGGTCGGTATTTTCCTCGATCAGGTGGTAAGCGGGAGAGGTGGCATAGGAGAGGACCATCGGCACTTCGCCCTTCGTGAACAGGCCATAGGCCTCCGACCAGCCGGGCGTCACCGTGAGAATGCGGTTCTTCAGCTTCGTCCAGGCTTCGGGCGCCTGATCGCCATAGACCGATTTCATCCAGAGCAGCAGGCCGAGCCCTGGCGTTGCCGTGCGCGGATCCTCGATCGCGATTTTCTGCGAAGGATCGCCTTCCACCAGTTCCTTGAGGCTCTTTGGCGGGTTCTTTATCGCCTGCGTGTCATAGACGACGGCGAAGTGGCCGTAATCATAGGGAATGAAGGTGTCGTCTGTGTAGCCACCAGGCACATTCACGGCGGAGGTATCGATGCCGTGCGTCTCGAATAGTCCGGTCACCTTGGCTTCGGAAATGAGGTTTGTGTCGAGGCCGAGCACGATATCCGCGCCGGTGCTCTCGCCTTCGAGCTTCAGACGGGTGAGAAGCGCCACCCCATCGGCGATCCCGACCATGTTAAGCACGCAGCCGCAGGTTTTCTCGAAGGCTTCCTTCACCTTCGGTCCCGGACCCCATTCGGCGATGAAGCTTTCATAGGTGTAAATGGTGAGCGTCTTTTCCTGCGCACTCGCGGAGGAAAAGCAGAGGCCGGCAGCGGCCGCGATCGACAGAAAAATGGTGCTTCGCATCGGCGCCCTCCTATTGTGTCGCTGCGGGGAATAGGCGCTGAAAATGAGCCGTCTAATCCCTCCGCCGGTGTTAACCGGATCAGGTTCCGCGGGTTGGCCGAGCCTCTCAGCCGCGCGTCAGCGCGGCACCCCGTTAGATCGCAACGAGATTTAGCGGCGGGCGTTGCGGCTGACAAGCGGTAAGTTAGGCCTGCCGGAACAGCCGCATTTCGCGGGGGACGGGGGCTATGGCCCCGAGGCGGCTTGCGACCGCATACTCGACCGATTGTTCAAGGACGTGAGGCATGACCGGTTTGGTAAGGACACCGAGCGAGCTCTGCCCTTCATCGGCGATGTCCTCCGGAGTGCCCGTCATGAAAATCACGGTGACGCCGTAGCGCTCGGTCAGTTCACGGGCAATCTCCGGCCCGGTTCTTCCGTCGGTAAGATTGACATCGACGATTGCCAGATCGGCCCTCGATGCCAACTCCAGTGCATTTTTTCGGGCATTGGCAAAACCTGCCACTTTCAGGCCCATGTTTTCGATCGTTTCGGCGATATCGAGCGCTATCAGGAACTCATCCTCGACAATCAGCACCCGTTGTTTCATCGCATTCTCGGCCAGCCGACGACGCGTTACATTTGTCAGCATGGGAACGTCCCCATCGTTGATCGGTTCTCAAATCCAGGTCGAGAAGATCAAGCTATCCCGTCCAAGATTGCACTTTCGAACGGTTCGATTTGAAGAATGTTCCGTTTTGCGACAGAATTTCCGATCTAAATGGCTGGTATGAATAATATTTCGTTAATTCATCCTTCGAGTTCTTCGCGCAACATTTCAAGCTCCAGCCATTCTTCTTCCATTTTCACGAGGCTTTCGCGCAATTTCTCCATTTCGGCCGCCAGTCTGTTGAAAGCCGAAGGGTCCTTCGAAAAGAGATCGGGGTCCGCCATCTTTTTTTCACGGGCGGCGATTTCGGCTTCGGCCTTGGCAATCTCCTTTGGCAGGTTTTCGAGCGCGAACTTCTGCTTGTAGGAGAGCTTCCCCTTTGCCTTCGGCGCTTCTGCTGCAGGCACGGCCTCTGTCTTCGGCCTCTCGGCTTTCTCGGCCCTGCGCCTTTCCTCCTGAGCGCCCTTTCGCTGAGCGAGCATGTCCGTGTAGCCACCGGCATATTCGATCCAGCGGCCGTCGGGCGCTTCCGGATTGGCGGGCGCGATCGTCGAGGTCACCGTGCGGTCCAGAAAGTCGCGATCGTGGCTGACGAGAATGACCGTGCCATTGTAGCCGGCGACGATCTCCTGCAGAAGGTCCAGCGTCTCGATATCGAGGTCGTTGGTGGGTTCGTCGAGGATCAGCAGGTTCGAGGGTCTTGCCATGATGCGAGCGAGCATCAGCCGGGCACGCTCGCCGCCGGAGAGATTTCTGATCGGCGTCCTGATCTGCTCCGGCTGAAAGAGAAAATCCTTCATATAGCCGGCGACATGCCTCTGCTCTCCATTCACCAGCAGCGTCTCGCCACGGCCGTCCGTCAGATAGTGCGAGAGCGTATCCTCCGGGTCGAGGTCTTCGCGCTTTTGGTCGAGCGTGGCGATCTCCAGGTTCGTGCCGAGCTTCACCATGCCGCTATCGGGAAGGAGCTGGCCCGTCAGCATTTTCAGCAGCGTGGTCTTGCCGGCGCCGTTCGGGCCAATGAGGCCGATCCGGTCGCCACGATGCACCCGGATCGAAAAGGGTGCCACGATGGGGCGATCATAAGCCTTGGTGATGTTTTCCGCTTCGATGACGAGCTTGCCGGATTCGCGCGCTTCGCTCGCCGATGCCTGAACGGTACCTTGCGGCCCCTTGTGGCCCCGATAGGTTACGCGCATGGACTGGAGTTCGCCAAGCCGGCGCATGTTCCGCTTGCGCCTGGCCGTCACGCCATAGCGCAGCCAGTGTTCTTCGCGTTCGATCGCCTTGCCGAGCTTGTGCTGCTCGACCTCCTCCGCTTCCAGCACCTCGTCGCGCCAGGTTTCGAAATGGGCAAAACTCTTGTCAAGCCTGCGGGAAGTGCCCCGATCCAGCCAGACCGTCGCCGTCGATACCTTTTCAAGGAAGCGCCGGTCGTGGGAAATGAGCACCAATGCGCTCTTCGTCTTGCGCAACTCCTCTTCCAGCCATTCGATGGTCGGCAGGTCGAGATGGTTGGTGGGCTCGTCGAGCAGCAGGATATCGGGTTCCGGAGCCATGACCCGGGCGAGCGCCGCGCGGCGGGATTCTCCGCCGGAGAGGGTTTTCGGGTCCTCTTCACCCGTCAGGCCCAGATGCTCCAGCAGGTAGGTGACGCGGTAGGGATCGTCACCCGGTCCCAGGCCCGCTTCCGCATAGGACTGTACTGTCGAAAAGCCCGCGAAATCCGGTGCCTGTTCCAGATAGCGGATCGTCACCGCCGGATGGCGGAAGATCTCTCCCGACTGAGGCTCGACCATGCCGGCCGCCATTTTCATTAATGTCGACTTTCCAGAGCCGTTGCGGCCGACGAGGCAGATTCGATCGCCCGATTCCACCTGAAGGTTGGCGCCGGCCAGCAGAGGCGTGCCGCCGAAGCTCAGGAAGATATCATCGAGTTTGAGGATGGGAGGTGCCACGGGCATCAGGCTCCGGAAAAATCATGGGGGCGGGCGATGATCATGGCCCTGCCGACGAAAAGCGAAAACTCCACCGGACCTTCCGCGATATTGGAAACTGTACGAGACGAACCGAAAGGCAGCCCAAACTGTTTCAAGGGATATCTGGCGCCGGTGATGTCGAGCCCTTCCAGTGCCGAGAAGCCGATGATGGAGAACAGCGAGCCTTTCGGCAGATCGAGAACCTTCTTGCCAGGTAGAAGCGGGACGGCCTCTTCCTCACCGGAGGTCAGGAGAATGTCCAGGCCTCGTTCGGCAAGGCTCATGGCGTAGACGAAATGCTGAAGCAGGTGGTCGCTCCGCTCGCCGCCAATGGCGCCTGCGAAGATCAACCGGTTGGCTCCTCGCAAGGTAGCCTCCGCCGTGGCGATCTCGCCATCGGTTTCGTTCTTGGCGGGGGGATAGGGCTGCCGCTCCACGCCCGGCCACCGGGCTGCGAGCGCAGCATCGGTGGAATCGAAATCACCGACCCATAGTTCCGGCGTGACGCCAAGCTCCTCGGCGTGTTTCATGCCGCTATCGGCTGCGATGAAGCGGCTGCCGGCAAGCTCTGCACGAAGACGGTCCGTGATGGCGAGGTGGCCGCCGAGCAGGATGGTGAAGGTCGAAGTGGTCATGGGCATTGCCCATAGCGCAAACAGCGGCAAAAGGGAAAGCCGCGTTCCGCTTGCCTTATCCACCTTCATTCGCCTCTCTCCCGCGAAGGGTGGGATGCAGCGCAAGGTTTTTCATGACACCCTGTGCCCGTGGAAGATTTTGCTCCCATTGACGGACATCGAAGCAAGGCGTAATTGAAGCATCGAGAATTCCGTGGTGATTTGGCCGGCCGGCTTGCAGCCACGTAAAAAAAGTCGCTAAAGGGCCGCGAGAAGATGCTTCCCACGGACCGGCTGCGATTTTTTCCGCCGCCGGTTTTTTCATTTGTGGGTTGATACATGCCGATCAAAATTCCCGATAGATTACCTGCCTTCGACACGCTCGTTCAGGAGGGTGTACGGGTTATGACCGAGACTGCGGCAGTCCGGCAGGACATCCGCCCGCTGCAGATCGGCCTTCTCAACCTCATGCCGAACAAGATCAAGACCGAGCTGCAGATGGCGCGTCTGGTCGGCGCGACACCGCTGCAGGTCGAGCTGTCGCTAGTTCGCATCGGCGGCCACAAGGCCAAGAACACCTCCGAAGATCACCTGCTTTCCTTCTATGAGACTTGGGAAGAGGTGAAGCACCGAAAGTTCGACGGTTTCATCATCACCGGCGCACCGATCGAGACGCTGCCGTTTGAAGAGGTCACCTACTGGGACGAGATGCGGAAGATTCTCGACTGGACGCAGACGAACGTGCACTCGACCATGAACGTTTGCTGGGGCGCGATGGCGGCGATCTACCATTTCCATGGCGTGCCGAAATACGAGCTGAAGGAGAAGGCTTTCGGTGTCTATCGCCACCGTAATCTCGCCTCCTCGTCCGTTTACCTCAACGGTTTCTCGGATGATTTTCAGGTGCCGGTGTCACGCTGGACTGAAGTGCGCAGGGCCGACATCGAAAAGGTGCCTGAACTGGCCATCCTCATGGAATCTGATGAGATGGGCGTCTGCCTGGTGCAGGAGGAGGCCGGCAAGCGTCTCTATATGTTCAATCACGTGGAATATGACTCCACTTCGCTGGCGGATGAGTATTTCCGTGATGTGAATGCCGGAATCCCGATCAAGATGCCGCACGACTATTTCCCGCACAACGATCCCGAGCTCACGCCGCAGAACCGTTGGCGCAGCCACGCACATCTCCTCTTCGGCAATTGGATCAACGAGATCTATCAGACCACTCCCTACGAGTCCGAGAAGATCGGCGCCGAACGGGTCTAGGAAAAGCTTTTCCGCCGGGAGCCGTTGCGGAGAGGCGGGAAATCAGCCTAGTTTGCCGCCGGTCGATCGAACGGGAGAGATGAGACATGGCGGGCGAGGCAAATCAACGCGAAGTTTTCGGTCAGACGGCCGCGGGCGAGACAGTCTACCGCGTCGTGCTTTCGGGCGGTGGGTTGACGGCCAAGGTCATTACATGGGGCGCGGTGATCCAGGATTTGCGGCTTGAAGGCCATCAGCCGCCGCTTGTGCTCGGTTTCGACACGTTCGACGATTATCCCCGCTATTCCTCCTATTTCGGCGCGACGCCCGGCCGTTGCGCCAACCGCATCGGTGGCGGTCGGTTCACGCTCGAAGGTCGGGATTACCAGCTCGAACTCAACGAGAAGGGTGTGACGCATCTGCACGGCGGAAGCGATGGCCTGGGCAAGCGCAACTGGGAAATCGTTGATCTCTCCTCCGACAAGGTCACGCTGCGGATCGTCGATCCGGACGGACGGGCCGGCTATTCCGGAAATTGCACCGTTACCGCCACCTATCACTTGCATGGCGACGGGGTTTTGTCGGTTATCTACGAATCGACGGCCGACAAGCCGACCATCGCGAATATCTGCCAGCATTCCTATTTCAATCTCGATGGGCGGGAGGATGCACTCGGTCACGACATCATGATCGCCGCCGATCATTTCCTTGCGCTCGATGAAAGACAGGTTCCGACCGGTGAGATCAGGTCCGTTGACGGCAGCGCTTTCGATTTGAGGGAAATGGGGCCGATGAAGCGCTCCGAGAATGGCGAGCAGGTGCTTTTCGATCATAACTTCTGCCTCTCTTCCGAGCGCATGGAAAAACGTTCGGTGGCGCTTGCCCGCAGCGTCAATTCCGGTGTTTCGCTGGAGGTGCGGACCACGGAGCCCGGTGTGCAGCTCTATGCCGCCTTCAAGCTCGATGTTCCGGTGCCGGGATTGGAAGGCCGGCGTTACGGCCCCTTCGCAGGCTTCTGCCTGGAAACCCAGGTCTGGCCCGACGCCATCAACCACGAGAATTTTCCGAACGCCGTGCTGCGGCCCGGCGAGGTGCTGCGCCAGGAAACGGACTACGTCTTCTCGAAAAGCTGATCAGGACATTTGCCTCGGCTTGGGAACAATCGATTTGCGGCTTCGTTGATTGGAAGCCGATCGACTTCCGAGGGAGGATCCGATGCCTGAAGCCGAGGAACAGGGCGTAAAGCTTCAAGTCGCCAATACCAGACCTCAGGATGCCGGTCACGGCTTGGCACGTTTCAGCCAGGAAGCGCTCGCGGCCCTTGATGTCCGCGAAGGCGAGATCATCGAGATCATGGGCAAGCGGCATACGCCTGCTATCGCCGTGCGCGCCTATCCCGAAGACGAGGGGCTCAAGCTCGTTCGGCTTGATGGCCTGCAGCGCGTGAATGCGGGCGTTTCCAGCGGCGATTTCGTCGAGATACGCAAGGCGGAGGCACGGCCCGCCACCCGCATCGTGCTGGCTCCGGCGCAGAAGAACCTTCGCCTGGAAGGATCCGGCGAGGCCCTGAAACGCACCTTCCTGCATCGGCCGATGGTCGCCGGCGATGTTATTTCCACCTCGATCTACCAGCGGGTTCGTGCGGGCAGTTCCCGCATTCCGGAGGAATTGCTGCGCGGCATGGTCGACCTTCCGGCCTATGGGTTGCAGGAGATCAGGCTGGCTGTCGTTTCTACCCAGCCGCGCGGCGTCGTCCAGGTCGGAGAGGGCACGGTGATCGAATTGCGGCCGCAATACGAAGAGCCGAAGGAAGCCCGGCGAGCCGATGTGACCTATGACGATATCGGCGGCCTCGGCTCTTCGGTGGATCAGGTGCGCGAGATGATCGAGCTGCCGCTTCGCCATCCCGAGCTCTTCCAGCGCTTGGGAATAGAGCCGCCCAAGGGGGTATTGCTGCATGGTCCGCCCGGAACCGGCAAGACGCTGCTCGCGCGTGCCGTCGCCAACGAGACGGAAGCGAATTTCTTCCACATAGCCGGACCGGAGATCATGGGTAGCCGGTACGGAGAGTCCGAGGAGCGGCTGAGGCAGGTCTTTCAGGAGGCAGCCCAAAGTGCGCCCGCGATCATCTTCATCGACGAGATCGATTCCATCGCACCGAAGCGCGAGCAGGTGACCGGCGAGGTGGAGCGAAGGATCGTCGCCCAACTTCTGACTTTGATGGATGGGCTGGAGCCTCGTCAGAACATCGTGGTGATCGGCGCGACGAACCGGCGGGATGCCATTGACGAGGCCCTGCGGCGGCCTGGGCGCTTCGATCGCGAGATCGTCATCGGCGTTCCCGATCAGGAAGGCCGCCGGGAAGTCCTGGCCATACATACGAGAGGCATGCCGCTCGCGGAGGATGTCAATCTCGATGAGATCGCCCGAACCACCTATGGGTTCGTGGGAGCCGATCTCGGGGCATTGGCAAGGGAAGCGGCCATGGATTCGCTCAGGCGCATCCTTCCCGACCTGAACCTACGCGAGGGCATCTCTTCGGAGGTGCTGGAGAATCTCAGCGTCACGCAGGATGATTTTCTGAGCGCGATGAAGCGCATTCAGCCAAGTGCGCTGCGGGAGATCATGATCCAGGTGCCGGATGTCGGCTGGGCTGATATCGGCGGACTGGATGAGGCGCAGATGCGCCTGAGGGAGGGCGTCGAGCTGCCGCTCAAATCGCCCCAGTCTTTCCGCAGGATAGGTATTCGACCGGCCAAGGGATTCCTTCTGTTCGGCCCGCCGGGAACAGGTAAGACCCTCCTCGCGAAGGCCGTGGCACGGGAGGCCGAGGCCAATTTCGTTGCGACCAAGTCCTCCGATCTCCTTTCCAAATGGTACGGCGAATCGGAGCAACAGGTTTCCCGTCTTTTCCAGCGGGCTAGGCAAGTGGCGCCGACCGTCGTCTTCATCGACGAGATCGATTCGCTCGCGCCGGCACGAGGCGGCGGCATCGGAGAACCCGCGGTGACGGAGCGCGTCGTGAATACGCTGCTTGCGGAAATGGACGGGTTGGAAGAGCTTCAGGGGGTCGTAGTGATGGCGGCCACGAACCGACCGAACCTCCTCGATCCGGCATTGCTGAGACCAGGCCGTTTCGACGAACTGGTCTATGTGCCGGTCCCGGATGAAAAGGGCAGGCGGAAGATCCTGGGGATTCACACCAGGAACATGCCGCTTGCCGGTGACGTCGATCTCGACCACTTGGCGCAGGCGACCGAGCGCTATACCGGAGCGGACCTGGAAGACCTCACCCGGCGGGCCGGACTTTTGGCCTTACGTGAAAAGCTCGATATTCAGGAGGTTACGCGCAAGCATTTCGAGCAGGCGCTCTCCGAAACCAGGCCTTCCGTGACGCCCGAAATGGAGCGGGAATACGAGGAGATACAGCGCACCCTCAAGCAACAGGGGCCCAATCGCCAGCAGATCGGTTTCGTGCCGCTTCGCCAGGCCGCAGAATAGTTCCTGCGGAGGCTTGCTGGAGGCGAGCTTGCGGGCCAGCTTGCGAATCCCTGCCCGTAAGTAGGCTAACTTCCTTACCGGAGGGAATGCCTCGGATGGCCCCGCTTCAAGCGCTGTGCTCAATCCGAGCTTTCCGCAGGTGAAAAAATTCTTGGCCGTTCTCGTCATTTCTCTGTTGCATTTGAAATTCGGTTGCGCCATATAGCGCCCGTCGCCGGCGAGAAGCCGCGGCCCACGGTCCAGCGTCTACCCCGGATCGAGGTTTGATGAGCGGGTGTAGCTCAGGGGTAGAGCACAACCTTGCCAAGGTTGGGGTCGAGGGTTCGAATCCCTTCGCCCGCTCCAGTTTTCTCCCAAAGAAATTGATTTACCGTCCGAAGATTGATTTCGGCGTATGTGTTGACGCGTGAAAGAAGACCGCGCTCCTCCCGCTTGTGAAGTCATCATCGAATGTCGTCTCAGGATTTCTTAATTCATCCCGAGCAAGATGCCGTGATGGAGCAAGGAGCGGCGACATGGAGATGCGGCGTTCGCGCATAATCGCCACCGCGATCGTGCTTGGGCTTCTCGGCGCCGCGATTCCTGTTGCCGCCATGGCCTATGTTTCATGGGCGATCGCCCTCAATAAGGAGCTTGCGGTCCTGACGCGTTCGGCGGAACAGGCTTATCTGCGAGCGAGCAGAACCTTCGACGATGCTCGAAAGGCACTCAAGGCGGCAGATGCTGCTGATCTTCCACGATGCTCGGAGGAGCATATCAGGCGGATGCGGATGATGACCGTTAACACGCCTTCGATCGAGGAAGTAGGCTATTTCGAAGGCGGCGTACTCAGATGCACGTCCTGGGGCAGGAGCGACGAGGGTATCGCCAAGTCTCATGTCGACTACGTGACGCCGGACGGAATGGAGATTACGCTTCGCGTCCAGCCGGCCATCAGCCACGGGCGCCGCATGACGGCCATGCATTTCGGCAGCCATAATGCGCTCGTGGTCCCTTCCCGCTTCGTGGACATCCTGGTCGACGACGCCATATCACTGGCGGTCCTCAATGAGGACGGCATGCTGCTCGACGGGCTGAACGGCCCCGATCCAGCCCTCGTGCGCTCGGTGCTCGGACAGGCGGGCAGCGGCGTGGCCGGGAACACGATGTTCGCAGTGTCGCGTGGTGAGAGCCTCGTTGCAGTCGCTACGGAGCCGAAAGCCAATCTGGCCGCCAAGGTCAGGAGCGAGCAACTCCTCCTGCTGCCGATCGGTGCGTTCATCGCCGCCTTCGTTGTCGGAACCATTGTCTGGCTTTCCAGGAAGCGTCTCTCCCCGCTTGCGGATTTGGAGGTTGCGGTCCGAAAGCGGGAATTCATCGTCCATTATCAGCCGATCGTCGAGCTCAAATCGGGCATATGTGTTGGTGCGGAGGCGCTGGTGCGCTGGCAGAGGCCAGACGGTTCTCTCGTCCGGCCCGATCTGTTCATCCCGCTTGCGGAAGAAACCGGATTGATCATGCCGATCACCGACCAGGTGGTCGACGCAGTGATCGCCGATCTCAAGACGATGCTGCTGGAGGATCGTACGGTCCACATCGCCATCAATCTTTGTGCGGCGGACATGGCTTCGGGCCGCATCCTCGATGTCATCGACGGCAGGCTTCGCGGCACGGGCATCCGGCATGAGCAAATCTGGCTGGAGGCGACCGAGCGCGGCTTCATCGACATCGAAGCGGCCAGGACGACCCTGCAGATCGCACGGCAGCGCGGGCATTCGGTTGCCATAGACGATTTTGGAACCGGCTATTCGAGCCTGCAATATCTCCAGGAGTTGCCGCTGGATGCCCTGAAGATCGATAAATCCTTCGTCGATACGGCCGGAATAGAGGCCGCCACCAGTTCCGTTACTCCGTATATCATCGGCATGGCCAAGGAGCTTCGGCTTTTCACCGTGGCGGAAGGGATCGAGACCGAGCGCCAGGCGGAATACCTCAAGGAGCATGATGTGGATTTTGGCCAGGGGTGGCTTTTTTCCAAACCCTTGCCCGCAGCCGAGTTCATCAAATTCCATCGGCAATCCAAGGCGCGGCATGGATCCGCGCCGGAAAGAATCCGGGCAAGTGCCGCCTGATCTTGCGAGGAACAGACATTCGCTTGGCCGGTCAGTGCAATGCAGCTATAGTCGTGCCACCCACCTGCCGGTTCCCGCCGGCTCATCTCAAAAATCCAGTCCCTCCCGCGAACTCATGAACAATTCCACGCCGAAAAAGCCTGAGGATCTCTTCCGTTTCCTCGATGATCTGAGCATTGCCCATTCCACCAAGAACCATCCGCCGGTCTTCACCGTTTCGGAATCGGAGAGCCTGCGTGATGAAATTCCCGGCGGGCACACGAAGAACCTCTTCGTGAAGGACAAGAAGGACCAGTATTTCGTTCTGACCGTGGAGGAGCGCGCAACGGTGGACCTCAAGGCGGTTCATAAGGCGATAGGGGCTTCCAGCAGGGTCTCCTTCGGCAAGCCGGAGAAATTGATGGAATATCTCGGGGTCATCCCAGGCGCAGTGACGGTTTTCGGCGCCTTTAACGACACCGATGGAAATGTTACCTTCGTACTGGATGAAGATCTGATGAAGCACGACATCATCAACGGGCATCCGCTGTCGAACGATGCGACGACCTCCATCGGCCGCGACGACCTCGTCCGTTTTCTCAAGGCGACCGGCCATGAGCCGCTTGTCTTGAAAGTGACGGACTGACATACGATCTTTGCGGTCAAGAGAGCCTGATATCCAAAGCGTTCCGGGAGAACATCTATGAGCGGCAGCAACAATCCATATGGCAGGTCTTACGGTGCCTCCTATGGCGGCCAGATGACCGCCTCGGCAAACTACGGCTCCCAGCCCGCTGCCGCGTCCGCAGGTAATGGCGGCAACCATATCAACGACACGACCACCGCCGGTTTTTCCAAGGATGTGCTTGAGGAATCCCGCCACCAGCCGGTCCTCGTCGATTTCTGGGCGCCTTGGTGCGGGCCGTGCAAACAGCTCACTCCCGTGCTCGAAAAGGTCGTCAACGAGGCCCAGGGACGGGTGAAGCTCGTCAAGATGAATATCGACGATCATCCGTCGATCCCGGGCCAGCTCGGCATCCAATCGATTCCGGCCGTTATCGCCTTCGTCGATGGGCGGCCTGTGGATGGCTTTATGGGCGCAGTCCCCGAAAGTCAGGTCCGTCAGTTCATCGACAAGCTCGCCGGTCCGGCTGGCGCCGACCAGGCCGCGGAAATCCAGGGTGTGCTCGATGAGGCCGACAAGCTGCTCGGTGAGGATGATATCCAGGGCGCGGCTCAGCTCTACGGCGCGGTCCTGCAGGCCGATCCGGAAAATGTCAAAGCCGCGGCCGGGATGATGCAGTGCATGATCGCCATGGGCGAGATGGCACGTGCCAGCCAGATGCTGGCTTCCATTCCGGAAGATCTCGCCAAGGAACCTGCAATCCAGGCTGTCGCGCGGAAGCTCGAACAGATCGAGGAAGCCCGCCAGCTCGGCGATCCGGCGGCACTCGAACACGACCTGGTGCTTCATCCCGACAATCACGAAGCCCGGATGAAGCTTGCGAAGATATTGAACGTGCAGGGCATGCGCGAGGAAGCCGCCGAACATCTGCTAACGATCATGCGCAAGGACCGGACATTCGATGATGACGGTGCGCGCCGCCAGCTTCTGGAGTTCTTCGACGTGTGGGGGCCAAAGGACCCGGCCACCATTTCGGCCAGACGCCGGCTTTCTTCGCTCCTCTTCTCGTAAGGCGGTGGCGCGCGCACTTGCGTTCAGCCGTCGCCGCCCCACATTCTGGTCGGTGGAGTTTACGCCATAGGCGAGCGTTCGGAGGTGATGGTCCCATGATCGTGGGGAATGCAAGGTATGTGAAGCGGGAGGATTTGCCCGATGCAATTCCGGTATTTCCGCTCACAGGCGCCTTGCTGTTGCCGGGCGGGCAGTTGCCGCTCAATATTTTCGAGCCGCGCTACCTGGCCATGTTCGATGCGGCCCTTGCCGGAAGACGGTTGATCGGCATCGTTCAACCCTCGCTTCAGGAAGCCGCCGAGCCGCTTGAAAACTCCCGTCCTCCGCTCAGCACGGTCGGCTGCATCGGGCGCATCACGTCCTTTGCCGAGACCGGAGACGGCCGCTATATCACGTCGATCAGCGGCATATGTCGTTTCCGGCTCCTGGACGAAGTAGGCGCGGGGCACCCCTACCGGACCTTCCGCATTGCGCCGATGGTGGCCGATCTTTCTTTCGAGGAGGATGAGGAAAGCGCGGTCGATCGTGCCGAATTGCTGCGCGTCTTCAGGGCTTATCTCGACGCCAACAAGCTGGAGGCGGATTGGGAAAGCGTCGAGCGTGCCGGAAATCGCACGCTCGTCAACTCGCTTTCGATGATGTCGCCCTTTGGTCCTGCGGAGAAACAGGCGCTCCTGGAGGCGCCCGACCTGAAAAGCCGTGCCGAAACGCTGATTGCCATCACGCAGATCCTGCTTGCCCGGGATTTCGGCGATTCCGACACGATCCTGCAATAGGTAAGATCATGGACGAAAAGCTCAGCAAGGTCGATCCGAAGCTCCTCGATCTCCTCGTCTGCCCGCTGACGAAGGGCCGGCTTTCTTTCAACAGGGAGACCAATGAGTTGATTTCGCGGAGCGCCCAGCTTGCCTATCCGATTCGTGACGGCATTCCGATCATGCTGGTTTCCGAGGCGAGGCGATTAGAGGACTAAATCACCTGCCCGGCCAGGAGCTTCGGCCCGTCTTGGCCGGTTTTGCCCGCCGCCTGGCCGATGAAATAGTTCTTGAGCGCCGGCAGCCGTTCGACCACGCCGAGTCCGAAATCGCGGGCGATGCGGATCGGCGTGACATCATTGGAAAACAACCGGTTCAGCACGTCGGTCGTCACACCCATTCGGAACGTATCGAAGCGCCGCCAGGACTGGTAGCGTTCCAGCACGTTGAGCGCGCCGATATCGAGTCCGAGCCGATCGGCTTCGACCACAGTTTCAGCAAGTGCTGCCACGTCCTTAAAGCCGAGATTTAGGCCTTGGCCGGAGATCGGGTGGATGCCGTGGGCCGCATCTCCGGCAAGAGCGAAGCGGGGAGCGACGAAGGCGCGGGCAAGGGTCAATCCCAGCGGAAAGGCGCGGCGCTCGCCGACGACGGTCAATTCACCGAGCTTATGGCCGAAGCGACGCTGCAGTTCCTCCTCGAACACCAGATCGTCGGATGCGACGAGCCTTTCTGCTTCGTCCGAGCGCTCGGTCCAGACGAGCGATGAACGGTTATTCGTAAGCGGCAGGATCGCAAAGGGGCCGGAAGGCAGAAAATGTTCTTCTGCCACCCCCTCATGCGGCCGCTCATGCGCAACCGTTACGACGATGCCGGATTGGCCGTAGTCCCAGGAGACGGTACGGATACCGGCCATGTCGCGAAGCTTGGAGCGCACTCCGTCGCAGGCCACCAGCAGACGGGTCTCCGTTGTCGAGGCATCTGAGAAGGTGACCACCGTTTTCGAGCTGCCGGTCTCAAACCCCGTTGCCGAAAGCCCATGCCGGATAGTGATGCCGAGTCGTTCGCAGGCACCACGAAGGGCCCGGACCATGGCGACGTTCGGCACCATGTGCGCGAATGGGCGACCCTCCTCAATCGTGCCGTCGAAAGTCAGGAATACCGGACGCATAGGATCGGAGGTGCGGGAATCGGTGACGATCATGCTGCTGATCGGCTGCGCCTCGAACTGGATTTCATTCCAGACGCCGAGCACTTCCAGCATGCGGCTGGCGGCGGCAATGATCGCGGAAGCCCGTTCGTCCTTCTGCCAGACGGTTTCGGGGGCTGCCTCAACCACCTCGATTTTCAGATGTGGCGCCGCCTGCTTGACCGCAACCGCGGCGGCGAGACCGACGTAACCGCCTCCAACAACCAGCATGTCCAGCATTTTCATCGGCTCCCGCGAGACTTGAGAATGTTTCTCCAATGCATATAGATCATCCGGCATCCGCTTCCTATCACCGGAGTTCGCCATAATGTCGCGCCCTTCCGAATCCCCGTCCGCCATGGGCCAGCTCATCGTCACGCTAGACCTCGAGAAGCTCGAGGAGAACCTCTTCCGTGGCAATAGTCCGCAGATCGGCTGGCAGCGTGTCTTCGGCGGGCAGGTCATCGCCCAGGCACTGATGGCGGCGCAACGTACTGTGCCTGCGGATCGCTTCGTTCATTCGCTGCATGCCTATTTCATGCGGCCGGGTGATCCCGCGGTGCCGATCGTCTTTCAGGTGGAGCGAATCCGGGACGGGTCAAGCTTTGCCACCCGGCGCGTGGTCGCCGTGCAGCACGGCAAGGCGATCTTCTCCATGTCCGCTTCCTTCCAGATCGAGGAACCGGGCTACGACCATCAGATATCCATGCCGCCGGTTACGCTGCCGGAAAAGCTGATGGGGGAGAAGGAGTTCAAGGAACTCTTCCTGGCGCAGGCGCCCGCTGTGGTACGCAAATACTGGAGCCACGAACGGCCGATCGAAATCCGACCCGTTTCCCTGGTCCACTACCTCACCAAGGACAAATTGGAGCCGAGGCAGGATATCTGGGTGCGCACCGTGGGAGAGGTTCCCGCCGATCGTCATTATCAGGCGGCGGTACTTGCCTATCTCTCCGACATGACGCTTCTCGACACGTCCCTCTATGCGCATGGCACGTCGATTTTCGATCCCGACCTGCAGGTCGCAAGCCTCGATCATGCAATGTGGTTCCATCGTCCTCACGCTTTCGACGACTGGCTGCTCTACACTCAGGACAGTCCAAGCTCTTCCGGCGCACGTGGTATGACGCGCGGCAGTCTCTATACCCGCAGCGGTAGCCTGATTGCCTCCGTGGCGCAGGAGGGATTGATTCGGAAAAGGGCAAATGATTAATTTGTGTGCAATTTCTCATTTTTGCACATAATTTCGCCGCCTAAACGCCGCCCAAATATCCCTTTTTATCCCGACTATCTATTACCTATTAAATTTCAATAAGTTAATTGTGCCGATGAATCTGGCACGCCCTTTGAATGTAGATCGTCAGTCGCTGTCATGATCCGCCAGCGATGAGGAGAGTCGGCTCCGTGCCGAGGACAAACAAAGGATGGGAAGCCAGATGAAAATCGTGATGGCCATTATCAAGCCGTTCAAGCTCGATGAGGTGCGCGAAGCCCTCACGGCTGTCGGTATCCAGGGCCTGACCGTCACCGAAGTCAAAGGTTACGGACGCCAAAAGGGACATACCGAAATCTATCGCGGTACCGAATATGCCGTGAGTTTTCTGCCGAAGCTGAAGATCGAAATCGCAGTCCCCTCCGACCTCGTCGAGAAAGCCGTGGAAGCGATCGCCTCGGCCGCCAAAACCGGCCAGATCGGCGACGGCAAGATCTTCGTCTATTCGATCGAGCAGGCCGTGCGCATCCGTACCGGCGAAACCAATACCGAAGCGCTTTAACGCGGCCGACCAGGGGAGTTACTACCAATGCAATTTTCCAAGATTTCAACCTCTCTCGGACGCCTGGGCGCTGCCTCCGCAGCCTTCCTCGCGCCGGTCGCCGCCTTTGCGCAGGAAGCGGCAGCGCCGGCGGCTGAAGCAGCCGCTGCCGTTCCGGAGAAGGGCGATACCGCATTCATGTTCATCTGCACGCTTCTCGTGTTCTTCATGCTGATGCCGGGTCTTGCCCTCTTCTACGGCGGTCTCGTGCGCGCCAAGAACATGCTGTCGGTACTGATGCAGTGCACGGTCGTCGGTGCGGCCATGATGCTCGTCTGGGTCATCTATGGCTATTCCTTCGCCTTCGGCGGTTCCACCAGCGCCTATTTCGGCGGCACGGCCAAGATGTTCCTTTCCGGCGTGACGATGGATTCCACCGCCGCGACTTTTTCTGACGGCGTCGTCATTCCGGAATTCATCTTCATGCTGTTCCAGATGACCTTCGCGGCACTTACCCCGTCGCTGATCGTGGGCGCCTTCGCGGAACGCATCAAGTTCTCGGCCGTGGTGCTCTTCTGCATCCTGTGGGCTACCTTCGTGTATTTCCCGATCGCTCACATGGTTTGGGATGCCAACGGCCTGCTGTTCGGCATGGGCGCGCTCGACTTTGCCGGTGGTACTGTCGTCCACATCAATGCCGGTGTCGCGGGTCTCGTCGGCGCGATCATGGTCGGCAAGCGCGTCGGCTACGGCAAGGACATGATGGCTCCTCATTCCATGACGCTCACCCTCGTCGGCGCAGCAATGCTGTGGGTCGGCTGGTTCGGCTTCAATGCCGGTTCGAACCTCGAGGCTTCGGGCGGCGCGATGCTGGCGACCGTCAACACCTTCCTCGCCACCGCCGCTGCGATCGTATCCTGGTCGATCGTGGAAACCTTCGCCCGTGGCAAGGCTTCCATGCTGGGCGCTGCGTCCGGCATGATCGCTGGTCTCGTCGCGATCACTCCGGCGGCCGGCATCGTCGGCCCGATGGGCGCGATCGTCATGGGTCTCATCGTTTCGCCGATCTGCTATTTCTTCATCGCTGTGGTGAAGAACAAGTTCGGTTATGACGACACGGCGGATGTCTTCGGCGTCCATGGCGTCGGCGGTCTCTTCGGCGCACTGGCGACCGGCATCTTCGCTTCTTCGTCGCTCGGCGGTATTGGTTACGCCGAGGGCGTGACGATGGGCAGCCAGTTCATGACCCAGCTCACCGCCGTCGTCATCACCATCGTATGGTGCGGCGTCGTCTCCGCGATCCTCTACAAGATCGTGGATGTGATCGTCGGCCTGCGGGTCACGGTGGAAGCGGAACGCGAAGGCCTCGACCTCGCCTCCCACGGAGAAGCGGCATACCATCAGTAATCAAGGGGTTTGCGGCGGCGCATCCGCGTCGCCGCAGGAGAGCCAGCCGCGGCTTTCGTTCGAAAAGCCGCTTTGAGCCCGGACCATCGGTCCGGGCTTTTTGCATTGCCGCGCAGGATCGTGGTTAAAGGGACATTAACCACCCGCACCTTAGTCTTGGCTGAAATAGCACAATCGGCCATCCAGCGATCGATTCGCATGGATGGCGCTTGGCAGGGACAGACGGGCAAACACGATGGGCAGAAGCAGTTCGGCGGCAATGGAAACCAGGTCCACCCGCTTGGTGCTGACCGCCTTCGTCATCCGCCAGCTCATGGCGCTCACCGGCTTCGGCTTATTCATTGCCTTGGCGCTTGCCGTCGCGGCACTTGCCACCTGGAATGTCGCCGATCCGAGCTTCTCCTACGCCACCGACAATCCGCCGACCAACTTGCTCGGTTTCGCGGGAGCGGCCTTCGCCGACCTTATGATGCAGTTCCTCGGGCTTGCCAGCTTGCTTGCGCTTCTGCCGGTACTTGCCTTCTCGCTCGCCCTGATCTCCGGCCGCAGATATGACCGTATCCCCGCGCGGCTAGCGGCCTGGGGAGGTGGAACCTTGCTTTCGGCTGCCACGCTCGGCTGTTTTCCGGCGCCGCCCACCTGGCCGATCCCGAACGGTATCGGCGGTGTCATCGGTGACATGATCCTGCGCTTTCCGGCTCTCTTCGTCGGCACCTATCCGACGGGTATCGTTGCCACAGTCCTCGGCGTTATTTTCGCGCTGCCTTCCGCCTGGTTGCTGCTCTTTGCCTCCGGCCTGGTCGGCGAGGCCTTCGAAGACAGCGAGGATGACGAGGCTCCAGTCGCGGCCGCCAAGACCCGTTCAAAACGGGAGGAGGCCGAGGAGGACGAGGATGATGAAGGCGGCTTTGCCGGTTTCCTGGCCTTCGGAGCAGTCGCCCATTATTGGTACATTGCTCAGGCCCGGCTGCGCCGTCTGGCGGGGATCAAGCCGCGTGCGCGGGTCGGTTTCGACCAGCCTTATGATTTTAACGAGGACGAATTCGGAACGCTGAACGAGCCGATGCGCGCCAAGGCAGCATCGGGTTCCGCCGGACGCCGGCTTGAGCCGTCGCTCGACGGCTCCTCGTCAGCAGCGGGTGCTTCCCGTCGCGTGGTCGCCGCCCCTGCGACGTCCATGGACGACGATGAGGAGGATGACGATCCGCCCTTCGACATGGATATGTCCCGCCGTCCCGCAGGTATCCTGCCGGATGACGACGATGCGCCCTTCGTCGCCTCGCGGGCGCCGCAGCCGGTCGGGGCCGGCTCACGGATGGCATCGCGCGTCACTCCTGCAGCGGCACCGCCGAAGCCGAGCGCCCGCGTGGTGCGCGAGGCCCAAGCTTCCTTCATTGATTCCGACGGTTTCCAGCTCCCCTCCATCCATCTGCTCGCCGAGCCGAGGGCGGTTGCCCGCGACGCTTCTCTTTCGGCCGATGCGCTGGAGCAGAACGCCCGTATGCTGGAAGGCGTGCTGGAGGATTTCGGCGTCAAGGGCGAGATCATCCATGTCCGTCCCGGTCCGGTGGTCACGCTCTACGAGCTGGAGCCCGCGCCCGGCATCAAGTCTTCCCGTGTCATCGGCCTGGCCGACGATATCGCCCGCTCGATGAGCGCGATCGCTGCCCGCGTGGCGGTGGTGCCCGGGCGAAACGCGATCGGTATCGAACTGCCGAACCGCACGCGCGAGACGGTCTACTTGCGCGAGATGATCGGCAGCAAGGATTTCGAGGCGAGCAAGGCCAAGCTCGCCATGGCGCTCGGCAAGACGATCGGCGGCGAGCCGGTGGTCGCCGATCTTGCCAAGATGCCCCATCTGCTTGTCGCAGGTACGACGGGCTCCGGTAAATCGGTCGCCATCAACACCATGATCCTGTCGCTGCTCTACCGCTACACGCCGGAGAAGTGCCGCCTGATCATGATCGATCCGAAGATGCTCGAACTTTCCGTCTATGACGGCATTCCGCATCTTCTCTCTCCCGTCGTTACCGATCCGAAAAAGGCAGTGGTTGCGCTCAAGTGGACCGTCCGCGAGATGGAAGAGCGCTACAAGAAGATGTCGAAGATCGGCGTGCGAAACATCGACGGCTTCAACACACGGGTGGAGCAGGCGCTCGCAAAGGGCGAGGTGCTGACCCGTACGGTGCAGACCGGCTTCGACCGCCAGACCGGCGAGGCAATCTACGAGACGGAGGAGTTCGATCTCCAGCCGATGCCCTATATCGTCGTCATCATCGATGAGATGGCGGACTTGATGATGGTCGCCGGCAAGGATATCGAAGGCGCGGTGCAGCGTCTGGCGCAGATGGCCCGTGCGGCCGGCATCCACGTCATTATGGCCACCCAGCGCCCGTCTGTGGACGTGATCACAGGCACGATCAAGGCAAACTTCCCGACGCGCATCTCCTTCCAGGTGACCTCCAAGATCGACAGCCGGACTATCCTCGGCGAGCAGGGAGCGGAACAGCTCCTCGGCATGGGCGACATGCTCTATATGGCCGGCGGTGGCCGCATCCAGCGCGTTCATGGGCCGTTCGTCTCGGACATCGAGGTCGAGGAGATCGTCGCCTACTTGAAAACTCAAGGCGCACCCCAATATCTCGAGGCGATCACGGCCGATGACGACGAGGATGGCGACGGCGGCGGACCTGCCGGTACTTCCAACCTTTCGGATTCGGACGACCCCTATGACCAGGCGGTGGCAATCGTGCTGCGCGACGGCAAGGCTTCCACCTCCTACGTCCAGCGCAGGCTGGGCATCGGCTACAACCGTGCCGCCTCGCTCATCGAGCGAATGGAGAAAGAGGGGCTGATCGGACCGGCGAACCACGCCGGCAAGCGTGAGATTCTGGTTCCGACCGAGGCGGATATTCTGGATCGGTAACAGGTTGTTGAAGAGGGTGCCGGGCCATCAAGCCGCCGCCTTTCACGCGCAGGAAGCAGCGGAAGGAGATACAAATGAAGAACCAAAAAACCATCCTTTCGGGCGCGCTCGGCCGCAGGCAGTTTTCCCTCGGTCTTGCAGGTCTGGCAGCCGCGGCACTGATGCCGGCATCCGGTTTTGCCCAGGGCGCCGGTGGCTCGGCAGCGGCGCAGCGCATTGCGGACCATTTTTCCTCGGTCAAGACGATGATGGGCGAATTCGTGCAATTCGGCCCCCGCGGCGAACAGACGGGCGGTAAATTCTTCATAGAACGTCCCGGCCGGCTGCGCTTCAATTTCGACGATCCATCGCCGATCCGCGTGATCGCCGATGGCAAGAACGTCGTCATCGGTAATATGAAGCTGAAGACGTGGGACCTTTATCCGCTCTCCAAGACGCCGCTGAGCCTGCTGCTGGCAAGTAAGATCGACCTGTCGAACCAGATGGTGCGCGGCGCGCGGGTGGAGGATGATCTGACGACGATCGTTCTCGGCAACAAGACAATATTCGGAGACTCGACCATCACGATGATGTTCGATTCCAAGACTTACGACCTGCGCCAGTGGACGATCACCGATGCTCAGAACAAGGACACGTCGGTGATGATATACAACGTCAAGACCGGTGTGGGTCTTGACGACAAGATATTCAACATTCCCTATGCGGAAGTGCATCGCCCCCGCAGCCGCAACTGACGGAGCATGCCCCGAAGGCGGCCGCAGCGGCCGCCTTTTTGCTTCTCAGCGCCCGTGGAATCTCCTAAACCTCGCTGGCCAAGCGAGGGACAGTGCATGACGTTTTCTATCACGACCTGGAACATCAACTCGGTGCGGCTGCGCATGCCGATCGTCGAGCAGTTCCTCGTCCGCCACAAGCCGGACATTCTCTGCCTGCAGGAGATCAAGTGCATGGAGCCGGAGTTTCCGCTCCAGCCGCTGAAGGACCTGGGATACGGGCACATCATCATTCACGGCCAAAAGGGCTATCACGGCGTTGCCATCGCTTCGAAAGTACCGCTTCACGAAGACCATCGGCAGAATTATTGCGGGGTCGGCGATGCGCGCCACATTTCGGCGATCTTCGAACGTGGTTCGCGGCGTATAAGGCTTCATAACTTCTACGTTCCCGCCGGCGGCGACGAGCCGGATCGCACGATCAATCCAAAGTTCGGCCATAAGCTGGATTTCATCGAGGAGATGAAGTCGCTGAAGGCCGATGCCATGCCGGGTATATCCTCCATCCTCGTCGGTGATCTCAACATCGCGCCCCTCCAACACGATGTCTGGTCGCACAAGCAGCTCCTGAAGATCGTCAGCCACACGCCTGTCGAGACCGATGGCATGAAGGAAGTCATCGCCAAGGGCGGCTGGCTGGACCTGATGCGCCAGTACACGCCGGAGCCGGAGAAGATCTATACGTGGTGGAGCTACCGCGCCAAGGACTGGGAAGCGGCGAACAAAGGCCGCCGGCTCGACCACATCTGGTCGTCGCCCGATCTCGGCCCTTTCCTGGAGCGGATCGACGTGCTGAAGGAAGCGCGCGGCTGGAACCAGCCGTCCGACCATGTGCCGGTCACGGCGGTCTTCAAGATCTGAAGCGGAATGTCAGCGAAAGCGGTGCTGCATGGCGGCAGCCGCTTTGGCGAGGCCGGTGATATTTTCGCGTATGCGCATTTCGACTGCGTGGCCCACTTGGGGATATTCCTCCAGCAGACGGTGGAAAAGCGAGCGGGTGATGCGCAGCGCTTCGGAATCTTCCAGGGCGATCGCGGTGAACTTGCGCTCCACCATGGTGACGAGCGCCAGCTCCGAAAGCAGCGTGCCTGGCCCGGCGACTTTCTCGGCAACGAGATTGCCGTCGCGCCCGGCGGCCAATAGCTCGAATCGGCCGCTTGCCACGACAAAGGCGCTTTCCGCCGGCGATCTTTCGCGGAAAAGCTCCTGGCCCGCAGCCACGCCCCGCCGTTCAGCGCCGAAAGCGATCAGCCGCAATTGATCGCTATCCAACCCCCGGAAGAGCGGAACCTGGGAAATCAGGCGTATATCGTCGGCAAGCGCCATTGATGTTCTTCTTAAGGGACGATCTTGTAGCCGCCGTTTTCGGTAACCAAGATCTCGGCATTGGAAGGATCACGCTCGATCTTCTGGCGCAGACGGTAGACATGCGTTTCGAGCGTATGGGTGGTCACGCCGGAATTATAGCCCCAGACTTCTTCGAGGAGCACATCGCGGGTCACCACCTTTTGGCCGGCGCGATAGAGATAGCGGATGATAGCCGCCTCCTTTTCCGTCAGCCGGATCTTTTTTCCGTCATCGGTGGTGAGCAGTTTCTGGCTCGGCTTGAAGAGATAGGGGCCAACCGTAAAGGTTGCATCCTCACTCTGTTCGTACTGCCGGAGCTGGGCCCGGATGCGTGCGAGAAGCACGGCGAACCGGAAGGGCTTGGTGATGTAGTCGTTGGCGCCCGCCTCAAGACCGAGAATGGTGTCGGAATCGGTGTCGTGCCCGGTCAGCATGATGATCGGCGCCTTGAAGCCGTTCTTGCGCAGCAGCTTCACCGCTTCGCGGCCGTCCATGTCCGGCAGGCCGACGTCCATGATGAGGAGATCGACCTGGCTGGCTTTTGCGGCACCCATAGCCTTGGTGGCCGTGGCTTCCTGCAAGAGGTTGAATTCGTCATAGAGCGATAACTGCTCCACGAGCGTCTCGCGCAGATCGTTGTCGTCGTCCACCAGCAGAATCGTCCGCGCTGCCATACGTCCTTGCCTCTCGTCTCGCGTGTTCGCTCAGCGCCAGCCGATAGTTTTCAGCGGCACAATTGGTTCGGGCGCTTGATCTAAGTCCCATCGTGCTATGAATTCAAACGAAATCATTTTCAAAGCAAAAACTTGTGAGAAAAATGGCGCATTTTCGAAAGAAGGCAACGGGTTCGCCCGGTGTCGTGACGGTGCGGGCCGCTCCGCGCTGCTCCACGCGCGCGATCGTCAGCTTTGGGGGAATTACGGTTCCAGCAGCGATCGGCCGTTCCGGACGCAGCATTCTCAAGCGGGAAGGGGATGGTGCAACGCCGATTGCAGCCATGCCGCTGCTTTACGGGTTCACACGCGGCGACCGGATGCGATCGCTTGCCACGCCCTTGCCGGTAAGGCGTATCCGCAAGGACATGCTGTGGTGCGACCAGCCCGAACACGCTTCCTACAATCGCCTGGTCAAGGCGCCGTTCCAACGAAGCCATGAGGAGATGATGCGCCAGGACGGCCTCTATGACATCTGCCTCGTGCTCGATTGGAACATCACCTCGCGCCGGCGCTATCGCGGGTCGGCCATCTTTTTCCATCTGATCAAGCCTGGATACCAACCGACGGCGGGCTGCGTTGCCGTAAGCCTCGCCGATATGAGACGGTTGATCCGCTTCATGCGCAAGGGAACCGTGGTGCGGGTTCTATGAAAAAGGCCGGGAAGTACCCGGCCTTTCCGATTTCTTGGAGTGAACCGCCTATTTCCAGTCGCGGATATCGACGAAATGGCCGGCAATCGCGGCCGCGGCGGCCATGGCCGGCGAGACGAGATGGGTCCGGCCCTTGTAGCCTTGGCGGCCCTCGAAATTGCGGTTCGAGGTGGAGGCGCAGCGCTCACCTGGCTTAAGGCGGTCGTCGTTCATCGCCAGGCACATGGAGCAGCCCGGCTCGCGCCATTCGAAGCCGGCTTCCTTGAAGATCTTGTCGAGACCTTCGGCTTCCGCCTGCTCCTTCACGATGCCGGAGCCCGGCACGATCATCGCGTTGACAGTGGAAGCAACCTTCCTGCCTTCGACGACCTTGGCCGCGGCACGAAGATCCTCGATACGGCCATTGGTGCAGGAGCCGATGAAGACGCGATCGATGGCGATGTCGGTTATTTTAGTGCCGGGCTGGAGACCCATATATTCGAGGGCGCGCCACTTGGAGGTTCGCTTCGTCTCCTCCTGGATGTCGTCCGGGTTCGGCACGGCGCCTTGAACTGAAATAACGTCTTCCGGCGAAGAGCCCCAGGAGACGATTGGCGGCAGGTTGGCGGCATCGAGCACGACGACCTTGTCGAAATGCGCGCCTTCTTCCGTATGCAGCGTCTTCCAGTAGTCGAGCGCCATGTCCCAAGCCTTGCCTTTGGGAGCGCGCGGCTTGTCCTTGATGTACTCGAAGGTGGTTTCGTCCGGTGCGATGAGGCCGGCGCGGGCGCCACCTTCGATCGTCATGTTGCAGACGGTCATGCGGCCTTCCATGGAGAGCGAACGAATCGCCTCGCCGGCGAATTCGATCACGTGGCCGGTACCGCCGGCGGTGCCGATCGCGCCGATGATAGCGAGGATGATGTCCTTGGCGGTGACGCCTTCCGGCAGCTTGCCGTCGACGCGCACCAGCATGTTCTTCGCTTTTTTCTGCACCAGAGTCTGGGTCGCGAGAACGTGCTCGACCTCCGACGTGCCGATGCCGTGGGCGAGGGCGCCGAACGCGCCGTGGGTGGAGGTGTGGCTGTCACCGCAGACGATCGTCATGCCGGGCAAGGTGAAGCCTTGTTCAGGCCCGACGATATGGACGATGCCCTGGCGGATGTCCTTTTCGGAATAATATTCGACGCCGAAATCCTTGGCGTTTTGGGCGAGCGCCTCGACCTGGATGCGGCTTTCCTCGTTCTTGATGCCGAGGTGCCGGTCGGGCGAGGTGGGAACGTTGTGGTCGACGACGGCGAGCGTCTTCTCAGGCGCGCGGACCTTGCGGCCGGCCAAGCGCAGGCCTTCGAAAGCTTGGGGGCTCGTCACTTCGTGAACGAGGTGACGGTCGATGTAGAGAAGACAGGTGCCGTTCTCGTCCTGGCTGACGACATGGTCGTCCCAGATCTTGTCATAGAGGGTGCGGGGTGCGCTCATGGCTGCTATCCGTAATGCTGACTGAAAGGGATTGAGGTTGGCAGCGGCTGGCTGCCTCATGCTGAATGAAGTCAGCTAAGTCGGTCGCAAAGCGCCCCGGATACGCGCGCGTAAAATCGTGCCGGCAGGCGCTTATGATCCTGTAGCACGATGAACTGTTTCGCGAGGCATCCGAATTTCGATCCCATGGCGTGAGCTTCTAGCAGTTTTTCCGGGGCGCGGCAATCTTGAAGCTGCTGCATCATCTCTCGAGCTTGGCGCGTGCGATGGGTGTGCCGTTGGTACGCAAGCGCCTCTCGATACCTCGCAGGGCAAGCGAAAGCCCGATCGTCAACAGAAGGTAGATATAGGTGACGATCGAATAGGTCTCGAAGAAGCGGAACGAGCCGGCTGCATAGACCTTGGCCATCTGCGTGATGTCGGCGACGCCGAGCACGGAGACCAGCGAACTATCCTTCACCATCGATACGAAATCATTGGAGAGCGGGGGAAAGATCACCCGCATGGCCTGGGGGAAAACGATCAGCCGGAAGCGCTGGAAACGGGTGAGGCCAAGTGCCTTGGCAGCCTCGACCTGTCCCTCGTCGACCGACTGGAACCCCGCGCGGAATATCTCGGCGATGAAGGCGGCATAACCGATCGTCAGCGCGATCACGGCTCGCCAAAGCAGAGAAACATCCCGAACTAGCAGGCTTTCCGCCAGGCCGCCGTCGATCAGTGGCGCCAATGCCCAATTGTAGAGCGTCACGAAGACCGGTGCGCCGACGAACGCAATGTAGAAAAGCAGAACAAGGATCGGTATGCCGCGGATCATCTCGACATAGAAGCGCGCCGCCTGCCGGAGCAGGATATTGCCGGAAAGGCCGGCAAGCGCGATGCCCAGGCCAAGCACGGTCGCCAGCGAAAAGGCGGCAAGCGTCACGCCGATGGTGATCCCGATCCCCTTGACGATGACGCCGAAGACCTGTGCATAAAGCTCGTTGAAGGCGATCACGCCGGCGAGCACGAGGCAAAGCATCCCGAAGGCGGCGAGCCACCAGGGAAAGTCCTGCGGTTCGGCGACTTTCCGACCGGAAGCCGTCATGAGGCTCACTGGCCCATCTTGTAGTCGAGGAACCACTTCCTGTTCAGGTTATCCAGCGTGCCGTTGGCCTTCAGCGCGGCGATTGCGGCGTTGATCGGTGCAACGAGGTCGGACCCTTTCCTGAAGATGAAACCGAAGTCCTCCGTACCTAGCGGCTCGCCGACGATCTTCAATGTGCCGCCAGAGGCCTTCACATAGCCTTCACCGGCGGTGCTGTCCGTCAGCACCAGATCGACATCGCCCGCTTTCAACGCCTGCACCGTCGCTCCGAAGGTCTCGAAGAGCTTGATGCGCGGGTTCTGCTCATTACCGTCAAGGATTTCGTAGACCGCCGTGTAGAACGGGCTTGTCCCCGGCTGAGCGCCGATGAGAGCGTCTTCTAACCCGGCAAAGCTCTTGGCGTCGGAAAAACGGGTCTCGTCGCTGCGCACCAGCATGAGCTGCTGCGAGCGCATGTAAGGTTCAGAGAAATCCACCTTCTCCTTGCGGTCGTCCTTGATCGTTATGCCGGTCATGCCGATGTCATACTGCCCATCCGCCACGGCCTGGATCATCGCATCCCAACTGGTGTTCTGGTACTCCAGTTTGAAATTGAGGCGTTTGGCGATCTCGTTCATCGCATCATATTCCCAGCCGATCGCAGCACCGCTTTTGGGATCGACGAATTGCAGCGGAGGATAGGCGTTTTCCGTCACCACGACCACGGTGCGTCCCCCGAGATCGGGCAGCTCCGCCGCCTGGCCGCTGAGCGGCGCAAAAAGGAGTGCAGCAAGACCGGCGAGGAATGGGCGTCGGGAGAGCATTGGAAATCCCTCATGAAGTGGACGGCGGAAAGGTCTCACACTTCAAAAGCGAATGGCAAGGCCGGTATTTGCGCGGTGCAGAGAGGAAACAAAAAAGGCGGCCCGAGAGCCGCCTTTTCCGAAAATGATTGTTCGACGCTTATTCGGCGGAAGCTTCCGCAGCCTTCGCTGCTTCGGCAGCTTCTGCCGCTGCCTTTGCTTCTGCGGCTTCCGCTGCAGCCTTCTCGGCGGCGAGAGCCTGGGCGGCTGCCACCTTCTCGGCCTCGATGCGTGCCTTCTCTTCGGCAAGAGCCTGGCGCTCGGCTTCGTTCAGCTTGCGGGCGCGGGTGCCGGTGTTCTCGACGATACGAGCCGACTTGCCGCGACGATCGCGCAGGTAGTAAAGCTTGGCGCGGCGGACCTTACCGCGGCGGACGACATCGACGCTTTCGACGAGCGGCGAGTAGACCGGGAAAACGCGCTCGACGCCTTCGCCGTAGGAGATCTTGCGGACGGTGAAGCTTTCGTTGACACCGCCGCCGGAGCGGGCGATGCAGACGCCTTCATAAGCCTGTACGCGGGTACGGTTACCTTCGCGAACGCGAACGTTGACGCGGACGGTGTCGCCCGGAGAGAATTCCGGAAGGGTGCGCTGAGCGGCGATCTTGGCGGCCTGTTCGGCTTCCAATTCCTGGATGATGTTCATCGGTCAAACCTCTAAGTTCTTCTGAAACAGCCAGAGCGCTCGATGATGTCCCTTGGATCAAGCCTCGGGATTTGCCGTCAGGCAGAGCGGATTCGCCATTCTTTGCTTGCTGGTCGACGGGATTATTTCCCATTTCCGGGTGCGCCAATACACGAAAGAGTCCCGATTGTCATCCCTTAATGGAAAAATTCCCGAAGGCTTCGATTCCTGCGGGCAGGGTAGCAAAGGACGAAGGCTGTGCATGGCGTGATTAACAATTTGTCAAATGCCGAGATAAGCAGCAGACTTGCTGCGGAGCCAATGGCTCCAAGGAAGGCATGGGAGGGGATATCATGTCGGTCAGCAATCCGTCGCCCTCGTTGTACAACGAGGATCTTGCGCCCGCCGAAGAGCGGAGATGGGGCGCTTTCAGCATTTTCAACGTCTGGACGTCCGACGTCCATAGCCTTTGGGGTTATTATCTTGCGGCGAGCCTTTTCCTGCTCTGCGGCAGTTTCGTGAATTTCGTCATCGCGATCGGCATCGGTTCGCTGGTGATCTTCGTCCTCATGAGCCTGGTGGGTAATGCCGGCGTGCGCACCGGCGTGCCGTTCCCGGTGCTCGCGCGCGCTTCCTTCGGCACGTTCGGGGCCAACGCACCGGCACTCGTTCGCGCGGTCGTCGCCTGCTTCTGGTACGGTGCGCAAACCGCGGCCGCCTCGGGCGCCATCGTCGCGCTGCTCATCCGGAACGAAAGCCTGCTCGCATTCCACCAGAGCAGTCACATGCTCGGCCATTCGACGCTCGAAGTGATCTGCTATGTGATCGTATGGGCGCTGCAGTTGCTGATTATCCAGCGCGGCATGGAAACCGTCCGCAAATTCCAGGATTGGGCGGGCCCGGCTGTCTGGATCATGATGCTGATCCTCGCAGTCTACCTGCTTGTGAAATCCGGCACCTTCTCATTCGGCTCCGAAATTCCGCGGGATGTTCTTATCGAAAAGACCAAGGACGCGGGCGTACCCGGCGAGCCGGGGTCATTCGCTGCGCTTGCAGCCGTCGCGGCGACCTGGATTACCTATTTTGCGGCGCTCTATCTGAATTTCTGCGATTTTTCGCGCTATGCGAAGGATGAGAAGACTTTGCGGAGGGGCAACCTTTGGGGACTGCCGATCAATCTTCTGGCTTTTTGCCTGGTTGCCGGTGTCACCACCACGGCCGCCTATGCTGTCTATGGTGAAGTCCTGCTGCATCCGGATCAGATTTCGGCGAAATTCGATAGCTGGTTCCTGGCCCTGCTCGCCGCGCTCACTTTCGCGGTGGCGACGCTCGGCATCAACGTCGTGGCGAACTTCGTTTCGCCGGCATTCGACTTCGCGAATGTCTTCCCGCGCCAGATCTCCTTCAAGCGGGGCGGATACATCGCCGCGCTGATCGCGCTCGCGCTCTATCCGTTCGCGCCATGGGAAACGGGTGCGGCGCATTTCGTCAACTTCATCGGTTCCACGATGGGGCCGATCTTCGGGATCATGATGGTCGACTACTATCTCATCCGAAAGAGCCAGCTCAACGTAGAGGCGCTTTACCACGAAGATGGCGAGTTCCGCTTCCAGAATGGCTGGCACGGCAATGCCTTCATCGCCTTTGCAGTCGGCGCGCTTTTTTCCTCCATCCTGCCGACCTTCACCACCATATTGCCGGCCTGGTGGGGGACCTATGGATGGTTCTTCGGCGTGGCTATCGGTGGCGCCGTGTATTTCATGTTGAGGGCGGGCGCGCGCCGCAAACCCGCCTTCGCCTGATTCTCGATCAGGAGGATGCCCGTCGACTCAAGCGAGCATCCTCCTTTGCCCGCCCGTTCTCGTTTTTCCCGTAAAAGCTCCCAGTTTCGAATCCGCTGATGACCCTTGCCTCTATCGTATTCCTGTTCCTCGCCGGCTTCCTTTCCGGCGCAGTCAATGCCATTGCCGGCGGCGGCACGTTCCTCACTTTCGGCGCCATGACACTCGGCGGCATACCGCCGATTTCGGCCAATGCCACCTCTTCCATCGTGCAATTTCCAGGCTACGTCACATCGACACTCGCCTATTGGGACGAGATATCCAGCCGCTGGCGCAGCGCGCTTGCCCTGGCGGTCGTTTCGGTGATCGGAGCCATCGGCGGATCGCTGCTGCTCCTGTCGCTCGACAATCCGTCTTTCCGCGCCATCGTGCCGTGGCTTCTGGCCGCCGCCACGGCGGTGTTCGCTGCCGGTCCGTGGCTGAAACCGAAAGCATCCGCCGAGCGCCCCGCCAATTCGCTGCCGAGCGTGGCAGCGCAGCTTCCGACCGCTATCTATGGCGGCTTTTTCGGCGCCGGCATGGGCATCATGATGCTGGCGGTGCTCGGCCTCACCACGGGTGGCAGCTATCACCATCTCAACGCGCTCAAGAATCTCCTCTCGATGCTGATCGCGGCGGTGGCGATCGTCATCTTCGTCGGCGGCGGGGTGATCGCCTGGCCTGAGGCGATCGTGATGATTCCCGCTGGCGCTCTTGGAGGCTATGCGGGCGTCTGGATGGCGAGGCGGGTTCCGCAGGCTGTGTTGCGCTGGTGCGTGGTTGCCGTCGGCACGGCGCTCACCGCCTACTATTTCGTGACGGGCTGATCGGCGAGAAGGTCGGGACGGCGCTCCTCCGTCAGCCGTTTCGCCTGCTCATGCCGCCATTTTTCGATCGCCGCATGGTTTCCGGAGATCAGCACGGCCGGTATTTCCCGGCCCTCGAAGACTTGCGGACGGGTATAGTGCGGGTGCTCGAGAAGCCCGTTCTCGAAGCTCTCATGGGTGCCGGAAAGCGCGTTGCCCATGACGCCGGGCAGAATGCGCACAACGGCGTCGAGCAGGGTCAGCGCGGCGGGCTCTCCGCCCGAAAGGACGTAGTCACCGATCGAAACTTCTTCGAGACCGCGAGCGTCGATCACCCGCTGGTCGACCCCCTCGAACCGACCGCAGACGATAACTGCGCCGCCGGCCGCCGCCAATTCTCGCACCCTTGCCTGCGTCAGAGGCTTTCCGCGTGGGCTCATCAGCAGACGCGGGCGGTTGTCGTCCTTCGAAGCATGATCGATGGCTCTAGCAAGGACATCCGGTTTCAGCACCATCCCGGCACCACCGCCGGCCGGTGTATCATCCACCGTTCGATGCTTGTCCTCGGCGAAGTCCCTGATCTGCACCGTTTCGAGCGACCACTGGCCGCGCTCCAGCGCTTTTCCGGCCAGAGAATGGCCAAGATGACCGGGAAACATTTCGGGATAAAGCGTCAGTATCGTCGCGCGGAAAACCATGGGCCTTAACTGCCCTTGCGGCGGAAGCTCTTTCCCGGACCGCCCTCATCAGGCTCTTCGGTCAAGCCGGCGGCCTGCGGATCGATCAGGATCTTTCCTCCCTCAAGGTCGATTTCCAGCACCGCGGCTTCCGAGAAGGGGATGAGGGCCGGACGCCGGCCGGCGCCTTTCAGCTCCAGGAGGTCGCCGGCACCGAAGTCAAAGATGGCGCTGACGGTTCCGTAACTCTTGCCGTCGCGATCGACCACTTCCAGTCCTTCGAGATCGGCGTAGTAGAACTCGTCCTCGTCCAACTCCTCGTCGGGCAGGTTGTCGCGTTCTATGAAGAGTTCGAGCCCGTTCAAGGCTTCGGCCGCATTCCTGTCATTGATGCCGCGGAAGCGGATGATCACGACATTCTTGCCTTCGCGGATCTCAAGGATTTCGAAAACCCGGCCGTCCTCGCTGTGGAGATTGCCGTAGTCGCCAAGCGCCATGGGATCGGCTGCATAGGACCGCACGCGCACTTCTCCCCTCAGGCCCTGGGGTGCTCCGATCGTCGCCATCAGAATGGGGTTCTCAAGCTTCGTCATGCGGTCTTCATCTCGTTGCGTCGCTTCATTTAAGCTCCGCGCGATCAAAAGCAAACAGCAAAACGGGCGGCATGTTGCCATGCCACCCGTCGAAAATGCCGGAACGCTGAAATTATTCCGCTGCGGCTTCGGCTGCTGCGGCCTTGGCGTCTTCCTCGCGCTGAGCACGCTCGGCGGCGCGCTCTTGGGCCTTCTTGCCCGGCTTTGCCTTTTCCGGGTTGCTGCGGACGTCGCGCTGAGCGATGCCGGCTTCCGCGAGGAAGCGCAGAACGCGGTCGGTCGGCTGCGCGCCGTTGTCGAGCCAATGCTTGATGCGATCGGCGTCCAGTTCAACGCGCTTTGCATCTTCCTTGGCCAGCATCGGGTTCCAGGAACCGAGCTTTTCGAGGAAGCGGCCGTCGCGCGGGCTGCGGGCGTCGGCAACGACGACGTGGTAGTACGGACGCTTCTTGGAGCCGCCGCGGGCGAGACGAATTTTAAGGGCCATTTCAATTTACTCCTTGGGTTTTCTCTGGGCCGCCATCAGGCGGTCTGTTTCGTGTTGCCGCCATGCTCGGCGGCGATCGCTTCATGATGCCGGATCACTTCCCTGATGATGAAGTTCAGGAACTTCTCAGCAAAGTCCGGGTCCAGATGAGCTTCCTTCGCCAATTGGCGGAGGCGTTCGATCTGGTATTCCTCGCGCGCCGGGTCGGCCGGCGGCAAATCGTACTTGGCCTTCAAGAGACCAACTTCCTTGGTGCAGCGGAAACGCTCGGCCAGCATGTGCACGAGCGCCGCATCGATGTTGTCGATCGACTGGCGATAGCTCGAAAGCCGGGCCTTCACCTCGGGGTCAACCATCCAAATCCCTCCTCACTTCTTCTTCGGCAGGCCTGGAAGACCTGGAAAGCCACCGCCGAGACCAGGCAGCGTGCCGCCGCCGAGACCCGGAAGGCCGCCGCCCGGCAGGCCGGGCATGGAGCCGGGCTTGATGCCCGCCGCTTCCGCCTGCTTCTGCAAGGCTTCGAGCTGCTTGGGGTCCAGCTTGGAAAGGTCCGGCATGCCGCCCATCCCGCCCATGCCACCAAGACCCATCTTCGAGGCAAGGCCGCCCATCATCTGCTTCATCATGCCACCCTTGCCCTTGCCGCCCATCATTTTCATCATGTCGGCCATCTGGCGGTGCATTTTCAGAAGCTTGTTGATCTCCGCCGCATCCGTGCCCGAACCGGCGGCGATGCGCTTCTTGCGGGAATGTTTCAGCATGTCCGGATTGGCGCGCTCGGCCTTTGTCATCGAGGAAATGATGGCGATCTGGCGATCGAACATCTTGTCGTTCATGCCGGAGGCAGCAAGCTTGTCCTTCATGCCGGCCATGCCCGGCATCATGCCCATGATTCCGCCCATGCCACCCAGCGACTTCATCTGGCGTAATTGATCGGCGAGGTCGTTCAGGTCGAACTTGCCCGACTGCATCTTCTTGGCCATCGCCGCGGCCTTTTCCGCGTCGATGTTCTCGGCGGCCCTCTCGACCAACGAAACAATGTCGCCCATGCCGAGAATGCGGTCGGCGATGCGGCGGGGATGGAATTCCTCCATCTCCGTCATCTTCTCGCCGGTGCCGATCAGCTTGATCGGCTTGCCGGTGACGGCGCGCATCGAAAGGGCTGCGCCGCCGCGGCCATCGCCGTCCATGCGGGTCAGCACGAGGCCGGTAATGCCGACGCGCTCGTCGAAATTGCGGGCCAGATTGACGGCGTCCTGACCGGTCAGGCTATCGGCAACGAGCAGGATTTCATGCGGATTGGACTTCCGCTTGATCTCCGCCATCTCCGCCATCAACGGCTCGTCGATATGCGTGCGGCCGGCGGTATCGAGAATGACGACGTCGTGGCCGCCGAGCTTTGCAGCCTGTACGGCGCGGGCGGCGATATCGGTCGGTGACTGGCCGGCGATGATCGGCAGCGTGTCGACACCGGTCTGAACGCCAAGCTGGCGGAGCTGTTCCTGGGCTGCCGGGCGACGCGTATCGAGCGACGCCATCAGCACCTTCTTCTTCTCACGCTCGGTCAGCCGCTTGGCGATCTTACCGGTCGTGGTCGTCTTACCTGAGCCTTGCAAACCGACCATCATGATGACGACGGGGGCTGCCGCATGCAGGTCGATGCCGACGCCTTCGGTACCCAGCATCTCGATCAGTTCGTCATGGACGATCTTGACGACCATCTGGCCGGGCTTGATCGACTTGAGGACTTCCGCACCGACGGCCTTTTCGCGCACCTTGTCGGTGAAGGAGCGGACGACTTCCAGCGCCACGTCGGCCTCGAGCAGCGCACGGCGAACCTCGCGCAGGGCTGCGGAAACATCGGCTTCCGAGAGCGCGCCACGGCCGGTCAGTCCACTGAGGATGGAACCAAGACGGTCCTGGAGGTTTTCGAACATCGTTTCTTCCTTCTTCGCTTCCGGGTTATCGGAAACGTCGGGTGCTTCCGCGACAAAAACAAGACGCAAAGCCAAAAAGCACCCGAGGGCGCGACGCGCTGTCGGGTGTTGACCTCCGGGATCTCTTTATACCTTTGCGGGTCCCGGTCGGCGGCTTCAAGTTCTCGACTTGTCAGCAGATCGCCGGGCTTAAACAGGAAAAGGCAGCCAAAGTCAAGGCTTGCCGAACCGGAGTTCAAGCGTCCCGTCCGAAATAGACCTCGACCGAGCTTATCCTGTCGTCCTCGAAACGGAAGAGCTCCAGATTGCGAAATGCGCCGCCATCGATTTTCTCCGCCCGGTAGCCGACGACCACTTCATCTCCGCTCTCGAATATCCGCTCTATGGCGATTTCCCGAAATACAGGAGACTGCGGCCAGCAGCGGTCGAAATAGCTGAGTTTGTCTATACGGTCATCGCGCGGGCTCGAGAAGGTGAAGGTTTCGGTCAGCAAACGATCCGCGAGATCCTTCCGGTTGGCGATGTAATGCTCATAAAGTTTCCTGGCGGTTATTGCGTTGCTCATGTCATCCCTCCTTTATCTGATTGCATTATGCAATCGGTATTGGGCGAGGATGTGGCGACACATCTATGTGATGGATGCGCTATTGAACGGTTTCACCGCAACTCATAAACATTCGGTATGAAGCGTCGCTCATTCTTAAAATGGACAGGCATCGGTGCGCTCGTGGCGATCGCGGGTGGCTTTACCGCGAGAGGCGCCATGGCAGCCAACAAGTATTATTCCGGTCCCATCTCCGATCATTTCGACGGAAAGCTCTTCTTCAATCCCAATGGGGAGGAGCCGAGCGGCTTTTTCAACCTGCTGCGCTGGAAGCTCGGCGGCGGCAACATTGCCTGGCCGGAGAGCTTTCCGAGCCCGTTTCCTCAAGCTGTCCCGGAAACGCGAGTGGAGGGCAGCCGTATCGTGGTCACCATGATTGGTCATGCTTCGATGCTGATCCAGGTCGCGGGCCTCAACATCCTCACCGATCCGGTCTGGGACGAGCGGGCAAGTCCCTTCCGCTTCGCCGGCCCAAAGCGCATCAATCCACCTGGCGTCCGCATGGGCGACCTGCCGCCGATCGACGTGGTGATCGTCACGCATAATCATTACGACCATCTGGATCTGGAAACTCTCTGGGTACTGCAGGGCCGCGACAAGCCGCACTTCGTCACCCCGTTCGGAAACGACGCGATCATTCGCAGCCGAGTGGCCGATGCGAAGATTACGGTTGTGGATTGGGGTGATGCCATCGAGATGGCGCCCGGAGTGAAACTCCATTGCGAGCCCTGCCATCACTGGTCGGCGCGGGGTCTGGGCGACCGGCGCATGGCGCTCTGGGCCGCTTTCGTCGTCGAAACGTCGGCGGGCAAGATCTATCATATCGGCGACACGGGCTTTCACCAGGGCATCAACTATCGGGCCGCGCGGGAAAAGCATGGGCCTTTCCGGCTCGCCAATCTTCCCTTCGGCGCTTATGAGCCGCGCTGGTTCATGCGCGCGCAGCACCAGAACCCGGAAGAGGCTGTGGAAGGTATGCTCGCCTGCGAGGCAACTTTCGTCGCGGGCCATCACTGGGGCACGTTCAAGCTCACCGACGAGGGTATCGAGGAGCCGGTGGCTGCACTTCATGCGGCGCTCGATGCGCGTAATATCTCTCGCGAACGGTTCCGCCCCATGCGGCCGGGCGAGGTCTTCGAAGTGCCAGCGGCAGTTCCCGCAGCCCCTCCTTCAGGCTGAACGCAGCCCGGAGCCGTGGGCATTGATGATGGCGTCCGCCTCCTTGCCGTAGAGCTCCTCGAAATGGTCGAAGGCCTTTGAATAGTAGCCAATGCCTTGTGTGGCGGAACGCAACGATCGCGCCAGTTCCTCAAGTGCTCCGCCGGGAACAAGCGCCCGGAAGATATCCCATCCTTTTGCGTTTTCGTCTCGATCGAAGCCGAGTACCTGTCCTTTGAGCGATGAGACGAGGGTCACCATGCCGCCCGAGAAGATCGAAGGGATATGGATCTCGACCCGGATCACTGGCTGCATCAGCACAGCCGAGGCCTCGGACAAGGCCTGGCGCACGCCCATCTTCGCGGCAGCGCGGAAGGCGAAGTCGGAACTGTCGACGGAGTGATATTGTCCATCGGTCAAGGTCACGTCGATATCGATGACCTGAAAGCCCAGAGGCCCCTTTTCCATCGCCTCGCGGGCGCCGGCCTCCACGGCCGGTATGTAGTTTCGCGGCACCGTGCCGCCCTTGACGGTCTCCTTGAACGCGAAGCCCTGGCCGCGGTCGTTCGGCCTGACGCTCAGATGAACATCGGCGAACTGACCCGCGCCGCCGGTCTGCTTGCGATGGCGGTAGTGCACGTTGGACGGCTTTGAAATGGTTTCCCGATAGACGGGATTGGGCGCTCGCTCGCTCACCTCGACCCGGAAAACCTCCGAAAGCATCTTGCGAAGCTCGCGCAGATGCACCGGACCTTGCGCGCAGATCAGCATCGCGCCGGTGCCTTCTTCCTGCATGACCTTGAGGCCGCGATCGGTTTCCGTGAGTTTCGCCAGCGTCGCAGACAGCTTGGCCTCATCACGCTCGCTGCTTGGAACCAGTATTCGTTCCAACATCGGGGTCGGCGGGGTCGCCCAATCGGGTGGTGCGATTGCCTGGCCGGGCGTCAGGAGCGAGGGAACGGGAATATGGTCGGATTTGACCGCTGCGAAGACGGAGCCGGTTTGGCCGGCAGCCCTGCCATTGCCGTTTTCCTGGATCGGCCCCAGCCCGGCGCCGCCGAGTGCGGCCCCCTGTTTCAGCCCCTCGACAAGCGAGCGGATAAGAACCGTTTTTCCGACATTCGCTCGATGAAACGCATGAAAACTCACGGCGGAAAGCTTTTCCCCCGTCAGCGCCGCTCCGGCGGCAAGGCGGGCTTGCAAGGCGGCGGCCGGCGGCGCTTCGTGGCGGAGCGCCTTCATCAGGCGCATGGCGCCATTCGCATGGGAGGCTGCGCCGAACATGACGGGGATGATCCGATTTTCCTTCACTATGCGGGAGGCCAGGGTAAACAGCGCATCGCTCGCGGGTTCGCGATCCTCGATCAGCTCTTCCAGAAGCCAGTCGTCGAATTCTGAGAGTTGCTCCAGCATCTCCGTGCGCGCTTCATGTTCGCGTTCGATGGCGTTCAGGGGCAGTTCGATCAGCGCGGAGGGCTGGCCCTCCCGGTAACGCCAGGCCCGTTCCGAGATCAGGTCGCAACTCCCGACAATCTTGTCACCTTCGCGGATAGGCACCTGCCGGAGAACAAGGGGATGATTCGAATAGGCCTGCAACGCGGCGATCACGTCACGCAGGCGCCCGCGGGGTTCATCCATTCTGTTGACGAAGAGGATGCACGGAGTGCCGGAAGCTTCGATGGCGCGCAGATAGGGCGCCGCCAGAACGGCATCGTCAGGCGAGGGCGAGACGCAGAGAACGCACGCATCGCTCGCCAGCAGCGCATCCTGCGCGACGGCAAGCGCTTCATTCGCGCCAGGCGTATCGAGCGCGCACCATGTCTCGCCGATGAATTGGAATTCGAGGAGGTTCAGATTGTAGGGAGAGCTTGATTTTTTGGGAGTGCCTTCCAGCGAGGCCAGTTTCGCGACAAGTGTCGATTTGCCCGTCTGTGACGGTCCCAGTACCGTGAAGCAGCGCATCGGCGATCCTCCCCTTGCCAAAAGACGCGTCCGAACGACAAGAATGCTCCTAACCGGCGTAAAGTGCCAGATAGTTGCAATCATTCTTAAATATGAGGCAAGCGATCGCGAGGTCCAGTCGTTGCCCGCTTTCCCTCGCTCCCACTGGTATTTCCAACGCATTTCCGCCATATAGGGCCGAAACTACAGACGGAACTGACCCCATGAGCGCAACGGTCGAATTTGCGAAGATGAACGGGCTTGGCAACGAGATCCTGGTCATAGACATGCGCGGCCGCGCCGATCTGGTCATGCCAGAGGCGGCGATCGCGCTGAATGCCGATGCGGCCACCCGGTTCGACCAGATCATGGCGATCCATGATCCGAAGGTTGCTGGCACGGATGCCTGGATCGACATCCTGAATTCCGACGGCACGAAGGCCCAGGCTTGCGGCAACGGAACGCGCTGCGTGGTCCAGGCGCTCGCCGCCGAGACCGGACGCAAGACTTTCACCTTCCAGACGGTCGCCGGCATCCTGAACGCGGTCGAGCACGAGGATGGTATGATTTCGGTTGACATGGGCCGGCCCGTCTTCGAATGGAACCGTATTCCGCTCGCCGAAGAATTCTTCGATACCAGCCGCATCGAGTTGCAGATCGGCCCGATCGACGATCCGGTCCTCCATTCGCCCTCCGCCATGTCGATGGGCAATCCGCATGCGATCTTCTGGGTGACGAGCGATCCCATGGGCTTCGATCTCGAACGCTTCGGCCCGCTTCTCGAAAACCATCCGATGTTCCCGGAAAAGGCGAATATCACGCTCGCCCAGCTCACCTCGGAAGACACGCTTCGCACCCGTACCTGGGAACGTGGCGCTGGGTTGACGCTTGCCTGCGGTTCGGCCGCATGTGCTGCTGCGGTTTCCGCCGCACGCACGGGCCGCACCGGCCGGCGGGTCACGATCGACGTCGCGTCGAGCCCCGTTCACCAGCCCCTCGTCATCGAATGGCGGGAAGACGATCACGTCGTCATGACCGGTCCGGCCGAATGGGAGTGGTCCGGCAAGCTCGATCCTGCGACGGGCACTTTCACGCGCGATGAAGAACCCCAAAACAATGAGCAGGGGGCTCGGGTCAATTGAGTGGCGTCGAGGTCATCACCTTCGGCTGTCGCCTCAATACCTATGAATCCGAAGTGATGCGGGCCGAGGCGGAAAAGGCTGGGCTCAACAACGCCATCCTGGTCAATACCTGCGCCGTCACCAGCGAGGCCGTCCGTCAGGCACGTCAGGCGATCCGACGCGCCCGCCGGCAGAACCCGCATGCGCGCATCATCGTCTCGGGCTGCGCGGCGCAGACGGAAAAGCAGACGTTCGCCGACATGGCGGAAGTGGATGTCGTTCTCGGAAACGAGGAGAAGCTGAAGAGCACCTCCTATCGTGGGCTTCCGGATTTCGGCGTCTCGGCGGAAGAGAAGCTCCGTGTCAACGACATCATGAGCATCAAGGCCACCGCGCCGCAAATGGTGAAGCATATCGACGGGCATGTGCGGGCCTTCATCCAGGTGCAGAATGGCTGCGACCATCGCTGCACTTTCTGCATCATTCCCTATGGCCGTGGAAATTCCCGCTCGGTACCGATGGGCGCGGTGGTGGAACAGGCACGCAGGCTCGTTGAAGGCGGTTATCGCGAGATCGTGCTGACGGGCGTCGATGCCACCAGCTATGGCGCCGATCTGCCAGGGCAGTCATCATTGGGGCAGCTCGCCAAGACGCTCCTGAAGCAGGTGCCTGATATTCTCAGATTAAGGCTGTCATCGATCGACAGTATCGAGGCGGACAGGCATTTATGGGATCTAATTGCCGATGAGCCGCGCTTCATGCCGCATCTTCATCTGTCGCTGCAGCATGGCGACGACTTGATCCTGAAACGAATGAAGCGCCGCCATTCCCGCGCAGATGCGCTTGCCTTCACCGAACAGGCGCGGCGGTTGCGCCCGGATATCGTCTTCGGCGCGGACATGATCGCCGGTTTTCCAACCGAGACGGAAGAGATGTTCGAGAATGCCGCCACGCTTGCGGAAGAGGCCGGCATCTCCTTCCTGCACGTCTTCCCCTATAGCCCGCGGCCCGGAACGCCGGCGGCGCGGATGCCGCAGGTCGACCGGGTGCTGGTGAAGCAGCGCGCGGCGCGGCTCAGGGCGCGGGGCGAGGCTCTGCATCGGGCCCATCTCGACAGCATGGTCGGAACACACCAGATGATCCTGGTAGAGAATAATGGTCTTGCCCATACCGAGAATTTTTCGCTGGTGGCGGCACCTGGCCTTCCACCACGCGATTTGAGGCGCGTGGTGATTACCGGCTATAACGGCAAGCATCTGGAAATGCAGGTCGCGCCTGCGCTCGCAGCGTAACCGGAACAGGTTTTTTATGGCATTGAGCTTCATCAAGAGGGTTTTCACGTTCGGCAAGGAAAAGCCGATCGAGGAACAGGCACAGGAAGGCGTAAAGCCAGAGAAGCCGAGCACTGTCGAGGCGGAACTCGAGCAGCAGCTGCGCCCGGAAGAGTTACCGGTATCACCGATCGCCCCCGTTTCTCCGGCCGAGATGGAAACCGCGGGCGGACCTACGGACGATGCGAGTTTGGAGGATGCCGGCCTCGCCGATGATGCTGAAGACGAGCCGTCTGCGATCCTTCCGGGGATCGAGAATGCACCTGAGATCGGCATGGTGCCGCTTTCTCTGCTGGAGGCGGAAGCCGAAGCTGAGGAGGAAGGCATTGCATCTGCGGAAACACCCCCCTCTGTCCCTTCGGGACATCTCCCCCTCAAGAGGGAAGATCGCCTGGAGGATGAGGAGCCGTATTCGGAAGAGCCTCATTCTCGTGACTTAAACAGCCCAGCTTTTGATACAAAGCGGGACGACCCTGTTCAGCCAGTCTCCCCCCTTGAGGGGGAGATGTCCGGCAGGACAGAGGGGGGTGTTTCTTCAGAAGGTGAGGCTAGGGAGACACCCGTCCTTCCCAAAGGCTTCTCTACGTCTCGCTCGGAGCCCGCGCAGGCTCCCGCCACACCCGCGCCGAAACTTTCCTGGTTCCAGCGGTTGCGCGCCGGACTTGCGCGTACGTCCTCGCAGCTCACAGGCCAGATCACCGCGCTCTTCACCAAGCGCAAGCTGGACGAGGACACGCTGGAAGAGCTGGAAGATCTGCTTATTCAGGCCGATCTCGGGGTCGAGACGGCAATGCGCGTTACCGGTGCGCTCTCCTCGGAGCGTTATGGCAAGGACGTGACGGGCGAGGACGTCTCGCGCATCATGGCGGCGGAAATCTCGAAGGTGCTTTCGCCGGTCGCCAAGCCGCTGCAACTCGATCTTTCGCACAAGCCTCATGTCATCCTGGTGGTCGGGGTGAACGGAACCGGCAAGACGACGACGATCGGCAAGCTCGCCGCGAAACTGTCGGGCGCCGGCCTCAAGATCACGCTCGCCGCCGGCGATACGTTCCGCGCTGCGGCAATCGAGCAGCTCAAGATCTGGGCGGAACGCACCGGCTCCGATTTCATCGGCACAAAGCTCGGCGCGGATGCCGCGGGGCTTGCCTATGATGCTTACGAGCAGGCCAAGGCGAAGAAATCGGATGTGCTGATCATCGATACCGCCGGTCGTCTCCAGAACCGCACAGAGTTGATGGCGGAACTCGAGAAGATCGTCCGCGTGCTCGGCAAACTCGATCCCGAGGCGCCGCATACGGTGCTGCAGACCCTCGATGCCACGACCGGTCAGAACGCGCTGAGCCAGGTCGAGATATTCCGCAACGTCGCCGGCGTCAGCGGTCTCATCATGACCAAGCTCGATGGCACCGCTCGCGGTGGCATCCTCGTGGCGATTGCGGCCAAGCACAAGCTGCCGGTCTATTTCATCGGGGTCGGCGAAGGCGTCGACGATCTGGAGCCGTTCGAGGCCGACGATTTTGCCAAGGCGATTGCGGGTTTGACGCATTGATGCCACAGAATGGCTGTTGGGCTTTGCTCACATGAAGCCGGAGAATTTGGGAACCATGCAGACGATGGAAAGCGACGTCACGCCGACCAGGGAAGAAAAGCAGCATCCGGGCCTGAAGATGGCCCTGGAACTCGGGCCTCTGCTCGTCTTCTTCTTCGCAAACCTGCGCGGCGAATGGTTGTTGGAGAAAGTTCCGGCACTTTCGGCGATCGGCGGGCCGCTGCTCATCGCAACGGCGCTCTTCATGGTGGCGACGATCATTTCTCTCGTCATCTCGAAGGTCGTCTTCCGGCACCTGCCGGTGATGCCCTTCGTTTCCGGCGTCGTCGTGATGGTTTTCGGTTCGCTGTCGATCTGGCTGCAGGACGAAACCTTCATCAAGATGAAGCCTACCATCGTCAATTCGTTGTTCGGCGTGGTGCTGCTCGGCGGCCTCTTCTTCGGAAAGTCGCTGCTCGGCTATGTGTTCAACGCCGCTTTTCAGCTCGATGAGGAGGGCTGGAAAAAGCTTACCTTCCGCTGGGGCCTCTTCTTCCTGTTCCTTGCCGTGCTCAACGAAGTGATCTGGCGGAATTTCTCCGATGACTTCTGGGTCAGCTTCAAGGTTTGGGGAACCATGCCGATCACCGTCGCTTTCACGCTGGCGCAGATGCCGCTCATCATGCGCCACACAGTGAGCGATCCGGCCGCGGAGGCCGAAAAGTGACGATCGACGGCTTGGCCGAGAGCGGTTCTTCATCTCGGCGTTGGCTCATCGCGGTGCTCGTTCTGCTTGTCCTTCAGGTCGTCGTTCTCTACGCGATGGGGCGTCTTCCGATCTGCGAGTGCGGCTATGTGAAGCTCTGGGAAGGCGAGGTGAATTCCATCGGCAATTCCCAGCATCTCTCCGACTGGTATACGCCCTCGCACATCATTCATGGCTTTCTGTTCTACGGCCTCGGCTTTCTCTTGCTTCGGAGCGCGCCGCTCACGGCCCGGTTATCGCTGGCAGTATTGATCGAGGCGGCCTGGGAGATCGCTGAGAACACGCCCATGGTGATCGACCGCTACCGTACCGCCACCATGGCGCTGGGCTATGCCGGCGACAGCATCCTGAACTCCGCCATGGATACGATCTTCATGATTCTCGGCTTTCTTGCGGCTGCGCGTCTGCCGGTGTGGGTGACGGTTCTGATCGCGGTCGGTTTCGAGCTCATGACCGGATGGATCATCCGGGACAATCTCACCCTCAACGTTCTGATGCTGATCTGGCCGGTCGATGCCATCCGGGCGTGGCAGGGCGCTCTGTAATCAGCTTCCGGCAGCGGCCTTCTGGATCGCCGGCAGCAGCTCCTGGGTGAGACTGCGTTCGTCGAAGGGACCTACTTTCTTGTAGAGAATGGTTCCGTCCGGACCGACGAGATAGCTCTCCGGAATACCGTAGACGCCCCAATCGATGGCCGCCTTGCCGTTCGGGTCGACGCCGATCGCGGCATACGGATTTCCCAGTTCGCCGAGAAAGCGCAAGGCGTTGTCGTTGCGGTCCTTGTAGTTGATGCCGACGACCGTCAACCGATCGTCCTTTGCGAGTTCCTTGAGGATCGGGTGCTCCTGCCTGCAGGGCACGCACCATGAGGCGAAGACGTTGACGAGCGTTAGTTTGCCCTTGATCGCGGCATCGGTGAGCGCCGCGGTTCCCGAGCCTTCCAGAGGAGGCAGGGCAAGCGGCGGCGCGATCTTGCCGATCAGCGCCGAAGGGATGGCGGAGACATCGCGACCGTTGACATCCTGATCGTATAACATCTTTCCAGCGACGGCGACGAAACCCGCAAAGACCGCGAGCGGAATGATCGCCAGCGCATAGCGGGCGTAGCTCTTGCGGGCAGGCGCGCCGGTCTCGATACTCATCTTGTCTCTCCCGCGGAATGGGTAGCGGAGCGCCTGCGGATGCCGGATGTCTCCAGTTCCGCGAGTTCCCGTCTGCGTGCGCGGCCGTCGAGCATCACCCAGCCGATCAGAGAGAGGATGACGAGCGCGGTGAGACCATAGGACATCGCGATATAAAAAGTATGGCTCATCGGGTCACTCCTCCTTTCCCGCCATGCGCGCGGCCATGCGGCGCTGCGCGGTCACACGGCGGCGCCAGATTTCATTGCGCATCGCCGCTACATGCAAGGTGAAGAAGAGCAAGGTGAATGCCACCGCCATGACCAGGAGGGGCCACAGAAACTCCGCATCGATCGTCGGGCCGTCCAATCGGACAACGCTCGCCGGCTGGTGCAGCGTGTTCCACCAGTCGACCGAGAACTTGATGATCGGAATGTTGACGAAACCGACCAGGATGAGCACGGCGCTGACACGGGCGGCGCGCGAGGGATCATCCAGCGCGCGATTGAGCGCGATCAGTCCGAGATACATCAGGAAGAGAACGAAGACGGACGTGAGGCGGGCATCCCAGACCCACCAGGTGCCCCACATCGGCTTGCCCCAGAGAGAACCCGTGACCAGCGCGATCAGCGTGAAGGCTGCCCCGAGCGGCGCTGCCGCCTTGTGGCTCACATCCGCCAGGGGATGGCGCCATACCAGCGTTCCGATCGCCGAGATCGCCATGACGGTGTAGCACATCATCGATAGCCAGGCGGCAGGCACGTGAACATACATGATCCGGACCGTGTCGCCCTGCTGATAGTCGCCTTCTGTCGTGAAGCTCAGGTAAAGACCGATTACGAAGAGCAATGCAGTGATGCCTGCCATCCAGGGCAAGATGCGCGCCGTCAGCGCGAGGAACCGCGTCGGGTTGGCGAGATCGCTGAATTTCGTGATCGCAAAGCTTTCGGTCATAGGGTCTTTCTGAAACACGATGAGCGCCGGGCGCATTGATCCTAGTCAATCACCGGCATTCTTCAACGCCAGTGCTGCGCCAACCGGCCCCAGTACCGCAAAAAACATCGTGAGCGCCACCAATATCAGGAAAGGCGGCATAAACGGGGCGGGCTCCTCCACCGCCGCATAGGACGCGCTGACGCCGAAGATCAGCACGGGGATGGCGAGCGGCAGGACGAGGATCGAGACGAGCAGCCCGCCGCGCGGCAGCGCCACCGCAACGGCGGCGCCGACTGCGCCGATGAAGGTGATCGCAGGCGTACCGGCGAGCAGGGTCAGCATCACCGCGCCGATCGCCACTTCGTTCATGTTCATGAAGAGGCCGAGCAGAGGTGAGGCTATGACGAGAGGTAGACCGGTCGCGATCCAGTGCGCCAGGCATTTAACGAGTACCGTCAGCGCCAGCGGATGCTCCTGCATGAGCATCAGGTCGAGCGAGCCATCCTCGCGGTCAGTCTGGAACAGCCGGTCCAGCCCGAGAAGGGCCGAAAGCAATGCGCCGATCCAGAGGATTGCCGGGCCGATGCGGGAAAGCAGGTTGAGATCCGGGCCGACGCCGAATGGAATGACAGCCACGACGGTCAGAAAGAACAATACGCCGATCAGCGCGCCGCCGCCGGCACGTACCGAAAGTTTAAGGTCGCGGAGGAGGAGGTTGATCATCACCACACACCCTCGCCGACACCGGCAAATCCCGTCATCCGGAGTTCCCGCGCATTCGTCAGCCCGAGAGGTTGATGAGTCGCGGCGATGACGATGCCTCCGTGCGCGAGGTGATTTCCGATCAGTCCGGTGATGATCACCTCCGCGCCCGAATCAAGCGCTGCGGTGGGTTCATCGAGCAGCCAGACGGGGCGATAAGCCACCAACAGCTTTGCGAAGGCCATACGCCGTTGCTGTCCGGCGGAAAGGTATCCGAAAGGCAGATGGATGATTTCCTGAAGGCCCACCGCTTCAGCCGCGTCCGAAACCGAACTTCCGGTTCCACCTAGGAAATCGCTGAAAAAGCTCTTCCAGAAGGAGAGGTTTTCGGCGACCGTGAGCTCGGCCTTCATGGCGTTGCGATGGCCGAGATAGTGGCAGGCCTCGCAGGCGCGTGCTCCTGCCTCGGCGTCTTGCGAAAACCAGGAGACGTTTCCCTTCTCCGGCCGAAGCAAGCCCGCCAGAACGCGCAGCAGCGTGGATTTTCCCGTGCCGTTGCGGCCGGTCAGGACGAGTGCTTCACCGGACGCCAGGACGAAGGAGATATCGGCGAAAAGCAGGTCTTCGCCGCGTTTTGCCGCGATATTTTCGGCTGTCAGCCGCATGCTTCTCGCCTTCGTTCGAAATTTGATCGCCGGATGTGAAAAATCTTCAAAATGGTGTCTGGAACCCTTCTTAGAAATTATCTATAAGCACTGCAACCACGCCAGCGGCCGGCGTGATTTTCATCTTGCGCCGAACCTGAAGACATCAAAAATCTTCTCGTGCGGACAGCGGAAATGGTCGCACCCGCATCCTGATGTGCATGAAGTGCATAGGCGTCCGCACGCGCGTGTTGGCTCTTAGTATCAGCGGGGTTATTTTCCGTGGCCAAATCTCTCGACAGCTTCAATTGTCGCTCCGTCCTTACCGTCGGCGGTAAAGACTATGTCTATTACAGCCTGCCCAAGGCCGAGGCGAATGGGCTCAAGGGCGTTTCCAAGCTTCCCTTCTCCATGAAGGTACTGCTCGAAAACCTCCTTCGCTTCGAAGATGGTCGTTCCGTCACCAAGGACCAGATTCTTGCCGTGGCGGAATGGCTGAACAACAAGGGCAAGGTCGAAAGCGAAATCGCCTATCGCCCGGCCCGCGTGCTGATGCAGGACTTCACCGGCGTTCCGGCCGTGGTGGACCTTGCGGCGATGCGCGACGGCATCAAGGCGCTCGGCGGCGATCCGGAAAAGATCAATCCGCTGGTTCCGGTCGATCTCGTTATCGACCACTCGGTCATCGTCGACGAATTCGGTACGCCGCAGGCTTTTGCCCGCAATGTCGAGCTGGAATACCAGCGCAACGGCGAGCGCTACCGCTTCCTGAAATGGGGTCAGCAGGCCTTCAAGAACTTCCGCGTCGTTCCTCCCGGCACGGGCATCTGTCACCAGGTCAATCTCGAATATCTCGGCCAGACGGTCTGGACGAATGAGGAAGACGGCGAAACCGTCGCCTATCCCGACACCTGCGTCGGCACCGATTCGCACACCACGATGATCAACGGCCTCGGTGTTCTGGGCTGGGGTGTCGGCGGCATCGAAGCGGAAGCCTCCATGCTCGGCCAGCCCGTTTCCATGCTCCTGCCGGAAGTCGTCGGCTTCAAGCTCACCGGCAAGCTGAAGGAAGGCGTCACCGCGACCGACCTCGTGCTGACCGTCGTGCAGATGCTGCGCAAGAAGGGCGTCGTATCCAAGTTCGTCGAATTCTTCGGCCCGGGCATGGATAACATGCCACTCGCCGACCGCGCGACGATCGGCAACATGGGTCCTGAATACGGCGCGACCTGCGGCTTCTTCCCGGTTGACGGCGAAACTATCAACTACCTCAACATGTCCGGCCGCACCAAGGAGCGCATCGCGCTTGTCGAAGCCTATTCCAAGGCACAGGGCATGTGGCGCGAAGGCGACGGTTCTGATCTCGTCTTCACCGACACGCTGGAACTCGACCTCGGAGACGTCGTGCCGTCGATGGCCGGCCCGAAGCGCCCGGAAGGACGCATCGCGCTGGAAAACATCGCGTCCGGTTTCGCCGGCTCGATGGAGAGCGATTACAAGAAGCCCGGCCAGCTCGATAACCGCTATGCCGTCGAAGGCGAGGGCTTCGATCTCGGCCATGGCGATGTTGCGATCGCCGCCATCACCTCCTGCACCAATACGTCCAACCCATCGGTTCTGATTGCCGCCGGGCTGCTTGCACGCAACGCCGTTGCCAAGGGCTTGAAGACCAAGCCGTGGGTGAAGACCTCTCTGGCGCCGGGATCTCAGGTCGTCGGCGAATATCTTGCCAAGTCGGGTCTTCAGGCCGACTTGGACAAGCTCGGCTTCAACCTCGTCGGCTTCGGCTGCACGACCTGCATCGGCAATTCCGGCCCGCTGCCGGCGCCGATCTCGAAGACGATCAACGACAAGGGCCTGATCGTTGCCGGCGTGCTCTCGGGCAACCGCAACTTCGAAGGTCGCATCTCGCCGGACGTCCAGGCCAACTATCTCGCCTCGCCGCCGCTCGTCGTCGCCTATGCGCTCGCCGGCTCGGTCCAGAAGGACCTGACCAAGGAGCCGATCGGTGAGGACCAGAACGGCAATCCGGTCTACCTCAAGGATATCTGGCCGACTTCGCACGAAGTGCAGGAATTCATCCAGAAATACGTCACCCGCGAGCTCTACGAGAGCAAGTATGCGGACGTCTTCAAGGGTGACCAGCACTGGCAGGCGGTCAATGCTCCGACGGGACAGACCTATGCCTGGGACGACACGTCGACCTACGTGCAGAATCCGCCCTACTTCGTCGGCATGGGCAAGAAGGGCTCGGGCCTGAAGGATATCAAGGGCGCACGCGTTCTCGGCCTCTTCGGCGACAAGATCACTACCGACCACATTTCTCCGGCCGGTTCGATCAAGGCTGCTTCTCCGGCCGGCGCCTATCTCACGGAAAACGGCGTCGGGGTTGCCGATTTCAACCAGTACGGCACGCGGCGCGGCAACCATGAAGTGATGATGCGCGGTACCTTTGCCAATATCCGCATCCGCAACTTCATGCTCGGCCCGAACGGCAAGGAAGGTGGCTACACCATCCACTATCCGTCGAAGGAAGAGATGTCGATTTACGATGCCGCGATGAAATACAAGGAAGAGGGCGTTCCGCTCGTCATCTTCGCCGGTGTCGAATACGGCAACGGTTCCTCGCGCGACTGGGCTGCCAAGGGCACCAATCTGCTCGGCGTCAAGGCCGTCATCGCCCAGTCCTTTGAGCGCATCCATCGTTCGAACCTGGTTGGCATGGGTGTCGTGCCTTTCGTCTTCGAAGAGGGCACGACCTGGGCTTCGCTTGATCTCAAGGGCGATGAAGTGGTCACCATCGAAGGCCTGGAAGGCGACATCAAGCCGCGTGAGTGGAAGACGGCCAAGATCACCTATGGCGACGGCAAGGTGAAGGAAATCAACATCCTTTGCCGCATCGATACGCTCGATGAAGTCATCTACATGAACAATGGCGGCATTCTGCAGACCGTTCTTCGCGATCTGGCTGCGTAAGCTTCATGATCCGCATCCGCCGGAGCGTACCTCCGGCGGATGCTTTTCCCTCCGTTTTCCGGCGTCCGCTCATAGCGGCGTCCCGCCTCGATGAGGCCTGAGCTTGTCCCTCGTCATTTTTATCGGAATGGCCGTCACGGTTTTCCTGACGTCACTTCTGTCAGGCATTTTCGGCATGGCAGGCGGCCTCATCCTGCTCTGGACCCTGCTCTTCCTTTATCCGGTCGGCACGTCCATCGCGATCCATGGCGTCATCCAGATGACCTCCAACGGATCGCGGGCCTGGTTTTCCCGCGCCTATATCGACTGGAAGATCCTCGGCATATTGTGCGTCGGCGTGTTCGTGTCCGGTTCAATTCTGTTTCTGATCGATTATACGCCCGACCTGACTGTCGTTCTGCTCGGGGTCGGGCTGATGCCGATCCTGGTCTGGCTGCCGTTCAAGCGGCTGCAGCTCGATGCCTCCCGTCCTTCCCATGCCTTTGTCGCCGGTCTCATGTCCGGTGCATTGACCATCAGTGTCGGCGTGGCCGGTCCGACCGTCGATATTTTCTTCATTCGCACCGAGATGGATCGCCGCAAGATCATCGCCACCAAGGCCTCGATCCAGACGCTCTCCCATATGGCGAAGATCGCGTTCTACTGGGACGCGGCATCCAGGTTGCCGGCAGTCGACCTGATCTCGGTGCTGGTCGCTGCGCCGATCGCCATTATCGGGGCGCTGGCGGGTAACGGAATCCTGCAGAGGATCACCGATGCTAACTTCCGCTCCTGGACCCGCTGGGTGGTGACTGGAATCGGCGCCGTTTATTTCGCCCAGGGCGTCGTAAAACTGCTCTGACTATCGCTTGCATGTATTCATCGATGGGCGTGGAACCTGAATGTCCGTTGGTCTCAGGGAATATCTTTGCCTCACCCCATCGTGACTTCCTCTTTATGTATCGGGACGGTTACCTTGCATCATCCAGCTTGTTAGGTTCTTGGTTACGATATCACATCGTCGCCAATACAAAGTCCTTCGAAGAGGTCTGCACTTCATGACGTCCCAGTTCCGCAAAGCGATCTTCCTCGCGGCCCTGCTGTTTTCGGGTACCGCGGTCGCGGAGGATACGAAACCGCCGAAGGGAGTCGTCGAATTGTTTACCTCTCAGGGCTGTTCGTCCTGCCCGCCGGCAGATACGGCCCTGCGCGACCTGGCCTTCCAGGGCGATGTCGTGGCGCTTTCCTACCATGTCGATTATTGGAACTATCTTGGTTGGACCGATACGCTGAGCTCGCGTGAAAACACCGAGCGGCAATACGGCTATGCCAGGACGCTCGGGCGAAGCGGCGTATACACGCCCCAGGCGGTGATCAATGGTCGGGACCATGTGAAGGGAACGGACCTTGCCGCCATCAACGGCAAGATCGATCTCCTGAAAGCCAGCGGCAAGGGTCTGAGCGTACCGGTCGCGGCCTCATTGCGTGGCAAGGAGATCGAGATCGAGATCGGTGAGGGCAAGGGCGAGGCGGAGGTGGTCGTCGCCTATTTCACCAGGCACGAGCAGGTGGAAGTCCTCAAGGGCGAAAACAGCGGCAAGCGCATGGATTACTGGCACAGCGTCTACGATGTCCAGTCGGTCGGCATGTGGAACGGCAAAAGCATGAAAATCACATTGCCGGGCAAGCTGATGGGCAAATCCAAGAAGGACGGCTGCGCCGTATTGCTGCAAGCCTCGGGCCCCGGCGGAGAGCCGGCGGCCATCCTCGGCGCCACCATTCTGATGGTCGGGCGCAAGAAGTATTGAGGATTTTTGTCGGCGGCCCGGTCCGGGACACTGGGGGGCTGGGGGTAAGGGTCAATGTACCGGACCGGACCAAATTGGCGCAGAATCCACGCCAATCGACGCAGTCAATCTCGCTTTTGAATCGGGCGCTGTTTTGTCCGAAATGGGGCAAGAATAAAAACACCATCTCTGAACCAAAGCGGCACATGCAAAGGTTCCGGGGAGCAGGGTTGCATTTTCAATCCTCTCGGGCACACTGTCATCTCTCTGACATCTGATTGACTTGGGAGCCTTGATGACAGATCAGCCGGATTTGCCGGGGAGCCAGAGTCCCCGTGACACAGCCGTCGTCGTCGATCTCAGCGAATATCGGCAGAGCCGCGACCCCGCCCCGGTCACCTTCCACCGGCGGGAGCTGGACGCAATCCTGAAAATCTACGGACGCATGGTCGGCGAGGGCGAATGGAAAGACTACGCCATCGACCATCTGAAGGACCGCGCGGTCTTCTCGATCTTCAATCGATCGGGTGAAATGCCGCTCTATCGGATCGAGAAGAATCCGAAATTTGCCAACAGGCAGGGCGCCTTTAGTGTCCTCAACACCCATGGAATGGTCCTCAAGCGAGGCCATGAGCTGCCGCAAGTTCTGAAGGTCTTCGACAAGGCTCTGAAACTCATCGATTGAACAACAAAAAAGGCGGCTCGAAAGCCGCCTTCTTCGTATTCATGTCTTATGCCGTTATTCTTCGCGATTGCCGAGGAACTGCAGCAGGAACGTGAACAGGTTGACGAAGTCGAGATAGAGCGTCAGCGCGCCCATGATAGCCTTGCGGCCCATTACCGCGACGTCGTCGGCGTCGTAGTACATTTCCTTGATCTTCTGCGTGTCATAGGCTGTGAGACCGGCAAAGATCAGCACGCCGATTGCGGAGATGGCAAAGCCCATCGCCGAAGACTGCAGGAAGATATTCACCAGCGAAGCGATGATCAGGCCGAACAGGCCCATGATCAGGAACGAGCCCATGCCGGACAAGTCTTTCTTCGTCGTGTAACCATAGAGCGACAGGGCGCCGAACGAGGCGGCCGTGACGAAGAAGGTCTGCACGATGCTTTGGCCGGTGAAGACCAGGAAGATCGACGACAGCGAGAGGCCCATCAGCGCGGCATAGACCCAGAAGGTCGTTTGCGCGGCCGCGACGCTCATCGAGTTGATGCGGAAGCTGAGGAAGAAGACCATCGCCAGCGGAGCCAGCATGACAACCCATTTCAGCGGGCTGGTATAGAGGAGCTGGCCGAAAGCCGTAAGCTGGCCGTCGGCAACCGCCATCTGCCATGTCAGAAAGGCCGCCACGCCGGTGATCGCCAGCCCCGCCGCCATCAGGTTGTAAACCTTCAGCATATAGGCGCGGAGGCCCTCGTCGATCATCGCACCCGTCTGGACGCCAGTTCGCGCCATTCGGTTTTGATAGTTATTGAAGTCAGCCATTGTTTCCTCTTCAAGCTCCGGAATTGTTCACGGTGTCGGGCCCCCTTCGTTGACCCAGGCGCCGCTGCGGAGCTCCAGCAAGCCTGTCGTCAAATATGATGCGAGACCGCGTTTCATACAAGGGGTGTAGGCCGCGAAACCGCAGGCCATAGCGTGAATTAAGCAACCTATGAGGCATTCTGACGGGATTTTGATCCGAGAGTTAACGCAATTTGCAACTATTCGGAGAATTAAAGCTCCCGCAGGACCGGAGCGGCCTTCTGGCCGAGGATTCGCCAGGTTCCGATGAGGCCGATGCCGACGGTCAGCACCAGCGAAACGGCGAGCGTCAGCACCGCCACATCCGGCAGGAAGGCCGATGGCAGGTTCATGATGCGGTTCACCACGAACCAGGCCGAAACGCTGCCGGCGAACAGTCCGAAGACCGCCGTCGCAGTCCCAAGTATCATGTATTCGTAGCTGAAGGCGCGCATCAGCATGCTCCGGGTTCCGCCGAGCGTCTTCAGTACCACGGCATCGTGGGTGCGGGCGCGGTTGCCGGCGGCGAGCGCGCCCGCAAGAACCAGCACCGAAGCTATGAGCGCCACCGCCGCCGCGGCGCGAATGGCGGTAGCGAGCTGGCCGACGAGCTGATCGACGATATCGATGGCATCCTTGACGCGGACGCTGGTGATGGTCGGATAGGCATTGGTAACGGCGCGCAGGATCGCAGCTTCCTGCTGGGAGGTGGCCGACGGGTCGCTCAATGTCGCGAGCCAGGCATGCGGCGCGCCGCGGAACGTGTTGGGAGAGAAGACCATCACGAAATTGATCGACAGCGATTCCCACTCGACTTGCCGGAAGTTGGCGATCCGCGCGGTGATGTTGCGGCCGAGCACGTTGACGGTGACCGTATCGCCGAGCTTGAGGCCGAGTTCGGTGGCCTCTTCCGCCGAGAAGGAAACGAGCGGCTCGCCGGAATAGTCCGCCGGCCACCATTCACCCTGCGTAAGGCTCGAGTTGGCGGGCAGTTTTTCCTCATATGTGATGCCGCGGTCGCCGCGAAGCACCCAGCGACCGGCCGCCGGCACATTCATGGTCGTCACGTCCTCACCGTTGAAGGCGAGGATGCGTCCGCGCAGCATCGGCACCTGGGTCACTTCGCCCTCGGGAGATTGCTGTTTCAGGATGCTCAGGAAACCCTCTCGCTCCGCGTTCTGGATGTCGACGAAGAAGAAATTCGGCGCGCGCTCCGTCATGTTGCCGGTGAGTTCGCGGCGCAGATTGCCGTCGATCAGCGCCAGCGTCACCAGGAGAGCAAGGCCGAGGCCAAGCGACAGCACCACCGAAGGCGTCAGGGCGCCGGGGCGGTGGATATTGCCGATCGCGAGCCTGAGTGCCGGTGAGTTGACTCTTGGACTGCGGCGGGCGAGCGCTCCTATCCCCGCCGCTACCAGGCGCAGCAGAACGAAGGCTCCGGCGACCGCGGCGAGGAAGACCGCGGCGACGAAGCGTTCCTCCGCCGCGGCTATCGCAAGCCCAGCGAGCAGCGCCAGCGCCGCACCGGCCGCCAGCACGTAGGGCCATGAGGGCCATCGGGCGGCATCGAAGCTCTGTTCCCTGAAAAGCGCCGTCGCCGACACTTCGCGCGCGTGGCCGAGCGGCAGGATGGTGAAGGCGAACGTGATGAGCAGACCGAAGAGAGCCGCAAGCCCGAGCGCGGAGGGATAGAACGCCATTTCCCGCGGCACCGGCAGCACGCCTTCCAGGAAGCGCAGTGCAATGAAGGGGGAGGCCGCGCCGATCGCCAGCCCGATGACGATCCCTATCAATGCCAGCAGCAGGATTTGGGTGAGATAGATCAGCGTCACGACGAAGGCCGGAGCGCCAAGACATTTGAAGGTGGCGATCGTGGTGCGTTTGGCATCGAGGAAGGCGCGTACGGCATTCGCCACGCCGACGCCGCCGACGATGAGCGCGGTGAGACCAACCAGCGTCAGGAATTGCGAAAACCGGTCGACGTTCTCCGCAAGCGACGGTGCGGCGCGATCACTGAGCCGGATCGACCAGCCAGCGCTTGGAAATTCCTGGTTGGCACGGGCCGGGATGGTGCCACGGATCGCGGGATCGTCGAGCCGCACCTTGTAGGCGTGCTCGACAAGGCTTCCGGTCTGGATCAGGCCGGAGGCGATCAGCGCGCCGCGGCTGACGAGCAGGCGTGGCGCGAATCCGAAGCCGTCGGAAAGCGCGTCCGGCTCGGCCACGATTGTCCCGGCTATCCGCAGGCGGGCGTTGCCGAGCAGCAATTCGTCGCCCACCGAAAGCCCTAGCCGCTCGAGGAGCAGCGGTGCGGCAAGCGCGCTGAAGTCTCCGCCATTCTCAGCCAGCAAGGTTGACAGCGGGGCTTCCGGGCTTGCGGTGAAGGTGCCGTAGAGCGGATAGGCGTCGTCCACCGCCTTCACTTCGACCAGGGCCTGTTCCGAACCGTCCGGCTTGCGGGCCATTGAACGGAGACTGGTGGAGAGCGAAACGGTGCCGAGGCCGTCGAGGAAAGCGCGTTCTTCCGTTGTCGCCTCGCGATTGTTGAGTTCGAAGCGGATGTCGCCGGCAAGGATTTCCTGCCCCTGGGAGGCGATCGCGCCGGTGATGGCGCGGGAAACGGAATTCACCGCGGCGATCGCGCCGGTACCGAGCGCGATGCAGGCGAGGAAGATATAGAAGCCGGCGAGGCCGCCACGCATCTCGCGCCATGCAAGCCGGAAGGCGATCGCGAGACGGGGAAAGGCCGATCTCATGCCGAAACCGCCTGTACAGGCGCGACCTCGGCCGTATCTCCGACGATCTGGCCGGAACGGACGCGGATCTGCCGCGAGCAGCGGGCGGCAAGCGAATTGTCGTGGGTGACGAGCAGCATGGTCATGCCGCGTTCGGCCTGCTTGGCAAACAGTAGATCGGCGATCTGCCGGCCCGTTTCCGTATCGAGATTGCCGGTCGGTTCATCGGCGATCAGGACGGCGGGCGAGGGTGCGAGCGCGCGGGCGATCGCGACGCGCTGCTGCTCGCCGCCGGAAAGCTGGCCGGGGTAGTGGCCGAGCCTTTCTCCGAGGCCCACGGCGGTCAATTCGCGGCGAGCTATATCGAAGGGGTCTTTCACATTGGCGAGTTCGAGCGGGACGGCGACATTCTCGAGCGCCGTCATGTTGGCGATCAGGTGGAAGGATTGGAAGACGATGCCGATGTTGCGGCCGCGGAAATCGGCGAGCGCGTCCTCCGACAGGCTGTGGAGCGCCGTGTCCTTGATGAAGATCTCTCCGCTATCGAGCCGTTCCAATCCGGCAAGCACCATCAATAGGGTGGATTTTCCAGAGCCGGACGGCCCGACGATACCGACGGCCTCTCCGGAGCGGATGGAAAGATCGATCCCCTTCAGGACATGCACGGATGCAGCCGCGCTGCCGAGCTTCAGATCGGCTTTCTTCAGCTCGATGATGGTTTTTGTCAAAGTCGGCTTCCTATATTGAGCTCAAACCAGGATCGTGAAATCGAATGCCGCAGCGCGGTAGCGCCCAATTTAAGGAACGGACCATGAGTTTTAAAGCAAGCCTCCTTCACTTCATCGTCATGTCCGTTCTTATGCTCATCCCGCTGTCGGCCGCGGCGCAGGACCGTCCGACCCAGCTCGTCGGCCTGGGGGACAGCCTGATGGCGGGCTATCAGCTCGCCCCCGGTGAATCCTATACGGCGCAGCTCGAAGCGGCGCTGAAGGGGAAAGGCCATGACGTGGTCGTCACCAATGCAGGTGTTTCCGGCGATACGACTGCGGGTGGGCTCTCCCGCGTCGATTGGTCGGTGCCGGATGGAACGGATGGGGTCATCCTCGAACTCGGCGCCAATGATGCCCTGCGCGGCATCTCGCCAGAGGAGACAGAAAAGAACTTGGATGCGATCCTGACGAGGCTCAAGGAGCGCGGCATTGCGGTGCTGCTTGCCGGCATGCTGGCGCCGCCGAACATGGGCGGCGATTATGCTGAAAGGTTCAATCCCATCTACCAGCGGCTCGCGGAAAAACATGGCGTTCCGCTCTATCCGTTCTTCCTTGATGGCGTGACCACGGTCGAGGGCATGCAGCTAGAGGACGGCATGCATCCGAACGCAAAGGGCGTGGCGGCAATGGTTGAAAAGTCGCTGCCCGCCGTCGAAAGCTTCCTGGGGGACATCAGGGGTGGGGGAAATTAGCGCTTGCGTGGAACTCCGTTGCGTGATTCGCTGTTGATATCTGCAAGAGATTCGAGGAGGTCCCCATGCCGAGACTTTTCACCGCCCTCGAAATTCCGCGCAATCTGGCCCTCAGCCTCTCCCTATTGCGCGGTGGTCTACCTGGAGCCCGGTGGATCGACGTGGAGAACTATCACATAACACTTCGCTTCATCGGAGACGTCGACGGGCGCACCGCCGACGAGATCGTCGACCGGCTGGACCGGATCGATCGACCCGAATTCCCGTTGACGCTTACCGGTATAGGTTCGTTCGGTTCCAAGAAGCCGCATTCCGTCTGGGCGGGTGTCGCTCCATCGGTGGAAATCCATGCCTTGCAAGCGGAAATCGAACGAATGTGCCAAAGAATCGGCCTGCCGCCCGATCCACGCAAGTTCACCCCGCATGTGACGCTGGCACGTTTGAAAAACTGCCGCCTCGACGATGTGGTTCACTATCTTTCAGGGCGCGGCAATTTCCAGACCGCGCCCTTTACCGTTCCGCGTTTCGTACTGATGTCCTCGAAGGAGTCGGTGGGAGGCGGACCATACCTCACGGAAGAGGTGTTCCCGCTGCGGGAAGTCGGCTTCGGTTCCTCCAGCTCGATCGCGGAGCTGGTTCCCGCCAAGGGGTTTTATTAAGTAGACGTCGATCTGGAGGCCATGCGAATGGCACGTGAAAAGCTCGATATCGAAGCAATCGCAGGCGAACTCGAGACCCTCGATGGATGGGAATTGCGTTCCGAGGGCGATGCGATCTCCAGGAGCTTCAAGTTCCGCAATTTTTCCGAGGCATTCGGCTTCATGGCCGAATGCGCGCTTGCGGCAGAAAAGCTCAATCACCATCCGGAATGGTTCAATGTCTATTCCCGCGTGGACGTCACGCTCAGCACCCATGATGCCAAAGGGCTGACGGAACTGGATTTCAAGCTTGCCCGGCTCATGGACAAGCTCGCTGCCCGCCGCGATTGAACTCGCTCTCCTGTCACCCATATAGGGGCTGGCGCGGCTTGCTGCCGTGTTTTCCGGAGATCGACATGGATGACGTGAAGATTGGCGAAATCCTCCTGCCCGGCGACGAGGATACGCGGGAACGCCGTGAGAAGCAGGTAAAGGCCAAGTTCTGGCCCACGCTGAAGCGCGCCGTCCGTTATGTTCCATTCAGTCGCGATCTCGTGGCGGCTTATTATTGTGCGATCGACCCCAGGACGCCGGCTCGTGTGCGCGGCGTGCTGCTCGCCGCTCTCGCCTATTTCGTCCTGCCTTTGGATTTCATTCCCGACTTCTTCGTGCTTGCGGGCTTCACCGATGACGTTGCGGTGCTCGCAGCCGCCTTCAGGATGATCCAGGGCCACATCGCCGACCGGCACTACGATGCCGCGGATCAGGCGCTTGCAGACGACCCGGAGCTTCAGGCCGATTCCTCAAAATAGTTGATTACACCATGGGCCGGCATGGCCTATTCCAATCAATAGTTGAACAATCTAATGTCATCGGAGGCGCGGGGATAAAGACAAACTCTTGCCCCAATCCTTATGTCAGTGGTTCGCCGATGGGTGGAACTCCCGGGTGGGCCTTACGTTTTTCGATGCCTCGTGACTGGTAACGATTGCGTGCAGACTGGCTGGGAATAAGACAAAAATCCAATTTTCAAGGCAGCGTTGACGGTTTGGTAACCAGAATTAAGTCAAATTAAACCGTATTACGACCATGCCTGACAAGCTTGCCCGGTCGGGCCCTTGGAAACGATAAGAAAACCGGCAGGAGATCATGTCTGTAAGAATTATTGCAACCGTATTGGCCCTCACGCTGGCGAGCGCCGGCATTGCATCGGCTCAATCGCCGACACGCATCCAGCAGTTCAAGGCTTGGGGCGCATATTCCTACAAATCCGGCAACAACACGGTCTGCTATGTTCTTTCGGTTCCGACCGCCAAGGAGCCAGCCGCCGTGGACCACGGTGATATCTTCTTCATCGTTTCGCAGCGTCCGGGACAGAATATCTCCTACGAGCCGCAGGCGATGATGGGCTATACGCTGCAGGCCAATTCCAAGGTCAACGTGACGGTCGACGGCAAGAGCTTCGTGATGTTCACCAAGGATAAGGCAGCCTGGGTGGAGAATGCCGCCGAGGAGCCTGCGCTGGTCGCCGCCATGAGGTCCGGCAGCTCGATGACAGTGAACGCCACGTCGGCCCGCGGCACCAAGACCTCCTATTCCTATTCTCTGTCGGGCATCTCGGCTGCGCTTAAGCAGATCGAAAGCTGCAGATAAATTCCGTTCGCTAACGGCGGATTGCAAAGGGCCGGTCCTTCGACTGGCCCTTACGCGTTTTGGAGGGCCGTTACGTCCGATGATACGCAAGTAGTGACGCGCGGGCGAATTGATGGTAAAGCGCCTCGCAACGACAGTCCGGCGCCCACGTGCGATCGACTGAAGCAGGTTTCACGCACAGACATGCCCTTGTTCCCCCGTTCGCTGGTGCGGGAAAGGTCATGTGCATTCGAGCAGGAACAGAGACAGATGTCCGCAACCGAGGCTGCTATTGCCAGTCCCCTCAAGAAGCCGCTCGTACCGCGGCCTGATCTGATGTCCGGCAAACCGTCGCTGATCGGCCTGACGCGCGAGGACATGGCGCAAGCATTGAAGGAAAAGGGCGTACCGGAAAAGCAGGTGCGCATGCGCGTCAGCCAGCTCTGGCATTGGCTCTATATCCGCGGTGTGTCCGACTTCGACGCGATGACCAATGTCGCCAAGGACATGCGTGAAATGCTGAAAGCGCATTTCACCATCGCGCGTCCCGAGATCGTGGAGGAACAGGTTTCCAATGACGGCACCCGCAAATGGCTCTTGCGTTTTCCGCCGCGCGGCGCCGGTCGTCCGGTCGAGGTTGAGACCGTCTATATTCCAGAAGAAGGACGCGGCACGCTCTGTATCTCAAGTCAGGTCGGCTGTTCGCTCACCTGTTCGTTCTGTCACACGGGAACGCAGCGGCTGGTGCGCAATCTGACCGCCGAGGAAATCCTTGCCCAGCTCTTGCTCGCTCGCGATCGGCTCGGTGATTTCCCCGGCACCGACACGCCGCCGGGCGCCTTCGTGCCGACCGGTGAGCGCAAGATCACTAATATCGTCATGATGGGCATGGGCGAGCCGCTCTACAATTTCGAAAGCGTCAAGACGGCGTTGCTGATTGCGACGGACGGCGACGGGCTTTCGCTCTCGAAGCGCCGCGTCACCCTGTCGACCTCAGGCGTGGTGCCGGAAATCTACCGCACCGGCGAGGAGATCGGCGTCATGCTGGCGATCTCGCTGCATGCGGTGCGCGACGAGCTTCGCGATATGCTGGTGCCGATCAACAAGAAATATCCGCTGAAGGAACTGATCGAGGCCTGCCGCAACTATCCGGGGCTTTCGAATGCGCGACGCATCACCTTCGAATACGTGATGCTGAAGGATATCAACGACAGTCTCGAAGACGCCAAGGCGCTGGTGCAGCTCCTCAAGGGTATTCCGGCCAAGATCAACCTCATTCCGTTCAATCCCTGGCCCGGCACGAACTATCAGTGTTCGGAATGGGCGCAGATCGCGAAGTTCGCGGACTTCATCAACCAAGCCGGCTATGCCTCGCCGATCCGCACTCCGCGCGGCCGCGATATCCTCGCCGCCTGCGGTCAGCTCAAGTCGGAATCGGAACGCATGCGCAAGACCGAGCGACTGGCTTTCGAAGCCATGATGATCGCCGGTCATGGCGAGGATGAAGAATAGGGCAAGAATAAGCAGGATTAATCTTTGTCCCCGGTTTCCACCAATTGATTTTGGCTTGTCCTTTCCCTACAAACGCCGAGATCATAAACGGAGGAAAACATGCGCTCGGTTCTGCTCGCCTTTGCCGCCACTCTGGCGCTCTCTCTGCCCGCTGCGGCGGAAAATGTTACGGTCGCCGTGACGGCGATCGTGGAGCATCCTGCTCTCGATGCGGCGCGCGACGGCGTTCGCGATGCGCTTGCTGCGGCCGGTTACAAGGACGGAGAGAACCTCAAGTTCATCTATGAATCGGCGCAAGGGAACCCGGCGACTGCTGCTCAGATCGCCCGCCAGTTCGTCGGCGAAGGCCCGAACGTGATCGTCCCGATCTCCACGCCTTCCGCGCAGGCGGTCGTTTCCTCCACGCGCGATATTCCGGTGGTCTTCACCGCCGTTTCCGATCCCCTGGCCGCGCAGCTCGTCAAGGACATGGAAAAGCCCGGTGGCAATGTCACCGGTCTCTCGGACATGTCCCCCGTCGGCGAGCATCTGGCGCTGATCAAGGAGATCCTGCCGGAGGTGAAAACCGTGGGCTATCTCTACAATTCGGGTGAGGCCAATTCGGTCGCGCTTCTTGCCGTGCTGAAGACGGAAGCCGAGAAGGCAGGTCTGACGGTCATCGAATCCGCCGCCACCAAGTCGGCTGAGGTGCAGGGCGCCGCTCGCGCCCTCGTCGGCCGTGCAGATGCGATCTACGTTCCTACCGACAACACGATCATCTCCGCTCTGGAAGGCGCCGTTGCGGTTGCCGAGGAAGGCAAGCTTCCGCTCTTCACCGCCGATACGGATTCAGTATCGCGCGGTTCGTTGGCGGCGCTCGGTTTCAACTATTACGATGTCGGCAAGCAGACCGGCGAAGTGGTCGTGCGCATTCTCAAGGGCGAAAATCCCGGCGATATCGCGGTGAAGATCGCTGCTGGCAGCGATTTGGTCGTCAACAAGGCCGCCGCCGCGAAAATGGGCGTCACGCTGCCAGAAGGCGTTCTCAGCCGCGCAAGCCGCGTGATCGAGTAAAGAACGTCCGAAATAGTCAGGCACGGCCGCTCCCATCTTGGATGGGAGCGGTTTCGTGTTATTTGAAACCATTCGCCGTCGCCAAAGAAGTGGCGGGGGCGCAAAGAAAAGAGACAAGGGGCTGACAAGGTGAGTCAGATCGCTTTCTGGGGAGCTGTCGAGCTGGGGCTGGTTTATGCCTTCGTTGCCATCGGCGTTTTCCTCGCTTTCCGGGTATTGGATTTTCCCGACCTTACCGTCGACGGGTCTTTTCCCCTCGGCGCGGCTGTAACCGCGGTTCTCATCATCGCAGGCGTCAATCCCTGGCTGGCCGCTGCGGTAGCCATGGTCGCGGGTGCTCTCGCGGGAATGGTGACGGCGCTTCTCAACGTCCGCTTCCGCATCCTCAACCTGCTCGCGTCGATCCTCACGATGATCGCCCTGTTCTCGGTGAACCTGCGCGTGATGGGGAAACCGAACGTCGCGCTGATCAACGCCGACACGATGTTGAGCCCCTTCTTCGGCCTGGGCCTGAGGGAGTTCTACGTCCGGCCGCTTTTCGTCGGCATACTTGTCATCGTGGCCATCGTGTTCGTCTGGCGCTTCCTTGTAAGCGACGTGGGGCTTTCGATGCGCGCGACGGGCGCGAACCCCCGGATGGCCCGCGCTCAGGGCATCGACACGAGCCGGCAGATCTATCTCGGCATGGCGATCTCGAATGCGCTCGTCGCCTTGGGAGGCGCGCTTTTCGCCCAGACCAATGGCTTTGCGGACGTGACTTCCGGCGTGGGCACGATCGTCGTCGGTCTCGCAGCCGTCATCATCGGAGAAACGCTGCTCGGCACCAGGGGCATACTGATCGCGCTCATCGGCTGCGTGCTGGGTTCGATCCTCTATCGCATCGCCATCCAGCTGGCGCTCTCGACTGATGTGCTCGGCCTCCAGGCTTCCGATCTCAATTTCGTAACGGCCCTGCTCGTCACCGTGGCGCTCGTCCTGCCTCGCCTTCGTCGCGGAGGGGCTGCATCGTGATTTCGCTCAAGGACATCAAGGTTATCTTCGGGCGCGGCACGCCGCTGCAGAAACAGGCGCTGAACGGCGTCAGCCTGACGATCGAGGAAGGTTCCTTCGTCACCGTGATCGGCTCCAACGGGGCCGGAAAGTCGACGCTGCTCGGCGTGCTCGCCGGCGATGTCATCGCGACCGAAGGACAGGTGGTGATCGGTGGAACCGACGTCACGCGAAAAGCGACCGCGGCGCGCGCGGGTCTCGTCGCCCGGGTCTTCCAAGACCCGCTGGCGGGAAGCTGCGGGTCACTTTCGATCGAGGAAAATCTCGCCCTTGCCGCACGGCGTGGCGAAAAGCGCGGTCTTGTCGCGGCACTCGGTCCGAAGCGCCGCGAACTTTTCCGCGAACGGGTCGCGGACCTCAATCTCGGCCTCGAGAACCGCATGAGCGACCGGATGGATCTGCTTTCCGGTGGCCAGCGCCAGGCGGTCTCGCTCGTGATGGCGACGCTTGCGGGTTCCGAAGTGCTGCTTCTCGACGAGCATACCGCCGCGCTCGATCCAGGGATGGCGGAATTCATCATGAACCTCACCCGGAAGATCGTCTCCGAGCGCAAGCTGACGACGTTGATGGTCACCCATTCCATGCGCCAGGCGCTGGACTACGGCCATCGCACGGTCATGCTTCACGGCGGTGAGATCGTGCTCGACGTCGCCGGAGACAATCGCAAGAACCTTCAGGTCGAAGATCTGATCGAGATGTTCCGCAAGATGCGCGGCCAGACCCTCGACGACGACGAGCTGCTGATCGGCTGAGTAGTTGTGTTTTACGCAATTCCAGACGCAAAACCGCTGCACACTTTTGCTGGAATTGCTTACCTTGCCTGGGTGAGGAAGATCTTCGCGGCGAAGACGGAAAAGACACCGGCAAAGGTGTAGTCGATGCCGCGCAGTACCTTCGGATTTGCCTGTAGCCAATTCGACAGCCGGTCGGCGGCGAGCGCTGCGAGCACGTTCACGGGCATGCCGAGCACGATGAAAAAGATGCCGAAGAAGATGAGCTTCTGCGTGACGGCCGGATCGTGTGCCGTCACGAATTGCGGCAGGAAGGTCATGAAGAAGATGATGACCTTCGGGTTCAGGATATTGACCCAGAAGCCGGTGGAGATATTGGCGAGCGCGCTGCTCTTGGATTGCTCCACCTTCTTGACCGAAAAGCTGGAACCGAAGCGGATCGCCTGGATGGCGAGCCAGAGCAGGTAAGCGGCCCCACCCGTCTTGAGAATGAAGAAGGCCGTCGGCGAGGCGGTGATCAGCGCGGAAATGCCGAAGGCCACCAGAAGCGTGTGGCAGACCACGCCGAGGCTGGTACCGAGCACCACGAAAAGTGCTGCCCGCCGCCCTTGCCCCAGCGCCCGGCTGATCGAGAGCGTCATGTCGGGGCCGGGCGTCAGCGCCAGCAGCAGGCTTGCCGCCGTAAAGGCGAGGAGGGTAGACAAATTGGGCAAGAAATCCATGGCACTCTCACGAAAGCCGATAAGCCTGCACCTTCAATATCCGGCTTTTCATCGAATGCCAATCATCCGCGTCTTGCGATGAACGCTCTCGCCGCTTCGGCAAAATCGGGATGCCAGCGGGACAGTGGTGGGCGGTTCTCGATGATGTCGCCGATCGCCCAGGCCATGCGGCGCTCGTCGGTCGCGCGGTCGACGTCGTTGTCGGGGCAGAGAATGTAGAAGTCTCCCCGCTCCAGGCTGGTCAGCATGAACTCCACTGTCTGTTCCGGCGTCCAGGCGCCCTCCGGCTTTTCGGTGCGGCCATGTGCCGTCAAACCGGTATAGACGAAGCCGGGGATGAGGAGATGCGCCGTCACCTTGCAATCGGGCGTGTTGCGCAATTCGTGCTGAAGCGCTTCCGTGAAAGCCTTCACGCCGGCCTTGGCGACATTATAGGCCGGGTCGCCCGGCGGTGTGGTAATGCCTTGCTTCGAGCCGGTATTGATGATGAGCGATGGCTCGCCATGGGCGATCATGCCCGGCCCGAAGATGCGCGCACCCTGTATGACGCCGAGGAGGTTGACCGCGAATACATTGTCCCAGTTGGCCTGCGGTCCGAAAAGGCTGCTGCCCGGCTGGATGCCGGCATTGTTCATCAGCACATGCACGCGTCCGAAACGCTGCAGCACCGCCCTTTCCAGCGCTTCGATCTCGCCCGGCTTCGAAACGTCCGTGCCGATGGCGGCCACATCCGTCTCGCCGTCCTCGGCAAGCGCGGCGACCTCGCGGCAGGCTTCGGCAAGACGATCGCCCTCCAGATCGGCAAGCACTACCGAGAGACCGAGGCGAGCGAATTCCTTGGCGGCGGCAAGCCCGATACCGGATGCAGCACCGGTAACGACCGCGACATTGTCTTTCTTCAGAGCAGGATGAGTGACTGCCATCTGCGATCTCCCGTTTGATATTGCGGTGCGGTAACTAGCGATATGGTTTCCCGAATAGAGCCCGTCAACATGGCAGGGGTGTTACAGGAGCCGCTTTCCCTTGCACCTACCGATAAACTCGCTAAAAGTGCCGCGATCCCCTGGAAACCGCGGCTTGACCGGGCCGCCTCACCGTAGACGGACTTGAAATCAAATGGCACTCCCGAAAGACGTTAAGAAGGTCGTTCTCGCCTATTCCGGCGGCCTCGACACCTCGATCATCCTGAAATGGCTGCAAACCGAACTCGGCGCCGAAGTGGTGACTTTCACGGCCGATCTCGGCCAGGGCGAGGAACTGGAACCCGCCCGCAAGAAAGCCGAGATGCTGGGCATCAAGGAAATTTTCATCGAGGACGTGCGCGAGGAGTTCGTGCGCGATTTCGTCTTCCCGATGTTCCGCGCCAACGCCGTCTATGAAGGCGTCTACCTGCTGGGTACGTCGATCGCCCGGCCACTCATCTCCAAGCACCTGATCGAGATCGCCAAAAAGACCGGCGCCGACGCGATCGCCCACGGCGCGACCGGCAAGGGCAACGATCAGGTTCGCTTCGAGCTTTCGGCTTACGCGCTGAACCCGGACATCAAGATCATCGCCCCCTGGCGCGACTGGTCCTTCAAGAGCCGCACGGATCTCCTGAACTTTGCCGAACAGCACCAAATTCCGGTCGCCAAGGACAAGAAGGGCGAAGCGCCGTTCTCGGTCGACGCGAACCTGCTGCACTCCTCGTCCGAGGGCAAGGTTCTGGAAGACCCGGCTCAGGAAGCTCCGGAATATGTGCATATGCGCACGATTTCCCCGGAAGCCGCTCCCGACAAGGCGACCGTCATCAAGATCGGTTTCCAGAAAGGCGACGCGGTTTCCATCAATGGCGTAGCCATGTCTCCGGCAACGCTGCTGGCGACGCTCAACAACTATGGCCGCGACAACGGCATCGGCCGCCTCGACCTTGTCGAGAACCGCTTCGTCGGCATGAAGTCCCGCGGCGTCTATGAAACGCCCGGCGGCACCATCCTGCTCGCCGCACATCGCGCGATCGAATCCATCACGCTTGATCGGGGTGCCGCGCACCTGAAGGACGAGCTGATGCCGCGCTATGCAGAGCTCATCTATTACGGCTTCTGGTTCTCGCCGGAACGCGAAATGCTGCAGGCCCTGATCGACAAGAGCCAGGAGCATGTGGAAGGCGAAGTGACGCTGAAGCTCTACAAGGGCAATGTCATGGTCACCGGCCGGGAAAGCGAGAAATCGCTCTACTTCGACAAGCTGGTCACTTTCGAGGACGACCAGGGCGCCTATGACCAGAAGGATGCGGCGGGCTTCATCAAGCTCAACGCACTCAGACTGCGAACGCTCGCCAAGCGCAATCTCGGCCAGTAAGCGAACCGAAAAAACGATCCTGCGCCCGTCTCCTTGAATGAGGAGGCGGGCTTTTTATTGGCGGCCGGTCAGCCGGTAGAAAACGTAGCTGCCGACGGCGAGATATTGCATGCAGGGGATGATGATGCCGAGCGAGGTCAGCGGTTCGCCGAGCGCGGAGGCGGCCACTCCGCCGGCGAAGCCCCCACCCATCTGGATGAATCCCATCAAAGCGGCTGCAGACCCCGCCATGTGCGGGAAAGGCGCAAGGCCGATGGTGATGATATGAGGTGTCAGGAACGCCATGCCGAAGGTAGCGACGGCGACCGGCCCCATGATCGAGAGAAACGAGAGCGGCAGGAAAAAGACCGAGAGAAGCATCAGCGTGCCGCCCGCGCCGCTGAAGCAAAGCCCGATCACCACCGCCTGTGGGCCGGCGAGATGTTTGGAGACCAGCCGTAAGATGACGGAGCCGCTCAGATAGGCGCCGGTCTGCATCAGCATGCCGAGGCCGAACTGCGTGGGGCTGAGGCCGACAGCATCGATCAGCACGAAGGGCAGCATGGTTCCCTGTGCATAGAGCGCGCCGATCGTCCCTCCCAACACGAGGGAGGGCAGGAGGAAGCGCAGGTCGACGATCAACCCGGCATAGGCGGAGAAGAGTTTCAGCGGCTTCAACCGATCTCTGTCCGGCACCACGGTTTCGCGCAGGAACAGCATGCAGCTCGTCAGGGCGATGAGCCCGAACAGGATCATCAGCAGGAAGACCGATTGCCAGCCGAAGCTCGAGGCCGCCAATCCGCCGATCGTCGGACCGATAGCGGGGCCGATCGCCAGGATGATGCCGATCATGTTCATGATGCGGGCTGCCTGTGGGCCGACGAAAAGGTCGCGTACAACCGCCCTGGAGACGGTGAGGCCTACCGAAGCGCCAATGCCCTGCACCAGACGGGCGGCCAGTATCCACTCCACCGTCGGCGCGAAGGCAGCCATGATCGACCCTGCCAGATAGATCGAGAGAAAGATGATCGTCGCCACCCGGCGGCCATAGGCATCGGAGACGGGGCCGGCCAGGAGCTGGGCAAGGGCAAACCCGCCGAAATAAAGCGAGAGGCTGAGCTTTATGGCCGCTTCCGTCGTGCCGAAGGCCCGGACGAGTTCCGGCATGGCCGGCGTATAGATAGCCATGGAGATAGGCCCTACCGCCGTCAGCAGCGCGCCGAGCAGGGTGGTGCGGCGCTCGCTCATCGCGGCGGGCATGGGCGCGCAACTATCGGCTTTCATCTGCCGCGGCGGGGGAGGGAGAGCTATTGGCCATCTGAAGGTTGGCGTTGAAGATTTTCAGGGTATCGTCGAGCAGAAACCGGTCTTCCTCGCTCATGCCCTCCGTGGCCTCGACCATCACGGCACGCAATTCGTTGCGCACGCGCTCGATCAGATCGCCGGAGCTTTCGGTGAGGGTGATCCTTTTTGCCCGCCGGTCTGCGGAGCATTGCTGACGCTCTATCAATCCCAAGGCCTGAAACTTGTCGAGATAGGTGCAGAGCGTCATCGGCTCGACACCCATGCGCGCTGCGATATCGAGCTGACGGCTGCCACCGGCCGCAGCAATGGTGAGAAGGGCCCTGGCTTCTCCCGGCGTGATGCCGAGCCCTGCCTGGCTGATGCGCCGCTCGAAGGCGACCCGCATCAAGCGGGCACTGTCGCTGACCAGAAAGCCAAGCGTATAGAGATCGGGACGGGCGCCCATCGTTCCTCACAAAATTCGTAAGGCACGCTTACTATCTTTCCGGGCAAGCGCCAATGAAAAGCGGCCGTAGATCGCGTTGACAACGCAAATGTGTTCGCGAAAGCTGTCCGGGAGGGACAAAACCCCATCGAGATGTGCTTTCTTGCCGAAGGTACATGTCCACCGGTAATAACATTCCCTCCGCCTTCGCCTATATGAGGGCGACCTGTCATTTCAAAGGATGTTTCGATGGCAAATTTCCCCAACCCCGCGCTCGTGAACTGGAACGGCCATCACGGCCTGCCGCAATTCGATCAGGTGAGGGATGAGGATTTTGCGCCCGCTTTCGATGCGGCGCTTGCAGCCCACGAAACTGAAATCGACCAGATCGCCAACAATCCAGACGAGCCGAGCTTTGCCAATACGGTCGTGGCGCTGGAAATCGCGGGTGACGAGCTTTCACGGGTTTCGGCGCTGTTCTGGAACAAGGCCGGTGCTCACACCAATGATAGGATTCAGACGCTGGAGCGCGAAATCGCGCCGAGGATGTCGCGGCACTATTCCAAGATCGGCATGAATGCAGCTCTTTTCGCCCGCATCGATTCCCTTTGGGAAAAGCGGGAGGAACTCGGCCTTACCGTCGAGGAAAAGCGAGTGCTGGAACGCCACTGGAAGGGCTTCGTGCGCGCCGGTGCCAAGCTTGCCAAAGCCGAACAGGAGCGGCTGGCCGACATCAACGAGAAGCTGGCCGGGTTCGGCGCACGTTTTGGCCAGAATGTACTGGGCGACGAGAGGGAATGGTCGCTTAAGCTGTCGGACAAGGCCGATCTTGAAGGCCTCCCTTCCTTCCTGCGCGATGCCATGGCGGCGGGGGCTCGCGAGCGCGGTGAAGACGGCTATGCTGTGACATTGTCGCGCTCGATCATCGAGCCGTTCCTGACATTCTCCAGCCGCCGGGATCTGCGCGAGCAGGCCTTCAAGGCCTGGGTTGCACGGGGCGAAAACGGCGGCGAGAGGGACAATATCGGCATCGTGCGGGAAATGCTGGCGCTGCGCGCCGAAAAGGCGGGGCTTCTCGGCTACAAGAACTTCGCGGATTACAAGCTCGACGACACCATGGCGAAAACCCCGGAGGCGGTGGACAAGCTGCTGCGCGAGGTCTGGAGGATGGCGCGAGCCAAGGCGCTGGAGGAAGAGGCAAGCCTTGCTGGATTGATTGCGGAGGAGGGCGGAAACCACGAGGTCATGCCCTGGGATTGGCGGCACTACGCCGAAAAGCTGCGCGAGCGGACCTTCGATTTTTCCGAATCCGAATTGAAGCCTTACCTGCAGCTCGAAAAGATTATCGAGGCCTGCTTCGATGTCGCCGAACGCCTGTTCGGCATTGAGGCCGCGGAGGTCAAAGGCGTTGCAGCCTATCACCCCGATGTCCGTGTTTTCGAGATTCGGGAAAAAGGGGGAGCGTTGAAGGCGCTTTTCCTGGGCGACTATTTTGCGCGGCCTTCCAAGCGTTCCGGAGCCTGGATGAGTTCATTCCAGTCGCAGCACAAGCTGCCGCTGACGAATGGCACGACGGGCGAATTGCCGATCGTCTATAATGTCTGCAATTTCGCCAAGCCGGCCGAAGGCAAGCCGGCATTGCTCTCCCTCGACGATGCACGCACGCTTTTCCATGAATTCGGCCATGCGCTGCACGGTATGCTTTCGGATGTCACCTATCCGTCCGTCTCGGGTACGGCGGTCGCTCGCGACTTCGTCGAGCTGCCCTCCCAACTTTACGAGCACTGGCTGACCGTGCCGGAAATCCTCGAAAAATACGCCGTCCATCATCAGACCGGCGAACCCATGCCGAAGGCACTTCTCGATAAGGTATTGGCTGCCCGCACCTTCGATGCCGGTTTTGCGACAGTGGAATTCACTTCGTCCGCACTGGTGGACATGGCTTTCCACACACGAGATATAGTCGAAGACCCGATGGCAGTGCAGAGGCAAGTGCTTGTCGAGATCGGCATGCCGACCTCAATCGTCATGCGGCATGCCACGCCCCATTTCCAGCACGTCTTCTCGGGCGACGGCTATTCGGCGGGTTATTATTCCTACATGTGGTCGGAAGTGCTCGATGCGGATGCTTTCGCCGCCTTCGAGGAAACCGGCAATGTCTTCGATCCGGTGATGGCGCGCAAACTGAAGAACAATATCTATTCCGTCGGCGCTTCGATCGATCCGGAGGAAACCTACAGGGCCTTCCGCGGCAAGCTTCCCGATCCCCAGGCCATGCTCAGGAAAAAGGGACTTGCCATGGTCGAGGAACTCGCCGGCAGCGATGCCTGATCGGCACTGCAGGGCAGTCCTGCCGAGAGTGGTTGGCTAGCCCCCTTTCGCAAATGCAAAAAAACGGGTATGAGCGCGCCAACGAAATATGGCGCGTCCTCCCGTTAGTGCGCCTCAGCTTCAGAGATATCCAATATGGCACTTCGCAACATCGCGATCATCGCGCACGTTGACCATGGGAAAACGACCCTCGTCGACGAACTCCTGAAACAGTCTGGCTCCTTCCGCGAGAACCAGCGCGTGGCCGAGCGCGTGATGGATTCCAACGACCTGGAAAAGGAACGCGGGATCACCATCCTCGCCAAGGCCACCTCGGTCGAGTGGAAGGGCCACCGCATCAATATCGTCGACACCCCCGGTCACGCCGACTTCGGCGGTGAAGTCGAGCGTATCCTGTCGATGGTGGATGGTGCGATCGTTCTCGTCGACTCGTCGGAAGGCCCGATGCCGCAGACCAAGTTCGTGGTCGGCAAGGCGCTGAAGGTCGGTCTTCGCCCGATCGTCGCGATCAACAAGATCGACCGTCCGGACGGCCGCCACGAAGAAGTCATCAACGAAGTCTTCGACCTGTTCGCCAATCTCGACGCTACCGACGAGCAGCTCGACTTCCCGATCCTCTACGGTTCCGGTCGCGATGGCTGGATGAATGTCAATCCGGAAGGTCCGAAGGACGAAGGTCTGGCGCCGCTTCTCGATCTCGTGCTCAAGCACGTTCCCGAGCCGGTGGTCGAAGAAGGCCCGTTCCGGATGATCGGCACGCTTCTCGAAGCCAACCCGTTCCTCGGCCGTATCATCACCGGCCGTATCGCTTCGGGTTCGATCAAGCCAAACCAGGCCGTCAAGGTTTTGAGCCAGGACGGCAAGACGGTCGAAACCGGCCGTATTTCCAAGATTCTCGCTTTCCGCGGCATCGAGCGTCAGCCTATCGAGGAAGCGCAGGCAGGCGATATCGTAGCGATTGCCGGTCTCTCCAAGGGAACTGTCGCCGATACGTTCTGCGATCCCTCTGTTACGGAAGCGATGACGGCTCAGCCGATCGACCCGCCGACCGTTACCATGTCCTTCATCGTCAACGATAGCCCGCTTGCCGGCACCGAAGGCGACAAGGTCACGAGCCGTGTTATCCGCGACCGCCTGTTCAAAGAAGCAGAAGGCAATGTGGCCCTGAAGATCGAAGAAGCCGAAGGCAAGGACTCGTTCTACGTTTCCGGCCGCGGCGAACTTCAGCTCGCCGTCCTGATCGAGACCATGCGCCGCGAAGGTTTCGAACTGGCCGTTTCGCGTCCGCGTGTCGTCATGCACAAGGACGAGAACGGCACTATGATGGAGCCCATCGAAGAAGTCGTCATCGACGTCGATGAAGAACATTCCGGTGTCGTTGTTCAGAAGATGTCCGAGCGCAAGGCCGAAATGACCGAGCTGCGTCCGTCGGGCGGCAACCGCGTTCGTCTGAAGTTCCTTGCGCCGACCCGCGGCCTCATCGGCTACCAGTCGGAACTGCTGACCGACACCCGCGGCACGGCGATCATGAACCGCCTTTTCCACGACTATCAGCCGTTCAAGGGTGAGATTGCCGGCCGTACCAACGGCGTTCTTCTGGCCAATCAGGCCGGCGAAGCCGTCGCTTATGCGATGTTCAACCTTGAAGACCGCGGTCCGATGATCATCGAGCCGGGCGAAAAGGTTTACATGGGCATGATCATCGGCATTCACAGCCGTGACAACGACCTCGAAGTCAACGTCCTCAAGGGCAAGCAGCTCACCAACATCCGTTCAGCCGGTAAGGACGAAGCCGTCAGGCTGACCCCGCCGATCCGCATGACGCTCGATCGCGCGCTCTCCTGGATCCAGGACGATGAATTGATGGAAGTGACGCCGAAGTCGATCCGTCTGCGCAAGATTTACCTCGATGCCAACGACCGCAAGCGATTCGAAAAATCTCGCGTCGCGCTAGGCTGAAAACGCCCTATGTGCCCTTCGAAACCCCGGCTTGAACGCCGGGGTTTTTTATTTGTGCCTTCATTCGGCGCAGACTTGCTGCCAGGGTTAAAAAGGCGTTAACCTTCCCGCATCGTTCACATGAGAAGTCTGTGGGCAATCCGTCGGCTTCCCCAGGCGGGAATGGCGGATCACCTGCAGCGGGACCACAATAGCGTTATGAAAACGTTGTCGATCGATGTCCGGCGGGCCGACCCGCAAGATGCCCGAGCCATTTCGGAAGTGCATCGCGCTGCCTGGACGCAAGCCTATGCCGGCCTCATCCCGCACAAGCCGCTCACCCAGATGCTTGAGCGGCGCGGCGAGAGCTGGTGGCGAAAAGCGACGCGAGGGCCTGCGACCCTCCTGGTGCTGGACGTCGCCGGCACGGTGGCAGGATATGCGACGATCGGGCTCAACCGGGCTCGCGCCCTTCCGCATGACGGTGAGGTTTACGAGATCTATCTTCGGCCCGAATTTCAGGGCGTCGGGCTCGGGCGCCGACTGTTCGGCGAAAGCCGCAGGCTGCTTAAATCGCTCGGCTGCGAAGGGCTCGTCGTCTGGTGCCTGGAAGACAGCGATCACGCGGCCCGTTTCTTCCGCCGGTATGGCGGGATCGACATCGCCGAAGGCATGGAAGATTTCGGCGGCACACAGCTCAGGAAGATCGGTTTCGTCTGGCCGTAGTGGTTCCGGGGGCTTCGTTCCGGAAGGCGGATGACTTGCCGGACCATTCTTTGGCGAAAGCCTTGTTGCCTTGCAGCATGATTCCCAGTATCGAAGCCCCCGGACAGTTAACCTCATCGGGGAAAAGAATGCGTATTGATGCGATTTCTGTTGGCAAGAACCCGCCGGAAGATGTCAACGTCATTGTCGAGGTGCCGGTAGGCGGCCATCCGATCAAGTACGAGATGGACAAGGAAGCCGGAGCGCTGGTCGTCGACCGCTTCCTCTACACGCCGATGACCTATCCGGGCAATTACGGTTTCGTGCCCCATACGCTCTCCGAGGATGGCGATCCGATCGACGTTCTGATCTGCAATACGCGTCCGCTGGTGCCCGGCTGCGTCATCAACGTCCGCCCGATCGGCGTCATGGTCATGGAAGACGATGGCGGCAAGGACGAGAAGATCATCGCCGTGCCGGTTCCGAAGCTCACCCAGCGCTACGACAAGGTCAAGAACTACACCGACCTGCCGGAAATCACGCTGAAGCAGATCGAGCACTTCTTCGAGCACTACAAGGATCTGGAGCCCGGCAAATGGGTGAAGATCGGTGGCTGGCAAGGTGTCGATGTCGCCAAGAAGCTGATCGTCGAGGCGATCGAGCGCTATCAAGCCGACAAGAAGTAATTCAGCCCCGCAAGACGGCTTCGAGCTTTTCTGCAATCTCCTCCGGGTCGCCATCGATCCGGAGGATTTTTTTGCGCGCCGTTTCTCCGGAGAGAATGGAAATCGAGGATTTCGGCCGCTTCAGTGTGCTCGCAAGCAAGGCGATGAGGGCCTTGTTGGCCTTGCCGCTCTCGGGGATCTCGGTGACGCGGGCTTTTAGGTAAGCCTCGCCGTCGGTTCCGATTTCGATCCCGTCGAAACCGTCATGCCGGGCATTCGGCGTCAGGCGAATTGAGAGGCGAAGGTGATCCGATTGCCTGCTGTAGGGCCGGCTCACGCGACCATCGGATAGACGGTCGTCCACATCAGCGAGCGCAGGAAGAAGATAATCAGCAGGACGATGATGGGCGAGATGTCGATGCCGCCGAGATCGGGCATGATGCGGCGGATCGGCCGCAGGACCGGTTCGGTGATGTTGTAGAGGAAACGGCCGATCGCATCGACGAACTGGTTTCGCGAGTTGATGACGTTGAAGGCATAGAGCCAGGAGAAAATGGCGCTGGCGATCAGCACCCACGTGTAGAGGTTCAAGGCCAAATCTATGGTCTGAAACAGCGCGTACATCCAAGTCTCCAATTCGTTGTTGACAGACATGTAGACATTGGCGAACTAACGGGCAAGTGCCGCATATGCACAGCAGGCGAATCAAGTTCCACGGGCATTTCCGGGATTTGCCGCTCCTGCCCTTCCTGGAAGCCGCTCATGTCCATTCCCAGTACCGGTGATCGCTTTGCTGCCTTTCGGCATGCATCCTACGCGCGTTTCTTCGCATCCCGGTTTCTCGCCGCCTTCGCGATCCAGATTGTGAGCGTCGCTGTCGGCTGGCAAATGTATGATGTTACCGGCAGCGCGCTCTATCTCGGACTGATCGGCCTTTTCCAGTTTCTGCCCTCCCTTCTCCTGATCCTTGTTACCGGCTCGGTCGCCGACCGGTACAATCGCAGGGCCATCGTGGCCATCTGCCTCGTCATCGGTGCCGGTTGTTCGGCGGCGCTTCTGGGGCTGACGCTCGCCGGCGCCTTTGCTCCCTTGCCGGTCTTCGGTATCCTGCTCGTCTTCGGTGTCGAGCGTGCTTTCATGGGGCCGGCGGTGCAGTCGCTTGCGCCGAATCTGGTCCCTGAGAAAGATCTCGCGAATGCGATCGCCTGGAATTCCTCTTCCTGGCAAATGGCGGCAATCCTGGGGCCGGTCATGGGCGGCTTGCTTTATGGCGCAAGCGCGGTCGTGGCCTATTCCGTCGCGCTTGCGCTGCTGATCCTGGCGGCGGTTCTGGTGTTGATGATTCCCAAGCCCGCGCAGCGGAGCCCCTCGAAGGCCGTGAACTGGGAAGAGATTCTCGCCGGCTTCCGGTTCATTTCGAAAGAGAAAGTGGTGCTAGGCGCCATTTCGCTCGATCTTTTCGCCGTGCTGCTCGGCGGCGCGGTAGCGCTGATGCCGATCTTTGCGCGCGATGTGCTGGCGCTCGGGCCCTGGGGCCTTGGCCTATTGCGGGCCGCGCCCGGCATCGGCGCAGTCGTCGTTGCGGTCTGGCTCGCCTTTCATCCGGTTCGCCATCATGCCGGTATAGCGATGTTCATCGGCGTCGCCCTGTTCGGCGTGGGTACTGTGATCTTCGGCCTCTCGGAAACGGCATGGGTATCCATCGCCGCGCTGATGCTGATGGGCGCCTCCGACATGATTTCCGTCTATGTGCGCGAGACGCTGATCGTACTCTGGACGCCGGACGAGGTTCGCGGCCGCGTCAATGCGGTGAACATGGTGTTCGTCGGCGCTTCGAACGAGCTTGGGGAGTTCCGGGCGGGCACGATGGCGTCCATCTTCGGCGCGGTGCCGGCGGTGGTGGTCGGCGGCATCGGCACGCTCGCGGTCGCCATTGCCTGGGCGCTTGCCTTTCCGAAGCTCCGGAACATCGATAGCCTGGAAGCTCCGGATCGCGAAAATACCGCCGCTCAGCCCGCCTGAAGGCTCCGCTTGGGTTCGGCCTCGGCTGGTGCTTTTTCCGTTGCGAACTGCCGTTCGAAAACCAGGTCCAGGAACTGCCATAGCCACTCACGCAGAGGCTGGTCGAAGATCATGCGTCCTTCCAGGTGCTCCCGGCCTTGTTGGGCATTCGGCATGACGAAGCGATGCTCGCCACGGACCACCCATCGCTGCATCATCGCCCGGGTAAGTTCCGCATGGAACTGCAGGCCCCAGGCATTGTCGCCGTAGCGGATTGCCTGGTTCGGATAGGCATCGCCTTCCGCGAGCAGATGAGCGCCGGTCGGCAGGCTGAAACCTTCGCGGTGGAAGTGATAGACCATCTTCGGCCAGTGCATCAGAAGCCGGCCATGTTCGGTGGCGTGCAACGGATACCAGCCGATTTCGGTGAGCCCTTCCTTGTCGGCAGCGACCTTGCCGCCCAGGTGCCGCACCATCATCTGCGCGCCCAGGCAAATCCCGAGAAAGGGCCGGTTTTCCTTGAGCGGCACTCCGATCCAATCGATTTCCGTCTTGACGAAGGGATCGGGGTCGTTGGCGCTCATGGGGCCGCCGAAGATCACGGCGCCGGAATGTTCCGCCAGGGTATCCGGCAACGGATCGCCAAGAACGGGACGGCGGATATCGAGAGGATAGCTCTTTTCGACGAGCATCTGGCCGACGCGGCCAGGAGAGGAGCGCTCCTGATGGAGCACGATCAATATCGGCTGCTTCCTAGTACGGCGGGAGGGAAGAATCAGCATATTACGGTCCTCAATTTCCTCCCTGGTCTCCTCCCGAAACACGCGCCGCTGCCTCTTGGCGCTGCAAGACCCGATCGCGTGCCGAGACACCGAGAAGATCGGCTATCCGCCAGATCACGTGATCTTCGATCTCGTTCCTATCTCCATCGGCATAGACGATATCCCAGAGAATGCCGAGCAGCTCGATACGATCTTCTTCGTTGGCGAGATGCCGCTTAAGATCGGAGGTGAAACGATAATAGTCAACTGCTTCACGGCTTTCGTCGCGGCCGATCTCGATCAGAGCCTTCAGCCGCTCCTCGCTCAGATTGTAGCGTTGGCGAATGAGGTCGCGGAATTTCTTCTGCTCCTGCTTCGACACATTGCCGTCCGCCTCCATCACCTGAAAGCAGAGTGCTACGAAAGCCACGCGCGGATCATCGGGCGCGAATTCGTCGGTATGATGCGATGCGGTGAGCGTATGGAGGAAGGCCTGGATGCGATCCAACATCTATGCTTGGCCCTCTCCTTTAGAAAAGCCGGAGCCTCGTCGCAGGTTGGGCGGCGTCGGGATCCTTGACGCCGGGATCATCTGGTGGTCGTCCGAAAAATGGAACCACCTCTTCGTCGATTTCCGGTGTTTTTTCCTCTTGAGGCTTCACATTGCTGCGCGCTGGTGACCTTGCTGCAACAGGTGCCGCTTCCTTTTCGGCCTTCGGGACGGAAAGCTCTATGGTCGCGGGCGCCTTCCGCGGCTCTTCCCGCCGCGGTGCCGGGGCGATTTCCGAGGCCGGCGGCAGAGGGGCGATCGCATCGTCCGCCGCAAGCGTGCCTTCCTCCACTGGGCTTTCGAGCTGACCGAAGGGGACCTTCCATTCGAAGGCATCGAGCCTGCCGCTCACGGGCGAGATCGGCAGCCACTTCTCCGAAACCATGCCGTCAGCCACCCAGGCGGGGTCACGCGCAGCCCGGAGCGCTTGAGCCATCCAGTGCCGCACGCGGCCCTGATCGCCGGATTCGGCTTCCTCGACATCGGCAAGCAGCAGATAGGCGGATTCGCGCGGGTCCATGCGGATGGCGGCTTCGGCCTTGGCGCGTGCCTTCCTGAACTGTTGTGCGTCGAGTGCGGCCTGAGCGACCGCGAGAAGCGATTCCACATTGTTCGGTCGCATCGCCTCGAGCTTTTCGGCCCGTTTCAATCGATCCACGGCACTGTCGCCGCTCCGTGCGCGGACATAGGTGCTGGCGATCTCCGGATGAGGCGTGAGTTTCCACACGCTCTCCAGAAGGGAGGCGGCGCGCCGGACATTGTCTTCGCGTAAACAAGCCTTGGCCGCAATCACCGCCGCAGGCACCAGATCCTTGACCAGTTTCAGGGCGGCGAGCGCATCGTCGCGGGCTCCCTTCGGGTCGCCTTCCAGCCGGTCGCCGGCCTTGGCCGTCAGGAGAACCGCCTTCCATCGATCGGCCTGGCCCTTGTCGACCACGTTGGCGACGCGCTGCTGGTCGAGAAGGCGAATGGCATCATCCCAGTGGCCGGACTGACAGCGGTATTCGAGCGTAGCCTGGGCTGCCCAGGGGAGATAGGGAGCGTTCTCCACCGCTTTTTCAGCATATTGGCGGGCTGCGTCGTTGGCGCCCAGCCGGCGGGCCTCCATGTAGAGGCCCCGCAATCCCAGTTCCCGGGTTTCCGGGTCTTCGACCATCTGTTCGAATTTTTGCCTTGCCTCATCGTGCTTGCCCTCGATGAGGGCTGCCTGGGCTTCCAGAAGGTGGATCAGCGGCTCCTGATCGGCGCTCAGCAGCCCTTTGGTGCGGGCGCTCATCTTGCGGGCGAGGAGGGAATTGCCGGCCCCGGCGGCAATGAGGCCGGTGGAGAGCGCCTGATAGCCGCGATCGCGCTTGCGGGCACGGAAATAGCGGCGAACCGAATGCGGCGAGTTCCAGACACCCTGGAGGAGCCACCAGACGATCATCGCGGCGGCGACGAGCGCGACCACGAAGGTGGCGGCGACCATCACGCTCGTTTCGATCAGATGATCCTGCCAGGTGATGGAGATCAGGCCCGGCCGGTCGGCGAGCCATGAAAAACCCCAGCCGAGTGCGAGGACGAGAAGGAGGAAGGCGATTAGTCTGACCATCATAATACGTCCTCAGCCTTGTCGACCCGTGCCGCTCATGACGCGCGCGAGGCTATCGCCGACCAGCTTTTCCACCTGGATGCGCCCATCCAGTCCCTGCTTGAATTGCTTGGACGCGGCTTTTGCGGGCTCCGGCAGCTTTTCCCATTCCGCCGCCGCTCCCTGCAGGTCGTTCTCGCGCAGCCTGTTCTCCATGCGGGCCACGATCGCTTCCGGCGTATCGCCCTCGGCATCACCCACGCGGCGGACCTTCACGACGGAAAACGCGCTTCCCATCAGGCGGCTCGCTATGCCCTGGTTGGGATCGGGCTGGCTCACGGAATCGAGGATTGCATTGGCTGCCGCCGGGAAGTCCTGCAGCAACCCGGCGCGGGAGGGAGCGCCGGTGGCGCTGAATTTCCGCAGCTCGGCGACCGCGGGATCATCGGCGACGAGGCCGGCGAAGGTTTCCAGCTCAGTGGTGAATGGCCCGCCGCGATCGACGGCGGCCTTCAACGCAGACGCGGCCACGGCTCGCGCCACCTGCTCTTCCGCTCCGGGCCGATTCAGCTTGGCCTCGGCCTCGATCAGCCGGCGTTCGAGCTCCGCATCATTTCCGGCGGTGGTTTCCACGGCGGAGCGCAGGAGGTCGACGTCGCTCTTCAGCGCAGCAAGCGCTTCGGTGTCGGCCGGGGCGGGAGTGGTGCTGGAAGTGGTTTCCAGCGCTTCGACACGGGCCTGAAGCCCGGCGGTATCGGCAGTCGGCCTTTCCCTCAGTGTCGCGATTTCCTGCTGCAGGCTCGCAATCTGCGAGGAGAGGGCGCTGGTATCGGCGACCGGTGCTGGGGGAGGTGCGGGCGTTGCGGCAGGGAGATACCCCGCATATTGCATGCTGCCTGCAAGGGCGAGCGCCACGATGCCGCCGAATATGCCGGAGGCGATCAGGGTGGAGGTCGCGGGGCTCTGACGTAGCCGCGTCTGTGAGGCGGGTGCCGGTTGGGGTGGAGTAGTGAAACCGGCCTTGGTGTCCGCCTCCTCCGGCACATCTTCCCTGATGGCTTCTTCGGCGGAGGACGGTTCGGACGAGGCTTCCGCGCCGCCTTCCTTCTCATCCTCGCTCTTACCGGCGTCGGGGCTCGCGGCCTCGGTATCCCGAAGGCTTTCCTCTTCCGTTGGCGTGACCGGTTCGTCGGTGTCGTTGCTGCGTATCGGTTCCGCAACCGCGCTCGTTTCCTCGGCCGAAAGGTCTATCGTGACCGGCTCGTTGGCCTTTCTGGAACGGCGGGGCGGCTTTTCCGAAACCATGGGGACCTCATTCTGCATTTGCTTCTTGCAAACTAGTCGGCGGGCCCGGCGAAGGGAAGGGCCGCACGGGATTTTGCTCCTCACCTCGACTAAAGAAGGGCGAGAAGGCTCGGCTCCTCTGGTCTTTTCGCAATACGAAGGTCGTTGCGGAAACCCTGTGGAACGGCTTCGGCGACATTCTCGCTCATGCAGCAGAAGACCATGCCTGCAAATGCACGGGCATTTTGCCGCACGATATCCAGGCCGAAGAAGAGGTTTGCATTCTCCCTGGAGTAGAGAAGCACGGCATCGGCGGGCGGGTCGATAAGCAGGCGGCCATCCCCCGGCATCACCGGGATCATTTCATAACATTCCGCCGTCACGAACGGGATACCGCGATGGCGAAGCCCTTCCTCGAAGGCGGGCGAGCGAGGTTTGCCGGCGAGGTAAAGCAGCGGCGATGTCGCCTGGCGCGCGCTATCGGTGCCCGCTATATGCGCCGCCAGCTCCGCGCCGGTGCCCGGCCCGAGATGGATGAAGCGGAAACCCGCCTCCCGGGCCGCATCGGCAGTGGCTTCTCCGACGGCGAAGAGAGCTTCGCCGCGATAGGGAGCCAGTTTTGGACCGAGTTCCCGCATGCAGCGAACAGCCTCGGCACTGGTGACGGCGATGGCGAAATGCGGCTCCTCCAGCGCTTCCGCCACTGCCGTGGGATAGTGTCGGGCCTCGGTCAGCGGAAAAAGCACCGGCTCGTGGCCCATCGAGGCAAGCCGTTCGGCCGTGCGTCCGGCCGAGGCAAGGGGGCGGGTGACGACGACCCGCATGTCTTAGGTCCAGCTGTCGAAGAAGCTGGTGCCTGCAGCCGCGCGCACGGCTTCTCCGGCCCGCCGGCCGAGCTTCTCGGCCTCGTCGCGCGAGCCTTCGACAGTTATCGCATGCTCCTGACGGCCATCCGGGGTCAGGATGAGGCCGGAAAATTTCAGTTGGTGGTCTTCGCAGACCGCATAACCTGCGATCGGCGTGCGACAGGAGCCATCGAGCGTCGCCAGGAAGGCACGCTCGCAGGAGACCGCATCATAGGTCGGCTTGTCGTTGATCGCTTCGAGAAGCGCATTGATGCGGGTGTCGTCGATCCGGCTTTCGACACAGATCGCGCCCTGGGCCGGAGCCGGGGGGAAGTCCTCGGGGTCGAGCAGCTCGGTAACGACATCTTCCTTCTTCAGCCGCTTGAGGCCGGCAAAGGCGAGCAAGGTGCCATCCACCTGGCCTTCGCGAAGCTTGCGCAGACGGGTATCGACGAGGCCCCGGAACGTGATGACGTTGATATCCGGCCGGATGCGGCGGATCAGCGCCTGCCGGCGAAGGGAGGAGGAGCCGACCGTCGCGCCATCGGGAAGGGCGGTTAGCGTCGGCGCGGTGCGGCCGATGAAGGCGTCGCGAAAATCCTCTCGCGGCAGGTAGGCCGAAAGCTGCAGGCCATCCGGCAGTTTCGTCGGCATGTCCTTGGAGGAGTGTACGGCAAAATCGAGGTTGCCCGAAAGAAGCTGCTCCTCCAGCTCCTGTGTGAAAAGCCCTTTGCCGCCGATCTCGGCCAGCGATCGGTCGGTAATACGATCGCCGGCCGTCGACAGCACCACGATTTCGAACATTTCCTCCGGCATACCGTGCGCAGCCATCAGCCGCGCACGCGTTTCGGAAGCCTGGGCGAGTGCCAAAGGGCTGCCGCGCGTGCCGATCCGGAAAGGTTTTGTTTGCATCCGTTTCATTCCATTGTTACCGGAGCTTTCGTAGACCGGTTTGGCCGGCATCGCAATCAACGAGGGGGCATGGCGACCTTTCTTCGCATCCTCGGCATCGAAACAAGCTGCGACGAAACCGCCGCGGCCGTTGTCGCACGCCATCCGGATGGCCGCGGCGAAATCCTTTCGGACGTGGTGCTTTCCCAGCTCGAGGAACACAGCGCCTATGGCGGCGTGGTGCCGGAAATCGCCGCCCGCGCCCATGTCGAGGCCCTGGATGGGTTGGTGGAAGAGGCGCTCCATAGAGCCGAGGTGTCGCTCGATGATATCGATGCGGTCGCCGCGACCTCCGGGCCCGGCCTGATCGGCGGCCTGATCGTCGGATTGATGACGGCCAAGGCGCTCGCGCGCGCCGCCGGCAAGCCGTTGCTGGCGATAAATCATCTCGAGGGCCATGCGCTGACGGCGCGGCTGACGGATGGGCTCTCCTTTCCCTATCTCATGCTGCTGGTTTCCGGCGGCCATACCCAGCTCGTGTTGGTGCGCGGCGTCGGAGACTACGAGCGCTGGGGCACCACGATCGACGACGCCCTGGGCGAGGCTTTCGACAAGACGGCCAAGCTGCTCGGGCTTCCTTATCCGGGTGGCCCGGCGGTGGAGAAGGCGGCGCAGGTGGGTGACCCCGACCGGTTCTCTCTGCCACGACCGCTGGTCGGCGAAGCCAGACTAGACTTCTCCTTTTCCGGATTGAAGACGGCTGTCCGGCAGGCGGCGACCGAAATTGCTCCTCTGTCCGAGCAGGACGTCGCCGATATCTGCGCTTCGTTCCAGAAGGCGATCTCGCGCACGCTGAAAGATCGCATCGGCCGCAGTCTTTCCCGCTTCAAGGCGGAATTCATGAGCCTCGATGTCGAGCCGGCGTTGGTGGTTGCCGGCGGCGTTGCCGCCAACCAGGAGATCCGGCGCACGCTGCAGGCGCTCTGCCTGGAGCATGGATTTCGCTTTATTGCTCCACCGATGAGGCTCTGCACCGACAATGCGGCGATGATCGCCTGGGCCGGCCTGGAAAGGCTGGCACAGGATTTTCCCGCTGATGCGCTCGATGTTCAGCCGCGATCGCGCTGGCCGCTCGACACTCACGCGAAAACTCTATTGGGATCGGGCAAGCGGGGTGCGAAGGCATGAGCGCGGCTGAAAGGATCGTGGTGGTCGGTGCAGGCGCCTTCGGAACTGCTCTTGCTGCCGTCGTCGCCCTTGAGAACAGATTTTCCGTGACGCTCATAGGACGAGACCCCGCACTGATGAGCGATCTGCGTGAGGATCGTGTGCATGATGCAGCCCTGCCGGGGGTGCCCTTGCCTGATTCCCTTGAATTTTCCGCCGAGCCGGATGCGATCGAGGATGCGAGCATCGTGCTCTTCGCCATGCCTTCCCAGGCCCATGCGGACGCCGGCAAGCATTACGGTCCCTATCTCGGCAAGGACGCCGTGGTCGTCACCTGCGCCAAGGGGATCGACCGCGCCTCCGGCAAGCTTCTGACCGAAGTGCTGGAGAGCGAGCTGCCGGACCATCCCGTTACGGTGCTCTCCGGCCCCGGCTTTGCGGCGGATATCGCCCGCGGCCTGCCGACGGCCATGTCGATCGCTGCGGAGGATTATGCTCTCGCGGAACGGCTGGCGCTTGCGCTCTCCAGCCGGACTTTCCGGCTTTATGCAGCAACGGACCGGATCGGCGTCCAGCTCGGCGGCGCGCTCAAGAATGTGCTGGCGATCGCCTGCGGCATAGTCGAAGGGGCAGGCCTCGGCGATTCCGCCCGCGCGGCGCTGATTTCCCGCGGGCTTGCGGAAATGTCGCGGCTGGTGACGGCGATGGGCGGCAAGGCCGATACCGTGCGGGGGCTTTCCGGACTTGGCGATCTCGTGCTGACGGGAACCAGCCACCAGTCCCGCAACCTGCGTTTCGGCATAGCGCTCGGCAAGGGCGAGCCTGCGACCACCGCCGGCGGTCCATTGGTGGAAGGCGCCTTCGCCGCGTCGGTAGCGTCCCGGCTCGGGCAAACGTTCTCGGTCGAACTTCCGGTTACCGATGCGGTGGCGGCCATCATCGACGGCAGGCTTGATATCCGCACGGCGACGGAACAGTTGATGACCCGGCCGATCACCACCGAATAAAGGTTTTTCCAGGAGAAAGTGATGCTGTTTGCCTTCCTATGCACCGACAAGCCCGGCCATCTGAACGTGCGGATGGAGACCCGTCCCGCGCACTTGGAGCACCTGAACAAGCTGAATGCCGAAGGCACGCTGAAAATGGCCGGCCCGTTTCTCGACGACGAGGGTAAGCCGAATGGCAGCCTGGTGATTGTCGAGGCGGAAGACATGGCTGCTGCCCGCGCGCTTGCTGAAGCGGATCCCTATTATCTCGCCGGGCTCTTCGAGAAGGTCGAGGTGAAGCCCTATAACTGGGTCTTCAACAAGCCGGCGGAGTGAGCTTCCATGGCATATTGGCTTTATAAATCCGAACCCTCCACCTGGTCCTGGGAGCAGCAGAAGGCCAAGGGCGCGCAGGGTGAGGAATGGACCGGCGTGCGCAATTACCAGGCACGCAACAACATGCGCGCCATGAAGCTCGGAGACAAAGGCTTCTTCTATCATTCCAACGAAGGGTTGGAGATCGTCGGCATCGTAGAGGTTTGTGCCCTCAGCCATCCCGATTCCACGGCCAAGGACGATCCAAGATGGGATTGCGTCGATATCCGCGCAGTCTGCGATCTGCCCAAGCCGGTCACGCTGAAGGATATCAAGACGAACCCGAAGTTCGAGAAGATGTCGCTCGTCACCTCCATGCGGCTTTCCGTGCAACCGGTAACGGAGGAGGAGTATTTCGAGATCTGCAGGCTGAGTGGTCTCGACAATCCGCCGCGATCGCCGGACTGACCGGCCGGTGAAGACCGATCCCCGCAGCTTCATTCTCGCCAATACGGATATAATGGCGCCGCCGCATGTGCCGGAAATCCGGCTGCATCTGGCAGCCGAGGCGCATGAGCTGTGGTCGAAAACGGAAGAGGAGCTTGAGCAGATCGGTCTGCCACCGCCCTTCTGGGCCTTCGCCTGGGCTGGCGGGCAGGGGCTCGCCCGCTACGTTCTCGATCACCCGGAGGCCGTTGCGGGCAGCCATGTGCTGGACTTTGCCACGGGTTCGGGACTGGTGGCGATCGCGGCGAAAATGGCCGGTGCTGCCCATGTCCTCGCGGCGGATATCGATCCGTGGGTGGCAAGCGCCGTGAAGCTCAACATCGCCGAGAATGGCGTGGAAGTCGACTTTACCGATCACGACCTTGTTGGAAGTGAAATCGATGCCGACGTGATCCTCGCGGGCGACGTCTTCTACGATCGCGACTTTGCGGCCGATCTCGTGCCTTGGTTCGGCCGGCTGGCGGCGGAGGGAAAACTGGTGCTGATCGGTGACCCTGGCCGCAGCTATTGTCCCAGGGATCGACTGGAAGCATGCGCCGTCTATGAAGTGCCGGTCACCCGTGCATTGGAAGACAGCGAAATCAAGAAAACCACCGTCTGGCGATTTATCTGACCGTCAGCGATCTCCGCGGATCACGCATACGCCCATCTCATAGGAGCAGGCGTTCCTCGGATTGAAGAGGCCGCCTGGCGGCTCGCTCTCGACATCGATCACCTTCGCCATGGGAGCCAGTTGCGGGCCGGAAATCCGATATTCGCGGATCGAACCGGCAACGCGGTCGAGATTGAATGCCCAGGACGAGCTGCTGAATGTTCCCACGCCGCGGATGCGCGACACCGGATTGGTGTAGCCGATCGAAGGCCGCCACTTCGCATGATAGCCGCCGTGGCGATGGCTGCTGTTGTAATCGCTGCTAAAAGCCGTGGATGCGGGCAGGGCAACAAGTATCGCCGCGAGCAGCGTGGATGTGATCTGAATCGGCGTCATGCCGGCCTCCGAGCGCAAAAAGCTAACGAAAGGTTAACACGAAGTGCCGTCGAAAAGGTCCGGAAATCCGTCTCGATGCATTAACCTTTGGCGGATATGGTTAACGCCGACGTCGAAGATTGAGGCTTGCTTCCCGCAGAAAAAACACAATCGATTAAATTTGAAATCCGTTTGAATAGTGCTTGTCGTTGAGGATTTCGGGGATTAAACCACGCCGATGATGCAATGCACATTTCTTCGGCACAGTGCATTGCCGGGCGTTCTGCCCCTCGATACCGCATACGACGCCGCGAGGTTCTGATGGCGAATGTGACAAACAACCGGCCCCTGTCGCCGCATCTTCAAATCTATAAGTTCATTCCCACCATGGCGATGTCGATCGTTCACCGTATTACCGGCGGTGCACTCTATTTCGGCACGATCCTGGTTGCTGCCTGGCTGATCGCAGCCGCTTCGGGCGAGGAATACTTCAATCAGGTCAATTGGCTGTTCGGCACGATCGTCGGCCAGATCATCCTGTTCGGCTACACCTGGGCGATCATCCATCACCTGCTCGGCGGATTGCGCCACATCATGTGGGATCTCGGCTACGGCTTCGAGAAGGAGTTCTCGACCAAGCTCGCCAAGGCCAATCTCGTCGCTTCCATCGCGTTGACCATTCTGGTCTGGGCGGTCGTGCTTCTGGTCCGCTGAGGAGAATAGACCATGGATATGCGTACTCCTCTCGGAAAGGTTCGCGGGCTGGGTTCGGCCAAGAGCGGCACCGATCACTTTTGGAAAGTCCGGACGACTTCGGTCGCCCTCGTTCCCCTCATCCTCTTCTATATCGTTTTCCTGATCATGCATGTCGGCAAGCCCTATGCGGACGTGGTCGGCGCGCTTGCCAATCCCTTCGTTGCGACGATCAATGCGCTGACCATCATCGCCAGCATCGTGCACATGCGCCTCGGCATGGAAGAGATCATTCAGGACTATGTTCACTCGGAAGGCATGAAGCTTGCGGCCCTCGTCCTCAATGCCTTCTTTTCCCTTCTTGTCGGCGGGCTCTGTCTTTTCGCCGTCCTGAAAATCGCATTCGCAGGATAATCCGGTCATGGCATCGATTTCTCCCATCGCCCAGAACGGCAAGGCCTATACCTATGTCGATCACTCCTATGATGTGATCGTCGTCGGCGCGGGCGGCGCGGGTCTTCGCGCCACGCTCGGCATGGCCGAGCAGGGGTTCAAGACCGCCTGCATCACCAAGGTCTTCCCGACCCGCTCCCACACTGTCGCGGCACAGGGCGGTATCGCCGCCTCGCTGCAGAACATGACGCCGGACAGCTGGCAGTGGCACCTCTACGACACAGTCAAGGGTTCCGACTGGCTCGGCGACGTGGACGCCATGCAGTACATGGTCATGGAAGCGCCGAAGGCCGTCTACGAGCTCGAGCATTACGGCGTACCCTTTTCCCGTAATGAAGAGGGCAAGATCTACCAGCGCCCGTTCGGCGGCCACATGCAGAATTTCGGCGCCGGCCCGCCGGTGCAGCGCACCTGCGCCGCCGCAGACCGCACCGGTCACGCCATCCTGCACACGCTCTATGGCCAGTCGCTCAGGAACAATGCGGAATTCTTCATCGAATATTTCGCGCTCGATCTGATCATGTCGGACGACGGCCGCTGCACCGGCGTCGTCGCATGGTGTCTGGACGACGGCACGATCCATCGCTTCGCCGCCAAGATGGTGGTGCTGGCGACCGGCGGCTACGGCCGGGCCTATTTCTCGGCAACGTCTGCCCATACCTGCACGGGCGACGGCGGCGGCATGATCGCGCGCGCCGGCCTGCCGCTCCAGGACATGGAGTTCGTGCAGTTCCACCCGACCGGCATCTATGGCTCGGGCTGTCTCATCACGGAAGGCGCGCGCGGCGAAGGCGGCTATCTCGTCAACTCAGAGGGCGAGCGCTTCATGGAGCGTTATGCGCCCTCCGCCAAGGATCTTGCCTCGCGCGACGTCGTCTCACGCTGCATGACGCTGGAAATCCGTGAGGGTCGTGGCGTCGGCAAGAACAAGGACCATATCTTCCTGCATCTCGACCATCTCGATCCGGCGGTTCTGCATGAGCGCCTGCCGGGCATTTCCGAGAGCGCCAAGATTTTCGCAGGCGTCGACGTGACCCGCGAGCCGATCCCGGTCCTGCCGACCGTCCACTATAATATGGGCGGCATCCCCACCAACTATTGGGGCGAGGTGCTGAATGCCGATAGCGCTAATCCAGAACGCATCGCGCCCGGCCTGATGGCTGTTGGCGAAGCAGGCTGCGCTTCGGTCCATGGTGCGAACCGCCTCGGCTCCAATTCGCTGATCGATCTCGTGGTCTTCGGCCGCGCCGCGGCGATCCGTGCCGGCCAAGTTATCGACCGTGCGGCGCCTATCCCGGCGCTCGACATTACCGCCTGCGACAAGATCATGGATCGTTTTGACGGTTTGAGAAATGCCAAGGGCGGCACGCCGACGGCGGTGCTGCGCGACAAGATGCAGCGCGCCATGCAGGAAGACGCGGCCGTGTTCCGCACCCAGGAATCGCTGGAATCCGGCTGCCGCCGTCTTTCCGAAATCTGGGGCGAGATGAAGGACGTTCAGGTTACCGACCGTTCGATGATCTGGAACTCGGACCTCGTCGAGACGCTCGAACTCGAAAACCTGATGGCGAACGCCATCGCCACGGTCTACGGCGCGGAAGCCCGCAAGGAAAGCCGTGGCAGCCACGCCCGCGAGGACTATACGTCCGGTCCGTTCGGCGGTCGCGACGACGAGAACTGGCGCAAGCATACGCTCGCATGGGTAAGCGAGGCGGGCGACGTGAAGCTCGACTACCGCCCCGTCCATACGGAGCTCATCGCAGACGGCATCGATCCGCACAAGATCGAGCCGAAGGCTCGCGTCTACTGATCTCAAGGAACCTGCAATATGGTTGAACTCGCTCTCCCCAAGAACTCTCAGATGACCGAAGGCAAGGTCTGGCCGAAGCCGGAAGGTGCCAAGAACGTCCGGGAGTACCGCGTCTACCGCTGGAATCCGGACGACGGCCAGAACCCGCGCATCGATACCTATTATATCGATGTCGACGATTGCGGCCCGATGATCCTCGACGGTCTGCTCTACATCAAGAACAAGATCGACCCGACCTTGACGCTGCGCCGCTCCTGCCGCGAAGGCATCTGCGGCTCCTGCGCCATGAATATCGACGGCACCAATACGCTGGCCTGCACCAAGGGCATGGACGACGTGAAGGGCGCGGTGAAGGTCTATCCGCTGCCGCATATGCCGGTGGTGAAAGACCTCGTCCCGGATCTCACCAATTTCTATGCGCAGCACCGCTCGATCGAGCCCTGGCTCAAGACGGTTTCGCCGCCGCCCGCCAAGGAATGGAAGCAGAGCCACGAGGACCGCCTGAAGCTCGATGGTCTCTACGAGTGCATTCTCTGCGCCTGCTGCTCGACCTCCTGTCCTAGCTACTGGTGGAACGGCGACCGTTATCTCGGTCCGGCCGTTCTGCTGCAGGCCTATCGCTGGCTGATCGACAGCCGCGACGAAGCCAAGGGCGAGCGCCTCGACAATCTCGAAGACCCCTTCCGCCTCTATCGCTGCCATACGATCATGAACTGCGCGCAGGCTTGCCCGAAGGGTCTGAACCCGGCCAAGGCGATCGCCGAAATCAAGAAGATGATGGTCGAGCGCCGCGTATAACGGTTGCGACCATCGTGTTCATAGCCATGAGACTCGTCGCTGCCTTCCCGGCGGCGGCGAGTTTTTTTTAAATGCTGTACGAAATCGGAGCAGATGCCGGAATGACGCAATCGCGGCGAATTTTCCGGTACGACTTGATTAACCAAAGCGGTTTACGATAATTCGGTCTCAATTCAGGGGCATTCGCGGCGGGTACCAACTGAAACGCGGGAGTATGTGATGCAGTTCAGATATGTGGCGACGGGTCTTGTCATTGCGCTATCGCTGGCCGGTTGCCAAAGGACCTCCTTTAATCCTTCCAGCAATCTGCCGTCCCCGCCGCCTCTCCAGGCGCAGCCGGTTCCGTCGGTTCAGTCCAATTCCCTTCCGGCTCCCGGAGCAGCCAATCCATCGCAGTTCCCATCCGCGCCTACCGCTTCGCCGGAAATGGCCGCCGCCGCACAGACGGGGACGCCGCCGGCGAGCGCGCTCGATGTGACGAAGGAATCCATGGTCGGTAGCTGGCGCGTCGCGAATGCAGGTTCGAACTGCGACATGTTCCTGACGCTCACCAATCTCGGCAGCGGTTCCCGCGGCGGCACGCGCGGATGCGCCGGCGAACTTACCGCGATGGGCTCCTGGGAAGTCGCCGGCAAGACGGTGCAGTTCAAGGACCGGGCCGGCAATGTTCTCGGCCGCGTCTACAAGAGCGCCGACAACCGCTTTGACGGCACTACCAATTCCGGGCAGCCGATCAGCCTGAGCCGATAAGGCTCTTCGAGGTCCTGCCGGTTTGGAACCCATCCCCGAGTACACGCAAAGCGTTGGCGAGGAGCTCAAGGCGCTGACAGCGTCTGGAGCGCTCGCCGCGGATTCGGCGCAATTGGAGGTGGCGGGCAGGCTGGACCGCGTATTGCATAACCTTCGCGATGCCCGCCCGGCGAAGAAGAAAAGCGCGCTCGGCTGGCTCTTCGCCAAGGGTTCGGGCAAGCCGAAGGCTGTCCGCGGGCTCTATGTGCATGGTAGCGTGGGACGCGGAAAGACCATGCTCATGGACATGTTCTTCAAAAAGGCTCCGGTGGATCGGAAGCGCCGTGCGCACTTCCACGAATTCATGGCGGATGTCCATGGCCGCATCCATGCGCATCGCATGAAACTCAAGAGTGGAGAAACGCAGGAAGCCGATCCGGTGCCGCCGGTTGCGGCTTCGATCTTTGCCGAAGCCGAGCTCCTGTGCTTCGATGAGTTTACGGTCACGGACATCACCGATGCGATGATCCTGGCACGGCTTTTCAAGGAGCTTTTCGATCTGGGGTGCGTGCTGGTGGCCACGTCCAATGTCGCTCCGGAAGACCTTTACAGGGATGGCCTCAACCGCGGCCTTTTCCTGCCTTTCATCGATCTCCTACGCCAGCATGTGGATGTGGTGACGCTCGATTCCCCGACGGATTACCGGATGCAGAAGCTTGCCAGCCTTCCGGTCTACGTCACACCGCTCGACGGCCGCGCCGATGCCGCCCTCGAAGCGGCCTGGCATCAGGTCACGGAAGGGAAGCGGGCGCAGCCGGCGGAAATTCCCATGAAGGGCAGGACGATCCACGTGCCGCTGGAGGCCGGCCGCGCAGCGCGGTTCACCTTCGCCGATCTCTGCGAAAGGCCGCTCGGCGCTTCCGACTATCTGGCGCTCGCCGATCGGTACGACGCCATTTTCGTCGAGCACATTCCGCGGCTCGGTCCCGAGAAGCGCAACGAGACGAAGCGGTTCATCATTCTTGTCGACGCCCTATATGACCATACCGTCCGGCTTTACGTTTCGGCGGCTACCGCGCCAGAAGATCTGCTGACCGAAAGGCGCGGCACGGAGGGCTTCGAATTCGACCGTACCGTCTCACGCCTCTTCGAGATGCGCAGTCCGGATTACCTTGAGCTCCACCGTGAAAAGCGACAGGTAATTTGACGGTTTCATGTCATCAATTCTTACGTTTACGTAAGAATTTTGTTATCTAACCGATTGAAAAATATCATCCGAAAATAATCGATTGCCAATCTTGGAAGATGCCGGTATGCCGGGAGCCACATTGGCGGGCATCGCCGTGCTCTGCAATGGACTTGGATCTCGAAAGGAAGCTTTTCGATGGCGCGCAAGAAGATCGCACTCATTGGTTCTGGCATGATCGGTGGCACGCTGGCACATCTTGCCAGCCTCAAGGAATTGGGCGACGTCGTCCTCTTCGATATCGCCGATGGTATCCCTCAGGGGAAGGGCCTCGACATTGCCCAGTCCGGTCCCGTCGAAGGGTTCAACGCAAAGCTTTCCGGTGCGAGCGATTATTCCGCGATCGAAGGCGCCGACGTCTGCATCGTTACGGCGGGTGTTGCCCGCAAGCCGGGCATGAGCCGCGACGACCTGCTGGGCATCAACCTCAAGGTCATGGAACAGGTCGGCGCCGGCATCAAGAAGTATGCCCCGAACGCCTTCGTGATCTGCATCACCAATCCGCTCGACGCGATGGTCTGGGCACTCCAGAAGTTCTCCGGCCTGCCGAAGAACATGGTCGTCGGCATGGCCGGCGTGCTCGACTCCGCTCGCTTCCGCCTCTTCATCGCCGAAGAATTCAACGTATCCGTCCAGGACGTGACGGCCTTCGTTCTCGGCGGCCATGGCGACACGATGGTGCCGCTTGCCCGCTACTCCACCGTTGCCGGCGTTCCGCTGACCGACCTCGTCAAGATGGGCTGGACCACCAAGGAGCGCCTCGAAGAAATCATTCAGCGCACCCGTGACGGCGGCGCCGAAATCGTCGGCCTGCTCAAGACGGGTTCGGCCTATTACGCGCCTGCCGCCTCGGCGATCGAGATGGCGGAATCCTATCTCAAGGACAAGAAGCGCGTCCTGCCTGTCGCTGCTCACCTGACCGGCCAGTACGGCGTCAAGGACATGTATGTCGGCGTTCCGGTCGTTCTCGGCGCCGGTGGTGTCGAGCGCATCGTCGAAGTCGAGTTCAACAAGGACGAAGAGGCCGCCTTCCAGAAGTCGGTCGGCGCCGTCGCCGGCCTTTGCGAAGCCTGCATCAACATCGCGCCTTCGCTCAAGTAATTCAAAAAGGGATCAAGCCCCATGAACATCCATGAATATCAGGCCAAGGCTCTTCTGAAGGGCTACGGTGCGCCGGTTGCCGAAGGCGTGGCCATTTTGAAGGTCGAAGAGGCGGAAGCTGCCGCCAAGAAACTTCCGGGCCCGCTCTACGTGGTCAAGAGCCAGATTCATGCCGGCGGTCGCGGCAAGGGCAAGTTCAAAGAACTCGGCCCAGAAGCCAAGGGCGGCGTTCGTCTCGCCAAGTCGATCGATGAAGTCGTCGCTCATGCCAAGGAAATGCTCGGCAACACGCTGGTGACCGCGCAGACCGGCGAAGCCGGCAAGCAGGTCAACCGTCTCTACATCGAAGATGGCGCCGATATCGCCCGCGAACTCTATTGCTCGCTGCTGGTCGACCGTTCCGTTGGTCGGGTCGCCTTCGTCGTTTCGACCGAGGGCGGCATGGATATCGAGGCTGTCGCTCACGACACGCCCGAGAAGATCCACACGATCGCCATCGATCCGGAAGCCGGCGTCACGGCTGATGAGATTGCGAAGATCTCCAAGGCTCTCGAGCTTTCGGGCGCTGCTGCCGAAGATGCCAAGGCGCTCTTCCCGGCGCTCTACAAGGCCTTCAACGAGAAGGACATGGCTCTTCTCGAAGTGAACCCGCTGATCGTCATGGAAAACGGCCACCTGCGCGTTCTCGACGCGAAGATGTCGTTCGACGGCAATGCGCTCTTCCGCCACGACGACGTCAAGGGCCTGCGCGACGAGACTGAAGAAGACGCCAAGGAAATCGAGGCCTCCAAGTGGGACCTCGCCTATGTCGCGCTCGACGGCAATATCGGCTGCATGGTCAATGGCGCGGGCCTTGCCATGGCGACGATGGACATCATCAAGCTCTACGGCAAGGAGCCGGCGAACTTCTGTGACGTCGGTGGCGGCGCCGGTAAGGAAAAGGTCGCTGCGGCCTTCAAGATCATCACGGCCGATCCGAAGGTCGAAGGCATTCTCGTCAACATCTTCGGCGGCATCATGCGCTGCGACGTCATCGCTGAAGGCGTTGTCGCCGCAGTGCAGGAAGTCGGTCTGAAGGTTCCGCTCGTCGTGCGCCTCGAAGGCACCAATGTCGAACTCGGCAAGAAGATCCTGAACGAGTCTGGTCTCGCGATCACCGCGGCCGACGATCTTGACGATGCGGCGAAGAAGATCGTCGCGGCGATCAAAGCCTAATCTGGAAGGACCGGAAAGAATGTCTATTCTCGTCAACAAAGACACCAAGGTTCTCGTTCAGGGCCTGACCGGCAAGACCGGCACCTTCCACACCGAACAGGCGCTCGCCTATTACGGCACCAAGATGGTCGGCGGTATTCATCCGAAGAAGGGTGGCGAAACGTGGTCGTCGGGCGTCGACGGCACCGTGCTGCCGATCTTTGCGACTGTCGCCGAAGCCAAGGAAAAGACCGGTGCCGATGCGACCGTGATCTACGTGCCGCCGGCAGGCGCCGCTGATGCGATCATCGAGGCGATTGAGGCCGAGATCCCCTTCATCACCTGCATCACCGAAGGTATTCCGGTGATGGATATGGTGCGCGTGAAGGCTCGCCTCGACCGCTCCAAGTCGCGGTTGCTCGGCCCGAACTGCCCGGGCATCCTGACGCCGGAAGAGTGCAAGATCGGCATCATGCCAGGCTCGATCTTCCGTAAGGGTTCGGTCGGTATCGTTTCCCGTTCGGGCACGCTGACCTACGAAGCCGTGTTCCAGACCTCCAACGAAGGCCTCGGCCAGACGACGGCCGTCGGCATCGGCGGCGACCCGGTCAAGGGCACCGAGTTCATCGATGTCCTCGAAATGTTCCTCGCCGACGAAGCCACCCAATCGATCATCATGATCGGCGAGATTGGCGGCTCGGCTGAAGAAGACGCAGCGCAGTTCCTGATCGACGAAGCCAAGAAGGGCCGCAAGAAGCCGATGGCCGGCTTCATCGCAGGCCGCACGGCACCCAAGGGCCGCACGATGGGCCATGCTGGCGCCGTCGTTTCCGGCGGCAAGGGTGACGCGGAATCGAAGATCGCGGCCATGGAGTCGGCCGGCATCAAGGTGTCGCCGTCTCCGGCTCGCCTCGGCAAGACCCTGGTTGAAGTCCTCAAGGGCTGACGCCACATAGTTACAAGCTTCGGGCAGGCGAACTGGAACATGGTTTGCCTGCCCAGTTCAGCGTCAAGCGATGCGTGGCTGGTTGGATATCGGCCGTGTCGCAAGCAAATGAAAGCGGTGGCCGACGCTCTTCTTCGGCCTCATTACGTCAGGAGGCGGACGCGGCGTCCGCAAAGCATCATGGCACGGCAAGAAGCCAACGAGCAGTTCCTCATCACCTCTTTTCTCGACGGTGCGAACGCATCTTATATCGAGCAGCTCTATGCCCGCTACGAGGAAGATCCGAATTCGGTAGGCCCGGAATGGCAGTCCTTCTTCAAGGCGTTGGCCGATAACCCCGAAGATGTGAAGAAGGCAGCGACCGGGGCTTCCTGGCAGCGTAAGAACTGGCCGATCGCGGCCAATGGCGAGCTCGTCTCGGCGCTCGACGGCAATTGGCCAGTGGTCGAAAAGGCCATCGAAGGCAAGGTGAAGGCGAAGGCCGAAGCCACGGCTGCCGCGACCGGCAAGCCCGTCAGCGAAGCGGAAGTGCTGCAGGCGACGCGCGATAGCGTGCGCGCCATCATGATGATCCGCGCTTACCGTATGCGCGGCCACCTGCATGCCAAGCTCGATCCTCTCGGCCTTGCTGCGCCGGTCGAGGACTATAACGAATTGTCTCCGACGGCCTACGGCTTCACGGAAGCTGATTACGACCGCAAGATCTTCATCGACAACGTGCTCGGCCTTGAATACGCGACCGTGCGTGAGATGATCGATATCCTCGAGCGTACCTACTGCTCCACCGTTGGCGTCGAATTCATGCACATCTCCAATCCGGAGGAGAAGCAGTGGATTCAAGAGCGTATCGAAGGGCCGGACAAAGGCGTCGAATTCACGCCCGAGGGCAAGAAGGCCATCCTTTCCAAGCTCGTCGAAGCCGAGGGTTACGAGCAGTTTCTCGACGTCAGGTTCAAGGGCACCAAGCGCTTCGGCCTCGACGGCGGTGAATCTCTGATCCCGGCGCTCGAACAGATCATCAAGCGCGGCGGTCAGGACGGCCTCGAAGAAGTCGTTCTCGGCATGGCCCATCGTGGTCGTCTGAACGTGCTGACCAACGTCATGCATAAGCCCCACAGGGCTGTCTTCCACGAGTTCAAGGGCGGCTCCTTCAAGCCCGACGAAGTCGAAGGTTCCGGCGACGTGAAGTACCATCTGGGTGCTTCCTCCGACCGCGAATTCGACGGCAACAAGGTCCACCTGTCGCTGACGGCGAACCCGTCGCATCTCGAGATCGTCAATCCGGTCGTCATGGGCAAGGCGCGCGCCAAGCAGGACATGCTGGCAAAGGCCTGGGAAGGCGACGTCATCCCGCTCAAGGAGCGCGCCAAGGTGCTGCCGCTGCTGCTGCACGGCGATGCTGCGTTTGCCGGCCAGGGCGTGGTCGCGGAAATCCTCGGTCTTTCCGGTCTGCGCGGGCATCGCGTCGCCGGCACCATGCACTTCATCATCAACAACCAGATCGGCTTTACCACCAATCCGGCCTTCTCGCGTTCGTCGCCCTATCCGTCCGACGTCGCAAAGATGATCGAGGCGCCGATCTTCCACGTCAACGGCGACGACCCGGAAGCTGTCGTCTTCGCCGCCAAGGTGGCAATCGAGTTCCGGATGAAGTTCCACAAGCCGGTCGTCATCGACATGTTCTGCTACCGCCGCTTCGGCCACAACGAGGGCGACGAGCCCGCGTTCACGCAGCCGAAGATGTATAAGGTCATCCGCGGCCACAAGACCGTGACGCAGCTCTATGCCGATCGCCTCATTGCCGAAGGCCTCATCACCGAAGGCGAATTCGAAAAGATGAAGGCCGATTGGCGCGCGCATCTCGAAGCCGAGTTCGAGGCTGGCCAGAGCTATAAGCCGAACAAGGCCGACTGGCTGGACGGACAGTGGTCGGGCCTGCGTTCCGCCGACAATGCCGACGAGCAGCGCCGTGGCAAGACGGCCGTACCGATGAAGCAGCTCAAGGAGATCGGCCGCAAGCTTTCCACCATCCCGGAAGGCTTCAACGCCCATCGCACCATCAAGCGCTTCATGGAAAACCGGGCGCAAATGGTCGAGACTGGCGAGGGCATCGATTGGGCGATGGCCGAGGCGCTCGCCTTCGGCTCGCTGGTCGTGGAAGGTACGAAGATCCGCCTCTCCGGCCAGGATTGCGAACGTGGTACATTCTCGCAGCGCCATTCCGTGCTCTACGATCAGGAAACCGAGGAGCGCTACATACCGCTCGCCAACATGGCGTCGACCCAGGCCCGTTACGAAGTCATCAACTCGATGCTTTCGGAAGAGGCCGTCCTCGGCTTCGAATACGGCTATTCGCTCGCGCGTCCCAATGCGTTGACGCTCTGGGAAGCCCAGTTCGGCGATTTCGCGAACGGCGCACAGGTCGTCTTCGATCAGTTCATCTCCTCTGGCGAACGCAAGTGGCTCAGAATGTCCGGTCTCGTTTGCCTGCTGCCGCATGGCTATGAAGGCCAGGGCCCGGAGCACTCTTCGGCCCGCCTGGAGCGCTGGCTGCAGATGTGCGCCGAAGACAATATGCAGGTTGCCAACTGCACGACGCCGGCCAACTACTTCCACATCCTGCGCCGGCAGGTGAAGCGCGATTTCCGCAAGCCGCTCATCCTGATGACGCCGAAGTCTCTCCTGCGCCACAAGCGGGCTACCTCCACGCTTACCGAAATGGCGGGCGAGTCCTCCTTCCACCGTCTCCTCTGGGACGATGCGGAGGTGATCAAGGACGGTCCGATCAAGCTGCAGAAGGATAGCAAGATCCGGCGTGTCGTGCTCTGCACGGGCAAGGTCTATTACGACCTTCTGGAAGAGCGCGAGAAGCGCGGCGTCGACGACGTCTACCTGCTACGCATCGAACAACTCTATCCGTTCCCGGCGAAGGCCCTCATCAACGAGCTTTCCCGCTTCCGGAACGCGGAGATGGTCTGGTGCCAGGAAGAGCCGAAGAACATGGGCGCCTGGGCTTTCATCGATCCTTACCTGGAGTGGGTACTGGCCCATATCGATGCAAAATATCAGCGGGTCCGCTACACCGGCCGTCCGGCTGCCGCCTCGCCGGCCACCGGCCTGATGTCCAAGCATCTGGCACAGCTCGAAGCATTCCTCGAAGACGCGCTCGGAGGCTGATTTTCAGCCTCCTCTCCCAACCATCGACACGAACGATATCTGAGAAAACGGAAACAGATCATGGCCACTGAAATCCGCGTCCCAACCCTTGGCGAGTCCGTGAGCGAGGCGACCGTCGGCACCTGGTTCAAGAAGGTGGGCGACACGGTCAAGGCCGATGAGCCGCTGGTCGAGCTCGAAACCGACAAGGTCACAGTCGAAGTTCCGGCACCTGCTTCCGGCGTGCTGACCGAAATCGTCGCACAGAACGGTGAAACCGTCGGTCTCGACGCCCTTCTCGGCCAGATCGCCGAAGGTGGCGCGGGTGCCGGTGCCGCTGCTCCGGCCAAGCCCGCCGAGCCTGCAAAGGCTGCCGAAGCTGCCCCCGCCAAGGCCGCGGAACCGGCTCCGGCTGCCGCACCCGCCGGCGCTTCCTCGATGCCGCCGGCACCGGCCGCCGCCAAGATGCTCGCGGAAAACAACCTGTCCGCTGAACAGGTGGATGGTTCCGGCAAGCGTGGCCAGGTTCTGAAGGGCGACGTGATCGCCGCCGTCGCCAAGGGCATTTCCGCTCCGGCTGCAGCGTCCGAGGCTCCGAAGGCTGCACGCAGCCCGTCGACCACGCAAGACGCCGCCCGCGAAGAGCGCGTGAAGATGACGCGTCTGCGCCAGACCATCGCGCGTCGCCTGAAGGATGCACAGAACACCGCCGCCATGCTCACCACCTATAACGAGGTGGACATGAAGGCGGTCATGGATCTGCGCAACAAGTACAAGGATATCTTCGAGAAGAAGCACGGCGTGAAGCTCGGCTTCATGGGCTTCTTCACCAAGGCGGTCACACATGCTCTGAAGGAACTGCCGGCGGTCAACGCCGAGATCGACGGCACGGATATCATCTACAAGAACTACTGCCATATCGGCGTCGCCGTCGGCACCGACAAGGGTCTTGTCGTTCCGGTCGTGCGCGATGCAGACCAGATGTCGATCGCCGAGATCGAGAAGGATATCGGCCGCCTGGGCAAACTTGCCCGTGATGGCCAATTGTCGATGGCCGACATGCAGGGCGGCACCTTCACCATCTCGAACGGTGGCGTCTACGGTTCGCTGATGTCCTCGCCGATCCTCAACGCGCCGCAGTCCGGCATCCTCGGCATGCACAAGATCCAGGAGCGTCCAGTTGCGATCGGTGGTCAGGTCGTGATCCGCCCGATGATGTATCTGGCGCTCTCCTATGACCATCGCATGGTGGATGGCAAGGAAGCGGTGACCTTCCTGGTCCGCGTCAAGGAAAGCTTGGAAGATCCGGAGCGTCTGGTCCTCGACCTCTAATCAAGGGAGAGCGGCATGGAGCTCGCTTCGGCAGACGCAACGTATCTTTTGACGCTGCTTGCCCTGAGCGTTTTCCTGTTGCTCTTCCACATCGGGCTGCAAGGAATGCTGGCGACTAAGGAACTTGGCCCGGCGTGGAACGCGGGGCCAAGGGACGAAGGCCGAGAGCCGAAAGGTGTTTTGGCCGGTCGCGCTGCCCGCGCATCCGGGAACTACCAGGAAACCTATCCTGCCTTCCTTGGCCTGCTGCTGGCGCTCACCTTTACCGGCGATACGTCGGGAACGGGCCTTGTCGGTGCTACCATCTGGCTGGTAGCCCGGATCGTCTACATCCCGCTCTATCTCGCCGGAATACCCTATGTTCGTTCGCTCGTGTGGCTCATCAGCATCGCCGGCTTGCTCATGATGATGTTTGCTTTGTTCGCTTGATGGCAGTGGCGGTTCAATAAAAAGGACTCTGTAATGGCTTATGATCTCGTCGTAATCGGTAGCGGCCCCGGCGGTTATGTTTGCGCCATCAAGGCGGCCCAGCTCGGCCTCAAGGTCGCGGTGGTGGAGAAGCGCGCCACCTATGGCGGGACCTGCCTGAACGTCGGCTGCATTCCCTCCAAGGCGCTGTTGCACGCTTCGGAAATGTTCCATCATGCCGGCCACGGCATGGATGCCCTCGGCGTCGAGGTTGCCGCGCCTAAGCTCAACCTCGGTAAGATGATGGCGCACAAGGATGCGACCGTGAAGGCGAATGTGGACGGCGTCGGCTTTCTCTTCAAGAAGAACAAGATTGATGGCTTCATCGGCACCGGCAAGATCGTCGCTGCCGGCAAGGTTTCGGTGACCGGCGAGGACGGCAAGAGCCAGGAGATCGAAACCAAGAACATCGTGATCGCCACGGGCTCGGATGTCGCCGGCATTCCTGGCGTCAATGTCGAGTTCGACGAGAAGGTCATCGTTTCCTCCACGGGCGCCATCGCGCTTGAAAAGGTGCCGGAACATCTCGTTGTCGTCGGCGGCGGCGTCATCGGCATGGAGCTGGGTTCGGTCTGGCAGCGCCTCGGCGCCAAGGTGACGGTCATCGAGTATCTCGACAAGCTGCTCGGCGGCATGGACGGCGAAGCGGCCAAGCAATTCCAGCGCATGATGGCCAAGCAAGGCATGGACATCCGCACCGAAGCCAAGGTTACGGGTGTCGAAAAGTCAGCCAAGGGTGCCAAGGTCACCTACGAGCCGGTCAAGGGCGGTGACGCGCAGTCCATCGAGGCCGATGTCGTGCTGATTTCCACGGGCCGCAAGCCCTATACGGCTGGCCTCGGACTTGAAGAAGCCGGCGTGAAGGTCGACAATCGCGGCCGCGTCGAGATCGACGATCACTTCAAGACCAATGTCGATGGCATTTATGCGATCGGCGATGTGGTGCGCGGCCCGATGCTCGCTCACAAGGCGGAAGACGAAGGCGTCGCTCTTGCCGAAATCCTCGCTGGCCAGCATGGCCATGTGAACTACGATGTCATTCCGGGCGTCGTCTATACGCAGCCGGAAGTCGCCTCCGTCGGCAAGACGGAGGAGGAGCTGAAGGCCGCCGGCATTGCCTACAAGGTCGGCAAGTTCCCGTTCACGGCGAACGGCCGCGCCCGGGCGATGCTCGTGACCGATGGTTTCGTGAAGATCCTCGCCGACAAGGAGACGGACCGGGTTCTCGGCGGCCATATCGTCGGATTCGGCGCTGGCGAGATGATCCACGAGATCGCGGTGCTGATGGAGTTCGGCGGTTCCTCGGAAGATCTCGGCCGCACCTGCCATGCGCATCCGACCATGTCGGAAGCGGTCAAGGAAGCGGCGCTCGCCACCTTCTTCAAGCCGATCCACATGTAATCGTACCGGTTTCGGATCGGCATCAAACAAAAGGGCAGGAGATGATCCTGCCCTTTTTTCATGGTGGCGTATGATGCGGAGATCACTCCGCCCGCGTTACGGTGAAGCCCTGTTCGCGCAGCAGCTCGATCAGCCCCTGTTCACCAGGTAGGTGCAGCGCACCGACCGCGATGAAGGCGCCGCCTTCGGCTAGAATCGGCGCGGCACGTTCCGCCATGAGCTGGTTGCGTTTGACGACGACGAGTTCCTCGAACTCGCCATAACCTGACTGATCGTCGGTCCCGTCCGGTGCCACGGCCTTCAGGAGGGGCATGGTCAGGCCGATATCCTCGGAAAGATAAAGCTCGGTCATGGTCTCGAATACGTCTTCCATGCGCGACCCGAGCTTGATCGTCTCGACAAGCGATTTCAAGTGAAGGTCCATCGGGATGGCGGCCATGGTGGAGAGCTGTTCGGCAAGGGTCTCCAGCCCTTTCACCTGTTTGCCGGCGGCAATCGCATCTGTGGCGATCTTCTTGTCGAGAAAAGCGGCGTTCTGGGCCTTGCGGGCAAGCTCGCAGGGCGGCAGCGAAACGAAGGCCATCAGCATCCAGGGCTTCATCCGGGAAACGGCGGCAAGCGGAATGCCGCGTTGCTTGAGCCCCTTCTCGAGAAGCGCCACATCTTCCTTGGGCAAAAGCTTCTCGATCGAATTGCCATCCGTGAACATGGTGAGTTCGGGCTTGGAGAGCAGAGCGGCAGTGGCCTTCTTCTCGTCCAGGATCTCGTCGGATTCGATGACGATGGTGCTGGCTTCGGCTTGGGCTTCAGCTGCGCCGGGCGGCATCTTCAACACGCGCGGATCGGAGACATGCATGGTGCCGAGCAGGTAGGATGGTGCGAGTCCGGTCTTTTCTACCTTCCAGAAGAGACCCTTCCCATTCGGTACTCTGCTGCCTTCTGAAAGAATTTCCTCATAGAGTCCCGGCTTTTCGGCTTTCAAGTCACCAAGCAGGTTTTCACCGCCGCAAACGGGCGTTGCTGCATTCGCTTCAGACAACGAGCCGAGAACGAGCAAGAGAGAAGCAAACAGCAGGATATGCAGGGCGGCAAGCAGCCAGAGCATGGCATTCTGCGCGCGCCGGAAAAGCGCATCGACATTGAAGGCAAAGGCGGGAATCGTCATGGCATCCGTCCGGAACTGTCGCCGGCATGATAATCATGCCGGTTCCATATCCGCTTAACGTGGGTGGTTAAGAAATCGTTCACGCGCGCGGATGGGCGCGATCATAAACTTCCAGCAGGCGGGCGGTGTCGACGCCCGTATAGACCTGCGTCGTCGAAAGGCTTGCATGGCCCAAGAGCTCCTGGATGGTGCGCAGGTCTCCGCCGCCGGCGAGCAGATGGGTCGCGAAGGAATGCCGAAGCGCATGCGGTGTCGCGGTCTCGGGCAAGCCGAAGGCCGATCGCAGTTTCTGCATTTCCCGCTGGATGATCGCCGGCTGGAGTTTTCCCCCGCGCGCGCCGCGGAACAGAGGTTCGTCCGATGCCAGGGCATAAGGGCAGAGCTTCTTATAGGCTTCCAGCGCATCGAGCACGATCGGCAACAGCGGCACGATGCGCGTCTTGTTGCCCTTGCCGGTGATGCGTAGCGATGTTGCGCCCGGTGCGAGATCGGCAGGGCAGAGGCCCAGCGCTTCCGAGATACGCAAGCCACAGCCGTAAAGCAAGGTCATCACAGCCGTGTCCCGGGCAGCGATCCAGGGCTCCTCGTGCAATTGAGCATCGATCTCCATCAAGCCCAGTGCCTGGCGGTCCGTGAGCGGCTTCGGCAGGGATTTGGGCTGCTTCGGCGCACGGACGGCACCGGCCGCGGCGGCGTTCACGAGGCCCTTGCGCTCGAGATGGCGGAGGAAGGATCGCAAGCCCGCCAGATGTCGCCCGAGTGAGCGGGCGCCGGCGCCCTCCCGCCGCCGCATGGCGAGAAAGGCACGCAGGTCGGCTGGTCGCAGGGCGCGGATATCGCCGAGCTTCGGCGGACCGCCGAGATGGCCGGTAAGGAATGTGAGGAATTGCCGCGTATCGCGTTCATAGGCGTCGAGCGTGTGCCCGGACAACCGGCGCTCCTGCGCCAGGCTTTCCAGCCATTCGTGGCGCTTTTCGACGAGATCCGGCGCGGCGATGATCAAGAGCTCGTTCAATCCGGCACCTGTTGAATCACGGAGGCAGTGCCCCAGATTGCTGTCGACGGGGTTACGAATTCCTAAAAGGACAGGCAAGTATGTCATTGTTAGATCACAGACGACTGAGATATAGGGTGGGGCCTGTTTGCGGGAGTTTGCATGGCGCGCCGTGATTCCATGACCATGTTCGGGCAGTTCGCCGAAGCGATTGCCCTGGTTTCCCACGGTAGACCTGGCCACATCGTCGATACCTTGATCGCCGAAAGAGGTGAGCGAATCGTCAAGCATCCGCTCTGGCCGGTGATGCGACCCTTTCTTTATACATTGCTTCGTTATGGCCGCGCGATCGAGTTCGCCAACGATATCGCGAGCCTGCCCGGCTTCCAGTCCTTTCAATATATGAGCGACCTCCTCAAACTCGACGTGCGAGTGGAGAATAGCGAACGGATACCGGAGACCGGTGGCTTTATTCTCGTGAGCAATCATCCGACCGGGATCGCGGATGGGGTAGCGGTGTTCGACGTATTGAAGGCACGGCGGCCCGACATGATGGTTTTCGCCAATCGCGATGCCGTGCGCGTCAATCCGCGGTTTGCCGAGATGATCATTCCCGTCGAATGGCGCGAGGAATTCAAGAGCAAGCTGAAGGCACGGGAGACGCTGCTGCTCACCAACAAGTCCGTGGAAGACGGCAAGGTTATGGTGCTCTTTCCCTCCGGCCGCATCGCCTACTGGGCGGACGGAAAACTCAACGAGCGGCCGTGGAAGACCTCGGCCGTCGGACTTGCCCGCAAATACAACCTACCGATCCTGCCGGTGCACATGCGGGCGCGCAATTCCGGCCTCTTCTACTGGTTCGCCAAGTGGTCGACCGAATTGCGCGACATGACCGTCTTTTACGAGCTTCTGAACAAGAAGGGCAACCGCTTCGATTTCACGGTCGGACAGATGATCCAGCCAGATCAGTTGGACGGCGATATTACCGAAGTGACGAAGGCGCTCGAGTATCATACGGTCTTCGAGCTCGCCGCGGACGGCAATTCTCGTTTCGCCAGCCCGCCTCGGGATTGATGCGCATTCCGGCTTTGCCAGCGATCATGTAGAAGTAAGGACATGCAGCTTCGCTCCATGTCCGCCGCCAATTACCGCTCACTCCGCGCAATCCGCATGGATATCGCTGGCGTCAACCTGTTCATCGGCGAGAATGGCGTCGGCAAATCCAATCTCTACCGGGCGCTGCAGCTCGTGCAGGCTGCCGTGCGCGGAAATCTGGCCCATGAGATCGCCGCCGAAGGCGGCATGGCGTCTGCCCTCTGGTCCGGTCCGCGACGGGAGGAGAAGAATTTTCGCATCAAATTCGAAGTGGAGCTCATCGACGAGGAGCGGGCGATAATCTTTCGCTATCGTGTCGAGGCGGGGTTGCGTCCGCCGGCCGCGGCCGGCTTTGCCTTCGAGCCGCAGATCAAGATGGAAGAGCTGTCCATCGAGACCGGCACCCGGCCCGTGACGATGATGAAGAGGGCGGGGCCTGGCATCATGGTTCGCGGCGAACGCGGCCGTATGGAGGAATATCCGGAGCAGGCGCTGGCTTCCGAAACCGCGATCGCGCTTCTGGGCGATGCCGGGCATTATCCGGAGGTCGGTACCTTTCGCCGTGCGGTCGATGCCTGGAGGTTCTATCACGGCTTCCGCACCGATCGCGTTCGCCACTCAGGCAGCCGTGCCTTGCGGTCACCTCGCCGCTTCTGGATCAGGATGGCAGCAATCTCGCGGCGTGCTGGCGACCCTTACCCATATTCGCGAGGATACCGCCGATCTCGATGGGGCCATCGCTTCGGCCTTCAACGGAGCAAGGCTTTCGGTACCGCTGCCGGGTGAATATGCGGAATTCGGGCTTGTCTTTCCTGATTTTCCCAAGCGGGTTTTCCAGCCGCGCGAGCTTTCCGATGGACAGATCCGCTTTCTGGGTTTGGCGGCAGCCCTGATGTCCTATCGTCAGCCACCGTTGATCGCGCTCAATGAGCCGGAAGCAAGCCCGCATCCGGACATGCTGTCGCCGTTGGCCGATATGGTCGCTGGAGCGACGCGCAGCAGCCAGGTTTGGGTCGTTACCCATTCGGAACAGCTTGCAGAACAAGTGGAGGCTCGATGCGGCACACGCTCGCGCCGGGTAATCCGCCAGGATGGTGCAACGTGGATCGACGGCATGCGGCTTACCGGCATGATGGATGACGAGGCGGAATAGCCGCTACGCGCTCTTTATGGTTTTCTTTTATTTCTCATCGGGGCATGGTCCCGGCTGATGGACAAGGATTCTTCCGATCTCTTCGGCACGCTGTTCGAAGCGCCGGCGGTAAACCGCGTGGTGCCTGTCCTGGTGCCGCTGCCGGTGCCGGGCCCCTATAGCTATGCCGTGCCGGAAGGCGCTCATGTGGAGCCGGGATCGGTCGTGCAGGTGCCGGTCGGCCCCCGGCAATTGATCGGCGTGGTCTGGGATGGCGACAACGACGAGACGCTCGACCCCAAGAAGCTGCGGCCGATCACGCTGGTCTTCGATTGTCCGCCGCTTTCGAAGGAGATGCGCAGCTTCATCGAATGGGTGGCATCCTATACGCTTTCGCCTCCGGGCCTGGTGGCGCGCATGGCGATCCGGGCGCCGGCTGCCCTCGACCCTGAACCGATGGTGGAGGGGCTGCGCTATCTCGGCGGAGAGCCGGAGCGGATGACGTCCGCCCGCTCGAAGGTCCTCCAGCTTGCCGGCGACGAAGACGTGCCCTGGACCCGCAGCGGGCTCGCGCATGCGGCCGGCGTTTCCCTGAGCGTGATCGACGGTCTGACGGCTCAGGGCATTTTCGAGACGGTCTTCCTGCCTCCTCCGCCCGTGGTGGCGAGGCCCGACCCGGACTATGTGGAACCGCGGATACAGGGACCGCAGAAGGAAGCCGCAGTCGATATCGTCGAAGCGATCCGCAAAGGGGGCTTTTCGGCTTCACTTATCGATGGGGTCACGGGATCGGGCAAGACGGAGGTTTATTTCGAAGCGATCGCCGAGACGCTGAAGCGCGGAAAGCAGGTGCTGATCCTCTTGCCGGAGATCGCGCTCACCTCAAGTTTCCTCGAACGCTTCCAGGATCGTTTCGGCGCCAAGCCCGGCGAATGGCATTCCGATCTTTCCCCTCGCATGCGCGAAAAGGTGTGGCGCGGGATCGTGACGGGCGAGGTGCGCGTGGTGGCGGGTGCCCGTTCGGCACTCTTCCTGCCTTTCGAGGAGCTTGGCCTCATCATCGTCGACGAAGAGCACGATCCGGCCTACAAGCAGGAAGATCGCGTCTTCTATAATGCCCGCGACATGGCGGTCGTGCGCGCCCGGATCGGCGATTTCCCGATCGTGTTGGTTTCCGCCACGCCCTCCGTCGAAAGCCAGGTGAACGGGCTTTCGGGGCGCTACAATACCGTGCATCTGCCGACCCGTTTCGGCGATGCGGCGCTGCCCGACCTGCATGTCGTAGACATGCGCCGGCATCCGCCGGAAAGGGGAGGTTTTCTCTCACCGGTGCTGCTCCGGGCAATCAGCAAGACCATCGAACGCGGCGAACAGGCCTTGCTCTTTCTCAATCGTCGCGGCTATGCGCCCCTGACGCTCTGCCGCGTCTGCGGTCACCGCTTCCAATGTCCGCAATGCTCTAGCTGGCTTGTCGAGCATCGGTTCAAAAACCAGATCCAATGCCACCAGTGCGGCTATGCCGAACCGACACCCGAAGCCTGCCCGGAATGCGGCACGCTCGATCATCTGGTCGCTTGCGGACCGGGCGTGGAGCGGATTGCCGAGGAGGTGGAAAAACACTTTCCCGAGGCGCGTACGATCGTGATGTCTTCCGATCTTCTCGGCGGGGTCAAGCGCATGCGCCTGGAACTGGAGGCGATCGCCAGGGGCGACGCGGACATCGTCATCGGCACCCAGCTCGTCGCCAAGGGCCACAATTTCCCGCTGATGACGCTGGTGGGCATCGTCGATGCGGACCTTGGGCTTGCCAATGGCGATCCGCGCGCGGCCGAGCGGACCTTCCAGCTTCTTTCGCAGGTAACGGGGCGCGCCGGGCGAACAGGCTTGAAAAGCCATGGCCTGCTGCAGACCTTTCAGCCTCAGCATCCAGTGATGCAGGCGATCGTCTCGGGGGATGCCGGAGCTTTCTACGAGCGGGAAATCGCCGAGCGGGAAAAGGCGATCCTGCCACCCTTCGGGCGCCTCGCTTCGCTCATCGTTTCGGCCGATACCAGGGCGGATGCGGAAAGCCATGCCCGTGGCTTGCGGGCGGCCGCGCCGCAGGTCTCCGGCATTTCCGTGCTCGGTCCCGCCGAGGCTCCGCTTGCGCTGGTGCGCGGCCGGCATCGTTTCCGGCTGCTGGTGCATGGCCGCCGGAATTCCGACATGCAGGCATACCTGCGGACAATGCTGGCGAACGGCCCCAAACAGAGAGGCTCGGTGCAGATCCAAGTCGACATTGATCCGCAAAGCTTTCTCTGACCGGGTTTTTGCGGCTTGCGGCGGTATGCGATAAAAACACCGCGATTCGATTGATTTGAGGGCGGCATGGAATTCTATTTTCCCACCGAGCTGGGGGAACAGCTCGCCTTTACCGGGGCAGCGGCAACGGCGGTCATCGGCCTTTTCGTGCTGGTCTTTCCGGCAACGGTGCTTCGCCTTTCCGCCTTCCATATCGGGGGCATACGGCCGGAAGGCTACGCTTCCGTCCGTTCGATCGGCGCCCAGTATCTGGGTCTCGGCCTCCTGCCGATCCTGCTCGCGCAAGACTGGCTTTATATGGCGCTTGGAATTGCGCTTGCCTTCGCGGCAATGGGACGCTTGCTGGCTTGCATCCTGGATCGGGCTCTCACACCGCGGAATATCCTGATTTTCCTACTTGAGGTTGTTCTTTCCGCCGGGCCGCTCGCCTATGTCTTCGGCTATCTGTAAGGCGTGCATTTTGACGTCTTGGTCGAAAAGCTGCCGATATTCCGCTGCTTGCGCCATAAAAATCGATTGAGCCCTTGCGCAGCAGGCTTTTTCCGTTATCACGCGTGTTGCGAGTCCCTACATCCTATGCTAGACGGACCGCGAAAGTCAGAAAGGGTAGGGCGGGCGCCCTGCAGGTTCTGGGGAATAATCAAACGATTTCAAGGCTTTGCCGGATCTCTCCCGTGAGGTTTGGCGCTTGGATGGCAATTCAGGGAAACTGTGCCCGTGGCTGACACGTCCCAGCTTATTTCCGGTGTGGCGGAGCGCTATGCTTCGTCGCTTTTCGAACTCGCTCTCGAAACCGGATCGATCGATGCGGTCGGAGCCGATCTCGATCGTTTTCAGGCGCTGATGGACGAAAGTGAAGACCTGCGTCGCCTGGTCGCAAGCCCGGTATTTTCCGCCGAGGATCAGCAGAAGGCTGTGGCCGCCATTGCCGAAAAGGCCGGGGTAAAGGGGCTTGTCGCCAATTTCCTGAAGGTCGTTGCCGGCAATCGCCGTCTGTTTGCGCTGCCCGGCATGATCCGCGCCTATCGCGTGATTGCCGCCGAGCATCGCGGTGAAGTTACCGCCGAAGTCACCTCGGCCCATGCGCTGACCGCGGCGCAGGAAAAAGAACTCAAGTCGGCGCTGAAGGGCGTCACTGGCAAGGATGTGGCGATCGCCGTCACGGTCGATCCGTCGCTCCTCGGCGGCCTGATCGTCAAGGTCGGCTCTCGCCAGATCGATACCTCCCTTCGCACCAAACTTTCCACCCTTAAGCTTGCACTGAAAGAGGTTGGCTGATGGATATCCGCGCCGCGGAAATTTCCGCAATTCTGAAGGATCAAATCAAGAATTTCGGCCAGGAGGCTGAAGTTTCCGAAGTCGGACAGGTTCTTTCCGTCGGCGACGGTATTGCCCGCGTCTACGGTCTGGACAATGTCCAGGCCGGTGAGATGGTCGAGTTCCCGGGCGGCATCCGCGGTATGGCGCTGAACCTTGAAACCGACAATGTCGGTGTGGTCATCTTCGGTTCCGACCGCGACATCAAGGAAGGCGATACCGTCAAGCGCACCGGCGCGATCGTCGACGTTCCGGTCGGTCCGGAACTGCTCGGCCGCGTCGTCGATGCGCTCGGCAACCCGATCGACGGCAAGGGTCCGATCAATGCGACCCGTCGCGCCCGCGTCGACGTCAAGGCTCCCGGCATCATTCCGCGCAAGTCAGTGCATGAGCCGATGTCGACCGGCCTCAAGGCCATCGACGCTCTCATCCCTGTTGGCCGCGGCCAGCGCGAGCTCGTCATCGGCGACCGCCAGACCGGCAAGACCGCGATCATCCTCGATACGATTCTGAACCAGAAGGCCATCCACGATAACGGCCCGGACAACGACAAGCTGTTCTGCGTGTATGTCGCCATCGGCCAGAAGCGTTCGACGGTTGCCCAGTTCGTCAAGGTTCTCGAAGAGCGCGGCGCGCTGCAGTACTCGATCATCGTTGCTGCGACGGCTTCCGATCCGGCGCCGATGCAGTATCTCGCTCCGTTCGCCGGTTGCGCGATGGGCGAATATTTCCGCGACAACGGTCAGCATGCGCTGATCGGTTACGACGACCTTTCCAAACAGGCTGTCGCCTATCGCCAGATGTCCCTGCTGCTGCGCCGCCCGCCGGGCCGCGAAGCCTATCCGGGCGACGTTTTCTACCTGCATTCCCGCCTGCTTGAGCGTGCTGCAAAGCTCAGCGACGAAAAGGGCGCCGGTTCGCTCACCGCTCTGCCGGTCATCGAAACCCAGGGTAACGACGTTTCCGCGTTCATCCCGACCAACGTGATCTCGATCACCGACGGTCAGATCTTCCTTGAAACCGACCTGTTCTACCAGGGTATCCGCCCTGCCGTGAACGTCGGTCTGTCGGTTTCCCGCGTCGGTTCCGCCGCTCAGATCAAGGCGATGAAGCAGGTTGCCGGTTCGATCAAGGGCGAGCTCGCCCAGTATCGCGAAATGGCCGCCTTCGCCCAGTTCGGTTCGGATCTCGATGCCGCGACGCAGCGCCTGCTGAACCGCGGTGCGCGTCTCACCGAGCTCCTGAAGCAGCCGCAGTTCTCGCCGCTCAAGACGGAAGAACAGGTTGCGGTGATCTTCGCCGGCGTGAACGGCTATCTGGACAAGATCGCGGTCAACCAGGTCGGCAAGTTCGAGCAGGGTCTGCTCTCCTACCTCCGCTCCGAAGGCAAGGCTATTCTCGATGCGATCCGCACCGACAAGCAGCTGTCTGACGACACGAAGGCAAAGCTGAAGGCGGCGCTCGACAGCTACGCCAAGTCTTTCGCCTGAGAACGGATCAAGCCCAACTAACCCCCAGGGGACCGATAACGGATGCCTTCACTTAAGGATCTGAAAAACCGGATCGCCTCCGTCAAGGCGACGCAGAAGATCACCAAGGCGATGAAAATGGTCGCCGCGGCGAAGCTGCGCCGTGCGCAGGAGGCGGCCGAAGCTGCCCGTCCTTACGCGGAACGCATGAACAAGGTGCTGGCGGGCTTGAGTGCCGCAAATGCTGGGAACGCGGAGGCTCCGCGTCTTCTGGCGGGGACGGGCCGCGATCAGGTCCACCTCCTGGTGGTCGCCACCGGCGAGCGCGGGCTGGCCGGCGGCTTCAATTCCTCCATCATCCGCCTTGCCCGCGAACATGCGCTGAAGCTGCTTGCCGAAGGCAAGACCGTCAAGATCCTGACGGTCGGTCGCAAGGGCAACGACGTTCTGCGCCGGAGCTTCCGCGAGAACATCATCGATTATGTGACGTTCCGCGAGGTGAAGCAGCTCGGTTTCGCCCAGGCTGACGAAGTGGCCCACAAGGTTCTCGCGCTGTTCAATGCAGGCGAATTCGACGTGGCGACGCTGTTCTATGCGCGCTTCCAGTCGGTGATCTCGCAGGTTGCGACAGCTAGCCAAATCATTCCGGCCAAGTTCGAAGTCTCGGAAGCAGCGGATGCATCCGCGGCGCTCTATGAGTATGAGCCCGGAGAACAGGAAATCCTCGAGGACTTGCTGCCCAAGAACGTGGCCGTGCAGATCTTTCGCGCGATCCTGGAGAACAACGCTTCCTTCTATGGCGCGCAGATGAGCGCGATGGACAATGCCACGCGCAACGCCGGTGAGATGATCAACAAGCTGACGCTTTCCTATAACCGTCAGCGCCAGGCTCAGATCACCAAGGAACTCATTGAAATTATTTCGGGCGCGGAAGCGCTCTGAGCGAGAGAAAGAGGGTAAGAAACATGGCTAAAGCAGCTACCCTGAATAAGGCGGCGTCCGGCAAGGTGACGCAGGTCATCGGCGCTGTCGTCGACGTCGCATTCGAAGGCGACCTGCCGCCGATCCTGAACGCGCTCGAAACCGACAACAACGGCAATCGCCTCGTTCTCGAAGTCGCGCAGCACCTCGGTGAAAACTCCGTTCGCACGATCGCGATGGACTCGACCGAAGGTCTCGTTCGCGGCCAGCCGGTCAAGAACACCGGCGCTCCGATCTCCGTTCCGGTCGGCGAGCAGACGCTCGGCCGCATCATGAACGTCATCGGCGAACCGGTCGACGAAGCAGGTCCGCTTGACCGCACCAAGCTCCGTTCGATCCACCAGGATGCTCCGGCCTATGTCGAGCAGTCTACGGAAGGCCAGATTCTGGTCACCGGCATCAAGGTCGTCGACCTGCTCGCGCCTTACGCAAAGGGCGGCAAGATCGGTCTCTTCGGCGGTGCCGGCGTCGGCAAGACCGTTCTGATCATGGAACTGATCAACAACGTTGCAAAGGCGCACGGTGGTTACTCCGTGTTCGCGGGCGTTGGTGAGCGTACCCGTGAAGGCAACGATCTTTACCACGAAATGATCGAATCGAACGTCAACAAGCATGGCGGTGGCGAAGGCTCCAAGGCTGCGCTGGTCTACGGCCAGATGAACGAACCGCCGGGCGCCCGCGCCCGCGTCGCTCTGACGGGTCTGACGATCGCTGAAGACTTCCGCGACAAGGGTCAGGACGTTCTGTTCTTCGTCGATAACATCTTCCGCTTCACCCAGGCTGGCTCGGAAGTTTCGGCTCTGCTCGGCCGTATTCCTTCGGCCGTGGGCTATCAGCCGACGCTTGCCACCGATATGGGTCAGATGCAGGAACGCATCACCACCACGACCAAGGGCTCGATCACCTCGGTTCAGGCCATTTACGTTCCGGCCGACGACTTGACCGATCCGGCTCCGGCAACATCGTTCGCCCACTTGGACGCAACGACGGTTCTGTCGCGTTCGATTGCGGAAAAGGGCATTTATCCGGCCGTCGATCCGCTCGACTCCACCTCGCGCATGCTCGACCCCATGGTGGTCGGCGAAGAGCACTACGACGTTGCCCGTAAGGTTCAGACGACGCTGCAGCGCTACAAGTCGCTGCAGGACATCATCGCCATCCTCGGCATGGACGAACTGTCCGAAGAGGACAAGATGACGGTTGCCCGCGCCCGCAAGATCGAGCGTTTCCTGTCGCAGCCGTTCTTCGTCGCCGAAGTCTTCACCGGTTCGCCGGGCAAGCTGGTGGCTCTCGAAGACACGATCAAGGGCTTCAAGGGCCTGGTCAACGGCGAGTACGACCACCTGCCGGAAGCTGCCTTCTATATGGTCGGCTCGATCGAAGAAGCCATCGAGAAGGCCAAGAAGCTGGCAGAGGCTGCTTAAAGCAATACAGAGCGGGCGCGTTGCGTTGCGACGCGCCTCTGCATGCAACACGTGAAGAAGTGAACCGCTATGGCCGACGCTTTCAACTTTGAACTGGTTTCGCCGGAGCGCCTGCTTGTCTCGGAGAAGGCTACGGAAGTCGTCATCCCGGCAACGCTTGGCGAAATGACGGTTCTGGCCAACCATGCGCCCACGATGACCACGGTCAAGCCCGGCATCGTCACGGTGAAGCTGGCCTCGGGGCAGACGAACCAATACGTGGTGTTCGGCGGTTTCGCCGATATCCTCCCGACCGGCTGCACGCTCCTTGCCGAGGCGGCCGTGCCAATGAGCGAGATTAACCGCGAGACGCTTCAGAAGCGCATCGAGGCAACCCAGGCCGATGTCAATGCGGCGACCAGCCACGAGCACAAGACGAAGCTCGAGGAATATCTGGCGCAGCTGACCGATCTGCACGGCGCAATCCTGCCGGCCTGATCAGGGCAAAATGGGAATTCATCAAGGCGGCTGAAAAGCCGCCTTTTTCCTTTTCATCGTTGCGAGGTGCAGGCCATTTGCCAATCGGGGGAGCGATCGGGCTTCGGGGCGCAGTTGTATCAAGGGTCGGAACGCGATAGCCCTTGCATGGGAGAGCGCCGATGATCGACAAGCTGGAATTCTTCATTGCATTGGCTCGTGAAGGCCATTTCGGCCGCGCGGCGGAAGAGTGCGGTATTACGCAACCGTCGCTTTCGGCTGCCATCCGGCAGCTCGAGGATCAGCTCGGCGTGCAGCTTGTGGTTCGCGGTTCGCGCTTCCAGGGCCTGACCCCCGAGGGGCAACGGGTGCTGGAATGGGCGCGGCGAATTGTCGGCGATGCCCGCACCATGCGCGAGGAGATGCGTGCTGCCCGGAAAGGCCTTGCCGGGCATATCCGTCTCGCCTCCATCCCCACCGCGCTGGCGATGATCCCGCGACTCACAGAGCCTTTCCAGGAAAAGCATCCCGACGTGACGTTCTCGGTCGTATCCCGCAACTCGCTGCAGGTGCTTTCCCAACTCGACAATTTCGAGATCGACGCGGGCATCACCTATCTGGACAACGAGCCGCTCGGCCGCGTCACCAGCGTGCCTCTCTATGCCGAACGCTACAATCTGGTGACGGCGGTGGGCACGCAATATGCCGACCGCGAGCAGGTCACCTGGAAGGAAATGGCCGATCTTAGGCTTTGTCTATTGACGCCGGACATGCAGAACCGGCGGATCATCAACCAGCATCTGGCCGAGGCCGGGGTGACGATAAAGCCTATGCTCGAGTCGAACTCCATGGTGGTGCTGCTTTCGCATGTGGGGACCGGCCGCTGGGCCAGCATCATGCCCCGCAATGTCGCCCGATCCTTTGGGTTTTCGAAGCAGATTCGCACCATTCCGATCGTTGGTCCGGAGGCGAGCCACATCGTCGGGCTGGTGGCGACCCATCGCGAGCCGTTTACGCCTCTGGTTTCCGCCCTGCTTCATCAGGCGCGTAGCCTCACGCCGGCGGCCATGGCTTGATAGTTTTTTTCTATCGCGTAACCGATCTCCTTTATTGACGGTTGCGCCTCCCTGTTGTGACATTCCATCACAGTCGGCGAAGTAAGATTGTCGGACAGCTTCGCCGCGTCCTGTTCCGGGCGGCGCTCCTCGCGCCGTTTCCTGGACCAGCCGGGAGGCAATGAGACATGAACATGCGCGTTTCCGCCGGCGACCCTGCTGAGCGGTCGCTTCAGATCATCAGGGATCTGAAGCATCTTGAAGGCCCGATGCTGCCGATCCTGCATGCGATCCAGGCGGAGTTCGGCTATGTGCCGGACGAGGTGAAGCCGATCATCGCAAACGAGCTCAACCTGTCGCGCGCCGAGGTGCATGGCGTCGTCACCTTCTATCACGATTTCCGCGATCACCCGGCCGGTCGGCATGTGCTGAAGCTCTGTCGCGCGGAGGCTTGCCAATCGATGGGTGGCGATCGGATTGCAGAGCGCGTGAAGCAGCTTCTCGGCATCGACTTCCATGAAACGACGCGTGACGGAGCTGTGACGCTGGAGCCAGTCTTCTGTCTCGGCTTATGCGCCTGCGCGCCCGCTGCAATGCTCGATGATGAAGTCTACGGCCGGGTCGACGAGCACTGTCTTTCCGAAATCGTTGTGGAGGCACGCCGATGACGGTGACGATATTCGTTCCGCGTGACGCAGCAGCGCTCGCGCTCGGCGCCGAGAAGGTGGCGAAAGCAGTCGCCCAGGAGATCGAGGCGCGTTGCCTCGACGCCAAGATCGTGCGCAACGGTTCGCGCGGCATGTTCTGGCTGGAGCCGCTGGTCGAAGTCGAAACCGATCGCGGGCGTATCGCCTACGGTCCCGTGAAGGCCGGCGATGTGGCAAGCCTCTTCGATGCAGGCCTACTGAGCGGCGCACCTCATCCACTCTGTCTCGGGCTGACGGAGGAGATCGAGTTCCTTCGTCAGCAGACACGCCTGACCTTTGCGCGTTGCGGAATCACCGATCCGCTCTCGATCGAGGACTATCGCAAGCACAGCGGCTTTGCGGGTCTTGCGAAGGCCATCGCGACCACCCCCGCGGATATCGTGAAGGAAGTCACCGACAGCGGGCTTCGCGGCCGCGGCGGCGCAGGCTTTCCGACCGGCATCAAGTGGAAGACGGTGATGGATGCGGCGGGGCCGCAGAAATACATCGTCTGCAATGCCGACGAGGGCGATAGCGCCACCTTTGCCGACCGCATGATCATGGAGGGCGATCCCTTCGTACTGATCGAAGGCATGATTATCGCAGGCATCGCGACCGGCGCCACCAAGGGTTACGTCTATACCCGCTCGGAATATCCGCATGCGATCGCGACGATGACCGAAGCGATCAGGATCGCTGGCGAAGCCGGTATTCTCGGCTCCTCCGTCATGGGTTCCTCATACGCCTTCGACATCGAGATCCGCTCCGGCGCCGGCGCCTATGTCTGCGGCGAGGAGACTTCGCTCCTCAATTCGCTGGAGGGCAAGCGCGGCATCGTGCGCGCAAAGCCGCCGCTGCCGGCGCTGAAAGGCTTCCTCGGCCGGCCGACAGTGGTCAACAATGTCATTTCGCTGGCCTCCGTCCCGGTCATCATGGAGAGGGGTGCCGCCTTCTATCGTGATTTCGGCATGGGCCGGTCTCGCGGCACGATCCCGATCCAGATCGCCGGTAACGTCAGGCATGGCGGGCTTTTCGAAACGGCTTTCGGCCTATCGCTTGGTGAGATCGTAGACCAGATCGGTGGCGGTACGGCGACGGGCCGGCCCGTGAAGGCGGTGCAGGTGGGCGGGCCGCTCGGGGCCTATTTCCCGCGCGCACTGTTCGATACGCCGTTCGACTACGAGGCTTTTGCGGCAAGGGATGGTCTGATCGGTCACGCCGGGATCACAGTCTTCGACGATGCCGTGGATATGCTGAAGCAGGCGCGGTTTGCCATGGAGTTCTGCGCTATCGAAAGCTGCGGCAAGTGCACGCCCTGCCGCATAGGCTCGACCCGAGGCGTCGAAACGGCGGATAAGATCGCCCAAGGCATCGAGCCCGAGAAGAATCGCGAGCTTCTGGCCGACCTCTGCAACACGATGAAGTTCGGCTCGCTTTGTGCGCTTGGCGGCTTCACGCCCTATCCGGTGATGAGCGCGATGACGCATTTCCCGGAGGATTTCGCCCCAACACCCCTCATCGAAGCGGCGGAGTGACACCATGTCCCTGATCCAAGAAATCGACTACGGAACGCCCGCTTCCCAATCCGAAGCACAGGTGACGCTGACCATCGACGGGCGCGAGATCACCGTGCCGGAAGGCACTTCCATCATGCGCGCCTCCATGGAGGCAGGCATCAAGGTGCCGAAGCTCTGTGCGACGGATATGGTCGATGCGTTCGGTTCCTGCCGCCTCTGTCTCGTGGAGATCGAAGGCCGCAACGGTACGCCATCTTCCTGCACCACGCCGGTCACGCCGGGCATGATCGTCCACACGCAGACGGGACGGCTGAAGGACATACGCAAAGGCGTGATGGAGCTCTATATCTCCGACCACCCGCTCGACTGTCTCACCTGCGCCGCCAATGGCGACTGCGAGCTGCAGGACATGGCCGGCGCCGTAGGCCTTCGCGATGTACGCTACGGCTATGAGGGCGATAACCACGTCAAGGCGCGCAACAATGGCGAGGTCAACGCCAAGTGGATGCCGAAGGACGAGTCGAATCCGTATTTCACCTATGATCCTTCCAAGTGCATCGTCTGCTCCCGCTGCGTGCGAGCCTGCGAGGAAGTGCAGGGCACGTTTGCGCTGACGATCGAGGGTCGGGGTTTCGGGTCGCGCGTCTCGCCCGGCATGCACGAGCATTTTCTTGATTCCGAATGCGTTTCCTGCGGCGCCTGCGTCCAGGCCTGCCCGACGGCGACGCTAACGGAAAAGTCGGTCATCGAGATTGGCCAGCCGGAACATTCGGCGGTCACCACCTGCGCCTATTGCGGCGTCGGCTGCTCCTTCAAGGCGGAAATGCGCGGCGAGGAGTTGGTGCGCATGGTGCCCTATAAGGATGGCCAGGCGAACCGCGGCCATTCCTGCGTCAAGGGCCGCTTCGCCTATGGTTATGCCACCCACAAGGACCGCATCCTCAACCCGATGATCCGCGAAAAGATCACCGATCCCTGGCGCGAGGTCACCTGGGAGGAGGCTTTCGCGCATGTGGCATCCGAATTCCGGCGCATCCAATATCAATACGGCCGCGATTCGATCGGCGGCATCACCTCCTCGCGCTGCACGAACGAGGAAACCTTCCTCGTCCAGAAGCTGATCCGCGCGGGCTTCGGCAACAACAACGTGGATACCTGCGCCCGCGTCTGCCATTCGCCGACCGGCTACGGCCTCGGCCAGGCCTTCGGTACGTCGGCCGGCACGCAGAACTTCGATTCCGTCGAACAGAGCGATGTGGTCATCGTCATCGGCGCCAATCCGACCGATGGGCATCCGGTCTTCGGCTCGCGGCTCAAGAAGCGGCTTCGCCAGGGCGCCAAGCTGATCGTCATCGATCCGCGCCGTATCGACCTCGTCAAGACGCCGCATGTGGAGGCCTCCTATCACTTGCCGTTGCAACCCGGCACCAATGTCGCCGTGCTGACGTCGCTGGCGCATGTCATCGTCACGGAAGGCCTGTTCGACGAGAAATTCATCCGCGAGCGTTGCGACTGGTCCGAATTCGAGGATTGGGCGGCCTTCGTTTCCGAAGAGCAGCACAGCCCGGAAGCTGCCGAGACATATACCGGCGTTCCGGCCGAGCTCGTCCGGGGTGCGGCCCGTCTCTACGCCACCGGCGGAAATGGCGCGATCTACTACGGTCTCGGCGTCACCGAGCACAGCCAGGGCTCGACCACGGTCATGGCGATCGCCAATCTTGCCATGGTAACCGGCAATATCGGCCGCCCGGGTGTCGGCGTGAACCCGCTACGCGGCCAGAACAATGTGCAGGGCTCATGCGACATGGGTTCCTTTCCGCACGAGCTTCCGGGCTATCGCCACATCTCGGACGATGCCACGCGCGAGACCTTCGAGAAGCTCTGGGGCGTCACGCTCAACAACGAGCCGGGTCTGCGCATTCCCAATATGCTGGATGCCGCTGTCGAAGGCACTTTCAAGGGCATCTATATCCAGGGCGAGGATATCCTGCAGTCCGACCCGGACACCAAGCATGTCTCTGCCGGCCTCGCAGCGATGGAATGCGTCGTTGTCCACGATCTCTTCCTCAACGAGACCGCCAATTACGCCCACGTTTTCCTGCCGGGTTCCACCTTCCTGGAAAAGGATGGCACGTTCACCAATGCCGAACGCCGCATCAACCGCGTTCGCAAGGTCATGAGCCCGAAGAACGGCTATGCGGATTGGGAAGTCACCCAGAAGCTGGCGCAGGCGATGGGGCTTGCCTGGAATTACACGCATCCGTCCGAGATCATGGACGAGATCGCGGCGACGACGCCGAGCTTCGCGCTGGTCTCCTACGACTATCTCGAAAAGATGGGCTCTGTTCAGTGGCCTTGCAACGAGAAGTTCCCGGAAGGCTCGCCGATCATGCATGTCAACGGCTTCGTCCGTGGCAAGGGCAAGTTCATCCGCACGGAATATGTGCCGACGGACGAGAAGACCGGCCCGCGCTTCCCGCTGCTGCTGACCACCGGCCGCATCCTTAGCCAATACAACGTCGGCGCTCAGACCCGGCGTACGGAAAACGTCGCCTGGCATGCGGAAGACCGGCTGGAAATTCATCCGCACGATGCCGAGCAACGCGGCATCAAGGAAGGCGATTGGATCAAGCTCGCCAGCCGCTCGGGCGATACGACGCTGCGCGCCCTCATCACTGATCGCGTGGCGCCGGGCGTGGTCTATACGACCTTCCACCATCCCGACACACAGGCGAACGTCATCACCACGGACTTCTCCGACTGGGCGACCAATTGTCCGGAATACAAGGTGACGGCGGTGCAGGTCTCACCCTCCAACGGACCGACCGAGTGGCAGGAAGATTACGAGGAACTGTCACGTCGGTCCCGCCGTATCGCCGGCAAGCTGGAGGCTGCGGAGTGATGCCGGCCACCATCGCAACAGCTCTCGAGATTACGCGACGCAATGGCGTGATCCGCCGAGGCTCGCGCGTGGTGCCGGAGGAAGTGCCGATAGCTTTCTCCTATGACGGATCTACCCATGCGGTGATGATGGGCACGCCGGCGGATATCGAGGATTTCGCGGTGGGCTTCAGCCTGACGGAGGGCATTATTGCATCGGCGGCGGAAATCGAGGCGATCAACGTGATCGAGGAAGGTCCGGGACTCGATGTGCAGGTTACTCTTGCCCAGGAGAGGGAGGAGGCGCTGCGCGCGCGGCGGCGGCATATGGCCGGGCCGGTCGGTTGCGGTCTTTGCGGTATCGAATCGATCGAGCAGGCCGTGCGGCCGGTGCCGGATGTCTCGGCGGGCAGCGTGACGCTTTCAGCACGGGATATCGCCGAGGCTGCAGCAGCGCTCGGAGGCGCACAGGTTCTGAATGCGCAGACCCATGCGGTTCATGGCGCGGGGTTTTTCGTGCCCGGCGAGGGGCTTCTGGCGGTTCGCGAAGATGTCGGCCGGCACAATGCGCTCGACAAGCTCGCGGGTGCGGTCCTCAGCCAGGGGCTCGATGGGGCCGGTGGCGTGGTCGTCGTGACCAGCCGCATTTCCGTGGAAATGGTGCAGAAGGCCGCGATCATAGGGTCGTCGGTTCTGATCGCCATTTCCGCGCCTACGGCGCTCGCGATCCGCACCGCGGAAACCGCGGGCATGACGCTGATCGCGCTGACCCGTGGCGAGGATTTCGAGATTTTCACGCGCAGCGATCGCGTCAGTACCGGAGCAGTTGCCGATGTCGCATGACCAGACCCACGACAAGCTGATCCGTATGGCGAACCAGATCGCCACTTTCTTCATGTCGCAGCCGGAAGAGGTTCGGGTTGAGGGAGTTGCCACGCATATCAACAAGTTCTGGGAGCCGCGCATGCGGCGGCAGTTCTTCGAGCATCTCGACCGGGGCGGCGAGGGTTTGCTGCCGCTGGTGATCGAGGCCTCCGTGTTGATCCGCAGACCGGAGGATAAGGTCGGCCCTGCGAGCGGTGTCGGACAAGGCGCTGCCGAGAATGATCTAGCGGCAGGGGGCCGGTAGCGAATGAACCGCTTTCCTGGCCGAACAGGCCGGAAAGCGCTGCGTGAATGCACCCGCCGGTCGGGGACAAGCCCGGACGGGTGACGATCTTCAGTCACGACATTCCAGAGGAGGGTATTGTTAATGGCATTTGCAGGAACAACGGACGAGGGCCTGACAGGCAATGTCGGGCTCCTCGATAGGGAACGTATTGTCGCAAAAGCAGGCTTCAACCGCTGGCTCGTGCCGCCGGCGGCTTTGGCCATCCATCTTTGCATCGGGATGGCTTACGGCTTCAGCGTATTCTGGTTACCGCTCTCGCGGGCGATACCCGGAACGCCTGATCCATCATGTAGCAGCCTGAACCTGCTTTCCGCTCTCTTCACAACGACATGTAACTGGCGTGTTGCCGACCTCGGTTGGATCTATACGCTTTTCTTCGTGTTGCTAGGATGCTCGGCGGCGATCTGGGGCGGCTGGCTCGAGCGGGTAGGTCCGCGGAAGGCCGGCTTCGTCTCAGCCTGCTGCTGGTGCGGCGGCATTCTGGTCGCGGCTCTCGGCGTGATGACGCATCAGCTCTGGCTGATGTGGCTCGGCGCCGGGGTCATTGGCGGTGTCGGCCTCGGGCTCGGCTATATCTCGCCGGTCTCGACCCTCATCAAATGGTTTCCGGACCGCCGCGGCATGGCGACTGGCATGGCCATCATGGGCTTCGGCGGCGGTGCCATGATCGGCGCTCCGCTCGCCAATATTCTCATGAATTATTTCAAGACCGATATCTCCGTCGGTGTCTGGCAGACCTTCATCGTCATGGCGGTCATCTACTTCGCCTTCATGATGGGCGGCGCCTTCGGCTATCGCATTCCGCCGGCTGGCTGGCGTCCGGACGGGTGGACACCTCCGGCCAACAACGGCAAGGCTATGATCACCCATAAGCATGTCCACCTTCGCGACGCGCACAAGACCCCGCAGTTCTGGTTGATCTGGGCGGTGCTGTGCCTGAACGTGTCGGCCGGCATCGGGGTCATCGGCATGGCCTCACCGATGCTGCAGGAAATCTTCGCGGGCTCGCTGATCGGCCTCCCGGATCTTTCCTTCTCGCAGCTTGACGCCGGACAAAAGGCGCAGATCGCCGCCATCGCGGCGGGGTTCACCGGCCTCCTGTCGCTGTTCAACATCGGAGGGCGTTTCTTCTGGGCATCGCTTTCCGACAAGATCGGCCGCAAGAACACTTATTATGCCTTCTTCATCATCGGCATCGTGCTCTATGCGGCGGCTCCGACGCTTGCCGACATGGGCAGCAAGGCGCTCTTCGTGCTCGCCTTCGGCATCATCCTGTCCATGTATGGCGGCGGCTTCGCGACTATTCCGGCCTATCTCGCCGATATCTTCGGCACGCAGTTCGTTGGCGCCATCCATGGGCGTCTACTGACGGCCTGGGCGACGGCCGGCATCGTCGGTCCGGTGGTCGTGAACTACATCCGCGAAGCGCAGATCGCGGCGGGCGTGGCGCCGGGGCCCGCGCTTTATACCGGCACCATGTATATCCTCGCCGGCATGCTGGCGCTCGGCCTCATCGCCAATGCGTTGGTGCGGCCGCTCTCGGAAAAGTGGTTCATGCCGGATGAGGAAGTCGCTGCCCTGCAGGCCAGGACCGCTGCGGCGAATGCCGGCCCGACCGGTTCTTTCGGCATCGGCAAAGGCGGGCTCGATACCAAGGCGGCACTCGCCTGGGCCGTCGTCGGAATCCCGCTTCTCTGGGGTATTTGGGTAACGTTGAAGAGCAGCTTAGCTCTGTTCGGTTAAGAACCCCGGCAAAGGAAAAAGGCGGCCTTGGGCCGCCTTTTTTGTATTCACGCCTACAGCGGCGTCAGGCGGCGCGTGTTTGGAGCGTATGCTGGGCGCGTGGGCTTTCTTCCCTGCGCATATCGCCGATATCGAACTGAGCGAGAAGCTTCCGCAGGCTTTCGGCTTCACCCGCAAGCGAGTGGCTGGCTGCCGTGGTCTCTTCCACCATCGCGGCGTTCTGCTGGGTCGCCTGATCCATCAGGTTGACCGCATGATTGATCTCCTTCAGCCCGGTCGATTGCTCCCGCGAGGCTTCGACGATCGCAGCGACATTGCCGTGGATTTCCGCAACCTGGCCGACGATTTCGCGAAGTGCCGTTCCTGTTTGGCCAACCAGATCGACACCGTTGGAAACGAGTTGGCTCGACGTGTTGATGAGCGTCTTGATCTCCTTTGCGGCGCTTGCAGAGCGCTGGGCAAGTTCGCGCACTTCCTGCGCCACGACCGCAAAGCCTTTGCCGGCCTCCCCGGCCCGGGCAGCCTCCACCCCGGCATTCAGCGCCAGAAGGTTGGTCTGGAAGGCGATCTCGTCGATCACCGATATGATATTGGTGATCTCGCGGGAGGATTGGGCGATCTGATCCATGGCGGTGATCGCATCCCGAACGACAAGGCCGGATTGTTCGGCATTCTCCTTGGTGTGGGTCACCAGCCGCCCAGCCTCGTCTGCGCGCCGGCTGGCATCGGCCACCGTCGTCGTGATCTGGTCAAGGGCGGCGGCGGTTTCTTCGAGCGACGCCGCCTGCTGCTCTGTTCGCCGTGCAAGCTCGTCGGAAGCGTCGCGAATCTCGCCCGAAGCGGCGGCGATCGCCGAGGCGTTTTCCGCAACCGTCTGCATGGCATCGCGAAGCTTTGCCGCGACGGCATTGAAGTCATGCCGGGTCTTCTCCATGCTGGGCACGAAGGGTCGTTCGAGCTTCTGGGCAAGCTTTCCTTCCGCGAGATCCTGCAAACCGTTTCCAAGCTCGTCGATGGCGCTCATGCGTGGAGTGACGTCGGTGGCGAACTTCACCACCTTGCTCACCTGTCCGTTCATGTCCCGAATCGGATTGTAAGCGGCCTGAATCCATATTTCCCGGCCCCCCTTCCCATAGCGCACGAATTCATCGGCAATGACCTCTCCCGCCGCAAGCCTGCGCCAGAAGGCAGCATACTCCGGGGAAGCCGCATAGGCCGGGTCGCAGAACATCCGGTGATGACGGCCCTTGATTTCGGAAAGCTCGTAGCCGAGCCCACGACAGAAGTTTTCGTTGGCAGTCAGGATCTCGCCTTCCGGCGTGAATTCGATGATCGCCTGCGACTGGTCCAGCGCCGTAAGCTTGCCCGCATCATCGGTAGCCTTGAGCTTGGCTGCGGTGATATCGGCCGCGAACTTGACGACCTTGTAAGGCTTGCCGGAGCGGAAGACCGGATTGTAGGACGCCTGAATCCAGACGTCGCCGCCCGCTTTAGTGATGCGCCTATACTCTCCCGCGTCGAATTTTCCCGCAGCGAGATTGGCCCAGAAATCTCGGTACTCGGCTGATGTGACATAGTCGGGATCGCAGAAGATGCGGTGGTGCTTTCCCTTTATCTCGGCCAGGCTGTAGCCCAAGGCGCGACAGAAGTTTTCGTTCGCGTAGAGAATGTTTCCCGTAAGATCGAATTCGATCACGGCCTGCGATCGCGATATGGCATCCACCACATGGCGCGCTTCCGCTGACTTGCCTAAACCCAACATGTTTGACCCCTCTGACAGGACGGGTTTCACGCCGTCCTCAGCCCATTTTCCAAATTTTTAGATGATACTCAACTTCAGGTTTCATACCTGTGGCCCCATTGGAGCATGTATAAATTAATAGGTAATTTATGAAAATTGCAGATACTGACCACATAGGTAAGTTTTTACTTACATTACAGAAAAAGCCGCCGGGCAATGCCCGGCGGCTTCGGATCGATGAGAAGAGGGACCTCGAAACTATGCGGCGAGATCTTCGGCTTCGTTGCCCTTGAACATCTTGGCGAGATTCAGGAAGCAGATCATGCCGGCTTCGCTGGCGATGACCCCCTCGCAGAAGGACTTGTCGAAAGATGCGGAGATTTCCGGAACCGGCTGAACTTGGCTGGAGGGGATCGTCAGGATATCGGAGACGCGATCCACCAGCATGCCGATCACCATGTTGTGGACCTCCGCCACCACGATGGCGCTGCGCTCGTTGGCAACGGTGCTATGCATTCCGAGCTTGTAGGCGAGATCGATGATCGGAATAACCGAGCCGCGCAGGTTCATGACGCCGATCACATCGGCGGGCGCGTGTGGGATCGGCGTCGAAGGCGCCCAACCGCGAATTTCCCGGATCGTCGTCGTCTTTACGCAGAACTCCTGATCGTGAAGCCGGAAAGCGATGATCTCCAGCATCTCGTTGCCGTAATTCGTGGAGTTGGCGGTCGCCATCGATATTTCTCCCAATGATCCAAGGCTGGACGGGAGCACCGCGCTGGCGCGACCGTTGCCGTAAAGTTCGCGTGCCATATGCCTCTCGAGCCCCGGTCGCGCTTGGGGTGATCCTATGGGAAGAGTGTTGCACAAAGCTGAATGGGCAAAGGCATTGTGCAGCATTGCGGCTTGGCTTGCCGCGGGAGATCAAGCCGCACGGGTCGGGCGGTCGAGCACGCGTTTGCCGAACAGGCTTGCGGTGAGTTCCACCATGATGCGGGCGCTCTTGCCGCGATCATCCAGGAACGGATTCAGCTCCACCAGATCGAGTGAGCGCACGAGGCCGCTGTCGTGCAGCATTTCCATGATGAGATGCGCTTCACGGAAAGTCGCACCTCCCGGCACGGTGGTGCCGACGCCGGGGGCGATGTCGGGATCGAGAAAGTCCACATCGAGACTGACATGGAGCAATCCGTTCACCTTCTCGACGGCGGCGATGACCTGCCGCATGATCGCGGCCATCCCGTGCTCGTCGATGGCGCGCATGTCGAAGACATTGACGCCGTGCCTGGCGATTAGCGCCCGCTCCTCCTCGTCGACCGAGCGGATGCCGACCTGGAAGACATTCCTCGGGTCCACGAAGGGCCGTTTTGGATCGAGGATCGGCGCGAACTCCGCCTGGCCGGTAAAAAAGGCCACCGGCATGCCGTGGATGTTTCCGGAGGGCGAGGTTTCCGGTGTGTTGAAATCGGCATGGGCATCGAGCCAGAGCACGAAGAGCGGCCGGCCGGCCTCCCATGCGTAACGTGCCATGCCGGAGACGCTGCCCATGGAAAGGCTGTGATCGCCGCCGAGAATAACCGGGACGGCGCCGGCGGCAGCGCTTTCATAGGTTTGTTCGGCGAGCTGCCGGGTGAAGGCGCCGACGATCGGCAGGTTTTTCGCACTGGGCCGGTCATCCAGATCGGCGGCGGGGGAGGGGCGCAGATCGCCATTGTCGACAATGGTATAGCCGAGCCCGGCCAATGTACTGGCAATGCCCGCCAGCCGGAATGCGGACGGCCCCATGGCGCAGCCGCCACGCCCCGAGCCTTCCTCAAGCGGTACGCCGATCAGTGTGATCTCTCTGGATGCCATCGATTTTCCCTGGAGTCGCGGTCAGTATTCGCGTTCGTAGAATATGCCGGCAGTGCCCCCTTCGGTGCCCGCCCCAGCCTTCAGCTTGACGCCGCGGCCGACGTCGAGATTGATGGTGGCTCTTGCCCCGGCGCTACCGCCCTGCTCGACCTGAAGGTAGGTGCGATTGTTGATGTAGCGGCCGACAGAAACGGTCGTCTGGCCGGTATCGTCGGTGTTGATGTCGATATCGTCGACGCCGAGATTGCTTCGCAGCGTTTCCAGCAGCGAGTTAGAGCCGCCACCGGCCAACTGACTGACTGCATCGGCAAGCTGGGCGATCTGCACCGGCGAGAGGCGCGACATGGACTGACCGAAGATCAATCGCGCCAGAACCTCATCCTGCGGAAGGGCAGGAGAAGAGGAGAAGGATATCTGCGGGTCGTTGGCAATGCCCGTCACGTTGACCGTAATCGTCGTCTGGGCGGATGTCGTGCTGGCTTCCATGTTGAGCACGGGAATCAGCCCGCCGCCGAACGTGATGTCGCCTTCGGTGAAATCCAGGCGTTTCGTGAGAATGACGATGCGCCCGCGGCGCATCTCGAAACCGCCGGAAACCTCCGGTGCCACGGCCGTACCGCGCACGGTTAGTTCACCGCCCAATTCGGCATCGATGCCCCGGCCACGCACGAAGATACCGTTCGGCGCGCTGATGATGAGATCGAGGGCGATCGGGCGGGAATTGCCCTGCGCTTCCTTCGGACGTAATTCCTCCATCTGGCGCAGCACGTCGGCAGGGGCGTTGCGGTGGCGTATGTCGATCTCGGTCAGCGAGGTCGGCAGCTTGGCCGGTACGGTGATCGCGGCCTTGGTCAATGTCAGCCGGCCGCCGAGCGCCGGACCTGACACCAGTGGACCGGTCAGGGTCAGCGTGCCGTCCGCGGTCGCGGCGACAAGCGTGCCGTCGGCATAAGTCGCCTGCGCCAGATTGATCCGGAGATCGGCGGGAAAGCCGGAGCCGGGCGTGATGCCGACTGTACCATCCACGGTGACGCGGCCGCCGGTCGAAAGCGCGCCGCCAAGATTCGAGATCGTAGCCCGATTACCGTCGAAGGGGACGTTCGCGGCGAGATTGTTGATCGCGAGATTGCGTCGTACGTCGATGAGCCGCGCGCCGGAAGCGGATGCCGTCCCGGTGATCGCGGGAGCGGCGGCCGTGCCGCGAATTGCAAGGTCGAGATTGGCGTTTCCTTCCAGCACGAAGCCTTGGGCGGCCAATTGGCCCGAGAGAATGGAGAAGGGGAGCTGACCATCGAAGTTCAGGTCGAGCGCTTTTTCCCCCGATAGCGAGACGGAGCCGCCGCCGGAAAGGGAGAGGCCGCCCTGGCCGGTGAGGCGGGTATCGAGCGTGACCCCACCGTTGCCGAAAGGTCCGCCGGCCGTCACCTGCAGCGCGGAAAGTCCCGCATCCACCGTCTGCCGCACGCCGGCATTCGCCCAGGTCAGGTCATAGCGGATAGCCGGGGCGTTCGGTGTTCCGGTCGCGGTTACCTTGCCGCTGATCGTGCCTCGAGTGCCGAGGTCGGGTACGAAGGCGTTGACGAGGCTTGCCGGGACGGATCGCGCGTCGGCGTTGACGTCGAGCGCGGGAGCGCCGTTCTGATCGAGGATCACTCGTCCGGTGGCGGAAAGATCGAGGCCATCCGCGCCGGAGAGGCGGGTGGCATCGAGCGCTACCGTCCCATTCTCGAATTTGCCGCTGGCCCTGAGTTGAAACGGCGCGACGCCGGCATCCCGCGTTTGGCGGAACTGCGCGTCGCTCCATTCCAGATCGTAGCGTATCGACGGTGACGTGGCGGGGCCGGTGGCGTCGACCGTTCCGGAAATCGTCCCGGCGGCGTTGAGGGCTGGGACGAAGGTGTTGATCAGATTGGCCGGCAGAGCGGCGATGCGCGCGTTGAGCGTGAGCGTCGAACCGGCCGTGCCGTTGACCGTGACGCTGCCGTTGCCTGTCGCGATGGTGAGATCGGAGAGCCGCGCGTTGCCATCCACGACGGCGATCCGCGTCGGGTTGGCAAGCCGGACCGGAATGTTGCGCGGGGCGGCGGAGAAGCTGTCGAGGGAGATTACGATCTCCTCGCCCGTGCGAAGATTGCCGGCGGCGGTCAAGGGGGCATTGTCGTAGCCGGCAGTGAGATTGAAGGTGGTAGTGCCCTCGCCGTGAGTAAGTCCGAGATCGACATTCGTCACGCCGAAGGCGCCGCTTCCGATGCGGGCCGCGCGGATCGTGCCTTCCGCGGCAAGCGCCTTGATATCGGGTATTGTAAGGTCGATGGCGGGGCCGGCGATCGTGAGATTGCCGCGCGTGAGCCCCGAGCCGTTGGCGCGGATAACGGCGCCGGCCCGTCCGTCGGCATTGCTCAGCGTTACCGTGCCTTTCAGGTCGCCCTGCGCCTGCTGGGCCGCAAGCGCTGCGAGAAGCGATACATCCGGAAATTCGAAGGAGATCATGCCTTCCGGCAGCATGTCCGGCGAGAAGTTCAGGGAACCGGTCAGCCGGTTGGGGCCGATCTCGGCGCTGATATCGGGAGCGGAGGTCTGTCCATTGGCGGAGGTCACGTCCGCATTCACGCGGATCGGCTGACCGTCCAGCGATCCGGTCGCCGCGACGTGTCCCGTCGGAGCGGACGGGTTGGCGGTTCCGTTCACCGTGAGGCTCAGGTCCTCCAGCAACCGGCCGGCAAGGCGCGCTTCGGCGGAGTTGACGACCGCCTTGACCGCCGGAGCGTTCAGCGGCCCCTCGGCGGAGATGTCGAAGCCTGCCGCTCCCTCGGCATCGGCAAGCCAGCGCTTGAGTTCCGGCACTCGGCCTGCGAGGCGGCCGGATATGGCCTCCTTTTCGATGAGAACATTCCCGTGGGCTTCGACCGCATTCGATTTGAGGACGATGTTCTCGAGGCTCACGCGGCCACCGGATACCGCGTCGACATATCCTTCGGCCGCGACCTTGCCTTCAAACTTCGGCGCTAGCGCCGGGGGCAGCACGGAAGGATCGGCGAAAACGCGGAAGTTGCCGGTCACACCCTGTTTGGAAAGGTCGTAGGCGCCGCTGACCGTGCCGCTGAGCCCGGCGCTTTCAAAAGTTGCCGCATCGAGGCCAACCGCAGGCGGTGCAAGTCGGATCGGGGCATCCAGGGTCACCGGCGCACGGATCACCCGGTTGATCTCTGCATTCTCGAAATGTGTCTGCCCCAAGGTGAGCCGGCTTCTCACGCTGCCGCTCCGCTCGATCAGGTTCAGATCCTCGCTTTCCGCCTGAAGGCGGATCTGCTCGAAACGACCCTGCGGCACCTCCGCGGAGCTGAGGGCTGCGGTCGCGTTGAAGCGGGCTGCGGTCGCAGCACCGTTCAGGGTAAAGTTGATCGTCTCGAAGGAGAAGCGGCTCTCCTGTCCATTGATCGGCCAGACGACATCCACCGGGCCGTTGGTGCCGGCAAGGCTCGCGGTCAGGCTGTTATCGCCGGCCGGATCCCATGCGCCCTTGGCCGTAATGCGCACCGCGCCGGATGTGAGGTCTCCGCGCTCTATGTCGACGCGGCCCGATTTGCCGTATCTGGCGGAAATGTCGATGTCCGTCGTACCGTCGAAAAGCGGCCGGAAGGCAGGTGGGAGCAGGGTCGCGAGCTGGCCGCCACCCGTCACCTCTATGCGATGGGCGTCCCTCTCTTCGAGCACATGCGTGCCGTTGACGGCGATGACCGGAACGCCCCCGACGCTGCCGTCGAGCTTGCCGGCCCAGTTGGAAAGCGGACCTGCGCCGTCCAGCGCCAGATCGACGGCCGGAGCGCCAGGCAGGCGGAGGAGGCGGGCAAGCAGACCGCCTTGCGGCTCCGATATGGAAGCTTTCAACGTGAGCCGGTTTTCGGCCGGAGCGTAGAGGACATCGGCGAGCGCGCGGGCGTTGGGCTCGTCCTTGCGGGTCGCTTCGAGATCAAGCGCGATGTTCGGTCCGGCGGCGTTGATGGAGCCCCGAAGCGACAGGGAGAAATCGCGGCCCGAAAGTGCTGGAGAAAGATTGATGTCCGGCAGATCGATCTCTTTAACCTCTATCCCAACCGGAAGCGAAAAGCCCGATTGAGAAGCCGGTTGCGGCTGGGCAGGTGGGCTGGGGACCGGAGGGCGCAGGAAGTCGATGCTTTCGGCGGAAATGCGATCCGCACGGAAGACGCCGTTGACGAGGGCGGCCGGAGACCAGTCGACCGTGATGCCGTCGATCTCGGCATAGGTGCCCGCTTCGTCGGCAAGGGTCAGGGCGCCGATGCGCAGGTTGCCCGTCAGCAAGCCCTCTGGCGGCGAGATGGTGACGATGCGATCAGGGGTCGAGACGATCGCAGAGATACGGTCTGCCGCGATCCGTCCGCCGACCGGCGTGAATGCGACGAACAGTGCAATGCCCACCGCCATGACGAGCAGGATCGCAGTCGCACCAAGCGCCAGCGCCACAACCCATTTCAGCAGGCGAATCATCAGCATCATGCCCGAGATCATACCTTTCAGCCGGCTCGCAAGCCCCTATTAGAATGCCTGGCCTATACCTGCATAGATACCGTATTGGCTGCCGCCGTCATAGCGCTTCAACGGGACGGCGACGTCCAATCGCAGCGGGCCGAAAGGCGTGGCGTACCGTATGCCGATCCCGGCGCCCGCGCGTATATCAGAGAAATCAGGCACTATTTCGGTGGAAACGGTGCCGACGTCAATAAACGGCACGATACCAATCGAATCGGTCAGCTTCATCCGCACTTCGAAGGAGGCAAGCGTGTAGGAGCGGCCGCCGAGCGCCTCGTCGTCATCATTGTAAGGCGAGATTTCCCGATAGCCGTAACCGCGCACCGAACCGCCGCCCCCGGCAAAGAAGCGCCGCGTCACGGGGATGCTGACGAGATCATCGCCACCGGCGAGAATCCCGCCGGCAATCTTTGCCGCAAGCACGGTCCTGTTTTCCTCGCCGAGCCCGAGATAGCCGGAGAGCGACCCCTCGAAGGAGGAGAAGAAACTGCTGCCGAGAGCTTCATAGCTCGGTTTGGCGGCAAGGGTCGCATAATAGCCCTCGGTCGGCTCCAGCTTGTTGTCGCGCTTATCTCGCTCGAAACCCACCGGCACGCTGAAGGTCAGGTATTCGTTTTCTCCGAAAGCATCGTCCGCTCTGATCCAGGCGATTTCTCCGCCCGCCGTCAGCTTGTCCGTCTCATTGAGTTCATAGGCGAAGCCGGCGGATGCCGTCACGGACTGGGCTTTATAGATATCGTCGGGGTTCTCGCTTTTTGCCTCAAGTCGCGATTCGAAGGTCGCTTCGGGCACGAAGGCGCCCGGCTTGGTAAAGATGATGCCGGCCGAATAGTTGAGACCGTCGAGGTCGGTATTGGTTCCAAGCCCCGAAACCTTGCCTTCGATCCGGAGCGACTCCGCCTGTCCGAACAGGTTTCGATGTCCCCAATAGCCCTGGATGCCCGTGCCGTCGATCGAGGAATATTCCGCTCCGAAACCGAAATAGCGATGCTTGCCTTCCGATATCTCGATGGTCAGCGGCAGCGAACCATCGGGAGCCAGTGCATTCGCCTCGCGGATGTTGACGCTGGAAAACACGCCGAGTTCCCTCAGCCGCTCTGAGGCCTTTTTCAGCTGTTCCGGCGAATAGCGGCCGCCCTTGTCGAGCCGCGAATAGCGACTGATGAAATTGGCGTCGACCGTGCGCGCTCCCTTTACGGCAACCTGGCCGAAAGGAGCGACCGGCCCCGAAACGGCACCCATGACCACGTCCACGGTTTGGGTCGCGTGATCGGCCGTTACCTGGCGTTCGGTCAGCCGTGCGAGCGGGCGGCCCTCTTCCTTCAGATCGGCAAGCATTCTTTCTCCCGCCTTGATGATCAGCAGCGAGCCTGCCTCTCCACCGGGAGTGAGATCGTAGGCGGAAGGATCACGCCCTGCTGCATCGCCTTCGAGACGCACCGTGCCAAGGCGGAAAACCGGGCCGGGATTGACGGTGACTGTAACCGGCACCGGTCCCGAATGATCGAAGGTCGGGTTTGGAGGCAGTTGGTCGATATCGGTGCCGGCGATCGAGATGTCGACCGTGCCGCCGTAGCGCGCCTCCTCGTAAAGGACCGCCACGAGCCGGTCTCGATCCTCGCGGGCTTTGATGACGATGCCGAGGTCGCCGGAAACCGGCTCTTCCTCGTCGGCTACCAGCGATGCAGCGTTTTCCAGCCGTTTCGTTAGATCTTTATCGGCATCGCCTGCTGAAAGCGTCGCGTCATATCGTACCGGGTTGATGACCTCGATGGTCTCTTCGTCCTCGCCGAAAAGCGTGATCCCGAAGATCTTCAGGGCGTAGGCATTGTCGGCGAGCCCGGGCCAAGACAGGAGAGCGAGGGCAAGCGCGACACTACCTGCTCCGCGAAACGTCCTCTCGTTTTTCCACCCGGCGTCTTCGTTTCGCATACTCAACTAACTAATATTGACCCCTCCGGGCCTTACGACCCTCGTCAGGGCTACGTATCTAACCGCAAATGAGTAAACGGGGTACCCCTTTCCGGTTGTCCTTCTTGTTTTTGCGACGAAAAAGCCCCGGAGCGTGCTCCGGGGCCACAATCCTCGGTGTGTTGTCCGAGCAATGTGTCAGTAGCGACGCGGGCAATCGTCGATATACCGGCGACCGTACCGGTCGCGGTAGTAGCATTGGCCGGGCTGTTCGGAAACAGAGCCGATGAGCGCGCCGGAGACCCCGCCGATCGCAGCACCTACGGCGGCGCCTCGTACGTTACCGCTGACCAATCCGCCGATCACGGCGCCGGAAGCGGCACCGATGCCGGCTCCCTTCTCGGTCTGCGTGCAGCTTGCGAGCGTCAAGCTGGCCAAAAGAAGCACCAGGGCTTTCTTCATGAAAATCCTCCAGGATTGAGACTAATGTCGGTGTCCGACCCAAGCCCGCGACCTCGCCCTGATCGCTACTTTTGTAGGCTACCTAACGGGCGGGAACAATAACCGCTGAAATGTGGAAGTCTAGAACCAATCGACAATCAGATTTCGGCCAGGTTTCGGGCGCTGCGCGAGCCGGTTCAGGAAGGGATTTCTGCTTCCCTTGCCTGTGCTGACGTGCGTTCAATGATGCGTCATCGGCCCGGTAAAAGCGCTTTGCGTGGAAACTAGCTGTTGATCCCCTGGGCAAAAAAGCAAATGATACCCGAGTGCTTGAGGAGGCACTGGGAGGAATAAGATGGCGAAAGTGACGCTGGTGGTGAATGGCCGCACGGTGAGCGGCGAATGCGAAGACCGCATGCTTCTCGTGCATTTCATTCGCGAGAAACTCGGGCTGACGGGTACGCATGTCGGCTGCGACACGACACAATGCGGTGCCTGTGTCGTCCATATGGACGGGCGCTCGGTAAAGAGCTGTTCCATCCTGGCGGTCCAGGCCTCGGGCTCGACCGTCACGACCATCGAAGGCCTGGCGCCGCAGGGCGAACTGCATCCCGTACAAGCGGCCTTCAAGGAACATCACGGCCTCCAATGCGGGTTCTGCACGCCGGGCATGGTGATGACCGCCGTCGACATGATCAACCACCATGGTGGAAATCTCGACGAAGCGAGCATTCGAGCCGGGCTCGAAGGCAATATCTGTCGATGCACCGGCTATCATAACATCGTCAAAGCCGTTCTTGCCGCCGATGCCGAAATGGCCGGTGCTGGCAGGAGGCAGGCAGCGGAGTAAGTGAGTAGTGAGCAGTCGTTAGTGATTAGCGGTTCAGGCGGGACCTCGTAGTCTAGCTTCTACACTACTCACTACCGACTAGTTCCTACTCACTATTCACTCGTTTCTGGAGGAGATCGAAAATGGGTGTTGAAGGAATCGGTGCCCGCGTTGCTCGCAAGGAAGACAAGCGTTTCCTGACCGGCAAAGGCCGCTATACGGACGACATGGTCGTTCCCGGCATGAAACATGCCTGCTTCGTGCGAAGCCCGCATGCACACGCGAAAATCAGGGGCATCGACGCTTCCGCCGCCAAGGCCATGCCCGGCGTCATCGATGTGCTGGACGGCAAGCAGCTCCAGGCGGATGGCATCGGCAATCTGATCTGCGGCTGGATGATCCATTCGAAAGACGGCTCGCCGATGAAGATGGGCGCCTGGCGTCCGCTCGCGGTCGATACCGTCCGCTATGTGGGAGACGCGGTGGCGATCGTCGTTGCCGATTCGGCTGTGGAGGCGCGGGATGCGGCCGAAGCCGTCGAGGTGGACTACGAGGAGTTGCCGGCCGTGACGGAGGTGCTTGCGACGCTGGAGCCGGGCGCCCCGCAGCTCCATCCGGAAGCACCCGGAAACCTGATTTTCGATTGGCAGCTAGGCGATCCCGAAGCAACCGATCGGGCGATTGCGTCGGCCGCGCATGTGACCGAGGTCGATATCGTCAACAACCGCCTTTCCCCGAACGCGATGGAGCCGAGAGCGACGCTCGGCATCTATGATGCGGCCGAGGATCACTATACGTGCTACACGACGAGCCAGAACCCGCATGTCGCGCGTCTCGTTATGAGCGCCTTCTACAATGTCGCGCCCGAAAACAAGTTGCGCGTCATCGCGCCGGATGTCGGCGGCGGGTTCGGCTCCAAGATCTTCATTTATCCGGAAGAAATCGTCTGTCTCTGGGCTTCCAAGAAGACCGGTGTCCCGGTCAAATGGACGAGCGACCGCACGGAGGCTTTCCTCACGGATGCGCATGGGCGCGATCATGTCTCCAAGGTGAAGATGGCTTTTGACGCCGATCATCGCATTATCGGTCTCAAGGTGGATACGATCGCCAATCTCGGCGCATACATGTCGCTCTTCTCATCCTGCGTGCCGACCTATCTCTATGCCACGCTGCTTTCGGGCCAGTACGATATCCCGGCGATCCACGCGAATGTCCGCACCGTCTATACCAACACGGCGCCGGTGGATGCCTACCGCGGCGCCGGGCGTCCGGAAGCGACCTACCTGCTGGAGCGGACGATGGAAATCGCCGCGCGGGAACTCGGCATGTCGCCGGCGGAGCTTCGGCGAAAGAATTTCATCCGGTCCTTCCCGCACCAGACGCCAGTCATCATGAATTATGACGCGGGCGATTACGAAGCCTCGCTGAATGCAGCGATGCAGGCCGCCGATTGGAGCGGATTTGCTGAACGGCGGGCGCAATCGGAAGCGCGCGGCAGAAAACGCGGCATCGGCATGAGCTGCTATATTGAAGCCTGCGGCCTTGCTCCCTCTTCGGCGGTCGGCTCGCTCGGTGCCGGTGTCGGCCTTTGGGAATCGGCGGAAGTGCGGGTGAACGCCGTCGGCACCATCGAGGTCTTCACCGGTTCGCACAGCCACGGCCAGGGGCACGAAACCACGTTCGCCCAAGTCGTCGCTGATCGTCTCGGCGTGCCGATCGACAGCATCAACATCGTGCATGGCGATACCGACAAGGTGCAGATGGGAATGGGTACCTACGGGTCCCGGTCGGGCGCGGTCGGCATGTCGGCAGTCGTCAAGGCGCTCGACAAGGTCGAGGCCAAGGCGAAGAAGATCGCCGCGCATCTGATGGAAGCCGACGAGAGCGACATCGTCGTCGAAAACGGCGAGCTGAAGGTTGCCGGCACGGATAAGACCCTGCCCTGGCCTCAGGTGGCGCTGGCCGCCTATACCGCTCACAACCTGCCGTCCGGCATGGAGCCCGGTTTGAAGGAAAGCGCCTTCTACGACCCCTCCAACTTCACCTTCCCGGCCGGCTGTTACATCGCCGAAGTCGAGGTGGACCCGGAAACTGGCGAGACCGACATCGTCCAGTTCGTCGCGGCAGACGACTTCGGAAACATCATCAATCCCATGATCGTCGAGGGCCAGGTGCATGGCGGCCTTGCGCAAGGCATCGGTCAGGCGCTGCTCGAAGGGGTTCACTACGATCCCGAGACAGGCCAGCTTCTGACGGCGAGCTACATGGATTATACCATGCCGCGCGCCGACGACCTGCCCTCGTTCAAGCTGTCGCATCAGAACACGCCGTGCCCCAACAATCCGCTCGGCGTCAAAGGTTGCGGCGAAGCCGGCGCTATCGGCTCGCCTCCGGCGCTGATCAACGCCATCACGGACGCGATCGGCCACGACCGGCTCGCCATGCCGGCGACACCGATGAAGGTCTGGCACGCACTGCACGCTGCCCATTGAGGAGGAAGGGACATGTACGCAACCGACTATCATCGCGCTTCCTCCGTCCAGGAAGCGGTCAATCTTCTCTCCTCGCGGCCCGTAGGAAAGTATCTTGCCGGCGGAATGACGTTGATCGCCACCATGAAACAGCGGCTTGCCGCCCCGAGCGATCTCGTCGATCTTCGTCATATTCCCGATCTCAAGGGAATTGCGGTCGAGGGCCGTAAGGTCAGGATCGGCGCGGCAACCCCGCATTCGGATGTGGCAGGCTCGGCGGCGCTGCAGGCGGTCTGTCCGGCGATCTGCCATCTGGCCGGCCGGATCGGCGATCCCCACGTTCGGCACATGGGCACGATCGGGGGCTCCATCGCCAACAACGATCCCGCCGCGGACTATCCGGCCGTGGTCCTTGGTCTTGGTGCAACCGTCGTTACCGATCGTCGCTCGATCCCGGCGGACGACTTCTTTACCGGCCTCTTCGAGACTGCGCTGGAAGAAGGGGAGATGATAACCGCGGTGACTTTCGAGGCGCCGGAAAAGGCGGGTTATGCCAAGTTCGACAACCCAGCCTCCCGGTTCGCGATGGCCGGTGTCTTCGTTTCTCGCGGTGCCGATGGGGTGCGTGTTGCCGTGACCGGGGCAGGCGCCGATGGCGTTTTCCGCCATAACGGCATGGAGGCGGCACTCGCTTCATCCTGGTCGTCCGACGCTCTGGCAAACATAGCGGTCGATTCAGCCGGCATGTTGTCTGACTTGCACGCCGATGCCGAATACCGGGCCAATCTCGTGAAGGTAATGGCGAAGCGAGCTATGGCCGCGGCGGGATGAGCCTTGGTTCACGCCGCATTCTGAACAGGGCGGCTTTAGGGCCGCCTTTTTCGTGCCGGCTTGACGCAAATCAAATAATCAGTTTCAGATTTTCGCTAGCTGTTCATTGGAATAATTCAAAAAAGTCGGGCCAAATGCCGCAGGCGGCTTTTATTCTCTCGCAGCAGGGTTGACGAAAAGCGGCCTACAAACCAAAACCAAGCAAGGTTCTGGAGTGTGACATGGATTTCGAGGCGTTTTTCAAGAGCGAGCTGGACGGGCTTCATCAGGAAGGCCGTTATCGGGTGTTCGCCGATCTTGAGCGGCATCGCGGCAATTTTCCGCGTGCCACGCGTCACACCCCCGATGGTCCGAAGGAAGTGACCGTCTGGTGTTCCAACGACTATCTCGGCATGGGCCAGCATCCGGCTGTGATCGCGGCCATGAAGGAAGCCATAGATCACTGTGGCGCGGGTGCGGGAGGCACCCGGAATATCTCTGGCACCACCCACCACCATGTTCTGCTCGAGCGCGAGCTTGCCGATCTGCACGGCAAGGAAGCCGCGCTCGTCTTCACCTCCGGGTACATCTCCAACTGGGCGACGCTCGGCACGCTGGGCGCCAAGATCCCCGGCCTGATCATCTTCTCCGATGCGCTGAACCACGCCTCGATGATCGAAGGCATCCGCTATGCCAAGTGCGAGCGGGTGATCTGGAAGCACAACGATCTGGCCGATCTCGAAGCCAGGCTCGCGGCGGCCGATCTGAACGCGCCGAAGCTGATCGCCTTCGAATCCGTCTATTCCATGGATGGTGATATTGCGCCGATCAAGGAGATCTGCGATCTCGCCGACAAATACGGCGCCATGACCTATCTCGACGAAGTCCACGCGGTCGGTATGTACGGCCCGCGCGGCGGTGGTATTGCCGAACGGGAAGGCCTGATGGACCGCCTGACGGTCATCGAAGGCACGCTCGGCAAGGCATTCGGCGTCATGGGTGGCTATATCGCCGCCTCGGCCGCGCTCTGCGACTTCATTCGCTCCTTCGCTTCCGGCTTCATCTTCACCACGGCGCTGCCGCCGGCGCTTGCCGCGGGCGCGGTCGCCTCGATCCAGCATCTGAAGGCAAGCCCCTTCGAGCGCGTCCGCCATCAGGACCGGGTGCGCAAGCTGCGCGCCATGCTCGACCAGCGCGGCATTCCGCACATGAACAATCCGAGCCATATCGTTCCGGTCTTGGTCGGTGATGCTGCGAAGTGCAAGTGGATCTCGGATATCCTGCTCGATACCTGCAATATCTATGTGCAGCCGATCAACTACCCGACCGTGCCGCGCAAGACGGAACGCCTGCGCATCACACCGACGCCGCTGCATTCGGATGCCGATCTCGAGCATCTCGTCGGCTCGCTGCATCAGCTCTGGTCGCGCTGCGCGCTGGCGCGCCACGTGGCGTGATTAGTCTGAAGGCTCGCCGCCGCCTTCGTCATCCTCGGGCTTGTCCCGAGGATCTAAGCCATTTCAGCACCATCGACGTGGATAGATGCTCCGGACAAGCCCGAGCATGACGGCGGAGTGTTGAATGACGCTCGCAGTTGGAATAGCCGCTTAAGCCACCATCTCTCCCCGCGCGATAACCTCTCTGGCCCGCCGGCGTGCTTCGGCATCGGCGGCAAAGACCTCCTCCATGGTCGAGGCGGCGCTGAACTGCACCATGTCTTCCATCACCCGTTCGACGACATCAGCCATCGAGAGAAAACCGATGCGTCCATCGCAGAAGGCATGGAAAGCGGTTTCTTCCGCTCCGTTCATCACCGCGCCCTGCACGCCCCCGCGCTCGAGTGCCGTCCGCGCAAGTCTGAGCGCCGGAAAGCGGATTTCATCGGGTGCCTCGAAGTCCAGTCGGGCGAGCTTGGCGAAGTCGAGCCGTTCCACGTCAAGCTTCGGCCGGTTCGGATAGGTCAGCGCATAGCCGATCGCGGTGCGCATGTCGGGACAGCCGAGTTGGGCCAGCACCGAGCCGTCCGTGTAGCCGACCATGGAATGGATGATCGATTGGGGATGGACGATCACCTCGATCTGTTCGGGACGGAGATCGAAGAGATGTTTCGCCTCGATCATCTCCAGCGCCTTGTTGAACATGGAGGCGCTGCCGATCGAAATCTTCAACCCCATCGACCAATTGGGGTGCGCCCGAGCAATATCGGCCGTCACGCCCGCCATCCGTTCCCGCGTCCAGGTGCGGAACGGCCCGCCGGAAGCGGTCAATACGATACGCTCCACCGCGTGGTGCTGGTCATCCTCGAGCGACTGGAAGATCGCGCTATGCTCGCTGTCGACCGGGATCAGCCGCCCGCCGCCTTCGGCCACCGCCTTCACGAAGAGTTCGCCTGCCGAGACAAGGCATTCCTTGTTGGCAAGCGCGATATCCGCACCGCGTCTTGCTGCGGCCAGCGTGGGAGCAAGGCCGGCGGTGCCGACGATCGCCGCCATCACCCAGTCAGCCTCCATGGAGGCTGCCTCGATCAGCGCTTCGCGCCCCGCCGCAACCTCCGTTCCGCTGCCGGCGAGCGCCTCCTTCAATTCGGCGTAGCGGCTCTCGTCCGCCGTCACCGCCAGCCGGGCGCCTGAGCTGCGAGCCTGCTCGGCAAGCAGCGTGATATTGCTGCTGCCGGTGATCGCGACGACGTCGTAGGCATCGCGCCCGCCGAGCTGGTTGACGACGTCGAGGGTGTTGACGCCGATCGAGCCGGTGGAGCCGAGAATGCTGATGCGACGTTTGTCAGCGGCCATGAAATTCCTCGTTCATGAAACTGCCGCTGGTCTACAAGCGAAAGCGGCGGCTCACAAGAGCAGCCTTGAATTCGATCCGGCTGCGACCATGTGCTGCTTGATCGGCGATCGGGATCGAAGCCAAATAGAGCCATGAGCGAAAAAACGGAAATCAGCGCTACTTGCGCCATTGCTGGAGCCGGGCCGGCTGGGCTGATGCTCGGCTTATTGCTGGCGCGCGCTGGCGTGGATGTCGTCGTGGTGGAAAAGCACGGCGATTTCCTGAGGGATTTTCGTGGCGATACGATCCATCCTTCCACCTTGGAGGTGATGCGCGAACTGGGCCTGATCGAGGAATTCCTGAAGTTGCCGCATACTCGCGCGCCGAAACTCTCGGCCGAAATGGGTGGCCGGACGGTGACGATCGCCGATTTCTCCCGCCTGCCGGTCGGCAATCGTTTCATCGCCTTCATGCCGCAATGGGATTTCCTGAGCTTCCTTGCCGGACAGGCGAAGCTTTATCCGAATTTTCGGCTGGTGATGCAGGCAAGGGTGGATGGGCTCTTGGAGGAAGAGGGGAGAGTTGCCGGCCTTGTCGCCGAGACGCCGGATGGGCCGCTTTCCATCCGCTCCAAGCTGCTCATCGGTGCCGATGGCCGCAATTCCGTCGTGCGCGAAAAGGCCGGGCTTGAAGTTGAAAGCTTCGGAGCTCCGAGCGAAGTCGTCTGGATGCGGCTGTCGAAACAATCGGGTGATCCGCAGGAAGCGATGGGCCATGCCGGCCCGCGCCAGGGTTTCGTGCTGATCGATCGCGGCGATTACTGGCAATGCGGCTATGTCATTCGCCGAAGCACCTTCGCCGAAATCCGCGGGAAGGGGATCGAAGCGTTTCGGCAAATGGTGATCGAGGTTTCGCCCTTGCCGGCGGATCGCGTACAGGAAATCCGCAGCTTCGACGATACGAGCCTTCTGACGGTGCGCATCGATCGATTGAAGCAATGGTGGCGGCCAGGCCTGATCTGCATAGGCGATGCTGCGCATGCCATGTCGCCGATCGGCGGCGTCGGCGTGAATCTCGCGATCCAGGATGCAGTCGCGGCCGCCAATATCCTGTCACGGCCGCTTCGTGAGGGGAGGCTTTCCGATGCGGACCTTGCCGCCGTGGAGAAGCGCCGCGGTTTTCCCACCAGAGCCACGCAGAAGCTGCAATTGATGATGCGGAGCAGCCGTCGCGCCGATCAGGTGGATGAGCGGAAACGCCAAGGGCCGCCGGCTTTCGTCCGCGGCATCGCCCGCTGGCCGTTGCTCGCCCATCTCGCCGGCCGCCTGATCGGCCTCGGCTTTCGCATGGAGCACGTCAGGCCGCGCTGACCATTTTTTTGCCCAAGCGACCGGTGGCTTTACTGCAGCGTATTGGTCCCGGAGCGAAGTGGCCCCGTGCCGGTATTTACCGCTGCAACTTCCGCGGCCGACGCGCCGGGCAGTTCAGGCCGTCGGATTGGAACTGGAACTATCGACGGCAGGATAGGATCCTCAACCGAAATCGATGTCTCCGCAGGAGATGCAGCAGCCGCAATTGCAGATGTATCGGCCTGTACGGGAGATGATGCCACATCCGTTGCCGGTGAAGCGGTTGGCGCGGTTGCCTGCGCCAGGTCGGTAATCTCCGTCAGGCCCTGGGAGGCCGGTGAGGGCTGAGCAAAGCTCAGAACGTATTCGCCGGATTGTCTTGGGGCGGGGGTTTGCAGATCGCCGTCCCGGCCACGCTTTTCGTAGAAGGCGTTGCCGCCGGCAACGGTCACGTAGTGCATGTTCCGATAGGGAAACTTCAATCCGCTCTGATGAAAGAACATGGCATTCTTCACCTGCGGGTGCCGCTCGCCCCGAAGGATGGCGTCGGCGGCTAGTTCGAGTTCAGGGGCCGTTTCCTCTTCCATTTTCCGCGTCATCACGCCCGGGGCGAATTGTTTCTCCTGGGAAACCACGCCGCAAATCGTGCCGGGATAGGCGCCGGAGGTCAGCCTGTTCATCACCACGCTGCCGACGGCCATGAAGCCGTTCTTGCTCGATCGCTCGGATTCGAAATACATTGCCCTTTTCAGGCATTCGCGGTCGGCGGACGTGTAGTTGTAGACCCGTTTCTTCGAAGCTCCTGCCGGAACGGCGCTTGCCTTGATCGCGTCGGCGTCGATGGAGGAAGTTGTCTGGGATGACGTGCAGCCTGCCAGAAGCAGCAGGCCAGTCAGCAAAGTCAGCCCGCGAATCCGGGCGCAGCGAATCGCCGTCATGAGAATCGTCCCCGCGATAAAATTCCACAAATCACTTCGGCGGGGAAATAATTACTCCACGGTGGAACTTAGATCAAGCCCGCATCCAGTAAGTCGGCGGGGAGGGTGAATTGCGGCGAAAAATCGTTTCTGGAGTGGTGGAAAAGCGGAAGTGCTGCTGTGCTGCGAAGTAGTCACGGGCAAGAGCAGAGGGGCTTTGCAGGTCAGTGATTCACAGGTATTCTGACGGCCTAGGACGTGATTGAGGACCATTCATTTAGGCTGAAGATTTCTCGTGACTCCGTGAGCCGATCCCCGCGATTCGGTGGGAGCCCTCTAGAGACAGCTTGCATCCTGGTCGAAATCAAGGAGCTCATCATGAGCAAATCGGTCCTTTTCTGGCGAGGCGCGGATACCGAAGGCTTGGAGCGCCTGGAGCTTGTTGTGGAGCCCGAGGGAATAAAGGCCACGTCAACCGTCATTTGCCTTCAATCCGGCGGTTGCCGGGTGGATCATCGTTGGCGGCTCGACCCCGATTGGCATGCGCAGTCCGTCGTTGTCGAACGCTGGAACGCGGAGGGCCACGGGATGCTGAGGCTGGAGCGAGCTGGAGCCGGCTGGCAGGTAGACGGCAAGCCGCGGGCCGATCTCGAAGGCGCTGCAGAGCCGGATCTGTCGATCACCCCTTTCTGCAACACTTTACCTATCCGTGAGATGGCGAAGACCGGAAGTGAGAGCTTCACGCTTGACGTCGCCTTCATCGATGGGCCGGCGCTGACTGTTGCGCGTTCAAGGCAGCGCTACGACCGGCAAGGTCCCGGGAAGCTCCGCTATGTCGACCTGGGGCTGTCTTCGGGTTTTGAGGCGGATCTGGTGGTCGACGAAGAGGGATTGATACTGCGATACGAGCATCTCTTCGAGCGGGTGTCGGCATCTGCCTGACATTGCCCGAAGGTTCGCTCGTCAAGGTGAGATAAGATAGCGCCGCAATCGACCAGGGCTTGATGGTGATCCCGGCGCGATTCGAACGCGCGACCCCCAGATTAGGAATCTGGTGCTCTATCCTGCTGAGCTACGGGACCACTTGGCACATCCATACAAAAGGCGTCTGCCGAAGCCAAGTCTTTTCCTCGGCGGATGCCGGGATCACTCGCTCAGCCGCTGTTCGGCCAACCTCACCCAGTAGGAAATGCCAAAGGCGATCGCTTCGTCGTTGAAGTCGTAGCCGGGATTGTGGAGAGGGGCGCTATCGCCGTTGCCGATGAAGATGAAGGCGCCCGGCCGGGCTTTCAGCATATAGGCGAAGTCCTCGCCCGCCATGCTCGGGTCGACGTCGGTGTCGACGTTTGCCGTTCCGGCCACTTCCTGCGCGATACCGGCTGCATGGAGCGTTTCCCGATCGTGGTTCACGGTCACGGGGCAGTTCCGCTCGTATTCGATCGCGGCTTCCGCGCCATGAGCGCCGGCGATACCCGCGACGATCTGGCGGATACGGTTCTCGGCAAGATCACGGATCTCTTCGCTGAGCGTGCGCACCGTGCCGCCGAGCATCGCCTCGTCCGGAATGATGTTGTGGGTGGTGCCGGCATCGAAACGCGTAACCGAGATAACGACAGAGCGCAGCGGATCGGCATTGCGGGCGGCGATCGCCTGCAGGCTGCCGACGATCTGCGACCCGATGAAGATGGGGTCGATCGTCCGGTGCGGCTGAGCGGCATGGCCGCCGCGTCCCTTGACGGTAATGGTGAAGCGGTCGGGGGCGGCCATGATGCCGCCCTTGCGGATCGCGAAACGGCCGACGGGAATTCCGGGCATGTTGTGCATGCCGTAGACTTCCTCGATGCCGAAGCGTTCCATCATGCCGTCCTCGATCATCGCGAGCGCGCCGGCCCCGCCTTCTTCGGCGGGCTGGAAGATCAGCGCCACGGCGCCGTTGAACCGGCGGGTTTCGGAAAGATATCTGGCCGCACCCAGGAGCATGGCCGTGTGCCCGTCATGGCCGCAGGCATGCATCCTGCCGGCCGTATTGGAAGTCCAGGGTTTGCCGGTGATCTCGGTCAGCGGCAAGGCATCCATGTCGGCACGCAGGCCGATGGTGCGGCCGGCCCCTTGTCCGCGGATGATGCCCACGACGCCGGTGCGGCCGATGCCCGTCACGATTTCGTCGATACCGAATTCCTTCAGTTTCGCTGCCACGAAGGCGGCGGTATTTTCGACGTCATAAAGAATTTCAGGGTTTTCATGAAGATATCGTCGCCAGCCGCTGACTTCGTCCTGCAGTTCGGCGGCCCGGTTCAAAATCGGCATATTGTTCCCTTATTTTTCGCTCACGCGGTTATGACTCGTCCTCCCCAGACGATACTGCCCCTCACGATTGACGCAATCAATCTTCTTTGCCATTGCTTGGCCACATAGGCCAACTATCCGCCCTACTCGTTAATCCAGGAACAACGAGGAACTATCTTGCCTCTATCGAAGCCCCGTCTGCCGTCCGCCACTCGGCTGATCTCAGCCTTGACGGCTCTGGCACTCCTTGGCTCCGCCGGCCATGCAGCCGCCAATCCGAAGATCGTGATCGATGTCAGGACAGGCCGTGTTCTTGAACACGAGGATGCCTTCCGGAAATGGTATCCGGCCTCGCTCACCAAGCTGATGACGGCTTATGTGACCTTCAAGGCGCTGAAGAGCGGCCGGCTTTCGCTCGATAGCGAGGTAGTGATGAGCAAGAGGGCGGCCGATCAGCCGCCGAGCAAGATGTATTTCAAGCCCGGCTCCAGGCTCACCATGGACAGCGCGCTGAAGATCCTCCTCGTCAAATCGGCGAATGACGTCGCGGTCGCCGTCGGCGAAACCGTGGGCGGCTCGCTCGACCAGTTCGTGGCGATGATGAATTCTGAGGCTCAGCGCCTCGGCATGACGTCCACGCATTTCATCAATCCGCATGGCTTGCCGGGGCAGGGGCAGTATACGACGGCGCGCGATCTTGCCATCCTGGCGCTGCAGTTGAAGCGCGAATTTCCTGAATTCGCGGGTTATTTCTCGCTCGAAGGCATCAATACCGGCAAGAAGAACTATCCTAATTTCAACATGCTGATCGGCCGTTTCGAGGGTGCGGACGGAATGAAGACCGGCTTCATCTGCGCAGCCGGCTTCAATCAGGTTTCTTCGGCGACCCGCAACGGACGAACAGTGATTTCAGTCGTGCTCGGCTCCGACAGCCTTGCCGGCCGCGCCGACGATTCCGCCGATTTGCTTCAGAAGGGGCTGACGATCGCGGCAAACCGCGGCGTGCCACTTGCCTCGCTTGCTCCCTATGGCGATACCGCCACGATCAACGATCTCAGCGACCAAATCTGCAATCGGGAAGCTGCCAAGGTCCGCAGCGAAGGGCGGGACGATGCCGGTCGCATGGTCGTGCATTCGCCCTATATCAAGGAAATGGCCCGCCCGCCGGTCTATAGCTTCGCCGGGCTCATCCCGGGTCCCGAGACTGTTGCAGGCAACAAGGGCGGGGAAGAGATCGCTAACGTGCCGATCCCCTTGCCACGTCCCACTTTTTGAACGGGAAAGTCCCATGTCTCACCCGCGCGGTCGCATTCCGGTCTCCATTCTCACCGGTTTTCTCGGTGCGGGGAAATCGACCCTGCTCAACCGCATTCTCAGGGACCCGGATACGAGCGACACGGCCGTCATCATCAACGAGTTCGGCGAGGTCGGCATCGACAATTTCCTGGTCGAGACCTCGGGCGACACGCTGGTCGAGCTTTCGAACGGCTGCCTTTGCTGCACCGTGCGCGGCGAATTGGTGGAAACGCTCGCGGGGCTTATGGATAGCATCCAGACCGGCCGGCTGAAGCCGATCCGCCGCGTGGTGATCGAGACGACCGGCCTTGCCGATCCCGCGCCTGTCATGCAGTCGGTCATGGGCAATCCGGTCGTCGCACAGAATTTCGAGCTGGACGGCGTCGTCACCCTCGTGGATGCGGTCAATGGACTTGCCACGCTCGACCGGCACCAGGAAGCCGTGAAGCAGGTCGCGGTTGCCGACCGGCTGGTGATCTCGAAGCAGGCGATGGCGGAAGCCGCGGAAGTTGCCGCCCTGAAATCACGCCTTGCCGCGCTCAATCCCCGCGCACCAATGGTGGATGGCGACCGCGCGGAAGCAGGCACTGCCGCGATCCTCGAAAACGGCCTCTATGATCCGGCCACGAAGATCGCCGATGTCGATCGCTGGCTGCGCGATGAAATCGCGCACGATCACGAGCATCATCATGATGAGGTGCATCACCATGACCACCATCATGAGCATGCTCACGGCCATCACCATCATCACCACGCTCACCATCACCATGACATCAGCCGTCATGGCGAGAACATCCGTTCCTTCTCGATCATCCACGACGAACCGATCGATCCGATGGCGCTGGAAATGTTCGTGGATCTGCTGCGCTCGGCCCATGGAGAGAAGCTGCTGCGCATGAAGGCGGTGGTGGCGCTTGCCGATAATCCCGAGCGGCCGCTCATCCTGCACGGGGTCCAGAGCATCTTTCATCCGCCACAGCGCCTGCCGAAGTGGCCGGAGGGTTCCGACCGGCGCACGCGCATGGTGCTCATCACGCAGGACCTGCCGGAAAGCTTCGTTGCGGATCTCTTCGCCGCCTTTACCGGCCAGCCGCAGGTGGATCGCCCTGACCGGGCGGCGCTGGAGGATAATCCGCTCGCCGTGCCCGGCATGAAGATGTAACTGGATCAGCCTTTCCGGATCAGGAAAAGGTGGCCGGTTTCGGTCTTTTCAGAACGCAAGAGCTCGTGCCCTTCCTGCCGGCAGAAATGCGGGATGTCGATCGCTGCCATCGGATCGCTGGTTTCGATCGCGAGTTCCGTCCCGCTCGGCAGAGTCGTCAGCCGCTTGCGGGTTTTCAAAACCGGCAGCGGGCACTTCAAGCCTCTGAGGTCATAGAGGCTGTCGGCGGGAAAAGTCATTCCTTGGCCCAGAACTTCCAGAAAGGCTTCTTCCTGTCGTCTGGAATCTGCGGCGCGGCATAGGCGAGCGGATTTTGCGCCGGGATCGGTACCGTGGTGGCCGTTCCTTCCGTGTTCGCCACCTGCGTTTCGGCGGGAGCCGGAGCCTGTGCCGGCGCCGGGCTGCCTGCAGCCTGAGGCAGGCGATCCTGCTTCATGCGTTCGGCGGCGGTGCCTGGACGTGAGGATACGGCGGCGACGGCGGGTTGAGCGGGTTTGTTGGGAGTTGCCGTGCGCTTCTGCATCAGGGCGGCGAACTCTTCTTCCTTCATCAGCTTACCGGCGGCGAGCGAGGTGCCGGTCGGCGCATAGGCAAGGTCGCGGCCCTTGCGCTTGTCGGCGACGATCGCCTTGCGTTCGGCTTCGCTCGGCTCGTACCAGACCATGCCGTCGAGTTTCTTCACAGCCTTTTCGTAGGCGACGTCGTAGGTTTTTTCATAGGAGGCAAGGGCCATTGCCAGCGCCGGCGGGGTCGACATCGGCGGGCAGGCTTCGGCCGATCCCAGCTTGCCGCTGGCGTCCGTCTGCTGGTTGAAGACATATTTCTTCTCGCAGACATTCACCTCCGGCGGCCGCTTGGTGACCTCGAAGTTATCGTAGCCGACCTTCAGCATCTTCCAGAAGTCATGGTGCTCGCTGTTGCGGTGGCGGGCCATGTTTTCCGCCGTCATGCGGAATGGGAAGGCCTGCAGCTGCACCGATGTCTGGCCGCCTTTGAAGGCGTCTCGCGCAAAGGCATAGATTTCCAGAACCTGCTCGTCGGTCATCGAATAGCAGCCGGAGGAAGAGCAAGCGCCGTGAATCATCAGGTTCGAGCCGGTGCGGCCCATCGCCTGATCGAAGCGGTTCGGAAAACCGGTATTGATGGCGAGATAATATTTTGAATTCGGGTTGAGATGTGCGGGCGTGAGGTTGTAGAAGCCCTCGGGCGCCTGGCGGTCGCCTTCTTTCACCTTGGGGCCAAGCTTGCCGGACCAGGCGCAGATCTGATAGCTCGCGATCACGTCGAATCGATTATCGGCCTTCGCCTTCCAGACCTCGAGAACGCCCTCTTCCTTGAATATGCGGATCATGATCGGCGAGGTGCGCGGCATGTTCTTCTTCTGCATTTCCGCAATCCGGCGGGCAGGCAGAGGATGCTCGACCTTGTTCTTGACGGTGGAGATATCGACCGAATCCAAGGTGTCGTTGCAGCCCGCAAGAGTCGTGGCCAAGAGCAGGATGAAAGCGATATTTTTCAAGCGCATCGGTACAAACCAGTTGGGCTGCGAATAGGTCGGCACGAAACTCGATAATAAAGCGGTAATCTTTATATCGTCTTAACCGCTTGTCCCCGTCTGTCCAGCAAATCGCGACCGCGACTCACTCTTATCAGCAATGTGGCCAAAATTGGCTATTTTTCAGGCGCAGCCTGTTCGAATCAGAGATTCCGGCCGATATCGAGGAATTTCTGCCGCCGCGCGGCGCGCACCTGGTCTCCCGAAAGTTTCCCGAGATCCTGCAGCGCGGAGGTGATTACCTTGCCGGTGGCGGCGATCACGGTCTGCGGATCGCGATGAGCTCCGCCGAGCGGTTCGGGGATGATGTCGTCGATAATGCCGAGAGCCTTCAGATCATCGGAGGTGATCTTCATGTTGGTGGCGGCCTCGCGGGCGCGGGTCGAATCACGCCAGAGAATGGAGGCGGCGCCTTCCGGCGAAATGACGGAATAGATCGCGTGCTCGAGCATGTAGACGCGGTTGCCGGTAGCAATCGCGATCGCCCCGCCCGAGCCGCCTTCGCCGATCACGACGGAAACCATCGGGACCCGCACCGCAAGGCAGGTCTCGGTCGAGCGGGCAATCGCTTCCGCCTGTCCGCGTTCTTCCGCTCCGACGCCGGGATAGGCGCCCGCGGTATCGATCAGCGAGATGATAGGCAGGCCAAAACGGTCAGCCATTTCCATGATGCGGATCGCCTTGCGGTATCCTTCGGGGCGCGGGCTGCCGAAATTGTGCTTCAGCCGCGATTTGGTGTCATGGCCTTTTTCCTGGCCGATCACGGCGACGGCGGTGCCGTTGAAGCGCGCGAGACCTGCCTGGATCGCCGCGTCCTCGCCGAAATTGCGGTCGCCGGCGAGCGGCGTGAAATCGGTGAAGAGCTGTGCGGCGTAATGGACGAAATGCGGGCGCTGCGGATGGCGCGCGACCTGCGTCTTTTCCCAGGCGCCGAGCTTGGCGTAGATTTCCTTCGTCGCCTCGCGAACGCGCGTTTCGAGCCGGTTGATCTCGTCGGAGGTGTCGATGCTCTCGTCCTCGGCCGCGAGTTTCTTCAACTCGTGGATCTTGCCTTCGAGGTCAGAAATTGGCTTTTCGAAATCAAGATAAGTCTGCATGAGATCCGGCTTCCGATCTTTATTATCTCAGGGACGCGGTGTTCCCATTCTTTGTTTGCGGCCTCTAATCCCGGTTTTTGGCCTGTTTTGCAAGAGGGTGGTGCGTTTGCACCAGCTCATGAAGCCTTTCTTCCTGCACATGCGTATAGATCTGGGTTGTGGAAATGTCCGAATGGCCGAGCAGTTCCTGAACCACGCGAAGGTCCGCTCCATTGTGCAGAAGATGGCTTGCGAATGCATGGCGCATCACATGCGGGGAGATTGCGGCGGCTCTAAGTCCGGCTCGCGCGGCAAGTCCCTTCAGGTCTCGGGCAAAGACCTGTCGGGGCAGATAGCCCTCCTTGCCGGAAGAGGGGAAGAGCCAGGGACTATCGGCGATATGCTCCGAGGTCTTCTCTCTTGCCGCGCCATAGTTCCGCATCGCCTCGATTGCCGAGCGGGAGAGCGGCACAAGCCGATCCTTGTTGCCCTTGCCCCGGATCATCAGGAAACGGCCTTCCTGGTCGAGTACTTTCGCCGGCAGGGAGACGAGTTCGCTGACACGCATTCCCGTGGCATACAGCAATTCGAGGAGCGCGAGCATCCTGAGGCGCGAAAGCTGGTCAGGCCCCGGCTCGGCCGCTTCTCGCGCCGCCTGTTCAAGAAGGCGGGTCACGTCGGCTTCGCTCATGATCTTCGGCAGCGCCCTGCCTTTCTTCGGTGCATCGAGAATAGCGGTCGGATCGTCCGTACGCAGCCCCTCGGCATAGAGGAACTTGTAGAATTGTCGCATCGCCGAAAGCCGCCGCGCCTGGGATGATGCGGCAAATCCCTGCCTTCCCAGATGAGCGAGATAGGCGGAGAGATCGGCGCTCTCGGCATTGAGCGGCGAGGTCTTGCGATTGACGAGAAAGGAATGCAGGTCTTCCAGGTCGTGCTCGTAGGAGGCAAGCGTATTGCCCGCCGCACCGCGCTCGGCGCTCATCATCTCCAGAAAAGCTTCGATATGGGCGCGGGAAAGATCGGCCATGAGCCACTCACTCCTTTGCCGGCGGGTTGAGCCGCTCCGAGGGCACCCGCACGGTTACGTCCCGCTCGCGCGGCTCGACGAGCATCACCAGGGCCTGCATGCTTCCATAGATCAGGCCGGCGATCGCCGCGAGCACGAACAGGAAGCGAAAGAGGGTGGGCATGCGCGGGCTTTCTTCGGCGTTTCCGGAACGTTGACCGCCGACTATATGCGGAAAGCCTCGCAAGTGCGCAAGAAGCTACCCTTGACGCTGCCGGTGCATTTGTCGATACCGTTTTTTGAAACGGAACCGGACAATGAACGAAGCTGCAACATCCGTCGCCCAAAACCTGAGCGAACAGGCGCGCGCTGCGCTCGGCAAGCGCAACCTCGTCTTCGTCGGTCTCATGGGTGCCGGCAAATCGGTGATCGGCAGGCTCGTCGCCCAGGCGCTTTCGATACCGTTCATCGATACGGATGCCGAAATCGAGCGGGTTTCGCGCATGACGATCAGCGAGCTGTTCGCCGCCTATGGGGAGCAGGAGTTCAGGGCGCTGGAGACCCGGGTGATCGAACGGCTGCTGAAGGGCGGACCGCGGGTCGTCTCCACCGGCGGGGGCGCTTTCATCAACGAGAACACAAGGCGGCAGATCAAGCTCGGCGGTGTCTCGATCTGGCTGAAGGCCGATCTCGACATTCTCTGGGAGAGGGTGAGCAGGCGCGACCACCGGCCGCTTCTGAAAACCGAGAACCCGAAGCAGACGCTCGAGAACCTGATGATCCAGCGCTATCCGATCTATGCGGAGGCGGATCTCACGGTCGAGTCGGAAGACGTCCGCAAGGACGTCATGGTCAAGAATGTGTTGGCGGCCGTCGTAGGCCTTGCCGGCGAAGGTGAGAGACGATGAACATTTCCTCCCGGCATCCGGAACGTCTGGTGCATGTGCCGCTCGGCGAGCGCGCCTATGATATCCTCATCGGCCCTGGGCTGATTTCGCGGGCCGGCGGAGAGATCACCACGCGGCTGAAAGGCCGCCGCGCAGCCATCGTCACCGACGAACATGTGGCGCCGCTTTATCTCGAAGCTCTCATGGACAGCCTGCAAACGGACGGTATCGAAGCGGTTTCGCTGACGCTGCCGGCGGGCGAGAAGACCAAGAGCCTGGAGCATCTGGCGACCGTGACCGACATGGTGCTGTCGGCCCGCATAGAGCGCAACGATGCGGTGATCGCGCTCGGCGGCGGCGTGATCGGCGATCTCGCTGGGTTTGCGGCCGGCATCGTGCGCCGCGGCGTCCGTTTCGTGCAGATTCCGACCTCGCTCCTGGCGCAGGTCGATTCCTCCGTCGGCGGTAAGACCGGCATCAACAGCCGCCATGGCAAGAACCTGCTCGGCGTCTTCCATCAGCCGGATCTCGTGCTTGCCGATACGGCTGCGCTCGACAGTCTCTCCGAGCGCGAATTCCGTGCCGGCTATGCCGAGGTGGCGAAATACGGGCTGATCGACAAGCCGGATTTCTTCGCCTGGCTCGAGAAGAACTGGGGCCAGGTCTTTGCCGGCGGGCCGGAGCGGATCGAGGCGATCGCGGTAAGCTGCCAGGCCAAGGCGGACGTGGTAGTGGAGGACGAGCGGGAGACCGGAAGGCGCGCACTCCTCAATCTCGGCCATACCTTTGGGCATGCGCTGGAAGCGGCGACGGAATATGACAGCCGCCGTCTGGTACATGGGGAAGGGGTCGCGATCGGCATGGTGCTCGCTCACCAGTTCTCCGCGCGGCTGAACCTCGCAAGCCCGGACGATGCCGAGAGAGTCGCAGCTCACTTGAAAGCCGTCGGCCTTCCGACTTTGATGAGCGACATTCCCGGCAAGCTGCCGCCGACCGAAAAATTGCTCGACGCGATCGCGCAGGACAAGAAGGTCAAGGGCGGTAAGCTCACCTTCATTCTCACCCGCGGCATCGGCCAGTCCTTCGTTGCCGACGACGTTCCTGCTTCGGAAGTTCTGAGTTTCCTGGAGGAAAAGCGGCCGAAATGACATCTGCAGGAGGTTTCCTTTCACGCTTCGTCAACGCGCTGATCCGCGGTCTCCTGCGCTCGTCGGGCACGCGCCTTTCTCCGGAAACCCTGGCGCGTTCAAGCCACGACGATTTGCACGAGGCGCTCGATCTCATTCATCGCGAGGGTAATTTCGACAAGTCCGCCGACCGCGACCGCCTAAGCGGCCTTTTCGATCTGGAGGAGCTGGAAGTCTCCGACGTCATGCGTCACCGCACCGCCATGCGGGCGGTCAATGCAGACGATCCGCCCGAAGTGGCTGTCCGCACCATCCTTGAAAGCCCCTATACCCGCATGCCGCTCTGGCGGAACTCGACCGAAAACATCATCGGCGTGATCCATGCCAAGGACCTTCTGCGCGCGCTTGCGGAGCCGGGAGTCGAGCCCCAGACATTGGACATCGTGAAGCTGGCGCAGAAGCCCTGGTTCGTGCCCGACAGCACCAGCCTCAAGGATCAGCTCAACGCCTTCCTCCGGCGCAAGGTGCATTTCGCCGTCGTTGTGGACGAGTATGGCGAGGTGCAGGGCATCCTCACGCTGGAGGATATCCTGGAGGAGATCGTGGGCGACATCGCCGACGAGCACGACATCGACATCCAAGGCGTTCGCCAGGAGGCCGATGGCTCGATCGTGGTCGATGGCTCGGTGCCGATCCGCGACCTCAACCGCGCTCTGGACTGGTCGTTGCCGGACGAGGAGGCGACCACGATCGCCGGCCTCGTCATCCACGAATCGAAGCTCATTCCGGAAGAGCGCCAGGCCTTCACCTTCTACGGCAAGCGCTTCATCGTCATGAAGCGGGAGAAGAACCGCATCACCCGATTGCGCATCCGGCCGGCGGAAGAGGCCACGCTGCCTGGGGAGTAGCCGTTTTTTCTTCCTCGGCAGCACTCGCGAGACTTGGCTGCCGAGAGAGGAATCCCATATATGTCCTCGTGCTACCACCGCGTCGCTTCGCCGGGTGCCGCCGCCTCGACCGCGAGAGCATGAAGGCCGGCGTCGAATTCTTCCTTCAGGAGCGCATTCACCGTCCGGTGCCGTTCAAGGCGGCTCAGGCCTTCGAACTTCTTCGAAACGATGCGCACCCGCATATGCGTCTCGCCGTCTCCCGTCATGCTCGGCTGATGGCCGGCATGCTGGCTGCTCTCGTTGATGACGATCAGGCGCTCGGGTTCGAGTTCTTCGGCCAGCCGGGCTTCGATGCGTGCTTTGACGGACATTTCGGTCTCCGTTGCGTCGCGAAAGGGGCAACCCAAAAACCAGTAAGAAAGCACTTTGTCAATTCTTGTCGTGCCCATGCCGGCAACCCATAATGAGGGCCTTATGAAGCTCGACTCCAAATATTTCGACCGCATCCGGACCCGCCGGAAAAGGGAGCAGGAAACCGTGGCCCAGGCCCCCACCTGCCAGTGGGACGGCTGCGACAAGCCCGGTGCTCATCGCGCCCCCGTCGGGCGCAATGCGGAGGGCCAGTTCTTCCTGCTCTGCTTCGAGCACGTCAAGGAATACAACAAGGGCTACAATTACTTTTCCGGCCTTTCAGACAACGAGATCGCCCGCTACCAGAAGGAAGCAATCACCGGTCATCGGCCCACCTGGACCGTCGGCGTCAACAAGGCCGCCAAGGATGCGCCGCTCCATTCCACGGCACGCTCCGGGTCTGCCTATACGCAGCAGCGCTACAAGGATCCGTTCGGCTTCGTGTCGCAGGCGCGAGCAGGTGGCGGCGGACGCTTCCAGACGCAGGGCCGCAAGCTGAAGGCGCTGGAGGCAAAGGCCTTCGATACGATGGGGCTTGCCGCCAGCGCGACATCGTCCGAAATCAAGAGCCGCTACAAGGAACTGGTCAAGAAACACCACCCGGATGCCAATGGCGGGGATCGTGGATCGGAGGAACGTTTTCGCGCTGTGATCCAAGCATATCAGTTGTTGAAGCAAGCCGGTTTCTGCTAAGCGATAGAATGAAAGCGGAATGGAATTGCGGCCGGGCGGCGGTCCGTGCCTTGGAGAGATGATGAGTAAGATTGATCTTGATATTTCCAACCTTCCCGACACCACCGTTTCAGTACGGGAAGTCTTCGGCATCGATACCGACCTCAGGGTCCCGGCCTACAGCAGCGGCGACCCCTATGTGCCCGATCTCGATCCCGATTACCTTTTCGACCGCGATACCACGCTTGCGATCCTGGCGGGCTTCGCCCATAACCGCCGCGTCATGGTGTCGGGCTTTCACGGCACCGGCAAATCCACGCATATCGAGCAGGTCGCCGCGCGGCTCAACTGGCCTTGCGTGCGCGTCAATCTCGACAGCCATGTCAGCCGTATCGATCTCGTCGGCAAGGATGCGATCGTTCTGAAGGACGGCAAGCAGGTCACCGAGTTCAAGGACGGCATCCTGCCCTGGGCCTACCAGCACAATGTCGCGCTCGTGTTCGACGAATACGATGCCGGCCGCCCTGACGTGATGTTCGTCATACAGCGGGTGCTGGAATCCTCCGGCCGCCTGACGCTTCTTGACCAGAGCCGCGTCATCCGCCCGCATCCGGCATTCCGGTTGTTCGCGACCGCCAATACCGTCGGCCTCGGCGATACGACGGGTCTCTATCACGGCACGCAGCAGATCAACCAGGCGCAGATGGACCGCTGGTCGATCGTGACCACGCTGAATTATCTGCCGCACGAGAAGGAAGTCGATATCGTCGCCGCCAAGGTGAAGAGCTTCGGCGCGACGGCGGAAGGCCGCGAAACGGTTTCCAAGATGGTGCGCGTTGCCGATCTGACCCGTTCGGCCTTCATCAACGGCGATCTCTCGACCGTCATGAGCCCGCGTACCGTCATCACCTGGGCCGAGAATGCGGAGATCTTCGGTGATCTCGCCTTTGCCTTCCGCATCACCTTCCTCAACAAGTGCGACGAACTGGAGCGCACGCTGGTTGCCGAACAGTATCAGCGCGCCTTCGGTGTCGAACTGAAGGAAAGCGCCGCCAGTATCGTACTGAGCGCATAAGGAATACGGCATCGCAAATGGCAGGCCGCGGAGACAATTCGAGAACTAAGGCCGGCGGACCGGTCGATACCGAGCCGTTGCGTCAGGCGATAACCGGCTGTGTCCGGTCGATTGCCGGCAGTGGCGAGGTGGAGGTCACTTTCGCTAACGAGCGGCCGGGGCTTGCGGGCGAACGCGTCCGCCTGCCGGAAATCTCCAAGAGGCCGACGGCCCATGAGCTCGCGGTAACGCGCGGCCTCGGCGATTCGATGGCGCTGCGCCTTGCCTGCCACGACACCAACCTGCATGCCAGCCTCTCGCCTCAAGGGACCGACGCCCGCGTCATCTTCGACGCCGTGGAGCAGGCGCGCGTGGAGTCGATCGGCGCCAACCGGATGGCCGGCGTTGCTGCCAACCTCAACTCCATGCATACGGAGAAATACGCCAAGGCGAATTTCTCCGGCATCGAGCGCCAGGAGGATGCGCCGGTCGGCGAGGCCGTTGCCATGCTGGTGCGCGAAAAGCTGACCGGCGTCAGTCCACCGGAAAGTGCCGGCAAGGTGCTCGATCTGTGGCGCCCCTTCATCGAGGAAAAGGCCGCCGGCGATCTCGACAACCTGAAGAACGTCATCGACGACCAGCAGGCCTTTGCCCGTCTGGTCCGGCACATGCTTTCCTCGATGCAGATGGCCGAGGACCTCGACGGCGAGGATACCGAGCCCGAGGAGATGGAAAATCCGAGCGAGGAGGATCAGCCTAGCAGCGGCGAGACCGAAAACGAGGAAGTCGAGGAAGAGGCGGGGTCCGACGCCGCGCCGGCCGAGCAGAGCGAAGCCGCCGACGAGGAACTCGACGAAGGCGAGATGGATGGCGCCGAAATGTCGGACGACGACATGTCGGACGACGACGCCGATCACTCCGAAACGCCGGGTGAGACCCGCCGTCCGAACAGCCCCTTCGACGATTTCAACGAGAAGGTCGACTACAAGATTTTCACGCAGGAATTCGACGAGGAGGTCCTCGCCGAGGAGCTTTGCGACGAGACCGAACTCGACCGGTTGCGGGCCTTCCTCGACAAGCAGCTCGCCCACCTGCAAGGAGCGGTGGGACGTCTTGCGAACCGCTTGCAGCGCCGCCTGATGGCGCAACAGAACCGTTCCTGGGACTTCGATCTGGAAGAAGGCTACCTCGATCCGGCGCGGCTTTCCCGCCTCATCATCGATCCCATGCAGCCGCTCTCCTTCAAGAAGGAGCGCGACACGCAGTTCCGCGACACTGTGGTTTCGCTCGTCATCGACAATTCGGGCTCGATGCGCGGGCGGCCGATCACGGTCGCGGCCACCTGCGCGGACATTCTTGCCCGCACGCTGGAACGCTGCGGCGTCAAGGTCGAAATCCTCGGCTTCACCACCAAGGCGTGGAAGGGCGGGCAATCGCGCGAGAAGTGGCTCGCCGGCGGCAAGCCCGGCACGCCCGGCCGTCTCAACGACCTGCGCCACATCGTCTACAAGTCGGCCGATGCGCCCTGGCGGCGCTCGCGGCGCAATCTCGGCCTGATGATGCGCGAGGGGCTGCTCAAGGAAAACATCGACGGCGAAGCTTTGATGTGGGCGCATCAGCGCCTCATTCACCGGCGCGAGCAGCGCAAGATCCTCATGATGATCTCGGATGGCGCGCCGGTGGACGACTCGACGCTGTCGGTCAATCCCGGCAACTATCTGGAGCGGCACCTGCGTGCGGTGATCGAGCAGATCGAGACGCGGTCTCCTGTCGAGCTGCTGGCGATCGGCATCGGGCACGACGTGACCCGTTACTATCGCAAGGCGGTGACGATCGTCGATGCGGATGAGCTTGCCGGCGCCATGACCGAGCAGTTGGCCGCTCTTTTCGAGGAAAATGCCGCCCGGCAGGGCCGCGCGCGCCGGGCAGGATAATGGCCGCATCCAGGGCCGTTCCCTTGCGGTTTGCGGTCTGCGCCGCGCTCTTGTTCTGTGGCACGGCATCGCCCCTGGCTCCCGCGATGGAGTTTTCGCCCGTCACGGCGAGGCCTATCACGACCTTCAAATCCGGTTCCGAGCAGCGGGAGTTCGGCAAGCTCGAATTCCTGGGAGGGATTGATTTCCGCTCGTCTGACCCGAGGGTCGGCGGTATATCCAGCGTCCGGTTTCGCGCCGATGCCCGATCCTTCGTCGCCATCTCGGACAATGGCGATTGGATCACCGGTTCGATCGTCAGAAACGCCGAGGGCAGGCTTACAGGTCTCAGCGAGGTTCGCGTGGCCCCGATGATCGACGCACGAGGCTACAGGAAGATCTCCAAGTCCGAAATGGATGCGGAAGGGCTTGCCCTCCGGCAAGGTGAGGCGATCGTGAGCTACGAGGGCCGTCACCGGATCGACATCTACCCCGACCCGGGCTTCCAGATCTCAAGGCCATCGAAGTCCATGGATTTCGTCATTCCCCGGGAGGAGCTCAGGGGGAATGGAGGCTTGGAGACGGTGGCGGTCTCGCCTGTCGACGGCCCGCTTGTAGGAGCGGTGGTGACGATTGCGGAGAGAAGCATCGATACCGACGGCAATCTGTTTGCTGCCGTTCTCGAAGGGCCGCTCAAGGGCATTTTCAAGGTGGCGAGGCACGATCCCTTCGACGTGACGGATGGCGTATTCCTGCCGAATGGAGACCTTCTCCTCTTAGAGCGGAGCTTCAGCTTCACGAGCGGCGTCGGCATGCGGCTGCGCAGGATCAAGGGCGACAGCATCCGCCCCGGCGCGCTGGTGGATGGCGAGGTGCTTCTCCAGGCGGACATGGGTTACGCAATCGACAATATGGAAGGGCTGGATATCATCGAAGGCCCGGACGGATCGACGCGCATCATCCTTGTCTCGGACGACAACACATCCTTCCTGCAGCGCAATCTGATGCTGGAATTCCGCCTGACGGAATGATCAGCCGGCAGGCGGAGGGGATCAGGCCGCCTTTGTCGGCGGCATCGGCTTCAGCACGCTCATCAGCGCGCCATAGGGCATCAACAGCACGACACCCGCCAGAATCTTCACGCCGAGATCGCCCAGCGCCCAGGAAATCCAGCGCGGCGCTTCCGTGGCGAATATGCCGAGGACCGGCGCCCATTCGATCGCGAACTCGTCATTCGGGCCGATGAAGACGAAGAAGGATGCGAAGGCAAGCGAGAAGAACAGCGCCGTGTCCATGATGGAGCCGAGGACGGAACCCGCGAGCGGCGCGTGCCACCAGGTCTGCCGGCGCAGCCTGTTGAAAACCGAGATGTCGAGCAGCTGGCCGATCAGGAATGCGGTTCCGGAGGCGACCGCGATACGCGGCATGGCCGTCCAGAACGAAAGAATCACGCCGGCCACGAAACCCGCGAATACCACGCGGCGGGCAATTGCAGGCCCGAACTGGCGATTGGTGAGATCGGTGACGAGGAAGGCGACCGGGTAGGTGAAGGCACCCCAGGTCAGAAGGTCGCCGAGCTGGATGCCGAGGAACGAGCCCGAAAGCGGGAACTGCACCAGGAAGTTCGAGGCGACGACGACGGCCGTCATCAGGGCTGCGTAGATTGCGGTATAGCGGGCGTATCGCATTTTTTTATCCTGGGAGATGCCACCAGTTGGAGTTCTATGAAGCCTCAAGAGAAAAGGCTTGCCCGGAATATCCGTTCAAGCCTTCTTCAAGAGCCGGATGTGAGACGTGAAGCTCAGGCGGCTTCAGCGGTCTTCTTGACGATCTGGCGGCGCAGCAGGCGAGCGCGCATCGACAGTTCGTTTTCATGGGCCTTCAGCAGGAAAGCGTCGAGACCGCCGCGATGCTCCACCGAGCGCAGGGCATGGGCGGATACGCGCAGGCGGTAGCGCTGGCCGAGGACGTCGGAAATCAGGGTAACCTGGCACAGGTTCGGCAGGAACCGGCGGCGGGTCTTGTTGTTGGCGTGGCTTACATTGTTGCCGGTCTGAACGCCCTTGCCGGTCAGTTCGCACACACGGGACATGGATACACCTTTGTTCTTATTCAATCGAATGGTACTTCCGGACAATGTCCGGTGCGCCGATCCAATTGGTCCTGATTGGAAAGTTGGGCTCCCTATAGTCAGTGAGGTTCCCCTCGTCAAGCCAAAATCCGTCTTCGGGTCTGGCAAGCCTTCCCTTCATCCCCGGATAAGCCGCTATTTTCTTGCCATAGTGCAGGCTCTATATGGTTGTAAAGGGCGGTTCCTCCGCTTGAAGTCAGGCAGGTGGCCATCATGGTTCTTCGCGCTCGTTCCGTTCTCGCCCTCGTCGTGGCCGTGGCTCTCGCGCCCGTTTCGGCCGGCACGGCCGAAATCCGCCATGTGAGCGAATACGATATCTCTCTTGGCGTCCTGCCGATTGCGAAGGCCTCCTTCGCCAGCGAATTCGGCAGCAGCGACTATAAGATTTCCGGCACCTTCAGGTCATCCGGTCTTGTCGATATCATCACGAGGATCTCGGCCCAGACGACCGTGAGCGGCAGAAAGCGCGGGGATCGGCTGGAGGCGCAGCGTTACAATCTCGTCTACCGCAACGGCAAGCGCACCCGCATCTACGATGTCACCTACCGCAACGGCAATGTTACGGAGACGACGGTAAAGCCCGAGCCGAGGCGACCGGAGAATTGGGTTCCGGTGACGGAAAAGGACCTGCAGGCGGTGCTCGATCCTCTGAGCGGCCTCGTCTTCCCGGCGGATGCGAAGGTCTGCCCGAACCGGCTGCCGATCTATGACGGCGAATCGCGCATGGATCTCGTCCTCACGCCGAAGGGAACCAGGCAGTTCTCCACCAAAGGCTTCAAGGGAGAAGCCATCGTCTGCGATATTCGCTATGTGCCGAAGTCGGGTTACCGGCAAGGCCGGAGCGATATCGAGTTTCTGCGCAAGACGTCGATGGAAATCTGGTTTGCCAAGGCCCAATCGGTGAATGTATATGCTCCTGTCTATGCCCGCATCCCAACGAGGATGGGGCAGGTTTACGTGACGGCCGTCAAATACGGGGACTGACGCCCGTCACGATGTCGAGGGGGCAAAGTTGAAAATCCGAGGCACCTTGATCGGCTTCACGGCGATCCTCATGTGGTCGCTGCTGGCATTGATGACGGCTGCCTCCGGCAAGATGCCGCCATTCCAGCTTTCGGCCGTCACCTTTGCGATCGGCAGTCTTCCCGGCATCATCCTGTTTCTCTTGAAGCCGCAGCGCATCGCGCTCCTTCGCCAGTCGCCGAAGGTCTGGCTCACCGGTATCGGCGGATTGTTCGGCTATCATTTTCTCTATTTCACCGCGCTCAGGAATGCGCCGGCTGTCGAAGCCGGGCTCATCGCCTATCTCTGGCCGCTCTTGATCGTCGTCGGCTCGGCGCTGCTGCCGGGCGAGAGGCTGCGCTGGTATCACGTCGCCGGCGCGCTGGCGGGCCTTGCCGGCACGGTGACGATCGTCTCGCGAAACGGCCTGTCCTTCGACGATGCCTATGCGGTCGGATACGGCGCAGCCTTCCTCTGCGCCTTCACCTGGTCAGGCTATTCGCTGCTGACGCGCCGGTTCGAGCGCGTTTCGACGGATGTCGTGACGGGTTTCTGCCTGGCGACCTCGGTTCTCTCGCTCGCCTGCCATCTGGCTCTGGAAACCACCGTCTGGCCGGAGAATGGCGGTGAGTGGCTGGCGGTCGTGGGGCTCGGCCTCCTGCCGGTCGGAGCGGCCTTCTATGCATGGGACTACGGCGTGAAGAACGGTGATATCCAGATCATCGGCGCGGCAAGCTATGCGGCGCCGCTTCTCTCGACGCTCATCCTTGTCGCTTCCGGCTTTGCGGAGGCCGATTGGCGCATCCTGGTCGCATGCCTGCTGATCACCGGCGGCGCGGTGCTGGCGGCGCGGGACATGCTGCGGCCGAGGCGGGCGGAGACAGTCTTGGTGGAATAGGGCGCATCCGGGGGGCGGATGTGTTTGGGGGGACATCGTGGATTTTCTGGCTCTGGCGGTGCTTGCCGCCTCAATCGTGCTTGCGCTCGGTTATTTCCGTTGGCTGGAAAGGCCGGCGAGCCATTACCGCGCGATATTCAAGACGCTTCCGGTCCTCCTGCTCGCAGGCTATGCCGCCCTTTCGGGTGCGCCCGCATTGTTGCTCGCCGCCCTGCTGCTCGGTGCCATTGGGGATGCCTTTCTCGCCTATGACGGTAAGCCCGCCTTCATCCGCGGCCTTGCGGCATTTCTTCTTGCCCATCTCGCTTATGTCGGGCTCTTCTGGCCGGCGCTCGAACCCGAAATCATCATCACCGAGGCCTGGCGCTATGCCGCCGCCTGGACGCTCGTCATCGTATTTTCCATGATGCTCTTCGTACTGTGGAAGCCGGCGGGCGCGCTTGCTCCGCCGGTCGCAGCATACGCGCTGGCGATCATCGCCATGGCGCTCTCTGCGCTTGCGGTGGGCGGGGTCTCGCTTTTTGCCGGAGCGGCGCTTTTTACCGTTTCGGATATGGCGCTGGCGATCCAGACCTTCCTTGTCGGCCCAAAGTCACCTGCGGCGGGAAAGCTGAGGCCGTTGATCTGGGGCAGCTATTACGCCGCCCAATTGATCCTGACGCTCGCGATCGCCGGCCTTCCTCTACTCGCCGGCTGACGGCTCCCAGCCGGGAGGGGCCATTTCGAAACTCGAGAATTCGAAGCCGGGCGCCACCGTGCAGCCGACCAGCGTGAAACTGCCCGCCGGTTCCGCCGATTGCCATGCGTCTGCCGGAACGACCGCCTGCGGGCGCTCGCCCTTCGTCAGATCAATGCCGAGCGTCACCGTTTCGATATTCCGCCCGTCCCTGGAGATGCGCAGGAGCAAGGGATCGCCCGCATAAAAATGCCAGACCTCCGCCGCGTCCCAGACGCGATGCCAGTGGGATCGTTCGCCGGCCTGCAGCAGATAGTAGATTGCGGTCGAAGGGCCTCGGTCGGTGCCATTCCCGTCGCGAAACGTCTGCACATACCAGCCTCCTTCCGGATGAGGCTGCAAGCCAAGCGTGCGGATGATCTCCTCGGCCTTCGAATTCGAAAGAGACATGGTGTTTTCCTGTGATGAGCAGACGACCTAGAAATTGTCCTTGCGCTTGCGGATTTCGGCGAAGACTTCTTCATTGGTCTTCGATTCCATCACAAGGTTGCGGCGGATGGCCGGGTCGTTGGCCCGCAGGAAGGGATTGGTTTCCTTCTCCAGCCCCATCATCGTCGGGATGGTGAACTTGCCTTCGGCGCGCTGAGCCTCGATCTCCGCCGCCCGCGCCTTCAGGCGTTCGTTGCCGGGATCGACGGTGAGCGCGAACCTGGCATTGGAAAGCGTATATTCGTGGCCGAAATAGATCGCCGTCTCGTCCGGCAGCACGGCGAGCTTCTGCAGCGAATGCCACATGTCAGCGGCGGGGCGCTCGAACAGCCGCCCGCAGCCAAGCGCAAAGAGTGTGTCGGCAGCAAACAGGAGCTTGTCGTCGGGAAAATGGTAGCAGATATGGCCGGCGGTATGCCCGGGCGTCTCGATGACCCTCACCAGATGCTCGCCGAACTGGAACTCGTCTCCATCGGCCATGGTCTTGTCGAGGCCGGGGATGGCGACTGCCTCGTTGAACGGCCCGATGATTTCGAGATGGAACCTTTCCTTCAGCGCGAGATTGGCCTCGACATGATCGGTGTGGTGATGGGTGGTGAAAATGTGGGTGATCTTCCAGCCGCGCCGGTCCGCGGCCTCCACAATGGGTTTTTCCTCGGGAGCGTCGATGGAGGCCGTCAGCCCGCTTTCGGGGTCATGCACCAGGACGCCATAGTTATCGCTTCGACATGAAAAGACTTCGATTTCCAAAGGTTTCATCAGAGGCCTCGTATTTTCCGAAAATGTGTTTGGAAACAATGTAGGGGGTTGCGCTTTGAAGTCCAACCACTCTCTGATAGCATTGAAAACAGAGACCCTATCAATGCACACCGATATCGTTGATCTCCGTGAATTCTACCACTCGCAGCTCGGACGCTTTGCCGAGCAGTCGATCCTGATGGCGCTTTCCTCCCTCTGGGCGCGGTTGCCGGAGGAGCGGCTGGTGGGGCTCGGCTATGCGGTTCCCTATCTCGAACGGTTCCGTGCGGATACGGAGCGCAGCTTCGCCTTCATGCCGGCAGGCCAGGGGGCGGTGAACTGGCCTGTCGGCGAGCTTTCCTCAACAGCCCTCGTCTTCGATGAGGAGCTGCCGTTGCCGGACTCGTCCATCGACCGCGTGCTGATGGTGCATTCGCTGGAATTTGCCGAAAATCCTCGTGAGACGCTGAAGGAAGTTTGGCGGGTGCTAGCGCCCGGCGGACGCCTCGTCATCGTCGTGCCGAACCGCCGCGGTGTATGGGCCCGCATGGAGCACACGCCCTTCGGTTCCGGCCGGCCCTATTCGCGCGGGCAGCTCACCTCCCTGCTCAGGGAGGCGAACTTCACGCCCGGCGCCAGCGCCGAGGCGCTGTTCTTCCCTCCCTCGAAGATCCGCGCGGTGTTGAAGCTCCGGCACGGTTTCGAGAGGATGGGGCGCAGGTTTTGGCCGGTCTTTTCCGGTGTGATCGTGGTGGAAGCCCAGAAGCGGCTTTATCAAGGCCTGCCCGTTGCCTCCCGCGCTTCGCGCCGGGTCTTCGTGCCGGTACTTGCGCCGCAGGGCGTGCCGACCACTCGCAGCCGCTGATCACGGCTCGAGATCGAAGATCCCGAGCGGCTGACCGTGCATGGCGAAGGGCACCGATTCGTGCGTATGGACGATCAGCCAGCGGCCGTTCTCTCGGGCAAAGGTGACCGTCAGGCGAAACCAGAAGCTCTGCTTGCCCTGGTCGATTTTTTGGCCGCCGAGCTTGGCGAGAGCGCTGCACCAGCCGATGTCGCCCCCGACGCGCAGGTCGGTATTCGTGATCTCGAAATCGAGGTCGCCCTCCCAGGTATCGAGCCAGGCCTGCAGGCCGGCCCTGTCGTTTCCGCTTTCCTCCAGGGGAGGGGCAAGGGTGAATTGCCGGATCGTCGCGGACTGGCATCCGATGATCGCATCGGCATTTTTCGTGCGTAGGGCCTCCGCCCAATTTCCCAACAGCGCTTTGACATCCTCGTAGTCGCCAATGCTCATTGCTCTGCTCCCTTGACGTTTTGAACAAGTTGAAGACGTTTGGCGCGATTGCGTTCCGACAATTTCGCTTCAAACAATCTGATCGCATCCATAAACGGGCTACCCTCGACAAAGGGTTCTTTCGGCTTTAATGCCACTGGATCAACTGCCGTCCTGGTATTCCAAAAGGTCGATCGATGAGCATCGTCATGAATGAGCCCGCTCCGCGTCCGGGTGTCCTGGATATCGCCGCCTATGTTCCGGGTAAGGACCACGCGCCGGGCGTGGCGCGCGTCTTCAAGCTCTCCGCCAACGAAACGCCGCTCGGGCCGAGCCCGAAGGCGCGTGAGGCCTTCCGGCATGCGGCCGACCATCTGGAGCTTTATCCGGACGGACAGGCCAGCGAACTGCGCGAGGCGATCGCCGCCGTTCACGGGCTCAACCCCGCCAATATCATGTGCGGCAACGGATCGGATGAATTGCTCGGTCTGCTTTGCCATGTCTATCTCGGTGCCGGTGACGAGGCGATCATCACCGAACATGGCTTTCTGGTCTACAAGATCCAGATCATGGCCGCCGGCGCCGCTCCGGTCACGGTGAAGGAGAAGGATTGCACGGTCGATATCGATGCGATCCTTGCCGCGGTCACGCCCAGGACCAAGATGGTCTTCATCGCCAATCCGGGCAACCCAACGGGCACCTATGTGCCGGTTTCGGAAATCCGCCGCCTGCATGCCGGCCTGCCGAAGCACGTCATCCTCGTGCTGGATGCGGCCTATGCGGAATATGTCCGCCGCAATGATTATGAGGCGGGGCTGGAGCTCGTTTCGGGCAACCGCAACGTCGTCATGACCCGCACCTTTTCCAAGGTCTATGGGCTTGCCGCACTCCGCATCGGCTGGATGTACGGCCCCGCCGGCATACTCGACGCGCTGAACCGCGTGCGCGGCCCCTTCAACATGAACGCGCCCGCGATCGCTGCAGGTGCTGCCGCGATCCAGGACCAGGCCTTCATCGAAAAGGCGGTCGAATATAACAATCTCTGGATCGGCAAGCTGACGCAGGCCTTCGAGGCGATCGGTCTTGCGGTTACGCCGTCGGTCACCAATTTCGTGCTGATCCACTTTCCCGAGGTCGAAGGCAAGCGCGCGGCGGATGCGGATGCCTTCCTCACCAGCCGCGGCTATATCCTGCGCGCCGTGAAAGGCTACGGCTTTGCCAATTCGCTGCGCATGTCGGTCGGTCCGGAAGAGGCCAATCGCGGCGTCATCGAAGCGCTCGGCGAATTCATGGGAAAAACGGCATGAGTGAACCGCATTTCGAGCGGATCGCGCTGATCGGGATCGGCCTTATCGGCTCTTCCATCGCCCGCGACGTCAAGGAACTCAAGCTGGCGCGCGATGTGGTGGTTTCCACCCGCAGCGCCGAGACCCTGAAGCGCGCGGAGGAGCTTGCGCTCGGCACGCATTACGTCGCGTCTGCTGAGGACGCGGTGAGGGATGCCGATCTCGTCATCGTCTCCGTGCCGGTCGGCGCTTCCGAGGAGGTCGCCAGGCAGATTGCTCCGGCGCTCAAAGCCGGCGCCATCGTCACCGACGTTGGTTCCACCAAGGCCTCGGTCATCGCGCAGATGGCGCCGCATATGCCGAAAGGCGTGCATTTCATTCCCGGCCATCCGTTGGCGGGAACGGAAAAGTCGGGACCCGATGCGGGATTTGCAGGGCTTTTCCGCGATCGTTGGTGCATCTTCACGCCCTTGCCCGGCACGGATGCGGACGCTCTCCAGCGGCTGAAGGATTTCTGGACCGCGCTCGGTTCTAGGATCGACGAGATGGATGCCGAGCATCATGACAAGGTGCTGGCGATCGTCTCCCACCTGCCGCACATTATCGCCTACAATATCGTCGGCACAGCCGACGACCTTGAGACGGTGACGGAATCGGAAGTCATCAAATATTCCGCATCGGGCTTCCGCGATTTCACCCGTCTTGCGGCATCCGATCCCACCATGTGGCGCGACGTCTGCCTGCATAACAAGGATGCGATCCTGGAAATGCTGGCGCGCTTCTCGGAGGATCTCGCCTATCTGCAGCGGGCGATCCGCTGGGGGGAGGGCGACAAGCTGTTCGAGCTCTTCACCCGCACCCGTGCGATCCGCCGCTCGATCGTCCAGGCGGGCCAGGATGTGGATGCGCCCGACTTCGGCCGCCACGCGCTGGACGCCAAGAAATAGTACGCCGCTATGGTGGAGGTAGCGAAGGCGAGCCCGGAGGATTTCGACTGGCTGCTTCGACACGACCCGCATGTGGATGCGCAATGGGTGCTCCGTTGCATTGAGCTTGGAGAGTATCTGCTTGCGCGTCGCGAGGGCGAAGTCGTCGGGTTTCTCCGTTTCTCGCTTTTCTGGGGTCGCATCCCCTACATGGACATGATCAAGGTGGAGCCTGGATGCCGTCGATTGGGTGCGGGCACGGCACTTTTCCGCGCCTGGGAAGATCAGATGCGCGCCCGCGGCGTCCGCTTGCTGATGACCTCAAGCGAGTTGGACGAGTTCGAGCCGCAGGAGTGGCATCGCCGCAATGGATTCGTCGAAGCCGGGTCCCTGACGTTTCCTGGCATCCAGTCCGCTCGGGAAATCTTCTTTGTAAAGCAGATCGGTTAGTCTCAGATCGGCGGAATCTCGCCGATCGGAATGAAGCCGCCTGCCAGAACCTTGCCGCGATTGATCGTCAGGTCGAGCGAGGCGTTTTCTCCACCGCTGAGAGCCGAGAGCATTTTCGTCGCGGTTTCGATCGTGCGAGCCATGTCGGGAAAGGCCTGAGACAGGCCGTCGCGCCAGGCATCGATCTTTTCGACCTGGAGCTTCAGCCGGCCGGAAAGATATCCCTCGCCATCAAAGGAGAAGGGCCCGGTGACGGTGATCAGCCGCCCCTCGCCGAGATCGGCCGTCAATCTCCGCATCTCGCCTTGCGTCCCGTAGAGCGCCATGCCGTTCGGATCGCTCCCGTCGATCATGCCGGCGCGGCCGACGAGCGTCAGGTCGAGCGTCGCGGAAAGCCTCGGCAGCAGCGCGGGTATACCCTTGGCCGTCGTATCGGTGTCGCGGATGGAAAGGGCGGCGTCCAGATCCTGCCCGTTCTGGCGCATATGGATTTCGGTATGCGCGGCGTTGATGTCGAAAGACTGGCCGGTGGCCGCCGAGACGATGCTGGTTTTCAGATTGTCGAGAACGGCAGAGGTCCGCTCGACACCTTTGAGCTTGGTGACCAGGCTCGACTGGAAGTTTTCCCAGGTGCTGGATACGGTCAGCCCATGGCCAGTACGGAACACCGCCGGTGAATCGAGTTCCCAGACAATATGGCCTGGATTGTATATCTGGGCTGCGGAACGCAATTGCCCGAAGGTGGCGGAAATGCCGTTGTTGCGATCGTCGACCGCAACCTGGGAGCAGAAGAGGCCGATACGGAAGGGATAGCCGCGATATTCGGCGTCCGCGCAGGCGGCGCTCACGCCTTTCGTCTCCTGGCTGCCGAGCAGGGCCAGCGTCTTTTCTTTGAGCACCGATGCGGCATAGAACCATCCGGCGGTATATAGCGCGATGACGACCAGCACCGCGCTGGCCAGGAACCAAAGTTTTCGGCTGACACCGGACCGGCTTGACGCTGCCATGATGTTCTCCAATGGTGACTGCGAATCTCGAATACGGCTTGGCTTGGGATATGGACGAATTTTGGGTATTTGGCTACGGCTCGCTCATGTGGAACCCCGGCTTCCCGCATGAGGAGACGCAAGCCGCGCGCGCCTTCGGCTATCGCCGCTCGCTTTGCATCCGATCCTACGTGCATCGCGGCACGCCTGAAAATCCCGGTCTCGTGCTTGGGCTCGACCGCGGCGGCTCGTGCCGCGGCATGGCGTTCCGGGTGAGCCTTGAAGACCGCGGCGAGGTTCTCGAATACCTGCGCAAGCGGGAACTGGTCACCAATGTCTACAAGGAAAGAATGCTTGCCGTCATGCTCAGCGATGGCCGCTACGTGAAGGCGGTGGGCTACGTCGTCGACCGGTCGCATGTGCAATATGCAGGGGCGCTCGGCATCGAGGAAGCTGCCGAAATCGTGCGCCGCTCCTCCGGTCAATCCGGGCCAAACGATGCCTATCTTTTCAATACGCTCGCCCATTTGCGGGAAATGGGCATACGCGATCTCTGGCTTGAGGGGGTCGGGGCCGGGGTGGCCGCGTCGGCTCGCGGAGTTCAGGCGGCGTTCTGAGCCCGCAGCTCCGCCAGCCGCTTCACCGCCGTCGGCGGCAACGGCAGATGCGGATTGGCTTCCACGGTCTCGATCAGAAGCTCGTCGCTCGCCTTCTCCATCCGGTCTTTCAGCGTCTGGAAAAAGATGTCGGGATCGAGGCCCGGCTCGATCGGCGGCAGGATGCGTACCTTGAAATGGCCGGGATATTTGATCAGCTTGCGGCGGCCCCAGAACAGTCCCCAGTGCCCGACGATGGGTACCACCGGCACCTGCACGTCACGATAGATGCGGGCAATTCCGTAGCGGTATTCGGGCTCGGCGCCGGGCGGATGGCGGGTGCCCTCGGGATAGATGATGAGCTGGCGGCCCTTGGCCATCTCCTCCTTGGTGCGGATCATGACATCCACCATGACCTTGCCGCGGGCGCCGCGATTGACGGGTATCATCCGCTGCTTCATCGCGTACCAGCCGAAGAGCGGAATCCACGTCAGTTCACGCTTGAGGATATAGACCGGGTCCTTCTGAAAGGGCAGGAGGGCGATCGTATCCCAGGCGGATTGATGCTTGGGCGCGAAGATACAGCCGCCTTCCGGCACGTTCTCCATCCCCTCGATCTCGAATGTGGCGCCGACGATCTTCGCCATCAGCCAGTTGGAGGAGGCGGCCCATGCCTTGGGAATCCGATAGGCGGCCCTGCGCGGCATCAGGAAATAGATCGGGCTCAGCACGATCATCCGGACGATGAGATTCGTATAGAAGGCGATGTTGAAAAGGATCGAGCGCGCCAGCAGCATGAAGAAACAGTTCCCAGTGGACAGGCGTTGCCTACACGAGATCGCGGCATGAAAAAAGCTCTTCTTCCGCGCCAGGCGCTCCGTCAATCTTCCGGAGAGGTCCTGCTTGCCGTCCGCTGCGAAGTGTCGCCGGTGCGCAGCCCGCTGCCGTGGTGGAACCCGATCCAGTCGCGGAGAGTTGCGAGGACCACCTTGCCGTATTCGCTGAGCATGGTGCGCAGCACGTCCGGCTCGGTGAACCAGGCTTTTCTGCTGAGGTCGGAATTGATCACCGGATAGCCAATGAATTCCGTTTCGGGGTCGGCGCGGCGCAGCTCATGAAGGCTGCGGATCATGTGGTAGTTGTTGGTGACGACCAGCACCGACTTGTAGCCGTGATCGTGTATCCAGCGGGCGGTCTCATTGGCATTGCCGATGGTGTCGATCGCATCGTACCCGATATCGACGCAGCAATCGAAGAGATCTGCCGAGCCCTGGGTCACCTTGCGGATCTGCGCCGGCGTGGTGGAAGGATGGGCGCCGGAGATCAGGAGCCGGTGTCCGGCGCCGTCCCGCAGAAGGCCGAGCGCCTGCTCGATGCGCTGGTAGCCCCCGGTCAGGACGACGATGGCGTCCGCCTTGACTCCATCCGGCGCCTTGAGCGAGGTCACGGTATCGGCATACCAGAGAAAGCCGCCGAACAGGCCGGCGATTATCAGCACGCATGCCATGATGAGCCGCCTCGCCGACCAGCGCAACCAGCCGTCCCGCGAAAGCCAGCCCCCCTGGGGCGGGCGCGGCGTCGGTGTCCTGCGCATGGTCGGGCCCGAATTCATATCAAAGTCCATAGCCGGAGATTCGTGGCGAGAACAGGGCTTCCTCGCAGCAAAACGATGGACGGGTTCAGGAAGGCGGTGCTCCTTCCGAGCGTGCGGGATCGGAGCGGATGAAATCGATCTCGTCGATCGTGCGCATGACGGTGAAACGCGCCGTGAGTGTCGTCAGCAGGGCGATCACGATCATGGTGGCAAAGATGCCGAGATAGCCCCCGAACCCTATGGTGAATGTGCCGAACAGGGCGGTCGCCTGATCGCTCTCGGGGGTCGCCAGCGAGCGCGATTGCCAGAGGTTTGCCGTGGCAAACAAGAGGGCGGCAAGCGCGCTTCCCGCGGCCGAGCCCTTGAGGCTGATCTTCAGGAAATGCTTCTGAAACTCGGTCGCCACGAATGAGCGTTCGGCTCCGACGAAATGCAGCACTTCCACGATGTGGCGGTTGCCGGAGAGCGCCCCGCGCGTGGCGAAGATCACGGTCAGGATCATCGCCGTGAAGACCAGCACGAGAACGCCGATGCCGATCAGCACTGTGGTATGCGCCATGGAGACCAGCCGGTCCACCCAGGTGCGATGGTCGTCGAGAAAGGCTTGCGGAACCTCGCTCGCCAGTAGGTCGCGCATTGCTGCGAAATCCGGTGGGTTCTGCTCATCGATGGTGATGATGACGAGGCGGGGAACCGGCAGCTCGCTCAGGTCCAGGCCGGTGCCGAGCCAGGGTTCGAGCAGGCGCGCAGTGGCGTCGTCGTCCATGATCGTGCCGGAACGCGTGCCGACGAAGGTCAGCGCCAGCTCGCGCGCCTTTTGGAGCGTCGCATCCATGTCCAGCCCTTCCTCGGGTTTGATCTGTATGGTGATCTCGCGGGAAATCTGGCTCTGCCAGCTCGCGGCGGTTGCGCGCACCATGCTGACGGCGCCGAGCGTCAGGCAGGCGAGGAAGGCCATGATGGCGATCACCACCATCAGCGCATTGCCCTGGATGTTGGAGGCCGGCAGGATGGGCGCGGTCGGCCGCACATGCATCTCCGTCCGCCGCGGCTGCTGCTCCGTGGCTGATGGCTTCCCGACCTTGCGGGCTCTGAGGCGGCTCAGCTCATTCATATATATCGAGGCGTCCTTCGGTCAGGATCATCCGCCGGGCATTGACCTGATCCATGAGGCCAAGGTCATGCGTGGCGATGACGACGGCGGTCCCGAGCCGGTTGAGTTCGAGGAAGAGATTGAGCAGGCGTCTTGCCATGGGAGGATCGACATTGCCCGTTGGCTCGTCCGCCAGCAGGATTTCCGGCCGGTCGATCAGCGCGCGGGCGATCGCGGCGCGCTGCTTTTCCCCGCCCGATAGCACCGGCGGCAGCACGTTGATGCGCTCGCCGAGCCCCACCCATTTCAGAAGCTCGATCACATCGTTTCGGTAGGCACCCTCGTCCTTGCCGCGGACCCTCAGCGGCAGAGCGACATTCTCGTAGGTCGTGAGGTGGTCGAGCAGGCGGAAATCCTGGAAGACGATGCCGACCCGGCGGCGTAGCATCGGCAGTTCGGTGCGGGGGATTTGCGAAAGGTCGCGCCCGAACATGTGGATCAGGCCGCGGGTCGGATGCAGCGACATCAGCATCAGGCGCAACAGCGTCGTCTTGCCGGCGCCGGAAGGGCCGGTGAGGAACTGAAACGATCGCTTCGGTATGTCGAAGGTCATGTCCCGGAGGATTTCCGGGCCCATCCCGTACCGCAGGCCGACATTTTCGAAATGGATCAACGGAGAACCCAGTCTCTGGTTTTTCAAGTCCCGCCATCTGTTAACGACGCGGGTAAACGAATTGCAAATCGCGCGCGGAAAAGGGCGATTTTCGGGCCATTTTTGCGAAGCATTAACCATTCGAATTTACGACTGGGAGGGGTTCGTTTCAATGCCCCGTTTTCCCTGAAACCCGGGAAAACGGCAGAAGGAGGCCTCCATGAGCACATCCGGCGCACGGCAGGAGAAAGTCGTGAGGATCGTGGACATCCTGCCGCCGGAACGTCAGGCAAGCCGTTCCGCCCGTAGGCCTGCTCCGCGCCGGGATGCGGACGATGCCGAGTTCGTGACGCTTGGCGCGGGCCAGCGCGGTCGCCACGGCTTCCAGAACGACAATAGCAAGGCAATGCCCCGCCGCAAGATCGCCCGAAATCCGATCCGGGATGGCATCGTTAGCGCCGTCAATCGGATCGAGACGGCGCTGATGCGGCTTTCGGCCGATATGTTTTCGGCCGTGCTGGCCGCGATCTTCGTCGCGGTCTTCGGGCTTGCCGGCGGTTTCTCGCTGTTCAGCGGGGCGGCCGAAGCCGATGCCGGCCCCGCCCTCGACATAACGCATGTGAGCCTGACGCCGCAGGATGCCGATGGCATGCGCGTGCTCCTGATCAACGGTATCGTGGAAAACCGCGGGGAAGGAAGGCTTGCAATGCCCTCCATCCGGGCGGAATTGATGGTCGATGAAAAGGTGCTGACGAGCACTCTCATCGGCGCACCCGTTGTCGCCATCGAAGGCGGACGCAGCCACGGTTTTTCGGCCCGCGTGCCTCACCCCGGTGGAAAACTGCCTGATCTTCGCCTTTCCTTTGCGGCGCAGGGTGCCTAAAGCTGCGCGGTTGTGCTAAGCGCGCATCTTTAGGACACGCAGGAGAACGTCATGCCCGTCGTGCGCGGCAAGATCATCGAGCCGCTTTTCACCGCCGAACAGATCGCCGAGCGCAATCGCACCATAGCGGCCGAAATCGCCAATGGGCCGACCAAGGACCTCCTGGTCATCGCCATCCTCAAGGGCTCCTTCATCTTCGCAGCCGATCTTCTTCGTGCTTTGCACGAAACGGGGCTCGCTCCGGAAGTCGAGTTCATCACGCTGTCGAGCTACGGCAGCGGCACGGTCTCGCAAGGGGTGCGCATCGTCAAGGACATCGACAGCGATGTGAAGGATCGCGACGTACTCCTGATCGACGACATCCTCGAATCCGGCCGCACGCTCAAATTCGCCAAGGAAATTCTCTACGAGCGCGGCGCGCGCAACGTCTCGGTCGCCGTCCTGTTGGACAAGAGTGTCAAGCGCAAGGAGGCGCTGGAGGCGGATTATGTCGGGTTCGAGTGTCCGGACTATTTCGTCGTGGGCTACGGCATGGACGTTGCCTATGCCTTTCGCGAGCTTCCCTTCGTCGGCGTCGTCACCGGCGACGTGGATGAGGAAGCGCAAAAGTCGTAAGGTGTTAACCATGCCGGTCCTGAGGGCCCCGGCGTTTACTCCTCGACAAGAAAACTCTGGTGAGTTGCTCCCGATTTGACACATACAGGGAGCGATGATCGCTATGGCCAAGATCTTGATTACCGAGGATGAGGATACGCTGCGCAGCTTCGTTGCCCGGGCGCTTCGCCTCGATGGTCATGAGACTTATGAGGCCGGCGATGGCGCCGAAGGGCTGGAGAGGCTCGGCGAAACGGATTTCGATCTTCTGCTCTCCGATATCCGCATGCCGGTGATGGACGGCATCGAACTGGCGCATCAGGCCGCGGAGCGGTTTCCCGGCCTCAAGATCCTGCTGATGACCGGCTATGCCGAGCAGCGCGAACGCGCCGACGATCTCCAGTCGAAGATCGTGGATGTGGTTCAAAAGCCCTTCGCGCTGCCTGATATCCGCAAGGCGGTCGCCATGGCGCTTGCTGCCTGAGGCCATAGTCTTGCCGGCCGCAGCGGCTGGCGTCAGCGGATCTCCAGGAGACGCTCCAGATACTGCCGCTCGGTTTCGCTTGCCGAGGGGTTCATAAGTCTTTCCTGTATGGCCGTGCCCAGCTTCTCACGGATGGCGTCGAGAATTCGCCGCGCTTGCTGTACGTCGATCTCGTCGGGTACTTTCGGTCCTCCGCCGTCAATCCCGGGGTCTGTTGCACGCGGACGGCCAAGAGGGTCGCGGTCGTCCTGTCCGCCTTGGCCCGCCATGCCCTGCTCGGGGCCTTGGCCCTCGCCGCTCTGCTGCATGGCCTGCATCATCTGCTGCATCATGTTCTGGGCGCCCTGGCGTAGCGCGTTGAGCGCATTGCCCTGACCCTGCACGGCCTGCTCGCCCTGGCCCTGGCCGAGAGCGCGGCCGGCATTGCCCATTTCCCGCTCCGCCTGGCCGAAGCCTTCACTGGGCTGCATGCCGAGCCCTTCAAGGGCTTTCTGGAGCTCCTGCAGCTTCTGGCCGAGGCCTTCCTGCTGGGCGCGCAGGTTCCGCAGCGCCTCGCGCAACTGTTCGGCGGTCATCTGATCGGTGGGCTGCTGCCCTTGCTGCCCCTGTTGCTGCCCCTGTTGCTGCCCTTGCTGCTGGCCCTGTTGGCCCTGCTGTGGCTGTCCGGGCTGCCCCTGTTCATAGGGTTGATCGGGATTGCCGCGCTGCATGCGGTCGCGCAGAGCCTGGTCCAGCCCGAACGTCTGATCCATGAGCCGCTGCTGTTCCTGCATGATGTCGCCGAGCCGGTCGATCTGTTCGCGCATCGGGCTGTTCTGCTGCTGGCCCTGTTGGCCTCGCTGCATGCGGCCTGCCTGAAGGTTGTTCATCATCCGCTGCAGTTCGGAGAGGAGTTGCTGGGCGGCATCGCGGTTGCCCGAACGGGCCAGATTCTCGATCTGGTCCATCATGTTCTGCAGGTCCTGTTGGCGAAGCATGTTCTGGGCCTGCATGTTCTGCGAGGCTTGCGGATTGTTCTGCAGCCGCTGGGCAAGCTCGGTCATGAACTGCTGCATGGCATCGCGCAGCTCCTTCATCAGCCGCGCGATCTCCTGATCGGAGGCACCGTTTTTCAGCGCCTCGTTGAGTGCGTTCTGCGCGTCGCGCAACCGTTGCTCCGCCGCCGAAAGATCGCCATCCTCGATGCCCCGCGCGATCTGCCAGAGATATTCGGCAGTCTCCTTCAATTGTTCTTCGCCACGAGCCTGCTGCATGCGGCCGAGTGCCGAGCGGATCAGCAGAAAATGCTTCAGGTTGGGGATCGTCTCGTCGGGGCGCAGCGCAAGCGCTTCATTGAGCTCGATGGCGCGGGGCATTTGACGCGTGTCGAGCGCGAAGACCTGGCGCTCTTCGGCGACTGCCGCAGCCAGGGGTTCGGAGAATGGCCGCGACGGTAGGACTATCTCCTGAGGCGGGCTTTGACCCGTCTGTCCCGCGCCGTCCTTCGCCACCAGCGTTACACGGACCCTCTGTCCCGCCAGCGGATGATCGGTCAAGTCGCGTCCGGTCAGTCCCTTGACCTCGGAACCGCTCCGACGGGGAAGCTCCAAAGGAAAGGTCGGGGGCGGATAAAGCGGCGTTGCCGTCGGATCGTTGACGTCCATCGGTTCGATGACGGCGTGAGCTTCACGGATCCCGTAGTCGTCCTTGCCGATGAAGCCAATTTCAAGCGCCCCATTGATTGCCCTGCGCGGGGGCTTGTCGAAGCTGATCTCAGGTGGACGATCCGGGATGGCTTCAAACGTCCAAAGCTGGCCGTTGACCGTCAGCTCTCCGTTCTCTTCCAGTTTCATGGAGTAGGTGCGGCGGGGTAACGGCTTGCCGTCGTCCTCCCCTTTTGCCGGGGCGGCGTCGACATTCTCGGCGCCTTCCTGCTGGGCCTTCTTCTGCAAGGCAAGAGCTTCCTGGCTTACCAGCGCGACCGGGCCTTCGCCCGCGCTTGGCGCAAATTCCACTGCCTCGAGCCCATCACCTCCGGTCAATCTCACCGTCAGGTCCGAGTGTTGCGGAAGCGAGAAGGTTTTGTTCTGGGCGACGTCGTTCCCCGTGAGAAACACCGGTGCGCGGCCGGTATAGGAGGGCGGCGTCAGCCAGGCGTCGATGCGCAGGTCCGGATTGGTGCTGGCAGCCGGCGCTGAGGCGCGGAAGATGTCGCTGAGCGAGCCGCCGCCGTTCGAGAAGGAATAGCCGAGCGCCACCACGAACACGAGGGCGGGAATGGCGCGCAGCGCGAAACGGTCATGCCGGGCTATATCCGGCTGCGGCAGGCCGGCATCGAGCGCGGCGATGCGCTCCGCCATGCGGATCTGGTGTTCCTTCCAGAGCGCCCGCGAGAAGGGCGTTTCGAAGGCTGGCTCGTCTTCCTGCACCGCCACCGGCTGGTGCGGCAGGTCGTTACGCTCCTCCAGAAGTCGGTCCGCCTCATGGGGCTCCGGCCAGCGCAGCCGGGTCAGCGGAAGAAGCGTGTAGAGGAAGGCAATACCGAAGCCGGCTGCCAGAAGCCAACGAAGCCAATCCGGCGAGAAGCGGAAAATGCCGAACCAGGCGACGGAAAGAAAGAGTGCGGCAATGCCGAGCGGCGGCAGGAGGCGCGGCAAAAGCCGCTCGAAGAACAGCACGACCCGCGCAAAGGAGCGCTTCAGCGCCACGCGGCGCGCAAGCAAGGGATGCGTTTCGAATGCACCTTTGCGGGTTAAGCTCATGCGGTCCGTCTCCGATCGTGGCGGCGCAAATCCAGCTTAAGGATAGCGATCTTTATGGCGAAGACGAGGGCAGGGAGCTTTCCGTTCCCATTATTTGCGCCGTTTCCCGCAAAAGTGAACGCGGCGTCAGCCGGTCAGTCGAGCCATGCGGGCAGGGAATCGAGGCCGATAAGCTGCTCATAGGTGCCGCGCGGGCGCACCACATGGAAGTCGCCGCCCTTCACCAGAACCTCCGGCACCAGCAGGCGCGAGTTGTAGGTTCCGGCCTGAACCGCGCCATAGGCGCCCGCCGAAGCGATGGCGATCAGGTCGCCGGGCTGCGGTTCGGCCATCTCCCGGTCCAGCGCCAGGTAATCGCCGGTTTCGCAGACGGGGCCGACCACGTCGCCCCTGATGCGCGGCGTGTCCGTCGACGGTGTAACGACAGGGCGGATCATGTGGTAGGCGTCATAAAGCGTCGGGCGAATGAGGTCGTTCATGGCGCCGTCAACGATCACGAAGTGCTTCTCGCCGGCATCCTTCACATAGATGACTTCGGTGACGAGAATTCCGGCATTGCCGACGATCAGCCGGCCAGGCTCGGTGACGATCTTGCAATTCAGCGAGCGGAGCTGGCGCTTGACCGTATCCGCATAGGCATCCGGCAGCGGAGGCGGCGTATTGTCGTCCTTGTAGGGAATGCCCAGCCCGCCGCCGATATCCACATGGTCGATGCGGTGGCCATCGCCGCGTAGCGTGTCCACGAGTTCCCTGAGCAGCCGGAAGGCATCCTCGAAGGGCTGCAGCTCGGTGATCTGGCTGCCGATATGCATGTCGATGCCGGTCACCTCGATCCCGGGCAGGGTCGCGGCATGGGCATACACGTCACGTGCGCGCTCGTAGGAGATGCCGAACTTGTTTTCCTTCTTGCCCGTCGAAATCTTCGCATGGGTTCCGGCATCGACATCCGGATTGATGCGGAAGGAGACATGCGCCTTCTTTCCCGCCTTTACCGCGCGGGCGTTCAGCACTTCCAGTTCCGGCTCGGATTCCACGTTGAAGCAGTAGATGCCGGCTTCGAGAGCGAGGTCCATCTCACCGGCCGTCTTGCCGACGCCGGAGAACATGATGCGGCTTGCCGGAATGCCGGCCGAAAGCGCGCGGCGGAGTTCGCCGCCCGAAACCACGTCGACACCGGCGCCCAGCCGCCCGAGCGTCTTCAGCACCGCCTGGTTGGAATTCGCCTTCATGGCATAGCAGACCATGGTGTCCACATCGGCGAAGGCCTTGGCGAAGACCTTGTAGTGTCGCTCCAGCGTCGCGGTCGAATAGACGTAGAACGGCGTCCCGACCGCCTTGGCGATCTCCGGGATAGGTACGTTCTCGGCGTGCAGCACGCCGTCGATATAATGAAAATGGTTCACGGCGATGCTCTAGAGAAGCGGGTCGAGAAGGAAGGGCTGGTCTTGCGCAGGCTGCGCCTTCGCAGGTCCACCGCGTTTGTTCTGCTGCTCCACAGGCGTGCTCGGCCGGTCGAGGTCGCCCTTGCGGCCACAGCCGACGGCTACGAAGCCGGTGAGGCTCAGCACCAGAGCAAAGCGGGCAAGGTTTACCAGGGATTTCGACATTCTTTCCTTCTCCGGCATGGGCGGCGGCTCTGTCATAGCGAAGTTCCGGCCGCTTGTGCAGTCACTATTCCGGAATCAATCGCGCCATCAGTTCCTGGCGCGCCACCAGGCGATCTGTTTTCTCACTTCAGTGGGCGCGGTGCCGCCGAAGCTCGTGCGGCTGGCGACCGAGGCGTCGACGGAAAGCACGTCGAACACGCTCTCGGTGATGGCGGAATTGATCGCCTGCAATTCCGTGAGCGAAAGCTCCGCAAGGTCGCAGCCCTTCTGTTCGGCAAGCGCCACGGCACGGCCGGTGACGTGATGGGCATCGCGGAAGGGAAGGCCCGCCTCGCGCACCAGCCAATCGGCCAGATCGGTCGCGGTGGAGTATCCGGAGCCGGCCGCGGCGCGCATCCTGTCCTTGTTGATGGTCATGTCGCGCATCATGCCGGTCATGGCCGCGATGGCGAGTTCCAGATTTTCCGCCGCGTCGAAGACCTGTTCCTTGTCTTCCTGCATGTCCTTGGAATAGGCGAGCGGCAGGCCCTTCATGACGGTCAGCAGCGCGACCAGCGAACCGTTGATGCGGCCGGTCTTGGCGCGAACCAGTTCGGCCGCATCCGGATTCTTCTTCTGCGGCATGATGGAGGAGCCGGTCGAGAAGGCGTCGGACAAGCGCACGAAGCCGAATTGCGGCGTCGACCAGATGACGATCTCTTCGGCCAGGCGCGACAGATGCACGGCGCAGATCGCTGCCACGGACAGGAATTCCAGCGCAAAATCGCGGTCGGAGACGGTATCGATCGAATTGCGGGTCGGCTCGCGGAAACCGAGCGCCTTGGCTGTCATGTGGCGGTCGATCGGAAAGCCCGTGCCCGCAAGGGCGGCGGCGCCGATCGGGCTTTCGTCGAGGTGGTCGATAGCGTGGCGCACGCGGGCCCGGTCGCGTCCGAACATTTCCACATAGGCCATGCAGTGATGGCCGAAGGTCACCGGCTGAGCGGTCTGGAGATGCGTGAAGCCCGGCATCACCGTATCGGCGTGTTCTTCCGCGCGGTCGAGGAAGGCCGCGATCAGGCCCGTCAGCATCGCTTCCGTCTTGGCGAGCTCCTCCTTGACCCAGAGGCGGAAATCGAGCGCCACCTGGTCGTTGCGCGAACGGGCGGTATGAAGCCGGCCGGCGGCCGGGCCGATCAGCGCGGCAAGGCGGGCCTCGACATTCATATGAATGTCTTCCAGCTTGCGGGAGAACTCGAACCCGCCGCTTTCGATCTCTGACATGATCGTGTTCAGGCCGGATAAGATCTTGTCTTTATCTTCGGCGGAAATGATGCCTTTTTCCGCCAGCATGGTCGCATGCGCCATTGAGCCGCGGATATCCTGAGCGAACAACTTCTTGTCGAAGCCGATCGAGGCATTTATCTCCTCCATGATCGCATCGGGTCCGGAAGCGAAGCGACCGCCCCACATCTGGTTGGAGGAAACCGCGTCCTTCGTACCGTCTGCCATGATGCCTGTCCTGGAGTAGTTGATGACGACCAAAAGACCTTTCGGCCTTCCTTCCGCCAGACTGATCTTGATCGCCGCCGTAGCCGGAGTGCTCGCCGGCGCCGTGGCGGTATACGTGAGGAGCATGGGGTCTGGCAATGGCGAGGAGGTCACCTCGGCGCAAACCGCAGGCATATGCGAAGGAGCGGTCGCCAGGGTGAAATCCGTTTCGGAGTTCGCCAAGGGGCAGGTCGCCGCCATGGTGGCCGCCGAGCCGCCCCGCCCGCTCGAGCTTTCCTTCAAGGGACCGGAGGGCCAGGATCTCAAGACCGCCGACTTTGCGGGCAAGACCGTACTCCTCAATCTCTGGGCCACCTGGTGCGGCCCCTGCCGGGAAGAGATGCCGGCGCTCAACGCGCTCGAGAAGGAGATGGGCGGCGAAGATTTCGAAGTGGTCGCCGTCAATATCGATACCGGCAGCGACGAAAAGCCGAAGGCTTTTCTCGCCGAAACCGGCGTCGATGCGCTGGGCTATTATCGCGACAGTTCCATGGGCGTGTTCAATGCGCTCAAGAAGGAAGGGCTTGCTTTCGGCCTGCCCGTCACGCTCATCATGGACAGGGAAGGCTGCCTGATCTCGGCCATGAACGGTCCGGCGGCGTGGGACAGTGAGGATGCCAAGGTGCTGATTTCGGCTGCGAAGGCGCCGTGACGTTCAATATGTCCTCCTTGCTGTATGGATGACTTTCCGTTCCTGTAATGATACGATCTAGGGACGAACGGAGCATGGTCATGACACTTCAAATCCGCGACGCCCGAGCCCGCGAACTTGCGCGGAAGCTGGCGGAAAGGCGCAATATCACGATGACGACCGCCGTCATTCAGGCGCTCGAGGAAGAGCTGCGTCGGGAAAACACGAAAACCAATCTGGCCGATAGAATTGCGCGGATATCAGCCGATCTCAGATCGCAGGCAGGGCCTAACGGGAGATCGATCTCCAAGGAAGAGATCGATGACCTTTGGGGCCATTCCTGATGTTCATCGATACGTCTGTCATTGTGGCGCTGTTGGCCGATGAGCCGGATGCCGCAGCCTATGCCGAGCGGATCGGTCAGGCTGCCGATTGCTTCACGTCAGGCCTGGTCGTCCTTGAGGCCTCCATGCGACTTGCGACCATGCTCGATATCGACCCCGTGGTGGTCGAAACGCGTGTCAGGGCGTTGATGGAGGAGGCGGATATCGCGATGTTATCCATCGACGGGATGATCGCCACGGCGGCCGTTCGCGCTTTCGCGGAATACGGAAAGGGGCGAGGCCATCCCGCTCAGCTCAATCTGGCCGATTGCATGTCCTACGCATGCGCGAAGGTTCATGACCTGCCTTTGCTGTTCAAAGGGAATGATTTTCCCCACACGGACATCGCGGCTGCCTGACCGCTCGCATTACCGCGTCGGGACAGGCACTTCCCCGCGATAATCGTAAAAGCCGCGGCCGGACTTGCGGCCGAGCCAGCCAGCTTCGACATATTTCACCAGCAGCGGGCAGGGGCGGTACTTGCTGTCTGCAAGTCCGTCATGCAGCACCTGCATGATCGAAAGACAGGTGTCCAGGCCGATGAAATCGGCAAGCTGCAGAGGCCCCATCGGGTGGTTGGCTCCGAGCTTCATGGCGGTATCGATCGCCTCCACCGAGCCCACGCCTTCGTAAAGCGTATAGATCGCCTCGTTGATCATCGGCAGAAGGATGCGGTTGACGATGAAGGCCGGGAAATCCTCGGCCACCGTCACCGTTTTTTCAAGCGTGGCCACGAAATCCTTGGCGGCCTGGAAGGTGCTTTCCTCTGTGGCGATGCCGCGCACCAGTTCCACGAGCTTCATGATCGGCACGGGATTCATGAAATGGATGCCCATGAAGCGCTCCGGCCTGTCGGTAGCGGAGGCGAGGCGGGTAATGGACAGTGAGGACGTGTTGGTCGCCAGCATGGCCTCGGGCTTCAGGACGGGGCAGACCTGCGCATAGATCTTGCGCTTGACGGCCTCTTCCTCCGTGGCGGCCTCGATCACCAGATCCATCGGCGCGAGATCGTTGATATCGGCGGAACCGGAAATGCGGGAAAGCGCTGCCTGGCGATCCTCGTCAGAGAGCTTGCCGTTGGAGACCTGGCGGGCAAGGTTGCCGTTGATGGTGGCGAGCGCCGCCTCGATGCGATCCTTCGAAAGGTCGTACATCTGCACCTTGTAGCCGGCGATCGCACTCACATGCGCAATACCGCAGCCCATCTGGCCTGCTCCGATGATGCCGATATTCTTCAAGGCTACCATGCTCGCTCCCTCGTCTGCGCCCCAGCCGCGCATCCCATGTCTATCATGAAAATGCCGGACTGCGGTGATGCAGCCCGGCAGATTGTTATTCCGCTGGCAGGCATTTTTCCAGTTTTTTCGCGTTTGCGAAAGGCCCGTTCTTAGAGAGCCTTTTCAAGCTGCGGCAGAATCTCGAAGAGGTCTCCGACGATACCGTAGTCGGCGACCTGGAAGATCGGCGCTTCCTCATCTTTGTTGATGGCGACGATGACCTTCGAATCCTTCATGCCGGCCAAATGCTGGATGGCGCCGGAAATGCCTGCGGCGATATAGAGATCGGGCGCCACCACCTTGCCGGTCTGGCCGACCTGCCAGTCGTTCGGGGCATAGCCCGCATCGACCGCGGCGCGGGAAGCGCCGACCGCCGCACCGAGCTTGTCGGCGACGGGCAGGATGACTTCCTTGAACTTCTCCGAGGAGCCGAGCGCGCGGCCGCCCGAAATGATGATCTTCGCCGAGGTGAGTTCGGGGCGCTCGGAAGAGGAAAGCTCGTCCGACACGAAGCTCGATATGCCCGGATCGGCGGCAGCCGAAACGGTTTCCACCGGTGCCGAGCCGCCTTCCGCCGCAGCCTGGAAGGACGCGGTGCGCACGGTGATGACCTTCTTGGCGTCGGTCGCCTGCACGGTCTGGATGGCGTTGCCGGCATAGATCGGCCGCTTGAACGTGTCGGGGCTCACCACTTCGACGATTTCCGAGACCTGGGCAACGTCGAGAAGGGCGGCAACCCGCGGCATGACGTTCTTGGCCGCAGCGGTCGCCGGAGCGACGATCGCGTCATAGGAGCCGGCGAGCGAGACGATCAGATCGGCAAGCGGCTCGGCAAGCCGGTTGGCGAGACTGGCGTCGTCGGCGAGCAGCACCTTGGAGACGCCGGAAAGCTTGGCGGCCTCGTCGGCTGCGGCCTTTGCGCCGGAACCGGCCACGAGAATGTGGACGTCACCGCCGATCTGGGACGCTGCGGCCAGCGCCTTGGCGGTCTGATCGTTGAGGTGGGTGTTATCGTGTTCTGCCAGAAGAAGAATGGCCATTATCTTGAATCTCCCTGTCTCTTCCGGATTAAAGCACGCCGGCGGTCTTGAGTGACGAAACAAGTTCCGCCACATCCTTGACCTTGATGCCTGCCTTGCGGCCGGAAGGCTCCTCGGTCTTCAGCACCTTCAGGCGCGGCGCGGTATCGACGCCGAAATCGGCCGGGCTCTTCTTGTCGAGCGGCTTCTTCTTGGCCTTCATGATGTTCGGCAGCGAGGCATAGCGCGGCTCGTTCAAGCGCAGGTCGGTGGTCACCACTGCCGGCAGCTTCACTTCGATCGTTTGCAGGCCGCCGTCCACCTCGCGGGTGACCTTGGCCTTGCCGTCAGCAATCTCTATCTTGGAAGCGAACGTCGCCTGGGCGGAGCCCAGCAAGGCCGCCAGCATCTGGCCGGTCTGGTTCGAATCGTCGTCGATCGCCTGCTTGCCGACGATAATGAGGCCCGGCTGCTCGGCCTCGGCTACACCCTTCAAAATCTTGGCGACCGCCAGCGGCTCGACCACGTCGTCCGTCTCGACCAGGATCGCGCGGTCGGCCCCCATGGCGAGCGCCGTGCGCAGCGTCTCTTCCGCCTTTGCAGGACCGATCGACACGACGACCACTTCCTCGGCTTTGCCGGCTTCCTTCAGGCGCAGGGCCTCCTCGACTGAAATCTCGTCGAACGGGTTCATCGACATCTTCACATTGGCAAGCTCGACGCCCGAACCATCCGGCTTCACCCGGATTTTCACGTTGTAATCGACCACGCGTTTTACTGGGACGAGGATTTTCATGGGGTCCTTCCTTGAACGTTCTCCTGCCGCAAGATGCGGCTTCTCCCGTCTATCCGATATTCAATGGGCGACATGGATAAGCATTTTTTCCCCGAAGACAACGAGGTTTTCGCAGTCCGCCATGCTCTTTTCTCATGACGCTATTCGGCCAGGGGCGCGCTGGGAATGCTCGTCTTGGTCTCCATCGCCCGTGGCTTGACCAAGGTGCGGTCGAAAAGCGGCACACCCTTGCGACGCATGACGAGGACGAGGAGCGCGCCGGCCAGAATGCCGCCCACATGTGCACCCCAGGAGATCATGCTGTCCAGATCGAAAACCAGCATGGCGAATTGCTGGGCGATCCACAGCGCCAGCGGAATGAAGGCCGGCAGCGGCAGCGGTATGCGGAAAAGCACGAGAACCCAGACCCGCACGCGCGGATGCAGCAGGAAATAGGCGGCGACGACCCCGGATATGGCGCCGGATGCGCCGATCAGCGGTCCTTCCGAGGTCGGGGCGACGAAGCCGTGCACCAGGGCGCCGGCCGCCGCGCAGAGCAGGTAGAAGATCAGGAAGCGAAAATGCCCCATCGCATCCTCGACATTGTCGCCGAACACCCACAGGAAGAGCATGTTGGAAGCGAGATGCCAGAAATCGAGGTGCAGGAAGGCATAGGTGATGAAGGTTGCGTCGTCCGGCACGATCACCAGCGAGGGGTCGAGCACGGCATGATCGAAGACGACCGCCGGGATGAAGCCGAGGCCGAGGGCCGCGAGGTTGGCGATGTTCTCTGGTGAGACGACTGCGACCAGCCAGACCAGCACATTGGCGAGAATCAGGCCGATCGTCACGTATTGGACGCGGATATATTTGAGGTCGTTTCTGTCGTGGAGCGGGATGAACATGCGTTTTCTGCTTTCTCCCGCCTCGTTTCAGCGGTTCTTGCCAGGGACCCAGAGAATGTCGGCCTTGCCACCGCCATTCATGTATCTCGCCGCTACGAAAAGGAAATCCGAAAGGCGGTTGATGTATTTGAGCGCCGGCCGGCCCACACTCTCGCCCTTCCGGCGGGAAAGTTCCACCGTCAGCCGTTCGGCCCGCCGCGCGATGGTGCGCGCGAGATGGAGATAAGCTGCGGCGGGACTGCCGCCCGGAAGCACGAAGGAATTCAATGGATCGAGGCCGGCGTTGAGCTGGTCGATCTCGGCTTCCAACCGCTCCACCTGAGCGTCCACGATCCTCAGCGGCTCGTATTGCGGCTTCTCGCCGGTGTCGGGGGTGGCGAGATCAGCCCCGAGATCGAAGAGATCGTTCTGGATGCGGAAGAGCATCGCGTCGAGCTCTCCTTCCCCGATCGTGTGAAGGCGCGCCACGCCAAGCGCGGAATTGACCTCGTCCACCGTGCCGAAGGCCTCGACCCGCAGATCGTGCTTTTCGCGGCGCGGCCCCGAGACCAGCGCCGTGGTGCCGCTGTCGCCGGTGCGGGTGTAGATCTTATTGAGCTTGACCATCAGCCATCCTTCAGCTCGGCCGCCCGCCGCCGGTCAACCAGAGCGTGAACATGATGAGCACGATCGCGATCGCCTGCAAGAGCAGACGCATCTGCATCAGCTTGTTCGATTTGTTGCCGCTGCCGCCCTTGAGCATGTTGAACAGTCCGCGAATGAGGACGAGCACGACAAGGCCCATGACGAGAAGGGTGGCGATGGTGGCGAAACTGGACATCTGGGATTGCAGCCTTTGATCGTGATCAGTCCACCCGGCGCATCAGCTTGTAGAAGAGCGTTGCGGGAAGGAGCCGTTTCAGAAATGCGCCCTGCTTGGCGGGCGTTGTGACAAGATAATGCGGCTTGGGGCGCGGCGCGGTCAAGGCGTGCTTCAGCACGTCGTAGACTGCTTCCGGGCCGAGCTTATGCCGGTTTGCCGGTCCGGAACCGTTCAGGCGCTTTAGCTGCCGCCGGTACTCATCGGCATGGGCGGAATTTTCCAGATCAACATGCTCATGAAGCTTGGCGAGGGCATTGGCCGTGAAGCGCGAGGCGATCGGTCCGGGCTCGATGAGGCTCACATGGATGCCGCTGCCTTCGAGTTCCATGCGCAGCGTCGCGCTCAGGCCTTCGAGGGCATATTTGGAGGCGATGTAGGCGCCACGATAGCGATAGGGCAGCAATCCCAGGATCGAGGAACATTGCACGATACGGCCGTGCCCCTGGCGCCGCATGATCGGGATCGCCCGACGCGTCAGCTCGTGCCAGCCGAAGAAATTGGTGTCGAACTGCGCCCGCAGCACTTCGGTCGAAAGATCTTCCACCGCGCCCGGCTGACCGTAGGCGCCGTTGTTGAAGAGGGCGTCGAGCCGCCCGCCGGTGCGTTCCCGCACCGTCTCGACCAGAGCGACGATGGTCTCCGGCCTGGTATAATCCATCAACAGGGCTTCTATGCCGTCGGCTTCGAGCGGCCCGGTGTCTTCCGGTTTGCGGACAGTCGCGAACACCCTCCAGCCATCCTTTGAAAGCGCCCGGGCGCAATATGCGCCGATGCCGGAAGAACAGCCGGTGACGATGATGGACTTTTCCCCAGGCAATGCGTTCTCCCTGTACAATCGGTCCCGATTTCCCATATTCCGGAGGAAGTTACAACGGAGTCCCAAGTGTCGGAAGAAATCCGCCCGTACCGCTGGTACAGCCTTGCCTACAAGGTGCTTTACGACGCCTATTGCCACTTCAACGAAGACGATGGCTGGGCGCTGGCAAGTCATGTGGCGCTGTCCGGATTGCTGGCGCTCTTCCCCTTCCTGATCTTCGGCACGGCGCTTGCGGGCTTCCTCGGGGCGGATAAATTCTCGGAGACGGCAGTCCATCTCCTCTTCGATATCTGGCCCGCCGATATCGCCGATCCGCTGGCGCGGGAAATCCAGCGGGTGCTCACCATTCCCCGCGGCGGGCTTCTCACCGTCTCGGTGCTTGCGGCGGCCTATTTCGCCTCGAATGGTGTGGAGGCGCTGCGCATTTCTCTCAACCGAGCCTACCGGGTGCAGGAAACGCGTTATTGGTACGTGACGCGCCTGGCCAGCCTCGGCTACGTCATCGTGGCCGTCGTCATCTTCGCCGTCATCAGCATCGTGCTGGTCGCCGTGCCGGTGGCGCTGCGCTTTGCCGAAACCCGATTTCCCTGGCTGGCGGCTGACCTTGCCGTCGTCTCCAGTTGGGGCCTGTTCGGCACGGTGCTGGTGCTGGCCATTGGCCTCGTTTTCTCGCATAAATGGCTGCCGGCCGGATCGAGGCGGATCATCGACGTCCTGCCGGGCGTGGCGTTGACCCTGCTTCTCTGGTCGCTCGGAGCCTATCTTTTCGCGTCCTATCTCGCGACTTTCGCCAATTATGCGGCCACCTATGCCGGCCTCGCCTCGATCATGATCGTGCTGGTCTTCCTCTACATGGTCGGCGTGATCTTCATGCTGGGAGCGGAGGTCAACGCGGCGCTGATGAAGTATCGCGTCTATTCCGTGGTTTCGAGGGTGCGCAGCCGCAGCAGGCGCCGCGAAATGCTAGCCTCAGAGCCCGACGAGGTGGCGGATGTCGAGGGGCGAAAGCCCCTGAAGTCGCAGAGCCGCTAGACCGGTCGCCCCTTCGCTCTTCGCCAATTTTCGGCCATCTTCGCCCAGCACCAGCCGGTGGTGGTGGTAAAGAGGCTCGGGAAGGCCCAGAAGCTCCTGCAGCAATCGATGGACCGCGGTCGCCTCGAAGAGATCGAGCCCCCGCACCACGTGCGTGATGCCCTGAACGGCGTCGTCCACCGTGACCGACAGATGGTAGCTCGACGGCGCATCGGAGCGCGACAGTACCACGTCGCCCCAGATTGCCGGATCGCAGGCAATCTCGCCTTGCGGCCCGTCGCCGGTTTCGCGGAAGGTCAGCGGCTTGCCGAGCAGTTCCAGGGCCCTTCCCATGTCCAGCCGAAACGCATGACGCAAGCCTTTGTCCATGAGGGCCTTACGCTCGCCCTCGCTCCTCAGCCTGTCATCTTCCGGATAGAGCGGCGAACCGTCCGGATCGCGCGGCCAGGTCTTTCCCGCCGCCTCGAAAGCCGCGACCCTGGCCTTTACCTCGCCGCGGGTCATGAAGGCCGGGTAGACGAGGCCCATTGCGTGCAGCTGTTCCAGGGTCGTGCGATAGGTATCGAAATGCTCCGACTGCCGCCGCACCGGCTGTTCCCACTGGAGCCCCAGCCATGCGAGGTCCCGGTAGATCGCCTCTTCGAATTCCGGCGTCGAGCGGGCAAGGTCGATATCCTCGATCCGCAGCAGAAACCGACCGCCGCTCGCCCTTGCCATGTCGTAGTTCAGAAGCGCCGAAAGAGCATGGCCAAGGTGAAGCAGGCCGTTCGGGCTTGGCGCGAAACGATAGACGGGTTTATCAGAGGGCGTGACGGGCATGATTTTTCTTCTGCCATGCTTTCGAGGAAACGGCCATGGGAAAGCCGATGACGATCATTCGCGACCATTCGCATATCGAGGAGGGGCTCGAAGCCCTGGCCGGCATCGATCCGCGGCTTTCCGCCATCATCGAGGTAGCGGGGCCGGTGCCGCTGCGGCTGCAGGAACCCGGCTTTGCCGGGCTTGCCTCCATCGTCGTCTCGCAGATGGTCTCGAAGGCGAGCGCTGCGGCCATCTGGAGGCGAATCACCGCCGCGGGTCCCGTGACCGCCGCCAGTTACCTGGCCCACGATCCTGCCGTGGTGGCCACCTTCGGCCTTTCACGGGCGAAGGCCGCAACGCTGATCGGTCTCTCTAGGGCGATTTCCGAAAACAGCCTCGATCTCGAATCGATCGGCCGCATGGAACCCCGCGACGCCATAACGGCACTCATTCGGCTCCCAGGCATCGGACCATGGACGGCGGAGGTCTATCTGATGTTCTCTGCCGGACATGCCGATATCTTTCCCTCGGGAGACGTTGCCCTGCAGGCTTCCGTCGCCCATGCCTTCGGCCTGGAGGCGCGTCCCTCCTCGAAAAAACTGGCGGAACTCGCGGAAATCTGGAGCCCGTGGCGATCGGTCGCAGCAAGGCTTTTTTGGGCCTATTATGCGGCGCGGATGCGGCGGGACGTGACGCCGCTGCCGTGACTGCGGACGAGAGTTATCTATCTGCATTTATTGGCTTCACAATCCTGTAACAACGGACCTAATATAGAAGATACGGAAGCCGAATCGGGTAGGAGCGTCACGTTGACGATCGCAGTCTCCCCGCAGGCCCTGCCGGCGCTCGTCTTGAACGCCGACTACCGGCCGCTGAGCTATTATCCCTTGTCGCTATGGTCCTGGCAGGACGCGATCAAGGCGGTTTTCCTCGACCGAGTGAATATCATCGCTGAATACGAGCATTCCGTCTCGTCACCCAGCTTCTCGATGCGGCTGCCGAGTGTCGTCAGCCTCAAGACCTATATCCAGCCGACCCGCAATCCGGCGTTCACGCGCTTCAACGTCTTCCTGCGTGACAAGTTCGAGTGCCAGTATTGCGGCCATGACGACGACCTGACCTTCGACCATGTGATCCCGCGCGCCCATGGCGGCGAGACGACCTGGGAAAACGTCGTGGCCGCCTGTTCGCCCTGCAATCTGAAGAAGGGCAGCAAGCTGCCGAAGCAGGCGGGCATGTTCCCGCATCAGAAGCCCTATCAGCCCACGGTGCAGGACCTGCACAACAATGGCAGGCTCTTCCCGCCGAACTACCTGCATGAAAGCTGGATGGACTATCTCTACTGGGATACCGTGCTGCAGCCCTGATCCGTGCTCTTACGCTCTCTTCGCGCCGACGAAGGCAATCGCCGCCAGGATGAGGCTTGCGATGACGTTCCAGCCCGCGAACGAAAGACCAAGCACGCGCAGCGCTGCCTGCGTGCAGGAGGGGCCATGCACCGCGTTCAGGTCGTCGAGTAGGCTGCCGGCATTGGTGGTCATGGCGCCGCCCCCGCCGCAGCTCGCCGGGCCTTCCCAGAAGCCCCACTCGACGCCCGCATGAAAGACGCCCATGCCGGCGCCGACCAGCATCATCACGCCGACGACGGCGAGAAGCGCGCGGATGATCCAGGCTGGCAGGCCAAGCGCGGATGTGGCGATCGCGGCAATGCCGACGGGGATGCCGTAGTAATAGGGGTCGCGCTGGAGCAGGCAGAGCGCGCAGGGGATATAGCCGCCGATATGCTCGAATGCGAGCGCGCCGCCGACCGCCGCCGCCATGCCGAGCGTCACGACGAGAGGGAAACCGATGCGGGACTTGGCGGTCATGACTGCAAGCGCCATTCGCTTCTCCTGAAATTTCATCTGGCCGTTGGGCGGCTGAAGTTCCCTTAGATCACATGGGAATGCGCTGTAAATGTGTGCCGATGACGCAACTGGGCCGGTGCCGCCAATTTTTCGTGAGGTGCCGCAACGATCGGGCCGATTTCGATTTCCAGCGAAACGAGACCCCGCTCTTCACATGTTTCCACCCTTCACATGTTATTGTCACCGAATACGCGAGCACGGTTGCCTGGCTCCGGCAGATCGTAGAGGATGAGCGGGTATCGCAAAACCGTCCGACAGATTGGAATAAGCCTTGAAGATTGCCGTCGTCACGATTTCCGACCGCGCCAGCCGCGGCGAATACGAAGATCTGAGCGGTCCGGCGATTGCCCAATGGCTGGCGGCGGCGATAGTGACGCCTTACGAACTGGTTCGGCGCATCATTCCCGATGGCATGGCGTCGGTACGCGATACGGTGATCGATCTTTGCGACAGCGAGCGTTGCGACCTGGTTCTGACGACGGGCGGCACGGGCCCGAGCCCGCGCGACGAGACCCCGGAAGCCATGCGCGCCGTCCTGGAGAAAGAGCTGCCGGGATTTGGCGAACTCATGCGGCGCGCCAGTCTCGAACAGACGCCCACCGCCATTCTTTCGCGGCAGACCGCGGGCACGCGCGGCAAATCCTTCATTCTGAACCTGCCGGGAAAGCCTGCTTCGATCGCCATGACGCTCGATGCGGTGTTTCCGGCCATTCCCTATTGCCTGGATTTGATCGGCGCCGGACGGATCGAAACCGATCCGGCGGTCGTCAAGGCGCACCGCCCGCAAGGTTGAAACTTTCGATGTGATATCCGGAAGCTTTGGTGCGGGCGGTCGGACTCGAACCGACATGTCTTGCGACGGCGGATTTTGAGTCCGCTGCGTCTACCAATTCCGCCACGCCCGCGCCGAGATGGTGCCAAGGCCTCTATCATGCAGCGGCGCTCGCGCGCAAGTGCAGGCACGAACGATCTTTGTCGAGGCTGAAGCGTTTCATCCGGCGACATGTGTTCCTTCGCCTTAGACGATCCTTAATGATGATCTCAGGTTGCATCCCGATTGCTGAAACAAGGGGGGATTTGGCGAGTTCTCCTCGCGCTTAGTCCGGCAATGGATGCCGGGTTCCAGGAGGATGGAGATCATGCGGAAATCTCTTCGTATCATGTTTTTGTCGAGTTGCGTCGTTCTTCCTCTGGCCGCATCGGGCTTTGCCCAAGGCCTGTCGATCGGCGGAGAAAACGGCTTGAGCGTCGGGGTGGATACCAGCGGCGGGCTCGGGGTCGATGCGTCCCTCGGCGGCTCCAACGGTGTCAATGCGAGCGCCGATGTGGGGGGGCGAGACAGCCTCGCGGATGTCGATGCCTCGGTCGGCGGGCGGAATGGCGTCAACGCCGATGCGAATGTGGGTAGCCGCAGCGGCGGCGGCCTCGGCGCGACCGCCAATGCATCCGTGGGTGGTTCGAACGGCATCAATACCGGTGCCGATGTCGGTATCGGCGGACGTGACGGCGTGGATGCGGATGTCACCGCTTCCGTCGGCGGGCGCGACGGGATCAATGCAGGCGTCGGCCTGGGTATCGGTTCCGGCGGCATCGATGCGGATGTGGATATCGGCATCGGCGGTCCCGGTTCGGGTGGTCCGGGCAATGGCGGACCTGGCAACGGCGGACCGGGTAACGGTGGCCCCGGCAATGGCGGTCCCGGAGCCGGCGGACCGGGTGGAGGCTCCGGCCTGACCCCATCGCAGCGGCAGGCTTTCAACGGCATGTCGCGGGCCGAGCAGCGCAGGCTTCTTTATCGCTGCGCCGATATAACGGCGAACGGCGGCGATGCGGCGCTGGTCAGCCTCTGCAGGATGCTGCGGACGACCGCATCCCGCTAAATGATCGCGTCACGGGCTCGCCGCAAACAGGCGGGCCCGTGTCACTCCGCCCGGCCGGCCATCGAGAGGATCTTCTGGCGGAGCATTCGCGCCATGTTGCGCGTGTTGCGGTAGAGGTGAAGCTGGGCCGCCACCTGCCGCACGTCGCGGTCGCCGTTCTCGGCGAGCCCGATGACGAGGCTTCCCATCTCCTCGCGCTCCTCCCAGAAGCGGCTCATGATCGGGTGATCCGGCACGGCGCAGCTATCGGTGCGAACGATATTGGCGTCCTCGAGATGCCACTCGGTCAGCTTCATCATCAAGAGCTTGCCCGGAGAATAGCGGGCGAAATTCTCGTCATAGGCCGTCTTCCAGGTATAGGCCTCGCCGGCCATGAGGAAGACGATCAGGGATGCGATGGCGCGCCCCTCGAAATCGAGGGTGTGAATGCGCACCGCATCCACCTCGGCGAGATTGGTGATCGCCTCGCGGGCGAAGGCCGAGCGGTAGCGGTCGTTGATCAGTGCCGAGCGCTTGCGGCCCTTCCAGCCTCGGGCTTCCAGCGCCAGGAACTCTTCCATCCGCAGACGGACCTCTTCCGGCTGACGGGCCACGCTGTAGTCGAGCCTACCTTGCCGGCCGAGCTGGCGCCACAGGCGTCGCATCTCCCGTAGATGATGGGCGGAGACCGCCCGCTTGAGATAGGCTTCACCATCGAGGTCGCTTGCGAGCATCGGCCGGGTGAAGGCGTCGGTGAGCGTGATCGGCAGGTTCCGCCCGATCGCCACTGCCCTTGCGAGCTGGGCGAAACGGCCGTTCGGGCGGATATCCGGCATGACCAGCACGGAGGGCAGGCGCGCCTCGCGCCGGGCCAGCCCTTCCAGCAGGTTGTCGATGGTTTCAGCCGCGTCCTCGGCATCCACCAGCGGCGTGCCGAGCGGGCCGAACGGGTTGGCCCATACGCGGATGATCGAGGCGCCGACGGAAAAGCCCGGCCTTTCCACGGTGAACGGCATGAGCAGCCGCATGCGGCTCGCCGCGCCGCTCTCGTCGCGGATGAGCGCGAGCCGGACCTGCTTGTCTTCGACCCTCGGCATTGCGGGGACGAGCAGGCGGGCGCTGAAGAAGATGTTGGGCTCCATCGCGCGGTTGGAGAGGAATTCCAGCTCTTCCTGGAGATCGTAGCCGAACGCAGCCGGATAGAGGCAGAGCTCGCGGCCCGACCGGCCGACCTGCATGCGGGCGTCGGCATCCGGACGCTCGGGTCGGAATGGCTGGCCGAGCGCCGGAAGGAGGGCGCTTCCATTTCTGTGGGGATCGCCGCCGGTCGGGATTTCAGCCATGGTCATCTTGCCTTTGAGGGTGCGGCGGCGAGCGGCGCGGCAAAGGCGAAGAGCACGATGCCAAGCGTCCGGCGGACCGCGATATGCAGAAGAACCGCCTCGATCATCATGGCCAGCGCGGTTGCCATTGCAGCGCCCGTGAGGCCGAAGCGGGGGATGAGGGCGATGTTGAGGCCGATATTGATCGCGAGAATGGCCGCGTAGAGCGCCACGCAGAGTTTCTGCCGGTCGGCCATGCTCAGGAGAACCTCTCCGGGGCCGACCATCGCCTTGGCGAGGATGCCCGCAAACAATATGGCCATCAGGCCGTAGCCGGCGGTAAACGCCGGGCCGAAGAGCGACAGCAGCACCTCGCCCAGCGCCAGAACGACGAGCCCGACGCCGAGCGCCGGCCAGAAACTCCAGCGCGCCGCCTGGCTGGCGAAGGCCGCAAGCGAGGGCATGTCGCCCTCGGCGATGATGGCTGAAAAACGCGGACCTACCGCGGCCTTGATGGCGAAGGAGACGAACTGCACCAGAACGATGGTCTTTGCCGCCGCGTAGTAGATCGCCACCTGGTCCGGGGGCAGGTAGAAACCCACGACCACCACGTCGGCATTGGTGAGCAGGAAGCCGATGCCGTCCACCATGAAGACGGGAAGCGAATAGCGGAACCAGGTGCCCGCCTCGATCTGCAGGCCTCCAGGGCCGTATTCCCGCCGCAGCCGTCTCCGCATGCGAAGGAATTGGGTGAGCGTCGTCACATAGGTGGCGGCGAGTGCGGCCTCCATGGCGGTGGCGGCGGTCTGTGGCGCCCCCATCCAGAGTGCCGCCAGCATGAAGGCGAGGATCAGCGCCGGCCGGATGAGATAGGTCGGGCTGAGCGCGGTGATCGTCCAGCCGCTCGCCCTCGCGGTGCCGTCCAGCACGTCGCCGAGCGCGATCATCGGCAGCGTGAAGAGCGCCAGGAAGACCGGCACCGTCCAATAGGCTTCGATCGTGTCGCCGAAGAAGCGCAGGAAGAGAAAACCGAGGAAGGCAAGCGTGGTTGCCGAAATCATCGCGAAGATGCGGACGCTGACATGGAGCCCGCGAATGGCGTCGAATTCGCCGCGCGCCTTGTGGTGCGGCAGGAAGCGGATGACCGATGTGTGGAAGCCGAGGCAGGAGAGATTGCCGGCGAGCACCACCAGAACCCAGACGAAGGCGAAGATGCCGTATTCGAACTCGCCCATCAGCCGGGCCAGCACGATCTGCGAGATGAAGGCGATCGCGGCGCTCAGGATGCGGATGACGAAGGCGGTCAGCGCGCGACGCTGGGCGCGGGCGTTTTCGCTGTCTTCGGCAAGCGTGGCGGCGAGCTTGCGGGCAAGCGGCAACAGCCGGGCACGCAGACCTGGCGGCAGCAATCTTTCCGCTGTCTCGATGACCGCCATGATGGGCAACGCAAAACTCGAATACGCAAGGGACAATCGGAAGGAATTGTTGCCACGGCAGAGTTAAGAAAGGGTGTTGTGGCGCATCCGGAGTTTAGGAAACGAGCTCTTTCCAAAAGCAAAACGCCGCCCGTTGGGCGGCGTCGCATCGTCATGCCGGGCGATGAATCTCAGACCTGCTCGAAGGCCCCATGGCAATGCTTGTACTTCTTGCCGGAACCGCAGGGGCAGGGCTCGTTGCGGCCGACCTTGCCCCAGGTGGCGGGATCTTCCGGCGTCCGGTCCGGCGCCATGGCGAGGACATTCTGGCCGCCGAAGCCAGCCATTTCGTCCTCGCCTGTCGTCGGATCGAAGTGATGCGCCTCCATGACCTGCGGCGGCTCGGGCGAGGGCGGAGCCTCGCGCACCAGCTCGACGCGCATGATCTGCGCCGTCACCGCTTCGCGGAGGTTGGCGAGCAGGGCCTGGAAGAGTTCGAAGGCCTCCGCCTTGTATTCCTGCAGCGGGTCGCGCTGGGCATAGCCGCGGAAGCCGATGACGGAGCGCAGGTGGTCGAGATTGACGATATGCTCGCGCCACAGATGGTCGAGCGTCTGCAGCACGACCGAGCGCTCGACATAGGTCATGATCCCGGGACCGAAGCGCTCGCGCCGGTCGGCGGCTGCCTTTTCCACCGCCTCGGTGATGCGCTCGCGGATATCTTCCTCGCCGATGCCCTCTTCCTGCACCCAATCCTCGATCGGCAGATCGAGGTTGAGGAGGCGCTGGACATCTTCCCTGAGACCGACCGCATTCCACTGCTCGGCATAGGCGCGCTCGGGGATATGCTTGGTGACGAGAACCTCGATCACCTCGCTGCGCATGTCCTCGATCGTTTCCGATACGTCCTCGGCATCCATCATCTCGATGCGCTGCTCGAAGATCACCTTGCGCTGGTCGTTGGTGACGTCGTCGTATTTCAAGAGGTTCTTGCGGATGTCGAAGTTGCGGGCCTCGACCTTCTTTTGCGCCCGTTCGAGCGCCTTGTTGATCCAGGGGTGGACGATCGACTCGCCTTCCTTGAGACCGAGCTTCTGCAGCATGCCGTCCATGCGGTCGGAGCCGAAGATACGCATCAGGTCGTCCTGGAGCGACAGGTAGAATTTCGAGCGGCCCGGATCGCCCTGGCGGCCGGAGCGGCCGCGCAGCTGGTTGTCGATGCGGCGGCTTTCGTGGCGTTCGGTGGCGATCACGTAGAGACCGCCGGCGGCAAGCGCCTTTTCCTTGAGGCTCTTCACCTCTTCGCGGATGGCGGCTTCCTTGGCGGTGCGTTCCGCCTCGTCCTCGATGCCTTCGAGATCACGCTCGAGACGCATGTCGATATTGCCGCCGAGCTGGATGTCGGTACCGCGGCCGGCCATGTTGGTGGCGATGGTGACGGCACCCGGCACGCCGGCCTGGGAGACGATATAGGCTTCCTGCTCGTGATAGCGTGCGTTCAGCACCTGGAACTTGTCGAAGCCCGATTTGCGCAGCATATCGGCGAGCAGTTCCGATTTCTCGATGGATGTGGTGCCGACCAGCACCGGCTGGCCGCGCTCGTGCGCATCCTTGATCTCGGCGATGATCGCCTTGTACTTCTCGTCGAAGGTCCGATAGACCTCGTCGTCCTCGTCGATGCGCTGGATCGGCAGGTTGGTCGGCACTTCGACTACTTCCAGCCTGTAGATGTTGCTGAATTCCTCCGCTTCCGTCGAGGCCGTGCCGGTCATGCCGGCGAGCTTTTCGTACATGCGGAAATAGTTCTGGAAGGTGATCGAGGCGAGCGTCTGGTTCTCGGGCTGGATCTGCACCTTTTCCTTGGCTTCCAACGCCTGGTGCTGGCCTTCGGAATAGCGGCGGCCCGGCATCATGCGGCCGGTGAACTCGTCGATGATGACGATCTCGCCGTTGCGGACGATGTAGTCCTTGTCGCGGGTGAAGAGCTTGTGGGCCTTCAGCGCGTTGTTGATGTGGTGAACGATCGCGACGTTCTCGACGTCGTAGAGCGATTCGCCCTTCAGGAGCCCGGCCTGACGCAGCAGGTTTTCGAGCTTCTCCGTTCCCTCTTCCGAGAAGTTGGCGGAGCGCTGCTTTTCGTCGATCTCGTAGTCGGCTTCGTCCAGCATCGGAATGAAGGCGTCGATCGTATTGTAGAGATCGGAGCGGTCGTCGAGCGGGCCGGAAATGATGAGCGGCGTGCGCGCCTCGTCGACCAGGATGGAATCCACTTCGTCGACGATCGCGTAATTGTGGCCGCGCTGGACCATCTGCGACCGCTCGTACTTCATGTTGTCGCGAAGATAGTCGAAGCCGAGCTCGTTATTGGTCGCGTAGGTGATGTCGCAGGCATAGGCCGCGCGGCGCTCGTCGTCGTTGAGACCGTGGACGATGACGCCGGTGGTGAGCCCGAGGAAGCCGTAGAGCTTGCCCATCGTGCCGGCGTCGCGGCTGGCCAGATAGTCGTTGACGGTCACCACGTGAACGCCCTTGCCGGCGAGCGCGTTCAGGTAGACCGGAAGGGTAGCCACCAGGGTCTTGCCTTCACCCGTCTTCATTTCGGCAATGGAGCCTTCATGCAGGATCATGCCGCCGGTAAGCTGCACGTCGAAGGGACGCATTCCGAGAACGCGGCGCGAGGCTTCGCGCACCACGGCGAAGGCCGGTATCAGGATATCGTCGAGCGTCTTGCCCTCGGCCAGCAACTGCCGGAACTCGCCGGTCTGGGCTGCCAGCTGCTGATCGGTGAGAGCCTTCGTCTTCTCCTCGATGGCATTGATCGCATCGATCTTGGAGCGGTAGGAGCGGACGCGGCGATCATTCGCCGAACCAAACAATTTGCGGGCTATGCCGCCGAAGCTGACCATACGAATGGTCCTTTCTCAAGATGTCTGCCTAAGACTCGCGGGCTTGCGGCATCACGGTTCTTTGTCCTCAAAACCCCGTGCGTGGCCCGGAAACTCTTCTGGACGCAAAGTTGCGTGACAGATAAGAGGGGGGTCGAATTATGTCAACGGTGACGGCTGATACACAATGGCCACAATCCGGTGTTTGTGAGGGTTTCCGGCCGGAATCGGGTATTCGATGCCGGCGTCTATCGAAAGGTTGAATCGATGTTGCGCAACAAATTTCTCGCAACGGCCGCGCTTGTCGTGGCAGTCTCGTTCCAGGCTCCGGTCTTCGCTCAGGAAGATGCGGTCGTTGCAAAGGTCGGCGATCTGGAGATCCGCCAGTCGGAGCTCGATCTTGCCGTGCAGAACCTCGATCCGCAGCTCCAGCAGTTGCCTGACGACCAGAAGCGCGTCGCCGCGCTGTCAGGTGCGATCGACGTGAAGCTGCTCGCCAAGGGCGCCATCGACGAAGGCATGAAGGATACCGAGGACTTCAAGCAGCGCATGGCCTATATCGAGGCCCGCGAACTGCACAATTCCTACTTCCGCAAGCATGTCGTGGATGCCGTGACGCCTGAAGAGGTCAAGGCCCGTTACGACAAGGAAGTCGCCGCCATGCCGAAGCAGGAGGAGGTGCATGCCCGCCATATCCTGGTGAAGACCGAGGATGAGGCGAAGGCGGTCATCGCCGAACTCGACGGCGGCAAGGATTTCGCGGAAGTCGCCAAGGAGAAATCCCAGGATTCCAACAAGGACGACGGCGGCGATCTCGGCTGGTTCACCAAGGGCCGCATGGTTCCCGAGTTCGAGGAAGCGGCCTTCACGCTGGAAAAGGGCGCCTATACCAAGACCCCGGTAAAGTCGCAGTTCGGCTTCCACGTCATCAAGCTCGAAGACCGCCGCGACGTGCAGCCGCCGGCGCTGGATCAGGTTCAGGACCAGGTCAAGCAGCTCGTGATGCGCGACAAGTACCTGGCTGTGATCGAGAAGGCCAAGGGCGAGGAGAAGGTCGAGATCGTCGACGAGGCGCTCCGCAAGGGCTACGAGGACGCCAACAAGGCGCCGGAAGCCGGCCAAGAGCCTGCGCCGCAGCAGTAACATTCAGTTGAGGGCCCGGTTTTCCGGGCCCTTCCACGTTCAGCCCGGGTTGCTATCAGATGTCCGTCTCCGTTTCCCCCCTTGCCCCGAAGTCCTATCCCGAGATGCCGGCGCTGCGCGGCGTTCGCATGGCGACCGCCGCTGCCGGCATCAAATACAAGAACCGCACGGACGTGCTTTTGATGGTCTTCGACAAGCCGGCCTCGGTGGCCGGCGTCTTCACCCGTTCCAAGTGCCCTTCGGCGCCGGTGGATTTCTGCCGCGCCAATCTGTCGCATGGGGTGGCGCGCGCCGTGGTCGTCAATTCCGGTAATGCGAACGCCTTCACCGGCCTGAAGGGACGGGCAGCGACGGCGCTGACCGCGAAATCGGCCGCCGAGGCCGTCGGCTGTGCCGAGAACGAGATCTATCTCGCCTCGACCGGCGTCATCGGTGAGCCGCTCGATGCCTCCAAGTTCGCAGGCGTGCTGGGTGACATGAACACCTCGGCGACGGGCGATTTCTGGCAGGAAGCCGCCAAGGCCATCATGACTACCGACACCTATCCGAAGGTCGCTACCCGCACCGCCGAGATCGGCGGCGTGAAGGTGACGATCAACGGCATCGCCAAGGGCGCCGGCATGATTGCTCCCGACATGGCGACCATGCTCTCCTTCGTGGTGACGGATGCGGATATCGCATCGCCCGTGCTGCAATCCCTGCTGTCCGCCGGCGTGGAGCCGAGCTTCAATTCGATGACCGTCGACAGCGACACGTCGACTTCCGACACGCTGATGCTGTTTGCGACTGGTGCCGCCGCCGCGGATGGCCAGAAGCGTATCGAGGACGCGGACGATCCGGCGCTTGCCGGCTTCCGGGCGGCTCTTAACGATCTTCTGAAAGCGCTGGCAATCCAGGTTGCCCGGGACGGTGAAGGCGCGACGAAGATGCTGGAAATCACGGTGACCGGGGCCGAGAGCAATGCGGCGGCAAAGACCATCGCGCTGTCGATCGCCAATTCGCCCCTGGTCAAGACCGCCGCCGCCGGCGAAGACGCCAATTGGGGCCGCATCGTCATGGCCGTCGGCAAGGCCGGCGAAGCCGCCGATCGCGACCGCCTGGCGATCTGGTTCGGCGATGTCCGCGTTGCCCTCAACGGCGAGCGCGATCCGGACTATTCCGAGAACGCTGCGTCGGACGTCATGAAGAAGCAGGATATTCCGGTGAGGGTGGATCTCGGTCTTGGAAACGGCACGGCAACCGTCTGGACCTGCGACCTCACGAAGGAATATGTCGCCATCAACGGCGATTACCGGAGCTGAGGCGTGATGCAGGCATTTTCCCCGCGCAGCGATCTGCCTCTCGTCAGGCGCCTCGAGGCCGTCGGCTTCCGTGCCTGGCCGGCCGCCTCGGTCGCCTATGACGGAAGCTGGCAGATACGCCTCACCGGCGGGCATCCCTCCAAGCGTCTGAACTGCGTCGTGCCGCTCGATCCTTCCGACTGTCGCGACATGGAATTGCGGCTGGAAAAGGCGCGCCAGCGCTTCGAGGCCTATGGCCGGCCGCTGATCGTACGCGAGACGCCGCTCGCACCGCGGCCGCTCATCGAGATGATGGAGAGAAACGGCTGGCAGGCTTTCGAAACGGTCAACGTGCTGACCGCCGACCTCACGAAAATCGATCTTCCCGATACGGTCCATCTCCTGCCCGGCCACAATGTCGGCCGCTTCGTGGATGCGAGCCTTGTCGTGACCGGCGAGGATGCCTCGCTGAAACCGGCGCTTGCGGAAATCCTGAATGCCATCAAGCCGGCAAGCGGCCTCTTCGTTGTCGAGGACCCGGAGACGGGACCGGTTGCGGCGACGCTCTGCGTGCAGGACAACGATCTCGCCGGCATCGTCTCGTTTGCCGTGAAGCCGGAGCGCCGGCGGGAGGGGATCGGCACCGACATGCTCTCCTCGGCGCTGCGCTGGGCGCGGGTCAGCGGTGCGCGCATGGCCTGGCTGCAGGTCGTCGATACCAACGAGCCGGCGCTGGCGCTCTACCGCAAGCTCGGCTTCCGCCATGCCTATGATTATCGCTATTGGCGCAGGGAGGCCTGAGAGTGAGCGAAGGTTCGAAGAAGCTTCTGCTTGTCGCCGCCTGCGCCCTCGTGGATGCCGACGGGCGCATCCTGCTCGCCCAGCGGCCCGAGGGCAAAACGCTCGCCGGCCTCTGGGAATTTCCGGGCGGCAAGGTCGAGCCGGGCGAAACGCCGGAAGAAACCCTGATCCGGGAACTCAACGAGGAACTCGGCATCACGACCAAGGCTGCCTGCCTCGCGCCGCTCACCTTTGCCAGCCACACTTACGAAACCTTCCATCTGCTGATGCCGCTCTATGTCTGCCGGCGGTTCGAGGGCGTGCCGGTCGGACGGGAAGGCCAGGCTATCAAATGGGTGCGGGCCAAGGCGCTTCGCGACTACCCCATGCCTCCGGCCGACGAGCCGTTGATCCCCATTCTCCAGGATCTCCTATAATTCAAATTAGACGGGCCGAATTCATTCCGTATTAACCGTTCATTTAGCCCGGCATGATAGGCCGGATCTCATCAGGGCAGTATTTGCGTGACGGGGCTTTGAGAGAATGGATGAGGAATTCTGGAAGACTGTGCGTGTCCGGCAGCGGGCGACGTACAGGTCCGGTATGACCGGTGCGCTCAATGCCGCACTTCTATTCGGCACGGCTGCAATCGCCCTCTCGCTGATCATCACACCCATGCTTTCGGACCGAACGGACGGGCGGCGGCTTGCCCATGTCCAGGAGGAATTCGACCGGATCACCACCGGCTCGATACAGCCCGACAAGGGTATCAAGCATTACACCATCCGGCGCAGCGTCCTGCAGGAAACGCCGGGTTCCATCTGCATCGTCAAGGGCTACGGCGCGGACGGCGATTGTTGAAACGGCGAAACGTTCCGCATTCGATGCGATCGGGCGGAAGGCAACGGGAATAAGAGCAATCCATGCGTCTCCTTCGATCCTTCCTACGCGACAGCCATGGAGCGAGCGCCGTCGAATATGGGCTAATCGCGGCGATCATCGGCGGCGCCCTCATCCTGGGGCTCGGCGCTTTTTCCGAGGCGTTGCAGAACACCTTTTCGACCGTCGAAAACAACATCGCAAAGCCGATCGACTAAGCGCCTTCATTCGATCTGCGGCTTGCTCGCATCGCGAAGGGCATCGGCGAGCCGCGCCTTTGCCGAACCCGGTTTCAGCGGCTTCTGCTGGCTTTCATGCGGCGCCCAGCCCGAGGCGTAGATGATCGAGAAGGTCGCACGGATGCGGCCGTCCGGATCGGAATAGCGTTCGGCATAGAGTTCCGCGGCTCTCAAGAAGAACCGCCGTGTGACCGGCGTTCTGCTGCGGCCGGCAAGCGGGTTGGTCATGCCCATGGCGCGCAGGTCGCGCATCAGGGGAAACAGGGAATCGTAGCGGACCGTATAGGTTTCCGCATCGACCACCGGCAGCGCGAAACCGGCGCGCTGCAGGAGCCCGCCCATATCGCGGACATCGGCAAAGGGAATGACGCGCGGGCTTGCTCCGCCGCTCAACTCCGCTTCGGCTGCAAGCAGGACATCCCGCAATTCGGCGAGCGTGCCTGCGCCGGGGATCGCCGCGAGAAAGAGGCCGTCCGGCTTCAGCGCGCGGCGGATGCGGATCAGCGTTCCCGGCGTGTCGTTGGTCAGATGCAGCGCCAGAGGCGAGAGCACGAGATTGACGGATTCGGGGGCAAGCGGCACGTCGTCCAATCCCGCTTCCCGCACTTCCTCGCCGGGAGCGGCGAATATCCCGCTGGTTTCGATCCGGCTCATGCTGCCGATCTTGCCGGTCGCCAGGCTTTGCCTTGCCGCGACACCCGTGCCGCCGTGGAGTTCCACGGCCTCTTCGAAACGGCGCTCCACGACGGCGAGGCGCTCGGCCAATTCGCGGGCGGCGATTTCCAGCAGGAAGCCTGCCGCAGCACCGTTACGGGCGAATGCCCTTTCGCGACGGCGGGCGGCCAGGTGCTGATCGAAAAGTATTTCCATATGACGTCGCCTTCATTTCTCCGTTCGCAAAGGCGCTTCGGCTTCGCTAATGTCAAGACATGTCCGCCGAGCAGACCCCTTCCGCTGCGTCAATTCTAGCATCCCTCGCGGGAGGGTGGATGAAGTCGCTCGGCGACCTCGTCTATCCGCCGACCTGCCTCGGCTGCGGCATCCGGACGGGGCGGCATGCCGCCTTCTGCGGAGGGTGCTGGTCGCAAATCCGTTTCATCGAGCGGCCCTATTGCGATCGCCTGGGCCTGCCGTTCTCCTACGATCCCGGACCCGGCATGCTTTCGGCCCAGGCGATCGCCGAGCCGCCGGTGTTCGACCGGCTGCGCTCGGTGGCGATCCACGAGGGGGCAGCCCGCAATCTCGTGCACTCCCGAAATATCGCGACCGCACCAACCTGGCGCCGATGATGGCCGAATGGATGCTGAGAGCCTCCGACGGCCATGTCGCCAACTGCGACGGCATCGTTCCGGTTCCCCTGCACCGGCTGCGCTTCGCGCTTCGAAAATTCAACCAGGCGGCCGAGCTCGGGCGGCATATCGCCCATCTCTCGGGCAAGCCCTTTCTGCCGGAAGCGCTCGCCAGGGTGAAGCGCACGAGCCGGCAGGTGGGGCTGACCGCGCGGGGCCGGGAGGACAATGTCCGCGGCGCCTTCGCAACCCCTTCGGGCCGGGAGGGGGAGGTTTTCGGCAAGCGCCTCATACTGGTGGACGATGTCTATACCACCGGGGCCACCGTCTCTGCCGCCACGCGCGCGCTGAAGAAGGCGGGAGCCGCGGAGGTCACGGTTTTGACCTTTGCAATGGCTGTCGCCGGGCCTATATGACAATCAAGACAATTTCGCGCGGCCCCGCTTCCGCTCCCGGCCGTGCCTGGAGACATTCATGGCAGATGTGACCATTTATACCCGCCAGTTCTGCGGCTATTGCACCCGCGCCAAAGCCCTGCTTGAATCAAAGGGCATCGACTATGTCGAGCACGACGCGACCTACTCGCAGGAGCTCCGCCAGGAGATGATCGGCAAGGCGAACGGACGTTCGACCTTTCCGCAAATCTTCATCGACGGCCAGCATGTGGGCGGCTGCGACGATCTTCATGCACTCGACCGGGCCGGCAAGCTCGATCCGATGCTGGCGAATTGAGGGAAGTTAGGAATGGCATTCAAGGCTGCAGCGATCCAGATGTGCTCCGGCGTCGATCCGGAGAAGAACGCCGCCGACATGGCCCGCCTCGTGCGGGATGCCGCGGCGCAAGGTGCGGTCTATGTGCAGACGCCGGAAATGACCGGTGCTGTGCAGAAGGATCGCGCCGGGCTTCGTGCGGTGTTGAAGGACGAGGCGAACGACATCGTCGTTTCGACCGCCCGCAGCCTCGCCAGCGAACTCGGCATCCATGTGCATGTCGGCTCGACGGCGATTGCGCTCGACGACGGGAAGATCGCCAATCGCGGCTTCCTCTTCGCGCCCGGCGGCAGCCGGATCTGCACCTATGACAAGATCCACATGTTCGACGTCGATCTCGACAACGGCGAGAGCTGGCGCGAAAGCGCCGTCTATCGGCCCGGCGAGGAAGCGCGGGTGGCCGAGCTGCCCTTCGCCAGGCTCGGCTTCGCAATCTGCTACGACGTGCGCTTCCCCTCGCTGTTCCGGACCGAGGCGGTTGCCGGGGCGGAGGTGCTGACCGTTCCCGCCGCCTTCACCCGCCAGACGGGCGAGGCGCATTGGGAAGTGCTGCTGCGCGCCCGCGCCATCGAGAACGGCGCCTTCCTGATCGCCGCCGCGCAAGCCGGGCTGCATGAAGACGGCCGCGAAACATTCGGCCATTCGATGATCGTCGATCCCTGGGGCAAGGTGCTGGCATCCGCCGGCGGTTCCGGCGAAGCGGTGGTGATCGCCGAGATCGACGTCGCCGAAGTAAAGGCTGCCCGGGGCAAGATCCCGAACCTGAAGAACGCGCGCGAGTTCACGCTCGACACCGTTGCGCCGGCAGCCGGAGGAGTTGCCGCTTGATCCGCTATTCACTGTCCTGCGAGAACGCCCACACTTTCGAAGGCTGGTTTTCGACCAGCGCGGACTTCGACGGGCAGGTGGCGAGCGGCTTTCTGACCTGCCCGGTCTGCAATTCCGCCTCGATCTCCAAGACCCTGATGGCGCCATCCGTTTCGACCGCGCGCAAGAAAGAAGAAAAGCAGGCGGTGGCGATGGACATGGCGCGCGCCGAGGCCGAGGCCAGGCTGAAGGCTGCTGTCGCCGCCATCAAGGCCAATGCCGAGGATGTCGGCGACAAGTTCCCGGAAGAGGCGCGCAAGATCCATTACGGCGAAGCGGACGCTCGCGGCATCATCGGCCAGGCGAGCTTCGGCGAGGTGCGCGATCTCCTCGAGGAGGGCATCGAGGTGGCGCCGCTGCCGGTGCTGCCCGAGGATGCGAACTGAGCGCATCCCGATACGGAACTCATTTCAAAGAACCCGAAGGGCTGGACGGATAATGTCCGGCCCTTCATGCATTTACCGGGAGTGTAGCAGGAGATCGAAGGGCGGGGATGCCGAAATCACCCCGGCCTTTTCGCCAGCAGCATATAGTTCACGTCCATGTCGGAGGAGAGGTTCCAGCGGTCCTGCAGGGGATTGAAGAAGACGCCTGTGCGGTGGATGATTTCCATGCCGCTTGCGGCAAGCGGCCTTTCCAGCTCCTCCGGACGGACCAGCTTTTCGTACTGGTGCGTACCCTTGGGCAGCCAGCGCAGGATGTTTTCCGCCGCGAAGATGGCGAGCGCGCCGGCCTTGAAGGTGCGGTTGATGGTGGCGACGAACATCAGCCCGCCGGGGCGCACCATTTTCGCGCAGGTGGACATGAAGAAATCCACATCCGCGACGTGCTCGACGACTTCCATGTTGAGGACGACGTCGAAGGTCTCGCCGGCTTCGGCAAGCTGTTCGGCAGTCACGGCGCGATAATCGACCACTGTTCCCGTCTCGGCCGCATGGGTGGAGGCAATCCCGATGTTCTTTTCCGAAGGATCGGCGCCGACGACGGTGGCGCCCATGCGCGCGACGGGCTCAGACAAGAGGCCGCCGCCGCAGCCGATGTCGAGCACACGCAAACCGGCGAGCGGCAGGTGGCTCTTGGGGTCTTTGCCGAAATTCTCCGAGACGCGGTCGCGGATATAGGCGAGCCGCACGGGATTGAACTTGTGCAGCGGCTTGAACTTGCCGGTCGGATCCCACCATTCCGCCGCCATGGCGGAAAACCGGTCCACTTCGCTCTGGTCTATGGTGCTGCGGGCGGTCTCGGTCATGGTCGTCATTCCCTCGTTTCAGCGTTTGAAGTCGGATGATCGGAAGGGGAAGTCAAGAGTGCTTCTTGGGCAAGCGCCGTCTTGACGCAGCCTCGACGCAGGCCAGGATCAAATCCATTTTCGGGATGTCCAGCTTTATCTGCAGAAGGTCTGCCATGAGTTTTTTGTAGATATCGAAAACCCATGGCTTCTGGTTTGCGATACAGACGGGGAGATCGGCGCAGGCCTTGCCGCTGAGGCCGATTTCCCGCTGAGCGCGGACAGCCAATGCCTGGTGCGGCGAAGGCTGCATCGGACCACCGCACACGCGCCGGCGGCGGCAGGAGCGCAGACGGCACAGATCATTGCTGATGCACATGAGTGACGAAGCAGCGCGGGAGAGTTCTTCGTGCTGTTCGGCCCGAAGCTTTTCGTAGTCGCTGAAGTCCCTATGTTCAGTCGATGTTTTTGTTCTCAAGACATACTCCTCCCTTGCCCTCGGATCGCGCTTCGCTTGTCCGAGGATGACGAGTAGGCAGACTCGTCCCTTGGCGATCTCGGTTTCTTTCTTTCGTCATCCTCGGATGATCCTCGGGTTTAACCCGAGGACGAGGATTGGCCGGGACACGTCGTGTGCCTCGTATTTGTATTTTATGGTGACACGCGACGTGTCCCGTTCGGTGTATTTTTCCGCGCAACTCCGGTCCCTCTGCGGCGGCCCATATGTTGTTGATTATTAGCCGGGCCGGGTTGTGTGCGACACACGCACGCCCCGCCATTTCTCAGGCGAGAGGGAGACCATTTTCTGCGCAGCCCCTGACAACCCGCCTGCATCAACGGCGGATCGAAAGGGCACCGGCCCCATCTCGCCGGCGATGCTTAACCGGTGCAGCCGAAACAGGACTAGGACAGTATGAGGCAAAGTTGGAGAGCGGGGATGAAGAATGATTTAAGTTATTGAAACATTGCGAAAGATGCACCGGATCATCCCCCACTTGAACGGAGAGAACGGCTTGTTTGTGCGGTAGATCCTCGGGACAAGCCCGAGGATGACGAACCTTGAGGTTCTGCAAAAGGTGCCAAACTCGAGGTCGTGCCTTGGGGTACACCCAGCAGTACCGCTCTCGGTGTGGTCTCCAGTGATCCTGGCCTCAGTGATACCGTCCTCGGCGGCTGATCGGGGCACCCTTGCTCGAACCTTCTCTTTCGTCATCCTCGGGCTTGTCCCGAGGATCCAAGCACAAACAACAATCATGAGACGGCAATGGTCCTCTCCGTGGCAAACTCCCTCCGATCTTCCTCGTCAGAGGGAGATGCCGTCGGAGATGACGGAGGGATAACAGCTCCGCAAAATCAGCCTGTGTGTGTCGAGGCACCCCCTCTGCCCTGCCGGGCATCTCCCCCTCAAGGGGGGATCGATATACCGCGCTGCCGCCGTTCACCCTCGCCCCGGGGAGAGGGTGCGCCGAGCGAAGCGGAGGCGGGGGTGAGAGACACGCAAATGAACGCCGGCCCCGATTAAAATCGACCGTATGGAAGGGCAAGTCTTGTTGCCGATGCCGGCGAGTGGAAGGGGTTTCTGTCGCGAATGAAGAGCTTGAATGCCGCCCGAACGCTTTATTCATGATCCATTCAGCACTCATCCGGAACAATCAAGCGATCTCGGGCATTTAACGTGCCGGATCAACCCGTCTCGCGATGAGAAGGGCGTATCGAACAAGAACATCGTTCCTTCAGGAGGACATCCCTTGAAACGCATAATGATGAGTGCCGCGGCTTTCTGCGCCCTGCTCGTGGCGCCGTCGATCGCGGACGCAGCAGTCAGGGGCTTTGCGACGGCCAACGTCAACATGCGCTCCGGACCCAGCACCGGCTATCCCGCCGTCACCGTCATCCCGGTGGGCGCGCCCGTCACCATCAATGGCTGCATGAGCAGCGTCAACTGGTGCGACGTTTCCTTCGTCGGCGGCCGCGGCTGGGTTTCCGGCCGCTACGTGCAGGCGGAATACCGCTCCGACCGCGTCTATATCGGGCCGGAATACTACCGTCCGCTCGGCATCCCGATGGTCACCTTCGACGTGGATACCTATTGGGGCCGCTACTATCGCGACCGCGATTTCTACCGCGACCGCGACCGCTGGCGCCGGTATAGCGGCGGCGACTGGGATCGCGGGCCGGATCGCCGCCCGCCTCCACCCCCGCCGCCGCGCTGGGAGCGCGACCGTGACCGGGATCGCTGGGATCGCGACCGGGAGTGGGATCGCGACAGAACCCGCGAAGAGTGGCGTGACCGCGATCGCGATCGTGATCGCGACCGGTCCCGCGAGGAATGGCAGCGTGACCGCGAGCGGCAACGCGAGGACATGAACCGCGACCGTGATCGCCAGCGCGAAGAGATGAATCGTGAGCGCGAGAGAGATCGCGAGCGGGCCCAGCAGCGCGAGCGCGAAAGGGATCGTGATCGTGACCGGGACCGCGCCAGGGAGCGGGATCGCGGCGATGCTCTCAGGGGCAGCGGCATGGTTCCCGGTGCCCGCGGTGGCCTCTGCGCAGCAAACGACCAGCGCTGCATCAACGGCGACTGAGCGCTTCCAGATATCCAAGGACGGCGGCGGGGCTTCTGGGCTCCGCCGCCTCATGTTTTTCATGCCAATGCAGGGCCCTGTGGTGTGGGCCCTCATATATGAGCTGCCCATTGCGCGGCCCCCGCCTTTTCGCTAAGAGACCCCCGCAACTTTATGCCTTCGTCACAGAGGCGGTTTGAAAGCAGACGCTCCCCCAAGGTTTCCGGGGCGCGAACGGGTGGGATTGGTCAGTTATGGCTCGCATCGTCATGAAGTTCGGCGGCACGTCCGTCGCCAATCTCGAACGCATCCACAATGTCGCGCGCCATGTGAAACGCGAGGTCGAGGCGGGCCACGAGGTGGCGGTCGTCGTATCGGCCATGTCGGGCAAGACCAACGAACTCGTCGGCTGGGTCGAGGGGATGCCCAAGGTGACGGGCGCCAACTCGCCCTTCTACGACGCGCGCGAATACGACACGATCGTGGCTTCGGGCGAGCAGGTGACCTCCGGTCTCCTGGCGATCGCGCTGCAATCCATGGGCATCAACGCGCGCTCCTGGCAGGGCTGGCAGATCCCGATCCGCACCGACAGCGCCCATGGCGCAGCGCGCATCCTGGAGATCGACGGTTCCGATATCATCAAGCGGATGGGCGAGGGGCAGGTGGCTGTGGTCGCCGGCTTCCAGGGGCTCGGCCCCGACAACCGCATCGCCACGCTCGGCCGCGGCGGTTCCGATACGTCCGCGGTGGCGATCGCCGCGGCGGTCAAGGCCGACCGGTGCGATATCTATACGGACGTGGACGGAGTATATACGACCGATCCGCGCATCGTGCCTGCCGCCCGTCGGATGAAGAAAGTCTCCTTCGAGGAAATGCTGGAAATGGCATCCCTCGGCTCGAAGGTCCTGCAGGTGCGTTCGGTCGAGCTTGCCATGGTCTTCAAGGTCCGCACCTTCGTGCGCTCCAGTTTCGAAGATCCCGATGCGCCGGGCATGGGCGACCTGCTTAACCCACCCGGCACTTTGATTTGCGACGAGGAAGAAATCGTGGAACAGGAAGTCGTCACCGGCATCGCCTATGCCAAGGATGAAGCGCAGATTTCGCTCCGGCGCCTTGCCGACCGCCCCGGCGTATCCGCCGCGATCTTCGGCCCGCTCGCCGAAGCGCATATCAACGTGGACATGATCGTGCAGAACACGTCGGAAGACGGTTCGAAGACCGACATGACCTTCACGGTTCCCTCCGGCGACGTGCAGAAGGCGCTCAAGGTTCTGGGGGAGAACAAGGAAACGATCGGCTTCGACGTCGCCCAGAACGAATCAGGGCTGGCCAAGGTTTCGGTGATCGGCATCGGCATGCGCAGCCATGCGGGCGTGGCCGCGCAAGCTTTTAAGGCACTTGCCGAAAAAGGCATCAACATAAAGGCGATCACTACCTCGGAAATCAAGATTTCCATCCTGATCGACGGCGCTTACTCCGAACTCGCCGTTCGGACTTTGCATTCCACCTACGGTCTGGATAAGAGTTGATTGTGAGCCGGCTCGACGCGCTTTGATTTTTCCTCGGCGCGGCGTATTCGGATGTGAGACGTCGTTTCGGGAGAACTATGGCCGATGAGAGATCTGTCGGCGGGTCCACGCGTTCTGCTCAGGCGCCTGCGCGAATTGATGGCGGAGCCGCTTGATCCGCAGGAGCGGCTTGACCGGATCGTCCGTCAGATCGCCAGCAACATGGTGGCCGAGGTCTGCTCGGTCTATGTGCTGCGCTCCGACGGCGTGCTCGAGCTCTATGCGACCGAGGGCCTGAAGAAGGAAGCCGTCCACCTTTCGCAGCTGAAGATGGGGCAGGGCCTCGTCGGCACCATCGCCGCATCGGCCCAGCCGCTCAACCTTTCCGACGCGCAGGCGCACCCCGCCTTCCGCTATCTCCCGGAAACGGGCGAGGAAATCTACCATTCCTTCCTTGGCGTTCCTATCTTGAGAGCCGGCCGCACTTTGGGCGTTCTCGTCGTCCAGAACCGGGCCAGCCGAAACTATCGCGAGGACGAAGTCGAGGCGCTTGAAACCACGGCAATGGTAATCGCCGAGATGATCGCGACCGGAGAACTTAAGAAGATAACCCGGCCGGGCCTCGAACTCGACCTCACCCGCGCGGTGACGATCGAGGGAGACGGTTATAACGAAGGCATCGGATTGGGCCACGTGGTGCTGCACGAGCCGCGCGTCGTCGTAACCAATCTCCTGAACGAGGACGCGGAAAACGAGATCACGCGGCTTGCCGAAGCGCTGGGTAGCTTACGCATATCCATCGACGACATGCTGTCGCGCCGCGAAGTCGCCCAGGAGGGCGAGCATCGCGAGGTGCTGGAAACCTATCGCATGTTCGCGCACGACCAGGGCTGGGTGCGCCGCATGGAAGAGGCGATCCATAACGGGCTGACCGCCGAAGCGGCGGTGGAGAAGGTGCAGAGCGACACCAAGGCGCGCATGCTGCGCCTGACCGATCCCTATCTGCGCGAGCGCATGCACGATTTCGACGACCTCGCCAACCGGCTGCTTCGGCAGCTCACCGGGTATAGCGGCCGCACGGTCGATGAGGGCTTCCCGAACGATGCGATCGTACTGGCTCGCGCCATGGGCGCGGCGGAGCTGCTCGATTATCCGCGCATGAACCTGCGCGGCCTGGTGCTGGAGGACGGCGCCGTCACCAGCCATGTGGTGATCGTGGCGCGCGCCATGGGCATTCCGGTGGTCGGCCAGGCGGCCGGCGTCGTCGCGCTCGCCGAGAACGGCGATCCGGTCATCATCGACGGCGATGACGGGCAGGTGCATTTGCGGCCGATGGTGGACCTGCAGAAGGCCTATGGCGAGAAGGTGCGGCTGAGAGCCCGCAGGCAGGAACAGTTCCGCGCGCTCCGCACGGTTGAGCCGGTCACCAAGGACGGCAAGCGCATAAGCCTGCAGATGAATGCCGGCCTGATGGTCGACCTGCCGCAGCTTGCCGAATCCGGCGCCGACGGCATCGGGCTTTTCCGGACCGAGCTGCAATTCATGATCTCCTCGACCATGCCGAAGATGGAGGAGCAGGAGGCCTTCTACCGCAATGTGCTGAGGCAGGCGGCCGGCCGGCCGGTGACCTTCCGCACGCTGGATATCGGCGGCGACAAGGTGCTCCCCTATTTCCGCAGCCATGACGAGGAGAACCCGGCGCTCGGCTGGCGGGCGATCCGCCTTTCGCTCGACCGGCCGGGACTGCTGCGCACGCAGCTGCGGGCGCTGCTGAGAGCCTCGGCGGGAGCCGAGCTGAAGATGATGCTGCCGATGGTGACCGAGGTTGCGGAAATCCATGCGGTGCGCGAACTGATGCAGAAGGAAGTGCAGCATCTTTCGAAGTTCGGCTACGGCCTGCCGCGCAAGCTGCAGTTCGGCGCCATGCTGGAAGTGCCGGCGCTGATGTGGCAGCTCGACGAGCTGATGGCGGAGGTGGATTTCGTCTCGGTGGGATCGAACGACCTCCTGCAGTTCACCATGGCCGCCGATCGCGGAAACGCCCGCGTCTCCGACCGGTTCGACAATCTGGGCAAGCCGTTCCTGCGTATCCTGCGCGATATCGTGCGGGCTTCGGAGCGGAACAACACGCCGGTCACGCTCTGCGGCGAGATGGCGGGCAAGCCGCTCTCGGCCATGGCGCTGATCGGGCTTGGTTTCCGCTCGGTCTCGATGGCGGCGACCTCGATCGGGCCCATCAAGGCGATGCTGCTTGCGCTCGACGCGGACAAGCTCTCGGCCGAACTGCATGCCGTGCTCGACGATACCGGATCATCGGAGCCGGTGCGCGACCTGCTGGTCCGGTTCGCCGAGACCAATAACATCCCGGTTTAGCGGGCAACAATAACAAGAACGGAGTAGGTCAGGGTGGCGAAGCTTCCTGTTGAAAAGATGCGTGAACTGGAGCGCCGCTTCGGCGAGATCGAGGCGCGCATGTCCGCGGGGCCTTCCGCCGAAGTTTATGTGAAGCTGGCTTCGGAATATTCCGAGCTTCAGCCGGTGGTGCGCAAGATCCGCGATTACGAGAAGGCGGTCGCCGAGGTGGCGGGTCTTCGTGCCATGCTTGCCGACAAGGCGACGGACCGCGAGATGCGCGAGCTTGCCGAAATGGAGCTGCCGGAGGCTGAGGAGAGTGTCGAGGCGTTGGAAAAGGACATGCAGATCCTTCTCCTGCCGAAGGATGCGGCCGACGAGAAGAGCGCCATTCTGGAAATCCGCGCCGGCACCGGCGGCAACGAGGCGGCGCTCTTTGCCGGCGATCTGTTCCGCATGTATGAGCGCTATGCCAGCACGCATGGCTGGAAGGTGGAAGTGCTTTCCGCCAGCGAGGGCGAAGCGGGCGGCTACCGGGAAATCATCGCGACGGTTACCGGGCGCGGGGTTTTCTCGAAGCTGAAGTTCGAATCCGGCGTGCATCGCGTCCAGCGGGTGCCGGACACGGAAACGCAAGGGCGCATCCACACCTCGGCGGCGACCGTGGCGGTGCTGCCCGAGGCGGAAGAGATCGACATCGAAATCCGCCCCGAAGACATCCGCATCGACACGATGCGCTCCTCCGGTGCGGGCGGCCAGCACGTCAACACGACCGATTCCGCCGTGCGCATCACCCACCTGCCGACCGGCCTGGTGGTGACCAGCTCGGAGAAATCGCAGCACCAGAACCGCGCCAAGGCGATGCAGGTGCTGCGCTCGCGGCTTTTCGACATGGAGCGGCAGAAGGCCGACAGCGAGCGCTCCGCCGACCGCAAGAGCCAGGTCGGTTCCGGCGACCGTTCCGAACGCATCCGGACCTATAATTTTCCGCAGGGGCGGGTGACCGACCACCGCATCAACCTGACGCTCTACAAGCTCGATCGCATGATCGAAGGCGAGATCGATGAACTGGTCGATGCGCTGATCGCGGACTACCAGGCGGGCCAGCTCGCCCGGCTCGGAGAGAACCAGAGATGACGAGGCTCGACGCCGCAGTGGCCGAGGCCCGCGCCAGGTTTTCGGCGGCCGGACTTGCTGATGCGGCGATCGAGGCACGGATGCTGATCGGCGGACTGCTAGGGCTCTCCAATACGGAGGTTTTCACCGGCGGCGACCGGCTGTTGACCGAGGCCGAACAGGAGAAAATCGCGCAAGCGGTGGAGCGGCGCTTGAAAAGGGAGCCCGTGCACCGCATATTAGGGATACGTGAATTCCATGGCATGGAGCTCCTGATCTCGAAGGAGACATTGGAGCCTCGCCCGGACACCGAAATCCTGGTGGATTCGATGCTGCCTCACGTGAGGCGGATTGTCGCAGGGAAGGGCTCGGCCCTCCTGCTCGACATCGGTACGGGCACCGGCGCGATTGCGCTTTCGTTTTTGAAGGAATTTCCGCAACTTAGCGGGGTTGGAAGCGATATCTCGCAAGACGCGCTCGAGACCGCCGCACGCAATGCGGAACGGCTGGGAATGGCCGCAAGGTTCCAAACGGTGCGCAGTACATGGTTTGAAAATATTTCGGGGCGCTTTGACATAATCGCGTCAAATCCCCCATATATACGCAGCGATGTTATCCCCGCACTGGAACCGGAAGTCCGGGATTTCGATCCGCTGGCGGCGCTCGACGGAGGGCCCGATGGACTCGATGCCTATCGCGCGATTGCCGCGGAGGCAGGAAATTTCCTCCAGGAGGACGGCGTATTAGGCGTCGAGATCGGATTCGACCAGAAGCGAGCCGTCACCGACATTTTTGCTTCCCATGGCTTTGTGCTTCGCGAAGCGGTGCGCGACTATGGCGGCAATGATCGGGTGCTCGTGTTTTCAATCGATCGGCAATGATGTTGACCAGCGAAAGAAAAGGCTTGGATTTCCGGATGAAGCGGGATAGCGTGACAGCACGCATCGGGGCGGCTGGGAATGAACAGCGATTCGTTCGGGTTATAAGGTCAACCCCAAAGCCTGCTCTTTTCGAAGAGTTGCGAAGGTTGAGCAAACCCGGTGCGTGATTCAGTTAATTCGACTTTCACAAGCGGCAGGACGCTTTTTCCGCCCTGTGCGCGGCGCGCGAAGTCTTGCTCCGGCTCGACGCTGGAACGGCCGCGCGGCCCTTTACCAGCGATGACAGATTATCAGCGTAGACAGAGAATTGGTGAACGATAGATGAGGCCAGGACAGCAGAACAAACGCGGTCGAGGGCGCGGCAGCAACAATGGCGGCGGCGGCGGCGGTAACAACAACAACTTCAACCGCAAGGGTGGCAATCCGCTGACGCGGACTTACGATAGCTCGGGTCCCGATCTGAAAATCCGCGGAACCGCCCAGCATATCGCCGAGAAGTATTCGGCTCTGGCCCGCGATGCCCAGAGCTCCGGCGACCGGGTGATGGCCGAGAACTATCTCCAGCACGCCGAGCACTATAACCGGATCATCGCGGCCGCCCAGGCCCAGATGCAGGAGCGCTTCCAGCGCGACGACCGCCACGACTACAACGACCGCGACGGCAATCTGGATCAGGACGATCTGGATATGGCCGATACCGATGATACTGGCTCGTCGCAGCCGGTGATCGCCGAAGCGCAGCCGGAGCAGCCGCAGGAACAGCGCAACGAGCAGCGTTCCCGCGAAGGTCGCCCCCGCGACCAGCAGCCGCGCCGCGAGCGCCGTCCGGAGCCCGCTCCGGCCGCCGAGGCCACCGACGATGGCAGCGGCCCGCAGCCCGTGATCGAGGGTACGCCGGCGGAAGTCGCCGTCGAGGAAGAACAGCAGGCAGAAGCCGCTCCGCGCCGCCGCCGCAATGCCGGCAATCGCGCGCGTCGTCCGCGCCGCGGCGAGACCGCTGACGAGGGCGAGGAAGCAGCAGCCGGTTCCGCCGACGAGTCAGGCGAATCCGGTGAAGTCCCGCAGCCGCCTATATTGGCTGCTGCCGCTTCGGAATAAGCGCAGGCTTCAGAGACTGACAAAAAATAAAACTCCGGCCGAAAGGCCGGAGTTTTTTTCGTCTTGAGGAACCGCGTTGATGTTTCGCGCTGCCGCTTGACTCACTCATAGCTCGTCGGTTATGGATTTCTCATAGCCAACGAGTTATGGGTTTGTTATGTCTGAACCCCACGATGTCCTTTTCAGAACACTTGCCGATCCGACGCGGCGGGCCATTTTCGAGCGGCTCTGCCGCGACGGAGACCAGACGGTTGCGGCCCTGACGGCCGGGGCCGGGGTTTCCCAACCGGCCGTCTCGAAACATCTCGGGGTTCTGAAGCAGGCGGGGTTGGTTCGCGACCGCCACCAAGGACGGAACACGCATTATAGCGCCCAACTCGACGCGCTCGCGCCGCTGATCGACTGGACAAGCCAGATGACCGGCTTCTGGCAGGGCCGGTTCGACGCCCTGGAAGACTTGCTCAAAAGGATGGACCAATGAACGAAATGTCGACCGAAACGCTTTCCGTCGTTCTCGAACGAGAGGTGTCGTATCCGCCGGAAAAGATCTGGCGCGCGCTCACGCAACCGCATCTGATCGAGGAGTGGCTGATGACGAACGATTTCAAACCCGAGAAGGGGCATCGTTTCAATCTTCGCGCCGATTGGGGCGCCGTCGACTGTGAGGTCCAGGCGATCGAGCCGCACAAGATACTGGTCTATAGCTGGGATACCAAGGACCTCAAGAGCACCGTCACCTGGACGCTTACCCCCACGGATAGCGGAACCCAGATCCGCATGGAGCAGTCGGGCTTCCGGCCGGATCAGCAGCCGTATTTCCGGGGCGCCCATGCCGGTTGGCCGAGGTTCCTCGACGCGATGGAACGGGTTCTGGAGCGGCTGGACTGAAATCCAAGGGAACTTTTTTGCGCATGTCGCGCAAAACCGCTGCACACTTTTGCGCGACATGCGTCAGATTTCGTTTTTAGGGAGGTCGGATTGAACTGGAACAAATGGATTCGGCAAGTCCACCGTTGGCTGTCCGTCATCTTTACGGTGACCGTCATCGCCAACTTTGCTTCTTTCGGGCTGGCGGGAGAGCCTCCCGCCTGGGTGGTCTACTCGCCATTGCCGCCGCTTTTCCTGCTGCTGTTCACCGGGCTCTACATGTTCGCGCTGCCCTATGCCGATATGTGGCGCAGGGCACGGCGTGCGGTCGAAATCGAGTGAACGGATTGGCGGGCATAGGGTCAGGGTAAAGGCACGGGATCGCCCGGATAGCGAAACTCCAGGGTTGCGGGAACCTCCACCACCCGCGGGAGTTCCAGGGCAATGCCAGATCCCGCTACCTATGCCGCATTTCTCGGCGCCGTGCTTGCCTATCAATTGTCCGGAGTGGGTCCGGACATGATGCTCGTCATCAGCCGTGGCATCGGGCAGGGGAGAAAGGCCGCTCTTGCCACGGCCTTCGGCTGCGTCGCGGCGGGCGCAATTCAGATACCCCTGCTGGCAATGGGTCTTGCCACCGTCATCATATCCTCGCCGCCGCTCTACAAAGCCATGCAATTGATCGGCGCGGCCTATCTGATCTATCTCGGAATACGTTTCCTGGCCGCCGGCGGGAAGACGGCCTCGGGCGACATGCAGGATCGTGTCGGGTCGCCGTCGCTTGCCGGCTCTTTCCGGCAGGGCGTCATCTGCAATCTGACAAATCCCACGGCGCTTTCCTTCATGCTCGCGGTCCTTCCGCAATTCGTGCACCCGTCCGCAGGCTCCGCGGCGCTGCAGTTTTTCGTTCTCGGTGCGACAATGAAGCTGACGGGACTGCTCATTCTCGGCACGGTGGCTCTGACGTCGGGGGCGTTCAAGGATTGGATGTCGCGCAACACGTCCTTCGTGGTCTGGCAACAGCGTATCGCGGGCGGCATCATGATCGCATTCGGCGTGAGACTGCTGCTTTCTCCCGCTTCGCCCTCCCTTCACCGCTGAGCCGTTCCGGCTGACGGCGGAGCCAGATGGCCAGGGGCGAAAAGCTATCCGGCTGATCCTTTAAATCCGTGAAATCACCTACCATATCTCCGTCAGCGCCGAGTTGATCGGCGGGGGCTCGCCTTCGGGGAGCCCGATCTCAACCATCGGCCTGTGCCTCAGGAAGGGCAGGGCGATTCAGGAGGTATAGGCATGAATATAGAGAAATATTCCGAGCGCGTGCGGGGCTTCCTGCAATCGGCGCAGACCCAGGCGCTGGCCTCGGGTCACCAGCAGTTCGCGCCCGAACACGTATTGAAGGTTCTGCTCGACGACGACCAGGGCATGGTGGCCTCGCTGATCGAGCGCGCCGGCGGCAACGCCAAGGAGGCGCGCATCGCCAACGATGCGGCGCTCGCCAAGCTGCCGAAGGTTTCCGGCGGCAACGGCCAGATCTATCTTTCCCAGCCGCTCGCCAAGGTGTTTTCGACGGCCGAAGAGGCAGCCAAGAAGTCTGGCGACAGTTTCGTCACCGTCGAGCGGCTGCTGCTTGCGCTTGCCATCGAAAGCTCGGCCTCGACCTCCGCGAGCCTGAAAAAAGCAGGCGTGACCGCGCAAGGGCTGAACCAGGTCATCAACGAGCTGCGCAAGGGCCGCACGGCCGACAGCGCCAATGCCGAACAGGGCTTCGACGCGCTGAAGAAATATGCGCGCGACCTGACGGCCGAAGCCCGCGAAGGCAGGCTCGACCCGGTCATCGGCCGCGACGACGAGATCCGCCGCACGATCCAGGTTCTTTCCCGCCGCACCAAGAACAACCCCGTTCTGATCGGCGAGCCCGGCGTTGGCAAGACGGCGATCGCCGAAGGCCTGGCGCTCAGGATCGTCAACGGCGACGTGCCGGAAAGCCTGAAGGACAAGCGGCTGATGGCGCTCGACATGGGTGCGCTTATCGCCGGCGCGAAATATCGCGGCGAGTTCGAGGAGCGACTGAAGGCGGTGCTCAACGAGGTGCAGGCCGAAAACGGCGAGATCATCCTGTTCATCGACGAGATGCACACGCTGGTGGGCGCCGGCAAGTCCGAAGGCGCTATGGATGCCTCGAACCTCCTGAAGCCGGCGCTCGCGCGCGGCGAGCTGCACTGCGTCGGCGCCACCACGCTCGACGAGTACCGCAAGCATGTGGAGAAGGACGCCGCACTTGCCCGCCGGTTCCAGCCCGTCATGGTGGACGAGCCGACGGTCGAGGACACGATCTCGATCCTGCGCGGGTTGAAGGAAAAATATGAGCAGCACCACAAGGTCCGCATCTCGGATTCGGCGCTCGTGGCTGCCGCGACGCTTTCCAATCGCTACATCACCGACCGTTTCCTGCCGGACAAGGCGATCGACCTGATGGACGAGGCCGCCTCGCGGCTGCGCATGCAGGTGGATTCCAAACCCGAAGAGCTCGATGAGCTCGACCGGCGCATCATCCAGCTCAAGATCGAGCGGGAGGCGCTCAAGAAGGAAACCGACAGCGCCTCGGCCGACCGCCTGGCGCGCCTGGAAACCGAACTCACCTCGCTCGAGGAAGAGGCGGATGCGCTGACCGCCCGCTGGCAGGCGGAAAAGCAGAAGCTCGGCCTTGCCGCCGACTTGAAGAAGCAGCTCGACGAGGCCCGCAACGAACTGGCGATCGCCCAGCGCAAGGGCGAGTTCCAGCGCGCCGGCGAGCTTGCCTATGGCGTGATCCCGGGGCTCGAAAAGGAGCTGAAGGAAGCCGAGGAGCGCGACAGCGCCGCCGCATCTATGGTGCAGGAGGTCGTGACGCCGGACAATATCGCCCATGTGGTTTCCCGCTGGACGGGCATTCCCGTGGACAGGATGCTGGAAGGCGAGCGCGAAAAGCTTCTGCGCATGGAGGACGAGCTGGCGAAAGCTGTCGTCGGCCAGGGCGACGCCGTGCAGGCGGTCTCGCGTGCGGTCCGCCGCTCGCGCGCCGGCCTGCAGGACCCGAACCGGCCGATCGGCTCGTTCATCTTCCTCGGTCCGACCGGCGTCGGCAAGACGGAGCTGACCAAGACTCTCGCCCGTTTCCTCTTCGACGACGAGACGGCGATGGTGCGGCTCGACATGTCGGAATACATGGAGAAGCACTCCGTGGCCCGGCTGATCGGCGCGCCTCCCGGCTATGTCGGCTACGAGGAAGGCGGCGCGCTGACGGAGGCCGTTCGCCGCAAGCCCTACCAGGTCGTGCTGTTCGACGAGATCGAGAAGGCGCATCCGGACGTGTTCAACGTCCTCCTGCAGGTGCTCGACGACGGGCGCCTGACGGACGGGCAGGGCCGCACAGTCGACTTCAGGAACACGATCATCATCATGACCTCGAATATCGGCGCGACCTATCTCACCGAATTGCCGGAAGGCCAGGACGTGGAAGCGGTGCGCGAGCCGGTGATGGAGATGGTGCGGGCGCATTTCAGGCCGGAATTCCTGAACCGCGTCGACGAGATCATCCTCTTCCACCGCCTGCGCCGCGAGGACATGGGCGCGATCGTCGACATCCAGATGAAGCGGCTGGTTTCGCTTCTGGCGGAGCGGAAGATCGTTATCGACCTCGGAGAAGACGCCCGCGACTGGCTGGCGGCCAAGGGATACGATCCGGTCTATGGCGCACGGCCGCTGAAGCGGGTGATACAGAAGTTCATCCAGGACCCGCTGGCCGAGCAGATCCTCGGAGGGCAGATCCCGGATGGTTCGATGGTGGCGGTGAGCTCCGGTTCTGACCGGCTGCTCTTCCGCGTCGAGCGCGACGTCAGCGAAGCTGCATAAGCCGGAGCGTCGAGAAACGAACGAAAGGCGGCCCACAAGGCCGCCTTTTTCGTCGTACGCTATGACTTACCGAAGCTGATATTACCGGCTGGCGACTTTGTCCGATTGCCCGCTCGTACCGAGCAGCGCATCGACGCGCTTGCGCTCTTCCTCGAAGCGGGCGAGTTGGCGACCGGTGAGCGAGCTGCCGCCGGGAAGGCGGATCTTCATCGCGTCCACCTTGGTGCCGTTGACGATCAGCTCGTAATGCAGATGCGCGCCGGTGGACTGGCCGGTCGAGCCGACATAACCGATGACCTGGCCCTGGGTTACCTTCGCGCCGGGCCTGACGCCCTTGGCGATGGCGCTCTGGTGATTATAGGAGGATTCGTAGCCGTTGGCATGCCGCACGATAGTCTGGTTGCCGTAGCCGGAAGACCAGCCGGCCGATTCCACGACGCCATTGCCGGTCGCGATGATCGGCGTACCGCGCGGTGCAGCCCAGTCAGTGCCGGTATGCATGCGCGAAAAGCCGAGGATCGGATGGCGCCGCATGCCGAAGCCCGAGGTCAGGCGGCCGTTCGGCACGGGGTTGCGCAACAGGAACTGCCGGATGCTCTTGCCCTCGGCATCATAGTAATCCACCGAGCCGTCTTCCGGGTTCTGGAAGCGGTAGAAGCGGGTATGCGTGTCGCCGAAACGGGCGTTGACGTAGAGCAGCTCGGATTCACGGGTCGCCTGACCCTTCTCGTCGGCCACGGAGAAGAAGGCCTCCACGCTGTCGGTCGGCTTCAACTGCGCCTGCAGGTCGACGCTGCTCGCAAGCAGCTTTACCAAGAGGCCGGTCATATCCGTCGTCATGCCGTAGGAGAGGGCGGCGCGATAGATGCCGTCATAGACGCGCGGCAGTTCCCGGCCGGCTATGATCTGCGGCGGCTGCTCGCTGAAGGCCGATGCGACCGCATCGAGCATCTGCGGTTCATGCCCGTCGACGAAACGTCCGTGGTCATCGACCGCCACCGTCACGACATGATCGCCGCGGTGATAGACGCTGGCGCGAACGACCAATACCATGTCGCCTTCCTGAAGCACGCCGATGCGCAGCACGTCACCGGTGGAGAGTTCCTTCTTACCGAGGCGCTGCTCCAGATAGGTTCCGATCTCGTCGGCCTTGCCCTTGGGATAACCCACTTCCGTCAGCGCGGCGGCAATCGGCATGTCGCGGCGGATGGGGATGACGTCGTCGGCATATTCCCGCGTCTTCGGCGTGAACGGCTCGGAGGCCGAAACGGTCATGTTCTGCTCGACGATGCGGGCGGCCAGTCCGGCGGTGATGTCGAGATCGCCTTCATTGTCGGCGGAGAAGCGGCGCGGGTCCACGTAATAGAGCGCGGAAAGCTGCGCATTGCCATCCGCCAGGACCGAGCCGTTGGAGCGGACATTCTCCTCCACCTCCTCCAGCGTCATCGAGGGCGCGTATGCATAGGTCGCATCCTTCACGGGGAAGGCGACAGTCTGCAGGCTGACCTCTGATTCGACTTCCGAGCCATAGATCGCGCCGGTGCGGCTGGCCGCGGGGGAGCTTTCGGCGGAGGCGAAGATCTTCAAGGGATCGAAGGAAGGATAGTCTTCCTGAGCCACGTGATTGACCGCGAGGTTCATCTTCACATGGGCGAAAGGCTTGCGGCGGATGACTTCCTTATTGCCCTCGTGAACGACGGTGGCCACTTCCATGACCTTCCGGTCCGTCGGCATGGCCACGATATTGCCGCCGAGCAGACGGCCGCCGCGGGAAACCTCGCCATCCCCATCATCGGCGGGAAGAGCGGCGGATGCCTCGGCGGGTATCGCGAGCTGCTGGCGGCCGTCGAGAGCGGCAAACAATGCGACGCCCATAAGGATAGAAGAGGTGATGCCCGTCAGGAAGGTTCCGGAGAGCCAGCGAAAGGAAATCTCACGCCGGTCGGGCGCGCGCCTGCCATCGGCAAGGATCGGCGGTTCGTTGCCAAGCGAACGGATCATACTGCGCGCCGTCGTCATCCGGTTCGTCAAATCCCCTTGGTACTGCCGGCAGATCGAGCCCCCCGCGCCGGACGTGGGCCAAACATGTGCCCGTTTCGGCGCCGGGAGTCAAACTCTCCGCGGCGGCATACGCCTCTTGAAATCGGGTTGCGAATCCCCATCTAAAGACTGCTAATCATGAGATTGTGAATTTGTCGGGGCAGTTTCGGGGCGTTCCACAGGAAGCGTCGCGAGCGGCCCGGGAAAAATGTCGTGGAAGCGGCTCCTTTTCCGGACAAATTCTGAGTGGTTTCGAATTTTCCAAGAAAAATCAGCTACTTGTCAGATTTCTTGGATTTTTGAAAACAACGCTGTTGACTTGTTTCCGGGGCTCCGCTTATAACGCCGCTCACTGAACGAGGGCGGCGGCGCTGCTGGCGACGAAGTCCTTTGTTCTAGAGAAATCCTAGAGATTGGCTGACGCTGATTGGAGCCG
>NZ_LBHV01000009.1 GCF_001005825.1 Rhizobium sp. LC145
CTACATTGCCGCCATAGCAGCAGCGAATGGTCTTGCAATCGCCACTCGCGACACAAGCCCGTTCGAGGCTGCTGGGTTGAAGGTGATCAATCCCTGGTCCCGATAACGACAGTGTGGATCCAGGTGTCGTAGGTTCGCATCCGTTCAAGAGCTGGGATATCCTTCTCGAAGGATGGGTGATGCACACGCCTGAGGTCGACACCATCGACTATGGTGCGCTCGCCGCGATTTACCGTCATGTCGAAAACAACTTCAGGGTGGGCGTCGGCTATAACTTCGGCCGTTTCTCCGATGACCTGAGAGACCTCACCCCCGACGATCAGGGCGTCTTCCTCAATCTCGTCGGGAAATTTTGAGCTGAAACATGCTTCCCGCCGTCGCCGGGAAGCATCTTCATTTCAGGGGACACTACCACGCCGGATGAAAGTACGCGACAGGTAGCCGGCTGCGGCGGTGGGCATGATTGCGTCGGCTCTGCCCGCAAAAATCCCGATCCGTTACAGAGCTGACGGAGATCTGTGGGATATTTGCCATGCGATAACCTCAAGGTGTGCGCATGCGAAAATTAGTAATGGTTTTAGCTACCGGGCGTTGCTAACGTTTCTATGCCGCTTGGGGGCGGCTTGTTGTGGGGCGGGTTATTCATTGAAATGTACAGAGATCTTGCAGACGCTGGTCTGCTGAGGCATGTGCCCGACGACGTCGGGCCGCGGAAGATGGCGTTTCGGGGTGGCGCGGTTCATTGGCGACAGCCACCGGGATCGCAGGAATTCCCCTCAACCGGACACAGTATCGCAATCATGCTGGCCGGCTCACCCAAATTCAGCTTCGCATTCGAATCCGAGCCCTATCGAACCTTCGATGTCACACCCGGCATGATCGCAGTCCGACCGTTTGGAGTAGAGGGGAAAGCCAACTGGTCGTCCACCACTGACGGCGTTGTTATTGCAATCTCGGCCGAAAGCATGCTCGAGCTTGCTGGCCAGGAGTTCGATCGCCCGGAAGTCAATTTGAGACCGGTTTCTTATACTGCCGACAACACGGCCTTGCAGTTCGCCAAAATGATAAAGGCGGAACTGAATCGGCCCGATCATTCGAACGAACTCTATCTCGACTCCCTCATAACAGTGCTGGGTGTTCACGTGCTTCGCAACTATTCGAATGCCGGAAAGCCGGAAAAGGTGGGCAAGGGTGGCCTTTCGGCGGCCGCTGCCACCAGGATCAGGGATTATCTGCACGAGCATTTCAGCCGGAAGCTGACCACGTCGGAGCTCGCCGCCATCTGCGGTCTTTCGCCGGGGCATTTCACACAGGCTTTCTCCAAAACTTTTGGCTGCCCGCCTTATCGCTACGTCCTGGAACGTCGTCTCGACTTTGCGGAAAAACTGCTCTCCGAAACGACGATGCCGGTGGCGGAGGTGGCGTTTCTGAGCGGGTTCTCAAGCCAAAGCCATCTCACGAATATGATGAAGACCCATAGGCATAAAACTCCCAGCCAGTTGCGTTAGCGGCCCGCCGGAACCTTACATCCCGCCAGATTCAAGCAGCTCCGCCCCGCGTCCCCCCGAGCCGGGGGCATTCCTGTCGAACTTTTTCCTCCCTTGGCATTCCCGACGAAGCTTCTACTTAGCTGGAGCAATGGCCGTTCAAATGACCATTTTAACGCCCATTGCTCCAGCTATCCCCCAAAAGGGGTAGCTCGCGTTCGGCACCCTTTCGTGCAATATAGATTGGGAACAAAGAGGAGAGGAACAGGTATGGCAAAGCCAACCTGGATATGCGCAGGGTGCGACGTACAGTTTACGACGCGCAAGATCGATGAGTGGCGTGTCCTGCGCGTCGAGATTACATCGATCGGTGAGACATCGCGTCTGAATGAGGCATTTGAACTATGCCCAGACTGCCAGCAGCGCATCGTAAGACTTGCCGATCCTCGAAACTGGCCCCGGCAAGGCCCCGAGTCCGCGGATGATGAACCCCAGATCGTTACGCTTCAGCCATGACGATCTGCTAAGCGCAAAGACGCCTGATCAACGGCAGGCGAGGAGCGCGGGAAGGTATCCACCACGGTTAGGGCGCATCTTAGCCATTCCACAACGCGAACTTCAGGGCGGGGCCTTGCCACCTCTGACCAAACGCTGGTGTCGAGCAGAAGTCTCACAGCGGCAGGTCACGTGGTTCGTCGCATTGGCGCTCAAGGTCCAGGTCTGCGCCGCGTAGTGGTGATTCCATCAGAAATTCTGCAAGTGTACCCTTGCATGCGATCTTCCTCTGCCACTCTTGGGCCGAGACCACGACGACGCTTGGCTTCCATTTCGGATAATCGTCTGCGGCGCGGACTGCGCACGTTCGATGATCTCAGGTAGTTTTGCTTTCGCGCGGGCGTCGGTCCAGCTTTCATCGTTATGCGTCGACGCCTGCATTCTTCTTCTCCTGACTAGAATGACCATTGTGACGATATAAGCCGGAATCGGCCGAGCTGTAAGTCGTTCAACGATAGGGCGGGAAGTTCAAAGCCCAGCTGCTTTCGTGAGATTGACAAAGCCTCTTGGTGTCTTTGTGCACTCCTGTTATAGAGATGGTATGATGGAGTGATTGTCATAATATGTCTATTCCAGATCTCCCGGAGGGCTTATGGCAGTCGCTGAACCAAAAACCTTTCGTCGTTCCTTGTCTTCCCAGGCTGCCGAAGCTCTCAGGAGCCAAATCGAGGCGGGCTATTATGCTCCAGGCGACAAGTTGCCTACCGAGCCGGCTCTTGTTGGCCGTTTCGGGTTCAGTCGCACGGTGATCAGGGAAGCGATTGCGGCTTTGCGGGCGGATGGTCTGGTGGAATCCCGGCAGGGAGCGGGCGTCTTCGTGTTGGGGCCGAGCCAGTCGGATGGCGGCTTGAAACTGTTCACCGGCAGAACCTGCAAAATCTCCGACATCATCGAGGAACTGGAATTCAGGATAGGCATCGAGGTGGAGGCGGCCGGCTTGGCTGCGCTCAGAAGTTCGCCAGCTCAGGAGGCCGAGATTCAGGCTCAGGTGGACCGTTTCGCGGCACTGGCGTCGCAGAACCTGCCAACGGACGACGCGGACTTCCAATTCCATATGGCGATTGCGGCAGCCTCCAATAATGGCCGGTTTCGCGCCTTTCTCGAGCATGTGGGGCGAAGAATGATCCCTCGCGTCAAGTTTCGGTCGGCTATGGGCGGCGTCGAACCGCTACCAAACCGTGACGAACCGATTCTTGATGAGCATCGGGAGATTGGCGAGGCCATTCTTGTCCGGGACCCGGACAGGGCGCGCGAGGCGATGCGGCGCCATCTAGTGACCGGTATCGAGCGGTATCGAGCGTTGAGGAATTCGCGCGACGATGGCGGAGGCGCCCTAAAGGGTTGACTCATCCTTATAGTCATCATACGACATTATGTCAGTATGTATGATGTCGTTGAAGGGCTGGTTGCCGCTCAATAAATTAAATGGCGCATAAACCTTCAGCGGCGGTGGCCAGAAGCATATCGGGAGGCTGTGTGGTTCACGGAACACGGCCATCGGTACGGCTGCCTTGGCAAGTCAGAGGTTGGAGGAAGTAGGAGATGCTACGCGCCGATTGGGGCGCTCTGGATCTGCAGGCGGAGCTTCCGCCCGCATTTGAAATCATCGAGTTGTACAATCGGGAGGAGTGCAATGAGAAAAATGAGCATCCGCGTCGTCGCCGGCGCTGTGTTTTTGGGGGCATCTGCAGCGCTAGCTGCGGCTCAACCAGCATCCGAAGTGCGCATCGTATTGCCGGAGCAGCCGGCAAACCTGGAGCCATGCGGCACGATCATCACCAATGTCGGCCAGATACTGAGCCAGAATGTGGTCGAACCCTTGACGGTCATCGACCCGACCAGCGGTCAGCCGCAACCGAGGCTGGCGACCGAATGGAGCCAGGTCGATCCGAACACCTGGCATTTGAAGCTGCGAGATAGCGTGAAATTTCACGACGGTACGGACCTTAACGCCGAAGCGGTGGTGTTTTCCATCGAGCGCATGACCGGCGGCAAGGTAACCTGCAGCAATATCGCCAAGTTCGGTGATGCCAAGTTGACGGTCACGGCCGTCGACGACCGGACGGTCGAGATCAAGTCGGACAAGCCACAGCCGATCTTGCCGACGCTTTTGAGCGTCGTCATGGTGGTGTCACCGAAGACGCCCGCTGACAAAGCAGTCAACGATCCGATCGGCACAGGTCCTTACAAACTCACTACCTTCTCACCCCAAACGGTGGTGTTGGAAGCCTTCGACGGCTATTGGGGTGAAGATCCGGATATAACCAAGGCCACCTATGTTTGGAGATCGGAATCTTCGATCCGCGCAGCCATGGTTGAAACCGGTGAGGCGGATTTGACGCCATCCATCGCCATCCAGGATGCCAATAATCCCCAAACGGACTTCGCCTATCTGAACTCGGAGACCACGGCGATTCGGATCGACACCGATTTCGCTCCCCTTAACGATGTCCGCATTCGCAAGGCTCTCAATCTTGCGATCGACTGGGAAGGGCTTGCGCAGCTATTCGGTGACGACGTCAAGCGTGCCTCGCAAATGGTGGTGCCCGGCATCAACGGCCACAATAGCGAATTTGAGCCCTGGGCCTACGATCCGGAACAGGCCAAGGCGTTGATCGCGGAAGCCCGCGCCGCCGGCGTGCCTGTCGATACCGAAATCGAACTGATCGGGCGCAACGGCATCTATCCCAATGGGGCGGAAGCCATGGAAGCCATGATGGCCATGTGGCAGGAAGCCGGTTTGAACGTTAAATTGACGATGCTCGACGTGGCAGATTGGCTGAGATACCTGCAAAAGCCATTCCCCGAGGGGCGCGGTCCCAATCTGCTGCAGATGATGCACGACAACAACAAGGGCGATGCCGCCTTTACCGTGCCCATCTTCTATCACTCCAACGGCAGCTATTCGACACTCCACGATCCGGCGCTCGATCAGGAAGTCGATGCTGCAATGGCGGCGACGGGTGAGGACCGCACGGCCAAATTCAAGGCGCTGTTTGCAAAGGTACGCAACGACGTCGTGGCAGACATACCGATGTTCCACATGATCGGATATACGCGCGTCGGCCCACGGCTTGACTGGAAGCCGGATATTACCACGAACAGCGAGATTCCGCTCGCCAACATAGCCTTGAAAGATTGACGAAGCAGACGCGGGAGTGGCGATCCCGCGTCGTTCTTTCCTCAGATGACAAATACCTAGGGGCGTTGAATGCTCAGTTATCTCGGGCGGCGGTCGTTCCACAGCCTTGTTTCAGTCCTTGGCCTGCTGACCCTCGTCTTCTTTCTCACCAGATTGACGGGAGACCCTTCCGCCCTCTATCTGCCGCTCGATTCAAGCATCGAAGCAAGGACGGCATTCGCGCGGCTGAACGGATTGGATCAGCCTATCTACTGGCAGTTCCTGCAGTATCTGAAGGACCTGCTGGATCTGGACTTCGGCCAATCACTGCGCCAAAACCGCTCGGCCATGGAAGTCGCGCTCGAGGCGTTTCCTCAAACGCTGAAACTGGCCTTCGTCGCAATGACCCTGTCGACGCTGCTTGCCGTGCTCGTCGGCTCTCTTGCCGCCGCTCGTCCCGGCAGCCGTTTCGACAGGATTGCCAGCATCGTGTCGTTGGGAGGGGCAAGCGCGCCCGACTTTTGGATCGCCATTGTCGGGATATTGATCTTTGCTGTCGGCTTCGAACTGTTGCCTACCTCCGGCACCGGCGGGTTTGCCTATTGGGTGATGCCGGTCTTCGTCCTGATGCTGCGGCCGTTTGGACTGCTTGTACAGGTGGTTCGGGGAACGATGCTCTCGGCCCTTGCCTCACCATACATCCGGACGGCGCATGCGAAGGGTATGGCGCGGCGGAAGATCATCTTTGGTCACGCACTACGAAATTCGCTGCTGCCGGTGATCACGGTTGCCGGAGACCTGGCGACCGGTTTGATTAACGGGGCTGTCGTGGTCGAGACTATCTTCGGTTGGCCGGGCATCGGCAAATTGATGATCGACTCCATCATCCAGCGGGACTTTGCTGTCGTGCAATCGACCATCCTCGTGACCGCCATCGCGATCTTCGTCCTGAACATAGCGATCGACCTTCTTTACGCAGCTCTCGATCCCCGTATCCGTTACTAAGGCTGAGATCATGGCTCTTGACGCACCTATGACCAGACCGAAAAGCCGCCTGCAGGTCGTCCTGATCTATTTGATGCGGGACAAATTCGCCCTGGCATCGGCTCTTTTTCTGGTCCTGCTGATATCATTGGCCATCTTCGGTCCTCTGTGGGTCGGTGATGAGGCCGGCCGGCTGGGTTTGCGCCAACGCAATCTGCCTCCGTTCGATTTCGAGCAGGGATGGCTCTATGTCCTGGGCGCCGATACACTCGGACGGCCGATCCTGGCGCGACTTATTGTTGGAGCCCAGAATACCTTGGCGATTGCCGCGGCTGCTGTCGTCTGCTCGATGACGATCGGCGGCGCCCTTGGCCTCCTCGCCGGATATTCCGAACGCTGGTACAGTCAGTTGATCATGCGTTTGGCGGATATCGTGATGAGCTTCCCGTCTCTCCTGCTGGCTCTGATCGTGCTCTATACCCTGGGGCCAAGTATCATCAATCTGGTGATCGTGCTGGCCATTACCCGTGTGCCGATCTATCTGAGGACGTGTCGGGCAGAAGTGCTCGAGTTGCGCGAGCGAATGTTCGTAAGCGCTGCCCGATCGATGGGGGCGGGCTCCGGGCGCATCCTCTTTAGGCATATCTCTCCTTTGGTTCTGCCGACGCTGATGACAATCGCCGCTGTCGATTTCGCAACGGTTATCCTGGCGGAGTCGGCGCTGAGCTTTCTCGGCCTCGGCATTCAGCCACCGGATTTCACCTGGGGCGCCATGGTGGCCAATGGCCGGGGTTATCTCACCACGGCGTGGTGGATCGCATTCTGGCCGGGGCTTGCCATCATGCTCACCACGCTCTCGCTCAACATCCTGGCGAGCTGGGCCCGCATGGTTGCCGATCCACAACAGCGTTGGCGCGTTCAGGCATTGAGAAAGGCGGCTCGATGAGCGCAGCACGCGACATCATTCTGGACCTCAAGGGCCTGACGGTCGATTTCCTCTCGGAGGAGGAGCCGGTCCGAGCAGTGGATTCAGTTTCCTTCCAGGTTCGCAGGGGCGAAACACTTGTCATTCTTGGGGAAAGCGGCTCCGGTAAGAGCGTCAGTACCGGCACCATTATGGGACTGATCGATTGTCCTCCCGGCGATATCGTCGCAGGAACCTGCAGTTTCGACGGCATGGATTTGATGTGCCTGGACGCCGAAATGCGAAGGGATCTCAATGGTCGACGCATCGCAATGATCTTCCAGGACCCGCTCGCCTATCTCAACCCCGTCTACACGGTTGGCAGGCAGATCGCGGAGGTCTTCGAGAGCCATGGTGACGCGGGTGAGGGAAGCGTTCGGGAGCGAGTGGTGAAATTGCTCGAACGGGTTGGTATCCCGGACGCTCGAAAGCGTGCCGATTTTTACCCGCATCAGTTTTCGGGCGGCCAGCGGCAACGGGTGATGATCGCCATGGCCATCGCGCTGAAGCCCGATATCCTGATTGCGGACGAACCGACCACGGCGCTCGACGTGAGCGTTCAGGCCCAGATTCTCGATCTGCTGCGTGATCTTCAGCGTGAGACCGGAATGGCGATAATCATGATCACGCACGATCTCGAAGTTGCGGCGGCCATGGCTGACCGTGTCATCGTGATGAATGCCGGCAAGATCGTCGAGGCGGGGAAAGCGGAGAATGTCTTCCAGGAGCCGAAACATCCCTACACCCGTCGGCTGATTGAAGCGGTACCGCATAGCCGACCAGCGGTGGAACGGCGGCGATCCGCCATACAAGGTGAACCGCTTCTGCGGGTGAAGCACCTGAGCAAGCATTATCTGCTGAAGGCTGGTTTTTTTGCGGAAAAACGGGAATTCCGAGCCGTTGACGATGTCAACTTTACGCTTCGTCGCGGCGAGACCCTTGGCATCGTCGGTGAGTCGGGTTCCGGTAAATCCAGTATCGCACGAATGCTGCTGCGGCTGAACGAGCCCACGGCTGGTAAGGCATTCTTCGCGGGAGAGGATATTTTCAAGCTCGAAGGACCGGCGCTCGGCAGGTTCCGGCGACGAGTGCAGATGGTGTTCCAGGATCCCTTCGGTTCGATGAACCCACGAATGGATGTCCGGACCATTATTTCGGAACCGTGGGCGATTCATCCCGACATTCTTCCACGCGCGCAGTGGGCCGGCAGGGTCGTCGAGCTGCTTGAACTGGTCGGCCTCAAGCCGGACCATGCAAACCGGTATCCGCACCAGTTCTCCGGAGGACAGCGTCAACGCATCGCCATTGCACGGGCTTTGGCCAGCGACCCGGAGATGATCGTCTGTGATGAGGCGGTCTCCGCGCTGGATGTTTCGATTCAGATGCAGGTGGTCGAGCTTCTTGCCGATCTTCAACGGCGCCTGGGTTTGGCCTATATCTTCATCACGCACGACCTGCCGATTGTCCGTCACTTTGCCGACCGAATTCTTGTCATGAAGCAGGGAAGGGTTGTCGAGGAGAATGAGACCGAAGCGCTGTTTGCGTCCCCGCAGCACGAATATACCCAGGCGCTGCTGCAATCGGTTCCAAGGCCAAAGTGGTTGCGGGGTGACGCGGCGCTTCAAAGTACGTCCGAGGGCGCCATACAGCAGGGGTGACCCGAAAAACTTGCCATATGGCAAAAACTCTCCTATTTTATGCCGAAAGGAGATTTGCCATGTTGCAGGAAATCCCGCGCACGGAAGCCGTTCCGGATATTCCGCAGATCACCACTCGCGAGGCGGAGGCGATGGTACGCGCGGTTATCAGGCTTTTTGAAAAATGGCAGGTATCCGACGCAGACGCCCGCGAGATACTCGGAGGGCTTGCCGCTCGCACCTATGCCCGGTGGAAAGCCGGTGAGCTCGGGCGCATCGACCGTGATCTCGCCACGCGTCTTTCACTGCTCATGGGTATCCACAAGGGGCTCCGCTATCTCTTTTCAGATCCGGAGCGAGGTTACACTTGGGTGAAGAAGCCGAACCAGGCCTTTGGCGGCCGCACCCCGGTCGAGGTCATGGCGCAAGGGGATATCTTCTCGTTGGCCCGTGTGCGAGCCTATCTTGATGCGGAGCGTGGCGGCTGGTGAACGATCGCCTTTCGGTCGTCCGCGTCCAGTGGCCCAAGGCCTGCCGGATCATCCGCTCCATCCACCCGCCCATCGACCTTTTCGAGGATATCGCCGAACCCCAGGATTGGGAGGCGCTGGTTTCGGCGGAATCGAAGACCAATCCGCGCATCTGGGATCATATCGGCAGGCTCGATCTGGTGCCGGCGGAACGGCGTGTAAGCGGGCCGGGCGCCAGCTACCTTATGGCTCCGTTCGTCCATATCAGCACCGATCGGCCAGGGCGATTCACCGACGGTACCTATGGGGTCTATAGTGCCGGCGATCGGGAGGAGGTGGCCATTCGGGAGGTGGCTCATCACCATGGAAGGGCAATGGCAAACAGTGGTGAGGAACCGGGATGGACTTCGCAATTCCGCATGCTGATCAACCGGCTCGATCTCGACCTGCATGATGCAAGGCCGCATAGCCAGTATCACGATCCGGATTCCTACAAGTCTTCGCAAGCATTGGGGCGGAGCCTGAGGGCTGGAGGAGCCAACGGCATCATCTATCGCAGTGTGCGCTGTCTGGATGGCGAATGCGTCGCGATCTTCTGGCCGGATCTCATGGATATTCCGGTGCAGGCGGATCATTTCGATTTTCATTGGGATGGAAGGCGGGTCGACAAGGTGCGCAATTGCCGGACCAATGCGATCTTCGCTCTTTAACTCATGCCGGCGCTCAACGATTCAGCCGTTTCGGAGTGTAGTTTGGACTTGGATGAAGAGACGCAGCAATCCGATGTGCCTACGGCGCGGATGTTCACATGGGCGCGCAACTCGGCGATCTACCGCCTTGAGCGCCGAATGCACACGGAAAAGCAGCTGTTCGACGGCGTTGCCCGCAAGGCACGAGAGAAATTCGACCCGATCAGCGAAGCCCAGGTAAAGGCATTGGCTGATTTCGCCGTGCAGTTTGCCTATGACAACAGGGCATTGGACGACAACGCCTATGCTGAAATCAGCACTCGAAGTGGCATGCGAGGCGGTAAGTCGAAGCGCGCGATCGCGCAGAAACTGTCGCAAAAGGGTGTTGCAAGGACCACGATCGCCGCTGCCGTTGCGGACGCGGACGACCTCTATGCGGCGGTTGTCCTTGCCCGCAAGCGCGCCCTCGGGCCGTTCCGAAAGGCCGATCTCGATGAAAAACGCAAGGCAAAGGAGCTTTCCGCCTTTGCCAGGGCGGGGTTCGGCTTCGAGATCGGCAGGAAGGTTTTCGAGATGTCGCTCGAGGATGCCGAAGAAGCGTTAGCTGCGGTCAGGAGCGTTTAAGGGCCGGATCGTCGAGCGCCGGATTGTAGAAAAGCGAAAGTGTCAGGCTTCTGGCGATACGCTCTGCTGTCGCCATGAACCAGGCCTTTGCCTCTTTGTTCGGGGCGATATCGTCGAGCGTCGCAGCAAACAGTTCGAGCCATTTCGGAAAAAGCTCGGGCGTCATGTTGGCAATGCCGAGATGGGCCTGAACCGGCTTGCCGCCATAGGCGCCGTTGCGGAAAGCCACGGCGGACCAGAAGCTCTTCATCTTCTCCATATGCTCGGGCCAGCGTCCCGAAAGCCTTGCGTCAAAGACGGGTCCGAGTTCCGGATGCGATAGTACGCGGCCATAAAACGTTTCGACCAGCAAGCCGATGAAGGCTTCATCAATGCCGATCGCCATCATCTCCGCATCTGCGCGTTCGCGGATCCCAGCGACATGGGCGGCGCGGCCCTGCAGTTCATTGTTCATTTCATACCCCGTGCTCTGCTGCTCTCATATAGTCGTGGCGGGCGTCGTGCCCAAGGCCGAACCGAGCAATTCCCGAGGTGTATCGAGGTGGCAAGCGTCTTTCCCGGCCTGCCTTCCCCATGTTCTTAGATCAGCCTTTCTGGAGCAGTCTCTGCGATCCACCGCCTTCGTTGCCGGTTCGATGATGACGGCGGAGAACATGGTGCCTTCGCTTTCCGCTACCCGGTCGTCCATGCGGGCGGCGGGCGTAAGATCGGCCGAGCTGGTCCCGCAGATGCTTGCCGGCCGTCCCAGCGGAAGAGATTCGTGAGCTCTGGCCCGTGGAGCTCATCTTGCGGGAATCCACCGCGCCCGCACCCGTCGAGGCGTGAGAAACGGCCTTGGGTCGATCTTTTTGACTAGGCCAGCTTGGCTCGGCTGACAGTGTCGTCGGTGAGACGCCTTTCGCTTGCCGCATCGAAGAAGTGAAGGTTCGGCGATGCAATCGAAATGGGAATTTGCTGCCCTGGCTCGAAGTCAACGCGATCATTGACGACGCAGGTGATTTCGATGCCTCCGATCTCGGCGAGGACATACGTCTCGGCGCCGGTCGGTTCGATGACCTTCACAACCGCCGCTGTGCCTCCTTCAGCATTGACGATCACGTTCTGCGGACGAATGCCGATAACGACTTCGCCAGCGTGTCCGCTTGGAACGGCCGGAAGCGCCAGACGTTCGCCTCCCGGCAGGCGCATCGATTGCCCCTCTATAGTGCCCTTAAGGAAATTCATCGACGGCGAGCCGAGAAACCCCGCCACGAACATGTTGGCGGGACGATCGTAGAGTTCGAGCGGAGTACCGATCTGCTCGACACGGCCTCCGCGCAAGACCACGATCCGGTCGGCCATTGTCATGGCCTCGATCTGGTCGTGGGTGACATAGATAATCGTCGAGCCCAGTCTCTGGTGGAGCGCCTTGATTTCCCCCCGCATCTGCACGCGCAGCTTGGCGTCCAGGTTCGAAAGCGGCTCATCGAAGAGAAAAACGTCAGGATCGCGAACAATGGCGCGCCCCATGGCGACACGCTGCCTCTGACCGCCGGACAGTTGCGAGGGCTTTCGCTGCAGGAGCGACGTCAGGCCAAGAACTTCCGCCGCCTCGGCCACCTTCTTCTGTATCTCGGCCTTCTTCACGCCAGAAATCTCCAGCGAGAAGCCCATATTCTGCGCAACCGTCATCTGCGGATAGAGCGCGTAGTTTTGAAACACCATCGCAATGTTGCGATCCTTCGGGGAGAGCGCGTTCACGATACGGTTCCCGATACTGATCCGCCCGTCGGAAATGTCCTCAAGTCCGGCGATCATTCGCAGAAGTGTGGATTTCCCGCAGCCGGAGGGGCCGACCAGAATGAGAAACTCTCCATCCGTGATGTCGATGGATACGTTCTGGATCACGTCCAGTGCGCCGAAGCTCTTGCGCAGATTGGAGACCTGAACCGGTGCCATGCTGCAACTCCTCAATGCTTCTTGCGGGGACGCACTCGTACCGCGAGATACGGCTTGCCCGGCAGTTTCAATCCAAACGCCGCCGCGAACTGGTTGGTGATGTGCGATCCTCCGGTAATGCGCTGCGGATGGACTTTCGGAAGTGCCGCCTTCTCCAGCGGCGTGATCGTCATATTCCAGACGTCGATCAGATCAATGTCCCATTCGCCGTCTTCCTCGGGCAGGCCAAGCGCCCACTCCACCGGCTGATGCTCGGAAAAATAGATATACCGCACATCACCGTCGCGGACTGCCGAGACGCGCTTGAACGGCGTGCCCCGTTCGAGCAGCGGGGTCAATCCGTTGACGGCATCCTCTTCGAGCAACCGGCGCAGGAATGCGATCCGGGGTGGCGCATCCCCGCGGAGCGTGCCGCCCTTTGCCCACCAGAGTTCGTCATTCTCGTGCATGAAGGTTTCACCATGGCCGATATAGCCGCCGCGGCAAAGCGTCAGCCAATACCGGTTGACCAGCTCATGGCCGTGGATATTGCCCCACTCCTTGGGAATGTTGCCCTCATATTCCGGTTCGTCATTGATAACCGGCTTGCCGTAGGCCTGACGCCAATCGAGAGTTTTCTTGACATCCCAGTTCTGGATGCAGACGTGGTCGACCCATGGCTTGCGGTGATCGTAATTCTTGTCCACGTCACCGTTGTGGATCGATTTTGGATGGCGAAGCGGATCGCCCTCCTCGATGATCTGGAAGAACCGGTCCCAGCGCTCCATCGGCTTGGTGTCCAGCAGGAAATCATATTCGTTCGCAAGTGACCACCAGACGTTTCGATAGGCGGCGATGCGGGCGACGATATAGCGGAGATAGCGGAAGTCCTGCTCCTCGGTCATGGTGCAATAGCCCCATCGGTCGTAGGGATGGAAGAGGATGATATCCGCTTCGATGCCCATTTCCATTAGACGTCCGATCTGCGTCTCGAAGTGCCGGAAGCTTTCGAAGTTCGGCCGATCCATGTCGTGGCTGCCGTCGGCGCGCTTCTCGTAGATGTCGTGCAGCGGTTCGTTGGTGTTGTAGATGTAGTCCTTGGGAAAAACTCCCATGCGGATCTTATTGAACGGCGCTGTCTTCAGGGTCTCAAGCGTCTGCTCTTGCAGTTCCATCGTCTGATGGGTCCAGGCATAGCAGGTCGTTCCGAAAGGAAGATAAGGCTTGCCGTCGGCATAAGCGAAATGAAACTGGTTGCGGACCCTGACAGGTCCATGGACCCCGTTCCTGGCTGGTCCGACCGACAGCGTCCCCTGGAGCCCGGAAAGCTCATTGGCGCTGGATGCGGTCACGAACCGCCATTCCCCTTCCGTGTCAGGGCAGAAACGCACCTTGTAGACACCGTCTCCGTCATAGAAGCCGGGCACTTTTATCTCACGGTTGTCGAGCGAGAATGTCGCGCCGAACGAAATGTCGAGATAGGGGTTGCCACTGGAAGGACCAGTTGCTGAAAATTCGAAAACGTCCCAGCGGCTTCGTTGCTCAGCCATAGTTCACTCCTCAATATGCTATGATGTTCAGCCCTTGACGGCGCCCGATGTCAGGCCGCTGACGAAGTACCTCTGGAAGATCATGTAGACGACGACGGCAGGGAATACGGTCATGGCGATGGCTGCGTTCAACTGGCCGTAGTCGGTCGAGAACTGTCCCTGGAAGGACATGAGCCCCAGCGGCAGCGTCCACATGTTGCGATCCTGAAGCAGGACCAATGCCATGGCGAACTCGTTCCAGGTGGAGACAAAATCCAGGATGAGCAGAGCCGCCAGGACCGGCAGGGAAATCGGCAGGAAGATCCTGCGGAAAACGGTCAGATGCGAGGCACCGTCGATGAGCGCCGCTTCCGACAATTCCTTCGGGACCGCTTTGAAGAAGCCGTGCAGGATGAAGACCTGATAGGGAACCCCGAACGCCAGGTAGGGCAGGATGACACCCGGATAAGTGTCGATGAGCCCGAAACCGTTCACCAGCGTAAAAATCGGTGCCAGCATGACCTGAAACGGGATCATGGCGCCGAACAGAAAGAACAGCAGGAGCAGCTTGCTGAACCGCAGTTTAATCCGCGCCAGCGCATAAGCGGCCATTGCCGAGAACATCAGCCCCAGCGGGACCTTGATGACGGTGATGATGGCGCTGTTTCGGAATGTCGTTGCGAAATTGCCGCGCTCCCAGGCGCCGGAGAAATTGCTCCAGGCCACGGTCTCGGGCGGCGTGAAGGCATTGGTCGCCATAATCTCTGCATTGGATTTCAGCGCCGTGAAGGCGATGAGCACGACCGGGGCAACCCAAAGCAGGGCAAAGACGACCAGCACCAGCCATAGAAGGATGAGGAAGGGATCCCGCCGGCGCTTTATCTCAACCGTATCGGTTTCAAGATGCGTTGTCATAACCGTCATTCGGCGGCTCCTTCATCGCGTTGCGACCAGCGCAGATAGGGGACGACGATCGTCAGGGTGACCAAGAGGAGAATGACCGAGATGGCGGAGCCCCGGCCGAAATCGAAGATCTGCATCGATTGCATGAACGCCCACAGCGCGAGCATCTGGGTCGATTGTGCCGGTCCACCACCGGTCATCCCATAAACGATATCGAAGGCCTTCAAGGACGAAATGGTCGACAGGACGAGGACGATCGCCAGCGTGACGCGTAGAGCGGGCAGCGTTACATGCCGGAAGACCTGCCACCGGTTGGCGCCGTCGATGCGCGCCGCTTCTACGAGCGAGCGGTCGACCCCCTGCAGGCCAGCCAGGAAAAGCACCATGGAAAAGCCGACATATTGCCAGGTGTAGGCGACGAACATGGAATAGAGGGCGATCTCACGGTCGCCGAGCCAGTCTTGGATCCAGGCCTGGAGGCTCAGACTTGTCAGTACCTGATTGAAAAGCCCGAAAAAAGGATCGTACATCCACCGCCACATCGTTGCGACCGCAATCGGCGCGATGATGACCGGAAGATAGTAGATCGCGCGCATCGGCACGCGACCGAAAAGCTGCTCGTTCAATCCGAGCGCGAGCAGAAGGCCGATCGTGGGCGGAAAGATGACCGCCAGGATCGTCCAGGTTATCGTGTTGCGCAGCGCAACCCAGAAGACGGTGTCGCTGGTCAGAATGTAGCGATAGTTTTCAAGACCGACCCACTCCCGTTGGGGGTCGAGACCGTTCCAATGCTGAAAGCTCAGGATGACGACCTCGATCATCGGCCAGATCGCGAACGTCGCATAGACGGCGAAGGCAGGACCGATCAACATGAGAGCTTGAGTCCGTGGGGACTGCATGGCTTTCGATTTCAACATGAGAGTTCCGCTTGTCCAAATCCCCGATCCCGCGTGCGGGTAGCGGTCTCCGCGCCGCATGTTGGACGCGCAGACGTCAGGTCGTAGCCAGCTTACTTGCGGTTACCGATGAAGGTCTGCATCGCGCCGGCCGCAGCTTGCGGCTCGAGCCTGCCGGCGGCGACGTCGTTGATGACGCGGAAATATTCTGTCGTGACATCCAGGGGAAAGGCCTGATCGCCGTTGACGAAGGTGCCCGTCGCCTCCGCGAAGATTTCCGTCCATTCCTTATGCATGGCGGATGCGTCGTCCTTGAGCTTGACCTCCTTGTTCACGGAAAGAGCTCCGAAGACGCCCGCGATTTCAGTCTGGAACTCGGTGGAGGTGAAAGAGTCGATGAATTCCGCCGCCAGATCAGGCTTGCTGGTTTTGGATGAGATGTAGAAATACTCGGCGAAACCATAGAGGCGACCTGTGCCGTTCGGGAACGGAAAGACCCCGTAATCGTCGAGGTTGCCGCCTTCCTTGATCTGGGACACCAGCCAGTCGCCCTCGAGCATCATCGCCGCGCGCTTCGCCAGGAACAGGGTGAAGGATTGCTTCTGATCGACACCCATGAATGGTGACAGGATGTAATTCTGCCCCCACATCTGCATCTCGGCGAACGCTTTGGTCGCGCACTCCGTCTTGCTCCAGTCTGCCTGCAGCGATTTCAGTTGGTCGTGCAGCTCCGCGCCGCATGTGGTCTCCAGGAGCTCGTCCATCAGACGCATGAGATGCCAGTTGACGGAACCCCCGAACGTGAAGGCTGGAATGCCCGCTTCCTTCAGCTTCTTTGCGGCCTCGACGAGTTCCTCATAGCTCTTGGGTTCTTCGGTGATGCCGGCCTGCTCGAACATGGCTTTGTTATAGTAGAGACCCTCGCCGGAGAAGCGGAAGGGCACGCCATGTTTGCCGGATCCATAGCTGCTTGCAAAGGCAAGAGAGGGGGCGGTCAGGCGGTTGTCCCAGCCATATTGGGAATAATAGGGCGTCAGGTCCCTGCTCAGGCCAGCCTTGACGTATTCACCGCCAAGACCAAGCCCGGCCCAGCTCATGTAGACATCGGGTCCCTTGTCGGAACCAGCGGCGACCCGCAACGCAGTCTTGTGTTCGTCGACGCCGCGCTGAACGATTTCAACATTCACGTCGGGATGCGATTTTTCGAAGCGCTCCGCAGCGGTCTGCAGCGCTTTGACCTGGGATTCGGCGGAATAGCTGATGATCCAGACCGTCAGATCTTCAGCCTGTGCCGTCCCTGTGGTGGCGATGGCGAGCGCGGATACAGCCAGTAGCCTCTTCAAAGTCTTCACGTGGATCTCCTCCCGTAGATCGTACAAGCCTTCGCGAGAGACTATTCAGATATTTTTGTTTGATGTCAAATTCTTTCGAATGATTTTGTTTGGCGCCGAAAATGCCAGCGTCGGCCTCGTATTTCCCCGAGACTCATTTCGCTTCGATATCGATAGTTTCGTGAATTGCGAGCTGGGTAACTCACCGTGGAGCAGCAAAATGCCGTCGCGCTGCGGCAAGCAGCACGAAAAACGGGTGCCAGGCAGCAATCACCGGATTGATCTCATAAGCATGCCGTCAGCTTGGCTCATCCGCACTTGGGAATGGTCCAACCTCCGTGCTGGGCACAGCGGAATTCGGCCTCTGCTTGAATGCAATTCTCAAGCAGGGTGCAAGGAGAGCATGCAGTTGGGGGTGATAGGCGCTACTTTGCTATCAATATTTCTATGCCGCGCTTTTCGAATTCCTTTGCATCCCGGTCGGCGATGCCATCGTCCGTGATGAACGAATTGATGACGTCGAGCGAGCCGAGGCGCGTGAACGACGACCGGTTGATCTTCGTGGAGTCAGCGACGAGATAGACGTGTGCCGCAGCCTTGATCATCGCTTCCTTGAGCTGAAGGTCCGCGAAGCTCGGATAGGTCAGTCCGGCATCGAGGGCGACACCGGCGGTCGCCAAAAACAGTTTGCCGGCAAAGATGTTGCGGAAATACTCGACTGATTTGTCACCGGAGAGCGAAAGCGTCGGCGATTTGAATTGGCCGCCCGGCATATGCACTGCCATCGTTGGCACGGATCCCAGTATGATGGCGATGTTCAAGGCGTTGGTGATCACCGTGAGGTCGCGCCGATTGGTCAGCCGCGTGGCGATTTCGGTTGTCGTTGTTCCGGCGTCGAGGATCAGCGTCTCGCCGTCCTTCACCAGGCTTGCTGCAAGAGCCCCAATCCGGCGCTTCTTGTCCATGTTCTCCTGGTGGTGGAGCGTCATGCTTCCCGCTTGAGGCGGGGCGGTGTTGAGATAGGCGCCGCCGTGCTCGCGGGTGATGAACCCGTCGTTTTCGAGTCTTTCCAGATCTTGCCGGATTGTCGCTTCAGATACGCGGAAGGCGCTGGCCAACTCCCGGACGCGGGCGGAACCTTCCTCCTGGAGCCATTCGAGAATACGGCGGCGTCTTGGCTCGGACAGGAGTCCGACCATCGAGTCTGGGGTAGCCTGCTCGTATTTCGCTTCCATAGGGACCTGCCTGAACTGAAAGAATCGCAATTACTCGAAAATCTTCGGTTCCCTTTCCATAATATCCTTACAGCAACCCTGTGAAGCTTCAAATGCTCAATTGACCTGCTGTTGCAGGACAACACGTGCCTGAAGCTTCTGCTGAATTTGGTCGACGACGACGGCGGCGATAATGACGACGCCCTTGATCACCGTCTGCCAGAATGAAGAGACGCCCATCATGATGAGGCCGTCGGCGAGAATACCGATCACGAAGGCGCCGACGATCGTCCCTGCGATGCGTCCGCGGCCACCCGACATGGACGTGCCGCCGAGAACGGCCGCGGCGATCGCGTTCAGCTCGAAGGTTTCGCCGGATGCCGGATGGCTTGCCTGCAACTGAGAAGAGATGATCAATCCGACCAGCGCCGCACAAATCCCCGAGAACATGTACACGAACAGCTTTGTCCGATCGACGTTGACGCCGGAGAGGGCGGCACCCCGTTCATTACCCCCGACGGCATAGATATGACGCCCCAGCGGCGTGCGCGTTGCGAGATAGGCCGCAAGAAGAGCCACGATCGCCATGATCCAGACGGATAGGGGAAAGCCGAGGAAACTGCCGGAGCCGATGAGCCGAAAGGTATCGGAACCATATTCCGGATTGCCGGCCAGGTTCGGAAAGGTACGACCCTCCGAAAAGAGAAGTGCTGCGCCGCGCGCAACATAGAGCGTACCGAGCGTTGCGATGAAGGGCGCAACGTTGAGCTTCGTGATCAACAGGCCGTTGATCAGCCCGATAAAGACGCCGACCAGCAGGACGAGAAAACATATCTCGATCGTGTTGAACTGGATACTGTATCCAATACCGATGAAGCCAAGGTCGATGCCGTATAGCACGAGATAGCCGGCCACCATGGCGCAAAGGCCGACGATGGAACCAACCGAAAGATCGATGCCGCCGGCGATGATGACGAAGGTCATTCCAATCGCGAGCAGGGCATTCAGCGCGACATGCTTCGAGATGATCAGCATGTTGGCGCCCGTCAGGAAGTTGGGCGCGTAAATGGCGAAGAACCCGAAAACCAGGATCAAGGCAACGAATGTACGCATGTGCAAAAGCAGCAGAAGTCCGGACGTCTTCGATCCACCGGGTACCGTTTTCTCGCTGCTCACCGTGTTGATGCTGCTCATTGAATTGCAACCCTGTTGAAATTGGGCGTTGCCGCGGACACTACGTCGGACGCATTGGCGCCGGCCGGAAACTCTCCGGTCAGTCTGCCATTGGCCATCACCAAAATACGGTCAGACAAGGCGAGAACCTCGTCCAGATCCGAGGTCACGAAGAGGATGCCAAGACCGCTGGCTGCCAGACGGCGCATGGCGCGAAAGATCTCGGCCTTCGCTCCGATATCGATGCCACGCGAGGGCTCGTCCATCAGGAGGATGCGTGGTTTCGTCATCAGCGCCTTCCCGATCACGACCTTCTGTTGATTGCCTCCCGAAAGACTGGAGACAGGATGTTCAAGGCTGGCGACCTTAATCGCCATCTGTTTTACGGATTCGGCGGCCTTGAGAGCCTCTGCCCGCAGACTGAGGTGCAGGATGCGCGTGAAGTCGCGCAGCGACGAAAGCGTCAGGTTCTCCCGGATCGTCATGATCTGAACCAGGCCGTCACGCTTGCGGTCTTCGGGAATGAGGGCGAGACCTTTGCGAATGCGGCCGGACACGCTTTTCTCGCGGACCACTTGGCCTCCAATGAAGATGCGCCCGGAGGAATTGGGATGCTGGGCCATGACGCATTCAAGGAGTTCCGAACGGCCTGCGCCCATCAATCCATAGAGCCCGACGATCTCCCCATTGCGGACGGAGAGCGAGACATGATCGACCGCGTAACCGCCGGCGGCACGGGGCAGGCAGATTTCCTCGACCCGGAAAACCTCGTCGCCCAGCTCGTGTTGTACCGTTTTTGGGAAGTCCTTGGAGGCGCTGCCGATCATGTTGGTGACGATCCAGGGGATGTCGACACCCTCCATCGACCGCGAACCTGTAACTACTCCGTCACGCAGCACCGTGATGTAGTCACCGATGCGGATCAACTCCTCCAGGCGGTGCGAGATATAGACGATGCCGACGCCCTGCCGCTTCAGGTCCTCAATCACCCGGAACAGAACCTCAACCTCGGCTGCCGACAGCGCGGAGGTCGGTTCATCAAGAATAAGAATGCGCGCATTTTCCGCCAGAGCCTTGGCGATTTCGACGATCTGCTGCTGCCCTATTCGCAGATTTCCAAGCGGCGTATCCGGATCGATATCCTGCTCGAGGCGCTTCATTAGCGCACGGGCGGCTGCGGTTTGAGCGCTCTTGTTGATGTGCACCCCTGCGAACGTCTTCTCATGGCCAACGAAGATATTCTCGGCCACAGTCATGTTGGGAAAGAGGTTAAGCTCCTGAAAGACGATGCCCACGCCATGCCGGGCAGCGTCGTTCTTGTCGGCGAAAACCACTGGTTCACCATCGAGGAGAATCGTGCCGCCATTGAGCTGCTCGACACCGGCGATCACCTTCATAAGCGTCGACTTGCCCGCGCCGTTCTCGCCAACCAGGACGTTCACAGCGCCCATGCGCAGATCGAAATCGACGCTCTTGAGCGCCTGCGTGCCAGGATAGATTTTTGAGCCGTTGCGGATTGACAGACCGACCGGGTGGGCCTCGTTCATGGCGCAACCTCGATGGATACCGGCATAATGGTCGGCTTCTCGCTGGCGGAGCGTATCACGGCGGCGCCGAGGAAGTTCAGGCGTTTGCCTTTCAGGGCGATATCGGGTCCGAAAAGCTTGGAAACCGCCTTGTCGTTCAAGGCGCGGCCGAGCTTCGCGTACTCGATCTGATCCCGGAAGGTTGAAAAATCGTAGAGATTGGTCGTATCGCGCAGCGCGGTTCCCTTGACCACCGGCCCGAGCTGGAGCGTCGCATCCGCCTGCCCGTCACCATCGAGGTCGATAGCCGCTACCGCGGCCTTGGAAGCGCGATTTTCATCCACCACGGTGGCCGTACCCTTGACGGGAAAGTTCCAGCCGCCGCCTGCGCCACCGACACGCATACCGTATTGTCCGCCTGCTTCATCGAGGCCACGTGCAATCGCCTCTTGCAAAGCTGTGAGCTCGACGGCCTTCTCCTTGAGCGCGGGGACGAGCTTTGCCTCGAATGTCGTCTCCACGAGCTCGGCAATCGGGTCGACGGGCGCACCTCCTTCGCCTTGGTTGGTCTTCACCAGCTTGCAGCTGGCAAGCGATATGCAGGCGAGCACGCTTGCAGCGAGCAGAGTTCTCATCTTCATGACGTGTCGACTTTATCTGGTTAGAAACCCACCCGGACCGTTGGTGGTCCGGGTGGCGCTTTCGCTGCTTACTCAGCCAGTGCGAACGTCTCGAGCTTCGACGCATTCTCGCTATTGATGAGAATGCAGTCCATCAGTTGCTTCTCCTCGAGGCCCGTTGATCCGGTCTTGATGAACTTGTCGGCCTGTTCCACCGCAAGCTGGGCTTGCTGGAAGGCCGGCTGAAGCACGGTCGCCTTTATGCCTCCATTCTTGATGGAGTCGCGAACATCGTTGGAACCGTCGAAACCCACCACGATCACGTCTTTTCGTCCGGCCGCCTCGAGTGCCGCGTAGGCGCCCATCGCCATCGTGTCGTTACCCGAGATAACGCCCTTGATGTCCGGATGTGCCTGCAGCATCGATTCCATCACCGAATAGGCTTCCGTCTGCGACCAGTTTGCCGTCTGCTGCGCAACCATCTTCATGTCGGAATACTGGTCGATCACGTCATGATAGCCCTGCGAGCGGATACCCGCATTGGTGTCGGACTCCTTGCCCACCAGCTCCACGTAATTTCCGCTTTCGCCCATCAGCTTGACGAATTCTTCCGCACCGAGCTGCGCTCCTTGATAATTGTTGGAGACGATCTGCGAGACAGCGACGCCGGTCGCGGTGATTTCGCGGTCGATCAGAAACGAGGGAATGCCCTTGTCCTTTGCCTTCTGGACCGCTGCGACGGACGCGTCTGCGCCGGCATTGTCCAGGATAATGGCCTTGACGCCCGCGGCGATCGCCGAATCGAACAGCTCGTTCTGTTTGTTGGCATCGTCATCGTGGACCATGACCATCGTCTCGTAGCCAAGTTCCTTCGCCCTTGCTGCGGCGCCATCAGCCTCGGCTTTGAAGAACGGATTGTCGTGGCTGGGCGTGATGATGGCGATGGTGTCGGCGGCAAGCGCGGTGCCGGACGCAAGTCCGAGCATGCCGAGAGCTACTGCGGACATAAGTAGACGTTTGGTAATAAGCATGTGGACCTCCCTTTAACGAACCCACCCTCCAGTGGTTTTCATATTCTATCGATTGCTTTCGTTTCCTGTCAATATTCTTTTAATCTAGGTCGATTTATGCGCCGCATAGAAGGTGGAAAATTGGCGTGCGGCGGCGCATACACGAGGCTAGAGTGCGTGGAATTGGCCGCGAGGGGAAAAACTTCTTGAACCCAGTCATGATACATGCGATGAAACGCAACAAACGAAAGAGATCAAAAGTATTCAAAAGGCGGCTTTTTTTGAGAACGCGGCCTTAGGAGGAGATGTGCCGGCTCGTAGCAACTGCCTGAGCTTGCCGCGGCAGTGCACTGGAGGAAGCTTGGGCCGAGCTCAATCGCGCCACTGCAGTTCTCCGCTCCTGCCGTCGGTGCCTTGTCCTTTCCAATAACTGAGTCAAATGGAGGAACCTTATGACCACCCCACGTTTCGGCGCCGGAATCTGGCACTTTGCCACCTACCTCGACCGCTACGCCACTGACGGTTATGGCATCCCGCGGAGCGTCATCGAGGCCATAGACCTTGCCGGTCAGGTCCGGGACCTTTCGGTGGTCGACATCAATTATCCTTTTTTCGGCGGCGACTTCTCCAATGCCCAGATCAAGGAGGCGCTGGATCGCAACAAGCTCGGTGTCATCGGCATCACGCCGGAAATCTACACGCGTGAATTCGTCAAGGGCTCCTTCACGAATCCCGATGCGGGCGTCCGCCGTCGCACCCATGAGCTGGTGACCGAAGCCTGCGATCAGGTTCGCTATTTCGGCGCCGACTACGTGAAGCTGTGGCCGGGGCAGGACGGCTGGGATTATCCCTTCCAGGTCGACTACGGCACACTTTGGAAGCATTCGCTGGATGGAGTTGGCCAGCTCGCCAGTGAGAACCCGGATCTTAAATTTGTCATCGAGTACAAGCCGCGCGAGCCGCGGGTGCGAATGAGTTTCGGTTCTGTCGCTCGCACGCTTCTTGGCATCGAGAAGATTGGGTTGCCCAATGTCGGCATCCTGCTCGACTTCGGCCACGCCATCATGGGCGGTGAATCGGCTGCCGACAGCGCTCAGCTCGCGATCGACTATGGGCGGCTGTTCGGCATGGATGTCAACGACAACTATCGCTCCTGGGACGACGACCTGGTTGCCGGCAGCCTGCACCCGATCGAGATCTTCGAGTTTTTCCACGTGCTTCGGAAGAACAAGTGGGAGGGCGTGTGGCAACTTGATCAGTTCCCCTTCCGCGAGGACAGCGTCGCCACCGCCAATCACGCCATCGACTTTCTCAAGGCTGCAGCGAAAGGTCTCGATGCATTGGACGTGGATGCGCTCAAGGAGGCGCAAAGCCGCCATGACGCGATTGGCGCGCTGAAGATCGCTCAGAAAGCCCTGTTCGGGGCGATGTAGGCGCGGGAAACGGCAGGAGCCAGATCGGCATTGAAAGGCCTATTACCATGTTGAAGAACGATATCGTCGACACGATCAGGCAGAAAGCCTTGTGGATGCGCCGCCGCGCCTTCACCATGGTGTTCGATGCACAGCTCGGGCATCCGGGTGGGGATTTCTCGGCGATCGACATCATCGCAACACTCTATTTCGGCGTCATGCACTATGACCCGAGGAAGCCGGATATGCCGGAGCGGGACCGCTTCATCATGTCGAAGGGACACGCAACCGGTGCGCTCTATACCGCCCTTTGCGCCGCCGGTTATTATCCGGAAGACTGGCTGGCCACCTATATGCAGCCGAACTCGAAGCTGAACGGCCATCCGAACCGCAACTATCTCCCGGGCGTGGAAACCAATACCGGCCCGCTTGGTCACGGCATGCCCGTCGGTGTCGGCATAGCGATTGCCGGACAGTTGACCAACAGCGATTATCGCACCTTTGTCCTGACCGGTGATGGTGAGTTGCAGGAAGGCTCGAACTGGGAAGCGGCAATGACTGCCGGCCACCGCAAGCTCTGTAATTTCACGCTGATCGTCGATCGCAATCGGCTGCAACAGGGGATGGGGACGGAGGAGACAAATGGTCTCGATCCTCTGGACGACAAGTTCCGCGCTTTCGGATGGGATGTGAAAACCGTCGATGGCCATGACGTGCAAGCGTTGCTGGACGTGCTATCGACGCCGCCCAGCGGACGGTCGAAGCCGCTCTGCGTGATTGCCAATACCGTCAAGGGCAAGGGCGTGTCGTTCATGGAAAACAAGGCTTCGTGGCATCATGGGGTGCCGAATGCGGACCAATTTGAAACGGCAATGAAGGAACTGGTGTGATGGCCGCGCCCGCTGTAAAACACGAAGGCACCCACGATTGTCGTGACGCCTGGGCGCGCACGCTCGAAGAGCTTGCGGCGCAAGATCCACGCATTGTCGCCGTCGTCAACGATTCCGTCGGCTCGTCGAAGCTTGGGGGCTTTCAGAAGAAGTATCCGGACCGCCTGGTCAATGTCGGCATTGCCGAGCAGAACATGGTCGGTGTCGGGGCAGGTCTTGCCAATGGCGGTCGGATCCCCTTCGTCTCCGCCGCTTCCTGCTTCCTGACGGGCCGTGCGCTCGAACAGCTGAAGGCGGACATCGCCTATGCCAAATTCAACGTCAAGCTCATCGGCCAATCATCCGGCGTCGCATATGGCGAACTGGGGCCGACCCATCACTCTATCGAGGACTTCGCTTGGCTTCGACCACTGGGCAGCATCACCGTTGTCGTTCCCGCAGATTCTTGGGAAACGGTCGAGGCTGTCAAATGGGCCGCCGTCCACGACGGTCCTGTCTATATCCGGTTGAGCCGCATGCCGGTGCCGGATATTGCCGTTCCAGACCGTGTATTCCGGCCTGGCAAAGCTGAACTCGTTCGCGAGGGCAGTGATGTGACCATCATAGCCTGCGGCACCATGGTTCACCTGGCGGTCGCGGCGGCGGCCGAACTGGAGGCAGGAGACATCTCGGCACGTGTCTTGAACATGGCCACTATCTCCCCTCTCGACGAATCGGCCGTCTTGGCCGCAGCGCGCGAAACGGGGGCAATCGTCACGGTCGAGGAGGCCAGCATCCATGGAGGCCTCGGCGGTGCCGTTGCCGAACATACGGCGGGCAATCTGCCGGTTCCGGTCGAGCGGATGGGGTTTCCGGGCTTCGTTCCGACCGGGTCGGTGGAATGGCTGTTCGAGCATTTCGGCCTAACGGCCGCCGGCATCGCCAGAACGGCCCGGAAGGCGATCGGGCGCAAACGCGGATGAGTGGCGGGTATGTCATCGCCATCGACCAGGGCACGACCAACACGAAAGCCATTCTGGTCGATGCCGCCGGCGGCTTGGTTGCCAAGGCTTCGGCGCCTTTGAGGTCTCATTATCCTCGCCCGGGATGGGCTGAGCAGTCCGCCGAAGATATCTGGACCAGTGTTCAGACCGCGATTGCCGATCTCGTCCGGTGCGGTACCTTCGAGATCGAAGGACTTGCAATCGCCAACCAGCGCGAGACGCTCGTCGTCTGGGACGCAAAAACAGGCAACCCAATCGCGCCGGCAATTCTCTGGCAGTGCCGGCGCACCACTCCGGCATGCGAAGCACTGATCGCCAATGGCGCGAACACGCGCGTAGTGGAAGCGACTGGCCTTTCCATCAATGCCCTGTTTCCGGCCTCCAAGCTGGCTTGGATCCTGCAAAACGTGTCCGAGGCTGCGCCGCTCGCCGCGCAAGGTCGGCTCCGTGCCGGTACGGTCGACAGCTGGCTCCTGTACAAGCTGACCGGCGGAGCGATATTTTCCACGGACCATTCAAACGCCTCGCGTACGCAGCTTTTCCACACGGGCAACCTTCAATGGGATGAGAGCCTTTGCGACCTATTCGAGGTGCCGTTATCGGTATTGCCGGAGGTAAGACCATCCGACAGCCGCTTCGGTGAGGTGGCGGAAGGGACAACGGCGCTCAAGGGCGGGGTCCCAATTCTCGCCATGATGGGCGATAGCCATGCCGCCCTTTATGGCCATGGCGTCCGCGCGCCGGGCCTGGTCAAGGCCACCTATGGCACCGGCTCCTCGCTGATGACCCTCACATCAAGCCGCGTGCTGTCGCATAGCGGGCTCTCCAGCACGATCGCCTGGAGCGACAAGAACGGAGTAGCCTATGCGCTGGAAGGCAATATCACCGTATCCGCTCAGGCGGCCGCCTTCGCCGCCGATGTGCTCGGGCTTGCCGATGCCGGCGCTCTTTCCGACCTCGCGCAGACGGTAGCGGATTCGGCTGGGGTCGTCTTCGTACCGGCCCTTGCGGGGCTCGGTGCTCCCCATTGGAATGACAGGGTATCGGGTACAATCTCCGGCATGACGCTGGCCACGACCCGGGCTCACATCGCTCGTGCAACCTTCGATGCCATAGCGCTGCAGGTGAGCGATGTGTTCCTGGCAATGGAGAAAGACATAGGCGCGCAACTGCATGGCCTGCTGGCCGATGGCGGTGCATCCGCAAACGACTTTCTCATGCAATTGCAGGCAGATGTTCTTGATCGCTCCGTCACGCGCAGCGGCGCGGCCGAGGTGGGGGCTCTCGGTGCCGCAGCAATGGTGTTGACCGGTTTGGGAGAGCCTTCGTCTTTATCCAATATGCGGCAGGAGCTGTTTGAACCTCGCCAGGATTCGGCCGCGTGGCGTTCGCAAGTCATTCGGAACTGGCGATCGCTGCTGGCACTGCTGACGGCGGCTTGAAGCTATTGCTGCCCAAGGAAGCGATGTCGCCGCAGTCCATCGAAAATCGGGCATGCAAAACATGATTGTGTAACTCATATTTTTCTGTGCTATTCGCAACCTGAAGCGTATAGAGCTGACTCGTTGCAATACACGGCGATCTGATTTCATGGGCATGGAAAGGGACGACAGACGTAACGGCCTCTACGCCACGCATCGCGCCTCTTTGATTTCCTATGCCGCATCCTTCGTCGGTTCGAGAGATGAAGCGGAAGAAATCGTCCAGGAGGCGTTTTCGAAGCTTTCCGCGGAAAACCTCGATTGCGTGGAGACCCCGAGCGCATATCTTCGGCGGGTCGTCAGAAATCTCGCACTCAACAGGCGCCGACGGCAAAGATACGAGCTGGCACAGGCCACCGAACATGCGCCTGAGTGGATTCAGCCTCTCAAAGTTCCCACGCCGGAGCAGGAAGCTGTTTTCAACGATCAGGTGAGGATCATCGCGCAGGCGCTAAGCGAATTCCCTCACCAGACGCGTGTCATTGTCGAAATGCACCGGTTCGATGGATACACGCTCCAGGAGATTGCCGATCGTCTCGACCTGTCGGTAACGACGGTGCATAGAACCCTGACATCCGCGATGAGCCAGTTGACCAAACGGTTGACCAGGCACCTTACATGACCGGACAGGTGGAAAAAACGCCCGAGCTATTTGTCTAATTGGTTACAAACAAAATCTGTTCGCCGAGGCAAAGAGTGCATGAAGCCGACTGTCCCGCATGAAAATGACATCGATGCCATCAGAGAAGAAGCGGCAAGGTGGCTGATCGACCTCCAGTCACCGGACTGTCGTGACTTCGATGGCCTGAATGCCTGGCTGGACCGCTCGCCCGAGCACCGGCGGGTGTGGGAAGAAACCCGCCTCATGTGGCAAGCCCTCGGCGCGGCGCCGTTGCACTATAAACGGATCAGCGCGCCTCGTTCCCCCACTGCCGACAAGGCCAGTCCGTCATCGCCGCATGCAAGGAAGAAGGCGATCAAGGGCTTTACCCGGAGGATGCTCGTTGGAGGGATAACGTCGGCCCTTCTCTGTTTTGCGGCGTTCCTGGTGGTTCCTCGCTTGGCGATCGAATGGCAGGCCGATTATCTGACGACGACGGCCGAAACCCGCTCGATCGCTCTCGAAGACGGCAGCACGGTTCAACTGGGGGCCTCTTCGGCAATCCGGACGGATTTTTCTGGAGGATACCGGAAGGTTACCCTGCTCGAGGGGGAAGCCTTTTTCGATGTGGCCCACGATGAGGCACGTCCATTCATTGTCGATGCTTCCGAGGTGAAGATAGAGGTGCTGGGCACCGCGTTCGATGTTCGGCTGGGAGAAGGGCAAACCGATATCGGTCTTGCACGGGGTTCAATTCGCGCTTCCGTCCATTCCGGAAAGACCACGGCGACGCAGACACTGTCTGCGGGCAATCTGCTGATCGTCGACAGGCAAACGGGGAAAATGTCGGTCGATCAGGTCTCCGCGGATGACATCGGGGTCTGGCGCGCGGGACGGCTGTTGGTGGCAAATTCCACTATCGGTGAAGTCGTGGCCGAGATTCAGCGTTATCACCCGGCATGGATCCTTATGCCCGACAGAGGGCTGGCGGCTTCACGCGTCACCGGTGTTTACGACCTGTCGGAGCCCGACAAGGCACTGCGGGCGCTGGTCAGCGCGCATGGAGGAAAGGTCCGGGATATTTCTTCCGCGATCCGGATGATCACGCGGCTATGATCAACTTCAACATGATCGGAATCAGCTTTTTCGAATTTCGGAGAAAAACATCGGAAAAAATCCTTCGCCAGTTTGTCTAGTTTCTGGAAGCGCCTGATTGGGGGCGCCTTTGGAGATTGCAGGACGAAATGACTGGTGGGGCATTGGGTTTGGTGCGAGGGGTTCGCACCGGAGCGTTTTTATGGGGTACGACCGCGCTGGCGATACTGCTGGGTGCAGGGATCGGCTATGCGCAACAGGGTGACGCCGGGTCATCCCAGGCACAGACAGATCAAGGCGCGCGGCGTTTCGATATTCCTTCGCTGCCGATATTGAGCGCCATCAGCGCCTTCAATCGGCAGTCCGGTCTTCAGATAACCCTGCCGGCCGGCGTCGGCTCTAATATCAGAACCAACCCCGTCAAGGGCAGTTATCGTCCGGAAATCGCCTTGGAGCGAATGTTCGTGGGAACGGGCGTTTCCTACCAGATCGGCGACGTCGATCAGGCGATTCTAAGCTCGTCCGTGACGGGCTCGGATGATGCGGCAACCACACTGCCCACGATCGTCGTCAGGGGCAAAACCGGTCGCAATGCCAATGGAGGTCCGGGCTATCAAGGCACGCCGGATTGGGTTTACGGAGAACCCCGAAGCGTCAGTGTCGTCTCCAGAGAGGCAATCGAGAACAATCCCGCGACGCGCAGCGCCTCCGACGCACTCGATAATGTTGCCGGCGTTATCACCAATCGTGCGGAAGGACAAAAACCGGGTATCGCTGTCAACATACGCGGTCTTCAGGACATGAGCCGGATCACGACCAGCATCGATGGCGCCAGGCAGAATTTCCAGCGATCCGGCCATGGCGGATATCAGCAGACGTTTGTCGACACTGCCTTCATTCGCTCCATCGAAGTGGAAAAGGGCGCGGTCAGGGGCGTCGGCGGGGCGGGTTCGCTCGGAGGTCTCGTCGATTTCCGATCGGTCGGCGTGGACGATATCCTGGAATCTGGCAAGGACATTGGCGCGGAGATCGAGGCGGGCACCGGCACCAACGCATACAATTTCGTTGGTTCGGCCATCGGTGCGGTGCGCCTGTCGGACACGTTCTCGCTGCTCGGTGGCGTCGCTATCCGCAACATCGGCGACTACAAGATCGGTAGCCATGGCGAAATCGCGTCACTGCTGCCGGGCCTGACGGTGGTCGATGACGATGTGCTCTTTTCGCGCCGCGAGATACTCAACACGCTTCTCAAGGCCGAATGGGAGATCACCGACGACCTGACCTTTCAGGGGTCCTGGATGCATTACAAGGCTACGGGAGCCACCGGCGGCTATGGTGGCATAGTCGGGGGACTGCGAACCAACGAACAGGACTATTTCAACGATACGTTCACGGCGACTTGGGACTACGATCCTGAGTCGGAGTTGGTCAATGCCAGACTGCGGCTCTGGTACAACGACACGGTGAACGACGAGAAACGGGATTACGGCACCGGTACCACGGACGATTACTCCTACGGAATGGAAAGCTTCGGTGGCAGCCTTGAGAACACCAGCCGCCTCACCTTGCCTTTCGGCGATCTGGCGCTTCACTACGGCGTCGAGGGATACCAGGACAACGGCAATACCAGGAGCCTGACGATCCCGGCAGCCGATATCGGATATGACGGTGCGTGGGGCCTGCGCGGCGCCAACCCGCCGGGCAAACGCCTGATGGCCAGCGGCTTCACCAGCGCCACCTTGCAGCACGAGGACTGGCTGACCCTGACGGGCGGCTTGCGCTATGATTATTATCGCTTGCGGGGTTCAACGGTTGTCCACAATCAAAGAACCGTCGTAACACCCCGCAATTGCGTGCGATGGCAGGATATCGATTCAGACGGTACGCCCGATCCGAACGGGCTTTGGGTGAGCCCGGATGGTTCGACCTTGCTGGATGGTGCCGTTCCCAATCCCGGTCCCGGATGGGAATTCGCAACGCCGGCTTGTGAAGAGTGGGACTCTCCCTCTGATGGCTTTGAGACCGTGTATGACGCTTTTCCGGTCGAGGTCGACAAGTCGGGGGGCGCATGGCTGCCTTCCGCCACGATCGCGGTTAAACCCTTCGAATGGTTGCAACCGTTCGTCAGCTATTCGCGCAGCTATCGCCCGCCCGCGGTTTTTGAAGCGCTCATCTCGGGTGGGCATCCGGGGCTGCCGTTCGAGAACACACCCAATCCGGACCTGAAGCCGGAAAAGGGCGAAACCTGGGAGCTGGGCGTCAATATCTCGCAGGATGCCGTTTTCACAGCGGACGATGCCTTCCGGATGAAAGCCGTCTATTTCCGCAGGAATATCGAGGACTACATCTCGATGGGTTACCGGTATTTCGAGCCGGCCGGGCGATATTATACGAGCAGCGTCAATCTCGACGGCACGACGAAGATGAGTGGCCTCGAGATTGAGGCCAGCTACGATCTTGGCTATGTCTATTTCGGCGGCTCTTACACGAACGTCGATACGGATTGGGCCGACACCTATACGATCGACGGACCCGACGCGGGATTCGGCAATACGCCGCGTCCCACCGTTCTCTACCTGCCACCCCGCGAAAAGTTCACCCTCGATGCCGGCATACGCCTGTTCGATGAGCGGCTCGTGCTTGGCGCGCGCGTCAATCACGTGAGTGAAACGGAGACCGGGTTCGGCCAGCTCAGTGGCTACACCAATGCGGCCTACACGACCTACGACCTCTATGGGTCCTTCGATGTAACCCCGCAAGCCAAGCTGCGGTTCGGTGTCTCCAACCTGACGGACGAGCGATACGTTCCCTCGCTCGGCATCCAATCCTACCCTGCGGCGGGCCGAACCTTCACTGCATCGCTGAAAATGAACTTCTGACGCGGTGCAAACGAGACATTCGCGGCGGAGCCGCCGTGAAACCCAGGTTCGCCAAGTTGGCGGGCAATCCAGAAAACTAAGGAGATGAACATGGTTGCGACTATCAATCTCACTGTGGCCAATCGTGATCTGGTTGGCTATTTCACTAATTGGACAGCTAACTTCGGTTACAACGGCAATGGTGAATTCAGCCCGAGCTTCGCGGCTGCAACGCAGTGGGCAGCCGGAAATGTAGCCGGCACGACCAACAGCGGCGTCATCATGAACGGCAACTTCGCCTATGTACCTCCGGGCGGTTTTACCGGCACGGTGAACAACCTGCAGTTCGGCACGGATCTCAACGGCTCGACCGCTTCGGGCTTCAGCCTTGCGACCGCCGGCCTCACCGTCCAGATCGGCGATGCCCCGAACGCAGCGCTCAACGGTGCGATCTATTCGCTCTCGCATGGCGGTAGCTTCACCGGCGTCACGGCGCCGAGTGGCAACGCGCAGCCGGGCCTCTACGACTATTTCGGTCAAGTCGGCACGGTTCAGAACGGAACGGCCCTGGCCGACCGCCTCTACAGCTTCGACGGAAACGATGATCTCAATGGCGGCGCCGGAAGGGATACCTTCGTCTTCGATCGGGATATTGCCGGCTCGCTTGCATCATCGATCGGCAATGACAGCGTTTCCGGCTTCGTTGCCGGCGCCAATGGCGATTTCATCGACCTTTCCGGCCTCGCCAGCACGGCTTTCGACACTTATGCGGAAGTCCTTGCGGCATCTTCGCAGGTTGGCGCCAATACCGTCATCGATTTTGGAGGGCTTGGAACGATCACGCTTGAAGGCGTGAACAGGTCCGCTCTGACCTCCGGCAATTTCGTCTTCTAAGGGAACGAAATTCTTGGTCACCACACCAAAGAAGGCGTCGCCGCAGCTTAGGGCTGCGGCGGTCGTCCCGACGGCCAGAGCGGCGATCACGGGCGTAGCGTTGATCAGCGGCGTTGTAAACCTGCTGGCGCTGACCTCGCCCTTGTTCATGCTGCAGGTCTATGACCGCGTGCTCGCGAGCCGGAGCATTCCTACCCTTATCGGCCTGGCTGTCTTGGCTCTTATTCTTTACCTCGTGCAGGCGGGCCTCGACATCATTCGTTCACGCATCCTGCTGAGGATCGGGGAGAGCTTCGATCACCAGCTTTCGGGCCGCATCCACGAGGCAGTGCTCCGCCTGCCCCTTGAGACGAAAATGCCCGGCGACGGGCTTCAGCCCCTGCGGGATCTCGATAATGTGCGAGGCTTCCTTTCCGGGCAGGGACCTGCGGCTTTCTTCGATCTTCCCTGGATGCCGTTTTATCTCGCCATCTGCTTTGCGTTCCATTTCTGGATCGGCGTGACGGCCTCGGTTGGTGCCATTGCGCTGATTACGATGACAGCCTTGACCGATTTTCTTTCCCGGACCCCGATCCGCGAGGCAACAAGGCATGGGATGGTGAGGAGTGCCGCCATGGAGGCGGGTCGCCGAAACGCGGAAGTCGTCCGCGCGCTTGGCCTTCAGGAGCGCCTTTCGATGCGGTGGCGGCAGGTGAATGCGGCATATCTCGCCTCCAACCGAAGGGCGGGCGATGTGGCGGGTCAGTTTGGAGCGGTTTCCCGCTCGCTTCGCCTCATCCTTCAATCCGCCATCCTCGGTGTGGGGGCATGGCTCGTCGTCGAGCAGCAGGTGACGGCAGGCGTCATGATTGCCAGTTCGATCATGATGGGCCGTGCGCTGGCGCCCGTGGATCTGGCGATCGGGAGCTGGAAGCCGTTCCTCATGGCACGTCAGAGCTGGGACCGGTTGAGCGGCCTGCTTTCGATGATGCCGGAAACGCCTGCGGTCATGGCGCTTCCCGCCCCGACTGAAAGTCTGACGGTCGAAAACCTGACGATCGTTCCGCCCGGTTCGGCGAAGATACCGACTATCGCGGGGGTGAGCTTTTCCTTGTGGGCAGGTAGCGCGGTCGGCGTCATCGGACCAAGCGGTTCCGGCAAGTCGACGCTCAGCCGGGTGATCGTGGGCGCCTGGTCACCCGTTGGCGGAAAAGTGCGGCTCGATGGGGCAAGCCTCGACCAATGGGACCGTGACGCTCTTGGAAAGCATATCGGATATCTTCCGCAAGGGGTGGAGCTGTTCGAGGGAACCATCGGTGAGAACATCTCACGCTTTGATCAAGACGCCGATCCGCAAGCCATCGTGGAAGCCGCGAGGGCAGCGGAAGCCCACGAATTGATCCTGCGTTTCGAAAAGGGTTATGAAACGGAAATCGGCGAAGCGGGGTCGATGCTTTCCGCCGGGCAGCGACAGCGCATCGGCCTGGCTCGGGCCCTTTATGGCAATCCCTTTCTCGTTGTCCTGGATGAGCCGAATGCGAATCTCGATGCCGAAGGAGAAGCTGCGGTCGTGAAAGCCATTGCGGCGATTCGGGCGCGCAACGGGATCGCAGTCGTCGTGGCCCATCGCCCAAGTGCCCTGGGTTCGGTCGATCTCGTGCTGATGATCGACAATGGGCGAATGGCGGCGTTTGGCCCCAAGGATGAGGTTCTTTCCCGCGTTTTGAAAGCGCGCTCGCGCGGTGTAGGGGGTGCCGGGGAGAGCCACCCCTTTCAGGCGAGCGGCCGCACGATCACGCCCTTTCGGGTAGTGGCAGCGTCGTCGGAGATCACATCGGCGGCGAGCAAGGATGGCAGCGATGTTGAACAGTAAAGCGGACCCCGTCTCACGATCGATCCACCAACACCTTTTCGCGGGACTTGTGGTCGGGATTGCCTTGATCTTCGGCGCAGGCGCCTGGGCTTCGACAACCCATCTCGCGGGGGCCGTCATGGCTTCGGGCCATTTCGTGGTCGACTCCTACGTCAAGCGAATACAGCATCCGACAGGTGGGGTCGTCGGAGAAATTCTCGTTCGCGAGGGGCAACGCGTCGCTGCCGGAGAGGTTCTGATGCGCCTCGATGCCACCCAGACGCGAGCCAATCTCGCCATCGTGACCAAGCGTCTGGATGAACTCAATGCCCGGCTTGCCCGGCTGGAGGCCGAACGGGATGATCTTGCGACAATCAGCTTTCCGGCTTCGCTTCTGCAACGTCGAGGTAACAGCGATGTCGACCTGGTCCTGCAAAGCGAGGAGCGTCTGTTCGAGTTCCGCAGGAAGTCCAGGGAAGGAAACAAGTCGCAACTGCTCGAACGGATCACGCAGTTCGAGCACGAAATTGCAGGTCTCAAGGCGCAGGAGCTTGCCTATGACCGCGGGCTCAAGGTACTTGAGGCGGAGATCGCCTCGCTTCGCGCGCTTCATGAAAAAGGCATCGTCTCGGTTCAGCGTCTGAACGGGTTGGAAACACAGGCGGCAACATTCGGCGGCGAGCGGGGCGAAAAGATCGCATTTCAGGCACAGGCCGCCGGCCGCATCTCGGAAACGAAACTCCAGATCGCCCAGATCGATCAGGACCTGAAGACGGAAGTCGGCCGGGAGCTACGGGAAGTGCAGGGACAGATTGGCGAGTTCGTCGAGCGAAAGATAGCTGCTGAAGATCAATTGAGGCGCATCGATATCCCGGCACCGCAGGAGGGGACGGTGCATGAGCTGACGGTCCACACCATCGGCGGCGTGATTTCGCCGGCAGATGTGATCATGTCCATTGTTCCCGAGAGCGACAAGCTGGCGCTCGAGGTCCGCATCCTTCCCCAGGATATTGATCAGATCACGGTCGGTCAAAAGGCGGTCGTCAGGATGTCTGCCTTCAATCAGCGTACGACACCAGAGCTGAACGGCACGGTGACGCGTGTTGCAGCCGACCTGACGGAAGACCCCCGCACCGGCTTTTCCTATTATCTTGTGCGGCTCTTGCTTCCTGCTGATGAACTGCTGCGGCTGGATGGCCTGGTACTGGTTCCCGGAATGCCGGCAGAGGCCTTCATTCAAACCGGCGAGCGCACGGCTCTCTCCTATCTGGCAAAGCCGCTTTCAGATCAGATCAGACGCGCATTCCGCGAGGAATAATTCCTAGCCAGCCGCGGGCTCAATCGGTTACCTCATCAGCTCGCTCATCCGTCTGACACTCGTCCAGGACGGAAATGCATTGCCGTTCTAATGAAGGGATGGGTCTCGGAACCCATCCCCTTGAGAAGAGCAAGAACGGCAAGGTTGCCAATCACCAATCTCGCCACCGGCGTTCTCGCCAGCCATGCTCGTGCCGATGGTGGCGGTGAGGGCGGTCGTAATGCCATCCGCGTGGGCGGTCCCATCCATAATGACGTCGCGGCGGCGGCCGCCAACGGTTCGGCCGGCACTCGCCCCACCGGTTCAGGTGCCATCCTCGACCGCATGCCCAATCGACGTTCACGATAGGAGACGCCGATGGAACGTTTATCCCGCCGAGCGGCATGGCATTCACGCCGGTACCTAGCAGTGAGCCGATCAGCAGGGTGGCAGCAATGATGATCTTTCGCATGTCAATGCCTCCTCTAACGAAGACATTTAGCGCCCGTGTCGCTGAATGATGGCTGAAGTCCTCGTTCAGCTTTGCGAAAGATTTCGATGGGAGCTATTGGGCCCGCTCACCAATCACGTGGACGCTCTCTGACGTCATCTCGCCGGCTCCGATCGTCCGATGGGGAGCCTTGCAGCCTGTCAAGCACTTGCAGAAGCGAGTCTGCGCATTCTTTCGTCGTCTCGCCCTCCGCACAACGCAGATCGATCGAGGTTCGGCCGGTCTCGATCCGAAAACGCGCGCCTCGTTCTCGTGGTGATGGATGCATTCGCCAATCGCTCCCATTCATCTCGGGAGCACCCGCTGGTGATGGAGCTGGCGGGGAGCGGTCGTCCTCTGTCTGTGGCGGAGGGCTCGGCGGGGTGTTGGGAGTTTGGGCTAAAGACGCACCGCTGGATACAGCTAGGGCGACGGTTGTCGCAATGAGCGGAAATTTCATGGGATGGCCTCCGGTTACAGATGGCCAACAAACCTCGGTGCAGAAGGGTTTGTTCCTCGGTTAACCGTCTACCGCCAATTCCGCCGATGCCAATGCCATCTCGAAACGCTCGCGGGCGAGATCAGGGCTGCCACGTCCATCGAGTGCGGCAAGGATTGCTTCTGAGGCTGCCATGAAATGTGAATCTTTCAGAAGTGGCCAGCTCGATGTCATAAAATCGTAGGCGTTGAGCGGTCCCATGATCATGATTTCCCCAACCCGAACAGGCCGGTCCCAGAACAAAGTTGTCATGTGCTTCCCATCACTGCCTAGCAGCGGCACAGTGGCATCTATGATATGCCGAGTCCAGCAATAGCCGGCGGTGCTGGGCTTTTACAGGCCGCTGATATCATAATTATCGGTCGCAGCCGTCAGTGCCTGCCCGGCAGCTTTGCCCTCCCAATACGGGAGGAACCACGCGCCTCGGTCGCTTTCGCTTCATCCCTTGGTGGCGGCAGTGAGTCCGTGCCTGTCTGGCCGGATTGCTGAGAATTGGCCACGGGACCACATCACCAGTCGCAACCGGCTTTCAATTTCTTGTCCGGTCCTATGAGGATAGCGCTCGTGCAGGCGCGCAGCGATCTGACCGAGGTTCGTCTCACAGGCTCCGTCCGGTAAAAAACGATCAGCTTCTGCATTGATCGCTCCCATCAACTGCTCATCGCGTCCAGTTTTCATTCCGTGACCTCCTGAGACCATAAGGCGAAGGAATTTGCCACGGTTACGCTGTGCCGTTAATACGGCCAAAAGGCTGATATTGTTATTAAGTGCCTCGCACAGGCGCCGTTGGCTATTATCACCGCTACAGTCTCAAAGCAGGGTAAGAGGCCAGCTATCTCGGTAGGCCGCGAACCCATAAACGGCTGAGATTTGGGTGGCTTCCCGCCGGTCAGCTTTCAAAGGGTCAGTGCCGAAGCTGCCATTGGGTAGTCGGCTTTCTCAGAAAACGATCGAGAAACGAGACACGCCGCGATCTCGTTTCCCTTTCAGAACTCCCGCCGTTTCACCATCTCTTCTGAACTAAGTCGCCAGATGCCGAGCAGGCGTAAAAGCCTGCCGAGGGGCCGAACGCGTGCGTCGTCGCCAAGGCAACGGCCGGGCGAGCACCCTCATCGGGCGAATGGCCGGGTCCGTTCCCCGTCATGTCGGTGGATGTCAGACCCGGGTCCACCGCATTCACTTTTATCCCTTCTGGGTCCAGCTCCTTGGCTAGCTTTACCGTAAGCATGTTCAGCGCCGTCTTCGAAGCGCAGTATCCACCGAAGCCGACCGTCCAGGTTTCGCTCCGCATGTCTAAGGCATCGCCGAGTGAACTCAAGCCACTGCTCATCATCACGATCCGCGCCGCTTCGGACTTGCGCAGCAGCGGCAGGAAAGCTTGCGTCACCCGAAGGACGCCGAACACGTTGGTCTCAAACATTTGCCTGATCTCATCGATCGATTCCTCGGCCAGGGAAGGAGGCTGGCTGGACATGACACCGGCGTTGTTGACCAGCACGTCCAGTTTGCCGGCCTCGCGCTCTATGGTCGTGACGGCACCAGCCACGCTGGCGTCGCTCGTGACGTCGAGTTGCACTGCGCGAATGTCGATACCTAAATTGCGCAACCCACGTGCTGCGGCGTCGCCTTTCTGCAAGTCTCGACATCCCAGCCAGATCGAGTGACCGTTTGCGCCGAGCTGGCGCGCAATCGCGAGACCAATGCCTTTATTCGCACCGGTAACAAGCGCTGTGAGTGGTGTGCGAGTCATGATGATTTCCCTGCTCGTTTCGACCGCAGAGAAATACTACGATTTTCGTAATATTCAACCTTCGTAGTCTGCAATTCTTTGCGTCAGGCGGACAAATTCGGCCCGCTCTGCAGCATCAAGTGATTCAAGCATCGCGCGACAAGCATCGTGATATCCCGCCATATAGCCTGCGACTGCTTCCTTCCCTTTCGGGGTTACCGTCAGCGCAACGGACCGTCGGTTCGCCTCGGGTCGCTGCCGCCTAATCATTTCCCTACGGACCAACCGGTCGGCGGAGGAAGACATCGTCGTAAGCGCGACTTGGAGGTTTCGGGCAACATCCCCTAAGGTGCAATCAGGATGCTCACTGACGAATAGGAGGGCCTGAACGTCGAGTGCGTTGAGCGAATTTTCCATCGCCGCCGCGGCCTCGGCAACTTTGAAGCGACGGGTGAACCGTTCAAAAGCGAGGGTGAGTTGTTCAATTTGTTCAGGCGTCGGTTTTGTCATTCCTTTTTTAAGCATTTCCGCTTCCCGAACGTAAGTCATCACCGAACGGACAGACGGTAATGAACGCGTTTCTCCCCGGGAGTTCACCGATCGATAATCGCGCGAGCGTGTGAAAACTGCTCCTGATCCAGCGTGAGGAAAAGCGTGGCCCGTTATTGGATGCGACATTGAGAGCGTCCTGTTCACCCCGCCAGTGGAATGGGCCGAATGTAGAGTTCATCACGCTCGATGCTCTCGTTTGGATTGGCTTTATCGGGGCATCTTGAATGCCCGTTGCGCGATTCCGATATCCTTTGATGCTTGTTTTCATCCGGTTGTCCACTGAAGGAGGAAGACATGAACATTCCGGATATTCCTTGGAGAGCTCCCGTCAAAGTTCGGCTGCAGTGCGGTCTGGAACGCACTTTTCTCAGCGTTCACGATGCTCTCGACTTCCTTGAGACCGAATGGCCACTCCGTCGCGGGGAGCGCTATGAGCGCGCAGTCCGAAAATGCGGTGCCGCATTGCGTCGAATGGTTCCTGCTGAAATGGCGCGCGAAGCCTTTATCGCTGCGTGCTTGGAAGCCGGCATGCCGATGATTGTGACGGGAGCAATGAGCTTTCACCCCGCATCAGTTATGCCGGCCCGCCAGGCGTCAGCGTAGCTTTAAAGCCCCCTTCAAGGTCGAAAGGGGGTGCAGTTCACTGCTGATGGTTCGGTCTGAATGACCCAGAGGCGGTGCGGAGCGGTCACCGCCTCCTGCCTGTGATTGTGATCAACACCAAGACTCGCGGCGTCCCGACCAGGTGCGAGCCAAGCCTTCCTCAACGAGGACATCGCCCAAGCTTCTTCCGTGACGTATGAGAACACGCAGCTTGCGGCCGTACTGATCTTCGTCACGTCCTTGCCAGGTTCGCATCTCGAAAGGCCCACTATTCACCAGTTCGACAAAGCGTGCGGTAGCCTTGTCACCCAATGCCTTCTCGTCGGCGCATTGTGGTTGCGACACCTCTGGAGTGTCGACGTCAGCGACCCGGACCTTATCTGCTCCGACGTAGAGGGTGTCCCCATCAACGACGCAGTCCCGCTTGACCGCGCCACACCTTTGGAAACCCGCTGCCTGCGCTGGAGTGCCGGTGAGAGCGAAGTAAATATAGGTCGCTGCGAAGGCTGCCATGATTGCAAGAACAAGGAGCAAGCGCTTAAGCCACGGTGGCACTTGCCTCGGCTGCTTCGGTGGTTTCGGTTTCTGGAACTTAATGATGTTGTCGCTCACTGCTTGCATCTCGCTGTCGTTAATCGCCGGGCGTTGCGCACCCTAGTGAGTATCTGAATGATCCCCATGAGGGGAAGGGGCTCGGACTTTGATTCATAGCGGCGATCGACGCTCGGCCATTCTGGTGGTCATGGCGGGGCTCATTTTTTAAGTACAGTCCAAACCATTGAGGTGTGCAGCACAGATTGCGGCGGTGGTTTCTTGCGGCACCTTCACACGCTCGACCAGCCACGCCAGTTCTTCGACGGTGATTTCGATGTAGGGTTTTTCCGAAAATATGCAGAAAACTACATGTAACAGGCGTATCTATGCATTATTCGACATAGGTAGTTGCGGGTGCATCAGTTATGCACTATTATACATAGAATATGGGGTTGCATGCAGAATTCGACATAAATATGAACTACGAAGCACAGAAGATCATCAAGGCTCTGCGCGAGGCGCGCCTTGCCAAAGGTATGAGGCAGACCGAGTTAAGCAAGCTGTCGGGCGTGCCGCAGGCTCAAATTTCAAGGATTGAGGCAAGCGGCGTTGATATTCGGCTGTCGAGCCTCGCAGCCCTAACGCACGCCCTTGACCTAGAAGTCGCGCTCGTTCCCCGCAAGGCCGTACCTGCCGTAAAATCCATCACGCGCCAGACCTCCGAACATCCGCCTGTCCAGCCCGCTGCCATCGGCAAGGAACTGCAACGTGTTCAGGAGGCAATCCGTGCGATGCAGGTCAAGATACCCGAAATTCCCAATCTGGACGCCTTGCGCAAAGCTCACGCTGCGATAAAGCCGCTGAAGATCGACATGAGTTTTTTGCAGCCCCTGCGCGAGCTTCGGACTACGCTGGAGCGAATACAAAGATCACAAAAAGATTGGGCCAAGATCGCGGAAGTCGCGCGAAGCATGACGCATCTCCGCAATCAGATTATCCACACACGTCCGTCACCGGAAATTCAGGATGGGCCGCGCCCCGCCTACACGCTGGACGATGATGACGATGCCTGACGTTTCCGTTCTAAAAATACGCCTGCACGGCCAAGAGATCGGCACCATCACCTATGTTGGCGGCGAGAAGACACTGTTTGCCTTCAATGACGGCTATATTGAAAATCCTGACAAGCCGACGCTCGGCCTGCGGTTCAAGGATCAGTTCGGGGAGCTGCTCACGGATTTCCGCCCCTACAAGATCAAGCTGATGCCATTCTTCTCCAACCTTCTCCCGGAAGGGCATTTGCGCAAATACCTTGCCGCGAAGGCGGATATCCATGCTGATCGCGAGTTCTTTTTGTTATGGGTACTCGGGCAGGATTTGGCAGGAGCGATTAGCGTAGAACCCGCCGATGGCAAGGCATGGCCGGAAGACGCACACCAGAAGCTCGATGAAGACGCTGTTCAGGCGGTAAGGGAAGACGCCTTGCGGTTTTCGCTGGCGGGGGTGCAACTCAAGTTTTCGGCCGTGAACGACGCAAGCGCAGGGCTGATCATTCCGGACAGCGGCGTTGGCGGTGACTGGATTGTGAAACTTCCCTCACGGGAGTTTGCTCATGTTCCCGAAAACGAATTCTCGATGATGACGCTGGCCAGAATGGTCGGCATGGACGTACCGGCGATTGATCTGGTCGATGTAAGTTCGATCCGCAATCTGCCGGACGGCATCGAACGGCTTGGCCCCAAGGCATTCATCATTGAGCGGTTCGACCGCATGGAGGATGGCGGCGCGGTTCACATTGAGGATTTTGCGCAGGTCTTCGACGTGTATCCCGAAGACAAATACAAGAAGGCAAGCTTGCGCAATCTCGCCTCGGTTATCGCAGCCGAGTCGGATCACGCCGACGTAGCCGAGTTCATCCGCAGGGTGACATTCAATGTCCTGATCGGGAACGGCGACATGCATCTGAAAAACTGGTCACTGATCTATCCCGATCAACGCCATGCCCGACTATCACCCGCATATGATTTCGTCTCAACGATTCCATATATATCGAATGACAAGTCGGCCCTGACGTTCAGCCGAACAAAGGATTTTACCGGATACACGCTCGATGAGCTTGAGCACCTGGCGGCGAAGGCCGCGTTGCCGCGCAAGCTCGTTATAGGCACGGCAGAGGAAACGGTGGCTTTGTTCATGGAGCAATGGGGCAAGGAAAAAGGCCACTTGCCGATGGATAGCACGGTGACGGAAACCATCGACAAGCACCTTGCAACGCTGCCCATTGTGACAGGTGCAAACTGATACACGGAGTGCGCTGGCTCAATTGAGCTGCCTCATCAGTTCGGCCATCCGGCTGATGATGTCGTCGAGGACGGAGATGCGTTGTCCGCCGGACGGACGAATGGCGAAGTAAGATACGTCGATGCGTGGCTCAAAGGGGATTGTCACGACTTCAGCTCCGGAGGCTCGGATGCTCGTCTGGTCGACAATTCCCACTCCCATCCCGGAAGCGGCGAAATAGCAGCAGTTCAGCATCGAGGTTTCCATCGTGGATACCGGCGGGTGGTCTTCGTGCGAGAAGGCGCGGTCGAGCGTCAACCTCAGGGGTGAATTCCGGCCGGGGATGAGTACACGTTCGTCCTGGAGGTCGGCCGGCGAGATGGCGCTTCGCGACGCCAGTCGATGGCCGGGAGCCATCGCCGCCACCGCGTGCGAACTGTGCAGCAGAACCGCATTCTTGTCGGCCATGCGCGGCGAACTGAACACGAAGCCGAGGTCATAGCGGTTCTTCTCGACCATATCCCAGATATGGCGGCTATTTTCGACATCGATGACCAGCGGCAGATCCAGCCGGTCTCCGACGACATCGATGATGGCCTGATGAAGAAAGGGCCTCACGAGCGACGTCACGCTCGCGATGCGCAAAACAATATTCTTATGTTTTCGGATGTCGTCGGCCGCCTGGGCGATCTGGTCCAGGCCGAGATAGAGGCGCTCGACCTCACGAAAAAGCTGGGCGGCTTCCGCGGTGGGTACCAGGCGCGTGCCCTGCCTTTCGAAGAGAATGATCTGAACGGCATCTTCCAGATCGCGGATCAGCCGACTGACGGCCGGCTGCGTGACGTTCATGACGTCGGCTGCCGCGGTAATCCCGCCTGTCATCATCACGCTTCGAAACGCTTCCATCTGGCGTGGTTTCAAGCGCACTTCCACTTATCTCCATAACATTTGAGCATGAAGGGAGTACTAAATGCAATTTTTCTTTGCTGAGTGAAAGGGGTATTCGACCATTAACCGCGAGGAGAGCGCGGATCCCAAAACATGGAGGAGCCCTGTTTATGAAACTCTTTGCCCTTTCCGCCGCTTTGGCCGCTTCCGTCTTCGCCGCACCGCTTGCAGTCCACGCAGAGGATCTGACCGTCGGTCTCGCCGCGTCCACGACGTCCATGGACCCGCAGTTTTATGTGGTCGGCCCCAACAGCGCGATGGCGCGCAACATCTTCGATGGCCTCGTCAATCAGGACGCCAAGCAGCAGATTCAGCCGGCGCTTGCCATCTCCTGGAAGACGATCGACGAGACGACCTGGGAATTCAAGCTGCGCCCGGACGTCAAATTCCATGACGGCAGCGATTTCACGGCCGACGACGTCGTGGCCAGTATCAAGCGCATCCCGCTCGCATCGACCAACAGCCCAAGTTCGTTTGCGGCCTATGTGAAGGCGATCACCGAAGTGACGGCGGTTGACCCGCTGACGGTTCGCATCAAGACCGACGGCCCCACGCCGCTGCTCCTCAACAATCTCAGCCGCATCGCCATCCTTCCGGCGGAGATGGAAAAGACGACGACGGAAGAGATGAATTCCGGCAAGGGCGTCATCGGCACGGGTCCCTTCAAATTCGCCTCCTGGACACCGGACGATAACGTCGTTGTCGAGCGCAATGACGGTTATTGGGGCGAGAAGCCCGCTTGGGACAAGGTTACCTTCCGGGTTTTCAAGAATAGCAGCGCTCGCGTGGCCGCCATTCTCGCCGGGGATGTCGATATGATCGAGAGCATTCCGACCGCCGATACCCGCAGGCTTCAAGCATCCGACAAGCTGAAAGTCGTCAATGTCGCGGGCAACCGCATCATGTATCTGCACATGGATCAGGACCGGGAGGAATCGCCGTTCGCCAAGGGGCCGGACGGCAAGAACCCGCTTCTGAAGCCGGAAGTCCGCCGTGCGCTTTCGCTTTCGATCAATCGTGAGGCGCTTGTCGACCGGATCATGGATGGGCAGGGCGTACCGGCCGGCCAGGTCGTTCCGGAGGGCTATTTCGGCTACGATCCGGCGATCAAGGTCGATCCCTACGATCCGAACAAGGCCAAGCAGCTGCTTGCCGATGCGGGTTATCCGGACGGTTTCTCGCTGACCTTTCATGCCTCGAACGACCGCTATCCGAACGATTCCAAGGTGGCGCAGGCGATCGGTCAGTTCTTCAGCCGCATCGGCATCAAGACGGAAGTGGCGACGCTTCCCGGCAGCGTCTATTTCACCCGCGCTTCCGCGCTTGAATTCAGCTTCATCATGGGTGGCGCCGCCGTCGAAACCGGCGAAGCTTCCGGCGTACTTGGGCCTATCCTGGAGACCTATGGCGAGAAAGCGGGGCAGGGCAACCGCGGCCGTTATTCCAATCCGGAGTTCGACAAGGCTTTGAGCGATGCCCGTCGCACGCTGGACGATGTCAAGCGCGAGGAACAGCTGAGGAAGGCGACGGAAATCGCCATGACCGATCTCGGCGTCATTCCGGTCTTCTATCTGGCCAATACCTGGGCGGTCAAAAATGGCCTTTCGTACGAGGGCCGTTCGGACGGTTACACGCTTCCCTACTACGTGAAGCCGAACTAATCGCGGGAGGACGTCCACCATGTCTTTCAGCGGCGTGTTTCCCTACCTCGTTTCGCCGATCGATCACTCCGGCGCGGTCATGGAAGGCGTGCTGACGGATTTGGTGGATCACCTCGTTCAGACGGGTGTCCATGGCCTGACGCCGCTCGGCAGTACCGGTGAATTTGCCTATCTCTCCCAGGAGCAGCGGCGTCACGTCGTCGACACGGTGATCTCGGCCAGTCGTGGCCGGGTTCCCGTCGTTGCCGGCGTGGCGTCGACGTCAACGAGCGATGCCGTCGCGCAGACGGAATATATGATTGAGTCGGGAGCCGACGGCATTCTGGCGGTCCTGGAGGCCTATTTCCCGATCGGCGACGAGGGTGTCGAAGCTTACTTCACGGCGATTGCCAAGGCTGCGAAGGGGCGTCCGGTCGTTCTTTATACCAATCCCCAGTTTCAGCGCTCGGACCTGACATTGCCGGTCATCGAGCGTCTGAGCCATATTGAGAACATCCGTTATATCAAGGACGCTTCCACGAATACTGGTCGTCTGCTTTCCATCATCGAGCGGACGCGGGGCCGGATGGAGGTGTTCGCTGCCTCCGCCCATATTCCCGCCTGCGTGATGATGATCGGCGGGGTCGGCTGGATGGCGGGCCCAGCCTGCATCGTGCCGCGCCAGAGCATCGCCCTTTACGAGGCTGCGAAGGCAGGCGACTGGGCGAGAGCCATGGAGCTTCAGCGGCCCCTTTGGCGGGTCAACGAAATCTTCGCGAAATATTCGATCGCGGGATGCATCAAGACGGCGCTCGACCTGCAAGGCTTTCCGGTCGGAGCGCCGATCGTGCCGCAATCGCCGCTCGGCGAAGTCGCCCGTGCTGAAATCAGCGCGGTGCTGCGCGATGTCGGCGCGCTTTGAACTGTCAATTTCCCGATCGATACATCAGGCAACCATAGAATGACTGCAATTCCGATCATCATCGACTGCGATCCCGGTATCGACGACACGATCGCGCTTCTGACCGCCTTCGTCTCGGCCGAACTCGAAATCCTCGGCATCACCCCTGTCTGCGGCAACCAGCCGCTCGATCGGACGGTCCGGAATGCCCTCCAGGTCTGCGAACTCGGCGACCGGACCGATATCCCTGTCTATGCCGGTTGTTTCCGGCCGATGTTCCGGGACCCCATTTATGGCCAGTTCCATGGCAAGAACGGGCTCGGCAACACCACGCTGCCGGAACCGGTCAAAGTTGCCGAAAGCAAATCGGCGGTCGATTTTCTCATCGATACGCTGACTGCCGCAGCCGTACTGCAAAAGCGCGTCACGATCTGCTGTCTCGGCCCGATGACCAATCTGGCGGTCGCCTTGCGGATGAAGCCGCAGATCGCCGAAGGCATAGAGCAGGTGGTCATGATGGGCGGGGCCTATCGCGAGCCCGGCAACCGGACGATCACCTCGGAGTTCAACGTGCTGGCTGATCCGCATGCCGCGCACGTGGTCTTTGCCAGTGGCATAAAAATCGTGGCGCTCGCGCTCGATGCGACACATCAGGTCATGCTCAAGCCGGAGCACGTTGCGCAGTTTTCCAAGGTCAGCGGACGCATCTCCGAAACCCTAGCGGAGCTGATGGCGTTCTGGGACCGTAACGATGTCCGTCGTTACGGTTCGCGCGGCGGGCCGCTGCACGATCCGCTCGTGATCGCCTACCTGCTCTCCCCCGATCTCTTCGAGACGCAACCCGCTCGCGTGTTCGTGGAGCATGAAAGCGAGTTGTGTATGGGACAGACGATCGCCGACTGGTACGGCAAGAGCGGTCTGGAGCCGAATGCGGAGATCGTCACCCGGGTGGATGCCGACGGCGTGATCGCGCTCTTCCTCGACCGGCTTTCGCGTTATGCCGAGGAGGTCGTGGCATGAGCCTTCAGAAGGTCATCATCGATACGGATCCGGGAGTCGACGATGCCGCCGCCATCCTAATGGCGCTTGCTTCGCCGGAGATCGACCTACTTGGCCTGTCCGTCGTGGCCGGCAACGTTCCGCTGAGCGATGCGGTCGCGAACGCCTGCAAGGTCGTCGATCTATCGGGCCGTGATGACGTTCCTGTTTATGCGGGCGCGCCGGGTCCGCTGGTGAGAGACCAGGTCTTCGGCAAATACGCGCGCATCGGCCCGTTCGGCCATGACTTCGTTACCGATGGCAATATCATGCCAGCCGGCGGGCACGCAGTCGATTTCATCGTCTGCACGGCGCGCGAAGCGGCCGCAAGCGGGGAGAAGGTGACGATTTGCGCGATCGGGCCGCTCACAAATATTGCGCTTGCCCTGATGCAGCATCCCGATGTCGCGCGCGGCATCGGCCAGATTGTGTCGATGGGTGGGGCGTTCGCGGCGCTCGGGCACCGTACGCCATGGGCCGAGTTCAACGTCTATGCCGATCCGCATGCTGCCGAGATCGTCTATCGATCCGGCGTGCCGGTCGTGGTCATGCCGCTCGACATGACGTTCCAGGCGCTATTCACTCAAAGGCATTTCGAGCGCTTTGCCGAGCAGGGCGGGCCGGCCGGCGCCGCGCTTTTCAAACTGTTCACCACCTTCGATCGTAGTGATGTCGACCGCTTCGGACGTCCGGGCGGCCCCATTCACGATGCCACGACGATTGCCTGGCTCATCCGGCCCGATCTTTTCAAAAGTCGAAAGGCCACCGTCGGCGTACAGGTCACTGGCTTCACGAAAGGCTATACCTACGCCGATTTCCACCAAAAGATGAACCTTGCTGCCAAGGCGACCATCGTCACCGATGTCGATGAAGAAGGGTTCATCAACCTGATGGTCGAGCGGATATCGCGCTATGGGCGCGTTGCTCCGCCCGACGCCCAATCGCTGGGAGGCTGATATCTATGAGCGGTTATCTGTTGAGCCGGTCGATACAGACTGTTCTGACCTTGCTTGTGATGTCGGTTCTGGTTTTCGTCGGCCTTTATCTGGTCGGCAATCCGGTCGACGTCCTCTTGAGCCCGACGGCAACGCCGGCCGAGCGCCTTCAGGTTATCCAGTCCTTCGGCCTCGATAAACCCGTCTGGGAGCAATACTGGCTTTTCCTGACGCGGGCGCTTTCCGGTGATCTGGGCAATTCCTTCGTCTTCAACCAGCCGGCGCTGACCCTGATCCTCAACCGCATGCCGGCGACGCTGGAGCTTGCCTTTGTCGCGCTGGTTATGGCGCTGATCGTCGGAATTCCGCTCGGCGTTTATGCCGGCCTGAAGCCGAAGGGATTGATCTCGAAATCGATCATGACCTTCTCGATCCTCGGTTTCAGCCTGCCGACCTTCTGGATCGGCCTGGTGATGATCATGCTGTTCAGCGTGCATTTCGGCTGGCTGCCGGCTTCTGGACGCGGCGATACCGTGCCGGTCTTCGGTGTTCCGGTGAGCCTCCTCACGCTGGATGGCCTTTCCCATCTCCTGCTGCCCGCATTCAACCTGGCGCTGTTCAAAATCTCCCTCGTCATCCGCCTCACCCGCGCCGGGGTGATGGAAACGATGCAGCTCGATTTCGTGCGTTTCGCCAGGGCCAAGGGGCTTCCGGAGCGCCGCATCGTCCTGGTCCATGTTCTCAGGAATACGCTGATCCCGCTGATTACCGTGATTGGTCTCGAGCTCGGATCGCTGATCGCCTTCGCCGTCGTTACCGAGACGATCTTCGCCTGGCCCGGCATGGGCAAGCTGATCATAGACGCCATCGGCGTTCTCGATCGCCCGGTCATCCTGGCCTACCTGATGATCACCGTCGTGATGTTCAGCATCATCAACCTGCTTGTCGACATTCTGTATTCGATCGTCGATCCGCGCGTTCGACTTGAGGGGAATTCGTGATGAACCAGGAGACAGGCACGACCAGCTCGGTCCATGTCGGCAACAATCTCGGCAAGCCGACCGCATCCCGCTCCCCGTTCCGCCAGGCGATCTCGGCCCTGCTGAATGACAAGCTGGCGCTTCTCGGCATCGTTCTGGTGCTGATCTTCGTCGTCGCGGCAATTCTGGCGCCGGTCATCGCGCCTCAGAACCCCTATGATCTGTCGCAGCTCGATATCCTCGACGGGCGCCTGCCGCCCGGTTCGGAAAGCATGAACGGGCTGGTCTATGTGATAGGTACCGACGACCAGGGCCGCGATCTTCTGAGCGCCATCCTCTACGGGCTTCGCACGAGCATCCTCGTCGGCATATCGAGCGCGGCGATCGCGCTGATCATCGGCGCATCGATCGGCCTGATCAGTGCCTATGCGGGCGGTCGCGTCGATTCCGTGCTGATGCGCATCGTTGATATCCAGCTCAGCTTTCCGGCGATCCTGATCGCGTTGATCTTTCTCGCCATCCTTGGCCAAGGCGTCGATAAGATCATCCTCGCCCTGATCGTCACCCAATGGGCCTACTATGCCCGCACCATTCGCGGTTCCGCGCTTGTCGAGCGCAAGCGCGCCTATGTGGATGCGGCCCGCTCCATGGCGCTTCCCGACAGGCGCATCCTCTTCCGGCACATCCTGCCGAACTGCCTGCCGCCGCTGATCGTCGTGGCCACCATGCGTGTCGCCTATGCCATCATGCTGGAAGCGACGCTCTCCTTCCTGGGCATTGGCCTGCCGGTGACGGAACCCTCGCTCGGCCTGCTGATCTCGAACGGCTTCGAATATCTTCTCTCCGGGGATTACTGGATCAGCTTCTTCCCCGGTCTTGCGCTGTTGCTGCTTATCGTCGCGATCAACCTGATCGGTGATGCCCTGCGCGACATCCTCAATCCTCGGCGGGAGGGCTGAGCCATGATCAAACCGACACTTTCCATATCCAATCTCACCACATCGTTCCGCGTGAACGGCGAGTGGCAGAATGTCGTGCGCGACGTCAGTTTCGACATCGGCGAAAAGGAAACGGTCGCGGTCGTCGGGGAGTCCGGCTCGGGCAAGAGCGTGACGGCCATGTCGATCATGCGACTGCTCTCTCCGGCCAATTCCCGGGTTACCGGCAGGATCGAATTCGAGGGGAAAAACCTGCTCGACCTTCCGCTTGGCGATATGCAGTCCATTCGCGGCAACCGCATCGGCATGATCTTCCAAGAGCCGATGACGAGTCTTAATCCGGTGCTCAAGATCGGTCAGCAGATCACCGAGGTTCTCGTCCAGCACCGCGGCATGTCGGACGCGCAGGCAGAAGCCGAAGCCGTCAGGCTTCTGGAGAAGGTCCGCATCCCCTCGGCGAGGTCGCGCCTCAACGAATATCCGATGAGCTTCTCCGGAGGCATGCGCCAGCGTGTGGTGATCGCGATTGCGCTTGCCTGCGATCCGAAACTCCTGATCGCCGATGAACCGACGACCGCGCTGGACGTCACCATCCAGGCGCAGATTCTGGAATTGATCAAGACGCTGCAGGAGGAAGAGGGCATGTCTGTCCTCTTCATCACCCACGACATGGGTGTGGTTGCCGAAATTTCCGACCGGACCGTGGTGATGTATCGGGGAGAGGCGGTGGAAAGCGGAACGACCCGCGACATTTTCAAAGCCGCGAAACATCCCTATACGCGTGCGCTTCTGTCGGCAGTGCCCCAGCTCGGTTCCATGACGGGAACGGACCGGCCGCTTCGTTTTCCGCAGGTCGACATGGCGACGGGTGAAATCCAGCCGGTGCAGCAAACCGAGGACACGGTGAAGCTGAACGCCGGCCCGATCCTCAAGGTCGATGACTTGGTGACGCGTTTCAATATCAAGAAGGGCTTCCTGCGCAAGACGGTGGGTCGCATTCATGCCGTGGAAGGCGTGTCACTCGAACTGCGGCAGGGTGAGACCTTGTCGCTCGTCGGCGAGTCCGGTTGCGGCAAATCCACGACCGGTCGTTCGATCATTCGTCTGACTGATCCGACCGCCGGCGAAATCCGCATTGACGGAAAGAATGTGCTCGGCGCCGGCAAATCCGAACTGGCCGACATACGCCGTGAGGCGCAGATGATCTTCCAGGACCCGTTCGAAAGCCTCAATCCGCGTATCCGCATCGGTGAGGCGATCGCCGAACCTATCATCGCACATGGGCTTGCAAACGCTGCCGAAGCGAAGGAACGTGTTGGGGAATTGCTCGAAAGGGTCGGTCTCTCGGCTTCGATGGCGAGCCGTTTCCCGCACGAGTTTTCAGGCGGGCAGCGCCAGCGCGTCTGCATCGCAAGAGCCCTGGCGCTCGAGCCGAAGCTGATTATCGCCGACGAATCCGTTTCCGCGCTCGACGTTTCCGTCAAGGCGCAGGTCATCAACCTGATGCTCGACCTGCAGGAGAAGTATGGACTCGGTTACCTGTTCATCTCCCATGACATGGCCGTCGTGGAACGGATCAGTCACCGGGTTGCGGTGATGTATCTCGGGGAGATCGTCGAGGTCGGGCCAAGGCGGGCCGTTTTCGAAAATCCGCAACACGAATATACGAAGCGCTTGATGGCGGCGGTGCCGATAGCCGATCCGTCGCGACGGCAGACGCGGCGAATTTCCAACGAGGAGATCAAGAGCCCGTTCCGTGCGGCCGACTATGTACCTTCGAAGCGCCTCTACCGGGAAGCCGGGGAAGGCCACTTCGTTCAGGTCGCATAGCAGGAGATCGCGTGATGATCGTCACCTTCGGTTCGCTCAATGTTGATCTCGTCTTTTCGCTCGAGGCCATGCCGCAGCCTGGCCAAACGCTACTGGCGAAGTGTTTGCGCACGGAAGCCGGCGGCAAAGGGGCAAACCAGGCGCTGGCGGCGGCGCGCGACGGAGCTGAAGTGGTGTTCGTTGGCGCGATCGGTCGTGACCCGCTGGCGGAGATCGCAATTGCGAATCTTGCGACAGTCGCAGATGTCAAACGCGTAAGCCGCGTTTCGGAGCCGACTGGCTGCGCCTCGATTTTCATCGATGCGCAAGGCCGTAATCTCATTGCTGTCGCGGCCGGCGCCAATCTCGCAGCCTCTGCCGGGTCCGTCGACGATGATCTTTTGCACCGAGCCAATATCGTGCTCATGCAAATGGAGAACAATATTGGTGAGACGGAAAGACTCATTCGCCGCGTGCGGGATGCGGGAAAAATGTCGATCCTGAACCTTGCTCCCGCCACCGAGCTTGAGTTCGACCTGCTTTCGCTTTGCGATCTCATCATCGTCAACGACGATGAGGCTGTTGCCTTGGCTGGCTGGTTTGGATGTGAGCCTTCGGCAGAAGGAATCGCACACAGGTTGAACACGGGCGTGCTGCGAACGCTCGGCGAAGACGGGGCTGAAGCCGTCTTCAAGGGGGAGTTTGTCCGGGTCCCCGCCGTCAAAGTCGATGTCAAGGATACGACCGCGGCGGGAGACTGTTTCGTCGGTGTCCTCGCGGCATGTCTCGACCGTGGTCGGACTCTGAAAGAGGCAATGCAGCGTGCCGTTATCGCCGCGGGCATCGCCTGCTTGCGCGCCGGCAGTCAATCGAGCATTCCAACCAGGACCGAGACGGATAGCTTCACGTCGAGTCAATAACGCTACCGTGGTGAGTGGATCACACTGCCCGCGATGCGGAATGGACTTGTGACCACCGCGCCAGCCGTGTCGAACACGAAGGCACCGACATCGCCGGCGCCGGAGCGCGTGCTGTTTTCGAAGGTGGCAAGCTGCGCGCCGAATTTGGCGAGCGATGCATAACGATCGTGTCCCAGCCCATCGGATCCTTGGACGGACGTGATGTCGATTACCCGGAGCTTTTCTTTCAGGGCGACCTCCTCGATAAGGGGGTCGTCGATATCCAGACGTCCGACGCGGGCCCGCTCACCGGCGATCAGGCTGGAGGCCGTCAATGCACGATCGTCTTTCGAGACGAGGAGAGTGATCGGGGTCGCCATCTTGCCGATGTCCTTCAACTGCGATCGGAAGACATCCACGTCGATGTCGGGAGCGGCCAGGATGACGACCAGCTTTTGAAGGATATCGTCGCGGCGCTGGAGCTTGAGCTGGCGTGCCGCTTCCATGACCAGGAACCCGCCCATGCTATGTCCGAAGAGGATGATGCGTTTCGGGCTCCTGGAAGCGGCGAGCGATTTCACCAGGTCTGCGAGTTCGCTGCGCGAATACAAGGTCGCGTCGCGATCAGCGACGTATCCGGCGACCGCGGCAGCCGATGGCCAGGAAAACAGGATAGGCGTGCCCGGAAAATTGGCGTCCGCGGCTATCTGCGCTGTTCTGAATAAAGCCTCCTGATAGCTGTAGTTATAACCATGAACGAATATTCCGATCGAGCCGTCAAATCGTGCCGAGCGCGCCGCTGCCTGCACGAACGCGTCCTTCGGAAGTTGTTTGCGCCCGGTCACCACGAATTGGCGCTCCGGATTCGGTCTCGCCGACGGATAGGTGATGGTGGTGCCCTTCCTGTCGGGAGGCACCGAGAACTCGTACTGCTCGTATGTCAGGTTCTCCGCCCAGGTGCTTCCGTATCCCCCGGTTGTGGCGTCGCGATTCCTGTTGGTTGCGGTCAAGATGGTCACCTGATCCGAGGCGGCCTTATCCAGATGAACCGGACTGAGGACGCTCGACGAAGGTCTCGTGGCGCAGCCCGCCAGGAACATCATGGCGACGGCGATCACGATGTGAGTTTTTGTTTTCAAGAGCTCGGCGATCGTAAACATGGAGGCCTTTCTGCTTATGCCGCCGATTCAGTCAAAATTGGGAGCAGTTTAACAAAAGCAAGAGATCTCCATTTCAGTCTCGCAGCCATTGCCGGTTGAAGTGTGAATGAGCTTGTCCACAACGACCTGCTGAAATGTTCATTTCCTGTTTACCGTTTTGCAACCCGAGGGTGTCCATGATGAACTTCCGTTGCGAACGGAGGCCCTAATGTTTCGAGTTGTCGATGTGTTTGGACGCAGCATGATCACCTTACCGTCGGGCTGGCAGCGGCAATCTGCGTTATGGGTAGTATAGCCTTCTTCCTGGCACTGGAACGCGCCCAGGAATGCCGTGCCGAACGCCGCGCCTCTTGGCTGGGTCTGAGCGGATTGGCCGGCGGCCTCGGCGTCTGGGGCACGCATTTTGTTGCGATGCTTGCCTATGATGGGGGCCTCTCAATCAGCTTTGCGTTCATGCCGACCGTTTTGTCCGCCGGGATAGCCATTCTGGGCTTCTGGGAAGCATGCACAGGGCTTCTTCTTTGGCCGTCCCGGTCTGGGGCCGGCTGTCGTCACTGGCAGGTCTCGACCGGGACAAGCAGCTTAAGGTTTTGCAAGTCTTGAACTCGGCCCAGACCTTAGCGGCGGACGGGTTGATCCAGGCGCGCGGGCTGCGGATTGAAGTGGATCAGCACGAGAGTACGTCATCTTCGTGGTTCATTCGGGCACCAGACCGAGATAGCTTTCCATCAGCGCGGGGTCATGCGAAAGCTCGGCAGCAGGCCCGGAGCGGCGAACTTCTCCCAGTTCGACCAGATAGCCGTGATCGGCGATTTCCAGAGCGGCGCGTGCGTTCTGCTCGACCAAGAGTATCGAGACGCCGGTTTTTCGCAGTTCTGAGACGATTTCGAGGATATCGATGACGATCTTCGGAGCAAGGCCCAGACTCGGCTCATCGAGAAGCAGGAGCCGCGGCCGGCTCATCAGGGCGCGGGCAAGTGCCAGCATCTGGCGTTCGCCGCCCGAAAGCGTGCCGGCGAGTTGTTTGCGCCTCTCGGCAAGCCTCGGAAAGCGCCCATAGACCTCCTCGCGTGTATCGGCCCGCTCTGCCGCAGAACGAAGGAAGCCGCCGAGATCGATATTGTCCTTCACCGACATGGTGGTAAAGAGTTCGCGCCGTTCCGGTACGAGGCACAGGCCGGCGGCGACACGGGCCTCCACCGATGGCGGTATCGGCTTGCCGTCGTAAAGAGCGGTCCCGCTGCTCGGGATCACGCCCATAACGGCATTCAGCAGCGTCGTTTTTCCCGCACCGTTTGCACCGATCACCGCCACGATGGTGCCGGGAGCCATGGTGAGCGAAATTCCATGGAGAACCGGCGCTCTGCCATAGGCGACGCGAATGTCCTTCAGTTCGAGAAGATTCATGCCGCCACCTCGCCAAGATATGCTGCGATGACGGCCGGGTGCTGCCGGACCTCCGCAGGTTTGCCCTCGGCGATCAGCGTGCCGAAATCAAGCACGACCAGATGGTCCACCAGACCCATGACGAACCCCATGTCGTGTTCGACGAGAAGCACACTGACGCCCTCTTCCTTGAGCTTCCTCAGAAGAGCGGAAAGTTCCTGCTTTTCGGCGTGCCGAAGGCCGGCAGCAGGTTCATCGAGCAACAGGATTGTCGGATCGAGGCAGAGAGCCCTAGCGATTTCAAGGATGCGGATCTGGCCAAGCGCCAGGTCGCCGGCGGGGCGGTGCATGTTGGCACCAAGGCCGACGCGCTCGAGTTGACGTGCCGCTTCGGCAAGAAGTGTTGCCTCTTCCTGCCTTTCCAGATGGAGAAAGCTCTTGAACACGCCCGCAGAACCGCGCAGGTGCGCGCCCAGTGTGACGTTTTCCAGAACCGACATCGTCGGAAGGATCTTCGCGTGCTGGAACGTCCGGGCAATGCCGTGTTTGGCAATGCGGCGCGGGCTCATGCCCGAAAGCTTCTCTCCGCCATAGAAAACGCTGCCGCTCGTCAGAGACAGCATTCCCGTGATGAGATTGAATGTCGTGCTCTTGCCCGCGCCGTTCGGTCCAATCAGACCGGCGATCTGGCCAGCCTTAATCTCGAAACTGACGTCGTTCACGGCGACCAGTCCACCGAACGCCTTTCTGGCCATGTCGATGCGCAACAACGGGGTGCCGACCGCAGGCATGGTGCGTCGCGGCAGCGAACCTGCCGCCGCAGGCTGGCGGGTCGGTCGCTTCGCAGCGAATTTCAGCACAAGGGGCCACAGGCCGTCTCGTGCGAACTGGAGGATTGTGACGAGCAGCGCGCCGAAGACGATCATCTCGAAATTGATCGAGGAGCCGATGAGATCCGGCAGGAAGCGCTGCAGGAGATCCTTGAGGATCAGGACGACCCCTGCACCGAAGATAGCGCCCCAGACATGGCCCGCCCCTCCAACCACAGCCATCAGCAGATATTCGATGCCCATGTTGAGACCGAATGGCGTGGGATTCACCGAGCGCTGCATGTGAGCGTAAAGCCAGCCGGAAAGCGCGGCGACAATGCCGGCCAGGATGAAGACTGTGAGTTTGGCGCGAACGATGTCGACGCCAAAGGCTTCCGCCACCTGGCCGCCGCCGCGTAACGCCCGAATGCCGCGACCAACACGGGAATCGAGCAGGTTGCGGGCGCCGATTGCCGTCGCAATGACAAAAAACCAGATAACATAGTAGATCGACTGGCCACTGAGGAAGCGGTGGCCGGCGAGTTCCAGCGGAGGGATGCCGGAGATGCCGTCGTAGCGGCCGACCAGTTCGACCTGGCCGAAGAGATAATAGAGGGCAAGTCCCCAGGCGATCGTGCCGAGCGGTAGGAAATGGCCGGAGAGCCGTACGGTGATCAGCCCGAGCGGCAGCGCCGTGGCGGCGCCGGCGATCAGCGAAAGCGGCAAGGTCGCCCAAGGAGAAAACCCATAGGCCGTCGTCAGCACGGCGGTCGTATAGGCTCCGAAGCCGCAGAAGGCCGCCTGTCCGAAAGAGGTCATGCCGCCGACGCCAGTCAACAGCACCAGTCCGATCGCCACCAGCGAGGCGAGGCCGATATTGTTGAGGAGTGTGATCCAGAAGGGCGGCACCGGCAATAGGGGTACCAGCGCAAGAACGACGATGGCGATCGCGCCGGGCAGGGTGTGCTTGAGATCTGCCGTCATCACTCACTCCTCCTCATGCAGGCCGGCGCCGAGCGACAGCCAGATCAATACGGGGATGATCAGCCCGAACACGATGATCTCCTTGAAGCTGCTGGCGAAGAACGACGTGAAGGATTCGACCATGCCAACGCCGATTGCAGCGATGGCGGTGACGGGGAAGCTCGCGAGACCGCCGATGATGGCGGCCACGAACCCCTTCAACCCAATCAGGAAACCCGTGTCGTAGTAGATCGTTGTGATCGGCCCGATCAGCACGCCCGAGACTGCGCCGATCGTTGCCGCCAATAAGAATGCCGTCACGCCCGTGAATTGCGTCGGTACGCCAACGAGCCGTGCACCGAGCCGATTGACCGCGGTTGCGCGGAGTGCCTTGCCGAGCAGTGTTTTCTCGAAGAAGAGATAGAGGCCGACGATGATCGCGATCGTCGCGCCATAGATCCACAGGCTTTGGGCGGAAACAAGCAAGGGGCCCACCGCAAAACTGCCGGCGGAAAGGGGACGGGCGCGTAATCCTTCGGCGCCGAAGAAGACCAGGCCCAGTCCCATCATCGCCAGATGGACACCGACAGAGGCGATCAGCAGTACCAGCACGGAAGCATCCGCAAGCGGACGATAGGCGATGCGATAGACGTAAAACCCCATGGGGGCAATGATGGCGACAGTCAGGAGAGCTTTGACCAGGGACGGAAGCGCGAGGGGAGCGATGCCAAGCGTTACGGCGTAGATCGCGGCAGGCAGCGCGAGATTGAAGAGGACGCTCCACAAGATTGCAGCAGTGCTTGTCCCGCGTCGCATCGTCCAGAGGTCGACCAAAAAGGCAAGTAGACCGAAGCATATAAGCAGCGACGCAGTCGCCGGCACGCGGCCACCGTCGAGGAGAGCAAGGGTCAGCGCTCCATAAGCGACGAACTCGCCTTGCGGAATGAAGATGACCCGGGTCACCGAAAAGACGAGCACCAGGGCTAGCCCCAAGAGCGCATAGACTGCGCCATTGGTGAGGCCGTCCTGGATCAGGAAGGTCGCGATCGTTGCATCCAATGATAGTCCCTCGCCTTGCTGGTGGCTTCAATCAGGTCCCGCATCCGGAATTCCGGTTCCCAGGCGCCTTGCTTTGGTACCCCTTACTCGATCAACTCAAACTTCCCATCCTTGGCCGTCAGCAGCACCACGGCGCGTTCGTCAAGGCCGAGATGATCGTCTGCCTTGTATTCGAAGACGCCCTGGCTGGCCGGGAAGGGACCGCCGGTTTCGATCGCATCGCGAAGCGTATTGCGGAATTCCGATGTGCCGGGCTTGGCCTTTTCGAGTGCCACCGGTATCGCCTTCTTCAGGATCGCCATGGCATCATGAATGTGAGCCCCGAACTGCGTCCGCGTGCCCGCACCAAACTTGGCTTCATATGTTGTCACGTAGTCCATGCCGTCCTTCTTGGTTTCGGCGGTATCGGGCTGTGCCTCGGCAACCATCACCGGTCCGGAAGCAAACACGGTATTGTCGGCCGATGCGCCAGCGATCCTGAGGAAGTCGAAGGTCACCGCGCCATGGGTCTGATAGATGGTGCCTATGAAACCCCGCTCGCGAAGGCCGATCTGCGGCAGTGCTGCGCCCGTGCCGGATGCGCCGATGAGGACGGCGTCAGGCCGGGCGGCCACGATTTTGAGTACCTGTCCGGAAACGGACGTGTCGGGACGCGCGTATCGCTCGTCGGCGACCATTTCGAGGCCATATTCGGCGCCGATCGCCTTATACTGGTTGACCCACAGGTCGCCATAGGAGTCGGAAAAGCCGATATAGCCGAAGGTCTTTGCCCCGTCGGCCCTCATCTTTGCAAAAAGCGTCCTAGCGATAAGGCCCGCGTCCTGCGGCAAGACAAAGGTCCATTTCCCCTTGGAAATGTTTGGCGGGACGGGTGAAGCCGAGAAATGCGGGGTGCTGGCCTCGGCGGCCACACCCGCGACCGCAATGGATGCGGGCGTGAGTGCCGATCCGACGATCACGTCCACCTTATCGTCATTGACGAAGCGCCGGGCATTGGTCGTGGCGATCGAGGGATCGCCGGCGTCATCCAGCACGATCACCTTCAACTTCTCGCCGGCTATCTCGGAGGGCCAGAGCTCGACCGAGTTCTTCAGCGGAATGCCGAGCGCCGCCCCCGATCCCGTCGACGAGACCGTGACGCCGATCGTCACATCGGCGAGCGTCGGGTTCCCAAAGGACAAGGCAAGCGCGCCGGCCGTCCAAATAGCAATGTATTTCGCCATGTTCTTCCTCCCTTTAAGCCCGAAAAGGGCTAGCCTTCCGTCACCGATCAGATTGCGGCGCATGCATATTGTTTGAGCGCCGCCGAGATGCCGGGCGACCGCACTAAAGCTGTAATCGCGTTGCGGGCATTTCCGCTCCGTCGATGGTGGATGCCCGGTATCGCGATTGCCATCTCCTCCTCCGTGGTCCCGGGGTTGAGCGCCTGTATGGCCTCCAACTGCGCATGGCCTGCAAGAAATCGAAAGTTCCGGCGGCCTGTCCTGCGAAGAGAGACATGTTTCGTCACCGCGGCTGCATGCGCATGGCGCCATCGAGCCGAATGACCTCGCCATTTGCGTATTGGTTCTCGATGAGGAAGCGGACCGCATCGGCGTACTCGGCTGGATCGCCGAGCCGCGCTGGATACGGAACGGCGGCGGCAAGGCTTTCCTGCGTTTCCTGCGGCAACGTGTGGAGCAGCGGGGTCATGAAAATACCGGGTGCAACGGTGTTCACCCGAATACCGAAGCGAGCGACTTCCCGGGCGACCGGCAGAGCCAGCGAAACGATGCCGCCCTTCGCAGCTGCATAGGCCGCCTGACCGACTTGTCCCTCGAAAGCGGCGATCGATGCGGTGTTGACGATTACGCCGCGTGTCTTGTCTTCCCTCTCGGAAGCTTGGGCGATGCGTGCGATGGCAAGCCGCATCATGTTGAATGTGCCGATGAGATTGATCCGGATCACCTTTTCGAAATCGGCAAGTGGTAGCGGCCCCTCTCGACCGAGCACCCGACCTGCTGTAGCCACGCCTGCGCAATTGACGAGGATGCGCAGTCCGTCGCCGGCCGAAGCCGCGCGGTCGAGCGCTTCTTCGGCATCCGCCTCGCTGATGACGTCACCGGCAAGCGCCACGCCGCCGATGCCGCGCGCCACCTTTTCGGCCGCTTCGCCATTGCGGTCGAAGACATGTACGATTGCTCCGCGAGCTGCCAGCATGCGAGCGGTCGCCTCACCGAGGCCGGAACCGCCGCCGGTCACCAATGCACTCGATCCTTCGATTCTCATGCTGCGAGCTCCTTGCCGGCGTAGATGACATCGGGCGTATCCGAATAGAGCGCCTCGACCAGTTCCCTTCGATGCGCGAGCACTGCACGCTGGTTCAGAGAGCCCTTGTCGGTGATCTCGCCCTTTTCGAAGCGCGGTGGCTCCTTCATCAGCAGCATGCGCATCACGCGGGTGGCCGAACCGCTCGCCTTTCGCTGATGGTCTGCAAGTCTTGCGGCAAGCTCTGCGCGTACACTTGGGTGGACAAGCACAGCTTCGTCGTCCAAATCTGCATCGGGTGGAACGAGCTCGCGCAGTGCGGGCATAAAGGGGACCGCCAAGGCCCCCAGTTCCGCTCTGTTCTCACCTGTGATGACCATATCACGGATCAATCCGCCGAATTGGTTGACGAGCTGCGCGCGCAAAACCCCAACGGCGACCCATGTCCCCGTATTCAGTTTAAAGTTCTCCGCGGTCCGGCCGTCAAAATAGAAGCCCTTGGTCGGATCGCCGGGGGCGGCGAACTTCAACGCGTCGCCTATTCGATAGAAGCCCTCCTGGTCGAAGGCCTCGGCGGTCAGCTTCGGATTGCGCCAGTAGCCTGGCGTCACATTGGGGCCTTTCAGCCGCAGCTCATACTTGCCGTCGATGGGCACAAGCTTCATCGTGACACCCTGGGCTGGGATGCCAACGTTGCCGGGGCCCTGCTGCGGATCGGTGCAGAAGATCGCAAAGGGGGAAGTTTCCGTTGAACCGAGGCCCGTGCCGAGCGGCACGCGATGGCCAAGCGTCGTCTCGGCGAGCGTGTTCAGCGCGTCCCAGGTATGCTGTGCCATGCCGGCACCGGCATACATCAGCATCTTCAGGTCTCGGAAGAAGGTGCGGCGCAGCGCCTCGTCCTCGCGCATCGCCCGCACGAGCATCTCGTAGCCGGCAGGTACGTTGAAATACCAGGTTGGCGAGACCTCCTTGAGATTTGCGACGGTTTCGCCGATCAGTGCCGGTGTTGGCTTGCCCCTGTCGATATAGAAAGTGCCGCCGTTGTAGATGACGAGATTGAATACCTTGTTGCCGCTTGCGGTATGATTCCAGGGTGCCCAATCGACGATCACCGGCGGCTCGCTGCGCAGGTACGAATAGCAGTCGGCGACCATTTCCTGGTTGGAGCACAGCATCCGCTGTGTCTGGATCACTGCCTTCGGCGACCCGGTTGTACCGGAGGTGAAGAGGAACTTTGCGATCGTATTGGGACCGACGGCCTCGAAGGCCGCATCGACAGACGGGCCTGCACCCGCCTGAAGGAGGCTATCGAACCGCACGGCATTGCGACGGTCAGGGACGGGATTGCGCGCCGAGACGAACGGAATGTCAGGGCCGAAGGCCGCATCGACCGCCTCGACGAAAGCCATTCCGTCATCGGCGAAGACGAGGCCCGGGGTAATCTGCCGGGCGATATCCTTAAGCTTGTCGAAGTTGGTGGAGAGCGTGCAGTAGGCGGGCGAAAGCGCTGCCGAAGGAATGCCGACATGCTGGGCGGCAAGCGCCATCAGCGCGTGTTCTATGGAATTGTCGGACAGGATGGCCAGGGGGCTTTCGAGCGAAAGACCGAAGTCGAGGAGGGACTGCCCGATCCGTCGTATCCGGTCCAGGGCCTCGCCATAGCTGATCTTGCGCCAACCTCCATCCTCCCTGCGCTCCGCCATCCACGGGCGGTCGGGAGCCACCGAGGCCCAATGGACAAGACGCTCGTTGAGCTTGGCGGGATAGGGCTTGAGCGGATCCTTGCGCCAGATGAGTACGGTGCCATCCTGGCGGGTCTCCCATTCGAGAACCGGCGCCCACAATTCGACGTCTCGTACAGCCTTCCCCGTCATGACTCCTCCCAGACGTCAATCGCGAGAATTCGAACTTTGAGCCGCAACAGCTCCTCCTGAAATTTGTTTACAAGGAAACAATCTCCCTGTAAACAATCAAGTTGACAGGCGACGAGGAGAGCCTGACGTAACGGGAGATCATCGGGCATGGCGGCAGACGGCGCGGAAGGTTTCGTCACCTATGAGTTGAGGGGCGACATCGCGCATATCGGCCTTAATCGCACCGCAAAGCGCAATGCAATCAACGACCGTTTCGTCGAGATGATTGCCGAAGCCGCCGCGCGGGCGGAGCGTGAGGCAAAGGCCGTGGTGATCTTCGGCCATGGCGAGCACTTCTGCGCTGGGCTCGACCTTGCCGAGCACGTGAAAAAGTCGCCGATGGAAGGCGTGCGCGGCTCCCGCCGCTGGCATGCGGTTTTTTCCGGTATCGAGCATGGCGCCATCCCCTGGATATCCGCATTGCACGGTGCGGTCATCGGTGGCGGGCTGGAGCTTGCCGCCTCGACTCATATTCGCGTTGCCGATCGATCGGCTTTCTTTGCACTTCCAGAAGGCCAGCGCGGTATTTTCGTCGGCGGTGGCGGATCGGTCCGTGTGGCACGTCTGACCGGGGTCGCCCGCATGACGGACATGATGCTGACGGGAAGGGTGGTTTCCGCCGACGAGGCAGAGCAATGGAATCTCGCGCAATATATCGTGGATCCCGGCGAGGCGCGGGAAAAGGCACATAGTTTGGCGGAAGCTGCGGCAAGCAACGCCGAGATTTCCAACTACGCGGTCATCAACGCGTTGCCGCGGATCCAGGACATGGCCAAGGAGGATGGCCTGTTCGTCGAATCTTTCATTGCCTCCTTCACGGCGACCAGTCCGCAGGCGGAGGAGCGACTGCGGGCCTTCCTCGAAAAGCGCGTGGCGCGGGTCAAGGCGCCGGGCTCAGCCTGAGGATAATTCCATGGATATGACCGTCCGCACCAAGGAGGAAGTGGCTCTCGGCCGGCTGGAAGATGCGCCAGGCTTCCTGCTTCGCATGGCTCAGCTCAAGGTTTACGAACAGTTTTTCGATCAGGTAGGAGATCATCGCATAAAGCCTGGGGAATTTTCCGTCCTTTGGGTCATCTCCTGCAATCCAGGCATCCGCCAGAGTCTGCTCGGCCAGCGGCTGATGATCAAGCGCGCGCACATGACCAAGCTCATCCGAGCGCTGGAGGAGCAGGAGTTGGTATCCCGGCGTATTCCCGACGCGGATCGCCGTGCCGTGGAGCTATCCCTGACGACCAAGGGGCGGGCGGCGGTCGAGGCGGCCTCGCAATGGTTCTTCGCTTACGAGCAATCGCTTGGGGCAAATCTTTCGGCGAGTGAGCGCGAGCGGCTCATCGGGCTCTTGAAGAAATTCATCGGCATCAAGGCAACTGGCCTATGAACCTCCACGAACTGGTAGCGATCGATATCCACACCCATGCCGAGGAGCCCTGCTGCGGGCCACGCGATGACGGCTATGACGACTTCCAGGCCGGCATGGCGACGTATTTCAAGAATCCGGCGGGTCACAAAGGCATGCTGCCAACGGTCGAAGAGACAGCAGCCTATTACCGCGAACGCAAGATCGGCTGCGTCATCTTCCCCGTGGATGCCGAACGCGAAACCGGGTTTCGTCGCTACGAGAACGAGGAGGTGGCCAGGATCGCCGCCGAAAACCGCGACATCATGATCCCCTTCGCCTCGATCGACCCCGCCAAGGGCAAGGTAGGTGCGCGCGAGGCTCGGCGCCTAGTGAGAGAGTTCGGTGTCAAAGGGTTTAAATTCCATCCCACCATGCAGGGTTTTTTTCCGAATGACCGGATGGCTTATCCGCTTTATGAAGCCATTGCGGAGGAAGGCGCCATCTCGCTCTTCCATACCGGGCAGACGGGGGTGGGTGCAGGGCTGCGGGGCGGCATGGGCATGCGGCTCAAGTTTTCCAATCCCATCCATCTCGACGACGTGGCGGTCGATTTCCCCGACATGCCCATCATCCTGGCTCATCCATCCTTTCCATGGCAGGAAGAGGCGCTCTCGGTCGCTACTCACAAGCCCAACGTCTATATCGATATGTCCGGCTGGTCGCCGAAATACTTTCCGCCGATCCTTGTCCAGTATGCCAACACGATTCTGAAGAAGAAGATGCTGTTCGGCTCGGATTGGCCGGCCATCACTCCGGATCGTTGGCTCGCAGATTTCGAAAAGATCGATATCCGCGACGAGGTCCGTCCTTTGATACTCAAGGAGAATGCGCGCGCACTGCTGAAGCTATAAGCAAGCTTCGCGGCAACCGGGCAGCCTTTGGCTTGCTTGTGCCCATACGACTAACGGCGGGGAAGGTGATGTCCTTCAGCAGGACGCGCGGAAGCGATGCGACCGGGCATAGTTTGCCGTATCTGCAGGACACTTTCAGGCCGACTGCCTGAGTTGTAGCTCGGCCTTGAGAAGAATCCGCCCCGTCATGAGTTCTCCCTGAGGGAGATTGTCAATCTCGCCGAGCTTATGGAGCAACAACTCGATCGCCAGCCGTCCGATCTCGTTGTAGTTCTGCCCAACGGTGGTTATCGGCGGGCAGGCATAGCGAGCAAGCGGGTGGTCGTCGTGGCCGGCGACGCGGAGATCGCAAGCGGCGCCGTGGCCTATCTTGAGACCGGCTTGATAGGCAGCGGCGATTACGCCGAAGGCGACACGATCATTGGCGCAAAGCACCGTGCGGGTCGGAAAGCCGCCGTCTTTCAGGATTCGTTGCGTCTGCTCGAAGCCGAACCGCTCGAAATCCCACGACTTCTGTTCATCAAGATCGATGGTGACCGGTTCCAGGTTGAGCTGGGCCATGGAGTCCAGATAGGCCTGCTTGCGTGTGCGGGCGTTCATGTTGACCGTCGGCATCCCGAAATAGCAGGGCCGCTCGCCTGAACGGCACAGGTAATCGACGATCAATTGGAAGCTCTGCCTGTTGTCGGTGCCGACGAAATAGGAGGTTCCGTCCAGCGGCGAGTCCACATAGACGAGCGGGATGCTTTCTCCGAGTGCGGCCAGCCGATCCTTGTGAGAATCGACGCCTAGTGGAGCGATGATCGCGCCGGCGACATTCATGGACTTGAACGTCTCGATGGCGCGATCCTCCATCTCGGGTTTGCCATCAGAGGACAGGACGAAGGCCAGGAAACCGGCTTCATTGGCGATCAGTTCTATGCGGCGCGTGAGCGCCATATAGAAAGGGTCGGTGGAATTCGGGATAATGATGCCGAGGATATTGGTGCGCCGGCGGTTAAGATTGACGGCGAAGATATTCGGGCGGAAGCCGGATTGCTTGATAGCGACTTCGATCAGGTCGCGGGTCTTGCCCCGTACCGATTTCGGGTCGTTGAAATACTTCGAGATCGTCGGTCGCGACAGACCGACGAATTCGGCGAAGTCTTCCATCGTCCTGATTGGCTTTTCCAAATCGCGTTCCCCCAAAACTTGAACCTCAATTCCGTTGGAAAGCCCGCGCCTGTCAAGCGAAACGCGGGCCGACGGATCCGGTCGGTCAGGCGCGGCACGCCTCGAAATAATCCTCGAGCACGAGGTCGATCGCGCCGAGGATGAGCCCCTTGGCGGTCGGCGCGATCTTTCCGGCGCGAACGCCGGGATAAAGCGCGCCGAGATGCTGGCTGATCATCGTCTCCGGGATGGGAATTTCGCCAAGGACCGACAGCAAGGCCGAGACGGCCTCTGAGATCCGAGCTTCCGGCCAATAATAGCGGATACGGTCGCTATAGGAGTAATGCCGCTGCAGATGCTGTTCGGCGGGGCTTCCGTGATAGTACTTGTTCCAGTTGCCCGGGTTTTCGACCATGACCGCTTCGGCGACCGCCATCAGCGTGGATCGGCGGCTTTCCGGCATGAGGAAAGCGGCGATCTGGTCAAGACCGTAGAGCGCCTCGCGAAGGGCGAAGGTCAGGCCGGGCCCGACCTTGAGAATGGCGAAACCATCGGTAACGAGTGCCTTCAGGGCCGCTCGGGTCTGGTAATCGGTGGAATGGGCTTCAAAGACGAGGTTCGGCAGTTTTTTAAGGCATGCGCTGAGCGATTTCGCCTGTTCGGGGTTGTAGGCGATGACATTGTGATTACCGAACTCGACCCCCGGCTGGACGACGGCGCCGACGACGCGATCGAAGGCCGATCCCACACCGGCTCTTTCGAAGGCCTCCGCATGAACCTTGACCGTCTCGATGGCAGCTTCGGGCCTGGTCACTTCCAGGACCTCCAGTTCCTCCATCGCGCCGCCGGGGATAGGCACTTCGGTTCCGACGATATAGACAGGCCTCGTGGTCGTCGTATTCCCGATCTCGTCCTCGGCAGCGGCGGCAAGCCGGGCAGCGCGTTCCGCCGTGATCTCGTCGGGAAGTGCCACCGGTTCGCCGGCGCATCCCATGCTGGTGTCGAGGTGGAGTTTCGTGAAGCCTGCCTTTGCATAGGCGCGGATCATGACGTCCGCCCTGTCCATGGCCTCGGCAGCGGATAAGGACTTCCAGGGATTGGGTCCTAGATGGTCGCCTCCGAGGATCACCCGGTCCATGGCAAAGCCGGTCTTCGCCGCGATCTCGCTTACGAAGCGATGGAAATGCGCGGGCGTCATTCCTGTATAGCCGCCGTCCTGGTTCACCTGATTGCAGGTCGCCTCGATGAGAAGCGGCGAGCCTGCCTTGGCCGCATGCAGCATGGCGGCCTCGATCACGAAGGGATGTGCCGAGCATATGGACGGTATGCCGCGGAAACCGGCGGAGCGGTTGCGCCAGGTCGCAATGTCGAGGAGATGGTTCTGCTGCATAATGACTTGGTTCTCTTAAGCTTGAAGGAATGCTTGGAGTTCGGCGCGCGTGGATGCGCCCTCCATCGGTCCTGTTTTGGTGACGGCGAGCGCGCCGGCGGCGTTCGCATAGCGAAGCGCCTCTTCCGGCCTCGCGCCCTCGAGCCAGAAGGTGACGAAGGTGGCGCCGAAGCAGTCGCCCGCCCCGGTGGGGTCCACTTCCTCGACGGGGATGCTCGCAAGCCGCACCGTGCTTTCGGCGTCATGATAGGTCGCACCGGCAGCTCCCTGCTTCAGTACGATCGCCTTGATGCCCTTGCCCAGAAGCTCCTTGATTGCGGCATCCTCGGTCTTCGCCTCGCTGAACAGGAAGAGTTCCTCGCCGCTCGGCAGGAAGATGTCCGTTTCGGCGATCACCGTCTGCAGCGCTTCTCGCATACCCGGACTGTTGAGGATCTCGGGGCGGAGATTTGGATCGAAGGAGACCGTCCCGCCTTTCTTCTTGATGGAGTGGAGCGCGCAAAGCACTGTGTCGATGACGCTTGGCGCGTAAAGCGAGGTGCCCATCACATGCAGGTGGCCGGCCTCGTCGATCAGCTGCGCCGCCGCATCGGTGATCTCTATCCTGCCGCAGGCGCTATGGCGGATGTTGAAGACGAAGGCGCGGCTGCCATCCTGCCGGTAACGGACGAAGGCACTGCCGGTCGTGCCGTCCGGATCGACGGCAATGCCGGTGATGTCCACGCCATCGGCCGTGAGCCGATCGAGATTGACGTGGCCGAAGTCGTCATCTCCGACGGCCGAGATGATGGCGCAAGGGTGCCCGAGCTTGCCGACCTGGTCGACGAAGATTGCCGGCGCGCCGGAAGGGAAGGGGCCGATCAGGGGCGTGGCCGAACGGAAGCCGTTGCCGCGCTCGGTGGCGATGATCTCGACGAGGATTTCGCCGATGGTCAGTATCTTGGTCATTGTCTGTCGCCTACTGCCTTGCGCGTTTTGCGCGAACGTCCAGCCAGACGGCGACGAGGATCACGAGGCCCTTGACGATCAACTGGTAGAAATACGGGACCGACAGCATGTTCATGCCGTTGTTCATGACGCCGATGATCAGCGCGCCGATGAGCGTGCCCACCATGGTGCCGACGCCGCCGGCAAGGCTGGTGCCGCCGAGTACGGCAGCGGCGATCGCATCGAGCTCGTAGCTCATGCCGGCATTCGTCTGCGCCGAGTAGAGGCGGGAGGAAAGCAGGACGCCGCTGACGGCGGCCATGAGGCCGGAAATCATGAAGATGGTGATCTTCAACCGGTCCACCTTGATGCCGGAATAAAGTGCCGCCTCCCGGTTGCCGCCGGTGAGATAGGCCCGCCGCCCGAACGTCGTCTTGCCGAGCAGGATCTGGTTGGCGATGAAGAGAAGGACGACGATCCAGATGATGATCGGCAGGCCGAGGAAGCTTTCGGTGCCGATCGCCGTCCAGGTCTCGTCCATGATCATTGCCGGCGCGCCGTTCGTGGGCAAGCTGACCAGGCCGCGATAGATACCCATGGTCGCGACCGTGACGATGAAGGACGGCAAAAGCAGTTTGGCGGTCAGCACGCCATTGATCAGGCCCATGAAGGCACCGGCAAGCAGCGTCAGGACAAGCGCCGGCGCAAAGCCCATGCCGAAGGCGAAGCATTGCGCTCCCACCATGCCGGCAACGGCGATGATCGAACCGATCGACAGGTCGATCTCGCCGAGCAGGATCACCCATGTCATGCCGAAGGCAGCGATCGCGATGACCGCGACCTGCTGCAGCACGTTCATGAAGTTTGCGACCGACATGAAACGGGGGTTCATGACCGAGAAGATCACGCAGAGGATGATGAGGGAGAGGAAGATGCCGCCATACTGCTTGAAAATCTTCAGCAGCATCGCGTTGGATGCCGTGTTCGGGTTCATGCTGTCAAACCTGTCGCAAGGGCCATGATCTTTTCGGGATTGAGGTCACCACCCGCGGCGATGCCGGAAAGTCTGCCTTCGTGCATGACCGCGATGCGGTCGCTCATTCCGAGCACTTCGGGCAGTTCCGACGAGACGAGGAGGATGGCCGTCCCCTCCGCCGCCAGCTGGCGGATGATTTTGTAGATTTCGAACTTGGCGCCGACGTCGACGCCTCGGGTGGGCTCGTCGAGGATCAGCACCTTGGGCCGGGTGAGCAGCCACTTGGCCAGCACGATCTTCTGTTGATTGCCGCCGGAAAGCGCCCCGGCCGGCGTGTCGAGCGAACCGGTCTTGATGGCAAGCCTGGCAACTTCGGAAACGGCAGCCTGCCGCTCGGCGCGGCGCCGCAGGAAGCCGAGTTTCGAGGCGAAATCCTTCAGCGCCACCATGGAGATGTTGTTTTCCACGCTGTGGCTGAGGACGAGCCCCTCTTCCTTGCGGTTTTCCGTCACGAAGCCGAAGCCGCTTTCGATTGCCTTCACCGGTGAATCGAGGACGATGGGCTTACCGTTCAGACGCACAGTGCCTGCCGCTTGGCGCATGCCGAAAAGCGCATTCATGATTTCGGAGCGGCCGGAACCGATCAGGCCGAAAAATCCGAGGATTTCTCCCGGGCGGACCTCGAAGGAAACCTCCTCGAATTCATCATCGCGATGGAAGTTCTCAACGGACAGAATGGGCGCAGTCGCCATGTCGGGCGCGGCCGAGATGCGGGGAGGGTAGATTTCCTCCATCTTGCGTCCGACCATCAGGGAGATGAGCTCGTCGATCGTCACGTCGTCGCGCTCTCTTGTGGCGATGTATTCTCCGTCGCGCATGACGGTGATGTCGTCGCTCAGCCGCATGATCTCCTCCATGCGGTGAGAGATGTAGATGACGGCTGCGCCGCGCTTTTTCAGGCGCGCGATGATCTCGAACAGGATCTCCGCCTCGCTGTCGCTCAACGAAGACGTCGGCTCATCGAGGATGACGATCTTGGCTTCGATGCTGAGCCCCTTGGCGATTTCGACCAACTGCCGCTGGGCGATCGAAAGATCGCCGACCTTGGCTTCCACCGAGATAGGCAGCCCGAGCTCGCGGACGATTTCGGCAGCTCTGCCGTTGAGCTTACGGTCGTTGATGAAACCGGCCGTCGCCGGTTCGCGGGTCGCCAGTATGTTCTCGGCGACCGTCATGTTGTTGCAGAGGCTGAGTTCCTGGAAGACGATCGTCAGCCCGAAAGCGGCGGCGTCCTGCGGGTTTGCCGGATGATACGGCTTGCCTTCGAAGCTGATGCTGCCTTCCGTCGGCTGGTAGATGCCGGCCAGGATCTTCATCAGAGTCGACTTGCCGGCGCCGTTTTCTCCAAGCAGCGTGTGAACACGCCCCCGGCGCACGTCGAGATGCATGTTCTTGAGCGCCGCGACGGGGCCGAAGGTCTTGGAGATGTCGGTGATCTTGAGAATGGTATCGGCGGTGGGCGCAGCCATTGCGGCCTCCTTCTCATTCCTCGCCGGCGGTCCCGCGGGTTGGGACGCGGGACCGCCATGCTTCGAACGGTCATCGCCGGTAGGCGAGCCGTCTTGGGAGAAAGTTATTTCTTGGTATAGACGCCCGGAACGATCGGCTGCTCGGCGGGGACTTCCTCGCCGGCAATGACCTTGACGGCAGTCTCGACGGCGGTCTTGCCCATCTGATCGGGGAACTGCTGGATCACACCGACCATGACCGGATTGCTGTCGACGGCCTTGCGCGCCTCTTCCATTCCATCGAAGCCGATGACCTTGACCTGCTCTTCCAGTCCGGCTGCCTTGACGGCGACGGCTGCGGCAAGAGCGGCGTCGTCGCCGAAGCCGAAGATACCGTTGATGTCGGGATTGGCCTGCAGCATGTTCTGCGCGGCGGCGAGTGCCTCGGCTCGGGTGATGCCGGTCTGCTGGGCGACGATCTTGACGTCCGGATGTTCGCCGATCGCCTTCTTGAACCCTTCGATGCGGTTCACGACGGACTGGACGGTCGGATAGTCGATGATCGCCACATTGCCCTTATCGCCGAGCTCCTTGGCCATCAGTTCGCCGGCCTTGACGCCGCCGGTGAAGTTATCGGTGCCGATATGCGAGGTAACCTTCACGCCTGCGGCCGGCACGTCGACGGTGATGACCTTGATGCCTGCCTTCTCGGCCTTGGCGATCGCGGCCACGACGCCCTGGCTGTCGACCGGCGAGATGATGATGACATCGACGCCCTTGACAATGAAGTCTTCGACGTCGGCGAGCTGCTTGTTGAGATCCTGATTGGCGATTGAGACCTCGAGCGGAACGTTCTTGGCCTTGGCTTCAGCCGTCATCGCATTGGCGAGCTCGATATAGAAGGGATGCTGCTGCGTCAGGAGCGAGGCGCCGATGCCTTCCGCATAGGCTGCGGCTGCGGACATGGAAAATGCTGCGGACAGTGCGAGCGCAGCGGCGATTTTCTTAATGGACATATTTCCTCCCCAGGAAAGATGGGCACGGGGCCTTTGATACTCTGCACCCGAGGCGGCCCTCCCAACCTCGAATGCGGTGGAGTATTAGAATATCAAGTTTACGCGTGTCAACTTTTAAATATGTACGAGAAAAGAAAAATATGATCGCGAGCGAATTGTCATTAAAGTTTGCCGATCCGGCACACTGGCAGGAGGCTGGGTGTTGCACACCGGTTTAATGAGGAAGGCTAGCGCGACCGGTGAGGCTTTTCCGGTGCGTTCGAGGCTATTCGGGCCGACCGAGACGGTTCTCGTCGTCGATCAAGGTGAGCAGTGCGGGAAGACTTTCACCCCAGGTCCAAAGAACGAGGTTCAGATCCTCTCTGGTTGCGCCGGGAGCGAAACTCCTGACGAGCAGGCCTTGATAGCCGGCGGCGACAAGCCGTCTGGCAAAACCCTGCGTTCTGGCTTCGCCACCTGATTTCATCTGATCGCGCCATGTCGCGTCTGAGATCGCGGCGGCACCCATTCCTTCGGCCTGAAGGGCATCTTCGTCGCGGCCGTCGAAGACGCGCTCGAAAACAGCTTCATATGAGACCAGTGTCGTCGGCTGCAGATTGCCGACCTGATTGGCTTCGCGCAACGCTGTAAGAACCGACAGGGAGGTATAGAGCGCCGGCATTCCCTTGGGGTTGAACCGGCCGCCGTAAAGTTCCGCTCCACGGCCTAAGAGCGGCTGCCGCGCATAGACCGGGTTCAGCGCCCGGTAGAGTTTTCCTTCATATCGCATCGGCCAGGGCTATGCATGAACGCCGGCATCGACCGCGTCGATATAGTCGAGGACCTCGTCAGCGCGTCCATCGCGAACCAGCTGCATGGCGGTCTGGCCGGAGAAGCCGGGCAAGGGCTCGGAGCGGTACCAAGCATAGGCCATCAATGCAGAGCCGAAGCGCGGCTCGACCTTGTTGACGACCTCGACCATCTCGCGCAGGCGCCGTTGCGTCTTGCCGGAGCGGATGCGGTCCTTGCGTTGGATAGCGTCCTTGCCGAGCCCGGTGGTACGGGCGATTTCCTCGCTTGTCGTCCGGAAAGCATCCGCAATCTTGCGTGGCGCGAAGAGCCCGTCGTCTGCATATTGGGCGAGACCCATTTCTCTCACTCCATGTTCGATTGCCAATTATTATGACGTTATATAGCGTCAGTAATGGCGGAATTCAACTGAATCAGCGAAGGGCGGGAAAGAGCGGGTTCTCTAAGTCGGTTTCGACGCGGGTTAAATTCTGCAGCCACTTGTCCGGAGGCAAATCGGGGCGCGGTGTTGTCGGAAATTCCCTCTGAGGAAAATTGCACACGCGTACATTCTGTCATTTGGCTGTTATGCGGCGCCCGTAAATCAAGCCTCGTTGATGATCCTTTCAACGCTTCCGCGGCCCCGGCACGACCGATCTTTGCGGCCCGGAAGACACCGTTTTCTTCTCGGGGGTTGGCTATGACCGTTCTTTCAACATGCAAGTCCGTCACGCTCGCGGCCGTTCTGTTGGCCTCGACCGCCGCATTCGCGTCTGCCAAGGACGTGACCATTTCCGTCTGGTCGGGCGGTTCCGGACCGAACGACAACTACCGCGTCGATGCGATCGAGATCGCCGCCGGCCTGCTCGAACATGAAGCCGCCGTGCGTGGCGAAGAACTGAATATCACCGTTCAGAAGACGCCCTATTCGGGCTGGGAGGAGTTCAAACAGGCCCTGACGCTTGCGGCCGAAGCCAAGAAGGCGCCGAACATCGTCGCCACCGGCCACGAAGACATCGGTCCCTGGGCACAGGCGGGTCTCATCGTGCCGGTCGAAGACTATATCGATCTCGATAGCTGGCCGATCAGCGACATCTATCCCAACCTGATGGAGATCTCGTCCTTCAACGGCGCTGTCTACGGCATACCGCAGGACGCCGAATCCCGACCGTTCTTCTTCTGGAAGCCTCACATGAAGGCGATCGGCTACAGCGATGCCGATATCGAAGCCCTGCCGGCCAAGGTCGAAAGCGGCGAATATTCGCTGAAGAACGTGCTGGAAGACGCCAAGAAGATGCAGGATGCCGGTCTCGTCCAGGCGGGCTACGGCTTTTATCCGCGCACCAACAACGGCCCGGACTATTGGCAGTTCTACACTTCCTTTGGCGGCGTGATGGAGGAGGAGGGCAAGCTCGTCTTCGACAAGGCCGCGATGGCCCGCACCTATCAGTATTTCGTCGATCTCGTCGCGGCCGGCGTCACCAAGAAGAACCATATCGGCATGCCGGGCGATCAATGGTGGGCGGAAGTCGCGTCCGGCAAGGCCGGCATCTGGCATGGCGGCACCTGGCACTATGCACGCCTCGTGAACCAGGAAGGCCTTAAGGACTTCTTCGGCAATGTGCAGTTCACGCTGATCCCGGCGGGCGAGGGCGGCAAGGCCAATACGCTCACCCACCCGCTGACCTATCTCCTGATGGCCGGCCACGACGAGGAGACGACGCAGATCGCCGCCGATCTCGTCAAGATCGCGTCTGAACCGCGCATCAACGCGCTGCACGCCATCAAGTCCGCCCATCTCGGCATTTCGGAAGCCGAGACGAAGGTCGATCTCTATGCTGCCGACCGCTGGGCGAGCGAGGCGACCGCCCGCCTGCTGCCGCATGCCAACGCCATGCCGAACAATGCGGATTTCGGCAAATACTGGACGATCATGTGGAAGAATTTCGAAGCAAGCTGGACCGGCGCCAAGACGGTCGATGCTGCCGTCAACGATGCCGAGGCGGAACTGAAGTCGACGCTCGGCGACGCCATCATCATCCGCTGACGCCGGCCGCGGGCGGCGTCTTACTCCGCCGTCCGCCTGCTTTGCTTCCAGGGCTTTTTCCATGAGAACATCGCGAACGCTCGGCCTCGTCATGATCGCGCCCGCGGCGATCATGATCCTGCTGTTCTACCTCATGCCGGTCATTCTCACCGGAGTCTTCTCGATGACCAATATGAGCACCGCGACGGGCATTTCCGGTGGCGCCTTTCAGGTCACGCAGGGCGCGGTGAACCGGCTGCGCACCGAAATGCCCGAGATCGCGGACGCCATTTCCGAACCGCGTTTCGTGATCGACGAGGCAGGCATCGCCGCGGTCGAGGCCGCCGGCCTTGCTTCGGCGATTGCCGCCGAGTTGCGGACGGAGCATCTGGGGGAGGTTCATGCGTCCCGGCGCGAGGCGGAGCGGATGATCAAGGCTCTCAAGGAGCGGCCATCGACGCGTCAGACCAAGCAGATTTCGGACTTCTTCAATCGCTCGGTCATCAATACCCGCTTTGAAAGCCGGGAAGCGCTGATGGAAGGGCTGAAAAAACTCGGCGTGACGCTGACGCCCGAGCAGCAGGAGGCAATGGCGAGAGCCACCTATACCGGCTGGGTCTGGACCACCGATAATTTCCGGGTCATCGGCAATTCTCCCGATATGGCCCAGGTCTTTGTCAACACCGCCTTCTATGTCGCGGTGACGCTGCTTCTGTTCAATGTCGGCTACGCGCTGTTCCTCGCCGTCACGACGCATTACATGCCGGCGACGACCGCATCCATCTTCCGGGCCATCTGGCTCCTGCCGCGCATCACGCCTGTCGTGATCTACGTGCTGATGTGGAAATGGCTCACCTGGGATAGCGGCTTCATCTCCATGTTCATGGGCCAGTTCGGCCATCCGCCCAAGAACTACCTGCTCGACAGTGCCTATAACGCCTGGTTCTTCGTGATCCTGATCAACGGCTTCATCGGCGCGTCCATGGGCATGCTGGTCTTCTCCTCGGCGATCAAGGCGATCCCCGAGGCGCAGTTCCATGCAAGCGAGGTGGATGGTGCCAGCCGCTGGCAGCAGATCCGCTATATCATCCTGCCGCAGCTTCGCTGGCCGATCCTGTTCGTGACCTGTTACCAGACGTTGTCGCTGCTCGCTTCCTTCAACGAAATCCTGCTTTCGACCCGCGGCGGGCCGGGGCGGGCGACCGAAGTGTGGTCGCTCGCCGCCTACCATACCGCGCTCCAGAACTATACCGGCAATCTCGAATACGGGCTTGGCGCCGCCATGGCGCTGGTCCTGGTGGTGATCGGTGTGATCCTCTCCCTCATCTACCTGCGCGTCTTCCGCTACGACACGCTGATCTCCAAGCCGTTGATCGAGGATTGATGATGGCCCAAAAGCGCCGCACCTCCGCGAACTTTTCCAGCCTGCCGGTGATCCTGCTGCTTGGGCTCATCAGCCTGCCACTGTTGCTGATGTATGCCTATCTGTTCATCGATACTGTCACGGATTCTCAGGCAGGTTCGCTGGTCCCCAGCCAATTCACGCTGCGCCACTGGAGCTTCCTCTGGGAAACCAAGACGGGCAAGCCGAACATCTGGCGCGTGACGTTCAACACCTTCATCTTCGCCAGCAGCATCACCGCGGTCATCCTCCTCGTTTCCTCGATGGCCGGCTATGTGCTGTCGCGCCTGAACGTGCCGGCGCGCGGCGTCTTCCTCGCAGGCGTCATGGTGCTGCACGCCTTCCCGTCTGTGACGCTGATCATCGCGATCTTCGTCGTGCTGCAGTGGATCGGGCTCTACAATTCGCTGATCGGGGTGATCCTGGTCAAGGCGGCGATCGATCTGCCGCTCGGCATCTGGCTCATGAAGGGTTTCTACGACACCGTCCCCTGGGAGATCGAGATGGCCGGCCTGGTGGACGGCGCTTCGCGCTTCACGGTGTGGCGCAGGCTGGTGCTGCCGCAGATCAAGCCGGCGATCATGGCGCTTGGCCTCTTCTCCTTCCTCACCGGCTGGAGCGAATTCATCCTGCCGCAGGTATTGGCGCCGGGGGCGCAGGTGCAGGTTCTGTCGGTCTATCTCGCAGGCCTGATCGTCGACGACAACAATTTCGATTTCGGGACCTTCAAGGCCGTTGGCGTCTTCTACGTCGTGCCGGTCCTCATCCTCTACGTCTTCTTCCAGAAGCATCTCATGAACATCTACGGCGGAGGCACCAAGGGCTGATGCGTATCCTGCTCGAAAAGTTTTCAAAAAGCTTCGGGTCTACCAAGGTTATCGAGGACATGGATCTCGACGTCGGCTCCGGAGAGATGCTGGCTTTGCTCGGCCCTTCCGGCTGCGGCAAGTCCACCACGCTGTTTTCGATCTGCGGCATCCATCGGCCGACTTCCGGCCGCATTCTCTTCGGCAACAAGGATGTCACCGACTTGCCGAGCCAGGAGCGCAATGTCGGCGTCGTCTTCCAATCCTATGCGCTCTATCCGCATATGACGGCTGCCGAGAATATCGGCTTTCCCCTGACGGTTCGGCGGGTGGCGACCGCGGAGATCAGGAAGCGGGTCGCGGAGATCGCCGCGCTCGTCCATATCGACAATCTGCTCGACAGGCGTCCATCGCAGCTTTCCGGCGGCCAGCAGCAACGCGTGGCGCTTGCCCGCGCGCTGATCCGCCGCCCGGACGTGCTGCTGCTTGATGAGCCGCTCGCCAATCTCGATGCCAAGCTGCGGCTCGAAATGCGCTCGGAAATCCGCCGGCTGCAGAAGGAGACGGGCATCACCGCCATACTGGTCACCCACGACCAGGTGGAAGCCATGTCGATGTGCGACCGCATCGCCATCATGAAGGCGGGCGAGATCGTCCAGATCGCCACGCCGTCCGAAATGTATAACGATCCGCGCACGGCTTTCGTCGCCGGTTTCCTCGGCAACCCGCCGATCTCCTTCCTGAAAGGCACGGCGGAGCAGGGCGAATTCGTGCTTGGCGATGGCAGTATCAGACTGCCGCTTGCGGCCCTTTCCGGCATGCCGGACGGCACGCCGCTGATGCTTGGCGTGCGGCCGGAGCATTTCGGCAATGGGGGCGATGTCCCGGTCACCGGACGGATTTCCTTCGCGGAGACGCAAGGCCGGGAAAACCTCTATGACGTGATGTTCGCGGACGGCTCGGTGCTGCGATCGATCCAGCCGGTGCGCGGCGATCTGAAGCCGGGCGACGACGTGCGCTGGAACCTCGACAGCAAGGCGGCCTTCGTCTTTGCCGAAGACGGCCGGAGGCTCTGACCATGCGGGATTTCACGGTGTTCATGGAGCGCTTTGGCTGGCCGGAAAACAAGGGAAGGCTGCCCTTTTGCATCGGTCATCGCGGTGCGAGCGGCCACATAACGGAAAACACGCTCGCGGCTTTCCGCAAGGCGGCCGAGCTCGGCGCCGAGATGTGGGAGCTCGACACCCAGATGACGGCCGACGGCGTGGTGGTGGTCTGTCACGACGATCATCTGGAGCGTGTCTTCGGCAAGGATTTGCATATTTCGCAAATGACATTCGCGGAGCTGCGCTCGGCCGTGCCGGCCGTGCCGAGTTTCGAGGAGGTTGCCGCGCTTGCCCGTGAGACGGGCTGCGGGCTCTATGTGGAGCTGAAGCGGCCGAGCACAGGCCCGCTCTGCTGGCGGCACCTGAAGGAGGTAGAGCAGCGCTTCGCCTGCCTCGGATCGTTCGATGTGGCGCAGGTGCGCGAATTGCGGGACATGGGCTGCGACTATCCGCTCTCGGTGCTGATCCGCGTTGGTCATGATCCGCACGAGCTCGGCGAGGAGGCCGGCGCCGATATCCTGCATCTGTGCTGGGAAAGGGCGAGCGACACGCCTCAGGAATTCGTCACCGGCGAACTGATCGAAAGGGCTTTTGCCGATGGCAAGGAGCTGGTGCTCTGGCACGAGGAGCGGCCGGAGGTGCTGAAGGACATCATGGCGCTGCCGGTTCTCGGCATCTGCACCGACCTGCCGGACCTGATGCGTGCGAAGGGGACGAATGGCGCGATCCGGGAGCAGCGCCGGGTTACCTCCTTCGATGTGGCGCGTGCGGCGGGCGTATCCCGCGCCGCTGTTTCGCGCGCCTTCACGCCAGATGCCAGCGTTTCTCCCAAGACGCGGGAAAAGGTCTTCCAGGCGGCCAAGGAGCTCGGCTATCGGGTGAATTATCTGGCGCGCAGTCTCACCAACAAGCGTTCCGATATCGTCGGTCTCGTGGCGGCGGGCTTCGACAATCCCTTTCGCATGCAGCAGATCGAGCACCTGGCGCGGGCGCTTCTGGCGCGCAATTTCCGGCCCATGCTGCTGCCGACCTCGAAGGAGGCGGATACGTCCGCCGTAATCGGCCAGTTGCTGCATTACGCCGTCTCGGGTGTCATCGTCACCTCCGATGCGCCGCCCTCCGACATCTGTGAGGAATGCGCCGCCGAAGGCGTTCCGATCGTGCTCATCAACAAGGGAGAGGATTTCCCCTTCGTCGACCGGGTTGTTTCGGATGACCGGATGGCGGGGCAGATGGCGACCAATCATTTGCTCGAAGCGGGCGCCGAACGGCTTGCGGTCGTGGCCGGCACCGCCGTCTCCTATTCCGCGCGGCGGCGGGCGGAAGCCTTCCTTGCGCGCTGCGCAGGGCTCGGTATCGAGGCGCGGCTGGTTCCGGTCCCGATCAACGGCTACAGGGATGGTTTCGAGGCGGCCGAGAGGATTCTGGAAATGGAAATCGACGGCGTCTTCTGCGTCAACGACTACATGGCCTGCGGGGTGTTGGACCGGCTGGCGCGCGATCTCGACCGAAGCGGCTCGCCGCCGGTGCGCATCATCGGCCATGACGACATTCCCCAGGCGAGCTGGGGCGCCTATGAACTCACCACTTTTCTGCAGCCTTGCGAAGTGCAGGCGGAACAGGCGCTCGATCTTCTGATCAGCCGGATCGCCGAACCGGAGGCGGTCGCACGGGTGGAGTTCACGCCGATCACGCTCATCAAACGAAGAAGCGCATAGATGGATTTCATGTTCGACAATTCGACCCTTCGGGCGCGAGCCGAGACCGCAGTATCGGTTGCGCGCCGGGTCGGCAAGGACGTGGCGCGGTTCCGCAGGGAGGCGATGCCCGGAACGCTTGAGGTGGAGAACAAGGGCCCGCAGGACTTTGTGACAATCGCGGACCGCCGCAGCGAAGAGGCAATTCGTTCCGCCTTGCTTGCGGCCTTTCCCGAGGATGCCTTCATGGGAGAAGAGGGTGGAGGGCGCTCCGGCGACGCCGGAACCTGGGTGGTCGATCCGATCGACGGCACGACCAATTTTATCCGCGGCTTCCGCCATTGGGGCGTGTCCATCGCCTTCGTCTCGGACGGCGAAATCCAGGTCGGCGTCATTTATGACGCGGCGCAAGACAGTGTTTTTCATGCGATCCGCGGCGAGGGCGCCTTCAAGGAAGGCGTGCCGATCGCTGCCGCGAGGACGACCGATCCCACACAGGCGATCGCCATCTTGGGGCACTCACGTCGCACGGAGTTCGAGGATTATCTTGCCATCTCCCGCCGGCTCTACGAACGCGGCATCGATTATAGGCGCATGGGGGCGGCGGCGATCGGTCTCGTTCGCGTGGCGGAGGGCATCGCCGATCTCTATTACGAGCGGCATCTTTCGGTGTGGGACATGCTGGCCGGCGTGCTGATCGCGCGTGAGGCGGGTGCGAAGGTGGCGGTTCCGTCGCTTGCCGAAATTCTGACAGGAGGCGGGCCGGTGGTCGCCTATGCTCCTCAGCTGGAAGCCGAATTCGCTTTCCTGATGGAGATGGAGGGCCTTTTGGAGGAGGCGGGTTAGGCCGCTTCCGCCAGCTTACTGTTCCATGCGCGTTCGGTGGCGGGGGCTTCGTCCGTGGTGATCTGGTCCGGTTTCAGCTCGATCAGCCCGGAAAACTCGCGCCATTCCGCATCGCTGAATCCGGTTTCCGGGTTCTTCAGATTGTAGGTCCAGGCATCGACGAGCTTACCATGGTCGTGGCAGAGGCCGATGAGATCGAGCCCGTCGCGAGCAGCCTGAAGAACGAGCTGCCAGGCGAGATAGATCGTATCCGGCTCGGTGGGGCCGGCGAGATCCGCGACAAGCTCGCGCTCGGCTGCCGTCAGTCCTTCGTGGCGATAGATTTCCACCAGTTTGTCGGTCGGATCTATGCCGCGCCGGAGACCGGGAAGGCGATCCTTCACTGCGAGCACGAGATCGAGGTCCGCCGCGCTGATGATGATCTGCGATCCGGCATGGCGGAAATGGTCTGCGATATGGTCCATGCCGCTCTCGCTCACCGTGGCGAAACCGTCCTTCATATCGAATTGCAGCAATGCATCCGGATGCGCTGCATCGAGCATGGCCGCAAGGTCCTCGCTCAGTGTCAGGTCATGACCGCCATCAATCATGCACAACCCGCGCAGTTCGGATACGGAGGCCATGCGGACAAGTCCGTGCCCGGTCGTCTCGCCTTGGAGTTCTTCATCGTGGAGAACCACGAAACCGCCGTCGCCCCGGACCCTCAGATCGAGCTCCATCGAGGCGCCGAGCCGGAAGCCTTCGGCCATGGTTTGGCGGCCGAACAGCGGATCGGAAAAGCTGCGGCGCAGTCGATGCCACTTCAGCCGGGTCGGGTGCCCCAAATGGGTTATGGTCAGGCCGGGAAAGTCCGTCATGATGAGATCCGATCTCGCTAATGTTCATCCGGCGCAATGCTCTAGGCGCAGGATGTGTCATGCATGTAACAGCTATCGCGCATCCATGAGAATGCGCTAACCGCGACTGTCAAAGCAGTTTCGGCTTGGAGGGGGCGGGGCCGGAGGAGCGCCGTTCGACGAATGTCGAGGCGAGCAGAACCCGGCGGGCCGGCAGAAGGGACTCGCTTTCGGCGTTTATGCGTTCGATGAGCAGTCGCAGGGCGACCTCTCCCATTTCCACGCCGTGCACCTTCACGGTCGTTAGATTGGGCGCAATCTGGGTTGCCGCCGAAAAATCGCCGAAGCCGACTACCGACATATCCTCCGGAATCCGGTAGCCGAGAGCGAGCAATGCCGAGACGGCGGTGAGCGCCAACCCATCATGGGCGCAGAAAAGCGCCGTCGGCGTCGCACCTTTGGCTTGAAGATCTCGAAGCGCAGGGACGAACCCGTCATTTTCGTCGAACCACATCTGGTTGAGCTCGATGCCGCCATGCGCCTCGACGCGCTCCCGAAGGCCGTAATATCGCTCCAGCCGACCGCGGTAGCCCGGCATTCCATGGATGAATGCGATGCTTCGGTGGCCGAGGCCGATGAGATAATCCCCAACCGCGGCACCGGCCTCGTGATCGGTACCCCCGACATGGTCGGCGGCCTCCAGGGGATCGACCCAGCCCATGCGCACCGCCGGTACGCCGGACGCTCTTACGATATCCAGTGTGGCCTTCTCATGCGGGCCGACAAGTATGAGCCCGGCGCTGGTTTCGGCCATTTCGGCGACGCGCTCCACATCATGGGTCCATTGCAGCCGAATTTGTCTTCCGGTGCGGTGGGCTTCGCGCTGGACACCATCCTGTATCATGTGCCGCAGCTCGCTGTTTATGATGTCGACATCATGGAAGACGATGCCGATCTCGCTTTGCGGATCAGCCGAGCGGCTTCGCCTGTATCCCAGTTCCAGGGCTGCTGCTTCGACCCTCCGCCTCGTTTCGGCGCTGACGCCATCCTTTCCCGAAAGCGATCGGGATACGGCGAATTTCGAAAGCCCGGTGTGCCGGGCAATGATTTCCAAGGTCACTTTTGTCATCAGGGTTTCTCGGCGGTGGTTTTTTGCGGGGCGGATTCTCGGGCGCTGAAATCCCAGCTTAGCCCTCTTTCCACAGAGGATGGCGAAGTTTGAACATAACGCTTTACCTAACAAAAATATATCTGCAAGCTAACTTTATCGGAAATAGGAAGCTAACGAAAGCGCCGTTTTCGAGTCCGGTACGCAAGCGTCTTATGAGGAGGATGGCCGCGTACCCTCGTCGAGGAGGAACCCATGCGCGAATTCACTCGTCGTAATTTTCTGGCTGCGGGAACCGCAGCCGCCTTGTTGCCCTGCTTCCCGTCTCATGGCTTTGCAGCCGAACCCGTGGAGCCGGATACGCTGAAATCGCTTGTTGAAGCGGGTAAGCTTCCGCCGGTCGTCGATCGTCTTCCGATCAATCCAATGGTGGTTACGCCGCTGGAAAGGGTCGGAAAGCATGGCGGAGACTGGAAAAGCGCCATCGTTGGCGGCGGCTCGCTTTCGATGCTGTTCCGGTACCAGGCCTATGAGCCGCTTTTACGCTATGCGCCCGATTGGTCCGGCGTGGTGCCGAACGTTGCAGAGCACTATGAAAGCAATGCGGAAGCGACGGAATTCACCTTCCGCCTGCGCAAGGGCATGAAATGGTCGGACGGCGCTCCGTTCACGACCGAAGACATCATGTTCTGGTACGAGGACGTATTCTCCTACGAGGGATTGAACGACGTCGGGCAGAACCATTTGACGGCCGGGGGCAAGCGTGCCCGTTTCGAAGCGGTGGACGATGTAACCTTCAAGGTCCTGTTCGAAAAGCCCAACGGTTTGTTTCCACTGCGTCTGGCCTGGGCAAACGACGATCAGACGACCCGCGCTCCGAAACATTATCTGAAGCAGTTCCACGCGAAATATAATCCCAATGCCGAGGAAGAGGCCAAGGCCAAGGGCGCTTCGGGCTGGATCCAGCTTTTCCAGCGCGAGGCAGGCCTTGTCGTCGACAACGAGTTCTTCCAGAATTCGAGGCGGCCGGTGATCCATGCGTGGAAGATGACGGTTGCGCCCGGCGAAACCACGGACCGCGCGATTGCCGAGCGCAATCCGTATTATTGGAAGGTCGATCCGCAAGGCAATCAACTGCCGTATCTCGACCGGATCGTCTATCAGATGGTCTCCGATCCGCAGGTGCTTCTGTTGAAGGCCATGCAGGGTGAAATCGACCTGATGGACCAATATATCGCCACTCCTGCCAACCGGGCCGTTCTTTACGATGCGCAGCAGCAGGGTGGCTTTGGTTTCTATACGCTGAACTCCACAGAAACCAACGAGATGGTGTTCCAGCTCAACCTCAACCATCCGGACGAGGCAAAGCGGAAGCTTTTCAACAACAGGGATTTTCGCGCAGCACTTTCCATGTCGCTCGACAGGCAGGCGATCATCGACACCGTGTTCATCGGGCAGGGAACCGTGTCTCAGCCGGCGATCCGGCCGGAGGATCCGCTCTACAATGAGCGGCTTGCAACGCAACATACCCAATACGATCCCGACGCCGCCAACGCGCTTCTGGATGCAATACTGCCGAACAAGGACGGTGAGGGCTTCAGGCTCGACGAGAACGGCCGAAGGGTGACGGTGATTTTCGAGATCGACCAGGCGCGCGCGACCTTCCTTGATATTTTCCAGCTGGCTCTGCCGATGTTCCAGGCGGTCGGGGTGGATGTCCAGATGCGGACGATGGATCGCTCGCTTTGGGAGGTGCGGGTGCGCCAAGGCATCGAATACGATGCGACGGCCCACCGGTTCGGTGGAAATGGCGGAATTGCCGCCATCCTCGACCCGCGTTACTTCCTGCCGAATACCACCGAGGCGCTCTATGCCAAGGGTTGGCAACTCTGGTATCGCGACCCGTCCTCCAAAGGTGCGGTCGAGCCGCCGCAGCCGGTTCGCGAGGCGCTGGCGCTCTACGATCAGGTTCTCGGCTCGCCCGATCCCGAAGAGCAGAAGCGGCTGATGGCGCAGATTCTCGAGAGTGCGGCGGACCAATTCTACGTATTCGGCATCTGCCTTCCAAGCGACAGCTACGGTGTGGTCAAGAACGACATGGTGAATGTCGCGAAAACCATGCCGAATTCCTGGGGCTATCCGACGCCGGCACCAGCCAATCCCGAGACCTTCTTCAAGGCCTGACCTCCCGCGCCGCCCGCTCGCCTCCGTGGGCGGGCGGCGAAACCCCTAACCTCAGGCGGCGTCGGAAACGGCGGCGACGGCACCTTTTTGCCATGGAAACCCGCATCATGCTGAACAGGACGAATTCCTCCCCGACCGAAAGCCGTTCCAGGGAATGGTACAGATCCGCAACCCGCTGGACCCAGCTTACATTCGCGGAGGACGATCCGGCGCGCTACGATCCGGAGTTCTGGATCGACCTTTTCCGAAGGACGAAATCCAACGCGGTTTGCCTGTCGGCCGGCGGCTATATCGCCTATTATCCGAGCGATATTCCGCTGCACTACGTTTCGAAGTTCATCGGAGATAGCGATCCCTTCGGCGAGATCGTCGAGGGCGCACGCAGGTTAGGCATGCATGTCATGGCACGCGTGGATCCGCATGCCATACATGAGGAGGCCGCATGGGCGCATCCGGAATGGGTCGCGATCGACAAGGACGGAAATCCGCGGGAGCACTGGGCGTTTCCCGGTATCTATGTGACCGATGCGCTGGGAAGCTATAACCGCGATTTCACCACGGACGTCATCCGCGAGATCGTCGAGCGCTATGACATCGATGCGGTTTTTGCCAATCGCTGGCAGGGACATGGCATTTCCTACAGTGAAGAGAACCGAAAGCGCTTCCGCGACGAAACCGGCTTCGAGCTGCCGCTTGCCGCCGATGCAACGGATCCGGCATGGCAGGCATGGGCTGCGTGGCGCCGGCGCATTCTCACGGACCTCGTCATCCACTGGGACGAAACGGTCAAGGCGATCCGGCCGCATGCGTCTTTCATTCCGAACATGAGCGGCTCCTCGCTGATGGAATTCGATCTCTCGCTGATCCAGAAGCACTGCCCGATCCTTTTCGTCGACCACCAGGCGCGCCGGGGCGTGGAAGTGGGCTGGTCGGCAGGCCGGAACGGCAAGAGGATTCGCGGCACGTTTCGCGATCGTCCTGTCGGCCTGATCACCTCCATCGGCCCGGAGGAGGAATATCGCTGGAAGGATTCCGTGCAGAGTGGAGAGGAAATCAAGCTTTGGATCCATGACGGGATCGCCCAGGGGCTCTTTCCGTGGTTCACGAAGTTCAACGCCTGCGTTCCCGATCAGCGATGGGTCAAGCCGGTCGTGGAGGCCTTCAATCTGCATGCGGATATAGAGCCTTGGCTGGAGAACATGCAGCCAACCGCCGAGATCGCCGTTATCGATCCCTCGACCACACTGCGCCACTGGGCTCCCGAGGAGCGGCATCTCGCCGAAAGGAACGATCTCGGTTTCTATCATGCGCTGGTAGAAGCCCGCATACCGTTCGAGTTCCTTTCCGATCAGGTGATGACCCGGGAGGAACTGGATCGGTTCAAGCTGATCATCCTGGCCAACGCCACGTATCTGTCCGATGCGCAGTGCGAGGCGATCGATGCCTACGTCAGGCGCGGCGGCTCGGTGGTCGCGGCCAACGAGACGTCGCTCTACGATGCCGCCGGAAGACGACGTGCCGATTTCGGCTTGGCGGAAACCTTCGCCGCGTCGATGACCGCACCGGCGCGCGGCCCGGTGAAGAACACCTATATCGCCCTTTCAAGTACTCATCCTCTGAATGACGGCTACGAAGGCGCCTCGCGCATCATCGGGGGCACGCGGCTGATCGCGGTGGAACCGAAGGAAGGGGTGAGCACGCCGTTCCTCTATGTGCCGGATTTCCCGGACCTGCCGATGGAGGAGGTCTATCCACGCGAGGAGCCGAAAGGCGCTGCAATGGTCGCCCGCGACACCGGCTACGGCGGCAGGACCGTCTACATCCCGTGGAATATCGGCGAAATATTCTGGGAGGTCCTGGCCCCCGACCATGGCAGGCTGATCGCCAATGCCGTGAACTGGGCACTCGGGAAGGATCATCGCGTCACGGTCGAGGGAAAAGGCGTTCTCGACATCGCGGTTCACGAGAGCCGGGAGGCGCTTGCGGTCTGCCTTGTCAACCTGACCAACCCGATGATGATGAAAGGGCCGCTGCGGGAAATCTTCCCCATCGGTCAGCAGCGTGTTTCGGTGGCGTTGCCGCAAGGCTGTAAAGGCGCCTCCGCGCGGCTGCTCGTCAGCGACCAGGAGTGCATCTGCAGCGCAGTTCACGGCCGGGTCGAAATCGAAATACCTTCAATCGAGGCCATGGAGGTGGTCCATCTCACCTGGAAATGAGATGCATGCGAGGAGGGAGGAGAAATCATGCTCGCCTACATCATCCGGCGCGTACTCTACATGGTTCCGACACTGTTCGGCATGTCGTTGATCGCCTTCATGATCATCCAGCTTCCGCCCGGCGACTACCTGACATCGCTCCTGTCGACGATGGCGGATGGCGGGCAGAATCTCGATGAGGCGACGATCGCGCGCCTGCGCAGTCAGTACGGCCTCGACCAACCGGTCTATGTCCAATATCTCGTGTGGATCACGGGAATTCTGACGCGCGGCGATTTCGGCTATTCGTTCGAATGGAACCAGCCCGTATCGACCCTCATCTGGGAGCGCATGGGTTCGACCCTTCTGATTTCGCTGGCGAGCCTTTTTCTCGTCTGGGCGATATCCCTGCCGATCGGCATCTATTCGGCGGTGCGCCGCCATTCCTTCGGCGACCATGCCTTTACTTTCCTCGGCTTCATCGGCCTTGCGGTGCCGAACTTCATCCTTGCCCTGACGCTGATGTATGTCGGGTATCGTTTTTTCGGTCAGAGCGTCGGCGGCATATTCTCGCCTCAGTATGCCGACGCGCCGTGGAGCATGGCCAAATTCCTGGACATGCTGTCCCATATGTGGATTCCGTTGATCGTCATCGCCATGTCCGGCACGGCGGCGATGATCCGTGTGCTCCGCGCCAATCTTTCCGACGAGCTGAGCCGGCCCTATGTGGTGACCGCTCGCGCCAAGGGGCTTCCCGAGTACAAGGTGATCCTGAAATACCCGGTTCGCATCGCGCTCAATCCGTTCGTCAGCTCGATCGGGTGGGTCCTGCCTGATCTCGTTTCCGGGGTCACCATTACCGCGATCGTCCTCAATCTGCCGACCGCCGGTCCACTGCTGCTTCGAGCCCTGGTCGGCCAGGACATGTATCTCGCCGGCAGCTTTATCCTGCTGATGGGCGTCCTGACGCTGGTCGGAATGCTCATCTCGGACATCCTGCTTGCGGTGCTCGATCCGCGCATCCGGTTCAACTGATATCGAGAGGATCTGACCCATGTTGGCTGACAGCAGACCTCTCCCGTCCATTGATGCCGGTCCGGCGATAAGTCCCCTGAAACCGGGAGGTTCGATTACGTCGGAGGCCGCCGCCGGGCAATGGACCCTCATCCGGCACCGCTTTTTCCGCAACAAGGTCGCGGCATTCGCGGGATGCGTTATCCTGCTTCTCTACCTTGTCGGCGCATTCGCCGAATTCCTGGCGCCTGGGCTGCCGAATGCCTCCCGGCCGCAATATACTTTCGCACCGCCGCAGCGCATCTCCTTCTTCGCTCCGACGGCGGGCGGGGGGCACGAATTTCTTCCGCATGTGAAGGGTTACCGCATCGAGATCGAGCCGCAGGCCTTGCGTCGGACCTTCGTCATCGATGAGAACAAGGTGATACCCATCGGTTTTTTCGTCGACGGGCCGGCCTACAGGCTTTGGGGAATGATCCCCATGAAGACGCATCTTCTGGGTCCCCTCGACAGCCGTGAACCCATGTATCTGCTGGGATCGGACCGGCTCGGCCGCGATCTGCTCAGCCGGCTGATCTATGGGACGCGAATATCCATGTCGATCGGCCTTGTGGGCGTCGCGATCTCGCTCACGCTCGGCGTCGTCTTCGGAGCGATATCCGGCTTCTATGGCGGATGGGTCGATACCGTTATTCAGCGGATCATCGAGATCGTCAGCGCCATGCCGACGATCCCCCTTTGGCTTGGTCTGGCGGCTGCTATCCCGCTGACCTGGTCGCCCTTGTCGGTTTACTTCGTGGTGACGCTGATCGTCTCGCTGCTCGGCTGGACAGGTCTCGCCAGAGAGGTGAGAGGACGTTTCTTCGCCCTTCGCGGCGAGGATTTCGTCACCGCGGCGCGTCTCGACGGTTCCCGGGAGCGCCGGATCATCTTCCGTCATATTCTGCCGTCGCTGACCAGCCACATATTGGCGGTGGTGACCTTGGCGGTGCCGACGATGATCGTCGCGGAAACCTCGCTTTCCTTCCTGGGCGTCGGTCTGAAGCCGCCTGTGGTGAGCTGGGGCGTTCTCTTGCAGGATGCGCAGAATGTCCGCTCCGTCGCCACCGCTCCGTGGCTTCTGATCTGGCCAAGCCTGGCGGTCGTGACCGCCGTGCTTTCCTTCAATTTCTTCGGCGACGGGCTGCGTGATGCGGCCGATCCTTACGAGAGCTGAGAGGCGACATGACCATGCGGGACACCATGCTTTCTGTTCGCAACCTCTCTCTCGACTTCCACCTCAGGACGCACATTCTGCATGCCGTGCGCGATGTCAGCTTCGATCTGCGGCGGGGGAAGACGCTCTGCCTGGTCGGCGAAAGCGGATCGGGCAAATCCGTGACCGCCCGGGCATTGATGCGGATCATCGATAAACCGGGCCGACTTGTCGGCGGGCAGATCCTTCTCGATGGCCCGGACGGGGTGGTGGACATCGCTGCCCTTCCCGAACGCGGCCGCGAGATACTTGCCTTGCGTGGCGGGCGGATAGGTCTCGTATTTCAGGAGCCGATGAGTTCGTTGTCCCCGGTCCATACGGTTGGCTCGCAGATCATGGAGGCCATACGGCAGCATCGGAAACTCTCAAAAAAGGATGCTCGCGTCCGCGCGGCCGATTTGCTGCGGCAGGTGGAGATTCCCGATCCCGAACGCATGCTTGACCGTTACACGTTCGAGTTTTCCGGCGGTATGCGGCAGCGCGCCATGATCGCCATGGCGCTCGCCTGCGACCCCGATATCCTGATTGCCGACGAGCCGACCACGGCGCTCGACGTTACCACGCAGGCGGAAATCCTCGACCTCATCAGGAGGTTGCAACAGGAGCGCGGCATGGCGATGCTCCTGATCACCCATGACATGGGCGTCGTCGCGGAGACGGCCGACGACGTGGCGGTGATGCGCTATGGCCGGATCGTGGAAAACGGTCCGGTGGACCGGATATTTCACGCTCCGACGCATCCCTATACGAGACAGTTGCTCGATGCCACGATGAAGCTGGAAAGAGGCGCGGCCGGATCTCCGGCGACCGCGTTGTTCGAGGCGAAGGCGGTCGAACCCGTGATTTCGGTACGCGGCCTGACCAAGTCCTACGGTTCGGTCGGCAAAATCTTTGGTTTCGGCTCCGGAAATGGTGGCGCACTGAAGGCGGTCGATAACGTTGATTTCGACCTTTACCCAGGCGAAAGCCTCGGTATCGTCGGTGAGAGCGGTTCCGGCAAGACGACGCTCGGTCGTCTCGTTCTTCGCATCACGGAGCCGACATCGGGACGCATCACCTACAGAACGGCCGAAGGGCGCGAGATAGATGTAACGGATCTCAATAAGGCGGAGCTGCGGGCCTATCATCGCGATGTCAGGCTGATATTCCAGGACCCTTTCGCTTCGCTCAATCCCCGTATGACGGTAAGGCAGATCATCGCGGATCCGCTTCTCGTTTCCGGCAAGATGACGGATCAGCAGGCCGGTGAGAAAGTAGCCGAACTGCTGAAGATGGTCGGCCTCGATCCATTGGCCATGGAACGATATCCGCATGCGTTTTCTGGCGGGCAGCGCCAGCGCATAGGAATTGCCCGCGCGCTGGCGCTCGAGCCGCGCGTCATCATAGCGGATGAAGCGACCTCGGCGCTCGATGTCTCCATTCGCAGCCAGATTCTCGATCTGTTGCTGAGCATTAGGCAGCGGCTCGGCTTGAGTTTCTTATTCATCTCGCATGATATTTCCGTCGTCCGCTATTTCTGCGACCGCGTGGTGGTCATGCATAAAGGGCATATCGTCGAAACAGGCGATGCGGAGACCATCTGCACCGATCCATCCGCGCCATACACGCGCCGGCTGATCTCCTCGGTTCCCAACCCGGACCCTCGCAACAAGCGCATGCTCCACCGCATGCGTGCGTCCTCGTGAAATTGGAAAAGTGCATGCCGAAATCCGGCGCGATCCTCTTCATGCTTTGCACCAAATAATCGGGTATCTTTTATCGAGCGCCTTGCTTGCGTTGCGCGTGATGGCGGCGGATATCTGATGACATCCAGTCGGTGAAAGTCATAGCGGAGAGTTCCATGAATGTTGCTGCGCATGCCAGTTATCTCCAGAATCTCAGCTCCCGCGCCGGCGAACACAGAACTTTTTCGTGGTCTGACGGGCGCTTCGACGTGGCACGCCGCGGCTATACGGAATTCGTGGAAGGCGCCATCCGTTCCTCCAGTCACCTCATCATGGCTACACTTGAAGGCGGCGCGGCCCGCCACCGCTATGTGACCGATTGCGGATACAGTTATGACGGGATCGATGCCGCAGGCTGTGCCTCTCTTCTGCCGGCCCATACGGAGCGCCGTCTCAGGTTGGAGGCAGTCTCCTGGCGGTGGGCGAGCATCGCGATCTCACCCGACCGGTTCCGGGAACTGACCGACGGTGCGACTATCCGCGCCTTCAGCACTCGGGAAGATCCCTTCCTGGTTTCGCTCCTTGGTCAGCTCGCCTGGTACCAGGAGCAGGATGGCAAACTGGACATCACATATGTCGACGCGATGTCCCTGGCGCTCGTCCAGCACCTGAGGCTCCGCTACGGAAATGAAAATGCTCCGATCGTATCCCTACCGGGAAAGCTTCCTTCCTGGGGGATCCGCCGGATTAGGGAATATGTCGAAGCCCAGCTTCCGGGCGAAATCCGCGTCGCGGTGCTGGCAAATATACTGGGTCTTTCTGAAGGTCATTTCCATCGCGCATTCCGCGCGACGATCGGACGAACGCCGCTGCAATTCATAAACGAGCTGCGGGTACAAAAGGCGATTCAGATAATGGGCGAGCGCCCGACGAGCGTCACTGAACTGGCTCTGTCGGTCGGCTTTTCAAGCCCGACACATTTTGCGCGCGTGTTCCACAAAGTGGTCGGATGTTTCCCATCCGAATACCGTCCTCACTAAGATGTGTGATGGAAAGCAAGCGGTGCCTTCCGAATATGTCAGTTCCGTGCGGTTGAGATCAGGATCGTGAGCGACGGTTGCCCGCGAAGATCTTAATTCTGCGGCCTTTGCAACAGGCACGGAGACTGACATGACGGGAATTCAAAGGCGAACAATCTTGCAGGCGGCAGGTGCAGCCATAGGCGCTCTCGCCACCGGATCGCTGAGCGGCGGGCGCGCATTTGCCCAGGCGACTGGCGATCGGCCCATTATCAGGCGGGCCATCCCGAAGACCGGAGAGCAGGTTCCGGTTATCGGCCTCGGCACTTTCGAGACCTTCGACATACTGCCGGGCGAGCCGCGCGGGCATATCCGCGAGATCATCCGCCGCTTTCATGAGGCCGGTGGGCGGGTGATCGACACCTCGCCACTTTACGGCATGTCGGAGGTGAGTGTCGGAGACTTCGCCACCGAACTCGGCATTGCCGACGACCTGTTCATCACCAACAAGACCTGGACGACTGGCGAATGGCTTTCCGACGACAGCCATTCGGAAGCCCAGTTCCGCCGCTCGATGGAACGGCTTTGGCGCAGTAGGATGGACGTCCAGCAGGTGCACAGCCTGGAGAACTACGATCAGGTGCTGCATCTCCTCCGGCGCTGGAAGGACGAGGGCCGGGTACGCTATGTCGGCGTCACGCAGTGGAGCCCCGAATACTACGCCACCATGGAGCGACTGATCCGCACCGGCAACCTCGACTTTGTACAGGTAAATTACACGATCTTCTCGCGCCAGGCAGAGGAGCGCATTCTGCCGGCCTGCGCGGACAATGGCGTTGCCGTGCAAGTCAACATTCCATTCGAGAAGGCGCGCCTCTTCACCAGCGTGCAGGGCAGGCCGCTACCTGAATTCGCGACCGAGTTCGGAGCAGAGACCTGGGCGCAATTCTTTCTGAAATTCATCATTTCCCATCCGGCGGTGACCAATGTGGTTCCGGCGACCAGCAGCCCCGATCATCTGAGCGACAATATGGGTGCGCTTTATGGCGATCTGCCGGATGAGGCCATGCGCGTGCGGATGGTGCAGCACATGGAAGGGATCGAAGGCTTCGCGGAGACATTGAAGCAGCCGCCGTATCCAGGCAAGAACTATGGTGGCGTGGTGACTTGGCCGTTCAGGAGAGCTTGAGCCATGTCTCTTCGGTGCGCAATCCATCTTCTTCTGGGAACCGGGCTTGTCATGGGACTTGTTTCCACCGTCCGCGCGGAAGTGGGCGGGCGTGTAACTGTCGGAGATTTCGAGATCGACGCGACGGAAGTCACCATCGGCCAGTTCCGGGAATTCGCCGACGCCACCGGTCTCGAAACTGCCGCCGAGGAGTCCGGCGGAGGTTTCGAATGGGGTTCGGGATGGGAGCGACGTGCCGGCTGGACGGTCTATCGTCCTTTCGGGAGCGATGCGGCTTCCCTCGACGAACCGGCCGTTCATGTCAGCTGGCATGAGGCATCCGCCTATTGCCGTTGGCGTAACGGCCGGCTGCCGACAGCAAAGGAATGGCGTCTTGCCGCCTACCACGAAATGCGAGAGGCACCGGTCGGCTTCGAAACCGGCCGTGTTTATCGCTATTCCTCCGGCGAGACACCCGACGGCATGAACACGCGGGACGCAGACCCATGGTCTCGCCACGCACCGGTCGGATCGACGCCTCCCGGCGTTAACGGCCTCTACGACATGGGAGGAAATGTCTGGGAATGGATCGCCGATCGGCGCGGCGCAGACGCGCTGACCGCCGGCGGCTCCTGGTGGTATGGCGGCGATCAGACGACGTCGGAGGCCATGCAATGGAAACCGGCGGACTTCTACGCGGTCTATGTGGGGTTTCGTTGTGCGTACCAGCCGTCCTGATATCGGGCCGAAAACCCACCGAACGCAGCCATCGGTCGACGCCGCATCGAAGTTCGGCCTGAAGCGGCTCGACTGCGACCCGCCAGTCGATATCTGCTGGGGAACAAATGACCAAAAATCGGCCCTTCGGCACCTTCACGAAGATTACCGCTTCGGAATCTCCGCGTCGGGATATTGGATCAGTCGGTATCGCGGGGTAGACCACGTCATGGCGCCGGGTCGCCTGCAATTTGCAGAGCCTGGGGAAACGAGCCTCTGCGCGTTCGATGGGCAGGCCGAAGCAAGCTACCGCGTCATCGTCGTGAGCCCGGCTTCACTTGCGACCATTGATGAGGAGATTGAGGGGCGGCGCTCCCACCCTCCGCATTTCCGGGATCATCTTGTTCCAGATGCGCCGGGATGGCGATCATTCGCCCATGTTCACGCTGAACTGACAAAGCCGATGAGCAGGCTGGAGTCTTCTTCGATCCTTCGCGGCTTGATTGCTGATCTACTTATCAGGAACGTCAAGCAGTCTCCGAGGCCGGTTAAGCGTCATGACAGGGGACTGCAACTTGCTCGCTGTTTTCTGAACGACCAGATTGCGGCCAATCCTTCGCTCGCGGAACTGGCAGCCCTTGCTGGCTTAAGTCCATTCCATTTCTGCAGGCTCTTTCGCCAGGCGTTCGGATTGCCACCGCATGCCTACCAGAACCATTTGCGCATCGAGCGTGCCAAGCAGCTCTTGAGAAGCGGATACCCGGCTGCCGCGATCGCGAATGATTTGGGGTTCAGCGATCAGAGCCACTTTATTCGCCATTTCCGGCGCCAGGTTGGCATGACACCGCAAAACTACGTGCAGGGTTGGCTAGATTCTGGGTGAAAGCAGATCCTGGCTTCTGGAGCGTTGCAGCTTCGAAAATCAGAGCAACCGCGGTTGGAAAAGTCTGAGATGTCCAGGAGCCGTTTAGCCAGCGCCCATGGCGGCGATGCTGTGAACAGTGTCTCCATCTCCACAGCCGTTGCTAAGGCGCCCACTCTTCAACGCCGGTCGGCATGGAGCGAATGCGTAGCACGTCGCGCTTCGGCGGCACTTTAAACAGCCGGCCGTACTCGCGGGTGAACTGCGACACACTTTCGTAGCCGACGTCAAAAGCAGCACTGCTCGCCGAAAGGCCTTCGTCCAGCATCAGGCGGCGCGCCTCGATCAAGCGCAGGCGTTTTTGATATTGCCCCGGAGACAGCGAAAGCATCCGCTTGAAATGCGTGTGAAATGCGGTCAGGCCCATTCCTGCTGCCGCGGCGAGGCGTTCGGTGGATATTCGGGAGCGATATTCGGCCCGAAGAATGGCGACGGCGGCGGCCAGACGGTTAGCGTGGCTCGCGGGGTCGCAGAGCGTTGCCAATTCGGGACCATGTTTCCCCGACAGAAGCCAGAAATGCAGTTCGCGCATGATGCCGGGGTGAAGAAGCGGAATGGCGGTTGGCTGATCGCACAGTCGCATCAAGCGAAAGACGCAGTCCAGCGCCGCGGCTTCGGTGTCTTCGGTAAACAGGGTTGGCATGATCGAGCGGCGTTTTAGGCGCGCCGGCCCCAGATGGGCCGCGGCCTCCGAAAGCATCGCCATTTCAATCTCAATCGCGATGGCCATATAGGGTTCGCTTGGGCTGGCGCGCTCTATGCGCGTGACGATCGGCATGTCGGCGCTGACGATCGCCGATTGCCCCGCGGAGAATATCCGTTCCTCGCGCCCGACAACCATGCGCTTGGTGCCCTGCAGCACGATGATGACCAGGGGCCGGGTGATCGCATGCAGATCGCCGTGAGGCGCTTCCACGCATTTCAGCCGGAGGCCGGGCACCGGGGTCGGCGCAAGGCCTTCATGATTTCCATGCTGGCTGACATAGGCGCGGACGGCGTCTTTGAGTACATCCATGCGACGTCTCCGGAACGTGAGGTCCCAATCTAGCAGGATCGTCCGGCGACGTCACCGCTCCCGAAGAATCAGGCAAGTTTTTCGCAGCTGTTGGCAAGCGTGCTGCCGGCCTGCGCAGTATGTTTCGATTGACCAGAACCTGCCTGGATCGCAGCAAAAGGAGCGTCGGATGTCAAAAGACGAATGGGTCGAGGAAAGCGATAAAGGCCAATGCAGCGGATTTGGCCTTACCCGCCGAGACACGTTGAAGAGCGGCGCCGCCATCGTGGCAGTGTCGCTTTCAACACAAGGACCGAATTCAGCCGAGGCAGCAGCCGACCGCGCAGCACCTCTTCCGGTCACGCCGCAATACCCTTTGCTGGTGCGAACGACCGTCAACGGCGAGATGGTCGAAGTCGAGATCGATACCCGGACTTCCGTGCTCGATCTCTTACGCGAGCGTCTGGGACTGACCGGCGCGAAGAAGGGCTGCGATCACGGCCAGTGCGGAGCTTGCACCGTTCATGTCGACGGCAGGCGCGTCGCCTCTTGCCTGACCCTGGCGGCCAAGGTGGAAGGCGGGGAGGTCGTCACGATCGAGGGGCTTTCCGACGGCGATAATCTTCACCCGATGCAGCAGGCGTTCATCGATCATGACGCGCTCCAGTGCGGTTATTGCACGCCTGGCCAGATCATGGCGGCAGTCGCCTGCGTCGTCGAGGGCAATGCTACATCCAGGGAACGCATCCGCGAGTATATGAGCGGCAATATCTGTCGGTGCGGCGCCTATGCCGGCATCGTGGCCGCGATCGAGGATGCCGCTTCCAAGATGGGGAGGGGCTGATGCGACCGTTCAGCTACATCCGGCCGACGACGGCCGAGGAAGCCGTGAACGCCTTTGCCGATGCGGAGGCAGGAGCCCGCTTCATCGCCGGCGGCACGACGCTTTACGATCTGATGAAACTCAACATCGAACGGCCGACACACTTGATCGACGTGACCGCGATCGGAGGGCTGGCCACGATCGATACGAGCGGTGACCGGCTTCGCTTCGGCGCGCTTGCCCCGATGAGCGCGGTCGCCGCCGATCCGGTCGTGGCTGGTGATTACCCGGTTCTGGCCGAGGCGCTGTGGAAAGCCGCCTCGCAACAGCTCCGCAACATGGCGACGGTGGGTGGGAACCTGCTCCAGCGCACCCGCTGCATGTATTTCCGCAACGGCGTGGACGGCGTCTATCCCTGCAACAAGCGCGAGCCAGGCAGCGGATGCGCCGCGATTGGTGGGCTCGACCGCGGGCAGGCCGTGCTGGGGGCGAGCGGGTCGTGCAATGCAGTCTCACCCGGAGATTGGCCTGTCGCACTTACAGCGATGGATGCCAGCGTCGAGATCGTCGGCCCAGCCGGTCAACGCCGCGTGCCCATCGCCGAGCTCTATCGACTGCCAGGCGATACGCCGCACATCGAATTCTCGCTGGCACCCGGCGAACTGATCACGGTGATCGAAGTGCCCAGAGAAACGCTTGAGGCGGGGACGGCCCGCGGTTCGACCTATCACAAGATCCGCGACCGCGAATCCTATGCCTTCGCACTTGCTTCGGCCGCCGTGGTGCTCGAAATCGAAGACGATCAGGTGATCCGCGCCAGGATCGCGCTCGGCGGGGTGGCGACGCGCCCGTGGCGCGCTACCGAGGCCGAAGCCGTGCTTGCCGGACAGCGCCTGACGCCCGAGAGAGCCATCGAGGCCGGGCGAGCCGCGTTCCGGACGGCCCAGCCAGGTCGCCACAACAGATTCAAGCTCGAACTCGGCGCGCGCACGGTCGCCGATGCCCTTCTGATTGCCGCCGAGAGGAGCCGCTCATGAACACTGCATCGTTTCCCGACCGCGCCCGAGTCGATGCGCGAGACAAGGTTCTCGGCGCAACCGTCTATCCCGGCGACGTGCCGGTGGCGAGAATACTTCACGCGATGACGGTGCCGTCTCGCATCGCCAAGGGCACCTTGACGGCACTCGACACATCGGCGGCGATGCGCGTGCCGGGAGTGGTACGCGTGCTGACGCCGGATGATTTTCCTTCCCCGGCGCCGGTGAGCGAGGATGGCCCTCCGCCACCGCCGCCCACGCTCGAATGGCGCATCGCCTATCGCGGTCAGCCCATTGCACTGGTCGTAGCCGAAACGCTCGAGGCAGCGATCGAGGGCGCCGAAGCGGTTCGACCGAGCTACGCGCCGGAGCCCTTCGCTGCGCTGATCGACAGCGAGGATAGCGAGCGTGATCCGGGCGAAGACGTCGTTTTCGGCAATGCCGAGGTGGCGCTTTCGAGTGCGGCGACAACGGTGGAAGCGACCTATGTCTCGCCGACGCAGCATCACAATCCCATCGAGCTGCTGGTGACGACCGCGGTATGGGAAGACGGCCGCTTGACGATCTACGAATGCACCCAAAGCAGCGCGGGAACGAGAGGCGCGACCGCGCGGGCGCTGCGGCTCGATCCGGCGATCGTCGACGTGAAGAGCGCTTATATCGGCGGCGGCTTCGGGCAGAAAGGCGGGATCGGCCAGCGCCAGACGGCTCTGGTGGCGCAGGCGGCGATGCTGCTCGGCCGACCGGTGAAGATCGTCATGCCGCGTGGCCAGATATTCCATCTGGCCACCTATCGGCCGCACAGCCGGCATCATGTTCGCCTGGGTGCGGACGCCAACGGCAAGATGACCGCCGCCGTTTATGACGCCGAGCAGGAGCAGTCGCGCCACGGCTTCTTCCCCTGCGCCGAATATCACGAATCCACCTGCCGGCTGTACGGCATCGAAAACTATCGCGGCACGGCAGCCGACATCCGCATCGATCGACAGCCGCCGGGCTGGATGCGCGCGCCTCATCCTCAGGCGGCTTGCTTCGCTTTCGAGAGCGCGGTCGACGAACTCGCCCATAAGCTCGGTCGCGATCCGGTCACGCTGCGGCTGGCCAATGACAGCCGCATCGATCACCGGACCGGCAATCCGTATTCGTCGCGCTTCGTCAACGAGTGCCTCGAAGAGGGGGCGCGGCGTTTCGGCTGGTCGCGACGCACGCCGGAACCGGGCTCGATGACGGCTTCGGATGGGACGCAGATCGGCTGGGGTGTGGCCTGCGGGGCCTATCCGTCTATGATGGTGCCTGCGATCGCGACGCTGCGCATCGGGGCGGATGGGAGCACGCGATACGCGGTTTCGGGCCATGAAATGGGCCAGGGCATCCGCACGGCAATTGCCGCGGTCTTGTTGGAAGGTCTCGAGATCGATCCTGATCGGTTGGAGATCGTCATTGGCGACACCACTGCCGCTCCCCAACATATAACCGCGGGCTCCTGGGGGACCGCCGGCGCAATTCCCGCCACGGCCAAGGCAGTAGCGCGGATGCGGGAAGCGATGAGAGAGCTGCTCGCCGGACGCGAGATCGCGGGCAATCTGCACCGCCAGCTTTCGACCGTGCGGCGGCCTTTCCTGCAGATCGAAGTGTCTGAAGTCGGTCCGGGCCAGGGGCCTGAGGCGCTGCAGGCCTTGCGTCGCGGCGCCTATGCCGTCGCCGGACCGGAATACCCGAACTTCACAACGATGAGCTACATCGCCCATTTCGTTGAAGTCCATATTGAGCCGCGTACCCGCCGGGTGCGCGTGCCGCGCGTCGTCAGCATCGCCGATTGCGGGCGGGTCATCAGCCCCCGCACGGCGGCGAGCCAGGTACGAGGCGGCGTTGTCTGGGCACTGAGTGCGGCGCTGCGGGAGGCCACCGAGATCGATCCTCGTTACGGCGGCTATCTGAATAACGATCTTGCCGACTATGTCGTGGCGGTGAACGCCGATATCCGCGAGATCGATGTCGGCTTCATCGACCGGCCCGATCCTCTCGCCAATTCCACCGGCCTCAAGGGCCTCGGCGAAGTCGCGATGGTAGGAGCGTCACCAGCGATCGCAAATGCCATCTTTCACGCCACCGGCAAACGGCTGCGGGAATTGCCGATCCGCATCGAGCACCTCCTCTAACAGTCTGCTCACCATGGAAAGGAAGCATGGTGAGAAGGTACGGAAGGCAAGGAGACCACCATGTTGAAGGCATTGAGGCATCGCATACTGTTCAGCTTGATCATCGCAGCGGGGCTGACCGGCACCGCGGTGTTGGCGCATCACGGCGTGAGCGGGCAATATGATAGCTCCAGCCCCATCGTGCTCGCGGGCATGGTCACGCGCGCCACCTTCGCGCCACCGCATCCGGTTCTCTCCGTTCGCGTGGAGGGCCGTGAAGTTCCCGCACTCGACCCGAACCGGCCGGATGAGTTCACCGGACCGTTCATCGCTAGAGAGGAGGATATCGGCGAGGTTCGCGAGGTCGAGTTCTCTCCGGTGGGCGAATTCTATGCTCTTAGGGATCGGATCAGGGTAGGCGACCGGGTAACGGTGCTGGCGCTGCGCAATTGCCGGCCGCCGCATGAACTGCGCAGCTCCTGGATACAGCTATCGAGCGGCCAGGTCATCTCGTATAGCGGTGGTCTGCATCGACGGGTGGATGGATGCAGCTAGAAGGTTTGCCGCGGGAACAAGGCTAAGACGTCGCGGAAGCTCTATAGAGATTTTCACGCGGATGAGCCGTATGTTCTCTGATGACCTTCTCGGCGCTGTCGATTTCCTGAAGCAGGACCTCATAGCTCCATAGATCCGCGAGATGCTGCAGCACGAGCTTGATCTCGCTTTCGTCGAGAGGACAGTCGTTCAGCATGAGATGATGCAGCACGAGCCGTCGGTTGCCGGCAAGATCCACATCGACGATCTCGATCCTGGCGTCGCCCCAGCCTATGTCGTATTGCTGCGCAAGCTCGCGGCGGAGGCGTTTGTACCCACGCTCGTCATGGATCGCCGAAACCAGCAGGCCCTCGTGGATTTCGGGCGCGTCATGAAGCTGGAAGAGTCGCCATTTCCGGATGAGGTGCGGGCTTAGAAACTGGCGGATGAAGCTCTCGTCGCGATAATCGGCCCAGATCGCGCGCAGAACCTCCATCGGTTCGCCCTGGCCGGCGATATCGGGAAACCATTCGCGGTCCTCGTCGGTTGGGTCTGTCACGATCCTTTCTATGTCCTGCATCATCGCAAAGCCGAGCGCATAGGGGTTGATGCCGGAAAACCGCGGGTCGTCGTAGGTGGGCTGAAAGACGACGTTCGTGTGCGACTTCAAAAATTCCAGATGATTGCCGTCGCTGAGCTTCTTCCGCTCGTGAAGCCTCTGCATGATCCTGTAGTGGGTGTAGGTTGCCGCCCCCTCGTTCATCACTTTGGTCTGGCGCTGGGGGTGGAAGTACTGCGCGATATGGCGGACGATGCGTAGGATTTCCCGCTGCCACGGCTGCAGGCGTGGCGCCGATTTTTCGAGGAAGTAGAGGATGTTGTCCTGGGGCAGGCCCAGCGCTGCGCGGCGCTTCTCGAAATCCACGTCGGCGGCGCTGCGCTTGCGCGTACCCGGCACGGTGCGCCAGAGATCGTTGAATATCTGCTCCTCGTGGGCGCGCCGTTCCTGCTGCCGCCGCTCTTCGTCGCGCAGGTCGATCCTGGTCTTTCCGGCATAACGGTGGACCCCATGCGACATCAATGCATGGGCCGCGTCGAGCGTCGCTTCGACGGCCGCTTCGCCATAGCGGGCCTCGCAGCGGGCGATGTAGGATTTCGCGAACTCGAGATAATCCAGGATGCCCTCGGCATCGGTCCACAGCTTGAAGAGATAGTTGTTCTTGAAGAAGTGGTTATGACCGAAGGCGGCGTGGGCGATCACCAGGGTCTGCATGGTCGCCGTGTTCTCCTCCATCAGATAGGAGATGCAGGGAGAACTGTTAATGACGATCTCATAGGCCAGATCCCGCTTGCCGCCCCGATAGAGCGCCTCGTGATGGACGAAATGCTTGCCGAAGGACCAGTGGCGGTAGAAGAGCGGCATGCCTGTCGAGGAATAGGCATCCAGCATCTGCTCGGTGGTGATCACCTCGATCTGGTTCGGATAGACGTCGAGCCCGAGCTCGCCGAGCGCGATCTCCTCGCAGGCGTCATGGATGCGCTGGAGGGTCCCGAAATCCCAGTCGGCGCCTTGAAAGAGCTCAGCCGACGCTTTCGTCATGGTACCACCTCGGAATGTACCTGACCCTTTCGGAAGAGATCGTGAAAGACGGGAAATATCTCGTTCTTACGGCAGACCTTGCGCATCGAAAGGGGGCGCTTACCCGCATGGATATCTTGGTAAAGCTGCCAGAGCGTGGAGGAGGACGAAGAGGAATCGTCGTCCTCGTCGCCCACCTCGATATACGCGAAATACTGGCAGAGCGGCAGGATTTCATGCTCCAGCAACTGCCCTGCCACGCTGCCGTCGGAGTAGGAATTGTCGCCGTCCGAAGCCTGCGCGGCGTAGATGTTCCATTCGGTCGGATCGTAACGTTCCCCGATGATGGCGCGCATGGCTGCAAGCGCGCTGGAAACCATCGTGCCGCCGCTTGCGGGACTGTAGAAGAAGGTCTGTTCATCGACCTCTTCGGCCTTCTCGGTATGCCGGATGAAGACGATTTCCACTTTCTCGTACCGGCGGGTGAGGAAAAGATAGAGCAGGAGATAGAAGCGCTTGGCCAGGTCCTTCATGTGCTCGGTCATGGAACCGGACACATCCATCAGGCAGAACATCACGGCCTTGACGACCGGTTTTGGAGTATTTTCGAAACGGCGATACCGCACGTCGAGCGGATCGATATAGGGAACGCGCCGGCTCTTTTCGGTGAGCAGCTTCAATTCGGCCTTGAGCGCCAGGCGGTCCTCCTCGCTGTCGCATTCCTCTATGGCCCTTTCGAGGGCTTCGATATCCTCCTTCTTGGGCCGGTGAAGAGCGATGCGCCGCATCATGGCAAGCCGTGTGGTGCGGCCGACCGCGAGGCTAGAGGGCGGCCCCGAAACGGAATAGCCCGCCCGCACCGGAACGACCTCCGTCGTCTCGCTCAGCCGCCGCTTGGCAAGATCGGGCAATTCCAGCTCGTCGAGAAACATGTCGAGGAATTCCTCGCGTGTGAGAACGAAACGGAAGCTATCCTCGCTGTCGTCGTCCTCTCCCGCAAGCCTCGACCTGCCCGCCGCCGAGCCGACGGGCCGCGGAATGATGTCGCCTTCGACAAAAGTACGGTTGCCCGGCAGGATATAATCTCTCAGGCCTCCGGCGGCGCGGCGAAAGCCCGGCTCCCCCAAGCCGCCGATCGGAAGATGGATTTCGCCGCCATCGAGTACATCGCGGATTCCGCGGTTTTGCAAAGATTGCTTGATCGCTTGCTGTACGGCGTCCTTTGCTCGCCGCAGAAATCGTTGCCGGTTTTCCAGACTTTTACCGCGCGGGTTCAGCCGCCGGTCGATGATGTGCATGTCGGTACCTGGTCCGTGAGCATTAACCTGCCTGTTTTACGCGCATGTACCATTCCACAAGCCGCCGAACCTGTCGTTCGGTATAGCCGCGGCTGGTCATACGAGATACAAACTCGCTGTGCTTCTTTTCGGTTTCACCATCTTTTTTCGTACCGAAGGAAATTACCGGCAAAAGGTCCTCGACTTGCGAGAACATCCGCTTCTCGATCACCTCGCGAATTTTCTCATAGCTTGTCCAGGGCGGGTTCCTTCCACCATTGTTCGCCCGTGACCTCAGGCAGAACTTGACGATCTCGTTGCGGAAATCCTTCGGATTGGCGATGCCTGCCGGCTTTTCGATCTTCGTCAGTTCCTGATTGAGCAGCTCGCGATCGAGAAGCTGTCCGGTATCCGGGTCCTTGAAGTCGACATCCTCTATCCAGGCGTCGGCATAGTCCACATACCGGTCGAAGAGGTTCTGCCCGTAATCCGAATAGGATTCCAGATACGCCTTCTGGATCTCGTTGCCGATGAACTCGGCGTAGCGGGGCGCCAGATCCGCCTTGATGAACTCGATATAGCGTTTCTCGGTTTCCTCGGAGAACTGTTCCCTGCGTATGGCCTGTTCCAGGACATACATCAGATGGACCGGATCTGCGCCGAGATCGGTCGTGTCGTGGTTGAAGGTCGAGGCAAGCACCTTGAAGGCGAAGCGGGTCGAAATGCCGTCCATCCCTTCATCGACGCCCGCAGCATCGCGATATTCCTGCACACTGCGGGCCCTCGGGTCGGTTTCCTTCAGGCTCTCGCCGTCATAGGCCCGCATTTTGGAAAACGCCGTCGAATTCTCGTGCTTGCGCAGGCGCGAGAGGACGGAAAAACGCGCCAGCATTTCCAGCGTCGCCGGAGCGCAAGGGGCAGCCGCCAGTTCCGAGCTCTCGATAAGCTTTTCGTAGATCTTCTGTTCCTCGGTCACGCGCAGGCAATAGGGCACCTTGATGACGCAGATGCGGTCGATGAAGGCCTCGTTGTTCTTGTTCGCCTTGAAGCCCTGCCATTCCGCTTCGTTCGAATGCGCCAGGATGACGCCCGAGAAGGGGAGGGCGCCGATATTCTCGGTGCCCATGTAATTTCCCTCCTGCGTCGCGGTCAGCAACGGATGCAGCATCTTGATTGGCGCCTTGAACATCTCGACGAATTCGAGGATGCCCTGGTTCGCCCGGTTAAGGCCGCCCGAATAGCTATAGGCATCGGGGTCATTCTGCGAATAGTGCTCGAGCTTGCGGATATCGACTTTGCCGACCAGAGACGAGACGTCCTGGTTGTTTTCGTCGCCCGGCTCGGTTTTGGCGACCGCGATCTGCCGCAGCCTCGAGGGCTGGATCCGCACCACGCGGAACCGCGATATGTCGCCCCCGAACTCATCGAGCCGCTTCAGGCACCACGGGCTCATGATGCCGCTGAGGCGCCGCGTCGGAATGCCGTATTCTTCGAGCAGCAGCGGGCCCATGGCGGCCGGATCGAAGAGATTGAGCGGGCTTTCGAAGACCGGACTCATCTCTTCGCCCGCCTTCAGGACGTAGATGGGATTGGCCTCCATCAGCTGTTTCAGCCGCTCGGCAAGGGAGGATTTGCCGCCGCCGACGGGACCGAGCAGATAAAGGATCTGCTTGCGTTCCTCCAGACCCTGAGCCGCGTGCCGGAAGAAGGAGACGATCCGCTCGATCGTATCTTCCATGCCGTAGAATCCGGGGAAGGACGGATAGGTGCGGATGGTTCTGTTCGCGAAAATCCGGCCGAGGCGTGCGTCCTTCGCCGTGTCCACGATTTCAGGTTCTCCGATGGCCGCGAGCAGGCGCTCGGCGGCATTGGCATAGGCCATCGGATCTTTCTTGCATATAGACAGGTATTCTTCGATCGACATGTCGGCTTCGCGCCGCGCTTCGTAGTTGCGCGTGAATGCGTCCAACAAGGATTCACCTAGCATCGGCCCCTCCAGTCAGGATTGCGCCACAGCCCAATGCCGCAACCATAAGAGGTGATGCGGCAATTTCCGAGAATCATTATTATGAAGATAGTACAGAACCGGGCCGGTGTAATGGCAATGCACAAAAAAGTGCATCGATGGAAAAAAATTCAGTGCAGCTCAGATACCCCTGATGGTCTCTGACCGCATTCAGAGGGAATTCTTGGCCTCAAGACGTGACGTGCCGCGAGCTTGCAGAACCGGGCAGAACCGGATTGTGAAGCTCCCCTCAATTGACTAAAGCACTGAGAGTTGTGCCATGGGGGGAGACGCCATGCGTGTTATCGGCAAGATCGAAGAGTTACGCGGCCATCTTCGGCAGCTTGCGGCTTCAGGAAAAAGCGTCGGCTTCGTCCCGACCATGGGGTATCTGCATGCCGGCCATATGGAGCTCGTCGAACGGGCAAAAGCCGAATGCGACATTGTGGTGGTGTCGATCTTCGTCAATCCTCTGCAGTTCGGCGCCAATGAGGATCTCATCCGATATCCCCGCGACCTGCCGCGTGATAGTGGAATGCTTGAACGCGCCGGCGTGGACATCCTGTTCGCCCCTGGTGTGGAGGAGATGTATCCCCGTCCGATGAAGACGGTCGTAGACGTGCCGGAACTTGGGATCGAACTCGAAGGTGCGGTGCGGCCCGGACACTTCGCGGGCGTGGCGACGGTCGTCTGCAAGCTGTTCAACATCGTCCAGCCACAGGCCGCTTATTTCGGTGAGAAGGATTACCAGCAGGTCGTCATCATCAAACGAATGGTTGAAGACCTCGCGCTGCCGGTCCGTGTCGTCGCGGTCGCGACGGTGCGTGACAGCGACGGCTTGGCGCTATCGTCGCGCAATGTCTACCTGAGCGAGGCGGAGCGCCGCGCGGCCGTGATCGTGCCCCGGACGTTGGCCGAAGCGGAGCGACTGGTCGAGGATGGCTTGACCGATCCCATGGAACTGGAAGAGAAGCTGCGCGCTTTTCTGGCGCGCGAGTCTTTGGCGAGCGCCGAGGTCGTCGCGGTGAGGGATGCTACGACCCTGCGGCCCGTGACCTCCATCATCGAGCCCGTGGTGATCGCACTTTTCGTCCGCGTCGGGTCCACTCGACTGCTCGACAACAGGGTCATTCATCCGCGACAGGGCGAAACAGGGAGGACCGAGCGATGAGCGCTCCCACGCGCCCAAAACGCCTCACGCCCCGGCATATCCAGGCGATGAAAGGCAGCGATCCGATCGTTTGCCTGACCGCCTACACAACGCCGACGGCGCGTCTGCTCGACCCCCATTGCGATCTGCTGCTGGTCGGCGATTCACTGGGCATGGTTCTCTATGGGATGGAAACCACCGTCGGCGTCACCCTTGAAATGATGATTGCGCACGGTCAGGCCGTGATGCGGGGAGCGGGCAAGGCCTGCGTGGTCGTGGATATGCCCTTCGGCACCTATCAGGAATCCAAGGAGGTCGCTTTCAGAAACGCAGTGCGCGTACTCCAGGAGACGGGATGCGACGCGATCAAGCTCGAGGGTGGAGAGGAGATGGCCGAGACCGTCGGCTTCCTGTCGGCTCGTGGCGTCCCCGTTCTCGGACATATCGGTTTGATGCCTCAGCAGGTGAACACGGCCGGCGGTTACCGTTCGGTTGGGCATTCTGAACAGGAAGGCGAAAAGCTGCGGCGCGATGCAAGCGCGGTTGGCGGCGCCGGCGCATTCGCGGTGGTCATCGAGGGGACCGTGGAGCCGCTCGCCCGCGAACTGACCGGGTTGATCGATGTTCCGACCATCGGGATCGGCGCGTCGTCCGCATGCGACGGCCAGATCCTGGTTTCGGACGATATGCTTGGGCTTTTCAATGAGTTCACGCCGCGCTTCGTCAAACGCTATGACGAGCTCGGCCAGAGAATTTCCAGGGCTGCCGAGGAATACGCTACCGACGTCCGCTCCCGCCGGTTTCCCGGACCGGAACATACGTTCAAGCCTCGGTCCTGACTGGCGAAGACGCTATGCCGGCTCTCGATGTGTTCGCGCTGTCAATTCGCCGGTTGCCGGCTATAAAGGCGCTTGATTGCCACTGGAGATGTGACCCGCGTGACGGCTGGACTTGCCCTTGCTGAACTCATAGCCGTATTGATCGCAGCGACCCAGGGGGAGCCGAAGGTCATGACCGTGAGGCGGGGCGAGGCACTGCCGTCGGGACCGTTCGAGCTCGGCCACAGGAGCCTGCAGGCGGGCTTGAGGGAATGGGTGCAGGACCAGACGGGTCATCCCGTCGGCTACCTGGAGCAGCTCTATACATTTGCCGATCGCGACCGCACGCATGAAAGCGCCCGATGGCGGGCGATCTCGATCAGCTATCTCGGCCTTGTGCGCGAGCAGGCGGCACCGGGTGCCGGAAACCCCGGCTGGCATGGTTGGTACGAATATTTTCCCTGGGAGGACCATAGGAAGGGCAGGCCGGAAATCCTGTCGGAAATTGCCGACCGGCTGCAGAGATGGGCGGAGGCGGAACCATCCCGCCGAGAATATCGGAAGCGCCGGGTCGAGTTCACCTTCGGTCTTGAGGGCGCTCCCTGGAACGAGGAGCTTGTCCTCCATCGCTACGAACTGATGTACGAAGCAGGCTTGGTTGCCGAAGCGGCCCCGGGGTCCGGTTCGGCTGGCCGGGCGATGTTCGCAGATCATCGCCGCATCCTGGCAACCGGTATTGCCCGCCTGCGCGCCAAGATCAAATACCGGCCGGTCGTCTTCGAACTGATGCCGGAAAGCTTCACGCTCCTGCAACTGCAGCGCACCGTCGAGGCTCTAGCCGGGCTTACCTTGCACAAGCCGAACTTCCGCCGGCTGATCGATCAGCAGGAGCTCATCGAGGAAACCGGCGAGGTCACAAGCGAGACCGGCGGCCGGCCGGCCAAGCTGTTCCGCTATCGCCACGCGGTGCTGGAAGAGCGGGCGCTATCGGGATCGAAACTTCCTCTTTCACGCAGTTGACATAAACTCTGTTTGAGAATATCTATGCGCTCTCGATATACTCACTTGGAGTATAATAGGAGTCGCGCATGAACTCGTCGATTTCGGCATCCTCACTTTACGATCGCGTCAGCCGCGTCATCCCCAAGGCCGAGTGGATGGCCTATGAGGCCGATGTCGAGGCCATCTTGGACCTCAAGCGCCGCCGCAACGCGGTGATCCTCGCGCACAATTATCAGACGCCGGAAATCTTCCATGGCGTTGCGGATATCGTCGGCGACAGTCTGGCGCTTGCCCGCAAGGCAATCGAGGTGGATGCCGAGGTCATCGTTCTCGCCGGCGTGCATTTCATGGCGGAGACCGCAAAGCTCCTGAACCCTAAAAAGACGGTGCTGATCCCGGACATGAAGGCGGGCTGTTCGCTGGCGGAATCGATAACGCCGGAGGACATCGCGCTCCTGAGGCAGGCCCATCCCCGCGTGCCGGTCGTCACCTATGTCAATACGTCGGCCGCGGTGAAGGCGGCATCCGACATTTGTTGCACATCGGGCAATGCAAAACAGGTGGTCGAATCGCTCGGCGTTCCGAAAGTGCTGATGATCCCCGACGAATATCTTGCTCGCAACGTTGCGCGGGAGACGAGCGTCGAAATCATCGCCTGGCACGGCCATTGCGAGGTGCATGAACTGTTCAGCGCTGAGGATGTCCGGGATTTGCGCGAGGCCTATCCGGGCGTGACGGTTCTTGCCCATCCCGAATGCCCGCCAGACGTGGTGGCCGAGGCGGACTTTGCCGGCTCCACGGCGGTCATGTCCGATTATGTCGGGCAAAAGAAGCCCGCCCGCGTCGTGTTGCTGACGGAATGCTCGATGAGCGACAATGTCGCGGTCCACCATCCGGATGTGGAATTCGTACGGCCCTGCAATCTCTGTCCGCACATGAAACGCATCACGCTCTCCAACATCCGCAAAGCGCTTGAGGAGAACCGGCACGAGGTGATCGTCGATCCGGCGGTCGCCGTCGCTGCGCGCCGCGCTGTCGAAAGGATGCTCGCCGTATGACCGAGCAGCTCGATCATCTCGCCGGCTGCGTCGCGGTCGTCGGGAGCGGACTGGCCGGTCTGATGACGGCGCTGACGCTCGCTCCGCGCCCGGTCGTGCTTGTCACCCGCGCTGGCCTCGGCGCCGGGACGTCGAGCGCCTGGGCGCAGGGCGGCATTGCCGCGAGTCTTGGTGCCGATGACAGCGTGGACCTGCATCTGGCCGACACGCTTGCCGCCGGTGACGGGCTTTGCGATCCGGCCGTTGCGGCATCGATCCTGAAGGAGGCACCTGCGGCTATTGCCCTGCTGGAGAAATTCGGTGTCGGCTTCGATAGGGCCGGCAAGGGTGCATTCATGCTCGGCCTAGAGGCGGCCCATTCCCGCCGCCGCATCGTCCATGCACAAGGCGATGCCTCCGGTGCGGCTATCGTCAGGGCTCTGGTGCAGGCTGTCCTGCACACGCCTTCAATTTCGATCCTGACGGACGTGGAGGTCCGTCGGCTGCTCATGGATGGTGACCATGTCGCGGGCCTGCTCTGCGCGACTTCGAGCGGTGCTGCGGTCCTCCCGGCATCGCAGGTCGTGCTGGCGACGGGCGGGTTGGGCGGCCTCTATGACGCAAGCACCAATCCAACCGGTAATTTTGGTCAGGGCATCATGCTGGCGGCAAGGGCGGGAGCCATGCTTGCCGACATGGAGTTCGTGCAGTTCCATCCGACCGCGCTCGATTCTCCGAGGCGGCCGTTGGCATTGGTGAGCGAGGCGGTCCGCGGCGAAGGCGCGGTCCTGCTCAACGAGAAGGGCGAGCGTTTCCTCGCTCGTGAGCCGGGTGCCGAGCTTGCTCCCAGAGATGTCGTGGCGCGCGCCATCGGCGCCGAGATCGCCCGCGGCGGCCGGGTGTTTCTGGATGCTCGCAAGGCGCTGGGCGCGAGGTTTTCAAGCCGCTTTCCGACGATCGACGGGTTTTGTCGTGAAGCGGGCGTCGATCCATCGCGAGAGTTTATCCCGGTCCGTCCCGCCGTCCATTACCATATGGGCGGGGTAGCGACGGATGCCGGCGGCCGAAGCTCGGTTCGCGGTCTTTGGGTCGTGGGGGAGGCGGCATGCACCGGCCTTCACGGCGCCAATCGTCTCGCCAGCAATTCGCTGCTCGAGGCGGCCGTCATGGGCATGCGCGCCGCACGCGATATCGCGGGTCTGCTGCAGGAATCAGAAGGAGGCCTCCGATCGGAGCCACTGCCGGCCTCGCCGGACCTTGCTGTCATCCGCCCCATTGTGTCACGGCATCTGGGCGTGCTGCGAAACGCCGCTTCCATTCGCGAGGCGGTTGCCGGGCTCCTGCCGCTGGCGGAGTGTGAGGGGCCTTCGTCCGATCCGGCAATCGTCGCCTTGCTGATAAGTGTCTTTGCGGAACTCAGGCAGGAGTCGCGCGGTGCACATGCGCGCACGGACTTTCCTCTCAAGCTCGCCAAGCCTCAGCGCCGCGTCATGCGGCTCACTGATGCGCTTGAAGCCGCCCACGACATCCTCTCCCACTCGCTTGCCAGGAGCGCCTGACATGCTTCTCTCTCCTCTTCCCAAGCTCATTCTGGAGCAGCCGGTTCGCGCAGCCCTCATGGAAGACCTGGGGCTCGCCGGCGATATCACGTCGGCGACGGTCATCCCTGCGGATCATCGTTCGACGGTGGTGATGGCTGCCCGCAAACCTGGGGTTATAGCCGGCCTCGATGCCGCTGAATTGGCCTTCCAGCTCATCGATCCGGCGATCGTGATGAGCCGCCATGTGCCGGACGGTGCAAGCGTGAAGGCCGGTGACGTCATCGCGACGATCGAAGGCCCTTCGCGAGGCTTGCTGACGGCGGAAAGGACCGCTCTCAATTTTGTGGGTCATCTATCCGGCATCGCCACAGTCACGGCGGAGATCGTGGCTGCAATCAGCGGGACGAGGGCATCGGTGGTCTGCACCCGCAAGACGACACCGGGACTTCGTGCTCTCGAGAAATATGCGGTTCGCGCCGGTGGCGGCATGAACCATCGTTTCGCGCTTCATGATGCAGTGTTGATAAAGGACAACCACGTTGCGATTGCCGGCGGTGTCGCCGAGGCGATCCGGCGCGCGAAAGCCGGGGCTGGCCATATGGTCAAGATCGAGGTGGAAGTCGACACGCTCGAACAGCTGCGCCACGCCGTGGATATCGGCGTCGATGCCGTGCTGCTGGACAACATGACGCCGGAGGAGTTGCGCGAAGCGGTCGCGATCGTCAAAGGACGGGCCATTACGGAAGCTTCGGGTGGCATCACCCCTTCGAGCGCAGCCTCAATCGCCGGGGCGGGTGTGGACCTTCTTTCGATCGGCTGGATCACCCATAGCGCGCCGACACTCGATATCGGGCTTGATTTTGTTTCCCCATAAAGCGTCGTTGAAGCTTTCTGCCGGCTCCTGTATCGGTTAGCTGCCTTTGCCGGACCGGCTGGCCGCAGATATCCAAATGGAACTTCGATAGTCGATGCTTACAAAAAAGGGCAAATACGGGCTCAAGGCGCTCATCCACCTGGCACAGCTCGAACCTGGCAAGACCGCCTTCATCAGCGAAATTGCCGAACAGAACAACATTTCGAAGAAGTTTCTCGATGCAATCCTTCTCGAGCTGCGCAAAGGTGGCATCCTGCGCTCCAAAAAGGGGCCTGGCGGCGGATATGCGTTGTCAAAGCCCGCGTCGCAGATCTATGTCGGCCAGGCGGTGCGCATCCTTGACGGTCCGCTGGCGCCGATCCGTTGTGCCAGCAAGACCGCCTTCGAGCCCTGCGATGATTGCGATCATCCCGAAGATTGTCAGATCAGGCACTCCATGACGGACGTGCGCGACGCGATCGCATCCATCCTCGACAACATGACGCTGGAACAGATGGTCGCCAAGCGTTCGAGCGGCCTGCTGGACGGTGACGAGATCCGCGCGGGCGGCAAATAGCGTTTCAGAATTGCCCGTTGGGCAGGGGAACATTGCCGTTCAGATGGAAATCCCCGATTGCGTGGTGTTTCCAGCGGACCGGGTCGTGAACGGTATGGGTGCGGGCATTCCGCCAGTGCCGGTCGAGATTGAGGCTCTCCTTCGTGGAGGAGGTGCCCGCAAGCTCGAAGAGGCCGTTGGTTGCCTCGAGTGCGGCTTCCGTCGTGAGGATCTTTGCCGCCGCGACAGCGAGTGAAGCCTCCACGGCCGCTTCCGGCGAGGGACTGATCTGTGCCGCGTCCACCTTGCGACCCGACCGCTCCAGAACCGCGGTCGCGGCTTCGATCTTAACGGCGATCGAACCCGCCCGGGCTATGGTCAAGGGGTCTTCGCTCGCCGTTTCAATTCCGATATTGCGGTTTCCGCGGGACTTTCCGCGAACGAAGCCGACCATGTCGGTAAAGGCGGCGCGCGCGATGCCGAGATCGACCGCGGCATGCAGGAGCTGTCCGAGGGAACCGAGTGGCGCATGCCGCTCCAGGCTGCTGTGATAGCCGATGACCGAGTCGGCCGGGACATACACATTCTTCAAGAGAACCGTACCGCTTGCGGTGGTCCTTTGCCCGAACCCGTCCCAATCGTCGGTGATTGTCAATCCGTCCGTCCGGCGCGATACGATGCCCATCGCCAGCCTGCCCTGATGGTCTTTGCCGAAGATCGCGATCCAGTCGGCGAAAAGGGCGCCGGTCGAGTAGTATTTGCGGCCGGTGATGCGATAGCCCATGCCATCCGGCACGAACCGCGTCTCGATATCTCCCGCTACCCCCGTTCCGGCTTCCGCGAGTGCATTGGCGAAGTGCTCGCCGGCAAGGGCGCGGGTGAAGAAATATTTCTTCTGCTCTTCGGTTCCGCTCAGCCGAAGCGCTTCGAGGATGTAGAAATGGCTCTGAGGGATCTGGCCGATGGAGCCGTCTGCCTCGGCCAGGATCGCGATCACCTCGGCCAGGAAAGCGTTTGAGATGTCCGCGCCGCCATATTCGGATGGAACGGTGGTCCCCAGGAGACCCGATTGGGCTATAAGCTCCATCTCATCATAGGGAAGTATGCGTTCGCGATCGCGATGACTTGAACCTTCGGCAAGCCGGGCGGCCAGCGCGCTCGCCACCTCGATGGCTTCGTCTTCCGTCGCAAGATATGGAGCGACTGCCCTGATCTTTCCCGCCAAATGGAAAACCCTGCTCATTGCTCTACTCCCCGATCCAGCCCGTCATTGAGCCATGCGGCAGAGGCCGCGAGAAGAAATAAATCTTCAATTGCGCGACCGATGGCGACTAATCTTGCCCCGAGTAGGCTGCGGTAGAGAGAAGTCGCCCTAGTCTTCCAGATTGCGGTACTGGCCATGGCTGTAAATCAGGGGTGAGCCGCCTCTCAGGGAAATCGCGATCACGCGCCCGATGATGATGGCATGGCTATGCCGCTCGATGATTTCCTCGACGTCGCAATCGATAGCGGCCAGGGAGCCGATCAGGGCGGGAGCCCCGGTCGCCAGCGTGGTCCATTCGGCGCTCGCGTAACGTTCCTTACCCTTTACGCCGCCCTTGCCTGCGAAGCGGTCGGCGACGGCCTGATGTTCCGCGGTGAGGATGTTCACGCAAAAATGGCGATGCCTTTCGATGACCGGCCAGGTGGAGGAGGAGCGATTGATGTTGACGATCATCGTCGGCGGCTCCACCGACAAAGCCGTGGCGGAGGTCACGGTGGCTCCCGTCCGATCATCTTCTCCCCCGGCGGTAACGACCGATACGGTTCCTGCGACATGGCGCATTGCCGCCTTGAGGGCGTCGGGCGCGAGGCTCTCCCGAGCAAGGGAGGGTGCGATCGATAATCTTCCTGCCAAATCCACGGCAATTCCTCCAGCAAATGATGGGGAGCAATCTGCTCCTTCCTTGATGTCCGTCGAACGCTAAAGTCTATTAAATAAGTAGACAAACAAGATAATGATAAAGATCCCGGTTGCCGTAGAAGGTTTTTCCGCGACACGGGGCTGTTTGAGGAGAAAAGGTGAAACGCTTGCCAGGGCGTGGCGGGCGCCAAATCATGGCGGCGGGTGCGGGTTCGCGACGGCTTCAAGACGTGAGAATGTCGCGCCGCTGCGGATAGGAGTCATATGCGGCCAGCCTTTTGAAGGCCGTGCTCATTGGAAAACCAGGAGTGGCAAGTGGGCGCGACTTGGAAAATGATTTCCCTCTTCTTTCTCACAATCGGAAATATCTCCCTTCATTATCTACTAAATTAATAGACAAATAAGGTCATGATCAACCCGCCTCCGCGAGGTCATGATGTACGCAGTCAGCCTTCTCGACAAAAGCCCTATTCCCACGGGGGAGGGCGCCGTTGCCGCTCTTACCCATACGGTTAATCTTGCCAAGCGGGCCGAGGAGCTGGGGTATCGCCGGTTCTGGGTGGCGGAGCATCATGGCAGCACGGAGCTGGCGAGTTCCGCCCCGGAAGTTCTGATCTCCTGGATACTCGCCAATACCTCCCGTATCCGGGTTGGCTCGGGCGGAGTGATGCTGCAGCATTACAGCCCCTATAAGGTGGCGGAGGTCTTCAACCTCCTATCGTCGCTGGCGCCCGGTCGCGTCGATCTCGGTATCGGGAAGACCCCTGGCGGACTGCCAAAATCCACCGCCGCTCTGCAGGCCTATCGCACCGCCCGGCCGGAATTCGAAGCGCAGTTGGCCGATCTGACCGCATTTCTTGACGATGCCGTCGCAAGCCACTTGGACGACACCGTGCCGCTTGCAGGCCCAAAGCCCCCGGTGACGGCAGAGCGTCTCCTGCTTGGGGCAAGTCCGGACAGCGCGCGCCTTGCCGCGGCGCGGGGATGGAGTTTCGTTTTCGCGGGGCATCTCAACGGAGATCCGGAAAACCTTCGCATCAGCCTCGAAACCTTCCGAAGCGAAAGCGGCGGCAAGTCGGCCATTCTGGCCCTTGCGGCTTTCGCATCCGAAAACGCTGCACATGCCGCAGCACGGATCGGGGAGCTGAAGGTCTTCAAGGTCTTCCTGGACAACGGCCAGTCGGTGAGTCTTGGGCGCCGAGAACAGGCGGAGGAGTTCGCCAGACAGGCCGGCGCGAAGGAATACCGCATCGAGGAACGCAAGCCGAGCGTGCTGCACGGCACGCCGGCGAGCATTCACGAGGAGCTTTCACGCCTTTCGCAACTCCACGGCATCGAGGAGTTCGTTCTGGAGCCGCCCGCGGTGAGCGCTGACGAGCGACTAGCCTGCATCGAGCTTCTGGCGCGCAAGCCGCTTTCCGCAGCCGCATGATCTTTAAGGAGATATGAGATGAGCAAGAAGGTCCGTTTCGGTATCATGCTGCAGGGCGCGGGAGGGCATATGAATGCCTGGCGCCATCCGTCGAGCCCGGTGGATGCCAGCGTCAATCTGGAATTCTTCAAAAATACGGCATTGAAGGCGGAAGCCGCCGGCATCGCCTTCGCTTTCGTGGCGGACGGTCTCTACATCAATGAAAAATCGATCCCGCATTTCCTCAACAGGTTCGAACCGCTGACGGTGCTTTCGGCGTTGGCGACGGCCACCTCCAAGATCGGCCTCGCAGGCACCGTCTCCACTTCCTACAGCGATCCCTTCACCGTTGCCCGGCAGTTTGCCTCGCTCGATCTCCTGAGCGGCGGTCGCGCGGGCTGGAACGCGGTGACGACGCCGCTTGAAGGAACGGCGAGGAATTACAGCCGCCCGCATCCCGAACATGCGCTGCGCTACGAGATGGCGCATGAATATCTGGAGGTCGTCAAGGGCCTCTGGGACAGTTGGGATGATAGCGCCTTCGTGCGGAACCGCGAAACCGGCAAGTTCTTCGATCGCGAAAAGCTGCACAGGCTGGACCATAAGGGGCGGTTCTTCCAGGTGGAGGGACCGCTCAACATCCAACGCTCGCCGCAGGGGCAGCCGGTTATCTTCCAGGCGGGCTCCTCAGATGCCGGCATCGGCCTGGCCGGCAGGCATGCGGACGCGGTCTTCACCCATGCGGTATCGCTGGAGGACAACCAGACTTTCTCACGCCGGGTGAAACAGGCGGCGGTCGCGCAAGGCCGCTCGGCGGACGACGTGAAGATATTCCCGGGCATCGGCCCCATCGTGGGAAAGACACGAGCGGAAGCTGAGGAGAAATACCGGATCATTCGCGACCTGATCTCGATCGAGGATGCGCTCGCCTATCTCGGGCGCTTCTTCGACCATCACGATTTCAGCGTCTATCCGCTGGACGAGCCTTTTCCGGACCTTGGCGAGATCGGCAAGAACAGCTTCCGCTCGACGACGGATCGGATCAAGCAGATCGCGAAGGAGAAGAACCAGACGCTGCGTCAGGTGGCGCTTGAGGCCGCAACCCCGCGTGAAGGCTTCGTCGGTGCAGCGGATGCGATTGCCGGCAAGATCATCGACTGGGTCGAAAACGATGCGGCGGACGGGTTCATCCTCGGTTTCCCGGTGATCGCGGAAGGCCTGGACGACTTCATCCGTCTGGTGGTCCCCATTCTTCAGGAGCGCGGTTATTTCGATCCGCATCTCGAAGGAAAGACGCTTCGAGACCATCTCGGACTGCCCTACCGCGAGAGCGTTTACGCGGCCGGGTCGCGGGAGACGGAAAAAGCACGGGCTTGAACAACTGAAAAGGGTGAAGCGGCCGCAAGCCGAACGGGCGGCGGCAAGACCCGGAAAGCAGAAGATCATGAACATCCATATAGACGGCGCGCGTCATCGCGACGACGCCGAACGGACGATCCTTGCCTCGATCGACGAATTCGTGGCGATCCGCAGGGACCTGCATCAGTATCCGGAGCTCTCCTTCCATGAGCGGCGGACTTCCGAAGTCGTGGCCAAATACCTCCTCTCCTACGGCTACGAGGTGACGGAGGGAGTAGGTGGCTATGGGGTGGTCGCCACGCTCAGGCGGGGGAAAGGCGGCAGGCGCATTGGTATCCGGGCGGATATCGATGCGCTGCCGGTCGACGAGGCAACCGAACTTGCCTATTCGAGCCGCAATCCCGGCGTGATGCACGCCTGCGGCCATGATGGCCACACGACGATCCTGCTCGCGGCCGCGCGCTATCTTGCCGAGCATGGAAAGTTCTCCGGCACGTTGACGCTGATCTTCCAGCCGGCCGAAGAGGTTGGGGCGGGCGCCCGCAAGATGATCGAGGACCGGTTGTTCGAGCGGTTCCCGGTGGACGCTGTCTTCGGTCTCCACAATTGGCCGGGTGTGACCGCCGGGCAATTCGGCTTCGTGGAAGGCCCGGCCATGGCCTCGGTCGATCAGGCGTTGATCCGCATCGTCGGCAAGGGCGGGCATGGTGCGGCACCTCACGAGGCGGTCGATCCCGTGCTCGCCTCGGCATCGTTCATCACCGCGCTGCAGAGCATCGTCGCCCGCAATGTCGATCCCTTGGAAATGGCGGTGCTGACGGTCGGCTCGATCCATGGCGGCTCGGCCTCCAATGTCATTCCCGAAAGCGTCGAGCTGAAGCTGACGGCAAGGGCCTATTCGCCGGAGGTCCGCGACAGGCTCGAACAGCGTGTGCCGGTTCTGGCGCAGGCGCAGGCGGAAAGCTTCGGCGCCCAGGCAGAGGTGAATTACCGCCGGGGTTTTCCGGCAGTCGTCAATCATGTCGAGGAAACCCGTTTTGCGCGCAGCGTGGCGGAATCGAATTTCCCTCCTGAGCAGGTTGCCAAGGACTTCCGCCCGCGGACAGCCAGTGAGGATTTCGCCTACATGCTGCAGGCACGGCCGGGGTCCTACCTCTTCGTGGGCAATGGCGACAGCGCGCCTCTCCACAGTCCTCAATACGATTTCAACGACGAGATCATTGCGCCGGCCGCACGGCTCTGGGTGCGGCTTGCCGAAGCCTTCCTGTCCTGACCAGCCGATGAAGAGGAGCGATCCCGTGAGCGACCGTTTTGTCTACACCACCACGCTTGATCCGCTGGCAAAGCCGCTGATCGAGGAACTGACCTTCGAATACGACAGCCGTTACGGCAGCTTCTACGATGCCGAGGGCGCCACCAAGGAAATGAACCGCTATGCGCCGGAGGTCTTCGCGCCGCCGAATGGCGGTTTCCTCCTGCTGCTGCGTGACGGTCAGGCGATCGCAGGCGGCGCCTTCATGCGGCACCAGGACGAAGGAACCGCCGAATTCAAGCGGATCTGGACCCATTCGAGCCTTCGCCGGCAGGGGCTTGCCCGAAGGGTGCTGGTTGAGCTGGAGGCGCAGGCGGCGCGGCAGGGCTATTCCCGCATCTATCTGACGACCGGCTTTCGCCAGCCGGAAGCCGTGGGGCTTTACCTCACCAACGGCTACACGGCCCTTTTCGACACCACGGCCGATCTGGAGACGATCCGCAAACTGCCCTTCGAAAAACTGCTTCCGGTCAAGGCCCAGGCCCGGCCGGTGCCAGCAGCAACACAGCCGGTCGCCGGCGCATTCCACAGCGCGTGAGGAGATCATCATGGCCGTTACGACCGATTTCGACGGTATCGTCGCCGAACCTCGAAAAACCACCGCCGCCAAGGGAGATTATTCCCACTACCGCATCGTTCCGGCGCGATATCCCGCTCGCACGGCGGGCACGATCTTCGCGCTGCTGGTCATCGCGGCGACGCTCCACTCCGTTCTCGGCAATCCCCGCTGGGGCTGGGACGTATTCGCGGAATGGTTCTTCGCAGAACCGGTGCTGGTGGGACTTGCGCGCACACTGCTCTTGACGCTGCTTGGCGCTTTCTTCGGGTTTATCCTGGGGACCGGGCTGGCGCTGGCGCGTGTCTCGCGCTCGCCGCTCTTGGCCGGCGTCTCCTGGACCTATATCTGGATCTTCCGCTCGATCCCGCTGATCGTGCTGCTGCTGATCCTCAACAATCTCGGCTATCTCTACGAGACGGTCACGGTCGGTGTGCCCTATACGGGCATCAATTTCTTCAGCTGGAACACGACCCAGCTCATCACGCCGTTTGCGGCGGCCGTCCTCGGCCTCACTCTGAACCAGGCGGCTTTCGCCTCGGAAATCATTCGCGGCGGCATCCTTTCCGTCGATCAGGGCCAGCTCGAAGCCGCATCCGCGCTCGGCCTGCCCCGCAGCCGCCAGGCATCACGGATCATCCTGCCGCAGGCGATGCGTTCCATCCTGCCGACGGCCTTCAACGACATCATCGGTCTGGCGAAGGGCACGTCGCAGGTCTACATCCTGGCCCTGCCGGAGCTCTTCTACACGATCCAGATCATCTACCGCCGCAATCTGGAGGTCATTCCCCTGCTTATGGTCGCGACCGTGTGGTATCTGGTGATCCTCACCGTCCTTTCGATCGTCCAGCATCATATCGAGCGGCATTATGCGCGAGGCGCGCTGCGCAACCCGCCGCCGTCGATCTTCACCAGCCTTTATCGCCGGATCGTCCCCAAGGCTGCCGAGCCGGCAAGGACGCCGGAAGTTGCGGACCGGCCGGTCGAACGCCGCGCCGCGGCAATCGCCCCCCTGCATTTCCGTGGCGGCGAGGTCACGATCCATGGTGTGTCGAAGAGTTTCGGCCAGCTGAAGGTCCTGGACGAGGTGACGCTCTCCCTTCCGGCGGGCAGCGTCACCACCATTCTCGGTCAATCGGGATCGGGAAAATCGACGCTCCTGCGTTCCATCAATCATCTCGAGCGCGTCGATGACGGCTTCATAGCTATCGACGGCGAGCTGATCGGCTACCGGCAGGATGGTGAGACGCTCTATGAGCTCAAGGAGAAGGATATCCTGAAGCGGCGCGTCGAAGTCGGCATGGTATTCCAGAACTTCAATCTCTTCCCGCATCTGACGGTTCTGGAAAACATTGCCGAAGCGCCGGTCAGCGTTCGCGGCAATACGCGCGAGCAGGCCTTGACCGAGGCGCGCGAGCTGCTGGCCCGCGTCGGCCTTGCGGATAAGGCGATGCCTATCCACGACAGCTTTCCGGCGGCCAGCAACAGCGTGTGGCGATCGCCAGAGCGCTCGCGCTGAAGCCGAAGGTGCTGCTCTTCGACGAGCCCACCTCGGCGCTCGATCCGGAACTCGTCAACGAGGTCCTCGACGTCATCAAGGAACTCGCCCGCTCCGGAACGACGCTCGTCATCGTCACCCATGAAATCGGCTTTGCCCGTGAGGTATCGGACCTGGTGGTCTTCATGGAGCGGGGCCGGATTCTCGAAACCGGCTCGCCGGACAAGGTCTTCAGCCGGCCCGAGCATCCGCGCACGGCCGCGTTCCTCGCCAAGGTCCTCTGAACAAAAATCTCGAACAAGGAGACATCCCGCCATGACTTACAGATCAAGGATTTTCGGCCTCGCGATCGCAAGCCTGCTTTCCCTCTCCGGCTTCTTCGGGGCAACCGCCCAGGCGCAGGAGGTCGATCTTTCGCCCGAGCAGAAGGATCGCATCCGGGTCGAGCAGGTCGAAGCAGCGATAAAGCTCATTCCGGCCGACTATAAATTCGTCACGCCGGGAAAGCTGACGGTCGCTTCCGTTCCCGGCCGCTTGCCTTTCGCGGCCTATGCCACGGACAACAAGACGCCGGTGGGAAGCGAGCCGGATATCGCCCAGCTCGTCGCCGACAGCCTGGGGCTTGAGCTCGAACTGGTGCCGATCGCCTGGGCCGACTGGCCGCTTGGCGTCGCCTCCGGTCGGTTCGACGCGGCGATACACAACATCACCGTCACCGAGGAGCGCAAGGAGAAGTTCGATTTTTCGACCTACCGCAATGATCTTCTCGGCTTCTACGTGCCGCTGGAGAGCAAGGTCACCAGCATCACCAAGCCGGAGGACGTGGCTGGCCTCAAGGTGATCGTTTCCTCGGGCACCAACCAGGAGGAGATCCTGTTGCGTTGGATCGAGGCCAACAATGCGAAGGGCCTGCCGGCCAGCGAGGTGCAGTATTACGACGACGAGGCCGTGCTCGACGTAGCGCTCCAATCGGGCCGTGCCGATGCCTATCTCGGTCCCAACGCCACCTCGGCGTTCAAGGCGGCAAAGGAGAAGAAGACGAAGCTGGTCGGGACCTTCTCCGGCGGTTGGCCGCAGACCGCGGAGATCGCGGTCGCGACGCGGAAGGGTTCCGGTCTGGCGGACGCGATCACTGGCGCCCTCAACGAGCAGCGCAGACGCGGCAATTACGCCAAGGTGCTTTCGCGCTGGAACCTTTCCGCCGAGGCGGTCGCCGAGTCGCGCACCAATCCAACGGGCCTGCCGAAAAGCTGATGGGACGCAGGCAAGCCGAAAGGCGAGGGCGGCTCTCCCGTCCCGCCTCAACCCTCCTTCAATGGACAATACCCATGAACCTCACCAGAAAGATCGGCCGCGCGATTGCCGCTGGCCTCCTCACCTTGCCGCTTCTCGCCTATGGCGCCCTGGCGGCGGAAGACATTTTCGATCTGTCGCCCGATCAGCCAGGCCGCGTGCGGGCAGAGAAGGACCCGGCGGCGATCGCCGCCATCCCTCACGACTTCAAGTTCGTGTCGCCCGGCAGGTTCACCGTGGCGATATCGCCGGGCGGTCCGCCGCTCGCAACCTATGCGACCGATGCAAAGACCGTGGTCGGTGCCGATCCGGACTACGCACTCGCTGTCGCCGACAGCCTGGGTTTCGACCTGGAACTGGTGCCTGTTGCCTGGGCCGACTGGCCGCTCGGCCTTGTCTCCGGCAAGTATGATGCGGTGATCTCAAATGTCGGAGTAACCGAAGAGCGCAAGGAGAAGTTCGATTTCTCCACCTATCGCCAGGGACTGCACGGCTTCTTCGTGAAGGCCGACAGCGACGTCAAGGAGATCAGGGAGCCGAAGGACGCGGCGGGATTGAGCATCACCGTTGGCGCCAGCACCAACCAGGAACGCATATTGCTCAAGTGGCGCGATGAGAACGTCAAGGCCGGGCTGGAGCCTATCCAGCTGCAATACCACGACGACGAGGCGGCCCGGCTGGTGGCGCTGCGCGCCGGGCGGGTGGACGTTATCGTCCAGCCGCATGCACAGCTCGCCTACATCGCCGCTCGCGACAAGAACATCAAGCGCGTCGGCACGCTCTCGGCCGGCTGGCCGGAACGCTCGGATGTGGCGATCGCCACCCGCAAGGGGTCAGGGCTTGCGGACGCGCTGACGCTTGCGACCAATCACCTGATGAAGAGCGGCGCTTACGCCAGGCTTCTGGAGCGCTGGCAGCTCGCCGAAGAGGCACTGCCTCAATCGCAAACCAATCCGCCTGGACTTCCCAAGAGCTGATCCGCATCATGACAGACGCTTCGCTTTCCATTCGCCATATCGGCTTTCTCACGCCCGGAAACTATCCCGACGAGGATCCCGGCGGTGGGCTGGAAGCCTCGCTCAAGCTCTTCGAGGCGGGGGAAGCCTTGGGCTATGACAGTGCCTGGGTCCGCCAGCGGCATCTGGAGCATGGCGTCTCCTCGGCGGCGGTGTTTCTGGCGGCGGCAAGCCAGCGGACGAAGCGGATAGAGCTCGGTTCGGCGGTGATCCAGCTCGGCTACGAAAGCCCCTTCCGGCTTGCCGAGGATCTTTCCATGGCGGATGCGCTGTCCGGCGGGCGCTTGAATGTCGGCGTGAGCGCCGGGCCGCCGCTGCATGCCGAGCTGGTGGCGCCTCTGGTCTTCGACGGAGATTGGCGCAGCTTCGACTTTTCATATGCCCGCGTCGAGCGGCTGCTTGCCAATCTCGGCGGCGATTTCATCGGCGATGACGAAACCTATGTGGTCTCGCCCGGCAATCGCCAGCGGGCGCGGCTCCAGCCCTATGCCAAGGGGCTGCGGGACCGCGTCTGGTATGGGGGCGGCTCGCTCCGCTCCTGCGAATGGGCGGGAAAGGCCGGTCTCAACCTGATGATCGGTAGTCTCACCTCGGGTGATGCCGGCGATGATTTCTTCAAGACGCAGGCGAGGCAGCTCCAGGCTTACCGCGCCGTCCTGCCGCCGGATAAGACGCCTCGCGTGGCCGCCGGCAGGGTGATCGTGCCGACCGACAGCGCCGACAGGAGAACGCGGGAGAGATATTGCGCATATGCCGCAAGCAGGCACGAGCGCACGCTGTCGCCGCAAGGGCCGCGCCGCACGCTCTTCAGCCGCGATCTGGTCGGCGGTTCCGACGAGATCCTGGAGCGGTTGCTGGCTGACGACGTGCTGCGGGAGGTACACGAATTGCGTCTGGAACTGCCCTACGAGTTCGCTCTCGAGGAATATGTCCAGATCATCACGGACTTTGCCGAAAAGATCGCGCCGCATCTGGGCTGGAAACCGTCGAGGGACACCAGCCTGGATCTCGATTCTCTCAATTTCTGGAAAGCATTCGCATGACCAAACAATGCACGCCGCTTCACACGCTGGGCATCAACACCCAGTCGTGCGGGCGGGATCGATGACTGAATACCGCGCACAGGCAGTCTTATTCGCCCCACCTTCCGCCTCGATCGAAAGAGGGGGGCGAGGGCAGGCCATCCGCAGTTAAGCATCGAACGCGAAAAGCAGACATACGAGTATTCGGCGCAAAGGGTCCGGGATCAGGCAGAAGACGTCCTGTCATACCCACCGGAGGAAGAGCTGGCTGTTGCTTGTACCCCGTGGAAGCCGAGCTTTTCGGAAATCTCACGTGAAGCGCGGGTGAGGCTTTCCAGATAACCGTCACGGTTGCGAATGCCGTCCTCGCGCGGCGCAACGAGGCAGAGCGTGGCGATACACACGCCGTCGGCCCGATGGATGGGCGCCGCAAAACAGTGGGTAAAGTTCTCGACCACGCTATTGAAGGTGAAGTAGCCGTCCTCGGTCGCCTTTCGGACCTGTGCGATGAACTCCTGCGGATCAAGCCGCTGGCCGTTCGGCAGCACGAAATCGCCGGGCGGAATAAAGTCAAGGATTTCCTCATCCGAGAGATGCGCCACCAACAGCCGGCCGGACGCCGTCCAAGGGATCGAGACCAACTCGCCGACATTTGCTGAGATACGGAACGGCCGCAGCCCCTCGCGCATCATCGCCACCGTGTACTTGTCGCCCTCGAGCAGGCACATCTGCGCCGTTTCGCGGGTTTCCTCGGCCAGGCGGACCAGCATGCGGTCGCATTCGCGCATCAGGTCGAATTGTTCTGCATAGGCGGTGCCGAGGAAATAGAGCTTGCGGCCGAGAAAGACGCGACCATCGCCGCCCTCATAATCCAGCATGCCGTGGCGCAGCAGCAGGTTGACCAGCTCGTAGATTGAGGAGCGCGGTGCGCCGATGGACGATGCGATCTCGTTCGGCCGCATGGGCTGACGCTTCCGGCGCAGGAATTCGAGAATCTCGAATGCCCGGTCCAGGCCGCGTGTGCGTCTCGATACGATGTCTTCGGCGTCAGCCATGAGGCTCCTCGAAAGAAGGATCGCAGCCCAAGAGGCGCGATGCCAAAAATTCAGCTACGATCGGCGCGGTAGGCCACGCAATCGACCTCGACCTTGCAATCGACCATCATCCGCGACTGAACGCAAGCGCGAGCAGGCGGGTTCTCGCCGAAATACTCGGCATAAACGCCGTTGAAGCTCCAAAAGTCGCGGGGATCATCGAGCCAGACGCCGATGCGCACAATGTCTTCAAGACCGTAGCCGGCTTCCTTCAGAATGCCGATCATGTTCTCAATGGCCTTTCGGCTCTCGGACACGATGCCACCACGGACGATCTCGCCCTTTTCCATGGGAACTTGACCGGAGACGTAGAGCCAGCCGTTCGCCTCGACGGCGCGAGCAAAGGGCAAGGGCTGTCCACCAGCCCCGGTTTCGCCGGCGCCGTAACGTTTGATGGTCATGGGAATCTCGCTTTTCTTCTAGTTGAAACTTGATGTTTTCAGGAATTCCGCCAAGCGTTCCGTCCTAGGGCGAACGAACATTTCTTTCGGATCACCTTCTTCGCAGATCACACCCTGGTTCATGAAGATGACTCGGGAGGATACCTCGAAGGCGAAGCGCATCTCATGGGTGACGAGCAGCATCGTCATGCCATCGGCGGCGAGGCCCTTGATGACCTGCAGCACCTCGCCGACCAACTCCGGGTCGAGTGCGGAGGTCACCTCGTCGAACAGCATCAAGCGCGGATTCATGGCGATCGCGCGGGCGATTGCGACGCGCTGCTGCTGCCCGCCGGAAAGCTGGCCGGGATAGTGATCGGCGCGGGCTCCGAGCCCGACGCGCTCCAGCCATTTTTCGGCGATGGCACGGGCCTCCGCACCACCCATCTTCTTCACCTTGACGAGGCCGAGCATCACGTTTTGCGCTGCGGTCATGTGCGGGAAGAGGTTGAACTGCTGGAAAGCCATGCCGGTCAGCGCGCGTTGGCGGGCAATTTCCTTCTCGCCCTTACGGCGGCGTTGCGTACCTTCGACATGGTAGCCGATCTCCTCGCCGTCGAGTCTGATCGTGCCGCCCTGGAATTCCTCCAGCATATTGATGCAACGGAGCATAGTGGTCTTGCCGGAGCCGGAGGAGCCGATGATAGAGATTACCTCTCCCTCCCTGACCGTACAGTCCACGCCCTTGAGCACTTCGAGCAAGCCGTAGGTCTTACGCAGTCCTACGATTTCTAGGATTGTCTTTGCCATCGGTATAAACCCTTAGGTCGGCACAGCCGTCTTGCGCTCGACATATTTGCCGAAGCGCTCGATGGCGAAATTGACGACGAAATAGAGCAGGCCAGCGAAGAAATAGAACTGGAGGCTCATGAAGTTGCGGGAAATGATTTCCTGGGTTCGTAGCAGAAGCTCTGCCACACCGATCACGGATAGCAGCGTTGAGGCTTTAACCATTTCCGCGGCCGTGTTGACCCAGGTGGGCAGGAACTGGCGCAGCGCCTGCGGCCACAGGACGTTGGCGAACGTCTGGCTGAAGGTGAGGCCGATCGCCTTGGCCGCCTCGGTCTGGCCGATCGGAATGGCCTGAAGGCCGCCGCGCACGATCTCGCCCACATGGGAGGAGCAGAAGATCGCGAGCGCAAGAACGCCGGCCGCGAACGGGCCGAGATCGAAGCCCACGGCCGACGAGACATAATAGCTCGCCAGAACCAGCACGAGGACGGGGGTGCCGCGAACGATGTCGATATAACCCCGCACGACAAAGCGCAAAGGCAGCGATCCGTAGGTCAGCACAAGGCCGACGAACACGCCAGCTATCGAACCGAATACGATCGCGAGCAGCGAGATCGAGACCGTGACGCTGAGGCCGTTCAAGATGACGAAGCGGGCGATCCACAGCTGCTCGAGGAATGCGAAGAAATCCATCATGATCTCACCTCGAAACGGCCAGCCGGCGCTCAGCGAAACGCATCATCGCGGCCAGAATGGTGCAGGTGGCGACATACAGGCCAGATGCCACGATCCAAGTCTCGATGACGCGGAAGCTCTCGACATTGATTTTGCGCGCCTCGAAGGTCAGTTCCGGTACAGCGATCGCGGCGGCAAGCGAGGTATCCTTAAACAGTGAGATGATCGTCGACGAAAGCGACGGCAAGACGTTGCGGAACATCAGCGGCATGATGATAGAAGTGCGGATCTGCATCGGCGTCAGACCGATCGCCAATCCCGCTTCCGGCAATCCCTTGGGAATGGACAGAAGGCCCGCCCGAAACACCTCCGCGAGATAGGCGCCGGAATAGATCGCCAGGACCGCGATAAAGCTTTCGATTTTGCCGAGCCGCATGCCCATTTGGGGCAACGCGAAATAGGCGAACAGCACGAGTACCAGGATCGGCAAGTTGCGGATGATCGTAACATAGCCAACTGCCGGCCAACGCGCGGCGCGGCTTTTCGAGGTCAGCGCAAACGCGACCACAAGCCCAATCACGACGCCGATTAGAATGGAGATGAAGGCAAGTCCAAGGCTCAGCACGAGACCGGCCAGCAACTGGTCGAAGTTGCGCCAGACTACAGCGAAATTCAGTGTGTAACCCATGACAATCCGTCGTCAGGAGGAAATGGAACGGGAAAAACCTTCCCGCTCCATCGTCAGTTACTTGTACTCGACCGGGAAGCCGATTTGCGGCGGGGCAAGTTCCTTGCCAAACCAGGTCTTGTACGAGGTCGCATAGAAGTCGAACTCGACACCGGTCATCGCTTCGTGGAGTGCGGTATTGACGAAGTTCAGCCAATCCTGGTCACCACGCTTGACGCCGCAGGCGTAGGTCTGCGGGTTCCAGCCGTACCCGGCGTCCTTGTAGCGGCCGGGATTCTGGGTCATGTACCACGCGAGCGAGGACTGGTCGGTCGCAGCCGCATCGGCCCGGCCCGATTCCAGCGCCTGGTAGATGAGGTCGACGGAATCGTACTGGTCGACATTCGCTTCCGGCAAGGCGGCATGCACCATCGTCTCGGCATAAACGTTCTGCAGGACCGAGATGGTCACGGACGAACCGGCGGCCTTCAGTGCTTCGTAGTCGGCGTACTGGCCGCCCTCCTTCAGCATCAGTCCCACGCCTTCGCGATAGTAAGGAATGGTGAAGGCAACCTGCTGCGCACGCTCGCCGGTGACGGTCATGAACTGGCAGGTCAGATCCACCTTGTCAGTGGTGATATTCGGGATACGGGCATCCGACGACTGGTTGACATATTCGATCTTATCCGGATCGCCGAACAGCGCCTTTGCAACGATGCGGCCCATGTCAACATCGAAGCCCTGCAGCTTGTCGTCGGCGCTCTTGAAGTGCCACGGCGCATTGGTCGAGCCGGTGCCGAGGATCAGATGGCCACGAGCCAGAACCTCATCGAGCTTGCTGGTCTGCTGAGACATGGCTGGTACCGCCGACAGGAAAGTGGCAGCAGCGAGTATCAACACGCCGGTACGAAAAGAGTTAGTCATCGCGTTCCCCTTTTGTGACTATTCGAACGATGTCCAATATACCGGACGGCTGTCCATTTTACTGGATTGACGTATTCAGGGGCACTCGTCATAAATTGTCAATAGACCGTCCTACCGTTTTTCGGAGAAATGGGATTCGCGGGGCCTGACCGCCCAATCGCTACACAACGGCATTCGGAGATCGGCATGTCATTCGACCAGGATTATCTCAACGACATCGACACTCCGGCCGTGTTGGTGGATCTCGACATCGCCAAAGCGAATATCTCTCGCTTTCAGGATTATGCGAACGCGCATGGCATCAAGGTTCGCCCGCACATCAAGACGCACAAACTGCCGCTGCTTGCCGAGATACAGCTCGCCGCGGGCGCGACCGGTATAACCTGCCAGAAGATTTCCGAAGCCGAGGCGATGGTTGCCGGCTGCGCCGCGATCCGTGATGTTCTGATTACCTACAACATTGTCGGCGAGCAAAAGCTGGTACGGTTGCGGTCGCTCGCCGAAAAGGTCCGACTGTCGGTAGTGGCCGATAGCGCCGAGGTGATCGACGGGCTTTCGCAGGTTTTCGCATCGTCCGACAGGCCGCTGTCGGTGCTGGTGGAATGCAATACCGGTGCCAATCGTTGCGGCGTTGCAAGCCCGAGAGATGCCGACCTGCTTGCGGCGCGCATCGCGGAGGCACCCGGCTTGATTTTTGGCGGGCTGATGACTTATCCGCCAGCCGCGGGTGAGGCGGGTGTGGAGGCGTTTATGACGGAGGCGAAAGCCTTGATCGAAGCCCGCGGCATCGCGGTACCGGTCATCACATCCGGCGGCACGCCGACCATGATGCACGCGGCGGATGCGCCGGTCGCCACGGAGTATCGGCCCGGCACCTATGTCTACAACGATCGCTCGCTCGTCGCTCGCGGCTCGTGCGGATGGAAGGATTGTGCTCTGACGGTTGTCGCTACGGTTGTATCGGTTCCAGCGAAAAATCGGGCAATTATCGATGCTGGTTCCAAGACGTTGACATCGGATCTTCTTGGCCTGACCGGCTACGGGCATGTTCTAGGTCGCGACGACATCGTCATCGATCAATTGTCGGAGGAGCACGGTCGCCTGGTGAGCGATAGACCAATTGATTTGAGGGTGGGCGAAAGGGTGCGCATCGTGCCGAACCACGCATGCGTTGTAACCAACATGGTTGACAGCCTGTTCGTGATCAGCGGCGGAAATGTCGCATTGAAACGGCTATCAGTCTCGGCTCGTGGGAAGGTGGTATGACCATCCGGAAACCGCGTACTTCATGCTTCGAATGACCTTGATGCCTAGCGAGTACGCTCTCGCCAGCAAAGCAGGCGATATTCGGGTCCGCATGGTTCGAGCCTGGGAAAGCGCATCCAGAGCCCGAAGAAGAAAGTCTGGGTCACGGAAAGATCGGAGAGGTCTTCAGCTGTGTAGCCTCACCTGCTCATAAAAGCGTCCCACTGTGCTTGCGATAACGCGCGATGACCGATTGGATATCGTCGCGGTTCTCCAGCCGGCAGGCGTTGGTTTTCTCAGGTGTATAACCAGCTTCTTTAAACGTCTGCGGTGGCGCCATGCTTTGCACACGGAATTCTGCATAAGCAAGATGGCGCGGTGTCCGCGGTCTATGCCGTGCACAAGCTCAAACTTCGTAAGCGGGCAGTCAGACATAACGGACGCCCGCTATCCCAGCTTCCGCTTTCCGCGCATCCGGGCATAACAGGTTGCTTTCTGGATTCGGCGATGCGCTCGCCATGAGTTAATCGCGATCATGACGCAAAGCGTCCGAAGCAATTATCGTCAATCCGAAGTCTCCATCGTCACCGCGGGCAGGAACCGCGGCAGGCGCAACGCGTTGTGTGTCGGAAGACAGAAGGAGAAAATAGATGCTCAAGGGTATTGTGTTGTGGGCGATGGGCGTTCCTATCTTCGTGATCATCCTGCTTTACATGTTTGTCTTCTAGACAGGCCATCAAAACCCGGTCTTGCGCAATCCGCAGGTGGTGACGCCACCATCAAGCGCCGCAACTGCAGCGCGGAGAGAATGGCAAAGCGCACTTCCTGCTCAGCCGTTCCATAGCGCCTAGTGCACGGACTTGCTGTCGTCGTCGCCGAGGAAGGAACGAATGCCATCCCTTTCGGTCGTGGCAAGAAATTCCTCCCACGCTTCGTTGTCGGTAGCGAAGCTGTCCTCCCACGTCGTCACATCTTCCTCCTGCGAGATCACCTCGAGGGTCCAGCCGTCGTTACTGCCGGCGGCCCTGTGAATGTCCACCAGGACCGTAACACCATCGTCTTCGAATTCGCCGGAAAGATCCGAATGCTCCAGCTTTGGTTCTTTCGTCATCGAGACCCGCTCTTCATCCAATGGCACCTATGGTTCCTGTCGTATCGCCTTCCAGAAGGTGTGCGAGAGGAACACACGCGACTATGTAGGCAGCAACACTAGTACCATAGGGAAATTCCCGGACATCGCAACGGCGGGTATGGCGCTGCCGTTTGCTTCAAGAACAAGGTGGGACTAGATTCCCGAGCAACCGGAGCCCCGGCCGAAGGAGGAGTAGTCCATGAAGCGTGCGTGGCCAGAGGAACTGAAGTCGATCTTCGATGATGCCGAGGAGGTGATGCTGGATATTCCGGCATCCGGGCGCGAAGGCGCAGAGCGCGCCAGCAAAACCCAGAGGGCAGCGTTGCGGATTCGCGTCACGCAGGAGGACTACCAGCGCATGTGGCCGCTCGCCGAAAAACGTTATCGGTTAGACGGCAGATATGCGGGCAAAGTGGCCACCCTGATTGCCAACAATCCCCTTTACTATACGTGGCATCCGGCCGATGGCGGAACCCTCGAGGGTACTTCCGACAGCGGTACGCCGTACACGATCAAATACATCGTCGTGTACCTCCTCCTGGACGCCGTGCGCGAGGAGACAGCAGCAGATTAGAGCCGTTGTGGCATCGCTCCTGAAGCGGTCATCATATGAGCAACGGTTCTCTGTCCATTCCGGGGCATCTGCTGGTCGTACGCCGGCACAATCCGTATTGGCAGCTTTGGGGTCGTCTGCGGTCTGACTGCTTTCCGAACGCTGGAGACGAAAGCGGCCATACCGCCGCGTTTCGCCGAAGTCCGCTATCGGCTCTAGGGGGACTAAATGGGGGCCTTCTAATCGGCAGGCGCTTACGGCTCGCTGGTTTCGTTATTTCTTCTTCGCTTGATCGTGATGCCACTTGATGGCGAAGAACATGCCCGTGCCTAACACGAGAACCTTGAACGGAAGGAAGACTATAGGGAACCAATCCCACATTTTGGATATTTCCAGGCTATTACTTGACGCTATATATTGTGGGGAGCACTACCTCAGAACTGCTGCATACAACATCAGCCATGTTGACGCAGATGAGATCATAACATTCCCATCACATGGCATAAGCGGGCTTGCCCATGTTGTCGGACCGGTTATTTCAGGCCGGTGACCGCTTCTGGCGCGCGATGCAGCCGTTGCACGGTCAATAGCAGGTGCCCGCGGAATATGGTGGTCCTTCAATCGGGGGGGCAAAGCTTCACGGCAAATCCGCCGAGCGCATTGTCCTAATCGTGTTCACCAGCCAGGCGATGCCGGTGTCCATCAGGGCGGCTTTCGGGACCACCAGGTTCATCTTGAACCGGCCAAGGTCGATCGGAGCATCCACGTGCTCTATGCCGAACTTCGTTTCAAACATCTGGACGAAGTGGCGCGGCAATGCGCCGACCAGTTCGGAATCAGCCAGCACCGCCAGTGCCAGCATGAAGTTCGGTACGGTGAGCGCGACCTCCCGTGTCAGTCCCTGTTGCGCGAGAACAGCGTCAACAAAGCCGAACGGATCGGCAGAATGGGAAACGACGAGGTGCTTCATCTCGCAATAGCTGGCAAGGGTGGTCCCCGATTTCAACGGATGCCCGGCGCGCATCGCCACCACGAAATCCTCCTCATAAAGCAGTTCATGCTGGAAGCGGGCGGGAATGTTGTCGTGAGGAATGATTGCGATGTCTATCGCCCGCCTTTCGAGGTCGATCAGGGCATCGCCCCAGGCTGATGCCATGGACGTTTCTCCAGGCCGGGGCAGCAATTGGCGCACCCCAAGCGAAACACCCGGAGCGTTGCTGGCGAGTTTCTGCAGAAGAGGGTGGAGAAGCACGGAAGATGCTCCGTCAGGCGCCCCGATGGTGAAGCGGCGCGACGAGCGTTGCGGGTCGAAGGCCTCGGAACTGATGATGATCTGGCGCGCCCGCTCGAGCACCTCCGCTACCGGCCCGGCAAGTTCCAGAGCCCGATCGGTCGGGACGACGCCTCTCGGCGTCCTGATGAAAAGCGGATCGCAGAGGAGGGCACGAAGCCTCCGCAGCCCATGACTTACCGCGGACGGCGAAAGGTTGAGGCGTTGAGCTGACCTGCCCACATGGCGTTCTTCCATCACGGCTTCAAACAGCACAAGCAGGTTAAGGTCGGTCCTCGATAGATCAATATGGTTCAGCATATCGCTGAAATCATATCATTAGATTCAGCATATGGAAGATGGCATGTCCTTCGTCATACCCATCGAGGCAAACGAGACCAAAGGAGGCGCCATGTGCATCTGGAATTCGAGTTTTAGAAAAGCAGCAGCGAAATGGGCGAGGACCGCAGGTGCCACGTCACGCTGCACCCTGGCCGCCGTCGCATGTTCAGAGCTCTTGCTCCTCGTTCAACCGAGCTTGGCCGCCTCGTCGGAGACAGTCGCCGAGCTTATCCGACGCACAGAAGAACAGGCACGCGCGTTCAATGCCGGGGACATGTGGAGGTGGCACGGGATGATCCGGCTGTCGGATGACTTCACCTTGATGCAGCCGTTCGGCGGACCGATGAGCCACGGTTTTGACGCCAGCCCGGCGCGTCTTGCCGAGCTGTCGCGTTCCTTCCGGAACGGCGAGGCGAAACTCGAGAGGGTAATCAGCTATGCCTCCGATGACCTGGTCGTCCTCGCCTTCGTTGAGCGCCAGCATGGGGAAGTCCTCGGTTTACCCGATCAGGACTGGTCGCTGCGGGTCACTCAAGTCTACAGGCGCCAAGGGCCGCATTGGCAGCTCGTTCATCGCCATGCCGACCCCCTCGTGCGACCGATTGGATTGGACCAGGCTTCGGCGCTGGCGCGCGGGGAATGAACGGCGCGTCCCAACGCCAGCGGAGTGCCTGACATGAATTCCTGGATCGAGATCATCGGGTTTGCCGGCAGCGTCCTGACCGTGATCACCTACCTGACGCAGCGCATGGTTCAGCTTCGCATGATGGCGATAGCAAGCAGCCTTTGTTTCGCCGTCTACGGAACCATGATCTGGAGTCCGCCGCTGATCTTGATGGAGGCAGTGCTCCTGCCCCTCAACGGATGGCGACTCTACCAGATCGCAAGAGAGCAGGCTTGATCCGCAGAGCAGCGGGCTCCCACATATGAGCGCGACCGGCGGCTTCCGCTATACCGCGCGTAGGCGAGGCGAAGCCGCCGTCGGGGCAATGTCTGCTTTCGAGCAGGTTTGATGACGGTCTTAATGACCGCCATGGAGGCGCAAACCGGAAGCTACTTCGCGTTGGCCCGAAATGGCCGTCTGCGAAAGTGCAGCGCCGCCACCGGCGACGCTGATTGGTAGCTCTTCTATCCGCTGATCCCCTGGACTGCCGAGGCGAGTGGCGCGAGTGCTTCCATCTCTGGCTCCGTAAGGATCATGGACGCTGCCGCGACGTTTTCCAAGAGACGACTGCGCTTACGCGTTCCTGGGATCGGCACCGATTTGACGTTGAGCTTGCGACTTTGGGCATAAAGCCAGGCAAGCGCAATCTGCGCCGCCGCGATGTCCTCGACCTCTGCGACCAGCAGCATGTTTGCCGCACGGTTTTCAGTTGAAAACCTTGGGAAATGCTGGCGAGCATCGGTGTTGGTCAGGGATGTTGCGAAAGCCCGGCCGGTCAACATGCCACGCCCAAGCGGGGAATATGGCACCACCGTCACACCGAGTTCGGCCGCGGCGGGGATCACGTCGTGTTCGATATCGCGCGTGAAGATCGACCATTCCGATTGAAGGGCCGCGATGGGATGAATGGCATGCGCCGCGCGCAGCTCGGACGCGCTGACAGCGGACAAACCAACCCACTTCACCTTGCCCGCTCTGACGAGTTCAGCCATGGCACCGATGGAATCCTCCAGCGCCACCCTGTTGGTCCGGCGATGCCTGCCGCCTCTATCCCTCGAACACGCTGTCCGCTAGGCTCTGACCACGCCATATCATTTCGTCGGCTGAGACCGCACCGTGAGTTTATTTCCATCTGGATCGCGAAGATATGCGACGAACGCCCCATTCGGGCGCTCTGCAGGTGGGCTCTCGATGGCCGTGCCACCATGCGCGATACCGGCGGCATGCCACGCCAGAACATGTTCGGGGCTCGCGGCGGCAATACCGATCGTCCCACCGTTGGCCGCAGTCGCTGGCTTACCGTCGATCGGTTTCGTGATCATCAAGCGACCGCCCTCATGGGCGTAGATCAGTCGGCCTCTCGCATCCATCTCGCCGGACTTGCCTCCCAATGCAACAAAGGTGGCGTCGTAGAAGCTTCTCGCCTGCTCCAAGTCGTTGCTTCCGATCATGACGTGGGTGAACATGTTTCATCTCCTGTAGGATGCTTCTGTATCGGTATTTCCTGACGTTTAAAGCTCGAAGTGCCTTAACGTGACGCCGATGCCAAGATGATATCTGCTTTCAGGCAGGCGCGATGACACCCCTATGACCGATATGGAGGCGCCTGATCGCCGCCGTGCGTGAACGCGTCAGCGTCCAGCCAGGCGACATGCTCAGTTTTTGACCGGACCTCGGTAAATTACATCTTTTTGACGCGGTAACGGGGCAGAGGCTCGCGCCAGCAGGTTAATTCTCTGCTTTCGCAAATGCATCATCGAGGACGTGAGCGACCTCGTTGCCGATCTGGAGAAGGGCTTCGCTGCGGCGAGGACGGCGTGAGGCTATCGCTGCATGCCCCAGCGGCGTACGGTGACGTTCTCGATGAGGCGGAAGACCACGCCCTCGACCACCAAGCCGATGATGATGACCATGGCAAGTCCGGCGAACACCTTGTCGGTGAAGAGTTCATTACGGTTGCGGAAGATGAACCAGCCAAGGCCCCCGGTCGAGGAACTGACCCCGAAGACGAGTTCGGCGGCAATCAGCGTGCGCCAGGCGAATGCCCAGGCGATCTTCATGCCATAGAGGATCGAGGGTAATGCCGCCGGTATCAGGATGCGCCAAACATAGCCAGGCCCATTTAGGCCGTAATTGCGACCGACCAGACGTTGGGTTTCGGGCACGCTTTCGAAGCCGCTCAGTGTGGCGAGCGCGAAGGGCCAGAGAACGGCGTGGACCAGCACGACGAGCAGGCTCCTTTCACCCAGCCCGAACCAGAGCATGGCGAGCGGCAGAAGCGCAATCGCGGGCAACGGGTTGAACATGGAAATCAGCGTTTGCAGGAGCTCGCGGACGAAACGGCTGACGACCGCAAGCGAGACGATGGCAAAGGCTGCCGCGATCGCCATCACATAGCCCTTGAGAAGGACGGTCAACGATGTCCAGGAGGCGGTAAGCAGGTTTTCGGTGGTCAATGCCTCCCACAGCGCCGCCATGGTGGCGGTGAAGGTGGGGAATAGGATCGGTTTGGCACTGAAGCGGGCTGAAAACTCCCAGATCAGGGCAAGCAGCGCCAGCACCAGGACCTTTCGAAGGAGCGCCGAGTTCCGGGCGAAATCGCGGAGGCGGTCGAGCACCTGGGATTTTGCGGGCGTGCCGACCAAGGAAAGATCAGACATGTTCGGGAATTCCTTTCCGGGCCTTCGGCGAAAACAGCAGATCGTGCACTTCGCGCGACAGGGATTCGAGGCGGGGACTGCCGACATCGCTGCGAGCGAATCCGCTTGTGTCGAGACTGGTAATCGTCCGCCCCGGATGCGGGCTCAGGAGATGCAGCTTCGTGCCGATCAGAATCGCTTCCTCTATGGAATGGGTGACGAAAAGCAGCGTGAAACCAAGCTCCTCGGCAAGATCGAGAAGTTCGCCCTGGAGCTGGCTGCGGGTGAGCGCGTCGAGTGCTGCGAAGGGCTCGTCCATCAAGAGCACGTCGGCGTCGGTCACCAGTGCGCGGGCGATCGCGGCGCGCTGCTTCATGCCGCCCGAAAGCGTGTGCGGATAGCTGTCGAGGACCCGTTCCAGGCCGACCTTCTTCAGCGTTGCCTCGGTGCGGTCGCGGATTTCCGTCTTTGCGAGCGGGCTTGCCATGTGGAGCGGAAACTCGACATTCTGGCGCACCGTCTTCCACGGCAAAAGCTGATCGAATTCCTGAAAGACGACGATGCGATCCGGACCGGGACCTTTGACTTCCCGGCCCCGCACCCTGATCGTCCCGGAAGCAGGTTTGAGGAAGCCCGCCACGGCTTTCAGGATAGACGACTTTCCGCAGCCGGAGGGGCCGAGAAGCACGAGCCGCTCGCCCTCTCCGGCGCGGAAGGAGACATCGTCCACCGCCCGGACGGTTCCGGCCGGGGACGGGTAATCGAGGGTAAGGCGGTCGACTTCGAACACCGCCACCGGGAAGGGGTCGCGCGCCAGCATGGTTCAGCTTCCGCTTTCGTTATGCAATTCCTCGAAAGTGTAGTCCTTCCAGCTCTCGGCTTTCTTTTTGATGGCGCCGGTCCGGTGGAGGAAATCGGCAAAGACATAGGAGCGGGACGGGACGACGGTGAATTTGCTTTCGGGAGATTCGATCAGCGACTGCACGAAGGCGGGATCGAACTTCGAGTTTTCGACCCGGACATAGGTTTCCGCCGCCGCCTTCTTGTTCGCCTCGATCCAGGCGTCGGCTTCCTTCAGAGCTTCGAAAAAGGCCTGGAAGGTTTTCGGGTTTTCCTCGCGCCAGTCGGTCGTGGCATAGAGATAGGTCGGGGTCACCGGGCCGCCGAGGACGTCGTAGGAAGAGAAGACCTTGTGGACCTTGGCGTCTTTCAAAGCTTGCTCCTGGAACGGCGTATTGGACAGATGCGAGGTGATCTCGGTGGAGCCGGAGAGCAGCGCGCTGGTCGCGTCGGGATGCGGCAGGCTGACCGTGATGTTGTCGAGCTTGTTCTGGTTGCCCTCGCCGAATTCCTTCTCTGCCGCGATCTGCAGGATGCGTGCCTGGACCGAGACGCCGACGGCGGGAAGCGCGATCTTGTCGGACGTGGTCAAATCCTTCAGCGACTTCACGTTCGGATTGTTGGTGACGAGGTAATTCGGCTGGTTCGCGAGCCCCGCGACGATCTTGACGGCGCCGTCGGTGCGGTCCCATAGCGTCAAGAAGGGGCCTATACCGGCCGCGGCGATATCAATCGAGCCGGAAAGAAGCGCGGCATTGATGGCATCACCGCCAGAAAGCTGCGCCCATTCAACCTTCACCTCCTCGAGACCGAGCGTTTTTGCGTGTTTCTCGATCAGGTTCTGGTCGCGGATCACGTGCAGCGGCAGGTAGAGCGTGCCAAACTGCTGGGAAATGCGGATAAGTCCTTCGGCGGAGGCGCCGGTCGCGGGCGTGAGCACGCTCAGTGCCAGAGCCGCGGCGGCGGCGAGCTTGAAGGGTTTCGGCATGGATGGACCTTTCGAGAGACAGACGTGAAGGTGTGGAGGGGACTTCGCGGTCAGCCCGCGGCATTGGCGAGTTTCGAGCCACCGTAATTGCCGACGGCGAATTCGTTGGCGACGCTGTCGCGGAGCCCCTGATTTCGGTTGCGGTCGATACCGAGCAGCGGGAAGAGGAGTTCGCCGACGCGATAGGCCTCTTCGAGATGCGGATAGCCCGAGCCGATGATCGTATCGATACCGAGCGCCTGGTATTCTCGTAGCCGTTCAGCCACCTGTTCCGGCGTACCGACGAGGGCGGTGCCGACACCGGTGCGTACCAGTCCCACGCCGGCCCAGAGATTTGGCGCAACCAGCAGTTTGTCGCGGCGACCGCCATGCAGGGCGGCCTGTCGGCGCTGGCCGACGGAGTCCATTTCCTGTTGAAAACGCCGGTAGCTGCGCTCGATCTGCTCGTCGGAAATATTGCCGATGAGCTGGTCGGCTGCGCGCCAGGCGTCTTCCTCATTTTCGCGCACGATGAAGTGGATGCGCATGCCAAAGCGGATCTTGCGACCGGTTCTGGCGGCCTTGGCGCGAACGGATTCGATCTTCTCCTTCACCTGTTCCAGCGGCTCGCCCCAGGTGAGATACATGTCAACGGCATCGACCGCGAGGTCCTGGCCGGCCTCCGAAGAACCGCCGAAATAGAGGGGCGGATGCGGCTGGCCGATTGGCGGGAAATCGGAACGTGCGCCCTTGAGCTCGTAATACTTGCTTTTGAAATCGACGGTCTCGCCGGCGAGTAGCCGTTTCCAGATATCGAGGAACTCTCCGGCCTGTTCGTAACGCTCGTCATGGCCGAGAAAGATGCCGTCGCCGGCCAGTTCCGTGGGGTTGCCGCCGACCACCACGTTGAGCAGCAGCCTTCCGTTGCTCAGGCGGTCGAGGGCTGCGGTCTGGCGTGCGGCAAAGGTGGGCGAGGTGACGCCGGGGCGAAGCGCAACGAGGTATTTCAGCCGCTCGGTAACGACCGAAAGGCCGGTCGCGGTGATCCAGGAATCCTCGCAGGACTGACCTGTCGGCAAAAGCACGCCTTCGAAGCCGAGCTCGTCGACGGCGATCGCAACCTGCTTGAAATACCGGAATTCCGGTTTCCGGCTCAGATGATCCGTGCCCAGATAAGTACCATCTCCATGGGTCGGGATGAACCAGAAGAAGTTCAACGGTCCGGCGGCGGTCATCAGCGTCTCCTTTTCGAATGCAGAGGAGAGGCTAAACACGACCTATTCGATAGAGAAGAAAGATTATTCTGTTCTCATCGGCACGGCGCCATACGGCAACTAAGGTGAGGGCTTGCGGGCGAACGGCATTTCATTTGCTGTCGCGAATTGCGTCTTCGGCCCTTGGCAAGGCATTTTCCCGAGGATAAACATGAGTAAATTTCTCAGGCTTAAGCTTGCGCGGCACCTAGGATCCAGACTTGCATTGGGATCTACAACAGTTATTCCGGCGGCATTCCAAGGAACTCTTACGGTTTCTGCGTCGCAGCGGCGTGTCGGAGGATACGGCGTCCGATCTTGTTCAGGATGCCTTTTTGCGGCTCGCCGCCATGAGCCCGGCTGCGGGCGAGGTCGTCGGCAATCCGCGCGCCTATCTGTTTCGGATATCCCGCAATCTCTCGATCGATCATGCCCGCGCGCATGCCGTTCAGAGCCGGTATATCCAGCCGGGGCTTCCGGCGGAAATCGCGGAAGCCAAGCCCTCCGCCGAGCTGGAGGTGGATTTCAAGCAGCGCGTCGCTCGGCTGGAAAGGGCGATCCAGACCTTGCCTGAACGGCAACGTCAGGTCTTCCTGCTCCACAAATATGAAGAGCTCAGCCATGCTGAAATTGCCGAGCGGCTCGGAATTTCCAAGAGCATGGTCGAAAAGCATGTGATGAAGGCGCTTGTCCATCTGCGCGACAGCCTTGCCGATCTTTTGAACTAAAAATCTCCGCCCCAGGTGTGGTCAGATATCCATTTATCCGTCTAAGGAATGATTTCTTGGCCAAAAGGCATGATTCAGGGCACAAATGGCTCGCCTCGATGACGATATGACACCGGAAGAAAGAAAGCGGCAGGCGCTTTCCTGGTTTGTCCGCATGAATTCCGGCGAAGCCACGGCTTCCGATCGCAGTGAACTCGCCATATGGCTTGCGGACTGTCCGGAAAATCGGGAGGAATATGCGCGGCTCCAGCGGATGTGGTCGGACCTCGATCATGCCCGTGCGCCTGCCCTCCATGAAAGGAACGGCAGCCGAACCCAGGCTGCCCGGTTGTCGAGGCGCGGCCTGCTGGGCGCCGGTGCGATGCTGGCTGCCGCCGGCGCTGCGGCGTGGATGGGCGGGGCAACCGATTATCTTTATAGCGACCAGTTCACCTCGGTCGCCGAGATTGGTGAGTTCACGCTGGATGACGGAACGCGCGTGACGCTCGATGCCGACAGCGCGCTTTCGCTCGATTATACCGCCTCCCGGCGCGGTCTCGTGCTCCATCGCGGCCGGGCCTATTTCGATGTCGCCCGAGACGAAGCACGGCCCTTTTCCGTCGCCGCGGCCGGAGGCACTGTGACGGCGCTTGGAACGCAGTTCGTCGTGCATCTCTGGGAGGATGCGGTGACAGCAAGCGTGCAGGAAAGCGCCGTTTCGGTCGTCGCGCCCAATGGCGCCGGTATTCGCGTCAATGCGGGAGAGGTCGTCTCCTTCAGCCGGGGTGGTCTCGGTCTCGTGGAGGGGGCGGATACGGAGGCCGAGACGGCCTGGCGTCGCGGCCGGTTGATTTTCGAGGACAAGCCGCTCGGCCGGGTCGTCTCGGATGTGAACCGCTACCGCAGGGGCACGATCCGAATTCTCGACGACAGGCTCCGGAATTTACGCGTCAGCGGCATTTTCGACGTCGGCAATCCGGATGGCGTGCTCGATGCGATCGTCGAGACATTGCCGGTCCGCGCGTTCGAAATCACGCCATACGTCGTCCTTCTGCTTCCGGCTTGAGCATCGTGATTTTTTTCATCTCCAGGGGTGAGGTGGAGATCACCTGATCCGTCTTAGCGCATGTGTGGCGAAAGCCGCCAAGCGGGTAGTACGGACAGGAACGGGGATCATGGTACGCGTCGCGTCAAAGGGACAGCACAAGAACACGAATATGCACCGGTTCGCCGCAGCCCTGTTTGCGAGCGCGGCGTTGCTGCCGTTTGCCGCACTTGCGCAAGACACGACACCCACCGTTTCCCGTGCCAGCCAGCCGGCAGCGGCCTCCTATTCCATCCCAGCTTCATCGTTGAGCGCCGCGCTGTCAGCCTTCGGCGACCGCACAAATCTTCAGGTTCTCTATCCGGCAGCGCTTGCGCGCGGCAAGCAATCGCCGGGCGTGAACGGCGTAATGAGCAGGGAGCAGGCATTGGAGCGGCTGCTTGCCGGAACAGGGCTTGCCTATCGTATTGCCAATCCTGGCACGGTCACCATCCATGCGCCTGCCGGAGACGTCGTCACGGGCAGCACCGGTGACGGCTCGACCATCCTTCCCACGATCGTCGTCCAGGGCGAGAGCGCGGTCGGGCCGGTCGATGGCTACGTGGCGCGTGTGAGTTCGGCGGGCACCAAGACGGATACGCCGCTCATCGAGACGCCGCAGGCCATCTCTGTCATCACCGCCGACCAGATGTCCAATCAGGGTGCGAGCTCTATTGCCAGTTCGCTTTCCTATACGCCGGGCGTCGTCAGCCAATCGGGTGCCTTCAGTCGGGCGGTGGACGATTTCACTATCCGCGGCTTCAACATCGCGACCGGCAATTCCGGAAACCTGCGCGATGGCTTGAAGTATCAGTCGAATGTCTATGACGGCGGGCAGGAGCCCTATGGGATCGAGCGCATCGACATCATGCGCGGCGCAGGCTCGATGCTCTATGGTCAGCTCACCCCCGGTGGCGTCGTCAATGCCATCTCAAAGCGGCCGACGGACACGCCGCTCCATGAGGTCAATGTCGAATACGGCAGCTATGATCGCAAACAGATATCCGCCGATTTCGGAGGCCCGGTTACCGATGACGGCGTTTTGACCTACCGTCTGACAGGACTGGTCCGCAATGCGGACAACTGGGTCGACGAGACGCCCGACAACAAGGTCTATATCGCTCCGGCTCTCACCTTCGCGCCGGACGACGCGACGTCGCTGACGCTGCTTTCGACCTATACGCATTTTCACACGCGGTTTGCGACGCCGCTGCTCTATCAGGATGTCAGCCGGGGCAACATTCCTCGCGACGCCTTCCTCGGCAATGATGATTTCGATCGCTACAACGGCGACATCTTCACCATCGGCTATCTCTTCGAGCACGAGCTCGATAACGGCATCAAGTTCAGAAACAACGCCCGCTATTTCAAATCCGATGTCCAATGGGACTACATGATGGGCAATATCGCGCCGCTCTCGCTGACGGGAGGCGACCTCTACAGGCTGGCGAGCAAGCGCTATGAGCGATCATACGGCGTCACGGCGGACACCTCAGTCGAATATTCCTTCGATGCGGCCGGTGCGGAGCATACGCTTCTGGCCGGGTTCGACTACTACCGGCGCAGCTACGACAACGACCGCTATCGTGGCGCCGGCTACAGCATTCTAGACCTCGACACCGGCACTGTCCTGACCGATCCGGCGATTAATTACAGGGTCAATCGCGGCTCGGATAACCTCAGCAACCAGTACGGCATCTATCTGCAGGACCAGATCAAGTTCGATGATCATTGGGTGCTTCTGCTGGGTGCCCGCCAGGATTGGAGCAAGAGCCGCTCGAGGTCCTATCAGACCGGTGTCGTGACCGAGCAGAACGACGACGCTCTGACAGGCAGGGCCGGTCTCGTCTATCTTTTCGACAACGGCATTGCGCCTTATCTCAGCATTGCGCAATCGTTCGAGCCGCAAACTGGCCTCGACTATGCGACCGGCGAGGCATTGAAGCCAAACAAGGGGCTGCAATACGAAGCCGGCGTCCGTTACCAGCCCGATGGCAGCAATCTTCTCCTCAGTGCGGCGGTTTATGAGCTGACGCAGAAGAACCTGACGACAGCTGATTCCAGCGGGCTCACCTACCAGTATGGCGAGGTTCGATCCCGGGGTGTCGAACTGGAAGCGCGCGCGGAGTTCGGCAATCTTGGGTTGATCGCTTCCTATACCTATACGGATGCGAAAATTACCGAAAACGCCATGCCCGCTTATATCGGGGAGCAGATTTCGCTGGTGCCTAAAAATGCCTTCGCACTGTGGGCCGATTACAAGCTTGATGATCTCGGCCTTGAGGGCGTCACGGTCGGCGCGGGCATTCGTTATATCGGCGAGACGAACCTGATCGACAGCAGGAGCGATGTTCCCGGCTATGTTCTCGTCGATGCGATGGCGAGCTTCGATCTCGGCGCGATGAACAAGGATCTGGAGGGCGCGACGCTGAAACTGAACGCGCGCAATCTTTTCGACAAGGAGTTCTACACCTGCGTCTATTCGGACGGCTGCCGTTATGGCGAGCCGCTGACGGTCACGGCGACGCTTTCCTACAAATGGTAGGGCCAGCCGTTGCCAGGAGGGACTTGCTGAAGGGAGCGCTCGCCGCCTGCTTTTTCGCTTTCGCGCGGGACGGCAAGGCGGAAGGGGTGCCTCGCCGTATCGTCTCCATGGAACTTCTGGTGACGGAATTGCTCCTGACCCTCGGTATTGCGCCTCTGGCCGTCGCCAATGTGCCGCTTTATCGAAGGCTGGTCGCCGAGCCGGTGCTTGGCGACGAAGCAGTCGATCTCGGCCCGCTGCAGGAGCCGAACATGGAATATCTGCAGCTCTTGAAGCCGGACCTGATCGTCATGGCGGAGTGGCAGGCAAGCGGGCTAGAAAATCTTCGCGCCATCGCGCCCACGCTGTCGCTCAATTCCTTTCCTGCAAGAACGCCTGCGGTCCAGCATGCGCAGGAGCTCCTGCGCCAACTCGGGGCGGTCGTCGGCCGGGAGCGTCAGGCCGGAGATTGGGTGGGGCGATGCGAAGTGGCGATCGAGGAAGCGCGGGCAAAGCTGCAATCGAAATCGCTGCCGCCGCTCTATCTCTGCCGCTTCAACCAGGACGGCCGTCACGCGGCGATTTTCGGGGGAAACGGCCTGGTTGGCGATGTTCTAAGGAGCCTTGGCCTCACCAATGCCTGGCAGGGGCGGGTCAATGCGTCCGGCGTCGCGTCCATCAGCGTGGAACAGCTTGCCGGCAACCCGCACGCGCGCATCGTGCATTTCGATCGCGGCCGCGAAACGGATCTGGCGATCGCGAGACTTGCCGAAAGTCCGCTTTGGCAAGCGCTGCCCGCCGTGCGGCAAAACCGCGTCACCCGCATGCCGGTGGTCTATCCGAGCGGAGGCGTGGTAAGCGCCATGCGGCTTGCCGGCCAGCTCGCAGCGCTTTTGCCGGCCGAGGGTTGATCATGGCTATCGCCAGTTCATTACCCACAACACGGAACCACGGGCTTGCCCCGCTGCTGGTCGTCTTGCTGCTCAGCGCGGCCTTCGGTCTCCTCCTGCTCAATATCGGCGCGAGACTGCCTGACTGGCGTCAGTTGTTCACGGCATCCGATGCAGATCTCGCCACGATTGCCGTTCGATACGGATTGCTTCCGCGGTTCGCCTTGAGCCTCATCGCGGGGGCGGCGCTCGGCCTTTCGGGCGTTCTATTCCAGCAGATGCTGCGCAACCCGCTGGCCGAACCGGGAACCTTAGCCGTATTTGCCGGCGCGAAATTTTCGCTCGTCGCGGCTGTTCTGTGGGTACCCGGTCTTCTCGCTCATGGGCAGGAGCCGATGATCATCCTCGGCGGCATGCTGGCGTTGGGCGTGGTCGCGTTGCTGGCGGCGCGTGCCGGTTTCGCGCCGCTGACGGTCATTCTGGTGGGACTTGTCCTGTCGCTCTGCCTGGAAGCATTGAGCAGCATGTTCTTCCTGACCCACTTCGAGGAATTGAGTGACCTGCTGGTCTGGCAGACCGGCTCGCTGGTACAGGATAACTGGAATCAGGTACGGAGACTTTCCCTCGTCCTGGCCGCCGGTGGCCTTGTGGCGTTCTTCCTCAGAAAGCCGATGGGCCTTTTCGACCTCGACGAGGCGAGCGCGCGCAGCGCGGGCGCTTCGGTTCCGATGATACGGCTGGCCTCTTTCGCCACCGCGACCCTGTTGAGCGCGCTCGTCGCCGCCTATGCAGGGATCATCGGTTTCATTGGGCTTGCAGGGCCTGCCATCGCGCGCCTTTCCGGCGCCAGGCGTCTCTCCGATCGCTTGATCCATGGTCCGCTGATCGCCGCCGGCATACTGGCATTTGTCGACCAGGGGGTTCTTTTTCTCGCCGGCGGCATGGATGTGCCGGCAGGAGCCGTGACCGCACTTCTCGGAACGCCGCTTCTGATATGGCTCATCTGTCGGATGCGGACCGAGACGCAACAGCCGCCGCGTGACGGCCGGTCCGTTGAATATCCCCGCGGCAGGGCTTCTTTCTGGTTTCTGATTGCCGCCCTGTCTCTGGTCGTCACGCTTCTGTTGGCCCTGTTTGTCGGTCGGCTGCCGGAGGGATGGTTCATCGCTGGTGGCAGTGAAATAGGCGAGCTGCTGCCTTGGCGCCTGCCGCGCGTCCTGGCGGCGGCCGGCGGCGGCATCATGCTCGCCATCGCGGGGACCGCCCTCCAGCGGTTGACGGGAAATGGGCTTGCAAGCCCGGAACTGCTCGGCATTTCCTCCGGCGCGGCGCTGATCCTGATGGTCGCCGTTTTCCTCCTCCCGCCCTTACCCCGCGAGACCATGATGCTGATATCGGCGGGCGGTGCTTTCGCGGTGCTCGTATTCACCCTGTGGCTCGGCAGTCGCTCGATGTTCAGCCCTGAGCGCATGCTGCTCGTCGGGGTCGCCATCGGAGCGCTCTCCGGTTCGCTGGGATCGCTGCTGACCCTGCTTGGAGATATCCGGGTGCTGCGGTTGCTTGGCTGGCTTGCAGGTTCGACCTATTCGGTCACGCAGAAAGATGCGTGGATCGTCGTCGCGCTCGCGGGCCTGTCGCTCGCGGTCGTTCCGCTGTTCGGGCGCTGGTTGCGGGTCTTGCCGCTCGGGGAGGGGGTCACTGCGGCCATCGGCGTGCCGCTTGCGGCAAGCAGATTGCTGCTGCTGGTCTTCACCGCTATTTTGACCGGTGCGGCGACGCTGATCATGGGGCCGCTGAGCTTTGCGGGACTTGCCGCCCCGCACCTTGCCCGCATTTCCGGGCTTAGAACTCCACTGGCGCAAGTCTATGGCGCGGCGATCATCGGCGCGATCATCATGGTGCTGGCGGACTGGATCGGACGAAACATAGCCTTTCCCTGGCAGGTTCCGGCCGGAATTGTCGCAACGCTTCTCGGCGGCCTTTACTTCATCCTGCTGGCGATGAAGCGATGATACCCTCGCTTGTTCCGCGCTTTTCCGGCGACCTCGAAGCCCTGGGCAGCCATCTTGTCCTTACGGCCGACGAGCGCCCGCATCTGGCCTGCAGCGCACTCCTGGAACAGGATAGGCTCAGGCTGCTGCTGAGCCGCTTTGGTGAAAACTATGCCGACGCGGAGCCTCGCGCCGTCGCCTCCCAATGGTCGAAATGGTATCTGTCGCGACTGATCACGCCGGTCCTCGCCGCCAATATGGTTCTCGATCGCAAGCTGCCGATCGGTCTTCAGGAGACCGGCATCATCCTGTCGCCGGACGGTAGGGCAGAGGCGTTTCGACTGCGCGATGAAGGGCAGGCATTCACGCCTTCCGATTTCATGGAACGTTTTGAGGACCTGCTCGACGGGCATCTCTCCTTGATCATTCCGGCGATTTCGACGGCAAGCGGCCTGTCGCAGAAGGTGCTTTGGAGCAATGCCGGCAACATCATCGAAAATGTCGTTGCCTCCTGCGCGAGAAAGCTCGGAGAGGAACATGCGGGTGTGGTTCATGGCAGACAGCTTTTGGCGAGCCGGCTCTGGCATGACAGGCAGCCGAACAGGGTCTTCGAACCCGTCAGGTACCTGGCTTCAGGCGAGGAAACCCTGCGCAAGCGGCGCGTCTGCTGCATCCGCTATCTGATCCCAAGCCTCTCACTCTGCAAGACCTGTCCACTGGACGAGCAGCCGGGGAAGCGCGCCCGGCTGCCGCGATGATCGATCCTTTTCAGACTTTCGGGAGGCCCTCGGGGCCGAGCGCCTTTTTCAGCGCGGCGATGCGGAAGATTGCGTTCGGGGCACCATAGCCGCGATAGCCGCGGCGCTCCACGATCTCGAAGAAAAAGCCGTCGCCGAGAGTGCCGCTGTAGAGCTGGAAGTATTCGCCGCTCTCATCCTGATCGTAGAGGATGTTTTCCGCCCTGAGGCGTTCGGTGAGTTCCGCTTCCAGACCGAACCGCGCCTCCACATCCCCATAGTAATTGGGCGATATGGGAAGCGGCCGGAACCCGTTCTTCCTGAGTGCTTCGGCAGTGGCGAAGATGTCGCCGGTATGGAAGGCGAGATGCTGGATGCCCGAGCCGAATTTCTCCGCGATGAAGCGGCCGGCGAGCGTCCGGCGGTTTTCCGCGCCGTTGAGGGTGATGCGAAGCGCGCCGCTCGCACTCTCCACCACCTGGCTGCGCACGACGCCGGCGGGATCGATGATATCGACCATCGGCGTCTTATGGGCTTCGAAGATCGACGTGTAGAAGAGCTGCCAGCTCAGCATCTCGTCGTAGGAAACCGTCTGAGCGACATGATCTACGCGCAGGAGCCCGGCATCAGTGACCTTCCTGTCATCATCCTCGACGGGTGCAAAGTCGATCTCCCAGATGCGGCCGAGATCGGTCTTGTCGTCCAGGAGGTAGACCAGCCCGCCGCCGACGCCGCGGATCGCCGGTATCTCCACCTCTCCGATCTGCACGGGCTGGCTGAAGGGCTCGGCGTCCAGCGCCAGCGCCCTTTGAAGTGCCGCCTTTGCATCCGCAACTTTCAGCGCCATCGCATAGGCCGAGGTACCGTGCACCGCGTAGGCCGCGTTGGCAAAACCGGCTTCCTCCGTATTGACCAGAAGCCGGATGTCGCCCTGGGCGAACACGCTCACCTTCTTGCTGCGGTGAGCCGCCGTCTTACGGAAGCCAAGCGTTTTCAGTATCGCGGTAAGATCGGCGGCATCCTTCTCGTCGGTGGAGAACTCGACGAAACCGACGCCTTCGACGGTGGCTCGCTCGGGCATGGCCGCGACCGAGAGGCTTTGCGCATTCGGGCTGCGGCGCACCTGGTCGCCGAGATAGATCAGCGAGCGATGCCCGTCGGCGGCGATCGACCGGGTCGATCCGCCGCGAAATTGGTCGTTGAAGATTTCCAGCGAGAAATAGCCGTCATAGCCGGTCTCGGCGACCGCCGTGGTGAATTCCGTCACCGGCAGATCGCCTTCCCCTGGCATGTTTCGGAAATGCCGGCTCCAGTAGAGAAGGTCCATGTCGATCAGCGGCGCATCGGCAAGCTGGACGATGAAGATCTTGTCCTTCGGGATGGAGCGGATCGAGTTGATGTCGATCTTGCGCGACAGCGTATGGAAGCTGTCGAGGATCAGGCCGATATTGGGATGATCGGCTCGCCGGACGATTTCCCAGGCGTCGCGATGATCGTTGATGTGCCGCCCCCAGGCCAGCGCCTCATAGCCCACCTTCAGTCCGCGCCTGGCGGCCCGCTCGCCGAGCTCGTGGAAATCCGCCGCTGCCCTGTCGATGCCGCCTTGCGAAACGGGAGAGACGTTGGAGCAGACGAGCAGCAGGTCGGTACCGAGTTCCTGCATGACGTCGAACTTGCGCTCGGCCCTGTCGAAAGTGCGCAAGCGGTGCGAAGGCGGCATTCCCTCGAAATCACGAAACGGCTGGAACAGGGTGATTTCCAGCCCCTTGTCGCGCACCATTGCCCCCACATCCGCCGGACTGCCGTCGAAGGCCAGGAAATCGTTTTCGAAGATCTCCACCCCGTCGAAGCCGGCCTTGGCGATCGCGTCGAGTTTTTCCGGCAATTCGCCGCTGATCGATACCGTGGCTATGGAGGTTTTCATGGCTTGATCCCCGTTTCGGTGGCTGCCTTCACTCTGTCATGGTCTGGAAGTGGCGCATCATCCGCTCTGCGTCCGGCTCGCGTCCGGTAAAGAGCCGGAAGGCGCCGACCGCCTGGAAGACCGCCATGCCGCCTCCATCGAGCGTGCGGCAACCCTTCTGCCTCGCGATACGCAGGAGCTCGGTCTCCAGCGGGAAATAGACGATTTCGGCAACCCAGTGCCTTGGTTGAAGATGTTCGGCCGGTAGCGGCAGGCCGGGATATTTCGCCATGCCCGTGGGTGTGGCGTGGATGATGCCGGCGGCCTCGTCCATCGCCGCGGCGATATCGCTCGAGGCCTCAACGGTCGCCTCCGGAAAAAGACCGGACATGCTTTCTGACAGCTGCTCGGCACGCTCCAGTTCACGGTCCACGACCGTTAGATGTTTCATGCCGAGCGTGAGGATCGCGTATGCGGTCGCCACGCCGGCGCCGCCTGCGCCAAGTTGGACCGCGGAAGAGAGATCGGCATCCGGCAAGCCCCGGCGGAAGCTTTCGGCAAACCCCCACCAGTCCGTATTGTGGCCATGGCGTCGACCGTCCTTCAGCACCACGGTGTTGACCGCACCAAGTGCGCGCGCCTCGTCTGAAAGTTCGTCGAGATGGGCAATGACGAGCTGCTTGCATGGATGGGTGATGTTGACGCCGGCAAATCCCTCTGCTTCCGCCTGCTCCAGGAGTTCCGGCAGGCTGTCGGCCATCAGGCCGAGCTGAGCAAGGTCGATGAGCTGGTAATCATAGGCAAGGCCTTGCGCGGCTCCCTCGCGCATGTGCATTGCCGGTGTCAGCGAGGCCTGGATGCCCGAGCCGATCAACCCGGCTTTAAGTGTTTTCAGGAGTGTCTCGGCCATTGCGCTTATCGTCCTCGCGGTATTGGAGGGCCGACCCGCCGCAGGACGGGCCGGCATCGTCGTTACTTGCGGGCGGCGTCCAGTTCCTTGAAGAGAAGCGAGACGGTTTCGGCGCCGATCTCGGCGCTGAACTTGTCGATCAGCGGCTTCACGGCATCGCGCAGTTTCTGCGTCTCTTCCGGGCTCAGTTCGTCGACCTGCATGCCCGTTGCCTTGATCTCCTCAATCGCCTTGGAATCTGCTTCGCGCGAGACCTGGCGCTGGAAGTCGCGGGCTTCGGTCGCCGCCGACTGGAGAACAGCTTTTTCCTCATCGTTGAGGCCGTCCCAGAACTTCTTGCTGATCAGCACGACCTGCGGATTGTACTGGTGACGGCTAAGCGTCATGTACTTTTGAACTTCATAGAACTTGGCATTGATGATGTTGGCGGCCGGGTTTTCCTGGCCGTCCACCGTGCCGGTTTCGAGCGCGGTGTAGAGTTCCGTGTAAGGCAGCGGCACGGCATTGGCGCCGAGACCGTTGAACAGCTCGATCGGGATAGGCGACTGAAGCGTGCGGATCTTCAGGCCTTTGATGTCTTCGAGCTTGGTGACCGCATGGCGGTTGTTCGTCAGGTTGCGGAAGCCGAGTTCCCAATAGGCGAGGCCGACAAGACCGGTGTCGGGAAGCTTCTGAAGGAGGCTCTCGCCGAACGGGCCGTCCATCACCTTGTCGGCTTCCTCGCCGCTGTTGAACAGGAACGGCAGGTCGACGGCGCCGAAGGCCTTGACGTTGCTGGCCAGGATGCCGGCGTTAAGCACCAGCATTTCGACCACGCCGCCCTGCAGCGCCGAGACGGTCTGCACGTCGCCGCCGAGGACGCCGCCGGGGAAGAGCTTGACCTCGATCTTGCCGCCGCTCTTCTCCTTGACGATCTCGGCGAATTTCTCCATGCCGGTGACCTGCGGATGGCCCTTGTTGTTGGCCGCCGCGAATTTCAGCGTATGCGAGCCTATTTCGGCAGATGCGGTGCCCGCCAGCAGCAGAGCCGGCAAGGCGAGCCCCAGCGCCAGTTTCTTCATCGTATTGAACATGCTTTCCTCCCAGATTTGGCCGTTTTCCGGCCGGTTGAAATCGGTTGTTCTCTCCTTTCGCCCTCAATGTCCGAACCAGGCGACCGGCACGGTCACCAGTTGCGGGAAGAGGACGAGAAGGAAGAGGACGATCAGTTCGGCGATCATGAAGGGCATCACACCCTTCATGAGATTTTCCATCGACAGCTTGGCGACACCGCAGATGACGTTGAGCACGGTGCCGACCGGCGGCGTGATGAGACCGATCGAATTGTTGATGATGAACAGCACGCCGAAATAGACCGGGTCGATGCCCGCTTGCTTGATGATCGGCATCAGCACCGGCGTCATCACAAGGATGGTCGGGGTCATGTCCATGGCGGTGCCGACGAGCACGATAAGCACCATGATCGCGATCAGCAGCAGCGTCTGGTTGTCCATCAGCGGCTCGAGGAGACTGACGAGATCGCCCGGGACGTCGGCAACCGTGATCAACCAGGCCGAAACGGCGGCGCAAGCGACAAGGAACATGACGACAGCGGTGATCTTCGCGGCTGAGACGAAGACCGGGAAGAGCTGTGAAGGCGGCAGCTCGCGGTAGATGACCATCGAGACGAACAGCGAATAGACGGCCGCCACGACGCCGGCCTCGGTCGGCGTGAAGACGCCGAACTTCAGCCCGACGATGATGATGACCGGCAGCATCAGCGCCCAGGCGGCATCCAGGAATGCCTTGAGCCGAACCTCCCTGCTCTGTCTTGCCGGCAGCTCGAACTGCTCCTTGCGGGCGATGATCATCCAGGTGATGCAGAGTGCAGCGGCGATCAACAGGCCAGGCACGATGCCGGCGAGGAAGAGCTTGGTGATCGAGACGCCGCCGACGACGCCATAAAGAATGAAGCCGATCGAGGGTGGAATGATCGGGCCGATGACCGAGGCGGATGCAAGAAGACCGCCGCTGCGGGCCGGATCATGGCCGGATTTCAGCATCATGGGAAAGAGCAGCGCGCCGAGAGCCGCGGCATCGGCCACGGCCGAGCCGGAAAGGCTCGACAGCACACAGGCCGCGAAGATCGCCACGAAGCCGAGGCCGCCGCGAAGATGGCCTACAAGCGCCATGGCGAGATTGACGATCCGCTTCGAAAGTCCGCCGGTGTTCATCACCTCGCCGGCGAGCAAGAAGAAGGGCACGGCCATCAGCGGGAAGCTGTCTGCGCCGTTCAGTACGTTCTGCGCGACGATCTGCGCGTCGAAGATGTCCATGTACATCATCAGCGCGACACCGCTGAGGATGAGCGCAAAGGCGATCGGCACGCCGAGCGCCATGGGACCGAGAAGAGCGCCGAGGAAGATCGTAAGCGTCATCTTGCGTCTCCCCTCAGGCCTTGGTCGCGCCGGAGGCGGTGGCCGCCGCATCGGGATGGGCAATCTCTTCCTCGCTATCGCGGACGAGTTGCGCCGTTGCCAGATCGATGCGGCCGGTCGCCACCTGGAACATGTCCCAGAGAATGATCAGGAAAGTCGGAATGCCGAAGGCGAGCCCGGCGCCATAGAACCAGCCCATTGAAATGCCGGTCGCCGGCATGCCGGCCGGCAGATTGATGAGGGTCTGGGTCCAGCTTCCGCTGATCATCAGCCAGGTGGCGATCAGCATCAGTCCCTGTCCGAGCAGCACGGCGATCCGTGCACTGCGCGGTGGCAACCGCTTGAGAAGCGAATCGACACCGAGATGCCCGTGCTCTCGCATCGCGACTACAGCGCCGAGAAAGGTCAGCCAGACGAAGAAGACGCGGGAAAGTTCCTCGGAAGTGGTGATGCCTTGATTGAAGGCATAACGAAGGATCACATTCCCGAAGACGAGAACGATCATTGCAGCCAGAAGCAGCGCGATGGCGACCTTCAGGGCGAGGAAGTAGAAATCGATAATTCGTGTCATGTCCGGCAGTCCTCCCGAGGCCTTGTTAGGGATGGCGAAATGGCAACTGCGAAACAGTCGCCCTTTGACCTACCTTGACAAGATGCCCTCCGTCACCGGTCGCCTCCTCAGGAACCGGCTGACATCTCATCAAAATGTACGAACTAGTGAGTATGTCAAGCGGCATCTATTGAAAGCTATCGGTAAGCCCGCTATGACTTTGGAAAAGATGCAGAAAATAAAGAGTGAGCAGATTCAGGCTCGCCGGCATCTCTCGACCGAAGGCAGGCGACAGGCAAAACGAAAGCGGCGTTGAGGATGGCGGCGAAGCGCGAGAACGGCAGAAAAAACGATCCGCAACGCACCCAGGAGGACATTCTGGACGTCGCTACGGAGGAGTTCGCCACGCACGGCCTGGCCGGCGGGCGGGTCGATGCGATCGCCGAAAAGACCCGTACCTCCAAACGGATGATCTATTATTATTTCGGGAGCAAGGAAGGGCTCTACCTCGCCGTCCTCGAGCGTTCCTACCGCAAGATCCGCACGCTGGAAGCCGATCTCGAGCTCGCCAACCTGCCGCCGGAAGAGGCGCTCCGGACGCTGATCTCGACGACTTTCGACCATGACGAGGCCAATCCCGAATTCGTGCGCCTCGTCAGCATCGAGAATATCCACCATGCGGCGCATATGCTGCGCTCGGAAGCGATCCGTGACCTGAACGTCTCTGTGATCGAGATGATCGAAGCCATCATCCGGCGAGGCGTGGCCGAAGGCACGTTCTTGCGGGACGCCGATCCCGTCGACATTCATATGCTGATCAGCGCCTTCTGCTTTTTCCGGGTGTCGAACAGGTATACGTTCGGGACGATCTTCCGCCGCGATCTTTCCGCTCCGGAATTCTACGATCGCCACAAAAAATTGATCTCTGACGCGGTGATCAGCTACCTCACCGCCCCGGAGCCAGATCGCTGAACACAGCGTCTTTTATCATGCCAGGTCGGGCTCAGTCCGGTGCGTCGAGCAGCGGCGCGAATGTGGTGGCGTTGAAGACTTCGAGCCTCGCGTCGTCCTTCGGGAAAGCGAGGATCGTGAGGCTTGCGGGGCCGGCCGGGATGATGCGGGCCGGCGGGAGCCCGAGCGCGCCGTCGAGCGCGGCGCGTATCACGCCACCATGGCAGACGAGCAAGACGGTCTCTTCCTTCGCTTCGATCGCGCGCTTCATTGCGCGCCCGACACGGGCGCGGAAATCGGCCCAGATTTCCCCGTTTTCCGGGGCGAAGGTTCCGGCCCGCCAGCCTGCATAGTCGTCCGGTGTCTCCGCCAGCAAGTGTGCGATCTTAGCGCCCGTCCACGCTCCGACATTCTGCTCGCGCAGCAGGGGTTCCCTGATCGCATCCGGATAGCCGAGCAATGCAGCGGTCCTTGCCGCGCGGTTCAGGTCGGATGTGAGAACGAGGTCGGGATTGTAGGTCGCGATCATCGGGCCCAGCGCGCAGGCCTGTTGCTCGCCCCGTTGCGAAAGTCCGATATCGGCCTGGCCTTGCAGGCGGCGGACAGCGTTCCATTCGCTTTCGCCGTGTCGCACCAATAGAATGCGTTTCATGAAATACGGTTTCCTTCCCTATCGAAAATCGCCGCCGGCGCGGCTGGCAGGCGAAAGTGCAGCTCCGGCGGAATTCGGTTCGCGTCGTCCGAAATCGCGGTGATCCGGATGCCGTCGGCGATGCCGGTCACCAGGCGGCGGCCGGCCATGGGCACGATTTCGGCAAGTGTAAGGGTCAGCGTGCGCGGGTCTGGCTTATCGACCAGATAGATCGTCTCGGGGCGCACCATGGCGTGTCCCGTGACATTGGGCAGGCCCGGGTCGGGCATGGTGCCGAACCATTTGCCGTCGGCTATCGGAATGAGATTGGCCGGCGGCGTGCCGACGAAGCCGGCGACGAAAGCCGAAGACGGGTCTGCAAGCAGGCGTTCGGGCGCATCGAACTGTTCGATCCGCCCTCGGTTCATCACCGCCACATGCGTCGCCATCGTCATCGCCTCGACCTGATCATGCGTGACGTAGACGGAGGTGGCGCCGCTTGCGGCATGGACCTTCAGGAGCTCCAGCCGCATCTCGACGCGCAGCGTGGCGTCGAGATTGGATAGCGGTTCATCAAAGAGCATGATCCTCGGCCGGGGAGCGATCATGCGGGCCAGCGCCACGCGCTGCTGCTGGCCGCCGGAGATCTCGCCGGGATAGCGGTCGGCGAATTGCGAAATGCCGAGCATTTCCATGGCGGCCGTGATCCGGCTTCGTCGTTCCTCAGGGGGAATTTTTGCCACCTTGAGGGGCCATTCGATATTGCCGGCCACCGTCATGTGCGGCCAGAGGGCATAGGACTGGAAGACGAGGCCGGCATTGCGTCTGGCGGGCGGAAGGGCGAAGCCGGATTGACCGTCGGCCACGAGGGTGTCGCCGAAGCGGATTTGTCCGCCGGTCGGCTGGTCGAGCCCCGCCAGCATGCGCAGCATGGTGCTTTTGCCGCAGCCGGACGGGCCGAGCAGCACCAGGAAGGCGCCCTCCGGCACCGAGAAGCTGACGTCGTCGACGGCATTGGTGCCTGCGAATGATTTGAAGACCTGGTTGAGCGAAATCACGGGGCGGAGCCTCAGGCAAAGTTCTGACGCCGGCGGCCGTGCAGCAGCGTGGCGGCGCCGGTGGCCAGCATGGAGATGACGAGAATGACGAGTGTGACCGCGTTGGCGAACTGGTGAAAGCCGTCCGAGGCATAGCTGTAGGATAGGACCGCCAGCATCGGTGACGTCGGTGTATAGAGCAGGATGGTGATCGCCAGGTCGCCGATGACATTGACGAAGGAGATCAGCAGGCCGGCCGCAAGCCCGCGGATGGCAAGCGGCAGGGTGATCGCTCCCAGTCGGCGGAAGAACCCCGCGCCGGTCATGCGGGCGGCCTCGTCGATGTCGCCGGAGATCTGTGCCACGGTTGCCCGCCCGGTCTGCACCGCGAAAGGCAGCATGGCGGCGGTCAGTGCGAGCGCGAGCAGCAGCTTCGTGCCATAGAGCGCCGGCAGCGGGCCGATCGGGGCGCCGTAGAGAGCTATGTAGGCGGCGGCGAAGGCGATGCCGGGCAAAAGCATTGGCAGAAAGCTCATCTGAGACACCAGATTGCTCAGCACCGGCACTTTCTGGCGGGTGAGCGCGACCGCGATGAGAATGCCGAGAAGATTAGCGGCGACAGCTACGATCGCTCCGAGCATCACCGTCGTCGTGAGCGCGGAGATCAGTTGCGGGTTGTGGAAAATCCCGGGCTGGCCGCGGGCGAAAGCGGGATCGGAGTGGCCGATCCAGTAATGCAGTGACCAGCCCGAGAAGAGCGACAACGATGACGGAGCAAGGCTTGCGGCAAGCAGAAGCAGGATTGGCAGGATGGTGGTGAGGATGCAGATGGCCCATGCAAGTATCGCCAACGGCAGCCTTGCGCCGCCAAGGGAGAAGCGGCGCGGCCTGGCCCCCTTGCCGCTGATGGTGGCGAAGCTGCGCCGGCTGTTCAGGATCCGGTTGCCAAATCCCAGAAAAACCGCGGAGATTGTGATCAGCAGGATGGCGAGCACGTAGCCACGTTCCGTCTGGCCGATCTCGATCATGCCGAACAGACGGGTCGATAGGGTCTGCATGCGAACGGGCAGACCGAGCAGGGCAGGGGCCGCGAAGTTCGACACTGCGCCTGCGAAAGCGAGCGAGCCGCCCGCGATGATGGCCGGGGCGACCACCGGCAGGACGATGCCCAGCAGGATGCGCTTGCGCGAGGCTCCGGTCATCTGCGCCGCCTCGACGAGATCGCCGTTGACCGTGGCGAGCGCTGCGGCGATGACGGTGAAGGCAAGCGCATAGTAGTGGGCGATGAGTACGATGATCGTCGGCACCATGCCCCAGGAAAGCCAGTCGGGTACGCTGAAACCGAGACCTTCGAGCAGCCCGCCCCCGCCACCGACACGGCCGTTGCGGAAGACGCTGCCCCAGGCGAGCGCGGTCGCGAAACTCGGGATCATGAATGGAAGGGTGGCCATGAAGGCGACGGCTGGTCGGCCGGGAATATCGGTCATCACCACCAGCCAGGCGAGGAAGCCGCCAAGCAGCACGCAACCGGCGGCAACTCCCAGCCCGATGATCATGGTATTGGCGGTCGGGCGCCAGAACAGGTTTTGGGAAAGGCGGCCCGTAAGCACATCCATCCATGCTGCGGCACCGGATGCAGGCTGCAGGGTCTGGATGAGGATCGTGACGAGAGGAGCGGCCACCAAAGCGATGAGGATCACGGCCATGGCGATGGTCAGGCCGTGACGTGCGAGGGGCGAGCCCAGGCGGCGAAGCGGGATTGTCATGCGGAGCTCCGGAGGAAACGGACGCTTGCGCGCCCGCTCCGCCTATCAGGATTTACTGCAGCGCGAGGATGAAGTCGGCGACTTCGGCACGGATCTTTGCCGTCTTGGCGGGGTCGATCTGCCAGCCTTTGAAGTCGGCGAGCGGAACGGCATCGGGATGCGGGGCAATATCCGTGCGGGTCGGCCAGTCGCCGGCGACATAGAAGGGCTTGAAGCCGTCTCCGCCGGTTTCGCTCTCGTCTCCCATCATGAAGTCGATGGCGAGCCGTGCGGCGGCCGGATTGGCTGCCTTCGGATTGAGCGCGAGGAAGGCCGGGAAGACGATGCCGTTGGAAGGCTCCACGTCGTTTGCAACCTGCAGCGCCCAGCCTTCGTCCTCGTTGTCGCGACGGTCGGAATAGCTGGTGAAGCCGATCGGCGGGTTCTGCTGGCCTTTGGCACCGATCGCCTTGTTGACGTCGTCGGTGGAGCCGACGAGCACCAGATCGTTGGCGAACAGGTCGGCAATGAACTGCTCTCCGGCGTTTTCGACGCCGGCGCCAAGCTTGATCGGCTTGCCGAACGTGGCTTCGTACGCCTTGGCCATGTCGTCCGACTTCAGCACGAGCTCCGTCATGAGATCGAGATAGTCGCCACGCTGCAGCGGATCGACCATGATCACGCGGCCCTTCCATGCGGGCGTCGTGAGAGCCCAGATGTTCTTGACCGGCGAGCCGTCCGGATGTGCTTCCTCGTTATACATCAGCACCTTGGTGGAGAGGCGTTGGGCCAGAAGCGGGGATTTGAAGTGTTCGGGCAGGTCACCGGCGACGCGCGGCGGCACATAGGGTGCAACGAGGTCCTGGCTGAGCAGTTCGGTGAGCACGACCGGGGCATCGGAAATGTAAATGACGTCGGCGCCTGCCACGCCGGCGGCGGCCTCGCTCTTGATGCGGGCGATCTGCTCGGTCGACGACATGTCGAAGGTCACCATGTCGATGCCCGGATAGGCGGTTTCGAAGGCCTTCTCGACGCGGCCGATGCGGCTGGTGAAGGCATAGACCGTCACCTTGGCTTCCTTCTGCGCCTGAGGCAGCAATTCTGCGGTGGATTGGCTGTCGAGATCTTGGGCATGGGCTGTGGTCGCCAGCGCAAGCGCGCAGAGCGGTGCAAGTATCTTGTACATGGGCGTCTCCTCTTGGGTGGATATATAGCCCATGTATAGTTTTCTTGCTACATTTTTATGACGTGCAAGTTTACTTGCAAATCACCCCTCAAATTTTGTTATGAGCTCGCCAAGCCGATCGAGTTTGGCGAGCGCATCGGCTCCCTTGCGATCTGCGAGTGCGAGGATGACAGCGTTGCAAAGTGCCATCGGAACGGTCAGCGTCTGATAGCTGTCGCGGCTGCCGGCGCGCGGCGCGGACAGCAAGAGATCGGGCTTCGGCTGCAGCGAGGGGCCGATCGTTCCGGAAATGACCAGGGCCGGCGCCTTCATCTCCTGGGCTATTTCCATGACATGGGTGTAGTCCGGCGGCTGGCGGCGGAAGGCGAAGAGCAGCACACAATCCTTCGGCCCGACCGTCAGCATCTGCTCGGCAAGGTCGCGCCGGTTGCCGGTCAGCCGTTGTGTCGTGGTGCCGAGCCGGCGCAGCCGGCGTTCCATCAGCACCGCCAGCGTTTCCGCATTTCCATGCCCGTAGATGAGTACCCTGTCGCGGTCGAGCAGGGTAGCCGCCTTGATGATCTGGTCGTCCGTCACATGGTCGGAAACCGCGGCCAGGGCCGCGAGCTCCTGCTCGATCAAAAGGGGGAGGAAACCTTGCGATCGCGTATCGCTGAGGGTTGCCGAAATCCGACTGGCCGGAGCTGAATCGCGCAGGAATTCGTCGCGCAGGTGAGCGCGGAACTGCGCGTATGAGGTAAAGCCGAGCTTTCGCGACAGGCGCGATGTCGTGGCTTCATGTACGCCCAGCCTTGCGGCAAATTCGCTGGAGGTTCCGAGCGCGATCTCGCGCGGCGCCTTCAGGAGTTCGGAGATCAGCCGCTGTTCCGTTTCGGTCAGGCTGGCCGCGACTTCCTGAACACGCTCTACGAGTGCCTTGGTTCGCTGGGCGTATGACATAGGTGATGCGACCGGTTTCTGCTAAAAGACGGGCTAACCGGTCGCGCGGGGAAAATCAACTCGAGACGTTCTTTCTGTGGGCTTCAGTGCGTTACGGACGGCTTGGGTTTCTTCTCGGTCCATTGCGGCGGCGCGCCATACTTGCTGGCCACGGCTCCCACCAAGCCGGGCGATCGGCCGAATGCGTCACAGGCGGCGTATTTTGGCTTTCCGCCGAGCCAGGACTGCACCCGCTGCCGCGATGGAAGCGAGAGATCCAGATCCAGCCCTTTCGGCTCCTTGCCTGTGATCAGCATCTTCGAAAAGTCGCCGGCAAATTTCGTCGCCAGACCATAGGCGTCTCCCACCTCGGAAACGCGGGGACTGTTCTGGATCGAATTTGCGCCGCGAGCCCACACCATCGCAGCGCGCTGCGTGCCGCTGTTGTCGGCTGCCTCCGCCTCGACGGCAAGTCCGCCGAGGCCGTAAGGCAGACGAGGCACGCTGACGGGCAGGGCAAAACTGCTGCCCACGGTCACGACGGTTGCAACGCCCGCCATTGTCTTGTTCGTCGGAACGATATCCGTGACGACGGATCGGACGGTCAGATCGGCTGGCTGCCCGGCCGGCACCATTTGGTATCTGTCGCTCAGCGCGACGCAAAGTGCCCGGTCCAGCGCGTTGGACACCAATGAGCGATCGGCTTGCGACTTGATGCGGGACGCGGCGCTGAAGGAGAAGGTCGTCGGCACGATGCTGGCCGTCTTCACGGCGGCGAGACCTTGCCCATCGACGTAAAGCCGTTTCTTGGAGAATTTCCCCTTTGGAGCACCAAGATTGCTGTAGGAGGTAAGCGTTCCGCCCTCCTTCAAGGGCACCGAGGTGCATCCGCTTATCGCCATCGCCAGCGGCAGAGCCAGGCATAGACACAACGGCGAGGACTTTGCCGCGACAAGTCGCAGAAGTGATTTGTTGGATGGAATGCTGCGCACGCTCTGTCTCCATGAGGGATGATCCGCGGCGAAAGTGCGAATGAAGAATTGCGGCAACATTACAGGGGCACCCGAACAGAGATGGAAATCGCAGAAATGCTTAGAAGCCTGGTCATCAAACCGGCCATCAGAGCTCAATTGCCACCTGCGTTCCGGTCGAACCGCTTTTAAGACTGACTTGCCCTCGATGATTGGCGACGATCTGCTTTACAAGGCTCAGGCCGAGGCCGGCGCCCTTGCTTTTGGGCGTGACGCGATAGAAAGGCTCGAATACCAGCTCCTGGTGCTCAACCGGTATCCCCGGCCCTTCGTCTCTCACCGAAACCATCCCGGCCCGAGAGACCGAAACGGTGATCATTCCTTCGTTGCCGCCGTGATCGATGGCATTACGCACCAGATTGCCGATGGCGCTTTGCAGGGCGGGACGGTTGCCATTGCGTTCAAGGCTCTCCACGTCGCTTTGAAAGGCGATCTGGTATCCAGCGGCAATTGCCAGCGGCGCGAGATCCGCGACGATCATCCGTGCGATCTCGACGAGATCGACCGCCTCATGGAGATCGCTCGCCTGGTCGTTGCGCTCGAAATCGAGGAGCTGTTCTGCGGTTTCCGCCAAGCGTGCGACGTCGTCCAGCAAACGCCTGCGCTCCTGACCCTCGGGCATGCCGTCGATCCGCGTCTGCATGATCGCGATCGGCGTTCTCAGTTCATGCGCCGCATCGATCAAGAAGCGTTGGCGCTTCCTGAACTCATCCTCAAGCCGCCCGAGCGTTCCGTTGAACGCCACCACGAGCGGTGCGATTTCCTTGGGGATGCCGTCCACCGGCAGGCGCGCTTCCGGCCGGCGCGGTTCGATCTCCGACGCCTTTTGAGCGACATCACTCACCCTCGCCACCGCATGCCTCACGATAAGGAAGACGCTGAGGAAAATGGTAGGCACGGCGATTGCGACCAAAGGTATGTAGATCGGATAGCTCCTGGCGAGAAGCGCCAGAGCGGGCCAGCCTAAGTCGTTGAAGCCGCCAAACAGAATTCGGACTTCTCCGACCACCGTCTCCACGTTTTCGATCGACGCGATCTCAGTTGTGCTCTTTGATCCTCGTAGATCCGCATCCTGGAACAGGTGCGTCAGGTGTGCGATCTCGGTGTAGACTTGCGGGACGACGCCGTAGGAAACGGAAGTCCCGTCGGTTGTCGCTACGATATACCAAAGCCTGCGATGCTCCTGGTTGAGCGCCTTGAGTTCAGGTGTTTCGCGAAGCTGAAGCCTGCCTTGCGCATCAGGCTCCACCGCTCCCGCGATGACAGCGGTAATCGTATCTTCCCTGGCGACATTCGGTGAGACGACCGTGGTGGCCCAGATGCAAAGCCCGATGATGACTGCGACGACGACAGCGATAATGACCAGACTGAGCTGCCAGCTCAGTCTCCACCAAAGCGATGGATTTATTCTGTCCGCCAGGCGCATCACTCTTCCCTCAGGAGATATCCGACGCCCCGGATATTGTGGATCGCAACGCCGGCGCCGGCATCCTGCAGGCGTCTCCGCAGCCTGGAAATATGCGCGTCGAGTGCATTGGACTGAATTTCTTCCTCGTAATTGTAGACCGCCGCTTCGAGCGTCGACCGAAGAACGGTTTTGTCTTTTCTTTTGGCAAGTGCCGCGAGCACGAGGAGTTCGCGCCGGGGCAGGTCGAAGGGTGTGGAGGCGATTGCTACGTTCAGATGCAACGGGTCGATTACCATCCGCCCGACAGCGATGCTCGATTCCGCCAGACTGGACGGGCGTCTCAGCACGGCACGCACGCGCGCCATCAGCTCCTCCACCAGGAAGGGCTTGCCGAGATAATCGTCCGCGCCGACGTCCAGCCCTTCCACTCGCTCCAGTGGTTCGTTTCTCGCCGTCAGCACGATGATCGGTGTTTCGGTGCCTGCTCGCCTTACCTTCGGGATGAAGGTCAGTCCTTCGCCGTCGGGCAGGCGGCGATCCAGAAGGATCGCATCGTAATCGTTCTGACGCGTCAGCTCGAATGCGTCATCGAGATGCATCGTGTGGTCGGTGACGATCCCGTGCTTTTTCAACGCCGCCGACAGCGCGTTCGCCAATTCCGGCTCGTCCTCTATCAACAGAAGTCTCATCGTCCATCGCCCCTACGGTCCCGTCCTTGTCTGCCGCGAAGGTTGCGGCAGCATTACGGGGAAAGAAGGACCATCAGGTAATGCTGCCGCAATTGTTGAAGCCCAGGATCAGGACCTAGTAACGGGTTCGTCGGCCGTGGAATACGCGACCGCCTGAAACGGACCTCGGTGATCGGCTTAGGCAAGAAATATGAACCGTAAAACAGTCTTGCGCCTGCTGGGCGGCCTTCTCCTATCCTCGATCCTGCTGGTCGCGCTTTTGGGCGGGCCGGTGCTCATGCTGATTTTTCTGGCAGAGCGGTTTGCCATGTAGGGGCAAGGGGAGGGGTCGAGGGTCGATCTCTCTCCCTGCGTTGCTGGAGATGCCAGGAATCCCTGAAGGTGTTTCGCCTTTTTTTTGTAAGGCTTGCTCTTCTCGCTGCGATATCGTTCGCTTCCGCCTTGGAGGAAAGGCGGCGATCGCAAAGGTATGGAGGAGATTACCTTGGCAAACGCTGAAGAGCAAATGGCACAGGATGCGCGGCCGGAAGACGAAAAGCTCAGCATTGGAGCCAACTTAGCATATGGACTTCAACACGTTCTCACCATGTACGGCGGTATCGTCGCCGTACCTTTGATCCTGGGGCAGGCCGCGGGGCTGAATGCAGGTGAAGTGGGCCTGCTTATCACGGCCTCGCTTTTTGCCGGCGGGCTTGCCACGATTCTTCAAACCCTGGGACTGCCTTTCTTCGGATGTCGTCTGCCGCTCGTTCAGGGCGTCTCCTTTTCCGGCGTGGCGACCATGATCGCGATCTCGGGGAATGGCGGCATTCAATCCATTCTCGGCGCGGTTATCGCCGCTTCCCTGATCGGCTTGATCATCACACCGGTCTTTTCGCGGATCACGCGCTTCTTTCCGCCGCTCGTCACCGGCATCGTCGTGACGACGATCGGACTGACGCTCATGCCGGTCGCCGCATTCTGGGCGATGGGCGGCAACAAGAACTCGCCGGACTTCGGCAGCCCGGCCAATATCCAACTGGCTGCTGTGACATTGGTGATCGTATTGGTACTCAGCAAGCTCGGAAGTCCGTCGATATCGAGGCTTTCCATCTTGCTGGCGCTGGTGATCGGAACGGTCATCGCCTTTGTCGTCGGCATGGCCGACTTCTCGCAGGTGCCCGACGGTCCCTTCTTCGCCCTCCCGACGATTTTCCACTTCGGCTATCCGACTTTCGAGATCGCCGCCATCATTTCCATGTTCATCGTCATCATGGTGACGCTCGTGGAGACGTCGGCCGATATTCTCGCCGTCGGCGAGATCGTCGAGACGAAGGTGGATTCGCGGCGACTGGGTGATGGTCTTCGAGCCGATATGCTGTCGAGCATCATCGCGCCGGTGTTCGGCTCGTTCACGCAAAGCGCTTTTGCCCAGAATGTCGGGCTTGTCGCGGTGACCGGCGTCAAGAGCCGCTACGTGGTGGCAACTGGCGGGGTTTTCCTGGTCGCCCTCGGCCTCCTGCCGGTGATGGGCCGCATTGTCGCGGCGGTTCCAAGCGCCGTTCTCGGCGGCGCCGGCATCGTGCTGTTCGGCACGGTTGCCGCTAGCGGGATTCGCACCCTGTCGAAGGTGGATTACAACAACAACATGAACCTGGTCATCGTCGCCACTTCGATCGGCTTCGGCATGATCCCGATCGCCTCTCCGAGCTTCTATGAGCATTTCCCTGCCTGGGTGGCGACCATCTTCCATTCCGGAATCAGTTCCGCCGCGTTGATGGCGATCTGCCTCAACCTGCTGTTCAACCATTTCACCACCGGCAATTCGGATCAGCAATCGGTGTTCGTGGCGGCAAGCGAACGGACGATCCGCTATCAGGACATCGCGGTCCTTCACGACGGCGACTATTTCCTGAACGGCAAACTTTACAACGCCAAGGGTGTCGAAGTGCCGCTGATACCTTCCGAAGCGCATTAGCTCTCGAGGAATAATGGAAATGACTGAACAGGAAGAAACGAACGGTCTTCTGGACGCCCTGCTCACCACGATGGAAAAGGGCGTCATCCCCGCCACCGAAGTGGGCGTTGCGGCCGGCAACAAGGTCTTCGGCGCCGCGCTGCTCAGGAAGTCTGACCTTTCGACGGTGCTCGTCGAAACCAACAACGAAACAGAGAACCCGCTATGGCACGGCGAGGTGCATACCCTGAAGCGGTTCTATGAAATGGCGGAGGCTGAGCGGCCGGACACGCGCGACCTCATTTTTCTTTCGACCCACGAGCCCTGCTCGATGTGTCTTTCGGCGATTACATGGGCGGGCTTCGACAATTTCTATTATTTCTTCAGCCATGAAGATTCGCGCGACATGTTCTCCATTCCTCACGACCTGAAGATCCTCAAGGAGGTCTTCACGCTTGAGCCGGGCGGCTACAAGAGGAGGAACGCCTTTTGGAGAGCGCTCTCGATCCGCGAACTCATCGACGGCATGCCGGAGCCCCAGCGTGAGCAGCTGAAGGAACGCGCTGACGCGATCAGCCGCAAGTACGATCAGCTTTCACAAGTGTATCAGGCAAGCAAGGACGGCAACGCCATCCCTCTTAACTGACCCGCCGCTGACGGGGGCTCGCGTCATCGGGCACCCGGTTGCCTGTCGAGCCCCTGAATCTTCTGCGCGGCGGTTTCAAATAAAGCGACGACACCAGCCGAAAGGGGCTGGTGTCGTCGCTCGTCTTCCTATATTCATTATCTCAATGTCTGTTGAGATGTTGAGATAACCATGGACGAAAAACAAGCTCTCGACGCCTTCACCGCGCTCTCCCAGGAGACCCGGCTGCGGATAGTGCGTTTTCTGGTGGCAGCCGGTCCGCAGGGCTCCGCCGCCGGAGAAATCGGCCAGGCGATGGACGGGGCGTCCTCGTCGCGCATGTCCTTTCATTTAAGCCACCTGGAACAGGCCGGCCTCGTCATATCCCGCAGGGAGGGAAGGTCGATCATCTACAGCGCCGCTTATCCGGCGCTCTCCGGCTTGGTCGAATTTCTCATGCGCGACTGCTGCCAGGGCCACCCCGAGGTTTGCAATCCGGCCGTTGCCGCGCTGTCGTCCTGCTGCGAACCCGCGAAAGGCGCCAGTCATGCCTGATGCACATCAGCCCGACCGCATCTTCAATGTGCTCTTCCTCTGCACCGGCAATTCCGCCCGCTCGATCCTGGCCGAAAGCATTCTTGCCAAGGATGGCGCCGGCCGCTTCCGCGCCTTTTCGGCGGGTAGCCAGCCAAAGGGGGGCGTCAATCCCTTCGCGCTGAAGGTGCTGCAAAGCTTCGACTATCCGGCCAAGGGTTTCCGCTCCAAAAGCTGGGAGGAGTTCGCCAGTCCCGATGCGCCCGTCATGGATTTCGTGTTCACCGTCTGCGACAACGCCGCCGGCGAGGCCTGCCCGGTCTGGCCGGGGCAGCCGATGACGGCGCACTGGGGCATCGAGGATCCGGCCGCGGTGGAGGGGCCGGACATCCAGAAGGAAGCGGCCTTCGTCACCGCCTTCCGCTATCTCAAAAACCGCATCACCGCCTTCGCCGCACTCCCGGTCGAAAGCCTCGACAAGGTATCGCTTCGGGAAAAGCTCGTGGATATCGGTCGGTCGGAAGGTGCTTCTTCACCCAAAAACAGCGCTGCGTGAGGTGCATCATGGACGTTATCATCTATCACAATCCCGATTGCGGAACCTCGCGAAACACGCTGGCGATGATCCGTAATGCCGGCATCGAGCCGCATGTCGTCGAATATCTGAAGACGCCGCCGTCGCGGGCGATGCTGGTGCAGCTCATCGAGCGCATGGGCATCGCCCCCCATGCGCTGCTGCGCGAGAAGGGCACGCCCTATGCGGAGCTCGGGCTTGGCGATCCGGGCCTGACCGACGACCAGCTTCTCGACGCGATGATGGCGCATCCGATCCTGATCAATCGCCCGATCGTCGTCAGCCCGAAGGGCGTGAAACTCTGCCGGCCCTCCGAGGAAGTGCTCGACCTGCTGCCTGCCCAGCGCGGCGCGTTCATCAAGGAGGATGGCGAGCGCGTCTTGGACGAGCAGGGCCATCGCGTGACGGAATGAGGGCGAACCATGTCCAGTTTTGAACGCTATCTCACCCTGTGGGTCGGGCTCTGCATCGTCGTCGGCATCGCCCTCGGCCATGTCATGCCCGGCGTGTTTCAGGTGATCGGCGCGGCCGAGATCGCCAGGGTCAACCTGCCCGTTGCGCTGCTGATCTGGCTGATGGTCATTCCCATGCTGCTGAAGATCGACTTCGCCGCACTCGGCGAGGTCGGCCGCCATTGGCGCGGCATCGGCGTGACGCTGTTCGTCAACTGGGCAGTGAAGCCCTTCTCCATGGCTCTGCTCGGTTGGCTGTTCATCGGCTGGCTGTTTCGGCCGCACCTGCCCGCCGACCAGATCGACAGCTATATCGCGGGTCTCATCATCCTCGCAGCCGCACCCTGCACGGCGATGGTGTTCGTCTGGTCGAACCTGACGAAAGGCGAGCCGCATTTCACCTTGAGCCAGGTTGCCCTCAACGACGCCATCATGGTGGTGGCCTTTGCCCCGATCGTCGGTCTTCTGCTCGGCCTGTCGGCGATCACCGTGCCATGGGATACGCTCATCCTGTCGGTCGTGCTCTACATCGTGATCCCGGTGATCGTCGCGCAGCTTGTCCGTCGCTCGATACTTGCTGCCGGAGGACAATCCGCGCTCGACCGGGTTCTGGCAAGGCTCGGTCCTGCCTCGCTCGCCGCCCTTTTGGCGACGCTGGTATTGCTGTTCGGCTTCCAGGGCGAGCAGATCATAGCCCAGCCGCTGGTCATCGGGCTGCTTGCCGTGCCGATCCTGATCCAGGTCTATTTCAACTCGGGTCTTGCCTATCTGCTCAACCGGCTCACCGGCGAGCAGCATTGCGTGGCCGGCCCATCGGCCCTCATCGGCGCATCGAACTTCTTCGAGCTGGCTGTTGCGGCCGCAATCAGCCTCTTCGGCTTCCACTCCGGCGCGGCACTCGCGACCGTCGTCGGCGTGCTGATCGAAGTGCCGGTGATGCTTTCGGTCGTCTGGATCGTCAACCGTTCGAAGGGTTGGTACGAACGTGGCGGCAAGACGGCAGCCGTCGCCGAGGCGAACCGCTGATGCCGTGTGATCTGCCCAATGTCGATGACAAGAGCCTCGACGCGCCGTCTCTTGAACGGCTGCGCGCAGCCCCCTCAAGTCATCCGCCTCGCATCCTGTTGCTCTATGGCTCGTTACGTGAGCGCTCCTATAGCCGGTTTCTCACGCTGGAGGCCGAGCGCCTGCTGAAACATTTCGGCGCGGAGACCCGTGTGTTCGATCCGCATGATCTTCCCTTGCCCGACGGTGCCGGGGTCGATCATCCGAAGGTGCGGGAACTTCGCGAATTGTCGCTCTGGTCGGAAGGTCAGGTCTGGACCAGTCCTGAACGACACGGTGCGATGAGCGCGGTAATGAAGGCGCAGATCGACTGGATTCCGCTCTCCGTGGGAGCGATCCGGCCCACACAGGGCCGTACGCTTGCCGTCATGCAGGTGTCGGGCGGTTCACAGAGCTTCAACGCCGTCAACCAGATGCGTGTGCTGGGCCGCTGGATGCGGATGGTGACGATCCCCAACCAGTCGTCGGTCGCCAAGGCATATCAGGAGTTTGACGAGGAAGGCCGCATGAAGCCGTCCTCCTACTACGATCGGGTGGTCGATGTTATGGAGGAATTGATCAAGTTCACGCTGTTGACGCGCGACATCTCAGGCTATCTCACCGACCGTTACAGCGAGCGCAAGGAAGCGGCGGCGAAGCTGGCGTCAGACATCGGGCTGAGGGCCATCTGACATGCGGTCCTGGATGGATGTCGCTTTACTCGGCCTGACGCAGATCATCGGCTATGGAACGCTCTACTACAGTTTCTCCATTCTCGCGCCTTCCATGGCGCGGGATCTCGGCTGGTCTGGCGAATGGATCTACGCGGCGCTGTCGGCGGCATTGCTGACGGGCGGACTGGCGGCGCCCTTGGCGGGACGGTGGATCGATCGCTTCGGTGCCGGTCGCATCATGGCGATCGGCTCGGTGGCGGCGGCGCTGGCTCTTGCGGCTTGCGCGCTCGCTCCCTCGGGGCTCGCCTTCGTACCCGCCTTGCTCGCGATAGAAATCGCCTCGACGCTCGTGCAATACAGCGCGGCCTTTCCGCTGCTGGTCCAGCGCCATCCCCGGACCGCGCAGCGCAGCATCGTCTATCTGACGCTGATCGCCGGTTTCGCCTCGACTATTTTCTGGCCGCTTACGACCTGGCTCCATGGTTTTCTGACCTGGCAGCAGGTTTATCTCGTCTTCGCCCTGCTGCACGTGGTCTTATGCTTCCCGATCCATATGTGGATGTCGCGCCGAACCACCATCAGGCAAGCTGAGGCGGCCGATGTCGAGGCGACTCATCCCCATTCACCCCTTCAGGGAACCCTCTCACCAGAGGTTCGCGGCAAGGGTTTCCTGTTCATGGCCGTCGCCTTCGCGCTCCAGAGCTTCATCAGTTCGGCGGTTCTCGTCCACATGCTGCCGATGCTTTCAGCGCTCGGCCTCGGCCTGGCTGGCGTTGCCGTGGGCGCATTGTTCGGACCCTCGCAGGTGGCCAGCCGCTTCATCAACATGATCTTCGGAGCCGGGCTGTCGCAACTCTCGCTCGCCATCATCTCGGCCGGGCTGCTGCCGGTCGCGCTCATTCTTCTGCTTGCCACGGCGCCGTCCTTTGCCGGTGCGATCCTGTTTGCCGTCCTGTTCGGCATGGGCAATGGCCTTTACAGCATCGTCGGCGGTACGCTGCCCCTGGTTTTGTTCGGTGCGCAGGGATATGGCGCGCGCCAAGGCCAGATCACCTCGGTGCGCCTGATCGTCGGATCGGTCGCACCGTTTGCCTTCGCGCTGATGATGCAGCATGCGGAGGCGACATGGACCCTGCTGTCTACCGGCATCCTCGGGGCAGGGGCCGTGCTGGCGCTTCTGGCGATCAGAAGGCTTGCGCATCATGACGCGAAGACTGGCGCGACAAACAAGCCGATTGCGCTGAGCGAGCACAGAACCGAAGCCTGATTTTTTCATCGAACCCTACGAGGTGGGGAAATCCCCATGCCGCCTGCCGCTCTGGCAAGGCGGCATTTTTCCGTTTGTCGATCATCCAGTGTTGACAGGCCGGCCATTCCGTCGATATATCAAAATAGGAACTAATATCTCAGTTAAAGAACTGATATGCCTGACACGGTTGAATTCCCTTCCTTGCCACTGTCCGATCTCGTAAGTCCGGGAGAGCTGCCGTCCGGCGGCAACATGGCCAACCGCATCCATGCGCTGCTGCGCAAGCTCATCGTTGAAGTGAAGCTTCTGCCGGGGCGCGCCCTTTCGGAAAAAGAGATCGCGGCGCTGCTCGACGTCAGCAAGACACCGGTTCGCGAGGCGATCATCCGGCTGGCGGAAGAGGGGTTCGTCAAGGTGGTGCCGCAAGGCGGCACGTATATCGCCCCCATCGACGTGCAGCGCTACATGGAGGCCTGTTTCATCCGCTTCAAGCTGGAGGAGGGCGCCGTCGTCGAAGCGACCAAGCGCCATTCCCTGGAAGACATCGCGCGTTTGAAGACCTGCCTTGCCAGGCAGCGAGCCGCGGCAAAGGACGAGAAGTTCACCGACTTCTTCCTCCTGGATGAGGAATTCCATCGCACGATCTTCGCCGCAGCCCGGCTTCCCGGCGCCTGGAGCGTGGTCAATCAGGCCAAGGGCGAGATGGATCGCATGCGCCATCTCAAGCGCGTCTTTGCGGTTCGCCGTACCGAAAAGGTGATCGAGGAGCACGAGAACATCGTGAGCGCCATCGAGACTGGCGACATCGAGAAGGCGCGCGAGGCGGTGGTCCGTCATCTCGGATCGCTCGAATCCAAGATCGCCGAATTGTCCAAGAACCCGAAGATTTGGGCCTATATCGAGCAGATCAATACGCGCGTCGCCAAGAAGCGTGTTGCGAGAGGTCCCAAGACGACCGCCTGAACATCCAAGGCTTTTGAGGAGGGGCCTTTCATGTCCGCAGTCCAGATCAACGACGTCATCAAACGGTACGGCGCCTTCGAGGTCGTCCATGGCATCAGCCTGGCGATCGAGCCCGAGGAGTTCGTCGTGCTCGTCGGACCCTCTGGCTGCGGCAAGTCCACGACGCTGCGCATGGTGGCTGGCCTGGAGGATATTTCGGAAGGCACGATCTCGATCGGCGGCCGCGAGGTCAACAAGGTCGCGCCGAAGGATCGCGACGTCGCGATGGTGTTCCAGAATTACGCGCTCTATCCCCATCTCAGCGTCGCGGAGAACATCGCTTTCGGGCTGCGCGTGAGGCGGGAGCGCCGCGAGGTGATCAATCAGGCGGTTTCGGAAGCCGCGCAGATCCTGGGGCTCACCGAATACCTCTCGCGCAAGCCCGCCGATCTTTCGGGAGGCCAGCGCCAGCGCGTTGCCATGGGGCGGGCGATCGTGCGCAAGCCGAAGGTCTTCCTCTTCGACGAGCCGCTTTCCAACCTCGATGCCAAGCTGCGCACCTATATGCGCGCGGAGATCAAGCAGCTTCACCGGCGGATGAAGGCCACCAGCATCTATGTGACGCATGATCAGGTGGAGGCGATGACGCTTGCCGATCGCATCGTCATCATGAACGGCGGCAATATCGAGCAGGTCGGATCGCCGATGGAGGTCTTTCTGGAGCCCGCGAACACCTTTGTCGCGAGCTTTATCGGGTCGCCTCCGATGAACCTGCTCGATGCGTTGATCGCCAAGCGGAATGGTGAGGTCAGAGCTGTGCTTGCCGGCGAGGGTGGACAAAGCCTTGCCGTCCCCGACAGTTTCGCGCGTTCAGCGGCGGATGGGCAACCCGTCAAGCTCGGGATCCGCCCAGAAATCATGTCGGTCAGGACGGACAATGCCCGCGATGTTCTGGAATGCGCGATCGAACTGGTGGAGCCGCTTGGCGCAGAAGCCCTACTGCATGGCAAGACGGACGGGCAGTCCTTCATCGCCAAGGAAGAAACCCTCTATTCCAATCACGAGCTGAATGCCGTTTCCCGGCTGGGCGTCGATAGTAGCCGCATCCACATCTTCGATGCCGCGACCGGCCGCACTCTCAAGGCTGAAGTGTGAGAACCGGCATGAAACAATCGTTTCGCAACACGCTACATTCATTTGCGGAAGACTTTCGGCTGGACTGGCAGCTCTACCTGTTGCTGGCGCCAATGGTCATCTGGTTCGTGCTGTTTCTCTACAAGCCCATGTACGGGCTTTTGATCGCCTTCAAGGATTTTTCGATCTTCCGGGGCATCGAGCGCAGTCCATGGGTGGGCTTTGCCCATTTCGAGGTTCTGTTCCAGAACGACATGTTCATCAGGGCCTTCTGGAATACGATCGCCATCAGTGGGCTGGGGCTGATCTTCGCATTCCCGATACCGATCATCCTGGCTCTGATGTTCAATGAGGTGCAGAACGCCGTCGCGAAGCGCTGGGCGCAGACGATCGTCTATCTGCCGCATTTCATCTCGGTGGTGATCGTCGCGGGCATCGTCATCAATTTCCTTTCGCCCTCCACGGGCGTGGTCAATCTGCTTTTGACCAGCCTGGGTTTCGAACCAATCTATTTTCTGACCAGGCCCGAATGGTTCCGGCCCGTCTTCATCGGCTCGTCCGTATGGAAGGAAGCGGGTTTCGAATCGATCGTCTATCTCGCGGCGATCGCAGGGGTCAGCCCGACGCTTTATGAATCGGCCCGCGTGGACGGCGCCTCGCGCTGGCAGATGATGTGGCGCATCACGCTGCCCTGCATTCTCCCGACGATCATCATCATGCTGATCATCCGCATCGGCAATCTGGTCGAAGTCGGCTTCGAATACATCATCCTGCTCTACCGCCCGCCGACCTACGAGACGGCCGATGTCGTCTCGACCTTCATCTATCGGACCGGCCTGCAGGGAACCCAGTATGATCTGGCGACCGCCGCCGGGCTGTTCAACGCGGTCATCGCCTTCGCCCTTGTCTATTCGGCAAATCGCATCAGCCGAAGACTTTCTTCAACGTCGCTCTGGTGAGGTCCGGGATGAGCAGTTTCAATCTCTATTCCCGCGGCGACAAGATCTTTGGCTGGATCAACGCCATTCTGCTTGGGCTCTTTGTCCTGTCGACGCTCTACCCGTTCATCTACATCCTTTCGGCGTCGCTCTCGTCTGGCGCTGCCGTCACCTCGGGCCGGGTCACGCTTTGGCCGGTGGACATGACGCTTGCGGCTTACGACCGCGTGCTCTCGGACCGGATGTTCTGGGTGGCCTACGGCAATACGTTCATCTACACCTTCGGCGGCACGCTGATGAGCCTGGCGATCATGATCCCGGGCGCCTATGCGCTTTCGCGCAAACGCCTGCGCGGCCGCACCTTCCTCAATATGGCGATCGCCTTCACGCTCTGGTTCAACGCGGGGATGATCCCGTTCTTCCTCAATATGCGGGATCTTGGGCTTCTCGATAGCCGGTTCGGCATCATCATCGGTTTCGCGGCCAATGCGTTCAACGTGATCCTGCTGCGCAACTTCTTCGAGGCGGTCCCGAAATCGTTCGAGGAAGCCGCCAAGATGGACGGCGCAAGCGAGCTCCAGCTTCTGTGGAAGGTGTTCATCCCTCTTTCCAAGCCCGCGATCGTGACCGTGGCGCTGCTTTGCGTCGTCTCGCGCTGGAACGGCTACTTCTGGGCCATGGTGCTCCTGCGCGGCGAGGAGAAGATACCTCTGCAGGTCTATCTGAAGCGCGTGATCGTCGATCTGAACTCCAACGACGAATTCGCCTCGAGCCTGCTGACAGCCCGATATTCCTTCGAGACGGTGACCTCAGCCATCATGGTCGCCTCCATCATTCCCGTCCTCATCATCTATCCCTACGCGCAGAGGTACTTCACCAAGGGGATTCTGCTGGGCGGGGTCAAAGAGTAATGCCACTAAGGGAGGAGAAACCTATGAGTGCATTGCATAAGGGAGCATCCGTTCTAGCGCTGATCGCGGCGATGATAACGGCGTCGCCGGGCCTGGCTCAGGAAACCACGAAGATCGTCGACGATCCGCTGGAATTGACGATCCATTTCCACTTCCGCGACAAATACGTCTATTCGGAAAAATGGCCGGTCGAACAGAAGGCGGCCGAACTCACCAACATCCATGTCCGAAATGTCGCGTCGCTGGCGACCACCAGCAGTCGCGACGCCTTCAATCTGCTCATCGCTTCGGGCGATCTCCCCGATATCGTCGGCGGGGACGCCTCCGGCGGGCTGAAGGAGGACTTCATCCGATACGGCCTGGAGGGTGCGTTCATTCCTCTGGACGACCTGATCGAGGAGCATGCGCCGCATCTCAAGGCCTTCTTCGACAGCCATCCGGATATCCGCCGGGCGATCTCGGGACCGGACGGCAAACTTTACTTCATTCCTTATGTGCCTGACGGGAAGTTCTCGCGAGGCTGGTTCATCCGCCAGGATTGGCTGGACAAGCTCGGTCTCAAGCAGCCCGAGACGCCCGAAGAGGTCCATGAGGTCCTCAAAGCCTTCCGGGATAAGGACCCGAACGGCAACGGCGTCAAGGACGAGGTTCCGTATTTCGCCCGTGAGGAGGTCGATGCGATCCGGCTGATCAATCTCTGGGATGCCCGCGTTTCGGGATCGGAACGCTATGGCGATTTCGCGGTCTATGACGGCCAGCTTCGTCATCCCTGGGCCGAGGAAAACTACAAGACGGGCATTTCCCATGTCGCCCAGTGGTACAAGGAAGGCCTGATCGACAAGGAGATATTCACCCGTGGCGCCCGCGCCCGCGAATATCTGCTCGGCAACAACCTCGGCGGCATGACGCATGACTGGTTCGCCAGCACCTCCACCTACAACGATGCGCTGACCGGCAAGATCGACGGATTTGCGCTTCGGCCGATGCTGCCGCCCAAGACGGTGAGCGGGCAAAGGTTCGAGGACGCCCGCCGTCTGCAGGTGCAACCTGCCGGTTGGGCGATTACCGCCACCAACGAGCACCCAGTCGAAACCATCAAATATTTCGACTTCTGGTTCTCTGAGCAGGGCCGCATCCTGTCGAACTTCGGGGTGGAGGGACTGACCTATGAAATGGTCGACGGAAAGCCGCACTTCACGAAGGAGGTCCTGGGCAACAAGGATCCCGTCAATGCCCAGCTCTGGGCGGTGGGTGCGCAGGTCCCGCGCGGGTTCTGGATGACGTATGAATATGAGCGCCAATGGACCAACAAGATCGCGCTTGAGGGCATTGACCTGTACGAGGAGTGCAACTGCCTCAAGGACGAGTTCCTTGGCGTGTCGCTGAACGCCGACGAAAAGGCCGTTTTTGACCGCTACTGGCCGAGCATTCTCACCTACATGACCGAGATGCAGCAGACCTGGGTCCTCGGCGCCCAGGACGTCGACACCGGCTGGGATGCTTACAAGAAACGCCTCGGCGAACTCGGCTATGACAAGGTCATTGCCGTCATGCAGTCGGCCTACGAGCGTCAGTACGAAGCTGCCCGCTAGGCAGCCGCCTTATCTGGATGGCGGCGCCACCGTCGCCATCCAGCCCCATATTTCCATAGGGAGTTCGAGCCGCGATGCGTCACTCTGCGCCGGCCATTGCCAAGCAAGCCCATCTCGATGAACCGCGGGCCGGTTCGTTGACCATAGATTATATGCCGAGCGAGCAGAGGCAGCCGCGCGAGAACCCGCCGCGCTTCTCCTGGCTTCCGGATATCGACGACGGCGCGCGTTATGTGGTCCGTATCTCGAACGATCCCGATTTTGCAGATGGGGGGACGCGGAGCTACGAGGACCTCGCCTGGAATTTCTTCACGCCGGAGGAGGTGCTTCCAGCCGGCCGTTATTACTGGTCCTATGCGCTCTGGGACCCTGCGACGTGCGGCTGTGCTTCGAACTGGAGCGCCACGCGCAGTTTCGAGATCACCGATGGCCTGCCGCAAACGCCGCTTCCCGATCGCAAGGCACGTCATGCCGCGGGCGGCACGGCTCACCCTCGGCTCTGGCTCGATCCGGACAAGCTCAAGGCCTTCGCCGTGGCGGTCGAGCACGACCCGCACCATTGCGGCTGGTCGGATTTCTATTCCAAATCGGTCGAGCCCTGGATCAACCGCCCGATTATCCCCGAACCTCAACCCTACCCAAACAATATACGGATCGCCACACTCTGGCGGCAGATGTACATCGATTGTCAGGAGGTCATCTACGCCATCCGGCATCTTGCGATCGGTGGCAAGGTCCTGGGCAGGGACGACCTCCTGGATACCGCGCGCGCCTGGCTGCTGGCCGTTGCCGGCTGGGACCCGCAAGGTGCCACATCCCGTGGCTATAACGATGAAGCTGCCTTCCGTATCGTGGTGGCGCTGGCCTGGGGTTATGACTGGCTTTACGACCACCTGAGCGAAGAGGAGCGGACAACGGTTCGCACCGCACTTTTGCGACGCACGCGCGATGTTGCCGAGCATGTCATTGCGCACGCCCGCATCCATGTTTTCCCCTATGACAGCCATGCGGTGCGGTCGCTGTCGGCGGTTCTGACGCCAGCCTGCATCGCGCTTCAGGGCGAAAGCGAGGAGGCGACGGAGTGGCTCGATTACACTGTTGAATTCCTGGCGACGCTCTACTCGCCATGGGCCGGAACGGATGGCGGATGGGCGGAAGGTCCGCATTACTGGATGACCGGCATGGCCTATTTCATCGAGGCCGCCAATCTCATCCGCTCCCATACGGGGGTCGATCTCTATCGGCGACCCTTCTTCCAGAACACCGGAAGCTTTCCGCTCTACACCAAGGCACCGGGCACCCGGCGCGCGGGCTTCGGCGATGATTCCACGCTTGGCGATCTTCCGGGTCTGAAAGCCGGCTATAACGTGCGCCAGTTCGCAGGCGTGACCGGCAACGGTCACTATCAATGGTATTACGAGCGCATCAAGGCCGACGCCGCCGGCACGGAAATGGCGTTTTATAACTATGGCTGGTGGGACCTGAACTTCGATGATCTGGTCTACCGCCACGACTTTCCGCAGGTTGCCGCAGCATCGCCGGAGGATCTGCCGGCGGTCGCCTGCTTTGATGACATCGGCTGGGTGGCAGTGCAGAAGCACATGCACGACCCCGATCGGCACCTGCAGTTCGTCTTCAAGTCCAGTCCCTATGGCTCGATCAGTCACAGCCACGGGGATCAGAATGCCTTCCTGCTCTATGCCTATGGCGAGGATCTTGCCATCCAGTCCGGCTATTACATCGCTTTCGGCTCCGGCATGCACCGGGATTGGCGTCGGCAGACGCGATCGAAAAACGCGGTGCTGATCGGTGGCAAGGGCCAGTATGCGGAGAAGGACAAGGCGCTTGCCCGCCGTGCTGCTGGCAAGATCGTCGAGGTCGAGGAAAAGCCGCAGCATTTGCGCATTCTGGGCGACGCGACGGCGGCCTATCAGGTCGCCAATCCGCTGGTTCAGAAGGCTCAACGGGAAATCCATTTCGTCAACGAGGCCTATTTCGTCATCGTCGACCAGGTGGAGTGCAGCGAACCGCAAGACCTTCAATGGCTCTGCCATACCATCGGTGCGCCGCAAGTGGGCCGCTCGAGTTTCCGCTACCACGGGCAGAAGGCCGGGTTCTACGGTCAGTTCGTGTTTTCCTCAGCCGGCGCGCCGCAGATCGCCGCTATCGAAGGCTTTCCGGGCATCGATCCGGCGGAGCTGGAGGGGCTGGAGCTGCACCACCATGTCAACGCCACGGTTCCGGCGGCGGCGAGCCACACGCTGGTGACCCTCCTGGTTCCCTATGATTTGAAGGAGCCGAGGCGCATCTTCAGCTTCATCGACGATCAGGGTTTTTCCACCGACATCTATTTCACCGATGTCGATGACCAGCGCTTCAAGCTGACGCTCCCCAAGAAGTTCTAATCAAAGAGGTTTGTGATGAAACGTTTCGCCAACAAGACCGTCATTGTCGCCGGTGCCGGTCGCGATATCGGCCGCGCCTGCGCGCTGCGCTTTGCCGAGGAGGGTGCCAATGTCGTGCTTACCTATAATGGCGCCGAAGAAGGTGCTCGCAGTGCTGCCCGTAAAATAGAAGAGCTCGGCCGGAAAGCGATTGCGGTGCGCGCGGACCTGACGCGCAAGGAGGATGCCGAGCGGGTTATCTCGACGGCTGCCGAAAGCTTTGGCGACATCCATGCGCTGGTCCACGTCGCCGGTGGCTTGGTAGCACGCAAGACCATGGCGGAGATGGACGAGACATTCTGGCGGCAGGTCATGGACGTCAATCTCACTTCGCTCTTCCTCATGTCCAAGGCGGTGCTCCCGAAGCTTGCAAAGGGCGGCGCGATCGTCACCTTCTCATCGCAGGCGGGAAGGGATGGCGGCGGGCCGGGGGCAGTGGCCTATGCGACATCGAAGGGTGCGGTGATGACCTTCACACGGGCGCTTGCCAAGGAGGCTGGGCCCGCCATTCGGGTCAATGCGGTCTGCCCGGGCATGATCGCCACGACCTTCCATGACACTTTCACCAAGCCCGAAGTGCGCGAGCGGGTCGCCGCCGCCGCATTGATGAAGCGTGAAGGGACCAGCGAAGACGTCGCCGCTCTCGTCGCTTTCCTTGCGTCCGACGATGCCGCCTATATCACCGGCGCCTGCTACGACATCAATGGCGGCGTTCTGTTTTCCTGATGCCAGAAAAACCGAAACTGCTCATCTCCATGCGGCCGGAATTGCCCGAAGGCTTCTTCGGGCCGCGCGAATGGGCGAGACTCCATGCGGTGGCGGACGTGATCCCCGGCCATCCCCATATCGATGTGGATACGCCCGCCGGCGCCGCGGCACTTGGCGAAGCCGACATCCTGCTCGGCGCCTGGGGAGCGTCGTCGCTGACAAGGGAGCGCCTGACACGCGCACCACACCTCAAGATGGTGGCCTATGCCGCCGGGTCGATACGCCCGATACTTCCCCCGGAATTCTGGGAAAGCTCCGATATCCTGGTGACCACGGCGGCGCCTGCCATGGCGGTTCCGGTTGCGCAATTCACCTTCGCCGCGATCATCATGTGCGGCAAGGACGTCTTTCGTCTGCGCGACGAGCATCGCGCAGAGCGTGGCACCGGCGGGTACGGCAGCAGGCGGGGACGCGGGCTTGCTCATATCGGGAACCATGGTCGGCGGATCGGCATTGTCGGCGCTTCGCGGATCGGCAGGGCGGTCATCGATATGCTGGTGCGGTCGAATTTCGAAGTGGGTGTTTACGATCCCTTCCTGGAGGCGGAAGAGGCGCGCCTGCTCGGTGCTGAAAAGATGGAGCTGCACGAACTGCTCGCCTGGTCCGACACCGTCTCGCTGCATGCTCCCATCCTGCCCGAAACCCGCCACATGATCGGCGCGCGCGAGCTTGCGCTGATGGCCGATCATGCGGTTCTGATCAACACGGCGCGGGGCTGGCTCGTCGATCATGAAGCTCTTCTGGCTGAGGCCCGTTCGGGGCGCCTGCGCATCCTGATCGATACACCGGAACCGGAGCCGTTGCCGCCGGACAGTCCTTTCTACGATCTTCCCAATGTCGTGCTCACGCCGCATATCGCCGGCGCCATGGGCAATGAATTGCGTGCCCTTTCCGATCTGGCGATCACGGAGATCGAGCGGTTCGTGGGCGGGGAGCCTCCCTTGTTTCCCGTCCGCAAGCACGACCTGGAGCGCATGGCATGACGGCGTTGAACCACTGCTTTTCGACACTCGGCTGTTCGCAGTTCAGCATGCGGGAGGTTGCCGATCTGGCGCAACGCCACGGGGTTGGCTCGGTCGAGCTGCGTGGATTGTCGGGCTCGCTCGATCTGCCCACGGTTCTGGCGGCGGAGTTCGAAAGTCCGGTCGGGTTCGCAAAGTTTCTTTCCGACCGTGGCCTGCGCGTGGTTGCCCTCAATACCTCGATCCGCCTCTTCGAAGGTGGCTGCAAGCTTTCCGCGATCGAACCTTATCTGCCCTGGGCGGAAGCGGCTGGTGCCGTGCATCTGCGTATCTTCGACGGCGGGGATCGGCTGAGCGAAGCGGACTTCGCCCTTGCTATTGCCGACCTAGACGCCTGGCAAGAACACCGCCGCTCGCGGGGCTTGAAGGCGGAGCTGATGATCGAGACCCATAACGCATTGGCGGATGTGGAGCAACTGGTGGAATTCATAGGCCGGGTGCCGTCCTCGCGGATCTTGTGGGATACGCACCATACCTGGGCGAAAGGTGCGGATGTGGTGTCCACCTGGAACCATATTGCTCAAAACGTGGTCCATCTTCACGTCAAGGACAGCGCGATCGGCCCTGATGAAAGGCGCCATTACGTCGAGCCGGGAAAGGGAACGTTTCCGATGGCTGTTCTGAAGCCTCTGCTGCTGGCCGATAACCGGAGCCTTCCGGTCAGCCTCGAATGGGAGCGTCATTGGCATCGAGAATTGCCACCGCTCGAAGATGCGCTGGTTGCCGCGCGATCCTGGTGGTGAGAGGGGAGCTTTGAATGCGCATTGCCGATATCCGCCTGACGCCTGTAGCCATACCGGACAAGCCGCTGCTGAACTGCAAGGGCGTTCACCAGCCTTACGCATTACGCACTGTGATCGAGGTGATCTGCGATGACGGCACGGTCGGGCTTGGCGAAAGCTATGGAAGCATAAAGGCGCTGGACGGATTGAGGCGCGCAGCGCCTTCGCTGATAGGACTTGATCCGTTCCATCTGCACGCGCTGAAATCCCGCGTGGCCGCCGCCTTGCCGGAGGGTGGCGGCATCAACGCCAAGAGCGCGGTCGCCGACCATAAGCTCACGGATGTAGTGGCATCGGCCTTTGAGGTTCCATGTCTGGACATCCAGGGCAAGATGCTCGGCAGGCCCGTGGCGGACCTGCTCGGCGGGGCGGTGCGAAAGACTGTGCCGTTCAGCGCCTATCTGTTCTTCAAGCTCGCAGCCCATATTGGCGAGACGGCGGACGAATGGGGAGAGGTGCTCACTCCGGACCAGATGGTAGGAGAAGCGCGCAGGATGGTCGTTGCCCATGGCTTCAAGTCCTTGAAGCTCAAAGGCGGCGTGCTTCACCCCGATCTTGAAATCGAAACCATGTTCAAGCTCAGGGAGGCGTTCCCCCATCATCCGCTCAGGATCGATCCGAACGGCGGCTGGACCGTCGAGACCGCCATTTATATTGCCCGCAAGCTTGAGGGCATTCTGGAATATCTCGAAGATCCGGTCATCGGCATGGATGCCATGGCCGAAGTTGCCGCGGCGACTTCAATTCCGCTCGCAACCAACATGATCGTGCTCGAATTCGACCAGATCGCCGAAGCCTATCGCAAGCGCGCGGTGAAGATCGTGCTTTCCGATCATCATTATTGGGGCGGGCTGCGTGCGTCCACGCATCTCGGCAAGGTCTGCGACGTGCTGGACATGGGCGTTTCCATGCACTCCAATTCGCATCTCGGCATAACCTTGGCCGCGATGGTTCACGTCGCGTCAGCCACCCCCAATCTCGGCTATGATTGCGACACGCACTATCCCTGGACAGGGACCGATGTGATCGACGAGCATTTCGCATTTCGCGACGGCGCACTGGCCGTGCCCGATGGACCGGGGCTTGGCGTGACCCTGGATCGGACAAAACTTGGCGAACTGGCTGCCCTCTACGAAGCCGCAGGCGTCAGGGAGCGTGATGATACGGCCTATATGAAGCAATTCGACCCAGGCTACGAGCGTCGCGTACCGCGCTGGTAGGGGTGAAGCGGTTCACGAAAGACCGGCCGAGTGCCGGCCGATCTTTCATGCTTCCAACAGAGCGCCGCGGATTATTTCTTGCCGCCCCAGCGCTCCGGGTAGCCCGGCAGTTCCTGGCAGCCGCACAGGCTGTAATGCAGCGGGGGCATGCGCTCGTCGACAAATTCGGCCAGCACGTCCTCGGTGATCGCCGGCTGCGGAAGCACCCATTCGGGGCCGGGTACCTGCTTTCCGTCGAGAACATCAAGCGCGGCGATGATCGCCGTCCGCCACTGGTAGGTGGGGTAGGAGGGGCCGACTGCCGTCAGCTTTTCCGACTGCCACTTGCGCAGGAAATCCTGCTGATCCTCGCCGCTGATGACGGGGTAGGGCAATCCCGCGTCTTCGAAAGCCTCGAGTGCTGCGGTTGCCGTGTCGCCCGCATCCATCCAGATCGCTTCGATCTTCTCGCCGCGATTGATATAGTCTTCCACGATCGATTTGGTCTTGGCCCGATCGCTGCCGGTGAACTCCGACCCGATCACATTGATGCCGGCTTCGTCGAAGATGGTCTTGGCCGCCGAATAGCGGGTTTCGAGCACGTCGACACCGGGCATGATGCGCAAGGCGAGCACATTGTCGCCCTTCGCAAGCTTACTTGCGATGAACTCGCCCGAGGTGATGCCGAAGCCGTATCCGCCGACCGGGTGGATATAGGTGACGGGGCACTGGGTGTTGACCCCGCGATCGAAGACGATGACCGGAAGCTTGCCGCAGGCGGCCTCGACCGCGGGCGTCAGGGCAGCCGTCGTGTTGGGAGATACGATCAGAGCATCGCACCTGCCGCCGCTGACGAGCGCCTCGATATCCGAGATTTGCTTTTCGTCTTTGCCCTCCGCATCGACAACCACCAGTTCCTTGATACGATCCTTGTGCAGCTCCGCTTCGGCATTGAGGTTGTTCAGGCCAACCACGCGCCAGGGGTTGAATACGCCGGCATTGGAAAAGCAAAGTGTGACGGGTCCGTCTTTCTTGTATTTGGCCGTGTCGACCATGCCGTCGCCAAGGTGCTGGGCCCAGGGCTTTCCTTCCGGCCCTTGTGGCTTCATCGAAAGCTGCTCCCGCTGCTTCTTGAATTCCGCGGGATCATTGAAATTTTGAGCAAGGGCCTCGCCGGTGCAGGCCAGTGCGACGCTCGCTGCCAGAATTATCTTCAGTTTCATTCTCTCCTCCTCCAGAAAGCCGGGAATCCGGCATTAGACATTGGGCCGACTACTCAGATCCGGCGGCGATTGCGCCACATGGTGGCGCCGACCGCCACGATCAGGATCGCTCCTTGAATGCTGTCTCTGAGGGCCTGCGGCAGGCCCATGAGATTGAGCAGGGTAAAAAGGGCAAAGAGGCTGAGCGCGCCGAACACGGCGCTCCAGATCGAACCGCGTCCGCCGAGAAGCTGGGCGCCACCGACGACGCAGGCCGCGATCGCCTGAAGTTCCAGCCCCTCGCCGGCGTTGACGGATACGCCGGAAAAGCCGCCGAGCAGGATGCCGGTGGTGACCGCGGAGATCGACGAAACCACGAATGCGATGATGCGGGTGGCGGCAACCGGCGTGCCGGCCAGTTCGGCGGCTCGCGGATTGTCGCCGACCGCCAGCGCGCGTTTGCCGTAGACCGTGCCGTTTAGTCCCCACCAGGCGATCGCCACGAAGCCGCAAAGAACGACCACGGCAAGTGGCAGTGACCCGATGAGCCAGACGTCGCGCCAGACCAGGCGCCCGAAATTGCGGAAGTTTTCCGGCAGGTCCCCTCGCGCAGCGCCGCCTGACCAGGCGAGCGCCAGGCCGTTGACGAGCAACATGGTGCCGAGCGTGGCAATGATCGAGGGCACCTTCAGGAAGGCAACCACCAATCCGTTGACGAGGCCGACGGCAATACCCATGAGATAGAGCGTGCCGAGGACAGCCCAGGTAGCGTCGGGATCGCCATTGATCAGGATCGATGCGGCCAATACGGCGAGTGTCGCGACCGCACCGACCGAGAGATCAAAGCCGCCGGTCAGGATCACGTAAAGTTGCCCGCAAGCAAGAATGAGGAGGGGGGCCGCCCGCCTTAGGAAGTTCATGAACAGGCCGGGTTCCAGGTAGTTGGGCTGTACGACGGCGATGGCCGCGTAAAGCACGACAAAAATCACCAGACCTGCATTGAGCGCGAGCTTTGGCGAAGGACGGAGGGGAGCAACCTGCGGGATTGGCGTCATGCGACATGCCCCTTGTAGCGAACCGCATGGATGGCGACGGCGGCGATGACGATCCCCCCGCGCAGGACCTGTTTCAGGAAGGCATCGATGCCGAGCATGTTGAAGCTTGCGTCCAGGCTTGCGAAGAGCAGGACGCCCGCCAGCGTTCCGGCCACACCACCCTTGCCGCCTGCGAGGATCGTCCCGCCTATGACCGTGACGGCAATCGATTCGAGGTCATAGATGCCGTCCCGGCCGATCCAGGGCGTGCCGGATTGAAGGCGTGCGGCGAGATAGAGGCCGGCGGCTCCTGCAAACAGGCTGGCGATCACATGGGCGGCAAGCACGAGACGCTCGGTATGGATTCCCGCAAGCCTTGCTCCGTCCGGATTGCCGCCGACCGCGTAAATCCGCGCGCCGAAGAGTGTTTTGTTCAGGATGAAGGCGGCGGCAAGCGCAAGCAGTGCCAAGAGCAGGACGGAGTAGGGGATGCCGAGCATCCCGCCATAGGCGAGCACCTGAAACTGGCGCGCCACGGCACCTTGGAGATCGGCGAAGGATGCTGCGAGCACGCCCTGAATGATGAGCCCGGTTCCGAGTGTCGCGATCAGCGGATTAATGCCGCCATAGGCAACGAGGGCGCCGTTGACCAGTCCGACGGCGAGGCACAGGCCAAGACAGGCGATAATGGCTGGCAGGATCATCGCCGGATCGCCCTGCATGAGAAGCGATGCCAGCACGGCAACAGCACTGATGAGCGCGGCGACCGAAAGGTCGATCGATCCGACGAGTATGACGAAGGTCTGGCCGATCGCGACGAGGCCGAGCGCCACCATGCGCTGGAGCAGGCCGACGATGCCCTGCAGGCTCAGTTGCGCGGACTCGCCGGTCGCGAGCGCGATGACGACGAAAAAGCCGGCAGAGAGAATGGCGAGCACCGCCGCGATGGGCAGGCCTTTCCTGTGGTTGAAAGAGGCAGGTTCCATGGAGATCGCATTGCTGCTCATGCGAATGCCTCCCTCGGTTCCTGTTGCGCAATTCCGAGTGAAAGTCGCATGACTTCCTCTTCGCTGGCGCCGCGCGGCAATTCGCCGGCGATGCGGCCCTGATGCATGACGAGGATGCGGTCGGCGATGCCTATGAGTTCGGGCATGTCCGACGAGACGACGACGATGCCGCGGCCGGCATCCGCAAAGGCTCTCATGGTTTGGTAGATCGCGGCCTTCGCAGCGATGTCGATGCCGCGCGTCGGCTCCACGAAAACGAGGACATCCGAGGCCTGCGCAAGCCAGCGGACGATGATCGCCTTTTGCTGATTGCCTCCCGAAAGAGTTCCGATTTCCTGACCGAAATCGGCTGCTCGCACGTCCATGTCGCGCAGCTCGCTATCGATCGCGGCTGGCGAAAGAGCCGCCCTTTGGGGGCGGGCGAAGAATCCGGCCATGGAGCGCAAGGTGAGAAGCGCATTGTCGCGTACGGATTGGCGAAGGGCGAGAGCGTCCCGCTTGCGATCGCCGGGAAGGTAACCGATGCCGGCCGCGGTGGCCTGCCGAGGCGACCGGATCGACACCGGTTTGCCGTTGACGCGCATCACCCCTGCCGAAAGCGGTTCGTCGCCCACCAGCGCCTGTGCAAGGTGGGCCTTGCCGGAATCCTCAAGGCCTGCCACGCCGACGATCTCGCCCGCCCGCACGTCGAAGCTGATATCGCGCAGGGCGGCGTTCGCGCCGCCTTCAACGCTGAGAAGTACCTTGCCGGGTCCAGAGGACGGCCGCTTCGGGTAAAAATCCTTGAGGTCGCGTCCCACCATGGCGCGTATGATTTCGGGGACCGGCGCCGCGTGCCGTGCCCGCGTCCAGATTTTCTGCCCATCCTTGAGGACTGTCACCCGATCGGCAACCGCCATGACTTCGGGCATGCGATGGGAGATATAGACGATGGCGACGCCTTCCTCCCTTAAGCCGCGGATCAGCGACAGGAGGTTTTGGGCATCGCGCTCGTCGAGCGCCGCCGTCGGCTCATCCATGACGAGGATGCCGGCGTCGAGCAGCAGCGCCTTGGCGATCTCCACGAGCTGCTGCATGGCAATCGAGAGCGTGGAGACCTGCCCCTCAGGATCGATATCCGCCCCGACCCGCCTCAGCAGTTCTGCGGCCCGCTTATTCATCTGTCTTCTATCCAGCAGGCCGAAGCGGGCGAGTTCACGCCCCATGAAGATGTTTTCTGCAACCGTGCGATAGGGCAGCAGGCTGAGCTCCTGGTGGATGATGGAAATGCCGGCGTCAGCCGCCTGCCGGGGATGGGTGAGGTGTACCAGCCGGCCATTGAGGCGGATCTCACCGGCATCGGGGCGGTAGCTGCCGCCGAGGATCTTCATCAGCGTGGATTTTCCGGCCCCGTTTTCACCGCAAATGGCATGGACTTCACCGGTCCGGCAGTCGAAATCCACGCAATCGAGGGCACGGACCCCGGGAAAGGTCTTGCTGATGCCGGCCATATGCAGCGCGGGAATGATAGTCATGCCGGTGCACTCGCGGTTCGTGCGGCAAGCCTTTCGCCCGCGGCCGCCCATTCATGCCGGATATAGGCGATGCTTTCGGCAAAAAGGCCGTCGAGGTCATCGAAAAGGTCACGCCAGACCCTGGTGGCGCCCGCGAGTTCAGGCAGTGCCCGTCCGAAGGATTCCACCGTCAGCCATCCGTCATAGCCGCAGCGCCGCAAGGCATCGAAATGGTCCGGGAAGGGAATATGCCCAGAGCCGGGAGTACCGCGGTCGTTTTCCGATACATGGTAGTGATTGATCTCGCGGTGATGGCGTTCGTAGGTGACCGGCGGGTCCTTTTCCTCGATATTGGCGTGGAACGTATCGAACATATAGCCATAGTTCGGATGATCGACTTTGCGGTAGATGGCCGACGCTTCGGCGATCGTCGACATCATGTAGCATTCGAAGCGGTTGACCGCTTCGGCCGAAATCCGGATGCCGGCAGGCTCGGCATAGTCGGCGAGCGCGCGCATGGCTTCCACGCACCATTCCACTTCGCTGGGTGTGGGGCCGAAACCGGTGAAGACGCCGACCGGTGAGTGCACTGGCCCAGCTATGATCTCACCGCCCATGGCATGGGTGCAGTCGACGATCCAGCGGTGGTGATCGCGGGCTTTTGCCCGCACCCGCGGATCGGGGCTTACCGGATTTGCCTTAGGCGTTGCGACAGCAGCTGCGCCGGCTGAGAGGCCGATATCGCGAAGGAGCCTGCCGATGCTCCTGTAGTGCTCGGGCGTTCCGGAAAAGACGGGCACTTCCACTGCATCATATCCGAGCGCCTTCAGCCTTTCGAGCTGGCGGGCATGATTGGTGTTTATCTCCGCGCCGATGACGAGCAGATTGAATGCGACCTTCACGAATTCCTCCCGTGCGGTGCGGCGGAGATATTCCGATCACTGTCCGCGACGGAGACTAGAATGGCAGACTTGACTCGTTCGTGCTTGCGGCGGAGAACAGTGGTAAATTTCTTAAATCGTTTTGTGTTGGGAGGCGCAGGGCATGAACAAGCACATCGTAGTACCTCAGTCGAATTGTCGCCCGTCGGTGTTTCGTCAGCCGGGCTCGGCCATGTATGCGGACAATTGCAGGGAGCTTCAGGCGGCAGCCAAGCGCGGCGAGGTCGAGCTGCATGCCTGGACGCGCGGCAACTACCCCGGAATTTCGCTTGGCGAGCGCCTGCCGGGCATTCGGACCGTCGGTTTCTGGGATGCGCGGCAGAACCAGTCCTGGGGTCTTGGGCGACATTGCAACGAGGGATTCAAGATCGCCTACCTAGCGCGAGGAAGCCTTGAACTGGTGGTCGACGACAAGAATTACGCGCTTCGCCAGGGGCAGTTCATCATCATCCGTCCCTGGCAGCTCCATTCCATTGGAAACCCTAATGTCGGCCCCAGCCGGCTGCTCTGGATCATCCTCGATGCGGGATTGCGGCGGCCAAGCGAGGCGCCGGATTGGCCCGAATGGCTTGTCTTCTCCAAGGACGAGGCCGACAGGCTCGGTGATGTCCTGAGGCAGAACAATCAGCCCGTCTGGGATGGCGGCGCCGAGCTTTGCCGCGCCTTCGAGGCTATTCCGGCGATCCTGCTTGATCGCAGCCCCCAGGAGGGCGAAACGCGCCTGAAGGTCGCGATAAATTCGTTGATGTTGAGCCTGATCGACCGCATGAGGGAACAGGCTCCGGAACTCGATCCGGACCTTTCGACGTCACAGCATACGGTAGCGATCTTTCTTCGCCGTCTTGCCCATGCTCTCGATGAGGACTGGACGCTTGACGGAATGGCGGAAGAATGCGGTCTTTCACGCACGCGCTTTGCCGACTACTGCAAGAAGCTGACCAACATGACGCCGCGCCAGTATCTGCAGCATCTGCGTCTGGAGCAGGCGTCCCGCCTGCTGCAGGCGGCTCAAGAGACCAGCGTGACGGAAATCGCGTTCACATGCGGCTTCAATTCGAGCCAGTATTTTTCGAACGCTTTCAAAAAGAGGTTTGGTTACGCGCCCACATCGCTACGTTAAGGGTGAGAGTTTATTCGAGCGGGAGTGAAGCTCTTCCACGAAGCTGCCGTACGGCCGGCATTGGAGGCAATACGGCATCCCTTAGAAGCCGCGAAGCCGGATGCCGCATGTCCTCAAGGGCAGCGGTTGGAAGTTCCTCGACGATCCGGCCTTCGTCCATGACAAGGCAGCGGGACGCGAAACGCCTCGCCAGCCTCAGATCATGGGTGACGAACAGATATGCCGTACCGTTGTCGCGCTGAAGCTTCGCGAGAAGGGCAAGCGCGGATGCCTGGAGATGGGTATCCAGATTGGACAGCGCCTCGTCAAGGATGACCAGCTTTGGGTTCACCGCCAGCGCTCGCGCGAGGCAGACGCGCTGCAACTGGCCGCCGCTGACCTGCGAAGGCAGCATGTCGGCGATATTTGCCGGCAGTTCTGCCATTTCCAGCACTTCCCGCACGCGCGCCTCGCGCCCGGTTTGGTCGAGTGCGGTCAGATGCCTCAGCGGCTCGCAGATGATGGCCCGAACGGTAAAGCGCCCATTCACGGCTCCCGGCGAGTCCTGAAATACGAGCTGGACATTGCGCCGGAACCCCTGGGTTTCCCGGCGGCGCAAAGCATTGATGGATCGGCCGCGATAAAGCACCTTACCCGAGCTCGGCTGCTCCAGGCCGACGAGCAGCCGCGCGAGCGTACTCTTGCCGCAACCGCTGCGTCCGAGGAGGGCAACGGTCTCGCCCTCTTTGATGGCGAAGGAGATGTTTTCGAGAACCTGTTTGCGGATGCCACGCCCAAGGAGCGAGTGGGTCTGGTAGGTCTTGCCGATATCGACGGCGCTGATCAGGCTCATGCTTCCAATTCCATGCCGTAAAGGGAAAGATGCGCCCGCACCAGCATGCGGGTGACGTGGTGGCGAGGAGCCTGGAATATGTCCATGACAGGGGCCTGCTCCACGACCCGCCCCTGATCCAGCACCGCGACCTCATCGGCGAGCCTTGCGACCACACCCATGTCGTGGGTGACCAGCAAAACGCCGAGGTTTCGCTCTTCCACCAGCCGGTCCAGCAATTCCAGAACACGAAGCTGGACGACGAGATCGAGATCGGTCGTCGGTTCGTCGGCGAAGAGAAACGGCGCCTCGCTCAGCAAGGCGAGCGCGATCATCATCCGCTGCAGCATTCCGCCGCTCATCTCGAACGCGTGCAGACCGAGAACGTGTTTTACGTCGTCGAGGCCGACCGCGACCATGCTGACTTCGATGCGATCTGCGGCATCGGATCCAAACCGTCCGAGCGCCTTCAGCGTCTCGACGGCGTGATCGCGCATTGTCCGCACGGGATTGAACGCGCTGCGGGGGTTCTGCATGATCGTGGCGACGTGGCGACCGCGAAGTGTCGCAGCCTCCCGCGCCATGCCGTCGACAGTGACCCGCCCGGACGCAAGATTGACGCCCGGAGGCAAGACGCCGAGCGCGGCCGAACAGGTCATGGATTTTCCCGAGCCGCTCGCGCCGACGAGCGCTGATATCCGCCCGCGGCGGATGGTCAGGGATAGGCCGTCCACGAGCATGCGCGGCTCGCTGCCGACGAGCGTTGCGACGCTCAGGTTTTCTATGGAAAGGGTTTCTCCGATCAATGGCCGTGCTCCGCCTTGAGGTGCGGATCGAGGCGGTCGCGCAGGGCGTCGCCAAGGATGTTGAAGGCGGTGACGCTGACGAACAGGGCGAGGCCCGGCCAGAGGATCAGCAGTGGCGCCGTCCAGACGAACTGGCGGGCGTCGCTGATCATCACGCCCCATTCGGCTGTCGGCGGTGCGATCCCGAGGCCGAGGAAGGAAAGTCCCGACACGTGCAGCATGATATGGCCGATATCGAGTGTCGCCAGCACGACCAGTTGGGAAAAGGTCGCCGGCAGAAGATGTTCAATGAAGGTCCGGACCGGGCCCGCGCCGCTCAATCTGGCGGCAAGGAGGAATTCGCGGTGGCGAAGCGAAAGCACGATGCAGCGAACGATGCGCGCATACCAGGCCCAGTGGGACAGGGCGATCGCCACGATGACGTTGACCAGGCCGGTGCCGAGCACGCCGATCATGAACAGCGCCAGAACCAGCGTCGGGAAGGTCAGGAAGACATCGGCGACACGCATGATGAACCGGTCGGCCCGACCGCCGGCAAACCCCGCTATTCCGCCGATGACGATCCCCAGCGTCAGGATGAGTCCGAGCGTGACCGCCACTGATCCGAGGGAAACCCGCACCCCGGCGATGAGACGGGAAAGGATATCGCGCCCGAGGTGATCGGTGCCGAACCAGTGATCGGAGCCCGGAGGCTGAAGCCGGCGCGCCAGTTCCATCTGGTCGGGATGATAAGGAGAGATCCAAGGACCGGCCACGGCCGCAACGGCAAGCAGGAGCAAGACGAGGCAGGCAAGCCGAACCGGCCAGCGGCGCGGCAGGTGAAATCCCGTTTCCTGAGATTTGGCGATCGGCTGAACCGCATCCGTCACGCCGCGTCCTCCCCCGCCAGGCGGATTCTCGGGTCTGCCCACGCATAAACAATATCCACGATCAGGTTGCAGATGACGAAGATCGTCACCATCGCCAGCGTGAAGCACTGGATGACGGGATAATCTCTGTTCATGATCGCCGAGACGGCATAGCGGCCGACGCCCGGCCAGCCGAATATGCTTTCGATGACGAGCGTTCCGCCGATCAGTTCGCCGACATGCATGCCCATTGCAGTGATGATCGGCAGCCACGCATTGCGCAAGATATGCGCCCGTTCGATCCTGTTCTCGGACAATCCCCTCAGGCGGGCGTAACGCACATGCCTCTGCCCGGCCGCTTCCAGCATGCTCGCCCGCAAGAGGCGCGCATTGATCGACAGGGACATGAAGGAGATCGCCACTACCGGCATGACGAGATGCGCCAGACCGCCACGGCCCATCGGTGGCAACCAGCCGAGATGCACCGAAAAGACAAGAACGAGCAGGAAGCCGAGCCAGAAATTCGGCATTGAGACGCCGACGAATGCGACCAGTCGGACGACCTGATCCGGCCAACCCTCGCGGTGGCGGGCCGCCCACATGCCCATGGGAATGGAGAGCGCCAAAGTCAAAGCAAGTGCTGAGCCCGCAAGCTGCAGCGTCGCCGGAAGGTAATGGATGAGATCCGGGAGAACCGGCCTCTGGGTGGCGTAGGACGTCCCGAAATCGAGCGTCAGCGCCTTGCCCAGCCAATCGAGATATTGGCTTACAATGGGCAGGTCGAGCCCGAGCATCCGGCGCGCGGTTTCGAGAGCTTCCTGTGTCGGGGGCACTTTCGACAGTCTCAGATAATCCATTGCCGGGTCGCTCGGCCCGAGCCTGAGCATCAGGAAGATGACGATCGAGGCTGCAAGCAGCATGGGGACGAGGAGGAGCAGTCGGCGGACGATGAAGGCAAGCATGGGGTCAGTCCGCCTTCGGTTCGAAGAGTTCGAACGGGATCTCGCTGGACGTCGCTGCGAACGGGATCTTCCCAAGCTTCTTCCTGGCGACGGCGATCGCGCTCACATGGGTGAGGGGCAGGTAGACCGCTTCTTCGTGAAGGCGCGTCAGAATATCCCTGTAGAGTTCCCGGCGAACCGTTTCGTCGGTCGAGATCAGGACCTTGCCGATTTTTTCGTCGATTTCAGCCTTGTCCAGCAGGCCCAGTTGCGCCTGATAATCCGCATGGGAGGGAACGCGCATCGAGCTGACGAAGGCATGGGGATCATAGGGTGCGCCCCACGTCCTGTTGAAGATCAGTCCGAAGCGGCCGTCGCGCTGGCGGGCGTAGATGCTGCTCTCCTCCTCGCCGACAAGGCGCACGTCGATGCCGACTTCGCTGAGATCAGCCTGGATGATCTCGGCCATGGATTTGCTGACGGCATCCGTGCCGGTGAAGCACAATTCGACCGTGAGCGGCTCACCGTTCTTCTCGCGGGTGCCTTTGCCGGTTTTCGCCAGCCATCCGGCGTCATCGAGGAGCCGGGCCGCCAATGCCGGGTCATGGACATAAGGTTGAAGGCGGATATCCGCATAGGGAACGTTGCCGGCGAAGAGGGTATCGGCCCGCTTTTGCGTTCCGTGGAGCACGGTCGCGATCATCATGTCCTTGTCGACGGCGTGATTGATAGCCTTGCGAACGGCGAGATCCCGCGTCGGGCCGCGATTGGTGTTGATCGCAAGCAGGCGCGTTTCCAGCGGTTCCGACAATTCCGCCGAATACGTCCCCATCTGGCGGAATCGTTCGAACGTATCGGGTGAAATCGGGCCGTCCACGCCGTAGATGAGGTCGATCTCGCCGGTCTCGAATGCGATGGCGCGGGTATTCGGGTCGGGGACGACCTTCACCGTCACCTGGTCGTAAGCGGGCTTGTTGCCCCAGTAGCTGTCGTTGCGTTCGAAGACGTCCCGCTCTCCGAGCGAGGTTTCCGTTAGCTTCCAGGGGCCGGTGCCGATCGGCTCGACGATCCCGTCCGCCGTCCCCCCGTTCTTGAACTGCGACGGAGCGATGAAGCGGAAGGGACGCGGCAGGGCCAATTCCTGCAGCAGCGGGTAATAGGCATGCTTGAGTGTCAGTTTCAGGCGATGGGGATCCACCACCTCGGCGGAAACGATCTGGTTCGCCAATTCCAGCCAGCCATGGCGGGCGCGGGTTGCCAGCACCGCATCGATATTGGCTTTGGCCGCGGCCGCGGCGAATACCTCACCGTTGGAGAAGCGGACGTCTTCCCGAAGCTCGAATATGTATGTCTTCCCGTCGCCCGAGACATCCCATAATGTAGCAAGCCATGGCCGGATGGTTCCGTCTGCCTGGTATCGCACCAGCGGCTCGTAGACCATGGCCTGCGCGAACATCTGGTTGGGGGAGTAGAGGTGCGGGTTGAGCGGCCCGACATTCACCGGCCACGAGAAATTCAGTTTCTGTCCGGAGAAAGCATCGGACGCCGACAGGGCAGGTGACAGCACCAGCACGAGCGTCAGCACCAGCCGTTGCAGCTTATTCTTCCACATGAAAATGCTCTTTGACGAACAGCGAACGGGTATGTGATTTTTGAGAAAACATCATACTTGCATATCGTCAATCCGCACATACGCCATATGCCGTAAATCGTCTGGACAAAGGCCAGAGAGCAGGCCAGAACCGTCGGATCACGTTAGGTTTTCTGTCTGGAAGGATTGGCTGTGCAGCGGATTACGATCACCATCGATGACGACCTCATGGCCGAACTGGACAGGATGATTGAAGCCAGAGGCTACCAGAACCGCTCCGAGGCGCTCAGGGATCTCGCGCGCGCCGGTTTGCAACAGGCCTCGCTCGAGGAAGGCCGAATGGAAAGCTGCGTCGGGGTCTTGAGCTATACCTACGACCATCATGCCCGGGATCTTGCCAGGCGGCTGACCAATACTTTCCACGATCATCACGACCTTTCGGTCGCGAGCATGCATGTCCATCTCGATCAGCAGCGCTGCCTTGAAGTCAGCGTTCTCAAGGGCAAGACGGACGAGGTTCGCCACTTCGCCGATCATGTGAGGGCGGAACGGCACGTGACCCACGGGTCGCTTGCGCTCTTGCCGCTGTAGCGGCACGGCCTTTGCCGCCCCGCTTCACCTCTCGGCGATCCGCGCATAGGCGCCGAGGATGAAGCGCTCGGCCCGCAGGAGATAGGCTTCCAGCATCTCCGTCGCGACGGCCGGCCTGCCGTTCTCCAGTTCGGTGAGGATTGTCAGATTCTGATCGATGAACGGACCATGGAGGAATTCCGGGTCCTGAAGCAGGCCGAAGACGAGCCTCAGCTCCAGCGAGATCTGTGCATAGAAGCTTGAAAGCCGGGGGCTGTCGGCCAGTTCGACGACGGCGGCGTGAAAGGCGATGTCGGCGCTGCCGACGCCGAGCCAGTCACGGGCCTCCCGGCAGTGATGGGCGGTCTCGACCGCGGCGCGCATATTACGCGCTCCCGGATGACGGGGATGCGCCTGCGCCATTGCCGAACATTCGATAAAGCGCCGTACCCGGTAGATGTCGATGATCGTCGACATGCTGGGGGTCGAAACAAACACGCCTCGGTTGGCTTCGTAGCGCAGCAGGCCTTCCTTGGTGAGCAGCCGGAAGACTTCGCGCAACGTGTTGCGCGATACCTGCAGTTCCTCGCTCAGTGTCAATTCGGAAAGATGGCTGCCCGGCGTCAGCATGCCGGAAATGACCTGCTCGCGAATGCGGGCCGCGACTGTCTCGGCCAGGGTCTGAACCGGCTCAGGTCCGCGCGCGCCCGCGACCTCCAATTGGCGGGAGGGTTTCGTCTCGTCTCGCTGTGGTCTGCGTACGGCCAAGCCCGATTCCCCTTCCTCTGATAAGGTCTTACCGCCTCCGGTAAAGTGCTTTGCGTCAGGCAACAAGCGAAATGCCGCCATGAAACGGCGGGGGACGAGTTAATTCGTGCTGATGTCCATTCATGCCCATTTTCGATGCACGTGACGTTTTGTCGAGCAATGCAGCTTGATTGTTCAACACTATAGACATGATTGTTCTCCTTTGATAGCGTTTCAAGACCTTTTGGGAGAATGGTCCTATTTTCATGCTTACGATCGACCTCAACAGCGATTTGGGTGAAAGCTTCGGCGCCTGGAAGATGGGCGACGATGGCGCCATGCTCGATGTGGTGAGCAGCGCTAATATCGCCTGCGGCTTTCATGCCGGCGATCCCGCTGGCATTCTGAACACCCTCAAGGCGGCGGCCGAGCGCGGCGTGGCGGTTGGAGCTCATGTCGGTTATCGCGATCTTGCAGGCTTCGGGCGCCGTAATATGGACCCGACCAGCGAAGAGCTGATCGGCGACGTGATCTATCAGATCGGCGCGCTTACGGGATTGGCGCAGGCCGCTGGCACGCGCGTCACCTATGTGAAACCGCATGGCGCGCTCTACAACACGATCGCGCTCGATCCGCGCCAGGCCGGCGATGTGATTGCCGCGATCCTTGCTGTCAATCCCGACCTGATGCTGGTCGCGCTTGCCGGCTCGCCGCTCATCGCAAAGGCACGCGCCGCCGGGCTTGCGGTCGTCGCCGAAGCCTTCGCGGACCGCGCCTATACGGCTGAGGGCAATCTGGTGTCGCGCCGGGAAAAGGGCGCCGTTCTGCATGATCCCGAACTCGTGGCCCAGCGCATGGTGCGCATGGTCAGGGAGGGCGTTGTGGAATCCATCGACGGCAAACTGGCCAAGATCGACGCGCAGACGATCTGCGTCCACGGCGACAATCCGGAAGCGGTCGCCATTGCGCGTCGCCTGCGGGCCGTGCTCGAAGAATCCGGCCTTGTCATTCGGTCTTTTGCGAGTGGGATCTGAACAAAGCCATGCAGGCCGCAACTCTTGCCCAGTCCCGCGATACGTCGATGCGCATCCTGCCTGTCCGGGCGGACAGCATGCTTATCGAACTGGCGGACCTCGGCGAAACCTTGGCTCTGTTCGACGCGCTGCAAGACAATCCGATCGCAGGTATCCGGGAGATTGTCCCGGCTGCCCGCACTTTGCTTGTCTCCTTCGATACCAATGGAATTTCAGCTGAGGCTTTGACCAAGGCAATCGCGGCCTTGGCCGGTGGCGAGCGCAAGGCAGCCTCCGGTGCGCTGGTCGAGATACCGGTCCGCTACGATGGCGAGGATTTGCCCGAAATCGCGAACATGCTGAACATAAGAGTCGATGAGGTCGTGCGCCTCCATACAGGGGGCGAATACCTTGTGGCGTTCACCGGGTTTGCGCCGGGTTTTGCCTATCTGGCGGGTGGCGATCGGCGTCTGACGGTGCCGCGGCGCGCATCGCCCCGCACACGGGTCCCGGCCGGATCGGTCGGTCTTGCCGGGGAATTCAGCGGCGTCTATCCGAAGGCGAGCCCTGGGGGCTGGCAGTTGATTGGCACCACGCCGCTCGTGATGTTCGACGTCGACCGAACGCCGGCCTCGCTCCTCCAGCCGGGAGGCCGTGTCCGCTTCCGCGACATCTCCAGGGACAAGCCATACGAGATCGCGACATCGCCCAAGGCTGCGAAAGCCGAGGCGTCGCTGGAATATGTGGATGTTACGAAGGCCGCGATCGAGATCACCGCCGTCGGCCTGCCTATCCTATTCCAGGATCTCGGGCGGCCGGGTCAGGCGAGCCAGGGCGTCAGCATGTCCGGTGCGGTCGATCGGGACAGCCTGAAGGCGGCCAATCGTCTGGTCGGCAATCCGGCGGGCCATGCCGCGCTCGAAATATCCTTGGGCGGCTTCGGCTTCAAAATGCGCGGCCACGGTGTCATGGCCGTGACCGGCGCCCCCTTGTCCATCTCGATCACCGATAGGCAGGGCGCCAGGATAGCGGCTCCCCATGGCAAAGCCGTTGCGCTCGACGATGGCGACATGGTTCTGCTTGGAACACCACCTGCCGGCATGCGCTCCTATCTTTCCATGCGGGGCGGATTTGATGTGACGCCGGTCCTCGGCAGCGCTTCGACCGATGTCCTGGCGCAGATCGGTCCGGCCGCTCCCGCGCCCGGTGATATCGTCCCGGTTCTGCCCGCTCCCGCGGGGTCGGTCGTCTCGACCGAGGAGCTGCCCGCTTTCAATATGCCGCGAGCCGGCGAGACCGTGGTGCTGGACGTGGTCATGGGGCCGAGAACGGATTGGTTCACGGCGGAGGCGGTCGAAGCGTTCCTGCGCCAGGAATGGACCGTCACGCCGCAGTCGAGCCGCGTTGGCATCCGGCTGCAGGGCGAAGCGCTGGAACGCAGGAACCATGACGAACTGCCGAGCGAGGCGACCGTCAGGGGCGCCATTCAGGTGCCGGCCAACGGCCAGCCGGTTCTGTTCCTCGCCGATCATCCGCTGACCGGCGGCTATCCGGTCATCGCCAATGTCGCAGGGCATCATCTCGATCTCGCCGGGCAAATTCCCGTAGGCGCGCGCATTCGCTTCAACGCGACCAGCCGCTTCGCCGCCCGGTTCATTCCAGGAAAGCAGAAATGAAGAAGGTTCTGATTGCAAACCGCGGTGAAATCGCGGTTCGGATCATCCGGGCCTGCAAGGATTATGGCCTCGCCTCCGTGGCGGTCTATGCCGATGCCGATGCGGACGCTCTCTTCGTCGCCCAGGCGGACGAAGCCTATGCGCTGAAGGGGGCAAGCGCCAGGGACACATATCTCGACATCGGAAAGCTCATCGATATCGCCCGCCGCTGCGGCGCCGATGCCGTGCATCCCGGCTACGGGTTTCTTTCCGAGCGCGCCGAGTTCGCCAGAGCCGTGATCGATGCCGGCCTGACCTGGATCGGCCCGGAGCCGGAGGTCATCGAGGCGCTCGGCGACAAGCTCAGGGCACGTGCCATTGCCCAGAAGGTCGGCGCTCCGTTGGTCGCCGGTTCGGATGGTGCAATTGCGTCCCCCACCGAAGCGCTGGCCTTCGCGAAAAAATTCGGACTGCCGATCGCCATCAAGGCGGCGCATGGCGGCGGTGGACGCGGGCTGAAGATCGCCCGCGATTTCGATGAGGTGGAAGAGCTTTTCGACTCGGCGACCCGCGAGGCGGTGGCCGCCTTCGGCCGCGGCGAATGCTTCGTCGAGCAGTTTCTCGACCGCCCCCGGCATATCGAAGCTCAGGTGCTTGCGGATCGCCATGGCAATGTCGTGGTTGTCGGTACGCGCGATTGTTCCCTGCAGCGCCGCAACCAGAAACTTGTCGAGGAGGCGCCGGCACCCTTCCTGTCATCCGAGCAGCGGGAGAAGATCCACCAGGCTGCGCGCGATATCTGCGCCGAGGCGGGCTATACCGGGGCAGGCACGGTGGAGTTCCTGCTGAGCGCCGATGGTGTGATCTCTTTCCTGGAGGTCAATACCCGTCTTCAGGTCGAGCATCCGGTCACCGAGGAAACGACCGGGCTCGATCTCGTCATCGAGCAGTTCCGCATCGCCGACGGGCTGCCGCTGAGCGTCACCGAGATGCCGGAGCCGCGCGGTCATGCGATCGAGTTCCGCATCAATATCGAGGATCCGGGCCGCGGTTTTCTTCCGTCCGCCGGTGACATCACGCAGTTTTCTGCACCTTCCGGTCCGGGAATAAGACTGGATTCCGGCGTGGCGAACGGATCGGCGGTTCCGCCGATGTTCGATTCCCTCATCGCCAAGCTGATCGTCTGGGGGGCAACGCGCAGCCAGGCCATCGCCCGTGCGCGCCGCGCGCTCGGTGAGTTCGTAATCGTCGGCGTGCCATCCGTACTGCCCTTCCATCGCGCCGTGCTCGACCATCCCGATTTTTCCGGGGACGACTTCGGAGTCCATACCCGATGGATCGAGACGGACTTTGCGGAAACTCTGGAAACCGCGGCTCGATCGGCCCCGCCTGCCGAGAGACCTCTGCTACGCGGTCGCGTCGAGATCGACGGCAGGCTCGTTGAGCTTGGCATTCCGGATGCTTTCCTGCGGCTGCTGGGGCAGGTGCCGCAACAGATCGCGCCGGAGGTCGAATCCGACGAAAGCGATCCAGGTGCAATTCATGCGCCGGTTCCCGGCACGCTCGTTCAGTGGAATGTTGCCAATGGCGCCTTTATCGAAAAGGGAGACCTGCTTGCGGTCATGGACGCGATGAAGATGGAGACGACCGTCGCCGCTCCCGCTGCCGGTACCATCACCATTCTCGCTGAAGTCGGCAGCTTCCAGCCAGCCGGCGCGCTCATCGCCCGCATCTCGGCAGGCGAGGGGAATGCCGTTTCGAACCCGACTGCGCAGGCAAAGCCGGAGGCACCCGTATGATCAACCCGATGGACAAACGCGAGCCGCTTCTGTCAGTCGAAGGCCTGAGCGTCGAGTTCGGCGCAAACCGGGTCGTTGAGGATCTATCCTTTGCCGTCGAACCGGGCAAAACGGTTGCGATCGTCGGTGAATCCGGCTCGGGAAAATCCGTCACGTCGCTGTCGGTCATGCGGCTGGCGGACATGATGGGGGCGAGATTCGCAGGCGGTCGCATCATGTTCGGCGGGAAAGACCTGTTGCAGGCGAGCCAGAAGGAGATGCGGTCGGTCCGCGGCAAGGAGGTCGCCATGATCTTCCAGGAGCCGATGACCTCGCTCAATCCGGTCTTTACCATCGGCGACCAGATCTGCGAGGTTCTCGTCCTGCACGAGAAACTCGGCAAGGCCGCCGCCATCGAGGAAGCCAGGCGGCTGCTCGACATGGTCCGTCTGCCGGATTCGGCGGAGCTTCTGAAGCGCTATCCGCATCAACTGTCCGGCGGGATGCGCCAGCGCGTGATGATTGCCATGGCGCTTGCCTGCCGGCCGAAACTGCTGATCGCCGACGAGCCGACCACCGCTCTCGATGTGACGATCCAGGCGCAGATCCTCAATATCGTGCGGGATCTGCAAAAAACGCTCGGCATGGCGATGGTCTTCATCACCCATGACATGGGTGTCGTCGCCGAAATGGCGGACGATGTCGTCGTCATGTGGAAGGGCCGAAAGGTCGAGGAAGGTCCCGTGCGGGAAATCTTCGCCAATCCGCAGCATCCCTATACCCGCACGCTTTTGGCTGCCGTTCCGCGTCTCGGCAGCATGACCGGCGAAGCGTTCCCGAAGCGCATGCCGCTGACCGTGCTGCAGGATGGCGAGCCGACGGTGGTCGGAGAAGAGCGTGTGCAGGACACGGCACAATACGGTGAGAAGCCGCTTCTGTCGGTAAAGGACCTCTTCGTCCGTTTCGATATCCGCAAGAACCTGTTCGGCAAGGCCACTCACCGCTTAAGCGCGGTGCAGAAGGTGAGCTTCGACATCCATCCCGGCGAAACGCTGGCTCTGGTCGGCGAGAGCGGTTCCGGGAAATCCACGATCGGCCGGACGATCCAGCAGCTCCAGACGGCCATGGGCGGCGAGATCTCGTTCAACGGCCGCACCTATTCGTCGATGTCGGCGGCGGAGCGGTTCCGCATGCGCCAGGAAGTGCAATATATCTTCCAGGATCCCTTCGCCTCGCTCGATCCGCGCAAGACGGTTGGTTTTTCGATCGCCGAACCGATCAACACGCATGGCCTGATCACAGGCAGCAAGGCGGTGCGCCGGCGTGTGGACGAGTTGCTGGAACGGGTCGGCCTGAGCTCGGCCCATGCGGATCGCTATCCGCACGAATTCTCCGGCGGCCAGCGTCAGCGCGTCTGCATCGCCCGCGCGCTCGCCTCCGATCCGAAGCTCATCATCGCCGACGAGGCGCTCTCGGCGCTCGACGTGTCGATCCAGGCTCAGATCATCAACCTGTTCATGGATCTGCAGGCCGAGCGTGGTCTGGCCTATCTCTTCATCAGCCATGACATGGCGGTGGTGGAAAAGATGAGCCATCGCGTCGCGGTGCTCTATCTTGGCCAGATCATGGAAATGGGCAGCCGGGCCCAGGTGTTCGAGACGCCGCAGCATGATTACACGCGCCGTCTCCTTTCGGCCGTGCCGGTCGCCGACCCGACCGTGGAGCGCAACACCGCGCTGATCGAGGGCGAAATCCCCAATCCGGTCCGTCGCGTCGGCGACGAGCCCGCCATCCTGGCGCATGAGGAAATCAAACCGGGGCATTTCGTCGCGAAGAGTGCCTGAGAAACTTAGAAACAATCGCATTCATCTGAAGAGGAACAGAAAAATGAAAACGATCAAACGGGGACTGACAGCCACCTGCATGGCGCTTGCCATCTCAGGTGCTGTATTTTCGGCCGCACCGGCTCTTGCCGCGGGCAAGATGACCATCTCGTCACCTCAGGATCCCGGCAGCTGGGATCCGGTCGATACCTTCCTCGTTCAGTGGGCGGCGGTCGCGACCAATATCTTCGACGGCCTGACCTATCGCGGTCCCGACCTCAAGCTCGTTCCGGGCCTGGCGGAATCCTGGGAAGAGCTGGATGAAGGCAAGCGCATCCGCTTCAAGCTGCGCCAGAACGTCAAGTTCCACAACGGCGAGCCCTTCAATGCGGAAGCTGTAAAGTTCACCTTCGAGCGCCTTCTCGGCGAGCAGGGCGCCAAGGGGCCGCAGCGCTCCAACTATACCGCGATCGACAGCGTCGAGGTCGTCGACGAGTTTACGGTCGACATGAAGCTGAAGGCGCCCGATCCGGTGCTGCTGACCAAGCTTGCCGGCTACGGCGCAATGATCGTTCCGCCGAAATACATCCAGGAAAAGGGTGAGGACAATTTCAACCTCAACCCGGTCGGTACGGGACCGTTCAAGTTCGTGTCCTATGCGCCGAAGACCGACATCAAGCTGGAGGCGAACCCGGATTATTGGGGCGGCGCGCCGAAGCTTTCGGAACTCGAATACCGCTTCATCACCGAGCCGGCCACCGCCGTTGCCGAACTGCAGGCCGGCCGCGTCGATCTGGTGATCCCGCCGACCATCCCGATCGGCATGATCCCGGTGATCGAAGGCGATTCGAACCTCGAGGTTCTCAGCGTTCCCGGCCCGACCGTTGATGCGCTTCGCTTCAACACCCGTGACGGCATCACCGCCGATCCGAAGGTGCGCCAGGCGATCATCATGGCCGTCGACCGCGCCACGATCGTTCAGTCGATCCTGGCCGGCCAGGCCTCCGAGATCGCGAGCTTCCAGAGCGCGCTGTCCTTCGGCTACGACCCCGAACTGAAGCCGCTGCCCTATGATCCGGAAGGCGCCAAGAAGCTTCTCGCCGAAGCCGGCGTCAAACCGGGCGCGATGCTGCAGATCGATATCCGCGGCAATGACGCGACGATGAACGAAGTGGCGCAGGTCGTCTCCAGCTACCTGTCGATGGTCGGCATCACCGCCACGATCAAGCCCTATGAGACCAATGTTCTGCTGAACGACATCATCCCGCAGGGCAAGACGGGCGCCATGTTCCAGCAGAAATGGGGCGGCTGGACGTTCGACTACGACAACACCGCCTATTCGATGTACCACTCGGGCGAAAAGTGGAACCCTTACGACAAGGACGAGACGCTCGACAAGCTCCTGGAGTCCCAGCGTCCGCTGACCGATCGCGCCGAGCGCGAGAAGATCCTGAAGGAAGTCGCCAAATACGCTGCCGATCGGGCTCTCGAACTGCCGCTCTACAATACCAACGCCATCTTCGGCATCAACAAGCGGGTCAAGGGTTTCATCGCGCCTCCGGACAACCGCATGAAGCTGACGGATGTGACCGTCGAGTGATCTGACACCCGGGTGCCGCCCTTAACCGGGCGGCACCCCACCGTTTTCAAGGAAAAGAACGTGGCCGGTTTCCTCATCAAACGATTGCTGCAGGCGATTTTCGTCGTCATTGCGATCACGCTCGTCGTCTCCTTCGCCATTCGCCTGACCGGCGATCCCGCACTGATGATGTTCCAGGGCGGTGGCAGCATGACGGAAGACGATCTGGCGCGCATTCGCGCGGCACTTGGAACCGATCAGCCGTTCATCGTGCAGTACCTGACCTTCCTAAAGGGGCTCGTCACGCTGGATTTTGGTCGCAGTTTTTCGGGCGGAACACCGGTTTCGCTGCTGATCGGAAACGCATTGCCGGCGACGCTGCTTCTTGCCTTCATCTCCATGGCGGTATCGATCGCGCTTTCCATCCCGCTCGGCGTCAAGGCCGCGACGGCGCGCGGCAAGGGCGCCGACCAGTTCATCCGCATCTTCTCGCTGCTCGGCCTGTCCTTCCCGAATTTCTGGCTCGCGACCATGCTGATCCTGCTGTTTGCGGTCGCACTCGGCTGGCTACCGCCAAGCGGCATGTCCGGCGCGGCAAGCTATGTCATGCCGGCCGTCACCATGGGGATCATCCTGACTGCGACCAATGTCCGTCTCGTGCGCACATCCATGCTGGAGACGCTCCAGTCGCAATATATCATGGTGGCGCGTGCGAAGGGCTTGAGCGAGAGCAAGGTTCTGTACAAGCACGCGCTGCGCAACTGCGCCATTCCGCTCATCACCTATTTCGGCCTGCAGTTCGGCGGGCTTCTCGGCGGCATCGTCGTGATCGAACGGGTCTTCAACTGGCCGGGAATGGGTACACTTGCCTTCGATGCGGTTGCAGCACGTGACTATCCCGTTCTCCAGGCCGTCATCACCGTGCTGTCGCTGATGATCGTCGGCATCAATCTTCTGGTCGATATCGCCTACGGGCTTGTCGACCCGCGCATCCGTACGGAGTGATGACGATGGCCTCCAAGATCTCCCGCCTGTCGCGCTTTTCGAGCCTCGAATTCATCCTCGGCGCTTCGCTGACCATCATCATTTGCCTCGCCGTCGTTTTCTCCGATCTTCTGTTTCCGGGCGGCGCCGACAAGATCGACCTGATGGCGCGCCTTGCCAAGCCCTTCACCAATGCGGCCCACCCGTTCGGAACGGATCCGCTGGGGCGCGACGTGCTGGCTCGCGTCGTGGCCGGCGGCAAGATCTCGCTGCTCGTCGGCTTCACCTCGGTGATCGGCGCCGTCATCATCGGCGTTCTCATGGGTCTGATCGCCGGCTACTACCGCGGTTTCTGGGACATGCTGGTGATGCGTTTCGCCGACCTGCAGCTTGCCATGCCCTTCATTCTCCTGGCGATCACCTTCATCGCCATCGTGGGCGGCAGTCTGACGAACACGATCATCCTGCTGATCGTCTCGCAATGGGTGCAGTATGCCAGGCTTGTGCGAGGCTCGGTGCTGACGCTACGCGAGCGTGAATTCATCCTCTCGGCGCGGGCAATCGGAGTGAGGGACTGGCGCATCATCTTCCAGCATCTGCTGCCGAACCTGATCGGACCGGTGATCGTGCTGATGACGCTCAATGTCGCCAACAACATCCTGCTCGAAAGCAGCCTGACCTTCCTCGGCCTCGGCGTCGATCCGACCATCCCGAGCTGGGGCGGCATGCTTGCCGACGGACGCACCTATCTGCAGACGGCCTGGTGGGTGAGCGTCTTTCCGGGGCTCGCCATCCTGCTGACGGTGCTCGGTCTCAATCTCCTGGGCGACTGGCTGCGCGACAGCCTCGACCCGACGGGCAGAACCTCAAGGTGAAATTCGCATGACCGAGATATTCAGCAAGACCTTCGAGCGCACGCTTGACCAGTTGATGGCGCGGGCAGTTGCCGGCCAATCCTTCGAAGCCTGGACCTTCGACGATGCAAAGAGCCGCCGCGAGGCCGAACGTCGGCTTGCGGAAAGGGGTGTGACCGCCCGCATACGCAGCGCATACAAGCCGCTTCTCTTCTCTTTCCGCGAGGACATTGATCTTACGGGCGTGGAGGCGATCGAGGTTCGTTATCCGGTACATGCGGCGGCGCCGGCCAACCGGTTTCGCCTCGAGGCCTATCCGCTTGCATCGCTTGTCGGCAAGGCGAATATCGGTTTCGTGCCCCGCGAGGACGACGGGTTCTTCTATGACGTTCTGCTGACGCGCGCCGGCGGAACGGAGACGTTGAAGGTTCTTGCCCCCAACCGGATTCATGCCGACGCGGTCGGCGAGACGAATGTGTCCCCGACCGGCTGGTATCGGCTCGCGGGCGATGCGGACGGCGAGCGCCTGCAAACCGAATATGAGGCACTGTTCGAGGATGCGATCGCAGCGATCTCCGGACACGATTGGGGCAATCAGGAGCCCTATTTCGAAGAGCTGGCCATTCGTGTGCGCCATCCGGCAGAGGACGAGCGGCTCGACGTGGGGGACGAGGCTGTCAGCCTGCGCGAAGCGCTCCACGAGGATTTCTATTTCTCGCTGCTCGAATTCTTCCAGAAGAAATCCGGCCGCCCGCTCGGCGATCGCGGCCTGAAACCGGGCCAGATCGTTCCGGAGATCGTCTTGAGCGAAGGCGAGATATCGGTCCGTATCGAGACGAAGGCGCTCTCCACGTCGTTCCTGGATTGCGGCGATCAGGCAATCGACACGGCTGTCGAGCCGCCGGCCGCAGGACAGGTCGCCAGGCTGCTTGAGAAGATTGGCGGTGAGGAATTCAGGGCCCGTTCACGCTCGGGCCGGATTGTTGCTGCGCGCTATCATGCCGGCAGCGATGCCGCGGTGATGATCAGCGGCGGCCAGCACCCCAACGAGACGACCGGTATTGTCGGCGCGCTCAGGGCTGCCCGCAAACTGGCGAAGATGAAGGGGGCGCATTTCACCATTTCGCCGCTCGAAAACCCCGACGGTTACGCGCTGCACCAGCGGCTGCGCATGGATAATCCGCGCCACATGCACCATGCGGCGCGCTATACGGCGCTCGGCGACGATCTCGAATACCGTACCCGCGAGAACTCCGGGGAGCACATCAACGAGAAGGAGATCCGCTTCAGGGCACAGGAACTCAGCGGCGCTAAGCTGCATGTGAATCTGCACGGCTATCCCTCGCATGAGTGGACGCGGCCGCTTTCGGGCTATGTGCCGCGCAATTTCGCCATGTGGACGCTGCCGAAGGGCTTCTTCCTCGTCATGCGTCACCATGCGAAGTGGGAAGTGCCGGCCGAAGCGCTGCTTGATCGGGTGACGCGCCATCTCGGTGCCATCCCGGGTCTCCTGGAATACAATGACCGGCAGATCGCGCTTTACGAGATCCACGCCGGGGAGACAGGCTTCCGGATCATCAATGGTTTCCCGTGCCTCTCGTCGGTCGACGATCGCCATACCGTGCCGATGACGCTGATAACCGAATATCCGGACGAAACGATCTACGGAAACGACTTCATCGCCGGCCATACGGCGCAGATGGAGACGGTTCTTTCGGCCTATGCCGCATGGCAGGAGATCGTTGCCGGAGAGGTGGCGGGGTTGCTCCAGCACCAGACTTCAGCCGCAGGAACGGTGGCATGATGAAGTACGCCACTATTTCTGCGCTGTCCATGAACGGGCGGTCCATGCCGGCATCACCGACCCTAATCACAGCAGATTAGGATCGGATTGCTGACTATATCGCAGGGAAGAGTCGGCATGTTCACAGAGGGTGAAAGGACTAAGCCGCGTTTTCTGACTGGCGCGCGAAGCGGACAAGCCAGTGAAGTGGCTACCTGGCTCTTGCGTTGTGTTGCATCGGCGCAGGGCTGGTGCAACACTGCACCACCAGCGAAGGAGGACCTCATGTGCCGAAACATCAAGTCGCTGTTCAACTTTGACCCACCAGCCACCAAGGACGAGATGCACGACGCAGCCCTACAGTTCGTGCGCAAGATCTCTGGGTCCACTCGCCCCTCACAAGCCAATGAAGCCGCGTTTTACGACGCGGTAGAGGAGATCAAAAGATCTGTGCACAAGCTGTTGCAGGCTCTGGAAACCAAAGCACCGCCCAAAGACCGCGAGGTCGTCGCCTCTAGGGCGAGGGAGCGGGCTAAGCAGCGTTATGGACGCGCCGTCTGAGCTGTTTCTCGGTCCTGCGAGCAATTCCACGGTAGAGGGATTTTGAAGCGGGAGCCGTTTGATCGACAGGTTTCCGTAACTGCAGCAATGGCTCCACCTCGAGCGCGTGTGTCGTAGCTTCGATGTCCGAATCGCGTGCGTCAGCTATCGCTGAAGTATCAGAACTAGACCGACCGCATAGGGCCGCAAGCTGTCCATAGCTTTGCACAAAGGATCCCCCAAGACCAAGCGTTAGCAACTACCTCAATCTATCTGAATGACAACGCTGGTGCTTCGGGCGCCGGCACTTCAGCATCGGTGAACAAGTTCGGAAACAGCCGCTCCCTGTAATCATTGCTGTAGTAGTTATTCATGACCCGAACGAGATCGGCCAGCTCGGCAGCCGATTCCGGGTGCAGACCTTGGCCGAGTTCGTCGGCGGCCTTCTGCAGCTCGATAGCGATATCGGCCAGCACGGTCGGCACCGTGTCGTCAAAGAACAGCGGTTCAATACGGGCAGGTGTTTCAAACATTTTTTTGCCGATCTCGGTAACGAGTTAATCGACTGGAATATAAGGCATTCGAGGCTGGAAGTCAGTACAGTTGCCGATGTTGGTTGCCGATTTCTTTTGCCGATGCGAGACGCTGGTCGGACGCGAACCCGAACGGGGCAGCAAGTCGGCCGGGCGGCGAGCGACAGCAGAATCGATCATCGCGGCGTGGTTGCTTGAAGACGCCGACCCCTATGGCTTGCCTCACCCTCGCTGAGGAACTGAAATCTGAACATGACAGCCTCTCGGAGTGCCGAGGGATCGTCAAAGGGTGGGGGCGGAAAGTCGCCTATCGAATACCCACGGAGCGAGCGGAGACCCCCAGCCGATCGTTGATTATTCTCTCTCCTTGGAAACTGCGGCGACCATCCACAGATGCCGTCGGGGTCAGCAAATATGCCTTCGTATCCCCATTCTTTCTGCTCGGCTCGCTAACCGCAAATGCTCCCGCACCGACGCACCGCTGAATAACGCGTTAGACGTCCGTCTCATTTGCCACTTCGAGTGATAGCAGACATTCGTTCCTGCCGTCAAAAACCAGCCACCCTTTGCCGATCACCCATTCCATACCGTCAGATGCAATGAGTAACGGGCTTGTCCGTGCATCCAAGGCGAACTGCAATGGCTCAGGCATTCCATCTTCGGATGGCGCACCCACAGTCATGGGATCGAGTGCGTTGCGATAGAAGTCATGAACGGTTCTCGGAAGGTCTTAAGTGGTCGTGTTGATAGCTTCGCGACTAATGGCAGCTATCCCCTGGGCGGTATCCGAAACCGGACGGGGGCCTCCGAATTGCCAGTAGTGGAAGCGCACGCAAGGGCAGGTTTCAGGTAGTCGCTGACGTGCTCTGAGTGGCCGAGATTGGTCGATAGCAGGCGTCCGCGCACCACGGTGGCATGTCCACTTTTGTTTCTCCACGCTGCAGAAGCAGCCAGGCCGCACACGGCCCCGTCTCGGCCAGGGCGATTACGGTGCGTGTACATTTCCACGCGAAACGGACCGTTCCGCTTTGAGGGCGCGATATGCCCATTTTAAAAGTCTCTGTGCAGTCAGGCCCCGCCAACCAAACTTCCAATCAAAGCCCTCCTCTCCTTATATAGCTTCGACATTCAAGCATGCGTGAACCTGGCCGGACGCAATCTCTCGCAACTCCGGACGCGTCCGTCTGCAATTCTCCGTCGCAATTGGACAGCGAGGATGGAAATGGCAACCGGAAGGCGGGCTGAGCGGCGAGGGGATTTCGCCCTTGATCGGCATGAACTTACGTCGCTCAAGCGAAATCTTCGGCATGCCGTCGAGCAACATGCGGGTATAGGGGTGCGCAGGCGATGCGAAGAGCTGCTCGGTCTCGGCAAGCTCCACGACGCGGCCGAGATACATCACGGCCACCCGATCGCACAGGTGGCGGATGACGCTGAGGTCATGGCTGATGAAGATCATCGCAAGGCCACTGTCGCGCCTGATGTCCATCAGGAGATTGATGATCTGCGCCTGGACCGAGACATCGAGCGCGGCAACGGCTTCGTCGCAGATCAGCATGTCGGGCTTTACCGCCAACGACCTGGCGATGCCGATGCGTTGGCGCTGGCCACCGGAAAACTGATGTGGATAGCGTCCGAGGCTGTCCGCAGGCAGACCGACCCGGGCGAGGATGTCGATCACGTATTCCTTCACCCGTGAGCGCGGCACCAGCCCATGCAAGACCGCCGCCTCGCCGACGATTTCGCCGACACGCAGGCGCGGATTGAGAGAGGAAAGCGGGTCTTGGAAGACCATCTGGATCTTCAGCGCATCGCGCTTGCGGGCAAGGAGGCTATCGTAAGGCTCACCGCGGAAGTGCCGTTCGCCAGAGGATACCGGCAGGATGCCGGCGATCATTCGCGCCAGGGTCGATTTCCCGCAGCCGGATTCCCCGACGACACCGAGCGTTTCTCCCTCGCGCAGCGTAAGCGAGACATTGTCCACCGCGCGCAGTACCGTTGGAGGGCGGTCACCCATAAAACGGTTCGCCAGATCGCCAAATACCCTGTGCCCCACCGTGAAGCTGCGCGACAAATCCTTTGCCTCGAAGATCATCTCGTTCACGCGTCACTCCTCGAATGGATGATAGCACCAGATGTGATGCGTAGCCGATAGTTGCGTCGCCGGTACCGGCTCGCCGCAGATCTCCGTCGCCCGTTCGCAACGGCTGGCGAAGGGACAGCCCTTTCCCAGAGAAAGGAGCGAGGGCATGTTGCCGGGGATCTGCCTTAGCTTCTCGCCCGGCGTGTTGCGCGATGGAACGGAGCCGAGAAGCTTGCGGGTATAAGGATGGCGCGGAACGCCGATGATGTCCTCCGTCGTGCCGATCTCCATCATCGCGCCGGCATACATCACCATAATCCGGTCGGCGAGTTCGGAAAGTGTCGAAAGATCGTGAGTGATCCAGACCATGCCGAGGCCACGCTCGTCGATCTGCCGACGGATGTGGTAGATGATCTGGGCTTGGATCGTCACGTCGAGAGCAGTCGTCGGCTCGTCGGCAATGATCATGTCCGGTCCGAGCAACAAGGCGGTCGCGATGACGACCCTCTGGCGCATGCCGCCCGACATCTCGTGCGGATAAGCGTTCAGCCGCTCCTCCGGGGAGGGAATACCCACGGCCATCAGCACTTCGATGCAGCGGTCGTGCATCTGTCTGCGGGAAACATCTTCATGCTCGCTGATCGCTTCGTACATCTGATCGCGCACCCGCATCAGCGGGTTCAGGGTCATCAATGGGTTCTGGAAGACCATGGCGATCTTGCGGCCGCGAAAGCGGCGCATCTCCTCGAACGTAAGGGCAGTCAGCTCCTGGCCGTCGAGCGAGATTGAGCCGGAAACGATACGCCCCGGCTCGTCGATCTGACCCATGATCGACATGCCGGTCACCGATTTGCCGGATCCGGACTCGCCGACGATGCCCAACACCTCGCCACGACGAAGATCAAAGGAAATATCGCGCACCGACTTGATCACGCCCTGTCGCGTGAAGAACCAGGTGTTGAGGCCGTCGACTTGGAAAAAGGGTTCCGTCATCCCTGCACCTTTCCTAGCGGTCAAGCCGCGGATTGTTGAGATCGCGCAGCCGGTCGCCGAGCAAGTTCATCGCGACGATCATCACGAGCAGCACCACGCCCGGATAGATGCTGATCCAGTATTTGTGCGAGAAGATGAATTCATAGCCGCTGGCGATCAGCATGCCGAGGGAGGGTCTGGTGAGCGGCAGGCCAACACCGAGGAAACTCAGTGAGGATTCGAGCGAGATCGCGGCAGCGATATTGAGAGTGAAGAGCACGATAATCTGCGGCATGCAGTTGGGCAGCACGTGGCGCAGCATAATGCGCGTCGGGGAAAGACGCAGGCATCGGGCGGCCTCGACATATTCCTTGCCAAGCTCGCTGATCGCGAAGGAGCGGGCCGTGCGAGCGTAATAGGACCATTGCACGATGACGATGGCAAGCACGACCTTGCTGACGCCATTGCCCAAGATGGCGAGGATCGCAAGCCCAACGAGCAGCGCAGGAAGGCCAAGCATGAAATCTACCGCACGCATGATGATTGCATCGGTGACACCGCCCCGCCAGGCCGCGAGAAGCCCAAAGCCGGTACCAAGCACCATCGCGGCACCCGCAGCCACAAGTCCGACGAAGACGCTGATCCTGATGCCGTAGAGGATGGCGGAGAGCATGTCGCGGCCGAAACCGTCAGTGCCGAGACGAAAGACGAAATCCGTTTCCCGATCCAGGGATTTTGCGATGGCGAGGACAGTGAAGTTTTCAGGAAGCTGGCTGTTGGAGACGATCCTGACCCTGCCGTCCTCCGGGTTGTCCACGGTCCACCAGGGTTGGACGATATGCTTCTTTCCGCCTTCCACGCTGGCGCCGGCCGGCAGATTGCGGATCTGCAGGCTGGCGAGTTTGGTGCCTTCCGGGGCCACCCCGACGCCGAGACAGTTTGCTCCGCACGACTCGGCTGTGATGCTTTGGCGGGTCTGTGCGGGTGAGGCGGGCTCGACAGATGCCGTGCCCCCCTGGAAGCGGATATTGGCGCGGACTTCCTCTCCGGGCAGCATCCGCGTCGAGCCGGCGGGCTTCAAGGCGTCCGACAGTTGAAGCTGGGTCAGGTCGTAAGGGTCCGTCGGCGACATTAGCGGCGCGAATAGGGCGCAGGCGACGAAAACGAGGCTGATCAGCAGGCTGATGACGGCCGTGCGGCTCTCCGCGAAACGCTGCGCAAAATCGTTGAAACCAGTCGTGCTCATGCCGCGCGCCTCAGAACGGATTTCACGCGCGGATCGATCGCCATGTGCAGAATATCGACGATGAAGTTGATGGCGATGAACAGCAGCGCGGTATAGGTGAGCTGGGCGACGATCAGCGGCCTGTCTAGCACCTTGATTGAGTTGATCAATAACTTGCCGAGACCTGGCCAGGAAAACACCGTTTCGGTGATCACGCCATAGGCGAGCAGGTTGGCGAGCTCGATCCCGGTGACGGTGATGAGTGGAACCAAGGCGTTGCGCAGGATATGCCTGACGACGACCTTGCGGCTGCGCACTCCCTTCGCATAGGCGAACTTCACGAAGTCGAGGCGGGAGATTTCCATCGTCGCGGCGCGTGTGACGCGCATCAGGAGCGACATCTTGAGGAGCGCCAGGCTGAAGGCCGGCATGATAACATGCGACCAGCCATCGAGCGTCCATAGGCTGCTGGTGATGCCGAAATGGGTTGCGACCGCTCCCCGATCACCCACCGGCAGGATCGGCAAAGCGATGCCGAAGGCGACGATCAGGAGCATGCCCTGCCAGAAGGTGGGGATGCTGACGCCGATCAGGGAAAAGGTCATGACGCCCCGGCCGAGCAGCGATTCCGGTTTAAGCCCCGCATAGAGCCCGGCCGGTACTGAAGCGACAATCGCGATGACGAAGGCGACTAGCCCGAGTTCGAGGCTCGCCGGCAGACGCTGCAGCAGGATACTGGTGGCGGGTTCCTTGTAGACGAAGGAGGTACCCCAATCTCCCTGCACTGCATTGCCGAGGAAGGTCAGGTATTGCTGCCAGAGCGGCTTGTCGAGGCCGAGGGCGGTGATGGCGGCCAGCCGGTCGGCCTCCGAAGCTTCCGAGGAAATCAGGATGTCGGCCGGATTGCCGATCAGCCAGATCCCGACGAACAGCACGATCGACAGCACAAAGACCACGACCACGCTTTGCAACAGGCGCTGCAGCACGAAGGAGAGCATCAGCGGTCAGCCTTCAGATAGGCGTTGATATTGCGTTGCTCGGCTGTCGGCATCGATCCGGCTCCGATGTTCTCAACCAGCGATCCAAAATGCAGCGCATATTCGGCGCATATGCCGCCGGTGCTGCCGGTTTCGAGCCGATCCTCGATCTCCGTGCGCAGCGCCTGGCCGCCCGGCAATTGGGCAAGCTCATCCAGGAAAGGCGCTCTGCCGGCTGCGGCAGCCATGGCGGCGTCGTGCACCAATTCGTGGCCCTTGTGTTTGCCGAGGGTTTCGCCGAGCCGCATCATGGCGAACTCGCCGAGGATCGCGCCGTGCGACAGGTCCAGGTTGGACCGCATCCGCTCCTTGTCGACGTAGAGGTCGCGCACCAGAAGTTCGGTCCGCACGAGAATTTCGGAAATGGCGCCGATCACCTCCGCCAATCCGTCCTCGAACATCTGGTTGGCGCTACCGTCGGATTCGAACGGGCGGTGGGCACTTGCCATCAGCATGCCGGCGCAGGAATAGAGTTTGTTGCTGTTGGCGATGATGCCGTAGCAGAGGATGGGGTTGATCTTCTGTGGCATGGTGGAGGAACCGATCGAGCCTTCGACGCGGCCTTCATGCAGCTCGCCATATTCCTCCGAAGAACTCTGGTAGATCTCTTCCGCGATCTTATGGCAGATGGAGGCCGTCAGGCTCAGCGCATTGACATATTCGCACATATGCGTGCGGATTGCGCGCGAGGGAATAGCCATCTCGCCCATGCGGAGAAGAGCTGCCACGCGTGACTGGAGGGCCGGACCCTCTCTACCCAGAGCGGAGAAGCAGCCGACCGCACCGCCGGTCATGACGACGAAGGCCCGGCTTTCCGCTTCCCGAAGCCGGTCCGCGGCCTGCAAGAATTCATCGATCCAGACCGCCACTTTGAAGCCGAAGGTGATCGGCACCGCATGGCGATAGTGGGTCCGCCCCGCCATAATGGTCTTCGCGTGGGTGCGGGCATGGCGACCGAGATGGCGCAGGATGTCGGCGAGCAACCCATCCAATGTCGCCTGGGCACGCTTGGCGAGCAGCAGCAATCCGGTCTGGATGACGTTCTGCGTGGTGATGCCCCAGTGGACATACCCGCCATGCTGTGGACCGGCAAGCCGGACAAGTTCGTTGATGAGCGGCATAAGCGGGTGACGGGTCGTCCGGTACGACGTATCGAGGCGGTCCGTATCCAGGTATTCGAAACGGCAATGTCCGGCGATCGCCTCCGCCGAGGCGGCCGGGATCATGCCAAGCTCTCCCTGAGCCAGCGCGACGGCCTTTTCGACATCCAGGAAGGCCTGGTACATGGCCGGCGGCGCAAAAGCGTCCCGCAGTCCCCGGTAGTCATATTGTGACGTGAGGGCGTCGTTGAATTCTGTACCCATCTGGATTTCGCACTTTCATGAATGAGAGGGCAAGGCCAGCGAGGGATGACGGCCTTGCCGGCACGCCTTATTCGGGGCGGGCGGTGTAGAAGATGTTGGTCAGGTTGGCATTGGCGTCATAGTGAACACCGTTGCGAACTCCCCAGACGCCGAACTCGTGATAGAGCGGCACGTAACCGTCATCCTTGTAGACCTCGGCGACTGCAGCACGCAGCAGCTCTTCCCGTTTGGCGTCATCCAGCGTCGACTGTGCGTCTTCAAGCGCCTTGTCGGTGACCTCGCTGGAATAACGTCCGCGGTTTGCGCCACCCCAGCCGCGATCGGGGTTACGTGTGCCGGCGAGATTGATCATCTGGCTCAAGCCTTCGCCGGTATCGGCGGCGGCACCGGCGAGATAGAGACTGAATTCGTAGGCGCTCGCCTTGGTGAAATAGATGCTGAAGGGAAAGGTCTCCAGCGTCACGTTCAGTCCGACCTGCGAGAGCATGGCGGTGACCGCCTGAGCCACCTGGGCGCCGTTGACGTAGCGGTCGCTGGGCGCGTTCAACGTCAGGGAGAAGCCGTTCGGATAGCCGGCTTCGGCCAGCAGGCGCTTGGCTTCCGCCGGGTCGTAAGGATACGCCTGCAGATCGGGATTATGACCGAAGACACCGTCCACGATGATCTGGCTCGCCGGCTGGGCCATGCCGCCCATCACGGTTTCGGCGATCTGCTCGCGGTTGATGGCGAGATTGAGCGCCTTGCGGACGCGCGGGTCGAGGAAGGGGTTCTTTCCGTCGGTACCGGAAACCTTCGGCGTCTTCTCCTGGCCCTGGTCGGGAAGCAGGAAGATCAGGAGCGTCGAGGGCATGGACGACAGATGGTACTTGCCCGAGGACTGGATGCTGTCGATGCTGTTGATCGGCACCGCGTTGATGACGTCCACCGAGCCGCCGAGCAGGGCGGCGATGCGGGCGCTGTTGTCCGGCAGGGATTTGACCAGCACCGAATCATAGGCGGCCGGCGTGCCGTAATACTGGTCGTTGCGTTCCAGCTCGATCTCCACGTCGGGCGTGAACTTCTTGACGTGGTAGTGGCCGATACCGGGCGAGGTCTTGCCGCTGTTGAAGTCCCCGGTGGCCAGCCAGTTGTCGTTGCCGCAGCTCTTGTCGTCATAGGCCAGCGTGCGGCCCGTCGGATTCTGGACAATTCCGATATTGCTCAGGCTGCGCAGCAGGTTCGGATCGGGTTTCTTGGTGTCGATCTCGATCTTGCCATCGCCGGCGTCCTTGATATTGGCGATCGTGGCGATGAAGCTGCTGAAGAGGCCGGGGCTGTTGGGAACATTGCGTACCCGGCAGATGGAATAGATCACGTCGTCGGCGCCGAGCGGGTTGCCATCGTCGAACTTCGCCTTCGGCTCGAGGGTGATGACCCATTTGGTATCGCCCTGAATCTCCCATGATTTCGCAAGGCGAGGCTCGACGGTGCCGTTGACGCCGTTCGTATAGACGAGTGCGTCCGAGATGTTCTCCCGAAGGTCGAAATTATAGCCGGCGCGATGGAAATGCGGATCGACCGAAGTCGCGAGCGCCGCGAGACCAACGCGCAGCTGTTCAGCCGCAGCCGGGACAGCGGAAAGGGACGTCGCGGTCGCGAGCGCTACGCCAAAAGATGCCAGTGTTAAGTTTTTCATGGTCCTCCTCCCATTTATTTTGTGGGACCGTATCGCTGTGTTGTCCGGGGAAAAATCGAATTTTTCTGGATTCGATTGAGTTTTTCTCAATCGAAAGATAGAGATAGCCGTGGGGAGGAAGCCACATGCAGACAAAGCGCAAGGACTTGCCGCCGATGACCGCGCTTCCGGTGTTCGAGTCTGTGGGGCGGCACATGAGCATTGCCAAGGCGGCGGACGAACTCTGTCTCACTCCCGGTGCCGTTAGTCGGCAGATCCAGAATCTTGAATCATTCCTCGGTTGCGATCTCTTCGAGCGGTCGCATCGAAGGATCACATTTACGCCGGCCGGCGAAGTCTACTGGGACAAGATTCATACGTCCCTCGGCCAGATACGCGCGGTGACGAGCGATCTCTCCGTCGGTATCGATCGGCGGCCGCTCGTCATCGGCAGCCCGCGCGTTTTTCTGCAGAAATGCATCATGCCGGTGCTTGGAACGCTTTATGCACGTCGTCCCGATATTGTCGTAAAGTTCGTCACTGGCGGGCACGATATCGAAGGGTTGGACGGTACGATCCATGTGGGGGAGGCGATCAGCAAGAAGGGATTCGTGTGCGAGATATTGGGCGACGCGGATCTTACACCAGTCTGTAGCCCTGCCTATCTTCACCGCGCGCCGCCCCTAGATACACCGGACGACCTGGAGCGGCATACCTTGCTGCGTTCCGCGGAATTCACACGCAACTGGGAGCGGTGGCTGGGGGCGCGCGCTCCGAGGATTTTTTCCAGGACGCGCTTCATCGATCTCGAAAGCTCTGGCCTCGAACTGACGGCCGCAGTCGAAGGACTTGGCATCGCCATTGTTCGCCAAAAGCTGGTCAAGCAGGAACTGGCGGATGGTCAACTCGTTGCGCTGTTTGAGAAAGACATGGTGCATGAGCACTATTTTTTCATGTTCGCCGATCCGAAACTTCGGTCCGACAGTTTCCGGTTCTTTCGCAATTGGCTGAGGGATGCAGTTGTGGAATAGAGCAGGCCGGTGTTCAGTCTGCGGCGCGTTATGGCAACATTCTCCAGTCGTGCTCGGGCCTGCATATTATCAAAAGGGCCTCCTCAATCATGCATTACTGGCACTGGTTCGACATCGCCTCTGCTTGGATTGGCGGCGTTGGAGCAATCGTCCTGTCGGTTCTGCTTTTTGCAACTAACCGTCTCCGGAGCGATCCAAGCCGCTCGCGATGGCATGACTGGGTGTGGTTGTCTTGGATCGGGACGGCGGCCTACCTGCTTCACAACTTCGAAGAATACGGCATCGATCTGCTTGGGACGTTCCATGCATTTCCGGGCATGATTTGTGCACAGCCTGGTTTGCCGCCGTATCCGAATTGCCCGATCCCACCGGTGTTTTTCCTTGCGGTCAATGTCACTGCGTTCTGGGTCGCGGCTCCCATTGCAGCCCTGCTCAGCCGACGACACCCGCTTGTCGGTCTTTCTATATACGGCATCATAATCATCAACGCCCTGGTACATATGGCAGCCGCGCTTGGGGGTAGCTTCGGTGGAGGTTTTTTCACTTCACTGCTTTTCGTGGTCCTGGCCGTGTGGGTTATCCGCGCCTGCTTCGGTCCAGGGCGGATGAGCTACGGCGCGCTCGCCCTTCTTGTGGCTGGCGGGATCATAGTTCACATGGTTTTGGCGGCTCCGCTGGTGCTGTTTGTCAATTTTGGCTTGAGTGCGACTGTGGTTGTCTTGCTGCAACTGATGAATCCCTTCCTGCTGATGCTCATCCTATGGCTTGGGGAGCGGTGGCGTGATGGGGTGTTGATCTCTCGAACCCGCGGACCAACTGACCTCGGGAGGGCGCGGATGGGGGCGTAGTCGGAAGCCGACAGGCAGAGATGCAGTCTCGCGTCTGCTTCTCGTCGCGTTCTATCCACGCGTCCGTTGACACTCCGACAAGACTTCCCGGACAAACGCGCCGCACGGCGCATATCGCCTCGTCGACCACCAGGAGGCTCTCACGTCCGTTCGGGCCGCGTGGGTGTATGTGAAGTTCGGCAGCCCCCGCGGAGACGCATGCTGCACCGTCGAGGGCAATGGCATCCGCCGTGAGCGGTAGCCGCGGGTGATAGCCGCCAGGACGTGCACCGTTAAGAGACAGGTTAGTCTCGACTAAAAACCGAGCTCGCTGAGACCAGGATGATCATCAGGCCTGCGGCCAAGCGGCCACCGAAAGCAGCGCTCGTCGGCGCTGATAGGCAGGTCGTTGATACAGGCATAGCGCTTCCGCATCAGGCCTCTATCGTCAAACTCCCAATTCTCGTTGCCGAACGATCTGAACCAGTTCCCACTGTCGTCATGCCACTCATAGGCGAACCTGACGGCAATTCGGTAGCCGCCGAAAGCCCAGAGTTCCTTGATCAACCGGTAATCCAGCTCTCTCCGCCATTTTCTCGAAAGAAACGCTACGATCGCTTCGCGCCCGCTCACGAATTCAGCACGGTTACGCCACTGGCAGTCTACCGTATATGCCAGAGCGACCCTCGCCGGGTCGCGGCTGTTCCAGCCGTCTTCAGCAAGACGAACTTTCTCGACTGCGTTTTCGAACGTAAAAGGCGGAAGGGGTGGTCGTTGAGCTTCGGTCATCTTTCTGGGTTCTCCAACCGTGCACGCAAAGTCGCATTCTCGGTTTCCAATCGCTGCAGTTGTTCACGAAGAGGAGCGACAGCTTGTTCAACCTGCTGTTCGGTGTAGCGCGGAATGATGTGCTGTGGGCAATTCCAATCGAACGCCACAAGCCGAAGCCTGAAGATCCGTTCCGCCCTTCCTTTGTAGGTCGTGTCGGAGACCAGTTCCGTGAGTTCCTGGTCAGCATCAAGCGCCAGTCGCTCCACATACGCATAAATTTTGAGCCGTGCCCGTCGCACATAATCCATCAAGAACAGGCAGGTCCGATCGTTAGCAGCAAAATTGCCGGCGCTGATGTACTGGCGATTACCCCGGTAGTCGGCAAAGGCCAATGTTCGCTGATCGACGACCTTAAGGAAGCCGGCTTTTCCTCCACGGTGTTGAACGTATGGCCAACCCGTTTCGGAGACCGATGCCATATAGAAGCTGTCGCGTGAGGCAATGAAGGCGATCTCGCTTTCGGTGAGGGTATCTGAAGGACGGTTGTCAGCGCCCAGCCATAGCTGGTCCACCCCCATGTTCGCCTGAGCGGCTCTGACGCTCGGCGTCATAGCGACCTCCAGGAAATGATATGGCATCAATAATCCCCTTGTTCGGGCAGGCTCGCATCGCTGTCTTACGGTGCGAGCCGAATCTATCTTTGTTAAGCCCAATTTAGTGCTTGGCAATTTTACCCTTCAGCTCGCTGAGCGCGAACATCAGTCCTGCATGGCCCAATCTGCGACCTGCCAACGCATTTCCCCACGACCGGCGACGATACGGCCGAGACCAGGGAAAGGCATGTGCGTGGCAGCGATGAGCGCGCCCTCCGACGCGGCACGCGGAAGGAAGCGATCACGCATGGCTTTTGCAGCGGCACGGTCCTGCTCAAACAGGAAGAACACATCGGTCGCGGCAGGATGCACGACCGGAAAAATCATATCCGAAACCATGATCAGGCTCTTCCCGCCATCTTCGATCCGCACGCCGATATGGCCGGGCGTATGGCCGGTCAGGTCGATGATTGAAACGCCCCGCATGATCTCGCGCTCTCCATCGATCGTTTGGAGCCTCGGGTATAGCCGCACGACTTCCTCCGCCATCCTGAAGCTGGTCTGCAGATAATCAGGGGCGCCGTTGCGTTTGGCTGGATCGGTCCAGTGGGTGACGTCGCGACGATCGATATAAAGATCGGCCTCGGGGTAGTTGTTCTTGCCTCCCAGAACAAGTCCGCCCATATGGTCTTGGTGCATATGCGTTACGATGATCGCGTCGATCTTGTCGGGCTGCAGACCGAGCGCGGCGAGTGCCTGTGGTAACTGTCCGGTCTGCCCGATCGAGCCTGCCGCACCGGCATCGATCAGGATGCGGCGCTCGCCATCCTCGACGAGATATTGGTTGAAGAGGAACCGAACCCCACTCGGCCGGGCGGCAAACTGTGCGCTTGCCGCCCTCTCAACCTCGGGTGCCGAGCGTCCCGGAAAGTAGTCATACGGCATGTCGGCATACCCATCCGTCAGCGCCGTAACGGTGAACCGGCCGATGCGGATCTGTGCGAACGGGTTCACCACAACAGGCGCCTTGGCAGCATCCCGCGTCGCCGCACGGGCGAGGGAGTCTCCGAGCAGGCCTCCACCGAGGAGGCTTCCCCCGACAAGGCTGAGAGGCAGGGCGCCGGCAAAGGCGCGACGTGAAAGTTGAGGCATGACATCTTCCTCTCGATCAGTAGCACGATGGGACTTATGGCAAGCCCCTTGACGACGCGAAGGCTATGACATCCACAAACAACGGGGTATCTTGGTATTTTGGAAACATTCCTCTCATTTTATGGAAGGCTTTGATGGATCGTTTTGACGCGATGGCGGTGCTATTGGCGGTGGTCGACGCCGGCAGTCTATCTGCCGGGGCACGGCGGTTGAATGCGCCGCTCGCCACGGTCAGCCGCAAAGTGGCCGATCTTGAAAAACATCTTGGCGTTCGCTTGGTCGTGCGCACCCGTCGCGGCCTCGCCTTGACGGAGGAGGGGCGCACCTTCGTCGCCGCGTCACGTCGAATTCTTGAGGAGCTTGACGCAGCGGAGCGGCAGGCCAGCGGCGATTATGCAGCGCTGCGTGGCGGGCTGCACGTGACCGCGCCGATTGCCTTCGGCGAGCGCCATCTGCTGCCAATTGCGCTCGAATTCCTCAAGGAGCAACCCGAGATCAACCTGCGGCTGACCCTGACTGATCGGCAACTAAGTCTGGCGGATGAGCACGTCGATGTAGCCCTCCGGATCGGGCACCTGCCGGACAGCGCGATTATCGCAACACGGGTTGGCGCCGTCCGCCGGGTGATCTGCGCGAGCCCCGACTATCTCGCTCGCCGAGGAGTGCCGCGTCAGCCGGAAGACCTCGCCCCGCATGATGGCATAAGCTTCCAGGGCTTCGCGACCGCCCCGGAATGGCGATACCGCCGGGACGGCGCGGCCTTCGCCGTCGAGCCGCGCCTCAAACTCGCGGTCAACACGACAGAGGCTGCGATTCAGGCTGCGCTGGCCGGTATCGGCATTATTCGCGTGCTTTCTTACCAGATCAACGAACATTTGCGCTCTGGCGCGCTGCGGGAATTGTTGGCGGAGTTCGCACCGGAACCGCTGCCAGTAAATATTATTTACGGACCAGTCGATCCGCTGCCGCTGAAGGTCCGGTGCTTCCTTGACTGGATCGGCCCCCGCCTGCGCGCGCGAATGGGACCCTAGCGTTCCGCCTATCAGACGCGCCTCCGTTAATGGCGATCAGGCTCAGTGGTAGTCGATCGTCCTGCATTGACGACCGCTTGCCCTTGCGGGCCGGAACGGACATCCGCCACCGGCGAGTTGATTTCCGCTTTGGCGCACAGGTGACGTAACGCCGCCCGGCCAGGCCGATGTCTGCTTGCAGGCAGGCCGAAGATTTGCCTCTATGACCGATATGGGGCGCAGAGCTGTCGTTAGGGCCTTACTACCTGACCACCTTTCAAGAGCAACGTTTTGGTTCAAAGCGATCTTACGCGACAATTGACAGGGGTATTCAGGCTCTTTTTCGCTGCGTGGTGACGGCCGCATACATGCCCGTCGTGCGGAAATCGCTCGGGTTCGTGCCATAGAGGCGGCGGAATACCTTCGAGAAGTAATTGGGGTCCTCGAAGCCGCAGAGTGCCGATACTTCCTTTATCGGCATTTCGGCGGCTTTCGTCAGCAGCTTGGCGGCCCGCCGAAGCCTCTTCTGCAGAACGAATTCGGCTGGTGGCAGTCCCTCGCTCGCCGTGAAAATGCGGGAAAAATGGGCCCGGCTCAGGCCGGCCACCGCCGCCAGATCGCTGACCGAGAGATGCTCATCGAGGTGGCTGTCGATGTAGCTGAGCACATGCTGCATCGTTCGATATTCCTGGCTGAATGTGGGATGTGATCCGAAGACGTCGTCATAAAGCAGCATGGCTGCCTCATAGGCGGTCGCAGATGCAGCACCCGGTGTTTCTCCTCCGGTCATGAGCCGATGGCAGCAATAGGCCAGGCGATCGATCGTCTCGGGCTGCAGGTGCAGGATAGGGCCGGTCATTGCCAGAATGGAACGGTGGATCCTCAAAGCCTCCTCGCCATTCATCGAGATCCAGAAAAATTCCCATTCCTCATCGCGCTCGAGCCAGTAGCGATGATTATGCGGAATGAGCAACAGCAGTGTTTCACCGGGTTTGACATGCGTTCTGCGGTTTTCGTAGCGCAGGTTCCCCCGTCCGCTGATGCAATGTTGCAGGACCGTGAAGGGCGCCTGACCACGCTTGCGCCCGTCCCAGTCATAGGTTGGACCCTTCCTTATCTCATAACCGCTACTGGTCGGCATGGTATGGAGCGTCTGGCGTCCTCGCGGCAGCGAAACGGTCCGCATGCCAGGGCCGGCTGCAATGAGATTCCGCAGCACAAAATTACCCATAATAGCATAATCCTTCTCTGGCTCCCTGTCGGAATATACGCATAATCCTTGTCCGAGGAGAAGTTGGAGGAAGGTTTTCGGGAGGATTTGGCGTTGCTATGCCAGCTTTTAAAAGCTTTTTCTGCCGTAGCCTGCGCGGCTGTTATCCTGTCGCTACTGTCGCCGGCTTTAGCCTTCAGCTCGCAATGAGGATGTGAATCATGAGTTTCAAAATCGCTATCATCGGAGCAGGCAGCGTCGGCTTCACGAAGAAACTGTTCACGGACATCCTTTGCGTTCCGGAATTCGCCGACGTCGAATTCGCTCTTACGGATATCAGTGAGCACAATCTTCAGATGATCAAGGCGATCCTCGACAAGGTCGTCCAATCCAACAAACTGCCTACGAAAGTGACGGCGACCACCGATCGCCGCAAGGCATTGGAGGGCGCGCGCTATATCATGAGCTGCGTGCGTGTCGGGGGCCTGGAAGCCTATGCGGACGATATCCGTATTCCGCTGAAATACGGGATCGACCAGTGTGTCGGTGATACGATCTGCGCCGGCGGCATTCTCTATGGTCAGCGCAACATCCCGGTCATCCTCGATTTCTGCAAGGACATCCGTGAGGTCGCAGCCCCCGGGGCGAAGTTCCTGAACTATGCGAACCCGATGGCGATGAACACCTGGGCCGCCATCGAATACGGCAGGGTCGACACCGTCGGGCTCTGCCACGGCGTCCAGCACGGCGCCGAGCAGATCGCCGAGGTCCTTGGCGCAAAATCGGTAAAGGAGCTGGATTACATCTGCTCCGGCATCAATCATCAGACCTGGTTCGTCGACCTGAAATTGAACGGTCGCCAGATCGGCAAGGACGAACTCATTGCCGCCTTCGAGGCTCATCCGGTCTATTCGCAGCAGGAGAAGCTGCGCATCGATGTCCTGAAACGCTTCGGCGTCTATTCGACCGAGAGCAACGGGCATCTTTCGGAATACCTGCCCTGGTATCGCAAGCGGCCGGAAGAGATCACCAGATGGATCGACATGTCGAACTGGATCCATGGGGAGACAGGCGGCTATCTGCGTCATTCCACCGAGACTCGAAACTGGTTCGAAACGGAATTCCCGCAATTTCTCGCCTCGGCCGAAAAGCCGATCGATCCGGCCATGCGTTCCAACGAGCATGCAAGCCATATCCTGGAAGCACTCGAAACGGGGCGCGTCTATCGCGGCCATTTCAACGTCAAGAACAACGGCGTGATCGCCAATCTGCCTACGGATGCGATCATCGAGTCGCCCGGTTTTGTGGATCGCTTCGGCATCAACATGGTCTCCGGCATCACCATTCCGGAAGCCTGCGCCGCGACCTGCATTTCCTCCATCAACGTGCAGCGCATGTCGGTGCATGCGGCGATCAGCGGCGACATCGATCTTCTGAAGCTCGCCGTCCTGCACGATCCGCTGGTGGGGGCCGTCTCGACCCCCGAGGAGGTCTGGCAGATGGTCGATGAAATGGTCGTCGCGCAGGCCCGCTGGCTGCCGCAATATGCCCATGCGGTCCCCGGCGCCAAGGAGCGGCTCGCAAGCGCGAAGGTAAAGACGCGCGAATGGGCCGGAGCTGCGCGGCGCAATATCCGCTCAATCGAGGAATTGCGGGCCGAAAAGGAGGCGCTCAAGCGGGCTGTCTGAGGCCGGCGGAAGCGCCGGGAAGCCTCCGAGGGAGAGAGGCGTTCGGGAACTTTCTTTCATTGTCGTTCGAGGAGAAGCGGAGGCGCGTCGAAGCGCTCCGGAAGAGGAGGAGAAAGACGATGACGAATTTACGAGAGATCGGCATTCGCGCCGGATTGGCGTTTGGCGTTTCGGTGATGGCCGTGAATGCCGCGGCATCCGAGCCGACGACCCCGCCGGTTCCGCCGCAATTCCCGGCGGAAGGCAAAATCAAATACGTGACCCGCGATTCCATTCTCGAGTTCAAGGCGCTGCCGGAATATCGCGAGCCCGATTGGGTGACGAAGAAGTTCGTCGAGGCTGGCAAGCTGCCGCCCGTCAAGGATCGCCTGCCCAAGGAGCCGCTGGTCTTCAAGACCGAGAACATGCCGGACGGTATCGGGGTCTATGGCGATACGATGCGCCACGTCATCGGCGGCCGGCCGGAAGGCTGGAACTATGGTGCCGGCCAGACGCAGGGCTGGGGCGGCATCGACATCGGCCTTTCGGAATGCCTCACGCGCACCGCGCCGCTCTTCCAGATCGAGGCAAAAGACACCGAACCGCTTCCCAACCTCGCCAAGAGCTGGGAGTGGTCTGAGGACGGTCACAAGCTGACCATGCACCTTATCGAAGGCGCCAAGTGGTCGGACGGCGATCCCTTCGATGCCGACGACATCATGTTCTATTGGGAAGACGAGGTCATCGATCCGAACGTCTCACCGCTCGGCGGCGGTGCCTCGCCGGAAGCCTTCGGCGAGGGCACGGTGCTGAAGAAGATCGACGCCTATACGGTGGAGTGGACCTTCAAGGAGGCCTTCCCGAAACAGTATCTCTATACGATGGCCTATCCGAACTTCTGCCCGGGGCCGTCGCATCTCCTTAAGCCCCAGCATCCTAAATATTCGAAGAACACCTATAATCAGTTCAAGAATGCCTTCCCGCCGGAATTCCTGAACATGCCGGTCATGGGCGGCTGGGTGCCGGTGGAATACCGCTCCGACGATATCATCGTGATGCGCCGCAATCCCTATTATTGGAAGGTCGACGAAGAAGGCAACCAGCTGCCTTACCTCAACGAGCTGCATTACAAGCTCTCGACCTGGGCCGACCGTGATGTGCAGGCGGTTGCCGGCTCCGGCGACATTTCCAATCTCGAGCAGCCGGAAAATTTCGTGGCCTCGCTGAAGCGCGCCGCGGAGGAGACCGCCCCTGCGCGTCTCGCGTTTGGACCGCGCCTCATCGGGTATAATCTGCGCATGAATTTCTCCGCCAACGGCTGGGGCGATCCGGATGCCCGCGGCCAGGCGATCCGCGAGCTGAACCGCAACGAGGATTTCCGCAAGGCCGTTACCATTGGGATCGATCGCAAGGCGCTGGGAGATTCACTGGTCAAGGGGCCGTTCACGGCGATCTATCCCGGTGGCCTGGTATCGGGCACGAGCTTCTACGACAGGGAATCCGTCGTCTACTATCCCCATGATCTCGAAAGCGCCAAGGGGCTGCTTGAGAAGGTCGGTCTGAAGGATACGGATGGCGACGGTTTCGTAAATTTCCCGGCTGGCACCGAAGGCGGGAAAAATGTCGAGATCGTGCTTCTGGTCAACAACGGCTACAGCACCGACAAGAGCCTTGCCGAAGGCATTGTCGGCCAGATGGAAAAGCTGGGGCTCAAGATCATCATCAATGCGCTCGACGGTCCGAAGCGGGACGACGCTCACTATAGCGGCCGCTTCGACTGGTTGATCCAGCGCAACACCACCGAGCTGGCTTCGGTGGTCCAGAGCACGGAGCAGCTTGCCCCTGTCGGTCCCCGCACGAGCTGGCATCACCGCGCCGGCAAGGATGGCAAGCTCGACCTTATGCCCTACGAGGAGGAGCTCGCCGATATCATCAACAAGTTCCGCACCAGCCAGGACAATGATGAGCGCGTGGCCCTGATGAAGCAGTATCAGAAGACCGCGACTGAGAATGTCGATACCGTCGGTCTGACGGAATATCCCGGCGCGCTCATCATCAACAAGCGCTTTTCAAACGTGCCGCAGGGCACTCCGATCTTCATGTTCAACTGGGCCGAGGATTCCGTCATCCGCGAACGGCTGTGGGTCGCGGCCGACAAGCAGGGAAAATACGAACTCTTCCCTGAGCAGCTTCCCGGCAAGCCGGGCGAAAACGGCCCTATCAACTAGAGCTCCTCCCTGACGAAGCGAGAATCCGGCCGCGCGTGGTGCGCGGCCGGACGGGACCAACAAGCCGGTTGCAGCGAGAAAGCGTGACTGGCCGCAAGGAGAAGCGAACCGTCCGATGCTACGATTCCTGCTCATGCGCATTGCGTCTGCGATCCCCGTGCTCTTCGTCCTGAGTGTGGTGACTTTCGCGATCATCCAGGCGCCGCCTGGCGACTATGCCGACTATATCCGTTCGCAGCTCATCAATCAGAGCGGAGCATCTTACGCCCAGGCCGAGGCGCAGGCGCAGGCCTATCGCGCCGAGCACGGCCTCGATAAGCCGCTCGTCATCCAATACGTCAACTGGATCAAAGGGATCATCACCGAGGGCGATTTCGGCTACAGCATGTACTACAACAAGCCGGTCGCCGACGTCGTCGGCGAGCGTCTGCCGCGCACCCTGGCGCTTGCGCTTGTGTGCCATCTGCTTGCCTCCGTGCTCGGCATCGCCTTCGGCATCTGGGCGGCGACACGCCAGTATTCCTGGATCGACAACCTGCTTTCGGGCATTTCCTTTCTCGGCATGACGGTACCGCGCTTCCTGATGGCGCTGATCATCGTTTACCTGCTCGTCTTCCACTTCGATGTTTCGGAAATCGGCAGTTTCTTCTCGCCGCAATATGGCGGTGCGCCCTGGTCGTGGGGGAAATTCGTCGATCTCGTCAGCCATGTCTGGCCGGTCGTGGCGATCGCCACCTTCGGAGGGCTCGCCTACAATATGCGCGTCATGCGCGGCAATCTGCTCGACACGCTGAATGCGCAATATGTCGAGACGGCGCGGGCCAAGGGCCTGTCGGAGGGCGCCGTCGTGATGCGCCACGCAGTGCCGAATGCGGTGCACCCGCTCGTCATGTACCAGGGGGTCGTGCTTCCCTACATGCTGACCGGTGAGATCGAGACGGCGATCATCTTCTCGCTGCCAACCGTTGGCCCCGCCATCGTCGGCTCGATGGCGATCGGCGACGTCTATGTTACCGCGACCTTCATGATGGTGCTGTCGGCGACGCTGATCATCGGCAACATCATCGCCGACATGCTGCTTGCGATGCTGGACCCGCGGGTCCGCCAATACGAAGGAGCCTGAGATGTACGCTTTGGACTCCTCATCTTCTTCGCAGCAGGAAGAGGCTCTCAAGAGCGGCCCGCATGGCAATGAGAGCTATCTGGCGCTCGTCTGGCGACGCCTGAAACGCTCCTGGACCGGCATGATGGGGCTGATCCTCGTCGGTCTTTTGATGATCATGGCCGTCTTTGCTGACTTTCTGGCGCCGATGGATCCGAAGGCGACGGATATCGGCTTTGCACCGCCGCAGACGATCAGCTTCCACGACAAGGAGGGTAATCTCGTCTGGCCACGCGTCTACGCGCTAGCAGATTCCGAAGAGCTCGATCCAGTCACCTTCCAGCCGATCGTCGGGCCGGACTATGACAATCCGAGACATCTCGGGTTCTTCGTAAAGGGTGCCGAATACAGGCTTTTTGGCTTTATCCCGGCCAGCCGGCACTTCTTTGGTACCGTCGATGGGCAGCCGGTGCATTTTCTCGGCACCGACAAGTTCGGCCGTGACGTGCTGTCGCGTGCGATCATCGGCTCGCGCATCTCACTGATGATCGCCTTGATCGTGGTCGTCATCATAACGGTCGTGGGCACGACGATCGGCATGGTCTCGGGTTATTACGGTGGAAGCTTCGACGTCTGGGTGCAGCGTTTCGTCGAGCTGGTGCTCGCCTTTCCGCAATTGCCGCTCTATCTGGCGCTGACATCGCTGATCCCCATCACCGCGCCGACCAATGTCTTTCTTGCCTTTGTCATCTTCGTCATGTCGGCGCTCGGCTGGGCGCAGATGTCGCGCGAGGTGCGCGGCAAGACGCTTGCTCTGGCGCGCATCGATTACGTGCGGGCGGCGATGGCGATCGGCGCCACGGACCGCCGCATCATTTTCCAGCACATCTTTCCCAATGTCCTGAGCCACGTCATCGTCGCGGTGACCCTGGCGATCCCGCATGTCGTGCTCCTGGAATCCTTCCTTGGCTTTCTCGGTTTTGCCGTGAAGCCGCCGCTGATCTCCTGGGGCCTGATGTTGCAGGATACCGCAAACTATTCGGTCATCGGGACCTATCCCTGGATTCTTGCTCCCGTCGGCTTCGTGCTCGTCACCGTCTTTGCGTTCAACGCCTTGGGTGACGGTTTGCGCGACGCGGTCGATCCATATTGAGGTGATGAAGATGGCCCTTTCACTCGTCAGTTCCTTTGCGCCGTCCACCCGCCGCGACCACGACCTCCGGTCGGAAAGTCCCATCATCGACGCCCGCAATATCGGCGTGAACTTCACGGTGGAACACGGCCACGTGGAGGCCGTGAAGGATGTTTCCTTCCAGCTCTATCGTGGAGAGACGATCGCCATCGTCGGCGAATCCGGCTCCGGCAAGTCAGTGACGGCGCGTACCGTCATGGGCCTGCTTTCCAAGCGCGCCAGCGTGTCGCCGAAGGCGAGGGTCGAATATGACGGAGCCAATATCCTCACATTCTCTGAAAAGGCGCGTCGCCGGCTGAGAGGCGACCGGATTTCGATGATCTTCCAGGAGCCGATGAGTTCGCTCAATCCGCTCTATTCGGTCGGCACCCAGATCGTCGAGGCGATCCGCGTTCATCGCAAGACGACCCGCAGACAGGCCGAGGCCCGTGCGCTGGAATTGTTGAAACAGGTGCAGATTCCCGATCCGGAAGCGCGGCTTAGGCAATATCCGCACCAGCTTTCGGGCGGACAGCGCCAGCGCGTGATGATCGCCATGGCGCTTGCCAACGATCCGGACGTGCTGATCGCCGACGAACCGACCACGGCGCTCGACGTGACGGTACAGGCGCAAATTCTCAATCTCATCCGCAGCTTGCAACAGCAGCGGGGCATGGCGGTTGTGCTGATCACCCATGATCTGACGATTGTCCGGAAATTCTCCGACTACGTCTACGTGATGCAGCATGGGGAGATGCGGGAGCATAACACGACGGAGCAGCTTTTCACCAACCCGCAGCATCCCTATACCAAGCACCTGCTGGCCTCGGAGCCGCGCGGCCAGGCCAAGCCGATACCGGAGAGTTCCGATGTCATCCTCGATGCAAGGGGAGTGCGAGTCTCCTTCATGCTGCGCCACGGCGGCTTCTTCAAGCCGGCGCTTCGCGAACTTGTGGCCGTCGACAGCCTGAACCTGACGCTACGACGACACGAGACACTCGGGCTCGTCGGCGAATCCGGCTCCGGCAAGACGACTTTCGGGCAGGCGCTGCTGCGGCTCACCAATGCCGAAAGCGGGGAGATCCTTTTCGACCGCCAGCCGATCCATGGTCGCTCGCGCGCCGAAATGCGGCCGCTACGCTCCCGAATGCAAGTCGTTTTCCAGGATCCGTTTTCCTCCCTCAATCCACGCATGACGATCGGCCAGATCATCGAGGAGGGGCTCGTCGTCAACAGGCTTGGCGTCAGCAAGGCCGAGCGCCTGGACAGGGTACGCGAGGCACTGGTCGCGGCCGGCATGCCGGGAAACATCCTTTCGCGCTTTCCGCACGAGTTTTCGGGCGGGCAGCGCCAGCGCATCGCGATTGCCCGCGCGATCGCGCTCGAACCCGAATTCATCCTGCTCGACGAGCCGACCTCGGCGCTGGATCTGTCGGTTCAGGCCCAGATCATCGACCTCCTGCGAAAGCTGCAGGAGGAGAGGGGCTTGAGCTATCTCTTCATCTCCCACGATCTCAAGGTCGTGAAGGCGCTCTGTCACCGTGTCATCGTCATGCAGCACGGCAAGATCATGGAAGAGGGGCCTGTCAACGAAGTTCTATCCAATCCCAAGACCGACTACACGGAACGGCTCGTCAAGGCCGCTTTCGAGGTAGCATGATTGCCGAATGCCGGAGGTTGTTATGGCACGAAATCCCAGGATCACTTTCATCGGAGCTGGCTCCACCGTTTTCATGAAGAACATTATCGGCGACGTCTTGCAGCGTCCGGCTCTGTCCGGCGCGACGATCGCACTCATGGACATCAATCCGCAGCGGCTGGAAGAAAGCGCGGTCGTCGTCAACAAGCTGATCTCCACGCTTGAGGTGAAGGCGAAGGTCGAGACCCATCTTGATCAGCGCAAGGCGCTGGCGGGCGCCGACTTCGTCGTGGTCGCCTTCCAGATCGGCGGCTACGAACCCTGCACGGTGACTGACTTCGAACTGCCCAAGAAATACGGTCTGCGCCAGACGATCGCCGATACGCTCGGCGTCGGCGGCATCATGCGGGGCCTGCGCACGGTGCCGCACCTGTGGAAGATCTGCGAGGATATGCTCGCGGTCTGCCCGAATGCGATCATGTTGCAATACGTGAATCCCATGGCGATCAATACCTGGGCGATCGCGGAAAAATACCCGACGATCAAGCAGGTGGGGCTCTGCCACTCTGTGCAGGGTACGGCCATGGAACTGGCGCACGACCTCGACATCCCTTATGAGGAAATCCGCTACCGCTCGGCCGGCATCAACCACATGGCCTTCTACCTGAAGTTCGAGCACCGGCAGCCGGACGGTTCCTACAGGAACCTTTATCCCGATCTGGTCCGCGCCTATCGCGAAGGACGCGCGCCGAAACCTGGTTGGAATCCGCGCTGCCCGAACAAGGTGCGCTACGAGATGCTGACGCGGCTTGGCTACTTCGTCACGGAAAGCTCGGAGCACTTCGCGGAATACACGCCCTATTTCATCAAGGAGGGCCGCGAGGATCTGATCGAGAAATTCGGCATTCCGCTCGATGAATATCCGAAGCGCTGCATCGAGCAGATCGAGCGCTGGAAAGGGCAGGCGGAGGCCTATCGTTCGGCCGAGAAGATCGAGATAATCCAGTCAAAGGAATATGCCTCCTCGATCATGAACTCGGTCTGGACCGGCGAGCCGTCGGTGATCTATGGCAATGTCCGCAACAATGGCTGCATCACCTCGCTGCCGGAAAATTGTGCTGCGGAAGTGCCATGCCTGGTCGACGCCTCGGGCATCCAGCCGACCTATATCGGCGAGCTGCCGCCACAGCTCACAGCCTTGATCCGCACCAATATCAACGTCCAGGAACTCACCGTGCATGCGCTGATGACGGAAAATCGCGAACATATCTATCATGCCGCGATGATGGACCCGCATACGGCGGCCGAACTGGATCTCGACCAGATCTGGTCGCTGGTCGATGATCTGATCGCCGCTCACGGCAACTGGCTGCCCGAGTGGGCGCAGGCGCCGATCAGGCACGCGAAAGCCGTCTGAACCGCGCAGAAGTCACACCGCCGCGACGCGCACGTCGCGGCGGAAATCCGAAGGCGACATGCCGGCAATCAGCCGGAAAGCCTTGTTGAAGGCGCTCACCGAGCCGAAACCGCTGTCCATGGCGATCTGCAATATGCTGTAGTTGCCGTTCACCAGCATGGCCTGCGCACGCGAAAGCCTGAGCAATGTCAGGTATTTGATCAGCGTCATTCCTGTCGATCTGCGAAACAGGTTCATGGCGTATTTCGGGTGCAGGCCGGCGGCGGCGGCGATGTCGCCCGCATCGATCTCTTCCAGAAAATTGGCGGCGATGAAGTCGCACATGCGCACCACGCTGATCGAGGGCGTGGCGGAAGCATTGTCGTTCAGGGGACTTTTGTCGGAAGACACCACGGAATAGGGCTCGAAGAACATTCTTTCGACGCGCAGCAGCAGCTCCTCCACGGCGTGCTGAGCCCTCACGTCGTCACCCGAGGTCACATAGCGGACCCAGCGCGGGAAATTCTCCTCGTCTGCCCGGTCGGTTGCGGATGTCAGCATCGTGGCTCCATTCATCAGCATGCCGGAGACGGCCGGAGGAAGGCGCATGCGGAAGAAGTGCACGAGCGGCAGGTGCGCGCCTGTATAGATCGAATCATCCGACGATTCGTCCATCTGATGCGGCTGGCCGCCCCAAAACAGGCACATCTGCCCGGCATTGAGCCGCACCGTGTGGCTTCCCATGCGGTAATGCACCGTGCCGCGCATGACGTAGTTCACTTCAATCTGTGCATGCCAGTGGGGGCGGAGCATGATCCTGGGATGGCCCTGGAACAACTGCAGCGTGGTCGGAAATCCCTCAATGCTGCTGGCGCCGGGGTGGTAGATCGCTCTTTCATCAACCTTACTTTCCGCCAAATCCACATTCCCTTTGTACGAGACAGATTTTCGTCCGGCGGTAATCTGCCCATGTTCGATGAAGAACGGCAATTGAAAAAGGGAGGTTTTCAATGGGCGCCAAATTCCTCGGCGTAGCGGTCTCGCTTGCGCTCCTCGGGTCAGGGCCTGCCGCCGCGCAGTCCACCGACATCACCATCTGGAGCTGGAACGTCGCAGCCTCGGCTCTGAAGTCCACGCTTGAAGGGTTTAACAAGAAATATCCCGACATCAAGGTCACGGTCGAGGATCTCGGCAACAGCCAGGTCTTCGACAAGGCCCTAGCAGCTTGCGCCGCCGGCGGGGATGGCCTGCCGGATATCGTGACCATTGAGAATTTCGAGGCGGAGGTGTTTTGGAACCGCTTCCCTGATTGTTTCGCAGACCTGACGGAACTGGGCTATACCCCCGAAATGCAGGCGCTTTTCCCAGAATTCAAGCGCACGGAGCTTGAGGTGGACGGTGTCGCCTATGCGATGCCCTGGGATTCGGGTCCGGTCGCCGTCTTCTATCGCCGGGACTTCTATGAAAAGGCGGGCGTCGATCCGTCGACGATCAAGACCTGGGATGATTTCCTTGCGGCCGGCAAGAAGGTCATGGAGGCCAACCCTGGTACCGTGATGGCTCAGGCCGATTTCAATGGTGACAGCGAATGGTTCCGCATGATCGCCAACGAGCAGGGATGTGGTTACTTTTCGACCGATGGTCAGAGCATCACCATCAACCAGCCGGCCTGTGTCGCAACGCTCGAAAAGCTCAAGGAGATGAAGGACGCCGGCATCATCACGGCCGCCATCTGGGATCAAAAAATTCAGGCGAACACGGCGGGCAAGGCCGCCAGCCAGATGTATGGCGGCTGGTACGAAGGCACCGTACGCTCCGGCTCGCCCGATCTTGCGGGGAAGTGGGGCGTCTATCCCATGCCGAGCCTGACGGCCGACGGCCCCCGCGCCGCCAATCTCGGCGGATCGTCGCTGGCGATCAGCGAGGCATCAGAAAACAAGGAGGCGGCCTGGAAATTCGTCGAGTATGCGCTCACCACGAATGAAGGGCAGGTCACGATGCTGAAATCCTTTGGTCTGGTTCCTTCGCTTCTGAGCGCGGTCCAGGATCCCTTCGTCAAGGAGCCGCAACCCTATTGGGGCGGTCAGGCTGTGTGGTCGGACATTCTTGCTACCCTGCCGAAGATCGTTCCGGCCAGAGGGACCGCCTTCCAGGCTGACGCTGAATCGATCTACCGGGCAGCCCAGACCAAGTATTTCGCAAACGATTATCCCGATGCGAAGGCGGCCTTGGACGATGCCGCCAAGCAGATCGAAACGGCAACCGGACTTCCCATCGCTGAATGAACGAGCTCGGCCGGGCGGAAAAACGCTCGGCCGGTCCATTCCATCGAAATTCGGTGACGGGAGAAGACGATGCCCCTGCGCAACAGGATCGCTTATGCGTTCCTTGCCCCTTATCTGTTGATCTTCGCGACCTTCTGGCTTTGGCCGATCATCAATTCGTTCCTGATTTCGTTTCAGAACACGCGCGTCAATCCCTGGAGGTTCAGCCTTACCGTCAACTGGGGCCGGCTCGTCGCCGATCCGGCCTTCTATAATGCGCTTTACAACACGCTGATCATCCTGGTCATCCAGGTGCCGGTGATGATTGCGCTCGCGACGGTGATGGCGGTACTTCTCAACTCACCGCTCTTGAAGGCGCGACCGCTTTACCGCTTCGCCTTCTTCGCTCCCGTGGTTGTCGGCGAGGTGGCCTATGCGGCGGTCTTCCGGCTGATGTTCAGTATCGATTTCGGGATCATCAACAAGTTGATCGGTTCGGTTGGGCTCCCCCCGGTTTCGTGGTTCGACAATGGGACTGCTGCCATGGCGCTGGTCATCATTGCGGTGACCTGGCGATGGGCCGGTTACAACGCCATCATCATCCTGGCGGGCTTGCAGTCCATTCCCGGCGACGTCTATGAGGCGGCAACACTCGATCGCGTGGGCAAGGTGCAGCAGTTCTTCCATATCACTCTGCCGCTCTTGAAACCCATCATCCTCTTCTGTGTGGTGCTCTCGGTCATCGGCACAATGCAATTGTTCACCGAGCCCTTCCTGATCACCAACCGCGGCGGTCCTGGAGGCGCCACGGAGACGCTTGGCCTGCTTCTCTACAGGCAGGGCTTCACCTCGCTCAATTTTGGTTATGCCTCGGCGATCGCCTATACGATTGCGGCGCTCGCCGTCGCCATCTCGCTTCTCAATCTGTTCATCGGGAGGGAGGCGAAATGAAGTCGAAATCCCGCACGCTGATGATGCAAAGGCTTGCTCTGCATGCAGCACTGACGCCGCTTGCAATCATCTGGCTCTTCCCGCTGTGGATGATGTTCGTGTTCTCGACGATGCCGGACTACGGCATCTTCAGCCCTGATATCGTGCTCTGGCCTTCGACGAACTTCGTCGAGAACTTCAAAAATCTGCAGGCGGACACGAATTTTCTGCGGGCGATGTTCATCTCCATCACCGTCGCCGTCATCTATACGGTCCTTTCGGTCATGCTGACCTCGATGGCTGGCTGGGCGCTTGCGCGCTATCGGTTCGCGGGCCGCTCCATGGTCATCGCCATCATTCTCGGCACGATCACCCTGCCGTTTGCGGTGGTGGTCATCCCCCAGTTCATCATGGTGGCGCGTGAATTCAAGCTCGCCAATACCTGGGTGGCGCTGATCGTGCCCCCGCTGTTCAACTCGCTCGGCGTCCTGTTCATGCGGCAATCGTTCTCGATGATGCCGACGGAATTGTTCGATGCCGCCCGCGTCGAGGGCGTCAAGGAATGGCGCATCTTCCTGCATATCGCCCTGCCGCTGGCGCGTCCCACGATGGCAGCATTGTCGATCATCCTCTTCCTCGCGTCGTGGAACAATTATCTCTGGCCGCTGCTCATCAACTCGCGGCCGGGCATGATGACGGCGCCGGTGGCGCTCGGCACGTTGATCGGTCTCACCAAGGTCTCATGGGGCGGGATCATGGCGGGAGCGGTGCTTCTGACCGCGCCCATCCTCTTCGTCTTCATCTTCCTGCAACGCCATTTCATCTCCGGCATTGCCGCCGGCGCGATCAAGTAACCGGGGGCATCATGGCCGGACTCACACTTACCAATGTCATCAAGCGGTTTGGAGCCTATGAGGTTGTCCATGGCGCAAATCTCGAGATAGCCGATGGCGAATTCGTGGTTTTCGTCGGCCCTTCGGGATGCGGAAAGTCGACGCTGCTGCGCATGATCGCCGGGCTGGAGGATGTTTCGGAAGGGACGATCGAAATCGGCGGCATCGCGGTCAACGATGTCGAGCCGTCGGAGCGGCGCATCGCCATGGTATTCCAGTCCTATGCGCTCTATCCGCATATGACGGTGCGGCGGAACCTGTCATTTGGGCTGCAGATGAACGGCAACCCGAAGGAAGACACCGAGCGCCGCGTCGCCCATGCTGCCAATATCCTGCAGATCAACGAGTTGATGGATCGGCGCCCCGGCCAGCTTTCCGGCGGCCAGCGCCAGCGGTTTGCGATCGGTCGGGCAATCGTGCGCGAGCCGCAGGTCTTCTTATTCGACGAGCCGCTGTCCAATCTGGACGCCGAGCTTCGCGTGCAGATGCGCGTCGAGATCTCCAGGCTGCACAAACAGCTCGGAACGACGATGATCTACGTCACCCATGACCAGACCGAGGCGATGACGCTGGCGGACAAGATCGTCGTGCTCAGGGCAGGGCGCATCGAGCAGGTGGGAGCCCCGCTCGAACTTTACGATAATCCGGCCAACCAGTTCGTGGCTGGTTTCGTCGGCTCGCCGAAGATGAACTTTCTGAAGGCGAGGATCGAAGGCAAAGGGGCTTCCGGTGTGACGGTCTCGCTGAGGGCGGATCCGCGGGTCAAGCTGACGCTTCCCGTTTCGAGCGCCGTGGCGGCGGGATCGCAGGTCATGCTCGGCGTCCGGCCCGAGCATTTCGTCAATGCGGGCGCGGGTGACACGGACCTGACGGTCCGGATCGATGTCGCCGAGCATCTCGGGCATACAAGCTATGTCTATGCCACGATCTCCGACGAGCCGCTTATCATCGAGCGGCCGGAATCGCGGCATGGCGGCGATAGCGATAGCCTCACGATCGGGCTCTCCGCCGCACGCTGCTTCCTTTTCGATGCGGAAGGCAGCCGGCTGCGTTGATCGTTCCATCCCACTCTCCCAAGACTGACCAAGAGGAAAATCCATGAGCTTAGAACAACAGATCCGCTGGGGCATAATCGGCCCCGGCACCATCGCGCGGACGTTCGCCGAGGGGATTGCGCATTCCACCACCGGCAAGCTTGTCGCGATCGCCAGCCGCAATCCCGACAAGCCGGGGCTTGGTGACGGCTTTCCCGGTGCGCGGATCGTCAAGGGTTATGAAGCGCTGCTTGCCGACAAGGATATCGACGCCGTCTATGTCGCGACGCCCCACATCGGTCATGCGGAATGGGCGATAAAAGCGATTCGCGCGGGCAAGCATGTGCTGATCGAAAAACCGATGGCGCTTTCGGCCTTCGATGCCGATGTCATCTTCCACGAGGCGAAAAAAGCCGGCGTGTTCGTCGGCGAGGCCTATATGTACCGCTTCCATCCGCAGACCGCGCGGATCGCCGAACTGGTGAGGGAAGGGACGATCGGTGAAGTCAGGATCATCCGCTCAAGCTTCGGCTTCGATATGGGATCTTTCCGGCCCGAACACCGCCTGTTCGCCAATGACATGGCAGGCGGCGGCATTCTCGATGTCGGCGGCTATCCGGTATCGATGGTGCGGATGCTGGCGGGTGCGGCTGAAGGTAAATCCTTTGCCGAGCCTGTCACCGTCTCCGGTGTCGCTCATCTCGGCCAGTCCGGCGTCGATGAATGGGCATCAGCCGTATTGAAATTCGAGAGCGGCATCATCGCGGAAGTGTCCTGCTCGATCATGGCGCAGCAGGACAATACTTTGCGGATCATCGGCTCGAAGGGCCGCATCGAAGTCAAGGATTTCTGGTACGCCTCCGGTCGGCAGGGCGGGGTGGGGCGCATCGACATCATAAAAGGCAACGAGCGGCAGACGATCGAGATGGAGGAAAAGCGCTACCTCTATTCCTTCGAGGTCGATGCCGTGGGCGAGGCGATCCGCGCTGGCCGCACCGAGTTCGTCTTCCCCGGCATGAACAGGGAGGACGCGCTCGGCAACCTGCGTGTGCTCGATCGCTGGCGTGCGTCCGTCGGGCTAGCATATGGGGTCGAAACGGCTGCCAAGCGCGTCACGAATATCGCAGGCGAGGTCGTCAGGCCCGGAAACAGCATTCCAAAGCGCAAGATTCCCGGGCTCGAAAAGCCGGTCTCGGCTGCCGCTCTCGGCTTCGAGTTCTTTCCGAATTTTGCTGCGGCTTCGCTCACGCTCGACGCGTTTTACGAGGCCGGCGGCAATGTCTTCGACACGGCGTATATCTATGCCGGGGGCAAGACGGAGAGCATTTTCGGGGACTGGCATACCAGCCGGAAGGTGCCGCGCGAGGAGATCGTGCTGATCGGGAAGGGAGCGCATTCGCCGCTTTGCTATCCGGATGTGATCGCCAGGCATTTGGATCAGTCGCTGGAGCGGTTGAAGACCGATTATGTTGACGTCTACTTCATGCATCGCGACAATCCGGATATTCCGGTCGGCGAGTTTGTCGATGCGATGGATGCGGAGGTCAGGCGCGGCCGGATCCGTGGTATTTTCGGTGGTTCCAACTGGACGCGCGAGCGCATGGACGAGGCTGTCGACTATGCCGCCAAAAACGGCAAGACGGCGCCGGCTGCGCTTTCCAACAACTTCTCGCTTGCCGAGATGCTGGACCCGATCTGGGCAGGATGTGTCGCCGCTTCCGACGACGCGTGGAAAGAATGGCTGAATGCCCGGCAAATTCCCAATTTCGCCTGGTCGAGCCAGGGGCGCGGCTTCTTTACGGAAAGGGCCGGACGCGACAAGCGCGATGATGAGGAAATCGTCCGCGTCTGGTACTCGGAGCGGAATTTCGAGCGCCGGGATCGAGCAATTGAACTGGCGAAAAAGCGTGGATGCAGCCCGATCCATATCGCGCTTGCCTATGTCATTACCCAGCCCTTCCCGGTCGTGCCGCTTATCGGCCCCAGGACCGTGGCCGAGCTTGAAGACAGCCTCTCGGCACTTCGGGTGAAGCTTTCGGATGAGGAAGTTCGCTGGCTGGAAGGCTGAACCCCATCAAGTGCGGACCGACGATCGCTTGTTCGCTCGTCGGTCCGGTCAACCGCTGTCAAAGCTCGCTTTGTGCTCCAATTCCGCCAGCCGCTCCTTGCAGATCGTTTCGACGAGGCGATGGAGATGCTCTGTCCGTTCGAGAAGCCAGGCGAGTGCTTCCTCGGTGATCTCGAAATGCTTTGAATAGCGCGCCTTCACATAGGCCTC